>NZ_CP067098.1:5840000-6538059 GCF_016615645.1 Pseudomonas sp. SW-3 | reverse complement strand
GCACTGCTGCCAAAGTTCCACTGACACGGATATCCCCTAAGTTGAAAGCCGGTGAGGCAAAAACAAGCGGCCATTGTAGCGGCCAGACGTCCACTTATCCACATGCAGGTTGCGCACAGGCCATGAATTATCAACGCGTTAACCGCCAAAAAGGCGACCAATGGTATGTGCATAAGCTCTGTGGATAACCGCCCATGAGGGCACTGGACAAGTGGGGGTGAAACTCGGTGGATAACCCGCCTGTGGATAACTGGCCATTCCACCCACAGCTTATCCGACAGTGCAGCACAGGCTGCCCCCTGTTTTCCACCGTAGTTGTCATTCTCTGTACAGCACGGGATAGAAGGTCTGAAGGTAGTTATCCACAGATGATCGCCTCCCTAGCTTTTATAAGCTTTACAAAAAAGCTTTAAATAACTTCCTTCTTTATTTCTATATCTAGCGAAGGCGTACGGACGAGAAAAGGCCTGGAGATCTATTTATAAGGAAACGCTGGTTGGAAATTGACCTAGAGGCTTGCTTTCTCTAGAATCCCCGGTCTCTTAAAACGGGGGCCATTCCGGCCCGTTGTGGACGAACCAGGTAACACGACAATGAAACGTACTTTCCAACCAAGCACTATCAAACGCGCTCGTACCCACGGTTTCCGTGCTCGCATGGCTACCAAGAACGGTCGTGCCGTCCTGTCGCGTCGTCGCGCCAAAGGTCGTGCGCGTCTGGCAGTTTGATAATCCGGCACTGGAGGTGAGTCAGGACTTCAGTCGGGAAAAGCGTCTGCTTACTCCCCGGCATTTCAAGGCAGTCTTTGACTCCCCTACCGGCAAGGTTCCGGGGAAAAATCTCCTGCTCCTTGCGCGCAACAACGATCTTGATCACCCCCGTCTCGGGTTGGTTATCGGGAAAAAGAGCGTAAAGCTCTCCGTCGAGCGCAATCGCCTCAAACGTCTGATGCGCGAATCGTTTCGCCTGAACCAGGATTCACTGGTCGGTTGGGACATCGTTATCGTCGCGCGCAAAGGTTTGGGTGACGTAGAAAACCCCGAATTGATTCAGCATTTCGGCAAGCTCTGGAAGCGTCTGGCACGTAGCAAGCCGGTACCAGCAGTCAAAACCGAAACTGTAGGGGTAGACAGTCCCGATGCGTAAACTGGCACTCGTTCCGATCCAGTTTTATCGCTATGCCATTAGTCCTCTGATGGCCAGTCACTGTCGTTTCTACCCCAGTTGTTCCTGCTACGCGTATGAAGCCATAGAAAATCATGGCCTTCTGCGCGGTGGCTGGCTGACCTTTCGTCGTTTAGGTCGCTGTCATCCGTGGAATCCCGGTGGTTATGACCCGGTTCCGCCTATCCCTACCTCCCGTTCTTCTTCGATGGCCGAGTAATCATGGATATCAAACGCACGATCCTGATCGTCGCCCTGGCAATCGTGTCCTACGTTATGGTTCTTAAATGGAACCAGGACTATGGCCAGGCTGCCCTGCCGACTCAGAATGTTGCTTCCAGTACTACCGCACCGGGCCTACCGGACACGGCGACTGGCAATAATGCTTCTGTCAGTGACGACATTCCACGCGCACCAAGTGATACCAGTGCAACTGCACCTACTGAAACACCAGTGGCTGTAAGCAAAGACCTCATCCAGATCAAAACGGATGTGCTCAACCTGGCTATCGATCCACAAGGTGGTGATGTTGCCCAACTGACGTTGCCGCTGTATCCACGTCGCCAGGACCATCCGGAAATTCCATTCCAGTTGTTCGATAACGGCAACGAGCGGACTTATCTGGCCCAGAGCGGTCTGATCGGCACCGACGGTCCGGACGCAAGTCCAGCCGGTCGCCCGGTTTACTCCTCCGAGAAGAAGATCTACCAACTGGCTGACGGTCAGGACCAAATGGTCGTGGACCTCAAGTTCAGCAAGGACGGCGTCAACTACATCAAGCGTTTCACCGTAAAACGTGGCTTGTATGACGTAACCGTTTCCTACCTGATCGACAACGAAAGCGCCAAGCCTTGGTCGGGTGCGATGTTCGCCCAGCTGAAGCGTGACGCCAGCTCCGATCCTTCTTCCAGCACTGCCACCGGCACCGCGACTTACCTGGGCGCCGCCCTGTGGACAAGTAACGAGCCGTACAAGAAAGTGTCGATGAAGGACATGGACAAGGCTCAGCTGAAAGAAACCGTTAACGGTGGTTGGGTTGCCTGGTTGCAACACTACTTCGTGACCGCGTGGATTCCGGCGAAGGGCGAAAACAACCTCGTCCAGACCCGTAAAGACAGCAAAGGCAACTACATCATCGGCTACACCGCTCCGGCAGTGACCGTTGCACCAGGTGCAAAAGCCGAAGTCAGCGCTGTTCTGTACGCCGGTCCAAAAAGCCAGGCTGTGCTGAAAGAGTTGTCCCCAGGTCTGGAATTGACCGTCGATTACGGCATCCTGTGGTTCATTGCCCAGCCTATCTTCTGGCTGCTGCAACACATCCACGCGCTGATCGGTAACTGGGGCTGGTCGATCATCTTCCTGACCATGCTGATCAAGGGGATTTTCTTCCCGCTGTCGGCTGCCAGCTACAAATCCATGGCGCGCATGCGTGCAGTGGCACCGAAACTGGCTGCGCTGAAAGAGCAACATGGCGATGATCGGCAGAAAATGTCGCAAGCCATGATGGAGCTGTACAAGAAAGAGAAGATCAATCCGCTGGGTGGTTGCTTGCCAATCCTCGTGCAGATGCCGGTTTTCCTGTCGCTGTACTGGGTTCTGCTGGAAAGCGTTGAAATGCGCCAAGCGCCGTTCATGCTGTGGATTACTGACCTGTCGATCAAGGATCCGTTCTTCATTCTGCCGATCATCATGGGTGCAACCATGTTTATCCAGCAGCAGTTGAACCCGACTCCTCCGGATCCGATGCAGGCGAAGGTCATGAAGCTGATGCCAATCATCTTCACCTTCTTCTTCCTGTGGTTCCCGGCTGGTCTGGTGCTGTACTGGGTTGTGAACAACTGCCTGTCCATCGCCCAACAGTGGTACATCACTCGTAAAGTCGAAGCAGCTACCAAAGCAGCTGCCTGATTTACACTGTGGATAACCACTCAAAACGCCCCCTAGTGGGGCGTTTTGCTATCTGTCACTTTTGTCTGGGTACTGGTTTATGAGCGTTCCTCGGGAAACCATCGCAGCTGTCGCCACCGCTCAAGGTCGCGGCGGTGTGGGCATCGTCCGTATTTCCGGGCCGTTGGCGAGCATTGCTGCCAGGGCGATCAGCGGTCGGGAATTGAAACCTCGATTTGCCCACTACGGTCCGTTTCTCAACGAAAACGAAGAGGTGCTGGACGAAGGCATCGCGCTGTATTTCCCCGGACCGAACTCCTTCACCGGCGAAGATGTGCTTGAACTGCAGGGGCATGGCGGGCCGATTGTTCTCGATATGCTGCTCAAACGTTGTCTGGAACTGGGCTGTCGTCTGGCTCGGCCAGGAGAATTCAGTGAACGCGCCTTCCTCAACGACAAGCTCGACCTGGCCCAGGCGGAAGCCATCGCCGACTTGATCGAGGCCAGTTCTGCACAGGCTGCGCGAAATGCACTGCGTTCGTTGCAAGGCGCATTCTCCCTGCGTGTGCATAACCTCACCGAGCAGTTGATCGGCCTGCGCATCTACGTCGAGGCTGCGATCGATTTCCCGGAAGAAGAAATCGACTTCCTGGCCGACGGCCACGTACTGGCCATGCTCGACAAAGTGCGCGATGAATTATCCACAGTACTTCGTGAAGCTGGGCAAGGTGCTTTGCTTCGCGACGGGATGACCGTGGTCATTGCCGGCCGGCCAAATGCCGGCAAGTCCAGCCTGCTGAATGCCTTGGCCGGTCGAGAAGCCGCGATCGTGACCGAGATTGCCGGCACCACCCGGGATATTCTTCGCGAACATATCCACATCGATGGCATGCCGTTGCACGTGGTCGACACCGCCGGTCTGCGGGATACCGATGACCAGGTGGAAAAAATCGGCGTCGAGCGGGCGTTGAAAGCCATCGGCGAAGCAGATCGGGTGTTGCTGGTGGTCGATGCGACCGCTCCTGAGGCACTTGATCCGTTTGCGTTATGGCCGGAGTTCCTTGAAATCCGCCCGGATCCGGCAAAAGTTACGCTGATCCGTAATAAGGCTGACCTGACGGGAGAAGCGATTGCCCTGGAAGTCAGTGACGATGGCCACGTCACCATCAGCCTTAGTGCCAAATCTGGCGGTATGGGGCTGGAATTGCTACGCGAACATCTCAAGGCCTGCATGGGTTACGAGCAGACTTCGGAAAGCAGCTTCAGTGCACGCAGGCGTCACCTTGATGCGTTGCGACACGCCAGCGCATCCCTTGAGCATGGCCGTGCGCAGTTGACTCTGGCGGGTGCTGGCGAGCTGCTGGCGGAAGATTTGCGCCAGGCTCAGCACTCTTTGGGTGAGATCACCGGCGCATTCAGCTCGGATGATCTGCTGGGACGTATTTTTTCCAGCTTCTGCATCGGTAAATAGTCCTTCCGATATTCACAGACAGGCCGTTCGCGCCTGTCTGTTCCCTCCCTTGCCTTAAATTTCCTCCAGTGCCGAGTAGATTCTTTCTGCTTGAGCGGATTTTCCGTGTCCGGAATTTGCTCGATCAGCATTTATCTGTGGATTAAGCCCTGTGAGTAAGTGCCACTAAGGGCAGTTGATAACAGGGCGTGAAAACTGAAGATAACCGCCCCTGTGGATAACCATCCCTTTCATCCACAGGCTTAAACCGGTTATCCAAGGGCCTCCTTGGCACATGACCACAGGGTTTTGAATCGCTGTACATATTGAATATAAAGGCTTGCAGCGATCTATCCACAGAAATGTGGCTCAGTAGAAATAAACATAAAAACAAAGATTTAATAAATTTCTCTCTTTTTAATTTCTATAACCCCGACTTCTCCACAGCTGGTTAAATTTTGTGCAAAGGGTTCTTTAGGAAGGGCGAAGTCCCTATACTTGTCGACCAGGTCCAGAAACCTGAGCTCAAACTATTCCTGATTACCTAACTGAAGCAGGCACGAGGTGCGTGGTGGATTTCCCTTCCCGTTTTGAAGTGATCGTCATCGGCGGCGGTCATGCCGGTACCGAGGCAGCACTGGCCTCAGCACGTATGGGTGCAAAAACCCTGTTGTTGACGCATAACGTGGAAACCCTCGGTGCCATGAGTTGCAACCCCGCCATCGGTGGGATCGGTAAAAGCCATCTGGTGAAAGAAATCGATGCCCTCGGCGGCGCGATGGCCATGGCTACCGACAAAGGTGGTATTCAATTTCGCGTGTTGAACAGCCGCAAAGGTCCGGCCGTACGAGCGACTCGCGCTCAGGCAGACCGGGTTCTGTACAAGGCCGCTGTCCGCGAAGCTTTGGAAAACCAGCCGAACCTGTGGATATTTCAACAAGCTGCTGATGACCTGATCGTCGAGCAGGAACAAGTGCGCGGTGTTGTCACCCAGATGGGTCTGCGTTTCTTCGCCGATTCCGTGGTGTTGACCACTGGCACCTTCCTCGGTGGACTTATCCACATCGGCTTGCAGAATTACTCCGGTGGCCGTGCCGGCGATCCGCCATCGATCGCCCTGGCTCATCGTCTGCGTGAATTGCCGCTGCGAGTCGGTCGCCTGAAAACCGGTACGCCACCGCGGATCGACGGTCGTTCTGTGGATTTCTCGGTGATGACCGAGCAAGCAGGTGATACACCGATCCCGGTGATGTCGTTCATGGGGTCCAAAGAGCAACATCCGAAACAGGTGAGCTGCTGGATTACCCACACCAACGCTCGCACCCACGAAATCATTGCCGCCAACCTCGATCGTTCTCCGATGTATTCCGATGCAGGGCTGATCGAAGGCATCGGCCCGCGGTATTGCCCGTCGATCGAAGACAAGATCCACCGCTTTGCCGACAAGGAAAGCCACCAGGTCTTCATCGAGCCGGAAGGTTTGACTACGCACGAGCTGTACCCGAACGGGATATCCACATCCTTGCCGTTCGACGTGCAACTGCAGATCGTGCAATCGATCCGCGGCATGGAAAACGCGCACATTGTTCGTCCTGGCTATGCCATCGAGTACGACTACTTCGACCCGCGTGACCTGAAGTACAGCCTCGAAACCAAAGTCATCGGCGGTCTGTTTTTCGCCGGGCAAATCAACGGCACCACTGGTTACGAAGAAGCCGGCGCCCAGGGTTTGCTGGCTGGCGCCAACGCGGCTCTGCGTGCGAAGGGCAAAGATGCCTGGTGCCCGCGTCGCGACGAGGCGTACATCGGGGTGTTGGTCGACGACCTGATTACTCTCGGTACTCAAGAGCCGTACCGGATGTTTACGTCCCGTGCCGAGTACCGCCTGATCCTGCGTGAAGACAACGCCGACCTGCGTCTGACCGAAAAAGGTCGCGAGCTGGGTCTGGTGGATGACGCGCGTTGGGCGGCCTTCTGCAAGAAACGCGAAAGCATCGACCTTGAAGAACAGCGCCTGAAAAGTACCTGGGTCCGCCCGGGCACTGAGCAGGGCGATGCGATTTCCGAGAAGTTCGGTACGCCGCTGACTCACGAATACAATTTGCTCAACCTGCTGAGCCGTCCGGAAATCGACTACGCTGGTCTGATCGCCGTGACCGGTGGGGGCGCGGAAGATCCACAAGTCGCCGAGCAGGTCGAAATCAAGACCAAGTACGCCGGCTACATCGATCGCCAGCAGGATGAAATCGCTCGCCTGCGGGCCAGTGAAGATACAAAACTGCCTGTGGATATCGATTACACAAACATTTCCGGTCTCTCCAAAGAGATCCAGAGCAAGCTCGGCGCGACCCGTCCAGAGACTTTGGGCCAGGCGTCACGTATCCCGGGTGTCACGCCGGCAGCGATTTCGCTGTTGATGATTCATTTGAAAAAACGCGGCGCGGGCCGTCAGTTGGAGCAAAGCGCTTGAGTTCGTTGGTCACCTCGCAACATGCCGAAGAGTTATCCACAGGCGCTCGCCAGCTCGGTGTCACGCTGACAGAAGCCCAGCATGCGCAGCTGCTGGGCTACCTGGCCCTGTTGATCAAATGGAACAAGGCTTACAACCTGACTGCCGTGCGCGATCCGGACGAAATGGTCTCCCGTCATCTGCTCGATAGTTTGAGCGTGATGTCGTTTGTCGAGAATGGTCGCTGGCTGGACGTTGGCAGCGGCGGCGGCATGCCGGGTATTCCGTTGGCCATCCTGTTTCCAGACTCGCAAGTGACCTGTTTGGACAGCAACGGCAAGAAAACCCGCTTCCTGACCCAGGTCAAACTCGAACTCAAACTGGACAACCTGCAAGTTATCCACAGTCGTGTCGAAGCTTTCCAGCCTGCCCAGCCATTCAACGGGATCATCTCCCGGGCGTTCAGCAGCATGGAAAACTTCAGCAACTGGACTCGCCACTTGGGCGATGCCGATACACGCTGGCTGGCAATGAAGGGCGTTCATCCGGCTGATGAGCTGGTAGCATTGCCGGCAGACTTCCACCTCGATAGCGAACACGCCCTGGCCGTACCTGGTTGCCAAGGCCAACGCCATCTGCTGATACTGCGCCGCACGGCATGATTGGGAACACAAGCAAGAATGGCTAAGGTATTCGCGATAGCGAACCAGAAAGGTGGTGTGGGTAAAACCACCACCTGCATCAACCTCGCAGCTTCCCTGGTCGCTACCAAGCGCCGGGTGCTGTTGATCGATCTCGATCCACAGGGCAACGCCACCATGGGTAGCGGTGTGGATAAACACGGGCTGGAAAACTCGGTCTACGACCTGCTGATCGGCGAGTGTGACCTGGCTGAGGCCATGCACTACTCCGAGCACGGCGGATACCAGCTGTTGCCGGCCAACCGTGACCTGACTGCAGCCGAAGTGGTTCTGCTGGAAATGCAGATGAAGGAAAGTCGCCTGCGCAGTGCGTTGGCGCCGATCCGTGAAAACTACGATTACATTTTGATCGACTGCCCGCCGTCGTTGTCGATGCTGACGCTGAACGCGTTGGTTGCGGCTGACGGGGTAATTATCCCCATGCAGTGCGAGTACTTCGCGCTCGAAGGTTTGAGCGACCTTGTGGATAACATCAAGCGCATCGCTGAATTGCTCAACCCGAATCTGAAAGTCGAAGGCCTGTTGCGGACCATGTATGACCCGCGCCTGAGCCTGATGAACGATGTATCGGCGCAGCTCAAGGAGCACTTCGGCGAGCAGCTGTACGACACCGTCATCCCGCGCAATATCCGTCTGGCCGAAGCACCTAGCTATGGCATGCCGGCGCTGGCCTACGACAAAGCATCGCGTGGCGCTATCGCCTATCTGGCGTTGGCCGGCGAGCTTGTTCGTCGTCAACGCAAAAACTCACGCACCGCCGCCGCTCAGGCAACTTAAGGAATCCCCATGGCCGTCAAGAAACGAGGTCTCGGACGTGGACTGGATGCACTGCTGAGTGGTCCGACTGTCAACTCGCTGGAAGAACAAGCGGTCCAGGCCGATCAGCGTGAGCTGCAGCACCTGCCCCTGGACCTGATCCAGCGCGGCAAGTACCAGCCGCGACGGGACATGGATCCTCAGGCGCTGGAAGAACTGGCGCAGTCAATCAAGGCCCAGGGCGTGATGCAGCCGATCGTGGTGCGTCCGATTGGCAGCGGTCGCTTTGAAATCATCGCCGGTGAACGCCGCTGGCGCGCCAGCCAGCAGGCTGGCCAGGAAACCATCCCGGCGATGGTTCGCGATGTGCCGGATGAAACCGCGATCGCCATGGCGCTGATCGAGAACATCCAGCGCGAAGACCTCAATCCCATCGAAGAAGCCGTGGCCTTGCAGCGTTTGCAGCAGGAATTCCAGCTGACTCAGCAACAAGTCGCCGAAGCCGTGGGCAAATCCCGCGTGACCGTGGCCAACCTGCTACGCTTGATCGCGTTGCCGGAAGTTATCAAAACCATGCTGTCGCACGGCGACCTGGAAATGGGTCATGCGCGTGCTTTGCTCGGTTTACCGGAGAATCAACAGGTTGAAGGGGCGCGACATGTTGTCGCACGAGGGCTGACGGTGCGCCAAACCGAGGCACTGGTTCGCCAGTGGTTGAGTGGCAAACAGGAGCCTGCTGAACCGGTTAAACAGGACCCTGATATCGCCCGACTCGAGCAGCGCCTGGCTGAACGCCTAGGCTCTGCGGTGCAGATCCGCCACGGAAAGAAGGGGAAAGGGCAGTTGGTTATTGGTTACAACTCCCTCGATGAGCTTCAAGGTGTGCTCGCGCACATTCGTTGAAACATTTCCTCATGTAGCGTGCAGTCGGAAATCACTACCTGACGGTTGAATAGGGGCAGAACCGCCCCTATACTCTGCGCGCATTTTGTCGGCACAAATTATGCCAAGTTATTGAATTCTGGCAGCCGACCATTGGGGAGTAATTGTGATGGAAAGCCGCACGCCAAACCGCTTGCCGTTCCATCGCCTGGCAGTTTTTCCGGTGTTAATGGCTCAGTTTGTCGTTTTGCTGATCGCCGCTTTGGCGCTCTGGCAATGGCACGGAGTCGTTGCCGGGTACTCAGGACTCTGCGGAGGCCTGATAGCTTTGCTGCCCAATGTTTATTTCGCTCACAGGGCATTTCGGTTTTCCGGCGCCCGAGCAGCCCAAGCCATCGTCCGGTCTTTTTATGCCGGTGAGGCGGGCAAACTGATTTTGACGGCAGTGCTTTTTGCATTGACGTTCGCAGGTGTGAAGCCATTGGCGCCGCTAGCTGTATTCGGCGTCTTCGTGTTGACCCAACTGGTCAGCTGGTTCGCGCCCCTGCTGATGAGAACAAGACTTTCGAGACCTTAGGGCGTTTGAGGCAACCATGGCAGAAACAACCGCTTCGGGCTATATCCAGCACCACTTGCAGAACCTGACCTTCGGTCAGCACCCAACTGGCGGGTGGGGTTTTGCCCACACCGCAGCAGAAGCCAAAGAAATGGGCTTCTGGGCTTTCCACGTCGATACTCTCGGCTGGTCGGTCGCGTTGGGTCTGATCTTCGTTCTTCTTTTCCGCATGGCGGCGAAGAAGGCGACTTCCGGTCAGCCTGGTGCTTTGCAGAACTTCGTTGAAGTATTGGTCGAATTCGTCGATGGCAGCGTGAAAGACAGCTTCCATGGCCGTAGCCCGGTGATTGCACCGTTGGCACTGACCATCTTCGTCTGGGTCTTCCTGATGAACGCCGTCGACCTGATTCCGGTCGACTGGATTCCTCAGCTGGCCATCCTGATCACTGGTGATGCGCACATTCCATTCCGTGCCGTATCCACCACTGACCCGAACGCTACCCTGGGCATGGCCCTGTCGGTGTTCGCGTTGATCATTTTCTACAGCATCAAGGTCAAGGGCATCGGCGGCTTTATCGGCGAACTGACCCTGCACCCGTTCGGCAGCAAGAACATCTTCGTTCAAGCCCTGCTGATTCCGGTGAACTTCCTGCTGGAGTTCGTGACACTGATCGCCAAGCCAATCTCGTTGGCACTGCGTCTGTTCGGCAACATGTACGCCGGCGAACTGGTCTTCATTCTGATTGCTGTGATGTTCGGCAGCGGTCTGCTCTGGCTTAGCGGCCTGGGCGTAGTTCTGCAGTGGGCGTGGGCTGTGTTCCACATCCTGATCATCACCCTGCAGGCGTTTATCTTCATGATGCTGACCATCGTCTACCTGTCGATGGCACACGAAGAGAACCATTAAGACCAGTCTCGACTAGTCTGATGTCCCATCCGGTCAAACGGGTGGGGGCCCGAACAGGGCTATGAAACGATTTGTTTTACCGCTTTAAAATCTAAAAAACCTAAACCATACGACGTAAAAGTCGGGAGGAAAGATGGAAACTGTAGTTGGTCTAACCGCTATCGCTGTTGCACTGTTGATCGGCCTGGGCGCACTGGGTACCGCAATTGGTTTCGGCCTGTTGGGCGGCAAGTTCCTGGAAGGCGCAGCGCGTCAGCCAGAAATGGTTCCAATGCTGCAAGTTAAAATGTTCATCGTTGCCGGTCTGCTCGACGCCGTAACCATGATCGGTGTTGGTATCGCTCTGTTCTTCACTTTCGCGAACCCATTCGTTGGTCAACTCGCTGGCTAATTACTCGAACCTTCGAGTAATTGGTGTGATGTGCAACGAACGAGCGAGGTGTTGGCGTGAACATTAATGCAACCCTGATTGGCCAGTCCGTTGCGTTCTTCATTTTTGTACTGTTTTGCATGAAGTTCGTGTGGCCTCCGGTCATCGCGGCTTTGCACGAACGTCAGAAGAAGATCGCGGATGGACTGGACGCTGCCGCCCGAGCAGCTCGCGACCTGGAGCTGGCCCAAGATAAAGCGGGTCAGCAACTGCGCGAAGCAAAAGCTCAGGCAGCCGAAATCATTGAGCAAGCCAAGAAACGCGGTAACCAGATCGTTGAAGAGGCTGTTGAAAAAGCCCGTATCGACGCTGACCGTGTGAAGGTTCAGGCTCAGGCCGAGATCGAGCAGGAACTGAACAGTGTCAAAGACGCGCTGCGTGCCCAATTGGGTAGCCTGGCAGTCTCTGGCGCCGAGAAGATCCTGGGTTCCACAATCGATCAAAACGCGCACGCGGAGCTGGTAAACAAACTGGCTGCTGAAATTTAAGCGAGGGCGATCATGGCAGAATTGACCACGTTGGCCCGACCTTACGCTAAGGCAGCCTTCGAGCACGCCCAGGCCCACCAGCAACTGGCCTCTTGGTCAGCCATGCTCGGCCTGGCTGCAGCAGTGTCGCAAGACGGCACTATGCAGCGCGTGCTCAAGGCCCCGCGACTGACGAGCGCAAACAAGGCCGCCACGTTTATTGACGTGTGCGGCGACAAGTTTGATGCCAAGGCACAGAACTTCATTCACGTCGTTGCCGAAAACGACCGTCTCCCGCTTTTGCCGGAGATATCCGCTCTGTTCGACCTGTACAAGGCTGAACAAGAGAAGTCGGTAGACGTTGAAGTGACCAGTGCTTTTGCATTGAACCAAGAACAGCAAGACAAACTCGCCAAGGTTCTCAGTGCACGACTCAACCGGGAAGTGCGCCTGCAAGTCGAGGAAGACAAATCCCTTATTGGGGGCATTGTCATCCGCGCCGGCGACCTGGTTATCGATGGCTCGGTTCGCGGCAAACTCGCGAGCCTTGCCGAAGCATTGAAATCTTGAGTTTGAAGGGGCAGCAGAGCAATGCAGCAACTCAATCCTTCCGAAATAAGTGAAATTATCAAGGGCCGCATCGACAAGCTCGATGTGACCTCCCAAGCCCGTAACGAAGGCACTGTCGTCAGCGTATCTGACGGTATCGTGCGGATTCACGGTCTGGCCGACGTCATGTACGGCGAGATGATCGAGTTTCCGGGCGGCGTCTTCGGTATGGCTCTCAACCTGGAGCAAGACTCCGTAGGTGCCGTTGTATTGGGCTCCTACCAGTCTCTGGCTGAAGGCATGAGCGCCAAGTGCACCGGCCGTATCCTCGAAGTTCCGGTTGGTAAGGAACTGCTGGGTCGCGTAGTCGACGCACTGGGTAACCCAGTTGACGGCAAAGGTCCGCTGAACAACACCGAGACCGATGCGGTCGAGAAAGTTGCTCCAGGCGTGATCTGGCGTAAGTCGGTAGACCAGCCTGTACAGACTGGCTACAAGGCTGTCGATGCCATGATTCCTGTCGGCCGTGGCCAGCGTGAGCTGATCATCGGTGACCGTCAGATCGGTAAAACCGCTCTGGCGATCGACGCGATCATCAACCAGAAAGACAGCGGCATTTTCTGCGTCTACGTCGCGATCGGTCAGAAGCAATCGACCATCGCCAACGTGGTTCGCAAGCTGGAAGAAAACGGCGCACTGGCTAACACCATCGTCGTGGCAGCGAGCGCTTCGGAATCTGCAGCACTGCAATTCCTGGCACCGTACTCCGGTTGCACCATGGGTGAATTCTTCCGCGACCGCGGTGAAGACGCGCTGATCGTTTATGACGATCTGTCCAAGCAAGCAGTGGCTTATCGCCAGATCTCCCTGCTGCTGCGCCGTCCACCAGGCCGTGAAGCTTACCCAGGCGACGTGTTCTATCTCCACTCCCGTCTGCTGGAGCGCGCATCCCGCGTTTCGGAAGAGTACGTAGAGAAGTTCACCAACGGCGCAGTGACCGGCAAAACCGGTTCCCTGACCGCACTGCCGATCATCGAAACCCAGGCTGGCGACGTTTCCGCGTTCGTTCCGACCAACGTGATTTCCATCACCGACGGTCAGATCTTCCTGGAATCGGCCATGTTCAACTCCGGGATCCGTCCTGCTGTGAACGCCGGTGTTTCGGTATCCCGTGTGGGTGGTGCCGCTCAGACCAAGATCATCAAGAAGCTCTCCGGTGGTATCCGTACCGCTCTGGCTCAGTACCGTGAACTGGCGGCATTCGCCCAGTTCGCTTCTGACCTGGACGAAGCGACCCGTAAGCAACTTGAGCATGGTCAGCGCGTTACCGAGCTGATGAAGCAGAAGCAATACGCACCAATGTCGATCGCTGACATGGCGCTGTCGCTGTATGCCGCTGAGCGTGGGTTCCTGACTGACGTCGAAATCGCCAAGGTCGGCAGCTTTGAACAAGCGCTGATTGCTTTCTTCAACCGCGATCACGCCGATTTGATGGCGAAGATCAACGTGAAGGGTGACTTCAATGACGAAATCGACGCTGGCATGAAAGCCGGTATCGAGAAGTTCAAGGCCACCCAAACCTGGTAAGCCGCAGCGGGAGCCGCAAGGCTCCCGCTTGCTAACCTGATAGGTGTTACATGGCAGGCGCAAAAGAGATTCGCAGTAAGATTGCGAGCATCAAAAGCACGCAAAAGATTACCAGCGCCATGGAAAAAGTGGCGGTCAGTAAAATGCGCAAGGCACAAATGCGCATGGCTGCTAGCCGTCCTTATGCGGAGCGCATCCGCCAGGTTATTGGCCATCTGGCCAACGCCAACCCGGAATATCGCCACCCATTCATGCTCGACCGTGAAGTAAAGCGCGTCGGTTATGTCGTGGTGAGCAGTGACCGTGGTCTGTGTGGTGGCTTGAACACCAACCTGTTCAAGGCTTTGGTCAAGGACATGGCGGTAAACCGCGAAAACGGCGTCGAGATTGATCTGTGTGTTGTTGGTAGCAAGGGTGCGGCTTTCTTCCGCAACTTCGGCGGTAACGTCGTAGCAGCTATCAGCCACCTGGGTGAAGAGCCGTCGATCAATGACCTGATCGGCAGCGTCAAGGTGATGCTGGATGCCTACCTGGACGGCCGTATTGACCGCCTGTCCGTGGTGTCCAACAAATTCGTTAACACCATGACGCAATCGCCTACCGTGGAGCAGTTGATTCCGCTGGTGGCAACCCCGGATCAGGAACTCAAGCACCACTGGGATTATCTGTACGAACCGGACGCCAAAGAGCTGCTTGACGGCTTGATGGTCCGTTACGTGGAGTCGCAGGTCTACCAGGCGGTGGTCGAGAACAACGCGGCTGAACAAGCTGCGCGGATGATCGCGATGAAGAACGCTACCGACAACGCCGGTGATTTGATCAGCGATTTGCAGCTGGTCTACAACAAGGCGCGTCAGGCTGCGATCACCCAAGAGATCTCGGAAATCGTCGGCGGCGCTGCCGCGGTTTAACGGTTCAAATATTCAGAGGATCCAGCTATGAGTAGCGGACGTATCGTTCAAATCATCGGCGCCGTTATCGACGTGGAATTTCCACGCGACAGCGTACCGAGCATCTACAACGCGCTGAAAGTAGTGAGCGCGGCTGAAACCACCCTCGAAGTTCAGCAACAGCTGGGCGACGGCGTGGTTCGTACCATTGCGATGGGTTCCACCGAAGGCTTGAAGCGCGGTCTGGAAGTCACCGACTCTGGCGCAGCCATCTCCGTACCAGTCGGTAAAGCGACCCTGGGCCGGATCATGGACGTCCTCGGTAACCCGATCGACGAAGCTGGCCCGATCGACACCGAAGAGCGCTGGGGCATTCACCGTCCTGCGCCAACCTTCGCTGAACAAGCGGGCGGCAACGACCTGCTGGAAACCGGCATCAAGGTTATCGACCTGGTTTGCCCGTTCGCCAAGGGTGGTAAAGTCGGTCTGTTCGGTGGTGCCGGTGTAGGCAAAACCGTAAACATGATGGAACTGATCCGTAACATCGCCATCGAGCACAGCGGTTATTCCGTGTTCGCCGGTGTGGGTGAGCGTACTCGTGAGGGTAACGACTTCTACCACGAGATGAAGGATTCCAACGTTCTGGACAAAGTGGCACTGGTTTACGGTCAGATGAACGAGCCGCCGGGTAACCGTCTGCGCGTAGCACTGACCGGCCTGACCATGGCCGAGAAGTTCCGTGACGAAGGTAACGACGTTCTGCTGTTCGTCGACAACATCTATCGTTACACCCTGGCCGGTACTGAAGTATCCGCACTGCTGGGCCGTATGCCTTCCGCAGTAGGTTACCAGCCGACCCTGGCCGAAGAGATGGGTACTCTGCAAGAGCGTATCACTTCGACCAAGAACGGTTCGATCACCTCGATCCAAGCGGTATACGTACCTGCGGATGACTTGACTGACCCGTCGCCAGCGACCACCTTCGCCCACTTGGACGCCACCGTCGTTCTGTCCCGTGACATCGCTTCCCTGGGTATCTACCCAGCGGTCGATCCACTCGACTCGACTTCGCGCCAGCTGGACCCGAACGTAATCGGCCAGGACCACTACGACACCGCTCGCGGCGTACAGTATGTTCTGCAACGTTACAAAGAACTGAAGGACATCATTGCGATCCTGGGTATGGACGAGCTGTCGGAAGCCGACAAGCAGTTGGTAAACCGTGCTCGTAAGATCCAGCGTTTCTTGTCGCAGCCGTTCTTCGTGGCTGAAGTCTTCACCGGTGCTTCGGGTAAATACGTTTCCCTGAAAGACACCATTGCTGGCTTCAAAGGCATCCTCAACGGTGACTACGACCACCTGCCAGAACAAGCGTTCTACATGGTCGGCGGCATCGAAGAAGCGATCGAGAAAGCCAAGAAACTGTAATCCCGGCGCCCGGCAACGGGCGCTAATTTAGGTTGAGGCAATCAGATGGCTATGACAGTCCATTGCGATATCGTCAGCGCGGAAGGGGAAATCTTTTCCGGCCTGGTCGAGATGGTGGTTGCGCACGGTGCACTGGGTGATCTTGGTATCGCCTTGGGTCACGCGCCGCTGATCACTAATCTCAAGCCGGGTCCGATCCGCCTGATCAAGCAGGGCGGGGAAGAGGAGGTGTATTACATCTCCGGTGGTTTCCTCGAGGTTCAGCCGAACATGGTCAAGGTTCTTGCCGACACCGTGCAACGTGCTGCCGACCTGGACGAAGCCTCCGCTCAGGAAGCCGTTAAGGCTGCCGAGAAGGCCTTGCATGAGCGGGGCGCGGAATTCGATTACGGTTCTGCTGCCGCACGTCTGGCCGAGGCCGCAGCTCAGCTGCGCACCGTCCAGCAGATCCGCAAGAAGTTTGGCCACTAATAGGCCATTGCTTGTTGCGCGATTGATTAAAAAGGGTAGCCTCGGCTACCCTTTTTTCTTTTCCGTTTTTCATAACCTGGTCGCAGCCGCTGACCACCCAGGATTGGTAGCCAGTCATGTCTCTTGAAATCGTTATTCTCGCTGCCGGCCAAGGCACTCGCATGCGTTCGGCGTTGCCGAAAGTTCTGCACCCGATCGCCGGCAACTCGATGCTTGGCCATGTTATCCACAGCGCCCGGCAACTTGATCCACAGCGCATCCACGTGGTGATTGGCCATGGCGCCGAAGCGGTGCGCGAGCGTCTGGCGGCGGATGATCTGAATTTCGTCCTGCAGGACCAACAGCTGGGTACCGGCCATGCGGTGGCTCAGGCCGTGCCGTTCATCGAGTCCGACACCGTACTGATCCTGTACGGTGACGTTCCGCTGATCGAAGTTGAAACCTTGCAACGTTTGCTCAAGAAAGTGGCCCCGCAGCAACTGGGCTTGCTCACCGTCGAGCTGGATGACCCGACCGGTTATGGCCGCATCGTCCGCGATGGCGCCGGCAAGGTCACGGCCATCGTTGAGCAGAAAGACGCCAACGAGTCCGAGCGCGCAATCACCGAAGGCAACACCGGCATTCTGGCCCTGCCTTTCGCACAGCTGGGTGGATGGATGAGCCGTCTCTCCAACAACAATGCCCAAGGCGAGTATTACCTGACGGACGTGATCGCAATGGCAGTCAGCGATGGTCTGGTGGTGGCCACTGAGCATCCCCATGACGCCATGGAAGTGCAGGGCGCCAACGACCGCAAGCAGCTCGCCGAACTCGAGCGTCATTATCAGTTGCGCGCCGGTCGCCGCTTGATGGCTCAAGGCGTGACCCTGCGTGACCCGGCCCGTTTCGATGTACGCGGTGAAGTCACCGTCGGCCGAGACGTGCTGATCGATATCAACGTGATCCTTGAAGGCAAGGTCGTCATTGAAGATGACGTGGTGATCGGCCCGAACTGTGTGATCAAGGACAGCACCCTGCGCAAAGGCGTGGTGATCAAAGCCAACAGCCATATCGAAGGTGCGATCCTGGGCGAAGGCAGCGATGCCGGTCCATTCGCACGTCTGCGTCCGGGTACGGTGCTTGAAGCTCGCGCGCATGTGGGTAACTTTGTCGAACTGAAAAACGCCCACCTGGGTGAAGGCGCCAAGGCCGGTCATTTGACCTACCTGGGCGATGCCGAGATCGGTGCGCGCACCAACATTGGCGCGGGCACCATCACGTGCAACTACGATGGCGCCAACAAGTGGAAAACCGTCTTGGGTGAAGACGTGTTCATCGGTTCCAACAACTCGTTGGTGGCGCCTGTGGATATCTCTTCCGGTGCGACGACGGCGGCCGGTTCAACCATCACGCAGAATGTGGATAACGCGCAGTTGGCTGTGGGGCGGGCACGTCAGAAGAACATCGATGGCTGGAAACGGCCGGTGAAGATCAAAAAGAGCTGAGTTATCCACAGTGCGTTGCGGCGGTTTTGAGATTGCCTTCGCGGGCAAGTCGGATCGCCGCCCACTCGCTCCTGAAGGATCCATGTCGTTAACAAATTTTGTGAACGACTCTGGCCCTTAGGAGCGAGCGGGCGGCGATCCGACTTGCCCGCGAAGCTTTTATCCACAGATAATTTTTCTAGCGCAGACTTGACGAAGTTTCGCCAATAGGTTTTGATTGCTTCCGTTATCTTTCGAATCGAAACTTACTCGCTCATGTCGAAACGCAATACACCCCAACGCCGCCACAACATTCTCGCCTTGCTCAATGAACAGGGCGAAGTCAGTGTGGACGAGCTGGCCAAGCGCTTCGAAACTTCAGAAGTTACGGTTCGCAAGGATTTGGCCGCACTTGAAAGTAATGGTCTGCTGCTACGCCGTTACGGCGGAGCGATCACCATGCCTCAGGAGCTGGTAGCCGACATCGGTCAACCGGTTTCCAAATACAAGCAAGCCATCGCCCGCGCTGCTGTTACGCGGATTCGTGAGCATGCTCGGATCATCATCGACAGCGGCAGCACCACCGCCGCGATGATCCCGGAACTCGGCCAACAGCCGGGCTTGGTGGTGATGACCAACTCCTTGCACGTTGCCAATGCGTTGAGCGAACTCGAACACGAGCCGGTGCTGTTGATGACCGGTGGCACTTGGGACCCGCATTCCGAGTCCTTTCAAGGCCAGGTCGCCGAGCAAGTACTACGCTCTTACGACTTCGATCAGTTGTTCATCGGTGCCGATGGCATAGACCTGGTTCGCGGTACCACCACCTTCAATGAATTGCTGGGTCTGAGCCGGGTCATGGCTGACGTCGCCCGTGAAGTGATCGTGATGGTGGAGGCCGACAAGATCGGCCGCAAGATTCCTAATCTGGAGCTGCCCTGGAGCAGCGTCCATACCCTCATTACCGATGAACGCCTGCCACTAGCGGCACGCGATCAGATTCAGGCCCGCGGCATCAATTTGATTTGCGCGGCTGTCAGTCAGGAGAAATAGCATGTGTGGAATTGTCGGCGCAGTCGCAGAACGTAACATCACCGCCATCCTGCTCGAGGGCCTCAAGCGCCTGGAGTACCGTGGCTATGACAGCGCCGGTGTGGCGGTCTTCACCAACGATGAAAAGCTCGAGCGCATGCGTCGTCCGGGCAAGGTCAGCGAACTGGAAAACGCGTTGGAAGCCGAACCTCTGATCGGTCGCCTCGGCATCGCCCACACCCGCTGGGCCACTCACGGTGCGCCGTGCGAGCGCAACGCGCACCCGCATTTCTCCGGCGACCTGGCCGTGGTGCACAACGGCATCATCGAGAACCACGAAGCCCTGCGCGAACAGCTGAAAGCCTTGGGTTACGTGTTCACCTCGGACACCGACACCGAAGTCATCGCACACCTGCTGAACCACAAACTCAAGGACCTGCGCGATCTGACCGTGGCCCTCAAAGCCACCGTTAAAGAACTGCACGGTGCTTATGGTCTGGCCGTTATCAGCGCCGATCAACCAGATCGCCTGGTGGCAGCGCGCAGTGGCAGCCCGCTGGTGATCGGTCTGGGCCTGGGTGAAAACTTCCTCGCTTCCGACCAGTTGGCCCTGCGTCAGGTCACCGACCGTTTCATGTACCTGGAAGAAGGCGATATCGCCGAAATTCGCCGCGACAGCGTGCACATCTGGGACGTGAACGGCCAAACCGTCGAGCGCGAAAGCGTGCAGTACCGCGACGGCGCTGAAGCAGCCGACAAGGGCGAATTCCGCCACTTCATGCTCAAGGAAATCCACGAGCAACCGGCCGTGGTTCAACGCACCCTCGAAGGTCGTCTGAGCCCGAACGGTGTCTTGGTGCAGGCGTTCGGTCCACAGGCTGCCGAGCTGTTCGCCAAAGTGCGCAACGTACAGATCGTCGCCTGCGGCACCAGCTACCACGCCGGTATGGTTGCCCGGTACTGGCTCGAAGAGCTGGCCGGTATCCCGTGCCAGGTCGAAGTCGCCAGTGAATTCCGCTACCGCAAAGTCGTGGTGCAGCCGGATACCCTGTTTGTCACTATCTCTCAGTCCGGCGAAACCGCCGATACCCTGGCTGCCCTGCGCAACGCCAAGGAACTGGGCTTCCTCGCCAGCCTGGCGATCTGCAACGTCGGCATCAGCTCGCTGGTGCGTGAATCCGACCTGACCCTGCTGACCCAGGCCGGTCGCGAAATCGGCGTGGCCTCCACCAAAGCCTTCACCACCCAATTGGTCGGCCTGCTGTTGCTGACCCTGTCCCTGGGTCAGGTTCGCGGCACCTTGGCCAAAGGCGTCGAAGCCACTCTGGTCGAAGAACTGCGTCGTCTGCCAACACGGCTGGGCGAAGCCTTGGCCATGGACAGCACCGTAGAGAAAATCGCCGAGCTGTTCGCCGAGAAGAACCACACCCTGTTCCTCGGTCGTGGCGCGCAATTCCCGGTCGCAATGGAAGGGGCCCTGAAACTCAAGGAAATCTCCTACATCCACGCTGAAGCCTACCCGGCCGGCGAACTGAAGCACGGTCCGTTGGCGCTTGTGGATAACGACATGCCCGTGGTCACCGTGGCACCGAACAACGAACTGCTGGAGAAGTTGAAATCCAACCTCCAGGAAGTCCGCGCCCGTGGCGGCCAGTTGATCGTCTTCGCAGACGAGAAGGCTGGCATGACCAACGGCGAAGGCACCCACGTTGTCCACATGCCACACATCCACGACATCCTGTCGCCAATCCTCTACACCATCCCGCTGCAGTTGCTGTCGTACTACGTGGCCGTGTTGAAAGGCACTGACGTTGACCAGCCGCGGAACCTGGCGAAGTCTGTGACGGTGGAATAAGTTATCCACAGCTGACTGAACACTAAAAATCGCAGCCTATGGTTGCGATTTTTTTTATCCGAATGAAGGACATTGCCCCATGGACAGATTCCAGGAAATGCAGGTCTTCGCCGCCGTCGCCCAGGACCAGGGCTTTTCTGCAGCGGCGCGTCGGTTGGGGATGTCGGCGGCCAGTGTCACACGGGCGGTGGCGGCGCTGGAGACGCGCATTGGCACGCAGTTGCTCACCCGTACCACCCGCAGCGTGCATTTGAGCGAGGCGGGGCAGCGTTATCTGGAGGATTGTCGGAGGATTCTCACCGAGGTGCAGGAAGCGGAGGATTCGGCGGCAGGCAGTCACGCACAACCCCGTGGGCAATTGACGATTACCGCGCCGGTATTGTTCGGAGAGTTATTTGTCACGCCAGTGATGGTTGATTATCTGGCGCAGTTTCCTGAGGTCAGTATCAATGCGCTGTTGCTTGATCGTGTGGTCAGTGTCGTCGAAGAGGGAATCGATGTGGCGGTGCGCATCGGCGATTTGCCTGACAGTAATCAGCATGCGATTCGTGTCGGCGAAGTGCGGCGGGTGATTTGCGGTTCGCCAGCGCTGATCGCAGCCCATGGCCGGCCTTCTCATCCGCAGGATCTGGTGCAGGCGCCGATCATTGCGACATCGGCCACGGGCCAGTTACGTAACTGGCCATTCCTTGAAAATGGCGATCCGCTGACGGTGCGCACGGAGGCTCGGCTGGTGGTCACCGCCAATCAGGCTGCCATCACGGCCGCCTGCCTGGGCCTGGGATTCACCCGTGTGTTGTCTTATCAAGTCGCGAGAAAAGTCGCGGCGGGTGAGTTGCAAATCGTCCTGGCTGAATTCGAACTGGCGCCGTTGCCGATTCATGTGATTTATCAGGGCGGGCGCAAGGCGCCAGCGCGAGTACGCAGTTTTGTCGACTTCACGGTGAATGCCCTGCGCGAGCATCCCGCTTTGAAGAACGAGGCATTATTGCTCTAGTTGAAATAATGGATTGCGTTTGCTGGTTATTCTGTTGTTTCGGTAGCAGGTGGAAGATGACAACCCATCGGCGCCGACACTTTCCAATTGGCGCCTCCACCCAGCGGAGTCGACCATGCAAGCCATCAAACTCTACAACTTCCCACGCTCTGGCCATGCTCACCGTGTGGAGCTGATGCTGTCCCTGCTGCAACTGCCAACCGAACTTATCTTTGTCGATCTGGCCAAGGGCGCACACAAGCAGCCGGATTACCTGGCGCTCAATCGCTTTGGTCAGGTACCGGTGATTGATGATCAAGGCGTGGTGCTGGCCGACTCCAACGCGATCCTGGTCTATCTGGCGCAGAAATATGGCAACGGTCGTTGGCTGCCCACCGATCCCGTCGGTGCGGCCAAGGTGCAGCGCTGGTTATCGGTCGCCGCCGGGCCGATTGCCTTTGGCCCGGCAAGAGCAAGGCTGATCACCGTGTTTGGTGCGCCTTACAACCCTGAAGAGGTGATCGCTTACGCCCACACCGTGCTCAAAGTGATCGATCAGGAACTGGCCGCCACCCCATACCTTGTCGGCAATGAGCCGACCATCGCCGACGTCGCGGCCTACAGCTACATCGCCCATGCGCCGGAAGGCAATGTGTCGCTGGACGACTACGCCAACATCCGCGCCTGGCTGGCGCGCGTCGAAGCCTTGCCAGGGTTTGTCGGCATGCCGCGCACCGTCGCCGGCCTGCAAAAAACAGCCTGATGCTCACGGCCCGATTCAGTCGGGCCGTTCTTGTTGCGCGATAAGCGCAGGGGAGAAGCCGTTATGGACCGTTCACCTTGGCACGCTGGCGAGAAACAGTTGCAGGCTCACGTAGGTGTAGCCGAGCGAATGGACACATTAGGTCGTAGGGTGATTCGCGGCGAGATGCCCGATCAGCACCGCCAGTTCTATCAGCAACTGCCGTTCATGCTGTACGGCGCGGTGGATGCTGACGGCAACCCTTGGGCCAGTGTTCTTGAAGGGCCGCCGGGTTTTGCTCATTCTCCAGCGCCTGCGCTGTTACAGTTCGACAGTCTGCCCGGCAGCGACGACCCAGCGCAATTGCAAGACGGCGCGGCGATCGGCCTGCTCGGTATCGAGTTGCACACCCGGCGTCGCAACCGTATGAATGGCCGGGTCGGTGCTGTGACTTCGAGCGGCTTCGGGGTGACGGTGGACCAATCGTTCGGCAATTGCCCGCAATACATTCAATTGCGCCAGTTTCGCTCGGTGCCCCTGGCGGACCCGTCGACCCGTGTCGCGCAGCATCTCAACGCGCTGGATGACGCGGCCCAAGCCATGATCGCTGGGGCCGATACCTTCTTTGTCGCCAGTTATGTGGACGTCGACGGCCAACGCTCGGTGGATGTTTCTCATCGCGGTGGTCAGGCCGGTTTCGTACAGGTGGAAGGTAATCGCCTGACCATCCCGGACTTCGCTGGCAACCTGTTCTTCAACACCTTGGGCAACCTGCTGATCAATCCTCGGGCCGGTTTGCTGTTCATCGATTTCAATACGGGCGATCTGCTGCACCTCAGCGGCCGCGCGGACGTCATCCTCGAAGGCCCGCAGGTCGAGGCTTTTCAGGGGGCCGAGCGGCTCTGGACCTTTGAGGTAGAGCGCGTTGTGCGCCGGCCTGCGGCGCTGGCCTTGCGCTGGCGCTTTGACGGCGTGTCGCCCACCAGTTTGCTGACAGGCACCTGGGCGCAGGCAAATGCACGCCTGCAAGCCAAGGCCCTGGGCGATCACTGGCGGCCGTTGCGGGTGGCGCGCATCGAACAGGAAAGCCACAACATCCGTTCGATCTATCTGGAGCCCGCTGATGACGCCGGGTTGCCGGTGTTCCAGGCCGGGCAGCATTTGCCGCTGCGCTTCAATATTGCCGGCGATGTGCACATCCGCACGTACAGCCTGTCGAGCGCGCCGTCCGATGATTTTTTCCGCATCAGCGTGAAGCGTGAAGGCCTCGTGTCGTCGCACCTGCATGAGCAGATCCGGGTCGGTGATGTGCTGGAAGCCCGCGCGCCCCAAGGGCATTTCACCGTGGCGTCCCATGAGCGTCGGCCGCTGGTGCTGTTGGCGGCTGGCGTCGGCATCACGCCGCTGCTGTCGATGGTGCGCGAGGTGGTGTATCAAGGCCTGCGCACGCGGCGTATTCGTCCGACCTGGTTTTTCCAGAGTTCGCGGACCCTGGCCGATCAGCCGTTTCGCCCGGAACTGGACCGTTTGCTGGATGGCCTCGGTGACGCGGTGCGCGTGCGGCGGTTGCTCAGTCAGCCTGAGGCGGAGGCTCGCGAGGGTGAAGATTTCGACCTGACCGGGCGGATTGACGGCGACTTGCTCAAGACGATGCTTGAGGCGGAGGACTACGACCAAGTGGACTTTGTCCTCTGCGGCCCGGGCAGTTTTACCCAGGGGCTGTACGACACGCTGCGGGAACTGGACATTCGCGATTCGAGGATTCATGCCGAAACCTTTGGCCCGTCGACACTGCGTCGCACGCCAGACCCGGATGCGGTGGTCATCGAACAACCACCGGCCGCCACGGTTTCAGTGCCCGTTGTGTTCGAGCGCTCGGCCAAAGAAGCGCGCTGGCAGCCGGATGGCGGCAGTTTGCTGGAGTTGGCGGAAAGCCGCGGATTGCGCCCGGAATTCAGTTGCCGTGGGGGTTCCTGCGGGACCTGCAAGACGCGTCTGATCAGTGGCGCGGTGAATTATCCACAGCCTCCGGCGGAAGTGCCCGATGCGGGAGAGGTGCTGATTTGTTGCGCGGTGCCGGCGCAGGGGTCGCAGCCGTTGGTGCTGGACTTGTGACCCTTCGGGCTAACACAGAAAACCCGTGTGGGAGCGGGCCTGCACGCGAAAGCGGTGTATCAGCCAACTTCAATGTTGAATGTTAAACAGCCTTCGCGAGCAGGCTCGCTCCCACATTGGGCCGGGGTTGGCCTGAAAAATACTGCGAACGTCCTACAGACTTGAGTGTTCGGGAGGACGATTCCGACACGTTCTAGCGGTTGTCGTGTCGGAAGTCGGGGGGATAGGCTTTGGAGGTCGCTGCACATCAGCGATCGGGCGTCGCAGTCCGTTCAGTTCATTTGGTGCATAATCGCCGGCCCGCTTGATGGCGGCTGTGCGCGGGATACCCTCGGGTATGCCGAGTTTCCGAATGGCTCGGTCTGCGACCCCGCGTACAGCTGCCTCCCTCACATCGCGTCGCAGCGATCAGTGGCAGCAAAACCCTTCATTCGGAGTGTCACCATGATTAAAGAAACACCAAATCCCCCGGAAACCGACGACGTTTCCCCTTACGAATCCATCGATTCCAAAAAGCTCAACGAAGCCGCCGAGCGCGCGCTGGATCACTACCTCAACCCCTCCGCCCTCAAATCCCCCGCGACCCGCAAACCCAGCACGATGTTCATGATCGCGCCGGACATCAAAGACGAAGACCTGCTGGCCCACACCTGTGAATCCTTGGCCCAGGCCAATGTGATGGCGAGTGATTTTGCGGGGTACCTGGAAGGACCGCACCGGCACACAGCGATGGCGATTCAGCAGATCGTCATGCTCGCGGAGCTGGCGGTGAACCGGATGCTGGACAACGTGGCCGTAACAAACACCGCGCCACACCGCTAAACCCCTGTAGGAGCGAGGCTTGCCCGCGAAGGCGGTGTGTCATTCAACATTGATGTCGACTGACACACCGCCTTCGCGGGCAAGCCTCGCTCCTACAGATTTCAGGCGTAGGACAGGGATTTCTCTTCCAGCAGTTCTTCGTACAACGCCGTCCACTTGCGGCCCATTTCATCGGCGGTGAATAACTGCCGATAACGCGCCTCAGCCTTCACGCCCATTGCTGCCGCACGCACCGGGTCTTCCCACAACGTGCGCATTGCTTCTCGGAACGCCTGTGGATTACTCGGCGGCACCACCAGCCCGGTTTCGTTGTGGATGTTGATGTAGCTGGTGCCGGTACCGATTTCGCTGGAGATCATCGGCTTGCCGTACATCGCGCCTTCGAGCAGCGAGATGCCGAACGCTTCCGAGCGTAGGTGCGACGGAAACACCACTGCGTAACTCAGCTCCAGCAAAGCAACTTTGTCCTCGTCACCCAACCGCCCCAGAAAGTGCAGATTCTGTAACCCCAATGCCTTCGCTTGGGCATGCAGTTCGGCCTCCAGCGGTCCGGCCCCGACGATCACCACCGGATAATTCAGCCCTTGCATCGCGTCGAGCAGAATATGCAGGCCCTTGTAGTAGCGCATCACGCCGACGAACAGGAAGAACCGGTCGCCGACTTGTTTGCGCCAGCGTTCAGTACGTGCAGCGTCAGGCTGTGGATAACCTGACTTGTCCAGCCCGTAGGTGATGACGCGGGTTTTCTCGCGGTAGTCCTGAAGCACATCGCTGGTGTGAAAGTAGTTGGGGGAGGCTGCGACGATTCGGTCGGCGCTGTCCAGAAAACGACGCATCAATGGACGGTAGAGCTTGAGCAAATGGCGCTGGCGAATGATGTCCGAGTGGTAACTCACCACGCAGGGTTTTTTAGTGGCGCTGAAAAAATGCACCAGGTCCATGAAGGGCCAGGGGAAGTGGTAATTGACCACGTCCGCCTCAGCCGCCAGCTCACGAAATTGCCTGAAGACGCTATAGGAAAAACCGGTGGAGGCCATCTGGAAATCCATCCGGGCCTGATGAACCTGATGATGACGGATCTGTATCGCGCCAGGTGCCGGGTTGTTGCTCAACGTCAGTACCGTACTGTCGACCGAGTGGCGCGCACCGCTTTCGCAGAGTTGAAAAATGACTTGTTCGATGCCACCCATCGAGTCCGGCAGGTAGGTCTTGTAAAAGTGCAGTACGCGCATATCAGTCTCCCATAGCCTGGCGGTAAGCGCGGGCCGTGGCCTTCGCGCAACGCTCCCAGGAAAAAAGCTTCGCTTGTTGCAAACCGGCTTCGCGACAGACCTGCCAATGCAGCGGGTCGTCGATGAGTCGGATCATGGCATCGCGCAAGGTGTCTGGATCGTCCGGTGCTATGTAGTTGCCGGCGTCGCCCGCGACTTCCGGCATGGCCGAATGCTGGGTCAGAATCACCGGGGTGCCGCTGGCCATGGCTTCCAGGACGGGCAGGCCGAACCCTTCGTACAACGAGGGAAAGATCAACGCCCGGGCGCCGGCCAGCAGCTGTGCCAGTGCTTCATCGGGCAGATACCCGAGCAGGCACACATCCCCGGTGGCCAGGGCGGCGCGCAATTCATCACTGAATTGTTCGCCTTGCCAACCGGCCATGCCGGCGATCAGCAGGGGAAAACCCTGGCGCACGGCTGCCGGTAATAGGGCATGGGCGCGCAGGGCCAGCGTCAGGTTCTTGCGCGGCTCGAGGGTGCCAACACACAGGAAGTATTCCCGCGCCTCGACGCCGTGACTCTTGAGCACCGCGTTAATGGCTTCAGGCTCCCGTGGGTGGAAACGTGCGGCCACGCCCAGCGGTGCGACGACAATACGCTCGGCCGGCAGTGCGAAATACGCCTGGGCTTCGTCGGCAATGTACTGCGAGTCGGTAAGAATCAGACTCGCTCGCTGCACGCCGTCGGCCAGGCGCCGCTCGATTTCCCGCAGGCGCGAGGGGGGTTGCGTGTCGGGGTAGTGCAGGTGCGTCAGGTCATGCAGGGTGATGACCGTCGGGCCGTCGAACGACAGCGGCCACAGGCTCGGTTCGTGATAGAGGTCGATGGTTTTCGAGCGTCCTTGATCGAAGCGTTTCTGCTCCAGCCAGCGCCGGGCTTGATAAGCCCCCGGAATTTGTCGCAGCAACGGCGTCAGTCGCGAATAGCCGGGCATGGCGGCTTCTGGCAAGTCCGAACTCCAGCCCCAACCGTGGAACAGTGCGAGTTCGACATCGGGCTCATCAGCAAGCGCGTTCGCCAGTTCGGCGACGTAATGGCCGATGCCGGTGCGCGGGGCTTGAAGGATCCGGGCGTTAAGGGCAATTCGCATGTTGCCTCTCTTGCACGACCGGCGCGTCTACCAGATTGCGCAGGGTGCGTTCAGCCAGTTGCGCACTGGCTTCACGCCAGCCGATCCACTGCCAGTCCGCCACGCTGCGAGCGGCCGGGAATTTCCCGGAGCGTTCGAAACCGGTGACCAGGTCCGCCAGGCTTTGCGGTTCGGCGAGGTCAAAGTACGCCATGAACTCGCCACCGATTTCGCGAAAGATAGGAATGTCGCTGCCCATGGCCGGCAAACCGCGCTGCATGGCTTCCACCAGTGGCAAGCCGAAGCCTTCAACCCACGACGGAAACACCAGCGCGCTAGCGTGGGAATAGGCGTGTTCGAGGCTGGTGTCGCTCAGGTCGTTGAACATGAACAGGCGTTGGTTCAACTGTGGGTGGTTGCGCACGCGGGCGAGCAGGGCGTCGCACTTCCAGCCGATGCGCCCGGCGATGCACAGCCGGGCTTGCGAACCTGAGGCCCAGGCACGTTCGAACGCGTCGAGCAGGTAATCGTGGTTTTTACGCGGCTCGATGGTGCTGACCATTAAAAACACCGGCTCCGGTGTTTTGAACACGCGCGTCAGTCTCGGCTCGACGGCGGCGCAGGCTTCGCTCAGGTCCAGTTCGGAGCCGAGGTGAAAATAATCGAACCACAACGTATCGGCTTTGGCCGGACCCAGCCGACGCTGCAATTCTTCACGCACCTGATCGCGCACCATGGCGGAGATCGCCACGTAGCCGTCGGCGGTCTGGGTGATCCAGTTGAACCACTCGTTGAAAGTCTGCACCAGCCGCGTGTCGTAGAACTGTGGGTGAGTCAGCGGGATGAGGTCGTAGATCACCGAAACGATGCCCACGCCTTCACGCTTGAGCTGTTCGGCAAACGGGAAGAAATCGCTGTGCCAGGAAGAATCCAGCAACACCAGTTGATCACCCGGCTGATGCTGCAATGGCGAGCACCGTTTGGGCAGTTGATATTGGTTGATGGCGTCGATCAGGCGCAAAGGAATGCTGAAGCAGGTGATCGCCGTGAGGCGGTAGGCCACGTGCAGCAGGCGCTTGACCACTCGCGAGTGACTGCGATTGTGCAAGCGTTGATGCAGTTGCCAGAAACGATGAGCCAGCCGCTCCAGTCGCCCACCGAATGTCATCAGCCCATCAAAAAACGGGATGTTCAACGCACCGAGTTTGAGCACCCGATAGAGTTTGCCCTTGAGCATCACCACTGGAATGCACTCAACACCGTCGACGCTAGCCGGCAATTGATTGATGACGTTACGCACCACCCGCTGGATGCCCGAATTGACTTTGGGGTGCAGGAACACGTGGGTGCATTCCACCAGAAGGCGCGTCATGGCGTGCGCTCCGAAACAATCGAGTCGGAGCGGGTAATGGTGGTTTGCGCCGCCAGCCACGAGCAGCCGACGAAGTCTTCATGCCGGTTGTTGATCACATGGAACACCAGCCCGTAATCGCGCCATTCGTAGTTGCGATCCAGATGCGAGTCCAGCCGCGACAAGCTCAGGGACACGGAATAGTTGCCCTTGCCCAGGCCCATGACGAAGGAAAAACGGTACGTGTAACGCTCCCCGGCGTGCAGATCGGTCAGGGCCTTGTCCTGGCGATGGGTGTTGATGCCATACATCATTTGACCCAGGCGGTCCTTGAGGATGAAACCGAGCACCAATCGCTCGATGTCCTGGCGGACTTCGACCTGGACTTCCAGCACCACGCTCTGACCGACCTCGGCGGCGTCGATGGAGCGTTCGTTCTCGTCCAGCATCCGCACACTGAGGATGGCCGCTTCACCGGTGCCGGACACGGTCTGGACTTCGCCGCCGGCGAGCATTTCCTGACGGACCACCTGGCCTTCACGCTCGGCCATCAGGGCGTTGTAGTAATCCAGGACCGCTTCGGGTTTGCCGTACATGGCCATGCGGCCGTCTTTGAGCAGGATCGCCGAATCGCAAATCGACTGGATGGCCGAGCGATCATGGGAAACGATCAGCAGGGTGGTGCCAGCCTTGCGGAAGCTGCGGATGCGTTCGAAGCTCTTGTGCTGGAAGTAGGCGTCGCCCACGGAGAGGGCTTCGTCGACGATCAGGATGTCCGGACGCTGCGCGGTGGCCACGCTGAACGCCAGGCGCATCTGCATGCCGCTGGAATAGGTTCGCACCGGATGGTCAATGGCTTCGCCGATTTCCGCGAAACTTTCGATCTGTGGCATCAGCGCTTCGATGTCATCGACCTGCATGCCCAGTAATTGCCCGGCCATGATTGCATTCTGTCGGCCGGTAAAGTCCGGGTGAAAGCCCATGCCCAGTTCCAGCAGGGCCGCCACCCGGCCTTCGAGCTCGATCTTGCCGCACGTCGGTTGGGTGGTGCCGGTGATCATCTTCAGCAAGGTGCTTTTGCCTGCGCCGTTGACCCCGACGATGCCCACTGCCTCACCGGGGGCAATCTCGAATTCGACGTCTTGCAGCACCCAGTGCTGGTGGTGGCGCAGGGGCGAAAACGGAATCAGCCACTCGGCCAGTCGGCTCCAGCGGGTCGGGTATTGCTTGTAGGCCTTGCCCAGGCCGGTGACGCGAATATGCCCCATCAGAGTTCATCCACCATTTCACCGACGCGCTGGCGAAACAGACGCAGCCCGATCAGACAGAACACTAAGCCCGTGACAAAAATCGGCAGCAGCGAACTCCAGACCGGCCATTGCCCATAAAGAAACATGTTTTGATAGCTGACGATCAGGTTGGTCAGGGGGTTGAGTTGCAGCAGGCGCTGCACCCAGTCCGGCAGGATGCTCATCGGGTAGACAATGGGCGTCAGCCAGAACCAGAATTGCAGGCAGATGCCGAAGAGTTGCCCGACATCCCGGAAGAAGACATTCAACACGCCGAGTATCATTCCCAGCCCGGCACAGAACATCATTTGCAACGCCATCAGCGGTATCAAGGCGAACAACGCCATTCCCGGCCAACGTCCGGTGATCAGCAGAAAGCCCAGGAACAGGGCCATGATGATTGCGAAGTTGATGCCCGCGTTAAACAGCACAATTACCGGCAGGCAGATCCGTGGGAAGCTGATTTTCTTCAGCAGGTTGGCGTTTTCCAGAAACATGTTCTGGCTGCGCAAGGTGATTTCCGCAAAGAGTCCCCAGGCGAGCAGGCCGGCACAGAGGTAAACGCTGTAGGCCATGCTGTCATCCACGCCCGGCAGGCGCGCGCGCATGATGTGGGAAAAAATCACGGTGTAGACGATGATCATCGACAGGGGGTTAAGCACCGGCCACAGAGCACCAAACAGCGAATTGCGATAACGCGCCTGAAACTCACGCTGGACGCTACCGAAGATAAACCCTCGATAACTACGCAGCGTGCGGTATAGGGAAAGCAGCATTCAAACCGTCCTGCCGTATTGGTCTTCGAAGCGAACGATATCGTCCTCTCCCAGGTATTCGCCGCTTTGCACTTCGATGATCACCAGGTCGATCACGCCCGGGTTTTCCAGGCGATGCTTGTGACCGGCGGCAATGAAGGTTGATTCGTTCTTGGCCACCAGATGGGTGCCGGCGCCGTTGTTGGTGACCTTGGCCATGCCTTCGACGACCACCCAGTGTTCGTTGCGGTGGTGGTGCATTTGCAGCGACAGCTTGGCGCCAGGCTTGACCACGATGCGCTTGATCTTGAAGCGCGGGCCTTCCTCGAGCACGGTGTAGGTGCCCCAGGGCCGGCTGACCGTGCGGTGCAGGCGATAGGCCTCGTGCTTTTTGTCCTTGAGCTGCTTGGCCACCCGGCGCACATCCTGTGCGCGATCGGCGTGGGCCACCAGCACCGCGTCGGCGGTGTCGATGATGATCAAGTTATCCACACCCACCGCGGCTACCAGCCGGTCTTCGCTCTGGACGAAGTTGTTGTGGCTGTCGACGAACACCGCGTCACCGCTGGCGCGGTTGTTTTGCGCATCCGCCGGCACCAGCGCGGCCACCGCGCCCCAGGAGCCGATGTCGCTCCAGTCAAAACCGGCGGGCACCACCACCACTTTGTCGGAGCGTTCCATCAAGGCGTAGTCGATGGAAATGTCGGTGATTTCGGCAAACAACGCCGGGGATAATTCCTGCTGCAGGCACCCGGCCGTTTCCACGGGGGCGCTTTGCGCCATGCAGGTTTGCGTCTGCTCCAGCAGCTCGGGGGCATGGATCTGCAATTCGGCCAGCACGGTCGTCACGGAGAAACAGAACATCCCCGAGTTCCACAGGAACTTGCCGCTTTCCAGGTAATGGGTGGCGGTTTGCAGATCCGGTTTTTCGACGAAACGCTGCACTTTGGCGGCGCCTTTTTCGTCCAGTGCCGCGCCGGTCTCGATGTAGCCGAAACCGGTCTCCGGGGCCGTCGGCACCACGCCGAACGTCACCAGGAAACCATCCTTGGCCAATGCCACGGCGTGTTCGACCGCAGACTTCAAGGCGTTTTCGTTGAGGATCAAATGGTCGGCGGGCATCACCACCATGATCGCGTCATCGCCGTGCAGGGCTTGCAGTGACAGGGCGGCGGCGGCGATGGCCGGGGCGGTGTTGCGGCCTGTCGGCTCCAGCAGAAAGTGCCCGCGATGGCGACTCAGCTGCGCCTCCTGATAGTGATCCTTGCTCTGGAAGTAGTAGTCGCGGTTAGTCACCGTGACGATATCGCCCCAGCCATCAAGCAGACCGGCCGCTCGCCGATAGGTTTTGCCCAGCAGCGACTGACCGTCGGGCAGGGTCATGAACGGCTTGGGATGGCCCTCGCGGGACACCGGCCACAAGCGAGTACCGGCACCGCCGGAGAGAATCACAGGAATCAGCATGGCCTACTCCTTGGCGACGCGTTTCATGTCCGCATCCATCATCATGCGGATCAAGGTATCCAGGTCTGTTTTTGGCTTCCAGCCCAATACGCGCTGAGCTTTGGCCGGGTTGCCGAGCAGCACTTCGACCTCGGCCGGGCGGAAGAACGCCGGGTCAATCTTCACGAAGTCGCGGTAGTTCAGGCCCACGTGATCGAAGGCGATGCGGCACATCTCGCGCACGGTGGTGGTCACGCCGGTAGCGACCACAAAATCGTCAGGCTTGTCCTGTTGCAGCATCAGCCACATGGCTTCGACGTAATCACCGGCAAACCCCCAGTCGCGTTTGGCGTCGATGTTGCCCAGCAGCAATTCCTGCTGTTTGCCCTGTTTGATGCGGGCGGCGGCGTCGGTCACTTTGCGGGTCACGAACTCGATGCCGCGCAGGGGCGATTCATGGTTGAACAGGATCCCGCTGCTGGCGTGCAGGTTGAAACTTTCGCGATAGTTCACGGTGATCCAGTGACCATACAGCTTGGCCACGCCGTAAGGGCTGCGCGGGTAGAACGGCGTGTTCTCGTCCTGCTGCTCGGCCTGGATCAGGCCAAACATTTCGCTGGTAGACGCCTGGTAAAAACGCGTGTGCGGACTGAACTGGCGGATCGCTTCGAGCAGGTGAGTCACGCCCAGCCCGTCAACGATGCCGGTGGTGACCGGTTGATCCCAGGAGGCCGCGACAAAGCTTTGCGCCGCCAGGTTGTAGATTTCGTCCGGAGCGGATTTGATCACCGCGCGCTGCACCGAGCAGGCATCGGCCATGTCACCGTCCAGGTAAACGATGTCCCCCTCGACTCCCATTTCACGCAAACGCCAGCGTGCATCGCTGCTGCGACGCGCCACCAGACCGTGGACCTTGTAGCCCTTGTCGAGCAGCAATTTGGCCAGATACGCGCCGTCCTGACCGGTGATCCCCGTGATCAATGCACTTTTTGTCATTCTTCTTTTACTCGCTTCTCCCAGTCGGACAGGATCGCCCGCAGGGATTGTTGTGTTGTGATTTCAGGCGTCCATCCTGTGGTCTGGGCGAGCTTGGCAGAGCTGCCACAAACGCGACGCTGATCCGCGCGGCGAAAACGCGCAGGATCCTGAATCAATTGCAGGTCGACCTGGGCGAGGTCCCCCAGTTGTTCGATCAGGCTGCGGATGCTCTGCTCGCGCCCCGAGCAAATGTTGTAGACCTGTCCCGGCGTACCCTTTTCCAGCAGCGCCAGATAGGCGGACACCACATCGCCCACGTCCAGGAAGTCGCGTGTGACGTCAATGTCCCCGACTTCCAGTTGCGGGGCTTGCAGGCCTTGTTTGATACGGTTGATCTGGCGGGCGGCGCTGGCGATGACGAAGCTGTCTTTCTGGCCGGTGCCGATGTGGTTGAACGGGCGTGCGACCACGACCGGCCAGCCTTCGCTCAGGCCCCATTGCAGGCTGAGGAACTCGGCCGACAGTTTGCTGACGGCATAGGGATTGCGCGGGCAGGGTGGCTGGTGTTCGGTAATGGGCAGGTCTGACTCGGTCACTTGCCCGTAGACGTCGCCGGAGCTGACGTACAGGAAGGTCCCGTTGAAGCCACGGGCCTTGAGTGCCTGAAGCAGGTTCAAGGTGCCGAGCAGGTTGATCGTCAGCGTGCGTGCCGGATCGCGGAAGGCTTCGGGGACGAAGGTCTGGCCGGCCAGGTGAATGACCGCGTCGGGCATGTCCGGCCAGAGGCCGTCGAGGGAGCCTGGCTCGCCGAGATCGTAGCGGGCGGCGACAGGCAGAAGCTCCCATTCCGAGGCATCAGCCTTCAGGCGGGTTTGGATGTGTTGTCCTACGAATCCACTGAGACCCGTAACGAACAGACGCTTTTTCAAACAGCGGCCCCTTGGTCGTGCATTTCGTCCATTCCCCACAGGCTTTATGGAGATGTCTGACAGACCGGGTGGATTCCTTGGTCGAAAGACAGGCGAAACGTTTGTTGTAGTTGTTTGGTAGCCAATCTGTGCCAATTGCGCGGCAATTTCAACAGGTCCCACCGTGACTGGTCAGTTCTCGTCAGCGAAGCCCGATTTATTCTCGCCGGGCGGTTCACGAATCCTCAGCGGATGTGTTTAGAATGCCCCTCGTCACGATTACCCAGGGTTCGGCCGGGTGGTATTCACACCCCGCGAAGCTGACCATTAAAACAAGAACGTAGACGGGCAAGAAGGCGCTGGACGACGACTGGCAAACGCCGGGTCGATCCGTGGCTTTGCCGTCATAGAGTGGGGCTGCCGGGATGGCGGTTTCATCGTGGGATGCCATGAACTTCATTCTTTACTCGGACGTCAACGACAGCTCCATCAGTCAGAGCCTCGGTCGTCCCGAATACAGTTATTACTTCGTGCTCAAGGCTTATCGCCCGGTGCTCGAAAGCCTCGGGCGGGTGCATGTGGTGTCCTCCACCGCCGAGGTCGATCCTCTCTATCGACAATTGCTGGCCACCGGCGAAGACAGCCTGTTCCTGTCGTTCACCCCGCCGCAGAAAACCCCGAACGATCTTGAATGCCCGACGATCTGCGTGGTGGCCTGGGAGTTCGACTCCATTCCCGATGAGCAATGGGATAACGACCCACGTCAGGACTGGACGCAGATGCTGGCACGCCAGGGCCGGGTCATCACGCTTTCCAGCCACACGGCCCGGGCGATTCGGCGGGCCATGGGCGAAGATTTCCCCGTGCTGGTGTTGCCCACGCCCTTGTGGGAGAACTTCGCGGCCATTCGCAGCCACCACGCCAGCGCGCCGGTGAATACCGGTTCGACGCTGGAGATCAAAGGCTGCATCTTCGATACGCGCACGCTTGGGCTGTCTGCCGACGCGCTGATTCCCGTACCGCCGAGCGCCGAGGAACTGGCGGCGCTGGAGGCATTGAAGCCGCCGCCGTTGACGCTAAAACGTCGCTTCGTCATCGCTCGCCATTACCTGCACATGTGGCGTCGGGACATGGGCAAAACGCTGCCCGTCCCGGTGCATCGCACGCACTTTCTGAGCCAGTGGTATTGGGAAGGCATCCGCGATCTTCTTTCCGATACCGCTCATGCACGGCTCGCCGAGTATCTGCCGGCTATCGCTGGCCCGCAGACGATGGCCGTGCCGGAGCCTGCACCGCGGGATTGGCCGGACACCACTTCCCGGGTTGAAACCCAGGTGGATGGCGTGGTGTACGTCACGGTGTTCAACCCCCGTGACGGTCGCAAGAACTGGCATCAATTGATCACCGCATTCTGCTGGGCCTTTCGCGAAACGGATGATGCCACGCTGGTGCTGAAGATTACCCAGAGCGACCTGTCGTCCTACTACGACGAGCTGATGACCTTGCTCGCGCAACTCTCGCCGTTCGCCTGTCGGGTGGTGGTGATGCACGGTTACCTGGATGATCCGCAATACGCCCGGTTGTACGAAGCCGCCAGTTATTACGTCAACGCGTCGCGCTGCGAGGGGTTGTGCCTGCCGCTGATGGAGTTCATGGCCAGCGGTAAGCCGGTGATCGCCCCGGACCACACCGCCATGGAGGATTACATCGATGAGCGTGTGGCGTTTGTGGTCAAGTCCAGCGAAGAGCTGACCATCTGGCCACAAGACACCCGGATCATTTACCGGACCCTGCGTTATCGCCCGGACTGGGGCTCGCTGAAAACCGCCTACGAAAACAGCTACCGGACGGCCAAGGAGCAACCGCTGGAGTACCGGCGCATGTCGGGCGATGCGGTCGAGCGCATGCACGACTACTGCGCCTTCGCCCCGGTGCAGAAGCGCCTGGCGGATTTTTTCGGGCTGACGCCGCAGGCTTTGCCGGTAGCGGCCGTGACGGATAACGCCTCATGCTGATCATCATTCATTCGGAAACCAACCAGCACACCATCGCCCAGAACCTTGGCCGTTCGGAGTACAGCTATTACTTCGTGCTCAAGGAATACCGGCCGGTGCTGGAACGTCTGGGGCGCGTGGTGGAAGTCAGAGACCCGCAGACCGAAGTCGATGCCTTGTACCGCGACGCGCTGTCCCGAGGTGAAGACTGCGTGTTCCTGTCGTTCTCGCCGCCGCATTGCACGCCGGTGCACTTCGCCTGTCCGACCTTGCCGGTGTTTGCGTGGGAATTCAGCACCATTCCCAACGAACCCTTTGCGGGTGAGCCGCGCAATGATTGGCGCACGGTATTGCGTGCTTCAGGCGCGGCGATTACCCATTCCAGCTACACGGTAAACGCCGTGCGCGAGGCGATGGGCGCCGACTATTCGATCGTCGCGGTGCCGGCGCCGGTGTGGGATCGATTCTCGGCACGCGGCGCCCAGTTGCAACGTCAGCCACTGGCGAGTCAGGTGCGCCTGAAGATCAAAGGCCTGGTGGCCGACAGCCGCACCCTGGACTTGCGAGCCTTTGGGCCGGCGTCGTTACGCGAAGGCGAAGGTATCGATTTCGAAGCACCGCCCCGTGAACACGAACTGGTGCTCGACGGCGTGATCTACACCTCGGTGTTCAACCCGGGTGATGGGCGCAAGAATTGGGAAGACATGCTCAGTGCCTTCTGCGTGACGTTCCGCGAGGTGGATGACGCGACGCTGGTGCTCAAACTGACCCACCACGATGCCGAAGAAGCGCTGACCGACATCCTTCACCATTTGTACAAAAACCAGTCCTATCGCTGCCGCATCGTGCTGATCTACGGCTACCTCGCGGATTCGGACTACGAGCACCTGGTGCAGGCAACCCGCTTTGTGGTCAACACCTCTTACGGCGAAGGCCAGTGCCTGCCGCTGATGGAGTTCATGTCCTGCGGTAAACCGGCGGTCGCGCCACGCACCACGGCGATGATCGATTACCTGGATGCCGATAATGCGTTTCTGATCGACTCCACCGACGAGCTGACGGCCTGGCCCCACGACCCGCGCAGGGCGTTCCGAACCCTGCGTTACGTGACGAACTGGGAATCGTTGTGCCGCGCTTATCGGGCCAGCTATGACGTCGCCAAAAACGACGCCGAGCGTTACGCGCAGATGTCCGCGCATTCGGTGGCCAGCCTCGAAAAATTCTGCAGCCAGGCCACCGCCGAGCAACGACTGAAAGCCTTCTTCGCGCAGCTCCTTGAAACCCGCGTCGCTCCGGATACCCGCGAAGCATGATCCGCGCAGTGTTGAATGGGGTGGAAAACAGGGCAACGTCCAGGAGGACGGCATGAATAACGACAGACGGATCATGGACATCGAGTTGTTGCGCGGCATTGCGGTGCTCGGTGTGTTGTTTCATCACCTGCAAGACAGCCTGTTTGCGGCCCCGGTGCCGCTGTTGCAAGCCATCACCGCGTGGGGTCAGCCGTGGTGGGGCGTGGATCTGTTTTTCGCCATCTCCGGGTTTGTCATTGCGCGCAGCCTGATCCCGGCGTTGCAGGGTTGCAGCACCCGTCAGGAGTACTGGCAGCAGACGCGTAACTTCTGGCTGCGCCGGGCCTTTCGATTGCTGCCGTCAGCGTGGTTGTGGCTGGCGCTGATGTTGCTGGGCTGCATTTTTCTCAATCGCTCCGGAGCGTTCGGCACGCTGCACGCCAACCTTCAGGCGACCCTGGCCGGGGTCGGGCAGTACGCGAACTTCCGCTTCGCCGACAGCTTCTATAACTATGAGTACGGCACCAGTTTCGTGTACTGGAGCCTATCGCTGGAGGAGCAGTTTTACCTGTTGTTTCCGCTGCTGATTCTGATCTGTCGCAAGCACCTGGTCTGGGCCTTGCTGGCGCTGGTCGCGGTGCAGTTGTTCACGTTGCGCACACCGATCTTGATGGTGGTTCGCACCGATGCGCTGGCACTCGGCATCCTGTTGGCGATGTGGAGTGCGCAACCCTCGTATCTGCGCTGGGAGCCGACGTTCCTGCGCCGTCCGTGGGCCGGGGTGACAGCATTGGTCGCGCTGTCGCTGGTGCTCAGTTTCATGGCGACGGATCGCTTCACGTTCACTCATTACCGCATCGGCACGATCGCGTTGTTGTGCGCGGTGCTGGTCTGGATCGCTTCCTACAATCGCGACTACCTGCTGCCACGGGGCGTGTTGAAGAACCTGATGACGTGGGTCGGCAGTCGCTCCTACGGGATCTATCTGATCCACATACCGGCTTATTTGCTGGTGCGCGAATTCACGTTCCGCTTGCAGGGCGCCGGTCTGCCCAATCCCGGCGGCCATCCGATCCTGACACTGATGATTGCTGGCGGTTTGATCGCTTTGTTGAGCGAACTCAACTACCGCTTCATCGAAATGCCCATGCGTAACCGCGGTGCCTCGCTGGTCAAACGCCTGGGCACGTCCCGAACAGCCGCCCAAACCTCTGGAGCTACCTCATGCTGAGCCTTTTGAAGAAACTCACGGCGGGTACGCCCGTTCCCGTGGCGCCTGTGGCGGACACGGTCGAGAAGGTCGATCCGTACATGCTCGGCCTGCACGACGCAATGCTCAGCGGCTGGTTCAATCAGCAAACCGGCGAGCTGTTCACCGGGTTCCCGGTGACCGCCGAAGACACGCTGCTGGACGTCGGCTGCGGTGACGGCGGTAACGTGCATTTCTGCGGCATGCGCGGGGCGAAGATCATCATCGCCGACATCGACGCGGCCAAGGTCGAAGCCACCCGACAGCGCCTGAGCGACACACCGGCGCGTGACGTCGAATGCCACGTCACCGACTGCAACCCGCTGCCGATTGGCGATGCGACGGCCACTCGCGTGGTGTCCACCGAAGTCATCGAACACGTGGACGATCCGGCGCAGTTCCTTGCTGAACTGGTGCGTGTCGGCAAACCGGGCGCGTTGTATTTGCTCAGCGTCCCGCACCCAAGCTCCGAAGACCTGCAAAAAGACATCGCCGCGCCCGAGTATTTCCAGAAGCCCAACCACATTCGCATCATCAGCGAAGAGCAGTTCAAGGCGATGGTCAGCGACGCCGGCCTGGAAGTGCTCAGCCACAGCCAGTACGGGTTTTACTGGTCGATGTGGATGCTGTTGTTCTGGGAAGCCAAGGTCGATTTCAGCAATCCTGACCACCCGCTGCTCAACCACTGGGCCGACACGTGGCAGGCCATTCTGGCGTCGCCCCGTGGCGCGCAGATCAAACAGGCGCTGGACGCGGTCGTGGCGAAAAGTCAGGTGATCATTGCCCGCAAGCCCTTGGTGTAGCCACTCTCTGTAGCCGCTGCCTTGTGGTGAGAGGATAAATCCCCTCACCACAAAGGCTCGCTCCCACAGGTTTTGTGTACCCTGTAGCCCTGTGTTTCCAGGATCAGGGATTTCATGTTGTTAGTTCGTCTTTCTGTCCTGCTTGTTGCTCTGGCACTGCTCAACGGTTGCGAACAAACAGACGCGCCGCCGCTCGATCAGCAACTCTACGTCTGGCAACGGCAATGGACGTCAGCCCATGACGCCGCCCTGCAAGACAGTCGCGCGGACTTTTCGACCTTGCGGGTGCTGGCCTTGCAGGCGTTTCCTCAGGCGGGCTGGAGCCGGGCGCGAGTCGATCCGGCGCTGCTCAAGCGCGATGGCCGACCGCTGATTGCGGTGATTCGCCTCGACGGCCAGCTCAAGTCGCTGGATCAGGACGACGTCACGACGCACATCCAGCAAGTGCTCAGCGAGTGGCAAGGGCAGGGGCTGACGCTCTCTGGCGTGGAAATCGACCACGACGCCGGTAGCGCCCGGCTACCGGCTTACCGCGAATTTCTTACTCACCTGCGCACGGCTTTACCCACCGCTTTGCCGTTAAGCATCACCGCATTGCCGGCCTGGCTCGACAGCCCTGAATTGCCGGCACTCTTGGCGACCGTCGACAGCAGCGTGTTGCAGGTGCATGCGGTGAGTGATCCGCGTCGTGGTCTGTTTGATCCGGATCAAGCCAGGAAATGGGTAAACGCCTGGAGCCTCATCACCTCAAAACCCTTTTACCTGGCGCTGCCCGCCTATGGCGTGGCCCTGTTGCCGGGCGCCAGCGGTGCGCCGGTCGTGGAAAGCGAAGTGCCTGTCGGGCGAGCCGGCCAACGCCGGGAATTGCTGGCGGATCCCTTGCAACTGAGCGCACTCGCCGCCGAGTTGCGCGCCGATCCACCGACGCATCTGGCCGGTCTGATCTGGTTTCGTCTGCCGCTGGTGGGTGATCGTCGGGCCTGGAGCCTGAACACGCTGAGGGCCGTTGCTCGCGGAGATTCGCTCGATAGTCGGTTAAGTTTGAAACTCATCGCGCAAGACGACCTCTATGACATCAGCGTTAGCAATCAAGGCAACCTCGACAACGCCTGGCCCGAACGCGTCACGCTGGCGGTTCGCGGCTGCGACGGTGCCGATGCGCTGGCCGGTTACGCATTGCAACAAAGCCCGGATCTGCTTACCTTCACCCGCCTGCGCGACGGCCGGATACCGGCCGGCGAGCAGCGCGCCATCGGTTGGGCTCGCTGCGCACACATTGATCAAGGAGGTTCGAATGTTCACCCGTAACTGGCCCCGCCATGTGCTTTGCCTGAGCCTCAGCCTGCCGCTGGGTTCAGCGTTGGCCTGCGGGCCGGACTTCCCGATGCGCTTGCTGGACAACCGCGCCCAGTCGCTGGCGGAGCTGCCGGAAGGCAACTTCCAGTTCGAGATCAATCGCCTGGGGCATGTGATCGCAGGGCTCAAGAACGTCGAGTCATCCCCTTACGGCCTGGAGGCAACCGACTACGCCGAGCAGCGAGACAAGGCCGAGCAGGCCGGGTTGACGGCGGAGCAGCAAGCCCTGGTCAAACAGTTGCGCGCGCTGACCGATGCCCGTCAAGTCGAGACCCAGGGCGCGAGCCTGCCGGCCGAGCTTCGTTTCTATCTGGCGGGTGCGGTGGGGTTCAACGCCGGTGATCATGCGCTGGCCGCCGAGTACTTCCAGAAAGTGCTGGCGCTGCCGGCGGATCAACGCGCCTTGCGCAGCACCTGGGCCGCTTATTCATTGGGCCGGACGCTGTTTGCCCAGAGCGCCGAAGCAGACGCAGCGCCTGACCTGTTGGCACAGTCGCGCAAAGCCTTCGAGCAGGTCCGTCAGCTGAGCATCGACGGCTTCAGCGACCCGCTGGAACTCGGTGTCGCCAGCCTCGGCGAGGAGGCCCGCGTGGCGCGCACCGCTGGCGACTGGAACAGCGCCATCAATCTGTACGCCACGCAAAATCGCCACGGTTCGGCGGTGGGTTACACCTCGCTGAAGCTGTTGATGGCGGATCTGCTGGCGATGCCTGAAGATCAGTTGACCGAGTTGCTCAAGGGCAAACCGGTGCAACAACTGGTGACGGCGTCGCTGATCAGTCGCCTGGGCTGGTCATTCGGTGATCAACCGCCGAATGAACTGAAGCTGATCAAACTCCTGCAAAGCAGCACCCGGGGCAGTCTGGACAACGCGGACCGACTGGCGGCGATGAATTATCAACAGGGCGATTACACCAGCGCCAAAACGTTCCTGGAGCATGCCGGGGACGGCGGTCTGGCGTGGTGGCTGCGGGCGAAACTGGCGTTGCGTGAGGGTGACAAAAGTGCAGCGGCTGCGGCGTATGCCAAGGCGGCCCAGGCCTTCCCGCAGAACGAATCGTGGGGCGAGCGACGCACGCCTGACTATGATTTCGAAAGCCTACAACCCAAGTGCCGGGTCGAGGGTGAAAGCGCGATCCTGGCGCTGCAACGCGGGGATTACCTGCAAGCGTTCGATCAGCTTTATCGCAGCCAAAGTATCTATTGGTTCGATGCCGCGACCGTTGCCGAGCGCGTGCTGACCGTCGATGAGCTCAAGCATTACGTCGACACCCAAGTGCCGGCGCCGCCAGCGCTCAGCCAGCAGGATCGCGACAACTACGTGCCGTTGCCGGTGGCGGCGCAACTGCGCAATCTGCTCGGGCGTCGATTACTGCGTGAAGAGCGCTACGACGAGGCGCTGGTGTATTTCGACAACCCCGATCTACAGAAAAAGGCCCGGTTGTATGCGCAACAGCGTCAGCTCGCTGATTCAGCGTGGTGGCCGACCAAGCGTGCGTCTGCTCTGTTCAACGCAGCCTGGACGGCACGCGAGTGGGGCATGGACATTCTGGGTTATGAAATGGCCCCGGACTACGCCACGTTTGGCGGCAATTACAGCCTGGAGACGACTGAACTGAAGGTCGGCCCCTTGGTGGCCGAAAGTGAAGTCCAGCGCCAGCAAGCCAGTGCCGCGAAGCCCGACGAGCGCTACCACTATCGATTCGTCGCCACGGCCTTGGCCAACCGCGCCGCCGATAACCTGCCTCACACCAGCCAGGCTTTTGCTGCTGTGTTGTGCTCGGCGGCGGGGTGGAACAGCAGCCTTCAAGACCAAAGTGCGCTGTACCAGCGCTATGTCAAAGAAGGGCCCTATGTGGCTTGGGCGGTGGATTTCGGCCACCAGTGCCCGTATCCCGACTTCGAGAATGCCAGCAAACGATATGTAACCCAGGCGACTGACGCCGCCCGTTCGGCGCTGCGGCCGTACAAGTGGCCATTGCAGATCGGTGGTGTTATCGCGGTGACGGCCGCGGCGCTGGTATTGATCAACCGGCGCCGCCGTAAAGCGCAGTAAGGCTCATGCCTGTTGAACAAAGGTCAGCCGCACCGCGAAGCCGATCAACAGGCTGCCGAACACCCATTGTTGCAGGCGCTGGGCCGAGGGGCTGCGTTGCAGCCAGCGGCCCAGCGCGGCGCCGGTCAAGGCATAGGCGCTGTCGAACAGCAAACCGACGCCGACCAGCAGCATGCCCAATACCGCAAATTGCGCGAGCACCGGCCCGGCGTGAGGGTTGATGAATTGGGGCAATAACACTGAGCAGAACAGCAACGCCTTGGGGTTGAGCAGGTTGGTCAGCAAGCCGCGCTGGATGGAGGCCCGCCAGCATGGTTTTTCGCCGGTTGCGTCTGCGCCATCCAGGTTCGGCAACATCGTGGTTCGCAGGCACTGAATGCCGATCCACAACAGGTAGGCGGCTCCCGCCAGGCGCACCACGTCGAAGGTCCACGGCGCAGCCTTGAACAGCGCCGCCAGCCCCAGCGCGGCCAGCGCCACATGACATCCACGAGCAATGCCCAGACCCACCGCCGTTGCCAACGCCGCGCCTTTGCCCTGACGGGCGCCGGTCTGCAGCAGCAGAATCATGTCCGGGCCGGGCAACAGATACACCACTGCCAGCGCCATGAAAAACAGCCAGAGTCCTTCCACGTTGCACCCCATTCGTTGTTGATTCGGTAGCGCCAGTCTAGGGTTGAAGGGTGGGGCAGGTGCTTGCGAAGTCAGCTTCTAAACGCTGGGTAATTGGCATAACCTGCCACTTTGTGACGATCAAACCACCAGGATCTGCCAAGCCATGAAGCTGGACGCCTACGACCGCAAGATTCTCGCCGCCCTGCAACGGGACGGTCGCCTGAGCAATGTGCAATTGGCCGACGAGATCGGTTTGTCCGCTTCCCCCTGTTTGCGTCGGGTGCGGATGCTGGAGGAGGCCGGCGTGATTCGCGGCTATCAGGCCAACCTTGATCGTGACGAAGTGGGACTTGGGCTGACGGTGTTTGTCGGGGTCAAGGTTGAGCGCCACAACGATGAGCAGGCCGAAGCCTTTCGCCTGGCCGTCACCGCACTGCCGGAGGTGATTTCGGCATTCCTGGTGTCAGGGGAATCGGATTTTCTGCTGCAAGTGGTGGTGCCGGATCTACGTGGGTATGACCGCTTTCTCACCGAGCGCCTGCTGAAATTGCCGGGTGTAAGTGATATCCGCAGCAACTTTGCGATTCACACGGTGAAGACGCCGGGGGCGTTGCCGTTGGGGCATTTGCCGCTTTAGACCGAGCAGGATCGATCCCACGCGGACGGTTCGACGCCTCGACGTGGGAACGATCATCTGGCAGGCGGGCTCACATCTGCGTCGCCATCCCCTCCACATTCATCGCCGCCTGACGCAACGCCTCGGACCGCGTCGGATGCGGATGGCACGTCAGCGCGATGTCCTCCGCCGAAGCGCTGAACTCCATCGCCACGCAATACTCACCAATCATTTCGCTGACGCTGGGTCCGACCAGGTGAACGCCGAGAATCTCGTCGGTGCGCTCATCGGCCAGCACTTTGGCGAAGCCTTCGGTTTCGTGGTTGATCTTCGCCCGGCTGTTGGCGGTGAAGGGGAATTTGCCGACTTTGTACGCGCGACCTTCTGCCTTGAGCTGCTCTTCAGTCTTGCCGACGCTGGCCAGTTCAGGCTTGGTGTAAATGACATTGGGGATCAAGTCATAGTTGACCTCGCCCGCCTTGCCGACGATTTGCTCGATGCACACCATGCCTTCATCTTCGGCCTTGTGGGCGAGCATCGGCCCGGACGTGACATCGCCGATCACCCACACGCCCGCAGCGTCGGTGCGATGGCCCTTGTTCGCGAGCATGCCGCGCTTGTCGGTGGTGAGGCCGACGTTTTCCAGACCCAAACCCTCGGTGTAAGGCCGACGGCCGATGGACACCAGCACGTAATCGGCCTCAATCGTCTCGGCAGTGCCGCCCGCCGCCGGCTCCACGCTGAGCTGAACGCCGTTTGCGGACGGGGTGGCGCTGGTCACTTTCGAGCTCAACTTGAAGCTGATGCCCTGTTTGCTCAGCGAGCGCTGCAGGGTTTTGCCCGCCTCAGCATCCACACCGGGGCAGATCCGGTCGAGAAATTCGATCACGGTCACCTGGGCGCCCAGGCGGCGCCACACTGAACCCAGTTCCAGGCCGATCACGCCGGCGCCGATCACTACCAAGTGCTTCGGCACTTCGGCCAGCGACAGCGCGCCAGTGGAATCGAGGATGCGTTCGTTATCGATCTGGACGCCGGGCAGGGGAGTGGGCTCGGAGCCGGTGGCGATGACGATGTCCTTGGCACTCAGTTCGGTCTTGCCACCTTGGTTGTCGGTCACCGTCACTTTGCCCGGCCCGTCGATGTGGCCCCAACCTTTGATCCAATCGACTTTGTTTTTGCGAAACAGAAATTCGATGCCCTTGGTCAACCCGGCCACGCTTTCATCTTTCTGCTTCATCATCTGGGCGAGGTTGAGAGTGGGTTTGACCTCGATCCCCAGGTTGGCAAATTCCGTTCCCATGGCGGCGTCGTAGAGTTCCGAGGCATGCAGGAGTGCCTTGGAGGGCATGCAGCCGACATTCAGGCAGGTGCCGCCGAGGGTCGCCCGACCTTCCACGCACGCTACTTTCAGGCCCAGTTGGCCTGCGCGGATCGCTGCGTTGTAACCGCCGGGGCCACCGCCCAGTATCACGACGTCATAAGTGCTCATGGATGTACTCCTGGACTGAAAGGGAAATGGGCTGGGTAAACGTAGTCTTTGAATAAAATTATGAGCGTAATATGTGCGTTTACGGCTATTTCGGTCAAGGCTTCAGCGTAGCGACAGGTTGGGCATCTTTAGATAGAGCGATTTAGTACAAAAATTTCACCACTTTCGTTATATCGTAACGAACTGCGATGTGGCCAATGATAAGCACTGGGGTGGTATGCAAGTCGATCTCGAAGTCGATGGAACGCAGGTAGCCGGGCTGCCGCGCTTTCAGCAGGCGGTTTTTCAAGGGCGGCGATTGCGTCAGTTCGCCATCGGCCTGAGTGCCTTGGCGGCGGTCGGGTTGGTGTTGGCGTTTTTTGTCGGGCTGTTTGCGCCGTTGTCGCTGTGGGCCCCGTTGCTGGTGAATCAGAGCGCCGGTTTGCTGGTGCTGATTGCCGGCCTGCAATCGGCATGGTGGGTGACTCAGTGGCGCGGGCAAGCGATGAATCCGCCGCTGCCAGAAGTTGTTTCGGATGAAACCGTTGCCCCCGATGGCTGGTATGAGCGACTGCTGGAGCGGCTCGGTCAGCGCTGGGTGCGCTTGCTCGGGCAGATCGGCGCACCGACCCTATGGCTCGCCGGTTGGGCACTGTTGGCGATCTACAGCATCAGCCAGTTCTGGAGCCTCGCGTTGGCGCCCGCAGCGTTGGGATTATCGGCAAGCGTCGGTGCCGTGCTGTCGTTGTTGCTGGCCTTCGGTTTGCTGGTGCTTGAGCGTCAGCTCGCCCAGGAAAACATCGCCCAATGGCCAGAAGCGGGGCAGTTGGCGCAACTGAGCCGGGTGGCGATCATTTGCCTGGTGCTCAGCGCGTTGTGTTTGTTGTTTGGCAGCGAAACTTCGGTCTGGCCAGTACGCCTTGCCGTGTTGATCGGGTTGCTGCCGGGACTGGTCGCGGCCGAGTTGCTGCTACGCGCCATGTTGTCGTTGTTCAGTCCTCGCCGTGAACACTTTGAACCGACGTTGCTGGCACGAAGTGTTGTCGCCGACATGCTGCGCTGGCCGCCACAACCGTTGCTGGCGTTGCAGCACGAACTGCATAACCGCTTCGGTATCGACTTGCGGCAGATCTGGGCCTTCACCTATATGCGTCGGGCGTTTTTACCGGTGATGGCGGTGGTGGCGATTGTCGGGTGGTCGCTCACCGGCGTTCACGAAATACCCCTGCAAGGGCGGGGCATCTACGAACGTTTCGGCAAACCGGTGGAAGTGTTCGGTCCGGGTTTGCACGCCGGTTTACCGTGGCCGCTGGGTCGGGTGTTGAGCGTTGAAAACGGCGTGGTTCACGAGTTGGCAACAAGCGTTGGCGAAACATCGGTGCCGGTCGTCCTGGAGCCTGCAGAAGGCCCGGCGCCGGCGATTGCCAATCGCTTGTGGGACGCCAGCCATGTGAACGATAAATCCCAGGTGATCGCCAGCAGCCGTGCCGACAAGCAGAGCTTTCAGATCGTTAACATGGACGTGCGTTTTGTGTACCGCATCGGTCTGACCGATCAAGCGGCGTTGGCTGCGACGTACAACAGCGCCGATGTACCAACGCTGATTCGCAGCACTGCCAGCCGGATTCTGGTTCACGACTTTGCCTCGCGGACCCTCGACGGTTTGCTTGGCGAGGACAGGGTAGGGCTGGCCGAGGAGATCGGCCGCGCCGTGCAATCTGATCTGCAGAAGCTCGACAGCGGTGTGGAAATTCTCGCCACCGTGGTGGAGGCGATCCATCCGCCGGCCGGTGCAGCCAACGCTTATCACGGCGTTCAGGCGGCGCAGATTGGTGCCCAGGCATTGATCTCGCGTGAGCGCGGGGCAGCAGCGCAAGCGACCAATCAAGCGCAGTTGCAGGCCAGCATCGCTCGCGATCAGGCGAGCGCCAGCGCACATGAAATCAACTCCGCCGCGCAGGCGGCTGATCTGAAATTCACCGCCGAACAAAAAGCCTATGCCAGTGCCGGCCAAGCGTTCTTGCTGGAGCAGTATTTCAGCCAACTGACCCAGGGTCTGGCCAACGCCAAATTGCTGGTGCTCGATCATCGTCTGGGCGGCACCAGCAATGCACCGACCATCGACCTACGTACCTTCACGCTGCCGGCCGATCCTGCGTCGCCGCGCAACAGCGCTCAGCCAGGAGCTACCCATTGAGCCAGTCGCACTCTCACGATCATGACGACCACGCCGGCCACGATCACGGACATGGCGGACATCACCACGGTCACCACCATCATCACGGTGATTCACAGGAAGCCGGTCCATTCCCGTGGCGGCGCATGGGGTGGGCGGCGTTGCTCGTGGCATTCGCCATCGCGGCAGCGAGTCTGGTGCAGGTTCGCTCGGGGGAGGCCACGGTGATTACTCGCTTCGGTAATCCGTCGCGGGTGTTGCTGGAGCCGGGTCTCGGCTGGCGCTGGCCGGCACCGTTTGAAGCGGCCATTCCGGTCGACTTACGGCTGCGCACCACCTCCAGCGGTTTGCAGGATGTGGGCACGCGCGACGGATTGCGCATCATTGTTCAGGCCTACGTGGCGTGGCAGGTTCAGGGCGACCCGGACAATGTGCAGCGCTTTATGCGCGCCGTGCAGAATCAGCCGGACGAAGCGGCGCGGCAGATTCGCACGTTTGTGGGGTCGGCACTGGAAACCACCGCGAGCAGTTTCGACCTGGCCAACCTGGTCAACACCGACGCCAATCAGGTGCACATTGCCGACTTCGAAGCGCAGTTGCGTAAACAGATCGATCAGCAGTTGCTGACCACGTATGGCGTTCGCGTGCTGCAAGTGGGCATCGAGCGTTTGACCCTGCCGTCGGTGACGCTCACCGCCACTGTCGATCGCATGCGCGCCGAGCGTGAAACAATTGCCACCGAGCGCACCGCCATCGGCAAGCGTGAAGCCGCGCAAATCCGGTCCGCGGCTGAACGAGATGCGCGCATCGTGCAAGCTGATGCGACGGTGAAAGCTGCCGATATCGAAGCCCAATCCCGCGTCGAAGCCGCGCAGATTTACGGCCGTGCCTACGCCGGTTCGCCACAGCTTTACAACTTGCTGCGCTCCCTCGATACATTGGGCACGATCGTCACCCCGGACACCAAGCTGATATTGCGCACTGATGCTGCACCTTTCCGGGTGCTGGTTGACGGTCCACCGACCCTCGATAACAAGTCCGGGTCACAGCCATGAATTTAGTTCCACGTGGAACACATGAGTTAAGCAGCCCCTGGATTCAGGCTGGGCGATTGGCTTTTTTGGCGCTTTACGGCGTGACCGTTCTGGCTGCGTTAGCGTGGGCATTCTCCAATGTGCGGCAGATTGATCCTCAGAATCGGGCGGTGGTCCTGCACTTCGGCGCGCTGGATCGCATCCAGAATGCCGGTTTGCTATTGGCCTGGCCGCGCCCGTTTGAGCAAGTGATTTTGTTGCCGGCAGCTGATCGGGTGATCGAACGTCGGGTGGAGAATCTGCTTCGTAGCGATGCCGCGTTGCAGGCCGATCGGGTGGCGTCTTTCGCGACACCGCTGAGCGATACGCTCGCTGGATCGGGCTATCTGCTGACCGGTGACGCGGGCGTGGTGCAGCTGGATGTGCGGGTTTTCTACAAGGTCACCGAACCTTATGCCTTCGTGCTTCAAGGTGAACATGTGTTGCCGGCACTCGATCGGCTGGTCACCCGCAGCGCCGTTGCCCTGACGGCCGCGCGAGACCTGGACACCATTTTGGTGGCGCGACCGGAACTGATCGGTAGCGACAATCAGGCGGCAGAACGTCGCGAACGTCTGCGCGGTGATTTGGTGCAGGGCATCAATCAGCGTCTGGCCGAACTGACCGCGACGGGACAGGGCCTGGGTATCGAAGTGGCGCGAGTCGACGTGCAATCGAGTCTGCCCGGCCCAGCGGTGAACGCTTTCAATGCGGTGCTGACCGCCAGCCAGCAAGCGGACAAAACCGTCGCCAATGCGAGCACCGAGGCCGAGAAACTGACCCAGACCGCCAATGAACAAGGCGACCGGACACTGCAAGTCGCCCACGCCCAGGCGAGCGAACGGCTGGCCAAAGCTTCGGCTGATACGGCCACGGTGTTGAGCCTGGCCCAAGCGCAACAACAGGGCACTGACCCGCAAATGTTGCTGCGTATCTACCGCGAGCGGATGCCGAAGATTCTCGGCCAGGCCGGCTCAGTAACGACGGTCAATCCGAAAGATGATTCCCGCCTGATCATTCAGGGAGCAGCGCAATGACCACCTCAACCGCCGCCGCACCCAGCCTGTTGTCCTCGGCTGAACAACGCAGCGCTGCACGCCAATTGACCTTGGCCATGCTTGCCCTTGGCTTGCTCAGCCTCGGGTTGATCTGGCGCTGGCTGTCACCGGAGCAGACGGGCGTCAGTCAATTGCTGTTGGGTTTTGCATCGTTGCTGGTGGCCGTGCCAGTGATGCGTTCGGCGTGGTACAGCCTGCGATATCCAAGCTTGCACGGGATCACCGATCAGCTGATTGCCCTCGCCATGCTCGGTGCCTGGGCGACGGGTGATCTGCTGACTGCTGCGTTGCTGCCGATCATCATGATCTTCGGCCACGTGCTGGAAGAGCGCAGCGTGATCGGTTCCCAGGAAGCGATTCGTGCGCTCGGCAAACTGACCCGCAGTCACGCTCGCAAGGTTCAGGCTGACGGAGCCATCGTCGAAGTCGACAACGGCACCCTTAAAACCGGCGACATTGTCGAGGTACGTGCGGGCGACCGAGTGCCGGCCGATGGTCGGGTGTTGTCCGGTCAGGCAAGCCTCGACACGGCATCAATCACCGGTGAGTCGGTGCCGATCGAGGCGGGTGTCGGCATGCAGGTCTTTGGCGGCGCGATCAATCTCGACGGTTTGCTGCGCCTCGAAGTGACACGCACCGGCAACGAATCGACCCTCGGTAAAGTCATCGCCCTGATGCAAAGCGCCGAGCGTTCGAAGCCGCCGATCACCCGTTTGCTTGAGCGTTACGCTGGCAGTTACATGGTGCTGGTATTGCTGTTGGCCGCGGTGACCTGGTTTGTCACCAATGATGCCCAGGCGATGCTCGCGGTGCTGGTGGCGGCGTGTCCTTGCGCGTTGGTGTTATCGGCGCCGGCCACGGCGATTGCCGGCGTGGCGGTGGCGGCGCGGCATGGGATTCTGATTCGCAGCTCGGCGTTCCTGGAAGAGTTGGCGGACCTCACGTCGCTGGTGGTCGACAAGACCGGAACCCTGACGTTTGGCACCTTGCGCTTGCAGTCCATCGACAGCCCGCTGGAGGACCGCAGTCACGTGCTTAAACTCGCTGCGAGCCTCGGCTCGGCCAGCAGTCATCCGGTGAGCCGTGCGCTCGCCGGGTTGGTCACTCAGGAACATTTTCTGCTGCTGTCGGACATCCACGAGCGCCAGGGCCTGGGCGTGGTCGCGATGACGGAGCAGGGCGAAGCAGCGCTCGGCCGTCCAGAGCTATTCGCGCAACTGGGCATCGCCACTTCGGCGGTTCCCGAACACGATGGCCCGATTGCCGGGCTGGCACTCAACGGTGAATTCCTGGCCTGGCTGTTGCTGGCAGACAGCGTCAAACCTGAGGCGCGTTTTGCCTTGAGTGAATTGCGTGAACTGGGTTTGGGTCGCCAGTTGTTACTTACGGGCGATCGGCACAGCGTCGCGCACACGCTGGCACGGGATGTCGGCATCACCGATGTTGAATCGCAGGCACTGCCTGAGGACAAACTCAACCGGGTGCTGACGGAAATCGGCAACGGCTTCCGGCCGATGGTGGTGGGGGATGGCATCAACGATTCGCTGGCACTCAAGGCCGGCGTCGTGGGGGTGGCCATGGGCGCGGGGGGCGCGGACATCGCGCTGGCGTCGGCGGACATTGTGTTGATCGGCAGCGACCTGCGCCGTCTCGGCACCTGTGTCCGGTTGAGTCGCCAATGTCGGCAGACCTTGCAGGTCAACGTGATCATCGGTCTGGGCTGGACCCTGGCGATTGTCGCGTTTGCGGCATTCGGCTGGCTCGGTGCTGCGGGGGCGATGATTGCAGCGTTGCTGCATAACCTCAGTACGTTGTTGGTGCTCGGTAATGCGGGGCGTCTGCTGCGCTTTCAGGAGCCTTTGCTGAAAATCAAAGACGAGGCTTGAACGCCTCTAACCCAGGGCTATGAGGGCAAAACCGAGTTTTTAGAACTGTGCATCAAATTTGTAGTCATCTAGGGTAAGGACCATCTGCTTTTGTGGACGCACGACGGCTGGTTTAAGCGCCGCGAGTTATAGAAAAACGCTATTAAATCGATAGCCAGCTATTTTTCTAGGATGGTCTACCCTCACATCAGACGTCTGAAACAAGGGGGACTTTCCATGCTCGCGCAACTTCCACCGGCCTTACAGAATCTGCAGTTACCGCTACGCCTGCGACTCTGGGACGGCCATGAATTCAACCTGGGGCCGACGCCCAGCGTCACTATTGTGGTCAAGGACCCACAAATGGTTACCCAGTTCACTCACCCCAGCCTGGACGCGCTCGGAGCGGCGTTTGTCGAAGGCAAGCTGGAACTCGAAGGCTCCATCAGCGACGTGATCCGCGTTTGTGATGAATGGAGTCAGGCGTTGTTGAGCGAGGACGACGACAGTCAGCCTGTGCGCACGGTCCACGACAAGGAAACCGACGCGAAGGCGATTTCCTACCACTACGACCTTTCCAATGCGTTTTATCAGCTGTGGCTCGACAGCGACATGGCGTATTCCTGCGCCTATTTCGAGACCGGCAGCGAAACGCTGGAGCAAGCCCAGCAAGCCAAGTTCCGCCACCTGTGCCGCAAGCTGCGGCTGCAACCGGGTGAATACCTGCTGGATGTCGGTTGCGGTTGGGGAGGGCTGGCCCGTTTCGCGGCCCGCGAGTTTGGCGCGAAAGTGTTCGGGATTACCCTGAGTAAAGAGCAACTGGCCCTGGCCCGTGAAAGAGTGACCGCCGAAGGCCTGGACGATCTGGTTGAACTGCAACTGCTCGACTACCGCGATCTGCCTCAGGACGGGCGCTTCGATAAGGTGGTCAGCGTCGGCATGTTCGAACACGTCGGCCACGCCAACCTGGCCGAGTACTGCAAGACCTTGTTCGGCGCAGTGAAAGAGGGCGGCCTGGTAATGAACCACGGGATCACCGCCAAGCACACGGATGGCCGACCTGTAGGGCGCGGTGCCGGGGATTTCATCGAGAAATATGTGTTCCCCAACGGCGAGTTGCCGCACCTGTCGATGATCTCCGCCGAGATCAGCGAAGCGGGGCTGGAGATCGTCGATGTCGAGAGCCTGCGCCTTCACTACGCGCGCACCCTGGACCATTGGAGCGAACGCCTGGAGGACAATCTGGAAGCGGCTTCAAAACTGGTTCCGGAACAGGCGCTGCGGATCTGGCGGTTGTACCTGGCGGGATGCGCTTACGCGTTCGCCAGAGGCTGGATCAACCTGCACCAGATCCTCGCGGTGAAAGCCCACGCCGATGGCAGCCATGAACTGCCTTGGACGCGAGACGACATCTACCTTTAGAGAATCGGTGAAATAAGCCGGGCGATCCGCATGCCGACCTGTTGCAGGCGGCGGGTCTCCCGGCTTTCTTCTTTGGCGATCTCGTGGGCCTGGGCGAAGTCATCATTGAGCATCTGTTCCACCTCGGCGGCAAACGCGCTGTCGACGGTCAGTAACATCACTTCGAAATTGAGCCGGAATGAGCGGTTATCCAGGTTGGCGCTGCCAATGGCGCTGATTTCACTGTCGATCAACACCACCTTCTGATGCAGGAAACCCGGCGCGTACCGAAACACGCGCACGCCTGCGCGCACGGCTTCGAAAGCATAAAGGCTTGAGGCCGCGTAAACGATTCGGTGGTCCGGTCGTGAGGGCAGAAGCAGCCGCACATCCACGCCTCGAAGAGCGGCCAGTCTCAACGCAGCGAACACGGCTTCGTCGGGGATGAAGTAGGGGCTGGTGATCCACACCCTTTCTGTTGCCGCATGGATGGCTTCGACGAAGAACAATGAACAGGTTTCGTAGGAATCGGCCGGGCCGCTGGCGAGTAATTGGCAGAGCACACCGTCGTCCGGATACACGTCCGGCAGGATCAGTGGTGGCAATGATCGCGCCGCCCAGAACCAGTCTTCGGCAAACGATTCCTGCATGCAGGCCACCACCGGCCCGCATACGCGCACGTGGGTATCGCGCCAGGGCGCCAGCGGCGGTTTCTCGCCCATGTATTCGTCGCCAACGTTATGCCCGCCGACGAAGCCCAGAATCCCGTCGACCACGACGATCTTGCGGTGATTGCGGAAGTTGACCTGGAAGCGGTTAAGCCAGCCGCTGCGGGTGGCGAAGGCTTTGACCTCGACGCCGGCATCGCGCAACGGCTGCACGTAACTGTGGGGCAGGGAATGGCTGCCGATGCGGTCGTACAGCAAGTGTATGGCCACGCCTTCTGCGGCTTTCTTGAGCAGCAGGGTTTGCAGGCGCTGGCCGAGGCGGTCGTCGTGGATGATGAAGAATTGAATCAGCACCGCTTCCTTCGCGTTGTCGATGGCTTCGAAAATTGCGTCGAAGGTGGCTTGGCCGTTGATCAGCAAGCGCACTTCGTTGTTCGCCAGGCACGGCATGCGCCCCAGTTTCGGCATCGCCCGCAGGGACGCGTAGGCGTTGGAGGCGCGTGCGGTCAGCGCCTCTTCTACCCAGGGGCGCCAGTTGAGCTCTGAGATCGCCTTGCGCATTTCCTCGTTGGCCTGGCGCCGCGCCTTGATGTAGCCATCGAAGGTGCTGCGGCCAAAGACCAGATACGGAATAAGCGTGAGGTAAGGCATGAAGATCAACGACAGGGCCCAGGCGATAGCGCCCTGGGCGGTCCGGACGGTGAGTACGGCGTGGATGGCTGCGATCAGGCCCAACGTATGGAGCAGTGCAATCATGTAGCCGAAAATGTGCGGTCCAAAGTAATCCATGGGGCAGCCTTGCTCCTGAAGATTCAATGCTTAACAGACCATGTTCCGTGCAGAATGTCGCTATTTAATTGGCCCATGAACTGAAGCCTGTGGCTGACGTCTAACGGCCACTACTGATCAGGAGTTACTCGATGAACGTTCGTCTGCTGGGTTTGGCCGTGGCTTTAGGTTTAGCAGTTCCCCTGGCCGCTCAGGCGCAGATGCTGCAGCCAGGTTTGTGGGAGTTGACCACGAGCAACATGAAGGTCGATGACCAGAACCTGCCGGACTTGCAGCTGATCCTCGGCCAGTTGCAGGGCCAGATGACTCCGCAACAGCGTGCGCAGCTGGAGAAGCAGGGCATCACCATGGGCGGAAAGGGGATTCGGGCGTGCCTGACGCCGGAGCAAGTGAAGTCAGACAATATCCCGCTGACGGACCCGCAATCGGGCTGCAAACAGGAAATCACTGACCGCAGCGGTAATCAGTGGAAATTCCGTTTCAGCTGTCCGAAAGCGCAGGGCGCGGGGGTCGCCACTTTCCTCAGTGATCGTGAGTTCACCACCAAGGTCAACGGCACGTTTAATGCGACCGGCCTTCAGCAGAAGGGTAGCCTCGATACTCGCGCCGTGTGGTTGGGTCAGGATTGCGGGACGGTCAAGCCGAGGGCTTAAAAGCTTCGCGGGCAAGCCTCGCTCCTACAGGGTCGATGCAGATCCTGTGGGAGCGAGGCTTGCCCGCGAAGGGGCCGGCTCAGACTCTCGCAATGCCAATTGACCTCAACCACTCACACACCGCATCAACCGCCATCCTGCCGAAATCCTCTCCGGTGCGGCTGCGCACACTGACAAACCCGCCGGCTTTTTCTTTCTCACCGATCACCACCAGATACGGCACTTGCTGACTGTGCTCGCGGATCTTGTGGCGGACTTTCTCGTTGCGCAGATCAGCACGAGCGCGCACGCCACCCCGGCGCAACGCCTCGGTCACCGACTGTGCGTAATCCGCCTGACGCTCGTCCATGCTGACAATGATCACGTGCAGCGGCGCCCGCCAGTCATCCAGTTCCTGTTGGCTGGGCCAGCACGTTCCATAAATCCGTTGTGGCGCGGTGCCGCTGATGTGATCGAGCGCGAATGCCTGCAACACCCGGGTTGCGGGAACATGCGGCCCCACTGACAGACACTCGAAGTCCCCAAGGAGATAGGGCAATGACTTTTCCGGGGGCGTCGATCCGGTTGGCGGCTTTCTGCGCCGGATCGAATGGTTGGTTGCAGCCAGGGTCCTCATGCGCGCTTCGATACCGGCAAGGTCGACCAGGTGTAACAGACGCTCAAACGCAAACTCGTAGAAGAAGCCATCACCCATCGCCGATCCGATCTGTAATTGCGCTTTTGGATAGAGTTGCTTGATGGCCACCGCCAGCATCAATGCGCAGGAGCGTCGCAAGATCTCCAACCCATCGGGTTCCTGAGGCGTGACGATGCCGACCCGGGCATCGGCCTCGATCATGAACTCACAGTCCACCAGAACACCGTCCACCCGACCAGCCACGGCCGCTCTGGCCAGCCCGGCACCGATGCTCGCGGCGAATTCATACACCGACAACGGCTGGTCGTATTCACGCAATGAACCATCGCTCAGGGTGATGTGAATCATGTCGGTGCTCTCGAGTGCAATTAACGCGCGTTAGCGCATAAACCGTAGGGGTAAACCCTGGCAGTTGTCATTAAGACGTTTGTCGTGCCAGGCGATTTGCCCCGATACGATCGTGGTGCTGACGCTGTGGCGAAAACGCTGGCGAGCGAAGGGTGTCCAGCCGCATTGCGACAAGACCGGCTGCCTGGAAACGGCCACGCCCTCTGGCTCGGCTTTGATCAGAACGAGGTCGGCCCAGTAGCCTTCGCGCAGATAGCCACGGTCGGGAATGGCAAACAGATCAGCCACGCGATGACTGGTCTTGGCCACGAGGGCAGTTATCGGCAGTACTTCGTCGATCACCAGTTCCATTAACGCGGGCAGGGCGTGTTGCACCAATGGCAATCCGGACGGGGCCTGGTGGTAGGGCCGTTGTTTTTCCGCCCAGGTGTGCGGCGCGTGATCGCTGCCGATGACGTCCAGCCGATTGCTCATCAGGGCTTGGCGCAGGGCATCACGATCGGCCTGAGTCTTGATCGCCGGATTGCATTTGATCAGGTTGCCGAGACTCGGGTAGTCGCGATCATCGAACAGCAAATGATGCAGGCAGACTTCGGCGCTAATGCGCTTGTGTGTCAGCGGTTTGTCTTCGAACAATGCCAGTTCACGCGCGGTGGTCAAATGCAAAACGTGCAGGCGGGTGCCGTGTCGCCTGGCCAGGTCCACGGCCATTGAGGACGAACGAAAGCACGCTTCGGCATCGCGAATCTGCGGGTGCACCGAGGCGGGAATGTGCTCCCCTAAACGCTCGAGCACTTTTGCAGCATTGGCTTCGATGCTGGGTGTGTGTTCGCAATGGGCCAGCAGAAGGGTCGGCACCTCGGCGAACAATCGTTCGAGCGTCTGCGGATCGTCCACCAGCATGTTGCCGGTAGAGGCGCCCATGAACACTTTCACACCGGCTACTTCACAGGGATTGAGCGCCGCCACGGTGTCGAGGTTGTCGTTGCTCACGCCGAAGTGAAAGCCGTAGTTGGCGACGGAGTTGATCGCTGCTCGACGCTTCTTGTCATCGAGTGCCGCGAGGGTCAGGGTTGCCGGATTTGTATTGGGCATGTCCATGAAACTGGTGATACCGCCCGCCACGGCCGCCCGCGATTCGGTGTAAAAGCTACCCTTGTCCGGTGCCCCGGGATCTCGGAAATGCACCTGGTCATCGATCATTCCAGGCACTAGCCACTGTCCTTGTGCATCGATTTCGACGTGGGCATTTTCTCCGTGGATACTGCCCGCGATCTTCACGATCCTGCCGTTGCTCACCAGCAGGTCGCCATCGAATTCCCGACCTTCGTTCACCAATCTGGCATTGCGAATCAGCACGCTGCTCATGGTTAAAACTCGTTCTGCAGGGCTTTGTAGCCGCGCACCAGGTCGACGTTGGTGCGCGCCACGTCCTCGGAAAATTCCGAGGCACTGACGCTCACCGGTGGGAACTGCGACAGGTCGGTGTTGGGGCCGATACGGGTGGTGGAGGGCACGTAGAAGTCTTCGGGCAAGTCACGACCGTCGACCACCGAGTTGTGCCGCACCACGCAGCCATCGCCGACCGCGCAGTTGAACAGTACGCTGTTGAAACCGATGAACACTCGATCGCCAACCGTGCAAGGGCCATGAACGATGGAGCGGTGAGCGATTGAACTGAACTCGCCAATGGTCACCGCCGCGCCGGACTTGGAGTGGATCACCACACCATCCTGAATGTTCGAGTTGGCGCCGATAGTGATGGGCTCCATCTCGCCTGACGCGTCCACTTCGTCAGCCCGAATGACGGCGTAGGGGCCGACGAAGACGTTCTCGCCAATCACCACCTTGCCGCAGATGATCGCAGTTTTATCCACATAGGCGGATTCCGCAATCAGTGGCAAATCGCCTGAGGGGTTCTTTCGGATCATGGCTTGCTCAATGCGTCGTAGAGGGTGTTGAGGTTGTATTCGAACAGGCCGGCAAAGGTACTCGCCGGACCGCTTGCGGCGAGCGCATCGGAGTACAACGTGCCACCGATGTGCGCGCCGCTTTCGTCGGCAATCTGCTTGAGCAGACGGGCATCCTTGATGTTTTCCATGAACACCGCTTTGACCTTGGCCTGACGAATCTGGGTGATCAGTGCAGCGACTTCCGCGGCTGAAGGTTCGCGTTCCGTAGACAAGCCTTGCGGCGCCATGAAGTCGATGCCGTAGGCCTGACCCAGATAACCGAACGCATCGTGAGAGGTGACGATCTTGCGATTGCCCGGCGGTAGCGAACCGAGCTTGGCCTTGGCTTGGGCGAGCAGTGCGTAGATCTGTTTCAGGTAGGCTTGGCTGTTGCGTTCGTAGTCGGCGGTATTCGCCGGGTCGGCGGCGATCAGCGCCTTGGTGATGTTGCTGATGTAAAGCTCGGTGTTGGCCAGGTTGTGCCAGGCGTGAGGGTCGGGCACGGTCTCGCCGTCTTCATCCAGGGAGCGCGGGATGACGCCGTGGCTCGCACTGATGACGGGGGCCTTGGTCTCGGTGCTGGTCACCAGGCGGTCCAGCCATGGCTCGAAACCCAAACCGTTTTTGATGATGAGTCTGGCCTTGAGCAAGGCTTTGGCATCGTCCGGAGTCGGCTCGTAGGTGTGGGCATCGGCGTCAGGACCGACCATGTTGGTGATCTGGATATGGTCGCCGCCGACCTGATGGGTCATGTCGGCAAGGATGCTGAAACTGGTGACCACCTGAAGTTTTTCCGCCGCAGACAACGACATCGACAGCATCAGACTGAACAGCACGAGTAAAGCGCGCATCGGAAAGAACCTCATTGGGATGTGAGCAAAGGTGGGCGGCGCAGCAAACCGTGCACCGGACCGAACACCACGGACAGCGCATACAAACCGCCCGCTACCAGCACGATCGCCGGGCCGCTGGGCAGCGAGTAATAGAACGACAGCAATAAGCCGAGCCATACCGAGAGGCAGCCGAGCAGGGCGGCAATCGCAATCAACATGGGTAAACGGCGACTCCAGAACCGCGACGCGGCGGCCGGCAACATCATTAAACCGACCACCATCAAGGCACCGATGGCCTGGAAGCCGATCACCAGGTTCAGTACCACCAGGGTCAGGAATACGCCGTGAGCCAGCGGGCCAAGACGGCTGACGGTTTGCAGGAAAAGCGGGTCGAGGGTGTCCAGCAGCAAGGGGCGGTAGATCAGCGCCATGGCGATCAGGCTGAACCCGGAGACCCACAGCATGCCGGTCAGCGTCGGCCCATCGACCGCCAGCGCGGAGCCGAACAGCAGGTGAAGCAGGTCCAGGCGTTTGCCGGCAATGCCAAGGATCAGCACGCCGCTGGCGAGGGAAATCGGATAGATCGCGGCGAGGCTCGCGTCTTCGCGCAACCCCGTTCGGCGGGTGATCCATGCGGCGAGTCCGGCCATGCTCAGGCCTGCACCAAGTCCGCCGATGGTCAGTGCCGGGAGGCTCAAGCCGGCGAACCAGAAACCGAGCGCTGCACCCGGCAGGATGCCGTGAGCTACCGCGTCGCCGATCAGGCTCATCCGGCGAAGGATCAGAAACACACCCAACGGCGCGGTGCTGCAAGCCAAGACCAATCCGCCAAAGAGTGCCCGGCGCATGAATACAAACTCGTGGAACGGTTGCCAAAGCTGAGCGGCAGCGAGCATCAGTCCACCTTCACTTGCTGTGGTTGGCGGATCAGTTCGGTACTGGGTCCGAGGATGCAGCCGCTGCTTTTGATCAGCAGGCTTTGAGGAATGTGTTGGCGAACGGCGGCGAGGTCATGACACACGACCACCAGGGTTCGACCTTCGGCGTGCCAGTTATGAAGGTGTTTCCAGAGCAGCGATTGGCCCAGCTCATCGAGCGCGGCGTGGGGTTCATCGAGTAACAGCAAAGGCGCTTCGGCAAGACTCAAGCGAGCGAGCAGGGCGCGCTGCAATTCTCCTCCGGAAAGGGCCATCAACGGGCGCTGTTCCAATCCCGTCAGGCACCAGTCTTCCAGCACGGCTTTGATACGTTGGTGGCGTATCTCTGGCGATTGCTTGCTGCCCCAGAAACCAGCGGCTACCAACTCCTGAAGGCTGATGGGGAATTGCCTGTCCAGGTGTTGCTGTTGAGGGAGGAAGGAAAGCGAGCCCTTGCGTGGAATAGCGAGGCTGACTTTTCCGGCCAAGGGTTTTTGCAGCCCCGCGATGACTTTCAGCAGACTGCTTTTACCCGAGCCATTGGCGCCGATCACGGCAGTCAGACTGCCTTCGGGCAATTCAAAATCCACAGGGGGCGTAAGCGGTTGACCGGGCGCCCCCCAGCGCAATGCCTGACAACGGATCATGCGGTTACCCAGTTCCATCGGCTTTCGGCAACGGCATCGTGGGCATGAAGGCTTTCGGCGTGGACGACGCGTATGTGGAAAGCGTTGATACCGGGAGAGCGTTTCAAGGCCAGATTCAATCGGCGAGCGGCGTCCTCGCAGAACATCAGGTTTTGCCCATTGGCCAGGGCGAAGGCTTGTTCATCGGCACGCTTCACCGCGGTTTGTACGGCAGTGCCGAGTGCCGCTTCGGCGTCATTGATGAGTGCAATCAGCGGCAGGTCATCCAGATAGTCGTCCAGCCGCAGCTGTAAACGTGCGTTGCTGCGTTGGCTGTGCGGTGTCGCAACGATGCCTTTGGTAGAACCAAGCCACGCCAATACATCAGCGTGTTGCAGCGACTTGTTGGCGAAATCGTCGACGAATTGTTGCTGAATCAACTGCCGGGCAAGTGCGGCTGAACACGGACAGGTCGAGGAGTATGGAACATCGATTTTTAGTTCCACGTGGAACATCGCGTTTTTCAAATGCGCTTCGATGCTCACTGGATAGGTTTTCCAGCCGGCCAGCGGACTGATCAACGCCGGCCTTTTGAGCAGTAAATCCGCATCAATTTTTAAGTAAGCGCCGTGGGACAGCCCTTCATGACTGTCGAGAAAACGTTGAAGAACTCGCCGCAATAGGGCGGGCGTCAGGTTTTCCTGCTCAAGTGCTTCCAGCGCTAAATACAGCCGGGACATGTGAATACCGCGCGCTTCTCCATCATCGAGGCTCACGCCGGCGTCCACCTTTGCGCTAAGCCGTTGGCCATCGAACAACACAGGAAGAGCGATGCCGCACATGCCCACCCAGTCGAGTGGCAGGGCTTGGCGGGAAGCCTGCGCGGCGATATCCGGCAGAGTCAGCGCATTCATGAGCAGGTCCGTCGTAGGAGTGGGGTTCCATATGTTATGTTATTACATTGAAATCGACCATGCCTTTTTCACGAGCGGCTTCCAACATGCACCGACGTCACTTGCTCAACTGGATGCTGGCCTGCGCGGCCTTCGCGTTGCCCTTTGGTGTTTCGGCCACGCAGATTCGCAACGCGCGGCTCTGGCGATCGGATGACAAGCTGCGTCTGGTGTTCGATTTGAGCGGGCCGGTGCAGTACAAAACCTTCTCGCTAAGCACTCCCGAGCGGCTGATTGTTGACCTGCGTGGTGCCAGCCTCAGCGGTGACTTCAGCCAACTGGCGCTTGGCAATACGGTCATTCGTTCGATCCGGTCCGGGCGTTTTGGTCAGGTCGATACGCGGATCGTCCTCGACCTCAGCGGCCCGGTTCAGCTCAACAGCTTTCTGCTGCCGCCGCAGGATGGCCAAGGCGACCGGCTGGTCCTCGATCTGAAGCCATCAGCGCCGCTCAACATCGCCGAGGCGACCCAGGCGAGGGGCGACAAGGCTCACCCCAGGCGCGACATCATCGTGGTGGTCGACCCCGGTCACGGCGGCAAAGACCCCGGTGCAGTGGGCGCCAAAGGGGAGCGAGAGAAAGACGTCGTCCTGTCCATCGCCCAGCTATTGGCCAAGCGGTTGAAACGCGAGAAGGGCTTCGACGTGAAGTTGGTGCGCAACGACGACTTCTTCGTTCCGCTGCGTAAACGTGTCGAGATTGCCCGCAAGCACAACGCCGATATCTTCATCTCGGTGCATGCGGACGCGGCGCCGCGTCTCACCGCTTCAGGCGCGTCGGTGTATTGCTTGTCGGAGGGCGGCGCCACCTCGGCCACGGCGCGTTTCATGGCGCAGCGGGAGAACGGCGCGGACTTGTTGGGCGCCACCAGTCTGCTCAATCTCAAGGACAAGGACCCAATGCTCGCCGGGGTGATTCTCGACATGTCGATGAATGCCACTATCGCCGCGAGCTTGCAGCTGGGCAGCACCGTGCTCGGCAGTCTGGCGGCCATCACCTCGCTGCATCAGAAGCGTGTGGAACAAGCGGGATTCGCGGTGCTGAAGTCGCCGGACGTGCCATCGATCCTGGTGGAAACCGGCTTCATTTCCAACGCTCGCGATAGTCAGCGACTGGTAACCGCCCGCCATCAGCAGGCTGTGGCTGATGGATTATTCGAAGGATTGCAGCGCTATTTTCAGAAGAACCCGCCGCTCGACAGCTACATCGCCTGGCAACAGCAACAGAAAAAAGCGCAGGCCTAGCAGCCGCTGATCCTGCTACAGGTGAACCTGGCGCTACTGCCGCCCGAGCTGGAGAAACGGTTGATCGTAGTCCAGCCGACTCGCCGGTTGTAACCGACCCAGGCTTCGCCGTCGGAGGCGATGCCGGTGAAAAACGTGAGCTGACCGTAACGGCTGTTGGTCTGCGCCCAATAGCGTTTGCCTACCCTTTCGAAACCGCGCAAGTAGATCGTGCTGCCAACGGTGTTGACGCTATAGGCATTGCCATCGGCATCCACGCAGGCGAGCAAATTGGCGCTTCGGGTGCATGTGGCCAGGTTCGGGATCTGAGCCCGGGCGTCTATGGCGAGCAACAGCGAAAAGGTAACCAGCGCTGATTTCAGGGCAATGCGCATGGGAATTCTCACGGCGTGGGCGGGTTTCAACATCGTACCCTTTATCGTGAAGGGCAAGAGCAGACTGGCTTGATTGCATTGTTATACTATAACATTGAAATCAGCCCGACACTGCGATCGGGCATCTCTGTGAGGAAATCCTGATGCCCAATCGTCTCCCCGTGACCGTCCTGTCCGGCTTTCTCGGCGCCGGTAAAAGCACGCTGCTCAATTACGTGTTGCGTAATCGCGAGAACCTGCGAGTCGCGGTAATCGTCAACGATATGAGCGAGATCAACATCGATGGCAGCGAAGTCCAGCGCGACGTCAGCCTGAACCGCGCCGAAGAAAAACTCGTGGAGATGAGCAATGGCTGCATTTGCTGCACCTTGCGCGAAGACCTGCTCGAAGAAGTCAGCAAGCTCGCCAGGGATGGGCGTTTCGATTACCTGTTGATCGAATCCACCGGCATCTCCGAGCCGTTGCCCGTGGCCGAAACGTTCACTTTCCGTGATGAAGAGGGGCAGAGCCTGGCCGACATCGCGCGGCTCGACACCATGGTCACGGTGGTCGATGGCATGAACTTCCTGCTCGACTATCAGGCGGCCGAAAGCCTCGCTTCCCGTGGTGAAACATTGGGCGAGGAGGACGAGCGCTCGATCACCGACCTGCTGATCGAGCAGATCGAATTCGCCGACGTGATCCTCATCAGCAAGATCGATTTGATCAGCCGCCACGAACGTGAGGAGCTGATCGCGATTCTTGAACGCCTCAACGCTCAGGCGCACATCATCCCGATGGTCATGGGTGAAGTCCCCCTGAAGGAAATCCTCAACACCGGGCGTTTCGACTTTGAAAAGGCGGCTCAAGCGCCAGGCTGGCTGCAGGAGTTACGCGGCGAACACGTGCCGGAAACCGAGGAGTACGGCATCGCCTCGACGGCTTACCGAGCTCGCCGACCGTTTCATCCGCAACGTTTTTTCAGCTTCATCGATCGACCGTGGGTGAACGGCAAACTGTTGCGCTCCAAAGGCTTTTTCTGGCTGGCCAGCAAGCATATGGACGCGGGTAGCTGGTCCCAGGCCGGTGGCTTGATGCGCCATGGTTTCGCCGGGCGCTGGTGGCGCTTCGTGCCGAAAACCCAGTGGCCGCAGGACGAAGAAAGCACGGCCGGGATCATGGAAAACTGGACGGCAGACACCGGCGATTGCCGTCAGGAGTTGGTGTTTATCGGTCAGAACATCGACTTTGCGCAACTCACCGCCGAACTCGACAATTGCCTGCTGAGCGATGATGAAATGGCCTTGGGTATCGAAGGCTGGCGTTTGCTGTCAGATCCGTTCGGCCCTTGGGACGAAGAGGTTGCCGCCTGATGCTGGCGCTCAGTCTGAAGCTGCGGCCGGTCGTTCATCAGGTTCAAGGTGAAACGCCGCAAACCCTGACCCGAATTCTTGAAGACGGGGTAAATCTGGCGATCTGGCAGCGCCAGCTCCCGGCGCACATCAGTGATTTCGGGTGCTTGTTGCTGTCCCTGAACGAGCCACTGGCCGAGTCGCTGGTCCTGGAGTTACCCAACGAAGACACCGAGCCCGATCTGCATGAATTGGCATCCGGTTTCCGCGATCTCGAAGGCTATGCCGGTTTCATTGCCGACGTGTCCTGGCTGGTCAGCGCATTCGCTTGTCTGTTGGGCGCCAAGCGCATCGGCCTGCGTGTGCGCGTTCTGGACAAGGCCATGTGCCCGCGTTTTCACGTCGATCATGTGCCGGTGCGGTTAATCACGACGTATTCCGGAGCGGGCAGTCAGTGGCTGAAAGAAGGGGTGATGGATCGCCGGCAACTGGGCCAGCCTGGTGCCGAGCCCACGCAGCATTCGCTGATCGAGCAGATCGTCAGCGGTGAAGTGGCACTGCTGAAAGGCGAGAAATGGCACGGCAACGAAGGATTCGGTCTGATCCACCGTTCGCCGCAACTCGCGTCGGGCGAACGCCGTTTGATCCTGACCCTGGATTGGCTGGCCTAAGGCTTGAGCCAGTTGCCCTGGCTCTGGCCTTCGCAAAACGGCTTCAGATACGCCGCATCGGTGGCTACGCCGTAATAGTGAATATCCTGTCGGTAAGGCATATTGGCGACTTGGGCGTTGCTGCACACGCCGAACGCGCCCGTGGGACATTGGTCGACGTATTGCACGTCGACGTTCTGCCCGGGAAGGTTCGGCTGGCAGAATCCGTCGGCGAAGAGCTTTTGCGGGATGTTGCGGTTCTGCTGGCAGACTTTCACGTCAAGTCGTTCGGCTGTGCTATGTACCACGCAAGCCTGGGCCAGCGCCTCACCGGAACAGAGCGCCAACAGCAACGACAATTCCATCAACCGCATCCATTACCTCCTCAGAAAACATCGACCATGTTGCAGAACATTCCCACTCACGTCATTGCCGGCCCATTGGGCGCGGGCAAGACCAGTTTGATCAAGCACCTGCTGGCGCAGCGGCCAGCGAGCGAGCGCTGGGCGGTGCTGATCAATGAGTTCGGCCAGATCGGCCTCGATGCCGCGCTGCTGACCCGGGACGCCGATGGTATCGCACTGGGGGAAGTGGCCGGGGGCTGTTTGTGTTGCGTGAACGGTGCGCCGTTTCAGATCGGCCTCGGGCGGTTGCTGCGCAAGGCGCGGCCGGATCGGCTGTTCATCGAGCCATCAGGGTTGGGCCACCCGGCGCAGTTGCTCAAGCAATTGAGTGAAGCGCCGTGGCAAGGCGTACTGGCGGTACAACCTTGTGTACTGGTTTTGGATGCCCAGGCGCTCGCCGCTGGCAAACCATTGCCCGAGGCGCAACAGGAGGCGTTGAGCAGTGCCGGTTTGTTGGTGCTGAACAAGGCGGAAGGTCTCGACGTCAATGATCGCCAGCGAATCGCCGCGCAGCTGCCTGCTCGTCCTTTGTACTGGACGCAGCAAGCGCGCCTGCCGTTGAACGAATTACCGGGCCTTGGCGTTCAGGCGGAGGCGGGTGTGGATAACTTTATCGTGCCCAAGGGATTGGCGCAGATGCCGGCCATATGGACCGATCCTGCGCTGCCGATTTGCTTGAGTCAGGCGCAGGACGGCGGCTGGAGCGTCGGTTGGCGGTGGCATCCGACTCAGACCTTCGATGCGGCTCGCGTTGGCCAGTGGCTTGAAAGCTTTGCCTGGCGACGGGCGAAGCTGGTTATCCACAGCGTCGACGGTTGGGTATCAGCGAATGCGCTGGATAACTCGCCGTTGGAATGGCAACAGAGCGAATGGCGCCAGGATTCGAGGATCGAATTGATTTTCGGTGAGCCGCAGGAAGTGGCTTCACTGCAAAAAGCGTTGGCCGACTGTCGGACCGGTTAAGGACGCCACTTGGTGTGTTCTTGCCGCCACTGGCTCAGCTCGATCACTTCCGCGCGAGGCTTCTCCACGTCGACCACAGCAGGCGTGTCGTCGAACGGCATTGGGTAAGGCGCCAGTTCGATTTGCGCACTGTGGGCGCCGAACTGGGTGATGGTGCCGTTGTGGCGGGTTTCGCCGGTCACGGTGAACTCGAAGTTATACACACGAGCCAGGCGCCGCCGGTCGTTGGCGTCTTTGATGAACGCGATCTTTTTCAGCGCCACGTTACCGTCCAGCAACTCGATCCCGAGCTTGGTGCAATGCAGCTTGACCCTTTCCAGCGCGCGCTCGCGCAAGCCGTGGTTGTGCCACAGCCATGCGCCGCCAGTGGCGAGCAGCATCAGCACGAAGATATTTCCGAGGGTCAGCATCAGCAAATTGCTCCAACAAGATAGTGCCAGCTTAACTGCGTCGCCGGTCTGTCGTACAGGCCGTGTTTCGTCGCATACTGCGCGGCTCGAATTTCAATCGTTTTACGGAACTCACCGCATGAAACGTACGCCCCATCTGCTCGCCATCCAGTCCCACGTGGTGTTCGGCCACGCTGGCAACAGCGCCGCGGTTTTCCCGATGCAGCGGGTCGGGGTGAATGTCTGGCCACTCAACACCGTGCAGTTCTCCAACCACACCCAATACGGCCAGTGGACCGGTGAGGTGCTGGCACCGCACCAGATCCCCGATCTGGTTGAAGGGATCGCGGCGATTGGCGAGCTGGGCAATTGCGATGCGGTGCTGTCCGGGTATCTCGGCAGTGCGGCTCAGGGCCGGGCGATCCTGACGGGTGTGGCGCGGATCAAGTCGATGAACCCCAAGGCGCTGTATTTGTGCGACCCGGTAATGGGCCATCCGGAGAAGGGCTGCAGCGTGCCGGCCGAAGTCAGCGATTTCCTGCTGGAAGAGGCGGCTTCGGTGGCGGACTTCATGTGCCCGAACCAATTGGAGCTGGACAGTTTCTCGGGGCGCAAGCCGCAGTCGCTGTTCGATTGCCTGGCGATGGCACGCGCCCTGTTGGCGCGCGGACCGAAGGCGGTGTTGGTCAAGCATCTGGACTATCCCGGAAAGCCGGCGGATGGCTTCGAGATGTTGTTGGTAACGGCTGACGGCAGCTGGCACCTGCGTCGTCCGTTGCTGGCGTTTCCGCGTCAGCCGGTGGGTGTTGGTGACTTGACGTCGGGGCTGTTCCTGGCGCGTGTGCTGTTAGGCGACAGCCTGTTGGCGGCCTTCGAGTTCACGGCGGCGGCGGTGCATGAAGTGCTGCTGGAAACCCAGGCGTGTGCCAGCTATGAGCTGGAACTGGTGCGGGCGCAGGACCGGATTGCGCATCCGCGGGTGAAGTTCGAAGCGACTGCCATCAGCCTTTAAAAGCTTCGCGGGCAAGACTTGCCCGCGAAAGCGATCTAAACCCCGAACACGTCAGGCATCGCCCTTGATTTCCTGATACCGCTTTTCCAGTTCCTGACGAATCTGCCGGCGTTGCTGAGCCTGCATGAAGCGGCGCTTGTCTTCGCTGTTCTGCGGTTGCAGCGGCGGTACGGCAGCCGGTTTGCGGTCGTCATCCACTGCCACCATGGTGAAGAAGCAGCTGTTGGTGTGGCGAACCGAGCGCTCACGGATGTTTTCGGTCACCACCTTGATGCCCACTTCCATGGAAGTGTTGCCGGTGTAATTGACCGAGGCCAGGAAGGTCACCAGTTCACCGACATGAATCGGCTCGCGGAAAATCACCTGGTCCACCGACAAGGTCACCACGTAGCGACCGGCGTAACGGCTGGCGCAGGCGTAGGCCACTTCGTCGAGGTATTTGAGCAGGGTACCGCCGTGAACATTGCCAGAGAAGTTGGCCATGTCAGGGGTCATCAATACCGTCATCGACAGCTGGGCGTTTCCGGGTTCCATAGCGTTCTCACGGGTCAAGGCAGAATGGCGGAGGGCGGCACCTCTGCGGGTGCCTGGTCGGTTTTTTTCAAACCACAGTTATCGGGACGCCGGGCGGCTGCTCGCCGTCACGCCGGATCGATCTGTTTCCATATATTGCACCGCCTTTCTGGCGGAAGTCCCGGTGTTAACCTCCGGACGTCCACCTCAAGGAGCCCGACACCATGCATGCCATCAGTTTTATTCAGGATCTGGCAGTGATCATGTTGGTCGCAGGGGTGGTGACGGTGCTGTTCCACCGCTTCAAACAGCCGGTGGTGCTGGGTTATATCGTCGCCGGCTTCATCATCGGTCCGCACACGCCGCCGTTCGGCCTGATCCATGACGAAGAAACCATCAAGACCCTCGCGGAACTCGGGGTGATTTTCCTGATGTTCTGCCTGGGCCTGGAGTTCAGCCTGCGCAAGCTGTTCAAGGTCGGTGCCACAGCATTCATCGCGGCGTTCCTCGAAATCGTGCTGATGATCTGGATCGGCTACGAAATCGGCCAATGGTTTGACTGGAACACCATGGATTCGCTGTTCCTCGGCGCGATCCTGGCGATTTCCTCGACCACCATCATCGTCAAGGCGCTCAACGACCTGAAGATGAAGAACGAGCGCTTTGCCCAGCTGATCTTCGGTGTGCTGATTGTCGAGGACATCCTCGGTATCGGCATCATTGCCTTGCTGTCGAGCATCGCGGTCAGCGGCACGGTCAGTTCTGGCGAAGTGTTTTCCACGGTGGGCAAGCTCTCGCTGTTCATGATCGTGGCACTGGTCATTGGCATCTTGCTGGTGCCGCGATTACTGGCCTATGTGGCGAAGTTCGAAAGCAATGAAATGCTGCTGATCACTGTGCTGGGCCTGTGTTTCGGCTTCTGCCTGCTGGTGGTCAAGCTCGAATACAGCATGGTCCTGGGCGCGTTCCTGATTGGGGCGATCATGGCCGAGTCACGGCAATTGCTGAAGATCGAGCGCTTGATCGAGCCGGTTCGCGACCTGTTCAGTGCAATCTTCTTTGTGGCGATCGGGTTGATGCTCGATCCGATGATCCTGCTGCAATACGCCTGGCCAATCGCAGTGATTACCGTGGCCGTTGTGCTCGGCAAAATGCTTTCCTGCGGCCTCGGGGCCTTTATCGCCGGCAATGACGGACGCACCTCACTGCGTGTAGGGATGGGGCTTTCGCAGATTGGCGAATTCTCCTTCATCATCGCTGCGCTGGGCATGACGCTGCAGGTCACCAGCAACTTCCTCTACCCGGTCGCCGTGGCAGTCTCGGTGATTACCACGTTGCTGACACCGTATCTGATCCGCGCGGCTGATCCGCTGTCGATCAAGCTTGCTGCGGTGATGCCGCAGCGGCTGGCGCGAGTGTTGGGGATGTACGGCGAGTGGCTGCGCAGCATTCAGCCTCAGGGCGAGGGCGCGCTGCTGGCGTCGATGATCCGGCGGATTCTGTTGCAGGTCGGGGTCAATCTGGCGCTGGTGATTGCGATCTTTTTTTCCGGCGCGTATTTCGCCGAACGCATGTCCGTGTACCTGCAAGCGTGGATCAGCGATCCGAGCTGGCAGAAAGCGTTGATCTGGGGCGGGGCGTTGCTGTTGTCGCTGCCGTTTCTGATCGCCGCTTATCGTAAGCTCAAGGCGCTGTCGATGCTGTTGGCGGAGATGGGCGTGAAGCCGGAGATGGCAGGGCGCCACACGCAGCGAGTGCGCCGGGTGATCGCCGAAGTGATCCCGATCCTCTCGCTGCTGGTGATCTTCCTGCTGCTGGCAGCCTTGTCGGCCAGTATTTTGCCGACCAACAAGTTGCTGGTACTGATCGTCGTGGTGGCCGCCGGGGTGGCAGCACTGCTCTGGCGCTGGTTCATCCGCGTGCACACGCGGATGCAGGTGGCGTTGCTCGAAACACTGGACAACCACAAGGAGTCGTCCGGGCATTGACCACGCGGCGCGTCAGACGACTCAGCTTTCCAGCCAGACGTCCCGCGCCCAGTGCCACACCGATTCCCAGGTTTCTTCGGCGACCAGCTCTTCTTCGGCCAACCACAGCACCACGGTGCCGTCTTCTTCGACCAAGTAGTAATTGTCGCCGTCCTGGCAAATCGGGATCATGCTGCGATCAACACCCGCATCCCAGGCGTTGGCAGCAACGTCTGGCAGGTAGGTGTGGGATTGCGGGTCTGTGACGGTCACCGGCTCCAGGCTGCCGTAGACAACGTCGCTGACAGTCAGCAAAAACTCTCTGAAGACGAAGGGAATGTCGATGAACAGTTGTTCCTCGATTTCCACGATCTGGTCTTCGTCAGGCAACTCCAAGGGGACCGGTACCGGTTCGTTGGCTTCACGCAGTTGTTCGATGATTTCTTCCACGTCCGGGATCCTCTTGCTTGATGGCGCGGTTTAGTTGGGGCGGTTTATACAGTAGCTCGCTACAGATGCAACTGCGAAATAGAAAACCCCGGCCGAGGCCGGGGTTTCTATTACAGCATGCGTAACGCGGAGGGGATCAGCCGTTCTGGCGGATACCGGCCACCAGCCAAGGCTGGTTTTCGCCCTGCGGACGTTCCATGTTCCAGCTTTCGCTGAACACTTCGCCCTGGTCGAAACGCGAAGTCTTCGACACACCGGTAAAGGTCAGGGTGGCGATGGTCTTGTCGGCACGATCATCCACGCCGTCCAGTTGAACATTGAGGTTATCAATGTAGGTGGACTGGAAACCTTCGCCGAGGTCGGCACGTTCACGCTTCAGGAACTCCAGCAATTGCGGGGTCACGAACTCGGCGATCTTGTCCATTTCGTTGGAGTCCCAGTGTTGCTGCAGGGACTGGAAGTGGTTGCGGGCCGCTTCAATGAAGTTCTGTTCATTGAACCAGGCTGGCGCGTTGATTACCGGACGAGCGGCAGCAGGTGCCGCCGAGCCGCCGAAGATCGAACCCATGCCGGCTGGCTTCTGCTCGAACACTTCACGTTGCATCGGTGCGCCAGCTGGAGCCAGGTGCTCCTGTTGCTTGCGACGACGAGCGGCGATGAAGCGGAAGATCAGGAACGCAATGACAGCCATGATCAGGATGTCGAAGATCTGCATGCCCTGGAAGCCGTCGCCCATGAACATGGAGGCCAGCAGGCCACCGGCAGCGATGCCGGCCAGAGGGCCGAGCCAGCGCGAAGCTCCGCCGGCCTTGGCGGCAGCGCCAGCGGCACCGGCCGCGCCCGCAGTGGCAGCAGCACCACCGGCGGCAGAAGAAGGAGCCATTTGGCTGGTCTGGTGAGTCGGCGCAGCGCCGGAGCTCTTGCCGCCACCAAAGCGCTTGGCGTTGGCGTCGAGGCTCATCGTCAGGCCGATGCACAACGCCATGGCGATGCTAAGAAAACGTTTCATAAAGGGAATTCCCATTTGTGGATGGCACGCGCGCCATGTTGCACAGCTGAAGTGTTACTGGCTAGCGGCAGAGTGTTTCTGGCTTTTGCCTGACAGGTTGCGTTCAGCTTCGGTCAGCGCAATAGGGCCTGTTAACTTTGGTCTGTAGGACGAGGAGATAAGTTCTGTAGGAATGCCCGTAGCGGGCGCGGCGCAGATAGATCGTTCCCACGCTCTGGGTGGTAACGCCGCCATGGACGCTCTGCGTCCACTGTGATGCGGAGCGTCACGAGATGCATTCCCACGCCGAGCGTGGGAACGATCATAGGCGCCTAAATAGCTTCCAGCTTGGCGTAACCGAGCATCAGCCACTTGCTGCCTTCGCTGAAGTTCACCTGCACCCGGGCCTGGGCTCCGGCGCCCTCGAAGTTCAGGATCACGCCGTCGCCAAACACAGAATGCCGCACGGCCTGACCGAGGCTGAACCCGGTGTCCGGAATCTCGCTGCCGCCAAACAGGCTGCTGGAGCTCTGTTGCTGACCACCGCCGAACGGACGGCTGACGCTGTTGGACAGCCGCACCTCCTGGATCAGGCCTTTCGGCACTTCTCGCACGAAACGCGACACCTTGTTGTAGGTCTCGCTGCCGTACAGGCGTCGGGTTTCCGCGTAGGTCATCACCAGGTTCTGCATCGCCCGCGTAATGCCGACGTAAGCCAGACGGCGCTCCTCTTCAAGACGCCCCGGCTCTTCCAGGCTCATCTTGTGCGGGAACAGGCCTTCTTCCATGCCCACGAGGAACACGTAAGGGAATTCCAGGCCCTTGGCGCTGTGCAAGGTCATCAGCTGAATGCTGTCTTCGTGCTCGTCGGCCTGGGTATCACCGGCCTCCAGCGACGCGTGGCCGAGGAACGCCGCCAATGGCGTCAGGTCTTCATCTTCTTCAGCGTTTTCGAAGTTGCGCGCGGCGCTGACCAGTTCCTCAAGGTTCTCTACCCGGGCCTGGCCTTTCTCGCCTTTTTCCGCTTCGTGGTAGGCAATCAGCCCCGACTGTTCGATAACCGTCTGGGTCATCAGGTGCAGCGGCATTTCCATGCACTTGGCGGCAAGGTTCTCGATCAGCTCGATAAATGCGCCGAGCGCGCCAGCGGCACGCCCGGTCAGGCCTTTATTGGCGACCAGCAAGCGCATGGCTTCCCACATCGATACGTCACTGTGGCGCGCATGGTCGCGAATCGCTTCAACGGTTTTCTCGCCGATGCCACGGGCCGGAACGTTGATGACCCGCTCCAGCGCCGCATCGTTGCCGCGACCTTCCAGCAAACGCAGGTAGGCCATGGCGTTCTTGATTTCGGCGCGCTCGAAGAAGCGCTGCCCACCATAGATGCGGTACGGAATGCGCTCGCGCAGTAACGCTTCTTCCAAAACGCGCGATTGGGCGTTGGAGCGGTACAAAATCGCGATATCGCTACGGACCAAGCCGGTTTTCAGCGCGCTTTCGATGGTTTCCACCACGTAACGTGCTTCGTCGTGCTCGTTGAACGCGGCGTACAGATTGATCGCTTCGCCTTCGCCGCCATCGGTCCACAGTTCTTTACCCATGCGCCCGGTGTTGTTGGCGATCAGGGCGTTGGCAGCCTTGAGAATCCCGGCGGTGGAGCGGTAGTTTTGCTCCAGACGAATGGTCTCGGCATCCGGGAAATCGTCGGAATACTGATAAATGTTCTCGATTTTCGCGCCGCGCCAGCCGTAGATCGACTGATCGTCGTCGCCCACCACCATCAAACTGTCGCCGCCCTTGGCCAGCAGACGCAACCAGGCGTACTGAACGGCGTTGGTGTCCTGGAACTCGTCCACCAGAATGTGCCGGAAGCGCTTCTGGTAATGGGCCAGCAGGCCCGGGTGATCGCGCCACAGGTCGAGGGCACGCAGCAGCAATTCGGAGAAGTCGATAACACCGGCGCGCAGGCAAGCGGCCTCGTAGGCCTCATAAATGCTGCGCATGGTGGCCAGGAACAGGTCGCCGCTGGCTTGAATGTGTTGTGGGCGCAGACCTTCGTCTTTCTGCCCGTTGATAAACCACTGAGCCTGGCGGGCCGGCCAGCGTTGCTCGTCCAGCCCCAGCTCGCGGATCACCCGCTTGACCAGCCGTTGCTGGTCGTCGCTGTCGAGAATCTGGAAGGTCTGGCTCAGGCCGGCTTCCTGCCAGTGCGCCCGCAGCAAGCGGTGCGCCAGGCCGTGGAAGGTGCCGACCCACATGCCGGCCGGGTTGATACCCATCAGCTGCTCGATGCGATGACGCATCTCGGCAGCGGCCTTATTGGTGAAGGTCACCGACAGGATCGAGTGGGGCGAGGCGTTCTCGACCTGGATCAACCAGGCGATACGGTGCACTAGCACTCGGGTTTTACCGGAACCAGCACCGGCCAGGACCAACTGACGACCCACGGAGGCAGCTACGGCCTGGCGTTGGGCATCGTTGAGGGAGTTCAGCAGAAGGGAGAGATCATCGCGCATCGGGGCATTCTAGGGTGCGCCGTCACACCGGGCAAACCGAGCTTTGCATTAGCCGATGAAAGAAGCACGAATGACGACCGGTCAGTCACTGGCTGCAAGCGTTGGCGGGGCTCGCTCCAAGGGTTTTGAGGCGGCGGCGGGGGGCTGAAATTTTGTCGATTTTATGATCCGGGGCAGTTTGGTAAGGGCATCGGCTTGTGTATGCTCCGTCCACGTTTCGGGCTCATGCTCACCATTATAAGAACAAGAACATTGCCTATGACCCTCAGCTCCGACCTGTCGGGCCCTTCTGTGGAGCCCCGGGTTATCCGCAAACAGTACGCCATGGAAATGGCGGTCGAGCGCACGCGCCTGCTCTACCAGGGCTCGCTGCTGCCTACGCTGTTCATGCTGATCAACGGGCTGGTCTGTGCCGCACTGCTCTGGAGTCCGCAGCGCTACTTCATCGTCAGCGTCTGGCTGATCTGGCTTCTATCGCTGGTGGCCCTGCGGGTGATTCAAGTCGCGGCCTTCGATTCGGCCATTCCCAATCGCCAGGCCCATCCGGTCTGGCGTCGCATGTTCCTGCTGGGCTCCGCCATGACAGGCCTGACCCTGGCCGGTGCCGGCATCGCTCTGGTTCCCGCTGATAATTTCATGCAGCAAGCCTGGGTATTCGGCCTGATCGGCGCCGCCGCCCTGTCGGCCAGCGTTGCGTATGCGGTCAGCCTGCCGGCATTCCTGTCCTTTACCTTGCCCTGCCTGTTGCCGGCCATCGCCTATCTCTTCTGGGGTGGAGATGAACAAGGCCAGGGTTGGGGCTGGTTCGGGCTGATTTTATTGGGCGCGTTGAGCGTGGTGGCCTGGCAGGTCAACAGGTTGATCGACAGCGGCTTGCTACGGCGCTTTCAGAATCAGGCCCTGATCGAGCATCTGCAGCAGGCGCAGAGCTGCGGCGACCAGCTCAATCACGAGTTGGCTAAAGAGATTGATCATCGCCGGTGCGCCGAAGACAAGTTGCGCGAAGCCCAGGTCGAGCTGGAAAACCGGGTCGCCCAGCGCAGCCTCGAACTGGACGCGGCCAACCAGGCCCTGAGCAAGAGCGAAGCGCGACTGGCGCTGGCGTTGAAGGCCAGTGAACTCGGGCTGTGGGACTGGAACCTGCAAACTGACGAAGTCCATCACACCCAACTTCAAGAGTTGTTCGGCCTGGAACCGGAATTCGTCACCGCGATGCTCAGCCACCTCAAGCCTCGCCTTCACCCCGAAGACTTGCCGTCGCTGCGTCGTGCCCTGGTCGAGCATTTGAAAGGCCGCAGCGAGGATTACCAGATCGAATACCGGGTGCGGCACGGCGACGGTCACTGGGTCTGGATCGAGGACCGTGGACGAGCGGTCGAGCGCAGCGAAAATGGTCGGGTGATCCGCATGGTCGGCACCCGCCGCGACATCAGCGCGAGCAAGGGCCAGGAAGAACAGCGCCAACTGGCGGCGACGGTGTTTGAGGCGGCCAGCGAAGGCATCGTGATTTTCGACCCCAATTACGCGCTGATCGCGGTCAATCAGGCTTTCAGCCGGGTCACCGGCTACGACATCGACGACATGATCGGGCGCAACGTCGTCGAGTTGCCGTGCAGCCGCGATGCGCGCAGGCACTACGGCGCGATCCATCATGCGCTGGAACAGCACGGCACGTGGCAGGGCGAGCTGGTGGAAACCCGCAAAAACGGCGAGCTCTATCCACAGTGGCTGCAACTCAACGCTGTTCGGGATGCTCGGGGAAAGGTGAGCCATATTGTCGGCTTCTTCGCCGATCTATCCGCTCGACGGGAATCCGAAGAGCGCATGCGCTATCTGACCCATTACGATGAACTCACGGGCCTGGCCAACCGTTCGCTGTTCCGTGAACGGCTGCGCGAGGCTCATCAGCGGGTGCGTCAGGGTGGGCGTCGCAGCCTGGCGCTGCTGCATATCAACCTGGATCGTTTCAAGCTGCTCAATGACAGCCTTGGCCATGAAGTCGCTGACCAGTTGCTGCAGAAAATGGCCCGGCGGCTGGTCAACGCATTGCCCGAGGCGGACACCATCGCGCGGCTTTCCGGTGACGAATTTGCGGTGATATTCGATGCCTACGGCAACCTGTCGAGCCTGGCGCGCGTGGCGACCCGATTGTCGACCAAACTGCGTTTGCCGATCACCGTCGATGGCCATGAACTGGTGGTCAGCGCCTCGATGGGCATCAGCATGTTGCCGGACACCGCCAGGGAAATTTCCGCGCTGGTCAGCCAGTCGAACATTGCCATGCAGCACGCCAAACACTTGGGCGGCAACAACTTCCAGTTCTACACCGAGAGCTTGCAGGCCAGCACCCTTGAGCGATTGCAGCTTGAAAATCAGCTGCGCAAAGCGATCGAAGAGAAGCAGCTGCAAGTCTATTACCAGCCGAAACTTTGCCTCGCCACCGGGCGCCTGAACGCTGCCGAAGCGTTGGTGCGCTGGGATCATCCGACCATGGGGCGTGTGCCGCCCGCTGAATTTATCGGTCTGGCGGAGGAAACCGGGCTGATCGGTCCGATCGGCGAGTTCGTGTTGCGCCAAGCCTGTTGGCAGGCCTGCGAATGGCAACGGCAGGGGCTTGAGCCGATTCGCGTGTCGGTCAATTTGTCGGTGCATCAATTGCGCCAGGGCAAGTTGGTCAGCCTGGTGCGGCAGGTACTGGAAGAAACCGGCCTGGCGCCGCACTACCTGGAGCTCGAACTCACCGAAAGCCAGTTGCTGGACAGCGTCGAGCACATCATCGCGACGTTCCAGCAGCTGCGGGATCTGGGCGTGAAACTGGCGATCGACGATTTCGGCACGGGCTATTCGTCCCTGAGTTATCTCAAGCGCATTCCCGTGGATTACGTGAAGATCGATCAGGCGTTTATCCGCGGTCTGGGGCAGGGCAGCGAGGACGCAGCGATCACCCGGGCGATCATCGCCATGGCGCATGGCTTGTCGCTGAAAGTGGTGGCTGAAGGTGTGGAGCGCGCAGAGCAGCTGGAATTCTTGAAAGCCGAGCGCTGCGATGAAGTGCAGGGTTACCTGATCAGCCGTCCAGTCGAGGCCGATGACCTGGCGGCGCTTTTAGGTGAGGACGCAAAACCCTTGTAAGTGCTACATCAAGCGTATGTGGCGTGGAATGGGGACATCGAGTTACGCATTGAGCAGGCAAAAAGCCGATTCATGTAGTATAACTACAAGCTTGCTACATCCCCGGCCCCTGCCAATAACAAAGAGTCCAGACCTTTGAATCTGCTGCAACACATCGCCCAGTCACGCCACCTCTTACGCAAGTCGGAGCTCAAGGTCGCCGACCACGTGCTGCTTGATCCGGCGGCGGTGATGCACAGCTCCATGGCCGACCTGGCCCATAGCGTGGGCATCAGTGAGCCGACCATCGTGCGCTTCTGCCGCGCCATCGGTTGTTCCGGTTTCCAGGACTTGAAACTCAAGCTCGCGCAGAGCCTTGCGGCAGGTGCGAGTTTTGGTCAGTTTGCGATCCATGAAGACGATTCGGTCGCGGACTACAGCCTGAAAATCTTCGACACTACCCTGCACACCTTGATGGAGGTTCGCGAGAAGCTCGATCCGGTGGAATTGCAGAGGGCTGTGTCGCTGATGTCCCAGGCCCAACGCGTCGAGTTCTACGGCTTTGGCGCGTCGGGCGCGGTGGCGGCGGATGCCCAGCACAAATTCTTCCGTTTGCTGCTGACTGCGGCGGCGTATTCCGATCCGCACATGCAAGCGATGTCTGCGGTCACCTTGAAACCGACCGATGTGGCGATCTGTATTTCCCAGTCCGGGCGTTCCAAGGATTTGTTGATCACCGCTAACCTGGTGCGCGAGAGCGGCGCCTCGTTGATCACGTTGTGCCCGAGCCAGACGCCGTTGGCCGAGCTGTCGACCGTCAACCTGGCGATTGATGTGCATGAAGACACTGAAATCTACACGCCGCTGACCTCGCGTATCGCTCACCTGGTGGTGATCGACGTATTGGCGATGGGCGTGGCCATGGCGCGCGGGCCGAGCCTGGTCAACCACCTCAAGAGCGTCAAACGCAGTCTGCGCAGCTTGCGGCTGTCGCCCAAATCAGTGAAAGCCCTCGACGACTGATAATGGCTGGAATTGTGGCGAGGGAGCTTGCTACCGCTGGGCTGCGGAGCGGCCCCAAACCATTCACAGCGATGTTCTGACCAATCGCATCAGGCTCATTACGACGGCTGTGCAGCCGGGCGGGAGCAAGCTCCCTCGCCACAGGTTCGCGGTCAGTCTGCGAGTTTCATCGTTCTGTAACCCACCCGCCGCCAAACCGTCATCCCTCGCGCCTATCTTGAAACTCCCGTAATCGCCTTGGGAGACTCGAAATGGCCCAGCCCTACGAAGAACGCAACAGCGCCGTCAAAACCCGTCGCCAGCAAGAAGACCAGCGCCGCATGGAATTTCGCCGCGCCATCGAAGATCGCTGCGAGCGCCGCCAGTTGCTGGCCGAGATCGGCGATTTTTCTGATCTGGAACTCAACTACTGGCAGGCAGCTCCCGCAACTTCCCGTCGAAACGCTCAACCAGGGCGCTGATCTGCACCCGTTCGCTGCGGATAAACGCAAGGAATGCGTGGGCCACCGGCGACAGCCGTTTGGCCTTGGCCTGCACCAGGCACCAGCTGCGGTACAGCGGCAGTTCTTCGACCGGTAACTCGATCAATCCGCCGGTCGCCAACTCAAGGTTCAGGGCGTGGCGCGTCAACAGCGCGACGCCCAGACCCGCCAGCACACATTCACGCTGGGCTTCGGCCGATGAGACCTCCTGCGTCTGGTTGAAGTGCACGCGCTTCTCTTTGAAATACTCTTCGCACGCCATACGCGTTCCAGAGCCGGGCTCGCGCAGCAGCAGGGTGTAAGGCTCGAGGTCTTGCAGGCGCAGCGGCCCCATGTGACACAGCGGATGGTCCGGTGGCGCCACGGCCACGATCGGGTTGTTGAGGAACGGCAGGAATTCCAGCCCCATGTCCTGCGGCACCATGGACATGATCACCAGGTCGTCGCGGTTATCAGACAATCGACGGATCACCTGCCCTCGGTTGACCACCGTCAGTTGCAGATTCACTTCCGGATGCTGACGCTTGAACGCAGCAAACAAGTGCGGGACGAAATACTTTGCGCTGGATTCCACCGCCAGTTTCAGCTGTCCCTGCAACGATCCCTGCATGTCCGACAGCTGCATATCGAGGTTTTCCAGGCGCCCGAAAATGTCTCGACTGGCACGCTGTAGTGCTTCGGCGGCTTCCGTCATGTAGAGTTTTTTGCCGACGTAATCGAACAAAGGCTGACCAATCAGCTCCTCAAGCTGACGAATCTGCAAGCTGACGGCCGGTTGGGTGAGGGACATTTCATCGGCTGCCCGGCTGTACGACCTCAAATCACAGACCTCATTGAAGATCTGCAATTGACGCAATGTCATACGCATCAATGACTTACGCATTTTATAAGCACTCTCGCCACAAGCTGATGGATCAACTATAAGTCTTTACTTATGGCTAACCCAATTATTAATCATTTTTGTTAATCCCTTGTGGGGGCTAGTGTGGGGCTGCGACTAAGTCGAAACATTTAGTCACGCGTCGACCTGGTCTAGCAGGTCGTGGGTACCACCGGCTCAAGGGAACCTCCAAGTGATAAAAAAGATCCTGATCGCCAACCGTGGTGAGATTGCCGTACGAATCGTGCGTGCCTGCGCCGAGATGGGCATTCGCTCGGTCGCGATCTATTCCGACGCCGATCGCCATGCCTTGCATGTGAAGCGTGCGGATGAGGCCCACAGCATCGGTGCCGAGCCATTGGCCGGTTACCTGAATGCGCGCAAGCTGGTGAATCTGGCGGTCGAAACCGGTTGTGATGCCTTGCATCCCGGCTATGGTTTCCTGTCGGAAAACGCTGAACTGGCGGACATTTGCGCCGAGCGCGGCATCAAGTTCATCGGTCCATCGGCTGAAGTAATTCGCCGCATGGGCGACAAGACTGAAGCCCGTCGCAGCATGATCAAGGCAGGCGTACCCGTCACCCCGGGGACCGAAGGCAACGTCGCGGACATCGCCGAAGCCTTGGTCGAAGGTGACCGCATCGGTTATCCGGTCATGCTCAAGGCCACGTCCGGTGGTGGTGGCCGGGGTATTCGTCGTTGCGACAGCCGTGAAGAACTCGAACAAGCCTTCCCGCGCGTCATTTCCGAAGCCACCAAGGCCTTCGGTTCGGCGGAAGTGTTCCTGGAAAAATGCATCGTCAACCCGAAACACATCGAAGCGCAGATCCTCGGCGACAGCTTTGGCAACGTGGTGCACCTGTTCGAGCGTGATTGCTCGATCCAGCGCCGTAACCAGAAGCTCATCGAAATCGCGCCAAGCCCGCAACTGACCCCGGAACAGCGCGCCTACATCGGCGACCTGTCTGTGCGCGCAGCCAAGGCCGTGGGCTACGAGAACGCCGGCACCGTGGAGTTCCTGCTCGCCGAGGGCGAGGTGTACTTCATGGAGATGAACACCCGGGTGCAGGTGGAACACACCATCACCGAAGAAATCACCGGGATCGACATCGTCCGTGAGCAGATCCGCATTGCGTCCGGCCTGCCGCTGTCGGTGAAACAGGAAGACATCCAGCACCGCGGTTTCGCGCTGCAATTCCGGATCAACGCCGAAGACCCGAAAAACAACTTCCTGCCGAGCTTCGGCAAGATCACCCGTTACTACGCGCCCGGCGGCCCCGGCGTGCGCACCGACACGGCCATCTACACCGGCTACACCATTCCGCCGTTCTACGACTCCATGTGCCTGAAACTGGTGGTGTGGGCGCTGACTTGGGAAGAAGCAATGGACCGTGGCTTGCGCGCCCTCGACGACATGCGTCTGCAAGGGGTCAAGACCACTGCCGCGTACTACCAGGAAATCCTGCGTAACCCTGAATTCCGTAGCGGCCAGTTCAATACCAGCTTCGTTGATAGCCACCCTGAACTGACCAACTACTCGATCAAGCGCAAACCCGAAGAGCTGGCCCTGGCCATCGCCGCCGCCATCGCCGCCCACGCAGGCCTGTGAGGAATATAAGAATGAGCAAGAAGATCTTTGTAACCGACACCATCCTGCGCGACGCCCACCAATCGCTGCTCGCCACCCGCATGCGCACCGAAGACATGCTGCCGATCTGCGACAAGCTCGACAAAGTCGGCTACTGGTCGCTGGAATGCTGGGGCGGCGCGACTTTCGACGCTTGCGTACGCTTCCTCAAAGAAGACCCGTGGGAGCGTCTGCGCCAACTGCGCGCCGCGCTGCCTAACACGCGCCTGCAAATGCTCCTGCGTGGCCAGAACCTGCTGGGCTACCGCCATTACAGCGACGATGTGGTCAGGGCTTTCGTCGCCAAGGCCGCGGTCAACGGCATCGACGTATTCCGCATCTTCGATGCCATGAATGATGTGCGTAACCTGCGCGTCGCCATCGAAGCCGTAAAAGCGGCCGGCAAACATGCCCAAGGCACCATCGCGTACACCACCAGCCCGGTGCACACCATTGACGCGTTCGTGGCTCAAGCCAAGCAAATGGAAGCCATGGGTTGCGACTCGGTGGCGATCAAGGACATGGCCGGTTTGCTGACGCCATACGCCACCGGCGAACTGGTCAAGGCGTTGAAATCCGAGCAATCGCTGCCGGTGTTCATCCACTCCCACGACACCGCTGGCCTGGCCACGATGTGCCAACTCAAGGCCATCGAAAACGGTGCCGACCACATCGACACCGCGATCTCCAGCTTCGCTTCGGGCACCAGCCACCCAGGCACCGAGTCGATGGTCGCCGCCCTTAAAGGCAGCGAGTTCGACACCGGTTTGAACCTGGAGCTGCTGCAAGAGATCGGTCTGTATTTCTACGCCGTGCGCAAGAAATACCACCAGTTCGAAAGCGAGTTCACCGCAGTCGATACCCGTGTGCAAGTCAACCAGGTACCGGGCGGGATGATCTCCAACCTGGCCAACCAGCTGAAAGAGCAGGGGGCCCTGAACCGCATGGCCGAGGTGCTGGCCGAAATCCCGCGAGTTCGTGAAGACCTTGGTTTCCCGCCGCTGGTGACCCCGACCTCGCAAATCGTTGGCACCCAGGCGTTCTTCAACGTGCTGGCCGGCGAGCGCTACAAGACCATCACCAACGAAGTGAAGCTCTACCTGCAAGGCGGCTACGGCAAGGCGCCGGGCACTGTGAACGAGAAACTGCGTCGTCAGGCGATTGGTAGCGAAGACGTGATCGACGTGCGTCCGGCCGATTTGCTGAAGCCGGAAATGACCAAGCTGCGTGCCGAGATCGGTGCCGTGGCCAAGTCTGAAGAAGACGTGCTGACTTACGCCATGTTCCCGGACATCGGCCGCAAATTCCTCGAAGAACGCGCGGCCGGCACCCTGACGCCAGAAGTGCTGCTGCCGATTCCTGAAGCCGGCGGTGTGACCTCGGCCGGTGGTGAAGGCGTGCCGACCGAGTTCGTCATCGACGTCCACGGCGAAACCTACCGCGTCGACATTACCGGTGTTGGCGTCAAGGCTGAAGGTAAGCGTCACTTCTATCTGTCGATCGACGGCATGCCGGAAGAAGTGGTGTTCGAACCGCTCAACGAATTCGTCAGCGGCGGCAACAGCAAGCGCAAGCAAGCCACAGCTCCGGGCCACGTCAGCACCACCATGCCGGGCAACATCGTCGACGTGCTGGTCAAGGAAGGCGATACCGTGAAGGCCGGCCAGGCCGTGCTGATCACCGAAGCGATGAAGATGGAAACCGAAGTCCAGGCGGCCATCGCCGGTAAAGTCACCGCCATCCATGTGGCGAAGGGCGACCGGGTGAACCCGGGCGAAATCCTGATCGAGATCGAAGGCTGAGATAACAGCCTCGATACACCGTTTTAAACCTCGGGGGGGCATGTGCTCCCCTTTTTTTTGCCCGCAGTTTCGCGTTTGAACATGTGGGAGCGAGCCTGCTCGCTCCCACTGGGACTGGGTGAATCAATGGTTGATCAGAACGCCATCCGCCACTGTCCCATTACTCCGTGATTGCGACTGTCAGTGCCGATCTCGCCGTTAAGGCCGACCCCCAACGTATGTTTCGCTGACAAGCCAAGGTCCAGACCTGTATCAACCAGCAAGCTGTCACGGTCCAGCGGCGCACCGGAAACGGTGAAGTTCTTTCCGCCCGTTGCCAGTCGCTGACGGGTGTCGATGTCGATATCCCCGTAGGTGTGTTTCCAGCCGGCACTGAACCGCGGGGTCAGTTGCATGCCGTTATCCAGGGTGTTGATCTTCGCCAGTCGCAGGCCGAACGTGCTGTTGAGGTTGTTCTGGGTCTGGCCGTGGACTTTCAACGCTGCCGCGCCACCTTTTTCCGTGTAACCGTCGCGCTGATAGCGTTGGTAGCCAAGGCTGGCAAAGGGTTCGATGCTGACATTGGCTCGACCCAGGTTGTAACCCACTTCCGCGAAGGCCTGCTGGGTGCTGGCAGCATAACGGCCTTCGGGGCGGTCGCTGAAACCGTTGAAGGCAACCCGACGTTTAGTGCCGGCGTCGTGATTGCTGTAGGTCGCGCCCAGACGCAGCGACATGGGGCCGCTCTGGCGCAGGGCATAGGCGCCCAAGTGCCAGCTGTCGAGATCGCCGTCTAGTTCGCGGCTGTCCAGGCGAGTCTCAGACTTGCCGCCCATCACACCGACACGCCATTCCTCATCGACACCCCAATCTGCGCCCAGAACGAGGCCTTTGGTCGACGTTTGCAGAGCGTAGTGGTCGCGATCCAGCGTTCCACCGTGTCCCAAGGCTTGCAGCCAGACCCTGCCGTTTTCCGGGCTGCCGGCGGCGAGTCGTGGCGAGTTGGAACGGTTGCCGCGTGGGTTGTACGCGCTGGCGCGGTCCAGTTGGCGCATGGTCGAGAGCAAGGAGGCGCTGACGGGGCTGTCGCTGTTGAGGGTTGCCTTGGCGAGGTTGGCATTGCTGTCACCGGCCAGTTGCTCAAGAGCGTAGGTGGCGGTGGATTTGTCGGTGGTGAGCAGGGCGGTGACGGCCGCATTGGACTCACTTGTTTTAGCCGTCGGCTCGGCCACGCTTTGGCCAAACGCTCGAGCATTGTCGTCTGCGGCGAAATCCTCTATCGGTACTTCATTGCGAGCGTAGTTGAGCACCACATCAGTCTTGGAGTAAGACAGCTTCGGCGTCATGTACGCCAGATTGCTCGTGACGCTACCGAATTTTCCTTCCACCAGGCCGGCTTTCAGCACTGTGTAATCACTGCTGTCGGGATAGTTGCCCGGCAGTGCAGCAACCTCCAGTGAGGCATTTTCAAGCGCTGCAATACCTTCGACGATGATGGTGGGAGGCTTGCCGGTAGCCGTTACGCCGTAGGAGAGCGTGGCACCCTCTGTGAATATCAGGTCTCCTTTGATGCGTGGAGCGCCAAGCCGCTCGCTGACCTGCAATGTACCGTCTACATAAAGATTGCGTACTTCACCTTGGCCTCCGTAGCGACCCCCTTCGCGAACAATGGCATCACCCGCGATGCTGCCCATGTTGAACAGCGATGCGCCGTCCAATACCTCGGCTCCGCGGTCGAAGTCGTCTTTACCCGTCAAAGACCAAGCGCCTTGCGCGACTCGCAACCCGGAAAAGTTACTGGTTTTGTCGAGTACGCCGCCCTCGGGGGAGTCGAGCAGTATTGCGTTTTTCCCACCACCGCCCTGAATTTCTCCTGCAAAGCTGACACCGCTACCGATGATAAGAAGGTCATCTCCCATCCCCAGTGTCAGTGAGACGCCGTCGATGCTTTCGTACCGCCCTGCTGCAGTGGTGCGCTTGACGCCATCGGCATTTGAGAATTCGTCGAACGTCATCGGTAAATCGTTATCTACCGTTTCGAGCGGGACATCATTGTTCCCGGGTAACTCGTAAAGAGGCTCTGCTGGATCGATGGGTTCCGTGGTAGCGGCTACAGGTGGAGCAGGATTCGCTGGCACCTCAGCCGAAACCGGGCCGGGTTCGCCTTCCGGTGTTGCGGGCGATGGCGGTGGGAGCGAATCGTCGGCAGTTTCGGGAAAGTCGTAAAGGTGCGCTGCGAGATCTACAGGTTCCGGGGCAGCCGAATCAGTTGGCGGCTGAATTACCGGTTCTTGGGGCTTTAGTGAAGCGGGTTTGACGGCATGCTGCATCGGACCAATGAAGTTCCTGATCGCCAAAAGATCATCACTTTTTCGCCAAGCGGTTGTTCGAGCTTTTTTGTCGGGCGCTTCGACAGCCGCTTCAATCTCTGGTTGCTGAGCCATCGATACATCGATGCAGCCAAGGGAGAGGGCGATCGCCAGGGCGAGTCGATGCGGGCGATAAGTGGACGGCGTGGGCATTGAATTTGACCTTGTTTTTGAGAAGGTCAAACTCTAGGAGGGAGCGCTGGTCCTTGAATGCCGGGCGTTTCCGGCATTTTTGAAGGGCCATGGAAATTCGGTTGTAGCAAAAATCCTACTCCGCAGATTACGTGTGCATTGGCCTTCACACGGTGGAGTATTTGCCTACAACCTTTCCGGACTGGTCTGTTTTTTACGGATCAGAAACTCATCTGCCACTGCCCAATCACCCCATGATTGCGGCTGTTGCTCCCCATCTCTCCGCTGTACCCAATCCCCACCGAATGCCGCGCCGAAATGCCCAGGTCCAGCCCGGCTTCCAGCACCAGACTGTCACGGTCCAGTGAACTGCCATCAACGCTGAACGCCGTTCCCCCGACCACAAAAGCCTGACGCGTCGAGTTACTGACATCGCCATAGGTGTGCTTCCAGCCTGCGGTCATACGGGGCGTCAGGCTCATACCGTTCTCCAGTGAACTCAGGTGCGCCAGGCGCAAGCCGAAGGTGCTGCTGAAGTTGTCCTGGGTTTGTTTGTCGACTTGAAGGGCGGCGGCGCCGCCTTTTTCCTGGTAGCGGTCGCGGTGATAACGCTGGTAGCCGAGGTTGGCAAACGGCTCGGCACTGAGTCGACCGCTGCCCATTGCGTAGCCCAGTTCGGCGAAGGCCTGCTGGCTGTCGGCGTCGTAATCGCCTTTTGGGCGGTCGCTGAAGCCGTTGAAGGCCACCGTGCGTTTGCTTTCACCCTGATGACCGCTGTACGCGGCACCAAGGCGCAAAGCGAAGGGACCGCTTTGGCGCAAGGCATAGACGCCGGCGTGCCAGCTCTCGACATTGCCATCGACTCCCGTGGCATCCAGATCTGTTTTCGAATAACCGCCCAGAACACCCAATCGCCATTGTGGATTGAGCGCCCAGTCGGCCCCGAGCACGCTGCCTTTGGTGCGCTGCTCCAGACCGCTGCTGCCATGCTCGCCATCGAGCTTGCCGTAGCCGCCGATGGCTTGCAGCCAGAGTCGGCCTTGGGCGTTCGGGTCATTGAGGTTGCGGGCTTCGGAGGGAACGCCAGCGGCGGCGAGTACTGGGGTGTCGCGCTGATCCAGGCCGACCAGCAATCCTGGGCCACCGCCCATTTGCTGCATCGCCGACAGCATGCTGCTGCCGATCTGGCTGCTGGCGCTGAGGGTGGCGCTGGTCAGGTTGGCATTGCTGGCGCCGGCGAGTTGCTCGATCGCCGCGCCGGCCGTGGCGCTGGTGGTGTTCAGCAGTGCGTTGTAGAGCGCGTTGTTTTTGCCCATCGAGGCCAGGCTGTTGGCGGCGTTGCTGCCGTTACCCGTGACGGCGAATTCGTTGAAGGCGACATCGTTGCGCGTGTAGGTCAGGTCGACTTGTGTCGGGGTGTAAGCGAGGGTCGGCGTGATGAACGCGTAGTCGCTGGTGACCTTGCCGAAGGTGCCGTTGATGCTCGCGGCTTGCAGGACGGTGTAGTGGCTCTGCCACGGATAAGTGCCGCTGCCAGGGTTCACCGCCAGGGTTGAGCCGTTCAGGTTGGCTAAGCCGCCGACCTGGATCGGCGCGCTGCTGCCATCGGCATTGACGCCGTAGGCCAGGGTCGCGCCGCTGCCCATGGTCAAGTCGTGGGTGATGGTTGCTGTGCCGAGTTGAGTGTTGGTCCGTAACGTCCCGTTGACCAGCAAGTTGCCGACCGAACCACCACCGGCATATACACCGCCCGCATCGACGGTCAAAGTGCCAGCGATGCCGCCTTGGTTGATCAGCGTTGCACCATTGCGCACCGCGCCGCCGTCGCTGAAATCACCGCTGCCGGTCAGCGTCCAGGCCCCGTGCCTGACCTCCAGCCATTCGAAGTTGCGACTCGCACCGAAATGTCCGCCCGCCGCGTCGTCCATCACCACGCGGTCGTCACCGCTGCCGCCGTCGACCATGCCGACGAAGCGGCTGCCATTGCGCACTGTCAGGTTGTCGTTGCCGCCACCCAAATCCAGCGCCAGGCCATTGCTGCCGCTGATCGTGCCGCCGTTGATCACGCTGTCATCGAACCCGCCGACGAACTTCACGCCGAATCCGTCGAGGCCCTGAATGGTGCCGAAGTTTTCCAGCGTGGTCGCGGCCACGCCCGAACCGCCGCTGCCGTCGTCCACCAAAATGGCGCTGTTGGCGCCGCTGATCAGCGCCCCGTTGGCGTTCAATACATAGCCGCCACCCAACGCGATGCCTTCGCTGCCGTTGGCGAACCCCCCCTTGTCGACACCGCCGGCACCGACACCTTGAATGGTGCCGTAGTTTTCGATGTGGGCGAGCTTGTCGATGTCCACGCCATCACCGTCGCCATTGGGTTGCAGGCCCGAATAAGCACCGGTAATCGTGCCGTGGTTGATGACGGTGCCGTCGCCATCGGAGCCGAAGCCCGAGCCGTTGCGGCCGGTGATTTGACCGTAGTTGGTGAGTGTCGCGCCCAGGTCAGTGGTGATGCCATGGCGGCCACCGAAAATGCTGCCGTAGTTGGTCACCGTCACGCCGGTCGCGGTGTCGATGTCGATACCGTCGAATTTGTTGTCAGCGATTCGAGCGTCGCCGGTAGAGATCTCGCCATAGTTGGTGATTATCGCGTTGGCGCCGGTCTTCATGCCATCGCTGGCGTCCCCGCGAATCAACCCGCCTGCGCGGTTGATGATCGTCGTTTTGACCCCGGCACTGCGCAGCGCATCCAGGTCCAGCCCTTGGCCGGTGGTCGAGCGGATAATGCCGCTGTTGTCGATCAGCAAGCTGCCGCTGGCGAAGTTGCTGTCGATGCGCAATGCGTCGTTGAAACCGAGAATCTGCCCACCCGCGCGGTTATAAATGCTGTAGTTGCGTGCCTGGGTCAGGTCACCGCTGCTGTCGATCGCCCGGCCGCCGGTCGAGGTGATCCTGCCCGAGTTATCGATCACCACACCCACACCGCTGGTGCTGTCTTTCAGGCTCACTGCCTTGCCAGCGTTGGTGATGCTGCCCGGCGCTAAAATCGTCAGCGTGTCTGCGCCGCCCAGGGTTTGTGCAGCGGTGGTCGGCGTGTCGATCTGCACATTCTTGAAGGGTGCGGCGTGGGCGCCGGTGCTGATCAACAACGCGATGCTGAGTGCCAGGCGCTGGGGGGAGAAGGGCATGTGAGACGGCCTTTTTGTTATAAGCGGGCCGTCTTGTATAGCGGAGGGTTTTTACAGAATGATGTCTGCGCGCCCCCCTGTATCTGCATTATTTTGCATTCTAAAACGGCTAATCGTGATCTATCTGCATTTTAATGCGTTTAAGCGTAGACCTGGGGCTTCACAAACGCACTATAGTGCACTCAAGGCTTAAGAAATCCTCAAGAAATGCATTTATGCAGGTGCTGATGGCATGTACGACCTGACTTTACAGATTTTCATTACAGGGAAATGGCACGACGCCATGGTCTTGAGCTTCGACAGCCCTGAAAAAGGATTCGAAAGTCGATGTAACTTCGGCTACGCAACACCTTATCTCATCGAAAATATTGAGGACATCGGAGCTCCATTTGCCAAGGCGGTGAGTGCCAGGTTTCCCCTTGAATGGGAGGGCAAGCGATCCAGTGCACCAGCATTTCTGCACGATATTGCACCTTCCGGTGCAGCCAAGAGATTTCTTCTGGCGCGCATAGGTCGCGACAAGCCTACTGATATCAGTACTGATCTTTATTTAGTGGCCAGAAGCACTCCGGCACCGATTGGCAATATGCGCATAAAGGAATCCGTCGAGGCGGTAGATCAGCGTGAGGCTATAGGGTTTAAACGCCAAGAGGTCATTAGTCGTGATAACCGGTTTCTCGAATATGCCTATGAGCAAGGCGCCGCTATTGGTGGAGCAACGGGGGCGGGTGGCGAGGCGCCCAAACTTTTGTTAGTTCAGGGTAAGGATGGAAATTTATACCCGGACGCAGTATTGGACGACGCAGACGTTACCCAGCACTGGTTCGTGAAGTTCTCTCGCAACAAAGGAAACAGGAACGATCAAGATATCCTCAGAAGCGAATACCACTACTACAAAGCACTACAGAAACTAGACATCGAGACGGTGGCAGAACAGGGCTTGGCGTTGGAAGAGGCGACCAAACCTAGTTTGTGGATGCAGCGTTTTGACCGACAAGTAACCCCTCAGGGGGTCGAGCGTTTTGCCGTGGAGTCGATCTATTCTTTGGCGCAAATAACCACGCCCGGTAGCGCAATGGACCACATGGAGGTTATCCGGCTACTTGCGAGACTCTGGCGTGAAGCGGGGCAGACGGACCAAATCCCGAATCTTGTTGCTGACTACCTGCGTCGGGATCTGATCAATAAAATCCTCGGCAACTCAGATAACCATGGCCGCAACACCGCAATCCTTCGGGACACAGCTTCGTTTCGTTTAGCACCGATCTATGATCTGGCGCCTATGGTGATGGACGACGAAGGTGTGACACGCACTACCAAATGGCCAAAAGAGCTGGAGAGAGCGGGTGACGTTGATTGGCGTGGCGTATGTCGAGCATTGGCTGACATTGCCGATCCTAATGATCCATTAGCTGCGGTGAGTGACGCGTCGAATTCTTTCGAACGATTGCGCGAGGATGCCAAACATCTGGCAGCACTCCCCGACATTTTGACCGCCAGTGGCTTGCCCGACGCAACAATGAATCACCCGCGAATTGCCTTGAAAAATCTGGAGCAGCGTTTGAAAGAGTGGGACCTGAAATGAGCATGACAGTGGCCGAGCGTACTGTACTCATTGAAAGTATCCAGGAAGGGCTGGCTCAAGGCACTCTTGAGATAGGCGAGGCAGTTCGTCGATTACGAGTAGAGGCCACAGGGCTGCACCAGACCCAATTCGCAAAAATGTGCAAAATTTCGGTGCGCACGCTGGTACATATCGAGCATGGGGAAGGGAATCAAACGTTGAAATCGCTGAATGCCGTGTTCAAGCCGTTTGGACTGAAGATGGGTGTAGTGCGGATTCGGCGAGACTTGAACTAAGAAAACTCAAGCTCCGCTTTTGCTTAATGGGTGTAGCAACGGACTGAAGTTGCGGGTATGGGCATTTATTCATAAATGCGCCTGCATTTCGCCAATGTGATTGAGGACGGTTGTGATACTTCAGGTTCGCTGGGCTGGAGGCGGGATTTAGCGAGGCGTTAATGAACATCCAAAACTTCGCGGGCGATCCGGCTCGCCCGCGAAGCCGTACGTCCAGACTCTGAAAGCTACCTGCGGCACTCGACCAGTGTTTTCACCTGCCCGGACTCCGTCTGGTTTTCATCGGATAGCCACTGCTCAAACCCCGCGCCAATCGCCGGCCATTCTGAATCCAGAATCGAATACCACGCCGTATCCCGGTTCTGTCCCTTGACCACCATGTGCTGACGGAACACGCCTTCAAAACTGAACCCAAGCCGCTCGGCCGCGTACTTGGAGCGGGCGTTGCCGTTATTGCATTTCCACTCCAGGCGCCGGTAGCCCAGTGCAAAGGATTCCTTGGCCAGTAAGTAAACGGCCTCGGTGCTTTTCGGCGAACGCTGCATCGGCGCGCCGAAGGTGACGTGGCCGATTTCGATGCGACCTTGGGCCGGGACGATCGACATCAGACTCAGGAGGCCCTGTACATCACCGCTGGCACGGTCGATCACGCTGAAGAAATACGGGTCGCTGTTGGCTGCATGGTTGTTCAGCCAATCATTGAAAGCGCTACGCTCCGGGAAAGGGCCGTAAGGCAGATAGTCCCAGAGTTTCGGGTCTGATCCCGGGCCTTGCAGGGCTTTCCATAAACCCTCGGCGTGACGCGACGGGTCGAGTTTTTCCAGGCGGATGAAACGCCCTTCGATGGCTTGAACCGACGGCGCCGGGGCGCCTTTCCAGTCTGCGAGTGAAGTCGACATAGTGTTCTCCTTGAACCTTAAAGGGCTTTGCGAAACTGGATGAAACCGGGGCGTTCGGCGATGCGCTCGTAGAGCTGGATCGCGGTGGCGTTGGTTTCGTGGGTCAGCCAGTGGACCTTGCAGCAACCATCCGCTTTGGCGGTGGCGTACACAAATTCGATGAGCTTGCGGCCGATGCCGGTGCCCCGGGTTTGCGGCGTTACCAACAAGTCTTGAAGGTAGCAGGAGTTTTCGATACTCCAGTTCGAGCGATGGTAGATGAAGTTCACCATGCCGACCGCCTTGCCATCGACCCAGGCCAACGCCGAGTGAGTCGGTTCATTCGGGTCGAGCATGCGCTGCCAGGTGCTGTCCGTGACCGCCTCGGGCAATTCGGTGTTGTAGAAGCGCAGGTAGGCTTGCCACAGCGGCAGCCAGGCGGCGTGATCGTCTGCGCTGACCGGGCGAATTTCAATCTGACTCATGTTCATTCCTTAACGCATCAAGTGGGCGAGGGCCTGGTCATGCACATCAGGGCTGGCGGCGAGCCCCTCGCGCACACCGGCGATGTCTGCAGCGCTGCGGTTCTGACTGAGCTTGCGCTTGCCTTCCAGGCGCTGGATCGGCAGGGCAAACCCGACGATGGCTTTGAGCATGCCGTCGATGTAGTCGGCGGGCGCGTCGGTGACTTTCCACGGCTGCTGGCGACTTGCTTCGTGACGATCGGTCAGCGCACTCACCAGGTTGAGCAGGCGATCGGCCTCGGTGAACACGTCGGCGGTTCCGTAAGCGTGCACGGCGACGTAGTTCCAGGTCGGCACGACTTTGCCGTGCTCGGCTTTGCTCGGGTAAAACCCCGGGCTGACATAAGCGTCGGCACCGGCAAAAATCACCAGGGCTTCGGCGCCGTTCTGCAGTTCCTTCCACTGGGGATTGCCCCGGGCGAAGTGGCCGTAGAGGGTGCCATTCGGGCCCTGCTCAGGATTGAATAACAGCGGCAGATGACTGGCTTGCAAACCTTGCTCGCCGTGGGTGACCACCATGGCGAGACGCGTGTCGATTATCTGCTGCTGCAGTTCATGCAAATCTTTGATGGCAAAGCCGCTGGGGTTGTACATGGAAATATTCCTTGGCGAATGCATCCATCCTAGGCAGGCTATTGGTCTGTTGTAAGAGCCATTAATGACCAATTTCATAGGTCCATTGTCATGAGCGAGACGTCGCTTTCGTTGTCCTTCAACCCCGCGGGTATCGAACTCGACCGTCGCCAAGGTCTGAGTCGCCAGCTCTATCAGGCCTTGCGCCTGCGGGTGCTCGACGGACGACTGGCCAGTGGCACGCGATTGCCGGCCACCCGGGATCTGGCGGCGGCGTTGGCAATTTCCCGCAACAGTGTGGTGCGGGCCTACGACCAGCTCTATGCCGAGGGGTTTATCGAGGGGCGGGTGGGTGACGGGACTTACGTCGCGCAATTGCCTCAAACCGCGGCATCCGGGAAAAAATTATCCACAAAAGTATCCACAGGGTTGTCAACAGGGTTACCCACAGCCTTATCCACAAATTGGCTGGATTTACCTGTGATTTCATCCAGTAAAGTTATCCACAGTGGGGCGTTGGGGCGCGTAGAAAAGAACCATTTGGCCCTGCCGCCGAGCGGTCCGCCGCGGGCTTTTCGGGTGGGTGTTCCGGCGTTCGATCTGTTTCCTTTCGAGGTCTGGGCCAAGCTGAATGCCGCTTTCTGGCGTAAACCGGATTTACAGCAACTGTGTTATGGCGATCCGGCAGGGGACGAGCGTTTGCGCGGCATGATCGCCGCGTATTTGCGCAGTTCGCGAGGAATGCAGTGTTCGGCTGAACAAATAGTGATCACCAGCGGCGCGCAGCAGGGGATTAGCCTTTGTGCACAGCTGCTGGTGGAACCGGGCGATGGGGTGGCGATCGAGAATCCGGGGTATCGGGCGGCAGGTCATGCCTTCGCCGTGGCCGGTGCGCGATTGCATGGCGTGGCGGTGGACAGTGAGGGCATCGACTGCCACGAATTGAATGGCCTCAGCGATTGTCGACTGGCGTATGTCACGCCGTCGCATCAATACCCGACCGGGGTGGTGATGAGCCTGGCGCGACGTCTTGAGTTACTGGCCTGGGCCGAACGTACCCAAGGCTGGATCGTCGAGGACGACTACGATGGCGAATACCGCTACAGCGGCGCGCCACTGGCCCCGTTGGCCGCACTCGACCGGCAGGGCCGGGTTTTGTACGTCGGGACGTTTGGCAAAGTTGCCTTCCCGGCGCTGCGCCTGGGTTACCTGGTGTTGCCACCAACGCTGGTGCAGGCGTTTTCGCAACGTCGAGCGGTGGACGTCCGGCACTCCGAGGTCAGTACCCAAGCGGTCATGGCCGAGTTCATGGCTGCCGGGCATTTCCAGCGGCATATCCGCCGCATGCGTCGCGCGGCCCTGAGCCGGCGCAATACCTTGCTGGCCGGTTGGCCGCGGAATATTCCCGGCGTCGGCAGCCTGCCGAGTGTCGCGGCAGGGCTGCATCTGACCGTGGCGGTCGACTCACAGGCCCGCGAGCGCGAGCTGGTAGAGCAGGCGGCGAGTGTCGACGTCGAGATCAATGCCCTGAGCGGATACTGGCTGCCGAATTCGACAGAACCAGTGGACCAGCGCGCGGGGCTGGTCCTGGGTTTCGCGGCGGTGCCCGAGGCGGCCATCAGCGCCGCGCTCGGGCGACTGGAAAAGGTCTGGCGTCCTTAGGTGGCTGCAATGACGAGGCCGGGAAAGCCTCTTGGTGCATCGACGGTAATCAGGCGTCGGCCACTGGAGGTGGTAGATAGATATCGCGGGTAAAAAAAGACCCGCGAATGCAGGTCTCGGGTTCAGCACGGTTTATGACCCTGAGGCCGAGGCCGGTACTTTTGCGAAGAACAGGGACGTCGCCAGTTGCGGGCTGATCTCGCTGCGGTAGATCGAGATCGCCTGGAGGTCGTCGTTGGCGTGGCGGGACTCGGATGCGCCACCCAGCAGTCGTTGTTGCACGGTTTTCAGGTGTGCCGCGGTGAAGGCTTGTGCAGGTGAAGCGGGCTCCGCATAGTGAAAGTGGGCATACCACAGAACACTTTGGCTGCTGTGATCGCGGACCTCATATTCCTCGAGATAGTCTCGTTTACGGCTTTTGAGCAAGCGTCGGCCTGGATTCTTGACGATGTCGACCTGACCTTCGCTTTGCAGCCAGCGGACGCGCTCCGCTGTCGGCGGCTGTAGTTTGGTCATGCTGATTCGCGTGACGCGTCCCTGGTTATACAGCTTGGTCGCCGCGTCGTTTAGCTGCTTGACCAAAACGACGACGGATCCCGGACCGCCCTCGGTGGCATTGGTCGCGACCAACGCTGCGTCGATTGCGCTGGCGGCGTCCTGCAGCCGGTGAGCCTGCTGATGAAACATCTCCTCGATTTCCACGGGGATTCGACGCATCCCTTTTGAATGGGCTTGCGTTCGACGAATGAACGCTTCCAATCCCTCCAGCAACGCCTGCCCTTGAGCGGTGCTTGCACTCAAGTCGGGTTGGAGAACGACGGCGGAAACCGGTGGCGGGGCCACTCTTTCAACCCAGACCCCCGGGGTTTTCTCATGAAAAGTCGAGATGACTTTACCGGTCAACGCCGAGGTCACGTCGATCAGTTCTGAACCGTGTGTCATGGAGTCGGCACGAGGCTGGCCCACCACAGTACCTTTGTAGCGGGTCTTGATGATTCGCTTGGCGGGCGCGGTCGGTGGACGGGAAGGGCCGGGTAGCGGCTCGAGTGCCTTGCGCTCCCGCAGCAAGCTCGCCAGGTGTTTCACGGTGCGCTGTTGAAAACCGTCGAGACGTTGGCGCATCACGTCGAGGGCTGGTTGCAGGAATTGACCGGGAAACTCCGTGGGCAGATCGACGATGCGCTGGTCGGTGATCGTCAGTTGCTCCACCAGATCGCTGAGCCCGTCGATCCGATCCGGCAAGTGCAGCACTTCTTCGTCAGCGATCAGGTCCAGTGAGGCCTGAATCGCAAGGCCTGCATTTTCGACAACGCTCTCCAGTGCCTGGCGCGCTTCAGGTGCGGGCTCAACGCTGTTGTCGAGGCACAACTCCTGGCCGAGTGTGATCTGAAACAGTTTGAGGTCCTTTAAATCGAACGACGGCATGTTGGCTTTAACGTCGCGGATAACTTCGATGGCTTCTTTGCCGAGCAGGTTCAGTTGCTCGAAGCACGCCTGTGCCGACTCGATTTTATTGATGTAGCTGGCGGTCAACTCGCCGGTGAGTTGATGGGTTTGCCGGGTGGTCTGTGTATTTTCCGTTGACGGGTTGTCGAGAAGATCGAGGGAAAAGCGCATTTGATTGCCGAAAACCGACTGCTGTTGAACGAACCATCTTTGCAGCAGCGACAGCTGGAAATCCAGGCGACTGATCATTGCTTTTCGGTAATTGGGAATCGCCTCGCGAGCATTGAAGGCTTTCATCTGTTCCATGTTGGTGCTGAGGAGTGACATCTGCGCGTCGAGCATTTCAAGGTACACGCGGCGATGGGTGTCGGTGGCTGTCGTCGCCTGGGCGTTTTTTTGAGCTTCCTTGAGCTCTGTTTCGCGGCTTTGGGTCTGGCTTTCGAACGCGATCATTTGCTGTTTCAGTTCAGCCTGGCGTTGCCGGTTTTGTTGCTCCAGCCGTTGTTTCTCCTTGCCTCCGGCCTTGAGCCTCAGCCGCGTATCGATAAACCATTCACCCCTGGCGTTCTTGATCAGCAACGGCCCCGTGCGTGCGGGAGACCGGCGTGAATCAATGATCTGCACATCGTCATTGTCGTTGAGGGTGACCTCGAACCATCGCTGGCCAACCTTCGCATACCATTTTCCCTTGAGCGAACCGAGGTGTTGGCGAAGGCCGGGCTCGCTGGAGGCGGCGGCCATCCCTTTGGGTTCGGCGACGGCCAGTTCATCAAGCAAGACGCCCAGGGATGAAGGCGGCAGCGTGGCGATGGCGTGCATCGCTACCTCATGGGAGGGTGGAGGCTGATTGAGGTCGGGCAGATGACTCACCGTGATGGTGTGCGCAGGCTTGCTTTCGGGTATGACGCGTGGCGGCTCGACCTTCTCGGGCAACCGCGAGACGGGCTTGTTGCGAGTGGCGGCGCGATGAGCCAGCACCATGCCGAGGGTCAACAGCAGATCGGTCAGGGCGGACCAGGCGAGTGAGCTGTCATCGTTCTCAGCGGCCTCGGTAATGTCCTGCAAGTCGTCCATGATCTGCCAGATCCACGCAGCCACCCCGGCGGTGCGACCAAGAAAGGGCAGCGCGACATTGAACAGCATCCATGTGCCTTGCTTGAGTGTTGCCCAGCGGGCTTGCGCATTGGACACCGATTGTTGGTCCGCCAAGGTAATCATGGCGTTGGCGTTGGCCTTGAACAGGGCGGCCAGCGGCGTGTCATCAAGGGCTGCTGCACTGAGCGTCACCGTGCCCATCTTGCCCAGGGCTGACGTGGGATCGACCAGCAATTGGGTCAACGTCCAGACTGAAGGCAAATCACCCGAGAACACATACTGGGAATAGTTGAACCGAACATCGTCGGACAGCCAGGCCAGGATCGATTGGCGAAGTGATTTTTCGTGTTTGATGGCATACAGCAGATTGGCCTCGCTCGGGTATTGCATCAACGAGGGGGTGAGCAATGGTCGGTAGAGCAGGCACGGTCCTTGATCGGTGAGCCTGGGGCCGATGACGAACATGTTGGCGACTTCATCGCCTTGGCTGCTGGCGCGATCACCGGTCATAAAGGCCAGCGGTCGAATGACAATCTCCTGCCCGTTTACCCTGCGGTCGGCAGCGTTTTCCAGCATGACGGCGTTAACGTACTGGTAACCACGTTCATCAATACCCGCCTCGCCGCGCATCTTCTGTTGCAGCGCCTGCAAGGGCAGCTGGATACGCAGATGGCGGGTGTAGAGCGTCTGTCGTCGCAACGTTTCTGCCGGGTCGTCAAGCAACTTGCGCTTGATCAGCGCCGGGTAAACCCCACCGATATTGACCTGTGTGACGAGCTTTTCAAGATAGGCAGGGGTCATCCAGATGGGCACTGCGTCGCCGTTTTTGCAGTTCACCGTCTTGTTTCCCAGCGGAATGGCAATCAGGTTTTGCAGCGCCAGCTCGATCAGCGACAGCGTGGTGGTCTGCGTCTTGCCGGGTATCACGACAGCGCCGAGCACCACGACGCTGGTGATGCTGATTTCAATGTCTTGCAGGTCCAGGTCCGCTGCCGCGGGATGATCCTTGATCATCTGCTCTCGCAGGGTCTGCAGCGCAAACGCCGGCAGTGACGCGATGTCCTCGTCGAAGGTTTTTCCAGCGTCCTGTTCCCGCAGCTGTGCCAGGTCCATCAAGTGTCGGCTGTAGCGGGAGAGGTCCGCCGACGAAGCGTTTTTCAGCCAGTCGGTCAGCAACCCCTGAACCCTGTTGAAGCGTGACGACGGCAGGGCTTCAAATTCAGTGAAGCTTTTTGCCGCCGCACTGATTTGTGGCGAAAGAGGTGTGGCAGACGCGCGCTGGACCGCACCGAATGCACCGATGGCTTCGACCTCGAGCGCAATCAGCGCGCAGGCCTGGTGGTGAAAGAAATTGCCCTCGGGCTCATACAGACGCCATTGCAGGGTCTGCTCGGCGCTTGACGTTCCAGGGTGTTTGAACACGGCTTCACCCAGCGCGGCAACCGAGTCGTAACGCTTGAACCCTTCGGCTATCGAGTGCGTCAGCACCAGGGTGCGCGCGCCCGATGTGCCCACGAACACGGCGATATCCAGAACGCGCAGGTGTTCGCTGACGGCGTTCTCAAGCCGATCGGTGTCGATCAGGCAGGCCTTGGTCAGGTACTTGTCCTGTGTCCGAGTTGCGCGATCCGGATGATCGAAGATGGCCTGGGCCATGGCTTTTTCATCCGCATCCCAGTCCGAGGCGGGATCGGGGCTCCAGATGTCCTGCAGCGATTTCGCGAGCGAATGCCAGCGCGGCGTCGAAGGGCTTGTCTCCTGGTTCCAGTAATCAAGCTGCTGTTGCTGATAGGCGATAAACAACTGCGGTGCGAGCGCATTGAGCAGGCAGCCGATGGCATCGATTTTCACCGGCAGTTGAGCCTGCGGTTCCGCGCCCGGTTGCAGGGTCAGGAAGTGTTCTCCATCAATGAGCGTCACCGTCGATCCTGACAAACCGAGTCGTACCAACACATCGGTGAGCGATTCAAACACGTTAGGGCCGGGCACTACCTCGGTGCCGGTATCGACCCAGGTCGGGGTGACGACCGTGGCGAGTGTCGGGTCAATCCTCAACTGCGGATACAGCGCGTTGAGCGCAGGACTCAGCGCGGCCGCTGCGACTTCTCTGATCGAGGGGCCGGTGACCAGTTGGGTCAGTAGCTCTTCTGCACTCGGGGCAACGGTTTCGGACATGGTCGTCTCCTGACTGAGAGCGCGCCGCTGCTGATTGCGCAGCGCGGAATCGGGAGAAGGTATCGGGCGGCCACCCGTGTCGGGTGGTACATAAATATCGCAGGCAAAAAAAGACCCGCGTCGCCGCGGGTCTTCGGTTTTCAGTCGCGTATCAGGTCCCGGACTTGATCTTGGTCCAGGCCCGGGTCCGTGCACGTTCGGCATCGCGCGGCAACGGTTGCAGGGTGTACAGCGTACCCATCGCGGTTTCGGTCGGGTACAGGTTCGGGTTGTTGCGGATCGCCGGGTCGACCAGTTCCGTGGCGTCCTTGTTCGGGTTCGGGTAGCCGACGAAATCGCTGACGGGTGCAATCACCTGGGGTTGCAGCAGGTAGTTGATGAAGGTGTAGGCGTCTTCCGGGTTCTTCGCGCCTTTGGGGATTGCGAGCATGTCGAACCAGATCGGCGCGCCTTCCTTGGGCAGGCGCATGTCGACGACCACACCATTCTTGGCTTCCTTGGCGCGGTTGGCAGCCTGGGAGAAGCTGCCGGAATAACCGACCGCGACGCAGATGTCGCCGTTGGCAATGTCCGCCATGTATTTGGAGGAGTGGAAGTAGGTGATGTACGGACGGATTTTCATCAACAGCGCTTCAGCCTTTTCGTAGTCCGCCGGCTTCTTGCTGTTAGGGTCCAGGCCGAGGTGTTGCAGGGCCAGGGGCAGGATTTCCGACGGCGAGTCGAGCAGGGCGACGCCGCACTGCTTGAGCTTGCTGATGTTCTCTTCCTTGAAGATCAGGTCCCAGCTGTCCACCGGCGCCTTGTCGCCCAGCGCGGCTTTGACTTTGTCCGGGTTGAAGCCGATCAGGATGGTCCCGTACATGTACGGCACGGCGAATTTGTTGCCCGGGTCGTTGCCTTCGAGCAGCTTCATCAGCTTCGGATCGAGGTGGTTCCAGTTCGGCAACTTGCTACGGTCCAGGGGCTGGAACACGCCGGCTTCGATCTGCTTGGCGAGGAACACGTTGGAGGGCACCACCACGTCGTAGCCGGAGTTACCGGTCAGCAGCTTGGCCTCAAGTGCTTCGTTGGTGTCGAAGATGTCGTAGACCAGTTTGGTCTGGGTGTTCTGCGCCTTGAAGTCTTCCAGCGCCTTGGGAGTGATGTAGTCGAACCAGTTGTAGACGCGCAACGTTCGCTCTTCAGCGTGGGCGGCGCCAGCGAGTACCGTGGCGCACAGTACCGGTGCGATAAAACGCGTGAGTCTGTTCATTGTTCTAATTCCTCATTGGGCGCTTTCAAAACCTTCGAGAACGTTCACGGCATTGATGCCGATTTCTTCTACCGCGTAGCCGCCTTCCATCACGAACAGCGTCGGCTTGCCGAGTTTCGCGATGCGCGCGCCCATGGCCAGGTAATCGGGGCTGTCGAGCTTGAACTGGGAGATGGGATCGTCCTTGAACGTATCGACGCCCAAGGACACGACGACGATGTCGGCGCCGTATGTTTCGATCTCTTTGCAGGCTTGCTCCAGCGCTGCACTCCAACGGTCCCAGCCGCTGCCAGCCGGCAAAGGGTAGTTGAAGTTGAAGCCTTCACCGGCCCCTTCGCCGAGCTCGTCTTCATAGCCGAGGAAGAACGGGAATTCGGCTTCCGGGTGGCCGTGGATCGAGGTGAACAGCACATCGCTGCGTTCGTAGAAAATCGATTGGGTGCCATTGCCGTGGTGGTAGTCGACATCGAGGATCGCGACCTTTTTGTGGCCTTGATCGAGGAACGCCTGAGCGGCGATGGCGGCGTTGTTGAGATAGCAATAACCGCCCATCAAGTCGCTGGCGGCGTGGTGTCCCGGTGGACGGCACAGGGCAAAGGCACTGCGAGCGCCGCGCTGGATGGCGGCTTGCGCGGTGAGGGCCACTTGCGCTGCGCTGTATGCCGCTTGCCAAGTGCCGGCGGTGATCGGCGCGCCGCCATCGAAGCTGTAATAGCCGAGCTGGCCGTGCAGGCTGGTGGGGATGATCCGGCGCAAGGTGCGGGCTGGCCAGGTGTAAGGCAGCAAATCGCCGTCGGTTTTGAATTCGGTCCAGCGTGCCCAGGCACCTTTGAAGAAGTCGAGGTAGTCGCGGCTGTGGATGCGCGCGATCGGGTCGAGGCCGAAATCCTTCGGCGCTTCGACAGGGCCGAGGTTCTGCGTTTGCACGCGTTGCAGCACATGGTCGGCACGCGAGGGCATTTCGAAGCAGGGCATCAGTTGCCCGTCCATCAATTCACAACGGCCGTGGTGCAGGTGGTGATCGTCCGAGTAGATCGTCAGCATTTCTTGTTCTCCGCAGGCTGATTCGGTTGAACACAGTCTTGCGGCGTAGCGCGATTCGGAGAACGGCAGGAAAGGCCAAAAGGGGATCGATATGGCCAAAAGATCTGACCGGAATTCGCCCTTTATTGGCGCGCAAGTGCCCCGGTGTTGGGCACCCACCTGTAGGCGCGAGACTTGCCCGCGAAGCGTTTGGCGTACTTGAAGACGCCTTCGCGGGCAAGCCTCGCTCCTACAGAGAGTTGTGGGTCAAGGGCGGAACTGACTCGGTGCCACACCACTCCAGCGCACAAACGCATGGCGGAAACTCGCGGTTTCGCTGAAGCCCAGCGCCTCGGCGATCCGGTAGATCGGCAGCTGATCCTCACAGAGCATCTGCTTGGCCTGCTCGAAGCGCAGTTCATCGAGCAATTCCTGATAGCTGCACCCCAGGTCCTTGAGATGCCGACGCAAGGTGCGCGCCGAGCAATTCATCTGCAACGCCAAACCTTCCAGCCCCGGGGCTGCATTCAGTTGCGCACGAAGCAACTGCCGAATCCGCCCCAACCACGCCTGACGCCCGGTGAATTCGGTGTTCTGCTTGCGGCAGCGGTCGACCATGGCCTGATGGGTGATGACATCGGCCAGCGGCAAGGGCTGGTCGAGCCAGCGCTTGTCGAATGCGAAGGCGTTATCTCGCGCGTCGAAGTGCAGCGGGCAGTCGAAGTGTTCGGCGTAGCTCGCCCGATAATCCGGCGCCGTATGTTCCAGGCGAGCGGCGAGCAATGGCAGCGGGTGCCCGAGCAGGTCATCGCAAATGACTTTTAACGACACCAGGCAGAACTCGGCGTTGAACACGGCCAGCGCCGGGTTCTCTCGATAATCGGCAGCGACGAACCACACACGCTCGCCGTCGACTTCCAGGCTCAACTCGAAAAGTGTTCCCAACAGCGCCGGATAATGCATCGCCAGGCGCAAAGCGTCACCGAAGGTGGCAGAGGTGAGTAGCGCATAACCGAGTATGCCGTAGGACGAAACGTGCATCCGCCGGCCCAGTTCCAGGCCGATATCACGCTTGAGCGCGACGGCGTTGGCACACACCTGCATCTCCTGGTTGGTGGTGATGCGCGTGTCCGCCCGGCTCAGATCCGCCGCGCTGATGCCACTTCCCGCCAGCAGCGCTTCGCTGGACAAGCCTTCGGCCTTGAAGGTGTTGAGCACCAGGGAGACGGCGTTGAGGGTGGTGAGGTGGGAGTGGAGCATGGGAAGTTCCAGCGATTGGATGCTGGAATCGAGCAAGTTGTATGCCGCGAATGAATACTTGTAGGAGCGAGGCTTGCCCGCGAAGCTTTTGGCGCCTTCAAGGACGTCTTCGCGGGCTAGCCTCGCTCCTACAGGTCCTGCGGTGTATCAGACCAGTTCACCGCAAAGGTCGAGCTCGACCAGACGCCGGACTTCAGAGGTGTCCAGCCCGGCACCCAGCAACCCATGCAACTTGCCCAACGCCGCCTCACGGGTCATGCCGCCGCCCGAAAGCACACCCACGCCTCGCAACCGGCTACCGGCCTCGTAGACATCCAGCTCAACGCCACCTTCATGGCATTGGGTGACGGCGACAACAACTACACCTTTGTCCCTCGCCCGCTCCAGAGCGGCGAGAAATTCAGGGTTGTCGCTCGGCCCGGTGCCACTGCCGTAGCATTCCAGCACCAAGCCTTGGATGCCGCTGTTCAGCACGCCATCAAGCTGCTCGACGCCGATGCCTGGGAACAACGGCAGCACCGCGACGTTCGCCAGTTGCTTGCTCTGGTTGTAATTCAATTGAGCCGGCAGCGAAGTGGCTTTCACACCACCGCCCTGACGCTCCAGGCGCTTGAACGGATGGCGACCGAAACTACGAACCTTCGCGCAATGAGTCGGGTCCAGCAGTTCGCCGTGGAAGTACAAATGAACGCCCGGCGCCAGGCCATGGCCCAGGGCAACCAGCGCACCGCTGAGGTTTTCCCAGGCATCGCTGTCGGTCACGCCGGCCGGCAGCATCGAGCCTGTGAACACCACGGGGGCATTCAGGCCGAGCAATTGAAAACTCATCGCGGCGGCGCTGTAGGCGAGGGTGTCGGTGCCGTGCAGGATCAGCACGCTGTCGCAGCCTTGGACATCAACGGCGTCGACCACCGCTTCACGCAGTTGCTGCCAGTACGTCGGGCTCATGTTGGCGCTGTCGATCAGCGGCGACATTTCGCGAAAGCGCCACTGCGGCACGACCACGTCGGGCTGGCTGTGCAGATATTCACGCATCCGCGCTTCGAAACCGGACGCCGGGGCCAGGCCATTGGCGCTGGCTTGCATGCCGATGGTGCCACCGGTGTAGAGCACCATGACGTGCTGGGCGGCTGGGTAGGAGTTGGGAACCATGGGAAAGTCTCCGCAAGAGATGACATGTGGGAGCGAGCCTGCCCGCTCCCACAAGTTGTGCACTTTAACTGACGGGCGCAGAGGATGCGCCCGTCGTTTACCCATCAGCGTTGCGCTGCGGGTACGCCTTGCAGTTCGGCTTCAGCCTTTGGAGCCGCGGCCGGCGGATTGGCTGGCCAGGCGTTCAAGTCCAGGTCCAGATCCGGGAATTTGCTCGAATCGAACACCGGCGTCTTGATCCCGGCGGCACGCTGGTCATCGTAGTCACGCAGGATGCGCATGCCGACCTTGAACAGCAGGAACAGCGCGATCAGGTTCACGAACGCGAGCATGGTCATGGTGATGTCGGCGAAGGCGAACACCGTGCCGAGGTTTTCGATGGCGCCCCAGAAAATCAACACCAGCACCAGCGCGCGGTAGCCAATCAGCGCCTTGCGGTTTTCACCGATCAGGAAGCGCAGGTTGCTCTCGCCCAGGTAGTAGTTGTAGAGGATCGAGGTGAACACGAACAACGACAACGCCACGGAAATGAAGCTGCGGCCCCAGTCACCGACCACGGCGGCCAGCGAGTTCTGGGTCAGTGCAATGCCGTCGCCTTCGAAGCCTGGGGTGTAGAAACCCGAGAGCAGGATCAGCAACGCGGTGCAGGTGCAGATCACGAAAGTATCGAGGAACACGCTGAACGCCTGAACCACGCCTTGTGCCACCGGGTGCTCGACGGAAGCCACGGCCGCCACGTTCGGCGCACTGCCCAGGCCCGCTTCGTTGGCGAACACGCCACGTTTCACGCCCATGACAATCGCGCTGCCGATCAGGCCGCCGAAGGCCTGGTCCAGACCGAAAGCACTTTTGACGATGGTCATCAGCATGCCCGGAACCTGGTCGAACTGCAGCACGATCACATAGATGGTCACGCCGATGTACACCAGGGTTTTCACCGGCACCAGCAGGTCAGCGACCTTGGCGATGCGCTTGATCCCACCGATGAACACCAGGCCGAGCAGCACCGCCAGGGCCAGGCCTGTGTAGGTGGTGTCGAGGCCGAACGCGTTGTTCAGCGAGTGAGTCACGGCGTGGGATTGCAGGCCGTTGAAGGCAAACCCGAAGGTCACCAGCAACAGGAACGCCATGATCATGCCCAGCCAGCGTTTCTGCAGACCGTGCTGGATGTAATAGGACGGGCCGCCACGGTAGGTGCCGTCGGCATCGCAGCGCTTGTAGAGCTGGCCGAGGGAACATTCGAAGAAGCTGCTGGACATGCCGACCAGTGCGGTCACCCACATCCAGAACACCGCCCCCGGGCCACCCAGGGTAACGGCGATGCCGACACCGGCGATGTTACCCGCGCCGACACGGCCGGCGAGGCTGAGCATCAAGGCCTGGAACGAACTGAGTTGGCCGGCGCTGCTTTTCAGGCTGTCGCGGAACACCGCGAACATGTGGAAGAAATGGCGCAATTGAACGAAACGCGAGCGGATCGTGAAGTAGCTACCGAGCCCGACAATGAGCACGATCAGTACTTTCCCTGAGAGGAAGTCGTTAATGACTTCGAGCATGGATTATTCCTCGCTGTTTTTTGTGTAGGCAAATGTTGGGCAGGCAGAAACATCGCGTTACACCGGTGTGCACGTGGCACAACAGTGAGGCGAGTGTTCGTCCCGGGCCCATATCGCAGGTTTGTTATTAGTTCGGGTTTCGCATGGGTTTGGGCCTCGTTACCGACGACCGCTCACGCGAAGAGGGGCGGCACTATACCTAGGAGAGTGCCGTCCGTCTGCACGGTTGTGGTGCAAGCGACGAAACGAAGCCTTTGAAACACCTGACTTTTTGAGCCAGGCCTTTGTAGGCGTGAGCCTGCTCGCGATGCAGGCACCGCGGTATTTCAGTTACACCGCGTTATCGTTCATCGCGAGCAGGCTCACTCCTACAGAAGACGGTTTTCCTTACAAAAGTTAAAAAAAAGGGCTTGGGGAATAAATCCCCAAGCCCTCAAAAGGTGAGAGGTGTCTAGTCCCTCGACCTGGTGAGCGTGTGGCTCCTGGTGCTCTTCGTTAAAAGAGCAAGAGTCTGCGTTCGGTCAAGCCTTCAAAGGCACCAGACGCGGAGCAATCATGTTTTCCGGGCGCAGGATGTCGGCGAGCATTTCGTCGTCGAGCAAGCCTTCTTCGCGCACCAGTTCCAGCACGCCGCGGCCGCTTTCGAGGGCGATACGGGCGATGCGGGTGGCGTTTTCATAGCCGATGTACGGGTTCAGCGCGGTAACCAGGCCGATCGAGTGCTCGACCAGCTCACGGCAACGCTCTTCGTTGGCGGTGATGCCGACGATGCAGTGCTCGCGCAGCATGTCCATGGCGCGTTGCAGCAGGCGGATCGAGTCGAAAATCTTGAAGGCGATCAGCGGCTCCATCACGTTCAGTTGCAACTGGCCGCCTTCGGCAGCGATGGTCAGGGCCAGGTCGTTGCCGATGATCTGGAACGCTACCTGGTTAACCGCTTCCGGGATTACCGGGTTGACCTTGCCGGGCATGATCGAGCTGCCTGGCTGACGCGCCGGCAGGTTGATTTCGTTGATGCCGGTGCGCGGGCCGCTGGACAGCAGGCGCAGGTCGTTGCAGATCTTCGACAGCTTGACCGCGGTGCGCTTGAGCATGCCGGAGAACAGCACGAAGGCGCCCATGTCGGAGGTGGCTTCGATCAGGTCGGCCGCCGGAACCAGCGGTTGACCGCTGATCAGGGCCAGGCGCTGAACGGCCAGGTGCTGGTAACGCGGGTCGGCGTTGATGCCGGTACCGATCGCGGTGCCGCCCAGGTTCACTTCGGTCAGCAGTTCAGGGGCCAGTGTTTTCAGGCGTGCCAGGTCTTCGCTCAACGTGGTGGCGAAGGCGCGGAATTCTTGACCCAGGGTCATCGGCACGGCGTCTTGCAACTGGGTACGGCCCATCTTCAAGACGTGGCTGAACTCAACACCCTTGGCAGCGAACGCCTGGATCAGGCTGTCGAGGCTGGCCAGCAGCGCGTCGTGACCCAGCAGCAGACCCAGGCGGATCGCGGTCGGGTAGGCGTCGTTGGTCGACTGCGCCATGTTCACGTCGTTGTTCGGGTGCAGGTATTGGTATTCGCCCTTCTGGTGACCCATGGCCTCCAGCGCGATGTTGGCGATGACTTCGTTGGCATTCATGTTGGTCGAAGTGCCAGCGCCGCCTTGAATCATGTCCACCACGAACTCTTCGTGGAAATCGCCGCGGATCAGACGGGCACAGGCTTCGCTGATGGCCGCGTGCTTGGCTTCGCTCAGGTGACCCAGCTCGCGGTTGGCGTCAGCGGCGGCCTGTTTGACCATCGCCAGGCCGACAACCAGCTTCGGGTAATGCGAAATCGGAACGCCGGAGAGACGGAAGTTGTTCACCGCTCGCAGGGTCTGGATGCCGTAATACGCTTGAGCAGGTACTTCGAGTACGCCAAGCAGGTCTTTTTCTGTGCGGAAAGATGCAGCGGAGGACATGATAGAAATCATCTCGATAAGGACCCGGTCTGTGCCGGAACGCTGCAAATGCTAGGCTTGTAGAGAATTTTCGGCCAATGCTGTTAAACACTGGCCTATGCACATTCGGCATAATGCCGATGTGACGCCGTGTGTGCGGCGAGCGTGTGACCTAAATTGGTGCGTGTCCGGGAGGACGTGATGAATCTGGAAAGTAAATGGCTCGAGGACTTCAGCGCCTTGGCCGCCACCCGCAGCTTCTCCCAGGCTGCGGAACGCCGCTTCGTGACTCAGCCCGCGTTCAGTCGCCGAATCCGCAGCCTGGAAGCCGCGCTGGGGCTGACGTTGGTCAACCGCTCGCGCACGCCGGTCGAACTGACGGCGGCGGGACAGTTGTTTTTGGTGACCGCGCGGACCGTGGTTGAACAGCTCGGCGAAGTGCTGCGCCACCTTCATCACCTGGAAGGCGGACAGGGCGAAGTGATGCAAGTGGCTGCCGCTCACTCATTGGCCTTGGGTTTCTTCCCGCGCTGGATCGCGCAGTTGCGCAATGAAGGCCTGAACATTGCCACGCGGTTGGTGGCGACCAACGTCGGCGACGCGGTGCATGCGCTGCGCGAGGGCGGTTGCGACTTGATGCTGGCGTTCTATGACCCGGACGCGGCCTTGCAGATGGACCCGGAAATCTTCCCGTCGCTGCACCTTGGTCACACGGAGATGTTGCCGGTGTGCGCGGCGGATGCCGACGGCAAACCCTTGTTCGATCTGGAAGGCGATGCCAGTGTGCCGCTGCTCGCTTACAGCGCCGGTGCGTTTCTCGGGCGTTCGGTCAATATGCTGCTGCGCCAGCGTGCGCTGCGCTTCACCACCATCTATGAGACCGCCATGGCCGACAGCCTGAAAAGCATGGCGCTCGAGGGGTTGGGGATTGCCTGGGTGCCGCAATTGAGCGTGCGTGCCGAACTGGCGCGCGGTGAACTGGTGGTCTGCGGCGGCCCGCAATGGCATGTGCCGCTGGAGATCCGACTGTATCGCTGCGCGCTGGTGCGCAAGGCGAACGTTCGTTTGCTGTGGCGCAAACTGGAAGGCGGCGCCGCCCAAGGCACGACGGGTTCCTGAAACCACTGAAGATCAAAAGTGGGAGCGGGCCTGCTCGCGAATGCGGTGGTTCAGTCAACAGTGTCGGCGACTGACACATTGCATTCGCGAGCAGACTCGCTCTCACAGGGGATTTGTGGTGTTCTTTCGCTGACCTTCAAGTCAATAAAACCGGCACTTTGCGCCGTATGACAGATGGTCGTTTCAGGGGCTGTTTATCTGCTTCATTGAGGTATACTGCGCGGCCTTCGGCCGGCTTGACTGGCCATAATTCGTACAATCAAGCCACGCATTTTGCGTGGCTTGTTGTTTTTTGACGCGCCTGCGGGCGCCCAGAGAGAAGAGGCACGACGATGAGTGCACTGGTTGGCGTGATCATGGGCTCCAAGTCCGATTGGTCCACCCTTAGCCACACCGCCGATATGCTGGAAAAGCTCGGCATCCCTTACGAGGTGAAAGTGGTCTCTGCCCACCGCACCCCGGACCTGCTGTTCCAGTACGCCGAAGAGGCGGAGGCGCGTGGCATCGAGGTGATCATCGCCGGTGCCGGCGGCGCGGCCCACTTGCCTGGCATGTGTGCGGCCAAGACCCACCTGCCGGTGCTGGGCGTGCCGGTGCAGTCGTCGATGCTCTCGGGCGTCGATTCGCTGCTCTCGATCGTGCAGATGCCAGCGGGCATTCCGGTTGCCACCCTGGCCATCGGCAAGGCCGGCGCGATCAACGCAGCCCTGCTGTCGGCGAGTATCCTCGGCGCCAAGCACCCGCAGTTCCACGCGGTGCTGAAAAAATTCCGCGCTGAGCAGACAGACAGCGTCCTGGAAAATCCAGACCCACGCATCGCCTGAGGTTGTTGACGATGAAGATCGGTGTAATCGGTGGCGGCCAGTTGGGCCGCATGTTGGCGTTGGCGGGCACCCCGCTGGGCATGAACTTCGCTTTCCTGGACCCGGCACCGGATGCTTGCGCAGCCGCGTTGGGCGAACACCTGCGGGCCGATTATGGCGATCAGGACCACCTGCGTCAGCTGGCTGATGAAGTCGATCTGGTGACCTTCGAGTTCGAAAGTGTCCCGGCTGAAACCGTGGCTTTCCTGTCGCAATTCGTCCCGGTCTACCCGAGCGCCGAAGCCCTGCGCATCGCCCGCGATCGCTGGTTCGAGAAGAGCATGTTCAAGGACCTGGGGATTCCCACCCCTGCGTTCGCCGACATTCAATCGCAAGCCGATCTGAACGCTGCCGTGGCGTCGATCGGTCTGCCGGCCGTGCTGAAAACCCGCACCCTGGGTTACGACGGCAAGGGCCAGAAAGTCCTGCGCAAACCGGAAGACGTGGTCGGCACCTTCGCCGAACTGGGCAGCGTGGCCTGCCTGCTGGAAGGCTTCGTGCCGTTCACCGGCGAAGTCTCGCTGATCGCTGTGCGTGCTCGCGATGGGGAAACCAGGTTCTATCCGCTGGTTCACAACACCCACGACAGCGGCATCCTCAAACTGTCCGTGGCCAGCACCGACCATCCGCTGCAAGCCTTGGCGGAAGACTATTCCAGCCGCGTGCTCAAGCAGCTGAATTACGTCGGCGTGATGGCGTTCGAGTTCTTTGAAGTCGACGGTGGCCTCAAGGCCAACGAAATCGCCCCGCGCGTGCATAACTCGGGTCACTGGACCACTGAAGGCGCCGAGTGCAGCCAGTTCGAAAACCACCTGCGGGCTGTTGCTGGCCTGCCGCTGGGTTCGACGGCCAAGGTCGGCGAGAGCGCGATGCTCAACTTCATCGGCAAAGTCCCGGAGACTGAAAAGGTCCTGGCCATCGCCGATTGCCATCTGCATCACTATGGCAAAGCGTTCAAGGCTGGCCGCAAGGTCGGTCACGCCAACCTGCGTTGTGCAAACCGCGAAACACTGGCCGCGCAGATCCTCAAGGTCGAAGCGCTCATCGCCGAATAAACAGTTTCATGTGGCAGCGGCGGAACCATTCTAGGTCCGCCGTTCTCTCATGGCAGGATGCGAAAGTCTGACTAGGCTTCTGCATTGCCATTCAATCAGAGGGAAGTGCCATGGGAATTATCGGAACCATCTTTATCGGCTTGATCGTCGGCCTGCTGGCTCGGTTCCTGAAACCGGGTGATGACAGCATGGGCTGGATCATGACCATCCTGCTCGGTATCGGCGGTTCGCTGGCGGCCACTTATGGCGGCCAGGCTCTGGGCATCTATCACGCAGGCGAAGGTGCAGGCTTCATCGGTGCGCTGGTCGGCGCGGTGCTGCTGCTGGTGATCTACGGTTTGATCAGAAAGAACTGATTCAAGCGACGAAGTCCTCTCCGCGCCGCACGCGGGGAGGGCTAGAATGCTCGGCGTTGCACAGACCTCTCCTTATGCCGAGCACCTTCATGCGCCGTTTTCTGCTGACTTTTCTTTTACTGGGTACGGGCCTTGCCCATGCCGGCGAACTGCCGGAAACCGACTGGCTCGAACTGATGCCCAAGTCGGACCAGAAAGCCCTCGAGGCCATGCCCGAAATCGACCACAACTCCCCCGAAGGCGATGGCACCTTTACTGAAAAAGGTGGCATGAAGCAGAGCAAGGGCTTGCCGGCGGTGATGTATTCGACCAAAACCGTGCCGTCGATGAACGACAAGAACATCCGCATCGGCGGTTATCCGGTACCGTTGGAGTCCGACGCCAAGGGCCGCAGCACGCTGTTCTTCCTTGTCCCGTACCCGGGAGCCTGCATCCACGTGCCGCCACCGCCACCTAACCAATTGGTGTTGGTGCGTTATCCGAAGGGTTTGAAGCTGGACGATATATACACACCGCTGTGGGTGACCGGCACGCTGAAGGTCGAGAAGGTCAACAATGATTTGGCTGACGCGGCGTATGCGCTGGATGCGGCGAAGGTGCGGGTGGTGCAGGAGTCGGATTTGTAACAGCGCCAACCAGACTGGCAAAGATCCACTGTGTGCGAGCCTGCTCGCGATAGCGGTGTAACAGCCAATATTGATGTTGGATGTTATGACGTCATCGCGAGCAGGCTCGCTCCCACATTGGTTTTGTGGTGTTGCTTATAAAGGGTTGCTGGCGATGCTGACTTCGAGAGTGTGGGTGGCGCCGGGTTTCAGCGTGACCACATCATCCATCACATTCGCCGTCTCGATGCACAGCATCTTCTGCCAGCCATCGTCGGCCATGTCGCTGAACGCCGCTGCGCGTTCGATCCACGGGTTCCAGATCACCGCCGAGCGCGAACCACTGCTGGTCAGCTCAATGCGCCGTTTCCAGGCCGGGTCGACAATGCTCAGCTTCGCCGGGGTATTGAGGTAGATACGGTCGGTTTCGCCGGTAAAGCGCAGATCGCCGGTCTGGGTCACGGTTTTCCAGTCATCCAGCGTTTCGATATAGCTCAAGCCAACCAGCCCTTCGACATGCACCGTGCGCACATCACTGACAGCGAAGTAACTGTGCAACGCCTGGCTGATGGTGACGGTATCGGTGCCCTGATTGTGGCTGGTCAAGCTGATGTGCAGTTGCTCATCCAGACGGATGCTCAACTTCAGATCCACCTGATGTGGCCAGCCTGGAAAGCCGCCTTCGGGGTAGGGCAGGACGAATTCCACCTTCAGGCTCTCACCCTCGGTTTCTATGCCGCCCAATTCCCAATCCATCGCCCGGACAAAGCCGTGGGCAGTCGGCGGTTCGTTGCTGACGCGCATCGCCTGGACGCTTTGCGGGTTGCGCTTGAAATTGCCGAACCACGGCCAGCACACCGGCACGCCGGCGCGGATGCTCTTGCCGGTCTTGAACACGGCCTCATCGTTAAGCCAGATCAGCGGCGGTTGGCCGGCCAATTGATAACTGAGGATGTGCGCGCCCTGCTGGGCAACCAGCAATTCGGCCTGACCGTGGCGGATGCGCCAGCAGTTCAGTTCATCCAGTTTCACGGCTTCAACGTTGGGCGTGCTCATGGGGCAACTCTCGATCAGGAACAATGACTGCAATGGACCGCAGAAAGGTCGCCGTGTTTAACGCGCGCGTGGAGGAACCGAACGAGTACGGCCGCTGCCATCAATCGCGACAAACACAAACACGGCTTCAGTCACTTTACGCCACTCGCTGGACAGCGGATCGTCGCTCCAGACTTCGACCATCATCTGAATCGAGCTGCGGCCGATTTCCAGCGCCTGGGTATAGAAGGAAAGCTGAGCGCCCACCGCCACCGGGACCAGGAACGCCATGCGATCAATCGCCACGGTTGCTACGCGCCCACCCGCAACTTTGCTGGCCATTGCGGTGCCGGCCAAATCCATCTGTGCCACCAGCCAGCCGCCGAAAATATCGCCAAAGCCGTTGGTTTCACGCGGAAGCGCGGTGATTTGCAGGGCAAGGTCGCCTTGCGGAATTGGATCTTCTTGTTCGAGCTCTATCATGCCGGGGGTGCCTCTGACCCGTGACTCTTCATTGGTACTTCAGGTGAATAGCCGTCTCAAGAAAAAACGATTCAGCCCCGAACATACTACGTTCGTCACGTTTTTCGAAAGGCGCCTAAAGGGAAACTCTGCGAAACCGACTGAGCCACGCAATGACCTTGCCAGTCATCCAGCGCGTTTTCGCACAGCAACCCCTTACAAATGCTGCAACGCAGCGAGTATATCGATCGGTAGACTCCGAGACGACCGTCCGGTTCTCATTTTGACCGTCAAATACGCACCTCTATGTGCTTTTTCGAACAATTTGCTATCGTGCCGGACCTGCCCAAGCCCTCGCCAGCGTTGTTGGGGTTGCAGATCCGACTATAAGAGAAGCCCTTGCCATGACCACAGCGCCCTCTAGCATCGCGCAGCCGACCCAGCCCGCCCGCCCGTTAACCCGTAGCGACTACAAGACGTTATCGCTGTCTGCCCTGGGCGGCGCACTGGAGTTTTACGACTTCATCATCTTCGTGTTCTTCGCCACGGTGGTGGGCAAACTGTTCTTCCCGGCGGACATGCCCGAGTGGCTGCGCCTGATGCAGACGTTCGGCATTTTCGCCGCCGGCTACCTCGCTCGTCCGTTGGGCGGCATTGTGATGGCCCATTTCGGCGACCTGCTTGGCCGCAAAAAGATGTTCACCCTGAGCATTTTCATGATGGCGGTGCCGACCCTGATCATGGGTCTGCTGCCGACCTATGCGCAGATCGGCATGTGGGCGCCGATCCTGTTGCTGTTGATGCGGGTGATTCAAGGCGCGGCGATTGGCGGTGAAGTGCCGGGCGCGTGGGTATTCGTTTCCGAACACGTGCCGCAGCGACATATCGGTTATGCCTGCGGCACCCTGACGAGCGGTCTGACGGCTGGCATCCTCCTGGGTTCATTGGTCGCCACGGCGATCAACAGCATTTACACCCCGCTGGAAGTGTCCGATTACGCCTGGCGGATCCCGTTCCTGCTGGGTGGCGTGTTCGGTCTGTTCTCGGTCTACCTGCGCCGCTGGTTGCACGAGACCCCAGTGTTTGCCGAACTGCAACTGCGCAAGGCCCTGGCCGAAGAAGTGCCGCTGCGCGCGGTGCTGCGTGACCATCGCGGTGCGATCCTGATTTCCATGTTGCTGACCTGGCTGCTGTCCGCCGGCATCATCGTGGTCATTCTGATGACGCCGACCGTGCTGCAGACCGTTTACCACTTCTCGCCAACTACCGCGTTGCAGGCCAACAGCCTGGCGATCGTGTTCCTGAGTGTAGGTTGCGTGGCTTCCGGTGCCCTGGCTGACCGTTTCGGCGCTGGCCGAGTGTTTGTGTTTGGCAGCGCCGCGCTGTTGATCAGCTCGTGGACGTTCTATCACAGCCTGTTCAACCACCCGGACTGGCTGTTCCCGATGTACGCCTTGACCGGTTTCCTGGTCGGGACCATCGGTGCAGTGCCCTACGTGATGGTCAAAGCCTTTCCAGCGGTGGTGCGCTTCAGCGGGTTGTCGTTCTCCTACAACCTGGCCTATGCGATTTTCGGTGGTTTGACGCCGATGGTGGTGACGCTGCTGCTCAAGGAAAGCCCGATGGGGCCTGCCTACTACGTGGCGATCATTTGCGGGGTCGGGATTCTGGTGGGTGCGTATCTTTGGAAGAAGGGTCGCTGATCCCCGAAACTGTCTGTAGCTGTACCGGCCCTATCGCAAGCAGGCTAGCGCCCACATTGAATTGCATTCCAATGTGGGGCTAGCCTGCTAGCGATTTGGGGCGCATGAATTATCCGGTAAAAACTCGAATGCTGGCCTTTCATCCAATTGTCATATTTCAGCCATAGAGTGTTCACACGGCCTGCTGATACTTGGCCCCGACTAACACACCCTATCTGCTAGGAGTAAGGCATGAAACTGAAGCGTTTGATGGCGGCAATGACTTTTGTCGCTGCTGGCGTTGCGACTGCCAACGCGGTTGCCGCTGTTGACCCTGCTATCCCGAGCTACACCAAGACCACTGGTGTGTCGGGCAACCTGTCCAGCGTCGGCTCCGATACCCTGGCCAACCTCATGACCCTGTGGGCTGAGAACTACAAAAAAGAATACCCGAACGTCAACATCCAGATTCAGGCTGCTGGTTCCTCTACCGCGCCACCTGCGCTGACTGAAGGCACCGCTAACCTGGGCCCGATGAGCCGCAAGATGAAGGACAACGAGCTGCAAGCCTTCGAAACCAAATACGGCTACAAGCCAACCGCTATTCCGGTTGCCGTGGACGCCCTGGCTGTCTTCGTACACAAAGACAACCCGATCCAGCACATGACCATGGAGCAAGTCGACGCGATCTTCTCCTCGACTCGTCTGTGCGGTGCTAAAACCGACGTGAAAACCTGGGGTGATCTGGGCGTGACGGGCGACTTGGCCAACAAGCCGGTTCAGCTGTTCGGTCGTAACTCGGTATCCGGCACCTACGGCTACTTCAAAGAAGAAGCCCTGTGCAAAGGCGACTACAAGCCAAACGTCAACGAACAACCAGGTTCGGCTTCGGTCGTGCAGTCGATCAGCTCTTCGCTGAACGGTGTTGGTTACTCGGGCATCGGCTACAAAACCGCTAGCGTGAAGACGGTGGCCCTGGCCAAGAAAGGCAGCACCGAGTTCATCGAAGACAGCGAAGAAAACGCCCTGAACGGCAAGTACCCACTGTCGCGTTTCCTCTACGTTTACGTCAACAAAGCCCCGAACAAGCCTCTGGCCCCGCTGGAAGCTGAGTTCGTGAAACTGATTCTGTCCAAACAGGGTCAGGAAGTTGTAGTGAAAGACGGTTACATCCCACTGCCAGCCAAGGTTGCTGCAAAAGCACTGGCTGACCTGGGTCTGCAAGAAGGCGGCAACGTAGCAAAAAAGTAAAACCCTGAGGCCGGGGTAATCCCGGGCTCTGTAGGAGCGAGGCTTGCCCGCGAAAGCGGTGGTTCAGTCAACGTGACGTTGAATGTAATGACGCCTTCGCGAGCAAGCTTCGCTCCTGCAAATGCCGGTACGCCGGCCCCCAAATTTCCGGTCCACTGCCAGTTCCCGCTGGCGGCGGACTTGTTGCGTCACTGCATTGTCATCTTTCTGTCATACAGGATCGCTAGGGTGTGCGCATGAATGATCTGGCCAATTCCACCATGACTACTAATCCCCCCAAGCGAATTGATTTCAATACGCCTGAGCTGCAACGCAAGCGCCGCATCCGCGCGCTCAAAGATCGCCTGACCCGCTGGTACGTCCTCGTGGGCGGCCTTGCCGTTCTCGGCGCGATCACGCTGATCTTTTTCTTCCTCGCCTACGTCGTCGCGCCGCTGTTCCAGGGGGCCGACCTGACTGCCAAGGACGCCATCACGCCTGCCTGGATGCAAGACGCCGGCAAGCCGCTGATGATCTCCCTGGAAGAACAGAATCAGGTCGCCATGCGGGTTTCCGACAAAGGGCAGGCGCTGTTCTTCGATATCGACAGTGGCGCCGAACTCAAGCGCGTCGATCTGCCGATCCCGGCCGGCACTACCGTGACTTCCATCGGCGAAGACCAACCGGGCCATCCCTTGGTGGCTGTAGGTTTGTCCAATGGCCAGGCGCTGGTGTTCCGCCACACGTATAAGGTCAGCTACCCGGACGGCAAGAAAACCATCTCGCCAGCCGTCGAATACCCGTACGGCGAAACTCCGATTGCGCTGAACGAGGCGGGCGGTGCGCTTGAGCACGTCAGCCTCAACGCCACCGACACCACTCTGATGCTGGTTGGCTCCACCGGTTCGCAACTCAATGTGCTCTCGCTGACCAGCGAAGAAAACATGATGACCGGCGAAGTCACCAACGAGCAGAAGCGTATCGAGCTGCCGCAGATGACCGAGCCGGTGAAGAACATCTTTGTCGACCCGCGTCAGCAATGGCTGTACGTGATCAACGGTCGCGCCCAGGCCGACGTGTTCAGCCTGCGCGACAAGAGCCTCAACGGTCGCTACAAATTGCTGGAAAACGGTGACGCCGAAATCACTGCCAGTACTCAATTGGTGGGCGGTATCTCGCTGATTCTCGGCGACTCCAAAGGCGGCCTGGCCCAGTGGTTCATGGCCCGTGACCCGGATGGCGAGTTGCGCCTGAAGCAGATCCGCACTTTCCAGATGGGCACTACGCCAATCGTTGAAATCACCGCTGAAGAACGTCGCAAAGGCTTCGTGGCCCTCGACGCCTCCGGCAAGCTTGGCGTGTTCCACAGCACCGCCCACCGCACCTTGCTGGTGGATCAGGTGGTCGACGGCCAAGGCGTCTTCGGCCTGTCGCCACGGGCCAACCGTGTGATCGTCGAAGCGGGCGGCAAGATTCAGCCGCTGCTGCTCGACAACCCGCACCCGGAAGTGTCGTGGAGCGCGTTGTGGAGCAAGGTCTGGTACGAGAACTACGACGAGCCTAAATACGTCTGGCAATCGACCGCCGCCAACACCGACTTCGAACCCAAGCTGAGCCTGTCGCCACTGACCTTCGGCACCCTGAAAGCCGCGTTCTACGCCATGCTGCTGGCCGCTCCTCTGGCCGTCGCTGCCGCGATCTACACCGCGTATTTCATGGCCCCGGGCATGCGCCGCAAGGTCAAGCCGGTGATCGAGCTGATGGAAGCGATGCCGACGGTGATCCTCGGCTTCTTCGCCGGCCTGTTCCTCGCGCCTTATGTGGAAGGGCATTTGCCGGGCATCTTCAGCCTGCTGATGCTCCTGCCGATCGGCATCCTGGTCGCCGGTTTCGTCTTCAGCCGCCTGCCTGAGTCCATCCGCCTGAAAGTGCCGGACGGCTGGGAAAGCGCGATCCTGATCCCGGTGATTCTGTTTGTGGGCTGGTTGTCGCTGTACATGAGCCCGTACATGGAAACCTGGTTCTTCGGCGGCGACATGCGCATGTGGATCTCCCACGACCTGGGCATTACCTACGACCAACGCAACGCTCTGGTAGTCGGTCTGGCCATGGGCTTCGCGGTGATCCCGAACATTTACTCCATCGCCGAAGACGCCGTGTTCAGCGTGCCCCGCGGCCTGACCCTCGGTTCCCTGGCCCTCGGTGCGACGCCATGGCAGACCATGACCCGTGTGGTGATCCTCACCGCCAGCCCGGGCATCTTCTCGGCACTGATGATCGGCATGGGCCGTGCGGTCGGTGAAACCATGATCGTGCTGATGGCCACCGGTAACACCCCGGTCATGGAAATGAACCTGTTCGAAGGTCTGCGAACGCTGGCCGCCAACGTCGCGGTGGAAATGCCCGAGTCGGAAGTCGGCGGCAGCCACTATCGCGTGCTGTTCCTCTCGGCACTGGTGCTGCTGTTGTTCACCTTCGTCATGAACACCCTCGCGGAACTGATTCGTCAGCGTCTGCGCAAGAAATACTCGTCGCTTTAAGAAAGGTAGAAGTCTGTGAAACAGAACTCCCTGAAAGGATGGTTCAAGAGCGGCGCCCCAGGCGTCTGGATCAGCGGTGGCGCGGTGTCCATCGCGGTCATCATGACCATTGGCTTGCTGGCGGTGATTGCCGTGCGCGGTCTGGGCCACTTCTGGCCGGCAGACCTGGTGCATGCCAGTTATGACGTGCCGGGCCAGGCCAACCACCTCGTCATCGGCGAAGTGGTGCAGAAAGAAGAAGTGCCGCGCGAGCGCTTGAAAAGCGCTGGTCTGCCGGTGCCCGATCAGGGCCCGGAGTTCATGACCCGTGAGCTGATCAAGGTCGGCAACCGCGACCTGAACGGCAACGACTTCACCTGGATCGTCGGCGAGTGGCTGACCAACCAGAAGACGCCGCCGGAGCTGATGGCCGTCGAGCGTCGCGAGTGGGGCAACTTCTACGGCTACCTGGTCAACGTCAAGCAGGACGGCAAAGTCATTGCTGAGGGCGAGGCCGCATGGCCCGAGTTGCAGGCCCGTGTCGATCGCGTGAACAAGCTTGCAGCACAGCTCAAGACCCTGGAAAAAGCCGACATTGGCGCGATCAACGCCGGTCTGGAACGTGTGCGTCTGCACGGTCGCAAACTGGAACTGGCCGGCCAGCTCGACGCCGCCGCGCAAGCGGACATGGAATCCGAGCGCGCTGAGCTCAATGCTCGTTATCAGGACATCGAAGCCCGCCTGAATGACCTGCACGCCCAGTTCAACCGCGACAGCCTGACCGCCCGCGATGCCAACGGCAAAGAGATCGAGATCGGCATCGGCAAAGTGGTCCGCGCCTATCAGCCGAACGCCATGGGCACCTTCACCAAGATCGGCTTCTACGTCAGCAAGGTCTGGGAATTCCTCAGCGATGACCCGCGTGAAGCGAACACCGAGGGCGGGATCTTCCCGGCCATTTTCGGCACCGTCATGATGACCTTGATCATGGCGATGATCGTGACGCCGTTCGGCGTGTTGGCGGCGGTTTACCTGCGTGAATACGCCAAGCAGAACGCGTTGACCCGGATTATCCGCATCGCGGTGAACAACCTGGCGGGCGTTCCGGCGATTGTCTACGGCGTGTTCGGCCTGGGCTTCTTCGTCTACGTACTTGGCGGTTCGGTTGACCGGTTGTTCTTCCCGGAAGCGTTGCCGGCGCCGACCTTCGGTACACCGGGTTTGCTTTGGGCGTCCCTGACCCTGGCGCTGCTGGCGGTGCCGGTGGTGATCGTGGCCACGGAAGAAGGCCTGGCGCGGATTCCTCGCACCGTGCGTGAGGGCTCGTTGGCCCTCGGCGCGACCAAGGCTGAAACCTTGTGGAAGATCGTGCTGCCAATGGCCAGCCCGGCAATGATGACCGGCATGATCCTCGCCGTGGCGCGCGCCGCCGGTGAAGTGGCGCCGCTGATGCTGGTGGGTGTGGTGAAACTGGCACCGTCGCTGCCACTGGACGGCAACTACCCGTACCTCCACCTGGACCAGAAGATCATGCACTTGGGCTTCCATATCTATGACGTCGGCTTCCAAAGCCCGAACGTCGAGGCCGCGCGGCCGCTGGTGTACGCCACGGCGCTGCTGCTGGTGCTGGTGATCGCCACATTGAACCTGTCGGCCGTTTATATCCGTAACCATCTGCGCGAAAAATACAAAGCTCTAGACAGCTAAAGCCATTAGCCACAAGCGGCAAGCTATAAGCCGCTTTTGCTCAAAACTTGCAGCTTGCAGCTAGAAGCTTGCAGCTACGAACGGAGTGAGACCCCATGCAGCACGAAGCACATACCCACGGCATCAACATGTCTGCCCTGGGCCGCGACAAACAGAGCTTGAGCCTTGAACAGGAAACCGTGGCCATCGAAGTGCCGGGCCTGAACCTGTTCTACGGCGACAAACAAGCGCTGTACGACGTCAGCCTGAACATTCCGAAACAGCGTGTGACCGCCTTCATCGGCCCGTCCGGCTGCGGCAAGTCCACGCTACTGCGTACCTTCAACCGCATGAACGATCTGGTCGACGGTTGCCGCGTAGAAGGTGAAATCAACCTGTACGGCCACAACATCTACCGCAAGGGCGAAGACGTGGCCGAACTGCGTCGTCGCGTCGGCATGGTGTTCCAGAAGCCGAACCCGTTCCCGAAAACCATCTACGAAAACGTGGTGTACGGCCTGCGCATCCAGGGCATCAACAAAAAGCGCGTTCTCGACGAAGCGGTCGAGTGGGCGTTGAAAGGCGCGGCGCTGTGGGACGAAGTCAAAGACCGTCTGCATGAATCGGCACTCGGCCTGTCCGGTGGTCAGCAGCAACGTCTGGTCATCGCGCGCACCATCGCTGTAGAGCCGGAAGTGCTGCTGCTCGACGAACCATGCTCGGCACTCGACCCGATCTCCACGCTGAAAGTCGAAGAACTGATCTACGAATTGAAATCGAAATTCACCATTGTCATCGTGACCCACAACATGCAACAGGCCGCGCGGGTTTCCGACTACACGGCGTTCATGTACATGGGCAAACTGGTGGAATTCGGCGACACCGATACGCTGTTCACCAATCCGGCGAAGAAGCAGACCGAAGACTACATCACGGGGCGGTACGGCTAGCCGTACAGCTGCAAGCCGCAAGTTTCAAGCGGCAAGTAGGAAGCGGTGCGATATCAGGACTTATACATAACTGCTTGAAGCTTGCAGCTTGAAGCTGGCAACTTTCGCGGAGCGAACCGAATGATTAGTAAAGAAGGCCTTACCCATCACATCTCCGCGCAGTTCAACGCTGAGCTGGAGGAAGTTCGCAGCCACCTCCTGGCCATGGGCGGTCTGGTGGAAAAGCAGGTCAATGACGCGGTGACCGCGCTGATCGAGGCCGACTCCGGCCTGGCCCAGCAGGTTCGCGAGATCGACGACCAGATCAACCAGATGGAACGCAACATCGACGAAGAATGCCTGCGCATTCTGGCCCGTCGTCAGCCGGCCGCATCCGACTTGCGTCTGATCATCAGCATCTCCAAATCGGTGATCGACCTGGAGCGCATCGGTGACGAAGCGACCAAGATCGCCCGCCGCGCCATTCAGTTGTGCGAAGAAGGCGAGGCCCCGCGCGGCTACGTCGAGGTTCGCCACATCGGCGACCAGGTGCGCAACATGGTGCGTGACGCGCTGGACGCCTTTGCCCGCTTCGACGCCGACCTGGCGTTGTCGGTGGCCCAGTACGACAAGATCATCGACCGCGAATACAAGACCGCACTGCGTGAGCTGGCGACCTACATGATGGAAGACCCGCGCTCTATCTCGCGGGTCTTGAGCATTATCTGGGTGCTGCGTTCGCTGGAGCGGATCGGCGACCACGCGCGCAATATCTCGGAACTGGTGATTTACCTGGTGCGCGGCACGGACGTGCGTCACCTGGGCCTCAAGCGCATGAAAGAAGAAGTTGAAGGCACAAGTGGCGAAACCGCTAATGTTCCGGGCAAAGCTGACGATAAGTAAGACTGCCCAAGAAAAACGCCCGGTCCTTTGGCCGGGCGTTTTTGTGTGTGGCTTTCGACTTCAAAAGCAGCACCCGCGAACGAAAAGTCCCGGCGTGACTGAAGGTTTTTGGCAATGTGCCATCAGCAAAACGGTATGCTTGCCGGGATTTTTTCGAGGGGTGATGGATGAGCAAGATCAGTGTGTTGGTGGTGGACGATGCAGCGTTCATTCGTGACCTGGTAAAGAAGTGCCTGCGTAACTACTTCCCGGGTATCCGGACCGAAGATGCCATCAACGGCAAAAAAGCTCAGGCCATGCTGGCCAAGGAAGCGTTCGACCTGGTGCTCTGCGACTGGGAAATGCCGGAAATGTCTGGCCTGGAACTGCTGACCTGGTGTCGCGAGCAGGACAATCTCAAGACCATGCCCTTCGTGATGGTGACCAGCCGTGGCGATAAAGAGAACGTGGTCCAGGCGATTCAGGCCGGCGTTTCCGGCTACGTCAGCAAGCCCTTCACCAACGAACAACTGCTGACCAAGGTCAAGCAAGCGCTGAACAAGGTCGGCAAGCTCGACGCCTTGATGAACGGTGCGCCGACCAAAATGAACTCGGCTTTCGGCAACGATTCCCTGAGCGCATTGACCGGCGGCAAGGCGGCCGTGGTCGCACCTGCAGCGACGCCGGTCAACCCGTTCGCCAAACCTGCTGCCGCCGCGCCGACCCCTGCCCCGGCGGCGTCTCGCGGTTTGCTCAATAGCCCGCCGGTCAAGGCGCCGGGCGCTGCTTCCGCTCCCGCCAGCGGTCGGGGTCAAGGCCAGCTGCGTTTGCCAAGCGGCATTCAGCAGTGCGTGATCAAAGCCTTGAGCATCAAGGAAGCGCTGCTGGTGGTAAAGCGCACCGACACGCTGCCGCAAGTCCTCGACAGCGCCGTGCTGGACCTGGAGCAGGGCGACAACGCTGAAGTCGCCCGCCTCAATGGCTACTTGCACGCCATTGTCGCGTTTGAGCCGAAACCTGACAGCGACTGGCTGCAACTGACCTTCCGCTTTGTGGATCAGGATGCGCAGAAGCTCGACTACATCTCCCGATTGATCGCACGTGGCACGGCGCAGAAGCATTTCGTCCCAGGCGCGTAATCTTCATCGCCTGAGAGTCCGTCTTCGCGGGCAAGCCTCGCTCCTACAGATCACACCGACCTGTAGGAGCGAGGCTTGCCCGCGAAGGGGCCATCAAACTCACCGCACATCCCCTTTGCTGCCCATTTTGAAACATCTGCCGACTACCCGGGTCCATTGCAGCTGCTAGGCTCCTTCCCAGGCCTCACTCGACAGACTCTTGCCCATGCTCGCGCGCCTGCTGTTTTTCTGTGGTCTTTTCATGGCCTCCACCTCGGCTGTGGCCATGACGATCTACAAGTCCAAAGACGCCAATGGCGTGGTCTCCTACAGCGACCGCCCCACGAAAGGCTCCCAGGTGTTCGTTTTTCGTGATCGCATGGTCGAGCACCTTGAGCGCCAGGTGTACCTGGAGATCAAGAAGCAGAAGGGCGTGGACAACGTGTACGTGCGCAACGACCTGTATGCGCCGGTCGAGATCGAGCTGAGTTTTGCCGGGTTGAGCAATGTCAGCGGCGCGCCGAGCCGACCGATCCGCCGGGTGATGCCGGCCCGCAGCAACATCCGTCTGGCGCTGCTCACGGCGACGAAGGCCGGAAGGCCGCTGGCCTACACCCCAAGGTTCGAATACTCCCTGGGCGACCCTTCAGGGGCTGCCATGGCCTATCGGTATCCGCTGCCCTGGCGTGGTGGGCCGTTTCGCTTGAGTCAGGGTGCCAACGGCCAATACAGCCATTTCGGCGCCAAAAACCGTTACGCCATGGACATCGCCATGCCCGAAGGCACGCCGATCATTGCGGCGCGGGGCGGGGTGGTGGTGAAAACTGAAAATGCCCAGACCGGACGTGGCACCGATCCTTCAGGCAATTTCGTGCGGGTGCTGCACGATGACGGGACGATGGGCGTGTACCTGCACCTCAAGCAAGGTTCGGTGGGCGTTCGCGAGGGGCAACGGGTAGCGGTGGGGAGTGCGCTGGCCCTGTCGGGCAACACCGGCAACAGCAGCGGGCCGCATTTGCACTTCGTGGTGCAGCGCAATACGGGGCTTGGGTTGGTGTCGATTCCGTATCAGTTCAATCAGCCGGTGGGCGCGTTGCCCAACTTTGCGTTGGGCAAGCAATAGCCGGATCAGCACGATTACTGTGGCGAGGGAGCTTGCTCCCGCTGGGCTGCGAAGCGGCCCCAACGCCTGCAACCGCACACCGCATTCATCGGTTTACGACTGCTACGCCCTGGCGCGGATCGGCCGGCGCGAGCAAGCTCTCTCGCCACAAGAGCTCGCTCGCCGCCGGTGTCGCGCTTAATCGAGCATCAACACCTTGGCCAGAATGATCTTCGGCCCTTTCATTTTCTTGATGATGATCCGCAAGCCTTCGACTTCCAGCACTTCTTCCTCTTCCGGCACCCGCTTCAGGGTTTCGTAAATCAGCCCGGCGAGGGTTTCGGCTTCGATGTGGTCCAGGTCGATGCCCAGCAGGCGTTCGACCTTGAACAACGGCGTATCACCGCGCACCAGCAGCTTGCCCGGCTGGTACGCGAGAATGCCGCGCTCAGCCTTGCGGTGTTCGTCCTGAATGTCGCCGACCAGCACCTCAAGCACGTCTTCCATGGTCAGGTAGCCGATGATGTTGCCATCGGCTTCTTCGACCAGGGCGAAGTGCGAGCCACCCTTGCGGAACTGCTCCAGCAACTGCGACAGCGGCATGTGCCGCGACACGCGTTCCAGCGGCCGGGTCAGTTCGGCGAGGTTGAATGACTCGGGAATGTGGTCCAGGGCCGCCAGTTCCAGCAGCAGATCCTTGATGTGCAGCAAGCCGACGAACTCTTGGCGATCGCTGTCGTACACCGGATAGCGGCTGAACTTGTGGCGACGGAACATCGCCAGGATTTCCTTGAGCGGCGCGTTGAACTCCAACGTCACCAGGTCTTCACGGGAGTTAGCCCAGTCGACCACCTCCAGCTCGCCCATTTCCACGGCGGAAGCCAACACACGCATGCCTTGGTCGCTCGGGTCCTGGCCACGGCTGGAGTGCAGGATCAGTTTCAGTTCTTCACGGCTGTAATGGTGTTCGTGATGCGGGCCGGGTTCACCCTGGCCGGCGATCCGCAGGATGGTGTTGGCGCTGGCGTTGAGCAGGTAGATCGCCGGGTACATGGCCCAGTAGAACAGGTACAGCGGCACTGCGGTCCAGAGCGACAGCAACTCGGGTTTGCGAATGGCCCAGGATTTCGGGGCCAGCTCACCGACCACAATGTGCAGGTACGAGATGACGAAGAACGCAGCGAAGAACGATACGCCTTTGACCACTTCGGGCGACTGCACGCCGACGGCTTCAAGCAGCGGCTCCAGAATGTGCGCGAACGCCGGTTCACCGACCCAACCCAGGCCCAGGGAGGCGAGGGTGATACCCAATTGGCACGCTGAGAGGTACGCATCGAGCTGACTGTGAACGGTGCGCAGGATGTGTCCGCGCCAGCCGTTTTTCTCAGCGATGGCCTCGACCCGGGTCGAGCGCAATTTGACCATGGCGAATTCCGCCGCAACGAAAAAGCCGTTGAGCAAAACCAGGATCAGAGCAAAAAGAATCATGCCGAAATCGGCGAAGAGTGTCGCGAGGGTCAAGCCAGGGGAAGGGTCCATGATGGAGTTTTGCGGGTTCCGTGTATTCGAATAGGGGGTCAATGCGGTGCCTGAAGGGCAGGCACAAGTCAGCCAATGTAGCGGCTGACCGGGCGATTGCCTAGTGGCGAGTGCTGGCCGGTATCAGTCGGCGGTGCTGATGACCCGGGTTTTTGTGACCTGAGCGGGCGCGAAATGGCAGGTAAAGGTGCTGCCGTGGCCCGGTACGCTGCTGATTTCCATCCGTGCGCGGTGGCGCAGCAGCACGTGTTTGACGATTGCTAGGCCCAGCCCGGTGCCGCCGGTGTTGGAATTGCGGCTGGAGTCGACGCGGTAGAAGCGTTCGGTCAGGCGCGGCAGGTGTTTGCTGTCGATGCCGATCCCGGAATCCTGCACGCTCAGGTGCGCGCCTTGCTCATCGCCCCACCAGCGAATGCGGATATTGCCTTCGGCCGGCGTGTATTTCACTGCGTTGAACACCAGGTTGGAAAACGCGCTGCGCAACTCGGCTTCGCTGCCCTTGAGCAGGATCGTTGGATCAGCTTCCAGGGTGATGCGCTGGTTTTTCTGGCCGGACAACTGCTGGGCGTCGCTCGTGATCGATTGCAGCAAGCCGTCGATGGCCACGGGCTGGTTGTCCGAGGGGTAATCGGTGGCTTCCAGTTTGGCCAGCAACAACAAGTCGTTGAGCAAGGTCTGCATGCGCCCGCCTTGCTGCTGCATTTGCTGCAAGGCACGGGTCCAGCGCGGGTTCACTTCCTCGGCGTTATCCAGCAAGGTTTCCAGGTAACCGCAGATGACCGTCAACGGTGTGCGCAGTTCATGGGAGACGTTGGCGATGAAGTCTTTGCGCATCTGTTCCAGCTGATGGATACGCGTCACGTCGCGCACCAGCATCAGGTGTTCGTTGTTGCCGTAGCGGGTGATGTACAGCTGAATGCGCAGGCGATCGTTGATCGGCGAAGGGATTTCCAGCGGTTCGGCGTAGCTGTCCTGCTCGAAATATTCCTTGAAGCGCGGATGGCGCACCAGGTTGGTGACCGGCTGGCCGCTGTCTTGCGGCGTCTTCAGGCCAAGCAGTGTTTCGGCGGCGCGGTTCCACCACTCAAGGTTGCCCTCGCTGTCGAGCATGATGACGGCGTCTTTCAGCGCGGCAGTGGATTCCTGGACCCGATCGATCACCGCTTGCAGGCGTCCGCGCACGCGTTGGTCGCGACGTTGCAAGTGGTAGATGCTGTCGAACACTTCGCCCCACAGGCCATAGCCGTCGGGTGGTGCCTCGTCGGGTTTGTGCAGCCGCAGCCATTCGTGCAGCCGCAGCAATTGCTTGAGGGTCCAGGCCAGGTAAAGGCCCAGGCCCGCGGCGAGACTCCAGCCGTAGTAGCCGGTAATCAGGCCGATCACCAGACACCCGGTCACCAGCAACAGCATGTGGCGGATCAGGGTGCCATGCCAGTTTTGGTTCAATTGAACACGCGTCCTTGTCAGCTTGTCGGGCGGGAAAGCTCTTGGTCAGGCTTTGGTAGAAAAGCGGTAACCGGTGCCACGCACGGTTTGTACCAGATTCTCATAGGCATCACCGAGGGCTTTGCGCAGACGGCGGATGTGCACGTCGACGGTGCGCTCTTCGACATACACGTTGCCGCCCCAGACCTGATCCAGCAACTGGCCACGGGTGTAGGCCCGTTCCTGGTGAGTCATGAAAAACTGCAGCAGACGATATTCGGTCGGGCCCATCTCGGCGGGTTTGCCGTCGATGGTCACACGGTGGCTGATCGGGTCCAGCAGCAGGCCGCCGACTTCGATCGGTGTCTCGCCATCGGTAGGACCGGCACGGCGCAGCACGGCTTTGAGGCGCGCCACCAGTTCACGGGGGGAAAACGGTTTGGTGATGTAATCGTCAGCGCCGACTTCCAGCCCCTGGATCTTGTTGTCCTCTTCGCCCTTGGCGGTGAGCATGATGATCGGGATGTCCCCGGTCAGCTCATCGCGCTTGAGACGGCGAGCCAGCTCGATACCGGACGTGCCGGGCAGCATCCAGTCGAGCAGGATCAGGTCCGGTTTGCGGTCGACGATGATGGCATGGGCCTGTTGGGAGTTCTCGGCCTCCAGGCAGTCATAGCCGGCCATTTCCAACGCAACGGCGATCATTTCGCGAATGGGCGCTTCGTCGTCGACGATCAGAATGCTCCTGCCAACCATGCCTTAATCCTCTTGTCATTTAACTGTCTTGCGCCGCATTAGATAACGGAATTATTGCAGTCGTGTGACAGCAATTTAGCAGGTCGGCGGTGGTCATGATCCTGAACTAAGCTCTAAGTCCGAATCCTGACAACCACAAAAGGAAGGTTTCCATGAATCACATTGCTCAATCCTGGAAGGCATTGTTAGTGACTGCAGCTCTAACGCTGCCGACCATGGCCTTCGCCGCCGACCCGGCGATGATGAAGGACGGGATGATGGTCGACCACAAGGGCATGACCTTGTACACGTTTGACAAGGACAGCGGCGGCAAGTCGATGTGTAATGACGATTGCGCCAAAAACTGGCCACCTATGATGGCACCGGCGGGTGCCACGGCCGCTGGCAAGTGGAGCGTCATCAAGCGCGATGACGGCACGAGCCAGTATGCCTACGACGGTAAACCTCTTTACACCTTCGTGAAGGACAAAAAACCCGGCGACATGGTGGGCGACAAAATGAAAGACGTCTGGCACGTTGTTCACGAGTCGCAAAAATAGACGACTCAACGCCTGTAGCCGTTGCCGACACATAGCGTCGGCAACGGCTTGGGCGGTCAGCGAGTGGCGTAATCCAGCACAATCCCGACAAAAATCGCCAACCCGGCCCAGTGGTTGTGCAAAAACGCCTTGAAGCAACGCATCCGGTCCTTGCCGCGGGTGTACCAGAATTCCCACGCGAAACAGCCCGCCGCCGCCAGCAATCCCAAGTGGAACCAGCCCCCGAGCTCGAATTTCGATCCTGCCAGCAACAGACACCCCAGCGCCAAGCCTTGCAACGTCAGAATGATCACCCGATCCGCATCGCCAAACAGAATGGCGGTGGATTTCACGCCAATCTTCAAGTCGTCGTCGCGGTCGGTCATCGCGTAGTAAGTGTCGTAGCCCACGGTCCACAGCAGGTTGGCGATCCACAGCAACCATGCCGCTGCCGGCAGCTCGCCGGTTTCGGCGGTGAACGCCATCGGCATGCCCCAAGAGAACGCCGCGCCCAGTACCACTTGCGGGTAATAGGTGTAGCGCTTCATGAACGGGTAGCTGAAGGCCAGCGCCAAACCGCCGAACGACAACCAGACCGTGGCCGCATTGGTGCACAGCACCAGCAGGAAACTCACGCCCATCAGCACCGCGAAGAACACCAGGGCTTCTTTGGAGCTGATCTTGCCGCTGACCAAAGGGCGCTGTTCGGTGCGCTTCACGTGGCCGTCGACCTTGCGATCCGCCCAGTCGTTGATCACGCAACCGCCCGCACGGGTCAGGACCACGCCGAGGACGAAAATCACAATGTTGGCCAGGGATGGCGAGCCTTTGCCGGCAATCCACAGCGCCCACAGGGTCGGCCAGAGCAGCAGATAGATGCCGATCGGCTTGTCCATGCGCGTCAGCTGAATGAAGTCCCAGGCCCGAGGGTTCAAGCGGTTCAGGGACTTGAGCAGGCTCTGGTACATCAGCAGTTCTCCGGGTGGGCGCGGGCGGCGAGCCACAAGGTCGGCAGGAAAATTTCAGCCACCAGCACGCTCAAGGCGCCACGGTCGAACCGCGAGCGACGGCCCCACAGTTCGGGGGCCCGGGACGCCAGCGGCAGCCATTCCTGAGGATAGTGACAAACCTCGATGGCGCGACGCTGGAACGCCTGATCGCAAAACAGCAACTCACCCAACGAGCGGCTACCCAGTTCATCCATGTGCAAGCCGTCGCCCTGCAAGGCGCTGCGCGCCGCCACGCTACGGGCAAACACCCAGGCTTCGCCGTGCCCCCGCAAATACACCTCGCGCACCCAGCCTTCACTGCCTTCCTCCAACTCCAGCGCTGCACATTCGTCGGCGCGCAGCGTTTGCCAGCCTTCAAACAACGGCGTGACGCTGAAGCCGTCATTCGACAAGCGGATCAGGCGTCGGGTCAGGGAGCCTTCGTCGAACAGCCAGTCGAGGGTAGACGTGTCGGGGAGGGGCGTCAGTTGGCTTTGAGGGAGCCACAGCGGGGTAGCGGAGGGGAGTTTTGAGTGCGGCACAGTGAGTCATTATTGGCAGCAAATGAGGCGGCGAGCTTACCATGTCAGCCAGCGATTTTGATTGATCGGGGCCGCCGTTGCGCGGAACGCGCTTGCATCTGCCGGGCCCGATCAGTACAAAACGCCCCTGAGCCGGACGGCAGCGCTCCAACCATCGACCGTTCGCGCCGGCAATAAGCCTGAATCCTGAGGAAGTACCTGAATGAAAAAGTGGCAATGTGTGGTCTGCGGCCTGATTTATAACGAGGCCGAGGGCTGGCCGGACGACGGCATTGCGGCGGGCACGCTGTGGCAGGACGTGCCGGAAGATTGGCTGTGCCCGGACTGCGGCGTCGGCAAGATGGATTTCGAAATGATCGAAATCAACTAACAAAACACCAGAGGAGTAAGGAATGAACGCACCTGTCGTGATCGTCGGCACCGGGCTGGCTGGTTACAACCTGGCCCGGGAGTTTCGCAAACTCGATAGCGAAACCCCGTTGCTGCTGATTACCGCCGATGACGGACGCTCCTACTCCAAACCGATGCTCTCCACCGGTTTTGGCAAAAACAAAGACGCTGACGGCCTGAGCATGGCCGAGCCGGGTGCCATGGCCGAGCAATTGAGGGCCGAAGTGCGCACCCACACGCGCATCAGCGGCATCGATCCGGGCCACAAGCGCCTGTGGATCGGTGAGGAAGCGGTCATTTATCGCGACTTGATCCTGGCCTGGGGCGCGGAAACCGTGCGGGTGCCCATCGAAGGCGATGCGGTGGATGTGGTGTTCCCGATCAACGACCTGGAAGATTACGCCCGCTTTCGCGCCGCAGCGGCAGGCAAACACCGGGTGTTGCTGCTAGGCGTCGGCCTGATCGGTTGCGAGTTTGCCAATGACCTGATCCTCGGCGGCTACGAGGTGCAACTGGTTGCACCGTGCGAGCAAGTCATGCCGACCCTGCTGCACCCGGCGGCGGCTGCTGCGGTGCAGGCCGGGCTGGAAAGCCTGGGGGCGCGTTTCCACCTGGGTCCGGTGCTCAACCGCTTGCAGCACGTCGCAGACGGCGTGGAAGCGCATCTGTCCGATGGTCAGGTGATTGCTTGCGACGTGGTGGTCTCGGCCATCGGCCTGCGTCCGCGTATCGATCTGGCGGCTGCGGCTGGTGTGCAGGTCAACCGAGGCGTGATGGTCGATCGCCACCTGAAAACCTCCCACGCCAATATCTACGCCTTGGGCGACTGCGCCGAGGTCGATGGGCTGAATCTGTTGTACGTCATGCCCCTGATGAGCTGTGCGAGAGCGCTGGCGCAAACCCTCGCCGGCAACCCCACCGCCGTGAGTTATGGCCCGATGCCAATCACCGTGAAAACCCCGGTCTGTCCGTTGGTGGTTTCGCCACCAACACGGGGCGCCGAGGGTGTCTGGACCGTTGAAGGGCAGGGCGCGGACATCAAAGCTTTATGCCGCGATGCCAGCGGAAAACTGCTCGGTTATGCCCTGACAGGCGCGGCGGTGATGGAAAAACTGGCCCTGAACAAAGAGCTTCCGGCACTGCTGGCGTAAATACCGGTCGTTCTGTCGGAATCACCCCTCTTTTGCCCCTACAAAGGTCGCGCCGAGACTGGCGCGGCTCTTCCGTGCGTGCCATTCTCACTCCCGTCTGCCGCAGAGTAGAGCACCTGCGGCGCTTTGGGCGCTGTTCCAACGAGAACAGCACGGACATAACAACAAAAAACCGTCAAAGGGGCTTCACTAATGCGTAAACCAGAACTCGCCGCTGCAATCGCTGAAAAAGCAGATCTCACCAAAGAGCAGGCCAACCGCGTTCTCAACGCCGTTCTCGAAGAAATCACCGGCGCTCTGCACCGCAAAGACAGCGTCACGCTGGTGGGCTTCGGTACCTTCCTGCAACGCCACCGCGGTGCCCGCACCGGCAAAAACCCGCAAACCGGTGAACCTGTCAAAATCAAGGCCAGCAATACTGTCGCGTTCAAGCCAGGCAAATCGTTGAAAGACAGCGTTAATCCGTAATTGCGGCGAACTCCCTGAATAACGGGGAGAACCGTATTGAAAAATGGGCATACCGATTAATTCGGATGCCCATTTTTTATAGGTGCTGTTCCAATGTGTATATATGCCGGGATGGACTGATTAATACACTCTGGAAAACTAATGCTCACTTGCTCGCTGTTTCAAGTCCTTCACTGATATCTCCCGATATATTAAGTGCCATCATGGCGATGGCACTTTCCTGCGTCTCCGTTGTCGCGCCTCATTCTTTTCCATGATGACCACAACCTTTCGGACGATTCCTACATTCATTGTCTTTTATTGTTGGCATGCTCTACGGCTATGAGGGGAAAATGTTGCCAACAAATCGGCGCATCCCTCTCGGGGCGCTCTGGCTCAGTGCTTTCAGGGGTTGCCGTAAGAGCGTGAATATTAAATCGGCATCGGGGAATCCCCTGTCTCATATAGGGAAACCTCTTACACGCAATAAAGCGCACTTCGTCTTGTTGTTTAATCAGATGCTTGCTAGTGGCCATCATCGTGAGTACGATGCGCGCACTTGAAAGAGCACGAACTCAATTGGATGAGACTCATCGCAGCTCTTTGATACTGTCCCGCGCCGCTGCAACTGCAATTGGCGTTCGACCGTAATCCTAATTAAAGGCCATGGATGTCCTACTCAAGCAAACTTTCCGCTCATTACCTCGAACTCGCAAAAGCCTCTGTTTCCAAAGAGAATTTCGCGGGCGAGGACGTTCGCTTTTCGAGCGAATATGAGGCACTGGAAAGCGAGCTGGCGAAAGCCTCGTCCATGCACGAAAGCGGTCAGATCGACTGGCTGAAAATCCGCGAAAACAGCGAAAACCTGCTGCGCACCCAGTCCAAGGATTTGCGGGTCGGCGCCTGGCTGACGTGGGCCTTGTACCAGCGCGAATCGTTCCAGGGCTTGCTGGCTGGCCTCGGGTTGCTGCACCACCTGTGCGAGAACCACTGGGCTGACCTTCACCCGAACAAGGCCCGCACCCGCTCCGCTGCGATCAGTTGGCTGGTGCCGCGTCTCGAGCAGGTGCTGACCGAAAACGTCGCGATCAAAGAGCAGTTGCCGATGTTCCGGCGGCTGGTCGAACATCTGGAAGGCCTCGATGCCGCCTGCACCGAGCATTTGGGTGACGATGCGCCGCTGCTGCTGCCGATCTCCCGCCGTCTGAAAAACATGGTGCAGCGCGCCGCCGACAACCAGCCGGAACCCGGCGTGGTTGGCGCCGCAGTGGCCCAGGTCAAACAGGCCGCGACGCAGCTGTTCACCCCCGGCGCACCGATCGACAACGAAAAAGAAGCCCACAAGGCCCTGCGCGCCCAGCAGGAAAGTGCCCGTCCGTTGTGTGCCTGGTGGCTCAAGCAGAAAGCCACTGATCTGCGCGCCCTGCGCCTCAATCGCACGCTGCTGTGGCTGCCCATCGACGCAGTGCCCGAGCGTAACGCCGAGCAAATCACCGTGTTGCGCGGCTTGCCCGCCGACAAGCTCAAGGCCTATCAGGACCGCTACGATCAAGCCAAATACGCCGACTTGCTGGTGGAACTGGAGGCGAGCCTGGCGAAGGCGCCGTTCTGGTTCGATGGCCAGCGAATGGTCTGGGACTGCCTCCAGGGCCTGAACGCCGAGATGGCAATGCGCGAAGTGGAAATCCACTTCGCGCTTTTGATTCAGCGCCTGCCCGGCATCATCGAATTGCGTTTCCACGACGGCGCGCCGTTCGCCGATCCGGCCACCCGCGCCTGGATCAGCGCCAGCGTCATGCCGCACCTGCAAAGCGCCAGTGCGCCGCGCAAGGTCGAAGTCGCCGACACCCAGCCGGCCTGGGAAGTGGCCCTCGAAGAAGTCCTGCCGATCCTGCGCAAGGACGGCCTCAAGGCCGCCGTGCAGATCCTCAAGCAGGGGCTGCAAAGCGCCCAGGGCGGACGCGTCCGGTTTTTCTGGCAGTTCGCCCTCGCGCGGCTGTGCTTCATGGCCAAGAAATACGAACTGGCCAAGACCCAACTCGAAACACTCGACCAAACATTACAGGACTCAGGCCTGAACGCCTGGGAGCCCGATCTTGCGCTGGAAGTGCTGCATTTACTGCATAGCTGCTGCGAGTTGTTGCCGCAGAACCATGCCGTACGTGAACGCAAGGAAGAGATTTATCGCAGGCTGTGCCACCTCGATCTCGAAGTGGTACTCGAATAGGCCCCAGGGCCACAACCGCAAGGAGAAAAGCCATGGCCAAAGAAGGCTCGGTAGCCCCCAAGGAACGCATCAACGTCACCTTCAAACCTGCCACCGGTGGTGCACAGGAAGAGATCGAACTGCCGTTGAAACTACTGGCAATCGGTGACTACACCCACCGCAAGGACGAACGCAAAGTCGAAGATCGCAAGCCGATCAGCATCGACAAAATGACGTTTGACGAAGTGCTGGCCAAGCAAGAGCTGAGCCTGACACTGAGCGTACCGAACCGTCTTCAGGAAGAAGGTGACACTGAAGAACTGGCCGTGAAACTGCGCGTCAATTCGATGAAGGACTTCAACCCGGCCTCGCTGGTCGAGCAAGTGCCTGAGCTGAAAAAACTGATGGAACTGCGCGACGCGCTGGTGGCCCTCAAAGGCCCACTGGGTAACGCGCCTGCGTTCCGCAAAGCCATCGAAGGCGTTCTCGCCGACGACGAATCCCGCGGTCGCGTACTGGGTGAGCTGGGCCTGAACGCCGCAGCCCAGGACGCCTGAGTCTCCATCAGCCTAAGGAAGCCAACACCATGAGCACTAGCGCAGCACAGCAAAAGAACAAAGAGAGTGGCGAATACAGCATTCTCGACAGCATCATCGCCGAAACCCGCCTGACGCCGGACGACGAAGCCTACGACATCGCCAAGCGCGGTGTGTCGGCCTTCATCGAAGAGCTGCTCAAGCCGCAGAACAACGGTGAGCCGGTCAAGAAAGCCATGGTTGACCGCATGATCGCCGAGATCGATGCCAAGCTCAGCCGTCAGATGGACGAAATCCTGCACCACCCTGACTTCCAGTCCCTGGAATCGTCGTGGCGTGGCCTGCAGTTGCTGGTCGACCGCACCAACTTCCGCGAAAACATCAAGATTGAAATCCTCAACGTCTCCAAAGAAGACCTGCTGGACGATTTCGACGATTCGCCGGAAGTGATGCAGTCGGGCCTGTACAAGCACATCTACACCGCTGAATACGGTCAGTTCGGTGGTCAGCCTGTGGGCGCGATCATCGCCAACTACTTCATGTCCCCAAGCTCGCCGGACGTGAAACTGATGCAGTACGTGTCCAGCGTTGCCTGCATGTCCCACGCGCCGTTCATTGCGGCTGCCGGCCCGAAATTCTTCGGTCTGGAAAGCTTCACCGGCCTGCCGGACCTCAAGGATCTGAAAGATCACTTCGAAGGCCCGCAATTCGCCAAATGGCAGAGCTTCCGCCAGTCGGAAGACTCCCGTTACGTTGGCCTGACCGTGCCGCGTTTCCTGCTGCGTAACCCGTACGACCCGGAAGAAAACCCGGTCAAATCGTTCGTGTACAAAGAAACCGTCGCCAACAGCCACGAACACTACCTGTGGGGCAACACCGCCTACGCGTTCGGCACCAAGCTGACCGACAGCTTCGCCAAATTCCGCTGGTGCCCGAACATCATCGGCCCGCAGAGCGGTGGCGCGGTTGAAGACCTGCCGTTGCACCACTTCGAAAGCATGGGCGAAATCGAAACCAAGATTCCTACGGAAGTATTGGTTAGCGACCGTCGTGAATACGAACTGGCCGAGGAAGGCTTCATCTCCCTGACCATGCGCAAAGGCTCCGACAACGCGGCGTTCTTCTCCGCGAGCTCGGTGCAGAAGCCGAAGTTCTTCGGCATCAGCGCAGAAGGCAAGGCCGCAGAGCTGAACTACAAGCTCGGCACCCAACTGCCGTACATGATGATCGTCAACCGCCTGGCTCACTACTTGAAAGTGCTGCAGCGCGAGCAACTCGGTTCGTGGAAAGAACGTACCGACCTCGAGCTGGAACTCAACAAGTGGATCCGCCAGTACGTGGCCGACCAGGAAAACCCAAGCGCCGAAGTGCGTGGCCGTCGTCCACTGCGTGCAGCCCAGATCATCGTCAGCGATGTCGAAGGCGAGCCTGGCTGGTACCGCGTCAGCCTGAACGTGCGCCCGCACTTCAAGTACATGGGTGCCGATTTCACCCTGTCGCTGGTTGGCAAGCTGGACAAAGAGTAAGAGGAGCCTGAGTCATGACTGGATACGGCAGCCTTTTCGAACGCCTGGGTGGCGACGCGGACAAACGCGTCGGCTGGAGCCGCGAGGTCTCCGCCATGGCGTCCGTGGCTGCCCATCTGGCCAAGATGCTCAGCACCCGTGCGGGCAGCGTGCAAACGCTGTCCGATTACGGGCTACCCGATCTCAATGACATGCGTCTGAGCCTGCACGACTCCCTGAGTCAGGCCCGTCTGGCCATCGAAAATTTCATCGAAGCCTACGAGCCACGCCTGAGCAATGTGCGTGTCATCTCCCTGCCGCGTGATCACGATCAGCTTCGCCTGTCCTTCAGCATCGAAGGCTTGCTGGAAGTTGATGGTTTCAAGCGCCAGGTCAGTTTCGCCGCGCGCCTGGATGGCAGCGGTCAAGTCAAGGTCAACTAAGGAGATTCGTATGTCCGGCAAACCAGCAGCACGCGTATCCGACCCCACCGCTTGCCCGCTCCCCGGCCACGGCACCAACCCGATCGCCGCCGGTTCCGGCGACGTCTTCTTCGACGGCCTCGCAGCCGCCCGCCAAGGCGATGCCTCGGCGTGTGGTGGTGCGATGTCGGGCGGATTGGCGACGACGGTTTTGATCAACGGCAAACCGGCTGCGACGGTGGATTCCGTCGGGACCCATGGCAACAAGGTTACAGCTGGGTCCGGGACGGTGATTATCGGGAATTCGCATTCGCCGGTGCCGTTTGTGGCGCCGTTGCCTTTGATTCTGCCTGGTTTTGATGAGCAATTTGTCCTGACTGACAAAAGCGGAGCGCCTATGGCAAACCGTCGATATCTCTTGGTCCGAGAAAATGGTCTTCAAGAAGAAGGCGTTACTAGTGATACAGGTTTGACTCATCGAGTGACGCGGCACGCGAGTGCGGAAAAAGTCGATATTTACGTTGCATCAGAGGATTGATGCAAATGACGACAGACGTGTTGGAAACATCAACAGGGATATTTAAAAAGGTTGCTTCGACCAGCAGTACTGCTACTGCGGACAGGACACCGAAACATATCGTTCTGGAAGAAGGTCTGACTGTTTATCTCGGTGGTGCTGGGATGACCGGTGGGTATATTGATGACCAGATTAAGTCACTGCGTATGGTGGGTATTAGTGGCGCAGTAGTAGGGCGTAATACTGAGGGTCAATATGCTGATGCTGTTGCTGGCGTCAATAAGCACCGTTACAGGCTTAAGAAAATTAACGGCATGTCGGACACTGGACCGTATAGCGTTGAGGCGGACTGGAGTCTGAAGTCGTTAGGCGTTAGCCGATCTTTTCCAACCGGAGGGCAATTTAATCTTATTGGTTATTCCTTTGGATCGCTGGTAGCCGCCCAATCTGCTCTTTATTACGCAGATAAAGGGCAGGCCGTTGATTATCTTGTACTGATAGGTTCTCCAATTTCTGAAGAAATGCTTGGGGAAGTTAGGCAGCAATCCCTGATCGAGCATGTAGTCATTCTTGACTTGAAGGAGCATGGCGACCCTATTCATGCAGGCATGTCATTTTTTGACTTGGCTGAGCATGCTCCTTTGCTCGGCTCGCAGATGACCGAGTCCAGCGAGCGTAAAGAAGGTGTGGGACATTTTTACTACGGTATTGACGGTCCTTCAGGTGAGCAGCGCCGACTAGAGCTGGCAAAGTTCCTCTATGCACAGGGCTTGCGTTGATGGGTAGCGCAAAAACAGTCAGAGCAATGATCATCATCGCCAACGCTTTGATCGCACCGTTTGCATTGTTCGAAATTTATGCGGTTATCCGGTTCGGGTTTGCGGAGCCTTATAGTTATTTGCTTTCCGTTCCGCTGGGAATTATCTCGTTCTTGCTATTACAGTTCGCTATTGGTTATGGAGTGGTTAAAGGGTGGATGGCCTGCAGAATGCCCAGTAACTATTATTTGCTCGTGCTTTGGATAATCGGTTTGCTGGTGTTGTTCGTGCTTCCGAAGTTTTTTTCAGATGGGCCGATGTCGTGATTAGTTATGAAACTAACCCCATTCCAAAGATTGCGCTTGAGCTGCTGCATTCGAAAGATTTGGTCGTGTCGAAAATTCTTAAAATGATCAACTATTTTTATTTTTTGACCTCCGCGGTTTTTCTGTTGATGTCGTGCACTGATCCGAAAACTAAGTGGTCAATAGCTGGGGTTGATGTCTACGGAGGCTTATTTGTTTTTTGTATGTTTTTTTATATTCCGATGATGGCGTTTTCTTTTTACTATTTTGTAAGAGCGCTAATGAATTTCTTCAAATATAAACGCTCGCACGATGGCTTTTCGTTCTTGGTTTCCTCCGTTGTAGGTGTTGTTGCTCTTTACAGTTTCAATCACTGGGTGTTCAGTGAAATTTACTAACGATTCGGCGCAGAACATTCGAAAAAGCGAATGCTGCGCTAATCCAAATTTTTTCAGAGTAGCGCTCTGGTCTCCGCTCCTGGTGATGTTGGCTTTGACACTGGTCGAGCAGGGCGACGAATACGCGGCGGTTCTGGACTGGCAACAAATGCTGTTGATCTACGTTCTCTCATTCGGAATCCCGGCCTACATCGCATTTGCCCTGTGGGCAATGCGAGCACTGAACGGAAAAACCGAACAGCAGATTTTGAAAAGCGTGTGGCGCGCACCACTGACCTTCATCCCTTTTTACGCTGTCCCGTGGGTGATTTATGGGTTGGCCCATGTGCTTTTGGGGAGCCTTGCCGGGTTCCCGATGATGTTTGGCTGGCTGGCTTTTTTACCGTACCTGCTCATTGCGGGCTACGTGGTTTCCGGTCTGACAGTCGCGCTCTACAGGACAGTTTTTTCATGAGATCCACCACCAGGAAGGTACCCCGTGTCCTTTAACCACTACTACCAAAGCGAACTCACCGCACTTCGCCAGTTAGGTCGTCGATTCGCCGAGCGTAGCCCGGCATTGGCGCCTTTCCTTGGCCAGGCCGGGCGAGATCCGGACGTGGAGCGGTTGCTTGAGGGCTTCGCGTTCCTGACCGGGCGCCTGCGCCAGAAGCTCGATGACGAACTGCCAGAACTCAGCCATTCCCTGATGCACTTGCTGTGGCCGAACTACATGCGGCCGTTGCCGGCGTTCAGCATTTTGCAGTTCGATCCGTTGAAGCGTTCGGGTCCTGCGTTGATGGTCGAGCGCGACACGCCAGTCGAGAGTGTGCCAATCGACGACGTGCGTTGCCGTTTCCGCACGTGCTACCCGACCGAAGTCTTGCCGCTGGATCTTGCTGCGCTGAATTACTCGGTGAAGGGCGACGGCTCGCTGTTGAGCCTGCGTCTGGAGATGAGCGCTGACGGTCATCTCGGTGAATTGGAGCTGAGCCGCCTGCGCCTGCACTTCGCCGGCGAACGTTACATCAGCCAGATGCTTTACCTCAGCCTGTTGCGCAATCTGGAAGGCATCGAGCTGATCCCGCTGGACGGCGCCGGCAAGCCCATCAACGGCGTCAACGGCATGCCGATGGCGTTCAAGATGCCCGGCGACCGTGTGCAGCCGGTGGGTTTTGCCGAAGAAGAGGCGTTGATCCCGTACCCGCTGAACACCTTCCGTGGCTATCGCTATCTGCAGGAATACTTCGCCTTCCAGGACAAATTCCTGTTCGTCGACGTCAACGGTCTCGACATGCTCAAGGCATTGCCGGAAGACACGCTCAAGCAAATGCGCGGCCTCGAATTGCGCTTCGACATTCGCAAGAGCGGCATCATGCGCATGCGTCCGACCCTGGACAACGTGAAGCTTTATTGCACGCCGATCGTCAACCTGTTCAAGCACGACGCCTTGCCGATTCGCCTCGACGGCAAGCAAGACGAATACCTGCTGCTACCCGCCGAATTCGATTTGCAAAACTGCGGCGTGTTCTCGGTGGAAACGGTCACGGGATGGAAGCCCGGTGGCCTCGGGTATCAGGAATACGTGCCGTTCGAATCGTTCGAGCACGACCCGAGTTTCGACGTGCCCAACAGCCGTCCGCATTACAGCATCCGCCAGCGTTCGTCGCTGTTGCACGACGGCCTCGACACTTATTTGAGCTTCGGCATCCGCCACACCGAAGCCCACGAAACCCTGTCGATCGAGCTGATGTGCACCAACCAGAACCTGCCCAAAAAGCTCAAGCTCGGCGACATCAGCATGGCCTGCGAAGACACGCCGGAGTTCCTGAGCTTCCGCAACATCACCCCGGCCACACCCAGTTACGCGCCGCCGCTGAACCGCGACTTTCTCTGGAAGCTGATCAGCAACATGTCGCTCAACTATCTGTCGCTGGCCGACGTCAACGCGTTGAAGGTGATTCTGGAAACCTACGACCTGCCGCGCTACTACGACCAACATGCTGAAAAAGTCAGCAAACGCCTGCTCGGCGGGCTCAAGTCGATCAAGCACAAACACGTCGACCGGTTGCACCGAGGGTTACCGGTTCGCGGGTTGCGCACCGAACTGACCATCGACCCGGAAGGGTATATCGGCGAGGGCGACCTGTTCGTTTTCGCCTCGGTTCTTAACGAGTTTTTCGCGCTTTACGCCAGTCTCAATTCGTACCACGAGCTGCGAGTAAAAAGCACACAGGGAGAGGTGTACCAATGGACACCACGTATGGGCCTTCAGCCGCTTCTTTAAGCGGGCTGACCCGAGGAATACGCGAGTACTCGCTGTTTCAGGCCGTGCTGCTGGTGGTTGACCGGCTGCGCGAGGCCCACCCGCACCTGAGCCAGGACGATCTGTACGATCAGCTCGAATTCCAGGCCAACCCGAGCCTGGGTTTCCCGGGCAGCGACGTCGATCGCGTGGAGTTTTTCCACGAGCACGGGCAGATGCGCGCGCGCCTGCGTTTCAACCTGATCGGCCTGGTCGGTTCCGGCTCGCCACTGCCGGCGTTCTACGGTGAACAGGCCCTGGGCGACAGCGAAGACGGCAACCCGACCCGCAACTTCCTCGACCTGTTCCACCATCGCCTGCAACGGCTGATGCTGCCGATCTGGCGCAAGTACCGCTACCGCGCCAGTTTCGAGAGCGGCGCACTCGATCCGTTTTCCTCCCAGCTTTTTGCCCTGATCGGCCTTGGCGGCGAAGAGATCCGCAAGGCCCAGGAACTGAACTGGAAGCGTCTGCTGCCGTACCTCGGCCTGCTCAGTTTGCGGGCGCACTCGGCGGCGTTGATCGAAGCGGTGCTGCGTTACTACTTCAAGCACGCTGAACTGACCATCGAGCAGTGCATCGAGCGTCGCGTGGAGATTCTCGACGAGCAGCGCAATCGTTTGGGCCGCGCCAACAGCCTGCTTGGCGAAGACCTGGTGCTGGGCGAGCACGTGCGCGACCGCAGCGGAAAATTCCGCATCCACATCCGCGAGCTCGACTGGCAGCGCTTCCACGAATTCCTGCCGATCGGTTTCGGCTACCAGCCGCTGTGCGCGCTGGTGCGGTTCACCCTGCGTGACCCGCTCGATTACGACATTCGCCTGGTGCTGCGCCAGGAAGAAATCCGCGAACTGCGCATCGGTGAGCAAAACGCCTGTCGCCTGGGATGGACCAGTTGGCTGGGCCGCGAAAAAGCGGACGGCGTGGTTACCCTGGGCAGCAAAATTCATTAAGGACAGATGACCCATGATCAACGTAGACCTGCAACAACTTATCCAGGCGCTGGACGCCGAAACCCGTCGTGACCTGGAAAGTTCGGCCGAACGTTGCGTCGCCCGTGGCGGCAGCAAAATCCTCGTCGAAGACTTGCTGCTCGGCCTGCTGGAGCGCCCGCAAGGCCTGCTCGCACGCGCGCTGCAAGACGCCGAAGTGGATGCCGGCGAACTGAGCGCCGCGTTGCAATCGCGGGTCGAGCACAGCGCTTCGCGCAACCCGGTGTTCGCCCCGGAACTGGTGCAATGGCTGCAAGATGCGTTGCTGGTGGCCAACCTTGAACTGGGCCAGAGCCAGGTCGAGCAAGCCGCGTTGATCCTCGCGCTGCTGCGTAACCCGATGCGCTATGCCGGCAGCCGCTACCAGTCGTTGCTGGCCAAGCTGAACATCGAGCGCCTGAAAGAATTCGCCCTGTCGCAGAAAGAACAACCGGCCACCGGCAAGCCTGCCGTGCCGGGCGAATCGCTGCTGGAGCGCTTCACGCACAACCTCACTCAACAAGCCCGCGACGGCAAACTCGACCCGGTGCTGTGCCGCGATGGCGCGATTCGCCAAATGGTCGACATCCTCGCCCGCCGCCGCAAAAACAACCCGATCGTGGTCGGTGAAGCCGGTGTCGGTAAAACCGCCATCGTCGAAGGCCTGGCCTCGCGCATCGCGGCTGGTGAAGTGCCGCAAGTGTTGAAAGGCGTGGAGTTGCTGTCGTTGGACATGGGCCTGTTGCAGGCCGGCGCCAGCGTCAAAGGTGAATTTGAACGTCGCCTCAAAGGCGTGATCGACGAAGTCAAAGCCTCGCCGAAACCGATCATTCTGTTCATCGACGAAGCGCACACGCTGATCGGCGCGGGCGGCAATGCCGGCGGTTCCGACGCAGCCAACCTGCTCAAGCCAGCCCTGGCCCGAGGCGAGTTGCGCACCATCGCCGCCACCACCTGGGCGGAGTACAAAAAATACTTCGAAAAAGACCCGGCCCTGGCCCGTCGCTTCCAGCCGGTGCAACTGCACGAACCGACCGTCAGCGAAGCGGTGACCATCCTCCGTGGCCTGGCTCAGGTGTACGAGAAGAGCCACGGCATCTACCTGCGCGATGACGCGGTGGTGGCGGCGGCGGAGTTGTCGGCACGTTACCTCGCGGGCCGTCAGCTGCCGGATAAAGCCGTCGACGTCCTCGACACCGCTTGCGCCCGTGTGCGCATCAGCCTCGCCGCCGCCCCGGAAAGCCTCGAACGCCTGCGTGGTGAACTGGCTGAAGGTGGCCGTCAGCGTCAGGCCCTGCGCCGTGATGCCGAGGCCGGTTTGCTGATCGATCACGAAGCGCTGGACGCGTTGGAAGATCGCCTGGCCACCGCCGAAGAGGAAATGGTCGCACTGGAAACCCTGTGGACCGAACAGAAAGAATTGGCCGAACGCTTGCTGGATCTGCGTCAGCAACTGGCCAAGGCCCGTGAAGCAGCAGCCGTCGAGCCAACCGTCACGGTTGAAGAAGACGCCGAAGGCACCGTGATCGAAACGCTGCCGGTGGACGAGGCACACAGCGTCGAAACCCTGGAAGCCGCGCTCAACGACACTCACAAAGCCCTGACCGAGCTGCAGGTCAAAGAACGTCTGGTGAGCTTCGAAGTGTGCCCGCGTCTGGTCGCCGAAGTGATCAGCGCCTGGACCGGCGTGCCATTGGCTCAACTGGCCCGCGAGCACAACGCCAAAGTCGCGAGCTTCGCCACCGATTTGCGCACCCGCATTCGTGGTCAGGAACAAGCCGTTCACGCGCTGGACCGCTCGATGCGCGCCACCGCTGCCGGCCTGAACAAACCAGACGCCCCGGTTGGCGTGTTCCTGCTGGTCGGCCCGAGCGGCGTCGGCAAGACCGAAACCGCGCTGGCCCTGGCCGACTTGCTGTACGGCGGTGATCGTTTCATCACCACCATCAACATGTCCGAGTTCCAGGAGAAACACACGGTCTCGCGCCTGATCGGCGCACCGCCGGGCTACGTCGGTTATGGCGAGGGCGGCATGCTCACCGAAGCCGTGCGCCAGAAACCGTACTCGGTCGTGTTGCTCGATGAAGTCGAGAAGGCCGACCCGGACGTGCTGAACCTGTTCTACCAAATCTTCGACAAAGGCGTGGCCAACGACGGCGAAGGGCGCGAGATCGACTTCCGCAACACGTTGATCCTGATGACCTCGAACCTGGGCAGCGACCGCATCAGCGAACTCTGCGAAAACGGCGCACGGCCGAGTGCCGAAGTGCTTGAAGAAACCATCCGCCCGGTGCTCAGCAAACACTTCAAGCCAGCGCTGCTGGCGCGGATGCGCGTGGTGCCTTACTACCCGGTCGGTGGCCCGGTGCTGCGCGAGCTGATCGAGATCAAACTCGATCGTCTGGGCGAACGCCTGAACCGTCGCCAGCTGGATTTCACCTACTCGCAAGACCTCGTCGATCACCTGGCCGAACGTTGCACCCAAAGCGACAGCGGTGCGCGTTTGATCGACCACTTGCTCGACTTGCACGTTCTGCCGCTGGTGGCCGACCGTTTGCTCGATGCGATGGCCACCGGTGAAAGCCTCAAGCGTGTCCACGCGACGCTCGACGGTGGCGCCAGCGTGACGTGCGAGTTCGCCTGAGGTGGGTGTGATGTTCACTCAAGTGCCGCAACCGCTGGTGTATGCCGAAGCCTTGCTGGCGCAATTCGCCAGCCTGTCGCGCGCAGCGGACGGTGCTGCGCTGCTGGGTGACTTCGTGCGCGGGCTGGCCGAGCTCAGTGGTTGCGAATTGACGCAGCTGTACCTGCTGGACGCGACTCACACGTGCCTGGGGATGAACGCCGAGTGCCTCAACGGCATCCTGCAACCCCGGGAAGCGGCGAGCCTGCCGGCGGATTACAACGGTGAACAACTGCTGCAATTCGCCCTGTGCCAGAACCGCGTAGTGAGCCTCAGCGAGTTGAGCGGCAGCCTGCACGAAACCAGCTTTTTGCCGCCACAGGCCACGCCTTGGCAGTCGCTGTTGTGCGTGCCGCTGGTCAATCAGCAGAAAGCTGTCGAAGGCTTGCTGCTGTGCGCCAGTCGCCGGCACGTCGACCTGCAAGGCTTTGCCGATTCCCTCGCTCAACTGGGTTCGTTCGTGCTGGGCCAACTGCATCTGTTACAGCGTTTGCGCCAGCCGGCGGGTGAGGCGAGACCGTTGAAGGCCAGCGTCCCGAGCGCCAGCGGTTATGGCCTGATCGGCAAGAGCAAGGCCATGCGCGAGACGTATTCGCTGATCAGCAAAGTCCTGCACAGCCCGTACACCGTGCTGCTGCGCGGCGAAACCGGTACTGGCAAGGAAGTGGTCGCACGCGCCATCCACGACTGTGGCCCGCGCCGTTCCCAGGCGTTCATCGTGCAGAACTGCGCGGCGTTCCCCGAGAACCTGCTGGAAAGCGAACTGTTCGGCTACCGCAAAGGCGCGTTCACCGGCGCGGACCGCGACCGTGCCGGGCTGTTCGACGCGGCCAATGGCGGCACCTTGTTGCTCGATGAAATCGGTGACATGCCGCTGTCCCTGCAAGCCAAGCTGTTGCGGGTTTTGCAGGAAGGCGAGATTCGTCCGCTGGGTTCCAACGACACCCACAAGATCGACGTGCGCATCATTGCCGCGACGCACCGGGATTTGTCGGTGCTGGTCAGCGAAGGCAAATTCCGCGAGGACTTGTACTACCGCCTCGCGCAATTCCCGATCGAGCTCCCGGCCCTGCGCCAGCGCGAAGGCGACATCCTCGACCTGGCCCGGCATTTCGCCGACAAGGCGTGCTCGTTCTTGCAGCGCGATGCGGTGCGTTGGTCCGATGCGGCGCTGGATCACCTGTCCGGCTATGCGTTCCCCGGCAACGTGCGCGAACTCAAAGGCCTGGTCGAACGCGCGGTGTTGCTGTGCGAGGGCGGTGAGTTGCTGGCCGAGCATTTCTCCCTGCGCATGGAGGCCATGCCCGAAGACAACAGCCTGAACCTGCGCGAACGCCTGGAGCAGGTCGAACGCAGCCTGTTGCTCGATTGCCTGCGCAAAAACGACGGCAACCAGACTCTCGCCGCCCGCGAACTCGGCCTGCCACGCCGCACGCTGCTTTATCGCCTTGGGCGCCTGAATATCAATTTGGGTGATTTCGATGGTTAACCCCATTTTCTACCCACCAATAACTCTGGCTGGAATGCTTGCTTTGGCGAGCACATTCCCTATGGCGAGGGAGCTTGCTCCCGCTGGGCTGCGCAGCAGCCCCAAAACCATGCGCCGCGGTGTCTCAGTCAAACGGCATTCGTTGATTTACGACTGCTGCGCCGCCGAGCGGGAGCAAGCTCCCTCGCCACAGGGGATCGGCTCTAACCACCGGATTAGAGCCCCACAACCCATTTCATCTGCTTTCGATAGCGCCGCCCAACCGGGTCGGCGCTTTGTGCTTTGTCTACCCATGGAGACCCTCTGATGCCTGTTCGTCACTGGCAAGCCGTCCTGCTGACCCTCGTCGTTCTATGCGGCCTCGGCGGCTGTAGCGGCAATTACAAATACAACGACAACACCTATCGCCCATTGGGTGATCCGCAGGCGGTCAATCGCGGCAAGTGACCGCAAGGAGTATCACCATGGAACTGGTTTTCGAAATGCTGAACACCAAGCAATTCGTGCCCACGGATTTGTGCCAGAAGACCTTCAAACAGGCCGGTGGCGTGATTGGCCGGGGCGAGGACTGCGACTGGATCATCCCTGACCGCAAGCGTCATCTGTCCAACCACCACGCGTTGATCAGCTACCGCGAAGGCACGTTTTTCCTGACCGATACCAGCAGCAACGGTATCCAGGACAGCGAGAGCGGCGCGCGCCTGCGCAAGGGCGAAGCGATGCGCATCGAGCACGGCAGCGTGTACGTGCTGGGTGATTTCGAGATCCGTGCGCGACTGGTCCGCGATCCGGCGACCTTCGACGTCGAAGTCGGCCGTCCGCAAGCGGCCGGCAGCATCATTCCGGACGATGCGTTCCTCGACCTCGACCCGCTGAACGCTCTCGATCAGCAAGAGCGCGTGTATTCGGAAATCGACGAACTGATCTCCCCGAGCACGACCATTGAGGACACCCGTCAGCGCGCCGATTACGCCCGCATCGACATGGAAAGCCTGATGGTCCCGGAGCTGATCAACGCCCCGGCAGAGCCAGCCCCTGCTCCACCGCCCAAAGCGGTCGAGCGTCAGAGCGAAGGTTTCTGGGAGCACTTCGGCGCCGCGCTGGGCGTGGACCTCAAAGGCCTCGACCACGACGCCCGCGAAGCCCTGGCGCTGAACGCTGCGCGCTTGCTCAAGCAAAGCGTCGGCGGGTTGCAGCAGAGCCTGCGCACCCGCAGCGAACTGAAAAACGAACTGCGCCTGGCCCAGACCACGGTGCAAGGCACTCACAAGAACCCGCTGAAATTCGCCGTCGATGCCGGCGAAGCGCTGGGCATTTTGTTGCAGCCGAACAAGCCGGGCCAGATGCCGCCCGAGCAAGCGATCTCCCGTGCGTTCCGTGATTTGCAGGCGCATCAGGTGGCATTGCTGACCGCCAGCCGCGCCGCCGTTCGCGGCACGCTGGAACACTTCTCGCCGCAGCAACTGACCCTGCGTTTCGAGCGCGACAACAAGCCGTTGCTGGCCACGTCCGGCAGCCGCTGGAGAGCCTACGGTCGTTATCACCAGGCCCTGCGCCAGGACGATGACTGGAGCGAGCGCCTGCTGGCTCGCGATTTCGCCCAGGCCTACGAAGAACAGATCCGCCTGATTTCCACCCTTCACACCGACCACCAAGGATGATGCGCATGTCTCGCTGCTCGACCGCTTTTTTCAAGACGCTGACGGCGTTCGCGGCCCTGGTGCTGCTGGCTGGCTGCTCGTCGCTGTCGCCGTATTCCCACGTCACCAAGCTCAACTTGAAGCTCACCGCCAGCGATCAGCTGAACCCGGACCTCAACGGGCGTCCGTCGCCGATCGTCGTGCGCCTGTTCGAGCTCAAGCACCCGGTGACCTTCGAGAACGCTGACTTCTTCAGCCTGTACGAGCGCGCCAAGGAATCCCTGGCCCCGGACCTGGTGGCCAGCGAAGAACTCGAACTGCGCCCGGGCGAAACCGTCGAACTCAAGCTCAGCGTGGAGGAGGGCAGCCGCTACGTCGGCATCCTCGCCGCCTACCGCGACCTGCCGGAAACCAAATGGCGCTATACGGTGCAAATCACCCCGGTGGAAGTCACCGACGCAGACCTGACTCTCGATCAGGCCGGTATTCGCAACAGCAACGAAACGCTCGCCAAGGCGGATGACTGAACATGAATTCCCATAAAGTCATTTGGCAGGAAGGCATGCTGCTGCGTCCGCAGCACTTCCAGCATAACGACCGTTATTACGACCACCAGATGAAGACCCGCACCCAGTTGCTGGGCAGCTACACCTGGGGCTTCCTCAATCTGGAAATCGATTTGCAGTTCCTCAACATGGGCAAACTGGTGATCAGCCAGGCCTCGGGGATTCTGCCGGACGGCAGTCTGTTCGAACTCGGCGGCAACACCGAGCCGTTGGCCCTCGACGTGCCGCCGAACACTGGCAACACGCCGATCTACCTGGCACTGCCACTGGTCACCGGCAATCACATCGAGTCCCGCCGCCCGGAGCAATCCGACGTGCTGGCGCGCTATACCGCGTATGAAGCGGAAGTGGCCGACTCCAACGCCGGCGATGACTCAGCCAGCCAGGTCAGCTGTGGCCGCCCGGACTTCAAACTCTTGCTCGGTGAGCAACAGAGCGACCAGGCTTACGTGAAGCTGAAAATCTGCGACGTGCTCGACACCACGCCCGACGGCGTGATCAGCCTCGACCCGGATTTCGTGCCGACCTACATTCAGGCGCATGCCTCCAGCTACTTGCTGTCGTGCCTGAAAGAAGTGATCAGCATGCTCGGTCACCGTGGCGACACCATCGCCGAGCGCATCCGTTCCAACGGCAAGGTCGGTGGCGCGGAAGTCGGCGACTTCATGATGCTGCAACTGATCAACCGCACCGAACTGCTGCTGCGTCACTACCTCGGCCTGGAGCAGGTTCACCCGGAAGAGTTGTACCGCACGCTGCTGACCATGCTCGGCGACTTGGCAACCTTCTCCAGCGACAGTAAACGCCCGCGTCTGGACAGCCGTTACCAGCACAGCGACCAGGGCGCGAGCTTCCGCAAACTGATGGAAGCGATTCGTCAGGTGCTGTCGATGGTGCTCGAACAGCACGCCATCGAACTGGTGCTGCAAGCGCGTCAGTACGGGATCATCGTCTCGCCGTTGCACGACCATAAACTGCTGGGCTCGGCCTCGTTCGTGCTCGCCGCCAGTGCCAACTGCGACTCCGAAGAATTGCGCCACCGCTTGCCGGCGCACCTCAAGGTCGGCCCGGTGGAGCGCATCCGCCAGCTGGTCAACCTGCACCTGCCGGGGATCAAGGTCAAACCGTTGCCGGTTGCACCACGGCAGATCGCGTTCCACTCCAACAAAACCTATTTCATTCTCGAACTCAGTTCCGAAGACCTGGCACAACTCGAGCGCTCCGGCGGCTTCGCGTTCCACGTGTCCGGCGAATTTGCCGAGCTTGAACTGAAATTCTGGGCCATCAGGAACTGACCGACATGATCAAGGACATGGAACATAACCAGGACGATAAAACCGTCCTGCTCGACCGCCAGGGCCACGGCCCTGCTTCGAGTCCGCTGACAGACTTCGCTGCACCGCCGCGCTTCGAACAGCTTGAAGAACGGATGATTTATGCCGCGCGCCTGCGCCCGGCGGAATCCTTCAACATCAGCCTCAATTCGCTGGTGGCCGCGGCGTCCGATCTGTTGTCGGAAGTGGTGCGCCTCAAGCACAGCGATACCCGCGAAGACATGTACGCGCTCAACGAGCGCCTGACTGCCGGGCTGAAACTGTTTGAAGTGCGCGCCCTGCACAACGGCGCCGAAAGCAGCCAGGTGATGGCCGCGCGTTACGTGCTCTGCACCGTGGTCGACGAAGCCGTCGTGACCACGCCGTGGGGCAACGAAAGCGAGTGGTCGCAGATGAGCCTGCTCAGCAGCTTCCACAACGAAACCTTCGGTGGCGAGAAGTTCTTCCAGCTGCTCGATCGCCTGTCGAAAAACCCGGTCAAGCACCTGCCGATGCTGGAGCTGATGTACCTGTGCCTGTCCCTCGGTTTCGAAGGCAAATACCGGGTGCAAGCCCGCGGCATGCTCGAGCTCGAAGGCATCCGCGACGCCTTGTATCGCCAGATCCGTCAGTTGCGCGGCGACGTGCCTCGTGAGTTGTCGCCGCATTGGGAAGGCTTGAACGATCAGCGCCGCAGCCTGGTGCGCATCGTGCCGGCGTGGATGGTGGTGCTGTTCACCGTGGTCTGCCTGGTGGTGATGTATTCGGGTTTCGCCTGGGTATTGGGCGAGCAACGCGAAACCGTTCTGCAACCTTTTCAGCAGCTAGATCCGGCCGCGGTCCAGCCGCAGTCGCAGCCGTAAACAGGGACGTGTGATGAAAAAGTTTTTCAAGAAAGTCGGCGCATTCTTGCGCAAGACCTGGGTCTGGACCTTGCTGGTGGTGCTGTTTGTCGCGCTGCTGGTGTGGTTCGTCGGGCCGCTGCTGGCCGTTGATGACTACAAGTTCTGGGAAGGTTCGACCTCCCGCCTGCTGACCATCAGTGTGCTGTTCCTGATCTGGGGCCTGACCATGGTCTTCGTCAGCTGGCGCGCTGGCGTACGCAAAAAGGCTATCGAAGACACCGAAGACGGCCAGGATCGTATCCGCCGTGAAGAGCTGATCGACGAAGAGCAGAAAGAACTTCGCGTGCGCTTCAAGGATGCGTTGAAAACCCTGAAGACCTCGAGCCTGTATCGCGGTCGCAGCGAACGCTGGCGCAGTGACTTGCCGTGGTATTTGCTGATCGGCCCGCAGGGCAGTGGCAAGACCAGCCTGCTGGACTTCTCGGGCCTTGAGTTTCCGATCAACAAGATCGACCGCAAGCTGACCCGCGACACCCTCGGCACCCGTCATTGCGACTGGTACTTCGCCGACCACGGTGTGCTGATCGACACCGCCGGGCGTTACCTGACCCAGCCGGATGCCGAAGTCGATGGCAGTGCCTGGAGCACCTTGCTCGACCTGCTGCGCAAGCGTCGCCGCAACCGTCCGTTGAACGGCGTGCTGGTGACCATCCCGGTTGAATTGCTGCTGGGCAACACCGAACAGGACCTCGACACCCTGGCTCGCCAGGTGCGTGCGCGTCTGCAAGACGTGCATCAAAAACTGCATGTCGATGTGCCGGTTTATCTGGTGCTGAGCAAGGCCGACAAGCTGCTTGGTTTCGACGAGTTCTTCGATCAACTGACCCGTGAAGAAAGCGATCAGGTGCTCGGCACCAGCTTCCGCAAAGAGCAGAGCGGCACCGACGTTGCCGTTCTGCGCGCCGAGTTCGAAGAGCTGCTGCGTCGCCTCAACAGCCAAGTGATCATGCGCATGCACCAGGAGCGCGACACCCAGCGCCGTGGCCGCATCCTCGACTTCCCGCATCAACTGGGGCAGATCGGCGAGCGCCTGTGCCTGTTCGTCGACATGGCGTTCACCGGCAACCGCTACCAGCGTGTCAGCCAGTTACGTGGTTTCTACCTGACCAGCGCCCCGCACCTGACTCAAGAGATGGACCAGACCACCGCCGGCATCGGCGCCAGTCTGGGCATGAGCGCCGGCATGCTGCCGACCTTGCGCAGTGGCCGTTCGCGGTTTATCCACCATTTGCTCAGCCGGGTGATTTTCCCCGAGGCCGATCTGGCGGGTCTGGACAAGCGCGAACGCAGCCGCATCCATTGGGGGCAACGTGCCCTGTACGTGGGCGCACTGGCGGCACTGGCGCTGTTCGGCATGCTCTGGGCCGGCGGTTTCTCCGCCAACTACGAGCGTCTGGAAAACCTGCGCAACCTGGCGACCAACTGGACTCAGCAGCGCTCGGCCCTGACCGCGCGTGATGATTCCATGGCCGTGCTCAAGACCCTCGACACCAGCTATGCGGCGACCCAGGTCTTCCCGAAAAAAGGTGACGTGTCCTACCACGAACGTGGCGGACTGTACCAAGGTGAAGAGGTCAATCCGGTGGTTAAGGACGCCTACGAACGTGAGCTCGAAGCGCAATTGCTGCCGAAGGTTGCGACGCTGCTGGAAGGGCAGATCCGCGCCAACATGAAGGACCGCGAACGCTTGCTCAACAGCCTGCGCGCGTACCTGATGCTGAACATGAAGGATCGTCGCGATGCGGCATGGCTCAAGGATTGGGTCGCTACTGACTGGTCCCAGCGTTACGCCGGTAACACCGCGGTGCAGAACGGTTTGAACACGCACTTCGAGCGTCTGCTCAAGCAGCCGTTTATCTACCCGCTGAACGATCAACTGGTGGCCCAAGCGCGTCAGGTATTGCGCAGCGAGTCGCTGGCCAACGTGGTTTACCGGATGCTGCGCGAGCAGGCCCGCAACCTGCCGGAATACCGTCTGAGCCAACACATCGGTCCGCAGGCTTCGCTGTTTGTCGGCACCGATTACGTGATCCCGGGGTTCTACACCCAGCAGGGTTATCAGCAGTATTTCTCGGTCCAGGGCAGCGCGCTGGTCACCGATATCCTGCGTGACAACTGGGTACTGGGCGAAGGCGCGGGCATCAGCGGCATGGACTTGCGTCGCCTGATGGTCGAACTGGAGCAATTGTACTTCCGCGACTACGCCAACTTCTGGAGTGAAGCGGTCGGCCAGGTTGCCCTGCCACCGATCAATGATGCGGGCGAGGGCGCCGAGCAACTGGCGGGCCTGACGTCGGCCAATTCCCCGGTGTTGCAACTGCTGGTGGAAGTGCGCGAGAACACCCGGTTCCCGGCAGAAGCCGAACCGGCTGAGCAAGCGGCTGAAGCCGCTGGAGCACTGGCCGATCAGAAAGGCAAATTGGGCAAGCTGGGCAAACTGGCGTCTGCCGCAGCGGACCAGGCTTCGGAGATGGCGGCGATAAAAAACCTGCCGGATACCGCGAAGAAATCCCTGCAACGCCGCTTCGAACCGTTGCACCGTCTGCTGGATGACAACAACGGCCCGGCCGCTGATTTGACCCCGGCACTGACGGCGCTCAACGATCTGCAACTGCAACTGGCGAGCCTGGCGCGTGCCAGTTCCCCGGATCAGGCCGCGTTCGAAATGGCCAAGACTCGCATGAGCGGCCAGCGTGATGCGCTGAGCAACTTGCGCAATGCCTCGAACCGTCTGCCGCGTCCCGTCAGCGTCTGGTTCAACGTGCTGGCCGAAGACACCTGGCGTCTGGTGCTGAACGATTCCTACCAGTACCTGAACCAGCGTTATCAGAGCGAGCTGTACAGCTTCTACGGCAAGGCGATCAACAAGCGTTACCCGTTCAGCGCCCACAGCACCAGCGACGTCGCGATCAGCGACTTCCGCGAGTTCTTCAAGGCGCAGGGCATCAACGATCGCTTCTTCGAGACCTACATGCGTCCGTTCGTCAGTGGCGATCCAGGCAATTACCGTCTGCGTTCCATCGACGGTCACAGCATGCCGATCTCCAAGGTCTACCTCGACCAGATGGCCGCGGCCCAAGTGATCCGCCAGAGCTTCTTCTCGGTCAACCCGGCCGAGCCGCAAGTGCAGTTCAAACTGGAGCCGTACACCCTCGACCCGGCTGTCAGCCGTTCCGAGTTCAAGTTTGGCGACAAGACCATCGAATACCGTCACGGCCCGATCGTGCCGGTGTCCTTCAAATGGCCGACCGACGCTGAAGACGGTCGCACCAGCCTGGTCCTCGACAAAATGGCTGGCCGCCCGATCGGCATCGAGAAGAACACCGGCCCGTGGTCGCTGTTCCGTCTGTTCGACCTGATGCAGACCGAGTACCTGAACGGTCGCGACGTGATGGTCCTGAAAGCTGACGTGGGTGGCCTGCGCGCCAATTACCTGCTCAGCAGCCAGCGCACGCCGAACCCGTTCGACATGGGCGTGCTGCGCACCTTCCGTATGCCGGTGCAGCTCTGATGCTGGTTGCCAGTCCCTGGCGCAGCGCTGCGCGTACCGATCCGGGCAAGGTTCGGGCGCGCAACGAAGATGCTTTCCTCGACTGTCCACAGCAAGGGCTGTGGGTGGTCGCGGACGGCATGGGCGGTCATCAGGGTGGCGACATCGCCAGCCAGTTGATCGTCGCCAGCCTGGCGGAATTGCCGGTGCAGGACGACTTCGACGAACGACTCAAAGGCATTCGCCAGTGCCTGCACTGGTTGAATCGCCGCTTGGGTCAGGAGTTGACCGTCACCGCCGGGCACCATGACAGCATCATGGGCAGCACCGTGGTGGCGCTGCTGGTGGAAGGCAATCGAGCGGCCTGTATCTGGGCCGGCGACAGCCGTTGCTACCTGTGGCGCGGCCAGCGTTTGTATCAGCTGTCCAAGGACCATTCGCTGCAACAGCAACTGATCGACGAGCAAAACATGAGCGTCGAGGACGCCCGTGCGCATCCATCGGCCCATGCCCTGACCCGTGCGGTCGGGGCGGCTGATGTGCTGACGCTGGACGTGCTCGAACTCGAGGTTTACCCCGGCGATACGTTTCTGTTGTGCAGCGACGGTTTGTACCAAGGACTCAGCAGCGATGCCTTGGGCAACGCCCTGAGCCTGACCGCGCCGCACGTTGCGCTGGAGCGTCTGTTCGACGGCGCCTTGCGTGGCTCGGCCCGGGACAACCTGACTGCCGTGGTGATCCGACAATGACCCAACTCATGCCGCCGCTCGACGACCTGCTGGTGACCGACGAGGAAGCCAATAACCTGACTTACTTCGCGTTCGCCAAGTCGCATAAAGCTGAGCCCGCGCTGGCGCCAACCAAGGCCAGCATCGGCGAAATGCCCGACGTGCTCGCAGGCCGTTACCGCATCGAGCGTCTGCTCGGTGCCGGCGGCATGGGCGCGGTTTACCGCGCACGGGACTTGCTGAGCGAACAGTTCGGCGATCCCGACCCTTACATAGCGCTGAAGATCCTCAGCGAAGAATTTGCCGAATCGCCGGACGCCAGCGCCTTGCTCTACAGCGAGTTCGCCCTGATCCGGCGCCTGCGCCACGACAACGTGCTGCGCTTGCACAGCTTTGAAGTGGACACCGATTGCCAGCGCGCCTTCATCACCATGGAACTCATGCGTGGGCTGACCCTGGACAAACTGCTCTGCGAGCGCCCCTTGGGCCTGCCGTGGAAAGAACTGCGCGACATCGCGCTGCCGCTGCTCGACGCGCTGGCCTACGCCCACGCTCGCGGCGTGCTGCACGGTGACATGAAGCCAAGCAACGTGATGCTCAGCGAAGAAGGCGTGCGCCTGTTCGACTTCGGCCTCGGCCAGGCTGAAGAGGGCATCCTGCCTGGCTTGCCACACCTGAGCCGCGACCGCTTCAACGCCTGGACCCCGGGCTACGCCGCCCCCGAACTGCTTGAAGGTCAACCGCTGTCGGCCAGTGCAGATGTCTACGGCGTGGCCTGCGTGCTCTACGAACTGGCGGGCGGCAAACACCCGTTCCGCCGCTTGCCGTCGACCGAAGCCCGCGACGGCCACCTCGAACGCGAGCTGCACGCTCCAAGGAATCTACCGAAACACTGCTGGCCAGCCCTGCGAACGGCGCTGGCTTTCGATGCGGCCAAGCGCACCATCACCGCCGCCCAACTGCGTGACGCCCTGGGCGCCACTTCGTCTTTGCTGCAACGCTTGCGACTGCGGGCGTAACGGATGACTACCGAACAGGGAGCAAGCAATGTTCAACTCCGCTAACGAAACCCACTTCAGCCTCACTGTTGAAGACTACGTGGGCGACCTGCAAGTGCTGTCGTTCACCGGCACTGAAGGCATCAGCCAGCCGTATCGCTTCGACCTCGAACTGGTCAGCGAAAACCCCGATCTGGACCTGGAAAAACTCCTGCACAAACAGGCGTTCCTGGCGTTCGATCCACAGGGTTCCGGCATCCATGGCCAGATCTACCGCGTCGCCCAGGGCGATGCCGGCAAGCGCCTGACCCGCTACAAAATCTCCCTGGTGCCGCAACTGCAATACCTGCATCACCGCACCAACCAGCGCATCTACCAGCAGATGTCCGCGCCGAAAATCATCGCGCTGATCCTCGACGAGCACGGCATCAAGGGCAACGCCTACCGCTTCCAGCTCAGCCAGCCATGCCCGGACCGCGACTACTGCGTGCAGTACGACGAAACCGACCTGCACTTCGTCCAGCGCCTGTGCGAAGAGGAAGGCATTCACTACCACTTCCAGCACAGCGACAAAGGCCATCTGCTGGTGTTCGGCGACGACCAGACCGTATTTCCGAAGCTCGGCCAGCCAACCGCGTATGTGCAAGGCAGCGGCATGGTCGCCGATGAGCCCGTCATCAAAGGCTTCAAACTGCGCCTCGAAACCCGCACCGGCCGCGTCACGCGCCGCGACTACGATTTCGAAAAACCACGCCTGCAACTCGAAGCCGCCTACAAACCCGACGGCGAAAGCACCGAACCGGATCTGGAAGATTACGACTACCCCGGCCGATTCCTCGACCGCGCGCGCGGCAAATTCCTCAGCCAACGCGCCCTCGAACGCCACCGCGCCGACTACCAACAAGCCGAAGGCCACGGCGACCAGACCAGGCTGATCAGCGGCCACTTCCTGGAAATGTCCGACCACCCGCGTACCGAGTGGAACGACCTCTGGCTGCTCACCGAAATCGTCCACGAAGGCAAACAACCGCAAGTCCTCGAAGAGTCCGTGACCAGCGACACCACCGACAACAAAGACGACTTCCACCAGGGCTACCGCAACCGCTTCCTCGCCACCCCATGGAACGTCTTCTACCGCCCCGCGCTGGAACACCCGAAACCCCGCGTCCTCGGCAGCCAGACCGCCATGGTCACAGGGCCCAAGGGCGAAGAAATCCACTGCGATCAGTACGGCCGCATCAAAGTGCAATTCCACTGGGACCGCGAAGGCCAGGCCGACGACAAAACCAGTTGCTGGATGCGCGTGTCTTCGAGTTGGGCCGGGGACCGTTATGGCGCCATCGCCATCCCGCGCATCGGCATGGAAGTGCTCGTCACGTTCCTTGAAGGGGATCCTGACCAACCGCTGGTGACCGGTTGCCTGTACCACAAGGAAAACCTCGTTCCCTACGACCTGCCGGCGAACAAGACTCGCACCGTGTTCAAAACCCTCAGCTCACCGGGGGGCGGTGGGTTTAATGAACTGCGGATTGAAGATAAGAAAGGGGCGGAGCAGATCTTTATTCATGCCCAGCGGGATTGGGATGAAAACATTGAGCATGACCAGAAGATACGCGTGGGTAACGAACGCCACGACACCGTGGTGAAGAACACTTACACCGAGCTGAAGGCTGAAGAGCATCGCACCACGATTGCGGATCGCAAGAGTGAAGTGCGGGTGGATGATCACCTGACGATTGGGCAGAACCAGCATGTGAAGTTGGGGACTGCGCAGCTGACCAGTGCGGGGAAGGAAATACACCTCAAGGCTGGGGACAAGATTGTTATCGAGGCTGGGATGGAGCTTACGGTTAAGGCCGGTGGGAGCTTTATCAAGCTCGATGCGGGTGGTGTGACGGTTGTTGGGCCGGTGGTGAAGATCAATGCCGGTGGGTCGGCGGGGAGTGGGACGGGGATTGGGATTAAGCCACCGGTGTTGCCGGGGGCTGCGGATAAGGATAAGGCGGGGAGTTTGATGGATCAGGCGTTGGGGAATGCGGTGCCTTCTCCGGCGGAAGCTCCCGGTAAGAGTTTCCGCATTCAAATGAAACGTCCCTATGATAAAAAAGGAATTGCTGGACAGTCCTATATATTGGAAGTGGATGGCGTAACTTATAAAGGCACGACATCTGCTGATGGATTTGTAGATCAACCAGTTCCACATGATGCGAAGAAAGGAAAACTTACTTTTTATCCATTCGGCGCAGAGTCGCAGCCATGGCAATGGGAACTGGATTTAAGAGCACAGTCGGAAGCTTCGGATATCAAGGGGCTTCAATCACGACTTAAGAACCTTGGATTCTATGACGGAAAGATCGACGGGGAAAATGGCCCGAAAACAAAGTACGCCACCCGTTGCTTCCATCGCTCGTGTGAGTTAACGGATAAAGGTTACCTCTCTGCCGGCGACTTTAAACGCTTGGAAGAGCAGCATATTGCATAATGGAGTAAGCAATGATTTATGGAAATTTTGATCTTCGGCGTGGAGATCATGATGGAAAACCGGCCCAGAATACACCTCCGCGTTGGGGGGGTAACGATAACCCTGTATTGACGCTAGTCAATGCAGAAACAGCGGCTGTATTTCTGGGGAGTGGGGCTGCGCTAGCTGTTCCCGAGCATGTCCGAAAGCTTCAGGAAGATCTAATTAGCTTAGGTTTCTCCGTACTCGGTAAACCTGGTGGGGATTTTGGAACCAGAACTGAATGGGCTGTTAGAGAGTTTCAGATATACGCGTCGATGAGTCAGGTCGCATGTGTTAGAGATGAGAAAAGAGGGCAGCTACTGTTAGATCCGGCTGGCTCCCCTGTAAAAGTAAATAATTTAGACGTTTACTATGATGGTTCAGCGGATATCGTTGCCAAGGCAGGGAAGTCTCCTACCGTGAGCGGTAGTACCGCGGGTCCTGTTAGTTATTATGTAGATGGTCTTAAGTCAGCAGCGAATGCTAGTAGATATACTGGGCCAATAAGTGGTGTGGTAAACGAAAAAACCAGAATCGCAATAGAACACTGGCTAGATAATGATTATAGATGCCCGGTTGTGTTCGAGGCTTGGACAATTACCCAAGAGGCTAGAGTAAATTTAGCTCCTTCAGGGTGTAATGTTTGGGCCCATGATAGCTTCACTGGTGGAGCTCCGAGAATTATGGTTAGGGATTTTAGTAATCACTTTTCTTTTCCAGAGGGACGAGATCAAACACAGTATCAGTCGGTAGGCTATTATCAATCTGGATCCTACGGCGGGCCGAATGCCACAAAAGGACATAGCTGGTCGCCTGAGACTGTCATGACCGTTCAAAATATTACGGGGGCAGCTGTAAATCCGGCACAAACAAATACCCCTTCATTATCTACATATCGGACCATCAGGGTGGTAGCTGAAGCGGAATGTTTCGGTCGGTTCGACGTTCTCAATGCTTGGGATAATGCTTTGATTTCTGCGGGGCCTTGCCATTGGACGATGGGGTTATACGACAATGGGGAGTACAAGAAAGGTGAGCTGGTAGGGTTTATTGCATATCTTAAGAATCAAAACATTGATGCTTTCAATAAGGTGTTTGGCGGGTTTGGTTTATATCCTAAGTATGATTGGGGTGATTCTAGGCTGTACAATGAAGACACTAGAACCTATGCAGGTTGGGTGAGGCTCGCAAACGATACGCATATTCCTTCGCAGCAGACGCACGCTGATAGTGAGTTTAATGACTTGCTTAAGTCTAAAGAAGAAGCGCACTATCTAAAGACTTGGCATTGGTTTTATCGAATGAGTATGGCAGGTCGTACTATTCCAAGCTACAGAGCCGCAATGTGGTCAATGGCAAAAACTAGACTGAAGGAAATGCTGAGTAGGGAGGTAAGTTTTCAAGTTGGGGGAACGACTGTGAATAGTACTCTAGGGAAAATTTATACTTCCGAGAAGTCAGTAGCAATACTTCTTCGATGGCATGTTTATCGACCTGCGCATGTGGTTTTTGACGGCAATGATAAGGTTTCACCTGTTCTTCAAAATACGATAACTGGCTCCACTGGAGTTAACTGGAGTCTTCCGGTGACCAGTTGGGGGGACGCTCATGAGTCGGCCTTGACCGCTAAATTACTGACAGCTCTTGCCTTGTTGAACGATACAATCACAGGCAGCATCGGTCATGGTGCTAGCGAAGCTCAAGGGGCTGTAAGAACTGGCCGAAATACATTTGTTCTGGAGAGTTGATATGAAATTCGCACTTGCACTGATGTTTCTTGCTCCAGTAGTTAGTGCTGCCCCAGTAGATGTTTGTTTCCCCAGGGACGGGGTTAAGTACTTTGTATCGCAGTGGTCCGAGGATGGTAGTTCAGTAGCCACTCTTTCAAGAGTAGATGGAGCAAAATTTTCGGTGCAAGAAGGTCGGGTCGTATATGGCGAAGATTTAAATGGGGATGGAGTTAAGGATTCTATATTTGTTTCGTATGATAGTGCAGGGTCAAGTAAAGATTTAACATACAGTTTTTTAGTTCAGTGTCGTGGTTTTCTTAGGTCCGTCGGCGGAGATTATTTTGCGGATGTGAAGGTGCTTGATAGTTCAAGTGGGGATGGTTCGTTTAAAGATATACAGATTTTTTCCTACGATAGGGATAGTAGGGGTAATGTGAAGTACAAGGGAGACGAAGCTCTAACCACGCCTCATCTATGGCGTTTTAATCCAGAAACGAAGCAGTACGAAGGTGAGTCGAAATAGTTTAGAGCAAAAAGAAAAAATGGGACGAAGCAAAAAAGGGACGGATTTATTTGGAAAGTAGGTTTAGCTTTCGATAAATAAATCTGTCCCCTTTGTTGTCGTGTCTCAGGGCGCTCAGATGGCCTCCGACTCTTTTTTGGAAACCGAATGGAAGTGAGAGTAGGGCGAGCACATGCGATTCAAGTATTTAGCCATTTCATTGCTCGGCCTGCTGTGGACGGCACCGGTATTTGCCGAGGCAACCACTTTCAGCCCAACCAAAAACGTCGAAGCGACGCTCGTGCTGGAAGGCTCAATGTTAACGGTCGCTGTTAAAAGCGATACCCAAAGCGAATCTCGGACAATCGATTTTCAAGCTGAAAACGAACTGCATGTGCAAATAGACGATTTCAATTTCGACGGTGCAAAGGATTTTGCGGTCTGGCAGATCGATGACGGAATGGGCACCTACACCATTCACAGGATTTTTGTTTACCAGCCCGAAGCAGGTTTTTTCAAGGAGCTGACTCCAGCTTGTGGCGACGATTTCTCCAATCTGCGGGTAGAGCGCGACAAGAGAGCTCTGCTTAGCACCTACTGGGAAATGAATGAGCCAAAGCTTTGTGTCACCGATCTCTCCCCTGATTCGGTTGCTCGGATTTCATCTGAATAGATCAAGGATAGAAGACAGTGAAACGCTTTTTTTTCAGCATTCTTTGTGCGCTGACTTTCCAGGCCGCTCTGCCGGTTTCAACGGCGTTTGCTCAGGATGAGTGCAACGAGATCATGACAAGCCTACAAATTGATAAGTGCTCTGAAGCGTCGAAGGCTGGTGCTGATTCACAGTTGAATACGAGTTATCACGAACTGCTGGCGCGGCTCGAAACCCAGTATCAAGCCAATCCCGAATTGGGGGCGACGTATGCGGTGAAGGTGAAGGAGTCGCAGCGTGCGTGGATTAAGCTTCGCGATGCGAATTGCCATCTTGAGGCGTTTGAGCTTGAGCCCGGCAAGCCTGCTTATGTCACGACAGTGAACAGTTGCATCACGGGAATGAGCCGAGAGCGTTCGGTTTATCTGGACAAGATTGCACCTGACATTTCGGCTGGTCCAGCCGCTCAAACTGCTGACGTTGTCTGCCCATCCTCTGACTTCAACACTTTTCTCGCTTCCTTCTCTGAGAGTGCGGCCATTCAAAAGGTCTTCGTCCAACGGCCCCTAACTTTTGTGGTGACGGTGAATGCTGAGCCGGAGCCGCGACAAGAAAAGCGTTCGCTGAAGGACGATCAGATCAAGTTTCCACTCGTGCCTGAGCGTGCGAAGCGAGAGGCTGAAGGTTTGATGCTAACCGTCAAAGAGCAGAGAGGGGATAAGGCGACGGCCATTTTGCAAAAGCCTGATACGGACTACGTGGTTGAGTATCGCTTCGTGCGTGGGCAATGTTGGATGCTTACTGAAGTCTCGGATTTCGCACTGTAGAAATCTTTAGGAGCGCGCCAATGTTGGCGCGCTCCTTGTTCCTGCTTACACCTTCCCCCGATGCTCCGCCGGATTCGGCGAATCAATGTGATCCAGCGCTCGCTCCACCAACAACCGGACCCCATCCGCCAATCTGCTTAGCGCCAAGGCTAAGGAGCGTCGTGCACCATCCACGTCGTCGGCCAGGTTGGCGGCGATGGCGCTGATGGATAGCAGGTCTTCCGAGGCGTTGGCCAGGAGGGCTTCGGTGTCGATGTCGGGGGAGACGGCGAAGAGGTTGCCTTTGCGAGGCTTGGGTTTGTCGCCGGGTGGTGGGGCGAAATGGTGGTTGAGGGCGCGTTCGGCGGCTTCGTGGAGTTTCTTCGAATCGAGGGATTCGTAGGGGGAGGTGGCTTCGTTGGCTGGTGGATTCGGTGTTGGCTTGATCATTAGTAATTTCCGATATGTGTTTTAGATGTAGCTGTCTCCTCTTCGCTTGCATTCGAATAAGGGTGGCAGCCGTGCGCAGGTGTGCAAGACCGGGCATATCGGACCCCGGCAGACCCCAAAGGGACCTCCCACGCACAGCCGCCATGAAGTATTTACATCGAGCAGAAAGACGCTTGATGTTCGGTTTGGCGACCGTGCGGCGATATGTACCGGACTTGCACGTCCGTGTCACCGATTTTGCGGTAACGAACAAAGACTATCGGTGAAGCCAAAGGCTGCCTAGTTCACGAACAGCACCACGTGTTGAAGGAAATATCCGAGGGAGTCGAGCGTAGAAAGATCAAAATCTTCACGCTTTTAAACACCCTCGTTTCGTCAATGACTTGGTAGTCATCAGCGTCAAAAACCACGGCATCTTCTTCTATCGCTGCACAACAGTGGCGTTCTCGCTTGAAGCCGCTACACTGCGCCGGCCGTTCACTTTTCTCTTGAGGCTGTGCGCATGAAATTTCGTTTTCTTCTGTGGATGCTGGGTTTGTTGATGGGTAAGGCCAGTCGGACTAATCCTGCGTTTCAGCAGCAGTTGGGTGACAAGGAATTGGTGTTCCAGCTACAGACCCTGGACGGGAAGGTGGCGCGGCATTTCTTTGTGAAGGATCAGCGCATTACCAGCAAGTCGGGCGTGTATGCCGAGCCGGCGTTTGCGATTGCCTTTAAAGACGCAACGTATGGCTTTGCCACGATGCAGGCGAAGAACAAGCAGTTGGCGTTTATGACGGGGATTCAGGACAAGTCGATTCAGATCAAGGGCAATCCGGCGTTGGTGATCTGGTTTCAGGGGTTGACCAAGTATTTGAAGCCGAAGAAGAAGCCTGCTGCTGTTCGTTGATAAATCCAGTGCTGGCTCACGCTGTCATCATTTAGGCTCAAGAGGACAATAGAACTGTCAGTTTTTACAGGCGCGATAGGGTGACTGTGAATGCTCTACTTGGGGGAGGGAGGTCCATAGCGGATTCCACTCACCTTGATGGAGCAAGATCATGATCCAGCTGAAACCAGCCAACTCAGGAAGCCTCGATCCGACATTTAACGGTTCTGGTGTTTTGGACTTTCCGCTCTCTGAAGTGTACGGATTCCCCGATGCGGTTCTCCCATTGGATGACAACAAAACGCTTGTTGTCATGAGGCCTACAGCGTTCAACGTTCCGGTCATAGTTGCGCGGCTGAATGAAGACGGGACGCTGGATCGCTCATTTGGCACTGCGCAGCGTGGCTTTGTTGAAGTGCCTTTCGAAGATAGTGACATCTATGTATTCGGGCTCACGCCTCTGGCTAATGGTGGGTGGCTGATCGTTGGCCAATACATATCGTTCAGCGGTGGCGGTTTGCTCATCGTGCGGCAGTTTCAGGATGGCCGACTGGATACGTCCTTGAATGGCGATGGAAAACTCTTCATTCCTTATGATGATTTGGGTAGTCCCCAGCACAGTGGGGTGACGCTGGAGGTTGCTGGCCGCCATGGCGAAAAGACGTCGGCAGGACGCTCCCGGGTCTCTGGCCACAGCGGAGTCTCCGTGGTTGAGCAGTCGGATGGCAAGATCGTGCTGGTCAGTTCCGTTATCAACACTTCCGGAAAACCGAAGGGGATTGTGCTGCGGCGTAATTCAGACGGCTCGCCCGATCTGACGTTCGCCGGGACTGGCTCCGCGATTGTCGAACTCCCAGGTGTCGAGCATGAATGGAGCGGTGCCGAAGGTGTTGCGGTTCAGGCAGACGGCCAGATATTGGTGACTGGCATGTACGTGAAACAGGACGAATCCATGGGAGCCTTCGTAACTTGCTTCAACTCACTGGGACAAGTAGACCGCACGTTTAATGGCGGCCTTGCGGTGACCATTCCGAGTCCTCGCTGGATGATGTTGAGCGCCATCACGGTTAGAGAAAGTGACGGCAGGATTGTTGCGGTGGGGAATTCGCGAGAGAAGGACGTTCAAAACGGGGTGATCGTCGTTTTAAACAAAAGTGGGTCCTACAATCTTCCTTTTAACAACGGACGGGCCCTTTTTTCTGAGTTGGTGCCGCAGGGGCAGGATTGGGCGCGCTGTGCGTTGCACGCCAATGGATCAATCAGTGTCACCGGAAGCACCGGGCAAGGCTTCGTCTCTGAGGAGATGGCAGTGGTGACGGCGCGTTATCTTTCTGACGGCTCATTGGACATGACATTCAATGCCGGTAAAGGCTTTGCTGTTTTTGACGGTGAGAAAGGATTTGAGCACGCTTTGGACATGGCATTAATGGCTGATGGACGCATTGTTATTTGCGGAAGCTTGTGGGGAGACGGTGAACCTTTGCCGAGCTTTAAGGGCGGATGGATGTTGCGCTATCTGGCTTGATTCACTCAGATAGACCGAGTTGGATTCTTCGCGGGCAAGCCTCGCTCCTACAGGGATTGCGTGAATCCTATGGGAGTGGGCTTGCCCGCAATGCTTTTAGGCTTGGCTGAATTGCGAAACATTGGCTCCGTGCGACATAAGAGTGTCTCTCAAAGACAGCAGTGCTGTTATTTATGACAGGTGTTTGAGGGTGCCACTGACTGCTCTACTGATGTGAGAAGTCCATTAAGGACCTTCACTCAAATCTTGGTAGGGCAAAATCATGAATCAGCGACAAGTAAAGAAAAGCGCGGGGAGACTAGACCCGGAGTTTGGTGATCAAGGTTCAATAACTGTGCCGATTGGCACTACCGGGGCCATTTCGTCGGCCATTCTCGCACTACCTGAGGGCAAGTTGCTTATTGCCGTCGAACCATACGTGGGAGAGCGCTCGTTTACAGTAGCGCGTCTAAATGAGAATGGAGCGCTTGACACTACATTTGGCGTTGAACAAAACGGCGTGGTGCGCGTGATCTTCGAGGATACCTATGTGTATCCCATATTCGGGCTCATTCCTTTATCTGATGGGGGATGGGTGACTTACGGCCAATACACCTCAAAAAATTCTGACGGATTGGCGTTTGTACGGCAGCGCCAGGATGGCACTCTGGAAGAGTCGTTCGGTGCTCGTGGTGGGCGTTTCATTCCTTACAACGAAATTGGCAATCCCGAGCAGTTGAGGGTGAAGGTGGATATTTTGCATCGGGATGGCGAGAAGGGGGCCGAAGTGGAACCTCAGCGGGCGGGCAATTCCGGCTACTCCGCAGTTGCACAGTCAAACGGTAAAATCTTCTTTGCTGCTAGCATTTCGCCTGGCCCCGGTATTTCGAAAGGGCTTGTACTAAGACTTAATTCAGACGGCACTACCGATAAAACTTTTAATGGTGTTGGCTCCGCAATCGTTGAGCTTCCAGGCGTGGCGCATAATCGGAATCAGGTCGACGCTATTGCCGTGCAGGTAGATGGAAAAGTATTGGTCTCTGGTTACTACGCCAATGATTCGGATAACTCCAGAGGCGGGTATGTCTTGCGGTTCGACGCCGAGGGTCAGGTGGATGCCAGCTTTAATGAAGGTGTTCCGGTAACCATTTCTGATCCCGCTTATCGATTGTTTTTTATGAATGCAATCTCTGTTAGAGAAAGTGATGGGGGGATCGTTGCGGTTGGTGATGTGCGGCGTGGCAGTTTGCGATACGGGATGATCGTCGTCCTGAACTCCAGCGGATCTTTCAATCGGGTCTTTAACAGGGGAATGCCGTTATATTCGGACATGCTGCCTGAAGGTCTGGCTTGGAATCGATGTTCCTGGCAGGCAAACGGAGCGATTGTAGTCGCCGGCAACCGCGGTGATGGCTCTGTTTGGGAGCAATTGGTAGGGGTGACTGCGCGGTATCTCTCTGACGGCACCCTGGATCCGACGTTTAATCTTCGGGGCTGGGTCGTTTTCGACCTTGAGTATGTTTATGAATCCGTACAGGACATGGCGATCATGGCGGATGGCCGAATCGTACTGTGTGGCCACCTCTGGCGCGACTCCACCCCGTGGCATAAGCGTTTTGGCGGGTTTGTTGCGCGCTACTTGGTTTGAGAAGCTCAGATAAACCGAGTTGGATTCTTCGCGGGCAAGCCTCGCTTCTACAGGGATTGCGTGAATCCTGTGGGAGTGGGCTTGCCCGCGATGCTTTTAGGCTTGGCTGAATTGCGAAGCCAGTTCGCGCAGCAGGACTTCGGCTTCGAGGACTTTGCTGACGACGTCGTTGGCTTTGTCGCGGCTCAGGCCGACGCGCTCGAGCAATGCGTCGGGGATGTCTTCGTCCGGACCGGAGCCGATGCCGCGGCTGCGCAGCAGGCGTACGGCCAGGCAGACGAGGTTCGGGTATTCAGCGTAGGCACCGTCGTAGCTTGGGTCGTGCTGGAAGCGCAACGCAGTGGCCAGTTCGTCGGGCATGTCCCAGTAGCGCATCAGCCACGAACCAATTTGTTCGCGGCTGATGCCGAGCAGGTGTTGCTCGACGTAGCTGTGGCACAGGTGCGGGTTAACTTCCAGGTGACGGCAGATCAGCGAGAAGTGCGGCGGGAAGACGTGGGCCAGCAGCAGGTAGCCGAAGTTGTGCAGCAGGCCGGCGAGGTAGGTCAGGCCGGCTTCCGGGCGCTGGGCGCGGGGCATGGCGCGGGTCAGGCCTTCGATGACGGCGGCGGTGTAGATCGATTGCTGCCAGTACGGCGTGGTGTGTTGCGGGTGGTCTTTGGGCAGGCTCAGGGTTTTGCCCAGGGCCAGGCCCAGCGCCAGGTTGATCACCAGGTCGAAACCCAGGACGCGCACGATCGCGTCTTCCACTGAACGAATTTTGCCCGGCGAGGCGTAGTACGGCGACGCGGCCCAACTGACGACTTGGGCCGCCAGCGCCGGGTCGGTTTCGACCACGCCGGTGATGTCGTCGATGGTGGCGTTGGGGTCAACACGCAGCTTGATGATTTTCTGCGCGGTCTCGGCCAGCGGCGGAATCTCGATGGTGGCTTCCAGGCGTTGCTGGATGCGTCGTGCGGTGAACGCCTGGACGGCCTGGGTGATTTCCTCGCGGTCATCGTCGGGGCGGTCGAGGTTGGGGCGGATGCTGGTCAGGTTCTCGCCGAAGTTGGCGGCGCTGGCCTTGGTCAGCATGCTTTTGAAATCTTCGCTGGTGATTTCCAGCAGCAGGCCCGGCTCGCCCGAGTTGATCAGCAACTTCGGTTCGCGCAGCAGGCTTTCTTCGTACAGGCACGGCGAACTGGTCAGCGCCGGCAGGCCAGGCAGCAGGCTCAGGTTGTGCTTGCCGAGCATTTTCACCAGGCGTTCGGTGGGCACAGCGGTGAGGCGGCGACCGGTCAATTCGGCGAGGCGATTGAGGTCAAGCAACTGGCTTTGCGGGAACAGCACCATCAAGGCACCGACGGCGTCGTCCACCAGAACCGCCTGCACTTTGCGCGAGGCGTTGAGGCCGTGATGATCGAGGACTTCTTCGTAGGCAATGCCCAATTTGCCCAGCAGCAACCGAATAACAGACGGAGCGTGCAGGGGTTCCGGGGCGAGGGCAGCTTCAGTCATGGTCTGTATCCGTATTCAAACAATTGCAGGAGTATAACCAGCTTGTTTAAAAGCATCGTCCACAAACTGCGACGGTGCTCACACTTGGCCGTATTGCTGCCCATGGCGCAGCCAGCGGTCGAGCAGCGGACTGACGTGATCCGGCCAGCGCTCCAGCAATGCGTGGGCGGCGTCGCGCACGGCGGGCAATAGATCGGCGTCGCGCATCAGGTCGGCGACCTTGAATTGCAGCAGGCCGGTCTGGCGCGTACCGAGCATTTCACCGGGGCCGCGCAGCTCGAGGTCCTTTTCGGCGATGACAAAACCGTCGTTGGTTTCACGCATGATGCCCAGGCGCTGACGGCCGATCTGCGACAGCGGCGGATGGTAGAGCAGCACGCAATGGCTGGCGGCGCTGCCTCGACCGACGCGGCCGCGCAATTGGTGCAACTGCGCGAGGCCGAGGCGCTCGGGGTTTTCAATGATCATCAAGCTGGCGTTCGGCACATCGACGCCGACTTCGATCACGGTGGTCGCAACCAGCAGCTGCAAATTGCCGGCCTTGAATTCGGCCATGACGGCGGCTTTTTCCGCGGGCTTCATGCGGCCGTGGATCAGGCCGACCTTCAGCTCGCCGAGCGCGGCGGTGAGGTCTTCGTAAGTGGTTTCGGCGGCCTGACAGGTCAGCTCTTCCGATTCTTCAATCAGCGTGCACACCCAATAGGCCTGACGCCCTTCGGCACAGGCGCCGCGCACGCGTTCGATGACTTCGACACGCCGGGTATCGGTGACCAATACCGTGTTGACCGGGGTTCGGCCGGGCGGCAGTTCGTCGAGGATCGAGGTGTCGAGGTCGGCGTAGGCGCTCATGGCCAGCGTTCGTGGAATCGGCGTGGCGGTCATGATCAGCTGATGGGGGCACATCCGCCCGCCGACGCCTTTCTGCCGCAATGCCAAGCGCTGCTGCACGCCAAAGCGGTGCTGTTCGTCGATGATTGCCAGTGCAAGGTTCTTGAACTGCACTTCCTCCTGGAACAGCGCGTGAGTGCCGACCACCATGGGTGCGCCATTGGCGATCTGCTCCAGCGCGGCCACGCGGTTTTTGCCCTTGAGCTTGCCGGCCAGCCACGCGACTTCAATGCCCAGCGGTTCGAGCCAGCGCTTGAAGGTGATGAAGTGCTGCTCGGCGAGAATTTCCGTGGGCGCCATCAATGCGACCTGATAACCAGCCTCCAACGCCTGAAGCGCGGCGAGGGCCGCGACCACGGTTTTGCCCGCGCCGACGTCGCCCTGAATCAGTCGCAGCATCGGTTCGTGCTGGCTCAGGTCGTAGGCGATTTCGTTGCCGACTCGTTGCTGTGCGCCGGTTGGCGTAAAGCCCAGATTGGCCAGGTATTGCGCCGGCAGTTTGGTGGCTTTCGGCATCGCCGGCGCGCGCAGGGAGCGCATGCTTTCGCGCAGACGTTGCTGGGATAGCTGATGGGTCAGCAGTTCTTCAAAGGCCAGACGGTGCTGCGCCCAGTGATGGCCGAGGGCAAGTTCGTCGACATCGGCATCGGCGGGCGGGTGATGCAGGTAGCGGATTGCATCGGCCAGCGGCGCGAGTTGATAGTCCCGGGCCAATTCGGTCGGCAGCCAGTCGGGCAGGCTGGTCGGGCCGAGCATGGTCAGGGTTTGCATGCACAGTTGGCGCAAGCGCTGCTGGGTCAGGCCTTCGGTGAGCGGGTAGACCGGGGTCAGGGTTTCATCCACCGGCGGTGGCTCGTCGCCGGTGATGGCGCGGTATTCCGGGTGGTAGATTTCCAACCCCGACGCACCGGGCCGGGCTTCGCCGTAGCAGCGAATCCGCGTGCCGCGTTTGAGGCCTTCTTTCTGGGCGTTGCTGAAATGGTAGAAGCGCAGACTGAGCCCGCCGGTGCCGTCCTGCAGACGCACGACGAGGCTGCGGCGACGGCCCATGACCACGTCGGCGCCGCTGACGGTGCCTTCGATCACGGCGTCCTGGCCGGGTCGCAAATGGCCAATCGGGACCACACGGGTGCGGTCCTGATAACGCAGCGGCAGGTGGAACAGCACGTCCTGGAGATTCTCCAGGCCGACCTTGGCCAGTTTCTCGGCCATGGCCTCGCCGACACCCTTGAGTGCCGTGACCGACACTTGCGACAACTCGGTCATGGCAGCGACTTAGGCCGCAACCACCGGTGCTTGCGGCTTGGCCACCGAGCACAGGCGAATGGAGTCAGCGAGGATCTCGATGGCTTTCGGACGCGGGAAGCTCGCGCGCCACGCAATGGCCACGGTGCGGAACGGCACCGGAGGCGTCAGTGGGCGCACTTCGATCACGCCGGGGGCGTAGTGATGGCTGTCGACGGCCGACAGCGGCAGGATCGAAATGCCCAGGCCGGACGCGACCATGTGGCGGATGGTTTCCAGAGAGCTGGATTCCACCGTGGTGTGCTTGGCGCCGTCGTTGCCTTTGGCCAGGGTCGGGCAGGCTTCCAGCACTTGATCGCGGAAGCAGTGGCCTTCGCCGAGCAGCAGCAGGCTCTTGTCGTTGAGCAGGCTGGCGTCGATGGATTCTTTTTGCGTCCACGGGTGCTGGGCCGGCATCAGCACGTAGAACGGCTCGTCGTAGAGCTGCAGGGTCAGCACGTCGGCTTCGTTGAACGGCAGGGCGATGATGATCGCGTCGAGCTCGCCGTTGCGGAGTTTGTCGCGCAGTACGTGAGTGAAGTTTTCTTCGATGTACAACGGCATCTGCGGGGCTACCCGGTGCAGTTGTGGAATCAGGTGCGGAAACAGGTACGGGCCGACGGTGTAGATCGCGCCGACTTTCAGCGGAGCGGTCAGCTGGTTTTTGCCTGCCTGGGCCAGTTCGCGAATGCCTTGGGCCTGTTCCAGGACTTTCTGCGCCTGGGCAACGATGCCTTCACCGACCGGAGTCAGGCGCACGGCACTCTTGCTGCGCTCGAAAATCAGCACACCGAGTTCGTCTTCAAGCTTTTTCACGCCCACCGACAGGGTCGGCTGACTGACGTGGCAACGCTCGGCCGCGTGGCCGAAATGCTGCTCTTGGGCGAGGGTAACGATGTAGCGTAATTCTGTGAGAGTCATAGCAAGCGTCCATGAAGTTGCGCGCCAAGCATAACGGCTGCAATCGATAGACGCACGTTATCAGAGTGAGTGTGCAGAGTGACACTGGGTAATGCCGGTTTGCCGCTGGCAGATACACAAAAGGCACCTTTCGGTGCCTTCTCTGCATGATCATGGACTTTCCTGCTGGAGGAGACCCCTGTAGGAGTGAGCCTGCTCGCGATAGCGGTATTACATTCACCGAAAAGGTCGAATGTGGTGGCCTGATCGCGAGCAGGCTCACTCCTGCAATGGTTTTGTGTTGCGTTTAGCGGCGGCGTTTTTCCAGTGAGTAGAGGAATGGCGCCGTGATTTCGATGGTGCCATTGGTCAGCATGTCCGCCGGTGGCTTGGGCAGCGGTTGGGCGAGGCGGATCATTTCCAGGGTAGCGCGGTCCAGATCGGCGGTGCCTGAACGGCTCACCAGTTCGTACGACAACACATTACCTTCGCCATCAACGATGAAGCGCAGACGGTTGGTGCCTTGCTTGCCCCGATTCTGTGCACTCACCGGGTACTTTTTGTACTTGCCCAAGTGCGCGAGCAAAGTGCCTTCCCAGCTGGCCTTGGCAGCCTGTTGTGCAGGCGATGGGCCCGGTGCTGGTTGCGCGGATTTCTCCGTCGGTGCCTGGGTCGGTTGCGCGTCGCTAGGCTTCTCCTCGGACGGTTTCTCCTTCGGCGGCTCCGGCTTTTTCTCCACAGGCTTGGGTGGTTGCGGCTTCGGCTTGGGTTTGACCGGCTTCGGCACAACGATCTCGGCCTTCGGCACTTCAGCCAGTTTCGGGATCGGCAGTTCTTCCACCGGGGCCGGTGGCTGTGGCGGCGTTATCACCTTCGGCGGTGCCGGAGGTGGTGGGGCCGGAACCGGCGCCAACTCGACCATCATCGCCTGCGGAGGCAGCTCGATGGGTGGGCGCGACGTCCAGTTCAGCGCCAGCGCAATAGCCAGTGCATGGACGCCCAGCACCACGGCCAGGCTCGCGCTGTAACGCGTCAGCTTATGGCGCGTCGTGATCATTTCTTGACTGCCGTCTCGAGCCCGACCAGACCTACCTTCAGGTAACCGGCGGAGCGCAGGTTGTCCATCACGCTCATCAGGTCGCCGTAATCCACGCCTTTATCGGCCTGGAAGAAGATCGTCGTGTCTTTCTTGCCCTGGGTCCTGGCGTCGAGGGTGGCGCCAAGTGCTTCGGCCTTCACTTCGTCTTCACCGAGGAACAGGCGCTGGTCAGCCTTGACGCTGAGGAACACCGGCTTCTCTGGCCGCGGCGCCGGTTTGGCGCTGGAGGCGGGCAGGTCGACCTTGATGTCCACGGTGGCCAACGGAGCGGCCACCATGAAGATGATCAACAGCACCAGCATCACGTCGATGAACGGCGTGACGTTGATTTCATGGTTCTCGGCCAGATCGTCGTCTGCGCCTTCTTTCAAATGCAAGCCCATGGCTGATTACCCTACTTTGACCATGTGGGGTTGCGTGGAGCGCTCGGCGGTCGGCAGGTGATCGAGGTCGCGGCTGACCAGCAGCAGGACTTCAGCCGAGGCATCGGACACTTGCGCCTTGTAGCCAGCGATGGAGCGGGCGAAGACGTTGTAGATCACAACAGCAGGAATCGCCGCAACCAGACCCAGCGCGGTGGCCAGCAGGGCTTCGGCGATGCCGGGGGCGACGACGGCGAGGTTGGTGGTCTGGGTTTTGGCGATGCCGATGAAGCTGTTCATGATGCCCCACACGGTGCCGAACAGGCCCACGAATGGCGCGGTGGAACCGATGGTGGCGAGCACGCCGGTGCCGCTGCTCATGTTGCGACCGCAGGCTGCAACCAGACGCTCGAGACGGAAGGCAACACGTTCCTTGATGCCTTCTTTCTCGCGGCTGTTGACAGACAATCGCATCTCTTCCAAGGCGTCATGCACCAGCAGGTTGGCGAGGGTGCCTTGCTTCGTGGCGGTGGCGCTGGCTTCTTTAAGGGTGGTGGCTTTTTTCAGGTGGACGATTTCAGTGCGCAGACGCCGCTTGGCGCCCATCAGCTCGAAGCCCTTGGCGATCCAGATGGTCCAGGTGATGATCGAGGCGATAGCCAGACCGATCATCACGATTTTTACGATAATGTCGGCGTTCTGGTACATGCCCCAAGGCGACAGGTCGTGGGCCATGCCCAGAGTGTTGTCGGCTTCGAGAACTTCAGTCACGTCTTCGGCATCTACTGCCTGAGCCGGGTCGGTTGCGGCGGGTGCAACGGCGGGGGCGGCATGATCAGCCGGGGCTGGAGCAGCGGCGGCGGCCGGAGTGGCCGGAGCTTGTACGTCAGCGAAAGCGGCGGTCGGTGCCAGCATCAGGCTGAGCAGCAGGGCGGCCACTGCGCTCCAGGCGCGAGGTCGTTTGGTTGGCGAAGCGGGGAATTGATTGCGTGTCATGCTGGCCGGACCTGAAATAGAAAAACGGTAAATGCTCTTCCAGGCCTCGTAAGGCCGAGAACAAAAGTGGCGTGCATTATTGCAAGTAATTCTTGTTAACAAAAGTAATAGAGTATCTTTTTTTCCTTCATTGCTAGCCGCTCGTCCATTGTCGGCGCTAGTCTTTGCCTTTCTGATGGGAGTTTTCTGATGTCTGCGCCTTCTGTTTTGATCGCCGGCTGTGGTGATGTCGGCGGTCGTTTGGCCACGCAATTGATGGCTTCCGGGTGGGAGGTTCATGGCCTGAGGCGGGACGTCTCGCGCCTGCCCGAGGGAGTCATTGGCGTTGCCGGCGACTTGTTCGATAAGGACTGTCCTGAGACGTGGCCCATCGGTGCCGTGGATTACCTCGTTTATTGTGCGGCCGCGACCAATCACGATGAAGCCGGTTATCGCGCCGCGTATGTCGAGGGGTTGGAGCATGTGCTGGAGTGGCTCGACGACTACGGGCAGGTACCGAATCGCCTGCTGTTTGTTTCCAGCAGCAGTGTGTATGGGCAGCAGGAGGGCGAGTGGGTCGACGAGACTTCGCCGACCCTTGCATCAGGCTACTCGGGTCGATTGATGCTGGAGGCCGAGAAAGTGGCACTCCAGAGCGGCATCCCGGCAAGCATCGTGCGCTTGACTGGTATCTACGGCCCGGGCCGCGAATGGCTGCTGACTCAAGTGCGTCGTGGCTATCGCGTGGCGGTTGACCCGCCGCTGTATGGCAACCGCATCCACGCCGATGACGCGGCGGGCTTGATGGCGTTTCTGCTTGAAGCGGATCGACGCGGGGTGGCGTTGGATGACGTCTACATCGGTGTCGACGACGCGCCAGCGCCGCTGGCCGAAGTGGTGGGCTGGTTGCGTGAGTATCTGGGCGTGACCGAGTGGGCTGACGACGCGAGCGTACGGCGCACGGGTAGCAAGCAATGCAGCAATGCCCGGGCGAAGGCCTTGGGCTGGGCGCCAAAGTACCCAACGTATCGCGAGGGCTACGCCGCTATTCTTGAAGGCCGTTGCTGACTTTCATGCGCCCAAAATACCTGTAGGAGCGAGGCTTACCCGCGACGGCGTCATAACTTCCAACATTTATGTTGGCTGTTACATCGCCTTCGCGGGCAAGCCTCGCTCCTACACTGGATTTGTGTTGGCCTTCAGGGGCCGGGTTACTGCTTTTCCAGCAACCACTTGCGATCACCCGGCGTGAACTGAGGCATTTCATCCGCCTGAGCCGTGTTCACTGCCTGCAGAATCTCCAGTTCCTTGCCCTTGCGCGCAAAGATCCAGGTATTGCCCTGGCCGTTCACTTGCAGCCACATGTTGTCATTGCCGCCGCTCATCGACGCGCAATCGCCCGCCAGGCAAAGGGCATATCGATCGGCACCCGGCAGTCCGGCAACCTGGCCATCGGCCTGGAATTGCACGGTATTGCCTTCGCCCGGACCGTTGACGATTTTCCAGCTGCCGCCCATGTAGGCGGTGTACAGCGCGCGTTCGAAGCTCGCGCCAATCGGTGCGCCATCCGGGACCGGAATCAACGCGCGGTCAAAGACCTGCTCCGGCTCGTTTTCGCTGGCGGCCTGGCTCAGTTGCTTGCCGTCACGCTTCAGCTCGCTGGCGGAGCTGCCATAAAAGTCGACTTTCCAGGCGCCGGACTCTTCGCCCAGCAGCTTGCCGTCGACGTTCTCAAAACCGTTGGTGTAGCGGGCCTGAGCGGCCTTGGTGTTGACGTCCCATTCCAGGTTCGGGCCATAAGCCTGGAGCGCTTCACGCAGGGGGCCACCTTTGGACGCAGCGTCGATCGCCACCTGATTGATCCAGGTGCCGCTGATGTCACGGTCGGCAGGGTTGCTGGCACAACCGCCCAAGAGTAGGGCGACCAGCGAGAGAGCTAGCGCATGGCGCATGGTGGAATCCTTTCAGAAACGAAGTCGACGCAACCTTGAAAAGGCTGCGCCGGATGTATTACTCGATGACCAGAATGGCATCCATTTCAACCTGCGAACCCTTTGGCAGGGCGGCTACGCCGATGGCGGCGCGGGCAGGGTATGGCTGGTCAAAGTACTTGCCCATGATCTCGTTGACCTTGGCGAAGTGGCTCAGGTCGGTGAGGAAGATGTTCAGTTTGACGATGTCCTTGAACGAACCGCCAGCGGCTTCGGCCACGGCTTTGAGGTTCTCGAACACCTGGACGGTCTGGGCTTCGAAGCCTTCAACCAGTTCCATGGTTTTTGGGTCCAGAGGAATCTGGCCCGACATGTAGACGGTGTTGCCAGCCTTGATCGCCTGGGAGTAAGTACCGATGGCAGCCGGGGCCTTGTCGCTGGTGATAACAGTCTTGGTCATGAATGACTCCTTGTAATAGTGGGCTTAGGCGCGCATGCGGGTGATGCGGATCACCCCGGTCAACGCACGCAGTTTCTTGATCACACGGGCCAGGTGCACGCGGTCGTGCACGCTGACCACCAGTTGGACCACGCTGATGCGACCATCGCGTTCATCCATGCTGATTTTCTCGATATTGCCGTCGGCCGCGTTGACGCTGCTGGCCAGCAGTGCGATCAGGCCGCGCTGATGTTCCAGTTCGACGCGCAGCTCGACGTTGAATTCGCCGGTGACATCCTTGGCCCAAGAGAGCTGGATGCATTTTTCCGGGTTGTGACGGATTTCGCTGATGTTGCGGCAGTTGTCCAGGTGCACGACCATGCCTTTGCCGGCGGACAAGTGACCAACAATCGGGTCGCCCGGGATCGGCGTGCAGCACTTGGCGTAGCTCAGCACCAGGCCTTCGGTGCCGCGAATCGCCAGCGGGCCTTCCGGACTTGGCAGCTGTTCGCCTTCGCCAAGCAGGCGGCGGGCGACTACATAGGCCATTCGATTGCCCAGGCCGATGTCTTCCAGCAAGTCTTCGATCAGTTCGAGACGGTATTCGGCGAGCATCGCCTTGACGCGGTCGGCCGGTACTTTTTCCAGCGAGCTGTCGAAACCATTGAGCACTTTGTTCAGCAGGCGCTCGCCCAGGCTGATGGACTCGGAACGGCGTTGCAGTTTCAGCGCATGGCGGATGTGGGTCCGTGCCTTGCCCGTGACCACGAAGTTGAGCCACGCCGGGTTCGGCCGGGCACCGGGAGCACTGACGATCTCGACCGTGGAGCCGCTTTGCAGCGGTTCGGACAGCGGCGCAAGACGACGATTGATCCGGCAGGCAATGCAGCTGTTGCCCACGTCGGTGTGCACCGCGTAAGCGAAGTCGACCGCCGTGGAGCCTTTGGGCAGCTCCATGATCCGGCCTTTGGGCGTGAACACGTAGACCTCGTCCGGGAACAGGTCGATCTTCACGCTTTCGATGAATTCCAGCGAGTTGCCGGCCCGTTGCTGCATTTCCAGCACGCCTTTGACCCACTGGCGGGCGCGGGCGTGAGTGCCTTTTGGCTGCTCGTCGCCGCTGGATTTGTACAGCCAATGGGCGGCGATGCCGTTGTTGGCCATCTCTTCCATTTCACGGGTGCGGATCTGGATCTCGATCGGAACACCGTGCATGCCGAACAGCGTGGTGTGCAGCGACTGGTAGCCGTTAGCCTTGGGAATCGCGATGTAATCCTTGAAGCGTCCCGGCAACGGTTTGTACAAATTATGCACAGCACCTAGCACGCGGTAGCAGGTGTCGACCTTGTCGACGATGATCCGGAACGCATAGACGTCCATGATCTCGTTGAAGGCCCGACGCTTGCCGCGCATTTTCTTGTAGATGCCGTAGAGGTGTTTCTGACGACCGCTGACCTCGCCCTGGATGCCATCGATGGCCAGGCAGTGGCTGAGGGACTCTTCGATCTTGTTGACGATTTCCTTGCGGTTGCCCCGAGCGCGTTTGACGGCCTGGTTGATCCGTGCGGAACGCATCGGGTGCATGGCCTTGAAGCCGAGGTCTTCGAATTCTATGCGGATGGCGTGCATGCCCAGCCGGTTGGCGATGGGCGCATAGATTTCCAGGGTTTCCTTGGCGATCCGCCGACGCTTTTCACCGGACAGGACTTCCAGCGTGCGCATGTTGTGCAGGCGGTCGGCGAGCTTGACCAGGATCACGCGAATGTCGCGCGCCATGGCCATGGCCATTTTCTGGAAGTTTTCGGCTTGTGCTTCGGCCTTGGTCTCGAAGTTCATCTGGGTCAGTTTGCTGACCCCGTCTACCAGTTCGGCCACGGTTTCGCCGAACTGCGCTTGCAGCGCTTCCTTGGCAATACCGGTGTCTTCGATCACGTCATGCAGCATCGCCGCCATCAGGCTCTGATGGTCCATGTGCATGTCGGCAAGAATGTTCGCCACCGCAAGAGGATGCGTGACGTACGCCTCACCGCTGCGGCGGCGTTGGCCGTCGTGGGCTTGCTCGGCGTAGAAGTACGCTCGGCGGACCAGGTTGACCTGGTCCTTGCCGAGGTAGGTCGATAAGCGATCGGCGAGGGCGTCTATGCTCGGCATGATGACTCCTGCCGTTCGCTGTGACCCCGCGCCGTGCTACGTCGACCAGGCATAGGCTTAGACTGCCTCGTTGGACTCGTCCTCGAACGCTGCGAACAGCGGTTCGTCTTCGACGATTTCAGCATTGGCGATGAACTCGTAGCTCATCAGGCCTTCGGCGATTTCACGCAAGGCTACAACGGTAGGCTTGTCGTTTTCCCACTGGACCAGTGGCTCTTTGCCGCCGGTGGCCAGTTGACGGGCACGCTTGGTGGACAGCATGACCAGTTCAAAACGGTTTTCCACGTGGTTCAGGCAGTCTTCAACGGTTACGCGGGCCATGGTATTCCTCGGAGCGAATGCAATATGCGCGCTGCCCGGGTGGGCGAGCGGACTGAACAGTTTAAAAAATCACCAGCGATTAGGGAAGCGCTGATTTTTTGACCAAGCCCTTCAACGCGCTGCAAGTGCCAATGTAAAGCCCTTGCAGCGGTTTTGGGAAGGGCTGTTTAGCCGAGCAATTCAGCCAAAAGTTTTCCGTTGCGCTGCTGCTGACGCTTCTGATGCAGCTGATTGGCACGGAAAATCGCCTGCAAATCCTTCAGCGCATGGGCGAAATCGTCATTGATGATCAGGTAGTCGTAGTCGACGTAGTGGCTCATTTCGCTGACGGCTTCGCGCATCCGGCCTTCAATGACCTCGTCACTGTCCTGGCCGCGATTGTTCAGACGCTGATGCAGGGCTTGCAGGGACGGCGGCAGAATGAAGATAGAGCGGGCCTGAGGCATCAATTTGCGCACTTGCTCGGCACCTTGCCAGTCGATTTCCAGAATCAGGTCGTGGCCTTCGTCCAGGGTCTGCTGCAGGTGGCTTTGCGAGGTGCCATAGAGGTTGCCGAACACTTCGGCGCGCTCGAGGAAATCCCCGTGCTCGATCATCTTCACGAACTCGCCGCGTTCGACGAAGTGATAGTTCACGCCGTTCACTTCACCGGGGCGCATGGCGCGGGTGGTGTGGGAGACCGAGACGCGGATCTCCTGGTCAGCGTCGGTCAGGGCCTTGACCAGGCTGCTCTTGCCCGCGCCCGAAGGGGCGGAAATGATGTACAGGGTGCCGGTGCTGTGGGTCATGTCGGGGTTGCCTTACTCAATATTCTGCACTTGTTCGCGCATCTGCTCGATCAACACTTTGAGGTTGACCGCCGCTTGGGTGCTGCGCGGGTCGAAGGCTTTGGAGCCCAGTGTGTTGGCTTCGCGGTTGAGCTCCTGCATCAGGAAGTCCAGGCGCCGACCGGCAGCGCCGCCGGATTTGAGTACCCGGCGAACTTCAATGATGTGAGTGCTCAAGCGATCCAGTTCTTCGGCGACGTCGCTCTTTTGCGCGAGCATGACCATTTCCTGCTCGAGTCGCTGCGGGTCCATCTCGGCTTTCATGTCGGCAAAGCGGTCGAGGACTTTCTGGCGTTGGGTGGCGAGCATCTGCGGGACCAGTTCGCGCAGGGTCACCACATCTTCTTCGATGGAGGTGAGGCGATCGTTGATCAACCGGGCCAGCTCCGCGCCTTCGCGCTCGCGGCCGGCCTTGAGTTCTTTCAGACCTTCATTGAACAGCGCCAGTGCTTCGGCATTCAAGGCTTGCGGGTCAGCGGCGTCGCCCACCAGAACGCCAGGCCAGGCCAGGACTTCCAGCGGATTCAATGCGGCGGGATTCTTGATCAGCCCGGCGATGGTCTCGGCGGCAGCGACCAATTGCGCGGCGCGCTCGCGGTCCACTTGCAGGGGTTTGTCGGTGTTTTCTTCGGTGAAGCGCAGAGTGCATTCGAGCTTGCCCCGGGATATCCCCTGGCGCAGCGCTTCGCGGACCGCACCTTCGAGGTCGCGAAACGACTCCGGCAGGCGCAAATGGGGTTCCAGGTAGCGGCTGTTGACCGAGCGCAATTCCCAGCTCAGGGTGCCTTGGGCGCCGGCTTTTTCAACGCGGGCGAAGGCGGTCATGCTGTGCACCATGGAGGTACCTCGCAATTCAGGTTTGCGTTACCAAAGGTTTCGCGAGACCCGATATCTGTGAATTAAAGCCGACAGGCAGCAAAGGCGCAGGATTGTAGCGCAGTGGGGCGGATGCGCCCAAACACACGGTGTGACAAAGGGCTGCAGGCCGTCGGTAAAGCGCTGTTCTAAGCTCTAGTCAGCGCCTTCAATCGTCGGACGGATTTTTTAGAAGTGCCCAGTCTTGGCGCGCGGCTCTATAATGCTCGGCAGTTTTCCGTCCTCCGTACAGGTATTCCCTATGAAACGTCCAAGTGGTCGCGCTGCCGATCAGCTCCGCTCGATCCGCATTACCCGCAACTACACCAAACACGCCGAGGGATCTGTACTGGTCGAATTCGGTGATACCAAAGTCATCTGCACGGTCAGCGTCGAGAACGGCGTACCGCGTTTCCTCAAGGGCCAGGGCCAAGGCTGGTTGACCGCGGAATACGGCATGCTGCCGCGCGCCACTGGCGAGCGTAACCAGCGTGAAGCGAGCCGTGGCAAGCAAGGCGGTCGCACCCTGGAAATCCAGCGTCTGATCGGTCGCTCCCTGCGTGCTTCGCTGGACATGTCCAAGCTGGGCGACGTCACCCTGTACGTCGACTGCGACGTGATCCAGGCCGACGGTGGCACCCGCACCGCATCCATCACCGGCGCCATGGTTGCGCTGGTCGATGCCTTGAAAGTGATCAAGAAGCGCGGCGGCCTGAAAGGCGGTGACCCGCTCAAGCAAATGATCGCGGCCGTTTCGGTGGGTATGTACCAGGGCGAGCCTGTGCTTGACCTCGACTACCTGGAAGACTCGACTGCCGAGACTGACCTGAACGTGGTGATGACCAGCACTGGCGGCTTCATCGAAGTCCAGGGCACTGCCGAAGGCGCGCCGTTCCAGCCGGAAGAGCTGAACGCTATGCTTGAACTGGCGAAGAAAGGCATGACCGAGATCTTCGAACTGCAAAAGGCCGCACTGGCCGACTGATCGGATGTTCCACGCAAGGAGGACACCATGAGTGACGAGCAGCAGCTACTTCCCATCCCGAGCAAAGAGGCTCGGCAGTGGGCAATGTTTTGTCACTTGTCCGCGTTGCTGGGAATCTGGATTCCGTTCGGTACGCTGATCGGCCCGCTGATCCTCTGGCAGATGAAGCGCGAGATGGACCCGTTTGTCGATGCCCAGGGCAAGGAGGCGCTGAACTTTCAGATCACCGTCGCCATTGCCTCTGCCATCTGCTTCCTGCTGATGGTGGTGATCATCGGGTTCTTCCTGTTCGGTCTGGTGGCGATTGGTGCGTTGGTACTGACGATCATCGGTGGTGTGAAAGCCAATGAAGGGGTGCCGTATCGGTATCCGTTCACCTGGCGGTTGATCAAGTAGCCACCGCTGTCCCGTAGGAGCGAGGATTGCCCGCGAATTGAGGCGCCTCGGTCTGTCAGGAACAACGCGTTATCGTTCTTCGCGGGCAAGCCTCGCTCCTACAGGAATGAGGCGCGCACAAAAAAGCCGACGGCGATGTCGGCTTTTTTGTGTCTGCGAAAGACGCTTAAATGGTCAGCGTCCAGTCGTAGTCCACGATCAGTGGTGCGTGTTGCGAGAACCGTGGCTGGCGTGGCAGGCGTGCGCTGCGAACAAAGCGGCGCAGGCCAGGGGTCAGCAACTGGTAGTCGAAACGCCAACCGAGGTTGAGCATTTCCGCCTGTTCGTTGTCCGGCCACCAGCTGTACTGGTCGCCTTCACGGCTGACTTCACGCAGGGCATCAACATAGCCCATGTTGCCGACAATCTCGTCCATCCAGGCACGTTCAGGTGCCAGGAAGCCTGGGGATTGCTGGCTGTCGCGCCAGTTCTTGATATCCAGCTTCTGTTGCGCCACGTACAGCGAGCCACAATAAATGTACTCGCGACGTTTGCGTCGCTGTTTATCCAGATAACGGGCGAAATCGTCCATTAGCTTGAACTTCTGGTTCAAGTCTTCATCGCCGTTCTGCCCCGAAGGGAGCAGCAAGGTCGCGATGCTGACCTTGTCGAAATCGGCTTGCAGGTAGCGCCCGTAGCGGTCGGCTGTCTCGAAACCGAGACCGCTGATGACTGCCTTCGGTTGCAACCGCGAATACAAAGCCACGCCACCCTGGGCGGGAACTTCGGCTTCGCAGGCATAAAGGAAGTAGCCATCCAGTTGGAAGGCTGGATCGTCCAGTTCAAAGGCGGAGGCGCGGGTGTCCTGCAGGCAGATGACGTCGGCATTCTGTGCTTGCAGCCAACTGAGCAACCCTCGCTCCACTGCAGCCTGAATACCATTGACGTTCACACTGATGATCCGCATAAATGGCCCCAAAAATCGCGTGCGTGTATGATACACGGCGTCAACCTAATTAGCTAAATCCGTGGTATTTGGGGTTTTTTTCATGCAAGCGTATCAGCGCGATTTCATTCGTTTTGCCATCGATCGCGGCGTTTTGCGCTTCGGCGAGTTCACCCTGAAGTCCGGGCGCACCAGTCCTTACTTCTTCAATGCCGGCCTGTTCAATACCGGTTCGGCTCTTGCGCAGCTGGGTCGTTTCTACGCGGCAGCCATCGTCGAGAGCGGTATTTCGTTCGATGTATTGTTTGGCCCGGCGTACAAAGGCATCCCGCTGGCGGCGACCACTGCGGTGGCGCTGGCCGAACATCATGGCCGTGATTTGCCGTGGTGCTTCAACCGCAAAGAGGCCAAGGCCCACGGTGAAGGCGGCAGTCTCGTTGGCGCCCCGTTGACCGGTGACGTGCTGATCATCGACGACGTGATCACCGCCGGCACCGCGATCCGTGAAGTGATGCAAATCATCGCTTCCCAGGACGGCGCCAAGGCCAAGGGCGTGCTCATCGCCCTGAACCGTCAGGAGCGTGGCAACGGCGAGTTGTCGGCGATCCAGGAAGTGGAGCGTGATTTCGGCATTCCGGTGATCAGCATTGTGTCGCTGAACCAGGTGCTGGAGTTCCTGGCGGATGATCCGCAGCTCAAGCAGCACCTGCCAGCCGTAGAAGCGTACCGCGCCCAGTACGGCGTCTAACGCTGACCTGTAGGAGCGAGGCTTGCCCGCGAAGGCGTCGTCACATTCAGCAATGATGGGACTGTCAGATCGCTTTCGCGGGCAAGCCTCGCTCCTACAAGGGAGTGCGCAGGAAAAAAAAGACCCCGCTCAGCCAAGCTGAGCGGGGTCTTTTTGTTTGTGTTGCTTAGTGACGCTTGCGATTGCTGATCAACGTACCCACACCGGTATCGGTGAAGATCTCAAGCAGAATCGCATTCGGCACCCGGCCATCGATGATCAGTGAGCTGCCCACGCCGCCCTGAACCGCTTCCAGCGCGCAACGGATCTTCGGCAGCATGCCGCCGTAGATCGTGCCGTCGGCGATCAGCTCGTCGACTTGCTGGGTGGTCAGGCCGGTGAGGACCGTGCCCGACTTGTCCATCAAGCCGGCGATGTTGGTCAGCAGCATCAGCTTTTCAGCCTTCAGTGCTTCGGCGACTTTGCCGGCGACCAGGTCAGCGTTGATGTTGTACGACTCGCCGTTGGCACCGACGCCGATTGGCGCGATGACCGGGATGAAATCACCTTTGACCAGCAGGTTCAGCAAGTCGGTGTTGATCCCGACCACTTCGCCTACCTGGCCGATGTCGATGATTTCCGGCTGGGTCATCTCCGGCGTCTGGCGGGTCACGGTGAGCTTCTTCGCACGAATCAGCTCGGCGTCTTTACCGGTCAGGCCGATGGCGCTGCCGCCATGACGGTTGATCAGGTTGACGATGTCCTTGTTGACCTGGCCGCCGAGGACCATTTCCACCACGTCCATGGTCTGCGCGTCAGTCACGCGCATGCCATCGATGAAGTGGCTCTCGATCGACAGGCGCTTGAGCAGGTCGCCGATTTGCGGGCCGCCGCCGTGAACCACCACCGGGTTGATACCGACGGCTTTCATCAACACGATGTCGCGGGCGAAGCCGGTTTTCAGCTCCTCGCTTTCCATCGCGTTGCCGCCGTATTTGATCACCAGCGTCTTGCCGACATAGCGGCGAATGTAAGGCAACGCTTCGGACAGGACCTTGGCGGTGTTGGCGGCGGCTTCGCGTTCGAGGGTCATTCAGGGCTCCGGGTGCTTCAGAAGATCAAAACGGTAATTGGAGATCAGGTGCAACACGCTTCAGCTGGACTTTGAACACGTCCTTGATGCGCTGCAATTCAGCCTCGTCATCGGCCTCGAAGCGCAGCACCAGCACCGGTGTGGTGTTGGACGCGCGCACCAGGCCCCAGCCTTTGGCGTAGTCGACTCGCACGCCGTCAATGGTGGTCAGGTCGGCGCCTTCGCCCCACTTCGCGTCGTGCAATGCATCAATGATGCTGAATTTGCTCTCTTCGGTCACATGGATATTGATTTCCGGCGTAGAAATATCGTTCGGGAAGGTCGCAAACAGCTCTTCCGCGGTGGATTTTTCCTTGCTGAGGATCTCCAGCAGACGCGCGGCGCTGTAAATGCCGTCGTCAAAACCGAACCAGCGCTCCTTGAAGAAGATATGCCCGCTCATCTCGCCGGCCAACAGGGCGCCGGTTTGTTTCATTTTCTTTTTGATCAACGAGTGACCGGTCTTCCACATGAGCGGACGGCCGCCGTATTCCTTGATCAGCGGTGTCAGGCGGCGGGTGCATTTGACGTCGAAGATGATCTCCGCGTCCGCGTTGCGCGCCAGTACGTCGCGGGCGAACAGCATCAGCAGACGGTCCGGGTAAACGATACTGCCGGTGTTGGTCACCACACCGACGCGGTCGCCATCGCCGTCGAAGGCCAGGCCGATATCGGCGTTGGTTTCCTTGACCTTGGCGATCAGGTCAACGAGGTTTTCAGGCTTGCCCGGGTCCGGATGGTGGTTCGGGAAGTTACCGTCGACCTCGCAGAACAGCGGGATGACTTCGCAGTTCAACGCTTCGATCAATTGCGGAGCGATCACGCCGGCCGCGCCGTTGCCGCAGTCGACCACGACTTTCAGGCGACGAGCCAGTTTGATGTCCTGGACGATTTCGGTGTTGTAGCGGTCGAGGATCTCGACCTGGGTGACGCTGCCCTTGCCGCTGCTCAAGTTGTTGGTCTTGAGGCGGTCGTGCAGGGCCTGGATCTGTTCGTTGGCCAGGGTGTCGCCCGCGATCACGATCTTGAACCCGTTGTAGTTCGACGGGTTGTGGCTGCCGGTCAGCATGACGCCGGATTTGCCGGCCAGTACGTTGGCGGCGTAGTACAGCGCCGGGGTTGGCACCAGGCCCACGTCGCTGACGTGGCAACCGCTGTCGGCCAGGCCCTTGATCAGTTGTTCGACCAGTTCAGGGCCGGACAGGCGGCCGTCGCGGCCAACGGAAACGTTCGGTTCGCCCTGGGCCAGGCTCTGGGCACCGATGGCGCGGCCGAGCCAGTAAGCGGTCTCAGCGTTCAGGAATTCCGGGACCGTGCCGCGAATGTCGTAGGCGCGGAAGATGCTGTCCGGGAACTTGGGTGCGACTGTGGCTGGGGTGCTCATCTGTGGGAATGCTCCATCTCGAAAGTGACTGGACCTGTCCGCGAAAATCTCGTCGGCGGGCTCAAACTGAAGGGTATGACGGCGTTTTCCACTGAGAGTTCGTGGTGCGAAAAGGCCATGCCACCTGCGTTTGCGGGGTAATGATCGGTCAATGCCTTGATTTTGGGCGGTAAACCTTCCAGATGAACGTTGTGCGAATTGTGGCGAGGAGGCTTGCTTGCGCTTGGGTGCGCGGCACTCACAAAATCTTGGGGCCGCTTCGCAGCCCAGCGGGAGCAAGCTCCCTCGCCACAGGATGCTTTATCGGATCAATGGCTGCCGGAATGCCCGAAACCACCGGCACCACGCTCGGTTTCAACAAACTCTTCGACCATCTCGAAGTGCGCTTGAACCACCGGCACCAGAACCAATTGAGCCAGGCGCTCACCGACCACCATGTTGAAGTCGGTCTGGCCACGGTTCCAGCACGAAACCATCAGCGGGCCCTGGTAATCGGAGTCGATCAAACCGACCAGATTGCCCAGCACGATGCCATGTTTATGGCCCAGGCCGGAGCGCGGCAAAATCAGCGCGGCCAAACCCGGATCGCCAATGTAGACGGACAGGCCGGTCGGGATCAGCAGGGTTTCGCCCGGCTTGATGACGGTGTCTTTTTCCAGCATGGCGCGCAGGTCGAGGCCGGCGGAGCCAGGTGTGGCGTACTGCGGCAGCGGGAATTCGGTACCGATGCGGGGGTCGAGGATCTTGGCTTGCAAAGCGTGCATGTAAATTAAACCTGGTTCAGACGTTCGGCGATAAAAGTGATCAGCTGGCGAGCAATTTTGCTTTTGCTGGTCTGGGCGAAAAGTGTGGCGTGCAGTTCTCGATCGATCACGCTGCAGGCGTTTTCTTCGCTGTTGAAGCCAATGCTCGGGTTGGCGACGTCGTTGGCGACGATCAAATCGAGGTTCTTGTCTTTCAGCTTGCGGGCAGCGTAATCGAGCAGGTGTTCGGTTTCGGCAGCGAAGCCGACACTGAACGGACGGTCGGGGCGGGTGGCGATGGTGGCCAGGATGTCCGGGTTGCGCACCATCTGTAGCAACAAGCCGTCGCCGTTCGTAGGGTCTTTCTTGAGTTTCTGTGGGGCGACGACTTCAGGACGGTAGTCCGCGACCGCTGCCGAGGCGATAAACAGGTCGCAAGGGATCGCGGCTTCGCAGGCGGCGAGCATGTCGCGAGCGCTGACCACGTCGATGCGGGTGACACGATCCGGAGTCGGCAGGTGCACCGGGCCGGTGATCAGCGTGACGCGGGCGCCGGCTTCCACCGCGGCTTCGGCCAGGGCAAAGCCCATTTTTCCGGAGCTGTGGTTGGTGATGTAGCGCACCGGGTCGATGTTTTCCTGAGTCGGGCCGGCGGTGATCAGCACGTGTTTGCCGGTCAATGCCTGGCGCTTGAAGCAGTCCGCCGCGCACTGGGCGAGCTCGACGGCTTCGAGCATGCGCCCCAGGCCGACGTCGCCGCACGCCTGGCTACCGGAGGCCGGCCCGAAGGCTTTGATGTCGCGGCTTTCGAGGGTTTGCAGGTTGGCCTGGGTTGCCGGGTCGCGCCACATGGCCTGGTTCATCGCCGGGGCGATGGCGACCACCGCATCGGTGGCCAGCACCAGCGTGGTCAGCAGATCGTCAGCAATGCCTTGGGCCAGACGGGCAATCAGGTCCGCCGTAGCAGGGGCGATCAGCACCATATCGGCCCACTTGGCCAGCTCGATGTGGCCCATGGCAGCTTCTGCCGCGGGGTCCAGCAAGTCGAGATGAACCGGGTGCCCGGACAAGGCCTGCATGGTCAGCGGAGTGATGAACTCGCTGCCGCCACGGGTCATGACCACGCGCACTTCGGCACCCTGGTCGATCAGGCGGCGAACCAGGTCGGCGCTCTTGTAGGCAGCAATACCGCCGCCGACGCCCAGAACGATGCGTTTCCGATACAGCCGCTGCATAGGTCTGCCTTTTATTTCGTTGATGACAGCATGGCGAGACCCCCTCCCCAGGGATGAAATCGCCAGCAAAAAAGATGGGCTACGATATCACAGCGACCGCTATGGAACAGCGGCGCCCACAGACAGGGAAGGTGCTATGAGTATTCGTGATTGGCCGGCGGCGGAGCGGCCGCGGGAGAAGTTACTGGAGCAGGGATCGGCGAGTCTCTCGGACGCAGAGCTGCTGGCGATTTTTTTACGGACCGGTGTGTCCGGCAAAAGCGCGGTGGATTTGGCGCGACACCTGTTGCAGCAATTTGGCAGCCTGCGCACTTTGCTCGAAGCCGACCTTCGGACCTTCAGTGGTGAGCTCGGCCTTGGGCCGGCAAAGTTTGCGCAGTTGCAGGCGGTGCTGGAAATGGCCCGCCGGCATCTGGCAGAGCGGTTACGACGTGATTCAGTGATGGAAAGCCCCCTGGCGGTGCGCGACTACCTCAAGTCGATGCTGCGCCACGAGCCGCATGAGGTCTTCGGTAGCCTGTTCCTGGATTCAAAACACCGGGTGCTGGCGTTTGAGGTGCTGTTTCGCGGCTCCATCGACAACACCAGCGTGTACCCGCGACAGGTGGTCAAGCGCGCATTGGCTCATAACGCCGCCGCATTGATCCTTTGCCACAACCATCCGTCGGGCAATTCCGATCCCAGTCAGGCTGATCGAATGCTGACCAAGCGCTTGCAAGAGGCGCTGGAATTGATTGATGTGCGGGTGCTTGACCATTTCATCATTGGTGACGGCGAGCCGCTTTCAATGGCCGAGTATGGGTGGATGTAGGGCTTGGGGTCGGGCTTCTGTGGCGAGGGAGCTTGCTCCCGCTTGAGTGCGCAGCGCTCACAGGATCTTCAGGGCCGCTGCGCAGCCCGGCGGGAGCAAGCCCCCTCGCCACAGAGAAGCATTCGCGCAGCGTTTCCGAGCGTTACTTGAGGTTGACCTTGGAGTAATCCTGGCGACCAAACGGGCTGACCGAGTAACCCTCGACGTTCTTGCGCGTCAACGCGAACGCCGTCGGGTGGGCCAACGGCAGCCAAAGCGCCTGCTGCTGGATCTGCGCCTGGGCCTGTTCGTAAAGCTTGGTACGCACACCTTGCTCGCCGGTGGTTTTGCCGGCGCTGATCAGCTTGTCCAGGTCCTGGTTGCAGTAGCGTGCGAAGTTAGTACCGGATTTGACCGCGGCGCAGGAAAACTGCGGCGTGAGGAAGTTGTCCGGGTCACCGTTGTCGCCAGCCCAACCCATGAACAGCAGGTCGTGCTCGCCGGCTTTGGCGCGGCGAATCAGCTCGCCCCATTCGATCACGCGGATTTCGGCCTGGATGCCGATTTCCGCAAGGTCCGATTGCAGCATTTGAGCGCTCAGGCTCGGGTTCGGGTTCAGCAGACTGCCGGAAGGTCGGGTCCAGATGGTGGTCTGGAAGCCGTCCTTGAGTCCGGCCTTGGCCATCAATGTCTTGGCCTTCTCGACGTCATGCGGATAACCGGGCAGGCCTTTGGCGTAGCTCCAGGTGTTCGGCGGGTACGGGCCGTTGGCAGGCTCGGCAGTGTCTTCGAACACGGCTTTGACATAGTTGGCCTTGTCGAAGGCGAGGTTGATCGCCTGGCGCACTTCAGGTTTGTCCAGCGGCGGATGTTGGCTGTTGATGCCGACGAACGCAGTCATGAAGGCGTCAGTCTTTTCCACTTTTAGGGTCGGTTCTTTCAGCGCGGCCTGTACGTCCAGAGGCTTGGGCGACAGGGCGATCTGGCACTCGTTGCGACGCAATTTCTGCAAACGCACATTGGCGTCCGGGGTGATGGCGAAGATCAGCGGGTCCACCGAAGGCTTGCCACGGAAGTAGTCCGGGTTGGCCTTGTAGCGAATCGAGGCATCTTTTTGGAAGCGGGTGAACACGAATGGGCCGCTGCCGATCGGCTGGCTGTTGAGCTTCTCGGGCGTGCCGGCCTTCAGCAGTTTGTCGGCGTATTCCGCGGAATAGATCGAGGCGAAGCCCATACTCAGGGTCGCGAGGAAGGTTGAGTCCGGGTGATCAAGGGTGAAGCGTACGGTCAGCGGGTCCAGTGCATCGATCTTCTTGATCAGCGCCGGCAACTGCATCGATTGGGCGTGCGGGAAGCCGCTCTGGGCGACCTTGTGCCAAGGGTGCGCCGGGTCGAGCATGCGGTCGAAGCTGAATTTGACGTCTTCGGCGGTCAGCTCGCGTGTCGGGCTGAAGTACTCGGTGCGGTGGAATTTCACCTGTGGGTGCAACTTGAACACGTAGGTCAGGCCGTCGGGGCTGACTTCCCAGCTGTCCGCGAGGCTGGCGACCACTTTACCGCTGGCGGTGTCGAAGTCCACCAGACGGTTCATCAGCACATCGGCGGACGCGTTGGTGGTGGTCAGCGAGTTGTATTGCACCACGTCGAACCCTTCCGGACTCGCCTCGGTGCAGACGCTCAGGGCGGCGGCATGGGCCAGCGGGCTCAGCAGGAGCGGGGCGAACAACAGCGGTAGGGCAGCGAGGCGCATGGTCGGATTCCTTTACAGATCGAAGGCCCATCTGCAAGTGCAGTCTGGAAAAGGCTTACCCTAGTGGGCTCTTTTGCAAATGACTATCCCCTTTTTCATTTTAAGGAGAGTATGTGCGCTTGTTTTCGGTGATGCGGGCCGAGGAAAACCCGAAATCGGTCGGTTGACCGATTCTCTGCGACGAGCGGTCTTAATCGGCCACAGCCTTTATCCAAGGCGCTCGGCGCCCGAAAAATGGGGAATTTATAAAGTCCGCGCACACGGAATGTTGTTGCTCTCTAGTCTTTCTGGTATAAAGCAGCGCTCTTTTCTAGGGGCCCGGTTCCTTCACTGTAGGTGTAGCCGGTAAGACCTCTAAAGAAACGCGGCGCCTGGCGCCAAATGACTGAGAGATTAAGCGGCCAACCCATGCCGGGTTGGGCATGTGGTTTTAGAGGGCTGAGGCATGTCGAGAGTATGTCAAGTTACCGGTAAGGGTCCGGTGACTGGGAATAACATTTCCCACGCAAACAACAAAACCCGTCGTCGTTTCCTGCCGAACCTGCAGCATCACCGCTTCTGGGTTGAAGAAGAGAAACGTTTCGTGCGTCTGCGCGTATCTGCCAAAGGCATGCGTATTATCGACAAGCGTGGCATCACTGTCGTGCTGGCCGAAATCCGCAAAGCTGGCAAGATCTAAGGGAGCTAATCATGCGTGAATTGATTCGAATGATTTCTAGCGCCGGTACTGGTCACTTCTACACTACCGACAAGAACAAGCGTACTACTCCGGACAAGCTCGAAAAGCGCATGTTCGATCCGCGCGTTCGCAAGCACGTGATGTACAAAGAAGGCAAAATCAAGTAATTGATTTTTCCCTCTTACAAAAAAGGCCCGTATCGCGAGATACGGGCCTTTTTTGTTGCCTGCAGGTTATGGCTTGCCTGCGAAGAGGCCGGCCCGGCTAATACAAATCCTCAGGCCTTCTGTTCAAACGCCACATAAATCTTGCGGCACGGCTCCAGCACTTCCCAGGTGCCCCTGAACCCGGCCGGGATCACGAAGCGATCACCCGCACGCACGGTCTTGCTGTTGCCGTCGTTGTCGCGCAGCACTGAAACGCCCTGAATGATTTCGCAGTACTCATGCTCGGTGAAGTTCACATGCCACTGGCCAACAGCGCCTTCCCACACGCCCGCATTCAACTGGCCGCAAGGGCTGTTGTAGTGGTTGTAGACCGCTTGCTCGGGGTCGCCCTTGAGGACTTTTGCAGGGTCCGGCCGATAGCGATCGGGTTGGGTGGTGGCCTGGCTGAAGTCGACGATGTCCTGGATGCTCATTGTTGTTATCCCCCGTGATTGCGGCGCGGTTGGTTGGAAAGCCCAAAGTCTATGTTTATTAAAATGAACATCGCAAGGCCGTTTGCCGGCCTTATGTCAAATATATTGAAACTTCACCTGTCGCTGGTTTAGGGTGGCGGTTGCCTTGGGCCGAAAAATCAGGCTGGCTGGGCAGAATTCCTGACAGCGTCCGCGACGATCGTTGGGCGCTCGTATTCAACAAGAGGAGGACACTCGTATGACCACCCTGACTCGTGCCGATTGGGAACAACGGGCTCGCGATCTGAAGATCGAAGGCCGTGCCTACATCAATGGCGAATACACCGATGCCGTCTCCAGCGAGACCTTCGAGTGCATCAGCCCGGTCGATGGCCGTCTGCTGGGCAAGATTGCCAGCTGTGACGCCGCCGACGCCCAGCGCGCCGTTGAAAATGCCCGCGCCACCTTCAATTCCGGCGTCTGGTCGCGCCTGGCACCGACCAAGCGCAAAGCCACCATGATCCGTTTCGCCGGCCTGCTCAAACAGCACGCCGAAGAGCTGGCGCTGCTTGAAACCCTGGACATGGGCAAGCCAATCAGCGATTCCCTGTACATCGACGTTCCCGGCGCGGCACAAGCCCTGAGCTGGAGCGGTGAAGCCATCGACAAGATCTACGACGAAGTCGCCGCCACCCCGCACGATCAGCTGGGTCTGGTGACTCGCGAACCGGTCGGCGTGGTTGGCGCCATCGTGCCGTGGAACTTCCCGTTGATGATGGCCTGCTGGAAACTCGGGCCGGCGCTGTCCACCGGTAATTCGGTGATCCTCAAGCCATCGGAAAAATCCCCGCTGACCGCCATTCGCATTGCTGCGCTGGCCGTCGAAGCCGGCATTCCGAAGGGCGTGCTTAACGTTTTGCCGGGTTACGGTCACACCGTCGGCAAGGCCTTGGCCCTGCACAATGACGTGGATACGCTGGTGTTCACCGGTTCGACCAAGATCGCCAAGCAATTGCTGATCTACTCCGGCGAATCGAACATGAAGCGCGTCTGGCTCGAAGCGGGCGGCAAGAGCCCGAACATCGTGTTTGCCGATGCCCCGGACCTGCAAGCCGCAGCTGAAGCGGCGGCCGGTGCCATTGCCTTCAACCAGGGCGAAGTCTGCACTGCTGGTTCGCGTCTGCTGGTCGAACGCTCGATCAAGGACACCTTCCTGCCGCTGGTGATCGAAGCACTGAAAACCTGGAAGCCGGGCAACCCACTGGACCCGGCGACCAACGTCGGCGCGCTGGTGGACACCCAGCAGATGAATACCGTGCTGTCCTACATCGAATCCGGCCACGCCGACGGCGCCAAACTGGTGGCTGGCGGCAAGCGCACGCTTCAGGAAAGCGGTGGCACTTACGTTGAACCGACGATTTTCGACGGCGTAAACAATGCGATGAAAATCGCTCAGGAAGAAATCTTTGGCCCGGTATTGTCGGTGATCGCGTTCGACACCGCCGAAGAAGCCATCGCGATTGCCAACGACACACCTTACGGCCTGGCTGCTGCGGTGTGGACCAAGGACATTTCCAAGGCGCACCTGACCGCTCGTGCGCTGCGTGCCGGTAGCGTGTGGGTCAACCAATACGACGGCGGCGACATGACCGCACCGTTTGGCGGCTTCAAGCAATCGGGCAATGGCCGCGACAAGTCGCTGCACGCGTTCGACAAATACACCGAGCTGAAGGCGACCTGGATCAAGTTGTAAGCACCACGCAACGAAGATCCCCTGTGGGGGCGAGCCTGCTCGCGATGGCGGTGTGACAGTCAACATCCAGTGTTGAATGTTGTTCCGTTATCGCGAGCAGGCTCGCTCCCACATTGTTTTGTGCGGTGCCAAAAATATCCACAGGAGCGTGGAACATGCGTTGGGCGACTTATTTCGCCGTGTTGGCGTCTGTCTTGAGTGTTGGCCTGGCCCTGGGGGTCAGCATGCCGCTGGTGTCGTTTCGCCTGGAAAGCTGGGGCTACGGCTCGTTCGCCATCGGTGTGATGGCGGCGATGCCGGCCATTGGCGTGCTGCTGGGGGCGAAGATTTCCAGCCATCTGGCCTCGCGTCTGGGCACGGCCAACCTCATGCGTCTGTGCCTGTGGGCCGGGGCGGTGTCCATCGGCTTGCTGGCGCTGTTGCCGAGCTATCCGGTCTGGCTGGTGATGCGCCTGATGATCGGGGTGATCCTGACCCTGGTCTTCATCCTCGGCGAAAGCTGGATCAACCAACTGGTGATCGAACAATGGCGCGGACGATTGGTGTCGCTGTACGGCAGCAGCTACGCGCTGAGTCAGCTGGCCGGGCCGTTGCTGCTGGGCGTTCTGGGCACCGAACACGATTACGGCTTCTGGGTCGGCGTCGGCTTGCTCATAGCGGCGCCGCTCCTGTTGCTGGGCCGCAGCGGCGCACCGTCCAGTGAGGCTGCCAGCGTGACGTTTGGCGACTTGTGGGGCTTCTGCCGTGGCTTGCCGGCGATTGCCTGGGCGGTGTCGCTGTTCGCGGCGTTTGAAGCGATGATCCTGACCTTGTTGCCGGTGTATTGCCTGCGTCAGGGTTTCACCACGGAAATCGCCTTGGCGATGGTCAGCACCGTGGTGGTGGGTGATGCCCTGCTGCAATTGCCGATCGGCGCGCTGGCGGATCGCTTGTCACGCCGCACTTTGTTCACCGGGTGTGCGGTGGTGTTGCTGCTTTCGAGTCTGGCGATCCCGTTGCTCATCGATACGTTGTTGATCTGGCCGTTGTGGGTGCTGTTTGGCGCCAGCGCCGGAGGATTGTTCACCTTGTCGCTGATCCTGATCGGCGAACGCTATCGCGACGATGCACTGGTGCGAGCCAACGCGCACATTGCGCAACTGTGGGGCATCGGTTGCCTGATCGGGCCTTTGGCGGCCGGTGCCGGCAGCCAGTGGATCAGCGGGCATGCGTTGCCGCTGTTCATGGCCGCGGGGGCGTTCGGGTTGGTGATCTTACTGTCACGCCAAGGCGCGTTCGGTGGAGTTGCCGAACCGGCCTGAAACCCTGCACAAGCGTGTGGCGAGGGAGCTTGCTCCCGCTCGACTGCGCAGCAGTCGCCTATCGGAGCCCTCGTTCAGTCTGAATGAACGGGGGCTTCTGGTTTAGGGCCGCTTCGCGACCCAGCGGGAGCAAGCTCCCTCGCCACATTTGATTGATGGAAGCAACGCTACAACATCCGCTCAAGGCCGACCGCCGTGCTGAACCAGGAATTGAAGCGGCGCCATAGACTCCCTGGCTCCTTGGTCAGCGTGTGCATTTTGCCGTCATCCTCCGTCACCCAGACGATCCGGTCATTCTCCAGTTTCACCTGATAGCTCAAGGGCGGCGCCATACCCTCCATGGCCGCTCTACGCACATGCGCGGCGAGTTCGGGGCTGTCCACCAGCACGCCGACTTCGGTGTTCCACAGCACCGAGCGTGGATCGAAGTTGAATGAGCCGATGAAGGATTTCTGCTGGTCGAAGATCATCGCCTTGCTGTGCAGGCTGGAATCGGAACCCCGGAAGGACTTGCTGTAGAAAATATGCGGCCCGCTGCCGCCGCCTTCGCCGGGCTGGCGGCGCAGTTCGTACAGCTTCACGCCATGTTCCAGCAGCGCCCGGCGATAAGGCGCGTAACCGCCGTGCACGGCCGGCACGTCCGTGGCTTCAAGCGAGTTGGTCAACAAACTCACCGACACCCCGGCGTCGGCCCGGCCGGTGAGGTAGACCAACCCCGGCTGCCCCGGTACGAAGTAAGCCGAGATCATGATCAGTTCTTTGCTGACGCCCGTAAGCTCCGGCGCCAGTTGCGTGGTCAGCAACAAATGGGGGTCAGGCTCGCCGTCCGACAAGACCTTGCTCGGTGCATCCCACAGCGCCTGGTTCCAGGCCCAGATCAGCTCCCGGCGCCAGATGTCCATGCGTGGCTTTGTGGTGTAAGTCATCAACTGCTGATAGAGCGCATGATTCTGCTTGCGGGTCTCTTCCAGGGATTCTTCCAGGCGCGTGCGGGTATTTTGCAGGTCCTTTTGCGTCGGTCTGCTCGACAGGAACTCGTCGATCGGTTTGCTCAGCGCGCTGTTCCAGTACTGGTCGAAGCTGTGGCCAAGCTGTTCCGCCACCGGCCCGACGCCGAGCATGTCGATGTCGGTGAAATTCAGGTTGGGCTCGGCATCGAAGTATTCGTCTCCCAGGTTACGGCCGCCGACGATGGCCGCACTGTTGTCCGCCAGCCACAACTTGTTGTGCATGCGCCGATGTTGCAGCGACAGGTTGAACAAGCGGCCCATGGTGCGCGTCACGCCCGTGGCGCGGCCCAGGTGCAGCGGGTTGAACAGGCGGATCTGGATCTGCGGGTGTGCAGCGAGAGTCGCGATGATCCAGTCCAGGCCGTCGCTGGTGGTGTCATCGAGCAGGATTCTCACCCGCACGCCGCGATCCGCAGCTTTGAGTAACTCGTCCGCCAGCATCCGCGTGCTGATGCCGTCATGCACGATGTAGTACTGCAAGTCGAGGCTGCTTTGGGCATTGCGGATCAGCTCGGCACGGGCCATGAAGGCTTCGCTGCTGTTGGACAGCAAGCGAAAGCCGGACCTGCCCTCGTGGGGCGCGGCCTGGGCCTGGATCGAGCGGCCGAACGCCGAATCGCTGGCGGGTAAAGCCTGGCTCGGTTCGCGTTGAACGTCGAAGCTGGCGCAACCGCCCAGAAACGAGGCGAGTAGCAGAAGAGCAAGTAGGGGCTGTCTGACTCTCACGTAGGAACGTTCCGATTGGCGGCAAAGGTCGGTATATGGACGCTGGATTCCTGAGAAAGGTCAGTCGGTGATGTGGTCCGTTTCTGCCAGCAGTTTGATCGCTGCGGCGCCGACCTTGCGCACGGCTTCTTCGATCAGCGGTGTTGGCTTGGCAGCGTAGTTCATCCGCAGGCAGTTGCGGTACTTGCCCGAGGCGGAAAAGATGCTGCCGACGGCAATCTGTACGCCTTGATCATGCAGGGCGCGATTCAGTTTCAAGGTGTCAAAGCCGTCCGGCAGCTCAACCCACAACATGAAGCTGCCTTGCGGGCGACTGGCGCGGGTGCCGGCGGGGAAATAGCGCGTGACCCAGTCGATCATCAGGTCGCGACTGCGTTGGTATTGCGTGCGCATCCGCCGCAAATGCGGTTCGAAATGCCCGGCCTTGAGAAATTCGGCAATCGCAATCTGCGGTTGTGGCGCGGTAGAGCCGGTGCTGATGTATTTCATGTGCAGCACCCGTTCCAGATAGCGTCCGGGCGCGACCCAGCCAATGCGCAGCCCAGGTGCCAGGGTTTTGGAAAAGGAACTGCACAGCAACACGCGGCCGTCTTCGTCGAAGGATTTGATCGTGCGTGGACGCGGGTAGCTGTAGGAGAGTTCGCCATACACATCGTCTTCGATAATCGCTACGTCGAAACGCTGTGCGAGCGTCAACAAGGCGCGTTTGCGCGATTCCGGCATGATGTAGCCCAGCGGGTTGTTGCAGTTGGGCGTCAACTGTATGGCCTTGATCGGCCATTGCTCCAACGCCAGTTCGAGCGCATCGAGGCTGATCCCGGTGATCGGGTCGGTGGGGATTTCCAGGGCTTTCATGCCCAGGCCCTTGAGGGTCTGCATGGCGCCGTGAAAGCTGGGCGAGTCCACCGCCACAATGTCCCCCGGCTCGCAAATCGCACGAATGCTGGTGGACAGCGCTTCATGGCAGCCGGTGGTCACCACCAGGTCGTGGGCGGTCAATTGGCACCCGGAATCGAGCATCAGGCGTGCGATCTGCTCGCGCAGTTCGAGGGTGCCGTAGATGTTGTCGTAATACAGACCGGGCATGTCCTGGCGACGGCTGATGCGCGCCAGGTTGCGCAGCAACGGTTTCATGGTCGGCGTGGTGATGTCCGGCATGCCGCGGCCCAGTTGCACAACGTCCTTGCGCGGGACGGCGCGGATCAATTCCAGCACCTGATCCCACTGCGAAATATCCACCGGACGCTGGGCCGGACGGCCGATGGCCGGCAGCTCCGGCAATTCGCGGCCCACCGGTACGAAGTAGCCGGACTTGGGTTTGGGGGTCGCCAGCCCGCTGTCTTCCAGCACGCGATAGGCCTGCTGCACCGTGCTCAGGCTGACCCCGTGCTCGACACTCAACGCCCGCACCGACGGCAGCCGGTCACCGGGGCGATAGAAGCCCTGTTCGATACGGGTGCCGAGCAATTCGGCGAGGTTGACGTAAAGGGTCATGGCGCAGTCTCGATGCGGGTGATTCGGTTAACCAGTACAGATGGGGCTAAATTATCGGATTCAGACGCTGAATCGAAGAATCTGTATGGGGTTAATACAGTCTCGTTGAATCTGTAATGCTTTTTGCCGTCCGCGCATCATGAAAGCTCTGGCTACCCAAGTAAACAGGAGCAATCAAAATGAACGGCTTGAGCGATGTGCGGCTGACGTTACACAGTCAGGAACTGGCGGCAGGGCAGAAAAACGGTGCGCGCGAGGCAGTCATGCGCAATGCGCCGTCCGGCCTGAGTCGCTGGGGTCTGTTCTGGCATCGTCTGCACACGCGCAAGGCGTTGCTGACGCTCACGCCCGAGCAACTCAGGGATGTGGGGTTGAGTCGGGAGCAGGCGCGGGAGGAGGGGCTTAAGCCTTTCTGGCGGATCTGAGTTTTGCGGTGTTCTGGAGGGCCTCTTCGCGGGCAAGCCTCGCTCCTACAGGGTTAGTGTCGATCTTCCGACCGACGCATAACCTGTAGGAGCGAGGCTTGCCCGCGAAGGCGTCCGCAAAAACGCTACAACTTCCTCAGACCAACTCTTTAAGCCGATGCCACAACATCCCCAGCGCCAACAGCGGCGAGCGTAAATGCTTCCCGCCGGGGAAGGTGATATGCGGGACGCGAGCGAACAGATCAAACCCGCCCCCTTGCTGCCCGCTGATCGCCTCGGCCAACAACTTGCCCGCCAGGTGCGTGGCATTCACCCCATGTCCGGAATACGCCTGGGCGTAATACACATTCGGCTGATCCTTGAGCTGGCCAATCTGCGGCAGTCGGTTGGCGCCGATGCCGATCATCCCGCCCCATTGATAGTCGATCTTCACCCCGCCCAGTTGCGGGAAGACTTCCAGCATCTTCGGCCGCATGTACGCGCCAATGTCCTTCGGGTCGCGGCCCGAATAATGGCAGGCACCGCCAAACAGCAAGCGTCGATCCGCCGAAAGCCGGTAGTAATCCAGCGCCACCCGTTGATCGCAGACCGCCATGTTCTGCGGCAGGAGCGAGTGCGCCAGCTCTTCACTCAACGGCTCGGTGGCAATGATGTAGCTGCCCGCGGGCAGCACCTTGCCGCTGAGCTGCGGGTTGAGTTGGTTGAGGTAAGCGTTGCAGCCCAGCACCAGCGTCTTGGCGCGGACCGAGCCTTGGGCGGTATGGACCTTTACTTCGGGGCCGTAATCGATGCGGGTCACCGCCGAGTGTTCGAACAGCTTTGCGCCCAGCTGCTGCGCGGCGGCCGCTTCGCCCAGTGCCAGGTTAAGCGGGTGAAGATGGCCCGAACCCATGTCGATCAAGCCGCCGACGTAGCGGTCCGAACCCACCACCGAGTGCATTTCATCGGCTTGCAGCAGCCGGGTTTCATAGCGGTAGCCGAGGCTGCGCAGCTCTTCGGCATCTTCGGCGAAACCCTCGAGGTCGCGGTGTTTGTTAGCCAGGTCGCAGTAACCCCAGGTCAGGTCGCACGGAATCTGGAAACGCTCGACACGCTGGCGGACGATTTCCACCGCTTCCAGGCCCATGAGTTTCATCTGGCGCACCCCTTGCGCACCGAGCACGTCGGTGAACTGATCGAGGCCATGACCGACGCCGCGAATCAATTGCCCGCCATTGCGTCCGCTGGCACCCCAGCCGATCTTGTGCGCTTCCAGCAAGATCACGCTGAGGCCGCGTTCGGCCAGCTCAAGCGCCGTGTTCAGCCCGGAAAACCCGCCACCGACCACGCACACGTCCGCCACCAGATCGCCTTGCAGCACCGGATGATCGGGCTGCGGCAGGCTGCTGGCGGCGTAGTAAGAGGCAGTGTGCTGGGCACGGGCATTCATGTGAGCGTCCCTGATTCGTGTGTCTATAAAATTTGACGGAGCATAAGCCGGACGTTCCGGCGCGGGCAACATTGGTCGGTTCGTGCTGTCTGGATCGCGGCTTTTGCGTCAGAATCCCGGTCTATTCCGCTTTGGGTCACCGCTTCGATGAGCTGCAACAGCCAGAAAATCCGCACGCTTCGCCAGCAGATTCCCTCGTTCGAGTGCGTGCCCGGCTGCCATGACTGCTGTGGACCGGTGACCACCTCGCCGGAAGAAATGTCCCGCCTGCCGCGCAAGACCCGGGCCGAGCAGGATGCGGCGATGGATGAACTCAACTGCGTGCACCTGGGCCCCAATGGCTGCACGGTGTATGACGAGCGGCCGCTGATCTGCCGATTGTTTGGGACCACCAAGACCTTGCCGTGCCCGAATGGGCGGGGGCCAGTGGAGCTGATTCATCCGCGGGTGGAGAAGCAGATTCATGAGTACATGGCGTCGACCCGGCAGGTCCTCGTCTGAGGGAAGACCGAGTCGCCTGTATCGCTAGCAGGCTAGCTCCCACACTGGATCTGCGTCATGCACAGACTGTGTGCCCGCTGAAGATCAGCGGTGGGAGCGAGCCTGCTAGCGATGGGGTCTGAACAGACACCACAAAGTCTCAATCCGGAATCGGCAGGCACAAACTCTCTTTCACCTCTTCCATCACGATATAGCTCTTGGATTCGCGCACATGCGGCAGCTTGAGCAGGATGTCGCCCAGCAGCTTGCGGTAGGAAGCCATCTCGGAAATCCGCGCCTTCACCAGGTAATCGAAATCCCCCGACACCAAATGGCATTCCAGCACATGGGGCAGTTTCAGCACCGCACGTCGGAACTCTTCGAAAGTGTCGCCGGATTTGTAGTCGAGGCTGATCTCGACGAACACCAGAAGACTACCCTTGAGGTGCTGCGGATTGAGCCGGGCGTTGTAGCCCATGATGATCCCTTCGCGCTCCAGGCGCCGGACCCGCTCGGTACACGGAGTGGTCGAGAGCCCGACCTTTTCCCCAAGCTCGGTGAAGGAGATGCGTCCGTCCGCTTGCAGGATCCGCAGGATGTTGCGGTCGATCTTGTCCAGCTCACGTTTGGTCTGAGTGTTGGTACGCATAGGGGATGCGCCTCCGTGAAAAGGGTTTTTGCCGAGAATTCTCGCCAAATATAGGCAGTTATATAGTGAAAAGCACTGCCTAATCTTTTTTACACTGCGCACATCAATGCTCTACAACTACGAACGTCAGCGGCAAGCCGCGATGAGGGATATGAAAATGCGCGTTATGGTCTTGGGTAGCGGCGTCATCGGTACCACCAGTGCTTATTATCTGGCGCGTGCCGGGTTCGAAGTGGTGGTGGTGGACCGTCAGCCGGCCGCTGCCATGGAGACCAGTTTCGCCAACGCCGGGCAGGTATCGCCGGGTTATGCCTCGCCGTGGGCCGCGCCGGGCGTGCCGCTCAAGGCCATCAAGTGGCTGCTGCAGCGCCACGCACCGCTGGCGATCAAGGCCACCGCCGACATAGACCAATACCTGTGGATGGCGCAGATGCTGCGCAACTGCACCGCCAGCCGTTATGCGGTGAACAAGGAACGCATGGTGCGTCTGTCCGAGTACAGCCGTGACTGCCTCGACGAACTGCGCGCTGAAACCGGCATTGCCTACGAAGGCCGCAGCCTCGGGACGACCCAACTGTTCCGCACCCAGGCTCAACTGGACGGCGCGGCAAAAGACATCGCCGTTCTGAAAGAGTCCGGCGTGCCGTTCGAACTGCTCGACCGCGCTGGCATTGCCCGCGTTGAGCCGGCCCTGGCTAGCGTCACTGATATCCTCGCCGGTGCCTTGCGCCTGCCGAACGACCAGACTGGCGACTGCCAGATGTTCACCACTCGCCTGGCCGAAATGGCCGTCAAATTGGGCGTGGAATTCCGTTTCGGCCAGGACATTCAGAAGCTCGACTTCGCCGGTGATCGCATCAACGGCGTATGGATCGACGGCAAGCTGGAAACTGCGGATCGCTACGTGCTGGCACTCGGCAGCTACTCGCCGCAACTGCTCAAGCCACTGGGCATCAAGGCCCCGGTGTATCCGCTCAAGGGTTACTCCCTGACCGTGCCGATCACCAACCCGGCGATGGCTCCGACCTCGACCATTCTCGACGAGACCTACAAGGTCGCGATCACCCGTTTCGACAACCGCATCCGCGTCGGCGGCATGGCTGAAATAGCCGGTTTTGACCTATCGCTGAACCCGCGTCGGCGCGAAACCCTGGAGATGATCGTCAACGACCTTTATCCTCAGGGCGGCGATCTGGCCCAGGCGAGCTTCTGGACCGGTCTGCGTCCGACCACCCCGGACGGCACGCCCATCGTTGGTGCCACCCCGTTCAGCAACCTGTTCCTGAACACCGGTCACGGCACGCTCGGCTGGACCATGGCGTGCGGCTCCGGCCGTTTGCTGGCTGACCTGATGGCGAAGAAAACGCCGCAGATCAGCGCCGAAGGCCTCGATATTTCCCGTTACGGCACAAAACTTCAGGAGTCCGCAAAACATGTCAATCCAGCGCCAGCTCACCAATGAGCGCATGAGCCAGATCGTTGTCCACAGCGGCACCGTCTATCTGGCAGGGCAGGTCGGCGACGACATGAATGCCGGGATTGAACAGCAGACCCGTGAAACCCTCGCCAATATCGAGCGTTTGCTCGATCTGGCAGGCACCGACAAGAGCCGTTTGCTCTCGGTTACGATTTACCTGAAAGACATCGACGCGCATTTCGAAGGCATGAACGCGGTGTGGGACAAGTGGCTGCCAAAAGGCGTCGCCCCGGCCCGCGCGACCGTTGAGTCGAAGCTGTGCGAACCGCAAATCCTGATCGAGCTGTCGGTCGTCGCCGCTCTGCCGTAAGCCTGTCAGGACGTTAGAAAGATCCCTCTTCCGGTGCTGTTGGCGGTTCACGCCGTCAGCCAGCGCCGGTTTTTATTCCCATGACCGCCTAGAAGTCTGCCGCCATGCGTCCAGCCCGTGCCCTGATCGACCTTCAAGCCCTGCGTCACAACTACCGGATCGCCCGTGAAACCACGGGGGCCAAGGCCCTCGCCGTGATCAAGGCGGATGCCTACGGCCATGGCGCGGTGCGTTGCGCCCAGGCGCTGGAAGCCGAGGCGGACGGATTTGCCGTGGCTTGTATCGAAGAAGCGTTGGAGCTGCGCGCGGCTGGCATTCGGGCGCCGGTGTTGTTGCTGGAAGGTTTTTTCGAAGCCGATGAGCTGTCGCTGATCGTCGAGCATGATTTCTGGTGCGTGGTGCATTCGTTGTGGCAGCTCGAAGCCATCGAGAATGCCGTGTTGAGCAAACCCATCACGGTCTGGCTCAAGCTCGATTCGGGTATGCACCGGGTTGGCTTGCATCCAAAGGATTATCACGCGGCGTATCAACGGCTGCTGGCCAGCGGCAAGGTGGCGAAGATTGTCTTGATGAGCCACTTCGCCCGCGCCGATGAGCTGCACGAGCAGGCCAGCGCCGAGCAGGTCGCTGTGTTTGAAGCGGCACGTAAAGGTTTGTCGGCCGAGATCAGCTTGCGCAACTCGCCGGCGGTACTCGGTTGGCCGCAGATTCCGAGCGATTGGGTTCGCCCGGGCATCATGCTCTACGGCGCCACGCCGTTTGAAGAAGCCAACGCCGTGGCCTCCCGTTTGCAGCCGGTGATGACCCTGGAATCGAAAGTGATCTGCGTGCGTGAACTGCCGGCCGGCGAGCCGATCGGTTATGGCGCCAAATTCATCACCCCCAAGCCCATGCGCGTCGGGGTGGTGGCCATGGGTTATGCCGATGGTTACCCGCGTCAGGCACCGACCGGCACGCCAGTATTGGTCGCCGGGCAGCGCAGCCAGTTGATTGGCCGGGTGTCGATGGACATGCTCTGCATCGATCTGACCGATGTACCGCAGGCCGGCCTGGGTTCGACCGTTGAGTTGTGGGGTAAAAACATCCTCGCCAGCGACGTGGCCGCCGCCGCTGACACGATTCCCTATCAGATCTTCTGCAACCTGCGCCGGGTGCCAAAGCTCTATTCCGAGGGTTAGCGGTCAGCAGTCCGTACCGGAAGTCGCTTCGCTGAACAGGATTCAGGCCAAAGTGTTGTAAATACTGAACGCTGTCGCCATGATAACGCTCAATATTTCTACAACCTGAATCTTGGAGGCGCAAGCTTGGACGTCGGTGAACGACTGCAATCCATCCGTAAGCTCAAAGGTCTTTCCCAGCGTGAGCTCGCCAAGCGCGCGGGCGTCACCAACAGCACGATTTCCATGATCGAGAAGAACAGCGTCAGCCCCTCGATCAGTTCGCTGAGGAAGGTACTGGGCGGGATTCCCATGTCCATGGTCGAGTTCTTTTCCGAAGAAATCCTGCAGGAAAAACCGACGCAGATCGTCTACAAGGCCAACGAGCTGATCGATATTTCCGATGGTGCAGTGACCATGAAACTGGTCGGTCGGGCGCATCCGAGCCGGGCTATCGCCTTCCTCAATGAAATCTACCCGCCTGGCGCCGACACCGGTGACGAGATGCTCACCCATGAGGGCGAGGAAACCGGCATTTTGGTGGAAGGCCGACTGGAACTGGTGGTAGGGCTCGAAACTTTTGTGCTCGAAGCGGGGGATAGCTACTACTTTGAAAGTACCAAGCCACACCGTTTCCGTAATCCGTTCGATGCGCCGGCGCGACTAATCAGCGCAGCTACGCCCGCGAATTTCTAAGAGAAGAGGCGTCCTGCCAGCATGGCGGAGGCACCCGAACTGTTTTTCCATTGCGCAACAAGACCCCTTCGACTTTGGGGTTGTTTCAGTGTGACGGGGTTACCGTTATACTTGCGCCCGCCTGCGAACCGTGGCCGTAGGCGTGACTAGCCACCATTGAGGGTGAACGCGTGAATCTAATTATGAAAATGCTGGCCGTACCAGCAACCGTATTGGCCCTATGGGCAGTCAGCGCACAAGCAGCGACCAACGACGATATTGCTAAACGCCTTGAGCCAGTCGGCCAGGTTTGCGTCCAGGGTCAAGAGTGCAAGGGGATGGAAGTTGCTGCTGCTACTGGCGGTGGCGGTGCCAAGACGCCTAAAGATGTGATTGCAAAACATTGCAATGCTTGCCACGGAACCGGCCTGCTGGGTGCGCCGAAAATCGGCGACAAGGCTGCCTGGAAAGAGCGCGCCGATCACCAGGGCGGCCTAGACGGCATCCTGGCCAAAGCCATTACCGGTATCAATGCGATGCCGCCTAAAGGCACCTGCGCCGACTGCTCCGACGACGAGCTGAAGGGCGCCATCAAAGAAATGTCCGGCCTGTAACACGCCAGCATCTTCAGCGAAAAAGCCGCTTACGAGCGGCTTTTTTGTGCCTGCGATTTTCCTTGGGGACTATTCTTTGCAGTAAAGGCCCGGCAAGCTCGGTCCAACCCCAATTCACGGAATGTAAGGGAGGATCAGATGGTGCAGCTGTGTTCTATCGAGCAGGCGGTCGATGACGTATTGGCGCGGTTGCCAGCGCATATCCACATGGGCCTGCCTCTGGGCCTGGGCAAACCCAACCACTTCGTCAACGCGTTGTTCCAGCGCGTCGCGCAACTGCCCGACCGGCAGCTGACGATCTACACTGCCCTGTGCCTGGGCCGCCCGGCCTTGGGCGACGGTTTGCAAAAGCGCTTCCTCGAACCCTTCATCGAGCGGGTGTTTGGCGATTATCCAGAGCTGGATTTTCTCGCCGGACTTCACAAAGACAGCCTGCCGGCCAACATTCACGTCCATCAATTCTTTATGCAGCCCGGCAGCCTGCTGCATAGCGAATCGGCCCAGCAGGATTATGTCAGCAGCAACTACAGCCACGCCGCGCGGGACATCAACGCCGCCGGTTTGAACCTCGTGGCGCAACTGGTGGCCAGCCACGCCGAACACCCGGATCGTCTGAGCCTGAGCTGCAACCCAGACATCACCCTCGATCTGTTTCCGATGATCGCCAAACGCCGGGCGGCGGGAGAGACGATCCTGCTGGTGGGCCAGGTGCACAACGATTTGCCCTACATGCCCGGTGACGCCGAAATAGGTATCGACACTTTCGACCTGCTGATCGACGAGAAGGACAACACCACACTGTTCTCCACACCGAACATGCCCGTGGGTTTCCAGGATCACTTCATCGGCTTGCACGCCAGTACGCTGGTGCGCGATGGCGGCACCTTGCAGATCGGCATCGGTGCCATGGGCGATGCCCTGACCGCAGCGTTGCTGGCGCGTCAGGCCGACAATGCCGGTTACAAGGCGTTGCTGGCGGATATCAATCTCAGCCAGTGGGCGCAGTTGATCGACCGCGAAGGCGGCATCGATCCGTTCGCGAAGGGCCTTTACGGTTGCAGCGAAATGTTCGTCAACGGCTTGCTGGTGCTGGCCGATGCCGGAATCGTGCGGCGCAAGGTCTACCCGGACGTGCCGACCCAGCAACAAGCCAATGCCGGCACTCTCGACGAAGCCGCGCAAACCGATGGCATCTCGGTGCATGGCGGGTTCTTCCTCGGGCCGCGCAGTTTTTACGAGCGCCTGCGCGAGCTTCCGCAAAGCAAGCGACTCGAATTCAACATGACCCGCATCAGCTACATCAACGAGCTCTACGGTCAGGAAGAACTCAAACGCTTGCAGCGCCTGGACGCGCGCTTCATCAACACCGTGTTCACCATGACCCTGCTCGGCGCGGGTGTGGCCGATCAGCTCGAAAGCGGGCGAGTGCTGAGCGGCGTTGGCGGGCAATACAATTTTGTTGCTCAGGGCCATGCGCTGGAGGGCGCGCGGTCCGTGCTGCTGTTGCGCAGCTGGCGCGAGGCGGGCGGTGAGGTCAGTTCGAACATCGTCTGGGAATACGGCCACTGCACGATCCCACGGCATCTGCGGGACATCGTGGTCACCGAGTACGGCATCGCCGATCTGCGCGGCAAGACCGATGCGGCGGTGATCGAGGCATTGCTGAATATCAGCGACTCTCGCTTCCAGCCGGGGCTGATCGAGCAGGCGCAGAACGTTGGCAAATTGCCGAAGAATTTCCGCATCGATCCGCGTTTTGCCGACAACAGCCCGGAGCGTTTGCAGGCGATTCAGGCGTTGCATCCGAATTTGTTTCCGGAGTATCCGCTGGGGTGTGATTTCACTGCGGTGGAGAGGGATTTGTTGCGGTCGCTGAACTGGTTGAAGAGCAAGTTCAAGCTCTCGGAGATTCTGGAGTTGGGCAAGGCTGCGCTGGACGCGCCGGAGCCTGCGGCGTTTCCCGAGCATCTGGAGCGGATGCAGCTGACCAACCCGGAAGGGCTGAAAGAGGACCTGTTTCAGCGGCTACTGCTCACCGGCCTCAAGGCCACCGCGCCATAACAGCCACTCCAAAACCACTGTGGGAGCGAGCCTGCTCGCGAATGCTGAGTATCAGTCGACATCATCGTTGACTGATCCAGCGCTTTCTCGAGCAGGCTCGCTCCCACAAGGGATATGCGGTGTGGCTTTATTCGATGAAGGTCACGACGCCGCCAGCCAGCGACTGCACACGAGCCAGCGACTCAACCCGATAACCTTGGGCATCCAGTTCCGCACGCCCACCCTGGAACGACTTCTCGATCACGATCCCCAAACCGGCGACGGTGGCGCCGGCCTGTTTGATGATCGAGATCAGCGCCTGGGACGCCTTACCGTTGGCCAGGAAGTCATCGATGATCAGCACGCGGTCGCTGCTGGTCAGGTGGCGCGGGGAGATGGCCACGGTGCTTTCGGTCTGCTTGGTGAACGAGTAAACGGTCGCCGACAGAAGGTTTTCAGTCAGGGTCAGTGACTGGTGCTTGCGGGCAAAAATCACCGGCACGCCGAGGTTCAGGCCGGTCATGATCGCCGGGGCGATGCCCGAAGCTTCGATCGTGACGATCTTGGTGATGCCCGAGTCCTTGAACAGCGCAGCGAATTCATCGCCGATCAGCTTCATCAGGGCCGGGTCGATCTGGTGGTTCAAAAAGGCATCGACCTTCAAGACCTGATCGGAAAGCACGATGCCTTGTTCGCGGATTTTCTGGTGCAGTGCTTCCATGAAGCGTTCCTCTACTGGCGCCATGTGCGCCTAGCTTGTCAAAAATGCCTGGTTAAAAAGTGTTCGGTTAAAAAGTGCTCAATTCTAGCGCTTTAACATCGCCCGTATATCCGCCAATGCGGTATTGCCGCGAACGGCTTTGACTTCAACAGGTGTGTCGTCGTTGCCTTCCCACGCCAGGTCGTCCGGCGGCAGCTCATCCAGGAAGCGGCTCGGCGCGCAGTCGATGATCTCGCCGTATTGCTTGCGCTTGGCGGCGAAGGTGAAGGCCAGGGTCTGACGCGCGCGGGTAATGCCAACGTATGCCAGGCGGCGTTCTTCTTCGATGGTGTCGGCTTCGATGCTGGAGCGGTGCGGGAGGATTTCCTCTTCCATGCCCATGATGAACACGTAAGGGAATTCCAGGCCCTTGGAAGCGTGCAAGGTCATCATCTGCACACCTTCAGCGCCGTCTTCCTCTTCCTGCTGACGTTCCAGCATGTCGCGCAGGACGAGTTTGCCGATGGCGTCTTCGACGGTCATCTCGCCTTCTTCGTCTTTTTCCAAGGTGTTTTTCAACGCCTCGATCAGGAACCAGACGTTACCCATGCGGTAATCGGCGGCCTTGTCGCTGGAGCTGTTAGTGCGCAGCCAGTTCTCGTAGTCGATGTCCATGACCATGCTGCGCAGCGCCGAGATCGGGTCTTCGCCGGCGCATTGCTCGCGGACCTTGTCCATGAAGCGCTTAAAGCGTGACAGACGATCAGTGAAACGCGCATCCAGGTGCTCGCCCAGGCCGATTTCGTCGGTGGCGGCATACATCGAGATTTTGCGCTCGGTGGCGTAGTTGCCCAGCTTCTCCAGCGTGGTCGAACCGATCTCCCGGCGCGGGACGTTGATCACCCGCAGGAAGGCGTTGTCGTCGTCCGGGTTCACGATCAGGCGGAAGTAGGCCATCAGGTCTTTCACTTCCTGGCGACCGAAGAAGCTGTTGCCGCCGGACAAACGATACGGAATCTGGTGGTGCTGCAGCTTCAGTTCGATCAGCTTGGCCTGGTAGTTACCGCGATACAGGATCGCGAAATCGCTGTAAGGCCGGTCCGTGCGCAAGTGCAGAGTCAGCAGTTCCACGGCCACGCGCTCGGCTTCGGCGTCTTCGTTGCGGCAGCGGATCACGCGGATCTCGTCGCCGTGGCCCATCTCGCTCCACAGCTGCTTTTCGAATTCGTGCGGGTTGTTCGAGATCAGCACGTTGGCGCAGCGCAGGATGCGGCTGGTGGAGCGGTAGTTCTGCTCGAGCATGACGACTTTCAGGGACGGGTAATCGTCCTTGAGCAGCATCAGGTTTTCCGGGCGGGCACCGCGCCAGGCGTAGATCGACTGGTCATCGTCGCCGACCACGGTGAACTGGTTGCGCGTGCCGATCAGCAGTTTCACCAGCAAATACTGGCTGGCGTTGGTGTCCTGGTATTCGTCCACCAGCAGGTAGCGGACTTTGTTCTGCCATTTTTCGAGGATGTCGGCGTGTTCCTGGAACAGCTTCACCGGCAGCAGGATCAAGTCGTCGAAGTCCACCGCGTTGAACGCCTTGAGCGTGCGCTGATAGTGGGTGTAGACGATGGCGGCGGTCTGTTCCTTGGGATTGCGCGCGTTTTCCAGGGCTTCGGGCGGCAGGATCAGGTCGTTTTTCCACGAGCCGATCATGTTCTTGATCTCGTCGACGCCGTCGTCGCCCGAGTATTCCTTCTGCATGATGTCGGTCATCAAGGCTTTGACGTCGGTTTCGTCAAAGATCGAGAAGCCCGGCTTGTAGCCCAGGCGAACATGTTCCTTGCGGATGATGTTCAAGCCCAGGTTGTGGAAGGTGCACACCGTCAGGCCACGGCCTTCGCCGCCCTTGAGCAGGGTGCCGACCCGTTCCTTCATCTCGCGCGCGGCCTTGTTGGTGAAGGTCATGGCGACGATGTACTGGGCGCGGATGCCGCAGTTCTGGATCAGATGCGCAATTTTGCGGGTGATCACGCTGGTCTTGCCGGAGCCGGCGCCGGCGAGCACCAAAAGAGGGCCGCCGACGTAGCTCACGGCTTCTTGCTGCCGGGGATTGAGTCGGGACATACGAAATCAGGGAGTCGTTAGTGAAATGGGCCGGCATTTTAACAGGCTCAGCGAATTGTGCTGCTCTCTCCGACTTGTGACGCACCACGCTATCTCTATTTGCCGGTTTTGATACTTTCAAGCAGGATGCGCGGTGAATTAGCGGCTAATGTTCGTATTCCAGACACAAACTCACGTTTGATAACTGATGTCATTTGGTCATTGGTTACAGGCGCGGCATAATGCCCGTCGCCTACATCTTTGCAGAGTCTAGGGAGCTAGCTTGTCTACGCCTGTCGAACCCTTGCGTTTGCTGCTACTGGCCGAAGAGCCGGTGTGGGCAGCGTTGTTGCGCGAGTGTCTGGCTCCGATGGGGAGCTCGGCCGTGCTTATCAGCGCGCCGAGCTGGGAGTCGGTCAGCAGTCTGTTCGATGACAACCGCAACGCGGTGTTGTTGACCATTCCAGCACTTCAGCCTCTGCCAGGCCGATGCAGCTTGCCGACAGTGTTGCTGCTCGAGCACGAGCCCCTGACGTCGCCCGATGGTGTGAGCGACTGGCTGGTGCGCGACCATCTCGATGCCGGCATGCTGCGCCGGTGCCTGCGGCATGTGCGCGAACGTGGCTTGCTGGAAAACACCCTGCAACGCCTGGCCGAGCAAGACCCGCTGACTGGCATCGCCAACCGTCAGGGCTTCCAGACCTTGCTGGCCGCGCGTCTGGCGGAAAACGACGGCCGTGGCCTGGCCCTCGGTCACCTTGATCTCGACAACTTCCGTCACGCCAACGATGCCCTCGGCCACCAGGCCGGCGACCGGTTGATCCTGCAAGTGGTTGCGCGGCTGAAAAGCCAGCTTGAGGCCGGCGATCAACTGGCGCGGCTTGGCAGCGATGAATTCGCCTTGCTGATCGACACCCGCCGCGCGCCTCAGCGCGCTGAATGGATGGCCGAGCGCATCACCGAAGCCCTGGCCGAACCTTACTGGGTCGACGGCGAAAGCCTGTTGATCGGTTCCAGCCTGGGCATCGCCCACGCCCGGGCCCAGGCCGGCGCCGACCCGCTGATGTGGCACGCGCACATCGCCATGCAGCAAGCCAAGAGCACTCAGGGCTGTACCTTTCATATCTTCAACGAACGCATCAACCGCAATGCCCGCAGCATGGCCGACCTCGAAAGCGAGCTGCGTAGGGCGTTGCGCCGTGACGAACTGGAGTTGCATTACCAGCCGCGCCTGAACCTTGAGGACGGCCAGATCGTCGGCCTCGAAGCCCTGGTGCGCTGGCGGCATGCCGAGCGCGGTTTGCTGGCGCCCAGCGAGTTCGTGCCGCTGGCGGAGCAAAGCGGTTTGATCGTACCGCTCGGTTACTGGGTGATTTCCCGGGCCCTGCGGGACATGCAGGCATTGCGCGAGCGTGGTTTGCCGGCGCTGCACATGGCGATCAACCTGTCGTTCCGGCAGTTTCAGGACAGCCAGTTGTTGTCGACCCTGAGCCGGCTGATCGCCGAGCGCGGCGTCGAGGCGCAATGGCTGGAATTCGAACTGACCGAAACTGCGGTCATGCGCCGCAGCGATCTTGTTAAACAGACCATGGACGCCCTCGGGCGCCTGGGCGTGCGCTTCTCGCTGGATGATTTTGGCACCGGGTTCTCGTCCTTCGTGCACCTCAACAGCCTGCCGATTGCCTTGCTCAAGGTCGACAAGAGCTTTGTCGGCGGCATGGAAGAGCGGGAAGAGAATCGCAAACTGGTCCACGCGATGATCAACCTGGCGCACAACCTCAACCTTGAAGTGGTGGCCGAAGGCGTGGAGACGGCGGAGCAGCTGGAGTTGTTGCGCGGGTTTGGTTGCGATCAGGTGCAGGGGTATCTGATCAGCAAGCCGCTGCCGTTGGCGGAGTTGGTTGAGTATCTGACGTTTGGCAGCAGCCAGCAGCCTGCTTTCGAAATCGTGAGCTAACCCCGCCCCTGTAGGAGCGAGGCTTGCCCGCGAAGGCGTCGTGTCAGTTAACAAAGATGTCGACTGATGTGACGCCTTCGCGGGCAAGCCTCGCTCCTACAGGGGGTCTCAGTCTGTCTGAGGGACTTTGAAACGCTGTACTGAGGGCTCGCGCCGAATCATCCCTTTCATCTTCCACTCAAACGCCAGCGTCAGGCTCACCGCCGCGCACGCCAGGCCCAGCGCCAATCCCCACCAGACGCCTGTCGGCCCCCAGTTCAAGTTGAACGCCATCCACCACGCCGCCGGCGCACCGATCAGCCAATAGCAACCCAGTCCGACCAGGAACGTGGTCTTGGCATCCTTGAGCCCGCGGATGCAACCCATGGCGATGGTTTGGGTGCCGTCGAACAGCTCGAACCATGCCGCCACCGCCAGCAGGCTCACAGCCAGGTTGAAGACGTCTCGAAAGGCCGGGTCGTTGTGGTCCAGGAACAAGCCGATCAACTGATTCGGCAGGAACCAGAAGACCATGGCAAAACCCAGCATCGCCGCCGCGCCAAAGGCGATTCCCACCCGGCCGGCCAGCCGCGCGTCCAGCAACTGCCCGGCACCGTAGTGCTGGCCGATGCGCATGGTGATCGCGTAAGAAAGCCCCGCCGGAATCATGAACGCCACCGAAACAATCTGCAGGGCGATCTGGTGCGCCGCCAGTTGCGTACTGCCCATGGTGCCCATGCACAGCGCAGCGAATGCAAACAACCCGACTTCCACGGCGTAGGTGCCGCCGATGGGCAGGCCGAGACGCCACAGCTCTTTCAGGTACTGGCGGTTAGGCCTCGACAGACCCTGGCGCAGCGGATACGCATCGTAAGCCGGATGCCGACGGATGTGCAGCGCCAGCGCCACGGCCATCAGGTTGGCGACGATCGCCGTGACCAGCCCGATGCCCACCAGGCCCATTTTCGGCAAGCCGAACATCCCGGTGATCAACGCGTAGTTGAGCAGGAAGTTGGCCACGGTGCCGCCGAGACTGATGACCATCACCGGGGTCGCCCGGCCGATGGCGCTGGTGAAACCGCGCAGGGCCATGAAGCTCAGGTAGCCGGGCAGGGCGAACGGCAGGATCAGCAGGAACTGCCCGGCAGCCTGGACGTTGGTTTCGGTCTGGCCAAACAGCAGCAGCACCGGTTTCAGATTCCACAGCAGCAGGCCGGCCACCAGCGCCATCAACCACGCCAGCCACAAGCCGGCCTGGGTCAGTCGCGCGGCACCGACGATATCGCCTGCGCCCTGACGGATCGCCACCAGGGTGCCGACCGCTGCGATCACGCCGATGCAGAAGATCGACACGAACGAATACGTTGCCGCGCCCAGGCCGCCACCGGCCAGCGCTTCGGGACTCAGGCGCGCCATCATCAAGGTGTCGGTGAGGACCATCAGCATGTGCGCCAACTGCGAGGCAATCAACGGCCCCGCCAGCCGCAGGATGGCCCGGAGTTCGGTACGTGCTGGATGCTGCATGGTCATCACGCCTCGGTTATCGGAGTAAACAGGAGAGAGCCGATTCTCGGCGCTCTGCGGGGTTTTCACAAAGGGATAAAAAGGATGGGTGGCATGAGTCAGACTCATGCTGGCAAGTTTCTGCTAACGTGGCGCAACCGCGCTATAGGAGCTTTCCCAATGTCCCGTCGTCTTCCTCCCTTGTATGCCCTGCGCGCATTCGAAGCGGCGGCGCGGCATAGCTCGTTTACCCGCGCCGCTGAAGAATTGTCGATCACCCAAAGTGCGGTCAGTCGACACATTCGTACCCTCGAAGATCATTTCGCCTGCCGGCTGTTTCACCGCAGCGGGCGCAACCTGCAACTCACCGAGTCGGCGCGGTTGATCCTGCCTGGCATCCGTGAAGGTTTCACCGCGCTCGAACGCGCCTGCAATACCTTGCGCGCCGAAGACGACATCTTGCGCATGAAAGCCCCGTCGACGTTGACCATGCGTTGGCTGCTGGCGCGCCTGAGTCGCTTCCGGCACCTGCAACCGGGCAACGAAGTGCAATTGACCAGTGCCTGGATGGACATCGACACCGTGGACTTCAACCACGAACCCTTCGACTGCGCCGTCATCCTCAGTAACGGGCGTTTTCCTCCGGACTGGGAGGCGACGTTGCTGTTCCCGGAAGAACTGATCCCGGTCGGCGCGCCGAACCTGCTGAAGGACCAGCCGTGGGACGTCGCACGCCTGGCCAGCGCAGAGCTGCTGCATCCAACGCCAGATCGTCGTGACTGGCGCAGTTGGCTGGAGCGCATGGGGCTGTCGGATCAGGTCTCGCTCAAGGGCGGGCAAGTTTTCGACACGCTGGAGTTGGGCATGATCGCGGCGGCCCGAGGCTATGGCGTGTCCATGGGGGATTTGCTGATGGTGGCGGAAGATGTCGCGCAGGGTCGTCTGAGTTTGCCGTGGCCGACGGCTGTCGCCAGCGGTGAGCATTATTACCTCGTCTGGCCGAGAACCCGCCCGGGAGGTGAACGTTTGCGCCGCCTCAGCGACTTTCTGCAAGGGGAGGTCCGGGCCATGGATTTACCGGATGTCGAACGCTTGAGCTGAATCGATGAAGCCCCAGCAATAGAGGCCTTGAGCCATATCCCGGCTATTTACTCAAGTATTCAGGTTTGCCGCCGAAAATCTGCAGGTGGGACCTTCGTGCAGGTCCCCTGTAATTCCTCTAATTAGAATTTTGCTGAGTGTGCATCGTGATCAGGATGATCCGGTCACTTGGCCAGGAGCTGTCATGTCTCAACCTCGTGCTCGGATCGCCTCACAGCTTGGTCTTGCGCTTGCCGTGATACTGGCGATCGTCATCACTGGCAGTACCGTGTTCGCCCTGCGTTCGCTGGACTCCGCCAACCTCGCCACCCGCGAAGAGCACCTGGCCAGTGAAGCCCGGTTGCTGGCCGATCAGTTGAGTACCTTTCACGGCACGTTGCGTGAAAGCACTCAGCGTCTGGCCGGTCTGTTCGAGAAGCGCTTCAGCGCCGGCCTGAGCGTGCACCCGGACGAACCGGTGGCCGTGGCGGGTACGCAGACCCCGGGCCTGCACCTGGGCAGCGAAGTGTTGAACAACAACTTCAAGGAAGTCGACGAGTTCAAGCAGATGACCGCGGGCGTTGCGACGGTGTTTGTGCGCAGCGGCGATGAGTTCATTCGGGTCAGCACAAACGTCAGCAAACAGGACGGCACCCGCGCCATCGGCACGTTGCTCGATCATGCCAACCCGGCTTACGCGCGGTTGATGGCGGGGCAGAATTACGTGGGTCGCGCCTTGTTGTTCGAACGTTTCTACATGTCGCAGTACACCCCCGTACGCGACAGCAGCGGCAAGATCATTGCCGTGTTGTACGTAGGATTCGATTACACCGACGCGCAGAACGCACAGTTTGAGAACCTCAAACGCTTCCGCATCGGCCAGACCGGCTCGCTGGCGCTGCTCGATGAGCAGAAGAAGTGGTTGGTGCCGATTGCGGGTGTGCAAGCGCTGGATCAAGCAGTCCCGGCCATCGTCGATCTGGCGAAAACCCCGGGCAAGGGTGATTTCTGGAGCGACAAGTCCGAAGACTTCTACAGCGTGGCCGTGCCGTTTGAAGGCGGCCCATGGTCGGTGGTGGCAAGCATGCCGAAAGCCGAAATCAGCGCCGTGACCTGGAGCGTCGGCATTCAACTGGCGATCGGCAGTCTGCTGGCGACCTTGATCGCCGTCGGCTCGGCGGTCTGGCTGCTGCGCAGCAAACTTGCGCCGCTGGGTGATCTGGTGCGTCAGGCAGAAGCCCTGGGCGCCGGTGATTTGAGCGTGCGCCTGAGCGTGTCGAGCAACGACGAAATCGGTCAGCTGGCCCGTGCCTTCAACCAGATGAGCCAGGCCTTGTCGACCATGGTCGAGCACATTCGCAAGGCCTCGGTCGAGGTCAACAGCCGTGCACAGGCGTTGTCCGGTCTGTCCGGCGGTGCCTATGAAGGGATGGAGCAGCAGTCGGGCGAAATCACCAGCATGGCCGGTGCCGTGGAAGAGTTCAGCGCAACCTCGCTGAACATTGCCGACAACATGGGCAGCACCCAGCGTCTGGCGCAGGAAAACGCACAGCAAACCCAGATCGGTCGTACCTCGATGGACGAGGCGTCCTCGTCGCTGGAGCAAATCGCTGGCGCCTTGAACAGCACCGCCATCGTGATCAATACCTTGGGGCAGCGCTCCCAGGAAATCGGCGGCATCGTCGGGGTGATTACCTCGATCGCCGATCAAACCAACCTGCTGGCGCTGAACGCGGCCATCGAAGCGGCCCGCGCCGGTGAGCAAGGTCGTGGTTTTGCGGTGGTGGCCGACGAGGTGCGTAACCTGGCTTCGCGTACACGTCAGGCCACTGACGAAATTTCCGGGATGATTCAAAGCATCCAGCAGGAAACCGGCAATGCGATCAGCACCATGGAACAAGGCAATGTGCTGATGCAGGAAGGTTTGTCACGCAACGCCAACGTGGCCTCGGCCCTGGCGCGGATCGATGAGCAAAGCCGCTCGGCGGGCCAGCAATTTGCGGCGATCACCACCGCGACCCAGGAGCAGAGCAGCACCGCGACCTTGCTCAGCAGCAACCTGCAAAGCATTGCGCTGGCAAACAGCGAGCAGCGCGAAGTGGTGTCGAACCTGGCCGTGACCGCCAAAGAGCTGGAGAAGCTGGCGGCGGACTTGCGCCAAGAGGTTGACCGGTTTCGTTGAGGCGTCGCTGAAATAGTCTTCGCGGGCAAGCCTCGCTTCTACAGGGGCATGTGGCGTTCCACTCTTTTGTGAACGACATATCACCTGTGGGAGCGAGGCTTGCCCGCGAAGGGCTCACCTCAATGTTCAGATCAGACGATCAATCACACTTGGCATTGCTCGACACTTCCTTGCTCGCCAGTTTCAACTGCTTGCCCAGCTCCGCCGCATTGGTGCTGCTGTAAACCCGGCCGCCGGTGTTTTCAGCGATGCAACGTGACGGGCCGCCGGCACCGATTTTCACTACGTTGACCCGCAGCCGCGGTTGATCCCTGGCGATTTGGCGGGACACGGCGCATACGTCTTTCTGGCAACCGTCCTCACCGTCGACGAACATCACGATCACGGCGTCGTTATTGCGCCCGTCGACGGTGCTTGCTGCGTGGGCCAGGCTGTCGGCCAGTGGTGTGCCGTCGTTGGGCACCAGGCCTCGAATCCCGTTGATCAGCCGCTGACGGTCGCCAAACTTGAACACGCCCTGGTCCGGCGTTCTTTCGCAGCCGGCGAAGGTGATCAGGCGCGTGTCGATCTTCGGGTCCAGCCCGTTGATCATGCCGGCCAGCGAGTCCTTGGCGACGTCCATGCGGCTCGGTTTGGCGAAGATCTGCGTGGTGCGGTTCACATCCAGGTACTTGTTGAGCTCGTTGCCGAAGAACCAGTCCTCGTCGGCTTTCACAGACTTGATGTTCAAATCCATCGAACCCGAAGTGTCGAGCACCACCACAAATTGCGGGATCTCTGCGTTGGGCGCTTTTTTGCGGCAGGCGAAGTTGTCCAGCGTCGGGGCCGGTGGCGGGGCGGCCACGACCGGTTTTGGTGGCGGGACGGGCTTGGGTTCCGGCACCGGCACCGGCACCGGCACCGGCACCGGTTCTGGCACGGGTTCCGGTTCTGGAACCGGCTCGGGTTCCACGACAGGCTCGGGAACAGGCTCAACCGGTTTCTCGACCGGCGTCACCACTGGCGCTACAGGTGGAACCACGACAACGGGTTCACGGTGCAAGAACCACCAAAGCCACAGCGCCAGAAGCAGCAACAGCAGCGCCAGCAAGGCCGCCGCGATCCACCAGCCGCGACGCGACGGCGGCACTACCGGCACCACTGGAACAACTGGCGGCACGATCGGTTTGGGCGGGCGCTGGTTCCAGCGCACCACCAGCGGCTCGCCGTTGAGGCTGTAGAGTTTATCCAGCTCGGGTGTGCCGAGCAGGCTGCGCAGGTCATCCGCTACGGTGGGCTGACCGCGTTTTTGCAGTTCGTCCGCCAACTGTCCAAGGGACGTCTGACGCACTTCATAGGTTTCCAGCAAACGTCGTTGCGCGTCCTCGTTGAGGTCGGCATAGGGCGTGGGTTGGCCACCCAGTTCAGTCCACCATTCCAGCACGTCACCGCTGCCCATTCGCGGGATGGCGAAGAGGCTGGCGACGGTCGGCGGAAAGTGTTTCTGGATGAGGGCGACTTTGGCTTGCAGCGCACTCATCCCCTCTGGTGTGGCTTGCGCATCCCTGATGACCCGCTGCATGACGACGATTCCTGAAAAGGGTGCAGGCCGCCATCGGCAGGCCTGCGGGGTGAAAAGTTACTCTTCGTAACCGAGGCTGAATTGCAGCTGATTCACTTTCTTCTGCAAGGCCTTCAGTTGTTCCTGCTTGGCAGCCAGCGTCGCGGGTGAGGTCTTGGTCACGGGCGCTGCCTGGGAGGCCTTGAGCTGCTGTTCGAGCCCGGCAATCTGCTTCTGCACCTGGCTTTGGTTGCCATGCCGGGCCTTGAGCGAGGTCAGCAACTGGCCCAGCGACTGGTTCAGCGCTGCCTGGGACTTCTGCTGGCTGGCCAGGTCGGTCTTGGTGCTGAGCTGCTGGGCCTGAATGTTCTCGTACACCTGGCGGAACATCGCGTTTTCCTGGCGGGACGCGGTCAGGGCCAGTTCCTTCTGTTTGACCTGGTCGCTATAACCACCAGAGTAGTCGCAGTTCATCTTGGTCAGCATGCTGCTGTCGCGATTGGTCGCATCGCATTCGCCCGGCTTCGTCGCGCAACCGCTCAGGGCCAGGACGGCGGTGAGGACCGCCAGCTGTCGTAGAGTCATGTGCTTAGCCCAGGGTGATCGCGGAACGCTGGTTGTACAGACCGTCGACTTCCTTTTGCAGGGCGGCGACTTTCTGGTTCATTTTCAAAATGTTCATGTCCACCTGCTTGATCTCGGCACCGGCGCCTTGTGCACGCTCGGCATCCGCCACTTTGGTGTACTCGGTGACCTTGGTGCGCATGTTGCCGAGGTCTTTACGCAGGCGCGCGATGTTCGAATCGATCTCGGCGATTTGCACTTGGGCCTTGGCCTTGTCGACTTTCTTGTTGGCGATGTCTTTTTTGATCTGGGCGATTTGCGCCTGGTCATCATTGATGACTTGCTGAGCGGTCGCGGTACGGGCGATCACGTTCTGGGTGTCTTGCTCGATGTCGCTGTTCATCTTCGCCAGGCGGGTGGTGGTGTCGGAGTATTCGCTGCGACGTTGATCCAGGTAATAGTTCGCGCCCATGGCCACGCCACACGCGGTAATACCGGCGGCGATGGCGCAGACCGCCTTGTTGCTGCTATTGGACAGTGCGCAACCGAGGATGCCGACACCGGCGCCGACCGCACAGGCTTGGTAACCGGATTTGCTGAAAAACTCTGCGTCATTGCCTTGGGTCAGACGCGGGTCGGCCCCCTCGCTGCCACCGAGCATCGAGCTGCCGGTGTTGGCACAACCTGTCAGCAACAGGCTGCCAGTGATGACAAAAGCGATCTGTAGCTTGAAGCGAGTCCAGAGGCTGCGCGACATGGTGAAACTCCTTGGTGACGGTGTTGGCTGTTGTTGTTGAGTAAGTTATTGAGTGACGGTTTTGCAACTGGTCAGCCAGGCATCGGTGTCGATCTTCTGCTTTTGCAGGAAGGTCTTCTGATTGGCCCAGTGGGTGCGCAAATAGGGTTTGAGTTCTTGCAGCTGCTTGTTGCGGGTGATGATTTCTTCCATCACCGGCACCTGCGCTTCCAGCAGCGGCTGGCCATACAAGGTTGCCGATTCCACCAGGCTGCTGGCGTAGTAACGGCTGAGTTTGTGCAGGCGATCCTTCTGCTCGTCGAGCTTGCCTTTGCGCATGTCGCAACTGGCGTCTTTATCGGCGGATTCGCAGTTCAGCTTGTAGTTCTTCTGCAAGAAGTCCACGTACTGGCCGTCGTCGAGCATCTTGGTGCACAGGAACGCACCGAGGTTGAGGCTGGCGCGGATCGCCTGGTCGCGGGTTTCTTCCTGCTGCTGGTTGCTGGCACGCAATTGGTTTTCCAGCGCCTGAAGCTTTTCCTTGAGCGCCTTGTCTTCGACGCCTGAGGCCAGGGTGTTCAGTGACTGAACGGTGCCTTTATCAGCCGACTCGGTTTCCTTGCTGCCGGTGCCGAGTTTCTTCCAGCTGCTTTCAATGCTGGCGACACGCTCGCGGGACGTCAGGGTCGGCGAGACCAGCACCAGTCGCATACCGGTGGTTTTGTTTTTCACCTGGCCTTCGGCGTTGTAGTACGGCTCTTCCTTGCGCAAGCCGGTGCGCAGGTCGGCCTGGGCGGTCAGGTAGTTGCCGCCACGGACCACATAGCCACCGGCCTGGCCGTGCTGGCGGTCGAGTTTGTTCAGGCGGAACGGCTCGAACATCATCTCGTCGACGTTGCCGAGCATGTCGTGCAAGCCCAATGGATTAGGCTTTTGCAGGCCGGACAATTGCAGTTTGCCGTTAGACGATTGCGCCCCGGCGAACCACTCGTAGGCGTTGATACCGTCGGGCATCGGGTAGCGCGTATCGCGGAATTCCGCCGCGCCGACTTCCAGGCCACCGCGCGCCGCGAACTCCCACTCGACTTCCGTCGGCAGGCGCAGGAAGCCCAGTGCGCCGTCTTCTTTCGGCAATTTGCCGGCCGCGTTTTTGCGCAGCCACAGGTTGTATTTGTCGGCCGCTTCGACGGCCTGCACCCAGCTCACGGACACTTGCGGCAGGCGCATTTTGGTGGCGGCGGTGGGGCAGGTTTCTTCGGTCAGCGCGGCGTATTGGAGCTGACTCATCTCGTACTTGGCCATCAGGTAGTAGCGGGATTTGTCATTCTTGGCGCCGGTGAAACTGCCGGCGATGAAGGTCGGCCGGGTCTGTTCGACGTAGCCGTATTCCGCGCCGTCCTGACCGATGTTGATCGGGTAGTCGTCAAGCGGTCCGGCGACCGGAATGAACACCTTGCGAAACACCATCGAGCCTTCGCACGGCATCGGCAGCACGACGTCGCTGGCCTCGGGCATCGGGTTGTAATACTTCTCTTCCCAGCCCGCCGCCGAAGCGTCGAGCAGGTAGCCGAGGCTCAGGGGCAACAGCAAGCCAAAACGTTTATAGCTCACGCAGACTCTCCGCAGGTTGGATGTTGATCGCTCGCACGGCGCCGATCACGGCCACCAGTGCAGCGACCAGAAAGGTCAGGAGCAGGGCGGCGAGGCCGTGCCAGAGTGTGATGTGGCAAACAAAAGTGCCGGTGGCCTGGCTGCTGCCGAGCAGGTAGTCGAACAAATGGCTGCCGACAGCGTAAAAGCCCAATCCACCGAGGTAGCCGGCCAGGCTCAGCACCAGCGCTTGCAAGACCACGAAACCGGCGACCGCCGTGCGTTTGAAACCCAGCAGGCGCAGCACCGCGAGGCTTTTGCGCTTGCGGTCGATGTTGGCCAGGAACGCCCCGACCATCGACGCCACACAGCCGATCAGCGCGGCGAGGGCGATAACCCCGAAGATCAGCCCCAGCACATGGTTGATGGCTTTGACGTTGTCGATGTCGGCCAGTCGGCTTGAAGTTTCGATGTGTTGTTCGTTGAGCCAGCGTTCCAGCGGCGCCACTTGATCGATGTCGCGGGCATAAAGGCGGGCGCGGGCATACAGCGGTTGCAGGTCGCCCAACGGCTTGCCGGTTTCGATGCCGAATGCGCTGACCTGATAACCGTCGCGAAAGCGCTCCAGGTCCAGCAACAACGGAGGGGCAACAAACCCGGCTGCGCGGCCGAAACGAGCGCCGTCGAGTACTGCCAGCACAGTCAGCGTCATCTCGCCGCGCTCGTTGACGCCTTCAAGTCGGCGCAACACGCGCAGTTGCACGCGGTCGCCGACCTTGGCCTGCAAGCGTTGCGCGGCGCGGGCGCTGAGGATCACTTGGTCGCCGGTCGGGTTGAGTTGTGGCAGGTTCAACTGCGGGTCGCCGGGTTCGGTGGCGATGATTTCCGCGCCTTCGACAAACCGTTGCATGCCCATCAGCAAATCTGCCTGGGTGTTGAGCGAGCGGGTCTGGCCGAGGGCAAATCCGGTCTCGGGACGCTGGCGCACCCGTTCGATCCAGGCGCTGTCGTAGTTGCCGTTGCTGAGCATCTTTACTTCAAGGTTGCGCGGGTCGCGCAGCAGTTCGTCCTGCAACTGGCTGACCACCCCGTGCTTGAGGCCGAACAGCAGCAACAGCGGCGCGATCACCGCCACCAGCGAGGCGGCGATGCACAACGACACCTTGCGGTCGTGCCAGAGGTCTTGCAGGGCCAGCGTTGCGAGCAGGCGCAAGCGGTCAGTCCATCGGTTCAAACAGAGTCTCTCCCTGACGGCTGATAGCGCCGAGTCGCGGCAAGCCGAAATCCTTCAGCAAGGCCCAGTCATGGGACACAACGAGCGCACTCAGGCCCATGCTCGACACCAGGCTCATCAACAATTCGAACAAGCGCCGGGCGCTGTGCGGGTCGAGTGCCGCTGTCGGCTCGTCGGCCAACAGCAGCAGCGGTTCATGGGCAATCGCCCGCACGCAGGCCACGCGTTGGCGTTCACCGATCGACAATGCTTGAGGGTGTTTATCCAGCAAGCCTTGCAGGCGCAGCACCTCAACCGCGTGATCGATGTGCGCGCTCTTGACCGGCATGCCGAGCAAACGACGGGGCAGGCTGATGTTGTCGCGCACGCTCAAAAACGGCAGCAAACCGCCGCTCTGCAAAATGAATCCCAAGTGCCGCGAACGCACCGCCGCCAGGGCCGGCTGGTCATCGCTGGCCAGCAATTGTGCGATGTCTTGATCCTGCGTTGCGCCCAGCCGAAAACGCTCGAGCTCTATCGGCGCCAGCAACAGGCCGATGGCTTCGAGCAACGTGCTTTTGCCGCTGCCGCTCTCGCCGGTGATGGCGAGGATTTCCCCGGCACCGACGTGCAGGTGCGGCAGGCGCACATGATGAGCCAGCGCACCTTCTCCTCGGCGCACCAGCAGGTTCTTGATATCGAGCATCGGCGTCTCGTTAAGGCATCATTTCCAGTGGCACGGGGTACACGTTGTCCCGTGCATCGCTGTCTTTGGCTAAAGCCACCCAACGGTCGACGTCAGCGTTGTAACGCTGGTAGTGCCGCAGTTTGGTATTGAGCGTGCGGATGAATTTCTCCTGCGCCAGGCCATCCCAGCTCTTCCAGGTTTCTTCGTCCAGGTTCAGCACTTCGCTCTGATACGGCAGGTCTTCGAGGTACTCGCCGAGCACGCCCATGTCCGCCAGTTTGGTATTGCCGTTCTGCTTGAGCTGATTGGGATCGGCGCCCATGGTGGCGGCCACCGAGCGCAGGCGCTCGAACATTTCCGTCGGCGAGATCAGGCCTTCGTTGGCCGCATCGAGGATCTGCTTCATCACGTCGCTCAAGTCGCTGAGCTGGGATTTGGTCAGCAGCACCCGCACGTCGGTGGTCGGGACGTTCTGCTTGATCAGGTCACGGTCAGTGATCCACGCCTTGAACACTGGCGGTGCCTTGCTGTTGGTCTTCTCGCCCAGATAGGCAAGTTGCATGGCGTGGCCGATCAGCGCCGCGTCTTCGAGCATTTTCTTCTCGGCCGGGTCCTGCTTGGCGTTCACCGCGCTGCCGATGGCGTCTTCGCCCATGTAGGCGGCTTTCACTTGCGAGGTGATCGCGGTGGCCAGCGAATCCACCTTGCGCCCGAACTCCTGAATATCGCCCGCGTTCACCGGGTAATACAGCGAGGTGTTGGTGCCCGGGTAGGTCGACAGATTCTGATACTGCGCCTCGGCCTTGGCGTGGTCCTTGATTCCGGCCGGGGTTTTCAGGTGCAGGGTGTAAATCGCCACGCCCGGGTTGGCGGCTTCGAGGCGAACCTGCGAGGCGCTCAAACCGGTTTTCGACAGTTTGTCGTCGCCTTCGATGGCGCCCGCGTCGGTGATCAACACCACGTAGCGCGCACCGAACTGGCTCCAGTCGACCTTGTCGATGCTCTCCATGACACCGGCAAAGGCGTCTTCGTCGAAACTGCTGCTCGATACTTTGGCTTGTTTGAGGTCGGCGACCTTGGCGAGGAAGTCGGAACTGTCCTTCACTTGAGTCGGGTCGGCATACATTTTGGTGGTGTATTCCAGGCCTGGCACCGCCTGGGTGTTGGAGCGGAACGCCACCAGGCCGAACTTGACCTGCTTGCCGAGGTTCTGCGATTCGATCTGCTGATAGACCTTGCGGATCGCCTCGCGGGTGCGGTCGATGTACGGGTCCATCGAGATCGTCGAGTCGATGACAAACACCACCGCTGCAGTGAATTCCTTCAGTTGGTTGGCCGCCTTGTCCTCGGCTTCCTTGCCACCGGCCGCGCTGTTGGCCGCACCACCCTTGGCGTTCTGGTCATCGGGCTTGCTGACCGATGCGACGTTCAGCAGCCGCGTGCGGAAACCGCCCTCGGTCATCACTTCTTCGCCGCTGAGGACCGGCAGCAGGTAGAACTGCTTTTGCAGGTCGACGAAATATTCAGGTTCTTCGGCGAGCACGCCCGGTGCTTGCTTGCCCTTTTTCAGCGTGGCCCGCAGCGGGGCGACTTTGCTCACCGGGTCCGGTGCATCAAGGATGCCTTCGACAGTGGCGCGATCCTTGAAGAACAGCAGCCGGTCGCGGTTGGCCGGGTTGGTGAACGCCAGTGTCAGCTGCATTTTCCAGTCGGTGGTGCAGCTGGCGGGCAACCAGCCAATGGTTTTGCCGTAACTGTCGGGACCGACTTTGAGCCATTCGGCGTTGGCCGCTTGAGCACGCTCATAAACGTAGAAGCGGCTGAAGACTGGTTGCGCATCGCCTGCCGCGCCGCCTGCCGTCGGGCTGAGTTTGCAGCCCGGGGTGGTCAGTACGCGCTGGAACAAGGTCTTTTTACCGGCCTGGATCAGCGGTTTGTCTTCGGCCTGGGACAACGGGCTGATGCACAGTGCCAACAGCGCGGCGCCGCTCAGCAGGAAACGACTCAGGGGAGAACGCATCACTTCTGCAACTCCTCGAAACGCTGTTTGGCTTCGGCGTTGTTCGGGTCCTGGGTCAGGATCGTTTCATACCAGTAGGCGGCGGTGGCGTTGTCCGCGGCCGGGAAGCACTCGCTGGCTTTCAGGTATTTAGGGTCGTACTCGCGGGCATAGGCATTGGCGATCAGCGCGTCACCGGCCTGGGCACGGTTGGCGTACAGGCGCTGGGCAACACCGCAGTGTTTGCCGGCCTTGGCTTCGTTGATGATCTCCAGCAACTTGGCACTGTCGGGCGCGGCCTTGATGCAGGTCTGGACGAAGGTCAGCTCGGGCAGGCTGTTCATGCTGTCGAGGGTGCAGGCTTGCGCATCGGCACCGGCCGGTACGGCGGCAGCGATGGCCGGGGCGGGGACCGGAGTACGTTTGTAGAACCAGAACCCGGCCGCTGCGGCCACCAGCAACAGCACGACGAGCGCGAGGCCGATGAGGCCTTTTTTGCTTTTCTTTACCGGGGGTGGAGGCGGTGTGTAAGCGGGTTCGTTGGGCACCGATTCCAGTTCGATTTCTGGCTCGGCGGTGTTCAGGACCAATTCCGGCAGCTCTGGAATTTCGGGTTCCGGTGCAGCAGGTGCGCTCAAGTCTGCACCACCGTAAGTCGAACGCGTCTGGCCACCGGCCGTGGACGGCAGCAACCCGACGCCTGGCCGGACCACGCCTTTGTCGGTGTGCCCCTGGCTCTGTTCGCGCAGCTCGATCATGAATTGCGAGTTGGTGCCGCCTTCGAGCAGCGGGTCGACTACTTCCGGGCCGACCTGGGCTTCAAGGGCTTCACCACTGGTCGCAACGCTGAAGCGCGAGACCTTGAACCAGAACGGATTGCTGCTCCAGGCTTTCTGATCCTGGAGGTAGAACCCGTCCTGATTACGCTGAATGGAGAACTCCAGCTGTTCTTCGCCACCCTGCCATTTCTTCACAGTGAGGCACGCCTGGCCAGGCACGTTGGGTTCTAAGGCGAGCAGGTCGACACGAATTGGCATTGCTTATCTCGCTGTGAAGGCTGTGAGCACATGGCCCAGCCGTTCATTCTGTTCAGGGGTGATTTCGCGACCGGCACCATGGCCGGCATTGTCCTGCGTGATGTAGGCCAGGCCCGAGAGCCAGTCACCCAGATACCGCTGCGCCTGGTTAGCCGGTTGCGGCGGCAACACCGGCACTTGTCCCGGACCGATGTCGGTATAGAACGAGAACAAGGGCGCCTTGGCACCGGCACGGCTGTTCGGGCGCTCGTTGACCGGTTTTTGCAGGTAGCCGAACCAGGACACGAAGTCGCGCAGCACGCGTTGCACTTCCAGCACCTGGCGTTCGACCAGTTGGTCGCGCCGTGCGCCGCTTTGTGCACGCTTGAGCACCGCACGGCTCAGTTGGCCGGGCAAGTCCTGGCGGTAACCGGCCGTGATCAATTCGTCGACCACCGCTTCGATCAACGCTTTTTCCAGTCCTAGCAGGGTGAGCAGGCTTTGCCGGGTGGTCAATTCGCGCAGGTGTGCAATCCAGGCCTTGAACGCGGCTTTGGCGAAGCGGTGTTCGTTGCTTTGCAGTTCCGGCGTCGGGGTGTTGGATTTACTGGCGGCCGGTGTGTCGTGACTCAGGTCGTCGCCGAAATCAAAATCGAACCCGGCGTCGTTGCCGTACAGGCTCTGGCTCGGTGTCGGCGCGGCCGGCTCATCGCTGGCGGCGGGCGCGTCATCGGTTTCGTACACACCACTGAGGTACAGGTCGCGCACCGACTCGCTGGGCATGTCGAGTTCATCGATGAACTCGCCGAGCACGGCCGGACGACGGCCCAGGCCCGTCAGTATCATCTGCGCCTGGGCTTTTTTGGCGGCTGCGGCGCCGTCACCGTCGGCGTGATACCAGGTGCTCAGGCCGTGAGTGGTCAGGCCTTCGAGGCATTCGCTGAGCTGCTCGCGGATGCGCTGCAGTTTGAATTCAATGTTGGCCACGCCTTTGAAACTGCCGCTGAAATGGCTGATGCCACCGTCATCGTTGCGCAGCATTTCTTTCCAGGCGTTGGCGGGATTGTTGATGTGTTTGCACACCAGTTCGTTGCCGGCAAAGCTTGTGCCCAGGGCGTCGACGCGCTCCAGGTAGCTGGGGTTGAGGCCGGTTTCGGCGCCGCTGGCGTCTTGCACGATGAATGCGGCATCCATGCGCGGTTTACGCACCAGGAAAGTGTTCTGGAACGGCGTGCCGGCCCAGTCGTTCATCCAGCTCAGGCTGCCGAAGCGTTCGAGCATGGTCAGCTTGACCATGCCGTTCCAACTCTCGTCGTACTGATCAGGCGTCAGGCTCAGGGAGTTGGTGATGCGCAGGTCGAGCATGGTCAGGGCCCAGATCAGACCGGTATTGCGTTTACTGCGGGCGGCCGCGTCGGCGCCTTGAGTCTTTTCGATCCAGCGCGTCAGCACCGGGCCGACGTCGTTGACGTCGCTCTGTTTGGTCGAGCCGGTGCAGACCACCAGCGCGTTCATTTCCTGGTTGTCGGTGTAGCGTTCGAACAGGTAAGCGACCTTGCCGCGCAGAATCAGCTGCGAGACGGAGTTGTCCTTGGTGGCGGATTCCGGGTCGTTGGAGTCGGCTATCTCGTGCAGCTTCTTGCGCCCGCGATAACCGGGGAAATCCAGCAAGTCGACCTGGTTGACGATGTCGTCCGCCGGGGCTTCGATCAACCCGAAAGTCATCTCGGCGGTCAGTGCCGCCAGTTGCGCGACCGGGATGCCCTGGCTGTTTTGCAGGCGTCCGTCGACCCGGGGCCGCACGTCGATCGGCAAGTCCCGCGGGCTGCCGAAGCGCTCGAGGATGTCGACGTTCATGATGCTGTCGCGCTGGCTGTAGGTGTCGTTTTCGAAACTTACCAAAGCCTTCAATGGCGCGAAGACGGTCTCGGGCAGGCCCAGCTTGTGCAGCGCGCCGGCCAATTGCTGGTACACGCGCGTCAGCTCGCTTTGCTCACCCCAAAGGATGGAAAACAGCTCGGCACGCTCCTGGAAATTCAGGCGTGGCGCCAGTTGCAGCGCCGTCGGCCAATACAGGTGCTCAAGCTTCTTCACCGAATTGCGGAAGTTGTCGCGCAGGTAATCCCACAGCGACACCAGATCGTCAGCGCTGACGCCCGGTTGCAGCGGCCCGGTCTCGCGCCCTTCAAACGGCTTCAGCACGCGCTGGATGCGCGCTTCGTCGATCTCGTAGGAGATCCGCTCAAGGTCGAAGTCCTTGAACCACGAGTTGGCGAGAATCTTCGCCAGTTCGATTTCCTTGAACAGCGTCAGTTCGACCGGGAACTGCGGATCCTGGCTCGGCGTGGCGCGGCGGCTGAAGCGCGTCACCAGGCCGGTGGCTTCCTTGCCGCCACCCACCGGGTTGATGTGCTTGATGAAGTCCAGGCGCTGGCCACCGAAATCGGTTTCCAGTTTGCCGTTCTGACCGGCCGCGAGGGCCGAAATCAGGTAGGACTTGCCGGCTTGGGACAAGCCGAAAAAGCCAATGGTCATCGGCGTGCAGGCCACGCGACCGAGGCTGTGGGCCAGGTTGCGGGCGCGGTGCAGGCGGATGTTCAGGTTGTCGGCTTCGCTGTCCAGCCGTGGCGCGTTGCCGCGTGTCTGGCCAATCCATTCCAGCGCCTGACCGGCACCTTCATAAACAGCGGCCCAACGGGCTGAAAGCTGAGTTTGTTCGGGGGTCAGGTCATTCATTTGCGTTTCACACTTCCACTGTCGAGCCAGTACTTGGTCTCGCTCAGGCCGGCGTCGAGCATGGTGTTGAGTTCCAGCTCGAGGTCGCTGCGCGGGTTGAAGTTGACGTTGTTACTGTTGGATTCGATGTCGCGAACCGAAAGGCGATCGCTGACCAGATCCTGCTTGCGCGTGTACTTGTCGGCCGCCTTGACCTCGAAGCGCACCTTGAGCAGCGGCGCGCTGCCGTTTTCTCCAATGGCCCGGGAGAACTTTTCCCGGCCGGCCTTGGTGAACCGCAGGGTGTACAGAGGCGAAGCCGCCCAGCGATCGGCGGCCAACTGGCGGAAACCGAGACGCAGGTCGCCGCGCATTTCCAGCTGCGGCGTGTCGGCGTCATCGCCCGTGCCGATTTCCGGCAACTTGATTTTGTAGTCTTCGGACTGGATGTCGCGGTACAGCACGTCGGCATCCTTGATCACGTTGTTCAGGTCGATGACGCCGATGTGCTTGACCGTCGAATACGGTTTGAGCGCCGAAGAGCGGAAGTAGAAGTTCGGCACGCTGTGGTTGGCGCACAACAGGCACAACATCGCGCCCACCGAAGCGGTGCTTTTCGGGTCGTCAATGCGGCCGTTCTTGTGGAACGGGTACCAGCCGCCGGTGCGATAGTTTTGCAGCGCCAGAATGCGCCCGGGTGGCAGCGGCAGAACCTTGCGAATGAACGCCTGGATACCCGGCAGACGCGAAGGGCGGCCAGTCAGCAGCAGAACATCGCACGGATAGTGCGCGACCACTTCACAGAGTGCGCCGAGGATCTTGGTGATGTTGATCTGATCGTTGAGGAACGCGGCGTGAAGCTTTTGCAGGTCGAAGCCGATCAGCGATTCGTACAGGTCGAAACCGCTCTGGCCCCCGACATCGCGGCGCACGGCGGCGTTGACGTAGTCAAGGACGGTCTGGCTGATCGCGTTGTCGCCCAGCAACTGGCGGTAGCTTTGCGGGCTGACTTCCTGCGGGACTTGCGGGTCGTAATGCTCGTAGGCCTTAAGCAACGCAAGGCCCAGCGGTGCGAACACCTGCAGGTTCAGTTGCTGGCGCAGAATCATGTCCTGGGCGCTGACCGATTCGTCGCCGCACAACCGCGACATCAGCGAATCCGGGGCTTTCACGCCCGCGTTCTGCAAGGCTTTCTCGAAGCTCGGCAGGATGAAGTCCTGAATCACGTCCAGCAGGATGTCGTCGCCGGCCACTTTGAAGCCATCGCGAAAACGCTGCTCGGGCACGATGTGCACATTGCTGCCGCTGCCGGTGTTGCCGGCGCGGTCGAGGCGATAGTCGGTGATGACCAGGTCGGTGGTGCCACCGCCGATGTCGATGGTCGCCAGGGTGATGCGTTCGCGGTCGGTCTTGTCTGGCCGGGCGATGGTGTCGAAAAACTCTTCCGGGTGACCGGCGAAGTTCTCGTTGACCTCGGTGTACAGGTACACCAACTGGCCGCAGGAGGCTTCGTCCCATTCCACGCGGATGCTCGGGATCGGCGTGCGCGGGCTGACGGCCTGATCCTGATGCGGATCTTCCTCGCCGGCGTGCCAGCCGAGGCTTTTCCACACCAGGCCGATGGCCTGCTGCATGCGTTCGTTGAGGATGCTGCGCTCGGCCTGGGGCATGCCCGGCGGCACGGTCAGGGTGATGCTGTTGAGCTGGCGCGGCACGCGGGTGTGACCCTGGCGCGAGCGTTGGGCCGGGCTGTTGATCTGCGACAGCGCCTGGGCCAGCACCTCGGCGAGCATGAAGGTCATCAGCGAGCTGCGCGAGTAACGCGGCATGAACACCGGCAGACGATCGTCTTCTTCGAGGCTGTAAAGCGCCTCGCCGGTTTCGTTGATCAGGTGCGAGAACGGCGCGGCGGTGGCGTAGGGCTCGTTGTCGGTCTTGATGTACGAGCAGTTGAAACGCCAGCCGTGGCCGTAGGCGTTTTCATCCCACAGGTAACGTTTCGGGCTGGACAGGCCCGTCGAGCCTTCGGTGCCGCGACGGCGGCTGGCCAGACGGCTGGCCTCGTTGCCGACCCGGGCGATCGTCGCCCACTGGAACGCATCGTGACGGCCGCTCTTGACCGAGCAGTGGTCCTTGCCGAAATACGCCTGGGCAAACTCCACACGGCTTTCAAACGGCAGGTTGTAGGTGTGTTCGGGGGTGATCAGGTCGCGCAGTTCCAACACGTAATTCTGCTTCAGCCCGGAGCCGGCCTGACCGTGGTTCTCGATCAGGATGCCGCAGGTGCGTGAGTTGCCGACGTCCAGCACCAGGTCCACCGGAATCGGTTTGACCAGGCCATTGCTGTCGTTGGCCACCACTTTCAGCTCAGGGATTTCCACCTTCGGCCTGGCGGTCGACTGCGCTGCCGCAGACGGCGTGCTCAACAGGCTCAGCAGGTTGAGGTAGTGCGCCAGGTGATGGTTGGCGCGGATGTCGATGTCCAGCTCTTCGCGGGAACGATGGGCATTGCCTTCGTTGAACACTTCGAGCAGCCATTCGTTGACCCATGGCTGGGCCAGGAACCAACGGGTTTCGCTGGCCTTGGTCGCCAGTTTGAAGGACACGCCGGAGCTGATGTCTTCTTCGTTCGGCGCCAGGTAGGCGGTGCCGTCACGCTTGGGCATGACGCGGCTGTCGAACGCCATCGTCAGGCGATGGGTGTTGCCGTCGATGTCTGGCGTGGCCAGTTTCACCAGGCGCATCCGCGACCAGTTGGTCGGGCCTTCGTCAAAGCGGTGCGGCGGCATGAAACGGAAAAACGGCGTCGGCAGCCAGACACCGTCCAGCAGCTCGAGGCTGCTTTTCATGTCGACGCTGAACGCCGGCTTGGCCTTCTCGACCTTTTCCGGTTCGGGCTCGTAGAAGTAGAAGTCTTTCTCTTCGTTGTACATCAGCCGGCAGATCAGCCCGCTGATCATCGGCGCGAACTCGCCCGCCGGTTCCTTGCGAGGATCCAGGCGCAGGGCGAAATCCATGAACTGGATACCGGTGTCACTGACGAGCGTGACGGTGTCTTCGAATTGGGTGACTTCAGGCAACATGTCGGGTTATTCCAGTCTTATTCGCCCATTTGCCGCATGGACATGGGGAATTGATCTTTTCCGTAACCGCCGGTGCAGTCCGCGACCGTGGTCGCCCCTTTGCGGCAGTTGACCTTGGGCATGTCGTAAGTGCTGCCATCGCCGCACACGGCCTGGCCCTGGCTGTCGATGGCGAGGCTGCCGCCTTTCATGGTAGCGCTCACCGGCCCGCTGCATTTCGTGCCGTCGGCCTGGTGTACGGTGACTTCGCCCTTACCGTCCTTGAGCTGGTATTCCAGGCGCAGCGGCTTGCCGGTCCGGCGATCCTGAATGCCGGCACCGGCGCGGTACTGACCGTCGAGGAACTTGGCGGCACCGTCGGCGGCGTCAGGCGGAATGCTCAAGGCCGGGCCCGGTTTTGTGGTTGCGGCTGCGGCGGCGGATTTTTGTGCGTCGGGCGGTGTGGTGACAGGTGCCTCGGTTTTGGCTTCGGCTTCGGCTTCCGGTGGCGCGGGTGGCGCGGTTGGGGATTCGGCGGCCGGGTCTTGCGTGATGCCGGCAGTCGCGGCGTCAGCTTCGTTGCCAGCGAGCGCCGGGGCTTCCGCGCCTTGGGTGCCGGTCACGGCGGTGCCTGTGGTGGAACCAGCGACCGTGCCGGTCACGGGAACGCCATTCAGCGTTGTGACATTGCCGGTCAGTTGTGGCTCTTCCAGCTGATTTTCCACCGGCACGATGCCCTCGGGCAGCAAGTCCACCGCCACCAATGGAATCGGTACGCAACCGCGCAGGCCGAGCAACAGCCACAACAGCAACAACAGGAGCGGCAGCAGCAACAGCCACCACCAGCGACGCCACCACGGACGAGCTACCACGGGCACGACGGGCGCCACCACCGGTTCTTCAACCACGGGTGGCAGCGTGAAGACGGGCGGAACCTGATAAAGGCAGTGCAGGGGATCGCGATTACCGGTACCGGCGTGCTCGAAACCCCAGAAGGTCAGCACCGGCTTGCCTTGCACCAGGTAGACGAAATTTTCGTCAGGGAAATGAATGACGCGCTTGAGCAGCTTGCCGAACACGGCTTTGTCGCCTTGCTGCTGTTCGGCCGGGTCCGTGCCTAGGAAACGCTGGCTCAACTCATCGAGCGCAGTCTTCAGGGCTTCAAGTTGGCGACGGGCCGGAGCGCGTTCTTCTTCGGTCGCACTGCTCCACGGGATCACATCGCCTTCGATACCGCTGTACCAATCGATCTGGTTGCCGAGTTCATCGCTTTGAGGAATGGCCAGGTGGTCGACCATGTCGGGGTTCTTGCGGCGAATGGCTTCGCGCAATTGCAGGGCAGCCCGATAGACCGGTTGACCTGTTTCGCCCAGGGCTGTGAATGACCCGCTCTTACCGCTGCGTAATAATGCCCCGCGCATTCAAACTCCATATGTTCCGTTGCGCAAAAATGACAGACAAAGGTGTCTGTTCCTGCTCCTGCATTTAGCTGGCGACCTTAATGTCATAATGATGTCGCCGTCAATCAGCAGAGGTCCAAAACCGTATGAGACTAGCGTAAGCGTGCGGAGGTTGCATGGGGGCAATGTGAATTGATTTGGGAAGACTCGGACGTCCGCTTTTTTAAGCTTGCTGAATCGTTTCATCAGCGCTATAAAAAATGCACAACTCCAAGAAAGGCTTCCCCATGACCCCGCTCAAATTAGTCGTTGCCCTTGGCGCGCTGTCCGCCTCCCACGCCATGGCCTGGGACTACGTCCTGCTCGACAGCGACAAGGCTGCCCAGAACTGGCAGATCACCAGCCAGCAACTCGGTGTCAAAACCGACAAACCCTTCTCCGTGACCCTGCGCACCTTGCACGGCGGCCGGCAAGAGGGCGTCAGCATCGTCGACATCGATAACGGCACAATGAAACTCTCGGTGGTGCCCACTCGCGGCATGAACGTGTTGCAAGCATCGGTCGGCGATGTACGCATGGGCTGGGACTCTCCGGTCAAGGACGTGGTCAATCCGTCCTTCATCGAACTCAACGGCCGCGGCGGACTGGGCTGGCTCGAAGGTTTCAACGAACTGGTGGCTCGCTGTGGCTACGAATGGGTCGGCCATCCCGGCATCGACAACGGCGAACTGCTGACCCTGCATGGCCGCGCCGCCAACATCCCGGCCAGCAAAGTCACCCTGCACATCGACGAAAAACCGCCTTACGCCATCAGCCTGCGCGGCGAGCTGAAAGAGCAGGCGTTCAAAAAAGTCGATTTCTCGGTGGTAACTGAGTTGGTCACTGAACCCGGCAGCGTAGCGTTCGCCCTGAACGACACGTTGACCAACAACGGCGACTACCCGAAGGAATACCAGGCGCTGTACCACAGCAACTTCAGCACGCCATTCCTGGAGCAGGGCGCGCGTTTTGCTGCGCCGGTTAAACAGGTGTCGCCGTTCAACGACAAGGCCAAAGGGGATTTGCCGGATTGGCAGACTTACCGTGCACCGACCAAGGACTACGACGAGACGGTTTACAACGTCGTGCCTTATGGCGATGCCAAGGGCGACACGCTGACCGTGTTGCATAACAAAGCCGGGAGCCTTGGGGTGTCGGTGGGGTTCAATACGCAGCAGTTGCCGGTGTTTTCGTTGTGGAAGAACACGGATACGCAAGGGCAGGGGTATGTGACCGGGTTGGAACCGGGGACGAGTTTTTCTTACAACCGTCGGTATCAGCGGCCGATTGGTTTGGTGCCGATGATTGGGGTTAAAGAGCAGAGGCAGTTTCAAATCCATTACAGCTTGCTGTCCGATAAAGATGCCGTGGATAAGGCGCTGAAGCGTGTGAGTGAGATTCAAGGTGGGCGGGAGACTGAGGTAAGGCAGACGCCGCTGGTGGATTTGACCAAAGAGTAAGCGGCCTTTCGAGATGAGCAGTGGAAGTCTGTGTTCACCGCTCATCAAAAGGCTAAAAAGGAAGTCTCATTTCTGACGCTTGTGCCGCATCAAACAGGCGCCGGATGAAATCGAAGTCGTTCCAGGTTTGGTTGGTATAAAACCGATGCTCCTTATTTCCGATCTCATCGATGTAATAGATAACGTACTCCGCATATTTCTCGTCGGCGTTGAAGCTGTAACGCAATGAAAGAGAAAAGTCCTTTTCCTTGAGTTTCACAAACGAGTTGTTGTCGTCATAACTCCAGGAGAATTCGCCTCTCTCCGTTCTCGCGGTGAGTGCTTTGATGAAATCGAGAAATCTAGGCGGTAGCATATTGACGCCCTCTGGCCGGGTTAACCTTTTCGAGGTTTTCTTTGATGTTTTCAAGATTGTGGTGAAGTAGGATTCTGATCGGCTTTTCGAGCGGAGCGTTTGCCGTCGCGAAAACCCCTTTTCTGATGGTGATTTCAGTTTCTCCAAGGATATTGTCAATCCTTTCGAACTCCTGACTTGTACCGGGTATTTTGGCAAACAGAATCCTGAAATGCTGATAGCACTTCAGCGCCAATGGATAGTTTTCGGTGTCCACATAACCTGCTGCTTCATTGAGCGTCGCAATGCATTCACTGACGGCCGAGGCGCCCTCTACAGCTTTTGCGTCCTTGAGTATTCTGTTGGCTTCTGCACTGATGCTGCGTGAGTAACGAACACTGTGCAGAACTTCGGATATTGAAATGATTAGCGCGACGACCGTAATGACTGTGCCAATGTAGGAAAAGTTGTTCAGGGTTGTCGGAGAGCCAACAACAATTTCCTGCTGTAATAGCGCCGCCCATACGATAGCAATGCTTATCAGGCAATAGACGAATCTGATCCAATGACTTCTTAGTAACTTCATGTATTACTGACGCTCTCTCTGAATATTATCTGAATGATTTGCTGTGATAGTCATCGATTACGCTGAGGCCGGTCGGTATTGCAGCGCTTCTGCCAAATGCTCGCGGGTGATCCCATCGACCTGCTCAAGATCCGCCAAGGTGCGGGCGACCTTGAGCAATCGGTGAGCAGCTCTGAGCGACAAGGTCAGTCGTTCACACGCGGATTCCAGCCAGTTTTCATCGGCTGTGGATAACTTGCAGTGTTTGCGCAGGCCAGGCAGATCGAGGAATGCATTGGCGCAGCCTTGGCGCTTGTTTTGACGCTCTCTTGCGTCGGCGACCAGTGCCGCAGCGGTGGCTGTATCGTCACCGGGTTTCTGTGATGGGTTTAATGCGGTGGCTTCTCGGGCGACGGTCAGGTGCAGGTCAATGCGATCCAGCAGCGGCCCCGACAGTTTGTTTCGGTAGCGCTGGACCATGTCCGGCGTACAGGAGCAGCGACCACTCGGTTCACCAAGATATCCACAGGGACATGGATTCATTGCTGCCACCAATTGGAATCGCGCCGGGAAGCGCACGCGGTCCTTGGCGCGGGATATCACGATGTGGCCGGATTCCAGAGGCTCTCTCAAAACCTCCAATACCTTGCGATCAAATTCAGGAAGTTCGTCCAGGAACAGCACGCCATGATGGGCGAGGGTGATTTCGCCGGGTTGTGGTCGTGAGCCGCCGCCGACCAGTGCCGGGCCTGATGCGGAATGGTGAGGTTGGCGAAACGGTCGTTGCGGCCAATGGCTCAGCGGCACGCAACTGGAAACCGATTGAATTGCTGCGACCTCAAGCGCTTCATTCTCAGCCAATGGCGGTAGCAGCCCCGGTAAACGACTGGCCAGCAGGGTTTTCCCTGTTCCCGGCGGACCGCTGAACAACAAGTTATGCGCACCTGCCGCCGCTATCAGCAGCGCGCGCTTGGCTGACATTTGACCTTGCACCTCATTCAAATCGGGGTACGGCATGCTGGCGTACAGCAAGCCATCGGATACGAAGGGCTCGATTGGAGTGTGTCCATTAAGGTGCGCCACCGCCTGAAGCAAATGATCCACCGCGATCACCTTCAACCCCGACGCCAGACACGCTTCTTCTGCATTTGCCCGCGGCACTACCAGCGTCCGCCCGGCCTTGCGTGCTGCTAATGCTGCCGGCAGCACACCGCGAACTGCCCTCACCGCACCCGATAGCGCCAACTCTCCCAGACACTCAATGTCATCCAGCGTCAACGTCGGCACCTGCACGCTGGCTGACAGAATCCCCAGCGCAATGGCCAGATCAAATCGTCCACCGTCCTTCGGTAGGTCAGCGGGAGCGAGATTCAACGTGATACGCCGTGCCGGGAATTGCAGCCCTGAATTGATAATCGCGCTGCGTACCCGGTCCTTGCTTTCCTTTACTGCCGCTTCGGGCAATCCGACCATCGTCAGGGACGGCAAACCGTTGGCCAAGTGGACTTCTACGGTAACGGCGGGCGCATCCACGCCAATCTGGGCGCGGCTGTGGACGATGGAGAGGGACATGGTCGTTCCTTGAGCTTTACGGGAACCGCTTCCTGCGGTTTTTTGAAGGGTAGTCGGGGTGTTGTTCTTCGGCGTTACGAATGAGGCGACAAACTTTCACTGGATGTTGCGAGTGTCTTTCTGGTGATGAAGCGTAAGCGAGCGTGGGGTGCCGACGTAATGGGTCTCGGGATGATGTTTTTGTAGGACCTTGCCTAGAACAATGACGGACGCCGGTGAAAGTGGGTGAGCGCTCTTGTCTGTCTGGCAGGGCTGCTTATGATCATTAATTGATCGCTGACTTCGGAGAGGATAATGAACAGTAATGGAATGCGGCCCGTTCATCCTGGCGAAATTCTTCAGGAGGAGTTTCTTGAACCGTTGGGCATTTCAGAGTCAGCTTTCGCCCATTCGTTGAACGAACCGTTAAATGTGGTCAACGACATCGTGATGCAACAGCGTTGTGTCAGTGCTGATCTAGCGGGGAAGCTATCTGGCCACCTGAACACCACGCCCGAGTTCTGGCTGAACCTGCAAGCGACTTACGATTTGCGGGAAGCTGGAATCGAACGTGGTAGGGCTTTAAATACTTAAAGCGATTGCAACATCCGCGAAGCACGCTTCCACCAAGGCGCATTGACCGTCCGTTGCGCCCGTTCACCCTCCGCAAGCATCTGCGGAACATCCTGCAACCGAATCCACGGCTGGTTATTCCAGTGCAGCAAACTCAGCGACATCTCCGGCCAGTTCAACAGACTCAGAATCGGGCGTTCGCTTGTTGCCGGATGTTGGGCGTCTCTGAGGGCTGGCACTACGTCGTGGGTCAGCCATTCACGCAGGCCTCGGTATTCGGGGCAGTAGTGGTAGACGAGCAGGGCGTAGACGCCGGATTCGCTGATTAGCAGGGTGTTTTCGAGGGTGCCGTGGATGACGACTCGCGCGGATTGATGTTGATCGGGATCGAGTTTTCGGACGGCGCGCTCGTCGAGGAAAAGGCGAAGCAGACGGCCCAGGTCTCGGGCGCTGAACCAAGGCTGGTTTTCGACCAAAAGCGCGTGGAGGTGGAGTTTGTGGCGGGTGAAGACGTGAGGGACTAGATAAGCGTTATCGCAACTCATTAATACAGCTCCTTTTGCTAAAGAGGCTGCCGTCAATCGTCGCCAAACAATTGGGTGGCAGCTGTACGCGGGTTGGCGAACCGGAGCAAAAGGAACCCGGCAGACCCGAAGGTCTCCCACGCACAGCCGCCATGACTCGAGAGATGGTCGTCGTACGCCTTAAGCTTCCAGGTCGCCAAACCCAGTGCTGAATATTCAGCTGAGAATGAGCTTAGGAGCCTGGGCTTCACGGCGCTATCGGACGGCGGTGGTGATCTTTGTAGGACGTTGCCGAGATGGTGGCGGGGCGGCAGATCAGGAGATTGCAGCCTTTGGCAGGTCCTACAGGGTTGGTCGGTCCAGTGTGGGAAGGCTGGTAGACCGAGGTGACTCTATTCGCGAGCAGGCTCGCTCCCACAGGGGGTTGCGTTGTCAGCAGGGTTACTCGGCAGGCGGATTCAGCTTCGCTTCCAGCTCCGCAACCTTCGCTTCGAGGCTTTCCAGCCGTGCCCGGGTCCGCGCCAGCACAACCATCTGGCTATCAAACTCTTCCCGGCTCACCAGGTCCAGCTTGCTGAAGCCGCTCTGCAACAACGCCTTGAACTGGCTTTCGATTTCGCTTTTCGGCAATGGGGTTTCGCCGCTGAAGAGGCGGGAGGCGGTGCCGCTCAGGGCGTCGAGGAAATCTTTGGGTGCGAGCATGGGAAATGTCCTGTCAACAATGGCGGGCAGTGTATCACGCAGTGTCTATAGTCAATTCCGTCAGCAGGGATGCACGCTTTTCGCGCATGTGGACAGACGGCTGCGCACTGTTGTTGTGCGTATCCGTGGGGTCGATTGAGGAAAGGGGCTGTTGGCGGCGGTCAAGGGGTTGAATTCAGTGGGTTTTGGCGAGATGGCAAGCTTTCTGCTTAGTCAGTCGTAACCCATGCACTGATGCAGTCGCTGTGACGAATGCAGTGCGCCAAGCGAAACGGGGAGTTGTTTCGTGAGGAGCGGTTAGCTGGCGTCGGACGGGCAGGTAAGGTCGACGATGCGTTACAAAGCCAGGCACTGCGCTTAGACTTGAGTCGGGTTTGTTTTCCTGGGGCAAGTCCACCAATTCGGGAGAGAGTTTTCATGAAGCTAGTCACTGCCATCATCAAGCCGTTCAAACTGGACGACGTGCGCGAGTCGCTGTCCGAGATCGGCGTGCAGGGCATTACCGTTACTGAAGTCAAAGGCTTCGGTCGGCAGAAGGGTCACACCGAGCTGTATCGCGGCGCGGAATACGTGGTCGATTTCCTGCCTAAGGTAAAGATCGATGTCGCCATTGACGACAAGGATCTGGACCGGGTTATCGAGGCGATAACCAAGGCCGCCAACACCGGCAAGATCGGTGACGGCAAGATCTTCGTGGTCAATCTGGAACAGGCGATTCGCATCCGTACCGGCGAAACCGATACCGACGCGATTTAAACGCCGCCACAAACCCAACGCCCCAGGAGAAAACAATATGACTCTGCGTAAATTCGCAGGGCTAGGAGCCCTGTTGTCCCTCGTAATGCCCAGCCTGGCTATGGCGGCAGACGAAGTGGCGGCCCCAGTCCTCAACTCCGGCGATACCGCCTGGATGATGACCTCGACAGCCCTCGTGCTGTTCATGACCATTCCCGGCCTCGCCCTGTTCTACGGCGGCATGGTTCGCTCCAAAAACATTCTTTCCGTGATGATGCAGTGCTTCGCCATTACCGGTCTTATCAGCATTCTGTGGGTCATTTATGGCTACAGCATCGCGTTCGACACCACCGGCATGGAGCAGGGCGTCGTCAATTTCAACTCGTTCTTCGGTGGCATGGGCAAGGCATTCCTCGCCGGTGTCACGCCGTCGAGCCTGACCGGTCCTGCGGCGCTGTTCCCTGAGGCGGTGTTCATCACCTTCCAGATGACCTTCGCCATCATCACCCCTGCGCTGATCGTCGGTGCCTTCGCCGAGCGGATGAAGTTCTCCGCCATGCTGATCTTCATGGGCGTGTGGTTCACCCTGGTTTATGCACCGATTGCGCACATGGTCTGGTCCGGCAACGGCGGCCTGATGTGGGATTGGGGTGTGCTCGACTTCGCGGGCGGCACCGTGGTGCACATCAACGCCGGTGTGGCCGGTCTGGTTGCGTGCATCGTGCTCGGCAAGCGCAAAGGCTTCCCGACCACCCCGATGGCACCGCACAACCTCGGTTACACCCTGATGGGCGCCGCGATGCTGTGGGTCGGCTGGTTCGGTTTCAACGCCGGTTCCGCCGCTGCGGCCAACGGCACGGCCGGTATGGCAATGCTGGTGACCCAGATCGCAACCGCCGCCGCTGCACTGGGCTGGATGTTCGCCGAGTGGATCACTCACGGCAAACCAAGTGCACTGGGTATCGCTTCGGGTGTTGTGGCCGGTCTGGTCGCCATCACCCCGGCCGCTGGCACCGTGGGCCCGATGGGCGCACTGGTCATCGGCCTGGCAGCGGGCGTGGTGTGCTTCTTCTGCGCCACCACCCTGAAACGCAAACTCGGTTATGACGATTCCCTGGACGCCTTCGGTGTGCACGGCATCGGCGGTATCCTCGGCGCGATCCTGACCGGTGTGTTCGCCGCACCGTCCCTGGGTGGCTTCGGCACCGTCACCGACATCGCCGCTCAAGTCTGGATTCAGTGCAAAGGCGTGGGCTTCACGGTGATCTACACCGCGATCGTCACCTACATCATTCTCAAGGTCCTGGACGCTGTCATGGGCCTGCGTATCACGGAAGAAGAAGAGGCCGTCGGCATCGACCTGGCACTCCACAACGAACGCGGCTACAACTTGTAAGCACGCGCATAAAAAACTTGCCCGGCTTGCCGGGCATTTTTTTGTCTGGCGTTTGTCAGTGAAGAGACTGCTGAAAGGTTTTTTCGTACACGTTTGGTGGCGTTTACGACGGGCGTTTTTCTGCGGCCAATGGCTTACATGATTGAAGGAATATTAGGGCCTTTGTTTTTTCCCAGAGCGCGCTAGAATGCGCCCCGAACGTGCGGAGAACTGTATGTGGCAACAGACTCTGATTACCCTGCGGGCACGGCCCCGGGGCTTTCATCTGGTAACGGACGAGTTACTCGCCGGCCTGCCTGAACTCAAGGCGTGCCGGGTCGGTCTGTTGCATTTGTGGCTGCAGCATACCTCGGCGTCGTTGACCATCAACGAGAACGCCGATCCGGCGGTACGTCGCGACTTCGAACGATTTTTCAATCGTCTGATCCCACAAGGAACAGACGGCTATGAGCATAACGACGAAGGCCTGGACGACCTCCCGGCGCACTTCAAGGCCAGCGTGCTTGGCTGTCAGCTCAGTTTGCCGATTTCGGCAGGCCGACTGGCGCTGGGGACCTGGCAAGGTGTTTATCTGGGCGAGCACCGTGATTTTGGCGGTGCCCGTAAAGTCCTCGCCACCGTGCACGGTGAAGAGGCATGAACCGCTGGTCACCAGCGGTTATTGAATTTTTCCGGCGGCTGTCGACAGACGGTGAAGCTGGGCTATAACTAATCTGCTTTTCGCAAGTCATGAGGTAGAACATGAGCGACGATGATCTGGAAAACGACGACCTCGAAGTAGGCGACGACGACGAAACCGAAGAAGGTCTGGAAGCAGCGGCCGAAGACGTCGCTGAAGACGACGGCGGTGAAACGCCCGTTCCGACCGCCAAAGGCAAAGCCAAGGCTGCGGTGTCGGTTGACGAGCTGCCGAGCGTCGAAGCCAAGAACAAGGAACGCGACGCCCTGGCCAAGGCCATGGAAGAGTTTCTGGCACGGGGCGGCAAGGTGCAGGAAGTGGAGGCCAATGTGGTCGCCGATCCGCCCAAGAAGCCTGACAACAAGTACGGCAGCCGGCCTATCTAAGCGTCTGCTATTGGCTTGCTGAAAAGGCCCGCCGTCGCTGCGGGCTTTTTCATGGGCGGTAAAAAGCTCTGGGCCTGCGGCGATCCCCTGTAGGAGTGAGCCTGCTCGCGATTGCGGTGTGTCAGGCAACATAAATGCTGAATGTCACACCGCAATCGCGAGCAGGCTCACTCCTACAAGGGAATATCGGTGATCTCAGGATTGGTGCTGGGAATTCCACCGAGCCAGCAACGCCGGTAATTCGGTCAAACTGCGAATCTCGGCATCCGGTGCCTTCTCGGCTTCCCAGGCCTTGCGCGCCGGGTTAAACCAGATCGCCCGCAACCCCGCCTGCTGCGCCCCGGCAATGTCATCCCCCGGATGATCGCCGATATGCACCGCCGTCTCCGCCGTCGCACCGCCCCGTTGCAATGCCTCATGAAACAGGCGCGCATCGGGCTTGGCGATGCCGATGTCTTCGGCGCACAACGCAAACTTGAAGTAATCGGCCAGCCCCAGCCGGCGCACATCGGCGTTGCCATTGGTGACCACACCCAGGGCGTAATGCTTGGCCAGGGTTTCCAGCGTCGGCTCGACGTCGGGAAACACCTCGATCTGGTGCCGGGCATGCAGGAACACTTCAAAACTCTTGTCGGCCAGGTCCGACGCCTCGCCGTGGTCGTATCCGGCCTCCTCCAGCGCATGGAACAACACCCGGCGGCGCAGCGCACTGATGCGGTGTTTGAGGCTTGGTTCGAGGGTCAGGATCCGTTCCCGAATAGCCCACAAATGCTCCACCGGCACCGCGCCCAGGTTCGGTGCGTGCTCGGTCAGCCATTCACGCAGTATGGCTTCGGCGCTGACGATCACCGGGGCGGTGTCCCACAGGGTGTCGTCGAGGTCGAAGGTGATCAATTGGATGGTCATGAATCATCGCCTTTAATGCGTTTGGCCCGTGGATGGGCGCTGTCGTAGACCGTGGCCAGGTGCTGGAAGTCCAGGTGGGTGTAGATCTGGGTGGTCTTGATGTCCGAGTGGCCGAGCAATTCCTGTACGGCGCGCAGGTCCTGCGAGGATTCCAGCAAATGGCTGGCAAAGGAATGCCGCAACATGTGCGGGTGCAGGTTCTGCCCCAGCTCGCGCTCACCAGCAGCTTTGACCCGCAACTGAATCGCCCGGGGGCCAAGGCGCCGGCCTTGCTGGCTGACGAACACCGCATCGTCTGCCGGGTTAGTCATGGCCCGCAACGGCAGCCACAGTTCCAGGGCTTCACGCGCTTTTTTGCCGACCGGCAGCAGGCGAGTCTTGCTGCCCTTGCCGAGCACCTGAACCATGCCGTCGGCCAGATCCAGCTGATCCATATTAAGCCCGGTCAGCTCCGAAAGGCGCAAACCCGAGGAATAGAACAGCTCCAGAATCGCCTGATCCCGACGTGCCAGGAAGTCATCCTCCACCGCGCCTTCAAGCAGTTGCAGCGCGCGGTCGGTATCGAGGGTTTTCGGCAGCCGTCTTTCGCCCTTGGGCGGTGCCAGGCCGTTGGCCGGGTCGTGATCGCAAAGACCTTCGCGGTTCAAATAATGATAGAGCCCACGGACGGCCGACAGCAGTCGCGCCAGGCTGCGCGAAGATTGACCCTGGGAATGCAGGCGCGCGATCAGGCTGCGCAGACGCTGAATGTCCAGCGCGGCCCAGCTGCTGATGTTCTGTTTGACGCACCAGCCCAGCACTTTGTCGAGATCGTGGCGGTAGGCGTGCAGCGTGTGGGGCGACACCTGCCGCTCACTGCGCAGGTGTTCGCAGTAAGCGTCCAGTTGCCGTTCCATGGTCAGCGTACCGAGCGCAGGGAACTGTTGACCCGAGGCAGCACGCGACCCATGACTTCGGCGATGTAGCTCAGGAACAGCGTGCCGACCGAGCTTTTGTAGTGTTGCGGGTCGCGACTGGCGATGGCCAGGACGCCGTGGATGCCTTGATGGCTGATGGCGACAACGGCGGTGGAGCCGATCTGTTTGCGCTGTTCTTCGCCGAACAGGAAGTCCAGTTCGTGATCGCGCAGGCTGCCGCTGACGCTTTTGTCTTCCGAGAGCAAGCCGCCAATGGCCGTTTGCGCGTCGGCATGGGTGACCCAGCGGCCCACCGGCATCGGGTTGTCACCCAGCAGGATCAGGCTGACAAAAGGCACCTGGAAGTCCTGGCGCAGACTGTCTTCGACGCTGATCACCACGTCTTCCAGGCTGCTGGCATCCATCAGCGCCAGAATCAGGCGGCGGGTTTTGTCGAAGAGGCGGTCGTTGTCGCGGGCCACGTCCATCAAATGCGAGAGGCGATGACGCAACTCAATGTTGCGGTCGCGCAGGATCTTCATCTGGCGTTCGACCAGCGAGACGGTATCGCCGCGCTGGTGCGGAATGCGCAAGGCCGGGAGCAGTTCTTCGTGCTCGACGAAGAAATCCGGATGAGCCTCCAGGTACGCGGCAATCGCCGCCGCCTCAAGGCTTTCGGAAGGGGATTCGTCGGGCTGTGGGGCGGGAACCTGGGGCTTATCTTTCATGGATTCGACTCTCTCAAAGACGCACTTGTCCTTCATAAACGCGGACTGCCGGGCCGGTCATCATGACCGGATGGCCAGGGCCTGCCCATTCAATGGACAGACGCCCGCCGGGCAGGTCGATCAATAGCGGCGAATCCATCCACCCCTGGCTGATCGCGGCCACTGCGGCAGCGCAGGCGCCGGTGCCGCAGGCCTGGGTTTCCCCGGCGCCACGTTCCCAGACGCGCAACTGCGCACGGTTCCGGTCGATGACCTGGAGAAAACCGACGTTGACCCGCGCCGGGAAGCGCGGGTGGTGTTCGATTTTCGGTCCCAGTTCATGCACCGGTGCGTTGTTGATGTCGCTGACCCGCAACACGGCATGGGGGTTTCCCATGGACACGGCGGCCAGTTCGACGGTCGTACCCTCGACATCGAGCTTATAACTCAAGGCCTGTTCTGGCGCGTCGAATGGAATCTCGGTCGGCACCAGGCGCGGTGCGCCCATGTTGACACCAATCTGGCCGTCGCTGCGGATATCCAGTTCGATGATGCCGCTTTTGGTCTCGACGCGAATCTGCCGCTTGGCGGTCAGGCGTTTGTCGAGCACGAAGCGGGCGAAACAGCGCGCACCGTTGCCGCACTGTTCCACTTCGGAACCATCGGAGTTGAAGATCCGGTAGCGGAAGTCCACGTCCGGGTTGCTCGGCGCTTCGACGATCAGCAACTGGTCGAAACCGATGCCGGTGTGCCGATCGCCCCATTGCTTGGCGTGCTTGGGCAGGATGTGCGCGTGCTGGCTGACCAGGTCGAGGACCATGAAGTCGTTGCCCAGGCCGTGCATCTTGGTAAAACGCAGCAGCATGGGATTACTCCGGCAGCAGGCTTTCGCCAGCAAACAACTCGGCTACCGTCTCACGGCGACGCACTTCAAATGCCTGATCACCGTCCACCAACACTTCAGCGGCGCGGCCGCGGGTGTTGTAGTTGGAACTCATGACAAACCCATAGGCGCCGGCCGAATGCACGGCCAACAGATCGCCTTCTTCCAGGGCCAGTTCACGATCCTTGGCCAGGAAGTCGCCGGTCTCGCAGATCGGGCCGACGATGTCGTAGGCGCGCACCGCTGCAGTGCGCGGGCGCACGGCGGTGACATCCATCCAGGCCTGGTACAGCGCCGGACGGATCAGGTCGTTCATGGCCGCGTCAACGATGGCGAAGTCTTTATGTTCGGTGTGCTTGAGGTACTCGACCTGGGTCAGCAGCACGCCGGCGTTGGCGACAATGAAACGGCCCGGCTCGAACACCAGCGCCAGGTCGCGACCGTCGAGACGCTCGCGCACGGCTTTGATGTAGTCGGCAGCCAATGGCGGCTCTTCATCGCGATAACGCACGCCCAAACCGCCACCGAGATCGATGTGGCGCAGGTAAATGCCGCAATCGCCGAGGCGGTCGACCAGGCCCAGCAGGCGGTCGAGGGCGTCGATGAACGGCGGCAGGGTGGTCAGTTGCGAACCGATGTGGCAATCGACGCCGACCACTTCCAGGTTGGGCAACTGGGCGGCGCGGATGTACACGTCTTCGGCGTCGGCGATGGCGATGCCGAACTTGTTCTCTTTGAGACCGGTGGAAATGTACGGGTGCGTGCCGGCATCGACGTCCGGGTTCACACGTAGCGAGATCGGTGCGCGAACACCCAGCTCGGCGGCGACCACTTGCAGACGCTCCAGCTCATCGGTGGATTCGACGTTGAAGCAATGGACGCCAACTTCCAGGGCGCGACGCATGTCGTCACGGGTCTTGCCGACACCGGAGAAAACGATCTTGTCGGCGCTGCCGCCGGCGGCCAGTACGCGTTCCAGCTCGCCACGGGAGACGATGTCAAAACCGGCGCCAAGACGGGCCAGGACATTCAGTACACCCAGGTTGGAGTTGGCCTTGACCGCAAAGCAGACCAGGTGCGGCATGCCGACCAGCGCATCGGCGTATGCCAGGTACTGGGCTTCGATGTGCGCGCGGGAGTAGACGTAGGTCGGTGTGCCGAAACGTTCGGCGATGGCCGACAGGGCCACACCTTCGGCAAACAGCTCCCCGCCACGGTAATTAAAAGCGTCCATGGCGTTCCCTTATTGGTAGACGTCGTGCTTGTGTGCTTTGGACGGCTGCTTTTGCGAGGACTGAGCCTGCTCGGCGGGATCCTGGGAATCGTCGGGCAGATACAGCGGGCCTTTTTGACCACAGGCCGACACAAGGCAGGCAACCGCGACGAGCGCAGCAAGGGAAGAGATCAGGCGCTTCATGGCGAAATCCTTGAAAATGCATTAATTGCGCCGGAGTATACCGGCCACCCGTCAGCTTGCCTATGCGACGGGGCTCCCGTCCGGCGGGGCTTGGCACGATGCTGGTCAGCCGGGCGCAATCCCTGTGGGAGCGAGCCTGCTCGCGAAGGCGTAGTGTCAGTCAACATTGATGTTGAATATGATGGGCCCTTCTCGAGCAGGCTCGCTCCCACAGGTTTCGTGATCACCGTGGGTCGTTATCCTTTGCAATCACCGGGGCTCGCCCGTATCTTGCGGCGCTTGAGCGTGAACAGACACTTTTTGAGGTTGCCGTAATGAGTTTGACCGAAGCCCGTTTCCATGACCTGGTCGATGCCACCCAGCAGACGCTGGAGGATATTTTTGACGATAGTGGCCTGGATATCGATCTGGAGAGCTCGGCCGGTGTGCTCACCGTCAAGTTCGAAAACGGCAGCCAGTTGATCTTCAGCCGCCAGGAACCCCTGCGTCAGCTATGGCTTGCGGCCGTGTCCGGTGGTTTCCACTTCGATTACGACGAAGAGAGCGAGCGCTGGATGTGCGACAAGAGTGAAGAACAATTGGGCGAGATGCTTGAGCGCATCGTCAAGCAGCAAGCTGACGTCGAGCTCGATTTCGAAGGTCTGTGAGACCGTGACCCAGCCTGCGCCCGTTCGTCCGCCCAAACCGCTCTACAGCAATGTCAGCCCGGCCGTGCCTTCGCCGTGCAGCGGTGTGTGCCGGCTGGACGAACAGAAGGTCTGCCTCGGCTGTTTTCGCCATGTCGAAGACATCCGCGAATGGCGCTCGGCGGATGATGATCGTCGGCGTGTGATCTGCGCCCAGGCAGTCCAGCGCAAAGCCTTGGCATAAGAGCTTTTGTGGCGAGGGAGCTTGCTCCCGCTGGGCTGCGAAGCGGCCCCAAAAAGCTTACGACTGCTGCGCAGCCGAACGGGAGCAAGCTCCCTCGCCACAGGCAAGCCTCTCTCAAAAATGTCAGCGCAGGTGCGTGGTCGCCGCTCACTTGTATATTTATTGAGCTGTGATAGTGTCCAGAAACGCCTCAACCCATCGAGGCTCGTGAAAACCCCGCCTTTTTCTGGCGGGGTTTTGCTTTTTTTGTGCAGAAGAAAGGAGTCTGCCTCAATCATGACCACACCTTCCATCACCCTTACTCGTCTGGACGTGCAACGTCTGGAGCGCCTGATCGACAGCCTGGATGACACGCTGCCGGGCGTCATTGCGCTGCAAACCGAACTGGATCGCGCCGATACCGTGGTCGGTCACGAAGAAGTGCCCGCCGATGTCGTCACCATGAATTCCCGTGTGCATTGCCGCGAAGAAGGCAGTGGCAAGGACTATCACCTGACCCTGGTTTATCCCAAGGACGCCAACGCCGACGAAGGCAAAATTTCCATTCTGGCGCCGGTCGGCAGCGCGCTGCTCGGCCTTAAAGTTGGCCAGCACATCGACTGGCCAGCACCAGGCGGCAAAACCCTCAAACTGACCCTGCTGGAAGTTGAATCCCAGCCGGCCGGGGGCGGTCATTTTCCGGAATAAACCGCTTAGACCTGCTCGAGCGCCTCATTCAACGCGCGCTCCAGGTCGGCCTTGTAGCGCAAATACAAATTGCTTGAACTCTGACCATCACCGAGCAGGCCCGACAAGTCCAGGTCGGTGATGTAGCAGCGATAGCGCTCGATTTCCCGGCGCTGCTCGACGATCTCCTGGGCGACCACGCTAAACAAATGGTCGCCATACTCCAGCTCTGAAAACTCCCGCTGATTGCAATACAACGTGACCTGCACCTGTCCCGGCGCGGCTTTGCCGATGATCGCCTGCACGTCGTAGAACGGTTTATTGATCGGGGTTTGCGGCGCCGGCCGGGCTTCGACGCGACGCGCCCGGCCAGGACCTGACGGCAGTAGCTGGTAATACAACGTGTCGAGGTTCAGGGACTGGGCGGCGTTCATCGGCAGCAACGCGTCGCGTCGGTACTGGATTGATTGCAGGAACCTTTGCAGTGGCACCAGCAGGCTTTGTTCGTCGTAATAGGGCAAGCGCTGCTGCCACAGGGCATTGAATTCATCCAGTACGTACAGCTCCGCCTGCTGTTCGGTGATTCGGTAGAACACTTGAATGCATTCGGGCTGGCCCATGGGCAGGATCAGCGCCAGGTCGTGGTCTTCCAGTGCCATCGGGTCCAGGTGCAGCGGGCTGTAGCTCGCCAGTTCTTCGCCCAGGTAATCGAACAGCGCCGGCAGCGTGGCGAGGGCGACGTGATTGACCTGACCGGGCACCAACTCCAGCACGTGGTAATGCTGCTGGACCTGTAGCAGGTAGCGATGATTGAGCTGGCTCAGCAGCAGGTTCTGCGCCGTATCGAGGACCTCTTCGACCCGCCGTGCAATGAATTGCGCCCGGTTGTGGCAGAAGCAACGCACCCTCAAACGGGGTTGTTGTGGACCGTTCGGCAAGTTGTTGAGGTAATCGCGCAGGCAGTCGAGCAGGGCGTGGGGGCCGTCGTAGCGGTTGACCAGCACTTCGTTCCAGCTGTTGAGCGTGACCTGGTCCAGGGTCAGCACCAGGTTTTCCCGGACACCGGCGTAGCTCAGGGAGTCGGTGCGCTCGGTGGTCATCAGGATATTCAGGTCGCGATGGTGCTTGAGCGGATCGACGCCGACGTTTACCAGAATCAGCACTTCACTCGGCACACTGGCGCGCAGCAAGGGCTCTTCGGCAACCGTCGCCAACGGCAGGGCGATGCTTTGTTGCAGGCTGCCGAGCAGGTTGAACAGTTCGAACTCGCTCAAATCGCTGGTGCCTGGGTGCAAGGCGAGGCGGGTGCTGCTGTCGATCACGCCGTTGCGGTGGCACCAGGTCAGCAGCTCCAGCAATTGGCGGCTGCGCTTGATCGGCGCGAAATGTTCCCACTCGTGGGCTGCCAGGCTGCCGTTGTACAAGCCCCACTGGGTTTGCCCGGGTTCTTTCTTGTTGGGCGCCTGCACCAGGGTCAGGGTGTCTTCGGCCAGGTCCGGGGCGATGCCGGGGTTGATGAACTCGACTTTGCCCGCTTTGCGCTCAAAGGCTGCATACAGCCGCCGACCCAGCACGTTGAGGTCGCGTTTGTTGATCAGGCTGGCGGTTTGCTCGTTGCGGGCGAACTGGGTCAGGAAGCGGTAGCTGTAGTTCAGTTCATTGACCAGGGCTCGGCGTTCGGTGCTGACCTGGCGGACTTTCCATTGGCTGCGGCTGTCGAGCAGCGCCAGCTGCCGCTGATCCCAGTGCCATTCGTGAGCCAGGCGCTCAAGCAGCGAACGTTGCCAGCTCTGGGTGCGACTGCTGCCGGTGAGCTTGCGGTTGACCTTCAGGTACAACGCGCGGCGTACCAGCTCCAGGCGCTCCGGCTCGCCCCGCGCGGTGAGGTATTCCTCGATGCGTCGGTAGACCACGATGTAGGGGTCGAGCTCGTCGAGGTCCAGTTGATTGGCGAATACCGCCTGCTTGAAGCGCAGGCTCAAGCAATGGACCTTGGGGTGTTCGCTGGCATACACCTCGATCAGCAGAAGTTTGAGCACGGATTTGTAGGGCGACTCGATGCCCTTGAACAACTGCCAGAGCCCGGCGCCGATGAATTCCCCCGGCGGGATATAGGCCAGATGCCCCAAATCCAGCGACTCGTCCGCACGGATGAAGCGCTTGGACAGCAGCGTGTGGGTGTAACGGTCGTAGGCGGCTTCTTCGTAGACTGGCACCAGCCACCAGATTGGCGTGCGGCCGGCCAGCCAGATTGCGGTGCGGTAGAACTCATCCAGCAGCAGGTAGTGCTGGGTCGTGCCGCAGTCTTCCGAACTCAATTGCGTATCGCGCTCGCCGAGCACGAAGCGGGCCGGGTCGATCAGGAAGAAATGCGCCTCGGCGCCCTGGCTGGCGGCCCAGGCCTCAAGCAACTGGCACTTTTTGCGCAGCTCGGCGAGTTCGTTCTCGTTCAAGTCCGGGCTGTGACAGACCCACACGTCCATGTCGCTTTGATCGGCCTGGGCCAGGGTGCCCAGACTGCCCATCAGGAATAGTCCGTGGATCGGACGCGGTGGATTGCTGCCGTGGCGTGGCTTATAGGAAAACGATCGGGTCAGGCGCTGGGCTTCGGCGAGGGCGTTGGCGTCAGGCTCGAAATTCGACAGCCCGGCCGGCGTGCTGCCCGACACATAACCTGGCAACAGCGGGTGATTCACGTGGAAAAACAGCGGCAGCAGCGTCAGCACCGTTTGTTGGCGGGGCGACAGCCCTTCCATGGCACGGGCCATGCGGCCTTCGTTGAGCTTCAGAAAGCGAGCGCGCAGCTGACTGAGAACCTTGCGGTCGATTCCCTCGTCCAGATCGGGGCGGATTTCATGGGTGCGGGTCATGTCAGCTCAAACCGGCTCGCGAAGCTCGGACGTGGGGTCTGCGGATGGGGGCAGTTTAGCGCCTCGGACGCGGGACTTTTAAGCTGAATTTGTATTTTTGACGCCAGATTTCTACCACGAGGCGACGTCAAGTCACCAAGTGTGCCCGCGGAAAACCCGTAGCAGGGGTTTCCGTGGGCGCTACGGTAATGCTCAGGCTGTTTCCTGGACGTTGAGAATGGTCAGAACGGTTTGCACATTTTGCGCGGCGTCACGACCCAGACTGGTCAGATAACCACCATCTGGCTGGGTGATCAGTTCTTTGTCGAACAGTCTTTGGGCGGCAGCAATGGCTTTCGGGGCAGCGGTCTGATGAATTTTCAAACCTTCCTGGGAACTGTCCAGGTTGAAGAGTGCGAGGATTTCCAGTTCGGCAACCAACTCAGGGGTAAGCGACATAAGGACTCCAGACTTTCTAGGAATTGGACGACAGCGCCCCTAAGGTGAGCCCACTCGTGCGGCATGTCCAGTGCTCGCGACAGGGTTTTTTCGCCTCGGGATGCATTCCCCGCAGGGTGGTGCGCCAGCGGGGTGCGTAGGAGCGAGGCTTGCCCGCCAAGAGCGATGACACGGTTTGTCTGGAAAAACTTCAGCGCATCCTTCGCGGGCTAGCCTCGCTCCTACGGAATCGGGGTTACTTCTTTTCCGGCGGCAACTCTGGCAGTGCACGCAGGGCGGTTTCATACCATTCGGTGTTGAACGCGCGGTCTTCTTCGAGGATTGCGTCGATTTCTACTGCCAGCACATGGGCCATCAGGTTGAGGATTTCCTCGCGCTCGTAACCCACCAGGGTCAGCTTGTTGAACGTGGCCTTGGCCGCAGGCGGGTTGTCGCTTTCGATCTGGTTTTCGATGGCTTCGATCAGGGTGGTTTCGGTGAATTCTTCTTCGTCGCTATCGATATCAGTTGGCTCGCTCATGGCAGGCTCCTCAAGTTTAAGGCGGCCAGTTTACCTGCATTCAGCGCTGTGATGCTGCTGGCAGGAATCGCTTCGGCGTTCTATAAACAGGCACTGCCAACCCCGCACGGCCTGGAGGCTTTGTGATGCTCAAGCTTTATGGATTTTCCGTCAGTAACTACTACAACATGGTCAAGCTGGCGCTGCTGGAGAAGGGCGTGCCGTTTGAAGAAGTACCGTTTTATGCCGGCACAAGCCCGGACTCGCTGGCCATCAGTCCGCGCGGCAAGGTGCCGGTTTTGCGCACCGAGCAGGGTTTCATCAATGAAACCGCGGTAATCCTCGAGTTCATCGAGCAAAGTCAGAACGGTATATCGCTCCTGCCGAGCGACCCGTTCGAGCGGGCGCAAGTGCTGGCAGTGGCCAAGGAAATCGAGTTGTACATCGAGTTGCCGGCTCGCGCCTGTTATCCCCAGGCATTTTTCGGCATGCAGGTGCCGGACGCGATCAGGGACAAGACCAAGACCGAGCTGCTGGCAGGCTTTGCCGCGTTGGGCAGGCACGGCAAGTTCGCCCCTTATGTGGCAGGGGACAGTCTGAGCATTGCGGATTTGTACTTCCTGTACAGCGTTCCACTGGCCTGTGCGGTGGCGCATAAGCTGTTCGATATCGATCTGCTGGCCGAGATGCCGGCGGCCAGGGCGCTGTTGGAGCGACTGGAGCAGAACCCGAACGTGCAGCGGATTGCGGTGGACAAGGAAGCGGCGATGCCGGCGTTTATGGCGATGGTCGCTTCCAAGAAGTAGGGTTTTGTAGCGTTCTTGAGTCAGTCTTCGCGGGCAAGCCTCGCTCCTGCGGGATCGGTGTCGTTCGCGCAATTGCGGGGCGACAAAGATCCCGTAGGAGCGAGGCTTGCCCGCGAAGCTTTTAGCGGCTGGCGAGCAATGCCTGACCGCGCGCCACGGCCTTCTTCACCTGCGCCGGCGCAGTCCCGCCGATATGGTCGCGGGCGTTCACCGAGCCTTCCAGGGTCAACACGGCGAATACGTCCTGATCGATCTGGTCGCTGAACTTGCGCAGCTCCTCCAGGCTCATTTCCGCCAGGTCCTTGCCGCTTTCCACGCCGTACTTCACGGCATGGCCAACGATTTCGTGGCAATCACGGAACGGCAGGCCGCGGCGTACCAGGTAGTCAGCCAGGTCAGTCGCGGTGGAGAAACCACGCAGCGCCGCTTCGCGCATCATCGCGTGCTTGGGCTTGATCGCCGGGATCATGTCGGCAAAGGCTCGCAGCGAATCGCGCAGCGTATCGGCCGCGTCGAACAGCGGTTCCTTGTCTTCCTGATTGTCTTTGTTATAGGCCAGTGGCTGGCCCTTCATCAAGGTCAGCAGGCCCATCAGCGCGCCGAAGACACGGCCGGTCTTGCCACGCACCAGCTCTGGCACGTCCGGGTTTTTCTTTTGCGGCATGATCGAGCTGCCGGTGCAGAAACGGTCCGGCAGATCGATGAATTGGAACTGGGCGCTGGTCCACAGCACCAGCTCTTCGGAGAACCGAGACAAGTGCATCATCGCGATGCTCGCGGCCGAGCAGAACTCGATGGCGAAGTCGCGATCAGACACGTTGTCCAGCGAGTTGCCGCCCACGGCATCGAAGCCCAGCAACTGAGCCGTGAACTCGCGGTCGATCGGGTAAGTGGTGCCGGCCAGCGCGGCGCTGCCCAGCGGCATGCGGTTGGTGCGCTTGCGGCAGTCGACCAGGCGCTCATAGTCGCGGCTGAGCATTTCGAACCAGGCCAGCATGTGGTGCCCGAAAGTCACCGGCTGCGCGGTTTGCAGGTGGGTGAAGCCCGGCATGATGCTGCCGGCTTCGCGCTCGGCCTGCTCCAGCAAGCCTTTTTGCAGGCGGGTGATTTCGCTGAGGATCAGGTCGATCTCGTCGCGCAGCCACAGGCGGATGTCGGTGGCGACCTGGTCGTTGCGGCTGCGCCCGGTGTGCAGTTTTTTACCCGTGACGCCGATGCGGTCGGTCAGGCGCGCCTCGATGTTCATGTGCACGTCTTCGAGGTCGATGCGCCAGTCGAACTGACCGGCCTCGATTTCACCCTGGATGGTCTTCAGGCCATCGGTGATGCTGTCGCGCTCGGCGTCTGTCAGCACGCCGACCTTGGCCAGCATGGTGGCGTGGGCGATCGAGCCCATGATGTCGTGGCGATACAGGCGCTGGTCGAAAGTGACGGAGGCGGTGAAGCGGGCGACGAAGGCGTCGACGGGTTCACTGAAGCGGCCGCCCCAGGACTGATTGGTCTTGTCAGTGCTCATGAATTCGCTCGTGTCGGCTGAAGAAAAAATGACGGTGGAAGCTGCCGCGGATAATAACAGGGTTGCCAATCCTGTCGCTGACGCTGGTCGACAGGTTTTTTTCACAAGGCGGGGTCCATACTCGGGACATGCCTTGTGGGAAATTGCGCAACGATATTTTCCGATTGAGCAATATCGTCCCTGCAACCGTCTACAGTTGGACAATAGGAACAGCGCACTTCTCGGCGCTGCGGCTGACTATAAGAAGAGGGGGTGTTCATATTGTGTATCGGCAAACCCTACGGCGATACCTCGCTTATGCGGGCCAGAGCCTCCAATCAATTGGCAGATGAAAATTTAGCCGCCGGTCTCGCGGCACTTTTTGGCCCTCGCGCTAGTCTTAGCGTGGATCGCGGTGACGGACGTCACTTCACCTGTCTACGCTATCCTTGTGCGAGACTCACGCAGGAATCCAGCGCAATATGAATGTCCTGATCGTTGATGACGAACCCCTAGCCCGCGAGCGCCTGAGCCGAATGGTTGGCGAACTCGAGGGATACACTGTCCTGGAGCCCAGCGCCACGAACGGCGAAGAGGCGTTAGCGCTGATCGACAGTCACAAGCCGGATATCGTGTTGCTCGATATCGGCATGCCAGGCCTTGATGGCCTGCAAGTGGCTGCCCGGTTGTGCGAACGCGAAACCCCGCCCGCCGTGGTGTTTTGCACCGGGCCCGATGAATTTGCCGTGGAAGCCCTGCAGGCCAGCGCCGTGGGCTATCTGGTGAAGCCTGTGCGAACCGAACATTTACATGATGCATTGAAAAAAGCCGAGCGGCCCAATCGCGTCCAGCTCGCCGCCCTGACCCGTCCAGCCGCCGAAAGCGGCAGCGGCCCCCGCAGCCACATCAGTGCCCGAACACGTAAAGGCATTGAGCTGATCCCGTTGGGTCAGGTGGTCTACTTCATTGCCGATCACAAATACGTGACCTTGCGCCATGAAGGCGGCGAAGTGCTGCTGGATGAACCGCTCAAGGCCCTGGAAGATGAATTCGGCGACCGTTTCGTGCGCATTCACCGCAACGCTCTGGTCGCCCGCGAACGCATCGAACGCTTGCAGCGCACGCCGCTGGGGCATTTTCAGCTGTTCCTCAAAGGCCTCAATGGCGATGCCCTGATCGTCAGCCGTCGCCACGTGGCCGGCGTGCGAAAAATGATGCAACAGCTTTGATTCGCTGATCAGAAGCGAACTTCACACCCGTTTGTTGGACGTCCGGGGCCAGGGAGGCCACGTAGTTTCTGATACAAGTCAAAGTGGATTTGGCTGAGCTGTTATTATCCGCCGTATCTATTCAGTACGGATTGATCCATGTCCTCTCGCGAAATCCGCATCGCCACCCGCAAAAGTGCTCTTGCCCTGTGGCAAGCCGAATACGTCAAGACACGTCTGGAACAGGCTCATCCGGGCTTGCTTGTGACGCTGGTGCCCATGGTCAGTCGTGGCGACAAGCTGCTCGACTCGCCCCTGTCGAAAATCGGTGGCAAGGGCCTGTTCGTCAAGGAGCTCGAAACCGCGTTGTTGGAAAACGAAGCCGACATCGCCGTGCACTCGATGAAAGACGTGCCGATGGATTTCCCCGAAGGCCTCGGCCTTTTCTGCATCTGCGAGCGTGAAGACCCGCGCGATGCGTTCGTTTCCAATACCTACGCCAGCCTGGATGAGTTGCCGCAAGGAAGCATCGTCGGCACCTCCAGCCTGCGCCGTCAGGCTCAGCTGCTGACTCGCCGCCCGGACCTTGAAATCCGCTTCCTGCGCGGCAACGTCAACACGCGCCTGGCCAAGCTTGATGCCGGCGAATACGACGCCATCATCCTTGCGGCTGCCGGCCTGATTCGTCTCGGCTTCGAGGATCGCATCACCTCGGCAATCAGTGTCGACGACAGCTTGCCGGCCGGTGGCCAAGGCGCGGTCGGCATCGAATGCCGTAGCGCCGACAGCGTAATTCACGCCCTGCTGGCGCCGTTGCATCACCAGGACACCGCCACCCGCGTGACCGCGGAACGTTCCCTCAACAAACATCTGAATGGTGGCTGCCAAGTGCCAATCGCCTGCTACGCCGTGCTTGAAGGCGAGCAGATCTGGTTGCGCGGTCTGGTGGGCGATCCGAGCGGCGGCCTGCTGCTCAACGCCGAGGCTCGTGCGCCAAGGGCCGATGCAGAAGCCTTGGGTGTGCAAGTCGCTGAAGACTTGCTGAGCCAGGGCGCCGCCGACATTCTGAAAGCGGTCTATGGCGAGGCAGGTCACGAGTGACGGGCTGGCGCCTGCTGCTGACGCGCCCCGCAGATGAGTCGGCGGCGCTGGCAAGCGTTTTGTCGCAAGCGGGGATTTTCAGCAGCAGTTTGCCGCTTCTGGAGATCGAGCCGATTGCTGTCTCTGACACAATGCGCGAGGTGATTCAGGGGCTGGATCGTTACTGTGCGGTGATCGTGGTCAGTAAACCGGCCGCGAGAATGGGCGTTGACCTGCTCAATCAGTATTGGCCACAGCCACCGTCCCCACGCTGGTTCAGCGTGGGCGCTGCGACTGCGCAGATCCTGGCGGATAACGGGCTGGACGTGAGTTTCCCCGCCGAGGGCGATGACAGCGAAGCCTTGCTTGAGTTGCCCTCGTTGCGCGAGGCGATTGCCCGACCCGATCCGCGGGTGCTGATCTTGCGCGGGGAGGGCGGGCGCGAGTTGCTGGCTGAGCGTTTGCGCGAGCTTGGTGCTAGTGTCGAGTATCTGGAGTTATACCGTCGTGGACTGCCTCACTACCCGTCGACGGTGCTGCCTGACCGGATCGAAGCGGAACGCTTGAACGGGCTGGTGGTCAGCAGTGGACAGGGTTTTGAGCACCTGCGCCAATTGGCAGGCGATGCCTGGCCTGAAATGGCGCGGTTGCCGTTGTTTGTTCCAAGCCCCAGGGTCGCCGAGCTGGCACGTGCCGCCGGGGCCCAAACAGTTGTGGATTGTCGTGGCGCCAGTGCCACGGCTTTGCTGACGGTGTTACGGGAGCATCCCGAACCCGTTCTCTAATGCAAAGGATGGATACGTGAGCGAAACAGCCTTGCCTAAAGATGACGTGCTGCCGGTGCTTGAAGCGCCGGTTGAAACTCCACCACCTGCCACAGTGCAGCGCCGGGGCAATGGGCTGGCAATCGTCGCGCTGCTGTTGGGCGCCGCCGGTGTTGCCGTGGGCGGTTGGGGTGTCTGGCAGGTGCGTCACCTGCAAGCCAACACTCAGCAGCAGTTGAGCCAGGTCCAGGCGTTGAGCGATCAGGCGCAGAGCCTGAAACTCAATGAACAGCGCTTGAGCGCGCGCCTTGAACAAATGCCTGCAGCCGAAGAACTGGACGCTCGCAGCCGTTTGGTGGCGCAGTTGCAAGGCGATCAGCAACGCTTGAATCAGCGTCTGGAAACGGTCCTCGGTGCGAGTCGCAAGGATTGGCGTCTGGCCGAAGCCGAGCACTTGTTGCGTCTGGCCAGCCTGCGCCTTTCTGCGCTGCAGGACATCAGCAGCGCCCAGGCCCTGGTGCAGGGTGCCGATGAAATTCTGCGTGAACAGAACGATCCCGGTGCCTTCGCAGCTCGCGAGCAAGTGGCCAAAACCCTGGTGGCGCTGCGCAGCACAGAACAGCCGGATCGCACCGGGTTGTTCCTGCGATTGGGCGCACTGCGCGATCAGGTCATCAACCTCACCGAGCTGGCCCCCGAGTACAAGGATCGTGGCGAATCGCTGTTGGGCCTGACGGCCGATGGCGATGGAGCCAGTCGTTGGGCGCAGTGGTGGGATCAGATTTCGCGCTACATCCGCATCGACTTCAATGCTGACAAAAATGTTCGTCCATTGCTGGCAGGGCAGAGCCTCAGTCAGGTGCGTCTGGCGCTGAGCCTGGCGCTGGAGCAGGCGCAATGGGCCGCGCTCAATGGCCAGGCAGCGGTCTACACCCAGGCGCTGGCTGAGGCGCGTGATGTATTGACGGGCAACTTCAACCCGGACAACCCTCAAAGCAAAGTCATGCTTGAGCAGGTGGGCGAGTTGAGCAAGCAGCCGGTCACTGTGGTCACGCCGGACCTGACCGGGACATTGAGTGCGGTTCAGGGGTATCTGGAGCGGCGTAACGTCAACGCCGAAGACTCGATCAAACCGATGGCAAAACCGGCCGCGAACACTGCGCAGGAGGCCACGCCATGAAACGCCTCTATGTGATCGTGTTTCTGGTCATCGCCGCAGCCGCCGCACTGGGCCTGGCGATCGCCGAGCATTCCGGTTACGTGCTGATTGCCTACAAGACCTTCCGTTATGAAGCGAGTCTGTGGGCCACCCTGGCGTTGGTCGCAGTGCTCTGGCTGGTGTTCTGGGGCATCAAGGCGTTGGTTGAGCTGGTGATGACGTCCAGCGGCGTGGTCAATCCGTGGTCGCGGCGCAATCGCAGCCGTCGGGTGCAAGTGGCGATCGAACACGGTCAGCTGGACCTGGCGGAAGGTCGCTGGGCCAGTGCGCAGCGTCATTTGCATCGCGCCGCCGAAGCCGAGCGCCAGCCGCTGCTCTACTACCTTGGCGCCGCACGCGCCGCCAATGAACAAGGTCACTACGAGGAATGCGACAACTTGCTGGAGCGCGCCCTCGAACGCCAGCCCCAGGCGGAGTTGGCGATTGCCTTGAGTCACGCCCAGTTGCAGAACGACCGTGGCGACACCGAAGGCGCCCTGGTGACCCTGCAAGCCATGCACGAGCGTCATCCTCATAACGTCCAGACCTTGCGCCAGTTGCAGCGTCTGCATCAGCAGCGCGGCGACTGGTCGGCAGTGATTCGCCTGCTGCCGGAGCTGCGCAAGGATAAAGTCTTGCCTCCCGCCGAGCTGGCCGATCTGGAGCGACGGGCGTGGGGTGAAAACCTTTCCCTGGCGGCGCATCAGGAAGCGGACGGCACGGTGGGTTTGCAATCGCTCAATCGCGCCTGGCAGCAACTCACCTCGGCTCAGCGCCAGGAGCCTCAGTTGGTGCTGGCCTATGCCGAGCAACTGCGGCAACTGGGTGCACAGGTCGAAGCGGAGGAGGTTCTGCGCACAGCGCTGAAGCGCAAGTACGACAGTCATCTGGCGCGTCTCTACGGTCTGGTGCGTGGTAGCGATCCGGCTCGTCAACTGCAAACGGCCGAGGGTTGGCTCAAGGATCATCCGGCCGACCCAAGCCTTCTGCTGACACTCGGCCGCCTGTGCCTGCAAAGCAGTCTGTGGGGCAAGGCGCGGGACTATCTGGAAAGCAGTTTGCGGGTCCAGCGCAACCCGGAAGCCTGTGCGGAACTGGCGCGGTTGCTCGCTCAGCTCGGCGACACAGAGCGCAGCAATCAGCTGTTTCAGGAAGGTCTGGGTCTGCTGGATGAGCGCCTGCTGGCGGCACCACTCCCAGCGCCCGTTTACGCCTGACGTATTCCTTCTGTAGCAGCTGGCGCAGCCTGCGTCCGGCTGCGAAGCAGTTGTAAAGCGAGCACCACGGTTTCATCAGGCCAATCGCGTTTAAATGTATGACGACTGCTCAGCAGCCGGATGCAGGCTGCGCCTGGGGCGGGAGTCGTTCCTGGGCGCGATCCGGCCGCTCGAATTTCGCTGAATGTTTAGCTTTGTAATCCCTGATCGGCTTTGTCCTACAGGGGACTTCATCAAGTCCTCCCGACGCTGTCGGGAATTCCCTACACTTCTGGTGAAGTGTCCGTGCCGGCCTGCCTTGAAAGGCTGGCGCGCTTTCCTCTACCGTAACCGCCTGTCTCTACTGTTACGGATAAGCCATGTTTTTGGCCTGCTCACGCTCCTTGTTTTTCATGGCTTTTATTGCAGGTGCCTTGGCCTTGGGCGTTTCCTATTACCTGGAATACGCAATCGGCCTCAAGCCTTGCGGGTTATGCCTTTTGCAGCGAGTCTGCCTGGCGTTGTTCACCGGTGTCTGCCTGACAGCTTCGGTGCATGGCCCCGGCCGCTTCGGGACTTTTCTTTATTGGCTGCTCGGTTTGTCATGCAGTCTCGCCGGTATGGTCGCGGCGTGGCGGCAAGTCTTGTTGCAAAGCGATCCGGCGCATCAGCTATCGACCTGCTCTACCAATCCGCAGGCCTTATACGAGAACGTGCCCTGGCTGTGCAAAGTGACGCGGATGTTCAAAGGGGACGAAGATTGCGCAGAAATCTCCTGGACGCTGTTCGACCTGAGCATCCCGGAGTGGAGTCTGCTGCTCTTCATGGCGGTGACAATTCTGAGTGTTTATCTGCTGCTGCGCGTTGTCTGGCTTGCCTGCAAGCGACCGCTCAGCGGCGTGTCGTCGCACCGGGGGCTGGCGGGTGATTAAACACTTGTATGAACTTTATCTCCTGCGTACCTTGAAGCCATTGTCGCGCGGGCATAATCTGGCCCGCACGTGTCATTGGAATTATGTTGCTCGATGGCGCTCTGCCTGGCCGATTCTTGATTATCAAGACTGCGACAGGTGTAGGGCAGCATGACCCACAAGGGAAGAGAGATCACCATGCTCGAAAGTTGTCAGAATGCTCAGGAACGTTGGGGTGGAGTGCATCTGCTGATCGATCGCTGGTTGCAGGAGCGTCACGAACTGGTTCGAGCCTACGATGCTCTCGGTGCCAAGCCAGAGGCTTTGGGCGAAAACCGAAAGCCGTTGCAGGAATTCTGCGGCGTGCTGGTCGACTACGTGTCTGCCGGGCACTTCGAAATCTACGAACAGCTGACCGGCGAAGCCAAGGCTTTTGGCGATACTCGCGGGCTGGAGCTGGCCGAGACGATTTACCCGCGCATCGACGTCATCACCGAGAAGCTGCTGGCGTTCAACGACCTGTGTGATGCAGGCAAGTGCGTGGCAGAGAAATTCAAGGAGCTGGGCGGGCTGTTGCACGAACGCTTCGAACTGGAAGATTGCCTGATCGAAGTGCTGCACACTGCTCATAAGGAAGAGGACTCGGTTCAGGCCTGAACCTCTCCTGCAAGACTAAAAAACGGTGCGCTATGCGCGCCGTTTTTCGTTCTCGGTTTTCAGCTTGTGGCACCGCGCAATTCGACTTCGAACACCAGCGGCGTAAACGGAGCGATCAGGTCGCCGGCACCGTCAGCACCATAGGCTTGCGACGACGGAATCACCAGGCGCCATTTCGCACCGACCGGCATGTTTTGCAATGCGCTGCGCCAGCCGCTGATTACGCTATCCAGACTGAACCACTGCGGCTTGCTGTTCTGATCGAACACGGTCCCGTCGGGAAGGCGTCCGACATATAAAACTTCGACCTTGCCATCAGGGCCTGCCTTGGCCCCCGTGCCCGGTGCCAACTCGGTCAGCAAAATGCCATCCGCCAATTCACGAACACCCGGTTTGGCTTTTTCCTCGGTGAGAAAGCGCTGCTCTTTTTCCAGCGCGACTTCACTTTGTGGCAGGGCGGGTTGCTCGGCGACCTGGGCTTCGTGCTCGGCCAGAATCTGTTCGATCTGCTCGTCTTTCAATGCCAGTGGCTTGCCTTGATAGGCTTGTTGCAGACCGTCGAGCAATGCCTGGAGTTGCAGATCCGGCACCTCTTGGCGCAAGCGTTCACCCAGGCTCGCACCCAGGCTGTAAGCAAGATCGTGGGCCTCGTTCGGGGTGGTTTTTTCGGCGGCCTGGGCCACGGAAAAACACACACACAACGATAAAAAAAAGTAGCGCGACATGGGCACACTCCGATCTGAGATGCGGTGGATTATGCCAGTGTGAGTGCGCTCAAAGGTGAACTGGTTTTGCACCCGCGCAGAAGAATTTCAATCTGTTGCAACGCAGCGCTTTCGATACTGTCAACATGCCCTAGCGGCGGTGTCATCAGAGGTCTAGTATGAGCCGCACCCACGTCAGCCAGGAGGTAAACCATGTCGGCCACCAAGAAGCCTGTAAATACCCCGTTGCACTTACTCCAACAACTCTCGGGCAGCCTGCTCGATCATTTGGAAAACGCTTGTTCCCAAGCCTTGGCTGATGCTGAAAAACTGCTCGCCAAACTGGAAAAGCAGCGCGGAAAAGCGCAGGAGAAGTTGCACAAATCCCGTACCAAGTTGCAGGACGCCGCAACTGCCGGTAAAGCCAAGGCACAAACCAAAGCGAAGGGTGCGGTGAAAGAACTTGAGGACTTGCTCGATGCCCTCAAGGATCGTCAATCCGAAACGCGCAGCTACATTCTGCAACTCAAGCGCGATGCTCAAGAAAGCCTGAAACTGGCCCAGGGTATCGGTCGTGTACAAGAGGCTGTCGGCAAGGCGTTGTCCCTGCGTTCGGCCAAGCCTGCTGCGGCACCTGCCAAGAAAGCTGCTGCCAAACCGGCGGCTGCAAAAGCACCGGCCAAGCCTGCTGCCAAACCTGTCGCCAAAGCGCCGGTGAAAGCCGCAGCAAAACCTGCGGCGAAAAAACCGGTTGCTGCCAGCGCTGCAAAACCAGCGGCTAAATCGACGGCTGCCAAAACGGCCGCCAAGCCAGCTGCTGCCAAAACGGCCGCCGCTAAACCTGCTGCAAGAACCGCTGCTGCGAAACCGGCTGTGGCGAAAACCGCAGCGGCAAAACCAGCTGCAAAATCGGCTGCTGCGAAGCCTGCTGCAAAACCTGCCGCTGCAAGAACTGCTACCGCCAAGCCAGCCGCAAAACCTGTCGCGGCTAAAACCGTTGCCGCAAAACCGGCTGCAAAAGCGGCGGCGAAACCCGCTGCTAAACCCGCTGCCAAAGCTGCCGCCGCGAAACCCGCTGCCGCCGCCAAGCCAGCTGCTGCAGCGAAACCAGCAGCCAAACCAGCTGCAGCAAAACCTGCTGCCGCGAAGCCAGCTGCAAAACCTGCCGCCAAACCGGCCGTGAAAAAGCCTGCCGCTGCTGCCAAGCCAGCTACTGCGCCAGTTACCAAACCAGCGACTCCAGCTGCATCGGCTTCGCCAGCGGCAGCAGCCACTCCCTCGACCCCATCGACTGCGCCAACGCCAGCCGCACCGTCGAGCACCAGCACCACCCCAGCCAGCGCTTCTTAAGTGCCGGTTGCCGCGACGCGCAGCTGATGCAGCGCGTCGCGGTTCAGGTGGGCGGCGCCTGCCGCCACACCTTCCAGCCAGGCCGTTGAATCGGTCACCTCATACTGTGGCCAACTCTGCGCCACACGTTCCAGTCGCAACAGCAGATGCCGTTCGGCTTCCATCTCCAGTGTTTTCACTTGTTCGCGCAGATCATCCAGTCCGGCATCCTCGCTGGCGGCGGCTTTCCATTGCATTCGCAAGGCGCGCAACGGTTGCACGACATCTGCGTCCCAAGGTCCGGCTATATCGCGAAGCAACTGCAAGCGTTGTTCGTTACAGGTGACGCCCCGTTCTCCCAGCCACAACGCGCATAGCAGCAAGCACACGTTCACACCCGCCGACTGCAACGTCAGGCACGCGTCTTCAATGCCGGGACGCGCGTAGGTGGTAAGGGAAAAGCTCCACAGGTCAGAGGACATAGTGCTACTCGCGCCAGTTGCGAGCGAAGCTGGTAGACTCCGCCGCCATTATGATTCGACTTCAGAACCTGACTTTACAGCGTGGCCCTCAACGTCTGCTAGAAGACGCTGAGCTGACCCTGCACGCCGGCCACAAAGCCGGCCTCATCGGTGCCAACGGCGCCGGCAAATCGAGCCTGTTCGCCTTGATTCGGGGCGAACTGCACCCGGACTCGGGTGACTGCTTCCTGCCGGCCGACTGGCGCATCGCCCACATGCGTCAGGAAATCGAGACCCTCGAACGCCTGGCGGTCGACTACGTGCTCGATGGTGACCTGCGCCTGCGTGAGGTGCAACGCGACCTCGCCGCTGCCGAAGCATCGCATGACGGCGCCGCTCAGGCCCGTCTGCACGCGGAACTCGACAGTGCCGACGGTTACACCGCCGACGCCCGGGCTCGCAAGCTGCTGGCCGGTCTTGGGTTCACTAATGAGCAAATGGATCGTCCGGTAGGAGATTTCTCTGGTGGCTGGAGGATGCGTCTGAACCTGGCGCAGGCTTTGATGTGCCCCTCGGACCTGTTGCTGCTCGACGAACCGACCAACCACTTGGACCTCGACGCCATCATCTGGCTCGAAGAATGGCTGAAAAGCTATCCCGGCACCTTATTGCTGATTTCCCACGACCGGGATTTCCTCGATGCCGTGGTCGATCACGTGGCCCACGTCGATCAGCGCAAGATCACCTTGTACCGTGGTGGTTATAGCGCCTTCGAACGTGCCCGAGCCGAACGCCTGGCCCAGCAACAGCAGGCCTACGAGAAGCAGCAGGCGCAACGTGCGCACATGGAAAGCTACATCGCCCGCTTCAAGGCCCAGGCCACCAAGGCCCGTCAGGCCCAGAGCCGGATCAAGGCACTGGAGCGGATGGAAGAGCTGTCCGCCGCCCACGTCGATTCGCCGTTCGACTTCGTCTTCCGTGAATCGCAGAAAATCTCCAGCCCGTTGATCGATCTGTCGGACGCTCGCCTGGGTTATGGCGACAAAGCCGTGCTGGAGAAGGTCAAGCTGCAACTGACCCCCGGTGCGCGGATCGGTTTGCTTGGCCCGAACGGTGCCGGTAAGTCGACCCTGATCAAGAACCTCGCCGGTGAACTCTCGCCGTTGGCCGGGCGCCTGACCCGTGGTGAGAACACCGTCGTCGGCTACTTCGCCCAGCATCAGCTCGATTCCCTCGATTCCAAGGCCAGCCCATTGCTGCACTTGCAGCGTCTGGCGCCGACCGAACGCGAGCAGACCCTGCGCGACTTCCTCGGCGGTTTCGACTTCCGTGGCGCGCGTATCGACGAGCCGGTGCTGAATTTCTCCGGTGGCGAAAAGGCCCGTCTGGCCCTGGCATTGATTGCCTGGGATCGGCCGAACCTGTTGCTGCTCGACGAACCGACCAACCACCTGGACCTCGAAATGCGCCTGGCGCTGACCATGGCCCTGCAGGAATTCAGTGGCGCGGTGCTGGTGGTCTCTCACGATCGTCATTTGCTCAAAAGCACCACCGATAATTTCTATCTGGTGGCCGACGGCAAGGTCGAGGAGTTCGACGGCGATCTGGAAGACTACGCCCGCTGGCTGGTCGACTACCGTCAGCGCAATGCGCCGGTCAGCAACACCCCGGTCAACCCGGACAAGACCGACAAGAAGGCCCAGCGCCAGGCCGCTGCTGCGTTGCGTCAGCAACTGGCACCGCACAAGCGTGAGGCTGACAAGCTCGAAACCGAGTTGGGCAAGCTGCACGAGAAACTGGCGAAGATCGATACCAGCCTTGGCGACAGTGACATTTACGAACCGGCGCGCAAGAACGATTTGCGCGATCTGCTGGCTGAACAGGCCAAGTTGAAGGTGCGTGAAGCCGAACTCGAAGAAGCCTGGATGGAAGCCCTGGAACTGCTCGAAAGCATGCAGGCGGAGCTGGAGGCGCTGTCTTGATGGAAGCCTTCAAGCTGCCGCTGCCGGCGGGGTGGGGCGAGCCGATCTGGTTCGCTGCGCAAATCCTGCTGATTCTGTTGGCGGGTTACCTTGCCCAGCGCTTCGTCGCTAAATGCCTGACGCGCCTGGGCGAGCGCTACCCGTTTCCACCGCAACTGCTGATGCCGCTGCGCGGAGGTTTGCGCTGGCTGATCATGGGCAGTGCGCTGATTTTCGTACTCGAACGCCTCGGAGTTTCGGCCACCGTGCTCTGGACCGCGTTGTCCGGGTTTGTTGCGGTCGCGGCAGTGGCGTTCTTCGCCATGTGGAGCGTGCTGTCCAACCTGCTGTGCGCGATCCTGATCTTCACCGTCGGCCCGTTCCGCATCGGTGACGTCGTCGAGTTGGTGGACACCACCGACAAGCCCGGCGTCAAAGGCCGGGTGGTGGCGATCAACCTGCTCTACACCACGCTGATTGAAGCGGAAGAACTGGGTACCGGCAGCGCCATGGTGCAAGTGCCCAACAGCCTGTTCTTCCAGCGTTCGGTTCGGCGCTGGCGCGGGAGTGATGTGTTTCCGTTGAGCGGGATCGAAAAGTAAACCTTCTGTTGCCGGACATACCGCTATCGCGAGCAGGCTCCTCCCACAGGGGAACGTATTTCAACTGTGGGCGTGAGCCGGCTCGCGATGGGACCAAAAGTCATAAAACGTTGGTCGGCAGTCGCTCTATCCTTCAAAAAATCGGTAGTCATCAGCCCAAAGCCGCATTAGCTTAGACGTCTGTCACAAGTCTGAGTCGAGGTGTGCAATGGAGCTTCAAACATGGCTGGCGTTTTTTGCCGCCTGTTGGGTGATCAGTCTGTCTCCCGGTGCCGGCGCCATTGCGTCGATGTCCAGCGGTCTGCAATACGGTTTCTGGCGCGGTTACTGGAACGCCCTGGGCCTGCAATTGGGCCTGGCGGTACAGATCGCGATTGTCGGCGCCGGTGTGGGCGCGATTCTCACGGCATCAGCCACCGCTTTCTATGCGATCAAATGGTTCGGTGTGGCCTACCTCGTTTATCTCGCGGTCAAGCAATGGCGCGCGTTGCCCAGCGACATGAGCGATGACGCGGCCGTGCGTCAGATTGGCAAGCCGCTGGCGTTGGTGTTCCGTGGATTCCTGGTCAACATCAGCAATCCCAAGGCGCTGGTGTTCATGCTGGCGGTGTTGCCGCAGTTTATTGATCCACACGCGCCGCTGCTGGCCCAATACTTGATCATTGGCGTGACCATGGTCTGTGTCGACCTGATCGTCATGGCCGGCTACACCGGGTTGGCGTCGAAGGTGCTGCGCCTGTTGCGCACGCCCAAGCAGCAAAAACGCATGAACCGCACGTTTGCCGGGCTGTTCATTGGTGCGGCTGCGTTTATGGCGACCCTGCGCAAAGTCGCGGTGTAAACCTCTCAAGGGAGACCCGATCCATTGTGGCGAGCGAGCTTGCTCGCGCTGGGCTGCGCAGCGGCCCCAATAGTGCGAGCGCTGCGCACTCGAGCAAAAGGAGCAAGCTCCCTCGCCACAGGGTGATCGGCTTCAGGCTTAGCGCAGGATGACCGGCGCAGTATCCGGCGGCAGGTCGTTGCGCGGCTGCGGTTGTCCTGACGGCACATAACTGCCATCCCCCAGCTGTTCGCTCAACTGACGCGCCACATCTTCGCCCAACGACCTCGACACGTCCCGCACCACCCGTGGCCGGTTCAGCGAGACGTGGATATCCCGATCATTCATCAGTTTGGTGTCCTGGGCTTCGCCCATGGCCGTGAACGCCGAGGTGATCTCGTAGGTCCTGGTGTTGATCAGGCTGAAATCCGCCACCAGGGTCAGTGCCAGCACCGCCGAATAGCTGTCGGTATTGGCCAGCTCATTCATGTCCTGGGTGAAGTCGATGTCCGACAGCGTGCCGAACAGCACGTAGTCGGCGCCTTTGAAGTGGCCAGCCTTGATGCGTTTGATCACGTCGTACACATCGCTTTTGGCGCTGGCGGTGTAGGGCGTGCCCTGGATCAGCTGGAACATGCCGGTCTTGAGCATCTGACCTTTGATGTCACCACTGAAGCGGCGGATTTCGGTCTGCTCCAGGTAGCTGTTCTGCGTGGTGTACTCGTCATAACTGGACGAGCCACTGGCGCCGTAATAATCCTGTTGATGATTGTCCCGGGCCGCGATCACGTGGACGTATTGATCCACGCTGGCCTCGTAGGCAAGGTCGGTGACAGCGATTTTCGGGGCCGCCTGTACGCCAACGGCGCAGGCCAGGGCCATGATGCCAATCCATGCACGCATTGCTTAGCGCTCCGTAGTCTTGCGGATTTCTTTCTCGTCCATCCACTCGGCCAGCCCGCTTTCGACATCGACCAACTGCAGGCTGAATTTGTAGAAGACGTCTTTGTAATCGTTGCTGCGCTTGACGATGGAACTGATCGAGCCTTCCAGGCGATAGCGCGCGGCGATCATGTTGCCGGTCTTGGCCGCCGTGCTCTTTTTGTACAGACCGCTCTGGTTTTGCAATTTCAGATGGTCGACCTGACTCTGCAGGTCCGTGTTGTCGCTGGCAAAGCGCGCGGTGCCGGAACGCATCAGCTGGGTTTTGATCGACGTGGTGATCTCCCGGGTATCGATGTATTCGCTGGTCTTGTTCATCACGTCGTACACCTGAACCACCGGGCGGCCTTTCAGGACGCCGGACTGGGCGAGGGAGCGGGTCATGCTTTCCGCGATCATTTGCAGGTCGGTCGAGCCGAATTCGTTGGTGATCAATTCCACGGCTTTCGGGTCGCCATAGCTGATATTGCCGCTGCCCAATACCGGCGAGCGATTGTCGGCGCAGCCACCGATCAGCAATACGGCCAGGGCAATGAACGAAACGCGTACAAACATGGGCAAGGTCTCAAGTGGGCGGTTCACGGCGTATTGATCTCCAGGCGGAAATCCACGGCTTGGGGCACGGGAGCGATGGCCGGCAGAAAACTCGTTTGCTCGGCGTAAAGGGTCAGGCTTTTCCAGGTGTCGGCTTCGGCCACCGGAAAACCTTCCGCCCCCAGCCAAAGATAGCGGTAATAGAGCGTTCGGTTGCGGGTATCCGTGTTGCTCAGCTGCGTGTTGACTGTCAAGAAACCGTTTTCCCTGGCCATGCGCATCGGGCCGATGGCCACGTTCTTGATCGGTCCGGTGGCCATGACTTTGCTCGCGGCACTGCCCGGTTCCGGCGGCGGTGGCGGGGTGGCGCAACCGGCCAACAGGGCCAGTGCGACAACGGAGAAGCATTTCAATCCCATGAAAATCTCCGTTCAGGGTTGGGCAGGGCTGATGGCAGCCTGCGGTGCGGGAAGGGTGTCGAGCTGCAGGGCGACATCGGCGGCGAACCGGCGGTCACCCACGGCGCGCAGGCTGAAGGCCTGGTGGGTCTGATCCACCTTGAACCTGACCGGTGCTGCGTCCGGTGCGTTGGGCAGCGTCAGTTGGTGCTGGCCTTTCTTGAGCCGCAGGCGGGCAATCAGCGTCTTGTCCGGCAACGTACGCCAGCCGCGGGTATCGGCGTCCTCGCGTTGCGTCTGCTGCAGGAGCGTTTCCTCAAGTTTCTCGGGTCTGTGCTTTTTCAGATAGGCCAGATACTCGACATTGGACCGGGCGCGATGGAGCGTGCGCTGGATGATGCCCGGCATGTCATCACGCAAGGTGCGCCGCGACATATCGCCAAAGCTGTTGAGCAACGTCAGTTTGTGTTTTTTGCCGTCCACCATGACGAAGTCCACCGGTGGCGTGGAGGTGTCGGGGACGAGGATCGGGAACGACATGTTGGTGATGTAGGTTTCACCTTCGACATCCACCGAAATCGGCACGCGCACCGAACTGCGCGCCGGCGCCAGGCCGGTTTGCACGATCAGCAGAACGTCGACCTCGCCAGCCTTCAGCGGGGATTTGGCCAGGTTGCGCAAGGCTTGTTCGAGCAGCGGCGTATTGGGGCGCAGTTCGATGGCCTGGCGATAGCCCGGTGCGGCGAGGTCTTTCTCGTTCAACGATTCATAAATGAATCCGGCGAGGTAATGGCTGAACGCACTCTGGTAGCTGTTCTTTAGCGCGATCACTTCGGGGGCGTCGAGGGTCGCTACCGGGTAGCCCTGAAGGTCCTGGAATTTCATCGCGGCCCCTTGTTCCTTCGCCTGGTTTTCCAGTTCCAGGTATTGCTTGTCACGCTTGTCGGCAATGGTGGCTTCGCGCTCGTGGGTTTTCTTGATCATGACGCGCGCCAGTTCCGTTTCGGAGCCGGAGAGCAGCATCAGGGCCATTTGCGTGGTCAGGGCAACTCTCTCGAAATCATAGCCATCGTATAACCGCACCTTGTCGTTGGCGCTGTAACTGTTGAACTCGGTGAATGTTTTGAAAGGGACGAACAGGGGCGAATTGTCCCACCCTTCGATCAAACGGTCGGCGTAGTCCCAATGTTGATAACTGTCGGGGAAATTGCCGGTGAGGCGCAGCAATTCGCCTTTTTCGAAGTGGTAAAGCAGATCGCCCGGGGGAATGGGATTGTTGCGGTCGAGTACGGCAACTGCACCGTCGAGCTGCCCGGCCTTGAAATACTCGAGTGTTTCGCCCAGCTCGGCGTTGTAGTCACGCATCGTGGGACAGCCGCTCAGTAGCAAACAGGCACTGAGTACAAAAATGAAGCGCAGGCGGGTGGCCATTTGCTGTGTGTCTTCCTTGAAAATAAGCCGCCATGAGGCGGCAATTTATAGACTTGGATGATGGCACTTTGTTCCTGTACTCCTGCGGCCGTCGCAGACAAAGCTTGAGTGAATCTCACTGGAAGTGAACAATGTGTTACTTCGTATTTCCAATTGAGATTCATTCATGACTGCCCCGTCCCGTTTCCTGGCCTGGCTGGTGTTGCCGCTGTTTGCCTTGTGCAGTTTCAATCTGCTGGCTTCCACCGTGGAAGGCGCGCCGCAAGCCCTGCATTTGCTCGATTACATCGGTGCGGATTATCCGCAGACGGTGCAAGCGGGCAAGGTCATCGACGAGTCCGAATACCGCGAGCAGCTGGAATTCATCAAGGTGCTACAAGGCTTGATCGCGGCGATGCCGGCCAAGCCGGAAAAAGCCGGGCTGGAGCAGGGCGTCAGCACGCTGCGCAGCGCCATCGCTGCCCGTCAGGACGGCGCGGATGTGGCCCGGCAGGCTCGGCAACTCGGCGCGAAACTGGCCGTGGCCTATGAAGTCAGTCAGGCGCCGATCATTACCCCGGATCCGACCCGTGGTGCACCGCTTTACGCCCAGCATTGCTCGGTCTGCCACGGCGATACGGGGGCCGGTGACGGCCCGGCGGGTGTCGGTCTGACGCCGCCGCCAGCCAATCTGCGTGACACGGCGCGCCTGGATCACCTGAGTCTGTACGCGATCTACACCACAGTGGGCCTGGGCGTCGAAGGCACGGACATGCCGGCCTTCGCCGATCAACTGGACGATCGCCAGCGTTGGGACCTGGCAACCTACATCGCCGGTTTCAGCGCCGATCCGGCCGCCGCCACATCCGAAAAGACCTACAACATCGCCGACCTCGCTCGTCAGACGCCAGCCGAAGTGCAGGCCGCCGATGGCCCGCAAGCCGCCGCGACGTTCCGTGCGCAGCGGGCGCAACCGCCGCAGGTCAAGCGTGGCCCGGCGCAGTTGCTCGACTACACCGCCGCCACCCTGGACAAGAGCCTCGCGGCCTACCGTGCCGGTGATCATGATCAAGCCTATGACTTGTCGGTAGCGGCGTATCTGGAAGGCTTCGAACTGGTCGAGAGCTCGCTGGACAACGTCGACGCCAACGTGCGCAAGGACACCGAAAAGTCCCTGATGGCGTACCGTCAATCGTTGCAGGACGGTTTGCCGGTGGCCCAGGCCCAGCAGCGTCTGGACGCGGCCAAGGCCAAGTTGAAGGAGTCCGCCGGGCTGCTGGGCAGCGACGGCTTGAGCTGGTCACTGAGCTACATCTCCGGTTTGCTGATTTTGCTGCGTGAAGGCCTCGAAGCGATTCTGGTGCTGGCGGCGATCCTGGCGTTCCTGCGCAATACCGGCCAGCAATCGGCGGTGCGCAGCGTCAACGTCGGTTGGGGCCTGGCGTTGTTGGCGGGTCTGGCGACCTGGGCACTGGCGGCCTATGTGATTGATGTCAGCGGTTCGCAGCGTGAATTGCTGGAAGGTGCGACGGCGTTGTTTGCCGCCGTCATGGTGCTCTGGCTGGGCGTGTGGATGCACGACCGTCGTCACGCGGCAGCCTGGCAGGACTACATCAAGAGCAGCCTGGTGGGCGGCGGCGGACGCTTCGGCTTTGCGACGCTGGCGTTTTTCTCGGTGTATCGCGAGCTGTTTGAAGTGATTCTGTTCTACGAAACCCTGTGGCTGCAGGCGGGGCCTGCGGGGCATAACGCAGTGTTGGCCGGTGGTGCAACGGCGCTGGTGTTGCTGGTCGGGCTGGCGTGGGTGATCCTGCGTGGCTCGCAGAAACTGCCGCTGTCGTTGTTCTTCAGCATCAACGCCGGTTTGCTCTGCGCGCTGTCGGTGGTGTTCGCCGGGCATGGCGTGAAGGCGTTGCAGGAAGCCGGAATCTTCGGCACCCGGCCGGTGCCGTTCTTTGACTTCGACTGGCTGGGGATCCACGCGGATGCGTATTCGCTGAGTGCCCAGTGCTTGGCGATCGTTGCGATTGTGGTGCTGTATGGCCGTAGCTGGATGGCGGAGAAGCGGCGGGTGCAGGTTTCTTAAGAGCATTCGCTGCGCTCATATTCGGGGGCACGCCTCGCTCCTACAGGTTGTACGCGGCCCCAAATAACGCGCGAATCCTGTAGGAGCGAGGCTTGCCCGCGAAGCTTTTAACGGAGGGAAACACAATGCGCGTATGGATCGATGCCGACGCCTGCCCACGGGCGGCGAAGGATCTGGTGGTGAAGTTCGCTCTCAAGCGCCAGTTCGAAGTGGTGCTGGTGGCGGGGCAGCCACAGATCAAACCTGGCCTGGCTCTGGTGAAGCTGATCGTGGTGCCCAGCGGCCCGGATGCCGCCGATGACTATCTGGTGGAACACGCGGTGCCAGGTGAACTGGTGATTTGCAGCGATGTGCCGCTGGCCGATCGGCTGGTGAAAAACGGCGTTTCAGCGCTGGACCCGCGGGGGAAGGAATTCGATGCGCAGAACATGGGCGATCGGTTGGCAGTGCGTAACCTGTTCACCGATCTGCGTGAACAAGGCCAGATGAGCGGCGGGCCGGCGCCGTTTGGTGAGCGCGAGAAGCAGGCGTTCGCCAATGCGCTTGACCGGATACTCACTCGGCTGACCCGTAAAGCCTGAGCCTTACTCAAATCAAAGGTGGGCGCGAGCAGGCTCACTCCCACAATTTGACCGCGTTAAGCGTCGTTTTCGTGGGTCAGTTCGAGGACACGGTCAACCAGTTTGTTGATCCCCGAGGCGGCTTCGCTGATGCTCTGGGCCAGCATATAAGCCGGGGTGCAGACGAGTTTGCGCGCCTTGTCTTCGACGATGTCGCTCACTGCGCAATCCTGGTGAGTGGCGCCCATCTTGTTCATGGCGGCGGCGGTATCGGCGTCGCTGCCAATGGTGCAAGTCACGCCCGGCCCATAGATTTTCGCCGCCAGCGCCGGCGAAATGCACATCAACCCCACCGGTTTGCCCGCTTCGGCAAACGCTTCGGTCAGCGCCAGGACGTCCGGTTGGACGGTGCAACCGGCGCCTTCGATGGCGAAGTTCGACAGGTTCTTGGCCGCGCCAAACCCGCCCGGCACGATCAGCGCGTCGAAGTCTTCTACGCTGGCCTCACGAATGTCCTTGATGTTGCCCCGGGCGATCCGCGCCGATTCCACCAGCACGTTGCGTGACTCGGGCATTTCGTCGCCGGTCAGGTGATTGATCACATGCAATTGCGAGATATTGGGGGCAAAGCACTGCACCTCGGCGCCACGCTGGTCCAGGCGCAGCAAGGTAATCACGCTTTCGTGGATCTCGGCGCCGTCGTACACGCCACAGCCGGAAAGGATCACTGCAATTTTTTTGCTCATGGGTTTTTCTCCAGATTCATGGCGTTAAATGTCCACTAATTTGTCACTCGTTGCCATAGGGTTAATTCGCGGCTACACCTAGCATCTGTCCTCAAGATTCCGATCAGGGCGCGTCAATGGACTTCATTCTGTATGCGGTGCCGTTTTTCTTTGTGCTGATTGCCGTCGAGCTGCTGGCGGACCGTTGGCGCGGGTTGAGCAATTATCGGCTGGCGGACGCGATCAACAGCATCAGCACCGGGGTGTTGTCGACTACTACCGGCCTGTTGACCAAAGGCGTCGGCCTGGTGACCTATGCGTTTGCCCTCCAGCACCTGGCGCTGTTCGAACTGTCGGCCGACAGCGTTTGGGTCTGGGTGTTTGCCTTTGTCCTCTATGACTTCTGCTACTACTGGCTGCACCGTATGGGCCATGAGCGCAACATCCTCTGGGCCGCGCACTCGGTGCATCACCAGAGTGAGGACTACAACCTCTCCACGGCCCTGCGCCAGACCAGTACCGGCTTTCTGCTGAGCTGGATTTTCTACCTGCCGATGGCGGTGCTCGGCGTGCCGTTGCTGGTGTTCATCAGCGTTGCTGCGCTCAACTTGCTCTATCAGTTCTGGGTGCATACCAAACACATTCCCAAGCTCGGCTGGTTCGAGTGGTTCTTTGTCACGCCGTCCAATCATCGGGCTCACCATGCACAGAACGCTCTCTACATGGATCGCAACTACGGCGGGGTGTTCATTATTTGGGACCGTCTATTCGGCTCGTTCCAGGAAGAGGACGACAACGAGCCGGTGATTTTCGGCGTGACCACGCCGTTGGCAAGCTGGAATCCGTTGTGGGCGAACGTGCAGTTTTACGCACAGCTTTGGGATGACGCGCGACGGGCTGAAAGCACATGGGACAAGCTGCGGATCTGGTTCATGCGCACCGGCTGGCGGCCGGCGGATGTGGCGGCCAAGTACCCGATGAACAAACCGGACCTGAGTCAGTTCCGCAAATTCGAGGTGCCGCTGGACGGGCGTCAGCAAGTGTATGTGGCGTTGCAGTTCTGCGTTTACATCGCGCTGGGCAGCTATTTGATGAACCTTGAGCCACGTTTGCCGACTGCCGCGCTGGTGTTGGGCTGGGGCGCAGTGGCGTTTGGCTTGTTTACGTTGGGCATGGCCCTGGAGAATCGCCCGCAGGCGTTGAAACTGGAGCTGTTGCGCCTGGCATCGAATGTGCCGCTGGTGTGGCTGGCGCCGGTAGTCGGGCTGTGGCCGGCCAGCGCGGTGGGCTGGATCGGCCTGTTCAGCTACAGCCTGCTCAGCGGCATCGGTCTCTACTGTTGCAGGGACCGCTTCACTCGGTTGGCGTCTTAGTCTCGGCTGCCTTGGCCAGCTCGGCTTGCTCGTCGGCGTAGATCTTCTTCGCCAGACGGGCATTCTTGAAACGCCGGCGCAGCCACAAGCCCAGGCCCAGTACCAGCAGGGCACCAAGCACCCACAGCTCGTACTTCTTGACGCTGCCCAGCATGCCCTCAAGCACCGCGCCGAAGTGATACGCCGCTGCGGCCAGTGCGGTCGCCCAGATCGCAGCACCAATCCCGTTGAGCAGCAGATAACGCCCCGGCGGATATCCCGACAGGCCGATCGCCACCGGCATGACCGTGCGCAATCCATAGACGAAGCGGAAACTCAGCACCCAGATGTCCGGGTGTTTGCGGATATGTTCCAGCGCCCGGTCACCCATCAGTTGCCAGCGTGGTTTGCGCGCCAGCAATTTGCGACCGTGTTTTCGCCCGAGGAAATACCACAGCTGATCGCCGGCATAACTGCCACAGAACGCCACGATCGTGACGATCTTGATGTCCATGTATCCGCGGAACGCGAGGAAGCCTGCGAGCACCAGAATGGTTTCGCCTTCGAAGAACGTGCCGAGAAAAAGGGCGAAGTAGCCGAATTCCTGAAGAAATTGTTGGAGCATTGTCTGGATGCTGGCGAAATGAACGCGCAGCCTACGCCTTCGTGCACATTCATGAAAGTGTCCAAATGTGTCTCGACGTGAACATTTCCTACAAGGACAATGGAATGCGACTACCTGCCGCAGGGGTGCACATAACTGTAATACCACGGTCATAATGGCCGCTTATAACTGTCACGCTCGCACGCCAGCGGGCTCAGGAGTCTGCCGTGAGCTTTACCCCCGCCAACCGTTTGTTTCCTGCAACCCGCCTGCGTCGCAATCGCCGTGATGATTTTTCGCGTCGACTGGTCCGTGAAAACGTTCTGACCGTCGACGATCTGATCCTGCCGGTGTTCGTGCTGGACGGTGAAAACCGTCGCGAAGCAGTCGCGTCGATGCCGGGGGTTGAGCGTCTGACCATCGATCTGTTGCTCGAAGAAGCGGCCAAGTGGGTCGAACTGGGGATTCCGGCAGTGGCGTTGTTCCCGGTCACGCCCCCGGAGCTCAAGTCCCTGGACGCCGCCGAAGCCTGGAACCCGAACGGCATCGCCCAACGCGCCACCCGCGCCTTGCGTGCGCAGTTCCCGGAACTGGGTGTGATCACTGACGTCGCTCTGGACCCGTTCACCACCCACGGCCAGGACGGCATTCTCGACGAAGAGGGCTACGTGCAGAACGACATTACCGTCGATGCCCTGGTCAAGCAGGCGCTATCCCACGCCGAGGCCGGCGCACAGGTGGTAGCCCCGTCGGACATGATGGACGGTCGCATCCAGGCCATCCGCGAAGCGCTGGAGCTGGCCGATCACGTCAACGTGCGGATCATGGCTTACTCTGCCAAGTACGCGAGCGCCTATTACGGCCCGTTCCGCGATGCGGTAGGTTCGGCGCTGAACCTGGGCAAGGCCAACAAGGCCTCCTATCAGATGGACCCGGCCAACAGCAACGAAGCCCTGCACGAAGTGGCGGCGGACTTGTCAGAAGGCGCGGACATGGTCATGGTCAAGCCAGGCATGCCGTATCTGGACATCCTTTACCGGGTCAAAGAAGAATTTAAAGTGCCGACCTTTGTTTATCAGGTCAGCGGTGAATACGCCATGCACATGGCGGCCATCCAGAATGGCTGGTTGAGCGAAGGGGTTATCCTCGAATCCCTGACCGCTTTCAAACGTGCAGGAGCTGATGGCATCCTGACTTACTTTGCCGTGCGCGCCGCTCAATTGTTACGAGAGCAGAAATAGCCCTCCCAGGAACATTCCATGAATACCGAAGGACTCACTGAAGTTGCCGTAAAAGAAGCTCAACCCGTGGTCGAGCAAATCGCCGAGACGCCGCCGGAGCTGGAACCCGCTCCACCCGCGGCGGTGACCGAAACCGCAATAGCGGCGCCAGCGATTGCCATTCCCGGTCTGGATGACAGCAGCCTGTATATCCATCGCGAGCTCTCGCAACTGCAGTTCAACATCCGCGTGCTGGAACAGGCGCTGGATGAGTCCTACCCGTTGCTGGAGCGGCTGAAGTTCCTGCTGATCTTCTCCAGCAACCTGGACGAGTTCTTCGAGATTCGCGTGGCTGGCCTGAAGAAGCAGATCACCTTCGCCCGTGAGCAGGCCGGTGCCGATGGTCTGCAACCGCATCAGGCCCTGGCCCGCATCAGCGAGCTGGTACACGGTCACGTCGACCGTCAGTACGCGATCCTCAATGACATTCTGTTGCCGGAACTGGAAAAACATCAGGTCCGCTTCATCCGTCGGCGTCACTGGACCACCAAGATCAAGACCTGGGTGCGCCGCTATTTCCGCGACGAGATTGCGCCGATCATCACCCCGATCGGCCTCGACCCGACGCACCCGTTCCCGTTGCTGGTGAACAAGAGCCTGAACTTCATCGTCGAGCTCGAAGGCATCGACGCCTTCGGTCGCGATTCCGGTCTGGCGATCATCCCCGCGCCACGCTTGCTGCCGCGCGTGATCAAGTTGCCGGAAGAAGTGGGCGGCTCGGGCGACAACTATGTGTTCCTGTCGTCGATGATCCACGCGCACGCCGATGACCTGTTCCAGGGCATGAAGGTCAAGGGCTGCTACCAGTTCCGCCTGACCCGAAACGCTGACCTCGCGGTCGATACCGAAGACGTGGAAGACCTGGCCCGCGCCCTGCGCGGCGAGCTGTTCTCCCGTCGCTACGGTGACGCGGTGCGCCTGGAAGTGGCCGACACGTGCCCGAAACACCTGTCCGACTACTTGCTCAAGCAGTTCAACTTGCACGAGACCGAGCTGTATCAGGTCAACGGTCCGGTCAACCTGACCCGCCTGTTCAGCATCACCGGCCTGGACAGTCAGCGAGCGCTGCAATACACGCCGTTCACCCCGCAGATCCCGAAACTGCTGCAGAACAGCGAGAACATCTTCAGCGTGATCAGCAAGCAGGACATCCTGCTGCTGCACCCGTTCGAGTCCTTCACTCCCGTGGTCGACCTGCTGCGCCAGGCCGCGAAGGACCCGCATGTATTGGCGGTCCGCCAGACCCTGTACCGCTCCGGCGCCAACTCGGAAATTGTCGATGCGCTGGTGGATGCCGCGCGTAACGGCAAGGAAGTCACCGCGGTGATCGAGTTGCGTGCGCGCTTCGACGAAGAGTCCAACCTGCAACTGGCCAGCCGTCTGCAAGCGGCCGGTGCGGTGGTGATTTACGGCGTTGTGGGCTTCAAGACCCACGCCAAGATGATGCTGATTCTGCGTCGCGAAGCCGGCGAGATCGTGCGTTACGCCCACTTGGGTACCGGCAACTACCACGCGGCCAACGCCCGCTTGTACACCGACTACAGCTTGCTGACCTCGGACGACGCCTTGTGCGAAGACGTCGGCAAACTGTTCAGCCAGCTCATCGGCATGGGGAAAACCCTGCGCATGAAGAAGCTGCTGCACGCGCCATTCACGTTGAAGAAGGGCATGCTCGACATGATTGCCCGGGAAACCCAGTTCGCCCTCGATGGCAAACCGGCGCACATCATCGCCAAATTCAACTCGCTGACCGATCCGAAGATCATCCGCGCGCTGTACAAGGCCAGTCAGTCCGGGGTGCGTATCGATCTGGTGGTGCGCGGCATGTGCTGCCTGCGTCCGGGTATCGCCGGGGTGTCGCACAACATCCATGTGCGCTCGATCATCGGGCGTTTCCTGGAGCACACCCGGGTGTTCTACTTCCTCAATGGCGGTGAAGAGCAGATGTTCCTGTCCAGCGCCGACTGGATGGAGCGCAACCTCGACAAGCGCGTAGAGACTTGCTTCCCGGTCGAGGGCAAGAAGCTGATCATGAGGGTCAAGAAAGAGCTGGAGCTTTATCTGACCGACAACACCCACAGCTGGAGCCTGCAGGCGGACGGTCGCTACATCCGCAACACGCCGACCGGCAACCAGAACCCGCGCAGCGCGCAGGCGACCTTGCTGGAGCGGCTGGGCAGTCCGATTCTCGCCGTTCGCTGACGCAGATTCGGTTGGGCAAAAAAAGGGCGATCCACATGGATCGCCCTTTTTGGTTTCAGCTTCCTACCTGTGGCGAGGGAGCTTGCTCCCGCTGGACTGCGTAGCAGTCCCCTTCTTTTCAGGGATAGACGGGGGCGCTTCGCACCCCAGCGGGAGCAAGCTCCCTCGCCACAGGGAATGTGTTCGCTGCAGTTTTTAGCGCACGTTCAGCGTGAAGCTGACTCGGGTGAGCCATTCCGCTTCGAGAGCGAAGTCGGCCTGGGTCAGTTGGTTTTCGTCCAGCCAGTTTTCAGGGAACAACACATCGAGGCTGTCGCGTTTGGCGTGCAACACCACCTGAGGCATTTCCTGGGTGCCGCGGATGTGATGGAACAGGATCGCAAAGCGCAGCAGCACGCACAGGCGAATCAGCTTGATCCCGTCCTCGCCGAAATCGGCAAACCGGTCCCGGGGAATGTTGCGTCGGTGACCGCGCACCAACAACGCGAGCATCAGTTGGTCTTCACGGGAGAACCCGGCCAGGTCCGAGTGCTCGATCAGGTAGGCGCCGTGCTTGTGGTATTGATAATGAGCGATGTCCAGGCCCACTTCATGGACCTTGGCCGCCCAGCCGAGCAGTTCGCGCCAGACGCCGTCATCCAGTTCCCAATCCTTGGCCACCTGATCGAAGGCATGCAGGGCTTTGCGCTCGACCCGCGCCGCTTGTTCCAGATCGACGTGATAACGCTCCATCAACGAGCTGAGCGTGCGCTCACGGACGTCTTCATGGTGATGACGGCCCAGTAGGTCATAGAGCACGCCTTCGCGCAGGGCGCCTTCACAGTGATCCATGCGCTGCAGTTCTAGGGCGTCGAAGATCGCTTCGAGAATCGCCAGGCCGGCGGGGAAAATCGCGCGGCGGTCAGGCTTGATGCCTTCGAAGTCGATTTTCTCGACATCGCCCAGCTTCATCAGTTTGCGCTTGAGCCAGGCCAGGCCTTCGGCGTTGACCTCGCCCGTGCCATGACCGCCCGCCTTCAGCGCCAGGCCGATGGCGCGGATGGTGCCCGAGGAGCCGATGGCTTCATCCCAGGTCAGGCGATGCAGCGCGTGTTCGATGCTCATGATCTCCAGCCGCGCTGCGGTGTACGCCTGGGCGTAGCGGGCCGGGGTGATCTTGCCATCCTTGAAATAACGCTGGGTATAACTGACGCAGCCCATCTGCAGGCTTTCGCGCAGCAGCGGTTCGAAGCGCTGGCCGATAATGAATTCGGTACTGCCGCCGCCAATGTCGGCCACCAGGCGTTTGCCCGGGGTGTCGGCGAGGGTGTGGGACACGCCGAGGTAGATCAGGCGCGCTTCTTCACGGCCGGAGATGACTTCCACCGAGTGGCCGAGTATTTCTTCGGCGCGGCGGATGAATTCACCGCGGTTGCGGGCTTCACGCAGGGCGTTGGTGCCGACGATCCGCACGGCACCGGGCGGCATACCGTTGATCAGTTGGGCAAAACGCTTCAGGCAATCGAGCCCGCGCTGCATGGATTCTTCGTTGAGCTGACGCTCTTCGTCGATGCCGGCGGCCAGCTGAACTTTCTCCCCGAGGCGCTCGAGAATACGGATTTCGCCGTTCTGGGCCTTGGCCACGACCATGTGAAAGCTGTTGGAGCCCAGGTCGATTGCGGCGATCAGGGACAGATTCTTGGCTTGGGATTGCGGCATGGTCATGGGGTCTCGGTCGATAACCTCGACATCCTGCCACGATCAAACGCTGCCGCCAACGCGCAGCGTTCAAAGCCTTGATCCAGAGCACGGACGGCATGAGTTCCTGTGGCGAGGGAGCTTGCTCCCGCTCGACTGCGCAGCAGTCGCAAAACCTGCACATGCGATCCAGTGAAAACGAGGTGATAATTTTTAGGGCCGCTGCGCAGCCCAGCGGGAGCAAGCTCCCTCGCCACAAAAGGGTTAGCCTGCTGCTTCAACTGTGCCGATGAAGTTCGCCAGCTCCGCCGTCTGCGGGTTCGCAAACAGAATCTTCGGATCCCCCACCTCATGCACCTTGCCCTGATGCATGAACACCAACTTATCCCCAACCTCCCGGGCAAAGCGCATTTCATGGGTGACCATGATCAGCGTCATCCCTTCCTTGGCCAGTTGCCGGACCACGCTCAGCACTTCATTGACCAATTCCGGGTCCAGCGCTGACGTGATTTCGTCGCACAGCAAGACTTTGGGAGACATTGCCAACGCCCGGGCAATCGCTACGCGCTGCTGCTGCCCACCCGACAGCCGGTCCGGGAAGGCATCAAACTTCTCGCCCAGCCCGACCCGCTCCAGCATCTCCCGCGCCAGCTCGACCGCTTTGGCCTTCGGCACTTTCTGCACCACTTGCGGCGCGAGCATCACGTTCTCGCCCACGGTCAGGTGCGGGAACAGGTTGAACTGCTGGAACACCATCCCGACTTTCTGCCGCAAGGTGCGCAAATCGGCGCGAGCGGCATCGAGGTATTCGCCGTCGACCTCAATTACGCCGTCGTTGATCGACTCCAGGCCGTTGAGGGTGCGCAGCAAGGTGGATTTGCCCGAGCCGCTGCGGCCGATGATCGCCACCACCTGGCCTTCCTCGACGCTCAGGTCGATGCCTTTGAGCACATGGTGGTCGCCGTAATATTTATGCAGGGCCGAAATTCTAAGCAGAGGCATGCAGTCTCCTTTCCAGGTAGCGCGCACTGAGGGACAAGGGGTAGCAAAGCAGGAAGTAGCCGAGGGCGACGAGGCCGTAGACCATGAAGGGTTCGAATGTCGCGTTGGCGAGCATGCCGCCGGTCTTGGTCAGTTCGGTGAAACCGATGATCGAGGTCACGGCGGTGCCTTTGACCACTTGCACCGAGAAGCCCACGGTGGGTGCCACGGCGATCCGCAGCGCTTGCGGCAGAATCACGTAGCGCAGTTGCTCCAGCGGGTTGAGCGCCAGGCTTGACGAGGCTTCCCACTGACCATTGGGAATCGAATCGACGCAGCCGCGCCAGATCTCCGCCAGATAGGCGCTGGTAAACAGCGTCAGGGCCAGCGCCGCCGCCATCCACGGCGAAATCTCCACACCGGCCAGCGCCACGCCGAAAAACACCAGAAACAGCTGCATCAACAGCGGCGTACCCTGGAACAGCTCGATGTAAGTGCGGGCAATGTTACGCGGCAGAGGCTTTTTCGAGATGCGCATGACCATGATCAGCAAGCCGATCAGCCCGCCGCCGATAAACGCCACCAGCGATAACGCCAGGGTCCACTGCAGGCCGGTGAGCAGGTTGCGCACGACGTCCCAGAAGGTGAAATCGCTCATTGGCTGCTCCTTGATATGTAGCGACGGCCGATCCAGTTCAGCAGTTGGCGGATCAGCAGCGCCATGCACAGGTACAGCAGCGTGGTCAGGGCATAGGTTTCAAAGGCGCGGAAGTTGCGCGACTGAATGAAGTTGGCGGCAAAGCTCAATTCTTCGGTGGCGATTTGCGAACAGACCGCCGAGCCGAGCATGACGATGATGATCTGGCTGCTCAGGGCCGGCCAGACCTTGCCCAGCGCTGGCAGCAGCACCACGTGGCGGAACGCTTCGAATCGACTCATCGCCAAGGCCGCAGCGGCTTCCAGCTGTCCTCGGGGGATCGCCTGGATACCGGCGCGGATGATTTCGGTCGAGTAGGCACCGAGGTTGATCACCATCGCCAGCACCGCCGCCTGCCATTCGGAAATCTGTACTCCCAGCGACGGCAAGCCGAAGAAAATGAAAAACAGCTGCACCAGAAACGGCGTATTTCGGATCAACTCGACGTAGACCCCGAAGATCGCCGAGAACGGGCGAATGTTCCACGCCCGCACCAGCGCCCCGACGATGCCCAACCCCACACCCAGCACTGCGCCGATGGCCGTCAGTTCAAGGGTGAACAAGGCGCCGCGCAGTAGCAGATCGGTGTTTTGCACCACCGGCAGAAAGTCGAACTGATAGGCCATATCAAATCTCCCGAGCGACGATCAGAGGTCGGCCGGCAATGGCTCTTTCAGCCAGGTCTGGGAGTTTTTCTCCAGTGCGCCGTCGGTTTTGGCGGTGGCGAGGATCTGATTGACCTTGCCCAACAGCGCCGGCTCGTTCTTGTTCACGCCGACATAGACCGGCGAGTCCTTGAGCTTCACTTTCAACGCTGGAATGCGTTTAGGGTTCTTCTCGCTGATCGCGACCATCACCACGTTGCCGCTGGCGATGAGGTCGACTTGCCCGGCGATGTAGGCGGCAATGGTCGAGTTGTTGTCTTCGAAGCGTTTGATGGTCACACCTTCGGGAGCGACTTTGGTCAGCTCGATGTCTTCGATGGCGCCCCGGGTGACGCTGACGGTTTTACCCTTGAGGTCGTCCAGGCCTTTGATGTCGGCATCCGGCGGACCGAACACGGCGAGGTAGAACGGCGCATAGGCGCTGGAGAAGTCGATGACTTTCTCGCGCTCGGGGTTCTTGCCCAGGCTGGAGATCACCAGGTCGACCTTGCCGGTGGTCAGGAATGGAATGCGGTTGGTGCTGTTGACCGGGGTCAGTTCAAGTTTGACCTTGAGTTGCTCGGCCAGCAGTTTGGCGGTGTCGATGTCGAGGCCGCGGGGTTTCATGTCCGGGCCGACCGAGCCGAACGGCGGAAAGTCCTGAGGCACGGCGACCTTGAGGACGCCGCGTTTGACTACATCCTCCAGGCCGTCGGCGTGAGCGGGTGCCTGGCTCAACATCAGGCTGGCAAACAGGGCAGTGAGAAGGGCGCTGTAACGCAGGGTCATGGCGAATCTCCGAATCGACGAGGAATGAATTCTGCGGATCGACAGAGCACGGGCCATGCCAAGAAGCGGATTTGGGGGCCGCAGGCCACGGTTTTACTGGATTCTTTCGGTCTTACTGGTCTGAACAGTGGATGGGCATTTCGCACCCTCATGGCGCATCCGTGAAATGTGCCGAACCCCCATGGGGCACGACTTGCCGAGGGCTGCGAATAGCTTTACAACTAGCCGCTCATTGTCCTGGTTCGTCTGAAAAAACCATGAATTCGATTTCCAGAGCCGTACCTGAAGTGGCGCTGCAAGCCATCCGTAAACTGATCACCGAACAGGGTTTCGCGCCGGGCGATGCCTTGCCTTCGCAGCGAGATCTGGCGGTGCAATTGGGGGTGAGTCGGGCGTCCCTGCGTGAGGCGCTGTCGTCGTTGAGTGCGTTGGGCGTGATCAGCATTCAGCCGGGCAAGGGCGTATTCGTGCAGTCGCCGGTGGATTTGCCGCGCGGCGATGCGGCACTGAGCTGGCCCTTCGCAGCCCAGGCATCGCCGTTGGATATTTTCCAGTTGCGTTATGCCCTGGAAGGTTTTGCCGCCGGTTTGGCCGCGGTGACCCTGAGCACTCACGAGCTCGATACGCTGGAAGACAACGTGGCCGCCATGCGCAACGAATTGAAGGCAGGCGACTTCGAGGCAGCGGCACGACTGGATTTCGATTTTCACCGACGCATCCTGCTGGCCAGCGGTAATCAGGCGATGCTGAGCATCCTCACGGCCAGCGCCGACATCTTTTTGGAGAGCCAGAAGCTACCGTTCATCCGGGCCGAACGCGCCATGGAAACCTGGCAGGAACACCGCAAAATCCTCCGTGCGCTAGCCCGGCGTTCGTCCGGCGCGGCGCAGAAAGCCATGCAGGAACATGTACGCAATGCAGCCCTGCGTACCGGAATTGCCTTCGTCGCTCCCGCCACCCCGTGACTTGAGCTATACCCAAAGTCATGCGCCACCATAGCGAGACTCAATCAACTGCACCTTCCTGAACGAGGGAAGGGCGGCTATGATGGGCCACGTTTTTTTGCTTACAACCTGGAGACTTCCATGAGCAGCGATCTTATCAAACACGTCACCGACGCTAGCTTCGACGTCGACGTCCTCAAGGCCGAAGGCGCTGTACTGGTCGACTACTGGGCTGAATGGTGCGGCCCTTGCAAAATGATCGCTCCTGTCCTGGACGAAATTGCTGAAACCTACAAAGGCAAACTGACCGTTGCCAAGCTGAACATCGACGAGAACCAGGAAACCCCGGCCAAGCATGGCGTGCGTGGTATCCCGACTCTGATGCTGTTCAAGAACGGCAACGTTGAAGCGACCAAGGTCGGCGCACTGTCGAAGTCGCAACTGGCGGCCTTCCTCGACGCCAACATTTAAGCGTTGTTATAAAGCGTCAGGAAAAGGCCCCGCATATTGCGGGGCCTTTTCGTTATTGAGGGCTAGACGCTCCGAAACTCAGGTGGTACATTCGGCCCCGCACTGGTTTCTCCATTGCCCCCTGCTAGCCGTCGCCGACGCACTCCTTTTCGAATAAGTACGCGATCCTGTCGCCTTCTCTGCGGCGCGGCCTCATTAAGCCAAAAGCTTAATTTCCCCCCCTCCATAAATGATTACGTCATTCCTATATGAATCTGACTGAACTCAAGCAAAAGCCGATTACCGAACTGCTCGAATTGGCCGAACAGATGGGCATAGAAAATATGGCCCGTTCGCGCAAGCAGGACGTGATTTTCTCCCTGCTCAAAAAGCACGCGAAAAGCGGCGAGGAAATCTCCGGTGATGGCGTGCTGGAGATTCTCCAGGACGGCTTCGGCTTCCTGCGCTCCGCTGACGCTTCCTATCTCGCCGGCCCAGACGATATCTACGTCTCGCCGAGCCAGATCCGTCGCTTCAACTTGCGCACCGGTGACACCATCGTTGGCAAGATCCGCCCTCCGAAGGAAGGCGAGCGTTATTTCGCGCTGCTCAAGGTCGACACGATCAACTACGATCGTCCCGAGAACGCGAAAAACAAGATTCTCTTCGAGAACCTGACCCCGCTGTTCCCGACCGTGCGCATGAAGATGGAAGCCGGCAACGGTTCCACCGAAGACTTGACCGGTCGTGTCATCGACCTGTGCGCCCCGATCGGCAAAGGCCAGCGCGGTCTGATCGTTGCACCGCCGAAAGCCGGTAAAACGATCATGCTGCAGAACATCGCCGCCAACATCGCTCGTAACAACCCTGAAGTTCACCTGATCGTATTGCTGATCGATGAACGTCCGGAAGAAGTGACCGAAATGCAGCGCACCGTGCGCGGCGAAGTGGTTGCCTCGACGTTCGATGAGCCGCCAACCCGCCACGTGCAGGTTGCAGAAATGGTGATCGAGAAGGCCAAGCGCCTGGTCGAACACAAGAAAGACGTGGTGATCCTGCTCGACTCCATCACCCGTCTGGCTCGTGCCTACAACACCGTGATCCCGAGCTCCGGCAAAGTACTCACCGGTGGTGTCGATGCCCACGCACTGGAGAAACCGAAACGTTTCTTCGGCGCCGCGCGGAACATCGAGGAAGGCGGTTCGCTGACCATCATCGCCACCGCGCTGGTTGAAACCGGCTCGAAGATGGACGAAGTGATCTACGAAGAATTCAAAGGCACCGGCAACATGGAACTGCCTCTGGACCGTCGTATCGCTGAAAAACGCGTCTTCCCGGCCATCAATATCAACCGTTCCGGCACCCGCCGCGAAGAGTTGCTGACGGCCGACGACGAGTTGCAGCGCATGTGGATTCTGCGCAAGCTGCTGCACCCGATGGACGAAATTGCGGCCATCGAGTTCCTGGTCGACAAGCTGAAAACGACCAAGACCAACGACGAGTTCTTCTTGTCGATGAAGCGCAAGTAAGGCGGTTTTTACATCCGCTTAAAATGGCGTCCTTCGGGGCGCCATTTTTTTTGCCAGAAAAATGGGAGGTTTGTGATTAACTCCGGTCAGTTAGAAAACAAAAAAACGATCGTAAAAACAATCAACTGACTGGCCTTACTGTTTATGAGCACGCTTGCTTATCGAAGGGATATCGACGGTTTACGCGCAATCGCCGTGATTGCCGTGGTGCTGTTCCATTTTGGCGTTCCAGGGTTTACCGGCGGGTTCGTCGGCGTGGACATCTTCTTTGTGATTTCCGGCTACCTGATCACCTCGATCATCTGGAACCAGCGTCAGGCCGGGCGTTTCAGCTTTGTCGACTTCTGGGCCCGCCGTGCCCGGCGAATCCTCCCCGCGCTGTTTGCCATGATCATTGCCGTGCTGGCGGTGGGCTGGTTTCTGTTAGCGCCCAAGGACTATGAAGAACTGGGGCGCTCGGTGCGTTACCAGGTGATGTTTGTCTCCAACATCCTGTTCATGCGCCAGGACGGCTACTTTGACGTTGCTTCCGACCTCAAGCCCTTGCTGCATACCTGGTCGCTGGCGGTTGAAGAGCAGTTCTATATCGTTTTCCCGCTGTTGCTGACGCTGTTGTCGAGTCGCCTGAAAGCCTGGCGTCTGGCGCTGTTCGCCGTATTGCTGGTGTCTTTCGGGCTCAGTGTCTGGGCCGTTGCGCATCACCCTGAGAAAGCGTTTTTCCTGTTGCCGATGCGCGCCTGGGAGTTGTTGGCCGGCGCCATGCTGGCCGTGGCGCCCAGAAGCCAATGGCGCCTGACCACCGCCGGGGCTCAAGTGGTCAGCCTGGCCGGGTTCGGGTTGATTCTGCTGGCGATAGTGGGTTACGACAAAAGCACGCCATTTCCCGGTGTCGCGGCGTTGTTGCCGACCCTGGGCGTGGTTGCACTGATCTGGGCCAATGGACACCGGCAGACCCTGGTGGGTGGGCTGCTGGCCAGTCGCGTACTGGTCGGCCTCGGGCTGATTTCCTATTCCTGGTACCTGTGGCATTGGCCGGTGTTTGTCTTCGCCAGTTACGCCAGTGTCGAGGAGCCCGGCCCGTTTGATATTGCCGGCTTGATTCTGCTCACCCTGGTGCTGGGCTACTTGTCGTGGAAATTTGTCGAGACGCCGTTCCGTGAACGACGGCTGCTGGCGGGGCGTCGGCAGATGCTGCTGGCGGCGGGCGTCGGTGTACTGGTGCTGGGGCTGGCCGGGCAAACGTTGCGCTGGACCCATGGCTTGCCTTCGCGCCTGTCCGATCAAGCGTTGCAGTACGCCAAGGCGAAGGAATGGCGACCGGAACTGATGCGCTGCCTGGCCGACGACAAAACCCCTGACGACAAGCTCTTCTGTCACTACGGGGCGTCGGCGTTGTCGTCACGGCTGCTGGTCTGGGGCGACAGTCACGCCACCGCGCTGATTCCGGTATTCGATGAGGGGGCGCAGAAGCATGGCGTCAGCGTGATTCTCGCCAGCTCCACGGGCTGCCTCCCGGTGGAAGGGCTTGAGCACGATCAACGGTGCGCCCGTTTCAATCGCCGGGTCGAGCAGGAGTTGAAGCCGCAGTCGGTGGGCGATGTGGTCCTTGTCGCGCGCTGGAGCCTGTATCTCTATGGTGATGCGAAAGGCGATCTCGGGCATGCACTGAAAGATGCCCATGGTCGTTACGAAAGGGCCAATGCCGAGCAGCAACTGGCGGAAGGGTTGCAGGCGACCATCCGGCAATTGCGCAATGGCGGGCATCGCGTCTGGCTGATCAAGGAAGCGCCGTTGCAACCCTTCAGCCCGCCTTACCGCCTCAGTCGCCTGGCCATGCTGCATCGTCCGACCGATGACGTCGGTTTAGCAGTGGCTGAGCACTTCAAGCGCCAGGCGTTCATCAGCCAACTGTTTGCGCAGATAGCGGCGGCGAACCCCGGCGTGACCGTGGTTGATCCGGCGCCATTGCTGTGCGATCACGCGGGCCTGTGCCGCGCCCAACTCGACGGTCATTCGCTGTATACCGACGACAATCACCTGTCGGAAGTCGGTGCGCGCTTTATCGCGCCGGTGCTTGAGCCGCTGTTCAAGCGCTTGCAAGCCCGCACGACACTGGGCAATGGCAACGCAAATGCGGCCAAGTAAGCAGCGATAAGCTGCCAGCGGGCGGCAGAGCAGGTAGGATGTACGCCTATTTTAGGGGTGCCATCGTCAATGAAATTCAAGGATCTTCGGGATTTCGTGCAGCAGCTTGAGCAGCGCGGAGAGTTGAAACGCATCCAGATCCCCGTCTCTCCAGTGCTGGAGATGACCGAAGTCTGTGATCGCACGCTTCGGGCAAAAGGCCCGGCGCTGCTGTTCGAAAACCCGACCGGCTACGACATTCCGGTGCTCGGCAACCTGTTCGGCACCCCCGAGCGGGTGGCGATGGGCATGGGCGCCGAGGCGGTCAGCGAGCTGCGCGAGATCGGCAAGCTGCTGGCCTTCCTCAAAGAGCCCGAGCCGCCGAAGGGCTTGAAGGACGCCTGGTCCAAGCTGCCGATCTTCCGCAAGATCATTGCGATGGCGCCGAAAGTCGTGAAAGACGCGGTGTGCCAGGAAGTGGTCATCGAAGGCGACGACGTCGATCTGGCGATGCTGCCGGTGCAGACCTGCTGGCCCGGCGACGTCGGCCCGCTGATCACCTGGGGCCTGACCGTCACCAAAGGTCCGAACAAAGACCGCCAGAACCTCGGCATCTACCGTCAGCAAGTCATCGGCCGAAACAAAGTCATCATGCGCTGGCTGAGCCACCGGGGCGGCGCGCTGGATTACCGTGAGTGGTGCGAAAAGCATCCCGGCCAGCCGTTCCCGGTCTCCGTGGCCCTGGGCGCTGACCCGGCGACCATCCTTGGCGCCGTGACGCCGGTACCGGACAGCCTCTCCGAATACGCCTTCGCCGGTCTGCTGCGCGGCAACCGCACCGAACTGGTGAAGTGCCGCGGCAACGACCTGCAAGTGCCGGCCACCGCCGAGATCATCCTTGAAGGCGTGATCCATCCGGGCGAGATGGCCGACGAGGGCCCTTACGGCGATCACACTGGCTACTACAACGAAGTCGACAGCTTTCCGGTGTTCACCGTCGAGCGCATTACCCATCGGATCAAACCGATCTACCACAGCACCTACACCGGCCGTCCGCCGGATGAGCCGGCGATTCTCGGCGTGGCGCTGAACGAAGTGTTCGTGCCGATCCTGCAGAAGCAGTTCCCGGAAATCACCGACTTCTACTTGCCGCCGGAAGGTTGCTCGTACCGCATGGCCATCGTGACCATGAAGAAGTCGTATCCGGGCCACGCCAAGCGGGTAATGCTCGGTGTCTGGTCGTTTTTGCGACAGTTCATGTACACCAAGTTCGTTATCGTCACAGACGACGATATCAATGCGCGAGACTGGAACGACGTGATCTGGGCCATCACCACGCGCATGGACCCCAAGCGCGACACGGTGATGATCGACAACACGCCGATCGACTACCTCGACTTCGCCTCGCCGGTCTCCGGCCTGGGTTCGAAGATGGGGCTCGATGCCACGCATAAATGGCCGGGCGAAACCACTCGCGAGTGGGGCCGGGTGATCGTCAAGGACGACGCCGTGACCCAACGGATCGATGCCATCTGGAATCAGTTAGGAATAGATTGATGCGTGTAACCTTGCAGCCTTCCGGAGCAGTGCTAGAGATTCTGCCCGGCGAGCGTATTCTCGATGGCGCGCGGCGCCTGGGCTATGAATGCCCGCAAAGCTGTCGTAACGGCAATTGCCACGTGTGCGCGGCGTTGCTGGTGGAAGGCCGGGTCGAACAGGACGGCGGTGTGCGTGACCATGGCGAGTTCTACACTTGCATAGCAGAGCCGCTGGAAGACTGCATCGTGCTGTGGGATGGCGTGCTCGCGCTGGGAGAACTGCCGGTGCGCAGCTTTTCGTGTCAGGTCATTGAATGCAGGGACGTCGGCGGCGATACCTTTCGCGTGCATCTGCGGGCGCCAGCCGGCAAGCCACCGCGTTATCACGCTGGCCAGTATTTGATGATCGAACGTGAAAACGGCGAGAAATCCGCCTTCTCCCTGGCCTCGGCACCGCATTCCGGCCGCGACCTGGAAATTCATGTGTTGGCGCGCGAAAGCAGTGCGCTGAGCCTGATCGAACAACTGCAACGCAACCCGATGGTGCGGATCGAGATGCCGTTCGGCGATACCCATCTGGCGGAACTGCCGGACGGTCCGCTGGTGCTGATTGCCGCTGGCACCGGCATGGGCCAGATCCACAGCCTGATCGAACATTGCCGGGCCGCGGGTTTTAAACATCCGGTGCATCTGTATTGGGGTGTGCGTCGGCCTGAAGACTTTTATGAAATCGAACATTGGGATGAGTGGCTGAAACTGCCCAATCTGTTCCTGCATAAAGTCGTCAGCGATCAATGCGGCTGGCAGGGGCGTTGCGGCATGTTGCATGAGGCAGTGTGTGAGGACTTCCCTGATCTGAAAGCGCTGCACGTATATGCCAGCGGCTCACCGGCCATGGTCTACGGCACGCTGGATGCGTTGGTTGAAGCGGGGATGGATGCGCATCAGATGCGCGCCGACGTGTTTGCGTACGCGCCGCGATCTTGATCCACGATTTTGATCCACGGTCTTAATCGTTATAACTCCCCATATAGCCGATCGGTATTTATAGTTTTATATAAATGCCGGTAGGTTATATCCAAGCAAGGCAATTATTTAAGAACTGTGCCATGGCACTTAAATTGCCTGAAAACATATGTGCCTTATTGTTACAGCGGTGCGTTCTATTTAGTAATTCTTTATCCGCGGGGAGCTGAACGCTATTCGCCATGAGCGCCATTGAATCTGCATTTTTGAATCTGGCTTACCCTCCGCGGCTCGATCTGGGGCCGCAGCTTACGCACGAACAATTACTCAGCTCGATGCAGTCGACCATGGCTCGACACAAGGGCGGGCCCGTCTGGTTATTCGCTTATGGTTCGCTGATCTGGCGCCCTGAATGTGCGGCGGTGGAGCGAGTGCGCGGCCGAGTGCATGGCTACCATCGCGGGTTATACCTGTGGTCCCACGAACATCGCGGCACGCCGGAAGTCCCTGGTCTGGTCTTTGGCCTGGATCGCGGCGGTTCTTGCAGCGGCTTCGCTTACCGTTTGCCCGAAGAACAACTGGAAGCCTCGCTTTATGCGCTTTGGCAGCGCGAAATGCCGTTCCCGTCCTATCGGCCACACTGGCTCAACTGCCGTCTCGAAGACGGAAGCCAGGTTCAGGCGTTGGGGTTTGTGTTGGAGCGACACTTGCCCAGCTATGCCGGCAACTTGCCGGATCATGTGCTGAGCCATGTGTTCGAAAACGCTTGCGGGCGTTACGGCACCACTCGCGATTATGTCGAGCAGACCGCCAACGCCCTGCGTAGCCACGCCATGCCAGACCGGAATCTGGAGGCGCGGCTCAAGCGCTGCCAATCAAAAGCCGATCAGGCGATCGCTTCTTCTCGGGTCTGACTGGCGATTTGCTTGTGCCCCAGCGTGGGCGCCAGGAACGCCATTGCCAGCAAGCAGGCGGCGACCAACAGGATGAAGCCGCCATCCCAGCCGAAGTAGTCCACGGTGTAGCCCATCAGCGCACTGGCCGCGACTGACCCGCCCAAGTAACCGAACAGACCGGTAAAGCCCGCGGCAGTACCGGCGGCCTTTTTCGGTACCAGTTCCAGCGCTTGCAAGCCCACCAGCATCACCGGGCCGTAGATCAGGAAGCCGATCGCGAACAGCGAGATCATGTCGACCATCGGGTTACCCGGCGGATTCAGCCAGTACACGATCGTTGCAACGGTCACCAACGCCATGAACACCATGCCGGTCAGGCCACGGTTGCCACGGAAAACCTTGTCCGACATCCAGCCGCACAGCAACGTGCCCGGAATGCCTGCCCACTCATAGAGGAAATACGCCCACGAACTCTTGTCGAAGTCGAAGTGCTTGACCTCTTTGAGGTAAGTCGGTGCCCAGTCCAGGATGCCGTAGCGCAGCAGGTAGACGAAGACGTTAGCCAGGGCAATGAACCAGAGCATTTTGTTGCGCAGCACGTATTTGACGAAGATGTCCTTGGCGCTGAATTCTTCTTCGTGGCTGGCGTCGTAGCCTTCCGGGTAATCGTTCTTGTACTTCTCGATCGGCGGCAGGCCTGTCGATTGCGGCGTGTCGCGCATCGCAATGAACGCAAAGACCGCAACCAGCAGCGCCACGGCGGCCGGGACGTAGAACTTGCTGTGCCAGTCGTTGAACCAGCCCATGCCGAGAATCGCCAGCGGGCCGATCAAGCCACCGCCGACGTTATGCGCGGTGTTCCAGATCGACACCACTTGGCCACGTTCTTTCTGCGACCACCAGTGCACCATGGTGCGGCCACTTGGCGGCCAGCCCATGCCTTGCGCCCAGCCGTTGATGAACAACAGGATGAACATCATGGTCACGCTGGACGTCGCCCACGGTGCGAAACCGAAAACGAACATCACCCCGGCGGAGACCACCAGGCCGAAGGGCAGGAAGTAACGCGGGTTGGAGCGGTCGGACACGATGCCCATCAAAAACTTGGACAGACCGTAGGCGATGGCAATCGCCGACATGGCCACACCCAGTTGACCCTTCGTATAGCCTTGGGCGATCAGATCGGGGAACGCCAGGGTGAAGTTCTTGCGCAGCAGGTAGTAACCCGCATACCCGATGAAAATCCCGGCGAAGATCTGCCAGCGGAGGCGTTTATAGGTGTCGTCTATTTTTTCTTCAGGCAATGGAGCCTGATGTGCGGCAGGACGAAAGAAAGCAAACATTCAAGAGCTCCAGATTTCTTGTTTTGACTGCGGATGCGAATGTTACAGTTTCGTTACCGAAAATAGCACCGGTTCGCATCGACCAAACAGCGGAAATGTGGGCAGTCGCGTGTTCCTTTATGAACATGTCGCACAGGTATAAGTGAAGGGCGTTATGGGAATGGTCCTGGGCGGCGGTTGATGAGGCATTTCAAGCGTCCTTAAAAAGCGGCCCGGACAATCCGGCCCGCTTTTTAAGGTTCAGCGAACCTGTACCACCACTTTCCCGACCGCCTTGCGCTGGCCAAGATCATTGATCGCCTGCGCCGCATTGCTCAGCGGATACACCTGCGAAACCAACGGCCTCAGTTTGCCCTCGGCAAACCAGCCAAATAACTGCTGGAAGTTCGCCGCGTTGTCCTGCGGCTGGCGTTGGGCAAACGAACCCCAGAACACGCCGACTACGGCCGCGCCCTTGAGCAGCGCCAGGTTCACCGGTAGTTCTGGAATGCGTCCGCTGGCGAAACCGACCACCAGCAAGCGGCCATTCCAGGCGATGGCGCGGATGGCCTGGTCGAACAGATCGCCGCCGACCGGGTCGTAAATCACGTCGGCACCCTGGCCGTCGGTCAGGCGTTTGATTTCGTCCTTGAGGCTGGTTTCGCTGTAGTTGATCAGTTCATCGGCACCGGCTGCCTTGGCCACCGCAAGTTTTTCGGCGCTGCTGGCGGCGGCAATCACGCGGGCGCCCATGGCTTTGCCGATTTCCACGGCGGCCAGGCCAACACCGCCGGAAGCGCCGAGCACCAGCAGGGTTTCACCCGGTTGCAGGTTGGCCCGTTGCTTGAGTGCGTGCATCGAGGTGCCGTAAGTCATGCTGAACGCGGCAGCGGTGTTGAAGTCCATCGAGGGCGGAATCGGCAGCACGTTGTAGCCCGGCACGGCGACCTGCTCGGCGAAACTGCCCCAGCCGGTCAGGGCCATGACCCGGTCACCGACCTTGAGGTGGCTGACTTTTTCGCCCACTGCACTGACCACACCGGCCGCTTCGCCACCCGGGGAAAACGGGAAGGGCGGCTTGAACTGGTATTTGCCCTCGATGATCAGCGTGTCCGGGAAATTCACCCCGGCGGCATGCACGTCCAGCAGGATTTCATTCTTCTTCGCGACAGGGCTGGCGACGTCTTCCAGCACCAGCGATTCGGCAGGGCCGAAGGCTTTGCACAGCACGGCTTTCATCAGGGCTATTCCTTTGGGAGTGATGGCCGATAAGTGTAGGTGTGTGAGTCGATGGGTCAACGAGCATGCCCGACCCTGATAGTCAGCCATAAGCTTGTGCTTGAGCGGCGGGTCGTTATGCTAGGCCGCAAACCGGATAAGGAGCGAATTGTGAAAGCGTGGATCATGTTGTTGCTGGCCCTGTCTCTGCCTGTGGCAGCGATGGCCGAAGAAGCCAAAGAAGGTGAAGCTCCGAAGGTCAATTACATCACCTTGAGCCCGCCGTTCGTGGGCAACTATGGGCTGGACGGTACGCCGAAGCTCAAGGTCTACAAGGCCGATGTGGCATTGCGCGTGACCGGTGAGGAGGCGACCAAGGCAGTGAAGGCCAACGAGCCGTTGATCCGTAATCAGCTGGTGGCGTTGTTTGCCCAGCAGACGACCGAAGCGATGAGCAACGTTGAAGCCAAGGAAAAGCTGCGTCAGGAAGCCTTGAAGCAGACTCAGCAAGTGATGAACGATGAGACCGGCAAGCCGATGGTTGAGGATTTGTTGTTCAACAACCTCATCATTCAGTAAGTCTCTCGCTGCCCGGCCCGGCCTCTTCGCGAGCAATCCCGCTCCCACAGGACCTGAGCAGAACCCTGTGGGCGCCAGCTTGCCCGCGATTCAGGACGCCAGGCTCTTGCGAAACCGCATCAGCGCCACGCTAAAAAACAGCAGGCCAATGGCGCTCAATGCCAGCAAGTCCGGCCACACCACATTGATCCCCGCGTCGCGAAACAGTATCGCGGCGCTGAGGCTGACGAAGTGGGTCGATGGCGAGCCCTGCATGACCCATTGCAGCCATTGCGGCATGCTGTCGAGCGGCGTACTGCCCCCGGAGAGCAGCAACATCGGGATGATCACCGGAATCGCCAGCAGGCCGAATTGCGGTGTCGAGCGGGCGAGGGTCGCAAGGAATATCCCCAGCGCTGTGCTGGCGAACAGATAAACGGCCGTCACCATCAGGAACAGGGTCATGGAACCGGCCAGCGGCACGCCGAGTGCACCTTTGACGATCACCTCCAGCGAGATCCAGGTGCACAGCACCACCACCAGCATGTTGCTCCAGATTTTCGCCAGCATGATTTCAAGCGCCGTGAGGGGCAGCACCAGCAAATGGTCGAGGGTGCCGTGTTCGCGCTCACGCAACAACGCTGTGCCGGTCAGGATGATGGCGAGGATGGTGATGTTGTTGACGATTTGAATCACCGCCAGGAACCAGCCGCCCTCCAGATTGGTATTGAACAGCGCTCGGGTGGTCAGCAGCACGGGGGCTTTGCTCGCCGCATCGCCCTGTTCACTGTAGGTCTGCAGTTCGCGTTGGAAAATTCGTCCGATGTAGCCCGCCCCCATGAACGCCTGGCTCATGGCGGTGGCGTCGACGTTGACCTGCACGGCTGGCTGGCGGCCAGCCAACAGATCTGCCTGGAAATTGGCCGGAATATTGATGACGAAGGTGAATCGGCCGCTGTCCAGCACATCGTCCAGTTGTTCATAGGGCAGCGACACCGGCGCCTGGAATTCCGGCGGCTGCAGGGCTTGCGCCAATTGTCGTGACAGGTGGCTGTGATCTTCATCGACCATGGCCACGCTGGCGTTGTGCACGCCAATCACCGAGCCCGCGGCCGGCATGTAGATCGCGACGGTGAAGGCATAGAACAGGAACAGCAGCAACACGCTGTCGTGTCGCAGGCTGGTGAGTTCCTTGAGGCCAAGTCGCAGGATGTGCGCAAGCTTGTGCATCAGGCCTCCTGCTTTTTCAGCATGGCCAGGCTAAGGCCGGTAAACACCAGGAAGAACCCGAACAGTGCCAGGCATTGAGGCCACAACTGCCGGATATCCAGGGCCTTGGTAAACGTGCCAACGGCAATATCGAGGAAGTAACCCGCCGGGAACAGCATCCCCATGACAGCGGCCGCGCCATCGAGTGACGAGCGCGGCACGATCAAGCCGGAGAACTGAATGGTCGGCAGACTGGTAATGATCATGGTGCCGAGAATGGCGGCAATCTGGGTTCGGGTGAACGCCGAAATCAACAGGCCCATGCTGGTGGTCGCCAGCACGTAGAGCAGCCCGCCGAAGGCCAGGGTCAGGCCGCTGCCCTTGAAAGGCACGCCGAACAGCCAGCGATTCATAGCCGTCAGGACGGCGAGGTTGATCAAGCTGATGGCCAGATATGGCGCTTGCTTACCTAGCAGGAACTCCAGTCGCGTCAGCGGTGTGGCGTAGAAGTTGGTGATCGAGCCCAGTTCTTTCTCCCGCACGATGCCCAGCGCCGTCAGCATGGCCGGGATGAACGCCAGGATCAGCGCCATCACCCCGGGACCGATGGCGTTGACGCTGACGACATCCTGGTTGTAGCGGAAGCGGGTTTCCAGTTGGGCTGCCGTTTGCCGGTTCAGTGCGGGGCTGGACTGCTCGGCCAATTGCACCAGGTTGCCTTGGTGTACCGCTTCCACGTAATTGCGGCTGGTTTCGGCACGAAACGGCATGCCGCCATCGAGCCAGGCCGCGACAGCGGGTTGGCGACCGGCGAACAAGTCCCGGCCGAATCCCGGCGGGATTTCCAGCGCCAGTTTGATTTCCGAGCGCTGTAATCGTCGATGCAATTGCGCCGGATCGCTGATAGGCGGTTGTTCGTCGAAGTAACGGGAGCTGCGGAAAGCCTCCAGATACGCCCGGCTTTGTGGCGTCTGGTCTTGGTCGTAAACCGCGAAGGCGAGTTTTTCCACATCCAGGGAAATGCCGTAGCCGAAAATCACCATCATGAACATCGCCCCGAGCAGGGCAAAGGCCATGCGCACTTTATCGCGCAGCAACTCCTTGCCTTCACGACTCGCCAGCGCCCGCAACCGTCCAAAACTGAAGCGGCTGTCTTGCATCGGGGCGACGGGGGCGAGCGTCGTGTCGATGGGCGTTGGTGGCGCCGCCGTTGCGATCGGCCCCTGGGCCTGCTCCAGGCAGGTGACGAACGCCGCCTCCAGAGTCTGGCCCTTGAACTGCAGTTGCAGAGCCGCCGGGGTGTCGCAGGCCAGGACCTTGCCGGCGTGCATCAGCGAGATGCGGTCACAGCGCTGGGCTTCGTTCATGAAATGCGTGGAGAGGAAAATCGTCACGCCCTGTTCGCGGGACAATTCGATCAGCAGCCGCCAGAAATCATCCCGTGCGGCCGGGTCGACGCCGGACGTCGGTTCGTCGAGGATCAGCACTTCGGGGCGATGCAGCACCGCCACCGCCAGGGATAAGCGTTGGCGCAGGCCCAGTGGCAGTCCTCCGGACGGCTGATGAGCGACGCTGCCCAGGTTGAAGCGCTGGATCAGCTCATCGATGCGTTGTGCGCTCTCGGCCTTGGGCAAATCGAACAGTCGGGCGTGCAAGTCCAGATTCTGCCGCACGCTGAGTTCGCCATAGAGCGAGAAGCTCTGGGACATGAAGCCGACGCGTTTGCGGGTGGCAAGATCCTTGGCGTTCACCGGATTGCCCAGCAGCGTGGCGCGGCCTTCGCTGGCCGGGATCAGCCCGGTGAGGACTTTCATGGTGGTGGTTTTGCCGCAGCCATTGGAGCCCAGAAACCCGAAGATCTCGCCGCGGCCGATGGCGAAGCTGACCTTGTCCACCGCCGTGAAATCGCCGAAGCGCAGGGTCAGGTCATGGGCTTCGATGGCGATGTCGGCCGTGGCGTTGGTTCGGGCAGGGATCACCAGCGGCTGGTTGTCACGGCCGCTGTCGCCCTGAAAGTGAGTAAAGGCCTCATCGAGCTTGCCGCTGGGGGTCGCTGCCCCAAGGTCGCTGGTCAAGCCGGCGGCAATCAGTTTGCCGCCATCGAGCATCAGGCAGTGTTCGAATTGCTCGGCCTCTTCCATGTACGCGGTGGCAACCAACAGCGTCAATTGCGGACGTTGACGCCGGACGTCATCAATCAATTCCCAGAAGCGCCGGCGGGACAGCGGATCGACACCGGTGGTCGGTTCATCGAGGATCAACAGGTCGGGTTCATGAATCAGCGCACAACAGAGGCCGAGCTTCTGTTTCATGCCGCCCGATAACTTGCCCGCCGGGCGCTCGGCAAACCGCTGCAGGTCGGTGGCCAGCAACAGACTTTGCATGCGCTGATCGCATTCGGCTCCGGACAGGCCGAACAAAGTGGCGAAGAAGTGAATGTTTTCGCTGATCGACAGCTCGGGATACAGGTTGCCGCCCAGACCTTGAGGCATGAACGCAATTCGCGAATAGAGGCTGATACGGTGGCGCCGGTCCTGGATCGAGCCGCTGAGCACGTCCAGTTGGCCGTCTTGCAGCGTCTTCACACCGGCGATTAATCCCAGCAGGCTGGATTTCCCGGCGCCGTCCGGACCGATCAAGCCGCACCGGGTGCCGGCGGGCAGGCTGAACGTGATGTCGGTCAGCACCTGCTGTTGGCCGTATCGGTGCTGAAGGCCGGTGGCTTGCAGCGCCAGGCCGGTCATTGAAGATTGGCCGGCCAGCCAATGGGCGCGGTGCGCACGTAGCCGTTACCGGGCATCCCCGGTTTGGCCTGGGGCACGCTGCTGGGTTGGGTCAGGCGCAGCTTGACCCGAAACACCAGTTTCTGACGTTCGTCGCGGGTCTCGACTTCTTTGGGGGTGAATTGCGATTTGGCTGCCACGAAGCTGATTTTCGCCGGCAACGGCTGGCCGGGCAGGGCGTCCAGCAGGATCCGCGCTTCATCACCAACCGCCAGGCGTCCCACTACGGATGTGGCGAGATAGAGGTTCATGTACTGATCGTTCGGATCAATCAGCAACAACACCCGCCCACCGGCACCGAGGACTTCACCGGGTTCGGCCATGCGCAGCTGAATCACCCCGTCAATGGGCGCCCGCAGGCTGCTGTCGTCAATCTCGCTGGTCAGCTGAGCGACTTGTGCCTGCGCCGCGCCAATGGCGGCGCCGACGGCGGACACCTGCGCACGGGCCGCGGTGACGGCCGCGTTGCTCGTTTCGAAGCGAGATTGTTGCTGATCGATGGTCTGGCCACTGGAGAAGCCACGCTTGAACAATTCCTGAGAACGGCTGAGCTCTTGGTGGGCAAGCCGTTGCTCGCTCTGGCGCAGTTGCACATTGGCCTGGGCGGCATTGAGGTTTTCCCGGGCGCGTATCACTTCGGCTTCGGCCTGGTTGCGCTGGGCTTCGAGGGTCCGGGTGTCCATGCGTGCCAGCAGTTGACCCTTGGTCACCTTGTCGCCTTCATCGACCAGGACTTCGGCCAGCCGGCCGGCTGTTTTGCTGGCGATCTGTACTTCAGTGGCTTCAAGTCGGCCATTACCGACATACAACCCTTCGGGCAGTCGGCTAAGGGTCGACTTCCAATAACCAAAACCCCCAGCGGCCAGTAACACTGCCCCCAGTAAAAAGGCGAAAAAAAGTGAAGAGCGGCGGTGAATCGACATGTCGGCATCCTGCGTCTGTAGCGTCGTAGTCTGACAGGCAAGCGGCGGGGCGACTTGATATCCGTCAACGGGGTGTCACGTCTGACCGATCCAGGCCAGAGCGTCGGGCGGTTCAGCTTGTTTAGCGCAGGCCGAGCACCGCTGTCCATTGCTCGGCGGTAACCGGCATCACCGACAACCTTGAGCCTTTCTGCACCAATGGCATCTCGGCCAACGCCGTCTGCTGCTTCAAGTAATCCAGCTTCAACACCTTGGAAAACGTCTCGACATGCGCAACATCAATCGCGCTCCAGGCGTTTTTCTCTGGCGTGGCCTTTGGATCGTAGTAATGACTTTCCGGCTCCAGCGCCGTTGGGTCCGGATACGCCGCTTGAATAATCTTTCCGATCCCGGCAATCCCGGGCTCCGGGCAGCTGGAGTGATAGAAGAAAAACTCGTCGCCCACCGCCATCGTCCGCAAAAAGTTACGCGCCTGATAGTTGCGAACCCCATCCCAGCGCGCTTTGCCAAGCTTCGCCAGGTCTTTGATCGAGAGTTCATCGGGCTCGGATTTCATCAGCCAATAGGCCATGGTTTTTGCTCCTTGCGAGGTGATTGGGCAAGTTGTCGGGCAATTTTATGACAAACCGACAGTCGGTTGACGCCAGCGTTTGCGTGTCAGTTCACGTTGCCGCAAAATGCCGGCCTTCTAAGCTTGACGCTGCTGCACGGCCTACACCTACAACGGAAACCGCTGCTGTCATCGTGTTGATGTGCCTTTGGGGGGCAATCGATGAAACGCAAACCGGATTTACTATGGATTTTGGTTATTTTGTTCGGCCTCGGCGTCGTGACCACCGGCTATGCCCAAAGCCTGTGGAACAACAAGACTGACGCGCCAATCGAAATCGCACAGCAACAACAGCCGTCGGCCTTCAAGCGCTGAGCCTGTTTTTCGGGCGCCGCTGATTCCAGTGGCGTCTAGCCTGCGAAATACCACGCCTTGTCGGTAACCGTTCCTTGCAACGGCACATCCCAGCTCGCCTGAGCCAATCGTTCTACCTTCTGACATTCATGGGCCAGGCCCAGCAGCGTCGGCTTGCGCCAGTTTTTTCGCCGCGCCAGGTAGGCGAGGCTTCGATCGTAGAAACCGCCGCCCATTCCCAGGCGGCCGCCGACGTCGTCAAATCCCACCAATGGCAACAGCACCAGGTCCAGCGCCCAGACTTTGCGCTGGCGGGCGAGGTTGTGCCGGGGTTCGAGAATACGAAAGCGGTTGGGTTTGAGTTTTTCACCGGGACGAATCCGCTGGAACACCATTTTGGTCCGCGGCCAGGCACTGAGTACCGGTAGATAAGTCGCCTTGCCCCGACGTTGCGCCGCGCGCAGCAACAGGCGCGGGTCGATTTCACCGTCGGTGGGCAGGTAGAGGGAGATGTGTTTGGCCCGGCGAAACAACGGCTGCTGAGCCAATTGCTTGTACAGCCCGCGAGCAGCCTGGCGTTGCTGACTGGGGGTCAGTGCGCGGCGGGCCTTGCGCAGCATGCGTCGAAGTTGCGGGCGGGGCAGCAGCGCAGGTTCGGTCATGGATTCAGGCTTCGACAGGACAGATACGTAAAGCGTACCCGTAAAAAAGCCGATGCCGGTATTTAAACCGGCATCGGACTGGAATCAGGCTCCCCGGATGAACCGCTGCTGACTTAGCCCTTGAACCCGAAAGTTCAAGGTGGAAGATGCAGTAGGCTTTAAGGCTTTCCGTCTAGCGGACATGCACACCAGCCCAACGTGCAGCCTCCAGGGTAGTGCGAATCGGCTCAGGGACGTGGTCAACTGGCAAGCACCCCAGGGAGTGATGCGAGTATACCCCAAGCGGTTTCGTGTTTCAGCCCTTGGTGACGTCCGGATCGGTGGCAAGCACCAGATCGACGCGATCCAGCAGGTCGCGAACCTGCTCGCGAGTCGAGCCACTGGCCTGCACATCCGGGCGTTCTTCCTTGTGCAGAAGATCGTGCGTGATGTTCAGCGCGGCCATCACGGCAATGCGGTCGGCGCCGATGACTTTGCCGCTGCTGCGGATTTCACGCATCTTCCCGTCCAGGTAACGGGCGGCGCTCACCAGGTTGCTGCGCTCTTCCTGGGGGCAGATGATCGAATATTCTTTATCGAGGATCTGCACGGTAACGCTATTGCTTGAACTCATGAGTCTTGCTCCAGGGCCTTGAGGCGCGAAATCATTGATTCGACCTTACGCCGGGCGATTTCGTTCTTTTCAATGAGGTGAGCGCGTTCCTCGCGCCAGGTTTTTTCCTGAGCTAATAGGAGTCCGTTTTGACTCTTAAGTTGCTCGACCCGATTAATTAGCAGTTCGAGTCTGGCCATCAGCGCTTGCAGGTCGGTGTCTTCCATTGTGTCCACTGAATAGTCTGATGGGGGTAACGGGCGGACAGCCTTTAATAGTCTTGGCGAGTCTGTCGATGTAGGATACAAGGCCTTCATTCTAGACATAGCGCCGTCTGGCGCCTAGCTGCCCATGCCCATTCAGAATTCCCCGTATCAAGCCTTCGCCACCCTGCTGACTTCCAGCGGTCATAACGTCTCGCCTGCCGAACTGCACGGCCTGCTGCTCGGCCGCAGCTGCGCCGGTGCCGGTTTCGATGCCGAAGGCTGGCTGGTCGATGCCGCCGAACTGCTCGAAACTGAGCCCCAGGATAATGTCCGCAATGCCTTGATCGGCTTGCAGGAGATGGTCAAGGGCGAGCTCACCGGCGACGACGTCACTGTCGTTCTGCTGCTGCCGACCGATGACGCGCCACTGGCTGACCGTGCCGCGGCACTGGGCCAATGGTGCCAGGGCTTTCTCAGCGGTTTCGGCCTGAACTGCCGTGACAGCAGCATGCTGAGCACCGAAGCCACCGAAGTGTTGCAGGATCTGGCGGCTATTTCCCAGGTGCAAGACGCCCTGGAAGAGTCCGAAGACGGCGAAAGCGACTACATGGAAGTGATGGAATACCTGCGCGTTGCGCCGCTGCTGCTGTTCTCCGAAACCAAAAAAGCGGAAGAGCCGGCTGCGGCCAAGCCGTCGCTGCATTAATTGTTGCCAGGGAACGCCATCTGCCCATGATTCATATCCCGAAATCGGAATACAGCCGTCGCCGCAAGGCCCTGATGGCGCAGATGGAACCCAACAGCATCGCCATCCTGCCCGCCGCCGCAGTAGCCATACGCAACCGCGACGTCGAGCACGTCTACCGGCAGGACAGCGACTTCCAGTACCTCAGCGGCTTCCCCGAGCCTCAGGCCGTCATCGTACTGATGCCCGGTCGCGAACATGGCGAGTACATTCTGTTCTGCCGTGAACGCAACGCCGAGCGAGAACTGTGGGACGGCCTGCGCGCCGGCCAGGAAGGCGCGATCCGCGACTTCGGCGCCGACGATGCGTTTCCCATCACCGACATCGACGACATCCTGCCGGGCCTGATCGAAGGGCGCGACCGGGTGTATTCGGCCATGGGCAGCAACCCGGAATTCGACCGGCACCTGATGGAGTGGATCAACGTGATCCGCTCTAAAGCGCACCTCGGCGCCCAGCCGCCGAACGAATACGTTGCCCTGGATCATCTACTGCACGACATGCGCCTGTATAAATCGGCGGCAGAAGTGAAGGTGATGCGCGAAGCCGCACGGATTTCCGCCCAGGCGCATATCCGGGCGATGCAGGCCAGCCGGGCCGGGCTGCACGAGTTCAGCCTCGAAGCCGAACTCGATTACGAATTCCGCAAGGGCGGGGCGAAGATGCCCGCCTACGGTTCGATCGTCGCCGCCGGGCGCAACAGCTGCATCCTGCATTACCAGCAGAATGATGCCGTGCTCAAGGATGGCGACCTGGTGTTGATCGATGCCGGTTGCGAGATCGACTGCTACGCCAGCGACATCACCCGCACCTGGCCAGTCAACGGCAAGTATTCAGCGGAGCAGAAAGCGATTTACGAGTTGGTGCTGGCGTCGCAAGAAGCCGCATTCGCCGAAATCGCCCCGAACAAACACTGGAATCAGGCGCACGAAGCCACGGTCCGGGTGATTACCTCCGGTCTGGTGAAGTTGGGCCTGTTGCAGGGCGACGTCGACGAGTTGATCGCCAGCGAAGCCTATAAAGCGTTTTACATGCATCGTGCCGGCCATTGGTTGGGCATGGATGTGCATGACGTCGGCGAATACAAGGTCGGCGGCGAATGGCGGGTGCTGGAAGTCGGCATGGCGCTCACTGTGGAACCGGGCATCTACATTGCCCCGGACAACCAGAACGTAGCGAAGAAATGGCGCGGCATTGGCGTGCGCATCGAGGACGACGTGGTGGTCACCAAAAACGGTTGTGAAATCCTGACCCAAGGCGTGCCGAAAACGGTCGCCGAGATCGAGGCCTTGATGGCTGCTGCGCGGACAAAAGCGGCATGAGTCGAGTCAATCTGGCAATTATCGGTGGCGGCCTGGTGGGCGCCAGCCTTGCATTGGCGTTGCAGGCCGGGGCCAAGGCCCGTGGCTGGAAGATCGTGCTGATCGAGCCATTCGCCCCGGGCGACACCTATCAACCGAGCTACGACGCCCGTTCTTCGGCGCTGTCCTACGGGGCCAAACAGATTTATCAACGGTTGGGCGTGTGGCAGGAAATCTCCCGCCGCGCCGAGCCGATCAAGCAGATTCATGTCTCCGACCGTGGACGTTTTTCCACCGCACGTTTGTCGGCGATGGAAGAGGGCGTGCCGGCGCTGGGTTATGTGGTGGAAAACGCCTGGCTCGGCCAATGCCTCTGGCAGGGCCTGGACAAGGATGTGGTCACTTGGCGTTGCCCGGCGGAAGTCACGCACATGGAACCGCTGACCGATGGCTATCGCCTGACCCTCAACGATGAAACCACCCTGGAATGCGACCTTGCGGTGCTCGCTGATGGCGGCCGTTCGGGCCTGCGCGAGCAATTGGGCATCGGCATCAAAAAGCGTCCGTACAACCAGAGCGCACTGATTGCCAACATCACCCCGAGCGAAGCGCATAACGGCGTGGCCTTCGAGCGCTTCACCGATGACGGCCCGATGGCGTTGTTGCCACTGCCGGACAACCGCTGCGCCCTGGTCTGGACCCGCTTGGGGATGGACGCGCAACGACTGGCGGCGCTGGATGAGCGCAGTTTCCTCAGCGAGTTGCAGGGCGTGTTCGGTTATCGCCTTGGCACCCTGAAGCAGGTGGGCGCGCGGCATCTGTACCCATTGACACTGATCGAAGCCGAAGAGCAAGTGCGTCCGCATCTGGCCATCCTCGGCAACGCCGCCCACAGCCTGCACCCGATTGCCGGCCAGGGCTTCAACCTGTCGTTGCGTGATGCTCAAGCCCTGGCCGATGCGCTGCTGGCGAGCGACACGTCGCCCGGCGACTTCGCGACCTTGCAGGCTTATCGCGAGCGTCAGCGCATGGATCAGAACCTGACTGTGGGTTTCTCCGATCAGGTGACCCGTTTGTTCGGCAGCACCCAGCCACTGGTTTCGCTGGGCCGCAACATCGGCCTGCTCGGTCTCGATCTGCTGCCGCCGGCCAAGCGCTGGTTCGCCCGGCAAGCCATGGGCCTGGGTACGCGTCCCGATGCTTAAGTGGCTGACTGATACGTTCGGTAAAGCGCGGTTGATGCGGTGGTTCATGACCTTCTACCCGCCGTACCTCGGTGCCGGGGTGCGGGTGCAGCACATCAGCGATGACTTCCGGGACATTCAAGTGTCCATGGGACTGAGTTGGTACAACCGCAATTACGTCGGTACCCAGTTTGGCGGCAGCCTGTATTCGATGGTCGACCCGTTCTACATGCTGATGCTGATGGAAAACCTCGGTCGTCAGTTCATTGTCTGGGACAAGGCTGCCGACATCGATTTCATCGCGCCGGGCAAAGGCCCGGTGTTCGCCCGCTTCAGCATCGACGAGACCTTGCTCGACGAGATCCGTCGACAGACAGCGAACGGCGAAAAATACCTGCCGCAGCTGCAGGTTGATATTCATGACGGTGCTGGCGCCCTGGTGGCGCGGGTGCAGAAAACCCTTTACGTGCGGCTCAAACCGCAAGCGAGACAGGCTTAAAGCATGGAAATGCGCGCAGATCTGCTGATTGTCGGGGCCGGAATGGTCGGCAGCGCCCTGGCGCTGGCGTTGCAGGACAGCGGGCTGGAAGTCCTGTTGCTGGACGGCAGCCCGATGAGCGTCAAACCCTTTGATGCCCAGGCGCCGTTCGAACCGAGGGTGAGTGCCTTGTCGGCGGCCAGCCAGCGCATTCTCGAGCGCCTGGGCGTGTGGGACGGCATCGCCAATCGCCGCAGCAGCCCTTACACCGACATGCAGGTCTGGGATGGCAGCGGCACCGGGCAGATTCGTTTCTCGGCCGCCAGTGTGCATGCCGACGTGCTGGGCCATATCGTCGAGAACCGCGTGGTTCAGGATGCCTTGCTGGATCGTCTGCACGACTGCGACCTCGGGATGCTGGCCAATGCGCGTCTGGAGCAGATGCGCCGCTCCGGCGATGACTGGCTGCTGACCCTGGCCGATGGTCGCACCTTGCGCGCGCCCCTGGTGATAGCGGCGGATGGCGCCAATTCGGCGGTGCGGCGCCTGACCGGCGTGGCCACGCGCGAGTGGGACTATCTGCACCATGCGATCGTCACCAGCGTGCGCAACTCCAAACCTCATCAAATGACCGCGTGGCAGCGCTTCACCGACAACGGTCCATTGGCGTTTCTGCCGTTGGAGCGGGACGGTCAGCAGGATTGGTGTTCGATTGTCTGGTCGACCACGCCGAGCGAAGCCGAACGCCTGATGGCGCTGGACGACGGCGCTTTCTGTCTCGAATTGGAACGCGCCTTTGAAGGCCGGCTCGGGACGGTGCTCAGCGCCGACCCGCGTTTGTGCGTGCCGCTGCGTCAGCGGCATGCCAAGCGATATGTGGCTGAAGGTTTGGCGTTGATCGGTGATGCGGCGCATACCATTCACCCGCTGGCCGGGCAGGGCGTCAACCTCGGTTTCCTCGACGCCGCTGTGCTGGCCGAAGTGCTGCTGCAAGCGGCAGGGCGCGGCGAGCGATTGGCGGATGTGAAGGTGCTGAGTCGTTACGAGCGTCGGCGCATGCCGCACAACCTGGCGTTGATGGCGGCGATGGAAGGCTTTGAACGCTTGTTCCAGGCGGATCCGTTGCCGGTTCGCTGGTTGCGTAATGCCGGGTTGAAGATGGTTGACCAGATGCCGGAAGCCAAGGCGTTGTTCGTGCGCGAAGCGCTGGGGTTGATCGGGGATTTGCCGGCGCTGGCCAAGGCCTGACGTCTTCATTGCGGCAGACGGCCTCATCGCGAGCAGGCTCGCTCCCACAGTTGAAATGCATTCCCCTGTGGGAGCGAGCCTGCTTGCGATGGCGTTGGTACATTCACCCCCCATGTCGACCATGCAACATTTGGTAACGCCTCCGCGAACTGTTCGATTGAGAAGCTAAATGTGAGTCCTTATCATTTGCCCTCAATTTTCCAATCGAGAGATCGCTCCCATGTTGGCACCGAAGCGTCTACTGACTGCACTCGCCCTGACCCTGATCGGTAGCACCACTGCCCAGGCCGCCGACGAGGTGGTGGTTTACTCCTCGCGTATCGACGAGCTGATCAAGCCGGTCTTCGATGCCTACACCGCGAAAACCGGTGTGCAGGTGAAGTTCATCACCGACAAGGAAGCGCCGTTGATGCAGCGGATCAAGGCCGAGGGCGAGAACGCCACCGCCGACCTGCTGTTGACCGTCGATGCCGGCAACCTCTGGCAGGCTGAGCAGATGGGCATCCTGCAACCGTTCACCTCCAAGGTGATCGACGCCAACATCCCGCTGCAATACCGCTCCTCGGCTCACGCCTGGACTGGCTTGAGCCTGCGGGCGCGGACCATCGCCTACTCCACCGCGCGGGTGAAACCGGGCGAGCTGACCACTTACGAAGCGCTGGCCGATAAAAACTGGGAAGGTCGCCTGTGCCTGCGCACGGCGAAGAAGGTCTACAACCAGTCCTTGACCGCCACCATGATCGAAGTGCACGGCGCCGAAAAAACCGAGAAGATCCTCAAAGGTTGGGTCAACAACCTGTCCACCGATGTGTTCTCCGATGACATCGCGGTGCTGGAAGCGATCAACGCTGGCCAATGCGACGTCGGCATCGTCAACACTTACTACTATGGCCGCCTGCACAAACAGAAGCCTGACCTGGCCGTGAAGCTGTTCTGGCCGAACCAGGGCGATCGCGGCGTACACGTGAACCTGTCGGGCATCGGCCTGACCAAGCATGCACCGCATCCAGAAGCCGCCAAAGCCCTGGTTGAATGGATGACCACCCCTGAAGCGCAGAAGATCTTCGCTGACGTGAACCAGGAATTCCCGGCTAACCCTGCGGTTCAACCGTCTGCGGAAGTGGCGAGCTGGGGCAAGTTTGTGGCGGATACGCTACCGGTGGAAATTGCCGGCAAGCGTCAGGCTGAAGCGATTCGCATGATGGATCGGGCTGGCTGGAACTGACTTCACCGTTATTGTGGCGAGCGGCTACCTGTGGCGAGGGAGCTTGCTCCCGCTGAGCTGCGAAACGGCCCCGTTGGCGTCGACAGGTCAGGATCGAGATGATCTGATAACCTCCTGCGGCTGCTTCGCACCCGAGCGGGAGCAAGCTCCCTCGCCACAAAATGGAGCCGACTTCAGGTTAGAGTCGGCCCATATTTTCTAGAGAATCCCCTTGGCCCACCCCGCCCAACGCCGCTGGTATCCCCTGGTCTTCGCCATCGCCGCGCTGGTCCTGCTGCCCCTGAGCGTCCTGTTCTTCTCCTGGCAAACCATCGATCAGCAAATCTGGTCCCACCTCTGGGACACCCAGATGCCGCGCCTGCTGGGCAATACCCTGACCCTGGTGTTCGGCGTCGGTATCGGCGTCACGCTCCTGGGTGTGAGCCTCGCCTGGCTCACCAGCCTCTGCGAATTTCCCGGCCGGCGTTGGCTGGACTGGGCGCTGATGCTGCCATTTGCCATTCCTGCTTACGTGCTGGCCTTCGTCTTCGTCGGCCTGCTGGATTTCGCCGGCCCCGTGCAAACCTTGCTGCGCGAATGGTTCGGCACCGAGCTGCGATTGCCGAGAGTGCGTTCCACCGGCGGCGTCATCCTTGTTCTGGTGCTGGTGTTTTATCCCTACGTTTACCTGCTGGCGCGCACTGCGTTCCTGGCCCAAGGCAAAGGCCTGATGGAAGCGGCGCGGGTGCTGGGGCAATCGCCGTGGCAGGCGTTCTGGCGAGTGGCCTTGCCCATGGCGCGGCCGGCGATTGGTGCCGGTGTGGCCTTGGCGCTGATGGAAACCCTGGCGGACTTCGGTGCGGTGTCGGTGTTCAACTTCGACACGTTCACCACGGCCATCTACAAAACCTGGTACGGATTTTTCAGCCTCTCCACCGCCGCGCAACTGGCCAGCCTGTTACTGCTGGTGGTGATGGTCGTGTTGTACGGCGAACGGCGTGCTCGCGGGGCCAACCGCACCAGCAATGAACGACCCCGGATCAAGGCGCTGTATCACCTGCGGGGTTTCAAGGCGTTGGCGGCCATGACTTGGTGTGGCCTGGTGTTCGCCTGTGCCTTCGTCATTCCGATGCTGCAACTGGTGGTGTGGTTCTGGCAGCGTGGACGCTTCGACCTGGATGAGCGTTACGCCGGTCTGATCGTCCACACCTTGTACCTGGGCGGCATGGCCGCGCTGATCACCGTCAGCGTTGCCCTGGTGCTGGCATTTGCCCGGCGCCTGGCACCGACCCGGGCGATCCGCTCCGGTATCAGCCTGGCCAATCTCGGCTACGCCCTGCCGGGTTCGGTGCTGGCGGTGTCGATCATGCTGGCGTTCAGTTATCTGGATCGCGAGCTGGTCATCCCGCTGTCGGGCTGGCTCGGTGGCGCGGGCAAGCCATTGCTGCTGGGCAGTCTGTCGGCGTTGTTGCTGGCCTATCTGGTGCGTTTCATCGCCGTGGCCTACGGACCGCTGGAAAGCAGCCTGGCGCGAATACGGCCATCTTTGCCCGAAGCGGCACGTAGCCTTGGGGTCAGTGGGCCACGACTGTTTTTCAAAGTGTATCTGCCTTTATTGCTGCCCGGCACGTTGAGTGCCGCGTTGCTGGTGTTCGTCGATGTGCTCAAGGAAATGCCCGCGACCCTGCTGATGCGCCCGTTTGGCTGGGACACGCTGGCGGTACGGATCTTTGAAATGACCAGCGAAGGGGAGTGGGCGAGAGCTTCGTTGCCGGCCTTGACTCTGGTTTTGGTCGGGCTGTTACCGGTCATCGGATTGATTCGACGTTCGGCGCATCGAAACGCCTAGGTGTCAGTCCTACACCTTGAGGCTACAATGCGCGGCATTCGGTGCGGTCCGTCCTACGGACCTGGTAGCTGACATCGGCTCAAAGCCTTCTATTTCAAGGCTTTCGCCCGTAAAGCACCGGCCCGCACCTTCGCCACGCCCGGAAGGAGAAACCCATGGGACAGCGCACGCCTCTGTATGACCTTCATCTCGCCCTAGGCGCGAAGATGGTCGATTTTGGCGGTTGGGATATGCCTCTGCATTACGGATCGCAGGTCGAGGAACACCATCAGGTGCGCCGCGATTGCGGGGTTTTCGATGTATCCCACATGACCGTGATTGATGTCACCGGCCCCCAGGCCAAAGCCTGGCTCCAGCATTTGCTGGCCAATGACGTCGAGCGCCTGCACAGCCCTGGCCGTGCCTTGTACAGCACCATGCTCAACGAGCGCGGCGGCATCGTCGACGACATGATCGTCTACCGTCTCGAGGACGGTTATCGGCTGGTGGTCAACGCCTCCACCCGCAATCAGGACCTCGCCTGGATGCAGGCCCATCTCGATGGTTTCGATGTGCAGCTCAACGAGCGCTCCGAACTGGCGATGCTGGCGATTCAAGGCCCCCATGCCCGGCACAAGATTTCCGAACTGGTCACCCAGTCCCGCGGCAACCTGATCCAGATGCTCAAGCCTTTTGAAGGTCAGCCTGACGGCGACTGGTTCATCGCGCGCACCGGATATACCGGTGAAGATGGCCTGGAGATCGTTCTACCCGCCAATCAGGCGCCAGGGTTTTTCAACGACCTGGTGGGCGCGGGCATTTCTCCTATCGGCCTGGGTGCCCGGGATACCTTGCGTGTCGAAGCCGGCATGAACCTGTACGGCCAGGACATTCATCAAGACGTTTCACCGCTGGCCTCGAACATGGCCTGGAGCATTGCCTGGGAACCGGCCACTCGCCAGTTCATTGGTCGCAGCGCCCTGGAAGCCGAGCGGGCGGGTGGTGTGCAGCACAAACTGGTCGGTCTGGTCCTTGAGGAACGTGGGGTTTTGCGCGCTCATCAAGTGGTCCGTATCGCCAATGTTGGCGAAGGAGAGATCACCAGTGGTAGTTTCTCTCCTACGCTTAGCAAGTCGATAGCACTGGCGCGCGTGCCGATGGCAACTGCCGACCGCGCAGAAGTGGAAATCCGTGGCAAGTGGTACCCGGTCCGGGTGGTCAAACCGACCTTCGTCCGCCATGGCAAAACCTTGATCTAACCTTTTTGGCGGGCAACGACCGCTGACAATTCTCTTGAGGACACAGAACATGAGCGATATCCCTGCCGACCTGCGTTTTGCCGAAAGTCACGAATGGGCCCGTCTGGAAACCGATGGCACCGTTACCGTGGGCATCAGCGATCACGCTCAGGAAGCCTTGGGCGATGTGGTGTTCGTTGAGCTGACTGAAGTTGGAAAAGTTTTCGCTGCCGGCGATCAATCCGGTGTCGTTGAGTCGGTTAAAGCTGCGTCCGACATCTATGCGCCGATTGCTGGCGAAGTGATTGCGATCAACGAAGAGCTGAACGGTTCGCCTGAACTGCTGAACACCGATCCATACGGCGCGTGGATCTTCAAACTCAAGCCTAGCGACAAGGCTGAGCTGGACAAGCTGCTCGATGCAGCCGGCTACAAGGCCGCCATCGGCGACTAAGCCTTCAGCGTCATCCCAAAGCCCCGACGTGTCGGGGCTTTTTTTCGCCTGACGGATTTCCCTGTGGGAGCGGGCAAGCCTCGCTCCTGCACGGGTTCGCTGTTGGCAGCGGCTGCTATGCTGGTTTGACCGTGTTGCATCGACGTTGAGCGCCAGCCTAGAGAGAGCCCGTCATGTCCCAGTTGCCGTCCTTGAGCCAGTTACGCGATCCCAATGCCTTCCTTCGCCGCCACCTTGGCCCCGATGCTGCCGAGCAACAGGCGATGCTCGACAGCCTCGGCCTCGGCAGCCGGGTCGAACTGATCGAACAGACGGTACCGCCGGGAATCCGCCTGAACCGCGAGCTCGATTTGCCGCCGGCCCTCGACGAAGAGGCTGCGCTGGCCAAGCTGCGCGGGTACGCCGAGCAAAACCAGGTCTGGACCAGCCTGATCGGTATGGGTTACCACGGCACCCTCACGCCGGCCGTCATTCTGCGCAACGTGTTGGAAAATCCCGGTTGGTACACCGCCTACACCCCTTATCAGCCGGAGATTGCCCAGGGGCGGCTCGAAGCGCTGCTGAATTTCCAGCAATTGACCATCGACCTCACGGGCCTCGAACTGGCCAACGCTTCGCTGCTCGATGAAGCCACGGCGGCGGCGGAAGCCATGGCGTTGGCCAAGCGGGTCGCCAAGTCCCGGAGCAATCTGTTCTTCGTCGATGAGAACTGCCATCCGCAAACCATTTCCGTGGTGCAGACCCGGGCCGAAGGGTTCGGTTTCGAGCTGATCATCGACGCTGTGGATAACTTGAAACAGCACGAGGTGTTTGGTGCGTTGCTGCAATATCCCGACACCCACGGCGAGATCCGCGACCTGCGTCCGTTGATCGATCATCTGCATGCCCAGCAGGCGCTGGCCTGTGTCGCGACGGATCTGCTGAGCCTGCTGTTGCTGACCCCGCCTGGGGAGTTGGGCGCCGACGTGGTGTTCGGCTCGTCCCAGCGCTTCGGTGTGCCGATGGGGTACGGCGGGCCGCACGCTGCGTTTTTTGCCAGCCGCGATGAGTACAAACGGGCGATTCCCGGGCGGATCATCGGCGTGTCGAAAGATGCTCGCGGCAATGTCGCGCTGCGCATGGCCCTGCAAACCCGTGAGCAACATATCCGCCGGGAGAAGGCCAACTCGAACATCTGCACCGCTCAGGTGCTGCTGGCCAACATCGCCAGTTTCTATGCGGTCTACCATGGTCCGGAAGGACTCAAACGCATTGCCCAGCGCGTCCATCGGTTGACCTGCATCCTCGCCGCTGGCCTGGAGCGTCACGGCATCACTCGCCTCAACACCCACTTTTTCGACACGCTGACGCTGGAGGTTGGTGGTACTCAGACCGCAATTATCGAAAGCGCCCAGGCAGCACAGATCAACTTGCGCATTCTCGGGCGCGGGCAGTTGGGGCTGAGCCTCGACGAAACCTCTGACGAATCCACGGTAGCGAAACTGTTTGATGTGTTCCTCGGTTCCGATCATGGGCTGAACGTCGACGAACTGGACGCTCAAACCCTTGCTTCCGGTATTCCGGCAGGTCTGCTGCGCACCTCGCCTTATCTGCGTCATCCGGTATTCAGCGCCCATCACAGCGAAACCGAGATGCTGCGTTACCTCAAGCAACTGGAAAACAAAGACCTGGCGCTCAACCAATCAATGATCCCGCTGGGCTCCTGCACCATGAAACTCAATGCCACCAGCGAGATGATCCCCATCACCTGGCCGCCATTCGCCAACCTGCATCCGTTTGTACCGAAAGAGCAGGCGGTGGGTTATTCGCTGATGATCGAGGAACTGGAACGCTGGCTCTGCGCAATCACCGGTTTCGACGCGATTTGCATGCAACCCAACTCCGGCGCTCAAGGCGAGTACGCCGGGCTGCTGGCGATCCGCAAATATCACGAGAGCCGTCATCAGGGGGCGCGAGAGATTTGCCTGATTCCGTCCTCGGCCCACGGAACCAACCCTGCCTCGGCTCAGATGGCCGGGATGCGCGTGGTGATCGTCGAATGCGACGAGGCCGGCAACGTCGATCTGGATGACCTGAAAGGCAAGGCCGCGGACGCAGGCGACAAACTCGCCTGCCTGATGGCGACGTATCCGTCGACCCATGGCGTGTACGAGGAAGGCATCAGCGAAATCTGTGAAGTTATCCACAGCCACGGCGGCCAGGTGTACATGGACGGCGCCAACCTCAACGCGCAGGTGGGATTGGCGCGGCCGGCGGACATTGGCGCCGATGTCTCCCACATGAACTTGCACAAGACGTTCTGCATTCCCCATGGCGGCGGCGGGCCGGGCATGGGGCCGATAGGCGTGCGCGCGCATTTGGCGCCGTTCGTCGCCAATCACCCGGTGGTGCCGATTGAGGGACCGCTGGCGCAGAACGGTGCGGTCAGCGCAGCGCCCTGGGGCAGCGCGAGCATTTTGCCGATCAGCTGGATGTACATTGCCATGATGGGCCCGCAATTGGCGGATGCCAGCGAGGTGGCGATCCTCGCTGCGAATTACCTGGCGCAACATTTGTCCGGGGCGTTTCCAGTGCTCTTCACCGGGCGCAATGAACGGGTGGCGCACGAATGCATCCTCGATTTGCGGCCATTGAAGGCGCTGACCGGGATCAGTGAAGAGGACGTGGCCAAGCGCCTGATGGATTACGGTTTCCATGCGCCGACCATGTCGTTTCCGGTGCCAGGGACACTGATGGTCGAGCCGACCGAGAGCGAATCAAAGGCCGAACTGGATCGGTTTATCGGGGCGATGCTGAGCATTCGCGCGGAAATCACCGAGGTGCAGAACGGTAACTGGCCCGCCGAAGACAATCCGCTGAAGCGAGCGCCGCACACCCTGGCCGATATCACCGGGGTCTGGGAGCGGCCTTACAGCATCGAGCAAGCGGTGACGCCGGATGCGCACACCAAGGCGCACAAGTATTGGCCGGTGGTGAATCGGGTGGACAACGTCTATGGCGACAGGAATCTGTTCTGTGCCTGCGTGCCCGTCGATGATTACCGCTGATCGCCCGGACTACGCAAATCCAATGTAGGAGCGAGCCTGCTCGCGACAGCGGTGCAACAGTCGCTGAAATGTTGACTGATCCACCGCTATCGCGAGCAGGCTCGCTCCTGCAGGGTTTTGTGTCGGGCAAAAAAATGCCACTCACGGGAGCGGCATTTTTATTCAGCTGAACAGCTTATTCCGAAGCCACGGCATTCTTTGCCAGGATCGCATTCGCCAGCTCCATGTCCGTCGCCTGCAGGCCCGGATTGTCGGCGCGGACTTTCTGCATTGCGGCTTCCAGATAAGGACCGCGGATGCCGCCGTCACTGGCGACGAAGCTGCCGGCATCGTCCTGCGCGGCAACGATCAGCTTGTGATCCTTGAAGGTCAGGTAGGTCGAACCGGTGGTGGCACCGGACGAAATGACGTTACGCCAAAAGCTATCGGCCATCGCCGAACCGACTGGAAGGGACAACAACGCGATGGTAGCGACAGCAAGTTTGAGACGCATGATGGGGTGACTCCACTGGTTAACTACGGCGTTGGATGCCTTTCCCCCCATCCAGTTCCGTGACGGCCGTGCCTACTTTTGTTCGCTCTGCGGCGTCACGCGCAAGACTTCCTCGATGGTCGTCAGGCCGGCCGCCACTTTCTGCGCCCCCGACAGCCGCAGGCTGCGCATGCCTTCCTTGAACGCCTGGCGCCGCACCGCCAGCAGATCGGTGTCGGGATTGATCAGCGCCTTAACATCATCCGTCAGTTGCATGATTTCGTAGACCCCGGCGCGGCCGCGGTAGCCGGTGTCGCGGCATTCCAGGCAGCCGATGGCGCGCTGGGCGTTGGTGGGCAGTGGCGCTTGCCAGGGTTTGGTCAGGGTTTGCCAGTCTTCTTCACCCAACGTCAGTGGTGCCTTGCAGTGCGAGCACAAGGTTCGCACCAGGCGCTGGGCCATGACGCCGAGCACCGTGGCTTTGATCAGGTAATGCGGCACGCCGAGTTCCAGCAAGCGGCTGATCGCGCTGGGCGCGTCATTGGTGTGCAAGGTCGAGAGCACCAGGTGACCCGTGAGCGCAGCCTGGATCGCCATTTCTGCGGTTTCGAGGTCGCGAATCTCGCCGATCATGATGATGTCCGGATCCTGCCGCATCAGTGCGCGAACACCGGCGGCGAAGGTCAGGTCGATGTTGTGCTGGACCTGCATCTGATTGAAGGCCGGCTCGACCATTTCGATCGGGTCTTCGATGGTGCAGAGGTTGACCTCCGGCGTCGCCAGTTTCTTCAGCGTGGTGTAAAGCGTGGTGGTTTTGCCCGAACCCGTCGGCCCGGTCACCAGAATGATGCCGTTGGGCTGGCGGGTCATGTCCTGCCAGCGGCGCAGGTCTTCGGCGGAGAAGCCCAACTGATCGAAGTCCTTGAGCAGCACCTCCGGGTCGAAGATCCGCATGACCATTTTTTCGCCGAACGCCGTCGGCAGCGTCGACAACCGCAGCTCGACCTCGCCGCCGTCCGGGGTCTTGGTCTTCACCCGGCCGTCCTGGGGTTTGCGCTTTTCCGCCACGTTCATCCGCCCGAGGCTTTTCAGGCGGCTGACGATGGCCATGGTCACTTGCGGGGGGAATTGATAGACGTTGTGCAGCACGCCGTCGATGCGAAAGCGCACCGTGCCTTGCTCGCGTCGAGGTTCGATGTGGATATCGCTGGCGCGCTGCTGGAAGGCGTACTGGAACAGCCAGTCGACGATGTTGACGATGTGCGCGTCGTTGGCGTCCGGTTCCTGGTCGCTGGCGCCGAGGTTGAGCAATTGTTCGAAATTGCCCAGGTTGCTGGCCTGCTGATCGTTGTTGGTCGCACCGCTGACCGATTTGGCCAGCCGGAAAAACTCGACGCTGAAGCGCTGGATGTCCACCGGGTTGGCCACTACGCGTTTGATCGGCAGTTTCAGCACATGAGTCAGGTCAGCTTCCCAGCCGTTGACGTAAGGCTGGGCGCTGGCCACGGTCACCGCGTCGCGGTCGATGGACACCGCCAGAATCTTGTGACGCTGGGCGAAGGCGTAGGACATCAGCGGCGTAATCGCCGCCACGTTGATTTTCAGCGGATCGATGCGCAAGTAAGGCTGGCCCGCCTGCTGCGACAGCCACAGGGTCAGGCTTTCCAGATCGAGGTGTTTACCGGGACGGCTGAGGTCGTCCAGGTGCTGGCTGGCAATGAATTCCAGGGGATGCATCTGGCCATGGGTGGCGTGGCGGCGGCGGGCATTGAGCGCGTGTTCGGCCGAGTCCTGGCTGATAAAGCCCTGGGCGACCAGTTCACGCAGCAAATCATTGAGATCCAGCCAGCGGTCCTGAATGGCAAGTTGAACGGACATGCGGGCTCCTCATGAACAACAGTTCGCAAAGGATAGTCGCGGACCCGCCGACCGTTGGGCCACTACCCGACGAAGCCGTGTCGAGGTTTGTCAGCCCGCCGCCTGAACAGGCGCTTCCCGCAGGGAATCAGCCGCTTGCAGCTCCACCGAACACACGTTGATCAGGTTACGTAATTTTTCCGCAATCACTTCGGCGCGATGCCAGCTCAACCCGTCCATGACGATGTCGATCGACATCAGATCGTCCATCCGCTGCGCGCTGACCTGTTGCGGCGTCAGAAACTGCAAAGCGAACAGGTTGAGCGCCCGGCACAGCAGGTCTGGCTCGGCTTCGGCCAGCAGTTGGTAATGAACGCGGCAGTGCGCGTTGCCGGCGTGCCAGACATCGGCGCGGATAGGCGAGGTGTTCACAGCTTCCAGGTGCGGCATGGTCGGTCTCCAAATCTATGGAGAAATTTTTACATTCGGCGCCGGGCATTTCTTATCTATGATGGGGCTTATTGGCTATTTTTCGAATTGTTTGATTCGGTCAGCTATCAATTACGGGTTTATTTATGCACAGCGAGCTGGATGGCTACGACCGCAAGATTCTCGCGTTGCTGCAAGAGGACGCTTCGCTGTCCAGCGCGCAGATTGCCGAGCAGGTAGGGCTCTCGCAGTCGCCGTGCTGGCGGCGGATTCAGCGGATGAAGGAGGAGGGGATCATTCGCGGGCAGGTGACGTTGCTCGACCGGAAGAAGATCGGGCTTAACACGCAGATCTTTGCCGAGATCAAACTCAACGCGCACGGGCGTTCGAACTTCACTGAGTTTACCGAGGCGATTCGCGGCTTTCCCGAGGTGCTGGAGTGTTATGTGCTGATGGGGTCGGTGGATTTTTTGCTGCGGATTGTCACGGCGGACATCGAGGCGTATGAGCGGTTTTTCTTCGAAAAGCTGTCGATGGTGCCGGGGATTCAGGAAGTGAACTCGATTGTGGCGTTGTCGGAGATCAAGTCGACGACGAGTTTGCCTGTCTAGGGTATGCGGTGAATGTGCTGGCCTCTTCGCGGGCAAGCCTCGCTCCTACAGGTTTGAGTCGGCCGCCGAATTGGGGTCAACGAAAATACTGTAGGAGCGAGGCTTGCCCGCGAAGGCGGTGTTACATGCGCAGCAGCATTTTCCAGGCTCGATTCTGATAAACCGCAATGGCTTGCTGCTTGCGCGCATCCAGCGATTCATCGGTGATCGGCTCGTTCGCCAATTGGGCAAGCTGCTTCAGCTCGCCGTACAGGCGGTCCATTTCCGGAATGTCCAGCACGGCACGGGCATGGTGCAGCCAGGCCTGGATGCGCTCGATGCGCGGCAGTTGCTCGGCCAGGTCTTCCGGCTGTTGCTGATAACGCTGCAATTGCAGGGAGGTCGCTTCTTCACCCAGCAAACGCGGCAACCAGCTACCCAATTGCGCAGCACCCTGGCGATTGCCACGGACGTTGCGATCAGTTGCCCAGGTGCGGGCCAGCAACCAACGCGACGTGTTCAGCGAGAACAAGCCCCAGCGCGGGTCTTCCAGTTCTTCGAGGAATTGCTCCGGCGCGGCTTTGCGCACGTCTTCGTCGTCGATACCGGCTTGCACCAGCGGGCGCCAGTCTTCGAGCAAGGCATCCAGAGCAACGCGCAGATCGTGAGTCGACTGACGCGGTGCGGCCTGGCCCAGGCTGCTCAGCAAGGCACGCAATTCGGCCAGGTTCTCGACCCAGTCCTGCAACAAGCGCCAGTGGCCATTGAAGCGATACTGCTCGGCCAGACGCTGGCTGCTGCTCAGCAAATGCCAGCTCAGCGCGGCGAATGCATCGTCCAGCGGCGTTTCAGCGGTGATTTGCGGTGCCGGCAGGCTCAACGAATAGCTGTTGGCGTCGTACAAGCGATAACCGCGCTCGGCCTTGCTGATGTCACACGGCATCAGGGCCAGGGTCGCGGCCAGTTCGGCGGCCAGTTCCAGCAGGGCAGCCGGCTCGCCTTCGCGCAGTTCCAGTTCCAGCTCGCAGATTTCTTCTTTCTGCTTGCCGACCACCACGTGGCCCAGGTCCAGTGCGGCTTCGATGACCACTTTGGTCTTGCCGCGGCCCCAGGCGATTTCAGCGCGTTCGCGAACGAAATCGGTGGTGAAGATCGGTTTCAGGGTTTTCTTGTCCAGCTCGGCCAATTCTTCTGGCCAGCATTCGCCGTCGAGTTTCTTGACGTCGAGTTTGGCTTTGGGCAGGTTCCAGTCGTATTCGTTACGCTCGGACAGACCGGCGACGCTCTGGCCTCGGGTCTTGAGCGTTTGAATCACTTCTTCGCCGTCCTTGCGCAGGCGCAGGGCAACCTTGGCGCGGGCCAGGTCGCGCTCAGGCGTGTCGAAGTATTGGTTCATCAACTCACGGCGTTCCCAGCCACTTTTGTTGCGTTTTTTCAGGAGCGGGTGCTCGCGCAGGGCTGCGAGGGTTTCGCGGCTGACGCGGAGTTTGATTTCGGTTTCTTTCTGCATGGCCGGAAAATCCAGGATCGGGAGCGCAGCCGGGGGAAATGTGTGGCTGCCAAGGCCGTGCAGTGTACAGGACTCCTTAGTCCTACGTGCCGCGGCGGTTTATTCCTGTCGCCAGATGGTTCTATGATGGTCTTCAATTCGCGAGTTGGAGTCAGCGATGCCTTTGCCGTCCATGAAAGATCAGTTCGCTGCGCTGATTGCTGCGCCGACGGTCAGCTGTACCCAGCCCAGCCTTGATCAATCCAACCGTCCGGTCATCGACTTGCTGGCGACGTGGCTCGGTGACCTGGGTTTCGCCTGCGACATCCAGCAGGTCAGCCCCGGCAAGTTCAACTTGCTGGCCAGTTTCGGCTCCGGCCCCGGTGGCCTGGTGCTGGCCGGGCATAGCGATACGGTGCCGTTCGATGGCGCACTGTGGCAGACCGATCCGTTGAAACTGACCGAAGTCGATGGCCGCTGGGTGGGCCTTGGCAGTTGCGACATGAAAGGCTTTTTTGCCCTGGCCATCGAGGCGGTTATTCCGCTGCTCGATCAGCCTTTCAAGCAACCGCTGCTGATCCTCGCCACGTGCGATGAAGAAAGCTCGATGTCCGGCGCTCGTGCCCTGGCCGAAGCCGGCCGTCCGCTGGGGCGTGCGGCGGTGATTGGCGAGCCGACCGGGCTGAAGCCGATCCGCATGCACAAAGGCATCATGATGGAGCGCATCGACATCCTCGGACAGAGCGGCCATTCCTCGGACCCGCGCCTGGGACATAGCGCCCTTGAGGCCATGCACGATGCCATCGGCGAGCTGCGTGGCCTGCGCCTGTTGTGGCAGCGTGAATTCCGCAATCCGCAATTCGGCGTGCCGACACCGACCATGAACTTCGGCTGTATCCATGGCGGCGACAATCCCAACCGTATCTGCGGCCAGTGTTCACTGGAGTTCGACTTGCGGCCGTTGCCGGGCATGGACCCCAAAGCCCTGCGCGCGGCCATTCTGCAGCGGCTCAACCCGATTGCCGAACGCCATCAGGTGAAGATCAATTACGCGCCGCTGTTCCCCGAAGTGCCGCCGTTCGAGCAGGCCGAGGACGCCGAATTGGTCCGGGTCGCCGAAAAGCTCACCGGCCATCGCGCCGAAGCAGTGGCGTTCGGCACCGAAGCGCCTTATCTTCAGCGTCTTGGCTGCGAAACGCTGGTACTCGGCCCGGGTGATATCGCCTGTGCGCACCAACCGGGTGAATACCTCGAAATGTCACGTTTGCAGCCTACCGTGCATCTATTACGTCAATTGATTGAACATTACTGCCTGACACCGGCCCAAAAGCCAATGTCAGGTGGTTGAACCTGTAGGAGCCGGCTTGCTGGCGATGAACGATGACGCGGTTCTCCTGATGAACCACGGCGCCTGCATCGCCAGCAAGCCGGCTCCCACAGGTGTAAATTGCCAGTGTCCCAACCCGTATTCATGAGGAGAGCGCGCGTGTCGCCAAGCCTGTTCCGACGATAACCATCAGCCCGCTGTGCGTTTTCAGTTTCGCCCATTTTTTGGCTGCTATTTATTACAGGCCCAGGTTCATGCCCGAATACGTTAATTGGCTTCGTCACGCTTCGCCTTACATCAACGCTCACCGCGATTGCACCTTCGTCGTCATGCTGCCCGGCGACGGTGTTGAGCATCCGAATTTCGGCAACATCGTCCACGACCTGGTGCTGCTGCATAGCCTCGGCGTGCGCCTGGTGCTGGTTCACGGTTCCCGTCCGCAAATCGAAACCCGCCTCGCCGCACGCGGCCTGACCCCGCATTACCACCACGGGATGCGCATCACCGATGCCGCGACCCTGGAGTGTGTGATCGATGCGGTCGGCCAGTTGCGCATCGCCATCGAAGCGCGGCTGTCGATGGACATGGCCTCGTCGCCGATGCAGGGCTCGCGCCTGCGGGTGGCCAGCGGCAACCTGGTGACGGCACGGCCGATCGGCGTGCTGGAAGGCGTCGACTATCACCACACCGGTGAAGTGCGCCGGGTTGACCGCAAGGGCATCAATCGCCTGCTGGACGAGCGCTCCATCGTGCTGCTGTCGCCATTGGGCTACTCGCCGACCGGGGAGATTTTCAACCTCGCCTGCGAAGACGTTGCCACGCGCGCGGCCATCGACCTGGGTGCGGACAAACTGCTGCTGTTTGGTGCTGACCTTGGCTTGATCGATGAAAACGGTCGGCTGGTGCGTGAGCTGCGTCCGCAACAAGTCCCGGCGCATTTGCAGCGTCTGGGCAGCAACTATCAGGCGGAACTGCTGGATGCCGCGGCTGAAGCGTGCCGGGGCGGCGTTGCCCGCAGCCATATCGTCAGCTATGCCGAAAACGGTGCGCTGCTGACCGAGCTGTTCACCCGCGACGGTGGCGGTACGCTAGTGGCCCAGGAGCAATTCGAGATCGTGCGCGAAGCGGCCATCGAAGATGTCGGTGGTTTGCTGGACCTGATCAGCCCGCTGGAAGAGCAAGGGATTCTGGTGCGTCGTTCCCGCGAGGTGCTGGAGCGCGAGATTGAGCAGTTCAGCGTGGTTGAGCGCGAAGGCATGATCATCGCTTGTGCGGCGTTGTATCAGATTGCCGATTCGGACGCTGGCGAGTTGGCGTGTCTGGCGGTCAACCCGGAATACCGCCACGGCGGTCGCGGTGATGAGCTGTTGGAGCGCATCGAGACCCGCGCCCGGGCCCAGGGCTTGAAAACCCTGTTCGTGCTGACGACCCGGACCGCCCACTGGTTCCGCGAACGCGGGTTCGTGCCGAGCAGCGTCGAACGCCTGCCGTCGGCGCGAGCGTCGCTGTACAACTATCAGCGTAATTCGAAGATCTTCGAAAAAGCCCTGTAACTGCGGGCTTTTGTGGCGAGGGAGCTTGCTCCCGCTGGAGGCCGAAGGACTCCCAAACCCGGCAACTCGGTCTATCAGACATAACGCGTTTACCGGGTTTGGGGGCGCTCCGCAGCCCAGCGCGAGCAAGCTCCCTCGCCACAGGGTTTGTGTTACTCCTGCACGAACTTCGCGCTGACATACGCCGAATAATCCGGCAGCACCGTCTCGACCCTTCCCTTGCTCCTTCAAGAACTTCGCCGTCTCGCCAATGGCCTTGGCCGTGCCGCCGTCCAGCAGCGCCACGCTTGCAGGCGGCAGCGATTTCTGCCGGTTGCAGTTCACCACTTTGACCTTCGAGTCACCCAGGCCCTGAAACGACGCCAGTCGATTTTTCACCGACGGTCTTTTCGTAAACACCGTCCGCTTGGGGGGCTTTGCTGGGGTCGATACCGGTTTGATAGCCGACCGTGAGGGTCGCCGTTTGAACGCTGATTGAAAAATAATAGCGATACACAAACTGTAACAATTGGTCTGGATAGTGCGCGTTTGGTCGTCATGGCGTGGCCGTTCGGGAGGGGATTGTTTCCGAATGGCGTCAAAGCTGATCGATCTAAAAAACCGCTAAAAAATACCTTTTAGGAATTAATTTTCGAGCCGGCCGCTCTGGCCCGGGACGAGGAATGGAGCGGAGCTTCATTCCTAAAAGGTATTAAAAAGAACAGACCAATTCTTTTTGGGTTTGTGACGAACGCACGACCCTGCAAGGACCAAAAAAAACGGGGATTAGACCATGGTCGTAGACACACATAGTTACGATTGACTTGTGAGTCACGGTCTGGCGCTAATCGCGCATCTTAGGATCCCGGGCATTCGACTCAGGGCCAGGAATACAAGAATTAGAAACGAGAGGAGCTAAAACAATGAACAAGTCCACCTTGGCCTTGGCCGTGGCCGTAGGGGTTTTGGCGCAGCAGGCAGGCGCCGCGGGTTTTATCGAAGACAGCAAGGCATCCGTCAGTTCCCGCACCATGTATTACAACGCGGACACCCGCGAAGGGACTGCGAACGATCAAAGAGAGACCGCTGAAGGTCTCAAGTTCGATTACCAGTCTGGTTTCACTCAGGGTGTTGTTGGATTCGGTATCGATGCCCAGGCGGTCGTTGGCATTCATCTGGACGGTGGCCGTGGTCACCACCCGGATAACAACTCCTTCTTCCCAAGCGATTCCGACGGTTCGGCGTCGGACCCATGGAGTCGCGCAGCCGCCAACGTCAAGGCGCGTTTCTCGAAGACCGAGGCTCACCTGGGCGGCGCTCTGCAACCGAACATGCCGATTCTGGTCGCGAACGACAGTCGTCTGCTGCCACAGAGCTTTGAAGGTGGCACCATCACCTCGAAGGAAATCGACAACTTCACCTTTAACGTCGGCCAGTTTGAGCACGCAGCGGGTCGCGCCTCGTCGAACACCACCGGCCTGGCCGTGGCAGGCGGTACCGAGGAAAGCAACAAGTTCCGGTATGCCGGTGCGGACTGGAAGGTCACCAAAGACCTCACCCTGCAGTACTACTACGCGAACCTGGAAGACTACTACAAGCAGAACTTCCTCGGTCTGGTGCACGTCTACACGATCGCACCCAACCAGTCGTTCAAGACAGACCTGCGCTATTTCGACAGCAGCTCCGACGGCAAGAACGGCGATGCGGGCTATCGGTTCAATAACAACGGTGGTTTCGCCAAGAACCCGGGCGAGGTCGATAACAAGACCTGGAGCGCCATGTTCACCTACACCCTGGGTGCCAACGCCTTCCTGCTCGGCCATCAGCGTGTCAGCGATGACGGTGGCTTCGTTTACCTGAACCAGGGCAACGTGGTCGACAGCAACGGTCGCAACGAAGGCGCGGGAGGAACGAGCTTCTACCTGTTCACCGACGCCATGGTTAACGGCTTCGTCCGTGCTGGTGAGAACACCACTTTCGGTCAGTACACCTACGACTTCGCTTCTCTGGGTGTTCCTGGCCTGAAAGCCTCGGCCGCCTACCTGCGTGGCGATAACATCAAGGCTACCAACGGCGTGGGTAAAGACCAGACCGAGTGGGAACGCGACCTGCGTGTGGATTACGTGATCCAGACAGGCGCGCTTAAAGGCTTCGGCACGACGTTGCGTCACGGTACCTACCGCGGCGATACCAACATCTCTGCGCAAGACCAGACCCGTCTGATCTTCAACTACACCTACAGCTTCCTGTAACACCCACCAGAAATAGCCTCGCCTCAGGGCGGGGCTTTTTTTCGCGTTTTATTTGATATTCCAAATAGACCTTAAATAGTAATTTATTATTCTTTTTGGATTTTTATCCGGGCGCCTAAAGTGGCAAGCCAAGGAGCCGATACCCTGTGTTCGGCGCGCATAGCTATATTCCGAAATGGCATTAAAAATAATGAAATAAATGTTTTTCGGTTTTACCATGCGCCCCCCAAAAAATCACAGCGGGTAGGCCGCGACCGTAGATGCGCGTTGTCACGATGACATGCGGTCTGGCGCTAACCGCGCTTTTCAGGATCCAGGGCATCCGACCCGGGACCAGAAGCATAAAAAATTAGAAACGATAGGAGCGAAACAAATGAACAAGTCCACCTTGGCCCTGGCCGTGGCCGTAGGGGTTCTGGCGCAGCAGGCAAGCGCCGCCGGTTTCATCGAAGACAGCAAGGCCACTCTGGGTCTGCGTAACTTCTACATCAACACCGATAACCGTGATGGTTCGGGCGCGAACAAAAACGAAGAGTGGGGCCAAGGCTTCGACCTGCGTTTCATCTCCGGTTACACCCAAGGCACTGTCGGCTTCGGTATCGATGCGATCGGCCTGTTGGGCGTGCGTCTGGATTCGGGCGGTGGTACCAACGGTGCCAGCAATAACTCGTATGGCGGCACGGTATTCCCAAGCGAGTCCAACGGCGAAGCAGTTGATAACTTCTCCAGCCTGGGCCTGACTGCAAAAGCCAAGATCTCCCAGACCGAACTGAAGCTGGGCACGTTGCAGCCAAAGAACCCGGTTATCGTGACCAACGACGGTCGTCTGCTGCCACAAACCTGGCAGGGTGGTCAGATCACTTCCGGCGAGATCAAGGACCTGACGCTGGTTGGCGGTCAGATCGAAGCCGTGAAGGGACGTAACTCCAGCAACAATGAGCAGCTGAGCATCGGCGGCGCCAACGCTCGTACCGCCAGCGGCCGCGACAGCAACAAGTTCATCTATGCCGGTGGTGATTACAAAATCACCAAAGACCTGACTGCCCAGTACTACTACGGCAATCTGGAAGACTTCTACAAGCAGCACTTCCTGGGTCTGGTACACAACTGGGCTATCGGCCCTGGCGTGTTGAAGTCTGACTTGCGCTACTTCAACAGCTCGGATGACGGCGCAAACGGTCACGACCCGTTGTACTACAGCTCCGGCAACTACAGCAGCACCTCCAATGGCAAAGGCAAGGTCGACAACAATCTGTACAGCGGCTTGTTCCTGTACACCGTTGCCGGTCACACCTTCGGTGGTGGCTATCAGGTCAGCAACGGCAGCAGCGACTTCCCTTGGCTGAACCAGGGCGACGGTTCGTCGAACTACACCATCACCGACATGCAAATCCAGAAGTTCGGCCGTGCCGGCGAGCGCACCTGGCAAGCTCGCTACTCGTTTGACTTCGCCAAAGTCGGCGTGCCTGGGTTGACCGCAGGTATGGTTTATCTGCGTGGCGACGATATCGACACCAATCGCACCTCAACTGCTGCAGCCGGTAATAACAGCACCGAGTGGGAACGCGACCTGACTGTCGGTTACGTCGTACCGGAAGGCCCGTTGAAGAACGTTGGCTTGATGTGGAAAAACGCCACCTGGCGCACCAACATCCCGGGCGTTCGCTCCCAGGACGAAAACCGTCTGATCGTCAGCTACTCGATCCCGCTGTTGTAACAGCGCTCGCGTAACCGCTGAAAAAAAAGCCCCGCCCGGCATCTCGCCGGGCGGGGCTTTTGCGTTTTCAAGGCGGGGTCACCCCCGTAATCCCGCCGTGAAAACTCCCTCTTTGCAGCAACTCAAGGCCTTCTCGAACCTTGTCGGCGATGTTCGTCCTGATGTTCCTGGAGGTCCAGTGAATAGATATTTAATATTCATTTATGATCTAAATTCATCGATATTTATTCTTTTTAATTCATAAGGAACACAGGCAAAGTTGAGCCCGACAAGCACTCATCAGGAGCAGCACCATGAGCCTCAGACTGGGCGATATCGCCCCCGACTTCGAACAGGATTCCAGCGCCGGCACCCTCCGTTTCCACGAATGGCTGGGCGATAGCTGGGGCGTGCTGTTTTCCCATCCGGCGGACTTCACGCCGGTGTGCACCACCGAACTGGGCTTCACTGCCAAGCTCAAGGATGAGTTTTCCAATCGCGGCGTCAAAGCCATCGCCCTGTCCGTGGACCCGGTGGACTCGCATCACAAGTGGATCGAGGACATCAATGAAACCCAGAACACACTCGTCAATTTCCCGATCCTGGCCGACGCGGACCGCAAGGTCTCCGACCTCTATGACCTGATCCACCCGAACGCCAATGACACCCTGACCGTGCGCTCGCTATTCGTGATCGACCCGAACAAAAAGATTCGGCTGACCATCACCTACCCGGCGAGTACCGGGCGCAATTTTCACGAGATCCTACGAGTGATCGACTCGCTGCAACTTACCGACAACTACAAGGTGGCCACCCCGGCCAACTGGCAGGACGGTGATGAAGTGGTGATCGTGCCGTCGCTCAAGGACGAAGACGAAATCAAGCAGCGCTTTCCCAAGGGTTACCGCGCGGTAAAGCCGTACCTGCGTCTGACGCCGCAGCCCAACAGGTAAGCCATCAGCATTTTCGGTGTGGCTGGTATCGTCATCACGAGCAGGTAAAACGCTATCCACTGTGGGAGCGATCCTGCTCGCGATGACGGAATTGCAGGCACCGCAGAAAGATTGAACCGTATCCATAAAGCAGGGGATTTCAGGCCGTTTCGACGGCCTTTTTTTCGCCCGCAGGAAGTGTCTTCTTATATATCCAATGCGCATAACCAAATGAATAAATATGATTTATAGATATAACAATCACCTGTTAAGGTCACCTCCATTACAGCGAGATCGCAAACCGCGAATCGCCAACACCGTGCAAGGAATCATTTGAATGCTGGTCGTCTCACTCGGTGGCAGTCCCAGCCAACGCTCCCGCTCCGGGGTGCTGCTGGAGCGCTCCCAACGCTGGTTGCAGGAGCAGGGTGTGGAAGTGGTGAGTTACCAGGTGCGGGACTTCCCGGCCGAAGACTTGCTTCATGCACGCTTCGACAGCCCTAAGGTGATCGACCTGCTGCAACAGATTGAAAATGCCGATGGCCTGTTGATCGCCACTCCGGTCTACAAGGCGTCGTTCTCCGGTGCACTGAAAACCGTGCTGGATTTGCTGCCCGAGCGCGCGTTGGACCACAAAGTGGTTTTGCCCATGGCGACCGGCGGCAGTATCGCCCACATGCTGGCGGTGGATTACGCGCTCAAGCCGGTGCTGTCGGCGTTGAAAGCCCAGGAAATGCTCCATGGGGTATTCGCGGTAGACAGCCAGATCGCTTACGGCGAAGGCAGCGCCCAGGCGCAGTTGGCGCCAGAGCTGGAACAACGACTGAGGGAATCGCTGGAGCTGTTTTTCAGCGCCATGGCCCGACGGCCCAAGCCGATCGATCCGAAGCTGTTGAATGAACGTTTGTTGAGTGCTCGCTGGAGCATTTAAGTCAGCACTAAAGCCACACCTGAAATTGATGTACTGGCCTTACTCGCCCGCTAACGGGCAAGCAGGTGCAGCCAAAACCCAACTGCAAAAAGGAGAGCGCCATGCGCACTGTCATTTTGCGTCGTGGTCTGGTCGCTCTGTTTGCAGCGGCTGTCACCTTCGGCGCCATTACTCAAGCTCAAGCCGAGACGTTGCGAATCGGTTATCAAAAGTACGGCACCCTGGTGCTGCTCAAAGCCAAAGGCACGTTGGAAAAACGCCTCGCCGCCCAAGGCGTGGACGTGCAATGGACTGAATTCCCCGGCGGCCCGCAGTTGCTTGAAGGCCTGAACGTCGGCTCGATCGACTTCGGCGTCACCGGCGAAACCCCACCAGTCTTTGCTCAAGCCGCCGGCGCCGATCTGCTCTACGTCGCCTACGAACCGCCAGCGCCACACAGCGAAGCGATCCTGGTGCCGAAGGATTCACCGATCAAATCGGTGCAGGACCTCAAGGGCAAGAAAGTCGTCCTGAACAAAGGCTCCAACGTCCACTACTTGCTGGTCCGCGCACTGGAAGACGCCGGCCTCAAATACACCGACATCCAGACCGTATTCCTGCCGCCGGCCGATGCCCGCGCTGCGTTCGAGCGTGGCAGCGTCGATGCGTGGGTGATCTGGGATCCGTACCAGGCTGCCGCCGAACAGCAACTGCAAGCGCGGACCCTGCGCGATGGCCAGGGCATCGTCGACAACCACCAGTTCTATCTGGCGACCAAGCCTTACGCACAGAAAAACCCTGAGGTGATCAAGACCCTCGTGGAAGAAGTGCGCGCCGTCGGCGAGTGGTCCAAGGCCAATCCAGTCGAGGTGACCCAACAGGTTTCGCCACTGCTCGGCTTGCCAGCGGACATCACCCTGACCTCGATGAAACGTCAGGGTTACGGCGCGTTGTTCCTCACGCCTGAAGTGGTCGCCGCCCAACAGAAAATCGCCGACAGCTTCTACCAGCTCAAGCTGATCCCGAAACCGTTGAGCATCAAAGACGTGATCTGGACGCCACCGGCAGCCGTTGCCAAAACGCAGTAATTCGATTCCCCAAGGAGACCACTCCATGAGCCTCAATATTTTCTGGTTCCTGCCTACCCACGGCGATGGCCATTACCTTGGCACCGCCGAAGGCGCCCGCGCCGTCGACCACGGTTACCTGCAACAAATCGCCCAGGCGGCGGATCGCCTGGGCTTCGGCGGGGTGTTGATTCCCACCGGTCGCTCCTGCGAAGACTCGTGGCTGGTGGCGGCGTCGCTGATTCCAGTGACTCAGCGTTTGAAATTCCTTGTCGCGCTGCGCCCCGGGATCATTTCCCCGACGGTGGCCGCGCGTCAGGCGGCGACCCTGGATCGCCTGTCCGGCGGCCGTGCGTTGTTCAACCTGGTCACCGGCGGTGATCCGGAAGAATTGGCCGGCGACGGTTTGTTCCTGACTCACGAAGAGCGCTATCAAGCCTCGGTGGAATTCACCCGCATCTGGCGTCGCGTACTGGAAGGCGAAACCGTTGATTACGACGGTCAGCACATCAGCGTGAAAGGCGCCAAGTTGCTCTATCCACCGATCCAGCAACCGCGTCCGCCGTTGTACTTCGGCGGTTCGTCGGAAGCGGCGCAAGACCTCGCGGCCGAGCAGGTGGAAATGGTCCTGACCTGGGGCGAGCCACCGGCCGCCGTCGCCGAGAAGATTGAACAAGTGCGAGCCAAAGCCGCGAAGCTGGGTCGCACCGTGCGTTTCGGCATTCGCTTGCACGTGATCGTTCGAGAAACCAATGCCGAAGCCTGGCAAGCGGCGGATCGGCTGATCTCCCATCTCGACGATGAAATCATCGCCCGAGCCCAGGCTTCTCTGGCCCGGTTCGATTCGGTCGGCCAGCAACGCATGGCCGCGCTGCATGGCGGCAGCCGCGACAACCTGGAAGTCAGCCCCAACCTGTGGGCCGGTGTCGGCCTGGTACGTGGCGGCGCCGGTACGGCGTTGGTGGGCGATGGTCCGACCGTGGCTGCCCGCGTGAAGGAATACGCGGACCTGGGCATCGATACCTTCATCTTCTCCGGTTATCCACACCTGGAAGAGTCGTACCGGGTTGCGGAATTGCTGTTCCCGCACCTCGACATCGAACGTCCGGAACTGCCCCAAGGCGCCAATTACGTCAGCCCGTTCGGTGAGATGGTCGCCAACGACATTCTTCCCAAAGCCGCGTCCCAGAGTTGAGGCGCGCATGAAGAGACTTATCCACAACCTCGCGCCCTGGGCGTTGCCGGTGTTGCTGCTCGCGGTGTGGCAGTTGTCAGTGTCGGCGGGCTGGTTGTCGACACGGATTCTCCCGGCGCCGGTCGCGGTCATCGAGGCCGGCGTGAGCCTGGTGCGCAGCGGCGAAATCTGGACGCACCTGGCAATCAGCGGCTGGCGTGCTGCGCTGGGCTTCACCATTGGCGGCGGCATCGGCCTGGCCTTGGGTTTCATCACCGGTCTGTCGAAGTGGGGCGAACGCCTGCTCGACAGTTCGGTGCAGATGATCCGCAACGTGCCGCACTTGGCGCTGATTCCGTTGGTGATTCTGTGGTTCGGCATCGACGAGTCGGCGAAGATTTTCCTGGTGGCGTTGGGCACGTTGTTCCCTATTTACCTCAACACTTATCACGGTATCCGCAACGTCGATCCGGCGTTGGTGGAAATGTCGCGCAGTTATGGCTTGTCCGGTTTCAGCCTGTTTCGCCAGGTGATTCTGCCGGGGGCGCTGCCTTCGATTCTGGTGGGTGTGCGCTTCGCGCTGGGCTTCATGTGGTTGACGCTGATCGTCGCGGAAACCATTTCCGCGAGCGCCGGCATTGGCTACCTGGCGATGAATGCCCGGGAGTTTTTGCAGACCGACGTGGTGGTGCTGGCGATTCTTCTGTACGCCGTGCTCGGCAAACTCGCCGACCTCGCGGCCCGCGGGCTTGAGCGCGTGTGGTTGCGCTGGCACCCAGCCTATCAAGTTGTTAAAGGAGGTGCGGCATGACGGCTCAACAACCTCCACGGTTGCAGCGCGGAATCCCGCTGGTGGTGCGTGAGCTGCAAAAGGCCTTTGGTTCTCGGCAGGTGTTGCGTGAGATCGATTTGCACATTCCAGCCGGTCAGTTCGTCGCCGTGGTCGGTCGCAGTGGTTGTGGCAAAAGCACCCTGCTGCGGTTGCTCGCCGGTCTCGACAAACCCACCGGGGGTGAATTGCTCGCCGGCTCCGCGCCGCTGAACGATGCCCGGGAAGACACCCGATTGATGTTCCAGGAAGCGCGTCTGCTGCCGTGGAAAAAGGTCATCGACAACGTCGGCCTCGGGCTCAAGGGCAACTGGCGGCCACAAGCGCTGGAAGCCTTGGAATCGGTCGGCCTGGCGGATCGCGCCAATGAATGGCCCGCCGCATTGTCCGGTGGCCAGAAACAACGGGTGGCCCTGGCCCGCGCGCTGATCCATCAACCGCGCTTGCTGTTGCTCGACGAACCCCTGGGTGCGCTGGACGCCCTGACCCGAATTGAAATGCAGCAGTTGATCGAACGGCTCTGGCAGACGCACGGCTTCACCGTGTTGCTGGTAACCCACGACGTCAGCGAAGCCGTGGCGATTGCCGACCGGGTGATCCTGATCGAAGAGGGCGAAGTCGGCCTCGACCTGCCCGTTGAATTGCCCCGCCCACGCGTGCGCGGCTCCCATCGGCTGGCGGCGCTGGAAACCGAAGTGCTCAATCGCGTGCTGGCGCTGCCCGGCCAACCGCCGGAACCGGAACCTGTTTCACCCTTGCCCACGCAATTGCGCTGGGCGCAATAGACGCAGCGGCGAGTTGCAAGCTTCAAGCTGCAAGAAGAAGCAGGGCGCTTTTACTTGCCACTTGTAGCTTGCCACCTGCAGCTCATTTCGACCTCAGGAGAAATCGTATGACTATCAAAGCCATCAACGTTCGCAACCAGTTCAAAGGCTCGATCAAGGAAATCGTATTGGGCGACGTGCTGTCGGAAATCGACGTACAGACCGCTTCCGGCATCGTCACTTCGGTGATCACCACGCGTTCAGTGAAGGAGCTGGAACTGGTGGTCGGCAGTGAAGTGATCGCGTTTGTGAAATCCACCGAGGTGTCGATCGCCAAGTTGTAAGGGCATGCCGTGCAGACAACCCCGGAGGGTGTGAACCCTTCGGGGTTTTTTATGTGTTTGGATCAGTGAGTTTAGCGGTGCGGCCTTCGCGAGCAGGCTCGCTCCCACAGCAAGTTGTGCAGTACACAGACGCTATGCCCGCTGAAGATCCAATGTGGGAGCGAGCCTGCTCGCGAAGAAGCCATCGCAGGCACCGCAGAAATCAGGCGTAAATAGGGCGCTTCGGCAGGTACGGCGGCAGATAAAGCCCCAGGTACGCATCAAACACCCGCATCCCTTCCTCTGCCATGCGCGGCGTGATCTGCCCATGCTGCTGCACTGAACGGGCGTAGACGCGGTCGCCGAGCTCCATCGCCAGGGCAAACACATCGACATCGGTCGGCAATCTCGGCAATTCGAAGTGATGATCGAAGAGTTTGTGCATCAGGTCGCCGAGTTCGATGTCGTGCTGACGGTCGGCCTGGGTGACTTCGGTGAGTCCGTGCTGGGCGAGGATCAGTTGCCGGGCGGCAGCGTCTTCGTCGTAGATGTCGAGCATGCGCTGCTCGACGATTCGCGACAGGTCGCGCCAACCGTTGAGGGCTTCGTGGTCGATGGGCGCTTGCAGACAGGCCCGGAACGCGGCGTGGACGTCGGCCGTCAAGGCTTCAAGCAGCGCCGGGACGCTGGCGAAGAAATGGTAGACGGAGGAGGGCGGGATCTCCGCGCGTTCGGCGACGCTGTAGATCGACAGACTGGCCACGCCTTCGGCTGCCAGCAGCGTGCGGGCGGCATCGAGTATCGAATCGATCCGGGCCTGGCTGCGGGCGCGGGGTTTGCGAACGGTGGCGGTGCGCGTCATTGGAGTCCTCCTGCGGGGCAGCGGGCATTGTACGCAGAGCGGGCACATGTTCCATATCCCCTGTGGCGAGGGAGCTTTCTCCCGTTGGAGGCCGAAGGACTCCCTGTAACAGCGATACGGTTCTGTCAGACACACCTCATTGACTGTTTTGGGGCCGCTTCGCAACCCAGCGGGAGCAAGCGCCCTCGCCACAGGTTTGATGTTGGCCATAAAAAAACGCCGCAGGCTTCAATAGCCGGCGGCGTTGTTTTTACGGCAACCGCTTACACGGTATGCAGGTACCAGTTGTACTCAAGGTCGGAGATGGAGTGTTCAAACTCCTCCAGCTCGCTCTCTTTGCACGCGACGAAGATATCGATGTATTTCGGATCGATGTACTTGGCCATGACTTCGCTGTCGTCCAGCTCGCGCAATGCATCGCGCAGGTTGTTCGGCAGGCTCTGCTCGTTCTGCTCGTAGGAGTTGCCTTCCACGGGGGCGCCCGGCTCGATCTTGTTGGTCAGGCCGTGATGCACGCCTGCCAGGACCGAAGCCATCAACAGATACGGGTTGGCGTCGGCACCGGCCACACGGTGTTCGATGCGCACGGCATCGGAGGAACCGGTCGGTACGCGGATCGCCACAGTACGGTTGTCCAGGCCCCAGCACGGCGAGTTCGGCACGTAGAACTGTGCGCCGAAACGACGGTAGGAGTTGACGTTCGGGCAGAGGAAAGCCATCTGCGCCGGTAGGGTCTCGAGCACACCGCCGATCGCGTGACGCAGTGCGGCGTTCTGCTCGGGATCCTCGCTGGCAAAAATATTCTTGCCATCTTTATCAAGAATCGAGATGTGGACGTGCAGACCATTACCCGCCTGGCCTGGATAAGGCTTGGCCATGAAGGTGGTGTCCATCTCATGGTCGTAGGCGATGTTCTTGATCAGACGCTTGAGCAGGACCGCATAGTCGCAGGCCTTGATCGGGTCAGCCACGTGGTGCAGGTTCACTTCGAACTGCGCCGGAGCACTTTCCTTGACGATCGCGTCGGCAGGGATGCCTTGCTCTTTCGCACCTTCCAGAATGTCCTGGAGGCAGTCGACGTATTCGTCGAGGTCGTCGATCAGGTAAACCTGGGTCGAATGCGGGCGTTTGCCGGAAATCGGCGAGCGCGGAGGTTGTGGGCGACCGTTCACGTTCTCCTGGTCGATCAGGTAGAACTCAAGTTCGAACGCGGCGCAGATGGTCAAACCCATCTCGTCAAACTTGGTAACAACTTGACGCAAGACTTCACGGGGATCCGCGAAGAAAGGTTCACCTTCGAGTTCGTGCATGGTCATTAACAGTTGCGCAGTCGGGCGCTTCTGCCAGGGTTCATTGCACAGGGTGTCGGGGATTGGATAGCAGATTCGGTCAGCATCACCGATGTCCAGGCCCAGGCCGGTGCTTTCCACCGTCGAGCCATTGATATCCAGAGCAAATAGAGAGGCCGGCAGGTTGATGCCTTTCTCGTAAACCTTGTGGAGACTGGTGCGTTCAATGCGCTTGCCGCGCACCACACCATTCATATCCGCAATCAGAAGGTCAACGTACAGAACCTCAGGATGTTCCTTAAGGAACGCGTTCGCTTCGTTAAGCTGAACGGCACGCGGGGGTACCGACATGATGCAACACCTTTGTTGTTAAAAATATCAATCATTGATCTCTTCGGGTTTCAGTCAACCCGAACGGCATGCCGAAGTCAAGCGAGGCCTTTTTTGCCCTAAAAAAGCGCTCGTAGGGCTTTTTTGAGGCAGTTTGGGGCGTTTTTATGCCTTTGAGCGCTTTAGCGCCCGCGAGCTTGAGCGGGCCGTGTTGTATTTTTTACGGGGGTGTTGTGTAAAAAAATGAACAAGGCTAAGCTCGATTCAAACCCATAACAGCAATAATACCGGGGTGCTTCATGTCTCGCCTGCCGTTAATCGGCGTCGCCATCTGCTCAAGGCAGATCGGTCTGTATGCTTATCACATCAGTGGCGATCGTAGCGTCCACGCCAAGGCAAGCGTTGCCCAAGGCGTGCCGTCGACTCTTACTTCCCCGGCGAACCTGCTGGCACCGTCCGATATTCTGGACGGTCTGCACGACATTCTCTTGACTGCCTCTTTATCCAATATAGTTCTGTTTCGTCCTGGCAGCCCGACCAACGCGTCGGCTTCTGCTCATGATTCTGCACGCTCCACTACGCTCTCACTGACCCACGCCATTACCCGTGTGGGTACTTGTGCGCGGCTATTGCAGTGGCAATCTGTATCACGCGACGCCCGTGCGTCAAACAACGCCTGACTTATAAGAGTCAGGAAACTCAGCCTAAGAGGCATTTATGAGTAACAACCTCGACCAGCTCACCGATTGGTTGAAAGACCACAAGATCACAGAAGTCGAATGCATGATCGCCGACTTGACCGGGATCACCCGGGGCAAGATTTCGCCGACCAACAAGTTCATTGCTGAAAAAGGCATGCGCCTGCCCGAGAGCGTTCTGCTGCAGACCGTGACGGGCGACTATGTCGAAGACGACATCTATTACGAACTGCTCGACCCGGCCGACATCGACATGATCTGCCGCCCCGATCAGAACGCGGTGTTCCTGGTGCCTTGGGCCGTCGAGCCCACCGCGCAGGTGATCCATGACACCTATGACAAGCAAGGCAACCCGATTGAGCTGTCGCCTCGCAACGTACTCAAGAAAGTGCTCAAACTCTATTCCGAGAAGGGCTGGCAGCCGATCGTTGCGCCAGAAATGGAGTTTTACCTGACCAAGCGCAGTGACGATCCGGACTACCCGTTGCAACCGCCTATCGGCCGTTCCGGGCGCCCGGAAATCGGTCGTCAGTCGTTCTCCATTGAAGCCGCGAACGAATTCGATCCGCTGTTCGAGGACGTCTACGACTGGTGCGAATTGCAGGAGCTGGACCTCGACACGCTGATCCACGAGGACGGCACGGCGCAGATGGAAATCAATTTCCGTCACGGCGATGCCCTGTCCCTGGCCGACCAGATCCTGGTGTTCAAACGCACCATGCGCGAAGCCGCGCTCAAGCACGACGTGGCGGCCACCTTCATGGCCAAACCCATGACCGGCGAGCCCGGCAGTGCCATGCACTTGCACCAAAGCATCATCGACCTCGAAACCGGCAAGAACGTCTTCTCTAATGAAGACGGGACCATGAGTCAGCTGTTCCTGCACCACATCGGTGGCTTGCAGAAGCTGATCCCCGAGCTGTTGCCGCTGTTCGCACCCAACGTCAACTCGTTCCGCCGCTTCCTGCCGGACACCTCGGCACCGGTGAACGTGGAGTGGGGCGAAGAGAACCGCACCGTGGGCCTGCGGGTTCCGGATGCCGGGCCGCAAAACCGTCGGGTGGAAAACCGCCTGCCGGGCGCCGACGCCAACCCGTACCTGGCGATTGCCGCTAGCCTGCTCTGCGGTTACATCGGCATGGTCGAAGGCTTGAACCCGAGTGCGCCGGTGGTGGGTCGTGGCTATGAACGCCGCAACCTGCGCCTGCCACTGACCATCGAAGACGCGCTGGAACGCATGGAAAACAGCGCGACTATCGAGAAATACCTGGGCAAGAAATTCATCACTGGCTACGTCGCGGTCAAGCGGGCCGAGCATGAAAACTTCAAGCGCGTCATCAGTTCATGGGAGCGGGAATTCCTGCTCTTCGCCGTCTGATACGCCGGGCGCCGTCGTTGTCGGGCGGCGCTTTCACCTGATTTTTTTTGGAGATTGGTATGACTAGCAACAATCCGCAAACCCGTGAATGGCAAACCCTGAGCAACGATCACCACCTGGCCCCGTTCAGCGACTTCAAGCAGCTGAAAGAGAAAGGCCCGCGGATCATCACCAGCGCCAAAGGCGTTTACCTCTGGGACAGCGAAGGCAACAAGATCCTCGACGGCATGGCCGGCCTGTGGTGCGTTGCGATTGGCTACGGTCGCGATGAACTGGCCGATGCCGCCAGCAAACAGATGCGCGAACTGCCTTACTACAACCTGTTCTTCCAGACGGCCCACCCGCCGGTGCTGGAACTGGCCAAGGCCATCGCCGACATCGCACCGCAAGGCATGAACCACGTGTTCTTCACCGGTTCCGGTTCCGAAGGCAACGACACCATGCTGCGGATGGTCCGCCACTATTGGGCGATCAAGGGCCAGCCGAAGAAGAAAGTCATCATCAGCCGCAAGAATGGCTATCACGGTTCCACCGTGGCCGGCGCGAGCCTGGGCGGCATGACCTACATGCACGAACAAGGCGACTTGCCGATTCCGGGCATTGTCCACATCGCCCAGCCGTACTGGTTCGGCGAAGGAGGCGACATGACACCGGAAGAGTTCGGTGTGTGGGCGGCCAATCAGCTGGAAGAAAAGATTCTGGAACTCGGCGTGGACAACGTCGGTGCCTTTATTGCCGAGCCGATCCAGGGCGCTGGCGGCGTGATCATTCCGCCAGACACCTACTGGCCGCGCATCAAGGAAATCCTCGCCAAGTACGACATCCTGTTCGTGGCGGACGAAGTGATCTGTGGTTTCGGACGCACCGGTGAGTGGTTCGGTACCGATTTCTACGACCTCAAGCCCGACATGATGACCATCGCCAAGGGCCTGACCTCCGGCTACATTCCGATGGGTGGCCTGATCGTGCGTGACGAAGTGGTCGCCGTGCTCAACGAAGGTGGCGATTTCAACCACGGTTTCACTTATTCCGGACACCCGGTGGCCGCGGCGGTGGCACTGGAAAACATCCGCATCCTGCGCGAAGAAAAAATTATCGAGCGTGTTCATGCCGAAACGGCACCCTATTTGCAAAAGCGTCTACGGGAACTGAACGATCACCCGTTGGTGGGGGAAGTGCGTGGGGTCGGTCTGCTGGGGGCAATCGAGCTGGTGCAGGACAAGGCCACTCGCAAGCGTTACGAAGGCAAGGGCGTCGGCATGATCTGCCGCCAGTTCTGCTTCGACAACGGCCTGATCATGCGCGCCGTGGGGGACACCATGATCATTGCTCCGCCGCTGGTGATTACCAAGGCTGAAATCGATGAGCTGGTAACCAAGGCACGCAAGTGCCTGGACCTGACCCTGAGTGCGTTGCAGGGCTAAGTGCTAGGCTCTGGGCGGGAGTCATGAAACTTTCGCTCAGAGCAGTTCTAAGGGAGGCCTTTCCTTGAAAGACCGCCTCGGATCTTGCCAGACTAGCCGCGGTTCCAGTTGTCCGGGTTCGGCCGCTGAACAAAGTGGTTCAAAAAAGAAAAAATTTGGAGCATTACGCATGAAGGCATTAGGAAAAAAGCTTGCTGGCAAGACACTTCTCGCCATGTCTCTGATGGGCATAATGGCGGGTGCGGTTCAGGCGGACGACAAGGTGTTGCACGTCTATAACTGGTCCGACTACATCGCGCCGGACACCATCAAGAAGTTCGAAACCGAGTCCGGCATCAAGGTTGTCTACGACGTATTCGACAGTAACGAAACCCTGGAAGCCAAGTTGCTGGCAGGCAAGTCCGGTTACGACATTGTCGTACCGTCGAACAACTTCCTGGCCAAGCAGATCAAGGCCGGCGTTTACCAGAAGCTGGACAAGTCCAAGCTGCCTAACTGGAAAAACCTGAACACTGACCTGCTCAAGGCTGTGTCGGTGAGCGACCCGGGCAACGAACACGCGTTCCCGTACATGTGGGGTTCGATCGGCATTGGCTTCAACGCCGAGAAGGTCAAGGCTGCACTGGGTGCCGATGCACCAACCAATTCCTGGGACCTGTTGTTCAAACCTGAAAACGCCGCGAAGTTGAAGTCGTGCGGTATCAGTTTCCTCGATTCGCCAACCGAGATGATTCCGGTGGCGTTGCACTACCTGGGCTATCCAACCGACAGCCAGGACAAAAAACAACTGGCCGAAGCCGAAGCGCTGTTCCTGAAGATTCGTCCTTCGGTGGGCTACTTCCACTCGTCCAAGTACATCTCCGACCTGGCCAACGGCAACATCTGCGTGGCTGTGGGTTACTCGGGTGACATCTACCAGGCCAAGTCCCGCGCGGCTGAAGCCGGTGACAAGGTGAAAGTCAGCTACAACATTCCGAAAGAAGGTGCCGGCAGCTTCTACGACATGGTCGCCATCCCTAAAGATGCCGAAAACGTCGAAGGCGCCTACAAGTTCATGACCTTCCTGCAGAAGCCGGAAATCATGGCTGAAATCACCAACGCCGTGCGCTTCCCGAACGGTAACGCGGCCGCCACCGCCTTGGTTGATAAAGAAATCACCGCCGACCCGGGCATCTACCCGCCGGCAGAAGTGCTGGCCAAGTTGTACGCGATTGCCGACTTGCCGGCCGCGACCCAGCGGATCATGACGCGCAGCTGGACCAAGATCAAATCGGGTAAATAAGCCGTTTTGAGGCAACAACCTGTTGCCGTCGCCTGCGCGGTGACGGCAACAGGTGTAATTAAATGACAGAAAGTTTTGCTGGAACGGTTTTTCGAGGGTAAGTTGCGCGCCGGTTTTGTTGCTGGGCAGCCATGCCTGTCATGTAACGCGGGGCAACTTGGGCCCAACTAATTTTAGAGGACCTCCACTTGCCTATTTTTTCTTTGTTGCGCAATGCCATGCTGGTCGGCGCCGGGCTGACACTCGCTGTCAGTGTCCAGGCCGCCGGCACTGTGCATATTTATAACTGGTCGGACTACATCGGCCCGACGACGCTGGCCGACTTCCAGAAAGAGACCGGCATCAAACCGGTTTATGACGTCTTCGATTCCAACGAAACCCTGGAAGGCAAGTTGCTGGCCGGGCGCACCGGTTACGACGTGGTCGTACCGTCCAACCACTTCCTGGGCAAACAGATCAAGGCGGGCGCCTTCCAGAAGCTCGACAAGTCGAAGCTGCCTAACTATGCCAACCTCGATCCGGTACTGCTCAAGCGTCTTGAGCAAAACGATCCGGGCAACTTGTACGCCGTGCCTTACCTGTGGGGCACCAACGGCATCGGTTACAACGTCGACAAGATCAAGGCGGTACTGGGCGTCGACAAGATCGACTCCTGGAGCGCGGTATTCGAACCGCAGAACATCAAGAAGCTGCACGCTTGCGGCGTCGCGTTCCTCGATTCCGCCGATGAAATGATGCCCACCGTCCTCAACTACATGGGCCTCAACGCCAACAGTACCAACCCCGAAGATTACAAAAAGGCCGAAGCCAAGTTGCTGGCGGTGCGCCCTTACGTGACGTACTTCCACTCCTCCAAATACATCGCGGACCTCGCCAACGGCGACATCTGCATCGCCATCGGTTTCTCCGGCGACATGTTCCAGGCCAAGGCCCGGGCATCCGAGGCCGGCAAAGGCGTGAATGTGGCCTATACCATTCCCAAGGAGGGCGGTGCGCTGTGGTTCGACATGCTTGCGATTCCGAAGGATTCGAGCAACGTCAAAGAGGCCCACGCCTTCATCAACTATTTGTTGAAACCCGAGGTGATCGCACAGGTCAGTGATTCTGTTGGCTATGCGAACCCCAACCCTGGCTCGGACAAGTTGATGGAACAGTCCATCCGCACCGACGAGTCGGTCTATCCACCGCAAGCCGTTCTCGACAAGACCTATGTGTCCGTCGAGTTACCACCAAACATTCAACGTTTGATGACCCGCAGCTGGACCAAGGTCAAGTCGGGTAAATAGCGACAAGGCTCAAACTATCCAAGGTTGGCTCACCTTGAGCGAACTGCACTCTTTTTTTCTGGGAGTTTCGTAAATGGCAGTTGCCTCCGGCGCCTATAAGAAAGCCCTCGAGGGCGACCAGACACCTAAACAGGTGCTGGTCAAAATCGACCGGGTCACGAAGAAGTTCGACGAGACGATTGCCGTGGACGATGTGTCCCTGGAAATCAAGAAAGGCGAGATTTTCGCCTTGCTCGGCGGTTCTGGATCGGGCAAATCCACGTTGCTGCGCATGCTCGCAGGCTTCGAACGGCCCACGGAGGGGCGCATTTACCTCGATGGCGTAGACATCACTGACATGCCGCCATACGAGCGGCCGATCAACATGATGTTCCAGTCCTACGCGTTGTTCCCGCACATGACCGTGGCGCAGAACATCGCCTTCGGCCTCAAGCAGGACAAGCTGCCCGCCTCTGAAGTCGATGCCCGTGTCGCAGACATGCTCAAGCTGGTTCAGATGACCCAGTACGCCAAACGCAAGCCGCATCAGTTGTCCGGTGGCCAGCGTCAGCGTGTGGCCCTGGCGCGCTCGTTGGCCAAGCGGCCGAAGCTGTTGCTGCTCGACGAGCCGATGGGTGCGCTGGACAAGAAGCTACGTTCGCAAATGCAGCTGGAACTGGTCGAGATCATCGAGCGCGTCGGCGTGACCTGCGTCATGGTGACCCACGATCAGGAAGAGGCCATGACCATGGCCGAGCGCATTGCGATCATGCACCTGGGCTGGATCGCTCAGATCGGCAGCCCGATCGACATCTACGAAACCCCGACCAGCCGCCTGGTCTGCGAGTTCATCGGCAACGTCAACATCTTCGACGGTGAAGTGATCGATGACGCCGAGGGGCACGCGATCATCACCTGCAAGGACCTCGACCGGAAGATCTACGTGGGCCACGGCATCAGCACCTCGGTGCAGGACAAATCCGTGACCTACGCGATCCGTCCGGAAAAACTGCTGGTGACCCCGACCATGCCGACCTGCGAATACAACTGGTCCAGCGGCAAGGTGCACGACATCGCCTACCTCGGCGGTCACTCGGTGTTCTACGTCGAGCTGCCGAGCGGCAAGATCGTCCAGTCGTTCGTCGCCAACGCCGAGCGCCGTGGCCAGCGCCCAACCTGGGGTGACCAGGTCTACGTGTACTGGGAAGACGACAGCGGCGTGGTACTTCGCTCATGAACATGCGCAAATTCAAACGCCGCCTCAATCGAATAATTCCCGGTGGCCGCCAGCTGGTCATCGGGGTTCCGTTTATTTGGCTGTTCCTGTTCTTCATGCTGCCGTTCTTCATCGTCCTGAAGATCAGCTTCGCTGAAGCCGACGTAGCCATTCCTCCGTACACCGAGATCTACAGCTACATCGACCAGAAGGTGCAGTTGCTGCTTAACCTGAGCAACTACGCGATGCTGGCCGGCGACGAGTTGTACATCGCTGCCTACCTTGGCTCGCTGAAGATGGCGCTGATCAGCACCGTCCTCTGCCTGCTGATTGGCTACCCGATGGCCTACGCCATCGCCAGTGCCCGTAAAGAGCTGCAAACGGTGTTGGTGCTGCTGATCATGATGCCGACCTGGACGGCGATCCTGATCCGCGTGTATGCGTGGATGGGTATCCTCAGCAACAACGGCCTGCTCAACGGTTTCCTGATGACCATGGGCTGGATCGACGAACCGCTGCAGATCCTCAATACCAACCTCGCCGTGTACATCGGCGTGGTCTATTCGTACCTGCCGTTCATGATCCTGCCGCTTTACGCCAACCTGGTGAAGCACGACAACAGTCTGCTGGAAGCTGCGTCGGACCTGGGTTCGAGCACGTTCAACAGCTTCTGGAAGATCACTATTCCGCTGTCGAAGAACGGCATCGTCGCCGGCTGCATGCTGGTGTTCATTCCGGTGGTGGGCGAGTTCGTGATCCCGGAACTGCTGGGCGGTCCGGAAACCCTGATGATCGGTAAAGTGCTCTGGCAAGAATTCTTCAACAACCGCGACTGGCCGGTGGCGTCTGCCCTGGCGGTGGTGATGCTGGCGATCCTGATTGTGCCGATTATTCTGTTCAACCGCAGTCAGGCCAAGGAAATGGAGGGTAAAGAATGAAGCGCTTCCGTTTCTCGAGTTTCATGCTGATCGCGGGCTTGCTGTTCATCTACGCGCCGATGCTGATCCTGGTGATCTACTCGTTCAACGCCTCGAAACTGGTGACGGTGTGGGGCGGCTGGTCGATCAAGTGGTACGTCGGTTTGATGGACAACACTCAATTGATGGGCTCGGTGGTGCGCTCGCTGGAAATCGCCTGCTACACGGCGGTGGCGGCGGTGGCACTGGGTACGTTGGCGGCATTTGTGCTGACCCGTATCACCCACTTCAAGGGTCGCACGCTGTTCGGCGGCCTGGTCACCGCGCCGCTGGTGATGCCCGAAGTGATCACCGGTCTGTCGCTGTTGCTGCTGTTCGTGGCCATGGCGCAGATGATCGGTTGGCCACAGGAACGCGGCATTGTCACCATCTGGATCGCTCACACCACGTTCTGTGCGGCGTATGTGGCGGTGGTGGTGTCGGCGCGCTTGCGTGAGCTGGACCTGTCCATCGAAGAGGCGGCCATGGACCTCGGTGCGCGGCCATGGAAGGTGTTCTTCTTGATCACCATCCCGATGATCGCGCCATCCCTGGGTGCCGGCGGCATGATGTCGTTCGCCCTGTCCCTGGATGACCTGGTGTTGGCGAGCTTCGTGTCGGGCCCGGGCTCCACGACCCTGCCGATGGAAGTGTTCTCGGCGGTGCGCCTTGGGGTTAAACCCGAGATCAACGCCGTGGCCAGCCTGATTCTGCTGGCGGTTTCGCTGATGACCTTCCTGGTCTGGTTCTTCAGCCGCCGTGCCGAAGAAGCGCGTAAGCGTGCGATCCAGCAGGCGATCGAAGAAAGCGCGGCCGACTCCTGGAAACAACCGGACGTGCGTCGCGCCCAGCAGGCGCCGGAAGCGGCTTGATGGTTGGCCACGATTATGTGGCCAACCCCGATCCAGTGTGGGAGCGAGCGTGCTCGCGATGAGGTCGTGTCAGTTGATAGAGATGTCGACTGACACACCGCATTCGCGAGCAGGCTCGCTCCCACAGTTGTTTTAGGACATCCAGGGAGACTTGCGGATGATCTCGACGAAGTTCATCGGCTTGAACCCCGGCTCGCTGTCCACCAGCACATCTGCGTTCACCGTGCCGAACGTAGTGTCCGGCTTGTGTTTGAAGCCATTGGCGAACGCGCACAGGATGCATTCCTTGAACCCCTCGCCCCGTGGGTGCGCATGCACCACTTCCTCACGCTGCACGGTGGGAAACGCGGCGTAATCGATACCCAGCACATCCATTTCCACACCGGCCGTGACCAATGCCACGTTAGGCCGCAAGTGTTGCGGTACGCCCGGCGTGGTGTGCAGGGCAATCGAAAGCCACACCTGCTCGATATCGCCATCCGACAACCCATACGGCTTGAGGAACGCTTTGGCGGCGTTGGCGCTATCGACTTCGAAGCGCTCGTTGTCCGTGCGATGACCTTCCACCAGGCCCAGGTCATGGAACATGGCGCCGACGTAGAGCATCTCTGGATCGTAGGCCAACTGCTTGCGCTCACCGCTCAAGGCGCCGAACAGAAACACCCGGCGCGAATGGTGGTAAAGCAAATCGGACTCGGCGTCGCGAATGTATTCGGTGGTGGCCTTGGCCAACGCGCTGTCGGGGATTTTGATACCGGCAATGATGCTGCTCATGGTGCTTTCCTCGTGGGGAACGCCGTGGCGGCGCTGATGGAACAAGTCTGTTCCGGCCTCCAAAACCGGACAATCGATCCATGGCTGCGATCCCGGCCAATGAGCATGCAAATCGCGCCAACCTCGCTTGTTGCGCCCGGATTGGCTAAGTTTGGTACCGGCGAATACGCTTTTGTGGCGAGGGAGCTTGCTCCCGCAGGGCTGCGAAGCGGCCCCAAAACCTGCAACTCAATTACACCAGGCAAACAGTAGTGACAGGAATGAGATTGCTGCGCACTCCAGCGGGAGTAAGCTCCCTCGCCACAGGTAAGTGTGACCCGTAGAGGCAGTCCAACCATGAGTAAAACCGTTGCCATCGTAGTGTTCGCTGGCGTCCAGTCGTTGGACGTCACCGGTCCCATGGATGTGTTTTGCGAAGCCAATCGTTTCCTCGAACCGCATGACCATTACCGGCTAGAGGTTATCGGCGTCGAGCACGGGATGATGGCGTGCTCCAACGGTTTGTCGCTCAATGCCCATCGGCATTTCAGCGAAGCGCTGGAGGCTTATGACTTGCTGCTGGTGGCCGGCGGGCCGCAATTGCCGTTCCTGGATTTTGGCGCCGCCTTCGATGACTGGTTGCGCGATGCCTGTGCGCGGGCGCAACGATTTGGTTCGATCTGCAACGGCGCGTTCATGCTGGCCCGGGCCGGATTGCTCGAAGGACGGACCGTCACCACCCATTGGGATGATGCCGCGGCGTTGGCGACAGCGTGCCCATCGACTCAGGTCGATGCCGATCGCCTCTACGTTCAGGACGGTGAGCTCTTCACCTCGGCCGGCGTCACGGCGGGGATTGATTTATCGTTGTACCTCTTGGCTCGGGACCACGGACCGGAAGTGGCGTTGAGCGTGGCCAAGCGGCTGGTGGTGTTCACCCAACGCTCGGGCGGGCAATCGCAGTTCAGCCCGTTCCTCACACCCCACGCCGAACCGACGTCGGCGGTGGCACTGGTGCAACTCTACGTCCTGGCCAACCTGACCGGCGACCTGACCATTGCCGATCTGGCGAACGCGGCCAACATGAGTGCCCGCAACTTTTCCCGGGTGTTCGCCAAGGAGGCGAAAATCACTCCGGCGGAATTCGTCGAGCGGGCGAGGGTGGACGCGGCGCGGGTGCTGCTTGAAAGCACCCATTCACCGCTCAAAACGGTGGCGTATCAATGCGGGTTTCGCGATGCCCAGCACATGCGCACGGTGTTCAGTCGCCGATTGGGAGTGACGCCGCAGCAGTTCAGGCTGAATTTTGCGGCGATGGTTTGAGCCATGAACAGGCGTTGTTCTTGCGGGCCTCATCGCCAGCAGGCTGGCTCCCACAATGGATCTGCGTGTACAGGATCACTGTGGGAGCCAGCCTGCTGGCGATGAGGCCAGTCCAGCCAATACAAAACTATTGAGCACTTCGCGCCGGCAACAGCTTCAACGTACTGCGCGTATTGGCCGTGACTTCTTCGTTATTGAAGTGCGCCTCGTAGTAAATCCCTTCGACATACGCCTCGGCCTGGTCTTCGTAGTGGCTGTCGAACGGCACGCCGCTCTGGCCGACCGGGTTGATGGTCAGGCTGTGGGCCGGGTCGGCAAAGTCCACCAGGCGCCGCGTCGACGGGCCATACGTCACCGGCCACGGCGCCGGGCCAATCTTGGCCGAGAGGTTGTTCGGCACTTCATGGGTGCCGGGCGCCGCGAACGGGCCGACGTTGAAGATTCGGTCCAGCGGCTTCTGCACGCCCAAGGGGTGATCGTGGGTCAGGGTGTGCGCCTTGCCCCACTGCCAGTGCGCGACGTCAGGGCCAAGGGTGGTCTTTAGGTGGGCGATGCTCGCTTGCCAGGCCACTTTCACTGTATCGGCGCGGGTTTCCTTGCCGAGGGTGTTGCGGTTGTCCCACCACGGCGAATCGGCCGTCGCGGCCAGGCGGGGTAGCGCAGCGTCGATCACGCGAGTCGAGAGCAGGGTCTCGAAAAAATCATTCCCCAGCTCATCGTGCATCGTCGCGTCGGCCAGGTTGAACAGGAACTGGTTGAACAGCGTGGCGCTGGTGGAATCCAGCGGGTAATCGCCTTTCCATTGCGCCAGTTGCTCGACCAGTTTCAGTTCGGCGGGATCGCTCACCCCTTCACGCAGTACCGGCAACAGCGGCGCCAACAGACGCGGGCCGTAGGCGGTGGTGGTGCCCAATTGCAGCTTCTGGTTGGCCTCGTTGTCCCATTTCACGCTCTTGTCGCTGAGCTGATGATTGAGTTGCTGGCCGCGATCGGCGAGGTTGTAGTAACCGGGAATCTCCATGCCGGTCGGCGAAACGGGCTGAAAGTTCGCCGAGACGATGTAGCCGCGCGCCGGATTTTCTTCCTGCGGGTTGGCGCTGAACGGGTAGAAACCCTCCTTGTCCGCCTGATTGGTGCTGCCGTCGAGGATAAAACCGGGCTTCACCCCGGCCGCACGCTTGGGCAGCAGCGCCGAGGCCCACCAACCGATGTCGCCCTTGGCGTTGGCGTAGACGATGTTCAATCCCGGTGCCTGAACCTTGGCCGCTGCGGCGCGGGCCTTGGCCAGGGTGTCGGCGCGGTTGAGCTGGTAGAAACCTTCGAGGATCGGGTTCGGCGTTTCAAGGAACGCCCACCACATGGACACCGGTGTCTTGCCGGCGGCGCTGCCCAGCACATCGTTGATGATCGGGCCGTGGGGCGACTGGCGCAGCCTCAGGGTGACCGGCGCCTGGCCTTTCACCGCGATCTGTTGCTCGGTGTTGACCATGTCGACCCATTTGCCGCGATACCAGACCTGGTTCGGGTTGTCCGGGTTGATCTTCTCGGCGATCAGGTCGAGGTCGTCGTTCTGGAACATCGTCAGGCTCCAGCCGAAGTCCAGGTTGTGGCCGAGAAAGGCAAACGGCACCAGCGCCTGATGATGACCGTAGAGCTCGAAGCCCGGCGCCGACAATTGCGCCTCGTACCATACCGACGGCACCGAGAAGCGAATGTGCGGGTCACCGGCCAGCAGCGGCTTGCCGCTTTTGCTGCGGTTGCCGGCAATCACCCAGGCGTTGCTGCCTTCGAACTGCGGCAGGCCGTTGTCGGCCAAGGCCTGTTCGCTCAGGCGGGCGAGGGCGTTCAGGTCTTTCCAGTCACCGGCAGCGAGGGCGGGGCCGGGTGTGCGCGTCTTGGCCAATACGCCTTTGGGCTGCCAGTCGAGTTCGAAAACACTCAGGTACTCGACGCCCAGTTGGTCGCGCACAAACGTCAGTAAAGGCTCGGTGCGAAACGCGGCGGCAAAACTGTACGCCATGTAACCGGCGACGCTGATGCTGTCTTCGGCGGTGAACGGGCGCTTGTGGATGCCCAGCACGTCGAACTCCATGGGCGCCGCGTGAGTGTCCTGATACTGGTTGATGCCATCCAGATAGGCTTCCAGCGCCTTCCATGCCGGTGACTGACGATCCAGTGCGGCCACATAACTCTCGGCGCGCTCCCGGATACGCAAGCTGCGGAACAGTTTGTCGGTGTCGATCAGTTTCGGACCGAGGATTTCGGCCAGCTCACCCCGGGCGAGGCGGCGCATGGCTTCCATCTGGAACAACCGATCCTGAGCCTGCACGTAGCCGAGGGTGCGGTAGAGGTCGGTTTCGTTTTCGGCGCGGATATGCGGCACGCCGCGCTCGTCGTAACGCACGGTCACCGAGCCCTGAAGATGCTGCAACTCCACCTGGCCCTGGCGCGTCGGCTGCTTGATGTACACGTACCCGCCGACCCCGATGACGAGCGTGACGATCAGCAATACAAGTACGGTCAGGACGCGTTTCATGGTGACTCCTTGTTCTTCGGGATTGCTGCCCGTGCGGGCTGCAAACATGTAGCACAGACCTTCTGTGCCGGGCATCGCGGTCCTGGAAAAGTCAGGATTGCCTTACTTCGCTTCCTCCGGCCAAGGGCAGTAGCAACCGACCGCCAGCGTATGGGTGGCGCCCACCGCACGACCTTCGCTGAGTGCTTGCAGGATGGGCTCGATAAAGCTGTTGTTCGAATTGCAGGTCAGGCCTTCGCTGTACGGGCCGAAGTAGGCCAGTTTGCCGCTGCGGTCCCAGATCGCCACCGCCGGGCTGGCGGGGATCTGTTCGGAACCCGGGAGAACGGTGATGGTTTTCAGGCGGCTCAAGGTGCTGGGCAACTGACCGTGGCTGCCGGGTTTTTGGACCGCGTAAAACTCCACGCCCTGCGGTACGTATTGATCGACCAGTTCAGTCAGGTGTTGCTGGTTGCCGACATTGCACGGGCAGGCCGGGTCCCAGAAGTGCACCAGGCGTATGGCGCCGGGGCCGGCGAGGTCGGCGGGCAGGCGCAGCGGATCACCGGAAAATAACGCGGTGTGTGAACTGAAGGCGCGCAGGTAGCGCCCCTGAAACCAGTCATAGGCCGCCCACAAGACGCCGGCACACACGAGGGCGAGCAGGCTGGCAAGCAGTGTGGTGCGGTAGGCCGGGCGCATGGGTTTCAATCCTCGAAGGTCGGCTAGCTTGCCATGCTTGCCGCGACAGATGAATATCGCAGGCCCATAAAGTCTGTTTAACGCTCTGGAAATAGCTCATGTCTGCCACTTTCGACCCCGATCATTTGCGCGCCAGCCTGCGGCCATTGGCCGAATGGCAGCCGCTTTCGGTGGAGGCGCTGGCCTATCAGCGGTTTTACGGGCTGGATTTTCCGGGGCGAATGCTGCGCCGCGGATTGGGGCGTTTCGGGGTCGATGGCTATGAAGTGGTCAGCCAGGTCTGGTGGCCTGACCAGGCGAAGGCGACCCTGTTTATGTTCCATGGCTTCTACGACCACACCGGGCTCTACCGGCATGTGATCGAGTGGGCGCTGGATCAGGGCTTCGCAGTGATTGCCTGCGACTTGCCGGGGCATGGTCTGTCCAGTGGCGAGCGGGCGAGCATCAAGGATTTCGCCGAGTATCAGCACACCCTGGAAGGGTTGCTTGCCGAGGCGCAGTCGCTCGACCTCCCACAGCCGTGGCACCTGTGCGGGCAAAGTACTGGCGGGGCGATCGTGATTGATCATGTACTTAACCACGGTGCAGACAGTCCGGCCCAGGGTCAGGTGATTCTGCTGTCACCGCTGGTTCGGCCGCGCGCCTGGGGCTGGTCGCAGCTCAGTTATTACCTGCTCAAGCCTTTCGTGAACGGCATTGCCCGGCGCTTCAGCGAGAACTCCAACGACCCTGAGTTCCTGTCGTTCCTGCAAGCCGATCCGTTGCAAGCGCTGCGACTGCCAACGGCGTGGGTCGGTGCGTTGGCGCGGTGGATCAAGCGAATCGAGGCGGCACCGAACAGTCCACGGCGACCGCTGATTGTGCAGGGGCAGTCGGACATGACGGTGGATTGGGAGCATAACCTTGAGGTGTTGAAGGCCAAGTTTGATCGGCCGCAGGTATTGATGCTGCCGGAGGCGCGGCATCATCTGGCGAATGAGACGGTTGGGTTGCGGCGGGAGTATTTCGGGTTTTTGACCAAGCGGATCAAGGGTCGGAATCTTTAGCGCAAGTGAGGGCCTCATCGCGGGCAAGTCGGTGTATCAGGCGCTAAAGATTACTGACTGAGATTCGCCGGATCCTGCCCCACCGCCAACCCCGCCCGAATGGCTGCCAGCGCTGCCTGGTAATACGCCTTGCCCTCGGTGGACTCGGCAAACGTGGCGAACTCTTCCAGTTCTTCATCCGACAGATCGCGATACACATACAACAGCGTGTTGTTCAGATCAGCACCAATCTGTTCCATCAAACGCTGGCGCTGTCCGTTCAACACCCCTTGCGCCTGACCGCCACCGAGCAACCCCGGGATCATCGAACTCAGGCTGTCAGCCGCGACACCGGCGATCGCCAGGCTGACTTCCGCACCAGCCTCGCGAGCGGGCAGGGCCTGGGCCAGGTGGCCGATGATCAGCAGACGGCTGTCACTGGCCTGAATCTTCGGCAAACCCTTGGCGTTTTTCGCCAGTTGATCGCGACGGGTCGCCAGCAATTCGGCGGCGACGATTTTCTTGCCCAGGGGCGATTGAAAGAAGGTCAGCGCCGGTTGCGGATCGGCGAGGCTTTTGCGCAATTGAGCTTCGGCGCGCTGGTCCACGGCCTGGGAGGCGAAACGTTGATTGCTGTTGTTCACCAAGGCTTGAAACACCGCCGGTGGCAGGCTGTTCTGGTAGCGCTGCTGAGCGGCAGAGAGGGCGTCGTTAAAATGCGCGCGCTGATCTGGCCAACCGGCGACCTTGTACAACTGGTCGTGGCCGTCTGCCCAAGCGGGCAACACACAGAGCATCAGCAATGAAAAAAACAAACGGCGCATAGGGACTCCTGTCAGCAGGCGACTATTCTCCGTGCGGCTTTCGTACTTGTCGAGAATTCGTATCAGTAATCCGACAAATCCTCCGCCGCGCGGCTCTGTCGGATTTGCAGGCACAGGAATACTATGCGCGCCATGCAAATATCCTCTGATCACCCGCTGCTGTTACGTATCGTCGACGACCTGGCCGAGCGCGGCTGGTCGCAGCAGAATATTTTCCTGCCTCTGGGTCTGACCCGGAAACTGGCGGCTGAGTGCCGTAAACGTGCAGCTGAGGGCGAACTGGCCCCGGCGGCCGTGGGGCGAGGGCCGACGTCGGAGATTCGCGAGGGAATCCGCGGCGACCACATCCAGTGGATCGAGCCCGGCCAGGCGTTGGCGTGCGACAGTTACCTGAGCTTGATGGACAGCCTGCGCGAGGCGATGAATCGCGGGTTGTACCTGGGCCTGGAAGATTTCGAAAGCCATTTCGCCCTGTACCCGCCCGGTGCGTTTTACCTCAAGCATGTCGATCGTTTTCGGGATGACGACCGGCGCATGGTTTCGGCGGTGATCTACCTCAATGACGGCTGGCTGCCCGAGCACGGAGGCCAGTTGCGCATGTACCTGGAGGACGGCGTCGAACACGACGTGGTGCCCACTGGCGGATGCCTGGTGGTGTTTCTGTCCGGCGAGGTGCCTCACGAAGTCCTGCCCGCGACCCGGGATCGCCTGTCATTGACGGGCTGGTTCCGGCGCCGCGGTAACGAGCCGTTCTGATCATGCAGAAGATTCTGGTAAGCCGCTGCCTGCTGGGCCATCGCGTGCGTTACGACGGCGGGGCGAGCGGGCCGTTCGATCAGCTTCAACAGTGGCTCGATGAAGGTCGCGTGGTGCCGTTGTGCCCGGAGGTTGCCGGTGGTTTGCCAACACCCAGGGCCGCAGCGGAAATTCCGGGCGGGCAGGGCGGTGAAGTGCTGGATGGCCACACCTCCGTCATCACTACCGAGGGTGAGGATGTCAGCGCCGAGTTTCTCTCGGGGGCTTATCAGGCGCTGGAGTTGGTGCGAAAGCACGGCATCCGCATCGCCGTGCTCAAGGCCAACAGCCCGTCGTGCGGGAACTTGCTGACGTATGACGGGAGCTTCAGCGGTGTGAAGGTCAGCGGCGAGGGGGTGACGGCGGCGTTGCTCAAGCGCCATGGTGTGCAAGTCTTCAGTGAGTTGGAGCTGGCCGAAGCGTCCGCTGCATTGACCGCGCAAGACTAACCACCTTCACACCCTGCAGGCTCACTCCTACAGGGTTGGTCGTCAGTCCGGGATCAGGGTTTGGGCGCCACACTCGCATCCGCCCCAAACCACTTCTGCTCCAGCGCCTCCAGTCGACCATCCGCCTTGATCCGCTTCAACGCAGCTTCCAGGCTGGCGTGAAACGCCGGGTTACCCTTCTGAAACGGAATCGCCAAATCCACAGCCGGGGCGGTTTTCGGCTTTTCTTCCGTCAGCGACTGCACCAACAGGATCGAACGCGGCTCTTCTTTCTGCGCGATCAATTGCGCATTGGTTTGAATGTAAGGCTCGGTGAAGTCGAAACGATCCTTGAGATCCGGGGTCATTGCTATGTGGTTGATGGCGATGTCGTACTTGCCGGTTTCAACGCCGGACAACAGGTCGCTGGAATCGGTCACGACGAAGTCGGCCCGCACGTCCAGTTCGTTGGCCAGCTGTTGGCCCAATTCCACTTCGAAGCCGGTGAGTTTGCCCTCGTCCTTGAAATTGAAGGGGGGTGTATTAGCCTCAAGGGCAATACGCAGTTCGCCCCGATCGTTTACATCGTCAATCAGTTCGGCATGGGCCAAAGGGCTCAAAAGGGGTAGCAGGCAGATCAGGCCAGGCAAAAAGCGCATGGTCACTCCTTTGAATACATTTATCGCGATGCTCTGATTCAGGCTCGCTTTGCTATGGTTGTCGAGGTCCTTCGACAACAAATGGCCGTGAAGTTGTCTCGGCCACGCGGATTTTACGGAAAAACTGGAGAAGAGAATGAAAACGTTTATGTCACGAGCAGCATTGGCTGGGCTGCTGCTGAGTGCTTCGATGCTGGCAACGGCTGCGACTCCGGCGCCCAAGGGTGCAGAAGTGTTTATCGTATCTCCCGCAGACGGCGCCACTGTCCCGGAAACCTTCACCGTCAAATTCGGCGTCAAGGACATCGCCCTGGCACCGGCCGGGGATGTCACCAAGAACACCGGTCACCACCACTTGCTGATCGATGTCGACAAACTGCCGGCCGCCGGCGCACCGATTCCGCTGGATGCCAACCACATGCACTTCGGCAAGGCGCAGACCCAGGCCGAAATCAAACTGGCCCCGGGCAAACACACCTTGCAGCTTGAGCTGGGCGACAGCGGACACATGCCGTTCGATCCGCCCATCGTGTCGAAGAAGATCACCGTCAACGTCAAATGACACAGTAGCGCGCATGAAAAAGGAGCCCCGAAGGGCTCCTTTTTTTGTCACTCAAGTCGCTATCAGAACAACACGCGGCAACGAATAGTGCCGTTGATGTGCTGCAGTTTCTCCTGGGCGATTTCCGAGTAATCGGCGTCTACGTCGATGACCACGTAGCCGACTTTCTCGTTGGTCTGCAGGAACTGACCGGAGATGTTGATGCCGTTTTCGGCGAAGACCTTGTTGATCTCGCTCATCACACCCGGAATGTTCTGGTGGATGTGCAGCAGGCGGTGCTTGCCAGGGTGAGCCGGCAGGGCCACTTCCGGGAAGTTCACGGACGACACCGAGGTGCCGTTGTCGCTGTACTTGACCAGTTTTTCTGCCACTTCCAGACCGATGTTGGCCTGCGCCTCGGCGGTGGAACCACCGATGTGCGGGGTCAGGATCACGTTGTCCAGGCCACGCAGCGGGCTTTCGAACTCTTCGTCGTTGGAGCGTGGCTCCACCGGGAACACGTCGATGGCCGCGCCGATCAGGTGCTTGTCCTTGATCGCGTCCGCCAGGGCGTCCAGTTCGACCACGGTGCCGCGTGCGGCGTTGATCAGAATGCCGCCCTTCTTGATGGCGCGGATTTCCTTCTCGCCGATCATCCACTGGGTCGCCGCGGTTTCCGGAACGTGCAGGGTAACGATGTCGGACATGCCCAGCAGCTCGGTCAGGTTACCGACCTGGGTTGCATTGCCCAATGGCAGCTTGGTCACGGTGTCGTAGAAGTACACCTGCATGCCCAGGCCTTCCGCCAGGACCGACAGTTGAGTGCCGATCGAGCCGTAGCCGACGATGCCCAGCTTCTTGCCGCGGATCTCGAAGGAGTTGGCCGCGCTCTTGATCCAGCCGCCACGGTGGCAGGACGCGTTTTTCTCAGGAATGCCGCGCAGCAACAGGATCGCTTCGGCCAGCACCAGCTCGGCAACGGAGCGAGTGTTGGAGTACGGGGCGTTGAACACCGCGATGCCGCGTTCGCGCGCCGCGTTCAGGTCGACCTGGTTGGTGCCGATGCAGAAACACCCCACAGCCACGAGCTTCTTCGCGTGATCGAAGATCTCTTCGGTCAGTTGAGTGCGAGAGCGAATGCCGATGAAGTGCGCATCAGCGATCTTTTCCTTCAGCTGGGCTTCCGGCAGAGAACCAGTGAGGTACTCGATGCTGGTGTAGCCCGCCGACTTGAGGACGTCGACAGCCGATTGGTGGACGCCTTCGAGAAGAAGGAACTTGATCTTGCTCTTATCGAGAGAAGTCTTGCTCATCTGCGTAAACCTGTATCCCGGAGAAAAATGGCAGGAAATAGTCAGGGTGCCCTGTCTTATACGTACTGTTCCTTTTTGACGGCGTCTGTTGCCGTCATGCTGCGTTGCCGCTCCTCGCCATAGCGGGCTATGACTCGTCGCGGCGCCTTGCCTGACGACAACAGCCACTCGTCAAAAGAGGATCGTACGTATAAAACAGGGCACATAACGCTGACCCGGACGGCAGGAAAGCCGTCACCGCAGAATAGCCGTTGGGCACTACCCTGCGGGGTCGGTATGCTAGCATACGCACCCCGCTAAACACTCATTCCTGCGACGTGAAGCGTTCTCAGGATGACCATGAATTGTTCGAGAGTTCTGTCGATGACCAATCCTGCCCTGATTGATGAGCTGAAGACCCTGGTTGAGCCTGGCAAGGTGTTGACCGACGCCGACTCCCTGAATACTTATGGCAAGGATTGGACCAAGCATTTCGCCCCGGCCCCGACCGCCATCGTGTTCCCCAAGACCATCGAGCAGGTCCAGGCCATTGTCCGTTGGGCCAACACGCACAAGGTGGCGCTGGTGCCGTCCGGCGGTCGTACCGGTCTTTCCGCCGCTGCGGTGGCGGCCAATGGTGAAGTGGTCGTGTCGTTCGACTACATGAACCAGATTCTCGACGTGAACCTGACCGACCGCACGGCGGTGTGCCAGCCAGGCGTGGTCACCGAGCATCTGCAGAACGTGGCTGAAGAAAAAGGCCTGTATTACCCGGTGGATTTTGCGTCGGCGGGTTCGAGCCAGATTGGCGGCAATATCGGCACCAATGCCGGCGGAATCAAGGTGATTCGCTACGGCATGACCCGCAACTGGGTAGCCGGCATGAAAGTCGTCACCGGCAAGGGCGATCTGCTGGAACTGAACCGCGACCTGATCAAGAACGCCACCGGCTACGACCTGCGTCAGCTGTTCATCGGCGCCGAAGGCACCCTCGGTTTTGTCGTCGAAGCGACCATGCGCCTGGACCGCGCGCCGAAAAACCTCACCGCGATGGTCCTCGGCACCGCCGATTTCGACTCGATCATGCCGGTGCTGCACGCGTTCCAGAGCAAACTCGACCTGACCGCCTTCGAGTTCTTCTCCGACAAGGCCCTGGCCAAGGTCATGGCCCGCGGCGACGTGCCGGCGGCGTTTGAAACCGATTGCCCGTTCTACGCGCTGCTGGAATTCGAAGCGACCACCGAAGAAGTGGCCAACCACGCCCTGGAAACCTTTGAGCACTGCGTCGAGCAGGGCTGGGTGCTGGACGGCGTCATGAGCCAGAGCGAAACCCAGCTGCAGAACCTGTGGAAACTACGCGAATACATTTCCGAAACCATTTCCCACTGGACGCCATACAAGAACGACATTTCGGTCACCGTGTCGAAAGTCCCGGCATTCCTGAAGGAAATCGACGCGATTGTCGGCGAACACTACCCGGATTTCGAAATCGTCTGGTTCGGCCACATCGGCGACGGCAACCTGCACTTGAACATCCTCAAGCCGGAAAACCTGAGCAAGGACGAGTTCTTCGCCAAGTGTGCCACCGTCAACAAGTGGGTGTTCGAAACGGTCGAGAAGTACAACGGCTCGATTTCCGCCGAACACGGCGTGGGCATGACCAAGCGTGATTACTTGACCTACAGCCGCTCGCCGGTCGAGATCGAGTACATGAAAGCCGTCAAGGCGGTGTTCGACCCGAACGGCATCATGAACCCGGGCAAAATCTTCGCTGTTTGAATCAACGGAACAGGAGTCGGTAATGAGCTATCAGCACCAGTATGTCGACGGTACGCGTATTCACTTCCCGCTGGGGAAAGTGGTGTGCATCGGCCGTAACTACGCCGAACACGCCAAGGAACTGGACAATCCGGTGCCTACCGAGCCGCTGCTGTTCATCAAGCCAGGCAGTTGCGTGGTGCCGCTGGAAGGCGGTTTCAGCATTCCGACCGAGCGCGGTTCGGTGCATTACGAAGCGGAAATCGCGGTGTTGATCGGCAAGCCGTTGTCGACCAAGCCAAGCCGTGAAGAAGTGCTGGATGCGATTTCCGGTTTCGCCCCGGCCCTGGACCTGACGTTGCGCGACAAGCAGGCCGAGCTGAAATCCAAGGGCCTGCCGTGGGAAATCGCCAAGTCCTTCGACGGCGCGGCGGTGATTGCGCCGTTCGTGTCCGGCAGCACCTTTGCCGACCTGACTGACATCGGCATCCGCCTGACCATCAATGGCGAAGTGCGCCAGGATGGCAACAGCAGCGCCATGCTCAACCCGATCGTGCCGATGATCCAGCACATGGCCGGTTGCTTCTCGCTGCAGGCCGGGGACGTGATCCTGACCGGCACGCCAGTGGGCGTTGGCCCGCTGAATGTCGGTGATGAACTGGTGATCGAACTGTCCGGCGCGAGCAGTTTCACCAGCAGCGTCCGTTAACCCAAACACCGCAAAACCCGGTAGGCGTGAGCCTGCTCGCGATACCGGCCTGTCATTCGACATCTCTGTTGACTGACACGCCCTCATCGCGAGCAGGCTCGCTCCGACATCGGTTTGTGGTGGCCCGCAGAAGGGCAATCCCGCCATTTCCCGTTTTTTTCACATCTTGTCTGGATAATTTCGCGGATTCCGGCGTCTGAGCCGGTCCCAATTGTGCTATTACCCGTAGCCTGAATTTCTGGAACGCATCCTGAATGGCCACCCGACCGCTGCCCACTGTCAAAACTGCCCGCCGCTCGCGCTTTGTCATGCGTTGGTATTCCTGGCTTTTGCTGGTGGCCGTCGCCGTTTATGGCCTCGCCTTTGCGATGCATTGGGACGATCGCGGTGTGCTCTGGCTGCATGAGCGTTTTGAAAGCCCGGCCGAGCGTCAGGAAAGTATCTGGCTACCGGATTACCGCGCAGTGATCGACGCCAAGCTGCTGCCGGGCATGGAGAAGGACGAAGCGTCGGACCTGGCCTACAACCCGCACACCAAAACCCTGTTTTCGGTCATGGGCAAAAACCCGTTCCTCGTTGAGCTGACCCTGCAAGGCGATGTCCTGCGCAAGATGCCGCTGGTGGGCTGGAGCAACCCTGAAGGCCTGACCATGATGGGCAATGGTCTGCTGGCCATCGTCGATGAGCGTGAGCATATGCTCTCCATCGTCAAGGTCGATGCCGACACGCGTGAACTGAACATCGCCAACTTCCCTAAATACGACCTCGGCCCTTCGAAAGACCAGAACAAGGCCTTCGAAGCCATCGTCTATGACCCGCGCAATCAGCAAATCCTCCTGGGTGAGGAACGCCCGCCGGCGCTGTTCAGCTGGAAAAGCGACGGCAGCCAGACCCTCAAGGGCGACAAGCAGAAACTCGCCAATGACGAACTGGACATCCGCAACCTCTCGGGACTGGCCATCGACCCGCGCACAGGCCACACCCTGGTGCTGTCCGCCGATTCCCACTTGTTGCTGGAACTGGACGAGAAGGGCGAGCAGGTCAGCTTCATGACCTTGCTGGGCGGCTTCAACGGCTTGAAGAAGACCATTCCCCGTGCCGAAGGAGTGACCATGGACGAGGCGGGCACGCTGTACATGGTGAGTGAGCCGAACCTGTTCTACCGTTTCGAAAAGCAGAAATAGGCGCTCAGAATCCAGGCGTTGTGGTCAAAGGCAACTGGCCATTAAGCTTGAATTCATACAGGCGTGATATTTCATCCGCCTGTTTCTGTTTCCGAGCCCGCCTGAATGCGTCGACTTGCCCGTCCCAAACCCCTTATTTTGATCCTGACAGTCATTGCACTGGTCGCGCTGATTGCGGTTGGCCAATACATGCGTCTGTTCGAGCGCGCCTGGTTCAACCTGCACACCCTCTGGCAACCTTTAAGCAGCGAGTCCATCGGCCTGGATCAATACCGGGTGGAGATCGAAGCCCGGGTCATTGACGGGCTGAACGACGACGTGTCGGCGCTGACCTTCGATCCGGTGCGCAAAAGCCTGTTTACCGTCACCAACAAAAACGCCGAGCTGATCGAGCTGTCGCTGGACGGGCGGATCGTCCGACGCATTTCGCTGGTCGGCTTCGGTGATCCGGAGGCGGTGGAGTTCATCAGCGCCGACACATACGTGATCACCGATGAACGCCAGCAGCGGCTGATCAAGATTCATCTGGATAAGGACACGACGTTCCTCGACGCGGCGGACGCCGAGCAGATGACTCTCGGCGTGCACATGAGCGGCAACAAGGGTTTCGAAGGCCTGGCTTACGATTCGGTGGGCAAGCGCCTGTTCGTCGCCAAGGAGCGCGACCCGATGCTGATCTACGAAGTGCAGGGCTTCCCGCATTACAACCCGGAGAAATCCTACGCGGTGCACGTGGTCAACAACCCCAAGCGCGATGCCGGGATGTTCGTGCGAGACCTGTCGAGCCTGCAATACGACGAGCGCAGCGGCCATTTGCTGGCGCTGTCCGACGAGTCGCGGCTGATTCTGGAACTGGATGTGGACGGGCGACCGCTGAGCACCATGTCGCTGAGCAAGGGGCGACAGGGGTTGCAGAAGACCGTGCCGCAAGCGGAAGGCATCGCCATGGATGACGATGGCACGATGTACCTGGTGAGCGAGCCGAACCTGTTCTACGTCTTCAAAAAACCAGCGCAGAACTAACAAACACCGCAAAACCTATTGTAGGAGCGAAGCTTGCTCGCGAAGAGGCCGTAACAATCGACAGAGATGTTGAATGTGACGGCCTCTTCGCGAGCAAGCTTCGCTCCTACTGGGAGTGCGGGATCAGGCCTTGAGGGTTTTCACGCCTTCGCTAGTGCCCAGCAGCAGCAAATCCGCCGGACGCGCCGCGAACAAACCATTGGTGACCACGCCCACAATGGCGTTGATCTGCGCCTCGAGCTCCACCGGGTTGGTGATCTGCATGTTGAACACGTCGAGGATGATGTTGCCGTTGTCGGTCAGCACGCCTTCACGGTAGACCGGGTCGCCGCCGAGCTTCACCAGCTCGCGGGCCACATGGCTGCGGGCCATCGGGATCACTTCGACCGGCAGCGGGAACGCGCCGAGCACCGGCACCAGTTTGCTGGCGTCGGCGATGCAGATGAAGGTCTTGGCCACGGCCGCGACAATTTTCTCGCGGGTCAGGGCCGCGCCGCCGCCCTTGATCAAGTTCAGGTGCTCGTCGCTTTCATCGGCGCCGTCGACATAAAACTCCAGGTCGCTGACGGTGTTCAGCTCATACACCGGAATGCCGTGGCCCTTGAGGCGAGCGGCGGTGGCTTCGGAGCTGGCGACCGCGCCGTCAAACGCGCCTTTGTGCTTGGCCAGGGCGTCGATGAAGCAGTTGGCGGTGGAGCCGGTGCCGACCCCGACAATGCTCTTGTCGTCGAGTTTCGGGAGGATGAAGTCGACGGCGGCCTGAGCCACTGCCTGTTTGAGTTGATCCTGGGTCATGCGGGCTCCGAGGTGCCGAAGGAGGGAACGAAAGGCCAGCATTATAGGCTTCGGGACAGGGAAGGTCATTGCCCGATTGGCAGGCCCCGACCTTTACCTGTAGGAGCGAGGCTTGCCCGCGAAAGCGATCGTACCGCCAACATTTATGTTGGATGTGACGGCCTCTTCGCGGGCAAGCCTCGCTCCCACAGGTTCATGATCCCTTCCATGGACGGTAAAACCACCTGTTTAGTGTGGTCGTCCGGCCGAAAGCCGGGTTAGACTCCTTGGCCCTGCCCAACCCGCTCAGTGATGCTTTCCGATGCTCGAACAGTACGTCAAAAAGATCCTCACCTCGCGCGTTTATGACGTTGCCGTAGAAACCCCGTTGCAGACTGCTCGCCAGCTCTCCGAGCGCCTGGGCAATTCCATTTGGCTCAAGCGTGAAGACTTGCAGCCGGTGTTCTCGTTCAAGATTCGCGGCGCCTACAACAAGTTGACGCAGTTGAGCGATGAAGAGCGCGCTCGCGGTGTGGTCACCGCCTCGGCGGGCAACCACGCGCAGGGTCTGGCCCTGGCGGCAAAAGTGCTGGGCGTGAAAGCCACCATCGTCATGCCCAAGACCACCCCGGAAATCAAGGTCGAAGGCGTGCGCTCCCGTGGCGGCAAAGTCGTGCTGCACGGCGATTCGTTCCCGGAAGCCCTGGCCTACTCGCTCAAACTGGTCGACGAAAAAGGCTACGTCTACATTCACCCTTACGACGATCCCCACACTATTGCCGGGCAGGGCACCGTGGCGATGGAGATTCTGCGCCAGCACCCCGGGCGTCTGGATGCGATCTTCGTTCCGGTGGGCGGCGGCGGGTTGATCGCCGGGATCGCGGCGTATGTGAAATACCTGCGCCCTGAAATCAAAATCATCGGCGTCGAACCGGACGATTCCAACTGCCTGCAAGCGGCCATGGCGGCCGGCGAGCGCGTGGTGCTGCCGACCGTGGGCCTGTTCGCCGATGGTGTCGCGGTGGCGCAGATCGGTCAGCACACCTTCGATATCTGCAAAGACTACGTCGATGAAGTGATCACCGTCAGCACCGACGAAATCTGCGCGGCGATCAAGGACATCTACGACGATACCCGCTCGATCACCGAACCTGCCGGCGCCTTGGGCGTGGCCGGGATCAAGAAGTACGTCGAGCAACGCGGTGTCACCGGGCACACCTTTGTCGCCATCGATTCCGGCGCCAACGTCAACTTCGACCGCTTGCGCCACGTTGCCGAGCGCGCCGAGCTGGGCGAGGGCCGCGAAGCCATCATCGCCGTGACCATTCCCGAGAAACCGGGCAGCTTCAAGGCGTTCTGCGAAGCCATCGGCAAGCGCCAGATCACCGAATTCAACTACCGCTACAACACTGGCAGCGAAGCGCATATCTTCGTCGGCGTGCAGACGCATCCGGAAACCGACCCGCGCAGTGCGCTGATCGCCAGCCTCAGCGAGCAGGGTTTCCCGGTGCTGGACCTGACCGATAACGAACTGGCCAAGTTGCACATACGTCACATGGTCGGTGGCCGCGCGGCCCAGGTCGTCGATGAAGTGGTGCTGCGCTTTGAATTCCCGGAACGTCCGGGTGCGCTGTTCAACTTCCTCAACAAGCTCGGCGGGCGCTGGAACATCTCGATGTTCCACTACCGCAACCACGGCGCGGCGGATGGCCGTGTGGTCGCGGGCTTGCAAGTGCCTCACGACGAACGTCATCTGGTTCCTGCGGCGCTTGAGGAAATCGGTTACCCGTACTGGGATGAAAGCGACAATCCGGCCTATCAGCTGTTTCTCGGCTGAGCGGCTACGCTGATGGGCAGTCTCTAAGGAAGTCGAACAATGGAAACGTTAACCGCCCTGAAAATGGCGCACACCGCGGCGACGGCAATATTGTTGGGCTGTGCGCTGGGCTTGGGGATATGGTTTTGGCAAACGCGGCGTCGTGGTGATGCGACTGCTGCAGCGCGCACGTTGCAACGGCCTCGGGTGTTCGTTTGGCTGTTGATGGGCCTGGCGCTGCTGAGCATGCCGTTCACCGGCTGGTGGATGGTGCATCTGGTGGGCTGGCCGTTGGGGCAGACGTGGTTGCTCGCGTCGAGTGTGCTTTACACCCTGGCAGCGTTGGGGTGGTTCTGGTTGTTGGTGCGGCTGAACAAGCTGCGTACTGCGCCGGGCGGCAGCGGCAAGTTCACCTTTGCTCTCGCGCTGTTCAGCTTTGTCTGCTTTATCGCCATCGCGGGGTTGATGGGCGCCAAGCCGGTTTAAGGCTTGAAACCGAGGCGATCCCTTCGCGGGCAAGCCTCGCTCCTACAGGTGATGTGTCGAGTCTGTAGTCGGCTACCACCACAAATCCTGTAGGCGCGAGGCTTGCCCGCGAAAGCAATTTCAGTCGCGCAACGAAATTACCGGCCAGCCACGCTGCTCGGCCTCGGCGCGCAAATTCGGATCAGGATCGACCGCCACCGGATTCGCCACTTGCTCCAGCAACGCAAAATCATTCATCGAGTCGCTGTAGAAATAGCTGTCTTCCAGCGAATGCCCGGTCTCTTCCAGCCAACGATTCAACCGCGTGACCTTGCCTTCGCGGAAGCACGGAACATCGGTGCTGCGCCCGGTATAACGGCCATCAACCATCTCGCATTCCGTGGCGATCAGGGTTTCAACCCCCAGACGCTGGGCAATCGGCCCGGTGACGAAGCGGTTAGTCGCGGTGATGATCACCAATTTGTCGCCAGCCTCGCGGTGCTTGGCCAGCAAATCGATAGCCTTGGGCAGCACAATCGGCTCAATGCAATCGCGCATGTAATCCAGGTGCCATTGATCCAATGTGGCCATCTCGGTGCGGCCGAGGACTTCCAGGCAAAAGTTCAGATAAGCATCGTTATCCAGCTTGCCGGCCAGGTAATCCTGGTAGAACTCGTCGTTGCGTGCCTTGTAGGCGACGGCATCGAGGAAGCCGCGCTCGCACAGGTAATCGCCCCAGGCGTGGTCACTGTCGCCGCCCAAAAGCGTGTTGTCCAAGTCGAATAAAGCCAGCCGCATTGCAGTTACTCGCTGAAAAGTCTGTAGAAAGGCGTCCAGAATACGGACTTTTCACAAGAGTGCACATAAGGTAGGTCGGCTCGTTGCTGCCTTCACAACCTTTGTGGAACAATGCGGCGACATGCGTTTGCGAGGTTGTTGCCGTGATCGACCCCGATGGTTTCCGCCCCAATGTCGGGATCATTCTCACGAATGATGCCGGACAGGTGCTATGGGCTCGCCGTATCAATCAAGATGCCTGGCAGTTTCCACAGGGCGGGATCAACCCCCAGGAGACGCCGGAAGACGCCTTGTACCGCGAGTTGAACGAAGAAGTGGGTCTTGAGCGCGAAGATGTTGAAATTCTCGCCTGCACCCGGGGCTGGTTGCGCTATCGTTTGCCGCAACGTCTGGTCAGAACACACAGCCAACCGCTGTGCATCGGCCAGAAACAGAAATGGTTTCTCCTGCGCCTGATCTCCAACGAGCAGCGGGTGCGGATGGATTTGACCGGTAAACCGGAGTTCGATGGCTGGCGCTGGGTCAGTTATTGGTATCCGTTGGGCCAGGTGGTGACATTCAAGCGCGAGGTGTATCGACGCGCTCTCAAAGAGCTTGCCCCGCGCCTTTTAACGCGCGACTGACGACGGAGTTCGACCCCGAGCCATGCTCAATACGCTGCGCAAGATCGTCCAGGAAGTTAACTCCGCCAAGGATCTCAAGGCGGCGTTGGGGATTATTGTGTTGCGCGTCAAAGAGGCCATGGGCAGCCAGGTCTGCTCGGTCTACCTGCTTGACCCCGAGACCAACCGCTTCGTGCTGATGGCGACCGAGGGCTTGAACAAGCGCTCGATCGGCAAAGTCAGCATGGCACCCAACGAAGGTCTGGTTGGCCTGGTCGGCACGCGTGAAGAACCCCTGAACCTCGAAAACGCCGCGGATCACCCGCGCTACCGCTACTTCGCCGAGACGGGCGAGGAGCGCTACGCCTCCTTCCTCGGGGCGCCGATCATTCACCACCGCCGCGTCGTCGGCGTGTTGGTCATTCAGCAAAAAGAACGCCGCCAGTTCGATGAAGGTGAAGAAGCCTTCCTCGTGACCATGAGCGCGCAGCTCGCCGGCGTTATCGCCCACGCCGAAGCCACCGGTTCGATCCGTGGCCTGGGCCGTCAGGGCAAAGGCATCCAGGAAGCCAAGTTCGTCGGTGTACCGGGTTCGCCGGGTGCGGCGGTCGGGACCGCGGTGGTCATGCTGCCGCCGGCCGACCTGGACGTGGTGCCCGACAAGACCATCTCCGATATCGCCGCCGAACTCGGGCTGTTCAAGACCGCCATCGAAGGCGTTCGCGCCGACATGCGTGCCTTGTCCGCCAAATTGGCCTCGCAGCTGCGCCCCGAAGAGCGGGCCTTGTTCGACGTCTACCTGATGATGCTCGCCGACGAAGCGCTGGGCAACGAAGTGACCACGGTGATCAAGACCGGTCAGTGGGCCCAGGGTGCGTTGCGTCAGGTGGTCACCGAGCACGTCAACCGTTTCGAATTGATGGACGACGCCTACCTGCGTGAGCGCGCCTCGGACGTCAAGGACCTTGGCCGCCGTTTGCTCGCCTACTTGCAGGAAGAGCGTCAGCAGAATCTGGTCTATCCGGAAAAAACCATTCTGGTCAGCGAAGAACTGACGCCGGCCATGCTCGGCGAGGTGCCGGAAGGCACGCTGGTCGGTCTGGTCTCGGTCCTCGGTTCGGGTAACTCCCACGTCGCGATCCTCGCCCGGGCGATGGGCATCCCGACGGTGATGGGCCTGGTCGACCTGCCCTATGCCAAGGTCGACGGCATCGAATTGATCGTCGATGGTAATCGCGGCGAGGTCTACACCAACCCCAGCGACGTGCTGCGCAAGCAGTTCGCCGAAGTGGTGGAAGAAGAGAAACAACTGGCGCTGGGTCTCGACTCTTTGCGCGACTTGCCGTGCGTGACCCTCGATGGCCACCGCATGCCGCTGTGGGTCAACACCGGTCTGCTGGCGGACGTGGCGCGAGCGCAGAAGCGTGGTGCCGAAGGGGTCGGTCTGTACCGCACCGAAGTGCCGTTCATGATCAACCAGAGGTTCCCTAGCGAAAAGGAGCAGCTGGCGATCTACCGCGAGCAACTCGCCGCGTTCCATCCGCAACCGGTCACCATGCGTAGCCTGGACATCGGCGGCGACAAGTCGCTGTCGTACTTCCCGATCAAGGAAGACAACCCGTTCCTCGGCTGGCGCGGCATTCGCGTTACCCTCGACCACCCGGAAATCTTCCTGGTGCAGACCCGCGCCATGCTCAAGGCCAGCGAAGGCTTGAACAACCTGCGGATTCTGCTGCCGATGATCTCCGGCACCCACGAACTCGAAGAAGCCCTGCACCTGATTCACCGGGCATGGGGCGAAGTCCGCGACGAAGGCACCGACGTGCCAATGCCGCCGATTGGCGTGATGATCGAGATTCCGGCGGCGGTGTATCAGACCAAGGAACTGGCGCGGCAGGTGGACTTCCTGTCGGTCGGCTCCAACGACCTGACTCAATACCTGCTCGCGGTGGACCGGAACAACCCGCGTGTAGCCGACCTTTACGATTATCTGCACCCGGCGGTGCTGCAAGCGTTGCAGAACGTGGTGCGTGATGCCCATGCCGAAGGCAAGCCTGTGAGCATTTGCGGCGAGATGGCCGGTGACCCGGCGGCGGCGGTGCTGTTGATGGCGATGGGCTTCGACAGCCTGTCGATGAACGCCACCAACCTGCCGAAAGTGAAGTGGATGCTGCGTCAGATCAACCTGAGCAAGGCCCAGGAATTGCTGGCTGAACTGATGACCATCGACAACCCGCAAGTGATCCACAGCTCGCTGCAATTGGCGCTGAAAAACCTTGGGTTGGCGCGGATGGTCAATCCGGCTGTGGTCAAGGCTCTCTAAAAGGCTGATGGCCCCTTCGCGGGCAAGCCTCGCTCCTACAGGGATTACCTGACCCTTGTAGGAGCGAGGCTTGCCCGCGAAGACGTCCTCGAACACTCCAAAAATCTAAACCCAGATCTCCACTTCCCCCAAATGCCCCCCATACGGCCCGAAACTCCGTTCGACCATCCGCCGCGTCCCATCCGCCTGAACAATCAGCGCCGTACTCGCACGCGTCCCATAAGTCGGACTGGCAATAAACACACTCGACAGCAACGTCTCGGTCGCCAACCCCACCCCGGTATCCGGCAACTCGGCGAAGGGTGCGGTCTGCGGATCATTCAGCAACGCCAGTAACGCCTCTGGCTGCGGATCCTCCAGCACTTCCTCCAGCGCCGCCCGTGCCTTGAGCAATTTCGGCCACGGCGTATCCAGCCCGGCATTCGACAGCCCATAAATCCCAGGCGCCAGCATCACCGCCTCGGACTCCCGCGCATTGAAGTGCCACAGCTCGTTGGCATTGCCGATCAGCAGATTAAATCCGGCATATTCCAGCGAACGTCCGACAACGTCGCTTAAGTAATCATCAATTGGCATATTGCCCAAGAGAAAACCCGCCACCAGCTCACCTCGGGATTTTCGCGATGGCGACTGATTCGGATCACGAATATTGGTCAGCGCAGCAAAGCGCCCATTGGCACCAATACCGAGCCAGGTGCCGCCGGCTTCGAGGTCGAGACCCGCGTAGACATGCGGTGCGTGCGGCCATTGCGCCAGGGGCTGGCTGGGCCGGGCATAGAACTCGTCGCGGTTGGCCGCCACGATCAGCGGCTGGGCGTGACCCGGTCGCCAGGCAAAAACAATCAGGCACATAAGGTGGTCCTTGTGTGTTTTTTGCTCACTCTACGCAGTCGTCGCCTGTCGTTCCATTGCCATCCGCAGTGGAGCCCGAGGCCACGCATCCGTTACCATGCCGCTCCGGTTTTGCCTAAGCATTGGGATCGTCCATGGAATTTCTGCTCTATCTGGCGCTGGGCGCCTGCGCAGGCGTGCTGGCCGGGCTGTTCGGGGTAGGTGGCGGGATCATCATCGTCCCGGTGCTGGTGTTCAGTTTCACCTTGCAGGGCTTCGACGCCTCGATCCTGACCCACCTGGCGGTCGGCACGTCCCTGGCAACGATCATCTTTACGTCGGTGAATGCCGTCCGCGAACATCATCGTCGTGGCGCCGTGCGTTGGCCGATATTCGTGTGGATGACCGTCGGAATTCTGATGGGTGCCGGTTTCGGGGCGCTGACGGCCGAAGCGATCTCCGGCCCGAATCTGCAGAAAATCATCGGTGTGTTTGCGCTGATCATCGCCGCGCAACTGGCGCTGGACGTCAAACCCAAGGCCAGTCGAACGGTGCCCGGCAAACTCGGTCTCACCGTGGCTGGCAGTGTGATTGGCTGGGCCTCGGCGATTTTCGGCATTGGCGGCGGCTCGTTGACCGTGCCGTTCCTGACCTGGCGCAGCGTGCCGATGCAGCAAGCCGTGGCGACTTCGTCGGCTTGCGGCCTGCCCATCGCCTTGGCCAGTGCATCAAGTTTCATGATTCTGGGCTGGCACGATCCCTTGCTGCCGGCCCATAGTCTCGGTTTTATCTATTTGCCGGCGCTGCTGGGGATTGCCCTGACCAGCATGGTGTTCGCCCGTCTCGGTGCGCGACTGGCCCACAGGCTGTCGCCAAAGTTGCTGAAAAGGCTGTTCGCAGCTTTGCTGTTCTGCGTAGGCCTGAGCTTCCTGCTCTAGCTCGCAATGCTGGCTTAATCCTGAGGTGGCAGCGTCGCCCGGGAATTCTGGTTTCAACTTTCAACAAGGAGTCGCAATGCTGCCTTACCCGCAGATCGACCCGGTGGCCCTGGCCATCGGTCCGCTGAAAATCCACTGGTACGGTCTGATGTACCTGATCGGCATCGGCGGCGCCTGGCTGCTGGCATCGCGCCGGCTCAACCGTTTCGACCCGACCTGGACCAAGGAAAAGCTTTCCGACATGGTCTTCTGGATGTCGATGGGCGTTATCGTCGGCGGCCGCCTGGGCTATGTGCTGTTCTACGATCTGAACGCTTATCTGGCCAACCCGACACTGATTTTCGAAGTGTGGAAGGGCGGCATGTCGTTCCATGGCGGCTTCATCGGCGTGATGTTGGCCGCGTTGTGGTTCGGCAAGAAGAACAACAAGTCGTTCTTCCAGCTGATGGATTTCGTCGCGCCGATGGTGCCGATCGGCCTGGGTGCCGGGCGCATCGGTAACTTCATCAACGCCGAGTTGTGGGGTAAGGCGACCGACGTGCCGTGGGCGATGATCTTCCCGACCGATCCGGCGCAACTGGCGCGTCACCCGTCGCAGCTGTACCAGTTCGCGCTCGAAGGCGTGGCCCTGTTTGCCATTCTCTGGCTGTTCTCGCGCAAGCCGCGGCCGACCATGGCGGTGTCCGGGATGTTTGCCCTGTTCTACGGCATCTTCCGTTTCATCGTGGAGTTTGTCCGCGTACCGGACGCGCAACTGGGCTATCTGGCCTGGAACTGGCTGACTATGGGCCAAGTGCTCTGCGTGCCGATGATCGTTGGCGGGCTGTTCCTGATCTGGCTGGCGTATCACCGCGCCCCGGCGACTCCAGCGGCTGCCGTATAAATTCGAATCCCGGGGTGACGGCCCCGGGTTCAAGGACACAGGTAATTCATGAAGCAATATCTCGAACTGGTCGCCCACGTCATCAAGAACGGCACCAAGCAAGCCAACCGCACCGGCGTGAACACCATCAGCTTTCCGGGCGCGATGCTGCGTTATGACCTGAAAGAAGGTTTCCCGGCGATCACCACGCGCAAGATGGCCTTCAAATCGGCCATCGGCGAGATGTGTGGTTTCCTGCGTGGCGTGAACAACGCCGCCGAATTCCGCGCGCTGGGCTGCAAGGTCTGGGATCAGAACGCCAACGAAAACGCGCAGTGGCTGGCCAATCCGTTCCGTCAGGGTGAAGACGACCTTGGCGAAATCTACGGCGTGCAATGGCGCAAATGGCCGGCGTACAAGCAGATTCCGGTCAGCAATCAGGCCGCTATCGAACAGACCCTGAGCCAGGGTTATCGTCAGATCGCCGAAGGCGAGGAAGACGGTCAGGCCTATGTCGTTCTGTACAAGGCGATCGACCAGGTCCGCCAGTGCGTCGACACCATCATCAAGGACCCGGGCAGCCGCCGCATTCTGTTCCACGGCTGGAACGTCGCCCAACTCGATGAAATGGCTTTGCCGCCGTGCCACCTGCTGTACCAGTTCCACCCGAATGTCGAGACCAGGGAAATCTCCCTGACGCTCTACATCCGCTCCAACGACCTAGGGTTGGGCACGCCGTTCAACCTCACCGAAGGCGCCGCGTTGCTGAGTCTGATCGGCCGACTGACCGGCTACACACCGCGCTGGTTCACCTATTTCATCGGTGATGCCCACGTTTACGAAAACCATTTGGACATGCTCAACGAACAGCTCAAGCGCGAGCCGTTCCCGATGCCGAAACTGGTGATCAGTGACCGTGTGCCGGAGTTTGCCAAGACCGGCTTGTATCAGCCGGAGTGGCTGGAGTTGATCGAGCCGAGCGATTTCTCGCTTGAGGGGTATCAGCATCACGCGCCGATGACGGCACCGATGGCCGTCTGATTGTTTGACGGGCAGGGCTGTTTTATTAGAAAAGGTTCTACCTGACTGTCATTTCTGCCAGTAGGCGAATAAATGAGAGGGTGTTTGACTGATCACGAGGCCATCAGGCCGTGGTCAGCAACACCCTCTTTTTATTTCAGGAGCCTTGTCATGAATAACACTGCGGCCGGTGTAACGGACGGCTTTTCGGAGCGACATTTCGGCACAAACCCTCTAAGGAGCGGATTGACAGGAGCACCGTTCGTTGGCTGTGAAAGCCAGTCGGGGCTCTTTCATTTCATTCCGGGCCTCGATCCATGGGGATGCGTGGTGCCCATGGAGGTTTTCACCGGCGCACCGATCTTCGTCGATTCACTTCGAGTGGTCGTGGCGGTAAACGATAGAGAATTTCAGATCGGCGATCAGGTTCGAGTGCAATGGGCGGCGTTTGGCGGTTCGGGGGGCAATTATCAGTCGCAGCCGCAGTCCGTACAGAGTTTTATGCCGTTGCATTTTGTTGTGCCCGACGACACGGCAAGGCAGTTTGAAGGAGACCGGGTCGAGGTCATTTTTGTCATCGAAAGAAGCGGGGGCGCTATACCTTCTGCATCGTTGCTGATGACCTTCGCCCCGGCACTGATGCAAACCGGCCCGGTCTCTATTGAGGGTGTATCTGGAGGCGTTCTGGAGATTGATCCACATCCCGATGGCGTCGTTCTGACCATTCCGCGGATTGAAAACCTGCGAACAAACAACGCCATTGAAATGCTCTGGATAAGTAGCGCGAATGGCGGGCAGGGCGGAGCCTGGAGAGACTATCAGCGCAAGTTGACGGTCAATCCCGATTCCCCCCTCAAGTTTCGGATTGAGCCCTCTGTCTATCAAAAGCATCGGGGTGAGACCGTTCACCTGCGCTGCAGCCTTTTTCTGGGCTCGGGCATGGTCCCGGGCATCGGTTACGGCATGGGGCATCGAGGCATATTGGAATTCAAGTTGATCTAGTCGCTGATGTGGCGATGGGGCTAATGCCCATGACTCCTGCCGACATGGGAATGCTCAACTTCCGTCGCCACCACCCCGCCACTCACTTCCAGCCGCTGCAAAATCCCGCACTGATCAATGTCCGGGCCCTCGCCACAGCGTTGGCGCAGGTCGAGCAGTTGCGTCTGTAACGCCATCAATCCGTCGATCCGCGCTTTCACGTGATGAATGTGCTCGTCGATCAACGCGTTCACGCTTTCGCACTGATCCTGCGGACTGTCGCGCAGGGCCAGCAGGCTGCGGATCTCTTCCAGGGTCATGTCGAGCGTGCGGCAGTTGCGGATGAAGGTCAGGCGTTCGGCGTGGGCCTGAGTGTAGACGCGGTAGTTGCCGTCGCTGCGGGCGGGCTCCGGCAGCAGGTTTTCGCGCTCGTAGTAGCGGATGGTTTCGACGGCGCAGTCGGTGAGTTTCGCCAGTTCTCCAATCTTCATGACAGCAATCTCCAAAAGGGTGCTTGACCCTATAGTGGCTACAGGGTCTTTACTTGGCAACAGGCACCTTCATGGACGCAACCAATGAGCGATTCCCTTCACACCCACAAACCCGAGGCTGATCACGATCACGATCACGATCACGATCACAGCCACAAGCTGCAGCCTGTGCAGAAGCATGACCATGGCGGGCACGGCGATTCCTGCTGTTCCTCCGAGGCGGCAGCGCCTTCGCTGATCAAGTTGAGCGACACGCCGACCGACGGCGCGCGGCTGAGCAGCTTCCGCATCGACGCCATGGACTGCCCGACCGAGCAGACGCTGATCCAGAACAAACTGGGCAAGCTTGCGGGGGTCCAGCAACTGGAATTCAACCTGATCAATCGGGTCCTGGGCGTGACCCATGACCTGCCGAGCACTGCGCCGATCATCGAGGCGATCAAGTCGCTGGGCATGGTGGCTGAACCGATGGAACAGGGCACTGATGCGCCAGCGCCGACCCCCGAGAAAAAGCACTGGTGGCCTCTGGCACTGTCCGGCGTGGGTGCGCTGGCGGCAGAAGTGATCCACTTCACTAGCGCCGCGCCGGACTGGGTGGTGGCGATCATCGCGCTGATTTCGATCCTCAGTGGCGGCCTCACCACTTACAAGAAGGGCTGGATCGCGCTCAAGAACCTCAACCTGAACATCAACGCGTTGATGAGCATAGCGGTCACCGGCGCGATCCTGATCGGGCAATGGCCGGAAGCGGCGATGGTGATGTTCCTGTTCACCGTGGCCGAGTTGATCGAGGCCAAGTCGCTGGACCGGGCGCGTAACGCCATTGGCGGCTTGATGCAGATGACCCCGGAACAGGCGACGGTGCAGCAAGCCGACGGCAGCTGGGTCACACAAGAGGTCAAAACCATCGAACTCGGTGCGCGAGTGCGGGTGCGTCCCGGCGAGCGGATTGGCCTGGACGGCGAAGTCGTGTCGGGCAGTTCGACCATCGATCAGGCGCCGATCACCGGCGAAAGTCTGCCGATCGATAAGACGGTGGGCGATAAGGTCTTCGCCGGCACCATCAACCAGGCAGGCTCGCTGGAGTATTCCGTCACTGCAGCGGCGAACAATTCCACACTGGCGCGGATCATCCACGCCGTGGAACAGGCCCAGGGCGCACGGGCGCCGACCCAGCGCTTCGTCGATCAGTTCTCGAAAATCTATACCCCGGCGGTATTCCTGCTGGCCTTGGCCGTGGCGGTGATTCCGCCGCTGTTCATGGGCGCCGTCTGGTTCGACTGGATCTACCGCGCGTTGGTCTTGCTGGTGGTCGCTTGCCCATGCGCGTTGGTGATTTCCACCCCGGTGACCATCGTCAGTGGCCTCGCCGCGGCGGCACGCAAAGGCATCCTGGTGAAGGGCGGCGTTTATCTGGAGGGTGGCCACAAACTCGATTACCTGGCCCTGGACAAGACCGGCACCCTGACCCACGGCAAACCGGTGCAGACCGATTATGTGTCGCTTGATCCCACCGCAGACGCCACTGCCCCGGCGATTGCCGCAGCGCTGGCCGGTCGTTCGGACCACCCGGTGTCGTTGGCCATCGCCAATGCGGCTGTGGATAAACAATTCGCGCCGCTCGTTGTGGATAACTTCGAAGCCCTGGGCGGTCGCGGTGTACGCGGGGAAATCAACGGTCAGGTCTACCACTTGGGTAACCATCGCCTGGTGGAAGATTTGGGCCTGTGTTCACCTGCGCTGGAAGAGAAGCTGTTTGCCCTGGAAAAGCAGGGCAAATCGGTGGTGCTGTTGCTCGACAAGTCCGGCCCATTGGCGCTGTTTGCCGTGGCCGACACGGTGAAAGAGTCCAGCCGCGAAGCGATCCAGCAACTGCACGATCTGGGCATCAAAACCCTGATGCTGACCGGCGACAATGTCCACACCGCCCAGGCGATTGCCGTGCAAGTCGGCATCGACGAGGCCAAGGGCGATCTGCTGCCCAACGACAAGCTGCAAGCCATCGAGGCACTTTATGCACAGGGCCATCGTGTTGGCATGGTCGGCGACGGCATCAACGATGCGCCGGCGCTGGCCCGCGCCCAGATTGGTTTCGCGATGGCCGCCGCCGGTACCGATACCGCCATCGAGACCGCCGATGTCGCCCTGATGGACGACGATCTGCGCAAGATCCCTGCGTTCATCCGCCTGTCGCGTCGAACCTCGACCATTCTCAAACAGAACATCGCCCTCGCTTTGGTCATCAAGGTGATCTTTCTTGGGGTAACCTTCGCCGGGATCGCCACCATGTGGATGGCGGTGTTCGCCGACATGGGCGTCAGCCTGTTGGTGGTGTTCAACGGTTTGCGCCTGCTGCGCAAGTAAGCGATGAGGGACGGGTGTGCTGAGTGCCGAGCTGAAGGCGTTTTACATGGTTGCCCGCCTGGGCAGCATTACCCTGGCGGCGAAAAAGCTCGGCCTGAGCCAACCCACGGTGACCACGCAGATCCGCCATCTGGAAAGCCAGTATTCGGTTGAGCTGTTCTACCGTGGCGGCCGCCGCCTCAGCGTCAGCGATGAAGGCGCGCGGCTGTTGCCGATGGTCAAGGCGCTGTTGCAGCAGGAAGCCGACATCGAGTTTTTCCTGCGCAACAGTGGCCAGGTCCAGGGCAAATTGCGCATTGCTGCTACTGCGCCGTATTACATCCTCGACCTGGTGAAGACTTTCCGCGAGCGCTTGCCGCAAGTGGAAGTGTCGGTGGAAATCGGCAACTCCCAGCAGGTGCTGGAAGCGCTGGAGGATTACCGGGTGGATGTCGCGGCGTCGTCACAATTGCTCGACGATGCGCGGCTGATTCGGCGGGTGCTCGGCAGCGATCCGCTGGTGTTGGCGGTGCATCGCAACCATCCGCTGGCGGCGCACGATCATGTGCCGCTCAGCGCGTTGGCCGGGCATACCTTGTTGATGCGCGAATCAGGCTCGACCACTCGACGCCTGACCGAAGAATTGCTCGCCAGCGCCGGGGTGAGTTTCGGGCCGTTGCTGGAAATTGGCAGCCGTGAATCGATTCGCGAGGCGGTGCTGCGCAACATCGGCATCAGCATCATTGCCCGACAGGAAGTGCCGCATGACCCGCAATTGCGCGTGCTGACGATTGAGAATGCGCCGCAGATTCCAGAGTATCTGTACTGCCTCAAGGAGCGCAAAGGCGCGCGGTTGCCGGCGGCGTTCCTGGGTTTGGCGCAGGAAATGGCCCCTGCGTGAGATTTGTGTTGAATGTGAGGGCCCCTTCGCGGGCCAGCCTCGCTCCTACAGGTGATCGTATCCCCCTGTAGGAGCGAGGCTGGCCCGCGAAGGCGTCCGTCAGTGCACCAACGTATCCAACCCAAATTCTTGAATACCACTATCAGCCGTTTTTGCCTCACTGCCACATGACGGACGCATTACAAACCTAGGATGGGCTTCATCTGCTTGATGAGGCCTGTCCATGAACCACTCGATCGCAACTGCCCTGACCAACCCCGGCGCCCCGATGAAAGTGCGCGGTGTGCAGAAACGCTTTGGCGCCTTCACCGCGCTGGACAATGTTTCCCTCGACGTGGCGGCCGGTGAACTGGTGTGCCTGCTGGGCCCGTCCGGCTGTGGCAAAACCACGTTGCTGCGTTGCATCGCCGGCCTGGAGAAACAGGACAGCGGCGAGTTGTACCTCGGCGATCGCGACGTTTCCCACTTGGCACCCCAGGCCCGGGACTACGGCATTCTCTTTCAGTCCTACGCGCTGTTTCCCAACCTTACCGTCGAAGCGAACATTGCCTACGGCCTCGCCGGCAGTGGTCGCGATGAAGTGCGCAAACGTGTCGGCCAGATGCTGGAACTGGTCGGCCTGACCGGCAGCGAGAAAAAGTACCCCGGCCAGTTGTCCGGCGGCCAACAGCAACGTGTCGCGCTGGCTCGGGCATTGGCGCCGGCGCCATCGTTGTTGCTGCTGGACGAACCGATGTCGGCCCTCGACGCCCGGGTTCGCGAGCATTTGTGCACAGAACTGCGCCAACTGCAGCGCAACCTCGGCGTCACCACCCTGATGGTCACGCACAATCAGGACGAGGCCATGCTGATGGCCGACCGCATCGCCGTGATGAACAACGGCAAGGTCGAGCAGTACGCCACGCCGCAGGACATCTACGACCGCCCGGCCACGCCGTTTGTGGCGGAGTTTGTCGGCCAGGGCAACTGGCTGCCATTCAGCCGCAGCAGCGACAGCCATGCCCAGGTCGGCGGGATGAGCATGCGCCTGGCGGATGGCAGCGCTAAAACCACGTCGGGCCGTCTGTTTTGCCGACCGGAAGCGATCAACGTCAACCCGCCGGTGCATGAAGAAAACCTGTTCCCGGCCAAGGTTCGCGAGATCACCTTTCTCGGTAACCGCTGCCGCATGAGCTTCGAACTCGATCAACTGCCCGGCCACGCATTGCTGGCCGAACTGGCACCGGAAGCCATGCCGCGCCTCGGTGCGCAGCAGATCATGGTCGCCTTGCCCCCGCGCAGCCTGCAGGTGTTTGCCTGATGAGCGCGAACATCGCGCTGCCGATACCGCACAAGCAGGTTCGGCAGACCTCCCGTGCCGAGATCGGCGACCGGGTGTTCGTGGTCGGCGGCAAAGTCCTTTTATTGGTGTTGCTCGGCCTCGCGGTGTTGATGCCGTTGCTGGCGATCTTCTGGCGCGGTTTCAGTTCCGAGGCCGGGCAGGGCGGAGGCCTGGTGGCTGCGCGTGAATTGGTGACCAGTGCGAACTTCCACTGGTTGCTCGGCAATAGCCTGAAAGTTTCCCTCAGCGTGGCGGCGATTGTCGTACCGCTGGCCTACCTGTTTGCCTACGCATTGCAACGCACGTTGATTCCCGGCAAAGGCATCTGGCGCGCAATTTCGTTGTTGCCGCTGATGGCGCCGTCGATGCTGCCGGGGATTGCGCTGGTTTATCTGTTCGGCAATCAGGGCATGTTGCGCGGCTTGCTCTCGGACAATATCTACGGTTTCTGGGGCATTGTTCTGGGCGAGGTCATTTACACCTTCCCACACGCACTGATGATTCTTCTGTCGGCGCTTTCCCTGGCGGATGCGCGACTCTTCGATGCCGCCTCCAGCATGGGCGCCAGTCCGGCCAAAGCCTTTCGCAGCATCACCTGGCCAGCGACCCGTCAGGCCGTGTTCGCGGCGTTCTGCCTGGTGTTCACCTTGACCATCACTGACTTCGGCGTGCCCGTGGTGGTCGGTGGCGACTATCAAGTGCTGGCGCTGGAAGCCTACAAGGCCGTGGTCGGCCAGCAGCAATTCGGTCGCGGCGCGTTGATCGGCATGGTCCTGCTGCTGCCGGCACTCTTCAGTTTTGCAGTCGATGCCTGGTTGCGTCGACGTCACGGCGACGCCATGAGCGGCCGCGCCCAAGTCTTCAAACCCGCGCCGTCGAAGCGGCGGGACGGTTGTTATCTGGCGATCGTGTTGCTGATCTGCGCGGTGTTGCTACTGGTGTTCGGCATGGCGGTGTTCTCCTCGCTGGTGAAATTCTGGCCGTACAACCTGTCGCTGTCGCTCAACCATTACCAGTTCAGCGACACCGCGGGCGGCGGCTGGCTGGCCTATGGCAACAGCGTAAAAATGGCTTTGTGCACGGCGTTGATCGGCAGCGTGCTGATCTTCACCGGCGCCTACCTGATGGAGAAAACCAAAGGCCAGCGCGGACTGAACCTGACCTTGCGCATGCTCAGTTTCGTGCCGATGGCGGTGCCGGGTCTGGTGCTGGGCCTGGGTTACGTTTTCTTCTTCAACCTCAGCGGCAACCCGCTGCATGTGCTCTACGGGACCATGACGCTGCTGGTGGTCTGCACCATTGCTCACTATTTGACCACCGCACAAATGACCGCGACCACGGCGCTACGCCAACTCGACGCCGAGTTCGAGGCCGCCGCGTTGTCACTCAAGGCGCCGCTGTATCGGCACTACCTGCGGGTCACCGTGCCGATCTGCCTGCCGGCGCTGCTGGACATCGTGCGCTACCTGTTCGTCTCGGCCATGACCACCGTTTCAGCCGCGATCTTCCTCTACAGCCCCGACACCATCCTCGCGGCGGTGGCGGTGCTGAACATGGACGACGCCGGCAACGTCGGCGGCGCGGCGGCGATGTCGACCCTGATTCTGTTCACTTCGGCAGGCGTGTCCCTGCTGCTGGCCTGGGCCTCGCGCGGCTTGCTGCGCCGTTCCCAGGCCTGGCGGCAGACCGCTCCTGGTAAATAAATCTGTCCCCATAAAAGACCGTCCCCATAAAAGACCAACCCTCAACTCAAACAGGAAAAGATCATGTTCAAGCCTATGGCCCTGGCCGCTGCTGTCCTCACCGCTTTCAGCCTGAACGCCTTCGCGGCGCCAACCGAGTTGACGGTGTACACCGCCCTCGAAGCCGAGCAACTGAAGACTTACAAAGAAGCCTTCGAAAAGGCTAACCCGGACGTCGAGATCAAGTGGGTACGCGATTCCACGGGGATTATCACTGCCAAACTGCTGGCCGAAAAAGCCCGCCCGCAGGCTGATGCGGTCTGGGGCCTGGCGGCGTCGAGCCTGGCGATCCTCGATCAGCAAGGCATGCTGCAAAGCTACGCGCCGAAGGACCTGGGCAAGATCGGCGGCAACTACCGCGATGCCGCCAATCCGCCCGCGTGGGTCGGGATGGACGTCTGGGCGGCGACCATTTGCTTCAACACCGTCGAAGCCGAAAAGCAGGGTTTGACCAAGCCGGTGAGCTGGCAGGACCTGACCAAGCCTGAGTACAAAGGCAAGATCGTGATGCCCAACCCGGCCTCGTCCGGCACCGGTTTCCTCGACGTCAGCGCCTGGCTGCAAACCTTCGGCGAGAAGCAGGGCTGGCAGTACATGGACGACCTGCACCAGAACATTGGCCAGTACGTTCACTCCGGTTCCAAGCCTTGTAAGCTGGCGGCTTCGGGTGAATTCCCGATCGGCATTTCCTTTGAATACCCGGCGGTTCAGCTGAAGCGTCAGGGCGCACCGCTGGACATCATCCTGCCGAAGGAAGGCCTGGGCTGGGAGATCGAAGCGACCGCTGTGATCAAGGGCACACCACACGAAGAGGCGGCGAAGAAACTGGCTGACTTCTCGGCCAGCCCGGCGGCGATGGAGCTTTATAAAGAGAACTTCGCGGTGCTCGCGCAACCGGGGATTGCCAAGCCGCAGACCGAATTGCCGGCGGATTATGAGCAGCGTTTGATCAAGAACGACTTTGCCTGGGCGTCGAAGAATCGCGACGAAATCCTGAGCGAGTGGCGCAAGCGGTATGACGGCAAGTCCGAGAAAGTGGCTGCCAAGTAAGATCTCTATCGGCTGAAGAGCCTCTTCGCGGGCAAGCCTCGCTCCTACAGGGTTGGTGTCGTTTGTGATAACGCGCAACCCTGCAGGAGCGAGGCTTGCCCGCGAAGGCGGCTTAAAATTCAGGACATCACTTGATGACACACCACAACGACATGCTGATCGTCGGCGCCGGCATTCTCGGCCTGTCCCACGCCTACGCCGCCGCCAGACGCGGTCTGAAGGTCACGGTTTTCGAACGCAGCGAAATCCCCTTGGGCGCCTCGGTCCGCAACTTCGGCCAGGCCCTCGTCACCGGCCAACCCCCGGGCCCGATGCTCGAACTGGCCAAGGCCAGCCGCGAGATCTGGGGCCAATGGGCACAACTGGCCGGGTTGCAACTCAAGCGCAACGGCTCGTATTTGTTCGCTCGCAGCGAAGCCGAAGAACACCTGCTCGAAGCCTTCTGCACCGGCCGCGCCGTGGAATACGGTTACCGCGTCGACCTGCTGCGCGGTGCTGCCTTGCGCGATCTCTACGGCGGTCAGTTCCGCCATCACCGCGCGGCGTTGCACGGCCTGGACGATCAGCAACTGTATTCCCGTGAAGCGATTCCGGCGTTGATCGACTACTTGCGCCGCGAGCTCGGCGTCGCGTTTCACTTCTCTACCCTGGTGCGCGATATCGAGCCGGGTCGCCTGCGCAGCACGGCCGGCACGTTCAGCGCCGATCAGATCATCGTCTGCTCCGGGCACGATTATCAGACCTTGCTGGCCGAGCCGATCGCCGCGCTCAACCCGCAAATCTGCCGCCTGCAAATGCTCCGCGCCCGGCCGCAGATCAACCTCAACCTGCAACACGCATTGCTCACCGGTTTGAGTTGCGTGCATTACGGCGCCTTCGCCGATCTGCCGGAAGCGGCAGCGGTGCAGGCGCAGATTCTGCGCGAGGAGCCACACTTGCATGAAAACGGCATCCACCTGCTGATCAGCCCGACGCCTTACGGTGAGTTGATCATCGGCGACTCCCACCATTACGGCCGCGATCCATCGCCGTTCAATGCCGAGCAGGTCGATGACTGGATGATCGGACTCGCTGAACAAACCCTGGGGTGCAAGGTGCAGGTGGTCGAGCGCTGGCAGGGCGTCTATGGTTCACGGGGGCCGGGGCCGTTCTCGTTCCTGCTCCCGATGCCGGGTGTGAGCGTGGCGCTGATGCACACCGGTGTCGGCATGAGCGTCGGCCCGGCGCTGGCCGAACGTAACGTCGCCACCTTATTGGGAGAGCATTGATGGACAGCAATGAGCAAGTGATCGCCGAGGTGTTTGGGCTGTACGAACGCTTTGGCGACAGCGATTACATCGGCGAGCCGGTGTCGCAGATCGAACACATGTCCCAGGCGGCTGAATTGGCCATGGCTGAAGGCTTTGATGACGAAGTGGTGCTGGCCGCGTTCTTCCATGACATCGGGCATATCTGTGGCGGGAGCGCCGAGAACATGGGTGGTTTTGGTGTGGTCAGCCACGAACGTCTGGGCGCCGATTACTTGCGTCGGGCCGGTTTCAGCGAGCGCCTGGCGCGGCTGGTGGAATACCACGTTCAGGCCAAGCGTTATCTGACGCTTAAAGAGCCCGGGTACTACGAGCGATTGAGCGAAGCCAGCCGCCGGACTCTGGAATACCAGGGTGGGGTGATGACCGCGGAAGAGGCTGAAGCCTTCGAGAAGGATCCGTTATGCAAGGCCAGTTTGCGGATGCGCCAGTGGGATGAACAGGCCAAGGACATGGGCGTGCCGGTGATGGATCTGGGGGTGTTGAAGGATAAGGCGTTGCGGCTGTTGGCTGCGTAATAGCTCGAAACCGGGTCGCTGCCATCGCGAGCAGGCTCGCTCCCACAGGGGAACGCATTCCAATGTGGGAGCGAGCCTGCTCGCGAAGGGGCCAGCCCGAACACCCCAATAACCAAGGTTTACAACTGCTGCGCCAACACCTCAACCTGCTCTTGCCGCTCCGCCTGACTCAACTTCGCCTGCGGATTCAGCGACGACCACTGCGGATGCGCCCGGGCCTTGTTCAGGGCTTCGGGCAGTTTGCCTTCGCGCCAGGTCTTGTCCTGGGGCGTGGCCACCTGGATGCTGTCCATCGCCGCATGCCCACGGGCATTCAGCGCTTGCAGCAATTGGCGCTGACGCAAGGCCAACAGCCTCAACACGCTGTCGTCCACCGTCAATTCTCGCTGACCTCTGATCTTGCCCATTAACCGGCTGCCATAACTGCGGGCGGTTTGCAGGGCGCCGCCGGCAATGGCGCCGGCCAGTGCCGCCGCGCCGAGGGTCAGGCCGCCCACCAGTAAATCAACCCCGGCACCGGCCGCCGCGCCGGCCGCGATGCCACCGCCGACCCGCACGCCCAATTGCTTGAGGGTTTCCGGGTTGAACAAATCATCGCCCCAGCGGCCATCGAGCAGCGGCAGTTCACTGGCCGCCGCGTCCTGTGGGCGGAAGGCATAGAGTTTGAGCAAACCTTCGACGCAGCGCTGTTCCCGTTGGCGAACGGCTTTGCGCAGTTCGCTGATCGCCTGTTGTTCCTGCTCCGCGTCGCTGACCACGCTGCGCCGGCACGCGGCGCAATCGATCAGCAACTCGGCAATCAATCGCGCCGCACTCTGTTGGCGAGCCAGGCGTTGAGCCTGTTGATCGGCGATCAGGCGCTCCAATTGTTCGCGGGAGTTTTCCAGCAGCAAGGCGAGGCTTTCATAGAGTCGACGTTCGCCATCTTCGGGCGGTGCAACGCTGTCGAAACGCACCAGGGCATGCAGGCCCAAGCGCGCCAGGGCTTCACGCCAATCCGGCTCGCGATGGTTGGCGCTGCTGACGAAATTCAGCACCGGCAGCAGCGGTTTGCCGCAACTGGCCAACACTTCCAGTTCGTCGCGGTACTTGGCCAGGACCGGCTCCCGGGCGTCGATCACATAGAGGCCGGCGTCCGAGGCGAGCAATTGGCGCAGTACTTTGGCTTCCTGTTCAAAGCGCTGCCGGGCTTCGCTGCCCTCCAGGAATCGGGCCAACCGTGCCGGGCCGTCGAGGCGTTCGCCGGGACGTTCCAGGCGCTCGAGGTAGTCGAGCAGGGCGATGGCGTCTTCGAGGCCGGGCGTGTCGTAGAGATCGAGCAACGGCTCGCCGTCCACCGACAACCGCGCGCCTTCGACATGGCGGGTGGTGCTGGGGCGATGGGACACGTCACCGAAACCGACGTCCCGGGTGAGCGTGCGCAGCAACGAGGTTTTGCCGACATTGGTGTGGCCGACCACGGCCAGCTTCAAGGGCGCTTTCCAGGCATTAGTCATGGCCGGTCTCCAGCCAGTTCACGGGCGCGCAATCGGCGAACGGCAGGTCCAGCTGTTGCAGCGCCACGTGCCAGTCGCCGAGACGTTCGGCATCCAGTGCTTCGCCGGGCGGCGCTTGCAGCAGCCAGACACGGGTGGCAGCGGCATTGCGCGCCAGTTCGGCGATCAGGGCCAGGCTGCCACGGTCGGGCGAACGTCGCGGATCGCAGGCAATCGCCAGGCGTGCCGGAGGGAAACGACTCAACTGTTCAAGCAGTTTGTTGCGCGATTCGCGACTGTCGAGGATGCCGGCGTTGTTCACGGTTTTCGGCAGTTGCGGCGGCCACGGGCGTTGATCGTCCAGCTCGATGGCCACCAGCAACGCGCCGTCGCTTTGCTGCTCACTGACGCCGCTTTCGACACGATGCAGTTGCGCAGGCGCGGCATCACTGATGCCGAGGCGTTCGCTGGTGGGCATCAGCCGTTCGCGCAATTGGGCGTAACCGGGCAGGTTCAAATCCAGGCGCAAAGCGGCTTGGCCGGAGGTCCAGCGCCAGCGGCAGAACAGCATCAGCAACAAACGCGGCAACACCCCGTAGACCAGCAACACGCCCACCAGCCAAGCGGCCCAGGCCTGACGAGCGCTTTCGATGTTCAGCGCGGCATCGCCACTGGCGCGGATCATCTCCACGCTGGGCACGCTGAAACCGAGCAAGGCCGGCAGGGCGCCGAGAGCCTGGGTCATGGCGACGAAGGTGTCGCCGCGCAAAATGGTGGTTTCCCAGACAAAGCCGTAGCGCCGGGTCGCCATCAGCATCAGCACGATAACCAGCGCACTGAGCAACGCCAGCAACCACAAGCCGTTGACCAGCACGCCGATCGCCCAGCGATTGAGTTTGCGTCGCTGCAATAACAGCAGCAGGGCGGGTGCCAGTTGCGCGGCTTTGGCATCACGAGCGAGTTTTTCGCTGAGCCACAGCCACAAGCGTCCAAGGCTGGCGCCGTGCTCACCGGCAAACACCAGGCCCAACGCCCAGCTCAGCAGCAGAATCAGATTGAGCCCAAGCAGACTGCCCAGGGCCCAGAACACATTTACCGGGGTCTGGCCATCACCCAGTGCGGCAAACGCCAGGCCAGCACCGCTGACGATGGCCAGCACCGCCATGACGATCAGCGCCAGTCGCGCGCCTTGCAGCCAATGCTTGAGGGCGTCGGACAAACCGTCGCGCTCGGCCAGCCACACGGCACGGCGCTGAATTCGCGTCGGCAAGTCGCCGCCGGCGCTGCGGGCCAGCCGGTTGGCTTCCAGATCCTCCAGGGGGCCGGCGTGTTCTTCACGCAGGCGCACCGTCTCGGTCAGCCAGAGGTTTTGCAGTGGAGTCAGTTCAGTCACGCGGCATCCCGTCGCTCAAATGAGCTGTGAGCATAACCGCTGTGGCGCTTATCGGGGTACGGGAGGCTCTGGTATCCTCGCCGGCATGACTAAATCACTCCCCCTCAGCCTGATCGCAGCCCTCGGTGAAAACCGTGTGATCGGCGTCGACAACAGCATGCCCTGGCACTTGCCGGGGGACTTCAAATACTTCAAGGCCACCACCCTCGGCAAACCGATCATCATGGGTCGCAAGACCTGGGATTCCCTCGGCCGGCCGCTGCCGGGCCGATTGAACATCGTGGTCAGCCGTCAGGCGGATCTGGTGTTGGAAGGCGCGGAGGTTTATCCATCGCTGGAGGCGGCCGTGGCTCGCGCGCAGGAATGGGCGAACGAGCAGGGCGTCGATGAGGTGATGCTGATTGGCGGCGCGCAATTGTATGCGCAGGGGATGGCGCAGGCGGATCGGTTGTATCTGACCCGAGTGGCGTTGAGCCCGGAAGGGGATGCGTGGTTTCCGGAGTTTGATTTGGGGCAGTGGACATTGGTCTCCAACACCCAGAATCCGGCTGAAGGCGACAAACCAGCGTACGACTTTGAAGTCTGGGAGAAAGTCTAAAAGCTTCGCGGGCAAGCCTCGCTCCTACAGGATTTGTGTCGATCGCGAAAATTGCGTACGACACAAATCCTGTAGGAGCGAGGCTTGCCCGCGAAGAGGCCAGCTCAGACGCTAAAAAACTTAAGCGTGCGCCAACTCCGCATGCTCATCGGCATCCAGCAGTGCTTTATCCGTCTGCTGCATGATCTGGCTGGTAATCGCCCCGGCCGTGATCGAACCACTCACGTTCAACGCCGTGCGGCCCATATCGATCAGCGGCTCAACCGAAATCAGCAACGCCACCAATGACACCGGCAAACCCATCGCCGGCAGCACGATCAGCGCGGCAAACGTCGCACCGCCGCCCACGCCCGCCACACCGGCCGAACTCAAGGTCACAATCGCCACCAGCGTCGCGATCCACAGCGGGTCCAGCGGGTTGATGCCGACCGTGGGCGCGACCATCACCGCCAACATCGCCGGGTACAGACCGGCACAGCCATTCTGGCCAATGGTCGCGCCGAACGACGCGGCGAAACTGGCGATGGATTGCGGGATGCCCAGGCGGCTGGTCTGCGCTTCGATGCTCAGTGGAATCGTCGCGGCGCTGGAGCGGCTAGTGAACGCGAACGTCAGCACCGGCCAGATCTTGCGGAAGAACCGCAGCGGGTTGATCCCGGCCGCCGACACCAACAGGCCATGGACCACAAACATCAGGCCCAGGCCGATGTAGGAAACCACCACGAAACTGCCGAGCTTGATGATGTCTTGCAGGTTGGAACCGGCGACCACTTTGGTCATCAGCGCCAATACGCCGTAGGGGGTCAGCTTCATCACCAGACGCACCAGACGCATCACCCAGGCTTGCAGGGTGTCGATGGCGTTGATCACTTTCTGACCTTTCTCGACGTCATCCTTGAGCAGTTGCAGCGCCGCGACACCGAGGAACGCGGCGAAGATCACCACGCTGATGATCGACGTCGGCTTGGCGCGAGCGAGGTCGGCGAACGGGTTTTGCGGAATGAACGACAGCAGCAGCTGCGGCACATTCAGGTCGGCAACCTTGCCGGCATAGTCGGTCTGGATGGTTTGCAGGCGAGCCATTTCCTGGGTGCCGGCGATCAGGCCTTCGGCGGTCAGGCCGAACAGGTTGGTCAAGCCGATACCGATCAGCGCCGCAATGGCCGTGGTGAACAGCAGCGTGCCGATGGTCAGGAAGCTGATCTTGCCCAGCGACGAGGCGTTGTGCAGACGGGCCACGGCGCTGAGGATCGAGGCGAACACCAGCGGGATGACGATCATTTGCAGCAACTGAACGTACCCGTTGCCCACCAGATCGAACCAGCTGATCGAGGCTTTCAGCACCGGGTTGCCGGCACCGTAAATCGTGTGCAACGCGACACCGAAGACCACGCCCAATACCAACGCGAGCAGGACTTTTTTCGCCAGGCTCCAGGTGGTGTGGCGGGTTTGCGCGAGGCCAAACAGTAACGCGAGGAACACCAGCAGATTGAGGATCAGCGGCAGATTCATGAGAACTCCGAAAGTGACTTGTGCCAGCCGCCTTCCGGGGCAGCTGCGAACCGGCAAGCCTAACAGCTTGATTTACAAAGAATTAATATCAAAAAAGTCTGATAACTGTCGTTTTTGGAATAAGCCGGTGTCGCTGTCGGGGATGCACTTGACGCGAAAGGGACGTGTGCGGTCGCTAGTGGACGAGAGTTGTCACACTTATTTGTTAGCGTCGATATCTTTGGATCAGGGAGAAACCGCCGATGAAGCTCGCACCAAAATTTCTCGCAGCAGTACTCTGTCTTGGCCTCGCCGGCCAGGTCTTCGCCACGGATTTGAAGCACTGGCCAGCCGATCAGGCCAAGGCGCTGGACGCGATGATTGCAGCCAACGCGAACAAAGGTAACTACGCGGTGTTCGACATGGACAACACCAGTTACCGCTACGATCTCGAAGAGTCGTTGCTGCCGTACATGGAAAGCAAAGGCCTGATCACCCGCGAGAAACTCGACCCCTCCCTGAAACTGATCCCGTTCAAGGACACCGCCGACCATAAGGAAAGCCTGTTCAGCTACTACTATCGCCTCTGCGAACTCGACGACATGGTGTGCTATCCATGGGTCGCGCAAGTGTTCTCCGGTTTCACCCTCCAGGAACTCAAAGGCTACGTCGATGAGCTGATGGCCTTGGACAAGCCAGTGCCGGCGACCTATTACGAAGGCGATGTGGTCAAAAACCTCGACGTCAACCCGCCGAAAATCTTCACTGGTCAGAAAGAGCTCTACAACAAGCTGATGGAGAACGGCATCGAGGTCTACGTGATGACCGCCGCCTCGGAAGAACTGGTGCGCATGGTCGCTTCCGATCCGAAGTACGGCTACAACGTCAAACCGCAAAACGTCATTGGCGTGAGCCTGCTGCTCAAGGACCCGAAGTCCGGCGAATTGACCACGGCGCGTAAGCAAATCACTGCGGGCAAGTATGACGAGAAGGCCAACCTTGGCCTCGAACTGACCCCGTACCTGTGGACCCCGGCGACCTGGATGGCGGGTAAGCAAGCGGCGATCCTGACCTACATCGATGAATGGAAAAAACCGGTGCTCGTCGGCGGCGACACACCGACCAGCGACGGCTTCATGCTGTTCCACAGCGTCGACGTGGCCAAGGGCGGCATTCACTTGTGGATCAACCGCAAGGACAAATACATGACCCAGATTAACGGCATGATGGCCAAGCACGCGGCAGCACAGGCCAAGGAAGGGTTGCCGGTGACGGCGGACAAGAACTGGGTGATCGTGAAACCGGAGGAAATCCAGTAAGCACCAAAAATCCAATGTAGGAGTGAGCCTGCTCGCGATAGCGCAGTGTCAGACGACATCGATGGTGACAGACATACCGCTATCGCGAGCAGGCTCACTCCTACAGTTGATCTCCAGTGTTTGGGGGATCGTGGTCAAAAAAATGCCCCGCACTTGGCGGGGCATTTTTTGTTCGACGGTTAAGCCTTACAGCCCGTCGAGCATTGCCTTGTTACGCACGGCACCCTTGTCGGCGCTGGTCGCCAGCAGGGCGTAGGCCTTCAGTGCAGTGGTCACCTTGCGTGGACGTTTTTCCACAGGCTTCCAGCCTTTCTGATCCTGCTCGGCACGACGGCCGGCCATTTCTTCGTCGCTGATCAACAGATTGATCGAGCGGTTCGGAATGTCGATCAGCACCTTGTCACCGTCCTGCACCAGACCAATCGCGCCGCCTGCAGCGGCTTCCGGCGAAGCATGGCCGATGGACAGGCCCGAGGTGCCGCCGGAGAAGCGGCCGTCGGTGAGCAGGGCGCAGGCTTTGCCCAGGCCTTTGGATTTCAGGTACGACGTCGGATAGAGCATTTCCTGCATGCCCGGGCCGCCTTTCGGACCTTCGTAACGGATGATCACGATGTCGCCGGCCTTCACTTCGTCGGCGAGGATGCCGCGAACGGCGCTGTCCTGGCTTTCGAAGATCTTCGCGTTGCCTTCGAAGACGTGGGATCGATTCGTCGACGCCAGCGGTTTTCACCACACAGCCGTCCAGTGCAATGTTGCCGTAGAGAACGGCCAGGCCGCCTTCTTTCGAATATGCATGCTCAACACTGCGGATGCAGCCGTTTTCACGGTCGTCGTCCAGGGTTTCCCCAACGGGTCGACTGGCTGAATGCGGTTTGCGTCGGGATGCCCGCCGGGCCGGCTTTGAAGAAGTGATGCACGGCTTCATCGTCGGTCTGGGTGATGTCCCACTTGGCGATGCCTTCGGCCAGGGTCTTGCTGTGCACGGTCGGCAGATCGGTGTGCAGCAGGCCGCCACGGGCCAGCGAGCCGAGGATGCTGAAGATCCCGCCAGCGCGGTGCACGTCTTCCATATGGTATTTCTGGATATTCGGAGCGACTTTGCACAGTTGCGGCACGAATCGGGACAGGCGGTCGATGTCGCGCAGGTCGAACTCCATCTCGGCTTCCTGGGCGGCGGCCAGCAAGTGCAGGATGGTGTTGGTGGAGCCGCCCATGGCGATGTCCAAGGTCATGGCGTTTTCGAACGCCTTGAAGTTGGCGATGTTGCGCGGCAATACCGACTCATCGTTCTCGCCGTAGTAACGCTTGCACAGCTCGACGATGGTGCGGCCGGCCTGCAGGAATAGCTGTTCGCGGTCACTGTGGGTGGCCAGGGTCGAACCGTTGCCCGGCAATGCCAGGCCCAGGGCTTCGACCAGGCAGTTCATCGAGTTGGCGGTGAACATGCCGGAGCACGAGCCGCAGGTCGGGCAGGCGCTGCGCTCGTACTCGGCGACTTTCTCGTCAGAAGCGCTGGAGTCGGCGGCGATCACCATGGCGTCGACGAGGTCGAGGCCGTGGGAGGCGAGTTTGGTCTTGCCGGCCTCCATCGGGCCGCCGGAAACGAAGATCACCGGGATGTTCAGGCGCAGGGCGGCCATCAGCATGCCAGGGGTGATCTTGTCGCAGTTGGAGATGCAGACGATGGCGTCGGCGCAGTGGGCGTTGACCATGTATTCGACGGAGTCGGCGATGATCTCGCGGCTCGGCAGCGAATAGAGCATGCCGTCGTGGCCCATGGCGATGCCGTCATCCACGGCGATGGTGTTGAATTCTTTTGCCACACCGCCAGCGCGTTCGATTTCGCGGGCGACCAGCTGGCCCAGGTCCTTGAGGTGGACGTGGCCCGGTACGAACTGGGTGAACGAGTTGGCAATGGCGATGATCGGCTTTTTGAAGTCGTCATCTTTCATCCCCGTGGCGCGCCACAGTGCGCGGGCGCCGGCCATGTTGCGGCCGTGGGTGGATGTTTTCGAGCGGTAATCAGGCATGAAGCACTCCGGGCGGCTAATCAGGTATCAAAAGGGAAGTGAGCTTCTATTGACGTCTGGAACACCCAGAAATGGCCGTGTGTCCGGAAGTTGCCGATAACTTTGCGGGATCGCCGCGCGCTTCAGCTTGAGCTCATAAACCCGCCGGGGGATGACTGGCGATGAATGTCGCGATTCTACACGGCTGGCGTCAGGAGGGAATGCCGGGAAGCGTTGATCCGGCGCTCACACAACGTGCGGGATGACGACTGGCAGGTTTCAGCCCGCCTTCAGCGCCAGATGCCGTCGTGTAATCAAGACATTCAGGCCAAGGCCCGTAGCACTCAAGCTCAGAAAACACAGGGCTAGTGCCGTGGTCAGGTCTTCGGAGGCAAGGTTGATCACTACGCTGATCACACCGCCGCACATGAAAATCAGCACGCCGCCTACCGAGGTCGAGGTTCCGGCATTCCGGGGGTAGAGACTCATGGCTTTGGAGTTGGCGATGGGCCGGGCAATGGTGGTGCCTGCCGTACAAATCAACATGGGTATCAGCACCGCTGCCGCAGAGAGCCCGAACTGTTCCGCCAACCACAGCATCACCAGCCCTGACAAAGCGATCAGCCCCAGGCCAATGACTATTTGTGTGTTGGCCTGCAGGTACCGATGCAGCGCGCTGGCGACAATCCCGCCAAACACATAAGCCACGCCATACAGCAGCAACGCCCAGGCAAATGCGTAAGGCGACAGCGCCAGCCGCTCCATGAAAATGATCGGTGAAATGACGATGAACGAGAAATGGCAGGCAAAAGCCAAGGCTGAAATCAACCAATACCCCATGAAGCGCAAATCCGAACACAGCCTCCAATAGGCGCTGAAAAAACGTTCAGGTGCCGTGGTATGAAGGTGAGGGTTTTCCCTGAGCAGAAAGAAGGCTTTAAGCCAGACAATGACGGCCAGGCTGATAAACACATAAAAGCTGCCCTGCCAGCCTAGCTGCAATTGCAACCACGTCCCCAGCAGCGGCGAAATCGAAATGAATACCCCGCCGCCGGTCACCATCCAGATTCTGATTCGCTCCTGTTCCTTGCCGACGAACAGATCCTGAACCAACGCCTGTGACAGGACGAATGACCCGCAACCAACGGCCTGGATCACCCGGAAGAACAAAAACCAGCTGTATTCGCTGGATACCACACACCCTGTCGCTCCCACCACCGCAATTGCGATACCGGCCAGCAGGAGTTTCTTGCGTCCCCACAAATCCGACAATGGTCCGACCAACACCACGGACAACGCCAGGCCAATGGCGAACACGCTCACCGACAGGGCGATGTCGGACGGTGAGGTCCGAAAGTAGTCAGAAAGATCGGGAAAGGAGGGGAGCACCACATCCAGGGGAAAGACGCCGAGCAGCGTCATGGTCATCAACAGAATGACCATGGCACGTTGTTCGCCCTGGGCTACCTGTTTTCCGTCATTCATCGAACAGCCCTGCCCTGGAGAAAAGTTGGCGATTGGCAGGCAGATCGAAGAACCCGGCTTTTTTCATTGCATTGAGCGTGGCACCAGCACTCGATCGGACGCGCAGGCGCTGTGCTTGCGAGCCGGTCAGATCCCCAAGGATCTGCGCGACAGACGCTTCACTCAGGCCGGCGCTGCGCAGGCTTTCCCCAAGCCAGCGTTCATCTATCTCAAAGAAAATCAGCAGGATTTCCGCGAGCGACCTGGCGGTGAACGTGCGTTGGCCGCAGTTCAATTGCACCCACAGATGGTGGAATACTTCGCAAAAGTAGCGACTGTGACGCGCTTCGTCGGCCAGGTGATCCCTGAGCATTTCCTGAACGCTGCTCACCAGCGTGTCACGGCAAACGTCGAGCAGTTCCTTGGCGATAATCGTTTCCGAGACGAAGCCGACGAGAAACCACGCCAGTGCCTTGTGCTTGTCCGGTGTGCGATTGAGCAGGGCGTTCAGCCGGGCTATCCGGTGGGGCACGACCGGGCGATCTGTCATGTCGTAAATATCGGCAATCTGCTCGGCGAGGCTGTTGGAAAACAGTGCGTGATAAGCCTCATCCGTATAGAGCTGCAGCGCGGCGGTTTTCATCCGTGGGGGGATGGATACCCCCAGTTCGTTGTGGACGATGGTTTCCACGGAACGGTTGACGATGCGGTGTTCCAGCAGGGTGGTGTAGTCGAGGAAATACACCAGATGGTTGGCGGACAGGCGATGAGTGATTGCTCTGCCTGCTGCTTTGATTGCCGGATGATTCAGGTAGGGCAGAAATTCCGGCGCAAACCAGTGGCGGGTTTCCAGTTGCCGTTTCAGGTCCGGCGGCAATTGGTAGGTGTGTTCGCTGATCCGCACCGAGGCTCGGGTGTTCCAGTCTCCAAGGGTGAAGCGATGGGCCCATGAGGCAGAGGCTGACGCGGGGTCGATGAGGGGCTCGGTCATTGTTCCGCCCCCCGACTGCTCAGCAGGGCTTTCAATTCCTTGCACATCACTTGCCCGTCGCTCTGGCCGCAGCCGACAAAGAACAGCGGTTGCTCTGCGCTGTTCTCAAGTCCCAGCAGCGCTTCGACCTGGTCGTCCGTCAATGCACCGGTCAGCCAAGTGTTCAATCCCAGCGCGGTGGCCGCCAGTTGAAAGGTCTGGGAAATATGACCGGCCTCGACGTAGGCCATTCGGTAGGCCCGCGAGTGTTCATATTTCCACCACAGCTTGTCGAATCGGCTGGTGATGAACAGGCCTGCGGGCAGGTTGTTGATGAAGTGTTGTCCGCACATCAGTTGCCCTAAAGGTTGGGGAGGCAGCGGATTAACCAGACTCAGCGCGTGCCCGGTGGGGTGATAGGCGTAGACCCCGGGTGGCAGGCCGCTGACGTTTTGCACCAGCAGAAAGCCTTCGCAGGCATTCAGTCCGCCTCCGGACGGGCTGCTGCGCCGGGCGCCGAGACCTTCGACGATGCTTTCGTCGACGTCGTTTTCGCGCTCATGCAGATAGCCGAGGGACAGGTACAGCAATGTACTGACGGCTTCGAGGGAAACGGCTTCACCCGTGAAGGTGCGGCAGGTTTTCCGATTGACCAGGGCGTTTGCCAGGGAATCTTCCGGCAGGCAGGAAGGTTTTGGCAGGGTAATCAGCTCGCATCCCAGGCGTTCCGAGCGCCTGGCTTTCGGCGAGGGCGTGCTCAGGACGTCGCTGCAATGATCAAGGTATTGTTTTGACCATTCATTGATATTTTGCGGAACGTGTTCGCACGGAATGTTCTTGGTGCCGATATGGAATATCTTCGACAGTTCGTCCCAGCCCCAGTCTGTAGTATCTGTTATTGCAGTTGTCAGTATTCCAGCGTCAAGTAGCTGGGTGTCAATTGTATTGCGTTCGTTGAACTTTTCGGGGTTGTCGATAAGTTCTGCCAGTCGGGTTGAATACTTCAGGTTCAGTTCAAACTGTTTGTGATTCTTGTAATCCCAGACTATTTGACCGGGCGTGCGTGGAAGTATGAATAAATGAGGACTGATCTGCATGATGGGCGGTTCGCTCTGGGCAATGCCATAGAAAACGCTGGGTAGCCGGCACTCCCCAGCGTCTCATTTACTTAGCGGGCTTTAGGGGCGACCAGGAAAGCCAGGTTGGCGATGCTGTTAGCTTCCAGAGTAATTGCTTTCATTTGGAACTCCTTGTAATTGAAAGTAAGAGTCACTTCGTGGTGACACGCTCAATCATAGAGTGTAATGAGCGCTTATCAAGGCGATATTGGGTAGGAAACTTCCAGTAATTTCGTCGGATCGATCTTGGGCATGAACAAGTTTTGTCAGTTGAATGCTGAATAGTGAAAGGCGCAGGGAAACGTCCTGCAAGTCCGTAGGATCGCAAGTGTAGGAAGTTTGAACGGAATTCAATAACAGATAATAAAACGGGGAGCCCTCTGGCTCCCCGTCAAACCGGTGTCATCAGCTGTTTGGCAGCAACCGGCAGGTGATGCTCTTGATGTAGCGGGTTTCGGCGATGGCCGGGTGGACCGGGTGGTCCGGGCCCTGACCGCCGCGCTCAAGCATCTGGATGTTGCGGTCCAGGTGGCGGGCGCTGGTCAGCAGGATGTTCTGCAGATCGTCTTCCGGCAGGTGCATCGAGCACGACGCACTGACCAGGATGCCGTCCTTGCTGAGCAGGCGCATGGCTTGCTCGTTCAGGCGGCGGTAGGCGCCTTCACCGTTCTTCATGTCTTTCTTGCGCTTGATGAAGGCGGGTGGATCGGCAACGATCACGTCGAAGCGTTCTTCGCTGGCTTTCAGCTCTTTCAGGGCTTCGAACACGTCGCCTTCGATGCAGGTCATTTTTTCGGCGAAACCGTTCAGCGCGGCGTTGCGCTCGACGCCGTCGAGGGCGAAGGCCGACGCGTCGACGCAGAACACTTCACTGGCGCCGAACGCGGCCGCTTGCACACCCCAGCCGCCGATGTAGCTGTACAGGTCCAGCACGCGTTTGCCTTTGGCATAAGGAGCCAGGCGTGCGCGGTTCATGCGGTGGTCGTAGAACCAGCCGGTTTTCTGGCCCTGGATGACCGGTGCTTCGAACTTCACGCCGTTTTCTTCCAGCGCGACCCACTCCGGCACCAGGCCGAACACGGTTTCGACATAACGGTTGAGGCCTTCGGCGTCACGGGCAGCGGAGTCATTCTTGAACAGAATGCCGCTTGGCTTGAGCACTTGGGTCAGCGCCGCGATCACGTCTTCTTTATGGGCTTCCATGGTCGCCGAAGCGATCTGCACCACCAGGATGTCGCCGAAGCGGTCGACCACCAGGCCTGGCAGCAAATCGGAGTCGCCGTAGACCAGGCGATAGAACGGCTTGTCGAACAGGCGATCACGCAGGGACAGGGCAACGTTCAGGCGATGGACCAGTAGCGACTTGTCCAGCGGCAACTTGATGTCGCGCGACAGCAGACGGGCGCAGATCAGGTTGTTCGGGCTCATGGCCACGATGCCCAGCGTCTTGCCGCCGGCGGCTTCGAGGATCGCCTGGTCGCCGGCTTGAAAACCGTGCAAAGGGGTCGCCGCTACATCGATTTCGTTGCTATAGACCCACAAGTGGCCGTTTCGCAGGCGACGGTCGGCGTTGGCTTTGAGGCGCAGGCTAGGCAGGGACATGACGTCGCTCCGGAAAAAAGAGCGGGAGTATAGCGTGTTGAGGCTTGCGGCGGGCCGGGCGGGCGATGAAACGCTCATGGACTCCTCGCGGGCAAGCCTCGCTCCTGCTGGATCGCTGTAAATCTGCAGGCGCGAGGCTTGCCCGCGAAAGCGATTTCGATGGCTATGCAGAAATGAAACTTTCGCCAATGTGTCGGCCGGTGTGTCGGATCCAACTTTATAAAGGTTAGAATCGCCCCCTGGCCCAGAGTGTGTACTTATGTCCCAAGAGCTGACTTCCGAACAGATTCAACAGTCCCTGCAAGGCATCAGTGTGCCTGCCCAGCCGCAAATCATGGTGGATTTGCAGATGGAGCAGTACATGCCCGACCCGGACCTGGAAGTGATCGCGAAGCTGATCTCCCAGGACCCAGGGCTCTCTGGTGCCTTGCTGAAGATCGTCAACTCGCCGTATTACGGCTTGAGCAACAAGATCGCCTCGATCCAGCGTGCGGTGAACCTGCTGGGCAGCCGTTCGATCATCAACCTGATCAACGCGCAGTCGATCAAGGGCGAGATGAACGACGACACCATCGTCACCCTGAACCGGTTCTGGGATACGGCTCAGGACGTGGCGATGACCTGCCTGACGCTGGCCAAGCGCATCGGCGCCCAGGCCGGTGACGAAGCGTATGCACTGGGTCTGTTCCACGACTGCGGCGTGCCGCTGATGCTGCAACGGTTCCCCAACTACATGACCGTTCTGGAAGAGGCCTACGCCAACGCCAGTGCCGAATGCCGGGTGGTCGACACCGAGAACCGGGTGTTCAACACCAACCACGCGGTGGTCGGTTACTACACGGCCAAGTCCTGGCGCCTGCCGGAGCATGTGACCACCGCGATCGCCAATCACCACAACGCCTTGGCGATCTTCAGCGACGAATCTTCGCGCAACGCTCAGCTCAAGAACCTGCTGGCGATCCTGAAAATGGCCGAGCACATTTGTGCGTCATACCGGGTGTTGGGTAATCAGACCGAAGACCACGAATGGAACAGCATCGGGCATCTGGTGCTCGATTATGTCGGCCTCTCGGACTACGACTTCGAGACCCTCAAGCAAACGATTCGTGACCTCGGCGCTCACCGCTGAACATCGGCTGCTGCATTTATTCGAGCGCCCTGATTCGAGAACACCATGCCTGAACTGCCGGAAGTCGAAACCACCCGCCGCGGGATTGCACCGCACCTGGAAGGCCAGCGCGTCAGCCGGGTGATCGTGCGTGACCGCCGATTGCGCTGGCCGATTCCTGAAGACCTCGATGTGCGCCTGTCCGGCCAGCGCATCGTGCTGGTGGAGCGCCGCGCCAAGTACCTGCTGATCAATGCTGAAGTGGGCACGCTGATCAGTCACTTGGGTATGTCGGGCAACCTGCGATTGGTTGAAGTCGGTATGCCGGCGGCGAAGCATGAGCATGTGGACATCGAACTCGAGTCCGGCCTGGCCCTGCGCTATACCGACCCGCGCCGGTTTGGCGCGATGCTCTGGAGTCTCGATCCGCTCAACCACGAACTGTTGATTCGCCTGGGGCCGGAGCCGTTGACCGACCTGTTTGATGGCGATCGCTTGTTTCAGCAGTCCCGCGGACGATCCATGGCGGTCAAGCCGTTCATCATGGATAACGCGGTGGTGGTCGGCGTCGGCAACATCTACGCGACCGAAGCCCTGTTCGCCGCCGGCATCGACCCGCGTCGCGAGGCCAAGAGCATTTCCCGGGCGCGCTATTTGAAGCTGGCGATCGAGATCAAACGCATTCTGGCCGCGGCCATTGAGCGGGGCGGTACGACGCTGCGGGACTTTATCGGCGGCGACGGTCAGCCGGGGTATTTCCAGCAGGAATTGTTTGTCTACGGCCGGGGCAGTGAGCCCTGCAAAGTCTGTGGCACTGAACTACGCGAAGTGAAACTGGGGCAGCGCGCCAGCGTCTTTTGCCCACGCTGCCAGAGCTGATACGTGCGACGGTCTATAGTCAGTGTTCTCACTGCCTAGCCGAAGGACCGTGCCATGAATTCGTTTCGAACCCTTGTTGTTGCGCTGCTGCTGAGCGTCGGTGCGCCCGCGCTGGCGGCTAGCAGCGGCAGCGGTGATCCGCGTTACACCATCCAGAATCCCCCGGCCTACGCCATGCTCGGCGACTTGCTGATCGCCAGACCGTTGCTGGTGGTGGCGACGGTGATCGGTGCCGGGGCGTTTGTGGTGTCGTTGCCGTTCACGGCCTTGGGCGGCGGCATCGGCGATGCGGGACAGGCGCTGGTGGTTGATCCGGCGAAAGCCGCATTTGTGCGGTGCCTGGGGTGTATCGGGGAGGGGTTTGAGCAGCGGGAGTGAATCAGTTACATGTTCGGTGTACCTGATGGCTTCATCGCGAGCAGGCTCACTCCCACAGTTGATTTGTGTTGTGAATCAAATGATGTGAGCACCACAAACCCACTGTGGGAGCGAGCCTGCTCGCGATGAGGCCGGCACAGGCACTACAAAAATGCCTGCCTCAAGCCTTCCCGGTAATAATCCGATACTTCGCCATCAACTGCTCTTCAGTCTCCGGATGCGCTTCATCCAGCGGAATGCAATCCACCGGGCACACTTGCTGGCACTGAGGTTCGTCGTAGTGGCCGACGCACTGCGTGCACAGGTTCGGGTCGATCACGTAGATCTCTTCGCCTTGGGAAATAGCGGCGTTCGGGCACTCGGGTTCGCAGACGTCGCAGTTGATGCAATCGTCGGTGATGATCAGGGACATGCTAACTCCAGCCAGGGCGGACGGCCCGGGCGCAATAAACCAATGCGCGCAATTGTGCCGCATTGGCGCCCGCAGTGCACGCGGGCGCCGCTTGAGCGGTCGTTACTTCTTGAAGCGTTCGGTGAGGGCGTCCGCCACCGCAGGGTGGACGAACTTGGTGATATCGCCGCCCAACGCTGCGATTTCACGGACCAGCGTCGAGGAAATGAACGAATAACGCTCGGACGGTGTGAGAAACAGACTTTCCACATCCGGCGCCAGTTGGCGGTTCATGTTGGCCAGCTGGAATTCGTATTCGAAGTCCGACACCGCGCGCAAACCACGCAGGAACACATTGGCGTTCTTCTCTTTGGCGAAATGCGCCAACAGCGTCGAGAAGCCGACGACTTCAACGTTGGGCAGATGTTTAGTGACCTCGCGGGCCAGCTCCACACGTTGTTCCAGGGGAAACAACGGGTTTTTCTTCGGGCTGGCAGCGACGGCGATGATCACATGATCGAACAGGCGCGCGGCGCGTTCGACCAAGTCGCCATGGCCCTTGGTAATAGGGTCGAAGGTACCTGGGTACAACACTCGGTTCATCGCGTCGTCCTGGCGGGAGTCCGTTGGGGAGTCGGATGGTATCGCAGCCTTCCCGGTCGGCCAAGTCGCCTGTTGGGTAAGAAAGCACTATAGACGATTGGAATATTCTCCGTTTTCATGGGTTTTTCAAACGTTCGGCCAGCGAAGTCGCCAGTTGCGCCGTCAATCCGTAGACCGACAATTGCGGGTTTGCGCCAATGCTGGTGGGGAACAGCGAGCCATCGTGGATCGACAGATTGCTGATCTGGTGATGCCGGCCAAGGCTGTCGGTCACGGCGTTTTTCGGGTCTTCACCCATGGCACAACCGCCCATCACATGAGCGCTGCCCAGGCGGGTGCGATACAACTCAAGGCTCAAACCGTCGATCAACGTGCGCGCTTCGGCCAGGGTTTTCACGTAGCGCGCGTCGGCGTGCATCGGCATGACCGCGTTGGCGCCGCCGGCGAACTGGATCTCGGCCATGCTGTGAAAGGCTCGGCGCAAGCCGTCCCAGGCGTAGGGTGAAACTTGATAGTCGAGCACCGGCGTGTTGTCGCCGCGCAATTCGACACTGCCGCCGGGGCTGTCCGGGTGGAAACCATCGCGCAACAGCGCCAGCATCGCGTGGGTGTGGGGCAGATTTTCCATGTGCCCGGCGTTTTCCTTGCCAAAACCGCCGAGCAGGGTGGAGGCCAGCGCCGGGTGCAGTGGCGGCACCTCCAGTTTGTAGGACATCTTGCCGGTGGTGCCGTCCTGCCATTGGAAGTGGTCGGAATAGATCGACTGCGGCGCACCGTAGAACGGGTTGATCACCTCATCGAACAGCCCGGCGGACATGTTCACCAGGTGCAGGAATGTGCGTTTGCCCAGCCGCTGGTGCGGATCGGGCGCCTCCGAGCGCAGGAGCAGCGCCGGGCTGTTGATCCCGCCGCCCGCCAGCACGTAATGCCGCGCCTTGACCGTGATTGTGCGTCCGGTAGGTGCGACGCAACGGTCGTCCATCGCCACACATTGCAGGCCCGTGACCTTGCCGTCCTTGATCGAGAGCGTTTCGGCGCGGGCCAGATACAGCAGCTCGCCGCCTTTTTCCAGGGTCGCGGGGATGGTCGTGACCATCATCGACTGCTTGGCGTTGGTCGGGCAGCCCATGCCGCAATAGCCAAGGTTCCAGCACCCGCGCACGTTGCGCGGGATCACATGCCAGGTGTAGCCGAGCTGCTCACAGCCTTTGCGGATCACGTCGTTGTTGGCGTTGGGCGGCACCATCCAGGGCGCAACGCCCAGGCGCTGTTCCATTTTCTCGAACCAAGGCGCCATCTCGGCCGGGCTGTGGCCTTTGACGTTGTGTTCCCTGGCCCAATGCTCAAGCGTCGGGTCGGGCGTGCGAAAGCTCGATGTCCAGTTGATCAGCGTAGTGCCGCCCACCGCGCGGCCCTGGAGGATGGTGATCGCGCCGTCCTTGCTCATGCGGCCGATGCCTTCCTGATAGAGGCTGGTGTAGGCCTGGTCTTCGAGCATCTTGAAGTCGCTGCTGGTCTTGAGCGGGCCTTCTTCGATCAGCAACACCTTGTAGCCGGCGGCGCTGAGAATTTCCGCGGTGGTCCCGCCGCCCGCGCCGCTGCCGATGATCGCCACGTCCGCGTCCAGGGTCAGGTCCTGGGTCAGTTGCGAGCCGTTGTAGGTTTTCCAGCCACGGGCCATGCCTTCGCGGAACGGGTCGGGTACGGGCATCTTCGGGTTCTCTAGTTGTTATGGTTTTGGATGCAGTGGTGTTCATGAGGATGCCTTCGCGGGCAAGCCTCGCTCCTACAGAACCGCGTAAGCCCTTGTAGGAGCGAGGCTTGCCCGCGAAGGGGGCGACCCGGTCTTAAACGGCAGGCGGCCCCGGATACCCGCAATGCACCCACGATTCCGCGCGGCTGTACCACGCCATCATCACCAGTTGCAGCAACGAGCTGTGCCCCATGCGCAACAGGTTCAACGAGCTGTTTTCCCAGCGATCGAGAAAGTGCCGGATCTCATCGGTACTGGCGTTTTCCCAGCTGCCCCAGATCCCGGTCAGCGGCCCGCGGGTCACCGCCATCCCCAGCACGTCGAACAATTGCCGAGTGAGCTTGAGCATTTCCGGCGACAGGTGATTCAGGCCGTTATCCAGGGTTTTCAGGGTGCCATCGACGGCGGCCGGCATTTTTTCGGCGGCCACGGCGCCTTCGAGCATTACCGGGACCAATGCCCGCAGAAACAACAGATCGCCGCTGCGCAGGGTCGCGAAACCGTTAGCCGGGATGCTCGATGAGCAGCCGCTGAGGCTCGCGCCCAATCCGGCCGTAGCCAGGAAAGCACTCGCGCCGAGGCTGAATTTAAGCAGGCCGCGCCGCGACAGCGCGGGTGTATCGGACAGGCTTGGGCTCATTATTGTTATTACCCGAGGGTGCGATTGTTAGCGGATAAACAGCTTCTGAATCAGTTTCTGAATGGATTTTCCATAAGGCGGGTAAATCAGTTTCGCCGCGTTGAAGCGCTGCTTGATCAGCACGCCTTTGGCCTTGCTGAAGGTCAGGAAACCTTCGTGGCCGTGGTAATGGCCCATGCCCGAGGCGCCGATACCACCGAACGGCATATCGTCCTGCGCCACGTGCAGCAAGGTGTCGTTGAGGCAAACACCGCCGGAATGGGTTTCGTGGAGTACACGATTTTGTTCGTGCTTGTCGTAGCCGAAGTAATACAGCGCCAGCGGACGAGGTCGTTGATTGATGTAGGCAAACGCCTGATCAAGCGTCTTGTACGGCACGATCGGAAGCAGCGGGCCGAAGATTTCATCCTGCATCACGGTCATGTCGTCGCTGACGTTGAGCAGCACGCTATGACCCATGCGCCGGCCCTGGCCCTGATCAAACAGCGGAATCAGCAGCGCGCCCTTGCTGGTGGCGTCGCTGACGTAGTTATTGAGTCGCGCCAGTTGCCGGTCATTGATGATTGCCGTGTAGTCCGGGTTGTCGGCCAGTGTCGGATAAAACCCGCGAACCGCGTGGCGATAGGCTTCGACGAAAGCGCCGATACGATCTTCCGGCACCAGCACGTAGTCCGGGGCCACGCAGGTTTGCCCGGCATTGAGCGTCTTGCCGAACGCGATGCGTTCGGCGGCGTCCTTGAGCGGCACGTCGAGGGACACAATGGCCGGGGACTTGCCACCCAGCTCAAGGGTCACCGGCGTCAGGTTCTCGGCTGCCGCGCGCATCACGTGCTTGCCGATGCTGGTGGCGCCGGTAAACAGCAGGTGATCGAAACGCAGTCGGGAGAACGCGACACCGATATCGGCTTCGCCCAGCACCACGCAGACCAGGTCTTGCGGGAAGATCCGGCCCAGCAGTTCCTTGAGCAGCAAGCCGGTGGCGGGGGTCGACTCACTGAGTTTGAGCATCACCCGATTGCCCGCCGACAACGCACCCACCAGCGGCCCGATAGCCAGATAAAGCGGGTAGTTCCACGGCACGATCACGCCGATCACGCCCAGCGGCTGGTAAACCACTTTCGCCGAAGCCGGCTGAAACGCGATACCGACCTTGCGCCGCGAGTGCTTCATCCAGCCTTTGAGGTGCTGACTGGCGTAGTGAATGCCGTGCAGGCTCGGCATCAGTTCGGCGAGCAGGGTTTCATCGGCGCTGCGGTGGCTGAAATCCTGGCTGATCGTATCGATCAAGGACTGGCGTTCGTTGCTCAGCAGATCACGCAGGGCTTTGAGCCATTGCTGGCGCTGGGCGGCCGGTGGCATCGGGTTGGCCGCATACGCCGCACGCTGCGCATCGAACAGGGCCTGAAGCTCGTCCAGCGGCTGTTGCAGGTTCTGCAGATAAGCGATGTCGGCGGTCATGATCGGCTCCGGTTTTTGTTGTAATGAGGCACTTTTTAGAGTCTAAGCTCTATAAAGTCAAATGGCATCCTGGCGCAGCATTGTTTTATCCACTCGCCGATAGGTCGTAAGATGCCTGCCAACGCACTCTGAATTAAAGCTCAAGCCATGGCCCCTCGGATCAAAACCAGCGAGCGCATCGTGCAGAACAGCCTGGAGCTGTTTAATCAACAGGGCGAGCGCAGCATCAGCACCAACCACATTGCTGCCCACATGGAGATTTCTCCGGGCAACCTGTACTACCACTTCCCCAACAAGCAGGCGATCATCGCCGTGCTGTTCAGTGAGTACGAAAGCCTGGTGGACAGCTTCCTGCGCCCGCCCCAGGGCCGAGCGTCCACGGTGGAAGACAAACGCTTCTACCTTCAGGAACTGCTGGCGGCGATGTGGCGCTATCGGTTTTTGCATCGCGATCTTGAGCATTTGCTAGACAGCGATCCCGAACTGGCTGCCCGTTATCGGCGTTTCTCCCAGCGCTGCCTGATCCATGGCACCCACATCTACGCCGCCTTCGTCGACGCCGGCATCCTGAAAATGGACAAAGTCCAGATCGAATCCCTGACGCTCAATGCCTGGATCATCCTGACGTCCTGGGTGCGTTTTCTGTGCACCACGCGGGAAAACTCCAATCACTTGAGTGAGCAGGCGATTAAACGTGGGGTGTATCAGGTGCTGGTGCTTGAGGCCGGTTTCGTCACGGAACAGTCTCGCGACGCGGTCAACGCGCTGTACGAAGAGTTTTACGTGCCACTGGCCCAGGCGCTGGAAGAAGTGCAGTAGGATTCAAGATCGACTTAATCACAGGAGCCCGTTATGCCCATTGCGCAACTGATCAGCCCGCAAGCGTTGGACCTGAAAAAGGATGCACCTGGGCTGGTAATTCTGGATTGTCGTTTTGCCCTTGAAGACCCGGATTACGGCCAGCGTAGTTATGCCGAAGGGCATATCGCCGGGTCGAGTTTTGCCGATCTTGAGCGTGATTTGAGCGGGACAGTGGTCAAGGGTGTGACCGGGCGCCATCCGTTGCCTGAGCCTGAAGAGTTGATCGAGCGTCTGCAAGCCTGGGGCATCAACGCCGACAGCGAAGTGGTTTTGTACGATGACGGCCCCGGTGCCTACGCGGCGCGGGCCTGGTGGTTGCTGGTCTGGCTGGGCAAGCGTGACGGCGTGTTTATTCTCGATGGCGGGCTCAAGGCCTGGCACGCCGCCGGGTTGCCGCTGAGCCTGGATGCGTGCGACACCCCGCGCGGCACCTTTACCGGGACGCCGGACGACGCGCTGATCTTGAGCGCCGAACAGCTTCAAAAACGTCTCGGCCAGCCCGCGCTGACCTTGCTTGATGCTCGCGCCTTGCCGCGTTTCAAGGGCGAAGTCGAACCGATCGATCCGGTTGCCGGGCACATCCCCGGTGCGCAATGCGCAGCCTTCACCGAGAACCTGGGCAGTGACGGACGTTTCCTGCCGGCCGATCAGCTCAAGCAGCGCTTTGCGGCGAAACTCGGCGATCGTGCGCCGACCGATCTGGTGGCGTATTGCGGATCCGGCGTGACGGCGTGCCATAACCTGTTCGCACTGTGCCTGGCGGGTTATCCGTTGGGCTCTTTGTATGCCGGGTCGTGGAGCGAGTGGATCAACGATCCTGCGCACGGCATCGCCATCGGCGAATAAACGCTGCTCCCCTGTAGGAGTGAGCCTGCTCGCGATGGCGGCGGGTCAGTCAACATCATTGCTGACTGACCCGCCGCCATCGCGAGCAGGCTCACTCCCACTTTTGGACCTGTGTCGAGCTCAACTTCCTGATAATTGCCGGGCGCTGCGATACGCCCCCGGCCCAACCCCGTAAACCTGCTTGAACTGCCGACTCAGATGACTCTGGTCGGCAAACCCCAATTGCATCGCGACCTCCAGCGGCAAACATCCGTTCTGTAACAGCGCCCTTGCCTGCGCGATGCGTTGCTGCATCAGCCAGGTATGCGGCGGCATGCCCGTGGCGCGGCGAAAGACCCGGGCGAAGTGGAACGGTGAAAGGTTGACCAGTGCCGCCAGTTCTTCCAGCGAAGGCGGCGCCGCCAATTGTGCATGCAGCACATCCTTGGCCAGCGTCACCGCCCGGTGCTCCTTGCCGGGTTTGCCGGCGATCGGCACGGCGGCGTGACGTTGTAGCAGCAACAGCATCATCTCGCGCCAGACCATTTGCTGTTGCAAGGCGGTGGACGGACCTTCCAGCAAGCGATGCAGTTGGCAGAACCCCTTCACCAGATCCGGGTCGCGATACAACGTCGCGCCAAACCCCGGCAGGTTGTTGGTCGGCAGCTCCAGTTCGTCCAGCAGCGAGAGAATCTGCCCGCTGTCCGGATAAAACGCCCGGTACAACCAGCCATCCTCGGTCCCTTTGTGGCCGGTGTGCAGTTCATCAGGATTGATCAACACCAGCGTGCCGCTGCCGGCCAGGTGCTCGGCGCCGCGATAGCGGTAGCGCTGGGCGCCGGCCATGATCATGCCGATCACATAACCGTCATGCACGTGGGGCGCGAAGCGATGTTCGATGTAGCGCGCGGACAATAACTCGACGCCGGCCAATGGCGCCGTTTGCCAGAATCGGATCGACTCGCCTTGGTCGGCATCCATGGCTTACCCGCGACCCACGGCGCTCAGCCACTGCGGAATGCGGCGTTCCAGGTAATAACCTGGCTGGCGGAACGAGCCATCGACAAAACCGACATGCCCACCCTTGGCTTGCAACTCGAATTGAGTGGAGGCGGACAGCTCCATCGCCTGCGGCAGGCTATGGGGGAACACGAAGGGGTCGTCGGCCGCCTGAATGATCAGGGTCGGTGTGCGAATTTCTCCAAGGAAATACCGGCTCGAAGAGCGGCGATAGTAATCCTCGGCATCGACGAAACCGTTCAGCGGCGCCGTGACCCGGCCGTCGAAATCCCAGAAGGTGCGCATGTTCTCCAGCGAGCCCAGTGCCGCCAACGCCGCCAGTCCATCCTCGCGCCCGTCATGTTGAAACTGGCGCTGCTTGTTTTTGATGTAGGCCACCATCTCGCGCATGAAATGCGCCTGATAGACCTTCGAGAAACCTTGCCCGATGCGATCAGCGCATTGATCGAGACGAAACGGCACCGACACCGCCACCGCGCCTGACACGCCGCTGTCACTGCCAGTCTCGCCCAAATGCTTGAGCAAGACATTGCCGCCCAGGGAATAGCCGACCGCATACAGCGGTGCGAGAGGGCGCTTGGCCCGCAGGTGCCTGATGGCTTCGGCCAGGTCTTCACTGGCACCGGAATGGTAGCTGCGTGGCAACAGATTCGGCTCGCCGGAGCAACCGCGCCAGTTCAGCGCGACGCTGGCCCAGCCCTGGGCAGCGAACGCCTTTTGCACACCGGCCACGTAGGGCGAATTCGAAGAGCCGGTCAGCCCGTGCAGCACCAGCACCAGCGGCGCATCGGCAGTGTGCGGGCCGTGCCAGTCCATATCGAGAAAGTCGCCATCCTCAAGCCACAAGCGTTCGCGCTCGCGTTCGATGTGCGTGGTTTTGCGCCACAGCGGTCCCCACAAGGTTTGCAGGTGCGGGTTGCCGAGGCCGAAGGCGGGGGTGAAGCGTTCTGACGGAAAGGACACGATTGCTCTCGATGCAGCGGTGCGCAACCGGTGCGCACCTTTTTCAGGCCGGTCGGTTAACCGGCGATCTCTGCCATACGTTGCCACAACGCGTAATACACCTGCCCGGATTTCTGCTTTCCGATGCGGTGCAGGTTTCCTGACAGTTTGAGCGATTACCTGGAAGGTTTGCCAGTAGGCTCCGGCAATGGCTTTTGCGGGACGGTCGGTCCTGTGCTGATGATGACTAATTTGTCCATGCTCAGGTGTTTGTTCAATGCGCTTTTGACTTGCTCTACGGTTAGGCGCTGGGACTGCTGCATGAAGTCGTCCAAGTGATTCAACGGCAGGTTATAAAAGCCGATGGACGCCAGTTTCGAGACGATTTGTGCGTTGCTGGCAGTGGACTGCGGGAAGCTGCCAGCCAACTCGCGCTTGGCATCATCAAGTTCTTTTTCGGTCGGGCCGGTTTTAAGGTAGTCGGCGAGCACGTCCTGTACCAGTTTCAGAGTGCCTTCGCTCATTTCGGAGCGGGTCTGCAACTTGATCATGAACGGACCGCGCGCCTGCATCGGGGTGAAGGTCGAAACCACGCCGTAAGTCAGGCCACGTTTCTCGCGCACTTCGCTCATCAGTCGAGTGCCAAAGCCGCCGCCAAGGATCTGATTGCCCATGGACAGTGCCGCGTAGTCTGGATTGTCACGGTCGATGCCCAGTTGCGCGAGCATCAGAATGGTCTGTTTCGATGGGAATTCGATGTGGCTGATGCTGGCGTTGGGTTCGGTCGGTTGCGGGATTTTCGCCAGGGCCGGGCCTTGGGGCAGGGTAGCGGATACCTGCGCGGCAATGGCTTCAGCTTCGGCACGGGACAAGTCGCCCACCAACGCGATCACCACGTTGCCGGCCGCGTAGGTTTTTTCGTGGAACGCGCGCAGCTGTGTCGGGGTGACGGACTGAATGGCTTGCGCCATGCCATCGCTGGCGTGCGCGTAAGGATGATCGCCATACAGACGGTTCATCAACTCAAGGCTCGCCAGTTTGCTCGGGTCATGCTGCTTATCTACGAAAGCGGCGAGGGTCTGATTGCGAAGGCGGGCATACGAATCGCCAGGGAAGGTCGGCTTGCCTGCGACTTCGGCGAAGAGTGTCAATGCCGGATCGCGTTTATCCTTGGCGCTGAGGCAGCGCAGGGAGACCTGTGCCGTATCCAGACCAGTGCTGGGGGCATACTGTGCGCCCAGGCTTTCGAAATCTTGGGCAATAGCGTTGGCATCCCTGCCGGCAACACCTTCGTTGAGCATCAAGTTTGTCAGCATGGCCAGACCCGGAGTGCCTCCATCCTGGCTGCTGCCAGCTGCGAAGGTCAGGCGCATGTCGAACATCGGTAACCCTCGGGCTTCGGCGAACAACACTTTGGCGCCTTCGGCAGTATTCCAAGCCTGAATATCAAGCGTGCGGGGACTTGGCGCCTGACCGTCGAGCTCAGCCAGCGATTGCAGCCCTTGGTCGGAGTTTTCCTTGTCTGGTACTTTGCCGGCGCCGGACTCATCCCCATCCTCTTTATTCACCTCCATTGGCAGTACATGGGCGACGCTGAGCCGCTCGCGGGTGAAATACAGCTTGGCGGCTTTCTGGATGTCTTCTGGCGTTACGCTTTCCAGTTCGGCCAGTTCGGTGTCCATCAGTTTCCACGACAGGCCGAAGGTTTCCAGTCGACCGATAGCGGTGGCCTGGCGGGTGATTGAGTCGCGCTCGTAAACCAGCCCGGCGATGACCTGCGCGCGTACGCGTCCCAGTTCTTCAGTGGACGGCGCAGTGATTTTCAGCTGTTCGAGCAGCCTCCACAAACCGGCTTCGGCCTGGGCGATGGTTTTGTTTTTACGGCTGTTGGGTGTTGCCGACAGGAGGAACAGGCTGTCACCCCGGGTGTAAGCGCTATAACTCGACGAACCGTCGGACACCAGCTCTTCAACGCGTTGCAGTTGCATTGGGATGCGTGAGCTGTGGCCGTTGCCGAGCAAGGCCGAAATCATACGCAAGGCATTCACTGAGCGTTTGTCTTCGGCGGTGGCGATGCTCGGCACGTTGAAGGCCAGCATCAAGCTGGGCAGTGGGGTCTTCACGTGCAGAGTGATTTGGCGTTGGCCGGGCTTGGCCAGTTCCAGCGGTCTTTTCGCGGCCGGCACATCGCGTCTGGCGATCGCGCCGAAGTAGCGCTGGGCCTGGGCTTTGACTTCGTGCGGGGTCACGTCGCCGACAACCACCAGCGTGGCGTTGTTCGGCGCATACCAGGATTGATACCAGTGGCGCAGCTCTTCGATCTTCATCCGGTCGAGGTCCGCCATCCAGCCGATGGTCGGCGTGTGATAACCGCTGGACGGGTAGGCCATCGCTTTGAAGCGTTCGTAGGCATTGTCCATTGGTTTGTCATCAGTGGTCAGGCGACGTTCTTCTTTAATGACTTCAATCTCCCGGACGAACTCGTCGACCGGCAGGAGCAGATTGGCCATGCGGTCCGCTTCCAGTTCGAAGGCCACGCTCAGACGATCTCGAGCCAGCGTCTGGTAGTACGCGGTGGAGTCGTTGCTGGTGAAGGCGTTGAATTGGATACCGAGCTCGCGCAGGAGCGGCAAGATTTTGCCTGGGCCGACTTTTTTGCTGCCCATGAACATCATGTGTTCCAGAGCGTGGGACAAGCCGGTCTGACCCGGAGGCTCGTAGCTGGCGCCGACCTTGTACCAGACCTGGGAAGCTACCACCGGTGCCCGATGATCCTCGCGCACGATGACCTTGAGGCCATTGTCGAGTGTGAACTCGGTAGTTGAACTGGAAGTTGTCTCGTTAGCTGATGCATTCATTCCGTTAACAGTCCTTTGCGTCCATGCGAGTTGTTTCGCAGGTTCACAGTGAACGAAAGGAAAAGAGCTAAGCAAACTGGTTATGTTGCTGTTTGAAAAAACGGGAGGGCACCCTGGACAGGCGGTTCACCTGTCCAGGTTACTCTTTTAAGAAGATATTTCAGTGCTTCGCTGCCACAACGAATAGTAGACGCGCCCGGATTTCTGCTCACGGTGCAGGCGCCAGTTGGCCGGCAGGCCGAGCGTCGAGGGTGCTGTTTCGCTTTCGGTGTACACCCACGCATCGTCCGCCAGCCATTGGCGCTCTTCCAGCAGCGTGCAAACGGCCGGCAACAGGTTCTGATTGAACGGTGGGTCGAGGAACACCACGTCGTAGGCGGTCGCGGTCTGGGTCTCCAGATAGCGCAAGGCATCGGCCGTCTGAATCTGGCCGGTGGTGCAGCGCAGGGTGCCCAGATGTTCCTTGATGCTTGAGACCGCGATGTTGCTGGCGTCCAGTGCCTGGCCCATCGCCGCGCCACGGGACAGCGCCTCAAGGAACAACGCGCCGCTGCCGGCGAATGGATCAAGCACCTTGGCGCCCGCGATGTAAGGCGCGAGCCAGTTGAACAGGGTTTCACGCACCCGGTCCGGGGTTGGGCGCAGGCCCGGGGCGTCGGGGAAGCTCAGCTTCCGGCTGCCCCATTCGCCGCCGATGATGCGCAATTGGTTCACTCCGTTGTGGACGTTGTGAACAGGTTTCTTAGGACGAGTGGCCATCAATGCTCCGGAACCCCGAGCGGCTGCTCGGCAGGTTTATCAGTTGGGGCCGGTAACGGCTTTTGCGGCACGGTCGGGCCAGCGCTGACGATGACCATTTTGTCCGTGCTCAAGTGTTTGTTCAGTGCGGCTTTGACCTGTTCGACAGTCAGGCTCTGCGACTCACGCATGAAGTCATTCAGATAACTCAGCGGCAGGTTGTAGAAACCCATGGCGCCGAGCTGGCCGACGATGTCGGCGTTGCTGGCCGTGGACAGCGGGAAGCTGCCGGCCAGTTCACGCTTGGCGTCGTCGAGTTCTTTCTGGGTCGGGCCGGTTTTAAGGTAGTCGGCGAGTACGTCCTGCACCAGTTTCAACGTGCCTTCACTCATCTCGGCGCGGGTTTGCAAGTTGATCATGAACGGGCCGCGTGCCTGCATCGGGGTGAAGCCCGAATAGACGCCGTAGGCCAGGCCACGTTTCTCGCGCACTTCACTCATCAATCGGGTGCCGAAACCACCGCCGCCGAGGATCTGGTTGCCCAGGGACAGTGCGGCGTAGTCCGGATCGTCACGGTCGATGCCCAGTTGCGCAAGCATCAGGTTGGTCTGCTTGGACGGGAACTCGATGTGGCCGATGCTGGCTTTCGGTTCTTCAGGCTGCGCAATTTTCGCCAGTGCCGGGCCTTTCGGCAACGCGCTGGAGACTTGCGCGGCAATCGCCTCGGCTTCGGCGCGGGACAAATCACCCACCAGCGCAATCACCACGTTGCCGGCTGCGTAGGCTTTCTCGTGGAACGCCTTGACTTGCGCCACGGTAATCGCCGGGACGGTTGTCGCCGTGCCGTCGCTGGAATGCGCGTAGGGGTGATCGCCGTACAAGCGGTTCATCAGCTCCAGGCTCGCCAGTTTGCCCGGGTTCTGCTTCTGGTATTCGAAACCGGCAAGCATCTGGTTCTTGATGCGCGCAAAGGAGTCGGCAGGGAAGGTTGGTTTGCCGACGACGTCGGAGAACAGTTTCAGCGCGGGTTCGCGCTTGTCTGCGGCGCTGAGGCTGCGCAGGGAAGCCAGTGCCATGTCTTTAAAGGCGCCGTTGCCAAAGTCTGCGCCCAGGCCTTCGAAGCCTTGAGCGATGGCGCCGACATCTTTTCCGGCCACACCTTCGTTGAGCATCGCGTTGGTCAGCAGTGCCAGACCGGGCGCGTTGCCGTCCTGGCTGCTGCCGGCGGCGAAAATCAGGCGCAGGTCGAACATCGGCAGCTCGCGGGCTTCGACGAACATCACCTTGGCGCCTTCGGCGGTGTTCCAGGTCTGTACGTCGAGCGAACGGTGGCTCGGCGCCTTACCGTCGAGTTCACTCAGCGATTGCAGCTTCTGGCTGGACTTGGCCTTGTCTAGGGCTTCGCTGGCCGTGGAGTCTTCGCTTTTCGACAAATAGAACGCAGCAGAGCCGATCAGGGCGACTGCGATCAGGCCGATCAGGACCAGACGGGATTTTTTACGCTCACTCATGAGTCGTCTCCAGTGGCAGTACATGGGCGACGCTGAGACGTTCGCGGGTGAAATACAGCTTGGCGGCTTTCTGGATGTCTTGCGGTGTCACGCTTTCCAGGTCGGCGAGTTCGGTGTCCATGAGTTTCCAGGACAGGCCGACGGTTTCCAATTGGCCGATGGAGGTGGCCTGACTGGTGATCGAATCACGCTCGTAGACCAGGCCGGCGATGACCTGGGCGCGGACGCGTTCCAGTTCTTCGGCGGACGGCGCAGTGGTTTTCAGCTGATCGAGCAGCTTCCACAGGCCCGCTTCGACCTGGTCCATGGTTTTCTTTTTCTGGGTGTTCGGCGTGGCCGACAGGGTAAACAGACTGTCGCCGCGAGTGTAAGCGTCGTAACTCGACGAACCACCGGACACCAGTTCTTCGCCGCGCTCCAGTTGCGTCGGGATGCGTCCGCTGTAGCCGCCGTCGAGCAGGGCCGAGATCAGGCGCAAGGCATTCACCGAGCGCTTGTCTTCGGCGGTGGCGATGCTCGGCACGTTGAAGCCCAGCATCAGGCTCGGCAACTGGGTCTGTACGTGAAGGGTGATCTGGCGTTCGCCAGGCTCGGCCAGTTCCAGCGGGATTTTCGCCGCTGGCACATCGCGTTTGGCGATCGGGCCGAAATAGCGCTGGGCCAGGGTTTTGACTTCGTCCGGGGTCACGTCGCCGACCACCACCAGCGTGGCGTTGTTCGGCACGTACCAGGATTGGTACCAGTGGCGCAGCTCTTCGACTTTCATGCGGTCCAGGTCAGCCATCCAGCCGATGGTCGGCGTGTGGTAACCGCTGGCCGGGAAAGCCATGGCCTTGAAGCGTTCGTAGGCCTTGGACATCGGTTTATCGTCGGTGCGCAGGCGACGTTCTTCCTTGATGACTTCGATCTCGCGGGCGAACTCGTCGGCCGGCAGGCGCAGGGTGGCCATGCGGTCGGCTTCCAGCTCGAAGGCCACGCCCAGGCGGTCGCGGGCCAGCACTTGGTAATACGCGGTGAAGTCATCGCTGGTGAACGCGTTCTCTTCGGCACCGAGGTCGCGCAGGATCAGCGACGCTTCGCCGGGGCCGACTTTCTCGCTGCCCTTGAACATCATGTGTTCGAGGGCGTGGGACAAACCGGTCTGGCCCGGCGTCTCGTAACTCGAGCCGACCTTGTACCAGACTTGGGAAACCACCACTGGCGCACGATGGTCTTCGCGCACAACGACCTTCAGGCCGTTATCCAGAGTGAATTCGTGGGTGGGTTGTGGATCGGCAGCCAGGGCCGAGAGGGGCAGACAAACTGTGCTGAGCAGCAGGCCTGCAGCGCGGCGGGCTAAAGCATTCATTCGTTTTTAAACCTGTTGAGCTGCCCGCTTGGCTTAGCGTCGGCGGGCGAGAGGGTGCTAGGATACTGGTCCGTTTTACTGGCGGCCACGTCTATCAGGCCTTTGATCGGCCGGACGGTTGCATGGGTTACCTGCGGAACCTTGGGTTTGTCAGCTAAACTCTGCGTTTTCGCAGAAGATGCCGTACCAGTCCTTCGTATTAGTCAACCTTTGAGGTGCTGTTTGCACCTCGACAAAATGTTGCGCGTGAACAAGCTGGGTCAATCGCAGTCTGTTCTGCATCGAATATTTATTTGCCGGGGCGCCCTTTGGCGCGTCGCTACCGTGAGATAGCCGTCCTCCATGTTTGGTTCCAACGACGACAAGAAGACCCCAGCTGCGGCTGGCGAGAAGAAAAGCCTGTTCGGATGGCTGCGCAAAAAGCCGCAGGAACCCGTCGTCGAACAGCCACAGCCAATTCCTGAGCCAACACCCGCGCCGGTAATAGAAGAAGCGCCGGCGCCGGTTGTCTTGCCGATGGCCGAGCCGCTGCTGCAGCCGGTCGCCGGGGCTGAACCCGAAGTCATTGCCGAGCATCCGCTGGCACCCGCTCCAGAGCCGTGGCTGACGTTGCCAGTGGCGGAAGAGCCGGTGGCCTTGGTCGAAGATGAGCTGGCGCCGCATGTGACGCCGACGATTCCTGCACCGACCGCGTTTGCCTCCGAGCCCGTTCAGGTGCCGGTGGTTGAGCCGGTTGTCGCGCCGGTTATCGTGACTGAGCCTGAGCCGGTTGTTCCAGAGTCTGTGATTCCTGCGTTCGTCGCTCCTGTGGTTGAAGCACCTGCGCCTGCGCCTGCTCCTGTCATTGCTCCGGTAGTCGCCGCGCCCGCAGTTCCCGCCGAAGTCCCGGCCGAGCCGCCGCGTAGCGAAGAAACCAAAGCCGGTTTCTTCGCCCGCCTCAAGCAAGGCCTGTCCAAGACCAGCGCCAGCATTGGCGAAGGCATGGCCAGCCTGTTCCTGGGCAAGAAAATCATCGATGACGAACTGCTCGAAGACATCGAAACCCGTCTGCTGACCGCCGACGTCGGGGTCGAGGCGACCTCGGTCATCATCCAGCGCCTGACCCAAAAGGTTGCGCGCAAGGAGCTGGCCGATGCCGACGCGCTGTACAAATCCCTGCAGGCTGAACTCGCCGCGATGCTCAAGCCTGTCGAGCAGCCGCTGAAAATCACCTCGCAGAACAAGCCTTTCGTGATTCTGGTGGTCGGCGTCAACGGTGCCGGCAAAACCACCACCATTGGCAAACTGGCGAAGAAGCTGCAACTCGAAGGCAAGAAAGTCATGCTCGCGGCCGGTGACACCTTCCGCGCCGCCGCCGTTGAGCAATTGCAGGTCTGGGGCGAGCGCAACAAGATCCCGGTCATCGCCCAGCACACCGGTGCCGACTCCGCTTCGGTTATCTTCGACGCCGTACAGGCCGCCAAGGCCCGTGGCATTGATGTGCTGATCGCCGACACCGCCGGTCGCCTGCACACCAAAGACAATTTGATGGAAGAGCTGAAAAAGGTTCGCCGGGTTATCAGCAAACTCGACGCTGACGCGCCGCACGAAGTGCTCTTGGTGCTCGACGCCGGTACTGGCCAGAACGCAATCAGCCAAGCCAAGCAATTCAACCAGACCGTCGAACTGACCGGCCTGGCGCTGACCAAGCTCGATGGCACCGCCAAGGGCGGGGTGATTTTCGCCCTGGCCAAGCAATTTGGTTTGCCGATTCGCTACATCGGCGTCGGTGAAGGCATCGATGACTTGCGTACTTTTGAAGCAGAACCCTTTGTCCAGGCACTGTTTGCCGAGCGGGAGCGTTCATGATTCGTTTCGAACAGGTCGGTAAACGCTACCCGAACGGTCACGTCGGCTTGCATGAGCTGAGCTTTCGAGTCCGTCGGGGCGAATTCTTGTTTGTAACCGGCCATTCCGGCGCCGGTAAAAGCACCTTGTTGCGGCTGCTGCTGGCGATGGAACGTCCGACCACCGGCAAATTGCTGCTGGCCGGCCAGGACCTCGCCACCATCAGCAATGCGCAGATTCCGTACTTGCGCCGGCAGATTGGCGTGGTGTTCCAGAACCACCAACTGCTGTTTGATCGCACGGTGTTCAACAACGTCGCTCTGCCGTTACAGATTCTTGGGCTGTCCAAGGCCGAGATCGTCAAACGTGTGGATTCGGCGCTTGAGCGTGTCGCGCTGTCGGATAAAACCGATCTGTACCCCGGCGACTTGTCCACCGGGCAGCAACAGCGCGTCGGCATCGCTCGCGCCATCGTCCACCGTCCGGCCTTGCTGCTGGCGGACGAACCCACCGGTAACCTCGATCCGCGTCTGGCGGCCGAGATCATGGGCGTGTTCGAAGACATCAACCGCCTGGGCACCAGCGTGCTGATCGCCAGTCACGACCTGGCCTTGATCGCCCGCATGCGTCATCGGATGCTGACCCTGCAACGCGGCCGATTGATCGGCGACGGGGAGGCGGGCGTATGAGTGCGACACGCAGCCCCAAGGTTTCCGAGCGCGTGGCACCGAAAGCCGCCGATCCGCAACCGCAGAAGAAAAAGCGCAACGATGACGACGGCCCGGATTTCGCGACGTTGTTTCGTGCCTGGGTTGAAAGCCATCGCGCCAGTCTGCTGGACAGCTTGCGTCGGTTGGGTAAACAGCCAATCGGCAGCTTTTTCACCTGCATGGTGATGGCGGTCGCCCTGAGCTTGCCGATGGGCCTGTCACTTTTGCTGAGTAACGTCGAGCGTCTCGGCGGTTCCTGGCAGCGAGCGGCGCAGATTTCCCTGTACCTGCAACTCGAGGCCAGCCCGGCTGAAGGCGAGTCGTTGCGCGAGCAGATCAAAGGCATGCCTGGCGTAGCCGATGCTGAATATATCGGCCGAGATCAGGCGCTGGAAGAGTTCCAGCAGCAGTCCGGACTGGGCGAGGCGCTTAAGGAACTGCCGGAAAACCCGCTGCCAGGCGTGGTGCTGGTGACCCCGAACGAAGTCGACAAGCCCGCGCTTGAAGCATTACGACAAAAACTTTCCGAGCTGCCCAAGGTACAACAGGCTCAACTTGATCTAGTCTGGGTCGAGCGTCTGGCAGCGATCCTCAAGCTGGGTGACCGTTTTGTCTTCGGTCTGACCGTGCTTCTGGTTTCTGCATTACTTTTGGTGATAGGCAATACCATTCGTCTTCATATTGAAAACCGCCGCACAGAGATAGAAGTGATTAAACTCGTCGGCGGCACAGACAGCTATGTGCGCAGGCCCTTTCTGTACATGGGTGCGCTTTATGGCTTCGGTGCGGGGATTCTTTCCTGGGGTGTATTGGCGTTTGGCCTTGATTGGCTGAACGACGCAGTTGTCGGGCTGGCCGGTTTGTATGGCAGTGATTTCGCGCTGGCCGGAGTGCCAGTTGCCGACGGTCTGTCTCTCTTGCTTGGCGCGGTGCTGTTGGGGTATATCGGTGCATGGATTGCAGTCGCACGCCACCTGAGGGAGCTTGCGCCTAAGTAGTATCATTTTGCTCGTATTGACCTTTCAGCGTTTATGGGAACTTGTCTTTCGGTTTCCGGTCAATTTTCGCAGTGCTGAACTGCACGAGTTATGTAAGTCGGAGGTTTTTTCGTATGACCAATTCTTTGCAACCTGCATATGCTCTGGTCCCGGGTGCGAACCTGGAGGCCTATGTGCACACCGTGAACAGCATTCCATTGCTGACTCCGGAGCAGGAGCGTGAACTGGCCGAGAGTCTCTATTATGAGCAGGATTTGGGGGCGGCTCGGCAGATGGTGCTCGCCCACCTGCGTTTTGTTGTACATATCGCCCGTAGCTATTCCGGCTACGGCCTGGCTCAGGCTGACCTGATCCAGGAAGGTAACGTCGGTCTGATGAAGGCGGTGAAGCGCTTCAACCCGGAAATGGGTGTGCGTCTGGTTTCGTTCGCAGTGCACTGGATCAAGGCGGAAATTCACGAGTTCATCCTGCGCAACTGGCGCATTGTGAAAGTCGCGACCACCAAGGCCCAGCGCAAGCTGTTCTTCAACCTGCGCAGCCAGAAGAAACGTCTGGCGTGGCTGAACAACGAGGAAGTCCACCGTGTGGCGGAAAGCCTCGGCGTAGAGCCGCGGGAAGTGCGCGAGATGGAAAGTCGCCTGACCGGCCATGACATGGCCTTCGACCCGGCCGCGGAAGCGGACGACGACAGCGCTTTCCAGTCGCCGGCCAACTACCTGGAAGACCACCGGTACGACCCGGCGCGTCAATTGGAAGATGCCGACTGGAGCGACAACTCCAATCACAACCTGCACGAAGCGCTCGAAGTGCTGGACGACCGCAGCCGTGACATCCTCTACCAGCGTTGGTTGGCGGAAGAGAAAGCCACGCTGCATGACCTGGCGCAGAAGTACAACGTGTCGGCCGAGCGTATTCGTCAGCTTGAAAAGAGCGCGATGAACAAGCTCAAGTTGTCGATCGCCGCCTGACCTGCGAAGCGGCAATAAAAAACGCCCCGATCAGTGATGATCGGGGCGTTTTTGTGTGTGCCTACTAGTAACAAGCCGCTTCCTGTAGGGGCGAGCCTTGCTCGCGAAGGCGGTGTATCAGTCGATGAAGGGGTTGGCTGACATACCGCCTTCGCGGGCAAGCCTCGCTCCTACAGGTGATTTGCGTCGTCTCGGACTCGTTATTGGGACCAAGGTGCCCGGCGTGAATCATTAATGCCAACCAGATAGCTATCGCCACCCAACTGGCTCATCTGCTGCCGAATCCACCCGGCCCGACGCGCAACATAGTTGGTCGGATGGCTTGCACTCCACACCCGCGGGTTTGGCAGCACCGCCGCGAGCAAGCTCGATTGCTGGCGACTAAGACCTTTAGCGCTCACACCAAAGTGATGCCGGGCCGCCGCTTCCGCGCCAAACACTCCGTCATCCCACTCGACGCTGTTCAGGTACACCTCAAGAATCCGCTGCTTGGGCCAGAGCACCTCGATCAACCCGGTGAACCACGCCTCCAGGCCTTTACGCAGCCAACTGCGGCCGGACCACAAAAACAGATTCTTCGAGACTTGCTGGCTCAGAGTGCTGGCACCGCGAATCGAACCACCGAGCTCATTATGGGCCAGGGCTTTCTGGATCGCACCAAAGTCAAAACCCCAGTGCTCCGGGAATTTCTGATCCTCGCCCGCGATCACGGCGACTTTCAGGTCGTCAGAGATTTCATCCCAGGGCTTCCAGGTGCGCTGCAAGTCAATGGGCTCGCCGTCGAACCAGGATTCGACCTTGCGCTCGACCATCAATGCCGTTCCCGGTGGCGGGACTACGCGAAAGATCAGCACCAGCAGCACGCTGCCGGCCGCGAACCAGAGCACGGCCTTGGTAAATCGTCTTAAAAATAAACGCAGCATAGAGATGACTTGGCCGAACCCGTTGAGCGGGCCATTATACAGACCCTGTGGATCGAGTCTGACTGGAGTTCTTCATGCTGCGTGGCTTTCTGATGCTGGCCGCTTTCTTCGGCTTCACCGGCGTTGCCCTTGGCGCGTTCGCCGCCCACGGCCTGAAAAACCGTCTGACTCCCGAGTACCTGGCGATTTTCCATACCGGCGTCACCTACCAACTGGTGCACACCCTGGCGTTGCTGGGTGTGGCGCTGCTGGCCACGCAGATTCCGGGACGCTTGATCACTTGGGCCGGCGCTTCGTTTGCCATCGGCATCCTGCTGTTTTCCGGCAGCCTGTATTTGCTGACCCTGACCGGCGTCAGCAAGCTGGGGATCGTCACCCCCTTCGGCGGACTGGCATTCCTGGTCGGCTGGTTCTGCCTGGGGCTTGCCGCCTGGCGGTTGAGCTGACCGGGCAGTCCATTTCATGACGAATGGCTTGGGTCGCCAAGACTGATCGGGCTAGAATGCCAGCCCCTAAAAATGATGGCGGCATTCGGTATGCGCATTCAGTTGAACGGCGAATCCCTTGAACTGCCCGACGGTGAAACCGTTGCGGCCCTGCTGACCCGTCTGGAGCTGACCGGACGCCGGGTGGCGGTCGAACTCAATCTGGATATCGTCCCGCGCAGCCAGCATGCAGAAACCACGCTCAACGATGGCGATTCCGTCGAAGTGGTCCACGCCATCGGCGGCGGCTAGTCGCCCGGCCCGCAAGGGCACAGAATTCTGCAAGAACCTCACCCCTACAGAGGATTTCCCATGAGCATCGTTCGTAGCGACAAGCCCTTCGTCCTGGCCGGTCGTACTTACCAGTCGCGTTTGCTGGTAGGCACCGGCAAGTACCGCGACATGGAAGAAACCCGCCTGGCCATCGAAGCTTCGGGTGCCGAGATCGTCACCTTCGCCGTGCGCCGTACCAATCTGGGCCAGATCGAAGGCGAGCCGAACCTGCTCGAAGTGCTGTCGCCGGATCGCTACACCTTCCTGCCGAACACCGCGGGCTGCTACGACGCCATCGAAGCCGTGCGCACCTGCCGCCTGGCCCGTGAGCTGCTCGATGGGCACAATCTGGTGAAGCTGGAAGTGCTGGCCGACCAGAAAACCCTGTTCCCCAACGTGATCGAAACCCTCAAGGCCGCCGAAACGCTGGTCAAGGAAGGCTTCGACGTGATGGTCTATACCAGCGATGACCCGATCATCGCCCGTCAATTGGCGGAAATCGGCTGCATCGCGGTCATGCCGCTCGCCGGTCTGATCGGTTCGGGCCTGGGGATCTGCAACCCGTACAACCTGCAGATCATCCTCGAAGAAGCCAAGATTCCCGTGCTGGTGGATGCCGGTGTCGGTACCGCTTCCGACGCCACCATCGCCATGGAACTGGGTTGCGAAGCCGTGCTGATGAACTCGGCCATCGCCCACGCCCAGCAGCCGATCATGATGGCTGAAGCCATGAAACACGCCATCGTCGCGGGCCGCCTGGCCTACCTCGCCGGTCGCATGCCGAAAAAACTCTATGCCAGCGCCTCCTCGCCGCTGGATGGTCTGATCAAGTAAGAGCCATTGATGACTGAATCAAACGACACGCCAATCCAGACGGAAGAAGGCGACGAGCGCCAACACCGCCGCATCAAGAGTTTCGTGATGCGCGCCGGGCGCATGACCGAAGGCCAGCAACGCGGTCTGGACCAGGGCACGCCGCTGTTCGTGCTGCCATTGGCCGACGCGCCGGTAGACTTCGACCAAGTGTTCGGTCGCTCGGCGCCGCGCTCGCTGGAAATCGGTTTCGGCATGGGCCATTCGCTGCTGGAAATGGCCGCGGCCTCGCCAGAACAGGATTTCATTGGCGTGGAAGTGCACCGTCCGGGTGTCGGCGCGCTGCTCAATGGCGTTCTGACGCAGGGCTTGACCAACCTGCGGGTCTACGATTGCGATGCAATCGAAGTGCTCAACCGTTGCGTGGCCGACAACAGCCTCGATCGCCTGATGCTGTTTTTCCCGGATCCATGGCACAAGAGCCGTCACCACAAACGTCGTATCGTTCAGGCGTCGTTCGCTGAGCTGGTGCGCAGCAAGCTGAAAGTCGGCGGCATTCTGCACATGGCCACCGACTGGGAACCCTACGCCGAGTACATGCTGGAAGTGATGAACGTCGCGCCGGGTTATCGAAACCTGGCCGAAGACGGCAAGTGCGTTCCGCGCCCGGCTGAACGCCCGATCACCAAGTTCGAACGCCGCGGCGAGCGACTTGGGCATGGCGTTTGGGACCTGAAGTTCGAAAAACAGTCCTGAGCCGTAACGCTATAAAAACTGTGGGAGCGAGCCTGCTCGCGATGGCGGTCTGACAGTCAACGATAATGTTGAATGTGACGACGCCTTCGCGAGCAGGCTCGCTCCCACATTTGCTTTATGCAGTGTTCAAGATCGGCGTCTGGCCGCCGAAAGCTCTATGCCCCCAATTGTAAAGGAAGACAAGGTTTTGAAATTCATCCTCGTCTGCATCCTGTTGTTCATCGCCCTGCCTTCAATGGCTCACGGACAGACGCTGACGATCGACGACTACTTTCAACGTGCCCAGGATGCAGCTGATCAAATCAAACGTAACTCGGATGAGTTGGTCAGGCTGGAAGCAAGCGGGGAGCTGGATTTCAAGAACAAGCCCGAGCAAATAGGCAACATGGAAGGTGATCTGGAGGCCTTCAAATACAATTTGAAGATGGCGTCTGACGGTGGGCATCCCATCGCGAGCTATTTGCTGGCTAATACCCTGAGCAAACCGGGCCCTACCGAACAACAGCGCAGGGAAACCTGTGAGCTTTATGAAAAAGCCATGGATCAAGGCTTTTTGGCGGCAGCCGTCGCCTACTTCCATCGGTGCGATCAGGACTCGATGAAGTCTGACCGACGCGATGCCGGTCACTTGAAATATTTGCAGACGCTTGAGGAGCTGCTTCAGGAGCCAGATATTTTTGCTGATTTTTATCCGATGCCGGCCAAGCGCGCCCTGTGCTTTCAGGACTTGCAGCCAGGCTTGTCAAAAGAACGAGTGATAGGGTCCTTGCAGGCGCGTGCTGTCGCATTGATGCTGACCGAAGATCAGTACCGGGCCGAGGCCAATTACATTCTGGCAATGAGCCGAGTCAATGAGAGTGGCAGGCTCGACCGTCAGAATGTTGTGTATCTGGACAAGGCCGAAGCGTTGGGCTGCCACGACTTTATGGGGATCAGTGCCAGGATCCGAAGCGAAGCCAAGTCCGTGGGCAAGCCATAAAGGGCATTCGCAATACAAAAAATGTGGGAGCGGGCTTGCCAGCGATGGCGGTCTGACAGTCAACGAAGATGTTGAATGTTATGACGCCATCGCGAGCAGGCTCGCTCCCACAGTTGTTTTGGGTGTAGTCAAAGGTCAGCGGCGGTCGGCGACGACGCCGATCAGCACCAGCACCACCAACAACACCGGCGCCAGGCTGTAGTTGTTGAACTGGCTCAGGCCTTTGATGATCCACGGGGTGGCGTAGATCAACGCGACGCCGCTGCCGACCATGCACACCAATGCCATCAGCGGGACGCGCAAGGCGCCGGCGATGCTGCCCAGGCGTTGGTCGACCCAGCCTTTGATATCGGCGCCAAACAACACCAGCAGACAGCCCACTAGCGCCAGAGAGATTTCCGACAGGTTGCTGCGGCTCCAGCGGGAGACGGTGGCGAGCAGGTCGAGTATCAAATCCATTCGTTTTCCCCTAAGGCTGAAATCAGCTCAGAAATGTTTGCAGCAAGTCATTGAGAAACAGCTGTCCGCGATCAGTCGCCGTCAGACGTGACGGTTCGACCCGCAACAGGCCGCTTTGTTCGGCTTCCCGCCGGCCTTCGGCGAGGCTTTCCAGCGGCAGTCCGGTGCGCTCCGGATACAGGCGCGATTCCACGCCTTCAGTCAGGCGCAGGGCGTTCATCAGGAAGTCGAACGGCAGCTCGTCATTGGTCAGCGCTTTCTCTCCGGCCTTGAAGCTTTTCGCCGGGTTCAGGTAATCCTTCGGCAGGCGCGTTTTCCAGGTGCGCACGATGCGCCCGTCCGGATGGCTCAGCTTGCCGTGGGCACCGGCACCGATGCCGATGAAGTCGCCGAAACTCCAGTAATTGAGGTTATGCCGCGCCGGGCGACCAGGCTGAGCATAAGCCGAGACTTCGTATTGCGCGTAACCGTGTTCGGCAAGCAGCGCCTGACCGGCTTCCTGAATGTCCCACAGCGTGTCGTCTTCCGGCAGCGTCGGCGGCTGGTTCCAGAACACCGTGTTCGGCTCCAGCGTCAGTTGATACCAGGACAAATGTGTCGGCTTCAGGGCGATGGCCTGGCGCAGGTCGCTCAACGCATCGTCCAGCGACTGATCCGGCAAGCCGTGCATCAAGTCCAGATTGAAGTTATCGAACCCGGCCTGACGCGCCATGCCGGCGGCTCGCACCGCTTCGTCACCGTTGTGAATCCGCCCCAAGGCCTTGAGCTTTTCTTCCTGGAAACTCTGGATACCGATCGACAGGCGATTGATGCCCAGCGCGCGGTAGGCGACGAATTTCTCTTGCTCGAACGTTCCCGGATTGGCTTCCAGGGTGATTTCGATGTCGCTGGCGAACGCAATCCGCTGCTCGACGCCTTTGAGCAAACGACCCAGGGCTTCGGCGCTGAACAGGCTCGGCGTGCCGCCACCGAAGAAAATCGAGCTCAGCTCACGACCGTAAACCGCATGCAGGTCCTGATCGAGGTCGGCCAGCAACGCGTCGACGTACTCTTCTTCCGGCAGCACCGGGCTGGCAGTGTGGGAGTTGAAGTCGCAATAAGGGCATTTGCGCACACACCACGGAATGTGGATGTACAACGCAAGGGGCGGCAGCACGGGGAGCGCGGCCCGAGGCGAGGGGGCGGCACCGCCGAAAATCAGCGGTGACGCGGATGAGTCGTGGGTCATATCAGGCCTAGACGCTGGCGCAGCAGATCCATTGCACGGGCGCGGTGGCTGATGAGGTTCTTCTCGCTCGGGCTCAGCTCGGCGCTGGAGCAATCGCGCGACGGCACCCAGAACAGCGGGTCGTAGCCAAACCCGTGTTCACCGCTGGCCGCCGTCAAGATGCGCCCGTGCCACAGGCCTTCGCAGAGGATCGGCAGCGGATCGTCGGCATGTCGCACCAGCGCCAGCACGCAGACGAACTGTGCGCCGCGCTCAGATTCCGGCACATCCTTCAACGCATCGAGCAGTTTGGCGTTGTTCGCCGCATCACCCTGGCCATCCGCGTAACGAGCCGAATAGATACCCGGCGCACCGCCAAGGAAATCCACCGCTAGCCCGGAATCGTCGGCCAGCGCCGGCAAACCGGAGATGCGCGCGGCGTTGCGGGCCTTGAGGATGGCATTCTCGACGAACGACAGGCCGGTTTCTTCAGGCTCGACGCTGCTGAACTCGCCGATCGAGCGCAGTTGCACCGACTCGCCGAGCATGGCCTGGAGTTCCTTGAGTTTGCCGGCGTTATGGCTGGCCAGTACGAGTTGCGTGAAGTTCATCATTCGCCGGGGAAAAGCTCTTGGTTGAAATTGATGGTGTTGATTTTATCGCCGTTCTGCACCTTGATCTCGAAGGTGCGGACTTCCTGCTGATCCACCGGGAACTGGGCGATGTAGTAGATCGCGCCCTGTTCGGTGATCTGTTTGAATTTCAGCGGCACACTTTGGCTGGTCAGGTCTTTGACCGTCCCGCTGACCTGAGCCATCTGGGGTTTGCCTTCCTTGATTACCGAAACGTTGATCACGCCTTGATTCTTGCTACGGGTGAGCTCCGCGGCTTTAGCGATATCAGGGGTCAGAAAGGTCGAGTTGAAGGTGTTGTAATGCACCGTCACATCACCAAACTTCTCCTGACGATCACCTTTGATGACGTCGGCGGCCATGGCCGTGACGCTCAGGCAGGCAGTAAGTACAAACAGCGCTAGACGACCCATGATCGTTCTCCTTGGAATGTCGTGGTTCAGACCGCGATTTTGTGATCCTGCAACCCTGGGCTGCTGACGCGGTAAATACCGATTTCACCTAATAGATTAGGCCATAGCTTACTGGCCCACCCGTGGCGGTGTTGTTGATCCACGGCCAGCCGATCAATGACCTTGGCTTCACGTTCGCGACACAACGCTTCAAAGTCTTCGAAGGTGCAGAAGTGGATGTTCGGCGTGTTGTACCAGGTGTATGGCAGAAACTCCGACACCGGCATCCGGCCCTTGCTCGCCAGGTACCAGCGGCAGCGCCAGTGACCGAAGTTGGGGAAGGTGATGATGCACTGGCGGCCGACCCGCAGCATTTCGTCGAGGATCCTGTCCGGGTAATGCACGGCTTGCAGCGCCTGGGTCATGACCACGACGTCGAAGCTGTTGCTGGCGAAGTTGCCGAGGCCCTTGTCCAGGTCCTGCTCGATCACGTTGATGCCCTTGGCCACGCATTCGGCGATGTTGTCCGGATCGTTTTCCAGGCCATAGCCCGTCACTTGTTTGTTATCGCGCAGCCAGGTCAGCAGTTCGCCGTCGCCGCAACCGAGGTCGAGCACGCGGCTGCCAGCGGGGATCCATTCCTGGATGATTTCCAGATCAGCTCTCATGGCTTTCTCACAACGTAATGCGGTTCATGTAATTGCTGAAGGCCTGCAAGTAACGCGGGATCGGAATCAGGAAGGCGTCGTGGCCTTGCGGAGCGTCGATCTCGAGGTAGCAAACGTCCTTCTTGGCCGCCATCAGTGCGTTCACCAGTTCCCGCGAGCGGGCAGGGGAGAAGCGCCAGTCGGTGGTGAAAGACATCACGCAGAACTTGGCCTGGGCATTGGCGAAGGTTTTCGCCAGGTCATCGTCGAAGTTGGCTGCCGGGTCGAAGTAGTCCAGCGCCTTGGTCATCAGCAGGTACGTGTTAGCGTCGAAACGCCCGGAGAACTCTTCGCCCTGATAACGCAGGTAGCTTTCAACCTGGAACTCGACGCTGTGGAAGTCGTAGTTGAGCTTTTCGCTCTTGAGGCCACGACCGAATTTCTCGCCCATCGAGTCATCCGACAGGTAGGTGATGTGCCCGACCATCCGCGCCAGCATCAAACCGCGCTTGGGGATCACCCCGGCCTCCTGGAATGAACCGCCGTGGAAATCGGGGTCGGTGAGGATCGCCTGGCGCGCCACTTCGTTGAAGGCGATGTTCTGCGCCGACAACTTGGGGGCCGAGGCGATGGCCAGACAATGACGAATGCGGTCGGGGTAGGTGATGCTCCACTGCATCGCCTGCATGCCGCCGAGGCTGCCGCCGATTACGGCGGCCCATTGGCGAATGCCGAGCAGGTCGGCCAGGCGCGCCTGGCTGTGCACCCAGTCTTCCACGGTCAGGACCGGGAAGTCAGCGCCAAACGGCTTGCCGGTCTCCGGATTGATGCTGCTGGGGCCGGTGGAGCCGTTGCAGCCGCCGAGGTTGTTCAGGCTGACCACGAAGAATTTGTTGGTGTCGATCGGCTTGCCGGGGCCGATGCAACTGTCCCACCAACCGGGTTTGCGGTCGTCGGGGCTGTGGAAGCCGGCAGCGTGATGGTGACCCGACAAGGCGTGGCAGATCAGCACGGCGTTGCTCGCCGTGGCGTTCAGCGTGCCGTAGGTTTCGTAAATGAGGTCATAAGCTGGGAGCGAACGGCCACAGGCCAGGGCCAGGGGTTCACTGAAGTGCGCCACTTGCGGCGTCACCAGACCAACAGAATCGGCGGGAAAGGCAGTTGGCATCGACCCTGCTCTCGTTGAAATGAGGCGTAAGTCTAAAGACCGGTGGGGTCAGCGGCAAGCAAAGGGCGGGCCTGATTTCATTCAGCTGGACTGAGATGTGGCATTCGCGGGCAAGCCTCGCTCCTACAGGGATTGCGTCATCTTGCAGGCGCGAGGCTTGCCCGCGAAGAACGATGACGCGGTTAACCTGCCGGACGCAGCAGATCCGGCAAATCCGGCAACTTCTTCGGCGAACAGATCCGCACCCGCTTCTGCCGGTTCAACTCCCCGCTGATCAAACTGACCTGACTCTTGGACACCCCAAACGCCTTGGCCAGAAACGCCATCAGATACGCGTTGGCCTTGCCTTCGACCGGCGGTGCGGTCAGGCGAATCTTCAGCCGATCCCCGTGCAGCCCGCAGAAGTCATCGCTGCGGGCTGCCGGTTGCAGGTGACATTCCAGAATCAGATCATCACCGTCCCAGCGAAAGTAGCTCATCAGATCAGGCCGAGCAGCCCCATCGGCATCAGGGCGAAGTTCGCAAGGCGCGGGATCAGCCAGCTTTGCAGCAACTGGATCACGATAAACGCGAAGATCGGCGAGATGTCGAGGCCACCCAGGTTCGGAATGATCCGACGGAACGGGGCGAGTACTGGTTCAGTGATCTGCGCGACCAGTTCTGCACCTGGGTTGTGGCTGCCTGGGGCGACCCAGGACAGAATCACGCTGATGATCATCGCCCAGAAAATAATGTTCAAGAACAGAGAGAAGAGCGCGATCAGGGCCCATGGCACCAGGAACAGCCAGTCGACCATGAAGCCTTTGAGCAGCAGGATCACCGCGATCAGCAGCATTTGAATGATCAGCGCCAATACCAGTGACGACATGTCCAGCCCGAACATGCTCGGGATAATCCGGCGCAGCGGCTTGAGCAGCGGTTGGGTGGCCTTAACGATGAACTGGCAGAGCGGGTTGTAGAAGTTCGCCCGGACCAATTGCAGGATGAAGCGCATCAGTACGATCAGCAGGTACAGGCTGCCCAGGGTTTTAATTATGAAAATGGCAGCGTCATTGAGTCCAAGCATCATTAATTCCTTTGTAAGAGCTGATTAGCGGCCAAGTTGCTCAGCCATCTCGGCCGAACGCTGCGCAGCGGCGCCGAGTGCTTTTTCGACCAGCGCTTCAAAGCCGCCGGCCTGGAACGATTTGATTGCCGCTTCCGTGGTGCCCGCAGGGGACGTCACGCGACGGCGTAATTCAGCAGCGTCGACATCACTGGCAACCGCCATGTGTGCGGCACCCAACGCGGTTTGTACCGTCAATTGTGCGGCGATGTCCGCTGGCAGGCCGAGTTTCACGCCAGCGGCGGTCATGGCTTCGATCAGCAGGAAGAAGTACGCCGGACCCGAGCCGGAAACGGCGGTGACCGCGTCCAGTTGCTGCTCTTCGTTCAGCCACAGCGCAATGCCGACGGCCGACAACAGCTCTTCGGCTTGCTGACGTTGCTCAGCGTTTACTTCGGCCGTGGCAAACAAACCGCTTACGCCCTGACGCAGCAGCGCCGGGGTGTTGGGCATGCAGCGCACGATCGGCTGGGCGCCGAGCCAGTTGTTCATGCTGGCGCAGGTGATGCCGGCCGCAATCGAAACCACCAGTTGATTCGGTTTCAGGCTTGGGCGAATCGCTTCGCACACCGCTTTCATGGCCTGCGGCTTGACCGCCAGCACCACAACGTCAGCGTCTTGAATGGCATCGGCATTGTCGGCGAATACTTCAACGCCATGTTCAGCCTGCACCTTGGCGCGGGTTTCGGCGCCCGGATCGCTGGCGCGGATCTGTGCGGCGTCCAGGCCTTTGGCGCGAAGACCGCCGATGAGGCTGGCGGCCATGTTTCCGGCACCGATAAAGGCAATACGAGTCTTGCTCATGTCAGGTCCTTATCAAGAGAGGCGTCAGCCATTGTCATGGTTGACCGTAGTCGCGGGCGCCAAACAGGGCCGTACCGATGCGGACCCAAGTGGCACCCTGGGCGATGGCCGACTCGAGGTCGTGGCTCATGCCCATGGAAAGTGTGTCTAGCGGCAGATTCAGGCTGGCTTGCAGGCTTTGCACGGCAGCAAAAGCGGCATCCTGGGCGGCGCGATCTTCAGTCGGCTCAGGGATCGCCATCAGCCCTCGCAACTTGATGCGCGGCAATTCGCTGATGGACTTGGCCAGGGCCGGCAGGTCGGCCGGGGTGCAGCCGGATTTGCTGGCTTCACCGCTGACATTGACCTGGATGCAGATGTTCAGGGGCGGCAGATCGGCAGGGCGTTGTTCGGACAGGCGTTGTGCGATTTTCAAGCGATCCACGGAATGCACCCAGGCGAAGTGCTCGGCGATAGCGCGAGTCTTGTTCGATTGAATGGGGCCGATGAAGTGCCAGATCAAGGGCAGGTCGGCCAATTCGAGCTGTTTGCCCAAGGCTTCCTGCAAGTAGTTCTCGCCAAAATCGCTCACGCCTGCGGCATACGCCTCGCGCACGGCCTCGGCAGGCTTGGTCTTGCTCACCGCCAGCAGTTGAACGCTGTGCTCGTCGCGGTGGGCGGCAAGGGCGGCGGCGCGGATGCGCGAACTAACCTGAAGAATGTTGTCTGCTATCGTGGACATCAAAGAGGCGCCGGCGGTTTGAAGGTTGGCGGCATTCTACTGGAATTGAGGAGCGCTATGGATATCACTGAGCTGCTGGCCTTCAGCGCTAAACAGGGCGCGTCCGACCTGCACCTGTCTGCCGGCCTGCCACCGATGATTCGCGTCGACGGCGACGTGCGGCGCATCAACCTGCCGGCCCTGGACCACAAACAGGTGCATGAGCTGATCTACGACATCATGAACGACACCCAGCGGGTGGACTTCGAGAAACACCTGGAGACTGATTTTTCCTTCGAAGTGCCCGGCGTGGCGCGTTTCCGGGTCAACGCCTTCAACCAGAACCGGGGGGCGGGTGCGGTATTCCGGACCATCCCGTCGAAAGTCCTGAGCATGGACGACCTCGGCATGGGCGAGGTGTTTCGCAAGATCACCGAGGCGCCGCGCGGCCTGGTGCTGGTGACCGGCCCCACCGGTTCCGGCAAGTCCACCACCCTGGCGGCGATGATCGATTACCTGAACAACCATCGCCATCACCACATCCTCACCATCGAAGACCCCATCGAATTCGTCCATGAATCGCGTAAATGCCTGATCAACCAGCGCGAAGTCCACCGTGATACCCGTAGCTTCGCCACGGCCCTGCGCTCGGCGTTGCGGGAAGACCCGGACGTGATTCTGGTGGGGGAGATGCGTGATCTGGAGACCATCCGCCTGGCATTGACCGCCGCCGAGACCGGTCACCTGGTGTTCGGCACGCTGCACACCACGTCAGCGGCGAAGACCATCGACCGGGTGGTGGACGTGTTTCCGGGGGACGAGAAGTCGATGGTGCGGTCGATGCTGTCCGAGTCGTTACTGGCGGTGGTGTCGCAGACCCTGATCAAGAAGATCGGCGGTGGGCGCATTGCGGCGCACGAAATCATGCTCGGCACGTCGGCGATCCGTAACCTGATCCGCGAAGACAAGGTGGCGCAGATGTACTCGTCGATTCAGACCGGGGGCAGCCTGGGGATGCAGACGCTGGACATGTGCTTAAAGGATTTGGTGACCAAGGGCTTGATCAGCCGGGAGCATGCCCGGGAGAAGGCGCGGACGCCGGATAACTTCTGAGGTGTGAACGCGGGCCTGTGGCGAGGGAGCTTGCTCCCGCTGGGCTGCGAAGCAGACCTAAAAACGGGGAGCGCTGCGCACTCCAGCGGGAGCAAGCTCCCTCGCCACAAAAGCCGCGAAGGCGTCAGCAGATCAGCGCTGAACAACCTGAAGTGTGTTCTTCTCTTTCGGCAGAACCCGCTTGGCAACCACGTAGTGGCTTTCCCAGTACGGTTTCTTCAAGGTGTCGATGGTCACCGACTTGCCACGGCGCGGTGCGTGGATAAAACGGTCGTTGCCCAGGTAAATGGCAACGTGATTGACCCGACGGCTCTTGATGTTGAAGAAAATCAGGTCGCCCGGCTTCAGATCCTTGCGATCGACTTTCTCGCCATGACCGCTGGCCATGGCATTGGACGTGCGTGGCAGGTCGAACGTGGCGTCATTGAACGCGTATTTCACCAGGCCGCTGCAATCGAACCCTTTACTTGGGCTGCTGCCGCCCCAACGGTAAGGTGTACCGAGGACGTTGACGGCGCGACTCAGCACGTTGCTGCTTTCCTTGGTCGCCATCGGCGGAACAAGGCTGCTTTTACTAGCCAGCTGTGGAGCACGTTTTTCGGTTTTCTTGTTTTTGCTCGAAGGAGCAGAAACATGGGATTTTTGGGTGTAACCATTAACGTTTGGAAGACGTTGCTCACGATTGGTGGCGTGGGCGGCCAGTGGCATCAAAAGGCAAATGGTTAGCCATGTCTTGAAAAATGGACGCATTAGGCAAGGCTCATATGGGTTAGCGCGCAACTTTATAACAGCTTTTTTTGCCCTTCCGAGGCCGTTGGTCGATTCAACTTGTGGTCAACGGAACCAAATAAGCGGCAAATGGACGCAATTGTCGGACAGAAGTCAGGTGGTATAAGGCTTTGACGCAACCGAAGGTAGCATGTGCCATACGTCGGCAACCTGTAAAAAAGTCACAAAGAATTCAAGAATATTTATCTATCGTGTGAATCGAGGTCCTTCATGAACACCTATCAACAGGCTGGCCAGCAGCAAGATACACACAGCAAAGTGATCGGCTACCTGCTGTGGATTTTTGGTTTTACCGGGGCTCACCGCTTCTATTACGGCAAGCCGGTGACCGGGACGATCTGGTTTTTCACCTTCGGTTTGCTGGGTATTGGCTGGCTGATCGACATCTTCCTGATCCCGGCCATGGACCGTGAAGCGGACCTGCGTTTTACCGCCGGACCCATCGAGTACAACGTAGCGTGGATTCTGCTGACGTTTCTCGGTGTCTTCGGCGTACACCGGATGTATCAGGGGAAGTGGCTCAGCGGTTTGCTGTACCTGGTGACGGGCGGGTTGTTCTTTCTGGGGGTGCTGTATGACTTCTGGACGCTGAATGACCAGGTGTCTGTGCGTAACGCGCAGAATCGCGGCACTTTCCAGTAAACCATCGCCAGCAGGCTAGCTCCCACAGGGGATTTGTGTTGTTCACAGATCCTGCGTGGGAGCTAGCCCTGCTAGCGATTGGGACAGCCCAGCTCAAGACTGGTGGCTGATCCGTCCATCCACCAGGGTGTAGCGCACGACGCCTGGCAGGCTATGCCCAATGAACGGGCAGTTTTCACCCTTGGACAGCCAGGTCTCACCGGCCACGGTCGAAGCCGCCGGATCAAACAGCACGATGTCCGCCGGCCCGCCTACGGCTAACTTGCCCGCCGGCAAGCGCAACGCCTCGGCAGGCCCGGTGCTGAGGCGCGCCAACAACGTTGGCAGATCCAGCAGCCCATCCTCCACCAGCGTCATCGCCAGCGGCAGCAGCAGTTCAACGCTGCTGATGCCCGGCTCGGTCGCGCCAAACGGTGCCAGTTTGGCATCCCGTTCGTGGGGCTGGTGATGGCTGGAGATGGCCGAAACCACCCCCGACTTCACCGCTGCACGCAAGCCATCGCGGTCGGCGCGGGTGCGCAGCGGCGGCTGGACGTGATAGAGGCTGCTGAAGTCGATCAGCGCTTCGTCGGTCAGGATCAGTTGATACAACGCCACATCGGCGGTCACCGGCAGGCCACGGGCCTGGGCCTGAGCGATCAGCGCCACGCCGCGAGCGCTGGTGAGCTGGCTGAAGTGCGCACGCACGCCGCTTTGCTCGACCAGCAGCAGGTCCCGGGCCAGGGCCACGGTCTCGGCGGTTTCCGGAATGCCCGGCAAGCCGAGGAAACTGGCGGTCGGGCCTTCGTGGGCCAAACCACCTTCGGCCAGATCATGATCCTGAGAGTTGAAAATCACCGTCAGGTCGAAGGTCGCCGCGTATTCCAGCGCCCGGCACAACGTGCGGGTGTTGCGGAAGCTCTCCAGACCGTTGCCGAAGGCCACGCAGCCGGCATCGCGCAAAGCGACCAGTTCGGCCAGCTGTTCGCCGTCCAGGCCTTTGCTCAGGGCGCCGATCGGGAAGACTTTGGTGTTGCCGGCCTCTCGGGCGCGGTCGAGGATCAGTTCGGCCACGGCCGAAGTATCGAGCACCGGTTTGGTTTTCGGCGGGCAGCACAGGCTGGTGACGCCACCGGCCGCGGCGGCGCGGGTTTCGCTGATGATCGAGCCTTTGCGGCTGTAGCCCGGCTCGCGCAGGGCGACGTTCAGGTCAACCAGGCCAGGGGCGGCCACCAGGCCTTTGGCGTCAATGGTGTCGACGGGCACAAAACCGGCGGGCGCGGCGCCCAGGGCAACGACCTTGCAGGCTTCAATATGGATATCGGTAACTTGATCCAGGCCTGTGGCCGGATCGATGACACGTGCGCCGAGAATGCTGAGCTTCACTGGGCGTTCTCCTGCTCGAATTGACGTTGCGCAGTCTGCCCGCTCATGGCCATGGACAAAACGGCCATACGAATCGCGATGCCGTAGGTGACCTGGTTGAGGATCACCGAGTGCGGACCGTCGGCCACCGCCGACTCAATCTCCACCCCACGGTTGATCGGCCCCGGGTGCATGACGATGCAGTCCGGCTTGGCCCCGGCCAGGCGCGCGGTGGTCAGGCCGAACAGGCGGTAGAACTCGCCCTCGCTCGGTAGCAGGCCGCCGGTCATGCGTTCGCGTTGCAGGCGCAGCATGATCACCACATCGACGTCTTTCAGGCCTTCGGTCATGTCGGTGTACACCTTCACGCCGTATTGCTCGATGCCGATCGGCAGCAGGGTTTTCGGCGCGATCACACGGATGTCCGGGCAGCCGAGGGTTTTCAGCGCCAGCATGTTCGAGCGCGCCACCCGCGAGTGCAGGATGTCGCCGACGATGGCCACGGAGAGGTTTTCAAAGCCGCCCTTGTGCCGGCGGATCGTCAGCATGTCGAGCATGCCCTGGGTCGGGTGCGCATGACGGCCGTCGCCGCCGTTGATGATCGCCACTTGCGGGCAGACATGTTCGGCAATGAAGTGCGCCGCACCTGAATCACCGTGACGCACGACGAACATGTCGGCGGCCATGGCTTCCAGGTTGCGCAGGGTGTCGAGCAGGGTTTCGCCCTTGCTCGCCGACGAGGTCGACACGTTCAGCGTGATGACGTCGGCCGATAGCCGTTGGGCCGCCAGCTCGAAGGTGGTGCGGGTGCGGGTGGAGTTCTCGAAGAACACGTTGCACACGGTCTTGCCGCGCAGCAACGGGACTTTCTTCACCGCCCGGGCGCCGACTTCGAGGAACGAGTCGGCGGTGTCGAGGATTTCCGTCAGCAACTCGCGGCGCAAACCGTCGAGCGAGAGGAAGTGGCGCAGCTGGCCCTGATCATTGAGCTGCAGCGGGCGCTTGGTTTCTAGAGGCGTCATCGCGAGGGGGACTCTCAATAGGGCGGATTAAAGGGCGAGGTCTTGCAGTTCGAGCTTGAGCTCCGGGCCGGACAGCTTTACCCGCTCGTGAGCCGCAAGCGTCAGCGTCGCACCGACCACGTTCGGGCGGATCGGCAACTCGCCGGCATCGAGGTCCAGCAGGCACACCAGCGTCACGCTAGCCGGGCGGCCGTAGTCGAACAGTTCATTCATGGCGGCGCGGATGGTTCGACCGCTCATCAACACGTCGTCGATCAGCACCAGGTGCTGGCCTTCGATTTCGAACGGCAGGGCGGACGGGCGCACTTGCGGGTGCAGGCCGTTCTGGCTGAAATCGTCGCGGTAGAAGGACACGTCCAGGGTGCCGAGGGGCGCATCACTGCCCAGTTCATCGAGCAACGCCTGGGCGACCCAGACGCCGCCGGTACGAATGCCGATGTAACGCGGTTCGCTGATGCCACGGTGTTCCAGATGTGCCTTGAGACGGATCGCCATCTGGCTGATCAGTTCGGCGGGATTGGGCAGGCTCATGGTTGCTCCTTCTTGGGCCCGAGCCGGTGCGTGCGGGGTTTGGCTCGGGTTGTAGCTAAGAGAGACGCTGTGACGGCGCTTCAGGATTCGAACAGTGCGGTGTTTTCGTCGAGCCAGCCTTGCAACAGCAGGGCGGCGGCGATGGCGTCGACCGGGTTGTCGCGGTAACTGCCTTTTTGCCCGCCGCGATCACGCCGCTCGCCTTTGGCTTCGAAGGTGGTCAGGCGTTCGTCGTGCGTATAGAAGGGCAGGTTGTAGCGGCCATTGAGGCGTCGGGCGAATTTCTCCGCGCGCAGGCACATGTCGCTCGGCGTGCCGTCCATGTTCAGGGGCAGGCCGACGACCACGGCGTCGGGCTTCCACTCTTTAATGAGGGCTTCGACTTGGTTCCAGTCGGGAATACCGTTTTGCGCCTTCAAGGTGCACAGCTCGCGGGCCTGACCGGTAATCACCTGGCCGACCGCAACGCCGATCTGTTTGGTGCCGTAGTCAAAACCCAGAATCAGTCGCAGGGCCATCAGGCGTGGCCCGCCTGGCTGGTCAGCAGGCTGAGATTGACCCCGAGGTGCTTGGCCGCTGCATCCAGGCGCAGTTCGCTGCTGGTGTTGAACAGGATGTCGGCGTCAAACGGACAGGTCAGCCAGGCGTTCTGCGCCAGTTCGGCTTCAAGCTGTCCGGCTTCCCAGCCAGCGTAACCGAGGGCAATGACGCTTTTGGCCGGGCCGACGCCGTCAGCGATGGCGAACAGCACGTCCTGGGAGGTGGACAAGGAAAGGTCGCCTTCCAGATCAACGGTCGCCTGAAAGGTCTTGCCCGAAGGGTGCAGGACAAAACCACGGTCGGTCTGCACCGGGCCGCCGATGAAGATCGGCACATGCTGGCAGAGCACCGGCGGTTCGATGTCGGGGCGCAATTGCTCGAGGATATCGGCCAGATTCAGGTCTTGCGGGCGGTTGACCACCAGCCCCATGGCACCATTGGCCGTGTGCTCGACGATGTAGGTCAAGGTGTGCGCAAAGTTCGGGTCGGCCATGTGAGGCATGGCGATCAGGAAGTGATGCTTGAGGTAGCTGGGGCTGACGTTCTTCATGAGCGCTAGTGTGGCGTTGGAGGGGCGAACTGACAAGCTGGGGATGCACAGGAAATGCCTGGGCGGGTGTCTTTTGATCCGGGTTTTGCTTGAGGGCCTCTTCGCGTGCAAGCCTCGCTCCTACAGGTTCGGTATGTACCGCAAAAGTGGCGCATGACCTGTAGACGCGAGGCTTGCACGCGAAGGCGCCGGCTCAATCACCACAAATCAATTGATCAATTACTGGACAACCGGTCCCCACGGGCGAATTTCCATGTGCGGATGATCTCCAGCCGATCAATGTCCGACAAATCCCCGGTAAACGGTGAAAACGGTGCCGCCAGCCGCACAATCCGCTGCGCCGCCTGATCCAGCAGCGGTTGCCCGGAGGATTCCAGCACCAGCACTTCATACAGCGAGCCATCGCGGTTGATCGAAACCATCAGGCGCAAATTGCCGTAGATCTGCTTGCGCCGCGCTTCGTCGGGGTAATTCAGGTTGCCGATGCGCTCGACCTTCTTGCGCCATTCGTCCTTATACCAGGCGCCCTTGTCTTTCATGGTCGAAGCAGCGCTCAGGCGGTGGATTCGCGGGCGCTTGGCGTACAGCTGTTGTTCGTTGGCCAGTTCCGCTTCCAGGCTGGCGATGTCGCTGGACAGCTGTTCAGTGTCGAACGTCGGCGCCGCCACCGCAGGCTTGGTTATCGGCTTGATCTCTTCGTTCTTGGCCGGGGCTTTTTTCGGCTTCGGCGCGACCGTGGTCACGGCAGCCTTTGGCGCGGCTTCCGGCACTGGCGGCTTGGCGGCCGGCGGTGGCGTGACTTTCTGCACCTTGTTGTCCTGGAAGGGCGCGACCTCGGTGGTCTTGGGAATCGCCTTTTTATCCAGGGTGCCGCTGCCTTCCTGATTCTCTTGGGCAAGGAAATCAGCTTTCGCAGGCTTCTTTTCGCTTTTGAAGGTGGCGAGGGTGATTTCCAGGGTTTTGCTGATCTGCTTGGGTTCGACCATCGTGAACCCGACGCCCAACAGCAAGGCCAGGTGAATCAGCGCCGCTAGAAACAGGGTAAATCCGAGGCGATCGGCCGGGCGCACGCCACGATGGGCGAGTTCAGGGGGCAGATCGGACGGAAGTGTCATGACAAAAAAACCAACATCGCGTTTTTACGGGCTCGGCATGATAACGCAATGTTGGTTTTTAGCTTCAAGCTACAAGTATCAAGCGACAAGCTGTAGGGCGTCAGCTTCAAGCTTGCGGCTTGCGGCTTGAAGCTTGCAGCTGCTTCTCTATGGCATCCATCAGCATGCCGCCGATGTCGGTGCCAAACGCATTATCAATCTCGCGAATGCAGGTCGGGCTGGTGACGTTGATTTCGGTGAGGTGCTCACCAATCACGTCCAGACCCACGAACAGCAGGCCTTTCTCACGCAGGGTCGGGCCGACCTGAGCAGCGATCCAGCGATCCTTGTCGGTCAACGGGCGGGCTTCGCCACGACCGCCGGCCGCCAGGTTGCCACGGGTTTCACCGGCGGCCGGGATGCGTGCCAGGCAGTAATCCACGGGTTCGCCGTCGATCATCAGGATGCGTTTGTCGCCATCGACGATTGCCGGCAAGTAACCCTGGATCATGATCTGCTGCTTGCCATGCAAGGTCAGGGTTTCGAGGATCACCGACAGGTTCGGGTGGCCGACGGTGTGACGGAAGATCGACGAGCCGCCCATGCCGTCCAGCGGCTTGAGGATCACATCGCCGTGGTGATCGGCGAACTCGCGCAGCACGTCCGGGCGACGGCTGACGATGGTCGGCGGCGTGCACTGCGGGAACAGCGTGGCGAACAGCTTTTCGTTGCAATCGCGCAGGCTTTGCGGCTTGTTGACCACCAGCACGCCAGCGCGCTCGGCTTGCTCCAGCAGGTACGTGGAGTAGACGAACTCCATGTCGAATGGCGGATCCTTGCGCATCAGGATCACGTCAAGATCGCTCAGCAGCGCGTCGGTCTCGGCTTCCAGTTCGAACCATTTTTCCGGGTTGGCGAAGACTTTCAGCGGACGCATCCGCGCTCGGGCTTCACCTTCGGCCTGGTACAAATCGCTCTGTTCCATATAGAACAGTTCCCAGCCGCGCTTCTGTGCGGCCAGCAGCATGGCCAGCGAGCTATCCTTTTTATAGGAGATGCTGGCAATAGGGTCCATGACAATCCCGACGCGAACGCTCATGGGTTTTTCCTCGAATTGGGGTGGTCCGGATGGACACGAAAAAGTGGCGTCAGATTGGCGCCCAGTGTGTTCCCGGTCAAGGAAAAACCACCGTGTCAGTCGCCCGATAGATTGGTGTTGGAGACTGTGCTAAAAAGGCTGCCATGTCGTGCTGGCCCTTGAACATCAAGGGTTTCGAGCCACCGAAGGTCCGTAAACGGACAATTTGATTCGCAAAGGCGACGGTAGAGCATTTATGGAACAGCATTCCAGCGCCTTGAAGGTCATGGTGATCGACGATTCGAAGACGATTCGTCGTACCGCCGAAACGCTGTTGAAAAACGTGGGTTGTGAAGTCATCACGGCCATCGATGGTTTCGATGCCCTGGCCAAGATTGCCGATAACCATCCCGGCATCATCTTTGTCGACATCATGATGCCGCGCCTGGATGGCTATCAGACCTGCGCGTTGATCAAGAACCACAGTGCGTTCAAGTCCACGCCAGTGATTATGCTGTCGTCCAAGGACGGGCTGTTCGACAAGGCCAAGGGGCGCATCGTCGGCTCCGACCAGTTTTTGACCAAGCCTTTCAGCAAGGAAGAACTGCTGAACGCGATCCAGGCCCATGTACCGGGCTTCGCCGCCGTTTTGCCGCAGTAGGACACGCACAGTGACGCTCGGCCAGCGGGCCCGGCGTTGACAAGAATGGGGAAGACCATGGCACGTATTCTGATCGTCGATGATTCGCCGACCGAAATGTACAAACTGACCGGCATGCTGGAAAAGCACGGTCATGAAGTGTTGAAAGCCGAAAACGGCGCCGACGGCGTGGCCCTGGCCCGTCAGGAAAAACCCGACGCGGTGCTCATGGACATCGTCATGCCCGGCCTCAACGGTTTCCAGGCGACCCGCCAGTTGACCAAAGACCCGGACACCGGGCACATCCCGGTGATCATCATCACCACCAAGGATCAGGAAACCGACAAAGTCTGGGGCACACGCCAGGGCGCCAAGGATTACCTGACCAAACCGGTCGACGAAGAGACCCTGATCAAAACCCTGAACAACGTGCTGGCCGGTTGATCGTCCGGCCATGACCGAGTCGCTGACGGCTTTCGAACTGCTGCTGCAGATTGACCAGCGCTGTCGTCTGCTGGCGGCGGACCTGCCATCCCAGCCAACCCGACAGGACCGCTGGAGCGGCATCGGCTTTCGCTTGGGCGAAAACTGGTACGTCGCGCCCATGGGCGAAGTCAGCGAGGTCCTGCACGAACCGCGTTTCACCCAGTTGCCGGGCGTCAAACCCTGGGTCAAGGGTGTGGCCAACTTGCGCGGACGATTGCTGCCGATCATGGATTTGTGCAGCTTCTTCGGACATGAGCAGTCGACCCTGCGCAAACAGCGGCGGGTGTTGGTGGTGGAGCACGGTGAAGTGTTTGCCGGGTTGATGGTCGACGAAGTCTTCGGCTTGCAGCACTTTGCCCAGGACAGTCTGGAACCGGTGTCGATGGCCGATCTGCACGGGCCGATTGCCGCGTTCGTCCAGGGCCGGTTTCAGCGTGAGCAGACGTGGCAAATATTCAGCCCGTTTACGCTGGCGCAGTCGCAAAGCTTTATGCATGTAGCGCTGTAATCAAGGCGACGCCCCAATCCTGCAGGAGCGAGGCTTGCCCGCGAAGAACGAAAACGCGGTGTTCCCGTAAGACCGTAGCGCCTGCTTCGCGGGCAAGCCTCGCTCTTGCAAGGGCGTCGTTGAATCAGGCAGTACAGGCGAGGACCGATGATAAAAACAAAAACAGGCAAGCCAGAAGGATCGCGCAGCCGCTCGCAGATCATCGTGCTGTTCATCGCGCTGATCATCTTCATCATGCTGCTGTTTGCCAACTTCGCTTACCTCAACACGCAAGCCACGTATGACAAACAGTACATCGGCCACGCCGGCGAACTGCGCGTGCTGTCCCAACGCATCGCCAAAAACGCCACCGAAGCCGCTGCCGGCAAGGCGGCAGCGTTCAAGCTGCTGAGCGATGCACGCAACGACTTCGCCCAACGCTGGGGTTACTTGAAGAAGGGCGACCCGGCCACCGGCCTGCCGCCAGCGCCGTCCGCCGTGCGCCCGGAAATGCGCGCCGTTCAGCTGGACTGGGAACGGCTGCTGAAAAACACCGACGCCATCCTCTCCAGCGAGCAGACCGTACTCTCGCTGCATCAGGTCGCCGCGACGCTGGCCGAAACCGTGCCGCAGTTGCAGGTCGAATACGAAAAAGTCGTCGAAATCCTCTTGCAGCGCGGCGCGCCGGCCGCTCAGGTGGCCATGGCCCAGCGTCAGTCGCTGCTGGCCGAACGCATCCTGGGCGCGGTGAACACCGTGCTGTCCGGCGATGAAAATTCACAACAGGCCGCCGACGCGTTCGGTCGCGACGCCGCGCGATTCGGCCAGGTACTCAATGGCATGCTCCAGGGCAATACGTCGCTGCGAGTCAGCCAGGTCGAAGACCGCGATGCGCGTGCCCGCTTGACCGAGATTTCCGAGCTGTTCGAGTTTGTTTCCGGCTCTGTGGATGAAATCCTCGAAACCTCGCCGGAGCTGTTCAAGGTTCGCGAATCGGCGACCAACATCTTCACCTTGTCGCAGACCCTGCTCGACGAAGCCTCGCACCTGGCCAGCGGGTTCGAAAACCTTGCCGGCGGGCGCGACACCGACACCATTGGCGGCTACGTGCTGGGCCTGTTGGCGCTGATGTCGATCATTCTTATCGGCCTTGTGATGGTGCGCGAAACCAACCGCCAGCTGCGCGAAACCGCCGAGAAGAACGAGCGCAACCAGACCGCGATCATGCGCCTGCTCGACGAGATCGAAGACCTCGCCGACGGCGACCTCACCGTGACGGCCTCGGTGACCGAAGACTTCACCGGGACCATCGCCGACTCGATCAACTATTCCGTTGATCAACTGCGCGACCTGGTGGCGACCATCAACCTCACCGCTGGCCAGGTCGCCGCCGCCGTGCAGGAAACCCAGGCCACGGCGATGCACCTGGCCCAGGCGTCGGAACATCAGGCGCAACAGATCAGCGAAGCCTCCACCGCGATCAACGACATGGCCCAGTCCATCGACCAGGTCTCCGCCAACGCTGCCGAGTCCTCGGCGGTGGCGGAACGTTCGGTGGAAATCGCCAACAAGGGCAACGAGGTGGTGCACAACACCATCCACGGCATGGACAACATTCGCGAGCAGATCCAGGACACCGCCAAGCGCATCAAGCGTCTGGGCGAGTCCTCTCAGGAAATCGGCGACATTGTCAGCCTGATCGATGACATTGCCGATCAGACCAACATCCTTGCGCTCAACGCGGCGATCCAGGCCTCGATGGCCGGTGATGCCGGGCGCGGTTTTGCAGTGGTGGCCGATGAAGTGCAGCGTCTGGCCGAGCGTTCGTCCGCCGCTACCCGGCAGATCGAAACCCTGGTGCGAGCGATCCAGACCGACACCAACGAAGCCGTGATTTCCATGGAACAGACCACCACCGAAGTGGTGCGCGGCGCGCGTCTGGCGCAGGATGCCGGTGTGGCCCTGGAAGAAATCGAAGGCGTGTCGAAGACCCTGGCGGCGTTGATCCAGAGTATTTCCAACGCTGCGCAGCAGCAGACGTCTTCAGCCGGTCAGATTTCCCTGACGATGAACGTGATCCAGCAGATCACCACGCAGACTTCGTCGGGCTCGACCGCCACCGCCGAAAGCATTGGCAACCTGGCGAAAATGGCCAGTCAGCTGCGGCGCTCGGTGTCCGGTTTCACCTTGCCGGCGGCCAAGGCGCAGGCGGCGGATAAAGTGTGAAGCGCCCGCAGGCGTTCGGGTTTTTTTGAGTAGAGCAGTGATTTGGAGTGGTTATGGGTGATCGGCACGACTATGTGGCCCTCGAGTGGGTCAAAGGCGAGATTGCCGAAACGCTGAAAGTGGCTCATCAAGCGATCGAAACCCTGCTTGATGATCCCCAGGCGACGCACGCCCTGAGCGATTGCCTGGCGTGCATCCATCAGGTCCACGGCAGTTTGCAGATGGTCGAATTCTACGGCGCGGCCCTGCTCGCCGAAGAAATGGAACACCTGGCCACCGCCTTGCAGCAAGACCGCATCAACCATCGCGACGAGGCGCTTCATCTGCTGTTGCAAGCCCTCGGGCAACTGCCGATCTACCTCGACCGGGTGCAAGGCGCGCGCCGTGACCTGCCCTTGGTGGTGCTGCCGCTGATCAACGATTTACGCAGTGCCCGGGGCGAAAGCCTGTTGTCGGAAACCAGCCTGTTCAGCCCGCAATTGCTCGACCTGCCGGTGTTGGACGAAGAATCGCTGGCCCTGCTGGAACCGGCGGATTTTGCCAATGTGCTGCGCAAGTTGCGGCAGATGCTGCAAATGGCGTTGGTCGGGTTGCTGCGCGAGCAGGATGACGAGACTAACCTTGGTTATCTGACCAAGGTTTTTTCACGCCTGGAAGGACTGTGCGGCAACGCGCCTTTGAGCCCGTTGTGGCAAGTCGCCTCGGCGCTGGTCGAAGGCATGCGCGGCGGCTCGATTGCCAACAGCCCGGCGCTGCGCAGCCTGTTCAAGGACGCCGACAAAGAACTCAAGCGCTTGCTCGAACAGGGCATACGCGGCATCAATCAGCCGGCGCCGCCGGAGTTGCTCAAGAGTTTGCTGTTCTACATTGCCAAGGCCGAACATCCCACCGGGCAGATGCTGACCATGAAAGATCGTTACTCACTGGACGACGCGCTGCCTGACAGCGCAATGGTCGACGAAGAACGCGCCCGCCTGGCCGGACCGGACCGTGACGCCATGCGCTCGGTGCTGGCCGCGCTGTGTGAAGAGCTGGTGCGGGTCAAGGAACGCCTGGACCTGTTTGTGCGCAGCGACCGCCAGCACACCTCGGACCTCGAAACCCTGCTGGCGCCGTTGCGGCAAATCGCCGACACCCTGGCGGTGTTGGGTTTCGGCCAGCCGCGCAAAGTCATCATCGATCAACTGGCGGTGGTGCTGAGCCTCGCCCAAGGCCAGCGCGAACCCAACGACGCCATTCTCATGGACGTTGCCGGGGCCTTGCTCTACGTCGAAGCGACGCTGGCCGGCATGGTCGGCACCGTAGAGCCGGAGAGCCAGGAAGAAAGCCACCTGCCGACCACCGATCTGACGCAGATCCATCAGATCGTGATCAAGGAAGCGCGCATCTGCCTGCAACAGGCCAAGGACATGATCGTCGACTACATCGACGCCGACTGGGATCGCCAGCATTTGCAGGCCTTGCCGGCGTTGCTGACCCAGGTACGCGGTGCGCTGTCGATGATTCCGTTGGGTCGTGCGGCGAGCCTGATCGAAGCCTGCAACCACTTCATTCGCGAGCATCTGCTGCTGGACCCGGGCCAGCCCGGCTGGCAGGAACTGGACAGCCTGGCCGACGTCATCACCAGCATCGAGTATTACCTGGAGCGTCTCAGCGACGACCCCGAGGCACCCGGTGAACAACTGCTCGACGTGGCGGAAAAGAGCCTGGCGTCCCTTGGGTTTTTCCCCAGTGAACAACAGGTGCCGATGCTTGAGGATGTGCTGAGCCCGAGTGAAGCCCAAGTGATGCAGGACCTGCAAGAACTCGATGACCCCGATACCGTGCAGTCGCTGGCCGATGTCCTGGCCAGCCCGGTGTCTTCGGTCAATCCGCCGGCGCTGACCATCCCGGGCAGCCTGCTGCCACCGCCCGCCGGCGAAGAACCGGTGGACGAAGAGCTGCGGGAAGTCTTCCTCGAAGAAACCGATGAAGTCCTGGAAATCCTCCGGGAGTACTTGCCGCGCTGGACGGCCAACCCGGACGATAACGCCGCGTTGAGTGAATTGCGCCGGGCTTTCCACACCTTGAAAGGCAGTGGCCGGATGGTCCGTGCGCTGGTGCTGGGCGAGCTGGCGTGGGCGCTGGAAAACCTGCTCAACCGCGTGCTGGAGCGCAGCGTTGCGCCTGGGGCGGCAGTGCAACAATTGCTCCTCGATACACTGGAGCTGCTGCCGCAACTGGTGGCCGAGTTTGCCGCCAATGCCCAGCGCCAGAACAATCAGGTCGACCAACTGGCCGCTCGCGCCCATGCCCTCGCCAAGGGCGATACGCCCGCCAGCGATGAGGACACCCAGGACGTCGCGGCCCTCGATCCGCTGTTGCTGGAGATCTTCCGCAAGGAAGCCGAGACCCATCTCGCCAGCCTCAACCGTTTCCTCGATCAAGCCGCCGAGCACGTGCCGCTGCAAGCCAGTGACGAGTTGCAGCGGGCGTTGCATACCTTGAAGGGCAGCGCCTCGATGGCCGGCGTATTGCCGATCGCCGAGCTGGCGACGCCGCTGGATCAACTGGCCCGCGAATACAAAGCGCACCTGATCGCCCTCGACCTCGACGAAGTCGAACTGCTGCTGGAAGCCGAAGGTCTGTTCCGTCTCGGGCTGCGGCAACTCAAGACTGATCCGCTGGCCGAAATACCGGATGCCGATTTACTGATCGAGCGCACCAAGGCGCTGCTCGCTGAGCGTCTGGATGCGCTGTTGAAAGCGCCGAACACCGCGCTGCGAATCAAGCGTGATCCGCAACTGATCAACAACTTCCTGGCCCAGGGCATGGACATCCTGCTGGATGCCGAAAGCCTGTTGCAGCGCTGGCAGCAGCACCCCGGCGAGCGCCAGGAACTCAGCGCGTTGCTGGACGAATTGACCACCTTGGGCGAAGGCGCGCACCTCGCCGATCTGCATCCGGTGGATGAATTGTGCGAAGCGTTGCTCGACCTGTACGGCGCGGTGGAAGAGAGCAGCCTGGCGGTCAGCGACCGGTTTTTCCACGAGGCGCAAAGTGCCCATGAAGCGCTGATCAACATGCTCGACGAACTGGCCGCCGGCCAGGAAGTCAGCCCGCAACCGGAACGCATCCGTGCCTTGCGCGGCCTGCTCGATGAAAGCCTTGATCCATCGTCCATGGGCCTGATCCGCAGCGATGGCAGCCGCACCCTGAGCATCCGCGAACTGGGCAGCGCCACCGCAGAACTGGAACAGACCGCGACTCAGGTCGAGCTGGACGATGAGATCGTTTCGATCTTTCTCGAAGAAGCGGTGGATATTCTCGAGAGTGCTGGCCAGGCCTTGCAGCGCTGGCTGAACGACCCGGACAACGCCGCGCCGCTGTCGTCCTTGCAGCGGGACTTGCATACTCTCAAGGGCGGCGCGCGGATGGCCGAGGTCGAGCCGGTCGGCGACCTGGCCCATGAATTGGAAAGTCTTTACGAAGGCCTGGTGGACCACCGTTACAGCTACAGCGAAACCCTTGCGCAGTTGCTGCAACAGAGCCATGACCGGCTCGCGGTGTTGCTCGAACAGCTGAAAAACCAGCACACCCTGGGTGCCCCGAGCGAGCTGATCGAGGCGATTCGCGAGTTCCGTCAAGGCAATGCCAACACCGCCGAAGTGGCGGAACCTGCGCCGGCCAATGACTCGCCGGGGCATGACCCCGAGCTGCTGGAGATCTTCCTTGAGGAAGGTTTCGACATCATCGAAAACTCCGGCGCGGCGCTGGTGCGCTGGCAAGCCGAACCGTCGAACCGTCAGGAAGTGGAAACCCTGCTGCGCGACCTGCACACGCTCAAGGGTGGTGCGCGGATGGTGGAAATTGCCCCCATCGGCGACCTCGCCCATGAGCTGGAATTTCTCTACGAAGGTCTGTCCGCTGGCGTGCTGCAACCGACCCCGGCGCTGTTCGCCCTGCTGCAAAGCAGTCATGACCGACTGGCGCAAATGCTCGACGCCGCCCGCGCCGGCCAGCCCTTGCCGCCGGCTGATCGGTTGATCGACGCGATCAAGAACTTCAGCCATCCCGCTGTTCTTGATACGCCGGTGATCGTGCCCGCCACGCCGAAACCCGACGCCCCGGTGGCGCAAGCCGAAGTGGGCGTCGACATGGTCAAGGTCTCGGCAGAACTGCTCGACGATCTGGTCAACCTGGCCGGTGAAACCTCGATCTTCCGTGGCCGTATCGAGCAACAGGTCAACGATGCGCGGGTGGCCCTGAGCGAGATGGAAACCACCATCGAGCGGATGCGCGATCAGTTGCGACGGCTCGACACCGAAACCCAGGGACGGATTCTCAGCCGCCAGCAAGTCGAAGCGGAACGTCTGGGCTACGAGGAGTTTGATCCGCTGGAAATGGACCGTCACTCGCAGTTGCAGCAGTTGTCGCGGGCGCTGTTCGAATCCGCCTCCGACCTGCTCGACCTCAAGGAAACCCTCGATCGACGCAATCAGGATGCGGAAAACCTGCTGCAACAGCAGGGCCGCATCAACACCGAATTGCAGGAAGGCCTGATGCGCACGCGCATGGTGCCGTTCGAGCGCATGCTGCCGCGCTTGAGGCGCATCGTCCGCCAGGTCTCCAGTGAACTGGGTAAAGACGTTGAGTTCGTGGTCGGCAACGCCGAAGGCGAGATGGATCGCAACGTGCTTGAGCGCATGGCGGCGCCGCTGGAACACATGCTGCGCAACGCCGTGGACCACGGCCTGGAGTCGGCCGAGGTGCGTATTGCGGCCGGCAAACCGGCCCAGGGACGAATCACTCTCGACCTGTCCCGCGAGGGCGGCGACATGATTTTCGACATCCGCGACGACGGCGCAGGCGTGCCGCTGGACGCGGTGCGGCGCAAGGCGATCAAGCGCGGCTTGCTGGCCCCGGACGCCGAGGTCAGCGACCGCGATGTGCTGCAATTCATCCTGCAACCGGGGTTCTCCACCGCTGAGAAAATCACTCAGATTTCCGGGCGTGGCGTGGGCATGGACGTGGTTCACGAAGAAGTCCGGCAGCTCGGTGGCACCATGGTCATCGACTCGACACCGGGGCAGGGCGTGCACTTTCGGATTCGCCTCCCGTTCACCGTGTCGGTCAACCGCGCGCTGATGGTGCAGTGTCTGGAGGATCAATACGCGATCCCGCTGAACACCATCGACGGCATCGTTCGCGTGCTGCCCAACGAGCTCGAAGGGCATTACCGGCTCGATCCGCCGACCTATGAATACGCCGGGCAGCGTTATGAACTGTGTTATCTGGGCGAGCTGCTGAAAACCAGCACCCGCCCGAAACTGTTGGGCCAGAGTCTGCCGCTGCCGGTCTTGCTGGTGCAATGCAACGAGCGGCACATCGCCGTGCAGGTGGATTCCACGGCCGGCACGCGGGAGATCGTGGTCAAAAGCCTCGGCCCGCAATTTGCGTCGGTGCAGGGGTTATCCGGGGCGACGATTCTGGGCGATGGCCGGGTGGTGCTGATTCTCGATTTGCTGGCGCCGATCCGCGCCATGCAGGCCCGAGTGCCGCAACAGTCGGCAACACAGGACGTTGAGGTCGAGCCGCATAAACCGCTGCTGGTGCTGGTGGTCGACGATTCGGTCACCGTGCGCAAGGTCACCAGCCGCCTGCTCGAACGTCACGGCATGAACGTGCTGACTGCCAAGGATGGGGTCGACGCCATGCTGCTGCTCGAAGAACATATGCCCGACGTTATGCTGCTCGACATCGAAATGCCGCGCATGGACGGCTTCGAAGTGGCGACCCAGGTGCGCAGCGACGAACGTTTGCAGCATTTACCGATCATCATGATCACCTCCCGCACCGGCCAGAAACACCGCGACCGCGCCATGGCCATCGGCGTCAACGACTACCTCGGCAAGCCGTACCAGGAATCGGTGCTGCTCGACAGCATCGCGTTGTGGAGCAAAACCCATGCTTGAGCATCGCACCAGCAATCTCACCGGCCTGCTGCTGCCCCTGGCTGACCGCAACCTGATTCTGCCCAACGTGGCGGTGGCGGAGTTGATTGACTATCAACCGGGGGCGTTCGATCTGGACACACCGCCGTGGTACCTGGGGTTGGTGACGTGGCGGGACCGGCAGATTCCGTTGCTGAGTTTCGAGTCGGCGTGCGGCAATAAAACCGTCATCGGCGAGCGCGCGCGCATCGTGATTCTCAATGCCCTCGGTGGGCGGCCGGAGCTGAAGTTCATTGCGCTGTTGGTGCAGGGGATTCCGCGGTCGTACAAGCTCGACAGTCAGTTGAGTTACGTCGATGTGCCGTTGTGTCCGCTGGAGCAGGCGGCGGTGCAGGTGGGGGAGCAAGTGGCGAAGGTGCCTGATTTGCTGGCGCTGGAGGAGTTGTTGGTGAGTGCCGGGCTAGTCTGACCCGTATCCTGTGGCGAGGGAGCTTGCTCCCGCTGGGTTGCGAAGCAGCCCCAAAATCTCCGGCGAACCGATTATTTAGCGACTGCTGCGCAGCCGAACGGGAGCAAGCTCCCTCGCCACAGGGGGTGTGCACTAGACTTTGGCGCGCATCTGCATCTGCAACGCCTCGTTATGATCCAGCGCCCGCTCCACCAACAACTGCACCCCATCGGCCATTCGACTGAGCGCCAAGGCTACCGACCGGCGCGAACCTTCAACATCGTCCGCCAGATCGGCCGCAATGGCGCTGATCGACAGCAAGTCTTCGGAGGCGTTGGCCAAAAGGGCTTCGGTGTCGATGTCGGGGGAGACGGTGAAGAGAGGGTGTTTGCGGCGTTTGGCCGGTTTTTCGTGAGCGGGAGGGAAGTAATGGGCGAAGGCGCGGTCGGCGGCTTCCTTGAGTTTTTCGGCTTCGAGGACTGCCTCGGGATCGGTGTCGGTTTCCGGGGGATTGGGAGTGGCTTTGAACATTGTGAATCTCCGTCAGGGGTTGAGGCTGACCCATTCGGTTTCCACGCGAATAGGTGGCAGCTGTACGCGGCTGGAAACCCGGGGTAACGGAGAAACCCGGCAGACGGTTAAGTCTCCCGCGCACAGCCGCCATAACGGAGTGCACACAATAAAGGTGCGCAAGCATACGTTATGAAGGACGCTTTTGCGCCCCGTCACTTATGGGGTTTCCAGCCCCTATCGCTGATTTGGCAGCGACTCACAAACGATAAAGCTCAGCGCAAAACCCCACCAGTCAGCGGCTTCCGGCATTGCTGTAGGTGGCGACGTCACGCCGTGTAGCCTCCCACCCTTGCAGCGGACAAACTTTTAAACACAAATCTCCAATCGACCGGCAAAAGTTGAAGATTCCCAAAAAGGGACCTATCGTTCCCTTTTTGGGACTCATCGGTTGCCACTGTGAAAAACCTTTCCCTCAGCGAAGCCTTGTTCACGACCACTCAGCAAAAAGTGCTGGGCTTGTTGTTCGGCAAACCCGATCGAAGTTTTTACGCCAACGAAATCGCCCGCTGGGCTCAAGTGGGTAAAGGCAGCCTCATGCGAGAGCTGGATCGGTTGCAACAGGCAGGCGTGTTGACCCTGAGCCGCCAAGGCAACCAGACCCACTATCAGGCCAATCCGCAGTGCCCGATTTATGCTGAGCTGTTGGGCATCGCCCGCAAGACTTTTGGCATTGCCGAGCCTCTGCGTCAGGCGCTTCAACCCTTTGCCGAACAGATCACCTGGGCATTTGTGTACGGTTCAATCGCCAAGGATTCGGCAAACGCATCCAGTGACATTGATCTCATGCTGATCGGTGAAGGCCTGCACTACAGTGAAGTGATGGAGCGGCTTATGCCTCTGGAGGAGCAATTAGGCCGCGTCCTTAATCCGACGCTCTACACCCCCGAAGACTGGGCCGCAAAACTGGCGGCTGAAAACAGCTTCGTCGTGCGGGTAGCGCAGCAGGACAAGATCAACCTGATGGGGGAAAACCCTTTGGAGTCCAAGGATGGGCAGCAACGAGAATCTGGAAAACCTGTTACGTAGCGGTGGGCTGAAAGCCATTCGTGTGCAGCAGCAGATGGCTGGGCTGTAATTATTACTCGTTGAAAACTGCGGTGATCGTTCTGGCCTCTTCGCGAGCAGGCTCGCTCCCACATTGAAATGCGCTCTCCTGTGGGAGCGAGCCTGCTCGCGATGGCGTCGGCGTGGTCAACCATTACCCTGACCGTAACGATCCGTCTCTGTGCTTGATTGATGCTCCCCACCCAACCCTCCTAAGGTGACTCCCACGACAGCGAACCCGTGGAGTGGTCATGACAACAACAATATCCCCCGACTCGCGATGGACGCGGCGGCGCAGCGAAAAGCAGCGGCGTCTGGCGTTGGTCAAGCATCTTGCCGACGGTGTGGTCCTGCCCACCGACAACATCGTCGCGGCACTGGAAGCTCTGATCCTGCCCGGCGACCGCGTGGTGCTGGAAGGCAATAACCAGAAGCAGGCGGATTTCCTGTCTCGCTCCCTGGCCAAGGCCGATCCCGCTAAGTTGCATGACTTGCACATGATCATGCCCAGCGTCGGCCGCTCCGAGCACCTGGACCTGTTTGAGCGCGGCATCGCCCGCAAGCTCGACTTCTCCTTCGCCGGCACCCAGAGCCTGCGCATCAGCCAATTGCTGGAAGACGGCCTGCTGGAAATCGGTGCGATCCACACCTACATCGAGCTCTATGCGCGGCTGGTGGTCGACCTGATTCCCAACGTCGTGCTCTCGGCCGGTTTCATGGCCGACCGCGCTGGCAACATCTACACCGGCCCGAGCACCGAAGACACCCCCGCCTTGATCGAGCCGGCCGCCTTCAGCGACGGCATTGTCATCGTCCAGGTCAACCAACTGGTGGACGATGTCAGCGACCTGCCACGCGTCGACATTCCCGCGTCCTGGGTCGATTTCGTGGTGGTGGCGGACAAGCCGTTCTACATCGAACCGCTGTTCACCCGCGACCCACGGCACATCAAACCTGTGCACGTGCTGATGGCGATGATGGCGATCCGTGGGATCTACGAAAAACACAACGTTCAGTCGCTGAACCACGGCATCGGTTTCAACACCGCCGCCATCGAATTGATCCTGCCGACCTACGGCGAATCCCTAGGCCTGAAGGGCAAGATCTGCCGCAACTGGACGCTCAATCCGCACCCGACGCTGATCCCGGCGATTGAAAGCGGCTGGGTCGAAAGCGTGCATTGCTTCGGCACTGAATTGGGCATGGAAAACTACATTGCTGCGCGGCCGGACGTGTTCTTCACCGGGCGCGACGGCTCTCTGCGATCCAATCGGATGTTCTGCCAACTCGCCGGGCAATACGCGGTGGACCTGTTCATCGGCGCAACCCTGCAAGTCGATGGCGACGGTCATTCTTCCACCGTGACCCGTGGGCGCCTGGCCGGTTTCGGCGGCGCGCCGAACATGGGCCACGACCCGCGCGGTCGCCGTCATAGCACGCCGGCCTGGCTCGACATGCGCCATGACGACGCGCCCGAAGCCTTGCTCGAACGCGGCAAAAAACTCGTGGTGCAAATGGTCGAGACCTTCCAGGAGGGCGGCAAACCGACCTTCGTCGAAACCCTCGATGCAATAGAAGTCGCGAAGAAAAGCGGCATGCCGCTGGCGCCGATCATGGTCTACGGCGACGACGTCACCCACCTGCTGACTGAAGAAGGCATCGCCTATTTGTACAAGGCCCGCTCCCTTGAAGAGCGCCAGGCGATGATCGCCGCCGTCGCCGGAGTGACCGCCATCGGCCTGCGCCACAACCCGAAAGACACCGCACGCATGCGCCGTGAAGGCTTGATCGCCTTGCCGGAAGACCTCGGCATCCGCCGCACCGACGCCACCCGCGAATTGCTCGCGGCCAAGAGCGTGGCTGATCTGGTCGAGTGGTCCGGTGGCCTCTACAACCCGCCCGCCAAGTTCAGGAGCTGGTAATGCACGCATTCAACCTGCAACCGAAAACGCTTTCCCTGGCTGAACGGCTGGCGGACCTGGCGGTGGACGCATTGATCGACGAAGCGGACCTGTCGCCGAAACCGGCGTTGGTCGACCGTCGTGGCAATGGCGCTCATACCGATTTGCACCTCGGGCTGATGCACGCCTCGGCGCTCTCGCTGTGGCCTGCATTCAAGGAAATGGCGCAAGCGGCCATTGAATCTGGCGAAGTTGGTGTGCCGCTGCGTGAAGCCGTTGGACGGATCGGTCGGGAAGGGGAGCAAGCGATGCTCGCCACGACGGCTGGCGTGAACACCCATCGCGGGGCGATCTGGGCCTTGGGTCTTTTGGTCACCGCCTGCGCGCTTGAGCCTGAATCCAGTGCCGCAGGCCCGATTGCTTTGCGTGCTGCCCGACTCGCGTTAATCGACGACCGTTACGCACCACGTCCACTCAGCCATGGCGCCCAGGTTGCCCAACGCTACGGCGCTCGCGGTGCCCGTGAAGAAGCCCAACTCGGCTTTCCTTCGGTTCTGCAACGCGCACTGCCACAACTCAAACGCAGCCGCGCCTTGGGCCATGGCGAGCAGAACGCCCGGCTCGACGCCTTACTCGCAATCATGACGAACCTGGCCGACACCTGCGTGCTCTACCGCGCCGGCGAACACGGCCTGCAAACCATGCAGCTTGGTGCCCAAGCGGTACTCGATGCGGGCGGCAGTGCCAGCCTCGCCGGTCGCCGCCGTCTGCACGAATTAGACGAACAATTAATCGCATTGAATGCGTCGCCCGGCGGTGCCGCGGATTTGCTCGCCGCCTGCCTGTTTATCGACCGCATCGAGTCGGGAGCTTTCTGATGGAAACCTTATCCTTTGAATTCCCCGCCGGGCAGCCGCCACGGGGCCGCACGCTGGTGGGCTGTGTCGGTTCGGGCGATCTGGAAGTGCTGATCGAACCGGGTCAGACCGGCAAACTAACGATCAAAGTACAGACCTCGGTCAATGGCGCGGAGCAACGCTGGCAGCACCTGTTTGCACGGATGTTCGACGGCCAGACACCGCCAGCGATGGCCATTGATATCCACGATTTCGGCGCTACCCCCGGCGTGGTGCGCTTGCGTCTGGAACAAGGCTTTGAGGAGATCGGTCATGACTGACAGTAAAGAACTCCTACACAAGCACAGCTTCGTCGAACTCGGCGCCCGGCAAAGGGCGAAAGCCTTGCTCGACCCTGGCACCTTCCGCGAATTGCTCGACCCGTTTCAACGCGTCATGTCGCCGTGGCTGTCGCGCCAGGGCGTGGTGTCGCAAGCCGATGACGGCGTGGTGATCGCCAAGGGCAGCATCGGTGGATTGCCGGTGGTGATCGCCGCCATCGAAGGTGCATTTCAGGGCGGCAGCCTCGGTGAGGTCGGCGGGGCGAAGATTGCCGGTGCGCTGGAACTCGCCGCCGAAGACAACCGCAATGGCGTTCCCACTCGCGCCGTGCTGCTGCTGGAAACCGGCGGCGTGCGTTTGCAGGAAGCCAATCTTGGGCTGGCGGCAATTGCCGATATTCATGCGGCGATTGTCGACCTGCGTCAGTACCAGCCGGTTATCGGTGTGGTCGCCGGCAGCGTGGGTTGCTTTGGCGGGATGTCGATTGCCGCCGGGTTGTGCAGCTATTTGCTGGTGACTCAGGAAGCGCGGCTTGGCCTCAACGGTCCGCAAGTGATCGAACAGGAAGCCGGGCTTGAGGAATACGACTCCCGCGACCGTCCTTTTATCTGGAGCCTGACCGGTGGCGAGCAGCGTTTTGCCAGCGGTTTGGTGGACCGTTATGTTGCCGACGACGTGGCGCAGATTCAGCAGCAGGTCGGTGAGTTACTCAAGCAAGGTTTGCCGGAACAGCAACGCAGCCGTCAGGCCGATCTGTTCCTGCAGCGGCTGGCCCGTCTGGACGCCGAACCGCAAATCGAGCCGTCAGTGGTTCGCGATCTGTATCAAGGAGAGCACTCATGAGTTCGTATTCCCTGAGAGGTTTGAACTGGTTCAACGCCTTGAGGGCGGGCGCGAAACCGGTCGAAGGTTTGCCCGCTTCGTTGAAGGTCGCCGACGGTGTATTGGGTGATCAGTCTGTACGGTTTATCGCGGTGGTGGCTGATCCCGACAACCGTTTCGTCCGCGCCCGCAATGGCGAGGTCGGTCTGCTGGAAGGTTGGGGCCTGGCCAAGGCGGTGGATGACGTCATCGCAGAAGACACGGATAAACCGCACAAACGCGCCTTGGTCGCCGTCGTCGATGTGCCGAGCCAGGCTTACGGTCGGCGCGAAGAAGCGCTCGGCATTCATCAGGCCCTGGCGGGTGCGGCAGACAGCTATGCCCGCGCCCGGTTAGCCGGTCATGCGGTGATTGGCTTGCTGGTGGGCAAGGCGATGTCCGGGGCGTTTCTGGCCCATGGGTATCAGGCCAATCGCTTGATTGCCTTGCGTGATCCGGGCGTGATGGTCCATGCGATGGGCAAGGCATCGGCAGCGCGGGTGACGTTGCGCAGCGTCGAAGAACTCGAAGCCCTGGCTTCCAGTGTGCCTCCGATGGCTTATGACATCGACAGCTATGCGAGTCTGGGATTGCTTTGGGAAACCTTGTCGGTAGAGCAGATCGAGCAGCCGACAGCGGCGGATCTGGCGCGGGTGACTGAATGCCTGAACCTTGCCATTGGCGATGTCGCCACCAGCGGACGTGATCTGAGCAGCCGCTTGGGCGCGACCAACCGTGCGGCATCAAGCACCGTTCGCCAATTGCTGAGAGCGCAGTGGTGAATACGTTTCTGGCCCACGACCTGCTTTGGGGGATGACCCCGGAGCAGCTGCCGGTGGACGCGCCTGCATGGGCGATCGAGTCGGTCAGCGCAGGTCAGCCGGTGGTGGTTCGGCGTGCGTTGAGTGCGCCGAATCACGTCGCGGTCGGGGTGCGTGGGCGGTTGCGTGAGCAGCGGTTTGCAACGGTGATGTCGATCGCTGCGATTGCTCGTCGCGTCAGACCGGAAGACCTTTGTCATGCCTTGATCGAGCGGGATTTGCCAGCAGTACGCGCCCTCAATGATTTGCGGCCGATGCTCGATGACTTCGGTTGGGCGTGGGGCGTCAGCGGCAGCGCCGGGTTTGAATTGGCCAGCGGTGTTCAGGCGTTGCACGAGGGCAGTGATCTCGACTTGATCCTGCGCACCCCGCAACCGTTGGATCGATTGAAAGCGCAGGCGCTGGTGAAGATTCTGGACACGGCTGCGTGCCAGGTAGACATGCAGTTGCAGACGCCTTTCGGCGCCGTCGCCCTGCGCGAATGGGCTGGTGCTGCCCGCCGGGTTTTGCTGAAAAACGCCCGTGAAGCCTGCCTGGTGATTGATCCGTGGGAGCAAGCAGCGTGAGCAGTTTGCTGGTGTTCCCAGGCCAGGGCGCGCAGCAACCGGGCATGCTCCACCGTTTGCCTCTCGAAACGGTGAATGAGGCCAGTGAAGTGCTGGGCGAAGACGTGTTGCGGCTGGATTGCGCCGAGGCGTTGAAATCGACAAGGGCCGTTCAGCTTTGCCTGTTGATTGCCGGCGTCGCGGCTTCACGCCAGTTATCAATGGCAGCGGATTACGTGGCGGGATTGTCCATCGGCGCCTACCCGGCAGCGGTGGTGGCGGGCGCCCTGAGCTTCAGTGATGCGCTGCATCTGGTCAGCCTGCGTGGTGAGCTGATGCAGCAGGCTTATCCTCAGGGCTACGGCATGACCGCGATCATCGGTCTGGATCTGGCGACAGTGGAAGAGTTGCTGGCGCAGGTTCACCGCGTCGATATGCCGGTTTACCTGGCCAATATCAATGCCGATAACCAAGTGGTCATTGCCGGCAGCGATGCGGCGATGAAAGCTGTCGCCGAACTGGCCCGAGGTCGCGGTGCAGGTCTGGCAAAACGACTGGCCGTCAGCGTGCCTTCCCATTGCCCGCTGCTGGAAGCTCCGGCGAAAACCTTGGCCGAAGCCTTCGCCAATGTGCAACTGAAAACACCGACATTGAGTTACCTGAGCGGCAGTCGCGCCCGGCCCGTCATCAACACCGAAGCCTTGCGCGATGACCTGGCTTTCAACATGTGCCGCGTGGTGGATTGGCGCGGCACGGTGCAAAGCGCTTACGAGCGTGGCGTACGTCTACAGATCGAACTGCCGCCCGGTGCGGTGCTGACCGGGCTGGCGCGCCGGGTGTTCGAGCAGGGCACCGTCATTGCCTTCGACGGTGCTCGCCTCGATACCTTGCAGGCGCTGTTGCGTGAGGAGGGAAGCCGCCAACCCTAGACCACCGACTCAAGCCTTCGAACAACAAAAACAACATTCGACGATGCACTTTGAGGACAACAACAATGATTATTTATGGTGTGGCGTTTCTCGCCTTTTGTACCCTGGTGGGTATTTTTGTCGGTGAACTGCTCGGCAAGCTGATTGGCGTACCGGCCAACGTTGGCGGTGTAGGTATTGCGATGCTGCTGTTGATCGGCCTCGGCAGTTACCTGAATAAAAGTGGTTGGTTCAAAGGCAAGACAGAGCAGGGCGTGGAGTTCTGGAGCGCAATTTATATCCCGATCGTCGTCGCCATGGCGGCGCAACAAAACGTCTATGGCGCACTCAAGGGTGGGCCGATGGCGATTCTGGCGGGGACGGCAGCGGTGGTTATCGCCTTTGCCTTGGTGCCGGTGCTGGTACGCATCGGCAACAAGGAACCCGCCTCTGTCATTCCTCCGAAGACGGTAGGGTGATCGCCATGTACGAATCGATGATGAAGGTAATTACCGGTTACGGCCTGATCAGTGGCTTTCTGATTGTCGGCGTGACCATGTGGGTGTCCTACTGGATTTCCAATACGTTCACTAAAGGCCGCTTGCACGGCTCGGCCATCGCCATTTTGCTCGGCCTGTTGTTGTCGTATGTCGGTGGTGCGTTGACCGGTGGCCAGAAAGGCGTGGTGGACATCCCGTTGCTGTCCGGGATCGGCCTGCTGGGCGGTGCCATGTTGCGCGATTTCGCCATTGTGGCCACGGCGTTTGGCGTCAGTGTCGATGAGCTCAAACGTGCCGGTTTTGTCGGAGTACTGGCGTTGTTCGTCGGCGTCGGGACGTCGTTTATTGCCGGTGTCGCCGTGGCCATGGCCTTCGGATACACCGATGCGGTCAGCCTGACCACCATTGGTGCCGGGGCTGTGACGTATATCGTCGGTCCGGTGACCGGGGCTGCCATCGGTGCCAGTTCCGAGGTCATGGCGCTGTCGATTGCCGCAGGGTTGATCAAAGCCATTCTGGTGATGGTCATGACGCCGATCGTGGCGCCGATGATTGGTCTGAACAACCCACGCAGTGCGGTGATCTTCGGGGGCTTGATGGGGACATCCAGCGGTGTGGCGGGCGGGTTGGCGGCCACGGATCCGAAACTGGTGCCTTATGGTTGCCTGACCGCCGCGTTCTACACGGCATTGGGCTGTTTACTCGGGCCTTCGTTACTGTTTCTGATCATGCGCGGATTAATGGGCTGATGCGCTAGAGGGTAAGCCACGCGCCCACAGGATCTGCGCAATGTCTGTAGGAGCGAGGCTTGCCCGCGAAGGGCGCGACAGGGTCTCAGGCCTGGCGATTGGCATACATCCGACACTCTGCCAACAACGCCAGCAGATTCGGATCGCGCTCCTTGGCTTTCAAAAACACCACGCCAATGTGCTGCTGCAACCGATACTTTTCCTGCAACGGAATCAGCTTCACACGGTTCTCATACACCGCCGCAATCCGCCCCGGCAGCAACGCATAACCCACCCCCGAGCTGACCATGCTCAGCAGGGTGAAGATGTCGTTGACCTGCATCGCCACCTTCGGCTCGAACCCCGCCTGCTTGAACACCCGGTTGCCGTCCTGATGCGTGGCAAACCCCTGAGTGAGTGTGATGAAGGTTTCGTCGCGCACTTCGGCCAGGTCGACTTCCGCCCGTTGGGCAAACTTCGAATCCGCTGGCGTGGCCAGGAAGATGTCATCGGAGAACAGTGGAATCTGCTCGCAGTCCGGGTCGTTGACGCTGTCGTCCAGGGACACCAGGATCGCGTCGACTTCCATGTTCTTGAGCTTGTACAGCAGGTCGAAATTCGAGCCGAGGATCAAATCGATGTTGAGCTCGCTGCGACGGATTTTCAGGCCCATGATCAGCTGCGGCACCGTCTTCACCGTCAGCGAATACAACGAGCCGAGCTTGAAACGTTCCGCCGAGAACCCGGCCGCTTCGCGGGTCAGACGCACGGTTTCGACCACGTCCTGAATCAGCTTCTGGGCGCGTTCTTCCAGCACATAAGCGCTTTCCAGCGGTGTCAGGTTGCGGCCTTCGTGCTTGAACAACGGGCAGCGCAAGGCGCTTTCCAGCGAGTGAATGGCGCGGTGCACGCTGACGTTGCTGGTCTGCAACTCGGCCGCGGCCCGGGCCAGGTTGCCGGTGCGCATGAAGGCGAGGAACACCTCGAGTTTTTTCAGGGTCAACTCTTCGTCGATCAGCATGGGCGTGACTCTTGGTCGAATGGCTCGATTGTGCACGTATGCGCGGATTTGTGATCTGAAACATTGCGCTTTTAAGCTCAAGGGCTGAGCCTTGCGCGATGTTGTAACGAATGTTGAGGTGGGCGACACATGTATCACGGGGAACGATTGAACGCCTGGACGCATTTGGTCGGGGCGGTGGCGGCGATGGTCGGGGTGGTGTGGATGCTGGTGATTGCCAGCATGGACGGCAGCCCGTGGAAGATTGTCAGCGTGGCGATTTACGGATTTACCTTGATGGTGCTTTACAGCGCATCGACCGTTTACCACAGCGTGCGCGGGCGCAAGAAAGCGATCATGCAGAAGGTCGATCACTTTTCGATCTACCTGCTGATTGCCGGCAGTTACACGCCATTCTGTCTTGTGACGCTACGCGGGCCGTGGGGCTGGACCTTGTTTGGAATTGTCTGGGGATTGGCGCTGATCGGCATCCTGCAAGAGATCAAACCGCGTTCGGAAGCGCGGATTCTGTCGATCGTGATCTACGCGGTGATGGGCTGGATCGTGCTGGTGGCGGTCAAGCCGCTACTGGCGGCGCTGGGCAGCACAGGTTTTGCCTGGCTGGCATCGGGCGGCGTGTTGTACACCGTGGGCATTGTCTTTTTTGCGCTGGACAGTCGTTTGCGTCATGCCCACGGGATCTGGCATCTGTTCGTGATCGCCGGGAGTCTGCTGCACTTCGTGGCGATTATGTTTTATGTCTTGTAGATCGCACCGCAGCTATATGAAAAACCTGTGGGAGCGAGCCTGCTCGCGAAAGCGCCAGGTCAGTCGACATCATCGCTGACTGATCCACCGCATTCGCGAGCAGGCATGCTCCCTCAGGAACACAGGCGATCCAGTTGCGCCTGCGCCCGTCGGCTGAACACCTGCAACAAGTCGCTCAAGGTATGGGGCGGCGGTTCGTCGGCGCGGGTGACCGCATACAACGTGATCGGTAACGCTGGCGCCAGAGGTCGAATCGCCGTGGTGGCGGGGGATGCGCCAAGCGCAGTAAACGGATCGATCACCGCCAACCCGGCACCGGATTCAACCATCGCCCGCGCCAGCGAATAGGTCTGCACGGCGATCCGAACCCGTGGTGGCGGCTCGACCGCCTCAAGGTAGCTGTCGAGCCTGGCCGCCAGCGGATCGGCGCTGGACAGGCCGATCAGCGGCGCGCCGGCCAGTTCGATCAAGGGTAATGGCTGGCCCAAGGCGTCGTCGGTCCAATAGCCCAACGGCGCCAGCGCCACCAACACCCCGCAGGCCAGGGGCTGCGCCTTCAGGCCCGGATGATCCGGCGGTTGCAAGGTCAGCGCGACATCCACTTCGCGCATCAACAAATTCTGCATCAACTCACGGCTGTGGGCGCTGGACAGCTCGCAGACAATGTCCGGGTAGCGTTGCGTCCACTCGTTGATGGCCGGCGGCAGCAGCGATAAGGCCAGCGCCGGGATCGCGCCGATCCTCACGCTGTGACCCGGCTCGCGGCGCAGGCTCTGGGCCAGACGTCGCACGCCTTGCAGGCTTTCGGTGACCTTGTCGACTTCGCGCTCAAGCTCCAGCGCTTCGGGCGTGGCCTGCAATTTACCGCGCACCCGCAGGAATAACGGGAAGCCCAGTTGCTGCTCGGCGTGTTGCAGCACTTTGCTCACCGCCGGCTGCGACACGTGCAGCAACTGCGCGGCGCCACTGACCGAACCGGTCTGGCGAATGGCCTGGAAAATCTCGATGTGTCGCAGTCGCATGGCAAGTCCATAACCTTTGTTTATGGGTCAGGCATCTTTATGCATTGTTCAAGGTCTGTCACCTGGTCCTAACCTGAAGCCTGTTTCAACAACGGTTAAGGACAGACATGGCTCAGCGGGTTTGCATCATCGGTGGCGGCGTCATCGGCCTGACGACGGCTTACGCACTGGTTCGCGACGGCATCGACGTGACGCTGATAGAGGCCCGGGATTCGCTGGGCAGCGAGACCAGTTTCGCCAACGGCGGCCAGTTGTCCTACCGTTACGTCGCGCCACTGGCCGATGCCGGCGTGCCGTTGCAGGCGCTTGGCTGGATGCTGCGCGGTGACTCGCCGCTGAAGTTGCGTCCGCGCCTGGACCCGGCGCAATGGCGCTGGATGGGGTCCTTCCTGGCGGCGTGCCGTCGTTCTGTGAATCAGCGCAACGGCGCGCACCTGCTGCGTCTGGCGCTACTGAGCCAGTCCACGCTGCAAGGCTGGCGGGACGAAGACCGTCTCGACGGCTTCGCTTGGCGGCGCAACGGCAAACTGGTGACGTTTCGTGAAGCCGCGAGTTTTGAGCATGCGCGCCATGGCCTGGCCGATCCGCAACAGCAGCACGTGCTGTCGCGTGCCGAATGCGCACAGTTGGAGCCTGCGCTTGCCGAGGCGCCGTTTGTGGGCGCGATTTATACGCCTGATGAAGAAGTCGCCGATTGCCATGCTTTCTGCCAGCAACTGCTGGCTCGGCTCCAGGCGTCGGGGCGTTGCGAGTTTTTGCTGGGACGCAAGGTCACCGGCATTCGCCACGCGGATGGCGCGGTGCAGGCTGTCGAAATGGGTTCACACGTGCTGCCGGTCGAGCAACTGGTGATCGCCGCCGGTCATCGCAGTCCGGCGCTGGCGCTGCCCGGCATGCACCTGCCGCTGTATCCGCTCAAGGGCTACAGCCTGACCTTGCCCGTGCGCACCGAACATCGCGCGCCGGAGCTGAGCATCACCGATTACAACCGCAAGATCGTTTATGCCCGCATCGGTGATCAACTGCGCGTGGCGGCAATGGTCGACATCGTCGGTTTCGACCCGGCGCTCGACCCCAAACGTCTGGCGCTGATCAAGCGCCAGGCGCAGGAAACCTTACCCAATGCCGCCGATTACACCGCCGCCATCGAATGGGCCGGCATGCGCCCGGCCACCCCCAGCGGCGTGCCGTTGATCGGGGCCACGGCGTACCGCAACCTGTGGCTCAACCTGGGCCATGGCGCCCTGGGTTTTACCCTGGCTTGCGGCAGCGCCCGGTTGCTCAGCGAGTTGATCGCCCGGCGCGCACCCTCGATTGAAATGCAGGGCCTCGCCCCCCGCGTCGCCTGACTTGAAAAGGAAAAACCGATGAGCATCAACCGTATCAACAGCAATAGCCGGCTCTCTGGCGCGGTGACCTTTGGCGATCTGGTGTTTCTCTCGGGACAGGTTCCGGGTGACAGCCTCGACGTCACCGGCCAAACCGCCGAGGTGCTGGCGAAGATCGATGCGTTGCTGGCCGAAGCTGACAGCGACAAGGATCATCTGCTCAACGCGACCATTTACCTGAACGACATTGGCCGCGATTTTGCCGCCATGAATGAGGTCTGGTCGCAGTGGCTGTCACCGGGCAAAGCGCCAACCCGCACTACTTTGCAGGCGCAACTGGCCCGTCCCGAGGTCCTGGTGGAAATCACCGTGATCGCAGCGCGCCGCTAATCGCTCAACCCACAACGGAGAATAACAATGCAAAAAATCACGTTGATCGGCTGCACCCTCGGTCTGCTGCTCGCCAGTCAGGTCCAGGCCAACGAAACGCCACTGACCGGTACGCTGAACAAGGTTGCCAATGCCAAGAGCATCACGCTGGGCTATCGCGACGCGTCGGTGCCGTTCTCCTACGTGGGTGATCACACGGGGCAGCCGATGGGCTATTCGGTGGACCTGGCGAGCAAGATTGTCGAGCGCATCAAGCAAAAGCTTGAACTGCCGGATCTGCAGGTGAAGTACAACCTGGTGACCTCGCAAACGCGCATTCCGCTGGTGCAGAACGGCACGGTCGACCTTGAGTGCGGCTCCACCGGCGTGACCGCCGAGCGCATGCAGCAAGTGGCGTTTTCCTACGGGTTTATCTACGTGAAGGGTCAGTTGCTCACGGCGAAGGACAGCGGCATCAAGAGTTTCGCTGACCTGCGCGGCAAGAACGTCGTGACCACCGCGGGCACAACGAATGAACGGTTTCTGAAGAGTTACAACGTCGATCACAAGATCGATATGTTCGTGATCAGCGCCAAGGACCATGGCGAGGCTTTCCAGATGCTGCAGTCGGGTCGGGCGGCGGCGTTCTATATGGACGACGCGCTGCTCTATGGTGAACGAGCGAAGGCCCGCGATCCGCATAAGTGGGTGGTGGTGGGTGAGGAGCAGTCGCGGGAAATCTACAGCTGCATGGTGCGCAAGGATGATCCGCAGTTCCTGGCACTGGTCAACTCCACGCTGGCCGACCTGTACAGCTCAGGGGAAATCAACGGCATCTACAACCGCTGGTTCCAACAGCCGATCCCGCCCAAAGGCTTGAACCTGGAATTCCCGATGACCAGCGAACTGAAAGCAATCATCGCCAAACCGGTGAGTGATCCGGTGCAGTAGTTGCGGACAGATCGTTCCCACGCGGAGCGCGGGAACGATCAGAACCTAGAAGTCGCCCCACAGTTGTTGCGCCACCGCTAATGCCACGACGGGTGCGGTTTCGGTGCGCAATACGCGAGGACCGAGGCGGGCGGCATGAAAACCGCCAGCCTTGGCCTGCTCGACTTCAGCATCGGACAACCCGCCCTCAGGCCCGATCAGAAACGCCAAGGTTGTCGGTTTGGCATGACTCACCAACGGCTCAGCCACCGGATGCAGCACCAGTTTCAACTCGGCCTCGGTCTGCTTCAACCAGTCCGCCAGCAACAGCGGCGGATGAATCACCGGCACCCTTGAACGCCCGCATTGCTCGCACGCGCTGATCGCCACCTGGCGCCAGTGCATCAGGCGTTTGTCGGCGCGTTCATCCTTCAGGCGGACTTCACAGCGGTCGCTGAAGATCGGGGTGATTTCGGTGACGCCCAGTTCAGTGGCTTTCTGAATCGCCCAATCCATGCGCTCGCCTCGGGACAAGCCCTGACCGAGGTGGATCTGCAAGGGCGACTCGATTTGCCCGGCGAAGCTTTCATCGATCTGCACGACGACGCGCTTCTTGCCGACCTCCACCAGCGTGGCCCGAAACTCATGGCCTGAGCCGTCGAACAATTGCAGCGCATCACCCTCGGCCATCCGCAGCACGCGGCTGATGTAATGGGCCTGGGCCTCGGGCAATTCGTGTTCGCCGGTGCTCAAGGGGGCGTCGATAAAGAAGCGGGACAGTCTCATCTTGGATCTCTGTAAAAGTCGAATATAGCAGCGTGCTCAATCAGCTTTTGTGGCGAGGGAGCTTGCTCCCGCTGGGTTGCGAAGCAGCCCCAAACCCGGCGACCGCGATTTGTCAGTTAAAACGCGCAAGCCGGAGTACGACTGCTTCGCAGCCGAGCGGGAGCTAGCTCCCTCGCCACAGGGTTTTTCGGTGACTCAGCCCGGATCGCGGAAGCCGGGGTGGAAGTCCTTCGGCACCGACACGCTGATGCCCTCACGGGTCGCGATGTCGATCCCTTCACTGGCCACTTCGGCCAGAAAATCGATCTGCTCCGGTGTAATCACATACGGCGGCAGGAAATACACCACGCTGCCCAACGGTCGAAGTAAAGCGCCGCGCTCCAGCGCGTGCTGGAACACCTTCAAACCGCGACGCTCTTGCCACGGATAAGCTTCTTTTGTTGCCTTGTCCTTGACCATCTCGATGGCCAGCACCATGCCGGTCTGGCGCACTTCCGAAACGTTCGGGTGATCGGCCAGGTGCGCGGTCGCGCTGGCCATGCGCTGCGCCAATGCCTTGTTGTTCTCGATGACGTTGTCTTCTTCGAAGATATCCAGCGTCGCCAAAGCCGCCGCGCACGCCAGCGGGTTGCCGGTGTAGCTGTGCGAATGCAGGAAGGCGCGCAGGGTCGGGTAGTCGTCGTAGAACGCGCTGTAGACATCCTCGGTCGTCACGCAGGCCGCCAGCGGCAGGTAGCCGCCGGTCAGGGCCTTGGACAGGCAGAGGAAGTCCGGGCGGATGCCGGCCTGTTCACAGGCGAACATCGTCCCGGTGCGGCCGAAGCCGACGGCGATTTCGTCGTGGATCAGGTGTACGCCATAGCGATCACAGGCTTCGCGCAGCAGTTTGAGGTACACCGGGTGATACATGCGCATGCCGCCGGCGCCCTGGATCAACGGCTCGACAATCACCGCCGCGACAGTGTCGTGGTTCTCGGCCAACGTCTGTTCCATGGCCGCGAACATGTTCCGCGAGTGTTCTTCCCAGCTCATGCCTTCGGGGCGCAAGTAGCAATCGGGGCTCGGCACCTTGATGGTGTCCAGCAGCAACGCCTTGTAGGTCTCGGTGAACAGCGGCACATCGCCCACCGACATCGCCGCCATGGTTTCGCCGTGGTAGCTGTTGGTCAGGGTGACAAAGCGCTTCTTGTTCGGCTGGCCGCGGTTGAGCCAGTAGTGAAAGCTCATTTTCAGCGCGACTTCGATGCAGGACGAACCGTTATCGGCGTAGAAGCACCGCGTCAGGCCTTCCGGCGTCATCTTCACCAGACGCTCCGACAGCTCGATCACCGGCTGATGGCTGAAACCGGCCAGAATCACGTGCTCCAGCTGATCGACCTGATCCTTGATGCGCTGGTTGATGCGCGGGTTGGCGTGGCCAAACACGTTGACCCACCAGGAACTGACGGCGTCGAGGTAGCGTTTGCCTTCGAAGTCTTCCAGCCATACGCCTTCACCGCGCTTGATCGGGATCAGTGGCAGCTGTTCGTGGTCTTTCATCTGGGTGCAGGGATGCCACAACACCGCAAGATCGCGTTGCATCCACTGATTATTCAGGCCCATGTTCAGTCTCCTCGAGGCGGCTCGCTGGTTTCGCGGGCAAACAATCGCGCAAGCCTATGCAATGCATCGCACGGGGACAACCCATTGTGTCGATTGAGCTACTTTGTATAGGTCGATAGACGTCGCTGGCGGCCTTTTGATGGCTGACGTATTCTTCGCGGTTCTTTGAGTCGTCTGACTCGTAAAACCGCTATTTCCTCGTGTATTTCCGGAGTTCGCTGAATGTCTGCTGGTTGGCTGCGCGCCTGTGCGCTGGTGATGTTGGGGCTGTTCAGCGTGTCTGCGCTGGCCAAGGATAAAACGGCGATCGTGATCGGCGGCGGGCTCTCGGGCCTTACTGCCGCTTATGAACTGCAGAACAAAGGCTGGCAGGTGACCCTGCTGGAAGCCAAGCCGAGCCTGGGCGGTCGTTCCGGTATGGCCACCAGTGAGTGGATCGGCAACGACAAGACCCAACCGGTGCTGAACAAATACGTATCGACCTTCAAGCTGAGCACCACGCCAGCCCCTGAATTCGTGCGGACCCCGAGCTACCTGATCGATGGCGTGTATTACACCGCCGCCGACCTGGCCACCAAGGAACCGGCCACCGCCGAAGCCCTCAAGCGCTACGAAAAGACCTTGGACGATCTGGCGCGTTCGATCGAAGATCCGCAGAACCCGGCGGCCAACAGTACGCTGCACGCTCTGGATCAGATCAACGTTTCCAACTGGCTCGACCGTCTGAGCCTGCCAGCCACGGCACGTCAGTTGGTGAACCAGCAGATTCGTACCCGTTACGACGAACCTTCGCGCCTGTCGCTGCTGTATTTCGCACAGCAGAGCCGTGTTTATCGTGGCGTCTCCGACCGTGACCTGCGCGCTTCGCGCCTGCTCGGCGGCAGCCCGGTACTGGCCCAGGCCTTCGTCAAACAGCTGAAAACCATCAAGACCAGCTCTCCGGTGTCGTCCATCAACCAGGACAAGGACGGTGTGACCGTCAAAGTCGGCAGCGTTGGCTATCAGGCTGACTACGTGGTGGTGGCCGTGCCGTTGCGCGCCCTGAACAAGATTCAGATGATCCCGGCGCTGGACGCCCAGCACCTGGGTGCTATCAAGGGCACCAACTACGGCTGGCGTGACCAGATCATGCTGAAGTTCAAGACGCCAGTGTGGGAAAGCAAGGCGCGCATGTCCGGCGAGATCTACAGCAACACCGGCCTGGGCATGTTGTGGGTCGAGCCGGCGCTGAAGGGTGGCGCCAACGTGGTGATCAACCTGTCCGGCGACAACGCACGGGTGATGCAGGCGTTCGGCGACAAGCAGATGGTCGACCAGGTGCTGATTCGTCTGCATGCGTTTTATCCACAGGCGCGCGGTTCGTTCACCGGTTATGAAATCCGCCGCTACAGCACCGACCCGTCGATGGGCGGCGCTTACCTGGCCTTCGGCCCGGGCCAGATCAGCAAATACTGGCGCCTGTGGGAACGTCCGCTGCAACGCGTAGCGTTCGCTGGCGAACACACCGACACCTTGTACCCAGGCACGCTGGAAGGCGCATTGCGCACCGGTCAACGTGCAGCCAGTCAGGTTGAAGACCTGGCGGCGGGCAAGTCGTTTGAGCCTGCGAAGGTTGTGCCGGCAGCGACCGCTGTAGCGGCCGGCGCGGTGGCGGCGAAGAAAGGCAACTTCTTCACCAACCTGTTCGGTGGTTCGTCCGATGACGACAAGAAGCCGGAACCGGTCAAGGCACCAGAGCCAGTGGCGCCGACACCTGCTCCAACGCCGGCACCGACTCCAGCACCTGCACCGGTTGAAGCGCCGAAGCCTGTGGTCCCGGTGAAAGCCGAGCCGGCCAAGAAAGCCCCGGTGAAAAAGCCTGCTGCCAAGACCGAAGCCAAAAAAGCGCCGGCCAAAGCCCCGGCGAAGAAGGCTGAAACCGCGAAGAAACCAGCGGCAAAAACTTCTACGACCCCGGCGACGGAAACCAAAGCGCAGTAAGCTTCTGGCACTCAAAAAAACGCGGCAGACATGCCGCGTTTTTTTATGCCTGAAAGAAACCAATCACAAGAATCGAATAAATCTTGTGGCGCAGGTGTTCCATGGCTGGACTTCATTTTTTATTACACATTGGTCTTTAATCTTTCCTTAACGACTCTATTTCAGACTCTTGATCGTATTTCTCGATATTTCAAAGCGAAATTTTCCGCTTTAATTCGATAGATAACTCGATAGTCTTGGTCGCAGTTCTCACAGGATTTGGGCAATGCAGCTACGTAACTCTTCTTCCCGCTACGGTTGGGTCAGCGTCTTCATGCACTGGGGCGTGGCGCTGGCGGTCTTCGGTTTGTTCGCGCTGGGCTTGTGGATGGTCGGTCTCGACTACTACAGCACCTGGCGCAAAGACGCGCCGGAATTGCACAAGAGCATTGGCCTGGTGTTGTTGGCTGTCATGGTCCTGCGGGTGTTGTGGCGCTTTATCAGCCCGCCACCGCCGACACTGGAAACGTATAGCCGCATGACGCGTCTCGGCGCCAAGTTCGGTCATTCGTTCCTGTACTTCAGCCTGTTTGCTGTGATGATTGCCGGATACCTGATTTCCACCGCAGACGGTGTCGGGATTTCGGTGTTTGGCCTGTTTGAAATTCCTGCGCTGGTTTCCGGACTACCGGACCAGGCAGACACCGCCGGTGTGATTCATCTGTATCTGGCGTGGGCGCTGGTCATTTTTTCCGGTCTCCACGCGTTGGCAGCATTGAAGCACCACTTTATCGATCGTGATGCGACCCTCAATCGAATGCTGGGCCGCAAAGCCTGAAGTTCAACCTCGACTCCAAAGGAATAGAAAGCATGTTGAAAAAAACACTCGCTGCTCTGGCAATCGGTTCGGCTCTGCTGTCCGCTAACGTGATGGCGGCTGACTACGTCGTCGACAAAGAAGGCCAGCACGCCTTCGTTGACTTCAAGATCAGCCACTTGGGATACAGCTACATCACCGGTACCTTCAAGGACATCGACGGCAAGTTCAGCTTCGATGCGGCCAAGCCGGAAGCGAGCAAGATCGAGTTCAACGTCAACACCGCCAGTGTGTTCACCAACCATGCCGAGCGCGACAAGCACATCGCCAGCAAAGACTTCCTGGACGGGTCTAAAGCCAAGTTCGTCTCCACCAGCGTTAAATCCACCGGCAAAAACGCCGCTGGCAAAGACACTGCCGACGTGGCCGGTGACCTGACCATCCTTGGCGTGACCAAGCCAGTCGTGGTCAAGGCTACCTTCCTGGGCGAAGGCAAGGATCCATGGGGCGGCTACCGTGCCGGCTTCGAAGGCACCACTAGCATCAAGCGTTCCGACTTCGGCAAGCAGAAAGACCTGGGCCCAGCGTCCGATGCCGTCGAGTTGTACGTTTCGTTTGAAGGTGTGAAGGCGAAGTAATTTTCGCCCCTGACACGAAAACGCCCCCGATCTCGCGATCGGGGGCGTTTTTTATGGCCGAACATAATCTGCGTCGCACCCAAAATCCTGTAGGAGCGAGGCTTGCCCGCGAAAGCGCCAGCGGCCTCTCCACAGAAATCCGGTTGACCCCTTCGCGGGCAAGCCTCGCTTCTACAGGGGGTTGCGTCAGGCCAAAAAAATGCCCCGGGTCGTGAGAGCCGGGGCATTTTTTATGGCAGTGCTAAATCAGCGATTGCGGGTCAGCAACGCTGGCTTCTCACCGCGTGGACGGCCTGGCAGTTGATCAAGTTGCTCTGGAGTCGGGAAACGATCGGTTTTCGACTCCTTGTGAATGATCTTCGGTGCCGGGCCGCGCGGGTTTTGCACGGCCGGTTCCGAACGCGGCTGGTCGTCGGTGCGAGCCGGACGACGGTTGCGGGACTCTTCACGACGGGCCTGGCCGTCACGTGGAGCGCCGTTACGTGGGCCACTGCGCTTGGCCGGCGGCGTGCCGGTGGTGGCGCCGTCGCTGCTGCGCGGACCGCTTTGGCGACCCTGAGGCTTGCCGCCGGTGCGTGGAGCACCTGCGCCGGCTGCCGCGCCTGGTGCCGGAGCACCCGGACGGCGGCCACGGCCCTGAGCCGGTTTGGCTTGAGGCACGTAGTCAACGCGGTTACCGAAGTTATCCACATCGTCGTCCAGGAACTCATCCGGAGCACGATCAACGGCAGCACGAGGAGCCGGACGCTGTTGCTCGCGAGCCGGGGTGCCTTCGCGTGGCTTGTGTTCACGGGCCGGGCGATCGCCACGGCCAGTGGCAGGCGCTTTTTCCTTGCCGCCCTTGTCCTTGCCCTTGTCTTTACGACCGCCGCCACCGCCGGTGCCGTTCGGGCCGTCGCCGCGCGGGCCACGTGGGTTGCGTGGGTTACGCACATCCGGACGCTCGCGAACTTCCGGTTTCTCGGCTTCTACAGCGCTGGAGTCGAAGCCCATCAGGTTGCCATCGGCAATCTTCTGCTTGGTCATGCGCTCGATGCTTTTCAGCAGCTTTTCTTCGTCCGGGGCGACCAGCGAGATCGCCTCGCCCGAACGACCGGCACGGCCGGTACGGCCGATACGGTGAACGTAATCTTCGTCGACGTTCGGCAGCTCGAAGTTGACCACGTGTGGCAACTGGTCGATGTCGAGGCCGCGAGCGGCGATGTCGGTGGCGACCAGAATGCGCACTTCACCGGCCTTGAAGTCGGCCAAGGCTTTGGTGCGGGCGTTCTGGCTCTTGTTGCCGTGGATCGCGACGGCGCTGAGGCCGTGTTTGTCCAGGTACTCGGCCAGACGGTTGGCGCCGTGCTTGGTGCGGGTGAACACCAGGACCTGTTCCCAGGCGCCAGCGGTGATCAGGTGCGCCAACAGCGAACGCTTGTGGTTGGCTGGCAGGCGGAAGACGCGTTGCTCGATGCGCTCGACCGTGGTGTTCGGCGGCGTGACTTCGATGCGTTCCGGGTTGTGCAGCAGCTTGCCGGCAAGGTCGGTGATGTCTTTGGAGAAGGTCGCCGAGAACAGCAGGTTCTGACGTTTGCTCGGCAGGCGAGCCAGGACCTTCTTCACGTCATGGACAAAGCCCATGTCGAGCATGCGGTCGGCTTCGTCCAGCACGAGGATTTCCACGTGGGACAGATCGACGCTGCCTTGGCCTGCGAGGTCGAGCAGGCGGCCAGGGCAGGCCACCAGCACGTCGACACCACGGGACATGGCCTGAACCTGCGGGTTCATGCCGACGCCGCCGAAGATGCAGGCGCTGACGAACTTCAGGTCACGGGCATAAACCTTGAAGCTCTCGTGTACTTGAGCCGCGAGTTCGCGGGTAGGGGTCAGGACCAGTACGCGCGGTTGGCGCGGGCCGTGACGCTGGGATTTGTCCGGGTGACCGTTGGGGAACAACCGCTCCAGAATCGGAAGGGCGAAGCCGCCGGTTTTACCAGTACCTGTCTGAGCCGCGACCATCAGGTCGCGACCTTGCAACACGGCGGGGATAGCCCGCTGTTGCACCGGAGTAGGCTCGGTATAGCCCGCTGCCTCGATGGCGCGGACTAAAGCCTCGGAGAGACCGAGGGAAGCAAAGGACATGAGTAATCCTGTTTTAGTTAGGGCTTGGCCCAATGGGAGTCTTGCCTGGCGCGAATGGCGTTTAAGAGGAACGCAATCCCGTCCGGTCCTGCTGGGTCTTGAAAGCTCGTCTGGAGCGCTCGCGCGGGCTGAAAAGCTGCGCTGTAGCGGATCGAGATGCCTTGAACAAGTCCGAGCGTCCGGGCGTGAGCCTGGCGGGAAGGCCGGAGTATAACAGAGCAATCACTGCGCGCCGCTTTCCTGCTGCTCAACGGTTTTTTCGGTGGTGGTGGCGGCGGCTTGCACCCCCGGGCCTGCGCCATAACGGGCGCTGAGCTCAGCGTAGGCGGGCTCGCGCTTGAAGCGCTTGAGTTCGGCACCGAAACGCTGCACCAGCAAATCCATGCCGGCGTTACGGCGTACCGCCAAAAACTGGCTCTGGCGGCTGATGACGGTGGGGTTTTCGGTGATCTTGTCGCGGATGCCCAATTCGTCGAGCAAGTGCTGCCCGACCCGGCGATCAGTGATCAGCAGGTCGATCCGCCCGCGCACCAGTTTGCCGAAGTTGGCTTCATGGGTTGGCGCCGGCTCCCGGGTGAACAGAGTCGACTCGCTGAAATCCTTGCTATAGAGGTAGCCCGGCGAGGTGCCGACGGTCAGGCCTTTCAGGTCGTCGAGGGTGCGGAACGGATGGGGCCGCTCATTAGCGTAGAACATCACGAACTCGACTTCCGACAGCGGTTCGCTGGGGTAGAGCAAGGTGGCGTCGCGTTCATCGCTGTGAAAAATGTCCAGCGCTCCATCCGCCTGGCCCGTTTCAAGCATCGACAGGCAGCGTTTCCATGGCAGGAACTGCCAGTCCACTTCGATCCCCAGGCGTTTGAACACGATCGCCGTGGTTTCGTAATCCAGGCCCAGGGATTTGCCGTTTTCCTCATAGACATAAGGCGCCCACGGCTCGGTGACAATGCGCAACTTCTCGCCCCGGGCGGCAAAGCTCAGGCAAGAGAAAAGAAACACGGTGAGTAACTGTGCGATCAGAGGCATGGCTTGAGATTACGACGAGAAGTCATAAAGAGCCAGAAATCGGATCCAGAAGCTCTGGCCCGAGGCGCAATCCATAAAAAAGGCCCTGGATTGCGCCAGAGCCTTCATTGGAGTGCTGCACTGTTTCAGCGCGGCAGCTTCAGGTTGTTCCACACCGCCAGGCTCGCTTCAGCCTGGTTCAGTGTGTAGAAGTGCAGCCCCGGTGCGCCACCTTGCAGCAGGCGTTCGCACATTTCGGTGATGACTTGCTCACCAAAGCCTTGAATGCTCTGGGTGTCGTCGCCGTAGGCTTCCAGCTGTTTGCGGATCCAGCGCGGGATTTCCGCACCGCAAGCGTCGGAGAAACGCGCGAGTTTGCTGTAGTTGGTGATCGGCATGATCCCCGGCACGATCGGGATGTTCACGCCCATCGCCCGTACACGCTCGACGAAGTAGAAGTAGCTGTCGGCGTTGAAGAAGTACTGGGTGATCGCACTGTCGGCGCCAGCGTTAGCCTTGCGCACGAAGTTGTTCAGATCGTCTTCGAAATTGCGCGCTTGCGGATGCATCTCCGGGTAGGCGGCGACTTCGATGTGGAAGTGATCGCCGGTTTCTTCACGAATGAATTCAACCAGGTCGTTGGCGTGGCGCATTTCGCCGCTGGCCATGCCCATGCCGGATGGCAGGTCACCGCGCAGGGCAACGATACGCTTGATGCCGGCTGCCTTGTATTGAGCCAGCAGGCCGCGCAGGTCGTCCTTGCTGTCGCCAACGCAAGACAGATGCGGCGCAGCCGGGACTTTGACTTCGCTTTCGAGCTGCAACACGGTGTTGAGCGTGCGATCACGGGTCGAACCGCCAGCACCATAAGTGCAGGAGAAGAAATCGGGGTTGTACGTGGCCAGCTGACGGGCAGTGGCGAGTAGCTTTTCATGCCCAGCGTCGGTCTTCGTAGGGAAGAACTCGAAGCTGTAGCGACGGTCTTGGGACATGGAGGGAACCTCCAGCTACAAGCTGCAAGCTGCGAGCTGCAAGAGAAGCGGAGGTGCGCTGATCTCTTGTGCCTGGAGCCTGCTGCCTGAAACTGTTTTGGAATAGGGGCAGAGCTCTCGAGCTTCGCGCGGCAAGTTCGGCTTTTGACCTTGCTTGCCGCTTGAAGCTTAAAGCTCGCAGCTGCTTTGTCTTAGTAGCGGTAAGCGTGCGGCTTGAACGGACCTTCGACGGTCACGCCGATGTAGTCGGCCTGGGTCTTGGTCAGTTGAGTCACAACGCCGCCGAAACCGCGGACCATTTCCAGGGCCACTTCTTCGTCGAGTTTCTTCGGCAGTACTTCAACGGTCAGGCGCTCGGCTTTCTGGGCTGGCGACAGGTCGGCGTACTTCTGGCCGAACAGGAAGATCTGCGCCAGAACCTGGTTGGCGAACGAACCGTCCATGATGCGGCTTGGGTGACCGGTAGCGTTACCCAGGTTAACCAGACGGCCTTCGGCCAGCAGGATCAGGTAGTCGTCGTTCTGGGCATCGAATGCGCCAGGGCCGGTACGGTGAATTTTGTGAACCTGCGGCTTCACTTCTTCCCATGCCCAGTTCTTGCGCATGAAAGCGGTGTCGATTTCGTTGTCGAAGTGGCCGATGTTGCAGACAACAGCGCGCTTCTTCAGGGCTTTGAGCATGTTTGCATCGCAAACATTGACGTTGCCGGTGGTGGTCACGATCAGGTCGATCTTGCCCAGCAGGGCTTTGTCGATGCTGGCTTCAGTACCGTTGTTGATACCGTCGATGAACGGCGAAACCAGCTCGTAGCCGTCCATGCAGGCTTGCATGGCGCAGATCGGGTCGACTTCGGAGACCTTGACGATCATGCCTTCCTGACGCAGGGACTGAGCCGAGCCCTTGCCCACGTCACCGTAACCGATGACCAGCGCTTGCTTGCCGGACAGCAGGTGGTCAGTACCACGCTTGATCGCATCGTTCAGGCTGTGACGGCAGCCGTACTTGTTGTCGTTCTTGCTCTTGGTCACCGAGTCGTTGACGTTGATGGCCGGGATTTTCAGCTCGCCCTTGGCCAGCATGTCCAGCAGGCGGTGAACGCCAGTGGTGGTTTCTTCGGTGACGCCGTGGACGCGGTCCAGGATCGCCGGGTATTTCTTGTGCAGCAGCTCGGTCAGGTCGCCGCCGTCGTCGAGGATCATGTTGGCATCCCAAGGCGCGCCATCTTTGAGGATGGTTTGCTCCAGGCACCACTCGTACTCTTCTTCGGTTTCGCCTTTCCAGGCATAAACCGCGATACCGGCAGCTGCGATAGCGGCAGCGGCCTGGTCTTGAGTCGAGAAAATGTTGCAGGACGACCAACGCACTTCGGCACCCAGGGCAACCAGGGTTTCGATCAGCACGGCAGTCTGAATGGTCATGTGGATGCAGCCAAGGATCTTGGCGCCTTTGAGTGGCTGCTCACCGGCGTACTTGCGGCGCAGACCCATCAGGGCTGGCATTTCGGATTCGGCGATGATGGTTTCGCGACGGCCCCAGGCAGCCAGGGACATGTCGGCCACTTTGTAATCGTTAAAATCTGCAGGCGTGATAACAGCGCTCATGATGAGCCTCCATTCGTAATGTATGCGAATGGGCGCCGTTGTGCGTTTAGTGTCCGGCCGATCATGGCCAGTCAACGCCCCATCCGAGCCTGACAGGTCGAACCTGCTGCAGCGCCCCTCGGACAGGTGGCGGGAAACGGTAGTAGCCGTTTTAAATCGGTGGCGATTATAGCTTCCTTTGTCCGGCAAGTGGCAAGCTACAAGCTACAAGCGGCAAGTAACAGCGAATCTGCATTTACTTGCAGCTTGGCGCTTAAAACTTGAAGCTGGGGGCAGAACTCTATCGCTCAAACGCCTCAAACCTGGAGCCCCCTATGAATTTCCACACCCGCAAATGGGTAAAACCCGAAGACCTCAACCCCAACGGCACACTGTTCGGCGGTAGCCTGTTGCGCTGGCTCGACGAAGAAGCGGCGATCTACGCCATCGTCCAGCTGGGCAATCAGCGAGTGGTCACCAAGTACATTTCCGAGATCAACTTCGTCAGCGCCTCGCGCCAGGGCGACATCATCGAACTGGGCATCACTGCCACCGAGTTCGGTCGTACCTCGATAACCCTGAAATGCGAAGTACGCAACAAGATCACCCGCAAAAGCATCCTGACGGTGGATAAGATTGTCTTCGTCAACCTGGGTGAAGACGGCTTGCCCGCGCCGCACGGCCAGACCGAGATCAAGTACGTCAAAGACCAGTTCAAGGACGACGTCGCCAGCGAGTAATGCGAGCCCCCGTAGGAGCGAAGCTTGCTCGCGAAGGCGTCATTTGTGTCACCAGCAATACCGAGGTGAACCCTTCGCTGGAAAGCCTCGCTCCTACAGAGCCAGTTTCGTTGGACGGTCAGTGAACAGCTCCGGGCCGCGCGTGTCGTACCTACATGACACATCACCTGTTCCGGAGCGCTATGGACATCAAGCAAGACGGCAAGACCCCAAACCTGTCGCCGGAAGAACAGCACGACGTCGACAAAAACCAGCCACCGCGGGCCGCGGTGCTGCATGAAATCATCCGCACCCAGGGCGATCAGGAGCTCGAACGCAGCGTCGCCGCCTTGTGGTGGTCGGCACTCGCCGCCGGCCTGACCATGGGCCTGTCGCTGATGGCCATGGGACTGCTCAATTCCCGACTGCCGGACGGTGAAGGCTTCAAGGTGATCGCCAGTTTCGGCTATTGCGCTGGCTTTCTTGCGGTAATCCTCGCCCGTCAGCAGTTGTTCACCGAGAACACCCTGACGGCCGTGCTGCCGATCATGACCAAACCCACACTGAACAATTTCGGGCGATTGCTACGCCTGTGGTCGGTGGTGCTGGTCGGCAACCTCTGCGGCACGCTGCTCGTGGCCTACGTGATGCTCAATCTGCCGATTTTCGACAGCAAGACCGACCTGGCCTTCCTCGATATCGGGCGCAAGATCATGGAAAACGACGCCAGCCAGATGTTCGCCAAAGGCATTGTGTCGGGCTGGATGATTGCCACCATGGTCTGGATGATCCCGTCCATGGAGAGCGCCAAGATGTGGATCATCATCCTCATCACTTACCTGATGGCGCTGGGGGATTTCACCCACATCGTGGTCGGTTCGGCCGAGGTCTCGTACCTGGTGTTTGCCGGCGAATTGCCGTGGAAGGATTTCTGGCTGGTGTTCGCCGGGCCGACGCTGGCGGGGAACATCATCGGCGGCAGCTTCATCTTCGCGCTGATCAGCCACGCGCAGATTCGCAGCGAGAGCGGCCCGCCGAAGAAGACGACGGATCAGGCGTCGGAGCCTGATCCGCAGAAGAGCAAAAAGTAATCAGTGATGCTCGGCCTGTGCCGCTGGCGCAGGCTCATCCCGGGTCACGTGCTTGACCAGTTTGCCGATGCTCAAACCCTGCAGCAGGATCGACGACAGCACCACGATGTAGGTGATGCTCAGCAGCAAGTCGCGCTCCGGGCCCAGCGGCAGGGCCAGGGCCAGGGCCACCGAAACACCGCCGCGCAAACCACCCCAGGTCAGAATCCGGATTGTCCCGCGCGGCACGGTGCGCCAGCGCCGCAGCAGCACGATGGCCGGCGCGACCGTCAGCAGGCGCGAGAGCAGAATCGCCAGTGCCAGCAAACTCGCCGCCAGCACGTGCAGCCAATTGAACGGTAGCAGCAACAGCTCCATGCCGATCAGAGCGAACAGCAGGGCGTTGAGCATGTCATCGAGCAATTCCCAGAAGCCGTCCAGGTACTTGCGCGTCATGTCGTTCATCGCCAGGTTGCGGCCCAGGTTACCGATGATCAGACCCGCGACGACCATCGCGATGGGGGCGGACACATGCAGCTCCGACGCCATGGCCGAGCCGCCGATCACCAGCGCCAGGGTCAGCATGACCTCGATCTGATGCTGCTCGATGCTCTTGATCATCAGGTACACCAGATAACCGATCAGCCCACCGAACAGCACGCCGCCAATCGCCTCATGGGCGAACAGCATCGCTGTGGCGCCGACGGTCGGGGTCTCGCCGAGTTGCGCAATGCCCAGCAACACGGTGAACACCACCACGGCCGTGCCGTCGTTGAACAGCGACTCGCCGACGATGGTGGTTTTCAGAGGCTTGGACGCATTGGCAGTCCGTAGCACGCCGAGGACCGCGATCGGGTCGGTGGGGGAAATCAGCGCGCCGAACAGCAGGCAATAAAGGAAGCTCACGTGCCAGCCGAACAGGGCAAAAATGTAATAGGCGAGGCTGCCGATCACCGCCGTGGCGATCAATACGCCGAAGGTCGCCAGCAGCCCGATAGGCCAGCGGTAGCTGCGCAGGTCATTGAGGTTGACGTGCAGGGCGCCGGCGAACAGCAGGAAGGAAAGCATCCAGTTCATCAGCAGATCGCCAAAGTCGATCTGGCTGATCAGCTGCTGAATGCGCTCCTCGAGGCCGGGGTAGCCGAGCAAGCTCAGGCCTTGCAGCAGCAGGGAAAACATCAGCGCGGTGACCATGACCCCGATGGTCGGAGGCAGGCCGATGAAGCGGAAATTCACGTAGGTGAGGAGTGTGGTCAGGCAGATAAAGGCAGCGACAAGTTCGAGCATCCGGGGTCCTTGGATGGGGGGGTGGGGGTTAAGGCAGTTGCACCGAGTCAGTTTCTTCGCGAGCAGGCTCGCTCCCACATGGAATTCGGTCGTACACAGAATCTGTGTGCACTGGAGATCCACTGTGGGAGCGAGCCTGCTCGCGATAGCGGTGTCAGCAGCGACGCAATGATTCAGCCGGACACATTGACCGCAGTCGCACCGCGGCGTTGCAGATAGATGTAGAACAGCGCGGTCAGCACCGTCAGGCCACTGACCAGCGCACCGGTCCACGGCAGATCCGCCAGGTCCGCACCGCTGGCAACCACCAGCCCGCCGATCCACGCACCTGCTGCGTTGCCAAGATTGAAGGCGCTCTGATTCAGCGTCGAGCCAAGATTCGGCGCTTCATGCGCCTGATCGATGATCAGCAGTTGCAGAATCGGGCAAAGGGCAAACGCGAAAATCCCCCACAGCACCAGTGTGATCGCCGCCGGAATCACCGAGTGACTGGTCTGGCTAAAGGCCGCCAATACCACTGCCACGGCCAGCGCCATGCCCACCAATGAAGGCAGCAATCGGCTGTCCGCCAGGCGACCACCCAGCATGCTGCCCGCCGTCAGGCCGACGCCAAACAACAACAGCATGATTGTCACGCCATGGGGGCTGACCCCGGTGATGTCCTGCAGAATCGGCGCGATGTAGGTGAACACGCTGAACAGACTGGTCGACGCCAGCACGCTCATGCCCAATGCCAACAACACATTGACCTTGCCCAGCACTTTGAACTCGCTGGCGAGGTTGGCCTTGTCCATCGCGATGTCCTTCGGCAGCCAGAGCCACTGCGCGAGGGCTGCAATTACCCCGATCACCGAGACCGCCCAGAACGTCGAACGCCAACCGGCGTATTGCCCGAGCGCGGTGCCCAACGGCACGCCGAGCACGTTGGCCAGCGTCAGGCCGGTGAACATCATGGCAATGGCCTGCGCCCTTTTGTTCGGTGCAACCAGGCCCGCCGCGACTACCGAGCCAATGCCGAAGAACGCACCGTGGCACAGCGCGGTGACCACTCGCGCGGCCATCAACGTGGCATAGTTCGGTGCCAATGCGCACAGCACGTTGCCGAGGATGAACATCAGCGTCATGCCCAGCAGCGTGGCTTTGCGCGGCATGTTGGCGGTGCCGATCGCAAGAATCGGCGCGCCGAACACCACGCCCAGGGCGTAGCCGGTGATCAGCAGGCCGGCGTGGGGAATGCTCACGGCGAGGTCGCGGGCGACGTCGGGCAGCAAACCCATGATGACGAATTCAGTGGTGCCGATGCCGAACGCGGCAACAGCGAGGGCGAGCAAGGCGAGTGGCATGCGCAAGGTCTCTGTCGGTAGTCTTGACGCTTTGATCAGGCATACGCATGCCGATGACCGTTCTCGAAGAGAGCGGGCAGGGGCAGAAATTATTGGAATTAGTCTGTGCGCAACTGAGTGCGGCGTGGTCGCTTGCAGTATAAACAGCTGCTGACATATGGCGAATCAATTATCCACGCGCGTCCTGTAGGAGCCAGGCTTGCCGGCGAAGGCGTCCTTGAGATTGCCTTCGCCGGCAAGCCTGGCTCCTACAGGGGGGCGCGGCGGTCAATAAAAGGAGCGTGCCGTGCTTGCGACGGCTTTGGTGTTGGTGGCGGCGCTGTTGCACGCGGCGTGGAATACCCTGATCAAATTCAGTGCCGAACGGCTGCTGGTGGTGGCCTGCATGGATAGCGTCGCGATGCTGTTTGTCGCTCTGATGCTGCCGTTCGTGGCGCTGCCACCGATTGAAATCTGGCCATGGATTCTGGCGTCGGCGGCGTTCGAACTGCTCTATCGCTATCTGCTGATCCAGGCGTATCGGGTCGGCGACCTCGGGTTGGTCTATCCGTTGATGCGTGGGCTGTCGCCGCTGGTGGTGCTGGCACTGACGCTGATCTTCGCTGGCGAAGTCCTGACAAATCAGCAGATTTTCGGAATCCTGTTGATTCCGTTTGGCATGCTGTGCCTGCTCTGGCAGGGCGGTGGTGGTGCGCGTCTGCCGTGGTCGATGTTGCCGGTGGTGGCGCTGATCGGCCTGTGCATCGGCTGCTACACCTTCATCGATGGCCAGGCGTTACGGCGCTGGTCGCACCCTCTGGACTATCTGGTCTGGGTCACGTTGCTCAGCGCTTGGCCGTTCCCGTTGCTGGCGCTGGTAAGCAAGCGCACGGCGTTCATGCTGTTCTGGCGTGAACAGTGGCGACTGGGGCTGGCGGTCGGGTTCTGCGTGTTGTTCAGCTACGCTTTGGTGCTGTGGGCAATGCAACTGGGGTCGATTGCCGAAGCGGCGGCGTTGCGCGAGATCAGCGTGATTCTGGTGGTGCTGTTCGGCATGCGTTACCTGAAAGAACCTTTCGGCAGGCCAAGGCTCTTAGCCTGTGGGCTCGTACTGATCGGTATTTTGGTCATGAAGTTCTAACGGGCACTCAACATTCCAAAACTGAAGAAAGGACTGCTTTATGACGGTTGCTCTGTGGTGCGTTTTGATCGCGATTTTCCTGCCCTATCTCTGCACGGTCATCGCCAAGGTCAGTGGCAGGTTCAGGCTGCAAGACAACCATGACCCCCGGGACTTTCTCGAGTCGCTCAATGGTCTGGGCAGGCGCGCGCATGCGGCGCAACTGAACAGCTTTGAAGTGACCCCGGCGTTTGCGATCGCGGTGATTGTTGCGCATCTGGTGGGCACGGCGCAGTTGGTGACGGTTAACGTGCTGGCGGTGCTGTTTATCACCAGTCGGCTGCTGTACATCATTTGCTACCTGGCGGACTGGGCGATATTGCGGTCGCTGGTGTGGTTTGTGGGGATGGGGTTGATTGCCAGTTTCTTTGTGGTGTCGGTATGAAAGTATTGCGGTGATTTGTCTGGCCTCATCGCGAGCAGGCTCGCTTCCACAGTTGATCTTCAGTGAACACAAACGCTGTGTACAACCGAGATCCACCGTGGGAACGAGCCTGCTCGCGATGACTATCTAACTGCAAATACAAGGCTTACGGGTTGGCCTTCGCCGCATCGGCAACCTGCGGCACTTGCGGCAACGCCGCGCCTTTAGGCCAGAGCATCCAGATCTGCCCTTGCTGTTTCATGTCCCCGGCCAATTGCCCGGCCGCCTCGCCAGTGCCCCAGAACAGATCCGCACGCACTTCGCCGGCAATCGCGCCGCCAGTGTCTTGCGCCGCCACGGGCCGTACCAGTGCAGTACCGTCCGGTTTTGTCGTGGATAACCACAACAGGCTGCCCAGCGGAATGACTTTGCGGTCCACTGCCGCGCTGTAACCGGCCGTCAGCGGAACGTTCAGCGAGCCGCGTGGCCCTTCGTTGCTGTCCGGGTTGCGAGTGAAGAACACGTAACTGGGGTTGCTGCCCAGCAGTTCCGGAATGCGCGACGGATTGGCTTTTGCCCACGTGCTGATGGCGCCCATGGTCACGTCTTCCTTCTTCAACTCGCCTTGCTCCACCAGCCAGCGCCCGATGGGGCGATAGGGATGGCCGTTCTGGTCAGCATAGGCAATGCGCAGTTGGCGGCCGTCGTCGAGCTGGATGCGACCCGAACCCTGGATTTGCAGGAATTGCAGGTTCATCGGGTCGGTCAGCCACGCAACCACTGGCGCCTTTACTCCATTGGTTTCAATCGTTGCCGCATCGTCGTAAGGCTTGAGCACGCGACCTTCGAGGCGTCCGCGCAGGCGTTTGCCTTTGAGTTCCGGGTAGATGCTGTCCAGCGAGACAATGATCATGTCCTCGGGCACGCCGTACACCGGAATGTTCGCCACTTCGGTCTGGGTCAGGCTGCCCGGGTAGACCGGCTCGTAATAGCCGGTGATCAAACCGTTGGGATTGTCATTGGCGGCGCGCAGGCCGTAGACGTCGAGGTTCTGCTTGAGGAAGCCGCGAATGTCGCTGGCGGTCTGCGGCACATTGGCGGAAGCCGCGCAGGTCGATCCCCAGACCGGGTCGGCCTTGAGTCGGGTGCAGGCGCTGCGCCACGAGCCGAAACCGGCGACCAGGTCGGTGTCGGACACCGCCGGCAATGCTTCCCAGCTGGTACTGGAGTAGGTCGCCAGGGCGTGGGTTTTAGGGGTGTCTTTATCGCCGCCGGTGCAGCCGGCGAGCACGGCCACCATTGGAAGAGTCCACACGAGGTGGTGACGCCATGCCTTGAAACGGCTGTTCATGGAGTAATTCCTTTGTCGGTTGCCTGAGTGCTCCATGCGCTCAAACAACCCGTATTGATAATAGGGCTATTGGTCTTTGCCGATGACACGAGGATACTGGCCGCCGTTTCCCGTGACCTGAAGCCACCATGACTCTTAAAAGACTTTCTGTTGTATTGCTGGCCTGCCTGACCTTGTCTGCCTGCGGTGGCGTTGATCCGAATTCGCCGCTGGGACAACGCAAGGCGATCTTCAAACAGATGCTCAAGACCGGTGAAGACCTGGGCGGTATGTTGCGTGGTCGTATCCCGTTCGACGGTCCGAAATTTGCCGAAGGCGCCGTGAAACTCGACACCTTGTCCCGTGAGCCTTGGAAACATTTCCCGCAAGTGCGTGAAGAAGATCACAGCAGCGCCACGGACAATGTGTGGCAGCAGCAGGCACGCTTCCAGGACATGGTGCGCACCCTTGAAGCCGCCACCGGTGAATTGGTGATTGCCAGCAAGGTTCAGCCTTACAAGGCCAGTAACCTGGGCCCGGCGGTGCAGAAAGTCGAAGATGCCTGTAGTGCCTGCCATAAAGAGTTTCGGGATCATTGATTGGCAATGCATTCCTGTGGCGAGGGGGGGGCGTTCCGACAAGCCCCTCGTCACAAAAGCTCCCTCGCTCAATTCGGGGGTTACTTGTCCAACTCGTCGAGCGCGTTCTGCAATTCCTTTCGGGACTCGGCAAGTTTGTCTTTGCGCTTGTTGATCTTGTCCGGATCGCCTTTCTTCATGGCCTTGTCCAGATCGGCCTGGCGCTGGCTGACTTCATGCTTGGCGTCGAGCACCTTGTTTTCCCGTTCTTTCTTCAGCGAGGCGTCGGTGCAATGGGTGGTGACTTCGCTCAGGGCCGTTTCGAGGCCAGCCTGCTGTTCAGCATTGCCGTGGGATTTGGCCAGTTCGATCTGATTGATGATTCCCTGTTTCTTGGCGGCGCAGCCGGTCAGCCCCGGGGCTTCTTCGGCGGCCATCAGGGGAGCGGCCATCACGCTGCAAAGGGTCAGCAAGGCGAGTGGTGAAAGAAATTTCATAAAAGCTCCAAGTGCGAAGACAATCGGGTCGATGTGGCGATGGGCGTTTGAGCCCGTCGGCCCCTTTGGGTTCCCGGGCTGCCGGGGCTCGGTGTTTAAAAGCCGTCAATCCCGGCCATACGTAATGTTTGACTCAGTGCCAGGACGTGCGGGTCGCGGAAAAAGGCGCTCAATTGCGCTGCGCGTCCCGGGCCGATACCTGCTTCTGCCTGCCATTGTTCGGTGTTTCTATTCGCCAGTTCCTGCCATGAATCGGCAAGCCGTGCCTGGCCGGTCGGCGGCAACCCCAAGGCTTTGAGCCAGCGAGCGAAAGGGCGTTGCCGTGCGCTGTTGAAGCTGTTTAGAAGACGAGCCGCGCTGCGTTCGCCGAAGCCATCAATGTTAGCAAGCTCTTGAGCATCGAGGGTCAACCAATCCAACAGGCTGTCGAGGCGGCCTGTTTCGAAAAGTTTCTCCCAGGTGCCAGGGCCGAGATGGGGCAAAGCCAGTCCTTGCTTGCCGCTGAGCCAGGTCAGTCGCGCGAGGAATTGGCTCTCGCAGCCTGATGTCGGTTGCCAGCAACTCAAATGGTGAAAGTTTGCTGCCGATGGCACGTTTAATTCAGTGCGTTCGGTACTGCGCAGCACGACGCCATCGAGCCTTGGAATGGTCAGTCCCGCCAGGCTGATGGACACCTGATCCCCAGGGCGGACATCCAGCTCTTCCCAGCGTCGCAGGGAGCTGACGCTTACCCGTTTGATCTGTCGGTCATCCAGCTTCACCGGCGTCAGGTCCAGCACCGGAGTAATCCGACCTGTGCGACCAATCTTGAAGTGGACCTTGCGCACTTCGGCCAGTGCCTGGGCGAACGGATACTTCCAGGCAACGCTCCAGAAGGAGGGGCGCGCCTGCCAGCGTTCGGCCGGTGGTCGCTGGCTCTGGCGCAAAACGACGCCGTCACTGGCGAAGGGCAGTGGCGTGCGATACCAGTGATCGCGCCATCGTTCAGCGTCGGCAAACACCTTGATCGGCTGACTGTAGGGCGCCGTGCCCGGAAAACCCATTTCATCGAGAGCCGCCACGCGCGCCGGCAGGCTTGCCGGACCCTGCGGCCAATCCCAGACAAACAACCCGATACCACCTGCCTGCTCGGCGGTCAGCTCTTTGCGGGCCATCAACCCGGCCACCGTGGAGCGGGCGTTGAGGCTGCCTGCCTTGGCTTGCACATGGTCGTTCAGGCGCCAGTAGAGTTCGCCTTGCACCAGCACATCCAATGGTTGCGGCAGATGCCGGGGAATGGCCGCAATCTGTCGGGCCGAGGCGGTCCAGTCCTGGCCATTGACGCCGTCACCGCGGCTGATCGCCTGATGCAGCGAGCCGTTGCGATAGATCAGCGTCACGGCCACGCCGTCGACCTTGGGTTGTATCCAGATGTCATTGCGCTCGCGTAGCCAATGCTCGACTGCTCCGCCATCACGCAGTTTTTCCAGGCCGGTGTGAGCGATGGGGTGGGCCATCTTGCCGCCCGCCGTGCGCAAGGGGTCGGGCGCCAGACTCAAATCAAAGCACTCACGCCATTCGCTCAATCGCGCGCGGGATTGATCATAGATTTCATCGGCGACCAGCGAGCGTCCGTGGCGGTGATAGTTGTCGTCCCAGAAATCGATCTGTTTTTGCAGGGCAGTGATTTCGTCCAGGGCGCGGGCGGGTGACCAGTCGGGGCAGTCGGCAGCGTTCGAGCTCAGGCAAAGCAGGGTCAGGAACAAAGCGGAAAACAGGCGCAGAAGCATCGTGAGCGTCCTTGCTCAGGGGGATGCTTGAAGGTTAGTCAGTATTTTTTTTAGGAAGGAGTGGGTGTTTTGCCTGGTGTTTCCGGTCTGGATCTTCAGTGAGGGCAACGCTGGCGCATGACAGGACTAATGTGGGAGCGAGCCTGCTCGCGATGGGGGCGATCCGGTGTAAAGCGAAACCAATAAAAAGCCCCGCACGGCGAACCGTGCGGGGCTTTTGGTACCGCCAGGAAAGTCTTACAGGCCGGCTGCAGTACGCAGGTCGTCGGCGCGGTCGGTCTTTTCCCAGGTGAACGTGGTGAAGGTGTCTTCGCCCACAGTCTTGGTTGCCGGGGTGCGACCGAAGTGGCCGTACGCAGCGGTTTCCTGGTACATCGGGTGCAGCAGGTCGAGCATGGTGGTGATCGCGTATGGACGCAGGTCGAAGATTTCGCGAACCAGTTTGACGATCTTGTCGTCGCTGATCTTGCCGGTGCCGAAGGTGTTCAACGAGATCGAAGTCGGCTGGGCAACACCGATCGCGTAGGAAACCTGAATCTCGCAACGCTCGGCCAGGCCGGCCGCAACGATGTTCTTGGCCACGTAACGACCGGCGTAGGCTGCCGAACGGTCAACCTTCGATGGATCCTTGCCGGAGAACGCGCCGCCGCCGTGACGGGCCATGCCACCGTAGCTGTCGACGATGATCTTGCGACCGGTCAGACCGCAGTCACCCACCGGGCCGCCAATGATGAACTGGCCAGTCGGGTTGATGTGGAACTGGGTGTCTTTGGTCAGCAGTTCGGCAGGCAGCACGTGCTTGACGATCAGCTCCATCACGCCTTCGCGCAGGTCTTTGTACGACACTTCAGGGTTGTGCTGGGTCGACAGAACAACGGCGTCGATACCGACGACCTTGCCGCCTTCGTAACGGCAAGTCACTTGCGACTTGGCGTCCGGGCGCAGCCAAGGCAGCAGGCCGGATTTACGGGCTTCGGCCTGGCGCTGCACAAGCTGGTGCGAGAAAGTGATCGGTGCTGGCATCAGCACGTCGGTTTCGTTGCTGGCGTAGCCGAACATCAGGCCCTGGTCGCCAGCGCCCTGATCTTCAGGCTTGGCACGGTCGACACCCTGGTTAATGTCAGGGGACTGCTTGCCGATGATGTTCATCACGCCGCAAGTGGCACCGTCGAAGCCGACATCGGAGCTGTTGTAGCCGATGTCCAGAATGACGTTACGCACGATCTCTTCCAGGTCGACCCAAGCCGACGTGGTGACTTCACCTGCGATGATTGCCACGCCGGTTTTAACCAGGGTTTCGCACGCTACGCGGGCGAACTTGTCTTCAGCAATGATGGCGTCCAGCACCGCATCGGAAATCTGGTCGGCGATTTTGTCCGGGTGCCCTTCGGACACGGACTCGGAGGTGAAGAGGGAGTATTCGCTCATCTCGATTTTTTCCTGAATTTACCGATGGTGAGTGTCGCCAGCCGGTCGCTGAAAATGGCGGACCTGGATCTGGAAACCATTACGTAAGCCTACATAGAGGCTTTCCCCGGGAACGAGTCCCGCAGCGGTGGCCCAACGGGCCAAATCGTCCTGTTCAAACCCCAACCACAGATCACCGCAGGCCTCCCTGGCCCAACTCTGGTTGTGGCTACATAACTCTGTCACGAGCAGGCTACCGCCCGGTTGCAGCAAGTCGGCCATGTGCTTGAGCGCTTCGGCCGGCGCGGCGAAATGGTGCAGCACCATGTTCAGTACAACGCAATCGGCCTTGAGGCTCACGCCATTCAATGCATCGGCCAGTTGCAGGCTGACGTTAGCCAGCGTTTCACGTTCGCAAACCTGGCGCGCCAGTTCGAGCATCGCCGGGCTGTTGTCCAGCGCCGTGACCTCTGTGAAGCGGCGCGCCAGTTCCGGCAAAAATTCACCGTCGCCGGGGCCGACTTCAATGGCCGTCGCGCCGTCTCTGAAACTCAGCTTGTCGAGCAGCGCCACTACGCTTTCGCGGTATTGCGGCAGGCCGGCGATCAAGTCTTGCTGGGCACGAAACTTCTCCGCCACCCGTGAGAAAAAGTCCTGGCTGGCCGCGGCTCGTTGTCCATGGACTTGAGCGATACGCGACTGCACATCGGCGGGCAACGTCAGGTTGTCCACTTCTTCGAGCAAGGCGGCGTGCAGCTTGCCGCCCAGCAGGTCGGTGTGGGGCAGGGCGCGACGGTAGAAAATCGCGTTGCCTTCACGGCGGGTCGCCACCAGGTCGGCCTGGGCCAGGACCTTGAGGTGGTGGCTCATGCCGGACTGACCGATACCGAAGATCTGCGCCAGTTCCAGTACGCCAAACGAATCGTTGGCCAGCGCGCGCAATACATTCAGCCGCAGAGGATCACCGCCGGCCTTGCACAGGGCCGCCAGCTCATCGCAATCGTCATGTTGAATGGAAGGCACGCGTAAATTCATAAGGCCAGCAGTCTAGTGACGCTCAGAAATCACCGCAAGGGCAATATCAAAAAGTTTTGATATTGGTCGATAGATGGCACTTCCAGACGTTAGGTTCAGTCAACAAACGAACTGCAGAAAGGTTTCATCAGTCGAAACCGCTGTTAACAATTGGAAAAACGCCTCCAGATGACTATCTGTCATTGCCCCGAGGCGGGTGGGTGAGGGAAAATGCTCGCCTTTTTTCCGTTTCGTTTTATTCACTCTCGATACAGAACCCGCAGGAGAACAGCGATGCCCAGCCGTCGTGAGCGTGCCAACGCCATTCGTGCCCTCAGCATGGATGCCGTGCAAAAAGCCAACAGCGGCCATCCCGGTGCCCCGATGGGTATGGCGGATATCGCCGAAGTACTTTGGCGTGACTACCTGAAGCACAACCCGAGCAATCCATCGTTCGCCGACCGTGACCGCTTCGTGCTGTCCAACGGTCACGGCTCGATGTTGATCTACTCGTTGCTGCACCTGACCGGCTACGACCTGTCGATCGATGACCTGAAAAATTTCCGCCAACTGCACAGCCGCACCCCGGGTCACCCGGAATTCGGCTACACCCCGGGCGTTGAAACCACCACCGGTCCTCTGGGCCAAGGCCTGGCCAACGCCGTCGGTTTCGCCCTGGCTGAAAAAGTCCTGGCGGCGCAGTTCAACCGTCCTGGCCACAATGTTGTCGATCACCACACCTACGTTTTCCTGGGTGATGGTTGCATGATGGAAGGCATTTCCCACGAAGTTGGCTCCCTGGCCGGTACATTGGGCCTGGGCAAGCTGATCGCTTTCTACGACGACAACGGCATCTCCATCGATGGCGAAGTCGAAGGCTGGTTCACCGACGACACGCCTAAGCGTTTCGAAGCCTACAACTGGCAGGTGATCCGCAACGTCGACGGTCATGATCCGGAAGAGATCAAGACCGCGATCGAAACCGCGCGTAAAAGCGATCAGCCAACCCTGATCTGCTGCAAGACCACCATCGGTTTCGGTTCGCCGAACAAACAAGGTAAAGAAGACTGCCACGGCGCCCCATTGGGTGACGCGGAAATCGCCTTGACCCGTGCCGCGCTGAAATGGAACCACGGTCCGTTCGAAATCCCGGCTGACATCTATGCCGAGTGGGACGCCAAGGAAGCTGGCCGCGCGGCCGAAGCCGAGTGGGATCAGCGTTTCGCTGCCTACTCTGCGGCTTTCCCTGAGCTGGCCAACGAACTGGTCCGTCGCCTGGGCGGCGATCTGCCAGAAGACTTCGCGGAAAAAGCCTCGGCTTACATCGCTGAAGTTGCGGCCAAGGGCGAAACCATCGCCAGCCGTAAAGCCAGCCAGAACGCACTGAATGCCTACGGCCCGCTGTTGCCTGAACTGCTCGGCGGCTCCGCTGACCTGGCCGGTTCCAACCTGACCCTGTGGAAAGGTTGCAAAGGTGTTTCGGCTGAAGACGCCAGCGGCAACTACATGTACTACGGCGTTCGCGAATTCGGCATGAGCGCGATCATGAACGGCGTGGCCCTGCACGGCGGTCTGGTGCCTTACGGCGCCACCTTCCTGATGTTCATGGAATACGCCCGCAACGCCGTGCGCATGGCTTCGCTGATGAAGAAGCGCGTGGTGTTCGTCTACACCCACGACTCCATCGGTCTGGGCGAAGACGGCCCGACTCACCAGCCGATCGAGCAACTGACCAGCCTGCGCAGCACACCGAACCTCGACACCTGGCGTCCAGCCGATGCCGTTGAATCGGCCGTTTGCTGGAAACAGGCCATCGAGCGCAAGGACGGCCCTTCGGCGCTGATCTTCTCGCGTCAGAACCTGCAGCATCAGGAACGCAGCGCGCTGCAGATCGCTGATATCGCCCGTGGCGGTTACGTGTTGAAGGACTGTGCAGGCGAGCCTGAGCTGATCCTGATCTCCACCGGTTCGGAAGTTGGTCTGGCGGTTCAGGCTTACGACAAGCTGACCGAGCAAGGTCGCAAGGTGCGTGTTGTTTCGATGCCGTGCACCAGCGTGTTCGATGCCCAGGACGCCGGCTACAAGCAAGCGGTTCTGCCGTTGCAAGTCAGCGCCCGTATCGCCATCGAAGCCGCGCACGCGGACTACTGGTACAAGTACGTGGGCCTGGAAGGCCGCGTGATCGGCATGACCACCTACGGCGAGTCGGCGCCTGCGCCTGCCTTGTTCGAAGAGTTCGGCTTTACCCTGGAAAACATCCTGGGTCAGGCTGAAGAGCTGCTGGAAGACTGATCCAGAAGTAGCGTTATCGGGGCTGAAGTCTTCGCGGGCAGGCCTCGCTCCTACAAGGGATCGCGTTGTTTTCAAGACAACCGAAGACCTGTAGGAGCGGGCTTGCCCGCGAAGGCGGCAGTCCTGGCAACCTCATTCCCAAGCGTCATCGAGAACCCCATGCCTCAACCGCGTCCTTACAAAGTTGCACTCAACGGCTACGGCCGGATTGGTCGTTGCGTCTTGCGTGCGTTGTTTGAGCGAGGCTCGGCGGCCGGGTTTGAAATTGTTGCGATCAACGATCTGGCTGACATGGCCAGCATCGAATACCTGACACGCTTCGACTCCACTCACGGGCGCTTTCCCGGCGAAGTGCGAGTAGAGGGCGATTGTCTGCATATTAATGGTGACTGCGTGAAAGTCCTGCGCAGTGCCACCCCCGAAGGCATCGATTGGGCGTCCCTGGGCGTCGATCTGGTGCTGGAGTGCTCCGGCGCTTACCACACGCGTGCCGATGGCCAGCGTTTCCTCGACGCCGGCGCACCCCGCGTACTGTTTTCCCAGCCGATGGCCAGTGAGGCGGATGTCGACGCCACCATCGTCTACGGCGTAAACCAGGATTGCCTGACCGGCGATGAGCTGCTGGTGTCCAACGCGTCCTGCACCACCAACTGCGGCGTTCCGCTGTTGCGCCTGCTGGATCAGGCCATTGGTCTGGAATACGTGTCGATCACCACCATTCACTCGGCAATGAACGATCAGCCGGTCATCGACGCCTATCATCACGAAGACCTGCGCCGCACGCGTTCGGCGTTCCAGTCGGTGATTCCGGTGTCCACTGGTCTGGCACGTGGCATCGAACGCCTGCTGCCGGAACTTGCCGGGCGAATTCAGGCCAAAGCCGTGCGGGTGCCGACGGTTAACGTGTCTTGCCTCGACATAACGATGCAGACCGTCAGCGACACCGACGCCACCGAGGTCAACCGGATTCTGCGCGAGGCTGCCACCAGCGGCCCGCTCAAAGGCCTTCTGGCCTACACCGAGCTTCCCCATGCAAGCTGTGATTTCAACCATGACCCACATTCGGCCATCGTCGATGCCAGTCAGACCCGAGTTTCCGGCCCACGGCTGGTGAACATCCTGGCCTGGTTCGACAACGAATGGGGTTTTGCCAACCGAATGCTGGACGTTGCAGAACACTATCTGCAAACAGCTATTTCCAAAAAACAGTAACCCAGGAATTGCGACCCATGACCGTGTTGAAGATGACCGACCTCGATCTGCAAGGTAAGCGCGTACTGATCCGCGAAGACCTCAACGTCCCAGTCAAGGACGGTGTTGTCACCAGCGATGCGCGAATCCTGGCTTCGCTGCCGACCATCAAGCTGGCCCTGGAAAAAGGCGCGGCCGTGATGGTCTGCTCGCACCTTGGTCGTCCGACCGAAGGCGAATTCTCGGCCGAGAACAGCCTCAAGCCAGTCGCTGACTACCTGAGCAAGGCCCTGGGCCGCGAAGTGCCGCTGGTCGCCGATTACCTGGGCGGCGTTGACGTGAAAGCGGGCGACATCGTGCTGTTCGAAAACGTGCGCTTCAACAAAGGCGAGAAAAAGAACGCTGACGAACTGGCCCAGCAATACGCCGCCCTGTGCGATGTGTTCGTGATGGACGCCTTCGGCACCGCTCACCGCGCCGAGGGTTCGACCCATGGCGTGGCCAAGTTCGCCAAAGTCGCCGCCGCTGGCCCGCTGCTGGCAGCTGAGCTGGACGCACTGGGCAAAGCCCTTGGTGCCCCGGCCCAGCCGATGGCTGCCATCGTTGCCGGTTCCAAGGTCTCGACCAAACTCGACGTCCTGAACAGCCTGAGCCAGATCTGCAACCAGCTGATTGTCGGCGGCGGTATCGCCAACACCTTCCTGGCCGCTGCCGGTCACCCGGTCGGCAAGTCGCTGTACGAGCCGGACCTGCTGGACACCGCTCGCGCCATCGCCGCCAAGGTCAGCGTGCCGCTGCCGGTCGATGTCGTGGTGGCCAAGGAATTCGCTGAAAGCGCGACCGCCACCGTCAAGCTGATTGCTGACGTAGCCGCCGACGACATGATCCTGGATATCGGCCCGCAGACCGCGGCGAATTTCGCCGAGCTGCTGAAGTCGTCCAAGACCATCCTGTGGAACGGTCCGGTGGGCGTGTTCGAATTTGACCAGTTCGGTAACGGCACCAAAGTGCTGGCCCAGGCCATCGCGGAAAGCTCGGCGTTCTCCATCGCTGGCGGCGGCGACACCCTGGCTGCCATCGATAAATATGGCGTTGCCGACCAGATCTCCTACATTTCTACCGGCGGCGGCGCGTTCCTCGAGTTCGTGGAAGGCAAGGTCTTGCCTGCCGTTGAAGTCCTGGAAAGCCGGGCCAAGGGCTGAGGTCATTCATTTGGCCACGCAAAGGAGTGTTCTCATGGTCAAGCCATTAGCGCTGTTGATCGCCGCGGGTATGCTGGTGGCTTGCGGGAGTAACCCGAAAGCCAAGCCGGAACCTGCGCCGCAGTCAGTGGAAAAAGGCTGCTACCAGGCCGACTGGCAAGCGGAAACCAACCCGGTGATCAACAAGCGTTCCGGGCCTGATGGCCTGGAGAAATACGAGACCCAGACCCCGGCCAAGGAACATGGTTGCCCTTGACGGGTCAGACACTTTACTCAGGGCTGGCGGCGTGCGCCGTCAGTCGAGGAACATGGATGAAAGGTTTTATCGCCGTTACGGCGTTGGCATTGCTGGCCGGTTGCTCGAATTTCAACCTGTTCAAGCCTGCCGAATCGACGGACAACTGGACCACCTGGACCTGCGACAGCCAGGCCAAAGTGCTCTGGCGCTACACCGACGACAGCCGCAAGGAAGTCGACGCGCGCCTCGGCGGGGCCGATCAGGTCTACCGCTTGAAGCTTGAACCGGGCGCCGAAGGTTCGCTGTACAGCAACGACATGCTGGCGTTTCACGTAAAAGGTGAGGAAGGCCTGGTGTACTGGGTCGCCACCAATGATTTGATTGGCCGCGGTTGTAAAGCGCAGTAATTGAAGGCCTGTGAGAAACCTGTAGGAGCGAAGCTTGCTCGCGAAGACGTCATCACATTCAACACATGGGGTGCCAGTTAAACTGCTTTCGCGAGCAAGCTTCGTTCCTACGGGAATTCGATGGCTTGTAGAGATTCAGGCAACACCGAATTCGCAGCCCGGGCCAACCCCCGATCTGCAATAACTTGAATAGCCGCCGCCGCTCCGGCAGGCTGGCACGATTAACGACCCAAACCGGGAGAGACACACACAATGGCACTTATCAGCATGCGCCAGATGCTGGACCACGCAGCCGAGTTCGGCTACGGCGTTCCAGCCTTCAACGTCAACAACCTTGAGCAGATGCGCGCCATCATGGAAGCCGCTGACAAGACTGACTCCCCGGTGATCGTCCAGGCCTCGGCCGGTGCTCGCAAATACGCCGGCGCACCGTTCCTGCGTCACCTGATCCTGGCCGCCATCGAAGAATTCCCGCACATCCCGGTGTGCATGCACCAGGACCACGGCACCAGCCCTGACGTCTGCCAGCGCTCCATCCAGCTGGGCTTCAGCTCGGTAATGATGGACGGTTCCCTGGGCGAAGACGGCAAGACCCCGACCGACTACGACTACAACGTCCGTGTCACCCAACAAACCGTGGCCATGGCTCACGCCTGCGGCGTCTCGGTAGAAGGCGAGCTGGGCTGCCTGGGTTCGCTGGAAACCGGCATGGCCGGTGAAGAAGACGGTATCGGCGCCGAAGGCGTTCTGGATCACAGCCAGATGCTGACCGACCCGGAAGAAGCCGCTGACTTCGTCAAGCGCACCCAGGTCGACGCCCTGGCCATCGCCATCGGCACCAGCCACGGCGCGTACAAATTCACCAAGCCACCTACCGGCGACGTGCTGGCCATCGACCGCATCAAAGAAATCCACAAGCGCATCCCGAACACCCACTTGGTGATGCACGGTTCTTCTTCGGTTCCGCAAGAGTGGCTGGCGATCATCAACCAGTACGGCGGCGACATCAAAGAAACCTACGGCGTGCCGGTTGAAGAGATCGTTGAAGGCATCAAGCACGGCGTGCGTAAGGTCAACATTGATACTGACCTGCGTTTGGCGTCGACCGGTGCGATGCGTCGGTTGATGGCGACCAACCCGAGCGAGTTCGATCCGCGCAAGTTTTTCGGCGCGACTGTGACTGCCATGCGTGATGTGTGTATCGCTCGTTACGAAGCATTCGGTACTGCGGGTAACGCTTCGAAGATCAAGCCGATCTCGTTGGAAGCGATGTACCAGCGGTATTTGAAGGGTGAGTTGAACGCTAAGGTTAACTAAGTTTTTAGCGTTTGAGTCGCATAAGAAACCCGCCGAGAGGCGGGTTTTTTGCTTGTAAGGAAGTCGTAATTGATTCGATTTTTCTGTCTCGATAATGTTTATCTTGTACGACCTTGATTTTTGGAATAGTTCCTAAGTGGTCGCGTTGTCTTGGTACTGTTGCGATAGCATGTGTTTCGCGCTTTTTGTTATTTCGAAATTGTATAAAGAACTGTAATTTGTTACAGGTGATCCGCAAGTTATTTTGACATATCGTTCATATGCCGTATCCAAGGGGCAAGCGATGTGAATGAACTCATTTCGCTAGCTCTGTTGATTTGCAATTATGGAGATTAATATAATGTTGAATGGAGCATATGAAGGCGGAGATGGTGACAGCAAAGCTATTCTGAAGATCACAGACTCAGATGCTAGTCGCGATATTATAAATGGCGGAACATATGAGTATGCGGGGAAGGTCTATGATGTAAGGGGTAATTTTTATTATATGAGTCAGCCCAATACAAAGGTTGTTATTAATCTGGTATTGGCATCTCGTGACGACTCTCCGAGTTATGAGATGAAATTAATGTCGCCTGATAAAACTTATTCACTGCTGCAAGGTACTGTTTCGTATTTTGGCGGCGGTGCCACGGTGTTTAGTGCAAGTCTTGGAAAGACAGCATAAATGAAGATCTGAAAAAAAGGGGGCGGATCTACTTGACCGTCCCATTGTTTGCTCTCTGAAAGTCGTTTTCTTTAACTTAAAGGGCGCAGATTTATTTAATAATCGTCCCCGGCGTTCTTCTGTTCGAGTCGTTTTGCAGGTCTGCCTTGCACTCGATGTGAGATTCGCAAACCGGTGATTTTTTCAATCTCATCTGTGAATCGGGGGTTGCCCGTCAGCTGTCCGCGCTGAAGGGCGCCTCTGATCAACTGCAACTCTGTGGAAGGAATCGTTTGTTCCATAAATGAGGTATAGCGGGCAAGGCGCTCGGCGTGAGTGTTGCCCAGTTCGGTAAAGCAAAGATCTTCATCAAGCCAATGATTTCCGGCTGCTTCGTTGAGGCGAAGGTGCAGACTCGACCAAGGGTAATCCTGTGCACGCTGTACCATTTGCGCTCGCACCGGATTTAGCTCGATGTATCGACTACAAGCCAGCAAATAGGTGTCGGTCTGAACCACGCTGGATTTGTATCGGCTCTCCCACAAGGTTCCGGAGCGTCCTTCCAGCTTGTTGCGATAGCGCGTCATGCGGCCTGCCAGGCCTTTCATCAATTGCCCGAGACTCGCGGCGGAGTCTCTTGGTGCGAGGAGTAAGTGGACATGATTGGTCATTAAAAAGAAGGCATAGACTTTAACGTCATATAGCGTTTTGAGCTCTCGGAGGTCGTCGAGATAGCGTTGGAAGTCGCCCGGCTCGGCAAACACTACCTGCCTATTGTGGCCTCGTTGCACGACATGATGCGGATAATTGGGTAAAACAACTCGTCCCATTCTGGGCATATAGCCTCCTACGTCCTTGTAGTGATGGGTGAAGCATAGCAGCAGATAATCGATTAAATAAATCTGTCCCATTTGTTTGCTAATCGACCCCTGCGTTACTTTATTCGAGTTGTCGCTTGCTTTTTAGTGAACTCCGTTATCGCAAAAACGTATAAAAAACTGTCATTTATTACAGGTGATTTAATGCGGGCTGCCGCCTATTGTTTAATGCGTAACCGAGAGAAAAGGAAGGGAAGTGTTAAATAAATCTGTCCCCTTTCTTTGAGCATAAGGCTGGTCGGTTTCTTTTTACTATTATTGAAGGAGAGCAGGGTCATGGAAAATAGTAAATTTGGCGGGAGTAATACTCAACTTTCTATTCCAGCTCGATTGAGTTCGCTGAATGGCGGGGAGCGGATTGATGTGACTCTGGATGATGGCACCACAGTGTCAGGTCTTTTTGTTTCGTATGAAGATAATAAGCTGAAGTTGACGTTGGTTGGCACTGATCATGATAAAGAGATCTTAGTAAAAACTATAAAGGACCTGCGTGTTCCGCAGATAACAGCAAAAGCGAGATGAAAGTCAGGGCGCGCTGCGGGCCGGCTGTGAGTATTTCGGTCCGCCATGATTTTTATCTTGATTTAAGTAAAAACCCGCAGTGATGCGGGTTTTTATTGCCTGATTTTTACTGCTGCTTAGGTGTATCAAATCCGCGCTGTTCAATGACCCCAAAAACGTCGGCGACGTCCTGAACCATGATCCGGGCAATGTTGGTGACGGTGTTGATGTCGTTCTCGGCGTAGTCCGGCAGGCTGGTGCACGCCATCAGATTCAAATATTTGAGGACGGCGTTGAGGCGTTCGCTGACGCAGTTGTGGAGTTCGCGTAATGGGGCGTCGTTGTCGATGAGCAGGACGGGGTAGTCGGGTTCGCAGACCGAGGATACGAGGAACCCGGCAGACCCGAAGGTCTCCCACACACAGCCACCATAACAAAGGAGGGCGAGCGTTTACGTGCCCCTTTTTTCGAGGCGCTAGGTTACTACACGTATCGTCAGGGCTGCGAAACCCTATCGCTAACAACGTCAGCGACAGGCCAACTTTAGAGGACAGCGATTCGGGTAGCCGCAACCGGGCTGTAGGACGTGTATGCGGTCATTGTGGCAAGGGCACTCGTTCCCATTCGGCGACGTGGGCGCCGTGAATCGGTGGCGTGGTGTGTCTGTGGGAATCAGGTGGCAGGATTTGGGGCTACTTCGTAGCCCAGCGGGAGCAAGCTCCCTCGCCACAGTCAGAGGCGTCCTACGCGTTTTTCGGACGATGTAGCAGCTGTCGAGATTGAGAGGACTTCATCCTCGAACGCAGCCTCGCGTTGCTCGACAACTGCTACAGGGGCAGAGGTGTTCTTACTTATCGTGATCAATATCCAACTTGCTGAACGTCACTTTCCCACCTTCGCTGGTGTACCCGGTGTGGTCTTGCACATAGACCCCGGCCTTGAAATACAGCGGTTTGTCCCGCCACGTCGCGCTGATGTCGGTGTCCCACTGATACCCCGCCGCACTGATGCCCAGCGCGCCGCCCGGGCTCAGGTGGATGAGGTAGGAGAACTCCCGGTCAAGTTTCACCCCGGTGGCGATGGTGATGATCCGGCCTTCGTCGTCATCCGGGCGCATGCGCACCTTGGCGACGATGTTGCCCGATTGCGTGCTGGTCTTGTACTGATACTCGAGCTTCACCATGGGTTTCTGGCTTTCATAGGCGTGGATCTGGCCGATGACGATTTTGCCTGTGCTCGGTACCTGGTTGACTGCGAGGGTGGCGCGTAGGGAGTTGTCGGCGTCCGGGTAGAGCCAGTTTTTCAGGGTGCCGTTACTGTAGGTTTCGCGCAGTTCGGTGCGGGGGTATTTTGCATTTGCAGTTTTGGAGCCGGTGACCGGGGACCAGAAAAACAGGGTGCCGGTGTCGGAGTGGAAGTATTGATCCTTGAAGCCGTTCACCAGTTTAGGGGTGTCAACGGTGTACGGCGGACTGCCGACAGGAACACTAAGGTTCCAGGTTGCGAGATCGATCATAGTCAAAAGCTTCCACGATTTTTTTTGCTGCACGCCCGTGCCAGAAGCTCTGGCGCGGGCCTTGGGGGCCATCCTTATAAGCGTAGAAGTTCAATTTGTTAATGCGAAAATGACAGATGGATGGCGTCAAAATCCTGTCAAAAGGCCATCTTCCCCGGTTTCAGGGGGCTGTAGAAGCGACCGTTAGTCGGCAAATGTACGTGATGGTTAAATGATGGCGCACTGGCAGCTTCTGCTTTTGCGGATCCCGGTCTAGAGTGAAGGCTCAGTATTTGGCCGGTTTTCACGAGAGACTGGCCTGACGCCCCGAAATAAGAGAAGCAGCATGGAATGCGCGCACCCCACGCCAGCTGAAGGCAGCTCGATCCTTTTAATCGTCGATGATTACCCTGAAAACCTGATCAGCTTGCGCGCGTTGCTCCAGCGCCAGGATTGGCAGGTCATTACCGCAGCTTCCGGTTTCGAAGCGCTCAGTCTGCTGCTCGAACACGATGTCGACCTGGTGCTGCTGGATGTGCAGATGCCGGGCATGGATGGTTTTGAAGTGGCGCGCCTGATGCGCGGCAGTCAGCGAACCCGTCTCACACCGATTATTTTCCTGACCGCTAACGAACAGTCCCAGGACGCCGTGATCAAGGGCTATGCCAGTGGTGCGGTGGATTACCTGTTCAAGCCGTTCGACCCGCAAATTCTCAAGCCCAAAGTTCAAGCGTTGCTCGAGCATCAACGCAATCGCCGTGCCTTGCAGCGCCTGAGCCACGATCTGGAGGTCGCTCGCGCGTTTAATGCCTCGGTGCTGGACAACGCCGCCGAAGGCATCCTGGTGGTGGGTGAGGACGGTGTGATCCGCTTTGCCAACCCGGCGATGTCCCGGTTGCTCAATGCCACGGTGCAAGACCTGCAAGGCAAAGAGTTTCTGGATTTTCTGCAAAAGCCGCACATCCCGGTCTGGGCGGACTCTGACTTTTATACCGGTTACCGGCGCGGCGAAACCCTGCGCCTGCACGACGCGTTGCTGCGAACGGCGCCCGGCCAGCAAGTGCCGGTGGCGCTGTCTTGTGCGCCATTGCCTAGCGAACAACATGCGATGGTGGTGACGGTGCTGGATATGTCGGTGGTGCGCCATCTGCATCAGCAACTGGAATTCCAGGCGGTGACGGATCCGCTGACCGGGCTGCTCAATCGTCGCGGTTTCTACCAGACGGTGGAGAATCTGCTGTTGCGCGGTGAACGGTCCGACAGCGCCTGGGTGCTGCTGTACCTGGACCTCGACGGCTTCAAGCGCGTCAACGATTCCCTCGGCCACGATGCCGGCGACCGGGTGCTGCGCTGGGTGTCCGAGCAATTGAAAGCCTGTCTGCGGCCCTTTGACATTCTGGCGCGCATGGGCGGCGATGAGTTCACGGCGCTGCTGGATCTGGAGTTCCCGGAGCAAGCGGCGAAGATCGCCGAGAAGCTCATTGAGCGGGTGTCGATCTGTCAGCAGATTGATGGTCTGGATATCGCCTTGGGCGCCAGCATCGGCATCGCCACGTACCCGGATTGCGGTTCGAACCTCGACGGCTTGCTGCGTGCGTCGGACATTGCCATGTACGAAGCCAAACGGGCCGGCCGTCAGCAATACCGTTTCTACGATCACGACATGAATGGCCGGGCGCGCTCGCGGCTGATGCTCGAAGATAGCGTGCGCACCGCCATTGAGAACCGTGATTTCAACCTCGTGTATCAGCCGCAGGTGGCGATAGACAGCGGGCAGATTCGTGGTTTCGAAGCGCTGCTGCGTTGGCAGCACCCGAGCGTCGGTGACGTGCCGCCGGGGCTGTTTTTGCCGTTGCTGGAAGAGGCGCGGCTGATCAGTCGTCTGGGCAGCTGGATTTACCATCGCGGGGCCGGCCAGCGCAAAGCGTGGGAAACCTTGTTTGCCGAAGACCTGGTGCTGGGCGTCAGTTTGAGCAGCACCCAGTTCGGCATGCCCAACCTGGTCACTGAATTGCGCCAGGTGCTGGAGCGTCACGGCTTGCAGCCGCGTTATCTGGAAGTCGAAGTGACGGAAGAAGCGTTGATGCAAAACCCCGAAGAAACCCGCAAGACCCTGCGCTTGCTGCGCAATCTTGGAGTGCGTGTGGCGCTGGATGACTTCGGCTCCGGACCGTGCTCACTGGCGCATCTGCGCGATCTGGAACTGGACACGCTCAAGTTTGACCGGCATTTGATCGCCCGATTGCCGGCGTCAGAACGGGACGCGGCGCTGGTGCGCAATGTGATCGACCTGTGCAAGCAATACGGGATGCTGGTGATTGCCGAAGGGGTGGAAACCATCGCGCAATATGAATGGCTGCAAGCCAACGGCTGCCAGTACGTGCAAGGTTTTCTGGTGGGGCGGCCGATGATGGCCGAGGATGCCGGCGACTTTGTGACGCCGTTTGACTGGAGCGCGCTGATCCGCTGAATTCGCTACACTGGCGACCTTTTCGTTATTCGTGTTGCCGACCCTGATGACCGCGTTGAAATACCTCCAGGCCTATCCCGCTGCGTTGCAGGACCAGGTGCGCCAGCTGATCACCGAAGGTCGGCTGGGCGACTACCTGAGCAAGCGCTACCCGGAAAAACACGCGGTGCAGAGCGACAAGGCGCTGTACACCTTCGCGCTGGACCTCAAGCAGGAATACCTGCGCAACGCGCCGGCCATCGACAAGGTGCTGTTCGACAACCGCCTCGACCTGACCCATCGCGCCCTTGGCCTGCACACGACAATCTCGCGGGTGCAGGGCGGCAAGCTCAAGTCCAAGAAGGAAATCCGGGTGGCCTCGTTGTTCAAGGAAGCACCCTCCGAGTTTCTGAAAATGATCGTCGTGCATGAGCTGGCGCACTTTAAAGAGTCGGATCACAACAAGGCGTTCTACAAGCTCTGCGAACACATGTTGCCGGGGTATCACCAGGTGGAATTTGATCTGCGGGTGTACCTGACGTGGCGGGATATGCAGTAAAGGGAGTGTTTGAATGGATGTAAGCAAGACCAAGAGCAGCTTTTATCGCCGGTTGTACGTGGCCTACCTGATCGACAGCGGGTTGGCCAGCAGCGTCCCGGCGCTGACCGAAGCAACCGGCATGCCCCGGCGCACGGCGCAGGACACAATTGCCGCATTGGCGGACCTGGACATCATTTGCGAGTTCGAGCAGGAAGAGGGCGCGCGCAATCATGCGGGGCGCTATCGGATTCGCGAGTGGGGGGCGATTGATCGGGGGTGGATCGAGCGGAATCTGCGGCAGATTAAAGCGGTGCTCGAGTATCCCTGAGTTCTTCGATGATACAGCTGACGCCATCGCGAGCAGGCTCGCTCCCACATTTGACCGCGGTCCCCTGTGGGAGCGAGCCTGCTCGCGATAGGGCCCTTAAGGGCGACGCATCCCGATATGCGGAATGTCATCCTCCAGAAACTCCTCACCCGACACCACAAACCCGTACCGCCCGTAATACCCCTGCAAATGCGCTTGGGCCGAAAGATAGATCCGCACCTCAGGCCAGCGTTTCGCGGCCTGCTTCAACGCCTGGGCCATCAACTCGTGCCCCAGCCCGGTGCCACGGGCGCCAGGCGCGATAATCACCCGCCCGATCACCACGTCGCCGCCCTGCGTTTCCGGGTCGAGCAAGCGCAGATAGGCCACCAGCCGATCCCCATCCCACGCCATCAAATGGCAGGTGTCCCCTTCCAGATCCTGGCCATCGACATCCTGATAAGCGCATTTCTGTTCGACGACGAACACTTCTGCGCGCAACTGGAGAATGGCGTACAGCTGCTCTTTCCCCAGATCGCTGTGGTGTTTGCAGACCCAATCGATTGTCATCTTCACTTTCCTTGAGCAACGTCCTTCGGATACTAAGCGTCCCGGCGATATATGTCTTTATGACGGAGCAATCTGTGACGAAGGCCAAAATGCCATCATTCATTTCTCGCGGCACTGTCTTCTTTGTGTAATCTGCGATTGAGCGCAGTGCAGTGGCTTCAATGAGCTAATGTTGAGTACTTGGGTGCTGATACATGTGTCTTGGAGTTTTGGCAGAAAAATGCGTCGGGCAGCCCGCCCGCTAAGGATTTTCTAGCATGCCGCGATTGCATCGAGCGTTTGCTTTGATCGTTCTGCTGTTGCTGACACAGAGCGCGGTAGCGGAGAAGCTGCGTCTGGTCGCCGACGCCTGGCCACCGTTTACCGACGCCACGCTGGTCAACGGTGGCTTGGCCACTGACATTGTCAGCACTGCGCTGGCACGGGCCGGTTACGCCAGTGATTTCGAGCAGGTGCCCTGGGCGCGAGCGTTGCTCGGCGTCGGTGAAGGTCGTTACGACGTGCTGGTCAACGCCTGGTACACCGACGAGCGCACCAAGCTGGGCCAGTTTTCCGGCGAATACCTGCTCAACCGCGTGCGTTTTCTCAAGCGTAAAGACGCGCCCATCGAATACAACAACTTGCAGCAATTGCACACTTACCCTATTGCAGTGGTGCGCGGTTATGCCTATTCACCGGAATTTGATGAGGACGTGTCGTTGCAGAAAGTCCCCGTGCATAACTTCGCCATGGCCGTGCGCATGGTCGCGGCAGACCGGGTCAAGTTGACGCTGGAAGACGAATACGTCGCCCGTTATTACCTGGCTCGGGAATCATCCAAGGTGCGCAATGCCGTGGAGTTCCTGCCCAAGGCATTGAGCGAGAACAGCTTGCACATATTGGTCAGCCTGAAAAATCCGCAGCATGAACAGATCGTCGCCGGTTTCGATCGCGAGATTGCGGAGATGAAGGCTGATGGCAGTTATGAGCGGTTGATGAAGCAGCATGGGATGTAAGCTTCGGTGTGGCTGATGGCCCTATCGCGAGCAGGCTCGCTCCCACAGGATTTGCACCGAATCTGTGGGAGCGAGCCTGCTCGCAATGGGCCCCGGCCTGTCACTACAGATCTCAGGCTTCGCTGGTGTCCTTGATCAGATGCGCCGCCAACGTCCGCAACGGCCCCAACTGCCGGCAGATCAACGCCAACTGCGTCTGTACCAGCCGCTGCCCTTCATCGATCTCATCCGGCATTTGCTCCAACTCATTGGCCAGCGCCTCTTCGGCATCGCTCTGAATCGCAATTGGCTGTTTGCTCGCCAACCCTTGGGCGATCTCGTCGATGCTGGCCGCCAGGCTCACGCCCGCGCCGTCGATCAAATGCTCGCGAACATCCGCCGGTAACTGGGTTTCACGGTGCGCACCCAATCCCGACAAGTAGCTGAGCAACGTGTGCGACAGCACCAGGAAGCGAAACCCGACATCCGCTTCCTTACGGAAATGCCCTGGCTCCATGAGCATGTTGGCCAGTGTCGTCGACAATGCCGCATCAGCGTTGTGCGCATTGCGTCGGGCCAGGCGATAGGCCAGGTCGTCGCTTTTGCCGGCGGCGTATTGCTGCATGATCTGGCGCAGGTAAATGCTGTTGCAGGTCAGGGTATTGGCCAGCACTTTGTTCAGGCGTCGGCCCTGCCAGTCCGGCAGGAACAGGAACACCGCGAGCCCGGCGATCAAGCTGCCGAGCAAGGTGTCGAACAGCCGCGGCAGGAACAGCCCGTAACCATCACCGACCTGATTGAAGCAGAACAGCACCATCAAGGTAATCGCGGCGGTCGCCAACGTGTAGCGCGTGGTGCGGTTGATAAAGAACACCACTCCGGCTGCGATCGCGAAGCACGACTGGACCAGCGGATTGGGGAACAGATCGAACAGCGCCCAGGCCACCGTCAGGCCAATCGCGGTGCCGATGATCCGTTGGCCCAGTTTGCGTCGAGTGGCGCCGTAGTTTGGCTGGCAGACAAACAGCGTGGTGAGGATGATCCAGTAACCTTGCGAGGGGTGAATCAAGTGCACCATGCCGTAGCCGATGCTCAAGGCCAGGGGCAGGCGCAGTGCATGGCGGAACAGCAGCGAGGTCGGCGTCAGCTGCGTGCGCAAGCGAATCCATACATCCTTGAGGTTGCGCGGCGAGCGGTCGAGCAGGCTGCTGTCGGTGGCGTCGGCCAGGGCGTCGGGGTTGCTGGCATCGCTGAGCAAACGGTCGAGGGTGCCGAGGTTGGCGGCCAATGCCCGCAAAGAGCGCAACAGACCGCGCCAGGCCGGGTTGCTCTGGATGCGCAAGTGTTCGATGGAGGCGTGCAGGTCGCTCAACGCTTCGGCGAAGCTGGCGTCATAGATGAACGGCTGGCGCATCTGGATCGATTCCGCCAGCGCCCGGCAGGCTTTGCCTTGCTGGCGTAGCAGACGCTGGCAACGGAACAGCACGTCGCTGTGAAAGAACGCCTCGGCCAGCGCGTTGTAAGGGTAGTGCGAAGAACTGGCGCGCTCGTGGATGTCCTGAGCGAGGAAGTACAGCTTGAGGTAGCGGCTGACTTTCGAACCCGGTCGTCCATTGCCGACCCGGTGCAGGATAATTTCCTTGGCAGCGTTGAGTGCCGCGACAACTCGACCGTTTTGCTGCGCCAGTTCCAGTCGGCGTGCTTCCACGTCCATCTGCCGAATCGGCTCGAACAGCGACGATTTCAGCTTCAAGTAAAAACCCAGTTCACGGAACAACCGAGCCAGGCTCTGCTGCACCGGCTGGTTGGAAAACATCGCCTGCCACAGCACCGAGAGCAAGCCGTACCAGGCGGCGCCGGCCACCAGCAGCACCGGTTCGTGCCAGAAATCGGTGACCGCGCCGCCGCGCTGATCCACGCCGATCATGGTGTAGACCGACAGAATCAACGTCGCGGAGGCAATCGCGCCATAGCGTTCGCCGAGGGCGCCGAGCATGGTCAGGCCGAAACTGGCGAGGGCCAGGGCGATGACAAAAACGATGGGGTAGGGGAACAGCAATTCGACGGAGAGGGCGGCGACGCTGAAGCACACCAGCGTCACGGCCAGCGCGTTGAGGCGGCCCTGCCAACTGTCGTCGGTCTCGGCCAGGGCGCTGGCGATGATCCCCAGGAACAACGGGATCAGAAGCCCCATTTCATCCTGATACCAACAGACGGCCATGCTGCCGGTCAGGGCGATGAACACCCGCACGCTGTAGCTGAATTTATCCAGCGCCCAGAGACGGCGCAGCGACTGACGAAATGAGGTCGATGACATGAAGTGCGAAGGCCTTCCGAGGCAATGCCGCTAAATTGAGCCAGTAATGACGTCGACGCAATGGCGCCGATCACATCTGACAGCAAAATCTGTTCCTTGATTGTTCAGTGTTGTCTGTTCGGACGCCTTCGCGATCCGACTTGCCCGCGAAGAACGATGACGCGGTATATCAGACGTACTGCGCAGCGGCATAACCCGAGGCCCAGGCCCATTGGAAGTTGAAGCCGCCCAGGTGTCCGGTGACGTCGAGCACTTCACCGATGAAATACAGGCCAGGGCTTTTCAGCGATTCCATGGTCTTGGATGACACTTCATGAGTGTCGACACCGCCCAAAGTCACTTCCGCAGTGCGATAGCCCTCGGTGCCGGCAGGAACCACTTTCCAGCTCGCCAGTTTTTCGGCGATGTCGGCGATTTCCGCGTGGGTGTATTGCTTCATCGGTTTGGAGACGAACCAGTTGTCCGCCAGCAAGTTGGCCATCTTCTTGGTGAAGATTTCACCGAGAAGGGTTTTCAGTTCGCTGTTCGGGCGTTCGGCTTGCTGCTGTTGCAGCCAGCTCGGCACGTCGTGGTCCGGCATCAAGTTGATCTGGACCGTGTCGCCGGATTCCCAGAACGAGGAAATCTGCAAAATCGCCGGGCCACTGAGGCCGCGATGGGTGAACAGGATGTTCTCGCGAAAGCTCTGGTCGTTGCAGCTCACCAGGCAATCCACCGATGTGCCGGACAGCTCGGTGCACAGTTCCTTGAGCTGATCGGTGATGGTGAACGGCACCAGGCCGGCACGGGTCGGTAGCAGGTCGTGACCGAACTGCTTGGCGACCTGATAACCGAAACCGGTGGCGCCCAAGGTCGGAATCGACAGACCACCCGTGGCGATGACCAGGGATTCACAGGTCAGTTGACCGAGCGTCGTGTCGAGCAAGTAACCGCTTTCGAGCTTCTCGATGGTCTGGATCGAGGTGTCCAGGTGCAGGCTGACGCCGACCTGATCGCATTCGGTGAGCAGCATCTCAAGGATGTCGCTGGATTTGTTATCGCAGAACAGTTGGCCGAGTTTCTTCTCGTGATACGGCACGCCGTGCTTGGCGACCATGCCGATGAAATCCCACTGGGTGTAGCGCGCCAATGCGGATTTGCAGAAGTGTTCGTTTTGCGAGAGGAAATTGCCCGGTTCTGTGTACATGTTGGTGAAATTGCAGCGGCCACCGCCCGACATCAGGATTTTCTTGCCGGCCTTGTTCGCATGGTCGAGCAACATGACCTTGCGCCCACGTCCGGCGGCGGTCAGCGCACACATCAACCCTGCGGCGCCAGCGCCAATGATCACGACTTCGGTAGAGCGCAAAACGGTGTCCTCACACAGGAGCTTATATTGATCGTTCCCACGCTCTGCGTGGGAATGCCGCCATGGACGCTCTGCGTCCGCTCTGTGACGCGGAGCGTCACGGGATGCATTCCCACGCGGAGCGTGGGAACGATCAGGCAGGGGGGAGTTGCGGCGTTCTTAGAGGATACGAACGCGCAACGAACGGCCTTTGATCTTGCCGTCGTTCAGACGCTGCAAGGCTTGCTTGGCGATCCCGCGTTCAACAGCCACATATGCCTGGAAGTCGAAAATCGCGATCTTGCCGACCTGAGCGCCCGGAATACCGGCATCGCCCGTCAGTGCACCCAGAATGTCGCCCGGACGCACTTTGTCTTTACGGCCTGCGCCGATGACCAGCGTGCTCATCACCGGCAGCAGCGGTGCGCCACCCTGGGATTTGAGGTTGTCCAGCTGATCCCAGCTCAACGGCGACTTCTGCAGGAGCTCGATGGCCTGGGCGCGGTGCGCTTCGGACGGCGCGACCAGGCTGATCGCAATGCCTTTCTCGCCAGCACGACCGGTACGGCCGACACGGTGAATGTGGATTTCCGAGTCACGGGCCAGCTCGACGTTGATCACCATGTCCAGCGCATCGATGTCCAGGCCGCGCGCGGCGACGTCGGTGGCGACCAGTACCGAAGTACTGCGGTTGGCGAACATGGCCAGCACCTGGTCACGGTCACGCTGTTCCAGATCGCCGTGCAGGCCGACGGCGGAGATGCCTTTGGAGGTCAGGTGATCGACGGTTTCCTGAACCTGCTGCTTGGTGAAGCAGAAGGCGACGCAGGACGCCGGACGGTGATGCGCGAGGACTTTGACCACCGCGTCCATGCGCTCTTCCGGGGAGATTTCGTAGAAACGCTGCTCAATCTGCGTGTCGTCGTGGAACGCTTCGGCCTTCACGATCTGCGGGTTACGCATGAATTTCGCCGCCAATTGCTTGATGCCCGTCGGATAGGTGGCGGAGAACAGCAGGGTCTGGCGACGTTCAGGGCTCTGGGCGATGATTTCTTCGATGGAATCGTAGAAACCCATGTCGAGCATGCGGTCGGCTTCATCGAGGATCAGCGTGTTCAGGCCATGGAGAATCAGCGAACCCTTGCGCAGGTGCTGCTGAATCCGACCAGGAGTGCCGACGATGATGTGCGCACCGTGCTCCAGCGAGCCGATCTGCGGGCCGAAAGCCACGCCGCCGCACAGGGTCAGGACCTTGATGTTGTCTTCGGCGCGGGCCAGGCGACGGATTTCCTTGGCGACCTGGTCGGCCAACTCGCGAGTCGGGCAGATGACCAGCGCCTGGCAACCGAAGAAGCGCGGATTGATCGGGTTCAGCAGGCCGACACCGAAGGCGGCGGTCTTGCCGCTACCGGTCTTGGCCTGGGCGATCAGGTCCATCCCCTTGAGGATCACCGGCAAGCTTTGCGCCTGGATCGGCGTCATCTCGGCATAACCCAAAGAGTCGAGGTTAGCCAGCATGGCGGCGGATAGCGGCAAAGTATTAAAAGCGGTGGCAATGGTGGTCACGGGACTGGCCTGCAAAACAAAATGTCGCGCAGTGTATCAGTCCCATGGCCATTCGCCCGTAGTTTCCAGACGAGAAGTCGCCGAGCGCAGGCACTTATCGTCTGGAAACTAAGGCTCTATGTGTTCTTCCGGGCTTCTGACGCGCCGTCCGTCTTCCTTTGAGAGCTGGGAGAAGATCGTCGCGGCCAGCATCGCCATGATTCCGACCGTCACAAACGTCAGCTGGAACGCACCCAGCACCGTGTCCACGCCATCGTTGCCGATCTCTGCGGTAAAGCCGCCGAGCAACGCGCCGGCACAGGCAACGCCAAGGCTCAGGGACAATTGCGCGACCACCGACAGCAGGCTGTTGCCGCTGCTGGCGCTGGCGTCGTCGAGGTCGATCAGGGTCACGGTGTTCATCGCGGTGAACTGCAAGGAGTTGATCGCGCCGAGAATTGCCAGCATCCCCAGCAGCAGCCAGTACGGCGTCTGCTCGCTGACCAGGCCCATGCTCGCCAGCATCAGCCCCAGCGCCAGGGTGTTGCCGGTGAGCACGATGCGATAGCCCAGGCGCTCAATCAGCGGACGCGCCACCGATTTGGCGATCATCGCCGCAGCGGCCAGCGGCAACATGCTCATCCCGGCTTGTGACGGCGAATAACCCAGCGCCACTTGCAGCAACAACGGCACGAGGAACGGCAGGGCGCCGCTGCCCAGGCGGGCGAACAGGTTGCCGAGGATGCCCACGGCAAACGTCCGGGTCTTGAACAGCGACGGCGCGAACAGCGGATTATCGATGTGCCCGGCGCGCAGCCAATACGCCGCCAGACACGCCATGCCGCCGAACAGCAGTAACATCACCCGCAAGTGCGGCAGGTGCAGTTCACCGAGGCCTTCCATGGCGATGGTGATCAGAATCATCGCCGCGCCGAACAGCAAAAAGCCCAGGCTGTCGAAACGCGTGCGTTCAGTGCCGCGCAGGTCGGGAATGAACTTCCACACGGCGTAGCAGCCGATGGCGCCCACCGGCAGGTTGATCAGGAAGATCCAGTGCCAGGTCAGGTATTCGACCATCCAGCCGCCCATGGTCGGGCCGATCAACGGACCGAGCAGGCCGGGAATGGTGATGAAGCCCATGATCCGCACCAGCTCCGAGCGCGGATAGGCGCGCAGCACCACCAGCCGCCCGACCGGCAGCATCAACGCACCGCCCAGGCCTTGTATCACTCGGGCACCGATCAGCATGCTCAGGGTGCTCGACAAGGCGCAGAGCAATGAGCCGAGGCTGAACAGCAGGATTGCGCCGAAGAAGATTTTCTTGGTGCCGAAGCGGTCGGCGATCCAGCCTGAGGCAGGAATCAGCAGCGCGACGGTGAGCATGTAGGCAATGATCACGCCCTGCATGCGCAGCGGATCTTCGGCCAGATCCCGGGCCATGGCGGGCAGGGCGGTGTTGAGGATGGTCCCGTCGAGGGACTGCATGAAGAAGGCGATGGCGACGACCCACGGCACCCAGCGGGCGGTGACAGCGTCGAGAGGCGGACGGTTGGGCATGGGACCTCGTGTGAGTCGGAGTTAATGATCGTTCCCACGCTCCGCGTGGGAATGCAGTCCGGGACGGTCCGCGTCCCTGCCGAAGCGGACGCGGAGCGTCCATTGAGGCATTCCCACGCAGAGCGTGGGCACGATCGGTGTCAGAGGGTCAAGGTCAGCTTGCTGATCAGCGCCCCCGGCAACAACGCCGAAGCCGTGGCCCGCTGGCTGTAGGTGCTGGCCGACAACATAAGCTCACGCTCCTCGGTCAACGCTTCCAGTTGGGAACCAAGCAGACTGTAAGCACTGTCATCAAAGCGCATGGTGCTCACCGGCGCCTGAATCTCGCCGTTCTCGACCCAGAACGTCGCGAATCGCGTCATGCCGGTCAGGCGTGCCGCCGGTTGGTCCGAGTAGTTCAGGTACCAGAGGTTGCTGATGTACAGACCGGTTCCCAGTTGCTTGAGAATCTCTGCATCGGGCAGCGTACCGGCGGCCATGTTCACAGCACTCGGCATTTCACCGCCGCTGGCGCCATTGGCGGTCAGGCCGTATTCGGCGGCACTGCGTGAACTGACCATCTGCGCGCCCGCCTTGCCTTCGACGATCAAGCCAAGATCGCTGCGCGGATAACCTTCGCCCGAGAACGCCGGGCTCAACGAACCGCTGACCTTTTCATCAACCGACACCAACGGGCTGAACGCACTGTCGCCCGCATACAGCTTCTGCAACGGGCTGCTTTTGGTGGCAATCGACTGTGCCGAGAAACCGCCCCAGCCCAGCATGTCCATTATTTCTCCCAGGGCTGCCGGTGCCAGATAGGCGCGGTACTGACCGGGCGCCAGGGTGCGTTGCGGTCTGCCGAGGAATGCCAACTGCTCACGCGCCTGCGCAAAGCGCTTGGCAAAACCCTCGCTGTTCCAGTCGTGCCCGGCGTAACTGGCTTTCACCGCTTGGCCGTTTTCATGGACCAGACTGAAATCAAAGTTGAAGCTGTTGGCCTGATGCCAGCCAAGCGCCCCCGAAGAACTGGCGAAACCACGACTGATCGGGCCGGCGGCGTAGAAGCCGACCAGATCCAGCCCCTCGGCGGCCTGGGTGATTTCGGCCACGACCTGCTCGGTGTCCGGCAGCGGATGCTCCTGCACGTTCTTGCTCTGCCAACTGTTGTGGTTGAGCAGTAGGTAGGGATCCTGCGGCAGCAGCGGCAAGGTTTCGCGCAACTGTTGCAGGCCTTCGGCCAGGCGCTGAAGGTCGACTTCCTGATCGCCGGCCAGCGTGATGTTGAGGTCAGCATGCCGACCCTCGTTGATCAGCTTGAAACCGACGCTCGCCTGCTGCACCTGGCCGGCCTGACGCACCTTGGCGTGGTTGAAGCGCACGAAGGCCGAGGATTCGGCGGCGTAACTTAGAGTGAACAGTTCCGGCTCGCGAATCGCATCACGCAGCCAATTGACCAAGGCCTTGAACGCATCGGCCTGACTTTTTGAAGTACTCATCAGGCATCCCCCCCAAACACATCAACGTTGCTGAACACACAGGCCGGCGAGGCATGGCCGACGCGGATCACCTGGTTCGGTTCGCCCTTGCCGCAGTTCGGCGTGCCCAGGACCTTGACGGAGTTCGCATCGCCAACGGCGCTGAGGTTTTTCCAGAACTGCGCGGAAATCGCCCGGTAGTTCGGGTTCTTGACCACGCCTTTGAGTTCGCCGTTTTCGATCAGTTGGCCCCATTCACAGCCGAACTGGAATTTGTTGCGGGCATCGTCGATGGACCAGGACCGGTTGGTGCTCATCAAGATGCCGTGCTCGATGTTGCCGATCATTTGCTCCAGCGGTTGATCGCCGGCCTCGATGTTCAGGTTGGCCATGCGATCGATCGGCGGACGGTTCCAGCTGCAGGCGCGGCTGTTGGCCACGCCATCCATGCCCGCGCGAAACTGCGACAGCGCGCCGCCCAATGGGCGCAGCAGCAAGCCTTCTTTAATCAGGAATTGTTTGCTGGCAGCAGTGCCGTCGTCGTCATGGCCATAGCTGGCCAGCTGTTCGGGAATCTCCGGGTCGAAGGTCACGTTCAGCAGTTTCGAGCCGTACTGCAGGCTGCCGAAGTCTTCTGCCTTGACGAAACTGGTGCCGGCGTAATTGCGCTCGTCACCGAGGATGCGGTCCAGTTCCAATGGGTGGCCAATCGATTCGTGGATTTGCAGCATCATCTGGTCCGGCATCAGCAACAGGTCACGCGGGCCTTTCGGGGTGTTCGGCGCCAGCAGCAATTGCAGCGCCTGATCGGCGATTTTCGGACCGGCACCGACCAGGCCGCAGCGGCTGATCACATCAAAACCGCCCTGTTGACCGAAGTTCTCGCGGCCCAGGGTTCGGGTCTGGCTGTCGTTGCCGTCGTAGGCCGTGACTTCCAGGCTCGGGTAGACAAACCGCTGGGCCTGGCGCAGTTCGGCACCGGCGTTGCTGAGGTAGATCTGTTCGACATGGGTGATGCCGATGCTCACTTCCCAGTTCACCAGTCGCTCGTCCTTGGGCACGGATGCGGATTCGGCGCCGAGCAGTTGGTAGCAATCGCTCAGGGAAGGGAAGGGCTGGTCGAGGTTCGGCGAAAAGTAGTCGGCGCGGTCGCTGGAGACCACCTGTGCGCTCAGGTCGAGCAGGGCGTGGGGCTTGAGTCGGCGGGCTTGTTGCTCGGCCTTCTCCAGTGCGGCTTGCAGGCCTTGTTGCGACAGGTCGTTGGTCGCGGCGTAGGCTTCGACGCCGTTGACACGCACGGTCAGCATCGCGCCTTCGTCACGGCTCAGGCTCGGAGGTTCGGCGACATTCTTGCGCACCGACAGGTACTGGCCGGACTCGCGTACATAACGCAGCGAAAAGAATTCAGCGCCCGTGCGCAAGGCAGCGAAGCGCTGCTTGAGCTGGGGGTGGAAATCGAACATTCGGGAACCTCCTTGGTCTGGAGTGGCGGTGCAGCGGTGTTGCGAAGGGGGGGGTGAAACGTTTGCGTGGCGCTAGATTAGGCCTGGGCGGGGGGTAGGATCAAGGGTGGAGCGGTGTAGGAAGGGATTACCGGTATGTGTCAGTTAGAGATGTATTGCTTGGTCGGGCGCCTTCGCGGGCAAGCCTCGCTCCTACAAGTAATCGCGTTCTCTTGTAGGAGCGAGCGGTGCGACGATTCGACTTGCCCGCGAAGGGCGCACCTCGGTATTAAGTCTTACTGAGCGGTAAGGCTCACTTCCCGCAACGGCTTGCCACGCACCGGCGCATCGCCGGCCACGTAGTAATCGGCCTTGCTGCGCGGCAACGGCTGGCGACCACGGATCTTGTCGGCGATTTTCTCGGCGATCATGATCGTTGGTGCGTTCAGGTTGCCGGTGGTGATGATCGGCATGATCGAGGCATCGACCACACGCAGGGCTTGCAGACCATGCACTCGACCTTCGCCATCGACCACGGCCATCTCGTCGGTGCCCATCTTGCACGAGCAGGAAGGATGGAACGCGGTTTCGGCGTGTTCGCGGATGAACTTGTCGAGCTGCTCATCGGTTTGCACGTCGATGCCCGGGCTGATTTCGCGGCCACGGAAAGCGTCCAGTGCGGGCTGTTGCATGATTTCACGGGTCAGGCGAATGCCGTCGCGGAATTCCTGCCAGTCCTGCTCGGTGGCCATGTAGTTGAACAGGATGCTCGGGTACTCGCGCGGATCCTTGGACTTGGCCTGGATGCGACCACGGCTCGGCGAACGCATGGAACCCATGTGCGCCTGGAAACCGTGCTCTTTCACACCGTTGCTGCCGTTGTAGTTAATCGCGACCGGCAGGAAGTGGTACTGGATGTTCGGCCAATCGAATTCTTCGCGGGTACGGATGAAACCGCCCGCTTCGAACTGGTTGCTGGCGCCGATGCCGGTGCCGTTGAACAGCCATTCGGCACCGATGGCCGGCTGGTTGTACCAGAGCAGCGACGGGTACAGCGAGACCGGTTGGGTGCAGGCGTATTGCAGGTACAACTCGAGGTGATCCTGCAGGTTTTCGCCGACGCCGGGCAGGTCATGGACCACCGGGATGTCGAGCTTGTTCAGCAGTTCAGCCGGGCCGACGCCGGAGCGTTGCAGAATCTGCGGCGACGCGATGGCGCCGGAGCACAGCAGCACTTCTTTGCGGGCACGGGCTTCAACGCGCTCTTCAGCGGCACCGATCAGGTAACGCACGCCAACGGCACGCTTGCCTTCGAACAGGATCTTGTCGGTCAGGGCATGGGTGACGATGGTCAGGGTCGAACGCTTCTTGGCGATGTCCAGGTAACCGCGAGCGGTGCTGGCGCGGCGGCCGTTCGGCGTCACGGTGCGGTCCATCGGGCCGAAGCCTTCTTGCTGGTACCCGTTGAGATCTTCGGTGCGCGGGTAACCGGCCTGTACGCCTGCTTCAACCATCGCGTGGAACAGCGGGTTGTTGCCGGCTTTCGGCGTGGTCACGCTGACCGGACCGTCGCCACCGTGGTAGTCGTTCGGGCCGATGTCGCGGGTTTCAGCCTTGCGGAAGTACGGCAGGCAGTTCAGGTAGTCCCAGTCTTCAAGACCTGGAAGCTTGGCCCAGTTGTCGTAGTCCATCGCGTTGCCGCGGATGTAGCACATGCCGTTGATCAGCGAGGAACCGCCGAGGCCCTTGCCGCGACCGCACTCCATCTTGCGACCGTCCATGTGTGGCTCTGGATCGGTTTCGTAGGCCCAGTTGTAGCGACGGCCTTGCAGCGGAAACGCCAGGGCGGCCGGCATTTGCGTGCGGAAATCCAGACGGTAGTCCGGGCCGCCTGCTTCGAGCAGCAGGACGGTGACGCCTTCGTCTTCAGTCAGACGGGTCGCCAGGGTGTTACCGGCCGAGCCGGCACCGATGATGATGTAATCGAATTCTTGGGACATAGGCCCTCCGGGAGTTTCAAGCTTCAAGCTTCAAGCTGCAAGAGAGCAGCGAGCGGTGTTGAGATGGAGCGGCAAACCAAACTGCTTTTACTTGCAGCTTGAAGCTTGCCGCTTGTCGCTGGATCAGCTAATCAAAATACCGAAACGTACTCACCCAGTTCGACTTGCACGGACTTGATGCGCGTGAAGTTATTGAGAGAGCTGATCCCGTTTTCACGACCAACACCGGACTGCTTGTAGCCGCCGACCGGCATCTTCGCGTCGGACTCGCCCCAGGCGTTGATCCAGCAGATACCGGCTTCCAGTTGATGAATCACGCGGTGAGCGCGGTTCAGGTCCTTGGTGACGATGCCGGCGGCCAGGCCGAAGTCGGTGTCGTTGGCACGACGGATCACTTCTTCTTCGGTGTCGTAGGTCAGGATCGCCATCACCGGGCCGAAGATTTCTTCGCGAACGATGGTCATCTCGTCGGTGCAGTCGGTGAACACGGTCGGGGCCACGAACGCGCCTTTGGCGAATTCGCCTTCGGTCAGACGATTGCCACCGCACAGCACGCGAGCACCTTCTTCCTTACCTTTGGCGATGTAACCCAGCACGCTTTCCATGTGGGCGAAGCTGACCAGCGGGCCGAAGTTGGTGTTCTCGTCTTCCGGGTTGCCGATGCGGATGCGCGCAACGCGCTCAGCGATCTTCGCTTCGAAAGCGGCTTTCAGGTGAGTCGGCACGAACACGCGAGTGCCGTTGGTGCAGACCTGACCGGAACTGTAGAAGTTGGCCATCATCGCGGTGTCGGCGGCGCGATCGAGGTCGGCGTCGTCGAAGATGATCAGCGGGGATTTGCCGCCCAGTTCCATGGTCACGTCTTTCAGCGACGAAGCGGAAGCGCTGGCCATGACCTTCTTGCCGGTGTCGGTGCCGCCGGTGAAGGAGATTTTTTCGATGCGTGGGTGCTCGGTCAACCAGGTGCCGACTTCACGGCCGCTGCCGGTCAACACGTTGAACACGCCGGCTGGCAGGCCTGCCTCGGTGTAGATCTCGGCCAGTTTCAGCGTGGTCAGGGAAGTGACTTCGCTTGGCTTGAAGATCATCGCGTTACCGGCCGCCAGGGCTGGCGCGGATTTCCACAGGGCGATCTGGATCGGGTAGTTCCACGCGCCGATGCCGGCGACGACACCCAGCGGCTCGCGACGGGTGTAGACGAACGACGTGGTACGCAGCGGGATCTGCTCGCCTTCGATGGCGGGCACCAGGCCTGCGTAGTACTCCAGCACGTCGGCACCGGTGACGATGTCGACATACTTGGTTTCGGAGAACGACTTGCCGGTGTCCAGGGTTTCCAGGGCGGCCAGCTCATCGTTGCGCTCGCGCAGGATGTCAACGGCACGACGCAGGATGCGCGAACGCTCCATGGCGGTCATTGCGGCCCAGATTTTCTGGCCCTTTTCGGCGCTGACGACGGCGCGCTCAACGTCTTCCTTGGTCGCACGCTGTACGGTTGCGAGGACTTCACCGTTAGCCGGGTTGATGGCTTCGAAGGTGGCGTCGCTGCTGGCGTCGGAGTAACCGCCATCGATGTAAAGTTTTTGCAGTTCGAAACGGGCCATAGTGTCCTCGCAAGTGCATAAGTGGTTGGCGTAGGCCACTGGAGTGAAGCCATAGGGTTGTGGCAACACCGATCAGCAGCAGTTCAGGGGTTGAGCGATTTATGTGTGCTCTAACTCACCTGCTTGGCCAGTTGAAAGTCCATGTATTCGTAAGCGATCCGGTGCGCCTGCTCGGTGTCGAAAGCATCTCCCGACAGCGCGCCGCGCAACCACAAACCGTCAATGAGGGCTGCCAGGCCCCGGGCTGCACTGCGCGCGTCATCGAGCGGCAATACACGGCGGAACTGGCAGCACAGGTTGGAATACAGGCGGTGATCGTTGATCCGCTGCAACCTGTGCAAAGACGGGTGGTGCATGCTGGTGGCCCAGAAGGCCAGCCAGGTTTTCATTGCCGGGCCATTGACCTGGCTGGCGTCGAAGTTGCCTTCGATGATCACCTGGAGGTGCGCCCGCGGGCTGCTGTCCTCCAGCGCCTGACGGCGCGCGGTGACGTTCTCGCTCAGGACACTCATCAGGTACTGCGCCGTGGCAGCAATCAGGCCGTTCTTGTCCTGAAAATAGTGACTGATGATGCCATTCGAGACACCGGCCAAACGGGCGATCAGCGCAATGCTGGCGTCCCCCATTCCGACCTGATCGACCGCCTGCAATGTGGCTTCGATCAATTGCTGGCGGCGGATGGGTTGCATACCGACCTTGGGCATCTTGCACATCTCCTTAGGCCTTCCGGCGGACGTAAAACGTCTATCGGATTGAGGGCCAGTCTATTTTGTTTTGATTGAACGTTCAATCAACAAAGAATAAGATCTGCGACAATTCGTCGCTGCTTACAGATTTTTCCTACGTGTAAATGACGATAAACCGACATCCAAAACGGCTCGAAACCCCTACGCACTGGCGTTCCGGGCTTCGGGCTTTTTTCGGGGTGTCTTTATATCACCCGTCGGTCGGCTGCCAACTAACCGATTGGTCGGGTACCGCGTTGCCTTGTGTTCTTCTCTCGCACTGCCTGGAGCATCTGTGCCATGAGTTCTGCCTCTCTAATAAAGACCCCGCCCGAGAAGGTGACGGTCAACGGTTGGGTGTTCTACACCTCTACCGCGCTGATTCTGTTGTTGACCGCCATTCTGATCATCGCCCCGCAAGAGGCCGGCAGATTGCTCGGCATCGCCCAGGCCTGGTTGTCCCGCAGCTTCGGCTGGTACTACATGGTGGTGATCGCCGCCTACCTGGTATTTGTCGTCGGCCTGGCGTTTTCGTCCTACGGCAAGCTCAAGCTGGGCAGCAAGGACGACACCCCGGACTTCAGCTACGGCGCGTGGGCGGGGATGCTGTTCTCGTCGGGTATCGGCATTTCGCTGCTGTACTTCGGTGCTTCCGAGCCGCTGGACCATTACTTCAACCCGCCGGAAGGCGTGGCTGCCAGCAACATGGCCGCCCGTCAGGCTGTGCAGCTGACATTCCTGCATTGGGGCCTGCATGGCTGGGCGATCTACGCCTTGGTCGGCCTGGCCGTGGCGTACTTTGCCTACCGTCATAACCAGCCGCTGGCGTTGCGTTCGGCGTTGTACCCGCTGGTGGGCGAGCGTTGGGTCAAAGGCGCGGCCGGTCACGCGGTGGACGGCTTCGGCATGTTCGTGACCCTGCTGGGGCTGGTGACGAACCTGGGGATTGGTTCGCTGCAAGTGTCGTCGGGCCTTGAAAACCTGTTCGGCATGGAACACAGCAACACCAACCTGCTGATCGTGATCATCGTGATGAGCACCGTGGCGACCATCGCGGCTGTGTCGGGTGTGGAAAACGGCATTCGCCGTCTGTCGAACCTGAACATCGTACTGTTCAGCGGTCTGCTGATTTTCGTGCTGCTGTTCGGCCCGACCTTGCACCTGTTGAACGGCTTCGTGCAGAACGTCGGCGACTACCTGAACGGTGTGGTCCTGAAGACTTTCGACCTCTACGTCTACGAAGGCGACAGTGAGAAATCCGACCGCTGGCTGGGCTTGTGGACCCTGTTCTACTGGGCCTGGTGGATTTCCTGGGCCCCATTCGTCGGCATGTTCATCGCGCGTATTTCCCGTGGTCGCACGGTGCGTGAACTGGTGGCCGGCGTGCTGCTGATCCCGCTGGGGTTCACCCTGGCGTGGCTGTCGATCTTCGGTAACTCGGCTCTGGACCTGGTGATGAACCATGGGGCGGTGGAGCTCGGAAAGACGGCGCTCGAACAGCCGTCGATGGCGATCTACCAATTGCTTGAGCATTACCCGGCATCGAAGATTGTGATCGGCGTGTCGATCTTCGTCGGTTTCGTGCTGTTCCTGACACCCGCGGATTCCGGCGCGGTGATGATGGCCAACCTTTCCTGCAAGGGCGGTAACGTCGATGAAGATGCGCCGCACTGGTTGCGGATCTTCTGGTCGGCGGTGATCACCCTGGTGACCATCGGCCTGCTGTTCGCCGGTAACTTCGAAGCGATGCAAACCATGGTGGTGTTGGCCGGTCTGCCGTTCTCGGTGGTGCTGGTGTTCTTCATGTTTGGCCTGCACAAGGCGATGCGCCAGGACGTGCAGATCGAACAGGAGCAAGCGGAGCTCGCAGCACGCGGTCGCCGTGGTTTCAGCGAGCGTTTGACGCAGCTGGACCTGCAACCGAATCAGTCGATCGTTCAGCGTTTCATGGACAAGCAAGTCAGCCCGGCGCTGGAAGATGCGGCCGTGCAATTGCGTGCCCAGGGTCTGGACGTGCAAACGTTGCTGGGCAAGTCCAAGCGTTGCATGGGTGTGCGCATCGAGATGGAAGAGGGCAACCCTTTTGTCTACGAAGTGAGCCTGGATGGCTATCTGGCGGCGGCGAGTGAAACGGTGTCGGCCGAAAGCGCTGACGAACCGCGTGCGCGCTATTACCGCGCCGAGGTTTACCTGCACAACGGCAGCCAGGATTACGACTTGATGGGCTTCACTCAGGATCAGATCACCCGTGACGTGCTCGATCAGTTCGAAAGCCATCGGCAGCTCCTTGGCCGTGTCTATAGCTGAAACTTGAGGTCATGCGGTGCAAGTTGCTGCACCGCAGATCCATTGTGGCGAGGGAGCTTGCTCCCGCTCGACTGCGTAGCAGTCGCATTTAACGATAACGCGGTCTTTCTGAATGACCGTGGTGTCTTGTTTTGGGGTTGCTGCGCAACCCAGCGGGAGCAAGCTCCCTCGCCACAGTTATCAGCATTCCAAGCCAAATATCTGCACTAACAAAAACGCCGCGATCCTCTCGCGGCGTTTTTGTGTCTGTTGCCTTAACCCAGGTTCTTGCCGAGCAGTGCGTGATACAGCTCGCTGTCGCCCAGAATCCCGACCACTTTGTTGTTGTCGTGCAGCACCAGTTTGTTGCCGGTCTGATAACGAATCTGCAGCGCATCGCGCATGCCGATGTTCGAGTCCACCAGCGTTGGCCGACGACCCAGGCCTTCAACCGCTTGCCCTGGAATCCAGTTCTGCAGATCCAGGCTCGCGCCGTTCTGGCGGGCGCCTTTGATGGTGTTGCCTTCGGCCAGGTCCAGCCACGAATCGCCGCCCGGATCGAGGCACACCGAACCGTTGATGCGTTTGCAGTTGTCCAGGGTGCGCATCAGGCTGCGACCGCACAGCACGTTCAGCGGGTTGGTGTGCGCGACGAAGGTCCGCACGTAGTCGTCCGCCGGGTTGAGCACGATCTCTTCCGGCACGCTGTACTGGATGATTCGGCCGTCTTTCATGATTGCGATACGGCTGCCGAGCTTCAGGGCTTCATCGAGGTCGTGGCTCACGAACACAATGGTTTTGCTCAGCTTGCTTTGCAGTTCCAGCAATTCGTCCTGCAGACCTTGGCGGATCAGCGGGTCGAGCGCCGAGAACGGTTCGTCCATCAGCAGAATGTCCGCATCCATCGCCAGCGCACGGGCCAGGCCCACGCGTTGCTGCATACCGCCGGAGAGTTCGTCAGGCTTCTTGTTGCGCCACTGGGTCAGGCCCACCAGCTCAAGCTTGTCGTCCACAAGTTTGCGGCGTTCTTTCTCCGGGCGACCCTGCATTTCCAGACCGAAACTGATGTTCTCGCGCACCGTCAGCCACGGCATCAGGGCGAATTTCTGGAACACCATCGCGATGCGCTTGGTGCGCATCATTTTCAGTTCTGCCGGGGTACAGGAAGCGATATCGATCTGCTTGCCTTCGTGCTCGACGAACAATTTGCCACGGCTCACGGTGTTGAGGCCGTTGATGCAACGCAGCAGGCTGGATTTGCCGGAGCCCGACAGGCCCATCAGCACGCAGATTTCGCCTTTTTCCACGTCCAGGCTGGCTTTTTCAACGCCGACGATCTGCCCGGTTTTTTTCAGGATCTGGTCGCGGGTCATGCCTTGGTCGAGGAGCTTGAGCGCCTCGCGTGGATCTTTGGAGAAGATTACGTCGACGTCTTCGAAGCGAATAATGCTCATGCGTCACCCCCTGCTTTAGCGTCGGGTTGTTTGCAGATACGGTCGAGCATGATCGCCAGCAGTACGATCGCCAGGCCGGCTTCGAAGCCCAGGGCGATATCAGCAGTGTTCAGTGCGTTGACCACAGGTTTGCCCAAGCCGTCGGCGCCCACCAGAGCCGCAATCACCACCATCGACAATGACAGCATGATGCACTGGGTGATACCGGCCGCGATGCTTGGCATGGCGTAAGGCAGTTCGATGCGTGCGAGTAACTGGCGGCGCGAGCAGCCGAAGGCTTTGCCGGCGTCCATCAGTTCTGCGGGAACATCACGGATGCCCAGGTAGGTCAGGCGGATAGGCGCGGCAATCGCGAACACTACCGTGGAGATCAGACCCGGGACCACGCCCAGCCCGAAGAGGGTCAGGGTAGGAATGAGGTACACAAACGTCGGTACGGTCTGCATCAGATCGAGCACCGGCCGCATCAGTGTGTAGAACATCGGTTTGTGCGCGGCGACGATACCCAACGGTACGCCGATGACCACGCAGACCAGGGTCGCGAAGAGCACCTGGGCGAGGGTTTCCATGGTTTCCTGCCAGTACCCCAGGTTGAGGATCAGCAGAAAGGAGGCAATGACGAAAACGGTCAGCCCCCACTTTCGTTGAATGAAATGAGCCAGTAGTGCGATGAGGCCGATCAATGCCAGCGGGTTGAACCAGGTCAGCGCGAAAGTCACGCCGTGGATCATCGTTTCCAGTGACACGGCGATGGCGTCGAAGGTGTTGGCGCCGTGTTGCGTCAACCATTCAACGAAGCCCGCGATGTACTGGCCTAGAGGTATTTTCTGATCAATCAGCATGGTAGTGAACGTCCGCATGCAAGGAAATAAACAGCCCGGGCGAGCGAACCCGCCCGGCGTAAGCGATGCTTCCTAAATCAAGGCTGCGCGAGCTTGGCTTTCACGGCTTCCAGGCCAGGTTTACCGTCAATGGTGGTTACGCCAGCGAGCCAGGTATCGAGCACCTGTGGATTCTTTTTCAGCCAGGCCTTGGCGGCCGCGTCAGGCTTCATTTTGTCGTCCAGGACGTTGCCCATCAGCGTGCTTTCCATGTCGAGGGTGAACACCAGGTTTTTCAGCAACTGACCGACGTTGCTGCATTCCTGCGCGTAGCCCTTGCGGGTGTTGGTGAAGATGGTCGCCTGACCGAAGTTCGGGCCGAAGAAGTCGTCGCCGCCGGTCAGGTACTTCATCTTGAAACGTGTGTTCATCGGGTGCGGTTCCCAGCCCAGGAACACCACGGCGGTGTTGCGGCGCTGGGCGCGATCGACTTGCGAGAGCATGCCTGCTTCGCTGGACTCGACCACCTTGAAGCCGGCGTCTTTCAGGCCGAAGGCGTTCTTGTCGATCATGCTCTGAATCAGGCGGTTGCCGTCGTTGCCCGGTTCGATGCCGTAGATCTTGCCGTCGAGTTCTTTCTTGAACTTGGCGATGTCGGCAAAATCTTTCAGACCCTTGTTATACAACTCTTCGGGCACGGCGAGGGTGTATTTTGCGTTCTCGAGGTTGGCGCGCAGGGTCTCCACGGTACCGGCATCACGGTAAGCCTTGATGTCGTTTTCCATGGTCGGCATCCAGTTGCCCAGGAACACGTCCATGTTCTTGCCGTCGGCCAGGGACTTGTAGGTCACCGGAACGGAAATCATCGTGGTTTTGGTCTTGTAGCCCAGGGCATCGAGAACGACGCTGGTGGTGGCGGTGGTGACGGTAATGTCAGTCCAGCCGACATCGGAGAAGTTTACGGTGCTGCACTGAGCGGGTTCTGCAGCTTGAGCCAGTAACGGCAGACTCAGCATGGCGGCCAACAACAACGACGGGGAACCTTTCATGGATGGACTCCTTGGTGTTTTTTTTGGCAGTGTTCCGACTGGACCACCGCACTTATAGGTTGCGGTTGGATGGCGTTTTGGAGACAGCTCTACCACGGCGCCTTGCAATCGAGTCGATACGATCATGTACCAGTGAAAATCTGACGCCTACAGGGTGCGTCGTAACCAGTACAGGGATGGTCGCATCCAGTGTCGGTGACGTCGTTTACAGCTTTTTTCAGCCCCCTTTGCCTCCCTGATCCGCAAAAAAACGGCGAAAACGAAGCGTAAAACGCCTGCGGCGTTAGTGAGCATGAGTGCGTCGGTGTGAGACGTCGAACGACACGGAAAAAGCCTGATGATGCGGCCAATCTCGGCGGATTGCAGCTTGAGCGTAGCAGCTCCGTCACTGGGCGCTTTTGCGTCTGGAGTTGGCACATCCAGGAGTTCGGCAGTAATGGCTATCAGTGTTTTCGACCTGTTCAAAATCGGCATCGGCCCTTCCAGTTCGCACACCGTGGGACCTATGCGGGCCGCCGCGCTGTTCGTGCAAGGTTTGCGTGAGCAGGGTCTTTTGGAACAAGTGCAGCGCGTTGAAGTTCAGCTTTATGGTTCATTATCGGCCACCGGCATCGGTCACGGCAGCGACAACGCTGTGATCATGGGCCTGATGGGCGAGTGGCCGGACGCGATTGATCCGTCGCAAATCGGCATCCGTATCGAAACCTTGCGCGAGACCCACACCCTGTTGCTCGACGGTCGCTTGTCGGTGCCGTTTATCTGGGCCCGCGACATGCGCCTGATCGACGAAAACCTGCCGTTCCACCCCAACGCCATGACCCTGATCGTTGAAGGCGAACACGGTGAGTTGCATCGCGACACCTACTATTCCATCGGCGGTGGTTTTGTCGTGGATGAAGCGCAGGCTTCCAGCGGCGTGGTCGATCTGGATCGCACCGTGTTGCCCTACGATTTCTCCAGCGCTGTCGAACTGCTCAGCCTGTGCCAGAAGCACAACCTGCGCGTCGCCGAATTGATGATGGCTAACGAGAAGGTCTGGCGCAGCGAGGAAGAGATTCGCAGCGGTCTGATGAAGCTCTGGCGCGCCATGCAGGATTGCGTCGATCAGGGCCTCAAGCACGAAGGCATCTTGCCCGGCGGCCTGAATGTGCGCCGTCGTGCGGCCAAGTTGCATCGCAGCCTGCAAGAGCTGGGCAAACCCAACGTCATCGGCTCGACCTTGAGCGCCATGGAATGGGTCAACCTGTTCGCCCTGGCGGTCAACGAAGAGAACGCTGCCGGTGGGCGCATGGTGACGGCACCGACTAACGGTGCGGCGGGAATCATTCCGGCGGTGTTGCACTACTTTATGAAGTTCAGCGAGGCGGTGACGGACGCCAACGTGGTCGACTATTTCCTCAGTGCTGCGGCAGTGGGAATTCTGTGCAAGAAGAACGCTTCGATATCCGGCGCCGAGGTCGGTTGTCAGGGCGAAGTCGGTTCAGCCTGCGCGATGGCTGCGGCCGGGTTGGCAGAGATCCTTGGCGCGACCCCGGAGCAGTTGTGCAACGCGGCGGAAATCGGCCTGGAACACAACCTCGGCCTGACCTGCGACCCGGTGGGCGGGCTGGTTCAAGTGCCGTGCATCGAGCGCAATGCGATTGCCGCGGTGAAAGCCATCAACGCGGCGCAGATGGCGCTGCGCGGGGATGGTCAGCACTTTATCTCGCTGGATCGGGTGATCCGCACCATGCGTGATACCGGCGCCGATATGCATGACAAATACAAAGAGACTTCGCGGGGAGGGTTGGCGGTGAGCGCGGTTGAGTGCTGATAACGCTTAACTCTCTGGTGAAATGAGTATCTGTGGCGAGGGAGCTTGCTCCCGCTCGGCTGCGCAGCAGCCGAATAGCCCGCGACCGGGTATATCTGAAAGTTCGCGTTTGCAGTTTTCAGGGCCGCTTCGCGCCCCCAGCGGGAGCAAGCTCCCTCGCCACAGAAAAGTCATCTGCGAGAGAAGACCAGTCAAAACTGCGCGCTAAGTGAACACCGGAATTAAAACGCGCCACGTTTTGGCGCGTCGCTTACAGATAAGCGGCTTCACCCAGGACAGGGATCCAACCTGGCCATTACCGCCTGTCACCTGTGCTTGTGGTGACACTCTCCAATAAGTCGCCGTAGCCCTGTTCCCACAAGTGCTACCGATTTGCTCAAGCCCAACGGGGCAGAGCGCCTCCCGCCGATAATGGCACTTATAACCCCCACTCGCGGCAAGGCTTATTTAGACACACCGCGACGTCGTTTTCAGGAGTTATTGAATGACCATTCAACTTTAGGCATGGCAATTGCTCTGTCATTACAAAGCCCGTCTCCCACGCGAGAACGATGGCAATAACAAGAGCCTCCGCCTGAGGCCATCACCCGCTTTGTGTGAGGAGATACCGCGATGACGACGTTCAACTCCGGGGCTCAACCCCAGAACCGTGCGCCTCAATCCATCGGCTTTCTGCTGCTGGACAATTTCACGCTTATTTCTCTGGCCTCCGCAGTAGAACCCCTGCGCATGGCCAACCAATTGTCCGGCCGCGAGCTGTATCGCTGGACCACGCTCACCGTCGACGGTGGTCAGGTCTGGGCCAGTGACGGTCTGCAGATCACCCCCGACTGCTCCATGCACAAAGCGCCCCCACTGGACACCATCATTGTCTGCGGCGGCATCGGCATCCAGCGCACCGTTACCCGCGAGCACGTGTCGTGGCTGCAAAGCCAGGCGCGTCAGTCCCGCCGTCTCGGTGCGGTCTGCACCGGCAGCTGGGCCCTGGCGTGCGCCGGCCTGCTGGACGGTTTTGATTGCAGCGTGCACTGGGAATGCCTGGCCGCGATGCAGGAAGCGTTCCCCCGTGTAGCCATGAGCACACGCCTGTTCACCCTCGACCGTAACCGTTTCACCAGCTCCGGCGGCACAGCGCCGCTGGACATGATGCTGCACCTGATCAGCCGCGATCACGGTCGTGAACTGTCGGCCGCGATCTCGGAAATGTTCGTCTACGAACGCATCCGCAACGAGCAGGATCACCAGCGCGTGCCGCTCAAGCACATGCTCGGCACCAACCAGCCGAAGTTGCAGGAAATCGTCGCGCTGATGGAAGCCAACCTGGAAGAGCCGATCGACCTCGACGAACTGGCGGTGTATGTCGCTGTTTCCCGTCGTCAGCTGGAGCGCCTGTTCCAGAAATACCTGCACTGCTCGCCGTCGCGTTACTACCTCAAACTGCGCCTGATCCGTGCCCGGCAGCTGCTCAAGCAAACGCCGATGTCGATCATCGAAGTGGCGTCGGTCTGCGGCTTCGTGTCCACGCCGCACTTCTCCAAGTGCTACCGCGAATACTTCGGCATTCCGCCGCGTGACGAACGCGTAGGTTCCAACACCACGCAACAGGTGGCGATGATGCCGTTGCCGCAAGCACTGGTGCTGTCGCCGCTGTCCGGGCCGTTGTCGGCGCTGAGTCAGGCGCGTAATGAGTCGACGTTTGCCAGCGTAAGGCTCTAATGCTCTGATCGTTCCCATGCGCTGCGTGGGAATGCCTCAATGGACGCTCTGCGTCCGCTTCGGCAGGGACGCGGAGCGTCCCGGGCTGCATTCCCACGCAGCGCGTGGGAACGATCATGGTGAGGCGCTACTCAGGCGCTACGGCTTTGTTGATACTCCGCCAGCGCCGGCAGCAATTGCTTGTCGATCGCCTGGCGCACGGCCGGCAGGATGGTCGCACTGCTGGTGTACATCTGCTTGACCATAGTTCGCAGATCCGTTGCCCGTTCGTTGTTCAAACCCCGTACCGCGCACTCGCAGGCCTGCTCGGCGTTAGCGCCAGGGGGCACTGCAAATCCTAACGCCTTGAGCTGGCCCAACAGGTCTTCCTGGTCAATCAAATCGGCGTACATCATGACGCAATCCTTCTTCAGGGAACGGTGTCGTGATTCGATTCTCATCGGGGCAAGAGGTGGCGGCAAGGACGTTTTGTCGCAATGGCCGCGATACCTATGAACAGGTCGTTTTCGGCTAACTTGCGAAAGGGGAGAGTGGGCACACTGGATTCAGCTGGCAACACGAAGGTTTGGTCACCCTCGCGCGAAGGCTCCTCAACAGTACCCTCCTCAGCTCCGATCCTGTCACGGCTTGATCGGGGTTTTTTTTGCCTGTGAATCAGGGCGGGATGGGGTGTCCGGGCTGACGACATCGCGAGCAGGCTCACTCCCACGGGGATATGCGATGCCCTGTAGGAGCGAGGCTTGCCCGCGAAGAACGATGACGCGGTCTAGCGTTGCAACACAAGGATCCGCGACAACAATTCATCCCGATCAACATAGCACCCTTGAAAATGACGGGCGCCACTGGCGGGATCAAACGCATTGCGGGCATGAAGGGTGCGGCGGTTGTCGAAGCACCACAGCTCACCGGGATTGAGCCGCGTCATCACCCGGAATCGCGCTTCGCGGGTCATTGCAATAAACCGCCGATAAGCGCGGTACAGCTTGGGCATGTCCTCGATCGAGGCATCAAACGGTCCGCGTAGAAAGTTCGCCATGCGAATTTCCGACACCTGCCCAAAGGCATCCAGCGCGATGATCGGCGCGAGACGGCGGTAGTCGCTGTGGCGATCTTTGTTGCGGAACTCCACCGGGATTTCGCAGAGGCTTTTAAACGACTCGGGATCTTCCTCGCGCAACGCTTGGGCTATGGCAAAGCCGTCGACAAAAATACTCTCGCCACCGTCCGCGTCATTCACCAGGCAATGCAGAAATTGCAGCCCCGGTTGCAACTCGCGGGTCGGCAAATCGCTATGCAGCGGCAGGTTGAAGGCGGTGTAGGCGTTGCTATCGGCATCGGCCTTGGATTGCACGTTGAACAGCACGCCGAAATTGCTCTCGCGGATGAAGGAAATCCGCTGGGCGATCAGTTTAAGTGAGCCGGGTTCGGTGGGGACGCCGCGCACTTGAGTCAGGCCGATATCGCGCACCGCCAGCAGCCATTGCAGCAAGGCGTCGTTATCGTTCATCAGCGCCTGGTATTCGAACGCCGGCAGCTGCAAGTCGCTTTTCCACAGCCTGGATTTTGGTTTGCCGACACGGCGTTCGGCGCGGGACTCGTCGTCATAGGCGTGAGCCCGCAGCCAGCCCGGGTCGAAGCGGCTTAGGTGGCCGTCCTGCCATTCGACGCTGAGGCAACCTTCGGCGTCGACGTTTGCCGCTGTCGGCACCAGGTCCTCTGCGACGTCGACGATTTCCAGCACTTGCTCGCGGGTCACGGTGTAGACGCACTGCGGGCACGGGCAGTTATCTCGAAGCCATTGATGATGAAAGGGGCTGACCCGGCCGTCAGCCCACTGCACTTGAATTCGATCCGCCAGGGTTTGCACGGCGGACAACGCGCTGATCAACGGGTAGGTACGGAAGTCGGCAAAAGCGGCGGTGTTCAATGGCGATCTCCTTGTTATTTTTTAGGGGGTAATGCGATCACTCGGCCAATGTAGGCGGGGGTTGGCAGGTCGGTTTGCTCGGCGACGATGGCTTGCAGCTTGCTCAAGGTGTCTTCGCTGAACGGTGCGGAGCGAGGTCCGGCGAGGTCGACGTGCAGCAGCATTTGTTCGTTGCCCGCCAGTTCCTTGTCGTCGCCGACCAGATGCAGGCTGTGATAGAGGTGCAGGCGTTTGCTGTCGTGGCCGATGATTTGGGTACGCACTTCGACGTCAGCGTCGAGCTTCACTTCATGCAGGTAATTGAGGTGCAGTTCGAGGGTGAACAGCGAATTGCCGCTGGCTTCGCGGTTGTTGCTGTCCATGCCCAGGCGATCCATCAGGGCGTCGGTGGCGTAGCTGAAAATCAGCAGGTAGAAGGCATCGCGCAGGTGGCCGTTGTAGTCGACCCAGTCGGGGATGATTTTGGTTTGGTAGGTGGTGAGGGTGGGCATGTCGTCACATCCGAAATGGTTGAGGCCTGTAGGAGCGAGGCTTGCCCGCGAAGAGGCCGGTACATTCGACGGATCTCTTGCGGCAGGGAAATTGCCTTCGCGGGCAAGTCTCGCTCCTACAGGGGGTGGGTTGTTTAGTCAGCGAACGCCATCCCATGCTTCTCTTTGGTGGTCTTCACCGCTTCCAGCACCGCCAGCAAGCAATCATCACGATAGCGCTCCAGCGCGGAAATGCTGTGCGTGCCTAACTGATCGCTGGTGCCATCCACCACATCATCAATCAACTTGTCGGTCAGCTCCGGTGCCGGCAGATACGTCCACGGTAACTGCAACGCCGGTCCGAATTGCGCCATGAAGTGCCTCATACCCGCATCGCCACCCGCCAGGGTGTACGTCAAGAACGTGCCCATGAATGACCAGCGCAGACCCGCGCCAAAGCGAATCGCATCATCGATTTCTCCGGTGGTCGCCACACCGTCGTTGACCAGGTGCAGCGCCTCCCGCCACAGCGCTTCGAGCAAACGGTCGGCGATGAACCCGGGCACTTCCTTGCGCACGTGCAGCGGACGCATGCCCAGGGATTCGTAGACTTTCATCGCCGCTTGAACGGCTTCCGGTGCGGTGTTTTTGCCGCCGACCACTTCCACCAGCGGCAGCAGGTAAACCGGGTTGAAGGGGTGTCCGACCACGCAGCGTTCCGGGTGCGTCGAACTCTCGTAGAACTCGCTCGGCAACAGACCGGAAGTACTGGAACCGATCAAGGCATTGGGCTTGGCCGCCGCGCTGATTTTACTGTGCAGTTCCAGTTTCAGATCGAGGCGCTCAGGGGCGCTTTCCTGAATGAAGTCGGCGTCGCGAACGCATTCCTCAATGGTTGCGACAAAGCGCAGCCGATCCTGTGAAGCACCCGGTGCCAAGCCTTGTTTCTCCAGCGCACCCCAGGCATTGGCGACGCGCTTGCGCAACGCGGCTTCGGCACCAGGCGCCGGGTCCCAGGCGACAACGTCGAGGCCGTGGGCGAGGGCGCGGGATACCCAACCGCTGCCGATGACACCGCTGCCCAGGGCTGCGAAGGTTTTGATTTCGGTGATAAAGCTCATGGCGTCGTCCTAAAAGAATTCGGTGATCTCTGTAGGAGAGAGGCTTGCCCGCGAAGAGGCCGGTACATCCGACGGATCTCTTCCGGCAGGAATGCCGCCTTCGCGGGCAAGCCTCGCTCCTACAGGTTATGTGCGTGGAGGATTAGCCGCGCTTGGTCAGGCCCATTTTTGCCCGTCCTTCCGCCGGAGTCAGGACGCGGGCACCGAGGCGGCTGAGGATTTCCGAGGCGCGTTCGACCAGCTGGCCGTTGGTCGCCAGCACACCCTTGTCCAGCCAGATGTTGTCTTCCAGACCAACCCGCACGTTGCCGCCGAGCAGCACCGCTTGCGCCGCCATCGGCATTTGCATGCGACCGATGCCGAAGCCGGCCCACACCGCGTTCGCGGGCAGGTTGTCGACCATGGCTTTCATAGTGGTGGTGTCGGCCGGCGCGCCCCACGGAATGCCCAGGCACAGCTGGAACAGCGGATCGTCGAGCAGGCCTTCCTTGATCAACTGCTTGGCGAACCACAGGTGACCGGTGTCGAAAATTTCCAGCTCGGCCTTCACGCCCAGCTCTTGAATGCGTTTGGCGCCTGCGCGCAGTTGCGCCGGGGTGGACACGTAAATGGTGTCACCGTCGCCGAAGTTCAGGGTGCCGCAGTCGAGGGTGCAGATTTCCGGCAACAGTGCTTCAACGTGGGCCAGACGGGTCAACGGGCCCACCAGGTCGGTGTTCGGACCGAACTCCATCGGGTTCTCGCCCGCGCCGATTTCCAGGTCGCCGCCCATGCCGGCGGTGAGGTTGACGATGATGTCGACGTCCGCCTCGCGGATGCGCTCCATCACTTCGCGGTACAAGGCCACGTCACGGCTGAATTTGCCGGTTTCGGGGTTGCGAACGTGGCAGTGAACGACCGTGGCACCGGCCTTGGCGGCTTCCACGGCGGCAGCGGCGATTTGTTTCGGGGTGACCGGCACGTGTGGGCTCTTGCTGGTCGTGTCGCCAGCACCGGTGAGTGCGCAGGTGATGATGACGTCGTGGTTCATGAGGCGGGTTCCTTGCAGGCGTGATGATTCCGTTCGCAGCCCCGCAGGGCTGCGATCCGGTGGTTCAATCGGGGTTTATTTGCTGGTCAGCTTCAAATTGTCAGCGGCCGGTTTGCCATCGAAGGTGGTCACGCCTTCGAGCCAGCGTTGCTTGTCTTGCGGGTGATCTTTCAGCCATTGTTTGGCCGATTCGAAAGCGTCTTTGTGATCCAGCAGCGGCTGCATCATCCGGCTCTCGTCTTCGGCGGTGTAGGTCAGGTTGCTCAGCAATTTGCCGATGTTCGGGCACTGCTGCGCATAGTTCGGCGAAGTGACGGTCCAGACCGTGGCCATGCCTTCGTTCGGGCCGAGAGCGTCTTCGCTGCCGGTGAGGTAAGTCATCTGCACGTTGACGTTCATCGGGTGCGGCGCCCAGCCGAAGAACACCACGGCTTCTTTGCGGCGCACGGCGCGATCCACGGCCGCGAGCATGCCGGCTTCGCTGGACTCGACGAGCTGGAATTTGCCGAGGCCAAACTGGTTCTTGGCGATCATTGCCTTGATCTGGGTGTTAGCGCCCGAGCCAGGCTCGATGCCGTAGATCTTGCCGCCCAGTTCTTTTTCGAACTTGGCGATGTCGGCGAAGGTTTTCAGACCCTTGTCGGCGAGGTAAGTCGGAACGGCGAGGGTGGCGCGAGCGTCTTTCAGGCTAGGCGCTTCAAGCACCTTGACCTGATTGGCGTCGACGAACGGCGTGATGGTCTGGGTCATCAGCGGGTTCCAGTAACCCAGGAACAGGTCCAGGCGCTGGTCGCGGATCCCGGCGAAGATGATTTGCTGGGAGGCGCTGGTTTGTTTGGTGTTGTAGCCGAGGCCGTCGAGCAAGACCTGGGTCATGGCACTGGTGGCGATCACGTCGGTCCAGTTCACGACGCCCATGCGCACGTTCTGGCATGAAGCAGGTTCGGCCGCCATGACACTGGCGCTCAAGAAGGCGGTACCGCTGAGTGCAAGAACACAGCTGCTGATCAGTCGTTTCATGTCGGGGTTCCTCGGCAGACGTTATTGTGGGTTCCGGCATCTTTGTGCGCCGGTGATGCCAAGTTACGCAGCTAAGGCCCCGTGAAAGCGCACTGCGGCGACCAGCTCTTGCACTGCAGCGACCTGCGCTCTTGAAAGCCTGTTGCAAGTGGCGTATCAACGTCCACACGCTACCCGCCCTCTCGTTACCTGCCAGTCGAGTGCGCTCCATGTCCCAGGACTTCTACTTCATGTTGATGCCGGGTTTCTCGGCCATCGGTTTTATCTCGGCCATCGAGCCGCTGCGGGTCGCCAATCGCTTTCGCGGCGAGTTGTATCGCTGGCACGTGCTGAGTGCCGATGGCGGGGCGGTATTGGCCAGCAATGGCATGTCGGTCAACGCCGATGCGGCGCTGGAGCCGCTGAAGAAAGGTGCAACCCTGTTGGTGGTCGCCGGCTTCGAACCGCTGAAATTCGCCACGCCCGCGCTGGAGCACTGGCTGCGCCGTCTGGACAACGAGGGCGTGACCCTCGGCGCCATCGACACCGGCAGTTTCGTCCTCGCCGAAGCCGGCCTGCTCGACGGCCATCGCCTGACCCTGCACTGGGAAGCCATCGACGCGTTCAAGGAGTCTTATCCACAGCTCAGCGTCACCCAGGAGCTGTTCGAGATCGATCGCCGCCGTATCACCTCAGCCGGCGGTACAGCCTCCATCGACCTGATGCTCGACCTGATCGCCCAGGCCCACGGCCCGGAACTGGCGATTCAGGTCAGCGAACAATTCGTGCTCGGGCGCATCCGCCCGTGCAAAGACCACCAGCGCATGGAAGTCGCCACGCGCTATGGCATCAGCAACAAGAAGCTGGTGCATGTGATTGGGGAGATGGAGCAGCACAGCGAACCACCGCTGAGTACGCTTGAGTTAGCCGAATCGATCAAGGTGACGCGGCGCCAGTTGGAGCGCCTGTTTCGGTTGCACCTGAACGACACGCCGAGCAATTTCTACCTGCGCTTGCGGCTGGAGAAGGCCCGGCAGTTGCTGCGACAGACGGACATGAGTGTGCTGGAGGTGAGCATTGCGTGCGGTTTTGAATCGCCGTCGTATTTCACCCGCAGCTATCGGGCGAAGTTTGCGCGGTGCCCGCGCGAGGATCGCCGACGGCTTGGGGATGGGCGAGAGCTGGTCTGAGCACAGATTCCAACAACACCAAAAAAACCTGTGGGAGCGAGGCTGCTCGCGAATGCAATCTGTCAGCCGCCATTGATGTCGACTGACCTACCGCTTTCGCGAGCAGGCTCGCTCCCACAGTTATGATTTGGTGTGGATCTTATTTCTTCATTAAGGCCGAGCAGGCTGCTTTGTAGGCTTCATGCTGATACTTGTTCAGCGTCGCTGGCAGTTCCACGTTGTGCTTCTTGCTCTGCGCATTGATCGTTTGCGGCGACAGCAGCGTCACCTCGCAATTTTCCAGCAGCTGAAACACACCCTCGATCTTGAACGTGGTCGGTCCACCGGCGAACTCGCCTTTCTTGCTGCGCTTCTTGATCGCGATCCGGTCGATGGAGTTCTCGCGTACAAACGACGCCACCTGAGCGGCGAAGACTTTGACGTTCGCGGCTTCGTCGTCATCGTCGAGGGCAATTTTCTTGGTGGGCAGGGCTACGTGACTCAGCGTCTGACCGTCCAGGGACGCGACGGCAATGATCGCTTCGCTGCCTTTGATTTCGATGCCGCAGATTTTCATTTCGATCCCTTTCACAAATGGTTGTGTGCAGCCTACAGCTCAAGTTGATTAGCCGTGATGCCAAACGCCGCGGCAATTTTCTCGCGGGTGGCCTTGCGAGGCTTCGCTACAGTCTCTTGCTGGGCAAAAGCAGGTTGAGAAATGCCCATGCGTTTGGCCACCTCATCCTGTGTAAGGTTCAGGTGCTCGCGCCAGGCCCTGACCGGTAACGCGCCATCAACGATAAGGCTGACTACTTCGTGAGGGATCAAATCATTCTCCATATTTATGTTTTCACTCCTGCCCAATCGACTCCAAAAACTCCGACCGCTCATCACTCATCCGCGCCACGCAATCATTCTGCGCAATGGTGAACGCCTTGCTGCCACTGGTCGCCGGAAACGCTTCCACCGCGCAATCCGCATCCCGGGTTTTCAGCCACTGCTGCTGCGCGGCCTTGAGCTTGGCGGTGATGTCGCTCAGTTGCGCCGGGTTCTTGCCGTAGGCCGTTTGCATGCGCTCGGTCAGGCTTTGGTAATTGTCCTTGAGCAGGTCTTCGGCGGTGGTTCTGCTGAAGGCGGAGCATTCCAGGGTCTGGACGTCGTTTTCGACCTTGTCGCAGGGGTTGTCGTCGGCCTCTTCAGCTGCGTGTACGCCGGTCGCTATCAGTGCCAAAGCCAGGAAGATCGTTCTCATTGCGACGCAGCCCCTATTTTTCAGTGCCTATTCAGTAATGCAGCGGATTCTGGCCCAAGCAGCGGCCCTTGAACAGGTGGGCGATTGCGTCGATCAACGACCCTTTGTCGCGGATTGACGCTTTCGGCAAACCCCCTGTCGTTTTTGCACCCGGCTGCCCCGGTCCTCAGGCATATGCTGGCCCCAAAGCGCCGGCACACGATTCGGCGCATGAATCGCTAATAGGGGACAGCCTGATGAGCCCAGCCGAATTGCACGCCGACAGCATCGTTATCGACGGGCTGATTATTGCCAAGTGGAACCGTGAGCTGTTCGAAGACATGCGCAAGGGCGGTCTGACCGCGGCTAACTGCACCGTGTCGGTGTGGGAGGGCTTCCAGGCCACCGTCAACAACATCGCCGCCAGCCAGAAGCTGATCCGCGAGAACAGCGACCTGGTGATTCCGGTTCGCACTACCGCCGACATCCGTAAAGCGAAGGAGCAGGGCAAGACCGGCATCCTGTTCGGCTTCCAGAATGCTCACGCGTTTGAAGACCAGATCGGCTACGTCGAGGTCTTCAAGCAGCTCGGCGTCGGTATTGTGCAGATGTGCTACAACACCCAGAACCTGGTAGGGACTGGCTGCTACGAGCGCGATGGCGGCCTGTCGGGTTTCGGTCGTGAAATCGTTGCCGAGATGAACCGCGTCGGGGTCATGTGCGACCTGTCCCACGTCGGCTCCAAGACGTCTGAAGAAGTCATTCTCGAATCGAAGAAACCGGTGTGCTACTCCCACTGCCTGCCGTCGGGCCTGAAAGTCCATCCGCGCAACAAGTCCGATGAAGAACTGAAGTTCATCGCCGATCACGGCGGTTTTGTCGGCGTGACCATGTTCGCGCCGTTCCTGGCCAAGGGCATCGATTCGACCATCGACGACTACGCCGAGGCCATCGAATACACCATGAACATCGTTGGTGAAGACGCCATCGGTATCGGCACCGACTTCACCCAGGGCCATGGCCAGGACTTCTTTGAATACCTGACCCATGACAAGGGCTACGCCCGCCGCCTGACCAGCTTCGGCAAGATCATCAACCCGCTGGGCATCCGCACCGTCGGCGAATTCCCGAACCTGACCGAAACCCTGCTCAAGCGCGGCCACTCCGAGCGTGTGGTGCGCAAGATCATGGGCGAGAACTGGGTCAACGTCTTGAAAGACGTTTGGGGCGAATAAGCCGCCGCATCTGAAGAATTCTTTCCCCCGGCCGTCCGCGCCGGGGGCAACACCCAAAATTTTCTGGAGTTAAGTTTCCATGGCCAAGATCGCCCCGCAATTGCCAATCGAAGTCGACAGCGAAACCGGTGTCTGGACTTCCGACGCCCTGCCAATGCTGTATGTGCCGCGTCACTTCTTCGTCAACAACCACATGGGCATCGAGGAAGTACTGGGCGCCGAGGCCTACGCCGAAATCCTCTACAAGGCCGGCTACAAATCCGCCTGGCACTGGTGTGAAAAAGAAGCCGAATGCCACGGCCTGGAAGGCGTCGCGGTGTTCGAGCACTACATGAAGCGCCTGTCGCAGCGCGGCTGGGGCCTGTTCAAGATCCAGGACATCGACCTCGACAAAGGCACCGCCAGCGTCAAGCTCGAACACTCGGCGTTCGTCTACGTGTACGGCAAGGTCGGGCGCAAGGTCGACTACATGTTCACCGGTTGGTTTGCCGGGGCCATGGACCAGATTCTGCAAGCCCGTGGCAGCAAGATCCGCACTGTTGCCGAACAGGTTTACGGTGGCTCCGAAGAAGGTCACGACGACGGTTTGTTCACCGTCAAGCCGTTGTAAGTCGAGGAACCCGCCATGGCTTTCGAAGCAATGTTCCAGCCGATCCAGATCGGCAAACTGACCATCCGCAACCGCGTGCTCAGTACCGCGCACGCCGAGGTCTACGCGACCGACGGCGGCATGACCACCGACCGGTACGTCAAGTATTACGAAGAGAAAGCCAAGGGCGGGATCGGCCTGGCAATTTGCGGCGGTTCCTCCAGCGTGGCCATCGACAGCCCGCAAGGCTGGTGGAAGTCGGTCAACCTGGCCGACGACCGGATCATTCCGCACTTCCAGAACCTGGCCGATGCCATGCACAAGCATGGCGCCAAGATCATGATCCAGATTACCCACATGGGCCGTCGTTCCCGCTGGGATGGCGAGCATTGGCCAACTCTGCTGTCGCCGTCGGGCATCCGCGAGCCGGTGCACCGTGCGACTTGCAAAACCATCGAGCCGGAAGAAATCTGGCGGGTGATCGGCAACTACGCCAGCGCTGCGGCACGGGCCAAGGCCGGTGGCCTGGATGGCGTCGAGCTGTCCGCCGTGCACCAGCACATGATCGACCAGTTCTGGAGCCCGCGGGTCAACAAGCGTACCGACGAATGGGGCGGCAGCTTCGAGAACCGCATGCGTTTCGGCCTGGAAGTGATCAAGGCTGTGCGGGCTGAAGTCGGCCCGGATTTCTGCGTCGGCATCCGTCTGTGCGGTGATGAGTTCCACCCGGACGGCTTGTCCCACGAGGACATGAAGCAGATCGCCAAGTACTACGACGACACCGGCATGATCGACTTCATCGGCGTGGTGGGTTCGGGTTGCGACACCCACAACACCCTGGCCAACGTTATCCCGAACATGAGTTATCCACCGGAGCCGTTCCTGCATTTGGCGGCCGGTATCAAGGAAGTGGTCAAGGCCCCGGTCCTGCACGCGCAGAACATCAAGGACCCGAACCAGGCGACCCGTATTCTGGAAGGCGGCTACGTGGACATGGTCGGCATGACCCGCGCCCACATCGCCGACCCGCACCTGATCGCCAAGATCAAAATGGGTCAGGTTGACCAGATCAAGCAATGCGTCGGCGCCAACTACTGCATCGACCGTCAGTATCAGGGCCTGGACGTCTTGTGCATCCAGAACGCCGCGACTTCCCGTGAATACATGGGCGTGCCGCACATCATCGAGAAATCGACCGGTGTGAAGCGCAAGGTTGTGGTGGTCGGTGCCGGTCCTGCCGGGATGGAAGCGGCGCGTGTGTCGGCCGAACGTGGCCACGACGTGACCCTGTTCGAGAAGAAAGAATTCATTGGCGGGCAGATCACTACCGCTTCGAAAGCCCCGCAACGGGACCAGATCGCCGGTATCACTCGCTGGTTCCAGCTGGAATTGGCGCGTCTGAAAGTCGACCTGCGCCTGGGCGTGGCGGCCGATGCGGCCACCATTCTCGACCTGCGTCCGGACGTGGTGGTGCTCGCCGTTGGCGGTCATCCGTTCCTGGAACAAAACGAACACTGGGGCGCGGCTGAAGGCCTGGTGGTCAGCAGCTGGGACATCCTCGACGGCAAGGTCGCGCCGGGCAAGAACGTGTTGGTCTACGACACCATTTGCGAATTCACCGGCATGTCGACCGCCGACTTCCTCGCTGACAAAGGCAGCCAGGTCGAGATCGTTACTGACGACATCAAGCCGGGCGTGGCGATTGGCGGTACGTCGTTCCCGACGTACTACCGCAGCATGTACCCCAAAGAAGTGATCATGACCGGCGACATGATGCTGGAGAAGGTTTACCGCGAGGGCGACAAGCTGGTGGCGGTGCTGGAAAACGAATACACCGGCGCCAAAGAGGAGCGGGTGGTGGACCAGGTTGTCGTTGAAAACGGCGTGCGTCCGGACGAAGAAATCTACTACGCCATGAAGGAAGGCTCGCGCAACAAAGGCCAGATGGACATCGAAGCCCTGTTCGCGATCAAGCCGCAACCTTCGCTGAGCCAGGCGGGCGACGGCTACTTGCTGTTCCGCATCGGCGACTGCGTGGCGCAGCGCAATACACACGCCGCCATTTATGACGCACTCCGGCTCTGTAAGGATTTTTGACGGCTTAGCTGCAAGCCTTAAGCTGCAAGCTACAAGTAAAAGCTCATCCTCACCGCCGCTTTTTCTTGCAGCTTGTAGCTTGTAGCTTGCACCTCGCCAGAGGTGACTCTGATGTTGAACACCCTTCTTCCAATCCTGTTGTTCGCTGCCTTGGGCCTTGCCGTCCTCGGCGCGTTGCGGCGGGTGGCTATGTGGCGCCGGGGCCGTGCCTCCAAGGTCGACCTGATCGGCGGCCTGTTTGCCATGCCCAAGCGCTACATGGTCGATTTGCACCACGTCGTGGCGCGGGACAAATACATCGCCAACACCCACGTGGCCACGGCCGGTGGTGCGGTGGCGTCCATCGTGCTGGCGATTCTGGTGCACGGTTTCGGCCTGCATAACCGCATCCTCGGTTACGCGCTGCTGTTGATGACGGTGGTGATGTTCGTCGGTGCGATCTTTGTCTACCTGCGTCGTCGCAACCCACCGGCGCGCCTGTCCAAGGGGCCGTGGATGCGCCTGCCGAAAAGCCTGTTGGCGTTCTCGGCGAGCTTCTTCCTGTTGACCCTGCCGGTGGCCGGCATCCTCCCGGAAAACTTCGGCGGTTGGGTGGTGGCAGCGATCCTCGGCCTCGGTGTTTTGTGGGGTGTGAGTGAACTGTTCTTCGGCATGACCTGGGGCGGGCCGATGAAGCACGCCTTTGCCGGGGCCCTGCACCTGGCTTGGCACCGTCGCGCCGAACGCTTTGGCGGCGGTCGTTCCACCGGTTTGAAACCGCTGGACCTGAACGACCCGAGCGCACCGTTGGGCGTGGAAAAACCCAAGGATTTCACCTGGAACCAACTGCTCGGCTTCGACGCCTGCGTGCAGTGCGGTAAATGCGAAGCTGCGTGCCCCGCATTCGCCGCCGGCCAGCCGCTGAACCCGAAAAAACTGATTCAGGACATGGTCGTCGGCCTGGCCGGTGGCACCGACGCCAAGTTCGCTGGCAGCCCGTATCCGGGCAAGGCCATCGGCGAGCACGCCGGCAACCCGCATCAACCGATCGTCAACGGTTTGGTGGACGCCGAGACCCTGTGGTCCTGCACCACGTGCCGGGCTTGTGTCGAGGAATGCCCGATGATGATCGAGCACGTCGACGCCATCGTCGATATGCGCCGCCATCTGACCCTGGAAAAAGGCGCCACTCCGAACAAGGGCGCCGAAGTCCTGGAAAACCTGATTGCCACCGATAACCCGGGCGGTTTCGCGCCGGGCGGGCGGATGAACTGGGCGGCGGATTTGAACCTCAACCTGATGAGCGAGAAGAAGTCCGTCGACGTGCTGTTCTGGGTTGGCGACGGCGCCTTCGACATGCGCAACCAGCGCACCCTGCGCGCCTTCGTCAAGGTATTGAAAGCGGCCAAGGTCGACTTCGCAGTGCTGGGGCTCGAAGAGCGCGACAGCGGTGACGTGGCCCGGCGTCTGGGCGACGAAGCGACGTTCCAGTTGTTGGCCAAACGCAACATCCAGACCCTGGCCAAGTACAGCTTCAACCGTATCGTCACCTGCGATCCACACAGCTTCCACGTGCTGAAAAACGAGTACGGCGCCTTCGACGGCAACTACCTGGTGCAGCACCACAGCACCTACATGGCCGAAATCATCGGCGCTGGCGCCTTGAACCTTGGCCAGCACAAAGGCAGCAGCGTGACGTATCACGACCCGTGCTACCTCGGCCGCTACAACGGCGAATACGAGGCGCCGCGTGAAGTGCTGCGCGCCCTCGGCATTGAAGTCAAAGAGATGCAACGCTCCGGTTTCCGCTCGCGCTGCTGCGGCGGCGGTGGCGGGGCGCCGATCACCGACATTCCGGGCAAGCAACGGATCCCTGATATGCGCATGGACGACATCCGCGAAACCGGCGCCGAACTGGTGGCCGTGGGTTGCCCGCAATGCACCGCGATGCTCGAAGGCGTGGTCGAACCGCGTCCGCTGATCAAGGACATCGCCGAATTGGTGGCGGACGCGTTGCTCGAAGACGCGGCGCCGAGCAAGCCGACCAAACCGGCCCAACGTGAACCTGCGGAGGCCCACTGATGAGCGACATTATCCGCCGCGACCCCCGCGCCGAATGGATTGCCCGTAACCGCCTGCACCCGCTGCACGCGGCCATGCAACCGGCGCAACACAGCTGGATGGGCCCTAACGGCGTCATCCGCAAGAACCTGCACGGCATCGGTTTTATCGGTCCCAACGGCATCAAGCGCATTGACCGCAGCGGCGCTCAGCAGGGCGGCGCGACCAAACGCTCGGCGGCCGTGGAAGTGCAATTGCCACTGCATCAAGTGCCTGCACCTGCGTTTTACATCAGCGTGGTGCCGGACATGGTCGGCGGCCGCTTGAGCAGCCACGACCGCGACTTGCTCGGTCTGGCGCATCAACTGGCCGGCAAGGAAGGCGCGGTGTTGGCCGTGGTTTTCGGCGAACACAAAGAAAACGCCTTCACTACCGCAGGCGTCGATCGCTTGCTGGTATTGGACGGCGATGAATTCAGCGGTTATGCACCGGAGCAACGGGTCCAGGGCCTGCGGGCTGTGGATAACCAGTTCAGTCCGCGTCACTGGCTGCTGCCGGACAGCCGCAGCGGTGGCGGTGAACTCGGTCGGCGCTTTGCCGCCGCACTGGGCGAACGCCCGGCCACGCGGGTCTGGCAGGTCAAGGATCAGGAATGCATCGGCCGCGCCGGTGCCGGTTTACAGGACCTTGCGCGTCCGGTCGCACGCTTGATTCTGGCCGCTGTCGAGTGCGCAGAACCGGTCAGCGAAACCCGTCACGAAGCGTTGCCCGTGGAGTTATCCACAGCCGTCGCACGCAGCTTGTCGCGCATTGAAGATTTGGGCGCGGTGGCGGTGGATCCGGCGGCGATTCCGATGGCCGAAGCCGAATTCATCTTCTCCGGCGGCAACGGAGTCAAGGACTGGGGACTTTTCCACAGGACCGCTGAAGCCCTTGGCGCCACCGAAGGCGCGTCGCGGGTGGCGGTGGACGATGGCTTCATGGCGCGCGATCGCCAAGTCGGCGCGTCCGGTACCTGGGTCACCGCGCGGGTTTACGTGGCGGTGGGGATTTCCGGGGCGATCCAGCACCTGCAAGGCATTGGTGCCTGCGACAAGGTGGTGGCAATCAACCTCGACCCTGGCTGCGACATGATCAAACGAGCCGACCTGTCGGTGATCGGTGAGAGCGCCGAAATTCTTCAAGCCTTGATCGCGGCGGTAGAGGCTTACCGCAACGAAGCAAAGCGCGATGCGGCTTAAGGAAAGGAAAGGGTTATGAGCACGAAAATCATCAGCCTGGTGTCCATCGGCGCCCACCCGACCTCCGGCCGGCCACGTCGCGCGGAGCAGGATGCGCGGGCGGTGGAACTGGGTCTGCAACTGGCTGGGGATAACTTGCACGTGCTGCATGCCGGCGATGTCGCAGAGCCGGCGTTGCGCGCTTATCTGGGCATGGGCCTGGAACAACTGCATGTGCTCGAACAACCGCAAGGCGCCGATGCACTGCCGGCATTGACTGCGTACCTGCGCGACGCCGGGGCGCAAGTGGTGCTGACCGGCAGTCAGGCGGAAACCGGCGAAGGCTCGGGCATGCTCCCGTTCCTGCTGGCGGAAAGCCTCGGCTGGCCGCTGGTGGTGGGGCTGGCTCAAGTGGAATCCATCGACGGTAATTCAGCGCTGGTGCTGCAAGCCTTGCCTCGCGGTCAACGCCGTCGGTTGAAAGTGCGGCTGCCGTTTCTCGCAACTGTGGATAACGCTGCACCGAAACCTCGGCAGAGCGCCTACGGCCCGGCCCGACGCGGGGTGTTGCAGGCCGATGAAGTCGAAGTGATCGATGATGAATTGTTGGCCGTCGCCACGCTGCAACCGGCCAAGCCACGTCCAAAACGTCTGAAGGTGATCAAGGCCAAGAGCGGCGCGGACCGGATGAAAGCTGCGACGGCCAAGGCCAGTGGCGGCGGTGGGCAAGTGCTCAAAGGCGTGACCGCGCAGGCCGGGGCTGAGGCGATTCTCAAGTTGCTGATCGAAGAAGGCGTCGTCCGCTAACCGAAAATCAGCACAGAACCCATGTGGGAGCGAGCAGGCTCACTCCCACAGGGTGTCCGTGTCACCGACATTTATGGGGAAACAATGGCTGTAGAATTTCGTTCGGCAGTGCGCGCCGATGCGCGTGAGATTGCGCGTCTGTTTCAAATCACATCGGAGGGGGCTGCCGATTACATTTGGAGCCAACTCGCCCAGCCCGGTCAGGATCTGCTGGACGTCGGCGCCATTCGTTACGCCCGCGACGACGTGGATTTCTCCTGGCAGAACTGCCTTATCGCAGAGTCGGAGGGCCGGGTCATCGGCATGCTGCACAGTTACGTGATGCGTCACGATCCGCTGGCAGAGCCGACGACCGATCCGGTCCTGGCGCCCTACGCGAAGATGGAAATCCCCGACACCCTGTACATATCCAGCCTGGCGTTGCATGAAGGCTGGCGCAACCTGGGCCTGGGCAAGCAATTCCTTGCCTACGCCTACGACCGTGCCAACCGGCTCGGGCTCAACGGCTTGAGCCTGATCGACTACGCCGCCAACACTGGCGCGCGTCGGTTCTATGAGCGTCATGGCTTCCGCATCGTCGACACCTGCCAGATCACGCCCCATCCGATGATTCGGGTCACGGGGGAGGCCTACCTGATGTATCGGCCATGAACATTAACCCGATGTTGCGCCAGATTCAGGTTGGCGTTTCCATCCCATACAGAAAACCCATGGTTACCCACAATCCCTGTTAGCGCTTCTGTGGATAACATGTTCGCCCTTCGCTACACACCATACAAAACAAGCCCTGCAAACCTTCGTACAAAAAACAACCAGGCTAACTTGCGGTTTTTACAGGCTTTTTCCAGAGGATAAGTTTGTCCGCTAGCCAATACTTGCCCCCAATCTCTGTTAGCGCATCTGTGGATAAGATGTTCGCTGTCCGCTACAGGCCTTATAAAACGGGCTTGTCAGGTGGCTGGTTAAAAAACGACCAAGTCAGCGGTTTTGCGCGACTAATCACCCGCAAAGCCCGATATATTGCGGTTTTCAGAGGTTTTCCACAGATCGGCGGAAGTTGCCCCCAAAGTCTGTTGGCGCTTCTGTGGATAAGGTGTTCGCCATCCGCTGCAAGCCACGTATAACGTGCCCTGCAAGCTTTAGATCAAAAAACAACCAATCGCTGTGGAAAACCGGCCTTCTGGATAAGTCACGGTTTTTCTTCGGTTTCTGTGGAGAAAGATTCCCGCCTATCCACACTTGTCCCCATTAGCTGTGGGTGGAGGTGTGGATAACTTGTTCGCCAAACCCTGAAAGCCACGTCCCGCATAGGCTTGAATGGAATAGATCAGATTTCATACAGTTCTAAGCCGCTGGCTTGACTTCGATCGGTCGCCTGTCTTCACTCACAGGTCACAAGGACCGCCGTCATTTATCCACATCTGGTTCAGGGAGAACGCGTGATGGATAGCCAGCCCGCCCCCATTTTCTTCGCAACGTGCGTGCCCCTCCCGGCGGTCTTGTTGCGCAAACGCATTCACCGCCGCGCCGCCAATCAGCGCGCTCGCCTATAGCGCCCGACCTTTCGTAGTGACACCCGCGTGCTGCCGTTGAGTTCACTCAGTGGCCAAGTACTCGTTCGCCCATCGATTGCAGGCAACCGCAGAGTTGCCCTATCTGCCTGATAGAGGAAAGTCCCATGACACGGATCGCAACGCCCATCAGCGACATCAAGGAACATTACGACGTGATCGTCATCGGCTCGGGTTACGGCGGCGGGATCGCGGCGTCGCGCCTGTCCCGCGCCGGCAAGCGGGTCTGCCTGCTGGAACGGGGCCGGGAGATACAACCCGGCGAATACCCGAACACGATGCTGGCAGCCACCGAGGAATTGCAGGTGCACGACCCGGACGGCCACATCGGTTCGCGCACCGGGTTGTTCGATCTGCACGTCAACGCCCAGCAGAACGTGGTGGTCGGTTGCGGCCTGGGCGGTACGTCGCTGATCAACGCCAACGTCGCCCTCGAACCGGAGCCCGGTGTGTTCGACGATCCGCGCTGGCCATTGGCGGTGCGCGAACATCGCGACACCTTGCTCAAGGACGGTTACGCCCGGGCGCGGGAAATGCTCAAGCCCAATCCGTATCCCAGCACTTCACCGGTGTTGCCGAAACTCGAAGCCAACAAGAAGTCGGCGGACTACCTCAAGCAAGGCGCGCATTTTTACCGGCCGCCGATCAACGTGACCTTCGACAAACTGCCGAACAACCTCAACCATGTCGGTGTTGAACAACTGCCTTGCAACCATTGCGGCGACTGCGTCTCGGGCTGTAACAACAAGGCCAAGAACACCACGCTGATGAATTATCTGCCGGACGCCTGGAACCATGGCGCGGAGATTTTCTGCCAGGCGCAAGTGCGGCATCTGGAGCGCGACGGCGATGGCTGGATCGTGCACTTCCAGTACCTGGACAGCGGCCGCGAGAAGTTCTCGGCGCCGACGCTGTTCGTCAAAGCCGACATCGTCGTTGTGTCTGCCGGCACCCTCGGCTCCACCGAAATCCTCCTGCGCTCCCGGGACAAAGGCCTGTCGATGTCCGGCCAGCTCGGCGAGAACATGAGCGGCAACGGCGACATCCTCGGCTTCGGTCACAATTGCGCACAACCGATCAATGGCATCGGTTTCGGCGCGCATCCGGCGAAGGAATTGCAGCCGGTCGGCCCGTGCATCACCTCGGTCATCGACATGCGCACCGAAGGCGACTGGCGTAGCCGCATGGTCATCGAAGAAGGATCGATCCCCGGTGCCCTCGGTCGGCCGATGGTGCCGAGCATGGCCGGGTTCGCCGAGCTGATCGGTCAGCCCACCGACGACAGTTTTACCGGCAAGTTGAAGTACAAGGAACGCGAAGCCGAAAGCTTCCTCCGTGGCCCGTATTACGGCGCGCTGCACAACATGCAGACGTACCTGATCATGAGCCACGACGACGGCAAGGGCCGGATGGTGCTGGACAGCAAGGATCAGCTGCGCATCGATTGGCCGGGCGTTGGCGAGCAGGAAAACGTCAAGATCGGCAATGAACGGCTGCACCTGAGCACCAAGGCACTGGGCGGCATCTGGGTCGAGAACCCGATCTGGACCAAATTGCTCAAACACAGCATCGTCTCGGTACACCCCCTGGGCGGTTGCGTCATGGGCGAGGACGCGGGGCAGGGCGTGGTCAACCACAAGGGCCAGGTGTTCAGCGGCGCCAGCGGGACTGACGTGTATGCCGGTTTGTACGTGACCGACGGCGCGGTAATTCCGACGTCCCTGGCGGTCAATCCGTTGCTGACAATTTCCGCGGTGAGCGAGCGCAACATGGGCCTGCTGGCTGCCGATCGCGGCTGGCAGATCGACTACACGCTGCCTTCGGCCCCACGCAAACAAGTGGCGCCGCCAACGCTCGGCGTGCAATTCACCGAAACCATGAAAGGCTACTTTTCCCGGGCCTTCACCGCAGCCCAAAGTACTGACCTGAAGGTCTACGAAGCGGCGGCCAAACGCGGCGAGGCAGATAACTCGCCCATCGATTTCACCCTGACCATCACCGCCAACGACCTCAATCGCATGATCAAGGAGCCGGAGCACGCCGCGACGCTGGTCGGTACGGTCAACGCCCCGAGCCTGTCGCCGCAGCCGCTGACCGCCAGCAACGGCGTGTTCAACCTGTTCGAGCAGTATCAGCAGCAGGTCGGCGTGCGCCACATGAAGTACGACATGAAACTGACCGCCGAGGACGGCAGCGACTTTTACTGCAGCGCCTTCAAAACCGTGCCCGAGGACAACGGCGTGCTGAACATCTGGCACGACACCAGCACCCTCTACGTGACGCTGTATCGCGGGCCGGACAAGACCGGCGAGGTGATCGGCAGCGGGGTGATGCACATCCATCCGACCGACTTTGCCAAGCAAATGACCACCATGAAGGTGCTCAACGCCCGCAACGAACGCGAACGCATCGAAGGCCTGGCGCGGTTCGGCAAGTTCTTCGCCGGGATTCTCTGGGAGAGCTATGGCGGCGTGTTCGCCGGCGACATTTACTTCAATCCCGACGCACCGCCACGGCTCAAACGCCCCCTGGATGCGCCGTCGCCAGTGGTGCATTTCTTCCAGACCGAAGACAACGTCGAATTGCGCCTGACCCGTTATCAGGGCGGCAGCAAAGGGCCGGTGATGCTGGTTCATGGGTTGGGAGTAGGCTCGAATATTTTCTCCACCGACACCATCCAGACCAACCTGCTGGAGTTCTTGTGCAAGCACGAGTACGACGTCTGGCTCCTGGATTTGCGGGTGAGCATCCTGCTGCCGGCGAGCAAGAAGGAATGGAACGGCGACCAGATCGCCCAGTACGACTTCAAGGCGGCCATCGCGCAGATCCGCCAGGCAACCGAGGCGGCGGACGTGCAGTGCGTGGTGCATTGCTACGGCGCGACGACCTTCTTCATGTCGTTGCTGGCCGGGCTGCAGGGCGTGCGCTCGGTGGTCTGCTCGCAGATCGCGGCGGATACGGTGGTCGCCACGGCAACCGGGCTCAAGGCCGGTTTGCACCTGCCGGGCATGCTCGACGCCATCGGCATCAAATCCCTCACGGCGTATGCCGACAACAAGGAGAACTGGTTCAACAAGCTCTACGACAAGGCGCTCAACGGCTACGCCCGGATCGAGGCCCAAGGCTACTGCACCAACCCGGTGTGCCATCGCATCACCTTCATGTACGCGTCGTTGTATCGCCATGACACCCTCAACGAAACCCTGCACGACAACCTGCACGAATTGTTTGGCGAGTCGAACATGCACACCTTCGAGCACCTGGCGCTGATCGTGCGCAAAGGCCATCTGGTGGACTTCAAGGGTGACGACGTCTACATGCCGCACTTCGACCGGCTGAGCATGCCGATCTGCTTTATCAGCGGCGCGGACAACCAGTGCTACCTGCCGGAAAGCACGCTCAAGACTTATGACCGCGTGTGCAAGGTCCATGGGCCGGAGCGTTACAGCCGGCATGTGGTGCCGGGGTACGGTCATATCGATTGCATGTTCGGCAAGGACGCGGTGGTCGATGTGTACCCGATCATCCTGCAACACCTCGAGAAAACCGCCCTCGGCTAATACCGCCGGTGGCTGGAGATTTGTCGCACAACCTGTGGGAGCGAGCCTGCTCGCGAAAGCGGCGGCACAGTCAACATTGACGTTGCCTGATACAACGCTTTCGCGAGCAGGCTCGCTCCCACAGTGGACGGTGTTCAGGATTAGAAGGAAATGGATGATATGGACAGTTACATCCGCTGGTTCCAACGCTTCATCTGGCTAGGCATCGTGATGAACATGGTCTTCGCGATCCCGGCGCTTTTCGCTCCGGCGCTGCTGACCTCGATGCTCGGCATGCCACCGCAACTCTCCGATCCATGGCTTGAAAACGCCGGCATGCTGCTGGTGGGTATCAGCGTGTTCTACATGCCGTCGGGCTTCAATGCATCGCGGTTTGTGGTGCATTCCTGGTTATGTGTATTGTCGCGACTGATCGCCGTGGCGTTCTGGATCTACCTGATCAACACCAGCAGCCAGGCATCAGTGTTCGTGCCGATGCTGATGGGCGATCTGAGCATGTTCCTGATCCTCGGCATCCTGCTGTACCTGGGCAGCACGCCGGCCAATCGTCCGTTGGCGTTGCTCTGTGATGGCTGGCGGGAATGGCGTGCCGGCTGGGCGCTGCGCTGGCAGCGGCACAGTTTCAAGGTCGGCACGCTGATCGTGGTCCTGGTGCTGGGATTTATCGGTTACGAGACTTGGTACCAGATGCTGCGGGTGGTGCCAGCTGAGAAGTACGCCTCCGACGAAGACCACTACAAGTACGCCGCCATCGGCTTGGGTATTGAAGCGCGCATCCCGTATTACCTGTTCGCCGTGCTGCCGCAGATGTGTCCCGAGAAACTGCCCAGACCCGGCGGCTATGAAGTCTTCGGTTTCCTCTTTGAGAACGGCAAGGACCTGCCCATCGGCATGGCCAAGCGGCAGATCGGCTACCCGACCGTTGAGCCAAACTGCGCCCTGTGTCACACAGGTTCCTACCGGGCCAATGCCAGCGACGTTGCCACCCCGGTGGCGACCGCCCCGGCCAATACCCTGCAACTGCAAGCCTTTCAGTGGTTCGCCTACGATTGCGCCAGCGATCCGACATTCACCACCGACGCGGTGATGACTGCGATCAACGGCAAGTTCCAACTCGGTTTTTTCGAGCGCTTGTACAACCGCTACCTGATCATTCCGATGGCCAAGAGCGCGTTGCTCAAACAGAAACAGGCCTACGCCTGGCAGAAGCTGCGCCCGCAACAGGGACCGGGGCGCACCGACACCTTCAACCCGACGAAAATGGTGGTGTTCGGCTTTCCGGATGACTCGACCATCGGCACCGTCGACCTGCCGCAAGTGTGGAACCAGAAACCCCGGGAGTCGCTGTACTTGCACTGGGACGGCAACAACAACGATATCCATGAGCGCAACTACGCAGCGGCGATGGCCGTGGGTGCGACGCCGGAATCGGTGCTGCCGGAAAGCTTCAACCGCGTGACCAACTGGCTGCTCGGCACCAAGCCGCCCGCCTGGCCGTTCGCGCTGGACCAGGCCAAGGTCGCCCAGGGCAAACCGGTCTGGGATCAGAACTGCGCCGGTTGTCACGACTTCGGTCGCACCGACACCGGCCAGGTCACCACCCACATCGACGAACTGGGCACCGATCCCCATCGCCTGAACTCGTTCACCACGGGGTTGGTGGAGGCCTTCCACACCTTCAAGAAACCGCCATTCGACTTCAACGCCTATCGCAAGACCCAGAGCTACAGCAACACGCCGACCGATGGTGTCTGGCTGCGGGCGCCCTACCTGCATAACGGTTCGGTGCCCACGTTGTGGGATCTGCTGCAGACGCCGGAGCAGCGGCCGTCGGTGTTCTACACCGGCTCCGATGTGTACGACCAGGAAAAGGTCGGCTTCGTCACGAGCGGGGCGCAGGCCAAGGCCTCGGCGGACTTCAAATACGACACGCGCCTGGAGGGCAACCACAACAGCGGCCACCTGTACGGCACGCAACTGTCGGACATCGATAAACGGGCGCTCATCGAGTTCATGAAAACCCTGTGATCCCACTACGGATGGAGGAATGCCAACATGTCATTAGTTACTCATTGGGAACATGAATACGACAAGGTCAAAGTTCGCGTGCATGGGCTGTTCACGCGATTGGAAATGTCCTGGAAAAAGCTCATCAGCGAGCTTGAGCCCGAGGAGTTCCAGGCCATCGTCGCCCTGTTGCAGCGTGGCCACGATCAGGCGCAATACGTGCTCAAACATGGCGATCTGCCGGTCGATCAGCCGAGCGTGCCGTGGGAGTTGTCCCACGGTTTGTCGATCCTGCACATCGGCAACGCCACGCCTTTGCCGCAATCGGTCGACCAGTTGCAGACCCGGGTGCTCAAGGACGGCAGTCTGCTGGGCTGTCGCAAGTGGGAACTGCTGGATCTGTTGTGGAGCGAAGCGCTGCTCAAGTGGATCGAAAACCTGCGCCATCACGCGCCGTTCGCCACCAACCCGGCATTGATGAAGATGGACAGTGACGTGGTGCTGGCGATCGCCGGCGACTGGGGCACCGGTCCGTTCGACAGCCACGCCCCGGCGGTGGCGGTGGCCAACCAGATGCAACTGGCTCAGGCCGATTTCACTATTCACCTGGGGGATGTGTATTACGCCGGCACCCATTCCCAGGAAGACGTCGACATGGTCGGCTGGCCCATGGGCAAGCACGGCTCGTTCACCCTCAATTCCAATCACGAGATGTACAGCGGCGCCCACGGTTATTTCAAGGAACTGGCCAAGCGTTTTCCGGCGCAGCAAGGCACCAGTTATTTCGCGTTGTACAACGACGATTGGCTGGTGGTCGGGCTCGACACGGCCTATGCGTCAGACGCCATCAATCTGTACATGGACGGCACGCTGAACAAGGAGCAGATCGCCTGGATGAAAGAGCTGCCCCAGCGCAAGAAGATCATGGTGCTCAGCCACCATCAGGGGTTCGATATTTCCGGGCACAACAAGACGGCGTTGTATCAGCCGGTCTGTGATGCGTTGGGTCGGGAGCCTGATTACTGGTATTGGGGGCATTTGCACAATGGCATTTGCTATGCGGCCCAGGGTGGACTGCATGCGCGTTGCGCCGGGCATGGGGCGATTCCGTATGGCAATGCCAGCGAGCTGGACGGGCATACGCGAGTGTTGTGGTCGGAAACCGAGAATGCGCGGGATGAGGCGTACCCGGATCGGGTGTTGAATGGGTATGTGAAGGTGCGGTTGGTGGGGGAGCACATCGAAGAGACGTTTATCGGGGAGGATGGCAGCGTGCGGTGGTCTTCAAGTTGATCGGGTGAATGTGAGGCCGCCATCGCGAGCAGGCTCGCTCCCACATTCGATCTTCAGCGCACCAAAGATCCCCTGTGGGAGCGAGCCTGCTCGCGATGCTTTTGCTGTTAGCCCTGAACCGGAACGCCCTTGAGGTAAGGCGCAGGCTCGGCCCCGAGGTTGCTCAACAGACGCTCGCTGTACCAGTCCACAAAGTTCACCACACCAAACTCATAGGTCTTGGAGTAAGGCCCTGGCTGGTACGCCGTGGAGTTGATCCCGCGCTGGTTCTCTTCGGCCAGGCGACGGTCCTGGTCGTTGGTGGCGTCCCAGACCTGGCGCATGCGCTCCACGTCGTAGTCCACGCCTTCAACCGCGTCCTTGTGGACGATCCACTTGGTGGTGACCATGGTTTCCTGAGCGCTGATCGGCCACACGGTGAAGACGATGATGTGATCGCCCATGCAGTGGTTCCACGAGTGCGGCAGGTGCAGGATGCGCATCGAGCCCAGGTCCGGGTTCTTGATGCGGCCCATGAGTTTGGCGCAGCCCTGTTTGCCGTCCAGGGTCATCGACACGGTGCCCTTGAGCAGCGGCATGCGCACGATGCGGTTACGCAGGCCGAAACTGGCGTGGGCGTAAGGGATCTTCTCGGCTTCCCAGGCAGCGGCGGAGGCCGCGACGTGGTCCTTGAAGGCCTGGTCGGCACGCGGGTCGGTGACGTCGTCCCATTCCAGCAGGGTTTTCAGCAGTTCCGGGTGCGACGCGTTGCAGTGGTAGCACTCGCGGTTGTTTTCCAGCACCAGCTTCCAGTTGGCCTTTTCCATCAAGGTGGTGGTAATCGCCACCTTGGTGTTTTCCATGTCATACGGTTCCATGTAATGGTTCAGCGTCGACAGGAAGTCATCAATGGCTGGCGGGTTCTCCGACAGGCTGATGAAGATGTAGCCGCCGGCGGTCTTCACGTTCACCGGTTTGAGGCCGTACTGCTTCATGTCGAAGTCGGCGCCCATTTCGGTGCCGGCGAACAGCAGGCGACCGTCCAGTTCGTAAGTCCACTGGTGGTAATGGCAGACCAGTTTGGCAACCTTGCCCTTTTCACTGGTGCACAGACGCGAGCCGCGGTGACGACAGACGTTGTGGAACGCATGGATCACGCCTTCGGCGCCGCGAATCACGATGATCGGATTCTTGCCGACTTGCAGGGTCAGGTAGTTGCCCTTGGTCGGGATTTCGCAAGCCATGCCGGCGATCAACCACTCTTTCTGGAAGATTTCCTGCATGTCGATATCAAACAGCCGCTCGTCAGAGTAAAACGGCTGCGGCAGCGAGAAAGTGCGCTCGCGCTCTTGCAGCATCTGCGCGGTGGCCTTGCGTGCGGGTTCCAGCGGATCGCCCAGGCTGATTTTTGCGGTGACGTCCATCGATTTGATCCTCAAGGCCATTCTGTGTGGCCGGCGAAAGTGGCTATGTGGCCTGTGTAACGGGGTTGGGCGGGCAGGTCCGGCGCATGAAGTTCTGATCCTGCGTTGCCACTCCTCCCCATAGCGCGCTATGAGTCGTCGCGGCGCCTTGGCTCAGAATTTCATGCATCCGGACCTGCTCCACCCAACCCCGTTACACCGGCCACCGGTTTGCTACGCAAGGTGTAAAGCAAGGTGTAAAGATTGTGTCTTGGTATGGAGCGAGTGTGGGGCCGGCGCTGGGCAGAACCTTATCCATGGGCGACATGGCCCAATCTGTTCCCGACGCGCAACCCCCGGTAGTTGGGGGCTGGTCGCGATAAGTATGTGAATGTCGCAGATAGGTAAATGGGTGGCTCGCGCTATACGCAGAATCGCCAACATAAGGCCGACCATCGGCGGTGGAGAACAGCATGTCCAACAGCTTCCTGAATCCGGTAACCACCCAGACCTGGGCCAACGGTCGACACATCGTCCGTTGCGTCAAAGTCATCCAGGAAACCTGGGATGTGCGCACCTTCTGCTTTATGGCCGACCAGCCGATCCTGTTCTTCTTCAAACCGGGGCAGTTCGTCACCCTGGAGCTGGAAATCGAAGGCGTGCCGATCATGCGCTCCTACACCATTTCCAGCTCGCCATCGGTGCCGTACAGCTTTTCGGTGACGATCAAGCGCGTACCGGGCGGCAAAGTCTCGAACTGGTTGCACGACACGCTGCATGAAGGTCAGGAGCTGGCGGTGCACGGGCCGGTCGGGCTGTTCAACGCCATGGACTTCACCGCGCCGAAGGTGTTGTACCTCAGCGGCGGCGTCGGCATCACGCCGGTCATGTCGATGGCGCGCTGGTTCTACGACACCAACGGCAACGTCGACATGGTGTTTATCCACAGCGCCCGCTCGCCCAAAGACATCATTTATCACCGCGAGCTGGAACACATGGCGTCGCGGATCGATAACTTCAGCCTTCACCTGATCTGCGAGAAGCATGGTCTGGGTGAGCCGTGGGCGGGTTATCGCGGTTACCTGAACCACAAGATGCTCGAACTGATGGCCCCGGACTTCATGGAGCGCGAAGTGTTCTGCTGCGGCCCGACGCCGTACATGAACGCGGTCAAGCGCATGCTCGAGACCGCCGGTTTCGACATGTCGCGTTACCACGAGGAATCCTTCGGTGCCACGCCGCCGGAAGCCCGCGCCGATGCGGTGGAACAGGCCGAAATTGCTGCCGACGCGCCGGAAGTCGATCTGGCGGACCTGCATCAAGTCGAATTTATCTCCTCCGGCAAGAGCATTCGCGTGGCCCCGGGTGAAACCGTGCATGCGGCGGCGGCCAAGCTGGGCTTGCTGATTCCGAAGGCCTGCGGCATGGGCATTTGCGGCACGTGCAAAGTGCTGAAGCTGGGTGGCGAGGTCGAAATGGACCACAACGGCGGGATTACCGAGGAAGACGAAGCCGAAGGCTACATCCTGTCGTGCTGCAGCGTGCCGAAGGGCGACGTGCGCATCGAATTCTAAGCAACGCCAATCCCTTGTGGGAGCGAGCCTGCTCGCGAAGGCATACGGACATTCAACATCGTTGTTGACTGATCCGGCGCTTTCGCGAGCAGGCTCGCTCCCACAGGTTTTGTATCTTTTCTGAGCGGTTATTTTCTTCAGTCGACAAACAGGTCCGGCATCAGCGGGTCAGTGGTGTCGGGCGCGAACCGATACCGTTCAAAATCCGTCACCCAGTGCTCACTCAGAATCTCTTCATCAATCAGCAACCGCCCGGTAATGCTGCGACCGCTGCTGTCCAGAATTGCGTAAGCAGCATCGGCCATGATCGCCGGCGTTCGTGCGTGTTTGAAGGATTCCCTCGAGCCAAGCTGAAACTCGATGGCCGCCGTCGCAATCATCGTCTGCGGCCACAACGAATTGACGCTGATGCCATAACTGGCAAATTCCTCACTCATGCCCAGGGTCAGCATGCTCATGCCGTATTTGGTCACCGTGTAGGGGCTGTATTGGGCGAACCATTTCGTCGCCAGGTTTAACGGTGGCGACAGGTTAAGAATGTGACCCCTGGTTTTTTTCAGATAGGGCAGGGCAGCCTGGCTGCACAGCAACACGGCGCGGGTGTTGATCTGGTGCATCAGGTCGAAGCGCTTGAGCTCGATGTGTTGAACGCCGGTCAGCTTGATCGCCCCGGCATTGTTGATCAGCGCATCAATGGCGCCGAAATGTTCGTGGGCCTGGGCCAGCGCCTCGCGTACCGCGAGTTCATCGCGAACATCCACCTGCAAGGCCAGCGCCTTGCCGCCCGCGTCTTCAACTTCCTTGGCCACGCTGAAAATCGTGCCGGGCAGTTTGGGGTGGGGGTCGGCGCTTTTGGCGGCAATCACAATGTTGGCCCCATCCCGCGCAGCTCGCAGCGCGATCTCACGACCAATCCCACGGCTGGCACCGGTAATGAACAGGGTTTTGCCTTGTAAGGACATGCGTACGCTCCTGATTATTATTGTCTGAGCGGATAGAAGCGGCTCGCCAATCAATGTAGACCAAGAGTTTCAGGGTGAGTGATCAGGGGAGGGGGAAAGGGGTTTTGTGGCGAGGGAGCTTGCTCCCGCTGGGCTGCGAAGCGGCCCCGAATACTGAAAATGCGGTCTGTCAGGCAGACCGCATTGGCTGGTTCTACGACGGCTGCGCCGTCGAGCGGGAGCAAGCTCCCTCACCACAGGGGATCGGGTTGCTGCTTAGTGGGACATGACTTCGCGAATATCCGCCGCCAATTCACGTACGCGCTCTTCCTCGGTATCCCACGAGCACATGAAGCGTGCGCCGCCGTTGCCGATGAAGGTGTAGAAACGCCAGCCCTTGGCCGTCAGTGCAGCGATGGCCGGCTCCGACAGTTGCAGGAACACACCGTTGGCCTGTACCGGGAACATCAGTTCCACGCCGGGAATATCGCTGACCAGTTCTGCAAGAAGCTGCGCGCAATGGTTGGCGTGGCGGGCGTATTTGAGCCAAGCGTCGTTTTCCAGAATCCCGACCCACGGTGCCGACAGGAAACGCATTTTCGAGGCCAGTTGCCCCGCCTGTTTGCAGCGGTAGTCGAAGTCTTCGGCCAGTTTGTGGTTGAAGAACAGAATCGCTTCACCCACCGCCATGCCGTTTTTCGTGCCGCCGAAGCACAACACATCGACGCCGGCTTTCCAGGTCAGGTCGGCCGGGGAGCAGCCGAGGAATGCGCAGGCGTTGGAGAAGCGCGCGCCGTCCATGTGCAGGTTCAGGCCCAGCTCTTTGCAGGTGGCGCTGATGGCGCGGATTTCTTCCGGGGTGTAGACGCTGCCGACTTCGGTGGCCTGGGTCAGGGTCACGACGCGGGGTTTCGGGTAGTGGATGTCCTGGCGCTTGAGGGCGACTTCGCGGATCGATTCCGGGGTCAGCTTGCCGTTTTCGGTGCGGGCAATGAGCAACTTGGAACCGTTGGAGAAGAATTCCGGCGCGCCGCACTCGTCGGTTTCGACGTGGGCGGTTTCCGAGCAGATCACGCTGTGGTAACTCTGGCACAGCGACGACAGGGCCAGCGAGTTGGCCGCGGTGCCGTTGAAGGCGAAAAACACTTCGCAGTCGGTTTCGAACAGTTTGCGGAAATCATCGGACGCGCGTGCGGTCCATTCATCGTCGCCGTAAGCGCGTTGGTGGCCGTGGTTGGCCTGTTCCATGGCAGCCCAGGCTTCAGGGCAGATACCGGAATAGTTGTCGCTGGCGAATTGTTGGCTCTTATCGGTCATGGCCCTGCTTTCCGTGGTCGAGACGCTTATGGTGAAGCGCCTCGTGGTCAATGATGGTGCGCACTTTACCGAAGATCATCCGGCGAGCACACGGGATGCGTCTGACAGAACACTACAAAGACGACGGGCAATTATGCACATGACGCAAAGGGATGGGGCACTGGATCTGCTCAAGTGGCTGGCGCTATTGAGCATGGTGCTCGATCACCTGCGATATGTCGGTTACTCCGTCGATCTGCTGTATGTGCCGGGACGGCTGGCGTTTCCGTGGTTCTGCCTGGCGATGGCGGCCAACCTTGCGCGCACTGGTGCCACGACGACCGACGGCCAGTGGCGTTACCTGGGCTGGTTGCTGTTGTTCAGCGCCCTGAGCGAAATTCCCTACCGGATGTACATTCCCGATCCCGACACCTTGAACGTGTTGCCTACGCTGGCGCTGGGATTGCTGGTGGCCCGCGGCTGGCAGGATCAACGCCTGCAATCACGACTGCTCGCGGTGGTCGCGCTGGCGCTGGCGGCGCTGTTCCCGCAGTGGCTGATGTTTGGATTCTTCGGTGTGCTGCTGCCGCTGGCGACGTTGCTGGTGATCCGCCGGCCCTGGTATTTCAGCCTGTTGCCGGGGTTGGTGTGCCTGGCGGCGAATCAATGGGAGGTGCTGTTTTACTCCGCGCGGATCGGCAACCGAGCAGCCTTCCTCGGCATTGCCGCTTGTCTGATTGCGCCATTGCTCGGGTTGTTCCTGTTGCGACATACCCGGCATTTCCAGCCGCCGCCAATGCGGCGTTGGGCGTATGCCTTGTATCCGCTGCATTTTCTGCTGTTGCTCGCAATGCGCCAGGCAATCGCCTGACCCCTGTAGGAGTGAGCCTGCTCGCGATGAGGCCGTCACCGCCAGCATTGATGTTTCCTGACCCACCGCTATCGCGAGCAGGCTCACTCCTACAGGGGTTCCTTGGTGATTTGAGGAGTGTGTTCGGCATGCCATTTCCCGCCATGTCGTAAACGCACCTTTGCGTGGCGTCCGTAGGCATTTGGCCTGTCTGCGCCGGTCATACCATCGCATCAAAGGGCACTGTCGAAACACCGGTGCCTTACCGAGACGAATGGCGCATAGATGCCGCTGGGAGAGACGCGATGTTCAGCAAGCAAGACCAGATCCAGGGTTACGACGATGCACTGCTGGCGGCGATGAATGCCGAGGAGCAACGCCAGGAAGATCACATCGAGCTGATCGCGTCAGAGAACTACACCAGCAAACGCGTCATGGAAGCGCAAGGCAGCGGCCTGACCAACAAATACGCCGAAGGCTATCCGGGCAAGCGCTACTACGGTGGCTGCGAGCACGTCGATAAAGTTGAAGCGCTGGCCATCGAACGCGCCAAGCAACTGTTCGGTGCCGACTACGCCAACGTCCAGCCGCACTCCGGCTCTTCGGCCAACAGTGCTGTGTACCTGGCCCTGATCCAGCCGGGCGACACCATCCTCGGCATGAGCCTGGCCCACGGTGGTCACCTGACCCACGGCGCCAAAGTGTCGTCCTCGGGCAAGCTGTACAACGCCGTGCAGTACGGCATCGACACCAAAACCGGGCTGATCGATTACGACGAAGTCGAGCGCCTGGCGGTCGAATGCCAGCCGAAGATGATCGTTGCCGGCTTCTCGGCTTACTCCAAGACCCTCGACTTCCCACGTTTCCGTCAGATCGCCGACAAGGTCGGTGCGCTGCTGTTCGTCGACATGGCCCACGTGGCCGGTCTGGTCGCCGCTGGCCTGTATCCGAACCCGCTGCCGTACGCCGACGTGGTCACCACCACCACCCACAAGACCCTGCGCGGTCCGCGTGGCGGCCTGATCCTGTGCAAGTCCAACGAAGAAATCGAGAAAAAGCTCAACGCTGCGGTATTCCCCGGCGCACAGGGCGGCCCGCTGATGCACGTCATCGCCGGTAAAGCCGTGTGCTTCAAGGAAGCGCTGGAGCCTGGTTTCAAGGTTTACCAGCAACAAGTGATCGACAACGCCCAGGCCATGGCCGGCGTGTTTATCAAACGCGGCTACGATGTAGTGTCCGGCGGCACCGATAACCACCTGTTCCTGGTCAGCCTGATCCGTCAGGGCCTCACCGGCAAAGAGGCGGATGCAGCACTCGGTCGCGCCCACATCACCGTCAACAAGAACGCTGTCCCGAACGATCCACAGTCGCCGTTCGTGACCTCCGGCCTGCGCATCGGCACCCCGGCGGTGACCACGCGCGGCTTCAAGGTGACCCAGTGCGTGGAACTGGCCGGCTGGATCTGCGACATCCTCGACAACCTCGGCGACGCCGACGTGGAAGCGAATGTTGCCCAGCAAGTGTCGGCCCTGTGCGCGGACTTCCCGGTTTATCGCTGAGCGCGGTTTTGGAGTAAATGACTATGCAACGCTACTCGGGCTTCGGCCTCTTCAAACACTCCCTCAGCCATCACGAAAACTGGCAGAAAATGTGGCGCACGCCGACCCCTAAAAAGGTCTACGACGTGGTCATCGTCGGCGGTGGCGGGCATGGTCTCGCCACGGCTTACTACCTGGCCAAAGAGCACGGCATCACCAACGTGGCCGTGGTCGAGAAAGGCTGGCTGGGCGGCGGTAACACCGCGCGCAACACCACCATCGTTCGCTCCAACTACCTGTGGGACGAGTCGGCGCACCTGTACGAACACGCGATGAAACTGTGGGAAGGCCTGTCCCAGGATCTGAACTACAACGTCATGTTCTCCCAGCGCGGCGTTTACAACCTGTGCCACACCCTGCAAGACATCCGTGATTCCGAGCGTCGGGTCAGCGCCAACCGCCTCAACGGCGTCGACGGCGAACTGCTCGATGCCAAGCAAGTGGCCGACGAGATCCCGTACCTCGACTGCTCGAAGAACACCCGCTACCCGGTAATGGGCGCGACCGTCCAGCGTCGCGGCGGCGTGGCCCGTCACGATGCCGTGGCGTGGGGCTTTGCCCGTGCCGCCGACGCCTTGGGCGTGGACCTGATCCAGCAGACCGAAGTGATCGGCTTCCGCAAGGAAAACGGCGTGTGCATCGGCGTTGAAACCAACAAAGGCTTCATCGGCGCCAAGCGCGTCGGTGTGGTGACCGCCGGTAACTCCGGGCACATGGCCAAACTCGCCGGTTTCCGCCTGCCGATCGAATCCCACCCGCTGCAAGCGCTGGTGTCCGAGCCGATCAAACCGATTATCGACAGTGTGATCATGTCCAACGCCGTACACGGTTATATCAGCCAGTCCGACAAGGGCGACCTGGTGATCGGCGCCGGTATCGATGGCTACAACGGCTACGGCCAGCGTGGTTCGTACCCGGTGATCGAGCACACCATCCAGGCCATCGTCGAGATGTTCCCGGTGTTGTCCCGCGTGCGCATGAACCGGCAGTGGGGCGGCATCGTCGACACCACACCGGATGCGTGCCCGATCATTTCGAAAACCCCGGTCCCGAACATGTTCTTCAACTGCGGTTGGGGCACCGGCGGCTTCAAGGCCACACCTGGCTCGGGCAACGTGTTTGCCGCGAGTCTGGCCAAGGGTGAAATGCACCCATTGGCCGCACCTTTCTCCATCGACCGTTTCCACAACGGTGCGTTGATCGATGAACACGGCGCTGCTGCGGTTGCCCACTAACAGGAGAAATCCCCATGTTGCATATCTTCTGTCCTCACTGCGGCGAGTTGCGCTCCGAAGAGGAATTCCACGCATCCGGCCAGGCGCACATTCCGCGCCCACTGGATCCGAACACCTGCACCGACGAGGAGTGGGGCGACTACATGTTCTTCCGCGATAACCCTCGCGGTCTGCACCACGAGCTGTGGGATCACGTCGCCGGTTGCCGTCAGTATTTCAACGCGACCCGCGACACCGTGACCTACGAGATTCTCGAGACCTACAAGATCGGCGCCAAGCCGCAGTTCACCGACAAGACCGATAGCCCGAAAGCGGCCACGACGGCTCTGGGAGAGAAGGTATGAGCCAGATCAATCGCCTGTCCAACGGCGGACGGATCGACCGCAACAAAGTGCTGAGCTTCACCTTCAACGGTCAGGTCTACAAAGGCTTTGAAGGCGATTCGCTGGCCGCTGCCCTGCTGGCCAACGGTGTCGACATCATCGGTCGCAGCTTCAAGTATTCCCGTCCGCGCGGCATCTTCGCTGCCGGCGCTGAAGAGCCGAACGCCGTGCTGCAGATCGGCGCGACCGAAGCCACGCAGATCCCGAACGTACGTGCCACGCAACAAGCGCTGTATCAAGGTCTGGTCGCCACCAGCACCAACGGCTGGCCAAGCGTGAACAACGACATGATGGGGATTCTCGGCAAGGTCGGCGGCAAGCTGATGCCGCCGGGCTTCTACTACAAAACTTTCATGTACCCGCAATCGTTCTGGATGACTTACGAGAAGTACATCCGTAAGGCCGCCGGCCTTGGCCGCTCGCCGACCGAGAACGATCCGGACACCTACGACTACATGAACCAGCACTGCGACGTGCTGATCGTCGGCGGTGGCCCCGCAGGTCTGGCCGCTGCACTGGCGGCTGCGCGCAGCGGTGCTCGTGTCATCCTCGCCGATGAACAGGAAGAGTTCGGCGGCAGCCTGCTCGACTCCCGCGAAAGCCTCGACGGCAAGCCAGCGGCCGAGTGGGTCGCCAGCGTCATCGCCGAACTGAAAGACACCCCGGACGTGCTGCTGTTGCCGCGCGCCACGGTCAACGGTTACCACGACCATAACTTCCTGACCATTCACGAGCGCCTGACCGATCACCTCGGCGACCGCGCTCCGATTGGCCAGGTGCGCCAGCGCATCCATCGGGTTCGAGCTAAACGTGTGGTGCTGGCAACCGGCGCTCACGAGCGCCCACTGGTCTACGGCAACAACGACGTGCCGGGCAACATGCTCGCCGGCGCTGTCTCGACTTACGTTCGCCGTTACGGCGTGGCACCGGGCAAGAAACTGGTGCTGTCGACCAACAACGATCACGCCTACCGCGTTGCCCTGGATTGGCTCGATGCCAGCCTGCAAGTGGTGGCCATCGCCGACGCCCGCAGCAATCCGCGCGGTGCATTGGTTGAAGAAGCGCGCGCCAAAGGCATTCGCATCCTGACCGGCAGCGCCGTGATCGAGGCCCGTGGCAGCAAGCACGTGACCGCCGCTCGCGTTGCCGCGATCGATGTCAAAGCACACGCCGTGACCAGCCCTGGCGAGTGGCTTGATTGCGACCTGATCGCCAGTTCCGGTGGTTACAGCCCGGTGGTTCACTTGGCTTCTCACCTGGGTGGCAAACCGATCTGGCGTGAAGACATCCTCGGTTTCGTACCGGGCGAAGCACCGCAGAAACGCGTGTGCGTCGGTGGCATCAACGGCGTCTATGGCCTCGGCGATTCGTTGGCCGATGGTTTTGAAGGCGGCGCTCGCGCAGCCAGCGAAGCCGGTTTCAGTGTGGTCGAAGGCACGTTGCCGAAAGCCCTGAGCCGTCTCGAAGAGCCCACCCTGGCGCTGTTCCAGGTGCCGCACGAAAAAGGCACCTCACGCGGACCGAAGCAATTCGTCGACCTGCAAAACGACGTCACCGCCGCCGCCATCGAACTGGCGACCCGCGAAGGCTTCGAGTCGGTCGAGCACGTCAAACGCTACACCGCACTGGGCTTCGGCACTGACCAGGGCAAGCTCGGCAACGTCAACGGCCTGGCCATCGCCGCCCGTTCGCTGAACGTGACCATCCCGCAGATGGGCACCACCATGTTCCGCCCGAACTACACGCCGGTAACCTTCGGCGCCGTGGCCGGTCGTCACTGTGGGCACATCTTCGAACCGGTGCGTCACACCGCGCTGCATCACTGGCACGTGAAAAACGGCGCCGAGTTTGAAGACGTCGGTCAGTGGAAGCGTCCTTGGTACTTCCCGAAAAACGGTGAAGACATTCACGCTGCCGTTAAACGCGAATGCAAAGCCGTGCGCGACAGCGTCGGCCTGCTGGACGCTTCGACCCTGGGCAAGATCGACATCCAGGGCCCGGACACCCGCGAGTTCCTGAACCGCATCTACACCAACGCCTGGACCAAGCTCGACGTGGGCAAGGCCCGTTACGGCCTGATGTGCAAAGAAGACGGCATGGTGTTTGACGACGGCGTGACTGCATGCCTGGCCGATAACCACTTCGTGATGACCACCACCACCGGTGGCGCTGCACGCGTGCTGCAATGGCTGGAAATCTACCACCAGACCGAATGGCCAGACCTGAAGGTGTACTTCACGTCCGTGACGGATCATTGGGCAACCATGACCCTGTCCGGGCCGAACAGCCGCAAGCTGCTCAGCGAAGTGACCGACGCCGACCTGAGCAACGAAGCCTTCCCGTTCATGACCTGGAAAGAAGCGTTGGTCGGCGGTGTGCCGGCGCGGATTTTCCGGATTTCGTTTACCGGTGAGCTGTCGTACGAAGTCAACGTGCAAGCCGACTATGCGATGGGCGTGCTCGAGAAAATCGTCGAGGCTGGCAAGCAGTACAACCTGACCCCGTATGGCACCGAAACCATGCACATCCTGCGGGCCGAGAAGGGCTTCATCATCGTCGGTCAGGACACCGACGGCTCGATGACCCCGGACGACCTGAACATGGGCTGGTGTGTCGGTCGCACCAAACCGTTCTCGTGGATTGGCCAGCGTGGCATGAACCGCGAAGACTGCGTGCGTGATCAACGCAAACAGTTGGTGGGCCTGAAACCGATCGACCCGACCAAATGGCTGCCGGAAGGTGCGCAACTGGTGTTCAACACCAAGCAGACGATCCCGATGACGATGGTCGGTCACGTCACTTCCAGCTACCTGCACAACTCCCTGGGCTATTCGTTTGCCATGGGCGTGGTGAAGGGCGGTTTGAAGCGCATCGGTGAGCGCGTGTTCGCACCGCTGGCCGATGGCAGCGTGATCGAGGCGGAAATCGTTTCTTCGGTGTTCTTCGATCCAAAGGGTGATCGCCAGAACATCTAATGGCTTCGGGTCCTGTGGGGTGCCTGCTACCGCCTTCGCGAGCAGGCTCGCTCCCACAGGAGATCGCGGTCAAATGTGGGAGCTAGCCCGCTGGCGATGACGGCAGTGCAGCCACCACAGGAACCAACAGAATTCAGGAAAGGTGCTTTATGACCGCAGCCAATGTGTACCAACAACGCCCAACCACCGGGGCCAAGGCCGAGTCGTCGCTGCATCATGCCGACCTCGCCAGCCTGGTGGGCAAGGGCCGTAAAAGCGCCGGCGTGATCGTGCGTGAGAAAAAACTCCTCGGCCACCTGACCATTCGTGGTGATGGCCACGATGCGGCGTTCGCCGCTGGCGTGCACAAGGCCCTCGGGATCGAACTGCCGGCCGCGCTGACCGTCGTCGTCAAAGGCGAAACCAGCCTGCAATGGATGGGGCCGGATGAATGGCTGCTGATCGTGCCGACCGGCGAAGAATTCGCGGCCGAGCAAAAACTGCGTGAAGCGCTGGGCGACCTGCACATCGCGATCACCAACGTCAGCGGTGGCCAGCAGATCCTCGAACTGAGCGGCCCGAACGTGCGCCAGGTGCTGATGAAATCCACCAGCTACGACGTGCACCCCAACAGCTTCCCGGTGGGCAAGGCCGTCGGCACCGTGTTTGCCAAGTCGCAACTGGTGATCCGCCACACCGCCGAAGACACCTGGGAACTGCTGATCCGTCGCAGCTTCTCGGATTACTGGTGGTTGTGGTTGCAGGATGCAGCGGCGGAATACGGCCTGAGCGTTCAGGCCTGATCAGGAGGCGATCACCTGTGGGAGCGAGCCTGCTCGCGAAGGCGGTATCTCAGCGACATTGATGTCGACTGACACGCCCTCTTCGCGAGCAGGCTCGCTCCCACAGGAGAATGTTTTGTTCCCCGAACTCTCAGGAGTCACCACACTATGAGCCGCGCCCCAGACACATGGATTCTGACCGCCGACTGCCCAAGCGTCCTCGGCACCGTGGACGCGGTGACCCGCTTTCTGTTCGAGCAGGGCTGCTACGTCACCGAGCACCATTCCTTCGATGATCGGCTCTCGGGCCGTTTCTTCATTCGCGTGGAATTCCGCCAGCCCGATGGCTTCGACGAGCAAGCCTTCCGCGCCGGACTGGAAGAGCGTGGCAAAGCCTTCGGGATGGTCTTCGAGCTGACACCACCGAACTACCGGCCAAAAGTGGTGATCATGGTCTCCAAGGCCGATCACTGCCTCAACGATTTGCTCTACCGCCAACGCATTGGCCAATTGTCGATGGACGTGGCCGCCGTGGTGTCCAACCACCCGGACCTCAAACCGTTGGCCGACTGGCATCAGATTCCGTATTACCACTTCCCGCTGGACCCGAACGACAAGCCGTCGCAAGAGCGTCAGGTGTGGCAGGTGATCGAAGAGTCCGGCGCTGAACTGGTGATCCTTGCCCGCTATATGCAAGTCCTGTCGCCCGAGCTGTGCCGCAAACTCGACGGCAAGGCGATCAACATCCATCACTCCCTGCTGCCGGGTTTCAAGGGCGCCAAGCCTTATCACCAGGCCTACAACAAGGGCGTGAAACTGGTCGGCGCCACGGCGCACTACATCAACAACGACCTGGACGAAGGGCCGATCATCGCCCAGGGCGTAGAGGCGGTGGACCACAGTCACTACCCGGAAGACTTGATCGCCAAAGGTCGGGATATCGAAGGGCTGACCCTGGCGCGGGCCGTCGGGTATCACATTGAACGACGAGTGTTTCTCAACGCCAATCGCACGGTCGTTCTCTAGTTCGCTTTCGCGAGCAGGCTCGCTCCCACCGGTTTTGTGTTGGTCACAGACGTGTGTACACCCCCGATCAAATGTGGGAGCGAGCCTGCTCGCGAAGAGGCCCTATCAGGCAACACAAGACACATAGGCAACAACCAGAGCAATCAACGCGCCGCCGCTTCATGGCGACGCGACCGCTACATAAAAACAACAGCGAGGTGAAAGCATGTCTGGCAATCGTGGTGTGGTGTATCTCGGCAATGGCAAGGTCGAGGTGCAAAAAATCGACTATCCGAAAATGCAGGACCCGCGCGGCAGGAAGATTAACCACGCCGTCATCCTGCGTGTGGTTTCCACCAACATCTGTGGTTCCGACCAGCACATGGTGCGCGGCCGTACCACTGCTCAGACCGGCCTGGTGCTGGGCCACGAAATCACTGGCGAAGTGATCGAGAAGGGCAGCGACGTCGAAAACCTGCAGATCGGCGATTTGGTCTCCGTACCGTTCAACGTGGCTTGCGGGCGCTGCCGTTCCTGCAAGGAAATGCATACCGGTGTTTGCCTGAGCGTTAACCCGGCGCGTCCGGGCGGTGCTTACGGTTATGTCGACATGGGCGACTGGACCGGCGGCCAGGCTGAGTACGCGATGGTGCCGTATGCCGACTTCAACCTGTTGAAACTGCCTGATCGTGATCGCGCGATGGAAAAAATCCGCGACCTGACCTGCCTCTCCGACATCCTGCCGACCGGTTACCACGGCGCAGTCACCGCTGGCGTTGGCCCAGGCAGCACCGTGTACATCGCTGGCGCCGGCCCTGTCGGTCTGGCCGCTGCCGCGTCCGCCCGCCTGCTGGGCGCGGCGGTGGTGATTGTTGGTGACGTCAACACCGTCCGCCTGGCACACGCCAAGGCCCAGGGTTTCGAAATCGCCGACCTGTCCCTGGACACCCCGCTGCACGAACAAATCGCTGCACTGCTGGGCGAACCAGAAGTGGATTGCGCCGTCGACGCCGTAGGCTTCGAAGCGCGCGGCCACGGCCATGACGGCGTGAAACACGAGGCCCCGGCCACCGTGCTCAACTCGCTGATGGGCGTGGTACGGGTTGCCGGCAAAATCGGTATCCCGGGCCTGTACGTGACCGAAGATCCAGGTGCCGTCGATGCTGCCGCAAAAATGGGCAGCCTCAGCATCCGCTTCGGCCTGGGCTGGGCCAAATCCCACAGCTTCCACACCGGCCAGACGCCCGTGATGAAGTACAACCGCCAGCTGATGCAGGCGATCATGTGGGACCGCATTCACATTGCCGACATCGTTGGCGTGGAAGTCATCAGCCTTGATGACGCGCCACGCGGTTATGGCGAGTTCGATGCGGGCGTGCCGAAGAAGTTTGTGATTGATCCGCATAAGTTGTTCAGTGCGGCGTAAGCGTTACGCAAGACGGGAGAAGGGCGACAGTGATGTCGCCCTTTTTTATGGCTGTCCGGTGACACCTAATTGCTCAAAGAGAATGAGCAGTCATTGTTGGGTTTAGAATAACAGCGATTCGATTCGTCCCAATTCGCAGGCGCCCCGGCTTTCCAGTTGACTACATTGTCTAGAAACAAGGCCAGATTTTGGTAGCGGCAACTCAACTGACTGACTTTCACTGGCCCGTTTTCGGTTTCGTCTTCAGTGATATACGCCGCATCTTCAAAAACCAGAGTCTTAACATCGACCGGTTGTCCCGGATCTTCTCCTTTCCAGATATGGCCGGATTTGTCCTTGGCTTCAAAGCCACTCTTTGTTTTGTAAATAGATGAGGGTTCAGGGCAAGTATCTGCGTAGGTATAGTTACTCACGGTCAGGATTGCTAAAACGCTGGCAATAATCTTTGTCTGCATGGTGTCTAACCTCCGTTTGTTTGTCCGTAATAAACACTCGCGTTGATACCTATTGCCAGCTAATTGCCGTAAGTGAAGAAAAACAATAGCTTCAGTTGGTATGTACGCAAAAGAGAAGCTGGACTTACGGTCAAAACTAAATAGATTTAATGAGGCTTTTTGTCGCTTACCACTATGATGTTCTTTGCGTACCACTGTCCGTTATCGCCTTGGACTAGGTCATACGTCACCTTATCGCCGACCTTTGGATGACGGTCGCCCGGGTTGATGCAAAAGATAATTGGTTGAGTCTCCAGTTCTATATGTTCCAAACTTTTCGATGGCGACGAAGTAGGTTCGTTAATGACTGTAGTATCGAACTTTTCTGTTTTTCGCCTCATCGCCGTGTCTCCGATAAGAATGGCCTGCCCTAACCACTAGGTGGAAGCAGGCCTGGTCGAGTCTTCAACGACTTTGGTCATTGTTTGTTTATTCGGTGCGAACCTGCGCAGCCTGTTGACCTTTTTGCCCTTTTTCTGAAACGTAAGATACTGCTTGTCCCTCTTTCAAACTTTTAAAGCCGTCTGATTCAATTGCTTTGAAGTGTACGAAAAGTTCCGCTCCTCCACTATCTGGAGTGATAAATCCAAAGCCCTTTTCATCGTTAAACCATTTAACTATACCTGTTTCTCTGCCAGTCATATTAATGCTTCCTACCAGATCGAAAACGAAGAGGTGCGAGCTGCTATTTAATAACTCACTCCCGATTGCTGTTGTTACAAACTCAGCTTAGTTTGTGCTGCGAAACGGTCGCAACTGTCAGATATGACAGATTTTTATATCGGTTTGATGTAGTCAGGTTGTTTCTTATAGCAGTCAATTAACTGGTCTATCTCATGCTATGCACTTCCAAAGGCAAAAAATGCCTGCGCCAGCAAGGAACAACACCCCCCAAACCCCGGTCAAATCGGCAGTTTTCCCGCCCACACACGGGTGGCTCTCACGGCGCAAGAGGATGTCTGGATGAAGATTTCACGCGGTTTAGCACTGGCTTCGCTGATGACCCTCGCGGCCAGCCCGGTCTTCGCCGGTTTCAGCCTGGACGATGTGACCAAAGCGGCTTCGAGCATGCAGGGGGGTAATGCTGCCGCAGCGGCTGCGCCAACGTCAGAAACGGCCGGATTGTTGAGCGCGCTCAGCGAATTGAACGTGACACCTCAACAGGCCGTCGGCGGGACTGGGGCGATGCTGGGGCTGGCGAAGAATCAGTTGAGCTCGACCGATTACTCGGAACTGGCCAAAAGCGTTCCGGGTATCGACAAGTTGTCCGGCGGCGGTGAGCTGGGTGCGCTGGCCGGCCTGCTTGGGTCTTCCGGCAAGGCGGCCGGTCTGGACAATGCCTTGGGTGCCGTGAAGAACACCAACGATCTGAACAACGCTTTCAGCGCGTTGGGCATGGACAGCGGCATGATCGGCCAGTTTGCCCCGGTGCTGTTGCAATACCTCGGTCAGCAGGGCGTTGGTGGCTCGTTGCTGGAAAGCCTGGGCGGGATCTGGGGCGCCGGCACCGGCAGTTGATTCAACGGCGCTCGGCGCGCAACGCGTCGATGCGTTGATCCTTCTCGATCCAGAGTTGGTTGACCCAGTTCTGGACCGTTTCGCGAAACACCGGATCGTTTTCGTAATCGCCTTGCCACAATGCCGGGTCGAGCTCTCGGGTCTTGATGTCGATGATGACCCTCGGCACGTTGCCGCTGAGCAAGTCCCAAAACCCCGGAATCTGCTGCTGCGGATACACCACCGTCACATCAAGCACGGCATCCAGCTGTTCGCCCATTGCCGCCAGGACAAACGCCACGCCGCCGGCCTTGGGCTTGAGCAGGTGAGTGAAGGGTGACTGCTGCTGAGTGCTTTTCGCTGCGGTGTATCGGGTACCTTCCAGGTAATTGACCACGGTCACCGGCTGACGCTTGTACAACTCGCACGCCGCTTTGGTGATCTCCAGATCCTTGCCGGCCAGCTCAGGGTGTTTGGCCAGGAATGCCTTGGTGTAGCGCTTCATGAACGGATAATCCAGGGCCCACCACGCCAGCCCCAGGAATGGCACCCAGATCAGTTCCTTCTTGAGGAAGAACTTGAAGAATGGCGTGCGGCGGTTCAGGGCCTGGATCAACGCCGGGATATCGACCCAGGATTGATGGTTGCTGATCACCAGGTATGAGGTGTCGCGGCGCAGGTCATCGCCGCCGCGGATGTCCCATTGGGTGGGGATGCACAGGCGGAAAACCAGCTTGTCGATCTCGGCCCAGGTCTCGGCGATCCACATCACCGCCCATGAGGCGTAGTCGCGATAGCGACCAGGCAAGACCAGTTTGAGCAGCGCAAACACCATCAGCGGCCCGATCAGGACCAGGGTGTTGAGCAACAGCAGCAGGGTAACGAAACAGCCGGTGAGCAGGCGGCGCATAAGTAACTCTTGAAAGCGTTTGGGCGCGTCATGATATTCAGCTTCGGGCCGCAGGCCAAATCGGCGGTGACGAATGTTTCACCTTTACATCGTTATGCTTGCCGCCTGATGAGATCACCTGTGGCGAGGGAGCTTGCTCCCGCCGGGCTGCGAAGCGGCCCCAAAAGCTAATGTGAAGCGGCGTGTCAGGAACACCGAGTTGAATGGATTTACGGCGGCTTCGCCGCCCAACGGGAGCAAGCTCCCTCGCCACAAAGCTAGGTGGCCGTCCAACTATCTTTGTTGTTTGCGGTCTAGAATTTGGCCACTGCGCCCCCATTCCCAAAGGATGCCCATTACGTGAAATCCCTCCTTGCACTGCTTTCTCTCGTGGCCCTGCCGGTCCTGGCCGCCGAGCCGACGCTGTACGGGCGTTACGAATACATTGCGCTGCCGGAAATCGGCGGCGAAGTCCTCAAGGCCAAAATGGACACCGGCGCCCTGACGGCCTCGCTGTCGGCCAAGGACATCGAAACCTTCACCCGCGACGGCGACGAGTGGGTCCGTTTCCGCCTCGCCACCAAAGACGCGAGCAACAAGGTCTACGAGCACAAGGTTGCGCGGATCAGCAAGATCAAGACCCGCTCCGAAGAGGATGACGATGACAAGGAAGCCGTCGAGCCGACCAAGCGCCCGGTAGTCGATCTGGAACTGTGCCTGGGCAACGTCAAGCGCACCGTCGAGGTCAACCTTACCGACCGCAGCAGCTTCAACTATCCGCTGTTGATCGGTGCCAAGGCCTTGCGTGAATTCGGTGCGGCGGTGAACCCGGCGCGGCGTTTCACTGCCGACAAACCCGACTGCTGATTGACGGAACGAGAGGCTTGGGGCACCGTTCGCCCACTTAACTGCCGGGCTCGGACGCCATGCCTCATATCCTGATTGTCGAAGACGAAGCGGCGATTGCCGACACCCTGATATTCGCGTTGCAGGGCGAGGGGTTCACCACGACCTGGTTGAGCCTCGGCGCGGCGGCGCTGGAGCATCAGCGCCAGACCCCGGCCGACCTGATCATTCTCGACATCGGCCTGCCAGACATCAGCGGCTTCGAGACCTGCAAGCAACTGCGGCGTTTCAGCGAAGTGCCGGTAATCTTCCTCAGCGCCCGTGACGCGGAAATCGACCGCGTCGTGGGCCTGGAAATCGGCGCCGACGACTACGTGGTCAAGCCGTTCAGCCCCCGGGAAGTCGCGGCGCGGGTCCGGGCGATTCTCAAGCGCATGGCGCCGCGACCGGTGGCCGAGGTTTCGTCGACGCTGTTTCGGATCGATAGCGAACGCGTGCAGATCAACTATCGCAATCAGCCATTGAGCCTGACGCGGCACGAATTCCGCCTCCTGCAATGCCTGCTGGAACAACCCGAACGCGTCTTCAGTCGCGAGCAATTGCTCGATGCGCTGGGGGTGGCCGCCGATGCCGGTTACGAGCGCAGCATCGACAGCCATATCAAAAGCGTGCGCGCCAAATTGCGTCTGGTGAAGGCTGACGCCGAACCGATCCAGACCCATCGCGGCCTCGGTTACAGCTACAGCCCGGGGCACAGCTGATGCCGTTGGGGATCCGGATTTTCCTGGTCTACGTGCTGTTTATCGGCCTGACCGGTTACTTCGTGCTCAACACCGTGATGGAAGAAATCCGCCCAGGGGTGCGCCAGTCCACGGAAGAAACCCTGGTCGACACCGCCAACCTGATGGCCGAGATCCTGCGCGACGATTTCAAGGCCGGCACCCTCAACCAGAACCGCTGGCCCGAGCTGCTCAGGGCCTATGGCGAACGGCAGCCGAAGGCAAGCATCTGGGGCTTGCCGAAGAACCAGGTCAACCACCGGATTTACGTCACCGACGCCAAAGGCCTCGTGGTGCTGGACTCCAGTGGCGCAGCGGTGGGGCAGGACTATTCACGATGGAACGACGTCTACCTGACGTTGCGCGGTGAATACGGCGCACGTTCCACCCGCAGCGATCCGAACGATGCGACCTCTTCGGTGATGCACGTCGGCGCGCCGATTCGCGACAACGGCCGGATCATCGGCGTGGTCACCGTGGCCAAGCCCAACAGTTCGTTGCAGCCTTACGTGGATCGCACCGAACGTCGATTGCTCGCTTATGGTGCCGGGTTGATCGGCCTGGGCCTGCTGTTCGGCGCGCTGTTGTCATGGTGGCTGAGCGCGGCGCTGCGGCGGTTGACCGCCTATGCCCAAGCGGTGAGTGAGGGCCGGCGCGTCGAGGTGCCGCATTATCGCGGCGGGGAGTTGGAGCAACTGGCGACGGCGGTGGAACAGATGCGAACCCAGCTGGAAGGCAAAGCCTACGTCGAGCGTTATGTGCACACCCTGACCCATGAATTGAAAAGCCCATTGGCGGCGATTCGCGGTGCAGCGGAGTTGCTGCAAGGTGAAATGCCGTTGGCTCAGCAGCAGCGTTTCGTCAGCAACATCGACAGTGAAAGTGTGCGGATGCAGCAGTTGATTGAGCGGTTGCTGAACCTGGCACAGGTCGAACAGCGTCAAGGGCTGGAAGAGCGGGTGGCGGTGCCGTTGGCGGGTTTGGTGGATGAGTTGCTCAACGCCCAGGCCGCGCGGATCGAAGGGAAAAAGTTGCGCGTGGAACAGAGGATCGCGCCGGATATGACCCTGCATGGCGAGCCGTTTCTGTTGCGGCAGGCGCTGGGGAATCTGCTGGAGAATGCTTTGGATTTCACCCCGCCTCAGGGGCTGCTGCGGTTCAGCGCCGAGAGGGTCGGCGAGCAGATCGAGTTCAGGCTGTTCAATCAGGCCGAGGCGATTCCCGACTATGCGATACCGCGTTTGAGCGAGCGTTTCTACTCGCTGCCGCGCCCGGACAGTGGGCGCAAGAGCACCGGGTTGGGGCTTAACTTTGTGGAAGAAGTGGTCCAGTTGCATGGCGGTTCATTGAGCATCGGCAATGTCGAGGGTGGGGTGGAAGTCCTATTGCACCTGGCCTAGGACCGAGTCGCGGCCAATCGCGAGCAGGCTCACTCCCACAGTTGATGTGTGGGGGACTCAGAATTTGTGTCCAGCGCAGAACCCATGTAGGAGCGAGCCTGCTCGCGAAGAGGCCAGTCCGTTCTCCACATAATCTCCATATTCCCCCCACAAAGCCTCCACACACCCATCCCAGACTCTCCGCATCCAAACAGGGAGAGTCCCATGAACCGCAGCCTGACCCTAAAACTCGGGGCAATCGCCCTTCTGATTTTGCTATTGCTGATTCCGTTGCTGATGATCAACGGCGTCATCCAGGACCGCCAGCAATTGCGCGACGGTGTGCTTGAAGACATTGCCCGCAGCTCCAGCTACAGCCAGCAACTGAACGGGCCGCTGATGGTGGTGCCGTATCGCAAAGTGGTGCGCACCTGGAAGCTCAACGAAAAAACCAACCAGCGTTATCAGGAAGTCGGTGAGGAGCGCGGTCGTCTGTATTTCCTCCCGGAACGCTTCGAACTCGATGGCCAGGTGCAGACCGAACTGCGCTCCCGAGGCATTTACGAGGCGCGACTGTTCCACGCCGACAACCGCATCAGCGGGCATTTCTCGGTCCCGGCGCAACTGGGCATCAAGGAAGATTTTGCCGATTACCAGTTCGACCAGCCGTTTCTGGCCGTCGGTATCAGCGACATTCGCGGCATCGAAAACGCCCTGAAACTCGAACTCAATGACCAGCGGCTGGACTTTGTTCCGGGGACCCAGGTGGGCTGGTTAGGCGAAGGTGTACACGTGACATTGCCAGCGCTGGATGCCAGGCAAGCCACGGAATTGACCTTCGGTTTCGACCTTCGGCTGCAAGGCACCGGTCAGTTGCAGATCCTTCCGGTGGGTAAGACCAGCAAAGTGTCGCTGAGCGCCAACTGGCCGCACCCAAGCTTCATCGGCAACTACCTGCCGGCCCAGCGTGAAGTCACCGATCAGGGGTTTACCGCCAACTGGCAGACCTCGTTTTTCTCCACGAACCTGCAGGAAGCGCTGAGCAGTTGTGTGTCCGGCGGTGGGTGCGAGGCGTACAGCGGCCGCAGTTTTGGCGTGAGTTTCATTGATCCGGTGGACCAATACCTCAAGAGCGATCGGGCGATCAAATACGCACTGCTGTTCATCGTGCTGACCTTCGCCGGATTCTTCCTCTTCGAAGTGCTGAAAAGCCTGGCGGTGCACCCGGTGCAATACGCATTGGTGGGGGTTGCGCTGGCATTCTTCTACCTGTTGCTGCTGTCGCTGTCGGAGCACATCGGTTTTGCCCTGGCTTATCTGTTGTCGGCCGGCGGCTGCGTGTTGCTGATCGGGTTCTATGTCTGCCATGTGCTGCGCAGCGTGCGTCACGGCTTGAGCTTTTCGGCGGGGTTGGCGGCGTTGTATGGCTTGCTCTACGGCTTGTTGAGTGCCGAGGATTACGCGCTGTTGATGGGCTCGTTGTTACTGTTCGGCTTGCTCGGCGTGTTCATGGTGCTGACCCGCAAGCTGGATTGGTACGGGATCGGGCAGAAGTCGGCCAAGCCGCTGGCGTTTGATCTGGGGGCGGTGGAATGAGCCGGTCGTTGGGGTTGCGCGAGGATCAGCGGGAGGGGGAAGAGTTGGCGGCGCGGATATTCGGTTTGTTTCCTGTTGACCCGGTGTGTTGCCATCGTGAGCAGGCTCGGTCCCACAAGGGATCTGCAGTGAACACAAGGTTCGTGCATACCACCGATCAACTGTGGGAGCGAGCCTGCTCGCGATGAGGCCGGAACCGTCAGCGAAGATTCAAACCTTCGGCATCGTCGCCACCATCGACGGCCGCTGGCTCACCTCGAAATACCAGGCCGCCAGCTGGGGATTCGCCTCGCGCCATTGCAGATCCGGGTGGCGCAGGTCGAGGTAACCCAGCGCACACGCCACGCTGATCGCCGCCACATCGAAATGGCTGGTCAGCTCGGCAATCGCGTCCTTCTCCAACAGCGCCAGTGCGCGACGAATCTTGTCGCGCTGGCCATCGAGCCATTCGTCCCACTGTTTTTCGGGGGCGCGCAGGACCACTTCATAACGAACCACCACCGACGCGTCCATGATCCCGTCGGCCAGCGAGGCCAGGGTCAAACGGCGCCAGCGGGCCGAGCCGTCGCGGGGGATCAGCGGGTTGCCGACGTGTTGATGATCGAGGTAATCGAGGATCACCCGGCTGTCATGGATAACGTTGCCGTCGGCCAGGCGCAGGGCCGGGATCTTGCCCAGCGGGTTGTCTTCGTTGAGCGCCTGATCCGGGCTTACCGGTGTGAGCACGCAGTCTTGCAACGCCACGCGGTCGGTCTGACCGGTTTCGTGCAGCAGCACCATGACTTTGCGGACGAAGGGCGATAACGAATTGTGGAACAGGGTCATGCTGGGGGCGGACATGGCAGCATCTCGGAGTTGGGCAATGCTGGGCAGCATAGCGCGTTCAAGAGATTGCTCAAGATCGTGGGGGCGAGCCTGCTCGCGAAGAGGTCGTTTACATTCAGCACCCCTGTTGAATGTCAGGCCGCCATCGCGAGCAGGCTCGCTCCCACAAGGATCAGCGGCGTTGCAGCAGGCCGCGCAGGGCCAGGACGGCAGGGACGCCCAGGCCAAGCCAGCTCAAGGCATCCCACACGCCGTCGCCCAGCAACGCGGCGAACAACCCCGCGGCACTGAGCAGCGCGATCACGGTGGGCGTGGCGAAGACCTTCCAGAAGTTCGACTGTCGTGGCCTCATGCTTGAGCCTCCGCTTGCTCGAGCGCAGGTTTCGCCGCCTTGCGCCGCACTACCCACAGATAAACCCCGCTGCCCAGCACGACGATGGTCAGCCCATCCAGAGTCGCCCAGAGGATTTTCATCGGCATGCCACCGTAATCACCAAAGTGCAGGGGTTGCGACATGCCCATGGCGTCCATGTACCACGGTCGTTCCGCCACCGCCGTGACTTGCAGGGTGCTGGCGTCAATCAACACCGGGGTCAGCAGGTGCGAAGTCAGGTGGGTGCTGCCTTTCATGAACACGGCGTAATGGTGTTCGCTGGAAAACCGCGTGCCGGGGAAGGCGATGAAATCGGGTTGCATGCCCGGCGCGACTTCCTTGGCGATGTCGAGCAAACGGGTCGCGGGTGCCAATTGCGTCAGCGGTGGCGCGTCGCGGTAGGGTGCGATCATCGTGCTCAGTGCGTCGTTGCGCCAGGCGGCGATCAGCAGGTCGGCGCAGGCACTGATCACGCCGGTCACCCCGACCACCAGTGCCCAGGTCATGGTGACCACGCCGATCAGGTTATGCAGGTCGAGCCAGCGCAGGCGAGTGGATTTGTCCTGGCGCACGCTGGCGAATTTCAAGCGGCGCATGAACGGCAGGTACAGCACCGTCCCGGAAATGATGGCCACGACAAACATCAGCCCCATGAACGCCAGCAACAACTTGCCCGGCAGACCGGCGAACATGTCCACGTGCAGGCGCAGCATCACCATCATGAAACCGCCGTTGGCCGACGGCATCTCCAGCGCTTCGCCGGTGCGGGCGTCGAGCATGAAGGTGTGCGACGAATTGGGCTCGGTACCGGCGGTGGCCGCCATGATGGCGATCGCGGCGTTGGGCTCTTCCTCGTCGAAGCCGAAATACTGCATGACTTCGCCGGGGCGATGTTTTTCCGCCGCCTGCACCAACTGCTGCAAATTCAGCTGCGGGGTGTCCGCCGGCATTTGCTTCAACTCTGCGGCATCGCCCAGCAGGTGGTCGATCTCGTGGTGGAAGATCAACGGCAGGCCGGTCAGCGCCAGCATCAGCAGGAACACGGTGCAGATCAGGCTGGTCCAGGTGTGGATGAACGACCAGCGGCGAATTGTTTTACTTTTCATTTGATGGCCTTCAGAAATACCAAAGCCGTCCCCGAAGGACGGCTTGGTCTTGGAGCGTTCAGCTCAGGCATTTACCACTTGTAAGTTGCACTGGCGACGACACTGCGCTGGTCGCCGTAGTAGCAGTAGAAACTGTCACAGGTGGAGATGTAGTCCTTGTCCAGCAGGTTGGTGGCGTTCAGTGCCAGGGACGCGCCTTTCAGGCTGTTGTCCAGGCGGCCGAGGTCGTAATGGACCGCCGCGTCGAACACGGTATAGGCGTCGGCCTTGCCCAGCCAGGTGTTGCCCTGATCGCCGTAGGTGTTGCCGGTGTAGCGAGCGCCGGCGCCAATGCCGAAGCCATCCAGCACGCCGGTGTGCCAGGTGTAATCGGCCCACAGCGAAGCCTGTTGATTAGGCATCAGTTGCAGTCGGTTGCCCTTGTAGTCGCCTTTCTGCACTTCGGATTTGGCCAAGGTGTAGGCCGCGATGATTTTCAGGTTTTCGGTGACGTCGGACACCGCTTCCAGCTCCAGGCCCCTGACCTTCACTTCGCCAGTCTGGCTGGTGATCGGTGTGGCGCCGACGGTGGTGGTGACCGAAACGTTTTTCTGGGTCAGGTCATATACCGCTGCGCTGAGCAGGGTGTTGCTGCCCGGTGGCTGGTACTTGATGCCCAATTCCCACTGCTTGCCTTCGGTCGGCTTGAACGATTCGGTGCTGGAGGCTGATGCGCCGGTGGTGGGTTGGAAGGATTCGGCGTAAGACAGATACGGCACAAAGCCGGAGTCAAACACATAGCTGATCGCCGCGTTGCCGCTGAAGGCTTTGTCGCGCTGGGTGTTGGTGGCATCGCCCTTGTTGAAAAACTCGGTGCTGGTGTGGACCCAATCCTCACGTCCGCCGACGGTCAGGCGCCATTGGTCGAGGGCCATTTGATCCTGCACGTACAGGCCGGTCTGGTAGGTCTTCTGGTTGTAGTCGTAGAACGCGGTGGAACGCGGCGGACGAACGATCGGCTGGCCATAGATCGGGTTATTGACGTTGGTGGTCAGCCCGTCGCCGAAAATCGAGGTGTAGTTGGTGTTGCTGCGCTGGTGGTCGAGACCCAGCAGCAGGGTGTGACGGACATCGCCGGTGGCGAAGTCGGCCTGGAAATTGTTATCCACGGCGAACTGGCTGATGTCTTCATCGACAATGGTGCTGGTGCGCCCGACGTTGCCTTCGTTATCCACCTGGGTGAACGGATACGAGCCGACAGTGAGCCCCTGGAACGACAGATCGGATTTGGTGTAACGCAGGTTCTGCTTGAACTGCCAGACGTCGTTCAAGCGATGTTCGAACGCATAGCCCAGAGCGTAGTAGGTGCGGTCGTAGTATTCCCAGTCCGGGTCGCCGAGATTCTTATGATGGGAAACCTTGCCGAACGGCATGTCGATCTTGGTGCCCTGCACCGGCAGGAACTGGCTGGTGATGCCGGTATCGTCGCGGGTGAATTGCGTGAGCAGGGTGAAGCGGGTGTCTTCGTTGATGTTCCAGGTCAGGCTCGGTGCGATGTTGTAGCGCTTGTTGTCGACGTGGTCGATCTGCGTGCCGCTGTCGCGCACCACGCCGCTCAGGCTATAGAGGAACTGGCCTTCGTCATCAATTTTGCCGGTGCTGGCGAAGTTGATCTGGCGCTGGTTGTCGCTGCCGTATTGCAGCTGGATCTCGTGGCTGTCTTCAGCGCTTGGACGGCGGCTGACCATGTCCAGCAAGCCACCCGGCGGGGTCTGGCCGTACACCGACGACGCCGGGCCGCGCAGCAGGGCGAGGCGATCGAGGTTCCAGGTTTCCTGTTTCGGGTTGGCGTAGGTGCCTTTCGGCAGCGGCAGGCCATCGAGGAACTGGGTCGGCTCAAAGCCCCGGACCCGCAGCCAGTCGGCACGGGTGTCGCTGCCGTAGCTGCTGGCGACGATGCCGGGCATGTAGCGCACGGCGTCATCGAGGTTCTGCACATTGCGATCTTCCATTTGCTGGCGAGTGGCGACCGATATCGAGCGCGGCGCTTCGACCAGCGCGGTGTCGGTCTTGCTGCCGGCGGCGGTGCGCGTGGCGACGTAGCCTTCCACCGGGCCCCAGGCGCTTTCAGTGTTTTGGACACCGATGACGGCGGTTTCCGGCAGGGCCAGCGTCCCCTCGGGAATGGCGGCCAGGCTGTAGGTGCCGGCGCTGCTTTGCTCCAGTTGCAGACCGGTGCCGCGCAAGGCTTCACGCAGGGCGCTGGCGGCGTCGTACTGGCCCTTGACCGGCGCTGAGGTCTTGCCCGCGGCCAGCGAAGGGTTCAACGACAGCGCGAGGCCCGCCTGGCTGGCGATCTGGTTCAGCGTGCTGGCCAATGGCGCGGCCGGCAGGTTGTAGGCGCGAACGCTGGACGCCTGTTCAGCCGCAATCAGCTGACTGCTGGCCAGCGGGGCGCAAAGGGCAATGGCGATGGCCAGCAAGCTGGGGCGTAACAAGGTGTCTAGCGAACGGGACATACAGCGGCTCCTGAATGGAAATATTTCTCAATTGCCTAGGAGCCGAATGAGAATCCCAAAGTGATAGGGCTGGATGAAAATAATTTCGATTCAGTAAGTGAGGGGCTGAGTCTAGATGTGTGCTGTTGTTGACGGCCTCTTCGCGGGCAAGCCTCGCTCCTACGGGTTTTGTGTCGACCTGTGGAGCGATGACATCCTGTAGGAGCGAGGCTTGCCCGCGAAGGCGGCCGATTAGACGCAACACCCCTCAGGGCTTGGCTTCGGCCTTCGCCACCGTCACCCACCACGGCGTGTGCTGTTCGATCTGCACGGGCAAGGTCGGCAGCAGCGCGCTTAGCGCCTTGTCGGTGTCGTGCAGGGGGAAGCTACCGGTGATCCGCAGGTCAGCCACCTCCGGCGCAACGCCCAAATGCCCCCGTCGATATCGACCGAGTTCGTGCACCAGGTCTTCCAGTCGTGTGTTGTCCACCACCAGCATGCCGCGGGTCCAGGCATCGGCGCCGAGGTTCAGCGCGACGATTGGGCCCAGGCCATTGCTGCGCATCAGCACTTGCTGGCCTTCACGCAGGATCTGCTCTTCAGGGCTCGACTGCGGATGGGCGGCCACTGCGGACTGCAACACGCTCAGTCGCGTGCCGTCGTCCTCGCGCTTGACCAGGAACCGCGTACCCAGCGCGCGCAGGCTGCCTTCACGGGTTTCGACGATAAACGGTCGAGCGTCGCCATGACCGGTTTCGACGAGAATTTCCCCTTCCTGAAGGATGATCAGCCGCTGCTTCTCGTCAAAACGCACGTCCACCGCGCTGTGGGTGTTGAGGTTGATCAGCGTGCCGTCGCTCAGGCGCAGGGTGCGCTGCTCGCCGGTGGCGGTGCGCTGGTCGGCCAGCCAATAGTCGATGGGCAAATGACGATCACCGACGAACAGCGCCAAGCCGATTACTGCGACGACGCTGGCCAGGCCACTGCCGAGCTTGCGCACCCGTCGGCGAATGCTTTCGCGCGATTGCAATAACGCCGTGCGCGCCGGGCCGCTGGCGACGCTGAAACGCTGGTCGAGCATGCCCAGCTGGCGCCAGGCCCGCGCGTGTTCCTCGTGGGCGGCGTGCCATTTGGTGAACTCTTCGCGCTCCACCGGGCTGCCGGAATCCAGGGATAATTGCCAGGCAATCGCGGCGTCCAGCACTTGGGCTGATACCGGTTTGGAACTGGCCGGGCTCATACCGGCTCACCGTACAGCGCGATGTAGCACTGACGAATGCCTTGTGCCAGGTATTGGCGAACCCGAGGCACTGACACGCCCAGGCGCTCGGCGATTTGCGCATGGCCGAGGCCGTCGAGGCGGTTATAGAGAAACGCCGCCCGGGCCTTGCTGGAAAGCTTGCCAAGCAGGCGGTCGATGTTTTTCAGGTCTTCGAGGATCAGCTGCTGTTCTTCCACCGACGGTTGTTCGCCTTCGGGGATCAGCATCAATTCGGTGAGGTAGGCCTGTTCCAGCGCTGCGCGACGGAAATAATCGAACAGCAAGCCCTTGGCGATCGCCACCAGAAACGCCCGCGGTTCACGAGGCTCCTTCAGCTCATCACGGCCGAGCAGGCGCATGAAGGTGTCCTGACTCAGGTCTTCGGCCCGTTGCGGGCAGGCCACATTGCGTCGCAGCCAGGCCAATAGCCACCCGCGATGGTCGCGATACAACGCACCAACGAGCTCACTTTGGGGGCTTTGGACTGACGACACGCAGCATCACCGATTGGGAAGTGTTAACTAACGAGAATTGTTCGCGATTGTGGCAGAGGCGGGGGAGGTAAGCAATTGGCCACTGGTCAGGTGGTTTTGATGGGGAGTCTTCAGGTGGACCGCGTTGTCGTGCTTCGCGGGCAAGCCTCGCTCCTACAGGATGTCGTCGTTCCACAGATCGACACAAAACCTGTAGGCGCGAGGCTTGCCGCGAAGGCGTCAGAACAGGCGCCGCAGATTTAGAAGGACGGCGCCCGCTGCCGGCGTTTCCACTGACTCACCCGCTGCTGCAAATTCAACGGGCTATGAATCTGCTGCTGCCGCGCCCGGCTGAACAGAATCAACGCCAGCTCCGCCGTGGCCAACGCATCGGCGCTGGCGTTGTGGCGTTCGAAGACTTCCAGCTTGAACCAGTCGATCCAGTCATCGAGCCCGGCATCGCGAATGTGAGCCTGAGGACACAGCAACGGTGCGATGTCCGCCACATCCAGAAACGTATTCTGCAATTTGTAGCCCAGATGCTCTTTCAGCGAACGCCCCAGCATGTGTTGATCGAACGGCGCATGAAACGCCAGCACCGGGCTGTCTCTGACGAACTCCATAAATTCGACCAATGCCTGAGCCGGATCGCTGCCAGCGGCAATCGCGCTAGGCCCCAGACCATGAATCAATACGCTGGGCCCTACCTTCATATCGGCGCATTGCAGCGTGCGTTCGAACTGCTGGCTGAAATCGATCGCTCCGTCTTCGATCACCACCGCGCCGATGGACAACACCCGGTCCTTGTTCAGGTTCAGCCCGGTGGTTTCCAGGTCGAGCACCACCCAGCGCTGCTCGCGCAGGCTGCATTCACTCAGATCGGCCGCCGAGGGTAAGCGTTGCAGACGTAGCTGGAGTTCAGCGGTCAGGCTTGGGCCTGCCGGACGCAGCCATGAAAACAGGCTCATAGCTGATACCGCAGGGCCAGGCTGCTTTGCAGGCGTTGAGCCTGGCGCAGGGACTCACGCAGGATCCGTCGGTCCAGATGATTGAGGCTGTCAGGATCGACCCGGTTTGAGTAGGGCAAGTTCTCCCGAGTCTGTAGCTGATGTTGCTGCATGCGGGTTTGCTGGATGAAGTGGTAGGCCTCTTCATACGCAGCGCCGTCGAGCCGTTCGATGACCTCTTTGGCCACCAGTTCGCGAAAGCGCTCCAGGGTGTTGTTGGACTCGATGCCATGGGCCAGGGCCAGCAATCGGGCGCCATCGACGAAAGGCGTCAGCCCCTGGACTTTCAGATCCAGCGTGGCTTTCTCGCCATTCTTGCGCGCCAGCACGAACTCACGGAAACGCCCGACCGGAGGGCGGTTGCGCAAGGCGTTCTCGGCCATCATCCGCTGGAACAACCGGTTGTCATTCACCTGATCGAGAATTCCCCGACGCAGCTGCTCGCAACCTTGTTCGTCGCCCCAGACCACCCGCAGGTCGAAATAAATGCTCGATCCCAGCAGGTTCTCCGGCGTCGCCTCACGAATAAACGCCGCAAAACGCCGCGCCCATTCGGCCCGGGACAAACACAGTTCGGGGTTGCCGGCCATGATGTTGCCCTTGCACAGCGTGAAGCCGCAGAGTGCCAGGCTCTGGTTGATCTGCTGGGCAATCGGCAGCAATTTTCCGCGAATTTCGGCGGCATGCGCCGCGTCCCGGGCTTCGAACAGAATGCCGTTGTCCTGATCGGTGTGCAGCGTCTGTTCGCGGCGGCCTTCGCTGCCGAAGCACAGCCAGCTGAATGGAATGCCAGGGTCACCTTTTTCGGCGAGGGTCAGTTCGATCACCCGGCACACGGTGTGATCGTTGAGCAAGGTAATGATGTGGGTGATCTGGGTCGAGGAGGCACCGTGCGCCAGCATGCGTTCGACCAGTTGGCCGATCTCGCCGCGCAGCGCCACCAGGTTTTCCACTTTCTGGGCGCTGCGAATAGTCCGCGCCAAATGGACGAGGTCCACCCGTTGCAGGGAAAACAGGTCGCGCTCGGACACCACGCCGCACAGACGATGGTCCTTCACCAGGCAGACATGAGCGATGTGCCGTTCGGTCATGGCGATCGCCGCATCGAAGGCGCTGTGGTCCGGCGACAGGAAAAACGGCGCCTGGGTCATGTGGCGTTCGATCGCTTCGTTGAAGTCGTCAGTGCCGTCGGCCACCACATGGCGCAGGTCGCGCAGGGTAAAAATGCCCAGCGGGGCTTTGCGCTCGTCGACAATCACGATGCTGCCGACCTGTTGCTCATGCATCAGGGTCACGGCTTCACGCAATGGCGTGGCGGGGCTGCAAGTCACCGGATGGCGCATGGCCAATTCGCCCAGTCGCGTGTTCAGCGAATATTGAGTACCGAGGGTTTCCACGGCTTTTTGCTGGACTTGCTGATTGACCTGATCCAGCAGGCTGCTGACACCGCGCAGGGCGAAGTCGCGAAACGTGGTGGAAAGGGCGAACAACTTGATGAACGCCAGCTTGTTGAGCTGAAGGCAAAAGGTGTCTTCGGCCGCCAGGTGTTCGGTGCGGGTCGCCCGTTCGCCCAGCAGCGCGGCGAGGGGGAAACACTCGCCGGTGGTGATTTCGAAGGTGGTTTCGGTGCCGCCCTTGGCCGTATGCGGGCGCTCACCCACAACCCGTCCTTGTTTGACGATGTAGAAATGCTCGACCGGCCCGTCGGCCGGTTTGATGATGCTTTCGCCGGGCGCATAAAAACGCAGCTGACATTGTTCAACCAGGTACGCCAGGTGCGCGTGTTCCATTTGATTGAAGGGCGGGAATCGCTGAAGGAATTGCAAAGTGCCCTGAATGTTCTGCAACACCGCGGTTTTCCCTGCCTGTGTAAAGGCGTCCTCTCTACTCATAACCATTACCGCAGTCTTTTTTGAATTGTTGTCGGATGACTACCCCCATGGTCGGCTCGTACATGCAGGGTGCCCATTGGACGTAAGTCTAGGTCGGGGCGTGCAGGCTTCGGAAGTTAGGAAATGTCTGACGCAAATGCAGGAAAAACCTCCTACATTGGCTATAGGAAAAGTTTCCGACGAAGTGCACATTGAAGGTCTACTTAGCGATGTCTGACGAAAGTGCTAGGGGATTGAATTGAAAACGTAGAGAAAGCCATGTCCGACCACGATATTTTGAGTGATGCCGAGCGCGAGGCGCTGAGTGCCGTCATGCTCGAACCCGATTTACCGGCGCAGCGGGTGCTGATCGTTGACGACGATAAAGACGCGCGTGAGCTGTTGTCGGAGATTCTTGCGTTGGACGGTATTCGTTGCATGACCGCCGCCAGTGGCGAAACCGCACTCAAAATGCTGGACGAGAAACCCTCGATCGGCCTGGTGATTACCGATCTGCGCATGGGACACATCGATGGCCTGGACCTGATCCGCCAGGTTCGCCAGTCGGAAAGGGCGGCCTTGCCGATCATCATCGTTTCCGGCGACGCCGATGTACAAGACGCGATTGCTGCAATGCACTTGAGCGTGGTCGACTTCCTGCTCAAACCTGTCAATACCGGCAAGCTGTTGGCGCTGGTCAAGCATGAGTTGGGAATGGATGCACCGGAATCTGAAATAAAAAGGCCCTGATCTTTCGATCAGGGCCTTTCTTTTGTCCGGCGTCAGTGCTCAGTTACAGGCCATTGGCAGCCTTGAACTCGCGGCGACGACGGTGCAGTACCGGCTCGGTGTAGCCGTTTGGCTGCTTCGTGCCTTCAACCACCAGTTCGACCGCCGCCTGGAAGGCGATGTTGCTGTCGAAGTTCGGTGCCAGCGGACGATACAGCGCGTCGTTGGCGTTCTGGCGGTCAACCACCGGCGCCATGCGCTTGAGGCTTTCCATGACCTGGTCATGTGTGACGATGCCATGACGCAGCCAGTTGGCGATGTGCTGGCTGGAAATCCGCAACGTCGCACGGTCTTCCATCAGGCCGATGTCGTTGATGTCCGGCACCTTCGAGCAACCCACGCCCTGATCGATCCAGCGCACCACGTAACCGAGAATGCCCTGGGCGTTGTTGTCCAGTTCGTTCTTGATCTGTTCCGCAGTCCACTGCGGGTTCACCGCCAGCGGGATGGTCAGGATGTCGTCAACCGACGCGCGGGCACGTTTGGCCAGTTCGGCCTGACGGGCGAACACGTCGACCTTGTGGTAATGCAGCGCGTGCAACGCAGCGGCAGTCGGCGATGGAACCCAGGCGGTGTTGGCGCCGGCCAGCGGGTGAGCGATTTTCTGTTCGAGCATCGCCGCCATCAGGTCGGGCATCGCCCACATGCCTTTACCGATCTGGGCGCGACCTTGCAGGCCGGTGCTCAAACCGATATCGACGTTCCAGTTCTCGTAGGCGCCGATCCACTTCTCGGCCTTCATGTCCGCCTTGCGCACCATCGGGCCGGCTTCCATGGAGGTGTGGATTTCGTCACCCGTGCGGTCGAGGAAACCGGTGTTGATGAACACCACGCGCTCGCTCGCAGCTTTGATGCAGGCCTTGAGGTTGACCGTGGTGCGGCGCTCCTCGTCCATGATCCCGACTTTCAGCGTGTTGCGCGGCAGACCGAGGACTTCTTCGATGCGACCGAACAGCTCGTTGGTGAACGCGGCTTCTTCCGGGCCGTGCATTTTCGGCTTCACGATATAGACCGAACCGGTGCGGCTGTTCTTGCGCGAGTTGTTGCCGTTGAGGCTGTGGATCGCTGCCAGACTGGTGATCAAGCCGTCGAGAATGCCTTCCGGCACTTCGTTGCCGTCCTTGTCGAGGATCGCGTCGATGGTCATCAGGTGACCGACGTTGCGCACGAACAACAGCGAACGACCATGCAGGCTCAGTTCCTTACCGTCGACACCGGTGTAGGTGCGATCAGCGTTCATGGTGCGGGTAAAGGTCTGACCGCCTTTGGAGACTTCTTCCGACAGGTCGCCCTTCATCAGGCCGAGCCAGTTGCGGTAGATCACCACTTTGTCATCGGCATCGACAGCGGCGACGGAGTCTTCGCAGTCCATGATGGTGGTCAGCGCAGCTTCCATCAGGATGTCTTTGATACCGGCAGCGTCGGTCTGGCCGACCGGGGTGCTGGCATCGACCTGGATTTCGAAGTGCAGGCCATTGTTTTTCAGCAGGATTGCAGTCGGTGCGGCTGTATCGCCGTGGAAACCGATCAGCTGTGCATCGTTGCGCAGGCCGGTGTTGCTGCCGCCTTTGAGGGCGACGACCAGTTTGCCGTCAACGATCTTGTAGCCGGTGGAATCGACGTGAGTGCCGGCCGCCAGGGGCGCGGCTTCGTCGAGGAAGGCTCGGGCGAAGGCGATGACCTTGTCGCCGCGAACCTTGTTGTAGCCTTTGCCTTTCTCCGCGCCGTCAGCTTCGCTGATGGCATCGGTGCCGTAGAGCGCGTCATACAGCGAACCCCAACGGGCGTTCGAGGCATTGAGCGCGAAACGGGCATTCATCACCGGAACCACAAGCTGTGGACCGGCCATGCGGGCGATTTCGTCATCGACGTTTTGCGTCGTTGCCTGGAAATCAGCCGCTTCTGGCAGCAGATAACCGATGTCTTGCAAGAAGGCTTTATAGGCCACAGCGTCGTGTGGTTGACCGGCACGGGATTGGTGCCAGCCATCGATACGAGCCTGGAAATCATCGCGTTTGGCGAGTAGGGCTTTGTTCTTCGGCGCCAGGTCATGGATGACCTTGTCGGCACCGGCCCAGAACTTATCGGCGGTGAGGCCGGTACCGGGAATGGCTTCGTTGTTCACGAAGTCGAACAGGACTTTGGCGACCTGCAGGCCACCGACTTGAACGTGTTCAGTCATTGCTTGCCTCACTCTGCTCAGCTATTTCGCTTTTCAGCTCTTCAAATTAACAATGAAGCCTCTGGCTATTTAAACCACAAACCCCTTCCACCAGTACATGCCATTTCGGGCGGCTGGGATGGAACCGATCAACGGCTTTGAGGCCTTGCTGACAGGGCTATCAGGGCTGCGAGTGTGCCTGTGGCAGACATCGATCCAACGTTATGTAGTGCGCGCTGCGGCATACTACATGATGAATTGCGCTTGTGAAAATTAGACTAATTACGTCGTTCTGCGACCCCATGACGCATTGCGGTCACGTCGAGGCACGGGATGTTCTCAAAAAACTATTGGATTGTTCCAGTTAAATATAAAAACTTGTACACGATTTATTGTTCGCGATGTTCTTCGCGGCGCTCCTTTCGCGGGCAAGCCTCGCTCCTACAGGGGGCGGCTCCTTCTAGGAGCGAGGCTTGCCCGCGAAGGCGTCCGCCGATTCAACGCCGTAACAACCCTTGCCTATACTTCTTTTTCTATAACAAAAGAGGGCTGCGCCATGGACCACCTCGTACTCACTGTTTTCGCTCCGGACAAGCCAGGGCAGGTCGAGCGCATTGCCCAATGCATTGCCGAGCATGGCGGCAACTGGCTGGAGAGCCGCATGTCGCGCATGGCCGGGCAGTTCGCCGGGATTCTTCGGGTGGGCGTGCCGGCCGAGGCCTACGATGAGCTGGTCGATGCCCTGAAGGCGTTGTCCGCACACGGTATTCGCGTGCTTATCGCCGAAAGCGGCATTGAGCAATCCTGCACCTGGAAACCGATTGCCATGGAGTTGGTGGGCAATGACCGCCCGGGGATTGTCCGTGACATCACTCGCCTGCTGAGTGAGCAAGGGGTGAGCCTGGAGCGTCTGGTGACCGAAGTGCGTCCGGCACCGATGAGCAGCGAGCCGTTGTTTCACGCCGAAGCGATCCTGGCGGTGCCGCTGACCCTATCGCTGGATGTCTTGCAGTCGCGCCTGGAAACCCTGGCCGACGATCTGATGGTGGAATTGGTGCTGCGTAGCGAACCCTGACCGGGGTTATCCAAGTTAAACGTGCACCTGCCTGTGGATAACCTGTAGAGACAGCCCGCCAGCCCACGCCGGCCGGGCTTCTTCCAGATCTGATCAAAAAACCATCAGTTTCAACAAGTTGCGCACAAACGGCGGGGATCACGCTGTGGATAACCTTGGGAAGGATCACTGCAGGCCACGAAGGACGTGGCTCGCAGAGGTTTGTGTGTTTTTTGATCAGCTGCGGCGGCGAAGACTGATCACCGCATCGACGCTGTAAACCGCCAGACCTGCCCAGATAAAGATAAACGCGACCAGCGTGCTGGAAGACAAATGCTCGCCAAACAACAGCACGGCTTGCAACAGCACCAGCGTCGGCGCCAGGTACTGGAGGAAACCCAGCGTCGTGTAAGGCAGATGCCGTGCGGCGGCGTTGAAACACACCAGCGGCACCAGCGTTACTGGCCCGGCCGCGACCAGCCACCAGGCTTCGGATGTGGTCCAGAACTCGGGCTGAGCGCTTGTGGCCGTCTGATTGAACAGCAGCCAGGCAATGGCAATCGGCACCAGCATCCAGGTTTCCACCACCAGGCCGGGCAGCGCCTTCACTGGTGCCTGCTTGCGGATCAAACCGTAGAAGCCGAACGTCAGCGCCAACACCAGCGACACCCACGGCAAGCTGCCGACTTGCCACACCTGCTGCGCCACGCCGATGGCCGCAAGCCCCACCGCGATCCACTGCATGCGCCGCAGCCGCTCACCGAGGATCAACATCCCCAGCAGCACGTTGACCAGAGGGTTGATGTAGTAACCGAGACTGGCCTCAAGCATGCGCCCGTTGTTCACCGACCAGACGTAGGTCAGCCAGTTGGCCGCAATCAGCGTGCCGCTCAGGGCCAGGACCGCCAGGCGTTTCGGGTTATCCCGCAGTTCCTGCCACCATCCCGGGTGTTTCCAGACCATCAGCAACAAGCCGCCGAACAGCGCCGACCACAGTACACGGTGAATGATGATCTCCACGGCCGGCACGCTGGCGATGGCTTTGAAATAGATCGGGAACAGGCCCCAGATGATGTAGGCACTCAGGCCCAGGATGTACCCGCGACGCGGGTTGGCAGCTTGCATGCAGAATCCTTGCTTAGGCAGCTAACAAAGAGGGGATTGTATAGATGTGTTGTATTTTTTGTAGGAGCGAGGCTTGCCCGCGAAGAACGATATCGCGGTCTGCCTGAAATACCGCGATATCGTTCTTCGCGGGCAAGCCTCGCTCCTACAGGGGATCTGGTTGTCAGAAGAGCTTCAACGGTTCTTCGTTGAGAGCAGATAATTGCTCGCGCAACGCCAACACCTGATCACCCCAATACCGTTCACTGCCAAACCACGGAAAGCTGTGCGGGAACGCCGGGTCGTCCCAGCGGCGGGCGAGCCAGGCGCTGTAGTGCATCAGGCGCAAGGCGCGCAGCGGTTCGATCAGCGCGAGTTCCCGTGGGTCGAAGTCGTGGAATTCGTTGTAGCCGTCCATCAGTTCCGACAGTTGAACGAGACATTCCTGGCGATCCCCCGCCAGCATCATCCAGATGTCCTGCACCGCCGGGCCCATGCGACAGTCGTCGAGGTCGACGATGTGGAACATTTCGTCGCGGCACATCATGTTGCCGGGGTGGCAATCGCCGTGCATGCGGATGTTCTTGTGCGGGGTGGCCTTGTAGACCTCTTCCACGCGCTTGAGCAGGTCGCGGGCCACGGACTCGTAGGCCGGCAGCAGGCTCTTGGGGACGAAATTGCCTTCGAGCAGGGTGGTCAGCGAATCGTGACCAAAGTTCTTCACGCCCAGCGCTTCACGGTGTTCGAACGGCTTGGTGGCGCCGACGGCGTGCAACCTGCCAAGCAACTGACCCAGTCGATACAGCTGATCAAGATTGCCCGGCTCCGGCGCACGGCCACCACGGCGGGGGAACAGGGTGAAACGAAACCCGGCGTGTTCATGCAGGCTGACGCCGTTGTGAATCATCGGCGCCACCACCGGCACGTCGCACTCGGCGAGTTCGAAAGTGAACTGGTGTTCTTCGAGAATCGCTTCGTTGGTCCAGCGTTGTGGGCGGTAGAACTTGGCGATCAGCGGCTCGGAGTCTTCGATGCCGACCTGATAGACGCGGTTCTCGTAGCTGTTGAGCGCCAGGATGCGTGCGTCGCTGAGAAAGCCGATGCTTTCGACGGCATCGAGCACGAGGTCTGGGGTGAGGGTTGCAAACGGGTGGGCCATGCTGACTCCTGCGCGCAGCAGGCTGCCGCGTCCGGCCAAGCATGGTAGCGCAGACGGGGCGTCTTTAGTGTTAAGGCTTGAGATGAGTGGTGTTGCCATCGCTAGCAGGCTAGCTCCCACAGGGGATTTGCGGTGTGTCGCAGATCCCGTGTGGGAGCTAGCCTGCTAGCGATGGGGCCCGATCAGGCGCCGACGATCCCGCCATCTTCACGCGTGATAGCCATCACCGAAGACCGCGGCTTGCCATTCGGCAGATGCTCCGGGAACGTCGAGCCCCCGTTCTCTCCCGGGTGCTGGATCCCGACAAACAACGTCTTCTGATCCGGCGAGAAGCTGATCCCCGTAACCTCGCAGCCAACCGGCCCGACCATGAACCGACGAATCTCCCCGGTCACCGGGTCGGCACACAGCATCTGGTTGTTGCCCATGCCGGTGAAGTCGCCTGCATTACTCGAATCGCCATCGGTGAGAATCCACAACCGCCCGGCCTTGTCGAAGCCCAGGCCATCCGGGCTGTTGAACATGTTCTGTGGCGTGATGTTCGACGAACCGCCCTTCGGCGTGCCAGCGTGGACGCCCGGGTTGCCGGCGACCACAAACAGGTCCCAGGCAAAGCTTTTGGAGCCGTGATCGTCACGATCAGTGCGCCAGCGCAGAATCTGCCCGTAGACGTTTTTCTCGCGCGGGTTCGGCCCGCCCACCGGTTGGCCGTCCTCGCCACGCTTGGCGTTGTTGGTCAGCGTGCAATAGACCTGGCCATCCTTGGGGCTGACGACGATCCATTCCGGACGGTCCATGCGCGTGGCCTTCACCACGCTGGCCGCGAGGCGCGCGTGAATCAGCACTTCGGCCTGATCGGCAAAACCGCTGCTGGCGTCGATCCCGTTTTTACCGTGGGTCAGTTCGATCCATTCGCCCTGGCCTTTCGGATGATCGGCGTTGCTGTCGCCCGCATCGAAGCGCGCCACGTACAAGGTGCCGTGGTCCAGCAGGTCGCGGTTGGCCTTGGGGTTCTTGTGGTTGATTTTGTCGCGGCTGACGAACTTGTAGATGAACTCGCCGCGTTCGTCGTCGCCCATGTACACCACGGCGTGACCGTCATGGGTTTCAGCCAGCGCAGCGTTTTCATGTTTGAAGCGGCCCAGCGCAGTTCGTTTGACCGGCGTCGATTGCGGATCGAACGGGTCGATTTCCACGACCCAGCCGTGACGGTTGAGCTCGTTCGGATTTTTCGCCAGGTCGAACCGCTCATCGTGTTGATGCCAGTTGATCTCTTTGCTGGCCGCCACTGCGCCATAACGCTTCTGCGCGGCATCGAACTTCTGCTCGGCATTGCTGCTGCCGAAGCAATCGGTGAAGTTCTCTTCGCAGGTCAGGTACGTGCCCCACGGCGTCATGCCGTTGGCGCAGTTCTGGAAGGTGCCCAGGACATGCTTGCCCTGCGGGTCGGCGCTGGTTTTCACCAGTGCGTGGCCGGCAGCCGGGCCGCTGAGGCTGATCGGTGCGTTGCCGTGAATGCGACGGTTGTAGCGCGAGCCCTGGACGAACGCCCATTGGCCGTTCTTGCGTTGCACTTCGATCACCGACACGCCTTCGCAGGCCAGAGCCTTGCGCACCTCTTCGGCCGATTGCGGCATGCCGCCGTGCGGGTAGAGGTAGCGATAGTTGGTGTATTCGTTGTTGATCGCCATCAGCGCCCGGTCTTTTTCGCCGGGAAATTCGAACAGGCTCATGCCGTCGTTGTTGTCACCGAACTGGACTTCCTGTTGCTCGGCGGTGCCGTTACCGCTCGGGTCAAATGCCGGACCGTTCTTTTGCAATGGCTGGCCCCAGCTGATCAGTACCGAAGACTTATAGCCCGGCGGCAGGGTGATTGCGTCGCTGGTGGCGGCGGGGATGCTGTCAAAACCCAACAGTTTGCTGGAGCCTGCGCTGACACTCGCGGCCAATACGCTGCGGCTCAGCAGGTTGCCACCGAGGAACATGGCCGCACCGCAGAGGGCGCCGGCGCTGATGAAACCGCGACGGCTGAGGCCGACCATTTTCTCGAGGTCGGTGGACTGGTTTTCTTCTAATAGGCTCACATCAGGCTCCCTGCTGGTTTTGCAGCCACCTTAAAGAGCAATGATGAAACTTTTGTTTCAGAGCGGTGTGCCGAGCAATACGTTGGACGGCGCGAACTGCACCCGCACCGGTTTGTCGATGGCAAGCCCCTGGCTCCTCAGGTGCTGCGGCTCGGCCAGCGCGCAGAGTGTCTGGCCATTGGGCAGGCCGATGCGCACTTCGCTGGGGCCGTCTGGGGCGTCGAGTATTTCTTCGATGATGCCATTCAGAGAGTTGCTACCCGGTGTCGCTTGTTGATCGATGCCCAGTAACTCCAGCCAACCGGCCTTGATCAGGGCCACGACTTCGGTGCCGGTCTCCAGCTCCAGGCGCAGGGTGCTGTCGTGCGTGATCTGCGCATCGAGGGTCAAGCCTTCGGCCAGTTCAAGACGGACCCGATCGTTGTGCCCCTGGTTGTCGATCGCCACGACCTTGCCGTGCAATTGATTGCGCGCGCTGGTTCTGAGCATCAGCCGACCGAGCAGGTCCAGGTCGCTGGCATCTTCGGCGGCTTCCAACACCTGGGCCTGCAAGGCTTGCAGTTTTTGATAAAGGCGCAGCACTCGCTGGCCTTCACTTGAAAGCTTGGCGCCACCACCGCCCTTGCCGCCGACGCTGCGCTCCACGAGCGGTTTTTGCGCTAGGTTGTTCAGCTCATCGATAGCGTCCCACGCCGCCTTGTAACTCAGTCCCGCGCTTTTCGCGGCGCGGGTGATCGAGCCCTGTTCGGCAATATGTTGCAGCAACGCGATGCGCTGCGGGCGACGGACAATGTGCTGGGACAACAAGGTGGGCAAGGACATGGTGAGGCGCTTTGGGCTGTGGTGATGGGGAGGACGTTGGCGGCTGGAAGTCTGGGAGTCAAGTCAGCCCACGTCCTTGTGGGAGCGAGCTTGCTCGCGATGAGGCCATCACAGTCACCATTGATGTGTCTGATACGCCGCCATCGCGAGCAGGCTCGCCCCCACAGGTTTTGTGCATGGCGTTACGTCAGGCTGCGTCGCCGGGTTTGGGCGTGCGGGCCAGGCAATAAACATCTACCCGAGCCGCGCCCGCGTCCATCAACAGGCGAGCCAGGGCCTGAGCCGTGGCGCCTGTGGTCAGCACGTCGTCCACAATTGCCAGGTGCCGCCCTTTGACCGGCGCATCGGCCGTCAGGGCAAACGCATTGCGCAGGTTCTTTTTGCGAGCGTCGGCATTCAGGTCCTGTTGCGCGCTGGTGTCCTGAATCCTCAGCAGCAGTTGTTCATCGCAAGGGATGTCGAGGCTACTACTGAGCCAGTGGGCGAGCATCGCAGCCTGGTTGAAACCCCGTTGACGCAGGCGTTTTGCAGCCAGCGGAACGGGGACCAGAACGTCGGGCCGATCAAGGTCCTCATCGAAGCGATGTTGCAGGAACTGCGCGAGAAGTTCGCCGAGCAGGCGGCCAAACGGCCACTTGGCGCTGTGCTTGAAGCGCGTGATCAATGTGTCCACCGGAAAGCTGTACGTCCAGGGCGCGGCGACCCGCTCGAAAGCCGGCGGCAGCTTTAAACATGGGCCACACGTCAGGCCTGAGGCAGGCAAGGGCAGCGCGCAGGTCTGGCAGTGATCGCCCAGCCAGGGCAGGTCGGTTTCACAGGCCATGCAGATCGGCCTGACGTCCTCGGTGGCTTCACTGCAGAGCAAACAGTGTTGGTTATTATTTAACCAGATGTAAACCGGTTCAACGTATCGTGGTTGACAGCGCATCACTCTTCCTTAAATATGCCGAACATCCGTGTCGCGTCTGTGGGTATTCCCTTCCCCAGTCGCTTGCCAAGCATAAACAAGGAAACGCCCATGAGCGCCAGCACCTCTGCCACCCTGCGTCATGACTGGTCTTTGGCCGAAGTCAAAGCACTCTTCGTTCAGCCATTCAACGACCTGTTGTTCCAGGCGCAAACGGTGCACCGCGCGCATTTCGACGCCAACCGCGTCCAGGTTTCCACCCTGCTGTCGATCAAGACCGGCGCCTGCCCGGAAGATTGCAAATATTGTCCGCAGTCCGGTCACTACAACACCGGCCTGGAAAAAGAAAAGCTGATGGAAGTGCAGAAGGTCCTCGAAGAGGCCGCTCGCGCCAAGGCCATCGGTTCGACCCGTTTCTGCATGGGCGCGGCGTGGAAACACCCGTCGGCCAAAGACATGCCTTACGTGCTGGAAATGGTCAAAGGCGTGAAAGCCATGGGACTGGAAACCTGCATGACCCTGGGTCGCCTGGATCAGGACCAGACCGTTGCGCTGGCCGACGCCGGCCTCGATTACTACAACCACAACCTCGACACCTCGCCGGAGTTCTACGGCAGCATCATCACCACCCGCACTTACAGCGAGCGCCTGCAAACCCTGGCTTACGTGCGTGAATCGGGGATGAAGATCTGCTCCGGCGGCATCCTCGGCATGGGCGAGTCCCTCGATGACCGCGCCAATCTGCTGATCCAGCTGGCCAACCTGCCCGAGCATCCAGAGTCGGTGCCAATCAACATGCTGGTGAAAGTCGCCGGTACGCCGCTGGAAAACGCCGAGGACATCGACCCGTTCGACTTCATCCGCATGCTCGCCGTCGCGCGCATCCTGATGCCGCAATCCCACGTGCGCCTGTCCGCTGGCCGCGAAGCGATGAACGAGCAGATGCAGGCCCTGGCGTTCTTCGCCGGTGCCAACTCGATTTTCTACGGCGAAAAACTGCTGACCACCGCCAACCCGCAGGCCGACAAGGACATGCAACTGTTCTCGCGCCTGGGGATCCTGCCGGAAGCGCGCGAAGAGCACGCGGACGAAGTGCATCAGGCCGCGATCGAACAAGCGTTGGTTGAGCAGAAGAGCAGCGAGCAGTTCTATAACGCGGCTGTTTGACGCTCCACTGATCTTTCTGAAGGAATGCAAAACCCTGTAGGAGCGAGCTTGCTCGCGAAGAGGCATTCACACTCAACATAAATGTTGGTTGTTCGATAGCTTTCGCGAACAGGCTCGCTCCCACAGGTACTGCGATCGCTACTGAATTCTGATCCACGAGGCCTGCATGTCTTTCGATCTCGCCGCACGCCTTGCTGCCCGTCGTGCCGAAAACCTCTACCGCCAGCGCCCCCTGCTCGAAAGCCCTCAAGGCCCGGAGGTGGTGGTCGACGGTCAGCCATTGCTGGCGTTCTGCAACAACGATTACCTGGGCCTGGCCAATCATCCGCAAGTGATCGAAGCCTGGCGCGCCGGTGCTGCTCGTTGGGGTGTCGGTGGCGGGGCGTCGCATTTGGTCATTGGCCACAGCACGCCGCATCATGAGCTGGAAGAAGCGTTGGCCGACCTGACCGGTCGCCCGCGTGCGCTGCTGTTCACCACCGGTTACATGGCCAACCTCGGCGCGGTCACCGCGTTGATCGGGCAGGGTGATACGGTGCTGGAAGACCGCCTCAATCATGCCTCGTTGCTGGATGCCGGTTTGTTGTCCGGCGCGCGTTTCAATCGCTATCTGCACAACGACGCGGTCAGCCTGGCCAAGCGGCTGGAGAAGGCTACCGGCAATACACTGGTGGTCACCGACGGCGTGTTCAGCATGGACGGCGATATTGCCGACTTGCCGGCGTTGGCCCGGGAAGCCAAGGCTAAGGGCGCGTGGCTGATGGTCGATGACGCCCATGGCTTCGGCCCGCTGGGCGCCAACGGCGGCGGGATTGTCGAGCATTTCGGCTTGAGTCAGGAAGACGTGCCGGTGCTGGTCGGCACCCTCGGCAAGGCATTCGGCACGGCAGGAGCCTTTGTGGCCGGCAGCGAAGAACTGATCGAAAGCCTGATCCAGTTTGCCCGCCCCTATATCTACACCACCAGCCAGCCACCGGCCCTGGCTTGCGCGACGCTGAAAAGCCTTGAGCTGCTGCGCACTGAACATTGGCGACGCGAGCATCTGAAGACGCTGATCCGCCAGTTCCGCCATGGCGCCGAGCAGATCGGCCTGGAGTTGATGGACAGCTTCACGCCTATCCAGCCGATCATGATCGGCGATGCCGGGCGTGCGATGCGACTGTCGCAGATGCTGCGCGAGCGCGGGCTGATGGTCACGGCGATTCGTCCGCCCACCGTGCCCGCCGGCAGCGCCCGTCTGCGCGTGACCCTGACCGCCGCCCACAGCGAAGCGCAGGTGCAGCTATTGTTGAATGGACTGGCCGATTGTTTTCAATTACTGGGACCGGAGCCAAGCCATGCGTGATCGACTGATTCTGCTGCCCGGCTGGGGCCTCGGCATTTCACCGCTGGAGCCTTTAGCGGCCGCCTTGCAGGGGCTGGATGAGCATCTGCGGGTAGAGATCGAGCCGTTGCCGGAACTGGAATCGAGCGATATTGAAGAGTGGCTCGATGAACTGGATTCGACGATCCCGCAAGACACCTGGCTCGGTGGCTGGTCCCTCGGTGGCATGCTTGCCTCTGAGCTGGCGGCGCGTCGTGGTGATCGTTGCTGTGGCTTGCTGACCCTGGCGAGCAATCCTTCTTTTGTCGCCCATGAGCAATGGCCGAGCGCGATGGCTGGCGAAACCTTCGACGCGTTTCTCGCCGGTTGCAAGGCCGATCCGCGAATGACGTTGAAGCGCTTTTCACTCCTTTGCGCCCAAGGCTCGGAAGATCCTCGCGGGCTGTCGCGGTTGTTGCTCGGTGGGGCGCCGCACACCTCTGAAGCAGTGCTGATGAGCGGTCTGGAAGTGCTCGCCCAACTAGATACCCGTCAAGCCTTGCAGGCATTTCGTGGTCCGCAACTGCATTTGTTCGCCGGCCTCGACGGTCTGGTCCCGGCCGAGGCAGCGAGCGAGTTGCTGGCCTTGCTGCCGGATGTCGAAATCGGCCTGATCGAACAGGCCAGCCATGCGTTTCTACTGGAAGACCCCCACGGTGTGGCGGGGGCGATCCAGGCCTTTTTGCACGAGTCCGGTGATGACTGATTTATCTTTCCCCAATCTACCCGGCGGCTTGCCTGACAAGCGCCAGGTGGCGGCCTCCTTCTCCCGCGCGGCGGCGAGCTACGACAGCGTGGCTGAATTGCAGCGCGATGTCGGCAGCCAGTTGTTGAGCCGTTTGCCCGGTGATTTTGTGCCGGGTGTCTGGCTGGATCTGGGCTGCGGTACCGGGCATTTCAGTCGGGCATTGGGCGAGCGCTTTTCTTCGGGCAAGGGACTGGCAATGGACATCGCCGAGGGCATGCTCAAACACGCCCGGCCATTAGGCGGCGCCACCCATTTCATCGCCGGGGATGCAGAACGGTTGCCGTTGCAGGATTCGACCTGTGATCTGATCTTCTCCAGCCTGGCGGTGCAGTGGTGCGCGGATTTCGAATCGGTGCTCAGTGAGGCGTTTCGGGCACTCAAGCCGGGCGGGGTATTCGCGTTTGCTAGTCTTTGTGTAGGGACGCTGTTTGAGTTGCGTGACAGCTGGCGTCAAGTGGATGGCATGGTGCACGTCAATCGCTTCCGCGAGTTCGGTATTTATCAACAGCTGTGCGCGACCAGTGGTTTGCGGATTGTCAGTCTGGAGACCCGTCCTCATGTGTTGCATTACCCGGACGTGCGCAGCCTGACGCATGAACTCAAGGCGTTGGGCGCGCACAACTTGAACCCCGGTCGGCCGGGCGGTTTGACCGGTCGGGCGCGGATCCTTGGCTTGGTCGAGGCTTATGAGCAGTTTCGTCAGGCCGAAGGATTGCCGGCGACTTATCAAGTGGTCTACGCCGTGTTGGAGAAACCCATATGAGCGCTGCTTATTTCATTACCGGCACGGACACTGATGTCGGCAAGACCACCATTGCTGCCGGCTTGTTGCATGCTGCGCGGTCGGCGGGCATGAGTACGGCGGCGGGCAAGCCAGTCGCTTCCGGCTGTGATGTGACGCCCAAGGGTTTGCGTAATTCCGATGCGCTGGCGCTGCTGGCCGAGTGCTCGTTGCCGCTGACTTATGCACAGGTCAACCCGGTGGCGTTCGAACCGCCGATTGCTCCGCACCTGGCCGCGCGGGAGGCGGGCGTGGCGCTGACGGTGCAATCACTGTTGACGCCGATGCTCGCGATTCTCGACATGCAGGCCGATTTCACCTTGATCGAAGGCGCCGGCGGCTGGCGCGTGCCGTTGGCGGATCAGGACAATCTGTCGGATCTGGCAATGGCGCTGGGCCTGCCGGTGATCCTGGTGGTCGGCGTGCGCCTGGGTTGCATCAATCATGCGCTGCTGACCGCCGAGGCGATTGCCCAGGATGGTTTGCAGCTGGTGGGGTGGGTGGCCAATATCATCGATCCGAAGACCTCGCGCCTGGAAGAGAACCTCGCGACCCTCGCCGAGCGCATTCCCGCGCCTTGTCTTGGACGAGTGCCAAAACTCAAATCGGTCACCGCAGAAGCGGTGGCGGAACACCTGCAACTGGATCTGCTGGATTGAGATTTTGCCTATGACAAGGCACTGTGCCATTAGTGTTTTTGTCGGGCCTTTTGCCATCAGGTCTGTTTCAATGGCCGCTGTTGTTCCTATTTAGGACGAGTTCTCCCATGGAAATCTCAGGAAACACCGCTTTTTATGCCGGTCTGAGCACTATTCAGACAGGGCAGAACCGTGTCGATCAGGCTTCCGGCCAGATCGCCAGCAGTACCCTCGAGCGTTCGGTGACGAGCCAGTCTTCCGAGGTTCAGGTAGACCGCCTGCGTTCGGTTGACCGCAGCCAGCAATCGGACCTGGCCAGCAATATGGTCGAGATGGCACAGGGCAAGTTTCAGGTGGAGGCCGGCGTGAAAGTCGCCAAGGCGTCCGATGAAATGCTTGGAACGTTGATTGATACCTACGCTTGACCCCTAGCTGAACCCGTCCTGCCAACGCCGCGACTATTCGCGGCGTTTTTGTGCGTAAGTCCTTCTCCCTCAACTAATCTTTCCAGCATGGCCTGTTGCGTTGTCAACGGCGGCGGCGCGGCTGCGAGCCCGGCATTTGTGCGCGTGATGACGAACGGCAAAAGATCGGCGCTTGACAAGATTTGGGCGTAAACGTATGTTTCAAACAACTGTTTGACCGTCACAACAAATCAACACGGTCGTTCATTCCCGGTTACATCAGCAGAGGTTTATCGCTATGCCTGACTACAAGGCCCCCTTGCGTGATATTCGCTTCGTTCGTGACGAACTGCTCGGCTACGAAGCGCACTATCAGAGCCTTCCGGCTTGCGCAGACGCAACTCCAGACATGGTTAGCGCCATTCTCGAAGAAGGCGCCAAGTTTTGTGAGCAGGTGCTGGCTCCGCTGAACCGCGTGGGTGACACCGAAGGCTGCACCTGGAGCGAGTCCGGCGTTAAAACCCCGACTGGCTTCAAAGAAGCCTACAAGCAATTCGTTGAAGGCGGCTGGCCAAGCCTGGCCCACGACGTAGAACACGGCGGCCAGGGCCTGCCGGAGTCTCTGGGTCTGGCCGTCAGCGAAATGGTTGGCGAAGCCAACTGGTCGTGGGGCATGTACCCAGGCCTGTCGCACGGCGCGATGAACACCATTTCCGAGCACGGTACGCCTGAGCAGCAAGAGGCTTACCTGACCAAGCTGGTGTCCGGTGAATGGACCGGCACCATGTGCCTGACCGAACCGCACTGCGGCACCGACCTGGGCATGCTGCGCACCAAGGCTGAACCTCAAGCCGACGGTTCCTACAAAGTCTCCGGCACCAAAATCTTCATCTCGGCCGGTGAACACGACATGGCCGACAACATCGTCCACATCGTGCTGGCTCGCCTGCCGGATGCGCCGGCTGGCACCAAAGGCATTTCGCTGTTCATCGTGCCGAAGTTCATGCCGAACGCTGACGGTTCGATCGGTGCACGCAACGCCGTGACCTGTGGTTCCCTGGAACACAAGATGGGTATCCACGGCAACGCCACTTGCGTGATGAACTTCGACGCAGCCACCGGTTACCTGATCGGCCCGGCGAACAAAGGCCTGAACTGCATGTTCACCTTTATGAACACCGCTCGTCTGGGCACCGCGCTGCAAGGCCTGGCCCACGCCGAGATCGGCTTCCAGGGCGGCCTGAAATACGCTCGCGATCGTCTGCAAATGCGCTCGCTGACTGGCCCGAAAGCGCCGGAAAAAGCCGCTGATCCGATCATCGTTCACCCTGATGTACGTCGCATGTTGTTGACCATGAAAGCGTTCGCCGAAGGCAACCGCGCGATGGTTTACTTCACCGCCAAGCAAGTCGACATCGTCAAATACGGCGTAGACGAAGAAGAGAAGAAGAAAGCCGACGCACTGCTGGCGTTCATGACGCCAATCGCCAAAGCCTTCATGACTGAAGTCGGTTTTGAGTCTGCCAACCACGGCGTGCAAATCTATGGTGGCCACGGCTTCATCGCCGAGTGGGGCATGGAGCAGAACGTTCGCGACAGCCGCATTTCGATGCTGTACGAAGGCACCACCGGTATCCAGGCACTCGACCTGCTGGGTCGTAAAGTGCTGATGACTCAAGGCGAAGCCCTCAAAGGCTTCACCAAGATCGTCCACAAGTTCTGCCAGACCAACGAAGGCAACGAAGCGGTCAAAGAGTTCGTCGAGCCATTGGCTGCACTGAACAAAGAATGGGGCGAGCTGACCATGAAGGTCGGTATGGCTGCCATGAAGGACCGCGAAGAAGTCGGCGCGGCGTCGGTGGACTACCTGATGTACTCCGGTTACGCCTGCCTGGCCTACTTCTGGGCTGACATGGCGCGTCTGGCTGCCGAGAAACTGGCTGCCGGCACTTCCGAAGAGGCGTTTTACACCGCCAAGCTGCAGACTGCGCGCTTCTACTTCCAGCGCATCTTGCCGCGTACCCGCACTCATGTTGCAACCATGCTGTCGGGTGCCAACAACTTGATGGACATGAAAGAAGAAGACTTCGCACTGGGCTACTAAGCCTCAACGCAGTTCTTCATAAAGCCGCTATCCCTTCCGGGGTAGCGGCTTTTTTGTTCTTGGAGAAAGTAAAAGCTCGCCCGCGATCTTTGATGGGAGCCAGTCACTGCCAATTCGGTCTGCGGCCACTGAAACACCCGCTAAAAAAACCTGACAATCGACTCAGTAAGTCGGCATTTCTGCCGTTACAGTAGGTGGGCACAATGCCATCTATTGTCATGACGGTCGGAGCTTTACCCTTGCCGCGTTCTTCCGCTGTACGTATCAGCCATTTCCTACCGTCGTTACTGCTTTTGCTTGCGGGGCTTGCGGCCGCTTACATCAAGGACCTCAACGTCTTTTTCACTTCGCTGTTCAACGTGTTGCCGACCCTGGTGCTGTTACTCGGTGGTGCGTATTGCGCGGTTTACCGACGTCAGCGCGAACTGTTTCTGATGGTGACGGTGTACATCGCCTACTTTCTGCTCGACACCCAGACCGACTATTACCGCGACAACGGCAAGGTCCGTGAAGATGCAGCAGTGGTGTTCCACCTGTGTTGCCTATTGCTGCCGCTGTTGTTCGGCGTGTTCGCCGCATGGCAGGAACGCACCCACTTGTTTCAGGACATGGTGGCGCGCTTCGCGGTATTGCTCGCTGTTGGCAGTGTCGCGCTCGGGCTGGAGCAAAGTTATCCCCAGGCCTTGTTGATGTGGCTGTCGGAAATCCGCTGGCCAGCGCTGCATGGCGCCTGGATGAGCTTGATCCAGTTGTCCTATCCCGTGTTCATCGCCTCGTTCCTGCTGCTGAGCTGGCAATACTGGCGTAACCCCAGACCCTTGCACGCCGCACAACTGGTGGGGTTGGTCGGGTTGTTCTGGGCGTTGCCGAAAACTTTCATCCTGCCGTTCACCCTGAACATCATGTGCAGTCAGGTGATGCTAATGATTGCCGCCGCGGTCGCCCACGAGGCCTATCAAATGGCCTTCCGCGATGAGCTCACTGGCCTGCCGGGTCGTCGCGCCTTGAACGAGCGGATGCAGCGGCTGGGGCGCAATTACGTGCTGGCCATGAGCGACGTCGATCACTTCAAGAAATTCAACGACACCCATGGTCACGATGTCGGCGATCAGGTCTTGAGACTGGTCGCCAGTAAGCTGTCGAAAATCGGAGGAGGCGGTAGGGCATATCGCTACGGCGGTGAGGAATTTGCCCTGGTGTTCGCGGGCAAGACCCTCGAAGAGTGCATGCCGCACCTGGAAGTCATCCGCGAATCCATCGCCACCTACAACATTCAGTTGCGCAATCAGGACAGCCGTCCTCAGGACGACCAGCAAGGTCGCCAGAAACGTGCAGGTTCGGGCGCTACCAGTGTGTCGGTCACTGTCAGCATCGGCGTGGCCGAACGACAAGAGCAGCGCACCCCCGAAAAAGTACTCAAGTCCGCGGACGAAGCGCTCTACAGCGCCAAGGGCGCCGGGCGAAATTGCGTGGTGGCATTCGGTCAGACTCGCCGTGGCGCGGTGCGCATGGACGCCGCTGCGGGTTGAGTGATGATGGCGCATTCAGCGCCTGGACTGTGATTGTGAGGCCGGGTGGGCGGCAGTAGGTTTGAACGATCTGCTGACGGAGAAACGACCATGCCCGAATACAAAGCTCCCCTGCGCGACATGCGCTTTCTGATCGACCACGTCTTCGACTTCCACACCACCTACGCCGGGCTGGGCGCCACCGACGCGAGCCCGGACATGGTCAATGCGATCCTCGAAGAAGGCGCGAAATTCTGTGAGAACGTTCTCGCACCGTTGAATCGCAGCGGTGACGAAGAAGGCTGCCATTTCGACAACGGTGTGGTGACAACGCCTACAGGCTTCAAGCAGGCTTTCGCACAGTACGTGGAAGGTGGCTGGCACGGTCTGGCAGCTGATCCGGCGTATGGCGGCCAGGGTTTGCCAAGTTCTCTGGGCCTGGTCATCAGTGAGATGGTCGGCTCCAGCAATACCTCGTGGGGCATGTACCCCGGCCTGACCCACGGGGCGATGTCGGCCATCCACGCCCACGGCACCGAAGATCAGAAGAACACCTACCTGAGCAAACTGACGGCTGGCCAATGGACCGGCACCATGTGCCTGACCGAGGCGCATTGCGGCACTGACCTGGGCATCATCAAAACCCGCGCCGTGCCTTCAGCCGACGGCAGCTACGCGATTTCCGGCAGCAAGATCTTCATCTCGGCCGGCGAACACGACATGAGCGACAACATCATTCATCTGGTGTTGGCGAAACTGCCGGATGCTCCGGCAGGCACCAAGGGTATTTCCCTGTTCATCGTTCCCAAATTCCTACCCGATGCCGAGGGTGAAGCCGGCGAGCGCAACGGCGTCTCCTGCGGCTCGATCGAACACAAAATGGGCATCAAGGCCTCGGCGACCTGCGTGCTGAACTTCGACGAAGCCAAGGGCTTCTTGATCGGCGAGCCGAACAAGGGCCTGAACTGCATGTTCACCATGATGAACCACGCACGGCTCGGCACTGGCATGCAGGGGTTGTGTCTGGGTGAGGCGAGTTTCCAGGGTGCCATCAAGTACGCCAACGATCGCCTGCAAATGCGCGCGCTGACTGGCGCGAAAGCACCGGACAAAGCCGCCGATCCGATCATCGTTCATCCTGACGTGCGCCGGATGTTGCTGACCATGAAAGCCTTCAACGAAGGCAACCGCGCGCTGACCTATTTCACCGCGCAGCTGCTGGACGTCGCACACCTGAGCCCGGATGAAACGGCGCGTCAGGACGCCGAAGACCTGTTGGCCTTCCTGACGCCGATCTGCAAAGCCTTCATGACTGACACCGGTCTGGAGGTCACCAACCACGGTATGCAGGTGTTTGGCGGTCACGGCTTTATCCGTGAATGGGGCATGGAGCAGTTGGTTCGCGACTGCCGGATCGCGCCGATCTACGAAGGCACCAACGGCATTCAGGCGCTGGATTTGCTCGGGCGCAAAGTGCTCGGCAGTCAGGGCAAATTGCTGCGTGGCTTCACCAAAATCGTCCACAAATTCTGCGCGGCGAATGCCGAGCATCCACAACTGGCCAGCTATGTGGCTCAACTCAATGGACTGAATCAACAGTGGGGCGAGTTGACCGCCAAGGTTGGCATGGCCGCAATGAAGAATCCGGACGAAGTCGGTGCGGCGTCGGTGGATTATTTGATGTACAGCGGTTACATCATCCTCGGCTATCTGTGGTTGCGCATGGCGCTGGTGGCCCAGGCGCAACTCGACGCTGGCAGCGGTGATGCGGATTACTGCCGAGGCAAACTGGCAACCAGCGAGTTCTACTTCAAGCGTTTGCTGCCGCGTACTGCCGCTCATCGGGCGGCTATCGAAGCGGGGAGTGATTGTTTGATGAAGTTGCCGGCGGAGTTGTTTGCGCTCTGACGATTGTTAAAAGCTTCGCGGGCAAGCCTCGCTCCTACAGGTCAGTGTCGTTCACGGGATATGCGTGACCCCGACCTGTAGGAGCGAGGCTTGCCCGCGAATGCGTTCTGCCAGACGAGAACTGCTCAGCTGAAATGCTGCTGACTAAAAATTACAAAACGGTCACGGCCTGACCCTATGTGTCGCAAAAGTTGTTGGGTTACACTCGAGCCCAACGAAAACATCATTCCCACGAATCACCTGTTTAGATCTTGCGAGGTTTGCCATGGCTGACTACAAAGCGCCCCTGCGCGATATGCGCTTCGTCCTCAATGAAGTCTTCGAGGTCGCCAAACTCTGGGCGCAGCTGCCTGCGCTGGCCGAGACCGTTGACGCTGAAACCGTCGAAGCCATTCTCGAAGAAGCCGGCAAGGTCACCAGCAAAAGCATCGCGCCCCTGAGCCGTGCAGCTGACGAAGAAGGTTGCCATTGGGCGGACGGTGCCGTCACCACGCCGGCCGGTTTCCCACAGGCTTATCAGACTTACGCTGAAGGCGGTTGGGTCGGTGTCGGTGGCGATCCGACCTACGGCGGCATGGGCATGCCCAAGGCCGTGTCGGCGCAAGTCGAAGAAATGGTCAACTCCGCCAGCCTGTCGTTCGGTCTGTACCCGATGCTGACCGCCGGTGCCTGCCTGTCGATCAACGCCCACGCCAGTGAAGAACTGAAAGGTGCGTACCTGCCGAACATGTATGCCGGCGTCTGGGCCGGTTCTATGTGCCTGACCGAACCGCACGCCGGTACAGACCTGGGGATTATCCGCACCAAGGCCGAGCCTCAGGCCGACGGTTCCTACAAGGTCAGCGGCACCAAGATCTTCATCACCGGTGGCGAGCACGACCTGACCGAGAACATCATTCACCTGGTGCTGGCCAAACTGCCGGACGCCCCGGCGGGGCCGAAAGGCATTTCGCTGTTCCTGGTACCGAAGTTCATGGTCAATGCCGATGGCAGCCTGGGCGCGCGTAACCCGGCGAACTGCGGTTCGATTGAACACAAGATGGGCATCCAGGCCTCCGCGACGTGCGTGATGAACTTCGACGAAGCCGTGGGTTACCTGGTCGGCGAGCCGAACAAAGGCTTGGCGGCGATGTTCACCATGATGAACTACGAGCGTCTGGGCGTCGGTATCCAGGGCCTGGCCACCGGCGAACGCTCCTACCAGAACGCCGTCGAATACGCCCGCGACCGTCTGCAAAGCCGTTCGCCGACCGGCGCGCAGAACAAGGACAAGGTCGCTGACCCGATCATCGTCCATCCGGACGTGCGTCGCATGCTGCTGACCATGAAAGCCTCGAACGAAGGCGGTCGTGCGTTCTCCACTTACGTGGCCATGCAACTGGACACGGCCAAGTTCAGCGAAGACGCGACCGTCCGCAAACGCGCGGAAGATCTGGTCGCTCTGCTGACGCCAGTAGCCAAGGCGTTCCTGACCGACCTCGGTCTGGAAACCACCGTGCACGGCCAGCAGGTTTTTGGCGGCCACGGTTACATCCGTGAGTGGGGTCAGGAACAACTGGTTCGCGACGTGCGCATCACCCAGATCTACGAAGGCACCAACGGCATTCAGGCGCTTGACCTCGTAGGACGCAAGATCGTCGGCACGGGCGGGGCGTTCTACAACCTGTTCGCGGATGAGATTCGTCATTTCACCGCCACCGCCAGCGCTGATCTCGCGGAGTTCACCAAGCCGCTGAACGATGCCGTCACCACCCTCGACGAGCTGACTTCGTGGTTGCTGGACCGGGCGAAAAACAACCCGAACGAAATCGGCGCGGCGTCGGTCGAGTACCTGCAAACCTTCGGTTACGTGGCTTACGCCTACATGTGGGCCCTGATGGCCAAGGCGGCCTTCGGCAAAGAAGCGCAGGATGATTTCTACGCGAGCAAGCTGGGCACGGCGCGGTTCTATTTCGCCCGTCTGCTGCCGCGTATTCACTCGTTGAGTGCGTCGGTGAAGGCGGGGAGCGAGTCGCTGTTCCTGCTGGACGCCGGACAGTTCTGACCCGATAGCGTCATGTAAGCATTCTCTTACATGACGTGCTGCTGTTCTCCCATAGGCGAAGATTGGATCCAGAGCTAATCTACTTCACATGGACGTCGCGCAGGAAGCGCAAAGCAACAACACGGACACGTAGGATTCTGCCAGGACGGCGGAGTGAAATGGATGTCAGGGAAACAGTCTGCAAAGCCCCGCTTCGGCGGGGTTTTCTTTTGCCCGCAGAAAAGTATTCAGCGCGGCCCGTCGAGCGTAGTCGAGCTGTTCGAACGGTCGTCGGGCCCGTTCATCACTTCTTCCAACAGCGTGCGCAATAGGGCCAGCGAGGCTTGTTGCCGCTGCACATCCCGACACACCAATCCGACTTTCAGCGGCACTCGTGGCTCGGTCAGCGGTTTCCAGAGCAATTCATTGTTGCCGAGCGCCTTTTGCGAGCGCCCAGGCAGCACGGTGGCCAGCCGGGTGTGGGGCAGACTGTCGAGAATCCCCGCCATGTTGTTCAGTTCCGCCTGCACCTGCGGCCGTCGTCCCAGATTGGCCAGTTGTGTCTGCCAGATCTGCCGCACTTGAAACTCTTCACCCAGCAACAGCATGGGCAACTCGGCGGCCTGACTCATCGAGACTTTCTTGAACTCGCGCAACGGGTGGTCCGCCGGGATCACCAGGGTCAGTTCATCTTCGTACAGCATGACGCCATGCAACCCCGGCTGTCGGGGCGGCAGGTAGCTGATGCCGATGTCGAGGGAACCATTGAGCAGCCGCCGCTCGATTTCCAGGCCAGTCAATTCGTAGATCTGCACCACCAGATGCGGTTGCGCCTTGCGCACGCGTTCGAGCATCTGCGGCACGAGACTTGTGTGAACCGTCTGCAACACGCCAATGGCCAAGGTGCGCAGCGCCTGACCCTTGAAGTTGCCCAATGCCTCGCGGGCCCGTTGCAGGCCATCAAGCAAGGGTAGGGCGTGGTTGTACAAAGTATGGGCGGCCAGAGTGGGTAGCAGGCGTTTGCTGCTGCGTTCGAACAGGCTTACATCAAGGTTTTGCTCGAGCTGGCGGATCTGCTGGGACAGCGCCGGCTGGGAGATTGACAGTCGCTCGGCCGCCCGGCCGACGTGGCCTTCTTCATAGACCGCGACGAAATAACGCAGTTGCTTGAAATCCATAAGGTGCGCTTATCGAAAATGCTGGGAAATCGAAATGGCTCAACGCCTTGTCTGGGCCTAGTCTAACCGCATTCACAAGGCTTACAGGGCCAGAGCGCACGATGAATACCGTTTACGTTGATGGTGTTTACATAGGTAAGGCAAAAAACCTCAAGCGAGGCTTTTGCGGATGAATCTGTTCAACTTGCGTCGCACTCCACCGAGCCTCGACGACTTGGTCGTAGACACTTCCCAAGCGTCCAGACGCGACAACCTTTCCCGCGAGTGCCTGATGCCCAGTGTCGAGCGGCCGAAGCAGATTTTTGTCCGCGGCCAAGGCTCCTGGCTGTGGGACAGCGATGACCGCGCTTACCTGGATTTCTCGCAGGGTGGCGGCGCCAACAGCCTGGGCCACAGCCCTTCGGTGCTGGTCAATGCGATATCAGAACAGGCTCAATCGCTGATCAACCCGGGTTTCGCACTGCATAACCGCGGCATGCTCAACCTTGCCGAGCGGCTCTGCAATAGCACCGGCAGTGATCAGGCGTACCTGCTCAACAGCGGCACCGAAGCCTGTGAGGCCGCGATTCAACTGGCTCGTCAATGGGGTCGACTGCATCGCAGCGGGGCCTCACGGATCATCGTGGCCAGCAACGGCTGCCATGGCCGTAGTCCCGGGGCGATTTCACCGTCGGACTTTCACCCCGTTCCCTTCAATGATCTGGCGGCGATGCACGCGGCGGTCGATGCCCGGACCGTGGCCATCCTGCTCGAACCCATCCAAAACGAAGCCGGGGTGATTCCGGCCACTGCGCATTACCTCAAGGGTGTCGAACGCCTGTGTCGGGAGCTGGGCATTTTGTTGATCCTCGACGACGTGCACACCGGCCTCGGTCGCTGCGGCACGTTGCTTGCCGAACAGGTCCACGGTGTTCGGGCAGATATCGTCGTCCTCGGCGAAGGGCTTGGCGGTGGTGTGCCATTGGCTGCGTTGTTGGCGCGGGGCAAGGCCTGTTGTTTCGAGGTGGGCGACCTGTCGGGCGCTCATCATGGCAATGCGCTGATGACCGCTGCCGGTCTTGCGGTGTTGAACACGATTCAGGACAAGGTTTTTCTCGATCATGTGGTTGAAACCGGTCAGCACCTGCGCGAAGCCTTGAGTCGTTTGTCCTATCGCTATGGTCACGGCGAGTTGCGCGGGCAAGGGCTGCTCTGGGGACTGACCCTGTCCGACGATTCCGCTGAAGCCGTGGTCAAAGCCGCGTTGTCCGAAGGCTTGGTGATCAACGCCCCACAACCCGATTGCCTGCGCTTTACCCCGGCGCTCACGGTCAGCAACGCCAACATCGACGAAATGATCCTGCGCCTGTCCCGCGCCTTTTCCCGCGTACGCACCGCACAACTGCAGTGCCGCAAGGGGATTGCGGTCTGATCAGACTTTTCCCGCACGAATTCCAGAACCGTCTCGCGGTAATAACGCATCGCCCCACGTTTGATTCTTTCGCGTGGGGCGTTTTTTTGCCTGCGATTCATGAGGTTTCGCTATTGCGCCAGGTTCCTACTGAACCCTGACGAACGGCGCGTGTCGATTAGCAGTAGGGCTCACACGAGTTCACTTCACATCAGGAGCTGCCCCATGGATTTCATTCGCATCATCATTGCCATTCTGTTGCCACCACTGGGCGTGTTTCTACAAGTCGGTTTCGCCGGCGCTTTCTGGCTGAATATTTTGCTGACGTTGTGCGGTTACATTCCGGGGATCGTGCATGCGGTGTACATCATCGCCAAGCGCTGAGTTCTGCGGCGTCAGATAGAACGCTTTCGCGGCAAGCCTCGCTCCTACGGGGATAACACCGTACCTGTAGGAGCGAAGCTTGCCCGCGAAGGGCGCGACGCGGTTTCAGCTTGCGAGTTCGATCACCCGCCGATAAAACAACCACTCCTGCTCCAGCGCATGGGCCTGGTTCCCCGCCTTGCGAAAGCCATGACGTTCGTCCGAGTAGTAATGCGCTTCAACCAGAATGCCGTTGTCTTGTAGCGCCTTGACCATGTCGCGGGTCTGTTGCGGCACCACCACGGCGTCCAGTTCGCCCTGAAAGAAAATCATCGGAACACTGATGTTGTTCGCATGCAGCAGCGGAGTACGCGCGGCGTATCGTTCGGCATCCTCAACCGGATCGCCAATCAGCCAATCCAGATAATCGCCTTCGAACTTGTGGGTCGCGCGGCCCAGTGCCACGGGATCGCTGACACCGTAAAGGCTGGCGCCTGCGCGGAAGACGTTGTGAAAGGCCAACGCACACAGCGTGGTGTAACCGCCAGCACTGCCGCCGCGAATAAACGCCTTGTCGCCGTCGATCAAGCCGCGATCGGCAAGATAAGCGACCACCGCGCAGGCATCTTCGACATCCACGTCACCCCAACTCAAATGCAGCGCCTGGCGATACGCCCGGCCATAGCCACTGCTGCCGCGGTAGTTGAGATCGGCCACGGCGAAGCCGCGTTGCGCCCAATACTGAATGCGTGGATCAAGCATCGGGTAGCAGGCCGAGGTCGGGCCGCCGTGGATGAAGACCACCAGCGGCGGTTTCGCCTCGCCGGTCATTGGCGGATAGAAGAAGCCGTGGGCCTCGCCCGAACCGCTCGGGTAGCGCAAGGTTCGCGGGACGCTGATGCGCTCGGCGGGCAACGGTGCGATCCCGCCGGCGATGATTTTGACCTGGCGGGTATCGCGCTCGATTGCGATCACCGCCGACGAACTGACCGGCGATGCCGCGATGCAATAGATGAATTGCTCATCCAGTGCGAGATGACGAAAACGGCTGTAATCGCCGGTGAAATCTTCAGCGGCGTCACCGCAGATTCCCAGTTTGCCGAACCCGCCTTCGGTCCAACTGGCCAAGTAGCGGCTTTCGCCCAGCGGCAACCAGGTGCTGCCCCCCAGCTGCCACGGTGCCGGCCCATGGTCAGCGGCGACACTCGGCAGCTGGCTCAGGCCGTCTGCGGATTCCGCCCAAGGCTGCCAGTAGCCGCCGCGATCCGTCAGGCAAAACAGGTGGCCGTCGCTGTCGAAACGCGGTTGTTGCAGTGACTCCTGCGCACCATCGCCCGCCAAACAACGTGGTTGAGCGAAGCCCCCATCATTCTGGCGCTCGGCAACCATCAAGCGAGTGGCGGTCCACGGCTGATCCGGGCGGCTCCATTCAATCCACGCCAATCGTTGCGAGTCCGGACTCAGCGTCGGCGCGGCATAGAAATCGGCGCCTTCGGCCAGCAGATGACGCTGGCCGTCAGCCACATCAATCGCCACCAGACGATGCCGATCCCGGTTTTCTTCAACCGCCAAAACCTGTCCGTTGGCAAACTGCAGATCGCCGTAACGGCATTCCCCGGAGGTCAGCACCTCAGGCGTCTCGCCCGCCAGCGATTGCCGATAGAGTTGCTGCTCTGCTTCGTTGACGAAAACAATCCCGTCATCCGTCAGACAAAACGCGCCACCGCCATATTCGTACACCCGACTGCGCACGCTGAAACCCGTTGGCGTCAGGCAACGGGCCTGGCCGTCGCGCCAATGCCAGATCCTGCAGGCGGCATCTTCGGGACGGTATTCGTTCCAGAACAGGCCATGCTGGCCGACTAACAGCTCGGCGAAGTCGATACCGGCCGCAACGGCCCGGGAAGCGCTGAAGGGTTCAGCTTTTAGCGATGAGGCGTGAGTTTCGTTCATTGCGAAAGGCCAGTTGTTCGATGGTCTGGGTCGCGGGTTCGGCTTCTTCGCGGGCCTTGAGAATCACGCCATGATGCTCCGACTTGCTGCACACCGGGTCGGCATTGCTGGCGTCACCCGTGAGCATGAACGCCTGGCAGCGGCAGCCGCCGAAGTCTTTTTCTTTCTCGTCGCAGGAGCGGCATGGCTCGGGCATCCAGTCGTAACCACGGAAGCGGTTGAAGCCGAACGAGTCGTACCAGATGTGCTGCATGCTGTGATCGCGCACGTTCGGAAATTGCACCGGCATCTGCCGGGCACCGTGACACGGCAGTGCGGTTCCGTCCGGCGTGACTGTAAGAAAGATGCTGCCCCAGCCGTTCATGCAGGCTTTCGGGCGTTCTTCGTAGTAGTCCGGCGTGACGAAAATCAGCTTGCACGGATGCCCTTCGGCTTCCAGTTTGGCGCGGTATTCGTTGGTGATGCGTTCGGCGCGAACCAATTGCTCTTTGGTCGGCAACAGGCCGACCCGATTGAGCTGTGCCCAACCGTAAAACTGGCAGGTGGCGAGTTCGACAAAGTCCGCTTCAAGGGCGATGCACAGCTCGATGATCCGGTCGATCTTGTCGATGTTGTGCCGATGGGTCACGAAGTTCAGCACCATCGGGTAGCCGTGGGCTTTCACCGCACGAGCCATTTCCAGCTTCTGCGCGAAGGCCTTTTTCGAACCAGCCAACAAGTTATTCACTTGTTCGTCGCTGGCCTGGAAACTGATCTGGATGTGATCAAGGCCGGCTTTCTTGAAGTCGCTGATTTTCTGCTCGGTGAGGCCAATGCCGGACGTGATGAGGTTGGTGTAGAAACCCAACTTGCGCGCCTCGGCGATCAACTCGGCAAGGTCCTGGCGCACCAGCGGCTCACCGCCGGAAAAGCCCAGCTGTGCGGCACCCATTTCCCGGCCTTCGCGGAACACTTTGATCCACTGCTCGGTGCTCAGTTCTTTGCCTTGTTCGGCGAAGTCCAGCGGGTTGGAGCAGTATGGACATTGCAGCGGACAGCGGTACGTCAGCTCGGCCAGCAGCCACAGCGGCAGGCCGATTTCAGGTTTTGGCGGTAACGTGCCTGACACGGAATCAGGCAAGTTCGATCCAGTGCTGAGCACGGGCTACCTCCATGAACTGCTCGATGTCCTCAGCGAGCTCGGGCACGTCGGGGAACTTCGCGTCCAGTTCGGCGATGATCGCCGCTACGTCACGCTGGCCATCAATCAAACCGCCAATCAGCGCAGCGCTGTCGTTGAGTTTGATCATGCCTTCCGGGTACAGCAGGACATGGCCTTTCTGCGCCGGTTCGTACTGATAGCGGTAGCCCTGACGCCACGTCGGGGTCTTGCTGCGATCGAAACTCATAAGGTGATTCCTTTATGCCAGACCCGCTGGTCGGTCACGCTGTGATACGGCGGGCGGTTCAGTTCGTAGGCCATGCTCATGGCATCGAGCATGCTCCAAAGGATGTCCAGTTTGAACTGGAGAATTTGCAGCATGCGCTCTTGGCCTTCACGCGTCGTGTAGTGCTGCAAAGTGATCGCCAGACCGTGTTCCACGTCACGGCGCGCCTGGCCGAGACGGGTGCGGAAATACTCGTAGCCCGTCGGGTCGATCCACGGGTAATGCTGCGGCCAGCTGTCGAGGCGCGATTGGTGGATCTGCGGCGCGAACAACTCGGTCAGCGAGCTGCTGGCGGCTTCCTGCCAACTGGCCCGGCGGGCGAAGTTTACGTAGGCGTCCACGGCGAAACGTACGCCCGGCAAGACCAGTTCCTGCGAGCGCAGCTGATCCGGGTCGAGCCCGACGGCCTGGCCCAGACGCAGCCACGCTTCGATGCCGCCGTCTTCGCCGGGGGCGCCGTCATGGTCGAGCAGGCGCTGAATCCACTCGCGACGGATCTCGCGATCCGGGCAGTTGGCGAGGATCGCAGCGTCCTTCAGGGGGATGTTCACCTGATAGTAGAAGCGATTGGCGACCCAACCCTGGATCTGCTCGCGGGTCGCCCGGCCTTCATACATCGCCACGTGGTACGGGTGATAGATGTGGTAATAGGCGCCCTTGGCGCGCAAGGCTGCTTCGAATTCGGCGGGGGACATTGGGGTGTCAGTCATTGCGGTTCTCCGGGGATGACCGGTGGATTCTCTGGTGTCTGGTCCGACGCCTTCGCGGGCAAGCCTCGCTCCTACAGGGGCACGCGATCACTGTAGGAGCGAGGCTTGCCCGCGAAGAGGCCATCCGCTACAACACAATACTCATGCCGTCATACGCCACTTCAACCTTGCGCCGAGCCAACTCGGCACGCTCCGGCGAATCTTCATCGAGAATCGGATTGGTGTTGTTGATGTGGATAAGCACTTTGCGCTGCTTGGGCAACTGTTCCAGCACTTCGAGCATGCCGCCGGGGCCATTTTGCGCCAGATGGCCCATCTCCCGTCCAGTGCGCGTGCCGACGCCACGGCGCTGCATTTCGTCGTCGTCCCACATCGTGCCGTCCACCAGCAGGCAATCGCTGGCGGCCATGATGTCCAGCAGCGGCGCATCGACTTTGCCCAGGCCCGGCGCGTAGAACAGTTTGCCGCCGGTGTTCAGGTCTTCGACGATCAGGCCAATGTTGTCGCCCGGGTGCGGGTCGAAGCGGTGCGGCGAGTAGGGCGGCGCGGCGCTGCGCAGGGGCAGCGGGGTGAAGAGCAGGCTTGGGCAGGCCGGGATGGTAAAGCTGCGGTCGAGTTCAATGCGGTTCCAGTTCAGCCCGCCATTCCAGTGCTTGAGCATGGTGAACAGGGGGAAACCGGTGCTCAAGTCTTCATGGACCATGTCGGTGCACCAGACCTGGTGCGGGCAACCTTCGCGCAGGCTGAGCAGACCGGTGGTGTGATCGATCTGGCTGTCCATCAGGATGATTGCGCTGATGCCGGTATCGCGCAGGGCGCGGCCCGGTTGCAGCGGGGTGAAGCCTTGCAGCTGGACGCGGATGTCCGGCGAAGCGTTGCACAGGATCCAGTTCACGCCGTCATCGGAAATCGCGATGGACGACTGGGTACGCGCCTTGGCGTTCAGGCTGCCGTTGCGAAAACCGGCGCAGTTCACGCAGTTGCAGTTCCACTGGGGGAAACCGCCGCCGGCGGCGGAACCTAGAATCTGGACAAACATGGGCGCTCCATTTCAACGCTGAAAATAAAAACGCCCCGGTAAACCGAGGCGTTGCACATCATTACAACGGCAGACCTTAGCGGCTTGCGAAGTACATGGTGACTTCAAAGCCGATACGCAGGTCGGTGTAAGCAGGTTTGGACCAGGACATGGGAGCGCTCCTTCAGGTGATGAGACAGTTGAGACCTATACATATAGTCCACCTCCAGTCGGAGATGTTCAGATAGTTAGGTGGCTATGTTACTCAAAATTACAGCGCGATTGGCCGCGAATCTTTGAGAAAGCTAATTGCAGCGTCGGTAATGATCATTTTGCCGCTTGCCAAGGTGCTGTCGCGCTGGCGCTGCTGGCCAAGCAGCGCCAGCCACCTTCGGCCTGATTCAGTCGTCGGGCTGCTTCTTTCAATGCGTTGCGGTCGATCAGCAGGATCGCTTCAGGCAATCGCTCCAGATAATCCGACGAGTGGCCCGCCAGTTTGCCCTGCCAGAGCAGTTCGGCCGACTGAGCGTGGGGCAGTGCGGTGGCGTGGAATTGGTCGGCCAAGGCCTGGCGCTGGGCAATGAAGGTCGCATCATCGACGCCTTCAATCAGTGCGGGCATTTCGTTCAAGAAACGCTCTATGTGCTCCAGCAGATCCTGAGGGACAACGCTCGGTGATTGAACGCCGAACAGCAGCCCGGTCTGCCCATGGAACTGACGCAGGCCGCTGAACACGGCATAACCCAATTGCAGTTCAACCCGCAGGCGCTGATAGAACGGCGTCTGGCACAGGTGAGCGAGCAAACGCCAAGCGGCTTCGTCGGTGATGTCTTGCGTGGCCGGCGGGCAAAACAGCAATAGCGCGTGTTCGCTGGAACCGGTGTCGAGCGCGCTCCACAGATGCAGCGCGTTTATCGAGGCGGGCGGCGACGGCTGATCGTCCGCAGCACCGGGCACACGACTAAGTGCCAGGCCCATCGCTGCTTGCGTCTGCGCCGACAGGCCCATCGCCAGACCTTGCCAGCGTGCGCTCGCCCAGAGCTGCTGCACGTCATCACTTTCAGCGGTGCGCTCAAGTGAATGCTCGGGAAGCATTTTCAGCAGCTGTCTGATCGGTATCAACGGCATGCTTGGCGGTTCTTCCTGTGGGAAACCGACATCGGGTTTTGTCAGCTCTTTCAGCACATGTTCGAGGACGGTCGGCATGGGCTCCTGCAGGCCTGTCATCTTCAGCAGCCATTCATTGCCTGATGCACTGAAGGAAAACTCGACCCCCGCCTGGCGGGCATCTTCACGCAAGGGTTGCAGGCGATTTTCCAGGTTCGATTGAACACGGGGATGAGGTTTGGCCTGCAGTCGCCAGCGCAGATAAATCGCGCCCTCATCCGTGTTGTCCGGCAACGCCTGACTGAACTGCATCGGCGAGTTTTCGCGACGGCTGCGCGAGCGATCCTGGGCAAACGTCCGCAGGCCGCGGTGTTTGCTGGTCTGGCCGCGAATCAATCCGGCATTGGTCGCTGGTGCTTCTGTGCGTAAAAACGGGTTTGGCGCTGGTAATTGCCATTCGCCGGAGAAGTTATCCACAGCGCCGATTTTTTTCAGGATGTACTTGAGCGCTATGACGCCTTGTTCGGATAAACCGGCTTCAAGCTGCTCACTGTCCAGTCGCGCCAGTTGCAGAGCACCGCTGACGTGTTGCTGACGGTCGAGCAGGGCGGCGTACTCTTGGCGCAACTCGGTCCAGTTCTGGTGAGAGGCAAAAAAGCCCAGCCAATCCACAAGCCGTTCGCGGATCGCGTTCCCCGGTTTAGTTGTGGTGAATTCAATGTGCAGCAAGGCTTGGCCGGCGAACTGATACAGCGGCGCGGCTTTCAGGCTGTCCGCCAGCCCTTGCTCGCGCAATTCAGCCAGCAGACCGCCAGGTTTAGCGGCGTTCAGCCAATGGCACAGGAACGCTAATGCCTCGCGGGATGAGTCGGGCAACGCTTCGAACGCGAACAGTAGATCGAGCCGACGTTCGCCAGCCTGTTGATAACTTTTGTCGGAAGAGTCCATAAGCGGTGCAGGTGCTTCTTGCGCAACCTTTTCCCCTACGGCGAGAAGATCGCCAAAGTGCTGAGCCATTGCCCTCAACTCATCGAGACTCTGCGGTCCGGCCAGGCTCAACGTCATCTGCCCGGTCCGATAAAACCGCTGATAGAAATCCCTCAACGCTTGCTGAAACTCCGGCTGCGGCACCGGCAGGGTGTAGCGGTTGCCTGCATGAAACGCCCGTAGCGGGTGAGCCGTCGACAGACCGTCGAACAGCGCGAACTGCTGTTGAGCCGTGGCATCCCGGGACCAGGCGACAAATTCGGCGTGCAGCACTTCCCGTTCCCGCCGCTGATCGTCCAGATTCATACGCGGATGAGCGAGCATGTCTGACAGACGCTCCAGCCCACCGCTAAACGCCTGAGGCGGCAGTTCGAAAAAGAAGTCGGTGGTGCGTTCGCTGGTGCGCGCATTGACCTGGCCGCCATGACCTTGCACGTAGGCCATCAGCCCTTGCCCTGCGGGAAAGCGCTCCGTCCCCAGAAACAACAAATGCTCGAGAAAGTGCGCGAGGCCGGGCCATGCCAGCGGCACGTCATGACTGCCTGCGAAAACCCGCAACGCCGCGGCGCAGCGCTTCAAATCGGGAGCATGACGCAGCGTCACCCGCAAGCCGTTGGCCAGGGTTTCAGTGTGGGGGCGAGGGTGATTCAGCGCAGGCATGAGCACTTCCAGGACAGAGAAGCGCTAATGCTAGCGGATTACGATGGATCAGCGCTTGTTAAGGTCGCCGTAAAGCTCAGGACGGCGATCGACCAAGTAGCGATTGGCGGCACGGGATTCGACCATTAACTGACGATCCAGCTCACCGACAATCAGTGCTTCATCCAGGCCCGCCTGGGCGATGCGGCTGCCATCCGGTGCAGCGATGCTGCTCTGGCCGCAATAGTTGATTTCACCTTCCTGCCCGCAATAGTTGGCATATGCCACATAACACTGGTTTTCGAAGGCGCGGGCGCGGACGGTGACATCGGCAACGAAGTCAAAGGGAACCATGTTCGCCGTCGGCACCAGGATCAACTCGGCACCGGCCAAGGCCAGGCGACGGGCGTTTTCCGGGAACTCCAGGTCGTAACAGATCAAAAAGCCGAGCTTCCAGCCGTTGAGTTCCACCAAGGGGAAATCATCCTGCCCGGCGCTGAACATCGAGTGATCGAGGTCGCCGAACAGGTGAGTCTTGCGGTAGTTGCACAGGCGCTCGCCGTTGGCGTCGATCAACTGCACGGCGTTGTAGATCTGCCCGTCCTCGGTGCGCTCGGGATAGCCATACAAAATGGCAATCCCGGCGGTCTTGGCAATGCGCGCGATCTGCTGCGCCGATTCACCGTTGTGCACCTCCGCCAGCACGCTGACGGCATCGATGCCGATGTTGTAGCCGGTCAGGAACATCTCCGGCAGCACCAGCAAGTCAGCGCCCTTGGCCTCCAGCGCCAGTTGATGCAGGCGTTGCAGATTGCCGGCGACATCCAGGGGCAGCGGTGGACATTGGTAAAGGGCTACGCGCATTTGGAACTCCTTTTACTCGGGCAGGGCGATCGGACCGATCTCGTTGAACACATCCCCTGGACCCGGGTTCTCGGCGTGAGTTTCACCGCCGAAGTGTTTCATGATGCCCCAGACCGCGTTGAGCGAGGTCTGCACCGCGCCTTCCACCCACGCCGGCGTCCATGAAACGTCGTCGCCCGCGATGAAGATCCCGCGTTGCTCGGCCGGCATGTCGTCCTGCATGAAGTGCGCATACATCCGCTGGTTGTAGCGGTAGTGGCCGGGCAGGGCGCCTTTGAAAGCGCCGAGGAAGTGCGGGTCGGCTTCCCATGACACGGTGATCGGATCGCCGATGATGCGCGCGGCAATGTCGACTTTCGGGTAGATCTTTTTCAATGCGTCCAACGCCAGCTTCACGCGTTTTTCCACCGGGTGCGGCAGCATTTTCAGTGCGTCGCTCATCCACGAGTACGACAGGCAAATCACCCCCGGCTTGTCGTCGCCGTTGTCGAAGAGGTAGGTGCCGCGGGTCAGGCGATCGGTGAGGGTCATGCTCATCAGGTCGCGGCCGGTTTCCGGATCTTTGTCCTTCCAGAATGGCCGGTCGACCATCACAAAGGTTTTCGACGATTGCATGTAGCGGGTGCGGTCGAGGGCCATCCACATCTTTTGCGAGAACAGGGTTTCGTCGCATTCGATCTGGGTGGTCAGCAGCCAGCTCTGGCAGGTGGTCAGTACCGCCGCGTATTCGCGGGTGTCGCCGTTGTTATCGGTGACCGCAAAACGGCCGTCCGGGGCATGAGCGATTTTTTTAACCCCGGAGCGTGGCGCGCCTCTGTGCAGCGACTTGAGGCTGGTGCCTTCGGGCCAGTGCACGCAACGTTCCGGCACATGACGCCAGATGCCTTGCGGCACTTGTTCGACGCCGCCGACGACCAGATGTTGGTGATCGTCGCAGTTGGTCATCACGACGCGGAAGATTTCCAGCATCGAGTTCGGGAAGTCCGAGTCCCAGCCGCCGGTACCGAAACCGACCTGGCCGAACACTTCGCGGTGATGGAATGAGAGCTTGGCGAAGGCTTCGGAGGTAGCGACGAAGTCGTAGAAGGTTCGGTCATCCCACAGCGGAACCAGGGTGTTCCACAGCTCTTTGAGGCGTGGCACATCGCGGTCGCGGATCGCTTGCTGGATATCGGCGAACTGCGAGCCAGCCTCCAGTGCATCTGCCCAAGCGTCAGCCACTTCCTGGAATAGTGCAGGAAGATCTGCCAGTTTCTGTGCGTAATGGGTTTTGCCTTCCAGGTCGATCACGGTGCTGCCAGAGGCTGGCGTCAGCGGATTGGGAAAGGGTTTGGTCTCGAGACCGAGCTTGTCGACATAGTGGTAAAACGCCGTGGACGACACCGGAAAGCGCATGCCGCCCAGTTCGGCGACGATGCCATCGGTCCCGTTGAACGCTTGGGAACGCAGACGGCCACCCATTTTCGAAGCTTCGTAGACGACGGGTTTGAGGCCCAGTTTCATCAACTCATAAGCTGCCACCAGACCGGCGATACCTGCGCCAACAATCGCCACTTCGGCACCATGATTGTGTGCCGGAATGCTGCCCAGGCCGGCCGGGTGTTCGATCCAGTCGTCAAAGCCGAAAGGAAAGTCCGGGCCGAAAATGGTGACTGGTTTTTTACCGTCTGCAGGATGGCGATTGTTCTTGTTCATGACTGACCTTACTGGCGACCCGACGCGGAATGCGCATCTGAGTATAGGAAAAGATGGCAGCCATTCTAGAGAGCGTAGAACACGTTAATAAGACGCAATGTGTCGTCGTTTTGATAATTTTTTGGTCATTATGACGATAAACCACTACATACTGACCAGTGTTGGAGCGAGCCTGCTCGGGCCCTCAAGACGCTGCAAATCAAACCGGCTGCCCCCGATCAATCTTGCTGCTCAAGATGATCGACGTCGTCGTCTTCTCCACCCCATCCACACTGCCAATCTGATCCAGCAACTGATCCAGCTGCTCCGGCGATTCCGTGCGAAGCCATGCCACGTAGTCAAACTCGCCACTCACCGCACACAACTGCTGCACCTGGGCCATGGCACTGAGCCGGCGCAGCACTTCCTTGCCCGAGCGCGGTTGCACCGTGATCCCGACATACGCCTGCAAGCCGCCATCCACCACACGTTGACCCAGACGCACGCCGTAACCGGTGATGACTTTTGCCTTTTCCAGCCGTGCCAGACGAGAAGTCACCGTGGTCCGTGCGATTCCCAACTGGCGAGCGAGCATGGCCACGCTTTCACGGGCGTTGATCTGCAAGGCCGCGATCAGTTGGCGGTCGATTTCGTCAAGAACGGGTGGGCGGGTGTCAGGCAAGGGTCGTCTCCAGCAACACAAATCAGTGGGCTGGCATGTTACAGCACGGCTGGCACGGCGGATGTCAGAGAACGTCAGACGCCGCGCGGAAGACAGGATGGACACCAGCTGTCAGTCATAGTCGAATGAGAAATCGAGGGATGCGAGGTGATCAAAATGACAAAGAACATGCCTCCCGCTGTCCGGGATCACGCAGTGCAGATTGCCAATCACGAAATGGGTCACTACGTCGTTGCCCGAGTCTTGGGGTTTGAAACGGGTGATGTGAGCCTGACAGTGACCATGGACTTGAGGCATCAAGCGGGCGCTTCCATTACCTTGGCGCGTTCAATTACGACGATTGAGGCAATGAAGGAGCATCTGCAAGCCCGAATGATGGTTCTCTTTGCGGGCGCCATGGCGCAGTCATTGACTTCAAAGCGTTCGCCCGGCAAACGCGTCGATAAGCCGAAAGCGGCCGCCATCCTGAGGGGAGAACTTGGGGCAGAACAGGACTACGCAAAAATCAGGGAGTTACGGCACTTGCTGCGCAACATCACCTACCCCGATACGAATCCGGACTCGTCTGAACACGTAACGGCCGAGCTGAAAGAGATTACGGATCGTCTGTGGTTACGGACTCAAACAATCGTTGAGCAGTTGGCCGATACGATTATTGGGTTGGGCGAAGCGTTGGTAGATGGCATGGGTATCGTGGAGCAATGGGGGCGGTCGGCGGATACGTATGAGGGTGTTTTGACGAGGGAGGGGCTTGAGCGGATGGGGTTGGTGCGGGCGATTCCGGGGTTGCGCGTTGGGGCTGGCAACGATGGTGCCGATTCGCACAGGGAGTAACTTCCGGGCGCGCATTGCACGCTCGGTCACGACTGGAAGCCCCGAATAATCGGGGCGTCTTTCAGTGGGATAGTGCGCGCTACTCCTCTGATTCCGTCGCGGTCCGAGCCGGTCTCGGCGTTAGCACCTTCACCACATCATCAATCACCGCCTTACCCATCGCCGTCAGATAGTGCGCGGCCCAGGCGTGGCGGTCAGTGTCTCTTGCGTAGGCAGCGTCCTCGGCAAATGATTTTGCGAGGAACAGCAGATCGGAGGCTTGTGACAATGCATCAACGATGGGGACACCGGCGCGGACGTTGAACAACGCCTGATCCGAGCAGTAGATGAGTGGGGTGAAACCGATGGTTTTCAGGTCTGAAATTGCGGATGGATTTATTTTATTCACGATATAACTCCTAGGTTCGAGGAGCTGCCACTTTCGTTACCACACGAAAGGGTGGCAGCTGTACGCAGGGTGGTAAACCGGGAACCAAGGAAACCGGCACGCCCGAAGGCGTCCCACGCACAGCTGCCATATCGAGATCACAGGCATAAAAAACTGCCTATCTTCGTGATGAGTGCACTGTTGCGCTGGTTCACCGGGTTACCACACCCGATCACTGCATTTGCAGCGACGTCCGGAGAGTATCCCGTCGAAGAGAACGCCAACAAGGCGGCAAAGTGCCCAAACGCACCCATTACGCAATTCTCGGAGTTTGCCTACAACCTTGGCTGACGTCATCCGATAACCTCACGTCAGCGCAAAATATAACCTAGACGGCAGACAGGAAAAAACGCATGTCCCGCCGCGGAGCAGCGCACAGGACGCGACCCGATCCCCGACAGGATGACTGATGCTACAAAATGACCGCAAAAATCTGGAGCTCGATAAGCTTCAAGTCGAAATCCGGAGATTCATTGCTGAAACCCGCAAGTTTATGGCGGAAGAAAGCAAGCTTAGGCAGGAGGCTTTTTGGTATCCGTTCGCAGTAGGCGCCGGTCTAGTGACCGCCGTTGTCGCCGCCGTCGGATTGTGGTCCAAGCTTTAAAATCCCTAACACACGGAAGCGATCAATGATCGGAGGTGCTTGAGTTTTACCGCTTAGCAGCCCACCTTATCTAACAAGGGTTAGCGCATTAGGCGTGACCCGTGATCCCTGCAGGAAGACGCAGTATGTCCACACCTCCTACGATTCAAGCCAGCATTGAACAGTTACACCGTGACGTGGCCGCCTTGGCCGAAGACATGCGTAGCCCATCCCCCATCGCGACCCGAGCAATCCTACTGCCGTTTGGACTCGGTGCCGCGCTGGCGCTCGTGACTATTGTTGCTGTTGCCTTGGTGGTTCGGCTGGTCTGATCTCTTAGGCCAAACGTTAGTCGCAGAAAAAAAGCCGCGCATTTGCGCGGCTTTCTTGTTTGGTGGGCCCACACGGATTTGAACCGTGGACCAAAGGATTATGAGTCGCCGACTGATGCACCGAGGTGAGTAAAGTCTAGGCGAGGCATGAGAAGGGTGCAACAGCTTTAACTAGATGATTACATGTGGTTTTCGCTAGTTTTCACTAGGTGGGTAAAGCTGGGCACTGTACCGTTGTTGTACCTTCCCATAGCTTTTCACGCGTACGCTGCCTGTCCGATTACGAGGAGGTGTCCGATAGCGTGTATCCAAGTATCCGCGACGTAAAGCTAGTAACAACTTCGTCAAAGAACGCAAAAAGGACAAGCCGGTTGGAGTAGGTGAAGAAATTGACCGAGCCGGGGCGTTTGGATGAGTGGTAAAGAAGGAACTCGTTGGTGAAGGTGCATTAGCCCAAGCTCAAGCCCAATGAAATTGGGGAAAATTACCTCTTGACCAAGTAGGTCGAGACGTTGTATCACGCTCCGTCAGAGCTTCAATTAGATACTCTATTTAGCGACCAGATGCTCTTGTCCACTGCTGTCAGGCGGTGGAGAGGATGATGGGCTGCAATTTCGTCAGACACCACGGTTTGTTGTATTGCAGAAAAAATAGAGTGAGTAATGTGGCTGTGGCACATTTTAGCTCAGTTAAAATGAATTGATTTAAAGATCTATGTAGTAGTTGATATGAGGTGCAATTCGCTAGTGGACTTAGGTTGGCAGTTGCTTTTAATGTTTAAGGTTGGGAGTTGGAATTGAATATTGCTGCCAATAAAATTTCCCCTGAAGTTATGTATGACATGATTGAGATTTTCGAGTCTCAAGAATGGTTAAATGAGTTTGTTGGCGAGCTTATTGAATTGTGGAATGTGTGTGAGTTTAGGCAGGAGCAAACTCTGCTTAAATCGTTAATTATGGATATTTGCCTGTTTAATGCTGCCATGGAAAGGCTTGCGCATAGTTCTATTAATGAAAAAATGCAATCGTGGGGGTTGTCTCCAAAGTCTACATGGATAGTGGCTGTGGCGAATAAAACTGAAATTGACGGATCCACCGCGGCTCTGCAACGGTTAAAAAATAAAATTTTACCGTTTGACAATTGGCACTCTAGATTTATTTCTAATATCCCGGAAGCGGCGCAGTTCATTAAGGCTGGTCAATCAGTTGTTCTGTTTGATGATTTTATCGGTAGTGGTGATAAGATGATTAAGAAGGGTAGGTGGTTGAGGGGGATTCTTGATGAAAAAGGTGTCGGGCATGTGGATGTGTATTATTTATCACTTGCAGCCATGCGATTTGGCATGGAAAAAATAAGAGCTGAAACTAGGTGCGAAGCTTATGCATATAAAGAGTTGACCAAGGCAATAACAGATAAATATGATGCCTCTGAAGCAGCACGCTTGATTGAAGTGATGACTGTGCTTGAAAGTAGACTTTTTGATAGGTACAAAAATAAGAAAATTGAAGATTATTCCCTGGGGTATGGCAGAAGTGAGGCTTTATACTGCGCGGAGAATGATAATTGCCCTAATAATGTTTTCCCTGTGTTTTGGTGGACCAAGTTGAAGGATGGAAGGGGGTTTAGGACTCTTTTCAAGCGTGCGGGGTGACTGTTATGAATATTGATAGGAATGCTGCAAGAGAGTTTATTTGTCTTCTATCAGATGGTGGCTGGCATGAGATTTACGAACTGCATTCGCGATACCGCCTCTATCCAGATGTTATATTTAGTCTGGTTCGATTTTTCTTAAATAATGGTTTAATACAAAAAGAAGGGCGAATGGTTAGATTTTCTGATCAGTTGTCTAATAAGCACTTTGCATTGTTGAATAAATTGCAGAAGACAGTCAGGCCAAAGGCTCTTGATAACTTTGAAGCGGGGCGCTTGACTTATGCTTACAGGTACGTATGATCTGCTTGGGCAGGGGGTCGGCTCTAGCAATCGAAGGTGTTTTCGCCTTCATCGTTCAGGCTGGTTTTAGCCACTGAATGAAATAAACTCTGCTGCGCAGAGTGCATTTCATTCACTGACGTGAATGAAATATCGTGATAAAAGCAAGCTCGTAGAGTCGATCCCCTGCACTTATGGACAATATTGAAAGCCAAATCGAAGTTAGTGGGCTAATGGCTCTGTATCGAGATCTGAATCTTTCAGTAGAGGATTTAGCTATTGTTTCGCGTATGATTGCGCGAACTGATCTATTCTACAGAAGTTTTAGAATTCCGAAGCGACGAGGAGGAACTCGGCTAATTAGCTCTCCATACCCAACGCTCGACAAAATACAGAAATCGATTTTGCAGAATGTTTTGGAGGACTATTTACCTCATGATTCAGCGTATGCCTATGTAAAAAATAAGTGCGCTGTTGGGCATGCGCGTTACCATCTTGGCTCAAGAGAAATTTTACAGTTAGATATAAAGGAGTATTTTCCTAGTATTTCTAGGCAAATGATTTTTGGTGCGCTTTCAAGAAATGGTTGTGACCCAAAGAAAGCATCCTATATCTCTATCTTGTGCACTTTGAAAAATGCTCTTCCGCAAGGTGCATGTACCAGTCCGATGTTAAGCAACCTTGTTTTTTTTCCAATAGATGTAAGATTTTCAAAGTTGGCAAGCTCTTTGCGGTTGCGCTACTCTCGCTATGCGGACGATATAGTATTTTCTGGTGGGAAAGTTCCTAGAGATCTACCTGGCTTGGTGCGAAAAATTCTCTTGGATCATCATTTTTGTTTAAATGAAGATAAGACGCAGTTTAAAATTTTTGGCGCGAAAAAAATTATCACTGGTGTTTCGATTTCTTCTGGAGTTTTAAAAGCTCCTAAAGCATTCAAGCGTAATTTACGAGCTCAAATTCATGAGTTGGAAAGGAACAAATTTCATCTTTCTAGTCAAAAAGAATTTGATCCGCTAGTTTTTGAAAGGATTCTGGGGCGAGTAAATTATTTGCTGCAGATAGAACCTGACAATATTTTTGCGTTGCAAAAAAAGAAAGTTTTAAGTTTTCATCATCAGGAGTTTTTAGGGTTAATTGATGATTTTTGCTTGGATATTTAATCGGCTGGATTTGTATTTTTCAGGTTACGTTCTATAAAGTTTCTGCTTTAAAGTGAATTGTCTTTACATCCAGTCATTAGGCGAGGTTCACTGGCCCAGTCGCTAGTCATTTGTGACTTCATTGACCAGCCAACGACTTGGCGTGAAAACAGATCGAGTACCACGGCCAAATACTGCCAGCCTCATATTCGGATGTAGGTGATGTCGGTGACCCAGAGGTTGTTGGGCTATCTGACATCGAACGGGTGCTTCAGTGAGTTTGGTGAGGCAACCGCTGGTTTACCGCCAGATTTTCTGGTCGCCGCCGATACCCAGTCTGAGAACGCAAACTTTCAGGGGTCTACGATCAGCTCGGCAGTAAGCATGCCGAGCGTAGCGACTAAATTTCCTCACCTGCGTTCTTCGTTCGATTTCGAAGCGTGCAGGGTAGCAGCTGGCGAACGGAATCTACCACCACCGCCGGCAACGGCGCCTTGGTGAGCCCCGCAGTTTTTACGCACTTCTTACAGAATCCCGCGCCTTTGGTGGGTGCCCGGTTGAAGTAATTGTCCTTGGTGGCAATAACCGGCTCATGGTTTTTTACGCCACACCAGAACACGAGCTTTGTTTTAGTGGTGCTCACAACTTGCGTCTGCGGGTCGAAGGGGCCCTCGTGATACGTAACCTTGGGTCGACTGAAAGGTTCGCTGGATTGTTTGTGCATGTGGAGCTCGTGGCGAAGCAGAACCATAATGGCTTCAAGGTCCTGCAATGACTTGCCCCTATTACCTACTTGGCCAGAAGCAATGCCGCACGCATTGCATAAGTGAGTGAACGGCCTTGCCCTACCGGCCTTCTGGAGGTTTCGCCAGGAGATCGAGAAGTCAGGATGTGGGTTACCATCCGGGAGCATTTCGCCACAGTTGAATCGTTCGTCATTCCACCCTTCGGGATCGAAGCCCGTTACGTGGTTCACCTTAAGGTACATGCCTCGTAGTGAGGCGAGGCGATGAAATATGGTCCCCATTAGCACGTTGCCAGGAGCCACAGTTACTCCTGGGTAGCAGCAACTGAGACACGCTGAAGGGGTAAAGCTACGATCATTGAAAAAATCGCGTTGAAACCTGCGTAGATCGGGCTTTCTTACCACGAAGGTGTGTTGACCGCTGGCACAGATCACCTCCGCTGCCATTTGCCCCTCTTGATGGGGCAGTTCCTGAACAATGGTGAACCCCAGAGAGTCGATGTTGTCGTTGAACTCGCGTCTGTAATGAGCTTGAACCGCTACCTGATTGGCAGGCACGCCTAACTCTTCGCCGCGACATGTCGGGCAATCGAATACGCCATTATTGATATGTCGTTTAGCATGGTCGGGGTCATGAATATCAGTGGTGTGACTCTGACTGCAGACGAACTGAAAATACTTGGATTCAACTGGCGTTGTCCGAAGATTCTCGATGAAATGTTGAGGAAGGCTGTTTTCTTTCTCCCATATATCGAGCCGTTTTTGGCTCCTGGCATAGCCAGTTTGTTGTCCTTTGCAACGTACGCAATAGGACCGAACGGCACCATCGGCCAGGCTTCGTGATCCCACCTCGTTCCGAGCACTGCAGATGTTGCACTCGTAGATGATGACCGTATTGCGTGTTATTTGCTCCTGTGTAGGCCCGATAAGCCGGTGCTTTCCGAGCTTCTCGACTACTTTGGCTTGAAATTTTGCCAGTGGGTTCTGACATGCTAGGTTCCAAGTTGCCCAGATATTTTGTATATCAGGCGCTGGGTTGCTTGGCTGCCGACCGAGAGACGATAAGATCGAAGTAATGGTCCGGAGAAACACTTCTGGATCAAGGTCCATGTTAGGCACTACTACCAGTGAAATTTGTGCTTCCCTGCACTGGTGAACCTTGAAAACGTCACGCTGCTGGATTTCCTCAAGTCTCAATCGAGCCTCTTTCGTATCGGTCAGAGCCATGAAGTGCTGGATGCCCTGATACTCGAAAGCGATACGGTGACTTGGGCAGTAACCATCGAGCTCAAGCACGGATACTTTGCCAGTAGGGGAGATGTAGCGTAGGAGGTCGTTGTAGCGCTTGTTGTAAACCCAACTCTCTGAGGGAAACAATTCTTGCATGACGGCAGCGGTCAGCTTCTCAGCCTTTCTGATCCATGTTTGGCCCCAACAAAATTCCCGAGCGCGCTGCGGCGTATCAGTTCGAATGTCCCCCGCGCGGTTTTTGTATTTGATCATCAGGCCCCTTGCAGGGTGCTGCTCATAGTCGAGTATCTCCGCGCCATGTAGTGCGGCCGCAGCTTTCAACCTTTTATCGTACGTTTGATCGTGACGCTCTCGGCGGCAAATTTTGAGCAAGCCCGGCAAACTCATGTATTGATCGCTGGCAGGGCTGCGCATCAACCTGTTTTTGGTATCGATCTCAAAAAATGGGCCAGGACTAGTGCTCCCAGGTGTTCTCGTTCCGTTATAACGAATTGTCCCGCTAGGAAAGCATTCCACGAACTCTTTGTAGGCAGTGACCGAATCCTCGTAATAGCGCGCCACTTTTTCCGAAGGTCGGCGGCCCTCGCGCAGGGCAACAGCAATTGAGACGCGCGCTAGCCGTTCAGGTTGCCAGCCGAAGTCGTCCGGCAGCTCGCAAGGAATTGGATACAACTGGTAGCTAGATTCACCGGAAACGGGAGGTCCGAAAAAATTGGCGATCACCTTTAATCCGTGGGAAGGAAAGCGCTCATCTACCTGCCTTATCAATTCACTGGAGTACCTGCATATTGGACATCCCGCGCCATAGAGGACGTTGTGTATGAGCATCATCCATCCGCCTTCGCTGCCGGCTTTACAGGTTAGGCATTGGAACTCCTGCTTTACTTTGGCCGAGAACGCTCCGTTGTCGTCGCGTAACAGGCGAAGCTGTCCAAACCGCCCCTGAGAAATGTGACCTGCGCATAACAGATTATTTTGCTCGGCATACGTAAGTCGCTTGAGCCGTTCAGGTTGCTTCAATGGCCTTCCCTACAATCGCTAAAAACCGTTACTGCTAACCATTCCATAGGCAAGCTGGAAAGGAAAGGGTCAAAAACACTTACAAGAAGGTCTGATCTGCCTAGTGTTATGCGGGCCCACCTGATAGGTATTCAGTATCGGGCGATTCAAAGACCTCGCTAACCAAGCTTGACAATGGGCCTAGCCAGCAGCATATGATGTGCCCCTCTTTACGCGTTTTGGAGCGCAAGCTCTAGTCCGGTGTATAGCCAGACTCTAATTTATTGATTGGTATTAGTTGCGACGAAGGCTCGCGTGGGCTTCACTCGTCGCACTCGTACCTCGCACTCCTCGCAAAGCCCACGCGAGCCTTCGCCGCTATATCTTTGGTAAAGAGAACCTCCTAGAGGCGCAATTTAGCGCCATGGATTTGGGATCATTGACAGTGACATTGAAGTTCGATGATAAGAGGCTAGAGTCTCTAGCTCAGGTTTCGCTCGAAAACTCTCGCATCGTACTGACTCAACCCATCCTTTTCCTTTGTGGCGGCCAAGTCGACATTACATCGATTGAGCCGCTATCCGTGCGTGGCGCGCTTGTTGAGTATCTACATTCAGCTAAATGCCATTTAGCAGAAAGCATAACCTTAGCGGAAGATTTCAAAGACTGGATCCATGACTCTGTGTACAGGGATCTACTAGCATTTGAAAGCGATATCGCCCACATTTCATCACTCATAATCATTATTCTCGAGAGCGCAGGGGCACTGGCTGAGTTAGGATTATTTGTGAAAAATAGGGCGCTCAGAAATAAAATACTTGTCTTCGTAAGTCAGGAGCACTACGAAGAAAGCTCTTTTGTTCGACTTGGGCCATTAAGGTATTTGCAAGGGATTAAAGAGAGTAGCGTTTGCGCCTACCCATGGGATCAAAATGATCTTAAGAGAAGTCTCTCCACGTCCTTGAAAGAAATGAGGGAAGACATATTGAATGCCGTATCAAGTCAAGATGGCTCTGAGGCGTTCAATAAAGAGAATGAAGGGCATGTTTCATTTGTTGTTTATGAAATCATAAAAACCTTTAGGGCATTAAAGCTGTTAGAGATCGAAGCCTATCTCGAGGCTTTAGGTCTAAGCATCTCCAGAGATAAACTCAAAAGGCTTATATTTCTACTTGGTAAGTTTAAATTGATAAGCAGCTCAAAGCGCGGTCACGTCGACTATTACTATGTTTTGATTGACACGGTGAAAGTTGAGTTTGCTGGGAAATTTGATCAGACTAGGGCGAAGCTTGCAGCACAACAGTTTTACGCTACTAATGATAGTGAGTCCAAGAGGATTCATGTCATTCAATCTGCATATGCTGTGGTCGCTGCAACTCCAGCTGTCCTAACTGTGGGGGCAGAATAATGACAATATTGGCGTACCTTTCAAACAAGCTTTTAATTAGCTCTGCGGAGTTAATAGGATTTGTAAATACAGCACCTTATCGATATAAGGTTTATCCGATTCCGAAGAGGAGTGGACGGGGCGTTCGAATTATTGCGCAGCCTACGGATGTACTGAAAGTCATGCAGCGCATGGTCCTTGAGAGTTTCTTGGTAGGTCTGCCGGTTCACCACTGCGCAACAGCTTACCGGGATGGGGTTGGTATTAGAGAAAATGCTACTGAACACCTGAAAAGCAAATATCTATTAAAAATGGACTTTTCTGATTTCTTTCCATCTATTGGGCCTAAAGATCTTATTTTACATATAAAAAAGCATAGAGGGGAAATTTCAAAAGAGGATGCCTATGCGGTTAAAAAGCTTTTTTTCTGGACTAAAAAGAAGGATCCGGTGCATAAGCTCAGTATAGGCGCCCCATCATCGCCGTTTATTTCAAATACTTTGATGTATGAGTTTGATTGCAGAATTTTTGAAGAGTGTGCTCGTCTAGAGATAAGTTATACGCGATATGCTGATGATCTTACCTTTACAACAAATAAACAAGGTATTCTATTTGAGCTGCCAAGTTTGGTGGTCAGAATTTGCCGAGAGATTGACTATCCGACGCTTAATATAAATGCGGATAAAACAGTCTTTTCATCCAAGGGTAGGAATCGTCACGTCACAGGATTGGTGCTAACTAATGATGATAAAATATCTTTGGGGCACGAAAAGAAAAGATATGTCAGGTCGTTGATATATAGGTACTCACTTGGCGGTATGTCTAGTGATGAAATTTATTCGTTGAAAGGAATGCTTGCTTTTGCAAAGCATGTAGAGCCGAGCTTCTATCAATCAGTTGTTCGTAAATATGGAGAGGCGGTAGTAGGCTCAATTGTGAGCTTTCAGCTAATTAAGCAGGTGGCTCAGTAGCATAAGTATCTGAAGACAAATGTTGTCATGTAACTTGGCGCCCTATGATCGTGGCGTTTGCATCAGGCTTTTTGTGACCAGCTAATCTCTGTAACCATTAATGGTGCTGTCGTAGGGTTAACGCCCTAAGTAATGAGTAGAAAGCGACTCTCGGGAATGACCGAGTTCTTCAGAGACCTCAATCCATGCAGCTCGATCCATTTCCCGATCGAACTCTGCAAGTGAACCTCCCTGTACGGGAGAATCTGCTTCAGCATAGTTTTGGTAACAATCGTTGGCGTAGTTGTGCCGTAATCCATCATAGCCAAATGAGATAACAGCATAATGGACTCCTTGACGCGCAATCCAAATGTTGCCTGCAGCTCGATCTGTAATGCAACGCGCTTATCTTCGTACTATTGCGCGCGATAACTATTGGTGTGCTTCGCGACCATGAGGTGGGCAAGCTTCAGTCGGCCTTGCTCTGAGTGAAGGAAGCGGGCGCACGCGAGCGACTGAGTAGCAGGCAGAAGAAAGCCCCTGATTGGGGGCTTCATTTTCGCCTATCGTTGGGCAATGCCCATTAATCGATTCAAGGTTTTTATTACAAATATCCGCTGCCGGGGCGTGAGTGGATTATCTTTTTGAAGCGATTCGCGCAGCCCCTCAAAGAATTGCATTTCCCACGGTGTCAGCTCTAAATATTTGCCCTCGAGTGCCTGCTCAATATCTCGCGCTATTCGTTGGTCGATGGCCTTCGGCTTAATGCTGGATGGCTCTTTTGGGCTGCACATTTGGTAATGCCTAAGCGGGTTCAACGCGGCAATGCGGGCCCATCGTTCTAGGTCTAACAAGGTGTCGGCGGCGACCTTGTAGTATCTGTGGGTCGTGTAGTTGTCGCGGTTGTGCAGCGTTTTGCAGCCCGCGTGATGGGCCAGTGGATAGTGCTTTGAGGTGTGCGCCTTGTCGGTGTTGACCACGAATCCATCAGGGTGCGCAGCCATCCATTCTAGGACGCGGGCTCGTTGTCGTCGAAGCGATAGTGAGACATGGCTGCCGTTCTCGTAACTGATTGGACGGGCACCGCATCCTATAACGCCTAGCGTTAGCCTGGATACCATAGGCGGTGGGTAGCCTTGACTGTGTGTATCGTCTTCATGTTAATCTGAAGATCAACTGGCTGCTTGCTGAGGAGGGGGAAACCCCCAGAGAGGGTGGTTGGATTCCCCCCCAGTTTTTATTTTCTACGTACTACGGGACCTTGTAAGGCGTAACTTTTGGCCCCCTAGGAAGTTTTTCAAGCTCGACTACGTACGGATCTAGATTTTTAGCGTCAATGAAATTTGTCGATCGAAGAATGGCATTAGTGAACTTCACCCCTTTGCAGTCGACACCACGGAAATTTGCGCTGCTCAAGTCCGCTCCACTGAAGTCCGCGTGAGCAACATCACAACTGGTGAAATCCATTCCTTTTAGTATGGCGTTTTGGAATTTTGCGCGACGTAGGTCGGTTTTAGAGAATGTTGTGTGTTCAAGTTGTGCGTCAATGAATATCGCAGCTTCACATCTGCAGTTATCAATGCTTACTCGAAGAAATCGACTGTCTTTGAATATCGTCGCATGAAGATCGCTATGCTCTAATTTCAGGTCTCTTATTTCTAACCTTGAAAGATTTATCTCTGAAAGTTTTAATTTTTTTTCTTCAAGGTCAAGAAGGCGCCGAATTGTTCCGAGCACTTTGTATGGTGCATCAGTTGAGCGATCGTAACGTAAGTCAGCCAGATCTTCACGGTTTCTCCTCGCTTTATCTTCGCGAAGGCGGCGAGTGCGTTCGGTTTCGTCTCTTTCGTTCCGGCGCTGCTCAAACCAGTAGAGGATCAGGCCGACTACAAAAAGGTCTATTATTGTTCCGTGAGCGTTTGCTAGTATGTCTTCAAAGAAAGAACGAGAGTATAAACCCCAAGTCTGGCTTGGGAATATGTTGTTTGATACCCAACCCCAAAACCCTGTGATGGTTACTATGATGGTAGAAAATGCCAAGAAGACAAGCGCTGCTGCCCGCATTATTTAGTTAGTCCTGTGAGTAAACGGAGGTCGCGAAGAAGCCGAATATTCTAACAATGATTGCTCCAATTTACTGGTAATCCTAAAAAGAGTCTAGATTGAACCTAATCTTGCTTTGGCAGATGCTGATCTGTTCATGCGTCCTACGCGTATCATATTGTTGCAGTAGCCTTTCATTGGATTCATCGCTTTAAACTCCTTTCCATTTTTCCTATCGCCCAATGATCAGTTGTCTGGGTGCTCAGAGAAGGCATGTACCAGGCTTGCTCGATGCGGATCTCAGACTCAGCATTTCCCTTCGAGTAAGCTCCCCCATCGTTCATGTCACCTCATCAGTGGCCCGCTGCACCAGCCATGCTCCGCAGAATCGTAATGCGCTGACGGTCACCGATCCCTTGCAAGGCGTTGAGCCTGGCAGCAATTAGCTCAGCCTCAACAAACGAGCTGATGGTTGGATGGTGGAGAGAAACGGGGGCAAGGAAGCCCTGACCGATAGCGACCAAGATCGGAGTATCAAAGTGCTTCACTGCGACATGTGCGACGGCGCCGAGGCGGGTCAGTTGCCTGTCGAGCTCGAACACCAGATCGCTGGAAATGTTGTGAGGTTGAATAAACATACAGGCTCTCCTAATGATGATGAGTCTGCAGCTTCAAGGCGATTGGGGTGTGTCACCAGCTCCATCCTGGCAATAACGGAAGCAACTGGTTTCCGGCGTAGGTTCCGAGTACAGCCGTGTTGAAAAACACGACTTCGCGCTTCCAGGCAGGCAGGGCTTTGAGCGCGCCGGCATAAGAAAACAGCGCAGCGCCGATCAGCAACACGAACGACACCACTTGGGCACTGAACAGCAAATCGAGCGGGTTGCTATCGACGTTGGCCAATGGGAGCCAAGCGCCACCCGCAGTTAAGGCAAATACAAAAAAGCAGGTTGCGACGACAACAAAACGCCACCGCGTCAACGACAGACCGAAAATACGAGTTTTCTGATTCATAGAACACCTCCAAAGCGCAGTGAAAGGGGAGGTGGCATCGTGTTGCTGGCTCAGCTGTGTCACCAGCCTATTTTTTCGCCTCGATCAATGGAGCGCACTCATCGCAGATCAACTTATATGGTCGCATTGTGAAAGATTGTAGTAGTTGGGGGCGACTCCACCCCGGTTACATGAACGGTGAATCCCCGCTCTCGGGATTGGCTCGGTATGGCCGAGACTCCCTAGGTCGTTGGTGTGCCACCATCGTATGAAATGCCACTTTCGTACAGATCCTGGGCAGATATCAGCCCGTAAGCGATCACGTATTCCTGATGGTTTGGTGTTGCTCCTACCCCCGCTATGTCAGGCTCGCATGCTCACCTGTACATAGCGGGGGCTCTCGCTTCCAACTATTTCGCGCACAAAATCACTTGCATATGTCCCGCGCATTTCTGCAAACGCAGATGGCGTGGTGCGTTGTGCATCGTTATTGTGAGTTCGTTGACCGCCAACTGACGAGCATCAGTTCATGGCACCGTCCATGTAAAAACCGAGATGCCCACAGCCATTCTGTGCGGCATGGCTACCTCATCAGCTGTGATAAATGGATGGGGTCAGGTACGCGGACTGACAAACCCGCAACGAGCTGGCCGCTCGATAATTAGGTCAATTGGCGAGATCAGTCCGAGCCAGCATATAGTGCAAACGGGGGCGAACAGGCGAATAGCCGCTGAGACCGACTCGTCGGCCAGGTGTTCTTACAGATCGGTAGTACATGCGCACGCACTGTGCGTTTTTGACACCCTATTCGGTTGAAAGCTTCCGGCAGCTCAATAAGCTCTTCCTGTAAATACACAGGAGAGCGCTATGAGCCAATCCAGCTTTGACCCCATTACCGAATCCGCTCGGTTACGCAAGATTACCGCTGCAAGACGCAAAACCAAATATCGCCGCTCTCGACTCGACCGCTATGCCGGTGAGCTCATTCAGTTGCACAAAGCCGGGGCAACCATTGCCGAATTACAACGCTGGCTGCGAGAGCACCGCGTTGTTGTTGTTCATGCGACCGTTGCCCGGTGGATGAAACGCCATGCTGCAGGGGGGGCTGAAAAATGGCCAAATTTGCTAACCCTGTAAGACAAGCAGCTGCCGTTGTGAAGCGGCTGCAGGGTCGAGGTGGTGTACTTAAATCGGTTGGTACAACCCGAAATTACCAAGCCGCCTTAACTAGAGTGGCGGAATGGGTCAAGGCCGAGCAAATAACCGGTAGCTTGCGAAGCCTCAATTGTCTGCAAGCACTGCGTTATCTGGAAGAACGGTCTCAGTCGGTAGGACAAAGTGCGCTGAACCTAGAGCGCCAAGCCCTCCAGGCCATGTTCCAGCATCTCACCCATGAGCTGCCACTCGGTCATACACTCCCTGTCGTTAAGTCTGAGCAGGATCAAGCCCTGCGGTCGCGCGCCTACAAGCGCGAGCAGGTTGAACTGGTAGCCCAAGCTCAGCAGCAATGTAATGCCTTAGCGACCGAAATTGCCTATGCAGCTGGGCTTCGCGCGCACGAACTATTCACCCTCCGAAGGGCCGATGAACGTGTCCCCGATCCCCGTCCGGCACGTACAGAAAAATTCCTGGGACGATCGGGACTGCACTACATAGTTCAAGGAAAAGGCGGCCTCGTCCGCCACGTAATCATCCCGCTGGTGCTGGCTGAGCGAATTGAAAACCTGAGATTTGATGCACCACGGCGGGTGACCGATAGGGGTATCCACTATCAGCAATATTACGACTTGGCTGGTGGACACCGTTGGTCTTCAAGCTATAGCGCCGCTTCGACTCGTGTACTCGGTTGGTCAGCCGGCGCACATGGAGTGCGCCACAGCTATGCGCAAGAGCGAATGGGTGAGCTTCAGTGCGCAGGGTTGAGCCGTCCTGAGGCGCTTGAAACCGTCTCACAGGAACTTGGACATTTCAGACCAGAAATCACAGAGGTTTATCTGCGATGAGTTACGACAGATTCTATTGGAAGGAACCAACTCTCGTGTTCAGTGCCGTCTATGGAAGTTGCTACCTCGAAAAAAAGCTTAGCCTGAGCGGATGGGTGGTCCAAAGTGATCAGTCTTGGTTGCTTGTGGCCAGTGGTTGGTCGCTTTTGCCTTACTGCTGGCCGATTCTTCTCATTGGCACTGCGGCAGGCTGCCTACTGTCAGAGTTTTTCCAAATAAGACTTTGGGAGCGCACACGCGGGCGGCTACTGGAGCATCGTCTGAACGAGGCAACTAAGGCAAAAATGGATGCTCGGCGCCTGGCTCTTGTTGAGCTTGAGGAGCGGGAAAAACTGCTTACTCAAAAGGAAAGGGTAGTACGGCAGCGTGAAGCTGCGATGGATAAAGAGCAGGCAGCATGGGAAGCGCACGACTTAGATATGCAGCAGCAGCTCGACAAAGAACGCGACAGAGCCAACCGAGCAGAAAGCCAATGGCGCGATGCAAACGCTGTAGCACAGAGACATAGGGAGGAGTTGGCAAAACTTGGGGCTAGGAAATCAAATGCCCAAGGAGCGGCCGCGCGACATAAACGGCGTAATCTAAAAATTGACGATGATGCAGATTACAGTGGGAACCCTAATCCTAGAAGATGACCCCGTCTCTCATCATATCGGCAGTTTTCCGTAATTCCTGCGATTCGGTGGATACCTTTCCGTTAGATATTCATCATTCGTGCCCAGAACACCCAGTGGTGCCCACAATTTTTGTTGGGCATGACTGTATGTTCAGGGCACGAATGGTGATTATGAAAAATTACGTTTCCGAAACCGACCAGTAGGTCGTCATCTCACTGCCAAATCCTTCGCGGCTTGTAATAACGCCGAGCCGTTCACGAGCACTACGTGTTTGCTTCGTGGTATATCCATTCGCTGCCATCAAATTTTTGACTTCTTTACCAGTGATCGGCCCGTCCCTCAGTATTCGGCGTAACGCTCCGCTAGGGTCGTCATCTGATCCAGCATCACCATCCGAGCACTCCACTTCTGCCAAAATCTCACCAGCACTACCCTCGACTAATTCTCCCCAGACCACTCGGGTGGTTTCGATATCGTGCGTCACGGTGCAAGTCTCGATGGTATATCTGACCCCGCCTTGGTCATCGCTGATATTAGATTTTGCGCGAGCCAGAACCCTGATATCGGAGTCCGCGGATTTGGCTGCAACAAGGACGGTCCGGGCCAGCGCGCTAAACGCCTGACTACCGATCACTCGGTCAGCAGGAGAGGATGCACCGCTGCCTTTACTGAAGTGGGTAATTCCAAGTACGGCGCAACTATGAGCTTCGGCAAAATCTACCACCACCTGCAATGAACGCCGAACATCGTTGGCCTTATGCATGTCGCCACGTACCAAGCTAACCATAGGATCGAGCAAAAGCAGGGATACACCTCCAATACGCGCCGCAGCTTCGCGAAGGAGATCAAAGTTAGTCGCGGGATCAAACGTATCTCGCTCCCCAACGGCACTGATCCGGCCATTGATGAAATGAACGCGTGTCAGATCTGCACCTGCAGCTATTAGCCGAGGGACAAGGGTGTCTGCGTGGTCGTCCTCGCTACTCCATATCAATGCATTACCGCACTCGTTACAACGACTCCCGTCAGGCCAATGTCCACCCCTCGTCAAGCAGCTGATTAGCCCAATGGCCAGATTTGTTTTGCCTGATCCGCCGGCCCCCGCCAAAAGAGTTAGTTTTCCTTTGGCTAGCCATTGAGGCCACAGCCAACTGACGGGCTTCGGCGTGATGGATGCAGCAGATGCGAGCTCCGCACTCCAGAGCTGTGGAGTGCGTTTACCATCAATGGCAGGATGGATATCACCCAATCTCAAGATAGAGGTCATACTGCGCCCCCGCCTGCCAGTAACAGTGCAAGATCCGCCGCGCGATAATAGTTGCGACGGCCGATTCTGACGCGTGTGGCGTTGATCGTGTCAGCGAACTGGCCGGGCTGGGTAAGACTCCACCGCAAGCCCTGTTCGCTGCGGTGGAGCATCTCTGCAAGGTGTACCGCAGTAAGGAGGGGGCCGAAGCGAGCCGTGAGTTCGCGCTCGAATTTTGCTACAGACTCCGACGGTTCCGGTTTTAGTGAGGGGTTGAACTGTTTCATAGTGAATTCCTTCAGTGGTTTCTCTACCTAACAGTCCCTGCCTACCCCCCCAAAAAACGACCATTTCCCCGCGCCGCCTAAAATATAGTTGGGCAGGCGAGTTTGTACATGCACAAACTCGCCTAGGCTCGACCTATCTGCAATCGATCTAAGCGTTCTACCAGGTCTTCTGCGCGCAGATGGGTGTAGCGCTTCAGCATCTGCATCGACTTATGGCCGCTGATCGCAGAAACCTCTTGGTCCGACAGCCCCGCTTCAACTAGCCGGCTGACAGCCTCGTGACGCAGGTCATGAAAACGGAGGTCGCGCATTTTCAATTTCGTTTTCAGGGTCGCCCAAGCCTTAGTAAATGCATATGGGCGGCGCTTTTTGTCTCGACCAGGCTCGCCGAAGAAGACCAAATCACAATCGATAGGTCGAATGGGGTTGTTCATCGCAGACGTAATAACTTCTGTGGCGAATCGGTTCAAGGGCACCGTTCGAGCTGAGTCATTTTTTGTATCTCGGAGCCTCAAGACGCGTCTTTCTAAGTCGACTTGGTGTCGCCGTAAGGTCGAAATCTCAGAAGCCCTCATGCCGGTTTCCAGCGCTATGCGCACAATCCATCCAAGCATTGGATTGCTATGAGCGTTCACAGCATTGATCAAACGGAGCTCTTCATCAGGTGACAGCCTTCGATCTCGACCTTCACCGGGGCTTGGCTTACGAATGTTGAGCACGGGGTTGAATGTCAGGCCCATTCCCCATTCTTGGATCGCCACGGTAAAAAGATGGCTGAGTAGCGCTAGTTCCAGGCGGACGGTGTTGTTGCTAATGTTTCCCTTGTTGCCGGATTCGCTCAGGCGCTTATCACGAAACCCGGCGATGATCTCAGCGGACAATGCAGCGAGTGAGTATTTTCCCAAATGCTCGATGAGCTTTTTGGCTTTGCTGATTTCGCCACGCTGAGTAGTAGGTTTTTTGGTTGGCGTGACATCGCTCAGATAACGCTTCAGAGCAGCTTCGAGCGTCATTCGTTCTGAACCACTGCGCTGGATATAAACGCCCCTGACCATTTCGTCTTCGGTGCGTCTTGACCAGTCTTCAGCATCGCGTTTTGTGCGGAAAGTCTTAGAAGCAGTCGGCCAGCCATTTTTTCGAATGACCGCTTTCCATGTGCCAGAGGGGGTTTTTACGAGGGTTGCCATACGTTCTCCGAGGGAAGATCGGTACGGACTGTACCGAAACTGTACCTCGGGAACATCTGATTGGGGTGTCAAAACCTGCAGCTGAGCTGCAGGACTTGATTCATATGGTGGGCCCACACGGACTTGAACCGTGGACCAAAGGATTATGAGTCCTCTGCTCTAACCAACTGAGCTATAGGCCCTCAGTAGGCCGCGGATTATAGCGATGGTTTCTCGGCTGTGCTATCCGAAAAATCCGATACGGCTATACGAAGAAACGTCGCGGCGAATTCGTCGGGGGGAAGCGGCAGGCTGACGATGTAGCCCTGGATCTGTTCACAGCCTTCTTCGGCGAGGAATTGTTGCTGTGCGAGGGTCTCGACGCCCTCCGCAATGACGGTGAATTGCATGCTGCGCCCCAGGGCAATGATGGCGCGAACAATCGCTGCATCGTGCGGATCGTCAGGCAGGCCGCGGACGAAGGACTGGTCGATCTTGAGGATGTCCAGTGGCAGGCGCTTGAGGTAGCTCAGAGACGAGTAGCCGGTCCCGAAGTCATCGATGGCCAATTGCACGCCCAGGTGTTTGAGTTGGTGCAGCACTGCCAGCGCTTCTTCGGCCTGGCTCATGATGAAGTTTTCGGTAATTTCCAGTTGCAGTAAACCGGGCGCCAGGCCGTTGTCTTTGAGCAGTTGCTCGATCCGTCCGAGCAGGTTCGGCTGACGCAATTGAGCACCTGCGAGATTGACCGAGAGGGGACCGAGGCACTCGTAGACCTGATTCCACTCGTTCATCTGTCGGCAGGCTGTCTCCAGCACCCAGTCGCCGATTTGCAGGATCATGCCGTTTTCTTCCGCCAAGGGAATGAAGTGTTCCGGCGGCACCGAGCCGAAGGTCGGATGTTGCCAGCGGATGAGCGCTTCGGCGCCGACCAGTCGATGGTCGGCGAGGCTGATTTTCGGTTGGTAATAGAGAAACAGCTCATTGCGCTCGATGGCGCGGCGCAATTCATGTTCCAGCGCCACGCGTTCGCTGGCCTGGGCGGTGAGGTCGCGGGTGTAGCTTTCCACCCGGTTGCGGCCCTTGGCCTTGGAGCGATACATCGCCGCATCGGCGTTTTTGACCAGCGTGGCGACATCGCAGCCGTCCTTGGGGTACAGGCTGGTGCCGATGCTGGCGCTGATGAAAAACTCGTGCTCGCCGGCCTGAAAAGGGGCCGCGAAGCAATTGAGCAGCTTGGTGGCAATGTTGTCGGCATCGCTGGATTGTTGCAGGCCGGGCAGCAGGATGATGAATTCGTCGCCCCCCAGGCGCGCGACGGTATCGATGTCGCGCAGCTGCTCTTTGAGGCGCACGGCAATGCCTTTGAGCAGCAGGTCGCCCACCGGATGGCCAAGGCTGTCGTTGATGTGTTTAAAGCGATCCAGGTCGAGGAACAGCACCGCGCCCTGGCCACCGTTTTCCTGTTGGGTATTGAGTGCGGTCAACAGTCGGCTCTCGAACAGCGTGCGGTTTGGCAGGCCGGTCAGCGGATCGTGGTGCGCCTGGTAGTCGAGTTTGGCCTGCGCGTGTTTGAGGCTGGAAATGTCCGCGAACACCGCCACGAAGTGGGTGATGAATTTTTCCCGGTTACGCACGGCGCTGATGGTCAGCCAGCTCGGGTAGAGCTCGCCATTCTTGCGTCGGTTGGAAATCTCGCCTTGCCAGTGACCTTCGTCCGTCAGCTGATGCCACATCGCCGCATAGAACGCGCTGTCGTGAAGCCCCGAGGCGAGCAAGCGAGGGGTGTGGCCGAGTGCTTCGCTCTCGCTGTAACCGGTGATCTCGGTGAACGCTCGGTTGACCGCGCTGATGTGCTGTTGGGTGTCGGTGATCAACACGCCCTCGGCGGTGCTCTCGAACACTGTGGCGGCCTGTTGCAGTTTCTCCTGCATCAGGTGCCGCTCGGTGATGTCCCGGGCGATGGTCAGCATGCAGTCTTCGTCGCCGATCGGCAGCGGACGGCTTGAAACCTCGCAAAGGCGGATCTGCCCGTCACTGCGGCGGATGTGGCAACTGAAGTCGCGGACGAAGCCATCCCGGTGCAGTAAGTCGAGCATCTGTTTGCGTTCATTGAGATTGACCCAGATCCCCAGCTCCAGGGCTGAGCGATCCACGGACATCGCGCTGTTGAAGCCTGTGATGCGGCTGAAACCCTCGTTGACCTCCATTAGCAACCCGTCGCTCTGCCGCGACAGCAACAAGCCGTCCGGTGAGGCGTGGAAGGCCTTGGCGAATTTTTCTTCGGAGGTTTGCAGTTGCTGCTGGGTTTCCTTGAGCTGACTGATATCGCGCACCACGACGACCAGCGCAGGGGTCGTATCGAGGTCGAAGGGCTCGGCGGAAATCAGACCGGTAAACACCTGGCCATTGCTGCGTCGAAAAGGCATCTCCAGGTTGCGGATGCTGCCGGCTTGCAGGCGCTGCAGCAGGCCCGGCCCGACGCCGGGGATGCCCCAGATGTTGAGGTCGGTGGCGGTCTGGCCAATGACATCTTCGGCCTTGAGACCAATTTGTTCTTCGAACGCGTTGTTGACTTCGAGCAGGCAGCCGTCGGACAGCCGCGCAATCACCAGAATGTCCGGGCATTGCTGAAACACGGAGGCGAATTTTTGCTCGGAGAGTCTCAACGCTTCTTCCGTGCGCTTGGCGTCGCTGATGTCGATCATCAATCCGCGCATAACCGGCTCATGGCCATGCTCGATAAGACTGACGATATCGCGCACCCACAGGCAGCGCCCGTCGGCGGTGATAACGCGGTAATCGACGCTATGATCGCGCCCGGCCAGCACTTCGTGATCGCAGAATGTCTGGGCCCGTGTCAGGTCCGCAGGGTGGATGATGTTGCGCCAGAACCCCGGAATGAGCCAATGGGACAGGGGATAGCCAAGCAGTTCTTCGGCATGCGGAGACACGTAGCTGTAGGTGAAATCGCTGATCCGTGCTTCCCAGGCAATTGCGGAAAGGCTCTCCACCAGCCCGCGGTAATGGTATTCACTGCTGCGCAGCTCTTGTTCGAGGTCGACCCGCCGGGCGATTTCCGAACTCAACCGGCGGTTAATCCGGATGACCACGGCCAGCGTGATCATCAGAAACAGCAATCCGGGCAGGCCGTAAACCAGCAAGTCGGACCAGAAGGTTCGGTGATCCAGTACATTGCCCACCCAGTGTTCCTGAATGGCGCTGATTTCACTTGAAGTCATGTCCGCCAGGACTTTGTCCAGAATCCCGACCAGTATCTTGTTGTCGGGGGGCACTGCCATCGCCAATTGATAGCGATAGGGCGTTTCGCCGCTGACATACAGGCCGTCGAGCTTGAGCTGACGCAGGCTCCAGACGCTGGAGGCGAGATCGCCCACGACCGCATCCACTTCATCGGTGGCCAACGCCTGCAAGGCTGAGCTGACATTGGGCATCGCCACCAGATTCAGGTCGGGGTGGTGCGTGCGCAACAGCTCATGGGGCGCATAGTTTTCCACCACAGCGATCTTCAGCCCGTAGAGCTCTTCGAGCTTGCGCGGTTGGGGGCCTCCGACATGGGCGAGGATGACAATCGGAAAGTCCAGGTAGGGACGAGTGAATGACAGGTACGACTGGCGTTCCGGGGTCGACATGATGCCCGGCAAGACGTCCAGCTTGCCTTGCTTGGCCTGCTGCAGGACTTCGGTCCAGCTGATCGGTTCGATGGGCGTCAGTTTGACGGCCAGCCGTTGACGGATCACGTTGATGTAGTCCGCCGCCAGGCCCTGATAGCGGCCCTGGTCGTCACGAAATTCGAACGGCGGCCAGGACGCGTCGACACCCAGGCGCAAGTCCGGGTGAGCCGCCAGCCAGCTACGTTCTTCGTCGGTCAGAGTCAGCGCGCCAGCCGTTGCGGTCCAGGTCATCAGCGACAGCAAAAAAAGCACGGTCGGCAGTCTGGGCATAACGGTCTCGTTATGGCTCGGGGAATGTTTCGAGTGTAGACGGGCAATTCGGCGGGGGGGAGGTACGGGGGATTTTATCTGTAGAAAGCAAAACCCCCGGCCTGGGCCGGGGGTTCTGTGATCACTCGTCGAGGAAGGAGCGCAAATGCTCGCTTCTCGTCGGGTGGCGCAGCTTGCGCAGCGCCTTGGCTTCGATCTGACGAATCCGTTCACGGGTCACGTCGAACTGCTTACCAACCTCCTCAAGGGTGTGGTCGGTATTCATGTCGATACCGAAGCGCATGCGCAGAACCTTGGCTTCACGGGCAGTGAGGCCGGACAGCACTTCGCGAGTCGCTTCTTTAAGGCTCTCAACAGTGGCGACATCGATTGGCGACTGCATGGTCGAGTCTTCGATGAAGTCACCCAGATGGGAGTCTTCGTCATCACCGATCGGGGTTTCCATGGAGATCGGCTCTTTAGCGATCTTCAATACCTTGCGGATCTTGTCCTCAGGCATTTCCATGCGTTCGCCCAGCTCTTCCGGGGTCGGTTCGCGACCCATTTCCTGCAACATCTGCCGGGAAATGCGGTTGAGCTTGTTGATCGTCTCGATCATGTGCACCGGAATACGGATGGTGCGGGCCTGGTCGGCGATCGAGCGAGTGATCGCCTGACGGATCCACCAGGTGGCATAAGTCGAGAATTTGTAGCCGCGGCGGTATTCGAACTTGTCTACCGCTTTCATCAAACCGATGTTGCCTTCCTGGATCAGATCGAGGAATTGCAGGCCACGGTTGGTGTATTTCTTGGCGATGGAGATCACCAGACGCAAGTTCGCTTCAACCATCTCTTTCTTCGCGCGGCGGGCCTTGGCCTCACCGATCGACATGCGACGGTTGATGTCCTTGATCTCGGCGATCGTCAAACCGGTTTCGGTTTGCAGCGCGGTCAGCTTTTGCTGGCAACGAATGATGTCCGGTTGCAGGCGGCCAATGGCTTCAGCGTATTTGCTTTTGCCTTTGGCCAGTGCATCGGTCCAGCTTTCGTCAACTTCGTTGCCCGGGAACTGGCGCAGGAAGTCGGCACGCGGCATGCGGGCATCACGAACGCAAAGTTGCATGATCGCGCGCTCTTGCTGACGCAGACGATCCAGGGCACTGCGAACACGCTCGACCAGGCCTTCGAATTGCTTCGGAACCAGTTTGATCGGCATGAACAACTCAGCCAGCAGCACCAGCTCGGCGATTGCCAGCTTGTTGCCACGACCGTGCTTTTTCAGCGCCTTGCGGGTGATTTCCATCTGATCGGAGACAGCGCCAAAACGCTGTGCTGCGATGACCGGATCCGGACCGCTTTCGGCTTCTTCTTCGTCGTCGGTGCTGGCTTCAGCTTCTTCGTCGTCGGTATCGTCGTCCGCTTTAACGGCTTTCGGATCGACAGGCGGCGGCACTTCGGCAGCAGGCGGCGCAATGCCGTCGTCCGGGTCGATATAACCGCTCAGGACGTCGGATAGGCGGCCACCTTCGGTGGTAACGCGAGTGTACTCGGAGAGAATGTGGTCAACCGTACCAGGGAAGTGCGCGATTGCGCCCATCACTTCACGGATACCCTCTTCAATACGTTTGGCGATTTCGATTTCGCCTTCACGAGTGAGGAGCTCTACCGTACCCATTTCGCGCATGTACATGCGCACTGGGTCGGTGGTACGACCAATGTCGGTCTCGACCGCTGCCAACGCTGCTGCTGCCTCTTCGGCCGCGGCTTCGTCAGTATCGGCGTCGGCCAGCATAAGGGAATCCTTATCTGGCGCAACCTCGAATACGTTGATCCCCATGTCGTTAATCATGCGGATGATGTCTTCCACCTGTTCCGGATCTGAAATATCCTCCGGCAGGTGGTCGTTGACCTCCGCGTAAGTCAGGTAACCCTGCTCACGACCAAGTGTGATCAACTCTTTGATACGAGACTGCTGTTGCGCTTTTCCGGACATAACACCCTATCCACTGAAGGTCTTGGCGGGCAAAAAACAAGCCGAGGATTATACCTGAGCTATGACCTCACGCGCCAGTTGAGGTCGGGGTTGATACAGCCATATTGCGTTTTAATAGGTCGCGCATCTGATTTGCGATCTGATTTGCTTCCTCCGCGGTCAATCCTGGCTGCCTTGCTTTCCTGATAAGTACTTCCAGGCTATCCGTGTGTTGACTTGCCGATAGCCTAGTAATGGTGTCTAAAAACTGTTGTTCAAGGTTATCGCCGTCAATCAGCCATTCCTTTTCCGCCAAAGCCCTGAGCAGACGCCCCTGTTCAGTCCCGTGCCAGCGGGCCATCAACTGAATAGAGTTTAGCTTAGGATTTTTTTGCACAGCCTCGATCAGCGCTACCAGCAACTGAGCATAGGTATTGCTCTCATTGGCGAAGTGGTTGGCGGTTTCGACCTTGCTAGCCAGATCGGGGTGATGAATGAGTGTGCGAAGTGCGATCAGGGTTGGGGCTTCCACAGCAATCGGTGTGCGCGGGGCGCTAGGTTGATCACGATCACCGCCTCGCTTGCCGTTTTTGTCCCAGGGCTTCTTGTCCCACTTCTTGCCGCCCGCTCCGGGTTTCTTCGGCGTCCATTCCTGCTGCGGCACATACATCTCTTGTGCCTGCGGCTGATGGTAGTCGCTGTAATCCGGCATGGCGTCGTAATCGACGCCCGGGTCGTATGCCGGCGGCGCATCTTGAGGTGCGCTTTGAACCAGTTGGCTCACGGCTTCACCGCTGAGGCCGGTAATTTCGGTCAGGCGCTGACGCATCAAGATGCGCAGGTTGGCGCCAGGGACCTTGTCGATCAGCGGTGCGGCGAGGGTGGCCATGTGGGCCTTGCCTTCGAGCGAGCGCGGGTCCGATTCCTCGGTCAGTTGCTGAAAGAAATAATCCGCCAACGGCTGGGCGTGCTGGTTGATTCGCGCGCGGAAAGCGTCAGTGCCTTCGGAGCGGACCAGCGTGTCGGGGTCTTCACCTTCGGGCAGGAACAGAAAGCGCGCGCGCCGCCCGTCTTGCAGGCACGGCAGGGCAGCTTCCAGTGCGCGCCACGCAGCGTTGCGGCCGGCCTGGTCGCCGTCGAAGCAAAAAAGCACGTTAGGCACGACTCGAAACAGCCGCTTCAAGTGCTCTTCGCTGGTGGCGGTGCCCAGGGTCGCGACGGCATTGCGCAAGCCTTGTTGGGCGAGGGCAATGACGTCCATGTAGCCTTCGACTACGATGATTTCGTCGAGGTTGCGGTTGTTCTTGCGTGCTTCATAAAGGCCGTAGAGTTCCTGGCCTTTATGGAATACGGGGGTTTCCGGTGAGTTCAGGTATTTCGGCTTGTCGTCGCCCAATACCCTGCCGCCGAAAGCAATGATGCGTCCGCGGCTGTCGCGGATCGGGAACATCACGCGATCGCGAAAGCGGTCATAGCGTTTGCCGGTTTCGGCGTTCTCGATCAGCAGGCCGGCGTCGACCATGGCTTTTTGTTGCAGGGTGTCGCTGCTCAAGTGCTTGAACAGATTGTCCCAACCGGGCGGCGCGAAGCCGAGGCCGAAGTCCCGGGCGATTTCGCCGGTCAGCCCACGACCTTTCAAATAATCCACAGCCGCTTTGCGCGATGGATGGCTTTTCAGGGCTTGCCGGTAGAAGTCGGCGGCTGCAGTCAGCAGCGGGTAAAGCGGCGAATCAGTCGGTTGCCGCGGTTTGTGCGGCCGACCGCTTTCTTCGCGGGGGATTTCCATGCCCGCGGCTTTGGCCAGTTCTTCGACAGCCTGGACGAAATCCAGGTTGTCGTGGTCCATCATGAAGCCGAGGGCGTTGCCGCCCGCGCCGCAGCCGAAGCAGTAATAGAACTGCTTGTCGGGGCTGACGCTGAAGGACGGGGTTTTTTCTTTATGAAAAGGGCAGCAGGCGGTGTAGTTTTTACCGGCCTTTTTCATTTGCAGGCGCGAGCTGACCACATCGACGATGTCGGTGCGGTTCAGAAGGTCGTCAATGAAGCTCTGGGGAATTAGCCCGGCCATGGCGTTCTCGTCATCTGCGCTGAAATGGACCCAAAACGATGAGCGGCCGAACGCAGGTCGTTGTTTGAGGCGCGCAAAATGTGCGGCTCGACCGGTGTCGTCTGCGTAATCGCTGTCGGGAAGTGTATCTGCCGAAAATCCACTGACGTTAGTACCAATCAGTATTCGACTATACGAAAGTATTTCGCTGAAATCCGCTGCGGCCAGTCGAGGGCCTCGGATAGCTCATAAGCGGGCACGCAAGAAGGTGCCTTGGGCTGATCGTCGTAAGAGGAATCAGTGGGTGTGCTCGTCAGTAGCCTTGGAAGGCTCGTCAGAAAAGACGTGCACCGCTGGCAAAAGAGCCAGGTCTGACGCTGCGAAGCAGGTTTGTCTCGGTCGCGTCTGCGGCTTTGACGGTGAAGCATCAAGCGTTTTCCGCAAATGCCATTAGCCCGGCTGAGGGCCGGGCTTGGCAGAAGCTTGCTACGAACGTCTGTGTATTAGTACAGACGAACGGCGCGGCGCTGTTCGCGCTGAACTTTCTTCGCGTGACGCTTAACAGCGGCTGCTGCTTTGCGCTTACGCTCAGAAGTAGGCTTCTCGTAGAATTCGCGGCTACGAACTTCAGCCAGTACACCGGCTTTTTCGCAGGAGCGCTTGAAACGACGCAGAGCTACGTCGAAGGGTTCGTTCTCTTTTACTTTGACGGCTGGCATCCAGAGCTACCTTCATTCATTACCGGGGTCAACATCCTCGCGGCAAAAGAGCACTTGAAGACGTCGGTTTTTAAGGGTTGCGGATGTTAACTCCTCATCGACCGGAATGCAAAGCCTCTGATCGAAAACCGCTAGTCGGGGCATCCCATGGCGACTATTATGCGCGCCTTCGAATTCAGCCTAAACAAGGCGCAAACCCATGCTAGTACTGGGATTAGAAACCTCCTGCGACGAAACCGGTGTCGCATTATATGACAGTGAGCGCGGCCTGCTGGCCGACGCGCTGTTCAGTCAGATCGACCTGCACCGCGCCTATGGCGGTGTAGTGCCGGAGCTGGCCTCGCGCGACCACGTCAAGCGCATGCTGCCCTTGATTCGTCAGGTGTTGGCCGAAGCTGACTGTGTGCCGACCGAGATCGATGCCATCGCTTATACCGCGGGTCCTGGCCTGGTCGGTGCCTTGCTGGTGGGCGCCTCTTGCGCTCAGGCGCTGGCCTTTGCCTGGGGCATTCCGGCCTTGGGTGTGCACCACATGGAAGGCCACTTGCTGGCGCCGATGCTGGAGCCGCAGCCGCCACAATTCCCGTTCGTCGCTTTGTTGGTGTCGGGTGGTCATACGCAGCTGGTTCAGGTCGACGGTATCGGTCACTACACGCTCTTGGGCGAGACCCTCGATGACGCCGCCGGTGAAGCATTCGACAAGACCGCGAAGATGATGGGCCTCAATTATCCGGGCGGTCCGGAAATCGCCAAGCTGGCGGAGCGGGGCGTTTCAGGACGTTTCACTTTTCCGCGTCCCATGTGCGACCGCCCGGGCCTGGCGTTCAGCTTCAGTGGCTTGAAAACCTTCGCCCTGAACACTTGGCAGCAGAGCGTCAGCGCCGGGGACGACAGCGAGCAAGCCCGTTGCGACATCTCGCTGGCGTTCCAGCAGGCCGTGGTGGAGACTTTGACCATCAAGTGCAAGCGCGCCCTGAAACAAGCGGGCATGAAGCGTCTGGTGATCGCTGGGGGCGTCAGCGCCAACAAGGCGCTGCGCACGTCCCTGGAAAAGATGCTCGGTGACATGAAGGGCGACGTGTTTTATGCCCGTCCGGAGTTCTGCACCGACAACGGCGCGATGATTGCGTTTGCCGGTTGCCAGCGCTTGCAGGCCGGCCAGCACGAAAGCCTGGCGATCAGCGTGCAGGCGCGCTGGCCGATGGAGCAACTGTCGGCGCTGTGATGAGCGGGGCTCACGTCCGGTATTTAAAAATGCCGTTCGCGCCCGGCAAACAGGTCGCGTAGATTGCCGCGATGACGCCAGACGATCAGCCCCGTGAGTGCGCTCATGGGTAGCAGTGCCGCAGGTGCTTGCCAGGCCAGCAGCGGCAGGGTCAGCGGCGTGGCGATCAATGCGGCGAGGGAGCTGGTGCGGGTCAGGTAGAACGTCAGCAACCAGGCGCAAACCGCCAGCAATGCAGCTGGCGGATACAGGCCCAGGAGCATTCCGGCCGCGGTGGCGACACCCTTGCCACCGCGAAAGCGAAAGTACAGCGGGAACAGGTGGCCGATGACGGCACAGACGCCGATCCAGGCCTGTTCTTGCAGCGAAAGACCCGCAACACCGGCGATCAACACCGGCAACAGGCCTTTGCAGAGGTCGCCGATCAGGGTCAGGATGGCGAGTTTCTTGCCGGCCAGGCGCAACATGTTGGTGGCGCCGGCATTGCCCGAGCCACTCATTCGCGGATCGGGGTTACCGGTCAGGCGGCTGAGCAAAATGGCGAAGGACAGAGAGCCGAGCAGGTAGGCGAGGGTCGCCAGTAACCAAAACATGCTAACTATTCCGGGCGAGGACGCCCTGATTCTAACGGCGCATTGCGCCCTTGTCGTGCAGCGGAGAAAAGTGCTTGGACAGAGTGTTTATCGAGGGCCTGGAAGTCGACACCGTGATTGGTGCCTACGACTGGGAACGAGGCATCCGACAGTGCCTGCGACTTGATCTGAGCTTCGCCTGGGACAATCGCCCGGCAGCGGCAGGCGATGACCTGACCCTGGCGCTCGATTACGCGAGCGTTTCGTCGCGCATCCAGGCCTTTGCCGAGCAGGCACAGTTCCAACTGGTCGAGACCTTTGCCGAGCGTCTGGTTGAAGTATTGATGAGCGAATTCAAGATCACCTGGATGCGCCTCAAACTGACCAAGCCTGGCGCCGTCCCGGCGGCCACCGGTGGTGTGGGCGTGGAGATCGAGCGCGGATGTCGCTGACTCAGGTGTATCTCGGGCTCGGTAGCAATATCGAGCGCGAAACCCATTTGCAGGCGGGCCTGGAAGCCCTGGCAGGCTTCCTGGTGGATATCCGTTGCTCGGCGGTGTTCGAAAGCCAGCCAGTGGGGATCAAGAGCGGTCCGTTCTTCAATTTCGTGGTGTCGGCTTACACCGATTTGCCGCTGATGGAGCTGGACCGTCGATTGAAATTCATCGAGGCGGACAATGGCCGGTATGCGCCCGACCGTAAGGGTTTGCCGCTGGATATCGACGTGCTGCTGTTTGGCGATCTGGTGGGCAATTTCGATGGATTGATCCTGCCGCGGGCAGAGATTCTGAAAAATGCCTTTGTGCTATGGCCGTTGTCCCTGATTGCGCCGGACAGAGTGCATCCGGGGGTAGGCAAAAGCTTTGCGACGTTGTGGCGTGAGGCACAGATTGATCAGGTGTTGGCGCCGGTGGCGTTTGAGTGGCGCGGTGAACAGCTGACACCTTCGAATTTGTTGTGAGGCGGATGATGCCTTCGCGGGCAAGCCTCGCTCCTGCAAGTTTTGCGTCGTTCGCCCCATCGCAAACGACTTGGATCTTGCAGGCGCGAGGCTTGCCCGCGAAGCTTTTCAGGCAGACGCCGCCTCTTTGTAGGCCTTCAGCGCTTTTAGTCGCTCACGCTTGATCGCCTCACCCAGCTCCGGCCCCTTGAATCCCTTCTCCAGCAACGGCTGTACCGCCACGTTCCGCGCCGCAGTCGCCGCTCCGCGTAAATAATCCGCCTGTGGGTAACTTCTCTGCTCCAGCCCTTTGCGGCCGCGGGCGTCCATCTCGCACGCCGCAATGAACTCTTCAAACCGCTGCGGCCGACGGTAAACGTCAAAACTCTGCAGCAGGTCCAGTAACGTCGAGGGTTTCAGCTCCAGGGCGCGGTGGCCGTGGGTGTGGTACTGACCCACCAGCAATGCCAATTCCTGACAATCTTTCGGTGCCTTGAACCGTTCATTCACCGCTTTGATCAGCTTCAGGCCCGTGTGCTCATGGGCAATGTGGCGTGGCCATTCTTCCACGGGCGTGAGCCCTTTGCCCAGATCATGCAGCAGGCATGCCCAGCGCACGGTCAGCGGCTGTTTGTGCTGCGCCGCTTGCTCAAGGACGCTCAGGGTGTGCACCCCCGTGTCTATCTCAGGGTGATGGGCTGCCGGTTGCGGCACGCCGAACAGAGCATCAACTTCCGGCATTAACACTTTGAGCGCGCCACATTCACGCAGCACCTCAATGAACACCCGTGGCTGATCTTCCATCAGTGCACGGGAAATCTCTTTCCAGCTGCGTTCCGCCGTCAACGCCTTCAATTCACCTGATTCGCTGAGTTGGCGCATCAGCTCCAAAGTTTCAGGCGCAACGGTGAAACCCAGTCCTGCGTATCGGGCTGCGAAGCGGGCAACGCGCAGGACACGGAGCGGATCTTCGGCGAACGCGGGGGAAACGTGACGAAGCACTCGGGCTTCGAGATCGCGCTGGCCGTGGTAAGGGTCGGTCAGATTCTGCTGATCATCTTCGGCCATGGCGTTGATTGTCAGGTCGCGACGGATCAGGTCTTCTTCGAGGGTGACTTCGGGGCTGGCATGAAAGGTGAAACCGCCGTAACCACGTCCGCTTTTGCGTTCGGTACGGGCGAGGGCGTATTCCTCACCGCTCTTGGGGTGAAGAAATACCGGAAAGTCAGCACCCACGGGGCGATAACCCTGGGCGAGCATTTCTTCAGTGGTGGCACCGACCACGACCCAGTCGATATCGGTGACAGGTTCGCCCAGCAGGCGATCGCGTACCGCGCCGCCGACTTTATAAATCCGCATAAAAAACCTCCGTTAGCTCGACAGAATAACCTTTGCGTCGAACTTCCGGAGGCAGAAACAGGATCAAAGATGAATGACGGCCAGGTCCAGCCGGCCGTAATCCCCCTCGCTGTGCTCGCTTCTGGGCGGGACATGGTGAACTTTCATGACCTGGTCGCCTTGCAGCGTTTCCAGATGAATGTCGAAGCCCCACAGCCGGTGCAGGTGCTTGAGCACTTCCTCGGTGGACTCGCCCAGCGGTTTGCGGTCGTGCTGCTGGTGACGCAAGGTCAGGGAGCGGTCGCCACGCCGGTCGATGCTGTAGATCTGAATATTGGGCTCTCGATTACCCAGGTTGTACTGCGCGGCCAGTGTTTCGCGAATGGTGCGGTAGCCACCTTCATCGTGAATGGCCGGGACCAGCAGGTCGTCCTTTTGGTCGTCATCGAGAATGCTGAACAACTTCAGGTCGCGGATCACCTGCGGTGACAGGTACTGCAGGATGAAGCTTTCGTCCTTGAAGCTGCTCATGGCGAACTTGATGCTCGACAGCCAGTCGGTACCGGCTATCTCAGGGAACCAGCGGTAATCCTCCTCGGTAGGGTGTTCACACATGCGGCGGATGTCCCGGTACATGGCAAAACCCAAGGTGTAGGGGTTGATGCCGTTGTAGTAGGGGCTGTCGAAGCCGGGTTGGTAGACCACGCTGGTGTGGGACGTCAGAAACTCCATCATGAAGCCGTCGGTAACGAGGCCTTCGTCATACAGATCGTTCATCAGCGTGTAGTGCCAGAACGTGGCCCAGCCTTCGTTCATGACCTGGGTCTGGCGTTGCGGGTAGAAATATTGGGCGATCTTGCGCACGATGCGCACGATTTCCCGCTGCCAGGGCTCCAGCAGCGGCGCGTGTTTTTCGATGAAGTACAGGATGTTTTCCTGAGGTTCGGCGGGGAAGCGCGCGTTGTCCTTGTCGCTGTACTTGTCGGCCCCTTTTGGAATGGTCCGCCACAAATCATTGATCTGTTTCTGCAAGTGCTCTTCCCGATCCTTCTGCCGGCGGCGTTCTTCTTCAGCCGAGATCGGATACGGGCGTTTGTAGCGGTCGACCCCGTAGTTCATCAGCGCATGGCAGGAATCCAGCAGGTCCTCCACCGCGTCGATGCCGTGGCGTTCTTCGCATTGCATGATGTACTGCTTGGCGAAAACCAGGTAATCGATGATCGAGCTGGCGTCGGTCCAGGTGCGGAACAGGTAATTGCCCTTGAAGAAGCTGTTGTGGCCATAGCAGGCATGAGCGACCACCAGGGCCTGCATACAGATGGTGTTTTCTTCCATCAGATAGGCGATGCATGGGTCTGAGTTAATCACAATCTCGTAGGCCAGCCCCATCTGCCCACGGCTGTAGGACTTCTCGGTGCTGAGGAAGTGTTTGCCATAGGACCAATGGTGATAACCCAGTGGCATGCCGACGGAGGCGTAGGCATCCATCATCTGCTCGGCGGTGATCACTTCGATCTGGTTAGGGTACGTATCCAGGGCATAACGAGCCGCCAGGCGACTGATTTCTTTGTCATAGGCCTGGATCAGCTCGAATGTCCATTCTGAGCCGGTGGAAATGGGTTGGCGCTTCTGCTCTTTGGCGGTCATGTCACTAACCTGCGCTGGAAGAGTTCACGGAAGACCGGGTAGATATCCCCGGCCGAGACCAGTTGCTGCTGGGCAAAAGTGTCAGAGAAGGCTTCAGCGATGCGTTCGTATTCGAACCACAAAGCCTGGTGTTCGCGCGGGGTAATCTCAACGTAAGTGTAGTACTGCACGAACGGCATGATCTGGTTGATCAGAATGTCGCGGCAGATCGGCGAATCGTCGTTCCAGTTGTCACCGTCGGAGGCCTGGGCCGCGTAGATGTTCCACTCATTGCTCGGATAACGCTCGGCCATGATTTCCTGCATCAGTTTCAAGGCGCTGGAGACGATGGTGCCGCCGGTTTCCCGGGAGTAGAAGAACTCTTCCTCATCCACTTCGCGGGCGCTGGTGTGGTGGCGGATGAAGACGACGTCGATTTTGTCGTAGTTACGCTTGAGAAACAGGTACAGCAGGATGAAAAAGCGCTTGGCGATGTCTTTGGTCGCCTGGGTCATTGAACCGGACACATCCATCAGGCAGAACATCACCGCCTTGGAGCTGGGGTTCGGCTGCTTGATGAGCAAGTTGTACTTGAGGTCGAAGGTATCGAGAAAGGGAACGCGATGGATGCGCGCACTGAGTTTTTCGATTTCTGCTTCGATCTCCTGAATATCGCCGAAGTTATCCGGTTCATCCCGCTTGAGTCGCAGCAGTTCTTCTTTGGCTTCCCGTAATTTTGCCCGGCTGCTGCCAGACAGGGCGATTCGCCGGGCATGGGCCGAGCGCAGGGTACGGATGATGTTGATTCGCGACGGGTTACCTTCGTTGCTGATACCCGCGCGCACGGTCTTGAAGGTGTCGGTGCCGGTCAGGTTGCGCTTGACCAGGTTCGGCAGTTCGAGGTCCTCGAACATGAATTCGAGGAATTCCTCCTGGGTGATCTGGAAGACGAACTCGTCCATCCCTTCGCCCGAGTTGCCCGCCTTGCCTGGGCCTCTGCCGCCACCACCGCCTGGCGGACGGGCAATGTGTTCGCCGCTGGTGAATTCCTTGTTGCCGGGGTGCACGACGGTCTGCTTGCCACCACGTCCATGGTGAAGCACCGGCTCGTCGATGTCGCGGCCGGGGATGCTGATCTGTTCGCCGTGTTCCATATCGGTAATGGAACGCCGACTGACCGCCTCTTCGACGGCCTTTTTGATGTGATCACGATAACGCCGCAGAAACCGCTGACGGTTCACCGTGCTCTTGTTCTTGCCATTGAGACGTCGGTCGATCACATAGCTCATAGGCCCCTCCGGGCGGCTTCAAGTTGTGAGCTACAAGCTGCAAGTAGAAGCTGCCCGGATATCAGGGCTTACGCGCTTTTTCTTGCCGCTTGTAGCTTATGGCTTGCCGCTGCGTCATTGCGATTTCCGGACCCGCAGGTACCACTCGGACAGCAGTCGTACCTGTTTGTCGGTGTAGCCCCGCTCGACCATCCGTGTGACGAAGTCGTTGTGCTTCTGCTGGTCCTCTTTGCTGGCCTTGGCATTGAAGCTGATGACAGGCAGGAGGTCCTCGGTGTTGGAGAACATTTTCTTCTCGATGACCACCCGCAGTTTTTCGTAGCTGAGCCAGGTCGGGTTCTTGCCATTGTTGTTGGCCCGGGCGCGCAAGACGAAGTTGACGATTTCGTTGCGGAAATCCTTCGGATTGCTGATGCCGGCCGGTTTTTCTATTTTCTCAAGCTCTTCGTTCAGCGCGACGCGGTTGAGGATTTCGCCGGTTTCCGGATCTCGGTATTCCTGGTCCTGGATCCAGAAGTCTGCGTACAGCACGTAACGATCGAAGATGTTCTGGCCATACTCGCTGTAAGACTCGAGGTAGGCAGTCTGGATCTCCTTGCCGATGAATTCGATATAACGCGGTGCCAGGTACTCCTTGAGGAAGCGCAGATAGCGTTCACGGGTCTCGGCCTGGAATTGTTCCTGTTCGATCTGTTGTTCCAGCACATAGAGCAAATGCACCGGGTTGGCGGCGATTTCGTGCGGATCAAAGTTGAAGACCTTGGACAGGATCTTGAACGCAAACCGGGTCGACAGACCGTTCATGCCTTCGTCGACACCGGCGTTGTCGCGGTATTCCTGGATCGACTTGGCTTTCGGATCCGTGTCTTTGAGGTTCTCGCCGTCATACACGCGCATCTTGGAATAAATGTTGGAGTTTTCCGGCTCCTTGAGGCGTGAGAGCACGGTGAACTGGGCGAGCATTTTCAGGGTGTCGGGTGCGCAATGGGCCTTGGCCAGAGAGCTGTTGAACAGAAGCTTGTCGTAGATCTTCACCTCGTCGCTGACCCGCAGGCAGTAAGGCACTTTGACGATATAGATCCGGTCGATGAAGGCTTCGTTGTTCTTGTTGTTGCGGAAGGTGTGCCATTCCGATTCGTTGGAGTGAGCCAGCAGGATCCCGGTAAACGGAATCGCCCCGAGGCCTTCGGTACTGTTGTAGTTGCCTTCCTGGGTGGCGGTCAGCAATGGGTGCAGCACCTTGATTGGCGCCTTGAACATTTCGACGAATTCCATCAGGCCCTGGTTGGCCCGGCACAGCGCGCCTGAATAGCTGTAGGCATCAGCGTCGTTCTGTGGGTATTCCTCCAGTTTGCGGATGTCGACCTTGCCCACCAGCGCCGAGATGTCCTGGTTGTTTTCATCGCCCGGTTCGGTTTTGGCCACCGCGATCTGGTTGAGGATCGACGGATAGAGTTTCACCACGCGGAACTGGCTGATGTCACCGCCGAATTCGGCCAGGCGCTTGGTGGCCCATGGAGACATGATGGTATTGAGGTAGCGCCGCGGAATGCCGAAGTCTTCTTCGAGGATCGCACCATCTTCAGTGGCGTTGAACAGACCCAGCGGCGACTCGAATACCGGCGAGCCCTTGATGGCGTAGAAGGGCACTTTCTCGATCAGTTGTTTGAGCTTCTCGGCCAGGGACGATTTACCGCCACCGACGGGGCCGAGCAGATAGAGGATTTGTTTCTTCTCTTCCAGGCCCTGAGCGGCATGGCGGAAATACGACACGATCTGGTCTATGCATTCTTCCATCCCGTGGAAGTCTTCAAAGGCCGGATAGCGGCGGATCACCTTGTTGGAAAAGATTCGCGACAGTCTCGAGTTGGTCGAGGTGTCGAGCAGCTCCGGTTCTCCGATGGCCAGCAATAGACGCTCGGCGGCGGAGGCGTAGGCGCTGCGGTCCTGTTTGCACAGCTCAAGATACTCTTGCAGAGAGAGTTCTTCCTGGCGTGTGGACTCGAAGCGTTGTTGGAAGTGGCTAAAGATACTCATGACGTCACCTCGCTCGATACGTGGAGCCGACGCCGGATCATTCAGTCGATGCTGGCAGCAACCGGATATGCAGTCGCTGTTTACCCCCCAGAACTCTTTCGAAGCTGACGACCTCGAAAGCTACTCCCGATGACCCGCGCGCCGGTGTACCGGCTCTCCCCTGTTTTGGATGGCCTGCGCTTAAGGATAGTTGCTTATTCAGGAGGTAAAGGCGAGATACGTAATTAGTTGTGGCAGACCGTTCGTCTGCCACCGTGCGAGCCCACAGGGGACGGGGCTTGCACGTTACAAAAAAATTATTCGGAAGTGCCTTGCGCCGTTTCCGCAGGATAAGTCGTACGCCACAGCTCAAAACCGCCATCCATGCTGTACACGTCGGAAAAGCCCTGGCTGATCAGGTATGCGGCGGCGCCCTGGCTGGAATTGCCGTGATAGCAGACCACCACGGTCGGTGCGTCCAGATCGGCCGCCTGAATGAAGGCATGCAGGGAATGATTGTCCAGATGCTTCGAGCCGCTGATGTGCAGGGCGGCATAGGTCGCGGGGTCACGGACATCGACCACTACTGCGCCTTGTTCGCGCAAGGCCTGTGCCTGTTCTGGGGGGATACGTTTGAATTCGCTCATGGCGGGCTCCTGTGGCTCGGCTGAAAGCGCAGTCTAGCGCTGGGCGCTGGCTGGCGTTTGTTCGCTAGTTCGTGGGGCGACTGGCGGCGCGGCAGCATGGCCATGCTCGTCGCATTTGCAGGACAGGCGTTCGCCGCTGTCGACGTTCATCATCGTCAGGGCACCGCCCCAGACGCAACCCGTGTCGAGCGCAGAGATGCCCGGTTCGTTGCACTGGCCTTCAAGCGCGGCCCAGTGCCCGAAAATGATTTTCACGCCTTTGGTCTTGCGTTCCTTGTGCTGGAACCAGGGTTTGTAGCCGGGTGGCGCAGTGCCCAGGCCTTCCTTGCTCTTGAGGTCCAGCTTGCCTTCGGCCGTACAGAAACGCATGCGGGTGAAATAGTTGGTGATCACCCGAAGGCGCGTGACGCCTCTGAGGTCGCTGTCCCATTTCGCCGGATCGTTGCCGTACATGCCGTCGAGGTAGGGCGGCAGCAGATTGTCGTCGCGTAGCGCCGTCTCGACCTCGGCGGCGTACTTCAGTGCTTTGCGCAGCGACCATTGCGGGGGAATACCGGCATGCACCAGCGCAACGTTACGTTGTTCGTCGTAATGCATGAGTTTTTGCTGGCGTAGCCATTCCAGCAGCTCGGCGCAATCGGGGGCTTCGATAATTTCGCGTAGGGTATCGGTTTTCTTCAGGCGTTCTATGTTCTTACCGGCGGCCAGCAGGTGCAGGTCATGGTTGCCGAGCACGCACACCAGCGATTCGCGGATGCTGTAGAGAAAACGCAAGGTTTCCAGCGACTGCGGGCCGCGGTTGACCAGATCGCCCACCAGCCACAGACGATCCTTCGCCGGGTCGAACGCGACTTTTTTGAGCAGGCATTGCAGGGCTTCAAGGCAGCCTTGAAGGTCACCGACGGCATACGTCGCCATCAGTGCAGGGCTCCGGGCACCGCCAGGCGGAATGGCGCGATAACGGCGTCAAAGTGTTTGCCGTCGTCGGCGATCATTTCATAAGTACCCTGCATCGTACCGACCTTGGAGGTCATGACGGTGCCGCTGCTGTAGGTATGGCTCTTGCCTGGTTCGATCAACGGTTGTTGGCCGACAACGCCCGCACCGCGAACCTCTTCGACATGTCCATCGCCATCGGTGATGACCCAGTGCCGAGACAGCAGTTTGGCCGGTAGCTCGCCATTGTTGTGCACGGTAATGGTGTAGGCAAAGGCGAAGCGGTTGTGCTCGGGTTGCGATTGTTCTGCCAGATAGCGGGTGACGACGCTGACGTCGACCTGATAACGAGGATCGGACATGCAAGAGGCCTTAAAAGCGAAGCGGGACGCGGGGCGTAGCTGATGGAGCTCAGTCTAGGCCAAGTATCGGGTAGTAAACCAGACATGGGCGCTGGTGTCCTACCCGATAACGCTCGTCGGCTGTCAGTCGACAGCGGGAGTAGCCAGGACTTGTTCGCTAAGCTTGTCGGCAAGGCGCACGAAGGCGGCAAGGTCGAGCTGCTCTGGACGAAGGCTGCCGTCGACGCCGGCTGCCGTGATTTCGTCGTTGCTCAGCAGCAACTTGAGGGTATTGCGTAGGGTTTTGCGGCGCTGGTTGAAGGCTTCGCGCACAACACGCTCCAGCAGCTTGTGATCCTTGGCCGGGTGCGGCAGCACCGCATGAGGCACCAGGCGCACGATGGCCGAATCGACTTTCGGTGGCGGATTGAACGCACCGGGGCCAACGTTGAACAGATGCTCAACCCGGCAGTGATACTGAACCATGATCGACAGACGGCCCCAGTCACCGCCACCAGGGCCCGCCGCCATACGCTGGACCACTTCCTTTTGCAGCATGAAGTGCATGTCGCGAATCAGGCTCGCGTTGTGCAGCAAGTGAAAAATCAGCGGCGTAGAGATGTTGTACGGCAGGTTGCCGACGACCCGAAGGCTGCCCGGGGCTGCGTTCAGGCTGTTGAAGTCAAACTTCAGTGCGTCGCCCTGATGCAGATTGAAGTTGCTCTTGCCAGCGAACTGCTGATTGAGGATCGGGATCAGGTCTTTGTCCAGCTCCACCACGTCCAGTTGCGCGCCGCTGCCCAGCAGGCCCTGGGTCAGTGCACCCTGGCCCGGGCCGATTTCCAGCAGGCGGTCCTCAGGCTTGGCGTGGATGGAGCGCAGGATGCGGTCGATAACGCCGGCATCGTGCAGGAAGTTCTGGCCAAAACGCTTGCGCGCCCGGTGTTGGTAATGTTCGGTCATAAACGGGTCTCGGCCATCTGGTAGGCGGTTTCCAGGGCGACTTGCAGGCTGCCGGTGTCGATGTTGCCGCTGCCGGCCAGATCCAGGGCAGTGCCGTGGTCGACCGATGTGCGGATGATCGGCAAGCCCAGGGTCACGTTGACTGCCGCGCCGAAGCCTTTGTATTTCAGCACAGGCAGGCCCTGGTCGTGGTACATCGCCAGCACCGCGTCGCAGTGCTCCAGATATTTGGGGGTAAACAGAGTGTCGGCGGGCAGGGGGCCGCGAAGGTCCATGCCCTCGCCGCGCAGGCGCTCTAATGTAGGTTCGATGATGTCGATTTCTTCATGGCCCAGATGTCCGCCTTCACCGGCGTGCGGGTTTAGCCCGCAGACCAGGATGCGTGGCCGGGCGATGCCGAACTTTTGTTGCAGGTCGGTGTACAGAATCCGCGTGACCCGTTCCAGACGCTCCGGGGTGATTGCATCGGCAATCTCCCGAAGGGGCAGGTGAGTGGTGACCAGCGCCACGCGCAAGTCGCGGGTGGCAAGCATCATCACCACTTGTGCGGTATGGGTCAGGTCAGCGAGAAATTCGGTGTGCCCGGAGAAGGCAATGCCCGATTCATTGATCACGCCCTTGTGCACGGGGGCGGTGATCATGCCGGCGAAATGCCCGTCGAGGCAGCCTTGGCCCGCACGGGTCAGGGTTTCCAGAACGAAAGCCGCATTGGCCTTGTCCAGTTGCCCGGCGATGACCGGTGCATTGAGCGGGGTATCCCAGACATACAGGCTGTTGGCGGGTGCCGGGGCATCCGGCCAACTGTCCGGTGTTACCGGCAGCAAATCGACGACCACACCCAGCTGCGCGGCCCGCTCAAGGAGCAGGTCGCGGCTGGTTATGGCAATCAGGGGATGTGGCTGGGCTTGCGAGGCGAGCAGCAGGCACAGGTCAGGACCTATGCCGGCCGGTTCGCCGGGTGTCAGCGCGAAACGCTTGGGTTTCACTGCGCTGCCTGGTCTGCACCAGGGAGTTTGATCTCTACATACGCTTCGTCACGGATCTGACGCAGCCAGGTTTGCAGCTCTTCGTCGTATTTGCGGTTACGCAGTACGGTCATCGCCTGCTGCTCACGGGCCTGGGTCGTGCTGTCGGTGGCGCGGCGGCCAAGGACTTCCAGAACGTGCCAGCCGTATTGAGTCTGGAACGGCTTGGACAGTTGACCTTGCGGGGTCTTGGCCATCACTTCGCGGAACTCGGGCACCAATGCGTTCGGGTCGATCCAGTTCAGGTCGCCACCGTTGAGGGCGGAACCCGGGTCTTCCGAGAAGCTTTTCGCCAGTTCGCCGAAATCTTCGCCCGCTTCGATTCGGGTATAGAGCGATTCAGCCAGGGCTTTGGTTTTTGCTTCGTCACGAATCGGGCTAGGTTTGACCAGGATGTGACGCACGTGCACTTCGTCACGGGTCTGGGTCTCACCGCCACGCTTGTCGAGGATCTTCAGGATGATGAAGCCCCCCGGCGTGCGCATTGGCTGGGTAATGTCGCCAACGGTCATGGTGCTCAACATGCGATCGAACGGAGGTGGCAATTGAGCGGCTTTACGCCAGCCCATGTCGCCGCCTTCCAGTGCGGTTTCGCTGGCGGATTTGGCGATTGCCAACTGACCGAAGTCAGCGCCTTGCTTGAGCTGCTGGTAAACCGCGTCCGCTTGCTTGGCTGCATTCTGAATTGCATCGGAGTTGGCGCTTTCCGGCGTAGGAATCAGGATGTTGGCCAGACGGAACTCTTCGGACAACTGCATTTTGCCGAGGTCGGAAGCGAGGAAGTTCTTCACTTCCTGTTCAGACACCTGAATGCGCTCGGCCACACGACGCTGGCGCACTCGGCTGATGATCATTTCGCGACGAATCTGGTCCCGTGCGTCCTCATAAGAGAGGCCGTCACGAGTCAGGGCAGCACGGAACTGATCAATCGACATGTTATTGCGCTGGGCAATGGTGCCGACAGCCTGGTTCAGTTCTTCATCGGTAATGCGGATGCCGGAACGCTCGCCGATCTGCAATTGCAGGTTTTCGACGATCAGACGCTCAAGCACCTGCTGATCCAGCACGCCGGCCGGCGGAACCGCAGAACCGCGTTTGGCGATGGTTTGCTGAACTTCATGAACACGCTGGTCCAGTTGGCTTTGCATGACCACGTCGTTGTCGACGATGGCCACCACTTTGTCGATGGACTGTACCGCGGCGTTCGCCGCAGTACCCAGGAACAGCGCGCCCAGCACTAGCGGGCGCAGACAATCAGAAAGCTTGGTCTTCACGTTCACGATAACCTTGGATGCCTTTGTCGAGGAAGCTCTCTACTTTGGCGCCGGTGAGGCCGCCGAGACCTTTCAGAACGATTTGTAGGAAGACGCCGTGGTCGCCTTTTTCGTTTTGTGGGGCTTCTTGACTGAATTCGTCATAGGAAACCCAGTAACGGTTGATCAGGCGCAGTTTCCAGCAGCAGTTGTCGTACTCGAAACCACCGAAGGCTTCCAGGGTACGGTTGCGGTTGTAGTCATACTGCCAGCGGCTGATCAGGTTCCATTGCGGAACGATCGGCCACATCACCGAGAAGTCGTGCTGTTGAATCTTGTAGTAGTCCTTCACGAAGCCCGGTTTGCCTTCGACGCCATAGTCGCCACCGCCCACAGTCCATTTGCCCGTGTTCTGGTCATAACGGACCTGGTCGTTGCGATAGCGATAGCCGGCGTTGATGATCTTGTTCGGATTGCCTTCAGGCTGGTAGTGGAACATCGCGCTACCCGAGCGAGGGCTGCGGCTGTCCGGATCCCAGTTGTAGTCGGCCGTGGTGCGCCAATCGCGGTTCCAGCGGTATTCGTATTCCAGCGCGTAAGGCGAGACGTTTGAATGGGCGTCGTCGCGAGTTTTCGCATCGATACCCGGCAACTGAACCTCGCGATCCTTGAAGTACAAGGCTTGGCCGACACTGATGCGTTGACGCTCGAACCCGTTATCTTCGATCCAGCGGTTGGTCACGCCCAGGGATAGTTTGTTCTCGTCGCCGACACGGTCGGAGCCGGAGAAGCGGTTGTCACGGAACAGCGAAGAATAATTGAACGTGGACTCGGCAGAATCGAAGACCGGAATGTCGCTCTGGTCTTTTTCAGGCACGTAGAGATAGTACAGACGCGGTTCGAGGGTCTGACGATAGTTCTTGCCGAACCATTGGGTATCGCGATCGAAATACAGGCCGCTGTCGATGCTGGCGATTGGCACGCCACGACTTTGGTTGCGACTATAGGTACCGTTGAGCCGGTCACCTTCAGCGCCCTGGGTGGCGATGTCGCGTTTACCCTGATTATCGAGATCCAGATCGTATTGCGTGTATTGATACTTGAGCGAGGGCTTCAGGAAGCCATAAGTCGTGTTCATCGGGTAGCTGACAACCGGCTCTACGTTCAGACGATTGCCGGTAGCCCGGGCCAAGCCGAAAACGTTGGTATCAAGCCGTCGAGTACCGACGGTTCCATCCGCATTGAACGGACCGCCATCTTCATCGGTGTAATTCCCGGTTTTCAGATCCCGATCAAAGCGCACGATTTCCGTGTTGTACGCGAAATCCAGACCGGCCGGATGATACGGCAGCGCACCGTTGAAAGTGATCTGCGGCAAGCGATTGTACGGTGTGATGTTCGAAACGGTCGCAAGCTGATAGGCCTGGGCGTTGATACGAGCGGTATATCCGTCGCCTCGATAGCTGACAGCACCCTGCTGATTCACATAATCCGCGCTTTTCACGCCAATCTGGTCAGTCTGCAGATCCTGGAAGTAATACGGATCGCTGATCTTGGTGTAATCGACTTCAGTGAGGACGCGAGAGTCGAGGCCACCCTTGTGCTGCCAGTTGTACATGTAGCGGGTTTTTTCGGCATCGGTCTGCTTGTCGCGATCGTTGCTTTCATCGTTAAGGTACGCTGCGCCAAACTGACCTTCGCTGGATTTGGTCAGGTAGCGGAATTCACCTTCCATGAGCAGACCATGTTTGCTCATGTAGCGCGGATACAACGTGGCATCGTAGTTCGGTGCCAGGTTGAAGTAGTACGGCGTTACCAGCAATAAGCCAGTATCGGTGCCGCTGCCGATAGTCGGCGGCAGGAAGCCGGACTGGCGACGGTCATCGATCGGGAAATAGATGTACGGCGTGTACAGGACAGGAATGTCCTTGACCCGCAGTGTCACGTTGGTCGCGGTACCGAAGCCGGTGGCCGGGTTCAAGGTGATGTTGTTGCCCTTGAGCTGCCAGGCGTTGCTGTTCGGTTCGCACGTGGTGTACGTACCATCCTTGAGGCGGATGATCGCGTTTTCGGCACGTTTGGCGTACAGCGCGTTACCGCGGATACGGGATTTGTGCATCACGTATTCGGCGTTATCGACCTTGGCTTCACCGGTATCGAGCTGCACGTCGGCGTGGTCGCCCACGATCAGTGCGCCGTTGTCGCGAATGCGCACGTTGCCGCTCAATTCGCCACGGCTTTCGGCCTGGTACAGGTTCGCTTCGTCGGCTTCAACCTGCATGCTGCCCTGGCGCATGACGACGTCACCGGCCAGGGTCGCGACTTGCTCTTCCTGCTTATAGCGGGAGGCTTTGGCGCCGATAAAGGTTGGAGCGTCACTTTTATTCGTCTTGTCATTCATGCCAGGACGAATCGGTTCGATATAGGAACCAGAGCAGTAAGGACCGGTCTCGGCCAGTTGCGCTGCCGTGAGGTTCTCGCGCGGAACCCAGTCGAGGTGACTGTAGTCTGCACTACGCGACTTCAGGCCGCGGCCTTTGGACTCGGTAACCAGCACAGGCTTGGCGCCAGTGTCTTCACTGGTGCCACTTTCGGACGCAGGTTCGCCGGTGGCGGAAACTGCGCTGCCGTCATGGACGGGACGCGGAGGCAATGCCGCCGCTGGCGCTTTTGGCGCACAGTCCCAGGCACCCGAAGCAGAGACTGAGCAGTCATACTGTTCCGCGGCGACCACGAAAGAAGTGGCTAGGGGTTGCAGGGCCAGCAGACTGCCGGTAACCAACAACGGAAATTTTTTACGAAACGCGGGGGATTTCAATGCCATCTTATTAGTCCGGGCTTCCTGCGTGCCATCTGCCCGCGGTGTGGGCCGCACGCCTCTCGATGGTCTGAAAAAGATGCTGGATAATAAAGCATGACCCGCTTGACGGCTAGCGCCGTCGGAGACCCTTGCAATGCCTGACCAAGATGTACGTTTGCAACACCTGAAAGTTTGGCTCGATGAGCAGTTGGCTATCCTCTTTGCAGAACAGGGCTGGGGCGTCGTACCCCCGGCCACATTGACCGCGGCCAGTAGTGACGCGAGTTTTCGGCGCTATTTCCGGTGGGAAGGCGAAGGCAGAAGTTTCGTCGTGATGGACGCGCCACCGCCCCAGGAAAACTGCAAACCCTTCGTGGATATCGCTTTTTTGTTGGCGAAGTCCGGAATAAATGTGCCGAAAATTTATGCCGAAGACCTCGAACGCGGATTTCTTTTGCTCAATGACTTGGGCAACAAGACTTATCTGGACGTGATCGACAGCGAAAACGCAGACGATTTGTTCAAGGATGCCCTGCAAGCATTGCTGGCTTTTCAGCAATTGCCGATGGTCGCGCCGTTGCCGAGTTACGACGTGGCTTTGCTGCGTCGTGAGCTGGAGCTGTTCCCCGAGTGGTACGTGAAGCGCGAGTTGGGCATCGAATTCGACTCGGCGCAGCAAACGCTCTGGCAGCATGTGACTGAGCTGCTGATAGACAGCGCCCTGGCCCAGCCTAAAGTGCTGGTGCATCGCGACTATATGCCTCGCAACCTGATGCTCAGCGAGCCGAACCCCGGCGTGCTGGATTTCCAGGACGCGGTCTACGGCCCGGTGACCTACGACGTCACTTGCCTGTTCAAGGACGCTTTCCTCAGTTGGCCCGAGGAGCGTGTGCACGCCTGGCTGGAAAATTACTGGCAGCAAGCGGGTGCGCTCGGCATTCCCGTGCAGCCTGATTTCGAAGACTTCCTGCGCGCCAGCGACCTGATGGGCGTGCAGCGTCACCTGAAAGTGATCGGCATTTTCGCCCGCATCTGTCATCGCGACGGCAAGCCGCGCTACCTGGCCGATGTGCCGCGCTTCTTTGCTTATATAGATGCAGTGATCGCCCGCCGTCCTGAGCTGGCCGAGCTGGATGTGTTGCTGCTGAGCCTGCGTGCTGGAGCCCCTGCATGAAGGCGATGATTCTGGCGGCCGGCAAAGGCGAGCGCATGCGCCCGCTGACCCTGACCACACCCAAACCGCTGGTTCGTGCTGGCGGCGTGCCTCTGATCGAGTACCACTTGAAAGCCCTGGCAAACGCCGGGTTTACCGAGATTGTGATCAACCACGCCTGGCTCGGTCAGCAGATCGAAAGCTACTTGGGTGACGGCTCGCAATACGGCCTGCGTATTCAGTACTCACCGGAAGGAGAGCCACTGGAAACCGGCGGCGGTATCTTCCGCGCATTGCCTCTGCTGGGCGATGAAGCATTCCTGGTGGTCAATGGTGACATCTGGACTGACTACGACTTCAGCGTGCTGCATCAACCCATCGCCGGGTTGGCGCACCTGGTGCTGGCGGACAATCCGGCCCATCACCCGACCGGCGATTTCACGCTGGTCGACGGGCAAGTGCGCGACGGTCAGCCCGACGCCGACACCCTGACCTACAGCGGCATTGCCGTGCTGCATCCGCAACTGTTCGACGGTTGCTCGGCCGGCGCCTTCAAACTGGCGCCGTTGCTGCGCAAAGCGATGGCGGATGGACAGGTTACCGGCGAACGCCTGAGCGGACACTGGGTGGATGTCGGCACGCACGAACGCCTGGCTGAAGTTGAAACCCTGATAGAAGCGAGACGCTGAGATGCTGTGGCCAGGGACTCTGATTGGAGCCGGAGCGGGCTTTGTCATAGCCAGCATTCCGGGGGCCATGCTCGGTGCTTTGCTGGGACAGGCGCTGGATCGGCGCTTGCACCTGCAAAGCTGGGGGCATTTGCGTGAAAAGCTCGGCGGTCGTCCGATGCTGCGCAACGATGAACTGTTGTTCGTGTTGCTGGGACGGTTGGCCAAGAGCGATGGACGCGTGGTGGATGGTCACATCCAGCAGGCTCGCCAGGAAATGCGTGCGCTGGAAATGACCGAACCGGCGCAGCGTCGTGCCATTGCCGCGTTCAATCGCGGCAAGTCGGGCCGTGACCGGTTGCGCGGGTATCTGCGGCGCTTGAGTGCTCAGCCCCACGCCGCGGAAGGCGTATTGCGCGCCTGTTGGCGCATGGTTTGGGCCGATGGGCGTGCGGGGAACAATGAACGTGAATTGCTGGCCCTGTGGGGCAAGTGGCTGGGCTGGACGCCGCAACAAGTACTGGCGCTGGCGGCCGACTACGATCAGCACAAGCGACCGCAGGTCAGCAGCACCCTGACTTATCAGGATGCCTTGCAGCTGTTGGGGGTGTCGGCGACCAGCGAGCCGGCGCAGATCAAGCGTGCCTATCGACGCCTGCTCAGTCGCCACCATCCGGACAAGATTGCCGGCAGCGGTGCGACGGCGTTGCAGGTGCGTGAGGCGACTGACAAGACCCGCGAACTGCACTCGGCCTACACGTTGATTCGTGAGCGGCGGGATTTTCGGTAGCTGGAAAGATTCGTGTCGCCAGGGATACCGTCTTCGCAGGCAAGCCTCGCTCCTACAGGTTTCGCGTCATACAACACAGAACCTGTAAGAGCTAGGCTTGCTCGCGATGGGGGCGACGCGGTCTTTCAGTCCGCCGCCTTCTGCGGATTCAACCACCCGCGCACCCGGCGCACCAGTTGCTCTTGCTCGGCCTTGGCGTCACCGGGCAACGCCTTGAGCGACACCTGGCTGAACGCTGAAGACTTCAAGCGCTTGCTGGCCTGCATCCGTGCCAGTGCTGCGTTGCGATCCAGCGGCTTATCCATGTAGAAGATATCTGCCGTCGGCAGCTTCAGTGTCGGCGTCAGTTCGACCAGTTCGGGTTTCGCCGCGGCAGGCGTCTGTGCCGCGACCATCACAAATTTTTCCACTTGCGACGGCTGCTTCTCGCTCAAATAACGCGCGGCCCAATAAGCGCCTGTGCCATGGCCCAACACCACGATGCTGCGAGCGCTTTGCTGTTCGGCATACGCAATGGCCGCATCAATTCGAGCAAAGATGCGTTCGGCGGCGGCCTTTGACTGTTCCTCAGTGGTTTCGGCGATGGCCTTGTCGGCTACTTCCGCTTCACCACCTGCCGCTTGCTCGATGGGAGCGGCCGTGGTCGAGTCCTTGCTGCCGGTTTCCGGCGCCTTGAGCGTTGGCGGCATTTCCATGACGCGTGGTGCAATGGCGTCGCTTTGCACGTCCGGCAAGGTGATACTCAGGCTGCTCCACTTCGCGTCGGGCAATTTGTTACGCAACGGGCTGATTGCTTGCGGCCAGTCAACGGTTTCACCTGCGCCTGGGATGATAATCACCGCGCCTTTGGGCTCGGCGGTGTTGGCCGGTTTCCACAGCGCAAGGAAGGTGTCGGCGCCGGCTTGCAGCTGTTGCTGTTCCTGCGCGGGGATTTTTCGCTCAAGTGCTGTCGTTTCTTCCTGACTACGCTCAAGCAGTGGCTGGCGTTCGACCGGTTTTTCTTCTGCGGGTTTTTCCGCAGCGGCAGGTGCCGGGTCGGCCGCCTCGACGGAAAAGGCGCAAGGCAGGATCAGCGACAGGCACAATGCTGGCAATGCCAGGCGGTAGACAGGGGGCATCGGATATTCCAGGCCAGAAGTTATTCCGGCAGCCTAATGGGTTGGTCAGTATTTGTCAGTGTGTGAGACTTCGATGATGCGTTTTCGCTGCCTGTGGGTTATCGGCTGTTTGTGGTTTCCCTTGATGAGTTGGGCGGCTTCCGCGCCACCGACGCACGTCGCGCCCCTGTCGCTCCAGCAACAACAGTGGCTGGCAGCGCACGGAGAATTGCGTGTCGGGCTGGTGCTGCAGGCGCCTTACGCGCAATACGATCGCCGCTTGCAGCGCCTGTCGGGGGTCAACGTCGAGTTGATGAAATGGCTGGCCAAAGCGCTCAAGGTCGAGCTGAGCTGGCGTAATTTCCCCGACCTTGCGCAACTGGAAGCCGCCGCGCGCGAGGGTGAAATCGACATCGCTCCCGGGCTGACCCAAACCCCCGCCGGCTTGCGGTTCTGGCAATTCTCCGACCCCTACATGCGAGTGCCGCAACTGGTGGTTAGTGACCAGAAAAGCACCGGCGCGGTGGAGCTGGAAAAACTCGACAGCCAAACCCGCGTCGCTGTGCGCATGCCCAGTGCGACGGCTGACTATCTGCGCGGCAACTATCCCCACCTGAACCTGCAAGGCGTACCGACCGAGCGCCAGGCATTGCAATTGTTGCTGAGTCAGCAGGCCGGTTATGCCGTGGTCGATGAAGCGCAATTGGGGCGGCTGTCGGTCGAGCCCGAATTTGCCGGGCTGGTCGTGGTGGGTGACATCGGCTTGCCGCAATTGCTGCGAGTAGCCACGCGGCGGGACCAACCGGAACTGGCGGGCATCGTCGAAAGCGCGCTGCGGGCGATCCCGGCCAAGGACCTGGAGCAACTGCACAACCAATGGCTGCAACCCAAATACCCGCGCCTGACCGAGACCCCGGGCTTCTGGCAAAACCTCAGCCTGTTGATGGCGGTGTTGATGTTGAGCAGCATGGCCATCGTGTTCTGGCAGCGCCGCCAACAACACAGTCTGGAACAGCGACTATTGGAGGCGCGCGCGGACATCGCCCTGCGCGAGGCCAGCGAAGAGGCGTTGCGCCTCACGCAATTTTCCATCGATCAGAGCACCGTCGGCATCCTCTGGGTCAATTGGGACAGCCACGTGCGCTACGCCAACCGCGCGGCCGAAACCATGCTCGGGTATCCGGTCGGCGGCATCATGGATCGGCCGCTGATCGACTTTGAGCCGGGCCTGCACATGGACCGCTGGCTGAACCTGTGGAAGCGTGCCCGGGCCAGCGAAGAAGGGCCGCAAAGTTTCGAAACCAACTGTGTGCGAGCGGATGGCAGCATCCTGCCGACCGATGTTTCGTTGAGCTTTATGCGCTTTCGTGGTGGTGAATACCTGGTGGTCTACCTCAACGACGTCACCGAACGTCGTCGCGCCCTGGCGGCGTTGCAGGAAAGCGAAGCGCGGTTGCAGGGGATTGCGGCCAACGTTCCGGGATTGGTCTTCCGCCTTGAGCGGGCGCCGGTGACAGGGCAGATCGACTTTGCCTACATCAGCGAAGGCAGCGAGAGCCTGTCGGGTTATTCGCCGGCGACCCTGGCCCACCGTGACAAAGGCCTGCGCAGCCTGGTGCACCCGGACGACAAGGCCAGCTATCACCAGACTCAGGACCATGCGCTGGATACCGACAGTGACTGGTCGTGGCAGGGGCGGATTCTTACTCGTTCGGGCGAGCAGCGCTGGGCCGAGATCAAGGCCATCACTCGTCGGCTCGAAGATGGCGCCTATGTCTGGGACGGGATTGTCTGGGACATCAGCGAGAGCAAGCGCATCGAGTTGGAACTGGCCAGTTCCCGTGAGCAACTGCGTGAGCTGTCGGCTCACCTGGAGAGCGTACGGGAAGAGGAAAAAGCGCGTATCGCCCGGGAAGTTCACGATGAACTGGGTCAGATGCTCACCGTACTGAAGCTGGAAACCTCCATGTGCGAATTGGCCTACGCCCAGCTCGACCCTGGTCTGAACGAGCGCTTGAACAGCATGAAACGCCTGATTGCGCAGCTGTTCCAGCTGGTGCGCGATGTGGCGACCGCGCTGCGACCACCGATTCTCGATGCCGGGATCGCCTCGGCGATCGAGTGGCAGGCCCGGCGCTTCGAGGCGCGCACGCAGATTCCATGTCTGGTGCAGGTGCCGGAGAACCTGCCGGTGCTCAGTGATGCCAAGGCGATTGGGCTGTTCCGAATCCTTCAAGAAGCGCTGACCAATGTCATGCGGCATGCCCAGGCGCATACTGTCGAACTGACATTGACGCTGGAAGGTGACGAGTTGTGTCTGACGGTGAGCGATGATGGCGTAGGATTTGTCCCCGCCACGGGCAGGGCAACGTCCTTCGGTGTGGTCGGCATGCGTGAGCGGGTGTTGATCATGGGCGGGCGGTTGTCGCTGGAGAGTGAGCCGGGGGAGGGCACCACGTTGAGTGTGCGAGTGCCGGTGGATGAGGGCTGAAGTCTTCGTGGTGACTTTGCTTTCGTCATCGCGAGCAGGCTCGCTCCCACAGGGATTCGGGCAGGTGCGCAGATAGCTGATAACCCCGCAGTCCACTTTAGGAGCGAGCTTGCCCGAGAATGATCTTGGCTCTTACATAAAAAGAATGGAGAAGACTGTGATCCGTGTACTGGTAGCCGAAGACCACACCATCGTCCGTGAAGGCATCAAGCAGTTGATTGGCCTGGCCAAGGACTTGCTGGTGGTAGGGGAGGCGAGCAATGGCGAGCAGTTGCTCGAAACCTTGCGGCATGTGCCCTGCGAAGTGGTGTTGCTGGACATCTCCATGCCTGGCGTCAATGGCCTGGAAGCGATTCCAAGGATTCGTGCGTTGAACAATCCGCCGGCCATCCTGGTGTTGTCGATGCACGACGAGGCACAAATGGCTGCCCGGGCATTAAAGGTCGGCGCCGCGGGTTATGCGACCAAGGACAGCGATCCGGCGCTGTTGCTGACAGCGATCCGCAAGGTCGCTGCGGGCGGTCGCTACATTGACCCGGACCTGGCGGACCGCATGGTCTTCGAAGTCGGCCTGACCGATTCGCGGCCGTTGCACTCATTGCTCTCGGAGCGTGAGTTCTCGGTGTTCGAACGCCTGGCCCAGGGCGCCAACGTTAACGATATCGCCCAGCAACTGGCCCTGAGCAGCAAAACCATCAGCACCCATAAGGCGCGGCTGATGCAAAAGCTCAACATCACCTCACTGGCGGAACTGGTGAAGTACGCGATGGAACACAAACTCCTCTAGATCTGAATGCGATCCCCTGTAGGCGCGAGGCTTGCCCGCGAAGCTTTTAGCGCCAGCGCGGGCGCCTTCGCGGGCAAGCCTCGCTCCTACAGGAATCTCGTCGTCATATCCATTTGCGACATCCTGAAATCCCGCTTTTGCCCATTTTTGCCGCTTGCAGCTGCAAATCACCGTTGCACCTGCCCATCCCCGCCATCCTTGTAGGGCAATCCCTACACCCAACCTTCCATCCCGCTGAGGCGATTCTCTCCTGCGCCCCGATTTGCGCGGTCGGCAGCGTCCACTAGGCTTAGTCCACAGCAGTCATCAACAAAAAAGGTGTGGGTATGAGCCAGGTCGATTCAAACGCAGGGGCCAGTGACATTCTGGTCAGCTTTCGTGGAGTGCAAAAAAGCTACGACGGCGAGAACCTGATCGTCAAAGACCTCAACCTGGAGATTCGCAAAGGCGAGTTCCTCACCTTGCTCGGGCCTTCCGGCTCCGGCAAGACCACCAGCCTGATGATGCTCGCCGGTTTCGAAACACCCACCGCCGGCGAAATCCAGCTGGCCGGACGCTCCATCAACAACGTACCGCCGCACAAGCGGGACATCGGCATGGTGTTCCAGAACTACGCGTTGTTCCCGCACATGACCGTCGCCGAGAACCTGGCGTTCCCGCTGACCGTGCGCGGCTTGAACAAGAGCGATGTCAGTGACCGGGTCAAACGCGTGCTGAGCATGGTTCAGCTCGATGCCTTCGCCCAGCGCTACCCGGCACAACTGTCCGGCGGTCAGCAACAGCGTGTGGCCCTGGCCCGCGCATTGGTGTTCGAACCGCAACTGGTGCTGATGGACGAACCCCTCGGCGCACTGGACAAACAGCTGCGTGAACACATGCAGATGGAAATCAAACACCTGCACCAGCGCCTCGGCGTGACCGTGGTCTATGTGACTCACGACCAGGGCGAAGCCCTGACCATGTCCGACCGCGTGGCGGTGTTCCATCAGGGCGAGATCCAGCAGATCGCCGCGCCGCGCACCCTCTATGAAGAGCCGAAAAACACCTTCGTCGCCAATTTCATCGGCGAGAACAACCGCCTCAATGGCCGCTTGCACAGCCAGACCGGCGACCGCTGCATCGTCGAGCTCGGCCGCGGTGAAAAGGTTGAAGCCCTGGCGGTCAACGTCGGCAAAACCGGCGAACCGGTCACGCTGTCGATTCGCCCGGAACGCGTAAGCCTCAACGGCTCCAGCGAGTCCTGCGTCAACCGCTTCTCAGGGCGGGTAGCGGAATTCATCTATCTGGGCGACCACGTCCGGGTTCGCCTGGAAGTCTGCGGCAAGACCGACTTCTTCGTGAAACAACCGATTGCCGAGCTCGATCCCGCGCTGGCTGTCGGCGACGTGGTACCGCTTGGCTGGCAGGTCGAACACGTTCGCGCGCTCGACCCCCTTTTAGAGGCGAACTGATCGCCCCGGCTACACCAACACCAACCCTGCACGTGGAGAGAACAATAAATGTTGAGATCCCTGAAATTCACCGCTTTGGTCATGGGCATGATCGGTGCGGCACACGCGATGGCGGCGGGCCCGGATTTGACCGTGGTGTCCTTTGGCGGGGCGAACAAGGCGGCGCAGGTCAAGGCCTTCTACGCACCGTGGGAAGCGGCAGGCAACGGCAAGATCGTGGCTGGCGAATACAACGGTGAGATGGCCAAGGTCAAAGCCATGGTCGACACCAAGAGCGTGTCCTGGGACCTGGTGGAAGTTGAGTCGCCAGAACTGTCTCGCGGTTGCGACGAAGACATGTTCGAGCAACTTGATCCTGCGCTGTTCGGCAAATCCGAAGATTACGTCAAGGGCGCGATCCAGCCTTGCGGCGTAGGTTTCTTCGTGTGGTCGACCGTGTTGGCCTACAACGCCGACAAACTGGCCTCGGCACCGACCAGCTGGGTGGATTTCTGGGACACCAAGAAATTCCCGGGTAAGCGCGGCCTGCGTAAAGGCGCCAAGTACACCTTGGAATTCGCGCTGATGGCCGACGGCGTTGCGCCGAAAGACGTCTACAAAGTGCTGGCTGGCAAAGACGGTCAGGACCGCGCATTCAAGAAGCTCGATGAGCTCAAGCCAAGCATTCAGTGGTGGGAAGCCGGCGCACAACCGCCGCAATACCTCGCGTCCGGTGACGTGGTCATGAGCTCGGCCTACAACGGCCGGATCGCCGCCGTGCAGAAAGAAAGCAACCTGAAAGTCGTGTGGAACGGCGGTATCTACGACTTCGACGCATGGGCTATCCCGAAAGGTCTGGACGCCAAGCGCGCCGAAGCGGCGAAGAAATTCATCGCGTTCTCGGTGGCGCCGCAGCAGCAGAAGACCTACTCGGAAAACATCGCTTACGGCCCGGCCAACATTCAAGCCGTACCGTTGTTGGCCAAGGATGTCCTGAAAGACATGCCGACCACCCCGGAAAACATCGCCAACCAGGTGCAGATCGACGTCAGCTTCTGGGCTGACAACGGCGAGCAACTGGAGCAGCGCTTCAATTCCTGGGCTGCCAAATAAGCAAGTCACACAGGACGACGGTTCTGCGGATGATCGTTCCCACGCTGTGCGTGGGAATGCCGCCCGGGACGCTCCGCGTCCCTGTGACGCAGAGCGTGGGAACGATCAGTCCCCTGTAGGAGCGAGGCTTGCCCGCGAAGGCGGCGTGTCAGTCAGCATTAATGTTGAATGTGCCGACGTTTTCGCGGGCAAGCCTCGCTCCTACAGGGGTGATATGTAGTTATCAGGAACAGAGGTGGCTTGCCTGCCTCTGCAACGATCAAAGATTTCCGGAGTACGCCATGGCCACCGCCATTCCCCTGAACGCGGGCACTGACCCCACCTTGAAGCAGCGGCTCAAGCACGCCGAGCGGATCAACCGCTGGAAGGCCCAGGCCTTGATCGCGCCCCTGGTGCTGTTTCTGTTGCTGGTGTTCCTGGTGCCGATCGTGGCGCTGCTCTACAAAAGCGTTGGTAACCCAGAAGTGGTCGGCGGCATGCCGCGCACTGTGGCGGCCATCGCCAGTTGGGACGGCCGCGGCCTGCCCGCCGAGCCGGTGTACAAAGCGGCCAGCGAAGACCTCGCTGAAGCGCGCAAGAATCAGACCCTGGGCGACTTGTCCAAGCGCTTGAACATGGAGTTGGCCGGCTACCGCAGCCTGCTGACCAAAACCGCCCGCGCCTTGCCGTTCGCCACTGAACCGGCCTCTTATAAAGAAGCGCTGGAAGGCCTCGACGAACGCTGGGGCGACCCGGCCTATTGGCAAGCGGTGCGCCGCAACACCAGCAACATCACACCGTACTATTTGCTGGCGGCTGTCGATCATCGCATCGACGACCTCGGCGAAATCGCACCGGCCACGCCTGACCAGGCGATTTACCTCGATATCTTCGCCCGCACATTCTGGATGGGCCTGATCATCACCGTGATCTGCTTGTTGCTGGCATATCCCTTGGCTTACTTGCTGGCGAACCTGCCGTCACGCCAAAGTAATCTGCTGATGATTCTGGTGTTGTTGCCTTTTTGGACCTCAATCCTGGTCCGGGTGGCCGCGTGGATCGTGTTACTGCAATCGGGTGGCTTGATCAACAGCGGCCTGATGGCGCTGGGCATCATCGATAAACCCCTGGAGTTGGTGTTCAACCGCACAGGCGTTTACATCTCCATGGTGCACATCCTGCTGCCGTTCATGATTCTGCCGATCTACAGCGTGATGAAAGGCATTTCGCCGACCTACATGCGCGCCGCGATTTCCCTCGGCTGCCACCCGTTCGCCAGTTTCTGGCGGGTGTACTTCCCGCAGACCTATGCCGGTGTCGGCGCCGGTTGCCTGTTGGTGTTCATCCTCGCCATCGGCTACTACATCACCCCGGCGTTGCTGGGCAGCCCGAACGATCAGATGGTCAGCTACTTCGTCGCCTTCTACACCAACACCAGCATCAATTGGGGCATGGCGACCGCACTCGGTGGGCTGCTGCTGTTGGCGACCGTGGTGCTTTATCTGATTTACAGCTGGCTGGTGGGCGCCAGTCGCCTGCGCCTGAGCTAAGGGGAGAATGAAATGCTGAGTCCTTATATGTCGCCCATTGAGCGGGTGTGGTTCTACAGCTTGCGGATTCTCTGCGGCTTGATTCTGTTGTTCCTGATTCTGCCGGTGCTGGTGATCATTCCGCTGTCGTTCAACTCGGGCAGTTTCCTGGTCTATCCGCTGCAAGGCTTCTCGCTGCACTGGTACCAGGACTTCTTCGCCTCGGCGGAATGGATGCGGGCATTGAGGAACAGCATCATCGTCGCTCCGGCGGCGACGGTGCTGGCGATGATCTTCGGAACGCTGGCGGCGATTGGCCTGACTCGGGGTGATTTCCCGGGCAAGGCGCTGGTCATGGCCCTGGTGATTTCGCCGATGGTGGTGCCGGTAGTGATCATCGGTGTGGCGAGCTACCTGTTCTTTGCGCCGTTGGGCCTGGGCAACAGCTTCTTCTCGCTGATCGTGGTGCACGCGGTGCTGGGCGTGCCGTTCGTGATCATTACTGTTTCGGCGACCTTGCAGGGGTTCAACCATAACCTGGTGCGCGCCGCCGCCAGTCTGGGGGCTTCGCCGCTGACGGCGTTCCGCCGGGTGACGTTGCCGCTGATTGCGCCGGGTGTGATCTCGGGTGCGCTGTTTGCCTTCGCGACGTCGTTCGATGAAGTGGTGGTGACGCTGTTCCTCGCCGGTCCCGAACAAGCGACGTTGCCTCGGCAGATGTTCAGCGGTATCCGCGAAAACCTCAGCCCGACGATTGCCGCTGCAGCAACCCTGCTGATCGCCTTCTCGGTGATCCTGTTGCTGACCCTCGAGTGGCTGCGTGGCCGCAGCGAAAAACTGCGCACTGCCCAGGTCTAAACCCCCACACCATCCCCTGTGGGGGCGAGCCTGCTCGCGATGACGGACTGACATTCAATATTGATGTCGACTGATACTCCGCTATCGCGAGCAGGCTCGCTCCCACAGGAGTTCAAGGTGTTTCGGGATGTTGGGTCATTCACAACCTGAATAGCAGACAAACCCCAATCCCCAGCTACTATTGTGCCCAGCTCCCCTATTTATAAGAGGCTGCGCACGATGAGTCTTTCCTCTTTCAAGATTGCTCACAAACTGATCACCGGCGCAGGTGCCATTGAGCAGTTGGCCGCCGAACTCACCCGCCTGGATATCGACAACCCGCTGATCGTCACCGACGCGGCGCTGGTCAAGTCCGGCACGGTCGAGCTGGCGCTGGCGCAGTTGGGCGATCGATCCTACGAAATTTTCGACCGTGTGCTGCCAGACCCGGAAATCGCCATCGTCGAAGACTGCATGCGGGTTTACCGCGAGGGCGGGCATGACGGTCTGATTGGCCTCGGCGGCGGCAGCGCCATCGACATCGCCAAAAGCGTCGCGGCCTACGCCGGTTACCACGGTGCGCTGGAGGATTTGTTTGGTGTGGATCAGGTGCCGCGCAAAGGTCCGCCGCTGATCGCCATCCCGACCACGGCCGGCACCGGATCGGAGGTGACCAATGTGGCGATCCTCTCCGACAAGGTCGCGCAATTGAAGAAAGGGATTGTCAGCGACTACCTATTGCCGGACGTGGCGCTGGTCAGTCCGCAAATGACCCTGACCTGCCCACGCAGCGTCACCGCCGCCAGTGGTGTCGACGCGCTGGTGCATGCCATCGAATCCTACCTGTCGGTCAACGCCTCGCCGATCACCGATGCCCTGGCTATCGGCGCCATCAAGCTGATCGCCAAAGCTCTGCCCAAGGCCTATGCCAACCCGTCCAACCTGCAAGCCCGCGAAGACATGGCCACCGCCAGCCTGATGGCCGGCATGGCCTTCGGTAATGCCGGGGTCGGCGCGGTGCATGCGCTGGCGTATCCGCTGGGCGGGCGTTTCAACATCGCTCATGGCGTCAGCAACGCCTTGCTGCTGCCGTATGTCATGACGTGGAACAAGATGGCCTGCGTCGAGCGTATGCAGGATATTGCCGAAGCCATGGGGGTGAGGACTGTCCATCTGAGCGCCAACGAAGCAGCGGACAAAGCCGTCGAGGCAATGACCGCATTGTGCGCGGCGGTAGAGATTCCGTCAGGTCTGCGCAGTTTCGGTGTGCCCGAGGATGCGATCCCGGCCATGGCCGTGGAAGCGGCGGGGATCGAGCGCCTGATGCGCAACAATCCACGTAAATTGAGCGCCGTCGATATCGAGAAGATCTACCGAGCGGCGTACTGATCATCGCGGCCACGTCGCGCGCGTCAAAGCATGAGGTATACAATGCGCGCCATCGTGATTCTGCTCAAAAAAGGTGCGTCATGCAGCCCTTCGTCATTGCTCCGTCGATTCTCTCCGCCGACTTCGCCCGCCTGGGTGAAGAAGTGGACAACGTCCTGGCCGCCGGCGCCGACTTCGTGCACTTCGATGTCATGGACAACCACTATGTGCCAAACCTGACCATCGGCCCGATGGTTTGCGCCGCGCTGCGCAAATACGGGGTGACCGCGCCGATTGACGCGCACCTGATGGTCAGCCCGGTGGACCGCATTGTCGGTGACTTCATCGAGGCCGGCGCGACCTACATCACCTTCCACCCCGAAGCCACGCAGCACGTCGACCGTTCCCTGCAACTGATCCGCGAGGGCGGCTGCAAGTCCGGCCTGGTGTTCAACCCGGCGACGCCGCTGGACGTACTCAAGTACGTGATGGACAAGGTCGACATGATTCTGCTGATGAGCGTCAACCCGGGCTTCGGCGGGCAGAAGTTCATTCCCGGCACCCTCGACAAGCTGCGTGAAGCACGCGCGCTGATCGATGCCTCCGGCCGTGACATCCGCCTGGAAATCGACGGCGGCGTCAACGTGAACAACATCCGTGAAATCGCTGCGGCTGGCGCGGACACCTTCGTCGCCGGTTCGGCGATCTTCAATGCACCGAACTACCAAGAGGTGATTGAAAAGATGCGTTCCGAACTGGCGTTGGCTCGTCTATGAGTGGCTTTGAGCAGCTGTTTCCGGGGCGTCTGCCACGGCTGGTGATGTTCGATCTGGATGGCACGCTGGTCGATTCGGTCCCGGACCTCGCTGTGGCCGTGGATAACATGCTGCTCAAACTGGGGCGTCAACCCGCCGGCATCGAGTCGGTGCGTGAATGGGTCGGCAATGGCGCGCCGGTGCTGGTCCGCCGTGCGCTGGCCGGCGGCATCGACCATTCGGCGGTCGACGATGGCGAAGCCGAGGGCGCGCTGGATATCTTCATGGAGGCTTACAGCGAGAGCCATGATCTGACCGTGGTCTATCCCGGCGTGCGTGACACCCTGAAATGGCTGCACAAGCAGGGTGTCGAAATGGCGCTGATTACCAATAAGCCGGAGCGCTTCGTCGCGCCACTGCTGGATCAGATGAAAATCGGCCGTTACTTCAAATGGATCATCGGCGGCGACACCTTGCCGCAGAAGAAACCTGACCCGGCCGCGCTGTTTTTCGTGATGAAAATGGCCAACATCCCGGCCTCGCAGTCGCTGTTTGTCGGCGACTCACGCAGCGATGTGCTGGCGGCGAAAGCGGCAGGGGTCAAGTGCGTGGCCCTCAGCTACGGCTACAACCACGGTCGGCCGATTTCGGAAGAGTCGCCGGCGCTGGTGATCGACGATCTGCGCAAGCTAATTCCCGGTTGCCTGGATCCAGCCGCTGAGATAACGTTGCCCGACGTTGCTCAATCCCCTTCTGGAAACGCCATCGTGGTGGTCACTCGCAAACTCTGGATGAAAGTCATCAAGGCCCTGGCCCGCTGGCGTTGGCGCGCCTGACTCGATTCTGGCCGGCTTTCCGGCGCGTTTGCATACCTGACTGTTAGCACCTCAAGCCACGAGGCTACCCCATGATCCGCGAAGAATTCCTGCGTTTGGCCGCTGCCGGCTATAACCGTATCCCGTTGGCCTGCGAAACCCTGGCCGACTTCGACACGCCGCTGTCGATCTACCTGAAACTGGCCGACGAGCCAAACTCCTACCTGCTGGAATCGGTGCAGGGCGGGGAGAAGTGGGGCCGTTATTCGATCATTGGCCTGCCGTGCCGCACCGTGCTGCGGGTTCATGATCATCACGTCAGCGTGACCCACGACGGCGTCGAGATCGAAAGCCATGAAGCCGAAGATCCGCTGGCCTTCGTCGAAGCATTCAAAGCCCGCTACAACGTGCCAACCATTCCCGGCCTGCCGCGCTTCAATGGCGGTCTGGTGGGTTACTTCGGTTACGACTGCGTGCGCTATGTGGAGAAACGTCTGGGCAAATGCCCGAACCCGGATCCGCTGGGCGTGCCGGACATTCTGCTGATGGTCTCCGACGCGGTGGTGGTGTTCGACAACCTCGCCGGGAAAATGCACGCCATTGTGCTCGCCGATCCGTCCCAGGACGATGCATTCGAGCAAGGTCAGGCGCGACTGGAAGAGCTGCTGGAAAAACTCCGTCAGCCGATCACCCCTCGCCGCGGCCTGGATTTCAGCAAGCAACAGTCGGCTGACCCGGTATTCCGTTCGAGTTTCACCCAGGACGATTACGAAAAAGCCGTCGACACCATCAAGGAATACATCCTGGCCGGTGACTGCATGCAGGTCGTGCCGTCGCAGCGTATGTCGATCGACTTCAAGGCTGCGCCGATCGATCTGTACCGGGCGCTGCGTTGCTTCAACCCGACGCCTTATATGTATTTCTTCAACTTCGGCGACTTCCACGTCGTCGGCAGTTCGCCGGAAGTGCTGGTGCGGGTCGAAGACAACCTGATCACCGTGCGCCCGATTGCCGGCACTCGCCCACGCGGGGCTAACGAAGAGGCCGATCTGGCGCTGGAAAAAGACCTGCTGTCGGACGACAAGGAAATCGCCGAGCACTTGATGCTGATCGACCTGGGCCGTAACGACACCGGACGGGTCTCGGAAATCGGTTCGGTGAAACTCACCGAGAAGATGGTCATCGAGCGTTATTCCAACGTGATGCACATCGTCTCCAACGTCACTGGCCAATTGAAAGCCGGGCTGACGGCGATGGACGCGCTGCGGGCGATTCTGCCGGCGGGCACGTTGTCGGGCGCGCCGAAGATTCGGGCGATGGAGATCATCGACGAACTGGAGCCGGTCAAGCGTGGCGTCTACGGCGGGGCGGTGGGCTACTTCGCCTGGAACGGCAACATGGACACCGCCATTGCGATCCGCACGGCCGTGATCAAGGATGGCGAGCTGCACGTGCAGGCCGGCGGCGGCATCGTCGCCGATTCGGTGCCGGCGCTGGAATGGGAAGAAACCCTGAACAAGCGCCGCGCGATGTTCCGCGCCGTAGCCTTGGCCGAACAAACCCCGGACGCCTGAGTTCACGCAACATCTGTGGGAGTGAGCCGTTGTGGCGAGGGAGCTTGCTCCCGTTGGCCTGCGAAGCAGGCCCAATCGACGACTGCTTCGCAGCCGAGCGCGAGCAAGATCGCTCGCCACAATAAGTGTTCAGCATAAAAAAACGCGGCGCCTGTGGAGGGCGCCGCGTTTTTTTTGCCTGATGTTTAGAAGTCCAGCGCAACGCCTACGTTAATGCCTTGCTGGGTAAAGTCATCATCCTTGCGAATGTCATAACTCGCCCGCAAAGCCAGGTCCTTGGTGAGGTTGTGGCTCACGCCCAGGTTCAGGCGGTTCAGATTGGTCTGTGGGGTATAGCCGGCCAGGGTGTAGCGGTTGTTCGGCAGGCTGTTGAGGTTCATGGTCACATCCTGGGTATCGTCGTTGTACTCACGCTCGTGAGCCAGTTCGCCGAAGACCTGGGTCTGCGAGGTGATCTGGTACTTACCCTGGAGGCCAAGGCCGAGACGCCGGGAAATGCGCGATTGGTCGTCGAATGTCAGCGCAGTGGAGTCGGCGCCATTCTCCGAGTAACCGTCGACTTCAACTTTGGCGAAATCAGCGCTCACGAATGGCGACAAGTGCCACGGGCTGCTCGCCATCGGCGCGATGTCGTACCCCACGCGACCGCTGAAAGCCACCAGATAGCCGTCGGTATCGCCTTTCTCCCCGCGTTCATTGACCCCCAGCTGGAATTTGCGTTTGAGGCTGTCGTAATCCAGATGCCCGGCCGTCACGGCCGCGTCACCCCACCAGCGATTCTGCTGGTACTGGGCGAACGCCGTGCCCATGTAGGTATTGAGCTTGTAGTCCGAATCGTTGTCGCCGGCTTCGAGCTTCTGGTTGTAGAAGCCCGCCGCCAAACCTACACGCCACGCGTCATTCAGTCGGTAGCTGCCACCGATGTTGAGGTTGGCGCCATTGCCGTCAGCACTGGCACCACTGCGCTGGCTGTCGAAATCCTGGTGCTGGCCGCCGCCGGCGACAATCGCTCGCCATTGGCCCACGCCTTGCCAGTTTTCCCAATCGGCCAGCCATTGGTTGCGCAACTCATCCTGATGAGAGCGCAGCGTACCCTGGGCCATTTGTGGCAACAGGGTGGCTTCCCACGGCGCGGCCAGCAGCGAGTAAGCGTAATCGGCAATCAGACGCTGCCCGGCTTCGGTCGGGTGCACCGAGTCGTTGTAGATCAGCTTGGTCGGGTCCGGCGTCGCACTGTTGATGCCGTAACGGGCGTTTTCGGTACAGCTGCTACCGCTGAAACAGGTGGCGCTCAGGTTCTGGTCGGTGGCCAGGCCGAACTGCGCCGGGTTGGAAAACGTCTCTTTGAGCAGCACCGGAATGTTGAGCGGGATGACGTTGGCATTGACGTTTTGCAGCTGGCTCACCAGTTCGGTGTTGAACTGAGAACTGAGCTGGGATGTGAACGCTTGCAACGGGGTGCCGTTGAAGGCCGGGGTAAAGCCAATGTCCGGCAGCAACCAGACCATGATGTAGCGAGCACCGGCCTGTTGCAGGGTTTGCACGCTGCTGACCAGACGATCGGCGGCAGCGCTGGCCTGGGGCAGGCTGGTCACGCGCCCCTGAAGGAAGTCATTACCACCGCCCGAAATGTAATACAGCGCATTCGGGTCGGCGCGGAAATTGTTCGACGGCAGGTAGCCTGCCCGGGTGCGATCACCCGTGGCGGAGGTGCTGGTGATCGAGTCGAGAATCTGGTCGGTACGATAACCGCCGACGGCCCAGTTGTTGCCATCGGGCTGGCCATTGCTGGCACGTACCGCCGAGGACGATGAGGCGGTCTGATCCGCCGAGAACCCCAGTTTCCCCCCCAGGATCTGCGTGGAGTTGAGCGAGCGGACTTCACCGTTACCATCCAGGTAAACCGGCCCGGTGCGGTTGGTATAGCGCTGGGTCGAGCCGGCAGGCCCGCCCGTGTCGGCAAAGGTCCCGGCATCGTTGAGACTGTCGCCGAAGACGACGAAATTGGAGTAAGGGTTAGGCGCGGCGATCGCCTGGGCGCAGGCCGCGGCGAGCAAGCATCCTGCGAGCGGTACAAACAACGTCTGTTTGATCATGAGCAAGTCCGTTTATTTATTGTTGTAGTGAACGAAACGACAGTACCAAAAACTTCCGGCCTTTTGCCATCGGTCGCGAACCCTTCGATTGTTTCGCAGCCAGTCGCCACGGCCATATTGCACGCTCTGCCCAGCTAAGTTACTGTGCCGAGACGTATGAATGAGACCTTCCCCGTGTTGATCATCAGCAAACTTCTGGATCAAGTCATCAAGGCACACGCCCGCTGGCGTTGGCGCGCCTGAATTCTTTTGCCGGCCCCGCCGGACCTGTACCGCTTTGCCTTCTTCACCCGTATGACATACCGCTTTGCTGGCGCACCCGGCGACTGAAAAAGCGCAGGACGCTGCGGGTAATCATTCGAAGGCTGTATTAAAAGTCAGTGAATTCAAGAGGTTCCAAACGCCATGTTGCTGATGATCGATAACTACGACTCTTTTACTTACAACGTTGTGCAGTACCTCGGTGAGCTCGGCTCCCAGGTCAAAGTCGTGCGCAACGATGAACTCACCATTGCCGACATAGAAGCCCTCAACCCTGAGCGCATCGTCGTGTCCCCCGGTCCTTGCACACCGACCGAAGCCGGCATCTCGCTCGACGTGATCAAGCATTTCGCCGGCAAGCTGCCGATACTCGGCGTCTGCCTCGGCCACCAGTCCATCGGCCAGGCCTTTGGCGGTGATGTAGTCCGCGCCCGCCAAGTCATGCACGGTAAGACTAGCCCGGTATTCCACGAGGACAAGGGCGTGTTCGAAGGTCTGAATCATCCGCTGACGGTGACGCGTTATCACTCGCTGATCGTCAAGCGCGAAACCCTGCCCGATTGCCTGGAGCTGACCGCCTGGACCCAGCTCGAAGACGGCTCGATCGACGAGATCATGGGCTTGCGCCACAAGACATTGAACATCGAGGGTGTGCAGTTCCACCCCGAGTCTATCCTCACCGAGCAGGGCCACGAGCTGTTCGCAAACTTCCTCAAACAAACCGGCGGCACGCGCTAAGGACTTTTCATGAATATCAAGACAGCCCTGAGCCGTATCGTCGATCAGCTCGACCTCAGCACCGATGAAATGCGCGATGTGATGCGCGAAATCATGACCGGGCAATGCACGGATGCGCAGATCGGCGCGTTCATGATGGCCATGCGTATGAAGAGCGAAAGCATCGATGAGATCGTCGGCGCGGTCTCTGTCATGCGCGAGTTGGCGGACAAGGTCGAACTCAAGACCCTCGACGGCGTCGTCGATGTGGTCGGCACCGGCGGTGATGGTGCGAACATTTTCAACGTCTCGACGGCTTCCTCCTTCGTAGTCGCTGCAGCCGGTTGCACCGTAGCCAAGCACGGTAACCGTGCGGTGTCGGGCAAAAGCGGCAGCGCCGATCTGCTGGAGGCGGCCGGGATCTACCTGAACCTGACCCCGGTGCAGGTGGCTCGCTGCATCGATAACGTCGGCATCGGTTTCATGTTTGCCCAGACCCATCACAGTGCCATGAAGCACGCCGCCGGCCCGCGCAAGGATCTCGGCCTGCGTACCTTGTTCAACATGCTCGGCCCGCTTACGAATCCGGCCGGCGTGAAACATCAGGTGGTGGGCGTGTTCAGTCAGGCGTTGTGCCGGCCACTGGCCGAAGTCTTGCAACGTCTGGGCAGCAAGCACGTGCTGGTGGTGCACTCGAAGGATGGCCTGGACGAGTTCAGCCTGGCGGCGCCAACCTATGTGGCAGAACTGAAGAATGACCAGATCACCGAATATTGGGTCGAGCCAGAAGACTTGGGCATGAAGAGCCAGAGCCTGCACGGCCTGGCAGTGGAAAGTCCGGCGGCGTCCCTTGAGCTGATTCGCGATGCTTTGGGCAAGCGCAAGACCGAGAGCGGTCAGAAAGCCGCCGAGATGATTGTGCTCAATGCCGGTGCGGCGCTGTACGCCGCCGACCTGGCGACCAGTTTGAAAGAGGGCGTTGCCCTGGCGCACGATGCGCTGCACACAGGCCTCGCACGGGAAAAACTTGAGGAGTTGGGTGCATTTACCGCGGTATTCAAAGTGGAGAATGAGGGATGAGTGTACCGACGGTTCTGGAAAACATTCTGGCCCGCAAAGTCCAGGAAGTCGCCGAGCGTAGCGCCCGTGTGAGTCTGGCGGAGCTGGAAAGTCTGGCCAAGGCGGCCGATGCACCCCGTGGTTTTGCCCAGGCATTGATTGCTCAGGCCAAGTCGAAACAACCGGCCGTCATTGCCGAAATCAAGAAAGCGTCGCCAAGCAAAGGCGTGATCCGCGAGCACTTCGTTCCCGCCGACATCGCCAAAAGCTACGAGAAGGGCGGCGCGACGTGCTTGTCGGTGCTGACCGATATCGATTACTTCCAGGGTGCCGATGCGTATCTGCAGCAGGCGCGGGCAGCGTGCAACCTGCCAGTGATCCGCAAGGATTTCATGATCGACCCGTACCAGATCGTCGAAGCCCGTGCCTTGGGCGCTGACTGCGTGTTGTTGATCGTCTCCGCACTGGACGACGTGAAAATGGCCGAGCTGGCGGCCGTGGCCAAAAGCGTCGGCCTTGATGTGCTGGTAGAAGTCCATGATGGCAACGAGCTGGAGCGGGCCTTGAAAACCCTCGACACGCCACTGGTCGGCGTGAACAACCGCAACCTGCACACCTTCGATGTCAGCCTGGAAACCACCCTTGACCTGTTGCCACGTATTCCGCGTGATCGCCTGGTGATTACTGAGAGCGGCATTCTCAACCGGGCCGATGTGGAACTGATGGAAATCAGCGACGTATATGCGTTCTTGGTGGGCGAGGCATTCATGCGCGCTGAAAGCCCGGGCACTGAACTGCAGCGCCTGTTCTTTCCTGAGCGCGGCGGTCCGGTCAGCGGTTCGACCCTCGACTGATCAGGCTCCGGCCGAGTCGACCCCATCGCGAGCAAGCTCGCTCCCACATTGGATCTGCGGTGTCAGAAAACTCCTTGTGGGGGCGAGCTTGCTCGCGATGGCGGCATAAGTAGCACCACAGACTTCATGTCCAACGGAATACCTTATGACCTCAATCGTCTCTTTGACTGTCGAAGCCGGCTTACAGGCCGAACAGGATCTGCTGGCGTCTGTCTGTGCCGGTGATGTTGAGTTTGGTCTGCTGTTCTGGCAACCCAGCGACCGCGCACTGGTCATGCCCCGACGCCTGAATCGTCTACCCGGCTTCGAAGCGGCCTGCGAAGTCTCAGCCGCCGCCGGTTGGCCGGTGCTGTTGCGTGAAACCGGCGGCGAGCCAGTGCCGCAATCGGCTTCCACCATCAATATCGCCCTTGTCTACGCACCCCCGCGTAGCGAAGGCGATCAAAATCGAATCGAAACCGCTTACCGCCGACTCTGCGACCCGATCTGTCAGTTACTGGATGAGCTGGGCGGCGTTTCGTCCTTGGGCGAAGTCGACGGCGCATTCTGCGATGGCCGTTTCAACGTTAACCTCGACGGCCGCAAGATGGTCGGCACTGCCCAGCGCTGGCGCCAGAGCAAGGGCGGCACGCGTCCGGTCGGGTTGGTACACGGTGCGTTGTTGCTGGATAACGAACGTGAGTCGATGGTCGCCGCAGTCAATCGCTTCAATGAAGCCTGCGGCCTGGAGCAGCGGGTTCGCGCCGAAAGCCACATTGCCCTGCATGAGAAATTTGCCGCACCCGATGCGCTCGGGCGGCTTGATGCGCTTTATCGCCAGTTGCTGGCAGACATGTTCAAGGCTTAGCGCGTACCGAAGACCACCATGGTCTTGCCTTTGACGTCCACCAGGTTGCGTTCTTCCAGATCCTTGAGCACGCGACCGACCATCTCCCGTGAACAACCGACAATCCGCCCGATTTCCTGGCGGGTCACTTTGATCTGCATGCCGTCCGGGTGGGTCATGGCATCCGGTTGTTTGCACAGTTCCAGCAGACAGCGGGCGACACGACCGGTTACGTCGAAGAAGGCCAGGTCGCCGACCTTGCGCGTGGTATTGCGCAGACGCTGTGCGATTTGTCCGCTGAGCACGTAAAGAATGTCTGGATCTTGCTGGGACAGCTCGCGGAATTTTGCATAGCTGATTTCTGCGACTTCACACTCGATCTTCGCGCGTACCCAAGCGCTGCGTTCCTGCTCAAGCCCCGCTTGTTCAAACAGACCCAACTCACCGAAAAAGTCCCCGGAGTTCAGGTAGGCGATGATCATTTCGCGGCCGTCGTCATCCTCGATCAGGATCGTGACCGAACCCTTGATGATGAAGAACAGCGTTTCCGAGCGATCACCGGCACAAATGATGTTGCTCTTGGCCGCATAACGACGGCGCTGGCAATGCATCAACAGCTTGTCGAGGTTCTTGATTTTGGGGGTTGGGGCAATAGCAACCATGGTTGTATCCCGAAAAGACTTCACGGTGTGTTTGGTTTTTTTATGAGTCGCAGACGACGGCTGCGCAAAGGCTGGCCATGCGCCAGCGAATTGGCGCCAGCTTAACAGACACTTCCTGCAATATTCGAGAATTTACCTACGGTTCAGAAGGTTATGCCCTACAAATGCAAGGCACTGCCAGTCCGGGGCCCTGTGCTAAGCTGGCGACCCTTTTTTATGCAGTGGAGTCTGGCGATGAAGGCACGCATCCAATGGGCTGGCGAAGCCATGTTCCTCGGTGAATCCGGCAGTGGACACGTCGTGGTCATGGACGGTCCGCCCGATGCAGGTGGTCGCAACCTGGGTGTCCGGCCGATGGAAATGCTTCTGCTGGGTGTCGGCGGTTGCAGCAATTTCGATGTGGTCAGCATCCTCAAGAAGTCCCGTCAGGCCGTCGAAAGCTGTGAAGCCTTTCTCGAAGCCGAGCGCGCGACCGAGGATCCGAAAGTCTTTACCAAGATCCACATGCACTTCGTGGTCAAGGGCCGGGGGCTGAAAGAAGCCCAGGTCAAACGCGCCATCGAGCTGTCGGCGGAGAAGTATTGCTCGGCTTCGATCATGCTGGGCGCGGCTGGCGTGGCCATTACCCACGACTACGAAATCATCGAACTCGGTTGAATCGACATTCAACTATCATAAAAGCAGTGCAGACTCTGGCGATCCCAAGCTGACGTCTGCATAATGCGCCACTTTTTTCAGGGTAACGGCCTCGTCATCGACAGGCTGCGAACCCGAACAGACAACCAAAATCGCCATCGCGAAGAGGTGTTAACCGTCCTACGCAGCTGCGTTGTTCGCATCTGACGGGCATGCTTGATCACGCGGCCCGGGCCGCAATACATAGAGAGTTTTTAACGGTGAAAAGCAAACTCAAGCTCCACGGGTTCAATAACCTGACAAAGACCTTGAGCTTCAACATCTATGACATCTGCTACGCGGAAACCCCGCAAGACCAACAGGCTTACGTCGAGTACATCAATAAAGAGTACAACGCGAAACGCCTGACGCAGATCCTCACGGAAGTTGTCGATATCATTGGTGCCAACATCCTGAACATTGCCAGTCAGGACTATGAACCCCAGGGCGCCAGCGTCACGATTCTGATCTCTGAAGAGCCGGTAACCCCGACCGACAGCCAGATCGAAGAATCGCCGGGCCCGTTGCCCGAGATTATCCTGGCCCATCTCGACAAGAGCCACATCACGGTGCACACCTACCCGGAAATCCACCCGGACGACGGCATTGCGACATTCCGTGTGGACATTGACGTGTCGACCTGTGGCGTGATTTCACCGCTTAAAGCGCTCAACTTCCTGATTCACCAGTTCGATTCGGACATCGTGACCGTGGATTATCGCGTGCGCGGCTTCACCCGTGACGTGGAAGGTAAAAAGCACTTCATCGACCACGAGATCAACTCGATCCAGAACTACCTGTCCGAAGACACCCGCGGCGCGTACCAGATGACCGACGTGAACGTGTACCAGGAAAACCTGTTCCACACCAAAATGCTGCTGAAGAACTTCGAACTGGATAACTACCTGTTCGGCGATGCCACCAGCAACCTGTCTTCCGAGCAGCGTGCTCAGGTGACTGACCGTGTGAAACACGAAATGCTGGAAATCTTCTACGCGCGCAACATGCCGAACTAAGATTTCAAGCACAAAAAAGGCGACTTCCTCACGGCAGTCGCCTTTTTCATGTCTGGAATACAGAACCTTGTGGGAGCGAGCCTGCTCGCGAAGAGGCCCTGTCAGGCAACGTATCGATCAGATCCGGTAGGTACTCTTGGTCATTACCTTGGCCAACAGACTCATCCCGAACTTCACCGGCGCCGGAAAACGAAAACCTCCGGCATCCAGCGCACTCTCGGCATGATGTTCTTCATCAATCCGCATTTGCTCGAGAATGGCCCGGGACTTTTCATCTTCCGCCGGCAATTGCTCGAGGTGCTCGTTCAAGTGTTTGCACACCTGATGCTCGGTGGCGGCGACAAAACCCAGGCTGACCTTGTCGCTGATCAATCCGGCCACTGCGCCAATCCCGAACGACATGCCGTAGAACAGCGGGTTGAGAATGCTGGTGTGGCTGCCCAGTTGCTGGATGCGTTGCTCGCACCAGACCAGGTGATCGATTTCTTCTTCGGCAGCATGTTCCATGGCGGCCCGCACGTGCGGCAGCTTGGCAGTCAGGGCCTGACCCTGATACAGCGCCTGGGCGCAGACTTCACCGGTATGGTTGATGCGCATCAAGCCAGCAACGTGGCGGGTGTCTTCGTCACTCATTTGCGCATCCGGCTGCACGATGGCTGGCGACGGACGGTATGGCTGGCCACTGAAAGGCAGCAACGTTCGCATCGCGGCATCGGCTTGCAGCAGAAGACGGTCAATCGGCGAGTAGTGACGCTGGGTAGTCATGCTGACCTCCGGGAGGAATCTCGGCGGCCAGTTTAACCCAATCGGCCGGGGAAGGTTTGCGCTGGGTCATACGGGAGTGGCTGGCCACTCCCTCGAAGCTTTTTGCAATCAGCCCGGCGGCCAGTGCATCTGGCGCTGACCCAGCACATGCATATGAATGTGGTAGACAGTCTGCCCGCCCAGTTCATTGCAGTTCATGACCACACGGAAACCTTCTTCGCAGCCCAGTTCCAAGGCCAGGCGCTGGGCGGTGAACAGAATATGTCCGGCCAAAGCCTTGTCTTCCTCGGTGAGGTCGTTGAGGGTGCGCACCGCTTTTTTCGGAATGACCAGAAAATGCACCGGTGCCTGTGGGGCGATGTCGTGGAAGGCCAGTACCTGGTCGTCCTCGTAAATGATCTTCGCCGGGATTTCCCGGTTGATGATCTTGGTGAACAGAGTATCCACAGCTGTTTTCTCCGTTGTTTGGGCTGGCTTGAGTGTACTCATGGGTTATCCCCGAGCCCAGCCTTTTACCTTGAGGCCGGGTCAGCGCGGGCAGTAGGCCTTGTTGACCATGCCAGCGATTGTCCGGTTCAGCCAGCGAGAGCCCAGCCGTGGCAGGAGGGCGCGCCAGCGATTGCCTCGACCGGGAATGATGATCGCTCGATTTTTCTCCAAGGCGCGCACCGTATACAGCGCAACCTCTTCGGGACTCATGAGCATGTTGCTGTCGGCCAGTTTACCGGTGTCCAGTTGAGCGGTACGGAAGAACCCGGTACGGGTCGGGCCGGGGCACAGCACCGAGACCTTGACCGCACATTTCTTCAGTTCGACGCGCAACCCTTCGGAAAAATGCAGCACATAGGCTTTGCTGGCGTAGTACGTGCTCATCCACGGGCCGGGTTGGAATGCCGCCATTGAAGCGACGTTCAGAATTTGTCCGCCCCCCTGCAAGGCCATGCTGTTCCCGATGGCATGGCACAAGCGGGTGAGGGCCAGGATGTTCACTTCGATCAGGTCCTGCTCGGTCATCCAGTCCTGGGCCAGAAAGGGTCCGCAGGTGCCGATGCCGGCGCAGTTGACCAGCAAATCGATTTGCCGGTCACCTTCTTCCAGTTCCAGCAGGAACCCGGACAGCCGTAGCGGTTCGCCGAGGTCACAGGCGCGGAACAGCACTTCCACGCCAAAGCGTTGGGTCAGTTCAATGGCAATACTTTCCAGCTGATCACGTTGTCGGGCCACCAGAATCAGGCTGCGGCCTCGGCGGGCCAGCGCTTCGGCCATCGCCAGGCCGATCCCACTGGAAGCGCCAGTGATCAGAGCGTAACGGGTCATGCAGTTCTCCATCGCAGCAGCTCCGCGCCAGCGACGCGGGTGTCACGGGCGGGGAGCGCTGTTCATTCTTTCGCAGAGTCTACAGGGACCGGGGCTTATTCGGCTTCATCGTCTGCAGAATCGGGTGCCTGCTCAGCCTCTGCGGCCGGCTCGACTTCCACTTCTTCAGTGATTACCGAGCTGCTGTCATAGCTGGTTTCGGCAGCAGTTTCATACTCTTCCTGGATCGCCGTAAGGCCTCCGGCCAGCGCGCCAACCAAGACGATGGCGATCAACACCACCCACAACGAAGACAACACTTTGACCGCCGTGGTGTTGGGTGGAGGCGGCGCGCCATAGCGATTGGCGATGTTGGTGCCCGGGGCGATCATGATCACGAACGGGAAGAAGCTGCCTACGAAGGGTACGAGGTTCAGCAACCAGAGCCAGCCGGACCAGCCGATGTCATGCAGGCGCTGGACACTGATCTGAATGCTCACGACCGCCATGGCAATGAACAGCATGAACGCAACCAGGCCACCGAGTATCAGGCCTGCGGTCGAATCGGCGCTGATGATGGCGAAGGCGAAAATGGCCAATACCGAACCGACGGCCAGGGTGACCAGCGTCAGGACCATCGTCCAGGCGAGATAGCGCAAACGACCGATGCGGCCTTCAACGCTGAATGGCTTGAGTGGAGCATACGCGGGCAGGCTTTCGCCGACAGTGGCTCGGGGTGGTGCGTAAGGGGATGCGGGGTCGGCAAATGCCGGTTGGCTGGCGACAGGCCTGTGTTCGTGGGCTTCGTCCAGGTTCAGCTCAATGGACGATTCGCTTTCGATGCGAGCATCGATGCCGGTTTTCGTCAGCGCTTGAAGGTAGGTTTGCGCGTCGGCGTGCGACAGGTCTTTCTTGAGCGTAACCGTCTTGCCAGTGAATAGCCGTTCGACGGCTGCGACTTGGCTGTTGTAGAGTTTAGCCAGGTTCTCTCTGGCGCTGGCGGCGTCAACGCCTGGCAGCAGAGCGCCGTCGAACACGATCTTGAAACGGTTGTCGCTCATTGCGAGGCATCCTTGTCGCGAGAATTTGTAATAGGGTGTGTTTCAAGCGTGGATTGTAAGGCCAGCCGGGGCGGGCTGGCCAAAGTTTCATCTCATCGTGGCCAGCGTTTGGGCAGCTCGGCCGCCAGTTCCAGAGCCTTGCGGTATTCCGCGTCAAGTCGAGCGACCAATTGATCGACGCTCGGCAAATCATCGATTTCCCCGACACCCTGGCCCGCAGACCACACGGTTTTCCAGGCTTTGGCTTCATCGCTGATCGGCTTGAGTTTGGAGCCGAAGTCGACTTCGCCCTTGCCTTGCAGTGCCGCCATGTCGAAACCGGCAGCCTCCAGGCTTTGACGCATGAAACTCGCCGGTACGCCTGACACTGCCGGCGTATGGACGATGTCCGCGGCTCTGGACGTCAGCAGCATCTCTTTGTAGGCGTCAGGCGCATGACTTTCGGTGGTGCCGATAAATCGCGTACCGAAATAGGCCAGATCAGCGCCGAGCAATTGCGCAGCAAGGATCTCGTGGCCGTGGTTAAGGCAGCCTGCCAGCAATAGGGTCTTGTCGAAAAACTGGCGAATCTCGGCAATCAGCGAGAACGGGCTCCAGGTTCCAGCGTGTCCACCGGCACCCGCTGCCACGGCGATCAAGCCGTCCACACCGGCCTCGGCAGCTTTCTCGGCATGGCGCCGCGTCGTCACGTCATGGAACACCAGTCCGCCATAGCTGTGAACGGCATCGACTACTTCTTTCACTGCACCGAGACTGGTAATCACGATCGGTACTTTATGCTCGATGCAGATCGCAAGGTCAGCTTGCAGCCGTGGGTTAGTGTTGTGAACGATCAGGTTGACCGCGTAAGGCGCCGGGTTCTCCAGTGTCGCCAACCCTGCTTCGATCTCTTCCAGCCAGGCCTTGAAGCCGCTGCTCTCGCGCTGGTTCAGCGCAGGAAAGCTGCCGACGACGCCGTTACGGCAGCAGGCGAGCACCAATTGCGGATTGGAAATCAGAAACATCGGCGCTGCCACTACCGGCAGACGCAAGCGTTGTTCGAGCAAAGCGGGCAGCGACATTGGAAGTACCCCGGTGAGTTGTGCTTATTAGAACGGCCGAACGACGACCAGAATTACGATAGCCAGCAATATCAGAACCGGCACTTCATTGAACCAGCGATAAAAGACATGGCTGCGGGTGTTTTCGCCACGGGCAAAACGCTTCACCTGTGCGCCGCACATGTGGTGGTAGCCGATCAGGATCACCACCAGGGTCAGCTTGGCGTGAATCCACGCGCCTTGACTGAAGAGGCTCGGGTTAAGCCAGATCAGTGCAATGCCGAATATCAGGGTAGCGATCATCGCCGGGCCCATGATGCCGCGGTACAGCTTGCGCTCCATGAGGCTGAAGCGTTCCTTGCTGACGGTGTCTTCGCTTTGGGCGTGATAAACGAACAGACGGGGCAGGTAAAACAGGCCGGCAAACCAGCAGACCATGCTGACGATATGAAGCGCTTTGAGCCATAGATAAAGCATTTTTAGTTATTCCCAGGTTCACGGTAGCCCGAATAGTAGAGAAAGTGTCCCGTCTCGGACATAACTGTTCAATTTTGACGGCGTCTTTTGCGGCCAGACTGCGTTGCCGCTCCTCGCCATAGCGAGCTATGACTCGTCGCGGGGCCTTGCCAGGCCACAAAAGCCACTCGCCAAAAGTTGGGCGATATGCCCGAGAAGGGACACATGAGCCGCCACACGTCACCTAAGCGGTTGTCGCAGGGCCGCGCGGCCCCTATTATCGACGGCTTTCCAGTGGGTTCGTTGAGGGCAGGTTTATGGTCAAGGTCGGTATCGTCGGCGGCACGGGTTACACCGGTGTCGAACTGCTGCGTCTGTTGGCACAGCATCCGCAAGCTGAAGTGGTTGTGATCACTTCCCGATCCGAGGCCGGTCTGGCCGTGGCCGACATGTACCCGAACCTGCGAGGCCACTACGACGGCCTGGCCTTTAGTGTTCCGGACATCAAGACGCTGGGCGCTTGCGATGTGGTGTTCTTCGCCACGCCTCATGGTGTTGCCCATGCACTGGCCGGTGAGTTGCTCGCAGCGGGGACCAAGGTCATCGACCTGTCGGCTGACTTCCGTCTGCAAGACGCTGCCGAGTGGGCCAAGTGGTACGGCCAGCCTCACGGCGCGCCGGAGTTGCTGGAGGAGGCGGTCTACGGTTTGCCGGAAGTCAATCGCGAGCAAATCAAGGATGCGCGCCTGATCGCGGTGCCGGGTTGCTATCCAACGGCGACGCAATTGGGTTTCCTGCCATTGCTGGAAGCCGGCCTGGCCGATACCACGCGTTTGATTGCTGACTGCAAGTCCGGTGTCAGCGGTGCCGGTCGTGGCGCTTCGGTCGGTTCGCTGTACGCCGAGACGTCGGAAAGCATGAAAGCCTACTCCGTCAAAGGTCACCGTCACTTGCCGGAAATCCGCCAGGGTCTGCGTCGTGCAGCGGGCAAGGACGTCGGTCTGACCTTCGTTCCGCACCTGACACCAATGATTCGCGGCATTCATTCGACGCTGTATGCGACCGTCGTGGATCGCTCGGTGGATCTGCAGGCGTTGTTTGAAAAGCGCTACGCCAACGAGCCGTTCGTCGACGTGATGCCGGCGGGCAGCCACCCGGAAACCCGCAGTGTTCGCGGTGCCAACGTTTGTCGTATCGCCGTGCATCGTCCGCAGGACGGCGATCTGGTGGTGGTGCTGTCGGTAATCGATAACCTGGTCAAGGGTGCGTCGGGTCAAGCGGTGCAGAACCTGAACATTCTGTTCGGGCTGGATGAGCGCCTGGGCCTGTCCCACGCCGGCATGCTGCCGTAAGGCTTTATCCCGCTCAGCAAAAAGGCCCGTCTGACGGGCCTTTTTGCATTTCGAACCGGCAATCGGGTTTATTGCTATACCGTAACAATAGTTGACCGATTTTCTAGGAGAAGCGGATAATGCGCGTCATCACGCATTATGGCGGCGTAACGCCGGGAGATAGTCAGCATGAGCGTCGAATCCTTCACCCCCACCGCTTTGCAATTCACCCACGGTGCCGCGCACAAGGTGAAGAGCCTGGTCGATGAAGAGGGGAATGATCGCTTGAAGCTGCGCGTATTCGTTACGGGCGGCGGTTGTTCAGGTTTTCAGTACGGCTTCACCTTCGATGAAGAAGTGGCCGATGACGACACCATCGTCGAGCGCGAAGGTGTGAGTCTGGTCGTAGACCCGATGAGCTTCCAGTACCTGGCCGGTGCCGAGGTGGATTATCAGGAAGGTCTGGAAGGTTCGCGTTTTGTGATCAAGAATCCGAACGCGAGCACCACGTGTGGTTGCGGCTCTTCGTTCTCGATCTGATCGCGCTTCACCGCAGTATCAAGCGCCGCATGGCTTCAGGGCTTTGCGGCGTTTTGCTGTGCGGCGTTTATGCCGGGTAGATGGCGCCGAGTACGCGCAGGCCGCGGGCGCCAGTGACGCTCGGGCGGTTGGCGGCGATGCCTTCCAGGCAGCAATGAGCCAGCCAAGCGAAGGCCATGGCTTCGACCCAGTCCGGGTCCACACCGTAAGCGGCAGTGCTGCTGACTCTCGCGTTCGGCAGCAGGGCGGCCAAACGGTTCATCAGCGTGGCGTTGTGCGCGCCACCACCGCAGACCAGCAGTTCCTGCGTGTCCGATTGGGCGTGCTGCAATGACTCGACGATGGTCAGTGCGGTCAGTTCGAGCAGGGTTGCTTGCACATCTTCCGCGGCGAAGGGCGGGAGCTTCGAGAGATGCTGTGTCAGCCATGGCAGGTTGAACACTTCGCGGCCGGTGCTTTTCGGGCCTTTGGTTACGAAGAATGGATCACTCAGCAATTCATTCAGCAGAACCGGTTCAACCTTGCCACTGGCAGCCCATTGGCCGTCACGATCAAAATTGTCGCCGCGTTGCTGATGAATCCAGGCATCCAGCAGGACGTTGCCCGGGCCGCAGTCGAAACCGGCGACAGGTTTGCCGGGCTCGATCAGGCTGAGGTTGCTGAATCCGCCGACATTCAATACCGCACGATTGCCGGCACGTTCATCAAACAACGCTTCGTGAAAGGCCGGCACCAAAGGCGCGCCTTGCCCGCCAGCGGCCACATCACGGCTGCGGAAGTCGCTGACCACAGTGATGCCGGTCAGCTCGGTCAGCAGGGCCGGGTTGCCGATCTGTACCGTGAAGCCGCGCGCCGGTTCGTGGCGAATGGTCTGGCCGTGGCTGCCAATCGCACGAATGTCTTCGGGTTTCAGGTTGTGTTGGCGGAGGAGAGTGTTAATACCCTGAGCCGCCAGTTTCACCCAGTTCTGCTGTGCGATGGCGGAGCGGGCAATCTCGTCCGCGCCGCTGGCGCACAAGCCAAGCAGCTCGGCGCGCAGGGAGTCAGGCATGGGGGTGTAGTGCGTGGCGATCAGTTTGATCGCCGGGGTCAGCTCGATTAGCGCAATGTCCAGGCCATCGAGGCTGGTTCCGGACATCACACCGATATAGAGCGTCATGATTTAGCGCTTCGAAGCCAGCATGGTGGCTTTCTCTTGGTCCATGCGCGCCATCAGCGGCTGACTTTGCGAAAGGAAGCGTGCGCGTTCCCCTTTGGAAATAGGGTCGGCCATCGCAACTTTCTGGCCCAGTGGGTCGACGTGCACGCCATTGACCTGGAACTCATAGTGCAAGTGTGGGCCGGTGGAGAGCCCGGTTGTGCCGATATAACCGATTACCTGGCCTTGCTTGACGCTGCCGCCAGTCTTTATGCCTTTGGCAAAGCCTTGCATATGGCCGTACAGCGTACGGTAGGTGTTGCCGTGCTGGATAATCACGGTATTGCCGTAACCGCCACGGCGACCGGCCAACAACACTTTACCGTCACCGGCCGCTTTGATCGGCGTGCCGCGTGGAGCTGCGTAATCGACACCTTTGTGAGCGCGGATCTTGTTCAGGATCGGGTGTTTGCGACCCATTGAGAATTTCGAGCTGATGCGGGCGAAGTCCACTGGCGTGCGGATAAACGCCTTGCGCATGCTGTTGCCGTCGGCTGTGTAGTAGCTGCTGTTGCCTTGCTTGTTGGTGTAACGCACGGCGGTGTAGGTCTTGCCGCGGTTGGTGAAGCGTGCGGACAGGATCGGGCCGTTGCCGACAGCCTTGCCGTTGACGACTTTCTGCTCGTAGATCACATCGAACTCGTCACCCTGGCGGATATCCTGGGCGAAGTCGACGTCATAGCCAAACACGCTGGCCATGTCCATGGTGAGGCTGTGGGACAGCCCGGCACGCGCGGCAGACTGCGATAGCGAGCTGTTGATCACGCCATGAACGTAGGCGGAGCGCACGGTTGGCTTGGCGGTAATGCGGTTGAACGTATAACCCTTGTCATTCTTGGTCAGGGTAATACTTTCGACGTCGCTGAGCTTGCTGTGCAGGTTGCTCAGCTGGCCGTCGGGGGTCAGTTCGAATTCGAGTTTCTGGCCGCGTTTGAGCTGGCTGAATTGCTTGGCCTGCTTGTCACTGGCCATGACTTCATGCACCGAAGTGGCGGGGAGGCCTACTTTCTCGAACAGCGTGGAAAGTGTGTCGCCTTTGGAAACGATCACTTCCCTGTGGTTTGGGGTCTTCTTTTCTTCGGTGACCGGGGCAGGTACAGGCTCGGCCTGGGCGGTTTCCTGTGGCTCTTCAGCGCTGTTTTCGATCTGCGCGAAAGGGGAGGCTGCCGGTTCATTTGTGGCTTGAACGGCTTCAGCAGCGTCTTGATCTTGTGTCAGTTGTTCAGCAGGGCTTTCCAGCTCAAGACTCAGCGTCGTCTTTTTGGCTTCTACATCACTGGAAGGGAATACCAGAAGCGCCAGGCTCAGAAGAGCGGCGATGCCACTTGCTGCGAGCAGGTGGGTCTTCGGGTAAAGCGGTGGCGCTTTAGACGATTCTTTGGTCATAGGTAATTTTTGACTTTGAAAAAGATGAATTGGAAAAGATGAATGACATGATGAAGATGAAATAACTGTATAAAATATAACCAAATCATCTCTGAAGCAAGTCCGCGGTCACTCTGCCAGCGGATTGGCGTCATTGCGCCGGCCAAACTTTGTATTTGACGCGTGATCTTGTATGGTTGGTCCCCTTTGAATTCGAGCCTTGCGGGTCTGTTATGAAGTCGGTTGAAGAGCAGCTAGCGCTGATTAAACGTGGTGCGGAAGAACTGTTGGTCGAGTCCGAGCTGATCGAAAAGCTCAAGCGTGGCCAGCCGCTGCGTATTAAGGCAGGCTTCGATCCGACCGCGCCGGATTTGCACCTGGGCCATACCGTGCTTATTAATAAGCTGCGCCAGTTCCAGGAACTGGGTCACCAGGTGATCTTCCTTATAGGTGACTTCACCGGGATGATCGGTGATCCGAGCGGCAAGAGCGCAACGCGTCCTCCGCTCACCCGCGAGCAGGTTCTCGAGAATGCCGAGACCTACAAGACTCAAGTCTTCAAGATTCTTGATCCGGCCAAAACCGAGGTGGCGTTCAACTCCACCTGGATGGACCAGATGGGGCCGGCGGACTTCATTCGTCTGACTTCGCAGTACACCGTGGCTCGCATGCTTGAGCGCGATGACTTCGACAAGCGCTACACGACCAACCAGCCAATCGCTATTCACGAGTTCCTCTATCCGCTGGTTCAAGGGTATGACTCGGTCGCTTTGCGCGCGGATGTCGAGTTGGGCGGTACCGATCAGAAGTTCAATCTGCTGATGGGGCGTGAACTGCAGCGCGGTTATGGTCAGGAGGCTCAATGCATTCTGACGATGCCGCTGCTCGAAGGTCTGGATGGTGTGAAGAAGATGTCCAAGTCCTTGGGCAACTACGTCGGTATCCAGGAAGCGCCGGGTGTCATGTATGGCAAGCTGGTCTCTATTCCGGATGCGCTGATGTGGCGCTACTTCGAATTGCTCAGCTTCCGCTCCATGGATGAAATCAACGCATTCCGTGCTGATGTCGAGGCGGGCGCCAATCCTCGTGACATCAAGATCAAGCTGGCCGAAGAGATCGTTGCGCGTTTCCATGGTGAAGAGGCCGCGGCCAATGCTCACCGTGCAGCGGGCAATCGTATGAAGGATGGCGAGTTGCCGGACGATCTGCCGGAGATCGAGCTGACGGCTACTGAAGATATGCCGATTGCTGCTGTCCTTAATAAGGCAGGGCTGGTTAAGAACTCGGCGGTGGCCCGTGATCTGCTGAATTCCGGCGGTGTGCGTATAGATGGAGAGGTTGTTGATCGCACCTTTATATACGTGCTGGGCGCGACCCATGTTTGCCAGGCCGGAAAGAAGGCATTTGCGCGTATTACGCTCAAATCTGAATAAAGCTTAAGTTAGGGGTTGACGGCAGATTCTGGAAGTCTATAATTCGCCCCACTTCCGGCGCAGTCGAAACGGAAAACTCCTTGGTAAACAAAGAGTTACGCAGTTTTCGACAGCGAGTTGCTTCAGGTTATCGAAGCACAGAAGGAGTTGATCAAGCAGGGTTGTTTGGCTTGATTGACGGTTCGATCTTCTCGGTCGAAAGCGGAGAAAAAGAGGTGTTGACAGCAGCGAGTAACGCTGTAGAATTCGCCTCCCGCTAACGAGAGATCGGAAGCGCAAGTGGTTGAAGTTGCAAAGGAAACTTTGAAAACTTCTGAAAATAACCGCTTGACAGCAACAGAGGCTGCTGTAGAATGCGCGCCTCGGTTGAGACGAAAGATCTTAACCAACCGCTCTTTAACAACTGAATCAAGCAATTCGTGTGGGTGCTTGTGGAGTCAGACTGATAGTCAACAAGATTATCAGCATCACAAGTTACTCCGCGAGAAATCAAAGATGTAACCAACGATTGCTGAGCCAAGTTTAGGGTTTCTTAAAAACCCAAAGATGTTTGAACTGAAGAGTTTGATCATGGCTCAGATTGAACGCTGGCGGCAGGCCTAACACATGCAAGTCGAGCGGCAGCACGGGTACTTGTACCTGGTGGCGAGCGGCGGACGGGTGAGTAATGCCTAGGAATCTGCCTGGTAGTGGGGGATAACGCTCGGAAACGGACGCTAATACCGCATACGTCCTACGGGAGAAAGCAGGGGACCTTCGGGCCTTGCGCTATCAGATGAGCCTAGGTCGGATTAGCTAGTTGGTGAGGTAATGGCTCACCAAGGCGACGATCCGTAACTGGTCTGAGAGGATGATCAGTCACACTGGAACTGAGACACGGTCCAGACTCCTACGGGAGGCAGCAGTGGGGAATATTGGACAATGGGCGAAAGCCTGATCCAGCCATGCCGCGTGTGTGAAGAAGGTCTTCGGATTGTAAAGCACTTTAAGTTGGGAGGAAGGGCAGTTACCTAATACGTATCTGTTTTGACGTTACCGACAGAATAAGCACCGGCTAACTCTGTGCCAGCAGCCGCGGTAATACAGAGGGTGCAAGCGTTAATCGGAATTACTGGGCGTAAAGCGCGCGTAGGTGGTTTGTTAAGTTGGATGTGAAATCCCCGGGCTCAACCTGGGAACTGCATTCAAAACTGACAAGCTAGAGTATGGTAGAGGGTGGTGGAATTTCCTGTGTAGCGGTGAAATGCGTAGATATAGGAAGGAACACCAGTGGCGAAGGCGACCACCTGGACTGAT
>NZ_CP067098.1:3752500-5837500 GCF_016615645.1 Pseudomonas sp. SW-3 | reverse complement strand
GGAGCGTTCTGTAAGCCTGTGAAGGTGAGTTGAGAAGCTTGCTGGAGGTATCAGAAGTGCGAATGCTGACATGAGTAACGACAATGGGTGTGAAAAACACCCACGCCGAAAGACCAAGGTTTCCTGCGCAACGTTAATCGACGCAGGGTTAGTCGGTCCCTAAGGCGAGGCTGAAAAGCGTAGTCGATGGAAAACAGGTTAATATTCCTGTACTTCTGGTTATTGCGATGGAGGGACGGAGAAGGCTAGGCCAGCTTGGCGTTGGTTGTCCAAGTTTAAGGTGGTAGGCTGGAATCTTAGGTAAATCCGGGATTCTAAGGCCGAGAGCTGATGACGAGTGTTCTTTTAGAACACGAAGTGGTTGATGCCATGCTTCCAAGAAAAGCTTCTAAGCTTCAGGTAACCAGGAACCGTACCCCAAACCGACACAGGTGGTTGGGTAGAGAATACCAAGGCGCTTGAGAGAACTCGGGTGAAGGAACTAGGCAAAATGGCACCGTAACTTCGGGAGAAGGTGCGCCGGTGAGGGTGAAGCATTTACTGCGTAAGCCCATGCCGGTCGAAGATACCAGGCCGCTGCGACTGTTTATTAAAAACACAGCACTCTGCAAACACGAAAGTGGACGTATAGGGTGTGACGCCTGCCCGGTGCCGGAAGGTTAATTGATGGGGTTAGCTAACGCGAAGCTCTTGATCGAAGCCCCGGTAAACGGCGGCCGTAACTATAACGGTCCTAAGGTAGCGAAATTCCTTGTCGGGTAAGTTCCGACCTGCACGAATGGCGTAACGATGGCGGCGCTGTCTCCACCCGAGACTCAGTGAAATTGAAATCGCTGTGAAGATGCAGTGTATCCGCGGCTAGACGGAAAGACCCCGTGAACCTTTACTATAGCTTTGCACTGGACTTTGAATTTGCTTGTGTAGGATAGGTGGGAGGCTTTGAAGCGTGGACGCCAGTTCGCGTGGAGCCAACCTTGAAATACCACCCTGGCAACTTTGAGGTTCTAACTCAGGTCCGTTATCCGGATCGAGGACAGTGTATGGTGGGTAGTTTGACTGGGGCGGTCTCCTCCTAAAGAGTAACGGAGGAGTACGAAGGTGCGCTCAGACCGGTCGGAAATCGGTCGTAGAGTATAAAGGCAAAAGCGCGCTTGACTGCGAGACAGACACGTCGAGCAGGTACGAAAGTAGGTCTTAGTGATCCGGTGGTTCTGTATGGAAGGGCCATCGCTCAACGGATAAAAGGTACTCCGGGGATAACAGGCTGATACCGCCCAAGAGTTCATATCGACGGCGGTGTTTGGCACCTCGATGTCGGCTCATCACATCCTGGGGCTGAAGCCGGTCCCAAGGGTATGGCTGTTCGCCATTTAAAGTGGTACGCGAGCTGGGTTTAGAACGTCGTGAGACAGTTCGGTCCCTATCTGCCGTGGACGTTTGAGATTTGAGAGGGGCTGCTCCTAGTACGAGAGGACCGGAGTGGACGAACCTCTGGTGTTCCGGTTGTCACGCCAGTGGCATTGCCGGGTAGCTATGTTCGGAATAGATAACCGCTGAAAGCATCTAAGCGGGAAACTAGCCTCAAGATGAGATCTCACTGGGACCTTGAGTCCCCTGAAGGGCCGTCGAAGACTACGACGTTGATAGGTTGGGTGTGTAAGCGCTGTGAGGCGTTGAGCTAACCAATACTAATTGCCCGTGAGGCTTGACCATATAACACCCAAGCAATTTGCTGACCTGAAAGGGCACCAAATTGCGGTGTGTGAAGACGAAACGAACCGAAAGTTCGATTGTTCACAAACACCGAGATCTATCACATACCCATTCGCTGGAGCGTGTGCCGTAAGGCAAACGACCTGGCTACCGAATTTCTTGACGACCATAGAGCATTGGAACCACCTGATCCCATCCCGAACTCAGCAGTGAAACGATGCATCGCCGATGGTAGTGTGGGGTTTCCCCATGTGAGAGTAGGTCATCGTCAAGATTAAATTCCGAAACCCCTATCTGCGTATGCAGGTAGGGGTTTTGTTTTGTCCGCAGGAAAATCTGGCTCTCCGGGTTTCTATGCAACGGCCCGGGGCATGGCTATCATGCGGGCCTCATTGTGAGGCGAGACTTGCATGCTGACGTTGTTAAAGCTTCTTAAGGATGGCAAGTTCCATTCGGGTCAGGCCCTGGGCGTCGCCTTGGGCATCAGTCGTAGTGCGGTATGGAAGCAGCTACAGCATTTAGAAGCTGAGCTTGGCTTGTCTATCCACAAGGTGCGCGGACGTGGCTATCAATTGGCTACGCCACTGACGCTGCTTGATCCTGCCCGCATAAAAGAACAGGCGCCCTCGTGCGACTGGCCTATTCTGCTCTTCGACTCAATTGACTCCACTAATGCTGAAGCGTTGCGCGCAATACACCGAGGCCAGGCTGCACCATTTTTGGTGCTCTCCGAACGGCAGACTGCGGGTCGCGGCCGACGTGGGCGAAATTGGGCCAGTCCTTTCGCAGAAAACATCTATTACAGCCTCGTATTGCGCATCGAAGGTGGAATGCGTCAGCTCGAAGGGTTGAGTCTTGTGGTCGGGCTTGCTGTCATGCAAACGTTGAGAGATCTCGGTATCCCGGGCGCGGGCTTGAAGTGGCCCAACGATGTTCTGGTTGGTCAGAAAAAGATCGCCGGGATATTGCTCGAGTTGGTGGGTGATCCTGCTGATGTGTGTCACGTGGTGCTGGGTGTTGGAATTAATGTGAACATGCAGGCAACCGATGAGATTGATCAGCAATGGACATCCGTGCGGCTGGAGTCGGGCGGGGTGCTTGATCGCAATCACCTTGTCGCGCAATTAGGGTTGATGCTTCAGAAATATCTGACCCGTCATCAGATTGATGGGTTTTCCGCCATTCAGCGGGAATGGGAGCAGAACCATCTTTGGCAAGGGCGGGCAGTCTCGTTGATTGCTGGTGTCAACCAGATTGATGGTGAGGTGTTGGGTATCGACAGCCAGGGTGCCTTACGCTTGAAGGTAAATGGTGTGGAAAAAGTCTTTAGTGGTGGTGAGCTCAGCCTGAGGTTGCGTGATGATTCTTGAGCTCGACTGCGGAAACAGTTTTATAAAGTGGCGCGTTCTCTATGCGGATGCCAAGCAGGTGTTTGGAGAGGGGGTGGTGGATTCGGATCTCGCGTTGCTGGAAAGCCTGAATCGACTTGAGGGGCTGTCCCTCAAACATTGTCGGTTGGTCAGCGTGAGAACGACCGAAGAGACTGCTGCATTGACTTCTCTACTGGCACAAACGTTCTCAGTGTCCGCGATATGTGCCGCGCCGGCGCGCGAGATGGCTGGCGTTCGAAATGGATACGAAGAGTTCGAGCGGTTGGGACTTGATCGATGGCTTGCGATGCTTGGTGGATTTCATCTTTCCCCAGGAGCCTGTCTGGTGCTCGATTTCGGTACGGCAGTGACTGCTGATTTTATTGCGGGGGACGGAGAGCATCTTGGCGGGTTTATTTGCCCTGGAATGCCTCTGATGCGCAACCAGTTGCGAACTCATACCCGTAAGATTCGCTATGGCGATATCGCAGCCGAGCGTGCGCTGGAAAGCCTCGTGCCTGGTCGCACAACTGTTGAGGCGGTTGAGCGTGGATGTTCGCTGATGTTGAGGGGGTTTGTCCTGACTCAGCTGGAAATGGCGCGTAGTTATTGGGGGAAGGATTTTGCGGTATTCCTCACGGGAGGCGATGCGACGCTCGTCTCTGAAATCGTACCGGATGCCAGGCTGGTTCCAGACCTGGTGTTTGTAGGTCTGGCGATGGCATGCCCTTTGTCTTGAGGTTCTTATGCGTTGGTTGTTCCTGCTGTTGCTGGTTCTCAATGTCTTCTATTACATCTGGCATCAACAAGAGGCCCCGCTGCGTGCGAAAGATGTAACGCCTTTGAGTTTGTATCGAGGATCGCACCAGGATATCCGTTTGCTAAGCGAGGCAGCTGATGCAGGACGTGAGAAGGTAAAGTTGGCGTCGGCCGATAGTGGCTGCCTTTATTTGGGTGGTTTCACCCGTCAGGAGGTCGCCCTGGCAGCTGAGCGCCGACTGGGTAGGATGGATATCAAAGTTCAAGCCTTGCCAAAAGACTCCTCTGATCCGTCTGGCTACTGGCTCCGTGTAGCACCTGAAAGCCGGCGTTTAGTGGATGATCTTCAGTTGCTAAACCTTTCCAAAGAATTCAATGAGTTAAAACATAAAATAATGCCGTGCGAGGGGGTTGCGCCTTCGGAATAGTTTGCATAGAATGGCGCCCGCTTCGCAGTGAAGACCTTTAACGGTCAGCGGTACGAAGCGGTGTCAACGCAGCTAACCTCAGGTTTTTAATGAGAAAATGCTTGACAGAAGGTCGGCATGATATAGAATGCCGGCTCGCTTAGGAGGGGTTCCCGAGCGGCCAAAGGGATCAGACTGTAAATCTGACGTCTACGACTTCGAAGGTTCGAATCCTTCCCCCTCCACCATTTTTAGCGAGAGCTGCAAGCTCCGCGGGTATAGTTTAGTGGTAGAACCTCAGCCTTCCAAGCTGATGATGCGGGTTCGATTCCCGCTACCCGCTCCAAGTTTGCAGGTCCTGCAAAGGCGTTACGCTCTTGTAGCTCAGTTGGTAGAGCACACCCTTGGTAAGGGTGAGGTCAGCGGTTCAAATCCGCTCAAGAGCTCCATATAACAAGGCAGATATGAAAATATCTGCCTTTGTTTTAATGGCTGGTATTACTGTTTAAATCTTCTGCTGGGGGTTGCTTCGATGGCTAAGGAAAAGTTCGAACGTAATAAGCCGCACGTCAACGTAGGCACCATTGGTCACGTAGACCACGGCAAAACTACCCTGACCGCTGCGCTGACCCGTGTCTGCTCCGAGGTTTTCGGTTCGGCAAAGGTTGACTTCGACAAGATCGATAGCGCCCCAGAAGAAAAAGCACGTGGTATCACCATTAACACAGCTCACGTTGAGTACGATTCGGCTGTGCGTCACTACGCGCACGTTGACTGTCCAGGTCATGCCGACTACGTAAAGAACATGATTACCGGTGCTGCTCAGATGGATGGCGCTATTCTGGTTTGCTCGGCCGCTGATGGTCCGATGCCGCAAACCCGTGAGCACATCCTGTTGTCCCGTCAGGTTGGCGTTCCGTACATCGTTGTCTTCCTGAACAAGGCTGACATGGTTGACGATGCTGAGCTGTTGGAGCTGGTTGAGATGGAAGTGCGCGATCTGTTGAGCACTTACGATTTCCCAGGCGACGACACTCCTATCATCATTGGTTCGGCGCTGATGGCGTTGAACGGTCAAGACGACAACGAGATGGGTACCACTGCCGTCAAGAAGTTGGTCGAGACGCTGGATACATATATTCCGCAGCCTGAGCGTGCTATTGATAAGCCGTTCCTGATGCCGATCGAGGATGTGTTCTCGATCTCCGGTCGCGGCACTGTTGTGACTGGTCGTGTTGAGCGTGGCATTGTCCGCATTCAGGAAGAAGTTGAGATTGTTGGTCTTCGTGACACTGTCAAAACTACTTGTACTGGTGTTGAGATGTTCCGCAAGCTGCTCGACGAAGGTCGTGCTGGCGAGAACTGCGGCGTTCTGCTGCGCGGTACCAAGCGTGATGATGTCGAGCGTGGCCAGGTACTGGTCAAGCCGGGCACAGTCAAGCCGCATACCAAGTTCACTGCTGAGGTTTACGTTCTGAGCAAGGAAGAAGGAGGGCGTCATACTCCGTTCTTCAAGGGTTATCGTCCGCAGTTCTACTTCCGTACAACTGATGTGACTGGTAACTGCGAATTGCCAGAAGGCGTTGAAATGGTGATGCCAGGTGACAACATTCAAATGACTGTCACTCTGATCAAAACCATCGCGATGGAAGATGGCTTGCGTTTCGCTATCCGTGAAGGCGGTCGTACCGTCGGCGCTGGTGTCGTAGCCAAAGTTATCGAGTAAATTGTTGTAATGTCTTTTTCGGGCCGGCATAATGGTCGGCCTGATTTTGTTTTAGGTCAGTAGCTCAATTGGCAGAGCGACGGTCTCCAAAACCGTAGGTTGGGGGTTCGATTCCCTCCTGACCTGCCAGATTCACTTGGTGTGTCTGGCTTTCTTTTCACAGGATCTTCATAGATGACTCCTAAAGCTGAAGCTCAAGGCTCTCGCTTCGATCTGCTCAAGTGGCTTGTAGTAGTCGCATTGGTGGTTGTTGGCGTTGTTGGCAATCAGTATTACTCTGCTTCGCCGATCCTGTACCGCGTACTTGCATTGCTCGCCATTGCTGCCGTAGCTGCCTTTGTAGGCCTGCAGACAGTCAAGGGCAAGTCTTTCTTTGTACTGGTTAAGGAAGCTCGCACCGAAATTCGTAAAGTCGTGTGGCCAACTCGCCAAGAAACCACGCAGACCACGCTGATTGTTGTGGCTGTTGTTCTGGTTATGGCGTTGCTGTTGTGGGGGCTTGATTCCCTGCTCGGCTGGCTTGTTTCCTTGATTGTCGGCTAAGGGTGTCCCGTGGCTAAGCGTTGGTACGTTGTGCATGCTTACTCCGGTTACGAGAAGCATGTCATGCGCTCGTTGGTAGAGCGCGTAAAGCTGGCTGGCATGGAAGATGGCTTTGGCGAGATTCTGGTTCCCACTGAAGAAGTGGTTGAAATGCGTAATGGCCAGAAACGCAAAAGCGAGCGCAAATTCTTCCCAGGTTATGTGCTGGTTCAGATGGACATGAATGAGGGTACTTGGCACTTGGTCAAGGATACTCCTCGGGTGATGGGTTTCATCGGTGGTACAGCTGATAAACCTGCGCCGATCACTGATAAAGAGGCAGAAGCGATTCTGCGTCGTGTTGCTGATGGTAGCGACAAGCCGAAGCCGAAGACGTTGTTCGAGCCGGGCGAGTCGGTGCGTGTCAATGACGGGCCGTTTGCTGATTTCACTGGCACGGTCGAAGAAGTTAACTACGAAAAGAGCCGGATCCAAGTGGCAGTGCTCATTTTCGGTCGCTCTACTCCGGTAGAGTTAGAGTTCAGTCAGGTCGAAAAGGTCTAGCTGAGCAAGCATCCCAACCCCGCAGCCCTAGGCTGTGGGGTTTTGTCGTCACTGGGATAAACGCGCAAGTAACCGGGGAGCCTTTCGAGGCGTTCGAACCCGTAATTGGAGTGCCTCATGGCCAAGAAGATTACCGCTTACATCAAGCTGCAAGTGAAGGCCGCTCAGGCTAACCCAAGCCCACCTGTTGGTCCTGCTTTGGGTCAGCACGGCGTGAACATCATGGAATTCTGCAAGGCTTTCAACGCCCGTACTCAGGGTATTGAGCCAGGTCTGCCGACTCCAGTGATCATCACTGTCTACAGCGACCGTAGCTTCACTTTCGAAACCAAGTCCACCCCTGCTTCGGTTCTGCTGAAGAAGGCTGCTGGTCTGACTAGCGGTTCCGCTCGTCCGAACACCGTTAAGGTTGGCACCGTGACCCGTGCTCAGCTGGAAGAAATCGCGAAAACCAAAAACGCGGATCTGACTGCAGCTGATATGGACGCAGCCGTGCGTACTATCGCCGGTTCTGCTCGTAGCATGGGCCTTAACGTGGAGGGTGTGTAATGGCTAAGTTGACCAAGCGTCAAAAGGCTATCGCCGGCAAAATCGAAGCGGGCAAGTCCTACAACTTTGTAGATGCTGCCGCCCTGCTGGCTGAGCTGTCGACTGTGAAGTTCAGCGAGTCGTTCGACGTTGCTGTAAACCTGGGTGTTGACCCGCGTAAATCTGACCAGGTTGTTCGTAGCGCTACTGTGCTGCCACACGGCACTGGCAAGACCGTTCGCGTAGCTGTGTTCACCCAGGGTCCAGCTGCTGAGGCCGCTCTGGCTGCCGGCGCTGACCGTGTAGGTATGGACGACCTGGCTGCCGAAATGAAAGGCGGCGACCTGAACTATGACGTAGTTATCGCATCCCCGGATGCCATGCGCGTTGTTGGTCAGTTGGGTCAGATCCTGGGCCCGCGCGGCCTGATGCCTAACCCTAAAGTCGGCACCGTAACGCCAGACGTAGCTACCGCGGTTAAAAACGCCAAGGCTGGTCAGGTTCGTTATCGCACCGACAAAAACGGCATCATTCACACCTCCGTTGGCAAAGTCGGCTTTGATGCCGTCAAGCTGAAGGAAAACGTTGAAGCCCTGATCGCTGATCTGAAGCGTATCAAGCCAGCTTCCTCGAAAGGTATTTACGTCAAGCGCGTTACCCTGAGCACCACCATGGGTCCAGGTCTGGTCATCGACCAAGGCTCGCTCGACGCGTAAGACACAGATTGGCGCAAGCGATTGCGCCAATTGAAAGATTGGGGTCCCTGCCTGGCGGGGGCTATCCAAGACCGTAGGCGACGCAAGTCTTAAACCTCAAGCCTACGCAGATGGTGCTCCCGGTTCCTTACCGAATCAGACACCAAAACGACATCTGGCCTCGGTTGGATGAAACGGTAACAAGCAGGAGTTTTTCCCGTGGCAATTAAACTTGAAGACAAGAAGGCCATCGTCGCTGAAGTCAACAAGGCTGCCCAAGTTGCTCTGTCCGCTGTCGTGGCTGATGCCCGTGGCGTAACAGTAGGCGCTATGACCGGACTCCGTAAAGAGGCTCGTGAAGCTGGCGTTTACGTACGTGTTGTACGTAACACCCTGCTCAAGCGCGCCGTTGCTGGCACTCAATATGACGTGCTCAACGACGTGTTCACTGGCCCGACCTTGATTGCATTCTCCAAAGAACATCCGGGCGCTGCTGCTCGTATCTTCAAAGAGTTCGCAAAAGGTCAGGATAAGTTCGAGATCAAGGCAGCTGCGTTCGAGGGCAAGTTCCTCGCGGCTAATCAGATCGACGTACTGGCAAGCCTGCCGACCCGTGACGAAGCAATTTCTCAGCTGATGAGCGTGATTCAAGGCGCAACCAGCAAATTGGCTCGTACTCTGGCGGCTCTTCGCGACCAGAAAGAAGCCGCTGCAGCCTAAGGCTGAGCGACACCTTTCAGCGTTTATTGTTTATTTCGACGGCCGCGTAGGCTGTCACCCCAATACAGGAATTTATAGTCATGTCTCTGACTAACGACCAAATCATCGAAGCAATCGGCGAAAAATCCGTTCTGGAAATCGTTGAGCTGATCAAGGCCATGGAAGAGAAGTTCGGCGTTTCTGCTGCCGCTGCTTCCGCTGGTCCAGCTGCTGTCGCTGCTGTTGTTGAAGAACAAACTGAATTCAACGTCATGCTGCTGGAAGCTGGCGAGAAGAAAGTTAACGTGATCAAGGCAGTACGTGAACTGACCGGTCTGGGCCTGAAAGAAGCCAAGGCTGTAGTTGACGGCGCTCCTGGCATGGTACTGGAAGCTGTTTCGAAAGACGCAGCTGACAAAGCCAAAGCCACTCTGGAAGAAGCAGGCGCTAAAGTCGAGCTGAAGTAAGCATCGACTTTGCTCCTCCAGCCCGAGCGTTAAGCGAAAGGCTGATGGCTGGTGGCTCTTGCCACCGGCCTTTTTCCGTTATTGGCAACCGACTGGGTCGGTGCTGGTAACGAGCTGTAACCACCCGATGCGGTGGCGCAAACCATGGGGTTTGCACGATTTTCTGGCTGCTCCCGTCGGGAGGGGCCAAACAAGCAGGTGACCAAGCTGGGGAACGCTGATGGCTTACTCATATACTGAGAAAAAACGTATCCGCAAGGACTTTAGCAAGTTGCCGGACGTCATGGATGTGCCGTACCTCCTGGCCATCCAGCTGGATTCGTATCGTGAATTCTTGCAAGCGGGAGCGACTAAAGATCAGTTCCGCGACGTGGGCCTGCATGCGGCCTTCAAATCCGTTTTCCCGATCATCAGCTACTCCGGCAATGCTGCGCTGGAGTACGTCGGTTATCGCCTGGGCGAACCGGCATTTGATGTCAAAGAATGCGTATTGCGCGGTGTGACTTACGCCGTACCTTTGCGGGTAAAAGTGCGCCTGATCATTTTCGACAAAGAATCGTCGAACAAAGCGATCAAGGACATTAAAGAGCAAGAAGTCTACATGGGTGAAATCCCCCTGATGACTGAGAACGGTACCTTCGTAATCAACGGTACCGAGCGTGTAATCGTTTCCCAGCTGCACCGTTCCCCGGGCGTGTTCTTCGACCACGACCGTGGCAAGACGCACAGCTCCGGCAAACTGCTGTACTCCGCGCGCATCATTCCTTACCGCGGTTCGTGGCTGGACTTCGAGTTCGACCCGAAAGACTGCGTGTTCGTGCGTATCGACCGTCGTCGCAAGCTGCCTGCATCGGTACTGCTGCGCGCGCTCGGCTATACCACTGAAGAAGTGCTCGACGCGTTCTACACCACCAACGTTTTCCACCTGAGCGGCGAAACCCTCAGTCTGGAACTGATTGCTTCGCGTCTGCGTGGTGAAATCGCTGTTCTTGATATTCAGGATGAGAAGGGCAAGGTCATCGTTGAGGCTGGTCGCCGTATTACTGCGCGCCACATCAACCAGATCGAAAAAGCCGGTCTCAAGACCCTGGACGTGCCTCTGGAATACGTCCTGGGTCGCACTACCGCCAAGGCCATCGTGCATCCGGCAACCGGCGAAATCCTGGCAGAGTGCAACACCGAGTTGAACACCGAGATCCTGGCAAAAATTGCCAAGGCCCAGGTTGTTCGCATCGAAACTCTGTACACCAACGATATCGACTGCGGTCCGTTCGTTTCCGACACCCTGAAGATCGACTCCACCAGCAACCAATTGGAAGCGCTGGTCGAGATCTATCGCATGATGCGTCCAGGCGAGCCGCCAACTAAAGACGCTGCCGAGACTCTGTTCAACAACCTGTTCTTCAGCCCTGAGCGCTATGACCTGTCTGCGGTCGGCCGGATGAAGTTCAACCGTCGTATCGGTCGTACCGAGATCGAAGGTTCGGGCGTGTTGTGCAAAGAAGACATCGTCGCGGTACTGAAGACTCTGGTCGACATCCGTAACGGTAAAGGCATCGTCGATGACATCGACCACCTGGGTAACCGTCGTGTTCGCTGCGTAGGCGAAATGGCCGAGAACCAGTTCCGCGTTGGCCTGGTACGTGTTGAGCGTGCGGTCAAAGAGCGTCTGTCGATGGCTGAAAGCGAAGGCCTGATGCCGCAAGACCTGATCAACGCCAAGCCAGTGGCTGCGGCGGTGAAAGAGTTCTTCGGTTCCAGCCAGCTTTCCCAGTTCATGGACCAGAACAACCCGCTGTCCGAGATCACCCACAAGCGTCGTGTGTCTGCACTCGGCCCTGGCGGTTTGACTCGTGAGCGTGCTGGCTTTGAAGTTCGTGACGTACACCCGACTCACTATGGTCGTGTATGCCCGATTGAAACGCCGGAAGGTCCGAACATCGGTCTGATCAACTCCCTGGCAGCCTATGCGCGCACCAACCAGTACGGCTTCCTCGAGAGCCCGTACCGTGTGGTGAAAGACGCTCTGGTCACCGACGAGATCGTGTTCCTGTCCGCCATCGAAGAAGCTGATCACGTGATCGCTCAGGCTTCGGCCACGATGAACGACAAGAAAGTCCTGATCGACGAGCTGGTAGCTGTTCGTCACTTGAACGAATTCACCGTCAAGGCGCCGGAAGACGTCACCTTGATGGACGTATCGCCGAAGCAGGTAGTTTCGGTTGCTGCGTCGCTGATCCCGTTCCTTGAGCACGACGACGCCAACCGTGCGTTGATGGGTTCGAACATGCAGCGTCAAGCTGTACCAACTCTGCGCGCTGACAAGCCGCTGGTCGGTACCGGCATGGAGCGTAACGTAGCTCGTGACTCCGGCGTTTGCGTCGTGGCTCGTCGTGGTGGCGTTATCGATTCCGTCGACGCCAGCCGTATCGTGGTTCGAGTTGCTGATGACGAAGTTGAAACCGGCGAAGCTGGTGTCGACATCTACAACCTGACCAAGTACACCCGCTCCAACCAGAACACCTGCATCAACCAGCGTCCGCTGGTGCGTAAAGGTGATCGGGTTCAGCGTAGCGACATCATGGCCGACGGTCCGTCCACCGATATGGGTGAGCTGGCTCTGGGTCAGAACATGCGCATCGCGTTCATGGCATGGAACGGCTTCAACTTCGAAGACTCCATCTGCCTGTCCGAGCGTGTGGTTCAGGAAGATCGCTTCACCACGATCCACATTCAGGAACTGACCTGTGTGGCACGTGACACCAAGCTTGGGCCAGAGGAAATCACTGCAGACATCCCGAACGTGGGTGAAGCTGCACTGAACAAGCTGGACGAAGCCGGTATCGTTTACGTAGGTGCTGAAGTAGGCGCAGGCGACATCCTGGTTGGTAAGGTCACTCCGAAAGGCGAGACCCAGCTGACTCCGGAAGAAAAACTGCTGCGTGCCATCTTCGGTGAAAAAGCCAGCGACGTTAAAGACACCTCCCTGCGCGTGCCTACCGGCACCAAGGGTACCGTCATCGACGTACAGGTCTTCACCCGCGACGGCGTTGAGCGTGATGCTCGTGCACTGTCGATCGAGAAGACTCAACTCGACGAGATCCGCAAGGACCTGAACGAAGAGTTCCGTATCGTTGAAGGCGCCACTTTCGAACGTCTGCGTTCCGCTCTGGTCGGCCACAAAGCCGAAGGCGGCGCCGGCCTGAAGAAAGGTCAGGACATCACCGACGAAGTTCTCGACGGTCTTGAGCATGGTCAGTGGTTCAAACTGCGCATGGCTGAAGATGCTCTGAACGAGCAGCTTGAGAAGGCTCAGGCCTACATCGTTGATCGCCGCCGTCTGCTGGACGACAAGTTCGAAGACAAGAAGCGCAAACTGCAGCAGGGCGATGACCTAGCTCCAGGCGTGCTGAAAATCGTCAAGGTTTACCTGGCAATCCGTCGCCGCATCCAGCCGGGCGACAAGATGGCCGGTCGTCACGGTAACAAGGGTGTGGTCTCCGTGATCATGCCGGTTGAAGACATGCCGCACGATGCCAATGGCACTCCGGTCGACGTCGTCCTCAACCCGTTGGGCGTACCTTCGCGTATGAACGTTGGTCAGATCCTTGAAACCCACCTGGGCCTCGCGGCCAAAGGTCTGGGCGAGAAGATCAACCGGATGATCGAAGAGCAGCGCAAAGTCGCTGAGCTTCGTAAATTCCTCGACGAGATCTACAACCAGATCGGCGGTCGTAACGAAGATCTGGATAGCTTCTCCGACCAGGAAATCCTGGATCTGGCGAAGAACCTGCGTGGCGGCGTTCCAATGGCCACTCCAGTGTTCGACGGCGCCAAGGAAAGCGAAATCAAGGCCATGCTGAAACTGGCAGACCTGCCAGAAAGCGGCCAGATGCAGCTGACCGACGGCCGTACCGGCAACAAGTTCGAGCGCCCGGTTACTGTTGGCTACATGTACATGCTGAAGCTGAACCACTTGGTAGACGACAAGATGCACGCTCGTTCTACCGGTTCGTACAGCCTGGTTACCCAGCAGCCGCTGGGTGGTAAGGCGCAGTTCGGTGGTCAGCGTTTCGGGGAGATGGAGGTCTGGGCACTGGAAGCATACGGTGCTGCTTACACTCTGCAAGAAATGCTCACAGTGAAGTCGGACGATGTGAACGGCCGTACCAAGATGTACAAAAACATCGTGGATGGCGATCACCGTATGGAGCCGGGCATGCCCGAGTCTTTCAACGTGTTGATCAAGGAAATTCGTTCCCTCGGCATCGATATCGATCTGGAAACCGAATAACACGTGACGCGAATCGAGAGCGGGGCAGGATTGCCCGCTCTCTGCTCCGCCAGGAGGAAAGGCCTTGAAAGACCTACTGAATTTGCTGAAAAACCAGGGTCAAGTCGAAGAGTTCGACGCCATCCGTATTGGATTGGCATCGCCTGAGATGATCCGTTCGTGGTCGTTCGGTGAAGTTAAAAAGCCGGAAACCATCAACTACCGTACGTTCAAACCTGAACGTGACGGCCTGTTCTGCGCCAAGATCTTTGGCCCGGTAAAGGATTACGAGTGCCTGTGCGGTAAGTACAAGCGCTTGAAGCACCGTGGCGTGATCTGCGAGAAGTGCGGCGTTGAAGTCGCGCTGGCTAAAGTTCGTCGTGAGCGCATGGCGCACATCGAACTGGCCTCGCCAGTTGCCCACATCTGGTTCTTGAAATCGCTGCCGTCGCGTATCGGCTTGCTGATGGACATGACCCTGCGTGATATCGAACGCGTTCTCTATTTCGAGAGCTATGTCGTTATCGATCCAGGCATGACCACCCTTGAAAAAGGTCAGCTGCTCAACGACGAGCAGTACTTCGAAGCGCTGGAAGAGTTCGGCGACGATTTCGATGCCCGCATGGGTGCCGAAGCTGTCCGTGAACTGCTGCACGCTATCGACCTGGAACACGAGATTGGCCGTCTGCGCGAAGAAATTCCGCAAACCAACTCCGAAACCAAAATCAAAAAGCTGTCCAAGCGTCTGAAGTTGATGGAAGCCTTCCAGGGTTCCGGCAACCTTCCGGAATGGATGGTGCTGACCGTTCTGCCGGTTCTGCCGCCAGATCTGCGTCCACTGGTCCCGCTGGATGGCGGTCGCTTCGCGACTTCCGACCTCAACGATCTGTATCGTCGAGTGATCAACCGTAACAACCGCTTGAAGCGTCTGCTCGATCTGTCCGCTCCGGACATCATCGTGCGCAACGAAAAGCGTATGTTGCAGGAAGCTGTCGATGCACTGCTCGACAACGGTCGTCGTGGCCGCGCTATCACCGGTTCGAACAAGCGTCCTCTGAAATCCCTGGCTGACATGATCAAGGGTAAGCAAGGTCGTTTCCGTCAGAACTTGCTCGGTAAGCGTGTTGACTACTCCGGTCGTTCGGTAATTACCGTAGGTCCGACCCTGCGTCTGCACCAGTGCGGTCTGCCGAAGAAAATGGCCCTCGAGCTGTTCAAGCCGTTCATCTTCGGCAAGCTTGAAATGCGTGGTCTCGCTACCACCATCAAAGCTGCCAAGAAGATGGTCGAGCGCGAGCTGCCAGAGGTTTGGGACGTTCTCGCTGAAGTGATCCGTGAACACCCGGTTCTCCTCAACCGTGCACCGACCCTTCACCGTCTGGGTATCCAGGCGTTTGAACCGGTACTGATCGAAGGTAAGGCTATCCAGCTGCACCCTCTGGTCTGTGCTGCGTACAACGCCGACTTCGACGGCGACCAAATGGCCGTGCACGTACCGCTGACACTGGAAGCCCAGCTGGAAGCGCGTGCGTTGATGATGTCGACCAACAACATTCTGTCGCCAGCCAACGGTGAGCCAATCATCGTTCCGTCGCAGGACGTTGTATTGGGTCTGTACTACATGACTCGTGAAGCGATCAACGCCAAGGGCGAAGGTCGTGTGTTCGCGGATCTGCAAGAAGTTGACCGTGTGTTCCGTGCCGGCGAAGCAGCACTGCACGCCAAGGTCAAAGTGCGGATCAACGAAACCGTCAACGATCGCGATGGTGGCAGCGTCAAGAACACCCGTATCGTCGACACCACTGTCGGCCGTGCGCTGTTGTTCCAGGTTGTTCCACCTGGCCTGTCATACGACGTCGTCAACCAGCCGATGAAGAAAAAGGCGATCTCCAAGCTGATCAACCAGTGCTACCGCGTGGTTGGTTTGAAAGAGACCGTGATCTTCGCTGACCAGTTGATGTACACCGGTTTTGCTTATTCGACCATCTCCGGCGTTTCCATCGGTGTTAACGACTTCGTTATCCCGGATGAAAAAGCCCGCATCATCGGTGCTGCTACCGACGAAGTGAAAGAGATCGAAAGTCAGTACGCCTCCGGCCTGGTAACCCAGGGCGAGAAGTACAACAAAGTGATCGACCTTTGGTCCAAGGCGAACGACGAAGTTTCCAAGGCGATGATGGCCAACCTCTCGAAAGAGAAAGTCATCGACCGTCATGGCGTCGAAGTCGACCAAGAGTCCTTCAACTCGATGTACATGATGGCCGACTCGGGCGCACGGGGTTCTGCTGCGCAGATCCGTCAGCTCGCCGGTATGCGTGGCCTGATGGCCAAGCCGGACGGTTCCATCATCGAAACGCCGATTACTGCGAACTTCCGTGAAGGTTTGAGCGTACTTCAGTACTTCATCTCCACTCACGGTGCTCGTAAAGGTTTGGCGGATACCGCGTTGAAAACTGCGAACTCCGGTTACCTGACTCGTCGTCTGGTAGACGTGGCGCAGGATCTGGTTGTGACCGAGATCGATTGCGGCACCGAACATGGCCTGGTAATGACTCCGCACATTGAAGGCGGTGACGTTGTCGAGCCGTTGGGTGAGCGCGTATTGGGTCGTGTCATTGCTCGTGACGTGTTCAAGCCAGGTACCGAAGAAATCATCGTTCCTGCCGGCACGCTGGTAGACGAGAAGTGGGTCGAGTTCATCGAGCTGAACAGCATCGACGAAGTGATCGTGCGTTCGCCGATCAGCTGCGAAACCCGCTATGGCATTTGCGCCAAGTGCTACGGCCGTGACTTGGCTCGTGGTCACCAGGTGAACATCGGTGAAGCGGTCGGCGTTATCGCTGCCCAGTCCATCGGTGAGCCGGGTACCCAGCTGACCATGCGTACGTTCCACATCGGTGGTGCGGCAAGCCGGACCTCCGCAGCTGATAGCGTTCAGGTGAAGAATGGCGGTACCGTCCGTCTGCATAACCTGAAACACGTTGAGCGAGTGGATGGTTGCCTGGTTGCTGTGTCCCGTTCCGGTGAGCTGGCGATCGCTGATGACTTCGGTCGTGAGCGCGAGCGTTACAAGCTGCCGTACGGTGCTGTGATTTCGGTTAAAGAAGGTGACAAGGTCGACGCTGGCGCAATCGTGGCCAAGTGGGATCCGCACACTCACCCAATCGTTACCGAAATGAAAGGTACCGTGACCTACGTGGGCATGGAAGAAGGCATCACGATCAAGCGTCAGACTGACGAATTGACCGGTATGACCAACATTGAAGTACTCGACGCCAAAGACCGTCCAGCTGCCGGTAAAGATATCCGTCCTGCTGTGAAGATGGTTGATGACAACGGCAAGGATCTCTTGCTGCCGGGTACCGACGTAATTGCTCAGTACTTCCTGCCTGCTAACGCCCTGGTCGGTGTAGCGGACGGCGCGAAAATCGCGATCGGTGATGTTATCGCTCGTATTCCGCAAGAGACTTCGAAAACCCGTGACATCACCGGTGGTCTGCCGCGTGTTGCCGACTTGTTCGAAGCCCGTCGTCCGAAAGAAGCCTCGATTCTGGCTGAAGTCAGCGGCACCATCGCGTTCGGTAAAGAGACCAAAGGCAAGCGCCGTCTGGTCATTACCCCGAACGACGGTAGCGATCCGTATGAAGAGCTGATTCCGAAGTGGCGTCACCTGAACGTCTTCGAAGGCGAACAGGTAAACCGCGGCGAAGTTATCTCCGACGGCCCGAGCGATCCACACGACATCCTGCGTCTGCTGGGTGTGAGTGCGCTGGCCAAGTACATCGTGAACGAGATCCAGGACGTTTATCGTCTGCAAGGCGTGAAGATCAACGATAAGCACATCGAGACCATCCTGCGTCAGATGCTGCGTAAAGTTGAAATCGCTGAATCCGGCGATTCCAGTTTCATCAAGGGCGACCAGATGGAATTGACTCACGTTCTGGTAGAGAACGAGCGCCTGGCTGGCGACGAGAAATTCGTTTCCAAGTTCACTCGCGTGCTGCTGGGTATCACCAAGGCGTCGTTGTCCACCGAATCGTTCATCTCGGCGGCTTCCTTCCAGGAAACCACTCGCGTACTGACCGAAGCGGCGGTAACCGGCAAGCGCGATTACCTGCGCGGCCTGAAAGAAAACGTAGTCGTGGGTCGTCTGATCCCGGCCGGTACCGGTCTGGCTTATCACAGCGAGCGCAAGCGCCGCCGTGATGCTGACAAACCGTTGCGCGTTAGCGCCAGTGAAGTGGAAGCTGCACTGACCGAAGCACTGAACTCGAGCGGTAACTGAGTTCTGCGGTAAATGAGTGTGGGGCCCCGGTCGTTCCGTTCATCGAATCGAGACAATTTGTCGAGGTTGGATGAGCGGGGAGGTCGGGGCCTTGCCTTGACTGGGGACAAGATCCTCTTTAGACTCTTGTACCCCTAAATTTGGCGGGAATTCGTTCCTGCCATTTTGCTTTTCTTGCAAGACAATAGCGTCGCAAGACAACAGTGGAGCTAGTAGATGGCAACTATCAACCAGCTGGTACGTCAGCCGCGTAAGCGTATCGTCGAGAAATCCGACGTGCCTGCGCTGCAGAACTGCCCGCAACGTCGTGGCGTATGCACCCGTGTGTATACCACCACGCCGAAAAAACCTAACTCGGCACTGCGTAAAGTATGCCGTGTGCGTCTGACCAACGGTTTCGAGGTTTCCTCGTACATCGGCGGTGAAGGCCACAACCTGCAAGAGCACAGCGTGGTACTGATCCGCGGCGGTCGTGTAAAAGACTTGCCAGGTGTTCGTTACCACACCGTACGCGGTTCTTTGGATACTTCCGGCGTTAAAGGTCGTAACCAGGGTCGTTCGAAGTACGGTACCAAGAAGCCTAAGTAGTAGCGGCTTTTTGTAAGAACTGATTTTCTATTTTTCTGAGTCGATAAGAGTAAGGTCGGAGGCGTCCCGAAAGGGCACCGATTCCGAGCGAACCTGAAGACCGTTTGAGGGCTTATCCATGCCAAGAAGACGCGTAGCAGCCAAGCGCGAAGTGCTTGACGATCCAAAATACGGCAGCCAGATCCTGGCCAAGTTCATGAACCACGTAATGGAAAGCGGCAAGAAAGCCGTTGCCGAGCGTATCGTTTATGGCGCGCTGGAAAAGGTTAAAGAACGCAAGAACAGCGATCCCCTGGAAATCTTCGAGAAAGCTCTCGACGCCATCGCTCCGCTGGTCGAAGTAAAGTCGCGCCGTGTAGGCGGTGCTACTTACCAGGTTCCGGTCGAAGTTCGTCCGTCCCGTCGTAACGCTCTGGCAATGCGCTGGTTGGTAGACTTCGCCCGTAAGCGCGGCGAGAAGTCTATGGCTCTGCGTTTGGCTGGCGAACTGTTGGACGCTGCTGAAGGCAAAGGTGCTGCAGTTAAGAAGCGTGAAGACGTGCACCGTATGGCTGAAGCCAACAAGGCTTTCTCGCACTACCGCTTCTAATTTTAGCGTCACTAATTTTGCGAGGGCTTTATGGCTCGTACTACACCGATTAATCGCTACCGTAACATTGGTATCGTTGCTCACGTGGATGCTGGTAAAACCACCACCACCGAGCGCGTCCTTTTTTACACTGGCAAAAGTCACAAAATGGGCGAGGTGCATGACGGCGCCGCGACCACAGACTGGATGGTGCAGGAGCAGGAGCGTGGTATTACCATTACTTCTGCTGCTATTACCGCCTTCTGGCAGGGTTCCGAGAAGCAGCACAAAGACCAGTATCGCTTCAACGTCATCGACACCCCGGGCCACGTTGACTTCACTATTGAAGTTGAGCGTTCCTTGCGTGTTCTCGACGGCGCGGTCGTTGTGTTCTGCGGCACCTCGGGTGTTGAGCCTCAGTCGGAAACCGTATGGCGTCAGGCCAACAAGTACGGCGTTCCACGTCTTGTTTATGTAAACAAGATGGACCGTGCTGGTGCGAACTTCCTGCGCGTGATCGGTCAGATCAAACAGCGTCTGGGTCACACCCCGGTTCCAATCCAGTTGGCTATCGGTTCCGAAGACAACTTCCAGGGTCAGATCGACCTGATGGCTATGGAAGCTGTTTACTGGAATGATTCTGACAAAGGCATGGTTCCAGTTCGCAAGCCTATCCCTGCAGAACTGCAGGAACTGGCTGACGAATGGCGCGGCAATATGGTTGAAGCTGCGGCTGAAGCCAGCGAAGAGCTAATGAACAAGTACCTCGAAGGTGAAGAACTCACCAACGCGGAAATCAAGGCCGCTCTGCGTCAGCGTACTATCGCTGGTGAGATCGTTCTGGCTGTTTGCGGTTCTTCCTTCAAGAACAAGGGTGTTCCCCTGGTTCTCGACGCCGTGATCGACTACCTGCCTGCTCCTACCGACATTCCTGCCATCAAGGGTACAGACCCGGATGACGAGACCAAGGAAATGGAGCGTCACGCAGACGACAGCGAGCCGTTCTCGGCTCTGGCGTTCAAGATCGCTACCGACCCATTCGTGGGTACCTTGACCTTCGTTCGAGTTTACTCGGGCGTGTTGGCCTCCGGCGACGGCGTGATCAACTCGGTTAAAGGCAAGAAAGAGCGTGTGGGTCGTATGGTGCAAATGCACGCAAACGCCCGTGAAGAAATCAAGGAAGTACGCGCTGGTGACATCGCGGCCTTGATCGGCATGAAGGACGTCACCACTGGTGAGACTTTGTGCAACGCTGACAAGCCAATCATCCTGGTTCGCATGGACTTCCCGGAGCCGGTTATTTCGGTTGCCGTAGAGCCTAAGACCAAGGATGACCAGGAAAAAATGGGTATCGCTCTGGGCAAGCTCGCTCAGGAAGATCCATCTTTCCGCGTCAAGACTGATGAAGAGACTGGTCAAACGATCATCTCCGGCATGGGCGAGTTGCACCTGGACATCCTGGTTGACCGGATGCGCCGTGAGTTCAACGTCGAAGCCAACATCGGTAAGCCACAAGTTTCGTACCGTGAGCGCATCACGAAGAGCTGCGAAATTGAAGGCAAGTTCGTTCGTCAGTCCGGCGGTCGTGGCCAGTTCGGTCACTGCTGGATTCGTTTTGCTCCTGCTGACGAAGGTCAGGAAGGTCTGCAATTCCTGAACGAAGTAGTGGGTGGTGTGGTTCCTAAGGAATACATCCCGGCTATCCAGAAGGGTATCGAAGAGCAGATGAAGAACGGCGTTGTGGCCGGCTATCCGCTAATCGGCCTGAAGGCTACCGTGTTTGATGGTTCTTACCACGACGTCGACTCCAACGAGATGGCGTTTAAGGTGGCTGCTTCCATGGCAACCAAGCAACTGGCCCAGAAGGGCGGTGGTGAGTTGCTTGAGCCGATCATGGCGGTAGAGGTTGTTACACCTGAAGACTATATGGGTGACGTGATGGGCGACCTTAACCGTCGTCGCGGCATGATCCTGGGTATGGAAGACACGGTCTCCGGCAAAGTAATTCGTGCTGAGGTTCCGCTGGGCGAGATGTTCGGTTATGCAACTGACGTCCGTTCCATGTCCCAAGGTCGCGCAAGCTACTCTATGGAATTCAAAAAATACAATACGGCTCCGTCGCACATCGTCGAAACCGTTACCAAAAAACAAGGCTGATTCAGCCCCTTTAGGCTAGGAGTTAATTGTCGTGGCTAAAGAAAAATTTGACCGTACCCTCCCGCACGTCAACGTTGGCACCATCGGTCACGTCGACCACGGTAAAACCACGCTGACCGCTGCTCTGACTCGCGTCTGCTCCGAAGTTTTCGGTTCGGCCGTTGTTGCTTTCGACAAAATCGACAGCGCTCCGGAAGAAAAGGCTCGTGGTATCACCATCAACACCGCGCACGTTGAATACAACTCGCTGATCCGTCACTACGCTCACGTTGACTGCCCAGGTCACGCTGACTACGTGAAGAACATGATCACCGGTGCTGCTCAGATGGACGGCGCTATCCTGGTTTGCTCGGCCGCTGATGGTCCGATGCCACAAACCCGTGAGCACATCCTGCTGTCCCGTCAGGTTGGCGTTCCGTACATCGTTGTCTTCCTGAACAAGGCTGACATGGTTGACGACGCTGAGCTGCTGGAACTGGTTGAGATGGAAGTGCGCGACCTGCTGAGCACTTACGACTTCCCAGGTGACGACACTCCGATCATCATCGGTTCGGCTCTGATGGCTCTGAACGGCCAAGACGACAACGAAATGGGCACCACTGCCGTTCGTAAGCTGGTTGAGACTCTGGACAGCTACATTCCAGATCCAGTTCGCGTTATCGACAAGCCGTTCCTGATGCCAATCGAAGACGTATTCTCGATCTCCGGTCGCGGTACTGTTGTAACTGGCCGTATCGAGCGCGGTATCGTCAAGGTTCAGGATCCACTGGAAATCGTTGGTCTGCGTGACACTACCGTCACCACCTGCACCGGTGTTGAAATGTTCCGTAAGCTGCTCGACGAAGGTCGTGCTGGCGAGAACTGCGGCGTTCTGCTGCGTGGTACCAAGCGTGACGACGTTGAGCGTGGCCAGGTTCTGGTTAAGCCAGGTTCGGTCAAGCCGCACACCAAGTTCGAAGCTGAAGTCTACGTTCTGAGCAAAGAAGAAGGCGGTCGTCACACTCCGTTCTTCAAAGGCTACCGTCCACAGTTCTACTTCCGTACTACTGACGTGACTGGTAACTGCGAACTGCCGGAAGGCGTTGAAATGGTAATGCCGGGCGACAACATCAAAATGGTTGTCACCCTGATCAAGACCATCGCAATGGAAGACGGTCTGCGTTTCGCTATCCGTGAAGGCGGTCGTACCGTCGGCGCTGGCGTCGTAGCCAAAATCATCGAGTAAGCTCTTTTCGAGTTGGCTTTGATGAATTGAAAAAGCCCCCGCTTAGCGGGGGCTTTTTTATTGGGTTGACACCTATATGGGGCGTCTATAGAATTGCGCCTCCTTTTAACGGGCGTATTGCGCTCGGTGGGAATAGCAGCCGGAGTCTGAAATCCAATGCAAAATCAGCAAATCCGTATCAGGTTGAAGGCTTTTGACCATCGCCTGATCGACCAATCCACCCAGGAAATCGTGGAAACCGCGAAACGTACTGGTGCTCAAGTGCGTGGTCCAATTCCACTGCCTACCCGTAAAGAGCGGTTCACCGTTCTGGTCTCCCCGCACGTCAACAAAGACGCGCGTGACCAGTACGAGATCCGTACTCATAAGCGCGTACTGGACATCGTCCAGCCAACGGATAAAACCGTTGATGCTCTTATGAAGCTTGATCTGGCGGCCGGTGTGGAAGTACAGATCAGCCTCGGCTAAGACTCGGTCTTAGTCGTGTAACGCTCTGAAATGGGCGGCCATAGCGGGTGAAAGCCCCGTACACTCATGAGGTTTACAACATGACTATTGGTGTAGTCGGTCGTAAATGCGGTATGACCCGTATTTTCACCGAAGAAGGTGTCTCCATTCCGGTCACGGTCATTGAGATCGAGCCGAATCGCGTCACCCAGTTCAAAACTGAAGAGACCGATGGCTATCGTGCAGTGCAAGTCACTGTAGGCGAGCGTCGTGCTTCGCGTGTTACAGCTGCTCAAGCTGGCCACTTCGCTAAAGCGAACGTTGCCGCTGGTCGTACCGTAATGGAATTCCGCCTTGAAGAAGGCGAGTACCAGGCCGGCGATCTGATCAACGCTGAAATCTTCGCCGCTGGTCAACTGGTTGATGTAACCGGTCAGTCCAAGGGTAAAGGCTTCCAGGGTACGATCAAGCGTTGGAACTTCCGCGGGCAAGATAATACCCACGGTAACTCCGTGTCCCACCGCGTTCCAGGCTCTATCGGCCAGTGCCAGACTCCTGGTCGTGTATTCAAGGGCAAAAAAATGTCCGGTCATATGGGCGCTGAGCGCGTGACCGTGCAGTCCCTCGAAGTAGTGCGCGTGGACGCTGAACGCAATCTGTTGTTGGTCAAGGGCGCTGTTCCTGGCGCTACTGGCGGCAACTTGGTTGTACGTCCAGCAGCCAAGGCTCGCGGTTAAGGGGAAGCTGACATGCAATTAAATGTAAATGACGCTCAAGCGATCGAAGTTTCCGAACTGACATTTGGCGGCGAATTCAACGAGACGCTGGTTCACCAAGCAGTCGTGGCCTACATGGCCGGCGGCCGTCAAGGTAGCAAGCAGCAAAAGACCCGTTCCGACGTTCGTGGTGGCGGTAAGCGCCCATGGCGTCAGAAAGGTACTGGCCGTGCTCGTGCCGGTACTATCCGTAGCCCAATCTGGCGTGGCGGCGGTACCACTTTCGCAGCTCGTCCTCAGGATCACACCCAGAAGCTGAACAAGAAGATGTATCGCGCAGCAATGCGTTCCATCCTTGCTGAGCTGGTGCGTACTGATCGTCTGGTTGTGGTTCAGGACTTCGCTGTTGATGCACCGAAGACCAAAGATCTGCTGAACAAACTGACCGGCATGGGCCTGACTGACGTCTTGATCGTGTCTGAAGTAGTTGATCAGAACCTGTACCTGGCTGCTCGTAACCTGCCACACGTTGATGTACGTGACGTGCAGGGTTCCGATCCAGTTAGTCTGATCGCATACGACAAGGTGTTGATCACCGTGTCGGCCGTGAAGAAATTCGAGGAGCTGCTGGGATGAACCAGGAACGCGTATTTAAAGTTCTGCTTGGCCCGCACGTTTCCGAGAAGGCTACGGTTCTGGCTGACAAGAAAGGCCAGTTCGTTTTCAAGGTTGCAACTGACGCAACCAAGCTGGAAATCAAGAAGGCCGTCGAAAGCCTGTTCAGCGTGAAAGTAGAGCGTGTTACTACCCTGAATGTTCTGGGTAAGAGCAAGCGCACTGCTCGCGGTCTGGGCAAGCGTAATGACTGGAAGAAGGCAGTTATCTCCCTTCAGCCAGGCCAAGATCTCGATTTCAGCAGCAGTGCTGAGTAAGGAAGGGGTGCATCATGGCAATCGTTAAATGCAAACCGACTTCCCCTGGCCGCCGTTTTGTGGTCAAGGTGGTCAACCAGGAGCTGCATAAAGGCGCTCCTCACGCACCGCTGCTCGAGAAAAAATCGAAGACTGGTGGTCGTAACAACAATGGTCGCATTACCACTCGTCACATCGGTGGTGGCCATAAGCAGCATTATCGTCTGGTCGATTTCCGTCGCAACGACAAAGATGGCATCTCTGCCACTGTCGAGCGTATCGAATACGATCCAAACCGTACTGCTCACATCGCTCTGCTGCTGTACGCAGATGGCGAGCGTCGCTACATCATCGCCCCTAAAGGCGTGAGTGCTGGCGACCAGCTGATCGCAGGTGCTTTGGCGCCGATCAAGCCGGGCAACGCTCTGCAACTGCGTAACATTCCAGTTGGTAGCACCGTACACGGCATCGAATTGAAGCCAGGTAAAGGCGCGCAAATCGCTCGTTCCGCTGGTGCTTCGGCTCAGCTGATCGCTCGTGAAGGTGTCTACGTGACCCTGCGTCTGCGTTCTGGTGAGATGCGTAAAGTGCTGGCTGAATGCCGCGCGACCCTGGGTGAAGTCTCGAACTCCGAGCACAGCCTGCGTTCGCTGGGTAAAGCTGGTGCCAAACGCTGGCGTGGCGTTCGCCCAACCGTTCGTGGTGTTGCCATGAACCCGGTTGACCACCCACATGGTGGTGGTGAAGGTCGTACCTCTGGTGGTCGTCATCCGGTATCGCCATGGGGCTTCCCGACTAAGGGCGCGAAGACTCGTGGTAATAAGCGTACCGACAAAATGATCGTCCGTCGTCGCAAGTAAATAGAGGGATACGACAGTGCCACGTTCTCTGAAAAAAGGTCCTTTTATTGATCTTCACCTACTGAAGAAGATCGAAGTGGCGGCGGAAAAGAACGATCGCAAACCAGTTAAAACCTGGTCGCGTCGTTCGATGATCCTGCCACAAATGGTCGGTCTGACCATTGCAGTTCATAACGGTCGTCAACATGTTCCAGTTCTCGTGAACGAAGACATGGTCGGCCACAAACTAGGCGAGTTTGCCGGTACCCGCACATATCGTGGGCACGTGGCAGACAAGAAAGCCAAGCGTTAAGGGGTAAGGAACGATGGAAGTAGCCGCTAAGTTGTCGGGCGCTCGAATCTCCGCCCAGAAAGCCCGCTTGGTCGCCGACCAGATCCGCGGGAAGAAGGTGGGCGAAGCGCTCAACCTGTTGGCTTTCAGCAGTAAGAAAGCCGCCGAGATCATGAAGAAAGTGCTGGAGTCGGCCGTAGCCAACGCCGAGCATAACGAAGGCGCAGACGTTGATGACCTCAAGGTCAGCACCGTTTTCGTCAACGAAGGGCGTTCGCTGAAGCGAATCATGCCACGTGCCAAAGGCCGTGCTGATCGCATCGTCAAGCGGTCTTGCCATATCACTGTCAAGGTTGCTGACAAGTAACGGAGTCGAAGAGATGGGTCAGAAAGTACATCCCATTGGCATTCGCCTGGGAATCGTCAAGGAACACACCTCCGTCTGGTACGCAGACGGTCGGACTTATGCGGACTATTTGTTCGCTGATCTGAAGGTGCGTGAGTATCTCCAAGACAAACTAAAAAGCGCGTCCGTAAGCCGTATCGATATCCATCGTCCGGCTCAAACTGCACGTATCACCATCCACACCGCTCGTCCAGGTATCGTTATCGGGAAGAAAGGTGAAGATGTTGAGAAACTGCGTCAGGACCTGACCAAACAAATGGGTGTGCCTGTGCACATCAATATCGAAGAAATCCGCAAGCCGGAACTCGACGGTATGTTGGTTGCGCAGAGCGTAGCTCAGCAGCTGGAGCGTCGCGTAATGTTCCGTCGCGCTATGAAGCGCGCTGTACAAAACGCCATGCGCATTGGTGCCAAAGGCATCAAAATCCAAGTGAGCGGTCGTCTCGGCGGTGCTGAAATCGCACGTACTGAATGGTATCGCGAAGGTCGTGTGCCACTGCACACCCTGCGTGCCGACATCGACTATGCCAACTACGAAGCTCACACCACTTACGGTGTGATCGGTGTAAAGGTTTGGATCTTCAAAGGCGAAGTAATTGGTGGTCGCCAAGAAGAACTGAAACCACAAGCACCAGCGCCTCGTAAAAAAGCTGCTAAGTAAGGGGTACGCCAAATGTTGCAACCAAAGCGTACGAAGTTCCGCAAGCAGATGACAGGCCACAACCGTGGTCTGGCTCAGCGCGGTAGCAAAGTCAGCTTCGGCGAGTTCGCGCTGAAGTCTGTAGCTCGTGGTCGTCTCACCGCTCGTCAGATCGAGTCAGCGCGTCGTGCTCTGACCCGTCACGTTAAACGTGGCGGCAAGATCTGGATCCGTGTATTCCCGGACAAGCCTATTTCCAAAAAGCCACTCGAAGTTCGGATGGGTAAAGGTAAGGGTAGTGTGGAGTACTGGGTTGCCCAGATTCAGCCAGGCAAAGTCCTGTATGAAATCGAGGGTGTTTCTGAAGAGCTGGCGCGTGAGGCTTTTGCCCTGGCTGCTGCAAAGCTGCCGCTCGCCACCGCCTTTGTTAAACGGACGGTGATGTGATGAAAGCGAATGAACTTCGTGAAAAATCCGCACAGCAGCTGAACGAGCAACTGCTCGGCTTGCTGCGCGACCAGTTCAATCTGCGTATGCAGAAAGCAACTGGCCAGTTGGGGCAGTCTCATCTGCTCTCGCAAGTTAAGCGTGACATCGCTCGCGTGAAGACTGTGCTCAACCAGCAGGCAGGTAAGTAATCATGGCTGAAGCCGAAAAAACTGTCCGTACGCTGACTGGCCGTGTTGTCAGCGACAAGATGGACAAAACCATCACCGTTCTGATCGAGCGTCGCGTTAAGCACCCGATCTACGGTAAATACGTTAAGCGTTCGACTAAGCTGCACGCGCACGACGAAACCAATCAGTGCCACATCGGCGACAAAGTCACTATTCGTGAAACTCGTCCTTTGGCCAAGACTAAGTCTTGGGCGCTGGTTGATGTTCTCGAACGCGCTGTGGAAGTCTAAGGACTAGGGGTCGGAGAAATTATATGATTCAGACTCAATCCATGCTCGATGTGGCCGATAACTCTGGCGCTCGCCGTGTTATGTGCATCAAGGTGCTGGGTGGCTCCCATCGTCGTTACGCTGGTATCGGTGACATCATCAAAGTTACCGTCAAGGAAGCAATTCCTCGCGGTAAAGTGAAAAAAGGCCAAGTGATGACTGCTGTTGTAGTCCGCACTCGTCACGGCGTACGCCGTGCTGATGGCTCCATTATCCGCTTTGATGGCAACGCTGCTGTTCTTCTGAACAACAAGCAAGAGCCGATCGGCACCCGTATCTTTGGGCCAGTGACCCGTGAACTTCGTACTGAGAAGTTCATGAAGATCGTCTCGCTCGCCCCAGAAGTGCTGTAAGGAGATCCGACATGCAAAAGATTCGTCGTGACGACGAGATCATCGTGATCGCCGGCAAAGACAAAGGTAAGCGCGGTAAGGTGCTTAAGGTTCTCGCTAATAACCGTCTGGTAATTGGTGGTCTGAACCTGGTTAAGCGTCATACCAAGCCTAACCCGATGTCGGGCGTACAAGGCGGTATCGTCGAAAAAGAAGCTCCACTGGACGCTTCTAACGTCGCCATTTTCAACGGCGAAACCAACAAGGCTGACCGCGTTGGTTTCAAAGTAGAAGACGGCAAGAAAATTCGTGTCTTCAAGTCGACCCAAAAAGCGGTTGATGCTTGAACACTGCTAGGTAGAAGACCATGGCACGACTAAAAGAGATTTACTGGAAGGAAATCGCACCGAAGCTTAAGGAAGAACTTAAGCTTTCGAACGTGATGGAAGTTCCACGCGTTACCAAAATCACCCTGAACATGGGTCTGGGCGAAGCTGTCGGTGACAAAAAAGTCATCGAGCACGCTGTTGCCGACCTGGAAAAGATCACCGGTCAGAAAGTCGTTGTGACTTACGCTCGGAAATCCATCGCTGGCTTTAAAGTCCGTGAAGGTTGGCCGATCGGCGTCAAAGTGACTCTGCGCCGTGAGCGTATGTACGAATTCCTGGATCGTCTGCTGTCGATCTCCCTGCCTCGGGTTCGCGACTTCCGCGGCCTGAATGCCAAGTCCTTCGATGGTCGTGGTAACTACAGCATGGGCGTAAAAGAGCAGATCATCTTCCCGGAAATCGACTACGACAAGATCGATGCTCTCCGCGGTCTGGACATTACCCTGACCACCACTGCCAAGAACGATGATGAAGGTCGCGCGCTGCTGCGTGCTTTCAAATTCCCGTTCCGCAACTGATTGGAGTAGGAAAATGGCCAAGATGAGCATGAAAAACCGCGAGCTGAAGCGTCAGCTCACGGTTGCCAAGTACGCCAAAAAGCGTGCAGCACTGAAAGCTATCATCGTTGATCTGAACGCAAGTCCAGAAGCACGTTGGGAAGCTACAGTAGCTCTGCAGAAGCAGCCACGTGACGCAAGCGCCTCGCGCATGCGTAACCGCTGCCGCCTGACCGGTCGTCCACACGGCGTTTACCGCAAGTTCGGCCTCGGCCGTAACAAACTGCGTGAAGCTGCAATGCGTGGTGACGTACCTGGTCTGGTTAAAGCCAGCTGGTAAGCACTATCAAAGTCTCGGTGTTCGGGATCGCAAGATCCTGACCACCGGTGACCTTGAACTTGAATCAAGCCCCTTTTGGGGCTTGATTCATTTGTGGGGTGTGTCTAGAATACCCGGCTCGCCTGAGCCCGTGCTTTTTTCGCATGGATGAGCTCGGCGACAAGTAGTAGCCGCAAGGCTAATTTTTTTGTATTAGGAGCGTCTAGCCCATGAGTATGCAGGACCCGTTAGCGGACATGCTAACTCGAATCCGTAATGCCCAGATGGCTGAAAAGTCCGTCGTAAGCATGCCATCTTCTACTTTGAAGGTAGCTGTTGCCAAAGTCCTGAAGGACGAAGGTTACATTGCGGGTTATCAGATCAGCAGCGAAATCAAGCCACTGCTGTCCATCGAGCTGAAGTACTTCGAAGGCCGTCCGGTCATCGAGGAAGTGAAGCGCGTTAGCCGTCCAGGCCTGCGTCAGTACAAGTCCGTCGATGATCTGCCAAAAGTTCGTGGCGGTCTCGGTGTGTCTATCGTCTCCACCAACAAAGGTGTGATGACGGATCGTGCTGCGCGCGCTGCCGGTGTCGGCGGCGAAGTTCTTTGCACTGTGTTCTAAGGGGGGATAAGCATGTCACGCGTCGCTAAGAACCCCGTTAAGCTGCCAGCCGGTGTCGAAGTAAAATTCGCAGGCCAACAGCTTTCGGTGAAGGGTGCCAAGGGCACTCTCGAACTGAACATCCATTCGTCCGTTGAGATCGTTGAAGAAGCTGGTGAGCTGCGTTTCGCTGCTCGCAATGGCGATCAACAAACTCGCGCAATGGCTGGTACCACTCGTGCGTTGGTAAACAACATGGTCCAAGGCGTAAGCCAAGGCTTCGAGCGTAAGCTCCAGCTGGTCGGTGTTGGTTACAAAGCGCAAGCAAAAGGCACAGTGCTGAACCTGGCTCTTGGCTTCTCGCACCCAGTGGATTATGAACTGCCGGAAGGCATCACCGCTGAGACTCCTAGCCAGACCGATATCCTGATCAAGGGCATCGATAAGCAGCTGGTAGGTCAAGTGGCCGCCGAGATCCGCGACTTCCGTCCACCAGAGCCGTACAAAGGCAAAGGTGTGCGCTACGCGGACGAAGTCGTCCGTCGTAAAGAAGCCAAGAAGAAGTAGGGCATAGCAAATGACCGACAAAAAAGTTACTCGACTGCGTCGCGCTCGCAAAGCACGCCTGAAAATGCACGAACTCGAAGTCGTGCGTCTCTGCGTGTTCCGCTCGTCGCAGCACATCTACGCCCAGGTCATTTCGGCCGACGGCAACAAAGTCCTGGCATCTGCCTCGACTTTGGATAAAGAACTGCGTGATGGCGCCACTGGCAACATCGACGCGGCCACTAAGGTTGGCCAGCTGGTCGCTACGCGTGCAAAAGCCGCTGGCGTCTCGCAGGTGGCTTTCGACCGCTCTGGCTTCAAGTACCACGGCCGCGTCAAGGCGCTGGCTGATGCTGCTCGTGAAGCTGGGCTGGAGTTCTAAGTTATGTCAAATAACGACCAAAAGCGCGACGAAGGCTACATTGAGAAGCTGGTTCAAGTTAACCGCGTAGCCAAAACCGTTAAAGGCGGCCGTATCTTCACTTTCACCGCGTTGACCGTGGTAGGTGATGGTAAAGGGCGTGTTGGCTTCGGCCGTGGCAAGTCACGTGAAGTGCCTGCTGCGATCCAGAAGGCAATGGAAGCTGCTCGTCGCAACATGATCCAAGTTGATCTGAACGGCACCACTCTGCAGTACGCAATGAAGTCCGGTCACGGCGCTTCGAAGGTGTACATGCAGCCTGCTTCTGAAGGTACCGGTATCATCGCTGGCGGCGCTATGCGTGCTGTCCTCGAAGTTGCTGGCGTTCAGAACGTTCTGGCCAAGTGCTACGGCTCGACTAACCCGGTAAACGTGGTTCACGCCACTTTCAAAGGTTTGAAAGCTATGCAGTCTCCTGAATCCATTGCCGCCAAGCGTGGCAAAAGCGTCAAGGAGATCTTCTGATCATGGCTACCGTTAAAGTTACGCTGATCAAAAGCATGACCGGCCGCATCCCTAACCACAAACTGTGCGTTAAGGGTCTGGGTCTGCGTCGCATCGGTCACACTGTAGAAGTACTTGATACTCCCGAGAATCGCGGGATGATCAACAAGGCTTACTACATGCTGCGTGTCGAGGGTTAATCGATGAAACTCAATGATCTGAGTCCAGCGCCGGGTTCCCGTCGCGAAAAGCATCGTCCGGGCCGTGGTATCGGTAGTGGTTTGGGCAAGACCGGTGGCCGTGGCCACAAAGGTCAGTCCTCCCGCTCCGGTGGCACCATTGCTCCAGGCTTTGAAGGCGGTCAACAGCCGCTGCATCGTCGCCTGCCAAAGTTCGGTTTCGTTTCCCTGAAGGCCATGGACCGCGCAGAAGTGCGTCTGTCCGAGCTGGCTAAAGTGGAAGGCGACATCGTCACTGTGCAGTCCCTGAAAGATGCCAACGTGATCAACGTCAACGTACAGCGTGTGAAAATCATGCTGTCCGGCGAAGTTACTCGCGCTGTTACCATCGGAAAGGGAATCGGCGCCACCAAAGGTGCGCGTTCGGCTATCGAAGCAGCTGGCGGCAAGTTCGAGGAATAAATGGCTAAGCAAGGTGCTCTCTCTGCGCTCGGCAAAGGCGGTATGTCTGAACTCTGGGCTCGTCTGCGTTTTCTGTTCCTGGCGATTATCGTCTACCGAATAGGCGCACACATCCCGGTTCCAGGTATCAACCCGGACCGACTCGCGGACCTGTTTCGACAGAATGAGGGGACCATTCTTAGCTTGTTCAACATGTTTTCCGGCGGCGCGCTGGAGCGGATGAGTATCTTTGCACTGGGGATCATGCCGTACATTTCGGCATCGATCATCATGCAACTGATGACAGCCGTCAGCCCGCAGCTGGAGCAGTTGAAGAAGGAAGGTGAAGCTGGGCGTCGTAAGATTGCCCAGTACACCCGCTACGGCACTGTCGTCCTCGCTCTCGTTCAGGCAATTGGCATGTCCATTGGTCTGGCGGGGCAGGGCGTTGCGTTCACTGGTGACTTTGGCTTCCATTTCGTCGCGGTATCCACGTTTGTGGCTGGTGCGATGTTCATGATGTGGCTGGGTGAGCAGATTACTGAGCGTGGTGTTGGCAACGGTATCTCGATGTTGATTTTCGCAGGTATCGTCGCCGGTCTTCCGAGAGCGATCGGGCAGTCTTTCGAGTCTGCGCGTCAGGGTGATATCAACATTTTTGCCTTGGTTGCCATCGGTTTGCTGGCAGTAGCGATTATCGGTTTTGTGGTGTTCATTGAGCGTGGTCAGCGTCGTATTGCTGTTCATTACGCCAAGCGTCAGCAGGGTCGTAAGGTCTTTGCTGCGCAGACTAGCCACTTGCCGTTGAAGGTGAACATGGCCGGTGTTATTCCGGCCATTTTCGCGAGCAGCATTTTGCTGTTCCCGGCTTCGTTGGGTACCTGGTTCGGTCAGTCTGAAGGTATGGGCTGGCTGCAGGACATCTCGCAGTCGATCGCTCCTGGTCAGCCGTTGAATATTCTGCTGTTTAGTGCAGGGATTATTTTCTTCTGCTTCTTCTATACGGCGTTGATGTTCAATCCGAAAGACGTAGCGGAAAACCTGAAGAAGTCCGGTGCCTTTATTCCGGGCATCCGTCCAGGTGAGCAGTCTGCGCGCTACATTGATGGCGTTCTGACTCGTTTGACCCTGTTCGGTGCTCTATATATGACGGCCGTATGCCTGTTGCCCCAGTTCCTGGTGGTTGCAGCAAACGTTCCGTTCTACCTTGGCGGGACCTCGTTGCTGATCGTCGTCGTGGTTGTGATGGACTTCATGTCCCAAGTACAATCGCACCTCGTTTCGCACCAGTACGAATCCCTGATGAAGAAAGCCAACCTGAAGGGTTACGGCAGCGGCATGTTGCGCTGAGTACCCATAAGGTTCGAGGAGTTGGTGATGAAAGTTCGTGCATCGGTGAAAAAGCTGTGCCGCAACTGCAAGATTATTCGCCGCGAAGGTGTTGTTCGAGTAATTTGCAGCGCGGAACCGCGTCACAAACAGCGCCAAGGCTGAGTGTGATTGTGCTTCAAGCCCGGTAGCTAGTGCGCTACCGGGTTGATTATTTGTTATTACAGCGATATTATCTCGCGCCCTATTTCTTGGCTTCCGGGGCGTAGGTAGCTGTCAATTGGAGTCCCACTGAATGGCCCGTATTGCAGGCGTTAACATTCCAGATAACAAGCATACTGTTATCTCGCTGACCTACATCTATGGTGTTGGTCGCACTACTGCGCAGAAGATCTGTGCAGTGACTGGGGTAAACCCAGCCGCAAAGATCAAGGATCTGAGCGACGAGCAGATTGAACAGCTGCGTGGCGAAGTGGCGAAGTTCACCACTGAAGGTGACCTGCGTCGCGAAATCAACATGAAAATCAAGCGTTTGATGGACCTCGGTTGCTATCGCGGTCTGCGTCATCGTCGTGGTCTTCCAGTGCGCGGTCAGCGTACCAAGACTAACGCGCGTACCCGTAAAGGTCCGCGTAAGCCGATCCGCAAGTAATCGCCCCAGCGAATCGACAGGAAATTAATCATGGCTAAACCTGCTGCTCGTCCTCGTAAAAAAGTTAAAAAGACAGTGGTTGATGGCATCGCCCACATCCATGCATCTTTTAACAACACAATCGTGACCATCACCGACCGTCAAGGCAACGCTCTTTCCTGGGCTACCTCCGGTGGTTCGGGTTTCCGCGGTTCCCGCAAGTCCACCCCGTTTGCTGCTCAAGTAGCTGCTGAACGTGCTGGTCAAGCTGCGCTGGAATACGGTCTGAAAAACCTCGACGTTAACGTCAAAGGTCCAGGCCCAGGTCGTGAATCTGCAGTCCGCGCTTTGAACGGCTGTGGCTACAAGATCGCCAGCATCACCGACGTGACGCCAATCCCGCACAACGGGTGCCGTCCGCCGAAGAAGCGCCGCGTGTAATCCAGGAGATTGTAAAGAATGGCTCGTTACATTGGTCCAAAATGCAAACTCGCTCGTCGCGAAGGCACCGATCTCTTTCTGAAGAGCGGCGTGCGCGCGATCGAATCGAAGTGCAACATCGAAGCAGCACCTGGTATCCACGGCCAACGCCGCGGCCGCCAGTCCGATTACGGCACCCAACTGCGTGAAAAGCAGAAGGTCCGTCGTATCTACGGCGTTCTCGAGCGTCAATTCAGCGGCTACTACAAAGAAGCTGCTGGCAAGAAAGGTGCAACCGGTGAAAACCTGCTGCAACTGCTCGAATGCCGTCTGGACAACGTTGTATACCGTATGGGTTTTGGCTCTACTCGTGCCGAATCCCGTCAGCTGGTATCGCACAAATCCGTCAGCGTTAACGGTCAGACCGTAAACGTACCGTCCTACCAGGTTCGTGCTGGTGACGTGGTCGCGATTCGCGAGAAAGCAAAGAACCAACTTCGCATTGTCCAAGCTCTCGATCTGTGTGCCCAACGTGGCCGCGTAGAATGGGTAGAAGTAGACACTGAGAAGAAGTCGGGCGTTTTCAAGAACGTTCCTGCTCGCAGTGATCTGTCCGCCGACATCAACGAAAGCCTGATTGTCGAGCTCTACTCCAAGTAAGGGCTAGAAAATAGGTGCATCCATGCAGATTTCGGTAAATGAGTTCCTGACACCCCGCCATATTGATGTGCAGGTTGTCAGTCCAACCCGCGCCAAGATCACTCTCGAGCCTCTCGAGCGTGGTTTCGGCCACACCCTGGGCAACGCGCTGCGACGCATCCTGTTGTCCTCAATGCCCGGCTGTGCAGTAGTCGAGGCCGAGATTGACGGTGTGCTCCATGAGTACAGCGCCATCGAAGGCGTACAGGAAGACGTAATTGAAATCCTGTTGAACCTTAAAGGTCTGGCTATCAAGCTGCACGGTCGTGACGAAGTTACGCTGACCTTGTCGAAGAAGGGTTCGGGGGTGGTTACCGCTGCCGATATTCAGCTGGATCATGATGTCGAGATCGTTAACCCCGATCACGTAATCGCTAACCTGGCGTCTAACGGCGCCCTGAACATGAAGCTCACCGTAGCTCGTGGTCGTGGTTATGAACCGGCAGACTCGCGTCAGAGCGATGAAGACGAAAGCCGCAGCATCGGTCGCTTGCAGCTTGACTCTTCGTTCAGCCCGGTTCGCCGTATCGCATACGTGGTGGAAAACGCCCGTGTCGAGCAGCGTACTAACCTGGACAAGCTGGTTATTGATCTGGAAACCAACGGTACCCTGGATCCTGAAGAGGCTATCCGCCGCGCTGCAACCATTCTGCAACAGCAGCTGGCTGCGTTCGTCGACCTCAAAGGTGACAGTGAGCCAGTGGTTATCGAGCAGGAAGACGAGATCGATCCGATCCTGCTTCGCCCGGTTGACGATCTGGAACTGACTGTACGTTCGGCTAACTGCCTTAAGGCGGAAAACATCTACTACATCGGTGACCTGATTCAGCGTACCGAAGTAGAGCTGTTGAAGACTCCGAACCTTGGCAAGAAATCCTTGACTGAAATCAAGGACGTTCTGGCCTCCCGCGGTCTGTCCCTCGGCATGCGCCTCGACAACTGGCCGCCTGCAAGTCTTAAGAAGGACGACAAGGCGACTGCCTGATCGTCGTAATCACCGAACGTTGTGTTTGGTAAGGAATGAACCATGCGTCATCGTAAAAGTGGTCGTCACCTGAGCCGCACCAGCTCGCACCGCAAGGCCATGTTTCAAAACATGGCGGTGTCGCTGTTCGAGCACGAGCTGATCAAAACTACACTGCCAAAAGCTAAAGAACTGCGTCGCGTTGCTGAGCCGCTGATCACTTTGGCCAAGACAGACAGCCTGGCTAACCGCCGTCTGGCTTTCGACCGTACTCGTTCGAAAGCTATCGTTGGTAAGCTCTTCAACGACCTGGGCAAGCGTTACGCTACCCGTGAGGGTGGCTACCTGCGCATCCTCAAGTGCGGTTTCCGCACTGGCGACAACGCGCCTATGGCGTATGTCGAGTTGGTTGATCGTCCTGCCGGTGGTGAAGCTGTATCCGCTGAGTAAGACGTCAGTCTGAAACGAAGAACCGGGCCTAGTGCCCGGTTTTTTGTGCGCGCTCGAAAAGCATTGCCATCAATGCATGAATAGAAAGGTAATTAGTAATTTTCTATCGATAGTCGCAACGCAATGAATTTGTAGCTGTAACGTTCCTGATCAATACTCCCCCTCAGCCGATAGCCGGCAGTTAAAGACTGACAGAGGAAGAGATCGCATGAGTCAAAATAAAACGCTGACCACCGCCAGTGGCGCTCCTGTCGCCGACAACCAGAATTCCCGTTCCGCCGGCCCTCGTGGCCCGCTGCTGCTCGACGACTTTCACCTGATCGAAAAGCTTGCCCACTTCAATCGCGAGAACATCCCTGAGCGCCGTGTACACGCCAAGGGCTCGGGTGCTTACGGCACGTTTACTGTCACTCGCGACATCACCCCGTACACCAGCGCCAAACTGTTTGAATCGGTCGGCAAACAAACTCCGACGTTCCTGCGCTTTTCTACGGTTGGCGGCGAACGGGGTTCGGCCGATACCGAGCGCGATCCGCGTGGCTTTGCCCTGAAGTTCTACACCGAGGAAGGTAACTGGGACATCGTCGGCAACAACACGCCCGTGTTCTTCATCCGTGATCCGTTGAAATTTCCGGACTTTATCCACACCCAAAAGCGTCTGCCGCAGAGCAATCTGAAAAGCGCGCAGATGATGTGGGACTTCTGGTCGCACTCGCCTGAGGCGCTGCACCAGGTCACTATTCTGTTCTCCGACCGTGGCATTCCTGACGGCTATCGTCACATGCACGGCTTTGGTAGCCACACCTACAGCTTGATCAACGCCAATGGCGAGCGGCACTGGGTGAAGTGGCACTACAAGACTCAGCAAGGCATCAAAAACCTGGCGCCTGCAGAAGCGGCACGTTTGGCCGGTACCGATCCGGATTACGCGCAGCGTGACCTGTTCGGGGCGATTGAGCGCGGTGACTTCCCGAAATGGCGTGTGTGCATTCAGATCATGACCGAGGCTCAGGCCGCGGCGCACTATGAGAACCCGTTCGATGTGACCAAAACCTGGTCGCAGAAAGAGTTTCCGTTGATCGAAGTCGGCGAGCTGGAGCTCAATCGCAATCCGCAAAACTACTTTGCCGAAGTCGAGCAAGCGGCATTCGGCCCGAGCAACATGGTCCCGGGCGTTGGTCTTTCTCCGGACCGCATGCTCCAGGGCCGCGTGTTCGCTTATGCCGACGCGCACCGCTACCGCATTGGCACCAATCATCAGCAACTACCGGTGAATGCGCCCCGCAGCCCGGTGAATAGCTATCAGCGTGATGGTTCGATGGCATTCGGCAGCAATGGCGGTGCAGCACCTAACTATGAGCCGAACAGCTACGTCGATTCGCCGAAACAAGCGCCTCGCTACGCTGAGCCACCGTTGGCATTGAGCGGTGCCGCTGATCGTTACGATCATCGTGAAGACTCCGACTACTACAGCCATGCCGGTGCTCTGTTCCGACTCATGAGTGACGAGCAGAAAGCGCTGCTGACCAACAACATTGCCGGAGCCATGGCCGGCGTTTCCGGTGATGTGATTGATCGTCAATTGCAGCACTTCTTCAAGGCCGATCCGGCGTATGGAGAAGCAATTGCAAGGGCGTTGGGTGTACAGCTTAACGAAGTCTAAACGAGAAGCAGAACCGCCCTCATTTGGGCGGTTTTTGCGTTATTTGAACCACTTTTCTCAGAATATCTTCGCTTTTATCGCGTAAACGGAGTGACCAAACAGTCGCCTTGGTTCAAACTACAGACTTTCATGCAGGGAGATGTAGGGCGATGCAAGGGCACCCAGACGTAATCGATTACCTCAACACGTTGCTGACCGGCGAACTGGCGGCGCGTGATCAGTATTTCGTCCATTCGCGGATGTATGAGGACTGGGGTTTCACCAAGCTCTACGAACGCATCAACCACGAGATGGAAGAAGAGGCTGGGCACGCTGATGCCCTGATGCGTCGGATTCTGATGCTCGAAGGCACGCCGCGCATGCGTCCGGACGACCTTGATGTTGGCACCACTGTGCCGGACATGCTCGCCGCTGACCTGCGACTTGAATATAAAGTCCGCGCCGCGCTCTGCAAGGGCATCAAACTCTGCGAGCAACACCAGGACTATGTCAGCCGCGAGATGCTGCGGGTTCAATTGCATGACACTGAAGAAGACCACACCTACTGGCTTGAAAAGCAGATGGGTCTGATCAAGTTGATCGGTCTTGAGAACTACCTGCAATCTCACGCCTGATTGCTCCCTATACAAAAAAGCCCCTGTCACCGATGAAGTGACAGGGGCTTTTTCGTGGGCCCGATTCAGGCCTTGTCGCGAGCCAGCAGCGGCTTGAGGTAGAAGCCGGTGTGAGATTGCTTCATCTCGGACACTTCCTCCGGGGTACCAACCGCAATGATCTGGCCGCCCTTGGAGCCGCCTTCCGGCCCCAGGTCCACCAACCAGTCGGCGGTCTTGATCACGTCCAGGTTGTGCTCGATCACCACCACAGTGTTGCCGTGGTCGCGCAGTCGATGCAGTACGTCGAGCAATTGCTGAATATCCGCGAAGTGCAAGCCAGTGGTTGGTTCGTCGAGGATGTACAGCGTCTTGCCGGTATCGCGCTTGGACAGTTCACGGGAGAGCTTCACCCTTTGGGCTTCCCCGCCCGACAACGTCGTCGCCGATTGCCCCAGCTTGATGTAGGACAGACCTACGTCCATCAATGTCTGAAGCTTGCGCGCTAGCGCAGGAACCGCGTCAAAGAACACCCGCGCTTCCTCGATGGTCATCTCGAGGGTTTCGTGGATGCTCTTGCCCTTGTACTTGATTTCCAGAGTCTCGCGGTTGTAACGCTTGCTCTTGCAGACGTCGCACGGGACATAGATGTCCGGCAGGAAGTGCATTTCCACCTTGATCAGGCCATCGCCCTGACACGCTTCGCAGCGTCCGCCCTTCACGTTGAAGGAGAAGCGTCCCGGACCATAACCGCGTGAGCGTGATTCTGGTACGCCGGCGAACAGTTCGCGAATCGGCGTGAACAGCCCGGTGTAGGTCGCCGGATTGGAGCGCGGCGTTCGGCCGATAGGGCTCTGGTCGATATCGACGACCTTATCCAGATGCTCCAGTCCCTTGATGCTGTCGTGGGCGGCCGCCTCAAGCGTCGTTGCACCGTTGAGTGCCGTAGCGCTCAAGGGAAACAGCGTATTGTTGATCAGCGTCGATTTGCCCGAGCCGGACACACCGGTCACGCACGTCAACAGACCTATCGGAATGTCCAGGTCGACATTGCGCAAGTTGTTACCGCGAGCGCCCTTGAGCGACAGTGACAACTTCTTGTTGCGCGGTGTGCGTTTGGCTGGAACGGCAATCTTTACTCGGCCCGACAGGTACTTGCCGGTCAACGAATCAGGATGCGCCATCACTTCGGCCGGCGTCCCTTCGGCAACAATATGCCCACCGTGGACCCCCGCGCCCGGCCCGATGTCCACCACGTAGTCGGCCAGGCGAATAGCGTCTTCGTCATGCTCGACCACGATCACCGTGTTGCCGATGTCGCGCAGGTGCTTGAGTGTGCCGAGCAACCGATCGTTATCACGTTGATGCAGACCGATCGACGGCTCATCGAGGATGTACAGAACCCCCACCAGGCCGGCGCCAATCTGGCTGGCCAGGCGAATCCGCTGAGCTTCACCGCCGGACAACGTGTCGGCACTGCGATCCAGCGAAAGATAGTCGAGGCCTACGTTGACCAGGAACTGCAGGCGCTCGCGGATCTCCTTGAGAATCTTGTCGGCGATTTCACCGCGACGGCCCGTGAGCTTCAGTATGCCGAAATACTCGCAAGCATCGCCAATCGGCAGATTGGTCACCGCCGGCAGCGTCTTCTCGCCCACCCAGACGTGCCGCGCCTCACGACGCAAGCGCGTGCCACGGCAGTCCGGGCAGGGCTGGGTGCTGAGGAACTTGGCCAGCTCTTCACGCACTGAAGCCGACTCGGTTTCGCGATAGCGGCGTTCCAGGTTCGGCACGATGCCTTCGAACGGGTGCGAGCGTTTGACGATATCGCCGCGGTCGTTCAGGTATTTGAAGTCGACGTTTTGCGAACCGCTGCCATGCAGAATGAATTTCTGCTGATCCGCCGAAAGGTCGTTGAACGGCACTTCCAGGCTGAACTTGTAGTGCGAAGCCAGCGACCCGAGCATCTGGAAGTAATAGACGTTGCGCCTGTCCCAGCCGCGAATAGCGCCCTCGGCCAGCGTCAACTCGCCGTTCACCAGACGCTTGATGTCGAAGAACTGCTTGACCCCCAGGCCATCGCAGGTCGGGCAAGCGCCGGCGGGGTTGTTGAAGGAGAACAGCTTGGGTTCCAGCTCGCTGATCGCATGGCCGCAAATCGGGCAGGCGAAGCGCGCGGAGAAGATGATCTCTTCGCCGGGCTCGTCGTCCATCGGCGCGACCAGTGCGATCCCGTCCGCCAGTTTCAGCGCGGTTTCGAACGACTCGGCCAGGCGCTGCTGCAGATCGGCGCGGACCTTGAAGCGGTCGACTATTACATCAATCGAGTGCTTCTTTTGCTTATCCAGCTTCGGCAGCTCATCCAGTTCGCAGATCCTGCCGTTGACCCGGGCCCGGACAAAGCCCTGGGCGCGCAGTTCTTCGAAGACCGAAAGGTGTTCGCCTTTGCGCTCGCGAATCACCGGGGCCAGCAGCATCAGCTTGCTGCCCTCCGGTTGCGCGAGGACCAGGTCGACCATCTGGCTGACGGTTTGCGCTTCCAGCGGAATGTCGTGATCCGGGCAACGTGGAATACCCACACGTGCGTACAGCAGGCGCAGGTAGTCGTAGATTTCGGTGATGGTGCCGACCGTCGAGCGCGGGTTATGCGAGGTCGATTTCTGTTCGATGGAAATGGCTGGCGACAAACCTTCGATGGTGTCGACGTCAGGCTTTTCCATCATCGACAAAAACTGCCGGGCATAGGCCGACAGTGATTCGACATAGCGGCGTTGGCCTTCGGCATACAGCGTGTCAAACGCCAGGGACGATTTGCCGGATCCGGAAAGGCCGGTGATGACGATCAGTTTGTCCCGTGGCAGGGTCAGGTCGATGTTCTTCAGGTTGTGGGTTCGGGCCCCACGAATCAGGATCTTGTCCAAAGTGGCCTCGCTTGGCGGGCGTCGAAAACGTAGGAGTATACGGCCAAATACTGGATGGATGCACACTATCAAACGAGCGGAGTTGTGTCTTACATGAAGAGTCTGTCAGCGGAGCGCGTCAAAGCGTCGCGATATACCCCGTCAATCGATGGGACTGGTAGAATCGCCGCCGGTTCACATGAGGTTTTTCCATGCACGATCCCCACAGCGAACGCATGAGTGGCAGTGAGACCCGCGCAGCAAGCGGGCTGGCCCTGGTGTTCGCCTTCCGTATGCTTGGCATGTTCATGGTGTTGCCGGTACTGGCGACCTATGGGATGGATCTGGCAGGAGCGACCCCGGCCCTCATCGGACTGGCGATTGGCGCTTACGGCCTGACCCAGGCAATCTTTCAGATTCCTTTCGGCTTCATTTCCGACCGCATCGGCCGTCGTCCGGTGATTTACCTCGGGCTGATCATCTTCGCCCTCGGTAGCGTGCTGGCAGCCAATGCCGATTCGATCTGGGGCGTCATCGCCGGACGCATCCTGCAAGGCGCCGGGGCTATTTCCGCCGCAGTGATGGCGTTGCTTTCAGACCTGACCCGCGAGCAGCACCGGACCAAAGCCATGGCCATGATCGGCATGACGATTGGTCTGTCCTTCGCAGTGGCCATGGTTGTCGGGCCGCTGTTGACCCGCGCCTTCGGCCTGTCGGGGTTGTTCCTCGCCACGGGCGGCATGGCGCTGTTCGGCATCGTGATCGTCATGTTCATGGTGCCGCGTTCCACCGGACCGTTGCAGCACCGTGAGTCCGGCGTCGCCCGTTCGGCGCTGATGCCGACGCTAAAGCACCCGGACCTGCTGCGCCTGGACCTTGGCATTTTTGTGTTGCACGCGATGTTGATGTCGAGCTTCGTTGCATTGCCCCTGGCCCTGGTGGAAAAAGCCGGGCTGCCCAAAGAGCAGCACTGGTGGGTCTACCTCACCGCGCTGCTGATCTCCTTCTTCGCCATGATCCCGTTCATTATCTACGGCGAGAAGAAACGCAAAATGAAACGAGTTTTATTGGGCGCAGTGCTGACGCTGATGCTCACTGAGCTATTCTTCTGGCAGTTCGGCGACAGCCTGCGGGCTCTGGTGATCGGGACGGTGGTGTTCTTTACCGCTTTCAATTTGCTGGAAGCTTCGTTGCCATCGCTGATCAGCAAGGTTTCACCGGCGGGCGGCAAAGGTACGGCGATGGGGGTTTATTCCACCAGCCAGTTCCTCGGTTCGGCGCTGGGGGGGATCCTCGGCGGCTGGATGTTCCAGCACGGCGGTTTGTCGGTCGTATTCCTCGGATGCGCCGGCCTGGCTGCACTTTGGCTGGCCTTTGCTGTTACCATGCGTGAACCTCCCTACGTGACGAGTCTGCGCTTGCCGCTGTCGCCCGAGGCGATCCGCGAAGCGGGGTTGGTTGACCGCCTGAAGGCCGTCGTAGGGGTAACAGATGCGGTAATCGTTGCTGATGAAGCGGCGATTTACATCAAATTGGACACAGAACTATTGGATCGCACCACCCTTGAGCGCCTGGTGAACAACCCGGCCGGGGCAGCGTGCGTAGCCTAGGAGAACGTTATGGCCCGTGGGGTTAACAAAGTCATATTGGTCGGCACTTGCGGCCAGGATCCCGAAGTTCGCTACTTGCCTAACGGTAACGCCGTGACCAACCTGAGTCTGGCGACCAGCGAACAGTGGACCGACAAGCAAACCGGTCAGAAGGTCGAGAAGACTGAATGGCACCGTGTTTCGATGTTCGGCAAGGTGGCCGAGATCGCCGGTGAATACCTGCGTAAAGGTTCGCAGGTCTACATCGAAGGCAAGCTGCAGACCCGCGAGTGGGAAAAAGACGGTATCAAGCGTTACACCACCGAAATCGTGGTCGACATGCAAGGCACCATGCAACTGCTCGGCGGCCGTCCACAGCAGGGCGACCAACAAGGCGGGGGCAATAACTACCAGCAGTCCGCCCCGGCTCCACGCCAGCAGGCTCCGCGCCCGCAGCAGTCAGCACCGCAGCAGTCGCGTCAGGCTCCGCCTCCACAGCAGGCAGCGCCACAACCGGCTCCGGATTTCGACAGCTTTGATGACGATATCCCGTTCTGATCCGCAGTTTTTCAGAACCGTAGACAAAAAAAGCGAAGCCATATGGCTTCGCTTTTTTGTTGCCGCTGTTAACCGGCCAACGTGGTCACATTGGCCCGTGCCGAGTGCAGCTTCTTGTAGCTTTCGATCAACCGCAGGTGTCTGTCGAGCCCCTCCAGTTTGGTGCTGGTCGGCGTCAAACCATGGAAGCGTACACTGCCGTCCACCGAGCCGATCACTGCATCCATCCGTTCGTTACCAAACATCCGACGGAAATTGGCCTCGTAGTCTTCCAACTCCAGATCTTCGTCCAGCTTCATCTCCAGCACCGCGTTGACAGCTTGGTAGAACAAGCCGCGCTCGACCGTGTTGTCGTTGTACTGCAGAAACATCTCCACCGCCTCTTTGGCCTCTTCAAATTGCTGCAAGGCGAGATAAATCAGCAGTTTCAACTCCAGGATTGTCAGCTGACCCCAAACGGTATTGTCGTCAAACTCGATGCCGATCAGGGAGGTGATGTCGGTGTAGTCGTCCAGCTCACTTTCCACCAGGCGCTCAGCCAGCGCTTGCAGTTCTTCGTCGTCCAGGCGATGCAGGTTCAGGATATCGGCGCGGAAGAACAGCGCTTTGTTGGTGTTATCCCAAATCAGGTCGTCCACGGGATAGATTTCCGAATAGTCCGGGACCAGGATGCGGCATGCCGTCGCGCCGATATGCTCGTAGACCGCCATGTACACTTCCTTGCCCATGCCTTCGAGAATACCGAACAAGGTCGCGGCTTCCTCGGCATTCGAGTTTTCACCCTGGCCGGAGAAGTCCCACTCTACGAATTCGTAGTCCGACTTGGAACTGAAGAAGCGCCACGACACCACGCCGCTGGAATCGATGAAGTGCTCGACGAAGTTATTCGGCTCGGTCACCGCATGACCTTCAAACGTCGGCTGGGGCAAGTCGTTGAGGCCTTCGAAGCTTCGGCCCTGGAGCAATTCGGTCAGGCTGCGTTCCAGCGCCACTTCCAGGCTCGGGTGCGCGCCGAACGAGGCGAACACGCCGCCGGTACGCGGGTTCATCAACGTGACGCACATCACCGGGAATTCCCCCCCCAGGGACGCATCCTTCACCAATACGGGGAACCCTTGCTCTTCCAGCGCCTGTATACCGGCCTGTATTCCCGGGTACTTCGCCAGCACATCGGCGGGCACATCCGGCAGGGCAAATTCACCTTCGATGATTTCGCGTTTTACCGCGCGCTCGAAGATCTCCGACAGGCACTGCACCTGGGCTTCGGCCAGCGTGTTACCGGCACTCATGCCGTTGCTCAGGAACAGGTTTTCAATCAGGTTGGACGGGAAATACACCACTTCGCCGTCCGACTGGCGCACGTAGGGCAGCGCGCAGATGCCGCGTTCTTCATTGCCCGAGTTGGTGTCGATCAGGTGGGAACCGCGCAACTCGCCGTCGCGGTTGTAAATCTTCAGGCAGTGCGCGTCGAGTATTTCGCTCGGCAGTTCATCTTTACGGCCAGGCTTGAACCAACGTTCGTCCGGGTAATGCACAAACGGCGCGTTGGCGATCTCTTCGCCCCAGAACTGGTCGTTGTAGAAGAAGTTGCAGTTGAGTCGCTCGATAAACTCGCCCAACGCCGACGCCAGTGCGCCTTCCTTGGTTGCGCCCTTGCCGTTGGTAAAACACATCGGCGAGTGTGCATCGCGGATATGCAGCGACCATACGTTGGGCACGATATTGCGCCACGAGGCGATTTCAATCTTCATGCGCAGGTCCGCCAGAATGGCCGACATATTGGCGATGGTCTGCTCCAGTGGCAGATCCTTGCCCGCGATATAGGTGCTCGCCTCTGAGGTAGAAGCAGGCATCAGCAACGCCTGGGCATCGGCGTCGAGGTTTTCCACCTCTTCGATCACAAACTCAGGCCCGGCTTGCACCACTTTTTTCACGGTGCAACGGTCGATGGAACGCAGGATGCCCTGGCGGTCCTTGTCGGAGATGTCCGCAGGCAACTCGACCTGGATCTTGAAAATCTGGTTGTAGCGGTTTTCCGGGTCAACAATGTTGTTCTGCGACAGGCGGATGTTTTCGGTGGGAATACTGCGAGTGTCGCAGTACAACTTCACGAAATACGCCGCACATAACGCCGACGACGCCAGGAAGTAGTCGAACGGACCCGGCGCCGAGCCATCGCCCTTGTAGCGGATAGGTTGATCGGCCACCACCGTGAAGTCGTCGAACTTGGCTTCAAGTCGAAGGTTGTCGAGAAAGTTGACCTTGATTTCCATGGGGGATTACCAGAATAACGGCTAAACGAATGGCCGCCATTATCCGGCATTTCAGCCATAAGTCTTGCGGGCGTCTGTCGATATGTCCTCACCGGGCCTTTTTAGTGGGCGATGGAGCGGTCAGTCGAGTATCAGATGCGGCAAGAACCGGCTCGAATCCTTGGTGATCAAGCTGTTGTCCTCACGTACACCGATCCCCGCCGCCTGATCGCCGACTACCCAGGAGCCAATCAACGTAAAGCTGTCGCCGAACTGCGGAAGCGGCGCGAACTCCTGAAGGATAAACGGCGCATCGGTGTAGGGGCCGTCCTCTTTCACGATCAGGCCGTCAGCAGTTTGCAGCTCGATATTGGCACCTTCCCGGGAGAAGAACGGCTTGCGCACCCAGCCTTTTGGTACGGCTTTGCCCGGCTCGGTATCCAGGTGCGCCGCGAGCAGGTTCGGGTGACCTTTGTTGAATTCCCACAACAGCGGCAGGATGCCTTTGTTGGAGATGATGGATTTCCAGGCCGGTTCGAAAAATTGCGTATCACTCTGGGCAATCGCTGCACCGAAGGGCTCGTGGAAGATGAACTCCCAGGCGTGCAGCTTGAACAGGTGAGGGATCCAGCGATCTTCGAGGTCGACGAAACGTCCGTCACTGGTCAGGCCGATGTCTTCGATATCGATGTGGCGTGATTCGATGCCGACCTTTTCCGCCACCAGCCGCAGGTAGTCGGTGGTGCCCTTGTCTTCGACCGAGTCTTTCATCGAGGCAAAATAGAAGGGTTGCTTGAGCTGCAATTGAGCGAAGGCCTGATGCAGTTTTGTGTCGATGCTGTTGAACTGGTCGGCATGCTTGGGCAGCAAGCCGCGTTCGATGCATTGCTCCAGCCAGCCCCACTGAAACGCCGCCGCCTCATACAGACTGGTCGGCGTGTCGTAATTGAGTTCCAGCAACTTGGCGGGCCCGGTGCCGTTGTAGGAGAAATCCATGCGCCCGTACAGGTGCGGGTGACCTTCGAGCCATGAGGTGCGCACCATGTCGAAGAATGGCGCGGGAATGCTCAGGCGCTCCAGCAACTCCTCGCTCTGAACCACGCGGGCCACCAGGTCCATGCACATCCCATGGATCTCGGTGGTCGGGTCTTCGAGATCGTTCTCGATCTGCTTGAGCGAGAACTGGTAATACGCGCTCTCATCCCAGTAGGGTTCGTTGTCGATGGTGTGGAACAGAAAGCCGAGATTCTCGGCGGTCTGTTTCCAGTCAGGACGCTCTGCGCAATGGATCTTCTTCATGGCCCGGTTTCCTTAACTGCTCGATCCGCCGCCGCCCCAGCCGCTGCGTGCGCTGGCCTTGCTGCCGAAGCCGCCACGGGAGGTGGACGAGGCAACGGAGACCGGCTTGCTGGTAGAAGAGCGAACCGAGTCGGCGTAGTTGCTGCTGCCGTACCTTGCCTGATTGGACTTGGTGAACGTCGAGCCCTTGGCAATCCGCTGGCTGAGCGTCGAGTTCGAGTAGCTGCCGCGGTCATCGCGATAGCGGTACACCGGCTCGGAGTAGTAACTGTTGCGGTTGCTGCTCAGCATGTTGCCGATCAGCAGGCCGGTCAGCAGGCTGCTGGTGGAGAAGCCCGAGCCACCCGTGTTTGCCGCTTCCGAGGCGGGTAATTGAGCCTTGGCCGCGTCCACCTGGGATTGCGTCACCTGGCCATCAGCGGTCAGTTCGAAGCCGCCAAGCTTGGGGATGAACTTGCCGGCGGAATCCTGTTGGCACCAGTCGGCGACGAAGTCGGCATCGCAATCGGCCTGGCTGTCGTACACCGGCGCAATGCGGCGATGCTCGGCCATGGCCGTCATGTAGGCGTCCGAGCACACGTCCACCGGGAGCTTTTCATCGGCACACTGCTGAACGGACTGGAAGTTGTACTTCTTCTGCACCGCGTAGGTTTTTTCCGTCGGCCCGCAGCCTGATATCGCCATGGCGACCGACGCTGCCAGCGAAAGCTGAACGTACTTGCTTCGTTTCATCGGGATCTCCGGGCGCAATCAGTTCTGGGAAGGAGTCATGCACGCGGCGTTCAACATGCCGACGCTGATGGCCACGGCTGCCACGTAGATGCCCGCCGCGATTTCACCTTTCTTGATGCGCTCGGAGGTGCCTTTGAGCACCAGGCTGGTGACCAGAAATGCCAGCAATTGAACGAGGGCTGCGATGACTGCCCAGACCACGAAGTCGAGGATGCTGATCGAGTACGCAATCACGTTGCTCGCCGGAATGGCGAAACCGATGATGGCCCCGCCGAGGGCGATCGCAGCGGCTACGTTGCCGGAACGGATCAGTTCGAATTCCTTGTGCGGGGTGATGCGGGTGTAGATGAACTGGAACAGTGCGAACAATACCGCGGCGCCGAGGATGTACGAAACAAACCCGAACACGGCGGCTTTGTTCAAGGAGATAGAGAGTGCTTCTAGCATGGACTGCTTCCTTTTTTAGAAAGTATTCAGGTCGGTTGTGTACAGCGAAATGCCCAGCGACGTGCTCAAGCTGATGGTGCCTTCGGCGTCTTCCTCAACTGAAAACAGCAGGAATTCCCGGCGGTCGGTCAGGCCGGTTTCGCGGGCGTACAGCATCGAACGGTGCTCGATGCCGTAGGACTCCTTCGGGTTTTTCAGCTGCTCGCTCAACGCCACCAATTCTGTCTGGCCATCCTCGGTGCCCCATTCGCGGGTGTATTCGACGCCGTTGTGGGTGTAGGTCGGCAGCCCGATCAGGCTTTGCGGACCGGCCAATCGGCGCAACTCCGCTTCACTGCTGATGGTGATGTAGCTGAGGTAATTGAACAGGATCACCGACTCAACCTGCCCGGCGATTTCGCCGGTGGTATGCACCTGCAGCCAGTAGTCTTCCTCGTTCATGTAGTAGCGTGACAGCCAGGTCGACTGCCCGAGATCGACGGTGCCGTTGCTCCAGATCTGCTGCGAGCCCGGGATGGTCACCGTGGTGTTGCCGTCGAGCAACAATTTCAGGGTGGTGTCGAACATCACGCCTTTGCCCAGTGCCAGGTCCAGCGGACCGGTGACGGGCAGGGATTCGCTGGCGGTCCATTTCGACTCTGTCGTCGCGTTCGGGGCCTCAAGCCCCATCAACTGTTTAAACCATCCCATTGGAGATTTCCTTGAGGCGAGTGGAGGCGATGTAGAAGAGCTCGCCGCCCTCAACGCGTGTGGCGCCGGGCGGGTTGATCGACGGTTGTCGGGCGCCTTTGGCGCGATAGCCGATGAGCGTGGCGTTGTGATGTTCTTTCATCCGTGTGTACAGATCGCCAAACGTCGCTTCAAAGGCCTCGGGCAGTTTCATCAGGTATTGAGTGGCGCCCTGGCCCACGCACAGCAGTTCATTGATGACCACTGACGAGCCCGGATCCTGCGAGGCGCGCACCAACATCTCGATGGCCATGCTGGAAGTGCATTCCAGGCTGGGCGCGTAGGCGCTGGCGAGCGCAGCGATTTCACTGTCATTGAAGTGGGCGACCACATGCCCGACAGGCTGCAGTTGATTGACCGCCAGCACGGTGGCCAGGGTCAGGTCGTCTGAATGGGTTCGCACCAGAACGCGCTCGGCACCGGGAACGCCCGCGCGCAGCAACAAGGCCACGGAGGACAGGCTTTCACCTTTGATGAAGCTCGCTTTACCCGGCATCGGGTTTTCTTCAAGGGTGCAATCGCAAATGACGATCAGGTTGTCGTTCGAGGTTTCGTCCTGGAGCAACAACTCAATGACCCGTTCGCTGGACGCGCCTTCCCAGCCGATGAGAACCGTATGGCCGACCTTGCCGGTGAAATCGCCTTTGCCCTTCATGCCTTTTCTCCATGCATCGATGACGCTGCTGGTGGTTTTGCCGATGGCTGCCGTCAGCAGCGCAATGCCCCCGAGCATGACCCAGGTGGCCACGAATATCCGTCCCGCCGCTGTCTGCGGCGCGAGATCGCCATAACCGACGGTGAGTGTGGTGGTCAGATAGAAGTAAGTAAACGTGGCGGGCGCGGTGAGGTGTTGTTCGCCCAGTAACACCAGGCCCAGATACGCCGTGGTCAGGTGTACGCCCAAGGCAATGACCAGGCCTGCCCAGCCGAAACGGTGGAAGAGGGACGAGGCATACATGCGCAATAAAAGGAAAATCGACATTTCGTCCCTGACTCCGTGGGTACTTGTTCCTGGCGACGTCATCGCCTCGGCGTCTGACTGCGCAAGTGCGTTCAGCCGGCGGCATTAAACCTGTTGCGCGGCGCCGAGAAAAGTACCTTGGCTGCAATAAATCCGGCGAGTGCACCAAACAGATGGCCTTCGAAGGAAACACCCTGGCGAGGCAGGAAGCCAAAAATCAGACCGCCGTAGAGCAAGGCCACGACGCCGGCCGTTATCAGGTTGCCCCAGCTCCTGTGGAACCAGGCGCGGGACAAGAGGTATGCCCACAGTCCGAACACCCAGCCGCTGGCGCCGATGTGTACGCCTGCAAAGCCGAACAGCCAGACCAGCGCGCCGCCCAGCAGAATAATGATCGCGCTGACCGCAATGAACCGGTTGAGTCCTTCGATGATGACCAGGGTACCCAGAATCAAAAAGGCAATCAGGTTCGCGCTCAGGTGCGCAAAGGAAGCGTGCAGGAAAGGCGAGGTGATGATGCCGAGCAGACCGTGCACGGTTCTCGGGATCAAACCGAAGGCCATGAGGCTGTAGCCGGTCGCGACGTTGAACAGTTGCAACGCGACCATGAAGAGCGCCAGGCCTGCGATTGTCTTGAAACCCTTCAGGGCATCCATCCTTGACCTCGACAGTTGAATGTCTGTCAGTTCAGCACATTCCATGTAGAAGCGAGCCTGCTCGCGAAGGGGGAGAGTCAGTCGACATCAATGTTTTCTGACAAACCGCAATCGCTAGCAGGCTAGCTCCCATAGGTTATGCGTTCGACTCGAGAGTCGGTTATTCGGCCGATTTTTGCTTCAGGCGCTCCAGGATCGCATTGGCGCTGCCTGCGTCCGGGGTGATGCCGGCATCGCGCAGTTTGCGTTCCAGGTCAGTGCCCGTCGACGCATCGGCCAATTGGTCCTGGGCTTCCAGTTCAGCGGCGCGTTGCTGCTGCTTGGCCTGCAAACGGTTCAGCGTACCGACGGCGGTTTCCAGCTTGCCGTTGGCGCCGCCACTGGCAATCGAAGCGCTGACCTGGGCTTTCTGTACGCTTTCGCGCGCCTTGGCCATGTCCACTTGCTGGCGCAGGCTTTTGATGCGGCTTTCAGCCTTGGTGATGTCTTTGCGCATGTTTTCAGCGTAACCACCAAACTCGGTGGCCTGCTTTTGCTCGACGTCCAGCTCGTTGGTCAGGGTCGAAATGGCTTCGGCCACTTCCAGGGCCAGGTCTTCACGGTTGGCCTGGATGGCGGCCAGAGCCTTGGATTCCAGGTCCTTGATCTTGGCGTTGTACTCGCTGACGCGGTCAGCCGACAGTTTGTGCTTGGCCATGATGGTGACGAGCTCACGCTTGGCGTTGGCCAGGGCGCTGTCCGCATCGCGAATTTCCTGGTCGAGGATGCGCAGGGCCTGTTGGTCGACGATCGATTCGCCGACTTCGTTGGCACCGCCACGCAGCGCGGTGAACAATTTGCTCCAGATGGACTGAGTCATTGGATATTTCCTGTTCCCGAATAATTAATTGAAGAAACGTTCGAAGGCTTCGCTGGCGCGCTGGACGTTGTCGACCAGGGTTTTGACCTCGGTCACGATGTTCGTCAGGCTGGAGTCGGAGCTCAGAGCGCCGAACATGTTGTAGACAATCTGCCCGTTCGGCATGGACTCGATACCGATCGAGGACAGCGGGAACATCTCCCGGCTGCGCAGCACGGCGTCATTGAAGGCCGGTACGTCATTGATGGACTCGATGTCGACCAGAACGGTGTCGACGATGATCTGTTCGCCCACCACCGCGATGTAAATCGGCAAGCCACCGAAGTCGTTCATTTCCAGCTTGATGCTGGACTCGGAGCCTTGAACGAGAGAAAGCGTGATGTCGTTTGAAACCACTTCGTCCAGGGCTTGAAGGGCGCTGAAGAGGCGGTCGATGTTCCAGTTTGTACCTGCGCTCATGTAATTCTCCGACATGAATGAGCCAGCCAGAATCGGTTGGCGAAGCTGTTTCTCCATCTGCTTGAGCAGGCTTCGGTTTTCGGGAAGCACCCAAGTCTCGTGTTTCACATAACCGGCGGCACCCAGGCCCGCGCGCATCTGCTTCATGTAAAAGCTCGATGGTTTTTTCGCGGACGGTTTGGAGCGCTCTCCCTTGCGGCTTGCCGAATCGGTATCGGGTCCTGTGGGAGGACTCGATGGAGAGCTGCTTTTCATGGGCTGACCTCGTTGTGAAAAACTCACGCGTGAGAAACACTACAGGCAATTTTTGCCACGCTCAATAGCTCACGCGTGAGATTTTTTGTCATACATTTTCCGCTCCATGAAAAAGGCCCGCAGCGCTAAAACGCGGCGGGCCCTTTTTGGAATTTGATCAATACGTTATGTGGTTAGTGGTTAGCCGCCAGGAATTCATCAGTGGAAATCACGCTCGCATAGGCGAAACCCAGGGCCGACATGAACGCGGCGTGAACGTGGGAGGCGGGCACCGTAACGCCGTTGAATTCCAGATCGCGTGAGGCGCAGGCGTCGTGGATCACCGTGACGGTGTAGCCAAAGTCCGCGGCGGCGCGGGTGATGCCGTCCACACACATGTGGCTCATGCTGCCAACGACCACCAATTCCTTGATGCCTTGCTCGTCGAGGATCGATTTCAGTTCGGTTTCACGAAACGAGTTGACGAAGTGCTTGAGCACCACCGGCTCTTCGGCACGGTTCAGAACTTTGGGGTGCAGCTTCGCGCCTTCGGAACCCGGGGTGAAGAAGGGGGCTTCTTCGGAGGTGAATTCGTGGCGGATGTGCACCACCGAATCACCCGCGTCGCGAAACGCTTTGAGCAGACGGGCGGCGTTGTCGGCGGCAGCGTCGGCGCCGACCAGCGGCCACTTGCCTTGAGGAAAGTAGTCGTTTTGGATATCAACTACGATGAGTGCTTGCTTGGCCATGCCTGATTCCTCGAAATGTGTGGGTTGGGCGTGGAAAGAAGTATTGTCTGTGGCAGGCCTTCCGAGGATTGGCCGCACCGACAATAGAAGGGGGAAAACTGACAATGGACGCAGAAAGGGCAATCGTCGAACTCGGCGTGCTGATTTATCCCGGCGCGCAGATGGCGGCGGTGCACGGGTTGACGGACCTGTTCGGGGTGGCGAACCGGATTGCCGCCGAGCATCAGGCTGCGCAATTGCCGCTGCTGCGGGTCAGCCATTGGCAAGTTGATGGCGAGCAGGCGCCCGAGCGGGTGTACGACAGTCATCCCGGGCCCGACCGCGCCTTGGTGGCGGTGTTGATTCCGCCATCGATTGCCGGATTTTCCGAAGGTCAGGCACCGCAGGCGTTGATCCACTGGATGCGTCAGCAACACGCCCGGGGCGCGACCCTCGGCGGCGTCTGCGTGGGCTCGATTCTACTGGCGGAAAGCGGCTTGCTCGACGGCCGCAGCGCCACTACCCACTGGACCTCGGCCAAAACCTTCGCCGAGCGTTACCCGGCCATCAAGCTCAAGGCCGATACCCCTATAGTCGACGACGGCGACCTGATCACCACCGCCGGGTTGATGGCCTGGTCCGAGTTGGGGTTGCGGCTGGTCGACCGCCTGCTCGGCCCGAGCATTGCCACCGGCACCGCGCGTTTTCTGGTGGTGGAACACAGCGACAGCGCGAGTGAGTGCGGCAGCAATTTTTCACCGATTCTCAGCCACGGCGATGCGGCGATTCTCAAGGTTCAGCACTGGCTGCAAAGCACCGGGGCCACCGATGTATCGCTGACGGCGATGGCCGAGCGGGCGGGGCTGGAAGAGCGCACGTTCCTGCGCCGTTTCCGTGCAGCGACCGGGTTGAAACCCACCGAGTACTGCCAGCATCTGCGGGTCGGCAAGGCGCGGGAAATGCTTGAATTCACCAACGGCACCATCGATCACATTGCGTGGACCGTGGGTTATCAAGACCCCAGTGCGTTTCGCGCGACCTTCAAGAAAATCACCGGGCTGGCGCCAAGTGATTACCGGGCGAGGTTTGGCGTGACGCCGGGTGCAGCTGTCGCGCGGTAGCCAGATCACCGCCAAGCCAAAATGTGGGAGCGAGCCTGCTCGCGAAGGCGCAATGTCAGTGACTTAGATGCAGGCTGACCCACGCCGAATTCTCGAGCAGGCTCTCTCCCGCATTGGCTCAGTGCAAGGCTTGGATCGTGCAAAATGCAGGGGTGGAGAAACCCTTCGTGCAGAATAAAACAGGCTCAGTGCCATCACCTTCGTAGCAACTGCCTGATTTGAAACCCGTTTCTATCCAACCCTCGATGGCTTGATCTCTGCACCCCTTCAACTACATTCATCAAAAGCCGATTGAAGGGGGACGCATGACCCCAACAAACCGCAAGAAACTGGTAGTCGCCCACTCAGTCCGCCCCGAGGCGCCCAAGCACGAAGTCGAAACCAATCACGCGCTGGCCCGTTGGCTGGCGCACATCCTGGGGCTCAAGTTCGGTGGCAGCTACGACCCCGGACTTCACAAGGCCCGAGATCTTTATCTCTTGCCGACCCAGACCCTGGTCGGCGTCGCTGCCGCCCGGGCATTGGGCGTCACCGGGCCGGAAGATCTGTGGGGCGGTTATGTCGACCACGATTTCATCTGCACCAAAGCCATCAGCCACGGGTTGCGCAATAAACATGCGCACGCCCCGCAAGGCTGGTCTCCGTTGTTTTCCGAACGTGTGCGCAACGTCGTGCTCGATGGCCTCAGCGTGTTCTCGCTCGACGATGCGCGGCCGGCCGCAGAGCATTTGCTTTACACCGGCCCGATCCGCATCAAGCCGATTCATGCCTGCGCCGGACGTGGGCAGGAAGTGATCAAAAGCCTCGACCAGTTCGACGCCGTTCTGGCTCGCCCCGATGCCAGGGCACTGTTCAGCGAAGGCGTGGTGCTTGAACAGGATCTCGACAACGTCGTCACCCACAGTGTTGGCCAGAGTTTTATCGGCGATAAGGTGCTGAGTTATTGCGGTGATCAATACTTGACCGAAGACGGTCAGGGCGAGCAGGTTTATGGAGGTTCCAATCTGCTGGTGGTGCAGGGGTATTACGAAGACCTGCTGAAACTGGACCTGCCTGACGATGTGCAACTGGCGATCCGGCAAGCGCAAGTGTTCGACAGCGCCGCGGACGAGGCCTATCCCGGTTTTTACGCCTCGCGCCGCAACTATGACATCGCCCAAGGCCTGGACAGCAGTGGCAAACAGCGCAGCGGCGTGCTCGAACAGTCCTGGCGCATGGGCGGTGCCAGCAGCGCCGAAGTGGCCGCGTTGCAGAGCTTCGTCAACAACCCGGGGATGCGCGCGATTCGCGTGTCTTCAGTGGAAACCTACATCGACCAACCGCTGCCGCCGGACGCCATTGAGGTGTATCGCGGGCCCGCGGAAAACAGTGACTTTCTTCTCAAGTACGTGACGGTCAAATCCTATGACGGCTAGAAGCGAAACCATTCAGATCGACATCGACGATGAACAGATGAGCGGGACCTTTCTGAGCCCCAAATCGAAAGTCCCCGGCGTGTTGTTTGTGCACGGTTGGGGCGGCAGCCAGGAGCGGGACCTGGAGCGGGCCAAAGGCATCGCCGGTCTGGGATGCGTGTGCCTGACGTTCGACTTGCGCGGGCACACCGGCGGCTCCGGCATCCCGCTTACTCGCGTAACGCGCGAAGACAACCTGCGCGACCTGCTGGCGGCATACGACCGCTTGCTCGCCCACCCGGCGCTCGACACCTCCGCCATTGCGGTGGTCGGCACCAGTTATGGCGGTTATCTGGCCTCGATACTGACTTCATTGCGCCCGGTGCGCTGGCTGGCGCTGCGGGTGCCGGCGCTGTATCGCGACGATCAATGGCATACGCCCAAGCGTGAACTGGACAAGGCTGATTTGCGCGATTACCGCAACACGCTGGTACGCGCCGACAGCAATCGTGCGCTGCATGCGTGCTCGCAATTCACCGGGGATGTGCTGCTCGTGGAGTCCGAGACCGACGACTATGTGCCTCACTCGACGATCATGAGCTACCGCGCTGCGTGTCAGCAGACGCATTCGCTGACGCACCGGATCATTGACGGCGCCGACCATGCGTTGAGCGAGCCGGTGTCGCAACAGGCCTACACCTCCATCCTGGTGGACTGGATTACCGAGATGGTCGTGGGTGAGCGGTTGAGCATTATTCAGTCGAAATGAGTGGTGGGTTTGCGGACGCTTTCGAAGGCTTGCCCGCGAAAGCGTCATCCGCCTCCCCAACAATCTCAGGAAGGTTTCTTGGCAATCCGCAGCGACTTCGCCTTGGCCTCCACCACCAGATACATCACCAACGTAATCAGCAACGGCAAGATGAAATAGATCGCCCGATAAGCCAGCAAACCCGCCACCAGGCTCCCCCGCGACGCTTCATGTTGCAGCAGTGCAACAAACACCGCCTCCAACACACCCAACCCGGCCGGAATGTGCGTGATCACCCCGGCAATCGCACTGATCAGCAACACGCCCAGCACCAATGGGTAATCCAGCTTGCTCGGCAGCAACGTGAAGATCACCGCCGCCATCAGCGACCAGTTCAGCGCTCCGAGGGCCAGTTGCAGCATCGCCATGCGCAAGGACGGCAGGTTGATTTCCACCCCGCGTATCGCCCATTCCCGACGTTTGGAGAACTGGCACGCCGCCAGATATCCCGCGCTCACCAGGAGTAACAACACACCCACAACCTGCAAGGCACCACTGCTCAACTTCCAGCCCGGCGGCATTCTGACCAGTCCGCTGCTGAACACGGCGCCCGCAATCACCATGTAGCCGAACCAGTTGGTCGCCAGGCTCAGCCCGAGGATTTTCGCGATGTTGCTTTTGCTCACCCCTAGCCGCGAATACAGGCGATAACGCATGGCAATCCCGCCGACCCAGGCGCTCAGGTTCAGGTTGAAGGCGTAGCTGATGATCCCCACCGGCAGGATCTGTTTCCAGGTCAGGTCCTGGCGGATGTAGGTGCGGCCGATCAGATCAAAACAGGCATACACCAGAAAACTCACCAGCGTCAGGCCGGACGCAATGATCAGCGTGCGCACCTTGAAATTGGCCAGGGTGTGGAACACTTCGTCCCATTCGATGCGCTGGGCAAGCATCGTCAACAGCACGATCAGCGCCAGGAAAAACAGCATCGTCAGCGGTTTTTTCCAGCGGCTCCAGCGCGTCTTCTTTTCCGGGACAGGTGTTGTGCTGCCGTCTTGAGGTGCCGAGTGCGCTTCAACGCGGTTCATGGTGGTCACTCCCGGCCGAATGGGTGAAGGGTTTCAGGCGTGGTTTATGCGCAGGCAGCCAACCGGCCCATGCCGGGAAGTGACGCAGGAAGTGAAACACCAGAAAGCCGACGGTCATGTGCCAGATCCTTCCGCGCGGCGACGTGTCCGCTGACATGGCTTTGCAGTGGTTATTGCTCAGCATCTCAAGCCGTTCGAACAGATCTTGGTTGAAGGCTCGGTCGCGGATCAACACGTTGGCTTCCAGGTTCATCGACAGGCTTAACGGGTCGAGATTGCTTGAGCCGACGGTGCTCCAGTCCTCATCCACCAGCGCGACTTTGCCGTGCAGCGGGCGTTCGCAATATTCGAAGATCTGCACGCCCGACTTGAGCAAATAGTCGTAGGTCATGCGCGCAGCCAGTTTGGCCACCATCATGTCCGGTTGCCCCTGCAGAATCAGGCGCACGTCGACGCCACGACGAGCGGCGTTGCGGATTTCGCGCAGCAAGCGGTAACCCGGAAAGAAATAGGCGTTGGCGATCACGACCCGGCGTTGGGCGCTTCGCAGCACCTGAAGGTAAACCTCTTCGATATCCGTCCGGTGGTCACCGTTGTCGCGGTACACCAGGCGAACCTGGCCGTCGTGGTCGCTGAAGGCCAGTTCCGAGCGTCGCTGCCGGCGGCGTTGCCACCAGTATTTGGCGCGGGCCGGGCGGCCACATTGCAGCAGCGCGAAGTGATGGATATCGGCCACCGCCGGGCCTTGCACTTCAACCGAGTAATCCTGCTTGGCCTCGGGGCCGAAATCGGCCAGATGGTCGGCGGAAAAGTTGATCCCGCCGATGAACGCGATCGTGCCGTCCACCACCACGATCTTGCGGTGCAGACGTCGGAACCAGTTGGTGCGGATCCCCAGAAGCTTGGGCGCCGGATCGAATATTTGCAGGCGAACGCCGGCCTCGCTCAACGTTGCGAGATAGCCGTTGCTCAACTCGCCACAGCCAAACCCGTCGAGGCTGACGGTGACCCGTACACCGCGTTGCGCGGCTTCGACCAGCACTTGCTGCAGCTCGTTGCCGACCTTGTCCTCGAACACAATGAAGGTTTCCAGGAGTATTTCAGTCTTGGCCTGGCGCATGGCTTCGAACACTCGCGGGAAATAGGCTTCGCCGTTTTCCAGCATTTCCACGAGGTTGTTGCCCTGCCAGCCGTATTCGACGTCGACCACGCCGGGCTCACGCACCGGCGGGGTAGTCGGCACGTGTTCAACGGTGGCTTTTTCCATCGGGGCGCTGCTCATAGCTCGATCTCCACCGACAGCGGTGCGTGGTCGGAAAGGTGTGACCAGGGGCGCGCGGCCAACACTTGCGGCCGGCAGGCCTTGAGGTTGCGCACATAGATGCGGTCCAGGCGTAGCGCTGGGAGTCGCGCTGGAAAACTGCGCGCCGGTTTGCCGTGGTGCTCGGCGAATACCTCGCGCAGGCCACAGGGCTTGAGCAACGCATCGGCACGCTGGCGCCAGTCGTTGAAGTCGCCGGCGACAATCACCGGGGCGTCGACCGGAAGGTCTTCGAGGCGTCGCGCCAGCAACTTCAGTTGTTCCGTGCGGTGGCTCTCACGCAGCCCCAGATGCACGCAAATGGCGTGCACTTCCAGGCCATCGCCCGGCAGGCGCAGCACGCAATGCAGGATGCCGCGGTTCTCATGGCCGCTGATCGAGACGTCGAGGTTGTCATGGCGAATGATCTGGAATTTCGACAGCAGCGCATTGCCGTGATCACCCGCCGGGTACACCGCGTTGCGGCCATAGGCAAATTGTGGCCACAGGGTGTCGGCGAGGAATTCGTACTGCGGCATCGTCGGCCAGTTGTCGTACCGCTGCGGATGGTCTTCGTGGGTGCCGTGGACTTCCTGCAAAAACACCACATCGGCAGACACACTGCGTACCGCTTCGCGCAATTCCGGCAGGATGAAACGCCGATTGAGCGCGGTGAACCCCTTGTGGGTGTTGACCGTCAGTACGGTGAAACGGCGCACGGCGGTGATGACGGGTTGCTGTTCGTCGGTACTGCCGACCGGTTCGGAAATACTCATGACAGCACTCCTTCTGCGACCGGTTCACCTGGACGGGTGGCGAGGTCTTTGTCGAGGTGGAAGTGCTCAAGCAAACGCCGCGCATCGAAAGGCGCGCGGACTTTGATGTCGTTGTCGAAATAGCAGAACACTTCCCGGGACTTGCGTGCTTTCGGCTTTTGCCCAGGTGCAATCAGCTGCGGATCGGCCGGTTGCTGGCCATGGTTCCAGGCGTCGATCCGTTCGCCCCAGCGTTCCAGCGCCTCAGGGGTGTAGCCGCTGGCATAGAGTTCTTCGGCACCGTGCAGGCGCAGATAGACGAAATCACTGGTGACGTCTTCGCGGTACGGCCATTTCCCGGCGGTATCGGCGATAACCAAGGCCACGTTGTAGCGCTTGAGCAGGCGCACGAATGCTGGATCAATAAAGCTCTCGTTTCTGATTTCAACGGCGTGGCGCAGCGGCTTTTTCTTGTACGCCTTCATGCTGGCGGGGCCGTGCAGGTGCGAATCGTGCTGGCGGGCAAGGGCGGCTGCTTGCTGGGTGTCGTGGGGTAATTGCTTGAGGAAGCTTTCGAACAACTCGACATCGAATTTGAAGTTGGGCGGAAACTGCCAGAGGATCGGGCCGAGTTTCTCTTTCAGCTCCAGGATCCCGGAGGCAAAGAAATTCGCCAGCGGTGTATGAATGTCCCGCAGACGCTTGATGTGGGTGATGAAACGTGGGGCTTTGACGCTGAACACGAAGTCCGCCGGGGTTTCGGCGTACCACTGGGCGTAACGCTCAGGCCGTTGCAGGGCGTAAAACGATCCATTGATTTCGATGCTGTTGACCGCCCGAGACGCAAATTGCAATTCGCGCTTCTGGGTCAGCCCCTTCGGGTAGAAACCTCCCCGCCAGGGTGTGTAGCGCCAGCCTGAAATGCCAATGTGAATCGCCGCCATGTCGCCTCCCGTCTAATGGTCCTCGGTTGCCTCTGTCTTTTGATGACCGTGGGGCAACCGAGAAAGTTTCGACGGGGCTACGGACGGTGGTTCCGGAAAACCATACCGACCTTCTGTGGGGTTAGTGTCCGGCGACGATGCGGGTCGTGCTTTCGGCGTAGACCGGGCCGAGTCGGTCAAGACGTCCACTCCACGCTGTCAGCGCCAACGCCACCAACACCACCAGCCCGCCAATCCAGGCGGTATGGATCAGGCCCATGTGAGCCACGATCAAGCCGCCACCCCACGCGCCACCGGCAATGCCAAGGTTGAAGGCCGCGATGTTCAGCCCCGACGCCACGTCCACCGCATGCGGGGTGTGATGTTCGGCTTGACGCACCACATAGACTTGCAGCCCCGGCACGTTACCGAACGCGACTGCGCCCCAGACCAGCACGGTAGCCAGCGCCAGCCATGGGTTGCCAGCGGTAAAGGTCAACACGAACAGCACCGCCGCGAGCAAGGCGAAGATGATTTTCAGGGCGCTGATCGGGCCGCGCTTGTCCGCCAGTTTGCCGCCCCAGATGTTGCCGACCGCCACCGAGATGCCGTAGACCAGCAACACCAGGCTGACCGTGCTGGCGCTGAAGCCGGAGATGTCCTGGAGAATCGGCGCCAGGAAGGTAAAAGCGATGAACGAGCCGCCGTAACCGACCGCGGTCATGGCGTACACCAGCAGCAGACGTGGCTGCTTGAGCACCTGCAATTGCTGCAACAGCGAAGCCGGTTTGCTGTGGGCGATGTTTTTCGGCACGTAGAGCAGGCTGCCGATAAAGGCGATCACGCCCAAGGCGGACACGGCGAGGAAGGTTTCACGCCAGCCGAAATGCTGACCGATGAAGGTTCCCAGCGGTACGCCGGTGACCAGCGCCACGGTCAGGCCGGTGAACATGATAGCGATCGCACTGGCGGCTTTTTCCTTTGGCACCAGGCTGGTGGCGATGGTCGAGCCAATCGAGAAAAACACCCCGTGGGCGAGGCCGGTGACGATCCGCGCCAGGATCAGTGATTCGTAGCCGGGGGCTTTCCAGGCCAGCAGGTTGCCAAGGGTGAACAGCACCATCAGCGACAACAGCAGCAATTTGCGCGGGACTTTGCCGGTGAGGGCGGTCAGCACCGGGGCGCCAATGGCGACGCCCAGGGCGTAGAGACTGACCAGCAGGCCGGCGGACGGCAGGCTGACGCCGAGGTCGGCGCCGATGGTGGGTAACAGGCCAACGATGACGAACTCGGTCGTCCCGATGGCGAAGGCGCTGAGGGTCAGCGCGAGCAAGGCAATGGGCATGACTGCAACTCCGGTGGGTTTGATTGATGGAGCGCAGTGTCGGGGTTTGGGTTGTGCGGAAAAATAGAGGGGTGGGCATTTGATATTTGCGTGCAGGTCAAATATCTCGCGGGCAAATGAAACCCTGTGGCGAGGGAGCTTGCTCCCGCTCGGCTGCGCAGCAGTCGCAAATGCCATATCGCATGCTGTATCTGAGGAGCCAGGTTTGCAGGTTTTTGGGGGGCGCTTCGCACCCCAGCGGGAACAAGCTCCCTCGCCATAGGGGAACTTGCTGGCCGTTATCTCGGGGTGAAAACCGAACTTGCCCGCCATTTCCCGATCAGTTCCTTACAGACCCTTCCCAAGGAGCTTCCCGTTTTGCTCAAGTTCAAGACCGCGATACTGCTGGGGGCGTTGCTGTTTCTGGGCAGCAACGAGTTGGAAGCCGTCACGCTGCCGGGTGTTCCCGCCGCTGCCGAGGAGCCTGCTACGCCTGAACCGTTGGTCCAGGGCGGCCTGCTCGGGGCCATCAGCTCCAGCATCGACGACGTTCAGGACAAGCTCGACCTCAACGAAGACCTGGTCGATGCCTGGCGCCTGCGGGCGGACCGGGCGGCGAATGAGGTGGACAAACTGGTCAATCGACCTTCTAACCGTTCCGGCTGGAGCGTGATTGGCGACTTCCTGATGTTGTCCGGCGTCTGGCTCGGCAGCTTTGCCTTGCTCACCGTGCTCGGTGGGATACTCGCCAAACGCTTGAACCAGGGCCGCTTTCCGCGAACCCGCCAGCGCAGTCAGGATCTGCTCAATTATGTGTTGCCTTACACGCTACCGGCCCTGATCTGCTTGCCGTTGACCCTTTACGTCAGCCATTTCCTGCCTGCCTCGGTGGGCCGTGCGCTGGCGCTGTGTTTCGCCTACGCCACCAGCAGCGGCATTTTTTCGACCTCGATGCTGCTCTGCGTGATTGTCATGTTCAACACCGGCCACAAGCGCACGGCAGTGCAGATCATCCGCGATTTCTGCCCACGACCGCTGTTCCTGATCGGTTTCCTTGCCGCGCTCAGCGATGCGCTGACCAGCCCGCAGATCGCCCGGCAACTGGGCGGTAACATCACCAGCAGCGCTGCCGTGCTCACCGGTTTTTTCGTCTCGATCATCTTCGGCTTATTGGTGATTCGATTGAGGCGCCCGGTGGCGCATCTGATCCGTAACCGGCCCTTGGCCCAGCGCCTCAAACAGCCGTCGCTGCAGGAATCCCTGCGGATCTTTTCCGGGCTCTGGTACTGGCCGATCCTGCTGATGGTGATGGTTTCGGCGATCAACCTGCTCGGCGTCGGCGATGACAATCAGAAGGCGCTGCGCTGTGCGTTGTTCACCACTATCCTGCTGATCGCCACGGTGTTTCTCAGCACAATTTTCCAGCACATGTTCAAGTCGCGCCAGGTTGAAGCGATCCAGCGCAGCAGCGCTTACAAGGAGCGTTTTCTCAGTCTGCTGCATGCGCTGCTACGAATCATCATGGCCGTGGCTTTCATCGAAATCCTTGGGCGGATCTGGGGCGTGTCGCTGTTCGAATTCGCCGAACAAAACAAGGTAGGGCGGGCAATCAGTGATTCGTTGAGCAGCATGGGGCTGATCTTTCTGGTGACCTGGTTGCTGTGGGTGGTGCTCGATACGGCGATCCAGGAAGCGCTGAAACCGCCGGTCAACAAACGCACGACGCAGCCGAGTACGCGGGTCAAAACCATTCTGCCGCTGCTGCGCAACGCGATCAAAATCATCCTGGTGGTGATCTGCGCAATTACCACCATGGCCAACCTTGGGATCAACGTTGCGCCGTTGCTGGCGGGTGCCGGGGTGGTCGGCCTGGCCATCGGTTTTGGTTCGCAGCAATTGGTGCAGGACGTGATCACCGGGTTGTTCATCATCATCGAAGACACGCTGTCGATCGGCGACTGGGTGGTGCTCGACTCCGGCCATGCCGGGACGGTCGAAGGCCTGACCATCCGCACCTTGCGCCTGCGGGACGGCAAGGGTTTCGTGCACTCGGTGCCGTTCGGGCAGATCAAGGCCGTGACCAACCAATCGCGGCAGTTTGCCTATGCGTTTTTCTCGGTGCAGTTCACCTACGACACCGATGTCGACAAAGCGATCGAACTGATCCGTGAGGCGGGGGATTCGATCCGCGAGGACGCGTTTCTCAAGTACAACCTGCAAGGGCCGCTGGATGTGTTTGGCGTCGACAAAATGGACCTCAACGGCGTGGTGCTGACGGCGCAGTTCCGCACGGTGTCGGGGGGGCAATATGCGGTGAGCCGGGCATTTAACCAACGGTTGAAGAAGCTTGTGGATAACAGCCCGTGCGTGCATTTCGCGCAGACTTATCCACAGCAGGTTTTGATGCCGAGGCAGGCGATGGCCGGGCAGGAAGACGACGGGCCGGCGCCGGAGAATTCGCCGGTGTTGTTACCGGATCAGCCGCGTACTCAATAACACCGCAAACCTTGCAGGAGCGAGGCTTGCCCGCGAAGGGCGCACCGCGGTGTATCAGTAGAACAGTGTCTTCGTTCTTCGCGGGCAAGCCTCGCTCCTACAGGGGATTGTGGCGGATCAGCTTGCTGTGTAATTCAGCAGCCGATTGCTGATCCAGCTCGACCCAGAAAACCTGCTTGCCAGCAATCTCGGCCGCCGCCGGCAACCCATCTCGATACACCAGCCGATTACTCGCCAACGCCGGCACCTTCGCTCCGGGCAGTAACGTCCCGGCAAGGTTCAGCGGATCAACCCCGCACACCGCGATCAAACTCCCGTCATGCGGCCGGCGCCGGACTTCGCGCAGCAATGGAATGGCCTCAGGCAACGCAAATTGCTCGCCAGCCAAACCGCTGACAAACCGTCCACCGCGAATCTCCCCCCTAGCCTCCAGCCGATGGAACGTGCGCAGCAATTCCCGCCAACTCGGCAACCAATCCGCTTCCCGTTCCAGCAAGCGCCAGAACACCACGCCGTAGCGTCTCAGCAACGTCATGGCGATGTGTTCCAGGGTGTCGCTCGGCGTCGGCGTCGGGCGCTTGTTATCCACAACCGGCGCGGCAGGACCACGTCGCAGCAAGGCCCAGCGCCCGGCATCGTCCATCCCGCCGACAAACGCCCCACGCCCACGTCGGCTGCTGCGGTTCTGTCGCTTGCTGGCCGGGGTGATCAGCGCTCGCAGGCCGGCGAAACTGTCGGCGTTCACCAGTCCGGCGCCGACCAGTTCCTGCAAGGCGATTTCTAGCTCGGTGCGCAGCAGGTGCGCCTCGTGAATCAGCTCATCGAAAAACAGCGCGCCATGTTGGCTGAGTGCTTCGTAGACCTTTTGCGTCTTGGGCGACAGTTCGCTGACCGGGGTCTGCTCGGTCAGGCTGCTCCACAACCCGACCTGGCTGCGCGGTAGCAGCAGAATCGGTGTACTGCGCAACGCCGTGCCGGCCGTCTTGTTGCGCGCGGTCAGGCGGGTCCAGACTAGCTTGCCGCTGCGGCACAGGTCGTCCAGCCAACTTGCCGAATAGCCTTTGATCCGCATCGGCAGAATGTCGCTGTCCCAGGCTGAAGCGGCAGCGGGATAGCCTTCGAACTGCGCGACGATGGCCGGCAGCACCGCGTTGCCCTGGCCCTGAGTCGCGCCGGACAAGTGCTGCCAGTCGAACAGAAAGCGCATGAAATCCTGCAACGCCACCGGTTCGATTTCCCGTCGCAGACGCTTGACCGTGTAGCGATGAATCCGCGCCAGCAGGTGCCGCTCACACCATTCGTCCTCAGTGGCGCCAGGGGTGAATTGACCACGCAGCACATAACCTTCGCGCTCCAGTTGCGCCAGCGCTTGGGTGACTTCAATGGCCGGCAATCCCAAAGGTTCGGCAATCGCTTGCAACGGCAGTGGGCCAAACGCACTGAGCCGCGCGCGAATCACTTCCAGCACGGCTTCGTCCGTTTCCCAGACCTCATCAAATCCCGGTAGCGCCTCCAGCGGAGGCAGCCAATCTGCCTGTGGATAAATCGCCCGCAGGCAGGTCAGACGCTCCAACGCCAACCACAGCGATTGCCCGGCATTGAGCTGCAAACGGCTGGTGCGACCGCTTGCAGCGAGGACGTTGAGCCAGTCGAGCCAATGCGCATTGGCCTGTGCCTCGGCATCGGTGATGCACGCCAGGCTCATCAAGGCTTCGTGCATTTCATCGACGCCCGTCGGGGCTGGCCAGGCTTCGTCGCGCACCGCTTGAATCGCTTCGGCATCCAGCGCACCGAGGTCGTCGGTGGACTGCGGGTCGGTCCAGCGTCGGTTGAGCACCGCTTGGGTGCGGCGTTCTTCCAGCGGCGCATCGTCGAGAAAGGTATAGGGGCGGGCGCTGAGGATTTCTGCTGCCAGCGGCGAGGGCGCCGGCAAATCGCGGCTGATCAGCCGGACGTCGCCGCTTTCCATACGCCGCAAAAGTGCCAGCCAGCCTTCGCTGTCCATGGCCTCGTGCAGGCAATCGTCGAGGGTTTGCTCCACCAACGGATGCTCGGGCACTTCGCGTTCACCGGCGAGGTTTTCCACGCAGGCAATCTGATCGGGAAACACGCTGGCGATCAGGTCTTCGCTTTTCATGCGCTGGATCTGCGGCGCGACTTTGCGCCCTCCGGTATAGCGCGGCAGCGCCAGTGCGACCCCGGCGTTCCAGCGCCAGCGCACGCCGAACAGCGGCGCATCGAGTATCGCCTGGATCAACAGGTGCTCGGCGGTGTTGCTGTGAACATAGCGCCAGACGTCGTCGAGTTCGAAGCTGTGGCTGGTGGACAGCGACAGCACGATTGCGTCTTCGCTGGCGGCGGCCTGCAATTCGAAGTTGAAGGTGCGGCAGAACCGCTTGCGCAAGGCCAGGCCCCAGGCGCGGTTGATGCGACTGCCGAACGGCGAGTGGATGATCAGTTGCGTGCCGCCGGATTCGTCGAAAAACCGTTCCATCAGCAGCGTGTCTTGCGAGGGCAGGGCGCCCAATGTCAGGCGTGCGCGGGCCAGGTAATCCACCAGTTGCTCGGCGCTGGCGAGGTTCAGGCCGAGGGTGTCGGTCAGCCAGTCGATGGCCGGTTGCAAGTTACCCGGTGTGGCGCCGAGCAGGTCATCGAGCTGCGCTTGCAGGCGCGCGACGGCGAATGACAATTCAGCGCTGCGTCCCGGTGCTTCCCCAAGCCAGAACGGAATGGTCGGCGGCTGGCCCTGAGCATCTTCGACCCGGACCTTGCCGGTTTCGACGCGCAGGATCCGGTACGACGTATTGCCCAACTGGAAGATATCCCCGGCGATGCTTTCCACGGCAAAGTCTTCGTTGACGCTGCCGATGTTCAGCCCCTGAGGCTCCAGCAGCACGCTGTAATCGGCATTGTCCGGAATCGTTCCGCCGCTGGTCACCGCCGTCAGTTTGCTGCCCCTACGACCGCGCAACGTGCGGGTCACGGCGTCGCGGTGCAGGTAGGCGCTGCGAATCCCCTGGCGACCGTTGTAGCCCTCGGCGAGCATATTCAGCAGCGCCTGGTAATGCTTTTCGTCGAGGTCGGCGTAGGGCGAGGCTTTGCGGAACATCTCCAGTAAGGCCTGCTCCTGCCATTCCTGGCAGCTGACTTCGGCGATGATCTGCTGCGCCAAGACATCCAGCGGCGCCTTGGGAATCTGCAGGGTGTCGAGTTCGCCACGGAGCACGCAGTCGAGCAGGGCGGCGCATTCGATCAAGTCATCGCGGGTGGTGGCGAACAAACGGCCCTTGGGCGTGCCGCCGACCTGGTGCCCGGAGCGGCCTACCCGTTGCAGAAAACCGGCAATCGAGCGCGGCGAGGCGATCTGGCACACCAGGTCGACGTCGCCTATGTCGATCCCCAGCTCCAGCGAGGCCGTGGCGATCAGCACTTGCAGCTCGCCGCGCTTGAGCCGCTGTTCTGCGTCGAGGCGAAACTCCTTGGCCAGGCTGCCGTGGTGCGCGGCGACGGCCTCCTTGCCGAGGCGTTCGCTCAAGTGCCGGCTCAAGCGCTCGGCCAGGCGTCGGGTGTTGACGAAAATCAGCGTGGTGCGGTGTTCGCGGGCAAGGGCGGCGAGGCGGTCGTAGACCCGTTCCCAGACATCGTTGGCCATCACTGCCGAGAGCGGCACTGGCGGCACTTCGATGTCCAGATCCCGTGGGCGGGCGTGGCCGATGTCGATGATTTCGCACTCGCGGTCACGGCCCACAAGGAAGCGCGAGACCGCTTCGATGGGTTTTTGCGTGGCAGACAGGCCTATCCGCATCAGCGGGACCGCGCACAGCGCCTGCAGTCGTTCGAGGCTCAAGGCCAGATGGCTGCCGCGTTTGCTGGCGGCGATGGCGTGGATTTCGTCGACGATCACCGTGCGCGTGGTACCGAGCATCTGCCGGCCGGAATCGGAACCAAGCAGCACGTAGAGGGACTCCGGGGTGGTCACCAGAATGTGCGGCGCTGTTCGGCGCATGGCCGAGCGGTCTTTTTGCGGCGTATCGCCGGTGCGCACGGCGGTGTTGATCTGCAATTCGGGCAGGCCCATGACGCGCAATTGCTCGGTGATGCCGGCCAGCGGGTTTTGCAGGTTGATCTGGATGTCGTTGGACAGGGCTTTGAGCGGTGAGACGTAGACCACCAGGGTTTCGTCGGGCAACCCGCCTTCATTTTCCAGGCCGCGATGGACCAGGTCGTCAATGACCGCGAGGAAGGCCGTGAGGGTTTTGCCGGACCCGGTGGGCGCGGCGATCAGGGTCGAGCGGTGCTGGCGGATCAACGGCCACGCCCGGGCCTGGGCGGCGGTGACCGTCGGGAAGGTATTGCTGAACCAGGCGCTGACGGCGGGGTGGAAGCCTGCCAGGGCCGCGTCCGTGGGGATGGGCAGATTCATTGGGTAATTTATGCGGGTGGGGGACTGAAGATGCAAGTACCGCTCAAGACCTTCATTGTTTCCAATGGCCTCATCGCGAGCAGGCTCGCTCCCACATTGGATTTGTGTGCGCCGCAGCCCCCTGTGGGAGCGAGCCTGCTCGCGATGGGGTCGGGACAGGCACCACAAATCCCGGGGATCTACACTTTACGGATGACGGTTGCGCACTAAACCCGCAAAATGCAACGATTCCGGCAACTATCAACGACATCGCCCACGGGCGCTGTCGATAAAGCCATCGTTCCAATCAGACTGGGCCTGCTGACTCTATGCGAATGCGCCTTATGTTACTGGGCGGCGGAAATGCCCTTGGGCAGGCGCTGATTCGCCTCGGTGCGGAGGAAGACATCGGTTTCCTCGCCCCCCGCCCACCGCAAGACGGCTGGGATGCCGCGAGCCTGACGCAACTGCTCGACGACACCCGCCCGGACGCGTTGATCAATCTCGCCTACTACTTCGACTGGTTTCAGGCGGAGACGGTCAGCGAACAGCGTCTGGCCGGGCAGGAGCGGGCGATCGAGCGTCTGGCCGAACTGTGCCAGCATCACAACATCGTGCTGCTGCAACCGTCGAGCTATCGCGTGTTCGACGGCTCCCGGGCGACCGCCTACAGCGAAAAAGACGAACCGGTGCCATTGGGCTTGCGCGGTCAGGCCTTGTGGCGGATCGAACAAAGCGTGCGCGCTACCTGCCCGCAACACGTGCTGTTGCGTTTCGGCTGGCTGCTCGATGACAGCCCCGACGGCACACTCGGGCGCTTCCTCGGTCGCGCCGAACAGCCTGAAGAATTGCTGATGGCCGACGACCGCCGGGGCAACCCGACTCCGGTCGACGACGCGGCGCGGGTGATCATTTCGGTACTCAAGCAGCTCGATTGTGCGGCGCCGCTGTGGGGCACCTATCATTACGCCGGGCATGAGGCGACCACGCCGCTGGCGCTGGGGCAGGCGATCCTGACCGAAGCCCGCAGCCTGCATCCGCTGGCCATCGAAGCGCCGACCGCCCAGGCTCACGCCGCGCGCCCGGACGCCGCCGAAGAGCCGCAACACGCGGTGCTGGCCTGCAAGAAAATACTGCACACCTTCGGAATCAAGCCCCGCGCCTGGCGCGCGGCACTCCCGGGCTTACTGGATAGGTTCTATCGCCATGGCTGACGGCCCTGTTTTAATCACCGGCGGCGCCGGTTTTATCGGCTCGCACCTGACCGATGCCTTGCTTGCCAAAGGCCATTCGGTGCGAATTCTTGATGACTTGTCCACCGGCAAACGCAGCAACCTGCCGCTGGACAATCCCAAGGTCGAACTCGTTGTGGGTGACGTCGCCGATGCTGCGCTGGTGGCCCAGGCCATGCTCGGTTGCAGCGCCGTGGCGCATCTGGCCGCGGTGGCGTCAGTGCAGGCCTCGGTGGACGATCCGGTGAAGACTCACCGCAGCAATTTCATCGGCTCGCTGAATGTCTGCGAAGCCATGCGTCAGGCTGGCGTCAAGCGAGTGCTGTACGCCTCCAGCGCGGCGGTCTACGGCAACAATGGCGAAGGCGAGTCGATCGATGAAGACACGCCCAAGGCGCCATTGACACCGTATGCGTCGGACAAACTGGCCAGCGAGTATTACTTCGATTTCTACCGTCGCCAGCATGGTCTGGAGCCGGTGATTTTCCGCTTCTTCAACATTTTCGGACCGCGTCAGGATCCATCCTCGCCGTATTCCGGCGTGATCAGTATTTTCAGCGAGCGCGCGCAGAAAGGCCTGCCGATCACCGTGTTTGGCGATGGCGAGCAGACACGCGATTTCGTCTACGTTGAAGATTTGGTGGATTTGTTGGTGCAAGCCATCGAGCAACCGCAGGTCGAAGTCGGCGCGGTCAATGTTGGCTGGAACCAGGCAACTTCTCTCAAGCAAATGCTTGAGGCGCTGGAGGTGGTGGTCGGTCAATTACCCCCGGTGAGTTACGGCCCGGCACGTTCCGGTGACATCCGCCACTCGCGAGCGAACAATCGGCGGTTGCTGGAGCGGTTTACCTACCCTGAGCAGACGCCGATGAATGTTGGCTTGGCGCGGTTGTTGGGACGATAGATCGTTCCCATCACGGAGCGTGGGAACGATCATGAAAAAGGCGCCTTTCGAGGCGCCTTTTTTTTGTGCGTGGGTTTAGAACTTGTAACCCAGGCCAACCATGTAGATGAACGGGTCGACGTCCACATCGACCTTGGCACGAGTACCCGGCGCCACGGCGTTGTTTTCCACGGTCGCCGTGGTGTCGATGTCGATGTAGCGCACCTGGGCGTTGAGCATGATGTTGTCGGTGATCATGTAGTCAGCACCAACCTGAAACGCCATGCCCCAAGAGTTATCCGCCTTGAAATTGCTGAAGCCGTTGGCTTGTGCTTCGCTGCCGACGTGCTCGTCGTAGATCCAGGTGTAGTTGATGCCGGCGCCGACATATGGCTGGAATACAGACTTCGCGTCCAGTGGGTAGTACACAACGCTCAGGGTTGGCGGCAGGTGTTTCAGGGTGCCGAGTTTGCCGTTGGCTGCGCCCAGGGCGGTGCCTTTGATCTTCACGTCATGCTCGAATGGCGAGGCGGCGAGCAGTTCGATCCCCCAGTGGCTGTCGATCATGTAAGCGAAGTTCAGACCCAGTTGCGTGTCGCTGCTCATGGTCGCCTTGCCACCCAGGTCGGCGCCGGCCAGAGGGCCTTGATCGACCTTGACGCTGGAGCTGTCGGCTTTCGGGTTGACGGTGATTGCACCGGCACGAACCAGGATGTCACCGGCTTCGTGGGCGTAAGCGAGCGGGGCTGCGAGCGCGACGGCAAACAGCGAAGCGCTGAGCAAGGACTTGTGCATAGGAGCTCCAAAGGACGTTAAAAATATTCGATGTCCAATGGTACGGAGGCGTCTGATACGGTCTTTTGACTCAGCTCAATGAAACAGTGATGGCCTTGTTTTTGTTGTGCGGCAGATGGCCTCATCGCGAGCAGGCTTGCTCCCACAGAGATTAGGTGATCCCCTGTGGTAGCAAGCCTGCTCGCGATAGCTATCGATCAAGCAATACAGAATCGCCGGATTCACTCCGGCAATTCATACACGTAAATCTTGTCCGCCTCCATTTGATACCCCGCGTCCGCCAACTCGCTGGTCGACGCTTTGACCTGCAACGCGCCCTCGATCCAGTACGGCTGATACAGCTCATCCAGCTTCACGCCCACTTCGCTTTTCACGTGCACGATCTGGTTCGACGGCGGTGGCGGCACATGGATGCAGGCGCCGAAATACGGCACCAGCAAAAACTCCGTGGTGCGACCTTCCTCGCTCACTTCCAGCGGCACGATGTAACCCGGCAAGCGAATGTTCTGCCCGTCGAGGTTTTTCACCACAGGTGCATTGGGCATGTCTTGTCTGGCGGCGGGCGCCGATTCCAGCGCGCTGCTCATCTGCGACAGGTCGTGCAGCGGTGTCATGTTCGGCACTTCCGGTGCGGCGTCCGGCGGGATCATTTCCGACCAGGTCAGCTCTTTCGGCTCGGCCGCCCACAGCGGCAGGGCGACCAGCATCAACAGCGCAAGCAGAGCGCGGGGCATCATTAACGTCCTCATAGTCGGATCGACAGGCCATCGGCCAGGGATTGGCGATACGCGCGCCACGCCGGCACGCTGCCCATCAGCAACGCGGCGATCAGGATGCCACCGAGCAGCGTCCATTCATACTCGCTGGGCCAGGCGAGTGGCAGGTACAAACCGTAATTGGCTTGCACATAGCCTTGGGCCAGGGCGATGCCCACATACAAAAGCCCCAGCCCGGCCATTACGCCGGCCAGCGCCAAGGCAAACGCCTCCAGCACCAGCAACGTCGCAATGTGCCAGGGCCGGGCGCCGACCGAGCGCAGAATCGCCATCTCGCGCCGTCGTTCGTTGAGGCTGGTGAGAATCGCCGTGAGCATGCCGATCAAACCGGTCAGCACCACAAACAGCGACACCACGAACAAGGCTTTTTCCGCCGTGCTCATCAAACTCCACAGCTCTTGCAGCGCCACACCGGGGAGGATCGCCAACATCGGCTCGCCACGGAATTCGTTGATCTCGCGCTGCACGGCGAACGTCGAAATCTTGCTGTTGAGGCCGAGCATGAAGGCGGTGATCGCTTGTGGCGTCAGGTCCATGTTGCGTGCCTGATCGGCGCTGATCCGGCCTTTGCCCTGGGCCGGCACGCCGTTGTGCCAGTCGACGTGAATCGCTTCCATGCCGCCGAGGCTGATGTGCAGCGTGCGGTCCACCGGGGTGCCGGTGCGTTTGAGAATGCCGACTACGGTGAACGGTTTGTCGTCGTGCTTGACCAGGCTGATCACTGCCACGCCGTGGGCCAGAACCAGTTTGTCGCCGAGTTTGTAATGCAGCGCATCGGCCACTTCGGCCCCGAGCACCACTTCGAACGGATCGCTGGCGAAGGCGCGGCCATCGGCCACTTCGAGGTGCTGTTGATGGCCGTATTGGTAGTGCTCGAAGTACGCCTCGGTGGTGCCCATCACGCGATAACCGCGATGGGAATCGCCGAGGGACATCGGGATCGCCCACTTCACTTTCGGGTTGTTGGCGAAGTGTTCGAAGCTGTCCCAACGAATGTTGTTGGTGGCGTTGCCGATGCGGAACACCGAGTACAGCAACAGGTTCACCGAACCGGAACGCGCGCCGACGATCAGGTCGGTGCCGCTGATGGTGCTGGCGAAACTGGCCTTGGCTTCGGTGCGCACCCGTTCCACGGCCAACAGCAGGCAGACCGACAGGGCAATGGCGAACGCGGTGAGGATCGCGGTAAAGCGGCGGTTAGCCAGGCTGGCCAGGGCTAGACGAAACAAATACATCTCAGACCTCGAACGGGGTGGCGGCGCGATTGAGTTCGGCCAGCGACAGGTGGCGATCGAACAGCGGCGCGAGGCTTTGATCGTGGCTGACAAACAACAGGCTCGAGCCGGCTTCACGGCATTCGGCGAACAGCAGGCGAATGAAGTTTTCGCGAGCGTCGTAGTCCAGGGCCGAGGTCGGTTCGTCGGCGATCACCAGCTCCGGCTGACCAATCAACGCGCGCGCGGCGGCGACCCGTTGCTGCTGGCCGATGGACAGCGAATCGGCGCGGCGGCTGAGGAGGCTTTCATCCTTCAGGCCCAAGTGAGCCAGCAAAGTGGCGGCGGCCTGGTCGACGCTGCCGTGGCGCTGTTTCGCCCGCTCGGCGCGCAGTTTGGAAAAGTGGCAGGGCAGCTCGACGTTCTCGCGCACCGAGAGAAACGGCAGCAGGTTGAACTGCTGGAAGATATAGCCGGTGTGATCGACGCGAAAGCGGTCACGCGCGCCGGCGCCGAGTTCGGTCAGCTCCTGGCCCAGCAGGCGGATGCTGCCGCGATCGGGTTTCTGAACGCCCCCAAGCAGGCCAAGCAGGGTGGTCTTGCCACTACCGCTGGGGCCTTTGAGGAACAGGGTTTCGCCGGGCTCCAGGCGAAACGCCGGGATGTCCAGCAGCGGCGGGTGACCGGGCCAGCTGAAGCTCAGGTCGGACAGTTCGATGAGTGCTTGGGTCATAGCGCCGATTTCATGGGTTTTGGGTACTTGTCTCAATGTCACATCCAACACCGATCCCTGTAGGCGCGAGGCTTGCCCGCGAAGAGGCCATCTCATTCAACGAGATGTTGACTATTAGATGCCTTCGCGGGCAAGCCTCGCTCCTACAGGGGCGGCGGTGAATTCAGAACTTGAGAGCGGCAGCCTTGGCCGTCACTTCAACCCCTTGCTGCCCGCTCGGGCTGATCAGCTGTACCTGAATCTTCTGAGTGGCTGGGAAAGTGTTGAAGATATTGGCCAGGTCCAGGGTTTTCAGCGCGCCTGGGGCTGAGCAGGTGAATTGGTAATGGGCGTGGATTTCGCTGTGGTCGTGGTGATGTTCGTCTTTGGCATCGTGATCGTCGTCAGCATCCGGCTTGTCGCCGAACAACGGGCTTTCCAGTTCCTGGGTCGCCACTACGCAACCGGCGGCTTTCGGCAGGTTGAACAGTGCCAACGGTTTCTCAAGCTGCGCACGAGCGGCGGCCACTTTGGCCTTGTCGGCGTCAGTGGTGGCAGCGTGTTCGAAGCCCACCAGGTTCATCGCCGGGCTTTCCAGCTCCAGCTCCAGGGTCTGACCGTCCAGCGCTGCATTCAGGCGAGCGACGCCATGTTCGTGGGCGCTGAGGCTGCCGTGTTCATGGTCATGATCATGTTCTTCAGCCGCGTGGGCGACGGTCAGCGGCAACAGGGCGAACGGCAGAGCGAGCAGCAGACGGCGCATGGCGGGTCTCCGAAAGTAAAATGAAGAGTTTGTTATGTAATCTTATAACGAAAGTGCGGGGAGTTTGACCGTCTGCTTGGCGTTGCGCAAGTCACATGGGAGCATGCTCGTCAGAAATGTGCAGGAGCAGACTTATGTTGCGTATACGCGGAAGCATCGGCGACTGGCCGGTGGATTTGACGCTGGAGATGGACGACGGCGATTGGGCGCGGCTTGGTGCGCAGTTGCAGGTGGTCAAGCCTGAGGCCAGTGACGCCCCGGCCAAGCCGGTGAATCAGGATGATGCGCTGTGGCAAATCGCCAAGGATTTGCTGCGCAAGGCCGGGCAATTGAGCGGGCCGGATCTGCTGGATCAGTTGGAAGGACTGACCGGCAGCGCGGCGTCGGGCAAGCGCTTGCTGGTGCGTTTGCGTCATTGCGCGGATGTGAAGGTGTCGAGCGGCGGGGATACGCCGCTCTATAGCTGGATCAACGCAGGTTAATAAAGCGCAGCAAACAACTTGCGGCGGTAGGTGGTCACCAACGGGTGATCATTGCCCAGCAGTTCGAACACCTGCAGCAAGGTCTTGTGCGGCAAGCCTTCGCTGTAGCTGCGATTGCGGACGAACAGCTTCAGCAGCGCATCCAGCGCGGCGTCGTACTGCTGGCGGGCCAGTTGCTGGATCGCCAGTTGATACACCGCTTCATCGTCCTGCGGGTTTTTCGCCAGGCGCGCTTTCAGGTCTGCGGCATCCGGCAAATCCTTGGCTTGGCCAAGGAACTGGATTTGCGCCTTGGCGCCGGCCAGTGCCGCTTTGTGCTCGTCGCTTTTCACTGCGTCGAGCACGGTTTGCGCTTCGCCCAGTTCGCCCCGTTCCGTCAGGCAACGGGCGTAGAGGATCAAGGCGGCAGCGTTGGTGTTGTCTTCGCCCAGCAGCACTTTGAGCGCGGCTTCGGCATCGGCGAAACGGCTGTCGTCGAACAGGGCCTGGGCGTGGTCGAATGGATCGGCCGCTGCGGGTGGCGGCATTTGCACATGAGGCTCAAGCATCGCCCGCACGGCAGACTCGGGCTGCGCACCGGCAAAACCGTCCACTGGCTGACCGTCCTTGAACAACACCACGGTCGGCAGGCTGCGAATGCCGAAGCGGGCGACGATGTCCTGTTCGAGATCGCAGTTGACCTTGGCCAGCAGCAATTCGCCCTGGTAGCTCTCGGCGATGGTTTGCAGCAGCGGCATCAGCGATTTGCACGGCGCACACCATTCGGCCCAGAAATCCACCAGCACCGGGTTGTGGAAAGAGTTCTCGATCACCGACTGGTCGAAATCGGCGGTCGTGGCGTCGAAGATGTACGGCGTTTCCTGACTCATGAGGGATCTCGTAAAAGCGTGAATGGGGCAACTATAAGGCTTGGCAGGGTATCGCTGAAAGTGTGGGCGGTCTGACAGGGCGCTTTCGCGGGCAAGTCGGATCGCCGCACCGCTCGCTCCTACAGGCCCACGCCGATTTGAAGACCGACGCCGAACCTGTAGGCGCGAAGCTTGCTCGCGAAGCTTTTAGCGGCGCCGCGCGTGGTAGAGGCTCACATGCCGAAACTCTTCAGGCTCGGCCAGATCAGGCAGGGTCATCGCCTCCAGCATTTCGATACGTTGATAGAGCGGATGCCTGAAATCCCTTACCCGCGAATCCGCCACCAACGCCTCCTGGCCCCGGCTCAAAAACTCATCGAGCAACGGCAGGTTCGCCCGGTCATACAAAACGTCGGCCACCAGAATCAGATCAAACCGATCCGCTTCGGCGAAAAAATCCGTCGAGTAGTTGAGGTGTACGCCATTGAGTTCGGCATTCGCCCGACACGCGGCAATCGCCAGCGGGTCGAGGTCACAGGCCACCACTTCCAGCGCGCCGGCCTTTACTGCCGCAATCCCCGCCACCCCGGAGCCAGCACCGAAATCCAGCACCCGCTTGCCTTCGACCCATTCAGGGAATGCGGCGAGATAGCGGGCAACCGCCAGGCCGCTGGCCCAGCAGAAACTCCAGTAGGGCGGTTCATGCAGAATCCGCCGGGTTTCTTCCGGGCTGAACGCGCGGTCCATGTTATCGCCGTCGATCAGCCAGAGTTTCAGCTCGGTATCGGGCAACGCAACAGGCACAAGCTGCGCATCACCGAGCAATTCACCCAACGCCCGTTGCAGGTCGAGCGGTGCAATCATGGGGCTTTGACGAATTGCAGCTGACCCAAGGCCTGGGTCGTCGGCTGGGTAATGACCTGCGAAGGCAGGTGCAAAATCAACTGGCCGGACTGGCTGGCGCGACCGCGCAATTCAACGCGAACGCCGGCAGGGAACGATTCCGGGTTGAAGCGCAGGTGAAACGGCAGAAGCTGATTGGTGCCGATCAGGCTCGAACTGGCGAGCAATTGTTGCGGGCGGTCCTGGGCATCGATCACCAGCAGCGCCAGTTCAACTTCGGCGCCGGCCGGTATGCCTTGCAGGGTGCCGCTCAGTTCACGCTGATAGGCGGGCAACGGGCCGAGGTTGGCGGACTCCTTGGCTTTTTTCTGCGCGGCCTGTGGGGCGGGCCCTGGTGTTGGCGGCTGGGGCTTGGGCGCATCGCTGCTGCAGGCCACCAGCAGGCTGAAAACACTGAGCAATACGAGTGGTCTTAGGGACATTTGCGGCTCCAGCAAGGTGAAATCCATGGATCAAGCTCTATAGCCAGTCTGTATACCGTAAACCCTATGTCTTGTCTTGCCACGGGGATGCGCTACCATGGCCCTCCCTTTTTTTGTTGCCTGCCACCATGCACTGTCCCTTCTGCGGTGCCAACGACACCAAGGTCATCGACTCGCGTCTGGTCGCCGAGGGCGAACAGGTGCGCCGCCGGCGTGAATGCCTGGCCTGCGGCGAGCGTTTCACGACGTTCGAGACCGCCGAACTGGTGTTGCCGCGCCTGATCAAAACCGACGGTAGCCGTCAGCCCTTCGATGAAGAAAAACTTCGCGCGGGCATGCAGCGTGCGCTGGAGAAGCGCCCGGTGAGTGTCGAGCGCCTCGAATCGTCGCTGGTGCATATCAAACACAAACTGCGCGCCACCGGCGAGCGCGAGGTCAAATCCCTCGTGGTCGGTGAACTGGTGATGGCCGAGCTGCAAAAGCTCGACGAAGTCGCCTACATTCGTTTCGCCTCCGTGTATCGGCGCTTCCAGGACCTCAACGAGTTCCGGGAAGAGATCGATCGCCTGGCCCGTGAGCCGGTGAAAGAATGACCACGTCCCCCGAACAAGCCATCCTCGACGCCCATTACATGGCCCGCGCCCTGGAACTGGCGCGCAAAGGCCATTACACGACACACCCCAATCCTCGCGTTGGCTGCGTGATCGTGCGTGACGGGCAGATTGTCGGCGAAGGCTGGCATGTGCGCACCGGTGAGCCCCACGCTGAAGTCCACGCCCTGCATGCCGCAGGCGACAAGGCCCGAGGTGCCACCGCTTACGTGACCCTCGAACCGTGCAGCCACCACGGCCATACGCCGCCTTGCGCCGATGCGCTGGTGAATGCCGGCCTCGCCCGGGTTGTCGCAGCGATGCAAGACCCGAACCCGTCGGTGGCCGGTCGCGGCCTGCAGCGCCTGGCCCAGGCCGGCATCGCCATCGAAAGTGGCGTGCTGGAAGGCGAGGCGCGCAAGCTTAATCAAGGCTTCCTCAAACGCATGGAACACGGCTTGCCGTTCGTGCGGGTCAAGTTGGCCATGAGCCTGGACGGTCGCACGGCGATGGAAAGCGGCGAGAGCCAATGGATCACCGGCCCGGCCGCACGTTCGGCGGTGCAACGCCTGCGGGCGCAGGCCAGCGTGGTGCTGACCGGCGCCGACACGGTGCTGGCGGACAACGCCCGCTTGACCGTGCGTGCCGATGAGCTGGGCCTGGACGCCGAGCAAACGGCCCAGGCCATGAGCCGTCCGCCGCTGCGCGTGCTGATCGACGGCCGTCTGCGAGTGCCGCTGGATGCACCGTTTTTCAAGGCCGGGCCGGCATTGGTCGCCACCTGCATGGCGATTGAAGAGCAGTACGCGAACGGCCCGGAATGCCTGATCGTGGCGGGCGACGATGGTTTGGTTGACCTGCGAAAATTGCTGGTCGAACTGGCCAATCGCGGGGTCAACGAAGTGTTGGTTGAGGCAGGCCCGCGTCTGGCCGGGGCTTTTGCCCAGCAAGGTCTGGTGGATGAGTTCCAGATTTTCATCGCCGGCAAGTTCCTCGGCTCCTCGGCACGGCCGCTGCTGGACTGGCCGATCGCGCAAATGAAGGATGCGCCTGAGCTCAAAATCACCGAAATTCGCGCGGTTGGCGATGACTGGCGAGTCATCGCCATTCCTGCGCCAGCGGCGAGCGTATAATTCCCGGCCTGCGCCACGCGACGGCCTTGTTCTCGAGGAGAACTCCATGTTTACCGGCATCATCGAATCCATCGGCAGTATTCGTGCATTGACCCCAAAAGGCGGTGATGTGCGGGTCCACGTAGAAACCGGCAAGCTCGATTTGAGCGACGTCAAACTGGGCGACAGCATCGCGGTCAACGGCGTGTGCCTGACGGCGGTTGAGCTGCCGGGCAACGGCTTTGCGGCGGACGTCAGTCGCGAAACCCTCGACTGCACCGCCATGAACGACCTGAAAAGCGGCAGCCCGGTGAACCTGGAAAAAGCCCTGACCCCGACCACTCGCCTCGGCGGGCACCTGGTCAGCGGTCACGTCGATGGCGTGGGTGAAGTGGTTTCCCGTACCGAGAATGCGCGCGCTGTGGAATTCCGCATCCGTGCGCCGAAGGACCTGGCCAAGTACATTGCCCATAAAGGTTCGATCACCGTCGACGGCACCAGCCTGACCGTGAACGCGGTCGATGGCGCCGAGTTCATGCTGACGATCATTCCGCACACCCTGAGCGAAACCATCATGGCGTCATACCAGCCAGGTCGCCGGGTAAACCTTGAAGTTGACTTGCTGGCACGTTATCTGGAGCGCCTGTTGCTGGGCGACAAGGCCGCAGAGCCAACCTCCGGAAACATCACCGAAAGCTTTCTGGCCGCCAACGGCTACCTCAAATCCTGACCCAAGGGGGTGCCTTGTGGCGCTCAATAGCATCGAAGAACTGGTTGAAGACATCCGCCAAGGCAAGATGGTCATCCTCATGGATGACGAAGACCGCGAGAACGAAGGCGACCTGATCATGGCCGCCGAGTGCTGCAAGGCCGAACACATCAACTTCATGGCCAAGCACGCCCGTGGCCTGATCTGCATGCCGATGAGCCGCGAGCGTTGCGAGCTGCTCAAGCTGCCCTTGATGGCGCCGCGCAACGGTTCCGGCTTCGGCACCAAGTTCACCGTGTCCATCGAAGCGGCCGAAGGCGTGACCACCGGTATTTCCGCTGCCGACCGCGCACGCACCGTGCAAGCGGCTGCGGCGAAAGACGCCAAGGCTGAAGACATCGTCAGCCCCGGCCACATTTTCCCGCTGATGGCCCAGGCCGGCGGTACCCTGGCCCGCGCTGGCCACACCGAAGCGGCGTGCGACCTGGCGCGCATGGCCGGTTTCGAGCCAAGCGGCGTGATCTGCGAAGTGATGAACGACGACGGCACCATGTCCCGTCGCACCGAGCTCGAAGCCTTCGCGGCCGAACACAACATCAAGATCGGCACCATTGCCGACCTGATTCACTACCGGATGATCCACGAACGTACCGTTCAGCGGATTGCCGAGCAGCCTTTGGACAGCGAACTGGGCCAGTTCAACCTGGTGACCTATCGTGATTCCGTGGAAGGTGACGTGCACATGGCCCTGACCCTGGGCACCGTGTGCGCCGAAGAACCGACCCTGGTTCGCGTACACAACATGGACCCGTTGCGCGACCTGTTGATGGTCAAGCAACCGGGCCGCTGGAGCCTGCGCGCCGCCATGGCCGCGGTGGCCGAGGCCGGCAGCGGCGTGGTGCTGTTGCTCGGTCACCCGCTCGATGGCGACGTATTGCTGGCGCACATCCGTGAAACCGCGGATCAGGCCATCGTGAAAAAACCGACCACGTACAGCATCGTCGGTGCCGGTTCGCAGATCCTCCGGGACCTGGGCGTGCGCAAAATGCGCTTGATGTCTGCGCCAATGAAATTTAATGCGATATCCGGTTTCGATCTGGAAGTTGTAGAATACGTGCCCTCCGAATAATGACCGGTTGTTTCCAGTCCTTGATTCGCGGCTAACACATCACCGAGGGATGCGTAGAAAACGCGTCCCGGCTCTTTAAGAGATCTAACGAATGACCCTGAAGACCATCGAAGGTACCTTCATCGCCCCTAAAGGCCGCTACGCTCTGGTAGTGGGCCGCTTCAACAGCTTCGTCGTTGAAAGCCTGGTCAGCGGTGCAGTTGATGCCCTGGTTCGCCACGGCGTGAGCGAAAGCGACATCACCATCATCCGCGCGCCTGGCGCCTTCGAAATCCCGCTGGTTGCGCAGAAAGTCGCTCAGAAGGGCGAGTACGCGGCAATCATCGCCCTGGGCGCGGTCATTCGTGGCGGTACTCCGCACTTCGAATACGTGGCGGGCGAATGCACCAAGGGCCTGGCCCAGGTGTCCATGGAGTTCGGCGTTCCGGTCGCATTTGGCGTGCTGACCGTTGATTCCATCGAGCAAGCCATCGAACGTTCCGGCACCAAGGCCGGTAACAAAGGCGCCGAAGCTGCCCTGTCCGCTCTGGAAATGGTCAGCCTGCTGGCGCAGTTGGAGGCCAAGTGATTAGCGACGACAGCGATCAGTTCAACCCGCGCGATCCAAAGCCTGCGGATGCCGGCAAGCCATCGAAAAGCGTCAAGCGTCGCGAAGCCCGTCAGCTCGCGACCCAAGCGCTGTACCAATGGCACATGGCCAGGCAGTCGCTGAACGAGATCGAAGCGCAGTTTCGGGTCGATAACGATTTCAGCGATGTCGATGCCGCGTACTTCCACGACATCCTGCACGGCGTTCCGGCCAACAAGCCTGAAATCGACGCTGCACTGACGCCGTGCCTGGACATCACCATCGAAGAGCTGGACCCGGTTGAACTGGCTGTTCTGCGCCTGTCGACCTGGGAACTGCTCAAGCGCGTCGACGTGCCGTACCGCGTTGTGATCAACGAAGGTATCGAGCTGGCGAAAGTCTTCGGTTCCACCGATGGCCACAAATTCGTCAACGGCGTACTCGACAAGCTGGCCCCGCGTCTGCGTGAAGCTGAAGTGAAGGCGTTCAAGCGCTAATCGGCGCTTGATAGCTGCCACATGGGCGAGTTTGAGCTGATCCGCAATTTCTTCGCCGCCGCGCCTTGTGCGCAAGGCGGCGAAGGCGTTGCCCTCGGGATCGGTGATGACTGCGCCTTGCTCGCTTTTCCCCCCGGGGAGCAGTTGGCCATTTCCACCGACACGCTGGTTACCGGCGTGCATTTCGCAGAGCCTTGCGACCCTTTTCTGCTCGGTCAGCGTTCGCTGGCTGTGGCCGTCAGTGATCTGGCCGCCATGGGCGCCACCCCCGTCGCCTTTACCCTTGCCCTGACCTTGCCGACGGTGACCGCCGATTGGCTGGACGCTTACGCCCGTGGTTTGAACGTCATGGCGCAGCACTGTGGCGTGGCGCTGGTGGGCGGTGATACCACGCGCGGGCCGCTGAGCCTGACCATGACCGTGTTTGGTCGTGTGCCGGCCGGCAAGGCGTTGACCCGCAGCGGTGCGCAGCCCGGCGATTTGCTCTGCGTGGGCGGTGAGTTGGGCAATGCAGCGGGTGCCTTGCCGCTGGTGCTGGGGCAGCGGACGGCTGACGCCGCCATCGCTGATCCATTGCTGGCCCATTACTGGTCGCCGCGGCCGCAGCTGGCGTTGGGCCAGGCGCTACGCGGCAAAGCCACGTCGGCGCTGGATATCTCCGACGGCCTGCTCGCTGACTGCGGGCATATTGCTCTGGCGTCGAAGGTCGGCATTCAAGTTGAACGGGACCGATTGCCGCTGTCGAACGCTTTAGTGGCCTTCCTCGGCCAATCGGGCGCCGAAGCGGCAGCGTTGAGCGGCGGGGACGATTACGTGCTGGCCTTCACCCTACCGTCCGTCGAGTTGCCCGCGTTGCTGGCCGCCGGCTGGCCGATCCATGTGATCGGCAGGGTAGAGGCCGGGCAGGGCGTGGTACTGCTGGACGCCGATGGACAGGACATCACCCCGCAAACCCGGGGCTATCAACATTTTCGGGAGACACCGTGACAGATCATCCCAAACAGGTCCCGGCGGAATTCGTACCGCCTTCGGTCTGGCGCAATCCCTGGCATTTCCTGGCGTTCGGCTTCGGCTCGGGCACCTTGCCAAAGGCACCGGGCACCTGGGGTTCGTTAGTTGCGCTACCCTTTATCCCGTTGTGGCAGATGCTGCCCGACTGGGGTTACTGGCTGATGCTCGGCATCACCATGCTGTTCGGCTTCTGGCTGTGCGGCAAGGTCGCCGACGATTTGCGTGTACACGATCACGAAGGCATCGTCTGGGACGAAATGGTCGGGATGTGGATCACCCTGTGGCTGGTACCGGAAGGCTGGTACTGGTTGCTGGCGGGGTTCCTGGTGTTCCGCTTCTTCGACATTCTCAAGCCCTGGCCGATTCACTGGATCGACCGGCATGTGCACGGTGGCGTCGGGATCATGCTCGATGACGTATTGGCAGGCGTGTTTGCGTGGTTGGCCATGCAAGGGCTGGTGTGGATTTTCGCCTGACGGGCGAGACAGGGGACTAGGGATGGCTCGGCGCTGGTGGGTTGTGATGGTGTTCGCCATGTTTTGCTCGATCGTCCGAGCGGGCGATGCCACGACGACGCCGTCCGTGATTCATCTGGCCAGCGAAGACTGGGAAGACTACACCGCCGCTGACGGTCATGGCCTGGGTTGGGACGTGCTGCGGGAAGTGTTCGAGCCGGCCGGTGTCAAACTGGACATCCGCACCGAGCCTTACACCCGCTCCGTAGGCCTGGCGCAACTCCGCGAAGTGGATGCCTGTGTCGGCTCCTACCGCGACGAAAACAGCGATCTGCTTTATCCGCGCTGGAACTTCGATACCGATCACATCTACGCCCTGGGCCTGGCAAGCAATCCGGCACCGACCCTGGAGACGCTGGGCAACTATCGACTGGCCTGGGTCCGCGGCTACGACTACCAGGATTACCTGCCCAACGTGCAGCGCTATAACGAAGTCATCCGGCGCACCGGGATTCTGTCGATGCTGACCCACAACCGCGCCGACTACTACATCGATGCGCTGACCGAAGTCGACTATGTCCTCAAGTGGGCCAAGGATCCTTCGCAGTTTCGTCGCACCCACATCGCGGAATTGCCGCTGTACCTGTGCTTCGCCGATACGCCCAAGGCTCGGACGTTGATGGCGCTGTTCGATGAGCGCATGGAGTTGCTGGTGAAAAGCGGCCGGTTGAAACCGATCTTCGAACGCTGGAAACAACCCTATCCGTTCGATTCGAAATGAACACAAGTCCCTGTGGCACTGATAATTTCCTGTGGGCGTGAGCCTGCTCGCGATGGCGACTATCTGTTAAAGATCGGTGTTCCGACACACTGCTATCGCGAGCAGGCTCACTCCCACAGGGTGCTTGGACGGACCTGAGATCTAACTTTTTGATCGTTATGCCCCATAATTCAGCCTAAGCGTCTGTAGGAACCTGCTGTTACAATGCCGCCTCTGCGAAACTCCAGTACTCATTGATCAGGAGCACACCGGTGCCTGTCGTTTTTGTCGCCGCTTCCAAGCTGCCAACGCCTTTTGCGCAATTCACCATGCACGGCTTTCTCGACGAAGAGAACGGACGCGAGCACGTGGTGCTGAGCCTGGGTGAGTTCGCCGACGGTGCCCCGGTACTGGGTCGGTTGCACTCCGAATGCCTGACCGGCGACGCCTTGTTCAGCCAGCGTTGCGACTGCGGCTCGCAGCTTGAGGCCGCCTTGCAGGCCATCGCCCGTGAAGGTCGTGGCGTGTTGCTTTACCTGCGCCAGGAAGGCCGTGGCATCGGCTTGCTGAACAAGATCCGCGCCTATGAGTTGCAGGATGGCGGTGCCGACACCGTTGAAGCCAACGAGCGTCTGGGCTTCGCCGCCGACCAGCGTGACTACGCCATGTGCCTGCCGATGCTGGAGCACCTGGGCGTGAAATCCCTGCGCTTGATGACCAACAATCCGCGCAAGGTCAAAGCCTTGACCGACATGGGCATCGTGGTCGCCGAGCGTGTGCCGTTGCACACCGGTCACAATCCGCACAACAAACTCTACCTGGCCACCAAGGCCAGCAAGCTCGACCATATGATGGGCAATGAGCATCAGGGCGAGGCAGACCGGGCGTGACGCGCGGTCAAGTACGGCGGCGATTGTCCTTCAACTGGTGGCAATACCTGGCTCTGGCCCTGCTGCCCCTGTTCGTGATCAATGGCGTGTTCGGCCAGGGCGAGGCGCTCCTGCCGGTGCTGGCGATGCCGTTTTTCATCGCTGGTGTCGCCTCGATGTTTGTCAGCCTGAAGTTTTTTGGTGGCTACAAGCACGCATTGATCTCCACCCAGAAAGCCCTCGACACCCCGGAAGAACCCGCCGCCTGGATTGTCCTGGCCGCCAAGCGCCGCACGGCGTTGCTGGTTGCGAGCCTGCCGGCCTGGATCGGCGCGTTGGCGGTGTTCGTCGGCCTTGAAGCGGTGCCGTTGGTGCTGCTGGCGCTGTCGACCACCGTGCTGTTCTACCTCTACCGTATCCCGCGTCAACTCGGCTGATGTATCGCTTCTGGCTGGCGCTGATGCTGCTGGCCGGCAGCGGCATGGCCTGCGCTGTTGAGCGCGTTGTCAGCCTCGCGCCGTCTCTGTCTGAAATCGTTGTCGAACTGGGCTCCGCGGACCTTCTGGTCGGCGTGCTGGATGCCGGTGAACGTCCTGCCGAACTCAACGGGCTTCCATCGGTTGGCCGCTATGGCCAGTTGGATATGGAGCAGTTGCTCAGCCTGAAACCCGATTTACTTCTGCTCTGGCCCGGCAGCGTTGGCCCGGCCCAGCGTGAACAACTCAAGCGCCTGAACATCCCTACGTATGTCGCCGAACCCCACAACCTCGAACAACTGACTGCGCAGATCGAAGCGATTGCCACGCAACTCGGTCGGCCTGAGCGTGGCGTTTCATTGGCCGCGCAATTACGCCAGCGCCTGGATCTGCTGCGCCAGCGATATCGCCGGGATCAACCGTTGCGGGTGTTTTATCAGGTGTGGGATCGGCCGCTGTACACCGTTGGCGGCGGGCAGATCATCAGTGATGCGCTGGAGGTGTGCGGGGCGCGCAATGTATTCGCCGACCTGACATTGCCGGCGCCGCAGGTCAGCGTCGAGGCGGTGTTGCAGCGTAATCCCGACGTGATTCTGGCCAGTGATCAGGCGCAGCTGGAGGCGTGGAAAGCCTGGCCGCAGGTGGCGGCGGTGGCGCAGGGGCGGTTGCTGTTGGTGACGGACAAGGGGTTGGAGCGGCCGAGTGGGCAGATGATCGAGGCGACGTCCAAACTTTGCCAGGTCATCGCGCCCGACCGCTAAGACCAAGGTGCGTCCTTCGCGGGCAAGCCTCGCTCCTACAGGTCCGGGGTGATCCTTGTAGGAGCGAGGCTTGCCCGCGAAGAGGCCCGCCCGAACACCATACATTCAGAGTCCAGGCGTCCAGGTCACCCCAAACATCCACGCCCGACCTTCCTCGCGATACCCATACTGACTGCCATCATGGGTGTACAACGCCCGGCTATAGCCCTTGTCCAGCAGGTTATCGACTTTCAGCTCAAGCTTGACCTCGCGATTCAATTCCCAGCTGCTGCGCAACCCCAGCAGGGCATAGCCACCCAACGGCTGTTGATTGTTCAAGTCGTCATAGCTGCTGCTCACCGCTTGCCAGCTGGCGCCGAGGCCGAACCGGTCGAACTGACGATCCAGGTCCAGGCTCAAGGTGCGCCGCGCACGACGGGCCAGGGTATGGCCGCTGTCGCGATCCCTTGGGTCGATGATCGCCACGCCGAGGTTGCTCTGCCAGCCGAACAGTTCTTGTTTCAGAGCCGCTTCGAACCCGTTGATCCGAGCCGAAGCCACGTTCTGTGGCCGTGAGTTGCTGCCAAAAATAATCGCGTCTTCAAGGTCCGTGCGATAAAGCGACGTTTCGAGACGACTGGTCTCGGTCAACTGACTGCGCCATTGCAGCTCGTAGCTTTTCGAGGTTTCAGGCTTGAGGTCCGGGTTGCTGAAATCCGGGTAGTACAAGTCATTGAAGGTCGGTGCGCGGAAACCTTCGCTGTAGGTCAGTAATACGTCGTTGTCCGGGTTCAGCGGCAGGGTGAAGGTGCCGCTCCAGCTGTTCTGGCCGCCAAACTGCTGGTTCTGGTCCCGGCGCAGACCCAGTTCCGTGGAGAAACTGTCCGCCTGGTAGCGATGCTGGATAAACGCTGCGCGGTTCCAACGGCTGTCCTCGTCGAACGGGGTGCTGCTGTTGATCCGGTCTTCGTACCAGTCGCCGCCGAGAATCAGGCTGTTGCGCTCATTGAGCGTCAGGTCGTTCTGCCAGTTCACCGAATCACGGTACGTGTTGAACACGCTGCGTTCATCGCTGAGTTTGTCGAGGGTCTTCTCGCGGTTTTCGCTGTGACCGAATTCGACGCGGGTTTTCCAGATGTCGTTGACCCGGGCATCGACATAGCTGCTGATGCTGCTCACGGCAAAGTCGCTGTAAGGCTGCTGCTGGAGCGATTCGAAGGTCGTCGTGTCAAAGCGCCCGAATGGATTGTCGAACTCGCTTTTGCCGCGGTTATCCAGCAGGTTGGCGCCGATTTCGATGTCGTCGGTGAGGGCATGGCTCAGGCTCAGACTGACCGATTTGTTGCGGTATTCGTCATGATCTCCGTCGCTGGGATAGGACTCGTGGGTGCGGTTGATCCCGGCGGTTTCATCGAGGCTGGCGCCGAGGTTGAAGCGGGTTTTCTCATCGCCACCGGATAATCCGAGGCTGCGCTCCCAGGTCTGATGGCTGCCAAACCCCATGTGCATACGTGGTTGCAGGCCTTGTTCGCCACCACGGCGAGTGAAAATCTGGATCACGCCGCCAATCGCATCACTGCCATAAATCACCGAACGGGAGCCGCGTAGCACTTCCACGCGCTCGACCTGGTCGATGTTGATGTGTTGCAGGTTGCTGTCGCCGGAGGTTGAGTTGCCGATGCGTTGGCCGTCCACCAGCACCAGGCTCTGCGCTGACTGGGTGCCGCGAATGTAGATCCCCGGCAGACTGCCGCGCCCGCCGGTTTGCACGACTTGCACGCCGGGTACACGACTCAGCAAGTCCGTGACGTTGCCCGGTTGCAGGCGGTCGATGTCGTCGCGGGTGAAAACGGTGTTGGCGGCGCTGCTGTCGTTACGCGCTTCGACCTGACGGTTGGCGCTGATCAGCACTTCAGGGAGTTTCAGGGCTTGATCGCGTTCGAAGGTGTCGGCCAGGAGTTGGCCGGCCGGCAGCAGGGTCAGCGTCAGGGCGAGGGGGGAGAGTTTCATCGGTAATCCGTTGGCGCTTTAAAGCGAACACAAATTTTGAAAGGCACAGAAAACCAATGTGGGAGCGAGCCTGCTCGCGATGAGGGTGTGTCAGTCAAAGAAGAGGTGACTGGCAGACCGCTATCGCGAGCAGGCTCGCTCCCACAAGGGGTTTTGCATTTGTTCAGATGTTGAGTAGTTGCAGGCGCTGGCGAACCGAAGCCTCGATCCCGGCCTCATCCAGCCCGCACTCGGCCAGCATCTGCGCAGGCTTCGCGTGCTCGACGTAACTGTCCGGCAAGCCCAGATGCAGCATCGACTTGAGGATGTTTTCACGCGCCAGGAACTCGCTGACCGCGCCACCGGCGCCGCCCATGATCGCGTTCTCTTCGATCGTCACCAGTAACTCATGGCTGCCGGCAATGTCGCGAACCAGGTCTTCATCCAGCGGTTTGACGAAACGCATGTCGACCACGGTTGCATCCAGCGTCTCGGCGACTTTCAGCGCCTCGGCCAGTTGCACGCCGAACACCAGCAGGGCGACTTTGCTGCCCTGGCGACGAACCACGCCTTTGCCGATTTCAATCGGTTGCAAGTCTTTCTCGATCGTTGCATTCGGGCCGGTGCCGCGCGGATAACGCACCGCCGCCGGGCCGTTGAACAGGTGACCTGTGGTGAGCATTTTGCGCAATTCGTTTTCGTCGCTCGGGGTCATCACCAGCATGCCGGGGATGCAACGCAGGAACGACAGGTCGAAGCTGCCCGCATGGGTCGGGCCGTCTTCACCCACCAGCCCTGCGCGGTCGATGGCGAACAGCACGTCGAGGTTTTGTACCGCGACGTCATGGATCAGTTGATCGTAACCGCGTTGCAGGAAGGTCGAATAAATCGCCACAACAGGTTTCGCGCCTTCGCAGGCCATGCCGGCTGCGAGGGTCACGGCGTGTTGCTCGGCAATCGCCACGTCGAAGTAACGCAGCGGGAAACGCTCGCTGAACGCCACCAGGTCGGAGCCTTCTTTCATCGCCGGGGTGATGCCCACCAAGCGCGGATCAGAGGCAGCCATGTCGCATAGCCATTCGCCGAACACACCGGAATACTTCGGCCCACCGGATTTCTTCGGTGCAGCGGCCGGCGCATCAACGGGCTCAAGCTTGGTGATGGCGTGGTAACCGATCGGGTCGATTTCCGCCGGGGCGAAGCCTTTGCCTTTCTTGGTGACGACGTGCAGAAACTGCGGGCCTTTCAGATCGCGCATGTTGCGCAGGGTGGCGATCAGGGTCGGCAGGTCGTGGCCATCGATCGGGCCGATGTAGTTCCAGCCCAGCTCTTCGAACAGCGTGCCGGGAACCAGCATGCCTTTGGCATATTCTTCGGTGCGACGGGCGATTTCCCAGGCACCGGGCAGGCGCGACAGGACCTTTTTGCTGCCTTCACGCATGCTGGCGTAAGTGCGGCTGGAAAGGATCTTCGCCAGGTAGTTCGACAGCCCGCCGACGTTGCGCGAGATCGACATGTCGTTGTCGTTGAGGATCACCAGCATGTTGGCGTTCACTTCCGGCGCATGGTTCAGCGCCTCGAAGGCCATGCCCGCGGTCAGTGCGCCGTCGCCGATCACGGCAATGGCCTTGCGATCACTGTTCTGCAGGCGGGCGGCAATGGCCATGCCCAGCGCTGCGCTGATCGAAGTGCTGGAGTGGCCGACGCCAAAGGTGTCGTACTCGCTCTCGGAGCGACGCGGGAAGGCAGCGACGCCGTCCTTTTGGCGCAGGGTGCCCATGCGCTCGCGACGGCCGGTGAGGATTTTGTGCGGATAGGCCTGATGACCCACGTCCCACACCAGCCGGTCGTCCGGGGTGTCGAAGACGTAATGCAACGCGATGGTCAGCTCGATGACGCCCAGGCCGGCACCGAAATGCCCGCCGGTCTGACCGACCGTGTAGAGCAATTCCAGGCGCAACTCATCGGCCAGGGTTTCCAGCTCGGCTTCGCCTAACCGGCGCAGGCCGTCCGGCGTGTTGGCACGGTCGAGCAGGGGCGTGGTCGGGCGCTTGCGGGGAATCTCATGAAACGTCGTGGGCATCAGGCGAATCGTTATAGGTATAAAAGATGCGGCAGTTTACCTGATGCATCGCCCCCCGCCCACGCGTTGCTTTTAACTTGGCGGATACGCCGTCAGCTGCGTCGCTCGACGATGTAGCGGGCCAGATCGCGCAATGGCTCGGCTGCCGCGTCAAACGGTCGCAGTGCGTGCAGGGCCTGATCGCGCAGTTCCAGGGCGTAGGCCTTGGCCGCGTCGAGGCCGAGCAGGGCCGGGTAGGTCGGTTTGTCGCGCGCGATGTCGGCACCCTGGCGTTTGCCGAGGGTTTCGGTATCGCTTTCGACGTCGAGAATGTCGTCCTGCACCTGGAACGCCAGGCCGATGGCCTGTGCATAAGTCTGCAAGGACTTCAGTTCGTCCTTCTCGGCACGGCCGCTGGCCAGGGCGCCGAGTTTGACGCTGACCTCGATCAGCGCGCCGGTCTTGTGCCGGTGCATGGTTTCGAGGGCTTTTTGGTCAAGTTTCAGACCGACCGAACCAAGGTCGATGGCCTGACCGCCGACCATGCCGGCCGGGCCTGCCGCCAATGCCAGGGCGCTTACCATCTGCAGGCGGAGGTGGTCGGAGGTGAGAGCAGCGTCCGACGTGCTCAGGCGCGGGTCGAGCAGGGCGCTGAACGCCAGGCTCTGAAGGCCGTCACCGGCAAGGATCGCGCAGGCTTCATCGAATTTTTTGTGAGTGGTCGGCTGGCCGCGACGCAGATCGTCGTCGTCCATGGCTGGCAGGTCGTCGTGTACCAGGGAATACGCGTGAATCAGCTCCACCGCGCAGGCCGCGCCGTTGGCTTGCTCAGCCTTGCCACCGAGCGCTTCGCACGCGGCGTAGGCCAGGAGCGGGCGAACCCGTTTGCCACCATTCATCACGCTGTAGCGCATGGCTTCGTACAACCGCGCGAGCTCAGGGCTCGGCGCGTTGAACAGGGTTTCCAGTGCAGCGTTGACGCGGGCCTGGCTGGTCGCCGAATACGCAGCAATCATTCCGGCTGATCCGCGTCGAAGGGTTCCTCGGCCAGCTCGCCATCACGCTCGAGCAGCACTTGAACCTTTTGCTCGGCCTGGGCCAGCGCCGCCTGGCAATCGCGGGTCAGACCGATGCCTTGCTCGAAAGCCGTCAGCGAGTCTTCCAGCGACAATTCGCCGTTCTCCAGTCGCTCCACCAGCGTTTGCAGGTCAGCGAGGGATTGTTCGAAATCCAGTGCAGCTTTTTTGCGGGCCATGGCGGCTATTTCCGGTTGACGTTAAACCGGCGCGACACTAGCAGACATGGGGGGTATGGGCAAATGAGGGCGGGTTTTTGAGCCTTGATCGCAAGTTGAAAACACCCCTTGTGGCGAGGGAGCTTGCTCCCGCTGGGTCGCGCAGCAGCCCAAAAACCATTTGCCCAGGGTTTCAGGAATACCGCATTCAGCCATTTACGACTGCTGCGCAGCCGAGCGGGGGCAAGCCCCTCGCCACAAAGGAATGTCGCTTCCGTGAGTGATGGGGATTATTCGGCTCATTTCGTGAGCCGAATAAACGCGCTATTCGGCTCACGGCCCCAAATGAGCGTGATTCCTACCGCAAATATAGATGTATCCGATTGTTAAAAAACCGCCAAATGGCTAACCTTCGCGCCTTCTACGACCCGATAGTCACGGGTCTTTCTGACGAAACGCAGTTTTAGGATCTGTAACGCGCCGAGGATCGGGTGCAAGGTTTCGTTATGCATGGCAGGAGGCGTCACATGCGTTCATTTCTTCTGGTGCTGATGGCGTTGGTCTGCGCGACCGCTGCCTGGGCCGAGCCGACGGCTGAGTTGTCGGAGCCGGTCGGCGGCTGGCGCTTCAACGGCCTGCTGGACCGCAGCGAATATCCTCAAGTCGCCTATCCGACGCCGCCCATCGACCGGGGCGTGCAGCGCAATCGCACGATGATCCAGGGCCAGCTCAAGGCCATCGGCACGCAACGCGGGCCTCATACGCTGGCCGTCAACGGCAATCCCCTGAATCTGTACACCGACGACCAGGGGCGATTCGCCCGGCCGTATGCGTTCGGCGCCGGTTCCAACAGCGTTGAAGTGCGCAGCTCTGAAGGCAAGTCCCTCAAGCGCGTTCAATTCTATGAAGCCAACAACCTGCGCACCCCGGCGCGGATTCGCGTGGTGCTGGGTTGGGATGACCCGAAAGCCGAACTCGATCTGCACATCATTACCCCCGACGGCCAACACGCGTTCTGGGCTCGCCCAGCGATGAGCAATGGCGGCGGGTTGGATCCGGACGGCGTCGATGGCCCCGGCCCGGAAATGTTCACCATGAGCGCGCCGATGCATGGCACCTATCTGGTTTACGTGAACTATTGGGGCAACTTCGGCAGCGGCGGCTATAACTTCGAGGAGACCAGCAACCAGAACGAGGTGATCACCTCGCAGATCAACCTGGTGCTCAACGAAAATACCGTCGACGAAAAACGCGAGACCTTCATCGTGCCCCTGCGGGCCATCGGTGACCTGCTGCTGGTCAAGACTTTCAACTATTAAGCATCCCGCTCCACGGATGACATCGGGTTTTGTGAACATGAGCGATAACACTGTTTCTCCGGCCGCCGAAACGCCAGCTGCCAAAACTCCTCGCCGCTGGCCGGCGCTACTGGTCGGGCTGATCCTGGTGGCTGGCGTCGCGGCCGGCTTAGGCTGGTTCATGCACAAACCCAAGGCGCCACCGGCCGAACTGGCCAGCGACAAGCTGGGCATGAGCCGCCCGGACGGTCTGCTCGAAACCCATTCCCTGAGCCAATTGCCCAAAGACTTGCTGGCGGTGCCGTTCCTCAAGGAAACCCTGACCGAGGATTTCGTCTTCTATTACGAAGCGCATGCGGATCGCCTCGGCCTGATCGGCAGTCTGCGGCGGATCATTTATGAGCATGACCTGAAATTGCAGGACAGTTTGATCGAGCAGCTCTTCGATCAACCGGCGGATGTGGCGTTGTGGCGTGGGGCGGACGGCCGGCTGAAAGACTTTTTGTTGGTGATGGATCGCGGTGGGCTGGCCAAGGTGCTGGAGCCGCTGGCGAAAGTGGCGCTGGATGATTCGCAGCTGACCACCGTCGCCACAGTGAAAGTCGGCACCGACGATGTGACGCTTTATCAACTCACTTACAACGCCAGCAAGGCGCTGCTGTTCGCCTCCCATGGCGACAAACTGGTGGTGCTGTCCAACCCGACCAAACTCTACGATTCAGAAGGCGGAGCTTCGGAAGAACCGGGCAGCGTCTCGACCCAGTCCATCGCCGCGTTGCTCAACGGTGACAAACTGTTCCCCGAAGCCTTCGGCCTGCCACCGCGCGCGCCCGAGGTGAAACAACGCCTGTCGGTCAACGCGAGCGTCCTGGCCATGGGTTACCAGCGTTTCATCCCGAATTTCGCCGGCCTGCGCTTCGACATGGACGACAAGGGCTGGCACAGCTTCCTCGCCATGGACGAACTGGACAACCAGCCGGACTTCGATTTCAAACCGATCTGGCAAGCCATGCCAATGGGCGCCAGCGCGTGCGTGGCCCTGCCGCTCGCCGCCGAACAGCAGAAACCGCTGCTGGTGAAACTCGGCGCCGAAGAATCCGTCGCCCAGGCGCTGACCGAACACATGGCCGGGGCCGCCGGGCTGTGCTGGTACGCCGATTCGCGGTTGTACACGCCGTTGCTGGTGGCCAGCCTGAATGACGACGACAGCGCCAAACTCGACGGTGACTTGGGCAACCTGTTCGGCTCGATGGTTGGCGCCTATGAAGGCAACGTCGAAGAACACGCGTTCCCGGTGGTCGAGAAACAGGAAGGCCAAAGCCATCAGTGGCAGCGCCAGGTCAGCTCCAACTTCGGTCCCTACAAAGCCAAGGACGCCGAGAACCCTGACGCGATCACCGGCAAGGCGTTCATGAAAGTCAGCCTGGCGCGTCACGGTTCGACGTTGCTGTTCTCCCTCGATGACAAGCTCGTGGACAAGGCCCTCGGCACCCTCGACAAACGTTTCCCGCCGATGGCTGATGTGGTGCCGAAAGACCTGCTGATGCCGGTCTACTTCGGCCCGGAATCCATGGCGCAACTGATGCAGCAGGAAACCCTCGACAGCCTGCCGCAGGACATGGAGCCGGTGTTCTACAACGCCGCGCAAACCTACTTGATCCCGAAACTGCGCAAGCTTGGCGGCTATGGCAAGTACGCCCTGACTTTGCCCGAAGGCAGCGAGCCTGACGGCCATTGGCAGTGGCTGCCGCTGGAGTGGAAAGCGCTGTGACCGCACTTATCCGAGGCCTCGGCCTGCTGGCGATGTTGCTGGGCAGTCGCGCGTTTGCTGGAGAAGCCGCAGCGCTGGATCCGCAGCAGTCCCAGGTGTTTCGCGCTTGGTTCGTGCGCATCGCCCAGGAGCAGCTGACCCAAGGCCCCAGCCCGCGCTGGTATCAGCAGGACTGCGCCGGACTGGTGCGCTTCGCCGCCAACGAAGCGCTGAAAGTCCATGACGACAAATGGCTGCGCAGCAATGGCCTGAGCAACCGCTACCTGCCGCCGGAGCTGCAATTGAGCGAGGCCCAACGCAGCCTCGCCCAGCAGTGGCAGCAGGGCGGCGGCAAGGTCGGGCCGTACGTCAACGCGATCAAGTTGATTCAGTTCAACAGCCATCTGGTCGGTCGCGATCTGGCGCAAGCCCGACCCGGCGACCTGATGTTTTTCGATCAGGGCGACGACCAGCACCTGATGATCTGGATGGGCCGCTTCATTGCCTATCACACCGGCACCACCACCCCCACTGACAACGGCATGCGTTCCGCGAGCCTGCAGCAACTCATGACATGGAAGGACACCCGATGGATACCCGACGCAGCCAACCCCAACTTCATCGGCGTCTATCGACTGAACTTTCTCTCCCAATGATCGGTGCCCGCATGTTGCGTTTCCTGCCTCTGCTGTTGGTTTTGGTGCTGCCGTTTTCGGCGGTCAACGCCGAAGACACCGTCGAGCCGAGCGGCTACACGCCGGTGGCCGGTGAAAGCTTTTTCCTGCTGGCGGACAGCAGTTTCGCCAGTGACGAACAGGCGATGGTGCGTCTCGAAGCGCCGGGTCGCGATTACCGTCGTTTCCGCATGGAGCCCTATGGCGGCGCCGACATTCGCGTGTACCGCATCGACAAACCGCTGGATTTCCTCAAGCGCCAGAAGAACCTGCACCGCGTGGTCAGCGACGGTCAGTTCAAGGGTGAAGGCCTGTCGAATACGCTCGCGTACCTGTGGGACAACTGGTATCGAAAATCCCGTCGGGTGATGCAGCGGGCGTTTTCCTACGAGTCACGCAAACAAGTCACCGAGGAAGTGCCGGAGCTGAAGATGGGCAGCGCGATTGCCGCGCCCACGCCTTACGACGCTCAGCCGCAATTCGCGCTGATTCCGGGTTTGCCGGTGGTCAGCCAGTTCCGTTATCCGCTGTGGCAAGCCAAACCGATCCAGCCGCCAACCGGTGTGAATCTGGCCGGTTCTTCCAGTGAGTTCGTCAGCGTCGCGCCGGGCAACGTTTACATTCCGCTGGGCAATTTGAAACCCGGTCTGTACCTGGTGGAAGCGCTGATCGGCAAGTACCGTGCGACCACCATGGTGTTCGTTTCCAACACTGTGGCCGTGAGCAAGATTGCCGGTGATGAACTGGTGGTCTGGGCTGCTCGCAAGCACGAAGGCAGTTCGGTGCCGAAGGTCAATGTGCTGTGGACCGATGGCCTCGGCGTGATGAGCAGCGGCGCCACCGATGCCGATGGTTTGCTGCGCCTGAAACACGTCAGCCCCGAGCGTTCGTTCGTGATTGGCGAGGACGAAGAGGGTGGGGTGTTTGTCTCCGAGAACTTCTATTACGACAGTGAAATCTACGACACCAAACTCTACGCCTTCACCGACCGGCCGCTGTATCGGCCGGGGGATTGGGTGTCGCTGAAAATCGTCGGTCGCGAGTTCAAGAACGCCCGGGATTCCGTGGCACCGACCGCTGCCGACGTCAACGTGACGGTACTCGATGCCACCGGCACGGCGCTGCAATCGCTGGCGCTGAAGCTTGATTCCAAGGCTGGCACCCAAGGCCGATTCCAGTTGCCGGATAACGCCGTGGCCGGCGGTTATGAACTGCGTTTCAGCTACAAGGACCAGGCCTACAGCAGCGCTTTCCGCGTAGCCGAATACATCAAGCCGCATTTCGAAATCTCGCTGAACCTGGCCAAGCAGGATTACCGCACCGGCGAACCGGTCAAGGGCAGCCTGGTGCTGCTGTACCCGGACGGCAAACCGGTGGCGAACGCAAAATTGAGCCTGAGCCTGCGCGCCCAGCAACTGTCGATGGTCGACAACGAACTGCAATACCTCGGTCAGTTCCCGGTGGAGCTGACCAGCACCGAACTGACCACCGACAGCAAAGGCAACGCGACCCTCGACCTGCCGGCCGCCGAGAAACCGAGCCGTTACATGCTCACCGTGTTTGCCAGCGATGGCGCGGCGTATCGGGTCAAGACCACCAAGGAAATCCTCATCGACCGTGGCGCCGCGAGTTTCCGCTTGAGTGCACCGCAGCGCTTCAGCGCAGTGGGTGACAAGGTTGCGTTCAGCTATTTGAATGAGGGTGGCAGCGAGCAGGCCAAAGCCGTCATGCCGGGCAGCTACAGTTGGGTGCGCCTTGAAGACCAGAGCACTGGCGAAGGCAAACTCGCCGCGACGGATAAAAGCTTCACCTTGGCCTTCGACCGTCCAGGCACCTACAACCTGACGTTGAAGGATGACCATGGCCGGGTCGTCGGCGCCACCGGCCATTCGGTTACCGGCGATGGCGTCAAAGCCGTGCCTGGCACTGTGGAAATCGTCCTCGACAAGCCCGAGTACAAGGCGGGCGACGAAGCCTTGGCGCTGATCACTTTCCCTGAGCCAGTCAGCGATGCATTGCTGTCGCTGGAGCGTGACAAGGTCGAGTCCACGGCGTTGCTGTCCAAGGGCGGCGACTGGCTGAAGATGGAAAAACTCAGCGACACCCAATACCGCGCGCGCATCCCGGTGAAGGACACTTTCGCGCCGAACCTGACCTTCTCGGTGCTGTACACCAAGGGCGGTCAGTACAGCTTCCAGAACGCCGGCATCAAGGTGATCGCGCCGCAGATCGACGTGGCCATTGCCACTGATAAAGAGGCATATCAGCCGGGCGATACCGTGTCGGTGGACCTGACCACCCAGTTCGCCGGCAAGCCGATTCCGGCACACCTGACGGTCAGCGTGGTCGATGAAATGGTCTACGCGCTGCAACCGGAAGTCGCGCCGACCATCGACCAATTCTTCTATCACCCACGCCGCAACAACGTGCGCACCAGCGCCAGCCTGTCGTTCATCAGCTACGACGTTGCGTTGCCGGGCAGCCCTGGCGCACCGGGTAAAGCCAACCGCAGCGAGCGCGGGGTGAAAGTGCTGGAGCGGCCGCGCCGGGAAGACGTCGACACCGCCGCGTGGGAACCTGAGTTGATCACCGACGCCAACGGCAAAACCCGCTTCACCTTCAAGATGCCGGACTCGCTGACCCGCTGGCGCATCACTGCCCGCGCCATCGCCGATGACGGGCAGGTCGGGCAGAAGAAGCAATTCCTGCGCTCGGAGAAACCGCTGTACCTGAAATGGAGCGGCCCGACCCAATTCCGCAATGGCGACAAACCGGATCTCGGTGTGTTCGCCTTCAGTCAGGCGGAAAAAACGGTCAAGGCCGAGTTGGTGATCCATTACGGCGGCGCCGATCAGCGCGTGCCGGTGACCCTGAACAATGGCATCAACTACATCGCACTGCCGGCGTTCGCGTTGACCTCCGGCGAGTGGACCGCCGAACTGGTGCAGGACGGCAAAACCGCCGACGCCCTCGCCGTGCGCCTGACCGCGACCGGCGAAGGCTGGCAGGTCACGCAAAGCCAAAGCCTGGACGTGGCCAGCGGTGACACGCCGTTGACCTTGCCGGTGGACGCGACGGATATTCGCTTGCGTCTGGATGACAGTCCGCAAGCGCTGTTCCGCTCGGCGCTCGATGATCTCCTGAGCTATCCATACGGTGGCGTCGAACAAACCGCGAGTCGTTTGCTGCCATTGAGCATTGCGTACCCGACCTTGTCGTCGAACCCGCAGATCCGCGATCGCTTGCGCCTGATCATGCAAAACAGCCGTCTGCGCCTGGTGCAAATGGCCGGGCCTTCGGCGAGTTTCACCTGGTGGGGCATGGCCGGCGAGCCGGATGCGTTCCTCACTGCCTACGCCTATTACGCCGACTGGCACGCCAGCAAAGCGCTGGAACTGAGCCTGCCGCCGGAGCATTGGCAGCGGGTGCTGGAGGTGTATTCCAAGCAGGCGAAAAACACGCCGTTGCTGCAGCGGGCGCTGATTCTTTCGTTCGCCAAGCAGATGCAATTGCCGGTCAACACCTTGCTCAGTGGGTTGATGGATGACCTGGCGAAAGCAGGCGAGGGCAGCGCGGCGAATCTGATGGAAGATGGCGAGGACAGCCTTGTCATGAGCGATCCTGATTCGGCGCTTGGCTTGGCGGCTGCTCGTGCGCTGACTGCCTCGTTGGCGAAGCAATCGAAGGTGACTCTGCCGGACGCATTCAATCGTCAACTGCCGGATGCCCAGCAGCGTTTGGCGGTCAGTTCTCAGCCATTTGCCGAAGCCTTGAACCTGTCGCTACAACCCTTCGATCAGGCTCGTGCGCAAGCGTTGTTGCAGCGTTTGCTGCCGCAGCAATCGACCCTGGAGCGCGCTCTGGCGCTGACCTGGTTGCAACGCAGCATCGAGCAGGCCTCGCCCACCATCGCACTGGCGCCGGGTGAAGGCTGGAAAAAACAACACGGTGCTACCGGTGAAATGTACTGGACGTGGCAGGGCGCTTCACCCGTACCGGCGGTGTTGTCGCTGACCGGGACGCAAGAACGGCCGTTGCGAGCGGCATTGAGCTTCCAGACCAAACAACCACCGGTCGATCCGATGGCCGTGACCATCACCCGTCGCCTGTCGCGCCTGGTGCCGGGCGACGAAGCCTTCACCTTCAAACTGGAAGCCGTCGGCACCCAGCCGTTGTCCAGCGACAGCCTGTACCTGGACGAAGTGATCATCACCAGCAAAGCCGCGAAACCGCTGCGCTACGGCATGCTGGAAGTGCCGCTGCCACCGGGCGCCGATGTCGAGCGCACGACGTGGGGCATCAAGCTCATGGGCAAGGCCGGCACCGAGCCGACCGCGCTGGAGAAAGCGCGTTTCGAGCCGGGCCAGATGGCTTATGCGATTCCGGTCGATGCCTTGAGCGGCGAGCTGCGCCTGCGTCATCTGGTGCGCTTCTCGCAGAAAGGCCAATTCAATCTGCCGCCGGTGCGTTTCACTCAGGTCTACGCGCCGCAGCATCAAGCCCAGGAACAGAAACCGGCCCTCGGCCAGGCCACGGTCAACTGACATGACCCGACCGCTGGTCTGGTGGCTGCTGTGTTTGATCCCTGCGCTGGCGACAGCGCAGGAGGAGCCGCTGCGTCTGGGCTTCAAGGGCGAGTTGATTTCGTTAAGCCAGACTCAAGTGATTTCACGTGAGCCATTGCCTGCTGATGTGCAGGCACCGCTCGGCAGTTTGTGGAAGTTGTTTGTGTACGGCTGGCTGGTGGACACCGGCGCTCGTGAGCCCGCTTACGAGTGTCGCGGGCAGTCGAAAGAGGAAGTGTATTGCTGCGCTGCTGGCGGCAAGATCGAGCGCGATCAGGCGTTGGTGAAGTCATGTGGCTTGTACTTTGAGCCTGCGCGATTGGGTATTTCTGAGGCTGGCTGGCGGGAATATTGGCAAGCACGGCAGGCGCCGGAATGGTTGCTGAACCTTCCTTCGTTGCAGCCTTCTACGCGAGTTTCCGTGGCTGAATTGCTGAAAGTGCTGGCCGTGATGCCGGCGCAGGATCAGGCGCGGCGGGTGTTGCTCGATGTGGTGCTAAGCGCCGCTGACGGCAATGTTGTCGGCGAACTCGGTGGCCGGTTGCGGGTGAAAACCTGGAGCTGGTTGGGCGATCAGGACCCTGCGTCGCGTCAGGGCGGGTTTGCCGGATGGACGGCGGACGGTACGCCGATCTGGGCGGGTGGCCGGGGGACCAGTCAAATGGTCTTGCGTCACTACGGTGGGGTGTTGGCTTCTGTGTTGCCGGTTGAGTGGCCTTTGGATGCGGGACGTTGCGTCGAAGTCGGTCTGTTTTCTCGTTATCCGATCGAGCGTGTTCTTGCGGGGGATCGGGTTGTTTCTTCCGGGCCTCTGCTGGGCGACTATCGCGTCGAATTCGCCAACGGCAATCAACTCGATATCCACAGCGACGGCGAACTGTTTTTGCTGAAGGGCAAACTCGTCGCTCGACTCGACCGTGAAGAATACGTCGCCCGCGTCCTGCAAAGGGAAGCCAAACCCGAACCCATTGAAGCCGCCAAAGCCCTGGCTGTCGCGATCAGAACCTATCTGCTGCAAAACGCCACCCGCCACGGCGACTGCCTGAGCATCGACGACAGCAGCAACCGCCAACGCGTCGCCCCACGCCCGGCCACCGCCGAGTCACGCCACATCGCCGCCTGGACCAGCGACCTCGTCCTCGCCGGCACCAGCGTCACCTATCACTCCGACCAACCCGGCCCGGACAAACTCTCCTGGCAGCACGCCATCGAACAAGCCAACGCCGGCCAGCGCTACGACGCCATCCTGCTGCACGCCTACCCGCGCGCCAGCCTCAGCCGCTGGGACAACCCCGTCGCCTCCTGCGAAGCGTTGCCCGCCGCGCAAGACTGGCTACTAAAGCAACGCCGCGGCTGGCGTGCGCAGTTGGAAAGCGAGGTCGGCTACAACGACGTCAACACTTTCGCCGTCTGCCGCCTGGCCTTCGGCCGCCCCTACGTCGACCGCGAACGCCAGCGCATCTACGTGCGCGGCGTGCTGTCACTGCAAGACCGTCTCGACCTGACCCACGAATACCTGCACCTGGCCTTCGAAGCACACCCCAACGGCCAGGATGAAACCTACATCGAAGGGCTCGCCCGCCACCTCTTGCTGGAATAGGCCATGAAACTCCGTTATCCACAGGTCTTCCTGTTCCTTTGTTCTTTTTGTGTATTGCCCGCAGTTTTTGCGGCTGAGAGTGGCGTGAAACTCAATACGCCCGTTGGTGGTTGGCGCACTGGCGCTTCCGAAGGTGAAGGTGAAAACTTTCGTCAAACCGTTAACTATCCAGCCTCCTCGGTGAACACGCCGGTCGGCCAAGCCAATACCGCCCGTATCACCGGGCAGATCAAAGCCACGCCAAAGTCCAGTGAACCTGGGCGGTTGATCGTCAACGGCGTCAGCATGCCGCTGAAGATTGATCCGTCTGGGCGTTTTGATCGACCGTTCTCGTTTCCCAATGGCAGCAACAGCGTTGAAGTTCGCAGCCCTGATGGGCTGCAACGGTCTCGGACGCAGTTTCTTAATGTCAGTGGTGGGGCTACGCCGGCCAAGTTGCGCGTGCTGCTGGCGTGGGACAGCGATGGGACGGATCTGGACCTGCACCTCATCACGCCTGATGGCGCCCACATCTGGTACGGCGACCGCGTTGTGCCTAATGGTGCGGCGCTGGATGTTGACGTGACGACGGGATACGGCCCGGAAATCTTCGCCATGCCGGCGCCAATCAAAGGCCAATACCTCGTCTATGTGAATTACTTCGGGGGTGGGTATCGGAGTGATGAGGACGGGCAGGAGGAGGCGGTTCAAGCGCTGACCACGGCGCAGGTGACGGTGATTACGGAGGAAGGGACGCCGAACGAGAAGATGGAGACTTTTCTGGTGCCGATGCGGGCGGTGGGGGAGTTGACGTTGGTTAAGGGGTTTAGTTATCCGTGAATTTAGGGGAACGTCCCACACAGAGCGTTACCTTCATAGCCATGACTGATTGGCCCAAGCATCATAAGCGGGCCACAGGCATAAAAGGGTTCGCGTACCTTTTGCTCGGAATTGAGCAACACTACGGTATTTCCAAATACATCGTTGCCGAATGATTGTTCGTAGTACGACTCGCAAACTGGCAGTTTCAATGGCACTGGAATTATCACAGCCCACAGCGTGATACCGCACCACTCGCGGGTTGGCGAGGACTTGACCGTATTGGTAATCACGGGCGTGCCGGATTGATAAGTTAGATTCCGGTAAGCGTCGGTTTTAAGTGTCGTCTTTTCCGGCCCCGACAGTGAAGTTAGCCATTGAGGAAAATGAGGACCAGGCCAACGCCCGCAATTACCTGACACCGGAATGCCTTAGCGCCGCATTGCTGGTCAGTAATAACCTGATCGGCAAGACGCCGTTTATCGAGGTTGTCCTCGAACTGAGTCGGCAGACGGCTGCAATCAACTGTGGCGACATGACCCGAGCAAAAGACCTGCTGGTGGCGCAGGCGCACACTTTGGATGCTCTTTTCACGCAGCTCGCGAGTTGGGCACTATCGGCCAAACATATAGATGGACTGGAGTCCTACATGCGCCTGGCGCTCAAGGCCCAAAACCAGGCCCGGGCTACTACCTTGCAGACCTTGGGCGAACTCAAAACCCCCAAGCAGGTCGCTTTCGTGAAGCAGGCGAACATCGGCAATCAGGTTCAGGTCAACAACGGTATTCAAGAGGAGCCCGCGCGCACGCGGAAAACCAAAAAAGCGCAGAACGAACTATTGGAAGGTTGAGCATGGCGAACGGCTGGACACCCGAGCGACGGGCACGGCAGGCGAAGCTGATCCGGCAATGGCGACCTTGGGAACAAAGCACCGGACCGCGAAGCTCCGAGGGTAAGGCTGTTGCATCGCGCAATGCATGGGATGGCGGGATGAGGCCGTTGCTGCGAGACCTGGCCGAAGAGCTGCGAGAGCAGGACAAGATTCGTCGCGAGATCTTGAACTGAGAGAAACACCACTCGCGAGTGCCTGAGCGCCGCCGTACTGGGCACGTGCAAGAACATTGATGAAACTCCAGTTGCGGAGAAACTGGAGCATGACGGTTCGAATTCAGAATCGGTGAACTGTTTTCAGCAGTCATCACAAAGATGATTGATGATTGATGATTCCTGGAGCCCTAAAGGGCGAGGATATTTGATAGTTTCTTAAACCGTACGCGCGAGGATCATCACAAGGCCGCCCGTCTAAGGCATTGCCCGCTGGGGGGGGGCGGGCTAGTACCAAACATTTGGATTGGTGCTGACCACTGTTTACACGCGGGGTGATCATTGCACGCCGAAGAGGTGACCGGCAGGGAGGCGGTCACATACAGACGCCTCTGGTCCTATTGCGTCCAACCTCTCTGGACCTCCCCAGGATGCGCCCCAATGATCATATCTCGTGAACGTCTAGCCAGCCTGTTGATTGACACCAAAGAGGCCCTCGATCTTGAGGTCAAGAACTGGCTTGACCTGCAAGGCTTCAACCATGACAAAGCCTGCCACTCCCCTCAAAGATTGAAAGCGAGAGGTCAAGTTTCCCGCGCCGTGACACCTTTCCTCGCATAGCTTAAAATCCGTGCCTTTAATGGATCTATCAACATGCTTCGTTCGGTGCCCTTATACACAGTTGTCCGACGCTTGGTTGCTGATAGAGTCAGATGGTCCACCCTACATGAGTAATGTAGTTCATGTGCTCGGTTCCCTGAGTATTACCAAACGATGGGCATATGGCATCCCCCCCCCCCCTCTACGTGCGATGCCAACCAGCAACTCTACAAGCCAGTAAATCCAGGCAGGACGCGTTAGCAGCATGATGCGTCATTGCACAATCGAATGATCAGGATGAGGCTCAAGGTGATTAGTAAAACCGTCTCAGTAAGCTTGGTGGTACCCGTTTATAAAAGCGCCAGTACGCTCCCGCAATTTTACGAGCGTGCACGCGCGACTCTTGATCAGATCTGCGAAGACTGGGAGGTTATTCTTGTGGATGACGCGAGCCCAGACCAGACGTGGCTTGCCGCTCTGGCACTTCACGAACAAGACCACAGAGTCAAAGTCGTTCGCTTCGCGAAGAACAAGGGACAACAACACGCTACGCTGTGCGGCATCGGCTATGCCTGCAAACGATTTGTCGTGACAATCGACGATGACCTGCAGTGCTTCCCGGAAGACCTCCCACTGTTTATTGATCAACTTCAAGCCGGCAAGCATGTCGTCATCGGAAAGATCCCGATGGCTGAAAAACAGCATAGCGCCTGGCGCAACATGGCTTCGCGCATTAACCAAAAACTGGTTAGCAAGATCATGGGCAAACCGACCGGTTTCAGCCTCTCAAGCTACAGGGCCATGAGTCAACAGGTGGCAAGACAGCTCGTCAGGTATCAGGGTTCGCACCCACATATCGCCGCGATGCTTTTTAATTCGGTGCCCGTCAGCATGATGGCGAACGTGAGCATTCGCCACGCGCCGCGCGCCGATGGCGGCCCGAGCACTTACACTCTTGGCAAGATGTTCAAAACGCTTTCGTTCCTTATCGTCAATTACTCCCTGTTACCACTTCGCTACGTGTCGATCTGGGGCTTTTTGGTCAGCGCGTCGAGCATTTTTTTCGCTATGTATATTCTGCTGCGCACCCTCCTGACCGATCATATAGTGCCCGGCTGGGCGTCGCTGGCGATTTTGCTGTCATTCCTCGCCGGCAACATCCTTCTGGCTCTAGGTGTGCAAGGCGAGTACCTCGGAAGACTGGTCGAAAATGCAACCCACCTCAGTCAATTCCCCATTATTGAAGAGCATGTGGAGTAATGATGGCATCCGCTTATCGCGTCGTGGATTATTTCCCTGCTGAACACATTTTAAACAATGGGGTATTTGCACACCTCGACGAAATCGATGCGCAAACGCCAGGCGCACTGGTGTACTGTCAGAACTTGCACTATTTGCAAAAAGCTTTGGCTACACCCAATGTCGCGTGTGTCTTATGCCCCGAAAATTTAAAAAATGAAGAGTTTGCGACTGAAAAATCAATTGTATTCTGCGCCGACCCACGCACCTCTTTTTTCCGCCTCTACAACCGTTTGAGTGAAGATACTGAGTACGCAACTGCGCAAGCACCGAGCATCGGCGAAAATTGCACGCTGCACCCCAGCGCCGTTATCTCGCCACTGGCCACACTGGGTAACAATGTGGAAATTTCAGCAAACGTGGTGATCGAAGGTCTCGTCGAGATCGGAGACGATGTCTACATCGGTTCAAATGCCGTTGTAGGCGCCGAGGGCTTGATCACGCTACGCAACGACAACGGCACGCTGATGGTGGTCAAACATCAGGGCGGTGTACGCATTGAATCGGGTTGCCAGATACTTGCTGGCGCAGTAATCGCGAGGTCCTTGTTCCAGCAGCCGACAACCATCAGAGAAAACTGCCAGATCGGCATCATGACCAACATTGGTCATGGCGCCGTGATTGGCAAGAACTCTGTGATTTCTGGCAATACCGTTATTGCAGGACGCACACGCCTGGGGACCGGCGCATGGGTTGGCGCCTCTTGCTCCATCGCACAGGGCCTTGAGATTGGCGACGCGGTACAAATAAAAATGGGCTCGGTTGTCATCGGCGACATCGCGCCAAACAGCGTCATTTCTGGAAACTTCGCAATCAATCACAGGGCTAACATGACAGCCCACCTCAGGAAACAAAAGTGATGCACTTCATCGAGCTATCACTGGGATTCAAAGGCGAACGAACCTACATACAAGGGGCCGACATGCTCAATGCCACGATGCAGGCCATCACTCGCCACGCACCGCACGCACGGATCGAAAAGCTGGACTTCAGAATCAGTAGAATGACCAACCACCTACTCACCTGTCACTGGTGGCCTAGATCAACCCCTCGATCATTGCCGGGTGAGGCTGTCGCTACGTTCACCTTTCAACTCGATTGTATTGATCATGAAGGCAAATTGATCCAAGCCGAAGGTTGCGCCGATACACGATGTGCTTACGACGAGTCGCTGGTTGAAAAACAATGTGTTTTCACACCCGCCCATCGGTCAGTGAGCCTGACCACCATGCCAGATGACTTCTCTCCGATCGAAGTGCTGGTATCCATGAACAAGGCACTGCATCTCAAGGAATTGAGCATACCCAGTGGCAGCCAGTGGGTTTTTTGTCGCTGGGAAAGCCCGAAGTGGCCGCCGTGTTCTGACTTGAGCGGGGTAGGGCTGACACTTGAGCAGACGCTGGGCACTCGATTGACCCGTAGTCGCATTGAGCTCAGTGCAGAACATATCGGCATGCTTTACTTCAGTGCCCTCAAAGTCGAGTAGCCTACCGCTGGCATACGAACCTTGCAGCAAGGCGAGGCGACAGTTCAGCGAGGCTTGTGGCTCGACGATCAACACTACACGCCTCTCTCGACAACTGCTAATGTGCGACATCTTTTTGAAGCTGGCAACAGAGCAGCCCCCCTCTGTTGCATGGAGTGTGGCAACATGACCACCGTTCAGCTCAGTAGCCTGCAGACAACCTCGTCAACTGCCAGCAATGCCACCAAGCTTCCCTCCCGCAGTACAAACGTACCGGTCGGGGTAACTTCAACACCTATACGATGAATTACTAACCATGCCCCAGACAAAAGAACAACTTATCAACATTATTTCCCAGGCTGATGTTGTAGCAGATGCCTCAACGCTACGCGACAATATTAGCCTCAGCGACCAGGGTGTTGACTCTCTCGGCATGTTCAATATCATTCTGTCTATCCAGGATCACTACGTCATCGAGATACCTGACGAGGATATTGAAGGCCTTAAAACCATCAATGATCTGGCCGATTACATAAAATCAAAACTGCAATAACCGACATCCCTTGTCATGTAGGGGAGGCAGACAATATGTACACTCTCCCTCATGCCGTTCTTGACCGTGACAGGGTTTTCTACATAGCGTTAGCCTAACCTTCCTACGTTGAGCACCCTGCATGCCTTTGACGTTTTTGAAATTGTTGATCGCGTTTTTTTTCTGTGCATTTCTCATACACACATTTGACCTTAAGCTAACGGCATTAATCAGCGACATTACAGCATGGCACTACCTTGCGCTGGCTGCTGTTATCCCAATCACTTTGAGTTCTTTTTTTTCTGCCAACCGCTGGCAAGTGTTCCTGCGGCTCAATTCGATTGACGAAGCGTTAACAAACCTCTGGAAAATAAATCTGATCTCTCAATTTCAAGGTTTGATTTTACCCTCAACACAGGGAGCGGATGCCTTTCGTATGCTTCACATCGAACGACGCCACCCGAAAAAGCGGGGTACCGCAGGCAGTACGGTAATTATTGAGCGCATGATTGGACTATTGGTGTTATGTACCTTTACGCTTTTTGCCCTGCCCTTCTTACCTGCATCAGACAACTACACGCTGCTCATCATAACCATCGGTGCCGTCAGCAGCATAGCAGTAGTGACCCAAATTATATTGACCAGCAAAAAAACCTATGCACTTTATAGCCGCCGCACCGTCAAAAATTCGTTACTTTCTCTATTGCTGGGGTATATTCAAAAGCTTCATGCCAGCACGATAAACTTCCCCTACCGGCAGGCGCTCACGTCATCCCTGCTTTTTATCTGCTGTTATCAAATATCTCTGATATCGGTAGTTTATCTAGTATTTCGTGCCTATGGTTATGACATCCCCTTCATTCAGCACTTTGCTCTCTATCCAGTCATCGCCATCCTGACCATGGTTCCAATAACAGTGGGCGGGCTTGGGGTGCGCGAAGGTTTTTTTGTTTATTTTTATGGTCTACTAGACGTACCAGCCAATATAGCTGTAGGCGCCTCCCTGGCAAACTACACTCTAATGGCCCTGATCCCTGCCACTTGCGGTGGCTTTATTTACATGTGGGATACTATTCGGGAAAATCGCCAGAAGGACAGAGACTAAAACAGAGAGCCAGATTGATGCCCCCAGATCGCACCCCGCTCCCCAAGTCCGCCTTTGAGGTGCTTGCCCTGGCAGAGGCACGCCACTGGTGGTTTCGCGCCCGTAACCGCGTGATCATTTGGGTGCTGAAATCTCGCATCGGCAAAATCCGGAATTTCCTGGAGATTGGTTGTGGTACCGGCTTTGTGCTGGAAGGGACTCACCAGGAATTTTCCGAAACGACACTCACCGGCACCGAGTTTTTCGATGAAGGCCTAATACATGCACGTCGACGCGTGCCCGGCGCAAGCTTTGAAAAGCTGGACGCGCGCGCCATGAACGATGCAGAGCGATTTGATGTAATTGGCGCTTTTGATGTCATCGAACATATCAATGAAGATGAACAGGTACTGGCGAACCTTTCCCGCGCACCGCATAAGGATGGTCATCTATTGCTGACCGCTCCCCAGCACCGCTGGCGGTGGTCCGCTGCGGATGAACGTGCCTGTCATGTGCGCCGCTACACTCAACGCGAGCTTTTCGACAAGGCTGGCCGCGCCGGCCTTGAGGTTCAATACGTCACATCCTTTGTCGCCCTGCTCGTCTCCTTGATGTGGCTGGCACGACAGCGGTCAAAAAAATGCGGAAGTAAACAGCGAGTTCGATATTTCTGACCGGACCAATCGGCTCCTTGAATTCGTTATGAAGATACAGTTTGACCTTTTGAAGGTAGGTATCACCTTTCCTCTCGGCGGCTCACTCTTGCTGTTAGCCAAAAAACAATAATCTGGAGACCTACAGTGAGCGACGTTAAAATCCCCTTCAATCGCCCTTTCATGACGGGAAAGGAACTTTACTATATTGCAGAAGCGAAGTTCCTTAATAAGCTTGCTGGTGACGGCCCCTTCACTCGACGTTGCCATCAGTGGCTTGAACAGTACACCGCCACCGAAAAGGCACTGTTGACGCACTCTTGTACTGCTGCCCTGGAAATGTCAGCCCTATTGCTCAATATTGAACCTGGGGATGAGATCATCATGCCCTCTTACACCTTCGTTTCCACTGCCAACGCTTTTGTATTGCGCGGTGGAATACCGGTGTTTGTCGATATCAGAGAAGACACACTGAACCTGGACGAACGCTTGATTGAGGCTGCGATTACACCTCGCACCAAGGCAATCGTTCCGGTTCACTACGCTGGCGTCGCATGCGAAATGGACACGATTATGGAGATCGCCCGCCGGTACGGTCTCCGCGTGGTTGAGGATGCTGCGCAGGGGGTCATGGCCTCCTATAAAGGAAGAGCCTTGGGCAGTATTGGTGATCTGGGTGCATATAGCTTCCATGAAACCAAGAACGTGATATCCGGCGAAGGGGGTGCGCTATTGGTTAACGACCCGACACTGTCATTACGCGCCGAGGTTATTCGGGAGAAAGGTACGGACCGCAGCCGTTTCTTCAGAGGTGAAGTGGACAAGTACACTTGGCAGGAAGTCGGTTCTTCCTACCTGCCAGGTGAATTGACCGCCGCTTTTCTTTGGGCCCAGCTGGAAGAGGCACAGTCGATTACACAAAATCGCCTGGACAGCTGGAACCACTATCACCAAGCGCTCGAAGGGCTTGAATCGACAGGCGCAGTACGCCGCCCGATCATTCCGGCAGATTGCACACACAATGCACACATGTACTATGTCTTGCTTGCTCCCGGCATCGATCGCCAACGCACGCTAGAGAAACTTAAACACGACAATATCCACCCTGTGTTCCATTACGTACCGCTGCATTCCTCTCCGGCAGGACTGCGCTATGGCCGACAACATGGCGCGATGACAAATACAGACACCCTGTCGGAGTGCTTGATTCGCTTGCCACTGTGGGTGGGGCTGACAACGGAACAACAGGCAGGTATCGTCGACTCGCTACAGCGCGCCGTATCCTGAAGAGGACACGCAGCGTGCAATTGCTGATCTGCACACTGCGTAGCTGCACCCATGACATTGGACGCACGGTATATCCTGACCAGTAGATAAATGAACTAACCGCTCAGCACACTAGTGGCCCGACCTCTACTTTTGGCGAGTACTAAAAATGGGGGTTTACCGGGCGAACTGGCGTAACGAAGTGATTTTATAGGCTCGCTTCAGGTAGTCAGAGCGCATTTCAGCACATCTGAGGGCTTACCCGGAGTTTCCAGAGAGCTTTCAGGTTCGATGGATACAATGCAGGTTCAATGCTGGGATTGGGCTACCATTGGCGCCGATTAATAAGCCTTTACTGACGAAGATAGAATAATCGTTTTTTAAATCGACTGGGTGTTGAAGAATGAGAGCTGTTTTAACAAATAAAATTCCAATAATTGTTCTGGTATTGTTTTTTGCTGTATTACTGAGCGGGGTATTTCTTCCGGTTTACTCCGATGAAGTCATGACAAAATTCAGGGTTGCGCGGCTATTTCTGGAGGACGGAAATGCGGTTACCCTTTATCCACAATGCACAACAACTGCCGGGCGGACAGTTTCATGGGTATTTTATCCGGCCGGCATATTACTGTCGGCGATCTATGCCCACTTGGGTCCTCTTGGCTTGAGAGTGAGCGGGATTTCTTTATCGCTGATCTGGTTTGCCTTACTCGCTTATTGGTGCTTGACGCAGGCACGTGATACTGGAGGGGCTCTTCAGCGCTTCGCTGGATTGGTGGCGGTGGCTTCTTTGGGTATCCTACCCTATCTGTGGGCCTTGTCGCGTCCTGAACAACTTCTGATGCTGCCGATCCTTGTGCTTTGCTTGTTGGCACTGTTCTTCAAGGAGCAGAAGTCTGCGCACGCGCAGGTGGCAATGACTGTTGGGCTTGCATTGTTGCTGACATTATTTTTCTATGCTCACCCGAAGAGCATGTTCTATGCGCCATTCGCGCTAGCGGCCGTGTGGTTCGCGACGGCAACGTACCACAAAGCGATTCGCTATGGCTTGTGGCTGTTCGTCGTGGTTCTGTGCATTCAGAACTTTCACTATTTCAGCGCTCTGGCGGGCTGCCAGGATGCGCCGAACATTCAAAAAATGCTGGCGTTCAACACATTGTTACCGGGTATGCTGTTCTCTGCACCAGCTGAGTTTGTCAGCGCAGCTTTCAATAATTTAATGAGCTTCCCTGACCGGTTGTTGATACATCTGACCTTTAATGAAACTTTTCAATCGGGCTGGCTGCCTCCTATGGTCGGTAGCTTTGAAGCGTTGCCGTACCTCAATCTTGCCATTTATTACTCTCTGTACGCGTTTATTATCGGAGTCCACGTTGTAAGTATCGCGGTATTTCTGTTGCAACTGGTTCGCCGCCAAGTGTCTGCGTCTGTCGTGCTGGCGCTGTTATTGGTCGGCGCAGATTTAATCAATGCGTTTTTTTACAACATACAGAATTTTTATGCAGCTAATCAATTCATGCCTGTATCGATCATCATCGCAGTCCTGTTGATGCACTCCCGGCGCGCAGTGAAGCTGAGCAACACACCCACACTAATAGCCTATTCACTGTTATTGCTGCTTTCCATGGCGTCGATGGTGACACTGTTAACCCTCGTGACCCCTGCCATCACACGTAACTCCTCCTTCGCGCAATCGAGTTTGCCCGGGCAGCCGCTTTCGATTCCGGTGCTGGGATCTCAGCTTCACTTGGATTCAATCAGTAAGCTGGGGGTGTCATGTGGTATTCCTGCGGAGTCGGCAGAAAATGTCGTAGTGGACCACATGACATATTTTGCCTTTTTGCGCGACAAGCAACCGATCCACGTGCTCTACGTGTCTGAAATCGGCTACGGTGGCGACTTGAGCAACGGAAGGCTGCTGCCATTTCTCAAAGGACTGAAAAGCCCAGGCCTGGTCACGCGTTGCGAATGGGTGCCGTCTGAATTCCGGCAGGCGCAGGAGAAGGACGATATGGGTTACTGTTGTGTCAATTTCGGCAAGCTCTGACTTGCGTACCGGCTTTAGTGCTATCGGCACCCCGGAATCGGGGGGCCGAGAAGTTTCGATGCATGAGGCAATTGCGCGACCAACCGCCCCAACTTCGAACATGCCGTTCTTGGCTAGACTGCAAAAATGTGTGAACCCCAGAAAATCGAATGTTTCCGGTTTCTCCTCGCCACGTTTCTTACAATCTTCGCCTGCATATCTACCAAAGCGCAGTAACCGTGCTTTCTCTGGGTGTTGGGTCAGGTTGAATTGGGTAAGTCGAGCTTCCAACGCATGGTGAAAACTCCATGCGTCTTCATGCCTTTTCAAATCCAAGCACATTGTCCTCAGCGCACCGCACGTCAATCATTTCACCTCTTGCTTTATGTCCACTCTATTGCCTCTATTGTTATTACTCGTGGTGGCAGAGTGTAGAAAAGGGGTAAGCGCCCCATAAACCACACATGGCAAAAAACGATGTGTGTATTTAGCGCGAGATAGGCGGGGAGCCGTTCCATGGCAGCAAGGCTTCGAAGTCTTCAATCGCAGCTACCAGCGGAAAGCGCTCCAGTACGTAGCGTAGTCACGTATTTCCATACCCGCTTCAACGGTTAAGAACAGTAACCCCGCTTGATCGATAGACACATCACGCCTCGAAGTTTGGCTTCGGGCGTCTCCCACGTTTCGCCATCGACCCCCGGCGTCCTGCGACCCCGGTTCTCCGTGACTCGCCGCACAACTAGGGTTATAGAGCATCTCGATATAATCGAAAATATCGTTCCGGGCTTCTTCTTCGCGCGGTCCATAGATTTTTTTTCGGATTCGCTCCCGCTTCAATGCTGGAAAAAGCTCTCTGCAGCGGCGTTGACGTGGCTGATCCCACGACGGCTGATACTGCTGACCACGTTGTTAGCCTTCAGGAAGCTTTGCCAGTCGAGCTACTGAACGGACTTCCTTGGCATGAGTGAATCAACACAGATCTCTTGTGCCATCGAAATCGAGTCGATGGAGCAGCGGCGTACCCAACGCTTAGGTGTGGGTCAAAGATGTCGTTTCATATTCAGCCCGCATTCTGCGTGGCTTTCAGGCATTAAAAAGCCGGCTTGTGGCCGGCTTCTCGGGGACTGGCTTGGTTCATTTTTGGTAAACCTCACCAGCCTTCAAAACGTACACCCGGATCTTGCGTCCGGCTGTGGGACTCGGCGAGAAAGTCATCTGCCTTGTCGGTGCGATCAGAGCCGCGGGGCGGGTTGATGCGCAAATGTGGGGCGCAGCATACTGATTTTTTTGGGGAATTCCCAGTGCGGTGTGCGCCTTAGAGCTATCGGAGCTCGGGATTAAGTGACCCAGCCGGAATTTTAGCGTGAATGTTCCGCCCTCATCGCGAGCAGGCTCGCTCCCACATGGATTGCGTAGTACCTGTGGGAACGCTCTCGATGAGTACGGCGCGGAGCTACAAAAATGGCACCGCCGGCCGCCGTTTGTTCAGGGTCGACCACCAGAACACCCACCCCAACACCCTGATGTTCTGCTTATCAATCTGCTCGGCATTGAAGATTTCATCCGGGTGTTCAGCTTTGTTGTAGCTGCGCAGCCGCAGGGCGTTGCCCGGCATCCGGTGCAGGTATTTGATTCGCAGCATCCCGTCGTGCTCGATGGCATAGATTTCCCCGTCAATCACTTTGGTCAGTCCGCGGTCGATGGCGAGGGTCGAGCCGTCCTCAATGCGCTCGCCCATGCCGTTGCCGATCATGTGGACGCAGAAGACATCCGTGTATTTGATTTCCAGGGAGTCGAGGTGGCTTTTGGGCAGACGGATGAATTGGCCGGGGTCTTCGGCGACGTGGGTTTTACAGGACCCCGGGGCGATGGGGAGTTCCTTGAAGAGGGGCAGTTTGACGTCGGAGGGCTCGACCACCGTGTAGATGCCGCGAATGGCCTGGGCGTCGAAGGTGTTGCCGGCCTCGTCGAGAAGGCGCAGGTGTTTGGAGTCTTGTGGGCCTTCACCTGTTTTGAGCCAGTCACTGTTTACCGAGAGTAATCTGGAGACCTCTTCCATGCGGTAGGCGGGCACACCGCGGGTGTACCAGTTATGGATATTTTGCGGCTCCGTGTCGAAGAAAGCGGCAAAACCTGTCGTCGTTATTTTCGCTTTTTCGAGGAGCGCTTTAAACCGTGGGCCGCTAGTGTTCTTTTTCATAAACACGAGTCTACGGCTGCTGCGCCGGGCTTTGAATAAACGAGCCGTTCAAATTTCGAGGGAAATTTACGACCGGATGTAAGACGTATTTGGAACAAATTAAACAAGAAAAAACGTAGCGTTCTGAAATTAAACGCTGCGTTTAAAAGGCCCTTGATAGACGCCCACAAAAAACCCCGGATCAACCGGGGTTTTTTTCAAGTCGTCACAGGCGCGAGGCCAGTGGCGTCTCAGCCTTTGTAGGCAGCAACCGACTTGGTGATAGCGTCGCGAGCGGCATCTGCACCGGCCCAGCCTTCGATCTTCACCCATTTGCCTTTTTCGAGATCTTTGTAGTTCGCGAAGAAGTGCTCGATCTGCTGAATCAGCAGGGGTGGCAGGTCGGTGTATTCCTTCACGTCGACGTACAGCTGGGACAGCTTGTCGTGTGGGACTGCGATGACTTTGGCATCGCCGCCGCCGTCGTCGGTCATGTTCAGGATGCCGACCGGACGAGCGCGGATCACCGAGCCTGGCGCTACCGGGTAAGGGGTAACGACCAGCACGTCGAGGGGGTCACCGTCGTCGGCCAGGGTGTTCGGGATGTAACCGTAGTTGGCCGGGTAGAACATCGGGGTGGCCATGAAACGGTCAACGAACAGGCAATCGCTGTCTTTGTCGATTTCGTACTTGATCGGCGCGTGGTTGGCCGGGATCTCGATCGCGACGTAGATGTCGTTCGGCAGGTCTTTGCCAGCCGGAATCTTGCTGTAGCTCATTGGGCGGTGCCCCCGTTAGTTGACCAAAAACACTTGGCCGGATTGACCAAAAAGTGGCGGCGATTATAGGCATATTCCGCCACCGTTGCTATGTGCCAGAGGTCGTGTAGACCCGAGTGCCCAGCCTCACCGATACTGTTGCTTTTTGACGGCGTCCGTTGCGGTCATGCTGCGTTGCCGCTCCTCGCCATAGCCAGCTATGACTCGTCGCGGCGCCTTGCCTGACCACAACGACCACTCGTCAAAAGAGCAACGTATCGGTGAGGCTGGACACTAGTCGTGTGCCTGATAGACCGGGTTCTCGGCCAGAAGTTGCCGTAGCCGGGCCATTGGGTCCTGGCGGTAAAACAGCTTCAGTTGCTCATAGACCTGAGGATACGCCTCGTGCAGCAAATCCGGGGCGCTGAAGAAGTATTCGCTGGTGACGGCGAAGAATTCGGCGGGGTTTTCCGCCGCATAGGGATCGATGGCCGTTTCGGCGTCCGGATTGCGGTCAAGGTGCCGATTGAGGTCGTCGTAGGCGTGTTGCATGACCTTGGCCCACTCGCTGACCCGCATGTCGGGGTGCAGCGGCGGCAAGCCGTTGGCGTCGCCGTTGAGCATGTCGAGTTTGTGCGCGAGCTCGTGGATCACCAGGTTGTAGCCTTCCCAGCCGCCGCTGGCCATCACACCGGGCCAGGCAAGGATGATCGGGCCTTGCTGCCAGGCTTCGCCGCTGTGTTCGCCGTCCCACTCGTGTTCGACACCGCTGGCATCGCGATGCCGTTGGGGGCTGAGGAAGTCGTCGGGGTAGAGGACGATTTCGTGGAAACCCTGATACCAGTTCAGATCGCCCAGGTGCAGCAGTGGCAGTTGCGCTTGAGCGGCGAGCAACAGGCGTTGTTCCTGATGGAGTTCGACGCCGGGCAGGGCGGTCAGGTGTTTATCTTCCAGGAACAGCACGCAGGCTTCACGCAGCCATTGGTCTTCGGCGGCGCTGATGCCGTCAAGAAAACTCAAGTGATGGCGCACCCGCTGCCACACGTCGTCGGCAATCGGGTGTCTGGCCAGGATGCGCCGGCGACGCCAGGCGCTCAGGGACCACATCGCGGGTCAGCGCGATTGGGTTTTGGACGCGGCGTTGCCGAAACGGCTGCGGACCACGCCGATGATCATCGGTACCAGCGACAGCAGGATGATGGCCACCACCAGCAGCGATAGGTTTTTCTTGATGAACGGCACGTTGCCGAAGAAGTAACCCAAGGTCACCAGACCGCCGACCCACAGAATGGTGCCGAGGACACTGAAGGCAAAGAAACGCGGGTAAGGCATTTTGGCGACGCCGGCGACGAACGGCGCAAAGGTGCGGATGATCGGCAGGAAGCGCGCCAAGGTCACGGTCTTGCCACCGTGCTTGTCATAGAAATCGTGGGTCTGTTGCAGGTAGTCGCGACGGAAGATTTTCGAGTTCGGGTTGCTGAACAGGCGTTCGCCCGCTGTTCGGCCGATGACATAGTTGGTGCTGTCACCGAGGATCGCTGCGAGCATCAGCAAACCGCCCAGCAACACCGGGTCCATGCCGCCGCCAGCCGCAACGGCGCCCGCGATGAACAGCAGGGAATCGCCCGGCAGGAAGGGCATCACCACCAGACCGGTTTCGCAGAAGATCACCAGAAACAGGATGGCGTAGATCCATGGCCCGTAGTTGTTCACCAGCAAATCGAGGTAAACATCGAGATGCAGGATAAGGTCGATCGGGTTGAAATCCATGGAGGGGCACCTGTGGTGACGGCCGGACTCAGCAGGCCTGTGCGGATGACTTCGCGAAAGCCTACAGACGAGTGTAGTTTTTCTTACAAGCCGAAAAGGCCGGCATTATACGGGCTGAGTGGTGAAACGCGCGTCGAGATTGTAGCGGGGGATGTCTATGGCGCGGCCGGAAGTCTGGTGACAATAAATAACCCTTTCTGTGATGAACGAGCGCGCTCCCTCATCACAGAAGTCAGGATCAGAGCTCGTCGCTGATCGGCAATACGTAGTTCTTGAACTCGGTGTCTTCCTTGAACCCGATGGATTCGTAGGTTTTCTGCGCCACTTCGTTGTTGCTGCTGGTGGAAACGCGCATGCGCACGGCATTGGTTTCCTTGGCCATTTTCTTCGCGGTGCGAATCAGGTTGTCGGCCACCAGCTGACGGCGGGCGTCTTCGGCGACATAGATGTCGTTGAGGATCCACACGCGCTTGAGCGAAAGGGAGGAAAAGCTCGGGTACAACTGACAGAAACCCATCAGCTTGTCTTTGTCATCGGCCAGCGCCAGATAGATCACCGATTCCTTGCGGCGCAGACGTTTCTCAAGGAATGCCCGGGAGGAGTCTGGATAAGCCAAGGAGCCATAAAACTCGCGATATTTGACGAACAACGGGGTCAGCAGGTCCAGGTGTTCGAGGGTCGCTTGAATAATCCGCATCGATAGGTCTCGTCTTCAAGTGGCTGTCTTCACGTGCTCTGACGGCGAACGGTTCTTCACTCGGGCAGCCGTGCATCGATCCTGCCTGAAACCGGAACAGAAACGCAATGCGGAAACGGTTCAGGCATTCGGCGGGCTCAGTAGGAAATTACCTTTCATGTCCGCACCTGCGTCCGACTCCAGCGTCTGAACCTGGGCTTCGTCCTTCAGATTGACCCCCGACAGCTGGCGGCGGCAAGCCTCGCGCATCAGGTACAGCAAGCGGTGTGCCGCCATTGCGTAGCTCAGGCCCTCGAGCCGGACATTGGAGATGCAATTGCGGTAGGCGTCCGTCAGCCCGACCTTTGGATTGTAGGTGAAATATAAACCCAGGCTGTCCGGCGAACTGAGACCCGGGCGTTCACCGATCAGGATCACCACCATTTTTGCGCCGAGCAGTTCGCCAATCTCGTCGGCCACCGCGACCCGCCCTTGTTCCACCAGCACCACCGGTGAAACGGACCAGCCTTCAGCCTCGATTTGCTCCTGCATCCGCGCCAGAAACGGCAAGGTATGGCGATGAACGGCCAGCGCCGACAAGCCATCGGCGACCACGATCACCAGATCCACGCCACCCGGGTTCGCCTGCGCGTATTCGCGCAGGGTCTGCGCCGATTCATCGCTCAACTTTCGCCCCAGATCAGGGCGCTGCAAGTAAGTGTCCCGGTTCGTGGCGGCGCTGTGCAGCAGCAAACTCTCGCGTCCAGCCTCGGCCAGTTGCGAGCTGAGCCCGGCATGATCGAACGGCAAGTGCACCGCGTCCCGGGCTTGTGCGTGGGCGTACTGGAAATCCAGTTGCGCGCTGGTCGGCATGCTGGTGCCGGTGCGGCCCAGGGCAATCCGCGCCGGGGTCAGGCGACGCAGCTCCAGCAACGGATTCTCTGGGTCAACAGGTGGTTTATCCATTTCAACGCTCATCCCAATTGCGCCATGGCTTGACGGAAGGCCGGCGGCAGGCTGTCGCCGAAGTGAATCTTGCCATCCGCCTGGGTCAGGATGCCCATTCTCGCCAGCCATTGTTCGAACTCCGGCGCCGGTTTCAGGCCCAGGGTCTGGCGGGCGTAAAGGGCGTCGTGGAACGAGGTGGTCTGGTAGTTGAGCATGATGTCATCGGAGCCGGGGATGCCCATGATGAAGTTGATCCCGGCGACGCCCAGCAGGGTCAGCAACGTGTCCATGTCGTCCTGATCGGCTTCGGCGTGGTTGGTGTAGCAGATGTCGCAGCCCATCGGTACGCCGAGCAGCTTGCCGCAGAAGTGATCTTCAAGGCCGGCGCGGATGATCTGTTTACCGTTGTAGAGGTATTCCGGGCCGATGAATCCTACGACGGTGTTGACCAAAAACGGCTTGAAATGACGCGCCACAGCGTAGGCACGGGTCTCGCAAGTCTGTTGATCGATGCCGTGGTGGGCGTTGGCTGACAGGGCACTGCCCTGGCCGGTCTCGAAATACATCAGGTTCTGGCCCAGGGTGCCGCGATTCAGGCTCAGCCCGGCGTCGTAACCTTCCTGCAGGACATTCAGGTTGATGCCGAAACTGGCGTTGGCCGCTTCGGTGCCGGCGATCGACTGGAACACCAGGTCCAGCGGAACCCCGCGATTGATCGCCTCGATGGAGGTGGTGACGTGGGTCAGCACACAGGCCTGGGTCGGGATTTCGTAGCGCTGAATGATTGCGTCGAGCATTTCCAGCATGGCGCAGATCGACGCGATGCTGTCGGTGGCCGGATTGATGCCGATCATCGCGTCCCCGTTTCCATACAGCAGGCCGTCGAGAATGCTCGCCGCAATGCCGGCCGGTTCGTCGGTGGGATGGTTGGGTTGCAGGCGCGTGGATAAACGCCCGCGCAAGCCCATCGTGCCGCGGAATTTCGTGACCACGCGAATCTTTTGCGCCACCAGCACCAGATCCTGCACACGCATGATCTTCGAGACAGCGGCGACCATCTCCGGGGTCAGCCCGGGCGCCAGGGCGCGCAGGCTCTGTTCGTCGGCCGCGTCGCTCAGCAGCCAGTCGCGGAAGCCGCCGACGGTGAGGTGGCTGACGGCCATGAACGCATGTTTGTCGTGAGTGTCGATGATCAGTCGGGTGACCTCATCAGCCTCATAGGGAATCAGTACTTCCTGCAGGAAGTGAGTCAGCGGAATGTCAGCCAGGGCCATTTGCGCCGCTACGCGCTCGCCATCGTTGAGGGCGGCGACGCCGGCCAGAAAATCCCCGGAGCGCGCCGGACTGGCCTTGGCCATGACGTCCTTGAGGCTGTCGAAACGGAAGGTCAGGGCGCCGACCGTGTGAGCAAAACTTGCCATACAGATTCTCCGTGACGGCGCAGACAGGGCCTGCGCCGTAATTTCTGGCCGTTAGTGCAGGGCTTTTTCAGCGTTCTGAATGGCCGCGAATTCTTCTTCGGGCGTGCCTGCTACCAAGTGATGCCGACTGTAGAAAGCAAAGTAAGCAATTAACACTCCATAGATGATCGCAGCGCCAATCACTACGCGTGGGTCTACCAGAAAACCCGCTACTACGGCGATGCAAGCCAGCACCAACGCTACACCGGAGGTGAAAATACCGCCGGGCGTGCGATAGGGCCGATCCATTTTGGGGCGTCGAATGCGCAGTGTGATGTGCGCCGCCATCATCAGGACGTAGGAAATGGTCGCACCGAACACCGCTACCAGAATCAGCAAGTCACCCTGACCGGTCAGTGACAAGCCGAATCCGATGATGCCGGGGATAATCAGAGCCAGTACGGGCGCCTTGCTCTTGTTGGTTTCTGACAGTTTGCGCGGCAGGTAGCCGGCGCGGGACAGCGCGAAGATCTGTCGCGAATAGGCGTAGATGATCGAGAAGAAACTGGCAATCAGCCCGGCCAGGCCCACCAGATTGACGAAGTGGCCCATCCAGGTCGACCCGCCATAGGCCTTGCTCAATGCTTCGACCAACGGATTGCCCGAGGTCAGCAGTGCATTGGCGCCCGCACCGCCCGGGCCGATGACCAGAATCAGCAGGGCAAAGCTCACCAGCACCAGCATGGCGCCGATCAAGCCGCGGGGCAGGTCGCGTTTCGGGTTTTTGGTTTCTTCTGCTGCCAACGGCACGCCTTCGACAGCGAGGAAGAACCAGATCGCGTAAGGAATTGCCGCCCACACGCCGACGTAGCCGAAAGGCAGGAAGCTGCTGGCGCCCTTGGCGTCAGTCACCGGGATGTCGAGGAGATTGGCGACGTCGAAGTGCGGCACCATCGACACCAGGAACACGCCCAATGCCAGCGCGGCGATGGCGGTGATAACGAACATCAGTTTCAGGGCTTCGCCGACCCCGAAAATGTGAATGGCGATAAAGATGATGTAGAACGCCAGGTAAATCATCCAGCCACCAATGCCGAACAGTGACTCGCAATAGGCGCCGATAAACACCGCGATCGCCGCCGGAGCGATGGCGTATTCGATCAGGATCGCGGTGCCGGTCAGAAAACCGCCCCACGGTCCGAATGCGCTACGGGCAAAACCATAGCCGCCACCCGCGGTAGGGATCATCGACGACAGTTCCGCCAAGGAGAAGCACATGCACAGGTACATGGTCGCCATCAGTAACGTGGCGAGAAACATGCCGCCCCAGCCACCCTGGGCTAGGCCGAAGTTCCAACCCGCGTAATCGCCGGAGATGACGTAGGCCACGCCCAGACCCACCAGCAGGACCCAGCCTGCTGCACCTTTTTTCAGTTCCCGTTGTTGGAAATAGTCGGAGCCGACTTTTTCAAAGTCGACCGAGGAGGTAGCCGGCTGCACGCTGGCTTGATCGCTAGGCATAGGTTTCACCTGTTCTTATTGTTTTTGACCGGCGTGGTTGCCGGGTGGGAGCGAAGGCCCAATGTGCAGGCAAGCCCACTCCCACAAGGAGAGTGGCTTGCCTGCGACAGTCGGTTTAGAAGAAGCCCAACGGATTGATGTCGTAGCTCACCAGCAGGTTTTTGGTCTGCTGATAGTGATCGAGCATCATCTTGTGGGTTTCACGGCCGACGCCGGACTTCTTGTAACCACCGAACGCGGCATGCGCCGGGTACAGGTGGTAGCAGTTGGTCCACACACGACCGGCCTTGATGGCGCGGCCCATGCGGTAGGCGCGGTTGATGTCGCGGGTCCAGAGGCCGGCACCCAGGCCGAACTCGGTGTCGTTGGCGATGGCCAGGGCTTCGGCTTCGTCCTTGAAGGTGGTGATGCTCACCACCGGGCCAAAGATTTCTTCCTGGAACACGCGCATTTTGTTGGTGCCCTTGAGCAGGGTGGGCTGGATGTAATACCCGGTCGCCAGGTTGCCCTCGAGTTTTTCCACCTTGCCGCCGGTCAGCAGCTCGGCGCCTTCGCCCTTGGCGATTTCCAGGTACGACAGGATTTTGTCGAATTGCTGCTCGGACGCCTGGGCGCCAACCATGGTGTCGGTGTCCAGCGGGTCGCCACGTTTGATCGACAGCACTTTCTTCATCACCACTTTCATGAAGTCGTCGTAGATCGACTCCTGCACCAGCGCGCGGGAAGGGCAGGTGCAGACTTCGCCCTGGTTGAAGAACGCCAGCACCAGGCCTTCAGCGGCTTTTTCGATGAAGGAAGGTTCGGCCTTCATGATGTCTTCGAAGAAGATGTTCGGCGACTTGCCACCCAGCTCCACGGTGGACGGAATGATGTTTTCGGCGGCGCATTTCATGATGTGCGAGCCGACCGGGGTCGAGCCGGTGAAGGCGATCTTGGCGATGCGTTTGCTGGTGGCCAGGGCTTCCCCGGCTTCTTTGCCGAAACCTTGCACGACGTTCAGCACGCCCGGCGGCAGCAGGTCGCCGATCAGCTCCATCAGCACAGTAATGCCCAGCGGCGTTTGCTCGGCAGGCTTGAGCACCACGCAGTTACCGGCGGCCAGGGCCGGGGCGAGTTTCCAGGCGGCCATCAGGATCGGGAAGTTCCACGGGATGATCTGCCCGACCACGCCCAGCGGTTCGTGGATGTGATAGGCCACGGTGTTGCCATCGATCTCGGCGGCGCTGCCTTCCTGGGCGCGGATGCAACCGGCGAAGTAGCGGAAATGGTCGGCGGCCAGCGGGATGTCGGCGTTGAGGGTTTCACGCACGGCTTTGCCGTTGTCCCAGGATTCGGTGATTGCCAGGACTTCCAGGTTCTGTTCAATGCGGTCGGCGATTTTCAGCAGCACCAGCGAGCGCGCCTGGGCGGACGTGGCGCCCCAGGCATCGGCGGCGGCGTGGGCGGCGTCCAGGGCTTTGTCGATGTCTTCGGCCGTGGAGCGCGGGAATTCGGCAATCGGTTGGCCATTCACGGGCGAGGTATTGGTGAAGTACTGATCTTTGACAGGCGCGACGAACTCGCCGCCGATGTAGTTACCGTATTTGCTCTTGAACGAAACGATAGCGCCTTCAGTACCGGGGTGAGCGTAACGCATGGTGATTTCTCCTTGGCTTTTTGTGCTTATAAGGGAGAGCGCATGTGCGCTTGCTATAAGCGTAGAGCAAAGGTCGGGCCACTGCCCTGCAGGTCAGGCAAATCAAGGTCTTGCGCGTTTTTTGTCGGACGGGCGGGCGGCGCCTGTGACGATTCCGGTACAGCCCTCGTGACACTTTGTACCGCTTGTGGCACAGCTTGTGACCGGGCGGTCTTGCCAGCATTGCAATGCGCCGATGGCTGGAGGATGCTGGGCCACAAGATGTGTGTCAGCCCTTGATGGGGTTCAGCACAGCTCTCGGAGAGAACAATAAGAAATGCACGACAACCATTTGAGTCGCCATGCCCAACAAGTCTTGACCGTCACCCAGGGCAAATCCCACCTGCACGGTCCTGGCAGCGACCCGTCCATCGCCCGTTCATGGCTGCGCTGCCTTGAGGATTATCACCTCGACCCGGCCCTGACGATGGCGCCGACGGTGCTGGAACACGGCCGGGTGCTGGAAAGCCGCGAACGCTTGCAGCAAGTGCTGCACATCGCCGGCAGCGAAATGACCAGTCTGCATCAGCAACTTTCCGGCGCCGGCCACGCCGTGCTGCTCACCGACGCCCGTGGGGTGATCCTCAACTGCGTCACCGCACCGGCCGAACGGAAAATCTTCGAGCGCGCCGGCCTGTGGCTTGGCGCCGACTGGAGCGAAGCCTGCGAAGGCACCAACGGCATCGGCACCTGCCTGGTGGAGCGCCAGTCGCTGACCATTCACCAGGATGAACACTTTCGCGGCCGCCACACCGGCCTGACGTGCTCGGCGAGCCCGGTATTCGACCCTCACGGCGAGCTGCTGGCGGTTCTCGATGTGTCCTCGGCGCGTCACGAAGTCTCACGTCAAAGCCAGTTCCACACCATGGCCCTGGTCAATCTCTCGGCGAAGATGATCGAGAGCTGCTATTTCCTGCGCTACTTCGACAATCAATGGTTGCTGCGCTTTCACCTGCAAGCCGAATCCGTCGGGCTGTTCAGCGAAGGCTTGCTGGCGTTCGACGTGGAAGGGCGGATCAGCGCGGTCAACCAGAGTGCGCTGAACTTGCTGGGGCATATTCGCGGTGGATTGCTGGGCAAGCCGGTGGAGGCGTTTTTCGATTGCTCGCTGGATGACTTGCTCGGCCGCGCCAGTGTCAACGCCAGCGCCAGTTGGCCGTTGCGCACCCGTGATGGGCGGAGTCTGTTTGCCGTGTTGCGCGGGCAGCCGCGCAGCATTCCGGTGCCGGTGGTGCCAGGTCCGACAATTGCCGAGCGTCCGCGCCTGTCGGGCATCTGCCTGGGCGATGCCGCGTTGCAGGAAGATTTCCGCAAATCCTTGAGAGTTTTCGAGCGAGACGTGCCGCTGTTGATCAATGGCGAAACCGGTTCCGGCAAAGAAGCCTTTGCCAAAGCCGTGCATCAGGCCAGCCAGCGGGCCGACAAGGCCTTCGTCGCCCTTAACTGCGCGGCGATCCCTGAAAGCCTGATCGAGAGCGAACTGTTTGGTTATCGCGGCGGCAGCTTTACCGGCGCGCGCAAGGAAGGCATGCGCGGCAAGTTGCAGCAGGCGGACGGCGGCACACTGTTCCTCGATGAAATCGGCGACATGCCGTTGGCGTTGCAAACCCGGCTATTAAGGGTGCTGGAAGATCGTCAGGTGGTGCCGATTGGCGGCGAGCCGGAGTCGGTCAATGTGCGGATCATCAGCGCCACTCACCGCCATTTACTGGAGCGGGTGCAGGACGGCAGCTTCCGCGAGGATTTGTATTACCGGCTCAATGGGCTGGAGATCGCATTGCCGGCGTTGCGTGAGCGAAGTGATAAATCGCAGTTGCTTGATTTTCTGCTGGCCGAGGAAGCGGGCGCGGAGACGGTGCTGATCGATAAGCCGGCCCGGCAAGCCTTGCTGGGTTTCGCCTGGCCGGGGAACGTGCGGCAGTTGCGCAATGTGCTGCGCACCTTGGCGGCGTTGTGTGACGACGGGCGGATCGGGCTGGAGGATTTGCCGGTGATGATTCGTCAGGTTCGACCGGTGCCGGTTGTGGCCGTTGAAGAGACTTCCGAACATCCGCTGGACGATGCCGAGCGGCTGGCGTTGCTCAATGCGCTGGAACAGACCCGTTGGCACATGACCCATACCGCCGAGCAGCTCGGCGTCAGCCGTAACACCCTCTATCGAAAACTGCGCAAACACGGCATCGCCCGCTAGGCACGTCGTCACACTGTAGGAGCGAGGCTTGCCCGCGAAGAACGATTACGCGGTGTACTAGCGGAATCGTGTTATGGCCTTCGCGGGCAAGCCTCGCTCCTGCGGGTTTTGCGTTGACCCGAAACAAAGGTGCGAATTTTCCCACCCTACGCTAACCTGCGGCCATGTTTTACGAGGTCGACTATGCATATTCATATTCTTGGTATCTGCGGCACTTTCATGGGTTCGATGGCGGTTCTGGCCAAAGAGCTGGGCCATCACGTGACGGGCTCCGATGCCAACGTCTATCCGCCGATGAGCACTCAGCTTGAAGCGCAGGGCATTGAGTTGACCCAAGGCTACGACCCCGCCCAACTCGATCCGGCGCCGGATCTGGTGGTGATCGGCAACGCCATGTCGCGCGGCAACCCGGCCGTCGAATACGTGTTGAACAAAGGCCTGCCCTACGTCTCCGGCCCGCAATGGCTGGCCGACCACGTGCTGCAAGGTCGCTGGGTCCTGGCCGTCGCCGGCACCCATGGTAAAACCACCACCAGCAGCATGCTTGCCTGGGTCCTGGAGCACGCGGGCATGAGCCCGGGCTTCCTGATCGGCGGCGTGCCGCAGAACTTCTCGGTGTCGGCGCGTCTGGGTGACACACCGTTCTTCGTCATCGAAGCCGACGAGTACGACAGCGCGTTCTTCGACAAGCGCTCCAAGTTCGTTCACTACCGCCCGCGCACGGCCATTCTGAACAACCTGGAATACGATCACGCCGACATCTTCCCGGATTTGCCCGCCATTGAGCGGCAGTTCCACCACTTGGTGCGAACCATCCCGAGCGAAGGCCTGGTGATTCACCCGACCACCGAGCCAGCGTTGCAGCGCGTCATCGAGATGGGCTGCTGGACTCCGGTGCAAACCACCGGTGCCGGCGGTCAGTGGCAGGTCAAGCTGCTGAGCGAAGACGGCTCCAGGTTCGAAGTGATGTTCGAAGGCGTCGCCCAAGGCGTCGTCGATTGGGACATGACCGGCCAGCACAACGTCGCCAACGCCCTGGCCACCCTGGCGGCTGCTCGCCACGTCGGCGTTGTACCGTCGATGGGCATCGCTGCATTGAGCGCCTTTAAAAGCGTGAAACGCCGGATGGAGAAAGTCGCCGAGGTTCGCGGCATTACCATCTACGACGACTTCGCTCACCACCCGACGGCCATTGCGACGACCCTCGACGGCCTGCGCAAACGCATCGGTGATGCGCCGTTGATTGCGATCATCGAGCCGCGCTCCAACTCCATGAAGCTCGGCGCTCACCGCGACGGCTTGCCGGAAAGCGTGGTCGATGCCGATCAAGTGATCTGGTATGCCCCCGCCAACCTCGGTTGGGACCTGGGCGCGACCGCCGCGTTGTGCACGGTGCCGTCGATCGTCAGCGACTCTCTGGAAGGCATCATCGAGCGCGTGAAGAGCCAGGCCCAGCCCGGCACCCACGTGGTGATCATGAGCAACGGCGGCTTCGGCGGCCTGCACGGCAAACTCGCCGAGGCGCTGCAATGAACAACGGCCCGGAACGCATCACCCTCGCGATGACGGGCGCTTCGGGCGCCCAGTACGGTTTACGTCTGCTCGACTGCCTGATCCGCGAAGACCGCGAGGTGCATTTCCTGATCTCCAAGGCGGCGCAACTGGTGATGGCCACCGAGACTGACGTCACGCTGCCGGCCAAACCGCAGACGATGCAGGCTTTCCTCACTGAATACACCGGTGCGGCCGCCGGGCAGATCAAGGTGTACGGCAAGGAAGACTGGATGTCGCCAGTGGCCTCGGGTTCCGGTGCGCCCGCGGCGATGGTGGTGGTGCCGTGTTCCACCGGGACGTTGTCGGCGATCGCGACCGGTGCCTGCAACAACCTGATCGAGCGGGCTGCCGACGTGACGTTGAAAGAGCGTCGCCAGCTGATTCTGGTGCCGCGTGAAGCGCCGTATTCGAGCATTCATCTGGAACACATGCTCAAGCTGTCGAACATGGGCGTGACGATATTGCCGGCGTCGCCGGGCTTTTATCATCAGCCGCAGACGATCGATGACTTGATCGACTTTGTCGTGGCGCGGATTCTCAATCTGCTGAACATCCCGCAAGACATGCTGCCGCGCTGGGGCGAACACCATTTGAGCAGCGATGAATAAGCTGCTGATTGTTCTGCTGGCCCTGCAATTGGGGGGCTGCGCCACGGCGCGTACGCTGGACGCGGCCAAGCCTGGGGCGCCAGTGGTGTACGCGGGGACGCGCCTGGATTTGTATGCCATGAATGGCGGTTGTTGCGCGATGGACCGGTTCGGCGCCGAAGCGCCGAGCTACCCCGGCGTCGACCTGCCGGCCAGCGCGTTGCTCGACACGCTGTTATTGCCGTTGTCATTGCTGACGGTGATCGGGGTGAGTTTCCAGGCGACGGGCGGGTTGTAGCGTTCGGCTTTGAATCGGTGTGCGCCCTTCGCGGGCAAGCCTCGCCCTACAGGTTCTCCGTTGCCTGTGTAGGAGCGAGGCTTGCCCGCGAAGGCGCCCTCTCAGACACCAAAGAATTATTTGCCTAGCTTGCGCAGTTCATCCGATTCGACAATCCGTACCCCATCCTGCTCTTCCAGCGCCAGTCTCCACATGGCGCGAGCCAGTTGGCAGGCTTCGATGCCGCGGTACTTGCCAGGGATCAAGCGCGACAACGGCCCGACGAGTTGCTCGGCCGTGCGCGGTTCCAGTCGATCGCCCAGCAACAACGAAGGTCGGCAAATGGTCAGCTGCGGCCAGTCCTGCGCGCGCAATGCGTACTCCATCTCGCCTTTGACCCGGTTGTAGAAAATCGAGGATCTGCGATCGGCCCCCAGGGCACTGATCACGATCAGGTGCCGGGCACCCATTTCACGTGCACGTTTGGCGAACGCCACCACCATGTCCAGGTCGACCGCACGAAAGGCTTGTTCGGAGCCAGCCTGCTTGATTGTGGTGCCGAGGCAGCAGTAGGCGATGTCGACGCGACCGTTCAGTTGCGGCAGAAACGCCGCCGCGTCGCCGACCGGGTTTTCCAGATGGGGATGCTCGGCCAGTGGCCGGCGTGAGGGGGCCAGTACCCTTGAAATCGTTGGCTCATTGAGCAGGCGATCAAGCAGATGTTCGCCGGTCAACCCGGTAGCTCCGGCAAGCAGTACATGCTGAGGCGTCAAGTACATAGTGTTTCCCCCTTGATACTGTTCAGCTTAGTTGCTCTTTGCATCCTTGCTGCTGATAGAGACACTTTGTAGCGCTTTTCGTGCCTGCTGTTTGCGCAAGAGTTGCCAGTGCGAGAGGACCGTTTTCGGCGCCCAGAGCTGCGGTTCAGAGGCCTCGAAGCCGTCAGCGAGTTCACGCTCTGCCACCGTGGCCTTGGCCAGCTTGAAGGCATGTTCCAGGTCGTCGGTCTGGTTCAGCGCCTGGGCGAACAGCGCGTCGCCGAAGTAGGTGAAATTGGCTTCTTCCGAGCAACCGAAGGACACCCGATCAGCGCGCGAGGCGGTCATGATCAGCGTGCGTTCATCCTTGAGCGCGGGGATGAAGCCGCCGGAATAGCAGGACGAAATCACCACAATCTTGTCGCGGTTCTTCAAGGGCGTGAGCACGGCGGCGAGTTCGTCGGCCGGCAGGTCGGCCAGTTCCATGCGCGGCTGGTCGAGCACCAGTTCATGTTCGCTGCTGCCATGGCTGGTCAGGTAGATGAAGATCAAGTCTTCCGGGCCACTGCGTTCGGCCAGGGTCATTGCGGCGCGGCGCAGGTTTTCCCGGGTGGCCATCGGCCGGTCTACGAGGTGATCGCGATGGTTCACCAGGCGGATCTGGCCGAAGGCGCCGAAGCGGCTGCTGAGCATGTTGCTGACGTAATCGGACTCGCGCAGGAACACGCTCTGCTTGCCGTCGCCGCCCAGGGTCAAGGTGTACAGCTCGACCATCGGGGTCGAGGCTGGCACGTTGGACAGAGCGTCATCGAGTAACCGGCCCTGGGCCAGCAAGCCGAGCTCCAGGGTGTCGGGCAGCAACTTGCCGTCGGCATCGCGAACACGCTGGCCATTGACCCACGTTCCGCTTTGCACTGTGCCGTCGGTGAGCACCAGGGTGCCGAGCCCCGAGTAGCTGTCACTGTCGAACTGGCCGATGTAGAAGCTGCCGTCGGGCAGGTTCAATCGACCCTGGCCGGTAAAGCGCCAGTCGCTGAACTGGCCGATGTAATGACTGCCGTCAGCGCCGATCAACTCGCCCTTGCCGTTCAGCGAGCCTTCCTTGAACTGGCCCAGCCAGACATCGCCGTCGGCGTTTTCGTAGCGGCCCTTGCCGTGCAGTTGATTGTTCTTGAAGCCGCCGACATAGATGTCGCCGTCGGCGCTGTTGAAGGTTCCGTTGCCTTCCAGCTGACCGTCCTTGAAGTGCCCGGTGAACTGATTGCCACTGGCGTCGCCGCGCTGCCCTTCACCGTTGGGTTTGCCATTGGCGAACTGGCCCTGGTAGGAACTGCCGTCGTCGAGTTCGAGACGCCCGAGCCCTGAATATTGATCGGCCTTGAATTCACCGCGATAGGTCATCGCGTTTTCTTTTAGCGTGCCTTCACCGTCACGGCGGCCGAGTTTGAATCCGCCGGTGTAGCTGCTGCCGCTGGTGGTCAGTGTGCCCTTGCCGTCAAACAGGCCTTGATTGAATTGGCCCCGATAGACTTCGCCGTTGCTGCCATGCCACTCGCCCTGGCCATGCCATTGCCCCTTGTCGAACTCGCCGGCGTACCAACTGCCGTTGGGGTAGTCGATGCGGCCCTGGCCTTGCAACAAGCCGTTGACCAGATCACCGCGATAGCGCCCGCCGTCCGGCAAGCGGGCATCCGGGGGCAGCAGCGATTCGCCGTCGCCGCAAGCGGTGAGCAACAGGGTCAGGGCGAGGAGTGCAAGTGAGCGCATAGCGGGATCCGGGCAATTATGCGACGGAGTATGCCGCAGCTATGTGTCGTATATATAGAGATACGGCGCGAAACAGCGTGAGCTGTTTCGCAATCAGACCTGTGTCAGACGAAACAGAGGGACAGCGGCTCGGCGATATACGCCGGTTTGTCCGAGCCTTCGATTTCAAGCGTGGCGGTGGCTTTGAGCAGCCATTGGCCGGGTTTTTTCTCGATGACTTCGTTCATGTCGACCTTGAGCCGAACCCTGGAGTTGACCTTTACTGGCTGGATGAAGCGCACGCTGTCCAGGCCATAGTTGACCACCATCTTCGCCCCTTGAGGGAGGATCAGGATGTCTTCCATCAGTTTCGGGATCAGCGACAGTGACAGGAATCCGTGTGCAATGGTGCTGCCAAATGGCGTTTGCGCGGCTTTGACCGGGTCGACGTGAATAAACTGATAATCGCCTGTGGCTTCTGCGAACAGGTTGATGCGCTCCTGATCGATGGTGAGCCATTCGGAACGTCCGAGTTCCTTGCCGACATAATCTTTGAGCTCTGCAACGGGAACATAGGGCATTGAGACTCTCCTTGGGTTTCATCGGATTTATAGTTTTTCGAGTGGGGGGATTTGGCCTCCCTGTGAACCACTTTAGATCAACATGGCAAATTGCTCCGGTCAACTGACCATGCTTTTGGCGAATGCCGATCCATAGCGTTGACGTGCTTATAATGCCCGGCCCCTTTTTGGTGGGGCGCGCGTGCGGGAGATGCTGGATGTTGTTACGTGGCCTGACCTGGCTGGTGCTGTTCCAATTGCTGGGCACAGCCATCAACCATTTGTTTTTACCGGTACTGCCCGGGCCGATTGTCGGCCTGCTGCTGTTGCTGGTGTACCTGATTTCGCGCGGGCAAGTCGGCGAGCCGTTGAACCTGGCCGCCAGCAGCCTGCTGCGCTATTTGCCTTTGCTGTTGGTGCCGCCAGCCGTGGGCGTGATGGTTTACGCCAAGGACATCGCCGCAGACTTCTGGGCCATTGCCGGCGCGCTGGTGTTGTCGCTGGTGCTGTCCATGGCGTTTGTCGGGGTGCTGATGCAGCGCATGGTCAAGCGTCATGCCCATCGCGGAGATCGCTCATGATCCTCGATTGGCAGGGTGCGCTGGACTCGGTGATTCATCACCCGTTGTTCGGCCTCGGCATTACGTTGGGCGCTTATCAACTGGTGCTGGCAGCCTTTGAAAAAACCCGCTGGATCTTTCTGCAACCGGTGCTGGTCTCCATGCTGTTGGTGATCGGTGTGCTGACGGTCTGTGGGATCACGTTTGTCGAGTACCGCAAGAGCACCGAGATCCTCAGCATCTTGCTCGGACCTGCGACCGTTGCGCTGGCAGTGCCGCTGTATCTCAATCTGCGACGCATTCGGCAGTTGTTCTGGCCGATTTTTACTACGCTGGTGATAGGCGGCGTGGTTGCCACGGGCATGGGCGTGTTGCTGGGGTGGTGGTTTGGTGCCGAACACATGATCCTGATGACCATGGCGCCGAAGTCAGTGACGTCGCCGATTGCCATGTTGGTGGCTGAGCAGATCGGTGGTGTCGCGGCGTTGGCCGCGGTGTTCGTGTTGATCACCGGCGTGATCGGTGCGATCTTCGGTCCGGGTATGCTGACCCGGCTGGGCGTGCACAGCCCTGAAGCCCGGGGCATGGCTCTGGGCATGACCGCCCATGCGGTCGGCACCTCGGTGGCCTTGCAGGAAAGTGAAGAATGCGGCGCTTTCGCGGCGCTGGCGATGAGTCTGATGGGCGTGGCCACGGCGGTGTTCCTGCCGTTGGCGGTGTCGATGGTGGTTTAAGGATATGTCTATGAGCTTGCCGCTTTTTCCGCTGAACACTGTGCTGTTTCCTGGCTGCATCCTCGACTTGCAGATCTTCGAGGCGCGCTACCTGGACATGATCGGCAGTTGCATGAAAAAGGGCGTCGGCTTCGGCGTTGTGTGCATTCTCGACGGCGAAGAAGTGGGCATCGCACCTGCGGGCTATGCGCTGGTCGGCTGCGAAGCGTTGATCACTGATTTCAAACAACAGGACAATGGCCTGCTGGGCATTCGCGTGCAGGGCGGGCGGCGTTTTCATGTGTTGCGCACCGAGGTACAGCGCGATCAATTGACCGTCGCTGAGGTCGAGTGGCTGGAAGACGAACCTGAACAGCCGCTGCAGGATGAGGATGCGGACCTGGTCGCCCTGCTCAAGGCATTGGCCGAACACCCGATGGTCGAAGCCTTGAACATGGGCACCGAAGCGACCGGGCAACAGTCACTGGCCAATCAGCTGGCCTATCTGCTGCCGTTTGCCGAAGTGGACAAGATCGACCTGCTGCAACTCGATGATCCCCAGCAGCGGCTGGATGCGATCCAGGCGCTGCTGGACGAGTTGCAGGGTGAGTTGTTTGCCTAGTTGTACTTTGTATTAAGTTCTTCGGTTCGCCACTATTGTCTTCGTAAAGCTCAGTCAGTAGTTTGCAGTTATTCGCATGGAGCGGATAAGGGTTAACTATATGGATGTGGTTATGACGCTATATGAAGATGAATGGATGTTCTGGGATGATATTGCCGGGCGCTATATTTTAAAGCACGCGAGCAACGATCCGAATACGGCTAATATTATTGATGCCGCTGCTTACTATGCCGATTCAATGGTTGTCGCTCGACGTAAGCGCAAGCGCGTAAAACTTCCAGTCTCCGGTACTGCCGTCGATACTTCAAACGCTCCGACGGCTCTTTAGTACACGACTTATAAACTATTCGGCAACGGACTGGGTTTTGCGCGTCTTGCTGAAAAAAATTGAGTGAACAGCATCTTGAGGTGATTGATGTCCCTGGAAAATCAAAGCAGTGCATTTACCGCTAATCTTTACGTCAACGGCACGCCGGTGGTGCTCAACCAGCAGCGCCTGAAGCTTAGGCTGCGTGACCCGCGAATCACCCGGCGCGAACGCCTGGACGTGGAGGTGGCATTGGCGAGTGACGACAGCACAAGTATTCTGACGCTCGCCGATCATGAGGATGACAAGCCTCTATTGTTGAAGTTTGTGCCCAAGGCTGGCAAGTATGAAGTGCTGGCCGTTATTCGAGGCGCCTATGAAGGTGGTCATTTGACGGTTAATGTCGGAACCCGTCATCTATATATGAATAGCGGTTCGGAAGGTGCCAGGTTTTCGATACGTAAGCATGGGGTGGACCAAGCGAGTTTTGATGATTTTGCTGCCGGTCCAGGGTATGTGCAGCTCGTGAGTGAGCTTAATGGTCGGCCGCTCTATCTGGCAAACGACAAGGGGAAAGTGCATTTTAAAGATGTTGATCCTAATGTCTCCAAGCATGATGCGTTCAACAATGATCCCGTCAACTTCGTGATCAAGATTGTTGATAAGCCGGGTGAGGAGCGCAAATAAAAAAACGCCATCAGTTTTGCAAGCTGATGGCGTGTACCTCATCAGGCAACAGCCTAATACGCATATCTCAACATTGCATTCGGCAAATGTCGCAATGCAAAGAACCCGAACAACGCCACCATCGCCGGCAATACCAGCCACCAGATCTTCGGCGGCATGGCATTGAGCGGTGTCTGGCGCTGGCTCAGCCACAAGCTGGCGGCACACACGCACGCCGCCAGCATCGCGCCGGCCAATATATCCGTTGGCCAATGCGCGCCCAGGTACACCCGGGACAGGGCGATTGTCAGGGCCGGCAAACAACCCAGCAGCAACCAGGTCAGGCGCATCCGCGGCGGCTGACCGCGACCGGCCAGCACGGCGAGGGTCAGGAACAACGCGAAGGCGCCCGATGCATGGCCGCTGGGCATGCTGTAGCTGGTCAGCGGATCGCTCAGTACTTCCGGGCGCACGCGGGCGAAAAATTGTTTGGTGAACGTGTTGCCGAGCGCGGTGAAGAGCAGGGTGCCACCGGCGAAAATCGCCTGGCGCCACTGCCGGGTGAGCAACAGCAAGCCGGTCAGAAGGGCGCTGAACACCAGCATGTTGCGGAATTCGCCGATCAGCGTGAAGGTGACGGCCAGTTCATCGAGCATCGGGCTGCGATGTTCCTGCACCAGGGTCATCACGCCTTGGTCGAGCGCGGTGAGGTGCGGGTAGCCGATAAACAGCCCTGCCAGAATTAACAGGCCGAGGCCGGCTATATAGGCGGTGGCGTGGCGATGGCGGCGCAGGCTGCTGGTCACGCTCAAGCCGATCATTACCGCAATGCTGCCGGCGACGATTCCTGCCTCAGGCCAGAACCCGTCGGGCAATGGCAAGCGAATCGCTGCGCCCGTGGCCCAGCCAGGCAGTAAGTAAGCGACGCTCCAGCCCGCGGCGGCCAGCAAACTGACAGCGGCGAAACGCGGGAACGGCATGTCGAACATCCCGGCAACCATCGGCAGCATCGGGCGTAGCGGGCCGATAAAACGTCCGACCAACAGGCTGGCAATACCGTATCGCTGGAAATACGCCTCGGCGCCGGCGATCCATTCCGGATGGTGGCGTAACCCCGGCAGGCGCCGGATATTCTGGTGGAAATGTCGACCGATGAAGTACGAAACGATGTCGCCCAGAACGCCAGCGGTAAATCCCAGCAATAGCGTTTCGCTCAATGACAGCGCCCCGCTGCCGGCCAGTACCGCCACGGCGAACAGCAACACCGTGCCGGGCACAATCAGCCCGGCAATCGCCAGGCACTCCACGAATGCCACGATGAACACCGCCGCGGCCAGCCATTGCGGGTTAGCCGCCAGCCAACCGGTCACGCTATCGAGCCATGGGCCCATAAAAACAACTCCCTCTGATGTTCAATTGGGCTCGAAAGGCGCGCACGCAACCTTCCAGGCACCACAAGTCCCCTGTAGGAGCGAGCCTGCTCGCGATAGCGGACGGACATTCGAAACCGATGTCGCCTGATACTTGCTATCGCGATCAGGCTCGCTCCCACAGGGATTTTCCATCTTCAAGTCAGCAAAAAATAATCGCGACCTTCGACCTGCCCCCGTCGCAGCGGGTTCCGCGTGCAATATGGCGCGTAAGCCGCATCGACGAAGCGATACATCAAATGTTCGTCGCGTCCGTGGGGAATGCCCAGACGCGTGGTCTGGATGATGTGAGCAGGCGCCGGGCCGACGTCTTCGACCAGCAACACATCATGGTCAAAACGCTTGGCATCCCAGACGGGCACCTTCAACCCCAGCGACTTGCACAACAACGTCTGCCCGGCGCAGAGCTTTTGCGTCGGGCGAGGACGACCCTGGGCGTCGGGATTGTTCAACAGCATCTGCGCCAGGCTCGCCGGCCCGCTTAGCTCGTCGACCCACGGATAGGCAGATTTGATCAGCACCGCGTTGCCCGGCCCCTGGGCGCTGAAGTTCAGGGAATCACCGCCGCGGGCGTAATACATATAGATGTGCCCGCCATCCAGAAACAAAGCCTTACGCTTTTCTGTGTAGCCGAGGGACGCGTGGCTGCCTTTTTCGTCGCAGTAATAGGCTTCGGTTTCGATAATCCGGGCGCTCAGCCACAGGTCGCCGACCCTGTGACGGATGACCTTGCCCAGTAAATCCCGGGCCAGGGTTTGCGCATCGCGGTCAAAAAATGCGTCCGGGAGCCCCATGGGCAGGCGTGCAGCGGACGCTCGAACAGTCAGGTTGGACATGATGAACGGTGTTTATCAAGGCTGATTGAGTCGTGATGATAACAATGTGCAGCTTAATCCCGGCTGAACGTCGGCAAATTGCCCTCCATTTCGACCATCCGCCCGTCACCGCTGTTAGTCCCGGGACGCGACAGCTATAATCTGCCGCTTTACTCTTTACCAAGACCTTAGCAAAGACCCCCACAGACCATGACTGAGTCCGTTCTTGACTATATGACCCGCCTGGGTCGCGCCGCCCGCGAGGCTTCTCGCGTCATTGGCCGTGCCAGCACTGCGCAGAAGAACCGCGCGTTGCAGGCGGCTGCCAATGCGCTGGACGCTGCACGCGCCGAGCTGACGGCTGCCAATGAACTGGATTTGGCCGCAGGCCGCGCCAATGGTCTTGAACCGGCATTGCTTGAGCGTCTGGCGCTGACCCCGGAGCGCATCGACGGCATGATCGTCGGTTTGCGTCAGGTGGCGGCACTTCCGGACCCGGTTGGCGCGATTCGCGACATGAGTTTCCGGCCGTCGGGCATCCAGGTCGGCAAGATGCGCGTGCCGTTGGGCGTGATCGGGATCATCTACGAATCCCGGCCGAACGTAACCATCGACGCCGCGAGCCTTTGCCTGAAGTCGGGCAATGCGACGATCCTGCGTGGCGGTTCCGAGGCAATCAATTCCAATCGCGCCATTGCCGCCTGCATCCAGCGCGGCCTGGCCGAAGCCGAGCTGCCGGCTGCCGTGGTGCAAGTGGTCGAAACCACCGATCGTGCGGCCGTTGGCGCGTTGATCACCATGCCGGAATACGTCGACGTCATCGTGCCCCGTGGTGGCCGTGGCCTGATCGAACGCGTCAGCCGCGATGCCCGCGTGCCGGTGATCAAACACCTGGACGGCATCTGCCACGTCTACGTCAGCGCCCACGCCGATCTGCCGAAAGCCCAGCGCATCGCCTTCAATGCCAAGACTTACCGTTACGGCATCTGCGGTGCGATGGAGACGCTGCTGGTGGATCAAGCCGTTGCCAAGGATTTCCTGCCGTCGATGGCTGCACAGTTCCGCGAAAAAGGCGTCGAACTGCGCGGTTGCGAACGTACCCGGGCGATCATCGATGCCGTGGCGGCCAGCGAAGAAGACTGGAGCACCGAATACCTGGCGCCGATTCTTTCGATCCGCGTCGTTGACGGGCTGGACCAGGCGATCGAACACATCAATCAGTACGGTTCGCATCACACCGACTCGATCGTCAGCGAAAACCTCGCCGACACCCGGCGTTTTGTGGCGGAGGTCGATTCGTCATCGGTGATGATCAACACGCCGACCTGCTTCGCCGATGGCTTTGAATACGGATTGGGTGCCGAGATTGGCATTTCTACTGATAAGCTGCACGCCCGCGGCCCGGTGGGTCTCGAAGGTCTGACCTGCGAGAAGTACATCGTGGTCGGTGATGGCCAGTTGCGCGGCCAGGCGTCGGTCTGACTTGGGCGACCTCAAACCGTCAGCACCGCAAACTGCCAGCGAGCCTGCGCCAAGACGCATTGGCGTGCTGGGCGGGACGTTCGACCCGGTGCATATCGGCCATTTGCGCGGTGCGCTGGAAGTCGCCGAGTCGCTGTCGCTCGATGAGTTACGCCTGACACCCAGTGCCAGGCCGCCGCATCGCGGTACGCCGCAGGTGTCGGCAAAGGACCGTCTGGCGATGGTCGAGTGCGCGGTGGCCGGTGTGGCGCCGTTGGTGGTGGACGCCCGCGAATTGCAGCGGGACAAACCGTCCTACACCATCGACACCCTGGAACTGATGCGCGCCGAACTGGCCGCCTCTGACCAGGTTTTTCTACTTTTGGGCTGGGACGCATTTTGCGGCCTGCCCACTTGGCACCGCTGGGAAGAGTTGCTCCAGCATTGCCACATCCTGGTGCTGCAACGCCCGGATGCCGACAGCGAACCGCCGGATGCCTTGCGCAATCTGTTGGCGGCACGCTCGGTGAGCGACCCGCTGGCCCTCAAAGGGCCGAGCGGACAGATTGCATTCGTCTGGCAGACGCCGCTCGCGGTATCCGCCACCCAGATCCGTCAACTGCTGGCCAGCGGTAAGTCGGTACGTTTCCTGGTGCCCGACGCGGTCCTGGCCTACATCGATGCGCACGGTCTCTACCGTGCGTCGAACTGAAAAGAGGGCACGCTTCCAGGCACGTAATGACGTGTATTGAAGCGCCCGAACATACGAGCAAAACGAGTTTTATATGACGAACAAAGACGTAACTAAAGTAAAGCGCAAAGGCACGTTCAAAAGCGCCCCGCTGCCTGAGCCGGTTCTCACCACTGAACCTCTTAAAGGTGACGAACTGGTCAAGGTGGCCGTAGCCGCCCTGGAAGACGTGAAGGGCCAGGACATCCAGGTCATCGACGTTCGTGAAAAGCAGAGCATCACTGACTACATGATCATCGCGACCGGTACCTCCAACCGCCAGATCGGCGCGATGCTGGACAAGGTTCGCGAAGCCGTCAAAGCCCTGGGCGTCAAGCCACTGGGTGAAGAAGGCAAGGGCGACAGCGACTGGGTGCTGCTGGATATGGATGATGTCATCGTGCACATGATGACCGCCTCGGCTCGTCAGTTTTACGACCTCGAGCGTCTGTGGTCCGGTGCAGAGCAGAGCCGTGCTCTGAACGCGGCTCACCACAGTCCGGAAAACACCCATGAGCACTTCGTCAAGCTCAACAAAGACCAGCAATAAGGGACCGCTGTGCGACTGCGACTGATCGCCGTCGGCTCCCGCATGCCCAAGTGGGTGGAAGAAGGCTGGCATGAATATGCCAAGCGTCTTCCGTCCGAGCTGGCGCTGGAACTGGTGGAAATACCGCTCAACACCCGTGGCAAGAACGCCGACGTGGCGCGCTTCATCCGTCAGGAAGGCGAAGCCATGCTGGCCAAGGTCGGGCCGAATGAGCGTGTTGTGACCCTGGAAGTCCACGGCAAGCCCTGGAGCACCGAGCAGTTGGCGGTCGAGCTCGATCGCTGGCGGCTGGACTCGCGCACGGTGAACTTCATGGTCGGCGGCCCCGAAGGGCTGGCGCCGGAAGTCTGTGCGCGGGCCGATCAGCGCTGGTCGTTGTCGCCGTTGACGTTGCCGCACCCGCTGGTGCGGATTCTGATCGGTGAACAGCTGTATCGTGCCTGGACAGTTCTGTCCGGCCACCCTTACCACAAGTAGTTCTGCCCTCATGCCCCAGCCGATCCGCATCAAGGACCACGAAAAAGACGCCCGTCTGGTGCGTGGCCGCGTCGTGTTCGGGGCTATTGCGGTGGTCTTGCTGATCTGCGTGCTGATCGCGCGGCTGTATTTCCTCCAGGTGATTCAGTACGAGTACCACTCGACCCTGTCGGAAAACAACCGCGTTCACGTACAGCCGATTCCGCCGACCCGCGGGTTGATCTTCGACCGCAATGGCGTGGTGGTGGCCGATAACCGACCCAGCTTCAGCCTGAGCATGACCCGCGAACGGTCCGGTGACTGGCAGCAAGTGCTCGACGTGATCGTCGAAGTGCTGGAGCTGACGCCCGAGGACCGGGTGATCTTCGAGAAGCGCATGCGTCAAGGGCGTCGTCCGTTCGAGCCGGTGCCGATCCTGTTCGAGCTGTCAGAGGAGCAGATCGCCCGTATCGCGGTGAATCAGTTCCGTCTGCCGGGCGTGGAAGTGGTCGCGCAGTTGGTGCGTCACTACCCGCAGGGCCCGCACTTTGCGCACTCGGTGGGTTACATGGGGCGGATCAACGAGAAAGAGCTGAAGTCTCTCGATCCGGTCAATTACAGCGGCACGCACCACATCGGCAAAACCGGCATCGAGCGTTTCTACGAGCCGGAGCTGCACGGTCAGGTGGGCTACGAAGAAGTCGAAACCAACGCTCGCGGCCGCGTATTGCGCGTGCTCAAGCGTACCGATCCGATTCCCGGCAAGGACATCGTCCTGAGCCTGGACATCAAATTGCAAGAAGCCGCCGAAGCCGCACTTGGCGGTCGTCGTGGCGCCGTGGTGGCGCTCGATCCGAAAACCGGCGAAGTGCTGGCTATGGTCAGTGCGCCGAGTTTCGATCCGAACCTGTTCGTCACCGGCATCAGCTTCAAGGCCTATGCCGAACTGCGCGATTCCATCGACCGGCCGCTGTTCAACCGCGTGCTGCGCGGTTTGTACCCGCCGGGTTCGACCATCAAGCCGGCGGTGGCGATTGCCGGCCTGGATGCCGGTGTCGTGACTGCATCAAGTCGGGTGTACGACCCCGGCTACTACCAGCTGCCCAACTATGACCACAAATACCGTAACTGGAACCGTACCGGTGACGGCTACGTGGACCTCGACACGGCGATCATGCGGTCCAACGACACCTATTTCTACGATCTGGCTCACAAACTGGGGATCGATCGGCTGTCGGCGTATATGAGCAAGTTCGGTATCGGCCAGAAGGTTTCGCTGGACATGTTCGAGGAGTCGCCGGGGCTGATGCCGACACGTGAGTGGAAGCGTGCAACCCGGCGTCAGGCCTGGTTCCCGGGCGAAACGCTGATTCTCGGGATTGGTCAGGGCTACATGCAATCAACGCCATTGCAATTGGCCCAAGCCACAGCGCTGGTCGCGAGCAAGGGTGTCTGGAACCGTCCGCACCTGGCCAAGACCGTCGAAGGCGAGCGGCCGAAGGATGACAACCCGATGCCGGACATCATCCTGCGCGACCCGTCCGACTGGACCAAGGTCAACCATGGCATGCAGCAGGTGATGCACGGCGCCCGGGGTACGGCGCGCAAAGCGGCGATCGGTGCGCAATACCGCATCGCGGGCAAAAGTGGTACGGCCCAGGTGGTCGCGATCAAGCAGGGTGAGAAGTATGACCGCTCCAAGGTTCAGGAGCGCCATCGTGACCACGCCTTGTTCGTCGGCTTCGCACCGGCTGACAACCCGCAAATCGTGGTGTCGGTGATGGTCGAGAACGGCGAGTCCGGTTCCGGCGTCGCAGCGCCTGTGGTGCGTCAGATCATGGACGCCTGGCTTCTGGACCAGGACGGTCGGTTGAAGGCCGAATACGCCAGCCCTATCAGTGCGGAGGCTACGGCCCGTGAAGAGTAATTTCGATCGCATTCTCTCCAGTGAGGATGTGATGCGTCGCCGTGCGACGCTGTTGCAACGCATGCACATCGACGGCCCGTTGCTGATCCTGTTGCTGACCCTCGCCGCCGGCAGTCTGTTCGTGCTGTATTCGGCCAGTGGCAAGAGCTGGGACCTGCTGGCCAAGCAAGCCACTTCGTTCGGCATCGGCCTGGTGTCGATGATCGTCATCGCCCAGTTCGAGCCGCGATTCATGGCGCGTTGGGTGCCGGTCGGTTACGTGATCGGCGTGCTGTTGCTGGTGGTGGTGGACGTCATGGGCCACAACGCCATGGGCGCCACGCGCTGGATCAACATCCCGGGGGTGATCCGTTTCCAGCCTTCGGAGTTCATGAAGATTCTGATGCCGGCGACCATCGCCTGGTACTTGTCCAAGCGCACCTTGCCGCCGCAGCTCAAGCATGTGGGGGTCAGTCTGTTCCTGATCGGCTTGCCCTTCATCCTGATCGTGCGTCAGCCGGACCTCGGCACTTCGCTGCTGATTCTCGCCGGTGGCGCCTTCGTCTTGTTCATGGGCGGGTTGCGCTGGCGCTGGATTCTCAGCGTGATTGCTGCCGCCGTGCCGGTGTCTGTGGCCATGTGGTACTTCGTGATGCACGACTACCAGAAGCAGCGCGTCCTGACGTTCCTTGATCCCGAGAGCGATCCGCTCGGGACAGGCTGGAACATCATTCAGTCGAAAGCCGCCATCGGTTCCGGCGGCGTGTTCGGCAAAGGCTGGCTGCTCGGCACTCAGTCGCACTTGGACTTCCTGCCGGAAAGCCACACCGACTTCATTATTGCGGTGATGGGCGAAGAATTCGGCCTGGTGGGCATCTGCGCACTGCTGTTGATTTACCTGTTGTTGATCGGTCGTGGGCTGGTGATAACCGCCCAGGCCCAGACATTGTTCGGAAAATTGCTCGCGGGCAGCCTGACCATGACGTTTTTTGTTTACGTTTTCGTCAACATCGGTATGGTCAGTGGCCTGTTGCCGGTCGTGGGGGTGCCGTTGCCGTTCATTAGCTACGGAGGAACTTCGCTGGTGACGCTGCTGTCAGCGTTTGGGGTTTTGATGTCGATCCATACCCATCGTAAGTGGATCGCACAGGTTTGAATAAGGTGAAGATGTTAATGCAAGTAATGCGCGGCTGGGCGACTCGATACGCGCCATGGGTCGGCCTGGTAAGCATCCTTGGCACAACGCAGGACGCGTTGGCCGGCGATTACGAAGGTTCACCCCAGGTGGCCGAATTCGTCGGTGAAATGACCCGCGACTACGGTTTTGCCGGTGAACAGCTGATGGGCGTGTTCCGCGAAGCCGAGCGCAAGCAGTCGATTCTGGACGCGATCTCGAAACCCGCCGAGCGGGTCAAGCAGTGGAACGAATATCGCCCGATGTTCATCACCGACGCGCGCATCGCCCGTGGTGTGGACTTCTGGCGTCAGCACGAAGCGGTACTGGCCCGTGCCGAGCAGGAATATGGCGTGCCGGCTCAGGTTATCGTCTCGATCATCGGGGTTGAGACCTTTTTCGGCCGCAATACCGGCAATTTCCGGGTAATCGACGCTTTATCGACCCTGGGTTTCGACTATCCTCCCCGTGCCGAATTCTTCCGCAAGGAGTTGCGTGAGTTCCTGTTGCTGGCCCGTGAGGAGCAGGTCGATCCGCTGACCCTCAAAGGCTCTTACGCCGGCGCCATGGGTTTGCCGCAGTTCATGCCGAGCAGCTTTCGCGCCTATGCGGTGGACTTCGACGGTGACGGCCACATTAATATCTGGACCAACCCGGACGATGCCATCGGCAGCGTCGCCAGTTATTTCAAGCGTCACGGCTGGGTCGCCGGCGAGCCGGTGGTCAGTCGCGCCGATGTGCGTGGCGAGCAAGTGGATGAAGGTTTGACGACAGGCATCGAGCCGACTAAAACGGTCGGGGAGTTGCGAGCCTTGGGCTGGTCGAGTCATGATGCGCTGCGCGATGATATGCCGGTCACGGCTTTCCGCCTGGAAGGTGACAATGGCCCGGAGTACTGGATGGGCCTGAAGAATTTTTACGCAATCACGCGATATAACCGCAGCGTGATGTACGCCATGGCGGTACATCAACTGTCTGAACAGCTGGTCCAAGCACGGGGCGTCAAGTAATGCGGGCATTGCCTATGAATAAACCCCTGAAGCTGATGGCATTCGCCGCGTTGGCGGTGCTGGTCGCCAGTTGTTCGACCAGCCGCGCGCCGACGCAAAAGCCTTCAACGGCCGTGCGCGCAACGCCTGGCCTGGACATCAACCGGGCGCACAAAGACGGCGCGCCATGGTGGGACGTCGACGTATCGCGCATCCCGGATGCCACGCCGACCCTGCACTCCGGTCCTTACAAAGCCAATCCTTACACCGTGCTGGGCAAGACTTACTTTCCGCTGCAAGAATCCAAGACCTACGTCGCCTCGGGCACGGCGTCCTGGTACGGCACCAAATTCCACGGTCAGAACACCGCCAATGGCGAGGTGTACGACCTGTACGGCATGAGTGCCGCCCACAAGACATTGCCACTGCCAAGTTACGTCCGGGTGACCAACCTGGACAACCACAAGAGCGTGATCCTGCGGGTCAACGACCGCGGGCCGTTCTACTCGGACCGCATCATCGACTTGTCCTACGCCGCCGCGAAAAAACTCGGTTACGCCGAAACCGGCACCGCACGGGTGAAGGTCGAGGGTATCGATCCGCAACAGTGGTGGGCACAAAAGGGCCGTCCGGCGCCTTTGATGCTCAACGAACCGCAGGTAGCGCAAAATGCCGCGCCGACGATTACCGCTTCGGCGGGCACCGTCGAGCAATGGACGCCACCGCCGCAGCAACACGCGGCAGCCGTGGTGCCCGTGCAGATTGATGCAAAAAAAAACGCTTCTGTACCAGCCTCTGGCCAGTATCTGCAGGTGGGCGCGTTCGCCAACCCGGACGCTGCCGAACTCCTGAGATCGAAGCTCAGCGGGATGGTGAGCGCTCCGGTGTTCATCAGCTCGATCGTGCGTAATCAACAGACGCTGCATCGGGTGCGCCTGGGGCCGATCGGTTCGCCGGGTGAAATCCAGCAAGTGCAGAACAGTGTGCGCCTGGCCAATCTCGGTTCGCCGAGCGTGGTCACCGCCGAATAATACGTAGTACTTGATTGACGGTTCGCTTGCGGTTTGGGGGGTGGACCTGGTTGTTGGCTCGTTGAAGAACAAAAGCCCGGCAAGGGTTCTGAGTGAGCAACTGAACACGCGATGGCCCGTTAGAAGGCCATCTGATTAGTTTTGCCTTCGGGCAGTTTCCATTAGCGATTTCGAGAGACGGATGAACATCACCACCTTTGCCAAACGCCTGTGTCTGCTAGTCCCGCTGCTCCTCTCGCCTGCCGCGTTCGCGGTCGAGATGATGCCGTCGCCACCACAACTGGCCGCTAAATCCTACGTACTCATGGACGCCAGCAGCGGCAACGTGCTGGTCGAGAACAACGGTGACCAGCGTCTGCCACCGGCCAGCCTGACCAAGCTGATGACCGCGTACATCGCGACCCTGGAAATCCGTCGTGGCCAGATCGGTGAAAACGATCCGGTGACCGTCAGCGAAAACGCCTGGCGTACCGGCGGTTCGCGGATGTTCATCAAGGTGGGTTCGCAAGTCACTGTCAGCGACCTGCTGCATGGCATCATCATTCAGTCGGGTAACGACGCCAGTGTTGCGCTCGCCGAGCACATCGCCGGCAGCGAAGACGCGTTCGCCGACATGATGAACAAAACCGTGGCCGATCTGGGCATGACCAACAGCCACTTCATGAACCCGACCGGTCTGCCGAACCCTGAGCACTACTCGTCGGCTCACGACATGGCGGTGCTGGCTCGCGCGATCATCCACGAAGACCCGGCTCACTATGCGATCTACTCGCAGAAAGAGTTCTTCTGGAACGGCATCAAGCAGCCTAACCGCAACCTGCTGCTGTGGCGTGACAAGACTGTCGACGGTCTGAAAACCGGTCACACCGACGAAGCCGGCTACTGCATGGTGTCTTCGGCTGTACGTGATGGCATGCGCCTGATCGCCGTGGTGTTCGGCACCAACAGCGAAGTGGCCCGTGCTTCTGAAACCCAGAAGCTGCTGACCTACGGTTTCCGCTTCTTCGAAACCCAGACCTTCTATCAGAAAGGCGCCGAGCTGGCTCAGGCCCCTGTCTGGAAAGGCAGCACCAATCAAGTCAAGGCCGGCCTGGCTGAAGACCTGACCATGACCCTGCCAAAAGGCCAGCTGAAAAAGCTCGCCGCCAGCATGACCATGAACCCGCAACTGGTTGCGCCTATCGCCAAGGGCGACGTAATCGGTAAAGTCGAAGTGAAACTGGACGACAAAGTGGTGCATAGCGCCGACCTGATCGCCCTGGACGCTGTCGAGGAGGGTGGTATCTTCCGCCGCATGTGGGATAGCATCCGTCTATTCTTCTACGGCTTGTTCAACTGAATTAGTGTGGACTTGCATGGCCCCGTTCCAATCCGGAGCGGGGCTATGTCCGTTGCCACGGCTTACGAGGCCGTTACGCCATGACAGATACCGAAGTAAAGGCGCCAAAGATCGAATTTCCTTCCAATGATTACCCGATCAAAGTGATCGGCGACACCATTGTGGACATCAAGCAAAAGATCATCGATATCGTTAAGAAGCACGCAACGATCAACGATGAAAGGGTGGACGAACGCCAGAGCAGCAACGGCAAGTACACCACCATCCAGTTGCACATCATCGCCACCGGTCAAGACCAGCTGTACGACATCAACAGCGAACTGCGGGCTACCGGTTTCGTGCACATGGTGCTGTGATGTCTGGCACGCTGGGCTTTCGCGAGCTCGGCCAGATGGCTTACGAGCCGGTCTGGCATGCCATGCAACGCTTCACCAACGAACGCGGCAGCAATGCCGCGGACGAGATCTGGCTGGTCGAACACCCGCCGGTGTTCACCCAGGGCCAGGCCGGCAAGGCCGAGCACTTGCTGCTGCCGGGGGATATCCCGGTGGTGCAGGTCGATCGCGGTGGTCAGGTGACTTACCACGGTCCCGGCCAGTTGGTGGCCTACCTGTTGCTCGACGTGCGCAAACTGGGTTTCGGCGTGCGTGACTTGGTCACCCGCATGGAACACTGCCTGATCGAGCTGCTGGCCAGCTATGGCGTGACCGCAGCGGCCAAGCCTGATGCGCCGGGTGTCTATGTCAATGGGGCGAAAATCGCCTCCCTGGGTCTGCGGATCCGCCACGGTTGTTCCTTTCATGGCCTGGCCCTGAACGTGGACATGAACCTGGAACCGTTTCGACGGATTAATCCCTGCGGCTACGCCGGGCTGGCGATGACCCAGCTGAGCGATCACGCAGGATCGATTGAATTTGCCGAGGTAAGTGCCCGGCTGCGCGCGCAGCTCGTCAAACACCTCGACTATGCTGAGCAGACGACCCTAACGGGCGGAATCGACTGATATGACTACTGATGCAGTGCAAACCATGATCCCGACGCTGGATGTTACCGAGCGTCCGGCCCCGCGTGCCAAGGTTGAAGCCGGCGTCAAGCTGCGCGGCGCCGAGAAGGTTGCACGTATCCCGGTAAAGATCATTCCGACCACCGAACTGCCGAAAAAACCTGACTGGATCCGCGTGCGCATCCCGGTTTCGCCGGAAGTCGACCGCATCAAGGCCCTGCTGCGCAAACACAAGCTGCACAGCGTGTGCGAAGAGGCGTCCTGCCCGAACCTCGGCGAGTGCTTCTCCGGCGGCACCGCGACCTTCATGATCATGGGCGACATCTGCACCCGTCGCTGCCCGTTCTGCGACGTTGGCCACGGTCGTCCGAAGCCTCTGGACGTCAATGAGCCGGAAAGCCTGGCCATCGCCATCGCCGACCTGAAACTCAAGTACGTGGTGATCACCTCGGTCGACCGCGACGACCTGCGTGACGGCGGTGCCCAGCACTTTGCCGACTGCATCCGCGAGATCCGCAAACTGTCGCCGAACGTGCAGCTCGAAACTCTGGTCCCGGACTACCGTGGCCGCATGGACGTTGCGCTGGAAATCACCGCCGCCGAGCCACCGGATGTGTTCAACCACAACCTGGAAACCGTGCCGCGCCTGTACAAGGCTGCGCGTCCGGGTTCGGATTACCAGTGGTCGCTGACCCTGCTGCAACGCTTCAAGCAGATGATGCCGCACATTCCGACCAAGTCCGGCTTGATGCTGGGCCTGGGCGAAACCGACGAAGAAGTCATCGAAGTCATGAAGCGCATGCGCGAACACGACATCGACATGCTGACACTGGGCCAATACCTGCAACCGTCGCGCAGTCACTTGCCGGTGGAGCGTTTTGTGCATCCGGATACCTTCGCCTGGTTCGCCGAGGAAGGCTACAAAATGGGCTTCAAAAACGTCGCTTCCGGCCCGTTGGTGCGTTCCTCGTACCACGCCGACGAGCAGGCGAAGCTGGTCAAAGCTGAATTGATGTCGTCTCTGTAATAAAGCGCCCGCAAGGCTTTTCAGCCTTGCGGGCGTTTTTGTTGGCCGTGCCTACGGCCGCAACCGTCTTTTCCTGCAACCTGCGGGGCGATTGATCCTCTTCTGTTTGTCCCCGTTCCTGACTACTGTGTGCTGAAGCTTTTCACGCAGGGAGATTCATGGATGACTGTTCGACCGACCCACACGCTGTTTCCTCACTCAGCCGTTCCGGCCTTGCCCTCGGAAGGGCTGATCGGCGTGATTGCGCCCGCCGGGCCTGCCGGGCTGGACACCGATAAAGCCGTTGCCTGGATGCGCGCTCGCGGTTATGCGCTGCGGATATTTCCCGGGGTGTACGAACAGGATGGCTACCTGGCCGGCAGCGACGACGTGCGGCTCAATGACTTGCACGCCGCGTTCGCCGACACGGAAGTCGACGCGATCATTTGCCTGCGGGGCGGTTATGGTACGCCGCGTTTGCTCGATCGTATCGATTTCGAATTGCTGCAAAACAACGCCAAGCCGTTTATCGGCTACAGCGACATCACTGCGCTGCACGTGGCGATCAGCCGTTACGCCGGTTTTGTGACCTTTCATGGTCCGCTGCTTAATGCCGATTTGCTGGGTGAGAAGCAAAAGCCGACCGAGTCTTCGTTTTTCAACATGCTCAGAGGGCAGGTGAAGGCGGGCAGTGTGCTTTCGCACCCGGTGGCCTGGCCGCTGACCACGATCGAGCCCGGCATCGCTCACGGCCGGTTGCTGGGAGGCAATCTGTCGATGATTGCCGCAACCATGGGCACGCCATTTGAGATGGAGGCTGAAGGCGTCATTCTTTTCATTGAGGACATCAACGAACCGCTGTATCGCATCGACCGCTTGCTGACTCATTTGCGCCTGGCCGGCACGCTGGGCAAGTTGCGCGGCGTGCTGGTGGGCGATGTGGCGGGGGTTGATACGGTTGCGCTGGAGCGGTTGCTCAAGCAGACGTTCGAGCCGTTGCGGATACCGGTGTTGGCCGGGTGGCGCAGCGGGCACTGCGATCCGAACCTGACGTTGCCGATGGGCGCGCTGGTTCGGCTGGATGCGGGGAAGAAGGAATTGGTGTTGGAACAGGATGTGGTCGTCAAGCGGTAGTGCGATAGCGCCTGTCAGTAAGTCTTCGCGGGCAAACCTCTCTCCTGCAGGATGGTGTGATCCCGTAGGAGCGAGGCTTGCCCGCGAAGCTTTTTAGCGGTTACGCAGGCCTTCAAGCAACTTGTGCGTCGGATACCCATCCGCCGGCCAACCAAACGACTGCTGGGCACTGCGGATCGCTTTGCGAGTGTTCGCGCCGATGATCCCGTCAGCCGTGCCCGCATCGTAATTCTGCGCACTCAGCAGGCTTTGCAGTTCGATTCGCTCGGTGCGGCTTAACGGCAAGTCATCTTTTGGCCACGTGCCATTGATCAGGCCGCCGCCACTGAAACGCTCGGACAACAGGCTCACCGCCAATGCATAAGACGACGAGTTGTTGTACTTGAGGATTGCGCGGAAGTTGTCGAGCACCAGGAACGCCGGGCCACGATAACCGGCCGGCAGCAGCAGGGCGGCGGACAGGTGTTCGGAACCTGCCGGAACCTGGGCGCCATTAGGCAGCGAGACCCCCAACTGTTGCCATTCGGCGACGCTCTTGCGAATCGTGCCGTCGGCCAGGACGTAGTTGAAACTGCCTGGTAGCTGCACTTCAAAGCCCCACGGTTGGCCTTTCTGCCAGCCGGAGCTTTGCAGATAGTGCGCCGTCGAGGCCAGCGCATCGGCCGGGCTGCCCCAGATGTCGCGGCGGCCGTCACCGTCGAAATCCACGGCGTGGGTGTTGTAGGTGGTCGGGATGAACTGGGTCTGACCCATGGCGCCGGCCCAGGAACCGAGCATTTTCTCCGGTTCGATATCGCCTTGTTGCAGGATTTGCAGGGCGGCGATCAGTTGCGCATGAGCAAAGCCCGGACGCCGGCCTTCGTAGGCCAGGGTCGCCAGGGAGTTGATTACTGACTTGTTGCCCTGGAACTGCCCGAAATTACTCTCCATGCCCCACACCGACACCAAGGCCTGGCGATCGACGCCGTAGCGCTGCTCGATGCTTTGCAGAATGTCAGCGTATTGGCCGACCAGCGCCTGACCTTTGCGTACCCGCAGCGGCGACAGGGCGCCATCGAGGTATTCCCACACCGGGCGGGAGAACTCGGGTTGGCTGCGATCGGCACGGATCACGCTGGTGTCGAGGCTGACATTGGCGAAGGCGCGGTCGAACAGATCGGCGCGGATGCCGGCGGTTAGCGCGTCTTTGCGGAAACCCGCCTGCCATTCGGCGAAGGTCTGGGTGGGCTGGAGGTCGAGGTTTTCACCGGTCGGCACCACGGGCGGAATGACCGCAGGGGCTGTCGATACGGGAAGGGTCTGAAGCGGCTGGGCGTCGGCGGCGGTCGGTTTTTCCGCGCAGGCGACAAGCAAAATGAGGCTGGAGGCAGCGATCAGTTGGCGCAGGGGCCAACGACGGGAAATACAAAGGGGCATGCACAGGTCCAGGGAATACGAATCAGGTGCAGACCTTAACATGTTGAGCGATGGCTTGCCTTTCAGGCCGCCAGAAAGTAAGAAGCCTCCCAGCTATTAGACTGGAAGGCTTCGCGGCGGTAGCTGCCTTTGCCCTTGCCGGCTCGTTCCTGACGGCTGCGGAACAGTGGCTGGGCGATGATGGATTTGGCCTTGTTGGGGCCATGCTTGGATGGCTTTTTGCTCATGATCAGATCTCTCGATTGAGTGGGTTTTGCGGGGGAAATAATCTGCTGAAGTTGGGGTTCTGTCTAGTCCCCACATTGCGTAGGACCTTTCGGATGCGTTCGCGGGCAAGCCTCGCTCCTACAGGTTGGAGTCGTACACATAATGGTGGGTCGACTGAGGCCTGTAGGAGCGGGGCTTGCCCGCGAATGGCCGTTATGCGTTCGGAAAGCTCACTCGGCGGGTAGCGACAATCTCTGGCCCGCCATCAGCAACGACAACCGACTCAAACTCATCCACGGTGACCCGGCAGCCTGACCCTTGATCTGCGCATCAATCCGCTGTGCTTCCAGCAACAACTGCGCCCAGCGTTGCGCCGGATAGCGTTGCAGGGCTTTGCTCATCAGCGGTTTGCGCTTGTCCCAGACCGGCGGTCGAGCCTGGCTGAAGGCTTTGTCCAGCGGCACACCCTGGCTGTATTGCAGCGAAAGGTTGGCCAGCAGACGCAGCTCCCGGGCCAGCGCCCAGAGAATCACCGGTGGCTCGACGCCTTCACCCCGCAACCCTTCAAGGATGCGCAGGGCATGGGCGGCTTCACCGTTGAGAATCGCGTCGGTCAGGCCAAACACATCGAAGCGCGCACTGTCGGCCACTGCTGCTTGCACGGTTTCGACGGTGATCTGTCCACCTTCGGCCATCAGCTTGAGTTTTTCGATTTCCTGGGCGGCGGCCAGCAGGTTGCCCTCGACCCGCGCGGCAATCAGTTCCACGGCGTCCTGGCTGGCGGAAAGCCCGGCCTGGGACAACCGTTGACGAATCCAGCTCGGCAACTGGTTGGCATCCACCGGCCAGATCTGCACGAACTGCGTCTGCTGCCCTTCGACCAGCGCCTTGCCCCACTTGGTTTTCTGCGCACTGCCATCCAGCTTGGGCAGGCTGATCAGCAGCACCGTGTCTTCGGCCGGGCGCGAGCAGTACTCGATGAAGGCCGCGGCACCTTTGTCGCCGGGTTTACCGGAGGGCAAGCGCAGCTCCAGCAGGCGCTTTTCAGCGAACAGCGACATGCTTGCACCGGCTTGCAGCAACGTCCCCCAGTCGAAACTGGCGTCGGCGGCGAAGACCTGGCGTTCGTCGAAACCCTGTTGGCGAGCAGCGGCACGAATGGCGTCGGCGGCTTCCTGGCACAGCAGCGGGTCATCGCCGCTGATGACGTAGACCGGCGCGAGGGCACCTTGCAGGTGTTTGGCGAGTTGGGCGGGGGCGAGTTTCATAAGAAAGGGCGAACGGGGCGCCTGGGCGCCCCGTAAGTCTTATTGCTGCGGGATTTCGATAGGCGACTGACGCGGGGTTTCCGCTTCAGCTTTCTGCGCCGCTTCCAGTGCCTGGGCTTCGGCTTTTGCCTTGGCGTCGGCGGTCTGTTGCAACTGATCCAACTGAGTCGGCGTGAGTTGTGACAGGCGCAGCATCATGCGTTGAACCAACTCGCGACGGGTTTCTGTGCGAGCCGTATTGGCTTCCTGGTCGGAACCCACCAGGTTGTTGCCGTCGTGGATGAAGATCTTCTGCACTTCGAGCTTGTCGCTCAGCAGCGGCAGGCCTTGCGCACCCCGGATGTCGTAGCTCAGCACGGTGCTCACCTGATACTCGCCAGTACGGCCGGCACCGGCGTAGCTGAGGATGCGCTGGCTTTCCTGCTCATCTGTCAACACAAGCTTGTACGGCGCTCCGGCGTAAACCTTGACGCCGCTGCTTTGCAATACCTGACGCAATTGCGTCACGGTTTCGCCGTAGGCGTTGCGGGCGCTCAGATCGAGCTCCCTGATCGCCATTTCATTGGTGCCGGTGCCGCGCAGCTGGAACCCGCAGGCGCTCAACAGGACCGCGAGGCCCATCACCAGCAAATTGCGTTTGATCATCTTGTTGCTCCCCTTGAAACCATGTGGGCCGATCGTGCGGCCCGAAAGGTTTTACTCGGCGCCAGGCTCACCTGGCGCCTGATCCAATTTTAGCTGGCGACGATATTGACCAGTTTCCCGGGCACTACAATCACTTTACGAATAGTCAGGCCGTCGACGAAGCGCAGCACGTTCTCGTTGACCCGGGCAGCGGCTTCGACTTCTTCGCGAGTCGCGGTCGCCGGCATTTCGATCTGGCCGCGCAGCTTGCCGTTGACCTGGATGACCAGCGTCAGGCTGTCCTGCACCAGCGCGGTTTCGTCCACCACCGGCCAACCGGCATCGATCACCGGGCCAGCGTGACCCAGTTGATGCCACAGCTCGTGGCTGATGTGCGGGGTGATCGGAGCCAGCAGCAACGTCACGGCTTCCAGACCTTCGTGAACCAGTGCGCGATCCTGTTCGGTGCCTTGCGCGGCTTTTTCCAGCACGTTCATCAGCGTCATCACCTGGGCGATGGCGGTGTTGAATTTGTGGTTCTGGCCGACGTCGTGGCTGGCCTGCTTGATGGCCAGGTGGATCGAACGACGAATGGCTTTCTGCTCGTCGTTCAGGCTGGCGACGTCCAGTTTGCCCGGCAAACCCTGAGTGACGTGGGCTTGAGCCAGGCGCCAGACGCGCTTGAGGAAACGGTGCGAACCCTCGACGCCAGAGTCGGACCATTCCGCGCTCATATCAGGTGGCGAGGCAAACATCATGAACAGACGGCAGGTGTCGGCGCCGAACTGGTCGATCATCGACTGTGGGTCGACGCCGTTGTTCTTCGACTTGGCCATCTTCTCGGTGCCGCCGATTTCCACCGGCAGACCGTCTGCAATCAGCTTGGCGCTGATGACCTTGGCCTTGCTGTCGCGTTCGAGTTCGACGTCCGCCGGATTGAACCAGGTGTAAGCACCGTTGGCTTCACGACGGTAGTAAGTCTCGGCGATCACCATGCCCTGGGTCAGCAGGTTCTTGAACGGCTCGTTGGAGCTCACCAGGCCTTCGTCGCGCATCAACTTGTGGAAGAAACGCGCGTACAGCAGGTGAAGAATGGCATGTTCGATACCGCCGATGTACTGATCCACCGGTAACCAGTGGTCGGCCGCCGATTTTTCAACCAGACCGCCTTCATAGTGTGGCGAGGCGTAACGGGCGTAGTACCACGAGGACTCGACGAAGGTGTCCATGGTGTCGGTTTCACGCTTGGCCGGTGCGCCACATTTCGGGCAAGCACACTCGTAGAACTCAGGCATGCGCGCCAATGGCGAACCCGCGCCGTCCGGCACCACGTCTTCCGGCAGTACCACAGGCAGTTGATCTTCCGGGACCGGCACATCACCGCAGGTGGTGCAGTGGATGATCGGAATCGGGCAGCCCCAGTAACGCTGACGGCTGATGCCCCAGTCGCGCAGGCGGAACTGGGTGCGCGAGGCACCGAGGTTTTTCTTGATCAGCGCCACTTCAATGGCGTCGAACGCGCCAGCGAAGTCGAGGCCGTCGAACTCGCCGGAGTTGATCAGCGTGCCGTGCTCGCCGTAGGCGTCCTGCCATGGAGCCGGGTTGGTATCACCTACACTGGTGCGCACCACGGACTTGATCGGCAGGTTGTACTTGGTGGCGAACTCGAAATCACGTTCGTCGTGAGCCGGAACCGCCATCACCGCGCCATCGCCGTAGTGCATCAGCACATAGTTGGCGACCCACACCGGGAGTTTTTCACCGGTCAGCGGGTGCTCGACGAACAGCGAGGTCGGCAGGCCTTTTTTCTCTTGGGTGGCGACGTCGGCTTCGGCAACGCTGCCGCCCTTGCATTCAGCGATGAACGCTTGCAGCTCAGGGTTGTTCTGCGCGGCCAGGGTGGCCAGCGGGTGTTCGGCGGCCACGGCGACGTAGGTGGCGCCCATCAGGGTGTCTGGACGGGTGGTGAAGACTTTCAATGCGCCGGTTTCGCCGATGGAATCGACGTGGTACGGGAACTGCACTTCCATGCCGCGGGATTTGCCGATCCAGTTGCGCTGCATGGTCTTGACCTGTTCAGGCCAGCCCGTCAGTTCGTCGAGGCTCTCCAGCAGCTCATCCGCGTAGGCGGTGATCTTGAAGTAGTACATCGGGATTTCGCGCTTCTCGATCAGCGCGCCGGAACGCCAGCCGCGACCGTCGATCACCTGTTCGTTGGCCAGGACGGTCTGGTCGACCGGGTCCCAGTTCACGGTGCCGCTTTTCTTGTAGATCACGCCTTTTTCGAACAGGCGAGTGAACAGCCATTGTTCCCAGCGGTAATAATCAGGCTTGCAGGTGGTCACTTCGCGGGACCAGTCCACCGCCAGGCCCAGGCTGCGCAGCTGGGTTTTCATGTAGGCGATGTTTTCGTAGGTCCACTTGGCGGGCGCTACGTTGTTCTTCATCGCGGCGTTTTCCGCCGGCATGCCGAAGGCGTCCCAACCCATGGGTTGCAGGACGTTTTTGCCTTGCATGCGCTGGTAGCGGGAGATCACGTCGCCGATGGTGTAGTTGCGCACGTGCCCCATGTGTAGCTTGCCGCTGGGGTAAGGGAACATCGACAGGCAGTAGAACGTCTCCTTGCCTGGCTGTTCACTGACTTCAAAGGACTTTTGCTCGTCCCAGAACGATTGGGCGGCGGCTTCGATTTCACGGGGCTGATATTGTTCGTGCATGGCTACTTTTGAACTGAATAGGGGTGGCCTAATCCTCTTCAATGCAACGCTGGACGGTGACGACGCCAAATCGACGTTTCAGTGCCCGAACGAGCTGGAAGTGGAGTTACAGGAAGCGCCGTAGCATACATGACCGCACTCTACCGAGGGAAACCCTGATTACTGCCGCGCGTCTTGCGAAAACTGCCGCGAGGGCCGTTGGTCGCGGCATCCAGCCGGTTTGTTCATGGAAGCTAAGCTCTAAATGGGGAGCGAGTCTTATCTTCAATGAGGTGAGGGATGGTTGAGTCACAGCAAAAAGTCACGAAACCGCAGCTGTACGAAAGACTGATCGATCGTCTGGGGATGGCCTTGGACGCTGCAAAAACCGCTGACCGGCTACGCGATGAGCGTCCCCTGGAGCTGGAACTGCGTGGTTTGAGCCCCGCAGAGTTTGCACTGGTCAAAGCCTATCTGGATCGCAGTGAACGTGAGACGCACGGATGCTTGTCTGCAGCAGTGAAGCAACTCGACGCACCACGTTCGGCCAAGATCATCTGGCTCAAGGACAAGGCACCTGGCAGGGACGCGGAAAAGGTCCGGTCTCTGCAATTCAAATAACGGCTGCAAGCCATTACCCATGTTTTTTAAAGCATAGTCCTTCCGCATTTGTTGTCGCATTGCGTCAACCCACTTAGGCTTCGGGCATCTTATGGAGATGCTCGATGCCTTTTCGTTATTTCGTGAAACAACTTCTGTTGCCTCCCGGCATTCTTTTGCTGCTGTTGATGCTCGCGTGGTGGTTGCGCCGCTCAAGGCCGCGGCTTGCGGGTGTGTGCTTTGCCTTGGGGTTCGGCGGCTTCCTGTTAATGAGTTTGCCGGTGGTGGTGCAGTGGGGCGCCAAGGCCCTGGAAAGTGAACCGCCACTGGCGCGCGAGGAATGGGCCACCCTGAGTCAGCGTGCGGATGCGATTGTGGTGTTGGGTTCGGGGCGTGAGCGGGGCGATATTGCCTGGGGGGCTGATCAGCCGACGGGCGTAGGTCTTGAGCGCGAACGGTATGCGGCACGCCTGGCCAAGGCCTCCGGGTTGCCCATTCTTACCAGCGGTGGCCTGCATTACGGTACGCCGCCGACCGAAGCGAAGTTGATGGCGGATTCATTGCTTGATGATTTTGGCGTCACCGTGCGCTGGCAGGAAGGGCGCAGCCGCACGACGTGGGAGAACGCGCAGTTCAGCGCCGAGGTGTTGCTGCCGCAGGGAATCAAACGGGTGGTGGTGGTGACGCAGGCCTGGCACATGCCGCGATCAGTCTGGAGCTTTCAGCAGGCGGGATTTGAAGTGGTGCCGGCACCGGTGGGCTTTTTAGGCGTGGACAACGCCCGGCCACTGGGCGGCTGGATGCCGGAGTTCAAGTCGATCTGGCAGAGCGGGCAATTGCTGAATGAGGCGGTGGGGCAGATCGGATATTCAATGTTTTACTGATGACCTGTGGCGAGGGAGCTTGCTCCCGCCGGGCTGCGAAGCAGCCCTGAGTCCGGCTAATCCATTTCTGGCTGACAAAGCGCATTAACCGGTATTGCGGCTGCTGCGCAGCCGAGCGGGAGCATGCTCCCTCGCCAGAGTCAGACGGTCTTGGCCATCCGGTTCGCCACCAGTGCCCAGCCAAACAACAACACGCAAACGATGATCAGCGGCCACGAGCGCCATTGCAGGTAAGGCGTCAGGTTGTGCATCGGCACGACTTCGCCGTACAGGATGCCGCGTTCGAACTGCGGGATCTGTACCGTGATCTGCCCGAACGGGTTGATCAGGCCGGTGACGCCGTTGTTGGTGGCGCGGATCATCCAGCGGCCTGCCTCCAGTGCGCGCATCTGCGCCATCTGCAAATGTTGCAGTGGGCCGATGGAGGTGCCGAACCAGGTGTCGTTGCTGATGGTCAGCAGCAATTCACTGCGGGCCGCCAGGCTGGCGGCGAATTCCGGGTAGACCACTTCGTAGCAGATGAATGGCGCGATCTGATAACCCTTGGCTTGCAGCATCGCCTGGTCAGCCGGGCCACGGGCAAAGTCGGACATCGGCAGGTCGAAGAACGCGATCAGCCCACGCAGTACTTCCTGCAACGGAACATATTCGCCAAACGGCACCAGCTTCTGCTTGAGATAAGTGCCGTCGCCTTCACCGAGGACGGTGATGCCGTTGAAGAAGCGCTTCTCGTGTCGGACTTCCTGACGGATCGGTACGCCGGTAATCAGCGCAGATTTACGCTCGGCGGCGAAATTCCCCATCATGTTCAGGTAGCCCTCGGCGGACTCCTTGAGCACCGGGACGGCTGTTTCTGGCCAGATCAGCAGGTCGACCCGTTTGGAGCTGAAACTCATGTCGCGGTACAGCGCCAGCTGCGCGTTGAGCTGCGCCGGGTCCCACTTCATGCTTTGTTCGATATTGCCCTGAAGGGCGGCAACGCTCAGCGCCGGGCCCGCCGGGCTGGTCCAGGCGTGTTCCTTGAGCGCCATGCCGGCCACCCAGGGGCCGACCAGCAGCAATACGCCAGCGGCGATGAAACCTTTACGGCCCGTGCGCACCAGGCGCATGGCGTTATAGATCAGCGCCGCCGTCAGGGCCAGGGTGAAGGAAATCAGCCACATTCCGCCGACGGGTGCGAGCCCCGCCAATGGGCCGTCGAGCTGGCTGTAACCGGAATAGAGCCATGGGAAACCGGTGAGAAACCAGCCACGAAAAGCTTCCTGGCCGACCCACAGCGCGGCAAACGCCAAGGCATCTGCCAGCGGCGCTTCGTTGCGACGCAGCCAGCGCGCCCAGATCCAGGCGGGCAGGGCGAAGAACCAGGCAATCGCGGCCGTGAAGATCAGCATCAGGAAACCGGCCAGCAGCACTGACGCGCCGCCGAAGTGGTGAATGCTGTAATAGATCCAGCTGGTACCAGCGCCAAACAAGCCAAAACCGAAACACCAGCCACGGCCCAGGGCCTGACGGGGACTCAGTTCGCGCAAACCGGCATAGAAGAACCCGACCGCCAGCAACGCCAACGGCCAGATATCGAACGGCGCCAGGGCCAGGGTGGTGAGTGCACCGGCCGCCACGGCCAGCAGGTTACCGGGCCAGCCGGGGCGGGTCATACGATGCATTTCAATCCTTGGATTTATCGGGCGATAGGGGTCAGGCGCAGCAAGTGGATCCGACGGCTGTCGGCGTTCAGGATGCGGAAGCGATAAGGGCCGATTTCAGTGATTTCGTTGCGTTTTGGCAAGTGCCCGAACGCGCTCATCACCAGGCCGCCAACGGTGTCGAATTCGTCGTCGGAGAATTCGCTGTCGAAGAACTCGTTGAAGTTCTCGATCGGCGTCAGGGCCTTGATCAGGAAGTCACCGCTGGGCAGCGGCTTGATGTAGCTGTCTTCTTCGACGTCGTGCTCGTCTTCGATGTCGCCGACGATCTGTTCCAGCACATCTTCAATGGTCACCAGGCCTGCGACACCGCCGTATTCGTCAATGACGATGGCCATGTGATTGTGGTTGGCGCGGAACTCGCGCAGCAGCACATTCAGGCGCTTGGATTCGGGTACGAAGGTCGCCGGGCGCAGCAGGTCCTTGATGTTGAAGCTGTCACCGTTCTCCTTGAGGATCAGCGGCAGCAAGTCCTTGGCCAGCAACACGCCCATCACATCATCGTGGCTTTCGCCGATGACCGGGTAGCGGGAGTGGGCCGAGTCGACCACGGCAGGCAGGAACTCGCGAGGTGTCTGGGTCGCCTTGATGCTGATCATCTGCGAGCGCGGGACCATGATGTCCCGTACTTGCAGGTCAGCGACCTGGATGGCGCCTTCGACGATGGCCAGCGCTTCGCTGTCCAACAGTTTGTTCTGGTGTGCGTCGCGCAGCAGCTCCAGCAGCTCCTGGCGGTTCTTCGGCTCGTGGGCAAAAGCCTGGGTGAGCTTACCCAGCCAAGACTTTTGCCCGTTGCTCGATCGATCTTCGCTCATAGCGATTACTCTGAATCCTTTGTTGTAACGATAGGGGTTGTGTCTGTTTCGTCGTCCGCATAAGGGTCGGGAAAGCCCAACTCGGCAAGCAACGTTCGTTCCAGTGCTTCCATTTCTTCGGCTTCGTCATCATCTATATGGTCGTAACCCAGCAGATGCAAGCAGCCATGAACCACCAGATGCGCCCAATGGGCCTTTAGTTCCTTGCCCTGTTCGGCGGCTTCGCGCTCGACCACGGCCACGCAGATCACCAGATCGCCCAGCAGCGGGATGTCGAGAAACTCGTCAGGCACATCGGCCGGAAACGACAGGACGTTGGTGGCGTAATTCTTTTGCCGCCAGGTGTGGTTCAGCTCGCGGGCCTCTTCGTCATCGACTAGGCGAATGGTCATTTCAGAGTCGGCAGTGCGCTGGCGCAGGGCCAGTTCGCACCATTGGCGGAACTCGGCTTCGCTGGGTGCAGGCGCCTCGGTAGCCAGTTGCAGATCAAGCTCAAGCATCGCGGCGACTGTCCTTTGGTGTTTCGTCTGCCGCGCGATTCTCGAAGCGCTCGTAGGCTTCGACGATGCGTTGCACCAATGGATGGCGCACAACGTCCTTGGGCATGAAATGGGTGAAGCTGATACCCGGCACGTCTTTGAGTACTTCAATCACATGGTGCAGCCCGGACTTGGTGCCTTTCGGCAGGTCGACCTGGGTGATGTCACCGGTGATGACGGCCGTGGAGCCGAAGCCGATCCGGGTCAGGAACATTTTCATCTGCTCGACGGTGGTGTTCTGGCTTTCGTCGAGGATGATGAAACTGTTGTTCAGCGTGCGACCGCGCATGTAGGCCAGTGGCGCAACTTCGATCACCTGGCGCTCGATGAGCTTGGCGACGTGTTCGAAGCCGAGCATCTCGTAGAGTGCGTCGTAGAGCGGGCGCAGGTATGGGTCGATCTTTTGCGACAGGTCGCCGGGCAGGAAGCCAAGCTTCTCGCCCGCTTCAACCGCCGGACGCACCAGCAGGATGCGGCGAATCTGCTCGCGTTCCAGCGCGTCTACCGCGCAGGCAACGGCCAGATAGGTCTTGCCGGTACCGGCCGGGCCGATGCCGAAATTGATGTCGTTACCGAGGATTTCCTTCACGTAGCGCAGCTGATTCAAGCCGCGAGGGCGAATCATGCCTTTTTTGGTGCGCAGAGCGACGGAGGGTTCGGACGGGGAGACGTTGTCCAGCTCTTCGACGGCCGATTCCTGCAGGAACAGGTGAACCGTGTCCGGCGACAGCTCTGTACCTTTGGTTTCCCGATACAGACGACGAATCAGATTTTCCGCGGAGGTGGTGTGTTTGGGCTCGCCGATCAGCTCGAACTGGTTTCCGCGGTTGCGGATCTCGATGGTCAGGCGCTGTTCGATCAAGCGCAGATGCTCGTCGAATTGCCCGCACAGATTGGCGAAGCGACGGGCCTCAAAGGGCTCGAGGATAAAACGATGTGGTTCTATGGGTGCGTTCAAGGTCGTATTTAGCCGCCCTGGGGCAATTAAGATGAAATCAAGGATAACGCCAGTGGGCTGGGTGCGAAAGCTCTTAAATAATCCAGCGCCAAACACCGGCCCTGTAGGAGCGAAGCTTGCCCGCGAAGGCGGTATTTCAGACGACTCATGTGGTGAGTGTCAGTCCGCCTTCGCGGGCAAGCCTCGTTCCTACAGGTTTTACGGTGTTACGAAATCAGCGAGCCCCGCAGCGAGTGCGGCTGTGCGGCGTCGATGTGCACGTCGGCGAACTGGCCGATCAGGGTCGGATTGTCGCAGCGGAAGTTGACGATCCGGTTATTCTCGGTCCGGCCTTGCAGCTCGCCGGGGTCTTTTTTCGAATAATCCGTGACCAGAATCCGCTGGATAGAACCGACCATTTGTCGGCTGATCTCGAAACCTTGCTGGTTCAAGCGATGTTGCAGCGCGTTCAACCGTTCTTTCTTCAGTTCTTCCGGCGTCTCGTCGGCCAGATCCGCAGCCGGGGTGCCTGGGCGCTGGCTGTAGACGAACGAGTAGGAGAAGTCGAAACCGACGTCTTCGATCAGCTTCATGGTCTGTTCGAAGTCTTTCTCGGTCTCGCCCGGGAAGCCGACGATGAAGTCCGAACTGATGCAGATCCCTGGGACAGCTGCCCGCAGCTTGCGAAGTTTGGATTTGTATTCCAGCGCGGTGTGGTTGCGTTTCATCGCCGAGAGAATGCGGTCCGAGCCCGATTGCACCGGCAAGTGCAGGTGTTTTACCAGTTCCGGCACGTCGGCGTGGGCCTGGATCAGGCTGTCGGAGAACTCCAGCGGGTGCGAGGTGGTGTAGCGAATCCGGTCGATGCCATCGACGGCGGCCACCACACGAATCAGCTCGGCCAGATCGGCCAAACGTCCGTCGTGCGTGGTCCCGCGATAGCCGTTGACGTTCTGGCCCAGCAGCGTCACTTCGCGCACGCCGTTTTCGGCCAGGTGCATGATCTCGGCAATGACGTCATCAAACGGCCGACTGACTTCTTCACCGCGGGTATAAGGCACCACGCAGAAGGTGCAGTATTTGCTACAGCCTTCCATGACCGACACATAAGCGCTCGGGCCATCGATGCGCGGCTCGGGCAAGTGGTCGAATTTTTCGATTTCCGGGAACGAGACGTCGACTTGCGGCAGCTTGGTGGCGCGCGCGGCGTCGATCATTTCCGGCAGGCGGTGCAGGGTCTGCGGGCCGAACACCACGTCCACATACGGCGCGCGATCGCGAATGGCCGCGCCTTCCTGGCTGGCCACGCAACCGCCGACGGCGATGACCATGTCCGGGTTGGCCAGTTTCAGTTCGCGCCAGCGGCCGAGCTGGGAGTACACCCGGTCCTGGGCGCGTTCACGAATGGAGCAGGTGTTGAGCAGGATCACGTCGGCGTCTTCAGCGCGAGCGGTCACTTCCAGGGCCTGATGTTCACCCAGCAGATCGACCATGCGCGAGCTGTCGTACTCGTTCATCTGGCAACCGTGGGTTTCGATGTAAAGCTTCTTGGCCATGGACAGTGTCATCACGTGATTCAAAGAACCGCGCATTATAGGGAACATGTCCCAAGGTTCCTACCGCTGTGCGTCCGGCGGCTATGCTATAGTTCGCGCCCTCATTTTTATCCCCTATGTGTTGCCCGCCCACCATGACCAAACGTGAAGCCCCAATCTACAAGGTGATTTTCCTCAACCAGGGCCAGGTGTACGAAATGTATGCCAAGCAGATCTATCAAAGTGATCTGTGGGGCTTCCTGGAAGTGGAAGAGTTCGTCTTTGGCGAGCGCACGCAAGTGGTCGTCGACCCGAGCGAAGAGAAGTTGAAAGCTCAGTTCGAAGGCGTGGTGCGCAGTTTTGTGCCGATGCATTCGATTGTGCGCATCGACGAAGTGGAACGCCTCGGCACACCGAAAATCAGCGAAGCCCGCGGCGCGGTCGGCAATGTCATGCCGTTTCCGATGCCGATGCCTGAGAAGTAAGCAGGAAAGCTTTTGAAATGAACTGGGTTGTTTGTGGCGAGGGAGCTTGCTCCCGCTGGGGCGCGAAGCGGCCCTAAACTCTGCAAACACCGTTTTTCTGATTCACCGCATTGTTTGACGTTACGACTGCTGCGCAGCCGAGCGGGAGCAAGCTCCCTCGCCACAGGGGCCTGCGTCAATCAGGGCAGCGGCGAAAACGGCGTACGCCCATCGGCGCTCTGCAATTCCATCAGGTATTTACGGAAGATTTGCCCAAGCACCTGAGTCGCCATTTCAAGGTCTTCGCGGGGCATCTTCTCGGCCACTTCGTCGGCCGTATCCAGTGCCTCTTCAGCACCGTTGACCGCGGCCATTTTCAGCACGATATACGCCTGAACGTTATTGGCCGGTACGCCTTCGCCGTGAAAGAACATGGTGCCGAGTTTGAATTGCGCCTGGGCGTGGCCTTGCAACGAAGCTTTTTCAAAATAGCCCAGGGCCTTATTGAGGTCGCGCGGGGTGTTTTTGCCGTCGTAGTAGAACTCACCTAACTCGTATTGCGCTTGTGCATCCCCTTCATCCGACGCTTTCTGGCAGGCAGCGAGCGCTTGCGTCAGGTCTTGCGGCTGAGTATTGAGGGTGCAGCGACCCATCGCTGGGATTAACAACGAGTTGCCGCCTGCTTGTGCGAGCGCGAGCAGGGGCTGAAGGAGCAACAGGCAGCCCAGTGCAAGGGCGCGGCCGGTGCGGTTCATGGGAATCGACTTACCTCTGAAGGGCGCGCGGACCCATCGAGGGGATCCAATAAGCGCGCATTATGAAATAAGCAGGGCCAACCTTACAAAGTCTTTACTCGTTTTTCTGCTGCACGGGGAATATATCGCCCGATTGACGGGGGATTATTAGCAGAAGCGTAGGAATAAAGGTGTAAATCCAGGTGAAAGCTGACGCTGGCAATCGCCAACGTCAGCGGGCACAGCGTTATTTCAATGCGGCGAAGGCACGCTCGGCGGCATCCAGCGTCAGTTTCAACTCGGCTTCGCCATGAGCGATCGAGGTGAAGCCGGCTTCGAAAGCGCTTGGTGCCAGGTACACGCCGCCCTCGAGCATCAAGTGGAAGAAACGACCGAACAGCTTGGCGTCGCTGGCCATCACGTCATCGAAAGTCACGATGTCGTCGGCACCGCTGAAGTACAGGCCAAACATACCGCCAGCCTGCGTGGTCACGAACGGAATGCCAGCAGCATCGGCGCGCTGTTGCAGGCCATCGAGCAAGCGGCTGGTGTAGTCGGTCAGCTCGTCGTGGAAACCGGGACGGCTGATCAGGCGCAACGTCGTCAGGCCCGCCGCCATTGCCAATGGGTTACCCGACAAGGTGCCTGCCTGATACACCGGACCCAGTGGCGCGATGTGCGACATGATTTCGCGCTTGCCGCCGAAGCAGCCGACCGGCATGCCGCCACCGATGATCTTGCCAAAGGTGCTCAGGTCCGGCGTCACGCCGAAGTGCGCTTGTGCACCGCCGAGGGCAACTCGGAAACCGGTCATCACTTCGTCGAAAATCAGCACTACGCCGTATTTGTCGCACAGGGTCCGCAGGCCTTCGAGGAAACCTGGCGCCGGCGGAACGCAGTTCATGTTGCCGGCCACCGGCTCGACGATGATGCAGGCCACGTCCTGGCCGACGTCAGCGAGCATGGCTTCGACCGCGTCGATGTCATTGAACGGCAGAGTCAGGGTGTGCTTGGCGAAATCCGCCGGCACACCGGCCGAGCTCGGCACGCCTTGGGTCAGCGCGCCGGAGCCGGCCTTGACCAGCAGGCTGTCGGAGTGACCGTGATAGCAGCCTTCGAACTTGATGATGTTGTCGCGACCGGTGAAACCACGGGCCAGACGGATGGCACTCATGGTCGCTTCGGTGCCGGAGCTGACCATGCGCACCATTTCCATCGACGGCACGATCGAGCAGACCAGGTCGGCCATCTCGGTTTCCATCGCGGTCGGGGCGCCGTAGGACAAGCCGTGCTCCAGTTGTTTACGCACAGCGTCCAGCACGTCCGGGTGGCTGTGACCGAGAATCATCGGGCCCCAGGAACCGACGTAGTCAACGTAACGCTTGTCGTCTTCGTCGGTGACGTAGGCGCCTTCGGCGTGTTTGAAGAACAGCGGCGTGCCGCCCACACTTTTGAACGCGCGAACAGGCGAGTTCACGCCACCGGGGATGTGTTTCTGGGCGTTGGCAAACAGGGTTTCGGAACGAGACATAATCGGGCTCTCAAATCAGATTTTCAGTAATTCGTTAAAGGCGCGGGCACGGCGTGTCACTTCAGCCGTGCTCTCGGCGCCAAACAGGCCATGCACCACCGCCAGCAAGTCGACCCCGTGGGCCACCAGCGGGGCGGCGTTGTCGAGGGTGATGCCGCCGATCGCGCAGATCGGCAGGTGCAGTTTGCTGCGGGCCTGGTCCAGCAGTTCGAGGCTGCAGGTCGGTGCGCCGGGTTTGGTATTGGAATTGAAGAAGCGGCCGAAGGCGACGTAACTGGCGCCTTCCTTGGCTGCTTGCTCGGCGAGTTCGAGTTGCGCGTGACAGGTCGAACCGATGATTGCCTGGCGACCGAGCAGCGCACGGGTCGGCGACAGCGGGCCATCGGTCTGGCCCAGGTGTACGCCGACATTCAGGCGAGCGGCCAGTTCGGCGTCGTCATTGATAATCAGCTGAGTCTTGTAGCGGTCGCACAGATTGCGCAGGGCTTCGGCCTCACGCAAACGTCGGGCCTCGTCGCTGCTTTTGTCGCGGTATTGCAGCAGGGTGACGCCGCCTTCCAGCGCCGCCTCCACGTACGAAAGAAATTTACCGGCCAGCAACTGGCTGTCGGTAATGGCGTACAGGCCACGTAGTTTCATCGGACAAGCCTCACCGCAGTGCGAATAGAAAGTTACGAACAGAAATCCAGCGGCAGGCGACGCGGCACGAACTGGCCTTTGCCCAACTGCTCGGCATCCCGCAGGGTACGCCACGTGTAGTTAAGCGCGGTCTGCACGGCACTGACGAGATTTTCACCCTGGGCCAGACGACCGGCCAGGGCGCTGGCCAAGGTGCAACCGGAACCGTGATAACTGCCGGGCAAGCGTTGGCAAGTAAAGGTTTCGCGGTGACCATCGCGGCTGTACAGGCGATTGTGGATTTCGTGTTCGTCGCCATGGCCGCCGGTGATCAGCAGGTGCTTGACGAACGGCAGGAGTTTTTCAGCGCACTCGTCCGCGGTGCCTTCGGGCAGTTCGGCGAGGATGCGGGCTTCGGGCAGGTTAGGGGTGGCGATGATGGACAGGGGCAGCAGGCGTTCGCGCATGGCGTAGCCGACTTCATCCTTGCCCAGGCGTCCGCCGCCACCGGCGCGCAGCACCGGGTCGCAGACCACCGGCAAGTGCGGGTGCGCCGAGAGCAGTTCGACCACGGTGTCGACCATCTCCAGGGAACCGAGCATGCCCAGTTTCACGGCAGCGACTTCGGAGTCGTTGAGCACGGCGTTGGCCTGGGCCAGCACCCACTCGCGGTCGAGCACGCGAAAGTCAGTGACGTTGACCGTGTCTTGCACGGTCAGGGCGGTGACGGCCGGGGCCGCATGACAACCCTGGGCGAGCAGGGCTTCGATATCTGCCTGCAAGCCGGCGCCACCACTGGGGTCGTGGCCGGAGAGACAGAGGACAACGGGGCGAGAGCTGTAGATATTCATGGTGCGCGAGCTTACCACCAAACATCGATTTTCGGGTGCAGTGGTCGCCAGGTCTGCCGATACATTGTGGTGAGGGGGCTTGCCCCGTTCCGCTGCGAAGCCGTGGTGAATCTGGCGACGCAATGTTACCGACCGAATGCAAAGGGTGGGGCGCTGCGCACCTCCATGTGAGCAAGCTCCCTTGCCTCAGGTGTTGCATATAGCCATAAGCTGACCGTGTAAACAGATTTTCCTGAAGTTCGTCGCTGGAACGCCCGTACTAGAGCCATTGCAGGAAAAATTTCAATGGTGCTCAATGGCCATCAGCGGCTATGCTAGAGTGGATCCAAACCAATAACAGGTAATACCGGTTTTACGTCTACTCAAAGGGAATGAGGGGCTTCCTGAGATAACCGGACAGGCCACGCTGGGGCTTAAATGCGCTATTTGCTGATGTTGCTGTTGTGCTTGCCCCTCATGGCGAGCGCCGTCGAATTCGATGAATTCACCCAGAGCCTTCCCCTGGGCCGAACCCTGCAGGTCTACGAAGACGCGGGCGGTCAGGCGACCATCGCCGATGTCCGTGCGCAAGCCGCGGCCGGTAACTTCAAGCCCCACGATAAAGCCACCCTCAACGCCGGTTACTCGCGTTCGGTGTTCTGGCTGAAAATCGATCTGCATTACCGTCCGTCGAACCCGGCGGCGCAACGGACCTGGCTGCTGGAACTGGCCTATCCGCCCCTCGATCACCTCGATCTCTACTTGCCCGATGCTGGAGGTGACTTTCGATTGGCCCGGCAAACAGGCGATGCGTTGCCGTTTGCCAGTCGCGAGTTCCGCCAGAACAACTACCTGTTCGATCTCAATTTCCTGCCTGACCAGGCGCAAACCGTGTACTTGCGCCTGCAAAGCGAAGGGTCGATCCAGGCGCCCGTCACCTTGTGGTCGAGCACCGCTTACCTCGAAGAACAGCCGGTCCGCCTTTATGTGCTGGGGCTGATTTATGGCGTGTTGTTGGGGATGCTGGTCTACAACCTGTTCATCTACCTCAGCGTGCGCGACACCAGCTATCTCTATTACATCTTCTACATCGCTTCCTTCGGCCTGTATCAACTGTCAGTGAACGGCGCAGCCGTGGAGTATTTCTGGCCGGACAATCCGTGGTGGGCCAACGCCGCGACGCCATTCTTCATCGGTTGTGCTGGACTGTTCGGCAGCCAGTTCGCCCGCAGCTTCTTGCAGACGGCCAACCACAGTCGCTGGCTCGACCGTTTACTGTTGGCGCTGGTGGCGTTCAGTGCGCTCGTGGTCGGGTTGTCGTTGATGACCAGCTACGCCCTGGCCTTGCGCCTGGCAACAGCCTTGGCGTTGGTTTTCACCGTGGCGATTTTCATCGCCGGGCTATGCGCATGGCTCGGTGGCTTGCGGGTGGCCCGATATTTCATCATTGCCTGGTCGGCCTTCCTGCTCGGCGGCATCGTCAACACCCTCATGGTGTTGGGATACCTGCCGAACGTGTTCCTGACCATGTATTCCAGCCAGATCGGTTCGGCCATCGAAGTGGCGCTGCTGTCCCTCGCCTTGGCCGACCGCATCAACGCCATGCGCGAGCAGCAAGCGCAGACGCTGTTCGATGCCGGTCAGAAACTCGAGGTGCTGAACCAGCAACTGGCCCACAGTAACAAGCTCAAGGATGAATTCCTCGCCACCCTGACCCACGAATTGCGCACGCCCATGAACGGTGTGATCGGTTCGCTGGAGTTGATGCAAACCGTCGAGATGGACCCGGAACTGGAGCAATACCAGCAAACCGCCGCCGGCTCCGCACGGGACATGATGCGCATGGTCAACGGCATCCTGACCCTCACCGAGTTGCAGGCCGGCAAGCTTAAAGTCATCCCGGCAACGTTCAGTCTGCGTGGCGTGGTCGACACCTTGCGCACCCAATTCGAGGGCAATGCTTCAGGCAAGTCCCTGGACTTCAAAGTCGAAGTGATGCCGGGCCTGCCGGATCGCTTGAACGGTGACAGCGCCAAGTTGGCGCAATGCCTGGAATGCCTGCTGGATAACGCCATCAAATTCACCCGGGTCGGCGGGCTGGCCCTGCGCGTGACGGGTAAACCGGTGGAAAACGGCCGGGTGTCGATGTCGTTTGCGGTGATCGACACCGGTATCGGTTTTACCGATCTGGGAGAGGCGACGCTGTATCAGCGCTTCTTCCAGCTCGACGGCTCGATGACCCGTGAATACGGCGGCCTGGGCGTAGGCCTGGCGATCTGTCGGCAACTGGTCGAATTGCTCGGCGGACGCCTCACCCATCGATCCGAGCCCGGCAGCGGCAGCCGTTTCCAGTTGGACGTCGAGTTCGAACTGCCTGTGGTCGAGCGGCCGGCAGTGCCCTTGATGACCCGCGAGTTTCCGCGTCTTCGATTGCCACAGGACTGCACGGTGCTGCTGGTGGATGACAACAGCATCAATCAATTGGTGATGCGTGGCATGTTGCTCAAGCTCGGGTTCCGGGTGCGCGCCACCGACAGCGGCGCTGCCGCGCTCGACCTCTTGCAGCGTGAAAGCTTCGATGCTGTCCTGCTCGATGGTCAGTTGCCGACGCTGGATGGCACCGCCTTTTGCTGCCAGATCCGCGGCTTGCCGGGCTGTGCCGACTTGCCGGTGTTCGTGATTGCCGTGAGCGCCGACCGGGAGCGCTGCCCGACGGGAGCCTTGATCGATCACCTGAGCAAACCGGTGAAATTCGAGGATCTGCAAGCGGCGCTCTATCGCCGGGTACTCTGTTCAGGGCAAGGCGAAAGCGCCGACATTTAGGCGGGTATGACACTTTGTTCGGCCAAGAGGCGGTGCTTAACTGAATCCCTTGGCTGACCAAAGGAGCCCCGTCATGAACCTGCATCAGTTCGCCGAAACCCACGAAGTCACCAATCAGCCCCCGTCGCTGGACGGCGCCAACCTCTATCGCATCGACCTGCCTTTGCAAGAATGGTCTCGGCGTTTCGGGGCGGGTTGGGCCGAGTCGCGGATCGACGCTTATGGTGCATTGGCCGGCGGGCCGCTGATGGAAGCAGGGTTCCTGGCCAATCAGAACAAACCGGTGTTCGTCAGCCATGACCGATACGGGCATCGCATCGACCTGGTGGAATTTCACCCGGCGTATCACCAGTTGATGCGCACGGCGGTCGAGCACGGCTTGACCTCATTACCCTGGGCACATCCGCAACCTGGCGCCCATGTGGCTCGCGCGTCGATGACGTACCTGCACAGCCAGGCCGAAGCCGGCAGCGGTTGCCCGTTGACCATGACCTTCGCCAGCGTCCCGGCGATGCGCCTGCAACCGGACCTGGCCGAGCAGTGGCTGCCGAAAATCCTCTCGACCGAATACGACCCGCGCAATGTCGGCATGGCCCACAAGGCCGGTGTCACCATCGGCATGGCGATGACCGAGAAACAGGGCGGCACCGACGTGCGGGCCAACACCACCAAGGCGTACCCGGTCGGCGCCAGTGGCCCGGGCCAGGCTTATGAATTGGTCGGGCACAAGTGGTTCTGTTCCGCGCCGATGTGCGATGCCTTCCTGACGTTGGCGCAGACCGACAAGGGCTTGACCTGTTTCCTTCTGCCGCGCCATCGCCCGGACGACACGCGCAATCAGTTCTACATCCAGCGCCTGAAGAACAAACTCGGCAATTGCTCCAATGCCTCCAGCGAAGTGGAGTTTCGTGGCGCGCTGGCGTGGATGGTCGGTGAAGAAGGGCGCGGTGTTCCGACCATCATTGAAATGGTCGCGATGACTCGCTTCGATTGCATGGTCGGTTCCAGCTCGCTGATGCGTCAGGCGCTGACCCAGGCCAGCCATCACTGCGCACATCGCATGGTCGGCGGCAAGTTGCTCAGCGAACAGCCGTTGATGCAAAACGTACTCGCTGATCTGGCGCTGGAAAGCGAAGCGGCCCTGGCCTTGAGCCTGCGCATGGGCAAGGCGCTGGATCATCTGGATGACAGCCACGAAGCCAAATTCGCCCGGTTGGTGACGGCGGTGGGCAAGTACTGGATCTGCAAGCGCGCCCCGGCAATGATCAACGAAGCCGCCGAATGCATGGGCGGTGCGGGCTATGTCGAGGAAAGCATCCTCCCGCGCCTCTACCGTGAGGCGCCGGTCAATTCGACGTGGGAAGGTTCCGGCAACGTGCAGTGCCTGGACGTGCTGCGGGCGCTATCGAAGGAGCCAGGTGTGCTTGATGTGTTGTTCAGCGAGTTGGGTGATGGTCAGGGCGATAAGCGCCTGGCTGCGCACATCAGCCAGTTGCAGACGGCGTTCAAGGACACCAGCGACATTCAATACCGTGCGCGGCAGCTCACTGAAGACATTGCGCTGGGGCTTCAGGCCAAACTGTTGCTGGAAGCCGGCAACTCGGCAGTCAGCGATGCGTTCATCGCCAGTCGCCTCGGCTCGGCCGGTCGGGTGTATGGCGCGTTGCCGCGTGGGCTGGAAGTGGAAGCGATCGTCGCCCGCTCGACTCCGCAGGGTTTTTGACTCCGATGGCATGAACCACACAGAACCCCTGTAGGAGTGAGCCTGCTCGCGATAGCGTTGGCACATCCAACATCTATGTGACTGACAAGCCGTTATCGCGAGCAGGCACACTCCTACAGGGGCTATCAGTGACATATAGCCAACACGCCACTGTTCCCGTGAAGCGACGATGCAGGCAAGATGAAGCTCTGCAAGTCAGAACACAGGATGCTGATCGTGACCGAAGCTTTTATTGTCGTTCAAACCGCCGAGCAAGCCGTGGACCGGCTTGCGCTCTTGCACAATCGTGCAACCACCGCGCTGAACCAGGCGCTCAAGCGTTATCTCAAGGACCGAGTCGAGCCGGACGCTGAACAGCGTGCGATGTTTCGTTATCCCGAACTGCGTCTGACCTACCACTGCCAGGGCGAAGTCCCACAGACCACCCGCGCTTACGCCAAGGTTCAGCTGCCTGGGACCTACAGTGTCACCGTCACCCATCCGGCGGCGTTCCGTAAATACCTGCTGGAACAACTCGTGCCGTTGATGCACGACTTCACCGTGACCGTCGAAGTCGGCATCAGCCAGCAAAACATTCCTTATCCTTACGTTGTCGAGCAGGGCGATGAACTGGCCGGCTCCGGCGTTACCGCCGCCGTGCTGGCGCGGGTGTTCCCGAGCACCGACTTGTCCGCCGCGACCGACGGCATTGCCGATGGCTTGTACGACTGGGAGAACACCGATCCGCTGCCACTGGCCCTGTTCGATGCCGCGCGGGTGGATTTCTCCCTGCGTCGACTGGTGCATTACACCGGCAGCGACTGGCGTCATGTGCAGCCGTGGATTCTGCTGACCAACTACCACCGGTACGTTGACCAATTCATCGTCCATGGTTTGGAGCAGTTGCGCAGTGACCCGCGTTTCGTGCGCATGGTATTGCCCGGCAACGTGATCATCGAAAAGAGCATGGACCACGGCGAAGCCTCGGCGATTGCTGCGGGCGTGGTGTGGCACCGCTATCAGATGCCGGCCTATCACCTGATTGCCAGCGATGGCCATGGCGTGACCCTGGTGAACATCGGCGTCGGCCCGTCCAACGCCAAGAACATCACCGACCACTTGGCGGTGCTGCGCCCACATTGCTGGTTGATGATCGGCCACTGCGGCGGCTTGCGTCAGTCGCAGACCATTGGCGACTACGTGCTGGCGCACGCTTACATGCGTCGCGACGGGATTCTCGACCGGGTGGTGCCGCCGAACATTCCGATCCCGGCCCTGGCCGAAGTGCAGATGGCCTTGCAGCAAGCGGCCGCCAACATTACCGGCGAAAAGGGCGACGAGCTGAAAAAACGCCTGCGCACCGGAACCGTGTTGACCTACGACGACCGTAACTGGGAATTGCGCTGGGCGCAGGAGCGTCCGCTGATCAACTTGTCCCGCGCCGTGGCGGTGGACATGGAAAGCGGCACCATCGCCGCCCAAGGCTATCGCCTGCGGGTGCCCTATGGCACGTTGCTCTGTGTGTCGGACAAACCGCTGCACAGCGAAATCAAGCTGCCGGGTTCGGCCAACGCCTTCTATGAGCGCGCGGTCAGCCAGCACTTGAAGATCGGCATCGAGGCGGTGGATCTGTTGCGCACCGAACTCAACTCGTTGCACTCGCGCAAACTGCGCAGCTTCGACGAGCCGCCGTTCCGCTGATTCGTGATGGTCATTTGACGGTCAGGGCACTAGCATTGGTAGCCCTGACCGTTAGATGCTCCTCTTTCCCATGCCCCGTCCACAACGTCCCGTTTCTCGCCGCCCTGGCGCGAAGCCTGCGCCATCCTCCCCAGCCCCGCGCCGTGTCGCCAAAGCGCCGCCGGCCGAGCCGAAGCTGATCCTGTTCAACAAACCCTTCGATGTGCTGACCCAGTTCAGTGACGAAGGAGGGCGGGCGACGCTCAAGGATTACATCGAGATTCCGGGGATCTATCCCGCAGGACGGCTGGACCGCGACAGCGAAGGATTACTGCTGCTGACCAACGATGGCCAGCTGCAAGCGCGAATCGCCGACCCGAAACACAAATTGGCCAAGACCTATTGGGTGCAGGTGGAGGGTGAGCCGAGCGCTGAGCAGTTGCAGCGTTTGCGTGACGGCGTCGAACTGAATGACGGCATGACCTTGCCGGCCGAGGCGCGGCAATTGGAGGAGCCCGAGCTGTGGCCACGCAACCCGCCGGTGCGCTTTCGCAAAAGCGTGCCGACCAGTTGGCTGGAGTTGGTGATTCGCGAGGGGCGCAACCGTCAGGTGCGGCGCATGACAGCGGCCGTCGGCTTGCCGACGTTGCGCCTGGTACGGGTCAGAATCGGCGACTGGACAATCGAAGGACTCGATCAGGGCCAGTGGAAGGAAGTGCCGGCGCGCTTATAACGTGCCGGTTTCGATCAGGCCGATGACCACGCTTTTGATCACGAACGCAGCCACGCCCAGACCCAGTACGAAGAACAGAATGAACGAGCCAAAACGTCCGGCCTTGGATTTTTTCGCCAGATCCCAGACGATGAAACCCATGAAAATGATCAGGACGCTGACCAGTCCGGTCATCATCCACTCTTCGAGTACGGCAGGATCCATTGAATATCTCCAGCGCGGGCGGGGCTAAAAGGCGCTGGAGTATACGGCATGGGGACGGGCTGGAGGATTGACCTGCGGCAGTGTGTCGCAGTCATTCGTCGCCTGTGCCGGCCTTATCGCGAGCAGGCTACTACAAGGGATCTTCGGTGTTCAGGAGATCCACTGTAGGAGTGAGCCTGCTCGCGATGGGGACATCAGCTGCGCAGATGAGTCAACGGCAGCTCGGTACTATTGAGCACCTGATTCAACACAAAACTCGAACGAACGCTGGTCACCCCTTCAATCCGGGTCAAATGCCCCAGCAGCAGTTTCTGGTAGTGATCCATGTCCGGCACCACAACCTTGAGTTGATAATCCGCATCCATCCCCGTCACCAAGCTGCATTCCAGCACCTGCGGCAACGTTCGAATCGCGGCTTCAAAGTTCTCGAAACGCTCCGGCGTATGGCGGTCCATGCCGATCAGCACGTAAGCCGTGAGGCTCAAGCCGAGCATCTTGCGGTCCAGCAGCGCCACCTGGCGGGTGATGTAGCCGTCGTCTTCCAGTTGCTTGACCCGGCGCGAGCAAGGCGAAGGCGACAGGCCGATGCGTTCGGCCAGCTCCTGGTTGGAGATGCGCGCGTCACGCTGCAATTCCGCCAAAATGCTCAAGTCGTATCGGTCGAGTTTGCTCATCAATCAGGCCTTTGTCATAACTATTGCGGCAGATTATCTATCCAGGGTTAAAAATTGCGCAAGTGATGTTTAATTGAGCAATCTTCGCAATCCTCTGCCGGCACTCGCGGCCTATTCTTATCACCAGAATCACTGCTCGGACAAACAGTCCATAGCCGCTCGCCGAATCAGGCCGGCGGCGGCCGCCACCCCCACAGGGGATGTGCCGGCCTCCGAGCTACACACTGTCCAGAAGACGGCGTGAGGTGAGCCGACGTCATAAGCGTCGAGCACGGACGAAGTTCTCTAAGGGAGGCCGACGGGTCTCCCTTTTCTTTTGCCTGGAATTTGAGAGCGGCCCTCAATAAATAAGTTGCGCGACTGATAACCTGTTGCAGAACCGCCCTGTACTTTCCCAGTCTTACGTACAGGCTCTAACCCGCAGTGAGGAAAAGCATGAAGTCGCGCATCTGGCGTTTGGCCGGTGTTGGTTTGCTGTGTGTGAGTGTCACTGCGCAATCGCTGGCCGATGATCAGCAAAACCGTGGTCCCGATGGCGGGCAACGTGGATCGGACGGCCATCAGGGCAACAATCAGGGGCATGGCGGCAATAATCAGCCGCGCCCGCAGGACAACGACATCATTCGTGGCGACAACAGCCGTCAGTTCGAGCACAACGGCCAGACTCAGAACAATGGCCAATGGCAGAACCGTCCGCAGCCCGACTACAACAATCCTGTTCGCTCACCGCCACCACCACCGCAGCTCCCGGCCAATGACCTGCCGATCCAGGGTCGCCCCGACGCGGTGCGCCAGACCCAGCAGCCACAGCGTGGTTACTATCAGGACAATCCACAGCGCAACAATTACAACCAGCAATGGCAGAACTACGGTCCGCGTCCCGATGATCGTCGGTGGGCGGGTCGTCCGGATGGGCACGGTAATGGCTGGGGCCCCGGCCCGCAATATCGCCCGGGTCATGTGATCGACCGCTTCCCGGACCGTGACTACCGCGTGCCTTACGGTGGTCGGGATTATTTCTATTCCGGTGGCTACTGGTATCGCCCACAAGGCCCGCGTTATGTGGTGGTTCAACCGCCTCGCGGGATTCGAGTCAGTTACTTGCCCGATTACGCGCGTGAGGTGTGGATCGGCGGGGCGCTGCTGTTCCTGGCGGCCGGTTCGTATTACGCCTATCAGGAAAACACTCAGGACTACGTGGTGGTCGAGCCGCCGGTGCAAATGCAGCCGCAGCCGGTCAGCAACAGCTACGACGTGGAGGCCTATCCGGCCAACGGCCAGTCGCCGGAGCAGGTCAACCAGGACGGTTACGAGTGTTATCAATACGCGGTGCAGCAAAGTGGCTTCAATCCGCGGACGGCCACCTACCAGCCAGACCCGTCAGTGGTGCAAGCCTACCGCCAGGCTCAAGGTAACTGCCTGAGCAGTCGCGGCTATCAGGTTTCTTTCTGAGTCTTTGCCGCCAGTACCACTTCCTGCGGGTCGGCGTGCACCAGCACTTCGGCTCGCGGGTAAGCGGCGTGAATCGCATCGGCGGCCTGATCGCTGATGCCGTGGGCGACTGACAGGGTCAGGTCCCCCGGCAATTCCAGGTGCAACTGCACGAACCACTGGTTGCCGGAAATCCGCGTGCGCAGGTCATGCGCGCCCAGCACCCCCGGAACGCCGCAGGCCAGCTCAAGCATGTGCTGGCTCACCTCCGGCGGCAGTTCCTCATCCATCAGCACCGTAAAACTTTCCTTGGCGATCTGAATCGCGCTCCAGAAGATGTACGCAGCGATTGCCAGGCCGAACCAGGGGTCGACCTGATGCCAGCCAAACCCGGCCAACACCAGCGCCAGCAGAATGCTGCCATTGAGCAGCAAGTCCGAGCGGTAGTGCAGGGAGTCGGCGCGCACCGCGTTGGAGCCGGTGGCCTTGACCACCCGATGTTGCAACATCAGCAACGCCACGGTCAGCGCCAGGGAGAACACAATCACGCCGATGCTGATCCACGGCGCGCCCACCGGTTCCGGATGTTTCAGCCGCTCGATCGCCTGCAAAGAAATCAGCACCGCACTGCCGCCAATGAACAACGCTTGAGCCATGCCCGCCAGCGACTCGGCCTTGCCGTGCCCGTAACGGTGATCGTCATCGGCCGGGCGCAACGCGTAATGCACCGCCAGCAGATTGAGCAAGGAGGTGACGCCGTCGAGCGCCGAGTCGGTCAACCCGGCGAGCATGCTCACCGAACCGCTCAACCACCAGGCGATGGCTTTGGCGACGATCAGCGTACACGCCACCGCCACCGAGGCACGAGTCGCCAGCCGCAGCAGGCGGGCGTGTTCGGAGCTGGAAATCATAGGGGCGGCTATTCCTTTACGTGCACGGATTACGCGGCGGGTTGCAGGCCTAACAGGGCCAGTTGCTGGGTGCTGCCTTTGTGTTGAATCAGGCGTGGGTCATCCAGCGGGAAGCTGCGGCCCAACTCGGTTTCGAGAATAGTCTGCAACTTATGGTTATCAACTTTGCCGTCGGCGCCGATCGCTTCCTTGAGTTTTTCCGGGGCCACCTGTGCGGTCTCAGCGGGCGCGTAGTAAATCGCGCCAGTGGCGAAGTCCACGGCGAACGCGATCAGGCCGGGGATGATGTAGAAAAGCAGGCCCACGGCATCGAGCGCGGCGATGGCCGGGTCGATCTTGCCGTCAATCTGACCACGACGGTCAGGGTAGAAAATCGATCCGCAAGCCGTCACCTGGGTCAGCAACGTCGCGACCAATACACCGCCAATCAAGCGAAAGGGAACACGCATATGAAATCTCCTGGGTAATTTCAAAACGAAAGGACGCCTGTATGAATTAGGACCGTCATTAACGCCGAGCAGTTCGCCGTTATACTCGCCGCTCTGTTTTGGAGCCAGCATGATTTCTTTGCCGATTGATGAAGTTTTACCCGCCCTGCGTGAAGCCTTGGCTACACGTCACGAAGCCGTGCTCGAAGCACCGCCCGGCGCCGGTAAAACCACCCGTGTTCCGCTGGCCTTGCTCAACGAGCCGTGGCTGGCCGGGCAGACCATTCTGATGCTTGAGCCGCGCCGTTTGGCAGCGCGGGCGGCGGCGGAGCGCCTGGCCAGTGAGCTGGGCGAGAAGGTCGGTGAAACCGTTGGCTACCGGATCCGGCTGGACAGCAAAGTCGGCCCCAAGACCCGAATTGAAGTGGTCACTGAAGGCATTCTCACCCGACGTTTGCAGGATGACCCGGCACTCGACGGCGTTGGCCTGCTGATTTTCGACGAATTCCACGAGCGCAGCCTCGACGCGGACCTGGCATTGGCCCTGAGCCTGAATGGCCGGGAGCTGTTTCGCGACGACCAGCCGCTGAAAATCCTTTTGATGTCTGCAACGCTTGAAGGCGAACGCCTGGCCGGGTTGCTCGATGACGCGCCGATCCTGCGCAGTGAAGGCCGTATGTACCCGGTGGCGATGCGCTGGGGTCGGCCGTTCCAGCCCGGCGAATTCATCGAGCCGCGCCTGGTGCAGACGATTCTCGAAGCCTTGAATGATGAGACCGGCAGCGTGCTGGTGTTCCTGCCGGGGCAGGCGGAAATCCGTCGCGTGCATCAACAATTGGCGGATGCGTTGGGCGAGAGCACACAGGTGTTGCTCTGCCCGTTGCACGGTGAGCTGGACCTCGCCGCCCAACGAGCGGCAATCGATCCGGCACCGGCGGGCAAGCGCAAAGTGGTGCTGGCGACCAACATCGCCGAGACCAGCCTGACCATCGACGGCGTGCGTGTGGTGATTGATGCCGGGCTGGCGCGGGTGCCGCGTTTCGATCCCGGCAGCGGCATGACCAGGCTCGATACCCAACGAATTTCAAAAGCCAGTGCCACTCAACGCGCCGGCCGGGCAGGGCGCCTGGAGCCGGGTGTGTGTTATCGGTTGTGGTCGCAGGATCAGCACGAGCAATTGGCGGCCTATGCCAGCGCGGAGATTCTCTCGGCCGACCTTGCCGGTCTGGCCTTGCAGCTCGGGCGCTGGGGCGTGACACCGACGCAATTGGTGTGGCTCGACGTGCCGCCCGCCGCCGCTTATGCACAGGCTCAGGATCTGCTTGATCGTCTGGGCGCATTGGACGGCGACGCGCTGACCCGTCACGGTCAGGCCATGGCCGAATTGCCGGCGCATCCGCGCATCGCCCATTTGTTGTTGCGCGGTCAGGCGCTCGGTTTGGCCGACATGGCCTGCGATGTTGCGGCACTGCTCGGTGAGCGGGACATCTTGCGTGGCGCCGGAGCGGATCTGCACAGCCGATTGGTGCTGTTGTCCGGCGAAGAGCGTGCGGCTCGCGGTGCTCAGGGTGGCGTGCAACGTGCCCGGCAGCTGGCGCGGCAGTATCGCGGTTACCTGCGCGGCAAAGCGTCGGAGCCGGTCAGCGATCCGGATCATCCACGCTGGCTCGGCGCCCTGTTGGCGTTGGCCTATCCAGACCGTGTCGCCCAGCAACGCCGCGCCGGTGGCGCTGAATATCGCCTGGCCAACGGCCGTGCGGCGTTGTTCGCTGAAGCAGACAGTCTGATGAAGCAAGCGTGGTTGGTGATTGCGGATCTGGGCAGTCGTCAGGGGCAGCGCGAGGAACGGATTTATCTGGCGGCGGATTTTGATCCGGCGCTGTTCGATTCCGTACTGGCCGAGCAAGTGCGCGTGGTCGATCAACTGGATTGGGATGAGCGCGAAGGTGTGTTGCGCGCCGAGCGTCAGCGCAAGGTTGGTGAATTGATCCTCAGCCGCGAACCGCTGACCGGTCTCGACGAAACAGCGCGCAGCCAGGCGCTGGTCAATCTGGTACGCCGCAAGGGGCTGGAGTTGTTGCCGTGGACCCCGGAGCTGCGTCAGTGGCAGGCGCGCGTGGCATTGCTGCGACAGCTGGACCTCGGCAGTAAGGGTGAAAGTGAATGGCCGGATGTCAGCGATGCCGCACTGCTCAAAAACCTTGAACACTGGCTGATGCCGTACCTGGGCAAAGTCTCGCGCCTCAGTCATTTCGCCAATCTGGACCTGTCGAGCATCGTCCATAACTTGCTGCCCTGGCCGCTGCCGCAACGGCTGGATGAACAGGCGCCGCATCACCTGAGTGTGCCGTCGGGTTCTTCGATTCGTCTGGACTACAGCGAACAGCCGCCGATTCTGGCGGTGCGTTTACAGGAGCTGTTCGGCCTGTCCGATACCCCGCGCATTGCCGGGGGCCGGCAAGTGGTGAAGCTGCATCTGCTGTCCCCGGCGCGGCGGCCGGTGCAGGTGACTCAGGACTTGGCGAACTTCTGGCGCAGTACCTACGCTGAGGTGAAGAAGGATTTGAAGGGACGGTATCCGAAGCATTATTGGCCGGATGATCCGTTGGTGGCCGAAGCCACCGCTCGGATCAAACCGCGCAAGTAACTCTTGGGGTAGAACACAAAAACTGTGGCGAGGGAGCTTGCTCCCGTTGGGTCACGAAGCGGCCCCATAATCGGCCGCCTGAATGTGTCAGATACACCGCATGCAATGGAGATGCGACTGCTGCGCAGTCGAACGGGAGCAAGCGCCCTCGCCACAGGATTTCACTTGGCTCATGTGCTTTCCCCGGCCTTGGCAGTGAGTTGCTCCCGGCAATAGTCGGCAAACAACTGCGCGGGTTTGGTCAGTTGCCCGCGCTTCAACCATGCCGCCACCAATCCCGAACCAGTGACCTCTTCGACGATATCCACGCACACCACTTTCTTCCCGTCGTAAGTGCATTCCGAATGCGGCCGCGTCACCAGGATCGAGAAGCCGAACCCTTGCCCGACCATCCCCCGCACCATCTCGATCGACGGTGAGCTGAAGGCGATGTTCGGTGACAGGTTCAGTTCTTCGAACAGGCTGACGAAGTAGGTCCGGCTCGGTTGCACGTCCAGCAGAATCATCGGTTCCAGGCACAGATCACGTAGCGACACTTGCTTGAGCTGGGCGAAGCGATGGTCCGCCGGCAGCAACGCATATGGCCGTTGCGCCGGCATCAGCGGTTCAGTCTGAATGGTGGCGTCGAGCTCGTGCTCATACAGGATCGCCAGGTCGAAGGTGCCCGACGTCAGGCCTTGCACCAGCTCTTGCTGCTCGCCGTCGCGGATGCGGATTTTCACCCCCGGATACAGCGCCGAAAACCCGGCAATCAGTTGCGGCAGGTACAGCGGTGCGACCGTTTCGAAGCAGCCGATATCGATTTGCCCGGCCACCACGTCGTTGTCGGCGAGGGCGTTCTGTTCGAACTCCTTGGCCATGCGCAGCAGTTCCTGGGCTTTGCGATAGAAGCGTGCGCCGCTTGGTGTCAGGGACACGCCCTGAGCGTGATGGCGGATCAGCAGTTGCACGCCGAAGCTGTCTTCCAGGCCTTTGATCGCCGTGGAGATCGCAGGTTGGGCGATGTACAGCTTGCGCGAGGCCTCGGCGACGCTGCCGCATTCGACGGTGGTGATGAAGTATTTCAATTGACGCAGGTTGTAGGCAGCCACGGCAAACCTCGGGGTGGATGGACTCGACATCCAGGCAATTTTCGCGCCGACTGCATCCGTTCTGACGACGGTGTTGTTGTGCCTGAACAATAACCACATACCGCGCCACCGGGGAGATTGGCTGCCCAGTTTTTTCATGGTCTGCGAAGACATTTTTACTATTTTTACTGGACTCGGGCCTGGGCCACCATTCAGACACAAGAAAAGCCCATGGAGCATCTGAACGTGTTCGAGCTTGCATATTGGCAAAACAAAGCCGCCGCGCTGCGGTTTCCCGACCAGGCCCTGATCGACGGCAAACCCCGTTCGGCGCAGTCGGGTCAGACCTTCACAGCAATCGACCCCGCCACTGGCCAGCGTCTGGCGAACGTGAGCGCTTGCGGTGATGAAGAGGTGGACGCGGCGGTACGCAATGCGCGGGGGGTATTCGAAGCCGGCACCTGGTCGGCGCGTTCGCCGAGCGAGCGCAAGCACGTGTTGCTGCGTCTGGCGGAGCTGATCATGACCCACCGCGAAGAACTGGCGCTGCTCGACTCGCTGAACATGGGCAAGCCGGTGATGGACGCCTACAACATCGACGTGCCGGGCGCCGCCGGGGTGTTTCGCTGGTACGCCGAAAGCCTCGACAAACTCTACGACCAGATCGCCCCCAGTGCGCAAAACGTGCTGGCGACCATCACCCGCGAAGCACTGGGTGTGGTCGCTGCGGTGGTGCCGTGGAATTTTCCGCTGGACATGGCCGCGTGGAAACTCGCGCCAGCCTTGGCCGCAGGCAATTCGGTGATCCTCAAGCCCGCCGAGCAATCACCGTTCTCCGCCCTGCGTCTGGCTGAGCTTGCATTGGAAGCCGGTCTACCACCGGGCGTGCTGAACGTGCTGCCGGGCCTCGGCGAGCAGACCGGCAAAGCCCTCGGTCTGCACCCGGATGTCGATTGCCTGGTGTTCACCGGCTCCACTGAAGTCGGCAAGTATTTCATGCAGTATTCGGCGCAATCGAACCTGAAACAGGTGTGGCTGGAGTGCGGCGGCAAGAGCGCCAATCTGGTGTTCGCCGATTGCCAGGACCTGGACCTGGCCGCCGAGAAAGCCGCGTTCGGCATCTTCTTCAATCAGGGTGAAGTCTGCTCGGCCAACTCACGGTTGCTGGTGCAGCGTTCGATTCATGATGAGTTCGTCGAGCGCCTGAAAGTGCAGGCCGAGCGTTGGCAGCCGGGGGATCCGCTGGACCCGTCGAGCAGCGCCGGGGCAATCGTCGACAGCCGTCAGACCGCGCGCATCATGAAGTTCATCCAACAGGCCGAACGCCTGGGCGCGACCAGGGTGTGCGGGGGCAGGCAGTCGATCTTCAACGGCTCCGACAACTTCATTCAGCCGACGATTTTTACCGGCGTGGGCCCGGACATGCCGCTGTTTCGCGAGGAAGTGTTCGGCCCGGTGCTGGCGGTCACGGCGTTCGACGACGAGGCCCACGCCTTGCAACTGGCCAACGACAGCGTCTACGGCCTGGCGGCTTCGCTGTGGACCGACGACCTCAACCGCGCCCACCGTGTGGCGCGGCAATTGCGAGCGGGCACGGTGTCGGTCAACAGCGTCGATGCACTGGACGTGACCGTGCCTTTTGGCGGCGGCAAACAGTCCGGATTCGGTCGCGACCTGTCGCTGCACTCATTCGATAAATACACCCAGTTGAAGACCACCTGGTTTCAGCTGCGCGCATAACAGCCGCTCATAACAAAACGGAGAACTGGCGATGACCACACCACGTGAAACCCGCGACTACCAGGCCGCCGACGCTGCGCACCACATCCACGCATTCGTCGATCAAAAAGCGCTCAATGACGAAGGGCCGCGGGTGATGGTCCGCGGCGAGCGCCTGCACCTGTGGGACAACGATGGTCGGCGTTACCTCGACGGCATGTCCGGGTTGTGGTGCACCAACCTTGGTTACGGCCGCAAGGATCTGGCGGCTGCGGCGACCCGGCAGCTTGAGCAGTTGCCGTACTACAACATGTTTTTCCACACCACTCACCCGCAGGTGATCGAGCTCTCGGAGCTGCTGTTCGGCCTGTTGCCGGGGCACTACAGCCACGCGATCTACACCAACTCCGGTTCCGAAGCCAACGAGGTGCTGATCCGCACTGTGCGGCGTTACTGGACGATCCTCGGCAAGCCCGAGAAGAAAATCATGATCGGTCGCTGGAACGGTTACCACGGCTCGACCCTGGCGGCGACGGCGCTCGGCGGCATGAAGTTCATGCATGAAATGGGCGGCATGATCCCCGATATCGAACACATCGACGAGCCGTACTTTTTCGCCCACGAGGGCAATCTGACCCCGGCCGAATTCGGCGTGCGGGCGGCGCAGCAACTGGAAGCGAAGATTCTCGAACTGGGCGCCGATAAGGTCGCCGGGTTTATCGCCGAACCGTTCCAGGGCGCCGGCGGAATGATCTTCCCGCCTGAGAGTTACTGGCCGGAAATTCAGCGGATCTGCCGCAAGTATGACGTGCTGTTGTGCGCCGACGAAGTGATCGGCGGCTTCGGTCGTACCGGCGAATGGTTCGCTCACGAGCACTTCGGTTTCGAGCCGGACACGCTGTCGATCGCCAAGGGTTTGACCTCCGGTTACATCCCCATGGGCGGGTTGATTCTGTCGAAGAAAATGGCCCGGGTGTTGGTGGAGCAGGGCGGGGTATTTGCCCACGGTTTGACTTACTCCGGGCACCCGGTGGCGGCGGCGGTGGCGATTGCCAACCTCACGGCGTTGCGCGATGAGGGCGTGGTGACGCGGGTCAAGGATGACATCGGACCGTACCTGCAACAGTGCCTGCGCGAGGTGTTCGGCAATCACCCGTTGGTGGGCGATATTCAGGGTGTCGGCATGGTCGCGGCGTTGCAATTGGCCGAGGATAAAAGCAGTCGCAAGCGTTTTGCCAATGAGAACGACATTGCCTGGCGTTGCCGCACGATTGGCTTTGAGGAAGGGGTGATTATTCGTTCGACGCTGGGGCGGATGATCATGGCGCCGGCGTTGATTGCCAGCCGGGAGGAGATTGATGAGCTGGTGGGCAAGACCTTGAAAGCAGTCGATCGTACTGCACAGGAATACGGCCGGCTTTGATCTTGTAGCGCTCTTGTGATCCTCTTCGCGGGCAAGCCTCGCTCCTACAGGTTATGTGTCGTGCCCAATTCCGCGGCCGACATAAACCCTGCAGGAGCGAGGCTTGCCCGCGAATGCTGTGGTCGATTCAACACTCATTTCATGTTTTGCACCTCCCCCGTGCATCCCCGCCAACCCCGCCCTTTTACGGCGCGCGCTACCCAGTTTTTTCATCACTCCCAACGACATATTTCCTGATTTTCCTTATCCCGCCCCTGGTCCAACATCTACTTCGCCAGTCAGCCGAATGCTGACCATCGAAAGGTCCATCAGAGACCACCGGTGGCAACTGATCCAAGGCCACTGGCCGTACTGCCCATGACAAAACTAAATCAACAGCTTTGGGAGTGCTCCATGATCAAGTCCTTGCTTAACCGCGTCGCTCATCCACTGGCGATCACCGCCATCGCCGCCACGGTCGCCACCAGCGCCCAGGCCGGCACCCTGTCCATCGGCCACACCACGTGGGTCGGCTACGGCACGCTCTACCTGGCCCAGGACCTGGGCTACTTCAAGGAAGGCGGTCTGACCGTCGAATTGCCCGTCGTTGAAGAAGCTTCGATGTACATGGCCGCCCAGGCTTCGGGCGAGTTGTCGGGCTCGGCGTCGACCATCGACGAAGTGCTCAAGTACCGTCCGCAATTCTGCTTCAAGGCCGTCGCCGCACTCGATGACAGCCATGGTGGCGACGGTGTTCTGGTGGGCAAGGACGTCAAGAGTTTGCAGGAGCTCAAAGGCAAGGCAGTGGCCGTGAACGAAGGGTCGACCTCGCAGTTCTGGCTGTCGTACCTGCTGAAAAAACACGGCATGAGCATGAGCGACATCACCGTGCAGAACATGACGGCCGATGACGCTGCCACCGCGTTCATCGCCGGCCGTGTGCCGGCCGCCGTGACCTGGGAGCCGCACCTGTCGATGGTCCGCAACAAGCAACAAGGCAAAGTGCTGATCGACAGCAGCAGCACGCCGGGAGTGATTGTCGACGTGGTCGCGCTCAACTGCACGGTCATCGAGAAGCAACCGGAAGACGTCAAGGCCTTGGTCGCCGGTCTCTACAAAGCGGTGCAGTACACCAAGGACCATCCGAAGGAAGCTTACAAAATCATGGCCAAAGGCGTCGGCGGTTACCTCGCCGATCCGAAGGAACTGGAAGCCGCCGCGCAAGGCGTGCGCTTCTACGATCAGGCCATGAGCGAAAAACTCTTGGGGTCTCCGGGCAAGCCGGGCGACAGCGAGCCACTGATCAAACTGGCCAACGAAACCGCCAGCGAATTGCAGGGCAAGCCCTACAACGTCAGCAATGACGACCTGATCGACAACCGCTTCGTCAGCCCGCTGTAGGAGGTCCGCATGTTCAAGCGCAATTCATGGCTGAGCCGCTGCATCACGCCCAAGACCGGCCTGCCGGTGCAGGTGATCTGGAGCGCGAGCGGCCTGGCCTGGGTGTTGTTGATCGGCCTGTGGGCCGGGTTGTCCTACGGCGGCGTGGTGCCAGGCATGTTCCTGCCGACACCGGGGGCGGTGGCCGAAGCCGCCGTGCGCCTGAGCCGCGACGGCACCCTTGGCCTGCATGTGTGGGCCAGCCTCGAAGTGGTGATGGTCGGCTTCATTGTCTCGTCGCTGGTGGCGGTGCCGTTGGGGTTGCTGATGGGCAGCTTCCGCATCGTCCAGGCGTTCCTTGAGCCGATGGTCAATTTCATCCGCTACCTGCCGGTGACCTCGTTCGTGCCGCTGTTCATTCTGTGGATCGGCATCGGTCTGGAACAGCGGGTGTCGGTGATCATCTTCGGCGTGTTTTTCCAGCAACTGGTGATGATCGCCGACGTGTCCAAGGGCATCTCCAAGGACCTGATCAACGCGTCGTACACCTTGGGTTCGACCCGCCGCGATGCGGTGCTGCATGTGATTGCACCGGCGTCGTTGCCGGGTGTGCTCGACACGTTGCGCGTGACCATGGGCTGGGCCTGGACCTATCTGGTGGTCGCCGAGCTGGTCGCCGCGTCCAGTGGCCTGGGTTACTTGAGCCTGAAAGCCATGCGCGGTTTTCAAGTGGACGTGATTTTCCTCGCCATCGCAATCATCGGCCTGCTGGGCCTGGTCACCGATCAACTGTTCCGTTTTCTCCGTCTGAGGATTGCCGCATGGGCTCAGTAAGCGCCGTCAACCCGCGTTTCATCACACCCACGGCCGCCCCGGTGCAAGCCGCGCCACGGCTGCAGGTGGACAAGGTCAGTCTGCGTTATCAGAAACCTGGCGGCGGCATGTTCACCGCGCTGGAGCAGGTGTCGTTCGAAGTGCCGGATCAACAATTCGCCGTGCTGGTCGGACCGTCGGGCTGTGGCAAGTCGAGTCTGCTGTACCTCACGGCCGGCCTGAACGAGCCCACGGAAGGCGAGATTTATGTCGGCGGCCAGCAAGTGCAGGGGCCGGGTGCGGATCGGGGTATGGTGTTCCAGAGCTACACGCTGTTCCCGTGGCTGACCGTGCGGCAGAACGTCGAGTTCGGCCTCAAGCGGCGCGGCATGGCGGCCGCTCAGCGCAAGGAGATCGTCGATTACTACGTCAATGAAGTGGGGCTGACCGGGTTCGCCGATAACTACGCCAAGCAGTTGTCCGGCGGCATGATGCAGCGTGTGGCGATTGCCCGGGCCTTGGCCAATGACCCGCAAATCCTCTTGATGGACGAACCCTTCGGCGCGCTCGACAGCCAGACGCGCCTGCAAATGCAGCAGCTGTTATTGCGGGTCTGGGGCAACAGCAAGAAGACCGTGCTGTTCGTGACCCATGACATCGACGAGGCGATTCTGTTGGGGGATCGGGTGTACGTGATGGGCGCCAGGCCAGGGCGGATCAAGCAGATCCTGGACGTGCCGATCGAACGCCCGCGTAACCTGGACATGGTCATGGAGCGCTCGTTCATCGACATGAAACGCAAGATCTTCGGGCTGTTGCATGACGATCTGGAAGAGGTTCATTGAGCCGATTTACCGTCATGCCCAAATCCCCTCTGGGAGCGTTGATCCGGCTCTATGGGGCCGCAGGCAGGAGGAACCGCGCAATCACCGGCAAATGATCGGAGATCCGCAAGGTATCGTCCTGCCTCACCATCGCCTCGACCCGTTTGATCCGCGGGCTGTAGAACAGGTAATCAACCGTCCGGTCCGGGCCATTCAAGCCTGGATCATTCGGGTAGTGGGTCAGCCACCGCGCCCGGTCGATCCCGCTGGCTTCGTTGTTGGTCGGGATCATCGGGTATTTGTCCCACAGCACATGCAAGGCACTGTCGACGGAGTAGGGCGTGCGTTGTTCGTCGGGCAGGCGTCGATACTGGCCCAGCGGCAACAGGTTGAAGTCGCCACCGATCAACCACGGGGTGCCATGGCTTTCATATTTGTCGAGCACCTTGGCCACGGCGGTCACTTGGGCCAGCAGGGTTTCATCAGGTTGGATGACGCGGTCCAGATGGGTATTGAGCACCGCAATCTGCCCACCGCCGCCCAATGGCAGGTAAGTCGCCAGCAAGGCGTTTTTCGGTGTGAACTGACGGCTGATGAAGTTGGCCGACGCGACCGGCAATTGCAGGCGTTCGGCGTGTTCGATCTGGTATCGGCTGAGGGTTGCCAGTTGTCGGCCGACACTGCCGAAGATGTGCGGCAGCGGCACAAAGTCAGCTTTCCAGTCGAAGGCATGAGCGCTGCACGGATAAAGGTCGGCGACCCGTTCCTGAAGCAACTTGAACTGGTTTTGATAATCGCTGGCCTTGGCGCCGTCATCCAGCTCCTGCAACAGCACAATGTCCGGTTGCTCGTCACGAATGACCCGTGCCACCTCATCGAGGCTGAAGGCCATGTCTTCGGCGGTGGGGCGGTCGTCGTCGCCTTTGGCCAGGTCGTTCCAGAACACGTAGCGCTTGCCCGCCAGGTACTGGACGTTCCAGGTCATGACTTTCAGGGCCTGGCCGGGGACCAGCGTGGGCGCCTGAGCGCTGCAGCCGACCGGTGCTGCTTCTTTGGCACCGGGACGCCAGGTCAGGTTGTAAATCAGCAAGGCAATCAGGCCCGCCGCGATCAGCAGGCCCAGCAGGGTGTAGCGCAGTAGACGGGTCATGGCTCGGCTTATAGCGTTACAAAAGATGAGCCCGAGCATAACCGAGCGTCGGGCTTAAGCCCATGGGTCATAGCGGCCCGTCAATTTTCTCGGGCGCATCGGCAATCAGCATGAACAGGCGGAACAGCACCACGCTGGTGAACAGTTGCAAAAAGCTGTGCGCGCTGTCGATCAGCAGCGAAATCACCGGGTTCTGCGGATCCGGGTAAATCGAAAGGGTCGCGCCCTTGAGCACCCACAACGGGCCCATCACACACAGAATGCACACCAGGATGCGCAGGAAATGGCCGCGGGTCAGACGCAGGCTTTCCTTCATCGCCGCCAACGGGGCCAGGCCGCGCAGCACCAGCAGATACTCGCCGAACGCCAGGGTCACCATCAGCCAGATGCCCGGCAGGAAATACAGCGACAGGCCGATCAGGATCAGCAAGGTGTTGAGGGCGGTGAGCAGGGCGAAGCGCGGCCACAGATAGGCCGACCTCGACAGCAACTCGCGGGTGCTCGGTGATTCGCCACGACTGCGGGCATCGAGAAACAGGATCAGTGCGGCGGTGTACAGCGGATAGACCAGCAAGCCGACCATCACGCTGATGCCGGGGAAACTGTCCGGCTCGGTGGAGCGATCCACCACTTGTTGCAGCAGCGCCTCGAAAATCACCAGCGGCAGGCACAGGCGCACGATCTGGCCCAGATTGCGCTTGAAGAAATACAGAGAGTCACGCAGTACATCGAACGAATTCATCAGTCGGTATCGCAGGTTGAAAGCAGTGGCCCACTTTAACCGATGAAGCCCTTTGGGGCGCAAACGTAAACGTTCGGTAAAGGTCATTGAAACAACTTGTTTCAGCCTCCATTAAGGTCGAGCACCTTATCCTCTTTGGTAAAGGTCAACGATTTCTCCGGCAATCTACGAGGTCGCCATGAACAGCGAAGAACAAACCCTGATCGATGGACTGTTTTCCCGGTTGCAACAAGCCGAAACGGACTCAGCCCCGCGTGACGCCCAGGCTGAAGCGCGGATCAAGGAGCACCTGACTCGCCAACCGGCGGCAGGTTATTTCATGACCCAGGCGATTCTGGTTCAGGAAGCGGCCATCAAAAGCCTCGACGCGCAGAACAAGCAACTCGCTCAGCAAGTTCAGCAATTGCAGGCCGAACTGCAATCGGCCAAGGCTCAGCCGTCGGCGCCTGCCAGCGGTGGTTTCCTGTCGAGCATTTTCGGTGGCGGTTCCCGTGATCCGCAGCCTGCACCGACGCAAAGCGCGCCGTCCTCCAATGGTGGATGGCGTGAGCAGGGGCGGCCGTCGTTCAATTCGCAGCCGCCACAGCAACAGAACTTCGGTGCTGCACCGCCACAGCAGAATTACGCGCCGCAGCAGCAAGCCCCCGGGATTGGCAGTGGTTTCCTTGGCGGCGCACTGAAAACCGCCGCCGGTGTGGCCGGTGGCGTGATGCTGGCGCAAGGCATCAGCAGCCTGTTCCACAGCAATCAGCAACCGCAGGAAGTCGTCGAAGTCATCAAGGAAGAACCGGCTCAGGTCAATGATCAGAGCGACAGCGGCAACGGCTGGGGCAACGACGAGCGCGTGGCTGACAACAACGCCAACGATCAGGGAGGCTTCACCGACGCCGACTACAGCGATGACAGCTCTTCGTTCTTTGGCGGCGACGACGATTCCTTCGTCTGATTCAACGTTACAGGTGTAACACTGAACCCGTGGTGAGGGAGCTTGCTCCCGCTGGGCTGCGCAGCAGTCCTTCTTTGGGGCCGCTGCGCGACCCAGCGGGAGCAAGCGCCCTCGCCACAGGTTGCCATTCGTCCGAGGCTCCAAGAGGCTTCGGGCCGATTATTCGCGGAACAATCCTTCAGGCTGGCATACTGGGCCACTTTTCGGGCCTGGTGCCTGACCCAGCCTGCGCGCGACTGCGCCAAAGAGGATGCACGGTGAAAAAAATCGCAGTGTTCGCCGACGTTCAAAACCTCTATTACACCGTGCGTCAGGCCTATGGTTGCCACTTCAACTACGCCGCGCTGTGGGCTGATATCAGCAAACAGGGCGAGATCGTCGAGGCCTATGCCTACGCGATTGATCGCGGCGACAGCAAACAGCAGCAATTCCAGCAGATCCTGCGCAACCTCGGCTTCATCGTGAAGCTCAAGCCCTACATCCAGCGCAGCGACGGCTCGGCCAAAGGCGACTGGGACGTGGGCATCACCCTCGACATCATGGACGCCGCCGATCATGTCGACGAAGTGGTGCTGGCTTCCGGCGACGGTGATTTCGACATGCTGCTGGAACGCATCATCACCAAGCACGGGGTGCAAGCCGTGGCTTACGGCGTGCCGGGCCTGACGGCCAACTCGCTGATCCGCGCCGCCAGCCGTTACGTGCCGATCGAAGGCGCGTTGCTGCTCAAGAATTGATTTTTACGGAGTTGAAACAGGTTTGGAACGCATAGCAGTCATCGACTTTGAAACCACCGGGATCTCCCCGAGCAGCAGCTGCCGGGCCACGGAAATTGCCGTGGTGATCCTTGAACAGGGGCGCATCGTCGAGCGTTACCAGAGCCTGATGAACGCCGGCGTGCGCGTGCCCGCGTTCATCGAGCAACTGACCGGCATCAGCAACGCCATGCTGCGCACCGCGCCCTCGGCGGAGCAGGTGATGAACGAGGTCAACGAATTCGTCGGGATCACGCCGCTGCTGGCCCACAACGCCGCGTTCGACCAGAAGTTCTGGGACTTCGAACTCAGCCGCATCAAGCGCACCCGCTTGCAGAACTTCGCCTGCTCGCTGCTACTGGCCCGCCGCCTGATGCCCGCCGCGCCGAACCACAAACTCGGCACCCTCACCACCTTCGCCAGCCTGCCCAACACCGGCAAGGCCCACCGGGCCATGGCCGATGCCGAAATGGCGGCCAACCTCACGGCGCACTTGGCGCAAGAGCTGCGGCACAAGCACGGGTTGCGCGAGTTGTCCCATGATTTGCTGGTCAGCTTGCAGAAAGTGCCGGCGGCGAAGATCAACGAACACCTCAAGCGCCATCGCGGGTTCTGAAAGCACTGCAAATCCCCTGTGGGAGCGAGCCTGCTCGCGATAACGGAGTGTCAGTCGACATAACTGTTGAAGATGAACCGCTATCGCGAGCAGGCTCGCTCCCACAGGTCGGTGTTCGATCTCAATCCTTGTGTTTAACCACGCCTCAAAATCGACGATTGCTCCTACCAAATATTAGGAATTTGTCCGTCTTGCCCCGTACCTGTCGCATCGATAACCTCTGGGACGTCGCTGCCAATTCAGCGACCGGGTCTGCAAGCCCGCCGATAATTTGTTAGGCGCCTACCGGCGCACCTATAATCGCGTCGCTTTACCTAGCGACCATCGATTTATGGTGGCTGTGTGCGGGAGACCTTCGGGTCTGCCGAGGTTGCCTAACGACTCGGTCTTGCAGACCCGCACACAGCTGCCACCCATCATCTGCAAGTGATGCTGGCATCCCCAACGTTCGTTAGGATATTCGCCATGATCAAAGTTACCCCCAATCCCCCTGAAGATTTAGATCAGTCCTTAATACTGCAAACAGCTGCATGCGCAGCTCACTTCACCCACAAAACATTCATCCGTCACCACATCCAGCTGCGCGCACTGTTGATGCACGCAGAGCCCTGGTTTTGCGCCCGCGATATCGGTCGATTGATGGGTGTGGACATAAATGGAAGGCAAGTGCTCAAGCTTGATGCGGATCAGAAGCAACTGATGTGTCTGTCCGGAAATGATGACCTCGAAGAGACCTTGATGCTGAGTGAATCGGGCGTATACGCGATGTTGGTTTACCACTACTGCCCGGAAAACCGCCATTTACGACGTTGGCTGACCCACGACGTGGTGCCGATGTTGCGGGAGGAAGTCGGGTCCATTTCGAATCAAGCGCCGCATATGCGGGCGATGGAATGGGCGGGAGGAACGCTGCGGCTGCTGCATTGGCGCAAAGAACCTTGGGTGCGCCTGCGGGATATGCCGGGCTTGTTGCCTGCAAGTTACTGCGGCATCTGACAGATCGCTTCGCGGGCAAGTCAAATCGTCGCACCGCCGCTCCCACAGGAATCAGGTGACATCCGTGGGGGTGGGGTTGTGGACAGGCTCACCGGGCCATGGCCGATGCTGAAATGGCGGCCAACCTGACGTCGCACCTGGCCTTAAGCGTCATCGCGGGTTCTAAGTACGCTGCAAATCCCCTGTGGGAGTGAGCCTGCTCGCGATAGCGATTTATCATTCAACGTTGATGTCGACTGATACTCCGCTATCGCGAGCAGGCTCGGTCCTACAGGGACTGCGCCGTTTTCAGACTTTGCTGTTGCCTTCCAATTGCCCCAGCGGCACGCGCTTCTCTATCGCGCTCGACAGCACAATCGAGGTCTTGCTGAACCCGAACTTTGCGATCCGGTTGATTAGCTCCTCCAGCTCCGGCATCGAACCCACCGCAGCCTGCATGATCACGCACGGATCACCCGTGACCCGGTGGCATTCAGTTAGCTGTGGGATTTTGATCAGGTCGTCGTAGGCTTTTTGATTTCCATGCTGGTTCAAACGCAACTCGATCACGCACTGGATCGGCAGCCCAAGCTTGGCCATGTCGACTTTCGCCTGGTAACCGGTAATCACCCCGCTGGCTTCGAGTTTGGCCACGCGCTCGGCCACGGCCGGGGCGGACAGGTTGACCTTGCGCGCCAGGTCGGCGTAGGACGCACGGCCGTTTTCCAGCAGGGCGCTGAGCAGCATGCGGTCGTATTTATCCATCGTCGTATACCTGAAAAATGACTGACTTTCGAAAACACGGCTTATAGCGTCAATCTCCGTGTTTTGAAAAGTGTACCGGCGCTATAAACAGGTTTTGTAACTTATTTTAAGCCGCTGGCCTTTCTAGAATAGCCGTTCACATTGTCCTGTCATCGAGCTGCCCATGCCTGGCTTACGTCGTTTCCCCTTACCGTTGATCGCCGCCTTTTTCGCGTTGTACGTGATTTGGGGCTCGACTTACCTGGTGATTCGCATTGGCGTGGAGTACTGGCCGCCGTTGCTGCTCGCCGGCATCCGTTTCGTGATCGCCGGGAGTTTGATGTACGCCTTCCTGCGCTGGCGCGGGGCACCGGCCCCGACTTGGGCGCAGTGGAAAGCCGCCGGGATCATCGGAATTTTGCTGCTGACGTGCGGTAACGGCGCGGTCAGTGTGGCCGAACACACGGGTGTCGCTTCCGGTGTTGCGGCACTGGCGGTGGCGACGGTGCCGCTGTTTACCTTGCTCTGCGGTTATTTCTGGGGCGCGCGCAATACCCGTCTCGAATGGGCCGGCATTGTGCTCGGGCTGATCGGCATCGCCATGCTCAACCTCGGTTCAAACCTGCAATCGAGCCCGCTGGGTGCGGCGTTGCTGGTGTTCGCGGCCGCGTCCTGGGCGTTCGGCTCGGTCTGGAGCAAACAATTGCCATTGCCCCAGGGCGCCATGGCCAGTGCCGTGGAAATGCTGGTGGGCGGCGTGGCATTGCTGATCGGCAGCGCGCTGAGTGGCGAGCATCTGCAGGCGATGCCGCCGATCGAAGGCTGGGCAGCCCTGGCCTACCTGACCTTCTTCGGTTCGATCATCGCCTTCAACGCTTACATGTACCTGTTGAAAAACGTGCGTCCGGCGGCGGCGACCAGTTATGCCTACGTCAACCCTGCGGTCGCGGTGTTGCTGGGGATCGTATTTGCCGGCGAGACCATTGGCATCGAAGAAGCGCTGGCCATGTTGGTGATTATCAGTGCCGTGGTGTTGATCGGATTGCCGCAGTGGCGTCGGACTCCCGTTCAACCTGCCGTAGCGGTGCCGACAGAATCCCGTGTGAATTAGGGTAAACTGCGCGCCATTGCACACTCGTTTTGCACAACTGCGCTGAATTTTCCTACGGTAATCCCATGACTTTCGCCACCCTTGGCCTGATCGAACCCTTGCTGCGCTCTCTCGAGACGCTCGGCTACCAGACCCCGACGCCGGTTCAGGCGCAAGCCATTCCGGCGGTGCTGGCCGGTCGCGACCTGATGGCCGCCGCCCAGACCGGCACTGGCAAGACCGCCGGCTTCGCGCTGCCGCTCCTGCAATTGTTGGCCATGGAAGGGCCGAAAGTGGCGTCTAACTCGGTGCGCGCACTGATCCTGGTGCCGACCCGCGAACTGGCCGAACAGGTTCACGAAGCCGTGCGCCAGTACGCCGAGAACCTGCCGTTGAGCACTTATGCCGTGTACGGCGGCGTCAGCATCAACCCGCAAATGATGAAGCTGCGCAAGGGTGTTGACGTGCTGGTGGCGACGCCGGGTCGTTTGCTCGATCTGTATCGCCAGAAGGCCCTCAAGTTCAATCAGCTGCAAACCCTGATTCTGGACGAAGCCGATCGCATGCTTGATCTTGGTTTCTCCGAGGAGCTGGGGAATATCTACCGCGTGCTGCCCAAGCAACGTCAGACGCTGCTGTTCTCCGCAACGTTCTCCGACGCGATCCGCTTGCTGGCCGGACAAATGCTCAACGATCCATTGAGCATCGAAGTCAGCCCGCGCAACGTCGCTGCCAGCACCGTCAAGCAGTGGGTCGTGGTGGTGGACAAGAAGCGCAAGCCTGAACTGTTCGTTCACTTGATGCGCAAGGGCAAGTGGAAGCAGGTGCTGGTGTTCGCCAAGACCCGCAATGGTGTGGACGCGCTGGTGGAAAAACTCCAGGGCCTGGGCATCAATGCCGACGGCATCCACGGCGACAAACCGCAGGCAACCCGTCAGCGTGCGCTGGACCGGTTCAAGGCCAGTGAAGTGCAGATTCTTGTGGCCACCGACGTTGCGGCCCGTGGTCTGGATATCGAAGATTTGCCATTGGTGGTCAACTTCGACCTGCCGATCGTGGCGGAGGACTACATCCACCGGATCGGTCGTACCGGTCGCGCGGGTGCAAGCGGGCAGGCCATTTCGCTGGTGTGTGCCGATGAAGTGAATCTGCTGTCGGCCATCGAGACGTTGACCCGTCAGACATTGCCACGGCAGATGGAACATGACTTCGAACCTGAGCACCGGGTGCCGGATACCGACGCCAGCGGTCAGGTCGTCAAGAAGCCGAAAAAACCGAAGAAGCCGAAGACCTCCGGTGGCGGTAAACGCAATCTGGGTAAGTGGGTCGAGAGTGGGGATGCTTCGGCGCCGGAGCCTTCGATCAAGCCTGTGCGCAAAGTGCCGGTGTTTAACACTGGGCCGCGTAAGAAGAAGCCTTAAAAAGCTTCGGCGTCTGTCAGGACGCCTTCGCGAGCAGGCTCGCTCCCACAGGGGATTTGTGAACGACACAGATCCAGTGTGGAAGTGAGCCTGCTCGCGATGGGCACGACTCGGTCTTCAAGCCTTGCGCTTCAACCACTCCACCATCCCCAACCCCGCCGCACGCCCACTGGCGAAACACGCGGTCAGCAGATAGCCACCGGTCGGTGCTTCCCAATCGAGCATTTCCCCCGCGCAGAACACCCCAGGCAATTGCTTGAGCATCAGCCGTTCATCCATCGACTCGAACATCACGCCTCCGGCGCTGCTGATGGCCTCGTCCAGTGGACGGGTTTTAACCAGCATCAGGGGCAACGCCTTGATCGCCCTGGCCAGCAACGCCGGATCAGCAAAGCTTTCGGCCGGTGTGAGTTCGCGTAGCAACGCCGCTTTCACCCCATCGATCCCGAGCTGGCTGTGCAGGTGTTTGGACATGGAGCGGGAGCCACGGGGTTTGCTCAGCGCCGCCTGAACTTTATCCACAGGCCGGCCCGGCAACAGGTCAAGATGAACGGTGGCGGAGCCGTGCTGATTGATGGCCTCGCGAATCGGTGCCGAGAGGGCGTAGATCAAGCTGCCTTCGATCCCGGTCGCGGTGATCACGCATTCGCCCAAGCGCGGCACGTCGTCATTGAGGCCGATGGCGATGTTCTTCAGCGGCGCGCCAGCAAATTTGCTGACCATCAACTCGCTCCAGGCCTGCACCTCGAAGCCGCAATTGCTCGGTTGCAACGGCATCAGTCCTACGCTTCGCTGCTCCAATGGCAGCATCCACGCGCCGTCCGAACCAAGGCGTGACCAGCTGCCTCCGCCGAGGGCCAGCAAGGTGGCGTCGGGCTTGATGATGGTTTCGCCGTCGGGGCTGTCGATGCGTAACCCACCGTGGTCATCCCAGCCAAGCCAGCGGTGGCGGGTGTGGATAACGACGCCGGCCTCGCGCAGACGCTTGAGCCAGGCGCGCAACAGGGGGGCCGCTTTCATGTCGGTCGGAAACACCCGGCCGGAGCTGCCGACGAAGGTTTCGATGCCCAGGTCATGAATCCACTGGCACAACGCATCAGCGCCGAATGAGCGAAGCAGCGGGGCAATCTGCGGCGCGCGTTCGGCATAGCGCGAGAGAAACGCCGGGTAGGCTTCGGAATGGGTGATGTTCATGCCGCCGACACCGGCCAGCAGGAATTTTCGCCCCACCGACGGCATGCCGTCGTACAGGTCGACCTTGATCCCGGCCTGGCTCAGCACTTCGGCCGCCATCAGACCGGCGGGGCCGCCGCCGATGATGGCGACGTGAGAAGGGGAGGAGGTCGAGGGCTGGGTCATGGAGTGCGCTGCGGTTCGGCGGAATAAGCCGGGCATTCTATCAGCACAGATCCCCGTGGGAGTGAGCCTGCTTGCGATGGCGGTGGGTCAGTCAAAATCGATGTTGGATGTGATGGACTCATCGCGAGCAGGCTCGCTCCCACATTGGTTCCGGGGTGTTCATAAAATAGTGATCAAAAAACAACCAGTGCTCTGCATGCTATATGAAGCATGGCCTGCAGACCCTTTCACTCAGGTTATCCACAGGCAGTTCCACAGGCATTGTGGGTAAAGACTCACACCTCAATGACACCCTGATGACTGCCAGACCCGTTGCGCGCTGTGATGCAGGATGCCGTGGCGGCGCGCCAGGGCCTGGCGGTCCTTGCTGTAGCCGCCGCCAATCACTCCTACCACCGGAATATCCCGCCCCAGGCAGTGGCGCATCACGCTTTCATCGCGAGCGGCCATGCCTTCGTCGGTCAGCTTCAGGTAACCGAGGGCGTCGTCCTTGTGCACGTCGACGCCAGCGTCATACAACACCAGATCCGGTTGGTAGAGCGGTAGCAAATAATTCAGCGCGTCATCCACCACCTTCAGGTAATCGGCATCGCCCATGCCTTTGGGCAAAGGGATGTCCCAGTCGCTTTCAGCCTTGCGTGCAGGAAAATTCTTTTCGCAGTGCAGGGAAACAGTCACCGCCTCCGGGGTGTTGTGCAGAATCCGTGCAGTCCCGTCGCCCTGGTGCACGTCGCAATCGAAGATCAGCACCCGATTCACACGGCCGCTTTCCAGCAGGAAATGGCTGATCACCGCCAGGTCATTGAAGATGCAGAAACCCGCCGGATAGTCGTAATGCGCGTGATGGGTGCCTCCGGCCAAATGACAGGCCAGCCCATGTTCCAGCGCCTGTTCTGCCGCAAGCAACGATCCGCCGACCGCCCGCACGGTGCGTCGGGCCAGTGCTTCGCTCCAGGGCAGGCCGAGGCGCCGCTGGTCTTCGCGGGACAACTCGCCGCTCATGTAGCGTTCGATATAGGCAGCGTCATGGGCGAGGGCGAGAATCTCCGGGGGGCAGAGCTCCGGGCGCAGCAGGTCGGCGTCCCGGGTCAGGCCGCTGTCCACCAAGTGATCGCGCAGCAGGCGAAATTTGTCCATGGGGAAGCGGTGATCCGCCGGGAATTCGGGGCTGTAGTCTTCGTGGTAGATCAGCGGCAGCGGCATAACGAATTCAGGTAGGAATGAGTGAAGGATCCTACCAGCGTTGTAGACTTGCGGCATGGAAAGGGGAGCAAAGATGGAGCCGATACTGGAACTCGAGAGCGCACGACTGCTGTTGCGGCAGTGGCGCGATGAGGATTTGCCGGAGTTTGCGGCGATGTGCGCCGATCCACAGGTGATGCGATATTTTCCGGCGCCTTTAAGTCGTCTGGAAAGTGCGTCGCTGATCGGACGGATTCGCGGGCATTTTGCCGAACATGGCTTTGGTCTCTGGGCGCTGGAGCGCAAGGACGCCGGGGCATTCATCGGTTTCACCGGCCTCGGTGTGGTTGGTTTCGATGCGCCGTTCACCCCGGCGACCGAAATCGGCTGGCGCCTGGCGCGCGAGCATTGGGGCTTGGGTTATGCCAGTGAGGCGGCGTGGACCGCTCTGCGCTGCGGCTTTGATCGGTTGGCGCTGCAAGAAGTCGTGTCGTTCACCGCCAAAGACAACCTGCCTTCGGAAAAAGTCATGCAGGCGATCGGCATGCACCATGATTCAGCCGATGACTTTGACCATCCCAAGCTCGCGGCCGATCATCCCCTGCGTCACCATGTGCTGTATCGCATCTCCCGTGAACAATGGCTGCAAACCTTGCATGGATAAGCAGTCACGGACGTTTACAATGGCTGCCATGGGCCCTGGCCATAAACTGAATCGACCGCCGCAGCCAAGACTGCGCGGCAAGCTTTGTGTGAGGAGAGTCTGAATGAGCCAAGTGTTGGATGATCTGGTCGATTTGCTGACCCTGGAACCGATCGAAGAAAACCTGTTTCGTGGCCGCAGTCAGGACCTGGGTTTTCGTCAGTTGTTCGGCGGTCAGGTGATCGGTCAGTCGTTGTCGGCGGCCAGTCAGACAGTCGAAGAAGCGCGCCATGTGCATTCGATGCACGGTTATTTCCTGCGCCCGGGCGATTCCGCGTTGCCTGTGGTGTATCAGGTTGACCGGGTGCGTGATGGCGGCAGTTTCAGCACGCGTCGGGTGACGGCGATCCAGAAAGGCAACCCGATCTTTACCTGCAGCGCCTCGTTCCAGTACGACGAAAAAGGCTTCGAGCATCAGGCCGAGATGCCGACCGTGGTCGGCCCGGAAAACCTGCCCTCGGAACTGGAACTCACCCAGCAGCGTGCGCACCTGATCCCTGAGCACATGCGCGAGAAATTTCTGTGCCCCAAGCCGATCGAATTCCGACCGATCACCGAGAAAGATCCTTACAACCCGCAACCGTCCGATCCGGTCAAGTACGTCTGGTTTCGCGCCGACGGTGCTTTGGCCGACTCTCCGGCGTTGCACAAATACCTGCTGGCCTACGCCTCGGACTTCGGTCTGCTGACCACCTCGATGCAGCCCCATGGCAAATCGGTCTGGCAGAAAGACATGCAAGTCGCCAGCCTCGATCACTCGCTGTGGTTCCATGCGGACCTGCGCGCCGATGACTGGTTGCTGTACGCGATGGACAGCCCCTGGGCCGGCAACTCACGCGGGTTCACCCGAGGCAGCGTGTTCAATCGTGCCGGGCAACTGGTGGCTTCGGTGACTCAGGAAGGCTTGATCCGTCACCGCAAGGATTGGGCATGAGCCTGGCCGAGGTGCGGCACTGGGTGTTCGACATGGACGGCACCCTGACGGTGGCCGTGCATGACTTCGCGGCGATCCGCGTGGCGTTGGCGATTCCCGCCGAAGACGACATCCTGACCCACCTCGCGGCGCTGCCGGCCGATGAAGCGGCCGCCAAGCATGCTTGGCTGCTGGAGCACGAACGGGACTTGGCGCAGGGTTCGAAACCGGCGCCGGGTGCGGTGGAGCTGGTGCGGGAGTTGGCCGGGCGCGGTTATCGTCTTGGCATTCTCACGCGCAATGCCCGGGAGCTGGCGCACGTAACCCTGGAAGCGATCGGCCTGGCTGACTGTTTTGCCGTGGAGGATGTGCTGGGGCGTGATGAAGCACCGCCTAAACCGCATCCCGGTGGTTTATTGAAACTGGCCGAGGCCTGGCACGTGCCGGCGAGCGAGATGGTGATGGTCGGTGATTACCGCTTTGATCTGGATTGCGGCCGAGCGGCGGGGGCGCGGACGGTGTTGGTGAATCTGCCGGATAACCCTTGGCCGGAGCTGACGGATTGGCATGCGGCGGATTGTGCGGTGTTGCGGGAGATGCTTTCGGCTTGAGGGCCCCTTCGCTGGCAAGCCTCGCTCCTACAGTGGGGCGCGCTGCCCTTGTAGGAGCGAGGCTTGCCCGCGAAGACGTCAGATCAGGCCATACAAACTCACTGACCAAACAATACCTTCTGCCCCTCCGGTGACGTCAGCATCCCATCCCCGTTATGCCCGACCCCCGGCACTTCAACCAGCCGCTGATTCACCCCTTTCGGATTACGACGCAGCAGGTAATTGAAAAAATTCTTCCCGCGAACCAGCCGATAGGCTCCTTGGGCTTCGGCCTCGCAACCTTTGTCCAGCGCCGGATGCTGCGGGTCGATGTCTTGCTGCCCGAGCAGATAAGTCACGTCCCGTTTGACGTAATTTCCTTCAATCTGTGGCGCCGTTTGCCCACTGGCATATACCGGTAAATCCGTCAGCCCGTATTTCCAGCGATTGAAACCGGGGCACGCCGCATGGTTGAACGCCACTGGCCGCTGCTCATTGAAATACGCATAGGACGAAGGGTTGGCGACCACGTAGCGAAGCTTCACGCCGGCGGCCGTCAAGGCCGGTTGCTCGCGGGCCAGCAACGCATATCGCTGCACCACCTGAGCGCCACCGGAGTGGCCGGCGAGGATGATTTGCTTCACGTCCGGAAACTGTCGATGGTCGCCGACTCGCTCGATGATTTGATCGAGGGCTGCAAAGGAACTCAGCGCAAAAGGAGCGGTGGATAAACCTCCTGCCATCCAGTCATTGCCCTGCCAGCGCAACACCGTGTCTGCCACAGGATGAAGTGCGATGTCGGTTTCGTTGAGGAATTGCGGCGCGATCACCAGGGTGCTTGCACTTTGCCCGGCCAGTTCCGCTGCGCGCTCGGCGCTCTGGCGATAGGTTTCAGCGTTGCGCAGACGACCATGGATGATGATCAGCACGCGTTCGATTTTCGCGGGCGCCGGGCCGAGGCTCACTGCCATCTCACCTTCTTTCAACAACAACCGCCCGGGGCTGAGCTCTTTGACGCCATGCTCCGCAGCCTGGGTGCTCGCGCAGGTGAACAACAACATCAACAACCACTTATTCATTTAAAGGTTTTTCGCCGCAAAGGTATCGCACTGGCCCACCTGGCCTTGCGCAAATCCGGTTTTGAACCAGCGCACCCTTTGCGCCGATGTGCCATGGGTAAACGAGTCCGGTACCACCCGACCCTGCCCCTGTTGTTGCAAACGGTCATCGCCGATGGCGTTGGCCGCGTTCAAGGCTTCTTCGATGTCACCCGGTTCCAGCCAGTTCAGACGCTGCTGCGCATTGTTGGCCCAGACACCGGCCAGGCAATCGGCCTGCAACTCCTGACGTACCAACAAGCCGCCATCACCTTCCATCTGCCGGCCTTGCTGGCGAGCTGTCTGAATTTTCGCGGAAACGCCGAGCAATGTCTGAACGTGGTGTCCGACTTCATGAGCGATCACGTAGGCCTGGGCGAAGTCACCGGCCGCGGAAAAGCGTTGCGACATTTCCTGGAAAAAAGCCATGTCCAGGTAGACCTTCTGGTCGGCCGGGCAATAGAACGGTCCGGTCGCCGATGTCGCCAGACCACAGGCCGAATTAACCCGGTTGCTGAACAGCACCAGCGTCGGGTTTTTATACTGCCGACCGGCCTGCTGGAAAATCTGGCCCCAGGTGTCTTCGGTATCGCCGAGGATCGAGCGCACGAATTCGGCCCCTTCATCATTGGCCGGCGGCGCCTTGCGGCTCTGGTTGGTGGCCGGTGCCGATTGCTCGGTCATTTGTCCGGTCAGTTGCCCGAGGATTTGCATCGGGTCCTGGCCGGTGAGCCAGCCGATCCCCACAATCAGGATGATCGCGGTCAGGCTCAGGCCTTTGCCGCCACCAAAACGCATCCCACCGCCACCGCTGCCGGCATCATCACCACGGGCGTCGACCACGTTGTCGCTGCGTCGGCCTTTTTTCCATAGCATGTGGGAATCCTCTGATTGTCCGTGGTGATGAGTGTTGCTGGTGTGGGGGGGCGGCGCCAGTCCGGCTGTCCGGCATTTCGTTCACTGGCCGGAAGAATCGCTGACTGTAGGAACATGGATCACCCATTGAATTCCGTCAGGGCGCGGATTTTTATCGAACGGGCGACCCGCGGGTCTGTCGAGCATCGGGTTCCAGATTTCGCATTACAGGGTTCATCTTCTAGAATCAGGCAAATTGTAGGTGGAACCTCCCATGGCCGGCAGTCAGATCGAACGTGTCTTCAATGTGCTCGAAAGCCTCACCAGTGACCCTCGCGGTTTGCCGATGCAGATGCTCGCGGAGCAACTGGACATCCCGAAAAGCGCAACTCACCGCCTGCTCGCGGAGCTGATCAGGTTGGGTTATGTGCGGCAGAATCCGGAGAACCTGCGGTATCACTTGTCCACCAAACTGGTGGCGATGGGGTTTCGTTATTTGTCGGGCAGCGGCGCCGATATCGTTCAGCCAGTGCTGGATCGCCTGGCCCAGGACACCGGGGAGTTGGTGCGTCTGGGGGTGATTGAAGGCGAGCGGCAGATCTGGATTGCCAAGTCCCAGGGGGCCCGTTCCGGCCTGCGCTACGACCCGGAAATGGGCCGCGATGCGCCGTTGTTCTATACCGCATCGGGCCATGCGTGGCTGGCGTGCATGAGCGATGCCGAAGCGTTGTCGCTGGTTGAGCGCCAGGGCGGCGAGCAGCCAAAAGACCTCGGGCCGAATGCTCCGCGTTCCAACATTGAACTGCTCGAACGTCTGCGTCTGGCGCGGGAACAGGGCTATGCCTGGGTCGAGGAAAGCTCGGCGGTGGGCACCTCGGCGATCGCGGCGGTGGTGCGGCATCCGAGCGAGGGTCGTGTGATCGCTGTGCTGAGCATCGCCGGACCGAGTGCGCGGATGCCGGGGGCGCGGTTGCATGAATTGGCGCCGCTGTTGTTGAGGTATACCGAGGAATTGGCGGCGGCGAGTCTGGCGTCGGAGTTGTTCAGCTAATTTATGGGGAGCGAGCCTGCTCGCGAAAGTGAACTTTCAAATAGCTCAAATGTTGAATGTCAGTCCGCCATCGCGAGCAGGCTCACTCCCACGGTTGATTTTTATTGATCGTGAAACTGTGCGGTATTCGAACACTTTCGGCTGAAGCTTGTGTTGGAATCTGGAACCAGGTTCTAAATTATTGGAACTCGCCGCCCGAGACACGTTTCACTTCTCAAGGGAAACCCATGACCGCCAGCACTCCGCTCTCCGGCGTTAACCAGCCCTTCAAAGGGATTTTGCTGATTGTCGTTGCCACTTTCCTGTTTTCCAGCCATGACGCTTTTTCGAAATACCTCTCGGGCTTCTATCCGATCGTGATGGTGGTCTGGGCTCGTTATGTGGTGCACACCTTGTTGATGGCCGGGATTTTTCTGCCGCAGTCCGGGTTGCGCGTCCTACGGACCAAACGACCGATGCTGCAATTGGTGAGGGCGTTGTGCCTGTTGGGCACCAGTTTGTTTTTTACCACCGGCCTGCAGTACATCCCGTTGGCTGAAGCGACGGCGGTCAACTTTCTTGCGCCGGTTCTGGTGACTGCGCTCTCGGTGCCGCTGCTGGGGGAGCGCGTGACACGTGGCCAATGGATCGCGGTGATTTGCGGATTTATCGGCGTGTTGATCATCGTCCACCCCGGTGGCGATCTGTTCACGCCGGCGGTGTTGCTGCCGCTCTGTTCGGCGCTGTTTTTCTGCTTTTATCAGTTGCTCACTCGCAAGCTCAGCAACATCGACAGCCCGACCACCAGCAACTTCTTCGCCGGCTTGTGCAACACCCTGGTGATGAGCGCGCTGGTGCCGTTCTTCTGGCAAGTGCCGACACTGGGGCATGGTTTCATGATGGTGGCGCTGGGGACCTGCGGGATGACCGCGCATTTGTTTCTGACTCAGGCTTTCCGCCACGCCGCTCCCGCGTTGTTGGCGCCGTTCGGTTACTGCCAGATCGTCTTTGCCGGTTTGCTGGGCTGGCTGCTGTTCTCCCACACACCGACCCTGACCACAGTGATCGGGATCGCGGTGATTTGCTGCAGCGGGTTGGCGGCGGCGTGGCAACAGAGTCGTCGGTAGGAAAATCAAACAGGCAGGCCTGGAACCAGGCCTGCCAAGGGAGGGGACTTTACTCGGTGACAGTAGGAATCTTGCGCGGTGCCATGAAGTACATCCAGGTCAGGGCAATGAAGTACATCGCCGGAATCAGGGTGAACAGCACGGTGTAGTTGTTGTTGGTGACCGTCAGGATGTGGCCGACCAACTGAGTCATGAACATACCGCCGATGGCTGCGCACATGCCGCCGAAGCCAAATACCGTACTCATCATGTGTTTAGGCGTGTAGTCCATCACCAGGCTCCAGATGTTGGCGGTCCACGCCTGGTGCGCACCGATGGCCAGGGAGATGGCGAACACCGCGACCCACAGACTGCTCGAACCCGCCGCCATGATTACGCCGACGATGCAGCAGGCGAACAGGAACATGGACAACAGGCGCGCCTTGATCGGATTCATGCCGCGGCCGATCAGGAGCGAGGACAGGATCCCGCCGCCGACGCTGCCGAAGTCTGCAGTCAGGTAGATGATGATCAGCGGGATACCCATCTGGGTCACGTTGATCCCCAGGTTGTATTGCTGATTGAGAAACGGCGGCAGCCAGTACAGGTAGAACCAGAACACCGGTGCGGTGATGGAGTAGGCGAGGGCGAAGGCCCAGGTGCCACGCATGCGCAGGATTTTCGAGAACGGTACACGGGTCTGCTCCGGCTCGACTTCCTTCTGGATGTAGTCCAGTTCCGATTGTTTGACGCTCGGATGGTCTTCCGGGTTGAAGTACTTCAAACCCCAGAACAGCAACCAGATCCCGCCCAGTGACGCCATGCACAGGAACGCGGCTTGCCAGCCCCACACGTGCAGGATCAGCGGCAGCAGCATCGGCGTGAACATTGCGCCGACGTTGGTGCCGGCGTTGAAGATGCCGGTGGCCACGGCGCGCTCGCCGGCCGGGAACCACAAGCGCGTGGTTTTCACGCAAGCCGGGTAGTTGGCGGCTTCGGTCAAACCGAGGATGAACCGGCAGACCATGAAGCCGACCGCCGACGTGGCCAGGCCGTGGGCGCCGGTCGCCAGGCTCCAGAGCAACACTGCGCAGAAGAACACGCGCTTCACGCCGACCCGATCGATCAACCGGCCTTGCAGCACGAAACCGATGGCGTAGCCGACCTGGAACCAGAAGTTGATGTTGGCGTAGTCCATCGCCGTCCAGCTCATTTCCTTGGCGAGGATAGGCTGCATGACGCCCAGTGCAGCGCGGTCGATGTAGTTGAGCGTGGTGGCAAAAAACACCAGTGCCAGCATGCCCCAACGGGTCTTGCCGACCGCCATGGCGCCGCGAATCTTGTCGCCGATACCGCCGCTGGCAGGAGTCATGGAGGAACGCTCCACGGGAGAGCTTTGAGAAGGAGTCATGTAGGCCACCGATTATTTTTATGTGGTGTTCTGAGTCTTTGGTCATCGAGACCGATGTGTGTGACCGGGCTCAATGTGTCGTCGATGTTGGGCAGTGGACGAAAAATCGTCAATTCGCCAAGGGTCATTGTGTTCGATAATCGCACGCAAAACTAACTGGATAGTACACTTTAAATTGCTGTGTTCGACTGCCAAGCCAATAATTCCCCCGAGAGAAACGCGATCCCTGTAGGAGTCAGGCTTGCCGGCGATGGCGTCCTCAAGATCGCCTTCGCGAGCAAGCTTCGCTCCTGCAAAAAGGGTGCGACGCCTTTAATAAGATTGTCTCCACCACCGGGAGCCGAAATATGCAGCGTTCCATTGCCACCGTTTCCTTGAGCGGTACCCTGCCGGAAAAACTCGAAGCCATTGCCGCCGCCGGGTTCGACGGGGTGGAGATCTTCGAAAACGACCTTCTCTACTACGACGGCAGCCCGCGGGAAATCAAGCAGATGTGCGCCGATCTCGGGATCGCGATCACACTGTTTCAACCCTTTCGGGACTTTGAAGGCTGCCGCCGCGACCGTTTGCATCGCAATCTGGAACGGGCCGAGCGCAAGTTCGACCTGATGCAGGAACTGGGCACCGACCTGGTGCTGGTGTGCAGCAACGCGTCCGCCGATGCCATCGGTGATGAAAATATCCTCATCGACGACTTGCGCCTGCTGGCCGAACGCGCCGGCGCACGCGGGTTGCGGATCGGCTACGAAGCGCTGGCCTGGGGCCGGCATGTGAACACCTGGCAACAGGTGTGGAACATCGTCCGTCAGGCCGATCACCCAAGCCTCGGTGTGCTGCTGGACAGCTTTCACACGCTGTCGCTCAAGGGTGATCCGAGTGCGATCGCCGAGATCCCTGGCGATAAAATCTTCTTCGTACAAATGGCCGACGCACCGATTCTGGCGATGGACGTGCTCGAGTGGAGCCGGCATTTCCGCTGCTTCCCGGGTCAGGGCGAATTCTATTTGCCGGGCTTCCTGGCTCCGATCATCAAGAGTGGGTACACCGGGCCGCTGTCGCTGGAAATCTTCAACGACGGTTTCCGTGCCGCACCGCCTCGGGCCAATGCCGCCGACGGTTTGCGTTCGTTGCTGTATCTGGAGGAGAAAACCCGTCAGCGTCTGGCACAGGAAACGACACCGGCGGTCAGCCTCGACATACTGTTCGAGACGCCCAAGGCCAGCGAATACAACGGCATCGAGTTTCTCGAATTCGCTGTGGACGAAAGCCTTGGCGCCAAGCTCTCCCATTGGCTGGAGCGACTGGGTTTCGTCAAGGCCGGGCAACATCGCTCCAAGAGCGTGAGCCTGCTGCGTCAAGGTGACATCAACCTGATCCTCAATTCCGAGCCTTACTCGTTTGCCCACAGTTTTTTCGAAGCGCACGGTCCGTCGCTGTGCGCCACCGCCGTGCGGGTCAAGGACAGCGCCAGTGCGCTCGCTCGGGCCGTGGCCTACAAGGGGCAACCGTATCGCGGACTGGTCGGCCCCAATGAACTTGAGCTCGCTGCCGTGCGCGCACCGGATGGCAGCCTGATTTATCTGGTGGATCAGGACGCCGATGTCTACGGCACTGATTTCCATCTGCAACCGGCTGCCGTGGCCAGTGGTGGCCTCAAACGCATCGACCACATGGCGATGGCATTGCCGGCCGACAGTCTCGACAGTTGGGTGCTGTTCTATAAGAGCCTGCTGGATTTCGAAGCCGATGACGAAGTGGTGCTGCCCGATCCTTACGGTTTGGTGAAAAGTCGAGCGTTGCGCAGTCGTGACAGTTCGATTCGCCTGCCGCTGAACATTTCCGAAAACCGCAACACCGCGATCTCACACGCGCTGTCGAGTTATCGCGGCTCCGGCGTGCATCACATCGCGTTTGATTGCGATGACATCTTTGCCGAAGTCAGTCGTGCCAAAGAGGCGGGCGTGCCGCTGCTGGATATTCCGCTCAACTATTACGATGACCTCGCTGCACGGTTCGATTTCGACGACGAATTCCTCAGTGAACTGGCGTATTTCAACGTTCTTTATGACCGCGATGCCCAGGGCGGCGAGCTGTTCCATGTGTACACGGAGCCGTTCGAAGGGCGTTTCTTCTTTGAAATCATCCAGCGCAAAAATGGCTACGCCGGTTACGGTGCGGCCAATGTGGCGGTACGCCTGGCGGCCATGGCCAAATCCCGAAGTGGTGCGGTACGTCCGGCAAAGTTGTAGGAAAATCGTAAACACGGCGACAAACCGCTGCCGCGCGGCTTCCTTCACTGTGCGGCGCGGCCCATAATCGCCAGCCTGTGCAGTGATGGCCGTGAGCCCGCAATGACGATAACTTCAGAACTCTCCGCAGTGCCCGCCGAACCGATTGCCGGGCCGCGCAAGAGTCGCAAGAACAACCCGGAAAAGACCCGCGAGAACATCCTTCAAGAGGCGATTGTCGAATTCGTCCAGCAAGGGCTTTCCGGTGCTCGCGTCGATGCCATCGCCGAGCGCATCCACACTTCCAAACGCATGATTTATTACTACTTCGGCAGTAAGGAACAGCTGTACGTCGAGGTGCTGGAGAAACTCTACGGCGACATCCGCAACACGGAAAACCATCTGCACCTGGCCGAACTGGCGCCGGTGGAGGCGATTCGGCGACTGGTGGAATTCACCTTCGACCACCATGACCGCAACGTCGATTTCGTGCGCATCGTCAGCATCGAGAACATTCACAACGCGGAGTACGTGAAGCGTTCCGATGCGATCAAGGCGATGAACAACACCATCCTCGATTCCCTGGGCGTGATTTTGCGTCGCGGGGCTGAAGAGGGCGTGTTCCGTTCAGGGCTTGAGCCGCTGGATGTGCATCTGCTGATCAGCTCGTTTTGCTTTTATCGCGTGTCCAACCGCCATACCTTCGGTGAGATTTTTCAGATCGACTTGCCGGACGAAAGCATCAAGCAGCGTCATCGGGAAATGATTTGCGAGTCGGTTTTGCGATACCTGCAGGCCTGACCTGTGGCGAGGGGGCGTCGGAACGCCGCATCGCCCCGTTGGGCTGCGATGCAGCCCTCATACTTTCAACCTTAGCCATTCATGCTCTGAAAATGCGCCAACATCCGCTGCGCATCCGGCACCACGCCACTGAACAACTCAAACGCCTTCACCGCCTGAAACACCGCCATGTTGCTGCCATCCAGCGTTCGGCAACCCAAGGCGCGGGCATTGCGTAGCAACTCGGTTTCCAGCGGAAAATAAACAATCTCCGCCACCCACAACTCAGCCCGAAGCAACTCCACCGGAACCGGCATGCCCGGCAGTTTTTTCATGCCCATGGGCGTGGTGTTCACTAACCCATTCGCCTGGCCCAACGTGCTCGGCAAATCATGCCCCGCCACGGCCCGGCCAGCGCCGAAGTGTTGATTGAGATTGTCCGCCAAGGACTGCGCACGGCTGATCTCCACATCGAAAATACTCAGCAGCTGTACGCCTTCGCTCAACAGCGCGTGGGCCACTGCCGCTCCGGCCCCGCCAGCGCCCATCTGGACCACACGCTCGCGGGCAACGTCCTTCAAGCCCCGGCGAAAACCCTCGGCAAAACCGAGGCAATCGGTGTTGTGGCCGATGCGCTTGCCGTCCTTCAGCACGACCGTGTTCACCGCCCCGATGCCGCGAGCTTCCGGCGACAATTCGTCGAGCAACGGGATGATCGCCTGCTTGCACGGGAAGGTGATATTCAGGCCGGTGAAGTTCATGCGTTCGGCGGCCATCAACAGATCGGGCAGGGCGCTGCTGTCGAGTTTCAACTGATCGAGGTCGATCAAGCGATACAGATAACGCAAACCCTGGGCATCACCTTCATGCTCGTGCAGTGCCGGAGTACGGGAAGCCTGGATGCCGGCGCCGATCAGCCCGGCCAGTACCGCGTTGTTCTGAGTCACGGTGCTTACCCCTTCAAACGTTGGCTGAAGTAATCCAGCGCCAGGCGATAACCATGGCTGCCGAAACCGGCCATCACCGCTGTGGCAATGGCGGAAACGAAGGAGTGATGCCGGAAGGGTTCGCGGGCGTGAACATTGGACAGGTGAACTTCAACCACCGGCAATTCGCTGGCGACCAAGGCATCGCGGATCGCGACTGACGTGTGCGTCCAGGCCGCCGGGTTGATGACAATCCCGGCGCAACGGCCACGGGCCGCGTGAATCCAGTCAAGCAATTCGCCTTCATGGTTGGTCTGGCGAAATTCCACGACCAGGCCGAACTCTTCGGCGGCGCGCCCGCACAGGGCAGAGATATCGGCCAGGGTTTCGTGACCATAAGTCGCCGGTTCGCGGGTGCCAAGCAGGTTCAGATTCGGGCCGTTGAGCACCAGAACGATAGGGGACATCGAAGTCTCTCCACATATTATTTTTGGAATGGGCTGGGGTGATCAGCCTGTGGAGATAAATTGTACTAGCTGGTTAGTTCGGTCAATTGAAGAGCGGTTTCTTTGAGGTTTTGTGTGCGGTGATCGGACAGTCGCACGACTTATCGCGGCAGATGCTCGACCAGGAAATCGATAAATGCCCGCAGTCTAAGCGGCATATGACGGGTCTGTGGATAGAGCAGGGTGAAGGGGCGCGAGCGTCCGCCATACGGCTTGAGCACTTCCACCAATGAGCCATCGGCCAGTTCGTTTTCAACGATGAAGCGGTAGGTTTGAAAAAGCCCCGCCCCGTGTTTGGCCAGGGTCACGCCGCCGAGTACGTCGTCAGAACAACTGAGGCTGCCCTCGGCAAGAATCTCCCGCGGGACGCCGTCGTCGTTGAACAGCCAGGCAATGCGCCGACCGCTGCTGGGCAATTCGTATTGAATGCATTCGTGCTGCGCAAGGTCGTCCAGGCTTTGCGGGGTGCCCGCGCGCTTCAGGTAATCGGGGCTGGCAATCATCACCAGGGCGGCGTCCTCAAGGTGCCGGGCGATGAGGCCGGAATCCGGAATCGCCCGCACGCGGATCGCCATGTCATAGCCTTCGCCGACAAAATCGATGTTGCGATTGCTGATGTGCGATTCGACTTTCACGTCTGGAAAACGCGCCCGGAATGCCGGCAACAACGGCAAGATCCGATGGTGCGCATACGTCGTGGGAATACTGATGCGCAGTGTCCCGGACGGTTGCTGTTGCTGGCCCATGACCTCGCGCTGAGCCTCCACCAACTGCGCCAGGGCCTGACGACATTCTTCGTAATAGCGCCGACCACTGTCGGTCAGCTTGACGCTGCGGGTGGTGCGCGCAAACAGCCGCACGCCCAGACGTTCTTCCATGCGCGACACCGATCGACTCACGGCGGCCGGTGTGACACCCGCCACCAACGCGGCCGCCGTAAAGCTGCCGGCCTCGGCGGCGAGGCAAAACAGTTCGATGCTGCCCAGCTGAAGATCGTCGAATACTCGCTGCATGATGGATGACACCGGGGGTCAATGAGGGACTGGATTTCGCCACTGTAGATGAAATCGGCCCGGCGGTGCTTTACTTGACCGGCGTCTTCTTTGATAACCGGCCAGGAGCAGCATCATGCCTTTCGTCAGCGTGCGTATTACCCGTGACGGCGTCACCCGGGAGCAGAAAGCCCAAGTCATCGCCGAGATTACCGACACCTTGGAGCGAGTCCTCGGCAAGGATCCGAAATTGACCCACATCGTGATCGAAGAAGTCGACACCGATAACTGGGGTTATGCCGGCATGACCACCACCGAGTATCGAAAAAACCTGCCGGGATGAGGGTGTTACACGCCCGCAGAGCCGTCCTCGTGACGGCTTTTTTGTGGGCGCGGCGAAAGGATTGCTTACTATTTTGCGCCGTTATCCACCGGTCCAAGGCGAGGCTTGGCGCTAGTCTCAGAGGCGTAAAGGCGATTTGGCGTCGCGCCAATTGTCGGTTTTCCAGGGAATGTCGGGTCTTCGGATTCCTTAACCTAACGGATGGGTTGGTATGCGGTTATTCAGCTACAAAGGGTTTTCAATGGTGATCATGTTGCGTGATGAGCACTGTCCACCTCACGCACATGTGGACGCCGGAAGCTGGAGCGCACGCTTCAAATTCTGCTTTTGGCACAACAGCGTCGAGCTGTGGGATGTGGTTCCTCATTCAAATCGGCCGCCAGTGGCCGTGCTGGAAGGATTGCGTCACGCACTCGGCCAACCCGCCCACTTGCGCCGCGCCCGTGCCATCTGGTGGGGCGAGTTGCACACGGTCTGTCTTGATCATCAGATTTGGGACTGGCAGGCCAGCGAAGTCGTGGTGATAAAAAGGATTGCGAGTACGACCTGGATGATTGGCTCGGCTTGCTATGAACCCGAGACGAACAAGACCCTGTTGGCGCTGATCGGCGCTCCTGAGGGTGTGGAGATCCAACTATGAAAACGATACAGGCAGGCATGCTGGTCGATCGGCCTGTCACCGAGGTCGTGCTGGATGAAGCCATCCAGCGCGGGCAAGTGCGCCAGAAGAGCGGATTGCAGGCGACTTTGGTGAGGTTTGTGGAGCCTTGTCTGGCGGTCAGTTTCATTGATGGCAGTGGCGTGCTGCTGCCCGTGCAGCACTATCCGGAATTTGATGATTTTGACGTCGAGGATTTCGCAGACCTCAAAGTCGGCTTTTCCGGAACCGCCCTGTGCCATGAGGGCAAGGATCTGCACGTGTCCATCGCTGGGATGATTTCTGCGAGCAAGCCGTTGATGGACATGGCTGCCTCGGTCATCGCCTCGCGCAATGGTCGCCAAAGCAGCGCCGCCAAAGCCGAGGCCGCGCGGGCCAATGGCCGAAAAGGCGGGCGTCCGCGCAGGACAGATGTCACCGACTGAGCACCCACAAAAAAGCCGTCGTGATGACGGCTGATTTGTCTAAGCGACTGACCTTCAACGACGGGTCAGCAACACCCCGGATTCCATGTGATGTGTCCACGGAAACTGGTCGAACATCGCGCACTGGGTGATGCGATGGGTGTCGTGCAACTGGGCGATGTTGGCGGCCAGGGTTTCCGGGTTGCAGGAGATGTAGAGGATGTTGTCGAAGCGCCGGGTCAGCTCGCAGGTGTCCGGGTCCATGCCGGCGCGAGGCGGGTCGACGAAGACGCTACCGAATTCGTAGCTCTTCAGGTCGATCCCCTGCAGGCGACGGAACGGGCGAACTTCGTTCAGGGCTTCGGTCAGCTCTTCTGCGGACAACCGCACCAGGGTGACGTTATCCACAGCGTTTTCGCTGAGGTTGCTCAGTGCGGCGTTGACCGAAGTCTTGCTGATTTCCGTGGCCAGCACTTTGCGCACACGGGTCGCCAGCGGCAGGGTGAAGTTGCCGTTGCCGCAATACAGCTCCAGCAAATCGTCCGGGCGATCGCCGAGGGCGTCGTAAGCCCAGTTGAGCATCTTCTGGTTCACGGTGCCGTTGGGCTGGGTGAATGCACCTTCGGGCTGGCGGTAGCTGAACGTGCGGCCACCGACGTCGAGTTTCTCGACCACGTAATCATGGCCAATCACTTCGCGTTTGCCTTTCGAACGACCGATAACGCTGACGTTCAGGTCGGTGGCCAGTTTCGATGCCGCCGCGTGCCAGTGTTCATCCAGTGGACGGTGATAGCACAAGGTGATCATCGCATCGCCGGCCAGGGTGGTCAGAAACTCCACCTGAAACAGCTTGTGGCTCAGCGCCGCACTTGCCTTCCAGGCCGCCTTGAGCTGCGGCATCAGTTCATTGATGCGCAGGCTGGCGATCGGGAACGCTTCGATCAGGATCGGCGTGCGTTTGTCTTCCTGGGAAAACATCGCGTAATGCCGATCGCCGCCTTCGCGCCACAGGCGGAATTCGGCGCGCAGGCGGAAATTTTTCAGCGGCGAGTCAAACACCGCAGGTTCCGGTGCATCGAACGGGGCCAGCAGATCGCGCAGGCGCGTGACCTTTTCTTCGAGCTGAACGGCGTAGGCCTGGGAATCAAAAGTCATGCGTTGAACCAACCCAACTTGATCACAAACAGAATCGAAAGAATCACCAGCGCCGGGTTCAGCTCACGGCCGCGGCCGGACAGCAACTTGATCGCGGTCCAGGAGATGAAACCGAAGGCGATGCCGTTGGCGATGGAATACGTGAACGGCATGGCCAGCGTAGTGACCACGACCGGTGCGGCGACGGTGATGTCATCCCAGTCTATTTCGGCCAGGCCGGATGTCATCAACACCGCGACGAACAGCAGCGCCGGTGCGGTGGCGAACGCCGGAACGCTGGCGGCCAACGGCGAGAAGAACAGCGCCAGCAGGAACAGGATCGCCACCACGACGGCCGTGAGGCCGGTACGGCCACCGGCACTCACGCCAGCGGCGGATTCAATGTAGCTGGTGGTGGTCGAGGTGCCCAGCAGCGAACCGGCCATGGCCGCGGTGCTGTCGGCGATCAGGGCGCGGCCCATTTTCGGCATATGGCCGTCCTTGCCCATCAGGCCGGCGCGCTTGGCGACGCCGATCAGGGTGCCGGAGTTATCGAACAGGTCGACGAACAGGAAAGCGAAAATCACGCTGACCAGACCGATGTCGAGCGCACCTTTGATGTCCAGTTGCAGGAAGGTCGGCGCCAGGGACGGCGGCATCGACATCACGCCGCCGAACGGCGTGAAGCCCAATGCGATGGACGCGATGGTCACGACCAGAATGCCGATCAGCACCGCACCGCGCACGGCGAGCGCTTCGAGGGCAACGATCAGGGCAAAACCGAGGGTCGCGAGGATCGGAGCGGGTTGCTTCAAATCACCGAGGCCAACCATGGTCGCCGGGTTGCTGACGACGATGCCGGCGTTATGCAGGGCGATCAGCGCCAGGAACAGGCCGATACCGGCGGCAATCGCTGAGCGTAGCGGCAGCGGTATGCTGTTGATGATCCATTCGCGGATGCGGAAGATCGACAACAGGAAGAACAGCACCGCCGAGATGAACACCGCCCCCAGCGCCACTTGCCAGGTGTGGCCCATGTGCAGGACCACGGTGTAGGTAAAGAAGGCGTTCAGGCCCATGCCCGGCGCGAGTGCGATCGGGTAGTTGGCGATCAGGCCCATCACCGTGGAGCCGATGGCTGCTGCCAGACAGGTCGCGACAAACACCGCGCCCTTGTCCATGCCGGTCTCACCGAGGATGCTCGGGTTGACGAACAGAATGTAGGCCATGGCCAAGAAGGTCGTGACGCCCGCCAGAATCTCGGTCCGCACGTTGGTGTTGTGTGCCTTGAGTTGAAACAGCCTTTCCAGCATGTCTGCTCCCCGTGGCGCGCCGGGCGCCGTGAATGTATCGACCTCAACAGCAAAGCACAGACCGCTGATAGCGCCTGGTAATTTTCTGTGGGCCGGAAAAAGCCGCGCATCATACCAGCAGCGTGGGGCTATGGCTGCTTATGGCTGCGATCGTCGTCGATGTTTTGCCGTAAAGCGAAGTGAGCCATACTGCGCGCTGGTATTGGGGGGGCGTTATGAGGTGCATTAAAAAGCGTGGGATTGCGGTGGGGGGCGTCGCGATGGCGTTGTGGCTGGGGGCGCAAACTGCTTCGGCGGCGATGGCGGCTCCGTTGAGCCAGGTGAAAGTGATCAAGGTCCAATCGCCGGGCTGTGGTCTTGAAAACATTGTCGAGAAACAGGAGCAGACGAGCTGCGACCACAGTGGTCCGGACATCAAGGTCTACGTTCTGGAAATTGGATATGGCAGCCTTAGTCCGCACGTCGCGCTGGATGGTTTTAACGTAGACGGCACCCGGAAGGCGGTGTGTGCCTATCAAACCGGCAACCTGAAGGAGTGCGCATCCGGAGAAACAACCGTCGGCTATCTGTACATCTTCGATCTGAAGGGCAAGCAGGACGGCATCTTCACCTTCAGCAACACGTCCATCAACGCGCCCCGCAACACGATGTCGACACAGCTTTACATCAAGTAACGGCTGCGTTCGAACAAGGGTCAGGAAAGCTGACTACGCTTTAAAGATCATCCTGTGGACCGCGCCCATGACCTTTAGAGCTTTGATTACCCTCGCCGAGGGCATCGACGACCTGCAAACCGTCACCCTGATCGATGTATTGCGCCGCGCCAAGGTTGAGGTGGTGGCGGCGAGCATCGAGGGGCGACGCATGATCACTTGTGCCCGCGGTACCCGCCTGACCGCCGATGCAATGCTGGTGGACTTGCTGGCCCAGCCGTTCGACCTTCTCGTATTGCCTGGAGGCGAGGTGGGCTCCCAGCACCTCGCCGCGCATCAACCCCTGCAACAGTTGATCAAGGACCAGGCCGCCGCCGGGCGCCTGTTCGCCGGCATTGGTGAGTCCCCGGCGCTGGCGTTGCAAGCCTTTGGCGTCTTGCGTCAGCGGCGCATGACCTGCCTCCCATCGGCCAGCCATCGATTGTCGGGCTGCAATTTTGTCGACCAGCCCGTGGTGGTCGACGGCAACTGCATCACTGCCCAGGGATCGGGGGCGGCGCTGCCGTTTGCGCTGGCGCTGGTGGAGCAACTGTGCGGTAAAGCTGCTCGGGCTGCGGTGGCGGTTGAGTTGGTGGTCTGACTGTTCGTGGTTTCAAGTTGCGCGAACCTTTTAGTAACAGCCAAACGAACACTTCGCCCGCTCCAATACTGGTCTTTCCGCGCCCATCAGTTTCCTTGAACACTCTCGCCACCCCGAAGTCGTACCCCTTATGACGGCGGTTTGCCAAAACGCCGCTTATTACGACTAACCGTGAGGTGTTTATGAGTGCGACCACCCCCGAAGCGGCGCAGCCGTCCTTCGTTCGTCACCCGTTACGCCTGACCCTCAACGGTCAGGAGCGTCAACTGGAGGTCTTGCCCTGGACCACGCTTTTGGACCTGCTGCGCGAGCAATTGGACCTGATCGGCACCAAAAAAGGTTGCGATCACGGCCAGTGTGGCGCCTGCACGGTGTTGCTCAACGGCAAGCGGGTGAACGCCTGCCTGACGCTGGCGGTGATGTGCGACGGCGCAGAGCTGGTCACCATTGAAGGGCTGGCAACCGGCGATGAGTTGCACCCCATGCAGCAAGCCTTCATCAAGCACGATGCCTTTCAGTGCGGTTATTGCACGCCGGGGCAGATCTGTTCGGCGGTCGGTCTGGCGAATGAAGGGCGGGCGCACTCCCGCGCGGACATTCAGGAGCTGATGAGCGGAAACCTCTGCCGTTGCGGTGCCTACAACAATATTCGCGATGCCATCGAAGAGGTACTTCCCTCCTGCCGCCAGCCTGGGCAAGGAGGTGGTCAATGAATCCTTTCCACTACAGCAAACCCGATTCGGTGCAGGACGCCGTGCACCTCGCCAGTCCGGCGTCGCGCTTCATCGCCGGCGGTACGAATCTGCTGGATTTGATGAAAGAGAACCTCACTCGCCCCGAACATTTGATCGATATCACCGGTTTGCCACTACGCGAGGTCAAGGAAACGGCCAGCGGCGGCGTGATGATTGGCGCCTTGGTCAGCAATGCCGATCTGGCCTGGCATCCGCTGATTGAACAGCGTTACCCGCTGTTATCCCAGGCGATCCTGGCAGGTGCTTCGCCGCAATTGCGCAACATGGCCAGCACCGGCGGCAATCTTCTGCAACGCACTCGCTGCTATTACTTCTACGACGCCAGCGTGCCGTGCAATAAGCGGGAGCCCGGCAGTGGTTGCCCTGCACGGGACGGTCTCAACCGGATTCACGCGATCCTCGGCGCCAGTTCGCACTGTGTCGCCACCCATCCTTCCGACATGTGTGTGGCGTTGGCGGCGTTGGAGGCAATCGTCCACGTCCAGGGGCGCGACGGTGCCAGAACCATTGCGTTTGCCGACTTCCACCGATTGCCGGGCGATGCCCCTGAGCGCGATAACCAACTGGCCGACGATGAACTCATTACCGCGGTCGAGTTGCCCGCCGCCGGTTTTGCCGAGTACAGCCATTATTTGAAGATTCGCGATCGCGCCTCTTACGCCTTCGCCCTGGTGTCGGTCGCCGCAGCGCTGGACCTGTCCGGGCCGGCCATTCGCGAAGCGCGTTTGGTCCTCGGTGGCGTGGCGCACAAACCGTGGCGTGACAATGCCGTCGAGCAATGGCTGGTGGGTAAGGTGGCCAACCATGAAACCTTCGGCGCCGCTGCCGACATGCTCCTGCAAAAGGCCGAACCGCTCGAACATAACGCCTTTAAGGTCAAACTGGCGCGAGAGGCAATTGTTCGCGCCTTGAGCGATGCCGCGCGAGGAGGGCAAGCCCGATGAACACATTTACCTTACCCATGGGCCAGCCACTGGACCGGGTCGACGGTCCTCTCAAAGTTACCGGCCAGGCCCGCTACGCCGGTGAGTTTCCTGAGGAAGGCCTGCTCCACGGCAGCGTTGTCTCAAGTTCTATCGCCTGCGGTCGCGTGCTCAGCATTGACGCCTCAGAGGCGCTGGCATTGCCCGGTGTTGTCGCGGTGATCGATCACCTCCAGCGTCCGACAATCGCCAGTTATGACAAGGATTACGAAGACGCCGACTCGGCTGAGGGATCGCCGTTTCGTCCGTTGTACAACGATAAGGTCCTGTACAGCGGCCAGCCGCTGGCGCTCGTCGTTGCGGATAACCTTGAGTTGGCGCGTTATGCCGGTTCGCTGGTAAGGATTGAATACGACACCGAGTCTCATCAGACCGATCTGTTGAGCCTGCAAGGCGAAGCCAAACCGGCACCCGCCGAACTGCCTGAACCTCGTGGGAACTTCCAGGCCGAATTTGCCGGTGCCGCCCTGAGTCTGGATCTGAACTACAGCACGCCGATCGAACACCACAACCCGATGGAACCACACGCCAGCACAGTGCTTTATCAGGCGGATGGCAGTCTGCATATCCATGACAAGACTCAGGGTCCGCAGAACTGTCAGTCATACGTGCAAAAGGTGTTCGGGCTTGAGAAAGAGCAGGTCAGAATTTTCGCCGCGTATGTCGGCGGTGCGTTTGGCTCGGGCCTGCGTCCGCAGTACCAGTTGGCGCTGGCCGTGATGGCTGCGCTGCACCTCAAGCGTTCGGTGCGAGTGACATTGACTCGGCAGCAGATGTTCACCTTCGGCTACCGTCCGCGCACTTTGCAACGTTTGCAATTGGGCGCTGCGGCCAATGGACGCTTGTTGGCGGTGGCTCATACCGCCATCGGCCAGACCTCGCGTTTCGAGGATTTCACCGAGCATGTGGTGGAGTGGAGCGGCATGCTCTATCACTGCGACAACGTGCAGTTGACCTACAAACTTGTGCCACTGGACGTGTTCACGCCCCTCGACATGCGAGCGCCAGGCGCGGCGCTGGGGTTGATTGGCCTTGAATGTGCGATGGACGAACTGGCCTGTGCGTTGGCCATCGATCCGGTGCAGCTGCGGTTGATCAATTATTCCGAGCGCAATCAGAACGAAGACAAACCGTACTCCAGCAAAGCCTTGCGCGAATGTTACGCCCAAGGTGCCAAACGCTTTGGCTGGGATCAGCGCGATCCCGAACCGCGCAGCATGCGTCAGGGTCGACAGTTAGTGGGCTGGGGCATGGCCGGCGGTGTCTGGGAAGCGATGCAGCAGAAGGCCAGCGCCAAGGCTTCGCTTGATCACAACGGCAAGCTGACCGTCAGTAGCGCCACCACCGATATCGGCACGGGCACCTACACGGTCATGACGCAAATTGCCGCGCAGGCTTCAGGCGTTTCGGTAGAGGATGTCACTTTTATCCTTGGCGACTCTTCATTGCCAACTGCGCCATTGCAGGGCGGATCGTTCACGGTGTCGTCGGTCGGCACGGCCGTTCAGCAGGCTTGCGAAGCCTTAAAGGAAAAGCTGCTCGCCGTTGCGCGGCAAACCTCACCCGCGTTCAGTGGTGTGACCTCGGAACAAGCGGCTTTTGAAGACGGATATCTGACATTTGGCGATGCGCGGGTAAAACTGGCCGACCTGGCCCGGGACTGCGGAGAAGACACCCTCGAGGTTCAGGTTGATGCCGAGCCTGACAAGAAGCGCGAAGCCTACGCCACCGCCACCCATTCAGCGGTGTTCGTCGAAGTGCTGGTGGATGAGGACTTGGGCACGGTGAAGGTGAACCGGGTGGTCAGTGCGATTGCGGCGGGTCGAGTGGTCAATCCGAAAATGGCCCGCAGCCAGATTCTCGGTGGCGTGGTGTGGGGCATCGGCATGGCCTTGCACGAGGAGACGCAGACCGACCATGCGCTGGGTCGTCACATGAATCACAGCCTGGCCGAATACCACATTCCGGTAAACGCTGATATCGGCGACATTGACGTGCTGTTTGTCGAAGAACACGACGAGATCGTCAATGCCCTGGGTTCCAAGGGCGTGGGCGAGATCGGCATCGTCGGCGTGGCGGCAGCGGTGGCCAATGCGATCTATCACGCGACTGGCAAACGGGTGAGGGATTTCCCCATCACCCTGGACAAACTGCTCTAGGCCTTGGCTTCTTCGATTGGCACATGCATACGGTCGCGGTTGGCCAGGGTCGGGAACAATTTGATCCACGCCCCGGTCACCACCAGCGTGCCGATACCGCCCATGACCACCGCCGGCACGGTGCCGAACCAATGGGCGGTGAGGCCGGATTCGAACTCGCCCAACTGGTTCGAAGCACCGATGAACAAACCGTTCACGGCGCTGACCCGGCCGCGCATTTCGTCCGGGGTTTCCAGTTGCACGAAGGAGGCGCGGATCACCATGCTGATCATGTCCGCTGCGCCCAACACCACCAGCACGGCCAGGGAAAACCAGAACGAAGTCGAGAGGCCGAACGCGATGGTCGCGACGCCGAACACACCGACGGCCGTGAACATTACCCGCCCGACTTGGCGCTCCACGGCAAATCGCGCCAGGTACAGCGACATCAGCAGCGCACCGACGGCCGGGGCTGAGCGCAACAGACCCAGGCCCCAGGGGCCAGTCAACAGGATGTCTTTGGCGAACACCGGCAGCAGTGCCGTTGCCCCGCCGAGCAATACCGCAAACAGGTCCAGGGAAATCGCCCCGAGAATGTCCGGCCGACTGCGAATGAAGCGGATGCCTGCGAGCAATGAGTCCAGCGTCGCCTTGCCCTTGTTCAACGGTGTCTGCCGGGCGGGCAGGTTGAGCATCAACAAGCAGGCAATGAGGTAGAGGATCACGGTCGGGCCATACACCCAGACGCTGCCGAAGGCATAGAGCAAACCGCCAAGGGCCGGGGCGACGATGGTGGCTGATTGTTGAGCCGACTGCGCGGCGGCGACGGCACGGGGGAACAGCGCGCTGGGCACGATGCTCGGCAGCAGGGCCTGAGTGGTCGGCATCTCGAAGGAGCGTGCGGCGCCGAGCAGGAAGGCGAGGATGAAGATCATCTCGCGGGTGACATGGTCGGTTGCGCTGCCGATGGCCAGGGACAGGGCAATCAACGCTTGAAGAGACTGGCAGATCGCCGCGACCTTGCGCCGGTCATAGCGGTCCGCAACGTGCCCGGTGTGCAGCATGAACAACACCCGAGGGGCAAATTCCACCAGCCCCACCAAGCCCAGGTCGAGCACATTGCCGGTCAGTTGATACAGATTCCAGCCGATGGCTACGGTGAGCATCTGAAAACCGCTGGCGGTAAACACCCGAGCCAGCCAGAACGCGATAAAAGGGCGGTGATGGCGTAACAGCAAGGGCGCTTGGCTGGGCATCTGAGGGCAGGTCTTGAGCGAGGTGAGGGTCGAGATTATCACCAAGCTGTAACCAGAAGTTGCAGGCTGGGAAAATTTAGTTAGCTAGACACCGATCTCCAAAAACACCGACATTCCCCTTTGGGAGCGAGCCTGCTCGTGATGATGGAGTATCAGTCGACACCTCTGCTGCCTGACACACTGCTTCGCGAGCCGGCTCGCTCTCACCGGTAATGTGTTTCAGTTCATGAGTAGAGCTATGAGGCAACCTGTCACGCGGCAAAAGACCACACCGTCCATCGTCAAAAATGGGACTACTCTTTTAACCATTGCTTGATCCAGATCAAGACCCTTGTGGAAATGATCCGGTGGCCAGATGGCCAGACTCCCTACGTTGTGACGTTTGTAAAAAAAGAACGAATTCTAATTCGCCACACTCCATATCCGTGGGGGCAGTGGGTGCAGGCCGCAAGCCTTCAGCCGGTATTACCTGACAGAGGAAGACTTATGTTCGGTTTGGAGGCGCTTGATCTCGCCCGAATTCAGTTTGCGTTCACCATCTCGTTCCACATCCTGTTCCCGGCTATCACCATTGGCCTGGCGAGTTACCTGGCGGTACTCGAAGGTTTGTGGCTGAAGACGAACAACGACACTTACCGCGATCTGTACCATTTCTGGTCGAAGATCTTTGCCGTCAACTTCGGCATGGGGGTGGTGTCCGGGTTGGTCATGGCGTATCAGTTCGGCACCAACTGGAGCCGCTTCTCGGATTTCGCCGGTTCCGTGACCGGGCCGTTGCTGACGTACGAAGTCCTCACAGCGTTCTTCCTTGAGGCCGGTTTCCTCGGCGTCATGCTGTTCGGCTGGAACAAGGTCGGGCGCAACCTGCACTTCTTCGCCACGGTCATGGTTGCCATCGGCACGCTGATATCGACCTTCTGGATTCTCGCCTCCAACAGTTGGATGCAGACCCCGCAAGGATTCGAAATCATTAATGGCCAGGTCATTCCCACCGACTGGTTCGCCGTGATCTTCAACCCCTCATTCCCCTACCGTCTGATGCACATGGCGACGGCCGCGTTCGTCGCGACTGCCTTCTTCGTCGGCTCTTCCGCGGCCTGGCATTTGCTGCGCGGCAAGGACAACCCGGCGATCCGCACCATGCTCTCGATGGCCATGTGGATGGCATTGATCGTGGCGCCGATTCAGGCGGTCATCGGTGACTTTCACGGGCTCAACACGCTCAAGCACCAGCCGGCGAAAATCGCTGCGATCGAAGGTCACTGGGAAAATCACGGCGATGAGCCGACCCCGCTGATCCTGTTCGGCTGGCCCGACATGAAAGAAGAGCGGACCAAATACGCGGTAGAAATTCCCTACCTGGGCAGCCTGATCCTGACCCATTCCCTGGACAAGCAAGTGCCGGCGCTCAAGGACTTCCCGCCTGAAGACCGGCCGAATTCCACAATTGTGTTCTGGTCGTTCCGGATCATGGTGGGTCTGGGCATGCTGATGATCTTCACAGGATTGTGGAGCCTGTGGCTGCGCAAGAGTGACAAGTTGTACACCTCGCGTCCGTTCCTATATCTGGCGTTGTGGATGGGCCCATCCGGCCTGATTGCAATCCTCGCGGGCTGGTTCACCACTGAAATCGGCCGTCAGCCGTGGGTGGTCTATGGGCTGATGCGCACGGCGGACGCGTCCTCCAATCACAGCTTCCTGCAGATGAGCATCACGCTGGTCCTGTTCGTGGTGGTGTATTTCGCGCTGTTCGGTGCCGGTCTGGGCTACATGATGCGCCTGGTGCGCAAAGGGCCGAAGATCGACGAAGGCAAGGAAACGCCCGAAGGTGGTCCAGGCAAGAAGCGCACGCCGGCTCGTCCGCTGTCCGCCGCCGACGATTCCGCCGACGACGACCACGATCCCAGCCTGACCAAGGAGATTTGAGTCATGGGTATTGATCTTCCGCTGATCTGGGCCGTGATCATCATCTTCGGCATCATGATGTACGTGGTCATGGACGGCTTCGACCTGGGGATCGGGATTCTCTTCCCGTTCATCCCGGGCAAGACCGACCGTGACGTGATGATGAACACCGTCGCCCCGGTCTGGGACGGCAACGAAACCTGGCTGGTACTGGGTGGCGCGGCGTTGTTCGGCGCGTTCCCGCTGGCCTATTCGGTGGTGCTCTCGGCGCTGTACCTGCCGCTGATTTTCATGCTGATCGGGCTGATTTTCCGGGGCGTGGCGTTTGAGTTCCGCTTCAAGGCCAAGGACCACAAGCGTCATCTGTGGGACAAGGCGTTTATCGGTGGTTCGATTGCTGCAACCTTCTTCCAGGGGGTGGCCCTGGGGGCATTCATCGATGGGTTGCCAGTGGTCAATCGCCAGTTTGCCGGTGGTTCACTGGACTGGCTGACACCGTTCACCCTGTTCTGCGGCCTCGCGCTGGTGGTGGCTTATGCGCTGCTGGGTTGCACCTGGCTGATCATGAAGACCGAAGGCAAGTTGCAGCAGCAGATGCATGATCTGGCGCGGCCGTTGGCGTTCGTGGTGTTGGCGGTGATCGGTATCGTCAGTATCTGGACCCCGTTGGCCCATGCCGAGATCGCGGCTCGCTGGTTTACCCTGCCGAACCTGTTCTGGTTCCTGCCGGTACCGATCCTGGTGCTGGTGACCATGTACGGTCTGATCCGCGCCGTGGCCCGCAATGCGAACTACACGCCATTCCTGCTGACGTTGGTGCTGATCTTCCTCGGCTACAGCGGTCTGGGCATCAGCCTGTGGCCCAACATCGTACCGCCTTCGATCTCGATCTGGGACGCTGCTGCACCGCCGCAAAGCCAGGGCTTCATGCTGGTCGGTACGCTGTTCATCATCCCGTTCATCCTGGGTTACACCTTCTGGAGCTACTACGTGTTCCGCGGCAAGGTGACCCACGAAGACGGTTATCACTAGCGCACACGACAATGGCGCAGGGCTTGAACCTGCGCCGTTTCAGAGGAGGTCAAGATGATGGCTGGCAAACATTCCCTGGAGGAAATCAAGGCGGCAGAGAAAAAACCGCTTTGGCAGCGGCTCGGTTGGTTGGCCTTGATTTGGGTCGGTAGCGTGGGGGCCCTGTTTATCGTGGCCAGCCTGATGCGCATGTTCATGAACGCCGCAGGTCTGTCCACGCACTGAAACACCCGACATTCCCATCCCCGTTGCCTTGCGGCACGGATTCAAACCCTCCTGTCACGGAGGGTTTTTTTTACCTGCGATTATTTGCGGGCTTTGAGAATGACGAATTTCGGCGTGGCCGCCACTTGCTCGACGCCACGGAACAGCCGCGCGAGCTTGCTGTGGTAACCCAGGTGACGGTTGCCGACGATGTACAGCGCACCGCCGGTTACCAGAGCTTCGCGCGCTTGCTGGAACATCCGCCAGGCGAGAAAGTCGCCTACGACTTGTTGCTGGTGAAACGGTGGATTGCACAGCACCACGTCCAGCGATTGCGGTTCTTGTCCGGCCAGGCCATCGTCGGCGCGGACGATCACGTCACGATCACCCAGTGCTGCGCGCCAGTTTTCGGCGGCCGATTGCACCGCCATGAATGACTCGTCCACCAGCGTGTAATGGGCCTCAGGGTTTTGCAGAGCGCTGGCGATTGCCAGTACGCCGTTACCACAACCGAGATCGGCAACGCGCGCTGTCCCGAGGTTCTGTGGCAAGTGTGGAAGAAATGCTCGAGTGCCGATGTCCAGCCCTTCGCGGCAGAACACATTGGCGTGGTTCAGCAGTTCGATCGCCGGTGTGTCGAGTTGATAGCGTGAAGGGTAGGGGGACACGGCTGGGCTTTTGGCTTCAGGCGTTGCGATCAGCAGCCGGGCTTTTTTCACCGCCAACGAGGCTTGCACCGGGCCGATGTAACGCTCCAGCAGATCACCGGCGGCACGGGGCAGATGCTTGACCATCGCTGCTGCAATCACCTGAGCACCCGGGGCCAGTTGGCTTTGCAGGCGAATCAGTTGCTCTTCCAGCAAGGCCAGGGTTTTCGGCACCCGGATCAACACGCGGTCAAACGGCCCCGCAAAGGCTTCGTTGGCCGGTACGCTCGGCACGGCATCGAAGGCCTGGCCGTTGCGGATCAGATTCTTTTCCAGGCCCTGGAAGGCCAGAAACGAGTCGCCGCTGCTGGTCACCACAACGTGCCCCGCCAGGCTCGCGGCCAACGCGCCGAAGCTATCGTTGAGCACCAGCACTCGGGTGTCCGCGGCCGGTTGCTGCTCGGCCAGATAATTGAGCATGTACTCGTCTGCGGCATCGAAAGCTTGCAGTGGTTCGTTCTGCTGTTCTGGCTGACGGATCAGATCGAGTTGGGCGAAGGGCGTTTCGAGCAGGGGCATGAGGCGGGGCTCTGGGTAGTCAACGGGTGTGGTGTCCCGCTGCCTGAAGCGTTGTAGCGGGCGGGGCCGTCCGAGTGGACTGCGACGTAATGGTGCATTCGTCAACACTCTGGAGGAGCCGCAAATGGTACGTTTTTTTCTTTTGGATTACCCGCAGGTTTTTCCTCCTGGTTATTAGGGGTGTACTGCTCAGATCAAGCACGCCCTGGTGGCTGCGACCACTGCCGCAAGCTTGTTGTTGACGCCCAGTTTCATTATCACTCGGTGAATATGAAAATTTGTGGTGCGTTCAGTGATGCACAGGATGATGCCTATCTCGTAGGCGGTTTTGCCATCGGCCGACAGTTTCAATATCTCGATCTCGCGTGCCGATAAATGCGGTTTGCAGCAATCCTTCACGCGATCAGGCAATTTTTTAGCGACGAGCCCATGCAGGTGGTTGCTGATGAACATCGTGTAGCCCAGTTTTTCATACCATTCATAGGGGGTGATGGGGCAGTCGCTTCTTGCCAGGCTGAGCATGCTGCGCAGCCCGTTGTCGCTATGGAGCGATTGCGACCAGCCATACTGCAAACCGAGTTGTTTCTGTGCTTGCCACAGCGTTGGTGTCTTCGAATAAACCTTCTCTTCCCATAAAATGGGCATTGTTGAATGATTGCAATGAGCTACTACTGGGTCTATTTCTCTGAAGTGATTTTGTTCATATTCCGCGTTCCAGCCACTTGGGTAGTTGTTGAAATTCACTCTATCGAAGTGCGGGCCTCGTAAGTGAGAAGTGATTGAAAATGCACAAAAATTAAAGCCAAGGCTTTTGACGAAATCCAGTGATATCTCATAGGCATCTCCAACGTCTCTCGCTTCAGATATCTGTCTTAAACGTGATTCCTTCCACATTTCCATTGGCGTAACTCCATACGGGGTATCTGGGGGGTGCACATTGGATCCGAAATCCGGCACGTCACGAGTGTAGGAGTATTCCTACGAACAGGCTGCAATTTTTTTGCTCTTGAAAAGGTTGAAAAGTAAATAACTGGTTCTTAGTCAGGATTAACAAACGTTATATGTGGTACCTAATGCTTCTATTGAATTTTGTGTTGTACCCTTTGGTTAGTGTGACAGGAGGGGCACTTACAATCGCATCAGTAACCCCAGGACATGGGTGCCTCGTCTAAAGCCACTACAAATCACCGGTGTTTACATCACTCGCTTTGCGGGACACTGGGGCATCTGTTGAATGGAGCACCCCATGACCGCCAGCGCAGAAAAATTCACTCGCCAGACCCTGACCGACGTTCAGCCGTTGACCCCCAACCTGTTCACGTTGCGGGCCACCCGAGACCCCGGTTTTCGTTTTCGGGCGGGGCAATTTGCCCGGTTGGGCGTTACCCGGACCGATGGCAGCACGGTATGGCGCGCCTATTCAATGGTCTCCTCGCCCCATGACGAATTTCTCGAGTTCTTTTCCATCGTGGTGCCAGGCGGGGAGTTCACCAGCGAACTGAGTCGGCTGGAGGTCGGCGATACGCTGTTGGTGGACCGTCAGGCCTTCGGCTACCTGACGCTGGATCGTTTCGTCGACGGTCGTGATCTCTGGTTGCTATCCACTGGCACCGGCGTGGCGCCATTTTTGTCGATACTGCAGGACTTTGAGGTGTGGGAGAAATTCGAGCGGATCATCCTGGTGTACAGCGTAAGGGAAGCCCGCGAGCTGGCTTATCAGGCGCTGATCGCGGGGCTGGCGCAGCGCGACTATCTGGCCGAATACGCGCACAAGTTGCAGTTCATCGCGACCGTCACGCGCGAGGAGCACCCCGGCGCCCTTAACGGGCGAATCACGACGCTGATAGACAACGGAGAACTGGAGCGGGTGGCGGGGGTGGCGCTGACGCCCGAGCACTCGCGGGTCATGCTCTGCGGCAACCCCCAGATGATCGACGACACACGCAAGCTGCTCAAGCAGCGGGACATGCACTTGAGCCTCAGTCGACGACCCGGCCAAGTGGCGGTGGAGAACTTCTGGTAAAAAAAACGGCGCCCCGAAGGCGCCGTTCTTTTGCACGCAACCAGCCTTCAGGGCTGATTGTTCTGGGCCTTGAGCAGGTCACGAATCTCGCTCAACAGCTCTTCTTCCTTGGTTGGAACCGGCGGCAGGGTGGGCGCCACGGCCTCCTCGCGTTTCAGACGGTTGATGGCTTTGACGCCCATGAAGATCGCGAAGGCGACGATGATGAAGTCGATCAGGCTCTGGATGAACTTGCCGTAGGCCAGCACCACCGCCGGGATATCGCCGTTGGCTGCCTTGAGGGTAACCGCCAGGTCACTGAAGTCCACCCCACCGATCAGCAGGCCGATTGGCGGCATCACCACGTCGCCGACAAACGATGAAACGATCTTGCCGAACGCGGCGCCGATGATGATACCGACGGCCATGTCGACCACATTACCTTTGACCGCGAAGGCCTTGAACTCACTTATCACGCCCATAGGTTATTTCCTTGTTACAGATGAGGTTGGTGAACGCAGTGTAAATCAGCAAATCCTGTCCTGCTCGAAACGCCTTCTTACAATGCCCATGTTTATCGACACATTTGCAGGTATTTAGTTTGCAAAGTGCCAGCAATCGCGCGCGAACTACGCGCTAACAGGCTGATTAGCCACACAATTCTCTGAATCATCGCATTACGTTCTTTCTATTTATGTTCTGCGCTCCGGGCCTCTAGCCTCTGGGCAGCGCACTTGGAGTGCGCCTTGAAAACAGAGGAACCTGATATGACTTCGACCCTTGGCCTTGGGGCTTTCCCCCATCGGCGTACCCTTGGCGTATTAACCGCCAGCCTGCTGACCTTCTCCGTCCACGCTGCCCCCCTGACCCGCGATAACGGTGCTGCCGTCGGCGACAACCAGAACTCGCAAACCGCCGGTGCCAATGGCCCGGTGCTGCTACAGGACGTGCAACTGATCCAGAAGCTCCAACGCTTTGATCGTGAGCGCATTCCCGAGCGCGTCGTGCATGCCCGCGGCACCGGTGCCCACGGCACCTTTACCGTGACGGACGACCTGAGTGACTTGACCAAGGCCAAGGTATTCGCAGGCGGTCAAAGCACGCCGGTGTTTGTGCGTTTCTCGGCGGTCGTCCACGGCAACCATTCGCCAGAAACCCTGCGTGATCCCCGTGGCTTTGCCACCAAGTTCTATACGGCGGACGGCAACTGGGACCTGGTCGGCAACAATTTTCCGACCTTCTTCATTCGTGATGCCATCAAATTCCCGGACATGGTCCACGCCTTCAAGCCGGACCCACGTACCAACCTGGACGATGATGCCCGCCGCTTCGATTTCTTTTCCCATGTTCCAGAAGCCACTCGCACGCTGACGGAGTTGTATTCCAATTCCGGTACACCCGCCAGTTATCGGGAAATGGACGGTAACGGTGTTCATGCTTACAAGTTAGTTAATGCCAAGGGTGAAGTTCACTACGTGAAGTTTCACTGGAAAAGTCTGCAGGGGATTAATAACCTCGATCCAAAAGCAGTAACCAAAGTTCAAGGTCAAGATTACAGTCATATGACCAATGACTTGGTGTCTCATATTAACAAGGGCAACTTTCCAAAATGGGACTTGTACGTTCAGGTGTTAAATCCTAAAGACTTGTACAAGTTTGATTTCGATCCATTGGACGCAACCAAAATCTGGCCCGGAGTTCCTGAACGAAAAGTTGGACAAATGGTGTTGAACCGAAATCCGGCAAATGTCTTCCAGGAAACAGAACAAGTTGCCATGGCACCGGCCAATCTTGTTCCTGGCATCGAACCTTCCGAAGATCGCTTATTACAAGGTCGGGTGTTCTCTTATGCCGATACTCAACTGTATCGCCTGGGCGCCAATGCACTGCAATTGCCAATCAATGCACCCAAGGTCGCCGTGAACAACGGTAATCAGGATGGCGCGATGAACATCGGCCATAGCAGCAGCGGCGTGAATTATCAGCCGAGCCGTTTGCTGCCTCGTGACGAGTCGCAAACCGCACGTTACAGCCAGTCGGCCCTGTCGGGCAGCACGCAGCAGGCGAAGATCCAGCGTGAGCAGAACTTCAAGCAGGCCGGCGATCTGTATCGCTCGTTCAGCAAGAAAGAACGCAAGGACCTGATCGAGAGCTTCGGCGGCTCACTGGCCACCACCGATGACGAGAGCAAGCACATCATCCTGTCCTTCCTTTATAAGGCCGACCCGGAATACGGGAGCGGCGTGACCAAGGTGGCCAAGGGTGATCTGGGCCGGGTCAAGGCACTGGCGGCCAAGCTGGCGGACTGATCGCGTTTGCCTGAAAAAGCGGGGCCTCTGACGAGGTCCCGTCAGACCAAGGAGATTGCCATGCGTTTTTGTCTATCGCTGTTTCTGGCGTGCGTGTCGTTCAGCGTATTCGGCGCGCCGGCCGAAGATCCCGTAGCGCTGAAGGCTCAACTGAAAAATTATTACTTCGATGCCGCCCGCCGTGGCGACGTGCCGATGCTCGATACCTTCATAGAGGCCGGTTACGCCCTCGATACCCGCGACAGCAAGGGTTACACCGCGCTGATTCTTGCGGCCTATCATGGCCAGACAGCCGCCGTGGACCGTTTGCTCGCGGCCGGGGCCGATGCCTGCGCGCAGGATCAGCGCGGCAACACCGCGCTGATGGGGGCCATTTTCAAGGGCGAAATCCAGATCGCCAAAACCCTGTTGGCCGCCCATTGCAGCCCCGACCAACGTAACGGCGCTGGCCAGACGGCCGCGATGTACGCGGGACTGTTCAAGCGAGTCGAATTGCTGGATGAGCTCAAGGCCAAGGGCGCCGACCTGAATGCCGAAGATCCGTTGGGCAACAGCGCCGCGCGTCTGGCCAACGGTGAAATCCGCACAGCGGTGCCGCGCTGATCCGCGTCAGCTGAGCTATCATCGCGGTTTTTGCCGGGAGCTCAGATGGCCAAGGCCAAGCGCATGTACGGCTGCACCGAGTGCGGCTCAACCTTCCCCAAGTGGGCCGGCCAGTGCGGCGAGTGCGGGGCCTGGAACACGCTGACCGAAACCATGGTCGAGAGCGGCGGCGCCGCAGCACCCAGCGGTCGCACCGGTTGGACCGGCCAGCAGGCTCAGATCAAGACCCTGGCCGAAGTCAGCGTCGAAGAGATTCCGCGCTTCTCCACTGCGTCCAGTGAACTCGATCGGGTGTTGGGCGGTGGCCTGGTGGATGGTTCGGTGGTGCTGATCGGCGGTGATCCGGGCATCGGCAAGTCGACCATTCTCCTGCAAACCTTGTGCAACCTCGCCAAAGTCATGCCGGCGCTGTACGTCACCGGTGAAGAATCCCAGCAACAGGTGGCCATGCGCGCCCGACGTCTGGGCCTGCCGCAGGATCAGCTGCGGGTGATGACCGAAACCTGCATCGAAACCATCATTGCCACCGCCCGGGTCGAAAAGCCCAAGGTCATGGTGATCGACTCCATTCAGACCATCTTCACCGAACAACTGCAATCGGCACCGGGCGGCGTGTCGCAGGTGAGGGAAAGTGCCGCGTTGCTGGTGCGGTATGCCAAGCAGAGCGGCACGGCGATTTTCCTGGTCGGCCACGTGACAAAAGAAGGCGCCTTGGCCGGGCCGCGCGTGCTGGAGCACATGGTCGATACGGTGCTGTATTTCGAAGGCGAATCCGATGGACGGCTGCGTCTGTTGCGCGCGGTGAAAAACCGTTTCGGCGCTGTCAACGAGTTGGGCGTTTTCGGCATGACCGACAAGGGCCTGAAAGAAGTCTCCAACCCGTCAGCGATTTTTCTCACTCGTGCGCAAGAAGAAGTTCCCGGCAGCGTGGTCATGGCGACGTGGGAAGGAACGCGACCGATGCTGGTGGAAGTCCAGGCGCTGGTGGATGACAGCCATTTGGCGAACCCGCGTCGGGTCACGCTGGGGCTGGATCAGAATCGTCTGGCGATGTTGCTCGCGGTGCTGCATCGTCACGGCGGGATTCCGACCCACGATCAGGACGTCTTCCTCAACGTGGTCGGTGGGGTGAAGGTGCTGGAAACGGCCTCCGACCTGGCGCTGATGGCGGCGGTCATGTCCAGTTTGCGCAACCGCCCGCTGCCCCATGATTTGCTGGTGTTCGGTGAAGTCGGGCTGTCGGGCGAAGTGCGCCCGGTGCCGAGTGGCCAGGAACGCTTGAAGGAAGCCGCCAAGCACGGCTTCAAACGCGCCATCGTGCCCAAGGGCAATGCGCCCAAGGAAGCGCCGCCGGGGTTGCAGATTATTGCCGTGACCCGTCTGGAGCAGGCCCTCGACGCATTGTTCGAGTAGTCGCAGGCAGCACACAATCCTGTGGGGGCGAGCCTGCTCGCGATAGCTATCTGACATTCAACATTTATGTCGACTGGCATTCCGCTATCGCGAGCAGGCTCGCTTCACATTGGATCAGTGTCGAGTCTTCAGACTTCTATGAGCGCGCCCAATTCGCGCTCCAGTTCCTTGGGATCCCCCAGGTTGAACTCGATCAACCGCCGCAGGCGTTCAATCGATTCCAGGCTGATGTGTTTGCAGACGAACCCGAGTTGACCATGATCATCGTGGGTCAACATCACATCCATCTTGATCTCGACGTCTTCGTTAAGATGAATATCGACCAGGAAATGCTTGTCCGGATTACCTAGCCACGGCTCGGGCTTCTCGATCAGCAGCCCTTTGAGTGACAGGTCGATCAGCTTTACCGGCCAGATGAACTCTCCCTGGCGCAGCTCTGTTCTGGCATCGAACGCAATACGTTTGAAGCGGCGGCGATCGGCGGGGAGCTCACTCATGGCGCAATCCTCTTGATGTTCGCTGACTATAGACCGCCACGGTCAAAGCCTGCCAGTGAGGACAGTCGTCTAGACCAATGTCGGGGTATGGCCTTTGCCGTCAGGCGAGCTAAACTCGGGGTGGCTGTCTTTCTTGTCCACCCTGGCTGGAATCATAAAATGAAAAATAATAATAGCCTGCTACGCCATCTACCCTGGCTGCTGCTGGCAATCGTGGGAGCGTGCGCCCTTGGTGTCGTGGCATTGCGTCGAGGCGAGGCGATCAACGCCTTGTGGATTGTGGTCGCAGCCGTGGCCATTTATCTGGTTGCCTACCGTTACTACAGTCTGTTCATCGCCAACAATGTGATGCAACTCGACCCGCGACGGGCCACCCCCGCCGTGCTCAACAATGATGGTCTGGACTACGTCCCCACCAACAAACACATTCTTTTTGGTCACCACTTCGCTGCCATCGCTGGCGCGGGGCCGCTGGTCGGTCCGGTATTGGCTGCACAGATGGGCTATTTGCCCGGTACGCTGTGGCTGATTGCCGGCGTGGTGCTGGCCGGTGCGGTTCAGGACTTTATGGTCCTGTTCATGTCCACTCGCCGCAACGGCCGTTCCCTGGGCGACATGGTCCGTGAAGAAATGGGCCGCATCCCCGGGACCATTGCGCTGTTTGGCTGCTTCCTGATCATGATCATCATCCTCGCGGTGCTGGCATTGATTGTCGTGAAAGCTCTGGCCGAAAGTCCTTGGGGCATATTCACGGTGATGGCGACCATCCCGATCGCGATGTTCATGGGCATTTACATGCGCTACATCCGCCCGGGCCGCATTGGCGAAATCTCCGTGGTCGGGGTGCTGTTGCTGCTGGGCTCGATCTGGCTCGGTGGGCAGATTGCCGCCGATCCGGTCTGGGCCAAAGCCTTTACCTTCACTGGCGTACAGATTACGTGGATGCTGGTCGGTTACGGTTTTGTAGCCGCCTCGCTGCCGGTCTGGCTGATTCTGGCGCCGCGCGACTACCTCTCGACCTTCCTGAAAATCGGCACCATCGTGGCCTTGGCGATCGGCATCCTGGTCACCATGCCTGAGCTGAAAATGCCGGCACTGACCCAGTTCATCGACGGCACTGGCCCGGTGTGGAAAGGTGGGTTGTTCCCGTTCCTGTTCATCACTATCGCCTGCGGCGCGGTCTCGGGTTTCCACGCGCTGATCTCCTCCGGCACCACGCCGAAATTGCTGGATAACGAAGTCAACGCCCGTTACATCGGTTACGGCGGCATGCTGATGGAATCCTTCGTCGCCATCATGGCGATGGTGGCGGCTTCGGTGATCGAACCAGGTGTGTATTTCGCCATGAACAGCCCGGCGGCAGTCGTCGGCGGCGATGTGGTGACCGTGGCCCAAACCGTCAGCAGCTGGGGCTTCGCAATCACCCCGGAAGCGCTGCAAGCGGTGGCCAAGGACATCGGTGAAACCACGATCCTGGCCCGTGCCGGCGGTGCGCCGACCCTGGCGGTCGGTATCGCGCAGATCCTGCACAGTGTCCTGCCGGGTGAAAACACCATGGCGTTCTGGTATCACTTCGCGATTCTGTTTGAAGCGCTGTTCATCCTGACGGCTGTTGATGCCGGCACCCGTGCCGGGCGTTTCATGCTGCAGGACTTGCTCGGTTCCTTCGTGCCGGCGCTGAAACGCACCGAATCCTGGACCGCCAACCTGATCGCGACCGCTGGTTGCGTGGCGATGTGGGGCTGGTTGTTGTACCAGGGCGTCATCGATCCACTGGGCGGCATCAACACCTTGTGGCCGTTGTTCGGTATCTCCAACCAGATGCTGGCCGGTATCGCGCTGATGCTCGGCACCGTTGTGCTGATCAAAATGAAACGCCAGCGTTACGTCTGGGTGACCATGCTGCCAGCCGTGTGGCTGCTGATCTGCACCACCACCGCCGGTTTCATCAAGCTGTTCGACGCCAACCCGGCGATCGGCTTCCTGTCGCTGGCGAAAAAATACAGCGATGCGCTGGCCAACGGTCAGATCCTCGCCCCGGCCAAGGACATCACTCAGATGCAGCACGTGATCTTCAACGCTTACACCAACGCAACGCTGACGGCACTGTTCCTGTTCGTGGTCTTCAGCATCCTGTTCTATGCGCTCAAGGTCGGTATTTCCGCCTGGGGCAGCAAAGGACGCACGGATAAAGAAGCACCGTTCCAGGCGGTGCCGGATGCGTAATCGAGGATTGCACCATGTTCAATGACCTGAGTCGCCTCGGTAAATACCTCGGTCAGGCCGCGCGCCTGATGGTCGGCATGCCCGACTACGACAACTACGTCGAGCATATGCAAACCAAACACCCGGACAAACCGATGATGAGCTACGAGATGTTCTTCCGGGAACGCCAAGAGGCTCGTTACGGTGGCAAGGGTGGGCCGAAGTGCTGTTGACCCGGTTGTCGGGTTAACAGCAATCCTTGTGGGAGCTAGCCTGCTAGCGATGGCGGCTGAACATTCAACATCACTGTTGATTGACAGTCCGCCATCGCTGGCAGGCTAGCTCCCACATTTGTTTTGTGTTGCTTTTTAATTTTGTGAAACAGGAGATTCCAGTTGTCCTCTCCCATCCCGGTAACCATCCTCAGCGGCTTCCTCGGCGCCGGTAAAACCACGCTGCTGCGCCACCTGCTCAAAGCCGAGCACGGCCTGAAAATCGCGGTCATCGAGAACGAATTCAGTGACGCCGGTATCGACACCCAGTTGTTGGGCGATGAACCGGTGCAAGTGATGACGCTGTCCAACGGCTGCGTCTGCTGCACCATCCACACCGACCTGACCAAGGCCTTGTACCTGCTGCTCGAACGCCTGGACAGCGGCGAAATCGCCTTTGACCGTCTGGTGATCGAATGCACCGGCCTGGCCGACCCGGCGCCAGTGGCGCAAACCTTTTTCATCGATGAAGAGCTGCGCGAGCGTTATATCCTCGACGGCATCATCACCCTGGTAGACGCGGCGCACGCCGACACTCACCTGACGCAAACCATCGCCCAGGCGCAAATCGGTTTTGCCGACCGCTTGCTGGTGAGCAAGCGCGATCTGGTGGACGAAGCGACGTTTACCGCGTTGAGCGAGCGCCTGACCCGCATCAACCGTCGCGCGCCGATTCGAGTGGTCGAACACGGCAAGATCGACCTGGCCGAATTGCTCGACGTGCGCGGTTTCAACCTGAATGCCGACCTCGGCGGCGTCAGCCTGCGTCCGGTGACCAAGGCGCCCTCCATCGACCGGATCTCCAGCCTGGTGCTGCGCACCGACAAGCCGCTGGATATCGACAAGCTCAGCGAGTTCATGAACGAGCTGCTGGAAGACCATGGCAAGCAATTGCTGCGCTACAAAGGTGTATTGAGCATTGTGGGCGAGCCGCGGCGCATGGTGTTTCAGGGCGTGTTGAAGCTTTACGGATTCGACTGGGACACGGATTGGGCAGAGGACGAGGCGCGCGAAAGCGTGATCGTGTTCATTGCCGATGATTTGCCGGAAGAGAAAATCCGTGAGGGGTTTGCGCGGGTGGCGGCGGATTGAAAGAGTGTGTTCATCGGTGATGACGCCTTCGCGGGCAAGCCTCGTTCCTACAGGTTCTGCGTAGCCCTTGTAGGCGCGAGGCTTGCCCGTGAAGGCGATCTAACCGGCAACACGATTTTTGCCAGGGATGGGTACCGGATCCAGCAACATCTGTTCAAGAATATCGAGGTGGCGGTTTAGCAAAGCCTCGGCAGTCAACGCATCACCACGCTCCAGGGCATTGATAATGTCCTTATGCCACGCGCAAGGGGCCTCCATCTGCGCATCAAACTGCGCAATCGCCAATGAAGTCAGCGGCACCAAGCTGCCAAGAAAATGCGCCAATGGTGCATTTCCCGCCATTTCCGCCAACAGCAAATGAAACTCCCCAGACAACCGGATCGCCGGGCCGCGCTCTGTACAGTGGCGTTCGCGTTCAAGCAGGGCATGCAGGCGGTTCAAGGGTTGCGCACGAGGTTGTCGGCAGGCCAGCCGCACCAAGGTGGTCTCGGTCAGTCGTCGGGCATGCAGCGTCTGCCGAGTCTGTTCTGCATCGAGCGTGGCAACGCGAGGCCGATGGTTCGCCCGAAGGACGATGATTTGCTGATGAGACAGACGCGTCAGCACGCCACGAATGTCACTGCGTCGAACGCTGAACATCCGCGCCAGGCTTTCCTCGGTAAAGCGGCTGGACGCATTTAGGCGCTGTTCGAGAATGGCGTCGAAGATCCGCGAATAGAGATCTTCCGCCCGCGGTGGAAGGGGCAGGGCAGTGAGTGTTTGCGGTGAAGCGAAGCTGTTCATGGCCTGTCTCCGGTTCGAAGAAGTTTTAACTGCCGAAGTTGTCGTCTGGAATATTCAGTTCAATGCCCATCCGCTGGCCTTCCCGAAGGATGTGCCGGCGCATCTCGGCACTGGCCTGGGCGCTGTTTTTGCTGCGAATCGCGCGCACCACGGCTTCGTTCTCCTCAAGGCGCTCAGCCAGATGCTCGGGGGAGTTGCGCAGCACCTCGGCGCTTTGCTTGAGGGCATTGCTGGTCTGCTGCACCACGCTCTGGAAAATCGGGTTCGAGGTCAGCGTGAACAGTTCTTCGTGGAACGCGATGTAGGCGTTCACACCGGCCTCGCTGTCGTTGGCCTCCAGCGCTTCGCGCATGTCCATCAAGGTCAGGCGCAGTTGCCCGACCTCCTTGCTGCTGATCGACTGCGCGACCAGGCCGACGATGAACGGCTCGAGGGTGTAGCGCAGTTGCAAGACATCTTCCAGGCTGGCGCCGGCGACCGCGCTGTCGTGGCTTTGGCTGTCGCTGAGATGGGCGTCCAGCACCACCACGCCTTTGCCGGGCATCGAGCGCACCAGGCCAAGGGTTTCCAGCACGATCACCGCTTCACGCAGGCTCGGGCGGCTGATGCCCAGTTGTTCGGCCAGCTCACGCTGCCCAGGCAGCATTTCGCCGGAGCGCCACTGACCACGGGCCAAAGCGGCCCGGAGTTTTTCTACGACTGAGTTCACAACGGTCGACGAGGTAATCACTGTTCGCTCCATGAGCATCCAAAACGGTTGTTGACCGTGCCTGCCCGAAGACAGGCACGGCGTTTATTCAGAATTCCTGCTGATGTGCCGGGGCGACGGGTTTTCTCGGCTGGAAGGTATACCCCACCTGGCCGGAAAGCACTTTGTTCGCCCGTTGAATATCGATGTCCTTCTCCCAGCGGGCGATGGCCACGGTGGCGACGCAGTTGCCGATCAGGTTGGTCAGCGCCCGGCCGATGCCCATGAACCAGTCCACCGCCAGCACCAATACCAGGCCGACCACCGGAATCGCCGGGATCGCCGTGAGTGTCGCTGCCAGAATCACCAGCGCCGAACCGGGAATCCCGTGGGCCCCTTTTGAGGTAATCAGCGAGACCAGCAGAATCGTCAGCAAGTCGGTCATGGCCAGCGGCGTGCCGGTGGCGTTGGCGATGAAGACGATGGCGAGGGTCAGGTAGATCGAGAATCCGTCGAGGTTGAACGAGTAACCTGTAGGAATCACCAACCCCACTGTCGAACTGCCGATGCCCAGGTGCTCAAGCTTGCGCATGATTTGTGGCAGCACGGCGTCGGACGAAGCGGTGCCCATGACGATCAGCAGTTCTTCGCGCAGGTACTTGAGCAACGGCCACATCTTCAGGCCCGAAAGGCGCATCACCAGGCCGAGAATCAATGTCACAAACGCCACGCAGGTCAGGTAAAACAGGCCGACCAGGCTGCCCAGGTGTTGCAGGGAATCCAGGCCATATTTGCTGGTGGTGAAGGCGATGGCGCCGAACACGCCGATCGGCGCCAGGCGCACGATCATGCCCATGATGCGGAAGATCACGTGGCTCAGCTCATTGATCAGCCGGGAAATACCCGACGCTGCTTCGCCCACCAGGTTCAGCGCACTGCCGAACAGCACTGAAAACAGCAGGACTTGCAGGATGTTGTTCTCCGCGAAGGCGCCGATGACCGAGGTGGGGATCAGGTTCATCAAGAACTGGGAGGTGGTTTGCATGTGCTGGCCGCGCTGGGCGATGTCGCCCATGTCGGCAGCGGAAAGCTGATCCAGATGAATGTTCGCGCCGCTGCCGATGCCGGTGGTGAATGCGAACACCAGACCAATCACCAGGGCGATGGTGGTCAGGATTTCGAAGTAGATCACCGATTTCAGGCCGATGCGCCCGACCTTCTTCAAGTCGCCGGCACCGCTGATGCCGCTGACCACTACGCAGAACACAATCAGGCCGATGAGCATCTTGATCAGTTTGATGAAGCCATCGCCGAGCGGTTTGAGCTGGGCGGAGTATTCAGGAAGGGTCAGCCCGCAGACGATGCCGAGCACCAGTCCGAGAACCACTTGGAGGAAGATTGAACGCGAGCACCATCTGAGCATGGGAGGAATCCTGGTCGGTGTCCTGGCTGCCGTGCGCTTGAGTGGGCGCATCAGATTCAGGACTTAATTATTGTGGTCTTACCGGTATGTCCAGTGCAGGCGCAGTCTAGGCGCTGTTTTTGGGTGATCGCAAGCGGAAATTGCATAATTGGCATGACCGGTCTGACCAGTGGTGCAGGCTCCTACAAATCCAGGGCGAAAAAAAACCGGCCATCACGTGGCCGGTTTTTTATGGCTGCGGTTTAGCGCCGCAATTAAGCGCCGTACACCGGCAGCTTCTTGCAGATGGCCTTGACCTTCTCACGAACGGCGTCGATCACCGCTTCGTTGTTCAGGTCAGCCAGGATGTCGCAGATCCAGCCGGCCAGTTCTTTGCACTCTGCTTCCTTGAAGCCGCGAGTGGTCACAGCCGGAGTACCGAAGCGCAGGCCGGAGGTGACGAACGGGGAGCGTGGGTCGTTTGGCACGGAGTTCTTGTTCACGGTGATGAACGCTTTGCCCAGAGCGGCGTCGGCGTCTTTACCGGAGATTTCCTGCTTGATCAGCGACAGCAGGAACAGGTGGTTCTTGGTCCCGCCGGAAACCACATCGAAACCACGTTCGATGAACACTTCGGCCATGGCCTGGGCGTTTTTCACCACTTGTTGCTGGTAGGTCTTGAACTCAGGCTGCAGCGCTTCCTTGAAGCAGATCGCTTTGGCGGCGATCACGTGCTCCAGTGGGCCACCCTGGGCGCCCGGGAATACCGCGGAGTTCAGCTTCTTCTCGATGTCGGCGTTGGCGCGAGCCAGGATCAGGCCGCCACGTGGACCGCGCAGGGTCTTGTGCGTGGTGGTGGTCACGACGTCAGCGAACGGAACCGGGTTCGGGTAGACGCCAGCGGCGACCAGACCGGCCACGTGGGCCATGTCGACGAACAGGTAGGCACCGACCTTGTCAGCGATTTCGCGGAAACGCGGGAAGTCCAGAATCTGCGAGTAGGCAGAGAAACCGGCCACGATCATTTTCGGCTTGTGCTCAACCGCCAGACGCTCGACTTCGTCGTAGTCGATCAGGCCGTTGGCGTCGATGCCGTATTGAACGGCGTTGTACAGCTTGCCGGAGGAGGAAACGCTGGCGCCGTGGGTCAGGTGACCGCCGTGGGCCAGGCTCATGCCCAGGATGGTGTCGCCCGCTTGCAGCAGTGCCAGGTACACGGCGCTGTTGGCTTGGGAACCGGCGTGTGGCTGAACGTTGGCGTAATCGGCGCCGAACAGTTCTTTGGCGCGGTCGATGGCCAGTTGCTCAACCACGTCGACGAACTCGCAACCACCGTAGTAGCGCTTGCCCGGGTAGCCTTCGGCATACTTGTTGGTCAGTACCGAGCCTTGAGCTTCCATCACCGCTGGGCTGGTGTAGTTTTCCGAAGCGATCAGCTCGATGTGTTCTTCCTGGCGCTGAGCTTCTTGCTCCATGGCGGCAAAAAGATCGGCGTCGTACTTGGCAATAGTCAAATCACGGCTGAACATGGCGGTCCTCAAGGATCGGGGCAGAAAAGGGGGGCATTCTAACTCAACCGCTTTTAGATGGCATATGAAAGGACATCATGTCGCAGACGAAAGGAATTCAGCTTCTAGCTGTAAGCCTCAAGCGGCAAGTCAAAAGCGGACCGGCCACTGCTTGAAGCTTGCCACTTGAAGCTTCCAGCTTTCTTCATGTTTGATTGATTGGAGCTGTTGGCTCCAATCAATCAAACATGAAGAGCGCATCATTGCTGAACTGCGCCTCAAACCGGCTCGCCGGCATCGGCCGGCCGAACAGATACCCCTGAACCTCATCGCAACCATGCTCACGCAGGAAATCGAGCTGCTCGTGGGTTTCCACACCTTCGGCGATCACCGCCAGATTCAGGCTGTGGGCCATCGCAATGATCGCCCGGGCAATCTGCGCATCCTGCTCACCCGACGGCAGGCCATCTACGAAGGTGCGGTCGATTTTCAGCACGTCGATCGGGAATTGCTTGAGGTAGTTGAGCGAGGAATACCCGGTGCCGAAGTCATCGACCGCAATACTCAGGCCGAGGTTTTTCAATCCGGCGAGGATCTGCATCGCTTCGCTGACTTCGCGCATCAGGATACTCTCGGTCAGCTCCAGCTCCAGGCACGCCGGCGGCAGGCCGGTCTCCTTTAGGATGGTGGCAATCCGCGTCCCGAGTTGGCCGTCGGAGAATTGCCGGGCCGAAATGTTCACCGACACCTTCGGCACCCGCACCTTGGCCTGATGCCAGGTCTTGAGCTGACGGCAGGCTTCGCTGATCACCCAGTCACCGACATCCACCACTAGCCCGAGCTCTTCGAGCACCGGAATGAAATCCCCCGGCGGCACCAGGCCGCGACGTGGATGACGCCAGCGCAGCAGCGCTTCGGCGCCGGTCAGGCGTTTGCCGTCGCCGCTGAACTGCGGCTGGTAGTACAGAACGAATTCGTCTTGTTCCAGGGCATGGCGCAAGTCGCTTTCCAGCTCCAGGCGCTCCAGGGCGCTGGCGTTCATGTCCGCCTGATAGAACTGGAAGTTGTTCTTGCCGCGCTCTTTGGCGTGGTACATCGCGGTGTCGGCGTTTTTCATCAGCTGACTGAGTTCGTTGCCATCCTGCGGGCTCAGCGCGATGCCGATACTGGCGGTGACGAAGAACTCGCGGCCTTCCAGCACGAACGGTTTCACCAGGCTGGCGAGGATCTGCTCGGCGACATGGATCGCCCGGTTCAAGGCGACTTCACGGTTGGCCCGCGGTTGCAGCAACAAGGTGAATTCATCGCCGCCCATGCGCGCCACGGTGTCGTCATCATCGACGCAACCGAGCAGTCGCGTGGCCATTTCCTTGAGCATGCGGTCGCCGGCGGCGTGACCGAGGGAGTCGTTGATCGGCTTGAAACGGTCGAGGTCGAGGAACATCAGCACGACCCAGGACTTCTGCCGCTCGGCCGATTGCAGCGCGGTGTGCAGGCGGTCCTGGAACAGCGTGCGGTTGGGCAGGTGGGTCAGGGCGTCGTAGTAGGCGAGGCGGTGAATCCGCTGTTCGCTGGCCTTGCGCTCGCTGATGTCGCTGAAGAAGCACACGTAACTGGCCAGGTCACCTTCATCGTCGAGCACCGCCGTGATGCCGACCCAGGCCGGGTAATGCTCGCCGTTGCGCCGCTTGAGCCAGACTTCGCCTTCCCAGGTGCTGTTCTGATGCAGTTGTTTGAGCACATAACGCAGATGGGCTTCCTGCTGCTCGTCGACGGTCAGCATGTTTGGCAGTTGGTCCAGCACCTGCTCCACGGCATAACCGCTGACGCGACTGAACGCTTCGTTGGCCTGGACGATGTAGCCGGCCGGGTCGGTGATCAGGATCGCCGACGTCGAATGTTCGAAAACCGTGGCCGCCATGCGCAGGTCTTTTTCGGCCCGGCGTTGCTGGCTGATGTCGCGTCCGACGCCGAGCACGCCTTCGAAGGCCCCGTGTTCGTCCCAGACCAGCACCAGCCGTAGTTCGATCGGAATCTTGCGCCCGTCGGCCCGCAGGCAATCGAACAGGAACAGTTGGGTCTGCACCTGAGTGCGCAGCAGCGCCAGTTGCTCGGGTTTATCCAGCGCTTTGCTGACCCGATCCATCAGGCCGTAAATGCCGGTCAGTTGCTGCGGGTTGGCGATGGTCGATTGCCAGCCGTTCTGGAAGATCCACTCGGCGTCGTAGCCCAGCACGGCATGCACCGACGGGCTGACGTAATTGAGTGCCATTTTGCTGTCGGTGGAGAAAATCACGTCGCTGATGCTTTCGGCGAGCATCCGGTAGCGCTGCTCGCTGTCACGCAGGGATTCACTGGCTTCGATCTGTTCGGTGATGTCCTTGGCCACGCCGATGATCCGCGTGACTTGATCGTGTTTGTCCCGCGCCAGTGCCTGTTCGCGAATGTCGAAACGCCGCCACTTGCCGTCGCGATGACGGAACCGCAACTGGCACTGCAGCAATTGGGTGTAACCCCCGTGGCGCTGGGCCTGGCGCGAGCGGTGGTAGTCATCGGCATCTTCGGGGTGCAGGAGGATTTCCCAGAAGTACTCGCCCATCTGGTGCAACTCGGTACGGTTGTAACCGAGGGTCTGGCCCAAGTGGTGGTTACTGAAAATCATCCGCTGGCTGATCACGTCCTGCACGTACAGGTGGTCCGGCACAGTGCGCACCACATCGGACCAGAACCCTTCGCGTTCCAGCAGCGACAGCTCGATGAGTTTACGGCTGGTAATGTCGGTGATGCTCAGGATCACCGCTTTATAGTCGGCGTAATCTTCCGGCAGGCGCAGCACCAGCCACAGGTGCTGGTCGCGGCCATTGAGGTCCTGGAGTTTGATTTCCAGCTCGAGCTGTCTCTGCTGGTTGAACACCGTTTCGATCACTTGGTGGCCGATGGCGGTGCCGTCCAGCGGGCAGCCGTCAATCAACAGTTTCCAGGCCTGAGCGCAGGAGTTGACGTTGAGCAGTTGCAGGGCGACCTGGTTGACCTCGGTGATGCGCAGTTCCTGGAGCAGTTGCTGGCGTTGCTCCGGTATGTCGAGCCACGCCTTGAGTTGCTCGCTGCTGTGCAGTTGGGCTTTGTCGAGGAAGGTCTTGAGCCCGGAGACATCCAGTACGCACAGAGCAACGCCCGTGCCTTCGAAAATATCGTGATAGCGGCGGCGGCCTTCATGCAACTGGCGCTGACGGCGGCGAATGTTCAGTAACACGATGAACGGCAGCAGGGAGAAGGCCAGGCCCAGCAGGCATTTTCCGATGAATGCCGGCAACAGTTGTTCGAGCACTTGCTGGCGATCGAACAGTCCGCGCAGTTGCCAGTCGCTGCTGCTCAGGGGCACTGTCAGCACACTTTTGGCCAGATCGTCGGGGGATAACGCGCTCGGTTTGACCGAAGGCGACGCTTCATCGCGGCTGATGATCTGGTGATTGACCCGGTTTTCCACCAGCCACAGCGGACGGATGCCGGCTTCGTTTTGTTTGGTCAGTGACGAGAAAAACGTCGGTGTCAGGCGCAGGGCCCAGTAGCCACGACTGCTGCCGCTGGCTTGATGCAACAGCAGATGCACCACTGAACCGTCGTCGGCATTGCTGAAATAGTGGGCCTGGGCGCGGCTGCGCCGGACCAGTTCACCCAGGTAATCGGCATCCTGGGCGTCGGCGGCGCTGTCACTGAGGACTTTGCCGGAAGGACTGAGTAGCGCCAGGCTGCGCAGGTCAGGCAGCGATTGTTGCAGTTTGCGCAGTAGCGCCTGCTGTTCGTCGGCACTTTGCGGTTGTTCGACGATCGGTAGCAGGTTCAGTGCAATCTGGGCGTTGAGCGCCATGTTCAGGCTGACTTGCGCGGCCAGATCGGCGGTGTAGTCGATGGTGTATTGCCGCTGGTGCTTCTGTGTTTCGCGCAGCTGATCCAGCAGCTGCCAGAACAGCAAGGCGAGCAACAACAGCACGAGTGTCGCCAGCGCACCCTTCAAGGATCCGCGCAGGGGCGCGCCGGTCGCAGGATGAGGTGCGCTCACGGACGAAGGCGGAGAGACATTGGACAAACTGTAATCCTGCGGTTTGGCTGGACTGGCGCGACGTGCACTATAAGCCGGACGCCCGGAGGGCGGCTAGCATGCCTTGTGTTGTGGCGAAGTGCCAGCCCCTCCCGGCTGGACTGCCATCTGTCATTCAGGTAGCTTTGCCGGTTACGCGGGAGCGTTCCAGCTCCTAGACTCAGACTTTTTCAGCGCTCATGCATTGATACATTATCAATCTGACGACGCGCACAGTCTGGCCAGGCATCGCCTGCGCTCCAATCATTCATCTGTCACTGACCCAAGGTTCTCCATGGCTCAATACGTCTTCACCATGCATCGGCTGGGCAAAGTTGTTCCGCCGAAGCGGGAAATCCTGAAAAATATTTCGCTGTCCTTCTTCCCCGGCGCCAAGATCGGCGTGCTCGGCCTCAACGGTTCGGGTAAGTCCACGCTGTTGAAAATCATGGCGGGCGTCGACACCGAGTTCGAGGGCGAAGCGCGTCCGATGCCGGACCTGAACATCGGCTACCTGCCACAAGAGCCGATCCTGGACCCGACCAAGACCGTGCGTGAAGTAGTCGAGGAAGCGGTCAGCGTGATCAAGAACGCCCAGGCTCGCCTGGACGAGGTCTACGCCGCTTACGCTGATGAAGATGCCGACTTCGACAAACTGGCCGCCGAACAGGCCAAGCTCGAAGCCATCCTGCAAGCCAGCGACGGTCACAACCTGGATCGCCAGCTGGAAGTCGCCGCCGATGCGCTGCGTCTGCCGGCCTGGGATGCCAAGATCGAATTCCTCTCCGGTGGTGAGAAGCGTCGCGTGGCCCTGTGCCGCCTGCTGCTGTCTGCTCCGGACATGCTGCTGCTCGACGAACCGACCAACCACCTGGACGCCGATTCCGTCGCCTGGCTGGAGCACTTCCTGCACGACTTCCCGGGCACCGTAGTCGCGATCACGCACGACCGGTACTTCCTGGACAACGTCGCCGGCTGGATCCTCGAGCTCGACCGCGGCGCCGGTATCCCTTACGAGGGCAACTATTCGGGTTGGCTGGAAGCCAAGTCCGACCGTCTGGCTGCCGAATCCAAGCAGCAGTCGGCTCACGAAAAAGCCATGAAGGAAGAACTGGAGTGGGTGCGCAAAGGCGCCAAGGCCCGCCAGTCCAAATCCAAGGCTCGTCTGCAACGCTTCGAAGAAATGCAGTCGCAGGAATTCCAGAAGCGCAGCGAAACCAACGAGATCTACATCCCGGCCGGTCCACGCCTGGGTGACAAGGTCATCGAGTTCAAGAACGTTTCCAAGGGTTACGGCGATCGCGTGTTGATCGACAACCTGTCGTTCTCCATGCCAAAAGGCGCCATCGTTGGCGTGATCGGCGGTAACGGTGCCGGTAAGTCGACCCTGTTCCGCATGCTGATGGGCAAGGAAACGCCGGATTCGGGCAGCATCGAAGTCGGCGAAACCGTGCAACTGGCGTGCGTCGATCAGAGCCGCGAAGACCTGGACGGCAGCAAGACGGTGTTCCAGCAAATCTCCGACGGTTCCGATCAGATCCGCATCGGCAACTACGAGATCCCGTCGCGCACCTACGTCGGTCGCTTCAACTTCAAGGGCGGCGACCAGCAGAAGTTCGTCAAGGACCTGTCCGGTGGTGAGCGCGGTCGCTTGCACCTGGCCCTGACCTTGAAAGAGGGCGGCAACGTCCTGCTGCTCGACGAACCGTCCAACGACCTCGACGTTGAAACCTTGCGTTCCCTGGAAGAAGCCCTGCTGGACTTCCCGGGCGCCGCCATTGTGATCTCTCACGATCGGTGGTTCCTTGACCGCGTCGCGACGCACATCCTGGCTTACGAAGACGACTCGCAAGCGGTGTTCTTCGAAGGTAACTACACCGAGTACGAAGCCGATCGCAAGAAACGCCTCGGCGAAGCGGCTTCCCAGCCGCATCGTGTACGGCACAAGAAACTGGCCTGATATCGGGCGGGTTGCATGAAAAAACGGAGCCTTCGGGGCTCCGTTTTTTTATGGGTTTCAGTGACACCGCGGCGCGGCCATCGCCAGCAGGCTGGCTCCCACAGGGGATATGTGAGCGGCACAAATCCACTGTGGGAGCTAGCCTGCTAGCGATGACGGCCTGACGATCACTCGATCTCTATGCTCAATACCTCAATGATCAAATCCCCCACCGGCCGCTTCCACACCACTTCATCCCCGACCTGCGCGCCCAACAACGCCCGCCCCAGCGGCGAGCCCCAGTTGATCAGCCCACTCGCCGCATCCGCCTGATCCTCACCCACCAACTGCACACGCTGTTCGTGGCCCTGTTCATCGGCAAACGTTACCCACGCGCCAATCTGGACTTTATCGGTCGAGGAGGCCGGTACGACTAACTGAGCGCTTTGCAGGCGTTGATTGAAATATCGCCAGTCACGTTCCAGATCGGCCTGGCGCTGTTTGTCTGCGAGTTCGCCTCTCGCACTCTGTCCATTGAGCAGGTTTTGCACTTCGGCGACTTTCGCCTGAAGCTGCGCCAGCCCGGCGGGCGTGACGTAATTGGGCTGTGTGCTGACTTGCCGTTCGACCGGCTGATCGGCTTGCGCGGCGGCGTTATCTTCATTGACGAAAGCGCGACTCATGGTTTTCTCCCGTTATAGGGTTTGGGCCATGGTTGCAGGCTTTTAGTTTCGATGGATGTCTGTCCGCGACTCATTGCGAGCGATAGGCACGGGCGGCGTCCTGGTCCTTTTGTTGCTGCCAGGCTTTGTCGCGGTCGTCCCAGTGGTGGCTGCGATAGTCCTCGCGATCCTCGCTTTCGCGCATGGCCTGGCACTGGCGAAAACCGTCGCTCCAGCCTTCGGCGTACTGCTTGTCCTTGAGATAACGCGGAACGTTCTTGCGAAATTCCCCGGTGATTGCCCCGGCAGCTTGCCGGCCACTGCTGCAACCGTCATCGAAACCATCGGCGAACGCCGGTGGATAACCCTTGGCGATCAAATCCTCGTGGGTCGTCTGGCAACCCGCGATCAACATCAACAATCCCAGCACACCTGCGCAACGCCACATCTCCGACTCCCGTGCCGTTGGACGGCCTATGGGTGAAGTCTAGGAGTGGATTCGTGAGGCAGTTGTGAAAGGCGTGTGATTAATCTGTTGGCCACCACACATCCGCTGTGGGATCGAGCCTGCTCGCGATGGCGGTGTATCAGTCAACACTGATGTCGACTGATACACCGCCATCGCGAGCAGGCTCGATCCCACGGGGACGGTGGGGTGTCAGGTCAATAGTGATACCACTTCACCTCAAGCATCACTTCGTTCTCGGGCGAGGCGAGGTGGCTGAATTCGCGCTGGGCACTCAGGCGCAGGCCCAGGTTGCGCGACAGTTCCCACTGCTGGTTGAGGCTCACACTGCGGCGCACCTCGCCGTTGGTGAAGAAATCGCCCTTGGTTTCCAGGCTGAAGTTGCCCAGTGGGTTTTTCCACAGCAGACCGCTATTGAAACCTGCCGCCGGTGCGATAAAGCCCGCGAAGTCGTTGTTGTGTTCGACACGCACGGTGCCCAGTGCAAAGCCGAGCATGTCTTCACCCAACTGCCAGGTGCCGCCGCCACCGCCGTTGACGTGGCTGACCAGCGTTTCATCGTCATGCTTGCCTGGCACGCGTTCCAGGCCGCCCGTGACTTGCCACGATAATGGCTTCAACAACTCATTGCGCGGCGTCAGGGAGCGAATGGTCGCCAGGTCCAGTTGCTGGAACTGCCAGTCATTGCCTTCGTACTGGCGCAGTTTCATCTGCAGGATTTCGATCTGCGCACCGAGCGGGAAGCTCTCGGCGTTATCGTTGAGGTCGTGATACGCCATGCGCAGGCCATATTCGCCAAAGGCCTTGTCGCCCCGGGTGCCGATGCCGGCTTGCCAGGTGCGGGATTCATGACCGTCCTCGGGCAGGCCGGGCCTCGGGATGTCCAGCTCAGGGGCGGGGTTCTGGTTGATCGCCCGCAGCAGTTCGAAACTGCGTTGCGCCCTCTCAGGGTCGCGCTCCTGACCGTTGGCGCGATAGCGTTCGAGGCGGTAAGACGCATCGATGATCAGCGCCTGGCGGTCGCGCGGTTGAGCCTTGAACGCCGGTGTCTGCAATTGCTTTTGGTCGGCGCTGACTTTCAGCACCCACTCCTGTTCTTCGTCAGTCAACGGCTCGGCGCGGCTCAGCAGTTCCCGTTCACGGGACGGACGATACTGAATGGATTCCACCAGCCCGGCTTCTTTCACCGCTTTGACGGTATCGGTCGGAATGGCCGTCAGTGGGAACTGTTCGGTCAGGCGCAGGCTTGGCCGCGCCACCTGCAGCAGCTCAAGCAGGCGATAGGAGCAGTTTTCGTCGAAAAAGAAATAGTCGAACTGGATCTGCTTCAACTCCCAGACGTGCTCGACCATGCGCTCGGTTTCTGCCTGCGTCAGGTTCAGCCGGTACTCCCACAGGTCCCGGTTTTCGAGGCTGCGGTATTCCGAGAGTTTTTCCTGATACGGCACCAGCGCGAACAGCCCCGGATAGCCGCCCATCAAGCCTTTCCAGGCGTAGAGGATGCTGTTATCCGAACCTTCGATGTAGGCGCCGAAGTTGATCGCGTAACTGAGCAGCGCGGTGTGATCACTCTGCACATCGGCCTGGTCGATGCGCAGCAAGGTATGGCCGAACATCGATGACGGACTGTTCAGGTAAGCCGCCGGGAAAATCATCACCGCGCTATGGGGCGAGACATCCTTGAACCATTGCTTGAACTCAGTGCAATCGAGCGCCGGCAAATCAGTCAGGTTGAGCTGCGCTTTCAACCAGCGGGTGCGCGCCGGGTACACACATTGGGCATGTTGTTCGCCCGCACTGGCCGGGGCGTACAGCGCCTGCACGGTGGCCGCCAGTTCGCGGTCGGGGTGTTCGTTACCGTCGGGTGCGAGAAAGAACTTTTTGTCGCTGACATAGCTGCGCCAGCCGCCCAGCTTGGCGGTTTCGTAATGGCCCAGGGAAATCCAGAAAGGGTCGTTGGCCAGTTGCTGCAAACGTTGATTGTCGACATGTGGCGCGGCGGACAGCGGGGCGCAGACACAGAGCGCCAGCCAGGCAAGGCGTTTGAGCATAGTGAGCAACTTAAGTCGAAAAAAAATAAAGACCCAAGGGGGACAGGTCCAAAAAATAAAACCCGCCCCCCGAAAGGAGCGGGTGGGTCGAGCTTAAGCTTGAGTAGCGTACTTGGCCAGACGTGGATCGTTCTTCAGAACGGCCAGGGTGTTGGTATGCACGTCGTCAGCGGTCACGTCAGCCTTGCTGAAGATCTGCTGGAAGTGCTGGTGAGTCACAGCGGCGAAGTGCGCACGGTCTTCCGGCGCCACGCCCAGTACCACGGCATAGGTCGTCAGCGCTTCGCCGTTACCTTTGGCCATGTCTTCGGACAGCTCGTTCATCATGCCATTCATGGCAAACCAGGATTTGCCGCCATAAGTCAGCGACGCATTAGTCGAGCAACCGTTGGTACCAGAAGTCATACCGAACGTTGCGTTACCGGAAGTGCCGTTGGTGGTGGATGCCAGGAAGTGAGCCGGGGTGCCACGCTGACCTTCGAACAGCATGTTGCCCCAACCGCAATCCGGGCCGCCTGGCGCTTGGGCCATGGCGTTGATGGATACAGCGGTGAAGAGAGTACCGAGAAGAATCCGTTTCATAGCTTTGTTCTCTTTATGTGCATACCAATGGACAAGGGGTCTGGCCCAATCCGGCGCCAGTGGGCCAGTTATTAATCCAGCCGCGCAGTTTGGAGTTTAGGCACGTTCCTGGGGTTCCGTGATTTTTTGCAAAACATTCGTTGAAATCATTGATTTGTCCCCGGCCGGCTTGGAGATGACGGTTTGTCTATGCTTTGGCTGGAGGCGCGCCTTGCAAGTGAGGTATGGGCAGCGCCAGAATGCCGCTATCTGCCCCGCCTGATGTAAGGAAGCCCGATGCCTGATCCTGTTGCTGCCAGCTTGCGTCTAGCGCCTGAAGCGCTGACCCGTCCGTTTTCCGCTGAACAGTTCAGCTTCTCTACCACCAATGATCTGGAGCCCTTTCGCGGTGTGCTTGGCCAGGAACGTGCGGTCGAAGCCTTGCAGTTCGGCGTGGCCATGCCACGCCCCGGTTACAACGTATTTGTCATGGGTGAGCCCGGCACCGGCCGGTTTTCGTTCGTCAAACGCTACCTGAAAGCCGAAGGCAAGCGCCTGCAGACCCCGGCCGACTGGGTCTACGTCAATAATTTCGATGAGCCTCGCGAGCCTCGTGCACTGGAATTGCCATCGGGCACTGCTGGCGCCTTCATCGGTGACATCAACGGCTTGATCGACAACCTGCTGGCGACTTTTCCGGCAGTGTTCGAGCACCCGTCCTACCAGCAGAAAAAAAGCGCCATCGACCGCGCCTTCAACCAGCGCTACGACAAGGCACTGGACGTGATCGAGCGCCTGGCGCTGGAGAAGGAGGTCGCGCTTTACCGCGACGCCAGCAACATCGCGTTCACGCCCATGAGCGAAGGCAAGGCCCTGGACGAAGCGGAATTCGCCCAGTTGCCGGAAGCCGATCGCGAGCGTTTCCACGACGATATTTCCGGTCTGGAGGAGCGACTGAACGAAGAGCTCGCCAGCCTGCCGCAATGGAAGCGCGAGTCGAGCAATCAGCTGCGCCACCTCAACGAAGAAACCATCACGTTGGCCTTGCAGCCGTTGCTGTCGCCGTTGTCGGAGAAATACGCCGAGAACGCCGCCGTTTGCGGTTACCTGCAAGCCATGCAGGTCTACCTGCTCAAGACCGTGGTCGAGCAACTGGTGGACGACAGCAAGACCGACGCCGTCGCCCGCAAATTGCTGGAAGAGCAATACGCCCCGAGCCTGGTGGTCGGTCATTCGTCCAGCGGCGGTGCGCCGGTGGTCTTCGAGCCGCACCCGACTTACGAAAACCTGTTTGGCCGCATTGAATACAGCACCGATCAGGGCGCGATGTACACGACCTATCGGCAACTGCGGCCGGGCGCATTGCACCGGGCCAACGGCGGTTTCCTGATCCTTGAAGCGGAAAAAATGCTCAGCGAGCCGTTCGTGTGGGATGCGCTCAAGCGCGCTCTGCAATCGCGCAAGCTGAAAATGGAGTCGCCGCTCGGTGAGCTGGGCCGCCTGGCCACCGTGACCCTGACGCCGCAACACATCCCGTTGCAGGTCAAAGTCGTCATCATCGGTGCGCGTCAGCTGTATTACACGCTGCAAGACCTCGATCCGGACTTCCAGGAGATGTTCCGCGTCCTGGTGGATTTCGACGAAGACATCCCGATGGTCGACGAGAGCCTGGAGCAGTTCGCCCAGTTGCTCAAAACCCGCACCTCGGAAGAAGGCATGGCGCCGCTGACGGCCGATGCCGTGGCGCGCCTGGCGACTTACAGCGCGCGCCTGGCCGAACACCAGGGGCGTTTGTCGGCGCGCATCGGTGATCTGTTCCAGCTGGTCAGCGAGGCGGACTTCATTCGTCACCTGGCGGGGGACGAGATGACCGATGCCGGGCATATCGAACGGGCGCTAAAGGCCAAGGCCACCCGTACCGGGCGGGTCTCTGCGCGGATTCTCGATGACATGCTCGCCGGGATCATCCTGATCGACACGGACGGCGCCGCCGTCGGCAAGTGCAACGGGCTGACCGTGCTGGAAGTCGGCGACTCGGCGTTCGGTGTGCCGGCGCGGATTTCCGCCACGGTCTACCCGGGCGGCAGCGGCATCGTCGACATCGAGCGCGAGGTCAACCTCGGCCAGCCGATCCACTCCAAGGGTGTGATGATCCTCACCGGGTATCTGGGCAGTCGTTACGCTCAGGAATTCCCGCTGGCGATTTCCGCGAGTATCGCGCTGGAGCAGTCCTACGGTTACGTCGATGGCGACAGTGCGTCGCTGGGCGAGGCGTGCACGCTGATTTCGGCCCTGTCGAAAACGCCGCTCAAGCAATGCTTTGCGATCACCGGCTCGATCAACCAGTTCGGTGAAGTGCAGGCGGTAGGCGGGGTCAACGAGAAGATCGAAGGCTTCTTCCGACTCTGCGAAGCCCGTGGGCTGACCGGTGAGCAGGGGGCGATCATTCCTCACGCCAACGTCGCCACGCTGATGCTCGACGAGAAGGTGCTCTCGGCGGTGCGTGCGGGGCAGTTCCATGTCTACGCCGTGCGCCAGGCTGACGAGGCGTTGAGCCTGTTGGTCGGAGAGCCGGCCGGTGCGCCGGATGCCGATGGCCAGTTCCCCGAAGGCAGCGTTAACGCACGGGTGGTGGAACGCTTGCGCGTGATCGCGGAAATGATCAGCGAAGAAGACCTCAAGGAAGCCGAGAAAGAAGCGGCGCTGGAGGCCCTGGTGGAGGCCAAACCGGCCTGACCGATCTGAGGATCACCCCGATCCACAGTGGGAGCGAGCCTGCTCGCGATGTGGCACTTTCATCCAACACATGTGTTGGCTGAAAGTTCGCTATCGCGGGCAGGCTCACTCCCACATTTGTGATGTGTCCACTTCAAGAAAGTGCCATCACTCTGACGTCAATATTCACACAATGACCATTCGGCGCCTTCTGGTCTGACTTGACGTGCTAGTCAGACTTTTCTTCTATTCTCAGCTCAAGGATATCGACAGTAATCACTGGATCGAGACAGCCTTCCCGTGGGGGCTGAACACCGGATCTACCGAGGGTCGCCGCCATGTCGCGCAACCTCTGCCTCACCCGTCAATGCCTGGGCCTTGTGACCCGTATCGAGTGTGCCATCCGTCCGTTGGCGGGGGATACGGGCATGTGGACCTTGCTCTTCGCCGCCGGAATGGCCGGCGAACAACCTTCCGCCATCAAGGCGCAGGGACCGTTTCATGGGCCTTTCGTGGCGGAGTCCATCCTCGACACGATTGTTGAAAGCCTGACGCTGCATGGCTACGAACTGGCCGATGACCCACAAATCTGGTGCCTGCACCTGCAAGCCCAGCTGCGGGAAATCAACGGGGGCCGTTGCCGCAACCTCAATGGCTGAGTTCGGCGCGGCCACTGAAACCGGTTATTGATCAAGGTGGCTCAAATCCGCCTTGGCCAGTTTGACCTCGAAACCATATTGCACCGTGGTGAGGTCGGTTCGCTGATAGGTTTCCAGACGTGTTGGCTGGCCATAGAAGTAATGCACGGCAAATAGCGCCGGGCCTTCTGCGCTCGCGTCGTGAGTGACCGAAAGGATTTCTTTCAGATAGTTTCCAGAGTCGTCCTTGGCGAAAAAACGCCACTCCTGGGCAGGAAACAGCTTCAAATCAACCACCAAGGCATTGCCTTTGAGTTCCAGGCCTTTGGGCAACTTATGGGCGTCGAGCGTTTGTTTGGCCACCGTCGCCAGAAACAGCGGCATGGAGCCCACTGCATAGGCCGGTGTTTCCGGAAACAGGTTCAAGTCATAGGTGATGGCGCCACGTAGCGGATCGACCTCGTAAGCCTCAAGCGGCAGCTCGATCGGCCCATCGCGCTTGCCACTGCCATCCTCCGTAAAGAACGTGACCGGGCTATCGCCAGCGCTGAACGATGTACCGAGCATCTCGTCATTGAAGCTTCTGGGGTGGTCGAACTCGATGCGTGCGGCGCTGGGGTCATCCACCGACTGACTGACGATGATGCCCTTCTTCAGCTGTTCCTCACTCAATGTCGCGCCCTTGAGCCAGGTCGGGGCCTGATCGTCATACACCACCACCGGTAGGGTCAGTGGCTGGATGGTTTTTGCCGTGGTGTGTGAGTCAAAGCGGCGCACCGGCAGGTTCAGGTCCTTGTGGGTCACCGTGGCGGCCGAGAAATCCAGAACGCTCACTTCAACGGTTTCGACCGGACCGTTGAAATACACTTTGGTGTAATGATTCTTCTGCTGCGCCTCGAAGGTGCGCTGTTCTTCGTCGATCTGCTTTTCGAAAGTCTCGCTCCAGGCTTTCTGCTGCTGAATTTTCGCCAGTTGTTTTTGATAGAAGGCAATTTGCGCAGCGGTTTCGTTGATCGAACCCGATCGCGAGAGGAATTGCCCGGTGGTGTCCCTGGCCTGGACGATCAGCGGATTCAACGGTGTTTCGCTGACTTCAGGGGCCAGTGGTGCGCTGTTGTTGAAGTCGATTTCGGCGTAGTTGTTGCCCAGTTTCAGCAAGGTGACGCTGAGGTTGTCGTTGGTGCGGGTCTGGCCAACGTCTTTTTTCGTCAGGTCGAAGGTGTAGAGCCGGCGCGGGGCGATGACCTCGACCTTGCCTTGCAGGCTCACCGGTTGAGGCTGGTTCTTGTTGTCCATGTCCAGACCGTCGATGAACGGATAGGTCACCGTCAGATCATCCGGGTTGGTCAGGTTGGAACTCGAGGGGCTCAGTTGAATGCCGGGATCGGTTTCCGACCATTCCGGCTGGAACGCGATGACGCGCTTGTTGCTCAAGGTCACCGATTGCCATTCCAGGCCATGGGGAAAGAGAAACGCTGCCGGAATGTTGAAGTTGAAAGGGAACACCGGTTGCAGGTCGGTCAGGTAGTCGGAACTGGAATCCTTGTGCAGCACGAACAGGCCGTTGATGTAGGTGTCGACCAAAGCCTGAGGCGTGGGGTAGTGCTTGAGCACGGCGAGAACGTCTTCGCCGTATTCGGTTTCCACGGGTTTGCTGTCGAGCTTGAGTTGCGCACGCTCGAGCAACAGCAGTGAACCGCCGAGTTCGGCAACGGCATCCCTGAGCTTTGGATCCTCAATCGCATCCAGAGACTTCTCGAACTGCGCGGTCTTTTCCTCGAGGCTAGTCTGGCGCTTCTCATCGCTGGGTGAGCAGCCGCCCAGCAGCAGAGCCAGGCAAATGCCGGCACTCGTTATTGGCAATCGCACATCCATTTCCAGTCTTCCTGTCCGATGTCGCTGAGCTGTCAATAGTCTGGACACTAGCAGAAAAACTTTGTGGCACACGCGCAGGTCGCGGATTTGCCGAAGGTTTCTGGCTGCTTCAGGGTATAGACAGGGGGCTGGTATACTTGCGGCCATTTTCAACATCACGTGTGAGATTCAATGGAACGCTTTATCGAAAATGCAATGTATGCCTCCCGCTGGCTGCTGGCACCGATCTACTTCGGTCTGTCCCTTGGGCTACTGGCGCTGGCGCTGAAATTCTTCCAGGAAGTTTTCCACGTCATTCCCAACGTATTCTCGATGGCCGAGTCGGACCTGATCCTGGTGCTGCTGTCGCTGATCGACATGGCACTGGTGGGTGGCTTGCTGGTGATGGTGATGATCTCCGGTTACGAGAACTTCGTTTCCCAGCTGGACATCGACGACAGCAAGGAAAAGCTCAACTGGCTGGGCACCATGGATTCGTCTTCGCTGAAGATGAAAGTGGCGGCCTCCATCGTGGCGATTTCGTCGATCCACCTGTTGCGGATTTTCATGGACGCCAAGAACGTCGATCCCGAGCATTTGAAGTGGTACGTGATTATTCACATGACGTTCGTCGTGTCGGCGTTTGCCATGGGTTATCTGGATAAGCTGACCAAGCACTGACGCTCACAAAGCCCTGTAGGAGCGAGGCTTGCCCGCGAAGGGGCCGTGTCAGTCGATACAGTTGTTGCCCGTCACACCGCCTTCGCGGGCAAGCCTCGCTCCTACAGTCAGGTGCAAACAGACGGGCGGTGTCGTTTGTGGCTTGTACTTTGAGGTGCCGAAGCCTATGCATGTATTGATATTGGCTTGACACCGTATGAGGTGCATTCATGAACCTTGTTGAATTACGTGCATATGCCATCGCAGGGAAAGTCGATGAGCTGAACCTGATTTCTATGGAAGGCGGGATCTACCTGCTGGAGGCGCGCATGCATGGGGCGGCGTATCCGTTAAGTGATGCCCACGACCATATGCTCCACCTGCGTTCGGTGGAGCATGCGCGTCAAGTGCTGCACCGCCTCCCCACCTTGCCTTTCAACCTTGTGCACACGTCGGTCCATGATGAAATGTGCGGACTCGGTGCCAATGCAGAAGAGGGCCTGAAGGTGCCGATCGCCTTCAGTTCTCGCTGGTAGCAATGACCCCCTGATCAGCGCAACGGCATCTGTGCTAGTCTGCTGGCCCTTTTGGTTCCGGGCGCTCCGGGACGCGCTGTGCACGCACGGCAAGTTCCCGGGCCGTCCGCACAGCGGAGCAGTGTCATGTCCGAAGTAAATCTGTCCACCGACGAAACCCGCGTCAGCTACGGCATTGGCCGTCAGCTGGGCGACCAACTGCGCGACAACCCGCCACCGGGCGTTAACCTGGACGCGATCCTGGCTGGCCTGACCGACGCGTTCGCCGGTAAGCCTAGCCGTGTCGGTCAGGAAGAAATGTCCGCCAGCTTCAAGGTGATCCGCGAAATCATGCAGGCCGAAGCGGCTGCAAAAGCCGAAGCGGCCGCTGGCGAAGGCCTGGCTTTCCTGGCTGAAAACGCCAAGCGTGACGGCATCACCACCCTGGCCTCGGGCCTGCAATTCGAAGTGCTGACTCAAGGTGAAGGCGCCAAGCCAACCCGTGAAGATCAAGTGCGCACTCACTACCACGGCACCCTGATCGACGGCACTGTGTTCGACAGCTCCTACGATCGTGGCCAGCCTGCAGAATTCCCGGTTGGCGGCGTGATCGCTGGCTGGACCGAAGCCCTGCAACTGATGAATGCCGGTAGCAAATGGCGCCTGTACGTGCCGAGCGAACTGGCTTACGGCGCTCAAGGCGTTGGCAGCATTCCGCCGCACAGCGTTCTGGTATTCGACGTCGAACTGCTCGACGTTTTGTAAGCTCTTGATTCTGTAGGAGTGAAGCTTGCTCGCGAATGCATCACCTCGGTTCAAGTCAGAACCGAGTTGTCAGGTTCGCGGGCAAGCCTCGCTCCTACGGGGCTTAGTGCTACTCATACTTCGATCTTGTGGTTCAGATCGCTCGTCGGGCGCAACGCCCGGGCGTAGCAGAACAGAAACAGATTGCGCACCAGTTCCTTGAGCACCACCGGCTCGCAGGAACTCAAGCCATTGACGTCCAGATCACCCTGATCCTGCAGCTCGTTCAAGGCTTCTTCTTCAAGCACTGCACAGACTTCCCCGGTTTCCCGATGCAGGATCCTGAGGTAGGGGTGTGGGCGGTCCAGCCAGGCATCGATCAAATAAGTCATGGGTCTCATCTCCATTGATGGGTTTCAATGAGAATAATTCTTATTCATTAAATAGCAAGGACCTATTGGCGGTTTGTGATTTTTTCCGGGTAAAGATTGCGTAAGGTCAAAACGGCTGGCGTTTGGCTATTGCGAGGATATGTGGGGAGAGGCGGGGCGGGTGAAGCACCATCCCACGCAGGGCGCGGGATGGAAGACAACAGAATCAGACTTTTCTGACGAACTCGGACTTGAGCTTCATCGGGCCGATGCCGTCGATCTTGCAGTCGATGTCGTGATCGCCATCGCACAGGCGGATGTTCTTGACCTTGGTGCCGACCTTGACCACCAGCGACGTGCCTTTGACCTTCAGGTCCTTGATCACGGTGATGGTGTCGCCGTCCTGCAGGACGTTGCCGACCGAATCTTTTTTCACGGTGTCATCGGACGCCGCTTCGGCTTCGCCGCTGGCGGACCACTCGTGGGCGCACTCGGGGCAGATCAGCTGAGCGCCGTCTTCGTAGGTGTATTCGGAATTGCATTTTGGGCAGGGTGGCAACGTGCTCACTAAAGCTCCTTGGATTCAGGATCGCTAAAAAGCGCACATTATATAGGGTTTTAGCTGGGAGGGGGCGACGCCAAAAAACTGTGGGAGCGAGCCTGCTCGCGAAAGCGGTGTGCCAGTCAGCATTCGACTGACAGATTGCTTTCGCGAGCAGGCTTGCTCCCACAGGGTATTACGGTGCAGTTAGTGCGTACGGGCGACCGCAAACTCACTGAGCTCAACCAATGCATCGCGGTATTCGCTGGCGGGCAGCGCGTCGAGGCATTTGATTGCACGGGCCACGTAATCGCGGGCCAGTTGCGCGGTGTAATCCAGCGAACCGGACGCTTCCACGGCTTCGCGGATGCTTTCCAGGTCTTCGATACCGCCTTTCTGGATCGCCTTGCGCACCAGTGCAGCCTGCTCCGGCGTGCCTTCGCGCATGGTGTAGATCAGCGGCAGGGTCGGCTTGCCTTCGGCCAGGTCGTCACCGACGTTCTTGCCCAGGGTTTCCGCGTCGCCACGGTAGTCCAGCAGGTCGTCGACGAGTTGGAAGGCCACGCCCAGATGATCGCCGAAGGTGCGCAGCGCTTCGCTCTGTTCCGGTGTGGCACCAGCCAGGGCTGCCGCACTGTGGGTCGAAGCTTCGAAGAGCATCGCGGTTTTGCCGCGGATGACTTCCATGTAGGTTTCTTCGGTGGTGCTGGCATCACGCACTTTAGACAGCTGCAGCACTTCGCCTTCGGCGATGATGCGCGTGGCTTGCGAAAGGATCTTCATCACCGGCATGGAGCCCAGTTCGACCATCATTTCGAAGGAGCGCGAATACAGGAAGTCGCCCACCAGCACGCTTGGCGCGTTGCCCCACATGGCGTTGGCGGTCGAGCGGCCACGGCGCATGCCGGACATGTCGACCACGTCGTCGTGCAGCAGGGTGGCGGTGTGCAGGAACTCGATGGTCGCGGCCAGCAGGCGCAGGTCATCGCCTTCGCGACCCAGAGCCTTGCCACACAGCAACACTAATAGGGGACGCAGGCGTTTACCGCCAGCCGAGGTAATGTAATCGCCGATTTTCGATACCAGCGGCACTCGGGAAGTCAGCTGCTTCTTGATGATGCCGTCGACGGCGCTAAAATCGTCCGCCACCGCGCGGTAGAAAGCTTGGGGTTGCATCAGCGACAGTTGCTCCAGAAGGGTTGCGCGGCATGCTAGGACCCACGTCGGCGGGTGTCAAGGCACGATGGACGGCCTCTTGCATCGCCCCGGCAGCTTGCGTACAATCGCGCACCCTGAACTTCCTGGGCAGCACCTGCCTTACGCAATTGCAAACAGGCCTTCCAGCCCAATGCAGCCATGCCAGCCAATACCTCTTCTTATAAAGAGCTGGGTGAGCAGGATTATCGGAGAAATACCATGTCGTACGCAGTAATTGTTACTGGTGGCAAGCAATACAAGGTCGCCCCAGGTGAATACCTGAAGATCGAAAAACTGGAAATCGCTACCGGCGAATCCGTTACTTTTGATCGCGTTCTGTTGGTCGCCAATGGCGATGACGTGAACATCGGCGCTCCAGTTGTTGCTGGCGCTACCGTTGTGGCTGAAGTGATCTCCCAAGGTCGTCACGATAAAGTCCGCATCATCAAGTTCCGTCGTCGTAAGCACCACATGAAGCGTATGGGCCACCGCCAGTGGTACACCGAGATCAAAATCACCGGTATTCAGGCTTAATTTCAGCCTAATTCCTCACTAGGAGAATTGACTCATGGCACACAAAAAAGCTGGTGGTAGTACCCGTAACGGTCGCGACTCAGAAGCCAAACGCCTTGGCGTGAAGATGTATGGCGGCCAGGTTATCATTCCGGGCAACATCATCGTGCGTCAGCGCGGCACCCAATTCCACGCCGGTTACGGTGTTGGCATGGGTAAAGATCACACTCTGTTCGCTAAAATCGACGGCGTGATCAAGTTCGAAGTAAAAGGCGCTTTCAACCGCCGTTACGTGAGCATTGTCCCGAAGACTGAAGTCGTCGCGGCATAATTGCGTAGTTGCTGGAAAAGCCCTGTCTCGCGACGGGGCTTTTTCGTTTGTGGGGTGAGTCTCTTGCAAAGCTGTTTGTGATGGGCTCCAGCGCTGGATTTGCGGTCGTTGATTGAGGTCGCTGCGCTCATTTTTGCAAGAGTCTTATGTCTAGATTTTTTCGGCTCGTCCGTATGACGAGAGGCGTTTTGTTATGAAGTTTGTTGACGAAGTATCGATTCGAGTAAAAGCCGGTGACGGCGGCAACGGTTGCATGAGCTTCCGTCGCGAGAAATTCATTGAAAACGGCGGCCCGAACGGCGGTGACGGTGGTGATGGCGGCTCGGTCTACATGATCGCCGACGAAAACCTCAACACCCTGGTGGACTACCGTTACACCCGGCATTTCGATGCCGAGCGCGGTTCCAACGGCGGCAGCACCGACTGCACCGGCAAGAAAGGTGAAGAGTTGGTGCTGCGTGTTCCGGTTGGCACCACCGTCATCGACTCAGCCACTCAGGAAGTGATCGGCGACCTGACCAAGGCTGGCCAGAAACTGCTGGTGGCTCATGGCGGCTGGCACGGTCTGGGTAACACCCGTTTCAAATCCAGTACCAACCGTGCTCCGCGCCAGACCACTCCGGGTAAGCCGGGCGAGGCGCGTGATCTCAAGCTGGAAATGAAAGTATTGGCTGACGTCGGTCTGCTGGGTTTGCCGAACGCCGGTAAAAGTACCTTCATTCGCTCCGTATCGGCCGCCAAGCCGAAAGTCGCCGACTACCCGTTCACCACGCTGGTGCCGAACCTGGGTGTGGTCAGCGTCGATCGCTGGAAGAGCTTCGTGGTCGCGGACATTCCGGGCCTGATCGAAGGTGCTTCCGATGGCGCTGGCCTGGGGATTCGCTTCCTCAAGCACTTGTCGCGTACCCGTTTGCTGTTGCACCTCGTGGACATGGCGCCGCTGGATGACGCCAGCGCTCCGGATGCTGCTGAAGTGATCGTCAGCGAGCTGACCAAGTTCAGTCCGTCCCTGGCTGAGCGTGATCGCTGGTTGGTGCTGAACAAGTGCGACCAGATCCTTGAAGAAGAGCATGACGCTCGCGTCAAGGAAATCGTTGATCGCCTGGAATGGACCGGTCCGGTCTATGTGATCTCCGCCATCTCCAAGCTGGGCACCGAGCGTCTGTGCCACGACATCATGCGTTACATGGAAGATCGTGCTGACCGTCTGGCTAACGACCCGGTTTACAAGGAAGAGCTGGCCGAGCTCGATCAGCGCATCGAAGACGAAGCCCGTGCCCAGTTGCAAGCGCTGGATGACCAGCGTGCCCTGCGTCGCAGCGGCGTGAAGTCGGTCCATGACATCGGCGACGATGACTGGGACGAAGAAGATGTGGATGACGAAGACGGTCCGGAAATCATTTACGTGCGTGACTGATTCGTTGCAGTAAACTTAAGCGCCGCTCAATCGAGCGGCGTTTTAGTATCTGGAAATCGGTAGTCACGAATAACGTTACGGGCGGCGCTGGGTCGCGCTGCCCTCAAGCTAAGGTTGAAGATGATGCGGAGCAAGGTGACAGGTGCGCAGCGTTGGGTCGTGAAGATCGGCAGCGCTTTGCTGACGGCTGACGGCAAGGGCCTGGATCGCGCGGCAATGAGTGTCTGGGTCGAGCAGATGGTGGCTTTGCATGAGGCGGGCGTCGAACTGGTGCTGGTGTCCTCCGGGGCGGTGGCGGCGGGGATGAGTCGCCTGGGCTGGACCGTGCGACCCAGTGCAATGCACGAGCTGCAGGCCGCTGCCGCCATCGGTCAGATGGGCCTGGTGCAAGCCTGGGAGTCGAGCTTTGCCGAGCATGGCCGGCATACCGCGCAGATTCTCCTGACGCACGATGACTTGTCTGACCGCAAGCGTTACCTGAACGCCCGCAGCACCCTGCGTGCGTTGGTCGAGCTGAAAGTGATCCCGGTGATCAACGAAAACGACACCGTGGTCACCGACGAGATCCGCTTCGGCGACAACGACACCCTGGCGGCGCTGGTGGCCAATCTGGTCGAGGCGGACTTGCTGGTGATCCTCACCGATCGCGACGGCATGTTCGATGCCGATCCGCGCAACAACCCCGACGCCAACCTGATTTACGAGGCGCGCGCCGATGATCCGGCGCTGGATGCCGTCGCTGGCGGTACCGGTGGTGCGTTGGGTCGTGGCGGTATGCAGACCAAATTACGTGCTGCACGCCTGGCGGCGCGTTCCGGTGCGCACACCATCATCGTCGGCGGGCGCATTGAGCGTGTTCTGGATCGTCTGAAGGCGGGCGAGCGCATCGGCACCTTGTTGTCACCTGAGCGCGGCATGCTGGCGGCGCGCAAGCAATGGCTGGCCGGTCATCTGCAGACCCGTGGCACCCTGGTGCTGGATGCGGGTGCAGTGACCGCGCTGTCCCAGGGCAACAAAAGTTTGCTGCCGGTTGGCGTCAAACTGGTTCAAGGCAGTTTCCGGCGCGGTGAAATGGTGGTGTGCGTGGCGCCGGACGGTCGTGAAATTGCCCGTGGCCTGGCCAACTACAGCGCGCTGGAAGCACAAAAAATCATCGGTCAGTCGTCTGAGGCGATTGTCGGTCTGTTGGGTTACATGGCGGAGCCGGAACTGGTTCACCGCGATAACCTGATTCTGGTCTGAAGGAATATTTGAATGCGTGTGGCAAAAGGATTGTTGGGTTTGCTGTTGGCAATGCCGCTGCTGGCTTCGGCTGAGGAGATTGGCCAAGTATCGACGGTGTTCAAGTTCGTCGGCCCGAACGACCGTATCGTCGTCGAGGCGTTTGATGATCCGAAGGTCGAGGGTGTGACTTGCTACCTCTCGCGGGCCAAGACGGGCGGTGTGAAAGGTGGGTTGGGTTTGGCGGAAGATCGCGCTGAAGCGTCTATCGCGTGCCGTCAGGTAGGTCCGATCAGCTTCAAGGGTGAGCTGAAGGATGGCGATGAGGTGTTCAAGGAGCGCACGTCGCTGGTGTTCAAGACCATGCAGGTGGTGCGCTTCCTCGACAAGAAGCGCAATACGCTGGTGTATCTGGTCTACAGCGATCGCTTGATCGAAGGCAGCCCGCAGAATGCGGTGACGGCGATCCCGATCCTGCCGTGGACGCACGCCCAATAAGCTGGCGCAAATCGAAATGTGGGAGTGAGCCTGCTCGCGATAGCGGTGTAACAGTCGGCATCAATGTTGAGTGTTGCACCGCTATCGCGAGCAGGCCCACTCCCACATTTTTTTGCGCGGCGTTTACCAAATCGCAGGCAATAAAAAACCGACCCTGAGGTCGGTTTTTCAACAAGCTTATCGCTTATGCGGCTACAGCAAGGTTCAGAGCCTTGACGTGACCGTTCAGGCGGCTCTTATGACGAGCTGCCTTGTTCTTGTGGATGATGCCTTTATCGGCCATACGGTCGATAACTGGCACAGCCAGAACGTAAGCTGCTTGAGCTTTTTCAGCGTCTTTTGCGTCGATGGCCTTAACTACATTCTTGATGTAGGTACGAACCATGGAACGCAGGCTGGCGTTGTGGCTGCGACGCTTCTCAGCCTGTTTTGCACGTTTTTTGGCGGAAGGTGTGTTGGCCACCGTCGAGCTCCTCGAAAGACTTTTTAGGAAATAGCAAACAAAATAGGCCGCGAATCATGCCGATGAGTTGATGTCTTGTCAAGGGCGGTTGAGACGTTCCGCTAAGTGGTAGGTATAAAGAGGCGGGATATTTATTTCCGGCGCTTGACCTGTAAACTCGCGAGCTTTGGCTCTGTGCTGCTGCGGCGCGGAGTATCGCATAAGTAGGCGCTTTGTTCGCCTGCTGTTTATCGACAGGCACAAACTCTTTCAATGAATCTGCTCAAATCGTTGGCCGCCGTCAGCTCTATCACGATGCTTTCCCGGATTCTGGGGTTCGTTCGTGACACCCTCATCGCACGCACATTTGGCGCCGGGATGGCGACGGACGCCTTCTTTATCGCCTTCAAACTGCCCAATCTGCTGCGAAGAATCTTCGCCGAGGGTGCCTTTTCCCAGGCATTCGTGCCGATTCTTGCTGAATACAAGAGCCAGAAGGGCGAGGAGGCGACGCGAACGTTCATCGCTTACGTGTCTGGACTGCTGACGCTGGTACTGGCCCTGGTCACCGCGCTGGGCATCCTCGCCGCGCCGTGGGTCATCTGGGCAACTGCGCCGGGTTTTACCGATACCCCGGAAAAATTCGAGCTGACGACCGATCTGTTGCGCGTGACTTTTCCTTATATATTACTGATCTCCCTGTCTTCATTGGCCGGTGCGGTCCTCAATACGTACAACCGATTCTCGGTGCCGGCTTTCGTGCCGACGTTGCTCAACGTCAGCATGATCGTCTTTTCGGTATTCCTCACGCCATACTTCGACCCTCCCGTCATGGCCTTGGGTTGGGCGGTACTGGTGGGTGGCCTGGCGCAGTTGCTTTATCAGCTGCCCCACCTGAAAAAGATCGGCATGCTCGTGCTGCCACGCCTGAATCTGCGTGACAGCGGTGTCTGGCGGGTGATGAAGCAGATGTTACCGGCGATTCTCGGCGTGTCAGTGAGCCAGATTTCCCTGATCATCAACACCATCTTCGCCTCGTTCCTGGTCGCCGGCTCCGTGTCGTGGATGTATTACGCCGACCGTTTGATGGAGTTGCCGTCCGGCGTACTGGGCGTAGCGTTGGGCACCATTCTGCTGCCGACCCTGGCCAAGACCTACGCCAGCAAAGATCGCCACGAATATTCGCGAATCCTCGATTGGGGCCTGCGTCTGTGCTTCGTGCTGGTGTTGCCGTGTTCTCTGGCACTGGGGATTCTGGCCGAGCCGCTGACCGTTTCGCTGTTCCAGTACGGCCAATTCAGCGCGTTTGATGCCTCCATGACACAGCGGGCGTTGATCGCTTATTCAGTCGGTTTACTCGGAATTATCGTGATCAAAGTGCTGGCGCCGGGCTTTTATGCGCAACAAAACATCCGCACTCCGGTAAAAATAGCGATTTTCACCCTGATCGTTACTCAGCTGTTCAACCTCGTGCTCATCGGCCCGCTGGCTCACGCCGGTCTGGCCCTGGCCATCAGCATCGGTGCCTGCATCAACGCCGGGCTATTGTTCTATCAGCTGCGCAAGCAGCAGATGTATCAACCGCAACCGGGTTGGGCCAAATTCGGTCTGAAGCTTGTGATTGCGGTGTTGGTGATGTCTGCTGTGCTGCTGGCCGGGATGCACTTCATGCCGGCCTGGGATCAGGGGCATATGCTGGAGCGGTTCCTGCGCCTGGGCGCGTTGGTCGCTGCCGGGGTGATCAGTTATTTCGGCATGCTGCTGTTGATGGGCTTTCGTTTGCGCGACTTCAATCGCAAGGCGCTGAGCTGAGGCTTGGGCCTCGATAAACATGGGCGAACCGGCAGTTTTGTCGGCTCGATTACTTTGGGTTACGGTGTTGCCTGTCGTCGGCCGCCGGGTGTGGTTATAATCGACCACTTTATGAGCAAGAAGCGCGTTATGCAGCTGGTTCGAGGCCTCCACAACCTGCGCCCCCAGCATCGGGGCTGTGTCGCCACTATTGGCAACTTTGACGGTGTTCACCGTGGCCACCAGGCTATCCTGGCGAGGCTGCGTGAGCGCGCTATCGAGTTGGGCGTGCCCAGCTGCGTGGTGATTTTCGAACCACAGCCGCGAGAGTTCTTCGCCCCGGACACGGCCCCGGCCCGTCTGGCCCGGCTGCGGGACAAACTGCAGCTGCTGGCCGACGAAGGTGTCGACCGGGTCCTGTGCCTGGCCTTCAACCACCGGCTGAGCAAGCTCAGTGCCAGTGAATTCGTCGATGCCATTCTGGTCGACGGTCTCGGCGTCCAGCACCTGGAGGTCGGTGACGACTTCCGGTTCGGCTGTGACCGGGTAGGGGATTTCGATTTCCTGCAGCAGGCTGGCATCGTTCAGGGCTTTACCGTTGAAGCGGCGCAAACCGTCGAGCTGGACGGCATTCGCGTCAGCAGCACGCAGGTCCGCAATGCCCTGGCCGCTGCCGATTTTGCCTTGGCCGAGCGGCTGCTCGGGCGTCCGTTCCAGATCACCGGGCGGGTCCTGCATGGCCAGAAGCTGGCGCGCCAACTGGGTACGCCCACCGCCAACATTCAACTCAAGCGTCGTCGCGTGCCCTTGACCGGGGTGTACCTGGTCAACGTCGACATCGACGGCAAGACCTGGCCCGGCGTCGCCAATATTGGCGTGCGGCCCACGGTACAAGGTGATGGCAAAGCCCACCTCGAAGTGCACCTTTTAGATTTTGCCGGCGATCTGTATGACCGGCGTTTGACGGTGGTTTTCCACCACAAGCTGCGTGAAGAGCAGCGTTTCGCCTCTCTGGAGGCGCTTAAGACGGCGATCAATGCGGATGTTGCCGCCGCCCGTGCCCTGTCGCACCTAGCGCCAATCGCTAATGAAGAGCCTTAAATGACCGACTATAAAGCCACGCTAAACCTTCCGGACACCGCCTTCCCAATGAAGGCCGGCCTGCCTCAGCGCGAACCGCAGATTCTGCAGCGCTGGGACAGCATTGGCCTGTACGGTAAGTTGCGCGAGATTGGCAAGGATCGTCCGAAGTTCGTACTTCATGATGGTCCTCCTTACGCCAACGGCACGATTCACATCGGTCATGCGCTGAACAAGATTCTCAAGGACATGATCATCCGCTCGAAAACCCTGTCGGGTTTCGACGCGCCTTATGTTCCGGGCTGGGATTGCCACGGTCTGCCGATCGAACACAAAGTCGAAGTGACCCACGGCAAAAACCTGGGCGCGGACAAGACCCGCGAACTGTGCCGCGCCTACGCCACCGAGCAGATCGAAGGCCAGAAATCCGAATTCATCCGTCTGGGCGTGTTGGGCGACTTCGCCAACCCGTACAAGACCATGGATTTCAAGAACGAGGCCGGTGAAATCCGCGCGCTCGCCGAAATCGTCAAGGGCGGTTTCGTGTTCAAGGGCCTGAAGCCCGTGAACTGGTGCTTCGACTGCGGTTCAGCCCTGGCTGAAGCGGAAGTCGAGTACGAAAACAAAAAGTCCTCGACCATCGACGTGGCCTTCCCGATTGCCGACGAAGCCAAGCTGGCTGCCGCTTTCGGTCTGGGGTCCCTGGCCAAGCCTGCCTCGATCGTGATCTGGACCACCACCCCGTGGACCATCCCGGCCAACCAGGCGCTGAACGTTCACCCGGAATTCAACTACGCCCTGGTCGACGTCGGCGACAAACTGCTGGTGCTGGCTGAAGAGCTGGTCGAGTCGTGCCTTGCCCGCTACAGCCTGGAAGGCTCGGTCATCGCGACCACCACCGGTAAAGAACTGGAACTGATCAACTTCCGTCACCCGTTCTACGATCGCCTGTCGCCGGTTTACCTGGCCGATTACGTTGAGCTGGGCGCTGGCACCGGCGTGGTTCACTCCGCCCCGGCCTATGGCGTGGACGACTTCGTGACCTGCAAGAAGTACGGCATGGTCAACGACGACATCCTCAACCCGGTACAGAGCAACGGCGTCTACGTGACATCGCTGGAGTTCTTCGGCGGCCAGTTCATCTGGAAAGCCAACCCGGCCATCGTCGACAAACTGACCGAAGTCGGTGCGCTGCTGCACACCACCATCATCGAACACAGCTACATGCACTGCTGGCGTCACAAGACCCCGCTGATCTACCGCGCCACCGCGCAGTGGTTCATCGGCATGGATAAAGAGCCTGTCAGCGGCGACACCCTGCGCAAGCGCGCACTGAAAGCCATCGAAGAGACTCAGTTCGTCCCGGCCTGGGGCCAGGCACGTCTGCACTCGATGATCGCCAACCGTCCAGACTGGTGCATCTCCCGTCAGCGCAACTGGGGCGTGCCGATCCCGTTCTTCCTGAACAAGGAAAGCGGCGAGCTGCACCCGCGCACTGCCGAGCTGATGGAAGAAGTCGCCAAGCGTGTTGAAGTCGAAGGCATCGAAGCGTGGTTCAAGATGGACGCTGCCGAACTGCTGGGTGACGAGGCGCCGCTGTACGACAAGATCAGCGACACCTTGGACGTCTGGTTCGATTCGGGCACCACGCACTGGCACGTCCTGCGCGGTTCGCACCCGATGGGCCACGAGACCGGCCCGCGTGCCGACTTGTACCTGGAAGGTTCGGACCAACACCGTGGCTGGTTCCACTCGTCCTTGCTGACTGGTTGCGCCATCGACAACCACGCGCCGTACCGCGAGCTGCTGACCCACGGTTTCACCGTGGATGAGTCCGGTCGCAAAATGTCCAAATCGCTGGGCAACGTGATCGCGCCGCAAAAGGTCAACGACACCCTGGGCGCCGACATCATGCGGCTGTGGGTGGCTTCCACCGATTACTCGGGTGAAATGGCGGTTTCCGAGCAGATTCTGCAACGCAGTGCGGACGCCTACCGGCGCATCCGTAACACCGCGCGCTTCCTGCTCTCCAACCTGACCGGGTTCAATCCGGCCACCGACATCCTGCCGGCCGAGGAAATGCTCGCCCTGGACCGTTGGGCCGTGGACCGCACCCTGCTGCTGCAACGCGAGTTGCAAGAGCACTACGGCGAATACCGCTTCTGGAACGTCTACTCCAAGATCCACAACTTCTGCGTGCAGGAGCTGGGTGGTTTCTACCTCGACATCATCAAGGACCGTCAGTACACCACTGGCGCCAACAGCAAGGCGCGCCGTTCGGCGCAAACCGCGCTGTACCACATCTCCGAAGCGCTGGTGCGCTGGATCGCGCCGATCCTCGCCTTCACCGCCGACGAGCTGTGGGAATACCTGCCGGGCGAGCGCAACGAATCGGTGATGCTCAACACCTGGTACGAAGGCCTGACCGAACTGCCGGACAACGTCGAACTGGGCCGCGCCTACTGGGAGCGGATCATGGCGGTGAAGGTCGCGGTCAACAAGGAAATGGAAATCCAGCGCGCGGCCAAGGCCGTCGGTGGCAACCTGCAAGCCGAGGTGACGCTGTTCGCCGAAGAAGCGCTGAGCGCCGACCTGGCCAAGCTGAGCAACGAACTGCGCTTCGTGCTGATCACCTCGACCGCCAGCGTGGCGCCTTTTGTTCAGGCACCTGCGGACGCGGTAGTCACCGAAGTCAGCGGCCTGAAGCTGAAAATCGTCAAGTCGGCCTTCGCCAAGTGCGCCCGTTGCTGGCACTGCCGTGAAGACGTCGGCGTGAACCCGGAGCATCCGGAAATCTGCGGTCGTTGCGTCGACAACATCAGCGGTGCGGGCGAGGTTCGTCATTATGCCTAACGCTGCTGGCCGTTTCGGACGGCTGAGCTGGCTCTGGTTGAGCTTGCTGGTTCTGGTCATCGACCAGGCCAGCAAGTTCTACTTCGAAGGCTCGTTGAAGATGTACCAGCAAATCGTGGTGATTCCCGATTATTTCAGCTGGACCCTGGCCTACAACACTGGCGCGGCATTCAGCTTCCTGGCCGACAGCTCCGGCTGGCAGCGCTGGTTGTTTGCCCTGATCGCCGTGGTGGTCAGTGCGGTGCTGGTGGTGTGGCTCAAGCGTCTGGGGCGCAACGAAACCTGGCTGGCCGTCGCTTTGGCGCTGGTGCTGGGCGGGGCGCTGGGCAATCTGTATGACCGCATCGCCCTGGGCCATGTGATCGACTTCATTCTGGTGCATTGGCAGAACCGCTGGTATTTCCCGGCGTTCAACTTTGCCGACAGCGCCATCAGCGTCGGCGCCGTTATGCTCGCGCTGGACATGTTCAAAAGTAAAAAGACCGGAGAAGCCGTTCATGACTGAACAGGTATTGGCTGAGCAACGCATCCGCCAGAACACGGAAGTCACTTTGCACTTTGCACTGCGCCTGGAGAACGGCGACACCGTCGACAGCACCTTCGACAAAGCCCCGGCGACCTTCCAGGTCGGCGATGGCAACCTGTTGCCAGGTTTCGAAGCAGCGCTGTTCGGCTTCAAGGCAGGCGACAAGCGCACGCTGACGATTCAGCCGGAAAACGCGTTTGGCCAGCCGAACCCGCAAAACGTGCAGATCATCCCGCGTTCGCAGTTCAAGGACATGGAGCTTTCGCCGGGTTTGCTGGTGATCTTCAACGATGCGGCCAATACTGAGCTGCCTGGCGTGGTGAAGGAATTCGATGACGAGCAAGTGACCATCGACTTCAACCACCCGCTGGCCGGCAAGACATTGACCTTTGACGTAGAAATCATCAGCGTCAAATCGCTGTAACTGACCGAATGCGGTCCAATGTAGGGGCAGAGCTTGCTCGCGAAGGCGTCATCACATTCACCATCAATGTCGACTGACGCACCGCTTTCGCGAGCAAGCTTCGCTGCTACAGGGATGTAATGTTCTAATTTCTTGCGCGCAAGACACGAGGCACAGCATGCAAATCAAACTCGCCAACCCCCGTGGCTTCTGCGCCGGCGTGGACCGGGCGATCGAAATCGTCAACCGCGCCCTGGAAGTCTTCGGGCCGCCTATCTATGTGCGCCACGAAGTGGTCCACAACAAATTCGTCGTCGAGGACCTGCGTGCTCGCGGGGCGATCTTCGTCGAAGAACTGGATCAGGTGCCGGACGATGTCATCGTGATCTTCAGTGCCCACGGGGTTTCCCAGGCTGTGCGTACCGAAGCCGCTGGCCGTGGCCTGAAAGTGTTCGACGCGACCTGCCCGCTGGTGACCAAGGTGCACATCGAAGTCGCGCGTTACAGCCGTGACGGCCGTGAATGCATTCTCATCGGCCACGCCGGTCACCCGGAAGTCGAAGGCACCATGGGCCAGTACGATGGCAGCAACGGTGGTGCCATCTATCTGGTTGAAGACGAGAAAGACGTCGCCGCGCTGCAGGTGGTCAATCCCGACAAACTCGCGTTCGTGACCCAGACCACGCTGTCCATGGACGACACCAGCCGCGTGATCGACGCTCTGCGTGCACGCTTCCCGGCGATCGGTGGTCCGCGCAAGGACGATATCTGCTACGCCACGCAAAACCGTCAGGACGCCGTCAAACAACTGGCCGACGAATGCGATGTGGTCTTGGTGGTTGGCAGCCCGAACAGCTCCAACTCCAACCGCTTGCGTGAACTCGCCGAGCGCATGGCCACCCCGGCTTATCTGATCGATGGCGCCGAAGACCTGCAAAAAAGCTGGTTCGACGGTGTCGAGCGTATCGGCATCACCGCTGGCGCCTCCGCACCGGAAGTGCTGGTGCGTGGCGTGATCCAGCAGTTGCAGGCCTGGGGTGCTACCGGGGCCGATGAATTGGCGGGTCGCGAGGAGAACATCACATTCTCCATGCCTAAAGAGTTGCGCGTGCGCTCCCTGCTTTAACTTTTTTTCCTCCCGGACATAGCGCCTGCTCAGCCTTATCGCTGCGCAGGCTGACGCGACCGGTCGCGGCCAGCACCACCTGAAGCTGGCTAACCGGTTCGCGGACTGTGCAAACGTGCAGCGTCCCCGCTTGAAACGCCCGGCTAGGCATCTGTGGCTCGCCGATACGGCTGAAACGGATGTATCGTCTGACCGGCCAATTGCCAACAATCGGCACCCGAGCGCCACTCACGCGCTCAATCAGCAGCGGATTGCTGCTGTCCTCCGGCCCTTTGCCGCTGATATCCAGAATGATGCGCCAGCCCTGACCCCAGTCGTCGTTGATGCCATGAATGACGATGGTCTGATTTCGCGCGAGAGCTTCGCTTCTGGCGCTGCGAATACCACTGGCAAGAGACTTTGCCGCCGCCTCGCGATGATTCGATTCTGTAAGGGCCGCGAACGCCGGACTGACCAACAGCAGAACAATCCCGGCAATTGTCAGTCCCATGAGCAGTTCGATCAGGCTGAAACCTCGCTGATGCATGTCATCTCCCTCCGTGGAGTGCTGCGGCCCGCGCATTCCGTGCGCGAGTAATGGCAAATCAACCGCACGCCGGGCGGTCGAATGTTCTAGCGTGTAGAAGCAGGTATAGCCGACGGCAACGGAGGGCATCGATGGATCATCGTACAAAAGGTTTCACGCTGATCGAGCTGCTGGTCTCGCTCGCGGTCTTTTTGATCCTGATCACCCTGGCCGTACCGGCGTTCACCCGGTCGGTGCAAGGCACCAAGGCAGACACCGAAATCGGCGACCTGCAACGCGGACTCAATTTCGCACGACTCGAGGCCATCAACCGGGGCGTCTCCATTCGGGTTCGTCCGATCGCTGTTGGTGGCGCCTGGACCGGTGACTTGGCGGTATATGACAGTACGAACACCCCGGCCAATGTATTGCGGGTTGTTCCAGCACTGAGCAGCGGCGCGAGTCTGACGCTACCCTCAGGAGTGACCGCCATCGATTTCAACAATCTGGGTGGTTTGTCAGCGCCAGCCACACCCGTGGTGATCAGCTATGTATTGGGGGCGCAAACCAGGACGCTGAATGTGTGTTTGAACGGACGAATTCTATTGGGTGGAAGTTGCGGATGAGGGAACGGGGCAAACATGCACAGGAGGGCATGACGCTGATCGAAGTGCTGGTCGCGTTGGTGATTCTGACCGTGGGGCTGCTGGGCGCGGCGGCGATTCAGCTCAATGCGCTGAAATACACCGACAGCTCGCGGATGACCAGCCAGGCGAGTTTTATCGCCTACGACATGATGGACCGTATCCGCGCCAATTCCGGCGCCGACTACACTGTGACGCCTCCGACATCGGGCAACCTGAACGTCGCCCGCGATCAGGATCTCTACGATTTCACCACCAATATCGTCAATTTCGGCGGTGCGACGGCCACTGGCGCCGTTACGCTGAATCAGCGCGTGTACACCATCACCATCACCTGGGATGACTCGCGCGCCGCCAATATCGCCAACTCGCGCCGCAGCTTTGTCTTGACCAGTCGCGCCACGGTCGACCCGGTGGCAACTCCATGAGGCAGTCCAGCAGAGGTTTCGGGCTGATCGAGTTGTTGATCGCCCTCGCGTTGAGTTTGATTGTGGTGCTGGGCGTGGCGCAGATCTTCATCGCCGCCAAGAACACCTACATCAGCCAGAACGCCGCCGCCGCCATGCAGGAAGATGCGCGTTTTGTGCTCAGCAAGATGATTCAGGAAATCCGCATGGTCGGCATGTTTGGCTGCCTGGGGACGATCACCGATTCAAGTACAGGGGGGAGTTTCGCTGCCAGTCAGATAACGCCGATCAGCTGGGATAATGCCAACCAGAAATTGACCCTGGTGGCCGCCGATGTGGGAGCGGGTGGCGGGGCGCCAGCCTGGACAGTGGTTTCCGACTGTCGAAATACGGCGACGGCGTATACGAATCCACCGGCGCTGACATCGGGGCAATTGGCGTTTCCCATACGGCGGCTGATCTACAGCTTCAGCAATAACAAAATCATGATGGGCTCCGGTCCCGGCACGCCGGCCCAGTTCGTACTGGTCGATAACGTCAGTGCCTTCAGCGTGCTCTTCGGCCTCGCCAATTCGGCCACTGATGTAGCCGCTTCCAGCTACAGCGCCAACCCGTCCGACCCCGCGCGAATTCGCAGTGTGCGCCTGACGATGACTCTCTACGACCCGAACAGTCGGGTTAAAAATCAAACCTTCACCGTGGTTGCCGCCTTGCGCAACAGGTTGCCATGAAGGAGGCCTCCATGACGTTTCATGCCCAGCGGGGTATGGCGCTGCTGGTCAGCCTGGTGTTTCTGCTGTTGCTGACCTTGATCGGTCTTTCATCAATGCAGAACGCCACGCTGCAGGAAAAAATGGCCGGCAGCGTGAGCTTGCGCAACCAATCGTTCCAGGGCGCCGAAGCTGCATTACGCGTGGGAGAAAGCGCGGTGCAACTGGACAGCTATTCATTGCCGGTCTGCAGCCAGTGCGCGCCACCGTCGGACGCGTTGACGGTCACTGCCGCCGGCCCCGGTTCGACCCCCGGCGTGACCTGGATCGCCTCGGGCAAGGGCTTTTACGGGGTGCAGAATATCGGTACTACGGTCAACGCCGTGAATGTGCCGAGCAACACCTCGGCGACGCTTTACCGGGTGACCGCCGTCGGCATCGCGGGCAACTCGCGCAGCGTCGTGGAGAGTATTTATGCGAAGTACTGAAGGGCGCCGTGGCGTGTGGCAGCTGTTTTGCGGCGTTGTACTGGGGCTTTACCTGTCCGCACCGGCGTATGCCTTCACGCCGTCGGATTCACCGCTGTTGAGCGGCGCAGCCGTCCCTCCGAACGTCATGCTGCTGATCGACGACTCGGGGAGCATGAACAACATCATTTGGGCGTCGGGGTTCAATCCGGCGGCCAACTATGGGCAGATCGCGATTTGCAGTTCCAACACCTCCTGTTTAAGCGGTCAGAACCTGAACATGAGTGATACCAATATTTTGCTGTCGAGCCTCAATCGCGGCGGTTGTTCGACCAACGGCAACTGGTACGGTTTTTATCGCGGCTTTCTCGGTTTGACACCCATCTGCCTGAAGCTGCCGGACCCGGTGGGCAATGAAAATACGCGCTACACCGCCGACTACCTGGCTTATCTGCTGGGGTTGGCCAACGGTTCGAGCAAGGATTTCACCACGGGCGCCAGCGCGATCCCCAATGAATACCGGATCAGCGTGGCCCAGGATGTCTCCACAAGCCTGGTCTCCAGCAATCGCTCGCTGCGTATCGGTCTTGCGACGTTCAATCCGCCTACAACCAGCAACTCCGGTGGTGGTGGCTTCATCGCCCGATCGATCAGCGATCTCTCTGCGGTGAGCGGCAGCGTCACCCAATCCCAGGCGGATACCAACTACAACAACCTGATCTCTGCCATCAACGGCTTGAGTGCCGTGGCCAATACACCGCTGGCGGAAACCTACTATGAAATAAACCGTTATTTTCGAGGCCTGGCGCCGGTCTACAACTCGACACCGGCGACTTACAGCAGCCCGATCCAGTATCGCTGCCAGAAAAACTATGGCGTGGTGATCACCGATGGCTTGCCGACCTTTGACCGGACTTTTCCGGGCACTGACCCACTGGCGGGCGCTCGCCTTCCAAACTGGGATGGCGTGAATAACGATGGCGACAACCTCAATGGTGATGGAGAAGGCGACACGCTGTATCTGGACGACATCGCCAAGTTTGGCTTCGACATCGACATGCGTTCCACGGGAACCGATCTGGCAGGCAAAAGCTGGAACGCTGGGGATTTTCCCAAGCAGAACATCAACACCTATACCGTGGGCTTCACCGCCGCGAACCAAATGCTGTCGGACGCCGCCAACTACGGACAGGGCAAGTACTATCAGGCGACCGACAGCGCAGGACTCAGCAGTGCGCTGTCCTCGGCGCTGAGCGACATCACCTCCAAGGCCGGTTCCGGTGGCAGCGGCGTCACCAGCGGCACCACCCTGGCCAGCAATTCGAGTTACTTTCAGACCATTTATGACCCCAAGGACTGGCGCGGCACGATCAAGTCCTTTGGCTTCACCTCGGCGGGTATCGTGAATACCTCTGCGGCACTCTGGACCACCGACACCACGATCGTCCCGGGTGCCACAGCGCCGACTTACCAGTCCTGGAACACCCTGACCAACGCCGCAGTCACCTTGGCGTATGCCAGTTTTTCCCCGGCACAACAGACCTCCCTCAGCCAAAGCCTGCCCACCGGCATTACCGGCAGCGATCTGGTGGAGTGGAGCAAGGGCACCAACAAAACCGGGCTCAAGGTGCGTAGCGTGCTGCTCGGCGACATCATCAATTCACCCCTCGTGCTGGCGTCACCCACGGACAAGACCGCCTCTGATCTGGTGGGGGACACCACTTACAGCACCTACCTGACCACCAAAGCCGCCACCATGAGTCCCAGCCTGGTGGTGAATGCCAACGACGGGTTTGTGAATGTCATCAACTCGGCCAATGGCACCCGGCGTTATGCCTACATGCCGTCCAGCGTGTTGCCATCACTGCGCTACATCGCCGACCCGACCTACATCAACGGTGTGAGCCACAAGTTTCTGGTCGACGGTCAGGTCGGGGTGTTCGATGCCCAGTTCAGCAGCGTCTGGAAAACCCTGGCCATTGGCGGAACCGGGGCTGGCGGCAGGACTTTTTATGCGTTGCAGCTGTTCGATGCGTCAGCGGGCAACGTGTTCAAGGCGCTGTGGGAAATCAGTGCGCCGGCCACGGCCAGTACTGCGAACGCTTTCAATGATCTGGGTTATGCCTATGCACGGCCGGAAGTGGCACGCTTGGCCGACGGTCGCTGGGCCGCGTTCATTTCCAACGGCTATGGCAGTAACTCCGGGGTGGCGGCGTTGTACGTGGTGGACGTTCGTGACGGCTCGTTGATCAAGAAAATCGTGGTCGACAGCGCCGACACCAACAATGGCCTGTCGTCGGTGAAGCTCAGGGTCAACTCGCAGAATGTGGTGCAGGCCGCCTATGGTGGCGACCTGAAAGGGCGGTTATGGAAGTTCGATTTGAGCGCTACCGCCCCCGACTCCTGGGGCGTGGCATTCTCCGGCAAGCCGCTGTTTACCACGGCGGGCGGCGCCACTCAGCCCATTACTGTGCAGCCGTTGCTGGCGGACAATTCATTGGGCGGCAAGGAAGTGTTTTTCGGCACCGGCAAATTCAACGAGACTGCCGACAAGACCAACAAGGATTTGCAGGCGTTCTACGCCGTGTGGGATGCGGAGGGCGGCGCGGGTCAGATCACCGTGTCCAGTTTGCAGGCACAAGCGGTGACCGGTGTGTTCTCGGGCAGCACCGGACAGTTCATCACCACCAGCCAAAACGACGTGACCTATCCGGGGGAGAAGGGCTGGTACTTGCCGCTGGTGTACAACAGCGTGTTGACGGGGGAGCGGGTGATCAATCAGGCCAGCCTGGTGCTGGGACGGATCGTCTTTACCACGGCGAGTGTGGACACCACTGACCCGTGTGCCAGCTTTGGTACCGGCAAACTGGTCGAACTGGATGCGTTCAGCGGTAAGATGCTCAATTATGCGGTGCTCGACACCAATAACGACGGGACGGTCGACAGCACGGACACGGTGTCCAGCGGAGTGATTTTTACCGGTGGCATCCCGACCCTGAACGCCATCGTCAACGGCGCGACCCGCAAGGTCGTGAACGATTCCAGTGGCGGCATCAGCACCCTGGTGGAAAAATCCGGCGGCGGCAGCCGTCGCATCATGTGGCGACAAATACAGTAAGTGAGAGTGAAGGAATGCGTAGATCCAACCGAGGTTTCACCCTGATCGAAATCATGATCGTGATTGCGATCATCGGGATCGTCATCACCATTGGTGCTCCGAGCCTCACCGAGTACGTGAAAAAGGGCCGCCGCACCGAAGTGGCCGGGCTGCTCTCCGAGCAGGCACAGATCCTTGAGCGGTTCTACTCGAAGAACAATGTCTATACCGCTGCCACCGGACTGAGCGCCGGCAACGATTTTTACACCATCACCCCGACCCTGACCGATCAAACCTTTTTGCTGACGGCAACGCGCAAGACCGGCGCTGCGATGGCGACTGACAAGTGCGGGGATTTCACCCTCACCAACACCGGCGTCAGAAGCATGGTCAATGCGACGTCCGGGTTGGCGACCAAAGATTGCTGGGGTCGCTGAGTTCCTTTTTCGGGCGCCTTTTTTGCGCCCTCTGTCTATTTACCGGTTGGATCAGAACATGAGCAGGCAACAGCAAGTGGTGATTGTCGGCGGCGGCGTGATTGGGCTGCTGACAGCGTTCAATCTCGCATCTGAAATGCAAAGTGTTGTGTTGCTGGATCGTTCGAGCGTGGGGCAGGAATCGTCATGGGCCGGTGGCGGGATTGTTTCCCCGCTCTATCCATGGCGCTACAGTCCGGCAGTCACCGCGCTGGCGCATTGGTCCCAGGATTTTTATCCGCAGCTCGGTGAGCGACTGTTCGCCGCAACCGGGGTTGATCCCGAAGTGCATACCACCGGCCTGTACTGGCTGGATCTGGATGACGAGGCCGAGGCGTTGGCCTGGGCCGAGCGGGAAAACCGTCCGTTGCGGGCTGTGGATATCTCGGCGGCACACGATGCCGTACCAGTGCTGGGCCCCGGGTTTTCCCGGGCGATCTATATGGCTGATGTGGCCAACGTGCGTAATCCACGGCTGGTAAAGTCCCTGAAGGCTGCATTGTTGGCGCTGCCGAACGTGACGATTCGTGAGCAGTGCGAAGTCAGCGGGTTTATTCGCGAAGGCGACAGGGTTGTCGGCGTGCAGACTTCGGTGGGCCCCGTCCACGGTGATCAGGTGGTCCTGACGGCTGGCGCCTGGAGTGGTGACTTGCTCAAGAGTCTGGACCTTGAGTTGCCGGTCGAGCCGGTCAAAGGGCAGATGATTCTTTACAAGTGCGCGGCGGACTTCCTGCCGAGCATGGTGCTGGCCAAGGGGCGTTATGCGATTCCCCGGCGCGACGGACACATTCTGATAGGCAGTACGCTGGAGCATGAAGGCTACGACAAGACGCCGACCGACTCGGCGCTGGAGAGTCTGAAGGCATCAGCGGTAGAGTTGATTCCTGCGCTGGCAGAGGCCGAAGTGGTGGGGCATTGGGCCGGATTGCGCCCGGGTTCGCCGGAAGGCATTCCCTACATTGGCCGAGTGCCGGGGTTCGATGGACTTTGGCTCAACTGCGGGCATTACCGTAACGGGCTGGTGCTGGCGCCGGCGTCGTGTCAGTTGTTTGCGGATGTGATGTTGGGCAGGGCGCCGATTATTGATCCTGCGCCGTATGCGCCGACCGGGCGGATCTGACAGCAAGATTCTTTATTGCCTGCCAGATCGCTTTCGCGGGCAAGCCTCGCTCCTACAGGTTTGAGTCGTTCAATACACTTGTGAACGACACACCCCCTGTAGGAGCGAGGCTTGCCCGCGAAGGAGCCCTCAATCCAGACCCAATTTCTTGAGCCGATATCGCATCGATCTGAATGAAAGATTCAACCGCTGAGCCGCCGCCGTGCGGTTCCAGCGGGTTTCCTCCAGTGCCTGGAGGATGAGTTTGCGTTCGACGTTTTCCAGATAATCTTCCAGGTTATCGATTTGCGTCAGGTCCGGCACGCCGCTCTCTGCCGTGCAGTTACCTTCGGCCAGTCGCAGGTCGCTGGCTTCAATCTGTTTGTTCTCGCACAGGGTGTAAGCCCGCTCCAGCACGTTCTCCAGCTCCCGCACGTTGCCCGGAAAACGGTAACTTTTCAGTGCGTCCAGGGCGAGTGGATGGAGTTTTGCGGCGGGTTGACCGCTGCCGGCCGCCAGGCGCTTGAGCACATGGCTGGCCAGCGGTTCGATGTCGTCGCGGCGCTCGCGCAAAGGGGGGACGCGCAGTTCGATCACGTTCAACCGGTAGTACAAATCCTGGCGAAAGCGTTCGGCGGTGACTTCGGCATCGAGGTCTTTGTGGGTGGCACAAAGGATGCGGACATCAACCACCATTTCTTGCTGACCGCCGACACTGCGAATGGCTTTCTCCTGAATGGCTCGGAGCAGTTTGACCTGCATCGCCAAGGGCAGATCGGCCACTTCGTCGAGAAACAGTGTGCCGCCGTGGGCGGCCTGGAACAGCCCTGGTTTGTCTTCGATGGCGCCGCTGAAACTGCCTTTGCGATGGCCGAAGAATTCGCTCTCCATCAACTCTGACGGAATTGCCCCGCAGTTGACCGGGACGAACGGTTGATTAGCCCGCGGGCCCTGCTCGTGGATCAGTCGGGCGACCAATTCCTTGCCACTGCCGGATTCGCCGCTGATGTACACCGGGGCCTGACTGCGTGCGAGTTTGTCGATTTGTTTGCGCAGGTTGCGCATGGGCAGTGAATCGCCCAGCAACCGGCGATCGATGGCGGTACTGGCGCCACCCGGTGCCGGCAAGCGCAGGGCGCTGGTGACCAGTTCGCGCAGGCGCGTCAGGTCAACCGGCTTGGTCAGGAAGTCGAAAGCCCCTGCCTTGAGGGCGTTGATCGCTGTTTCGAGGCTGCCGTAAGCGGTGATCATCGCCACCGGCACGTGTGGGTAACGCTGCTGGATGTACTGCACCAACTCAAGGCCGGTGCCGTCGGGCAGGCGCATGTCGGTCAGGCACAGCTCGAATGTCTCGCGCATCAACAAGGCTTGGGCTTCGCCAAGGTTGCGGGCACTGTAGGTATCGAGTTTCATCCGTCCCAGGGTGATTTCCAGTAGTTCGCGGATATCGGGTTCGTCGTCGACGATCAGGACTTTTGGCCGTGGGCTCATGTTCAACTTTGTTTCCGTCCGTGAGCAAAAGTGATGCGAAAGCAGCCGCCACCTTGGCGTGGTTTGAAGTCTAGGCGGGCCTGGTTGCTTTCGCACAGCTCACGGGACAGATAAAGCCCCAGGCCTGTGCCCTGGCTACTGGTGGTGAAGAACGGTTCGAACAAATGCGTCTGTTGGTCCGGCGCCACGCCGGGGCCGTTGTCCCGGACTTCGAGCGTCGGCAACTGGCTGTCGGGCTCGACAAACAACTCGAGCCAGGCCTGCGCCAGGTCGTGATTCAGGGCGCTATGGCGCCAGGCATTGCGCAACAGATTGTCGAGAATCTGAGTCAGCTGATTCGGGTCCATCAGGGTTTTGAAGTCGCCCGGGCCGATGTGCAGGTGAATCAACTGGCGATCGGTCGCGCCTTCACGGGTTTCGGCGACGAAATGCTCCAGCCACGGCTTCAGATCGAGCCGTTGCGGTACGGTTTGCTGGCGGCGGGACAGTTGCAGGACGTTTTCGATAACCCGATTCATTCGCTGAGAGTGGTCTTGAATAATCTGCGTCAGACGCCGATCCGCGCCGTTCAGTTCCTCGGATTCCTGCAATAGCTGCGCGGCATGACTAACGGCGCCCAGTGGATTGCGGATTTCATGGGCGATACCCGCCGTCAGGCGCCCGAGTGCGGCGAGCTTCAGTTGCTGCGCTTGTTGAGCGATCTGGGCGAGGTCCTCCAGAAATACCAGGGTGTGGTGGTTCGGGCTTTGGTCCAACGCAATGAAGCTGGGTTGCAGTTCTATGCCATTGCTGGCGATTTTCAGGCTTTGCGGTCGCAGCGATGGATTGTTGAACCACAGCTGAAGGCGTTCGACCAAGGCCGGCGAATAGTCGTCGATCAGCTGACCATCGAGGTCGTTCTGCCCCAGTAAGGTCAAGGCGCTTTGATTGGCCAGTCGCACCCGCCGCTGGTCGTCCAGCACCAGAATGCCCGTGCGCATGCGGTGCAGGATCAGCGCATTGAGCGCTTCCAGGCCAAGCACTTCACTGGCTCGCTGTTCGGCGAGGTTTTCGCTGACTTCCAGTCGCCTGATCAGACCTTGCACCAGCAACGCCGCGGCAAAACACAGCGCGCCGAGAGTGCCGACTTGCAGGTACTCGCCGGGACTGATCGGGTGACTGAAACTCAGGAGGAAGCCAAGGCCGACGATGCCAAGGGCGGCGACCGCCGCGATCAACAAGCCGATACGTCCGCGCAACAGGGTGTTGCTGATGGCCACCGAGACAATGAGCAGGTTGCCGATGGCGCTGGCCACACCGCCCGCGGCATAGAACAGGCCGCACAGCAGCAGGACATCGACCAATGCAAGGCTGAAAAGCTGTGCCGGCCGTCGGGTGTTCTGCCAAAAGACCACCAGCAGGATGTTCAGCACCAGGTACAACCAACTGCCACTGCGCAGCAGGTCATCCTGGGCGAAGGCCAGCAGCTGGTTGTCCATGTTGCTGGAAATCAACAGTACGAGAGTGATGCCGACGCTTAAACGGTAGAGATGGTAAAGACGCAGCAGTCGCTGTGCCTGTTTGCCGCCGGGAGTGGACGTCTCAGCGACCACTTGGGCCCGGGCCTTGCTCAAGGTGAGCCTGGCTGCAATACCACTGTTGTTGAAGGCTCAGCGCGCGATCGCGGGGCAGGTGTACGCCGCAATGCGCGCAGCGGACCATCGGTGCGGCATCCAGCTCGGCGGAGGACCTGGGCGCGGAATTCGAAGCCTTGAACTTGCGCCAGAACCATACCGCAGCGGCAATCAGGGCGATCCAGAACAGTAAACGAAGCATGGTGAGCTGCTTTATTGGCTAATGAGCAGGCAGTTTAGCCAAGGACCTGACCTGCGCACAGCGCAATAAAAAAGGGAGACTCAAGAGTCTCCCTTTTTGCATAACCCGATGTGTCAGTCGAACACGCCGAAGGTCATGTAGCTGAACCACGAGCGGTCTTCGCTGTTGGCTTCGGACTCGTGTTCCTCTTCTTCGATCACGTCGCCATCTGCATCTTTAGGCTTCAGATCGTTCGGAATCGCGTCCTTGGCATCCTGGAACTGCTTCTGCACGTCCTGGTTGGCGCGGGTTTCGCCCGGCGGCAGAGGAGGACGGGATTCGATCAGGCCCAAGGTGGCCTTGCTCAGCCACGAACGGTTGTCGGCTTCGTCGACCGAAGGCTTGAACTGACCGTCTACCAGGCTTGGGTGGTTCGGGTAGTTGAGCTTCAGGGTTTCAAGGCTGGTGGCTGCCAGGTCGTCCAGGTGCAGACGTTGGTAGGCTTCAGTCATCACCGCCAGGCCGTCACCGACCGAAGGGGTTTCCTGGAAGTTTTCCACTACGTAACGGCCACGGTTCGCAGCGGCGACATAGGCCTGACGGGTCAGGTAGTAGTCGGCAACGTGAATCTCGTAGGCCGCCAGCAGATTGCGCAGGTAGATCATGCGCTGCTTGGCGTCCGGCGAGTAGCGGCTGTTCGGGAAACGGCTGGTCAGCTGGGCGAACTCGTTGTACGAGTCGCGGGCCGCACCCGGGTCACGCTTGGTCATGTCCAGCGGCAGGAAGCGCGACAACAGGCCGACGTCCTGGTCGAAGGAGGTCAGGCCCTTGAGGTAATACGCGTAATCCACGTTCGGATGCTGTGGGTGCAAACGAATGAAACGCTCGGCAGCAGACTTCGCAGCCTCAGGCTCGGCGTTCTTGTAGTTGGCGTAGATCAGCTCGAGTTGAGCCTGATCGGCGTAGCGCCCGAACGGATAACGCGACTCCAGCGCCTTCAGCTTGGCTGTGGCGGCAGTGTAGCTATTGTTGTCCAGGTCGGTCTGAGCCTGCTGGTACAGCTCGACTTCGCTAAGGTTTTCGTCTACGACTTCCTTCGATGAGCAAGCAGCGGTCAATGCGAGGATGGCGATCAGCAGCAGGTGTTTCACTTGCATGGCGGCTTGCGTCCCTATGACGGCCGCTGTCTTGGGCGGGGCCGTCCTGTTATGATGAGCGCCCCGTTGAATAGCCTCGGGGCAAAAGACGCCGTATTTAACCACAAGCGCGCAGCCGAAACCAAAGGCTGTGCCGACGCCTAGTCTGAGCATGTCCGATAAAATTGAACTTCGCGCAGAGGTGCCGTCCGAATTGGGCGGCCAACGCCTCGATCAAGTCGCCGCACAATTATTCGCTGAGCACTCGCGCTCGCGCCTTTCCGCCTGGATCAAAGACGGCCGCCTGACTGTGGATGGGGCGGTTATCCGCCCGCGAGACATCGTTCATGGTGGCGCCATTCTTGAACTGACTGCCGAGCAGGAAGCTCAGGGCGAATGGATCGCTCAAGACATCGAGCTGGACATCGTCTATGAAGACGATGACATCCTGGTGATCAACAAACCTGCGGGCCTGGTGGTGCATCCTGCCGCCGGTCACGCGGATGGCACCTTGCTCAACGCCTTGCTGCACCACGTGCCGGACATTATCAATGTGCCCCGCGCCGGTATCGTGCATCGCCTGGACAAGGACACCACCGGTCTGATGGTGGTGGCCAAGACCATTCAGGCGCAGACACAGCTTGTCACGCAATTGCAGAGCCGTAGCGTAAGCCGGATCTACGAATGCATCGTGATCGGTGTGGTGACGGCCGGCGGCAAGATCAATGCGCCGATCGGTCGTCATGGCCAGCAACGCCAGCGCATGGCCGTGATGGAAGGGGGCAAGCAAGCCGTCAGCCATTACCGCGTACTTGAGCGTTTCCGCTCTCACACGCACGTGCGGGTGAAGCTGGAAACCGGTCGTACACACCAGATTCGCGTGCACATGGCCCACATCAACTACCCGTTGGTCGGAGATCCTGCCTACGGCGGTCGCTTCCGCATTCCACCGGCCGCCAGTGTGACCATGGTCGAATCGTTGAAGGCGTTCCCGCGTCAGGCACTGCATGCGCGGTTCCTGGAGCTGGATCACCCGACCACCGGTAAACGCATGAGCTGGGAATCGCCATTGCCGGATGATTTCGTCTGGTTGCTGACGCTGCTCAAGCAAGACCGCGAGGCGTTCATCGGATGAGTGACTGGCTGATTCCCGACTGGCCTGCGCCTGCCGGGGTGAAAGCCTGCGTTACCACCCGTGCGGGCGGCGTCAGTCTGGCGCCGTTCGACAGCCTCAACCTTGGCGATCACGTCGGCGACAACCCGGAAGCGGTTGCCGAAAATCGCCGACGCCTCACCGATCATTTCTTTATTCAGCCGGCCTGGTTAAAGCAGGTTCACGGCATTGCCGTGGCCCATGCCGACCCCAATATCACGGCAACCGCTGATGCCAGTTGGACGACAACCCCCGGCATTGCCTGCGCGGCAATGACTGCCGATTGCCTGCCAGCGCTATTTTGTGACCGTGCCGGTACTCGCGTCGCGGCGGCCCATGCCGGTTGGCGTGGATTGGCGGCAGGTGTGCTCGAAGCGACGCTCGACAGCCTGGCGGTGCCTCCAGAAGACGTGCTGGTCTGGCTGGGCCCGGCCATTGGCCCGCAAGCCTTTGAAGTCGGCCCGGAAGTGCGCGAGACCTTCGTCCAGCAACTGCCCGAAGCGGCCAAAGCCTTTGTGCCCAGCCAAAACGCTGGCAAGTTCATGGCCGACATCTACGAACTGGCGCGTTTGCGTCTTGCTGTGCGCGGTGTCACCGCTGTTTATGGTGGCGGTTTCTGCACCGTGACCGATCCTCGCTTCTTTTCTTACCGCCGCAATCCACGCACGGGTCGGTTTGCCTCTCTTATCTGGCTGTAGTGCCCTGTCTGGGGTACGAACGCTAGACTTCTCTGATCTACATCAATTCCAAGACGCTTGAATCTCCCAGAATCGACCACATCTAATGAGGTATCTGGCAGGTTTCTTCATTCAGGATGTTTTATAGGTCCGGCCTGCTCAAAAGGAAGGTGACCCATGCGCATAGATCGTTTAACCAGCAAATTGCAGTTAGCTCTATCCGACGCCCAATCGCTGGCCGTCGGCCTTGACCATCCCGGCATCGAGCCGGCGCACTTGATGCAAGCCATGCTTGAACAGCAGGGTGGTTCGATCAAGCCCCTGCTGATGCAGGTCGGTTTCGACGTCAACAGCCTGCGTAAAGAGCTGACCAAAGAGCTCGACCAGCTCCCGAAAATCCAGAACCCGACCGGCGACGTGAACATGTCGCAGGATCTGGCGCGCCTGCTTAACCAGGCCGATCGCCTGGCCCAGCAGAAGGGCGATCAGTTCATTTCCAGTGAACTGGTGTTGCTCGCCGCGATGGACGAGAACAGCAAGCTCGGCAAATTGCTGCTCGGTCAGGGCGTCAGCAAAAAAGCCCTCGAAAACGCGATCACTAACCTGCGTGGTGGCGAAGCGGTCAATGACGCCAATCACGAAGAGTCGCGCCAGGCGCTGGATAAATACACCGTCGACCTGACCAAGCGTGCCGAAGAAGGCAAGCTCGACCCGGTGATCGGCCGTGACGACGAAATTCGCCGGACCATCCAGGTCCTGCAACGTCGCACCAAGAACAACCCGGTGCTGATCGGTGAGCCTGGCGTGGGTAAAACCGCCATTGCCGAAGGCCTGGCCCAGCGCATCATCAACGGTGAAGTGCCGGATGGTCTGAAGGGCAAGCGCCTGCTGTCCCTGGACATGGGGTCGCTGATTGCCGGTGCCAAGTACCGCGGCGAGTTCGAAGAACGCCTGAAATCGCTGCTCAACGAGCTGTCGAAGCAGGAAGGGCAGATCATTCTGTTCATCGACGAACTGCACACCATGGTCGGCGCCGGTAAGGGCGAAGGCTCGATGGACGCGGGCAACATGCTCAAGCCTGCGTTGGCACGCGGCGAATTGCATTGCGTTGGTGCGACCACGCTGAACGAGTACCGCCAATATATAGAGAAGGATGCGGCACTCGAACGGCGCTTCCAGAAAGTCCTGGTGGACGAGCCGAGCGAAGAGGACACCATCGCGATTCTGCGGGGCCTCAAAGAGCGTTATGAGGTTCACCACAAAGTCGCGATCACCGACGGTGCCATCATTGCCGCGGCCAAGCTCAGCCATCGCTACATTACCGACCGTCAATTGCCGGACAAGGCCATCGACCTGATCGACGAAGCGGCCAGCCGTATCCGCATGGAGATCGACTCCAAGCCGGAGGTCCTCGACCGTCTGGAGCGCCGTCTGATTCAGCTGAAGGTGGAATCCCAGGCGCTGAAGAAAGAAAGCGACGACGCGGCGAAGAAACGTCTGGAGAAGTTGCAGGAAGAAATCGTTCGACTCGAACGTGAGTATTCGGACCTCGAAGAAATCTGGAACTCGGAAAAAGCCGAGGTACAGGGTTCTGCGCAGATCCAGCAGAAAATCGAACAGTCCCGCCAGGAACTGGAAGCCGCGCGCCGTAAAGGCGACCTGAACCGCATGGCCGAGCTGCAATACGGGGTGATCCCGGACCTGGAGCGCAGCCTGCAAATGGTCGACCAGCATGGCAAAAGCGAAAACCAGTTGCTTCGCAGCAAGGTGACTGAAGAAGAAATCGCTGAAGTCGTCTCGAAGTGGACCGGCATTCCGGTGTCGAAAATGCTCGAAGGCGAGCGCGACAAGCTGATGAAGATGGAAAGCCTGTTGCACCAGCGTGTGATTGGTCAGGACGAAGCGGTGATCGCCGTTTCCAACGCGGTGCGGCGTTCCCGGGCCGGGTTGTCCGACCCGAATCGTCCGAGCGGTTCGTTCATGTTCCTCGGCCCGACCGGTGTCGGTAAAACCGAGCTGTGCAAGGCGCTGGCCGAGTTCCTCTTTGATACGGAAGAGGCGATGGTGCGGATCGACATGTCCGAGTTCATGGAGAAACATTCCGTGGCCCGGCTGATCGGTGCACCACCGGGCTACGTGGGCTATGAAGAGGGCGGTTACCTGACCGAGGCGGTGCGTCGCAAGCCTTACTCGGTGATCCTCCTGGACGAGGTCGAGAAGGCCCACCCGGATGTGTTCAACATCTTGCTGCAAGTGCTGGAAGATGGCCGCTTGACCGACAGCCATGGCCGCACGGTAGATTTCAAAAACACCGTGATCGTCATGACCTCCAACCTGGGCTCGGTGCAGATCCAGGAACTGGTCGGTGATCGGGAGGCGCAACGCGCGGCGGTGATGGATGCGATTTCCACGCACTTCCGGCCGGAGTTCATCAACCGGGTCGACGAAGTGGTGATCTTCGAGCCGTTGGCGCGGGATCAGATCGCGGGCATTACCGAGATCCAGTTGGGTCGTCTGCGCAGTCGCCTGACTGAGCGCGAGTTGAAACTGGAGCTGAGTCCAGAGGCCATGGACAAGCTGATCGCGGTAGGTTACGACCCGGTGTACGGCGCACGACCGCTCAAACGAGCGATTCAGCGCTGGATCGAGAACCCGCTGGCACAGCTGATTCTGTCCGGTCGATTCATGCCTGGCGACACGGCTGTCGGCAAGGTGGAGAACGACGAGATCGTATTTGCCTGACCCGTCACGGCGGTGAAATAAACAAGGCCTCGCATTGCGAGGCCTTTTTTTCGTCAGGTTGTTGAACTGAAAGGAAAAGGCTTGTAAAGTGCGCCCCGCAGTAAGTCGCCCGTAAGGGTTTCTGCTCCCCAAGCAGAAATCTGAAATAAGTTGCAAATCATTAACTTGAATGCAATTTAAGGGGTTGACAGAGGTGCTTAAGATTGTAGAATAGCGCGCCTCAGACACACGAACGCAGCGATGCGAACGGGTCGAAGAGAGTGCAACAAAGCGTCAAACGTTGTAATTGAAATATGTAGTTCCGTGATAGCTCAGTCGGTAGAGCAAATGACTGTTAATCATTGGGTCCCAGGTTCGAGTCCTGGTCACGGAGCCAATTTCAAACCGGGGTATAGCGCAGTCCGGTAGCGCGCCTGCTTTGGGAGCAGGATGTCAGGAGTTCGAATCCCCTTACCCCGACCATTTTTGGGTCGTTAGCTCAGTTGGTAGAGCAGTTGGCTTTTAACCAATTGGTCGTAGGTTCGAATCCCACACGACCCACCATTTTTGAAACCAGTTAACGCTGGGATCAGATCTTAAGATCAGACGCCAAAAGCTCTGTTCGCAGAAGGCGCCTTTAAAAGGTGCCTTTTTTTTACCGGGGTATAGCGCAGTCCGGTAGCGCGCCTGCTTTGGGAGCAGGATGTCAGGAGTTCGAATCCCCTTACCCCGACCATATTAAAAATCCTCGTATCGAAAGATACGGGGATTTTTTTTGTCTGCAAAAAACAACACTTCAGTTATCGTATAACTCCAGGGCAGCGCTTCCAGGTGTAAATCGCCAGCCGAAAAAAAACCGCGTTTCCCGAAAGAAAAACGCGGTTTGATTCCTGAAGGCTTAGGCGCCGTCTTGGTCTTTCAAATGTTCGAACAGACCTTTTGGCATTTTCTTGCCATTGGCTTCGAAGTTGGCTTTTACGTTGTCGTAAGCCTCTTGCTCGTCGATGAAGCCGTCATGGTTGGTGTCGATCTTGTCGAAATTGGACTTCGGCGCGACTTTCTGGAATTCGGCGCGGGAGACCTTGCCGTCGCCATCGGTATCGGTCTTCGCCATCGACGCATCGCCACACTTGCCTTCGCCACATTTGCCTTCAGGGGTTTTCACCACTTGCTCAGCCGAGGCCAGCAAATAGCCTTGGGTCAACGGCTGCGCAGCGAATACGGAACCGGACAACATCATGCCGCCGGCCAGAACAGCGCCGAGCAGGCCAATAGTGTTTTTGGTAGTACGGGACATTTCAATACTCCTGGGTTGCACGACACAACCGTTCGATAAAGGACGCCACGTGAGTGCGGCGATAACCGTAGCGGGCGAGTTGCCTTGCTCGGATGTGGCCATTTAAGGGGCGGGGTGTATCGCTACTGTGTCGCGCAAGGGGGAGTTTGTAAGCGAAGGGGAGGAATCGTGGGGGGAGATACAGTGGGACACACAAGTGGACCGAGGTGCCTCATTCGCGGGCAAGCCTCGCTCCTACAGATCGGTGGTTAACTTGTAGGAGCGAAGCGTGCCCGCGAAGAGGCCCTAATGGACGCTGAAGATGTTAATGCAGTTTGAGTCGCGGCTCAGTCCCGCGCCCAATCTTGCTGCCGAGCATCAACATCGCCGTGCGAAACGCGCCATACAGCGCCATCTGGTGCATGCGATACAGCGACACGTAAAACATCCGCGCCAGCCAGCCTTCGAGCATCACGCTTCCGGTCAGGTTGCCCATCAAGTTACCCACAGCCGAAAAACGCGACAGTGAGATCAGTGAGCCGTAGTCGGTGTATTTGTACTCCGGCAACGCCTTGCCTTCGATCCGCAGTTTCAGCGATTTTGCCAGTAACGAGGCCTGCTGATGTGCGGCTTGCGCGCGCGGCGGTACGTTACGATCGGTGCCCGGTTGAGGGCAGGCCGCGCAGTCACCGAAGGCGAAGATGTTTTCATCGCGGGTGGTTTGCAGAGTCGGCAGCACTTGCAGCTGGTTGATGCGGTTGGTTTCCAGGCCATCGATGTCTTTGAGGAAACCCGGCGCACGAATGCCGGCGGCCCAGACTTTCAGGCTGGCGTTGATCACGTTGCCATCGGCAGTGATCAAGCTATCAGCGGTCACTTCGCTGACGGCGGCGTTGGTCATCACATTGACCCCGAGTTTCTCCAGGGTTTTATGCACAGGCCCGCCGATGCGTTCCGGCAGGGCTGGCAGCACTCGTGGGCCAGCTTCGATCAGGGTGATGTGCATGTTTTCCGGTTTGATCCGGTCCAGGCCATAGGCCGCCAGCTCGTGGGCGGCGTTGTGCAGTTCTGCTGCCAGTTCGACACCGGTGGCACCCGCGCCAACGATGGCGACGCTGATCTGCTCGACCTTGTCGGTCTGCCCGGCATGGGCGCGCAGGTAGTGATTGAGCAGTTGCTGGTGGAAACGCTCGGCCTGTTTGCGGGTGTCGAGAAACAGGCAATGCTGCGCCGCGCCCTGCGTGCCGAAATCGTTGGTGGTACTGCCGACGGCAATCACCAGCGAGTCGTAAGCCACTTCACGCGCCGGTACCAGTTCCAGGCCGGCTTCGTCGTAAGTGGCGGCCAGCTGGATTTTCTTCTGCTCGCGGTCGAGGCCACTCATGCGCCCCAGCTGGAACTCGAAGTGGTTCCATTTCGCCTGGGCAACATAGTTGAGTTCGTCTTCGGAAGAGTTCAGCGACCCGGCCGCCACTTCGTGCAACAACGGCTTCCAGATGTGGGTCAGGTTCGCGTCGACCAGCATCACGCTGGCAGTGCCACGTTTGCCCAGAGTCTTACCCAGACGGGTAGCCAACTCCAGACCGCCGGCGCCGCCGCCAACGATGACAATACGATGAGTCATAGGGATATCTCGCAAGGCTAAAAGAAATCGGTGCAGTCAACCGAGCGAGCGCGAGGCAGCTCATAGCGTCAGGTAACTGATAAATCGGCTCAACAGGCCTAAACCAATGGTCACTGCCAACACCACCACCAGGAGCATCCACGGCCGGAAAGGCCGGCGCTCGACTCGGTGCTGGGACAGGTGCAGGTACTCTTCGACATGCTTCTGGTCGTCGGGGTTCAGGCGGCTGGTCATATTGGGCCTCGTCAGGTAGACGTTGCTGAAGGTGTAGAAGCTACAGGCTGATTAACGAACGTTGAACGGAGCATAGCCGCTGTCGGGAATGGGCTCGACGCTCACCCTGTCGTCCAGGCGAATGATTCCACCTTGTAGCACTCGGGCCGTGATTCCGCCATGTCCGCGCACAGCCTGAAACGTTCCGGGGCCGAGGTTGTTTTGCAGGCGCGCGCAAGGCTGGCACCAGCCGGTGGTTTCGAAAATCGCCTGGCCGATGCGGAAGCGACGACCCTTGAGGCTGAACAGGTTGATACCACTGATAACGAGGTTGCGCCGCAAATCTTCAGGCAAGACCGGTTTGTCGTGCGGGCGGCCCATCAGCGAACTGATCACCGCCAGATGCTCCCACTGAATCAACGTCACTTGCCGTGCGTTACGGACTCCCGGGCGGGCTCGATCGCCAGTCAGGCCGGCTTCAAGTCGCGCCTCAACGGCATCCAGTTCGATCATTGGCACGTGAGGCTCCGGGCGCACGCCGATCCAGCGCACGCGGCCGGCTTGCGGGACTTCGGCGATTAATGCCTGCAATGGGCTCACAGGCTGATCCCGACGTCGAAAACGATGCTGCGGCCAAGGTTACTGCGCAGGAAGTCCGGAGCGTCCGGATGTGCAAACAGCACTCGGGCGAAGGTCGGACCGACCAACGACAGCGAGCGCCAGCCCTGGCGCAAATATTCGGTCGGCGGCGGAAAATGGCTGTTGAGGTCCAGTACTTCACGCTTGAGGCTGGCGAACGCAATGATGTCCAGTTCCCCCAGGTCCATGCCGCGTTCTTTGTAGTTGTGGGCTTTTTTACGCAAGGTCGGCGCCAGTCTCAGCAGGAATTCATTGGCGGGAATGCGTCGGGGCTTGGCCTCGCGACGCACCAGTTGGCTCAGGGAAAACGCGCTGCGCCGGCGTTGCAGTTCATCGCGCCATTCGTCGTTGAGACGCCGTCCCTCGTCGAGGACGAAGAACACCTCGAAACTGGCGTCGCGGAACAGCACGTCCGGCGGCTCCCCGGCAGGCGCGAACTCGTCGGCGCGATAGGGAATGTTCAGGCCTTGCAACAGGCGCTGACAAACCCAACGCTCACGCTCCCATTTGCGGGCATTGGACAGAAAGGCGTTGGCTTGCTCGGCCGCGATGGTCAGCAGGCGTAAATAATCTGAGTCATCCATAGGCCCAAGCTTAGCGTTCAAATGCGACAAGCAGAAAGCGTTTACCGGTAAAGGACGTCACTGGGCAGTCGGATCGGGCGGTGTAGACTGATGGCCACTGTGTGTAATTGATCCGACAAGGGGGTGAATGTGAAATATTGGCCGGTGTTGCTACTGGGGCTTCTGCCCTTATGGGCCCAGGCGGTGGAGGTGGGCGAGCGACTCGCGCCCTGGACCTTGCTCGATCAATTCGACCAGGCCTATACGCTCGATCACCAGACTCAGACGTTGCTGGTGGCGCGAAGCATGGACGCCGCCAAACTGGTTGACGCTGCGCTGAAAGGCGAGCCCAAGGGTTATCTGGAGGCGCGCCACGTTGTGTTTTTAGCGGACATCCAGCGCATGCCACGGCTGATCGCGAAGATGTTTGCCGTTCCGGCCATGCGTGATTACTCCTATCGGGTCATGTTGGACCGCGAGGGGCGTGTGGCGCCGCGTTATCCCGGGGCTGTGGATAAAGTGCTGTGGCTGCAACTCAAAGATGGCCAATTGGTTGCGCAACACGAATATGCCACGGCCGCGCAGTTGCATGAGGCGCTGGAGAAGGCTGGACCATGATCGGTGCCGAGCTGCTGTCCCAGCAAACGCTGACAGTCGGCTGGCTGATTTATGTGTCCGTGCTGCTCTGGGCCCTCTGGCGTGCGCCTTGGGTTGAGCTGTTCACCGACAGCCGCCGTCAGCATTTGCTGTTCGGCACAGTGTTCGCGCTGTTCATGCTGTGGCTGGTGCGACGTGATTTCGATACAGGCGTGTCGTATCACTTCATTGGCATGACGGCTGTGACGTTGCTGCTGGATTGGCCGTTGGCGATCGTCGGTGCCTTGGTGGCGCAATGCGGGCTGGTGCTGCTCGGGCGTCAGGACCTGGCGGCCGTCGGGGTCAACGGTGCGCTGCTGATTGTGCTGCCGGTGCTGGTGACCGAATGCTGTGCGATCCTGGTCGAACGCGCGCAGCCACGTAATCCCTTTGTGTATATCTTCGTTTCCGGCTTCTTCGCCGCGGCGTTGTCAGCGTTGCTATGTCTATTGCTGGCGCTGTGGCTGTTGTGGTTCAACGAACGTTTCGAGATGCCGTACTGGCTGGAAGATTTTGTCGGTTATCTGTGGCTGCTGATTTTTCCCGAAGCCTTCATCAACGGCATGATTGTCAGCGCGCTGGTGGTGTTCAGCCCGGAATGGCTGGAGACCTTCAACCGCACGCGCTACCTTTCGGCGCCCTGGAAAGACGACGATCCCAAATCTTGATCCACATCAAATCGATAAAACGCTGACGCTTTCATGCTCCACAAAACCTACAGGAGCATCGAAATGAGTGTGTACGAATGGGCAAGGCAGGAGTTGCGTCAGAGTCTGGATAACGCACAGGAAGTGGGGTTTGATCCGGGATTGAGCCTGCGCGCCTTGCTCAGCGCGGTGGTGCAGCAGAGCAAGGCGGTGCGCAGTGCCGAAGACCTGGCCGACGAGTTGCGCTTTCTGGCGGAAAACCTCGATGAAGACCAGGACTACGGCTTTATGCGGCCTTGAGTGTCAGTGACGCGGGTCGAAGTCTTCGCTGAACATCTCGTCTTCGGCGTCCGGGCTGACCGGAATCTTGTGTTCTTCCGACGCCCAGGCGCCCAGGTCGATCAGTTTGCAACGGTCCGAACAGAATGGCCGGAACGTGCTGTCGGCGCTCCATTCGACAGGGGCGCCACAGGTTGGGCAATTGACGGTTGGGGTTTGGCTCATGACTGGCCTCCACGCAAAGTAAGGTAAAAGTGATGCAGGCGTTCGACCTCGCTGTGCAGCCAGGCGAGGTCGCGGTCGTTGACCACCACATCGTCGGCGTGGCTCAAGCGGTCCTGGCGGCTGGATTGCGCCTTGAGGATCGCCTGGACCTGTTGCTCGCTGGTCTGGTCACGCTGCAAGGTGCGTTCGATCTGTAGTTGTTCCGGGGCATCGATCACCAGGACCCGTTGGGTCATGGCGTACTGCCCGGACTCGATCAGCAACGGCGAAACCAGAATCGCGTAAGGCGATTGTGCCTTGGCCAGGTGATCGGTGATTTCCTTGGCGATCAGCGGATGCAGCAACGCTTCGAGCCAGCGGCGTTCCTCCGGCACCTCAAAGATCAGTTTGCGCAACGCCGCGCGATCCAGTTGTCCGTCGGCTTGCAATACGCCGGGGCCGAAATGTTCAGCGATCTTCGCCAGCGCCGGGCGCCCCGGCTCCACCACCCAACGGGCTGCGTGATCGGCGTCCACCACGTGCACGCCCAGGTCGATGAAGTGCTGGGCAGCCGCGCTTTTGCCGCTGCCGATGCCGCCGGTCAGGCCGAGAATCCAGGGTTTTTCCACAGGGGTATTCATTTCAAACCGACAAACTGCCAATAGAAGCCGGTTATTTGACCACCCCAGAGCAAGGCAATCCAGCCGGCAATTGCCAGAAAGGGTCCGAAGGGGATCGGAGTTGAGGTTTGCGCGTTGCGCAGTCGCAGCAAAATCACCCCGATGATGGCCCCCACGAGCGATGACAGCAGAATGGTCAACGGCAATATCTGCCAGCCGCCCCAGGCCCCGAGCAGGGCCAGTAACTTGAAATCGCCATGGCCGATTCCGTCCTTGCCGGTGAGCAGCTTGAACAGCCAGAACACCGACCACAAGGTCATATAACCGGCCACAGCGCCCCACAATGCCTCATGCAGTGACACGAACAGCCCGAAGCTGTTGACGATCAACCCCAGCCACAGCAGTGGCAGTACCAGCACATCCGGCAACAGTTGATGCTCGGCGTCGATCAGACTCATCGCCAGCAGGCCCCAGGTCAGCACCAGCACCATGCAGGCCTGCCAGCCGAAGCCGAAATGCCAGGCGATAAACCCCGAGAGCAGACCGCAGGCCAGTTCAGTCAGCGGATAACGTTTGCTGATTGGCGCGGCGCAGTTCGAGCATCGACCCCGTAAAAACAGATAACTGAGCAGCGGGATGTTTTCCCAGGCGCGGATTCGATGGTCGCACTGCGGGCAGTGGGAATGAGGCAGCATCAAGTTGTAGGCGGTGCCCGGTGCCTCGGGCGGAAAACCCAACACGTCATGGGCTTGCAGCCGCCATTCGCGTTGGAGCATTTTCGGCAGGCGCCAGACCACCACGTTGAGGAAACTGCCTACCAGCAGGCCGACTGCCAAGGCGATGACCACGAACACCAGCGGATAGAGGATCAGGACTTCGTTCAAGGGCATGTCAGATCGCTGAGCCGAGTTGGAAGATGGGCAGGTACATCGCAACCACCAGGCCACCGACAATAACACCCAGCACCACCATGATGAACGGCTCCATCAGGCTGGTGAGGTTATCGACCATATTGTCCACTTCGTCCTCGTAGAAGCTCGCGACCTTATCGAGCATGTCGTCCAGAGCGCCGGATTCTTCGCCAATGGCGGTCAGTTGGATCGCCATACTGGGAAAGATGCCTGAGGTGCGCATCGAGAAATTCAGCTGCATGCCGGTCGACACGTCCTGCTTGATGCGCAGCACCGCCCGTTTGAACACGATGTTGCCGGTCGCGCCCGCCACTGAATCCAGGGCTTCGACCAACGGCACGCCGGCGGCGAATGTGGTCGACAGGGTGCGGGCGTAACGGGCCACGGCGGACTTGTACATCAAGGTGCCGATCAGCGGCAGCTTCAGCAGCCAGGTGTCCGTGCGGTCCCGAAAGGCCTCGGATGTTTTAAAGGCGTGGCGCACACCGAAGATCGCGGCGATCAACGCGCCAAGCATCATCCACCACCAGGCCTGCAAGAACTCCGACAAGCCGATGACCATCACGGTGAAGGCCGGCAACTCGGCGCCAAAGCCCTTGAACACCGACTCGAACTGCGGCACCACCTTGATCAGCAGAATCCCGGTGACAATGATCGCCACAAAGACCACGGCCAGCGGGTAGGTCATGGCTTTCTTGATCTTGGCCTTGAGGCTTTCGCTCTTTTCCTTATAGGTCGCCACCCGTTCCAGCAGGGTATCCAGAGCGCCAGCCTGCTCACCTGCGTCGACGAGGTTGCAGTACAGCTCGTCGAAATACTGCGGTTTTTTACGCAAGGACGCGGCGAAGCTGTTACCCGCCGCGACTTCCTGCTTCACCTCGTCCACCAGTTTGCGCATGGCCGGGTTGTCGAAGCCTTCTCCGATGATGTCGAACGATTGCAGCAGCGGCACGCCGGCTTTCATCATCGTTGCCATTTGCCGGGTAAACAGGGCGATTTCCTGAGCCTTGATCCGATTGCCGAAACTGAAAATCGAGGCGGATTTCTTGCGCACCTTGCCGGGGTTGATCCCCTGTTTGCGCAATTGAGCCTTGATCAAGGCCGGGTTGAGACCGCTCAACTCGCCGGTCATCTTTGATCCTTTCCTGTCCGTGCCTTCCCAGGCGTAGACGCTGATTTTTGCTGCTTTGACCGCCATGTTCAGTCCTTGGTGACCCGGTTGATTTCTTCAAGGCTGGTGACGCCTTGCATGGCCTTGATCAAGCCCGAGGTGCGCAAGTCATTAAAACCGTCCTTGCGCATCTGAATGTCGATTTCCAGGGAATTGCCTTCGGCCATGATCAGCCGTTGCAGGTCCGGTGTGTTTTTCACCACTTCATAAATCCCCACTCGCCCCTTGTAACCGCCGTTGCACTGATCGCAACCGACCGGCTCATAGATCGTGAACGAGCCGATGCGTTCCTCGGGGAAGCCTTCCTTGAGCAACGCCTCGTGGGGAATCTCGATGGGTTTCTTGCAATGGCTGCACAGTTTGCGCGCCAGCCGCTGGGCGATGATCAGGGTGACCGAGGTGGCGATGTTGAAGCCCTGAATGCCCATGTTGTGCAGGCGGGTCAGGGTTTCTGCGGCGCTGTTGGTGTGCAGGGTGGAAAGCACCATGTGCCCGGTCTGGGCGGCCTTGATGGCGATTTCGGCGGTTTCGAGGTCGCGGATCTCGCCGACCATGATCACGTCCGGGTCCTGACGCAGGAACGAGCGCAGAGCCTGGGCGAAATCCAGCCCTTGCTTGGGATTGACGTTGACCTGATTGATGCCTTCCATGTTGATCTCCACCGGGTCTTCGGCGGTGGAGATGTTGATGTCCACGGTGTTGAGGATATTCAACCCGGTGTAGAGCGACACGGTCTTGCCCGAACCGGTCGGCCCGGTGACCAGGATCATGCCCTGTGGCTGCTTCAGCGCAGCCATGTACAAGGCTTTCTGTTCAGGCTCGTAGCCGAGGGCGTCGATGCCCATTTGTGCGCTGGATGGGTCGAGGATCCGGATCACCACTTTCTCGCCCCACAGGGTCGGCAGGGTGTTGACCCGGAAGTCGATGGACTTGGTCTTGGACAGGCGCATCTTGATCCGTCCGTCCTGGGGTTTGCGCCGCTCGGAGATGTCGAGGCTGGCCATGACTTTCAGCCGCGCCGCAATGCGGTTGGCCAGTTGGCTCGGCGGCTTGGCGACTTCTCGCAGCATGCCGTCGGTGCGCATCCGCACCCGGTAGGTTTTTTCGTAGGGCTCGAAATGCAGGTCGGAAGAGCCGCTCTTGATCGCATCGAGCAACATCTTGTGGACGAAGCGCACCACCGGCGCGTCATCGGCATCCTGGCCGGCGATGGCGTCCTTTTTGTTGTCGTCGACCGACTCGATGTCCAGCCCGTCAAGGTCAACATCGGCCATGTCTTCCAGGCCGGTTGCTTGGCTGTCGAAGAACTTCTCGATGGCATCGCCGAGCTTATCGTCCTCTACCAGAATGGCTTCGGTGTTCAGACCTGTGCTGAACTGGATGTCATTGATGGCTTGATGATTGGTCGGGTCGGAAACCCCCACGAACAGTTTGTTGCCACGGCGCCAGAGGGGCAGGGCGTGGTGCTGACGGATCAGTTTCTCGCTGACCAACCCTCGAGGCTGGGCTTCCTTGTCCAGGCAATTGAGGTCGAGCAGCGCCATGCCGAAATGCTCCGAGGCAATCTCGGCAACCTGCCTGCTCTTCACCAGCTTGTTCTGCACCAGGTAACTGACCAGGGAGATTTTGCTGCGTTGGGCATGCAGATACGCCTGTTGCGCGCTTTGCTCAGTGAGCAGTTCGGCCATGACCAGTTGCTTGGCCAGACCGCTTAGGGCGATGTCATTCATGGGGATACCGGACGCAGACAGTTCATGACTTATAGCCTAGTCAAGGCGCTGAGCCAAACCAGCGGCCGTCAGGTGACAAATAGTGTCAGATAGTGCGGATCCTGGGGGTAGGAAAGGTCCCTGACCTGGCTTCACGCCCCGCCAATTGGGGGCGCAGCGCTTGGCACGGGCTGTGCTGAAGTTCATTCAGATCATGAGATTTCGACTCATGCATGGAGCCTGTCTATGAATACTCAAAAAGGTTTTACCCTGATCGAACTGCTGATCGTGGTGGCGATCATCGGGATTCTGGCGACGTTTGCGTTGCCGGCTTATTCGAAGTATCAAGCGCGTGCCAAGGTGACGGCCGGTCTGGCAGAGATCACGGCGTTGAAAGTCCCGTTTGAGGACCTCATGAACTCTGGTACCAATCCGGATCTGACAAAAGTGGGCGGAACCGCCACGACTTCCAATTGCACAACCACGGCAGCGGGTGTCGCGACTGATGGTACCGGCACCATCGGTTGCACGATCCTTAACGCTCCAGGTCCGGTCTTGAGCAAAACCATTACCCTGACGCGCTCTCTGACTGGCTGGACTTGCGCCACCACAGTGGCTCAGGAGTACGCACCTAAAGGCTGCACAGGCGTCTGATACTCGCGGTTAACAAATGCCCCGCCTTTCACGAGGCGGGGCATTTTTTTGTCTATTGAAGGGAAAAACGCGTTAAAGAAAGAAATTCTCGACAATTCATGGCCTTAGGCCCACGTCAAAACCCGCAACTTGCATGTAGAGAATCACCAAGTCATGCATTTTGCATGATTCCGAAAATCAGGTGTTTTCATAAGTTATTGTTTTATAAGGATTTATTGGCTGTCTCAAAGTTGGCACAGCGTTCGCAATATACCCAGTAACCCTGCTGACAAGACACGCAGCAGACTTTCTAGAAAAACAGGAGTTACTCGTATGAAGAAGTTCGCTATCGCTGCCGCTACTGCTACCGCGCTGACCCTGACCATGGCCAACGCTGCATTCGCTCAAACCCAAGCGACTCAGGCTCCAATGGTCCTGGCCGCCGGTGAAGTGACCCAAGCCAAAGAAGCTACCTCCGATACCTGGATCACCACCAAAGTCAAAGCAGACCTGGTAACCGAAAAAGGCATTCCTGGTACCGACATCAAGGTTGAGACCAACAAAGGTGTTGTTTCCCTGTCGTCCACTGTTGCAGTGACTGAAGCACAGAAAACCACCGCCGTGGCCATCGCCAAGAAAATCAAAGGCGTCCAGGCGGTCTCCGCTGACGGCCTGAAAGCCGAGTAAGGCAAGACTTCTCGCCTGGACTGGGAGAAGGCGCGGCAGGCGGGCCGAGCAATACGCCAGCCGCATCTGGAGAGTTCATGCGAAAGGCCACAAGGATGTGGCCATTACAGGCCTCCGACATTCGTGTCGGGGGCCTGTTCTATTGTGGGCGTCGCACAAACCAATGTGGGAGTGAGCCTGCTCGCGATAGCGGTGTGTCAGCCAACATCAATGCTGTATGACACACCGCTATCGCGAGCAGGCTCGCTCCCACATTTTGTGATGTAACCACTCCGGATCGGAGGTTCAGTTACCGCGCTTGCTGGTGATCTGTTTCAGGCGATTACCTTCAAACCGCAGGTATTGATACATCCCGCCATTGGGCCCGTAGGTCCATTCCTCTACCTGAAACTCTTCCCGTCGGTTGGCGCTGCGCTTGTAGCCCAGCAGATCGCGGCTGACCGGTTCACCGCACTTCTGCAGCACTTCACTGGACCTGTCCCCGACGCTGACCAACTGACTGCCACAGCGCAGGGTATCGGCCGCCGAGGCCTGACTGGCCGCCAGCGCCAGGGTCAGGCTGATCAACACTTGTCTGAACATCACTCGGCATCCAGGTGCATCGGCGTTACCACCCGACCGTCACTTTCCGCCTCGCCCAGTTGGGCGTCGATGAAGTAGACACGGTCATCGGCCATCTGGGCCTTGTCCACCAGGTAATCCTTGATGCTGCTGGCGCGTTCCTGACCCAGTTGGCGCAGCAACACATCACTGGTGCTCCAGAATTTGATCACGTCTGCGCGCATTTTGGCGGTGCGTTCTTCCTTGCCCAGATCCTTCCACTCAGCCGGTGGCTGGGTCTTCAGGCGCGTGCGGTAGATCCCTTCCAGCAGCGGACCTTTCTCGCCGTCCGGCACTTGCAGCAATGAAGCCTGGGCCGGAACCTTGTCACCGCGTCGCTGGAGCATTTTGTAGTAGTTGTACTGGTATTCGCGCTCAAGCCGTTGCTCGGCAATCAGCGGACCGTCGCTGCTGGCGGCTGCGGTGCCTTCGATTTCCAGGCGCAGGGCAGGGCGTTCCTTGAGGGCCTGGGACAGTTTGATCAACGAACCCTCGGCGTCCTTGCTCAGCTCACTGGAGCCCGGCGCAAACGAGACAGTGCCCAAATCTTCTGAACCCCCGCCACTGACCAGACCGCCTATCATTTTGAACGGTGCGGCAGCCGCCTTGACGATCAGGTTGCGCAGGGTCTGCCAGACAATCGGCATGACGCTGAACTGCGGGTTGTTCAGGTCGCCGGTCACCGGCAGCTCAATTGAAATCTTGCCGTCGACGTCCTTGAGCAACGCGATCGCCAGTTTCAGCGGCAGGCTCACGGCGTCCGGGCTGTCGACCTTTTCACCCAATTGCAGTTGCTCGACCACCACTTTGTTTTCGGCCTTGAGCTGGCCCTTGACGATGATGTAGTGCAGGTCGAGATTGAGCCGGCCCTTGCGGATGCGGTACCCGGCGAACTTGCCGGAGTAGGGCGTCAGCGTGGTCAGTTCCACACGTTTGAAACTGGTGGCGATGTCGAGGCTGGCCATCGGGTCGAACGGGTTGACCGAACCCTTGATGGTCACGGGCGCGTAACGGTCGACCTTGCCTTTGATATCGACGCTGGCCGGTTTCGCCTGACGGCTGTCGATGGTGCCGATCTGACCGTTGAGTTGTTGCACCGCCGTGGCGAAGTTCGGGGTCAGGCTGAAGTCGGCGAAGTTCGCCGAACCGTCATTGATGGCAATGCCGCCAATGTGGATGCCCAGCGGTTTGTCCTTGCTGGCGGGTTTGCTGGCGGCTGTCTTGGCAGCTACGGTGTCGGCCGGTTGCGGGATCAGCAGGTCATCGATGTTGGTGGTGCGGTCATCGTTGATCATGAAACGCACGTAAGGCTGGAACAGGTTGACCTTGTCGATCGACAGGCTGTCGCCATGCTGATAGTTCAGACCTTCGAGCACCAGCTGCTGCCACTTGAGAAAGTCGCGGGTCTTGAGGGTGTCGAGGGTGTGCAGTTGATCGACCTGCGCTTTACCGGTGACGCTGAATGCCAATGGCTCGGTGCTTTTCAGATCGACCGCCAGATCACTGCCGAGCATGCCGCTGCGCAGCTCCAGGCGAATGAACGGGTTGATGTAGGACTGGGCGACACGCAGGTCGATGTCTTTGGTTTGCACATTCAGTTTGGCGCTGACCGGTGCCAGATTGACCACGCCGTCGGCCATAAGCCTGCCCTGTTTGCCCACGCCGGTGTCGAGCTTGAGGTTAAAAGGCGAGCCGTTGAGGCTGTCGAAATTCTGCAAATCGAGGTTCAGCGGACCGACATCCAGGGCCACGGCCGGTTGTGCCTTGCGGTCGGCCAGATGAACCTGGTAATTGCGCAGTTGCACGTCTTTGAGCAGCACTTGCCACGGTTTGCTCGGTGGCGCGGGTTTGGCTTCAGGCGAATCGGCTGCCGCCGGAGTTGTCGCTGGTTCGGCGTTGGCTTTTACTGCAGCTTTGGACGGTTGGCTGGCGAACAGTTTTTGCCAGTCGAGTTGTCCGTCTGCTTCCAGGGCGGCCCAGGTTTCCAGTTTATTGCTACGGATCTTGCCGACCACCACTTGCTGTTTGGCCAGGTCCACCGTGGTTTCACTGATGTCCAGGCGCTCGAGTTTGGCCAGTGGTCGACCGTCCGGGGCCTTGATGGCAAATGGCGCGACGCTGACGGCGACGTTGCTCAGCAGCAGCTCGGTTTCCTTGGACAAGTTGAGCTTGTAGTCAGTGCTCAGGTTGACGACACCGTCTTCGAGCACCAGGGGCAACGCGTCACGCACATAGGGCCAGAAGGCTTTCATCTTGCCGTCGGTGATCTTGAGCTTACCTTCGGAGGCAATCGGGATCAGGCTGAAGTTACCGGTCCAGTCGAGCTGCCCACCGCCCGGGCCGATGGCTACCAACGTCATGTCGGCACTGTCTTCCGGCAGCGTGCTGAGGTTCTTCAGCTCGAAGTCGAGTTTGTCGTAGAGGAATTCGATGGGTTCGCTGGGGCGCAAATCCTGAAAGTGCACATTGCCGCCCGCCAGTTTGATCCGCTCGATACGCAACGGGAACGGCTTGGCTTCCGGGTCGGCCGGGGTCGGTTCGCTGGCGGGGATCTTGAACAGGCCCAGCAGATTGAGCTTGCCGTCCTTGCCGAAAAGGATTTCGGTCTTGGGTTTGTCCATTTCGATATCGGACAGGTGCAGCGCCTTGGTCCACAGGCTGTCGATCTGCAGGTTGGCGTACAGGCGTTCGAAACCGACCTGTTCTTTGCCCGGCTCGCCGATGACCAGGCCCCAGAGGGTCACTTCCAGGCTGAAGGGGTTGAGCTCGATCCGGGAAATCGTCGCGGGCATCGTGGCGTAATTGGCCAATTGTTGGTTGGCGACCCGCAACGCGATGCCCGGCAAAATCAGAAACCCCAGCAGGCTATAAAGGGCCAGAGCAGTCAACAATGCGCCAATAGCGCGAATCAATCCTTTGGGCATGTGTGGCTTCATCTGTCTGAATCGGAGTGCGTTGGAGTATGGCACGCGATTCCGGTTCCGAAGTGAACGCACTCTTCTGGTTTTTCAGAAATTTGCGTAGGAAATTTCCTGCGTGATCAGAGTTGCAGAATCAACGTCTTCAGCGGCGGCTGTTGATCCATCGACGGGAAATCACCGCCCGGTTTCATCACCGTCCACTCACGCACAGGCCGCCCGGCCTTCTCTGCGCAACGTAAAACCTGCTCGCGCCAATCGTCCATGCTGACCTTTGCCAGGTTGTTGCAGCAGATCAGCACGCCGTTCTCGGCGGTGGTCAGCAGCGCGGGTTTGAGCAGGCTCTGGTAGTCGCGCAGCAGGTCGACCGTGCCGAACGCGCTCTTGGCCCAGGCGGGTGGATCGAGCAGCACCAGGTCGTACTGACGCTGGTCGAGACGCGTGTAACTCGGCAGTTTCTGCCCGCGTCGCTGACTGATCGGCAGCCCCGCCAGTTGGCGGATGGCCGGGAAGTAATCGGACTGGATGAATTCCATGGCCGGCAATTGCGGATTGAGCAGACCGTTCTCGCGGCCGACCGCCAGATTGCCCTCGGCGAAATCCAGGTTGCACACCTCACTTGCCCCGCCGGCCGCAGCACTCAGGCCGACACCACAGGTGTAGGCGAACAGGTTGAGCACGCTTTTGTTTTTGCTGTGCTCCTTGACCCAGCCGCGCGTGTTGCGCAGGTCGAGAAACAGCAGCGGATCCTGGCCGGCATGACGACCGCGAACCCGATAGTTCAGGCCCCATTCATGGCCGATCAAGTCTTGCAGGGCTGCCTCGTCGGCGCGGTAGACGGTGTCTTCGCGGTCGATACGCGAGTTGCCCCGGGAACGGTCGTTGTAGACCAGCAGCGTATCGAGGCCCAGGTGTTGATTGACGGTCTCGTGCAGTTGCAGCAGTGCGTCACGTTCCAGCGCCTGGTGGAAGCTTTGTACCAGCAGTTGCGGGCCGTAGCGGTCGATGGTCAGGCCGCCGGCGCCTTCCTGGCTGCCGTGGAACAGGCGATAGCAATCGGTGCCTTGCTGATGCAGCTCGGCGAGCAGGTCCTGGCGATGATCGAGGGCGGCGCGCAGCGCCTGATTCAAGGAAGACATGCTGTGCGCCTTGCAGGAGGGAATTTGGCGCGGGAGTTTAACAGCATTGACGGGAAGTCGAGGTGTTGCCATCGCGAGCAGGCTCGCTCCCACAGAGCTAATTGTTGGCTGAGCGTTTTGCGTTTCGCACAAAGCCAATGTGGGAGCGAGCCTGCTCGCGATGCTGTCAGGTGCGTTACTGGTTCAGACGTTTGTCGATCAGCCCCTGCACCACGCTTGGATCGGCCAGTGTCGAGGTGTCCCCCAGACTGTCCAGTTCGTTGCACGCGATCTTGCGCAGGATGCGCCGCATGATCTTGCCCGAACGGGTTTTCGGCAAGGCCGGGGCCCATTGGATCAAGTCCGGTTTGGCGAAACTGCCAATCTCCTTGCTGACGTGAGCCAGCAATTCCTTCTTCAGTTCGTCATTGGCCTCGGTGCCGTTCATGGGCGTGACGAAGGCATAGATGCCCTGGCCCTTGAGGTCGTGGGGATAACCGACCACGGCGGCCTCGGCGATGCTGTCGTGCAGCACCAGCGCGCTTTCTACCTCGGCAGTGCCGATGCGGTGCCCGGAGACGTTGATCACGTCGTCGATGCGCCCGGTGATCCAGTAATCGCCATCCTCATCACGCCGCGCGCCGTCGCCGGTGAAGTAGTAGCCGGGGTAGGGCTTGAAGTAGGTGTCGACCATCCGTTGCGGGTCGCCATAGACGCTGCGGATCTGCGCCGGCCAGCTGGATTTGATCGCCAGCACGCCGCTGCCGGCGCCTTTGATTTCCTTGCCCGTTTCATCCAGCAGCACCGGTTGCACGCCGAACATCGGTTGGGTGGCGCAGCCGGGCTTGATCCGTTGCGCGCTGACCAGCGGGCTGAGCATGATGCCGCCGGTTTCGGTCTGCCACCAGGTGTCGACGATCGGACAACGCTGTTCGCCGACGACGTTGAAGTACCAGTCCCACGCCTCCGGGTTGATCGGCTCACCGACGCTGCCGAGTAATCTGAGGCTCTGGCGAGAAGTGTCCTTCAACGGCTCGGGGCCTTCACGCATCAGCGAGCGCAGCGCAGTCGGGGCGGTGTAGAAAATGTTGACGTGGTGTTTGTCGATCACCTGCCAGAAGCGCGAACTGTTCGGGTAACTTGGCACGCCTTCGAAGATCAGCGTGGTCGCGCCGTTGGCCAGCGGGCCATAGACGATGTAACTGTGGCCGGTGACCCAGCCGACGTCGGCGGTGCACCAGAAGACTTCACCATCGCGGTAGTCGAGTACGTACTTGAAGGTCATCGCCGCTTGCAGTAGATAGCCGCCGGTGGTGTGCAGTACGCCTTTGGGTTTGCCGGTGCTGCCGGAGGTGTAGAGGATGAACAGCGGGTCTTCGGCGTCCATGGGCTCTGGCGGGCAATCGTCGCTGACGTCGCGTAGCGCCTGGTGATACCAGAGATCGCGACCTTCAACCCAGTCCACTTTGCCTTGGGTGCGCTCGACGACGATGACGGTGCTGACGTTCGGGCAACTTTGCAGTGCCTCGTCGACCTTCTGCTTGAGCGGCACGAATTTGCCGCCGCGCACGCCTTCATCGGCGGTGATCACCGTGCGGCAATCGGCGTCGAGAATCCGGTCGCGCACAGAGTCTGGAGAGAAGCCGCCGAACACCACCGAATGCACCGCGCCAATCCGCGTACAGGCGAGCATGGCGTAGGCCGCTTCGGGAATCATCGGCATGTAGATGCACACGCGGTCACCCTTTTTCACGCCACGGCTTTTGAGCACGTTGGCCAGGCGACAGACGTTGTGATGGAGTTTCTTGTAGGTGATCTGCGCGGATTCGGCGGGGTCGTCGCCTTCCCAGAGAATGGCGATCTGATCGCCGCGTTTTTCCAGGTGACGGTCGATGCAGTTGTAACTGACGTTCAACTTGCCACCGGCAAACCAGCTGGCCTCGCCGGTCTTCAGGTTATAGCGCTGGACGGTGTCCCACGGCGTGCTCCAGTCGAGAAAGCGGGTGGCCTGCTCGGCCCAGAACTCACTGGGGTGCTCGATGGATTGACGGTAGAGGCGGTGGTAGTCGTCTTGACTCAAGTGTGCAGCCCGGCGGACGGCATCGGCTTTGGGGAACGTGCTGATATCGAACATGACGGTTCCTTATTCTTGTTTTGCGACAAGTAATAAAGATGCGCCGAGTAGCGAAAGGGTTCAAGCCAGACACAAAACAACGGTAGGAGTGAGCCCGCTCGCGATAGCGGTGGATCAGTCAACATCGATGTTGAATGAAAAACCGCTATCGCGAGCAGGCTAACTCCTACAGGGATTGGTGTTGCCCACAGCATTTGTGTTTGGCACAAACCCTGTGGGCAGGCGCCAGATCAACCGCGGTGACGACCGCGGAAGTAGTTGATCAGGCCTTGGGTGGAAGCATCGTCAGCCGGGGTTTCTTCGCTGCCGACCAGGCGGTTGTAAACGCCTTTGCCCAGCTCCTTGCCCAGCTCCACGCCCCACTGGTCGAAGGCATTGATGCCCCAGACCACGCTTTGCACGAAGACTTTGTGTTCGTACATCGCCACCAGCGCACCGAGACGACGGGGGCTGATGCGCTCGACCACGAGGGTGTTGCTCGGACGGTTGCCCGGGATCACCTTGTGCGGCGCGATTTTATGCACGTCTTCTTCGCTCATGCCTTTGTCACGCAGTTCGGCTTCGGCTTCGACAAGGGTCTTGCCGAGCATCAGAGCCTGGCTTTGCGACAGGCAGTTGGCGTACAGCCACTGGTGGTGGTCGGAGACCGGGTTGAAGCTGACAATCGGCACGATGAAGTCGGCCGGAATCAGTTGGGTGCCTTGGTGCAGCAACTGGTGATACGCGTGCTGACCGTTGCAACCCACGCCACCCCAGATCACCGGGCCGGTATCGGTGGACACTGGCGTACCGTCCTGGCGCACGCTCTTGCCGTTGGATTCCATGTCCAGCTGTTGCAAGTGCTTGGTGATGTTGCGCAGGTAGTGGTCGTAAGGCAGGATCGCGTGGCTTTGCGCACCCCAGAAGTTGCCGTACCACACGCCAAGCAACGCCAGCAGCACCGGCATGTTCTGTTCGAATGGCGCGCTCTGGAAATGCTGGTCCATGGTGTAGGCACCGGACAGCAGTTCCTTGAAGTTCGACATGCCGATGGCCAGCGCGATTGGCAAACCGATGGCCGACCACAGCGAGTAACGGCCGCCGACCCAGTCCCACATCGGGAAGATGTTTTCTTCGCGGATACCGAACGCCACGGCCGCCGCGTTGTTGCTGGATACGGCGATGAAGTGACGATACAGCTCGGCTTCCGAACCGCCCTGAGCCAGGTACCAGGCGCGAGCGGCCTGGGCATTTTTCAGGGTTTCGAGGGTGTTGAAGGATTTCGACGACACGATGAACAGCGTGGTTTCAGCGCGCAGCTTCATGGTCAGTTCGTGGAACTCACTGCCATCGATGTTCGCCAGGTAATGGCAACGCACGCCTTTCTGGGCGTAGGACAGCAGCGCTTCAGACACCAACTCAGGGCCGAGGAACGAGCCACCGATACCGATGTTCACCACGTCAGTGATCGGCTTCTCGGTGTAGCCACGCCACAGACCGTCATGGATGCGGCCGACGAGGTCGGTGATCTGGTTCAGCACTTTGTGCACTTCTGGCATCACGTTGACGCCATTCACCGACAGCTTGTCGCCAACCGGGCGACGCAGTGCGGTGTGCAGGGCTGGACGACCTTCCGACGAGTTGACGATTTCGCCGTCGAACAGCGATTTGATCGCGCCCTTGAGGTCGACTTCATTGGCCAGGCCCACCAGCAGATTGCGGGTCTCGGCGTTGATCAGGTTCTTCGAGTAATCGAGAAACAGCCCGCAGCTGCTGAGGGTGAATTGAGTAAAACGCTGCGGATCGGCATTGAAGGCCTCGCGCATGCTGAAATCCTGCATGGCTTGGCGGTGGTCATTCAACGCTTGCCAGGCGGGCAGAGCGGTCACGTCGTGAGGAGTGCGGTAGTACGCCATCGCTGCGGGTTTCCTTTTTACTTGAACGGCTTTTTTGAACACTGAAAATCCCGGCGCGCCGTAGGCAGGCGTCCGGTCAACTGCGTCGACACGATTTCAATGACACAGGGCGAATACAGTAAACCTCGCGCTGCGATCTGTCTTGACTTTGTCTAACACGTTCCCGGTACTTTTTTATACACAAAGCAGGGAACGGTTCGACAAACGGGAGGGGCGTCGGTTCGATCAGGCGACCTGAACCGGAATGGCATTGCTGGTGTGGCTCAGTTCATTGCCCGGTGCCATGTAAAGCATGCGCGGTTTGAAGTTGAGCAGCTCGGCTTCGCTGTAATGGGCGTAGGCGCAGATGATCACACGGTCACCGACCTTGGCCTTGTGCGCGGCAGCACCGTTGACCGAGATCATCCGCGAGCCTTCTTCGCCACGAATCGCGTAGGTGGTGAAGCGTTCGCCGTTGTCGACGTTATAAATCTGGATCTGTTCGTACTCACGGATGCCGGACAAGTCCAGCCATTCGCCGTCGATGGCGCAGGAACCTTCGTAATCGAGTACGGCGTGAGTGACTTCGGCGCGATGCAGCTTGGCTTTGAGCATGATGGCGTGCATGAGTGTTTTCCCAGGTCGGAATCGAACGGCGGGCAGTTTGCCCGAAGGCATAAAAGGCAGCAATAAGGGAGCGAAGCCACGCAATTTTCTGTCGGAGCGAAGCTTGCTCGCGAACGCGGCGTATCAGTCGACACAAATGTCGAGTGTGACAGCCTCTTCGCGAGCAAGCTTCGCTCCTACAGGGGGGGCGGTGCTTAGGCGGGGGCGTCGAGGTTCAGGTGCAGGTTGTCGATCAACCGTGTGGTGCCCAGGAACGCCGCAACCAATATCACTAGGTCCCGATCTTCCGGAGTCGCTGGGCGCAAGGTTTGCGCGTGACGAATCTCCAGGTAATCGGTGCGCAACCCGGCTGCTTCAAGCTGCTTGATCTGTGCGTCGATCAGCGCCGGGAAATCCCGCTCGCCCTGTTTGATCGCCTCGGCAATCTGGCACAGGCCGCGATACACCACCGGCGCAACGGCGCGCTGCTCTTCGCTGAGGAAACCATTGCGCGACGACAGCGCCAGGCCATCGGCCGCCCGAACGGTCGGTTCGCCAATGATCTGCACTGGCATGTTCAGGTCATGGACCAGGGATTTGATCACCGCCAGTTGCTGGAAATCTTTCTGGCCGAAGACCGCCAGGTCCGGCTGGACCATGTTGAACAGCTTGCTGACGACCGTCGCGACACCTTCGAAATGCCCGGGACGGCTGGCGCCGCACAGGCCTTCGGAGAGTTGCGGGACGCTGACGCGGGTCTGGCCGGCCATGCCGTCGGGGTACATTTCTTCGACGGTGGGCGCGAACAGCAAGTGGCAACCGGCCTGGAGCAGTTTCTCCTGGTCAGCCGCCAGGGTCCGCGGGTACTTGTCGAGGTCTTCGCCGGCGCCGAATTGCAGCGGGTTGACGAAAATGCTGGCGACTACGAAATCCGCCCGTTGGGTCGCTTTGGTAATCAGCGCGACATGACCGCTGTGCAGGTTGCCCATGGTCGGCACGAAGCCGATGCGCTTGCCTTCGCTGCGGGCACGGGCCACGGCGGCCCGGAGTTCGCGTACTGTTTTTACGGTGTTCATGCAGAGAATCCGTGTTCGATCCCAGGGAAAGAGGCGGCTTTGACTTCACTGACGTAGGCGCTCAGAGCTGCGTGAATGCTGGTCTGGCCGTTCATGAAGTTCTTTACGAATTTAGGTACGCGACCGGTAATGGACAGGCCGAGCATGTCGTGCAGGACCAGGACCTGGCCATCGGTGTCACTGCCGGCACCGATACCGATCACCGGAATGCCCACTGCCTGGGTAATTTCCTGGGCCAATTCGCTCGGTACGCACTCAAGCAATAGCATGGCGGCACCGGCCTGTTCCAGCGCGATGGCGTCGGCGCGCATCTGTCGCGCCTGGTTCTCGCTGCGGCCCTGGACTTTGTAACCGCCCAGCATGTTCACCGATTGCGGTGTCAGGCCCATGTGCGCGCACACAGGGATGCCTCGTTCGGCCAGCAGGCGGATCGAGTCGGCGAGCCACAATGCGCCTTCAACCTTGACCATGTGCGCACCGGCCTGCATCAACAGGGCGCTGTTGCTCATGGCTTGTTCGGTGGTGGCGTAGGCCATGAACGGCAGGTCGGCGAGGATCAGCGCATCGGCGTTGCCGCGTTTGACGGCTGCCACGTGGTAAGCCATTTCCGCGGTGGTCACCGGCAGGGTGCTGTCGTGACCTTGCAAAACCATGCCGAGGGAGTCGCCCACCAGCAGCACTTCGACGCCAGCCTGATTGCAGGCGTGGGCGAAGGTCGCGTCATAGCAGGTCAGCATGGTGATTTTTTCACCTTTTTGCTTCAAACCTTGCAGAGTGGTCAGGGTGATGGCTGGCATGAAAAGTTCCTCATTCAGGCGCTTGGAAACTACTGCGAGTAACGCGCGTGATTCTTCGTTAAATACAGGCGCACGCTCTGATGTCGTGCTTTTAAGGCCTGGATTGCGCCCTTCAACGCCGTGTTGGCGGCAGCGGGACGCCTATAGTCGTGAGGAGAACTCGGGAAGTCAATTGCATGTGTTACCGCGTTGTTACGCGGGGGGTGTTACCGGGGTAACTGATGCGATTCAGCAGCGGATTCTATGTTCAACACAAAAACCAATGTGGGAGTGAGCCTGCTCGCGATTGCGTCCTGACAGTCAACATCTTCGGTGAATGTTAAGTCGCTATCGCGAGCAGGCTCACTCCCACAGGGGATTTGCATTAATTCGGAGGGAGGCGTTCCAGGCCGACGAACGGACAGGCTGCGAGTAATGCCTTCAGGCTGCGGCCATCGGCCAGACGCAGCTCTGCAGGCGCCAGTTCGGCCAGCGGATACAGAACGAAGGCCCGCTCCTGCATATGGTAGTGCGGCACCTTGAGGCGCGGTTCGTCGATCAGCCGGTCGCCAAACAGCACGATGTCGAGGTCCAGCGTTCGTGGACCCCAACGCTCAAGACGCTCGCGGCCTTGTCCGTTCTCGATGGCTTGCAGCGCATCAAGCAGGTCCAATGGCGGGAGCGTGCTGTCGAGGGCGGCGACCGCGTTGGTGTAACGCGGCTGGCCGGGCAGAAGCGAGTCGCTTTGATAAAACCCGGACACCCCGACCAGTTGGGTCTGCGGCAACTGCGCCAGCGCCTCGACGGCGCTGCGCAATTGTTCGGCGGGGTCAGCCAGATTGCTGCCCATGCCGATGTAGATGCGTTCCATGGATTACTCGCCCGTAGCACTCGGTGCGCCGGCCGCGCGTTTGCGCTTGGCGCCACCGCTGCGACGCCGTTTGCGTGGTGCGCCGGTGCCTTCATCCTTGCCGCTGAGGTCGCGGATCATGTCCCGACGCTCACTGTCATTGGCGTCCTGATAGTCGGTCCACCATTCGCCCAGGCCATCGGTCTGCTCGCCAGCGCTTTCTCGCAGCAGCAGGAAGTCGTAACCGGCACGGAACCGCGGGTTGTCCAGCAACAGGTCGGCACGCTTGCCGCTGCGGCGAGGAAGCCGCTCCTGCATGTCCCAGATCTCGCGGATCGGCATGGTGAAGCGTTTCGGAATCGCGATCCGCTGGCACTGCTCGGCAATCAGCTCGTGAGCGGCTTCCTGCATCGCCGGAATCGGTGGCATGCCACGTTCTTGCAGGCGCAGGACGCGGGCCGGCAGGGCAGGCCACAGCAGGGCTGCAAACAGGAACGCCGGGGTTACCGGTTTGTTCTGTTTGATCCGCAGGTCAGTGTTGATCAACGCTTCGCTGATCAAGGTGTGGGTGTACGTCGGGTTGTATTCCAGCGCCTCGGCACTGGCCGGGAACAGCGGATCGAACAACTGCAGGTCGACCAGCATCTCGAAGGTGTCCGCGGCATGGCCGGAGAGGAACAGCTTGAGCACTTCTTCGAACAGACGGGCTGACGGGATCTCGCGCAGCATCGGCGCCAGGTCGCGGATCGGCAGGGCGCTGTGTTTTTCGATGCCGAAATTCAGCTTGGCGGCGAAACGCACGGCCCGCAGCATCCGTACCGGGTCTTCCTGGTAGCGTTGCTTCGGGTCGCCGATCAGGCGGATCAGGTGATTGCGGATGTCGTGTACGCCATTGGCGTAATCGAGAATGCGCTCGCTGACCGGATCGTAATACAAGGCATTGATGGTGAAGTCGCGGCGTTGCGCGTCTTCTTCCAGCGTGCCGTAGACGTTGTCGCGCAGGATGCGCCCGCTCTCGTTACGGGAAGACTGGTTGCTGTCTTCTTCCTCGTCGTTTTGCGGGTGATTGGCGCGGAAGGTCGCGACTTCGATGATTTCGCGGCCAAAGTGGATATGCACCAGCTTGAAGCGGCGACCGATGATCCGCGCGTTGCGGAATTCGGCTCGCACCTGCTCAGGCGTGGCACTGGTGGCGACGTCGAAATCTTTTGGCGTGATGCCAAGGAGCATGTCACGCACACAGCCGCCGACCAGGTAGGCCTGGTAACCGGCGTTCTGCAGGCGTTCGACGATGTTCACCGCGTAACGGCTGAATTGGGCCTTTTGCAGCGAATGTTGGCCGCTGTTGAGGACTTCAGGCGTACTGCGAATGTGTTGCGTATGACGCTTGGGAGAACGGAATGACTGGAACAACTTCTTCAGCATGGGATGCACTGTTTGAAGGAATGTTCGGCCATAACGAAGAATGACCGCATGATGGGCGGGGATTCTAGCATTTAGTCAGGGGATGGTGTAGGACACAGCAGATATGAGCTGTAAGCCGCAGGCTTCAAGCGGAAAACAAAGCAGATTTGGGTAGGTTTTTCGAATCGTAGAAACTACAAGGGGAGCCGAAGCTCCCCAAGAAAGTAGTTGCATGCTCTATTTTTATTTTTGAGTCGGGCTTTTTGTTTTTATTAAGTGCCCTCGCCATGAAGTGTTTCCTTCATGGCCCTCCCAATCGGGAGCCAAGAGCAAACGGATTGCTTTGGTCGCTGTGCTGCAGTGATCGTTCGATCCAACCAGTTCAGGCACTGTCTTGGGACAGTTTTTTATTATTCTCGGCCTGGTCGTGGGGCAAGCCCCAAATACAACGCCTCTCCAAAAGAATCAGTTAGCTGCGCCTCTCGCCGTCTTGTTTTTATTGTGCGTGAGTCGATTCGTCTTATTTTTATTGTCTTGTGCATTGCTTGTTATTGTTCTTGTACTAAACATATAGCAGGGTGCGTGCCAACTTTTGTGAGGTCCAGCAAAACAAGGGGTTAGGCGGGCTGACAGGGTTTTCGAGGCCGAAAAAAAGCCGGGACTTCGTTACCGTAAGCCCCGGCTTCTGTTACGTGAAACGACTGAGGTAACAGTTTTTTCACAAAGTCATGTGTTACCCGCACATCAGACAGGCGCTGTTCAGCTCTCGCTGGCGACCCCGGTCTTGCGCCGCGGGATACCCAGGCGCTGACGACGTTCCCACAGGCACTTGCGACTCACCCCGAGTTTGCGGGCCAGCTCGGTTTCCGTCATGTGGTCCTGATGCTCAAGCACGAAGTGCTGGAAGTAGTCTTCCAGCGACAGGTCTTCGGTTGGCTCATGATTGTTGTTGCTGGCGCCGTTGCCCTGTTGCGGCGGCAGACCAATGAAGTCATCGTCTTCCAGGTCGCTCAGTTCGATGTCGATCCCCAGCAGCTCGGCGGAAATCTCCGGGCTCTCGCACAGGATGACGGCGCGCTCTACCGCGTTTTCCAGTTCACGAACGTTACCCGGCCAGGAGTAATGACGGATCGCCTGTTCGGCATCCACCGCGAATTTCAGGTCGGTACGGTTGACCCGCGCGCTCTGTCGCGCCAGGAAGGCATTGGCGATCTCGTTGACATCGGCACCGCGCTCGCGCAGGGCCGGCAATTTCAGGGCGATCACATGGAGGCGGTAATACAAGTCTTCACGGAACTGACCGATCTTCGCCAGGCTCTTGAGGTCCCGGTGAGTCGCGGCGATCAGGCGCACATCGACTTTCTGTGACTGGACCGAACCGACCCGGCGAATTTCGCCTTCCTGCAACACGCGCAGCAAGCGGGCCTGGGCTTCCAGTGGCAGTTCGCCGATTTCGTCGAGGAACAAGGTGCCGCCGTCCGCCGCTTCCACCAGACCGGCACGCCCGGCGCTGGCGCCAGTGAACGCGCCTTTTTCGTGGCCGAACAGTTCGGACTCGATCAGGCTTTCCGGGATGGCTGCACAGTTCACCGAAATCATCGGTGCCTTGGCTCGTTTGGACAGGTTGTGCAGGGCGCGGGCCACCAGTTCTTTACCGGTACCGGATTCACCCTGGATCAGGACATTGGAATCGGTCGGCGCGACTTTGCGGATCTTGCTGTACAGGTCCTGCATCGGCGGGCACGAACCGATGATGCCGATTTCGCCGTTGCTGTTATCAACACCCGGTTTCGCCGCGCCATTGGCCGCTTTGCCGGTGGCCGGTTCACCGCCGGCCGGCAGCGATTGGCGGTCACGCAGGATACGGGCGACAGCCTGGAGCATTTCGTCGTGATCGAAAGGCTTGGCGATGTAATCCACCGCGCCCATCTTCATCGAGTCGACGGCCGAACGCAGGCTGGCGTAGCTGGTCATGATCAGCACCGGAGTGCCCTGGCCGAGTTTGATCAACTCGGTGCCCGGAGCGCCCGGAAGACGCAAGTCGCTGACGATCAGGTCGAACGTGGGAATGGTGAAGCGTTCTTGTGCTTCCTGCACTGAACCGGCTTCGCTGACCTGGTACTGGTTACGTTCCAGCAGGCGGCGCAAGGCGGAGCGGATAATTGTTTCGTCTTCGACGATCAAAATGTGCGGCATTGATTCGATACTCTCGACGGTCTCAGTTCACAGCGGACGTCGCTTCGACATGACGCGGCAAGGTCACCCGAATACGGGTGCCGCGTTGGCTTTGTACATCAGCCGGGCTGTCGATGGTGATTTGTCCATAATGCTCTTCAACGATGGAATAGACCAGTGCAAGGCCCAGACCGGTGCCTTCGCCAGGATCCTTGGTGGTGAAGAAAGGTTCGAACAATCGGTCCATGATGTTCTTCGGAATACCGCTGCCTTCGTCTTCCACGATCAAGTCGACCGTGTGTTCGCCGGCTTCGCTCTTGACCCGCACCGCACTGCCGGGAGGCGAGGCGTCACGGGCGTTTGAGAGCAGGTTGATCAATACCTGGGCGAGGCGTTGCGGATCGCCTTCGACCCAGTGATCGGGGTCGCACAGGTTATAGAACTGCACTTCGAAATTGCGTCGGTTCAGGGCCAGCAAACCGATGGCATCCTGAGCCACTTCAGCCAGACAGACGGGCTCGTCGCTGTGTTGGTGACTGCCGGCGTGGGCGAAGCTCATCAGCGACTGAACGATGCGCGAAACGCGTTTGGTCTGCTCGAGGATCTGACCGCTGATTTCCTTCAGTTCGCCATCGTCTTCGCGTTCTTCGCGCAGGTTCTGCGCCAGGCACGCGATGCCGGTGATCGGGTTGCCGATTTCATGGGCCACACCCGCCGCGAGTCGCCCGATGCTGGCCAGGCGCTCGGAGTGCACCAGTTTGTCTTCGAGCATCTGGGTTTCGGTCAGATCTTCCACCAGCAACACCAGGCCACTGTTACCCGGTGCGAGCGGTTCATCAATGGCCGCTTTGTGCAGGTTCAGCCAGCGGGTCTGGCCATCAAGGGCCAGGTGCTGTTTGTGCAAATGCTCGTCCGGCAGATTGATGAAGCCTTGCAGCAGTTCTTTCCACGGATCGGCGATGGTGCTCAGGCGCGATCCGACCACACGCTGCGCGGCAATCCCGGTCAGCTCCTCCATGGCTTTGTTCCACATGAGGATTTCCTGATCCTTGGCCAGCGAGCAAACGCCCATCGGCAATTCCTGCAAGGTCTGGCGGTGATAGCGGCGCAGGGCATCGAGTTCGGCGGCCAGGCCGGTGAGGCGCGAGTGGTAGTCCTCGAGACGGCTTTCGATGAAGTGGATGTCTTCGGTGACGTAGTTTTCGCCGCCAGCCTTGTACGGCAGGAAGGTCTCGACCATGTCCTGCGCCACGCTCGGGCCCATCAGGCCGGAGAGGTTGGCTTCGATCCGGTCGCGCAAACGGCGCAAGGCATAAGGCCGGCGCTCGTCGAACGGCAGATAGAGATCACGCAGCGCCTGCTCGACTTCTTTCTGCGCGGCCTTGGCACCCAGAGGCTTAGCCAGTTGCGTGGCGAATTCCTGAGGCGAGGCGGCGTGCAGTTCCCGGCGCTGCGGGCGACGCACGTTGTCCACGGCGCAGGCTTCGGCGGCGCTGGCCTCTTCGGGGCTGGCGTTGGTGAACAGCGAGATCAGGGTGAACATCAGCACGTTGGCGGCCAGGGACGCGATCGCTGCCATGTGCCAACTGGTGTCGTCCAGCACGTAGATCATGTTCAACAGCGGAATGTAGAAGCCCTGCAGATTGCCGACCAGCGGCAACAACATGGTCACCAGCCACACCAGGATCCCCGCCAGCAAACCGGCGATGAAGCCGCGGCGGTTGGCGGTCGGCCAATACAGGACCGACAGGACCCCCGGAAGAAATTGCAGCGTGGCCACAAACGCGACGATGCCGAGGTTGGCCAGGTCCTGTTCGGCGCCCAGCAACAGGTAGAAGCCGTAGCCGGCCATGATGATCGCAACGATCAGCGCCCGGCGGGTCCACTTCAACCAGCGATAGATGTTGCCTTCGGCCGGCGGTTGGTAGAGCGGCAGCACCAGATGGTTCAGCGCCATCCCGGACAGCGCCAGGGTGGTGACGATGATCAGTCCGCTCGCGGCCGACAACCCGCCGACATACGCCAACAACGCCAAGGCTTTGCTGTTGGCGGCGATGCCGATGCCCAGGGTGAAATATTCCGGGTTGGTAGTGGCGCCGAGTTTCAGTCCGGCCCAGAGAATCAGCGGCACCGCCAGGCTCATCAACAGCAGGAACAGCGGCAGACCCCAGCTGGCACTGACCAGCGAGCGCGGGTTGAGATTCTCGGTAAAGGTCATGTGGTACATGTGCGGCATCACAATCGCCGAGGCAAAGAACACCAGCAGCAGCGTTCGCCACGGGCCTTCCTGCAAGGGCGTGTGCAAGGCGGCGAGGGCGGTCTGGTTTTGCAGTAGCCACAGTTCCAGCTGTTGCGGGCCGTCGAACACGCCATAAAGGGCATAGAGGCCGACACCGCCAATGGCGATCAGCTTGATCACCGACTCGAAGGCAATCGCGAACACCAGGCCTTCATGTTTCTCACGGGTGGCGATGTGGCGCGAGCCGAAGAAGATCGTGAACAGGGTAATCAGCGCGCAAAAGCTCAGGGCCACGCGATGCTGCACCGGCTCGCGGGTCAGGATGCCGATGGAGTCGGCCACCGCCTGGATCTGCAACGCCAGCAACGGCAGCACGCCGATCAACATGAAAATCGTGGTCAGCGCTCCGGCCCACGTGCTGCGGAAACGGAATGCGAACAAGTCGGCCAGCGACGACAGTTGATAGGTGCGGGTGATTTTCAGGATCGGGTACAGCAACACCGGCGCCAGCAAAAACGCCCCGGAGACCCCGAGGTAACTGGACAGAAAACCGTAGCCGTACTGATAGGCCAGGCCCACCGTGCCGTAAAACGCCCAGGCGCTGGCGTACACCCCCAGCGACAGGGTGTAGGTCAGCGGGTGGCGAATGATCGCCCGGGGGATCATGCCCCGTTCGCTGATCCAGGCGACGCCGAACAGCACCGCCAGGTACGCGGCGCTGATCAGGATCATCTGGGTCAGGCTAAAGCTCATCGGCATCTTTTTGGCTCTGCAGGATGAAGGTCACGACGATCAGAATCAGCCAGAGCAGATAAGGGCGATACCAGGCGCCAGTGGCGTCGATCCACCAATCCATGATGGCCGGGGAGAACAGGTAAATCCCCACTACCAGGAGCAGGACCAAGCGATAGATGTACATCCCGGCCTCTCTTTTTTATGCGCGTGCCCGAAAACGTGCGGCGATGGTAACGGATGGGCGCGCCACTGCAAGTGTGATCACTGCAGTTGCGCTTCGGGCAGGGTCAGTGTGCGCGGGATTAATAGCGCATCCCAGTGGGCGATGCCCCAATCCAGCACTTCCCGGGGGGTGGCGTAAGCCAGTTCAGCACCGGGGTTTTGCCCCAATGCGCGCAACGCACGCAGCAACAGAGGGGTTGCCTGATCTTCGGTCAATGGCGGCGAGCGGTAGGACTTGCCGAGTTTATTGCCATCGGGCTGGGTAATCAGCGGGATGTGCAGATAACGCGGTTGTGGCAGGCCGAGCAGTTCTTGCAGGTAAAGCTGGCGCGGCGTGGAGTCGAGCAGGTCAGCGCCACGGACGATATCGGTGATGCCTTGCCAGGCGTCGTCCAGCACTACCGCCAGTTGATAGGCGTAGAGCCCGTCGCGGCGCCGGATCACGAAATCGCCGACGTCCCGGCCCAGGTGCTGGCGATATTCGCCTTGCACCCTGTCGATGAAGTGGTATTCCAGTTCGGGGACGCGCAATCGAATCGCGGCATCTTCGGTGCCATGGCCGGCGTTGCGGCACAAGCCCGGGTAAATGCCGTGATAGGGCTCCAATTGCTTGCGCGAGCAGGTGCAGGCGTAAGCGAGGCCTTGATTGAACAGGCGATTGAGGACTAAGGCGTAGGCGTCATGCCGATCGCTCTGGCGGACCACTTCCCCGTCCCACTCGAAACCGTAGCTTTCCAGGGCTTTCAAGATGGCTGCCTGGGCGCCGGGTTCTTCCCGTGGCGGATCGAGGTCTTCCATGCGCATCAACCAGCGACCGCCCACCGCACGCGCGTCGAGGTACGAGGCCAGCGCCGCGACCAGCGAACCGAAATGCAGGTGGCCGCTGGGCGTGGGGGCGAAACGGCCGATGTAGGTGGGGGAGGCGATGGCGGTCATAAGGCGGTGTCAGGCTGTCCAATCGTTTCGAGCATGGCTTGAAGCCGCCTTCGCGAGCAAGCTTCGCTCCTACAGAAGATCGTGCCAGCCTTTGTAGGCGCGAAGCTTGCTCGCGAAGGCAATGCCGAAGACGCAATAAATATCAGAAACAAAAACGGAGCGTTCGCACGCTCCGTTCTTCGTTCAAGGCGACATTACTTGCCGACTTGCTTTTCCTTGATTTCCGCCAGGGTCTTGCAGTCAACGCACATGTCGGCGGTAGGGCGGGCTTCCAGTCGCTTGACGCCGATCTCGACGCCGCAGGACTCGCACCAGCCATATTCTTCGTCTTCGATCAGCTGCAGCGTCTTGTCGATCTTCTTGATCAACTTGCGCTCGCGGTCGCGGGCACGCAGTTCAAGGCTGAACTCTTCTTCCTGGCTGGCACGGTCGGCCGGGTCAGGGAAGTTGGCCGCTTCGTCTTTCATGTGATCAACCGTGCGGTCGACTTCCTGCATCAAGTCCTGTTTCCACTTATTCAGGATCTTGGTGAAGTGAGCGCGCATGGGCTTGCCCATGTACTCCTCGCCCTTTACTTCTTTGTAGGGTTCGAAGCCGCTGATCGACTGGTTTTGCTGCTTTGCTTGGGTGGGCATGAAATGGACCGCCTCTACTCTTGTAATCCATTGCGCAGGATTGCTCCATCACCGACACCTGCCGGCCCTGCGGCTGCAAGCGGGCGAACTTACCAGATCAAATCGGGCCGCGCTACTCCCGGATGTCGAGGTAGTGGCCCAAAGGGCTTGCAAATGATCGCAAAGCCTTGTCTGGCGGCGATGGAGACCTGATCAATTATTGATTTTAGTCAAACCTGAGGTACACGCTTGAGTCGTTTACGGCCAAGTTATAACGCGTCTGACCGCTTTAGGTTCTCGCTCGTTCCAACGCTTGGGTAGAATCGATTTTTTTCTCCGTTGTAAGGAAGGCTAATGGCTCAGTCCTACAGTGCCCGCAGTCGCGCGATCGAACCTTTCCATGTCATGGCGCTGCTGGCGCGGGCCAATGAACTGCAAGCCGAGGGTCACGATGTGATCCACCTGGAAATCGGCGAGCCGGACTTCACCACCGCCGAGCCGATCATCCAGGCCGGCCAGGCAGCACTGACGGCGGGGAAGACCCGTTACACCGCTGCGCGCGGTATCCCCGAGTTGCGTGAGGCCATTTCGGGCTTTTATCAGCAGCGTTACGGGTTAAACATCGATCCGCAGCGAATCCTCATCACGCCTGGCGGTTCCGGCGCCTTGTTACTGGCCAGCGCCTTGCTCGTCGATCCGGGCAAACATTGGCTGCTGGCGGACCCGGGTTATCCCTGCAACCGGCATTTCCTGCGGTTGGTCGAAGGCGCCGCGCAACTGGTGCCGGTCGGCCCGGACGTTCGCTATCAGCTGACGCCGGACCTGGTGGCGCGCCATTGGGATCAAGACAGCGTCGGCGCCTTGGTGGCCTCACCCGCCAACCCGACCGGGACTATCCTGACCCGTGACGAACTGGCGGGCTTGTCGGTTGCGATCAAGGAGCGACACGGTCATCTGGTGGTGGACGAGATCTACCATGGCCTGACGTATGGCACCGATGCCGCCAGTGTGCTGGAAGTCGATGACAGCGCCTTCGTCCTTAATAGTTTTTCCAAGTATTTCGGCATGACCGGATGGCGGCTGGGATGGCTGGTCGCCCCTGAAGCGGCAGTCGGCGAGCTAGAAAAACTTGCGCAAAATCTCTACATCAGCGCCCCCAGCATGGCCCAGCACGCCGCACTGGCCTGCTTCGAGCCGGCCACGATCAGCATTCTGGAAGAGCGTCGGGCCGAATTCGGTCGTCGACGGGATTTCCTGTTGCCGGCTCTGAGAGAACTGGGCTTCGGGATCGCCGTCGAGCCGGAAGGCGCGTTTTACTTGTACGCCGATATCAGCAAGTTCGGCGGCGATGCCTTCGCATTCTGCCGACATTTCCTCGAAACCGAGCATGTCGCCATTACCCCGGGCCTGGACTTTGGACGTTATCAGGCCGGGCATCATGTGCGTTTTGCCTACACCCAAAGCCTGCCGCGCCTGGAAGAAGCGGTCGAGCGGATCGCACGTGGATTGCGGAGCTGGCAAGGCTGATGCGTTTTCATCCTCCCCTCGAAGAAGGTCGCCTGATCCGTCGTTACAAGCGTTTTCTCGCCGATATCGAAACCGTTGGCGGCGAATTGCTGACAATTCACTGCCCGAACACCGGCTCGATGCTCAATTGCCAGGTGGAAGGTGGGCAGGTCTGGTTCAGCCGCTCCGACGACCCGAAGCGCAAATTGCCCGGCACTTGGGAAGTCGGTGAAACCCCGCAGGGCCGGTTGTTTTGCGTGAACACCGGGCGCGCCAACGGGTTGATCGAAGAGGCGTTGCGGGCGGGCGTGATTACCGAGCTGAACGGCTTTACCGAATTGAAACGCGAAGTGGCCTATGGGCAGGAAAGCAGCCGCATCGATTTCCGTCTCGATTACCCGGGCGGGCCGGCGTATGTAGAGGTCAAAAGCGTGACCCTGGGCTTCGACGGTTCATCGGTGGCGGCATTTCCCGATGCAGTGACGCAACGGGGCGCCAAGCATTTGCGGGAACTGGCTCACTTGGCTCGGGACGGGATTCGCGCGGTGCAGTTGTATTGCGTCAACCTGACCGGCATTGAAGCGGTGCGTCCGGCAGAAGAGATCGATTCGGCCTACGCAGTGGCATTGCGAGAGGCGGTGGCATGCGGCGTCGAGGTAATGGCCTATGGCGTGCGATTGACCCATGAAGAGATGGTGGTCGATCGACGCCTGGAGGTGCTGCTGAACAGTTAAAGGTTGATCCAGATACCTTGTTCGTCTTCGCGGCAGGCAACGGGGGTGAGGGATTGCCCGGCGCACGGGCCGGCGACGCATTCGCCGTCTTCGATCAGGAACAGTGCGCCGTGGGTCGCACACTGGATCAGGCTGTTGCTGGGGTCGAGAAACTGATCGGGTTTCCATTCCAGCCCGACACCCCGGTGCGGGCAGCGATTGATGTAGACGTACACTTGGCCGCCCCGGCGCACAGCAAAAAGTTTCTGACTGTCGATGTCGAATCCGCGACTACTGTTGTCAGCCAGTTCGGCACCTGTACAAATCAACTTCATGTCTATCCTCTGTTTCGGCGGCTCGTGACCGGATATGTCCGAGCTTGACGTTCAAATGCAAACAATTATCAAATGGCCGCTTCGCCCCGTCGGGTGCAGGTGCCGGATGCCGAGGATACTTGGCCTGTCATCTCGATGCCTGGGAAAACTTAAAAGGAAGCTGTTTATGCGCCTGAGTACCCGCGTTGTTGCGCTGTGTGTCGGACTCCTCGTCAGCCACCACGCCGCAGCGGCCGAGTTGCCACAGCGTTGGGTCAGTGCCGGTAGCGCCTTGTCGGAGTGGGTGAGCGCGCTGGGCGGTGAGTCAAAACTGGTCGGCGTCGATACCACCAGTCAGCATCCGGCCTCGTTGAAGGCGCTGCCGAGCATCGGTTATCAGCGGCAACTGTCGGCGGAGGGCATCTTGAGCTTACGCCCGCAGATCCTGGTCGGCACCGAAGAAATGGGGCCGCCGCCGGTGCTGTCGCAGGTTCGTAGCGCGGGCGTGCAGGTCGAACTGTTCTCGGCCCAGCCCGATCTGCCGACGTTGCAGGGCAATCTTGCGCATCTGGGCAAGTTGCTCGGTGCTGAAGACCGGGCTGCGCAATTGCTCCAGACCTACCAGCAGCAACTCGAACAGCAGAAGGTCCGGGTCACTCGCGCGCAGTCGAAGGAAAAATCGCCGGGCGTGCTGTTGCTGCTGGGCCATGCGGGCGGCAAGCCGCTGATCGCCGGCAAAGACACCGCCGCCGATTGGCTCATCCAAAAGGCCGGCGGGCACAATCTGGCCACGCACACTGGCTACAAACCCTTTTCCGTTGAGTCGCTGGTCAGTCTTGACCCCGACGTGCTGGTGTTTGCTGACCGAGCGATGACCGGCGATGCCGCGCGCGCGGCGTTGTTCAAGGAAAACCCGATTCTGTCCTCGACCCGTGCGGCCAGGGACGGACGCGTCATGGAGCTCGATCCGACCTTGTTGGTAGGTGGATTGGGGCCTCGGTTGCCCGATGCGTTGAAAACGCTGTCTGATGGTTTCTTCCCAGGCAATACGGCCCAATGACCGTTCTGGTTAAACCCCGTGCGTTGTTCATTGGCCTGAGCCTGCTGTGTTTAGTGGCGATCTGGCTGTCCTTGGCGCTGGGGCCGGTCAGCCTGCCTTTATTCGATACCCTACGTGCGGCGTTGCGCATGATCGGCCTGCCCATTGCCCCTGATGGGCTGGAGCAGGCCGAGCTGATCCTCGGGCAAATACGCTTGCCTCGAACCTTGTTGGGCCTGGCAGTGGGCGGCGTACTGGCGTTGTCCGGCGTGGCAATGCAGGGATTGTTTCGTAACCCGCTGGCTGATCCGGGGTTGGTCGGGGTGTCCAGCGGTGCTGCGCTGGGCGCCGCTATCGCGATTGTCGGTGGTTCGGTGTTTGGTGGTCTGCCTGAATCGTTCGGGCCTTATCTGTTGTCAGTGTGCGCATTTCTCGGCGGGTTGGGTGTGACGGCGTTGGTGTATCGGCTGGGGCGGCGCAACGGGCAGACGAACGTCGCGACCATGCTCCTGGCCGGTATTGCGTTAACGGCGCTGGCGGGGTCGGCGGTCGGTTTGTTCACCTATCTGGCCGACGACGCGACCTTGCGCACCCTCACGTTCTGGAACCTCGGCAGCCTGAACGGCGCCAGCTATTCACGGCTCTGGCCTTTATTGCTGGTGAGCGCCGGTGTGGCGCTCTGGTTGCCGCGCCGGGCCAAGGCCTTGAATGCGTTGCTGCTGGGCGAGTCGGAGGCCGGTCACCTGGGCATTGACGTCGAAGGGCTCAAGCGCGAATTGGTGTTTTGCACCGCGCTGGGAGTTGGCGCGGCCGTGGCGGCGGCGGGGATGATCGGGTTTGTCGGTCTGGTGGTGCCGCATCTGGTGCGCCTGCTGGCCGGTCCTGATCATCGGGTGTTGTTGCCGGCCTCAGTGCTGGCCGGTGCGAGTCTCCTGCTGTTTGCCGACCTGGTCGCAAGGCTGGCCCTGGCGCCAGCAGAGTTGCCGATCGGAATTGTCACGGCCTTCATCGGTGCGCCGTTCTTTCTGTATTTACTGCTCAGAGGGCGTGCCTGATGTTGCGAACCCAGAGCCTGCAAATCCGTCGAGGCGCAAAAATCGTACTGACGGACATCACGCTTGAGCTCAGGCCGGGCGAAGTGCTCGGTGTGTTGGGCCCCAACGGCGCGGGCAAAAGCACCTTGCTCGGCGCCTTGTGCGGCGAGTTGAAGGCTGACCACGGCAGCGTCTGGCTCGATGAGCGCGAATTGAGCCATTGGACCGGCGCGCAGCGAGCCCAGCGACTGGCGGTCTTGCCGCAGGTGTCGACCCTGGACTTCGCCTTCCGTGTGGAGGAAGTGGTCGGCATGGGGCGTTTGCCTTATCAAAGCGGGCGGGTCCGGGATGACGAGATCGTCGCCGCCGCCTTGCACGCTGCCGATGCGGGACACCTGAGTGGCCGCAGCTATCTGGCGCTGTCCGGCGGCGAGCGGCAGCGGGTACACCTGGCGCGGGTACTGGCGCAGCTCTGGCCGGGGGAGGTGGGGCAGACGCTGTTGCTCGATGAACCGACTTCGATGCTCGACCCGCTGCACCAGCACACCACCCTGCAAGCAGTGCGCGAGTTCGCCGATCATGGCGCTGCGGTGCTGGTGATCCTGCATGATCTGAATCTCGCGGCGCGCTATTGTGATCGCCTTCTACTGCTCGAAGGTGGGCGGCCGGTGGCGCTGGACACCCCTGAGCACGTCTTGCGCCCGGAACCACTCAAAGCGGTATTCGGGCTGGAAGTGCTGGTGCAGCGGCATCCGGAGCGTGGTCATCCGCTGATCATCGCCCGCTGAGAAAGACATCGAGGTGAGCATGCGAGGAATTTTGCTACTGGCGGTCGTGTTGTTGAGTGCCTGCCAGCACGTTTCGGCACCGCCTCCGGTCGTCGGTGATATTCAGGACCTGCGCAGTGGCCAGATCCTGACACCCGCGGAATTGGTCGAACGGTTGGCCGTGCCGTCGCGGCTGATCGTCGGTGAGCAGCACGACAATTCTGATCACCATCAACTGCAATTTTGGTTGCTACAGGCGCTGGCCGAACGTCGACCCCAAGGCAGTTTGCTGCTGGAAATGCTCACGCCGGATCAACAATCGCGCGTCGATGACATTCGCCGTGCCTCGACGCTACCCGCAGATCTTCCCGGCGCGTTGAACTGGCAGTCGGGGTGGGACTGGAATCTGTACGGGCCGATCGTGCGCTTTGTGCTGACTCAACCCTACCCGCTGTTGGCGGCCAATCTGGACACTCTTGAAGTCCGTACCGTTTATGCCAAGCCACCGACATTAAACGGTCGGCTTTCCAATGCTCCGTCGGTCAAGGATGAGTTGCTGGCGCAGATCAACGACTCCCATTGCGGCTTGCTGCCCACCTCGCAGATGCCCGCGATGCTGGCGGTCCAGCAACAACGTGATCGTCGGATGGCCGAGCGCTTGTTGTCGGCACCGACGCCTTCGCTGCTGTTTGCCGGCGCTTACCACGCGCGCAAGGATGTTGGCGTGCCGATCCACGTCCTTGATCTTGGCGAGCCTGAAGCACCGACGGTGTTGATGCTGGCGGAGGAGGGGGGTGAGGTCACGTCGGCCATGGCTGATTACGTCTGGTACACGCCTGCCAAGCCGGCTCAGGATTACTGCGCCCAAATGCGTAAGCAGTTCGGCAAGTAAACAGACGACTTTTCCACAGGCAAAAAAAGACCCGGCAAGAGCCGGGTCAAATAACCGTGATTAGCCTGATGAGGAGATATCTGAGAGTCCGAACCAAGGGCTTTTCAAATATCGACCAGTCTCGCGACCAGTTGTGATAATCATAGCGATTCTCATTACCAAGTCAACCGCTGTTTTTTTGATTTCTTTGCAATCCCCTTTTTCCTTGCGCGAAAGCCCGTAATCATTGCGCCTGAGTCGGTAATCCTGAGGCGAATCTGCCTGTTCAGTTCTTGTGACGGGACGAGATGGCTTCCAGTTGTTTGTTCAAGGCTTCTTTGCGATCAGCTGGAATGTCGTTCCAGTGCACGTCCATCAGCGCGCCTTCGATCGCATACAACAACACCTTGGACGCCCGGAACCCGCGCGTACGCACGGCCCGATAAGCATCCACCGCTCCCAGGCGGCGCAAGTCCGACGCGCTGTGGATGCCCACGGCATGCAGCCACTGTGCCGACGTCTTGCCAAGATTCTTCAGGTGTTGCAGTTCATCATTCATCAAGCCTCCTTGCGACGGCCGAACGGTGCGTGGGCGAGCCTCTCAGGAGTGTAGCCATCAGTAGGAAAAGCGTGATTGTTTGGTCGGTTTCGACGCAAAAGCTTCTAAGAGGAAGACTCAGATAGCTGCGTGAAGGTCTGCGGGAGCAGTCGGAGGAAGCGCGGAGGAATCAACTTTCCCGACAAAAAATCCAGCGCCCAGCGCGATGCGGGGGCGCTGGACTTGTCAGGTAGAACGTCGTTTTTAGCGGGTGCGATAACGCAAGCGAGTACCGAAATTCATCGACATCAGGATCTCGTCAGCACTCAGTTCTGGCGGAAAGTAGGCGCCGGAGATCTGTGCGTGAGCCAGGCTCGCGCCTTCCAGGCAGGAGTTGCGGAAGTCGATACCACGCAAATCAGCGGAGCGGAAATAGGCATCGGTGAAATCGACGCCATCGGCGTTCAGCTCACGCAGGTCCAGACCACGAAAATCGCCGCCGACCATGTCGACAGAGGCATGACTGGCGCGCTCGGCATTAAAGCCTGCGATGTCGTCTTTGTGCAGCAAGGCATAAAGCGGGGTGTCGAGAAGTTTCGGCTGGCTCATGTCGCATCACCTGATGGTTTTATGACGCCAGTATAGTGCCACTATTTGGCAGCCGTGAAGCCGGCGATGGCTTCACGGCTGAAATAGTTTTTACAGACCCGGCATGCGCTGGCGAATCTGGGCAACAACGGTGTCGAGCGTCCCGCTTTCATTGGTCTGGACGCGTTTGCTGCACAGAATTTCTGCTGGCGTCAGGGGCTCACGGCTCGCCTGCTGGGCGGCGATAACAGCGAGGTTGGCGTCGGACGGATCCTTCTTGTCTGCCTGACGCAAGGCCAGCCAGCTCTCGATGACTGCCTGTGGTGCATTGCAATCGAGGATCAGGAACGGTGCCCCGGTGGCTTCGGCGATTTTCGCCGCGCCGTCGCGCTGAGCGCGCTTGAGGTATGTCGCATCGATGACCACCGGGAAACCGGCGCGCAGGATCACCGCGGCAATCTCATGCAGGCGGCTGTAAGTGGCGGCGCTCGCGTCGGCACTATAAATACCGGCCTGCGGGTCATTCGGTACGGTTTGCTCGCCGAACAAACGCTTGCGTTCAACATCCGAACGCAGGCGAATGGCGCCCAGCGCTTCCACCAGACGCATGGCGACGTGGCTTTTGCCGACAGCGGAAACGCCGTGGGTAATCGCCATGAACCGCGAAGGAATGGTGCTGTAGCTTTCTGCCAGGTTGGCGTAGTTGCGGTACTGACGCAGGGTGGTGGCGCGTTGCACCGGGTCGGCTTCGGCCGGCATGCTGAACAGGCTGACCTTGGCGCGAACCAGTGCGCGGTACGCTTTGTAGAAGTTCAGCAGCTCAAGGCCCTGATAGTCACCGGTCAGTTCCAGGTACTGGCTGATGAAACGACGCGCCAGGCTTTTCAGGCCGCGATCTTCCAGATCCATGGCCAGGAAACCGGTGTCGGCATAAACGTCGGTGAAGCGGAACGGTTCGTTGAACTCGATGCAGTCGAAGATCACGACCTTGCCATCGATCACGGTGGCGTTGCCCAGGTGGATGTCGCCGTGGCATTCGCGGATGAAGCCTTCAGCCTTGCGCTGGGCGAACAGCGGCTTCAGGCGTTCGAAGCTGCTTTCGGCCCAGGCTTGCAACGCATCAAGTTGCAGCAGATCGGCCTTGTCGCTGAGGAACGGGCGGATCTGTTCGAAGTTCTGGCGTACCGGTGCCATCACGCTGTCCGGGGTGCCGGCTTCGTGTTCGCCAGGCACTTTCGGTGCAGTGAGGTGGAATTGGGCGATCTGTGCGGCCATCTCGTCGATGTGCGCGGTGGTCAACTCACCATTGGCTTGCAGGGTGCTGAGCAACTGGCTTTGTGGGAATTGACGCATTTTCAGTGCGAAATCGACAACCGGACCTTCGCCGCCCAGTTGTGGCGCAGCTTCGCTGCCGGTGATCGGCAACACTTCCAGGTACAAATCGTGGGTCAGGCGCTGGTTGAGGCGCAGCTCTTCGCCGCAGAAATGCTCGCGAGCGTCGAGGCTGGTGAAGTCGAGGAAGCCGAAATTCACGGGCTTCTTCACTTTATAAGCAAAGGGACCGGTGAGGATGACCCAGGAGATGTGGGTCTCGATGACCTGGAACCCGTCGACAGGATGCGGGTAGAGGGCCGGGTTTTGCAGGGCGGCGATCAGGGACTGGCTCACAGGCGATCCTTCAGAGTCTGGGGAAAATTCACGGCCGCCATTATGGCTGCAAGTCCGTCTGACGCAAACCTCGGAGGGCTCCTGTTGAGTATGAATAAAGTGCGTATAATCCGCCGCCATGACTCGTACTCGATCCCCCCGTACCCCCAAAAAACCACCTTCCCGGGGCTTGAGCCCCTGGCTGGGCTGGGCCCTTAAACTCAGTCTGGTCGGCCTCGTGGTGCTCGCCGGGTTCGCGGTTTACCTCGACGCCGTGGTCCAGGAGAAGTTCTCCGGCAAGCGCTGGACCATCCCGGCCAAGGTGTATGCGCGCCCGCTGGAGCTGTTCACCGGCCAGAAGCTGAGCAAGGAAGACTTCCTCACCGAGCTCGACGCCTTGGGCTATCGCCGCGAAGCCGTGAGCAACGGCCCCGGCGCAGCGGCGGTCAACGGCAACACCGTCGACTTGAATACCCGTGGCTTCCAGTTCTATGAAGGCCTGGAAAAAGCTCAGCCGGTGCGCGTGCGTTTCTCCGGCGATTACGTGGCTGACCTTTCGGCGACCAACGGTTCGAAGCTTTCAGTCGTGCGTCTGGAGCCTCTGCTGATCGGTGGCATTTACCCGAAAAATCTTGAAGACCGCATTCTGATCAAAATCGATCAGGTCCCGCCGTACCTGCTGGAAACCCTGGTCGCCGTGGAAGACCGGGATTTCTATAGCCACTGGGGCGTGTCGCCCAAGTCGATTGCCCGAGCTGTGTGGGTCAACACGTCCGGCGGCAAGATGACCCAGGGCGGCAGTACGCTGACCCAGCAGTTGGTGAAGAATTTCTACCTGACCAGCGAACGCAGCCTGACCCGCAAACTCACCGAAGCCATGATGGCGATGCTGCTTGAGCTGCATTACGACAAACGGGAAATTCTTGAGGCGTACCTCAATGAAGTGTTCGTCGGTCAGGATGGGCAGCGCGCGGTGCACGGTTTCGGCCTGGCCAGCCAGTTCTTCTTCGGGCAGCCATTGTCCGAGCTGAAACTGCATCAAGTCGCCATGCTGGTGGGGATGGTCAAGGGGCCGTCCTATTACAATCCGCGTCGCAACCCGGAACGGGCGCTGGAGCGGCGCAATCTGGTGCTCGATGTGCTTGAGCAACAAGGCGTCGCCACCGCCGAGCAGGTCGCAGCGGCGAAGAATATGCCTCTGGGCGTGACGACGCGCGGCAAGCTGGCGGACAGTTCATTCCCGGGCTTCCTCGACCTGGTTAAACGTCAGCTGCGCGAAGACTATCGCGACGAAGACTTGACCGAAGAAGGCCTGCGGATCTTCACCAGTTTCGACCCGATCCTGCAGATGAAAGCCGAAGCGTCGGTCAACGACACCTTTAAACGCTTGTCCGGACGCAAGGGTTCCGATGAGGTTGAGGCGGCGATGGTCGTGACCAACCCGGAAACCGGTGAAGTCCAGGCCATGATCGGCAGCCGTCAGGCAAGTTTCGCCGGCTTCAACCGGGCGCTGGATGCAGTGCGACCAATCGGTTCGTTGATCAAGCCTGCGGTTTATCTGACAGCCCTTGAGAAGCCGAGCCAGTACACGCTGACCAGTTGGCTGTCGGACGAATCCTTCTCGGTCAAAGGCGCGGACGGTCAGGTCTGGAAACCCCAGAATTACGATCGCCGTTCCCACGGTACGGTTTTCCTGTACCAAGGCCTGGCCCATTCCTACAACCTGTCAACGGCGCGCCTCGGGTTGGCGGTTGGCGTGCCGAATGTCCTGAAGACATTGGCGCGCCTGGGTGTCAGTCGCGAGTTCCCGGCGTTCCCTTCGATGTTGCTGGGAGCCGGTGGTCTGACTCCGATCGAAGTGGCGACCATGTACCAGACGCTGGCCAACGGCGGCTTCAATACGCCGATGCGCGGGATTCGTAGCGTATTGACCGCCGAAGGCGAGCCGCTCAAGCGTTATCCGTTCCAGATTGAGCAGCGTTTCGATCCGGCCTCCATTTACCTGATTCAGAGCGCCATGCAGCGAGTCATGCGTGAAGGTACCGGCAGTTCGGTTTACAACGTGCTGCCGAAAACCCTGACCCTGGCGGGTAAAACCGGTACCAGTAACGACTCGCGAGACAGCTGGTTCGCCGGTTTCAGCCAGGACTTGCTGGCGGTGGTGTGGCTGGGACGCGATGACAACGGCAAGACCCCGTTCACCGGTGCCACCGGTGCATTGCAGGTCTGGACCAGTTTCATGCGCAAGGCCGATCCATTGCCGCTGGACATGCCGCAACCTGACAATGTTGTTCAGGCCTGGGTCGATTCGCGGACCGGGCAAGGTTCCGAAGGCAGCTGCCCAGGTGCCGTGCAGATGCCGTATATTCGCGGCAGCGAACCGCCTCCCGGCGCGGCTTGCGGTGGCGACAGTCCCGCATCCGGCGAAACTGTGATGGATTGGGTCAAGGGCTGGATGAATTAAGCAAAGAGGGTTTCAAGTGAACAAGTGGTTGATTCCAGCGGTTACCGCCGTGGCTTTGCTCAGCGGTTGTTCCTCCGTACAACGCGGTTCGATTCCGGTTGTGGACTCTGGCAGTGCTGTCTCCAACAGTGAGCGAGTGTCGGCAAATGGCGGTTTCCGCAAGACGACGACTAAACGTCCTGTGCAAGCCCAGACTCAAGCGATTCCGCAAGGTGACACGGGTGTCGTCGTGATGGTGCCAGGTGGCGGCGCAGTGGCGTCGGCCCCGATCAGCACCGGTCCGATTACGCCTGGCCCGATTACCCCAGGGCCGATTGACACCTCGCCGGTACAGTCGGCACCGATCAATCAGGGCAGCTACAGCATGCCGTCGACGCCGAGCGGGATTCCTTCGGCGAGCTCCGGTGGATTGTCTGCCGATGAGCAACTGGACGGTCCGGTGCTGGCGCTGTTGACCACTGCTCAGCAGCAACAGGCCGGCGGCGATCTCAACGGTGCGTCCTCCAGCCTCGAGCGCGCCCAGCGAGTTGCACCGCGTGAGCCGCAAGTGCTTTATCGTCTGGCTCAGGTGCGCATGGCCCAAGGCGATGCGCCACAGGCTGAACAGTTCGCCCGCCGTGGCCTGACGTTCGCCAATGGTCGTCCGGCGCTTCAGGCCAGCCTGTGGGAACTGATCGCCCAAGCGCGTGAGAAACAGGGTGATTCCGCAGGTGCGGCACTGGCCCGTCAGAAGGCCAAGGTTGTGTCGTGATGGACGCACGCTTCCCCAAGATTGCCGAGCAACTGCTGTTGATCGAACGTGAGCTACGGGTTCAGGGTTGGTGGGATGACGTTTCACCATCCGCTGAAGCGTTATCCAGCGTTGAACCGTTTTCGGTCGATACGCTCGATTTCGAGCAGTGGCTGCAATGGATCTTCCTGCCGAAGATGAAGGTCATCCTCGAACAGGATCTGCCGCTGCCCAACGCGTCAGGAATTCAGGAGATGGCCGAAATGGTCTTCGCCGCCCGCAATGTCCAAGGCAGGGACCGGCAGTTGCAGGTCTTGCTCAAAGAGTTCGATCTGCTGATCACCGCCTCTCGCTGAATCGGATACTGCCAGTGCCTACTGGCAGTTATCCGCAATCTGTTTCTGTGCTTCGGTAGTGCGCTCCTGACGTTGTTCATCGGTCAGGCGGCGCCTCTCACCGTCCACGTCCTCACGCAATCGCGGATTGTTCTGCAGCTGGGCCAGGTTCGTTCGCGCCTGCTCGCAGAATACCTTTAGCTGGGCTTGCTGCTCGGCAACCTGCTTTTTCACTGTGTTGTCGATGGCCTGTTGATCGCCAATCGCCGTGCTGCGCGTTGGTGCGGCGGGTTTGCCGGCAGGCGGGGAGGGCGTCACCACGGTGGTGGCCTCCTGGCCTTGAGGCGGTTGCGCGTCGAAGTGGGTAACGCCTTGGGCGTCGACCCATTTATAGATCTGAGCGGCCATACACAAAGGGCTGATCAGCAAAGTGATCATTAAGAACGTTCGCATGCCATTTCCTTGCCAGAGTTGCGCAATTGAAGCTAACACAGTTGCGGTTTAGCGGTTTTTTCTTGCTTTCTCATGTGCTTACTTCAATAAAGCACATAGACGGCTTGACTTGCAGAGGACGAAACAGAAGAATCCAAAGTCCGCTGTAGAGGGACTGCCAGAAGCAGACCCACTCAGCAGATCATGAGGCGCACATCCGCGCCGACCTGTTACACCCGCAACGCGTTACCTCGCGCTGGGTGGGAAAGGCCCGCAACACTTGGGACGATCCCAATACTTGCTCAGTCAGTGCTGACGTAGTCGGCGACCACCGTCGCTCATGCTCTGCTGAGAAGTAAACCTATTAAGACCCGTCCCCGTTTATGTGGGCGGTATTCTGGCGTTTTAGAGGTGAGCAACGTGGAGCTTTTATCTGGCGGTGAGATGCTCGTCCGCTTTTTGCGTGACGAAGGCGTTAAATATATCTATGGGTACCCAGGTGGTGCCGCATTGCATATCTACGACGCGCTGTTCAAAGAACCAGCCGTTCAACATATTCTCGTTCGTCATGAGCAGGCTGCCACTCACATGGCTGACGGCTATGCGCGCGCCACCGGCAAGGCCGGCGTTGTACTGGTGACCTCCGGTCCCGGTGCGACCAACGTCATTACCGGCATTGCTACCGCGTACATGGACTCGATTCCGATGGTGATCCTGACCGCCCAGGTGCCTAGCACCATGGTCGGGACCGATGCCTTCCAGGAAACCGATATGATCGGTATCTCCCGGCCGATCGTGAAACACAGTTTCATGATCAAGCATGCTTCGGAAATCCCGGAGATCATGAAAAAGGCTTTCTACCTCGCGCAATCGGGGCGTCCTGGTCCTGTCGTTGTCGACATTCCGAAAGACATGACCAACCCGGCCGAGAAGTTCGAATATATCTTCCCGAAAAAAGCCAAGCTGCGCTCCTACAGCCCAGCGGTTCGTGGCCATTCGGGCCAGATCCGCAAAGCGGTGGAAATGCTGTTGGCAGCCAAGCGGCCGATCATCTATGCCGGCGGCGGCGTCATTCTGGGCAACGGCTCCGCGCCATTGACCGAACTGGCGCAACTGCTGAACGTGCCGGTCACCAATACCTTGATGGGCCTCGGCGCCTATCCGGGCAGCGACCGTCAGTTCCTCGGCATGCTTGGTATGCACGGCAGCTACACCGCCAACCTGGCGATGCACCATGCGGACGTGATCATGGCCGTGGGCGCGCGTTTCGATGACCGTGTTATCAACGGTGCATCGAAGTTCTGCCCAAGCGCCAAGATCATCCACATCGACATCGACCCGGCTTCGATCTCCAAAACCATCAAGGCCGACGTTCCTATCGTAGGCCCGGTGGAAAGCGTACTGACCGAGATGGTCGCCACCTTCAAGGAAATCGGCGAGACCCCGAACAAGGACTCGGTGGCTGCCTGGTGGAAGCAGGTTGAAGAGTGGCGCGGTGATCGCGACATGTTCCCTTACAACAAAGGGGACGGCAGCATCATCAAGCCGCAAACCGTTATCGAAACCCTGCACGAAGTGACCAAGGGCGATGCCTACATTGCGTCCGACGTGGGTCAGCACCAGATGTTCGCGGCGCAATACTACCGCTTCAACAAGCCTAATCGCTGGATCAACTCCGGCGGCCTGGGCACGATGGGCTTCGGTTTCCCGGCAGCAATGGGCGTCAAACTGAGCTTCCCGGAAGCCGATGTGGCTTGCGTGACCGGTGAAGGCAGCATCCAGATGAACATCCAGGAGCTGTCCACTTGCCTGCAACATGACCTGCCGGTGAAGATCATCCTGCTCAACAACGGCGTGCTCGGCATGGTCCGCCAGTGGCAGGACATGAGCTACGGCGCGCGTCACTCGCACTCCTACATGGAATCGTTGCCGGACTTCGTCAAGTTGGCTGAAGCCTACGGTCACGTCGGCATGCGCATCACGGACTTGAAGGATTTGAAGCCGATGATGGAGCAAGCCTTCGCGATGAAGGATCGTCTGGTGTTCATCGACATCAAGGTCGACGCAGCTGAACACGTCTACCCGATGCAGATCAAAGACGGCTCCATGCGCGATATGTGGCTGAGCAAGACGGAGCGTACTTAATCATGCGACATATTATTTCCCTGCTTCTGGAAAACGAACCCGGCGCTCTGTCTCGTGTAGTCGGCCTGTTCTCGCAGCGCAACTACAACATCGAAAGCCTGACCGTGGCCCCTACCGAAGACCCGACCTTGTCGCGTCTGACGCTGACCACTGTCGGCCACGATGAAATCATCGAGCAGATCACCAAAAACCTGAACAAGCTGATCGAAGTGGTCAAACTGGTCGACCTGTCGGAGAGTGCTCACATCGAGCGCGAACTGATGCTGGTCAAGGTCAAGGCTACCGGCGCCCAGCGCGCCGAGATCAAGCGCACCACCGATATTTACCGTGGACAGATCGTCGATGTCAGCGCCAGCGTTTATACCGTTCAATTGACCGGTACCAGCGACAAGCTCGACAGCTTCATTCAGTCCATTGGCACCGCCTCGATCCTGGAAACCGTCCGTAGCGGCGTAACCGGTATCGCTCGCGGCGACAAAGTACTCAGCATCTAAACCAAATTAGCGAACGGCCTGAACGGCCTGGATATATAGGGGAATTTCATGAAAGTTTATTACGAAAAAGACTGCGACCTGTCGATCATCCAGGGCAAGAAAGTTGCCATCATCGGTTACGGTTCCCAGGGCCACGCTCAGGCGTGCAACCTGAAAGACTCCGGCGTTGACGTGACTGTCGGTCTGCGCAAAGGTTCGGCCACTGTTGCCAAAGCCGAAGCTCACGGCCTGAAAGTGACCGACGTTGCTTCCGCTGTTGCCGCTGCCGACCTGGTCATGATCCTGACCCCGGACGAGTTCCAGTCTGCCCTGTACAAAAACGAAATCGAGCCGAACATCAAGAAAGGCGCCACCCTGGCCTTCTCCCACGGCTTCGCGATCCACTACAACCAGGTTGTTCCGCGTGCTGACCTCGACGTGATCATGATCGCGCCGAAAGCACCGGGCCACACCGTGCGTTCCGAGTTCGTCAAAGGCGGCGGTATCCCTGACCTGATCGCTATCTATCAGGATGCTTCGGGCAACGCCAAAAACGTTGCACTGTCCTACGCCGCAGGCGTCGGTGGCGGTCGTACCGGCATCATCGAAACCACCTTTAAGGACGAGACCGAAACGGACCTGTTCGGCGAACAAGCCGTTCTGTGCGGCGGTACCGTTGAACTGGTCAAAGCCGGTTTCGAAACCCTGGTTGAAGCTGGCTACGCGCCGGAAATGGCCTACTTCGAATGCCTGCACGAACTGAAGCTGATCGTTGACCTCATGTACGAAGGCGGTATCGCCAACATGAACTACTCGATCTCCAACAACGCTGAATACGGCGAGTACGTGACGGGTCCGGAAGTGATCAACGCCGAGTCCCGTCAGGCTATGCGCAACGCCCTGAAACGTATTCAGGACGGCGAATACGCCAAGATGTTCATCAGCGAAGGCGCGACCGGCTATCCTTCGATGACCGCCAAGCGTCGTAACAACGCCGCTCACGGTATCGAAATCATCGGCGAGCAACTGCGCTCCATGATGCCGTGGATCGGTGCCAACAAGATCGTCGACAAAGCTAAAAACTAAGTCGCGCACTTGTACGAAAAACGCGGCTTAGGCCGCGTTTTTTCGTTTGGGCTGAAAGGTTCTGGTATAAAGCTGCATCGTTTGCGGCCGAACCGTCGTCCCAGACACCTGTCGAAACTTTCCACCCCGTTGCAAGGTAATGTCCATGAGCGAACGTCCCGAAGAGCCAAACAAGGCTTCTGACGCCGAAAGCCTGCTGCCCATCGATGAACACATCGAGGAAGGGCATGACGCTGAAGGTCGTAAAGTCCGGCATCGTGGTATCTATCTTCTGCCGAATCTGTTCACCACCGCGAACCTGTTCGCAGGGTTTTATTCCATCATCAGCTCGATGAGCGCCCAGAGTGCCTTGAGTGCCGGTGATTCGATTGGCGCGAGCAAGTATTTTGCGTTTGCCGCGATTGCGATTTTCGTCGCCATGGTGCTCGACGGCCTTGATGGTCGCGTTGCCCGCATGACCAATACCCAGAGTGCCTTCGGCGCCGAGTACGATTCGCTGTCGGACATGGTCGCCTTTGGTGTCGCGCCGGCGTTGCTGGCGTTTGGCTGGGCTTTGGGCGACATGGGCAAGGTCGGCTGGATGGTTGCCTTCATCTATGTCGCGGGTGCAGCGTTGCGCCTGGCACGCTTCAATACGCAAGTCGGCACCGCGGATAAACGCTACTTCATCGGTCTGGCCAGTCCGGCTGCAGCGGGTGTTGTCGCGGGGATTGTCTGGGCGTTCAGTGACTACGGCATTCAGGGTTCCAAGATGTCGTTCCTGGTTGCGCTGATGGTGGCCGCCGCCGGCATGCTGATGGTCAGCAACATCAAGTACAACAGCTTCAAGGAGCTGGACTTGAAGGGGCGAGTGCCCTTTGTCGCGATCCTCGCGGTAGTCCTGGTGTTTGCCGTGGTCTTCAGTGATCCGCCGCGCATTCTACTGCTGGTTTTCCTCGCTTACGCGGCGTCTGGTCCGGTGCAATACCTGTTGCATCTTCGTCGGCACAAAAACGCCGAGTGATGTAATTTCCCTCATACTCCGCAGTCTATTGGTGCATCTGTCCTCCAATGCTGCGGAGTTGCCATGCTGATCAAAGTCCCCAAAGCGTCTGACTGTCACGAGTCGGACGTCACGCCTGAATCCTTCTATCTTTCTCGACGCAATCTACTGGGTGCAGCCGTTGCCGGTCTGGCCGTGAGCAGTCTGCCGCGCTGGGCCAGTGCTGACGAAGCCGCTCGTTACGCAGATGTCGAGCCAGGCAAGGCGCCTTCCTGGTTTGCCGAAAAGCTTCCTGCTACTAAATGGGGGGCAGTCAACGTCAAGGATGAGGCGATCACGCCATTCAAGGATGCGACCCACTACAACAACTTCTACGAGTTCGGCACTGATAAAGGCGACCCTGCCGCCAATGCCGGTTCGCTGAAGACTGAGCCTTGGACCGTGGTGGTGGATGGAGAGGTAGGTAAGCCGGGTCGGTATGCGCTGGAAGACTTCATGAAACCCTATCAGCTGGAGGAGCGTATTTATCGTCTTCGCTGTGTCGAGGCCTGGTCGATGGTTATTCCCTGGATTGGTTTTCCTCTTTCGGCGTTGCTGAAGCAAGTCGAGCCGACATCGAAGGCCAAGTTCATCCGCTTTGAAACGCTGCAAGATCCCAAGAGCATGCCTGGGCAGCGCTCTGGTTTTGCCTTGATCGAGTGGCCCTATGTAGAGGGTTTGCGCCTGGATGAGGCGATGAATCCGTTGGCCATTCTTGCGGTGGGCATGTATGGGCGTGAACTGCCGAATCAGAACGGGGCGCCTCTGCGTTTGGTGGTGCCCTGGAAGTATGGCTTCAAGAGCGTCAAATCCATCGTGCGGATCAGTCTGGTCAGCGAACAGCCGAAAACCACCTGGCAGAGCATTGCCGCGGATGAATACGGCTTCTACGCCAACGTGAACCCTATAGTTGATCACCCGCGTTGGACTCAGGCTCGTGAGCGTCGTTTGCCGAGCGGCCTGTTCAAGCCCAATGTTCGGGACACACAGATGTTCAACGGCTACTCGGATGAAGTCGCTTCTCTCTATACAGGGCTCGATCTGCGGAAGAACTACTGATGCGTTATCCGTTTTGGCGAATTGGCGTCTTTATAGCGGCGGCGGTCTGGCCGCTGCTTTGGTTGTATCAGGCCTGGCAGGATGTGTTGGGTCCCGATCCGGGCAAGGTCCTGGTTGATCGGCTGGGGCTGGGGACGCTTATCCTGCTGCTAATAACGTTAAGCATGACGCCTCTGCAGAAACTCACCGGTTGGGCGGGGTGGATCGCTGTGCGCCGGCAGCTGGGGTTGTGGTGTTTCGCTTATGTGGTTCTGCATCTGAGCGGCTACACGGCGTTTATTCTTGGATTTGATTGGTCGCAGCTGGGTGTCGAGTTGCGCAAACGGCCGTACATCATTGTCGGGACGTTGGGTTTTCTCTGTTTATTGGCATTGGCGATGACTTCTAATCGTTACAGTCAGCGCCGGCTGGGTGTTCGTTGGAAGAAGCTGCATCGGCTGGTGTATGTCATTCTCGGGCTTGGATTGCTGCATATGTTGTGGATCGTTCGTGCCGATCTCAAGGAATGGGCGATCTATGCTTCTATAGGTGCGCTGTTATTAGTGTTGCGCATTCCGCCTGTGGCCCGTCGAATCCCGCGTTTAATAGCCAAAAAAGCGCCTTCTGCAAGAAAAGCATAAATAGGTGTTGACGGCAGATTCTGGAAGTCTATAATTCGCCCCACTTCCGGCGCAGTCGAAACGGAAAACTCCTTGATAAACAAAGAGTTACGCAGTTTTCGACAGCGAGTTGCTTCAGGTCATCGAAGCCCAGAAGGAGTTGATCAAGCGGGGTTGTTTGGCTTGATTGACGGTTCGATCTTCTCGGTCGAAAGCGGAGAAAAAGAGGTGTTGACAGCAGCGAGTAACGCTGTATAATTCGCCTCCCGCTAACGAGAGATCGGAAGCGCAAGTGGTTGAAGTTGCAAAGGAAACTTTGAAAACTTCTGAAAATAACCGCTTGACAGCAACAGAGGCTGCTGTAGAATGCGCGCCTCGGTTGAGACGAAAGATCTTAACCAACCGCTCTTTAACAACTGAATCAAGCAATTCGTGTGGGTGCTTGTGGAGTCAGACTGATAGTCAACAAGATTATCAGCATCACAAGTTACTCCGCGAGAAATCAAAGATGTAACCAACGATTGCTGAGCCAAGTTTAGGGTTTCTTAAAAACCCAAAGATGTTTGAACTGAAGAGTTTGATCATGGCTCAGATTGAACGCTGGCGGCAGGCCTAACACATGCAAGTCGAGCGGCAGCACGGGTACTTGTACCTGGTGGCGAGCGGCGGACGGGTGAGTAATGCCTAGGAATCTGCCTGGTAGTGGGGGATAACGCTCGGAAACGGACGCTAATACCGCATACGTCCTACGGGAGAAAGCAGGGGACCTTCGGGCCTTGCGCTATCAGATGAGCCTAGGTCGGATTAGCTAGTTGGTGAGGTAATGGCTCACCAAGGCGACGATCCGTAACTGGTCTGAGAGGATGATCAGTCACACTGGAACTGAGACACGGTCCAGACTCCTACGGGAGGCAGCAGTGGGGAATATTGGACAATGGGCGAAAGCCTGATCCAGCCATGCCGCGTGTGTGAAGAAGGTCTTCGGATTGTAAAGCACTTTAAGTTGGGAGGAAGGGCAGTTACCTAATACGTATCTGTTTTGACGTTACCGACAGAATAAGCACCGGCTAACTCTGTGCCAGCAGCCGCGGTAATACAGAGGGTGCAAGCGTTAATCGGAATTACTGGGCGTAAAGCGCGCGTAGGTGGTTTGTTAAGTTGGATGTGAAATCCCCGGGCTCAACCTGGGAACTGCATTCAAAACTGACAAGCTAGAGTATGGTAGAGGGTGGTGGAATTTCCTGTGTAGCGGTGAAATGCGTAGATATAGGAAGGAACACCAGTGGCGAAGGCGACCACCTGGACTGATACTGACACTGAGGTGCGAAAGCGTGGGGAGCAAACAGGATTAGATACCCTGGTAGTCCACGCCGTAAACGATGTCAACTAGCCGTTGGGAGCCTTGAGCTCTTAGTGGCGCAGCTAACGCATTAAGTTGACCGCCTGGGGAGTACGGCCGCAAGGTTAAAACTCAAATGAATTGACGGGGGCCCGCACAAGCGGTGGAGCATGTGGTTTAATTCGAAGCAACGCGAAGAACCTTACCAGGCCTTGACATCCAATGAACTTTCCAGAGATGGATTGGTGCCTTCGGGAACATTGAGACAGGTGCTGCATGGCTGTCGTCAGCTCGTGTCGTGAGATGTTGGGTTAAGTCCCGTAACGAGCGCAACCCTTGTCCTTAGTTACCAGCACGTAATGGTGGGCACTCTAAGGAGACTGCCGGTGACAAACCGGAGGAAGGTGGGGATGACGTCAAGTCATCATGGCCCTTACGGCCTGGGCTACACACGTGCTACAATGGTCGGTACAGAGGGTTGCCAAGCCGCGAGGTGGAGCTAATCCCAGAAAACCGATCGTAGTCCGGATCGCAGTCTGCAACTCGACTGCGTGAAGTCGGAATCGCTAGTAATCGCGAATCAGAATGTCGCGGTGAATACGTTCCCGGGCCTTGTACACACCGCCCGTCACACCATGGGAGTGGGTTGCACCAGAAGTAGCTAGTCTAACCTTCGGGGGGACGGTTACCACGGTGTGATTCATGACTGGGGTGAAGTCGTAACAAGGTAGCCGTAGGGGAACCTGCGGCTGGATCACCTCCTTAATCGACGACATCAGCTGCTCCATAAGTTCCCACACGAATTGCTTGATTCATTGAAGAAGACGATAGAAGCAGCTTTAAGCTCCAAGCTGATAGCTCCAAGCTAACAGTTGCGCGCTCGAAATTGGGTCTGTAGCTCAGTTGGTTAGAGCGCACCCCTGATAAGGGTGAGGTCGGCAGTTCGAATCTGCCCAGACCCACCAATTTTGTTATGGGGCCATAGCTCAGCTGGGAGAGCGCCTGCCTTGCACGCAGGAGGTCAACGGTTCGATCCCGTTTGGCTCCACCATATAACTGCTTCTGCTGTTAGAGTTTAGAAATGAATATTCCGGTGTGAATATTGATTTCTAGTCTTTGATTAGATCGTTCTTTAAAAATTTGGGTATGTGATAGAAAGATAGACTGAACGTTACTTTCACTGGTAGCGGATCAGGCTAAGGTAAAATTTGTGAGTTGCTCTTAATTGAGTATTATCGAATTTTCGGCGAATGTCGTCTTCACAGTATAACCAGATTGCTTGGGGTTATATGGTCAAGTGAAGAAGCGCATACGGTGGATGCCTTGGCAGTCAGAGGCGATGAAAGACGTGGTAGCCTGCGAAAAGCTTCGGGGAGTCGGCAAACAGACTTTGATCCGGAGATGTCTGAATGGGGGAACCCAGCCATCATAAGATGGTTATCTTAAGCTGAATACATAGGCTTAAGAGGCGAACCAGGGGAACTGAAACATCTAAGTACCCTGAGGAAAAGAAATCAACCGAGATTCCCTTAGTAGTGGCGAGCGAACGGGGACTAGCCCTTAAGTGGCTTTGAGATTAGCGGAACGCTCTGGAAAGTGCGGCCATAGTGGGTGATAGCCCTGTACGCGAAAATCTCTTAGTCATGAAATCGAGTAGGACGGAGCACGAGAAACTTTGTCTGAATATGGGGGGACCATCCTCCAAGGCTAAATACTACTGACTGACCGATAGTGAACTAGTACCGTGAGGGAAAGGCGAAAAGAACCCCGGAGAGGGGAGTGAAATAGATCCTGAAACCGTATGCGTACAAGCAGTGGGAGCCCACTTTGTTGGGTGACTGCGTACCTTTTGTATAATGGGTCAGCGACTTATTTTCAGTGGCGAGCTTAACCGAATAGGGGAGGCGTAGCGAAAGCGAGTCTTAATAGGGCGTCTAGTCGCTGGGAATAGACCCGAAACCGGGCGATCTATCCATGGGCAGGTTGAAGGTTGGGTAACACTAACTGGAGGACCGAACCGACTACCGTTGAAAAGTTAGCGGATGACCTGTGGATCGGAGTGAAAGGCTAATCAAGCTCGGAGATAGCTGGTTCTCCTCGAAAGCTATTTAGGTAGCGCCTCATGTATCACTGTAGGGGGTAGAGCACTGTTTCGGCTAGGGGGTCATCCCGACTTACCAAACCGATGCAAACTCCGAATACCTACAAGTGCCGAGCATGGGAGACACACGGCGGGTGCTAACGTCCGTCGTGAAAAGGGAAACAACCCAGACCGTCAGCTAAGGTCCCAAAGTTATGGTTAAGTGGGAAACGATGTGGGAAGGCTTAGACAGCTAGGAGGTTGGCTTAGAAGCAGCCACCCTTTAAAGAAAGCGTAATAGCTCACTAGTCGAGTCGGCCTGCGCGGAAGATGTAACGGGGCTCAAACCATACACCGAAGCTACGGGTATCACTTAGGTGATGCGGTAGAGGAGCGTTCTGTAAGCCTGTGAAGGTGAGTTGAGAAGCTTGCTGGAGGTATCAGAAGTGCGAATGCTGACATGAGTAACGACAATGGGTGTGAAAAACACCCACGCCGAAAGACCAAGGTTTCCTGCGCAACGTTAATCGACGCAGGGTTAGTCGGTCCCTAAGGCGAGGCTGAAAAGCGTAGTCGATGGAAAACAGGTTAATATTCCTGTACTTCTGGTTATTGCGATGGAGGGACGGAGAAGGCTAGGCCAGCTTGGCGTTGGTTGTCCAAGTTTAAGGTGGTAGGCTGGAATCTTAGGTAAATCCGGGATTCTAAGGCCGAGAGCTGATGACGAGTGTTCTTTTAGAACACGAAGTGGTTGATGCCATGCTTCCAAGAAAAGCTTCTAAGCTTCAGGTAACCAGGAACCGTACCCCAAACCGACACAGGTGGTTGGGTAGAGAATACCAAGGCGCTTGAGAGAACTCGGGTGAAGGAACTAGGCAAAATGGCACCGTAACTTCGGGAGAAGGTGCGCCGGTGAGGGTGAAGCATTTACTGCGTAAGCCCATGCCGGTCGAAGATACCAGGCCGCTGCGACTGTTTATTAAAAACACAGCACTCTGCAAACACGAAAGTGGACGTATAGGGTGTGACGCCTGCCCGGTGCCGGAAGGTTAATTGATGGGGTTAGCTAACGCGAAGCTCTTGATCGAAGCCCCGGTAAACGGCGGCCGTAACTATAACGGTCCTAAGGTAGCGAAATTCCTTGTCGGGTAAGTTCCGACCTGCACGAATGGCGTAACGATGGCGGCGCTGTCTCCACCCGAGACTCAGTGAAATTGAAATCGCTGTGAAGATGCAGTGTATCCGCGGCTAGACGGAAAGACCCCGTGAACCTTTACTATAGCTTTGCACTGGACTTTGAATTTGCTTGTGTAGGATAGGTGGGAGGCTTTGAAGCGTGGACGCCAGTTCGCGTGGAGCCAACCTTGAAATACCACCCTGGCAACTTTGAGGTTCTAACTCAGGTCCGTTATCCGGATCGAGGACAGTGTATGGTGGGTAGTTTGACTGGGGCGGTCTCCTCCTAAAGAGTAACGGAGGAGTACGAAGGTGCGCTCAGACCGGTCGGAAATCGGTCGTAGAGTATAAAGGCAAAAGCGCGCTTGACTGCGAGACAGACACGTCGAGCAGGTACGAAAGTAGGTCTTAGTGATCCGGTGGTTCTGTATGGAAGGGCCATCGCTCAACGGATAAAAGGTACTCCGGGGATAACAGGCTGATACCGCCCAAGAGTTCATATCGACGGCGGTGTTTGGCACCTCGATGTCGGCTCATCACATCCTGGGGCTGAAGCCGGTCCCAAGGGTATGGCTGTTCGCCATTTAAAGTGGTACGCGAGCTGGGTTTAGAACGTCGTGAGACAGTTCGGTCCCTATCTGCCGTGGACGTTTGAGATTTGAGAGGGGCTGCTCCTAGTACGAGAGGACCGGAGTGGACGAACCTCTGGTGTTCCGGTTGTCACGCCAGTGGCATTGCCGGGTAGCTATGTTCGGAATAGATAACCGCTGAAAGCATCTAAGCGGGAAACTAGCCTCAAGATGAGATCTCACTGGGACCTTGAGTCCCCTGAAGGGCCGTCGAAGACTACGACGTTGATAGGTTGGGTGTGTAAGCGCTGTGAGGCGTTGAGCTAACCAATACTAATTGCCCGTGAGGCTTGACCATATAACACCCAAGCAATTTGCTGACCTGAAAAGGCACCAGATTGCGGTGTGTGAAGACGAAACGAACCGAAAGTTCGATTGTTCACAAACACCGAGATCTATCACATACCCATTCGCTGGAGCGTGCGCCGTAAGGCAAGCGACCTGGCTACCGAATTTCTTGACGACCATAGAGCATTGGAACCACCTGATCCCATCCCGAACTCAGCAGTGAAACGATGCATCGCCGATGGTAGTGTGGGGTTTCCCCATGTGAGAGTAGGTCATCGTCAAGATTAAATTCCGAAACCCCTATCTGCGTATGCAGGTAGGGGTTTTGTTTTGTCCGCAGGAAAGTTCTCCTCAAGCTACAACACAAATTTGCACAGTTATTTTCGACTCATGACACTAGAATAGGTCCAACTTTTTTCGGAGCCAGAGCCCTTATGCCAGATCCGGTTGACGCCCCCGGGCTGTCAGAATTACCGCTGGACGACTTGGTGGCCTGCCATGAGTGTGACTTGCTGATGCGCAAGCCTGAGCTTGCCCATGGCGAGAAAGCCCTGTGCCCGCGCTGCGGTTACGAACTCTACGCCCATCGGCACAACGTAGTGCAGCGCAGTCTCGCGTTGGTCATCGCCGCGCTGTTGTTGTACATCCCGGCGAACTTTTTACCCATCATGCAGCTCAATCTACTCGGGCAATCGTCGCAAGACACCGTCTGGACCGGCGTTGTCGGTCTGTTCGATACCGGCATGCAAGGCGTCTCGGTGATTGTGTTCCTGTGCAGCATGGGAATCCCGTTGCTCAAGTTGCTCTGCCAATTGGCCGTGCTGTTGAGCATCCGGTTTGATATCGGACGCAGCTACGGTTTGCTGCTCTACCGTATTTATCACCATCTAAGGGACTGGGGGATGCTCGAGGTTTACCTCATGGGCGTACTGGTGGCGATCGTAAAACTGGCAGATATGGCAGCCATTACAGTAGGTCTCGGTTTGGCCTGCTTTATCAGTTTGTTGTTGGTCCAGGTCTGGTTGGAGGTCGTGATGTCGCCTCATCAGATCTGGCAGGCTTTGTCAGGAGAGGATGCCCATGCGGGCGATTGATGCAGGCATTCTGATTTGCACCGAATGCCATGAATTGAACAAGCAGGAAGCCGACACCGACGAGCAAACCTGCACCCGTTGCGGTGCGCTGGTGCACGCCCGTCGCCCGAACAGTGTCATGCGGACCTGGGCACTGCTGGTCACCGCAGCGATTCTCTACATTCCGGCCAACGTGCTGCCGATCATGACTGTCAGCTCATTAGGGCAGGGCGATCCCAGCACCATCATGTCGGGCGTTATCCAGCTGGTTCAGCACGGTATGATTCCCATCGCCGCCGTGGTTTTTATCGCCAGTATTCTGGTGCCGACGTTCAAGCTGGTGGGCATCGCACTGCTGCTGTTTTCAGTACAACGTCGCCAGCCCCTCTCGGCACGCCAACGAATCTGGATGTACCGCTTTATCGAGTTCATCGGCCGCTGGTCGATGCTGGACATCTTCGTGATCGCCATCCTGGTGGCGGTCGTGAATTTCGGACGGCTTGCCAGCGTCGAAGCCAATCTTGGCGCCATCGCTTTCGCCAGTGTGGTGATTTTGACGATGCTTGCCGCAGTTACTTTCGATCCCCGACTGATTTGGGATAACACGGAGTCGGACGACGACCATGACTGATTTGCCTACAGCTAAAACCCGACCGGCTTCGAACTGGTCTGCCATCTGGGTGCTGCCCCTGATCGCCCTGATCATCGGCGGCTGGCTCGGCTGGCGTGCCTATAGCGAAACTGGCATCGAGATACAGGTGCGTTTCGAAAGCGGTGAAGGCATTCAGGCCAACAAGACTGAAGTCGTCTATAAGGGCATGCCAGTCGGCAAGGTGAAAACCCTTAAGCTCGATGATGAAGGCAGTTCCAAAGGTGTGATCGCCACCGTCGAGATGAACAAGGACGTGGAGCAATACCTCAAGACCAGCACCCGTTTCTGGCTGGTCAAACCGAGCGTGACCCTGGCTGGTATCACCGGACTGGAAACGCTGGTGTCCGGCAACTACGTGGCCATCAGCCCCGGCGAGGGCGAGCCTACCCGCAAGTTCAAGGCCCTGGCTGAAGAGCCCCCGCTGTCAGACTCTCAGCCCGGCCTGCACCTCACCATCAAGGCTGATCGTCTCGGTTCACTGAATCGCGGCAGCCCCGTGTTCTACAAGCAGATCAAGGTCGGCCAGGTCAAAAGCTACTTGCTGTCGGAAGATCAAAGCACAGTCGAGCTCAAAGTGTTCATTGAGCCCACCTACGCCAATCTGGTGCGCAAACACACCCGTTTCTGGAACGCCAGCGGCATCAGCATCGACGCCAACCTGTCTGGTGTAAAAGTGCGTAGCGAATCGCTCGCCAGCATCGTCGCCGGCGGTATCGCTTTCGCCACGCCGGAGAACCGCAAGGACAGCCCGCCCACCGATCCAAGCCTGCCGTTTCGCCTCTACGAGGACTTCGATGCCGCCGCTGCCGGTATTCGGGTCAAGGTCAAACTCAGCGATTTCGAAGGCCTGCAGGCCGGCCGTACTCCGGTCATGTACAAAGGCATCCAGGTCGGCAACCTGAAAGCACTGAAGGTCGATCCGGACCTGAATGCCGCCACTGCCGAATTGACACTTGATCCACTGGCCGAGGATTACCTGGTCGAAGGCACTCAGTTCTGGGTGGTCAAACCGTCGATTTCCCTTGCGGGCATCACCGGGCTGGAGGCCTTGGTCAAAGGTAACTACATCGCTGTGCGACCGGGCGACAAAGGGGCCGCGCCGCAACGTGAATTTGTGGCCAGACCCAAGGCGCCGCCGTTGGACCTGCGTTCGCCCGGTCTGCACCTGGTGTTGTTCACCGAAAACCTGGGTTCGCTGGAAGTCGGCAGTCCGATTCTCTATAAGCAGGTCAAGGTTGGTTCGGTGCAGAGCTATCAGTTCTCCAAAAAGAAGAAGCAACTGGTGATCGGTGTCCACATCGAGAAGGAATACGAAGGCTTGGTCAATGCCTCGACACGCTTCTGGAATGCCAGCGGAATCACGCTCACAGGCGGACTGACCGGTGGAATCCAGGTCAAAAGTGAATCGTTGCAAAGCCTGATGGCCGGCGGCATCGCTTTCGAAACCCCCGAAGCCAAGGCGCCGTTGCAAAAACGCATTCCGCGTTTCCGCCTGTTTGCCAGCCATGAGGAAGCCAACCAGAAAGGCGCCGTGGTTACGATCAAGGTCGATCGCGCCGATGGCTTGCGCAGTGGCACTCCCGTGAGATTCAAAGGCCTGGATGTCGGCAAGATCGAAGATGTCGACCTCAGTGATGACCTGCAATCGGTGATGCTCACCGCACGAATCACCGAAGTGCCGGAGCGCATTGCGCGGGTCGGCAGTCAGTTCTGGGTGGTCAAGCCTGAGTTGGGCCTGATCAAGACCTCCAACCTGGAAACGCTGGTAACTGGCCAATACATCGAAGTGCAGCCAGCAGCGAAGAATCTGGGGCCGCAGAAGAACTTCGTCGCCCTGGCCACTCCACCGGAATCGGCCAAGCAAGAAGCCGGTTTGAGTCTGGTGTTGAGCGCCGCTCGCCGTGGTTCACTGAAAACCGGTGTGCCGGTAACGTACCGCGAGGTCACCGTGGGCAAGGTGACGGGCTATGAATTGGGTCAGACCGCTGACCGTGTGTTGGTGCACATTCTGATCGAGCCGAAATACGCGCCATTGGTGCGCAGCGGCACGCGTTTCTGGAACACCAGCGGTTTCGGGTTCGACTACGGCTTGTTCAAAGGCGCGACGGTCCGTACCGAATCGTTGGAAACGCTGATTCAGGGCGGTATCGCCTTCGCCACGCCGGAGGGTGATCGCATGGGCAATCCGGCGCGGCCTGAGCAGACGTTCCCGCTGTTCGACAAGTTTGAAGATGAATGGCTGACCTGGGCGCCGAAGATTTCACTCGGTAAATAGACTATTGGTGTCCCTGTTGCCGCCATCGCGAGCAGGCTCGCTCCCACAAAGGATTTGCTGTGACCACGGAATTTGTGATCGACACCAACCCCCTGTGGGAGCGAGCCTGCTCGCGAAGAGGCCCTCAAGTACACTGAATCACTAAAAAGACATGCCCAAAAAAAGGCCGCGATCCATTGGATCGCGGCCTTTTTAATGCCTTCGATTAACGCAAATCAAACCGCGTCCAGCTCCGGCTCATCTGCTTCAACGCTGACCACAGCCTTCACCTCATCATGACGACGGATGTACTTCCAGTCCGCCTCATCGATGTAGATCCCGTTTGGCCCACTGCCACCTTCCAGGTCAATCGCCACACTGGCACAGACCTGCGGCTTCACACTCGCCAGGATCGGCACAAAGCCCAGTTGCAGGCTGGTTTCCAGCAGCGCAGCCTGGTTCTTCTCGTCGATGTCCGCCGCCTCGTCGAGGTAGTACGGCAGGCGCACGCGACCGGCTTGATCACGGTCCATCAAGTGCAGCAACAAGTACATGTTGGTCAGCGCCTTGATGGTCATCGTGGTGCCGTTGGAGGCCGCGCCATCGATGTCAGTGTGGATAACCGGTTGACCATTGACCTTGGTGATCTCGAACGCCAGTTCGAACAAGTCCTTGAGGCCCAGCTGGTTGTGGTTAGCCGCCACCAGACGCGCCAGGTATTCCTTGGCTTCTTCGTTCTTGTTGTCCTGATCGGCGCTTTGGCTCAGGTCGAAGACCGAAAGGGTTTCGCCTTCCTCGTACTGACCGGCGCTGTGGATGATCTGGTCGATGTGCTTGAGGGCCTCCTTGTTCGGCGCGAGCACGATGCGAAAGCTCTGCAGGTTGGAGACCTGACGTTTGTTGATCTCGCGGTTGAACAGCGCCAGTTGATGCTCAAGGCTGTCGTAGTCGCTGCGGATGTTGCGCAGGGTCCGGGCGATGTCGGTCACCGCCGCACGACGCGCCTTGCCGAGGGTCAGCGCTTCGTCGGTGCGGTGCGCGTAAGCGTTGATCAGCAGTTGCAGGCGACGCTCCATATCGTCTTCGCTGTCGAACTTGGCCACGCCCTTGAGGCGAACCTGCGCATAAAGCGCCTCGATCTGGCCATCGCTGCGCTGCAAACCCTGCCAGCTGTCCTGATAGTCGTTGAGCAGCGGCAGCAGGTTGTCCATGGAATCATCGATCGGGTCCATGAACGGCGTACCGAACGGCAGGTCTGCGGGCAACAGCTGACGGCGGCGCAGGGCGTCGTCTAGGGTGCGTTGCTTGGCTTCCATGTCGCCGATCTGCCGGCCGACCAGTTGCAGCTTGGCGGACAGTTGCTGGACGCGCTCGGTGAAGGCATCGCTGGAACGCTTCAATTCGTCCTGCGCCGCTTCCATCTGCGCCAGTTGCTCCAGCTTGTCGCCTTCTTCGGCGCTCAGGGTTTGTGCACGGCGGAAATCTTCCAGGGCTTTTTGCGCATCCAGCACTTGCTGGTACAGCGCTTCGGTCTGGGTCTTGCTCGCTGCGCGGTCGGCGACCACGGCAGCCTGGGTTTTCAGTTGCTTGAGTTCTTTCTCCAGGCGGTCTTTCTGATCGCGCAATGCCGCGCGGTCGGCCAAGGCTTGCAGGGCTGGCGGCTCAATGTGCGAGATGTCGATGGCCAGGCCTGGTACTTCGAAACGCTCGCCTTTGAAGCCGTCGAGGATCAGCTCCAGGGATTTGACCCACTGACCGTCCTCATCCAGCGTAATGCCATGCTCACCCAGCGGCAGGCTGAACAGCGCGCTGTTGAACAGACGCATCAAACGCTCAACGTCCTGCTGCGAGAACTCTTCGCGCAGACGGGCGTAGCTGTTGTTGTCGGCGTGATCGAGTTGCTGTTTCACCGATTTCAGGCGTTTTTCCAGGTCCCGCAGACGTTCTTCGAGGTCTTCGGCAGAGAACTGCCGCGACTGGGCCAGCGCACCGGCCAGTTCATCGTGCGCGTCCTTGGCCGCGAGCAACTGCTGCTCCAGCACTTTGACGTCATCGACCAACGCGAAGCGATTCTTCAACGCCGAGAGTTCGCCGAGCCAACGCTGGATGCCGGTGATTTCCCGCTCCAGGCGCATCAACTCCTGAGTGCCGCCACGCTGATCGTTTTGCAGCGCGTCCTGCTCGTTGCGGTAGTGCTCGGCCTGAATCGTCAGCTCTTCCTTGCGCGCACTGGCGTAATCCGACCAGGTGCCGAGCAGCGAGTCGAGCAACGGCGAGATCCGGTGCAACTTGCCGCGCAGAATATTGCGCTGGGTCACGCCGGCGGCGAGGGCTTCAACCAATGGGCCGGCGGTGACCAGCGAGTTGTAATCCTGCTCCATGCGTCGTACATCGCGGAACGCTTCTTCGCACGCGGCAATGTAATCGACGCTGCCGGAACGCAAGCTGTGTTCAAACGCATCGAGGAACAGTTGCTTGAGCTTGGCCGCGGTGATTTCGCGCATGTGCAGCAAGTTGATGAACAGTGCGCGGAACGTCTTCAGGCTCTGCTCGCTGGTGGAGCGCAGCGGGATCAGGGTCAAGTCCAGCGGGATTGAGGTGTGACCGCCGACCAGCAAGCGACGCAGCTCATCCGGCTTGAGTTCATAGGCTTTCAAGCCCTCACGCTCAAGGTTGGTGAACAGCTCTTTCTGGCGCAGGCAGGTGTCGTTCTTCTGGTAATGCGCCAGGTCCAGTTTGCCGGCGTAGGCAAAGAACTGGTGACCGAAACCACCGCCCGGGCCGCGCCCGACCACGCCGATTACGTGCGGGCCGTGGGGCAGCGAGACTTCGACCAGGATGTAACTGGTGTCCGAGGCGAAGTAGAAACGACGGGATTGTTCCAGGCTGTACTTGCCGAAACTCATGTCCGACATGCGCGCCAGAATCGGAAACTGCAACGCGTTGATCGAGGCGGATTTACCGAGGTTGTTCGCGCCGTAGACCGACAACGGTTCTTCCAGCGGGAACAGGCCGAGGCTGTAACCGGCGGTGTTCAAAAGGGCAAAGCGGCGAATGCCGTAGCGTTCCTTGCTCATGCGTCGGTCTCCTGTTCTTCTGCAATGGCGCGGGCCATGGCGTCTTCTTCACTTTCTTCTTCGAAGTCACTCAGATCGAGCGGATCATCGGTTTGCAGCAGTTTTTCGTCGCTGTCGTCATCGATCAGCACCGGAACCGGCAGCGGTAAGACGCTGTGCAGGCTGGCCGCCAGATCGCGGTCTTGTTGAACCGACAGGCAAACGTCGAGGAAACGATGCATCGGCGGCAGGAAGCGGTAGATGCCGTTTTCTTCGCCGGCAAAACCGAGCTGGGTCATGCGGCGCATGATTTTTTCTTCGAGTTCTTCCACGGTCTGCACTTCGGCCTGGATGAACAGGTCGCGGTATTTTTCCAGCAAGGACGGCAATTCATCGCGGCCGAGGCTGCCACCGTCGAGCACGGCGACCGGGTCACGGCCCTGATCCGCCAAGTGCTCGACGAGGATGAAGGTGAACAACGCCAGACGTTGCGCAGTCTTGTTCACCGCTGCCGCCGCAAGGTCCGGCACGAAGTAATAGAAACCACGGGTGTCGCAGACCAACTCATAGCCCAGCGCCCTGAACAGCGTGCGGTACTGGTCCTGGAAGTTCGACAGTTGCGCGTACAACTCCGGGTCGCGGCGGCTGACGTGGTAGCCCTTGAACAGCTCGCGAAAGATCGGCGCCAGTTGGGACAGTTCGGATAGATCAAGATGCATGTGGGGTGCTCGCAGAATCCTCGGCGGCGGTGTCGCGGGCCGAGAGCAGGGCGAAGGAGCGCAGGCTGACCTGGTGCTCGTGAGTGTGGTAATCGCGGCGTTCCAGACGCTCGCGTGTGAAGCGTTTTTCCCGCGACAGGCGCGAGAACCAGTAAAGCAATTCGTCGGTGGCGCCGTCCGGCTCCTGCTCCAGCAGCCAGGTCATCAGGTCCGGCATCGGCAGGGCGTCTTCGCAGCGTTCGAGCATTTCCCGAACCGTGCGTGGCGCGCGCGGCGCTTCACCTTTCTGCGTTTTGTGGGCCTTGGGGAAGCGCGCCGGTTTCGGCTCGAATCGGGCCAGCGCATAAACGTAGGCTTCGACCTGACTGGCGCTGCCGAGGAAGGTGCTTTGCGGGCGGGTGAACATCGGCATCGCCGCTTGCGGCACCGCATCGATGCCTTTGCGACGAATGGCCGACAAGGCCAGCGCAGCGCCACGGGTCACGGCGTTGTGTCGACGGGCTTCTTCACGCAACGGCAGCAGCAATTCGCGGGCGTGGCGCAGGGTCAGTTGGGCGCTTGTCTGCATTTCGAGGATGCGCGCGTGAGTACGCAGCAGCATGTCGTCGTCGACCAGGTGACCGAGGCGCTGTTGTTCGGTGAGCATGCGCAGCAGGACGTTCTCGACCTTGCGCACGCCTTGCTCGAAGGCGCCGTCGGCGTTCACCAACTGAATCATCGGCTCGACGTATTCGTCCCAGGTCGCCAGTACTTCGGCGTAACGCTGACGCAGCGGGATCTGCCGGTCGCTGGTCTTGGCGCGTTCGGCGACGGCCACCAGGGCCTGTTCGTCGTTGGCGAGTTTCTTCAATACATCGCGTACGCGCATGTCGAGCAAACGCAATTGGCGCGCCAGATCGTGGCCATCGCGAATGTCGAAAGCGTCCTGGATATAACCGGCCAGACGTTCGAGGTGACGCAGATAGGCTTCGATCTCCAGGCACAGGCCCAGACGGTGCTCACGGCGCAGGTAAGCGAGGAAGTCGTGGATCTGCGCATTGAGCTCGAAACGGTTCGGGCTTTTTGCCACGGGAACCAGAATGTCGAGGCGGATCCACACGTCCAGCAGGCTGGTGATGTCCTGCGGCGTACTGTCGAGTTGCTGGGCGGCCAACTGTGAACGCAGTTCGTTGAGGCTCAATGTGCCTTGGTCGAAGTGCTCGCACAGTGGCTCTAGAAGTGCCCAGTGTTCAGCGAGGGCGCGCAAGACGCGCTTGGGTTCGATCATCGGAATGGCCGGCTGGTTGGCGATTAAAAGCCGCGATTGTACTGCATCGGGACCGATGCGATTCACTCTCGGGACGGGCTGTCGCTGTTTCTAAGGGAAAGAGTATCGATCAAGCGCGGGCGATCTTGAGCGAAGGGCGGTAGAATCAGCGCACTTTAGTTATCCTCAAGTGGCCGACCTTTGCTAATCGAGTCCCGTCGCCGCGCCTATTTGACTGCCATGCAGGTGGTCAACTGGCTGCCGCGCACTGAATTGCCCTTTGCCGCGCCATCGCGTCCCGAGCTGATGGAGATGCCGGAGCCGTTGGTCGTCGCGCCGGTGGTGCCTGCCTCCGCGCCAGCACCTGCCGCTGTCGCTGCCGCTGCGCCGGTGATGGCACCGACGGAGCGCGTCAAGATCGAGGTGCCGCGGCCATCGCTGGCCAGCACCCGCACGAACGCCAAGGTCGAAGAAGAAGCCGCGCCGGTCGTCGCCAAGTCTGTGCCAGTGCCGCCACCGCGTTTTTCCCTGCAATTGCTGCGCGCTGGTCGGTGCCTGCTGTTGGTCGAGTTACCCACAGGCGAAACGTTCCAGACCCGCGATCCAGCCTATCTGCTGCTCAAAGACATGCTGCGCGCCGCCGGTCTGCCAGACAGCCCGCAGATCATCGGCGAGCCGGTGCGCTGGCCGCTGTTGGCCCGGGGCACCATGGATCAGGGGCCGGAAGCCGCTCGGGACTTCGTGCAAGGTTTTCTCTCGGCCCGGCTGGAAGACGCTCCGTGCGTTTGCGTGTGGCTGATCGGCCTGCCAGCGGTGCGTTTTGCCGGTGAGGCGAACGCCGAATCCTTCAACCGTGAACTCCAGGTCGAAGGCCTGGGCTCGGTCTGGGCCCTGCCGGGCCTGGAATTATTAATGGAAGAGCCACAGCGTAAGGCTGATGTCTGGCAAGCCATGCGTCGGCTGATGGCGCGCTGGAAAGAATCAAATGAGTGACGCTGTATCGTTCCGCCCGATGACCGAGGCGGACCTGGACGCTGTACTGAAAATCGAATACGCGGCGTACAGCCATCCCTGGACCCGCGGGATTTTTCTGGATGGGCTGGGCAAGTACCAGATCTGGCTGATGTTCGAAGGGCAGCAACAGGTCGGTCACGGCGTGGTGCAGATCATTCTGGATGAAGCGCATCTGCTCAACATCACCGTCAAGCCCGAGAATCAGGGCCGTGGGCTGGGTTTGACGCTGCTGGAGCATTTGATGTCCCGGGCGTATAACGCCAAGGCGCGGGAATGTTTTCTGGAAGTGCGCGACAGCAACCGTGGCGCGTTCAAGTTGTATGAGCGTTATGGGTTTAACGAGATTGGGCGGCGGCGGGATTACTACCCCGCGGTGGGAGGGCGGGAAGATGCCGTGGTCATGGCCTGCACTTTGGTCGACTGAGCCTTTTTGAAGCTTCGCGGGCAAGCCTCGCTCCTACAGGACTGGTGTCTTACCCATCCCGTAGGAGCGAGGCTTGCCCGCGAAGGCGTCCTGACTGACATCTACGATCAACGATTACCGTCCATCGGATCCCGCCGCGCCATCTCCGCCTCATCCAGCCCATTGCCCCCGCCAATATCGTCTTCATCGACAATACTCAAATCCCAATCCGCCTGATTGCCCTCACCGGCCTCATGGGCATCCCGCGCACCGTCTTCACGGATCAACGTTTCCGGGCTCATGTCATCATCTGTAGACTCATGGTCATCGGTCGAGGCCCCCGTCATGCCCGCTTCACGCACACGTTCCCGAGGCATCAGCCGTTCGCGCTCGGTTTCCGGCAGTTCGTCGCCTATTTTCGCGCTGGGTTCTTCCTCGTCGAAATCCAGTTCATGCATCGAACCCATGCGGTCTTCGTTGTCGTCGATGGGCTCGGGCTGCACCGCATCGTACGGACGTCGTGAATCAGTCATGGCAATTCCTCATACTGTGGGCCTTACTAGGGTGGACCCGCTGAACTCCTGAGAATTCCACCCGGCATTACTTGCATCAAGCGCGTGACCCCGACGGGCGGTTGTCTGTCAAACCAGCGCATCATTCTTGAGGCTTTACAGCATGAACGAATTACAAGATCTGATTGATAACAACGAACGCTGGGCCGAGGCGATCAAACAGGAAGATCCGGACTTCTTCTCCAAGCTGGCTCGCCAACAGACGCCGGAATACTTGTGGATTGGCTGTTCCGACGCCCGGGTGCCTGCCAACGAGATCGTCGGCATGCTGCCCGGCGACCTGTTCGTCCACCGCAACGTGGCCAACGTGGTGCTGCACACTGACCTCAACTGCCTGTCGGTGATTCAGTACGCGGTCGACGTGCTCAAGGTCAAACACATCCTCGTCACGGGCCACTACGGCTGCGGCGGTGTGCGCGCTTCGATGCAGGATCGCCAGCTGGGCCTGATCGACGGCTGGCTGCGCTCGATCCGTGATCTCTATTACGAGAAGCGTGAAGAACTGGCCGGGTTGCCGACCGAAGAAGAACGGGTCGACCGTCTCTGCGAGCTCAACGTGATCCAGCAAGTGGCCAACGTCGGCCATACCAGCATTGTGCAAAACGCCTGGCATCGCGGGCAGAACCTGTCGATCCATGGTTGCATCTACGGCATCAAGGATGGCCGCTGGAAAAGCCTGAACACGACCATCAGCGGTTTTGAGCAATTGCCGCCGCAGTACCGACTGCGTCCGGTCGAAACGCTGTAAAAACGGTTCAACAGAGACTGCGCCGACGCCAGTGGTGGAAATACAACTGGCCGTCGGCGTTCGGCTGTTCATCGTAGCCGCAGATCCAGCCTCGACACTCCGGGGACCCGCACTGACAGGCGAACTGGCGCAGCAGTTTGTCTTCGGTCGTGGCGTAATCCATCGTCAAGTTGTCGCCTTTATTAATATCCGTCAGTGCCCACAACCACATTTCGCTCATGTCGAGAAAGACATTGGGGTCGCAGGAGTGCCTCAGCAGCCCGCTGAAGTGTGGGTCGTAGACGTGGATACCAGGCGCCAGCTGCCGGGTATGTCGATGGCGATAAGGCACGAGATGCCCCGACACGCGGCAGATTCGGCTGATCTGTGGAAATTCGCGCAGGGCTACGATGGCCGCGGCCAATCCACTCGCGTTGTAGATAATCTCGAAATCGACCCGGGAAGGAAATCCAAGGCCTGGCGGTAGCTCCGGGAATGGATAGAATCCATCGGGAGCTTGCGCCAGGGGCCCGTGCAGGGAATGAGGTTTCATAACGATCCTTGTCGGCAGCGCGTTGCGACTTCCCAACTGACGTCCTGTCAGCCCTGCAACACAGGGGGTTACCTCAAGATCTCGCAAATGAAACGACGGGTCTACTGTCAGAACTGACAGAAGGAAAGTGCGCTTTTGCGCGTAAGCCTTCGCTCACACGCAAACGTGCAAGGGCGTTTACAGCGCAGGCGCCGGAGCCGCAGTCACAGGTGCCGGGGCTTGCAGCTGTTTGAGCTCGGACTGGATCGGCGTCGTCGCGCATTTGGCCACGGCTTGTTCAGGCGTCAGGTTACGGATCGAGGTGTAGAACAGCTCGCAGGTTTTTTCTTTCTGGGTCACTTGCCACGTCTGTGTGCAGCCTTTCAGCTGAGCGGTCGGGTCGGTCCCGGGTTTGCTGCCCATACCGGCCTGCCAGCAGGCGGCGCTCAAATCCTGGCCCATGACTTTCAGGCCCGCGGCATCGGCCTTGGCCTGAGCATCGTCGCCGGTGTAGCTCTCTGGGTTGGCGGCGTACCAGATGTAGCTCGGGTGGTTGGAGCCCAGCACCGGCACCTTCACCCCGGCGCTCGGGCTGATCGTGGCCAGACCCAGCACATTCACGGTCGGCCCGTATTGCTGCTTGATCCAGTTACGCACCGGTGCGCCAAACGCGACCATCGGCAACGTGGCACCGCTGGCGTTCTGGCTGACTTCCTTGACCATGGTGGTCTGGTAGTCCTTGAAGTAGTCGTAGACACCTTCCAGATCCTTGCCTGCACTGGCCGGCGCCGCAATCGGCGCGATATCAATGATGGTCTGGTAACCCGGCGTCTGATCGGCGGGGATACCGTTGTCGGTCAGCAGCGTGGCCCAGCGATCCGTGGTGGCGGAGCGCAGGTAATCCTGGGCCTGTGTCAGGGAGTAATCCGGCGGGAAATGCAGCAGCTCGACGCTCTTGCGGTTTTCCAGGGCCATGCCCAGTGGCAGGAACAGATACCAGCTGTAAGCCCACTTGCCATCAACGTTGAGCTTTTTGGCGCCCGTGTAGGCCAGATCACCGGCATTGAGCAGCGCGGACAACGGTTTTTCGTAACCCTTCGGCACGCCGCTGATGTCGGCGTAGAGCTGACCGTTATCGGTTTTGACCCGCACTTTCGCAGTGCTGTAGCCATCGCGCTGTACGCTTTGGGTCAGGTAGTGCTCGACGGTTTGCTCAAGCGTCCAGTTGCGGAAGCAGACGACGTTGCAGTTGTTGGGGTAGGCGAACAGCCGCGTGACGCGTTCGGTGCTGCCCAGTTTCAGATCGACATTGGCGTGGGCGGCGGCGCTCAGGGTAAGGGCCGCGAGGGTAAGTCCTGTCAGTTTGAACATGCTCAGATCCTTTTCAGCGTGGGCCGCGTTGATCGCGGGCGATAGTTACTTAAGCAGATCGGCCGGCAATCGCTCACCTGAACATCAAATGAGTCAGGTGATATTCCGGGAAATACATCCGACACACGAAGATGACGCCGACCATCACCAGCAAAAACACCAACTGCAACGGACTGAAGTGCGCCCAATGCAGCGCCGTCAGCCAGGGACGCCGAGCGGCCAGTTCAGGGTCGAGCTGACCGATACGGCGTTTGTGCAAGAGACCGATCAGCATGAAACCGACATAAGTCGCCATGCCCGGCCAACCCAACAGAAGCCCGAACAGCAACGTGAGGACGGCTTGCGGAACACCGTGTCGCATCACCAGCCAACGGGTATCCGGGTTCCAGTGGCGGGGGACCAGGCCTTCGGTCAGCCACAGGTCCTGGACAACGACATGCGAGATGATCGGCACCCACCAGCTCATGGCGAAACGGAAGAACCAGACCGGCACGCAGGCGAATGCCAACGAGATAAATATCATTGGGATGCTGATGCTGAAGCCTTTGGATTTGTATTCGGTCGGGAAATAAAACAAAAACAGCGCCAGTGCGATGCCCGCCCAGACACGCACCCAGGTTTCGTCGGCGATGGGGCGCGGCAGGAAACGTCGCCAGTGAAAAACATCGGCGTGGGGCAACCGCAAACGCAATTGCGGATAACGCCACTTGAGGGTTTGCGCAAGGTCATGACAGGCCTGCCATTCGTTCTGGCCAAAGCCGTCGATCATTTTCTTTTGTTGGCCAGGCTGCATCGGATTCATCAGCAAGTGCGCGGCTTGAACGTCAGCGGCCCAGGTCCGGTTGTCTTGGGCCTTGGCCTGCAGGCTTGCGTAGAAGCTTTCCTGATTGCAGCGCTCAATCAGTGCCTGCCAGAGCGACATCGGTTCAGGATGAATGCCTTTTTTATCGTCCCAGCCAAACACCTGACCGACGCGATCGAACAGTGGCAGGCTCCATTCGGTGTCGTTGAACAATTGCAGGAGGATCCGCTGCCACTCCTGACGTCGATCGAACACCTGCAGCCAGGGTTGCACGGTGTAACTTTTGAGCTGTGTCAGGAATTCCCGCTCCTTGCCGGCTTCGAGCAACTCCTGCAACGCCTGCCGATAATCCTGCAGCAAGCCGCTGGCGAGAGCGTCTCGCTGCCAATCGGTCATTTCGACGTTTTGCCAGGGCGCGAGCCAATCGAGGTGCTGGACCGCCCAGGCGGCAATCGAATTGCGCAAGCCCGGATGATCGAAGCACAACGCCAGCAATCGCTGTTCAAACGCCTTGGCGCAGTGCTGTTGTTGCGCTTGGGCCCAGCGCTCGGACAGATTCTGCTCGGAGAGTCCGTCGAGCAAGGCGCGCGCCGCGAGTTCGTCCGGCGCTGCAACCGGTTCGTGAAGGGGCTGGGAGTTGGACGGTGCAAGGTTCAGCGAGTGCAGAGGGGGCGGACTTTCAAGGTTCAAGGGCCGAAGTGGAGGCGGATTTTGAAGGCTCAACGGACGCACGCCGAGCACATCGGACCCTGCCTGGAGGTCGGTGTGATTGGGCTTCTCGACAATGTCGACCGTTGCGACTTCATGTTCTTCGGCGGCGTATTCGGCTCGCCATTGCGCAACACCCAGCGCCTGCTCATAGGCTTCACGCAAGCGCTGAAAGCCTTCGGGATCTTCATCGGGCCGGAAGGTTTTCAGCAGCCTTGCATAGCTTCGCTTGAGGGTGCGCGCATCAGCGTCTTCGGGCAGTTCCAGCACAGACCAGCAATCCATATTGCTGCTCCTTAGTGCCAGAGACCGTTGTCCAGCGTGCCCAGTTGCTGGGTCAGTTCACTGCGCGCTTCACGGATCCGCCGTTCATCCTGCGAATCAAGCACGTGCTGAAACTGTTTGGCCCAATGAGCAATCTGTTCACGCATCTGCCCCAGACTTTCCTGATAGAGACGCTCAAGACGTGCGGTCAACACCGTATTGACCTGCTGATCGCGCGGATGAATCTTCAACAGCGCCAGGCCCTCCAGGCGTTCCTGAATCTCTTCGGGTGTGAGCACGCCGGGGTTGTTTTCGATGACCAGCGAATGCTTGTCGCCCGTCAGGGGAATGACCACCTGGGCTTCGAGCAAACCGTTGTTGTCGTAGGTGAAACGCACGTCGAGGGCGACTTCGCCGGCCTTGCGTTTCGGCACTTTGATGTCCAGTTCGCCCAATGCCACGTTGTCTTTGACCAGGCGGCTTTCGCCCTGAAAGATCTTCAGCAGCACGTGCTCTTGGTTATCTTGCAATGTGTACACCGTCTTGACCCGGCTCACCGGCACGATGCTGTTGCGCTCGATGATCGGCAAGTAATGCCCGCTTTCGTACTGCTGGCCGATTTGGGTCGAAGTCTCGATGCCCAATGTGTAAGAACAGACGTCGGTCAGCACCACTTCTTCCAGCGCGGCGGAGCGTGCTTTCAAGGCAGCCTGGATCGCCGCACCGTGGGCCACGACTTCGTCCGGATCGAGACTGATCGAAGGGAAACGCCCAAACAGGCCGGCCGCCAGTTTGCGCACCAGCGGCATGCGCGTCGTACCGCCCACCAGCAGGATTTCGTCGAGATCACTGACCCGAATCCGCGCGTCTCTCAGGGCCCGCTCGATCGGTGTGCGCAGGCGTTCGAGCAGCGGCGTGTAGAGCGTGGCCAATTGCGCTTGGGTGATGGTTTGCGTCCATTGCTGGCCGTCGACCCGCAGGCTGAATTCGGCGCTGCTGTCCTGGCCCAGGGCTTTGCGCACGCGCTCGGCCTCGCGACGCAAAGGCTGGATGATGCTGTTGCGGTCAGGAAAGTTGTCGGTGTTGCGATGGTGCTCAAGGAAATGCTCAAGCAGCACGCTGTCGAAATCTTCACCACCCAGGAAGTTGTCGCCCGCGCTGGCGCGCACTTCCATGACCCCGTCGAAGAGCTCCAGGATCGACACGTCGAAGGTGCCGCCGCCGAGGTCGAACACCAGGAACGAAGTTTCCTTGTCCCGTTGATGCAGTCCATACGCCAGCGCCGCAGCGGTTGGCTCGTTGATCAGTTTTTCAACCTTCAGACCCGCCAGCTCACCGGCAATGCGCGTGGCCTTGCGCTGGGCATCGCTGAAGTAGGCCGGCACGCTGATCACCGCTTCATGCACGGTTTCGCCGAAGGCCCGCTCGACGTCTTCCTTCAGGCTCTTGAGCACCAGCGCCGAAAGCTCCTCGGGACGGAATGACCGGTCTCCCAGACGCACTTCCGTAGCGCTGCCCATGTGCCGCTTGAACAGCGAAGCGGTCTGGCGCGGGTGAGTGTGCAAACGCTCGCGGGCAGCCTGGCCGACCAGAACCCGGCCCTGATCATCGAGACCCACCACGCTGGGAGTGAGGAACTGGCCGAGTGCATTGGGCACCAACTCGCTGGACTCCCCGCGCCAGACGGCAACGAGGCTGTTGGTGGTTCCCAGGTCAATCCCTACGATCATGGCGATGAACTCCCTTTCCGGCCTGCAAAAAGTTGATACAGATAATATTCGCGCAAGGATATTACCGGAGCAGCGGGGCGGTAAAGGAAAGTAGTGGCACTGAGCTATTATTTGCGGCGGGACGTGGTTTGGTCCGCAAGCGTGGGATGTGACAGAGGGTTACAAGAGGTGCAGTGTCTACCGCTCTCGAGCACTGCTAGACTGGCGCAGTATTGGACTTGGCAAAGGTCACCCATGAAACCTTCTACTGCACTGGATCTAAAACGAGCAGCCGTCCGCGAGGTCGTCGGTCGATTTCGTACGTCCAACCCTCGTGTATTTGGTTCCGCGTTACTCGGGACAGATAAAGAAGGGAGTGACCTTGATTTACTGGTGGACGCTCTCCCAGGGGCCACGCTTTTCGATCTCGGAGGGCTTCAAGTCGAGCTCGAAGATTTGCTGGGGGTCAGTGTTGATCTGCTGACGCCGGGAGATCTTCCGTTGAAGTTTCGTCAGCAGGTACTCGAACAGGCTCGTCCCGTATGACTGTTAACCGTCTCGCAGATTACCTTGACCATATGCGGCAAGCCGCAAGCGATGCGCTGATTTTTGTCGAAGGCTTGAGTAAAGAAGAGTTTTCCGAAGACAAACGTACCCAGCAAGCTGTGATCATGAGCCTCATCATTATTGGTGAAGCAGCCACCAAAGTAATGGATGGCTATGCGGATTTTGCGAGCGAAAATTCACAAGTGCCATGGCGCAGCATGCGAGGTATGCGCAACCGCATTGCTCACGGCTATTTCGATATCAATCTCGAAGTGGTGTGGGATACCGTTCAGACGGCCTTGCCTGAGTTGTTGAAGGTTTTACCCTCCGATCAAATCTGATTGCACCTGCTTTGCACAGGTGCAATCAACTTCGTTTACGGCATCACCGGCGGCGTATACGTCAGCGTCGTCCCCAGCGCCCACAGCAAAAACAGCACCAGCGGCGTGTGCACCAGCAATTGCACGAACGAGAAGCCAATCAAGTCCCGCGCCTTCAACCCGAGCACGCCCAGCAGCGGCAGCATGTAGAACGGGTTGATCAGGTTCGGCAGGGCTTCAGCCGCGTTGTAGATTTGCACGGCCCAACCCAGGTGGTAATTCAGGTCGGTGGCCACCTGCATGACATAAGGCGCTTCGATGATCCATTTGCCGCCGCCGGATGGAATGAAGAAACCGAGAATCGCCGAGTAAACGCCCATCAGCAGCGCATAAGTGTCGTGGGACGCAATGCTGACGAAGAAGGTCGAGATGTGGTGGGCCAGGGTCTGCGCGTCAGTACCTTTGACCGTGGTCATCAGCGCAGCGATCGAGCCGTAGAGCGGAAACTGGATTAGCACGCCGGTGGTGGTCGGCACCGCTCGGGATACGGCATCGAGGAAGCTGCGCGGGCGCCAGTGCAGCAGCGCGCCGAGCATGATGAACAGGAAGTTGTAAGTGTTCAGGCCCGAGATCGCGCTGATCGCCGGTTTAGTCGAAAACTCGTGGAACAGCCACCCTGCGGCCAGCAGCACCAGCAAAATCGTCAGCAACGGGCTGTGCTCCAGCCATTCGCCGGGGCGGGTGCGCGGTTGCAGCGGTGGCAGGTTGAAGCTCGGGTCAATGCCGCAGGCTTCGGCGTCGCGGGCTGTTTTCGGCCCCGGCGCGGTGGCGTAGGCGATGATCAGCGAAATCACGATCAGTGCCAGCAACATGACGCCGGACTGCCAGAGAAAAATGGTCTGGGTGAACGGAATGACGCCGGTGATCGACAGAATCGAGGGCGGCAGGCTGGCCGGGTTGGCCTGTAATTGCGCGGCGGACGACGACAGGCCCAAGGCCCACACGGCGCCAAGGCCCAGATACGCGGCAGCACCGGCGGCGCGGTAATCCATTTTCAGGTCGGTGCGGCGAGCGAGGGCGCGCACCAGCAGACCGCCGAACACCAGCGACAGGCCCCAGTTCAGCAGCGACGCCACCATGGAAATCAACGCGACCCAGGCTACGGCCGAGCGGCCGTTTTTCGGGATCCGGGCCAGGCGGTCGATGAGTTTTACTGCGGGCGGGGAGCTGGCGACCACATAACCGCCGATGACCACGAACGCCATCTGCATGGTGAACGGGATCAGGCTCCAGAACCCATCACCGAAAGCCATGGCCGCGTCAGTGGGTTTGGCGCCCATGAACAGGGTCGCCACGGCCACGATGATCACCGCCAACGCGGCAAATACCCACGAGTCGGGGAACCAGCGTTCGGCAAAACTTGAACAGCGCAGGGCAAAGCGGGCGGAGCGGGTATCTTCGATATCAGCGGCCACGGGAGTACCTCGAATTTTTATGTTTATTGTGGTCTTTGGGGCGGCAAAGGCCCGTCTGGACAGGTGCCAACAGTAATTCAATCGGTCATTTTTTTGTGACGAAGATTAACCAGACTGAGACTTTGGTCTAACGGGTTGTCGGTGGACGCGTTTGCGTAGACCATGGGCGCCTTGGTTTTTTGCCCGTGCCAGAGTTCTTTTCATGACTGCCAATACCGATTCGCGCCCGGCGCCGTTCAGCCGCTCGGACTACAAGACCCTTGGCCTGGCGGCCCTTGGCGGCGCCCTGGAAATCTACGATTTCATCATTTTCGTCTTTTTCGCGCTGACCCTCAGCCAGCTGTTTTTCCCACCGGAAATGCCCGAGTGGCTGCGCTTGCTGCAAAGCTTCGGGATTTTCGTGACGGGTTATCTGGCGCGCCCATTGGGCGGCATTCTGATGGCGCATTTCGCCGACCGGCTGGGGCGCAAGAAGGTCTTCAGCCTGAGCATCCTGATGATGGCGCTGCCGTGCCTGCTGATCGGCATCATGCCGACCTACGCCCAGATCGGCTATTTCGCACCGCTGCTGCTGTTGGTCCTGCGGGTCCTGCAGGGCGCTGCGGTCGGCGGTGAAGTGCCGAGCGCCTGGGTGTTCGTCGCCGAGCACGCGCCGGCCGGGCATCGCGGTTATGCCCTGGGCTTCTTGCAAGCCGGGCTGACCTTTGGCTACCTGATCGGCGCCCTGACCGCGACCTTTCTGGCGCAGGCGTTCACCCCGGCGGAAATCCTCGATTACGCCTGGCGTTACCCGTTCCTGCTGGGCGGCGTGTTTGGGGTGATTGGCGTCTGGCTACGCCGCTGGCTCAGCGAAACCCCGGTGTTCATGGCCATGCAGGCCAAGCGCGAGGCCGCTGTCGAACTGCCGCTGCGCACGGTCTTGCGCGAACATCGCCTGGCGATATTGCCAGCGATGCTCCTCACCTGCGTACTGACGTCGGCGGTGGTGGTGTTCGTGGTCATCACCCCGACCATGATGCAGAAAACCTTCGGCATGACTGCCAGCCACACCTTCGCCTTGAGTGCCTTGGGCATTGTGTTCCTGAACATCGGCTGTGTACTCGCCGGGCTGCTCGTCGATCGCATCGGCGCCTGGCGCACGGTCATGCTCTATAGCCTGCTGCTGCCGCTGGGCATCGGCGTGCTTTATACGTGCCTGATCACCGGGGGCCAATGGATCGGCTTGGCCTACGCGATTGCCGGACTCGGTTGCGGGGTCGTCGGCGCGGTGCCGTCGGTGATGATCAGCCTGTTTCCCGCGCGAATTCGCGTCTCGGGGATTTCCTTCACCTACAACATTGCCTACGCAGCGTGGGCGAGTGTCACACCGTTGTTGCTGATCGGTCTGATGCCGTGGAGTCCGTGGATTTGCGTGATCTTCAGCGCGGTGATGGGCGCGGTGGGCGTGAGCAGCGCTGCTTATTTCGGCACACGGATGCCCCGGGTTGAGCATTGCCCGGCCGCTGGCACGGCATGAACGCAAGGTCACGCAGGCGTGCCGCAACTATTTTTGTAGGACAACCCTGAAACGCTCTTCAGAAAATATCCGCAAGGCCGATGGCTAGGCTGCATGCCGCTTTCCATTCCTGTCCATCGGTGCTTTCCATGTTCAACAAACGCTTGAAGCAGGAGCTGTCGGCTCTTCGCGAAGAACTCTCCAGCCTTCAGCAAGTGAAGGACAGTCTGGAAAGCGAGATGCTGGTCCTGACCCTGGATCCTGATGGACGGATTCAATTGGTCAACCAGAACTTCCTCGGCGAGATGCTCTACAAAAGCAGCGACCTGATCGGCCGGCACATTGAAGACATCGTCCCGCCCCATGTGAAATCGGACGAATTCCACCTCCGCTTCAAGGCTGCACTGAACCGCCGCGAGCACTTTGCCGGCGCCGTGCGTTTGCTGCGGGGCAATGGCAAGGAAGCCTGGTTGCGTTCGATTGTGCAGCCCGTGTTGTCCTCGGAGGGGCGGATCAAGCACTTCTCGATTTATTCCAGCGACCTGACCCGCACCATCGAGGCGTCCCGCGAGCATGAGAACCTGATCGGCGCGCTGGTGCGTTCGACGGCGGTCATCGAGTTCGATCTCAATGGCAATGTGTTGGCGGCCAACGAGCGGTTCCTCAGCGGCATGGGTTACAGCCTGGCGCAAATCAAGGGCAAACATCACCGTACGTTCTGCGAGCCTGAAGAGTACAACAGCGCGGAATACCAGAACTTCTGGCGCCGCCTGAACGCCGGCGAATTCGTGGCAGGCCGCTTCAAGCGTGTGGACAACCACGGTCGTGTGGTCTGGCTGGAGGCGTCCTACAACCCGGTGGTGGATGCCAACAACACGCTCTACAAAGTGGTGAAATTCGCCACGGTGATTACCGATCAGGTCAATCAGGAGCAGGCGGTCGCCGAAGCGGCCAACATCGCCTACAGCACCTCCCAGCAAACCGATCAAAGCGCTCAGCGTGGAACCGCCGTGGTGACTCAGGCGGTGGACGTAATGCGTGACCTGGCCCGGCACATGCAAACCGCCGGCGAAGGCATCGAAGCGTTGAACGAGCAGTCGCTGGTGATTGGCACCATCGTCAAAACCATCAGCGGCATTGCCGAACAGACCAACCTGCTGGCGCTTAACGCGGCCATCGAAGCGGCGCGCGCCGGTGAACAGGGGCGAGGTTTTGCGGTGGTGGCGGATGAAGTCCGGCAGTTGGCGTCCCGTACCAGCCAGGCCACCGATGAAATCGTTGGCGTGGTACGCCAGAACCAGGACATGGCGCGCAATGCCGTGGCCCTGATGACCGACGGCAAACTTCAGGCTGAACAAGGCCTGGCGCTGGCGGCGGAAGCGGGCACGGTGATCGTCGAGATTCAGGACGGCGCACAGAAAGTGGTGAACGCGGTCGGGCAGTTTGCCAATCAACTGGCGACTTGATACCTGACCTCCTGGTGGAAATCGCTACAATCGGCGTTTTCCCAGGAGCAGCCCTCATGAGCGTTTCTCACCGCCGTCCGGTTCCCTTGTCCAAGGCTTATCGCTTGCTCAATCACGGGCCGACCGTGCTGGTCAGCGCGGCGCATGACGGCAAGCGCAACATCATGGCCGCGGCCTGGACCATGCCTTTGGACTTCGAACCGCCGAAAATCGCCGTGGTGCTGGACAAGTCCACCTGGACCCGACAACTGCTGGAAGCGTCGGGCACCTTCGTGCTGAACGTTCCCTGCGCCGCCCAGGCCGACATCGCCCAGACTGTGGGCTCGACGTCGGGCCTGGAGCTGACTCAGGGCCAGGGCCAGGGCCTGGACAAGTTTCAGGTCTACGGCCTGCAGACGTTCAGTGGCGAGCTGATCGATGTGCCGATGCTTGAAGGTTGCGTCGCCTGGCTGGAGTGCCGACTGCTGCCGGAGCCCAACAACCATCAGCAATACGACCTGTTCCTGGCCGAGGTGATTGCCGCCCAGGCCGATGAGCGCGTGTTCAGCGAAGGCCGTTGGCACTTCGAGGGACACGATGCGCTACGCACCCTGCATCATGTGGCGGGCGGGCATTTCCTGACGATCGGTGAGCCGGTGGACGGCAAGACTCTGCAGCCGTAAACCGGCTGCCTTTTACACCCAGACGTCATTCTGCGCCGTGCGTTCGCCGCCTTCGCTGCCTGTATTCAGCACACCCTTGGGCTCGATCAGCAGCAGTTTCACTTCCTGCGCGGCAGAGGGTTTGTGCTCGACACCCTTTGGCACCACGTACATTTCGCCCGCGTTCAGCAGGACGTGGCCATCGCGAAAGTCGATGCGCAGCTGCCCCTCGAGCACGATGAAGGTCTCGTCGGTGTCCAGGTGATCGTGCCAGATGAAATCCCCCAGCAGTTTCACCACTTTGAACTGGTAGTCGTTCATCTCGGCGATGACCCGAGGGCTCCAGTGCGAGTCGATCCGGGCGATTTTTTCAGCGAAGTTCAGGCTTTGGTAGGCGTTCATGAAGAAAGCTCTCGTGGTTGATCGTGAAGCCACGATAGTCAGCACGGCAGCGGGCTTCTTGTACGATTGTGCGCGCTCAGCGGCGGTGCATTTTCATCCAGCGGGCCGGTGAGAGGCCGTATGCCTTGCTGAATTGCCGGGTCATGTGGCTCTGGTCGGTGAAACCGGCGATCAGTGCGGCACTGACCAGAGACTGGCCCTGGATCAGCAGGGCGCGGACCAGGTCCAGGCGACGCATGGTCAGGTATCGATAAGGGCTGGTGCCAAACAACAGGCGGAAATCCCTCGACAGACTCCAGCGATCCCGACCGCTGTGCTGCGCCAGTTCCTCCAGTGTCACCGTGCGATCCAGGGCGCTGTGGATGAACTCCCGCGCGCGCTCCGCCGCCACGTAGTCGAAGCGTTGGCGTTTACCGGGCGCGCCGGAGACAGTGCTCAATGCCTGCGCCAGATCGAACAGCGCGTCCTGCTCTTCCAGTGGATCGAGGGGGCAATCCAGGCTTCGCAGCAGCACGTCGGTGGCGGCGAACAGGCGTGGGTCGGTCGACAATCCGGTCTTGATGAACGGCAGCGGTTGCCCGCCGAGTATCTGCTGGATCAGCGCCGGCTCGATGTACATCATCCGGTACTTGAAGCCGGCCTCGGTGCCAGCCTCGCCATCGTGGACTTCGTCCGGGTGCAGCACCAGGGTCCCGCCGGGCAGGCTGTGGCGCCAGCCGCCGCGGTATTGAAAACTCTGCACGCCGGCCAGGGTCCGGCCGATTGCGTAGGTGTCATGGCGGTGAAGGTCGTAGCCGTGGCCGGCAAAAAATGCCTCGAAACGCTGAACCCCGCCCACGTCGGGGGCGCGATGGAACCAGTCGATGGGAGGCGTGTGCTTGGCCATGGTGTCGTTGTCTTGAGCGCAATGTCGATCACGGTAACCCAGGGACCGGCCACCTGTCTGCTGGCCGACAAAACCCATGGGGCTGGTAGAAAACCGCATACAAATGTAGCAAGGTATCGAGCATTCTCTGCACCCTGTAAGCCATCGAGGCGCGGGTGCGTTTGATCGTTCGTCGAGGTGTCTGGTATGAGCAAACTGCGGGTAGGGATTATTTTTGGTGGTCGTTCGGCGGAGCACGAAGTATCGCTGCAATCGGCGAAAAACATCGTCGATGCGCTGGATCGGTCGCGCTTCGAACCGGTGCTGATCGGTATCGACAAGCAAGGCCATTGGCACCTCAATGATCCATCGAACTTCCTGCTCAACCAGGAAAATCCGGCCCTGATCGCCCTCAACCAGTCCAACCGGGAACTGGCCGTGGTGCCGGGCAAGGCCAGCCAGCAATTGGTCGAAACCTCGAGTCAGGAAATGCTGGGTCACGTCGACGTGATCTTCCCGATCGTGCACGGCACGCTGGGTGAAGACGGTTGCCTGCAAGGCCTGCTGCGCATGGCGGATTTACCCTTTGTCGGCTCCGATGTGCTCGGCTCGGCGGTGTGCATGGACAAGGACATCAGCAAGCGGCTGTTGCGTGACGCCGGGATTGCAGTCACGCCCTTCGTGACCCTGACTCGTGCCAGCGCCGCGCGCACCGGGTTCGCCGAGGTCCAGGCCAAACTCGGTCTGCCGCTGTTCGTGAAGCCGGCGAACCAGGGGTCGTCCGTGGGCGTCAGCAAGGTCAGTGACGAAGCCGAGTACACGGCGGCAGTGGAACTGGCCCTGGGTTTCGATGAAAAAGTATTGATCGAATCCGCCGTCAACGGTCGCGAGATCGAGTGCGCGGTGCTGGGCAACGAAGATGCCATCGCCAGCGGTTGTGGCGAGATCGTGGTGCGCAGCGGCTTCTATTCCTACGACAGCAAATACATCGACGCTCAAGCGGCAGAGGTCGTGGTGCCGGCCAACATCAGCAGCGAGGCCAGTGAGCGCATCCGCGCCTTGGCTGTCGAGGCGTTTCAGGTGCTCGGCTGTTCCGGGCTGGCGCGGGTCGATGTGTTCCTGACCGACAGCGGCGAAGTGCTGATCAACGAAATCAACTCGCTGCCCGGCTTCACCCGAATCAGCATGTACCCCAAGCTCTGGCAAGCCACCGGCATGACTTACAGCGAGCTGGTCAGCCGCTTGATCGATCTGGCGCTGGAGAAGCACAAGGCACGGCAAGCGTTGAAGATCACCCGATAAGCTACTCGGGACTATTCAAACAAGGATTTATGGATGAGCGATAAAACGGAGTACCTGTTTTCCTACGGCACCTTGCAGGACAAAGTCGTGCAACTGGCCAACTTCGGGCGCGAGCTCAGCGGCAGTGCCGATGCGATGCTGGGGTACGAGCAGTCCTGGGTCGAAATCACCGACCCAGAGGTGTTGGCCACCAGCGGCAAGACTCACCATCCGATTCTTCGTCCGGGAAGCGATAGCAGCGTCCCGATTCCCGGCATGGTGTTCCAGATCACACCCGAGGAACTAGCCGCCGCCGACAGTTATGAGGTATCGGATTACAAGCGTGTCAGCGTAGTCCTTCAATCCGGGATTGAAGCGTGGGTGTACGTGAGCGTGTAGTGTGCCTGCGTGATATCCGATGAGCCGGGGAGGGGAGATTTTCAGCGTCGGCCAGTATGCTTCGACCGACGTTTGATCAAGCTTGTTTCATAGGTTTAATCAGGCTCTCTGCTGGTATTCCGAACAGATCATGTAGTTTCCATATCATCGGGAGCGTCAACGCACGCTTGCCATTAAGCACTTCGTAAACCCGGTTTGTCCGGCCAATGGCAGGCGCAAGGTCCGCTGCGGACAGACCTGATTGTTCCATGCGAAATTTTATCGCATCGATTGGATTGGGCAGATCAACTGGAAACTGCTTCGATTCATAAGCTTCGATCAGTGTGATCATGATGTCGAAATAATCCCCTTCAGGCGTGCCAGGCTCTGGCTCATTGTCGAAAAGGGCAGATACAGTCTTGAGGGCTGCGCGGTAGTCCTCGTCGGTGTGAATCGGACGAATGTTCATTGGTTACTCCATCTCGACGGTATCGGCGTCGATTGCGTCGTACTGCTTGTGAGTGCCGACAAATTTTATGTAAACGGCGCCGAAGCGATAAGCCACAGCGACTACCAGCCGAAAGTCATTACCCTTGATGTTGAACACGACTCTACGGCTCTTGAGAATGCTGGCGGTAGCAAAGTGCGCTTTTATGTTCGCAGGTGTTTTCCACTCGGCATTTCTTGCCTCGTCAATCCAAGCTAGTAAGGATTGTTCTGCGTCCGGGTAGCGCTCCCAAAAACTTTTAAGCTTACTAATGGCGATAATTCTCATGGCGTGATCCTAGTCCCGTGATGGGACTGATGCAAGTCTGTGGATGTGTGGCCGATGGGAGGTGCGGATTCGACTTTGTACCTAGGTGCTTCGGGTGGCTGAACTGATGCGAAAAATGATCTTTGAACTCTATCGAAGAAGCAGTGGTGTGCAGGTAGGAAAAGTCGGCGCGAGGTAGCCGAACAGGACTCATTACATACAAAAAAGGCCTACCTCCCGGTAAGCCTTTTCCACCCTCTGTAGGAATCAATCCCCCAACGCAGCCCCCTCACGCCGAGGATCGGCCCCGCCCGCCAACGAAGCCTTCCCCTGCGCATCCTTCACCCGGACAATCGCCTGGGTGCCGCTGGTCATGTCGATCTCGCTCACGCTGTGCCCTTTGTCCTTCAGCGCCTGCATCAACCCGGCGCTGAACTGACCCTCTTCCAGTTCCGTCGGGCCGTTGCGGCTGCCGAAGTTGGGCAGGCTGATGGCGGCTTGCGGGTCGAGGTTCCAGTCGAGCAGGCCGATGGTGGATTTGGCGACGTATTCGATGATTTGCGAACCGCCCGGCGAGCCGATGGTGGCGAGGAATTCGCCGCTCTGACGGTCGAAAATCAGCGTCGGTGCCATGGACGAGCGGGGGCGTTTGCCGGGTTCGACGCGGTTGGCGACTTTCTGCCCGTTTTCTTCGGGGATGAACGAGAAGTCGGTCATCTGATTGTTGAGCAGAAAACCCTGAACTATCACGTGCGAGCCAAACGCGGATTCGACGGTGGTGGTCATGGACACCGCGCCACCTTCGTCATCGACCGCGACCACTTGCGAGGTCGAGATGCGCAGCGGTGAACGGTCCGGTGCATAGGCGATCTTGATGCCCGGTGGGGTGCCGGGTTTGGCCGTGCCCATGCTGCGGTCACCGATCAGGGCGGCGCGGCTGGCCAGGTAGCTCGGGTCCACCAGGCCTTTGACAGGGACGGGCACGAAGTCGGCGTCGGCCAGATAGAGCGCGCGGTCGGCGTAGGCCAGGCGCTCGGCTTCGGCAATCAGGTGCACGGCTTCTGGCGTCGGCTCGGTGCCGGCGGGTTTGTCGGTCTTGACCGGTTTCATTGAGGCCAAGGCAAAACGCTGGTCGCGTACTTCCAGCGCCTGGAGTGTGCCGAGGATCTGCGCCACGGCGATCCCGCCCGACGACGGTGGCGGCATGCCGCAGACCTGCCAGCGTTTGTAGTCGGTGCATAGCGGCGCGCGTTCCTTGGCCGTATAGCCTTGGAGATCGTTCAGCGACAGACTGCCAGGGTTGGCGTGGCCCTGAACCTTGGCGACGATTTCTTGCGCAACCGGCCCTTTGTACAACGCATCGGGACCTTCTGTGGCGATGCGTTTGAGCACGGCGGCCAGTGCCGGGTTTTTCAGCTGAGTGCCGGCGGCTTTCGGGCTGCCATCGGCATTCAGGAAGTACGCCATCATGTCAGGCGAGCGACGCATGGAGGAATCTGAAGCGATCAGCTGATGCAAGCGCGGCGAGATGGCGAAACCTTGCTCCGCGAGTCGGATGGCCGGTTCGAACAGTTGCGCCCATGGCAGACGACCGTGCTTCTGATGTGCCAGCTCAAGCGCTCGCAACACACCGGGCGTGCCCACTGAGCGACCCCCAATCTGCGCCTGGGTGAAGGCCATCGGTTTGCCGTCGGCTTGTAGGAAAAGCTTCTCCGTGGCGCCGGCCGGTGCGGTTTCGCGACCGTCGTAAGTGCGCACGTTCTTGCCATCCCACAACACAATGAACGCGCCGCCGCCGATGCCCGAGGATTGAGGTTCCACCAGCGTCAACACCGCTTGCATGGCAATCGCGGCATCCACCGCCGAGCCGCCCTGACGCAGCATCTCGCGCCCGGCCTCGGCCGCCAGAGGGTTGGCTGCCGCCGCCATGTGTTTCGAGGCGTGCCGGGTTTGCAGGTCGGTGCGATAACCCGAGGCGACTTCCGGCGCGATCGGCAATGTCGACGTGGGCGGGGCGTTGCACGCTGCAAGGGTCAGCGCGGTGGCGATCAGCGAAAAGGCTGACAGGCGATAGCGGCTCAAGCGGAAGGCTGAGAACACGTTGGGCACTCCGTCCGTGGGAAAAGATCAGGGGACTTTATCGGCCGACAGGGCGTGGTGCAAACCACGGATGAGAGCCAAGACGCTTTTACCCTTCATGAGTTGACGGATTTTCTGTAGGGTCGAGGGCATCAGACGGGTCAGAAAATCAACAAGAGGCAGCCATGCAGACCGAGTTTCCCACCCAGCCGAGTTATCGCACTCAGCGTGAGCAATTCCTCGCCGCAGCGACTGCGGCCGGAGCGACGTTGACTGAATATCCGCATCCCCTCAAAGGACCTTTCGGTGAACCCTTGAGCACCGATGTGGCGGTGTTGGGTGATCCAGGTGCCAAGCGATTGCTGATTGCGTTGAGCGGCACCCATGGGGTGGAAGGTTTCTATGGCTCGGGATGCCAGATCAAGTGGATGCAGGAGTTGGGCAAGCGTTCACTGCCGGTCGATGTCGCGGTGGTGTTGATCCACCTGATCAATCCCTGGGGCACCGCATGGCTGCGTCGGGTCAACGAAGACAACATCGATCTGAACCGCAATCACCTGAACTTCGAACGTCCGCTGCCGGACAATCAGGCTTACGCAGCGCTGCATGACATCTATGCGTTCACTGAGTTGCGGGGGCCCGAACGTGAGCGCGCCGACGCCTTGCTCGACGGACAGATTCGCGAACACGGCTGGCCAGCGGTGATGTCGATCGTCGAGGGCGGCCAGCACAGTCATCCCGATGGCCTGTTTTATGGCGGCCTGGCGCCGAGCTGGTCGAACCGCACGCTGCACGAAATCCTGCAAACGCATGTTGCCCACGCCGAGGTCGCGATGTGTTTCGATTTGCACACCGGCGCTGGCGAGTACGGTCATCCGATGTTGCTGACCATCACCGAGGCGGCTTATCCGGCGCTACCCGATGCGCAGGCCATTTATGGTCCCTGGCTCTACACGTTGCTGACCGGTGCCGACACCTTGAGTGAAACCGGCGTGGCGGCCACCGCGACGGGCTACACCTCGCAGGCACTGATCAATGCACTGCCGCAGGTCAAACTGATGCCGTTCGTGATCGAGTGCGGGACGTATCCGGGGCCGGACGTTCATCGTCATTTGCGCGATGACCACTGGCTGCATCTGCACGGCAATCCAAGTAATGCGGTGGGGCGCGAGATCAAACTGAATCTGCTGGAGCAGTTCTATCCTGCCGACAGCGACTGGCAGGCGATGGTCTGGCTGCGGACGTGGCAGATTTGGGAGCGCGCGTTATCGGCGTTGCCGACGGTTCGTTCTTGAAGTGCTGTTAGGGGCACTTTTCGCGAGGCATAAAAAAACGGCCTACCTTTCGGTAAGCCGTTTTTAGTACTTGGTGGCTACACAGGGACTTGAACCCCGGACCCCAGCATTATGAATGCTATGCTCTAACCAACTGAGCTATGTAGCCAAGTGGCGCGCATTATTCACCGGTAATGCAGATGCGTCAAGCGTAAATCCAAAATATTTCTCTACGCTTTCAACCGCTTATCCACCTGAGCCGAATATTCGGGCCGGGTGAGGGCATCAACTGAGCTGAAATCTCCCGGTATTGGCACTCAAGGCCTTGCTGCCCTGGCTCAAGGTGTCCGCCGCCAGGTTCACCGCCCGCGCGCCTTCGAGCAACCTTACCGCGGCCTGATCGACCTGCTGGATGTTGCCGCTGACTTCATCGGCGGTGCTGGCCTGTTCCTCAACTGCCGTGGCGATCTGCGCCAGGGTGTCGGTAACGCCTTGCACCGCGTGGGCAATTTCCCCGAGGCGTTCGCCCAGGCCGGTGACCGACTGGGCATCACTTTGCGCTTGGCTACAGGCCGCTTCCATCAGGCTGACCGCCTCATTCACCGTGCTGCGCAGACTGTCGACAGTGCCGGCGATCTGCGCGGTGGAGGACTGAGTGCGTTGCGAGAGGCTGCGCACTTCATCCGCCACCACCGCAAAGCCGCGACCCTGTTCGCCCGCGCGAGCCGCCTCGATCGCCGCGTTGAGCGCCAGCAGATTAGTCTGCTCGGCCACGCCGCGAATGGTGTCGACCACCAATTGAATCTGCTGGCCTTGTTCGCTCACCCGGCCGAGTGCCGCCGCCGTGTCGTTCAAGCGCTGGTTGAGCTGCTGAATGCTCGCCGTGGTGCGTTGGCTGTCGCGGCTGCTGTCGGCCGCAATGCGTTGGGTGTGTTGAGCACTGCCGGACGCCTGTTCGCAACTCTGGGCGACACCCTGAGAGGTCGCGGCCAACTGCGTGGCCGCAGCGGCGATCTGGCTGATCTGCAATTGCTGCGCTTCAACTTCGCCCAAGGCGCCGCTGGAGTGATGGTTGAGGGTGCGCACCGCGTTGCTCACCTGCAAGGTTTCGTGATCGACCCCCAGCAAACTGTTGCGCAGCTGCACCACGGCGACATTCAGGGCCGTGCTGATGGCCGCCAGTTCGTCGCGCCCCTGCACCGGCACTTGCAGGCTTAGGTTGCCGTCGCGCAATGCTTCAGCCAGCAGGGTGATGCCGCTGGCGCTGCGACGGATCGAGGCCTGCAAGCAGATGAACAGGTACAGCGCGGCCAGCAGCAGGCAGCCAAAGATCGTCGCCACCAGAATAAACTGGCTGATCGCCGAGCCATGGTAGTAATCCAGGCGTTGATCCAGCGAAACCAATGACTGCTGGCGCAGCGAGGCGAGGTCGGTGAGCAGGCTGTCGAGGCTGCGTTCGAATTCTTCCGGCTTGAGCTTGATGCTGCCGCCGAAGACGCCGTCATCGAGGACTTTCAGTTCAGCATCGAGATGCTTGAGGCTGTCGTGATATTGCCCGGCCCAGCTTTGCAACGCGCTGGGCAGGCGTGCTTCCAGCAGGCTGGCGGTTTTCGCCAGCTGTTCCCGGGCATCGCCGATACGACTGCGCAAATCGCGCAATTGCAGACGGCTTTGCAGGGTGAACTGCCCGGACACCACCGATGCCTGACCGACGCTGGCCAGACGGCCAACCCGCTCAATCAGGTCCGGCGCATGCTGTGTCGAGATTTGCGTCAGCAAGTAGGTTTCCAGCCACGGCGCGAGGGTCAGGCGATTGTCCATGGCGATCTGCTCGCGCAGGGCTTGCAGCGCACTCAAGGCATTGGTGAAACGATCGTAGCCATCCGGCCACCAACCAACGCTGCTCAGGCTTTTCGAGTCGAGGCCGTTGAGGGCGGTTTGCAGCGCCTGATAACGGGTCAGGGTTTCGCCCTCGGCGCCTTCGGTTTTCAGCGCATCACCGAGGTCCGAGGTGGCTTGGGCGACGGCGGGTTGAACCGCATCGAACCCAGCCATCGCGGCAAGGGTTGCAGGCGTTGGCTGGCGATTGGTTTCCGTCGCACGCCAGCGGGCGGCGCGGTCACGTTGGGCGGCGAGCAGGTTATCGAGCGCATCCAGGGCGAGCAGTTGCCGAACACCGGCACGTTCGCCGGAGATCAAGTTAAGTTTGGCGCGATAGTCCTGACCAATCATCACCAGGCTGCCTGCCAGCGGCAGGATAAACAGCAGAAACAACAACTGAAATTTGCGTGCGAAGCCAAAACGCCCCAGCAATCCGATCCCCGGTGATAAAAAAGCCTGCATGCCCCATGACTCCTCTGAACACCACGCACCAATGGCGTGCGTCGAGGCCGTTGCGACCGCGACTTGTGCCCTTTTAAAAGGCCTCGAAAGTTCACCCTTGTCAGCTCTGTAGGCCGACTCTGTAGCGAAACTTCCCATTCTCGGTCCCCTTTGTAAGGGGCCGCGTTGAAGCGGATTAACAAGGCAAGATTCAGACCATGGCGTTGCGCTATCACCTTCTTGGCGATGAGTGTCGAGGTCGTTAGCAGGCTAAGGGGATGGCGCTGCCGCACTGAAAAATGGCACATTGACGCACCTGCCTGCGTGCACCCATCTGCTGTACGGAAATTCTCATGGCTATCAGCAATGTTCAGACCGGCACGACGTCGGCACCCGCGACTTCACAAAGCAGCCCTCTGGTCATGCGCATCATTGGCGCGGTGGCGCTGGCGCATTTGATCAATGACCTGATCCAGTCGGTTCTACCGTCGATTTATCCGATGTTGAAAGCCTACTATGGCCTGACATTTACCCAGGTTGGATTGATCACTTTGACGTTCCAGCTGACGGCTTCGCTGTTGCAGCCATGGGTCGGTTACCACACCGATCGCCATCCCAAGCCCTGGCTGCTACCGGCGGGAACCGTCTGCACGCTGATCGGTATTTTGATGATGTCGGTGGTCGGTACTTTTCCGCTGATTCTGCTGGCGGCGGGGTTGATTGGCATCGGCTCGTCGACCTTTCACCCGGAAGCTTCTCGCGTGGCTCGACTGGCCTCGGGCGGGCGATTCGGTCTGGCGCAATCGACCTTTCAGGTCGGCGGCAATGCCGGCTCGGCCTTCGGCCCGTTGCTGGCAGCGGCGATCATCATTCCCTTCGGCCAGGGCCATGTGGCGTGGTTTGGATTGTTCGCCGTGTTTGCGCTGTTCGTGCTCTATCGGATCAGCCGCTGGTACGCCAACCACTTAAACCTGTTCAAGCTCAAACAAGGTCAGGCGGCGACGCACGGCCTGTCGAAACGCCGGGTGATCAGCGCGCTGGTGGTGCTCGGGCTGCTGGTGTTCTCCAAGTATTTCTACATGGCCAGTTTCACCAGCTACTTCACCTTCTACCTGATCGAGAAGTTCGACCTGTCGGTGGCCAGTTCGCAGCTGCATCTGTTCCTGTTCCTGGGCGCCGTGGCGGCGGGGACGTTCTTCGGTGGGCCGATTGGCGACAAGATCGGGCGGAAGGCGGTGATCTGGTTCTCGATCCTTGGCGTGGCGCCGTTCACGCTGATCCTGCCTCACGTTGATCTGTTCTGGACCAGCATTCTGAGCGTGCTGATCGGCTTTATCCTCGCGTCAGCCTTTTCGGCCATTGTGGTGTACGCACAGGAACTGGTGCCGGGCAATGTCGGCATGATTGCCGGGGTGTTCTTCGGATTGATGTTCGGTTTTGGCGGGATTGGCGCGGCGTTGCTCGGGCATCTGGCGGATGTCCACGGCATCGAATACGTGTACTTTCTGTGCTCGTTCCTGCCATTGTTTGGCGTACTCGCGATCTTCCTGCCAAGAACCAAAAAGGCGTAGCACCGCTCCACCTGTAGGAGCGTGGCTTGCCCGCGAAGGCCATTACGCGGTTTGCCAGGAACACCGCGTCATCGTTCTTCGCGGGCAAGCCTCGCTCCTACAGGAGTAGGTCTCGCCCGGATTTCAGGCACAAAAAAGCCGCGTATTCAACGCGGCTTTTTCTTGTGCGGCTGCTTTTACACGTTGAAACGGAAGTGCATCACGTCGCCGTCTTTTACGATGTAGTCCTTGCCTTCCAGGCGCCATTTACCGGCTTCTTTAGCGCCGGCTTCGCCTTTGTACTGGATGAAGTCGTCGTAGGCGATGACTTCGGCGCGGATGAAGCCTTTTTCGAAGTCGGTGTGGATCACGCCAGCGGCTTGTGGCGCGGTCGCACCTACGCGGACGGTCCAGGCGCGGACTTCTTCGACACCGGCGGTGAAGTAGGTCTGCAGGTGCAGCATTTCGTAGCCGGCGCGGATCACGCGGTTCAGGCCAGGCTCTTCGAGGCCCAGGGCTTCGAGGAACATGTCTTTCTCTTCGCCGTCTTCGAGTTCGGCGATTTCGGCTTCGATCTTGTTGCAGACCGGAACCACCATGGCGCCTTCTTCTTCGGCGATGGCCTTGACGATGTCCAGCAGCGGGTTGTTCTCGAAACCGTCTTCAGCGACGTTGGCGATGTACATGACCGGCTTGGTGGTCAGCAGGTGGAAGCCACGGATCACCGCTTTATCGTCGGCGCCCATGTTCTTCATCAGCGTGCGCGCTGGCTTGCCGAGGGTGAAGTGAGCGATCAGTTGCTCCAGCAGACCTTTCTGGACCACGGCGTCCTTGTCACCACCCTTGGCGTTACGGGCAACTTTCTGCAGTTGCTTCTCGCAGCTGTCGAGGTCGGCGAAGATCAGTTCCAGGTCGATGATTTCGATGTCGCGTTTCGGGTCGACGCTGTTGGAGACGTGAATCACGTTCTCGTCTTCGAAGCAGCGGACCACGTGAGCGATAGCATCGGTCTCGCGGATGTTGGCGAGGAATTTGTTGCCCAGGCCTTCACCTTTCGAGGCGCCGGCCACCAGGCCCGCGATGTCGACGAATTCCATGGTGGTTGGCAAGATGCGCTTTGGATTGACAATGGCCGCCAGGGCTTCCAGGCGTGGATCCGGCATCGGCACGATACCGGTGTTCGGCTCGATGGTGCAGAAGGGGAAGTTCTCGGCCGCGATCCCGGATTTGGTTAGGGCGTTGAATAGGGTGGACTTGCCGACGTTAGGCAGGCCGACGATGCCGCAATTGAATCCCATGGTGTTTTCCCCGAGGAGTGAGTCAGGCCTTCTGGCTGTGCAGGTTTTTCATCGCGCGGTTCCATTCACCGGCGAGGATATCCGGCAGCACGCCGAGGGCAAAGTCGATGCTGGCATCGAGTTTTTCCTGTTCGGCGCGTGGCGCACGACCCAGGACGAAATTTGAAACCATACTGGCAACGCCCGGGTGGCCAATGCCAAGCCGCAAGCGGTAAAAGGTATTCTGATTGCCCAGTTGCGCGATGATGTCGCGCAACCCGTTGTGACCGCCATGGCCGCCGCCCTGTTTGAGCTTGGCAACGCCGGGAGGCAGGTCGAGTTCGTCATGCGCCACCAGGATTTCTTCAGGCGTAATGCGGAAGAAGCCGGCAAGTGCCGCGACGGCCTGGCCGCTGCGGTTCATGTAGGTGGTGGGAATCAGCAGACGAACATCCTGACCCTGATGCGAATAGCGCCCGGTCAGGCCGAAATATTTGCGATCGGCCACAAGGTTGACGCCTTGCGCGTTCGCGATGCGCTCAACAAAAAGGGCCCCTGCGTTATGCCGGGTCTGTTCGTATTCAGCGCCTGGATTTCCCAGGCCAACGATCAGTTTGATGGCAGTCACGATAGGGGCCCTTCTTTGGAGTGGTGGATAACATCGCCGCAATCAGTGTGTGCGGCGAAAGTGGACGAAAAGTGCTCATTTACCATTATGTAAACTCCGCGTTCTCGCCCGCTTTCTCGCTACGTTCCAGTCCGCGATGTTACTTGATCACTCCGGCATGACAGAGTGAATTACTCTGCTGCGCCTTCTTCAGTAGCTTCTGGAGCAACACGTGGAGCGTGGACGTTGGCAACAGCCTTGTCATCGCCGTGTGCCAGAGCAACAAACTCAACGCCTTTAGGGGCTTTGAGGTCGGACAGGTGAATGATCGAACCGATTTCGGCGTTAGCCAGGTCGACTTCGATGAATTCAGGCAGGTCTTTTGGCAGGCAGGTCACTTCGATTTCCGAAACAACGTGCGAAACTTCGCCGCCTTTCTTGATCGGGGCTTCTTCGCCAACAAAGTGTACAGGCACGATAGCGGTCAGTTTCTGGCCAGCTACAACGCGCACGAAGTCAGCGTGCAGTACGTGGCCTTTGGCCGGGTGACGCTGCAGAGCCTTGATGATTACGTTTTGCTTGGTGCCGCCAACGTTCAGCTCGATGATGTGGCTGTAAGCCGCTTCGTTTTCGAGCAGTTTGGCAACTTCTTTAGCCAGCATGCTGATGGATTCAGGGGCTTTTTCGCCACCGTAAACTACAGCTGGAACCAGGCTTGCGAGACGACGCAGGCGGCGGCTCGCACCTTTCCCCAGGTCGGAACGCACTTCAGCATTCAGAGTAAATTCGTTCATTTTGTATCTCCAAAATAACCACATTCGCCCCAGCGGTTGCGACCAGCGCTAAAGGCGATATGGGCAAAAAAGCCCCGCCCCGGCAGGAATGCCGGGGCGGGGCGCTTTTCGTCAGCGAGACAGTCGAGAAGGGCAGGGCCCTTAACGGAACATCGCGCTGATCGATTCTTCATTGCTGATGCGGCGGACCGCCTCGGCAACGACCGGCGCGATATCCAGTTGACGGATACGCGTGCAGGCTTGAGCAGCAGCGGACAACGGGATGGTGTTAGTCACCACCAGTTCGTCCAGCATAGAATTTTCAATGTTTTCGATCGCCCGACCGGACAGCACAGGGTGTGTGCAGTAGGCGAAAACCTTAGCGGCGCCATGCTCTTTCAGGGCCTTGGCCGCGTGGCACAGAGTGCCGGCGGTATCGACCATGTCATCGACCAGAATACAGGTACGCCCTTCGACATCACCGATGATATGCATCACTTCAGAGTGATTGGCTTTCTCACGGCGTTTGTCGATGATCCCGAGATCCACGCCCAGGGATTTGGCAACAGCACGTGCACGCACGACGCCGCCAATGTCCGGGGACACGATCATCAGGTTTTCGAAGCGCTGATCTTCAATGTCATCCACCAGAACCGGGGAGCCGTAGATGTTATCTACCGGAATATCGAAGAAACCCTGGATTTGGTCAGCATGCAGATCAACCGTGAGAACACGGTCGATGCCGACTACGGTAAGCATGTCAGCAACGACTTTCGCGCTGATAGCCACACGTGCGGAACGCGGACGGCGATCCTGACGGGCATAACCAAAGTAAGGAATAACAGCAGTGATACGAGTAGCCGAGGAGCGGCGGAAGGCATCAGCCATCACTACCAGTTCCATCAGGTTATCGTTGGTCGGAGCGCAAGTCGGCTGAATAATGAAAACATCTTTACCGCGGACGTTTTCATTGATCTCGGCAGTAATTTCGCCGTCGGAGAACTTACCGACAGAGATGTCACCGAGAGGGATATGCAGCTGACGTACAACACGCCGAGCCAGATCGGGGTTAGCGTTCCCCGTAAAGACCATCATCTTGGACACGCGCAGTACCTGAAGGCTGAGGGTAACCTGGATGAGTATAGGAAAATGGCAGGGGCGGCTGGATTCGAACCAACGCATGGCAGGATCAAAACCTGCTGCCTTACCGCTTGGCGACGCCCCTGTATCTGTTGCAACGATTACCCAGTAATCGATTCCTTTAGAGCAGATTTTGTAGCTTGCGATGCAACATCGAAACGTTGCTTCCTTTTGCTACAAACCCTGTAAGGGTCTCTGTAAGAAGGGCCGAGACTTTATCAGCTTCAGCTTTGCTTGGGAAGCCCCCAAACACACAACTTCCAGTTCCGGTGAGTTTTGCTTCGGTAAATTCACCTAACAAATTCAATGCGTTACGTACATCTGGATAACGCCTTGCTACCACCGGTAAGCAGTCATTTCGACTGTTTCCCTTGGGAACGGGGCGCACTTTAATGGGAGAAGAGTTACGTGTCAACAACGGATCTGAAAAAATTTCTGCTGTACTTACAGATACTTGCGGCACAAGCACGAGATACCACGGTTCTTCGGGGTCTACAGGGGTGAGTTTCTCCCCTACGCCCTCGGCGAAAGCCGCGTGCCCACGCACGAAAACCGGGACGTCGGCGCCCAGTGTCAGGCCCAGCACAGCCAGTCGATCCTCATCCCAACCCAGTTGCCAGAGATGATTGAGGCCGAGCAAAGTCGTCGCGGCATTTGAACTGCCGCCACCGATTCCACCGCCCATGGGCAGGATTTTTTCGATCCAGATATCGATGCCGAGCGAACAACCGGATTGCTCCTGAAGTTTTTTCGCGGCTTTGACGATCAGGTTGCTGTCGTGAGGAACGCCATCAAATTCGGTGTGCAACCGAATCACACCGTCGTCACGAACGGCAAACGTGATTTCGTCGCCGTAATCGAGAAACTGAAAAATCGTCTGCAACTCGTGATAACCGTCTTCACGGCGGCCGAGAATGTGCAGCATCAGATTGAGTTTGGCCGGGGAGGGCAGCGTCAAGCGCGCAACGGTCATGTTCACTGCCCCAGTTTGCGTGGTTGCCATTCCTTGATCACCAGCGTGACATCAAGGTCGGTGCCGTGCAGTTTGATCCGCTCGGGCAGCCAATAGCCGTTTTGCTCGGCGTAACTGAGGTATTCGACTTGCCAGCCGTCCTGCTCGAGATTGGCCAGCCGACTGTCGGCGTCCAGGGTCAGGCGACTTTTGCTGTCCGGGGCCGGAAGCCCGCGAACCCACCACGCCAGATTGGACACCGGCAGCTTCCAGCCGAGCTGTTCTTCAACCAGCGCTTCGGGGGTCGTGGCGTCATAACGGCCCTGATTGGCCACTTCCAGCGAGACTTTGCCCGGGCGGCCGGTCAAACGAGCCGCGCCGCGACCCAGCGGGCCGGAGAGGCGAATGTCGTAGTAATCCTGTCGCTGCAGCCAGAACAACGTGCCGCTGCCCGAGTCTTTTGGCGCACGAATACCGATCTTGCCGTTGATCTGCCAGCCATCAAGGCTGGTCAGCTGCTGTTTGTAATCGCGCCATTGGGCCGTGTTGCCTTGGCCCTGGACCGATTCGCGGGCGCCGAAGCCCGCGCAACCGGCGAGCAGGGCGATGAAACTGAAAACAACAAGGTGGCGCAAAAACATAATCTTAAAGAGTCTCTGATCCGGTCAGGCGCTTGATGGTGCTGCGCAGGATGGGGCTGTCGGGTTGTTCCTTGAGGAACTTGCTCCAGATTTGCCTGGCTTCCCGCTGTTTGCCATTGGCCCACAAGACTTCGCCCAGGTGAGCGGCAACTTCCTGATCGGGAAAGCGATCCAGGGCCTGACGCAGATAGCGCTCGGCTTCATCGAGATTGCCCAGGCGGAAGTGCACCCAGCCGAGGCTGTCGAGTACCGCCGGGTCTTCCGGGTTGATCTGGTGCGCTTGTTCGATCAGGGCCTTGGCTTCGGCGTAACGCGTCGTGCGGTCCGACAGGGTGTAGCCGAGGGCGTTCAACGCCATTGCATTGTCCGGGTCGCGCTTGATGATCAGGCGCAGGTCTTTTTCCATCTGCGCCAGGTCATTGCGTTTTTCCGCCTGCATGGCGCGGGTGTAAAGCAGGTTCAAATCGTCCGGGTACTTCTGCAGCGCGGTTTGCAGAACCTTCCACGCCTTGTCGGGCTGATTGTTGGCAGACAAGGTCTCGGCTTCGATCAGGTACAACTGGATCGCGTAATCAGGTTGCTCGTCGCGTTCCGTAGCCAGACGGCTTTGGGCTTCGGCGGTCTTGCCGTTGTTGATCAGAATGTCGGTCTGGCGCAGTTGCGCAGGCAGATAGTCATTGCCGGGGCCGACCTGGGCGTACTCGATCAGTGCGCCTTGTGGGTCGTTGCGCTCTTCAGCTATACGACCGAGGTTCAGGTGCGCCGAATCGACGTGGCTTTCCCGGGCGACCAAGTCTTCCAGATAACCCTTGGCCTCGTCCCAGGCCTTGGCTTCCAGGCACACCAGCGCCAGGGAGTAACGCAGTTCGTCGTCTTCCGGGTATTGCTGGACCAGGCTTGAGAACTCGACCTTGGCGTCGTCCATGCGGTCCTGTTCAACCAGCATGCGTGCATACGTCAGGCGCAGACGCTTGTCGTCCGGGTATTTCTTGATGCTTTTTTGCAGCAGTGGCAAGGCTTCATCGCCACGGTTGAGCACTTGCAACAGGCGCGCGCGCAGCAGGATCGGGGCAATTTCGCCGTCGTCCGGCGGATTGTCTTCAAGCAAGGTCAGCGCGCCTTTGGCGTCACCGTCCTGTTGCAACAGCAAAGCCTTGCCGAAAATCAACTGGTTGTTGTTCGGGTGGCGCTGCAATAAGCGGTCAAAACTTTTCATCAGGCCGTTGCGCGTGTCCTGGTCGGTATCGGCCGCGGACAGGGCAAGAAAGTCGAAATGCGTGTCGCCTTTGCCAAGCAGGACTTTCTCCATATAGACCATGGAGTCGTCATAACGCCCGGCGCGCGCCAGTTGCACGGCAGCCGCGCGTTGCGCCTCGAGATCGTCCGGGGCGTTTTTTGCCCAGATCAACGCGGTATCCAGGGCAGCCTGATCGGCGCCAAGGTATTCGGCAATGCGGAAGGCTCGCTCGGAGATGCCCGGATCCTGAGTGTTGATGGCCTGGGTGACGTAGTTGTCCAGGGCAATGTCGAAACGATTGCGCTGGCCAGCCAGTTCGGCGCTCAACAGGCTGAAGACGGTTTCTTCACTGAATGAGCTGTAAACCTTGGGCTTTTCAGGGGCCGGAGTGCTGTCTTCGACCGGCGGCGTACCGTCCGACGAAACGGGTGCCAAGACCTGGCAGCCGCTGAGGAAGACAAAAGCGAGGAGCAACGCGGAAGATCTATTCATATAGGAAGAGGACGACTAACCTGCGGTCGGATCATCATGACACAAGCCTTCGGCCAAACATAACCGAGTCTCGATGGATGCCTTTATAGAGGCAGGTCATTGGGACAATAGTCAGCGGTAGTTGTTCTGGCTCTGTCGAAGTAGGACAATTGGCGGCTTCACGTCACCATCAGCGACCTTGAATGGCCTTCCTTGCACTCGGTATCAACCACAAGACTGCTTCAGTAGACGTCCGCGAGCGCGTGGCCTTTACCCCTGAGCAGCTGGTGGAGGCCTTGCAGCAGCTCTGCCGACTTACCGACAGCCGCGAAGCTGCGATCCTCTCCACCTGCAATCGCAGTGAACTCTATATAGAACAGGATCACCTTTCGGCTGACATCATCTTGCGCTGGCTGGCCGATTATCATCATTTGAGCCTCGAAGAGCTGCGTGCGAGCGCTTATGTGCACGAAGATGATGCGGCAGTTCGTCACATGATGCGGGTGGCTTCCGGGCTCGATTCGCTGGTGTTGGGCGAACCGCAGATTCTCGGTCAGATGAAATCGGCCTACGCCGTGGCGCGTGAGGCCGGCACCATCGGTCCGCTGCTCGGGCGCTTGTTTCAAGCGACGTTCAACGCGGCCAAGCAAGTGCGCACCGACACGGCCATCGGCGAGAACCCGGTGTCCGTGGCGTTTGCCGCGGTCAGCCTGGCGAAACAGATTTTCAGCGATTTACAGCGCAGCCAGGCCTTGCTGATCGGCGCCGGAGAGACCATCACCCTGGTCGCCCGCCACCTGCATGAACTGGGTGTAAAGCGCATTGTGGTCGCCAACCGAACCCTGGAACGCGCGAGCATCCTTGCCGAGCAGTTTGGTGCCCATGCCGTTTTGCTCTCGGACATCCCGGCAGAGCTGGTGCGCAGCGACATCGTGATCAGTTCCACTGCCAGCCAGTTGCCGATCCTTGGCAAAGGCGCCGTGGAAAGAGCGTTGAAACTGCGCAAGCACAAACCGATCTTCATGGTAGACATCGCTGTTCCTCGGGATATCGAGCCGGAAGTCGGCGAGTTGGACGACGTTTACCTCTATAGCGTCGACGATCTCCACGAAGTGGTCGCCGAGAACCTCAAGAGCCGGCAGGGCGCTGCCCAGGCGGCGGAAGATATGGTCTTGGTCGGTGCCGAAGATTTCATGGTCCGCCTGCGTGAACTGGCGGCGGTGGATGTGCTCAAGGCCTATCGCCAACAAAGCGAGCGCATGCGCGACGAAGAATTGCAGAAGGCCCAGCGCATGCTGGCCAATGGCAGCAGCGCCGAAGAGGTGCTGGTGCAATTGGCGCGTGGCCTGACCAACAAACTTTTGCACGCCCCGAGTGTGCAGTTGAAAAAGCTTTCTGCCGAAGGCCGCCTCGATGCGCTGGCCATGGCCCAGGAACTCTTTGCCCTGAATGAGGGCTCATCGGATAGCTTTTCGGATAAGAAACCGCAATGAAAGCGTCACTGCTCAATAAGCTGGACATCCTCCAGGACCGTTTCGAGGAATTGACCGCCCTGCTTGGCGATGGCGAAGTCATTTCCGATCAAAACAAATTCCGCACCTATTCCAAGGAATACGCGGAAGTCGAACCGATTGTCGCCACCTATAAACAGCTGCTCAAAGTGCAAGGCGACCTCGAAGGCGCCCAGGCACTGCTCAAGGACAGCGACCCGGACATGCGCGAAATGGCCGTGGAAGAAGTTCGCGAAGCCAAAGAGCAACTGATCGACATCGAAGCCAGCCTGCAACGCATGCTGCTACCCAAGGACCCGAATGACGGGCGCAACGTGTTCCTCGAAATTCGTGCCGGCACCGGCGGTGACGAAGCGGCGATTTTTTCCGGCGACCTGTTCCGTATGTATTCGCGTTATGCCGAGCGGCGTGGCTGGCGGGTGGAAATTCTCTCGGAGAACATCGGTGAGCACGGCGGCTATAAAGAAGTCATCGCCCGTGTTGAAGGCGAAAACGTCTACGGCAAACTGAAGTTCGAATCCGGCGTGCACCGCGTGCAACGGGTTCCGGCCACCGAATCCCAGGGTCGCATCCACACCTCGGCCTGCACCGTGGCGGTGTTGCCTGAGCCGGATGAGCAGGAAACGATCGAGATCAACCCGGCGGATCTGCGGGTCGATACCTATCGTTCCTCCGGGGCCGGCGGCCAGCACGTCAACAAGACCGACTCGGCGATCCGCATCACGCACTTGCCGTCCGGTATCGTCGTCGAATGCCAGGAAGAACGCTCGCAACACAAGAACCGTGCCCGGGCGATGTCCTGGCTGTCGGCCAAGCTCAACGATCAACAAACCAGCGCCGCCGCGAACGCCATCGCCAGCGAGCGTAAGCTGCTGGTCGGTTCGGGGGATCGCTCTGAGCGCATCCGCACCTACAACTTTGCCCAGGGCCGGGTGACCGACCACCGGGTCAACCTGACGCTGTATTCCCTCGACGAAGTCCTCGCGGGCGGCGTCGAGGCCGTGATTGAACCGTTACTGGCCGAGTTCCAGGCCGATCAATTGGCAGCGATAGGTGAGTAAATGACGATCATTGCCAGTTTGTTGCGCGCCGCCGATTTGCCCGACTCGCCCACGGCGCGTCTGGATGCCGAATTATTGCTGGCCGCGGCCTTGGGCAAGTCCCGCAGCTTTCTGCACACCTGGCCGGAACGCATTGTGCCGAGCGAAGCCGCGCTGAAGTTTGCCGAGTACCTGCAACGTCGTCGCGGCGGTGAGCCGGTGGCCTACATTCTGGGGCAGCAAGGGTTCTGGAAGCTTGATCTGGAAGTCGCGCCGCACACGCTGATCCCGCGCCCGGATACCGAACTGCTGGTGGAAGCGGCGCTGGAATTGCTGCCAGCCACACCGGCCCAAGTGCTCGATCTTGGCACCGGCAGCGGCGCCATTGCCCTGGCTTTGGCCAGCGAGCGTCCGGCGTGGAAAGTCACTGCGGTGGATCGCATACTCGAGGCCGTGGCGCTGGCCGAACGCAATCGTCAGCGCCTGCACTTGAACAATGCCACGGTGCTGAGCAGCCATTGGTTCAGCGCCCTGGAAGGTCAGCGTTTTCATCTGATCATCAGCAACCCGCCGTACATCGCCTCCGCCGACCCGCATCTGGTAGAAGGCGATGTGCGCTTCGAACCGGCCAGCGCTCTGGTGGCTGGCGTCGACGGGCTCGATGATCTGCGCCGGATCGTCGCCCAGGCGCCGGATTATCTGGAAGCGGGTGGCTGGCTGATGCTCGAGCACGGTTACGATCAAGCCGAAGCCGTGCGCGACTTGCTGTTGAGCCGCGGCTTTGAAGCAGTCCACAGCCGCACCGATCTGGGCGGTCACGAACGTATCAGCCTGGGGCGCCTGCCGTGCTGAATGATCAGGAGTTGTTGCGCTATAGCCGGCAGATTCTGTTGCAACACGTCGATATCGACGGCCAGTTGCGGCTGAAAGAAAGCCGCGTATTGATCGTCGGTCTTGGCGGTCTTGGCTCACCGGTGGCGCTGTATCTGGCCGCGGCCGGTGTCGGCGAGCTGCACCTGGCGGATTTCGATACGGTCGACCTGACCAATCTGCAACGCCAGATCGTTCACGACACTGACAGCGTCGGCTCGAGCAAGGTCGATTCAGCGATCCGCCGACTGAGCGCGATCAATCCCGAGATCCAACTGATCGCCCATCGCACCGCACTGGACGAAGATTCCCTGGCGGCCGCCGTGGCGGCGGTGGATCTGGTGCTGGACTGTTCCGATAATTTCTCGACCCGTGAAGCGGTCAACGCGGCCTGCGTTACTGCCGGCAAACCGCTGGTCAGCGGCGCGGCAATTCGCCTCGAAGGGCAGTTGTCGGTGTTTGACCCGCGCCGCCCGGAAAGCCCGTGCTACCACTGTCTATACGGTCACGGCAGCGAAGCCGAATTGACCTGCAGTGAGGCCGGCGTTGTCGGTCCACTGGTTGGGCTGGTGGGCAGCCTCCAGGCGCTGGAAGCCCTGAAACTGCTGGTGGGTTTCGGTGAGCCATTGGTGGGGCGTCTGTTGCTGATCGATGCCCTGGGTTCGCGCTTCCGTGAGTTGCGGGTCAAGCGCGATCCTGGCTGCAGCGTCTGTGGTTCAAAACATGCGTGAAGCGCCAATCGGCGTATTCGACTCCGGCGTCGGTGGGCTTTCGGTATTGGCCGAGATCCGGCGCTTGCTGCCCAACGAGTCGCTGCTGTACGTCGCCGATTGCGGCAATGTTCCCTACGGCGAAAAAACCCCTGAATTCATCCAGCAGCGTTGCAGCGTGATGGCCGAATTTTTTCAGCAGCAGGGCGCGAAGGCCTTGGTGCTGGCCTGCAACACGGCGACCGTCGCCGGTGTTGCGGACTTGCGGCGCGATTTCCCTGCGTGGCCCATCGTTGGCATGGAGCCCGCCGTCAAACCTGCCGCTGCCGCCACCCGCAGTGGTGTGGTCGGCGTACTCGCCACCACTGGCACGTTGCAGAGCGCCAAGTTCGCGGCGTTGCTCGATCGTTTCGCCACTGATGTACGCGTTATCACTCAGCCGTGCCCCGGCCTGGTGGAGCTGATTGAAAACGGCGATCTGCACAGCGAGGCATTGCGTCAGTTGCTGGCCGGGTACGTCGGGCCGCTGCTCGGCGCCGGGTGCGACACGATAATTCTGGGCTGCACGCATTATCCCTTCCTAAAGCCATTGCTTAAGCAGATGATCCCTGAAGACATCAGCTTGATCGACACCGGTGCCGCTGTTGCGCGGCAACTCCAGCGTTTGTTGGCCGAGCGTGAGTTACTTGCCGAGGGGCCGGCACGTGCTGCGCAGTTCTGGACGAGTGCCGATCCGGAGCATTTCAGGACTATTTTGCCGACGCTGTGGAACAGCGGCGGTGTTGTGCAAAGCTTCGATAGATAACTAAAAAAAAAGTGGGCGAAAACGAATAATTGGGCTGAACTTCTGATTAATCGTCGACTTCTATAGCGGTAAGCAACAAAAAAACCATATGAAATCGTTCGGAAAAGGATGTTTCTAGTGAAGCGACTATTCTGCTTGGCCGCGATTGCGGCCGCACTGATGGGGCACAGTTTTACCGCGCAGGCGGCAGGCGTGGAATTCGCGGTCGGACAGACCAGCGAGTCGACCATGACCTATCGATTGGGCATGCAATTCGATTGGGACAAGAGCTGGTTGCAGAGTGATATCGGTCGCTTGACGGGGTACTGGAGCGGTGCCTACACCTATTGGGACGGCGACAAGACTTCCAGCAACCACAGCCTGTCGTTCGCGCCGGTGTTGGTTTACGAATTTGCTGGCCAGACCGTCAAGCCTTATGTGGAGTTGGGGGTCGGCGTCGCGGTATTCGCCAATACCGAAGTCGAAAACAATCAACTCGGCAGTGCTTTTCAGTTTGAAGACCGGTTCGGTTTTGGCCTGCGCTTTACCGGCGGACATGAAGTCGGCATTCGTGCGACGCACTATTCCAATGCCGGGCTCAGTAGCCCGAACAACGGTGTAGAAAGTTACGCGTTGCATTACACGATGCCGCTCTGAGACTCGCTCCTTTAAGTGTGGGAGCGAGCCTGCTCGCAATTGCGGTCTGCCATTCAGCAACAGTGTTGACTGACAGGAAGCCATCGCGAGCAGGCTCGCTCCCACACTGGATGTGCGTCGACTTCAAATTCAGCGATACGCCGTGGTAATCCCCTGGCGCTCATCGATGCATTCTGGTGCGCCCATCTCGAACTCCCGGCAGATCAGCGGGCGTTTTTCGTAGATGGTGCACATCATGCTGTTGCGATCCAGCGCAGCGCACCAGCCGTCATCCAGACGCAGCATGACTTCCCCGCCCCAATCATCGGTATCGATAAAACGTTCAGGCACGCCCGTGTCGGTGATCAGCATGACTTCGAGCTGGCAGCAACAGGCTGCGCAAGTCGAGCACGTGACGGCCGGTTCGGTGATTTGCGTGTGGGGAATGGTTTTCATGGCGGGCAGTGTAAGGCAGTGCGCCCTGGCTGTGTTAAAGGCCTGACGGACGCTTAGCTGCGGGTGTCCGCCGCCAGCCGTTGCGCCATGAAATGCAGCGTTGGGAACAGCATGGCCCAGAGCAGGCCGATACCCAGCAGCGTGGGCATCTGACCGTAAGGAAACTGCACGCCGGCCAGTTGTCCACCGGCGTAATACGACAATGGCCCACCCACGGCGCCCAGCAGGCTGCCGAGCCACCAAGGTTTGGCGGTCCATTGCAGGCAGTGGCGCAACGTGGTTGCCAGTAAAGCCCACAACAGCATCAGCCACAGCGGGATCAAGGGCGCGACGTCGGCGAAATCGAACACACCAAGCCAGCGTAACGAACTGTCGACGGTGGTGCCCAGCAGCACAACGCTGAGAATCAGTCGGCCTTCATCCGCCCAGCGACTTATCCACAGCAGATGAATCACCAGTACCGCCAACGCCACCAGCAACCATAAACTGTCGCCGCCCATCACACAGGCAAACCAGCCGAGCTGAAACAGTGCGGCATTGGCCAAGCGCTCACGCATCGAAGCGCCCCAGCAGCGGCGCGGGCATTGCCGAGGGTTTGGCCAGCACCATTTGCGCGGTGCCGATGGTGCGCTCCAGAAATCCCCCTTCGCAGTAGCACAGATAAAATTCCCACAACCGCAGGAAATAATCGTCGTAGCCCAACTCGCTCAAGCGGCCCTGGGCTCGGCGAAAATTCTCATGCCACAGGCGCAGGGTTCGGGCGTAGTGCAGGCCGAAATCCTCCATGTGCAGCAAATTCATGTCGGTGTCGCGGCTGATGACTTCCAGCATCTTCTGCACACAGGGCAGGGCACCGCCAGGAAAAATGTAACGCTGAATGAAATCGACGCTGCCCTTGGCCTGTTCGTAGCGCTGTTCGCGGATGGTGATGGCCTGCAACAGCATCAGGCCGTTGCTTTTGAGCAACTCCGCGCATTGCTTGAAATAGACCGGCAGGAAGCGATGGCCGACCGCTTCGATCATCTCGATCGACACCAATTTGTCGTACTGCCCGGTGAGGTCGCGGTAATCCTTGAGCAGCAGCGTGACCTGGTCTTGCAGGCCGAGGGCTTCAATGCGTTGGGCAGTGAAGGCGTACTGTTCTTTTGAAAGCGTGGTGGTGGTGACCTTGCAGCCGTAATGCTGCGCCGCGTAAAGCGCCATGCTGCCCCAGCCGGTGCCGATTTCCAGCAAGTGATCACTGGGTTTGAGCGCGAGTTTCTGGCAGATCCGTTCCAGCTTGTTCAACTGCGCCTGTTCCAGGCTGTCTTCGTCCGTCAGGAACTGTGCGGCGGAGTACATCATGGTGGGGTCAAGAAACTGTTCGAACAGGTCGTTGCCCAGATCGTAGTGGGCGGCGATGTTTTTCTGCGAACCCTTGCGCGTGTTGCGATTGAGCCAGTGCAGCGCTTGAACGAAAGGGCGGCCGAGTTTCGCCAGGCCACCTTCCAGCGCATCCAGTACCTCAAGGTTACTGACGAACACGCGAACCACCGCGGTCAAGTCCGGCGAACTCCAATAACCGTGGATAAACGCTTCGCCAGCGCCGATCGAGCCGTTACCCGCCACCAGCCCCCACGCCGCCGCGTCGAGGATATGGATCTCCCCGATCAATGGGCTGCCTGCGGTCCCGAAAACTTGTCGTTCGCCGTTTTCGATGACCACCAGTTGTCCATGCTTGAGCTGCGTGAGTTGCCGCAGTACACCACGGCGCAGCAACGATCCGGTCAGGCCGTTGGTGCTGAGCAGATTGACTTTTGCCGAGGCGCTAGAGGATTTCATGACGGTGATCCTTGGGAGGAACGATGGCGGTTTGAACGCTGCCAACGGCAGCCTGATGAGCAAATATCGGTGCGCGCTTGAGCAGCAGGCGCAGGGCCTGCCAATAGATCGCCAGGCAGGTTTTCGCCGTCATCCATGGAAAGCGCCGCAAGTAACGATGCAGGCTGGCACGGTCCAGTGCCTGGCGTTTCAAGCTGAGCGTGGCGTCGAACAACTTCAGCTCGCCCTGCCAGTCCGCCATGTGCACGCCGAGCCGTTTCGCGGCGGGGCTGAAACTCATGCGGTATTCCAGGTCTGGCGGTAGAAACGGCGAAACGTGAAACGCCTTCGCCACGGCAAAATGTTGATGGAAATCGCCGAGATTCTCCGGGGCCTTGGCCGGCAATACATAGTGATAACGCTCGCGCCACGGGGTGTTGGTGACTTCGCAAAGAATCGCCGCCAGTTGCCCGTCAGCCTCATGGCAGTAGAAAAAACTCACCGGGTTGAACGACAAACCCCAACTGCGCGGCTGGGTCAGCAGGCAGATCGAACCTTGGGGCGCATGACCGATGGCCTGGCCGACGAGCTGGCGCACCGCGTCAATCAGGCGCATGCCGCTGCCGGTATAGGCCTTGAGGTAATCGCTCTCGCGAAACGAGAACGGTGCGAAGCGACTGTTGCCCGAGAACGGCGACAGGCCGAGCACGGCCTCCTGTTCGTCGAGGTCCAGGTACAACAGACCGATCCGGTAACGGAAGGCATGAGGCTTTGGGGCGAACCGCCGATGGGCGATCCAGCCGCTATAGAGGGCGCTGTTCACAACACTTCACCAAACGAGCGAGCAACGCGCAACGCGCTGACCACGCCGTCTTCATGGAAACCGTTGGCCCAATAGGCGCCGCAATAATAAGTGTGTTGCGCGCCGTCCAGTTCCTCCCAACGGCTTTGCGCAGCAACGGCCGCCAGGCTGAATTGCGGATGGGCGTAAGTGTATTTGGCGAGCACTTTGAACGGGCTGATGCCGGCGCTCTGGTTCAGGCTGACGCAGAACGTGGTATCGCTCTGGAGGCCTTGCAGGATGTTCATGTCGTAGGTGACGGTGGCCCGTGTGTGGCCCGGGCCACCGAGGCGGTAATTCCAGCTGGCCCACGCAAGTTTTCGAGTAGGCAGCAGGCGTGTGTCGGTGTGCAGCACCACTTCGTTGTCGGCGTAGGGCAGGGCGCTGAGGATCGATTGTTCGGCATCGCTCGGCTTGGCCAGCAGTTGCAGGGCCTGATCGCTGTGGCAGGCAAACACCACTTTATCGAATCGTTCGCTGCCGGCGGCGCTGTGGATAATGACGCCTTGTTCATCACGCTCGACCCGGGTGACGGGGCAGTTGAGTCGGATGTTCTGTTTGAACGTCGCCGTCAGTGGCTCGATGTAAGCGCTCGAACCCCCTTCGATCACCCGCCACTGCGGACGATTACTGATGGACAGCAGGCCGTGATTCTTGAAAAACCTGACGAAGGATTGCAGCGGGAAACCGAGCATGTCAGCCATGGACATCGACCAGATTGCTGCGCCCATCGGCACGATGTAATGCAGGATGAAGCGTTCGCCATAGCGGCCGTTTTTCAGATAGTCGTCCAGCGTGGTGTCGGCGGCGATCCGACCCTCGGCCAGGTCACGCTGCGCCTCTTTGTTGAAGCGCTGGATGTCGCGCAACATGCCCCAGAAGCCGGGTGACAACAGATTTCGCCGTTGGGCAAACAGGCTGTTGAGGTTATTGCCGTTGTATTCCAGGCCCGAGTCCGGATCCTTCACTGAAAAACTCATTTCAGTCGGTTTCGACTCCACGCCGATCTGGCCGAGCAGGCGAATGAAATTCGGGTAGGTCCAGTCGTTGAACACAATGAAACCGGTGTCCACGGCATAGCGCTGGTCATCCACGGTCACGTCCACGGTATGGGTGTGCCCGCCGATCCAGTCGCTGGCCTCGAACAGGGTGATCTCATGCCTGCGATTGAGCAGGTAGGCGCTGGTGAGCCCCGAGATTCCGCTGCCAATGATCGCAATGTTCACGGCACGTCCCTGATCGGTGGGCTGCTGCGCACCATGCGTTTGCCGATGGCCAGTTTCACGCAATTGGGCATTTTCGACAGGGGCCAGAGAGCCGCCATGAACAGTCCCGGAAAAGCGATCTCCAGGGGACGGTTCTTGAGTTTGGCGAAGATGTGCCGGGCGGCTTTCGCCACTGGCCAACTGAGCGGCATCGGGAAGTCGTTTTTCGCCGTCAGTGGGGTCTCGACAAACCCCGGGCTGACCACTGTGACTTCGATGCCTTCCGGCGCAAGATCGATGCGCAGGGATTCGAACAGATAACGCAGCCCGGCCTTCGACGCGCCATAGGCTTCGGCCCGTGGCAGGGGCAGGTAGGTCACCGAACTGGCGACGCCCACCAGATGCGGCGCGGTGCCCTTGCGCAACAAGGGCAACGCGGCCTCGATGCAATAGGCGCTCGCGAGCAGGTTGGTGCGCACCACGTGTTCGACGATCGAGGAATCGAACTGCTTGACGTCGACGTATTCGCACGTGCCGGCGTTGAGGATCACCGTGTCCAGCGAGCCCCATTCATGGACGATCTGTTCGCCGATTTCGCGCACCGCCTGACTGCTCGTCAAATCGCCGGGCACGACCAGCACTTGCCCCGGATAACGCTGGGACAAGACTTTCAGCACCGCTGTAGAGCGCGAGCTCACGGCCAGATGAGCACCGGTTTTGAGGATTTCTTCAGCCAGCGAGGCGCCGATGCCGCTGCTGGCACCCGTCAGCCAGTATCGCCGTGGAGGTGTAAGACTCATCCCATTCTCCTTTTCAGCCAGGCAATCGCCCGACCCAATACGGGTAAATGTTCGTAAAGCAGTGCCCCGGCATCGAAGTAATCCCGGTGACGATAAACCTTGTCGCGCCAGAGCAGGTACGAGCAGCCGTCGACACGAATCAACCGGCCGCCGCTCAGGCGCGGATGGCGGTAACTCATGACCCAGCGCAGATAACCTTGGCCTTCGCCGGTCTGGTCGAAACCGTGAAAATCAAAACGCAGTTCGGTGACGTTGGCGTAGAGCTCGGTGAAGTAGCTGCGCAACTGTCCGAGCCCTTGCACTTCATGCAGCGGATCGGTGAAGTGCACGTCTTCGGTGTACAGCTCGCCGAGGCGTTGCAAACTGTTTTTATCCAGCTGCGCGAATTGCCGGGCAAACTGCCGCAGGAAATCACTCATGAGCGCCTCCGGCATCGTGTCGCGAGGGCAAGTTCTTGAACGCGGCCAAGGCTCGCTGGCGCGAAGTGCTCAGGTTGACGATCGGCGACGGATAATCCGCCACGCCGAACAGACCGCCGACGTTCGCCGGGTTGTGCACGTCTTTTTTGTTCAGCCCAGCCAGTTCCGGCAGCCAGTGCTTGATGAACACGCCTTCAGCGTCGAATTTCTCCGATTGGCTCAGCGGATTGAAAATACGGAAATAAGGGGCCGAGTCAGTGCCCGTGGACGAACTCCACTGCCAGCCACCGTTGTTCGCCGCCAGGTCGCCGTCGATCAAGTGGCGCATGAAAAAGCGTTCGCCTTCGCGCCAGTCGATCAGCAGGTTCTTGGTCAGGAACATCGCCACCACCATGCGCAAGCGGTTGTGCATCCAGCCGGTTTCGAGCAATTGACGCATCGCTGCGTCGATGATCGGCAGGCCGGTACGGGCTTGCTGCCAGGCCAGCAGTTCTTCCGGGGCGTCGCGCCAGGCTAGGGCTTCGGTTTCCGGGCGGAAGGCACGGTGACGCGAGACCCGTGGGTAGCCCACCAGAATGTGTTTGTAGAACTCGCGCCACAGCAACTCGTTGATCCAGGTGACCGCGCCCACCTTGCCGCTTTCGAACTCGCCTTGATTACTGTGCAGGGCGGCGTGCAAACACTGGCGCGGGGAAATCACCCCGGCAGCGAGGTAAGCCGAGAGCTGGCTGGTGCCGGGTTTGGCCGGGAAGTCGCGCTCGCTTTTGTAGTAATCGATTTGTGCGTCGGCGAAGGTGTCGAGACGGCGTTGAGCTTCGGCTTCGCCGGCGGGCCAGAGCTGGCGCAAGCTCTCGCTGGGCATGTCGAACCCTTTAACACTCGATGGAATGTCGTCACTGCTGATGGGCAACGGATCCTGTACGGCCGGTTTGGCCACCCGTCCCGGAAGCGACCGGTGCAGACGTTCGTAACAGACTTTGCGGAACTGGCTGAAGACCTGGAAGTAGGTGCCAGTCTTGGTCAACACGGTGCCCGGATTGAACAACAACTGATCGAGGTAGCTGAAGAAGTCGATGCCATGGGCCTTGAGCGTTTCGGCGACTGCCGTATCGCGACGGCTTTCATGAACCCCGTATTCCTCGTTGACGTGCACCGCCTCCGCGTTTAATTGCTGACACAGCTTGAGCAAAACCTGCGGCGCTTCATCCCAGCGAGGGGCGTGGCGAATCAGAAGGGGGATGTTCAGTTCGCCCAGCGCGTCGCTCAGTTCACCCAGATTGCGCAGCCAGAAATCCACTTTGCACGGCGCGTCATCGTGTTCCAGCCATTGCGCCGGGCTCAACAGGTACACGGCCACCGTCGGGCCGCGAGCGGCAGCAGCCGACAGGGCGGTGTTGTCGTGCAGGCGCAAGTCGCTACGCAACCAGATCAAATGCATGGAAGTGTCCATTAAATAAGCCCACGCTTGACCAGTTCCTGGTGAGCCGATAGCGGGTCTTCGGCCAGGAACAAATCAACACTCTCAGACGTTTTTGCGGACAGCTCGGCGTGGTGAATGCATACCGTTGGTCCGGCAATCATTTTTGGGCAACTGACGCCATTCAAAAGTTTCGGCAGCTGCGAAATGTTCATGGCTTTGCTGGAATACAGCAGTACGCCGCGGGCTTGCAGGTGATCGACCGCCAGCGCGAGTTCGCCTGGCGGCAGCGGCCAGTCGAAGACTTCCACCGGGCAATCGGCGCTGCTGATCAGCCACGCGGTCAGCCACAGGCAAGGTTCCAGTGGCTGGTCCGAGTGATTGATCAATAGCAACGGCGCGGTGCGTAACTGACGGTTGTTATGGTAGATGCGTGCGCCGAATTTGCTACGCAGCCAGGAAAAGAAAAACACCCGCTCCATCTGCGCGCCGAACTGGCCCTGCCAGCGTTGCTCCAGCTCCGCCAGCAACGGCATCAGCAGTTGTTCGCACAAGGTACGAGGCGGATACAGCGCCATGGCTTGATTGACGGTGTCATCCAGCGTGCGTTCATTGAGCTGGGTCACCGCTTGCAGCAATGTCTGGCCCAGCACTTGCCAATCGTTTTCGACGGTTTCGGTAAAGGCCTGTGGCGTGTCGAGCAGCTGCTTGACCTGACTGACGGCCACGCCGCGATTGAGCCAGGTGAGGATGGTCAAAATCCGTTGCACGTGTTCGGCAGAGAACAGGCGATGCCCCTTGGGCGTGCGCTGGGGCACGATCAGCCCGTAGCGTCGCTCCCAGGCACGCAGGGTCACGGCGTTCACGCCGGTCTGGCGCGCCACTTCGCGAATCGGCAACCAGCCTTCGTCCAGGGCTTTCTTGAAGTCGGCGCCAAGGTCTTCGCTGGCGCTGGTGTCGATTGGGCTTTTCATTAGATGGCGTTTCGCAGGCTGAGGTTTTCCGGGTGCGGCTGAAGGTAAACCTGCTGCGCGATATACGGATCCGGGTGTTGACGGAAATAGTGTTTGAGCAGCGTCAGCGGCACCACCAACGGCACGATGCCGTGCCGGTACTGGCCGATGACGTGCTGCATTTCCTGCTTGTCTTCAGGGCTGATGAATTGCTTGAGATAACCGCTGATGTGCTGCAGGACGTTGGTGTGGGTACGGCGCGTCGCGCATTTTTTCAATGCCGCCATCAGTTCGCTGAAATAGCGCGGGCCGAGTTCCGCAGGATCGGTCTGGCCCATGTTGCCCAGCAGGTTGCCCAGGGTTTTGTATTGCAAGGGGTTATGGGCCATCAGCAAGTATTTGTAGCGCGAGTGAAATTCTATGAGGCCGCGTCGTGTCACTCCTTCTCGCAATAGCTGCTGCCAGGCGCTGTAGGCGAACACGCGGGTCAGGAAGTTTTCGCGCAATACCGGGTCGTTGAGGCGGCCATCTTCTTCCACCGGTAAGTCGGGGTGCAGGGCGCAGAACGCCTGGGCGTAGATACCACGTCCACCTCCGTCCACCGGCGACCCGTTGGCCTGGTAGACCTTGACCCGCTCGAGGCCGCAGGAAGGGGATTTCTGCATAAAGATGTAGCCGCAGATATCGTCCAGCTCCGCAGCCATTTTCTGACCGTACTCGGCGAGCGGCCGGGTGACGTTGGTCTCAGGGTTGACGGTGCCAACGGCTTCGGGATGTTCGGGGTCGCCGATCAGGCGGATCGGTTCGCGAGGGATACCCAAGCCAATGGCGACTTCCGGGCACACCGGTACGAACTCGAAATAGTCGGTGAGGGTTCGGCTGCACAGGCGCGATTCCTTGTGCCCACCGTTGAAACGCACCTCCGCTCCCATCAAGCAGGCGCTGATGGCGATTTTCGGTAGAGTCGCTGGCTGTACATGCATCGGAACACCTCGAATCCAGACCTGTACAGAGCGGTAACTCTGTACAACTTTGTCTTCATCATAGATTCAAAGGTGTACAAGTCAAATTATTTGTATAGGTTTTCGGGAGGGGAGTGCATTCCCTTGTGGGAGAGGGCTTGCTCGCGATAGCGGTGGATCAGGCGACACATGGGTAGCTGACACACCGCATCCGCGGGCAGGATCTATTTCCAGCCGAGTATCCAGTCGTCGCTGGCTTTCAGCGATTGCCATGGGAGACGCTCACTGCGTTGGGTCAGCACCGCCTGCAATTCGACGTCCAGCACCGTGCCTTCCTCATCGCGGAACAGTTCGGTCACCAGAAAATGTTTTTCGCGGTTTCGCGGGTGGGCTGCTGTCCATTTCGACAGCAGCAATTTACTCGGATTGATTCTATTCACTGCAAGTGCTCGTGCAACCGTCGTGCAGCTTCCTGGCCGCTGAGCCAGGCGCCTTCGACACGCCCGGACAGGCACCAGTCGCCGCATACATACAAGCCCAGATCGGCATCGGCCAGAGCCCCCCATTCGTGACTGCTGGCGGGACGCGCGTAAAGCCAGCGGTGCGCGAGGCTAAAGGTCGGGGCGGGCATGGCGCTGTGCAACAGCTCGGCAAATGCACCGTGCAGTTGCTCGATCACCGCCTCCTTGGGCAGGTCGATATGTTGCCGGCTCCAGGCGCTCGTCGCATGCAGTACCCACGTGTCGAGGGTGTTGTCGCGCCCGGGTTTGCTACGGTTGCGCGCCAGCCAGTCGAGCGGGCTGTCCTGCACGAAGCAACCTTCCATGGGGGTATCCAGCGGCGTATCGAATGCCAGCGCCACCGCCCACGTTGGCTCCATTTTCACCCCGGCGGCGGCCCCGGCGAGTTTCGGCGCGGAGGCCAGCAGTGCTGTGGCTTGAGGCGCCGGCGTCGCGATCACCACATGACTGAACGGACCATGGGTGAAGCCTTCGGCGTCTTGCAGGTGCCAGTGTTCTTCACCGCGATAGACCTCGGTGATCCGGCAGGCGAAATGCACTTCCAGGTCGCCGAGCAGGCCGCGGGTGATGGCGCTCATGCGCGGTGTCCCGACCCAGCGTGTCTGTTCGTCCGGCGACAGGTTGAGCTGGCCGCCGTGGAAGGTGTAGAGCTGCGGCGTCCACTCGGCGACCCAGCCGTTGGATTGCCAACGCTGGACCTCGGTGACGAAGCGCCGGTCGCGGGCAGTGAAATACTGTGCGCCCATGTCCAAGGCACCCGCATCACTGCGCTTGCTCGACATGCGTCCGCCACTGCCGCGGCTTTTATCGAAAAGTTGAACACTGTGCCCGACTTCTGTCAGGGCCTGAGCGGCTGAGAGCCCGGCGATGCCGGTGCCGATGATTGCGATAGGTACAGTCATAGGGGCCTCGTTTACCTTTCTGTACAGACTACGCCGTGGTTTAAACCTGTACAATATTGTTTTTTGGTATAACTTTTAGCGTTCTCGATCTGACAGCTTGGCCTATTGTTAAACACAGACACTGCCCGATACCAAAGATCCCTGCTTATAAAAATAGACTAGTGATCAGGGTAAAACGCCACGCGAGGAAGAAGTCATGCACATATTGCTGACCGGCGGTACTGGTTTGATAGGACGTCAACTCTGCCGACACTGGTTGAGTCAGGGACATCGCCTGACAGTCTTGAGCCGCACGCCGGAAAAAGTCGCGAAAATCTGCGGTGCCCAGGTTCGCGGCGTCGCGTTGTTCGAAGACCTCGGGCAAGAACCGGTGGACGCAATTATCAATTTGGCGGGCGCGCCCATCGCTGATCGGCCATGGACGTCCAGGCGCAAAGCCTTGCTCTGGGCGAGTCGCATCACCCTGACCGAAACCTTGCTGGCCTGGCTCGAGACCCGCGCGCAGAAACCGCAGGTGTTGATCTCGGGTTCTGCCATCGGCTGGTACGGCGACAGTGGCGAGCGCGAACTGACCGAAGCATCTCCGCCGTCCATCGATGATTTCGCCAGTCAGTTGTGCATTGCCTGGGAAGAAACCGCCCAGCGCGCCGAGGCCATGGGTATTCGGGTGATCCTGATTCGAACCGGTTTGGTGCTGTCTGCCGAGGGCGGCTTTTTGTCGCGGCTGTTGCTGCCATTCAAACTGGGGCTGGGCGGGCCTTTGGGCAGTGGTCGGCAGTGGATGCCCTGGATTCATATCAACGATCAAATCGCCCTGATTGATTTTCTTCTGCATCGCAATGACGCCAGCGGTCCATATAATGCCTGCGCGCCAAAACCGGTGCGCAACCGCGAGTTCGCCAAAACATTGGGCGCCGTGCTGCACCGACCGGCGTTCATGCCGATGCCGGCCTTGGCCTTGAAAGTTTGCCTGGGTGAGTTGTCACTGCTGTTGCTGGGCGGCCAGAAGGCCGTACCGGCGCGCTTGCTGGAAGCGGGTTTCACGTTCCAGTTCACCGATTTGCGCGCGGCCCTGGACGACCTGTCCAGCCGCCTTTGAAATAGGACGTTGCATGACCGATCACGCATTGCTTCTGGTTAACCTGGGTTCACCTGCCTCTACATCGGTGGCGGATGTGCGCAGTTACCTCAATCAATTTCTGATGGACCCCTACGTGATCGACCTGCCATGGCCGGTGCGACGCTTGCTGGTGTCGCTGATCCTGATCAAGCGTCCGGAGCAGTCCGCCCACGCCTACGCGTCGATCTGGTGGGAGGAGGGCTCGCCGCTGGTGGTGCTCAGCCGTCGCCTGCGCGAGGCCATGGTTGCGCAATGGCACCATGGGCCGGTTGAGCTGGCGATGCGCTACGGCGAGCCGTCGATTGAGACGAAACTGGTTGAGCTGGCTGCTCAGGGCCACAAAAAAATCACCCTCGCACCGCTTTATCCACAATTCGCCGACAGCACCGTGACCACGGTGATTGAAGAAGCCAAGCGGGTGGTGCGTGAGAAGCGGCTCGATGTGCAGTTTTCGATTCTCCAGCCGTTCTACGATCAGCCGGAATACCTCGACGCATTGGTCGCCAGCGCGAAACCTTATTTGCAGCAGGATTACGATCACCTGTTGCTGAGCTTCCATGGTTTGCCGGAGCGGCACCTGAAGAAGATCGACCCTACCGGTCACCATTGCTTCCAAAGCGATAATTGCTGCCAGAACGCTTCGCCAGAAGTATTGGCGACCTGCTACCGCGCCCAATGCCTGCGCACGGCGTCGGAGTTTGCCAAGCGCATGGGGCTGGCGGATGGCAAGTGGTCGGTGTCGTTCCAGTCGCGTTTGGGCCGGGCGAAATGGATCGAACCCTACACCGAAGCGCGCCTCGATGAGCTGGCGGGAATGGGCGTGAAGAAGGTGCTAGTGATGTGCCCGGCGTTCGTTGCTGATTGCATCGAGACGCTTGAGGAAATCGGTGATCGCGGGAAGGAATTGTTCCGCGAGGCAGGGGGCGAGGATTTGGTGCTGGTGCCTTGCCTCAACGATGATCCGCAGTGGGCGCGGGCGTTGAGTGCCTTGTGTGAAAGGGCGCCGTTGGCGCTTTAAAAGCTTCGCGGGCAAGCCTCGCTCCTACAGAATTGCGTCGTTGTGTCGAGCGACACACAACTTGTAGGAGCGAGGCTTGCCCGCGAAGGCATTCTCAAGGCTGACTACAACAACGGCTCATCCGCCTTCTTGTGCTTCCAGCTGTCATTGCCCGGCAGCAACAGATTCAGCCCGATCGCCACCACCGCGCACAACGCAATGCCTTTGAGGCCGAAGTCATCGGGGCCGGTGCCAGTGCCGACCAGCACACCGCCAATCCCGAACACCAACGTCACCGACACAATCACCAGATTGCGCGCTTCGCCCAGGTCGATCTTGTGGCGAATCAGCGTGTTCATCCCCACCGCAGCGATCGAGCCAAACAACAGGCACAGAATCCCGCCCATTACCGGCACCGGGATGCTTTGCAGCAGTGCGCCGAACTTGCCGACGAACGCCAGGCTGATGGCAAAGATCGCCGCCCAGGTCATGATTTTCGGGTTGTAGTTCTTGGTCAGCATCACCGCGCCCGTCACTTCGGCGTAGGTGGTGTTGGGCGGGCCGCCGAACAGACCGGCAGCGGTGGTGGCAATGCCATCGCCGAGCAGGGTGCGGTGCAGGCCGGGTTTCTTCAGGTAATCGCGGCCGGTCACGCTGCCGACGGCAATTACCCCGCCGATATGCTCGATGGCTGGCGCCAGGGCTACCGGAACGATGAACAGAATCGCCTGCCAGTTGAACTCCGGCGCGGTGAAGTGCGGAATCGCAAACCACGGCGCGGCGGCAATCTTCGCGGTGTCGACAACGCCGAAATAGAACGCCATGGCAAAACCGACCAGCACGCCGGAAATGATCGGCACCAGGCGGAAGATGCCTTTACCGAACACGGCGACGATCAGGGTGGTGAGCAGCGCCGGCATCGAGATCAGCATGGCGGTCTGATAGGGAATCAGCTCGGTGCCGTCGCCAGCCTTGCCCATCGCCATGTTGGCGGCAATCGGCGCCATGGCCAGGCCGATCGAGATGATCACCGGACCAATCACTACCGGTGGTAGCAGACGGTCGATGAAACCGGTGCCTTTGATCTTCACCGCAAGGCCGAGAAAGGTGTAGACGAAACCCGCCGCCATCACGCCGCCCATGGTCGCCGCGAGGCCGAACTGGCCCTTGGCGAGAATGATCGGGGTGATGAAAGCGAAGCTCGATGCGAGGAATACCGGCACCTGGCGCCCGGTGACGATCTGGAACAGAATCGTCCCCAGGCCTGCGGTAAACAGCGCCACGTTAGGGTCAAGGCCGGTAATCAGCGGCATCAACACCAGGGCGCCGAAGGCCACGAACAGCATCTGTGCGCCAGACAGAACCGTGCGCCAGAGCGGATCGTTGAACTCTTGCTGCATGCTCAAGCGTCCTTCTGCTTGGTACCGAAGATCTTGTCACCGGCATCGCCCAAGCCTGGGATGATGTAACCGTGTTCGTTGAGTTTTTCATCAATGGAGGCGGTGTAGATCATCACGTCCGGGTGCGCTTTGCCTACAGCGGCGATGCCTTCCGGCGCGGCAACCAGGACCATGGCGCGGATGTCGCGGCAACCGGCCTTTTTCAGCAGGTCGATGGTGGCGACCATGGAGCTGCCGGTGGCGAGCATCGGGTCGATGATCATTGCCAGGCGCTCGTTGATTTCCGGAACCAGTTTTTCCAGGTAGGTGTGGGCCTGCAGGGTTTGTTCGTTGCGGGCCACGCCGACGGCGCTGACCTTGGCACCCGGGATCAGGCTCAGCACGCCTTCGAGCATGCCGATGCCGGCGCGTAGGATTGGCACTACGGTGATTTTCTTGCCGGCGATTTTCTCCACCGACACGGTGCCGCACCAACCTTCGATGTCGTAGGTTTCCAGCGGCAGGTCTTTGGTGGCTTCATAGGTCAGCAGGGCACCGACTTCCTGAGCGAGCTCACGGAAATTCTTCGTGCTAATGTCGGCGCGGCGCATGAGGCCGAGTTTATGACGGATCAGCGGATGGCGGATCTCGAGGATGGGCATGGGAAAGGCTCCGGCGGCGGGCAAAAAAACCGGCCTAGATTAATCTATCCGAGGGTGTTGTCCTATAGACATACAGTACGTTAGTCCACAAACGCTTGATCTGGCCGTGCGGGATGCGTACCTTTGCCCGCTTTTCCCGAATCCGTCCCCCCTGGAGAGCGCCATGTCCGCTGATCTCGAGCATATCCGTCAAATCATGCGAGAGGCTGACTGCCTGTACACCGAAGCTGAAGTCGAGGCGGCCATCGCCCGCGTCGGTGCACACATCAATGAACAGCTGGCTGACACTAACCCGGTGGTGTTCTGCGTGATGAACGGCGGCCTGATTTTCGCCGGCAAGCTGCTCACCCATCTGCACTTCCCGCTGGAAGCGTCCTACCTGCACGCCACCCGTTATCGCAACGAAACCAGCGGCGGCGACCTGTTCTGGAAAGCCAAGCCGGAAGTTTCGTTCCTCGACCGCGACGTGCTGATCATCGACGACATCCTCGATGAAGGTCACACCCTGGGCGCGATCATCGATTACTGCAAACACGCTGGCGCGCGCAAAGTGCACACCGCCGTGCTGATCGACAAGGACCACGACCGCAAGGCTCGCCCGGACCTGAAAGCCGATTTCGTCGGCCTGCCGTGCATCGACCGTTACATCTTCGGTTACGGCATGGACTACAAAGGTTACTGGCGTAACGCCAACGGGATTTTTGCTGTTAAAGGAATGTAAGAACATGACCGTGCCCAGCTTTCTTGATCAAACGTTGTTCGCCGGACTGGCCGAGAAAGCGGCCGCGAGTCCTCGCGGGCGTCAGCATCACAACTTCCATCAGATGGAAGAGGCTTGCCATCGCATGGCGGTGGGGTTGCAGCCAAACACGTATATCCCGCCTCACCGACACTTGGGGGACAACAAGGCAGAAACATTGCTGGTCCTCAAAGGGCGGCTCGGTTTGCTGATCTTTGATGAGTCTGGCGTGGTCGTGACGAAGCAAGTCCTCGTCGCCGGTGGTGATTGTGTCGGCGTGGACCTGCCAACAGGCGTGTTCCATGGCCTAGTCGTGCTGGAAGCCGATAGCCTGATGTTCGAATGCAAGGCCGGGCCTTATCGGCCGGTCGGTGAGGGTGAGCTGGCGCACTGGGCACCACGTGAAGGCGAGCCGGGTGTGGCCGAGTATCAGGCGTGGATGCGCGCACAGTTTGATTGAGCCGTGCGCTCAATTTTCCTCGGCCAGCCAGCGTTCGCTTTTGCGACGGGCCTGTTCCAGGTTGTTCACGTAGGCCAGCTGACGCTGTTCCCGATGGATGCCCGCGCGCCTGAGCTTCAGGCGCACCCGTGGAGCGGTCGCCACCAGAATCAGGCCGATGCCGTCCTTGCGGTAATCCCTCAGGATATTGTCGAAGGCGGCCAGCGCCGTCATGTCCAGCATCGGCACGGCGCTCATCTCGACGATCACCACTTTGACCTCCGGGTTGAATTTGCGTAGCACCCCCAGCGCTTTTTCAGCCGCGCCAAAGAACAGCGGCCCGCGTATCGCGTAGCAGCGAACGTGCTCCGGCATGTCCTGCAAGGCTTGATGGAAGCCGCGAGGCAGTTCGGCGGTGTCGGTGAGATCGCTCATGCGCTTGATAAATAACCCGGCGGCCAGCAGCAGGCCGACGGCGACGGCCATCACCATGTCGAACAACACCGTCAGGCTCAGGCAGGTCAGCAAGACCAGCACATCGCTGCGAGGCGCGATGCGCAAGGTATGGAGCACGTGCCGGGCCTCGCTCATGTTCCACGCCACCATGACCAGCAACGCGGCCAGTGCCGCCATCGGCAAGTAGCTGAAAAGCGGTGCCAGGACGAGTATTGCCATCAGCACCACGGCGCTATGAATAATGGCGGCCAGTGGCGAAAAGGCGCCGCTGCGCACGTTGGTGGCACTTCGGGCAATGGCCGCCGTGGCGGTAATGCCACCGAACAACGGGGCGATCAGGTTGCCCAGGCCCTGGCCCAGCAGTTCTGCGTTGGGGTCGTGTTTGCTGCCGGTCATGCCATCCGCCACCACCGCACACAACAAGGATTCGATGGCGCCGAGCATGGCAATGGCGAACGCCGGCGCCAGTAACTGACGGATCAAATCGTAAGACAGGTGCAGCGGCTGGCCGTCGGGGCCGGGTAGATTCCAAGGCCAATCGAAGCTTGGCAGGAACGGCGGAATGCCGGGATGGCTGACGCCGTCGACCATATAGCTGAAGCGCTCACCCAATGTCGCCACCGCCAGCCCGCCGTGCTCCAGCGCCACCCCCAGGAGCGCGCCGATTGTCAGCGCCACCAGATGCCCCGGAATCCTCGGCACCCACCGTGGCCAGACAATCAGAACGGCCAGGCATGTGAGGCCGATGATCCCGTCCCCTAGTCGGGCGCTGGGCAACGCCAGAATCAATACGCCCAGTTGTTCGATGTAGTGTTCTGCCTGGCCGGCGGTGGTCAGGCCCAGCAAATCCTTCAATTGCAGGGTGGCAATGACGATGCCGATCCCGGCGGTAAAGCCCAGGGTGACCGGGTACGGAATGTACTGAATCAACCGCCCGGCTCGAATCAGCCCCAAGGCAATGAGAATGACGCCGGCAAGCATGGTGCAAAGCAGCAGGCCGCCCAGGCCATATTGTTGGGTGATGGGCAACAGAATGACCACGAACGCGGCGGTCGGCCCACTGACATTGAAACGTGAACCTCCCGTCAGGGCGATCAGGGGCGCAGCGATCAGTACCGTATACAACCCTTGCTGGGGCGGTACACCTACGGCAATCGCCAGGGCCATGGCCAACGGGATGGCAATAATCCCTACCGTCACCCCGGCACTGATGTCGCCGCGTAAGCGCCTGAGGGTGTAGCCGGCGCGCCAGGTCTGACGCCAGGCCGCAAACAATGGGGGGACGGAGAACGTCATGCACACTCCCTAGAAGACGATGCACTGTTGAACGACGGCTGAAAGCTCGTCCAGCATGGCCAACCTCGTACTGCGAAGTATTGACCTATATCGCCAATTCGCGCGGTTGATCCTCATGCTAGAGTGCTTGGCCCCGTCTTCGGAGCCCGTCATGAGCCTTTTGATCCGCAGCTGCGCCGTCCTGTTGCTGACCCTCAGCCTGCCTCTGGCGGCCGCCCCGGCGCCGATGCACGCGCAGTTTCTGCCGCCTGACGACCTTACCCTGCGTGACGCGGAGCCCGAGCAGCAACAGTTGTTGCAGGTCACCGAATATTCGGTGGTGGTTGGCAGCCAGCGTCAGTCCAATCAACAACCGATTCCGGTTACGTCTCCGATGATGATCCGCCTCAAGGGCAAATCCTTGAACAAGGGCGCGACCATCAACCAGGTGCTGGTCAATTTCGACGGCGAAAGCAAAAGCCTGAAAAAGCCGATCTATGACGAAAAAAGCAAAACCCTGACGCTGTTTTACCCGATGGCGCAGTACCGGGTGGTGATCGATTTGTTGCGCAATGGCACGGTCTATTGCCAGTTCCTCAGCTACGCCAACGGCCATGTCTGGGCCGATCTGCACACGGGCGCTGTTCGTCCGCGTTGAGCCTTGTGCCCGGGCAGGGGTAAACTGCCCGCCCCGTGAAATGTCTGCGAGCTGGAGTCGGCAATGCGTAAAGATAAGAAACAAGTGATTGGTGACGAGATCGGCGATGAGCAGATCAAGTTGTTTCTCGATTTCGAACCGGTCGACGCCACTTCGCCGTCCCTGCATAAGCTGATCAAGGCCTACCGTGGCCTGCGCATCGATGACTTCGAGCGTTTTCTGACATTCTTCGTCGCAGCCGGCCTGGACCTGGATGGCAAGGATGAGCACGGCAATGACTTCGTCGCCCTGATCAAGGATCAGCGCAATGCGGCCGAGTACATCGAGTTGATTGCCAAGGCGCGCGGCTGATCCCGGACACACCGGAATATGTGGCGAGGGAGCTTGCTCCCGCTTGAGTGCGCAGCGCTCACAAAATCTATGCCGTTCGCAGAGCTTTGGGGCCGCTTCGCAGCCCAGCGGGAGCAAGCTCCCTCGCCACAAAGATAATTTCAGCGTCCTAAAAAAAACGCCCCGCTCTCACTGAGAACGGGGCGTTTTTCATGGGGCCGAATCAAGCGTAGCTTTCGGTCTCGTTACTGGCTTCAACCAGTTCCAGGGCGACGTTGTTGTGCGCATTGATCTTGCGATACAGCGCAGCGTCGGTTTCCAGAACTTTTTCCCGGGCCGGGAAGATTTCCGCCAGTTTGGCAGCCCATTCGCCGGATGCCTTGTTCGGGAAGCATTTTTCAATCAGCTCAAGCATGATCGAAACAGTCACCGAAGCGCCTGGGGAGGCGCCGAGCAGGGCGGCAAGGGAACCGTCCTTGGCCGCGACCAGTTCGGTACCGAACTGCAGAACGCCGCCTTTTTTCGGATCCTTCTTGATGATCTGCACCCGTTGGCCGGCCACTTCCAGGCGCCAGTCTTCGGCTTTCGCCTCAGGGTAGAAGCGACGCAGGGAGTCCAGACGCTGCTCCATCGACTGCATCACTTCGCTGACCAGGTACTTGGTCAGGTCCATGTTGTTTTTCGCCACGGCCAGCATCGGGCCGATGTTGCCGGCGCGAACCGACATCGGCAGGTCCATGAAGGAGCCATGCTTGAGGAACTTGGTGGTGAAACCGGCATAAGGTCCGAACAGCAGGGACTTCTTGCCATCGACCACGCGGGTATCCAGGTGCGGCACCGACATCGGTGGAGAACCCACCGCAGCCTGGCTGTAGACCTTGGCCTGGTGATGCTTGACCACTTCCGGATTGTCGCAACGCAGCCACTGGCCACTGATCGGGAAGCCGCCGAAGCCTTTGCTTTCTTCGATGCCCGAGGCCTGCAACAGCGGCAGTGCCGCGCCGCCCGCACCGAGGAAGACGAATTTGGCGTCGACTTCACGGGTGTTGCCGCTGTTGACGTCCTTGATGCTGACGGTCCAGCCGCTGCCGTTACGCTTGAGGCCCGTCACGCGCTTGCAGTACTTTACCTGGGCATCGGGTGCGCTGGTCAGGTGCTTGAGCAATTGATTGGTCAGGGCGCCGAAGTTGACGTCGGTGCCGTTCATTACGCGGGTGGCTGCGACGACTTCGTCGGCTGGCCGGCCCGGCATCATCAACGGCATCCAGTCGGCCATGGTGGCCTTGTCTTCGGTGTATTCCATGTCCGAGAAGGCGTGGTGCTTGCTCAGGGTCTTGAAGCGTTCCTTGAGGAAGGAAACGCCATCATTGCCCTGCACGAAGCTGAGGTGCGGCACCGGGCTGATGAACGTCTTGCAGGAGCCGAACGTGCCTTTTTTGGTCAGGTAGGACCAGAACTGCTTCGACACTTCGAACTGAGTGTTGATGTGCACGGCTTTCTTGATGTCGACGCTGCCGTCGGCCGCCTGCGGCGTGTAATTGAGCTCACACAGCCCGGCGTGACCGGTACCGGCGTTGTTCCATGGGTTGGAACTCTCCGCAGCACCGGAATCCATCAGCTCGACGACTTCCAGCTTGATCGCGGGGTCGAGTTCTTTGAGCAGTACGGCAAGGGTGGCACTCATGATGCCGGCCCCAACCAGTACTACGTCGACTGCTTCGTTATGCGCCATTTAACGCGTCTCCAAAATCTGCAGCACCAAATTGTCGGCATGGCTGCCAGGCGTTCCGGGGCGTGTCAGTGATGCCCAGGTACCCGTGGTCAGTGTTGCCATGTCCGAATCTTCGCAATTTTTCGCAACTTCGACGGATGCATGCGGCCGGGCCTAAAGAGTTACATGAACTCATCTCAGCGCGCGGCTGGCAATTCGACTTATGGTCGAGACATCCGTTTGTGCAACCAAATCCGTAGCGGACAGGCTTCAGGCTCCGGTGTTCGAGGAGTACTCGGTCCTGTGTCGTTGGGCTGTTTCAGACGCTAATGGTGCATGTTCAGACGCAAAACTATTCATTTGCTCGCCACACTCTTGTGAAGTTGTGAAAACCCGTTTTTTTCACGCTCTTTTGAAGACGTGAACCTCAAAAAAGGGCTGTCCCAGCCTGGCACCGTGCCCGGATGGATTGCCGTCATGGGGTACATGACAGGCAAAACGGGCAAACAGCTCAGTGACCGAGCGTAATGACAGCTCTGCAGATTCGCGAAAAGTGGGGTTTTTGCTCAAGGAACAGCAAGCGCGCCAGCTTCACTCGATCTGTGTGGGCGGCTCTCTGTGGGCGGTGCGGGGTGCCAATACCGAAGCATTGACGATGCTGCGAGGCCCGATCAGGAGACGTCCTTATAATCGGGGGGAGATTGTATCTAAGAAACGCAGGGAAATGGACGTGTTTAATGACTTTTATTAGGCGTCTGGTCAGGTGGTCAACAGATGTTGCACCCGTGCACGTGGCCGGCGCTGGCTGACACGGGCACTCGGGGGCAGGGGATGGTGCAACCAGTTGAGGCGGATTTCTTCGATTTCGACCCAGCCATCGCCCATCGGCTGGAGGCTGCACTGCTTGAACGCCTGGCAATGGCCATTGCGGTCGAGCAGGGCAAAACTGCGGTGCAAGGGGCGTGGCGCGAACAGCGAGATGAGATAACGCATGACAAAGTACCTTGTGGGTGACCTGCCGAGAAGGTTGCCAGCAAGCCGTGACGTGAAAGTGTATGGGCGATGACAGATCTGTGACACGAGGGGGTTTCTGATGGGTTTGTAGGAAATTACTTCAATCATTGCAGCGCCCTAGTTCGCTGCAGTGGCGCACGGCTATACTGCGGGCCTGTTTGTGCCTGATTCTGGAGAGAAGAGCATGTTGCAACGCCTGTTGTTCGGTTTGATCACTGTGACCAGTTTGACCCTCGTCGGCTGCGCCCACAGCCCGCAACAACTGAACCCTGAACCCAAGCTGACAGCTCAGCTGGCGCCGGTCGGCCGCGGTCAGCCGGTGGTGGTGCGTGTGGTGGATGGTCGTCCGTCGCCAACCCTGGGCACCCGTGGTGGCTTGTACCCCGAGACCAGCGCGATCACCGTGCAGGGCGCGCAGATCCTGCCGAAGTTGCAGGCACAGGCCGAGGCGGCCGTGCGGTTGCTGGGCTTCACCCCGACCTCGAATGCGCTGAATGCCCCGCAATTGACCGTGACCCTGGCCGAGTTGAAGTATCAGTCGCCTAAAGAAGGCATGTACGTGACTGAAGCGACCATCGGCGCAACCTTCCGCTCGGATGTGCAGAACGCCAACCGTCGCTACAGCGGCCGTTACGGCGCATCCCTGGACCAGCGTTTCGGTATGGCGCCGAATCAGGAAACCAACACCAAGCTGGTCAGCGACGTGTTGAGCGATGCGTTGACGCGTCTGTTCAAGGACCCGACGATTGGTCAGATTCTCGGCGAGTAACTTTCGCGAGATTCAAAAAAGCCCGGTGCCAGCAATGGCTCCGGGCTTTTTCATGCCTGCTGATTACCGATCACCAGCAGGCGCGAGGCTGGTGGGGTCAGGCCGCTTGTGAATAGAAATCCAGCACGCTCACGCCGGTCAGCAAATCCGTCTCTGGCAAATCCGCATGCTGATGCCCGCCCAGTGCGCAATAAACCAGCCAATGGCGGTCCTGAACGTTAAAGGCGAGGCTTCCTACGAGGTTTTGTTGTTCGTCACTCTGGGCGATGAGGTAGAGGCGGTCCTGGTTTTCGGCGTGCAGCATGACGGTATCCGTGTCGGTTTCGAGGGCCGCCAGACTGGCGTATTCAGATGACGGAGCCGTGACACAGGGCAGCATTTGGTCAGATGGTTCGTTATTTGTCGGAAAGGCAGGGCAGGGGGACAGGCTTTCGGTAGAATCCGCGCCGCAGTCGTCGGTTCGGCGTCTGCCACACCTGTTTTGCCGAGGTCCGTGATGTCGTTGCATTTGATTTCGCTGTTCACCCACCATCCCGCCAAGTTGATCAACCTGCTGGCCTTGCTGTTGGCCTTCCCGGGTAGTTGGCTGCTGCATGCCACGCGTCGCCGTGAACAACGCGCCATGGCGAGCCTTGTCGCCCAACGCCAGAGCCGCCCGAACGAAGAGCCCACCCTGGATTGGGCGACATTGCGCATGAACCGGTTTTTCTACCGCTTCGGCTTCGCGTGCCTGGGGTTGGCGTTGCTGGTGTCGTGGATCAGCACCCGGTTCTGAATCTTTGACGCAGAACCTTGTGGCGAGGGAGCTTGCTCCCGCTGGGCTGCGAAACGGCCCCACAACCAGCCATCCTTGTAGCGTCAGGCAAACCGCGAGCACCGATGTTTCGACTGCTGCTGAGTCGGGCGGGAGCAAGCTCCCTCGCCACAGGGACAGTGCCTTGCCCACCTACCGCGTCAAGGCAAATAAAAACGGCGCCTCGAAGGCGCCGTTGTTGTATCCAGTCAATTACAGCGGCAAACCAGCCTTGACCCGATACTGATTACGCACCGGCGTCGCATATTGCAGCACCAGATACGGCCGATGTTCCTCAGGGCAGGCTTCCAGTCGGCGTTGCCATTCTTCCTGGGCCTTGGCCAGTTCGTCGGCCGCAAACACCTCGGCAGCTTTTGGCACCTGCAATTGCGGGTCAGCGTCTTTCCACTGCGCGTAAGCCAGGTAATGCACCGGGAATAACCGGTAGCCGCCGAGAATCTGCCGGTCTATTTCGATCGCCAATTGCTTGGTGTCGTCGAACAGTTCGGTGATCGGCGCGGCGAAGTTCACGTGCACCCGGCCCTTGTAGCCGGTGATGCCCTTGGCGATGCTGACGTCGTCCTCGCCCGGGACTTTGGTGTAGCTGCCGGTGGTGGCGCGGATGAACAACTCGCGGGCCTTGGCCTGGTCGCACGGGTCGTATTCGTAGCTGATCGACACCGGACTGACGTTGAGCGAGCGGATGACTTCGCCGAACGGCTCGTCCTTGCGGCTCATGTGGAACATCTTCAGGATCGCCGACTCGGTGCGGTCATCACCGTCCTTGGCCCGGCCCTCGGCCTGGGCGATCCAGATGGAGGCGCAATCGTTGCGGATCGAGTGGTTGATGTAGGCGGACAGCAGCTGATACGCCGCCATCTTCTCGCGACGCCCGGTGATCGAACGGTGCACGATGAAGCTCTTGTTCAGGCGCATCAAATCGCTGACAAAGGGCTTTTGCAGCAAGTTGTCGCCGATCGCGATGCGCGGTGTCGGCAGGCCGGCGTGGTACACGGCGTAGTTGACGAAGGCCGGGTCCATCACGATGTCACGGTGGTTGGCGATGAACAGGTAGGCGCTGCCGGACTTGAACTGCTCGACGCCGGTGTACGTCACACCGTCCGTGGCTCGTTCGATGGTGTGGTCGACATACATCTCGACTTTATCCTGCAACGTCGCCACCGAGGTGACGCTGGCGAACTCACGGCGCAGCCGATGAGCTATAAGAGGTTTGAGCGCCCAGCCAAAGGCACCGGCAAAACGCGGGAAGCGGAAATGGATGAGGATATCTAGAAACGCCTTGTCGCCGAGCAGTCGGTCCAGCACCGCAGGGACTTCGCTGTCATTGTAAGGTCGGATGGCATCGAATTCGCCCATCATGCTCTCTTGTTAGAAACGGCTAGGGTAAGTAAAGGTTTTGATCGAAAACCAACGGGGCACGGTCTGAAAAGTTAGCCAGACAAAAATAGCCCTGCAAATAGACCGGCGATTATACGCACAAGTCACTTGGGAGACCGCGATGCTGGAACCTGCGTTGTACGAATGTCCGTATTGTGGTGAAGAGGTCGAGACGACGGTGGACCTGTCCGGTGGCGATCAGACCTATATCGAGGACTGTCAGGTGTGCTGTCGGCCGATAACGTTTGTGTTGCAGGTAGACGGAGAGGAATGGCATCTCGAAGTGTTCAGCGAAAACGAGTAAGGGGCGTCTATGCAGCGAATCTACGAGCCGGAAAACCTGATGGAAGGGGAGTTGCTGCAAGGCATGCTGGCCAGCGAGGGCATCGAGGCGCATCTGGTGGGCCGCGATTTGATCGGCGGGACCGGTGAACTGCCGATCTACGGCCTGCTGGGTTTGTCGGTGGACAACGACCAGGCCGAATACGCCCGCGAGCTGATCACCGCGTACAATGCCGCGCTGCCACTGCCCGGTGATGAACCGGACAGCTTTCCCGGCACGCTGGTCTGTTAGGCTGGCGTTCGTTTTATTGAGAGTCGTGTTGCCCCATGTGTGGACGTTATGCCCTGTTTCGCTGGAACCCCGCCTTCGCGGCCCTGCCTGGCTTCCCCGCCGATCAGCAGGCCCAGTGGAATATTTCCCCCAATGATTCGGTGCTGATGCTGCGTGCCGGTGCAGACGCTCAGCGTGAGTTGGCGCGGGCGCGTTGGGGGCTGACGCCGCCGTGGCTGACCGATCTTTCCCGCACACCGGCCCATGCCCGGGCCGAAACCGTCGCTGAACAACCGATGTTTCGCCAGGCCCTGCGCGAACGCCGTTGCCTGCTGCCGGCCAACGGTTTCTACGAATGGCGTGGCACGACCCGCAAGCGCCCGTATTGGCTGACGCCGGGAGAAGGCTCGACCTTGTTTTTTGCGGCGATCTGGGAAGCGTATCCGGTGCAGGAGCAAGTGTGGCTGAGCACGGCGGTGATCACCCAGCCGGCCGCGAGTCAGCGTCGGCCGTTGATTCTGGATGAGGCAGGGCAGGCGGCGTGGCTTGATCCCGAGACGCCGCTGCATGTATTGCAAGGGTTGCTGGCCAGTGAGCCCGCGGCGTTGCGCGAGCGGGTATTGGCAAATCTGGTGAATGATCCGAAGCTGAATGGGCCGGAGTGTCTGACCCCTGGTTAAAGGTTGTCTGTGCTGACGCCTTCGCGGGCAAGCCTCGCTCCTACGGACCGCAGTGTTCTGTAGGAGCGAGGCTTGCCCGCGAAGGGTTTTTTGGATCAAACCTTGAACTGATTGATCAACCGCCGCTGCTGTTCCGCCAACTTGGTCAGATCCGCACTCGCCGCACTGGATTCATCCGCCCCGCCGGCCACTTCATTGGCCACTTGCCCGATGTTGATCACGTTACGGTTGATGTCATCCGCCACCGCGCTCTGCTCTTCGGCCGCACTGGCAATCTGGGTGTTCATGTCATTGATCACCGACACCGCCTGAGTAATGGTCTCCAGGGCCTCGGCCGCTTTCGCCGCATGTTGCACGCTTTCGTCTGTGCGGTTCTGGCTGTCCTCCATGACCCGCACTACATCGCGGGTGCCTTGTTGCAGTTGCTGGATCATGGTCTGGATTTCTTCAGTGGCTTTCTGAGTCTTCTGCGCCAGGTTGCGCACTTCATCGGCCACCACCGCAAAACCGCGGCCCTGTTCGCCCGCGCGTGCCGCTTCAATGGCCGCATTCAAGGCCAGCAGATTGGTTTGTTCAGCGATCCCGCGAATGGCGGTCAGGATCGCATTGATGTTCTCGCTGTCCTTGGCCAGGGTTTGCACCACGCCCACAGCCTTGCCGATTTCAATTGCCAGGACGCCAATCGAATTCGACGTATCCCGGACAATTTGCATGCCCTGGGCCGCTGCCTGATCGGCATGGCTGGCGGCTTGCGCGGCCTGGGTGGCGTTGCGTGCCACGTCTTGGGCGGTGGCGGTCATTTCATGCACCGCCGTCGCCACTTGATCGATCTCGGCCATTTGCTTCTGCACACCGATGTTGGTGCGGATGGCAATGTCGGCGGTGTGTTCCGATGAATCGCTGACGCTCTGCACCGAGGTCACGACCTGGGTGATCATCGCCTGTAGCTTGGCGAGGAACGTGTTGAAGCCTTTGGCAATCGAGCCCAGTTCGTCGGCGCGGTCGCTGGTCAGGCGGCGCGTCAGGTCGCCTTCGCCTTTGGCGATATCGTCGAGCATCGCCACCATTTGCTTGAGCGGGCGGGCGATACCGTGGCCCACCAGCCAGATCACCAACAGACCGATACCGGCGATCAATAAACCGACAATGGCCATGCCGAAGGTGTCGGATTTGCGCTGAGCGTCCAGGTCGCCCTGGAGTTTTTGCAGGTCGGCCATCACGGCGTTCAGCGGCAATTGCAGCATCAAGGTCCAGCGCGCATCGGTCTGGCCGATGCCGAAGGGCAGGTACAACTCGATCCGGCCCTGGGCCTTGTCGACGGTGTAAGTCACTTCGCCGCCCTTGAGGTGGGCCATGTTGGCGATCTGCTTGCTGTCGAGAATGTCGCTGACCTTTTCGCCGAATTTGCTCGGGTCCTTGGTGTAGGCAACGATCCGGCCATTACCACCGATCAGCGCCATTTCCCCTGCGCCGCTGTACAGTTTCTGATTCGCCCCCAGCAACATTTCCTGGATGAAGTTCACCGACAGGTCGGCACCGACGATGCCCTGGAAGGCGCCGTTGAGCATGATCGGTTCAATAAAGGAGGCGAGCATGACGATCTTGTCGCCGACCTTGTAGGGCGCCGGATCGATCACGCAGGACTTCTTGGTTTCTTTCGAGCACAGGTAGTACTCGCTGGCACGCACGCCGGTGGACAGGGTTTTCTGGTCATCGACGTCCACCAGTTTGTCCAGGCCCAGGGTGCCGTCCTCGTTGCGAAACCACCACGGCAGGAAGCGCCCGTTGCTGGCGTCGATGCCGACTACCTTGGTGTCGACGTAGGCCGCATCGTTGTGATCGAGCGCGTCTTTTTCCCAGCCTATATAGGTGCCGAGAATTTTCGGGTTCTTGGCCACGTTTTCCTTGATCAGGCTGATCAACTGCTCCCGGCTCAGACTCAATGTCGGCTGGCCATCGGCCCCCGGCGTACCGATCAGCGCGTTGACCCGCACCAGGCCGCCAGCGATCAGCAGCGGCGCTTCGAGTTCGCGCTGGATCTGGCTGACCTGGGTTTGCGCCAGAGAGGTCAGGCGCTGCTCGATGACTTGCTCGAATTGCGCCTGGGTCCGCTCCTGGACCATGTCTTGCGTCCGGGCGCCGGAGAACAGTGCGTACAGCACCAGCGCGGCGACTACGCTAAGAACGATGGCGCCGGCGAGGGCGGCCACGGAAAACTGGATCGACTTGAATTTCATGGGTGCTCCGCACGCAAGAGGACGTCTGCGGTGGTGTATCGGCAGGGAGCTGGAGGGCCATGAGCGAGGCAGCGCGAAATGGCTGTTTTGGAGTGGTTGATGTCGTAAATGAATCATTGCCGGGCGTTGGCGGCCGTGGCGAGCGCCGTTATGTGAATTTTTTCCTACGGCAATGAGAGCTTTATCTGAAATGAGCGTCTACACGTCAGTTGTATCTGGTGCGGATACAGTTACCCGCCTAGGATACCCGGCATGTTTTCAGGGAGTTTTTTGATGAACAAGACATTGGTTGTGTGTGCGCTGAGCGCAGGTTTGTTGCTTGCCGGTTGTCAGTCGGTCAATACCACCAGCGGTGGGGCTGTTGGCGTAGAGCGTAAGCAGTACATGTTCAGCATGTTGTCCACCGACGAAGTCAACCAGATGTACGCGCAGTCTTATCAGAAGACTGTCGGAGAGGCGAGCACCAAGGGTGTGCTGGACAAGACCAGTAACGACGCCAAGCGCGTCCAGATGATTGCCGACCGGCTGATTGCCCAGGCGCCGGTGTTTCGTCCGGATTCGGCCCAGTGGAAATGGGAAGTCAACCTGATCAAGAGCGACGAGCTCAATGCCAACTGCGGGCCTGGCGGCAAGATCTTTTTCTACACGGGGCTGATCGACAAACTGCAACTCACCGACGATGAAATCGCCGCGATCATGGGCCATGAAATCGCCCATGCCCTGCGCGAGCATGGTCGTGAAGCGATGTCCAAGGCATACGGCGTCGAAATGGCCAAGCAAGGCGCAGGCGCGTTGCTCGGTCTGGGTCAGGACAGCCTGGCCCTGGCGGACACCGTGGCGAAATACGGCATGACCTTGCCCAACAGCCGTGGCAATGAAAACGAGGCGGACCTGATCGGCCTCGAGCTGGCGGCCCGCGCCGGTTACAACCCGAATGCGGCGATCACGTTGTGGAACAAAATGAGCAAAGCCTCGGAAGGCGCCCCACCTGAGTTCTTGAGTACGCACCCGGCTTCGTCCAGCCGGATTGCTTCGTTGCAGGCGGCGATTCCGAAGGTGATGCCGTTGTACGAGAAAGCGCCGAAATCCTGATGGTCAGGCGGTGATGCCGTTGACGCCTTCGCGGGCTAGCCTCGCTCCTACAGGTTTTCGGTCGATTACGACACAGAATCTGTAGGCGCGAGACTTGCCCGCGAGGAACGATAACGCGGTCTATCAACCTACGGCGTCAAACCCACCCGCTGCTCTGCATCGCCTTGTACACCGCCACAATCGCCAGGACAAAGAACGCCGACGCCGCCAGGCGACGGATCAGGGTGAGCGGCAATTTATCCGCCGCAAAGTTACCCGCCAATACCACCGGTACGTTGGCAATCAACATCCCGGCGGTGGTGCCGATGATCACCAGCCACAAATCCGGGTATTGCGCGGCGAGCATCACCGTGGCGACCTGGGTTTTGTCGCCCATTTCTGCCAGGAAAAACGCGATCAGCGTGGTCAGGAACGGCCCGAACTTGCGGGCGGTGCTGGCTTCATCGTCGTCCATCTTGTCCGGCACCAGGGTCCACAGTGCGGTCGCGGCGAAGCTCGCCGCCAGGATCCAGTGCAACACAGCATTCGAGAAGAAACTGCCGAACCAGGCGCCGACCGCACCGGCCGCCGCATGGTTGGCCAGGGTCGCGGCGACGATGCCGGCGATGATCGGCCAGGGTTTGCGAAAGCGGGCAGCGAGAATGAGCGCGAGCAGTTGCGTCTTGTCGCCGATTTCGGCCAAGGCAACGATTGCGGTGGGAACGAGCAAAGAGTCCAGCATCAGGGATTTTCCTAAGGGGCGGGTCGACACGGCTATGACACGTACAGCCTTCCCGCCCCGGGTAAGGTGTTCGTGTCATAGGTCTTGTCAAACCCTGCGATCCGTCTGATGCGGACGCTTGGGTCGCATACGCCATGGTCTGTTGACCAAGTATGTTGACGTATGCCGGACGAGCATGGCGCTCGTGGGAGACTACTCCCCTAGGACGGAGCGGATTCTGCCTAGGCAAAACCCGTTAGGCAAGCACTTATTTTTCAGCCTCGTTTGGCCCGATAAATTCTGAAGCCCTGTCCTTCGGCCTTGATCGCGCACACGCCCAAGTGCTCTTCGATCAGCGGCTGATACTTCAGGAAGCTGTTTGCAACCAAGCGTAGTTCGCCGCCGTTTTTCAGATGTTTAGCCGCTTTTCGCAGCAAGTTCTCGGTGGCGAAGTAGTCGGTATGCACGCCGACATGGAACGGTGGATTGCTCAGAATTGCACTTAAACCCATCGGTGCCGCGTCAATGCCGTCACCGGTAATCACGTCCGCTTCCAGGCCATTGGCAGCCAGCGTCATACGGCTGCTGGCGGCAGCGAAGGCGTCCACGTCAAGCAACGTCACCTGATTGTGCGGATAACGACGTTTCACCGCCGCGCCCAGTACACCGGCACCGCAACCGAAGTCGAGCAAGTGGCCGCTCGGCAACTTGTCCAAGTGTTCCAGCAGCAATGCGCTGCCGCGATCCAGCCGGCCGTGGCTGAACACGCCCGGCAGGCTGATGACTTTCAGCGGACCTTCGGCCAGCGGCAATTCATAGGTCTGGGCCAGGCTTTCCAGCGACTTGGCTTCTGGCGCGTTGGCCACAGTAACCAGCCAAAGCTGGCAATGCCGCGCGCTGTCGAGCTTGCGTGGCTTGCCGAAGGGGTTCAGTTGCTTGGCCGCGCCTTCGATGCCGCTGCGTTTTTCACCCACCAGGTACAACTCGCGACCGGCCAGGCGAGAGGCGAGGGCGTTGAGAATGTAATCGGTCAGGTCCTTGGACTTGGGTAAAAACACCACCGCCGTCTCGAACTCACGCTCGGGTGCGGTCACACCAAAATGGCTGCGCTCGGCAAAACGCGCCTCCAGCGCCGCTTGATCACCGGCATGCCAGCACCAGCCATGGGCGTCGGGCAGACGGCCCAGCAAGTCGTCGGCGGGCAAACCGGCCAGCAGCACCGAACCCTGAAATAAGTCGGCCTGACGAAGCAGTACTTCACTGCGCGGATCCATAACTGCTCCTGTGAAAAAAAGTGCCGCAGTCTATCAACTGACGACCCGCAGCGCTTTACCGCTGAAGTATCCCTGCGCGTTTTCGGTCAACTGACCGACGATCCTTTGCCGCGCCTCGCGACTGCCCCAGGCGTTGTGCGGCGTGACGATCAGCCGTGGAATATCGTGGGCCAGCAACGGATTGCCGGCGGTCGGTGGTTCGACGCTCAGCACATCGGTCGCCGCGCCGCCCAGATGACCGTTGCGCAAGGCATCGGCCAGTGCCTGTTCATCGATCAAGCCACCGCGTGCGGTGTTGACCACGAACGCGCCGGGTTTCATCGAGGCCAGTTCGCGGGCACCAATGAAGTGGCGGGTGTGTTCGTTGAGTGGGCAGTGCAGGGTCAGCGCATCGATTTGCGGCAGCAGTTCATCCAGCGGCAAGCGATCCGGCCGGGCAGGACGCCCCGGAATCTGTCCCAGCAACACACGCATGCCGAAGGCTTCGGCCAGCCGTGCGACGGCGCCGCCCAGTTCGCCATGGCCGAGCAGGCCGAGGGTTTTGCCCTCGAGTTCGACAATCGGGTAATCCAGCAGGCAGAACTGTTTCGCTTGCTGCCAGCGGCCTTCACCCACGGCTTTCTGATAGTCCGCCAGGCGCGTGGCCAGGTTGAGCAGCAACATGATCGTGTGCTGCGCCACCGACGGTGTGCCGTAGCCCTGGCAGTTGCAGACCGTGATGCCGTGGGCACGAGCGGCCGCGAGGTCGACGTTGTTGGTGCCGGTAGCGGTGATCAGGATCAGCTTCAGATCAGGGCTGGCGGCGATGGCGTTGGCGTCGATCAGAATCTTGTTGCTGATGGCCACGGTGGCGCCCTTGAGACGTTCGATCACCTGCTCCGGCGTGGTCTGTGCGAACAGTTGCAAGTCGTCAAAGCAGTCGCGCAACGGGCTGAGATCGAGGTCGCCCAGGTCCAGGGAAGGGTGGTCGAGGAAAACGGCGCGGCGAGAGTTCGTCATCAACTGTACCTTTTGTGCGGTGAACTGAAGGCGTAATCTGCCGAGCCTACCAGATGAAACATATAGTTACGCATTGCAGGCCAGGTGCGAAACCTGTGGGAGCGAGCCTGCTCGCGATGGGGCATTAACATTCAACACCTTTGTTGAATGTCAGATCGCATCGCGAGCAGGCTCGCTCCCACAAGGGTTGGCGTTGACCTGTGAATTTCATTTTGATCGATCTACCCCAAAGGAGCCCCCATGTACTGGACAGAGTTCTTGACCGTTGCCCTGATTCACTTGCTCGCCGTCGCCAGCCCCGGCCCGGATTTCGCCGTGGTGGTGCGTGAAAGCGTGACTCATGGCCGTCGCGCCGGGACCTGGACAGCGCTGGGCGTCGGTACGGCGATTTTCCTGCACGTCGGCTATTCATTGCTCGGCATCGGCCTGATCGTGTCGCAGTCGATCGTGCTGTTCAACGCCTTGAAATGGGCGGCTGCCGCGTATCTGCTGTACATCGGCTACAAGGCCTTGCGCGCGCAACCGGCTAAAGCCGTCACCGACGACTTGCACAAGGAAGCCGGCGAGCGCACACCGCGCGGTGCCTTCACCTCAGGTTTCGTGACCAACGGCCTGAACCCCAAAGCCACGCTGTTCTTTTTGTCGCTGTTCACCGTGGTGATCAACCCGCACACGCCGTTGGCGGTGCAGGCAAGCTACGGGCTCTATCTCGCGGCGGCGACGGCCGTGTGGTTCTGCCTGGTGGCGCGGCTGTTCAGCCAGCAGCGCGTGCGCGCCGGTTTTGCGCGGATGGGCCATTGGTTCGACCGGACCATGGGTGTGGTGCTGATCGCCATCGGCGTCAAACTCGCTTTTACCGAGATGCATTGATCGCGCAGCGCCCTGGATAACGAACTCCCGCAAATGCTGGCGCAAAGCTAGCATTTGTACGGCTCTGCAAATCATTCCTTTGGCTGATTTGGCCGGCGTATAAGGGTTCTAGAGTGGTTGCCTCTTGAAGCCAACACCGTGCAGTCAGAAAAGGGATTCTTATGTTGCAGACTCGCGTTATCCCCCCAGCCGAAGGCGCTTACCAGTATCCGCTGCTGATCAAACGGCTGCTGATGTCCGGCGCTCGTTACGAGAAAACCCGCGAGATCATTTACCGCGACCAGTTGCGCTACAGCTATCCGACCCTGATCGAGCGGGTCGCGCGGCTGGCCAACGTGCTCACGGCGGCCGGGGTCAAGGCCGGCGATACCGTGGCGGTGATGGACTGGGATAGCCATCGGTATCTGGAATGCATGTTTGCCATCCCGATGATCGGCGCGGTGATTCACACCATCAACGTGCGCCTGTCACCGGAACAGATCCTCTACACCATGAACCACGCCGAGGACCGCTTCGTACTGGTCAACAGCGAATTCGTTGGGCTGTACCAGGCGATTGCCGGGCACCTGACCACGGTCGAGAAAACCCTGCTTCTGACAGACCTGCCGGAAAAAACCGCCGACTTGCCGAACCTGGTAGGCGAGTACGAGCAGTTGCTGGCGGCCGCGAGCACGCAGTACGACTTCCAGGATTTCGACGAAAACTCGGTCGCGACCACGTTCTACACCACCGGCACCACCGGCAACCCTAAAGGCGTGTACTTCACCCATCGGCAACTGGTGCTGCACACCATGGGCGTGTCGACCATCATGGGCGCCATCGACAGCGTGAGGCTGCTGGGCACCAACGACGTGTACATGCCGATCACGCCGATGTTCCACGTGCATGCCTGGGGCTTGCCGTATGTGGCGACCATGCTTGGGCTCAAGCAGGTTTATCCCGGCCGTTACGACCCGGAGTACCTGGTGGAGCTGTGGCGCAAGGAGAAGGTCACCTTCTCCCACTGCGTGCCGACCATCCTGCAGATGGTCCTCAATTCCAAGGCGGCGCAGAGCACCGATTTCGGCGGCTGGAAAATCGTCATCGGCGGCAGTGCGCTGAACCGTGCACTGTACGAAGCGGCCAAGGCCAAGGGCATTCAGCTGACCGCCGCTTATGGCATGTCGGAAACCGGGCCGTTGGTGTCCTGTGCCCACCTCAACGATGAGCTGATGGCCGGCACCGAAGACGAACGCACCACGTATCGCATCAAGGCAGGCGTACCAGGGCCATTGGTGGAGGCGGCGATCGTCGACACCGACGGCAACTTCCTGCCCGCCGATGGCGAGACTCAGGGCGAACTGGTGCTACGTGCGCCGTGGCTCACCGAGGGCTACTTCAACGAACCGCAAAAGGGCGCCGAGCTCTGGGCCGGGGGCTGGCTGCACACCGGCGACGTGGCAACGCTGGACAGCATGGGCGTGATCGACATTCGTGATCGCATCAAAGACGTGATCAAGACCGGCGGCGAGTGGATCTCGTCCCTGGACCTCGAAGATCTGATCAGCCGTCACGTGGCGGTACGCGAAGTAGCAGTGGTAGGCATCGCCGATCCACAGTGGGGCGAGCGCCCATTTGCGCTGCTGGTGATCCGCGAAGGGCATGAGATCGGGGCTAAAGAGCTCAAGGAACACCTCAAACCATTCGTAGAGTTGGGCCACCTGAGCAAGTGGGCGATCCCGAGCCAGATCGCCCTTGTTACTGAAATTCCCAAGACCAGTGTCGGCAAACTCGACAAGAAGCGCATCCGCCTAGACATCACTGAATGGCAGGCCAACAACAGCACCTTCCTCTCGACGCTTTAAGCGCCTTCTGGTGTGCCCGAAAGGGCACGCCAGCCCCACCAAGCAAGCGCTTGGCTTGTGAAATCCGAATTTTCAGCCATCCTTGGCATGCCGACATGTGTCGGACTGGCGAAAGGACTGTTCCAGAGTGGCCGGCAGCTGCAAATCACACTTTAGAGGGATCAAGCTCTACTACCTGCTGGCTATAGTCCGCTCAAGGATTTTTAAGAACGGAGCGCACGCACAAAACGGGGCGATGCAATTTGGAGTGACTTCGGGACGCCTTGGCTCCCCGTCATCCACAACGTTTTTAGAAGTGCTAACTGCCATAACAATAATGCACATGGAGTAGCGTCGATGACATCAGTAAACACGTTCTGGCGCCGGGCGAAATTGCCCCTGGCGGTCAGTCTCGCCTCTTCGCTCGCCGGGCCTGCATTCGGCGTCAGTTTCAACGTTGGTGAAATCGAAGGTCAGTTCGATTCTTCCCTCTCGATCGGTTCCAGCTGGTCTACCGAGAGTGCCAACAAGAACCTCATTGGCGTGAACAACGGTGGCAGCGGCCTGTCCCAGACCTCTGATGACGGTCACCTGAACTTCGAAAGCGGGAAAACCTTCTCGAAGATCTTCAAGGGCATCCATGACCTTGAATTGAAATATGGCGACACTGGCGTTTTCGTCCGTGGCAAATACTGGTACGACTTTGAACTGAAGGACGAAAGCCGTCCGTTCAAGGACATCAGCGACAACAACCGCAAGGAAGGCGCCAAGTCCTCCGGCGGGCAAATCCTCGACGCCTTCGTCTACCACAACTACTCCGTTGCCGATCAGCCGGGTTCCGTGCGTCTGGGCAAGCAGGTAGTGAGCTGGGGTGAAAGTACCTTCATCGGCGGCGGCATCAACTCGATCAACCCGATCGACGTTTCTGCGTTCCGTCGTCCGGGTGCCGAGATCAAGGAAGGCCTGATCCCGGTCAACATGTTCTATGTGTCCCAGAGCCTGACCGAAAACCTGTCGGCAGAAGCCTTCTACCAGTTGGAATGGGACCAGACCGTTGTCGATAACTGCGGTACGTTCTTCTCGCAGCCGGACATCGTTGCCGATGGTTGCGAAAACAACCTTCGCGTGCTGAACAAGCGTTCGCAGATTCCAGCCGTGGCGTTGGGTCCATTGGCCGCCAACGGCGTCAATGTCAACGAGGAAGGTGTGCTGGTCCAGCGTGGCGGCGATCGTGATGCTCGCGACAGCGGCCAGTGGGGCGCGTCCCTCAAGTACATGTTCGAGCCGCTGGACACCGAGTTCGGTGCCTACTTCATGAACTACCACAGCCGTGCGCCGATCTTCAGCGCCACGGGTGCGCCGCAGTCGGTCTATAACACCGCGGCTTCTCTGCCAGGACCGTTCGCCGCACTCGCGCCGCTGCTGGTGGCAGGTAATTCGAAATACTTCATCGAATACCCTGAAGACATTCGCCTCTACGGCCTGAGCTTCTCTACCACCCTGCCTACCGGTACGGCGTGGAGCGGTGAACTGAGCTACCGTCCGAACGCACCGGTGCAGCTCAACTCCACCGACATTCTGTTCGCCGGTGTACGACCTCTGGGCGGTGCTCTGGGTAACGCTTCGCTGCTCTCTGCCGGCCCGGGTCAAGACCTGCACGGCTATCGTCGTAAAGAAATCACCCAATTCCAGACCACCCTGACGCACTTCTTTGACCAGGTCATGGGCGCAAGCCGTCTGACCCTGGTGGGCGAAGTGGGCGTGACTCACGTCGGCGGCCTGGAAAGCACTTCCGACCTCCGTTATGGCCGCGATCCGGTCTACGGTCCGGGTGCATTGCCAGCCACTGGCGGGGCGAATACTTGTGTGGCCCTCAACACCAGCACCATCAACGGTGCCGGCCCAGGCACTCCAACCAACAACCGCAGCCGCAACTGCAACAGTGACGGCTTCACCACGTCGACTTCGTGGGGCTACCGTGGTCGCGCCATCTGGGAATACAACGACGTGTTCGCCGGTGTGAACCTCAAGCCGAACGTGGCTTGGTCCCACGACGTGGACGGTTACTCGCCAGGCCCTGGCGGCAACTTCGAAGAAGGTCGCAAAGCGGTGAGCCTGGGTGTCGATGCCGAATACCAGAACACCTACACCGCGAGCCTGGCCTACACCAACTTCTTTGATGGCAAGTACACCACCGTCGATGACCGCGACTTCGTTGCGCTCAGCTTCGGCGTGAACTTCTAAGCACTGTTTTTTCAGGACGAACACACATATGAAAATAACAAAGAGTCTGTTCCACGCTGGAGTTCTGGGGCTTTCGCTGCTGGCGACCAGCGTCATGGCGGCAGTGCCTGCTGCCGAAGCGGACAAACTGGGCAAGAGCCTGACGCCGATGGGCGCCGAGATGGCGGGCAACGCTGACGGTTCGATCCCGGCCTGGAAACCGATGGCGAAAAACGCCGGCACCGTCGACGGCAAAGGCTTCCTGTCTGACCCGTTCGCCAGTGAAAAACCGCTGTTCACCATCACTGCGCAGAACGTCGACCAATACAAAGACAAGCTCGCTCCGGGCCAGTACGCGATGTTCAAGCGCTACCCGGAAACCTTCAAGATGCCGGTTTACCCGTCCCATCGTGGCGCGACCGTGCCGGATGCCGTGTTCGCCTCCATCAAGAAAAACGCCACCAACACCAACCTCGTGTCTGGCGGCAACGGCCTGGAAAACTTCGAAACCGCCGTACCGTTCCCGATTCCAAAGACCGGCGTTGAAGTCATCTGGAACCACATCACCCGTTATCGCGGAGGCAGCGTGACCCGCCTGGTGACCCAGGCGACGCCGCAACCGAACGGTTCGTACAGCCTGGTGTACTTCCAGGATCAGTTCGTGTTCCGCGACAAGATGAAGGACTACGATCCGGCGAATCCGGGCAACATCCTGTTCTACTTCAAGCAGAAAGTGACCGCGCCGGCACGTCTGGCCGGTGGTGTGCTGCTGGTGCACGAAACCCTCGATCAGGTTAAAGAGCCACGTTCGGCGTGGGTCTACAACGCCGGTCAACGTCGAGTGCGTCGTGCGCCACAAGTGTCCTATGACGGGCCGGGTACTGCGGCTGACGGCCTGCGGACCTCCGACAACCTGGACATGTACAACGGTGCGCCGGATCGCTACGACTGGAAGCTCGAAGGCAAGAAAGAGATGTACATTGCCTCCGACAGCTACAAGCTCGATTCGCCGCAACTGAAGTACGACGACATCATCAAGGCCGGTCACATCAACCAGGACCTGGCTCGCTACGAGCTGCGCCGGGTCTGGCATGTGGTGGCTACCTTGAAGGAAGGTCAGCGTCACATCTACGCCAAGCGCGACTTCTACATCGACGAAGACACCTGGCAAGCCGCGGTGATCGACCACTACGACGGCCGTAATCAACTGTGGCGAGTGGCGGAAGCTCACGCCGAGAACTACTACGACAAGCAAGTGCCGTGGTACGCCCTGGAAACCTTGTACGACCTGCAATCGGGCCGTTACCTGGCACTGGGCATGAAGAACGAAGAGAAGTCGGCATATGACTTCGGCTTCACCGCGACCACCAGCGATTTCACCCCCGCTGCGCTGCGTCAGGACGGGGTTCGTTAACCTGCACTGAACAGAGGCCGCATCCTCGAAAAACGCCCCGACTGGTTCGGGGCGTTTTTTTTTGCCCGGATTTCTCACTGTGAATCTTCAGTGTCGATGACGGCCTATCGCGAGCAAGCTCACTCCCACAGGTAACGCGCTCTTCCATGAGAACGCCGTCAACTGTGGAAGCGAGCCTGCTCGCGATGGACGCGACACGGGCTGTCAGGAAAACTCCATCTCAAGCCCCGCAACTTCTGCTTGTATTCTTTTTGTAGCCATTTGTAGCAATAACCTTCATTCCCTCTTCGTTTACCGATAGTCTGCGGACATCTGCAACGCCGCCACCCGCAATTCAAACAAGAGCCGGCCATGACTGATCTGTCCCCACTCCCGGGCCCTGCAAGCGTTGCCGTCGCGGCACTGGACGGGCGCTTTTTTCGGCCCCCGTTGCCCGACGGCCATGTGCTGCGGCCTCGCCTGTGCGAGCGCCTGAGTGCTGGCCTCGGTGGCAGGCTGTTGCTGGTCAGTGCACCCGCCGGGTTCGGCAAGAGCTCACTAGCGGTGGAGTTCTGCCAGGGGCTGCCGGCCCATTGGCACAGTCTGTGGTTGGGGTTGAGTCCTCGAGACAGCGATCCGGGGCGTTTCCTCGAGCGGTTGCTCGAAGGTCTTCAGGATTACTTTCCGAAGCTCGGCAGCCAGGCCCTGGGTCTGTTGAAAATGCGCCAGCGCCATCAGCCCTTCGCCTTCGAAGAATGGCTGGACGGGTTGCTCGATGAACTGGCCATCCACCTTTCGCCGATGACACCATTGCTGCTGGTGCTGGATGACTATCACCTGGCGCAGGGGCCTGTGCTGGATCGTTGCTTGCAGTTTTTCCTCAATCATTTGCCCGATGGCTTGCTGGTCATGGTGACCAGCCGACAGCGTCCGGACTGGCATCTGGCGCGTTTGCGCTTGTCGCGGCAATTGCTTGAGTTGCATGAGCAGGACCTACGACTGACCCACGATGAAGCCCTCACGTTGCTCGATCGGCACAGCAGTTCATTGCGTGGTGAGGCACTGGAAAACCTGATCCAACGCAGTGAAGGCTGGGTCGCCGGCCTGCGTTTCTGGTTGCTGGCGGCGTCCGAAGCCGGTACCGACGGTGCATTGCCGCAGTCGTTGCACGGCGGAGAAGGTCTGATTCGCGATTACCTGCTCGAAGAAGTCATCGATTGCCTGCCCGCCGAAGTGCAGTCGTTCCTGTACGACACCGCGCCTCAGGAACGTTTTTGCAGCGAGCTCTGCGACGCGGTCCGCGAGGCCCATGACAGTGCCGAAATCCTGCGTTTCCTTCAGGCGCACCAAGTGTTTCTGGTGCCGCTGGACGAACATGGGCACTGGTATCGCTATCACCATTTGTTTTCCGACCTGCTGCGTACCCGGCCCGCCGCCCAGTCAATCGTGCCGGCCGCCAGCCTGCATCTGCGCGCCTGTCGCTGGTTCAATGCGCAGGGGTTGCTCGACGAAGCGGTGGAGCAGGCACTGCGCGCCGGACACCTGGACGTTGCAGCGAACCTGGTGCAAAACCTCTCTGAAGAACAACTGCTCGCCGAACAGAATGTCGGCATGCTGCTGCGCTGGAAGATGGACTTGCCCGACAGCCTGCTGATCAGCACGCCGCGCCTGATTGTGCTCTACAGCTGGGCGTTGGGACTGGCCTGTCAGCTGGACGCTGCCGAGGAGCTGGCGGCGCACTTGAGTCGTTTCCTGCCAGCCCCGTCGGCCACTGCGCAGAAGTCCATGCTAGCGCAATGGCTGGCCCTGAGTGGCATCATCGCCCGGGGGCGAGGCAATCGCGCACTCACGCAACTTTACTGCACCGAAGCGTTGGATAGTCTGCCGGCCAAGCGCTACGGGCAACGGCTGATGTGTCTTTCGACGCTGTCCAACCTGGCGATCGCCGACGGCGACCTGTGGCGTGCACGCAGCTTGAACCGCGAATCGCTGGAATTGGCGCAACGGGTCGGCAACCCACTGTTCGAAGCGCTGGCCCATTACGACCGCGCACGTGTGCTGCAAGCGCGCGGGGAAATTCTGCGCTCGTTGCAGGAGGTCCGTCAGGGGCTGCAACGCCTGCAAGGGTTATCCCCGCAACGGCTTTATGCCGTGCGTGCGCGCCTGACCTTGTACGAGGGTTTTTTGCTGGCCGTGCGCTTGCAGCCGCAAGCCGCGCGGGTGCGTCTACAAGCCGGCTTGAATGAAGCCCGAGCCTGTCGCGATATCAGCGTGTTGATCGGCCACTGCGTGATCGCCCGGCTCGAGGGCAGCAGCGGCGAGTTCGCCAAAGCCTTCGCCGAACTCGCCGAAGCCGAACGCCTGATGCACATCTGGGACGTGCCGCCGATCTACTACCTGGCGATGATTACCCTGGTCAAATGCGAGCTCTGGCTGGCCCAGGGCCGTACCGATCTGGCCGAAGCCTGGCTGGCGCGATTGGGACAGACCTACAACGGCGAGCACGCGGCAGCGCCGCCGGAATTCCATCCACAGCTGCCGCTGCATATCGAATTGCAGCAAGCCTTGCTGGAGGTGATCCAGGGGCAGCCGATGCTGGCCGAGGGGCGTTTGAACGCGCTGCTTGAGCATGGGCAGAAATCGGGACGGCAAATGCTCAGCGTGATGGCGCTGACTCAGAAAATCGCCCTGTTGCTTTCGGCCGGGCGTGAGCCCGAGGCGCGCAAGGCGTTTGCCCAGGCACTGGAAGCGGCAGCCGGTGGCGTCCTGCAACCGTTCGACCGATTGCTGGCCGAACACCCGGACTGGCTGCGCGGGCAACTGCAACTATGCGCTCCTACAGTCGTTTCGCAGGAACTGACCGAAAAACTACCAGCCATGGCCGCTCGCCCGACACTGGAAGCATCCCCCGCAACGGAACAGCTCAGCACCCGTGAGCTGGCCGTCCTGCGCCTGATCGCCCAAGGGTGCTCGAACCAGGAAATCAGCGATCAGCTGTTCATCTCGCTGCACACGGTCAAGACCCATGCCAGCCACATCAACAGCAAACTCGGGGTTGAGCGGCGCACGCAGGCGGTGGCGCGGGCTAAAGAGTTAAGGGTGCTGGAGTAGCGCATTTTCAAGATCTACCGGGTCCGCTAAATGACGGAATACGGTTTTGTGCCAAAATTGCCCATCCCTGTTTTCCGAGCATGCCCCGATGTCCCAGCAGCCCACCCTGATCCGCGAAACCTTCCCCGTCGGCCCGTTGCAGTGCAACTGCACGATCATTGGCGACCCGATCACCAAAAAAGCCATCGTCGTCGACCCAGGCGGCAACCACGAACTGATCCTCGCGCGTCTCGATGCCTTGGGCCTGAAGGTGGTCAGCATCATCCACACCCATGCGCACCTGGATCACTTCTTGGCCTCCGGTCAGCTCAAGGAGAAAACCGGCGCGACCCTGCACCTGCACAAAGAAGATCAGTTCCTTTGGGACAATCTGGAGATGCAGTGCCAGATGTTCGGTGTGCCCTACACGCCGGTGCCGTCGCCGGATCGCTGGTTGGCCGATGATGAAGAGCTGGCTTGCGGTTGCGGCGTGGCGTTGCATACGCCGGGTCACACGCCGGGTTCCATGAGCTTTTGGTTTTCCGAGGCCAAGCTGCTGATTGCCGGTGACACGTTGTTTCGTCGCGGGGTAGGGCGTACGGATTTGTGGGGCGGCGATCAAGCGACCATCGTGCGGTCAATCAAGCAGCGACTCTATACGCTCGACGAAGAAGCAACGGTCGTGACCGGGCATGGTCCGGACACGCGCTTGGGCGATGAAATGCGCGAGAACCCGTTTGTGCGGGCTTGAAGGCAATCGACGGAATTTTCGTCGGCCAAAACGATCCAACACCCGCAAAGGTCCATTGCCTTTGTCCGTTGCACCCCAGAATGCAAAAAGTAGGAGCTCTTCATGTTCACCAAGCAGCGTTTGATTATTGTCGCTACGGCTGTGGCCTTGCTGTCTGGCTGCGCCTCGCCTAACCCTTATGACAACCAGGGCCAGGCTGACAGTGGCTCCACGGGCATGAGCAAAACCGCTAAATACGGCGGCCTCGGCGCTCTGGCTGGCGCCTTGGCTGGCGCCGCCATCGGTCATGATAACCGTGGCAAGGGCGCGCTGATCGGCGCTGCCGTCGTGGGTGCTTCCGCTGCCGGTTACGGTTACTACGCTGACCAGCAAGAGAAAAAGCTGCGGGCCAGCATGGCCAACACCGGTGTCGAGGTGCAGCGTCAGGGTGACCAGATCAAACTGATCATGCCGGGCAACATCACGTTTGCCACCGATTCGGCAAATATCGCCTCCAGCTTCTATCAGCCGCTGAACAATCTGGCCGGCTCGCTGAAGGAGTTCAGCCAGAACCAGATCGAAATCGTCGGCTACACCGACAGCACCGGCAGCCGCCAGCACAACATGGACCTGTCGCAACGTCGTGCGCAGAGCGTGGCGACCTACCTGACCTCGCAAGGTGTCAGCGGCGCCAACCTGTCGGCGCGCGGTGCCGGGCCGGATAATCCGATTGCCAGCAACGGCGACGTCAATGGCCGGGCGCAGAACCGCCGCGTTGAAGTCAACCTGAAGGCGATTCCGGGTCAGCAGTACGGTGGTCAGCAACAGCCGGGTACGGTTCAGCAATACCCGTAACATCTGCGCAATAAAAAACTGTGGGAGCGAGCCTGCTCGCGAAGGCGGCGTGTCAGACAACAATCAGGTTGGGCTGACACGCCGCCTTTCGCGAGCAGGCTCGCTCCCACATTTGGTTTTGGCCTGTCGCGACTTTCCTAGTTGGCTTCTTTTACCGCGCTGAGAAACGCGCAAGTACGTTCCTGTTGCGGGTGCTCGAAGATCTGCTGCGGCGTGCCTTGTTCATGGATCTGGCCCTTGTAGAAGAAGCACACGCGATCAGCGAACTCCCGGGCAAACCCCATCTGGTGTGTGACCATCAGCATGGTCAGGTTGTGCTCGGCACCGAGTTTGCGGATCACGTTGAGCACTTCGCCGCACAATTCCGGGTCGAGCGCCGAGGTGACTTCGTCAAACAGCATGACCTTGGGCCGCATCGCCAATGCCCGGGCAATCGCGACCCGTTGTTGCTGCCCGCCCGACAGTTGCGAAGGGTAGTGCCCCAGTTTGCTGCCCAGCCCGACCAGTTCCAGCAAATCTGCCGCCCGTTCCCGCGCTTCGGCCGGTTTCATGCCGAGCACCTGCACCGGCGCTTCGATGACGTTTTGCAGCGCCGTCATGTGCGGGAACAGGTTGAAGCTCTGGAACACCATGCCGATCTTGCCGCGAACGCGACGGATATGCCGATCATTGGCCGGTACCAGCACGCCATTGCGGTTAGGCATGTGGGTCAGCAGGTCATCCTCGATGCGGATCAGTCCGTCATCGATGCCCTCAAGCGTCATCAACACCCGCAGCAGCGTGGATTTGCCGGAGCCACTGGGGCCGATGATCGCGACTTTCTCCCCTGGCGTAACGTCCAGGTTCAGGTGGTCGAGTACGGTGAAATTGCCGTAACTCTTGGTGACGTCCTGGAAGCTGACAATCGGCTTGACCGGATTGGGTTCATGCATGGCCGTGGCCTCCTGCGGATGCAGCGGTGACGGATGGCTGCGCCGGGAAAGGTCGGTAGGTGTCGAGAGTGGAGAAGTCATTAGCGTAGCTCCAGGCGCACTTCAAGGCGCCGTACCAGATAAGCCAAGGCGATGCTCAGGGCGAGGAAAAACAGACCGACCATGGTGATCGGCTCCAGGTAGCGGAAGTTCTCGGAACCGATGTTTTTGGCCTGTTGCATGATTTCCACCACGGTAATCGCCGACAGCACCGGTGTGTCCTTGAGCATCGCCACCAGGTAGTTGCCCAATGGCGGCAGGATCGGCCGCAGGGCCTGGGGCAAGATGATGTTGCGGTAGGCGCTATAGGGCGCGATGTTCAGCGCCGTGACCGCTTCCCATTGCGCTCGCGGCACGGCGTCGAGGCCACCGCGATACACTTCGGCGATGTAGCAGGCGTAATGCAGGCCGATGCCGAGAATCCCGACTTGCATGGCCGTCATGCTGACGCCGTAATTGGGCAGCACGTAGTAGAGGAAATACACCTGGATCAGCAGCGGCGTGCTGCGGATGAACTCGATCACCCCGGTCGCCGGCCACGACAACCAGACTCTGCGGCTGCGTCGGCCAATCGCCAGGAACAGCCCCAGGACAATGGCGATCAGGAAACCGATCAGGGTAATCCCCACGGTGTTGAGCGAAGCGCGCAGCAAATCGGGGAGGATTTGCCAGGCGTAGGTCCAGTCGAACAGTGTCATGACAGACCTCCACGCATCCGCCCGCGAGCCAGACGCCGCTCTATCTGGCGCATGCCGATATTGATGGCTTGCGCCAGGACGAAGTAGATCACCAGCGCCAGGCTGAAGATTTCCAGGGTCTGGAAGGTTGCCTGATCGAGTTGCCGGGCACGAAAGCTCAGGTCCGACAACGTGATCAGCGACACCAGCGAGGTGTTTTTCAGCAATTCGATCAGCAGGTTGGTGCCGGGTGGGATGGCCGCAAGTAAGGCCTGCGGCAGGATGATCCGCCGAAAGCGTTTGTAGCCGCTGAAGTTCAGCGCCGTGGACGCTTCGTACTGACCTTTGGCGACCGAACTGATCGCGCCGCGCATCACCTCGGCGCCGTAAGCGCCGATGTGCAGGCCGAGGCCGACAATGGCCACGCTGTAGGGGCTCAGCTCAATATTGAACGGCGGCAACGGCAGCACAAAAAACAGCCAGAACAATTGCACCAGCAACGACGTGCCGCGGAACACTTCAATGTAAGCAATCGAAAACCAGCGCAGTGCCCGCCATGGCGACATGCGCCCGAGTGCCGCCAGAATGGCGGCGGCAATCGCCAGCAGCGAGCCGAAGAATGTCACCTGGAGGGTTACCCAGGCGCCTTGTATCAACAGCGGAAGTAATTCACCCATGATTCAACCTGGCCATCCGGAGTAAGCAGGGAAATAGGCATCGCGCCGTGGCGCCATGCCTGTTTCGACTATTGAGCGCAGAGCTCGGCAGCCGTTTTGCTTGTCACGTTGGATTTGTCGAAGCCGAAAGGGGCGACCGCCTTGAGGTGCTCTTCGGAGCCCAGCCACTTTTTCATCTCGGCGTTGACCGCATCACGCAGGTCCTTGTCTTCCGGGCGGAAGGCGAGGGCGCCGTAGCCGATGTGCGACGGATCGTCCTTGAACTCAGTGACGGCTTCGACTTTCTCGCCGCCCTTGGCGGCCAGGCCTTTCATGGTCAGTTGCGTGCCCACTGCCGCGTCGGCACGGCCGGCGCGCACGGCTTGCAGCTGCGCGGTGGTGTCCGGCACCTGAAGGATTTGCGCATCCTTCACGCCGGAGTCACGCGCATAGGCCAGGTTCACCGTGCCGGCCATGATCGCCAGCTTCACATCAGGGTTCTTGGCGATGTCTTCATAGCTGTGCAGGTTCTTCGGGTTGCCTTTGGCCGTGAGCAGGGCGTCCGGCAGCTGGTACTGCGGATCAGTAAACAGCACCTGCTTGCAACGAGCCGGGGTGATGTACATGCCGGCGGCAATCACGTCGAATCGCCCCGCGCGCAGTCCCGGGATCAAGGAGCCCCATTCGGTCAACACGCCGTCGACTTTCTTGATGCCCATCTTCTCGAAGATCGCTTTGGCGATTTCCGGCGATTCGCCGGTAACCTTGCCGTCGGTTTCGGTATAGGCGAAAGGGGTTTCGTTGGCGTAACCGATGCGAATGCTGCTGTTCTGTTTGACGGTTTCCAGCGTATTGGCGGCGTGAGCGCTGGCGGCCAGGCCGAACAAGGCACACGCCACGAACAGACGACGCAAAACATGGGGGGTGCGGGTGGGGAAATTGCTCATCGATAAAATCTCCTGTTTCTTGTGGACCCGTCTGTGACGGCTCTGTGGTAGGAGGCAGTGTGACAAGAGCAAAACGTATAAGGACTGATCCATGACGCGGGACGCAGTTCCGATACAGGTCGATTGGTTTTGTTGTAGGGGCTTGAAACGTGCCCGGGCATCGACCTTGAACCGAGCATACAAAAGCCTCAGGCATCGTGGCATTGCACTAGGACAATTGCTTTGCATGTATTCTCGCGGGATGCTGTGCGCACTGGCACCTACGCGGGTTTTAGCGCCGATGGATAAGTGGAAAGCAGCATTGGACGTCGCCCGCAGCGGTGAGTCCAAATACAAGATCCTGGTGCAGGCCATCGCCGACGACATCGAGCAAGGCGTGTTGGCCAACGATCAGCGCCTGCCGCCGCAACGGCACGTCGCCGATGCGATGGGCATCAGCGTGCAGACGGTCACCAACGCCTATAAGGAGCTGGAGCGCCAGGGCCTGGTGCGTTGCGAAGTCGGGCGCGGCAGCTTTGTGTCGCGACGCATGAGCGATCGGGTCGCCAACTATATTCTCGACAGCCCCGAGCGGGCCCTGGTGGATTTTTCCATCACCCGGATCATGCACACCCGTGAGCATGACCAGTTCTGGCGCGAGACCTGCCGCGAACTCAGCACCGAAGAGGATCAGCCGTGGATTCATGCATTTCGTCCGATTGCCGGGTTCGAATCGCACCGGGAAGCGGCCATGCACTGGATCGGGCGACAAGGGTTACGGGTCGAGCGTGACGACATCCTGATCACCAACGGCGCGGCCCACGGCATCTTTCTCGCGCTGGCTTCCTTGGCCGGCCCGGACGATGTGGTGCTGTGCGAGGGCGTCACCGACCACGGTGTGATCGGCAATTCCCAGGTGCTGGGGTTTACCCTCAAAGGCCTGGAGATGGACCGTTACGGCATTGACCCCGAGCATTTTGAAGACATGTGCAGTAACGAGCGCATCACCGCGCTGGTCTGTACACCGAACCTGAACAACCCCACCACCAGCCTGATGCCGGATAGCCGCCGGCGTGAAATCGCCGAGATCGCCCGGCGCTTCGGGGTGCACGTCATTGAAGACGATGTGTACGGCCCGTTGCTCGATGAGCGACGCGCGCCGCCGATCAGTCATTACCTGCCGGAGCTGTCGTTCTATTGCACCAGCATGACCAAGTCGGTGCTCACCGGTTTGCGCATCGGTTATCTGGTCGTGCCCAAGCGGCTGGCGCTGCGCACCGAGAGCATCTTGCGGGTCAACAGCTGGATGGCCACGCCCATGGTGTCCGAGATCGCGGCGCGCTGGATTCGTGATGGTCGCGCCGACACCCTGGTGGGCCTGCAGCGCAAACTCCTGGCGGGCCGCCAGGCGCTGGTCACTGAGTATCTGGACGAATACCTGATCGCCCAGCACCCCTATGCCTTGAACGCCTGGATCGGAATTCCGCCCCATTGGGAAATCGACAGCCTGGTCCGGGCATTGCGCCACAAACACATTGCCGTCACTTCACCTGACCCGTTCACCGTGCGCGGCACGCCTCGGCCGCGAGCGGTGCGGGTCTGTGTGGGCGCCGAATGCAGTGATGAAGAAATGCGTGTTGCGCTGATCGGCATGCGCGAGATCTTCGGCCAATACCCGCAGATCCATGACTTTTGAGCGAGAAAAAGTTCGCGAAAAGTTTGTCGGCTAAATTGCCCTAGTACATTCATCGCGACAATCCAGCCCTCTTAGACTGCGCCCAACACCTCGGTTGGGATGCGGTCATGTCAGCACTGCAATTGAACGATATTTACCTCGCTCGCCAGCGGATCGAATCGTTGGTTCGGCGCACGCCCATGGAGTATTCACCCAGCCTCTCGCAGCGCTTGGGTGTGGCGGTGTTTCTCAAGCTCGAATCCCTGCAACTGACCGGCAGCTTCAAGTTGCGTGGCGCCAGCAATGCCGTGGCGCAGCTTGATGTCGAGCAAAAGGCCCGTGGCGTGGTGGCCGCCTCGACCGGCAATCACGGTCGGGCGCTGGCGTATGCCGCGTCCCGGCAAGGTGTGAGGGCGACCATTTGCCTGTCGCGCCTGGTGCCGGCGAACAAGGTGCAGGCCATTCGGGATCTGGGGGCCGAGGTGTGCATCGTCGGTCACTCTCAGGACGATGCCCAGCGCGAAGCCGAACGGATTGCCAGCGAGCAGGGCGCGACATTGCTGCCGCCCTTCGACCACCCGGCGATCATCGCCGGGCAAGGCACCCTCGGGCTGGAAATCCTCGAGCAGCAGCCAGAGGTGGCGCAAGTGCTGGTGCCGTTATCCGGCGGCGGTCTGTTTGCCGGCGTGGCACTGGCGATCAAAAGCGCCAGTCCACACATCGTCACTCACGGCATCAGCATGCAGCGAGGCGCGGCGATGCACGCCAGCCTTGAAGCCGGGCATCCGGTCGAAGTCGAGGAGTTGCCGACCCTGGCCGATTCGCTCGGCGGCGGCATCGGTCTGGACAATCGTTACACCTTCAACATGACCCGCAACCTGTGCGACCACCTGCATTTGCTCAGCGAAGCCTCTATCGCCAATGCCATCCGCCATGCCTACCGCGAAGAGCGTCTGGTGCTCGAAGGCGCGGCGGCGGTCGGCATTGCCGCGTTGCTCGACGGCTTGATTGAGCCGCGTGGGCCGATCGTGGTGGTGGTCAGCGGCCGTAACGTCGATGTCGATCAGCATTTACGCGTGCTCGCCGGAGCCGATGCGTGAACCCCACAACAATAACCATCCGATTGGAGCGCTGCGTTGATGAGTGACATTACTTTATTGAGCGAAGCGGATTTGCGCGCCTGTGTGGCGCTGGATTTGCCGAGTATCGAAGCCATCGAGCAAGCCTTTGTGCTGCTGGCCACGGCCGCCGTGGCAATGCCGCCGATCCTGCGTCTGGACATCCCGGAGCACAACGGCGAAGTGGACGTGAAGACCGCGTATCTGCCGGGTCTGGAGCGTTTTGCGATCAAGGTCAGCCCGGGCTTTTTCGATAACCCGGCACTCGGCCTGCCGAGCCTCAACGGCATGATGATGCTGTTGTCGGCGCGCACCGGTTTGCTGGAGGCCTTGTTGCTGGATAACGGTTACCTGACGGCCGTGCGCACTGCGGCGGCGGGTGCGGTGGCGGCGCGGGCCCTGTCGCGGCCCGACAGTCGCAACGTTGCGCTGATCGGGGCCGGCGAGCAGGCCGCGCTGCAGTTGCAGGCCTTGCGCCTGGTGCGTCCGATTGAATCGGTGCGCGTCTGGGCGCGTGACAGCGCCAAGGCAAACAGCTTCAGTGCAGAACTGGCGCGCAGCAGCGGTCTGGCGGTGACGCCTTGCGCGAGTATCGAAGAGGCCATGGCCGACGCGGACATTGCGATCACTTGCACGCCCAGTCGTGAACCCTTGATTGAAACGCGCCATTTGCATCCCGGCCTGCACATCACTGCCATGGGCTCCGACGCCGAACACAAAAACGAAATTTCGCCCCAGGCGTTGGCGCAGGCCGACCTCTACGTGGCTGATCGCTTGAGCCAGACCCGCCTCCTCGGTGAATTGCATCACGCCTTGGCGGCCGGCGTCATGGCCGATGAATCGCGCCTGGTCGAGTTGGGTCAGGTGCTGGCCGGGCAACGTCCCGGCCGAACCGATGCGGCACAGATCACCGTGTGTGACCTCACCGGTACCGGCGCTCAAGACACCGCCATCGCCAATCTGGCCTTCGAGCGTGCGCGCTCGGCCGGCAAGGGTTTTCAGTTCGGCAGCTAAGCCGTTTTTTCATCCGTGCGTCATTTATCAGAGGGCATGTACATGTCTCAGATAGTCGTCAATCTCCCGTTCGAACGGGAGGAATACGCCCAGCGTCTGGCCAGGGTTCGAACGGCCATGCAGGCTCAGGGCATCGAGTTGTTGCTGGTCACTGATCCATCGAACATGGCCTGGCTGACCGGCTATGACGGTTGGTCGTTTTACGTCCATCAATGCGTGTTGCTGGCGCTCGACGGCGAGCCGGTCTGGTTCGGGCGCGGGCAAGATGCCAACGGCGCCAAACGCACCGTGTTCATGCAGCATGAAAACATCATCGGGTACCCGGACATTTATGTGCAGTCCCGGGAACGCCATCCAATGGATTACCTGTCGCGCGAAGTCATCAGCGCTCGCGGCTGGGACGCGCTGACCATTGGCGTGGAAATGGACAACTATTACTTCAGCGCCGCCGCCTATCTGTCGCTGAAGAAACACCTGCCAAAGGCCACGCTGATCGACGCGGTCGGGCTGGTGAACTGGCAGCGGGCGATCAAGTCGCCCCAGGAAATCGCCTACATGCGCATCGCCGCGCGCATCGTTGAAAACATGCACGCGCGGATCCTTGAACGCATTGAGCCGGGCATGCGCAAAAACGAACTGGTGGCCGAGATCTACAGCAGCGGCATTCTCGGTGCCGACGGTCATGGCGGTGATTACCCGGCCATCGTGCCGCTGTTGCCGACCGGCGCCGATGCCAGCGCGCCGCACCTGACCTGGGACGACACGCCATTCGAAAAAGGCGCCGGCACGTTCTTCGAAATTGCCGGTTGCTACAAGCGATATCACTGCCCGTTGTCGCGCACCATTTACCTGGGCAAACCGCCGCAGCATTTCCTCGACGGCGAAAAAGCCGTGGTCGAAGGCATCGCCGCCGGGCTCGAAGCGGCCAAGCCAGGAAACACCACGGGTGACATTGCCGTCGCGTTTTTCAAAGTGCTGGAGAAGTTCGGCATCCACAAGGACAGCCGTTGCGGTTATCCGATCGGGATCAGTTATCCGCCGGATTGGGGCGAGCGCACCATGAGCTTGCGTCCCGGCGACACCAGCGTGTTGCAACCGGGCATGACCTTCCACTTCATGCCGGGCCTGTGGATGGACGATTGGGGGCTGGAAATCACCGAGAGCATTTTGATCACCGAGACCGGTGTCGAAACGTTGTGCAACGTGCCACGCCAATTGTTCGTGAAGGATTGAGCCATGAGCGAATTGCCTGATAACCCGATCAGCGCCACGGTGGATTTCGCCCGCGAAGGCGTGCAGCACGGGTTTCTCAAACTGCCGTATTCGCGGGACGACTCGGCCTGGGGCGCGGTGATGATTCCGCTGACGGTGATTCAGCGTGGTCAGGGACCGACGGCGCTGCTGACCGGCGGTAACCACGGCGACGAATACGAAGGCCCGGTTGCGCTGAGCAAACTGGCGCAGGGCCTGACGGCTGGTGAAGTGAGCGGGCGGGTGATCATCGTCCCGTTCATGAATACCCCGGCGTTCCACGCCGGACGGCGCACGTCGCCCATCGACAAGGGCAACCTGAATCGCAGTTTTCCCGGCAAGCCGGACGGCACGGTGACCGAGAAAATCGCCGATTACTTCAACCGGACCTTGTTGCCTTTGGCCGATATCGTGCTGGACATTCATTCCGGCGGCCGCACCCTGGATTTCCTGCCGTTCGCCGCGAGTCATGTGCTGCCCGATAAACACCAGCAAGCCCGATGCGAAGCCGGCATGCGCGCGTTCAATGCCCCCTACAGCATGCGCATGCTGGAGCTGGATGCGGGGGCGATGTACGACACAGCCGCCGAGCGACAGGGCAAAGTTTTCGTCACCACCGAACTGGGTGGCGGAGGTTCGTCCAGCGCACGCAGTGTGGCGATCGCCGAGCGCGGGGTGCGCAATCTGCTGGTGCATGCCGGGATTCTCGAAGGCGAGGTCCAGACCGCTGCGTCGATCATGCTCGACATGCCGGATGCTGATTGCTTCATTGCCAGCGAACATGACGGCTTGCTGGAAATGTGTCGCGATCTGGGTGACAACGTGAGCAAGGGCGAGGTGATTGCCCGGGTTTATGACGCCACCCGCAGCGGTGTTGCCCCGGTGGAATATCGTGCGGCCCGCAGCGGTTTGCTGGCGGCGCGGCATTTCCCCGGGTTGGTGCAGTGCGGTGACACCGTGGCAGTCATCGCCGAAGTATTGGCGTAACACATTCCTTGTGGGAGCGGGCACGTCAGCTCCCACAAGGTCCCAATGGCACAGGAGTTCCTCGGCCCATGCACAAGCTTGATCGCTACGACCTGAAAATCCTGCGAATCCTTGCCGAAGACGGGCGGATCACCAAGTCGAGCCTGGCTGACGCGATCAATCTATCGGTGACCCCGGCCTGGGAGCGCGTGCGCAAACTGGAAGCGCTTGGGTTGATCAAGGGCTACCGGGCGCAGATTGACTGGAATGCGGTATTCAAAAGTCAGCAGGTCCTGGTCGAAATCACCCTGGCCCGACACACCGCACAGGATATGCGCCGGTTCGAGCAACGCATGTGCGAGGCGGCTGAAGTGGCGTTCTGTTACGCCACCGGTGGCGGGGTGGATTACATGGCGATGATCCAGGCGCCGGACATCGATCACTACCAGCGGTTTATCGACCAGCTGCTGCTCGACGATCTGGGCATCGAGCGTTACTTCACCTACATCGTGACCAAGACCATCAAGACCGCCGGCGCCTTGCCAGCGGAGCTGGCACAAGAGCCCTGAACACGACAGATCCGTGTGGGAGAGGGCTTGCTCACGTTGACTGACACGCCGCTTTCGCGAGCTGGCTCGCTCCCACATGACTGCTTGTCTGACTGAAAGAACAGTGTTCGTTAAGGGTCACCGCAAAATCTTCGGTTTTACGCTGTTCAATCAGAAAAAACCGCCTGCCAAGCCCCGCCAAACACCCAATAACCCGAGCCGAGCTGCCCTAGCATGGTTCCACGCACACGGTTTGGAGTAACCGCCATGACATACAAACATCCGCTGCTGTTCAAGGCACTGTGTTACGTCGATGGGCATTGGGTCCACAGCGACAGTGGTCACAGTGTCGCCGTGCATAACCCTGCCGACCTGAAATTGATCGGCCACGTGCCGATGCTCGATCAGCCGCAGATTGTCGCGGCTGTCGATGCCGCGCACCGGGCTTTTGCCGGCTGGCGCGAACAAAGCCTCGATGCGCGTGGGACGATTTTGCGGCGCTGGGCGGCGTTGATCCTTGAGCATCAGGAAGACCTGGCACGCATCCTCAGTCAGGAACAAGGCAAGCCGCTGGCCGAGTCTCGTGTGGAAATCGCTTACGCCGCGAGTTTCATTCCCTGGTTCGCCGAGGAAGCACGGCGTCTTTATGGGCAAAACATTCCCAGCCACATTCCTGGTGCACATCTGGGCACTCTCAAGGAGCCGGTCGGCGTCTGTGCACTGCTGACACCGTGGAATTTCCCGTCGGCCATGATCACCCGCAAAGCGGCCGCCGCCTTGGCCGCTGGCTGCACCGTGGTGATCAAACCGGCCCATGAAACGCCTTTTTCAGCGTTGGCGCTGGCGCAACTGGCGGAGGAGGCGGGCTTCCCGGCGGGCGTGTTCAACGTGGTGCTGGGCGAGCCGCAGATGACCATGCAAACCCTGGTGCAGGACAGCCGCGTGCGTTCGGTCAGCTTCACCGGCTCGACCCGCGTCGGCAAGTTGGTGCTGCAAGCGGCAGCGCAGGACGTGAAGAAAGTCTCGCTGGAACTGGGCGGCAATGCGCCGTTCATCGTCTGCGCCGATGCCGATCTGGCGCTGGCGGTGAAAGTCGCCGTAGAAGCCAAATTCCAGACCTCGGGTCAGGATTGCTGCGCGGCCAACCGGATCATGGTGCAGCGCTCGATTTACCCGGAATTCCTCCAGCGCTTTGCCGCTGCGGTTCGCGAGCTGCGGGTCGGTCCGGCCCTGGTGGGCGATCAAGAACAACCTGTCGACATCGGCCCGTTGATGCACCGGGCCGCTTTCGAGGTGACGGCTGAGCGTGTGGCTGACGCCCTTCAACTCGGTGCGCAACGCTTGGTCGGCGGCGAGGCTCACGCCTTGGGGGGATTGTTCTACCAGCCGACGGTGCTCGCGGATGTCACCCCGCAGATGCGCATCTACCGCGAAGAGAATTTCGCGCCGATTGCGGGGGTGATGCCGTTTGACACCCTTGAGCACGCCATCGAAATGGCCAACGACACCGAATACGGTTTGGCCGCCTACATTTGTTCCAATCGCCTGGACCTGATCTACCCGCTGATTCGCCGACTCGACCACGCCATGGTCGCGGTCAACGGCGTCAAGTTCACCGGCCATCCAATTCCGTTCGGTGGCATGAAAGCCTCGGGTCTGGGCCGCGAAGGCGGCACCGAGGGCTTCGAAGCCTTTGTCGAAACCAAATACTTTTGCCTGCACCATCAAGGCCAGTTCTAAGGAGACATGTCATGAACCAAGAACTCGATACCCTGTTCGAACAAGACCGCGCGCACTTCATGCATCCCTCGACCCACGCCCATGACCACGCCAGCGGCGCGCTCAAGGGACGCATCATCAAGAGTGCGTCGGGCATTCGCATCCGCGACCACGAGGGCCGCGACTTCATCGATGCCTTCGCTGGCCTGTACTGCGTGAACATCGGCTACGGCCGTACCGAAGTCGCCGATGCGATCTACAAGCAGGCCAAGGAGCTGGCGTATTACCATACCTATGTGGGGCATTCGACCGAGGCGATCATCGAGTTGTCCAGCCGCATCATGGACTGGGCGCCGCAGGGCATGAAAAAGGTCTATTACGGTCTGTCCGGGTCTGACGCCAACGAAACCCAGATCAAACTGGTGCGTTACTACAACAACGTATTGGGTCGCCCGCAGAAGAAGAAAATCATCTCCCGCGATCGCGGTTATCACGGCTCGGGCATCATGACCGGCAGCCTCACCGGCCTGCCGACTTTTCATCAGCACTTCGACCTGCCGGCCGAAGGCGTCAAACACACCGTTTGCCCGCACTGGTACCGCAAGGCGCCGGCCGGCATGGATGAAGCGGCGTTCGTGCGCTATTGCGCCGACGAACTGGAGAAAATGATCCTCGCCGAAGGGCCGGACACCGTGGCCGCGTTCATCGGCGAGCCGTTGATGGGCACCGGCGGCATCATCGTTCCTCCGGCGGGTTATTGGGCGGCGATTCAAGCGGTGCTCAACAAATACGACGTGTTGCTGATCGCCGATGAAGTGGTGTGCGCATTCGGTCGGCTGGGTTCGAAGATGGGCAGCCAGCGTTACGGCATGCAGCCAGACTTGATCACCACCGCCAAGGGCCTGACCAGCGCCTATGCACCGTTGTCGGCAGTGATCGTCGGCGAAAAAGTATGGGACGTAATCGAAAAAGCCTCTGAATCACAAGGTGCGATGGGCCATGGCTGGACATACTCCGGTCACCCGATCTGCGCCGCCGCGGCCTTGGCCAACCTCGATATTCTGGAGCGGGAAAACCTCACCACCAACGCCGAGAAAGTAGGCAGCTACCTGAACCGCCGGTTGCGCGAAACCCTGGAAGGCCATCCGCTGGTGGGTGAAGTGCGCGGTGACGGCATGCTTGCCGCCGTCGAGTTCATGGCCGATCGCGAGCAGCGCACGCCGTTCGACGCCGCCTTGAAGGTCGGCCCGAAAGTTTCGGCGGCCTGTCTCGAGCGCGGCATGATTGCCCGGGCGATGCCTCACGGCGACATTCTCGGCTTTGCGCCGCCGTTGATTTTGACCGAGGAAGAAGCCGACCTGATCGTCGACATCACCAAGAGCGCGGTGGATCAGGTGGCCAGCGAAGTGCTTGGCTGATCCCCAGCCTGGTTGAACAGGGCCCGTCCGATTCACAGATCGGGCGGGCTTTTTTGCGTCGCCTTTTCAGGCCCGCGAAGAGGTCAGGACAGGCACCAAAAATCCTCAATCAGAAACAAAAAAACCTCGGACAATCACTCGTCCGAGGTTTTTTGTGTCGCGCGAGACCTGATTACTTCTTCAGGCCGTAATGCTCATCGAGCATGCCCGGCGCGTTCGGAGCTTTGGGGGCGTAGTCGCGAGGCGGCTCCTGATTGCGCGGTGGCGTCAGGCGTTCCCGTGGAGCCTGTGCCGAATCGGCGTGCAGGGCGGCCAGCAAGCGTTGACGAGTCTGCTCGTCCAGGGCCAGGCGGTTGGCACCCTCGGCGAGGTGATCCTGCACTTCCTGATAGCTCGCCGTCAGCTTCTTGACCAGGTTTGCAGTGCTGTTGAAGTGGGTGACCACCTCGTTCTGATAACTGTCGAAACGTTCCTGAATGTCATCCAGCTGACGTTGGGTGCTGCTAGGCGCGGCATTCGGCACCAAACGAGCGATCAGGAAACCAATGGCGACACCCACAACCAGGGCAAGAGTCGGCAACAACCAAACTAAGAGCGAGTGTTCCACGAGTCCTTCCTCTATAAACGGCTTTGCTTTACGTTAACGGCTCGAACCTGCGCTGTATACCGCGATTCACTCGCAATAGATTGGCACAGACAATTTGCTAGACGAGTCGACCCGATTCGAGGTCACGGAGTTCCTTCCTTGCTTATGCGCGAAACCCCTGTAGTGATTGATGGCCCGGTCGGCCAACTGGAAGCCCTTTATCTTGATAATGAGCAGCCGCGCGGCATCGCGCTGATCTGCCACCCGAACCCGGTGCAGGGCGGCACCATGCTCAATAAAGTCGTCTCGACCCTGCAGCGCACCGCGCGCGACGCCGGTTTGATTACTTTGCGCTTCAACTACCGTGGCGTCGGTGCCAGCGAAGGCACCCACGACATGGGCACCGGCGAAGTCGACGACGCCCAAGCCGTTGCCGAATGGCTACGGGCCAAACACCCCGAGTTGCCGCTGACCCTGTTCGGTTTCTCCTTTGGTGGTTTTGTTGCAGCAAGTCTCGGCGGACGCCTGGAAGCCAAGGGCGAACAGCTCAAGCATCTGTTTATGGTCGCGCCGGCTGTCATGCGCCTGGGCGATCAGGATCAACTGCCGCAGCAGGGTGAACTGACCCTGATCCAGCCGGAAACCGACGAAGTGATTGATCCGCAACTTGTTTACGAATGGTCCGACAAGCTCGAACGCCCCCATGAGCTGCTGAAAGTGGCAGAATGCGGACACTTTTTTCATGGCAAGCTGACCGATCTCAAGGATCTGATCCTGCCGCGCCTTTCGAATTGATTGCAGTCTGACAAGCGATTACCCATGACGACTCGTACCCGTATCCTCACCGGCATCACCACTACCGGCACGCCGCACCTGGGCAACTACGCCGGCGCCATCCGCCCGGCGATCCTGGCCAGCCGTGACAGCAATGCCGATTCGTTCTACTTCCTGGCCGACTACCACGCCCTGATCAAATGCGACGACCCGCTGCGCATCCAGCGCTCGCGTCTGGAAATCGCCGCGACCTGGCTGGCCGGTGGCCTGGATGTGGATCGTGTGACGTTCTATCGCCAGTCCGACATCCCGGAAATCCCCGAGCTGACCTGGCTGCTGACTTGCGTTGCCGCCAAAGGCCTGCTCAACCGCGCCCATGCCTATAAGGCCTCGGTGGACAAGAATGTCGAGGCCGGCGAAGACCCGGATGCGGGCATCACCATGGGCTTGTACAGCTATCCGGTGCTGATGGCCGCGGACATCCTGATGTTCAACGCCCACAAGGTGCCGGTCGGTCGTGACCAGATCCAGCACGTGGAAATGGCCCGCGACATCGGCCAGCGCTTCAACCACCTGTTTGGCCAGGGCAAAGAATTCTTCACCATGCCGGAGGCGCTGATCGAAGAAAGCGTCGCCACGCTGCCAGGCCTCGACGGTCGCAAGATGTCGAAGAGCTACGACAACACCATTCCGTTGTTCAGCAGCGCCAAGGAAATGAAGGACGCGATCTCGCGGATCGTCACCGACTCCCGCGCGCCGGGCGAAGCCAAGGATCCGGACAACTCGCACCTGTTCACTCTGTTCCAGGCGTTTGCCACGCCGGCACAGTCCGATGAATTCCGCAGCGAACTGTTGCAGGGCCTGGGTTGGGGCGAGGCGAAGAATCGCCTGTTCCAACTGCTCGATAGCGAGCTGGGCGAGTCCCGCGAGCGTTATCACCAACTGATCGAACGCCCGGCGGATCTGGAAGACATGCTGCAACTCGGCGCGAAAAAAGCCCGTTCGGTCGCCACGCCGTTCCTCCACGAACTGCGCGAAGCGGTCGGCCTGCGCTCTTTCGTCGCTCAGACTCAGGTCGCTGCCACCACCAAGAAGAAAGCCGCGAAAGCCGCGCGTTTTGTCAGCTTCCGCGAAGAAGACAGCAGTTTCCGTTTCCGTCTGCTGGCGGCCGATGGCGAGCAACTGCTGTTGTCGCGCAACTTCGCCGACGGCAAAACCGCTGGTCAAGTGACCAAGCAGCTGCAATCGGGCCAGCCGTTGGATGTGCGCAGTGAAGAGCAGAGCTTCAGCGTCTGGCTGGAAGGTGAGTGCGTGGCCGACAGCCCGACCTTTGCTGACAACGCCGCTCGCGACGTCGCCATTGACGCCTTGCGGGTTGCGCTGACACCGGTTCAGGAATAAATCAACGGCTCGACCCGACCAAGGGCCGATTGCCATTCCCACGGGCCGTCGCTACAGTGACGGCCCGTTTTTGTTGCCTTGCTAACGAATTATGACGCCCCTAGAACGATATCAAGCTGATCTGAAACGCCCGGAATTCTTCCATGACGCCGCGCAGGAAACCGCCGTGCGTCATTTGCAGCGCCTGTACGACGATCTGGTCGCTGCGTCGAACACCAAGCCGGGCCTGCTCGGCAAACTGTTTGGCAAGAAAGATCAGGCACCGGTCAAGGGCCTGTATTTCTGGGGCGGCGTGGGTCGCGGCAAGACTTACCTGGTCGACACCTTCTTCGAAGCGCTGCCGTTCAAGGAAAAGGTCCGCACTCACTTCCACCGCTTCATGAAGCGCGTGCACGAAGAGATGAAGACCCTCGGCGGCGAGAAGAACCCGCTGACCATCATCGCCAAGCGCTTCTCTGACGAAGCCCGGGTGATCTGTTTCGATGAGTTCTTCGTGTCCGACATCACCGACGCGATGATCCTCGGCACGCTGATGGAAGAGCTGTTCAAGAATGGCGTGACCCTGGTCGCGACCTCGAACATCGTGCCGGACGGTCTGTACAAGGATGGCCTGCAACGTGCGCGCTTCCTGCCGGCCATTGCGCTGATCAAACAGAACACCGACATCGTCAACGTCGACAGCGGCGTCGACTATCGTCTGCGCCACCTCGAGCAAGCCGAGCTGTTCCACTTCCCGCTGGACGAAGCCGCTCAGGAAAGCCTGCGCAAAAGCTTCCGCGCCCTGACACCGGAATGCACGGCCGCCATCGAGAATGACGTGCTGATGATCGAGAACCGCGAAATTCGCGCCGTGCGCACCTGCGATGACGTGGCCTGGTTCGACTTCCGCGAACTGTGCGACGGCCCGCGCAGCCAGAACGATTACATCGAGCTGGGCAAGATCTTCCACGCCGTGTTGCTCAGCGGTGTCGAGCAGATGAGCGTCACCACCGACGACATCGCCCGACGCTTTATCAACATGGTCGACGAGTTCTACGACCGTAACGTCAAGCTGATCATCTCGGCTGAAGTCGAGCTCAAGGACCTCTACACCGGCGGTCGCCTGAACTTCGAATTCCAGCGCACGCTCAGCCGTCTGCTGGAAATGCAGTCGCACGAATTCCTGTCCCGGGCGCACAAGCCGTAGGACGATTCGGACAATAAAAAAAGGGCCTGCACATGCAGGCCCTTTTTTGTTCACCGCAGATTTCCTGTGGGAGCGAGCCTGCTCGCGAAGGCGGCGGCACATCCAGCATTGATGTGACTGATTTATCGCTTTCGCGAGCAGGCTCGCTCCCACATCGGACGGGTGTTGGGTTTCAGCTTAGGCGGCTTGCTGAAATTGCTGCCGATACTGATTCGGCGACAACTCGGTGTGCTGGCGGAACAGCCGCGCAAAGAAGCTCGCATCGTCATAACCGACTTCATAGCTGATGGTCTTGATGCTCTTGCGGCTGCCCGACAGCAAACCCTTGGCGGTTTCGATGCGCAGGCGTTGCAGGTAATGCAGGGGCTTGTCGCCGGTGGCGGTCTGGAAGCGCCGCATGAAGTTGCGGATGCTCATGCCGTGTTCGCGGGCGACGTCTTCGAAGCGGAATTTGTCGGCGAAGTGTTCTTCGAGCCAGTGCTGGATCTGCAGGATGATCACGTCCTGGTGCAATTTCTGTCCGCCGAAGCCGATGCGTCCTGGCGAATAGCTGCGCTGCACTTCGTAGAGAATGTCCCGGGCCACGGCCTGGGAGACGTTGGCGCCGCAGAAACGTTCGATCAGGTAGATGTAGAGGTCGCATGCCGAGGTGGTGCCGCCTGCGCAATACAGGTTGTCGGCGTCCGTCAGGTGCTTGTCCTGATTGAGATAAACCTGTGGGAAACGCTCGGCGAAGGCATTGAAGAAGCGCCAATAGGTGGTCGCCTCCTTGCCGTTGAGCAGGCCGGCCTCGGCAAGCCAGAACACCCCGGTGGCCTCACCGCAAAGCACGGCGCCGCGAGCGTGTTGCTGACGCAACCAGGGCAGGACCTGTGGATAACGTTGGCAAAGGGTATCGAAATCGTCCCAGAAGGCCGGGAGGATAATAACGTCGGCATTTTCCAGGCCGCCGTCCACCGGCATGATCACATCGCTGAAGCTGTTCACCGGTTTGCCGTCGGGGCTGACCAGCCGGGTTTCGAACGCCGGTGTCAGGCCCTGGCCCAGTTGTTTGCCGTATCGCAGGCTGGCCAGATGAAAGAAATCCTTGGCTTGCATGAGGGTGGAAGCGAAAACCCGGTCGATAGCCAGGATGCTGACGCGCCGCAAGGGCGTGGAGACTTGGTTAGACATAATTCAACTTTATTCTTATAGGGGAAAGTGGTCACCAGACGGCTGGATCGTCTTATTTTTTGTCTGATGTGTCCAGTGTCCTGTATCGGATGCGGGGCTTAGTCTCTGAAGGTCAACTTCTTCCAACAATTAATGACAGGTGCCGCATGATCCCCAGAACCTTGTTCAGTTCCGAGCACGAATTGTTTCGCGACAGCGTGCGAACGTTCCTCGAAAAAGAGGCCGTGCCGTTCCACGGGCAATGGGAAAAACAAGGCTACATCGACCGTAAACTCTGGAACAAGGCGGGGGAGGCGGGGATGCTTTGTTCGCACCTGCCGGAGGAATACGGTGGGCTGGGGGCAGACTTTCTCTACAGCACTGTCGTGATCGAAGAGGTCGGTCGTCTCGGCCTGACTGGCATCGGTTTTTCTCTGCATTCGGACATTGTGGCGCCGTACATCCTGCATTACGGCAGTGAAGCGCTGAAGCACAAATACCTGCCGAAACTGGTGTCCGGCGAAATGGTCACCGCGATTGCCATGACCGAACCGGGCGCCGGTTCCGACTTGCAAGGGGTGAAAACCACCGCCGTGCTGGATGGCGACGAGTACGTGATTAACGGATCGAAAACCTTCATCACCAACGGCTTTTTGGCTGATCTGGTGATTGTCGTGGCCAAGACCGATCCGAAGGCTGGCGCGAAGGGCACCAGTCTGTTTCTGGTCGAGGCCAACACCCCGGGCTTCGACAAGGGCAAGCGCCTGGAAAAGGTCGGCATGAAGGCTCAGGACACGTCGGAGTTGTTCTTCCAGGACGTGCGGGTCCCCAAGGAGAATCTGTTGGGGCAGGCGGGCATGGGCTTCGCTTACCTGATGCAGGAGTTGCCGCAGGAGCGCCTCACCGTCGCCATTGGCGGGCTGGCGTCGGCCGAAGCTGCGTTGAAATGGACGCTCGATTACACCCGTGAACGCAAGGCGTTCGGCAAGGCGATTGCCGATTTCCAGAACACGCGCTTCAAGTTGGCGGAGATGGCGACTGAAATCCAGATCGGCCGGGTCTTCGTTGATCGCTGCCTCGAGTTGCACCTGCAAGGCAAGCTGGATGTGCCGACCGCCGCGATGGCCAAGTATTGGGGGACTGACCTGCAATGCAAGGTGCTCGACGAATGCGTGCAGTTGCATGGCGGTTACGGATTCATGTGGGAATATCCGATCGCCCGAGCGTGGGCCGATGCGCGGGTGCAACGGATTTATGCGGGGACCAATGAAATCATGAAGGAGATTATTGCGCGGTCGCTTTGATTTTGCGGTGACTGTCAGGCCCTCATCGCGATCAGGCTCACTCCTGCAGGGATTGTGCAAAACCTGTGGGAGTGAGCTTTTCGCGATGGGGACTATGAGTCGATCAAGGCGCCGGGTTCGGGTGATCCTTGTGAATCGCCTCAATCCCCGCCAGCACTTCATCGGAAAGTTTCAGCTCGAAGCTGGCGATGTTGCTCTCCAGTTGCTCCAGGGTTGTGGCGCCGATGATGTTGCTGGTCACAAACGGCTGCTGATTGACAAACGCCAACGCCATTTGCGCCGGGTCCAGGCCGTGTTCCCGGGCCAGCGCGACATAACGGCTGCACGCTGCTTCCGACTGCGGGTTGAAATAGCGGCTGAAGCGGCTGTAGAGGCTCAGGCGGCCTTTTGGTGGGCGTGCGCCACCTTCGTACTTGCCCGACAGGAAACCAAACGCCAGCGGCGAATAGGCGAGCAGGCCGCACTGTTCGCGGATGGCGATTTCCGCCAGGCCGACCTCGAAGCTGCGGTTGAGCAGGTTGTACGGGTTCTGGATAGACACCGCGCGCGGCCAGCCACGGGCTTCGGCCAGGGCGAGGAAGCGCATGGTGCCCCATGGCGTTTCGTTGGACAGGCCGATGTGGCGGATTTTGCCGGCCTTGACCTGCTCGTCCAGCGCTTCGAGGGTGTCCTCCAGCGGCGTGAGGTTGGCTTCGGTCTGGTGTTTGTAACCGAGCTGGCCGAAGAAGTTGGTGCTGCGTTCCGGCCAGTGCAGCTGATAGAGGTCGATGTAGTCGGTTTGCAGGCGCTTGAGGCTGGCATCCACGGCTTCAGTGATGTGCTGGCGGTTGTGTCGCAGGTTTTTATCGCGGATGTAATCGATGGTGTTGCCGGGGCCGGCGATTTTGCTGGCGAGGATCCAGTCGGAGCGATCACCGCGACTTTTGAAGTAATTGCCGATGTAGCGTTCGGTAGTGGCGTAGGTTTCGGCCTTCGGCGGCACCGGGTACATTTCGGCGGTGTCGATGAAATTGATCCCGGCGTTCTTGGCCCGTTCGATCTGGGCGAAGGCTTCAGCTTCAGTGTTTTGCTCGCCCCAGGTCATGGTTCCGAGGCAGATGGCACTCACGTTCAGATTGGTTCGGCCTAGCTGGCGATAGTCCATCGGGTGCTCCTTGGGCAAAACAATCATAAAAGCAGGTTGAATTATTTTTCGCAATCTGCATAATTGCGCACCTCTTTCTGCAGTGGAAGTGATGCGCCGCCGCCGAAGAATCTTGCCGTTGAACGGACGCGCCGACCCGAGCCCCCGAAAGCGTCTGTATCCGGCTGCCTTTGACTTGTCAAAGTACGCACTATTCAGTAAGATCCGCCGTCTAATTTACAGGGCGGCCCCTGAGGCTATAAAGAATGAAAACTTTTACTGCTAAACCGGAAACAGTACAGCGCGACTGGTTTGTCGTCGACGCTGCAGGTCAGACCCTGGGTCGTCTGGCCACCGAAATCGCGAGCCGTCTGCGTGGCAAGCATAAAGCTGAGTACACTCCTCACGTTGACACCGGCGATTACATCGTCGTTATCAATGCCGAGCAGATTCGTGTAACCGGTGCTAAAACCACCGACAAGATCTACTACTCCCACTCCGGTTTCCCGGGCGGCATCAAGTCGATCAACTTTGAAAAGCTGATCGCCAAAGCCCCTGAGCGCGTGATCGAGACCGCGGTCAAAGGCATGCTGCCTAAGAACCCGCTGGGTCGCGACATGTATCGTAAGCTGAAAGTCTATGCGGGCGCTGTACACCCTCATACTGCTCAGCAGCCCCAAGAACTGAAGTTTTAACGGAATAGTTCATTATGTCGGCGACTCAAAATTACGGCACTGGCCGTCGCAAGACCGCAACCGCACGCGTTTTCCTGCGTCCGGGTACTGGTAACATCTCGATCAACAACCGCTCCCTGGATAATTTCTTCGGTCGCGAAACTGCCCGCATGGTAGTTCGTCAGCCGCTGGAATTGACCGAGACAGTTGAAAAGTTCGACATCTACGTCACCGTTATCGGTGGCGGTGTAAGTGGTCAAGCTGGCGCAATCCGCCACGGTATCACTCGCGCTCTGATGCAGTACGACGAAACCCTGCGTGGCGCTCTGCGCAAAGCTGGCTTCGTTACTCGCGATGCTCGTGAAGTTGAACGTAAGAAAGTTGGTCTGCGTAAAGCGCGTAAGCGTCCGCAGTACTCGAAGCGTTAATTCGCTTTCGCGTTCAAAAAGAACGCCCAGTTTCCTCGCGAAGCTGGGCGTTTTTTTATGGGCGCGATTTATCAAAGAATTGCGCTGTGACAACTTGCCACAGCCGTAGAAGCCCTATACTGCAAGGCTTGGCAGTGAAGCCCCTCGGTAATTACCTTGTCAGAATTGGGGCTTTTCATTACCATTCGGCAAAATTTTTATAAGTTCAGATTTTTACTTAGTAGACGCCTGATTTAACAGGCCACAAAGCTGATGGGAGAGGACTGAATGAGCAATGACGGCGTGAATGCAGGCCGGCGTCGCTTCTTGGTAGCAGCCACATCCGTGGTGGGTGCTGCAGGAGCGGTGGGGGCTGCGGTCCCGTTCGTGGGGTCATGGTTTCCCAGTGCCAAGGCGAAAGCCGCAGGTGCACCGGTGAAAGTGAATGTCAGCAAAATCGAACCAGGTCAGCAGATGATTGCTGAGTGGCGCGGTCAGCCGGTGTTCATTGTCCGCCGTACCGAGGAAATCCTGGGGAATCTGAAAAAGATCGAGGGCCAGCTGTCTGACCCGACCTCCAAGAACTCGACACAACCGACCTATGTCGACCCGGAAACGCGTTCGATCAAGCCAGAAGTTCTGCTGCTGATCGGTATCTGCACGCACCTGGGTTGCTCGCCGACCTTCCGTCCAGAAGTGGCACCTGCGGATCTGGGCAAGGACTGGGTAGGTGGTTATTTCTGCCCTTGCCACGGTTCCCACTACGATCTGGCTGGCCGCGTCTACAAGTCGCAACCTGCGCCTTTGAACCTGCCAGTTCCCCCGCATTCCTATGAGACCGATGACATCATTGTCATTGGCGTCGATACGGAGAAAGCGTGATGAGCAAGTTCATGGATTGGGTTGATGCACGCTTTCCCGCGACCAAAATGTGGGAAGACCACCTCAGCAAGTACTACGCCCCGAAGAACTTCAACTTCTTCTATTTCTTTGGCTCCCTGGCGCTGCTCGTTCTGGTCAATCAGATCGTTACCGGTGTCTGGCTGACCATGAGCTACACGCCATCGGCGGAAGAAGCGTTTGCTTCCGTTGAATACATCATGCGCGACGTCGAGTACGGCTCGATCCTGCGTATGTTGCATGCCGTCGGCGCTTCGATGTTCTTTATCGTGGTTTATCTGCACATGTTCCGTGGCTTGCTCTACGGTTCGTACCAGAAGCCGCGTGAGCTGGTGTGGGTCTTCGGCATGCTGATTTACTTGGCGCTGATGGCTGAGGCCTTCATGGGCTACCTGCTGCCGTGGGGCCAGATGTCCTACTGGGGCGCCCAGGTGATTATCTCGCTGTTCGGTGCGATCCCGGTCATCGGTAACGACCTGACCCAGTGGATCCGTGGTGACTACCTGATTTCCGGTATCACCCTGAACCGCTTCTTCGCCCTGCACGTCGTGGCCCTGCCGATCGTGATTCTCGGTCTGGTGGTGCTGCACGTCCTGGCGCTGCACGAAGTCGGTTCGAACAACCCGGACGGTGTGGACATCAAGAAACACAAAGACGAAAACGGCGTACCGCTGGACGGCATTGCCTTCCACCCGTACTACACCGTGAAAGATATCGTCGGCGTGGTGGTGTTCCTGTTTATCTTCTGCTCGATCGTGTTCTTCTTCCCGGAAATGGGCGGCTACTTCCTCGAGAAGCCGAACTTTGAAGTGGCGAACGCCTTCAAGACCCCTGAGCACATCGCTCCAGTCTGGTATTTCACACCGTTCTACGCGATTCTGCGGGCGGTTCCGGACAAGCTCCTGGGCGTTATCGCCATGGGCGCGGCCATCGCTGTGCTGTTCGTCCTGCCGTGGCTGGATCGCAGCCCCGTCAAGTCGATGCGCTACAAAGGCTGGCTGAGCAAAATCTGGCTGGTGGTGTTCTGCGTCTCGTTCGTGATCCTCGGCGTTCTGGGTGTTCTGGCTCCGACGCCGGGTCGTACGCTGCTGTCGCAGGTATGCACCTTCCTGTACTTCGCCTACTTCATTCTGATGCCTTTCTACACCAGGCTCGAGAAGACCAAACCGGTTCCGGAAAGGGTGACTGGCTGATGAAAAAGCTATTTGCTGTACTGATTCTTGCTGCCATGCCTGTGTTGTCCTTCGCGTCGACGGCCGGTGCTCCTGAACTGGAAAAGGTAGATATCGACGTTTCTGACAAAGCGGCCATGCAGGACGGCGCGCGTACGTTCGCCAACTACTGCATGGGTTGCCACAGCGCCAAGTTCCAGCGCTACGAGCGTGTCGCCGATGACCTGGGCATCCCGCATGACCTGATGCTCTCGAAGCTGGTGTTCACCGGCGCCAAGATCGGCGACCACATGAGCATCGGCATGCAGCCGGCTGACGCCAAGACCTGGTTTGGTGCCGCACCGCCTGACCTGACTCTGGTAGCGCGTGTTCGTGGTACGGACTGGCTTTATGGTTACCTGAAGTCCTTCTACGAAGATCCGTCGCGTCCTTGGGGTGTGAACAACAAGGTTTTCCCGAACGTGGGCATGCCTAACGTCCTGGTTGGCCTGCAAGGTCGTCAGGTTGTCGGTTGCAAGCAGGTTCCGATCGTCGAAGACGGCAAGAAGCAATATGATCCGCTGACCGGTAACGCGCTGACACATGAAGCGTGCGATCAGCTGACCATCGTGCCGAAGAGCGGTGCTCTGACCGAACAGCAGTTCGATGAGAAGGTCAAGAATCTGGTAACCTTCCTCGCTTACTCGGCTAACCCGGTTAAGCTGGAGCATCAGCGCATCGGTACCTATGTGTTGCTGTACCTGGCGTTCTTCTTCGTATTCGCTTACTTGCTCAAGCGTGAATACTGGAAAGACGTCCATTGATAAAGCTGTAAGCAATTGCTGTTAATCGCACGCGCCCAGGGGCGTCTCTGAAGGTGTAACGAGTCTGGCAAGCCAGACGTTACGGGAGGCGTCCTCTGGGCGCGTGCGTTTTTCCGCTTCCGATAATTTCAACAAGCGAGGAGGACCGCCATGGGCGTGACCAATCGGTTGGCCTGTTACTCCGACCCCGCCGACCACTATTCCCACCGAGTGCGCATCGTACTTGCAGAGAAGGGTGTCAGCGCAGAGATCATTTACGTGGAAGCTGGTCGCCAGCCGCCTAAACTGATTGAAGTGAACCCTTACGGAAGTCTGCCCACCCTGGTCGATCGTGACCTGGCGTTGTGGGAGTCGACCGTGGTGATGGAATATCTGGATGAGCGTTACCCGCACCCGCCCTTGCTGCCGGTTTATCCTGTGGCGCGTGCCAACAGCCGTCTGCTGATCCATCGTATTCAGCGTGACTGGTGTGGTCTGGTGGATCTGATCCTGGATTCGCGGACCAAGGAAGCCGCCCGCGTCGTGGCTCGTAAAGAGTTGCGTGAAAGCCTGACTGGCGTGTCGCCGTTGTTTGCCGACAAGCCGTTTTTCCTCAGTGAGGAACAAAGTCTGGTGGATTGCTGCCTATTGCCAATACTCTGGCGTTTGCCGATTCTGGGTATTGAACTGCCGCGGCCTGCCAAGCCGTTGCTTGATTACATGGAGCGCTCGTTTGCGCGTGAGGCTTTCCAGGCGAGTCTGTCTGGTGTCGAACGCGATATGCGCTAAGGCTTAAGGAGCCGCTATGAACTCCAGTCGACCTTATCTGGTCCGCGCGCTCTACGAGTGGATTGTGGACAACGATTGCACCCCGCACATGCTGGTCAATTCCGAGTATCCATCGGTGCAGGTGCCTCAGGGTTTTGCCAGTGACGGACAGATTGTCCTGAACGTATCGCCGGCTGCCGTGCGTCATCTGCACATGGACAACGAAGCGGTCAGCTTCGAAGGGCGCTTCGGTGGCGTGCCGCACACTCTGTACGTGCCTATCGCATCGATTCTGGGCATTTACGCCCGGGAGAATGGTCAGGGTATGGTGTTCGATCTGGAATCGCCTATGGAAGACGTGGAAGATATCGAGCCGGATGATGACATTCCGCCGCCCGACAGCGAACCACCGCGTCCCAGCGGTCGACCCAGTTTGAAAGTGGTGAAATAAAAAAAGGGTGATCCGCGAGGATCACCCTTTTTTATTTCATGTAGGCGCCAGGCTTGCCGGCGAAGGCGTCTTTAAGAGCACCATCGCCGATAAGCCATATCAGTCAATGTACTCAAACAACTTCACAATCTTCTGCACGCCTGAAACGCTTTGCACCAGATTGGTAGCCTGCGCCGCTTCCTGCTTGGTCAGCAGACCCAGCAGATAAACGATGCCGTTCTCGGTGACGACCTTGATGCGCGAACCCGGGATGTTCGGGTCGGTGAGCATCTGGGTTTTGATCTTGGAGGTCAGCCAGGTGTCGTTCTGACGGGCAAGGAAACCGGAGGGCGGCAGGACCTGCAGTTCGTTATGCACCTTCTTCACGCGCTGGACCGCGGCGGCAGCCTGTTCGGCCTTGGCCTTGAGCTCGGCAGTCGGTGTTTGCCCGGCGAGCAGCACGACGCCGTTGAAGCTGGTGACGACGATGTGCGAATCGTTGTCCAGGGCAGGATCGGCCTTGGCGACGTTGACGCCGACCTTGGTGTCGATCAGGGAGTCATCGATCTTGCTGCCGAAGGTGCGCGTACCGCGGTCATCTTCAATGGGTGCTTCACGGCTGGCTTTAACCACCGAAGTGCAGCCGCTGATGCCGAGGCACAGGGTCAAGGCCAGAAGGCCTAGGCGATTAGGGGTCATTCTTCACTCCCGAACAGTTGGCTGTCGATCAAATCGCAAAGGCAATGGATCGCCAGCAGGTGGACTTCCTGAATACGTGCGGTGACGTTGGCCGGTACGCGAATCTCGACGTCCTCGGGTAATAGCAACGACGCCATGCCGCCGCCATCGCGACCAGTCAATGCTACGACAATCATTTCGCGATCATGTGCGGCCTGGATCGCTTGAATAATGTTCGCCGAGTTACCGCTGGTGGAAATCGCCAGCAATACGTCACCCGGTTGCCCCAGCGCGCGGATCTGTTTGGAGAAAATTTCGTTGTAGCTGTAGTCATTGGCGATCGAGGTGATCGTCGAGCTGTCGGTGGTCAGCGCAATGGCGGGCAGGCTCGGACGTTCGCGCTCGAAGCGGTTGAGCAGCTCGGACGAAAAGTGCTGGGCATCACCGGCGGAGCCGCCGTTGCCGCAGGAAAGCATTTTGCCCTCATTGAGCAGGGCGTTGACCATTACCTGGCTGGCTTGCTCGATGTGCGGTGCAAGTACGTCCATCGCCATTTGCTTGGTGTCGATACTGGCCTGAAAAAGCTGGCGAATTCGGGATTGCATGTCCATCTGTGTGACCTTAATTAGCGCGGCTACTCGGCACATGAATGTGCAGCCCGCAAAGCAAAGAGCAAAAGTGTTGGGTAAAGGTGTCCGCTTCGGGGCGCAGGCGATCAGCTATCGAAGGCATTCTGCAACCAGTTCAACTGATCGAGGTTGCTGTCGATGGCAACCACGTCGAAGCGGCAGGGGGAATTGGCCCAACGCGACTCGCGCTGAAGAAAATACTGCGCGGCGAAAATCAGTTTCTGCCGTTTGCGCCCATCGATGCTGTCGAGCGCTCCACCCCACTGGGTGTTTTTTCTATAGCGGACTTCAACGAATACTACTGTATCGCCATCAAGCATGACCAGATCAAGCTCGCCGCGTTTACACAACCAGTTCTGCGCCAGCAGGCGCAGACCTTGCTGTTGAAGATGCTCGAGCGCATGGCGCTCGGCATCTTTACCGCTTTGCTGGCGTGACCTGTCAGGCATCAGCGTGAGGTATCCGGCAGGCGTTGAACCTGACCGCTGACGAACTGTGCCCAAGGCAACTGGCGCACCACGCGCTGGTTTTGAGTCATGCCCAGGCTGCCCGACTGACCTTCAATACGGCTGTCCGGCAGTGCCTTGAGTTGCCCCAGTCGCGGTGCCAGGCGATAGGCGTCAACGCCCATTGCGTAGAGGCGGCCGAGGCTGCCGGCGGCTTGCGGCCATTGTGCGGTGACCTGTTTGCGCAGCGGATCATTGGCGTCCAGCAACCACGGGGTTTCGCAGAAGCGGATGCCGTTCATGTCGTTGTACTGGTTCACGTCGCCGCTGGCACTGAACACGTGGGAGGTGGCGTAAACCGGCACATCGCCCGCGTACTGGAAGTTCAAGGTCGGTTTGATCTGCTGGGCCTGTTGCGGAGTCGCAGCCAGGAAGATGAACTCGATGTCCTGACGGCGCGAAGGCTGGGCTGCTATCTGCGAGCCGACGGTGCTTTGCAGGCTCTTGGCGCGACCTTCGCTCTGGCGCAGCTGGAACATGTCGGCAATCTGCTGGGCCAGTTGAACCGGTTGGTCAACGCGCTCGGTCGCGACAATGCTGCCGCCGTTGGCTTGCCAGTCCTGGCTGAATGCGCGCAACACGCGATCGCCCCATTCGCCTTTCGGCACCATGATGGCGGCGCGATGCAGGCCGTCGGCGCGAGCACGACGAGACACTTCACGGGCTTCGTCTTCAGCGGCCAGACCAAACTGGAACAGCTGGGCCGGACCTTGTTCACCTTCGCTGTAGTTCAGCGCCAGGGTGGTGATCGGCAGCTGCGGGCGAGCACTGAGCTGTTTGACCAGTGGTTTTTCCAGCGGACCGACCACCAGTTGCACGCCATCGGCCTGGGCCTTGCGATAGAACTCGTCCATCGAAGTCAGTTTCGAGCTGTCATAGAACTCAATGGCAGGCGGCTTCTGCCCGGCTTGTTGAGCCTGGTAGTGCGCAGCCATGAAACCTTCGCGCAGTGCTTTGCCGACCGACGCCAGCGGGCCGTCTTGCGGCAGCAGCAGGGCGATCTTGCTCAGGGGCTGGCTGGCCAGTTCCTTGAGCTTGGTCAGTGGCAGAGGCAACTGAATGGCAGCCGGGTGCTTAGAGTTCTGGGCGCGCCAGTTGTCAATCGCGGCTTGCTGCTGTTCCAGGGTTCCGGCGGTTTTCACCGCCAGTGCCAGGCCCATCCAGCCGCCGAGGTCATCATTGGTGGTGGGCTGCAGTTGATCGGTTGGCAGCGAGGCGATCAGGGTCCAGATCGCTTCGTGGTTTTTGGCGGCGGCTTCACCTTCGAGCATGGGTGCGATGAAAATGCGCTCCCGTGCGGCGGCCAGCGTCTGTCCGTCGGCCTCAAGGGCGCGAGCATGGACAGTGCCGGTGCGAACCTGTTGCTCGACTGGCAACTCGCTCAGGCGTTGCAGGCTCGGATGGCTCAAGGCAGTCAGCGCAGCCTTGGGCTGATTGCGCGCCATGGCCAGTTCAGCCGCCAGGGTGCTGGCGAAGACCTGTTGGCCTGGCTTGAGTTGTTCCACCGGAACCTGTTGCAGGATTTGCGCGGACTGGCCGGCATTGCCCTGACGATAGGCCAGGTCGGCCGCGCTCAGGCGCAGCAACGCAGCTTTTTCCGGGTCCTTGCTTTGAGCGGCCTGTTCGAGCAGCTGCTCGATACTGGCGTCAGGGGTCCGTGGAAGTTCGCCAAGGCTGGAGGAGGGCGAGCTGGCGCAAGCCGCCAGCAAGGCAGCGAGGCAGAGGGCAGTGAACAGCCGCAGGCAAGCGATCATGTAGTGTTCCTGATACTCGATCAAATTAGCGTGGAATTGTACCCAAGCACTGGCCGGGGCGCGATGTTACTGGCGTGAATCGATCAATTTAGCTCGTACAAATGTTGCAGCGCTGCACAAACGCCTGAAAAACCCGAGGAGGGCGGGGCGATCGCAAGCGCCGCTACGCGCTACAATGTCGCCTTTTACCGATCATGAGGTGTGCGCTTTGACTGCTCCAGGTGCTTTGAATTCCGCTGCTGGCTCGCTTTATGTGGTGGCGACGCCCATCGGCAACCTGGACGACATCAGTGCACGTGCGCTGAAGATCCTGCGCGACGTCGCGTTGATTGCCGCCGAAGACACCCGTCACTCACAGCGCCTGATGCAGCATTTCGGCATTCCCACGCCGCTGGCCGCGTGCCATGAGCACAACGAGCGCGACGAGGGTAGCCGCTTTATCACGCGATTGCTGGCGGGGGATGATGTGGCGCTGATCTCCGATGCTGGCACGCCGCTGATTTCCGATCCGGGTTATCACCTGGTGCGTCAGGCTCGTGCCGCCGGGATCAATGTGGTGCCGGTTCCGGGTGCCTGTGCATTGATCGCGGCATTGTCGGCGGCGGGGCTGCCGTCGGACCGTTTCATTTTCGAAGGCTTCCTGCCGGCCAAGGCTGTCGGTCGTCGTGCTCGTCTTGAGCTGGTCAAGGAAGAGCCGCGCACACTGATTTTTTATGAGGCGCCGCATCGCATCCTTGAGTGCCTGCAAGACATGGAGCTGGTGTTCGGTCCCGAACGTCCGGCGTTGTTGGCCCGTGAAATCACCAAAACCTTCGAAACCCTCAAAGGCCTGCCGCTGGCCGAGCTGCGTGAGTTCGTCGAGTCGGACAGCAATCAGCAGCGTGGCGAGTGTGTGGTGTTGGTGGCGGGCTGGTCTGTACCCGAGACCGAGGACGCGGTCAGCAGTGAGGCCATGCGCATCCTCAATCTGTTGCTTGAAGAGATGCCGCTCAAGCGTGCGGCGGCATTGGCGGCGCAAATTACCGGTGAGCGCAAGAATGTGCTCTATCAGGTGGCGCTGGATAAACAGAAGGGCGAGTAAAAACCCGACGCACAGGAGCAGCCAAAGGCGTTTAGCGCTTGTTCTTCGGCCGCGCTGCCGTTAACCTTCGCGGCGGAGAGTCGATTGGACAGTCGCTGCCCTCTATGAAAATTAGGGGGGGGAGGAAAGTCCGGGCTCCATAGGGCGAAGTGCCAGGTAATGCCTGGGAGGCGTGAGCCTACGGAAAGTGCCACAGAAAATAACCGCCTAAGCGCTTCGGCGCCGGTAAGGGTGAAAAGGTGCGGTAAGAGCGCACCGCACGTCTGGCAACAGTTCGTGGCTAGGTAAACCCCACTTGGAGCAAGACCAAATAGGGTCCCAAGGCGTGGCCCGCGCTGGGACCGGGTAGGTTGCTAAAGATGTCCAGTGATGGCCATCGTAGACGAATGACTGTTCAAGACAGAACCCGGCTTACAGATCGACTCTCCACCTTTTTCTCCTTCCTGCTTTAATCATTTAAGCAGGGCGCTGGTAGTAGCATTTTCCCTCCTTCCAGAATCGTTGCCAGAACACTTTCGTAATACCGAAAAAATCTTACTCTTAACAAACTACTTTAACTTTCGAACGCAGCCTTCTGTGCTGATTCAAGTTATTGGGCAAATTCAGCCGTCAGATTGTCGTTACCCCTCCGTTTACCCTCCTAAATCTCAGTTCTGTAAGGCTTTTCCTTTAAACCGCGCCTTGACGGTGCGGTGGCCGCATTCCTATAGTGTGCGCAAGTGGCGGAAAGTGGCATGAAGTGGGTTTTTTGAGCGTAAAACGCTAATATTTGGAGAAACGCTGACGTGTTTCGCGGAGCTAACGCTATCAGTCTCGACGCAAAGGGCCGTCTCGCTATGCCGAGCCGGTACCGTGACGAGCTCGTTTCGCGTAGTTCCGGTCAACTGATCGTCACAATTGATGCCGTTGATCCGTGTTTGTGTGTTTACCCCCTCGATGAGTGGGAAATTATCGAAACCAAACTGCGCGCACTGCCTTCGCTTCGCGAAGAGAACCGCCGCCTGCAACGTTTGCTGATTGGTAATGCCGTCGACCTCGAGCTCGATGGCAGTGGTCGTTTTCTGGTTCCGCCGCGTCTTCGTGAATATGCCAGGTTGGATAAGCGCGCGATGTTGGTAGGCCAACTGAACAAGTTCCAATTGTGGGACGAGGATGCCTGGGATGCGGTTTCTGCCGCTGACCTGGCTGCTATTCAACAACCGGGCGCCATGCCTGATGAACTGCGTGATTTGATCCTGTGACTATTGATAGCGGCTTTAACCACATCACCGTACTGCTTGACGAAGCCGTGGAGGCTCTCGCCGTACGTCCTGATGGCTGCTATCTGGACGGTACGTTCGGGCGCGGCGGGCACAGTCGGTTGATCCTCAGCCAGCTCGGCCCCGATGGTCGGGTCCTCGGATTCGACAAAGATCCTCAAGCGATTGCCACCGGGCAAACGCTAGCGGCCGAAGACGGCCGCTTTGTCGTTGTGCAACGCAGCTTTGCCGAGCTGGGTTCGGAAGTGGCCGAACGTGGCCTGCACGGCAAGGTCAGCGGCGTGTTGCTCGACCTGGGCGTGTCTTCGCCACAGCTCGACGACCCTGAGCGCGGCTTCAGTTTCCTCAATGATGGCCCGCTGGACATGCGTATGGACCCGTCCCGCGGGATCAGCGCTGCCGAATTCGTCAACACCGCACCGGTGGAAGAGATCGCCCGCGTATTCAAGGAATACGGCGAAGAGCGTTTCTCCGGCCGCATGGCCCGTGCCGTAGCCGAGCGTCGCGACATCAAGCCGTTCGAGCGCACGGCCGATCTGGCTGAAGTCCTGAAAGTCGCCAACCCGGCATGGGAAAAGGGCAAGAACCCTGCCACCCGTGCGTTCCAGGGCCTGCGTATCCACGTCAACAACGAACTGGGCGACCTGGAAGCCGGCCTCGAAGCCGCACTGGACTGCCTGGAGATCGGCGGCCGTCTGGTCGTCATCAGCTTCCACTCGCTGGAAGACCGCATCGTCAAACTGTTCATGCGCAAGCTGGTAAAAGGCGAAGCCGACAACCTGCCGCGCAACCTGCCGGTCCGTCACGTCGCGTTCGAACCGATCATCAAAATCCATGGCAAAGCGCAGTCCGCCTCCGAGGCCGAACTCAAAGCCAACCCACGTTCCCGGAGCGCTGTCATGCGCGTCGCGGAGAAGCTGCGGTGAGCAAGCTTTTCGCCAAGCCTCTTCCCGGCGGAAGCTTTTTCATGCTGCTGCTGTTTATTGGCGTGCTCGTGTCGGCCATCGGCGTGTCGTACAGCGCCCACTGGAACCGTCAGTTGCTGAACTCGCTGTACGCCGAGTTGAGCGTGCGCGACAAGGCGCAGGCGGAGTGGGGCCGGTTGATTCTCGAGCAGAGCACCTGGACTGCGCACAGCCGTATCGAAGTGCTGGCCACCGAGCAACTGAAGATGCGCATTCCCGGCGCCGCTGAAGTGCAGATGGTGGCGCCATGATGAAACTCGAAGGCGCACTGTTCCCATGGCGTTTCCGCCTGGTGCTGGGCTTGCTCGGCATCATGGTCGCGGCGATTTGCTGGCGCATCATCGACCTGCAAGTCGTCGACCGTGCCTTCCTTAAAGGTCAGGGCGATGCGCGCAGCGTTCGTCACATTCCGATTCCGGCTCACCGTGGTCTGATCACCGACCGTAATGGCGAGCCTTTGGCCGTGAGTACCCCGGTCACCACACTGTGGGCGAACGCCAAGGAAATGCAGCTGGCCAAAGAGAAATGGCCAGCCCTGGCGGCCGCGCTGGGCCAAGACCCTAAAGCCCTGGCCGAACGTCTCGAAGCCCAGGCCAACAAAGAATTCATCTACCTGGTGCGCGGGCTGACTCCCGAGCAAGGCCAGTCCGTGCTCGACCTGAAAGTGCCGGGTGTCTACGGCATCGAAGAGTTCCGGCGTTTCTACCCGGCCGGTGAAGTCACCGCGCACATGGTCGGCTTTACCGACATCGATGACCACGGTCGTGAAGGGGTCGAACTGGCCTACGACGAATGGCTGGCCGGCGTCCCCGGCAAGCGACAGGTCATCAAGGATCGGCGTGGCCGACTTATCAAGGATGTCCAGGTCACCAAAAACGCCAAGGCCGGCAAGCCCTTGGCGTTGTCCATTGACCTGCGTCTGCAATACCTGGCCAACCGCGAGCTGCGTAACGCGATCATCGAGAACGGTGCCAAGGCCGGCAGCCTGGTGATCATGGACGTGAAGACCGGTGAGATCCTCGCCATGGTCAACCAGCCGACCTACAACCCGAACAACCGTCGCAACCTGCAACCGGCGATGATGCGCAACCGCGCCATGATCGACGTGTTCGAGCCGGGTTCGACCATGAAAGCCATTTCCATGAGTGCAGCGATCGAAACCGGGCGCTGGAAACCGAGCGACACCGTCGAGGTGTACCCGGGCACTTTGCAGATTGGTAAATACACCATCAAGGACGTCTCCAAGTCCGAAGGCCCGGTGCTTGACCTGACCGGCATCCTGATCAATTCCAGTAACGTCGGCATGAGTAAGGTGGCGTTTGATATCGGCGGCGAAACCATCTTCCGCCTCGCGCAGAAAGTCGGCCTCGGCCAGGACACCGGTCTCGGCTTCCCGGGCGAACGCGTCGGCAACCTGCCGAACTACCGCGAATGGCGCAAGGCTGAAACCGCCACGCTGTCCTACGGTTACGGTATTTCCGTGACCGCGATCCAGCTGGTCCACGCCTTCTCGGCCCTGGCCAACAACGGTCGTCTCGCACCGCTGACCCTGATCAAAACCGACAAACCAGCGCAAACCACGCAAGTGCTGCCGGAAGCCGTCGCGAAAACCATGCAGACCATGCTGACCCAGGTGATCGAAGCCCCGCGCGGTGTATTCCGTGCGCAAGTGCCGGCGTATCACGTGGGCGGCAAGTCGGGTACTGCGCGCAAGACGTCGGTGGGCACCAAAGGCTATGCCGAGAATTCCTACCGCTCACTGTTCGCCGGCTTCGGCCCGATGAGCGATCCGCGCTACGCAATCGTGGTGGTGATCGATGAACCGACCAAAGCCGGTTACTACGGTGGTCTGGTATCGGCCCCGGTGTTCAGCAAAGTGATGTCCGGGACGCTGCGCCTGATGAACATCACTCCGGACAACCTGCCACCGACGCAAACCGCTAACGCCACACCGGTCGTTCCACTGAAAGCCAATGGAGGGCGCGGCTAATGTCTTTGAGCCTGAACAAGATTTTCGCCCACGCCGGCCGCGATCTGTTGATCCGCGAGCTGACCCTGGACAGCCGTAACGTGCGGGCTGGCGATCTGTTTCTCGCTGTTCCTGGCGGCAAGCTCGACGGGCGCGCGCACATCGCCGATGCCTTGCAACGCGGTGCTGCTGCCGTGGCTTACGAAGTCGAAGGCGCTACCGTTTTGCCGATCACCGACGTGCCGCTGATTCCGGTCAAAGGCCTGGCGGCGCAGCTGTCGGACATCGCCGGTCGCTTTTATGGCGACCCGAGCCGGCACCTGAACCTGGTCGGCGTGACCGGCACCAACGGCAAAACCAGCGTCACGCAATTGGTTGCACAAGCCCTGGATTTGCTCGGCCAGCATTGCGGCATTGTCGGCACCCTGGGTACCGGCTTCTACGGTGCACTGGAAAGTGGCCTGCACACCACGCCGAACCCGATCGCCGTGCAAGCGACCATGGCTGACCTGAAAAAGGCCGGCGCCAAAGCCGTCGCCATGGAAGTGTCTTCCCACGGCCTGGACCAAGGCCGCGTGACCGCGCTGGCATTCGATGTGGCGGTGATGACCAACCTGTCCCGCGATCACCTCGATTACCACGGCACCATGCAAGCCTACGGCGAAGCCAAGGCCAAGCTGTTTGCCTGGAACGATTTGAAGTGCCGGGTGATCAATCTCGACGACGAGTTCGGCCGCCAACTGGCTGCAGACAAACGTGAGTCGCGCCTGATTACCTACAGCCTGGAAGATGCCAGCGCTTACCTGTATTGCCGTGAAGCGCAGTTCGATGACGAAGGCGTGCGCGCCACGCTGGTCACGCCGCAGGGCGAACACCATTTGCGCAGCACCTTGCTCGGTCGTTTCAACCTGAGCAACGTACTGGCCGCCGTCGGTGCTTTGCTCGGCCTGGACTACGCGCTGGACGAAATCCTCAAGGTCCTGCCGAAACTCGAAGGCCCGGCCGGTCGCATGCAGCGCTTGGGCGGTGGCACTCAGCCGCTGGTGGTCGTCGATTACGCCCACACCCCGGATGCGTTGGAAAAGGTCTTGATGGCCCTGCGTCCACACGCCAAAGGCCGTTTGTTGTGCCTGTTTGGCTGTGGCGGCGATCGCGATCGCGGCAAGCGTCCGCTGATGGCCGAAGTGGTCGAACGTCTGGCCGACGGCGTGCTGGTCACCGATGACAACCCTCGCACCGAAGATCCTTCGTTGATTTTCGATGACATCCGCGCCGGTTTCACCGCTGTGGATAAAGTCACCTTTGTCGCTGGCCGTGGGCAGGCGATTGCCCAGTTGATCGCCAGTGCTTCGGCGGATGACGTGATTGTCCTGGCCGGTAAAGGCCACGAGGACTATCAGGAAATCAACGGCGAGCGTCACGCTTTCTCCGATCTGGTCGAGGCCGATCACGCCTTGACCGCATGGGAGGTGGCCCATGCTTAAAGCGTTGAAGCTGAGTGAGCTGACTGGCGCACTGAATGCACGATTGATCGCGGCCGATGCCACGTTCGATGGCGTCAGCATCGACAGCCGCGCGATCAAACCGGGCCAACTGTTTATTGCCCTGGCCGGTCCGCGCTTCGACGGTCATGACTATTTGAACGACGTCGCCAGCAAAGGCGCGGTTGCCGCTCTGGTCGAGCGCGAAGTCGCCGACAGCGCGCTGCCGCAATTGCTGGTCAAGGACACCCGCCAGGCGTTGGGCCAACTGGGCGCGATGAACCGTGCCGCGTTTACTAACCCGGTCGCGGCGATCACCGGTTCCAGCGGCAAAACCACGGTCAAGGAAATGCTCGCCAGCATCCTGCGCACGCGCGGTCCGGTCCTGGCGACCCGTGGCAACCTGAACAACGACCTCGGCGTCCCGCTGACCCTGCTCGAACTCGCGCCGGAACATACCTCCGCCGTTATTGAACTTGGTGCGTCGCGTCTCGGCGAAATTGCCTACACCGTCGGCATGACCAAGCCGCACGTGGCCGTGCTCAACAACGCCGGGACCGCCCACGTCGGCGAGTTCGGCGGGCCGGAAAAAATCGTTGAAGCCAAAGGCGAGATCATTGAAGGGCTGGAGGCCGATGGCGTCGCTGTGCTCAATCTTGACGACAAGGCGTTCGGCATCTGGAAGGCCCGTGCGGCCGGTCGTAAAGTCCTGACGTTCGCCCTGAACAACCCAAGCGCCGACTTCTATGCCAGCGACCTGGATCGCGATGCGCGCGGTTGCCCGGCCTTCAACCTGCACAGTCCTGAAGGTGTGGAGCGCGTTCAACTGAACCTGCTCGGCACCCATAACGTTACCAATGCCATGGCCGCCGCTGCTGCCGCGCACGCCTTGGGCGTGTCGCTGTTCGGCATCGCCACCGGCCTCGGCGCGGTGCAACCGGTCAAGGGCCGCACCGTCGCGCAACTGGCCAGCAATGGCATGCGCGTGATCGATGACACGTACAACGCGAACCCCACCTCCATGTGCGCCGCCGTTGATATACTCGCCGGCTTTTCCGGCCGCACCGTTCTGGTGCTCGGAGATATCGGCGAACTGGGCGATTGGGCAGAGCAGGGGCACCGCGATGTGGGCGAGTACGCCCGCGGCAAGGTTTCCGCGCTTTACGCCGTTGGGCCACTGATGGCTCACGCCGTGAACGCTTTCGGTCCACAGGCCTTTCACTTCAGCACTCAGGCTGAGCTGATCAAGGCCTTGGGCGCCGAGCAAGACACAAACACCACCATTTTGATCAAGGGTTCGCGCAGCGCTGCGATGGAAAACATCGTCGCCGCTTTGTGCGGGTCCAGTCTGGAGAAACATTAATGCTGCTGCTGCTAGCGGAGTATCTGCAACAGTTCTACAAAGGCTTCGCGGTCTTTCAGTACCTGACCCTGCGCGGGATCCTCGGTGTGCTGACCGCGCTGGTTTTGTCCCTGTGCTATGGCCCGTGGATGATTCGCACTTTGCAGAACCGTCAGATCGGTCAATCCGTTCGCCACGACGGTCCACAATCGCACTTGTCCAAGTCGGGCACCCCGACGATGGGCGGTGCACTGATCCTGTCGTCCATCGGCGTCAGCACCTTGCTCTGGGCTGACCTGAGCAACCGTTATGTCTGGACCGTGTTGCTGGTGACGTTGCTGTTCGGCGCTATCGGCTGGGTCGACGACTATCGCAAAGTGATCGAGAAAAACTCCAAAGGCCTTCCGAGCCGCTGGAAATATTTCTGGCAGTCGGTGTTCGGCCTGGGCGCAGCGATCTTCCTTTATATGACCGCTGCGACGCCGGTGGAAACGACCCTGATCCTGCCGATGCTCAAGGACTACAGCATTCCGCTGGGCATAGGCTTCGTCGTTCTGACCTATTTCGTGATCGTCGGCTCGAGCAACGCGGTTAACCTGACCGACGGCCTCGACGGTCTGGCGATCATGCCGACGGTGATGGTCGGCGGCGGTCTTGGCATCTTCTGCTACCTGTCCGGTAACGTGAAATTCGCTGAATACCTGCTGATTCCGTATGTGCCGGGCGCCGGTGAGTTGATCGTGTTCTGCGGTGCCTTGATCGGTGCGGGCCTCGGTTTCCTCTGGTTCAACACCTATCCGGCGCAGGTCTTCATGGGCGACGTCGGCGCGCTGGCGCTGGGCGCGGCCCTGGGCACCATCGCGGTGATCGTCCGTCAGGAAATCGTCCTGTTCATCATGGGCGGCGTGTTCGTGATGGAAACCCTGTCCGTGGTTATCCAGGTTGCTTCTTTCAAGCTGACCGGTCGCCGTGTGTTTCGCATGGCACCCATTCACCACCATTTTGAACTCAAGGGCTGGCCCGAGCCGCGTGTGATCGTCCGTTTCTGGATCATCACCGTGATTCTCGTACTGGTCGGCCTTGCCACCCTGAAGCTGAGGTAGAACGAGTGTCTCTGATCGCTTCTGACCACTTCCGCATCGTTGTCGGCCTCGGCAAGAGCGGCATGTCCCTGGTTCGCTTCCTGGCGAACCGGGGCACGTCGTTTGCTGTGGCCGATACGCGGGAAAATCCACCGGAACTGGCCACGCTCAAGCGTGACTATCCGCACGTGGAAGTGCGTTGTGGCGAGCTGGACGTCGAGTTCCTGTGCCGTGCCGACGAACTCTACGTGAGCCCCGGCCTGGCGCTGGCGACTCCGGCCCTGCAGGCTGCCGCCGCCCGTGGCGTGAAATTGTCCGGTGACATCGAGCTGTTCGCGCGTAACGCGAAGGCGCCGATTGTCGCCATCAGCGGTTCCAACGCGAAAAGCACTGTCACCACCCTGGTCGGCGAGATGGCCGTGGCGGCGGGCAAACGTGTCGCTGTCGGTGGCAACCTCGGTACGCCGGCGCTGGATTTGCTCAGCGACGACGTCGAGTTGTACGTGATGGAGTTGTCGAGCTTCCAGCTCGAAACCACCGATCAACTCAACGCCGAAGTGGCGACCGTGCTCAACGTCAGTGAAGACCACATGGACCGCTACAGCGGTCTGCCGGCCTATCACCTGGCCAAGCACCGGATCTTCCGTGGCGCGAAACAGTTTGTGGTCAACCGTCAGGACGCCCTGAGCCGTCCGCTGATGGGCGAGGGCCAGCCTTGCTGGACCTTCGGTTTGAGCAAGCCCGATTTCAAGGCTTTCGGTATCCGCGAAGAAGACGGCGAGAAGTACCTGGCCTTCGAATTCCAGAACCTGATGCCGGTGCGCGAGTTGAAAATTCGTGGCGCCCACAACCAGTCCAACGCGTTGGCAGCATTGGCCCTGGGCCATGCCGTCGGCCTGCCGTTCGACGCCATGCTCTCGAGCCTGCGCACCTTCGCCGGGCTGGAACATCGTTGCCAGTGGGTTCGTGAGCTGGACGGCGTGAGCTATTACAACGATTCCAAAGCCACCAACGTCGGCGCCGCACTGGCGGCCATCGAAGGCCTGGGTGCGGACATCGACGGCAAACTCGTGCTGATCGCCGGTGGCGATGGCAAGGGTGCCGAGTTCAAGGATTTGCGTGACCCGGTGGCAGCCAATTGCCGCGCCGTGGTGCTGATGGGCCGTGACTCCGACTTGATCGGCCAGGCCATCGGCGATGCCGTGCCGCTGATTCGCGTCGGTTCGCTGGATGAAGCGGTTGCCCAATGCCGCGCCATCGCCGAACCGGGTGACGCCGTGCTGCTGTCGCCCGCCTGCGCCAGTTTCGACATGTTCAAGAATTACGAAGACCGTGGTCACCAGTTCGTCCGCGCCGTGGAGGATCTGGTATGAGCCTGATGAACATCATCAAGCCTTATCCGTCGCCGATCATCACCGGACGCGGGATCGACCTCGACTTCCCGATGCTCGCCGGTTGCCTGGCCTTGATCGGTCTCGGGCTGGTGATGATTGCCTCGGCGTCGACCGAAGTGGCGGCCGTGCAGTCGGGCAGTGCCCTGTACTACATGATTCGCCACTTGATCTACATCGTGCTGGGCCTGGGTGCCTGCGTCGTCACCATGATGATTCCGATCGCCACCTGGCAACGCCTGGGCTGGCTGATGCTGCTTGGCGCATTCGGTTTGCTGGTGATGGTGATCATCCCGGGGATCGGCCGTGAAGTGAACGGTTCGATGCGCTGGATCGGTTTCAGTTTCTTCAACGTCCAGCCATCCGAGATCGCCAAGGTGTTCGTGGTGATCTACCTCGCCGGTTATCTGGTGCGTCGCCAGAAAGAAGTGCGGGAAAGCTGGATGGGCTTCTTCAAGCCGTTCATCGTGCTGCTGCCCATGGCCGGCCTGTTGCTGATGGAACCGGACTTCGGCGCCACCGTTGTCATGATGGGCGCGGCGGCGGCGATGCTGTTCCTCGGCGGGGTCGGACTGTTCCGTTTCTCCTTGATGGTGGTCCTGGCGGTCGGGGCGGTGGTGCTGTTGATTCAAGTTCAGCCGTATCGAATGGCGCGTCTGACCAACTTTGCCGATCCATGGGCCGACCAGTTCGGTGCCGGCTATCAGTTGTCGCAGGCGTTGATCGCGTTTGGTCGCGGCGAATGGCTGGGCGTTGGCCTGGGCAACAGCGTGCAGAAACAGTTCTACCTGCCGGAAGCCCACACCGACTTCGTGTTCTCAGTCCTTGCCGAAGAGCTGGGTGCCGTGGGTTCCTTGTGCACGGTGGCGTTGTTCGTCTTTGTTTGCGTGCGTGGCATGTACATCGGCTATTGGGCCGAGAAGGCCAAGCAATTCTTCGCCGCCTACATCGCTTATGGCCTGTCGTTCCTGTGGATCGGCCAGTTCCTGATCAACATCGGGGTGAACGTTGGCCTGTTGCCGACCAAAGGCCTGACCCTGCCGTTCCTCAGTTATGGCGGCAGTTCGTTGGTGATTTGCGGTGCCTGTCTCGGCTTGTTGTTGCGCATCGAGTGGGAGAGTCGAACCCACTTGGGCAGCGAAGAGATGGAGTTCCATGAGAGCGACTTCGCCGAGGAGCCGACCCATGGGCGCTAACGTCTTGATCATGGCGGGCGGTACCGGTGGCCACGTGTTCCCGGCGCTGGCGTGCGCCCGCGAATTCCAGGCCCGCGGTTACACCGTGCACTGGCTCGGAACACCGCGCGGGATTGAGAACGACCTGGTGCCGATGGCCGGTATCGAGCTGCATCGGATCAACGCCACCGGTCTGCGCGGCAAGGGCAAGTTGTCCCTGCTCAAGGCGCCGTTCATGGTGCTCAAATCCGTCTGGCAGGCGCGGGCGATCATTCGTCAGCTGCGGCCAGTGTGCGTGGTCGGCTTCGGTGGTTATGTGACCGGCCCCGGTGGCGTTGCAGCCAAACTGGCCGGCGTGCCGGTGATCGTTCATGAACAGAACGCCGTGGCCGGTACCGCCAATCGGTTGCTGGTGCCGTTGGCCGCCCGAGTCTGTGAAGCGTTCCCCGACACCTTTACCCTGTCGGACAGCCGTCGGACCACCGGTAACCCGGTGCGCACCGAGCTGTTCCTCGAAACACAGCGCCCCGCCCTGGCGGGTCGCAAGGCGCGTTTGCTGATTCTGGGCGGAAGCCTGGGCGCAGAGCCGTTGAACAAGTTGCTGCCTGAAGCCCTGTCGCAAGTCGCCCCCGACCTGCGCCCGGAAGTGTTTCATCAGGCCGGCAAAAACCACGATGAAGTGACTGCAGAGCGCTATCGCGCGGCTGGCGTCGAGGCGCAAGTGCAGCCTTTCATCAAAGACATGGCCCAAGCCTATGGCTGGGCCGACCTGGTGGTGTGCCGCGCAGGCGCATTGACCATCAGTGAGCTGGCTGCCGCCGGTCTGCCCTCGATGCTGGTGCCATTGCCCCACGCGATCGACGATCACCAGACCCGCAACGCCGATTATTTGGCCCGTGAAGGCGCTGCCTTCCTGATGCCGCAAAGAACGACTGGCGCAGCGGATCTTGCCGCACGCCTGACAGAGGTCCTGATGCAACCACAACGACTCAACGACATGGCCACTGCGGCACGCCGCCTGGCCAAACCCGATGCCACCCGTAACGTGGTCGATACCTGCCTGGAGGTGGCCCATGGTTGAGAAACAGAAAGCCATGCCGCAACCGGAAATGCGCCGCATCCGTCGCATCCACTTCGTCGGCATCGGCGGCGTGGGCATGTGCGGCATCGCCGAAGTGTTGTTGAACCTGGGCTATGAAGTGTCCGGTTCCGACCTGAAAGCTTCGCCTGTGACCGAGCGTCTCGAGTCTTTTGGCGCGCACATCTTTATCGGTCACCGTGCTGAAAACGCCGCTGCCGCTGACGTGCTGGTGGTATCCAGCGCCGTGAACACGTCCAACCCGGAAGTCGCCACCGCGCTGGAACGTCGCATCCCTGTGGTGCCACGCGCAGAAATGCTGGCCGAGCTGATGCGCTATCGCCACGGCATCGCCGTCGCCGGTACGCACGGCGGCAAAACCACCACCACCAGCCTGATCGCTTCGGTGTTCGCGGCCGGTGGCCTGGACCCGACGTTCGTCATCGGTGGCCGCCTGAATGCCGCGGGCACCAATGCCCAGCTTGGCACCAGCCGCTACCTGATCGCCGAAGCCGACGAAAGCGACGCCAGTTTCCTGCACTTGCAGCCGCTGGTGGCCGTGGTCACCAACATCGACGCCGACCACATGGCGACCTATGACGGTGACTTCAACAAACTGAAGAAAACCTTCGTCGAGTTCCTCCACAACCTGCCGTTCTACGGTCTGGCGGTGGTGTGCCTGGACGATCCGGTGGTGCGTGAAATCCTGCCGTTGGTGAAACGCCCGACGGTCACCTATGGCTTCGGCGATGACTGCGACGTGCGCGCCATCAATGTGCGCCAGCAAGGCATGCAGACCTTCTTTACCGTACTGCGCCCTGATCGCGAGCCGCTGGATGTCTCGGTGAACATGCCGGGCAACCACAACGTGCTGAACGCGCTGGCCACCATCTGCATCGCCACCGACGAGGGCGTCAGCGATGAAGCCATCGTCCAGGGCCTGTCCGGCTTCCAGGGTGTCGGTCGACGCTTCCAGGTCTACGGCGAACTGCCGGTCGATGGCGGCAACGTCATGCTGGTCGATGATTACGGTCACCACCCGACCGAAGTCGCGGCCGTGATCCAGGCCGTCCGCGGTGGCTGGCCGGAGCGTCGTCTGGTGATGGTTTACCAGCCGCACCGTTACAGCCGTACCCGCGACCTGTACGACGATTTCGTCAATGTACTGGCCGATGCCAACGTCTTGCTGCTGATGGAAGTCTACCCGGCCGGTGAAGAACCGATTCCGGGCGCCGACAGCCGCAAGCTGTGCAACAGCATTCGTCAGCGCGGTCAGCTCGACCCGATCTACATCGAGCGCGGAGTCGACCTCGCGCCACTGGTCAAGCCGCTGCTGCGTGCTGGCGACATACTGCTGTGCCAGGGCGCCGGTGATATTGGTGGTCTCGCCCCGAAACTGTTGGCCAGTCCGCTATTTGCGGGTGCTGTTGCCGCGCCGACTGTGGGGAAGTTGAAATGACTGCTGCCTACGCCAACCTCGTCTCCACGGTCGCGCCGAAAGACTTCGGCCGCGTCGCCGTGCTGTTCGGCGGCAAGAGTGCCGAGCGTGAGGTGTCCCTGAAGTCGGGCAACGCGGTACTCGACGCGCTGCTGAGCGCCGGTGTGGATGCGTTCGGCCTCGATGTGGGCGATGACCTTCTGCAGCGTTTGCTGAACGAAAAGATCGACCGCGCCTTTGTCATCCTCCACGGTCGTGGCGGTGAAGACGGCAGCATGCAGGGCCTGCTCGAATGCCTGGGTATTCCCTACACCGGCAGCGGCATCCTGGCTTCGGCACTGGCCATGGACAAGCTGCGGACCAAACAGGTCTGGCACAGCCTCGGCATCCCGACGCCACGTCACGCGGTACTGAGCTCAGAGGCTGATTGTATTTCGGCAGCGACGGAACTGGGCTTCCCTTTGATCGTCAAACCGGCCCATGAAGGTTCAAGTATCGGGATGGCCAAAGTGACGTCCGCGTCGGAATTGATCGACGCCTGGAAAGCGGCCAGTACCTACGATTCGCAAGTGTTGGTCGAGCAATGGATTCAAGGTCCGGAGTTCACCATCGCCACCCTGCGTGACCAGGTGTTGCCACCGATTGCCCTGGGCACCACGCACAGCTTCTACGACTACGACGCCAAGTACGTGGCTTCCGATACTCAGTACCGGATCCCGTGTGGCCTGGACAGCACCAAGGAAAAAGAATTGATGGACCTCACGGCGAAAGCCTGTGAGGCGCTGGGTATCGCCGGTTGGGGCAGGGCAGACGTGATGCAGGACGCCGACGGGCAGTTCTGGTTCCTCGAAGTCAACACCGCACCGGGCATGACCGATCACAGCCTGGTGCCGATGGCGGCCCGTGCCGCCGGTCTGGATTTCCAGCAACTGGTTCTGGCGATTCTGGCCGCAAGTATCGAGGCGCGGGGTTAAGACCATGCAAGGCGCACAGCTGAGACATCAGCCCCCTCCAGCACCCGGCCGCAAGCCGGTGCCACGGGGTGCGAGCCGAATGGTGGCCAAAGAGCCGATGTCTGCGCGCCTGCCGAAAGCCAATTTTGGTTTTCTGAAAAGCCTGTTCTGGCCGGTGATGTTGGTTGCGCTGGGGTTCGGCACTTACGAAGGCGCGCAGCGTTTGCTGCCCTACGCCGACCGGCCGATCACCAAAGTCGCTGTGCAGGGTGACTTGAGTTACATCAGCCAGCAGGCGGTGCAGCAGCGAATCGCCCCTTATGTGGCGTCGAGCTTCTTCACCATCGATCTTGCGAGCATGCGCACCGAACTTGAAACGATGCCATGGATTGCTCACGCCGAAGTGCGTCGGGTGTGGCCGGATCAAGTAGTGATCCGCCTGGAAGAACAACTGCCGATAGCCCGTTGGGGCGATGAATCGCTGTTGAACAACCAGGGCCAGGCGTTCACCCCGCGTGAGCTGGCCAATTACGAACATTTGCCACAGCTGTTCGGCCCACAACGGGCGCAACAGCAAGTGATGCAGCAATACCAGGTGCTGAGCCAGATGCTCAGGCCGATGGGCTTCTCGATTGCACGCCTGGAGTTGCGTGAACGAGGCAGCTGGTTCCTGACCACCGGCGCCGGCAGCGCGGGCCCGGGGATCGAACTGCTGCTGGGACGCGGCAAGCTGGTGGAAAAGATGCGCCGCTTCATTGCCATCTACGACAAGACGCTTAAAGAACAGATTACGAACATTGCGCGCATCGATCTGCGCTACGCCAACGGCCTTGCTGTTGGCTGGCGGGAACCTGTAGCGCCCACGACAGCCCAACCCGCTGTCGCGAAGAATTAAGAAGAGGCAGGACCCATGGCAAACGTGCAAAGCGGCAAAATGATCGTCGGTCTCGATATCGGCACCTCCAAGGTGGTGGCGCTGGTCGGCGAGGTCTCGGACGACGGCACGCTCGAAATCGTCGGGATCGGCACTCATCCGTCCCGTGGCCTGAAGAAAGGCGTGGTGGTGAACATCGAGTCCACCGTGCAATCGATCCAGCGCGCGATCGAAGAAGCGCAGCTGATGGCCGGTTGCCGGATTCACTCGGCGTTCGTCGGCGTGGCCGGCAATCACATCCGCAGCCTGAACTCCCACGGCATCGTGGCGATTCGTGATCGCGAAGTCAGCTCCGCCGACCTTGAGCGTGTCCTCGACGCCGCCCAGGCCGTGGCGATCCCGGCTGACCAGCGCGTACTGCACACCTTGCCGCAGGATTACGTGATCGATAACCAGGAAGGCGTTCGTGAGCCGCTGGGCATGTCGGGCGTGCGTCTGGAAGCCAAGGTCCATGTGGTGACCTGCGCCGTCAACGCCGCACAGAACATTGAAAAATGCGTGCGTCGCTGCGGCCTGGAAATCGACGACATCATTCTCGAGCAACTGGCGTCGGCCTATTCGGTCCTGACCGACGACGAGAAAGAGCTGGGCGTGTGCCTGGTGGACATCGGCGGCGGCACCACCGACATCGCGATCTTCACCGAAGGCGCGATCCGTCACACCGCGGTGATCCCGATTGCGGGCGACCAGGTGACCAACGACATCGCCATGGCGTTGCGCACCCCGACCCAGTACGCCGAAGAAATCAAGATTCGCTACGCCTGCGCCCTGGCCAAGCTGGCCGGTGCCGGTGAAACCATCAAGGTGCCAAGTGTTGGCGACCGTCCACCGCGCGAGCTGTCCCGCCAGGCCCTGGCCGAAGTGGTCGAGCCGCGTTACGACGAACTGTTCACGCTGATCCAGGCCGAACTGCGCCGCAGTGGCTACGAAGACCTGATCCCGGCCGGCATCGTGCTGACCGGCGGTACCTCGAAAATGGAAGGCGCGGTCGAACTGGCCGAAGAGATCTTCCACATGCCGGTCCGCCTGGGCGTGCCCCATGGCGTCAAGGGCCTGGACGACGTGGTCCGCAACCCGATTTATTCCACAGGCGTAGGCCTGTTGATGTACGGCCTGCAGAAGCAGTCCGACGGGATTTCGTTCTCGGGCATCAGCAGTCGCGACAGCTACAGCAATGAAGAACCGAAAGCCGCCTTGCTCGATCGCATCAAGAGCTGGGTACAAGGCAACTTCTGACGAAGCAGATTCAAGCGGCAAGCTACAAGCCGCAAGAGCAAGCAGTAAAAGCGACAAGCAGTAAAAGCAGTAGGCGAAAAAACTAGAGAACGTAAAGGAGAGGGAAAATGTTCGAACTCGTAGACAACATCCCCGCAAGCCCGGTTATTAAAGTTATCGGTGTTGGCGGAGGCGGCGGCAACGCCGTCAATCACATGGTCAAGAGCAACATTGAAGGCGTTGAATTCATCTGCGCCAACACTGATGCCCAGGCGCTGAAATCCATCGGCGCGCGGACCATCCTGCAATTGGGTACCGGCGTTACCAAAGGTCTGGGCGCCGGCGCCAACCCTGAAGTAGGTCGTCAGGCCGCTCTCGAAGACCGTGAGCGCATTGCCGAAGTCCTGCAGGGCACCAATATGGTGTTCATCACCACCGGCATGGGCGGTGGTACCGGTACCGGTGCTGCGCCGATCATTGCTGAAGTGGCCAAGGAAATGGGGATTCTCACCGTTGCGGTGGTGACTCGTCCGTTCCCGTTCGAAGGCCGCAAGCGTATGCAGATCGCCGACGAAGGTATTCGTCTGCTGTCTGAAAGCGTCGACTCGTTGATCACCATTCCCAACGAGAAGCTGCTGACCATCCTCGGTAAAGACGCCAGCCTGCTGTCGGCTTTCGCCAAGGCCGACGATGTACTGGCCGGTGCCGTTCGCGGTATCTCCGACATCATCAAGCGTCCGGGCATGATCAACGTCGACTTTGCCGACGTACGGACTGTAATGAGCGAAATGGGCATGGCGATGATGGGCACTGGCTGCGCCAGCGGTCCGAACCGTGCACGTGAGGCCACTGAAGCGGCCATTCGCAACCCGTTGCTCGAAGACGTGAACCTGCAAGGTGCACGCGGCATCCTGGTGAACATCACCGCCGGTCCTGACCTGTCCCTGGGTGAGTACTCCGACGTGGGTAGCATCATCGAAGCCTTCGCTTCCGAGCACGCGATGGTCAAGGTCGGTACCGTTATCGATCCGGACATGCGCGACGAACTGCACGTGACTGTGGTTGCCACCGGTCTGGGCGCGAAAATCGAGAAGCCTGTGAAGGTCATCGACAACACCGTTCACACCTCCATGGCCTCCCAGCCGCAACAATCGGCGCCCGCTCGTCAGGAACAACCGGCGGTAAATTACCGTGACCTGGACCGTCCGACCGTCATGCGCAACCAGGCTCAGGCCGGTGCTGCGACTGCCGCGAAGATGAATCCGCAAGATGATCTGGATTACCTGGACATCCCGGCTTTCCTGCGTCGTCAGGCTGATTGATGGAATGTATCAGGGCTATGAAGGTGATTGGTGTTCAGCAAAGGTCTGGTCTGCTATTATCGCCAGCCTTTGTTGATACCAGTTCGCAATTTGCGCTGAAGCGGCCCAAGCCATGATTAAACAACGCACACTGAAAAATATTATCCGTGCTACAGGTGTAGGCCTGCACTCCGGGGAGAAGGTTTACCTGACCCTCAAGCCTGCACCTATCGACACCGGCATTGTGTTTGTTCGTGCCGACCTCGACCCTGTGGTGCAGATTCCTGCCCGCGCGGAAAACGTTGGTGAAACCACGATGTCGACCACATTGGTCAGTGGCGACACCAAAGTGGATACGGTGGAGCACTTGCTCTCGGCCATGGCTGGCCTGGGCATCGATAACGCCTACGTCGAGCTCTCCGCGTCCGAAGTCCCGATCATGGATGGTAGCGCTGGACCTTTCGTATTCCTGATTCAATCGGCCGGCCTGGAAGAACAGGACGCACCGAAGAAGTTCATCCGGATCCTGCGGGAAGTGACAGTGGAAGACGGCGACAAGCGCGCCACTTTCGTCCCTTTCGAAGGCTTCAAGGTGAGTTTCGAGATCGATTTCGATCACCCGGTTTTCCGTAACCGCACACAAAGTGCAAGCGTGGATTTTTCCAGCACTTCGTTCGTAAAAGAAGTCAGCCGCGCCCGTACCTTTGGTTTCATGAGTGACATCGAGTACTTGCGCAAGCACAACCTCGCACTCGGCGGCAGCGTTGAAAACGCTATTGTGGTCGACGCGGATGGTGTACTGAACGAAGACGGCCTTCGCTATGAAGACGAATTCGTGAAGCACAAGATCCTCGATGCAATTGGTGACCTCTACCTGCTGGGCAATAGCCTGATTGGTGAGTTCAAGGGCTTCAAGTCCGGACATGCATTGAACAACCAGCTGCTGCGCAAGTTGATTGAGCAGACAGATGCTTGGGAAGTCGTGACTTTCGAAGACGCCAGCACTGCACCGATCTCTTACATGCGTCCCGTAGCGGCCGTGTAAGTCAAAAACCTCTCTAGTTTTTAAAGGCTGCCTTCGGGTGGCCTTTTTTTATGCCCGCGGGAAAGAGGTAGACCGAGCGCCATTGTAGGCGCGGGCGGTGCGGCGATCCGACGTGCCCGCAAAGAGGCCAGTAGCGACACCGCAGATTTCAAGCCGTGTCGACCACCCGATTCCGTCCGTTTTCCTTGGCCTGATACAACGCCTTGTCCGCCGCAAACAGCAAACTCTCCAGGCTGATATCCGTCGCTGTCGTCCAGGTGCTGATCCCGATACTGACAGTCATCGGCTCATCAGCTCCCTCAACCAGCGGCAACTGCTCAACGGCCTTGCGGATGTTTTCGGCAATCTGCCGCGCACCGGCGCTATCGGTTTCCGCCAGGATCACCGAAAACTCCTCGCCGCCATAACGGGCAGCCAGGTCCGCCGGTCGTCGCACGTGGGCGCTGATAACGTTGGCCAGCGAGCGCAGCGCTTCGTCGCCGGCCTGATGGCCATGGCGGTCGTTGAACGCTTTGAAATGGTCGGCATCAATCATCATCAGTGACAAAGGCATGCCGGAACGTTGAGCGCGAAACCATTCATGGCGCAGGGCCTGATCCAGCGTTCGGCGGTTGGCCAGCCCCGTCAACGCATCGGTGGCGGCCAGTTGCGCCAGTTCGTGTTCGGCATCGTGACGCCGGCGCAATTCCCGGCGCAGCACCCACGTCAGCCACAGCAGGCTCACGCACAAGGCAGCGGTTGCAGAGCTGACCACCACTGCAGTGCGTTTCCAGGCCGAAAAGACTTCATCACTGGACAGTGCAACGATGACGATCAACGGCAAATTTCCGACCTTGGAAAAGGTGTACAGACGCTTGTCACGGTATAGATCGGACATGCTGGTGAAGCTGCCGTTGCCTTCTTTGACGATGCGCTGGAAATTGGGGCGGTTACTGAAATCCTTGCCGATCAGCTCTTCGGCCAGGCGTGGTTGCTGGGCCAGGAGAATCCCGTTCTTGCTGATCAGATTGACCGTGCTGTCGCGGCCGATGCTCAAACTGTTGAACAACTGATCGAAGTAACTCAAGCGCATGGCGGCTTCGGCAACCCCCAGAAACTCACCTTGGGCGCCACTCACCCGTCGACTGAAACTGATACGCCAATCGTGTTCGGCCGACCTGGCCCGGAAGGGCGGGCTGATGAACATGCCCGGGGCCGGGTTGTTCACGTGCGACTGGAAGTATTCGCGATCAGCGTAGTTGCCTTGCCTGGGTTCCACCGACGCCGAGTCGGCGATCACGTCGCCCTTGTTGTCGAGCAACAAAATGTCGCCCTTGTACGGCGCGGCGGTGGCGCGGTCGAAATAGGCCAGATGGCGAATGGTGGGAGAAACGCTCTTGAGATCTTCTCGCCGGGAGGCGGCGATCAAACCCAGCAGGGAAATATCATAGAGTTCGACATTGCGCAGCACATCGGCGTCGATCAATTGCACGATGTTGTTGGCGGCGCGAGCGGCGGACAACTCGGCGTTGGCGCGTTCACGGATCAGCAGGAAGGTCACAATGCTGAATATCGCAATCACCAACAGCACACTGCCGAGAGTCAGAAGTTGCTCCGATCGTGTCGAGCTGATCGGATGTTGAGATTTCTCATTGCTCACACTCATGGTTCTGACTTCTGCAAATAAGGCGTTATAAAAGTTTTTTACAAGAATCGGGCAGAGTTCCAGAAACCGGTCGCGTCCAGAGCGCTTGTATAAATGCCGGATAAAAAAAAGGCCAGCAAAAAAATGCTGGCCTTTTGCTTAGTGAAGCTTAGAAGACATTGAGCGGGTAGTCGACGATCACCCGGTATTCATCGGTGTCCTGATCCAGCGCGCCATAGCCATTGCCGCCGCGGTTGGTGGCCCATTGCATGCGCACCGCCAGATCCTTGGCCTTGCCGCCCTGGATCACATACTTGAGATCGATGTCGCGCTCCCAGTGCCTGGCGTTTTTGCCGTCGGCGCTGTACCACGAGGCGTAGCCACGGCTGTCCGGATCGACTTTGGTCAGGTCCAGTTCGCCTCGGGAGTAGGACAGCGCCGAGGTCAGGCCGGGCAGGCCGAGACCGGCAAAGTCGTAGGCGTACTTGAGTTTCCACGAGCGCTCGTTCGGGCCGTTGAAGTCAGAATACTGCTGGGAGTTGTCGAGGAAGACGCTGTCGCCCTGGCTGATGTAGTCGAACGGCGTGTTGCCGTTGACTCGCTGATACGCCGCCGTAACGCTGTGAAAGCCCACGCCGACGGTGAAATGCAGGCTGTAGGCGTTGTTGTCGATGTTACCCAGCAGCGCATCGCCGGTGTCTTGCGTGTGATAGAAATGCAGGCCCGGGTTGAGGCTGACCAGGTCGTTCAGCGCGTAGGTGTAATCCAGGTCGTAGTAGTACTGGTTCCAGATGTCCTTGAGTTCGGAGGCGTACAGGCTGCTGGTCAACCCCGGCAGACCGCTCCAAGCCACACCGGCCCAGTTCAGGTGCTGACTGTCGTCACCGTCTGCCAGGCTGCCGTAGGAGGTGCCGATGCGGGTGTGACCGCTCTGGTTGTACGGCTTGGTGAAGCTCGCCTGGCCACCTTCGATCAGGAAGCCGTCGAAGCTGTGGTTGGTCAGGCTGACCCCACGAAAGGTCTGCGGCAACATGCGGGTTTCGCCGCCGGCAATCACCGGGTTGGCGAGGAACAGGTCGCCGGCCTTCAACTCGGTATCAAAAGCACGCATTTTCAGCGTACCACCCGCCGTTGAGAACGACCCAGGCGCTTTGCCGTTGCCATCGCTGATCGGCAGGATGCTCGAACCATCCGTGCCGCCACCGCCGTCGAGCTTGAGCCCCAGCATGGCGTGGGCATCAACGCCGAACCCGACGGTGCCCTGGGTGAAGCCCGATTCAAAGAGACCGAGGAAACCCTGACCCCACTCGATGTTGTCGTCCGTCTGCTGCAGGCGGTTGCGGTTCATGTAGTAGTTACGGACATTAAGGTTGAGGCTCGAACCTTCGACAAAACCTTCCTGACTGGATTCGTCGGCGGCGTAGGCGGCGGGGGTCATCGTTGCAGCGATTGCAATGAACAGCGGGTTGAAACGGAGAGGGAAACGCACTTGCGGTAAAGCTCCTTGGTCAACTAAACACTTCATACTCTTGAAGTGCAAAATGTTTCTTGTCAGTGAAGACGAACTGGACGGCGTTTAAACCACAACGAAAAAAAGCCGCTGATAGCAGCGGCTTTGAAGACAACTTTTCAAAGGGAAGAGCCGATGAAAAGTGTCGAGGGAAAAGGAGCAAACGGGTCGGATCAGCTGTCTTTCTCAACCCGTGGCTGGCTTGAAGACATTGATGCTTGAGGGGTTTGCGCAGCCTCTTTAGCCTTGGCTGTCATTTCGCCCTGATGCTCTTCATACGAAGCGGCGCGTGCGGCATTGTGCGCGACGAAGGCCGGCGATTCTTCAGCCACGGCGAACGGAGACAGGAACAAAGAGGACAAAACGAAAGCGCTGGCAATACCCATAGTGTTGGACATCTTTAAAACCTTCTTGCTTGGCAAGTGCTGTTTGGTGCGGCAAAGATAAGGGGGATTGGACAGGGGAAAAAGAGCGGATTCATGAAAGGACTGTTGCGCTAAAAGCAACAGTAGCCGGCAGCGGGAAATGGCTTTTGTGGTGAGGGAGCTTGCTCGCGCTCGACTGCGCAGCAGTCGCAAACAACCCCCCCGATTTTCCTGAGGAACCTGAGTGGCTGATTGGGGGGCTGCTACGCAGCCCAGCGCGAGCAAGCTCGCTCGCCACAGGGAAGGGTCTAGACCGGGAGGTGGATGCCGAAGGTGTTCATGCCGTGATCACTGTGCACAAACACATCCCCGCCATGCATCAGCGCAATCGCCTTGACGATCGCCAACCCCAGCCCATGGTTATTCCCGCTGTTGCTGCGCGATGCGTCGACGCGATAAAAACGCTCGAACAATCGAGGCAAATGCTCGTTGGCAATCGGCGACCCGGGGTTGGCCACGCCGATGCTCACCTGGTGCTCCTCGACCTCGATCCGCACCTCAATCACCTGCCCGGGCCCGGTGTGTTGCACCGCGTTACTCAGCAAATTGATCAACGCCCGGCGCAGATGCGCAATCTCGATCCGCACCTGCGCATCTCCACTGACTTGCACCTGAACCTGCGCATCCTCAAGAATGAAATCCAGGTATTCAAGAGTCGTGGCCACTTCGTCGGCCAGCGAGGTGGAAGTCAGTTTGGTCGCCTTGCTGCCCTGATCCGCGCTGGCAAGAAATAGCATGTCATTGATGATCGAACGCAGCCGTTCCAGCTCTTCGAGGTTCGATTGCAGCACTTCGAAGTAGTGTTCCGCCGAGCGTCCACGGGTCAGCGCGACCTGGGTCTGGCCGATCAGGTTGGTCAGCGGCGAGCGCAGTTCGTGGGCGACGTCGGCGTTGAACGACTCAAGCCGCGAATAGGCCTGCTCGACTCGCTCCAGTGTGGAGTTGAACGAATTGACGAACTGATTGAGCTCCGGCGGCAGCGGCGATAAGCGCAAACGCCCGGAACGCAACGGCGGTGCAAGGCGTTGGGCTTCCTGCGACAACTTGATCAAGGGTTTGAGGCCAATTCGCGCCACCCAATAACCCAGCGCCGAGGCAAGCAACACGCCAATAATTGCCAGGCTGATCAGCGCGATCAGCAGATGATGCTGGGTCTGGAAAAACGTCTCGGTGTCGATACCGATCATGAAACGCAGCGGCGGCCGTTGATCCTTGGCCGGGAACTGGCTGACCAGCACTTTCAGCGGATAAGGCTGGTCTGGCAACGTCATGTCGCGCATCCCCAGGGGCCCTTCGGCAAAGGCGCGGATCTGCGGTGTCAGGTTGCCGTATTCGTAGTGAGGGTCGCCGCTGATGATCCAGAAACTGATGCGCTTGTCTTCTTCGCCGAGCAACTTGAGCTTGTTGTTGATCTTCACCCAATGCTCCGGCGTGCCATATCGCCCGACGGTGGATTCGAGCACGCTGTAACGCGCGTCCAGCTCCGCCTCGGGCAGCAAACCCAGGCCTTTGTCGACCTGCTGGTACAAGGCCCAGCCGATCAACAGGAACACCAGCAGCGCCACCAGCGTGAACATCCCGCTCAGGCGCAGGGCAATCGAATTACTGGACACCGCGGCTCTCCAGCACATAACCCATGCCCCGGATCGTGTGCAGCAGTTTTTCGTCGAACGGCCCGTCGAGCTTGGCCCGCAGGCGTTTGATCGCGACTTCTACGACGTTGGCGTCGCTGTCGAAATTGATGTCCCAGACCATCTCGGCAATCGCCGTTTTAGAGAGGATTTCACCTTGCCGGCGGGCCAAAACGCTGAGCAGCGAGAACTCCTTGGCGGTCAGGTCCAGGCGGGTGCCAGCGCGGGTGGCCTTGCGGCTGATCAAATCGATCCACAGGTCGGCGATGCTCACTTGCACGGGTTCGTGGCCGCCGCTGCGCCGGGTCAGCGCTTGCAGGCGCGCCACCAGTTCGAGGAAGGAAAACGGCTTGCCGAGGTAATCGTCGGCACCGTCGCGCAAGCCTTTGATGCGGTCTTCGACCCGCTCGCGGGCGGTGAGCATGATCACCGGGGTTTGCTTGCGCGCACGCAACGCGCGCAATACACCGAAGCCGTCGAGGCCCGGCAGCATGACGTCGAGGACGATCACCGCGTAGTCGCTTTCCAGCGCCAGGTGCAGGCCTTCGACGCCGTCGCGCGCCAGGTCCACGGTGTAACCCTGTTCCGTCAGGCCGCGGTGCAGATAGTCCGCGGTTTTTTCTTCGTCTTCGATAATCAGAACGCGCATGACCCCGCCTCAGTCTGTGGTTGCCAGCGCCGGCATCGGTGCGGGTTTGGGCTTATGGAAAAGCCGCTCAAGCCACAAGTATATGACCGGAGTGGTAAACAGCGTCAGCGCCTGGCTCACCAGCAAGCCGCCGACCACCGCGATGCCCAATGGCTGGCGCAGTTCGGCGCCGGTGCCGTAGCCGAGCATCAACGGCAGGGCGCCGAGCAGGGCGGCGAGGGTGGTCATGATGATCGGCCGGAACCGCGTGATACAGGCCTGGTAAATCGCCTCTTCCGGTGGCAAGCCACGATTGCGCTGGGCATCGAGAGCGAAGTCGATCATCAGGATGCCGTTTTTCTTGACGATGCCGATCAGCAACACCAGCCCGATCAGCGCCATGATCGAAAAGTCCTGGCCGCAGATCCACAGCATGATCACCGCGCCAAGCCCCGCCGATGGCAGCGTTGAAATAATGGTCAACGGATGGACGAAGCTCTCGTAGAGCACGCCGAGAATGATATACACCGCCACCAGCGCCGCCAGGATCAACCACGGCTGGCTGGCCAGCGAACTCTGGAACGCTTGCGCCGCGCCCTGGAAGTTGCCGCTCATGGCGGCCGGCATGCCGATGTCGGCCTTGGCCTGGTTGAGCATGATCACTGCATCGCCCAACGCCACGCCAGGCGCCAGGTTGAACGACAAGTTGGCGGCCGGGAACATGCCGTCGTGGGCAATAGACAACGGGCCAACCGTTGGCGCATCGAATGTCGCCAGGGCCGACAGCGGCACCATTTCCCCGCTCAGCGGCGAGCGCAGGTAGAAATAATTGAGGCTTGCGGCCTTGCCGCGTTGCTGGGTGTCCAGTTCCAGGATCACGTTGTATTGGTTGATCTGGGTCTGGAATTCATTGATCTGCCGTTGGCCGAACGCATCGTACAGCGCTTCATCGACATCACTGGCGGTCAGGCCGAAACGCGCGGCGGCGCTGCGGTCAATACTGATGTGGGTGATGCTGCCGCCCAGTTGCAGGTCGTTGGAAATATCGCGGAACGCCGGGTTGGCGCGCAGTTTTTCGGTCAGGCGTTGGGTCCAGGTGCTGAGCGTTGCGCCGTCGTTGCTCTTGAGCACGTATTGATACTGGGCGCGACTCGGGCCGGAGCTGAGGTTGATGTCCTGGCCGGCGCGCAGATAGAGCACGATGCCCGGGACTTTCATCAGTTTCGGACGGATCCGGTCGATGAACTGGCTGGCCGAGACGTCGCGGTCGCCGCGTTTTTTCAGGGAAATCCAGAAGCGGCCATTGGCGATGGTCTGGTTACTGCCCGAGACCCCGACCGAGTGGGAAAACGCCGCAACCGCTGGGTCTGTGGCGACGATTTCGGCCATCGCCAGGTGTTTTTTCACCATGTCGCCGTAGGAAATATCGGCGGCGGCTTCGGTGGTGCCGAGGACAAAACCGGTGTCCTGCACCGGGAAGAACCCCTTGGGAATAAAGATGTAACCGGCCACCGCCAGGCCCAGTGACAGAAAGAAAACCCCGATCATCAGTTTCTGGTGGGCGAGGGCACGGCGCAGCAGTTTTTCATAACCTGTCAGCAAACGTTCGCCAAACGTGGGTTTGCTGTGGGCGTGATGCACCGGGGCGCGCATGAACAGCGCGGCCAGGGTCGGCGCCAGCGTCAGCGACACCACCACCGAAATCATGATGGTCGAAGTGGCGGTCAGGGCGAATTCCTTGAACAGCCGCCCGACCACGCCACCCATGAACAGCAACGGAATGAACGCCGCCACCAGCGAGAAGCTGATCGAAACCACGGTAAAACCGATCTCGCCGGCACCCTTGATCGCCGCCTCGCGCATGCCGTCGCCGGCCTCCAGGTGGCGGTGAATGTTCTCCACCACCACAATCGCATCGTCGACCACAAACCCCACGGCCACCACGATTGCCACCAGCGTCAGGTTGTTCAGGCTGAAACCCATGATGTACATCAGGGCGAAACTGGCGACCAGCGATACGCCCAGTACGGCGGACACAATCAGGGTCGCCGACCATTGGCGCAGGAACAGCGCCATCACCGCCACCACCAGCATGATCGCGATCAGCAGGGTAATTTCCACTTCATGCAGGGAGGCGCGGATGGTCTGGGTGCGGTCGACCAGCACCTTGACCTGCACCGAGGCCGGCAGCATGGCTTCGAGGCCGGGCAGGGCGGCCTGGATGCGATCAACGGTTTCGACGATGTTGGCGCCCGGCTGCCGGGAAATCACCAGGTTCACCCCGGGTTGATCACCGGCCCACGCCTGAACGTAGGCATTTTCCGAACCGTTGACGACTGTAGCGACATCCTTGAGGTGAACCGGGGCACCGTCCTTGTAGGAAACGATGAGCTGGTTGTATTCCTCGGGGTGGAACAATTGGTCGTTGGTCGACAGTGTCGAGATACTCGACTCACCGTACAACGCACCTTTGGCCAGGTTGAGGCTGGTTTGCTGGATCGCCAGCCGAATGTCCGCCAGGGTCAGGCCGATGGCCGCGAGTTTGTCGGCCGAGACTTGAACACGGATTGCCGGACGTTGCTGGCCGGTGATATTGATTTGGCCTACGCCGTCGATCTGACTGATCTGACGCGAGAGCAGGGTTTCCACCAAGTCACTGAGTTCGGTGCCGGGCATCAAGGTTGAGTTGATGCTGAGAATCAGCACCGGGCTGTCGGCCGGGTTGACCTTGCGCCACGTCGGCAGGTTCGGCATGTCCTTGGGCAGCTTGCCGGCGGCGGTGTTGATTGCGGCCTGTACTTCCTGGGCGGCGGTGTCGATGCTTTTGTCTAGGGTGAATTGCAGGGTCAGGTTGGTCGAGCCCAAGGCGCTGCTCGAGGTCATCTGGGTCACGCCGGGGATGGCGCTGAATTGCACTTCAAGCGGCGTGGCCACCGACGACGCCATGGTTTCGGGGCTGGCGCCGGGCAATTGTGCGGCGACTTGAATGGTCGGGAATTCGGCTTCCGGCAGCGGCGCAATCGGCAGGCGCGGGAAGGCGATAACGCCGAGCAACACCAGGGCAAAGGTCAGCAGGATCGTCGCCACCGGATGATCGATGCACCAGGCTGAGACAGAACCGTGGCCCTTCATGGCTTCGACTCCGATTGCACCACTTGCGGCGGCTCGGTCATTACCTGCACGGTCGAGCCGGGTTTGAGCCGCGACTGGCCGTCGCTGACCAGCACGTCACCCGGTTTTACGCCTTTGATGATGTCCTGGCCGCTGCCTTGGTAGACCATTTGTACGGTGACGGTTTCGACCTTGTCGCCGTTGACGCGGTACACGAAATGTTGATCGAGGCCACGCTGTACGACAGTGGGCGGGACCACCAGCGCATCTTTATCCAGGGCGGTCTGAATTTTTACCGTCACCAGCAGGCCCGGCCAGAGCTTCTGCCCGGGATTGTTGAATTCCGCCTTGGCGCGGATGGTCCCGGTGTTGGCGTTGATCTGGTTGTCGATCAGGGTCAGGTGCCCTTCGCCCAGCAGGTTGCCGGTTTCGCCGTCGGTGTCGGCGCCGATATAGGCCTTCACTTGTGCGCGCTCGGGGTCGCCGATCAGGCCTTGCAGGGTAGGCAGCATTTGTTGCGGCAGGGAAAACTCGACGGCGATCGGGTCAATCTGGGTCACGGTGAACAGGCCCAGGGTGTCGGTCATGCGCAGGAAGTTGCCTTCGTCCACCGTGCGAATACCGACGCGGCCGGTGACCGGGGAGCGAATCTGTGTGTAGGAAAGCTGCACCTGAGCGGCGTCGATTGACGCCTGATTGCCTTGGGCGGTGGCTTTGAGCTGGTTGACCAGGGCTTGTTGCTGGTCGTAGGTCTGCTTGGATACGCCGTCATCGACGCTGAGCAGTTTGTAGCGCTTGAGGTTGATCAGCGCGACTTGCAGTTGCGCCTGGCTTTCGCCGAGTTGTGCCCGAGCCTGGTCGAGGCTGGCGCGGATCGAGCGGTCGTCGATGGTGGCGAGCAGGTCGCCTTGTTTCACCAATTGGCCTTCTTTGACCAGGATTTTGGTGAGGATGCCGTCGATTTGCGGGCGGACTACGACGCTGTGCAGGGACAGGACCGAGCCGATGCCGGTGACGTAGCGGGGGACGTCTTTTTCGGTGACGCTGACGACTCGAACCGGGATCGCTGTGGGCGCGGCGAGTTTGGCGGTGGCGGGTTTGGTGGCGTACCACGCGCCACTCGCTGCCAGGGCGATCAGCAGGCCTGCGATCAAGGCGGTTTTTTTCTGGGTTCGCATGCGAGTGGGGGCGCCGGGCTAGGTGGTCGGGAGTCGGGTCGGGTTTATACCTTCCTTTATAAACCTGTTCGGCGGTCAGGAAGGTGACTGCTAACTGACGGCGCTGTCAGTTTGGGCTTGGCGGCCTGGTAGCCGACCATGCTGCTGTTGATGGCGTACATATCCATTCCTGCGGTAACGGTTGCTGGCGGTTTCGCTCTTACAGCGACTCACTTTTCCAAACGCCGAAAAGTAAGCAAAAGGCTTCGCCCCAGCGTCCGGCCCCTCGCCTGGGCTCGGCGTACCCTCGCTCCGGCATTCATCTGGGGGCATCGCCTCCGGTCGGCTTCGCTTCGACCTCCTCTCGATGTGTGCGGCTTCGCCGCACGGCGCTACGCGCCCACCCCCCAGATGAACGCCTCCACTCAGCCTCCCGAAGGGGCGGGCAGATCAAGATCAAAAGCAGGCGAGCTAACGCTCGGCCTAATGAGTGGGGAAAAGCGAAGCGTGTACACCGAACCCCTTGTAGGAGCGAGGCTTGCCCGCGAAGGCGGCCTGACAGCCGACCAATTTCTTGCAGACGTGCATCGTTCCACTGTAGGAGCGAGGCTTGCCCGCGAAGGCGGCCTGCCAGCCGACCAATTTCTTGCGGACGTGCATCGTTCCACTGTAGGAGCGAGGCTTGCCCGCGAAGGCGGCCTGACAGCCGACCAATTTCTTGCAGACGTGCATCGTTCCACTGTAGGAGCGAGGCTTGCCCGCGAAGGCGGCCTGCCAGCCGACCAATTTCTTGCAGACGTGCATCGTTCCACTGTAGGAGCGAGGCTTGCCCGCGAAGGCGGCCTGCCAGCCGACCAATTTCTTGCAGACGTGCATCGTTCCACTGTAGGAGCGAGGCTTGCCCGCGAAGGCGGCCTGACAGCCGACCAATTTCTTGCGGACGTGCATCGTTCCACTGTAGGAGCGAGGCTTGCCCGCGAAGGCGGCCTGACAGCCGACCAATTTCTTGCAGACGTGCATCGTTCCACTGTAGGAGTGAGCCTGCTCGCGATAGCGGTCTGCCAGCCGACCATTTTCTCTCTACTGCCCCCGATTGATCGTTCCCTACGCTCCGCGTGGGAATGCCGCCCGGGACGCTCCGCGTTCCATTTTTGTGTGTTGAAAGATGTGTAAAAAACACAGCGTTTTCCCACGCATTTTTCAGGTTGCCGGGTAGGAAGCGTGTTCTCTAACCTTTGGCTGTCGCTGCAAATTCAGCGACCGGGCGTGAGATCCCCGGCAACTAGTATGCATCTAGCGCCAATGCCACCATAATTGGCGCCAGCTTATCCGCTGCCTGTAAATGCGTTATGGCGGCTGTGTGCGGGCAGACTTCGGTCTGGCCGGGTGCCTACTACCGGTGATCTCACACTGCACATAGCTGCCACCTCTTCGCCGCGTGAGATCCGGCGAATGGTGGCACCCATTTCAGTAGGAGTTTGCATGGATAAGTTAATCCCCGATCCACCCATCAATACCACCACACCCCGCGACGAAACCACCCAGGCCGAATCGCTCATCAAAGACCACGAAGCCATGAAACGCGCGCTCGATTACTACCTCGATCCCCCCGAGCGCTACATCGAAAAACCGCGCCGGCCGAGCACGATGTTTGTGGTCGATCCTGATGTTGATTCTGAAAGTCTGTTGGCCCATGCCTGTGAATCTTTGGCATCAGCGAGTGTGATGAGCAGTGATTTTGCGACGAGTCTGGAGGGGCCGCAGCGGCATACGCTGATGGCGATTCAGCAGGTCATCATGCTGGCGGAGTTGGCGGTGAATCGGGTGTTGGATAGGGTTGAGGTTCCCCGGTAGATAGCGTTCGGTCTGATTGACCGCGTGATCGTTCTTCGCGGGCAAGCCTCGCTCCCACAGGTGCGGGGGTTGCTCGCGATTGGCACAAAACCCGACGGACTCGCTTGCGGCGTGAAGCTTGCGGCTCTGGACACAGGTATACTGCCGCTCTTTCGCGGCTCGCTGACCGGGCCCGACTTTTTGCATCACCCCGGAGCTTTCATGACTTCCCCGACACAACCGCCGGTTGCCGACGCTTTGAGCGACGCCCCGGCAGACCTGCCAGACAGCGTCGACTCCAGCGCAGACAGCGAAACCAAAGCCGCGATCCCGGCGTTCAAGTTCCCGTTCAAACCGGGTGATTTGGCCGCTGCGAAGAATGCCAGCCAGCCTTGGTACAAGAATGGCGCGAAGAATGGCCATACCAAGACACCAGGGGCTGCGCCTCCAGGGACTCGTCGGTCGATGGGTAAACGCTGAGTTTCAAACGCTGCAGTGCCTGATCAATCGCCTTCGCGAGCAGGCTCGCTCCCACAGTAGATCTCAACAGGACACAGATTTTGTGTGTACGACGCAGATCAATGGTGGGAGCGAGCCTGCTCGCGAAGGGGCCATAACAGGTTGAACAGCCCTGGAATCAAGCCACCCGCAACGAAATAAACGCATAGTTCACCGGCACTTCCGTCGCCACCATCGCCCCGGCCGCCTGCACTTGCACGGCGATGTCTTCCCCTGACACATGAAACTGCCAATCACTGCCTGAGCCCGCCAGCGGCTGCGCGGCAACCTGGTCGATGACGGTGGCAAACGCCTTCATATCCGGCAGGTAAGCCGTAAATCCATCCCCCTTCAACGCTGTCGTCCGAATCCCCAGCAGCCCGCAAATCGCATCCTTGGTCTGAATGTCGTCGCGATCCGCCTGGCGCGAACGCTGGATCAATCCCGCGAGTTCCTGATCCACCAACTTACCCCCGATGATCAAGTCCGGCCCCTGTTCCCACGATTCGGGCGGGCATTCTTTCACTGCGGTGTTCAGCGCAATGTGCGGATTGATTTCCATCGGGTAGATGCGGCACACCAGCGGGCGGCGTTCGTAGATTCGGCAGAGGTTGTCTTCGTCAAGATTCCGGCAGGGACCGACGTTGTAGGCGGCAAAAGTGATCGCCACGTAAGCCTCGGACGTGCCGCTTCGAACCACTACTGAGCGACGTTCGGCGTGTTCGCGTTGCTGCACGGGAAGGCCCAGGCCGTTGCCGAGGAAACCTTCCACCAACACGATCACCTGACCGCCGTCGGCCGCCCACATGCGGGCTTCGGCCAGGGTCAGGGGCACGTGGTGGTCGTTGCAGCATTTGCCGCAACCTACGCAGGAAAATGTCGTATTCATTGAGCGGTCGGTCGCTTCCGAGGGCATGGAACGGCGCCAGAAAGACACCGCGAAGGCTCGGGTCGAAGCAAGTTATGCGCCAGTCACTGGGTTTTGGCGGTGGGGCGGATGGAGTCCCATTCGGTCACGTAGGCGGTTTTGCTCTTTTTGTTGTACAGGCACAGTTCGGTGCCTTGCTGGCCTTTCATGTGTTTTTGCGGGTATTGGCCTTGCATCAGGAGCGCGGTGTAGTCGACCCGGTCGTCGAACTGCGCGGCGGTGCCGACGGGTTTGGCGTTTTTCAGGCCGCTGGCTTTGGTGCAGCTGGCGAGCACGGCTTTGTCGTAGGCGGCCCAGGCGTCGGGACTGGAGGCGTGGGCTTGGGGGGCGAGGGCGGTAAGGCAGAGCAAGGTCAGGGTGGCGGTTTTCATGGGGCAGGCATCCTTGGGCATTGAGTTGGCCGAGGGGTGGAGTATGCCTGATGGTATTGGGTTGAATGTGTCGGCCCCATCGCGGGCAGGCTCGCTCCCACAGTAGATCTTCACCAGACACCGATGTTGTGTACGACAAAAAAACATTGTGGGAGCGAGCCTGCTCGCGATGGCGGTGTATCAGACTGGGACCAATTCTCGGCGGACTACATACATTCCGGCGCTTTCATACAGCCGCTGCGCCCGAAGGTTGTCTTCCAGTACTTTCAAATCCACATAACCTTCCCGGCGGGCCTGAAACACCTGGAACGCGTGGAGCAGTAATGCGCGGCCAAGCCCACGTCGCTGTGCCCGTGGGTGCACCATCAACTTCTTGATGTAGGCGCTGGTCCAGCACTGCGCCACGCCGACGATCCCTTCGGCATCTTGAGCGATGAAGCAGAGCGTGGGGTCATATTCAGGATCGGTTTCAAAACGTCGCTGCCAGATCGCCAATTCCGGCACACGGCCACCGCCTTCCAGGTGACCCAGTTCCATCACGTGATGGACGGCTTGGGCGACTTCGGGACGGTACTCGATCAATTCAATGCCGACCGGCCACGTGATTGCGGGCACCGCCTCGGCAAGGTTGCGCCGCATCAGCAAGCAAAAGCGTTCGGTCATGACTCAGTGACCTTGTTCGGCGACGGCCTTGGCCGCTTCGATCAGGCACCGGGTCAGTTCTGGCGAGGAGAACTTGGTCAGCACCGCGTTGGCCCCGGCCAGGCGCGCTTTCTCACTGTTCATCGCGCTGTCCAGCGATGTGTGCAGCAGCACATAAAGGTGCGAGAAGTCCGGCGTCTCGCGCAGGGTGCGGGTGAACGCGTAGCCGTCCATCTCCGACATTTCGATGTCCGAGACGATCAGGTTGATCTGCTGCGCCGTGCCTTGCAGGTCCAGCAGGCAGTCGATGGCTTCCTTGGCGCTGCGGGCGGTGTGGCATTGCAGGCCGAGGTTGCGCAAGGTGTGAACCGATTGCTGCAGCGCGACCTGGCTGTCGTCGACCACCAGGATCCGAGCGTTACCCAGCACTTCGGCGTCTTCCATGCTCAGTTCGGTCGGGGCCATTTCGATCTGCGCCGGGGCGATGCCGTGGATGACCTTTTCGATATCCAGCACTTGCACCAGGGTGCCGTCGACCGAGGTCACGCCGGTGATGTACGAGCGCACGCCGCCGGAGCCGAAGGGCGGCGGGCGGATGTCGGTGGTCAGGCAGTGGACGATCTTGCTCACGGCCTGAACGTGCAGGCCCTGTTTGGAGCGGCTGACGTCGGTGACGATCAGGCAGCCACCATTCGGGTCTTCCAGTGGCCGCTCGCCGATGGCGCGGCTGAGGTCGATCACCGACAACGAGGCGCCGCGCAAGGTGGCAATGCCTTTGACGTGTGGGTGCGACTCCGGCAGCTTGGTCAGCGGCGGGCAGGGGATGATTTCGCTGACTTTCAGCAGGTTGATTGCCATCAGCTTGCCGCTGCGCAAGGTAAACAGCAGAAGCGAAAGTGAGTCTGCGCGGGCTTTGGTGGTGGACATAAAAACCTTCTGTGGAAAAAGGTGATGGGCGAGTAAAAAGTCGCCAAAAACTATTGATGCCGGGTTATCGACTTGTTGGGGGCAGGCTTTAGGCTAAATACCCATTCCCGGCCCAACGGCGAACCCTGTGGCGAGGGAGCTTGCTCCCGCTGGAGTGCGAAGCACTCCCGATCAGGTGATGTGTGTTATCAGACTATCCGCATTTTCAGGTTTTGCGGCTGCTTCGCAGCCGAGCGGGAGCAAGCTCCCTCGCCACAGTGGGGGGGTTATTTCATCCCTAGGCGCTTGGCCATCCGCCCGAGGTTCGCCCGATCCAGGCCCAACTCGCGCGCCGCGCTTGCCCAGTTGTCGTGGTGCCGTTCCAGGCAAGCGCTGATCAATTGGCGCTGATAATTTTCGGTAGCCTCTCGCAAATCCCCCGACACCAATGCCATTGGGGCCGCCGCCGGTTGCTCGGCGACCACTTCGATGCTGCCATTGGGCAAATCCAGATCCGCCGCACTCAAACTCAGAATCTTCGGCCGTACCTTGCAGTTACCCAGCGCTTTCAAGGCACTGCGACCAATCAAATGCTCCAGCTCCCGCACATTCCCCGGCCAGTCGTATGCCAGCAATGCCACCTGCGCGTCGCTGTTCAGGCGCAGGCTGTTAAGGCCCATCCGCGAGCGGTTCTGTTCCAGGAAATAACCGCTGAGCAGCAACACATCGCGCCCGCGATCGCGCAGGGCCGGTACCAGCAGCGGGTATACGCTCAAGCGGTGATAGAAGTCGGCACGGTAGCGGCCGCTGCGCACTTCTTCGGCCAGGTCGCGGTTAGTCGCTGCGATCAAGCGCACGTCCACCTGATGCTCCTTATCCGACCCCAGGCGCTGCAATTGACCGCTTTGCAGCACCCGCAACAACTTAGCCTGCACGGTCAGGGACAGTTCGCCGACTTCATCAAGAAACAGCGTGCCGCCATTGGCCAGTTCGAACTTGCCGCGCCGATCGCTGGTGGCGCCGGTGAAGGCGCCGCGCACATGGCCGAACAATTCGCTCTCCACCAGGGTGTCCGGCAGGGCGGCGCAGTTGAGGCTGATGATCGGTTTGTCCGCCCTTGGCGAAGCGGCGTGAATCGCCTGCGCGACCAATTCCTTGCCGACCCCGGTTTCGCCGGTGATCAGCACGGTCAGGTCGCTGCCGCCCACCAGGCTGATCTCTTCCACCAGGCGTTTATGCGTCTTGCTCTGCCCGATCATCTCGCGGTTTTGCTGGCCGCTGGCCTGGCGGTAGACCTCGGCGCGCTGATGCTCGTCTTCGGCGCGATTGGCCAGGCGCTCGATGCGTTCGGCGGCGTTGACGGTGGCCGCCGCGAGGCTGGCGAAGGCTTGCAGGGCGTCCAGTTCGATGGGTTCAAATTTTTCCGGGTCGAGGGCGTCGAGGGTCAGCAAGCCCCAGGGACGCTCGTCGATGAATAACGGGCAGCCCATGCAATCGTGAACTTCCAGATGCTCGTCGAGGCCGTCGACCAGACCGTCGTAAGGGTCCGGCAAGTCGCTGTCGGCGGCGAACCGCGTCGGGCCGTGGCTGCTGAGCAACGCTTCGAAACGCGGGTGCTCGCTGACTTTGAAACGGCGGCCCATGGTGTCGGTGCTCAACCCGTCGACGGCCAGCGGCACCAGCCACTCGCCATCCAGGCGCAGCAGGGCGGCGGCATCGCAGGGGAGCAGGGCGCGCATGGCTTCGAGCAGGCGTCGATAACGCTCGCCTTCGGGCAGTTCGCGGGACAGGTCGGAGACCAGCGGTAGCAGGGCGGTAAGCAAGGATTTTGCAGTCATAGTGACTCCGTGTAGTCGGGATGACTATAAGCCAACGTGTGTCGATATGACTACTGTGTTTATAAGTTATTGTTTTTGAAGGGTTAAATAGTTGGCATGGAAAGTGATAACCCTAGGGTCATCAGTTAGCAATCCAAAGTAGCCCAGGAGTCACTTTATGCTTAGCGTTCAAGACCGTGCCATCGTCAAATCCACCGTGCCGTTGCTGGAAAGCGGTGGCGAAGCGCTGATCACTCACTTCTACCGCATGATGCTCTCGGAATACCCGGAAGTGCGCCCGTTGTTCAACCAGGCTCACCAGGCCAGCGGTGATCAGCCGCGCGCCCTGGCCAACGGTGTTCTGATGTACGCGCGCCACATCGACCAGCTCGATCAGTTGGGCGACCTCGTCGCCAAGATCATCAACAAGCACGTGGCCCTGCAAATTCTGCCGGAGCACTACCCGATTGTCGGCACTTGCCTGCTGCGTGCGATCTCCGAAGTGCTGGGCGAAGAAATTGCCACCCCTGAGGTGATGAGTGCCTGGGGCGCGGCCTACGGTCAGTTGGCCGACATCCTGATCGGCGCCGAAACCAGCATCTACGATCAAAAGGAACAGGCACCCGGTGGCTGGCGCGGGGCGCGGGAATTCATCGTGGCGGCCAAGGTCGAGGAAAGCGCGGAAATCACCTCGTTCTACTTCGAACCTGCCGACAAAGGCGCGATTTTGGCAGCGGAACCGGGCCAGTACATCGGCATGAAACTGATCCTCGATGGCGAAGAGATCCGTCGTAACTACTCGCTGTCGGCGTTGGCCAACAAGGGCCAGTACCGCATCAGCGTCAAGCGTGAAACCGGTGGCCGCGCCTCCAACCACTTGCACGATCAGTTGCACGTTGGTTCGAGCATCCAGCTGTTCCCGCCATCGGGCGAGTTCACCCTGACCGCCAGTGACAAACCGCTGGTGCTGATCAGCGGTGGTGTCGGCATCACCCCGACGCTGGCGATGCTGGAAGCGGCGCTGGCCACCGAACGGCCGGTGCACTTTATCCACTGCGCGCGTAACGGCAGCGTTCATGCATTCCGCGACTGGATCGATGGCTTGGCCGAGCGTCACCCGCAACTCAAACGCTTCTATTGCTACGCCGAAGATGATGGCGTGAGTCCGGCGGCCGACACGGTCGGGCTGTTGAGCCGCGAGCAACTGGGCGAGTGGCTGCCGGAGCAGCGCGATCTGGATGCTTACTTCCTGGGGCCGAAAGGGTTCATGGCGGCAATCAAGCGTCACCTCAAGGCGTTGGGTGTGCCGGAGAAGCAGAGCCGTTACGAGTTCTTTGGGCCGGCTTCGGCATTGGAGTAACTGTTTGCGGCGACTCGGGAGACCGAGTCGCTTGCTTCGCGGGCAAGCCCCGCTCCTACAGGTTTTGTACCGTTGCGCAATCGCGCGAACAACACAAAACCTGTAGGAGCGGGGCTTGCACGTGATAGACGCGCCGCGGTCCCGATTCGTAAAAATCCCTTAAAAGTTAATCCGTTCTTAACCGGTTTATCGTTTATTCCCCGATGCTGATGATAGGCGCTCGTTCGTTTACATGATCAGGATCGCCCCATGACTCACTTCACCTTCTCCCGTCTCGTTCTATCGGCTGCGTTACTGGCCAGCCCTTTCGCGTTCGCCGAATCCGCCTTGCTCCAGCCGCAGACCTTGATCGTCGATCAGAGCCTGCCCAAGGCGCAACGTGATGCGATGGAATTGGCAGCTCGTCGTTACGGTAGTTTCTGGAACAGCGGGGAGGAGGCGTTGGCCAAGTCGGCCTTGTCGGAGCAGTTCATCGACATGACCCCGCCTGAAGGCCGGGTCCAGGGGCCGACCGGGCCGCTGCTGGCGTCGAAGTTTTTCCGCACGGCGGTGCCGGACCTGAGCTGCGAGATCGAGCAAATGATCATTGCTGGCGACCGGGTGGTAGTGCATTTGCACTTTCGCGGTCACTTCACTGGTCCGTTCAAGGCTCTCAAAGGTCAGGGCCAGCGTGTAGACTTCCGGGCAACCGATATCTATCAGATCAAAAGCGGTCGCATCGCGGCCAATTGGCATATCGAAGACAACATCAGCCTGATGCAGCAGCTGCAAGCGCAGCCGCCGGCGAGCTGATCCACGAGCATAAAAGGGAAACGCGATGAGCGAGGAAACAATGCGGTTGGGACGTGAACGGCGCTACCTGGTGTTGCTGGGCATCATCTGCCTGGCGCTGATCGGTGGCGCGCTGTACATGCAAGTTGTGCTGGGCGAGGCGCCGTGCCCGCTGTGCATCCTGCAACGTTACGCGCTGTTGCTGATTGCGCTGTTTGCCTTCATTGGCGCGGCGATGCGCACCCGCCGCAGCATCACGGTGTTTGAAACCCTGGTGGTGATTTTCGCACTGGCCGGTGTCGCGGTGGCCGGGCATCACGTCTACACCCAGTTCTACCCGGCGGTCAGCTGTGGCATCGATGTGCTGCAACCGATTGTCGATGGCCTGCCGCTGGCGAAGATTTTCCCGCTGGGCTTTCAGGTCGATGGTTTCTGCTCCACGCCATACCCGCCGATCCTCGGTTTGTCGCTGGCGCAGTGGGCGCTGGTGGCGTTCGTGCTGATCGTGGTGCTGGTGCCGCTGCTCACTTCGCGTAACCGCAAAGCGCTGCGCTGAGGTCATCCGCCACTCGTGCGGATAACGTGAAAAAACGCCCCGGTCCTCATCAAGAGGGCCGGGGCGTTTTGCATTTCAAGGGACAAATAAAAAGTCCGTGATGTGCGACAAGAAAGGGTGCGACACGTGTGCGACATGTTGTCACAGCGTGACTGTCGCAAGGCATTTCAACGGGCAGAATCGGTGTATGGCCTGGCAACAAAATTGGCCTACTCAGGCGTCTGCCGATTGATTGGCCATCGCACGCAAACAGACAGTTTTAACAGCGGCTGGCAAATCGCCAGAGCCCTTGTCTTGTAGGGGCTAGGGCACCGTCGAAGTGTCTGCGTCAGCCCCGATAGCTGTCTGAACTGCGCCCTGTAGACCTACAAATTTTGGTGTTTTTGTTGAGAATTAATTTCGATAAGATGCCGCACTTTTGCAAAATCCGTTAATGATTGTTGCTGGAATGGATAAAAATTATTTCGGGATGAGACATGGTTTATGAGTCGCTACGTATCTACAATCGCCCGCACTGAATTCCGGCACTGCTCACCTTGAGCAGGAAAACAGGGCGTCGAGGGGCTTGAACGCTTCGTGCGACTCCCAGGTGTCGGAGCCTTCCAACTATCCGCACCAAATGGAATTGGTCTGTAACAAGGCCTTTGACCACGAATTCGAATAAGAACTTACCGCTAGCCCAGGATTTGTCGAACAGCGTCTGACGCGCGACGGGCAGCCCTTATTCAATCCAAGAAAAATGCCAACCCTTGGCAGGGTGAAGTGTTGGCGATCAAAACCCAACTGCATTGCGCAAGCTGCTTTAGAGGTCGTGAGATGAGTAAAAACAGGTACCCCAGACTACTAGGCTTATTGCCGCTGCTCGGCACGTTGTTGCTGTCAGGCTGCAACATGACCTTGCTCAATCCCACGGGCCAGGTCGGCCTGGAACAGCGAAACCTGATCATCACCGCCACGCTGCTGATGCTGTTGGTCGTGGTGCCGGTTATCGTGATGACCTTCCTGTTCGCCTGGAAGTACCGTGCCTCTAACAAGGACGCCATTTACACCCCGAAATGGTCTCACTCGACCAAAATCGAAGTGGCCGTCTGGACCATCCCGGTCCTGATCATCGTTGCCCTGGGTTACATCACCTACATTTCGACCCACGAATTGGACCCGTACCGTCCGATTCAATCCGACGTCAAGCCTGTGACCATCGAAGTGGTCGCGCTGGACTGGAAGTGGCTGTTCATCTACCCGGAACAAGGCATTGCCACGGTCAACAAGATCGTGTTCCCGGCGCACACGCCAATCAACTTCAAGATCACCTCCGACGCCGTGATGAACTCGTTCTTCATCCCGGGCCTGGGCGGCCAGATCTACGCGATGGCGGGCATGCAGACCAAGCTGCACTTGATCGCTGACCGTAACGCTGAAATGGACGGTATCTCCGCCAACTACAGCGGCGCGGGTTTCACCGGTATGAAATTCAAAGCGATCGCAACTTCCCAGGAAGATTTCGACGCCTGGGTAAGTGAAGTCAAAAAGTCACCTAAGCAGCTTGAACAAGTTGAGTACGCAGCCCTTGCCAAGCAGAGCCAGAACAACCCAGTCGAGCTCTACTCCTCGGTGACGCCGAACCTGTTCCAGACCATCGTCGACAAGTACGAAGGCATGAAACCGGGTCCTAAGGTGAAGCACGAGAAGAAAGAGAAAGAAGTGGCCGCTACGCAAGGAATGGACATGAACTCGCATTCAGCTGCCGGGGCAGAGGAGTAAACGATGTTTGGTAAATTAAGTTGGGAAGCGGTCCCGTTCCACGAACCGATCGTGATGATAACCATCGCCATGATCGCGCTCGGTGGTCTGGCACTGTTCGCTGCAATCACCTACTTCAAGAAGTGGACCTACTTGTGGACCGAGTGGCTGACGTCGGTCGACCACAAGAAAATCGGCGTGATGTACATCATCGTCGCCATGGTCATGCTGCTGCGCGGTTTTGCCGACGCCATCATGATGCGTACCCAGCTGGCAATGGCCACCGAGGGTTCGCCTGGCTACCTGCCGCCTGAACACTATGACCAGATCTTCACCGCCCACGGTGTGATCATGATCATCTTCATGGCGATGCCATTCTTCACCGGCCTGATGAACCTTGCAGTGCCGCTGCAGATCGGCGCGCGTGACGTTGCCTTCCCGTTCCTGAACTCCCTGAGCTTCTGGCTGCTGGTGTCCGGCGTGGTGCTGATCAACCTGTCCCTGGGCGTCGGCGAATTCGCCAAGACCGGTTGGGTTGCCTATCCGCCGCTGTCGGGCCTGCAATACAGTCCGGGCGTGGGGATGGATTACTACATCTGGGCGCTACAGCTATCGGGTCTGGGGACAACGCTGACGGGGGTCAACTTCCTGGCCACCGTGCTGAAAATGCGTACCCCTGGCATGAAACTGATGGACATGCCGATCTTCACCTGGACCTGCACCTGGGCCAACGTCCTGATCGTGGCTTCGTTCCCGATCCTGACCGCTACCCTGGCACTGCTGACGCTTGACCGTTACATGGATTTCCACATTTTCACCAATGAACTTGGTGGCAATCCAATGATGTACGTCAACCTGTTCTGGGCGTGGGGTCACCCTGAGGTGTACATCCTGATCCTGCCGGCATTCGGCATTTTCTCGGAAGTCATCTCGGCCTTCACCGGCAAGAAACTGTTTGGCCACCACTCGATGATCTACGCTTCCGGCGCGATCTCGGTACTGGGCTTCATGGTTTGGCTGCACCACTTCTTCACCATGGGTTCGGGTGCCAACGTCAACGCCTTCTTCGGCCTGGCGACGATGCTGATTTCGATCCCGACGGGGGTGAAGCTATTCAACTGGCTGTTCACCATTTACCAGGGCCGTCTGCGTTTCACCAGCCAGGTTCTGTGGACCCTGGGCTTCATGGTGACCTTCGCCATCGGCGGCATGACCGGCGTATTGCTGGCCATCCCGGGTGCTGACTTCGTACTGCACAACAGCCTGTTCGTGATCGCGCACTTCCATAACGTGATCATCGGCGGCGCGGTATTCGGCTACATCGCAGGCTTCGCCTTCTACTTCCCGAAAGCGTTCGGCTTCAAGCTGCACGAAGGCTGGGGCAAGGCAGCGTTCTGGTTCTGGATCAGCGGCTTCTTCGTCGCGTTCATGCCGCTCTATGCACTGGGCTTCATGGGCATGACCCGTCGTCTGAACGCCACCACCAACCCTGAGTGGGTGCCGTACCTGTATGTCGCCATGTTCGGTGCGGTGATGATCGCTGTCGGCATCGCCTGCCAACTGATCCAGCTGTACGTCAGTGTGCGTGACCGCAACAAGCCAGAGAATATGTGCGAACACGGTGATCCGTGGAATGCCCACACGCTGGAATGGTCGACCTCGTCTCCACCACCGTTCTACAACTTTGCCGTGCTGCCGAAAGCCGACTGCATCGACCCGTTCACCGAAGCCAAGGAAAACGGTACTGCGTACCGCGCTCCGGCCAAGTACGAGCCGATCCACATGCCGAACAACACCGCCACTGGCGTGGTGATGGGCGCGCTGTTGACCGTGTTCGGTTTCGCGATGATCTGGCACATCTGGTGGCTGGCAATCGCGAGCCTGGCTGGCACTGTCATCTACTTCGTGATCCACGCTGCACGTGACGATCAAGGCTACATGGTGCCGGTCGATGTGATCGAACGCATCGAAGCCGAGCAGCACAAGCGTCTGGTCGCGGCAGGGAAAATCCCGGCCACCGCCACCCGTGTTGAAACCTCGTTGGAACAGGCTTAAACCATGTCGAACTTAGTGACCAATGCTGGACACACCCATGTCGATGGACATGGGCACGATGACCATCACCACGACTCGGGCGAGATGACCGTATACGGTTTCTGGCTCTACCTGATGACCGACTGCATTCTGTTTGCGTCGATCTTCGCGGTGTACGCGGTACTGGTTAACAACGTCGCCGGTGGCCCGTCGGGCCACGACATCTTCGAACTGCCTTACGTGCTGGGCGAAACCGCTCTGCTGTTGTTCAGTTCGATCACCTACGGCTTCGCCATGCTGGCGTTCTACCGGGGTAACAAGAAGCAGGTCCTGGGCTGGTTGGCCATGACCTTCCTGTTCGGTGCCGGCTTCATCGGCATGGAGATCAACGAGTTCCACGTGTTGATCGCCGAAGGCTACGGCCCTAGCCGCAGCGGCTTCCTGTCCGGGTTCTTCACCCTGGTCGGTACCCACGGTCTGCACGTGACCAGCGGTCTGATCTGGATGGCGATCATGATGTATCAGGTCAACAAGCATGGCCTGACGTCGACCAACAAGACCCGCCTGAGCTGCCTGAGCCTGTTCTGGCACTTCCTGGACGTCGTGTGGATCTGCGTATTCACCGTTGTTTACCTGATGGGGACTATGTAAATGGCTAACACACACTCCCATGACAGCCACGACGCCGGCCACGGCAGCGTCAAGTCCTACGCGATCGGCTTCATCCTGTCGGTGATCCTGACCGTCATCCCGTTTGCGCTGGTGATGTACCCGACGCTGCCGAAGTCGATCACCCTGATGATCGTCCTGGCATTCGCCGTGATCCAGGTGCTGGTGCACCTGGTGTACTTCCTGCACCTGGACCGTTCGGCCGCGCAGCGTAACAACGTGATTGCATTTGTTTTCGCCGCGATCGTGATTGTCCTGCTGGTGGGCCTGTCGCTGTGGATCATGTTCAGCATCCACACGTTCATGATGGCGAAGTGAGGTAAGTCCGGATGTCCTTTAAGCACTTTATCCAAATCACCAAACCGGGGATCATTTTCGGTAACGTGCTTTCAGTGGCAGGCGGATTTTTCCTGGCCTCTAAAGGGCATGTCGATCTGGCCATCTTCCTGGCGGCAATGATCGGCACCTCCCTGGTGGTGGCTTCCGGTTGCGTGTTCAACAACTGCATCGACCGCGACATCGACCTGAAGATGGAGCGCACCAAGAACCGCGTACTGGTCCAGGGCCTGATCTCCCTGAAACTGGCGCTGATCTTCGCGACCGTCCTCGGTGTGGCCGGCGTTGCATTGTTGTACAAGGTGGCGAACCCGTTGGCCGCGCTGTTCGCGGTGATCGGTTTCGTCATCTACGTCGGCTTCTACAGCCTGTACCTCAAGCGCAAGTCGGTTCACGGCACGCTGGTGGGCAGTCTGTCGGGTGCGATGCCGCCGGTGATTGGCTACGTGGCCGTGACCAACAACTTCGACATGGCCGCACTGACGTTGCTGGTGATGTTCAGCCTGTGGCAGATGCCGCATTCCTACGCCATCGCGATCTTCCGCTTCAACGATTACCGGGCCGCATCGATTCCGGTGTTGCCCGTGAAGCGCGGGATTCAAGTGGCCAAGCGGCACATCCTGCTCTACATCCTGGCGTTCCTCGTGGCGACCTTGATGCTGACCTTCAGCGGCTACGCCGGCATGAGCTACCTCGCCGTCGCCGCGGCCATGGGCATGTACTGGTTGTACATGGCCTGGACCGGCTACAAGGCAGTCGATGACACGGTCTGGGCACGCAAGCTGTTCGTGTTCTCGATCTTCACCATCACCGCGTTGAGCGTGATGATGTCGCTGGACTTCAAAGTGCCGAGTGAGTTGTTGCTGACTTACGCGCCTTAAGCGCCGGCTGCTGTAAAGAAAAGCCCCGTCTTCGAGAGAAGAGCGGGGCTTTTTGTTGGGTGCGATTCAGTCGTTTGGCACACCAAGTCTCGTAGGCGCGCAACTAATGCGAGGCCCAGTGCTCCTGCTTACCCATGTGGAAGAATCTTCCTACAAACCTTTCAGGTTGTCGGTCGGAAGTCGTCTTTCTAACCTCGGGCTTTGCCAAATCAGCTGCAGCAGCTGCCTGGCGTTTTGTCGCTAGAGGTTCGAATATGGATTTGCCGGACGTAATCAATCCCCGTGTTATTACGAGCACGGCGTTAGGGCAGGCTTTGATTTCAATGTTCAAATCTGTCGAAGCTGAGTTGGTGCTTGAGTCTGCAGACACTGGGGCGGTCAAAATTATTGTGTTCGGTGGGTGTGCGGTTCACCTCTATACAAATCACCGTGTTTCCACGGATGTCGATGCCGAAATTTACGAGGCTAATGTCCCAAAAGGTCTCCACCTTCAAACCATGCTCGCAGAGGTTCCGGAAGAGTTTGTCGATGAACGATCCGGTCGATTGATGGAACTGAACTACGACCTTCAATACAACACAAGCTTTGGGCCTGTTCACGAGGATTACTGGGAGCGAAGCCTTCCACTTGCCGAGTTTCCGAATGAGTCTCCTCTGCATGTTCACATTGCATCGCCTATCGACATTGCCATTTCTAAATTGGGCAGAGCTACGGATCAGGACATTGGCGATATCATGGCGCTGCTCAGAAGTGGTTTCATACTCACCACTGAGCTCCGCCGACTGGCGTTGCAGGCTATTGATGTATATGTTGGCAATAAAGAATCACCAACCTCTGTTCTCGAAAATATTCTGCAAAACTATCTGGAGAATACAGATGACGAAGCCCCTTAGCGGCCACGTCCTCTCATCCGCTTTGGACACTCTGGTCAAAAGTCCTTTGAATCAAGCAGATGACGTTGCGCTTGTGAGCGCTGCCAAAGCTGTTTGGTACTCAAGCTCGAACCTCTCAAGTGAAGTCACGGCTTTTTTGAGTCGGCATTCTGATGAGGTCGAGGTTCGTCGCGCAGGCTACCTGCTCGAACGCTTTACACGTTTTTCATGCGTGTCTGATAGCCGAGTGTTGGAAACCTTTAATGCCCTTGAGCTTTTTGCCTACTCGACTTTCAAGCAAGGCGTGAAGCCAGAACCAGCCGCGCCGCTTCGCCGTCGCCGTGATGAACTGGCAGCCTCCTGGGGGTTGAGTGAAGGCCTTGGCCTAAAGGCTCAAACCCTCATGCCTTTTCAGACTCGACATTACGAGGCGGAGCAACGCGCAACATTTTCTTGAGCCTGAGTTGCAAAACAAGAACCCGATGCAGCTCCGGTTGAAAGCCCCGCCTTCGAGAGAAGAGCGGGGCTTTTTGTTGGAACAGCAAAATGGCATCAGAAAAACTCAGCGATCGAGCAGCCGGAAAAACTGCTCGCGCACCTGCAGGCTATCGCTATGCGCAACATTGAAACGCAGGAAGCTGCTGGCATCGGCGGCCTTGCTCAACAGGGTGCCGGGCGCCAGCACCAGGTCGTGTTCGAGGCCTTTGCCGGCCAGGGTTTCGGCGTGCAGTCCTTCGGGCAACCGAGTCCAGATGAACAGCCCTTCACCCGCTATCGATGACACCGAACATCCCGCCTCTACCAGCCATCTCGTCACGCGACTGCTCGACTCATACAGGCGATCCACCGTGCGCCGGGTGTGTTTGGCGTAGCTGCCGTTACTGAGCATGGTGCAGGTGATCTGCTCCGCCAGTTCCGAGGTCACGCCGCCGCAGGCCATCTTCAAGGTGATCATGCGTGCGGCCAGTTGCGGCGATAGCGCGGTGTAGCTGACCCGGCTGTTGGCGGTCAGGGTCTTGGAGAAACCGGACACGTAACTGACATTGTCCAGACCGCTCGCGGCCAGGCGCGGGGTGCGTCTTTGCTGGATGTCGCCATACAAGTCATCTTCGAGGATGTGGACGCCGTAACGGTGACTCAGCTCCAGCAAGCGATAAACCTGGGCGGCGGAGAACGAGTGTCCGGTCGGGTTGTGCAGCGTGCTGTTGGTCATATACAGCACTGGGCGATGGGCGATCAGTAATTGCTCGAACGCTTCCAGGTCCAGCCCGTCGCAATCGCGGGCGATGGTGATGACCTTGGCGCCGTGCAGCGCCAGGTTGGTGTGCATGTTGAAGTAGCACGGATCGTCGAGCAGCACGGTGTCGCCGGGTTTTATCAACAGGCGCATCAGTAGGTCGATGGCCTGCACGGTATTGGCGGTGGTGATGATCTGCTCCACCGGCACCTCGATGCCGACGGTCGACAGCTTCACGCGCAACGCCTCGCGCAACGGGAGGTAACCACCGACCTCACCGTACTCGCCCATGCGCAGCGCGGTCGCACGAAGGGTGCTGCGCACGGCTTTGAGCAATTCGTCGGCGGGCAGCCACGAGGCGGGCAGAAATCCGCAGCCAGGGCGCAGCGCGCCGTTGTTCAGCAGCAAGGCGCGGCGGACCCGGCTGAGTGTGTCTTGGGGATGCAGGTCCGGGCCAGTTGCATGCTGGGATTGGATGCTTGGGCGGTGAATGTAATGCCCCGAACCCTGGCGTGAAACCACCAACCCCTTGGCCCGCAACCGGTCGAGAGCATCGACCACCGTGGACTTGCCGACGTTCATCAACTCGGACAGCTCGCGAATCGGTGGCAACTTGGCCCCGTTCGGCAGGCCACCCTGGTTGATGGCCAAAGACAGCTGATCGACGATCTGCTGCACCAGCGGCACTCCGGGCTGGAACTCGATGGCGGCGATGACGGCGCGCTGCATTTTACTGGTCTCCCTGGCAGTAAAGTTTGTTGGATCTTATACGAAGTTGCCCTGATCAAGACACGCATCTCTCTCTACCATCATCTGCGCGTATGCATGATTGATTAAGAGGGGTTCGGTTAATGAGTAATCAAATGAGTCGCGACGAACGCTTCCTCGCGATGGCGAAAGAACTCGGCTTTGATATCTACGACGAGAATTCTGCCGGCGGGCATTACGCCCCGGTGGTCCGGCACGATGACGAACTGTATGTCAGCGGGCTGGTGCCGCGTATGAACGGAAAAATCCAGTACCCCGGCCGAGTGGGACTGGAACTCAACCTGGCCGATGCCCAAGAGGCTGCCGGTATCAGCGCGATACGCGGGCTTGCCCTGATCCGTGAGGCCATCGGCTCACTGGATAACCTCAAGGCATTGCTGCGCATCACGGTCTACGTGAAATCCACGTTTGACTTTGTAGACCTCAGTGAAGTGGCCAACGGTGCGTCTGACGTCTTCACGCATGTATTGGGTGAGGCCGGTAAACACACCCGAACGACCGTCGGTGTTTACCAGCTGCCGAAAAATGCGCCGATTGAAGTGGACATGATCGCGGCCCTGCATCCGTCAGCGCGATAATTCTTTCGGGCATACCTGCTTTTGCGGCGAGGGAGCTTGCTCCCGCTTGAGTGGGTAGCACTCACAAGAGTCGGCATTGTTGCCACATTTTTTGGGGCCGCTACGCAGCCCGGCGGGAGCAAGCTCCCTCGCCACAGGTTCCTTGCTGACTGAAAGCTTTCAGGTTGATCGGTTACTGCGCAGCGATGCTGTAACCGTCGAACGCGGTTTGTTGTTGAATAGCAGTGATGATGTTCTTGCGGTTGACCGCTTGTTCGGCCCCGGTATTGTCCAGGAACGTTTCGTTTTCAATGGCCGCGTCTTCACCTTCGCCGACGAAAGTGAAACCGAGGAACTCCAGCGCTTTGCGATCAACGTTCAGGCTCGCACGTGGCGTGCGCAGCGGCAGCGTAACGCTCACGCCATCCTTGCTGATGGTGAACACTTCGAGGTCTTTCTTGGCGCGAGCCACTTTGCTCTTGCCCGTGCTTGGGTTGCTGATGGCCTGGTGAGTCTGGTTCAGCACCTTCAACGCCAGGCCATAGACGATTTCCTGAAACGCCGGGTCTTCCTTGAAGCTGGAAAGAATACGGCTGATCGGGAATTTGCTGCTCAGGTCTTCCAGCGCGGCAATGTCGGACGCTTCAGCGTCTTTCAGTTGTTTGAGCTCGCCCATCAGTTCATAGGCTTTATCGTCGTCGAAGCTGTCGTGCGCCTGGCGAATCGCGGCGCGCAGCTCGCGGATCTGGTCGCTTTCCCGGGTGGATTGAAAAGCGTCCAGGACCATCTCGCTGATGGTCTTGGCCTGTGGCACATGCTGTGAAAGATTGATGGAGTTTTCGTATTCCGCTTTGGACGACAAGGTGACTACGGATTCAGCGGTATTGGAATCGGACATTGAAATTTCACTACTTCTTTTAACTTGGGTTTAGGCGAGAAAGCACAGGGCCTTTTCAGGCCGCCTAATCTATTGGACCTGACCCGAGTTGTCACGGATGAACAGGCGGTTGGTCATCATTTTTGGCGCTGGGATGTCATTCGCTGAAGCTCCAGCGCATTGGCGGTCGCCGCACCACTGGCGGTGTTGTCGAAGATGCACCAGGTGGGAACGCCGTCAGCTTGGGGGTGTAGCGTTCGAGCCAGGTCTTCAAGCCATGGTTTCTCGTAGTTTGAACAGTAGATTCGCGGCGACCCGTGCAATCGGTAGTAGCGGATGCCCGGCCAGGCACCGGGTACATCGCCATTGGGCAGTGGCGAAGGATCGGCTGCCACTTGGCCTATTCGATGCTCCATCAGCAGCGCCTGCGCCTCGGCTGTTTGCCAGCTGACGTGCCTGGGTTCAAACACGGCGAAGCCTGTGTAGCGCGAACGAAAGGTGGCGAAAAAGGTTTCGGCCGTGTTGACGTCAAAGGGCAAGGAGGGCGGAAGCTGGATCAGCAGGCAGCCAAGCTTCTGGCCCAGGTGGATGCATTGCTCAATAAAGTCATCGATCAACTGTTCACCATTCACCAAGCGAGCCTCGTGGGTGATCTGCTTGGGGACTTTGACTGAAAACCTGAAATTTTCCGGCACGCTTTCAGCCCATCGCGCATAGGTTGCCGGGCGGTGTGGTCGATAAAACGAGCTGTTGATTTCCGCGCACATCAGCTGTGCCGCGTACCGTTGCAGGTGAGTGCCTTCGTCGGGAAAAGCACTCCATTGCTCACGGGGAAGGCTCCATCCGGCGCAGCCGATATACAAGGGCGTCGTGGCCGTCATCAACGTTTTCTCGCCTCAGCATCGGGTATCGGGTTCAAAGCTGTGACCGCCGAAACCGGGCTATTTCCCCATCGAATTCAGGTTCATCGAGCGAACGGCCCATTTTTCGGCTGTTTGTTCATCCACTGGCAAGGAGAAACGGAAAGTCGCCCCCCGTCCCGGAACGTCGATCAACTGAATCTCGCGACCGTGCAGTTGCAGGATCCGATGCACGATGCGCAGCCCCAGCCCGCCATCGCGCCGGGCACCGCCAATGTTGAACGGACGCAGAAACAAACCTTCGCGCAATTCGGGGGCGATGCCGGGGCCGGTGTCGCTGACGGTGACTTCGATGAAGGGCCCTTGAGGTCGCAGGCTCAGTTCGATTTCTCCACCTTGCGGGGTATCGCGCAGGGCATTGTCGAACAGGTTGGTCAGCACACGTTCGATCAGCCCCAGGTCGGCGCAGACGGCCGAGACGTTGGGCGCGAAGTTGGCCTTGAGTTCAATCTGGCGCGCTTCGGCGGTGAGTTCGAACTTCTGGAAGATGTCCTGCACAAGATCGGTCAGGGAGAAACGCTCCAGCACCGGTTGCACAAAGCCGTGTTCCAGCCGCACCAGTTCCAGCAGCGATTGCGCCAGGCCGCCAACCTTGCGGCTTTGATCCAGGGCGATGCCCAGATAGCGACGGCGGTCGGCGGGGGACAGCGTGGCGTCTTTGAGCGACAGGGTTTCCAGATAACCGTGCAGCGAGGCCAGCGGTGTGCGCAGGTCGTGGGAGATGTTCGCCACCAATTCGCGGCGTTCCTGATCCTGGCGAGTCAGCGAGCGCCATTGTTCGCCGAGACGGGTTTGCATCTGGCGGAAAGCGGCGTCGAGTACGGCTATTTCATCGTGGCTCGATGCTTTTTCTACCGGGTCCGATGCGGGCGGTGTGGAGGGGACTCCGTCGATGTCGAACTGGCTGACTCGATCGGTCAATCGACGCAACGGTCGGGTGATCAGGGCAAATGCGGCAAGGCCGGCGATCAGGCACAGCGACGCCACCAGACCGATAGACAGCAGCGCCGTATTGAGCGCGGCGCTGGTGGCACCGCGTTCGGCGAAGCGGTCGTGTTCTTCACTGAGCAACACCACATAGAGGTAACCTTCCGGCTTGCCGTTGACCTGCAACGGCGCTGCGCTGAACACCTTGCGTCCGTCGACGCTGCGCGGGTCGTCGCCGAGAATCGGCAGCGCCTCGCCCTTGAGCAAGCGCTGGATCGGTGCCAGATCGACCCGATCCCGACGCATCCGGCCTTCGGGGGCGGCGCTGCCGACAATGAGCCCCTCGTTATCAAGCAGATAGACCTCGACACTCGGATTGACCAGCATGAGTTTGCTGAACAATTCGCGCACGGCATTGGGCATCAGGCCATTGGTGTCCATCAGCACAGTGTCGCGGGCGATGTGCTGGGCGAGATCACGCGACAGCCCTTGAACCACCTCCAGTTCGTGCATTTTGTTGGAGCGCACTTGCATCCAGGCCGAGGTGCCGCAGCACACCAGCAACAGAATGGCGAACACCAGGGACAGGCGCTGTGTCAGGGTCAGCCTCATGGCTGCTCCTCCTTGGCCGCGAATTTATAGCCACGACCCCATACCGTGAGGATGCGCGCAGGTTGTGCCGGATCGGCTTCGATCTTGGCCCGCAGGCGATTGATGTGGGTGTTGACCGTGTGTTCGTAGCCTTCGTGGCTGTAGCCCCAGACTGCGTTGAGCAGGTCCATCCTCGAGAACACCTTGCCAGGCTGGCGGACGAAGAAATACAGCAGGTCGAACTCTCGCGGGGTCAGGTCCAGGCGACGACCGTCGAGGGACACGTCGCGGGTGATCGGGTCGATGGACAGGCCGTTGGTGATCAGGCTGCCGGCGTCCATTTTCAGGTTGCGGGCCATGGCGTCGACACGTCGCAGCAGGGCTTTGACCCGGGCGACCAGCTCAAGCATTGAAAAAGGCTTGGCCAGGTAATCGTCGGCCCCGAGTTCCAGCCCCAGGATCCGGTGCATTTCACTGGAGCGGGCGCTGGTGATGATGATCGGTGTGTAGCGGGCCATGGCCCGCGCCCGACGGCAGATTTCCAGGCCGTCGACGCCGGGCAACATCAGGTCGAGGATCAGTGCGTCCCAGCTTCCTTGCTGCAGCAGTCGCATACCCTCATCACCGTCGGCGCAGTGCACCACCTCGAACTGCTCATCGCGCAGATGCAGGCAGATAAGGTCGGCGATGTGCAGGTCGTCCTCGACCACCAGGACACGTTTGGTCTGTTCCATAAAGCTCAATCCTTTGTAGCGCAATGGGCACATTGTGCGGGTTTTCCCCGGGGCGAGTTATCACGAATTGTTTAACTGTCCGTGAGGATTTGGCGATCAACCCAAGCCTAGGCTGTGTTCCCTATCAGGCACTTGGAATTTTGGAGATGGCCATGTTTTCACGGCGACAATTTCTTGTAGCGAGCGGCGGGCTGGGCGCTGCAGCCCTGGTGATCGGTGTGTTGCCAAAATTTGCCGCCCATTCGGCGCTGGTCAGCGAGGCCAGTGCGTCGGAGGTGTTCGAGGTGACTCACAGTGACAGCGAATGGCGCGCGATGCTCAGTGCCGAGCAGTACGAAATCCTGCGCGAAGAAGGCACCGAACGGGCCTACAGCAGCCCGTTGAACAACGAGCATCGCGAGGGAATTTTCGCCTGTGCCGGGTGTGATTTGCCGCTGTTCTCATCCGACACGAAGTTTGACAGCCGCACCGGTTGGCCCAGCTTCTGGGCGCCACTGGACAAGGCGGTGGCGACCCGTCAGGACCGTTCCTTCGGCGTGCTGCGCGAAGCAGTCCACTGCCGGCGTTGCGGGGGGCATCTGGGCCACGTCTTCGACGATGGGCCCAAGCCGACCGGCCTGCGTTACTGCATGAACGGTCTGGCGATGACCTTCGAGCCCGGGGCGGCGTGACCCATGGGCACTTCCTTTCACTCATTTATTGCAGGTCGATGCTATGTGGCTTCTGGTTCTCGCGTATCTCGGTGGTGTGCTGACGATTGTCAGCCCGTGCATTCTGCCGGTATTGCCCTTTGTCTTCGCTCGCACCGGGCAGCCGTTTATGAAAAGTGGCTTGCCACTGTTGGCGGGGATGGCGGTGACCTTCGCGCTCGTCGCCTCATTGGCGGCGGTGGGCGGCGGCTGGGTGGTGCAAGTCAATCAGTACGGTCGCTGGCTCGCGTTGCTGTTCGTGGCACTGTTCGGGCTGACGCTGCTGCTGCCTCGATTGGCCGAGCGGCTGACGCGCCCACTGGTGGCGGCCGGCAGCCGACTGTCGGAAGCCGCGGGCGCCGATGCTCGTCCGCGTCCCGGCGCTTCGTTCCTGATCGGCGTCGCCACGGGCCTGCTCTGGGCACCGTGTGCCGGGCCGATTCTCGGCCTGTTGCTGACCGGGGCGGCGCTGCAAGGGGCAAGCATCGCCACCACGTTGCTGTTGCTGGCTTACGCCGCGGGTGCCGCCACTTCCCTCGCCGTGGCGTTGTTGCTGGGCGGTAAAGTCTTCGCGGCGATGAAGCGCTCGATCGGCGCGGGTGAATGGGTCCGTCGAGGTTTGGGCGCGGCGATGTTGGCTGGTGTGGCGGCGATTGCCCTCGGGCTGGACACTGGCATCCTGGCGCGGGTTTCGACGGCTTCCACCGGCGGCCTCGAGCAGGCGTTGGTGGGCCGTTTAGCCGGCAAATCACCGAACAACAGCGGGGCGATGATGGCCGCTGGCGGGGCGATGAAAATGTCAGCAAAAGCGCCAGGCGCATTGCCGATTGAAGGCAACCTCCCGCCGCTGGATGGCGCCGTGCAATGGCTCAATTCGCCTCCACTGACCGCACAGGCATTGAAGGGCAAGGTCGTGCTGGTGGATTTTTGGACTTACTCCTGCATCAACTGCCTGCGCACCTTGCCGTATGTCAAAGCCTGGGCCGAGAAATACCGCGATCAGGGGCTGGTGGTGATCGGTGTTCATGCGCCCGAATTCGCGTTCGAGCGGGATGTGGGCAATGTCACCAAAGCCATGAAAGACCTGGGCATCAACTACCCGGTGGCGATCGACAATGACTACAAGATCTGGCGTGCCTTCAACAACGAATACTGGCCGGCTCACTATTTTGCCGACGCGCAGGGGCGCATTCGTTATCACCACTTCGGTGAAGGCGAATACGCCGAATCGGAACGCGTCATCCAGCAGTTGCTGCGTGAAGCGGGCGCCTCAAAAGTTGCCGATGGGCTGATCACAGCCGATGCCACCGGGGTTCAACTGGCCCCGGACATGAATGAAGTCCAGTCGCCGGAAACCTATGTCGGCTACCAGCGTGCGGAGCACTTCGTACCGCAAACCGGTCTGGTGCCGGACAAGGTGTCGGCGTACAGCACGCCGGCGCAATTGGCACTCAACGATTGGGGCCTGGACGGTCAATGGAACGTCGGTTCGGAACGGGCGATTTCAAGCGCGCCGGCCAGCCGAATCGTCTACCGCTTCCACGCGCGCGATTTGCACCTGGTACTGGGCCCCGGCGCAGACGGCAAACCGGTGCGCTTCAAAGTGCTGATCGACGGAAAAGCCCCCGGCGATGCCCACGGTACTGACGTCGCCCCCGATGGCAGCGGCAGCGTTACCGAGCAACGGTTGTATCAATTGGTGCGCCAGAACGGCGGCGTGACGGACCGCACTTTCAGCATCGAGTTTCTCGATCCGGGTGTGTCGGCGTATGCGTTTACGTTCGGTTGATCGCCCTATCATTTGTTCAGGAGTCAGACTCATGAAAATCCCGGTTACCTGGCGCCGTACCTTGTTGGGTTTGGCGGCTGCAGGCGTCATTGGCCAATGCTCGGCGTTTTCTTTCGGCGCTGCTGAAGAGGCCGTCATTATCCCGCCGCCTGCCCTGGATGAAACCACCCAGGCCCACAGCGAAACCGCAGTCTTCGCCGGCGGTTGCTTCTGGGGCGTCCAAGGGGTGTTCCAGCACGTCAAAGGCGTGAAAAAAGCCGTCTCCGGTTACGCTGGCGGTGAAGCCAACACCGCCCGGTATGAGCGTGTCAGCGACGGCGATACCGGTCATGCGGAATCGGTCGAAGTCACTTTCGATCCGTCGCAGGTCAGCTACGGCACCTTGCTGCAAATCTATTTCTCAGTGGCGCACAACCCCACCGAGTTGAACCGCCAGGGCCCCGACAGCGGCACGCAGTATCGGTCGGCAATTTTCCCGGCGAACACGGAACAGCAGCGCGTCGCCCAGGCCTACATTGCCCAGCTCGACGCCGCCCATTCGTTCACCAAACCCATTGTCACCAAGCTGGAAACCTACAACGGTTTCTACCCGGCGGAAGAGGAACATCAGGACTTTCTGACCGAGCACCCGACGTATCCATACATCGTGATCAACGACCTGCCGAAAGTCGCGCAGCTGAAGCAGCTGTACCCGGATCGGTATCAGGAGAAACCGGTGCTGGTGAAGGCGGGGATGTGAAGGGCGTTTTGGCTATCGACTGCGCGGGCGCTCCATCGCGATGCTCGACGGTTCAAAACCCAGGCGCGAGAAAAATTCCGAAGCGCCTTCACGGCCTGCGCGCAGAACCCAGGTGATGTCGGTGTTCTCGCCCATGACATGCTCGACCAGCGCCCGGCCAACGCCTTCACGTCGATGCTGCCCGGACACGACAACCATAGACAGATAACCGTTGGATAGGCTGTCGGTGATGCCACGGGCAAACCCGATGATCTGGGCATCTTTCACGGCAAGCGCGGTACGTTGGGAGCTGGCGATCAACTGCGCAAAATGTTCAGTTGATCCCAGGCGGTGGGCCCATCCGTTCTGCTCAAGAAACAGCCGCACGGATTCCGCTTCCGAGGGCAGTACATCGCGGACATGCAGGACGGCGCTCACCCGGAAATCACATTCTTGCCGGCCACTTTCGACCGATACAGCGCCTGATCGGCCCTGGCCAGAAGGCCGGTCTGTTGCTCTTCTTCAAAGCGCTGGACCACCCCGAAACTCATGGTCACATGGAACTCACCCACAGGCGGCATGCTTGAGAGGCCTTGGCGGATCTTTTCGGCGAAGGATCGGGCGTCGGCCAGCGAGGTATTGGGCAGGATGAGGATGAACTCGTCACCGCCCCAGCGTGCCAGTAGATCGCCGTAGCGCACGCAGCGGTTCACGGTCTTGACGACCTGCACCAATGCCGCGTCTCCCAGGGCATGGCCGTAGTGATCGTTGATGTTCTTGAAGTCATCAATGTCCATGGCGATCAATGACAGCGGCTGGCGAAAGCGCTGGGCACGCTCGCATTCCTGAGGCAGGGTTTTTTCCAGGCGATAGCGATTGGCGATCGATGTCAGCGCATCGGTTTCCGCCAGTTTGCGATTTTCTTCCAGTTGAATTTGCAGCTGCTGATTGACCCGCGACAACTCCCGGGTGCGTTCTTCGACGATGGCTTCAAGGGATTGATTGCGCCGTTCCATCTCCTCGAAGAGGCGTTTCTTGTCTTCGATGCTGCGGTGCGCACCGACCATCCGCGCGACCGATCCGTCGGCATTGCGTGCCAGCACGTAGCCGCGATCTTCGATCCAGATATAACTGCCGTCCTGCTTGCGGCAGCGATACTCGGCTTGATAGCCCGCCGTGTGTTGATTCAGGTACGCATCAAACAACGCCATCACCCGCGGGTAATCGTCGGGGTGCATCACGTTTTCCCAGGTAAACACGGTGTTGTCCAGGGAGTGCGGAGCATAGCCGAGCATCACGTACCACCCGGGATTGCGGTAGACGAACCCGGTGTTGGCATTCCAGTCCCAAATGCCGTCACTGACCAGTTCCAGAATGGTGTGCAGCATGTCCTCGTTCAAATCCGACACATTGAATTTCAACGGCTCGATATTTGATGCCTCACCCATCACCGCTCTCCTTGCACTGATATCAAAGTGACCCGTCAGCCGGGAGATTAGTGCATGGTGTATTGCCCCGGCTAGTGCTTGGCCCACATCTGCATGGCGAAGTCGACGAAGCGACGCAATTTCGGCAAGCGGTAGCGATCCTGGGCGTACACCAGGTGCATCGGCCGGCTGGGCAGTCGATAGTCTTGCATCAGCGCTACCAGGTTTCCGCTCAGCAAATCCTGCTCGACCAGCGCATCGGGCAACATCACGATGCCCATCCCGGTTCGAGCAGCCTGGTGCAGCCCGGCCGAGCTGTTGATCAGCATCGGTCCTCTGACGGCCACCATGACTTCGCCTTCCGGCCCGCTCAGCCGCCATTGCTTTTCCACGGATTGCCAGTCATCGCCGACCGGGTAGGCAAAGGACAAGCAGTCGTGCTGTTGCAAGTCTTCGGGTTTTTCCGGTGTGCCCCGGCGTGCCAGATAAGACTTCGAGGCGCACATGGTCAGCGTGTAGTCGATGAGCGGGCGGGCGATCAGGTTGGACGGTTCGATTGCGCCCAGGCGAAACGCCACGTCGAGGCCGTTTTCGAGAAGGTCGGGCCGCCCGTTGGTGAGCACCACGTCCAGTTTGACTTGCGGGTAACGCAGGGTGAACTCGCTGAGTGCCGGCGCAAGCTTTTCAGTGCCGAAGGTCAACGGGGCGGTGATGCGCAAGGTCCCGCTCGGGGTGTCCTGACTTTGTTCGGCCAGTCGCTCGGAATCCTCCACCAATCCCAACACCTCCAGACAGCGCTGGTAATAGGCGGAGCCGAACTCCGTCAAACGCTGGCGCCGCGTCGTCCGGTTCAACAAACGCACACCCAGACGTTGCTCCAGCGCGCGGAGGTGATTGCCGACCATGGTGGTGGACATTTCGCACTGCTGTGCGGCGGCCGTCATGCTCCCGGCTTCGACCACTTTGACGTAAACCGTCATTGCCTGGAATAAATTCATTATCAAGCTCAGCTTTAAGATGATTGAAGTGTTGCAGCGTTTATCCAGCTCAGGTGGCTAACCATACTGCAAAAACACCGACAATTGATGGAGCTTGATGTCATGACCGCCGCTTGCCTGATGACCACTTACCAACCCCTGGCCCTGAGTTTCAGCAAAGGCCTGGGCACTCGACTTTGGGATCAGGCGGGACGTGAGTATCTGGATGCGGTGGCGGGTGTGGCGGTGACCAATGTCGGCCACTCTCATCCCAAAATCGTGTCGGCGATCAGCGAGCAGGCCGGGCTGCTGTTGCATACCTCCAACCTCTACGGCATCGACTGGCAGCAGCGGTTGGCGCAGAAACTGACGCAGTTGTCGGGCATGGAGCGGGCGTTCTTCAACAACTCCGGGGCCGAAGCCAATGAAACCGCACTGAAACTCGCACGGCTTTATGGCTGGCATAAAGGCGTCGAGCAGCCGCTGGTGGTGGTGATGGAAAACGCCTTCCATGGCCGGACGCTGGGCACCTTATCCGCCAGCGACGGCCCGGCCGTGCGCCTGGGGTTCAACGAGTTGCCCGGCGACTTCGTCAAAGTGCCCTTCGGCGACCTCAACGCGCTGGACAAAGTGCGGCAAGCCCATGGCCCGCGCATCGTGGCGATTCTGATGGAACCGATTCAAGGTGAAAGCGGCGTCCAGCTGGCGCCCCCCGGCTACCTGAAAGCCGTGCGCGAACTGTGCAACCGGCGCGGCTGGCTGATGATGCTCGACGAAATCCAGACCGGCATCGGTCGTACCGGCCAGTGGTTCGCCTTCCAACACGAAGGCATCGTCCCGGACGTCATGACCCTGGCCAAGGGCCTCGGCAACGGTATCCCCATTGGCGCCTGCCTGGCCCGGGGCAAAGCGGCCGAGCTGTTCACCCCCGGCAGCCATGGCAGCACCTTCGGCGGTAATCCGCTGGCGTGTCGGGTCGGCTGCACGGTGTTGGACATCATCGAAGAACAAGGTCTGCTGGAAAACGCCAGGCTTCAGGGGGAACGCCTGCTGGCCAGACTGCGCGCCGAACTGGCCGACGACCCGAACGTCCTGGCGATTCGTGGCCAAGGCTTGATGGTCGGCATTGAACTCAAGCAACCGATCCGCGACCTGACCCTGATCGCCGCACGCGACCACGGCTTGCTGATCAACGTGACACGGGGCAAGACCATCCGCCTGCTGCCACCGCTGACGATTGATGAGCGGGAAGTGGAGATGATTGTCAGAGGGGTTTGTCGGGCGTTAATCACCGCTTAGTGGAAGGATCATCGTTCCCACGCGGAGCGTGGGAATGATCTTGCTCGGGGTTTTGGTTGTTGTGACCTCAACAGCCGGACAAACACACCCGCTCCCCCAAACTCTCCACCAACCGAACCAGATACCCATCCGGGTCCTGAACCAGAAATTCACGTTGCCCGACCTCCACCGCATCAGCGCGATACCAGACATCGGCGCAGGGACGAAACAGCGGCCATTCGACATCCTCCAATCGCTTGAGTATCGGCTCGACAAAATCAACAGTGATCTGAAAGTTGATGCCCCGGCCAAACGGCGCTTCTAATGCTCCTGTCATCCACTGGCCTTCGTCTGGAGCGTATTGCTCCAGCATGATTTGCACGCCGTTGTTATCGAGGTAGGCGAAACCCGCTTCAGGGCGCTCGTAGGCAATCTTGAAACCGATTAGCGAGGTCCAGAAATGCAGGCTTTTCTTGATGTCGGTGACCATCAGTTCGGGGACTAACTTGCTCCGTGCAAACATACCAATCCTTTTTCAAACGCTGTGAGATGAGTCGGGAAGAGTGTTCACGAAGGCCGCGATTTCACTCCGATCCCTGAGTCTGATTTTTGAACCGCTGAACCCTTCGAACAGCTGCCGGTGTGCGGAAAACCCGCTGGAGTCTTTGCGAACACGATAACTGCCGGCCCATTCCAGCAACGCGATCAGCAATTCGTCGTTGTCCTGCCGGTTTTCTCGCTGACGAATATTCGCGACGCAGCTTTCGTCGTCAACACACAGCCAGACCAGCGCTGTTGCACGGTTGATCAGTTCGCTGACGATCCAGCCGTAAACACCCTCAATCACCCAGCGCTCTTCATCGGCCAGCACGCGCGCCATGCCCAATGCTTCGGAGCGAGGGCGGGCGATGCTGCTTTCATCCGACAGCCAGTGGACGCGGTCAAGATCAGTCCACGGCGCATGCAGGTGTTCGGCCAGTCGTTTAGCCAGCCAGCTTTTGCCAGCGCCAGAGTTGCCGATGATCAGGGTTCGGGTGAGGTTCATGGTGGCTCACACGTTCAGTCGTCTGTGTCGGGCGCAATCATTCGCGTCTTTGGTGAACCGTTTGAATTGTGCTGAAAGATTTCCTGCGGCTGTCCCTTTTCATTGAAGAACACTTGGCCGATCCCTGCCGAATTCCACAGCCGTTCACCCGCTTCGGCATGTTCAGGGATGTGCGGGATGATGCGCATGCGACGGCGTTTGGTCAGCCAATTGAGCGGCGAGCGCGGCGAGTAGAGCCAGCGGTTGAGGCGGTCGAACCATTCGAGCAGCGTGGGCGGGAATTCGTTTTTGATGCCGCTGCTGGTGATCTGCCAGATCCTCGGACCGGCCTGGCGGTGTCGGATCAGGACTTCGTAGACGAAGGAGTAATGCACATCGCCCGACAGCACCACGTAGTTACCCGGTGTGCGCGAGTGTCGGAAAATGTTCAGGATCACCTGGGCCGCGCCCCGATGGGCCATCCAGTTTTCAGCGTCGACCAGTAGCGGATAACCGCACCAGCTGAAGACGCGTTGCACGGTTTCGATCAGTTTGACGCCGAAGATCGGCGCTGGCGAAACGATAATCGCCGACGGGTGATCGAGCAGTTCCTGTTGCAGTTCGCTGAGCGCTTCCCAGTCCAGCAGACCCGAGGGTTGCTTGAGATTCATCTCGCTGCGCCAGCGTCGGGTGCGGGTGTCGATGACAACCAGTGCCGGAGTGGTCGGCAGCACGTAATGCCAGTGTTGAAAGCCGAGCAGCTCATCGATCAGAGCGTCCTGGACGTCGCTGTCGAGATAATCGTCGTGCCCCGTGGCACTCAATAATCGGGCTTTTTCCAGCACGTCGCCGAACGCATCCGGGTTGTTGCCCCAGCCCTGGCACAGCATGTAGGCGAGCAGCGCGTTGCCGATGATGCGCTTGGAGAACGGATGGCCGTAGGCCGTTTCCTCCCATTGCGCGGACAGATTCCAGTCATCGGTAATGTCATGGTCGTCGAAAATCATCAGGCACGGCAGATGCGCCATGGCCCGCGCGACATCCCCCAGGCCCCCCTTGAAGTCATCGATACGCGTCTGTTCAAGGGCATAACGCTTGCGTCTTTCGGGCGTCAGCGCTGGCGGTTGTGGCGCGATCAGCGTCCAGGGAGTCGGCGACCAGACCAGCAGGTACATGGCCATGACTTCAGCGAATGTCACCAGGTGATTGTCGGCGCTGCTGCTGGTGAAAATCGGCTTGCGCGCTCCGCCGAAAAATCGCTCGCGCAAGGTTTTGTTGCTCTCAAGCGCCGGCAACAAATCCGCACGATGGTAATAACTGGCAGGGTGTTCGTAGAGTTTGGCGCTGTCGCTGACCACCGCACCTTCGAGGTGTTCTTCGAACAGCCCCAGTTGAGTGATCAGCGCATGGATCGCCCGCAACATCGGACCGGCGACATCGTCGGCGTACACCTGATCGCCGCTCATCATCAGCAGGGCCGGGCGCTCCGTCGCGGCATGTTCTGTCGCCAGAAAACGATCGACGCACAGCAAACCGTCGGCTGCCGGGTGGTGAGGTTTACGGCAGGAACCGTGCATCAACTGATCGATGCGCGAACGCAAAACAAAATTCGGGCAACGGGCTTCGCCGTACAGCAAATGAGGCGCCCAGTCGGCAATACCGGTCGCCGCGTCATCTATCAGCAGGTCATAGTCGATCAGGGTGTCGCAGGGCAGGGCGGTCGCCAGTGGTACATCGATCAGATGGACGAAGGCATGCTTGCCCACCGGAATGACCGTGCATTGCCCGGCATCGAGGCGAATGTCGCCGACACCTTGCAGGCGCAAGGTCAGCGACAATGCCCGGGTTCCTACCAGCCAGAGCACCAGACGCGTGGGCTCCAGACGCCGCAACAGCGGGCCGGCGAGGACCGGTGGCAGAGAGCGATGGCTGTCGGGGAATGGCGAAGACATGGACATGCAGGTTCAAGACTCTTGGTGCACAGAGCGCGCGATGATAGCGCAGCCAGCGCCCGGGATTATCTGATGGCTACTGGCTTGCTGCTGAAATTGTAAAGCCGAGCCGGGCAGTGCTCATTTGCCATCAATGATCACTGCGCATATCACAAACGTCAGGAATGCCGTCACCAGGCTGCAAGCTCCGGCTATCAAATGGCGCCCGACCGGATACTCATCCTGCTTGAACCTGGCGACTGTGAAGAGCCATGTTCCGAAGAAGACGCCAAAGGTCGCCATGATCGTATAGAGAAAGTAAGCGGGTCGTGTTTTTGTCTCATCGGGGCTCATGAACATCAGCACGATCGTCGCGACAATCAAACTGGCCAGAGCACCTGCCAGGTTGGCGAACCACAGATACAAGCTGCCACGGTTCCTCACTATCCAGAACCAGATCCCCGCTGACGCAGCCAAGAACACCAATATTGCGACGAGAACCATTCATTCTTCCTTGGTAACAATGGCGTCCATTGTTCTTTGAGGTGGGGCGATGGCGTGCACGATAGCAAATCAGTGGCGTGGTGTTGAAGTGAGACGGGCGATTCATCAAGGCAGCGAAAGGCTGTCCCCCCTCGTGACACTGGTTTCCCCATTGGCCACCAGCCAGCGAAACAGCTCGCTCAGCGATACCGTATGACTGCGCTCGATCCAGCGCACCACCGCCGGGCCGTAGTGTTCGGTGTAGCGGCTGAGCACCAGTTGGCGGCAGTCCGGTGACAGGCGCAGGGTGATTTCCCGGCAGTGCACATTAACCGCGTCGTGCCGGGTCACTCGCTGTTGCAGCGTCAAATGATTGCTTTCAGAAACCATCGGTCGGTACTCCTTCGCATTGAGGTTGGGTTGTTTGCGCTGAGCCTTGTTTGCCATCCTCCACATAAGCGGCTCGATGCTCGGCGACCACGTTGCGCAAGGCGCTGTAGTAATCCGGCAATTTTTGCAGGCTGTCGGTCAGCGGTAATGCTTCGGCTCGACCATCGACGATGCCGCCGACCGTGTTGATCATGGACAGCGTGTCCACGGTATCGCTGTTGCTGCCGAACGGATCGACCACAAAACTCAGTACTCGCCCGGCCGCATCGCGGCTGTTCGAGGTGCCGAACAAGGGCAGCTCGACGATCGGACCGTTGCCGATGCCCCACACGCCGAAGGTCTGGCCGAAATCTGCTTTGTGACGCGGGATGCCGGCCATGCCGGACACATCGATCAAGCCCACCACGCCCACGGTGGTATTGAGCGCGAAACGTCCCAACGTATTGACCGAGCGCATCGGGTTGCCTTGCAGCAGGTCGTTGATAAACACCTTGGGCTCGCCAAAGTTCGCGACAAAGTTGTGCACACCGGTCTGGAAAAAGTCCGGCAAGTACCGATAGCCACGGGCGACCGGCGCCAGGGCATAGTCATCGGCCACCCGATTGAAGGCAAAGACACCGCGGTTGAACGGTTCCGCCGGGTCGTACACCGAATAGCTGATTTCGGCACACGTCACGGTGGCGGACGCCGGCGGTTGGCTGCTGCAACCCGCCAGCCCGGCGGCCAGCACGGCCATCGACGTGTTGCGGACCAGCCAGGGAGCACATTTGAAAGGCAACATGGACGCAAGTCTCGGAAGGAATTCGCCGAGATGCTGAGCCCCAGGCCTTGCACAAAGATGTCTGGTTTATTGCGGTGCTGACGCTTTATTGCAGGATTGAAATATATGACGCGCTGCCGTGAATGGTTTTAGATGGCGGCTCCATTCGCCCCTTAAGTGACCTTCGGTGAACAGCCTTTTAATTGTGGACGACGACCTTGAAGTCCTCGATCTGCTGAAAAAATTCTTCGTGCAGCACGGCTACAGCGTCGAGGTCGCCACCGACGGCGCGTCGCTGTGGGCGGCCATCGAGCGCCAGCCGCCGGACCTGATCATTCTTGACGTGATGTTGCCGGGGGACAGCGGATTGATCCTGTGTCAGCAACTGCGGATTCGCTACGCCATGCCGGTGATCATGCTGACCGCCATGGGCGAACTCAGCGACCGGGTCGTCGGCCTCGAACTCGGCGCCGATGATTACCTGACCAAACCTTTCGACGCCCGCGAGCTGCTGGCCCGGGTGCGCGCCGTGCTGCGGCGCGTGGACGAACGCCGGCCGGTCGTCACGGAGCGCCCACGGCCGCTGATCGACTTCGCCGACTGGCACCTCGACGTCACCCGCCGTGAACTGCGCTCGCCGGACAACGTGATGATCCCGCTGTCGGCCGGTGAGTTCGACTTGCTGCTGGTCTTCGTCGAACACCCTCAACGCATCCTCACCCGCGAGCAGTTGCTGGACCTGGCGCGGGGGCATTGCCATGACGCGTTTGATCGCAGCATCGATGTGCAAGTCAGCCGCCTGCGACGCAAGCTCGAATCCGACACCAAACGCCCGGCGATGATTCGCACGGTGCGCAATGGCGGTTATCTGTTCACCCCCAGCGTGACCCGGCGATGAGCTGGTTGAAGCGGATTCGCCGGGACACGGTGGCGCGCTGGATCGCCTTGACCATCATTCTGGCGATGCTGATTTCATTGGCGCTCAACGGGCTGTTTATCCAACTGGCGGGTGTGTGGGCGCGCCCACCGCTGACCGAAACCGGGTTGCTGGACAAAATGGCCGCCATCACCCGCATCATCCAGGCCGCCCCGGCGCCGCTGCGCAGCCAACTGGCGCACGCCGTCAGCGATGAGGGCTTCATCGTCAGTTGGCACCTTGATCGACGTGAGCTCAATCTGCCGACGGTGGAAGACCTGGATTCCGAAATCGGCTCGACCATCCTGCATCCGTTGCTTAAGTTTGCCGCACGAATCCAGACCTACGAGCCGGCCGACTGGACGGAACCCTCGGCGGACGCTCGTTATGCGCTGCTGATCCAGCTGCCGGACGCGACCTGGGTCATGTTCTCCGCCCCCTCGCGCAGCTGGGGCCTGGACGAAGCGCCGCGTTACTTGATCGTCATCCTGCTGGTGCTGATCTCCACCGCCCTGGTCGCGCTGATCGCCACCCGCCGCCTCGCCACACCTTTGCAACACTTCGCCGAAGGCGCCCGACGTTTCGGCGTGGACTTCCGCGCCCCGCCGATCGAACCGCTAGGCCCTCAGGAAATCCGCCAGGCGATCCTCGCGTTCAACGCCATGCAGGCCCAACTGCAACACTTCATTCGCGACCGCACCCAAATGCTCGCCGCCATCTCCCACGACCTGCGCGCGCCCTTGACGCGGATGCGTTTGCGCGGGGAATTCATCGAAGACAGCGAGCAACAGCAGCGGCTGTTTCGTGATGTGGATGAAATGCAGGCGATGATCAACTCGGCGCTGGAATTCTTCCGGGATGATGCGCGGCTTGAACCGGCGACCCAGTTTGATCTGGCCGAGTTGCTGCAAACGTTGCTGGATGATTACCGGGATCAGGGGGTTGAGATCGCCTACGTCGGGCCGACGCGGTGGGTGTATTTCGGGCGGCCGCTGGGGCTTAAGCGGGTGATGACCAATCTGCTGGATAACGCGATCAAGTACGGCAGTGAGCCGGCGATTGAGTTGATTGCTGATGCTGGGGAAGTGCGGATCAAAGTACTGGATCGCGGGCCGGGTATTCCGCAGGCCAGCCTTGAACAAGTGTTTGTGCCGTTCTTTCGTATGGAAGGATCACGCAACAAAAGCACCGGCGGCGTGGGCTTGGGATTATCGGCGGCGCGGGCGATAGTGTTGGAGCATGGCGGGGTATTGAAACTGCGAAATCGGTCGAAGGGCGGGTTGGAGGCGTTGGTGGTGTTGCCCGTGTAACCGGCCCAGGTGTCCATTTGAAAAACAGGGAATGACAGATGATTGATTTCAACAACAAAGGCTTCTTCAAACTCAAGCAAAACGACGAATACGCCGAACGCGTCACCGCGCTGCTACTGGACGGGGAACAGGTGATCGACTCCTACAAATCCATGCGCGATGGCGTGGTGTTTACCAACAAGCGGATCATCGCGGTCAACGTCCAGGGCCTTACCGGCAGCAAGAAAGACTTCACCTCGTTGCCGTACAAAAACATCGTGGCGTATTCGGTGGAAACGTCGGGGACGTTTGACCTGGATTCGGAGTTGGAGATTTATTTTTCGTCGCTGGGGAAGGTGAAGTTCGAGTTCACCGGGAAGACATCGATGGTGGAAATTTCGAAACTGATTTCCAAGCATTTGCTCTGAGCTGAGTGATCGAAGGCCCCGAAAAACTCGGGGCTCATCCCGCATGTCAGTCAGTTACACACCCCCCCTGTAGGAGCGAGCCTGCTCGCGATAGCGCAGATCAGCCAACATCAAATGTCGATCAGCACTGGCTCGCATGATCGCTGTACATACCGTTTTCTTTTTCAGCGCCTTCATCATCCGGAAACCAAATGCGTCCACGCCAAATTGAGCGCAATCGAGCCGGTGACGAGACTGACTGCCCCAGCGAACAGATGGCGCAGGAACAGGTTTTCCGGCTGTTGAAGCCTTGCGATGAGCCACATCCATGTTCCGACTAACGTGCCAAGCGCGGCCATGATCGAGAACAACATATAGGGAGCGTTCGGTGGGGCATCCCCGTTGGCGACGCGAGTCAGGTACTCCACGATCATTGCGACGATACAGCCACCTACGAAGCCCGCGAGATTGGCAAGCCACACATTCATGGTGCCGCGAGCGCGCACCACCCAAACCCACATTCCCGCCCACGCAGCGTAAATAACCAGCCAGTCGAACAGCATTATTTATTCCATCCCTTGGTGACCTGCCCCGGAAACGATCCACTGTGTTGGAGGGGGATGCAGTGGCTGCCGCGTTGTTCGCCCGCCAAGCACTGAGCATTGAAAGCCCCGAAAGCCCCGAAAGCTCGGGGCTTATTCAACCCGGGTTAGTGTTTTTGATGCACTTCATACTGGATGCTGTAGCCGTCGCCTAAATCGATCTTTTTAGACTCTGCAGTAGCCGTCAAAGGGATTTTTGCGGTGAGCTTATTTGTTTTTATGTCGGGGCGAATAGTGATGCATTGGGACTTGCTAATTTTGCCGATTTCTTCGCTTTTGTCGATCACGGTCGAACTTTCAATGATAATGGAAAGCTCGTTTTCTTTTGATAGTCCATCTATGGTAGTTCCATCAAATACAGGTGTGGAACGCAGGATTTTTTTATTCCCTTCGCAAACAAGTTCTACGTAATTACGCGTCTGACCTTCTTTTGAATAGTACGGAGCGTTAGAGTCAATCCGGTCTGAAGTTGTTCGCTTCGGTGTGATGAGTTTAAGGTCAACAACATAGCTTGGCGCGCTATGCGCTTGGCTTGCGAGAAGTACACCGGCGAGCAGAAGATACTTTTTCATTGTTTTCATCCTTGACGTGATTGAACTGAAACTGGCAGTTTGGTTTTTTATAGGTGCGATTTTTAAAATGTCTACAAGTTTATTTTGGTGAGGATGGAACCGGGTATCCCAGTTTTTCCTCAATCAGTTTGTAGACTGACTCATGGGTGCTGTAATTGATAACACCTGTTTTGCATGAGTCTTTGAGGAAGGATTTTACTGTTCCCTTGTTCGTGCCGTAGTGGCTGGAAACGTAGTCGTCCTCAAACTCTTGTACGCAATTGAAAAATTTGTCGTCCCTTGCTTTGTTGCGAGCCATTGTTAGTCCTTTATGTGGTTTTTTAACGAAGTGCGTGGATCAGTGGCGACTATTTTGAGATTCGTGCCTGTCGAGAAATCTAGCAGAGGCAGTACGGAGGGCGCAATTGAAATAATGTCCTATGGCCATTACGTCCGAAGCGGGCGCGGATTCTGGTGACCACGACGGCCCACGCAGGAAAAACGGCTTAACCCACATTTCGTCACTCACTGAATATCCAGGGCGTTCGACGCTGTACTTGGGTGAAGCGCGCCACGCTCGAGTAATCGACTTTGATTTCCAATCATTTGCTGTGAGCTGAGTGATCGAAGGCGCCGAAAAACCCGTGGTTCATCCCGGATGTCAGTCAGTTCACAAAACCCCTGTAGGAGCGAGCCTGCTCGCGATGGCGTCAGTACATTCAGCATTGTTGCTGACTGATCTGACGCCATCGCGAGCAGGCTCACTCCTACAGGTTTTTCGGTCGATCTTGAGCTTGTGTGAACCTAAGCCTCCCACCCCGCGCCACTGACCGCCGCCTGCGCCAACGGGTGCAAATCCGCCCCGTGATGTTCTGTCTGCCAGGCCAGCAATTCCTTGCGCATGCCCGGCGTCCAGTACATCTGCAGGTGATTACGCACACCGAGCACGGCCGCTTGCTGGTCCGGTTCGGTGGCGAAGTACAGGGCGATCTGGTTGACCATCTTGATCAGGTTCTCCGTACTCATCGGCGCACCTCCGCTTTAGCGCCACGGGCATGCCGGCGTTCCTTGAGCAGACGGTCCTGTTCATCACTGAAGGCCTGATAGCGTTTTTGCCACTCGGAAGGGTGGTAGACGCGGCTGACTTCCACGGCCGTGACCTTGTACTCCGGACAGTTGGTAGCCCAGTCGGAGTTGTCGGTGGTGATGACGTTGGCCCCCGATTCCGGGAAGTGGAACGTCGTGTACACCACGCCCGGCGCGACCCGCTCGGTGACCCGCGCACGCAGTACGGTCTGACCGGCGCGGCTGCCGATGCCGACCCAGTCGCCTTCGTTGATGCCTCGGCTCTCGGCGTCGGTCGGGTGGATTTCCAGGCGGTCTTCATCGTGCCAGGCCACGTTTTCGGTTCGCCGTGTCTGGGCGCCGACGTTGTACTGACTGAGGATGCGCCCGGTGGTCAGCAGCAGGGGATAGCGATTGTTGACCTTCTCCTCGGTGGGCACGTACCCGGTGAGCATGAAGCGCCCTTTGCCGCGCACGAATTGATCGATGTGCATGGTCGGCGTGCCGTCCGGCGCCTCGGCGTTGCACGGCCATTGCAGGCTGCCGTGGCTGTCGAGTGCGGCGTAACTGACGTTGGTGAACGTCGGCGTCAGGCTGGCGATTTCATCCATGATTTGCGACGGATGCGTGTAGTTCATCGGGTAGCCCAAGGCGTTGGCCAGCGCCACTGTGCCTTCCCAGTCAGCCTTGCCGCCCAGCGGTTCCATGACCTTGCGCACCCGCGAGATACGCCGCTCGGCGTTGGTGAAGGTGCCGTCCTTTTCCAGGAACGAACTGCCCGGCAGGAACACGTGGGCGAACCTGGCGGTTTCGTTGAGGAAAATGTCCTGCACCACGATGCATTCCATGGCCGACAAGGCTGCGGTGACGTGCTGGGTGTTCGGGTCGCTCTGGGCGATGTCTTCGCCTTGGCAATACAGACCCTTGAAACTGCCGGCCAGCGCCGACTCGAACATATTCGGGATACGCAGCCCCGGGTCGGGTTGCAAGGTGACGTTCCAGGCCTGTTCGAACTGCGCCCGTACCACTTCGTTGGAGATGTGCCGGTAACCGGGCAATTCGTGGGGGAACGAACCCATGTCGCAGGAGCCCTGAACGTTGTTCTGCCCACGCAGCGGGTTCACGCCCACGCCTTCACGACCGATGTTGCCGGTGGCCATGGCGAGGTTGGCGATGCCCATGACCGCAGTGCTGCCCTGGCTGTGTTCGGTGATGCCCAGGCCGTAGTAGATCGCCGCATTGCCGGCACCGGCATACAGGCGAGCGGCGGCGCGGATATCGGCAGCGGCGACGCCGCAGACCGGGCCGAGGACTTCGGGCGAGTGTTCCGCGCGGCTGACGAACTCGCTCCAGCGAGCGAAATCGCTGCCCTCGCAACGGGCGTCGATAAAGGCCTGATCGAGCAAGCCTTCGGTGACGATGACGTGGGCCAACGCATTGAGCATGGCGACGTTGGTGCCCGGGCGCAAGGCCAGGTGCAGTTCGGCGCGGGCATGCACCGCGTCCACCAGATCAATGCGCCGTGGGTCGATGACGATCAGCCGTGCGCCTTCACGCAGGCGGCGTTTGAGTTGGGAGGCGAACACCGGGTGGGCGTCGCTGGGGTTGGCGCCCATCACCAGAATCACGTCGGCCTGCATCACCGAGTCGAAACTCTGGGTGCCGGCGGATTCGCCCAAAGTTTGTTTCAGCCCATAACCGGTCGGCGAGTGGCAGACCCGCGCACAGGTGTCGACGTTGTTGTTGCCAAACGCGGCGCGCACCAGTTTTTGCACCAAGTAAGTTTCTTCGTTGGTGCAACGGCTGGAGGTGATGCCACCAATGGAATCGCGGCCGTACTTTTGCTGCAACCGACGGAATTCGCTGGCGGCGTAGGTCACCGCTTCATCCCAGCTGACTTCCTGCCACGGGTCGTTGATGTGTTTGCGGATCATCGGCTTGGTGATGCGATCCGGATGGGTGGCGTAGCCCCAGGCGAAGCGTCCTTTGACGCACGAGTGGCCGTGGTTGGCCTGGCCGTTCTTGTCCGGAACCATGCGCACCAACTGGTCGCCTTTCATCTCGGCGCGGAACGAGCAGCCCACGCCGCAATAGGCGCAGGTGGTGATCACGCTGTGCTCCGGCTGACCCAGTTCGACCACGCTTTTTTCCATCAGCGTCGCCGTAGGGCAAGCCTGCACACAAGCGCCGCAGGACACGCATTCGGAGTCGAGGAAGTTATCGCCACCGGCCGCCGCCACCCGTGATTCAAAACCGCGTCCGGTAATCGTCAGGGCAAAGGTGCCTTGGGTTTCTTCGCAGGCACGCACGCAGCGGTTGCAGACGATGCACTTGCTCGGGTCGTAATCGAAGTAAGGGTTGGAAGTGTCCTTCACGTCGGCCAGATGGTTGTCACCTTCATAGCCGTAACGCACTTCCCGCAGGCCAACCTGACCGGCGACGGTTTGCAGCTCGCAGTTGCCGTTGGCCGAGCAGGTCAGGCAGTCCAGCGGGTGATCGGAGATGTACAACTCCATGACATTGCGACGCAGGGTCGCGAGCTTCGGCGTCTGGGTGTGCACGGTCATGCCTTCGGTGACCGGCGTGGTGCAAGACGCGGGATAGCCGCGCATGCCGTCGATCTCCACCAGGCACATGCGGCAGGAGCCGAAGGCTTCCAGGCTGTCGGTGGCACACAGTTTCGGAATAGTCGTGCCCATCAACGCGGCGGCGCGCATCACCGAAGTGCCTTCGGGCACGCTGATGCTGCGCCCGTCGATGCTCAGGGTTATCTGCACGTCGCTGTCGCGGGCCGGGGTGCCCAGATCAATATCGGTTTTCGGGTCGAAGAGGGTAATCATTGGTCGGCCTCCGAAGATTGCAGACCGAAGTCGGCGGGAAAGTACTTGAGGGCGCTGACCACCGGAAAGGGGGCCATGCCGCCCAAGGCGCACAGCGAACCGTATTGCATCGTGTCGCACAGGTCCTTGAGGATGATGACCTGCTCTTCGCGACCACTTTGGTCCGGCGCGGCCAACAGGCGGTCGATCACCTCCACGCCCCGGGTCGAGCCGATGCGGCACGGCGTGCATTTGCCGCAGGATTCCTCGGCGCAGAACTGCAGGGCGAAACGCGCCATTTGCGCCATGTCCAGGCTGTCGTCCGCGACCACCACACCACCGTGACCGAGCATCGCGCCGATGCCCGCGAACGCTTCGTAATCCAGCGGCGTGTCGAATTGCGACGGCGGCACCCAAGCGCCGAGCGGGCCACCGACCTGTGCGGCTTTCAGCGGTCGGCCACTGGCGGTGCCACCGCCGTAGTCTTCCACCAGTTCGCGCAGGGTCAGGCCAAAGGCCCGTTCTACCAGGCCACCGTGAAGAATATTGCCCGCCAACTGGAAGGGCATCGTGCCCAGGGAACGGCCCATGCCGTAATCGCGATAGAACTGCGCACCCTTGGCCAGAATCAGCGGCACCGAGGCCAGGGTCAGCACGTTGTGCACCAGCGTCGGCAGGCCGAACAGCCCCTTCAACGCGGGAATCGGCGGCTTGGCGCGAACGACCCCGCGCTTGCCTTCGAGCGAATCCAGCAACGCGGTTTCTTCACCGCAGATGTAAGCGCCGGCCCCGACGCGCACTTCCATATCAAAAGCCAAGCCGCTGCCGCCGACATTGGCCCCCAGGTAACCGTTGGACCGGGCAATCTCCAGCGCCTCGTTCAGCGTGGTGATGGCCTGTGGGTATTCCGAGCGCACATAGATGTAGCCGTAGCTGGCGCCGACGGTGATGCCGGCAATGGCCATGCCTTCGATCAGCAGGAAGGGGTCGCCTTCCATCAACATGCGGTCGGCGAAAGTGCCGGAGTCGCCTTCGTCGGCGTTGCACACAATGTATTTCTGCGTCGCCTGGGTGGCACGCACCGTGCGCCATTTGATCCCGGCGGGGAACGCTGCGCCGCCACGGCCACGCAGGCCTGAATCGAACACTTCCGTTGCGGTTTGATCACCGCCAACGGTCACGGCTCTCGTTAAACCTTCGAAACCGCCATGGGCCCGGTAATCGTCCAGCGACAACGGCCGGGTGATGCCGGCGCGAGCGAACAACAGGCGTTGTTGAGATTTCAGATAGGGCAATTCTTCCACCAGACCCAAGGCCAGTGGGTGCGAGGACGCGTCGCCTTGCAGCGCATCGAGCACTGACGACACATCGCTAGCGGTCAGCGGGCCGAAGCCGATACGGCCTTGCGGGGTGTCCACTTCCAGCAGCGGCTCAAGCCAGTAAAGACCACGGGAACTGGTGCGTTGCAGGTCCTGACCGGCAAGGGCAGAAGCCACTGCATCGGCACCCACGGCACGGGCAAGAGAATCACAGGGGAGATAGAGGCTCATGCGTCCTCCCGGCAAGCGTCGAGCAACGCATCGAGACGCTCGGCGCTGAGCCGCGCATGCACCTGACCATCCAATTCCAGAGCGGGTGAGCAGGCGCAGGCACCGAGGCAATACACCGGACGCAAACTGATGCTGCCGTCGGCACTGGTGCCGTGATCGTCCAGTTGCAAGCGATCGCGCAATTGCGCGGCGAGCTGCTCGGCGCCGCGACTCTTGCACGACTCAGCCCGGCACAACCGCAGGATATGCCGGGCCGGCGGCGCGGTACGGAAGTCATGGTAAAAGCTGATCACCCCGCGAACCTCGGCCTGACTCTGATTGAGCGCATGGGCAATCTCGGGGATGGCGGCATCGGGGATGTAACCGATACCGGCCTGAATCTCATGAAGGATGGGCAACAGTGCACCCGCAGAGCCCTTGTGGCGCTCCAGCACGCTGTTGACCATAGGCAATTGCAACATCTCATCAGGCATACAGCATTCCTCACGGTCACGGACAAACCAGGCGGTTGTCGGTCGTCCGAAAGTGTCGGCTGCGGCATTTACACCACGTCACGGTATCGTGGCATTGTCAGGCCGTTGGCCAGGGCACCCTGAGCGGGCATCTTGTTGTGCCCGATACGGTCTTCGCCGCACCTCTATTGGGCATAAAGGGCAGCTTGCCACGCTGCTATTGATCGAACTGCACCAAAGCGACGTGTTCGGTTCTGCCTACGACTCTCCAGTAAGTCTAGAAGAGCACAAAGCCAAGCGTTTGCTTACCGAATATCTTTCAGATACGCCTTGAGTACGATGAGCGGGCGATCCACCTCGCTTGTGCCAAGCTGAAGGGTGTTGAAGCGCCGAGCATTCAATTGCCGGTCCGGCAAACCCCCAAAGGGCCCATAACATGAACATCGCTCATGCAGCACACGTCCGTCGAGAATTCTATAAAGCCGTCAGGTTCTATTTTCGCGTTGTCTGGCCGATTTTTTCCATCCTGCTGTTTTTGATCGTGCTGTTCGGTCTGATCATCAGCTATCTGGAAGGATGGGGGCCTTTTGACGGTATCTACTTCGCGTTCGTGACCGGCCTGACCATCGGTTATGGCGATCTCGTCCCGAAACTGGCCGTCTCACGGGTGCTGGCGGTTTTGCTGGGGTTTAACGGGGTGCTGATGACGGCAATATTTGCGGCGATCAGCATTCGGGCGATTGAAAATGCGGTGCGGGCGACAGACCACCTGGAGTAGGGGACGTGGCGGCGTAGTGGGAAATGCGCTATGAAGCCCTGCTAGCGATGTTCATTTGAAAACAGGGAAAGACTGATGATTGATTTCAACAACAAAGGATTCTTCAAGCTCAAGCAAAACGACGAATACGCCGCACGCGTTTCTGACCTCTTGATCGACGGCGAACACGTCATCGACGCTTATAAGTCCATGCGCGATGGCGTGGTGTTCACCAACAAACGCATCATCGCCGTCAACGTCCAGGGCCTCACCGGCAGCAAAAAAGACTTCACCTCACTGCCCTACAAAAACATCGTGGCGTACTCGGTGGAAACCTCTGGCACGTTCGACCTGGACTCCGAACTGGAGGTTTATTTCTCGTCGTTGGGAAAAGTGAAATTCGAATTCACCGGCAGGACATCAATGGTCGAAATCTCAAAACTGATCTCCCAGCACTTGCTCTGACCCCAACACGAAAAAGCCCCGAAAACTCGGGGCCCCAACTGACTAAACACACATCCAATGTGGGAGCGAGCCTGCTCGCGAAAGCGCCAGACCAGCCACCATCAACGCTTAAAGCTAGCCACTACTTTCCAGCCTCAGCCTCCGCCCGCTTAGGTGTCGGCAAAAAACCAGTGTTTTATGTGGCGTCGGCGTAGACATGATGATCAGGCTCCGACAGCATCAATCCCAATCGCGCCCGATCCTCTGGTGCTGGCTCAGTCCGGCATTACGTTCGGGCCTTCTTGTTTCTGGAGCATAGTAATTGGCTTAACCGCCCCCTGTGGGAGCGAGCCTGCTCGCGAAAAACTCAAGGCAACCATCACTCCCACTGAATGCCCCAGCCCGCGACCAAACCCGCCCCTACATGCGGTACGCCTGACGTCTAAAAACCAGAAGCTACTCTTCAGCCTCCGCCGCCTGCTTCGACATCGGCGCAACCTTCCGATCCCGCGTCAGCACCTTCACCGCATCATCAACCACCGCCTTACTCATCGCCGTCAAATAATGCGCGGCCCAAGAGTGGCGGTCGGTGTCCGTGGCGTACGCGGCATCTTCGTTCAGCTTCTTGGCGAGGAAGAGAAAGTCAGAAGCCATGGCTAATGCATCGCCGAGGGGAACGCCGCGAGTGACGTGGAAGAGGGGTTGATCGGCGCAGTAAATGGCGGGTGTTAGGCCGATGGTTTTTAGCTCTGATTGATCGGTCATTGGCCACCTCCGGTGAGGGAGAGGCGGTGGGAGAGGGTGGACGGTGGGGCGATACGCAACTGGGAGTCGCGTTGAGGGAAAAGCCAGATTTTGTACGTATCCATACAGCGCATTGTGAAGCTCCTTAATTTTTAAGAGCCGCCACAATTCGTTACCAAGCGAATGGGTGGCAGCTGTGCGCAGGTTGGTAAACCGGGAAATCAAGGAAACCGGCACGTCCGAAGACGTCCCACGCACAGCCGCCATAACGCAGATCGCAGGCGAAAAAAAAGCGCCTGCGAACGCATAGCACTGTTGCGCAGTGATTTACCTCGGGTTACCAAGCCCGGTCGCTGAATTGGCAGCGACGGTGGGAGGGTATCGTGCAGGTCAATTTCCTGCAACCTTTGAAAGCGGGTCCTCAATGGAGCAAGGTGAACTCTGCTGAAAGGTGGTGTTACGAATGTTGTCGCTCGCGCTAACAATATGAATTTATTGAGTATATTTTTGTTTTTCTGAACAGAATATCTGTGCGTTTTCATAGTTAACGGCTTCGAAAGTGCACAAAGATGCGGTATGTCTTAACGTATACCCCGTTCGCAATATTAAATCTGTTTTCGTGCGATGTTGCTGGCGAAGTGCTATACATCGTTACCCCAACAGCGCCAAGGAGTCGGCATGGCCAAGTTTCCGAACCATCCGCGGTATATTCCAGTTATTAAGTGGCAATCATGGGAGCAAAGAGCTCTCGAAAAAGTTGATGCCGCAGTCGTGCCTCGCATGCAGCCTTGCATTGAGGTTCGCACGTCCAAACAGCACCTTTCCATGCTTAGCAAGCTAACGACAGTCTGGCCGCAAGATGTGCTAGTTGATTACGCAAACCCCAGCGGTCTTCTGACACTTACACGACAGAACGAGTTATTAGATTTTCTCCAGTATGCTGTTAAACACAAGATTCCCGCCTCCCCAGTACTAGGGCCAGCACATGTCGCCGGTATGGGGCCGAAATTTTTGACGCTGGCTGCCGCGTTGCCTTCAGTAGCTATCCGTCTGCGTGTAGGGTCGCTATCGGTAGCACAAGATAAGTTAGTCCTCGCCCAAGGTGCGTTTGCCACATTTAAGGCTGCCGGTATTACTTCCACCTTGATTGTCGATCTGGGTGTTAGCCCGAAAGAATGGACAGCTGCGCAGGTTGTTAGCTTCGGACAGGACCTGCGCGCGCTCGCAGCTATCGGCTACCAAACGATGCACCTTATCTCAGGGGCATACCCGGCAAGCCTAGCTTCGGTGAAAACGGGTAGTGCGAACTTTAAACGATCGGATTGGGGGTTCTGGAGCGATGTGAACGCGATTTTGCCAGATTTGACTATTGGATTTGGCGACTATGGGACACTTTCCCCTGAGTGGACAGAAGAAACTTTGGAACTACGTAGCAATCGCATCGCGATTCGCTACACACGAGATAGCAATTGGTTGATTTTGCGAGCCGACGGTAAAACAACGAGTGACTCAATTGCTATCTCTGAAATTCTTGTTAATAACTATTCGGGTGACTTCAAGGGAGCGGCGTATTCGTTTGGTGACTTAATTCTCTCTGAGCGGGCAGACCCCCACTTCCCGATTAAGAAGAAACGCTGCGGTCACTATCATATTACCGAAAGCTGGAGTCACCATATCGCGTACGTTATCAAAGAGCAGTACTAAGTGAAGATTTAGCTCGTTCGATAAGGCACTGCCGAACTTTTTCCTTCAATTCATCCAGAAGGAGAAGTTCGGCTATTTTAGCTTGGATTACGTAGAGACTTTTGCTCTTGAAACCCCGTGTAATCCCCAGTTCTTCCAAGATCAGCAGAGCCTCTGCACGTTTCAGTAGGGTGACTAGCACGTTGGGTTCGTGACGTTTATTGAGCTTAGCCTTTCGTACCTGCTTAAACGCCTTGCCAGCCTCGTTTGGCACGACCATCACTCCCCACCATGGGGGCAGCATAGGCATCGCTTTCTTTAGGTGGCATTCGGCGGTTACGAGCGTGACTTGATCAAATGCACGTGCATAACGGGAGCCTTGACCTACGAGTCGTTTGAGCGAATCGGTCGCGCTTTTGATCTCGTAACAGTGCATGTCCGTTACCTGCACTAGGTCTGCGCGGATCTCACCACCGTTTAGCTCGACTTCTTCCAGGAAATGGTATGCGTTGCTTGTCATTCCGGATACCAAGTGATGGGTAAGGGCAATTTTGATTTCAGCTTCGCGCATAGTCAGTTCTCAAGGAAGCGGCAATCATGCCGGAAAATAGCTAAGGAGGCTTTCGATTTCCGACGTGATGAATGAATTGTAGTCGTATCCCATAGGCTGACTAAAACTCATTTTGGGTTGGTGCTAAATAGGTAAAAAATTGATGCAAATGTTGACTCTGCTAATCCTCGTCCCTGCGGGAATCTGATGAATTCGCTTGTCTCCGCCTGGCATAGCTTTCACGAACAGGCTTGCAAGCTTGCATTTCTCCGTATTGCCCATTGCCAGCTGAGCATGGGAAGATGAGTATTGAAAAAAGCGTTAGAGGAGGTCCCTTATGCATGACGCAAAGACTCCAATAACCGTTAAATCCGCCTTCGAAAGCCTCCAAGCCGCCGGCTATCCGCGCGCTTATGTGACGAGGCTCCTACCTGACTGGTGGGACAATAGCCTTCTGAAAACCAGCGCTGGAGCGTTCCAATTCGCTCTGATACTGAAACAGCGGCTGGGTCTAGATGTGAATTTCGGACAAGACGGTAATCTGGCGATTGATCCGCGAGCGGCTCACGCTAATTTCAAGCATTTGGCCGGTACCAATGCAGAAGAGCTTAATGTTGCTGCGAGTCTTGGCATAGCATTGGCGCGCTTAGCTGTGTTTGCCACTAATGTGCCGTATGTCGAGCTGCCCGCCGATCCTGCTGCCATCTACGCCAAAATTCGCGATATGAGCGGTCGACCAACGGTAGATTTCGAAGGCTTGCTTGACCTTTGTTGGTTACATGGGATTCCAGTCTTGTTCCTTAAGGAGATGCCGAGGAACACCAAAAAAATGACCGGTATGGCGGTGATGGTTGATGGTCGTCCTGCTATTTTGCTGGGCTTTAATTATGCCCAACACTCTAAGCAACTTTTCGTACTAGCCCATGAGCTTGCGCACGTTGTATGCGGGCACGTTCAGAACAATGACGTCTTAGTTGACGAAGACATTGCCGATGTCAGCGAGGGGCTGGAGGGGCGAGCACAGGTCCGGCGTGATGACCAAGAGCGAGAGGCAGATGCGTTCTCACTCAACATGATTCGAAATTGCAATATGGACATAATCGGACAAATGCCACGTCTAATCGGATCTGCGGCTGTCTTGGCAGCCGAGGCCTCAAGATTGGGTAGAGAGGCGGGAGTCGATTATGGGCATCTCATCCTATCTTACGCAAAGGAGCGAGATGACTGGATGAGGGCGAATCAAGCTCTAAATTTTATCGAACAGCCTGTGAGTGCTATTAGTCTGCTGCAAGATCGTTTCATGAGGAATGCCGCACTGGCGGCTATCAGTGAAGAGAGCACCGAGCATCTACTGTCCATGCAGGGAATCAAAGGATAGCCATATTTTGTATTTGCTCGATAGCGACGCGGCAAAAAAAATCTGCCAATACCATTTGTTACATGAGCTCGCCGGTGCTCTCGAGTGCGCTATTAGCGACTTCGCTGTACTGCCTCAGCTCAAATTTCAGTTGAAGCTGGCCAAGGACGAAAAGGCTCTTGCTAAGCTAGGTACTGCAGAAGCTGTTTCGCTTGCACGAAGTCTCGTCGCCTTAGCATCGGAAGTGGAGGTGTCGGCGGAAGCCGCTAATCCGCTACTGCTGCTTAACCGCCCTGATATTGATAGTGGCGAAGCTACGCTTTTTGCCGCTTTGCATGGCTCTAAAGACGCGGAGCTTCTCAGCGGGGATAAACGTGCATACGTTGCGCTTTCCAGAGTCGATGGTATGCCTGTCGTAGATGAGTTGTGGTCTCGACTCATCTGCCTGGAAGAGGCTTTATATTTGATTGTGCGCAGCGCCGACTTCCAACTAATCTCGAACAAAATCCGGGCACGACCAGAAGTCGATATGGCTATCAGTATCTCTTTTGGGCGTGTAGTCGCTAATTCCCCTGAGACAGTGATTGATGCGCTTCAGGGCTACATGAAATCCTTGGTAGGGGATACTTGCGGGAAGTACCTTCTTCCTGACTGACGTTGGGGGAGAGGCAGTCTTTAGAAGGGCTGACTAAAAATTAACGGTCCTAATGGCGGGTCCTGTTTACACCTTATTTCTTCACTCATTGAATATCTTTCAAATAATCCTTAAGCGCATTCAGCGGGACCTCAAGCTGTTCCATAGTATTTGCTTTGCTAAAATCGGATGCCAACCGATCCAACTCCCTCCCCATTGCCGTCCCACTCCCACCCAAAGCCTCCATCGCCAATCCGACACAACACACCATCCTAAACTGAATCCCCTCAATATCTCCCCGACGCACCAACAACCCAAAAACCTCCCGCTCATAATCACTCATGATTGGATCATCCCGAAGAATCGGACTCGAATCCTCCGTCTCATAAGCAAGCTTGAGGCAGAACAGGGCGACGGTTTCCAGCAGCAGTTCCATGGGGTGAATCCTTGAGAAGGGTCGTACCGGTCGAGGATGTGAGAAATCAAAAAGCATCGCCAGCAAGCCGGCTCCTACAGGTCGGCGTGGCGTCAGCCACTTTATCGCAGACGAAAAAAAAGGCCTTGCTAAGCAAGACCTTTCTTAATTTTGGTGCCCCGAGGGAGACTCGAACTCCCACTCCTTTCGAAAACGGATTTTGAATCCGCCGCGTCTACCAATTCCGCCATCAGGGCTCAATGGCGGCGAAGTATAGAGATGAGATTACCGTCGGTCAATCAGGTACATAGAGAATTTTCACTATTTCGGCTAGACTTCCGGCCCCTGCTAGACGAACCCCATCATGCGCGTTGCTGACTTTACTTTCGAACTCCCAGATTCGCTGATTGCTCGCCACCCTTTGGCCGAGCGTCGCAACAGTCGCCTGTTGACCCTTGATGGGGTCAGCGGCGCCCTGGCACACCGTCAATTCACCGATTTGCTCGAGCATTTGCGCCCGGGCGATTTGATGGTGTTCAACAATACCCGGGTGATTCCGGCGCGGCTGTTTGGCCAGAAGGCTTCCGGCGGCAAGCTGGAGATTCTGGTGGAGCGCGTGCTCGACAGTCATCGCGTGCTGGCCCATGTGCGGTCCAGCAAGTCGCCGAAGCCGGGTTCTAAGATCCTGATTGATGGCGGTGGCGAGGCCGAGATGCTGGCGCGGCACGATGCGTTGTTCGAGCTGGGGTTTGCAGAAGAGGTGTTGCCGCTGCTCGACCGCGTCGGGCACATGCCGCTGCCTCCTTATATAGACCGCCCGGATGAAGGCTCGGACCGTGAGCGTTATCAGACGGTGTACGCCGAGCGCCTGGGCGCGGTGGCGGCGCCGACGGCGGGGCTGCATTTCGATCAGCCGCTGATGGAGGCGATTGCCGCCAAGGGCGTCGAGACGGCGTTCGTGACCTTGCACGTCGGCGCTGGCACGTTCCAGCCGGTGCGCGTCGAGAAGATCGAAGATCACCACATGCACAGCGAATGGCTGGAAGTCGGCCAGGACGTGGTGGATGCCGTGGCAGCCTGTCGCGCTCGCGGTGGTCGTGTGGTGGCGGTGGGGACCACCAGCGTGCGTTCCCTGGAAAGCGCCGCGCGCGATGGTGTGCTCAAGCCGTTCAGTGGCGACACGGACATCTTCATCTACCCGGGCCGGCCGTTTCATGTGGTCGATGCCCTGGTCACCAACTTTCATTTGCCCGAATCCACGCTGTTGATGCTGGTTTCGGCGTTCGCCGGTTATCCCGAAGCGATGGCCGCTTATAAAGCGGCTGTCGAGCATGAATACCGCTTTTTCAGCTACGGTGATGCGATGTTTATCACCCGTAACCCCGCACCACGTGGCCCTGAGGACAAAGAATGAGTCGCCAAAGTCGTATGTCGTTTGAGTTGCTTGCTACCGACGGCAAGGCTCGTCGCGGTCGTTTGACCTTCCCGCGCGGTACCGTCGAGACCCCGGCGTTCATGCCGGTGGGCACGTATGGCACCGTCAAGGGCATGCTGCCGCGGGATATCGTCGCGACCGGCGCGGAGATCATTCTGGGCAACACCTTCCACTTGTGGCTGCGTCCTGGCACCGAAGTGATCAAGAAGCACGGCGACCTGCACGATTTCATGCAGTGGAAAGGCCCGATTCTGACCGACTCCGGTGGTTTTCAGGTGTTCAGCCTCGGCGCGATGCGCAAGATCAAGGAGGAGGGCGTGACCTTCGCTTCTCCGGTCGACGGCGCCAAAGTGTTCATGGGCCCGGAAGAGTCGATGCAGGTTCAGCGTGACCTGGGCTCGGACATCGTGATGATTTTCGACGAATGCACGCCGTACCCGGCCGACGAAGACGTCGCAAGGATTTCCATGGAGCTGTCGTTGCGTTGGGCCAAGCGTTCGAAAGAAGCCCATGGCGACAACACGGCGGCGCTGTTCGGCATCGTTCAGGGCGGCATGCACCAGGATCTGCGCATGCGCTCCCTGGAAGGCCTCGACAAGATCGGCTTCGATGGCCTGGCCATTGGCGGTCTGTCGGTGGGCGAGCCCAAGCACGAGATGATCAAGGTGCTGGATTACCTCCCGGGGCAAATGCCGGCTGACAAACCTCGTTACCTTATGGGCGTTGGCAAACCGGAAGATCTGGTTGAGGGTGTGCGCCGCGGTGTGGACATGTTCGATTGCGTGATGCCAACCCGTAATGCCCGCAATGGGCATCTGTTCATTGATACAGGCGTGCTGAAGATCCGAAACGCGTTCCATCGCCATGATGATTCGCCGCTCGATCCGACCTGCGATTGCTATACCTGCCAGAACTTCTCCCGCGCTTATCTGCATCACCTGGACAAGTGCGGCGAAATGCTGGGGAGCATGCTCAATACCATCCATAACTTGCGTCATTATCAAGTGCTTATGGCTGGTTTGCGCGAGGCTATTCAACAGGGTACATTGGCCGCCTTTGTCGATGCCTTCTACGCCAAACGCGGGCTTCCTGTTCCGCCTTTGGACTGAGTTTTCTGACCCCAAGATTCAACATTTGCAACTGGAGTGCTAAATGAGCTTTTTTATCTCTAATGCCATGGCTGACGCTGCTGCACCGGCAGCTGCCGGCCCAATGGGTGGCGGTTTCGAGTGGATTTTCCTGGTCGGTTTCCTGGTCATCTTCTACCTGATGATCTGGCGTCCACAGGCCAAGCGCGCCAAAGAGCAGAAGAACCTGCTGAGCAGCCTGCAGAAAGGCGACGAAGTTGTGACCACCGGCGGCATCGCCGGCAAGATCACTAAAGTGGCTGATGATTTCGTTGTTCTGGAAGTTTCCGACACCGTCGAAATGAAGTTCCAGAAAGGCGCCATTGCCGCCACGCTGCCAAAAGGCACGCTAAAAGCGATCTAAGTTTCAACTTCTACTCAATCGACGGGGCGCGCAAGGCGCCCCGCGTCATAAGCGGGCGGCGTGATGCTGAACAAATACCCTCTGTGGAAATACATTCTGATCCTGGCGGTGCTGGCGGTCGGTCTGATTTATTCCGCTCCCAATTTATATCCTGATGACCCGGCCATTCAGGTCAGCGGCGCAAGCACTGCGCTGCAAGTCAATCAGGCTGATCTGGATCGTGTGAGCGCTGCGCTCAAGGAATCCGGGATCAACGTCAAGGCAGCCACGCTGGCGGCCAATGGCAAGGGCGGTCTGATTCGTCTGACCAAGGCTGAAGACCAGCTGCCGGCCAAAGACGTCGTGCGCAAGGCACTGGGTGATGACTACGTCGTCGCGCTGAACCTGGCACAAACCACCCCGCAATGGCTGCGCAGCCTGGGCGCGCACCCGATGAAGCTGGGTCTGGACTTGTCCGGTGGTGTGCACTTCCTGCTCGAAGTGGACATGGACAAAGCCCTCGACGCACGCTTGAAAGTGTACGAAGGCGATGTAAAGAGCCTGTTGCGTAAAGAGAAACTGCGCTATCGCAGCCTGCCGCAACTCAACGGTGCCATTCAGCTGGGCTTCGCTGATGAAGCTTCCCGCGAACAGGCCCGCGCACTGATCCGCAAGAACTTCAACGATTTCGACATTGTTCCGGCCGACCTCAATGGTCAGGCGGTGCTGCGTCTGGCGATGACCCCGGCCAAGCTGGCGGAAATCCGCGAATACTCCATCAAGCAGAACTTGACCACGGTACGTAACCGCGTCAACGAGCTGGGTGTTGCCGAACCGATCGTTCAGCGTCAGGGCGCCAACCGCATCGTGGTTGAGCTGCCGGGCGTGCAGGACACCGCAGAAGCCAAGCGTATCCTCGGCAAGACGGCCAACCTTGAGTTCCGTCTGGCGGCTGAGCCGGGCGCTTCGAAAGCCACTTCCGAAAGCTTCGAGTTCCGTGAAGGCAATCGTCCACCGGCACAGATCGAGCGTGGCCTGATCATCACCGGTGACCAAGTGACTGACGCCAAGGCTGGCTTCGGCGAGCACGGCACGCCTGAAGTGAACATCCGTCTGGATGGTCACGGTGGCGAGCTGATGAGTCGTGCGACTCGCAGCAACGTCGGTCGCAGCATGGCGGTGATCTTCATTGAGCAGCGCCCGGTCACCACGTACACCAAGCAAATGGTCAACGGCGTTGAGAAAGACGTTGCGGTCCAGACGTTTAAAGAAGAGAAGAAGATCATCAGCCTGGCGACCATCCAGTCGCCGCTGGGTGCTCAATTCCGCATCACTGGCCTGAACGGTCAGGGCGAGTCGTCCGAACTGGCGCTGCTGTTGCGTGCCGGTGGTCTGGCTGCACCGATGTACTTCGCTGAAGAGCGCACCATTGGCCCGAGCCTGGGTGCCGACAACATCACCAAAGGTATCGATGCATCGCTGTGGGGCATGCTGTTTGTCTCGCTGTTCATCATCGCCATCTACCGCTTCTTCGGCATCATCGCCACCGTCGCACTGTCGGTGAACATGGTGCTGCTGCTGGCCTTGATGTCGCTGCTGGGTGCAACGCTGACCCTGCCGGGTATCGCCGGTATCGTATTGACCATGGGTATGGCGGTCGACGCCAACGTTCTGATCTTCTCGCGGATTCGTGAAGAGATCGCGGCGGGCATGACCGTACAACGGGCAATCAACGAAGGCTTCGGCCGGGCATTTACTGCGATTCTCGACGCCAACCTGACAACGTTGCTGGTCGGCGGGATTCTCTTTGCGATGGGCACAGGTCCAGTCAAAGGCTTCGCAGTGACCATGTCCCTCGGGATCTTTACCTCGATGTTCACGGCCATCATGGTGACCCGCGCGATGGTCAACCTGATCTTCGGCGGTCGTGACTTCAAGAAGTTGTGGATTTAAGGGGCTGCCATGTTACGTACAATCAACTTCATGGGCGTTCGCAACGTTGCGTTCGGCGTCACATTGTTCCTTACCGTGCTGGCTTTGTTCAGCGTCGCCACCAAGGGCATGAACTGGGGTCTGGACTTCACCGGCGGTACGCTCATCGAGCTGACCTACGAGCGTCCGGCCGATGTCACCAAGGTGCGTGAGCAGCTGGTCACTTCGGGTTATCACGAGGCAATCGTGCAGAGCTTCGGTGCGACTACCGATTTGCTCGTGCGTATGCCGGGTGAAGACCCGCAGCTGGGCCATCAAGTGGCAGAAGCGCTGCTGAAAGTCGGCGGCGACAACCCGGCGACGGTCAAGCGCGTCGAGTTCGTCGGCCCGCAGGTGGGTGAAGAACTGCGCGACCAGGGCGGCCTCGGCATGCTGATGGCGCTGGGCGGTATCCTGATCTACCTGGCTTTCCGCTTTCAGTGGAAGTTCGCGGTCGGTGCCATCGTTTCGTTGATCCACGACGTGATCGTGACCATCGGTATCCTGTCGTTCTTCCAGATCACCTTCGACCTGACGGTGCTGGCGGCGGTACTGGCGATCATTGGTTACTCGCTCAACGACACCATCGTGGTATTCGACCGGGTTCGTGAGAACTTCCGTGTACTGCGCAAGGCCAGCCTGATCGAGAACATCAACATCTCGACCACGCAAACCCTGCTGCGCACCATGGCGACGTCGATCTCCACCTTGCTGGCGATCGCGGCCCTGCTGTTCTTCGGTGGCGACAACCTTTTCGGCTTCTCCATTGCCCTGTTTATCGGTGTTCTGGCGGGTACTTACTCGTCGATCTACATCGCGAACGTGGTGCTGATCTGGCTGAACCTGAGCAGCGAGGACCTGATTCCTCCTGCGGCCACTGACAAGGAAGTCGACGACCGTCCATAACGGCCATCGCTCCTCCAGCTGTCAGCCCAAAAAGGCGCGAGTTGAACTCGCGCCTTTTTTTATGCTCCAAGGCTGGGAGAAGCGCGGGCTTTGCCCGCATGTGATGGTCAGGAGGTTCATGTGAACAAGTCGTTGCTGGTTGGTGCGGTATTGGGTGCTGTCGGTGTAACAGCCGGGGGTGCTGTTGCCACCTACAGCCTGGTTAAAAGCGGCCCTGAGTATGCGCAAGTGCTAGCCGTTGAACCGGTCAAGACACAAATCAAGACGCCACGTGAAGTGTGCAAGGATGTAGCAGTAACCCGGCAAGCGCCGGTGAAAGATCAACACCAGATCGCCGGTACGGTGGTCGGTGCATTAGCCGGTGGTTTGCTGGGTAACCAGATCGGTGGCGGCACCGGCAAGAAGATTGCCACGGTCGCAGGCGCTGTCGGTGGTGGTTATGCGGGCAACAAGGTTCAGGAAGGCATGCAAGAGCGTGACACCTACACCACGACTCAGACTCGCTGTAACACAGTGAATGACATCAGCGACAAGGTTGTAGGCTACGACGTTCGTTATTCGCTGGATGGCAAGGAAGGCAAGGTGCGGATGGATCGTGATCCGGGTAACCAGATTCCGGTCGACAAGGAAGGCAAGCTGGTCCTGTCGCAGAACGAACAGGCTCACTAAAAAACTGCAATTCAGATTCAAAAAGAAGCACCCGGATGGGTGCTTTTTTTGTGCCCACGATTTGTGCCTCACCACCGTCCCTTGTGGGAGCGAGCCTGCTCGCGAAAGCGGTGTATCAGCCACCTCCATTGCTGGATGTGAGGACGCCTTCGCGAGCAGGCTCGCTCCCACAGGGAATGGGGGGTGTGCTTGAGAGCGAATCCCAGGCATAAAAAAAGCACCCCGAAGGGTGCTTTTTTGTGGGCGTTCGCTTAGCGTTTCAGCGAGGCCGGCAGGTGCGGCTGGATCGCCGTCAATACTGCCTTGAAGCACTTGGTGTTGCCTGCAACGACATGGCCTTTCTCAAGGAAGTCGTGGCCACCGGTGAAGTCGCTCACCAAGCCGCCGGCTTCCTGGATCAGCAGGGCGCCTGCCGCCATGTCCCACTCGGACAGGCCTGACTCCCAGAAGGCGTCAAAACGACCGGCAGCCACGTAGGCCAGGTCCAGGCTCGCCGAACCTGCGCGGCGGATGCCGGCGGTCTGGCCTACCAGGGCGCGGAACATGCCCAGGTAGTTGTCGAGGTTGTCCATCTGGTCGTCACGGAACGGGAAGCCGGTACCCAGCAGGGCGCCGTCCAGGCTGGTGCGACCGCTGACGCGCAGGCGACGACCGTTCAGTTGAGCGCCGCGACCACGGCTGGCGGTGAATTCTTCCTGGCGAACCGGGTCCAGAACAACAGCGTGCTCCAGGCGACCGCGGTATTTGCAGGCGATGCTGACAGCGAAGTGAGGAATGCCGCGCAGGAAGTTGGTGGTGCCGTCCAGCGGATCGATGATCCACAGGTATTCTTCGCCTTCGATCCCGGTGCCGGCGTGCATGCCGGTTTCTTCACCCAGGATCGAGTGATTCGGGTAGGCCTTGCGCAGCGCGTCGATGATTTTCTGTTCGGCGGCGCGATCCACCTCGGATACATAATCCTTGGCGTCTTTTTCGTCGACCTTGATGGTATCCAGGCGCTCGATGGAGCGGAAGATCAATTCACTGGCGCTGCGGGCGGCGCGCAGCGCGATATTCAGCATGGGCTGCATGGATGTGTCACCTAAGGTTGTTAAAGAAAGCCGGGCATTCTATCAGAACTTTTCTACAGGTGAAGGTTGGTGTTCGCTTTCATAGCTTAACGGTAGGATCAACTGTAAGATTCTGCTCCCAAATTTGTGTTCGAGAACGCCTCCCGTGCTGCATAACATTCGTGTCGTCCTGGTCAATACCAGCCACCCCGGCAACATCGGCGGGGCTGCGCGTGCCATGAAGAACATGGGCCTGTCGCGGCTGGTGCTGGTCGAACCGCGGTTGTTCCCGCATCACGAGGCCGATGCCCGTGCTTCCGGCGCCGGGGACATCCTTGAAAACGCGCAAGTCGTCGCCACCTTGGAAGATGCCTTGGTCGGCTGCAATCTGGTGCTTGGCACCAGCGCCCGTGACCGTCGCATCCCCTGGCCGTTGCTCGATCCCCGCGAATGCGGTGTGAAGGTGGTCGAGGAAGCGGCATCGGGTGCCGAGATTGCCTTGGTCTTTGGTCGTGAAGATTCCGGCCTGACCAATGAAGAGCTGCAGCGATGTCATTATCACGTGCACATTCCATCAGACCCTGAGTTCAGTTCGCTGAACCTTGGGGCAGCGGTGCAGGTGTTGAGTTATGAAGTGCGCATGTCCTGGCTCGCGGCCCAAGGCCAGCCGAGCAAGGTCGAGAAGGATGAGGTGGCGTCCACCAAAAGTGGTGAGCTGGCGACCATGGATGAGCTGGAGCGATTCTATGAGCACCTGGAGCAAACCCTGGTGGCCATCGAATTCCTCGATCCGGAAAAACCACGGCACTTGATGGCGCGCCTGCGCCGGTTGTACGGTCGCAGCTCGGTCAGCCGGGCGGAAATGAATATATTGCGTGGCATCCTCACGGAAACCCAGAAAGCGGCCCGTGGCGAGCTTCTAAAGCGGAAGGATTAAAAATGTTCGAGCGTTTGCGTGAAGATATCCAGAGTGTTTTCCATCGTGACCCGGCAGCGCGCAACGCCTTTGAAGTCCTGACCTGCTACCCCGGCATGCACGCCATCTGGATCCATCGCCTGTCATCGGCCCTGTGGGGTATGGGTTGGAAGTGGCTGGCGCGGGTTGTCTCTAACTTCGGTCGCTGGCTGACCGGGATCGAGATTCATCCCGGCGCCAAGGTCGGTCGTCGCTTCTTTATTGACCATGGCATGGGCATCGTCATTGGCGAGACCGCCGAGATCGGCAACGATGTCACCCTTTATCAGGGCGTGACGTTGGGTGGCACCAGCTGGAACAAGGGCAAGCGTCACCCGACGCTGGAAGATGGCGTGGTGGTCGGGGCGGGCGCCAAGGTGCTCGGTCCGTTCACGGTGGGCGCGGGTGCCAAGGTCGGTTCCAACGCCGTCGTGACCAAGGCGGTTCCGGCCGGGGCCACGGTGGTCGGGATTCCGGGGCGGATCATCGTCAAGTCTGATGAAGAGCAGGACGCCAAGCGCAAGGCCATGGCCGAGAAGATCGGTTTCGATGCCTACGGTGTTGGCGAAGACATGCCTGACCCGGTGGCGCGGGCTATCAACCAATTGCTCGATCACCTGCAGGCAGTCGATGGCCGTCTGGAGGGGATGTGCGGAGCGTTGAAGGACCTGGGCAGTAATTACTGTGCGAAAGATCTGCCTGAGTTGCGCGAAGAAGACTTTGCCTGTGTGAAGGACAAGGATCAGAGTCAGGCCAGCTAAACCGCGCCGACCCCTTCGCGGGCAAGCCTCGGCGCGACCCCTGTAGGAGCGAGACTTGCCCGCGAAGAACGATAACGCGGTACTGCTGGCTGTACGCGGCCAGCCTTTGCTATGATGCGCGCGCTCTTTTGCGGGTAATCCTGACTAAAGTACTAGGTCTTATAGTTGACTTAAATACTCGGGAATTGCATACTCGCCCCATTCCGAACTCCGTGGTAATTGTCCATGCGACTGACTACAAAAGGCCGATACGCCGTAACCGCCATGCTCGACCTGGCGTTGCACGCGCAGCACGGGCCGGTGTCCCTGGCCGATATCTCCGAGCGCCAAGGCATCTCCCTGTCCTACCTCGAACAGCTTTTCGCCAAATTGCGCCGCAGCAATCTGGTCTCCAGCGTTCGTGGCCCGGGCGGTGGCTACCAACTGTCCCGCGACATGCAGGGCATCCAGGTCGCCCAGGTGATCGATGCGGTGAACGAATCGGTCGATGCAACCAAATGCCAAGGCCAAGGTGATTGCCATCAAGGCGACACCTGCCTGACCCACCACTTGTGGTGCGATCTGAGCCTGCAGATTCACGAATTTCTGAGCGGTATCAGCTTGGCTGACCTTGTAACTCGCCGTGAGGTGCAAGAAGTAGCCCAGCGTCAGGACCAGCGCCGTTGCAACAGCAAGGCGCCACGCCTGGACAAGATTGAAGCGTCCGCCGTCGAATGACAGCCAGAGAGCAAAGCGGTACGCCAGCCAGCCTGATTAGGAGATAGTCCATGAAATTGCCGATTTACCTTGATTACTCTGCGACCACCCCGGTTGATCCGCGTGTTGCGCAAAAGATGAGTGAATGCCTGCTGGTCGACGGAAACTTCGGTAACCCGGCGTCCCGTTCCCACGTGTTCGGCTGGAAAGCTGAAGAGTCCGTCGAAAACGCTCGTCGTCAGGTCGCTGACCTGGTTAACGCCGACCCGCGTGAAATCGTCTGGACCTCCGGTGCCACCGAGTCCGACAACCTGGCAATCAAGGGTGCGGCGCATTTCTATGCGACCAAAGGCAAACATCTGATCACCACCAAGATTGAGCACAAGGCTGTCCTCGACACCATGCGCCAACTGGAGCGTGAAGGTTTCGAAGTGACCTACCTCGAGCCTCAGACTGACGGCCTGGTTACGCCAGCGATGATCGAAGCCGCCCTGCGCGACGACACCATCCTGGTCTCGGTCATGCACGTGAACAACGAAATCGGCACCATCAACGACATCGCAGCCATCGGCGAACTGACCCGCTCCAAGGGTATTCTGTTCCACGTCGACGCCGCTCAGTCCACTGGCAAGGTCGAGATTGACTTGCAGAAGCTGAAAGTCGACCTGATGTCGTTCTCTGCCCACAAAACCTACGGCCCTAAAGGCATCGGCGCGCTGTACGTCAGCCGCAAGCCGCGTGTTCGCATCGAAGCGACCATGCACGGCGGCGGTCACGAGCGTGGCATGCGTTCCGGCACCCTGGCGACCCACCAGATCGTCGGCATGGGTGAAGCGTTTCGCGTAGCCAAGGAAGACATGGCGGCCGAGAACATCCGTATCAAAGCCCTGAGCGACCGTTTCTTCAAGCAGGTCGAAGGCCTGGAAGAGCTGTACATCAACGGCAGCATGACCGCCCGCGTACCGCACAACCTGAACCTGAGCTTCAACTACGTTGAAGGCGAGTCGCTGATCATGGCGCTCAAGGATCTGGCGGTTTCGTCCGGTTCGGCCTGCACCTCGGCATCGCTTGAGCCTTCGTATGTACTGCGCGCCCTGGGCCGCAACGACGAACTGGCCCATAGCTCGATCCGTTTCACCTTCGGCCGTTTCACCACCGAAGAAGAAATCGACTACGCCGCGCAGAAAGTCTGCGAGGCCGTTACCAAGCTGCGCACCCTGTCGCCGCTGTGGGACATGTACAAAGACGGTGTCGACATTTCGAAAATCGAGTGGGCGGCACACTGATTTCAAGTCGCCGCAAACCGGCCCTGCAAAACCAAGGTTTTCAGGGCTCAAGAGCGACTCTCTGATGAGTGAGGATTAAGAATCATGGCTTACAGCGAAAAGGTCATCGACCACTACGAAAACCCGCGCAACGTCGGCAAGATGGACGCGGAAGATCCTGATGTCGGCACCGGCATGGTCGGCGCTCCGGCGTGCGGCGATGTAATGCGCCTGCAGATCAAGGTCAACGAGCAAGGCATCATCGAAGATGCCAAGTTCAAGACTTATGGTTGCGGTTCGGCGATCGCCTCCAGCTCCCTGGCGACCGAGTGGATGAAAGGCAAGACTCTGGATGAAGCAGAGACCATCAAGAACACTCAGCTGGCCGAAGAACTGGCACTGCCGCCGGTAAAAATTCACTGCTCCGTACTCGCTGAAGACGCTATCAAAGCGGCCGTTCGCGACTACAAGCAGAAGAAAGGCTTGATCTAAGCATTAAGCGACGAGTAAGGAGTCAACGATGGCTATCAGCATGACAGAAGCGGCTGCTCAACACGTGCGACGCTCCCTTAACGGGCGCGGCAAAGGTGAGGGGATTCGCCTGGGTGTTCGCACCACAGGTTGTTCCGGCCTTGCCTACGTGCTGGAGTTTGTCGACGAGGTGGTTGCAGAGGATCAGGTGTTCGAAAGTCACGGCGAGAAAGTGATCATCGACCCGAAAAGCCTGGCCTACCTGGACGGCACCGAACTCGATTTCGTCAAGGAAGGGTTGAACGAAGGCTTCAAGTTCAACAACCCCAACGTGCGCGGTGAATGTGGCTGCGGCGAAAGCTTCAACATCTGAGGCTGCTCGTGGGTACTCCTTGTCATTTCGCTTTATTTGAACTGCAGCCGAGCTTCCGTCTGGATCTCGATCAGTTGGCCACGCGCTATCGTGAGTTGGCGCGCGGTGTTCATCCGGACCGCTTTGCAGACGCTTCCGAGCGCGAGCAGCGGCTGGCGCTGGAGCAATCCGCGAGCCTCAACGAGGCCTATCAGACGCTCAAAAGTCCCCCAAAGCGCGCGCGATACCTGCTCGCTTTGAATGGAGGCGAGCTGCCGCTGGAGGTCACGGTGCATGATCCGGAATTCCTTCTGCAGCAGATGGAATTGCGTGAAGAGCTCGAAGACCTGCAAGACAGCGCCGACCTGGCGGGTGTTGCAGTGTTCAAGCGTCGCCTGAAGACGGCTCAGGATGAACTGAACGAAAGCTTCGCAGCCTGTTGGGATGATGCAGCGCAACGTGAACAGGCCGAACGCCTGATGCGGCGCATGCAGTTCCTCGACAAGCTCACCTACGAAGTGCGCCAGTTAGAAGAGCGCCTCGACGATTAACCCAGTGCCGCTCCGGTCGCACGCCTGATATACAGATAAGTCCTGATAACGATGGCCCTACTGCAGATCGCCGAACCCGGCCAAAGTCCTCAACCGCACCAGCGTCGTCTGGCTGTGGGGATCGACTTGGGCACTACCAATTCGCTGGTCGCTGCGTTGCGCAGTGGTCTTTCCGAGCCTCTGGCCGACGCCGAAGGGCAGGTCATCCTGCCGTCCGCCGTGCGCTACCACGCCGATCGCGTCGAAGTCGGCGAGTCCGCCAAGCTGGCGGCCGCTACCGATCCTTTGAACACCGTGCTGTCGGTCAAGCGCTTGATGGGTCGTGGTCTGTCCGACGTCAAGCAATTGGGCGACCAACTGCCGTACCGCTTTGTCGGTGGCGAGTCGCACATGCCGTTCATCGACACGATTCAGGGGCCGAAAAGCCCGGTCGAAGTCTCCGCCGATATCCTCAAGGTGCTGCGTCAGCGTGCTGAAGCGGCATTGGGCGGCGAGTTGGTGGGCGCGGTGATCACCGTTCCGGCCTATTTCGATGATGCTCAGCGTCAAGCGACCAAGGATGCGGCCAAGCTGGCCGGTCTGAACGTGCTGCGTTTGCTCAATGAACCGACCGCAGCCGCAGTGGCTTACGGTCTGGATCAGCATGCCGAAGGCCTGGTCGCGATTTACGACCTGGGTGGCGGTACGTTTGATATTTCGATCCTGCGCCTGACGGGCGGTGTATTCGAAGTCCTCGCTACCGGTGGCGATAGCGCCTTGGGTGGCGATGACTTTGACCACGCCATCGCTGGCTGGATCATCGAGAGCGCCGGCTTGTCCGCCGACCTCGACCCGGGTGCTCAGCGCCATCTGCTGCAAACCGCTTGTGCGGCCAAAGAAGCCCTGACCAATGCCTCGACGGTTGAAGTCGCTTACGGCGACTGGAAAGCGCAACTGACCCGCGAAGCCTTCGATGCGCTGATCGAGCCAATGGTCGCGCGCAGCCTGAAAGCCTGCCGCCGCGCGGTGCGTGATTCCGGCATCGAGCTGGACGAAGTGCACGCTGTGGTCATGGTCGGCGGCTCGACGCGCGTGCCTCGCGTTCGTGAAGCCGTCGCTGAAGCCTTTGGTCGCCAGCCGCTGACTGAAATCGATCCGGATCAAGTGGTGGCCATTGGGGCTGCGATCCAGGCCGATACGTTGGCTGGCAACAAGCGCGATGGCGGCGAATTGCTCTTGCTCGACGTCATTCCGTTGTCCCTGGGGCTGGAAACCATGGGCGGCCTGATGGAGAAGGTGATCCCACGCAACACCACCATCCCCGTTGCCCGCGCCCAGGACTTCACGACTTACAAAGACGGCCAGTCGGCCATGGCGATTCACGTGCTGCAGGGCGAGCGTGAGCTGATCAGCGACTGCCGTTCCCTGGCGCGCTTCGAATTGCGCGGCATTCCGGCCATGGTCGCCGGTGCTGCGAAAATCCGCGTGACGTTCCAGGTCGATGCCGACGGTCTGCTCAGTGTCTCCGCTCGCGAGTTGGGTTCAGGCGTCGAGGCCAGCATTCAGGTCAAGCCGTCCTACGGTCTGACCGACGGCGAAATCGCCAAAATGCTCAAGGAATCGTTCCAGCACGCCAACGACGACAAGGTCGCCCGTGTGTTGCGTGAGCAGCAGGTCGACGCCCAGCGCCTGATCGAAGCGGTGCAGGCTGCCCTTGATGTCGACGGTGAGCGCTTGCTCGACGCCGAAGAGCGCATGGTCATCGAGTTGCAGATGCAGGAACTGACCGAACTGATGAAAGGTACCGATGGTTTCGCCATCGAGCAGCAGACCAAGCGTCTGTCGCAAGTGACCGACGCTTTTGCTGCCCGCCGCCTGGACTCAACGGTGAAAGCCGCGCTGGCGGGGCGCAACTTGAATGAGATTGAGGAATAACGATGCCGCAGGTCATTTTTCTGCCACACGAGAAGTTTTGCCCGGACGGCATGGTTGTGGAGGCTGAACCCGGCATCTCCATCCTCGAACTGGCTCACGAACACCATATCGAGATGGAAAGCGCTTGCGGCGGCGTCTGCGCCTGCACCACCTGCCATTGCCTGATTCGCGAGGGCTTTGACTCGCTGGAAGAGGCCGATGAGCTTGAAGAAGACTATCTTGATAAGGCTTGGGGGCTGGAGCCCCACTCACGCCTGGCCTGTCAGGCAAAAGTCGGGACTGAAGACCTGACCGTCGAAATTCCGAAGTACTCGCTCAACCATGCGGCCGAAGCGCCGCACTGATTCAAGGAAACGTCATGAGTCTGAAATGGGTTGATGTGCTGGAAATCGCGATCCAGCTGGCTGAATCCCGGCCGGAAGTGGATCCGCGTTATGTGAACTTCGTCGATCTGCACAAATGGGTGCTGGCATTGCCGGAGTTCAGTGATGATCCGACCCGCGGTGGCGAGAAGGTACTTGAAGCCATTCAGGCCGCCTGGATCGAAGAAGCAGACTGAGTCTGCGCCGTATGCAGTTAGGCAATACCAAAGAACCCGCGTATAATTCGCGGGTTTAATTTTTCGCAAATTACCGTTTCTGGAGTTACACCATGGCTGTTCAACGTACTTTCTCCATCATCAAGCCTGACGCTGTTGCAAAAAACGTCATCGGCGAGATCACCACTCGTTTCGAAAAAGCCGGCCTGAAGGTTGTAGCTTCGAAAATGAAGCAACTGTCCAAAGCCGAAGCTGAAGGCTTCTACGCTGAGCACAGCGCTCGTGGTTTCTTCGGCGACCTGGTTGCTTTCATGATCTCCGGTCCAGTTGTCGTTCAGGTTCTGGAAGGCGAAAACGCTATCGCTCTGAACCGTGAGCTGATGGGCGCTACCAACCCTAAAGAAGCTGCTGCCGGCACCATCCGTGCTGACTTCGCTGACTCCATCGATGCCAACGCTGTACACGGTTCGGACTCCGAAGCCGCTGCTGCTCGCGAAATCTCGTACTTCTTCGCAGCTACTGAAGTAACCACTCGCTAAGCATTGGCTTATGAGTGAAGGTGAATCCATGACTACATCGACTGTAAAAACCAACCTGCTGGGTCTGACTCAGCTGGAAATGGAAAAATTCTTCGACTCAATCGGGGAGAAGCGTTTCCGTGCCGGTCAGGTAATGAAATGGATTCACCACCTTGGCGTCGATGATTTCGACGCCATGACGAACGTCAGCAAGGCCTTGCGCGACAAGCTCAAGGCTATTGCCGAAGTTCGCGGTCCTGAAGTCGTCAGCGAGGACATCTCCACCGACGGTACCCGTAAATGGGTAGTGCGCGTGGCGTCCGGCAGCTGCGTCGAGACCGTTTACATTCCCCAGGGCAAGCGCGGCACTTTGTGCGTTTCGTCCCAGGCAGGCTGTGCCCTGGATTGCAGTTTCTGCTCCACCGGCAAGCAAGGTTTCAACAGCAACCTCACCGCCGCTGAAGTCATCGGCCAGGTGTGGATTGCCAATAAATCGTTCGGCAGCATCCCGGCGACCGCCGACCGTGCCATCACCAACGTGGTGATGATGGGCATGGGTGAGCCGCTGCTGAACTTCGACAACGTCGTGGCTGCCATGCATCTGATGATGGATGACCTGGGCTACGGGATCTCCAAGCGCCGCGTGACCCTGTCCACTTCGGGCGTGGTGCCGATGATCGATGAGCTGTCCAAGCACATTGACGTCTCCCTGGCATTGTCGCTGCACGCACCAAACGACGCATTGCGTAACCAATTGGTGCCGATCAACAAGAAATATCCGCTTAAGATGCTGCTCGAGTCGTGCCAGCGCTACATGTCGTCCCTGGGCGAAAAGCGCGTGCTGACCATCGAGTACACTTTGCTCAAGGACATCAACGACAAGGTTGAACATGCCGTTGAGATGATCGAGTTGCTCAAGAACATCCCGTGCAAGATCAACCTGATTCCGTTTAACCCGTTCCCGCATTCCGGTTACGAGCGCCCGAGCAACAACGCGATTCGCCGTTTCCAGGATCAGCTTCACCATGCCGGCTTCAATGTCACCGTGCGCACCACCCGCGGTGAAGACATCGATGCCGCGTGTGGCCAATTGGTAGGGCAGGTGCTGGATCGCACCCGTCGCAGCGAACGTTATATCGCCGTGCGTGAGTTGAACGCCGAGAACGATATGGCTCAAAACGCTGCGGAATAAATCAAGAGAGGATCTCTATGTCCCTGCGCTTTGCGCTGCTTTTGCTGTTGGCCAGCCTGTGTGCTGGTTGCGTCCTGTCGGGCGATTTCAACCCGATGAAAACCAGCAAAGGTCGCGATGAAGCGCGTGCTGCCTATGTGCAACTGGGCTTGGGATACTTGCAGCAAGGCATGACCGAACGGGCGAAAGTGCCGTTGAAGAAAGCCTTGGATCTGGATGACTCGGACCCGGATGCCAATGCGGCGCTTGGGTTGGTGTTTCAGGCTGAAATGGAACCTGAACTGGCAGACCAGCACTTTCGCAAGGCGCTGTCTTCCCGCCCCGACGATGCTCGAATCCTGAACAACTACGGCAGCTTTCTTTTCGAAGAAAAACGTTACAAAGAGGCTTACGAGCGCTTTGAACAGGCCGCCGCCGATACCCTGTATCCTGAGCGTTCGCGGGTGTTCGAGAACCTGGGCATGACCGCTTCGAAGCTGGGTCAGCGTGATCTGGCCCAGCAGCAACTGGAAAAAGCCCTGCGTTTGAACCGCCAACAACCGCGTGCATTGCTGGAAATGGCTGAGTTGTCCTTCGAAGACAGGCATTATGTGCCCGCGCGTGACTATTACGATCGTTTTAGCCTGCTCACCGAGCAAAATGCACGTAGTCTATTGCTCGGCGTTCGGCTGGCAAAAGTGTTTGAAGATCGCGACAAGGCCGCCAGTTTTGGCCTGCAACTAAAACGACTCTATCCCGGTACGCCGGAATATCAGCAATACCTGTCGGAGCAATGATGAAAGCGGCGCATCCCGAAGTTGTAGCAGCGAATCGCGTTAACCCCGGTGAGACTTTGCGCCAGGCCCGCGAAAGCAATGGCTGGTCGCTGGCTGAAGTGGCCCTCAAGCTCAACCTCACCGTTAATTCCTTGAGTAATCTGGAAGCCGGCGCTTTCGACAAGCTGCCGGGGCACACCTTTGCTCGCGGTTATATTCGCGCGTATGCCAAATTGTTGGGCATGGACCAGACCGTTCTGGTCCAGCAGTTCGACCAATCCACCGGCACCGACTCCCAGGGCAGCAACGTCCACAGCCTGGGGCGTATCGAAGAACCGGTTCGGGTTTCCCACACTATTTTGCGCATTGTCAGCCTGCTGTTGCTGATCGCAGTGATTGGCGGTGGTTTTGTCTGGTGGCAGGATCAAACCTCCCAGCGCACCAAGGACCTGATTACCCCGAGCCCGGAACACGTCGAAGTCGAAGGTGCTGATGGCACCACCCAGATCCATCCGCTGGACGAGCCGGAAGACCAGGCCGTCGCGGAAGGTCAGGTTGACGGCGCAACCGCGCTGGCGTTGCCGCAAGCCGAGAATTCCACTGAAGCACCGGCCGGGACTGAAGCCACTGCGCCTGCCGCCGCGCCGACTGCGCCCGTTGTCCCAGCGCCTGCTGCACCGGCGCACAGCACCGCTCCGGTTGTCGCGACTCCCGTAGCGCCGGCTCCGACGGCTCCTGTTGTATCAACTCCGCCTGCAAGCGCTTCGGTGACACCGACCATCCCCGCTCCAGCACCGGCAGCTCCGGTTGCCGGCCAAGGTCAGGTTCAACTGCAGTTCACCGCCGATTGCTGGACGCAAGTGACCGATGGCACCGGCAAAGTGCTGTTGAGCGGTCTGAAGCGTAAAGGCGAAAGTGTTTCCGTCAGCGGCAAGCCACCGTTTGCCGTGCGTCTGGGCTTCGCCCGTGGCGCGCAGGTCAGCTACAACGGGCAGGCGGTTGATGTCGCTCCGTTCACCAGTGGCGAGACTGCTCGCCTGAAGTTGGGTCAATAAGTCATGCACGGCGAATCTCCAATCAAACGTCGCGAATCCCGCAAGATCTGGGTCGGTAACGTGCCCGTCGGCGGCGATGCGCCCATCGCTGTTCAGAGCATGACGAACAGCGACACCAATGACGTGGCCGCCACCGTGGCCCAGATCAATCGTCTGGAAGCCGCTGGTGTCGATATCGTGCGGATTTCCGTGCCGGACATGGACGCCGCCGAAGCCTTCGGCAAGATCAAGCAATTGGTCAAGGTGCCGTTGGTTGCCGACATCCACTTCGACTACAAGATTGCGCTGCGCGTCGCCGAACTGGGTGTTGATTGCCTGCGGATCAACCCGGGCAACATCGGTCGTGAAGACCGCGTGCGCGCGGTGGTCGATGCCGCCCGTGATCGCGGGATCCCGATCCGCATCGGCGTCAACGCCGGTTCCCTGGAAAAAGACCTGCAAAAGAAATACGGCGAGCCGACCCCGGCGGCGCTGGTCGAGTCTGCCCTGCGTCACGTCGAGCACCTTGAACGCCTGAATTTCCAGGACTTCAAGGTCAGCGTGAAGGCCTCCGACGTGTTCATGGCCGTCGCCGCCTACCGCCTGCTGGCCAAGGAAATCGTCCAGCCGCTGCACCTGGGCATCACCGAAGCCGGTGGTTTGCGCTCAGGCACGGTGAAATCCGCCGTGGGCCTCGGTATGCTGCTCGCCGAAGGGATTGGCGATACTATTCGCATCTCGTTGGCGGCCGACCCGGTCGAGGAAGTGAAAGTCGGCTACGACATTCTCAAATCCCTGCACCTGCGTTCCCGTGGCATCAACTTCATCGCCTGCCCGAGCTGCTCGCGGCAGAATTTCGATGTGGTCAAAACCATGAACGAACTGGAAGGGCGCCTCGAAGATCTGCTGGTGCCGCTGGATGTCGCGGTCATCGGCTGCGTGGTCAACGGGCCGGGTGAAGCCAAGGAAGCCCATATCGGCTTGACCGGCGGCACGCCAAACCTGATTTACATCGACGGCAAGCCGTCGCAGAAACTGACGAATGACAATCTGGTGGATGAGCTTGAACGCTTGATCCGCCAGAAAGCGGCCGAAAAGGTCGAAGCCGACGCGGCAGTCATCGCCCGCGGCTGATCGAACGAATTTAAGGATTTATAGTGAGCAAGTCTCTGCAAGCCATACGTGGCATGAACGACATCCTGCCCGAACAGACCCCGCTGTGGCGTCATTTCGAGGGCACCGTCTCGCGTCTGCTGGATAACTACGGTTACAAGCAGATCCGCATGCCGATCGTCGAGTTCACCGAGCTGTTCAAGCGCTCCATTGGTGAAGTGACCGACATCGTCGAAAAAGAGATGTACACCTTCGACGACCGCAACGGCGATTCCCTGACCCTGCGCCCTGAAGGCACGGCGGCCTGCGTGCGTGCTGTGCTCGAGCACGGCATCACCGGCGGTGGTCAGGTGCAGAAACTCTGGTACATCGGCCCGATGTTCCGTCACGAACGTCCGCAAAAAGGCCGTTATCGCCAGTTCCACCAGATCGGTTGTGAGGTCTTCAACCTCGACGGTCCGGACATCGACGCCGAGCTGATCGTGCTGACCTGGCGCCTGTGGGGCGAGCTGGGCATCCGTGATGCGGTCAAGCTTGAGCTCAACAGCCTGGGCACCGCCGAGTCCCGTGCTCGTTATCGCGAAGCGCTGGTCGAGTTCCTCTCGTCCCGCCTGGACAAGCTGGACGAAGACAGCCAGCGCCGTCTGAAAACCAACCCTTTGCGGGTGCTCGATACCAAGAACGCAGACACGCAAGCCGTGCTGGTCGATGCGCCGAAAATGGCCGACTACCTGGACGAAGAATCCCGTGTGCACTTCGAGGGCCTGAAGGCTCGTCTGGACACCGCCGGCATTCCTTACGTGATCAACCCGAAGCTGGTTCGCGGGCTGGATTACTACAGCAAGACCGTTTTCGAATGGGTCACCGACAAGTTGGGCGCCCAGGGCACCGTGTGTGCCGGTGGTCGTTACGACGGTCTGGTGGAGCAGATGGGTGGCAAGCCAACCCCTGGCGTCGGTTTTGCCATGGGTATCGAGCGCCTGGTGCTGTTGCTTGAAACCCTGGAGCAAATTCCGGAAGAGATCTCTCGTCAGGTCGACGTTTACCTCTGCGCCTTCGGAGAAGCCGCCGAGCTGGCCGGTCTGGCCCTGAGTGAACGTGTACGTGATCAATTGCCCAACCTGCGCCTGCAAGTCAATGCCGGCGCGGGCAGCTTCAAAAGCCAGTTCAAGAAGGCCGACAAGAGCGGCGCGCTGTATGCGCTGATCCTCGGTGACGACGAAATGGCCCAGCAAGTGGTAGGTTTCAAACCCCTGCGTGGCCAGGGCGAACAACAAAGCATTGCCTGGGATGCGCTTGCTGCACACCTGGCCACCTGCGTCGTGCAGGGTTGAAGCTGTCATAAACAGCCGATTTAGCGATTAAGGAGTATTGGGGTGTCGAGTACCGAAGACGAAAACCTGGCAGATTTGAAGGACTGGTGGACACGCAACGGCAAGCCCCTGGTCACTGGCGGCCTGTTGGCGCTGGTCATCGTGTTCGGCTGGCAGGCCTTTCAGAAGTATCAGAGCAATCAGTCGCAAGGCGCCTCGATTCTCTATCAGCAATTGCTCGAAACCACGCTGACGCCTGACGGCAAGCCTGATGCCGCCCGTGTTTCGGACCTGGCCGGCAAGCTCAACAGCGAGTTCGGCGGTAGCGCCTATGCACAGTACGGCAGCTTGTTCGTGGCGAAAGTCGCGGTCGACAGCGGCAAGCTGGACGACGCGGCCACCGAGCTGAAAGCCATCGTGGCAAAACCGGCCAACCCGGCGCTGGGCGAAATCGCCCGTCAGCGTCTGGCGCAGGTACTGGCGGCGCAGAACAAGGTCGATGAGGCCCTGAAGCTGCTCGAAGGCGATGCTGACAAGGCATTCCTGGCCACGCGCGAAGAACTCAAAGGCGACCTGCTGGTGCAGTTGGGTCGTACCGACGAAGCAAACACGGCGTATCAAAAAGCCAAGGCGGCACTGTCGGATGAAGCGGCGGTCGGTGGCCTACAAATCAAGCTGGACGACCTGGCCAAAGGGGATGCGTGACGTGATCCGTTGGAAACATGCAGCATTGCTGGCTCTGGCCATTTTGGCCGCGGGTTGCAGCAGCAACAGCAAAAAAGAATTGCCACCGGCCGAGTTGACCGACTTCAAAGAAGAAGTGGTTCTGCAAAAGCAGTGGAGTCGTTCGATCGGTGACGGTCAGGGCGAAACCTACAACATGCTGGTTCCGGCGATCGAAGGCGATACCATCTATGCTGCCGACGTCACCGGTGTGGTGATGGCGCTGGATCGCAGCAACGGCGACGTCAAATGGAAGAAGGACCTTGAACTGCCTGTTTCCGGCGCCGTTGGCGTGGGTTACGGTCTGGTCATGTTCGGCACCATCAAGGGCGAAATCGTTGCTCTGGATGCGATCAATGGTGAAGAGAAATGGCGCGCTCGCGTGTCCAGCGAAGTACTCGCACCGCCGGCCAACAACGGTGACGTGGTTGTGGTTCAGACTCAGGACGACCGTCTGATTGGTCTGGATGCCGCCACCGGCACCCAGCGCTGGTTGTATGACAGCACGCCTGCGGTCCTGACCTTGCGCGGCACCAGCGCACCGATCGTCACCAACCGCCTCGCGGTGGCTGGCCTGTCGACCGGTAAAGTGGTCGCTCTCGATATTTCCAACGGCGTGCCGGTGTGGGAACAACGGGTCGCGATTCCACAAGGTCGTTCGGAACTGGAGCGTGTGGTCGATATCGACGGTGGCCTGCTGCTGTCCGGCGAAACGCTGTACGTCGCCAGCTACCAGGGTCGCGTTGCGGCACTGGACCTGCAAAGCGGTCGTCAGCTCTGGCAGCGTGATGCTTCCAGCTATGCCGGCGTCGCGCAGGGTTTTGGCAGCGTTTACGTGAGCCTGTCTTCGGGCACCGTTGAAGGCGTCGACGAACGTTCCACCACAGCCTTGTGGAGCAACGATTCGCTGGCTCGTCGTCAACTGTCGGCTCCGGAAGTGTTCTCCAGCTACGTTGCAGTCGGCGATATGGAAGGCTACCTGCACCTGCTGAGCCAGGTGGACGGTCGTTTCGTCGGCCGCGAGCGCATCGACAGCGACGGCCTGCGTGCCCGTCCGCTGGTGGTGGGTGACACGATTTATGTGTATGGCAACAGTGGCAAACTGGAAGCCCTGACCATTAAGTAAAGGTTTGACTATGCTTGGGGTTAAACCCCAGGCAGCCCCGTAACCACGGGGTTCGCAGCGCCCTCAAGCGCTGCCCCGAGCACCAGCCGCTGCCTCGCAGCGGCTTTTGTATTTTCTGAAATAACGAAGTGGAGAGCCGCATGGTTCCCGTAATCGCCCTGGTGGGCCGACCGAACGTCGGCAAGTCCACCTTGTTCAACCGCCTGACCAGGACTCGCGACGCCATCGTCGGCGACTTGTCCGGTCTGACCCGTGATCGCCAATACGGTGAGGCCAAGTGGCAAGGGCGTTCCTACATTCTGGTCGACACCGGCGGTATCTCCGGTGACGAGCACGGTATGGACGAAAAAATGGCCGAGCAGTCGTTGCTGGCCATTGAAGAAGCGGATGTCGTTCTGTTCCTGGTAGATGCCAAGGCCGGTTTTACCGCCGCCGACCAGATGATCGCCGAGCATTTGCGCAAACGTAACAAGCGTTCCTACGTGGTTGCCAACAAGGTCGACAACATCGACCCTGAAATGGCCCGCGCCGAGTTCGCCCCGTTGGGCATGGGCCACGCGATTCCGATCGCCGGCGCCCACGGTCGTGGCATCACCCAGATGCTGGAAATCGCCCTGAGCGACTTCCCGAAAGACGATGACGAACAGGAAGAAGGCGAGGAAGAGATCGTTGCCGAAGGCGAGGAAGCCAAGCGCATTCCTGGCCCTAGCGAAAAAGACGGGATCAAGATCGCCATCATCGGCCGCCCGAACGTCGGCAAGTCGACCCTGGTCAATCGCATGCTCGGTGAAGACCGGGTTATCGTCTATGACGAGCCTGGCACCACTCGCGACAGCATCTACATCCCGTTCGAGCGTAACGACGAGAAGTACACGCTGATCGACACCGCCGGTGTGCGCAAGCGCGGCAAGATCCACGAAGAAGTCGAAAAGTTCTCCGTGGTCAAAACCCTGCAAGCGATCAAAGACGCCAACGTGGTGATCTTTGTGATGGACGCCCGTGAGGGTGTGGTCGATCACGATCTCAACCTGCTGGGCTTCGCCATTGAGTCGGGTCGTGCGCTGGTGATCGCGATCAACAAGTGGGACGGCATGACGCCGAGCGAGCGTGACTTCGTGAAGGTCGAGCTGCAACGTCGACTGTTCTTCGTCGACTACGCCGACATCCACTTCATCTCGGCCCTGCACGGTACGGGCGTGGGCAACCTCTATGCCTCCGTACAGAACTCGTTCAAGTCCGCGGTTACCCGCTGGCCAACCAACCGCCTGACCACGATCCTGGAAGATGCGGTCAGCGAGCACGCGCCGCCGATGGTCAACAACCGCCGGATCAAGCTGCGTTATGCCCACTTGGGTGGTGCGAACCCGCCGATCATCGTGATCCACGGTAACCAGATCGAGAAGGTGCCGAAGTCTTACGTCCGTTATCTGGAAAACACTTACCGTCGTGTCTTGAAGCTGGTCGGTACGCCGATTCGCATCGAGTTCAAGGGCGGCGAAAACCCGTTCGAAGGCAAAAAGACCACGCTGACCGACCGTCAGGTCAACAAGAAGCGTCGCATGATGTCGCACCACAAAAAGGCCGACAAAAAGCGCCGCGATAAGAAATAGAAGCAGCTTTAAGTTTCAAGCTGCAAGCTTCAAGTCACTGCAGAAAAGGGCTCAAGTCAGAGCCCTTTTTTGTGTCTGATGGTTTGTTGCTTGACCACTTGCAGCTTGCAGCTTGAAACTTGCAGCTCACCTGCAAGGGGCTACCGATGATCACCAGTAAGCTGCCGAATGTCGGCATCACTATCTTCACTCAGATGTCTCAACTCGCGGCGCAAACCGGGGCGATCAACCTGTCCCAGGGGTTTCCTGATTTCGATGCACCGCAAGCCCTGTGCGATGCGGTCGGTCGGCACATTGCCAATGGCCACAACCAATATTCACCGATGACCGGCCTGCCGGCGCTGCGTCAGCAGATTTCGGCGAAGATCGCCCGCACCTACGGCGTCAGCGTGGATGCCGACCATGAAGTGACGGTCACTCCCGGAGCCACTCAAGCGATCTTCTGTGCGATTCAAGCGGTTATCCACAGCGGCGATGAAGTGATCGTGTTCGATCCGTGCTACGACAGCTACGAGCCGTCGGTGGAGCTGGCCGGTGGGCGATGCGTGCATGTGCAACTGGGTCTGAATGATTTTTCCATCGACTTCGAGAAACTCGCCGAAGCGATTACGCCGCGCACGCGGATGATCGTGCTGAACGCTCCGCATAACCCGAGTGGCGCGCTGATCAGCCGTGCCGAGCTGGACCAGTTGGCAGCGTTGATTCGGGATCGCGACATCTACATCGTCAGTGACGAAGTCTACGAACACCTGGTCTTCGACGGCGTGCCTCACGTCAGCGTGCTGAATCACGAAGAGCTGTATCAGCGCGCCTTCGTGGTCAGTTCTTTCGGCAAGACCTATCACGTCACCGGGTGGAAAACCGGCTACGTGGTCGCACCGCCGGCGCTCACCGCCGAGCTGCGCAAGGTTCACCAGTACGTCAGTTTCTGCGGCGTGACCCCGCTGCAATACGCCTTGGCCGACTTCATGGCCGAACATCCTGAACACGTCGAAGAACTGCCGGGTTTCTACCAGGCCAAGCGCGATCTGTTCTGCGATCTGCTGGCGTCGTCGCGTTTCAGCTTCAAGCGCGTGACCGGCACGTATTTTCAGTTGGTCGATTATTCGCAGATCCGCCCGGACCTCAATGACGTCGAAATGGCGCTGTGGATGACCCGTGAACATGGCGTGGCGAGCATCCCGATCTCGGTTTTCTACCAGACACCACCTGAAGGCCAGCGCCTGGTGCGCTTGTGCTTCGCCAAACGCGAGGAGACGTTGCGTGAAGCAGCGGCAAAACTATGCGTGATCTGAGTGCACTGCCCAATCTGAACGTCGCGCTGATCCAGACCACCCTGGCCTGGCACGACCGTCAGGCCAACCTGGAGCATTTCGAGCCATTGCTTGAGCAGGCTCGCGGGGCGGATCTGATCATTCTGCCGGAGATGTTCACCACCGGTTTTTCCATGGAATCGCAGACCCTCGCCGAAGCGGAAAACGGTCCGACCAGCAAATGGCTACGCGTCCAGGCGGCGAAACTTGATGCGGTGATCACCGGCAGCGTCATCGTCCAGGCCGCTGATGGCAGCCACCGCAATCGATTGTTGTGGGCGCGGCCGGACGGGGAAGTCTGGCACTACGACAAGCGTCACCTGTTCCGCATGGCCGGTGAGCACAACCACTACACACCGGGTGAGCGCCAGGTGCAGTTCGAGCTCAAGGGCTGGCGTGTGCGGCCGCTGATTTGCTATGACTTGCGTTTCCCGGTCTGGAGCCGCGACGCACAAGACACTGACTTGCTGCTCTACACCGCCAACTGGCCCGGCGCGCGTCGTCAGCATTGGAACCGTTTGCTGCCAGCGCGGGCGATTGAAAACCTGTGCTACGTGGCGGCGGTCAATCGCATCGGTACCGACGGCAAAGGCTTTGCTTACACCGGTGATAGCCAGGTGCTGGATTTCCAGGGTGAGACATTGCTCAGTGCCGGCGAAGCCGATGGCGTGTTCCAGGTCGTGCTGAATGCGGCGGATCTGCAAGCCTATCGCACACGGTTTCCGGCGAATCTCGATGCTGATACGTTCGAGTTCACCTGATATCTCGGCAGCCTGAGCCGGCCTCATCGCGAGCAGGCTCACTCCCACAGTGGATCGCGTGAATAGAGATTTTGTGTGCACCCGAAGCCTCCTGTGGGAGTGAGCCTGCTCGCGAAGAGGCCATGACAGGCACCCTAAAAATGCCAGGCAAACAAAAAGGCCCCGAGGTTTTCACCTCGGGGCCTTTTGCATGTGCGCCAGGCATGGCGCGTTGCGCGCAAGCGCAACCAGCTTGGCTGTGGTGGCCATGCTGGTGACTTGGAGGTGAAAGTCCTCTACACACCCGGCAAGGGGAAGTGTTAGCCAGAGGCAAGGGTGTCGTGGGTGACTGCGAATCTGAAGGAAGCCCGAGGCAAAGTGCTGGCCTGACGAACAGGAAGCGGATTAGGCGGCGTAGCGGGGTGAGATGGCATGCATCATCAAAGCCCAATACTTGCACGGAACGCTACGACGTAAATCCGACAGGCATAAGCAGGAAGGTCACGCGAATTACCCTGGGAGATCTGTACGTTTGCCCCTGTGCTACCGACGCCGAGAGGCGACGGGATGAGCGTGCAGAAGTCAGCCGAGGCCGTAGTAAGTGGCGAATAACCGCGTCACCAAGGGCCGAACAGGTTATGCCGCCAGTAGGCGTCAGAGTCTCGTTGGATACCGAAATGCAGAAATTTCTCCCAGAGAAGACTGTTACTCCTAGTCCCGGACAGAATCCGAGGATGACGGCTGACAGCGCACAGGTATCGGCGGCGTCTGTGACGTGGACGAACGCGGAGTCGGACACGCTGATGGAACGGGTGCTTGCACCCGCCAACCTTAAGCGTGCGTATCAACGCGTAGTTAGCAACAAGGGCGCACCGGGTGCCGATGGCATGGCGGTCGACCACTTGGCGGGCTACGTGAAACAGTATTGGCCGACCCTCAAGGCTCGGTTGCTGGCCGGTGAGTATCACCCGCAAGGTGTGCGCGCCGTCGAGATCCCCAAACCCAAAGGTGGAACAAGACAGCTGGGCATTCCCAGCGTCGTGGATCGCCTGATCCAGCAGGCGCTGTTGCAACAGCTCACGCCGATCTTCGACCCACTGTTCTCGGACTACAGCTACGGCTTTCGTCCGGGCAGAAGCGCTCACCAAGCCATTGAAATGGCCCGTGTCCATGTGGCGGCGGGCTATCGCTGGTGTGTGGAACTTGATCTGGAGAAGTTCTTTGATCGGGTCAACCACGACGTGCTGATGGCCTACGTGGAGCGTCAAATCGAAGATAAGCGAGTGCTCACGCTAATCCGGCGTTACCTCGAAGCGGGAACTATGTCAGACGGACTCGCCAGTCGACGGCAGGAAGGGACGCCGCAAGGCGGCCCTCTCTCGCCGCTGCTGTCGAACATCCTGCTCAACGAACTTGACCGTGAGCTGGAGCGACGGGGCCACCGTTTCGTGCGCTATGCGGATGACGCGAACATTTATGTGCGTAGCCGTCATGCTGGCGAGCGAGTGATGGCAGGCGTCGAGCGCTTTCTGCGGCAGCGTTTGAAACTGACGCTGAATAGGGAAAAGAGCAGCGTGGCACGGCCTTGGGTCTGCGACTATCTGGGTTATGGGATGAGCTGGCATCGACAGCCGAGGCTGAGAGTGGCGACGATGAGTCTGGGTCGCCTGCGTGGCCGACTCAGAACCTTGCTGCGTGGAGCGAGGGGCCGAAAGTTGTCGGACGTAGTCAAGCAACTGAACCCTGTCCTGCTTGGCTGGAGTGGTTACTTCAAGCTCAGCCAGAGCAAAGGTCCCCTTGGAGAGCTTGACGGATGGGTGCGTCGAAAACTTCGTTGTGCCGTGTGGCGTCAGTGGAAGCTGTCCTCGACGAGGGCCCGCAACCTGATGCGTCTCGGGCTCAGCGAGGTGACCGCCTGCAAGTCAGCCTTCAATGGTCGAGGTCCATGGTGGAACGCGGGTGCATCCCATATGAATCTGGCTCTGCCAAAAAAGCGATGGGATGCACTGGGGCTTGTCTCGATACTGGATACGATAAACAGACTTAGTCGCATAGCCTGAACCGCCGTATACGGAACCGTACGTACGGTGGTGTGAGAGGACGGCGGATGTAAATCCGCCTCCTACTCGATTGCCGCGAACGCTTACGCCGCTTTCGCTTCCGGCTGGCTCAGGGAGCGGTTCAGCGCGCTGAACAGGGCCTTGAAGCTCGCGGTGGTGATGTTTTCATCGATACCGACGCCATGCACCGCACGTTCACCGTTCACACGCAGTTCGATGTAAGCCGCTGCCTTGGCATTGGTGCCCGCGCCGATTGCGTGTTCGTTGTAGTCCATGATTTCCACCGGGATCGGCAGGCCGGCCACCAGGGCTTCCAGCGCGCCGTTGCCCTTGCCGCGCCAGTGCAGGTTGGTTTCGCCCTGGCCTTTGCCCGAGACTTCCACTTCCACGGCACTGTGACCGTTTTCTTCCTGCAGGCGATGGCTGACCAGCGCATACGGGGTGTTGGCCTGCAAATACTCGCTGTGCAGCAAGGCGTGGATCTGTTGGGCGGTCATCTCCAGGCCGAGGCGATCGGTTTCACGCTGTACCACCTGGCTGAACTCGATCTGCATGCGACGCGGCAAGCTGATGCCGTATTCCTGTTCCAGCAAGTAGGCGATACCGCCCTTGCCCGACTGGCTGTTGACGCGGATCACCGCCTCGTAGCTGCGGCCGATGTCGGCCGGGTCGATCGGCAAGTACGGCACTTCCCACAAGGCGTCCGGTTTCTGCTGGGCAAAGCCCTTGCGGATCGCGTCCTGGTGGGAGCCGGAGAACGCGGTGTGAACCAGGTCGCCGACGTAGGGGTGACGTGGGTGCACCTGGATCTGGTTGCATTCTTCAACGACTTTGCGCACGCCGTCGATGTCGGAGAAGTCCAGCTCAGGGTGAATGCCCTGGGTGTAGAGGTTCAACGCGACGGTCACGAGGTCGACGTTACCGGTACGCTCGCCGTTACCGAACAGGCAACCTTCGACACGGTCAGCACCGGCCATAAGGCCCAGTTCGGTGGCCGCAACGCCCGTACCACGGTCGTTGTGGGTGTGCAGGCTGATGATCACGCTGTCACGACGGTTGATGTGACGGCCGAACCATTCGATCTGGTCGGCATAGATGTTCGGGGTCGCGCATTCGACGGTGGCCGGCAGGTTGAGGATCACCTTGTGCTCAGGCGTCGGGTTCCAGACTTCGATGACCGCGTCACAGACTTCCTTGGCGAACTCCAATTCGGTCGCGCTGAAGGTTTCCGGCGAGTATTCGAAGGTCCACTGGGTGTCCGGTTGCTGGGCGGCATATTTGACGAACAGCTTGGCGGCGTTCACGGCGATGGCCTTGACACCTTCCTTGTCCTGGTTGAAGACAATGCGGCGGAAGGACGGGGAGGTCGCGTTGTACAAGTGAACGATGGCTTTCTTCGCCCCGCGCAGGGATTCGAAAGTGCGCTCGATCAGGTCTTCACGGCCCTGGGTCAGCACCTGAATGGTGGTGTCGTCCGGGATGTGGTTGCCTTCGATCAGGGTACGCACGAAGTCGAAGTCGGTTTGCGACGCGGCCGGGAACGACGCTTCGATCTCTTTCACACCGACTTGCACCAACGTCTTCCAGAAACGCAGCTTCTTGACCGCGTCCATTGGCTCGATCAGCGACTGGTTGCCGTCACGAAGGTCGGAACTGCACCAGATCGGCGCTGCGGTGATGGTCTTCGATGGCCAGGTACGGTCCGGGATGTCGATGGTCGGGAACGCGCGGTATTTCGAAGACGGGTCTTTGAGCATGCTCATCGGGAAATCCTTATTGTGTGGGCCGAAAAAAGGCGGCCTGCCGGTGGATCAATGTTCTTGGGGAAAAGCGTGGGGCGAGGCACCGCGATTCAGCCTGGCAGTCGTGCACTGACGAGGCACAGGCTGCGGTGCTGACGAAGCTGAATGAGGGTGTGAGAGGTTTTCATGCCTTCAACCCTAACCGCCGTGATTGAGGATGGCAAGCAGTCGAAAAAAATTGAGAGGAATACTCGAATAGTCAGGATTATCGCGATTTTATTGCGGTCAGGCCGGGTGATTGTGTTGATGTTTGCGCGAGGTTTGAAGGGTGCGCAATTGAAAGTTGGCAGACTTGTCTTGGCGACGGCAGCTATTCTTAAAGCCTCAACCAGACGACTGGAATGCAGGAGTCAGCGATGAACGAGTCGGATTGGAAGCTTTACAGTGCGTTGCGCCCGTTGGCCCATGAGCGGATGTGTAACCGGATCATGGACGAAGTCGAGCGCACGGTGCTGGATAGAAGCCAAGCGCCTTATGATCGAATTGAAGTGAGCGAAGAGCTGCTCAAAGCCGGGCAAAAGGAGCTGTATTGGGCATTTGGCGCTTTCAGGTTCTCACGCAATGACGCCAGCTCTCACTTGCTGGCGTTGTGTGCCCGCGAGTTGATCACGGCTGAAGAATTGGCTGGCTTCTCACAAGACACTCAAACATGGATCAGCAATTGTCTGGCGAACCGGGAGGTCCATGGTATTGAGGATCTGGACGCTGAATAAGCGGCGGCAGTGATGGCCCTATCGCGAGCCTGATTGCGAATGGGCCAGTCGCCTCAAAGAAGATTCAGGGCTGGAAAGCACCAATAAAAATCGCCGGATCCACCCGCGCATCATTCAGGCTGACATTCCAGTGCATGTGCGGCCCGGTCGCCCGCCCGGTGGCGCCGACTTTCCCGACTACACCGCCGCGCGCCAGTTGCTGCCCCACCTTCACGTCAATCTTCGACATATGGCAGAACATGCTGATAAAGCCCTGCCCATGGTCGACGAACACCGTATTGCCATTAAAGAAGTAGTTGCCGATCAGGATTACCTTGCCCGCCGCCGGGGTCTTGATCGGTGTGCCTGCGCCCACGGCGAAATCCAGGCCCGAGTGGGGATTGCGCTCTTCGCCATTAAAGAACCGGCGCACACCGAACTTGCTCGACAGCGGCCCGTTGACTGGTTTGTCCAGTAGCAGGTTGCTCGGGGTGTTCGGACTGAACGTGCGGTAGGCGGCGATTTGCTCGGCCAGTTCACCTTCGATGCGCTTAAGGTTCTCCGGGTTCGGATTGACCTGCTGCGTGTTCTTCAGGGTGATGTGCTGTTCCGGATACTTCTTGTTGCCGACCGTGAAACTCAGAGTGCGACCGCCGCTGCTGACCTGCTGCGTGCCCGGTTTAACCGTCAACGGCACGCCGACAATCGCCAGCCAATTGTTCTGTTCCTTGACCACCAGCACCGACTTGCCTTGGTAGCTGGCTTTTGGCGCCTGTGCAGAAGCACCCAGGTCCACCACGGCCACGCCCCCCGGTACCGGTTTATTCAACAGGCGGGTGATGTAGCTGTCGGCGTGGGCATTGAAGGTCAGGCATAGCAACAGCAGCGGAGCTAAAAAACGCGGCATGGATCAATCCAGTAAAGAAAGGGTGACAGGCGTCAGGTGATTGTCTTCGACCCGGACATGCAGCTCGCCTTCGCCCAGTTTGGCTTTCAGGCGCTGACCGGTATGGGTTTGCTCGGCGCTGCGAATCGCGTTGCCGCGTTCATCCAGCAGAATGCTGTAGCCACGGGCCAGGGTCGCCAGCGGGCTGACCACTTGCAGCGTCTGCACCTGACTTTGCAGTTGCAGGCGACGGGACTTGAGCCCTTCACGCATGGCTCGCGGCAGGCGCTCGGCGAAGCTGTCGAGGCGCTGACGAAGCATTGCCAATTGCCGTCCCGGGTGTTGCCCGGCGAGGCGGGTTTCCAGACGAATCAAGCGTTCGCGACGGGTATTGAGGCTGCGTTCGAAAGCGCGGCGCATGCGCATGTCCAGGTCGTCCAGACGTTGCGCTTGCTGGCGCAGACGTTCGCCAGGGTGACGCAGGCGACGGGACATGCCTTCCAGGCGCAGCCGATCGCGCATCAAGCGGTCGCGGATGCGCATCACCAGGCGCCGGTGCAGGCTTTCGACCCGGCGCACCAGGTCGCTGGAATCCGGCGCGAGCAATTCGGCGGCGGCGGAGGGCGTCGGGGCGCGGACGTCGGCGACGAAGTCACTGATCGAGACATCGGTTTCGTGGCCGACGGCGCTGACAATCGGCGTCACGCACGCATCCACGGCGCGGGCCACGGCTTCTTCGTTGAAACACCAGAGGTCTTCCAGCGAACCGCCGCCACGGGCGAGGATCAGCGCATCAAAACCGCGAGCGTCCGCCAGTTTCAGGGCGCGGACGATTTGCGCAGTCGCTTCGCGGCCCTGTACGGCGGTCGGGATCAGAGTCAGTTGAACCTGCGGTGCGCGGCGGCGAAAGACGCTGATGATGTCGCGAATCACCGCGCCAGTCGGCGAACTGATAATGCCGATGCGCTGCGGATGCGCCGGCAACGGCACTTTGCGCTCGGCGCTGAACAGGCCTTCGGCGCTGAGTTTTTCCTTCAGTGCATCGAACGCCAGACGCAGCGCACCGTCACCGGCCGGCTCCACGGTGTCGAGGATCAGCTGATAGTCGCCACGCCCCTCGAACAGCGAAACCTTGCCGCGCACCTTGACCGCCAGGCCGTCCTTCAGCGCCTGGCGAACTCGTGCTGCGTTCTGCCGAAACAGCGCGCAACGAACCTGGGCGCCGCTGTCCTTGAGGGTGAAATACACGTGGCCGGACGCCGGGCGGGCGAGGTTGGAGATTTCGCCTTCGACCCAGATGTTGCTGAACACGTCTTCGAGCAACACCCGCGCGCGGCCGTTGAGCTGGCTGACAGTCAGGACTTCACGGTCCAGGCCGAGTCTTGCAAAGGGATCTTTAATCATGGGGCGCATGATAAAGGCATTCGTCGAACAATCTCCATGAGTGCGCACAAATCCCTTATGAGAGCGGGCCTGCGCGCTCCCATAAGGAGTAAAGTCAGCCCCGGGATTCAGGGAAGACGAGGGAATGAGTGTGCTTGAGTTGTTGAACCCATGGCCATTCGGCGCCACGGATTGGCTGGTGATCGGGCTGGGCATTGCCCTGGCCTATATCGTGTTTGGTATCGCCGGATTTGGCACTGCGCTGGTGGCGGGGCCGATTCTTATTCTGTTCATGCCGCTGTCGAAGATCGTGCCGTTGCTGGTGCTGCTGGATTTCGTCGCAGCGTTTGGCAATCTGCTGCCTTCGCGGCGGGATGTGGCGAAACCCGAGTTGCTGCGGCTGCTGCCCTGCATGGCGGTGGGCTGCACGTTGGGGGTGATCTTTCTGCTGAACCTCAAATCCGATGTGTTATTGCTGTTGATGGGGCTGTTTATCAGCACCTACGCGATTTACAGCTTGTGGGTCAAAACCCGTCCGACACAATTGTCCGCCGCCTGGGCGGTGCCGATGGGCACGGTGGGCGGGATGTTCGGGGCATTGTTTGGCAGTGGCGGCTTTCTATATGCGATCTATTTGAACAGTCGCCTGCCCAAAGAGGCGGCCCGGGCGACCCAGAGTGCGCTGATCAGTTGCAGCACCGTGGTGCGCTTGAGCCTGTTTGCCGTCGCAGGTGTCTATGCCGAGCTACCCTTATTGATATTGGCCCTGTGTCTATTGCCGGCCATGGCCGTGGGGCTGTGGGTCGGGCGGCGATTGACCCTGAGATTGTCCCGCGAGGCGTTCGTGCGGCTGGTGACCTGGTTGGTGCTGGCGAGCGGGATTGCCTTGATCGGGCGTTATTTGAGTACTTGACCGGATTTCGTCAGGGATTAAGCTGCCGGCCGTTCCGATGCCTTCGCGGGCAAGCCTCGCTCCTACAGTCGTTCGCAAACTTTTCCGGTAGGAGCGAGGCTTGCCCGCGAAGGCGTCAGTAAGAACACCGCAGAAACATCCAATTGACGCAGTAGGCTTGCACCATGAATTCGCAAAGCATCATCGTCCCGAAAATCTCCACACTGCCGGTACACGAACCCCGGGCCCGGGCGGTCGTGCGCTGGCTGGTGCGCAAGAACATCATCAAGGAAGAGCTGACCACGTGTGGCCGTACCGGTAACCGCATGGGCCACGCCATCGCCGACGGTGCCCGCGCCGTGGTGTTGCACCCACAAGCGCTGCCGTTCGGCGAGCCGATCAATGGCCTGGAGATCATCACCAAGCGCTGCATCTACACGCCGGCCAAGGGGTTCCTGGAAGAGGCGGGTTGCGCCGAGTGCCGCAAGGAAGTCGGCGAAGCGCTGTTCGAAAGCCTGGAGGAGTGGATGCCAGGGCGCACCGATAACTTCACCTGCCCGGAGTGCGGGCATGAAGACGACATCAACGGCTTTCTTTTCCTGCAGGAATGCGGCTTTTCCAACCTGGGGTTCATCTTTAACAACTGGGCCGAGGCCGGGTTCAAGCAGAGCTTTATCGATGAGTTTGCCGATTGGCTGGATCAGCCCGTCAGTTGGGTGAAAGTCGAGTTGTAGGAAGCGACAATCCCCGTATATCAGTAATGCTAATAATAGAAAGAGTTTTACATTGAACACGAGGGGGTGTCTGACTATAATGGCGCGCTTCCATTTTCCCGCTCGGGAGCCCCCGCGATGCTGCGTATCAGCCAAGAAGCTCTGACATTCGACGACATTCTCCTAGTGCCCGGTTATTCCGAGGTGCTTCCTAACGAAGTCAGTCTCAAGACCCGCCTTACCCGTGGCATCGAGCTGAATATTCCTCTGGTTTCTGCCGCCATGGACACCGTCACTGAAGCCCGTCTGGCAATCGCCATGGCTCAGGAAGGTGGCATCGGTATCATCCACAAGAACATGACCATCGAGCAGCAAGCTGCCGAAGTGCGCAAGGTCAAGCGTTACGAGGCCGGCGTGGTCAAGGACCCGATCACCATCGAGGCTGAAGCCACGGTGCGTGAACTGTTCGAACTGACCCGTCTGCACAACATCTCCGGCGTTCCGGTTTTGCACAATGGCGACCTGGTCGGCATCGTCACTTCCCGTGACGTGCGTTTCGAAAATCGTCTGGAAGCCACTGTCCGCGAAGTGATGACGCCCAAAGAGCGCCTGGTCACGGTCAAGGAAGGCGCCGACAAGAACGACGTTCGTGAGCTGTTGCACAAACACCGCATCGAACGCGTGCTGATCGTCGACGACAAATTTGCCCTCAAAGGCATGATGACCGTCAACGACATCGAAAAAGCCAAGGCGTACCCGCTGGCCAGCAAGGACGATCAAGGTCGTCTGCGTGTTGGCGCAGCAGTTGGTACCGGTAAAGACACCGGTGACCGCGTCGCTGCCCTGGTCAATGCCGGCGTTGACGTGGTGGTGGTCGACACCGCACACGGTCACTCCAAAGGCGTGATCGACCGCGTTCGCTGGGTCAAACAGAATTTCCCTGAAGTGCAGGTCATCGGCGGCAACATCGCCACCGGCGCTGCTGCCAAGGCCCTGGCCGAAGCCGGCGCTGATGCGGTCAAGGTCGGTATCGGCCCTGGCTCGATCTGCACCACCCGTATCGTCGCCGGTGTCGGCGTCCCGCAAATCAGTGCCATCGCCAACGTCGCCGCTGCCCTTGAAGGCACTGGCGTTCCGTTGATCGCCGACGGCGGCATCCGCTTCTCCGGTGACCTGTCCAAGGCCATCGTAGCCGGTGCTTCCTGCGTGATGATGGGCTCGATGTTCGCCGGTACTGAAGAAGCCCCGGGCGAGATCGAACTGTTCCAGGGTCGTTCGTACAAGGCTTACCGTGGCATGGGTTCGCTGGGCGCCATGTCCCAGGCCCAGGGTTCCTCCGACCGTTACTTCCAGGACTCCTCCGCGGGTGCCGAGAAGCTGGTTCCGGAAGGCATCGAAGGGCGTGTTCCTTACAAGGGCAGCCTGAGCGCCATCATCCATCAACTGATGGGCGGCCTGCGTTCCTCGATGGGTTACACCGGCAGTGCCGACATCGAAGAAATGCGCACCAAGCCTGAGTTCGTGCGGATCACCGGCGCTGGCATGGCCGAGTCCCACGTCCACGACGTACAGATCACCAAAGAAGCGCCAAACTACCGCGTAGGTTGAGGCTTCAAGCAAAACGTTAAGTAACCGGGGCTGTTTTATTCAGCCCCGAGTTGTTTCTGAATCACGACTGTTTCTGAATTACTAGACGAGACTGAATCATGGCCCTCGACATTCACGCTCACCGCATCCTGATCCTCGATTTCGGTTCCCAGTACACCCAGCTGATTGCCCGCCGCGTGCGCGAAATCGGCGTGTACTGCGAACTGCATCCGTTCGATATGGATGAAGACGCGATTCGCGAATTCGCTCCAAAAGGCGTCATTCTCGCCGGCGGCCCCGAGTCCGTGCACGAAGCCGACAGCCCTCGCTGCCCGCAGGCGGTGTTCGACCTGGGCGTTCCGGTCTTCGGTATCTGCTACGGCATGCAGACCATGGCTGAACAGCTGGGTGGCAAGGTTGAAGGTTCCGAACTGCGTGAGTTCGGTTATGCCCGTGTCGACGTGGTCGGCAAGAGCCGCCTGCTCGACGGCATCGAAGACCACATCGACGCTGACGGCCTGTTCGGTCTCGACGTGTGGATGAGCCATGGTGACAAGGTCACCAAGATGCCGCAGGAATTCCACATCCTGGCCAGCACCCCGAGCTGCCCGATTGCCGGCATGTTCGACGATGCTCGTGGCTACTACGGCGTGCAGTTCCACCCGGAAGTGACCCACACCAAGCAGGGCGGTCGCATCCTGTCGCGCTTCATCCTCGACATCTGCGGCTGCGAAGCCCTGTGGACGCCGTCGAAGATTGCGGAAGACGCCATCGCCAATATCCGCGCCCAGGTCGGCACTGACAACGTGCTGCTCGGCCTGTCCGGCGGCGTTGACTCCTCGGTGGTTGCCGCGCTGCTGCACAAAGCCATCGGCGACCAGCTGACCTGCGTCTTCGTCGACAACGGCCTGCTGCGTCTGCACGAAGGCGAGCAAGTGATGGCCATGTTCGCCGAGAACATGGGCGTCAAGGTGATCCGCGCCAACGCTGAAGACCAGTTCCTGAACAACCTGGCCGGCGAGTCCGACCCGGAGAAGAAGCGCAAGATCATCGGCCGTACCTTCATCGACGTCTTCGATGCCCAGTCCAACAAACTGGACAACATCAAGTACCTCGCTCAAGGCACCATCTACCCGGACGTGATCGAGTCGGCTGGCGCCAAAAGCGGCAAGGCCCACGTGATCAAGTCGCACCACAACGTGGGTGGCTTGCCGGAAGAAATGAACCTCAAGCTGGTTGAACCCCTGCGCGAGCTGTTCAAGGACGAAGTCCGTCGTCTGGGCCTGGAACTCGGCCTGCCGTACGACATGGTCTACCGTCACCCGTTCCCGGGCCCGGGCCTGGGCGTGCGCATTCTCGGTGAAGTGAAGAAGGAATACGCCGACCTGTTGCGTCGCGCCGACCACATCTTCATCGAAGAACTGCGCAAAGCCGACTGGTACCACAAGGTCAGCCAGGCCTTCGTGGTGTTCCAGCCGGTGAAATCGGTTGGCGTGGTTGGTGATGGCCGTCGTTACGCCTGGGTCGTGGCCCTGCGTGCAGTGGAAACCATCGACTTCATGACCGCGCGTTGGGCACACCTGCCTTACGAACTGCTGGAAACCGTCAGCGGCCGGATCATCAACGAAATCGAAGGCATCTCCCGCGTGACTTACGACGTGTCGAGCAAGCCGCCAGCGACGATCGAGTGGGAATGATCCCGGTCTGACTGATCGCCCGTAACACCTGAAAGGCCCCGTGAGCGTGTGTTCACGGGGCCTTTTTGCGATCAGGCCGCTACAGTGGGCAGGCGCCCTTCAAGCATCAGGCCCATGCGATTGAGCGCGTGGACAAGGCTGATCAGATTCGCGTAAGTGACCTGATGCACGGCGGCCCAGGCAGGGCGGTTGATCAGAAAGCCCCCATTCGCCGTTCGCTCAATCATCGTTCGCACAATCTGATTCGTCCGGCTGCGATGGATCAGCGTCAACGTGTCGTCCGACCTTTCAATGGTGAACATGCCCTGGCGGAACAGCAGCTGATTGATTTGCTCAGACGATCGTTGAATGACCGGAGTCGGCATCTGCAAGCTGATGTCGGCATACAGGGTGTCGAAATCACCGCGCATTTGAGCGCCGGCCTCCGAAACATCACGGCCGACCTCGATGCCATGGTCGATGCCCAGGTGCATAGGCTGGTCTGGGCCCACTTCTTCGATGCGTAGACCGATACCTCCCTCCGTTTCGCTGATGCCGGCCATCCCCCTGAATGTGTTTGTACTCTCCTGGTCGGTGAGCGCCAGCCATTTTCCGCCGCCATTGCGGGCTTGAGTGGCCTGCATGATGGTATGGGTGAGGTAGGTCTTGACGGATTGTCGTGAGATGGCACGGAAGTTTGAATCTGTGTAGCGATAGCTCGCCAGGCAATCGGTGGCCTGGATTCGAATGCCGTTCTGCTGGGCCGCTTTGACGACTTCAAGAGGGGTGTGCTGTCCGGCAGGATCACCTGGCAGTTTCTGCAGGTACTTCTCCAGCATCCCATGCATGTCCCCGGTTTCGGCGAACTCGTTCAGGTCGACCTGATTGAAGTCGTTGAGCAGGCGATGCATGTAGATCGTCTTGACGCCTTGTTTCGCCAGGGTCTGCATGTTTTCGATCAGGAACCGCATGCTGGCAATGCGATCCTGACTTTCACCGACGACAAGGCCGGGCGCAGTGTTGAAAATGTTCTCGATGAGTTCCGTCACGGTGGTGGAGGGTGTGATCACGGGCTGCACCGGCCGGGCGGGCAACGAGGCAAAAAAGTCCTCCGGGGTCTGGAATACGATCGCATCCCTGATCAGCACCGCTCGACGCCCAGCGACATACTCTTCGTAGGGGGAGACTCCTCTGATGAACCCGTTAGGCATGGCCACGACTTTTATATGGGTTTCCGGCTTTCCCAGGGCCAGGAAGTTCAGCGAACGTCCATTGGGTGCATCGTATCGCGTCAAATGACTGAAAAAATCAGACCTTGGCCGGGCGTGAGTCGTCGGCCTGGAAGGACCGGGTACGGGCGCAGGCTTGCTGAGGCCTTTGCCGCCGCCTTTCAATCCGGCTGTGGGTGCCAACTCCCATTCGCCCTCGTCATTCAGGCGCACGGGAATCGATCCCGTGGACGCCTGCGGATGACTGGGGTCGATGATCGCCCACGTACCGCCACCGTTGATGTCGGCTTCGTAGCGCACGTAATAAGCCTGATCGTTCATCATGATGGCGGTGGAAGGGTTTGAGTCCAGCGTATAGATACCCTGGAATTTTCCGCTCGTGGCCATCGGGTAGTTTTCGAGGATTTCATTGCTTTGGTAGTGCTCCGGCACTTCAAAAGCTTCGGCGGTTTCCTCGGGCAGGGTCGGCAACACACCCGGTTGCACAGGCCCTTGCTCTGACTCTCCGGGCGCCAGAGGGTCTTGCGTGACGACGCTTTCTTCCGGATTGAGGGTCTTGTTCAAATCCGCCATCTCGGTCGCTTCAGCCGCCTCGGCCGCAGCCCCGACGTCTTCCAATACGTTGACTTCCTTGAGTAGCGGAATATTGGACAGCGCATTGATGCCATCGAGCACCGCGCCAATGACGCCGGCCTTGCGCTGCGCCGCCGTTTTGCCATTCACCGCCTTGTCGATGTTCAAGCCCATCGCGGCGAGGCTGGCACCGATCACCGGCAGCGCGATTGGCCAGCCCATCATCGCCAAGGGACCAAAAACATGCAGACCGGCACTCAGGTAACCCAGCCAGAGCTGTTTGCGCATTTGTCCGTGGGTCACCAGCGTCAGGTCCGCCTCTTCCAGCATCGTGCTCTGGACTGCCCGGCTCTGCCAGGTGAAGGCATCGCCACTGATGGTGATGTTTTTCTGATTGATCAAGTGATGGTCGTATTTTCCCCAGGTGCCGACCAGCTGGTTCATCAGCGGAGTGATGTTGTCATGGACTTCCTTGCGAACCGACAGCGGGAAATGGGTCATGAACTCGGTCCGCGGCTGCGCCTCATTCATTTGCAGCAACATCCACCAGTGCATGTCCGTTTGTGTGGGATGCACGTGGAAGGCCTGTGCGGCGCCGGGAACATAAGTGATCTGTCGGCCGTTGCGGTCAACGATGCGCAGAATATCGGTGGCGACGTGCCCTGCGACATCCAGGGCGCAGACACGAAGATCCGCAGGCGCCGTGGTTTGGGATTGCAGCGTCGCCAGGGTAATCGGCCAGGCTGCGTCAGCGACAACGGCCCTTACGACGGTCTGGAAATCGTCCTCTTCCAGCTGACCGTTTTGCCGCGCCTCGACCGCTTTGCTGAGGTAGCTGGATTTGGCCAGGTTCCGGAAGTCATCGAAATGCGTGGTCCAGAAAGCGTTCAGCTTATTCAGGTAGCGTTCACTGAGGTTCATCTCCCACAGGTCTGTGAGGACCTTGCTGGGGTACATCCGCACCTCGTTGGTTTCATTGAAAATGCTGGCGTTTGCGTCTTCAGTGTAAAACCCGCCGTTACTGTTCAGTTCGAGGGCGTCGTCTTGATCGGTCACGCGATATCCCTGGATCACCAGTTGCGTCAGGGTCAGTGATTCACAGGGCTTGGGGGCGTGTTCCCAACTCAGAAAGGCCTTGGTGCTGCTGGCCGAGACGTTATCGAACCGATGCCACCAGACCTGGTCAGGGTCCTTGTCGGTGATGCCGTGTTTTTTCAGGATTTCACTGGCGACCGCGTGGGCTTCTTCCTTCAACCCCGGACAGGCTGTGACAACGACGGGGGCAATCGTTTTCAGCTGCTCCCTGTCGGCAGCATTGGGTAACGCTTCAGTACTTTGATCGGCAGGCATGATCTCGCTCCTTGAGAAATGGGCCGTGAGGATGACCCGTTTGCTCAAGGCAAGTGCACTACATAGTTATGCCCACATGCCTTTCGTGACCGTGTAGGGTCAGCGCCGTGCCACATCCGAAAAGTAGAACTTGTCGAGGGTATGCCGTGATTCGGTGTATTCGAATTGGCGACCGTCCTGCAGGAAAGTCTGGTTGCTGACCACGATCACATGGCTCTGGCCGTCGAGGTCCAGGTGGTGTTGGTCGTCCTTGCTTCGAGGGACCGCTTCGATGGTGCGCTGGGCGTAGGCGATTTGCAGCTGCAGGGTCTGTTCGATGAAGGCGTAGATCGACTGCTCGGCGATGTCGCGGTTCAGGCCGGGAATCACGTCGCTGACGAAATGGTTGATGTCGAGGATCACGCGTTTGCCGTCAATCCGCCGCACGCGCTTGATCCGCGTGATCAGGCTGCCTTCTTCAGCCTTGATGTGGTCGAGCAGCGGGCCTTCGAGGGGGATTTGGGTGAATTCGACCACCTCGGTGCTGACGTCATTGCCCAGTCGCGGATAGGTCTCCTGGAAGCTGACGATGCCGCCCAACTGGAATTCGATCGGGTTGGTCGACAACACGAAAGTGCCTTTACCGTGGACTTTCTGGGCGAAACCGCGCTCCTGCAATTGCTCGATGGCCTTGCGCACGGTGCCGCGGCTGGCCTGATAGGTGTCCATCAATTCGGTTTCGGAAGGCAACCGGGCGCCGCGTTCCAGACGTTCGGTCGTGATGCTGGCAAGCAGATCGCTGTAGATCTGGTTGTATTTACTCATGGGGATGGCTCTGTGCCGCGATGTACTCAAGGTTTCGAACCTTAAGGGCAGGGTAGGGGTTTGTCCATGCGGCTTTGGGTTTCATCGTTTCGGGAGGTAGGAAAAGTCGCCGATTGACGGGGTCGTAGTAAACAAAATCAAACTCGTCTGTACGAGTTGTTGCTTTAACTCGTACAGACGAGTACTTTTCGCTTCGGCGTGCTGCCAAAAACAAAAAACTACAGCGGAAGAAAAGCATGAGCCACGACTATCCGAACATCGCCAGCGAGCTGCTGCAAAGCCTCGGCGGCAGCGACAACCTCGAGCAGGCCGCGCACTGCGTCACACGCCTGCGCCTGGCCCTCAAGGACCCGAGCCTGGTCGACAGCGCCACGCTGAATCAGATTGACCTGGTGAAAGGCTCATTCTTCACCGGCGGCCTGTTCCAGGTGGTCATCGGCCCCGGCGAGGTTGAAAAGGTGTACGCCGAACTGCGCCGTCAAACCGGTCTCGCCGCCTCAACCATCGCCGACGTTAAACAAAAAAGCGCCGACAAGATAAACGCGATGCAGCGTCTTGTGCGGGTGTTTTCCGACGTGTTCATGCCGATCCTGCCGGCGTTGATCATTGCGGGTCTGTTGATGGGCATCAACAACCTGATCGGCGCCAAGGGGATGTTCATCGAAGGCCAGACCCTGCTGGATGCCTACCCGAAACTCGACGGGCTCTGGAGCCTGATCAACCTGATGGCCAACACCTCGTTTGTGTTCTTGCCGGCACTGGTGGGCTGGTCGGCGGCCAAGCGGTTTGGTGGCAGCGAAATTCTCGGCATCGTGCTCGGCCTGATGCTGGTTCACCCGGACCTGCTCAACGCCTGGAACTACGGCAAAGCGGTGGCCGGGCTGGACGGGCAAAGCCTGCCGTACTTCGACATTCTCGGGTTGTTCCAGATCGAGAAGGTCGGTTATCAGGGACAAATCCTGCCGATCCTGCTGGCGGCCTATGTCATGAGCGTCATCGAAAAATGGCTGCGGGCGCGGGTGCCGAACGCCGTGCAATTGCTGGTGGTGCCGATTACCACCATCGTGGTCACCGGCGTGTTGGCACTGGCCGTGATCGGCCCGGTGACCCGGCATCTGGGGATTCTCATCACCGAAGGCGTGGTCATGCTGTTCGACCTCGCGCCGATGGTCGGCGGGGCGATTTTCGGGCTGCTCTACGCGCCGCTGGTGATCACCGGCATGCACCACATGTTCCTCGCGGTCGACTTGCAACTGATCTCCACCCAGGGCGGCACGTTCATCTGGCCGATGATCGTCATGTCCAACCTTGCCCAGGGCAGCGCGGCACTGGCGGTGTTCTACATGACCCGCAATGTACGCGACAAAAGCATGGCCTCGACCTCGGCGATTTCCGCCTATTTCGGCATCACCGAACCGGCCATGTTCGGGGTCAACCTGCGCTACAAGTTTCCGTTCTATGCGGCCCTGTGCGGCTCGGCCCTGGGTTGCATCTTCCTGTCGCTGAACAAGGTCCAGGCCTCGGCCATCGGAGTGGGCGGCTTGCCCGGTTTCATCTCGATCATTCCGCAGTTCATTCCGATGTTTGTGATTGGAATGGTGATTGCGATGGTCGTGCCGTTTGTTCTGACCTGTGGGTTGAGCATGAAGATTATCCGGCCAGGGTATCGGGTTGCCTGACAGACCGGATTCCCGAGCAAGGCCTGGACAAAATTATTGAAGGAATAGCGCCATGCAAGACTGGCAACGTTCGGTGATCTATCAGATCTACCCGAAGAGTTTTCACAGCCACGCCGGCAACCCCACGGGAGATTTGCTCGGCGTCGTGGCCAAGCTCGATTACCTGCAATGGCTGGGTGTCGATTGCCTGTGGATCACGCCGTTCCTGCGTTCGCCCCAGCGCGACAACGGTTACGACATCAGCGATTACTACGCCATCGACCCTAGCTACGGAACCATGGCCGATTGCGAGTTGCTGATTGCCGAGGCGGGCAAGCGCGGGATCAAGCTGATGCTCGATATCGTGGTCAACCACACCTCGATCGAACACGCCTGGTTCCAGCAGGCCCGTAGCAGCCTCGACAACCCGTACCGCGACTTTTACATCTGGCGCGATCAGCCCAACAACTGGGAATCCAAGTTCGGTGGTTCGGCCTGGGAATACGAAGCGCAGACCGGTCAGTATTTCCTGCACCTGTTCGATCACACCCAGGCCGACCTGAATTGGGACAACCCGAACGTACGCGCCGAAGTCTTCAAGATGATGCGTTTCTGGCGCGATAAAGGCGTGGGCGGTTTCCGTCTGGATGTGATCAACCTGATCTCCAAACCAGCGGACTTTCCAGAAGACAACACCGACGGTCGACGCTTCTACACCGACGGCCCGAACGTGCATGAATACTTGCAGCAAATGCACCGCGAAGTCTTCGAAGGTCACGACCTGATCAACGTCGGCGAGATGTCGTCCACCAGCCTGGAACACTGCATTCGCTACTCGAAGCCAGAGTCGAAAGAACTGTCGATGACCTTCAACTTTCATCACCTGAAGGTCGATTACCCGAACCTGCAGAAGTGGATTCGCGCCGACTTCGACTTCCTCGAACTCAAGCGCATTCTCTCGGACTGGCAGACCGGCATGCAGGCCGGCGGTGGCTGGAACGCGTTGTTCTGGTGTAACCACGACCAGCCACGGGTGGTGTCGCGTTTTGGCCATGACGGCGAGTTTCGGGTGATCTCGGCGAAGATGCTCGGCACCGCGCTGCACTTCCTTCAGGGCACACCGTTTGTGTATCAGGGCGAAGAACTGGGCATGACCAATCCGGGGTTTGATCACATCGATCAGTACCGCGATGTCGAGACGCTCAACATCTTTCGCCTCAAGCGGGAGGCCGGTGTAAGTGATGCCGACAACATGGCGGCGATCATGCAGAAATCCCGGGACAACGGCCGTACGCCGATGCACTGGAACACCGAGCCGAACGCAGGATTCAGCGCCGCAGAACCCTGGATTGGCGTGCCGGCCAACGCGACGCAGATCAACGTCGCCACCCAGCTCGACGACCCGGACTCCGTGCTGCATCACTACCGTCAGTTGATTACCCTGCGCCGTAGCGAAGTGCTGATTTCCGATGGCGTCTATCGGCAATTGTTGCCGGAGCACCCGCAAATCTGGGCGTATGTGCGTGAAGGTCAAGGCGAGCGTTTGCTGGTACTGAACAATTTCTATGGCACGCCGTGCGACGTCGAGCTGCCCGATGACGTGATCAGCGAAGCCATGACTCAACGCCTGGTCATCAGCAATTACCCGAACTGTCCGCCGCGAAACCGGCAGATTTTTTTAAGGCCCTATGAGTCGTTCGTTTTGCACCTGACCGACTGACCGACCACTAAAAACACCGACTTCAAAAAACACGCAGAACGCTGCGCGGGGGAGTTTTGCGCGCCGAATTTGCGGAACAACACAATAAAAATAATGGGGTGGTTCTTGAAAACAACACTAAATCGCAGCCTTGCTGCCGCGAGCTTATGCCTGGCGTTGCCGTTGTCAGCGCAGGCCCTGGAGTTCGGCGGCTACGTGCGCAGCGGCGTCGGGACATCGGTCAACAGTGGAAAACAACAGTGTTTCCAACTGCCCGGCGCGCAGACCAAATACCGCTTGGGCAACGAGTGTGAGCAGTACGGTGAGCTTGAACTTCGCCAGGACCTGTACACCCTGGACGATGGTTCGGTGCTGAGCGTCGACGGCATGGCTTCTCTGTATAACCAGTACGACAAGGACCTGACGTTCAATGGCGACAATGGCTCGGTGCGCATGCCGCAGTTGTACGCGCAGTGGTCGAACATGCCGAGCCTCAACGGCGGTTCGCTGTGGGCCGGTCGGCGTTACTACAAGCGAAACGACATCCACATCTCCGACTTCTACTACTGGAACCAGAGCGCCACGGGCGGTGGTATCGAGGATGTGCTGATCGGCGATCTGAAATACAGCTATGCCTTCTCGCGCAAGGACAACCTGTATCAGAAGGACTACATCAACCGTCACGATTTCAACGTCGCCGGTTTCCACACCAACCCCGGTGGTGAACTGGAACTCGGACTGAGCTACATCGACAAACCCGACAGCCGCGACGCACACCGCGGCTGGGCAATCACCGCACAGCATGTGCAAAAAGGTTTTCTGGGCGGCAAGAACAAACTGGCCTTCCAGTACGGCGAAGGCCCCGGCACCGGGCTGGGCTATACCGGCAACGTAAAGCTGGACGACAGCAACAAAAGCTACCGGGTGGTGGAGTTCTTCGACTGGCAAGTGACGCCACGGTTTGGCGGACAAGTCGAGGCGGTTTACCAGAAGGACATTCGCCCGGACGGGGCCGATCAGAACTGGATTTCCCTGGGAATTCGTCCGGCGTACGCGATCACCGAGCAGTTCAAACTGGTGACCGAACTGGGCCACGATCAGGTCGAAGCTGCGGGCGGCACGCGCAAGCTGAGCAAGTTCACCTTCGCCCCGACATGGTCGCCCAAAGGTCCGGAATTCTGGGCGCGGCCCGAAGTGCGTCTGTATTACACCTATGCCAGCTGGAACGAGGCGGCCAAACGGGCAGCCAATGAACTGGCGGCGGGCTCGGCATTGTCCGATACCGGCGCCTTCGGCACGGCGCGGCACGGTGCGAATGTCGGATTGCAGGTCGAGTATTGGTGGAAATAAGCGATGCTGTCGGAGCCTCGCGCTCCATCGGCACTTCAAAGAACAAAACAGCAGGTGACGTCATGGCCACACCCCAACAATTGCAACTGCACGCCCCCCTGTCAGGCGTATTGGTGCCACTGGACCTCGTGCCCGACCCGGTGTTTTCCAGCCGGGTCATCGGCGACGGGCTGTGCATCGACCCGACTTCAACGACCTTGTGCGCGCCGCTGGCCGGGGTTGTCAGCAATGTGCAGGCCAGTGGGCATGCCGTCAGCATCACTGACGAAAAGGGTGTGCAGGTGTTGATGCACATCGGCCTCGACACGGTGAACCTGGCCGGAAACGGGTTTACGCGGCTGGTGGAGGAAGGCCAGCAGGTTGACGTTGGGCAGGCGCTGATCGAGTTCGATGCCGATTTTGTTGCATTGAATGCCCGCAGCCTGCTGACGTTGATGCTGGTGGTCAGTGGAGAACCGTTCACCTGGCTGGCGCCGGAAACGGGTCTGGTAGACAGTGGCCAGCCGCTGCTGAGCCTGAACCTTGTCGAGCAGACAAGCGATACGCCGCTAACCGAAGCGGCCGAAACGCTGTTTTCAAAACCGGTGACGCTGGCCAACCTCAACGGCTTGCACGCCCGTCCAGCCGCGGTATTCGCCCAGGCGGCAAAAGCTTTTTCGGCGAGCATCTACCTGCATAAAAAGCAGGAGACTGCGAACGCGAAATCCCTGGTGGCGATCATGGCGTTGCAGACGGCGCACGGTGATGTCATGCAAGTCAGCGCGGCCGGTCCGGATGCGGAAGCGGCGATCAAGACGCTGGCCGAACTGCTGCTGACTGGATGCGGTGAAGTGGTCGCGGGTCCGATGCAGGTTGAGGTGAGTGCGGTCGAGGCTTCATCGCTGACGGTGCTGCGCGGGGTTTGTGCATCACCCGGGTCGGCGTTTGGCCAAGTGGTACAGATCGCCGAACAAAACCTGGAAGTGAATGAACTCGGCTCAACACCGCAGGTGGAGCGCGATCATCTGTCCCGTGCCCTGGCCGAAGCACTGGTGGCCCTGCAACAGCTGCGTGACAACGCCAAGAGCGACGCGCAGGCCGACATTTTCAAGGCGCATCAGGAGCTGCTCGAAGACCCTGGTTTGCTGGAAGTGGCTCACGTATTGATCGATGAAGGCAAAAGCGCCGGGTTTGCGTGGCGCTCGGCCACCGAGTCAGCAGCCACCTTGTTCAAGAGCCTGGGTAACGCCCTGCTCGCGGAGCGGGCTGCGGACCTCGCCGATGTGAGCCAGCGGGTGCTCAAGCAGATCCTCGGCGTACGGGATCAGGTGATGGAGCTGCCTGAAGGGGCGATCCTGATCGCCGAACAACTGACGCCGTCGCAGACCGCCGGGCTCGATACCCGCAAGGTACTGGGTTTCGCCACGGTGGGTGGCGGTGCCACCAGCCACGTCGCGATCCTCGCCCGGGCGTTCGGTTTGCCGGCGATCTGCGGACTGCCGGTACAAGTGATGGCGCTGGTCAATGGAACCCAGGTGTTGCTCGATGCCGACAAGGGCGAGTTGCAGCTGGATCCGGATCTGCAGGCCATCGAACAGCTGCAAGCCAAGCGCCAGCTTCAACAGCAACGCCGGCAGCATGAGTTGGCGCACGCAACACTGGCCGCCTGCACTCGCGACGGTCACCATTTTGAAGTGACGGCCAACATCGCTTCGCTGGCCGAAGCCGAGCAGGCCATGGCACTGGGAGGCGAGGGCGTCGGTTTGCTCCGTTCGGAGTTTCTCTATCTGGATCGCAACCATGCGCCGAGCCATGACGAGCAGGCGTCTACCTACAACGCCATCGCCCAAGTACTCGGGTCGACGCGCAATCTGGTGGTGCGCACCCTGGACGTCGGCGGTGACAAACCGCTGGCCTACGTGCCGATGGACAGCGAAACCAACCCCTTCCTCGGCATGCGCGGGATTCGTTTGTGCCTGGAGCGCCCGCAGCTGTTGCGCGATCAGTTCAAGGCCATCCTTGGCAGTGCCGGGCTCGCTCGCCTGCACATCATGCTGCCGATGGTTTCGCAGCTGTCGGAGTTGCGCCTGGCTCGGCAACTGCTCGAAGAAGAGGCGCTGGTTTTGGGCCTCACGGAACTGCCCAAGCTGGGCATCATGATCGAAGTGCCGGCGGCGGCACTGATGGCGGACCTGTTTGCACCCGAGGTGGATTTCTTTTCCATTGGCACCAACGACCTCACGCAATACACCCTGGCCATGGACCGCGATCACCCGCAGCTGGCCAGTCAGGCGGACAGCTTTCATCCTGCGGTGCTGCGCTTGATTGCCAGCACCGTAAAGGCCGCGCACGCCCACGGCAAATGGGTCGGTGTGTGCGGCGCGATGGCCTCCGAGACGCTGGCCGTTCCGCTGTTGCTGGGGCTGGGGGTGGATGAACTGTCGGTGAGTGTGCCGTTGATTCCGTCGATCAAGGCAGCGGTTCGTGAGCTGGACCTGATGGACTGTCAGGCCATCGCCCAGCAAGTGCTGGGCCTGGAAAGTGCCGGACAGGTACGCGAGGCATTACGCCTGTATCACGAGGCCACGGTCGATACTTCACTGGTTCTGGAGAACTGAACATGTTCGAGAAAATGCAGCGGGCTTTCTGGAAAGCGTTGACGCCGGATCTGGTGGCGGAGGAGCCGAAGGCAGTTGTTCAGCCGGTGTCCGGGTTGCCAGCGAATGTCGTGGACGCACTGGGTGGCGTGGATAACCTCAAGTCTCAGCAGCCTGTAGCGTTGACCCGGGTCCGGGTGGCGTTGCGGGATGTGGCGCGGATGGATCGGCAGGCATTGAGTGTGGCAGGTGTGCCGGGCGTCATGATGCTGGATGACGGGGTGGTACATCTGATTACCGGCCTGCAGCCATAACCGATTCCCTTCAGGGGGATGTGCGGCCCTCGGTCGCCCTTACTGTTTCTCATCCGCAGGTGTATCGTATTCGCCTTTTACAGGCCCTCGGGCCTGTCGCTGATACGTGAGGTAGTTGAGTTCATGTCCTTTACCCGTCGCCAAATCCTCGGTGGCCTGGCCGGTCTTGTTGTCGTTGGTGTCGGAGCGGGGGGCGCGTCGCGGTACTGGCTGGGCAAGATGGCTGATGCTGACGCCGGTCATGACTATGAGCTGATCGCCGCACCGCTGGACGTCGAACTGGTCGCCGGGCACAAGACCGAAGCCTGGGCGTTCGGCCCTTCGGCACCGGGCACCGAGTTGCGGGTTCGTCAGGGTGAATGGTTGCGGGTGCGTTTCATCAACCATCTGCCGGTGGCGACCACCATTCACTGGCACGGCATCCGCCTGCCGCTGGAAATGGACGGTGTCCCGTACGTTTCGCAATTGCCGGTGCTGCCTGGGGAGTACTTCGACTACAAATTCCGTGTGCCAGACGCGGGCAGTTACTGGTATCACCCGCATGTGAACAGCAGCGAAGAGCTCGGCCGCGGCCTCGTCGGCCCGCTGATCGTCGAAGAGCGTGAGCCCACCGGTTTCAAATACGAGAAAACCCTGAGCCTCAAGAGCTGGCACGTCGATGAAGAGGGGGCTTTCGTGGCCTTCAGCATTCCTCGCGAAGCCGCCCGGGGTGGCACGGCGGGACGGCTGTCGACCATCAACGGTGTCTCGCAAGCGGTGATCGACTTGCCCGCCGGGCAAATCACCCGCGTGCGCCTGCTCAACCTCGATAACACCCTGACCTATCGCCTCAATATTCCTGGCGTCGAAGCGCAGATCTACGCGCTGGATGGCAATCCGGTGGAGCCGCGCCCGCTGGGCAAGGAATACTGGCTCGGACCGGGCATGCGTATCTGCCTGGCGATCAAGGCGCCGCCCGCCGGTGAAGAACTGTCCCTGCGCAACGGCCCGGTTCGCCTGGGCACGTTGCGCTCGGTGGCCAACACCGATGCACCCACCGAATGGCCCGCTGCCCTGCCGGCCAACCCGGTGGCCGAGCCCGACCTGGCCAATGCCGAGAAACTCAACTTCAATTTCGAATGGGTGGGCTCGGTGTCGGTCAACGTCGACAACGGCAAGCCGCCGAGCCTGTGGCAGATTAACGGCAAGGCCTGGGACATCACGGACAAGACCTGCGCCGACCGCCCGATTGCCAAGCTCGAAAAGGGCAAGAGCTACATTTTCGAATTGAAGAACATGACTCAGTATCAGCACCCGATTCACCTGCACGGCATGAGCTTCAAAGTCATCGCCTCGAACCGGCACAAGGTGATCCCGTACTTCACCGACACCTACCTGTTGGGCAAGAACGAGCGCGCACGAGTGGCGCTGGTGGCGGATAACCCCGGCGTGTGGATGTTCCATTGCCATGTGATCGATCACATGGAAACCGGCCTGATGGCCGCTATCGAGGTGGCTTGATGCGTCAGATACGTCCCGCCGCGATCATCGACCGCAGCCGTGACCGCGACTTCATGCGCGAAGCCCTGGCCTTGGCCGCACAAGGCGCGGCGCTGGGTGAGGTGCCCGTGGGCGCCGTGTTGGTGCAGAACGGCGAGATCATCGGTCGCGGATTCAATTGCCCGATCAGCGGCAACGACCCGAGTGCCCACGCCGAAATGGTCGCAATCCGCGCCGCAGCCTTGGCCGCCAGCAACTATCGTCTGCCGGGCAGCACGCTGTACGTAACCCTTGAACCGTGCAGCATGTGCGCAGGGCTGATCGTGCATTCACGGATTGCGCGGGTGGTGTATGGCGCGCTGGAGCCCAAGGCCGGGATTGTGCAGAGTCAGGGGCAGTTTTTTACCCAGGGCTTCTTGAACCACCGGGTATTGTTTGAAGGCGGGGTGTTGGCGGAGGAATGCGGGGCGGTACTCAGCGAGTTTTTCAAGGCTAGACGCGTAAAGCCTACTGAATAAACACAAAGCCCAATGTAGGAGTGAGCCTGCTCGCGATGGCGGTCTGACAGTCAATATTGATGTGACTGTCAGACCGCCATCGCGAGCAGGCTCACTCCTACAGGGTTATGCGGTGTTTGATAGATTTACTTACGGGCCACGATGACGGCACGCATCGGCGCCGGCAGTCCTTCAATCGTTTTGCTGTGATCGTCCGGATCCAGGAAGTCACTCAACGACTGATACTTCATCCACTCCGTCCCGCGCTGTTCCTCGACCGTGGTCACGCTGACGTCGACACAGCGAACATCCGTAAACCCGGCACGTCGCAACCACAACTCCAGCGCCGGCACCGACGGCAGGAACCACACGTTGCGCATCTGCGCATATCGGTCTTCCGGCACCAGCACCTGCTGTTGATCGCCTTCGATCACCAACGTCTCCAGCACCAGTTCACCGCCCTTGACCAGGCAATCCTTCAGCGCCAGCAAATGCTCGATCGGCGAACGACGGTGGTAGAACACGCCCATGGAAAACACCGTGTCGAAGCCTTCCATGTTCGGTGGCAGGTCTTCGAAAGGAAACGGCAGGTGCCAGGCATTGGGTTCTGACAAGTAACGCTGCACCGCCTGGAACTGGCAGAAGAACAGCCAGTTCGGGTCGACACCGATCACACTGTCGGCGCCAGCACCGAGCATGCGCCACATGTAGTAACCATTGCCGCAACCCACATCGAGGATGCGTTTGCCCTTGAGGTCCAGGTGCGGCGCGACCCGCGACCATTTCCAGTCCGAACGCCATTCCGTGTCGACGTGCACACCAAACAGATCAAACGGTCCTTTGCGCCATGGCGACAACCCCATCAACGCGGTGCGCATTTGCGCGCGGGTCTCAGGGTCGCAATCGGTGTCCAGTGTCAGACCGTTCAACAAGTCGACTTTACTCGGCTGAATCTTCGGCAACGCATCCAGCGCACTTTGCCAGCGCTCCAGGTCGCCGTGGCCCTTTTCCATTTTCTTGTCGAGTTGCGCTTGCAGGGTGTTGGCCCATTCGGCCAGCGGCGTGCCGGCCAGACGGCGGGCGAGGGGGGACAGATCAATCATGGCAAGGCAATCAACGAGGCAAAGTTAAGACACTGGAACCACGGCACGACTTTCGAGAAACCGGCTGCCAACAGGCGCTCGCGGTGTTCTTCGAGGCTGTCGGGCTTCATGACGTTTTCGATGGCGCTGCGCTTCTGGGCGATTTCCAGTTCGCTGTAGCCGTTGGCGCGTTTGAACGCGACGTGCAAATCAGTGAGCAACGCATGTTCTTCGAGGTCGTTGAAGCGCAGCTTCTCCGAGAGGATCAACGCACCGCCAGGCAGCAGCGATTGGCGGATGCGCGAAAGCAACGCGGTGCGCTGGTCCGGGGCGATGAATTGCAGGGTGAAGTTCAGTGCCACCACCGAGGCGGGCTGGAATTCGAGGGCGAGGATGTCACCTTCGATCACTTCCACGGGCAGCAACTCCTGGAACATCGAGTCTTGACCGTTGAGGTATTCACGGCAGCGCTCGACCATCGCGGCGGAGTTATCCACAGCGATCACGCGGCAACCGTCGGTGCGCACGTGGCGGCGCAATGCTTGAGTCACGGCGCCCAGGGACGAGCCGAGGTCGTAGAGCACGCTGTTGGGCTGGGCGAATTGCGCGGCGAGCACGCCGAGGTTCTCGACGATGGTCGGATAACCCGGCACCGAGCGCTTGATCATGTCCGGGAACACCCGCACCACGTCCTCGTTAAAGGCGAAGTCGGGCACCTGGGCCAAAGGCTGGGCGAAAAGGCGATCGGGTTCTTTGCTCACGGCGGTTCCAGCGGCGTAGGTGGAAAAGGCCGGCATTTTAGCCAAATTGACGGGGGGATGCGCGGGTTGTCTGACGAATTCAACGCGGTTTCGGTCCAAACGCAGACGCCGCAATCCCCCATTGCCCCAGCCAGTAACTGAGAATGATCACGTAGGGCGCCGCATTGAATGGCACCGCAAAGCGACTGATGCCAATCACGCTATCGGAAAACACAAACGCCACTGCGCCACCCGCCGCCAGCAGCGCCGATCGTTTCGGCACGTCGGTCCCGAGCCGGGCCAGCGCCCGCCAGAGCATCGCACTGATGGCCAAGCCGTAGACGATCACCGGAATCAACAGTGGGCCCAGTCCGTGGGAAATCAAAATCCCCAACAGAACCGCGCCAACTCCCAAGGCAATCACCAAGGGCAACAACGCCAACCGCCGGCAATCGCTCAAGTAAGCTTTCAGATACGCCAGGTGGGCGACCAGAAATGCCCCAAGGCCAAACACAAACAAATCCCCCGGCCACGCCAGCAACACATCGCCGAGCAGGGAAAAAATCAATCCAAGGCTGATCCAGCGCCGATACTCAGTGGGCGGTGCGTCGTGCAGCCAGCCGAGCAGCGCCAAGACCGGCAACGGTTTGACCAGCAGGCACAGCAGCGCAGCGTGCACGCTCAAGCCATACAGAAAGGTCACTGCGCCCATCAGCGCCAGAATCAGCCAGCCCACGATCAGTTAACCGCAATCGCGCAATCGAAGGTTTTCACGGCCGGCACTTCCGGGGCCCATGGCTGTGAGTAGGTCAGGCGCAAGCGGCCTGTACCGGTGGCAAATGCCTGGAAGCGCCAGGTCGAAATCCCGGCGCTGCCGACGATCCCGGCGTCTTCCGGGTTGCTATACACCTCGGGGCTGAGCGCATGCAGCACACCACCAGCCGAATCCTGGATCGACCAGCGATAACCCGTGGTCGGGTTGCTTGGCAGGGTCAGGATGAGGTTCTGTCCATTGTGCATTTGCACCGGGCATTCGCCTTGTTTTTCCACGGTCACGTTCTGTTTCGGTTGCGTGGCGCAAGCGGCCAGCAAGGTGAGGGCGAGGGGGACAAACAGGCGAGTGGGGGACATAAGGTCAGTGGCTCCGGCATTCACGACGAACGGCGAGCATAACTGAAGATGAGACAAATTGTGACGGAAGGGACTACGGGCGCGATCTTCTGGTACCTGTTCAGCGCCCGTAGAGGTGCAGTCAGGCCTATTTCGCCGTGGTGTAAGTCATGTGGCTTTGAAATTCTCCGGAAAGATCAATGCTTTTACCGGTAGTCGACGACTCCAGAGTTAGATTGAAACCAGTGACAATATGACTGGTTTGATCAGGTGAGTTGTCCAAAAGAACCAGGTTTACCGTGCCTTTGGTTGCTTTGTAATGCTCGGGGGATTGCATGCCCAGTTGATTGTTAAGCACTTCATGGAAATTCGCCGCGAGGAAGGGGCCCGCTTGCGCAAGTTCGTGAGTGCCACTTTTAATGTCTTTGCTGAAAGTAAACGACAGGTGCTTTTCGGCAGGACGGTTCCGGTTCTGATAAAAACCAATCGTCGTTTCGTTCAGGATTAAAAGTCGAATCTCCAGATCATTCGATCTGAACTCAAGCCGACCGGGCCCCATGAACGTCATGTTGCCATCCAAGGCGAACAGTTCTTCGGTAGAGGGGCTGATTTTATCTGTGGTCATGTGCTAATTCCTTTTGATGATGAGCCATTCTCGAGTGGGAAGTTTGGCGATCAATTCAATAGGAGGTAACTGTCATGTCTGACAGTTACTTAGCTTTATTAGGAATAAGAGTGGTTCGCCAGCACACCTGCAGTGCAGGCATGATGGCGAACATTCATTCAGAACAAAATCTTCGCCACATCCGCAAAGCGCTTGGCAAAGTGCACGGTAATCCCTTCCTTCAGGTAGTCCGGCAGTTCGTCAAAGCTGCCACGGTTCGGCTCCGGCAGGATCAATTCGAAGATTTTCTGGCGCCGCGCCGCAATCACCTTCTCACGCACCCCGCCAATCGGCAGTACATGCCCGGTCAGCGTGAGTTCGCCGGTCATGGCGATGCCTTTTTTCGGCGCCTGGTTTCGGGCGAGCGAGAGCAGGGCGCTGGCCATGGTCACGCCGGCGCTCGGGCCGTCTTTCGGGGTGGCGCCTTCCGGGACGTGCAGGTGGACGAAGGCTTCGTCGAAGAATTTCGGATCACCGCCAAACGACTTCAGATTCGAGCTGACATAGCTGTAGGCGATTTCCGCCGACTCTTTCATCACGTCGCCCAGTTGCCCGGTGAGTTTGAAGCCACGGTTGAGCGTGTGGATGCGCGTGGCTTCGATCGGCAATGTTGCGCCGCCCATGCTGGTCCAGGCCAGCCCGGTGATCACGCCGGTGCCGGACAGCACTTGCTCGTTGCGGAACACCGGATGGCCGAGCGAGGCTTCCAGGTCTTTCGGCCCGATTTTGATCACCGCTTTCGGCTCGTCGATCAACTTCACCACGGCTTTGCGCACCAGTTTGCCCAGCTGTTTTTCCAAGTGGCGCACCCCGGCTTCACGGGCATAACCGTCGATCAGGGCTTTGAGCGCGCTGTCGCTGATGCTCAAGCTGCCTTTGGACACGCCGGCCTTTTCCAGCTGCTTGGGCCACAGGTGACGCTTGGCGATGGCGATTTTTTCTTCGGTGATGTAACCCGACAGGCGAATCACTTCCATCCGGTCCAGCAATGGGCCGGGAATCGAATCCAGGGTGTTGGCGGTGCAGATGAACAGCACTTTCGACAGGTCCATCCGCAGGTCGAGATAGTGGTCGAGAAATTCGACGTTCTGTTCCGGGTCCAGCGTTTCCAGCAGCGCCGAGGCCGGGTCGCCCTGGTAGCTTTGGCCCATCTTGTCGATTTCGTCGAGCATGATCACCGGGTTCATCACTTCGACGTCTTTCAACGCTTGCACGAGTTTGCCCGGTTGTGCGCCGATGTAGGTGCGTCGGTGGCCCTTGATCTCGGCTTCGTCGCGCATGCCGCCGAGGCTGAAGCGGTAGAACGGCCGGCCGAGGGATTCGGCGATGGATTTGCCGACACTGGTTTTACCCACGCCCGGCGGGCCGACCAGCAAGACGATGGAACCGCTGATCTCGCCTTTATAAGCACCGACCGCAAGGAATTCGAGGATGCGGTCCTTGATGTCGTCGAGGCCGGCGTGGTGTTTGTCCAGCACCTTGCGCGCGTGCTTGAGGTCGAGTTTGTCCTCGCCGTACACGCCCCACGGCACCGAAGTCGCCCAGTCGAGGTAGTTGCGGGTGACGGCGTATTCCGGCGAACCGGTCTCGAGGATCGACAGCTTGTTCATTTCCTCTTCGATGCGTTTCTGCGCTTGGCTCGACAGCACCTTGCCTTCCAGACGCTGCTCGAACTGTTCGATGTCGGCGCTGCGGTCGTCCTTGGTCAGCCCCAGCTCTTGCTGGATGACCTTGAGTTGTTCCTTGAGGAAGAACTCGCGCTGATGCTCGCCGATCTTGCGGTTAACTTCGGCGGAAATCTCTTTCTGCAGCCGCGCAACTTCGACTTCCTTGCGCAGCATCGGCAGGACTTTTTCCATGCGCTTGAGCATAGGCACGCAGTCGAGCACTTCTTGCAGCTCGCTGCCGGTGGCCGAGGTCAGGGCGGCGGCGAAGTCGGTCAGCGGCGACGGATCGTTGGGGCTGAAGCGGTTGAGGTAGTTTTTCAGCTCTTCGCTGTACAGCGGGTTGAGTGGCAGCAGTTCCTTGATCGCATTGATCAGCGCCATGCCGTAGGCCTTGACCTCGTCGGTCGGCTCGGTGGGCTGGTGCGGGTATTCGACTTCCACCAGATACGGCGGGCGATGGTGTTTGAGCCAGGTGCGGATGCGCACGCGGGTCAGGCCTTGGGCGACGAATTGCAGTTTGCCGTTTTCGCGACTGGCGTGGTGCACCTTGACCAGAGTGCCGTACAGCGGCAGGGCCGAGGTGTCGAAATGGCGCGGATCTTCCTGGGGCGTGTCCATGTAGAACAGGGCCAGGGAGTGGTGATCGGATTTACTCACAAGATCCAGCGTTTCAGCCCACGGTTCTTCATTGACGATGACCGGCAGCACTTGGGCCGGGAAGAACGGGCGGTTGTGGATCGGGATGATGTAGACCTTGTCCGGCAGGTTCTGGCCGGGCAGGGCGAGGCCTTTGCCGGTGGAATGGTGTTCGGCGTTCTCTGGGTCGGCGTATTCGCTCGGGTCTTCAGGGAATTCTTGCTGGTCGCTCATGGGGCACCTGCGCAATGGGGTATGGGTCTTAGATGGGGCAGGTGGGGGGTGGTTTCAATGGGGCAGGATATTTCTGGGTGTGTGTTCAGGGTTTGGACAGGTGCTTTTGACTTGGCGGCCTTTGGGCCGACCCTGTTCTTGGGGGTTGGGTACATATCCGTTTCTGCGGCAACGGCCACTTATGGTTTCGCCCTTACGGCGAGTCCCTTTTGTCAAACGCCCGGAGTGCCGGCCCAGCCAAAAGGAACCAAAAAGTCTCGCCCCAAGCGTCCGGCCCCTCGCTAAGGCTCGGCGTACCTTCGCTCCGGTATCCATCCGGGGACACTGCCCTCCGGTCTGCTTCGCGACGACCTACATGCAGCGTGTTCGACTGCGTCGAACGGCGCTGCGCGCCACTCCCCGGATGAACACCTCCACTCAGCCTCCCGACGGGGCGGGTGGATCAAGATCAAGAGCTGCAGGCGAGCTAACGCTCGGCCTGATGAGTGGTGAAGAGCGAAGCGTTTACACCGAACCCCTTGTAGGAGCGAGGCTTGCCCGCGAAGGCGGCCTGACAGCCGACCAATCTCTGACAGATGTACGCAATCCAAATGTGGGAGCGAGCCTGCTCGCGAAGGCGGCCTGACAGCCGACCAATCTCTTGCAGATACCCACATTCCACTGTAGGAGTGAGCCTGCTCGCGATGGCGGAGTGTCAGACGACATTGATGTTGAATGACACACCGCCATCGCGGGCAAGCCTCGCTCCTACAGGGGATCAGCAGTGTGGCGCAGGTTTTGTGATGGCGACGTTATCGAGCATCCGGTTCGCCGCCAGTTCGGCCAGCATCACGATCTGCTGAATCGCCATTGCCTTGTGCCGGTGCGGGCCTTCCAGATAGTCCGCGAAGTCGCTCGCCATCACGCTGGCCTGGGCCAATGACTCGCAGGTGTGGGCCAGCAGGTCTTCGTCCTTGATATCCGGGGCGATCAAAAACATCGTGCTGGGTTTGCGGGTAGCAGGGGATTTGAGGGCTGCTGGGTTGAGGTAGTGATCCAATGCGCGCTCGGCGGCATCGTGGAGTTTTTTTTTAGAGTCGAGGGATTCGTAGGGGGAAACGTCGTCGGTTTGCGGGGGATTCGGGGTTTCTTTGAACATGGTGAAGCTCCAAGTAAGTAATGGAGCCCCCACGGATCGCCGCGACGCGATGGTAGGTGGCAGCTGTACGCAGGTTCGCGGACCGAGCTACTTGGAAACCCGGCATACCCGAGGGTATCCCGCGCACAGCCACCATAAGACCAAACGACAAGCACATAAGGCTGGTCGGTTGAGGCGGGTGATTATGCACCAAGTAAGCTGATTCAGGCCGCGACGCCCGGTCGCTGATGTGCAGCGACTCCGAAAGCCTATCCCCCTGGCTTCCGACAAGACAACCGCCAGAACTTGTCGGAATCATCCTCCATAAAAGTCACGGCTGTAGGACGCTGGCAAATAAATTCAGGCCCGACACGACCCAATGTGGGAGCGAGCCTGCTCGCGAAGGCGGAGTGTCAGACGACATTGATGTTGAATGACACACCGCCTTCGCGGGCAAGCCTCGCTCCTACAGGGGATCAGCAGTGTGGCGCAGGTTTGGGTACGGCGACGTTATCGAGCATCCGGTTCGCCGCCAGTTCAGCCAGCATCACGATCTGCTGAATCGCCATTGCCTTGTGCCGGTGCGGGCCTTCCAGATAGTCCGCGAAGTCGCTCGCCATCACGCTGGCCTGGGCCAATGACTCGCAGGTGTGGGCCAGCAGGTCTTCGTCCTTGATATCCGGAGCAATCAAAAACATCGTGCTGGGTTTGCGGATGGCAGGGGATTTTAGGGCGGCGGGGTTGAGGTAGTGATCCAATGCGCGCTCGGCGGCATCGTGGAGTTTTTTGGAGTCGAGGGATTCGTAGGGGGAAACGTCGTCGTTTTGCGGGGGATTCGGGTTTTCTTTGAGCATGGTGAAGCTCCATTCGGGGACTGGAAGTTCGCCACGACTGCGACCAAGCAGTTGGGTGGCGAACCATACGCAGGTTGGTCGACCAGGGAATGGAACCCGGCAGGGCCGGAGCCCTCCCACGCACAGCTCGCCATGAAGCAAGCACGAAAAGTGCGCCATTCTAAACCCGGGCGACCAAACCCGGCCGCTGAATTTGCAGCGACCCCGAAAGCCTATCGAACGGGCTTCTGACACAACAACCGCCAGAACTTGTCGGAATCCTCCTCCATAAAAGTCACGGCTGTAGGACGCTGGCAAAAAAATTCAGGCCCGACACGACCCAATGTGGGAGCGAGCCTGCTCGCGATGGCTGTTTAACATTCAATATCCAGGGTGGCTGACAGTCCGCTATCGCGAGCAGGCTCACTCCTACATTTTGATGTGCAGCGATGCAAAAAAAGGCGACCCCCTCGCAGGAGTCGCCTTTCCTTTAACCGCCGCTAAACCTTATTCGGACAGTTTGTACGCAATCACATAGTCACCTTGCTTGGTGCCCAGCGACCCGTGACCGCCCGCAACGACAAGCACGTATTGCTTGCCGTCCTTGCCGGTGTAGGTCATTGGCGTGGTTTGAGCGCCGGCAGGCAGGCGGCCTTCCCACAGCTGCTTGCCGTTTTTCATGTCGTAGGCGCGCAGGTACTGGTCGAGGGTGCCGCTCAGGAAGCCGACGCCGCCAGCGGTGGTGAAGGTGCCGCCCAGGCTAGGCACGCCCATGCTCAGCGGGATCGGAACCGGTGAGCTGTCGCGCACGGTGCCGTTTTTGTGTTTCCAGATGGTTTTTTGGGTGGTCAGGTCGACCGCGGCCACATAACCCCAGGCCGGTGCCTGGCACGGCAGGCCCATTGGCGAGAGCAGGGCTTCGAGGACGACGCCGTAAGGCGCGCCTTTGTTCGGCTGCACGCCTTCGGTTTCGCTTTTACGCGGGCCTTGGGCGGCGATTTCGGCGGCCGGGATCATTTTCGATTTGAACGCCATGTAGCTCGGGTTCACGAAAGCGATCTGACGCACCGGGTCAACCGCGATGCCGCCCCAGTCGAACACGCCGAAGTTGCCGGGGTAAACGATCGATCCCTGCAGCGATGGCGGCGTGAACGGGCCGTCGTAGCGCATGGATTTGAAGTCGATCCGGCAGATCAGTTGGTCGAACGGGGTCACGCCCCACATGTCGCGCTCTTGCAGCGGCGGCGGCATCAGGTTGAGGTCGGATTTGGGTTGGGTCGGCGAGGTGTGATCACCAGCGACAGCGCCTTGGGGCACCGGCACTTCGTTGATCGGCACAATCGGCTTGCCGGTGCTGCGGTCCAGCACGTAAATGCTGCCTTGCTTGGTCGAAGCGAGTACCGCTGGCTTCACGCCGTCAGCGGTTTTCAGGTCCATCAGGGTAGGCTGGCCACCGACGTCCATGTCCCACAGGTCATGGTGGGTGAACTGCATGTGCCAGCGCACCTGGCCGGTCGCGATGTCGAGGGCGGTCAGGCCCGCAGCGTGCAGTTCCGACTCAGGGGTGCGATCGCCACCGAACTGGTCCGGGGTCTGGTTGCCCATCGGCAGGTAAAGCATGCCGAGCTTTTCGTCGACGGCGAACATGGACCACATGTTCGGCGAGTTGCGCGTGTAGACCTGGCCTTCGGCAATCGGCGTGGTGTCGTCCGGGTTGCCGCTGTCCCAGTTCCACACCAGTTTGCCGGTGTGCACGTCGAACGCGCGGATGACGCCGCTGGGTTCGTCGGTGGAAACGTTGTCGGTGACGTGGCCGCCGATCACCACCAGGTCTTTAGTGACCGCTGGAGGCGAGGTGGAGTAGTAACCGCCGGCATTGAAGCCGCCGATGTTGGCAGTCAAGTCGACCTGGCCTTTGTCGCCAAAGTCTTCGCACATCTTGCCGGTGTCGGCATTGAGGGCGATCAGGCGGGTGTCGGCGGTCGGCAGGAAGATCCGGCGTGGGCAGACGGTGCTGACCGGCGCAGGGCTGGCGGTGCCGGTCGGGCTTTGCTCGGACGCGTAGACGGCGTCATCGTGATAGGTCACGCCACGGCATGTCATGTGCGCCCAACCCTTGAAGTTCGCCGCGTTTTGCGTGGAGAGCTTCGGATCGAAACGCCAGATTTCCTTGCCGGTGTCGGGATCCAGCGCGATCACCTGGCTGTGCGGCGTGCACACGTAGAGCATGCCGTTGACTTTCAGCGGGGTGTTTTCGGCGGTGGTTTCACCCGGATCGTTCGGCCCTGGCAGGTCGCCAGTGCGATAGGTCCAGGCGGGAACGAGCTTGTTCACGTTCTGCGGGGTTATCTGCGCCAGTGGAGAGTAACGATCACCATGAGCGCTGCGACCGTAGGAATTCCAGTCACCGTCGGGCATGGCCGGGGCGGTGTTGGTCATGCCGGGCACGCTGTCGCGGTCCAGTTCGCCTTTGATTTCACCCGGGTTGGTGAACTGGCTGGCCAGTGCGGCAACGCCCGCGAGTACCACTGCCACGCTCAGTGCGCCAGTGCCCATCGGCGCAGGGCCGGTGATCAGCAACGGACGGCGGAACCACGGCAGCAACATGACGAGGCCCAGCGCAAACAGCATCGCCAGACGCGGCACCAGTTGCCACCAATCGAGGCCGACTTCCCACAAGGCCCACACGGTACTGGCAAACAGCACCAGTGCGTAGAGGCCCAGTGCAGCGCGGCGGGCCAGGATCAGCAGCACGCCGGTCAGCGTCAGGCCGATACCGGCCAGCAGGTAATACAACGAGCCGCCGAGCAGGCTCAGCTTGATCCCGCCGGCCAGCATGGCCAGGCCCATTAGCAGAAGCAGAATGCCGAGCAGGGTCGGCAGTAGACGGCTTCGACTCAAAGCACCATCAGTGCTCATAGTGTGGTTCTCCGTGACGTTTCAAGTAGTCCCGCGCAAGTTCACTGTAGATGACGATCCTGTGCGGGCATGGTTCAGATAAAAAAGGTTCGGTTGGTGCGTTCCCTGTAGGAGCGAGCCTGCTCGCGAAAGCGATGGGACAGTCGGCATTGATGTTCAGGCTGACGGCCCTTCGCGAGCAGGCTCGCTCCCACAGGTTTTGTGTGTGTCTTAAAAGGACGAGGTGATTTTTATCCCGCCAATCAGCGCGTCATCGACCTTGTCCACGCCACCGGGGTGGCGGATGTATTGCAGGTTCGGGCGCACGGTCAGCCAGTTCGTGACGTGCACGCCGTAATAGAGTTCGGCGCTGTATTCGGTGTCCTGGGGCGGCAGGAACGAGGGGTCGTCGTAGTCATAGACGACGCGGGCCTGGTTGGTCGCTTCGGCGTTCTTGCGATAGGCCGGGTTGACGTGAACCCGGGCGAGGGCAAAGCCGATGTCGTCCTTGGCGCGCGCATCGAACAGGCCTTTGTAGACGACGCCGGCCTGGACATAGTTGTCGATGGCGTTGGTCTTCTTGTCGTGCATCGTGCCGTTGGCGAACACGCTCAGGCCGCGCGAATTGTCGCTGGCTCGGCTGGTGATCTGCTGCTGCACACCCAGCCACACGCCGTGCTTGCTCGATGCGCTGCGGTAAGCCTCGCCGCTCAGGGCTGCCGGCTGACCATTGCTGTCCTTGTAGGCATCCGTGGCCTTGGCGTTGCTGTAGTAATAACCGGCGCGGTATTCGCCCGGCAGGCCGTTGAGTGTTGGTGACCACACCAGTTCGACCGGCAGAATCGCGCCCTGGGTGCCGCTGCCGCTGAGCTTGAAGCCGTTGCCGCGATCAAGGTTCGACGGGTTTTGCTCATACGCGCCGATTTGCGCGTAGAGCTCCGGCGTCAGGTGATATTTCACCCGCATTGCCCACTGGCTGACGGGCCAGTTGTACCAGATGCCGCCGACCCAGTTACCGACCTGCGAGCCGCAAAACGCCAGGTTCTGGAAGTCGCATGGGAAGCTGTTGAAGTCTTCGCCTTCGCCGAAACGGCCGACTTTGATGTCGAGTTTCTGGTCGAAAAATTTCTGCTGGTACCACATCTGCGTCAGGCGCCAGGTTTGCCCACGGCCCCAGACTTCCTGCGCCGAAGTGAAACCGCCGACACGCGGATCGTTGATCCGGTCGTTGCTGATGTTGTTGCCATTGCGCTCGGTGACGGTCAGCTGAAATTCAGCGTCGTCCCAGCCGAGGATTTTCTGCAAGTCCAGGTGCGTGCCGAAACCGAACTGGTCGCTGTAGCGTGCGGTGCGATCGTGGTCGTAGCCGCCGTGCAGATTGCTGCCCATTTCGCCGGTGTAATCGACTTTGAAGTCGTAGCCTTTTTCCGAAAGTTCGGTGCGCGTGCCATTCCAGTCGCCGAGCATCCAGGGCGATTCGCTATCGAAGGCGGGCGCGGCCTGGGTGCAGGTAGCCAGGCCAAAAGCAGTGAAACCACCGATCAGGTTCAGGGCTTTTCGACTGGCAATAGCGATGCAGACAGCGCTGTCTCGCGGAGTTGGGAAATCAGGCATAGAGAAGGAATTCTTGATCTTTTCTGGGGGGTGAACTGAAAGCGGCACTATGTCGCGCCTGGATGAAGCGTTTCAGCTTGACGGGCGCAAGGATAATGTTCTGTTACAAATAGAGAAAGCGCTTTTCGTGACATGAATTATTTCGTATTCGGTAACAGTGCCGGACAGCGATCGGTTCAAGTTCACCTACATTTACCAGAGAGCGCACAGAGCGCTTCCACCCGGCCACACCCTCGGCTAAGGTGCGCGGCTTCCAATCCCCTTCATCGCTCAAAGGCCCGGCATGACCGAACAGAACAATAACCCGCTGCACGGCGTGACGCTGGAGCAAATCCTCAACGCCCTGGTGGAGCATTACGAATGGTCGGGGCTGGCCGAGCGCATTGATATCCGCTGTTTCAAGAGTGACCCGAGCATCAAGTCGAGCCTGACCTTCCTGCGTAAAACCCCATGGGCGCGGGAGAAGGTTGAACGCTTGTACGTGAAGCTGATGCGCACCAAGCGCCCGCTCTGAACATGGGCTTTCTGTCGACGCCAGGTTCTGCCGCGAGGCGTCGTTTTGTGGCAGTGGCCGCTGTGCTGAGCTGGGCCGGACTGGCCATTCAGCTGTACCTGATTCTGTACTCGCGCTGGACACTGGAAGCGAGCTTGATCGGTGGGCTGCTGAGCTTTTTCAGCTACTTCACCGTGCTGACCAATACGTTGGTGGCGGTGGTGCTGACATGTGAGTGGACCTCTCGCGAGTCGGCGGCGCGACGCTGGTTTTTGCAGCCGTGGGTCAGTAGCGCCATTGCCGTGAGCATCGTAGTCGTCGGTCTGGCGTACAGCCTGTTGTTGCGCCATTTGTGGCATCCCGAAGGCTGGCAGTTTCTGGCCGATGAGTTGATGCACGACGTCATGCCGCTGCTGTTCCTGGCGTATTGGTGGTGGTGCGTGCCCAAGGGCACGTTGCGCCTGCGGCATCTCGGGTTGTGGGTGATCTATCCGCTGGTGTATTTCGCCTATTCATTGCTGAGGGGGCATGAGTTGGCGGTTTATCCCTATCCGTTCATTGACGTCGGCACCTTGGGTTATCCACAGGTGTTTTTGAATGCGGGTGGATTGTTGACGGGGTTTGTGGTGATTGCTCTGATAATGGTCGCATTGGACCGGTGGCGCGGTCGGTGAATACTGAGGGTGATGTGAAGGACTTTTGTGGCGAGGGAGCTTGCTCCCGCTGCGCTGCGCAGCAGTGCTTAAACCTGCAACCGGGTTTTAACTGAGTCACCACGCAGGCTGATTTTACGACTGCTTCGCAGCCGAACGGGAGCAAGCTCCCTCGCCACACTATCGAGTTGCAGTTATTCCTCGTCGCTGCCCTCCGCCCGCCAGTACCCCACGGCCTTGACGAATTGTTCATTCAAACCGTGCTCATCAAGCAGCACACGACGAATCTGCCGTGACACCTTGGTCTCGGTCGCCACCCACGCATACAGGTTGCCGCTCGGCACTTGCAGCTGCTTCACGGTGGTCAGCAAGTTGTCTTTGCCACCCTCGCGCAAGACCCAGATCACACTGACCTGCGCGGCGCTTTCCAGGCGTTGCTGCTCGGCGCCGTTCTCCACTTCCACAATTACCAGCGCACGACGATTGGCCGCCAGACCTTCGAGCCGGCAGGCGATGGCGGGCAGGGCGGTTTCGTCACCGATCAGCAAATAGCTGTCGAACATGTCCGGCACGATCATCGAGCCACGCGGCCCGCCGATGTGCAGGAACTGGCCGGGCGTGGCCTGCTCGGCCCAGGTCGAGGCGGGGCCGTCGCCATGCAGGACAAAATCGATGTCCAGTTCCAGGGTGTCGAGGTCGTAGCGACGCGGCGTGTAGTCGCGCATTGCCGGCATCGGCCCGTTGTCTTTGCCGGCGCCGAGCACCAGGGTTTCCAGTGCGGCGTGTTCGGCCGCGTTTTGCGGGAACAGCAGTTTGACGTGGTCGTCCGTGCCCAGGCTGACGAAGCCGGCCAACTCCGGGCCGCCCAGGGTGATCCGGCGCATCCGCGGGGTCAGGTCAACCACCCGCAGCACTTGCAGACGACGGCGTTTGACCTCGTGCATGACACGGTGAATGGTGTGCACAACTTCAGTCATTCGGCTTTCTCCTGGACGGGTTGAACGGCAGGGCCATCGACGATGGCTTTGGCGGTGTTGTTGAGCAGGTCGCGAACCCGCAGGATTTCTTCCGGGCTCCAGCGGCCGTGATGCATTTGCAGGGCGTGACGCAAGTTGTGCACCGCCTCGTGGATCTCGGCCGGACGATCATGGCCGCGCAATGAGCGCTTGCTGACCTCGATGCGCATTCGCACGCCGTCCAGCGCAATAGCCTGTTCGGTCAATGACAGACGTCCGGCGTCGGTGATGGTGTAGCGTTTTTTGCCGCCCTCGGCATCGCCCAGGATCATTTCGCTTTCTTCGAGAAAGGTCAGGGTCGGGTAGATCACACCGGGGCTGGGGCAGTAGGCGCCGTCGAACATGCTTTCGATCTGGCGGATCAGGTCATAGCCGTGGCAGGGCTGCTCCGCGATCAACGCCAACAGCAGCAGTTTCAGGTCGCCGGGGGCGAACACCCGGGGGCCGCGGCCGCCGCGTTCACGGCCGGGGCCTGGGCGTTTCTCGAAGCCGTCTCGGCTGTCGCTATGGTCGCGATGGGAATAATGGTCTCTCATTTCTGCGTCTTCTCTCGTCGTGTTTAGATACAACTTAAGATATATCTTTAGACAGACGCAAGCGTTCTGGACCAACGGTCGTTCTCGGCCACCGCTGGAGGTCCAGAAGCGATCAGCGATCAGCGATGAGGAATGCGGTATCGGTTGCTCTTTTAGAGCAATTGAACTAATCATGAAAGTTCATCGATTGATAATTATTCCACTGTCGCAAGATAAGTAGTCTTCGTCTGACGGAATTCAACTAGTTCGTATCTGTGTGCTTTTTCAATTAGAACTGTGTGTAGTCTTTCTCTGAGGGTAAAACAATCGAGTTGGCGTTTTTTCAATGTTTTTCCTATTGTTCGAACGCCATTGTTACTACATGTTCTTGGGAAGTTGCGTACTTACTTTTTCAAGGGATTGAACGATCATTCTTCGGCGTCGAAAGTTAAGTGAAATCGCCATCACCGTATGGAGAGATGTCGGCTTTCCAGACTTTCCTCGGCCCAATCCTTTGAAAAAATACAGGTACTCAATAATGTTCAAGACGTTTGCAATCGCCGTTCCCATGACCCTCCTGGCCCTGAGCACTTCGATGGCGTTCGCGGCGGAAGAATCGCGCACCTCCATCAACATTACCGCTGATATTCCGAGCAAGGTCTTCCACGCTCAGCCTGTAGACAAAGACTTCGGTAAAGACGAGAAAATGCAGTATGTCGTCGGCTCCGGCACCCTGACGGAAGTCCGTGGCACCTATGATATTCAACACACCAACGGCTCGGTCGGCGCTTATGTCGTGGGCGGTCCTACTCCGCTGTTCAACGGTAATCCAGCCTTGAACATTCCTCTGACCTATACCTTCAATGGCACGGAGTTGACCGCTGATTCTCAGGAAGTGGTCGGCGACACCGAGTCCAACGGCGGCATGCGCGCCGACCTGGTGATTACGGCAGAGAAGCCGGGCAACAGTCAGGTGGGGATCTACACCGCCAACCCGGTCGTCATCTTTGATGCCATTCCGCGCATCTGAAGCAAACGCGTGCTGTAAGTAAGTTCTGTCTTACTTGGCAACGTTCACCGATCGCCAGGGAGGTTGTGCCTGTCGATCGGGTTTCAACGAATTTATCTTCAGAGTATTTCGTTCATGTTCCCGATGACTCCCATCGCGACGGCGCTTGCCCTATGTTTTTGTGCGACTGCCCTGGCTGCGCCAGCGGACAACGGCCACACACCCCGAAGTCTGCTTGCGCAAGCCAAGGGATTACCGAGCGAGTTCGAAGAGCACTTCTTTGATGTGCCGCTGGCGGTGCGCGTGGAACTTGATCAGCAGTTTCTCGGTGAGGCGATGGTTGTGCTGACCCGCGACGATCGCATCACCCTCGTTGAATTCACCGATGTCAGCGATAGCACGATCAAAGCCAGCGAGCGCGACATCTGGGCCAACTACCTCAAACATGGCGTGGTGCTGGGCGCCTGCCAGGCCAATTGCCCCGAACAACTGCTGGCCGTGCACTACAGCCTGGAAAACTCGCTGGTGTCGATCCTCACGGAAAACGCCGAGCACGATGATCAGGTGCAGCGCTATTACAACCAGCCCGAAGACGGCAGCACCGGGTTGATCGTGCGCAACCAGCTGAACCTCAATGGCGGCCAGAACCAGGACCTCGGTGGTCGATACGGTCTGGAAGCGAGCAGCAGCCTGGGCAACTGGACCCAAGCGGTGAACCTGCAGTTGTCCCGCCTGGGCGGTGTGGACAATCAGCTCTATCACGCCGTGCATGAGCTCTTTACCCAGCGTGAACTGGAAGGCAACTTCCTGCGCCTGGGCTTGTTCACGCCCACCTCGGAAGGCCTGACGCGCCAGCCGCGCTCCTTCGGCGCCAGCCCTGACACCGCGCTCGGCGTCATGTACGGCAGCTCCGACAGCCTGGCCATCAATAACCCGAAACCGGCGGTCTACCCGATCTACGTCACGGCCAATCGCCAGGGCTCGGTGGAAATCTATCGCGACGGTTTGCTGATCAATACTCAGGCGATACCGGCTGGTTTGCAGACCCTCGATACGCGGCCATTGCCCGGCGGCATCTATGAAGTGGAAGTGCGGCTGATCGAAGACGGCCAGATCACCTCCAGCACGCAGGAGCTGGTCTACAAACCCAACAACTGGCGCAATCATGACGAGCGCTGGCGCTACAACCTGTTTGCCGGGCGTGAATCGAAAATGCTCAGCAACTGGGATGAGCAGGCCGATGGCGACATGACCGCTGGCGCCGCCTTCAACTTCCTGCTGCACCCGCGGGTGATTCTCGGCCTGTCGGGTCGGCAAGTGAAAGACACCCTGCAATACGGCACGTCGGTCGACTGGGCCATCGTCAACAACGCCAGCGTCTTCGCCAACGTCTACAAGACTCAGGACTACGGCACCGGTTTCGACGTGCAGGGGCTTTATTCCTACGGCAGCGGCAGCCTCGTCGCCAGCCATAACCGCAGCTGGCTCGACACCACCCGGCTCTACGACACCTTGCCCGACGGCACGCGCGTGCGGCAGCGCAATGTATTTATCGGCCAGACCAGCAACTCGTCCTTGTCACTCAATCATCGCCTCACCAGCAAAAGTTCGGTCAATGCCCGGGTGTCCCACAGCGAAGGCAACACCGAAGGGGTCGGCGTGGATCTGGGCTGGACTCAACGCACGCAACTGTTCGGCAGCGACGCCAATTGGCGCCTGTCGCTGTTCGACAGGCCGGGCAGCTTCAGTTCGGGCAATGATCGAAATCGCGGCCTTGACCTGAGCGTGAGCGTGGCGCTGGGTGGCCCGGGAGAGCAGCTCTCCGGCAGCATCGGCACCCGCACCGATCGCGATGGCGGGCGTGATAACAATGCCTCGATCACTTACCGCAAAGACTTGCAGGACCACCTGCTGCAAAGCGTTTCCGCCACGGCCATCACCGACACCTATGGCCTCGGTTTGAATGCGCTGGCGACGATGCAATCGGACCGGGTCAACGGCGACGGATTTATCCAGCGCTCGTCCTACAACAACGACCTCACCGGCGGCCTCAACCTCGACAGCACCGTGGCGGTCGGCGGGCAAAAGATGATCGTGACCAGCCAATACCACCGCAATGGCGCGGGCATGATCATCGATGTCGAGTCGGACATCGACGACATCACTTTACGCGCCGACGATCTGAGCGGCGGCAGCGCAGTCCTCAAGCCCGGACGCAATTTTGTGCCGATCACGGCTTACAAAAGCAGCTCCGTCAGTTTCGATTTCGAAGGCAATCACGTGCCTGCCGCGACCATCCAGCCGGCCCGTTCCAGTTATCACCTGAACAAGGGCGGCGTGGATTATCGCCAGATTCGCGTGATGCGAACCCTCACTGTCCTCGGTCGCCTGATCGACCCCCAGGGCAACCCGCTCAAGGGCCATCACATCATCAACCACGCCAGTCGCGGGGTCAGTGAGGTGGACGGCTTCTTCTCCATGGAAATGAACGCCGGTTCACCGACCCTGGAAGTGCGCCACGGCAACCAGTTGCTGTGCCAGTTCCGCCTCGACCCGAGCCGTGGCCACACGGAAAACAACGTGCTGATGATTGGTGATTTGCGTTGCACGCCGGACACGCTGGCGGACCTGACGCTTGAGACGCCGACGGCAGGCTGATGCCCGGCACCCCGCATTTTTTTATGAGGTAAATGACGATGAAACGTCGGTTGGCACTGATTGGTTTTTGTTTGTTCACCCAGACGGCACACGCCGGGCCGAACATCAATATCGGCACGGTCTACGACTACCTGGACGGCGACAAAAGTACCTTTTTGAAACGCGTCTATAACGGCGGCGACAGCACCGCTTTCGTCAAGGTCAACATCCTTGAAATCCTCTACGACGCCGATGGCAAGTCGCGGGAGGTGCCGCTCAAATCCAATGCCGAGGGCAATTCCCGGGATGGCTTGATGGCCAGCCCGGCGCGATTGATCGTGCCCGCCAGTGGCATGCAGGGCACGCGGTTGCTGTACATGGGCGAGCGCGACAAAGAGCGCTATTTCCGTGTGCGTTTCATACCGGTGGTGCCCGAGAAGGAAGACGAATTCGCCGTCTCCGGCGAGGAGCGTGAGCAGTACAGGAAAGCCCTGTCCGCCGGGGTCACGGTGCTGGCCGGGTATGGCGCGGTGTTTTTCGTTCGCCCCAAGGACCCGCGTTACGCCAGCGTGATCGAAAACGAGGCGGCCAGGTACCGGATCCGCAATACCGGCAACACCGTGGTGGTGATCGATGAGTTCAAGGATTGCTCGGTCAAGAACGACCAGGACTGCCAGCCGACCACCAAACATCATGTTCTGGCCGGGCGCCATTTCGAGTTCGAGAAACAGGCTGGCCGCGAGTACCGCTTCACGCTGGTTGAAGGCGAGAGCCGCAAGAAACTCGATGTGAAGGGCTGATGACTATGTTCAGACAACTGACGGTCCTGATGGTGTCGGCGATGGCCTGCCATGGTGCGTTCGCGGCCCGCGAAGTGCAGCACTTTGAAGTATTCGTGACGATCCCGAGCCAGGCGTTCTACGTCATTCCCGCAGACCCCGGCTGGATTCACCGCGAACAGTCATTGCCATGGAATCTGACGACCTCGACCCTGGGCGGCTTGCGCAAGTATTTCGATGTGAAGAGCGAAGCCGGTTCCATCGAAGCCCGCCTTGAGGGCCGGCCTTACTTGTCTAACGGGACGCAGGCCCATGACATTGGATTGCGCGTGCTGTTCAACGAAAAGTTGTTGAGCGAGGGGGAAAGCCGCGAGGTGGTTTCGCTGGTCGACGCCGCGCAGGGCAAGCGGGTTTTACTGGAAGTGCTGCCTGTGCCACCCGCCGATGGGGTTTACAAACCCGGCAACTATTTTGGAAGCGTCAACATGGTCTTCAACGCGGTGTTGCCCAAATGATGAATTTATTGAATAAGCGATCAGCCCGGACGTTGAAGGGGGCTGCATCGGCCAGCCTGCTGTGTGCGGTGTTTGCCCTGCCCATACAGGCCGCAGTGATGGACATCGAAGCGGTATTCGAGCCGGATTCCTCGAATCCGAATAATAACGTGTTCGTCAACATGACCCCGTCCGAAGGTTTTTGCCGGCAGATTCCACAGGCCTGTGCGCCCTATAAGCTGTTCAGCCTTATTGCGCCTATTTCCTTCACGGCGAATGCGCCAATCCTGGCCAACCATGCGGACCCGCGGCAAGGCGGAATGGCCCGCGTTCCCTCGGACTGGAGAGAGGTGGTGGTCACCCACGAGTCGGGTGATACCGAGGTGCTTTCCATTCGTATTGGCGGGATCGGGCACGAAGCCGCAACTCCCCGCCCTGTCACTGAACTGACCGGAGGAGGTTGGTGGGATGACTTGTGGGTAGGTGGCGGTTGGGCCTATGCGCCTATACCCTGTTCAAGTGTGGGTTGGCACTCGGCAGGGCCCTCGGGCTACAACAGTTTCTGGCGAGTCGCCAGAGGAGTGGGCGTGTGCAGCAAGACGGCGAGGTTCGATATTCCGCTTTCCTTTCGCTACCTGTACTTCGTGTTCGCTTATGAGCTGCGCACGCCTAACCCCCTGACCATGAAGACGGGCAAATACACCGGCACCATGCCGTACACCGTCGGTCCGCGTCAGGACTTCGACATGGGCGATGTCATGATCCCCAGTGACAACCAACTGACCCTCAACTTCTCTCTGGATGTTCGGCACACCCTCAAGGTCGAGATTCCACCCGGTGGCAATCGCGTTGAACTGGTTCCGCAGGGCGGCTGGCAAGCCTGGCTGACCCAAGGGCGCAAGCCCACACGGCTGTTTCGTGATCAGACGTTCAATGTGTCTTCATCGAGTCGCTTCAAGATGAGCCTGGACTGCCAGTACAGCACCGATGGCAACCGCTGCTCGGTGCGCGACCCGGCTTCAGGCCATGTCGTGCCGCTCGACGTCAGCGTGACCCTGCCCAATGGCTTGGTGGATGCCACCGATCAACCGGTCAGCCGTCGGCTGTTACGGCGCGACGGCAGTGGTACCGAGCTGTTCCAGCCGCGCTTTTATGTCGATCGCAAACCGGGCACGTTGCACTTCGAGATTGCGCAGGATGAGGTCGAGGAAATGATCAAGCCCGGTGTCGCCAGAACGTACTCGGGCACTGTCACGGTGGTTTGGGATTCGGAAGTGGGTTAAGCGTGACCCCTGATACATCACCCGATGCATCAGGGGTTGCCGATTACGACTGTGCGTCTTTTTGCAGCGCTGCGCGGGTGAGTTTTCTGCTCAGCTCTTTTTCTTCGTAACCCATGTCGTGCAGCAATTGGCCGTAGACCTCATCGGTCATGTCCTGGTCCGTCAACACCACACTGTCATCGATATTCAGGCGCCGGGCGAGGTCTTGCAGACGCTGTTTGAGGGCGCGTCGTTGTGCAATTTGCTGGCCCTTGGAACTGGCCCAGGTGTGTTGGACTTCGCGTAACTCATCGAGCAAGTCGCTCTTGGTTTCGTAAAACCGGGTATTGCGCCGGAATTCGTTCGGATAAGTGTCCTGCAGGTATTTCTGCCAGAACGGCTGTTCGATCATGTCGTTGACCAACCCATCGCCGGCCTCCATCGACATCACCGTCTCGAAGGCGGTGTCGATGGTTTTGGTGTTCACACCGGCGATGGTGCGAAACAGCATCGTCTCCGATTGCCACGGTAAACCGAGGCGTTGAGCCAGGCCGGTTTCGTAGGCAAGGTACACCTCGACCTCATCCGGATTGCCCGGGCGGCTGCCGAAATCGGCACGGGCAATGTCATCCACGCGCGCGAGGCGAGCGGCACCTCTGGCCAGGTTCACCAGTTTGCTTTCAAGCACGGCGTTGGACGTCGACAAGGCATAGGCTTCGGAGGCGAGCACCTTGATGCCCATGTGGTTGAACACCTGGGCCCCGGCATCGGCACAGGTGGTAGGCGCCCTGGCCATTTCGAACAGATCCTTGCGCAGCTCGGTGTCCAGGTCGATGGCTTCAATCATGCGCCATACCCGGCTGCTGAGTTGTTGGCGCAATTCACCACCGGCCTTGTAATCGGCCGAACGGGTCTGCTTCTGGATCAATGCAAAGAAATCCTTGGCGCCGGGCTCGGTCATCAATTCGTGCCAGGCTTCCTCGCGGAAGGTCCCCAACCCTGAGACCTCGGCACTCCACCAGACCGAATCGTCTTGCATCGGCCACAGTTCTATCGCGTCACGCGCCGCGTCGATGTAGACCTGCTCGGGCGCGAGGCCGACTGACCGTCGATACGCCTTGAAGGTGATCAGGTTGGCGTCCGAGAGCTGCTCTTCGTACAAGCGGGTCCGGGCCAGGAGGAAGGCATCTTCCGAGCCGGGCACGACTTTCGGAATGACCCTGATCGGGTTCTCCTGCATATCCAGAAAGAAGCCGCGCGGTCGACGTTTGTTGGAGGGCCCGAACAGGCCGTCGGGCCAGGTGGTAGCGCCCGTGTTGCTCAAGCTCAGGATTCTCAGCCTGGGCATGCGTCCGACGTCCGGAAGCAGGCCCAGCTTCGCGTTGTCATCGAGCCTGAGGGTTTCCAGGCGGGTCAGATTTCGCAGTTGCTCGACAGCGGAGGGGGTCAACGTGATGTCGTTGTTCATCAGTCGCAACGTGCGCAGGTGGTGCATCTTGCCGATGGTGTCGGGAAGTCGCGTCAGGCCGCAGCTACGGGCGCTCAGTTGTCGCAGATGAGGGAAGGCGCCCAAGAGGCCGGAGGTGGTTTCGGAAAAGGTCGTGCGGTCCAGATTCAAGGTGCTGATCTGATCGAGGTAGCGTTTGATATCCGGCAGTTCCTTCCACCAGCGTTCGAGGTCGAGCACCTGGAACTCTGTGGACAGGTCCAGCGCATACCCGCCGTCGGCCGTGATGCTGCGTTCACCAAAAACCGTAGGCTTGCGTTTGAAACAGTCGATAAAGCGTTCGGCAATGTGCAACCCGCCACTGTTGACGAACCCGCGCTGATCCGGCCCCCAGCTATCCGGCTGCTGGTAGCGCCAGCGATTCAACAGTACTCGCAGGTCGTCCAGTTCGCGGTCCAGTCGGGTCAGTGTCTGGTGCCCTTGCTCCTGCGAACCGAGGGATCGAACGAAGGTATTGACCTCGCGGTCGTTGAAGTGAGGGTAAATGTCCTGCACCCGTTGGGTGAGCGTGGGGGCGACTGTGGAGAAGCCGGGACCGCGCAACAGGATCATGTCTTCATGGTCAGCCAGCGGACGGATCGGCGGGGCGGCGAGCGCCGTGCGGCGCTGCGCCGGTGTCTCGGTCTTGGCCATCACCCATTGCTTGAAGAAGCCCCCCTGGCCTGGCCGATAACCCAACTGCGCCAGTTTGTTTTTCGGCAGGGCGTTGAGAACGGCTTCGTAAAAGTCAGTGGCGTCGTGCAGTTTTCGGTTGTCACCGTCCCAGACTTCGAACCGGTTGCCATCGTCCTTGACCAGCACCCGGACCATCGACGCGTCTTCGGCCCCTACACGGCTACGCAAGGGACCGGCATCGTTGCCTTCACGAACCTCGATGCGCAATTGCGCGAACGTGTCGGTATGAATCCTCAAGGCGTTCAGCACCAGGCTTTCGGTTTGCGCCACCCACTGCGCGCCGTCCTGGAAGCCTTCATAGGCGTGGTTGGTCCGGGCTTCGAAGGCCGCCTCACGGGCGCGGCTCTTGAGGCTCAAGGGCAGTCGTTGCGTTTGGGTCATGCGCTTGAGGTCGGCAGCGTCAGTGGTGTTCAGCAGCGTCGCGGCGGCACGGGACGGTAACTCGGGAAAGGTGTGGCGCATGAGTCGCAGCGGCGGATCGTCGAACGCCTGGGCCCCTTGGTAAAGCTGATTGATGATGTCTGGGGTCAGCCGATCGGCTTCGTCCGCCAGTCGATTGCGCAAGGCTTGCACCCGTTCACGTTGGGCGGTGGACCGACCGAGCACGGCGTGCAGTTCTTCTTCGTTGAGAAACTCGACAAGGTCTGGCGCAAATTGCTCGCTCATGAGGTTGGACAAACTGGTGGACAGGGTCTGTTCGGCCGTCGCATCGGCATTGCCGTACTGGCGGAACCGGCCGCTCATGTCGGCGTTTTCGTAGACCTTCAGGGCTTTGTCCGCGGGCCAGCCGTCCAGGTAAGTCGCCAGCGGTTCAAACCAGTAGGAGGAGGGATCCAGAGGCTGGCCTGAACGAATCCTCTCGATGGCCTGGCGGGTCTGGCGCTGGATGTTCAAGCGGGTGAGGCTGTCGTCGAGTAACGGTGGCGGGGCCGTGTTGTCGACGTACATCCGGCGCAGCGCACCGTCGTCGGTACCGCTGGCGATGCGAACGGCTTCGAGTTCCGCGTCGCTGAAGCCCTCCACGGTGTGGCCGAGACGGCGCATCAACGTCGGACGATCCCAGGCTCGCGGGTGCTCGGCTTCATGGGTCCAGGCGCCGAGGCCGTTGTGTTTCAACTCGGGCAGGTAAGCATTGTCGCGATGCGGGTGTTTGACCCGGTAGTTGCCGGTTTGCGGATCCTTTTGCACGGCGTAGTGCTTGTCATCCAGCGGCAGAACCGCCTCGCCCTCGTGAGCGTGCAGCCCCAGCGCGTCAGGTCTGGAGTCCGGCGATAACTGCACATCCGGCCATTCATAAGGTTTGAGGTCGGGGTGCCACAGCCGGGGTTCGCCATTGGGCAGGGTGACCGGTTTCATGCCTTCGATCAGCGGCGACAGTTTCAGGCGTGCCAGCGCACCGATCTGCGCACCGGCGGCGAACGCTTCCAGCTGAAGAACATCGGTGACCAGGCCGACAATGTGTTCGGTGGCTTCAGTCCACAGTCCCAGGGTCATGTCGACGAGGCCTTCGATGGCGTCGCTGGCCATCTGATAAGCCATGTAGCCCATCATCAGCTGGCCCAGTCCGGGCACGAACGGCGTGACGACCATCAGGGCGATGTTGAAGATGTCCGAGACGATTTTCTTGAAGTTCTCCCACCAGGCCCATCGTGCATGGGTATCGGCATCGGCGGTGGACACGGCGATGTGACGGGCGTCATTGAGGACCTTGTTGAGCTTTTGCTCGAACAGGTACTGCCACAGTTCGCCGCTGATCGGTGCGGTGTTGAACTGCAGACGAGGGGCAGTGATAGCCTCTTCGCGCCAGCTCGGCCTCGGGTCAAGCGGCTCTTTGCGATGCCATTTCACTTGGAACAGGCGTTGTTGCAACCCGCCGAAAAAATGCCCCCGATCGGATTGATCGACGAACCGGCTGAAGAATTGCTGGTAGGTCATGCCGGTGGAGGAGATGACAGCGTTGTCGCGCAGCTGACGCGTCAGCTCTTTCATCAGCGCGAGGGTCGAGGGGTACTCTTTCAGCGGGTGCTCGGGGTCTTGTGGGACATACGCGAAGATCGGCACTACCTTATGGACCCGGTTCAGATCCGGCGTAATCAAGACGATGCCGGTCAGCAGGCTGTCGAGCATGGACAGTTTGGCGAACTGCATGATTCGGCCTTTGCGGGTGAGGTTGCGCTGGCCATCGAGCATCATCAGGATCAGGTCACCGGCATCGGCGTCGATGTCGCCCTTCAGGACGGCCAGCTGAGCGGCCGCTTTAAACGCGGCTTTCTCGTTCTCGATGATCTTGTGTTTCAAAACCACTTGGGCGAGGCCATCCCTGGGCCGCAATTGTTCTTCGAGGTATTTCGTGTAGCGCGCGCCAATGTCCAGCGTGCGACACAGGGTCTGGAACTGGGCGATGGACATTTTGCGTTTGATCGCCAGGGTGTCGAAATGCCCGCGGGCATCGGGCTGGCTGATGAAGTTCGAGTCCGCCTCGCAGGTTTCGCGGCTCGCGAAGTTATGCAAGGCCGCGTCCAGCAGCGAAACGGTGCGGGTCACCACGCCGTTGAGATTGCTGGCATACCAGGGGAGCTGTTTGGGTAGATAAAGGTGCAGGTAAGTGGTCTTTACATCGACGTCGACACCGAACTGTTCCAGCAACGCCCTGGTCAGCAACGGTTCGGCGAATTCGTAAACGCCTTGGACCTTGTCCATGACCCGGTCGACAGTGTTTTGAGCGGACCAGAGTTCGAGGTTGGCGTGTTGTAGCGGGGAGTGATCGAAACCCGTGGTGCTCTGTACCCAATACCCTGAAGCCGTTTGCGTGAGGCTCAGTTCCCGGATCCGTCGCAGTGACGCGTCCTTGAACGTGGGGTGGATACGGCTTTTGATGAAATCGTAGTGGCGACCTTTATTGTCATCCGCCCCCCGTGTCGGTCGCGCTGATATACGTCCGTGTAAGTCAGTCATGCTTTTAATAAACCTTGAGCGTTAAGTGGAATGACCAGCCTAACGCCCGAGGCTCAAAGTAAAAGCCTGAATTACCGCTGCTTAATCAGTGTCAGCCGCCCATAAACATTGGAATTACCAATGCCGAAAATAGGTAATTACCGCCTTTTTTCAGCGCCGTGCGACCTCCACCGGCAGGCATTGTGTATGCGCACCCGGTTGCAGATAGGGCGTGAGAATCGGTGCCATGCCTTTGAGCACTTGCACGGGCAGCGCCGAGGTGAACTTGAAGGCCTCGGCGGTGCGCCCGGGCACGAAGGCGGTCAACGTACCGAAGTGGCTGTCACCGATATAGAACACGAAAGTGGCGGTGCGGTTGATCGACTTCGAACTCAGGATCCGCCCGCCGGAACCAATGGCTTCGATGCGGTTGTCCCCGGTCCCGGTCTTGCCGCCCATCGCCAGGGGTTTGCCATCGGGGGTGATGAAACTGCCGGACACCCGTTTGGCCGTACCGGCATCCACAACCTGCGACAACGCCTCACGCATGGCCGTGGCCACTTCGGACGGCATCACTCGTTTGCCGGCGTCTGGGTCATTGATCAGTTTGGTTTCATACGGGGTGTTCGCCGCGAAGTGCAGGGTGTCGATGCGCAATGTCGGCATGCGCACACCATCGTTGAGGATGGTGCCGATCAACTCGCCCAAGGCGGCCGGGCGATCGCCGGAACTGCCGATGGCGGTGGCTAGCGACGGTACCAGGTGATCGAACGGGTAACCGACTTTCTGCCAGCGCTGATGAATGTCCAGGAACGCTTCGATTTCCAGCATGGTGCGAATACGGCTGTCGCGGGCGCCCTTGTGACGACTCTTGAACAGCCAACTGTAGACTTCCTGACGCTCGAACTGGCTGGCTTTGACGATCTGGCTCCACTTGGCATCCGGGTTGTTCAGCAGGTAGCCCATGAGCCACAGGTCCAGCGGGTGAACCTTGGCGATGAAACCCTGATCCGGCAAGTCGTAGGCGCCGGGGCTGTAATTTTCGTAGAGCCGTTGCAGGCGTTCGTCGGTGAGTTTTTCGGTGAGCTTGGCGCCTTTGAGGTGCGCGCGCACGAAGGCATTGAAGCTTTCCTGGCTGGCCTGGGGCAGCAAATAGCGGTGCACCGCCGCCAGGCGAATCGGCGTCGGACGCATGCTGTCCAGGAAGGTGTCGAGCCGCGCCTGGGTGTCCTTGTTTTTGTATTTCTTCCAGAACTTGAGCAGGAACGAAGTCCCTTCGCGGTCGGCGAAACTGGCCAGGTATTCCTGACGCCGCGGGTCGCGATCGTCCTTGAGCAATTCGGCGCTGTTGTTGGGGCCGGAGTACGTCGTGTAGCGCACCAGGTCACGCATCAGGCGAATGAACGGCAGGTTGATCGACTCACGCAACGCATCACGCAGGGTTGGAATGCGACCGTTGTCTTCCTTGCGGAAGTTGACGAAGGTGTGCAGCCCGCCGCCGGTGAAAAACGCTTCGCCGGGGCTGGCCGAATATTTACGATCCAGCGCGGCACCGAGCATGGCCGGCAGGTTGCGGTCCTTGTTCTCAATCAGGTAGTCGATGGCCCAGCGACTCAGGCGATCCTGATCGGGGATGTCGACTTTCTTCAGTTCCGGGACGGTCATTTCGGCATATTTATCGTGCAGCTCGGCCATGATTTGCAGGTAGGTGGTGAGCACGCGCATTTTCGCGGTAGAGCCCAGTTCCAGCTTGCTGCCTTCATTGATGTCGAATGGCTGGTCGGTGCTGTCGGTCTGTACCCGCACGCGCGCGCCGTCCGGTGTCAGCTCGAACAACGTGAAGCTGTAGCGCACCTGAGTGGTGCTGGTGGGGGTGAGCAAGCGTTCGCCCATCAGCCCGATTTGTGTGGCGAACGCCGGGTCGGCCAGGCGCTTGAGATACTCGGTAGCCTGGCTTTGCAATTCACCTTGCAGGGTGCTGGTGGCGGAAAGGTCGAGGCGGTCGAGATCGTACAGCGGACGATTGAGCAACCCGCCCAGACGGCTGCGCGCCACGCTGATGCCTTTGTTGGTTTCAATCGGCTGGATGGTCGGCTGGGTCTGCCAGTCGCGGTAGGTCACCTGGCTGGCCAGGGCGGCGGCGGCGAAGGGCGCGTCGATCACGCCATTCGCCGCCAGCAGGCGGATGTGGCTGTCGGTGAGGTCGGCCAGTTCATCATGACCCTTGGTCAGGTAATGAGAAGGGCGGCGCTGGGCGATCATCAGCGAGAGCATTTCACGCAGCGCCAGGCCTTTTTCGGCCATGCTCTTGGGGTCCGTGTCGGTGCTGGCCAGCCGTTCGTTGGCCTTGTTGAAGTCGGCGCCGTACCAGACGCGCAACCCTTCGGCCATGCCATGCACTTCACCGTGTCCCGGTACCGCCGACAGCGGCACGCTATTGAGGTAATCGCGCACCACATTTTGCCGGACCTGCAAGGTTTCCGGCCCCGCTTGATAAGCACGCACGGTGGCGGAAATCATCTGCCGGATCTTTTCCGCGCCTGACACCGTCAGGCCATCGGGCGAGTGCCGGTATTTCTCCAGTTGCGTCGCCAGCGTACTGCCGCCCGCCGACTGCCCTGGTATATGCAGCAACTTGGCAACCTGGGACCAGATCGCCATGCCGAACCGTGGCCAGTCCACGGCGGGGTTGGCCAGGGGCTGACGAGGATCGAGCAAAAAGCGGTTTTCAATAAACAGCAGGCTGCTGACCACCACAGGCGGAATCGACTCAAAGCTTGAATACAGCTGTTGGGGGTATTTGTACTGGTACAGCGGTGCCGCACGGCAATCGGTGATCGACAGTCCAGCCTGTATTTTCTCCGCGTAAGGCACGAAAAAGCCCTTGTCGGTGTAGTTCATCAGCTTTTCAGAGAAGCGGGTTTGCGACGCAATGACGTAGTCACGCTTGAGCAATCGCGGCAGAAACTCACCCAGCGAGCTGTAGCCCAGACGCAAGTCGAAAGGGCCTGCGCCTGGATAGCGAATCGCGTCGCTGGGGCCGGGTTTCATTTCGTAACTCAGGGAGGCGGCGAATTTGCTGACCTCGCGGGATTGAAACTTCGAGGTACGCATTTCCTTGGCAGCGGCAAGCCCCAGGACAATCAGGATAATAATCAGCAACAACCAAAACGCCCCCCAGCCATGCTTTGTGCGACTGCCAGGGGGTTTTTCAGGAATAGGCGCTTCATCCACACGTTCAGTCGGGACCACAGTTTTACTCGTATCGGTTTGCCATAACGCGCCCATAGTCGACTGATCCATTCACGCAGATTGATCTGACTTGTCTGAAGCTTAGTCGGTGGTTGGCGATGGTGAAGAAATTGTGGACGCACAGATCTCAAATATTCCCCATTCCCTGTAGCGAGGGAGCTTGCTCCCGCTGGGCTGCGAAGCAGACCCGAATTTGCCATCTCGGTCTTTCAGTAGAACCGCGATCACCGGTTTTGCGACTGCTGCGCAGCCGAGCGGGAGCAAGCTCCCTCGCCACAGGTAGTGCCTGCCTGAAATGCCCTTCCTAGACACGTCGAATAGCAAATAAGGCCCGGCCAGGGGCATGACGATGCACCAATGCTGTGCAATACTCGGCGGCGTTTCAGTTGGTGAAAGATCCTACAAAAGTCAGGTAATGCCCCTCCGCTAACCGGGCTTTTCCCGAGAGTTCTGGCTGAATGTTGTGGTTTATAGAGTGAAAAACCCTGTACGAAGCTTTTTATACTGCACGCCCCGCTGATCTTGCCGGTGTTGTCCTGCAAGACGGGTTTGCTCACGAAGCAGGCCCGGTTTCTCAGAAGCAATGGCTTACCGGTCAGCGCTTTGTTACTCGGTGGTCATATCCAATAACAAGACGAGGTTGTACCCCTATGCCAGTCGGCAATCATCTGCCCCATGGCGAGACCGCTCAGGGCGGCCCGCTTAAACGCGAACTCGGCGAACGGCATATCCGCTTGATGGCGCTCGGAGCGTGTATCGGCGTCGGTCTGTTCCTCGGTTCGGCCAAGGCCATCGAAATGGCCGGCCCCGCCATCATGCTGTCCTACATCATCGGCGGTCTGGCGATCCTGGTGATCATGCGCGCCCTCGGTGAGATGGCCGTGCACAACCCGGTCGCCGGCTCCTTCAGCCGTTACGCTCAAGACTACCTCGGCCCCTTGGCGGGCTTCCTGACAGGCTGGAATTACTGGTTCCTGTGGCTTGTGACCTGTGTCGCGGAAATCACCGCCGTGGCGGTGTACATGGGCGTCTGGTTCCCTGATGTGCCGCGCTGGATCTGGGCACTCGCCGCGTTGATCAGCATGGGTTCGATCAACCTGATCGCGGTGAAAGCCTTCGGTGAATTCGAGTTCTGGTTCGCCCTGATCAAGATCGTCACCATCATTGCGATGGTGATCGGCGGTATCGGCGTGATCGCGTTCGGTTTCGGCAATGACGGCGTGGCGCTGGGGATTTCCAATCTCTGGGCCCACGGCGGCTTCATGCCCAACGGCGTGCAAGGCGTATTGATGTCGCTGCAGATGGTGATGTTCGCCTACCTCGGTGTCGAGATGATCGGCCTGACCGCCGGTGAAGCGAAGAACCCGCAGAAGACCATTCCCAACGCGATCGGCTCGGTGTTCTGGCGGATTCTGCTGTTCTACGTCGGCGCGTTGTTCGTGATCCTGTCGATCTACCCGTGGAACGAAATCGGCACCCAGGGCAGTCCGTTCGTGATGACGTTCGAACGCCTGGGGATCAAGACCGCGGCCGGCATCATCAACTTTGTGGTAATCACCGCAGCGCTGTCGTCCTGCAATGGTGGCATCTTCAGCACCGGGCGCATGCTTTACAGCCTGGCGCAGAATGGCCAGGCCCCGGCCGGTTTTGCCACCACGTCGAGCAACGGCGTGCCCCGTCGCGCGTTGCTGTTGTCGATCTTCGTGCTGTTGCTGGGCGTGCTGCTCAACTACATGGTCCCGGAAAAAGTCTTCGTCTGGGTGACGGCGATTGCCACTTTCGGCGCGATCTGGACCTGGGTGATGATCCTGCTGGCCCAGCTCAAGTTCCGCAAAGGCCTGAGTGCCAGCGAACGTGCCGGTCTGAAATACAAGATGTGGCTGTACCCGGTCAGCTCGTACCTGGCGCTGGCGTTCCTGGTGTTGGTGGTCGGCCTGATGGCTTACTTCCCGGAAACCCGCGTGGCGCTGTACGTCGGCCCGGCGTTCCTGGTGCTGCTGACGGTGTTGTTCTACGTGTTCAAGCTGCAACCGACCAATGTGTCGCAAGGTGCGGTGCGTTCGGCTGCGTAAGTCGTAACGCCTGAAACGCAAAAGCCCCGGTCCATTGGCCGGGGCCTTTTTATTGGCTGACGAAATCTCCGGTGGCGAGCGAGCTGGCTCGCCACAAAGGCGCGGAGTTTCTTAATGGACGGCGACCGGTTGAATCGGTGCGGTCAGGCGCTTGTTGAAATCCAGCCAAACCCCCAACAACCCCATCAATCCTGCACCCACCAGCGCGGTGAAGATTTGCATGGCAAACGCATCGTCGGTCAGGGCATTGATCATGTCTGCCAGCGGCGCGAGCAACACCCCGAGGCAGAACACTTCCAGCGAATAACGGCCCATGCGACTGCATTGCCGGGCCAGCCAGTTCTGCGTCCAGCCAGTGTCCGGCAACAGTTTCGCCGTGACATACGCCAGCGCCAGGAAGTGCAGCAGTCGCACCGGCGACAGGTCGGTCTTGCTGATCGGGTACAACAGATTGCTCAGGCTGGTCGGTACCATCGCATCATGCAGTTGCGGCCACCGCCACAATACGGTCAGTACACCGGCGACGCCTGCGTATAACGCCGCACTCACAAACAATGGCTGGCGCAGCAACGGGCGCCTGTCGGGCAAGCGTGGGCGCTGCGTGTGAATCGCAGCGGCACCGCCGAGTACGAACAACAGTTGCCAGGCGACGGGGTTGAAATACCACACGCCGTCCTTGATGGCCGCCAGATTCCAGCCGAACAACGGCACCGTCAGGTACACCGCAAACGACATCGCCACCACCACCCATGGTTTGCGCACAAATATCGGCAGCACCAGCGGCAAACCGGCCAGCAGCACGATGTAGAGCGGCAATGGGTCCATCAGGTTCGGTTTGAAGCGCAACAGCAACTCATCGATCAAGGCTTGCTGCGGATTGCTGATGAAGTGGTGCATGCCCATCTCCTCCACCAGATCTCGGGTCTCCACATGGCTGTTGGCGAAGAACACGATGCCCATCAGCATTGCCAGCAGGAAAATATGCACCACATACAGCACCCAGGCGCGGCGCAGGATTTTCACGCAGGCAATCAGGTAACCGTCGCGGGCCAGGATCTTGCCGTAGGCCAGGACCGCCGCGTAACCGGCGAGAAACACGAAGACTTCGGCGGCATCGCTGAAGCCGACGTTACGCAGAGTGATTTGACCCAGCGGGTTGTGGGGCACGTGATCCCAGAAAATGAAGATCAGCGCCAGGCCTCGGAAAAAGTCGATCCGGTGATCGCGTTCAGTCGTCATGGCTGCGGGCTCTGGAACGGGGTTTGAAGGAGGAGCGCCGGCGACACAAAAGGTTGCGCGCTGCACATTGGCGGCGCGCAGGGTGCAGGGATTCGGCGGCAATTGCAAAGTGTGGATATTACGGAGTGTCTCTGTGCATCGCCGAGGCGACAACCGCCTGTCTAAAAGACACGCAGGTCGGCGATCTCTGACGACCGTCGAGGTTCAAAGCTTTATTGATTGAAGGCGGAATTCCCTTGAGGCGCCGGCATGCAGATCAGCGAATGGCTCGACAAAGAACTCACCGGCCGCCAAGTCTGGTTGTTGTTTCTTTTCGCGACGCTGGTGTACATCCTGCCGCTGATCCTCGCGGATTATCCCTACATCGATGACAACTGGCGTGCGCTGGCCGCGGGTACCGGCTGGGCGGAGGACGGCCGGCTGTTCGCGCAGTGGTTCTACAACCTGCTGACCTTCAGCGGCGCCGCGCCGAACATCTTCCCGCTGCCGCTGTTGATCGCCACGCTGGCGATGAGCTGGGCCCTGACCCGGCTGACGTTTCACTATTTCCCCGAACCGACGTTCGCCCATTGCCTGGTGGTGCTGCCGCTTTGGTACAACCCGTTCTTCCTGCAAAACCTGTCGTACCAATACGACGGACCGAGCATGGCGCTCAGCCTGGTGGCGGTGATCTACGCGATCACCTTCCAAAGCCCTTCTCGCGTTCAGCACCTGCTGATACCGGCCGCGCTGATCGCCTTGGCCATCGGGCTTTATCAGGTCAGCTTTAATGTGTTTCTCGGTCTGTGTTGTATGGAGTTGCTGCGGCGCACGGACGACCCATTGGCATGGCCTGCTTGGTGGCGATTGATCGGCTGCAAAGTTGTACAGGTGGGTCTGGCAGGGTTGATCTATTACGCCACCGCCTATTCCTTCATGACTCAGAAGCGCACCTCATTGTTGAACGGGGCAGCGGCGCCGTTGCAGCAAATTGAAACCAGCGCGGGCTGGGTGCTGGAAAAAATCGTGCTGCTGTTCCATGGCGGCTTTGCCTGGGTATTCGCCGCGCTGTTGCTGTGCGCCCTGTTCGGTGCCGTGCGCGTGGGACAGCGCGTGCTGGAGCGTGCCGGTACTGGGCTGAACAAAACCGTGATCGGCCTGCTGTGCCTGTTGATCTTGCCCGTCCTGATGGTGCTGGTGCCGGGCGTCTCATTGTTTTTCCGCGACTTCAATGAAGGCGCCCGCACCTTGATGGGCTTTGCTGTCGTGCTCGTATTGCTGTTCTACCTGAGCCATCTGGCGCTGGCGTCGGTGCACGGAAAGCTGCCGCTGCTGTTGCTGGTTCCATTGTTGGCGATGCTTTCGCTTTCCTTCGCGTATGGACGGGTGCTGACGTTACAAAAAACCTTCGCGACGAATGCGCTGTACGCCTTGAGTGCCGACATTGCTTCGCGCCCGGCGTTGCGCGAAGCCAAGCGCATTTATATGTCGGTGACGTACTCCGATCACTGGCTGGTGGGGGCCGCCGGGTCGTTCAAGCAGATGCCGGTTTTGCATTACTTGTTAAACATCGATTTCTACATGCTCGCGGAAAATCTGCCGAAAACAGGCATCACTAATGTGGTCAGGGAAAAGGAACGGCGTAACGCGACGCTGGTGGGTTATCAGGGGTATCCACCGCTGGTGGACAGTCTGTTTTATCGGATTTATCTGCTGGGGGACTACGGCTTTATTGTCATGAAAGAACCCGCCCGGGTCCGCTCTCTCCAGTGGTGAACCCCGTGACCATTGGTCTGGAATGTCGCGCTACCTGTTAGTTCTTACAGTAGACGCGCACCTGTCCTCGACTTTAGGTTTGAACGGCGCCTGAAACGGGAATGGGTCAAGGATCGGACATGAAAGCTTTATGGAAAGAATTTTCTATCTACGCAGTCATTGGAGTGGCCAATACGCTTATCCATTGGCAGCTATTTTATGTACTGACCACTGCGGCCGAGCTTAGTCAGGCCGTCAGTAATTTTTCGGCGTTTTGTGTGGCCGCGACGTTCTCATTCTATGTGCATGCGCTCTACACGTTTGAGGCCGGGGGGTCGGTACTTCGTTATCTGCTGTATGTGTTTTTCATGGGGGGCATGAGTTTCGTTGTCGGACATTACGCTGATGTCTGGAAAATCCACGGGCTGATGACCGTAGGGTCGTTCTCGCTGTTGAGTCTGGTTTGCGGGTTTTTCTTCTCGAGATTTGTCCTGTATGGCGAGCGCGAAGCGTGAACGTGTCGCTGATGCCAGCCTGTCCGTAAGGCTGGCATGCAGAGCGATCTTTACGCAGCAACCACCTCATTAGGCTCAAAACTATCCGCCCGCGCCATCTGCCACATCCGCGAGTAAAACTCGCCATTCACCTCGCCGGTGAGCAATTCCCCCGGCTTCAAGAACACATGTAACTGCGAGAACAGCTTGATCTCGGTCGCCGACATACGTCGCACCAAGTGCTTGGCTGACAACTGTGAAGGATGATCGAGGCCGGCGGCCGCGAGCATTTCCGCCAGGGCCTTGAGTGTGTTGCGGTGGAAGTTGTAGACCCGCTGGGCCTTGTCCGGGACCACCAGTGCACGCTGGCGCAGGGTGTCTTGAGTGGCGACGCCGGTCGGGCATTTGTTGGTGTGGCAGCTTTGCGACTGGATGCAGCCGATGGCGAACATGAAGCCACGCGCCGAGTTGGCCCAGTCGGCACCGATGGCCAGGACGCTGGCGATGTCGAAGGCACTGACGATCTTGCCGCTGGCACCGAGTTTGATTTTGTCCCGCAGGTTCAGGCCCACCAGCGTGTTGTGCACGAACAGCAGGCCTTCGCGCATCGGCACGCCGATGTGGTCTGTGAACTCTACGGGCGCGGCGCCGGTGCCGCCTTCTTTGCCGTCGACCACGATGAAGTCCGGAAGGATGCCGGTTTCCAGCATGGCCTTGGCGATGCCCATGAATTCCCACGGGTGACCGAGGCAGAACTTGAAGCCCACCGGTTTGCCGCCGGACAATTCACGCAACTGCTGGATGAAGTGCATCAGTTCGATCGGCGTGGAAAACGCACTGTGCCGCGACGGCGAGATGCAATCTTCGCCCATCAGGATGCCGCGGGTTTCGGCGATTTCCTTGGTGACTTTGTGCTTGGGCAGGATGCCGCCATGCCCGGGTTTGGCCCCTTGCGACATCTTGATTTCGATCATGCGCACTTGCGGCGTTTGCGCCTGGGCGGCGAAGCGTTCCGGGTCGAAGCGGCCATCGGCAGTGCGACAGCCGAAGTAGCCGCTGCCCAGTTCCCAGGTCAGGTCGCCGCCGTTTTCCCGGTGATACGCACTGATGCTGCCTTCGCCGGTGTCATGGGCGAAGTTGCCGAGTTTGGCGCCCTGATTCAACGCGCGAATGGCGTTGGCACTGAGCGAGCCGAAACTCATGGCCGAGATGTTGAACACAGAGGCCGAGTACGGCTGGGTGCACTGTGGGCCACCGACGATGACGCGGAAATTGCTCGGATCGCTCAACGGCGCAGGGCGCATCGAGTGGCCGATGAATTCGAAACCCGATTGGTACACATCGATCAGCGTGCCGAAGGGTTTGTCAGCGCTTTCATTCTTGGCCCGGGAATAGACCAGCGAGCGCTGGGCCCGGGAGAAGGGCAGGGCGTCGCTGTCGGATTCGAGCAGGTACTGGCGGATCTCCGGGCGAATGCCCTCCACCAGATAGCGAATATTGCCCAGGATCGGGTAGTTGCGCCGCACTGCGTGAGGGCTTTGCAGCAGATCGAACAGGCCCACCAGACTCAGGACGCCCGTCACGGCGGTGATTGGCCAGAGCCAGTCGTGTTCCAGGAAGGGCAGGCTGGCGAGGGTGAAAATCACACAGGCAGCAAAGAAGGCGTAGCGGCTCAGGAGTGACAGGCTCATACGGGTTCCTTGGTTCGGACTCAATAATTTCAACGCAGCAGGTGCATGGATACACACAGATCCCTGTGGGAGTGAGCCTGCTCGCGATTACGGTGGTTCAGTCGACATCAATGCTGAATGAAAGACCGCAATCGCGAGCAGGCTCGCTCCCACAGTAAAAAGCACTCCGCGTTGCAATCAGGCGTTTTGCGCCTGGAGAAATATCGAAAACAGCTCGGACTGGGATTTGATCCCCAGCTTGCTGTACATGTGTTTCTTGTGGACTTTCACGGTTTCAACAGAGATTTCCAGCTTACGGGCGATTTCTTTACTGGAGCAACCGCTGAGCATCAAGCGCCCGACATCCAGTTCCCGGGCGGTCAGTTGCGCGCCCTTGAGTTGTTGCACCGAGGCTTCCAGCTGCACGCGCCAATCGCCCTGGATCGGTGCTGGCGCGAGGGCCACGGCCTCGTTGATTTCGTAGGGCAGGCGCTGGCGCAACAGGCCGAGCACCCAAGGCTGGATCAGCGACAGCAAGGCAATCTGCTGGCCGCTGAAACGCTGCTTGCTGCCCAATGACAGGCACAGCGTGCGGTCCCCTTCGAGTTGGCAATTGAACTGGATTTCGTCGGCCACCACATTCAGACGAAAGTATCGTTGGTAATACTCGGTCAGCTCGAAGTGCTCCGGCGCCACTTCCGACAGGCGATAGAGGCCGGTGCGCGATTGCTCGCGGCAGGCGATGTAGAACGGATCAAGCAGATAGAGCCCGCGCAGGTAATCCTGAAACAGCTGATCAGGGCTGCCGTCCTCGCCCGGGCATTCGGCGAACACCTGCGGGTGCTGGTCCGCGCTGAAAAGCAGCGCCACCCAGCTGTCGAAGGTCACGTACTGATCCAGCAGGCGCACCAGCTGCGTCCAGAAGTTGGGCTTGTCGAGGGCGTCGATCAGTTGCCCGACCGAGCGGTGCCACGCGATGTCGTCTAACGAAAGTGTCATGCCTCTACCCCTATCGGGTTACCCCAGCGGCGTGATTCCCCGGCCGGTGGCTTGCTGCGCATACTGGCGCACAGACACAGACCGGGCAATCTTTCTGCCGCTCGGCCCAAAACAAGGAATACCCATGAAAGTCGAACTCGCCCAGTTGGCGGGCCGTGACAACGGCACAGCGTACAACCTCGAACGCGCCCTGACGGCCATCGCTGCCTGCCACGCGGATACGCAACTGATCGTCTTCCCGGAAACCCACCTGATGGGCTTTCCGACTGCCGACACCGTGGCCCAGACCGCCGAACCGCTGGACGGGCCGACGGTCAGCGCCGTCGTGGCGGCCGCCCGCGAACGCAACATCGCCGTGGTGATCGGCATGGCGGAGAACGACAACGGCCGCTTCTACAACACCACGCTGCTGATTACCCCCGAAGGCATCGCCCTGAAATACCGCAAGACGCACCTGTGGGCGTCGGATCGCGGCGTGTTCGAGGCGGGCGACCGTTACGCCACTTGCGAGTGGAACGGCGTGCGGGTCGGTCTGCTGATCTGCTACGACATCGAATTCCCGGAAACTGCCCGCGCCCTGGCGCAACTGGGCGCCGAATTACTGATCGTCACCAACGGCAACATGGACCCTTACGGCCCCACTCATCGCACCGCGATCATGGCCCGGGCCCAGGAAAACCAGGCCTTTGCGCTGATGGTCAATCGGGTCAAAGAGAGTGATGACGGATTGGTGTTTGCCGGTGGCAGTGCGCTGGTGGATCCGCTCGGCACCCTGTTGTTCGAGGCCGGACGCGATGAAGGGCAGTTTGCGGTTGAGCTGGATTTCAGCCGGCTGGAGGCGGCACGCAAGGATTACCGGTACCTGGATGACCAGCGGCTGAAGTTGCCGGGTGAGATTGTCGAGCAGGCTTCTGGTGTGCGGGAGTTGCTGATTCCTTCGCGCTGATCCGGATGTTGCATTGCTCCGAGTGGCCCTTTCGCGAGCAGGCTCGCTCCCACATTGAGTTTGTGTCCACTGCAGATCCCCTGTGGGAGCGAGCCTGCTCGCGAAGAGGTCCTGACAGACAACACACCTGTTTGACCGATCACCCAAAACAACAACGAAACACCCGAAATTTAGCGCCGAACTCGGCTCTGCCATAAATCTAATAAATTCGGAGTAGTCGCTCATGGCTCGTTTGCAACGCACCCTGTCATTGGGTTCGGTGGTGCTGTTCGGCATCGCCTACATGACGCCGATCATTGTGCTCGGCACCTTTGGCATTCTCGCTCAATCCACCGCCGGCATGGTCCCGGCCGCGTATCTGGCGGCGTTGGTGGCGATGTTTTTCACCGCGATGAGCTACGGCCGAATGGCCTCGGCATTCCCCGTCGCCGGTTCCGCCTACAGCTATGTCCGCAAGGCCATCAGCCCGAAGCTGGGGTTCATCGCCGGTTGGGCGGTGCTGCTCGACTATCTGTTCCTGCCGATGGCGATCTGGCTGATCGGTGCGGCCTACCTCAATTCCGCTTTCCCGGCCGTGCCGCAGTGGATCTGGGTGCTGGCGTTCATCGGCATCACCAGCGCGATCAACATCGTCGGCCTGAAACTGGCCAACGGCATCAATGCCTTGCTGATGCTGGTGCAGTTCCTGGTGCTGATCGCCTTCGTCGCGCTGTGCATCCACTACGTCGGGGGCGATGCGAGCACGCCGTTGTGGTCGATCAAGCCGTTCTTCAACGGCGACATGCAGATGCCGCTGATCATGAGTGGCGCGGCCATCGCCTGTTACTCGTTCCTCGGGTTCGACGCGGTCAGCACCCTGACCGAAGAAACCCGCGACCCACGCCGCACCATCCCGCGGGCGATCATGTTGATTACCCTGATCGGCGGCCTGATCTTCGTCAGCGTCTCGTACTTCGTGCAGATCGCCCATCCCTCGTTCCAGTTCGACAGCGTCGACTCGGCCGCTTATGAAATCGCCCGCAACATCGGTGGCGACCTGTTCGTGACGATCTTCCTGATCGGCCTGATCGTCGGCCAGTTCGCCTCGGGCCTGTCGGCTCAGGCCAGTGGTTCGCGTTTGTTGTTCGCCATGGGCCGCGACGGCGTGCTGCCTAAATCATTTTTCGGCAGCTTGCATGAGCGCTTTGGCACACCGGTCAACAGCATCCTGTTGTGCGCCGTGGTCGCGTTGCTGGCGCTGAAACTGGACGTCACCACCTCGACCTCGTTCATCAACTTCGGTGCGTTCCTGGCGTTCAGTCTGGTGAATTTGTCGGTGATCTTTCATTACTGGATCGGCGGTGCAAACAAAGGCCTGCGCGAGTTCGTGCTGTTCCTGTTATTCCCGTTCATTGGCCTGGCGGCAGATTTGTGGCTGATGGTTAGCCTCGATCACCTGGCGATCTACCTGGGCCTGAGCTGGCTGGCGATTGGCGTGGTGTACCTGGCGGTGCTGACCGGTGGCTTCCGCCGCCAGCCACCGGAGATGGATTTCCAGGAAGCCACCTGACCTCGGATCCCTGCAAAACCCCCTGTAGGAGTGAGCCTGCTCGCGATAGGGCCATGTCAGTCAACATCAAGGGCGACTGACATACCGCCATCGCGAGTAGGCTCACTCCTGCATTTATTACGGAGTTCAGGTGGCTGAGTGTGTCTGGTGCACGGGCAGTTCGACTCGGAACGTGCTGCCCACGCCCACTTCACTGCGCACCGAAATATCCCCCCGGTGCTTCTTGACGATGCCATAGGACAAGGACAACCCAAGCCCTGTCCCCTGGCCCACCGGTTTGGTGGTGAAGAACGGATCAAAGATTTTCTGCAGGCTGTCCGGCGCGATACCGGAGCCGGTGTCGGCCACCTCAATCCACACCCGTTCACCCTCAAACCCGGTGCGCAGGGTGATGGTGCCCCGCTGTGGGCCCATCGCCTGGGACGCGTTGACGATCAGGTTCATGATCACTTGGTTGATTTGCGATGGCAGGCACTCGATGTCGGGCAATGGCTGATACTCCTTCAGCACATCGGCCTTGTACTTGAGTTCATTGGCGACGATGTTCAAGGTCGATTCGATGCCCTGTTGCAGATTGGTCCACTGCCATTCCTGGTTGGAATCCACCCGGGAGAAGTCCTTCAGGTCCTTGACGATCTGCCCCACTCGGTTGATGCCCTCCTTGGATTCCTTGATCAGCAACGGAATGTCCTCGCGCAGAAATTCCAGCTCGATGCGTTCCCGTAACTGCCCAAGCCGCTCGATCACCTCATTTGAAGCAATCGCCTCTTCGGCCTCGCGATAGGCGTCGAGCATGTCCTGCAGTTGCTTGAAGTAGCCATCAAGACTGCCAAGGTTGGAAGAAATGAAGCCGATGGGGTTGTTGATTTCATGGGCAACGCCGGCCGCCAATTGCCCCAGGGACGCGAGTTTTTCCGATTGCACCAGTTGCGATTCAAGCTGTTTGCGCTCGTCGATTTCCCGCTGCAACGCCTCGCTGGCCTGTTTGAACTGCGTGGTGCGCTGGTCCACCAGATGCTCCAGATGGCTCATCTGCACGGAGGCGCGTTCGGTCATCTCCCATTTGGTCAGCAGGGTGTTGGCCATCTGCTGGACTTCGATGTTGTCGAACGGTTTTTTCAGGATCAGCAACCGATCATGGGCTTGCAGTCGGTCCAACAGCTCATCCCAGGAATAGTCGGAATACGCGGTACACACCACCACTTGCAGGTGCGGATCTTCCTGCCACAGATGTTCGATGGTTTGCGCGCCGTCCCAGCCTTCAGGCATGCGCATGTCGACGAACGCGAGGGCGTAGGGCCGGCTTTCCTGCAAGGCCTGAGTGAGTTTGCCCAGGCCTTCCTGGCCGCCATACGCCGAATCCAGTTCGAACAGGGCCGTGGTGGTTTTGATTTCACGGCCAAACAGCGTGGCTTCCATCTCGTCCAGTTCCAGGTGCTCCACCGGAACCGGGGTGAGGATCTTGCGAAAGTCGTCATGAATCGACGGTGTGTCGTCGATCAACAGAATGCGTCGGTTCGAATGCTCACTCATGCCTCCTCCGGGACGGTTTTCAGCGGAATCTGCAAGGTGAACTGCGCGCCCTTGCCGGGCCCGTCACTGTGGGCGCTGAGATGGCCGTTCATCTCTATCGCCGCGAGTGCGCAGCTGTGCAGACCAAAACCGTGGCCTTCCTTGCGGGTGGTAAAACCGTGGGCAAAGATGCGCGTCATGTTCTCCGGCGCGATGCCTTCGCCATCATCCTTGACGCTGATTTGCAGGGTGGAGTCTTCGACGATTTTCACCCCCAGGGTCATTTGTCGCGGACGATTGCTGAGGTCGGACATGGCGTATTTGGCATTGCTGATGAGGTTGATCAGGATCAGCAGCAACCGGTGTTTGTCGCCCATGACCTGCGGCACCTCGTTGTACTCCTTGACCACGGTGACGTGGTGCCGGGTCAGGGCACCGGAGTTCATGCGCAGGGCGTCTTCCAGCAGTTCACTGATGTGCAGCGGTTCCATCAGGCTGTTGGCGCCGGCGTAGGACTGCTGGGTGGCGACGATGTCCTTGATGTGGTCGACGCTTTTGGTCAGTTGGGCGAGTTCGTCGGTCATGCTTTGTTGTTCGAGCGCGATGGCGTCGACCAGTTGATTCAGATAGCCGGGCAGCAATTTGCCTTTCGCGTCCTGGGTCAGAAAGGCCCCGAGGTCGCCTTGATGCTCGTTAATCAGCTGCATCGCCTTGCCCAGCCCCTGAGCCTTGCTGCTGCGCAGTTTGCGGCTGACCAGGTCGGCGGAGATGTTCACGCTGTTGAGTACGTTGCCGACGTTGTGCAACACATTGGTGGCGATTTCCGCCATGCCGGCCTGGCGCGCGGTGTCCAGCAGTTCGCTCTGGGTATCCTTGAGTTCGCGGGTGCGTTCTTCGACCCGTTTTTCGAGGTCATCATTGGCGGTTTTCAGGGCCTTGTTGACGCGATTGATCACGGTGAAACTGCGCATCAAGTGAATCGCCAGGTACACCAGCAACAGCACCAGCAGCACCGAAAACACCAGCATGTAAAAGTGATAACGCTGGTCGACCGCATCGGTGCGCTGCTGATCGTTGTTCAGCAGATCGGTGATGCCGTCCAGCCGCTCGGCCACGGGAATCGCCTCGATGTTTTCCAGCAAGCGGTTGACCACCGGTTGCTCACGCAGAATGAGCTCAATATGGTTATTGAGCACATCCAGCGGACTGTGGAACTCCTCCGGCAGTCGCAGTTTGTTCACTTTCAGTTTGCTCAATCCCACCAGGATTTCGGCGGCCTTGTCGTCAGAGGTAACCATGGCGAACTCCATGGTGCTGAGTACCAGGTCATAGGTGTCGTTGGCGATGTTCTGCAGTTGCAGTTTGTCGCCGTCCTGCAACTGGGCGAGGGGTTCCTGAATGTCGTCTTCGGCGGTCGGCAGAAACGCCAGTGAGTTGCGCAACACAGCATTGTGGGACTTGAACTGCTCAACCAGCCGGATCTTTTCCTCGAAGGCGCTCAGGTACGCATCATGGCTGGTCAACCAGACGGGCGAGGTGTTGCGGCTGTGATTCGACGACATTGTGTCGAACCGTTCCCACAGGAGCGTCATCTCGGTCAGCGGTGTGACCAGCGGATCGTAGTTGTGGTTGATCGCAATCCTGGCCTTGAGGATTTCCGTTTCCCACTGCGCATTCAGCTGTTTCATCCGGGAAATCAGATCCCGGGATTCGGTGTAGGTCGACGTCTGATTGGAGTTGGATTTGAGGTACAGAAACAGCAGTGTCGAGGCCAGTATCAGGGCCATGATACCGAGGAGTGCCACACTGCGTCGGCGGGATATTTTCATAATGGTTTGCCCTCCCATTCACCGGTCAGGGTCTTGAGGAATTTGATGATCAGCACCTTGTCCTCGACAGAGGGGATGCGTCCCAGTTGAAATGAGAACATCACCTCCACGGCGTCTTCGAGGGTTTTGGCCGAGCCGTCGTGAAAGTACGGCGCGGTCACGGCGACGTTCCTCAGGCTCGGGACCTTGAACACGTAGCGGTCCTCTTCGTCCTTGGTCAGCAGGTAGCGGCCCAGGTCGGTGTCGGTCGGGTTGCCTCGTGTCTTGAAGTAATCGCCCATCACCCCGAATTTCTGGAACATGTTGCCGCCGATATTGATTCCCTGATGGCAGGCGATACAGCCGTAATCCTTGAAGCGTTGGTAACCGTATTTCTCCTCGCGGGTGAGAATGTCGGTGTCGCCCAGCAGGTATTGGTCGAAACGCGAGTTGGCACTGATCAACGTGCGCTCGTAGGTCGCCAGGGCGTTTTGCACATTGATCATGGTCACGCCATCCGGGTAGGCGTTGCCGAACGCGGTTCGATAAGCGGCGTCGGCGGACAGCGTCTGCACCACGTGTTCCCAGTTGCTGCCCATTTCACTGGGGCTTTGCACCACGGCGTGGACCTGGGTTTCCAGGGTGTCGGCGCGGCCGTTCCAGAATTGCCGGAAGTTCAGGCTGGCGTTAAACACGCTCGGAGTATTGACTGCCACTGGCTGGCCGTTGAAACCGATGGAAAACGCCTTGTTATCGGCGCCACCGCTTTCCAGGCGATGGCAACTGGCACACGAGAGGCTGCCGTTGACCGATAAACGTGGCTCGTTGAACAACTGGCGACCGAGTTCGACACGCAGAGGGTTTTGCTGCGGCACGGCCGGCAGCGGTTTGAGCGGTTCGTCCAGTGGCGCGCCGCTGGCCGTCAGACAGACTCCGAGCAGAGGCATCAAGAGCAAGCGGTAGAGAAATGGCGACATCCTGTAATTCCTTGGCGGATAGCCCGTGTGTCGCTGCTTATCGGTCATGTGGCGGCAGGGGGAGGGGATTTCACCGACGTCAGGTAGTGCACGAAGTCATCCGGCGCCACGGCTTTGCTGAAGTAGTAGCCCTGGCCTTCCTCGCACTGATGGGCCTTGAGGAAATCCAGTTGTTCGAGGGTTTCCACCCCTTCGGCGATGATGGTCAGTTTCAGGCTCTTGCCCAGGCTGATGATGGCGCTGACCAGCGCTGCGTCGTTGATGTCACGGCTCAGGCCACGAATGAACGACTGATCGATTTTCAGCACGTCGATGGGAAAACGCCGCAGGTAACTCAGGCTGGAATAACCGGTGCCGAAGTCGTCGATGGCAAGCCGCACCCCCATGGCCTTGATCCGGTTCAGGGCGGTGACCGTGGCATCGACGTTCTGCATCAGCACGCCTTCGGTGATTTCCAGCTCCAGCAATGACGGGTCCAGACCGGTTTGTTTCAGGACCTGTTCAATGCCTTCGACAAAGCCTCGTTGGCGAAAGTCGATGGCCGACACATTCACCGACATGCACAGCCTCGGCAGCCCCGCCGCCTGCCAGGCGCAGGCTTGCCGACAGGCCTGGGCCAGCACCCATTTGCTCAACGGTACGATCAAGCCGCTGTCTTCGGCCACGCCAATGAAGTCCGACGGGTAGACCCAGCCATGCCCCGGTTTCTGCCAGCGAATCAAGGCCTCTGCGCCGACTACCTCACCGGTGCCCAGGTCGAGCTTGGGCTGGTAATGCAGGACAAATTCGTCCCGCTCCAATGCCAGGCGAATGCCCGACTCGATGGTCTGCTGGTCCCGGGCGCGCTGGTTCATTTCTTCAATGAAGAAGCGGAAGTCGTTGGGGCCGCTTTCCTTGACGTGACGCATCGCGGTTTCGGCTTTCTTGATCAGCGCGATCGCATCGAAGCCATCATCGGGGTAGATGCTGATGCCCAGGCTGGCGGTTACGCTCAGGTCATGGCCGGCGATGTGCTGGGTCGTGCCAATGGCGTTCAAGAGTTTTTCGGCGATGCCTTTGGTCTGCTGGGGATGGCGGATGTCAGCGAGGATCACCACGAACTCATCAGCGCCGTAGCGAAACACCGAATCGGATTCGCGCACCGTGGACACCAGGTTTTGCCCGACCCGTTTGAGCATCTCGTCACCGGCCGGATGGCCCAGGGCATTGTTGATGCGCTTGAAGCGATCAAGACCCAGGAACATCACCGCCAGCTGCTTGTCATGGCGGCGCGACAACGCCAGGGACTGGTTCAGTCGATCTCCGAGCAACGTGCTGTTGGGCAGCTCGGTCAGTACGTCGTATTGCAACAGGTGGGACACCTTGAGCAGTTCGTGGACCCGCGCCTCGATGGTTTGCTCCAGGCTTTGCACTTTTGTCTCCGCGTCCTGGGTCATCTGCCATTTCCAGGTCAGGGCGCTGGCCATCTGGCGGATTTCCAGACTGTCGAAGGGTTTTTTCAACACCAGTAACTGGTCGCCGAACTCCAGCCGTTCAGCCATGTCCTCCCAGCTGTAATCCGAATAGGCGGTGCACAGCGCGATTTGCAGGTGCGGGTCGATCTTCCAGAGCTGTTCGATGGTTTCCAGCCCGTCCCAACCCGGCGGCATGCGCATGTCGGTGAACGCCATGGCGTAGGGGCGACCTTCGGCCTGGGCCCGCTGGACCAGCTCAAGGGCTTCCTGGCCCTGGTAGGCGGAATCGAGCTGGAAGGTCAGCCGGGCCGGTTGTTGCGTGCCGAACAGCGCCTCTTCCGTGCCGGCCAGGGTCTGCTCATCTTCAGAGTCAGGGCCGAGGATCTTGCGAAAATCCTCATGAATCGAAGGCGTGTCGTCGATGATCAGGATGCGCCGGTTGGTCCGGACGGACGACGTTTTCATCACTTGTCCTCCGTGGCGTGCGGGTTGTCCAGGATCGGTCCGTGGCTTGCGGGCACGATGCTGCCGGCTTTGAGCAACTGGGCGGCTTGTTGGCTGCTGACCGCTTTACTGAAAAAGTAACCCTGTGCGTTCATTGGCGAGCCTGTGGCCATCAGCGAACTACGCTGTTCCTGGGTTTCGACACCTTCGGCGATGATTCCGATCCCTACTTCTCGAGCGAAATTGATGATTGCGCGCAACGTGTTGGCACTTGCCGGGTCGCGGGCAGCGGTGTCGATGAAAGCCTGGGCGAGTTTCAGGTGATTGACCTGGTAGGTCTTGAGGTAGTCGAACGAGGAGTATTCGGTGCCGAAGTCGTCGATGGCGATCTTCACCCCCAGCTCGCGCAGGCGTGGCAGCACGTCGTTGTGGGTCCATTTGGTCTGGGCCAAGGTGGCTTCGGTGACATCGAAGCGCAGGTCCCAGGCGCACAATTCCCAGCGCGCGGTGGTGCGCAGTACGTCATAGATCAGTTCGGGCCCGCTTTTCAGTTGGGCCAGGGACAGTTTGATGGCAATCACCGGGGGCGCCATGCCTTCGTCGCGCCACAGACGCATTTGCTGGCAGGCGCGATCCAGCACCCAGTGCCCGAGGGGGATGATGGCGCCGGTTTTTTCCGCGGCCGGCAGGAACGCCGATGCTTCCAGCAAGCCGCGCTCGGGGTGGTTCCAGCAGACCTGGGCTTCCATGCCGAGGATCTTGCCGCTGCTCAGGTCGACTTCCGGCCAGTATCTGAGTTCGAGTTCTTCATGGTCGATGGCCGTGCGCAGTTCGCTGGCGATGGTCATGCGCTCGACCACCTCCTGATTGATCTCCTCGGAGTGGAAGTGATACTGATTGCGGCCCTTTTCCTTGGAGCGATACAGCGCCATGTCAGCCTGGCTGAGCAAGCCGTCGGCGCTGGTGATGCGCGGCGAATAGCTGCTGATGCCGATGCTGACCGACACCCGCACATCATTGCCGGCCAGGGAGTAGGGCAGCACCAGTGCATCGCGGACCTTGGCCGCCAGGGACGCAGACTGGGTCGGGTCGCTGACGTCCAGTTGCAGGATGGCAAACTCGTCGCCGCCGAGGCGGGCGACCACGTCGTTTTCGCGCACACAGGCTTTGATGCGCCGGGCCACTTCCTGCAGCAACAGATCGCCCACCGGATGACCGAGGGTATCGTTGATGCGTTTGAAGTGGTCAAGGTCCAGGTAGAACATCGCGAACGGTGTTGCACCCCGGCGCGCAGCGGCGAAGGCCTGATGCAGGCGCTCGATCAAGGTGGCACGGTTGGCCAGCCCCGTCAGCCCGTCGGTGCGGGCCAGCAGGGCGATTTTCTCCTCGGCGACCTTGCGTTCAGTGACGTCGATGATGATGCCTTCGACTTCCAGTAAACGTCCTTCGGCGTCTCGCACCGGAATATAGCGGTTTTCGACCCAGCGCCAGGCACCGTCGCCGGTGCGCATCCGAAACTCGATGGACGCGCCGCCCGCATGGCGATCCAGCACTCGGGCCATGGCCGTGTCGACTTTCGGCTGGTCGTCGGGATGGATCAACTCCCGGGCCCAGTTGGCCGAGGCGACCAGATTCGCCGCGACATGACCGTACTTGGTGATGTTGTGGGAGATGTACATCAGCGGAAACGACGGTTCGCCCCGCAGGCGATACAGAATGGTCGGGCTGTTCTGCACGATGATGTTGGCGTCGGACAGCTCCCGGGTGCGTTCTTCCACGGCCTGTTCCAGCAACGACATCTTCAGTTCGGCGTCTTCGGTCATTTGCCATTTGGCGGTCAGGGCGCTGGCCAGCTGACGGATTTCGATGGCATCGAATGGTTTTTTCAGGATCAGCAGGCGATCGCCCAGTTCCAGGCGTTCATCGATGTCTTCCCAGGAATAGTCGGAATAAGCGGTACAGAGCGCCACTTGCAGCTTGGGATCGACCTGCCACAGCCGTTCGATGGTTTCCAGGCCGTCCCAGCCCGGCGGCATGCGCATGTCGATGAAAGCCATCGCATAGGGCAGGTCGTTGGCCAGCGCTCGTTCAACCTTGTCCAGTGCTTCCAGCCCCTGAAACGCCGAATCGAGCATGAAACTTTGCAGGGTTGCCGTCGCTTGCGTCCCGAACAGGGCTTTTTCGGCGCTGATCAGGTCGTCGTCTTCGGGCGATGGCGGGCTGAGGATCTTGATGAAGTCCGCATGAATAGACGCGGTGTCGTCGACGATAAGTATCCGACGGTTGGTTCGTGCCAGCAGCGTATTCATAGGCATACGCCGGGAGCGGTGGCAATGTGGTGGTGCGGTGTGCTCATAGGGGCATCCTTTCCCTGATCACGTGGCCAAGCGCATAAAGTGGATCCGAGTGAACTGAGCATAGTCGCCTGTGCAGCACTTCGCCCGGTCGCCTGAAACGAATCATTTCCAGGGGCGTCGCTGGAAATCATCTAGCCTGTAGCTCAGGCAGCGCCAGAAACGGAATGTTCTGGCTGATGATTGACGCGACGACGCCCGTTTTGCTTGAGGTAATGCCATGGAAGAGCAACTCCCCACTACTTTTGCCGATAAACCCACGATTCTGCTGGTCGACGACGAGGAGTCTATCCTCAACAGTCTGCGCCGGCTCTTGCGCGGCCAGCCCTACGAAGTATTGCTGGCCACCAGCGGGGAGCAAGCCCTGGATATCATGGCGAAACAGCCCGTCGACCTGGTGATGAGCGATGCGCGCATGCCTAACATGGACGGCGCCACGCTGCTGGCGCACATTCACCAGCGCCATCCCGACACGCTGCGCATTTTGCTGACCGGTTATGCCGACCTGACGATGATCGTCAAAGCAATCAACGACGGGCAGATTGACCGATACATCAGCAAACCCTGGCACGATGAGGAATTGCTGCTGACGTTGCGACAATCCCTCGCCTACCAGCGTTCCGAGCGCGAACGCCTGCATCTGGTGCAGGAGACCTGGGAGCAAAACGAAGAATTGAGGTTGCTCAACGCGACCCTGGAGAAACACGTTGCGTCCCGCACCGCCGAGCTGCAGCAGACCGCCGACATGCTCGACCTGGCCTACGAAGAGCTCAAACACAGCTATGTCACCGGCACCGAGGTGTTCTCGCTGCTGGCCAACCTGCGTTTGCCACCGGCCAAGCAGACGAACCGGCAGATCATCGAACTGGTGCGGGTGTACTGCAAACTCCATGGCGTGGACGAGGGCAGTACCCGCGACCTGACCATGGCCGCGGCGCTTTACAACATCGGCAAGCTGAGCTGGACCGACAGCATGATGACCGCGCCTGCGGATTTGCTGCACCACAACGATCAGGAACGCTATCGCGGTTATCCGAAGCAGAGCGAATCGTTGCTGATGACCCTCGATCCGATGAAGGATGCGGCGCGCCTGATCCTTCACCACCAGGAGCGCTGGGATGGCACCGGTTTCCCCGACCGGCTCAAGGGCGAGGCGATTCCGCTCGGGGCGCGGTGGCTGAAACTGGCGGTGGATTTCATCGAGTTGCAGCGTGGGCTGATCCTTGAGCGCCAGATGAACAGCGATGAAGCCCTGGTCTATATCCGCCAGTACGCCGGTCGTCTCTACGATCCTGATCTGGTGGAGGACTTCATTCAGGTCTGCGCCGCCTACCAGAGCGATGTGTCACTGGCCGATCCGACGGTCAAGGTACTGACCACCCGGGACCTGGCGACCGGCATGATTCTGGCGCGCAACCTCAATGCCGATAACGGCATGCTGTTGCTCAATGCGGGGAAGGTGCTGAGCGGGCCGCTGGTGGAGAAACTGATCGCGTTCGAGGCGATGGAAGGGGCGAAATACAGCGTTTTTGTGAAAGTGCCGGATGAGGTGGAAGCCGCAATCCTCGAAGCGCCGCTGGTGGTTCAAACTCAGCCCTGATCCCCCTTTGGAAGACTCAACACTGACCCCTGTGGGAGCGAGCCTGCTCGCGAAGACGGCCTGACATTCACCATGGATGTCGACTGAAAGACCGCTATCGCGAGCAGGCTCGCTCCCACAAAGGGCTAGATCGCTATTTTCCCCCGTGACGCCGGCGCGACACCCATGTGATCCTTTGCGCCTTTCACTCAAGGCACACTCAGATCCATGACACTTTCATCCGCCCCTTCCCCCCGCATCATCCGCATCGCCGCCGCCCTGCTGATCGGCCCTGACGGTCGCACGCTGTTGGTCCGCAAACGCGGCACCGAAGCCTTCATGCAACCCGGCGGCAAGATCGAGGCCCATGAACAACCGGTTCACGCCCTGGCCCGTGAGCTGGAAGAAGAGCTTGGACTGGTCATCGACCCCGCGCACGCCACCTACCTGGGGCCCTTTTCGGCACCGGCGGCCAACGAGCCGGGTTTTGTCGTCCAGGCTGAACTCTTTCAGCTGACCATCGATTCAGACGTCTCGCCCGCCGCGGAGATTGAAGAGGTCCGCTGGATCGATCCGGCCACCGACGGCGATCTCTCGCTGGCGCCATTGACACGGGACCTGATCCTGCCGTTTTATCGAGCTTCGCTGACTGCGATCGCCTGATCATCCACGGACTAGGACTGCCCCATGATCCCACTTCAAGACTTGCTGATTTTCGCCGCTGCCGCGTTGCTGATGGTGCTGACGCCGGGGCCGAACATGATCTACCTGATCTCCCGTTCGATCTGCCAGGGGCGCAAGGCCGGCGTGACTTCGTTGCTCGGCGTGGTGGCAGGATTCTTCGTGCACTTGTTCGCCGCTGCGGCCGGTTTGACCGCGGTCTTTCTGGCCGTGCCGATGGCCTACGAAGTGTTGAAATGGGCGGGCGCGCTGTATCTGTTGTGGCTGGCGTGGCAGGCGGTCAAACCCGGCGCACGTTCACCCTTCGAAGCGCAGCAGTTGCCGCCGGACTCGTCGCGCAAACTGATCACCATGGGGTTTCTCACCAGCGCGCTGAACCCGAAGATCGCGGTGTTTTACCTGTCGGTGTTTCCACAGTTCATCACGCCTGAGCATGGCTCGGTGTTCACCCAGAGCATCGTGCTGGGCCTGACCCAGATCAGCGTCAGTTTCTGCGTCAACCTGCTGATCGCGATCTTCGCGGCAGGCATCGCGTCGTGGTTCGTCAACAACCCGACCTGGCTGGCGCTGCAGCGTTATTTCATGGGGTTTGTCCTGTCCGCGCTGGCGGTGCGGCTGATGCTTGAGCAACGACGGACGGCCTGATCATGTGGATTGAACGACTGGATGCCAGCCATGCGCTGGACTATCGGGCGCTGATGCTGGAAGCCTACGACCTGCACCCGCAGGCCTTCACTTCGAGTGTGCGCGAACGCGCAACAATGCCGCTGAGTTGGTGGGAGTCGCGCCTGACCAGCAAGCTGGATGTGGTGTTCGGGGCGTTCGAGGACGGCGCGTTGTCAGGCATCGTCGGCCTGGCCTTCGAACCCCGGGAAAAGGCCCGGCACAAGGCGACGCTGTTTGGCATGTATGTGTCCGGCAAAGTCCGGCAGCGCGGGTTGGGTCAGCAACTGGTGCAAGCCGCGCTGGATGAAGCGCAGAACCATAAAGGCCTGCGGCTGATCCAGCTGACCGTCACCGCCGGCAATGAGGCGGCGTTCAACCTGTACCAGCGTTGCGGCTTCGTACAGTTCGGCCTCGAACCCATGGCGGTGCGCGTCGGCGAAGACTACTTCGACAAAATCCACATGTGGCGCGAGCTCTAAACCCACCACAAACCCCTGTAGGAGCGAGGCTTGCCCGCGAAGGCGTCGTGACAGTCGATATCTACTTGGCTGATACACCGCTTTCGCGGGCAAGCCTCGCTCCTACAGCGGTTGCGGTGTGTCAGCGGACTGCGCTGACGCCGTCGAGTGTCGAGAACGATGTGTCCTTGGCCGTCAGCAAGAAGTCGCGCATGTACGGCGCATCCAGCATGTCCGCACGAATCCCCGCATACAGCGTCGCAAACAATCCTTTCTCGCCCAGCCGCTTGGCCTTCACGTAACCCCGCGAGCTGTATTCATGCAGCGCCCAATGGGGCATGCCGCAGACGCCGCGTCCGCTGGCGACCAACTGCATCATCATCACCGTCAGTTCCGAGGTGCGGACCTGCGCCGGTTCGATGTCGGCCGGTTCCAGGAAACGGGTGAAGATGTCCAGCCGGTCGCGTTCCACCGGGTAGGTGATCAGCGTTTCCGTGAGCAGGTCTTCCGGCACGATGTAGGCTTTGTTCGCCAAACGGTGCTGATTGGCCACCGCGAGCATCGCTTCATAGGTGAACAACGGCACGTAGGTGATCCCGGCCAGTTCCAGCGGATCGGAGGTCACCACCAAATCCAGATCGCCACGGGCCAGGGCCGGCAGCGGCGCGAAGGAGAAGCCCGAAGCCAGGTCCAGCTCGACTTCCGGCCAGGCATCGCGGAACTGATCGATGGTCGGCATCAGCCACTGGAAGCAACTGTGGCACTCGATTGCCATGTGCAAACGGCCCGCGGTGCCGCCCGCCAACCGCGCGATATCGCGTTCGGCACCGCGCAGCAGCGGCAGGGTGGCGTCGGCCAGTTGCAGCAGGCGCAACCCGGCGCTGGTGAACCGCACCGGTTTGGTCTTGCGCACGAACAACGGCATGCCCATGCGCTCCTCCAGTTCCTTGAACTGGTGGGACAGGGCCGATTGGGTCAGGTGCAGACGGTCGGCGGCATCGACCAGGCTGTCGGCTTCGCGCAAGGCGTGCAGGGTCTTCAGGTGGCGGATTTCAAGCACCGGGGGCTCCATGAGGAAAACTTGTGATCAACACGAAAAGGTTGAGTTTGTCTCATGTTGGGTTGGCTGTCGACAATAGCGCCATCTTTTACAGGGAGAAATTCACCATGGCTCTGGCCCACACACTTGGTTTTCCGCGCATCGGCGCTGACCGCGAACTGAAAAAAGCCCTCGAATCCTACTGGAAGGGCGACCTCGATCAGGACGCGCTGAAAAGCGTCGGCCGCCAACTGCGCGCCACCCACTGGCAGTTGCAGAAAGACGCCGGCATCGACCTGCTGCCCGTCGGCGACTTCGCCTGGTACGACCAGGTGCTGACCCATTCCCTGACCTTCGGCGTGATCCCCGAGCGTTTCGACAGCGCCAAGGATGCGCGCGGCCTGCCGACCCTCGACACCCTGTTCGCCATGGCCCGAGGCGCCACGACGGCCTGCTGCGGTGGCGAACACACCCAGGCCCAATATGCCCAGGAGCTGACCAAGTGGTTCGACACCAACTACCACTACCTGGTCCCGGAATTCACAGCTGACCAACAGTTCAAACTGAGCTGGGAACAGTTGTTCGACGAGGTCGACGAAGCCAAGGCCCTTGGCCACAACGTCAAACCCGTCATCATCGGCCCGCTGACTTACCTGTGGCTGGGCAAGGCCAAAGGCAACGACTTCGACAAGCTCGACCTGCTCGAACGCCTGCTGCCGATCTACGGTGAAATCCTCGGCCGCCTCGCCGCCCAAGGCGTGGAATGGGTGCAGATCGACGAACCGATCCTGACCCTCGACCTGCCACAAGCCTGGAAAAACGCCTTCGAGCGCGCTTACCACATCCTTCAATACTCGCCGCTGAAAAAGCTCGTGGCGACCTACTTCAGTGGCCTGGAAGACAACCTCGGCCTGGCAGTCGGCCTGCCGGTGCAAGGCCTGCACATCGACGCAGTGCGGGCGCCGGATCAACTCGGTCAGGTGCTGGACCGTCTGCCGACCTACAAGATTCTTTCGGTGGGCCTGGTCAACGGTCGCAACGTCTGGCGTTGCGAACTGGAGCAAGTGCTCGCGCAACTGCAACCGGCGCAAGAGCGCTTTGGCGACAACCTGTGGGTCAGCAGTTCCTGCTCGCTGCTGCACAGCCCGGTGGACCTGGAACGGGAAGACAAACTCGATCCTGAACTGAAAAGCTGGCTGGCCTTCGCCGTGCAGAAGTGCGGTGAAATCGCCGTGCTGCGCGATGCCCTGAACGACCCGCAATCGCCCAAAGTACAAGCGGCTCTGGCCCAGAGCCGAGTGATTCAGACGAGCCGCGCCGAGTCGCCGCGTATCCATAAAGCCCACGTGCAGGCACGCATCAATGCGATCAGCGCAGCGGACAGCCAACGTCACTCGCCGTTCGCCAAACGCATCGAGCAGCAACGCGCTCGGCTGAAACTGCCGGCATTCCCGACCACCACCATCGGCTCGTTTCCGCAGACCGGTTCGATCCGTCTGGCCCGCCAGGCGTTCAAGCAAGGCAAGCTGTCGGCCAACGATTACACCGACGCCATGCACAGCGAAATCCGTCACGCCGTGCAAGTCCAGGAACGCCTGGGCCTGGACGTGCTGGTGCACGGTGAAGCCGAGCGCAACGACATGGTCGAGTACTTCGCCGAGCAACTGGACGGCTACCTGTTCACCCGTTTCGGCTGGGTGCAGAGCTACGGTTCGCGCTGCGTCAAACCGGCGATCATCTACGGCGACCTGAGCCGTCCGAACGCCATGACCGTCGACTGGATCACCTATGCGCAAAGCCTGACCGACAAGGTCATGAAAGGCATGCTCACCGGTCCCGTGACCATGCTGATGTGGTCGTTCCCGCGCGAAGACGTCTCGCGCAAAATCCAGGCGCAGCAGTTGGCGTTGGCCCTGCGTGATGAAGTGGTCGACCTGGAAAGTGCCGGCATCAAGATCGTGCAGATCGACGAAGCCGCGTTCCGCGAAGGCTTGCCGCTGCGTCGGGCGCAATGGCAGGAATACCTGGACTGGGCGGTGGAAGCGTTCCGCTTGAGCGCCTCCGGTGTGCGCGACGAAACCCAGATCCATACCCACATGTGCTACAGCGAATTCAACGACGTGATCGAGTCCATCGCGGCGATGGATGCCGACGTGATCACCATCGAAACCTCGCGATCGGACATGGAATTGCTGGAAGCCTTCGAAGCGTTCGACTACCCGAACGACATCGGCCCGGGCGTCTACGACATCCATTCGCCACGGGTGCCGGACACGGCTGAGATGGTCAAGTTGATGAGCAAAGCCGTGAAGCGCATTCCGGCCGAGCGGTTGTGGGTGAACCCGGATTGCGGGCTGAAGACCCGGGCGTGGCCGGAGACCGAGGCGGCGTTGGTCAATATGGTGGCGGCGGCAAGGCAGTTGCGCAGTCAGTTGGCTTAGCCGATGTAGCGTCTGTTCGGACGCCATCGCGAGCAGGCTCGCTCCCACATTGGATCTAGGTCGATCACAAATATTGTGTACGACATCGATCCTGTGGGAGTGAGCCTGCTCGCGATGAACGATAACGCGGTCCCGAAAATGACCGCTCGGCAATCTTCATCAAACTGTCATGTAACTGTGGCAGCGCGCTTGATCAAACTTCATCAGACTCGCGCTCTACTGGGGTTCTGCGTTTCGGTGTTTTTTCATGCGTGCATTCATTTTTTTGGCCTTGCTGTTGTTTGGCCTGCCGTCTTTGGCGGCGTCTCGTTGCGATGTCAATGTTCCCACCCAACAGGCCGATCTGGCGCAGGTGAGCCTGGCGTACCAGAGCATCGGCCGTGCGTCCGACCCGGCGTTGTTGCTGGTGATGGGCCTGGGCGGGCAGTTGATTCACTGGCCTGACGAGGTGGTGGTCGCGCTGTGTCAGCAGGGTTTTAGGGTGATTCGTTATGACAATCGCGACGTCGGCCTCTCGACCTGGCGGCAAACGCCCGCCGACGCCAACCTGACCTTCGAAGTGCTGCGCTACAAACTCGGTCTGCCGGTGGCGGCGCCGTACACCTTGACCGACATGGCGGACGACGCCTTTGGCCTGATGGATGCGTTGAAGGTTGAGCAGTTTCACGTCTTGGGCGCGAGTATGGGCGGGATGATTGCCCAGCACATGGCGGCGATGGCGCCGCAACGGGTCGAGAGCCTGACCCTGATCATGACCAGTTCCGGGGCCGAAGGCTTGCCGGCGCCGAGTGCGGCGTTGGTGCAGCTGTTGTCGCGGCGCAGCGCGCCGAATCGCGAAGTGGCGCTGGAACAGCAGGCCGATTTGCTGGCAGCGCTGGGCAGCCCGACCGTCAGTGATGATCGGCAAGCGTTGCTGCATCAGGCGGCGCTGTCCTATGACCGGGCGTTCAACCCGGAGGGCGTGAAGCGCCAGATCATGGCGATCCTCGCCGAGCGCAGTCGTGTGGCGCTGCTTAATCAGTTGCGCGTGCCGACGCTGGTGGTTCACGGCACGGCGGATCCGCTGTTGCCGGTGATGCATGGCGTCCATCTGGCGGCGCATATTCGTGGCAGTCAGTTGAAGCTGATTCCGGGGTTGGCGCATCGGTTCCAGGAGGCGTTCAAGGCGCCGTTGCTGGCGGCGGTGTTGCCGTATTTGCAGGCCCACCGCGAAGACACTTCGCATTGGGCACAGATCGATCCGGTGCCCACTCCGAACCTCCTGTAGTACCCAGTACCAATGTGGGAGCGAGCCTGCTCGCGATGGCTGTGTGTCAGTCAACATCAATGCTGAATGTCACACCGCCATCGCGAGCAGGCTCGCTCCCACAGTTGGATCTTCTTCGTTAGTGGAACCTTGTCAGCCAATCAGGTCGCGGCGCTTGGTGGAACGAAGTTATCCAGCATCCGGTTCACCGCCAGTTCACCCAGCATGACGGACTGCTGAATGCCGAGCACAGTGTTGCGCTGCGGGCCTTCCAGCAACCCGGCGAAATCACTCAGCATCACGCTCGCTGACGCCAGGGATTCGCAGGCGTTGGCCAGCAGGGTTTCTTGATCGATGTCGGGGGCGATGGTGTAGATGGTGCTGGGTTTGCGTGGGGTGTCTTTGGGAATGACCGGTTTGAGGTAGAAATCGAGGGCGCGGTCGGCGGCTTCGTTGAGTTTTTTGGAGTCCGGGGTTTCGTAGGGGGAGACGTCGTCGGTTTCCGGTGGGTTCGGAGTAATTTTGAACATGGGGTATTTTTCCTAATAGTAGAGCCGCAACCTGTCTCGCTACTAAACGGAGGGGTGGCAGCTGTGCGCAAGTTAGTAGACCGGTAAAATACGCCCAAAACCCGGCGCGCCCGAGGGCGCCATGCGCACAGCTACCATCAAGTGCAGGTGAAAACCTGACGGGATGACACTTGTGCAACCGTAAGCGTATTAGCCGGGCTACTAAACCCGATCACTGGGAATCAGTGACACGAACCAAGTTACCGACGGCCACCCGGGCGCACAAGCCAGCGGATTCTGACGTTGTTGTAGGCGACGGCGCAAGGCGCTGTAGCTTTCAGGAAGTAACCTTAAACAGAACTAAACACCCCCTCCCAAACACCCCCGATCCCTGTAGGAGTGAGCCTGCTCGCGATGGCGGTGTATCAGTCAACATCAATGTTGAATGTCAGACCGCAATCGCGAGCAGGCTCGCTCCTACAAGGGACCTGCGCGCGCCAGTCTTCGGGTGTATTGTTCCAACTTTCCGCGCGATCCAAGCCTGCGAGGTGAATGATGAGTACCCCCCTGAAAATCGATTTCGTCAGCGACGTGTCCTGCCCATGGTGCGTGGTCGGTCTGTATGGCCTGACCCGGGCCCTGGATTTGCTGGGCGATGAGGTCCAGGCCGAGATCCGTTTCCAGCCGTTCGAACTGAACCCGAAAATGGGGCCGAAAGGGCAGAACATCACCGAACACATCACTGAAAAGTACGGCTCGACCCCGGAGCAGTCGCAGAAGAACCGCGAGATGATCCGCGCCCGTGGGGCCGAGGTCGGGTTCGCGTTTCGCACTGATGGCAACAGCCGCATCTACAACACCTTTGATGCGCATCGGTTGTTGTTTTGGGCGGGGTTGGAAGGGTTGCAGTTCAATCTGAAGGAAGCGCTGTTCAAGGCGTATTTCACTGAGGGCGGCAATCCGTCGGATCACAAGCAGTTGGCGCTGATGGCTGAAAGCGTGGGGCTGGATCGGCAGCGGGCGGAGGCGATTCTGGCGTCCGATGAATTCGCCACAGAGGTGCTCAAAGAAGAGAAGTTGTGGCTGGCGCGCGGGGTGAGTTCGGTGCCGACGGTGGTGTTCAACGGGCAGTACGCGGTGACGGGCGGGCAGCCGGTCGAAACCTTTGTCGGGGCGATTCGGCAGATCATGAGCGAATCGAAGGGCGGGACCGTGAGCTAATTACCGGGAGTGTTTCTGTGGCGAGGGAGCTTGCTCCCGCTGGGCTGCGAAACGGCCCCAATGTCAGCACCGATGTAGCCAGGCTGACCGCATTCGCTGGATTTACGACTGCTGCGCAGCCGAGCGGGAGCAAGCTCCCTCGCCACAGGGGGGAGCGGTTACCTGACGATTTTGTCGACGTGGATGCCCAGTTTCTTCAGGCGATACCAGAAGCTGCGCTCGGAGATCCCGATCAACTGCGCCGCCGCAGCCTGTACACCATTGCTCTGCGCCAGCGCCGCCAGAATGTAAGCCTTCTCGACCTCCGCCAACGCGGCTTCCAGATCTGCCGGCACGCTGCCTTCGGTGACCAGCGCACCGCTGGTGCCGGCATTTGAGGCAAACAGATACGCCGGCAAATCTTCCTCTTCAATCACCGCCCCCGACGCGACAATCGTCGCTCGTTCCACGCAGTTCTGCAGCTCACGAATATTCCCTGGCCACGAATAATGGGCCATGGCCTGCAAGGCTTCCGCGCTGAATCCGGTAAAACGCTTGCCTGCCGTGGCGCCCAGGGTGTGAGCAAAATGCCGGGCCAGCGGCGCGATGTCTTCCACACGTTCGCGCAGGGCCGGCAAGGGAATCGGGAACACATTGAGGCGGTAATAAAGGTCCTCGCGAAACTCCTTGTTGGCCACCGCGTCCAGCAGGTTCTTGTTGGTCGCGGCAATCACCCGCACATCGACCTTGCGCTCGCGCGGATCGCCCACCGGCTCGATCACCCGTTCCTGCAAGGCCCGGAGGATTTTCGCCTGCAAGGCCAGCGGCATTTCGCCGATTTCATCGAGGAACAACGTGCCTTTGTCAGCCTGCATGAAGCGCCCGACGCGATCCGCCACGGCGCCGGTAAACGCGCCTTTGCGGTGACCGAACATTTCGCTTTCCAGCAACCCTTCCGGGATCGCCGCACAGTTCACCGCCACAAACGGTTTGTCAGCGCGATTACCGTGTTTGTGGATCGCCCGGGCGACCATTTCCTTGCCGGTGCCGCTTTCGCCGGTCAGCAGAATCGTCGCGTTGCTTTCGCGCACGGAATCGATGGCGTGCAGCACCCGGCGAAAACTCGGGCTGTCGCCGATCAGGCTGTCAATCTGCTGATGCTCATCGAGCTCGGCGCGCATGCGCTGGTTGTCTTTGAGGATGTCGCGAAATTGCAGTGCCTTGCTGACGGTGATGTCCAGTTCGTCGATGTCGAACGGCTTGGCGATGTAGTCGAAGGCGCCGTTGCGCATCGACTGCACGGCGTTTTTCACCGTGCTGTAGGCGGTCATGACGATCACCGGCAGCTGCGGAAAACGGCTTTTGATTTCCGCCAGCAACTGCGGGCCGTCCATGCCGGGCATGCGCCAGTCGCTGATCACCAGGTCGATGTCCTCGCACTCCAGCACCTTGAGCGCGTGCAAGCCGTTTCCGGCGGTGAACACCTGGATGCCGTTCTGACCCAGGGCCGATGCCAGCAAGTCGCAGAGCTTGGGCTCGTCGTCCACCACCAGTACGTTATGTGTCATCGCTGCCCTCGTCGAAGTCTTCACCGTTGGCCGGAATGTACAGCGTGAAGGTGGTCCCGGCATCTTTTTCACTGACGCATTCGATGCGCCCTTCATGACCTTCCATGATCGAGAACACCTTCGCCAGCCCCAGGCCGGTACCCGAAGCCTTGGTGGTGACGAACGGCGTGAAGATCCGTTCGAGCATATCCGGTTCGATGCCCTGGCCGGTGTCGCTGATGCTGATTACGGTGTACGGCGATTCGCTGCTGATCGCCACGGTCAGTCGTCCACCGTCGGGCATGGCGTCGATGGCGTTGACGATCAGGTTCAGGCCGGCCTGCTTGAGTTGCCGCGCGTCGACATGAAGGGTCGCGCCGGGGGCCTGATCGTCGATGTGCACATCGATGTTATGGCTGGCCAGCTCCGGGGCGCAGAAGCCGACCAGGTCATCCACCAGCGGCCGCGCCGCCTGGGTCGAACGCATCGGCGCGCTGGGCTTGGCGAAGTCGAGGAAATCGGTGATCAGGTCGTTGATGCGGCTGACTTCGCTGACCACGTATTCCAGGTGACGCTTGTCGGTCTCGGGCAAATCGGCGCGCCGGTGCAGCAGTTGCGTGGCGGTCTTGATGATGCCCAGCGGGTTGCGGATTTCATGGGCCAGGCCCATGGCGACTTCACCCAGGGCATGCAGACGGTCGCGGCGGCGCAGTTGCGATTCCAGGTGCTGCAACTCGCCGAGGCGTTCGCTCATGTGGTTGAAGGTGCTGCTCAATTCCGCCAGTTCGTCGCCGCCGGTGACCGCCAGGCGTTGGCGGTAATCCCCGGCAATCACCGCTTGCACGCCTTTGGACAACCCGCGCAACGGCTTGGTCAGGCGTTGCGAAACAATCCAGCCGACCGCCAGGGACGCCGCCGAGCTGAGCAGGAAAATCAGGATGAACAGGTTGCTCTGGTTCACCAGCCCGACCAGGCTGGTGTGGCGCAGCAGACCGCTGAAAATCACGCCTTGCAGCTCACCGCTTTCATTGAGGATCGGCCGGTAGATGCCGCTGTAGCGATTGGTGAATTGTTCGATCGGCTGCTTGGTGCTGCGCAGGGTCTGTTCGATTTTTTCCGGTACCGCCGCCGGGTGATCTTCGAAGCGCTGGGTGGAAAAGATCTCCGAGAAGTCATCGGCCTTGGCCAGGTACAGGCGCAGGTCGAGGGAGTGCACATCGGCGACGCTGGTGAGGAAACTGCTGTCCAGGTAGGTGGCGATCACCAGTTTGTAGTCGACGCCGTCCTGATCGGTCTCGAAGGTCGAGACCACCGTGCCGGTGGGGATGCCGCCGACTTGCAGGGTCTGCAACAACGCCTTGGACTCGGTGCTGATCTGCCGGACGATGTCATCGGCGGCGGTGCTGAACACCACTTTGTGATCGCTGTTGCGCACCAGCGCCACCACGTCGATACCCATGGAATCGGCGATGTCGGTGGTCAGTTTGTCGTGTTTGCTCGATAACCGGTCCGTCGGCGGGCGGGTGTAGCGCAGGAACAACTGCGCGGCCCGGGCGTTATCCCGGCGGATCTCGGTGATCTCGTCCTCGACGATCTGGGTCGATTCCTGCAGCCAGATCCGCACGTTGCTGTCGAAAATCTGCGACAGGGTGGTGGCCGCCAGTTCTGCGGCGATCATGGTCGGAATCACGCTGACCAGCCAGAACGCCAACACCAGTTTGCGCTGCAGGCTCCAGCCGGAGAGGGCGAAAGGTCGGGCGGTGGCGGGGCGGTTTTTGATCATGAAGTTTCGCTTAATGCAGCAGCCATGGCAGGGTCGGAGCGTTCCGGTCGAATGAACATTTTCACCAGTCGCAACAGACTGTCGAGCACACGGTTGCGATGGCGGAAAAACACGGTGTTGCCGGTGAACGAGCAACCCAGGCGCAGCTTACTGGCATAGCCGGCCTGACCGCACGCGTAGATCGGGATGCCGTGTTCAATACAGTAGTCGACATTGGCCAGCCAGCTGCGCACGTACAGATTGTGCTCGCGGGTCCGGGTCAGGTCATGGGCGAAGAATTTGTCGACCAGGCGTTGCTCGTCCAGCAGCACGAGGTTGAACGCTACCAGCTCATCGCCGACCCAGTACAGCACGCACGCGGCGCGTTCATCGAGGTATTCGAGGACCTGGCGGAAGTACTCCGATGGCAAGCGTTCAAAGGTCAGGTCGCTGCGTGAAAGGGTGGCTTCGTAAAGCGCCATCATGTGTGGGAGCAGGTCTTCCACAGTGCGCCGCCATTCGATGCGCGGACCTTGCGCGCGCAACGTGCGGCGCAGGTCTTTACGGGTGGATTTGCCGAGCGTGCCGAGGTAAGCGTCCACGGAGCCAAAACGGATCGGCAGTTCGGCGCTGGGCAGGCCGGGCATGCTTTGCAGACCGGCCGCCTGGCACACCTGCAACCACTGTGGATCGCGATGGGACGCGTCCTTGACCGCCAGCAGACCGATTCCGGCCTGGTCGGCGTCGTTGCGCGCCAGGATTAACAATTGCTCAAGCAAGGCCGGACGCCGTGCGGGGTCGATCTGGCGTGCGGTCCCCACATGGCATTGCTCGGCCACCGGCGAACCGAGGGCGTACAAGCGGACGTCCAACAGCCCCGGCCACCAGCGGCGCAACTGCTCGGTGACGCGTTTACCCGGTCCCTGAACCGTGGTGTCCAGCGAATACGCGGTGGTGAATGCCACTGCCGCCGCGATCAACACCTCGTCTTCGTACAGCGCCAGATAGCGCCACCGGAAATCCGCAATGCCTGCCTGTTCAACGGCCCGGTAATAATCCCAGTCCTCCAGTTCGCCGGGGAAACAGGCATTCCAGGCACTGCGGTCGATGGCTTCGATGGTTGAATAGGCAAGGGCAGTGATCACATCGTTTCCTTGTAGGAGCGAGCCTGCTCGCGATGGTCGTTAACGATAACGTGGGGTTACAGGAGAAACGCGGCGCTCTTGAGTGCATCGCGAGCAGGCTCGCTCCTACAGGGATTGGGGGGCGGCTGTGGGCATGCGTAGCTTCTTCAAATGTGTTCAGGCCAGTTGCCGATAGTCCTGGCGCATGGGTTGCGGGGCGGTGACTTGTTGCATGAACCGGTGCTGGATGAAGTCCGCGCTCAGCTCCACGACCCGGCGGTATTGCAGGTCGACGGTGATCATGTGATAGCAATCGTCGAGCAGGACTTTCACTACCGGGCCGCCGAGTTTGCGTTCGACATAGTCGGCGTTCCAGCGGCTGGTGATGTCGTCTTCCCGTGAGTGCAGCACCAGCGCCTGGGTGGTGATCTGCGGCATGCGCTTTTTCACCGCGGCCACCAATCGATGCAGTTCCCGGACACTCACGCCGGACATGGTCAGCAATCCGGCATTGGCGCTTTCACCGGCCTTCATCTGCCGTTCGACAATGGCGCGCAAGCGTTCGTCCTTGATGCCGAACGGTGATTTTTCGTTGAAGCGGCACAGGTGCACGCCAAACGGAATCGACATCACCAGGCTGCTCAGTTTGGCGACCCAAGGCATGTTCCAGCCGTCGTAGCGCAGGGTGGTCGAATACAGCAGCAAGCCTTCGATCTGCCCCGGATGTTCGGCCGCCAGGTACATCGCCAGCACCGCGCCCATCGACAAGCCACCGACGAACACATGCTCATGCTTGCGCCGCACACCAACGAAGGTATTGCGCGCGCTCTCGTACCAGTCGTGCCAACCGGTGGCTTGCAGGTCGGCGTTGTCCCCGCAGTGGCCGGCCAGGGTCGGCACATAGACCGTGCAGCCGGCCTTGGCCAGGCCCATCGCGACCCGTCGCAATTCGGTCGGCGTGCCGGTGAGGCCATGGATCAACAACACCGCGACCTCTCCGTTGCCGAGAACGAAACCGGCGCTGCCTTCGCCCATGTCGATCTCGTCTGCCCTTGAAAAAGAGGGGTTCATCGTTTCATCGCCCGATCAAGCAGACGGTCGAGCAGCGCGATGCCGAGGTCGATCTCCGGGTAGCTGATTTCCAGCGACGGCGCGAGGGTGATCACGTTCTTGTAGTAACCGCCCACATCGAGGATCAGGCCCAGGCGTTTGCCGTCAATTTCGATGTCACCTTTCATGCCTTCTTCGACCATGAAGTCGAGCGTTGCCTTGTCCGGCGTAAAGCCGTCCGGCCCGCAGATTTCACAACGCAGTGCCAGGCCCAGGCCATCGACGTCGCCGATGATCGGGTAGCGTTTCTGCAAGTCTTTCAAGCCTTCGAGGAAGTATTTGCCCTTGTTCATGACCCTCTTGCCGTAATCGACTTCGCTGGTCATCTTGAACATTTCCAGGCCGACCGCCGTGCCCAGCGGATTGGAGGCGAAGGTCGAGTGGGTCGAGCCTGGCGGGAAGATTTTCGGGTTGATCAGCTCTTCCCTGGCCCAGATGCCGCCCAATGGGTTGAGACCGTTGGTCAAGGCTTTACCGAAGACGATGACGTCCGGTTTGACATCGAAGTGCTCAATCGACCACAGCTTGCCGGTGCGCCAGAAGCCCATCTGGATTTCATCGACCACCATTAAAATGCCGTGCTGGTCCAGCACATGCTTGAGTTCGCTGTAGAAATTCATCGGCGGAATCACGTAGCCGCCGGTGCCCTGGATCGGCTCGACGTAGAAGGCGGCGTATTCGCTCTGGCCGACTTTCGGATCCCAGACGCCGTTGTATTCGGTCTCGAACAGGCGGGCGAATTGCTGCACGCAATGGCTGCCGTACTCTTCCTTGGTCATGCCTTTCGGGCCCCGGAAGTGATACGGGAACGGGATGAAATTGGCGCGCTCGCCGAAGTGGCCGTAGCGGCGGCGATAGCGGTAGCTGGAGGTGATCGACGACGCACCGAGGGTGCGACCGTGGTAACCGCCCTCGAAGGCGAACATCAGGCTTTTGCCATTGGTGGCGTTACGCACGACTTTCAGCGAGTCCTCGATGGACTGCGAACCGCCGACGTTGAAGTGCACCCGGCCGTCGAGGCCGAACTTCTTTTTCGCGTCCACGGCGATCATTTCCGAGAGCTCGATCTTGCCCTTGTGCAGGTACTGGCTGGCAATCTGCGGCAGGGTGTCTATCTGCTGTTTCAGCGCATTGTTCAGGCGCGGGTTGGCATAACCGAAGTTGACCGCCGAGTACCACATTTGCAGGTCGAGGTAGGCCTGGTCTTCGGTGTCCCAGACGTAGGAGCCTTCGCAGCGGCTGAAAATGCGCGGCGGATCGATGTAGTGAACGGTGTCGCCGTAGGAGCAGTACTTGGCTTCTTTATCCAGAAGGACCTGGTCTTCAGGTGTGGCGATTCGAATATCAGACATGGTGGAAGCGTTCCTGTGTTTCTACGTTGAAAGAGGTGGCGTTGGCGGCGCTGGCGCTTGGCAGCAGGGCGAGCAACGCAGGCAGATCGGCGAAGCTGTCGAAGCGGGCGTAGGCGATGCCGTTGCGCTCGCAGTGCTCGGCCAGGCGATCCTTGGCGAATACGAAATCGGCGGTGGCGGCCACGCACATGTCGGACTGACCGTCGCCGATCACCAGCACCCGTTTGGCGCTGGGGGTGGATTTGCATTTACAGTTGCCGGACGCGGCGCGGCAGGCATCGCTTGCGTGAGGGAAGTCGATGCGCCAGCTCTGGTGGTCGAGCTGCCGCAGGCGGTTGGCGAGGATCGGCAAAAGGCTGACGTAGTGGCGCGCCAGGATCCGTGCAATGCCTTGCTCGATGCCGTCGCTGACCACTTCAAGGGAAGCGCCGAGGCCGATGACGTGGTCGACGAAGTCAGGGAAGTCCGGGTCGATCTCGATGGTGTCGAAGAACCCGAGCAGTTCGCCCGGTGTGGCCTTGACCAGCGAGAGCTGGCGGCTGAGGCATTCACGGGAACCGATGTCACCCGCCAGCCACTCGTTTTCGATCGCTTCCCAGCTCGGGTCGGCGAACCGTTGGAGGATGCTGTCGATCACGTCGGTGCGGGTGATGGTCCCGTCGAAATCACACACGATATGCCAGTCAATCATCTGTTGTACCTATCTTGGCAGGAGGCGCTGTTTGCGCTTGCCAAGGGGGTAGAGCAGGGACTGTGCCAACCGGGTTTGGCCCAGCGGGGCTGGGGTTGAGGCGGGTGTGGATGGCGGTGAAGCTACAATTTTTGTAGGTCGCTACAAACAACATGAGTGCTTGCGCGAGAGGGGCGATTCGGGGATTGATGCGCGCACATCCAGTTCAAGGAATGGCCTCATGTCGAGGATTACTGTTGCTCTATTTGCCGTGCTGACGTGCCTTTCTGCCGGCGTTTCAGCGGACGGCATCACCGGTGAGGCGGGGGCTGGCCTCAGCTATCAGCCCCACGATCCGACCGGTAGCCGCTACGAAACCCGGCCGGTGCCTTACCTCGATCTGGATTGGGGCAATGTCAGCCTCAGTACGGACGACGGGCTGACCTGGGACGCGCTGAACACCAAGGGTTTCAGCGCCGGACCGTTCGTGAATTACCTGCCGGGGCGCACGTCCAACGGCGAACTGCAGGGGTTGCGCGATGTGCCGGACATGGGCGAGGTGGGCGGTTTTGTGCAGTACGCGCCGGCTGACTTCTGGCGGGTGTTTGCCTCGGTCGGGCAAGCGGTTGGAGGGCGCGGCGGCCAGGGCGGGGTGTTGGGGCGTGTTGGCGGGGAGGTGGGTTATCCACTGGGTGGCGGGGTGATTGGCAGCTCCGGTCTGACCGCGCATTTTGCGGATGCGCGGCAGAGTCAGACGTTCTTCGGCGTCAGTGCCAATGAATCACAAGCCTCGGGGATTCGGCCGTACAACGCGGGCGGTGGTTTGCAGAATGTGACGTTGACTCAGAGTTTCGAGTTTCCGCTGGCGCCGCAGTGGTCGTTGTTGACCAGCGCGAGCTGGATTCACCTGACGGGTTCTGCGGCGGACAGCAGCCTTGTCAAAGAGCTCGGTGAGACCAACCAAGGGGAAGTGCAGGCGGCACTGGCCTACAAGTTCAACTAAGCACTTGTGGCGAGGGAGCTTGCTCCCGCCGGGTCGCGAAGCGGCCCCCAAACTTGGCAAGTCATTCTTCCAGAAATACCTCGCCAGCCTGTTTTACGACTGCTGCGCAGCCGAACGGGAGCAAGCTCCCTCTCCACAGGAATTGCGGTGATTTTCAGGTTTCTTCGCCTTCGGCCAGCAACGCAATCCCCCCCATGATCACCGCCACCCCCACCCAGTGCAGCACGCTGATCTGCTCGCCCAGCCCCAGCCACGAACCGAGCAACACCCCGACAAACACCAGCGAACTCAGCGGGAACGCCAAGGACAGACTGCTGCGCCGCAAGATCAGCATCCACACGAAAAACGCGCCGATGTAGCAGGCAATCGCAAACCACACCCCGGGATTGACCGCCACAGCCAGCAGCCATTGCAGGTTGAAATCCATCTGCCCCAGCTGATCTCCACCGACCTTGGTGGCGATCTGGCCGGCGCTTTCAAACCCGATCAACAACGCCCACAGCACCACCGTACCGAGGCGTTCATGCAGCCAGTCGGTCTTGTTCCTGATCATCGCTTTTGCCTCATGCATGGGTGACACACACGAGCATCACGCCCGCCGTAATCACTAAAGTGCCGAGCCAGCGCCGCCGGCTGACGGTCTCGCCGAGGATCAGTTTGCCGGCCAGCACCACGCCGCAGTACGCCAGCGCCGCCGCTGGAAACAACAGGCTCAGCGGCGCCCGGGACAGGGCTTCGAGCCAGACGAAAAATTCGATTACGTAGGCGCCGATCCCGCACCACAGCAGCGGCGCGTTGAATACCTGGCCCCAGAACGCATTCAGGCGAAACCCGCCTTCGAGCGCCGGTAAACGATCCAGGCCAAGCTTGAAACAGAGCTGGCCGATGACGTCCAGCACAATGGAAAACGCCACCAGCACAATCACGGTGAAGGTCATGGAAACAACTCCTCGAACAGATCGATCAACGCCTGGTTGGTCGCCGCGTTGCGCAGCAGATCCGCTTCGCTCCAGCGTTCGGCCGGGGGCTGGTCCGATTTGGCTTCCCAGCGCTTGAGGGCGTTGCTGAAGGCGGGTCGGGCGTACTCGCCGCAGATGTCGATGCCGAGGATTCGCTTGCTGGCCGCCAAGGCTCTGATGGCTTGCAGCAAGTGGCTCAAGCGCATGCCGCCCTGGTCCCAATTGGTCGCCGCGTCTTCGCAGGCCAACACGTCTTTGTCGAGGGTGATCCACACTGCGCGGGTGGGCAGGCTGGCGATCATTTGTTCGAGAAACACCGGCCAGTCGAGCTCCGCCAGATTGCGCCAGTGCAGCAGGTTTTCCTGCTGCCGATGGCCAGCGCCGTCACCGACCCGGCCCCACACTTTCGAGGGCGGGCGCTGCCACGGAAACAGCTGCAACACGCCGCGTTTGAGCGCCCGGACATTGCCGCCCTTGAGCTGTGGATTCTGCAGGTCGTCGCTGCACGGGCCAAGGGTGACGATGCGCTGGATGTTCGGCAGTTTCAGTGCCTGATTGACCCACGAACCGCAATGCCGGCGGGGGGCGAAGCGGACCCAGTCGGGGTGGTTGTCGAAGTGGATCAGGCTTGCCGGCTCCGGCAAATCAGTCAGAAACGCCGGGGTCAGATGGTGGTAATCACCGGAACCGACGAAGAAGATTTCCGGTTGCGGGCCGCTGTGCCGGGGCCGTTGCTGCAAGCGTTCGGCGAACCGCCGCCAGGTCCGTTCGCTGGACCACAGCCGCAGTTTCGGGCCGAGGTCGAGCAAGTCGAGGCGTTTGGCACGGCCGCTTTCCAGCAGCCGCGAGATGGGCGCCTGGGCCGTCAGGCTGTGGTCGAGATCTAAAATGTTCAAGGTCGCAATTCACCCTTGGCAGACCCTCCCAGACACCGGCTTCATCCATCATGAAAGCCGGCCGAGGGGGCTTTTGGGGGTAAATGCAAGGGGCGGGCCAGCCGTCTGCTGCACTGAAATTCATTGTGGCGAGGGAGCAAGCTCCCTCGCCACAGGGTGGGATGGTCAAGCGTGGAGGCGGACCCAGACGGTGACGAGGACGGTGGCCGCCATCAGCCACGCCACTGCCGCGATGGCGAGCGACGCTTCAAGCCGCATCCGGTCGACCATCACGTACAACGTCGCCAGGTAAACGAAGTACGGAATGATCGACCACATCCCGAACACGATGGTGGTCTTTAAATCCTCCAGCGAACGCCCCTTGCCGACGATGTAATGCGCAATCAGCGCAAAGGTCGGAAACAGCGGCACCAGGCCTGCGATGTAATAGTTTCGGGTCTTGGCCAGTGCCGCGAGGATGACGACCACCGCCGCCCCCAGCGCTGCTTTGAGGATCAGGTCCATCAGTGGCTCAGCCCGTATTTCTTCACTTTGTCGAACAGCGTGGTCTTGGCCATTCCCAGTTCCAGGCTGGCCTGGGTCAGGTTGCCGCCGCTGCGTTGCAAGGCGTCGCTGAGCAGGTTGCGTTCGAACGCTTCCACTGCTTCGGCGAAGGCCAGACCCTGATTGCTGCCACTGGTGCCGGATTTCTTGAAGGCCGGCAGGCCAAGGGCAAAACGCTCGGCGACGTTGCGCAGTTCGCGCACGTTGCCCGGCCAGTCGTGGCTCATCAGGTTCGACAGGGTCTGGTTGTCCAGTTCCGGCACGGCGCGGTCGAAGCGCAGGGACGACTGCTGCAGGAAGTGTTCGAACAGTTGCAGGATGTCTTCGCGACGTTCGCGCAACGGCGGCAATTCGAGGGTCACCACGTTCAAACGGTAATACAGATCGCTACGAAACTCGCCGGCCTTGCTCGACTCGTCGAGGTCGGACTTGGTCGCGGCAATCACCCGGCAATCCACGGCCACGCTCTGGTTCGAACCCAGGCGTTCGAGGGTGCGCTCCTGCAACACCCGCAGCAGTTTGATCTGCAAGGGCAGGGGCATGCTTTCGACTTCATCCAGGAACAGCGTGCCGCCGTCGGCGTGTTCGATCTTGCCGATCCGTCGTTTACCGGCGCCGGTGAACGCGTTGGCTTCATGGCCGAAGATCTCGCTTTCGAACAGGTTCTCCGGCAGGCCGCCGCAGTTCAGCGCGACGAATTGCTTGGTGTGGCGGCGACTGAAGTCGTGCAGGCAGCGCGCAACCAATTCCTTGCCGGTGCCGGTTTCGCCTTCGATCAGCACGTTGGCCGAGGTATCGGCGACGTTGGCGATCAGTTCGCGCAGGTTCTGCATGGCCGGCGAGCGGCCGATGATCCGACCTTCGAGGGAATCGCGCTCCGCCAGTTGCCGGCGCAACGAAGACACTTCCCGGGCCAGGCTGCGTTGCTCCAGCGCGCGGCGGGCGACGTCCACCAGGCGTTCCGGGGAGAAAGGTTTCTCCATGAAGTCATAGGCGCCTTTCTGCATTGCGCCGACGGCCATGGAGATGTCGCCGTGGCCGGTGATCAGCACCACCGGCAAGCTACGATCGCGCGCCTTGAGCCGGGTCAGCAGTTCCAGGCCGTCGATGCCCGGCAGACGGATGTCGCTGATGACGATGCCGGCAAAATTGTCGCCAACCCGCTCCAGCGCTTCTTCGGCGCTGCCAACTCCCACGCAGGGAATGTCTTCCAGGGTCAGCGCCTGTTGGCAGCCGAGCAGCACATGGGGGTCGTCTTCGACGATCAGCACACTAAGGTCGTTGTTCATATTGGCTCGGCGTGAGTGGGGCTTACCAACGGTAAACTGAGGACGAAGGTGGTGCCACCGCTGGCCGGGTGTTCGACACCCAGGTGCCCGCCGGTGGCGGCGGCCAGGCTGGCGGAAAGTGTCAGGCCCAGGCCCAGGCCTTGTTCGCCGGGTTTGGTGGTGAAGAACGGTTCGAACAAATGCTTGCGTGCTTCGGCGTCGATACCGTGGCCGTTGTCGCGCACGCGCAGGCGATATTTGCCATCAAATGCTTCGCCTTCCAGCCACAACTCGGGCAACGGTTGTGCCTGCATGGCATCGAGGGCATTGCCGATCAGGTTGACCAGGATCTGCTCGAGGCGGGTCTGGTCGATCTGCACCTGCACGTCTTTGAAGTCACGATGCAGTTGCAGATGGACACTTTCCACGCGACCTCCCAGCAGTTGCAGCGCGGCATCTACCGCTTTGCCAAGGCACGCCTGGCCCTTGTCGTCACCGCGACGGGCGAAGGAGCGCAGGCTGGCGGTGATCCGGCCCATGCGGTCGATCAATTCGTTGATGGTCTTCAGGTTGGTGCTGGCCACGTCCAGTTGACCGCGTTCGAGAAAGCGCACGGTATTGCCGGACAAGGTGCGCAGCGCCGCCAGCGGCTGGTTCAGTTCGTGGGCGATGCTGGTCGACATCTGGCCGATGGCGGCGAGTTTTCCGGCCTGCACCAGCTCATCCTGGGCGCGGCGCAACGTCTCTTCAGCCTGACGCCGTTCGCGGATCTGCCCCTTGAGGCGTTCGTTGCTGGCGCGCAGGTCCGTGGTGCGTTCGGTAATCCGACGCTCCAGTTGATTGTTGGCTTGCTGCAGGGCTTCACGGGCGGCGAGGCGGGTGGCGATCACCTTGCGCCGCTCGTTCCAGGCAATCAGCAGGAACGCCACCAGGGCAAACGCCACTGCCACCAGAATCCCTTGATTGATCGCTTCACGGCGCAAATCCTGGAGCGGCGTGAGCAGAGTGAAGTTCCACGGGGTGTCGCTCAGGGGGCGGGTCTGCGAGAGGTAGCTGATGTCCTCTTCGTCTGACTCCACTTCACTGTTGGCGGGGAAGGTCAGTTTTTCTTCACCTTCGGCCAGTTTTTCCCGGGCCAGTGGCTGCAATTCGTTCAGCGGGAACCAGTAGTACTGCAGGCTGCGGGCCAGCTTTTCCTTGGTTTCTTCGCTCAACGGAACCACCGATTTGAGCCGTCGTGCCGGATCGCTGGACAGAATGATGATGCCGTTCTCGTCGCTGACAAAGGCTTCGAGGCGCGCACGCTGCCAGCGTTCTTCCATGGCTTCCAGGCGGACTTTGACCACCGCGACGCCGATGATCTTGCCGTGTTCTTCCAGGCCGTGGGCCAGGTAGTAACCGGGTTCGCCGTTGGTGCTGCCGATCCCGTAGAAGCGCCCCGGTTGACCGCGCACGGCGTTCTGGAAATAGGCGCGAAAGGACAGGTCTTCGCCCAGGTAACTGTCGACATCGCGCCAGTTGCTGGTGGCCATGACGCGGCCGGTGGTGTCCATCACATAGATGGCCCGACTGCGGCTGCGCCGGTTCAGGCCTTCGAGGTAATCATTGACCGTTTGCCGGTGTTCCGGTGACGGGTCGGCCAGCAGTTTTGAAACACTGGATTCAAGTTCCAGCAGGCTGGGCAGGTAGGTGTACTTGCTGATCTCGCTCTCGACGGCGCGGGCGTGCAGTTCGAGCTGACGCTGGCCGTTCTCGCTGAGGCTGCGAATCCCGTAGTGCTCACTGACCCAGAAGCCGAGGTAACCCAATCCGATCATCAGGGCGATGACCAGGGGGGGCAGGAACAGATGGCGAATCAGACGGGGTTTCACGGCGAGTGATGGCGGCGCAGCGCGATAGAGAGTGGGGTCGCATTTCATCACAGATGCCTTGGGTCAACCACAACACTTACTTGTAAATCGCCGCGGACCCTTGTGGGAGCGGGCCTGCTCGCGAAGGCGGTGGATCAGCCAATGTCGATGTTGACTGTTAAGCCGTCTTCGCGAGCAGGCTCGCTCCCACAGGGGGGCGGTGGTAGAACTTAGTGCTGCAGAATCTTGTTAAGGAAGTGCTGTGTACGCTCGGCGCGGTGGGTGATATCGCCGAAGAAGTCCTCTTTCTTGCAGTCTTCGATGATTTTGCCCTGGTCCATGAAAATCACGCGATCCGCCACTTTGCGGGCAAAGCCCATTTCGTGGGTCACGCACATCATGGTCATGCCTTCGTGGGCCAGTTGCACCATCACGTCGAGCACTTCGTTGACCATTTCAGGGTCCAGCGCCGAGGTCGGTTCGTCGAACAGCATGACGATCGGGTCCATCGCCAGCGCACGGGCAATTGCCACACGCTGTTGCTGGCCACCTGAGAGCTGGCCCGGGTGCTTGTGGGCGTGAGCCGAGAGGCCAACGCGCTCAAGCAGTTGCAGGCCTTTCTTGGTGGCTTCTTCCTTGCTGCGGCCCAACACCTTGATCTGCGCAATGGTCAGGTTTTCGGTGATGGTCAGGTGCGGGAACAGTTCGAAATGCTGGAACACCATGCCGACGCGCGAACGCAGTTTCGGCAGGTTGGTCTTCGGGTCGGCGATGGACGTGCCATCGACCACCACGTCGCCTTTCTGGAACGGTTCCAGGGCGTTGACGCATTTGATCAGGGTGGATTTGCCGGAACCGGACGGCCCGCACACCACGATCACTTCGCCTTTTTTGACCTCGGTGCTGCAATCAGTCAGTACCTGGAAGTCGCCATACCACTTGTTGACTTGCTTGATAGAGATCATACGGCAAACCTTTTTTGCAGACGCTTGACCAGCAGCGAGGCGGCAAAGCTGATTGTGAAGTACGTGAGACCTGCAAAGATCAGGAACTCATTGGAGCGACCGATGATGTCGCCACTGGCACGGGAAGCATTGAGGAAGTCCACCAGGCCGACCGCGTAGACCAGCGAAGTGTCCTGGAACAGGATGATGCTCTGTTGCAGCAGCAGCGGGGTCATCTTGCGAAACGCTTGCGGCAGGATGATCAAACGCATCATCTGGCCATACGTCATGCCCAAAGCCTGGGCAGCACCCATCTGGCCCTTGGGAATCGACTGCACGCCGGCCCGGACGATTTCGCAGAAGTACGCCGCTTCGAACATCATGAAGGCCACGATGCAGGAGGCGAACGCGCCGATCGGGGTGTCTTCGCCGGTGATCCAGCGCAGCACGAACGGCACCGCCAGGTAGAACCAGGTGATGACCAGCAGCAGCGGGATCGAACGGAAATAGTTGACGTAGGCGCCAGCCAGGTTCGACAGCAGTTTGCTGTGGGACAGACGGCACAGCGCAAGGATGGTGCCGAGGATGATCCCGCCGACGACGCCCAGCGCCATCAGTTGCAGGGTCATGACCATGCCGTTCCACAAGCCCGGCAGGGACGGAACGATACCCGAGAAGTCGAATTCCATCATTTACCCCCTACGGAGATCAGGCCCGGTACGGCGACTTTCTTCTCGACCCCACGCATCAGCAGCATCAGGCTCATGTTCAGGGTGAAGTAGATCAGGGTGGCCAGGGTGAACGCTTCGAACAGGTTGGCGGAGAACTCGGCGGTCTGTTTGGTCTGCGCGAGCAACTCCATCAGGCCGATCAGCGACGCCACGGAGGAGTTCTTGAACACGTTCAGGAATTCCGAGGTCAGCGGCGGAATGATGATCCGGTAGGCCTGGGGCAGCAGCACGTTCCAGTAGATCTGCGGCAGTTTGAAACCCATGGCGCGAGCGGCGGCTTCCTGGCCGCGAGGTAGCGCCTGGATGCCGGTACGCACTTGTTCGCATACACGAGCAGCGGTGAACAGGCCCAGGCAAACGACGACGCTGAGGAAAGCCGAGGTGGTCGGGTTCAGGTCCTGTTTGTACCAGTCCTGCAGGTTTTGCGGCAGCAGATCGGGCACCAGGAAGTACCAGATGAACAGCTGAACCAGCAGCGGCACATTACGGAAGAGTTCGACGTAGCAGGTCGCGATGCCCGATACGATGCGATTCGGCACGGTGCGCATGACACCCAGAATCGAGCCCAACAGCAGCGCGATGATCCAGGCGGCGACGGCGATGGCAATGGTCCAGCCCAAACCGGAGAGGTACCAGTCGAGATAAATCTCACTGCCCACGCCGGTGGACTTGAAGAACACGCTCCAGTCCCAGTTGTAATTCATTAGGGTCTCCCCTCAGATCGTTCGATGTACAAGTGCCCGCCTGGGGAAGCTCCGTTCCCGCCCGACTCTGATGGTCAGGCACACACGAGCGGCTCGACAGCCACCGGTTCGAGTGTTTCCAAAAATGCCAGCAGGGAGTGACTATCCCCTGAAAGGGCAGTGGCCCTCTCAGGAGATAAGGTTAGTCAGAATTCAGGACTTTTTTTCTACAGGCTTGTCGTCAGCCGCTTTATCGGTCGGATTGGCGATCAGGGCCTTGAGCTCGTCGCTCATCGGGAAGTTCAGGTTCAGGCCTTTAGGCGGGATTGGCTGCATGAACCATTTTTCGTAGATCTTGTTGATCTCGCCCGAAGCGTAGGTTGCCTTGATGGCGTCATCCACCGCCTTCTTGAACGGCTCGTCGCCTTTGCGAACCATGCAGCCGTAGATCTCGTAGGACTGTGGAGTACCGGTCACGGCCCAGTCATCCGCCTTCTTGGCTTTGGCTGCTTCACCGGCCAGCAAGGCGTCGTCCATCATGAAAGCCACGGCGCGGCCGGTTTCCAGCATCTGGAAGGATTCGCCATGGTCTTTGGCGGAGATGACGTTCATGCCCATCTGCTTGTCGGCGTTCATCGACTTGAGGATGCGCTCGGACGTGGTGCCCGCGGTAGTCACGACGTTTTTGCCTTTCAGGTCGCCGAAGTCCTTGTACGCGGAGTCTTTCTTGGAGAGAAGACGCGTACCGATTTCGAAAATGCCGACGGAAAAGGCAACTTGCTGCTGACGTTCCACGTTATTGGTGGTGGAACCGCACTCGACGTCCACGGTGCCGTTCTGCACCAGCGGGATACGGGTTTGCGAGGTCACGAGGTTGTATTTGACCTGGAGGTTGGGCATGTCCAGGTCTTTCTTGATGGCTTCGACGATTTTCAGCTGGATATCGTGGGAGTAGCCGACCGGTTTGCCGGAAGCATCAGCGATATAGGAAAACGGGATGGAAGCGTCACGATGCCCGAGGGTGATCACACCGGACTCTTTGATCTTCTTCAGTGTGCCGGTGAGTTCGGCAGCGAAAACTGGAGTGCTAATCAGAGCGGCAGCAATGGCTGCGCCCAGGATATGGGGAACGATGCGCATCAAATTTTCCTCGACATTGTTTTTTTTATGGAGCCAGTTCATCGGCCCTTTTGTGCTTCGAATGCCTGACGGCTCCTGAAGTGGGTGCACAAGAGACATTCGTCCAAGAGTGTAGAGCATGACTCGTGCCAGGCCAGGCGAGTCAAGTTAACTTACTGATTTATAAAGGGATTAAATATTTATGGCGTTCTTTTTTTGTGAAGGATAATCCGGTTAACCGAATCGACCGACAGGTCGTGTTCGGAAAACCGAATAGTGTTTGGGGCTGCCAGCTGATCATCGAAAAATCAGCTTTCCTGGCTTAGCGGCGTTTCATGCAGGTAGATCCACTGGGCGTTGTGGTGATGCAGGCCAATGATCGCCACCGAAACCCTTGAGCTTTCGCGCTGGTCGAGGCGATGGGTTTCCTTGTAGCGGATCGCCACGCTGTGGCCTTCCTGCCAGACCGTTTGCAGGTCGCTGATGATGATCTCCAGACCTGGCTTGGCGCCGATTGCACCCTTGAACATCTGTTCGACCGTCGCCCGGCTGACGATGGCGGCCGAGGTGGTGACCATGCTGAAGTCCTCGGCGAATGCCGACATCAGCGGCTCGAGCATGGCCTGTCCCTGACCGTTTGCATCGGAGAACAGGGTTTGAATCAACTCGTGCACGTGATGAACGCTGTGGTGCGCCAGTTCAACTATTTCGTTGTGCATGACAGTCCTTTTGAGTGTTCAACTGACTCAGTTGAAAGAGTGGAAACAGGCCCACCAGCGAGGCGATGGCGAAGGTCGCGTGATAGGCCTGGGTGGTATCGAAGTGCTTCAAGAGCAGGTTGAAAACCATCAGGAACAGGGCGGCACCGATGCTGAATGACATCTGTCGGTTGATGTTCCAGATGACACTGGCCTTGTGCGTGTCATTGCCCTCGAAGTCCATCAGCGATGTGGTTTGTGCGGTGTTGGCACCGATGCCACCGCCAATCCCCATCAAGCTGTAGGCGATGACTATTACCCAGAGGTCCGAGGGATCGTTGACCAATAACAGGGTGGCGATGCCGGCGCTGTGCAACAGCATGCCGAGGGCAAACAACCGCTTGGCGCCCATCCGGTTGTAGGTCCGGCCACAGATCAGCATCGCGATGAACGCGCCGATGGCGTAGAGGATCATGAACATCCCTGTCAGTCGGGCGCTGAAGTGCAGGGTGTTTTGCAGGAAGAAGATGCTCATCAGGTTGACCCCCGTGAACACACCGGGAATCGCGTAATAGATAAAGATGGAGGTGCTGAGTTTTTTGCTTTTGAGCAGGCTCAGTTCAATGATCGGGTTTTTGCAGCGGCGGTAGTGCAGCCCGTACAGGAGGACAAACGTAACGCCGGCCGTGACGAAGAGGGCGGCCACCCAGGCCGGAGCGTCGCCGCCATACAACGACATGCCCATCAACAGGCTGCCGAGTGCGGCGCTGACCAGCAGCAAACCCTTGATGTCGGGCCGGGGCAAACTTGTCGGCCGCGCTTCGTTGATCCAGAACCAGGACAGCAAAGCCGCGATCAGCGAGAACGGGATGTTGCTGTAGAACACCCAGCGCCAGGAACTGCTGTCGACGATGATGCCGCCGATGGTCGGTGAAATGGCGGGCGCTATCAGGGCAACAGCCATGACCAACGTGGATATTTTCGCCCGCTGCTCACCCTTGAACAGGTTGAATGTCAGTGCCTGACCGACTGGAATCAACAGACCGCCGCCCATCCCCTGGACGAAGCGCCAGATCACCAGCTCGTTGAAACTGTCGGCCAGCCCGCACATCCACACGGAGGCTGTGAACACGATCATCGAGGCGGTGAGGATTTCCCGACTGCCAAAACGACCGGCCAGCCAGGTGCTGACCGGGATGATCAGTGTCAGCCCCAGAATATAAGCGTTAGCCACCCAGGCAACGTCTGAAGTACTAACGTGCAGCGCCGCCGATAGAGTCGGTAGTGCGACCGCCGATATAAAGATGTTAATGCAGTCTATAAAAAAGCCGATGAGAAATATCAGTGCAACTTTGTAGCGATAGGTCATGTTGTTTCCCCTTTGTCGCAAAGCATAGGGGCGATGGACTTGAACTGTCGATACGACTATCCTTGAAACAATGTTTGACGGGATTGAACAGTGAGCTCTATTGCTATGCACACTCATCTTAATCGGGTACAGACATTTCTGGCGGTGGTCGATTTTGGTTCTTACACCAAGGCCGCCAATTACCTGAACATCAGCAAAGCCATGGCCAGCCTGCATGTCAAGGCGCTGGAGGATGTGCTGTCCGCGACGTTGTTGATTCGAAATACCCGAAATATCTCCCTCACGGAAATAGGTCAGGATTTTTATGAATCGTTCAAAGGTATTGTCGCGGACATCGATAGTGCCTTCGATAATGTATTGAAAGGTCATAACCGTGTCACCGGCAAGTTGCGGTTCAGTTCCACCATAGAATACGGCGAGGCTTATATCCTTCCGTTGATACCGCAATTTATAGAGCGCTATCCGGAAATAAAACTTTGCTATGACTTTAACTCTTCACTCAATGATCTGGTGGCGGAAAAGTTAGACCTGGTTATTCGTCTGGGCAACTTGGCAGACTCGGCTTTCAAGAGCCGTAAGCTGGCGGATTATGAAATTGTCCTGGTGGCTACGCAGACGTTTCTTGCCCGTCACCCGGTGCAAACGCCTCAGGACCTGAACTCGGTGCCGTGGATCGCCAACAGCAACCTGCAGGCACCGACCCAGTGGACGTTGCGTCATCCGCAATCAGGGGCTGTCGAGATCAACGGGATCAATCAGTTTGAATCCAACTCTTCCACGGCCATTCGCTCCATGACGTTGTCGTCGCTGGGCGTCTCGGTGCTGCCCGCCTGGGTGGTCAAGGACGACATCGCCAGCGAGCGGCTGATTCGCCTGTTGCCCGACTATTCGCTGCCCTCGCAGTCCGTCAACGTGGTGTTTCCCAACAGCCCGCATTTGCCCCACAAAACGAGGGCGTTCATTGATTTCCTGTTGCTGCATCTGGCGCAATGAGCGCCTGCAAAAAAGCCCCTGAATCGTCGGATTCAGGGGCTTTCATTTAAACGGATGGCGATCAGGCCGCTTCGATCTTGCTGCGGTTCTGCTCGACCTTGCTCATGTAATCCACCAGTTTCTGCTGTTCCGCCGGGGTAGTGAACAAGCCCAATTTGCTGCGGCGCCACAGAATGTCATGGGCGGTGGTTGCCCACTCTTCGCTGCACAGGTAATCGACTTCGCGGGTGTAGAGACCGCCGCCAATGTGGTCGCCCAGGTCGTTGAGGTTCTGCACGCCTTCCATCATGCGCCAGGTGCGGCTGCCATAGGTGGTTGCCCAGCGGCGTGAGATTTCAGTCGGAACCCAGTCGAACTTGTCGCGAATCAGCGAGCTCAGCGCCTGCGGGGTGGTCATGTCTTCGCCGCCCGGCAGGGTGGCGCTGGCAGTCCAGCTTGGCTTGATGTGCGTGAAGTACGGCGCCAATTGTGCCAGCGCCGACTCGGCCAGTTTGCGGTAGGTGGTCAGCTTGCCGCCGAACACCGACAGCAACGGCGCTTCTTCGCCAGTGCCCGAGAGCGCCAGGGTGTAGTCGCGGGTGACGGCTGACGGGTTGTCGGATTCGTCGTTGCACAGCGGACGGACGCCGGAATAGCTGTGCAGGATATCGTCGCGGCTGATCTGCTTCTTGAAGTGGGCGTTGACCACTTTCAGCAGGTAATCGGTTTCGCCTTCGGTGATCGCCACTTTGGCCGGATCGCCGGTGTACTCGCGGTCGGTGGTGCCGATCAGGGTGAAGTGATTGAGGTACGGAATGGTGAAGACGATGCGCTGATCTTCGTTTTGCAGAATGTGCGCGTGTTCGCCTTCATACAGTTTTGGCACGATCAGGTGGCTGCCCTGAATCAGGCGAATGCCGTAGGGCGATTCCATCTTCAGGTCATCACGAATGAACTTGGCGACCCAAGGGCCGGCGGCGTTCACCAGCGCTTTGGCGCGGATCGAAAACAGGCTGCCGTCGGCGCGCTCCAGGTGCAGATGCCACAGGCCCTTGGTACGACGGGCACTGACGCAGCGGGTCTGGGTGTGAACGTGGGCGCCTTTCTCGCGGGCGGCCATGGCGTTCAGCACCACCAGGCGCGCATCGTCGACCCAGCAATCGGAGTATTCGAAGCCTTTGGTGATTTCGCTTTTCAGCGGGCTGTCCGGACCGAACTTCAGGCTTTTCGAGCCTTCGAGTTTTTCCCGCTTGCCGAGGTTGTCATACAGGAACAGGCCGGCGCGGATCATCCAGGCTGGACGCAGGTGCGGACGGTGCGGCAACACGAAGCGCATTTGCTTGACGATGTGCGGCGCCTTGGCCAGCAGCACTTCGCGTTCGGCGAGGGCTTCGCGTACCAGGCGGAATTCGTAATGTTCGAGGTAGCGCAAGCCGCCGTGGATCAGCTTGCTGCTGGCCGACGAAGTGTGGCTGGCCAGGTCATCTTTTTCGCAAAGGAACACCGAAAGGCCGCGACCGGCGGCATCCGCTGCGATCCCAACGCCATTGATCCCACCACCGATGACGGCGATGTCGTAGACCTCAGCGAGAGGGGGCGTAGGCAAGGTAGAAGTGGGCATCGGCTGGCCTCGGGCTCTTTTGATTTTCTGTATTGGAATTCGAACATTAATGTTCATTTGCGAAAATGGTAGCCCATAAAGCCGCCCACAGCCAGTCAACTTCGATTGAAAATACTGATCGAAGGGCCGAGAAAGGAAAATATACGAACATTAAATGAGGGGGGGTGGAGGCTTTTGTGGCGAGGGAGCTTGCTCAGCAGACGCAAATCAGACGACACGCTCTTCCTGAAATACAACGATTACCGGTTTCAGGGCTGCTTCGCAGCCCAGTGGGAGCAAGCTCCCTCGCCACAAGGGAGCGCGCTGTTTGGAGAGGGTTAAACGACTTCCAGCCGAATCTTGTGCTGACTCAGCAGTTGCGCCAGCGCCGGCGAAGGTTGTTGGTCGGTGACCAGGCAATCAATCAGGCTGATCGGCCCCAGGCGAATCATGGCGTTGCGCCCGAATTTGCTGGAGTCAGCCGCCAGAATGACCTTCCGGGCGTTGGCGATGATCGCCTGTGATACCCGCACTTCCTGATAATCGAAGTCCAGCAGGCTGCCGTCTTCATCGATACCGCTGATGCCGACCAAGGCAAAGTCGACTTTGAACTGGTTGATGAAATCGACACTCGCCTGGCCGACCACGCCACCGTCGCGCCGCACATTGCCGCCCGTCAGCAGAACGTCGAAGTCGTCCTTGGCGCTGAGCATCGAGGCCACGTGCAGGTTGTTGGTGATGATTTTCAAGTGGTTGTGGTTGAGCAGCGCCCGGGCAATCGATTCGGTGGTAGTGCCGATATTGATGAACAGCGAGGCGTGATCCGGGATCTGAGCCGCAATGGCTTCACCGATACGCTGCTTCTCATCGCGCATCTGGTCGGCGCGCATGGCGTAGGCGGTGTTCTCGACACTGGAATCGTAGGCTGCGCCGCCATGGTAGCGACGCAACAAATTGGCTTCCGCGAGCTGATTGATATCGCGGCGGATGGTTTGCGGTGTAACGACGAACAGCGTAGCCATTTCCTCGATGCTGACATAGCCGCGTTCGCGGACCAGTTCGAGGATTTGCTGCTGACGGGGAGGCAGATTCATGGGGCTTCCTTTGGCTGCCGTGCAAAATTTGCCCATGATGCCGCAGGAATCTGCTCCCTACCAGTTACATACCGATACGAGTACTCAGGTTGGCTTATTCAGCGCCTTCATGTGGTTCCCAGTCGCGGGTGCGGCTGACGGCTTTTTTCCAGCCGGCGTAGAGTTTTTCCTTGGCGGTTTCGTCCAGGGTCGGTTCGAATTCGCGTTCGATCACCGCCTTGCCGCGCAGCTCATCCAGGCTGCCCCAGAAGCCACACGCCAGGCCGGCCAGGTAAGCGGCGCCCAGTGCAGTGGTTTCGCGCATTTGCGGACGCTCGACCTGAGTGCCGAGGATGTCGGCCTGGAACTGCATCAGGAAGTTGTTCGCAACCGCGCCGCCGTCCACGCGCAGGGATTTCAGACGTTCGCCGGAATCCTGTTGCATGGCGTCCAGCACGTCGCGGGTCTGGTAGGCAATCGACTCCAGGGCTGCACGAATAATGTGATCCACACGTACGCCGCGGGTCAGGCCGAACAGGGCGCCACGGGCATACGGGTCCCAGTAAGGCGCGCCGAGGCCGGTGAAGGCTGGCACCAGGTACACGCCGTTGCTGTCCTTGACCTTGTTGGCGAAGTATTCGGTGTCGTGGGCGTCGTTGATGATCTTCAGTTCGTCACGCAACCACTGAACGGTCGAACCACCGTTGAACACTGCGCCTTCGAGCGCGTAAGCCACTTCGCCACGTGGGCCGCAGGCGATGGTGGTGAGCATGCCGTGCTTGGACTTCACGGCTTTGTCGCCCGTGTTCATCAGCAGGAAGCAGCCGGTGCCGTAGGTGTTTTTCGCCTGGCCCGGCTCGACGCACATCTGGCCGAACAGGGCGGCCTGCTGGTCGCCAGCGATGCCGCCGATGGCGATGCCGCTTTTGGTGTGGCCGTAGATTTCGGACGAAGATTTAACTTCCGGCAGCATCTCGCGCGGAATATCCAGTATCTCCAGCATCTTCGTGTCCCACTCAAGCGTGTGGATGTTGAAGAGCATGGTGCGCGAGGCGTTGGTGTAGTCGGTGACGTGGACCTTGCCGCCGGTAAATTTCCAGATCAGCCAGCTGTCGACGGTGCCGAACAGCAGTTCGCCGTTGCGCGCACGCTCGCGGCTGCCTTCGACGTTGTCGAGGATCCACTTGAGCTTGGTGCCGGAGAAGTACGGGTCGGTGACCAGGCCGGTGGTCTCGCTGATGTATTGCTCGTGGCCGTCGCGTTTGAGCTGCTGGCAAATCTCGGTGCTGCGGCGGCACTGCCAGACGATCGCGTTGTAGATCGGGCGGCCGGTGGTCTTGTCCCAGACCACGGTGGTTTCGCGCTGGTTGGTGATGCCGATGGCCGCGACCTGGTCGTGATGCAGGCCGGCTTGAGCCAGGGCTTCGACCATCACGGCGCTTTGGGTGGCGAAGATTTCCATCGGGTCGTGTTCGACCCAACCGGCTTGCGGGTAATGCTGGACGAATTCGCGCTGGGCGGTGCAGACCACGTTCGCGTCGCGGTCGAAAATGATCGCGCGGGAGCTGGTCGTACCCTGATCGAGGGCAATGATGTAGTTCTTATTCTGAATGTCGGTCATGTCGATTGCCTTGGACGAAAAAAGGAAGAGAGGTCCGGCGCGTGATCTTATGGGCAGGATCACGCGCCTACGGTATCAAGAAGTTCTTGGTTTGCCGTCAATGGCCGGTGTTACGTCCTGTGTAGCAGGTGTGGCGCTGGGCAGATGACGGGCAATCAGCCCGCGATACGCGGCAGCGCCGAGGCAGGCACCGACAATCGGTGCAAAAATCGGAATCAGGAAATACGGGATATCGCGGCCGCCGGTGAGGGAAATTTCACCCCAGCCGGTGAAGAAAGTCATCAGCTTCGGACCGAAATCACGCGCCGGGTTCATCGCGAAACCGGTCAGCGGGCCCATCGAGCTGCCAATCACGGCGATCAGCAAGCCAATCAGCAGCGGTGCCAGCGGCCCTTTTGGCAGGCCATTGTTGTCATCGGTCAGGGACATGATCACGCCCATCAGGATGGCGGTGATGATGACTTCAACCAGGAAAGCCTGGGCGGTGGACAGGGCCGGGTTGGGGAAGGTGGAGAACACCGACGCCAATTCGAGGCTCGCCTGGGTGCCACGGACCATATGGTGAGTTTGTTCGAAATCGAAGAATAGATTGCTGTACAGCGTGTAGACCAAAAATGCGCCGCAGAACGCGCCAGCAATTTGAGCGAGGATATAGAACGGCAGTTTGCGTTTTTCGAAGTCGGCGAAAATGCTCAGTGCGATGCTCACGGCGGGATTGAGGTGAGCCCCGGAAACCCCGGCGGTCAGGTAGATCGCCATGCTCACGCCGACGCCCCAGATGATGCTGATTTCCCACAAGCCAAAGCTGGCACCCGCGACCTTGAGAGCGGCAACACAACCGGTGCCGAAAAAGATAAGCAGTGCAGTGCCCAGAAACTCGGCCATGCATTGGCTTGAGAGCGACGGTTGTTGTAAAGCAGTTGTCATTGAAAACCTCGTTTTTGTTGTTGTCTGGCGCTTCTTTCATCATGGCCAAAGCGCGTTTTCCACCGAGGCAGAATCCCCATCCTGTTCTCGGCCTGCTACTGGGGTGCTGCGATGACACATTCGTACGGTATTCAGATTCGAAAAAATATAGACAAGAAACGCTGCTGTCAAAGGTCGAAAGTGAACTGTCGGTCACAATTCAACTATTAGTCATGTGAATGATCGTATTGTTCACGCGTCCGGCCAGGCACGGACGAACGGCAGCCTGTGCCGTCAAGCCGCTGAAACAGTGGCGCAATAGAGCCTTTTGCCGACCAATGTCCTAGAATCCAGCGCAGGATTTTTCTACTGCCGCCCACTCTGGAGCTGCCATGACCCCCGCATTGGATTTGTTGAAAAAAGTTCGAGCCGAACATCGCGTGCACAGTTATGAACATGATCCAAAGGCTGCGTCCTATGGGCTGGAGGCCGCGGAGAAGCTGGGACTCGACCCGGCGCAGGTGTTCAAAACATTGCTGGCAGCCAGTGAGAAAGGTGAGTTGCTGGTAGCGGTGGTGCCGGTCGTCGGAACTTTGGACTTGAAGCATCTGGCTCACGCGGCGGGCGTGAAAAAAGCCGAAATGGCCGATCCTGCCGCTGCGCAACGCGCGACGGGTTATCTGTTGGGCGGGATCAGTCCGTTAGGGCAGAAGAAGCGCTTGCGCACGTTTATCGATAACTCCGCTCAGCCCTTTGCGACCATTTTCGTCAGCGCCGGCCGGCGCGGTCTTGAAGTTGAATTGGCGCCGGCGGTGCTGGCCGAACACACTCAGGCCAAGTTTGCCGATATCGGCCGGGCCTGAATCAGGGAGAAGGTTATGCAGCTTGAATTTCATCAAGTCGATGCGTTCAGTGATCGTCCGTTCAGTGGTAACCCGGCCATGGTGTATCGGCTCGAGGCGTGGCTAGCCGATGAGTTGATGCAGAAGATTGCCGCCGAACATAACCTCGCCGAAACCGCCTTCGTGGTGCGTGAAGGGCAGGGTTGGCACATTCGCTGGTTTACCCCGACGACCGAAGTGCCATTGTGCGGCCATGCGACCCTGGCCAGTGCGCATGTGTTATTTGACATCTATAAGGAGCCGGTCGAGCGCCTGGACTTCATCTGCAAGTCCGGCCCGTTGAGCGTAAGCCGCGAGGACGGGCGCTTGTGGCTGGATTTTCCGGCCGTCGTGCCATCTGAAGTGGGCGTGACCCTGGATGTCGAGCGCGCCTTGGGCGTCGAAGTGGTCGATGTTCTGGGTTCCAACGAGTTGTTCGTGGTGTTGGAGTCCGAGCAGGCCGTGCTCAACTGCCAGCCAGACATGATCGCCCTGGCCAAGCTGCCGTGGCCGGGTGCAATCGTCACCGCCAAGGGGAGTCAGTCAGCATGATTTCGTGTCCCGGTACTTTGCCCCGGCAATCGGCATCAATGAAGACCCGGTGACCGGTTCGACCCATTGCAGCTTGATTCCGTATTGGTCGAAGCGGTTGGGCAAGACGAGTCTCAGCGCTTATCAGTGCTCGAAGCGAGGCGGGGCGTTGTTCTGCCGACTGGAAGGGGACCGGGTGAAGATAGGCGGGAATGCGACGCTGGTTGCGAGCGGAACACTCATTCTCGGTTAACCCAAATTTGATGTGGGAGTGAGCAGCCACGCTCCCACATTTTTTGTCCGTGTGTATTAGCTGGCGGTGCTGTAGCGCCGGACACCCGACTCTACCACCGGAATCTGCGCAGCCGTGCTGCCCGATGCCTGGAACAGCACCAGGTGTTCAGCCGCGACTCGAATACCCACTTCGGCACCGACTTGATGATCGGCATGGCTCGGGAAAATCGACTCCAGTTGCGCCCCGGTCGGCAGCTGCAAACGGTACAACGTCGAGGCCCCCTGGAACGACTTGCCGACAATCCGCGCCTTTAAACCGCTGTCGGGTGCATAAACGATGTCGTCCGGACGCAGCAACACATCCACCGCACCGCCCACGGGCCAGGTGTAGGCACGATTGCCGCGCAACTCACCCAATTCGGTCTGCACCGACTCGGGGCTGCTCAGCTGGCCGCGAATGAAATAACCCTGGCCAATGAAGCTGGCCACAAACGGCGTCAGTGGCTCGTGATACAGGTTGTAGGGCGTGTCCCATTGTTCCAGCCGACCTTCCTTGAACACCCCGACATGATCGCTCACCGCGAAGGCTTCTTCCTGGTCGTGGGTTACCAGAATCGCGCTGGTGCCACGGGCCTTGAGAATGTCGCGCACCTCATGGCTGAGCTTGCGTCGCAGTTCGCCATCGAGGTTGGAGAATGGTTCGTCGAGCAACAGCAATTGCGGTTCCGGTGCCAGTGCGCGGGCCAGTGCGACACGCTGCTGCTGACCACCGGACAATTCGTGCGGAAAGCGCTTGCCGAGGTTTTTCAGGTTGACCAGCTCCAGCAACTCTTCGGTGACACGATCCTTTTGCGGGTGCTTGCGGATCCCGAAGGCGATGTTCTCGGCCACGCTCAAATGCGGAAACAGCGCGTAGTCCTGGAACACCATGCCGATCCGGCGTTTCTCCGGGGCAAGGGTGAAACCGGCGCGGGAGATGGTCTCGCCTGCGAGGGTGATTTCACCTTCCTGCACCGGTTCGAAACCGGCAATCGCCCGTAGCGTGGTGGTCTTGCCGCAGCCCGAGGAGCCCAACAGGCAACCGATGTCACCGGCATTCAAATGCAAGTTGAGGTTCTGCACGACGCGCTGGTCTTGATAGCCGCAGGCGAGGTTGCGCAGGTTAAGCAGTAATGGAGGGCTCATGCGTGGTGATACGCCGGCTCGACGAGGAACTCGAGCAGGGCCTTTTGTGCGTGAAGGCGGTTTTCCGCCTGGTCCCAGGCGACCGAGCGCTTGTCATCGAGCACGTCGAGGCTGATTTCCTCGCCACGGTGGGCCGGCAGGCAGTGCATGAACAGCACATCCTCGGCCGCCAGGTCGAGCAGGGCGCGAGTCACCTGGAACGGCGCGAACAGCTTCAGGCGCTTGGCGGTTTCTTCTTCCTGGCCCATGGAGGTCCAGACATCGGTGCTCACCAGGTGGGCGCCGCGCACGGCATCCTTCGGATCGCGGACGATGGTCACGCGATCGCCGGCCATGGCCACGAACTGCGGGTTGGGTTCAAACCCTTCAGGGCAGGCGATGCGCAACTGGAAGTCGAACTGGATCGCCGCTTCTATATAGCTGTTGCACATGTTGTTGCCGTCGCCGATCCAGGCCACGGTCTTACCCTGAATCGAGCCGCGATGTTCGAGGAACGTCTGCATGTCGGCCAGCAACTGGCACGGATGCAGGTCATCGGACAGGCCGTTGATCACGGGAACGCGGGAATTGGCGGCAAATTCGGTCAGGGTGCTGTGGGCAAAGGTGCGGATCATCACGGCGTCGAGCATGCTCGACATCACGATGGCGCAGTCGCCGATCGGCTCGCCACGGCCCAGTTGCGTGTCGCGCGGCGACAGGAAGATGGCCTGGCCGCCGAGCTGGATCATGCCGGCTTCGAACGAAATGCGGGTACGGGTCGAGGACTTCTCGAAAATCATCCCGAGCACGCGGTTTTTCAGAGGCTCGAACAGTACGCCGCGGTTACGCAGGTCTTTGAGCTCAACGCCTCGACGGATCACGCTGACCAGCTCTTCGGGCGTGCAATCCATCAGGGAGAGAAAGTGCCTTGCGCTCATCATTGACTACCTTTTTGCAACAGACCGCAGATACTCAAAGCCTTGTTTAACTGAAAAACGGGCGAGACCTGCGGCGTAAGCCGCACGGGGCGACGAAATAGGGGGAGGCGCGATATTGACATTAAATGTCGCGTTTTTCCAATAGGAGGCTTTTTTTACGGTTTCCAACATGTTTCAAGCGATACAACGCGATCCGCGTTGCGAGTTTGTGTGCAGCATTTGTACACGGTGCCGAAGCTCGATTGCAATAACTGCCGTGATCTGGCTCGATATCCGGCGAAGAATGGAAGACCCGCTGAACAGCGCCCTCCGGGCCCCTTACAAGCTCGCGGAGTTGTTTGCTGTTACGTTTTCAGGTGCCGGGTTTCGGATTGCGCTCAGGTATTATCCGCCTCATTGCGGATTCTCGACTGCGTAAAGTCAAACACTCCCAGGGAGGGAGCGCTGTATGGCGATCAATAAACCCGGACACACTGGTCTGACGCGCCTTCGTCGTGTTTCGCCGGCCTTCGATATGGCTGTCATTTCTACGGTCATGGGCTTCGCGATTATCGCAAGCACGATTTATCCAGGCGTTCCGAGCGCAGTGGTGGGCGCCATCGTCGGCGCTTTTATCGGCGTGAAGAATTTCAGGGATGACGCGATTGCAGATTGATTCGACCCAGTTTTTGGTAGTGGGAGGATTGGTCGCAATTGGAATCTACCTGGGAGCTTCGCTACTCGCGCGATCGACGCCGGACCTGAAGCATGGAGCTGCCCTGGTGGTCGCGTGGTTCACAGTGGTGAGCGTCATTGATATCGCGTTGCAGGTCTATCAAGCCGAGCCTCATCAGCTGGGCATCCTGGCAAACCAGAAAGCTATCATCCTGATCGGGTCCGGCGTGATGCTTTGGCTGGCGGTCGGCGGAATCTGGACGGCCTTGGCCTCACCGCTCAAAAAGAAGGCGTCGAAGATTTCTCAGCCTCAGTGAGCCTGTCTGTGTGGTCGAACGCAGGTTTTGACGAGGTCGTTTCGTGTCTTGTCTGTTGTTCAAGGCGCCGGTTGTCACCGTGTTCTGGATGAAACGTTTGCTAATACAAAGTGCTGGGTTATAACTAACTCACGAGTGACGCAGGAAGCCTTCGGAATGGAATCGAAAGAACAGCTTTTAATGGATTTACTCGGCCTCACGGCCCGCTCCTTGACCCACCTCACCGCTTCCATGACGTCGATGTCCTTCGAATTGATGCGCAGTGAAGACGAAGTGACCAAAGCGGCCGGTCGACGCATGATCGATCGCATGGCAACCATTAGTACCGGGCTCGACGAACACTGGCGACTGATCGGCGAGCTCACCGGCGTACATATCGCCCAGGAACAGATCGAAACCATTCAAGAGATCCAGTTGCAGGCGCCGCCGCCCAGGTTGCCGCCGAATTGATCGTGCACGGCCATCGGCTAGCCTGATGGTCGTCGATTCACAAGACGAACGTCGCTGGCGCAGTCGCGGGTCAGGCGCCATAGTTTTGTTCCCGCGGCTGATATTGCCCGCCCAGAACAAAACAGAGACTGGCCATGACCAAGACTCTCCATCACCGTGCCTGCCACCTGTGTGAAGCCATCTGCGGCCTGACCATCGAGACCTCCGAGGTCGAAGGCAATGGCGTGCAGATCACCTCAATCAAGGGTGACCCGCTGGATACGTTCAGTCGTGGGCACATCTGCCCCAAGGCGGTTGCCCTGCAAGACATCCAGAACGATCCGGATCGCCTGCGTCAGCCGATGTTGCGAGTGGGCAGCGAATGGCAACCTATCGAGTGGGAAGACGCCTTCAGCCTGGTCGCTGAACGCCTGGCGGCGATTCAGGAGCATCACGGGCAGAATGCGGTGGCGGTTTATCAAGGCAACCCCAGCGTGCACAACTATGGCTTGATGACCCACAGCAATTATTTCCTGGGCCTGCTGAAAACCCGCAACCGGTTTTCCGCGACCTCGGTCGATCAGTTGCCTCATCACTTGACCAGCCATTTGATGTACGGCCACGGCTTGCTGCTGCCGATTCCGGACATCGACCACACCGATTTCATGTTGATCCTCGGGGGCAATCCCCTGGCCTCCAACGGCAGCATCATGACCGTGCCCGATGTGGAGAAGCGCCTGAAGGCGATTCAGGCCAGGGGCGGCAAAGTGGTGGTGGTCGATCCGCGCCGCAGCGAAACGGCAGCGATAGCCGATCAGCATCTGTTCGTGCGCCCCGGTGGCGATGCGGCGCTGTTGTTCGGGTTGCTCAATACCTTGTTCGCAGAAGGTCTGACCCGCGACAGCCATTTGCCGGTCGACGGTCTGGATGAAGTCCGTCAGGAGATCAGCACATTCACTGCCGACACGATGAGCCCCTTGTGCGCGGTGCCGGCAGAACAGATTCGTCAGTTGGCCCGTGATTTCGCGGCGGCGCCGACAGCGGTCTGCTATGGCCGGATGGGCGTCTCGACCCAAGCCTTCGGCACGCTGTGTCATTGGCTGGTGCAACTGATCAACCTGGTCACCGGCAACCTCGACCGCGTCGGCGGTGCCTTGTGCACTGAACCTGCGGTGGATCTGGTGGCTTCGACGTCGGGTGGGCATTTCAATCTGTGGCAGAGCCGGGTGTCCGGGCGTCCCGAGTACGGTGGTGAGTTGCCGGTGTCGGCCCTGGCGGAAGAGATGCTGACGGGCGGGGAAGGGCAGGTTCGTGCCCTGATCACCGTGGCCGGCAATCCGGTGCTGTCCACACCCAACGGCCGGCAACTGGAACAGGCGCTGGACGGTCTGGAGTTCATGGTCAGCATCGACCTGTACATCAATGAAACCACGCGCTATGCCGACCTGATCCTGCCGTCGACTTCGGCACTGGAAAACGATCACTACGACACCACGTTCAACATGTTCGCGGTGCGCAACGTCACCCGTTTCAACCGGGCGATCCTGGGCAAGCCCGAAGGTGCATTGCATGACTGGGAGATCTTTGTCGGCCTAGCCCAGGCTTTTGCGGCGAAGACCGGCAAGGAGCTGAAACCGACCATTGCACCGGCGCAGATGATCGATCGTGGGCTGCGGATGGGGCTTTATGGCGATGCCTCGGCGCACAAGCTTTCGTTGGCGACGCTGTTCGATCACCCGCACGGCGTCGATCTGGGCGCGCTCAAATCGAACCTGGCGCCACGCCTGAAAACCGCCAACCAGCGAGTCCAGGCCGCGCCGGCTGCGATTCTCGCTGACCTTGCCCGTTTCGCCGCGCTGCAAGCACCGGCTGCCGACGAATTGCTGATGATTGGTCGTCGCCATGTGCGCAGCAACAACTCGTGGATGCACAACTATCACCGTCTGGTGAAGGGCAAGCCGCGCCATCAATTGTTGATGCACCCGGATGACCTGGCCAGTCGTGGACTCGGTGACGGGCAGCGCGTGCGGGTCAGTTCGCGGGTCGGTGTGATCGAAGTGGAAGTGCTCGCCAGCCTGGACATGATGAAAGGCGTGGTCAGCCTTCCTCACGGTTGGGGGCATGCACGGCCCGGCGTGCAGATGACGATCGCCAGTAGTCAACCGGGCTCCAGCGCCAACGACCTGACCGATGAATGTCAGCTCGACGAGTTGTCGGGGAATGCTGCGTTGAACGGTGTTCCGGTGACAGTGGCGGCGGCCTGATTGTGTCTGTCGGGGAGACCGAGCATGGCGCTCGGGTTTCCGTTACAATGCGCCACCGTGCCGACCTCTGAGTCGGAAAGTTCAGCCGAGGTGCTCCATGGATATCATCGAAACGATTAAAGAGCAGATTGCTAACAACACCATTCTGCTTTACATGAAAGGTTCGCCGAATGCCCCGCAGTGTGGCTTCTCCGCGAAAGCCGCGCAGGCCGTGATGGCATGTGGTGAAAAGTTTGCTTACGTGGACATCCTGCAGAACCCGGAAATCCGCGCCAACCTGCCAAAATACGCCAACTGGCCAACCTTCCCGCAACTGTGGGTCGGTGGTGAGCTGGTCGGCGGTAGCGACATCATGACTGAAATGTCGGCTGATGGTTCGCTGCAGGCCACGATCAAGGCTGCCGTTGAAGCGGCTGCTGCGAACAAGACCGAAGCCTGACCCGGTACCTGTAGGCGCGAAGCTTGCTCGCGAAAGCGGTACAACATTCAGCACATAAGTTGACTGGACTACCGCTTTCGCGAGCAAGCTTCGCTCCTGCAGATGTTTCGTCCTGAAACAGGTGCAAACCTTGTTCAGGACGAGACAAAGGGCATTAAAAAGCCCCGCCTCTATAAAAGAGTGCGGGGCTTTTTATTGTCTCGAGTTTAGCGGGCGCTAACTTACTCTTCGCCCATCTGCGATTGCAGATAGTTCTCAAGACCGATTTTATCGATCAGGCCCAGTTGAGTTTCCAGCCAGTCGATGTGTTCTTCTTCGGACTCAAGGATATCTTCGAGCAATTCACGGCTACCGAAGTCACCCACGGTTTCGCAATGAGCGATGGCAACCTTGAGGTCGGCATGACCAGTTTTCTCAATACGCAGGTCGCATTCGAGCATCTCCTGGGTGTGTTCGCCGATCTGCAGCTTGCCCAGGTCCTGGACGTTCGGCAGGCCTTCGAGGAACAGGATGCGCTTGATCAGCTTGTCCGCGTGTTTCATCTCGTCGATGGATTCGTGGTATTCGTGCTTGCCGAGCTTGTTCAGACCCCAATCTTCGTACATGCGCGCATGCAGAAAATATTGATTGATCGCGACCAGCTCATTGGCAAGGATCTTGTTGAGATGCTGGATGACTGTAATGTCGCCTTTCATGATGGGGTCCTGCCCTGTATTAGCTGTCAATAAGGCGGAGTTTGAGCCGCACAACTAACAGTGTCAAACCTAAGTTATTGAAACTTAAATGAAAATTAATCGGAATAAGAATGTTTGTGTTCCGCGTCTGGAGCGTAAGCAGTTGATTTTCAGACATAAAAAAACCGGACATCAAGTCCGGTTCTTTGGAATAGGGTAGTTACGCGGCAGTAAATTCTACAGGGAAAGGAATCGCAGCCTGGGCCGATTGCAATTTGGTCAGGGTTTCACGCACCACTTCCTTGGCAAGGCAGGCGCATTTACCGCATTGGCTGGCTACGCCAGTGGCCTGGCGGACTTCTTTGTAGCTGCAGCAACCTTCATAGATTGCATCGCGGATTTGACCGTCGGTGACGCCAGTGCAGAGGCAGACATACATAAGCTAAGAACCGTCGCTGGTGGTGACTCAGTTGCGATGGATCTTAATGTTAACGAGAATGATTGTCAAAGTGCTTTCTGAAAGCTTCGCGTTATAAGCGAGTATGACTGACGAACGGTTTTCATCCGGGCTTCTGCCATCACCTGTCGCGACGACCAATTTGACGCGCGGTTGAAAAACCGTTGAGGACAGCCCAAAAACGCCGTGTATGATGGTCGGTCCTTGCGAAGGGGGGCGTGTCACAGGGCTGTCGCCTGAGGGTGGCAGGCTGACACGAACCCAGTTCTTCACGATATATAGACCAGGAGATATTCAATGAGCGTACTCGTAGGCAAACAAGCCCCGGACTTCACCGTACCTGCCGTCCTCGGCAATGGCGAAATCGTTGACAGCTACACCTTGTCCTCGGCCATCAAAGGCAAATACGGCCTGGTGTTCTTCTACCCACTGGACTTCACCTTCGTTTGCCCGTCCGAGCTGATCGCTCTGGACAACCGCATGGCTGACTTCAAGGCGCGCAACGTTGAAGTGGTCGCGGTGTCGATCGATTCGCACTTCACCCACAACGCATGGCGCAACACCCCGGTGAACAATGGCGGTATTGGCCAGGTTCGTTACACCATGGCTGCCGACATGAAGCACGAAATCGCCAAGGCCTACGACGTTGAGTCCGAAGGCGGCGTGGCTTTCCGTGGCGCGTTCCTGATCGACGACAAAGGCGTTGTCCGTTCGCAGATCATCAACGACCTGCCGCTGGGCCGTAACATGGAAGAGCTGATCCGTCTGGTCGACGCGCTGCAATTCCACGAAGAGCACGGCGAAGTCTGCCCTGCCAACTGGAAAAAAGGCGACAAAGGCATGACTGCTTCGACCGAAGGCGTCGCGGCTTACCTGACCGAGAACGCTGCTGCGCTGTAAGGCACGTTCGAGGCATAAAAAAACCGGCCACTGAGGCCGGTTTTTTTATGGTCGGGAGAAATTCAGCGACCGGGATCAGTCGTTGAAGTCTTCCCAGCCGCCCATTTGTTTCCAGCGATTGACGATGCCGCAGAAAAGCTCGGCCGTCTTTTCGGTGTCGTAGCGCGCCGAGTGAGCCTCACGACCGTCGAAGTCGATGTCCGCCGCCTGGCAAGCCTTGGCCAGTACGGTTTGACCGTAAGCCAGGCCAGCGAGGGTCGCGGTATCGAAACTGGAGAATGGGTGAAACGGGTTACGTTTCATGTCCAGGCGTGCGACAGCGGCGTTGAGGAAACCCAGGTCAAAGCTGCTGTTGTGCCCAACCAGAATTGCCCGTTTGCAGCCGTTGGCTTTCAGGGCCTTGCGGATACCACGGAAGATATCGGTCAGGGCCGTTTCTTCGCTCACCGCCATACGCAGCGGGTGATCGAGTTTGATCCCGGTGAATTCCAGCGCCGCGGCTTCAATGTTCGCGCCTTCAAAAGGTTCGACGCGGAAGAAATAGGTGTGATCGGGATACACAAAGCCTTTTTCATCCATGGCGATCGTGGTCGCGGCGATTTCCAGCAGGGCGTCAGTGGCAGAGTTGAAACCACCGGTTTCAACGTCGACAACAACTGGCAGGTACCCACGGAAGCGCTCAGCCATGGGGTGGCGCGAACCACCTCCGCCGCCTTGACCGTCCTGTTCGTCGTCGAAATGGTCTTCACTCACGCGTGTTCCTCCAGCAGGCGCCAGCGCAGTTTTTCACCGGCGCGCAGCGGGATTACGGTCAGCTCGCCAAATGGCAGGCTGGTTGGGGCGGTCCACTCATCGCGGACCAGGGTGATGCGATCGGTGTTCACCGGCAGGCCATAGAAGCGCGGGCCGTTGAGGCTGGCGAAGGCTTCAAGCTTGTCCAGCGCGTTGCGTTGTTCAAAGGCTTCGGCGTACATCTCGATCGCCGCATAAGCGGTGTAGCAACCGGCACAGCCGCAGGCCGCTTCTTTGGCGTGCTGGGCGTGAGGCGCCGAGTCGGTGCCGAGGAAGAACTTGTTGCTGCCGCTGGTGGCAGCGTCGAGCAGGGCTTCCTGGTGGGTGTTGCGCTTGAGGATCGGCAGGCAATAAAAGTGCGGCCGAATCCCGCCCACCAGCATGTGATTGCGGTTGTACAGCAGGTGATGCACGGTGATGGTCGCGCCAACGTTGGCCGAAGCCTCGTTGACGAACTGCACGGCGTCCGCGGTGGTGATGTGTTCAAACACCACTTTGAGCGTCGGGAAACGCTCGACCACACGACGCATATGCTCATCGATGAAGATTTTTTCGCGGTCGAACACATCGACATCGCCGCGGGTGACTTCACCGTGAATCAGCAAGGGCATCCCGACGTCGGCCATGGCCTCAAGTGCAGGGAAGATCTTGTCGATACTGGTGACACCCGAGTCCGAGTTGGTGGTCGCGCCGGCCGGGTACAGCTTGGCGGCGTAAACGAAACCGCTGGCCTTGGCCTCGCGAATTTCGTCGGGCTGGGTGCGGTCGGTCAGGTACAGCACCATCAACGGTTCGAAACGACTGCCGGCCGGACGTGCAGCGAGAATCCGCTGGCGATAGCCGTCGGCTTCAGCGGCGTTACGCACCGGAGGTACCAGGTTGGGCATGATGATGGCGCGACCAAAGGTGCGCGCGACATCCGCAACGGTATTGGTCAACACAGCACCATCGCGAAGATGAATATGCCAGTCGTCGGGACGCAGCAGGGTCAGGCGGTCGGACATGAGGGGATTCCAGGCGGGTCAAACTCTGGGGAATGCTACCGGAAAAGACTCTCTCAGGCACTCGCTATCAAGTTTTGCAGGAAGCTTCCGATATCCAACAGGTATGCCGTAAATATGTGTGTCGGTCTTTTTGTTGTAGAAGCCAGTGGAGCCTCCCGTGCGCCAGCGTTATTTAGCCTTGCTCAGTGTGTTTGCCAGCCTCCCTGCGATGGCGCTCACTTTCCAGACACGTCTGGAGAGCATCGAGTGGACGGTCGAAGGTGACAAGTTCGAATGCCGCCTGACTCAACCGATTACCGATTTCGGTTCGGGTGAATTCGTGCGCCGCGCCGGCGAGCAGGCGACGTTTCGTCTGAAAGCCTACAACGCGATGATCGGTGGCGGTTCAGCAACCCTGCTGGCGGCGGCTGCGCCGTGGCAACCGGGACGTGGCGACATCAATCTGGGATCGGTGAGAATCGGCAGCGGCAACGTGTTGTTCAACAGTTCGCAAGTTCAGGCCGGTCGCCTGATCAGCGGGTTGATGGACGGCCGCAGTCCGGTCATCCGGCATTCCTCTGGTGATGGCCGCGTCTCTGAAGTGCGCCTGTTGCCGGTCAAGTTCAGCAAGGCCTTCAACGACTACCAGGGTTGCGTGGCGAAACTGCTGCCGAAGAATTTCGAGCAGGTCAAACAGTCCGAGATCGGTTTCCCGGGTGAAGGCGTTGATCTTGATTCGCAAGCCAAGGCGCAGTTGCAGGTGATGCTGGAGTTCATGAAAGCGGATCCGACGGTCAATCACATCGAACTCGACGGGCACTCCGACAACAGCGGCAATCGCCTGACCAACCGCGAGCTGTCACGCCGCCGGGCGTTGGCGGTGATGGACTATTTCAAGGCCAATGGCATCCAGGAATCGCAGATCACCCTGCGTTTCCACGGTGAGCGCTACCCTGTGGCGCCGAACACCAGCGCCACCAACCGCGCGAAGAATCGCCGGGTTGCGGTTCGCCTGGAGCGGGTGGCACCGACCGAGAAAGTCGCGCCTCAAACCACGACGCCGGGAAGCTCTTCGGCGACATCCTGAGTTTGCTGAATTCGTCGCTCGCTCGACAGAATCTGTCGCTTCGTCGTCATAAGCTGTCGCGCCTCTGTAAATTATTCCGTATGACCGGTAGACTTCACGGCTTTCCGTAGAACCCCGTGGAGTGATGGCATGGCGGACGTAAACAAGGTCGTTCTGGCGTATTCCGGCGGCCTGGACACTTCGGTGATCCTCAAGTGGCTGCAGGATACTTATAACTGTGAAGTGGTGACCTTTACCGCTGACCTGGGTCAGGGCGAAGAGGTTGAACCTGCACGCGCCAAGGCTCAGGCCATGGGCGTGAAAGAGATCTACATCGACGATCTGCGCGAAGAATTCGTGCGCGATTTCGTTTTCCCGATGTTCCGCGCCAACACCGTTTACGAAGGCGAGTACCTGCTGGGTACTTCCATCGCTCGCCCGTTGATCGCCAAACGCCTGATCGAAATCGCCAACGAAACCGGCGCTGACGCCATTTCCCACGGCGCCACCGGCAAGGGTAACGACCAGGTTCGTTTCGAACTGGGCGCCTACGCACTGAAGCCTGGCGTGAAAGTGATCGCCCCTTGGCGCGAATGGGACCTGCTCTCCCGTGAAAAGCTGATGGATTATGCTGAAAAGCACAATATCCCGATCGAGCGCCACGGCAAGAAAAAGTCCCCGTACTCGATGGATGCCAACCTGCTGCACATTTCCTATGAAGGCGGCGTGCTGGAAGACACCTGGACCGAGCACGAAGAAGACATGTGGAAATGGACCGTCTCCCCGGAGAAGGCTCCTGACAAGGCGCAGTACCTGGAACTGACCTACCGCAACGGCGACATCGTGGCACTGGACGGCGTCGAAATGACCCCGGCCACCGTGCTGGCGACCCTGAACCGTATCGGTGGCGAACACGGTATCGGCCGTCTCGACATCGTCGAGAACCGTTACGTGGGCATGAAGTCCCGTGGTTGCTACGAAACTCCTGGCGGCACCATCATGCTGCGCGCTCACCGTGCGATCGAATCGATCACTCTGGACCGCGAAGTGGCTCACCTCAAAGACGAGCTGATGCCTAAATACGCCAGCCTGATCTACACCGGTTACTGGTGGAGCCCTGAGCGTCTGATGCTGCAGCAGATGATCGATGCGTCCCAGGCACACGTGAACGGCGTTGTGCGCCTGAAGCTGTACAAGGGCAATGTGATCGTCACCGGTCGCAAGTCCGACGAATCGTTGTTCGATGCCAACATCGCGACCTTCGAAGAAGACGGCGGCGCCTATAACCAGGCCGACGCAGCGGGCTTCATCAAGCTCAACGCCTTGCGCATGCGCATTGCTGCAAACAAAGGCCGGAAGCTTTTCTGAGATCTTTGAAGCTGCAACGACGGTAATGGAAATGTGGCCTTGTCAGTGACAAGGCCACATTTCTGAAAGAGGGATTTTTCCTACCGGGTATCATGTATCAACTTTCTTGTTGTTGTTACAAATAAGCTTTCGTCTGCTTTACTCTCCGACTGCCCGTCGCAATCGGTCTTCTGCTATTGGCGTTCAAGCCATCGTCGTCATGCCATGTGAGCTCAAATTGTAGGCAACCCAGAACGTAGTGCTGTTGCGTTTCTTTGTTTGTTTCGAATGCTTGTGTGCGCCTTCCTTCAGTAACGCCTCTGAATCAGTACAGGTTAGGAACACGATCACGCGCGCAGGGTTTTCCTGTGGTTGCTGGATCTTTTCCATCAAAGTGTTGAAGTCCATTTTGTTGCTCATCCATCGTGCATCGACGATGTGCAGATCCTTTAGCAACACCGATGAGCGTAAGGGGTGCTCAATCAAATGCTCGGGTGTATTGACTTGCGCGTGATCGGCATCGGTCATGGCCTTGATGAAATGCTTGCCTTTCTCAAAATCAGAGGGCGCATAAAGCGATCGATAGTTGAAGTTGAGTGTGGCGAAGAATAGGAAGAGCAAATAAAAGGGAAAGCTGATAAGGAACCAGATATAGATCTCTCGTTCCTTATTGTCGAGAAATGGAAGGGAGATAGCAGCCGAAGTTTCAGACAGTGTTGCAAATATCGCAATGATTGTCATGGGGTTGGAAATTCTTATTTTGAGTTTGTTCATGTTGTTTGCTCATGGAAGATTGTCTGTTCTCGATCAATTTATGGAGAGGTTTCGGGTGTTGGTAAGTTGCCGGAGTCGGGAAGGCGGTCTGCTGTTTTGGTGGTGTCCTTTTAGTGAGTTTGTTAACGGGGGTCATAGTAGCTGTATTATTTGCGCCTCGGGTATTTTTGTTATTGTTGTTTTGGTAAGTGTGGCGTTTATTGCTGTTTCTGAAGTGTTGCCTGGTGTAAGGGTTGTTGTAATTTGATTAGTGGTCACGTCTTGATTTTTAACGAGCGAGTGTGAATGTTCGCCTGAAAATATCGGTTGTTTTTTAGCGTAGCTCAATCGTCAGCGTCTGTCGGATCCTTCGGTCAACCTCTGGTTTCTTTGATTTCCTGATGTAAATCGATACAAAAACAATTTTGAAAGCACCGTGCCGCCGGGGCGATAAAATTTAAGACACACAGTATTCGTCTGATTTTTGTAAGACATGTCCTGCTTGTTTGTAGGGAATGTCTTTCGCTGCGGGTGGCCGAGGGGGGCGGCATGCCACGGATGAAACGACTAGGCTATTGTGCGGGCTCTAAAAATTCGAACAGCGAAATTGGACTTGCCCATGAATAAAGTGCTGATCGTGGATGATCACCCCGTCATTCGTCTTGCGGTACGTATGCTGATGGAACGTCATGGCTACGAAGTCATTGCAGAAACAGATAACGGTGTGGATGCGTTACAACTTGCCCGCGAACTTATGCCGGATATTGTCATTCTGGATATTGGGATACCGAAGCTGGACGGGCTGGAAGTCATTGCGCGTCTGACCACAACAGCGATGCCTCTTAAAGTGCTGATCCTGACCTCTCAGGCCCCCGGGCATTTTTCCATGCGTTGCATGCAATCGGGGGCCGCTGGGTATGTCTGCAAACAACAGGATCTCACTGAATTGCTCAGTGCGATAAAGGCCGTGCTTTCGGGCTACAGCTACTTTCCGAATCAAGCGCTGCATACCGTTCGTTCCAGTCTCGGGAATGCCAGTGAAGCCGATATGGTGGATCGTCTGTCCGGGCGCGAAATGATGGTGTTGCAACAGTTGGCTCGAGGAAAGACAAACAAGGAAATTGCCGATGGCATGTTCCTCAGCAATAAAACGGTCAGTACTTACAAGACACGCCTGTTGTTGAAGCTCAATGCTCGCTCATTGGTTGATCTGATCGAACTCGCTCAACGTAATGGACTGGTATGAGCGCACTGGCGATTGACGAGGCGTGATGAAAGGGCGTTCATCGGGGGGCGGGCAGCACCCAGTAAAAAGCCTCCGTTTCGGGAGGCTTTCAGGTGTCAAAGGTCAAAATCGTAATCGGCCAACTGCTTTTGCAGTCGACGCTCCTCCAGCAGATTGTCGATGGTGCGGCGTTTGCTCAGGTTGGTCTTCGCCACTTCAACCACCGGTTCAGCGTCATCGGTCTCAACAGGTGTGAAGTCGTCTTCTACGTCCAATTGCTCTTTGCCAGTGCTCATAAGGTTAACTCCAGGCTAAGACTGCCTTTGGCGCTCCTTATATCGACAAACTCCCGGCGGGTAAAAAAGATTTTTTCAATCGATGGATCAATAAAACTAATACTGCCTCAATCGTCCGAGGTCTTTTGCTTGTATTCGCACAGGTCTTCGATCCGGCAGCTCCCGCAACGAGGCTTGCGGGCCAGGCAAACGTAGCGTCCATGAAGGATCAGCCAATGGTGTGAATCGAGCAGGTATTGCTTGGGGACAAACTTCATCAGCTTCATCTCCACCTCGACCACGTTTTTGCCCGGTGCAATGCCCGTGCGGTTGCTGACTCGGAAAATGTGGGTATCCACGGCCATCGTCAGTTGCCGGAAAGCGGTATTGAGCACCACGTTGGCGGTCTTGCGGCCGACGCCGGGCAGCGCCTCCAGTTCCTCTCGGGTTTGCGGAACCTCGCCACCATGGCGCTCAACCAGCAAACGACAGGTTTCGATCACGTTTTTCGCTTTGCTGTTGAACAGGCCGATGGTCTTGATGTATTCCGACAGCCCTTCGACGCCCAAGGCATAGATCGCCGCCGGCGTGTTGGCCACCGGATAGAGTCTGGCGGTGGCCTTGTTCACACCGACATCGGTCGACTGGGCGGACAGAATGACCGCAATCAGCAATTCGAACGGCGAGGAATAGGCCAGTTCGGTCTTCGGTTCCGGGTTGTCTTCGTGAAACCTGCGGAAAATTTCCAGACGTTTTGCGGCATTCATGGACAGTGCGTTTCCTCGAAGTCGGTCAGTGTGAGGGAGTCGGTCGGTGCCAGGCCTGCCAGGCGGCGATCAGCAGTCCCAAGAGAATGAATCCGCCAGGGACCAGCGTGGCCAGGTGCAGACCGCCATTGCCGATCACCTCGCGCAGCAGGCCTAGCCCCACCAATAGCGCGCCAAACAGGCCACACAAACGCAGGCGATCAAGCCGCGGTTCCTGGAAAAAACCATTGTGCTCCAGCACCACACATTGCAAGGCGATCAATCCTGCATAGATCCCCGCGTGCTGATGCCATTGAAGTGACCCGACCTGCGCGGCCAGTTCCGCGCAACTGGTCAACGTGGCGGCCAACAGGATGCTGGCAAGCAAGCGGGTGGACGGGATCAGCCGTGATCGCAAGGCGGCCATGCTGAGGTCATATGCATTGATCACTAAGAAGAACATCAGCCACAGGCCGAGAGCGGTCGGCCAGGCCTGCGTAGCGCCGATCAGAGGCGCAAGCATCAGAGAGTTGCGCAGTGTCGATTTTTTATTCATGCGCACTGCTCCCGATTAGCTGTTGCGGGTGTTCGTCGAAGAAACGCAACGCGTCATGAACGGCGCTGATTACCGCCCGTGAAGTAATGGTCGCGCCCGCTATCTGATCGAATTGACCCTGGTCTTTTTTCAAGGCCCAGCCGGTGTCGCCGGGGTCGTTTCGCGACTTGCCAGTAAACACCTGAAGCCAGGTATTGGGCCAGTCGGCGATCTTGCCGCCCAGGGCTGGGGTTTCCGATTGCTTGAGGGTCTTGACCCCCAGCAACTTGCCGCTGGCGCCGATGGCGATCAGCAGCTCGATGGAGCCTTCGTAGCCCAAGGTCTGGCTGCGCAGCAACACCGCGCTCGGTTGGCTGGCCTTGGTCGCCAAATAGCCGCCCAGCAGCGTGCTGTTGGACAGCCGGATGTTTTCGAGGGCGAGTGGCTGGTCCAACGGCTGATTGTCGTAGCTGTCTGGCGGTAGCAGGTCCAGCAGGTTGCGGCTGTCGATCAAGCGCTGTTGCGCACTGATGCGCGGTTCGCTGACGTGCTGCACGACGTACGTCACGCCAATTCCCAACCCGGCCAGCAGCACCAGCATCGCAACGCTCGTCGCTCGGTTCATGGGGCCATCTGCTCCTGCCTGGACGCGACTAACCGCTCCAGCGCCGGGACGCCAAGGTTCATCAACAACACGGCAAACGCTACACCGTCGGGGTATCCGCCCCAAGTACGAATCAGGTAGGTGAGTAATCCCACGCCGGCACCGAACAACAATCGGGCACCGGGGCTCTTCGCGCCGGACACCGGCTCGGTGGCAATAAAAAACGCGCCCAGCATGGTCGCGCCGGTGAGCAGGTGAAACAGCGGCGAGCCATGGGAGTCGGAGCCCGAACCGTTCCAGCACAGCAGGCTGATGATGAACAGACTGGCAAGCATGCCGACCGGTGCGTGCCAGGTGAACACCCGCCGTTGCAGAAGAAACGCGCCGCCAGCGAGAAAGGCCAGGTTGACCCATTCCACACCACGTCCGCCGAAGTGGCCGAACGCCGGGTTGCTCGCGAAGAGTTCATCCATGGTCAGGCTTTTGTTGATTCGCAGGCTGTCCAGCGCCGTGGCCTGGGCCCAGGCATCTGGCGCCTGACCGAAGCCGAAGACCTGTTGCAAGCCACCGAGCAGACTCATGCCGTGGGCCGACGGCCAGAGGGTCATCTGTTGGGGAAACGTAACCAGCACCAGGGCAAAACCAAGCATCGCCGGGTTGAACGGATTTTTGCCAACCCCGCCATAAAGGTGTTTACCGAGCAGGGCGAATGCCGCCGCACTGACCGTCAGCCACCACGGGCAATAAGGCGGCAAGGCCAAGGCCAGCAACGTCGCGCTGACGAGCGCGCTGCCGTCGCTCAACGTTGGCTTGATCGATTGCTTGCGCAGGTGCAATACCGCAGCTTCAACCGCCAATGCGGTAACAGCCGTCAAAATCAGGTTGATCAACACGCCCCAGCCATACAACCAGAACAACGCCAGCATGCCCGGCACCGTGGCCAGCAACACCAGCTTCATGGCCTGCTGAAGGCGTTCGTCCACCGATTCAAGGGGCGACATAGGCATCCACCTGACGCTCGGCGTCCATCACAGCGCGTTCCAGCGCTGCAATCTGTTCAGCTGCGGCTTCGCCGGTTCGCGCCTTGTTGAGTTCGGCGCGGCGCATGGCCAGCTGGATCTTCGCCCGTTTCAGCTCGGCATCCTTCGCTGGCGCGGCGGGTGCCGGTGCGGGGATGGGCGGCGCGCTGCTTTCCAGCTTGGCCAAGGCTTGCTCTGCCATCTCGAATTGTTGTTGCAGCACGATCAATTGCGACTGCTGCTCGAAGGTCGGCGGATGCCCGAACGCCTTGAGCGACTTGTTCAGTTGCGCACGACTCATCGCCAGGTCGATCTTGGCTTTTTTCAACGCCGCATCGGCGTTTGCCGCTTTCTGCGCACGCACCCGCTCAAGCGCAGCCTGAACCGGGTCGAGCGTCGGCACTTCGTTTTGCGGCGTGGCGCGTTGAGCGCGGGCCTGACGTTCGGCGAGTTTCTGCTCTTCCTCGCGGCGCAAACGGGCGTTGCGCTGTTCGAAGCGACGCCGCGCATGATTGCGTTTGGCGGTGCGCGCCCGTTGTTCCTCAAGGCTGAACGCCAGGCCACCAACAATCGGCAGCACCGTGGCCAAAGGCAGTGGCCGCATTTCGATGCAATCCACCGGGCACGGCGCGACACACAGGTCGCAACCGGTGCATTCGTCGATGATCACCGTGTGCATCAATTTGGCGGCACCGACGATGGCATCCACCGGACACGCCTGGATGCATTTGGTGCAACCGATGCATTCGGCTTCGCGGATGTAAGCGATCTGCGCCGGTGCCGAGCCGCGGCTGACGTCCAGTTCCAGCACCGGCACTTGCAGCAACTCGGCCAGCGCCGAGATGGTTTCGCTGCCCCCTGGCGGGCACTTGTTGATCGGCTCGCCGCTGGCGATGCCTTCGGCGTAAGGCTTGCATCCGGGGTGGCCGCACTTGCCGCATTGGGTTTGCGGCAAGAGGGCGTCGATGCGTTGAATCAGACTCATGTTTTGATCAGCCCGCTGAATCCGAGAAAAGCCACTGCGATCAGTCCGGCGCCGATCAGTTCGATCGGCAGGCCGCGAAAGGGCAGGGGAATATCATTTTCGATTGTGCGCTGGCGCAAATCGCTGAACAGGCTGAGCACCAGCCAGAACCCCAGTCCTGCACCGAGGCACAGGGCGGTGGCGTGGAAGAATCCTTTGTCGTCCTGAGCGTTGAGCAATGCCAGCCCCAGCACACCCGCGTTGCCCAGCAGCAACGGCCAGAGGCCATCAAACGCAAGCTTTGGAAGTAACCGGGAAAGCGCTTTCAGCAGCGGGCCGATCAGCAATACGCTCAAGGGCAGGAACACGAAAAGACGCAGCGAAGTCAGTTCCAGCGGCACCAGCAGCCAGTGATAAGCCGGGTAGCCCAGTATGCCGACCATCAGCATCAGACACGTCGTCGCAATGCCCAATGCATGAACCTGATCGCGCTCGCTGCCCAGCAGCGGATCGACGCCCAGCGGCCAGTGCAACACGAGGTTGTTGATCAGGGCGGCGCTGATAAGCGTAAGCAGCATCTCGGTCATGATTGTGCCGGTAGAAAGAGGGCTTTTTAACAGAGCGTTCTAAAAAGCTTAGGCATTATCCGGGAAGGACGGAGGGTGGGGGCTGATATGAAAATCCCACAGTCGCGCCAGGCACGACTGTGGGATCGATTTAGCGCAGAAACTTACTTGATGCGCTGACCCGGCTTGGCGCCGCTATCGGGGCTGAGCAGGTAGATTTCTTCTCCACCAGGGCCGGCTGCCATCACCATGCCTTCGGAGATGCCGAACTTCATTTTCCGCGGCTTGAGGTTGGCGATCATCATGGTCAGACGGCCATTGAGCTTGGACGGATCCGGGTAAGCGCTCTTGATCCCGGAGAACACGTTGCGTTGCTCGTCACCGATGTCGAGGGTCAGGCGCAGCAGCTTGTCGGCACCTTCCACGTGTTCGGCCTTGACGATCAAGGCAACGCGCAGGTCGATCGCGGCGAAGGCGTCGAAATCGATTTCGGGCGACAGCGGATCCTTGGCCAGTTCGCCATTGCCGGCCGGCGCGGCATTGCCGGTGTCGGTTGCGCTGGCGGTCAGGTCTTCTTTCGATGCATCGCTCATGGCTTGGACTTTTACCGGGTCGATACGGGTCATCAACGGCTTGAACTCGTTCAGTTGATGGTTGCTGAGCAAGGTCGCGTGGTCATTCCAGGTCAGCGGCGCGACGTTGAGGAACGCCTCGGCGTCGGCGGCCAGCAGCGGCAGCACCGGTTTGAGGAATATCACCAGTTGGCGGAACAGGTTCACGCCCAGGGCGCAGATGGCCTGGACTTCGTCCTGCTTGCCTTCCTGTTTGTTCAGCGACCACGGTGCCTTGTCGGCGATCCAGGCGTTGGCACGGTCGGCCAGGCCCATGATCTCGCGCATGGCACGGGCGAAGTCGCGCGCCTCGTAGGCCTCGGCAATGCTTGGCGCTGCGGCCAGGAACGCTTCGGTCAGTTCCGGTGCGGCGTTGCCGGACACCAGCACACCGCCGTTGCCCTTGTGGATAAACCCGGCGCAACGGCTGGCGATGTTGACGACTTTGCCGACCAGGTCGGAGTTGACCTTCTGCACGAAATCTTCGAGGTTCAGGTCCAGGTCATCGACGCCACGGCTCAGCTTCGCCGCGTAGTAGTAGCGCAGGTATTCCGGCGACAGGTGGTCCAGGTAAGTCCGGGCCTTTATGAAGGTGCCACGGGACTTGGACATTTTCTGACCATTGACGGTCAGGTAGCCGTGCACGTTGATGCCGGTCGGCTTGCGGAAACCGGCGCCTTCGAGCATCGCTGGCCAGAACAGGGCGTGGAAGTTGACGATGTCCTTGCCGATGAAGTGGTACAGCTCGGCGGTGGAGTCCTTACCCCAGAACGCGTCGAAATCCAGTTCCGGACGGCGGGCGCAGAGGTTCTTGAAGCTGGCCATATAGCCGATCGGCGCGTCCAGCCAGACGTAGAAGTATTTGCCTGGCTCGTCGGGGATCTCGAAGCCGAAGTACGGCGCATCGCGGGAGATGTCCCACTGTTGCAGGCCGGCATCCAGCCATTCGGCGATCTTGTTCGCCACGGCTTCTTGCAGGGTGCCGCTGCGGGTCCAGGCTTGCAGCATTTCCTGGAAATCCGGCAGCTTGAAGAAGAAGTGCTGGGAATCCTTGAGCACCGGAGTGGCGCCAGAGATCGCCGACTTCGGATCCTTCAGGTCGGTGGGTGCGTAGGTTGCACCGCATTTTTCGCAGTTGTCGCCGTACTGGTCTTCAGTGCCGCATTTCGGGCAGGTGCCCTTGATGAAGCGGTCGGCCAGGAACATTTTCTTTTCGGGGTCGAAGTACTGAGTGATCGAGCGCTGGGCGATGTGCCCGGCGTCGCGCAGCTTCAGGTAGATCTGGCTCGACAGCTCACGGTTTTCTTCGGCGTGAGTGGAGTGGAAGTTGTCGAAGTCCACCAGGAACTCGGCAAAGTCGGCGCTGTGTTCAGCCTGGACGTTGGCGATCAGTTGTTCCGGGGTGATGCCTTCTTTTTCCGCGCGCAGCATGATGGCCGAACCATGGGCGTCGTCGGCGCAGACATAAATGCATTGGTTGCCGCGGTGCTTCTGGAAGCGCACCCACATATCGGTCTGGATGTATTCCAGCATGTGGCCAAGATGGATCGAACCATTGGCATAGGGCAGGGCGCTGGTGACGAGGATCTTGCGTGGCTCGGACATGGGGCTCGGCTACTTGATGAAACGGAGGTCGGCCACTATAAAGCGCTGGCGCATATTTTTCACCCCGTCAGCCTGTTTCCGGTTGCATCGAATGCCCAAACCTGTGCACCGGCAGTCTGAGCGTGAAAATGCTTCTGTGGCGAGGGAGCTTGCTCCCGCTGGGTGGCGAAGCCGCCCCAAACCCTCCATCCCGTTTTCGGCGCAAGGAGTGCGTCTGCCTGATTGCGACTGCTTCGCAGCCGAGCGGGAGCAAGCTCCCTCGCCACAAATGTATGTCCGGCGTAGGATACCCCCCTGATTTTCCAGTCTTGCTATCGGAGTTGCCCATGAGCGCCGTCAATCGCGCAGCGGTGGAAGCCGTCCTTCGCCAATACACCGACCCTTATCTGAACCAGGACCCGGTCAGCGCCGGGTGTGTGCGCAGCATCGACATCCAGGGCGATCGCGTCAGCGTGCAACTGGAACTGGGCTACGCCGCCGGTCTGTTCAAGAGTGGCTGGTCGCAAATGTTGCAAATGGCGATCGAAGGCCTCGACGGCGTGACGAGCGCTCGCGTTGACATCACCAGCGTGATCGCCGCGCACAAGGCCCAGGCGCAAATCCCGGGCCTGGCCAACGTCAAGAACGTGGTCGCCGTGGCGTCCGGCAAGGGCGGCGTGGGCAAGTCCACCACCGCCGCCAACCTCGCGCTGGCCCTGGCCCGTGAAGGCGCCAAGGTCGGGATTCTCGACGCGGACATCTACGGTCCGAGCCAGGGCATCATGTTCGGCATCCCCGAAGGCACCCGACCGAAGGTCAAGGATCAGAAATGGTTCGTGCCGATTGAATCCCATGGCGTTGAAGTGATGTCGATGGCGTTCCTGACCGACGACAACACGCCGATGGTCTGGCGTGGGCCGATGGTTTCCGGCGCATTGTTGCAACTGGTCACGCAAACCGCCTGGGGCGATCTGGATTACCTGGTCATCGACATGCCACCAGGCACCGGTGATATCCAGCTGACTCTGGCGCAGAAAGTCCCGGTGGCTGGCGCGGTGATCGTTACCACGCCGCAAGATCTGGCATTGCTGGACGCACGCAAGGGCGTGGAGATGTTCCGCAAGGTCAACATCCCGGTGCTCGGTGTGGTGGAAAACATGGCCGTGCACATCTGCTCCAACTGCGGGCATGCCGAGCATCTGTTTGGTGAGGGCGGAGGGGTGAAGCTGGCCAACCAGTATGGCGTCGAACTGCTGGCGTCGTTGCCGCTGGCAATGGCTATCCGTGAACAGGCCGATGGCGGCAAGCCAACGGTGATCGCCGAACCTGACAGCCCGATTGCCCTGGTGTACCAGGAACTCGCCCGCCACGTCGGCGCGCGGATTGTGTTGCAGGAAGCGGTGTCGCCGGCGATGCCGAACATCACCATCAGCGACGATTGATGGCCTGAAACACAACTAACTGTGGGAGCTAGCCTGCTAGCGATAGCGGATTCACATTCAACAAAAAGTTGACTGAACCCGCTCAATCGCTAGCAGGCTAGCGCCCACATTGATCTATGAGGCCTTAGATCCGCAGCCCGCCATCCATTTCCAGAATCCGGCCGGTGTAGTAGTCGTTCTCGAAAATGTACGCCGCCGAATGGGCGATCTCTTCCGGTTTGCCCATGCGCTTGAGCGGGATCCCGGCCGTCATCTTCTCCAGCGCTTCAGGCTTCATGCCCAACGTCATCTCGGTTTCGATAAAGCCCGGTGCAATGCCAGCCACGCGAATGCCATAACGTGCCAGTTCCTTGGCCCAGGTCACGGTTGCCGCGGCCACGCCAGCCTTGGCGGCGGAGTAGTTGGTCTGGCCGACGTTGCCGGCGCGGGAGATCGAGGAGATATTGATGATCGCGCCGCTGTTGTTCAGCTCGACCATTTTTGCCGCGACTTCACGGGTGCACAGGAACACGCCGGTCAGGTTGACGTCGATGACCGCCTGCCATTGGGCCAGGCTCATCTTGGTCATTTCGCCATCCTTGACCTTCAGCAGCAGGCCGTCGCGCAGGATGCCGGCGTTGTTGATCAATCCATGAATTGCGCCGAAATCTTCGGCCACCTGGGCGACCATGTGCGTCACTTGCTCTTCGTTGGCAACGTTGCACAGGTAAGCCCGAGCTTCTACGCCCTTGGCTTTGCACGCCGCGACGGTGTCGTCGAGCTTTTCCTGGTTCAGGTCCACTAGCGCCAGCTTCGCGCCTTTACCCGCGAAATACTCGGCCATGGAACGGCCTAAACCCTGGCAACCGCCAGTGATAATGATTACTTTGTCAGTGAGTTGCATTCGCATGCCCCAATAGCAGGTTCAGAGTGGTTTCCTTCCTAGAGGGCCTCTCGATCTGCACCTGATGTGGCCTGGTTGCACATGAGAACTGCCCCGATGGCGTACTGGAACTTATCCCCAGGCGCCTGTCCGTTTTTTCGACGGATTCTATATAAGGAGTCATAAATTGAGCGTTGAAGCGGCCAAGAATGCCCGAGAATTGCTTCTCAAGGAATACCGCGGGGTGCTGTCGACGCACTCCAAGTCGATGCCCGGTTTCCCGTTTGGCTCCGTGGTTCCGTATTGCCTGGACGAGCAGGGCCGGCCGCTGATCCTTATCAGCCGCATCGCCCAGCACACCCATAACCTGCAGAAAGATCCGAAATGCTCGCTTTTTGTGGGCGAACGTGAGGCTGACGATGTGCAAGCCGTTGGTCGCCTGACTTATCTCGCCGAAGCAGAAAAGCTCGAAGACGAGGCCTCGATCGAAGCGGCGGCCGAGCGTTACTACCGCTATTTCCCGGAGTCGCAGAGCTACCACAAGGCCCACGATTTCGATTTCTGGGTGCTCAAGCCTGTGCGTCACCGTTACATCGGCGGTTTCGGTGCGATTCACTGGGTCGACCAACTGACCCTGGCCAATCCGTTCGCCGGCAAAGCCGAACTGAGCATGGTCGAGCACATGAACGCCGATCACGCCAAAGCCATCGCCCACTACGTCGATTTGGCGGGGCTGCCGAAAACCGAGCCGGCGCAACTGGCGGGTATCGATAGCGAAGGCATGCACCTACGCATTGGCCAGGCCCTGTACTGGCTGCCGTTCCAGGCAACTTGTAATACGCCGACACAAGTGCGCGAAGCCTTGGTTTTCCTGGCTCACGCCGAGCATTGGCCGAAAAATGAAGTGGCTGACGCTTGAATTCACGAAACGGCGACGTCATCTAGGGAAGACTGGCAAGGCATTCTTGCGTTGAGGAACCATTTGATGCGCCCTTTTTTATTGCTCTTTGTACTGTTTCCGGTGTTGGAGCTGTTCGTATTCGTCAAGGTCAGCGGGGCCATCGGGTTTTTCCCGGCCCTGCTGCTGATCATTCTCGGCTCGATGCTCGGCGTGTTCGTGCTGCGCATCGCCGGTCTGGCCACTGCGTTGCGTGCGCGTGAAAGCCTGAACCGCGGCGAGTTGCCGGCCCAGACCATGCTCGAAGGCTTGATGCTGGCCCTGGCGGGCGGTCTGTTGATTCTGCCGGGCTTCGTCACGGACGTGCTGGGTCTGATCATGCTGCTGCCGATCTCCCGTCGACTGCTGGCCAATAAAATGCGCCAGCGCGCTGAAGAGGCAGCGATCCGCCAGCGGGCGTTTGCCGATGATCTTCAACCACGTGGCGGTCCTGCTCCGCAGCAGCCGCTGGGCCGCGAGCCGAACGTAATCGAAGGCGAGTTCGAACACCGCGATTCCAAGTAAAGCGTTTCAGCTGCACGGCACCTTCGGGTGCCGTGTTCGTTTTCGGGGCATTGATGCAAAAAAATTTCGATCCCCGCCCTTGTAATAAGCTTATGCGCCCTTATGTAACGGTCACCGCAAGGTTTCTGGCGATCACGCCAGACAGACTTCCGCGGTTCGCTTGACGAACCGCACCCGGCACCGCCGGATTTGTTAAACCCGCCGGGAATACACCGGCCGATGAAAACCACAATTAGGAGAGATCGACAATGAAGCTTCGTCCTCTGCATGACCGCGTCGTCGTCCGTCGCAGCGAAGAAGAAAAGAAAACCGCTGGCGGTATCGTCCTGCCAGGTTCGGCTGCTGAAAAGCCAAACCAGGGCGAAGTCCTCGCTGTAGGCCCGGGCAAAGTCCTGGACAACGGTGAAGTGCGTGCGCTGTCCGTGAAAGTGGGTGACAAGGTTGTGTTCGGCCCTTACTCCGGCAGCAACACTGTGAAAGTTGACGGCGAAGACCTGCTGGTCATCGGCGAGAGCGAAATCCTCGCTGTTGTCGAAGGCTGATTCCCCGCTCATTTTCCCGTTACTACAAAGTATTTAAGGAATATCGATCATGGCTGCTAAAGAAGTTAAATTCGGCGATTCCGCCCGCAAGAAAATGCTCGCCGGTGTCAACGTCCTGGCTGACGCAGTAAAAGCGACCCTGGGCCCTAAAGGCCGTAACGTGATCATCGAGAAGAGCTTCGGCGCTCCGACCATCACCAAGGACGGCGTGTCCGTTGCCAAAGAAATCGAGCTGAAAGATCGCTTCGAAAACATGGGCGCGCAGCTGGTCAAAGACGTTGCCTCCCGTGCCAACGATGACGCAGGCGACGGCACCACCACCGCTACCGTTCTGGCTCAGTCGATCGTCAACGAAGGCCTGAAAGCCGTCGCTGCCGGCATGAACCCGATGGACCTGAAACGCGGCATCGACAAAGCGACCATCGCTATCGTCAAAGAGCTGAAAGCCCTGTCCAAGCCTTGCGCTGACACCAAGGCCATCGCTCAGGTCGGCACCATCTCGGCCAACTCCGACAGCTCCATCGGCGACATCATTGCCGAAGCCATGGAAAAAGTCGGTAAAGAAGGCGTGATCACCGTTGAAGAAGGCTCGGGCCTGGAAAACGAACTGTCGGTTGTTGAAGGCATGCAGTTCGACCGTGGCTACCTGTCCCCGTACTTCGTCAACAAGCCAGAGACCATGACTGCCGAGCTGGACGGTCCGCTGATCCTGCTGGTCGACAAAAAGATCTCGAACATCCGCGAAATGCTGCCAGTCCTGGAAGCCGTTGCCAAAGCCGGCCGTCCACTGCTGATCGTGGCCGAAGACGTTGAAGGCGAAGCCCTGGCGACTCTGGTTGTGAACAACATGCGTGGCATCGTCAAAGTCGCAGCCGTCAAGGCTCCAGGCTTCGGCGACCGTCGCAAGGCCATGCTGCAGGACATCGCTGTTCTGACTGGCGGTACCGTCATCTCCGAAGAGATCGGCCTGAGCCTGGAAAGCACTACCCTGGAACACCTGGGTAATGCCAAGCGCGTGATCCTGTCCAAAGAAAACACCACCGTGATCGACGGCGCCGGCGTTGAAGCTGACATCCAGGCTCGCGTTCTGCAGATCCGTCAGCAAGTGGCTGACACTTCGTCCGACTACGACCGTGAAAAACTGCAAGAGCGTCTGGCCAAGCTGTCCGGCGGCGTTGCAGTGATCAAGGTTGGCGCCGGTTCCGAAGTTGAAATGAAAGAGAAGAAAGCCCGCGTTGAAGACGCCCTGCACGCTACCCGTGCAGCCGTTGAAGAAGGCGTGGTACCTGGCGGCGGCGTGGCACTGGTTCGCGCTCTGCAGGCAATCTCCGAGCTCAAAGGCGACAACGATGACCAGAACGTTGGCATCCAGTTGCTGCGTCGCGCTGTAGAAGCGCCACTGCGCCAGATCGTTGCCAACTCCGGCGACGAGCCAAGCGTTGTGGTCGACAAGGTCAAGCAAGGTTCGGGTAACTACGGTTACAACGCTGCGACCGGCGAATACGGCGACATGATCGAAATGGGTATCCTGGACCCGGCTAAAGTGACTCGTTCGGCTCTGCAAGCGGCTTCGTCGATTGCCAGCCTGATGATCACTACCGAAGCCATGATCGCTGAGATCAAGGAAGACGGCCCAGCGGGTGGCGGCATGCCAGACATGGGCGGTATGGGCGGCATGGGCGGCATGATGTAAGCCAGCCTTACCCCGTACATGAAAACCCCGCCGGTGATGAACCGGCGGGGTTTTTTATTGCCCGGCATAAAGTTGTGTGGTTTTTAAGGGCCTCTTCGCGGGCAAGCCTCGCTCCTACAGGTCCAGCGAAATCCCTGTAGGAGCGAGGCTTGCCCGCGAAGGCGTCAGTTCATACGCTAACCGGTTGTGCTTCGGACGCTTTCTCAGCCTTGGACGCCGGTCGATACAGGATGTAGTAGTAAGACCCCAGACAGATCAGCCAGCAGAAAATCGCCGTCCACACGTTATGCGAAAAGAAGTGCGCCCCCTGCATCATCCGGCTCACGGAAAACACCGTCCCCAGTGCAAATGCAAACACAAACGCCTGGCGCGCCAGACGCGGGCGACGGTCACGCAACACAAAAAACAGCGCGAACAAGGTAAACCCCGTCGCCGCATGACCCCCAGGCCAGCAACGCCCAGGCTTGTCGGTTTGCGGACGCGGGCTGAGCAGTTCGCTGTAGGTTTCGTGGCCGCCGAATTGCTCGAGGCTCCACGGGCATTGCACGGCCGTCACCGCTTTCACTGGGGTCACGAACGAGGTCGCCAGCGCCAGCGACATCACCAGGCAACCCAGTTCGCGTTTGAACGGCTTGAGCCTGGCGATGAAAAACGAGCCGATAAAGCCGATGATCGCAAACACCGAAAAGGCGATGACCAATTGCTTGGCTCGGTCATGCAGGATGTCTTCAAGGAAGTAACTGTGGCGTCCGATGAATTCCCCGGCGACCGGGTCGTAGAACAGTTTGGCCAGGTTCATGTCCAGAGACGTCAGCTCAAGCAGCACCAAACTGATCGCTGTGATAGCGGGCACACCCAGACACACCCAAAAGTTGAGCGGTCTGGAAGCGGGGCGGGCAGCGGTCGAAGCCATGGCAGTTCCTTGGTCGGTGAAGGGGTATGTAGTGCGCATCCGCGCGGAGTCTGAGCCCGGCGCTGTCATTGGCGTGTGAATCGATAGTGAAAAACTTGTTAAGCCTTCATCGGTTTTTCTATCGGATTGACAACTGCACGCAGTCCTAGCCCTGAGCCACACTTGGCCTTAAGCTGCGCGGGCCATGACGGCCGTTACTGTGTGCGGAGGAGGTGCCCATGCGAATTCTATTGGTTGAAGACAACCGCGATATCCTGGCCAATCTGGCCGATTACCTGGGGCTCAAAGGCTACACCGTGGATTGCGCGCAGGACGGTTTGTCAGGCCTGCACCTGGCGGCCACCGAGCACTATGACTTGATCGTGCTCGACATCATGTTGCCCGGCATTGACGGCTATACGCTGTGCAAACGCCTGCGCGAAGACGCCCGCCGCGACACGCCGGTGATCATGCTCACCGCGCGCGATCAGCTGGATGACCGGCTGCAGGGCTTCAAGTCCGGTGCCGATGACTACCTGATCAAGCCGTTCGCCCTGTCCGAACTGGCGGCGCGTATCGAAGCGGTCATGCGTCGTGCCCAGGGTGGCGGTCGACGCGCCTTGCAGGTGGGTGATCTGAGCTACGACCTCGATACCCTGGAGGTGACCCGCGAAGGTCGCCTGCTCAAGCTCAACCCGGTCGGCCTCAAGTTGCTGGCCGTGCTGATGCAGAAAAGCCCGCATGTTCTGCGCCGCGAAATTCTCGAAGAAGCCCTCTGGGGTGATGACTGCCCGGACAGCGACAGCCTGCGCAGCCACGTCCATCAACTGCGTCAGGTGATCGACAAGCCCTTCGCCAAGCCCTTGCTGCAAACCGTGCACGGTGTGGGTTATCGCTTGGCCGAGAGTCGCGATGGAGTTTAAGCAGAGCCTCGCTCAACGGATCATCATCGCCTTTGCGCTGATGAGTGCATTGGTGGCAGGCGCCTTCGCCATGGGCATTGTGGCGACCGTGCACCTGGTGGAAGAAAAGCTGATTTCAGCCGGGCTGGGTGGCGATCTTCAACGGCTCCTGCTGATGGACAGCGTCTCTGACTGGAGCCACCGCCCCGAGCCGGACCAGCTGTTCTATTTCAGCGGTGGGCCGGGGGACTTCGAGTTGCCCAAGGATTTACGGCATCTGGAGCCCGGTTTCCACGAGGTCTTTCGCGAGCAGCTGTCGTATCACGCGATGGTTGAAGTGGTCGATGGCCGGCGTTACGTACTGCTGCAGGATCAAAGCGATTTCGAAGAACGTGAGCGAGTGCTGTTTGCCGTGGTGCTGGTGGGCTTCGTACTGAGCCTGGCGCTGGCAGTCTTTCTCGGTTGGGTCCTGGCGCGCAAAGTGATGGCGCCGGTGGTGCGACTCGCCCGCCAGGTGCGTCACCGCGATCAATTGCTGGGGCTGGCGCCACCCCTGGCACCGGATTATGCCGCTGACGAAGTGGGCGAGCTGGCGGTTGCCTTCGATGCCACCCTTGGGCGGCTCCGCCAGGCATTGACCCGTGAGCGATTGTTTACCAGTGACGTCAGCCACGAACTGCGCACGCCCCTGATGGTGCTGGCCAGTTCCTGTGAGCTACTGTTGGAAAACCCCGGTATCGACCAGCGTGGCCATGCCCAGGTCGAGCGAATTGCCCGCGCGTGCGCCGAGATGCGCGAACTGGTGCAAACCTTCCTGATGTTGGCCCGGGCCCAGCGAGAAGACGCGAGCATGTCGCCGCAGCAGACGTTGAGCCAGGTCGCCGACGGGCTGCTCAACCAGTGGCGCGAACCGATCGAAGCCAAGGGGCTGAGCCTGATCTTCGAACCGGGTAATCCGCTGGACACCTGTTACAACGCAACCCTCTTGCACGCCGTCATGGGCAACCTGTTGCGTAACGCGCTGCATTACACCGAGCGCGGGTTTATCCGCTTGACCCTCACGGCCACAGGTTTCACGGTCGAGGACAGCGGTGTGGGCATTCCCGAGGAAAAACGCGAGGCAATGTTCGAACCTTTCGTTCGCGGCAGTGAAAAGCGCGGCGAGGGCCTGGGACTGGGGTTGTCGCTGGTGCAGCGGATTTGCGAGAACCAGGGCTGGAGCGTCAGCTTGACCAATATGGAACCTAATGGCTGTCGTTTTCAGGTGCAATTGAGCCAAAGCTAGCGGTTGCTTGAGCAGTCGGGGCTCCGAGCCATGCTGGTCAACTTGAAAAATCTTGTAATGATTCAACATTTCCTTAACAATTTTTTCACAAAGGTATGACCTGACACCGACACTACGCTACCTAAGGTGGGCGTCATCAGAAGTTCAGGAGACCTTAATGATGGACGGCCCGATCAAACTCGATTTTTCCGAGAAGTACGACGATCAACATGCACAAAGGTATTTGCAGAAGCACCAGGATGGTCTTGGTCGTAAGCTATCCCACTGGCGTGACGTGCAGTTGGCGCGAAAGGCGCTGAAGCTGGTCGGTGAGCCAGGGCTGGTCCTCGATTTGCCGTGCGGGGCAGGGCGTTTTTGGCCAATGCTGGCGGAGAAAGCCAATCGAGCGATCATCGGGGCCGACAACTCCGAGTCAATGTTGAAGATTGCAACCCAGGCGCAACCGGCTGACGTGGTGAAACGGGTACAACCCTTGCACACTTCCGCATTCGACATTGCTTTGCCCGACAACGCTGTCGACAGCATTTTCTGCATGCGTTTGCTGCATCACATCGGTGAAGCCGAGCATCGACTGGCCATTCTGCGCGAATTTGAACGAGTCACGCGTGACAGCGTGATCCTTTCGTTGTGGGTGGACGGCAATTTCAAGGCCTGGAAACGCAAGCGCTCAGAGAAACGGCGTGGGCAGGAAGGTTACCAAAACCGGTTTGTGTTACCGGCGGCCACGGTAGAAAAAGAGTTTGAACAAGCGGGGTTCCGTATTCAGGAACGATTGGACTTTTTACCGCTCTATGCCATGTGGCGAGTTTACGTATTACGCAAGAGGTAACAGGATGGCAGTGCAATGTGCAGCAGAGACGGACGTCGCCTCTCAGGACCGCTTCGACTATTTCTGGAATCAGCGCGGTGAATGGGTAGAAGAACCTAACGTCCGTCGCGGTGGAGAAAGTGGCGTGCAGCGGGTCATGGGCAACGATGGTCAGCTGCTCTACGCCAAGCGACAGACCGGACATATCTATCGCAGCTGGTTGCACCCCTTCGGTCGTCCGACCGTGTTGCGCGAGCGTGATGCGCTCATTGGCCTGCGCGCGCTTGGGGTGGGAGTTCCGGAAATCGTTTTCTGCGGCGCACAGCGCGACCCCGTGCACAAATGGCGCGCATTGCTGGTGACCAAGTCGCTGGACGGCTTCGAGGAAATCGAACACTGGTACGCCGGCGGCGGTCGCGAGCGTCACGGCGAGGCGGTGCATGACCGAGTCTTGAAGGACCTGGCCGAAAACCTGGCCCGCATGCACAAGGGCCGTTGGCAGCACAGTTGCATTTACATCAAGCACGTATTCGTACGGGTGACCGGTGAAGGCGAGTCGGCCAAGGTCGAAATCGCCTTGATCGACCTGGAGAAATGCCGGCAGCGCTTGACCGCCTATCGGGCGGCGGCTCACGACATGAAGCAGCTTCGTCGCCACTCGTCGTTCAGCACGGCGGACTGGCGCAAACTCGTCTACTTTTATGAGACGGCGTTTGGCAGCGCTATCAAAGGTTTATAGCAATGAAACTAGAAATTGCACGAGGTGTGTTTCTGATAGGAGCCTTGGCAGTTGCTTCATTGGCGGTGGCGGCGTGGGAGCAGCCCCGCACGCAAGTTCTCAGTTCAGTGAACGGTGACGCGCACTGTCCGTTGCCACGGGTTGCCAAGGCATCTGTGGCATCTCAACCCGATCATGATTTATTGCTGTTCATGTTCGGACTTTCTCAAGGAATGAGGCCGCAGAGTTGAACAGATTGAAGCCAAAATAAAAGGCCTCGCCAATGCGAGGCCTTTTTTTGTGCCGAATTTCAAGCCGTGCATGGCCCAAGGTGGGATGGAGCCTGCTCGCGATGACGGCGGCATAGTCAACATTGAGATGCCTGACACACCGCCATCGCGAGCAGGCTCGCTCCCAAATGGATTATGAGTGTTCTTTTGCGTCGGGTTTGGCCAGCAGGGTGTAGATGCACGGCAACACGAACAGCGTAAATAACGTCCCGATCGACATTCCGGTTGCGATCACCATGCCGATATCAAACCGGCTGACCGCGCCCGCGCCCGTGGCGATGATCAATGGCACCATGCCGAATACCATCGCCGCCGTGGTCATCAACACCGGGCGCAGCCGGATTGCAGCAGCTTCTTCCACAGCTTCGCGAGGTGTCAGGCCTTTCTCTCTGCGCAGCTGGTTGGCGAACTCGACGATCAGGATCCCGTGCTTGGTGATCAGGCCGATCAAGGTCACCAGGCCCACTTGGGTATAAATGTTCATGCTCGACCAACCCAGGAACAGTGGAATCAACGCGCCACAGATCGACAGCGGCACTGTCACCAGAATCACCAGCGGGTCACGGAAGCTCTCGAACTGGGCCGCGAGGACCAGGAAAATGATCGCCAGCGCCAGGGCGAAGGTCACCCACAGCGCGCTGCCTTCCTGGACATATTGGCGCGAGGCGCCGGCGTAATCCATGGCAAAACCGGCCGGCGCTTCTTCCAGCGTAATCTGGCGCACGACATCGATGGCTTCGCCCATGCTGACCAGCGGCACACCTGACAGGATGGCCGAGTTGAGCTGCTGGAACTGGTTCAACTGCCGTGGACGCGCCCGATCGCTGACGGTGATCAGGGTCGACAGGGCCAGCAGTTGGCCTTGGTTGTTTTTCACGTAGTAGTTGTTCAACCAGTCCGGGTTGTCGCGGAACGGTCGTTCGACCTGAGCGATGACCTTGTAGCTACGACCCTCAATGGTGAAGCGGTTGATTTCCGCCTGTCCCAGCAATGTGGCCAGTGTTCCGCCCAGGTCCTGCATGGACACGCCCATCTGCGCGGCCTTGGCGCGATCGATGTCCACGACGACTTCGGGTTTGTCGAAGGCCAGGTCGACATCGACAAAGGCGAACTTGCCGGACTCCATCGCCCGTTTTTTCACCCGGTCCATCACTTGCAGCAGCGCTTCGTAATCGTTGGCCGTGTTGATGACGAACTGAAACGGCAACCCTTCACCCGTGCCGGGCAACGAGGGCAGGTTGAAGCCGAAGACCTGCAGTCCGGCAATGCCCTCCAGTTTGCGCTGGACCTCGGGCAGGATGGCCATCTGCGTGCGGTCGCGCTCATTCCACGGTTTGAGCAGGAAACCGCCAATCCCCGATTGCACGCCGTTGAATCCATTGATCTGGAACGAAGAGTAGTACTCGGGAAACTCCTTGAAGATCGTGATGAATTCGTCAGTGTAAGTGTTCAGGTAATCGAGGTTGGCCGGTTGCGGGGCGTTGGCCAGCATGAAAATGATGCCCTGATCTTCATCGGGCGCCAGTTCCGACTTGGTGAACTTGAGCAGCACCGGAATCAGGCACAGCACAATCACCGCAAACACCAGGACCACCGGCCGGGTGTTGAGGGTGCCGTGGAGCATGCTTTGGTATCGGCGCTTGAGGCCTTCAAAAATCAGGTCCAGGCGGTGCGCGAGGCCGCTGGGATTTTCGTCGTGGCGCAGGAGCAAGGCACACATCATCGGCGACAGGGTCAACGCGACCACGCCGGAAATCACCACCGCACCGGCCAGCGTCAGGGCGAACTCCTTGAACAGCGCCCCCGTGAGCCCGGTCAGAAAACCGATGGGCGCATACACTGCCGCCAGGGTGATGGTCATCGAAACCACCGGCATGGCGATTTCCCGGGCACCTTCGATGGCCGCATCCAGCGGCTTCTTGCCTTCCTCGATGTGTCGGTGAATGTTCTCCACCACCACAATGGCATCATCCACCACCAGCCCGATCGCCAGCACCATCGCCAGCAGTGTCAGCAGGTTGATCGAGTAGCCCATCATCTGCATGAAGAACATCACGCCGATCATCGACAGCGGAATGGTGACCACCGGGATCACCACCGAACGCAGCGCCCCGAGAAACAGAAACACCACCACGATCACGATCAGCACGGCTTCGAAGAGGGTTTTCACCACTTCATCGATTGAGGCCTGGATGAACAGCGTGGCGTCGTAGGCGATTTCCCCCTTGAGGTTCGGCGGCAACTGGGCTTCCAGCTCCGGCATGATCTTGCGCACTTCCTTGATCACGTCCAGCGGGTTGGCGCCCGGCGTGGCCTTGATGCCGATGTACACCGAAGGAGTGCCACCGAACGAACTGATCGAGTCGTAGTTTTCCGCGCCCATCTCGACCCGCGCCACATCGCTGAGCAGCACCCGGCTGTCACCCTCGACCTTGAGCGGAATCGCAGCGAACGCTTCAGCGGACTTGAGTTCGGTGTTGGCATTGATGCTGGTGACGACGTACTCGCCTTTCACTTCACCGGCCGCAGAGAGGAAGTTGTACTGGCGCACCGCGTTGGTCACGTCGCTGGCGGCCAGGCCGAAACCGGCCAGCTTTACCGGGTCCAGCCACAGGCGCATGGCGAACACCTGGTTGCCGAGAATCTCGGCTTCGGCCATGCCCGGCAGAGTCGCCAGTTTTGGCTGGATGACCCGCGACAGGTAATCGGTAATCTGCGGGTTGCTCAGCTCCTTGCTGAAGAAACTGATGTACATGAGGGCCGAGGCGTCGGCGGCTTCCTTGCTCAGCACCGGGTCTTCGGCGTCCTGGGGCAGCCGGTTCTTCACCTCGTTGGCCTTGGCCAGCAGCTCGGTGAACAGGCGGTCGCTGTTGGAGCCGATGCGCGCGTAGATCGAGATCACCGAGAAGTTCTGGCGACTGACCGAGGTCATGTAGTCGATGCCCTCGGCGCTGGCCAGGCTTTGCTGCATCGGTTGGGTGATGTAGCCCTGGATGGTTTCGGCGTTGGCCCCGGGGTACGCCGTGGTGACCGTGATCAGGGCGTTTTCCATTTGCGGGTATTGGCGCAGCGGCAGCTTGCTCCAGGCCTGGAAGCCCAGCAGCACAATCAACAGGCTGACCACGGTGGCGAGCACCGGGCGGCGGATGAACGGATCGGTAAAAGCCATGAGGATTCCTTGATCAGTCAGTACGTGGCTGACTGTTCTTATCGGTCAGGGTCTTGTCGTCGCTGATGGCAATGTGTGCGCCGTTGTCCAGTTTGATCTGACCGGCCGTGACCACTTTTTCGCCGTTCTGCAAGCCTTTGGTAATCACCACCAGCCCGTCGCGGCGCTCGCCGGTTTCGATGAAACGCCGTTCGGCGATCAGGATCGGCTGGCCCTTGTCGTCTTTTTCGAGGCTGCCGTCTTCGGCTTTTTTCTGCGCGACGACGTAGAGCGAGTTGCCGTACAGCGTGTACGTGATCGCGCTTTGCGGCACGACGATGCGCGGCTGCGGGTCGGGCAGCATCACCTGCAGGCTGGCGTACATGCCCGGCAGCAGATTGCCGTCGGGGTTGGCCAGGGTCGCGCGGACCTGAACATTGCGGGTGCTGTTTTCGACTTTCGGGTTGATCGCGCTGATGGTGCCGGGGAAGGTCTGTGTCGGGTAGGCCGAGACAATGATTTGCACCGACTGGCCGACGCCGATCTTCGGCACCGACTGCTCGGGCACGAAAAAGTCGACGTAGAGGCTGCTGAGGTCTTGCAGGGTGGCGATCATGGTGCCGCTGGCGAGATAGTCACCGATGTCCACCTGACGAATACCGATGGTCCCGCTGAACGGTGCGAGCAAGCGTTTTTTGGCCAGCGCCGCCTTGAGCTGATTCACCGTGGCCCGGCTCTTTTTCAATATCGCCGAGAGCCGGTCAAACTCGCCTTTGGAAATGGCCTGGCTGCCCACCAATTGGCTGCCGCGACCGTAATCGAGCTGCGCCAACCCCAGGTCGGCTTGAGCGGTTTCGAGCAGGGCGGTTTCTACCACGCTATCAAGCAGAAGCAGCGGTTGGCCGGCCTTGACCTTCTGGCCTGACTCGAACTGCAAATCGATGACGGTGCCGTCGGTCTCCAGGCTCAGGTCCACGCCTTGCAGCGCCTTGAGGGTGCCGACGCTTGGCAGGCGAGCTTGCCACGGACGTTCCACGGCAGTGGTCGCGGCGACACTGATCGGCGGTTTCGGCGCGGAAAAGCCTTGAATCATCGTGTAGATGGAGAAGGCTTTATAACCGGCCAGGATCAGCACGATCAGCAGAACAACACCCAACATGATCAGCATGCGGCGACGCAGCATATTTCCACTTCCTTGGAGAAAATCAGGTGAGACAGTGGGGCACATTATCTGAGTCGCAGGTTGATTCCAACTGGAAGAAATTACAGGCGAGGCCTTCGAGCGCCTGTCACTCAAGGGGACTAACGAACGATGAATAACCTGTGGCGAGGGAGCTTGCTCCCGCTGGACTGCGCAGCAGTCCCATTTTGGGGCCGCTTCGCAGCCCAGCGGGAGCAAGCTCCCTTGCCACAGGAAACGGGCTCAGATGAGGTGAAGGTGGTTATCCCAAAGCCCCGCCGGAAGCTCCAATGGTTTTGCAACCAGCGTTGTCTGACGGCAATCGTAATACCGGCATCGGCCCTGACCCGAGGTCACGACAAACCCGTCAGCCACGGCGCCAACCCCGGCGCAATCGGGAAGCGGCGCATCCAGGCGCACTTCACCGCTGTCCAGGTCCCAGATGAAAAAGCGGTTGCCGCGCGGCGCAGTCAACGCGACCAATCGCAAGTCACTGTGGACTGCCACGCTGGCGGTGTAATGCCCCATCGCCTGCAACTGATGTTCAGGCACCGCAAACGCCACGAACGGTTGGCCCGGACGCTTGATCGCCAGCAACTCTGAGGACTCGTGGGACGGCCCCATGAATTGCTGGCCGGCGACGATGGTGCCATCGCTGGCGATCCCCAGGTGACGCACGCTGTTCATCTGCTGGGCGAGGGTTTCCTTGCTCAGCAGGGTGCCGTCGCGTTGCATCAATACCAGGCTCGGCTCCATGGCGTTGAGGTTCATCTCGACCCGGCTTTCAGCCTCGGTGCGAATGCCGCCGTTGGCCACCACCAGCGTCTCGCCGTCTGGCATCCACGACACCTGATGGGGGCCGATGCCATGGGTGGATATCTCGCCGCTGTGCACCAGCCGTTCACCTTCGAACTTATACACCCCCAACAGTCCGCGACCCGGATCGGAGGTGTCGTTTTCGGTGGCGTACAGCCAGTCGCCGCTCTTGTGAATCACCGCGTGCCCGTAGAAATGCCGGTTGGGCAGCGAGGCCACGGTTTGCAGCAGCGCGCCGTCGCGCAGGTCGATCAGATAGCTTTCGGTGCCCGGACGTCGTGCGACGAACAGCGCAATCGGCAGCGTCGGGTGGTTGATGATGTCGTGGCAACGCTGCCCGACCTGGGTGGCGAACACCCGGGTGCCGTCCAGCCGATAACCGACGGCGTAATGCTTGCCGTCGCCATCGTCCCGCGCCGAAAGCAGCAGCGGGCTCTTGTCCTTTTGTTTGAACAGCGTCCAGCCGCCCAGTGTCACTGCTCCCAGCAGCAAACTACCTAAAGTCAGAGCCTGACGTCGCAGCATGGCACTTGCCCTCATCAGTCACCGTCGTTGGCGTTGAAGCCCAGTTGGATGCCCAGCGCCTTGGCCAGTTCGCCTTCGTGCAGGCGATGGACGACGTTGAGGCTGTCGTAGATATCGTTGAGTTGCTGGCGGCCGGCATCGTCGTTGAGCATCTCGGTCAGCGAACGCTGGTTGCTGGCGAACAGTTTCAGGGACGCGGCGTAAGCGGCGTCGATCTTGTCGGCCAACGGTTTTTGCTCACTCGGCAACAGGCCGCGCAGGCCTTTGTTGTCGACGCCTTCCCACACGGTTTTGGCGGCTGCGAGACTGGCTTCAAGGCCGGCCAGGGACGACTGGCTGCGCCAGGCATCGGCCTGGAACGGTTGCGGCACGCCCTTGCTCTGACGGCCCATCGGCGTACCGAGTTTTTTCTTCAAGGTGTCGAGGGCGGTGACCTGGACGCGCAGCAGGTCGGCGATGGCTTCGTGGGAGTCGGCGTAGCGCTGGTTCGGGAACTTGCTCATCTGCGCGAGCATGCCGTCGGTGTTATTCCAGCTTTGCAGAATCTCTTCGGCCAGCAGTTTCTGACGCTCGCCAATCGCCTTCAACAGTGGGCAGTACTTGGCTTTTAGCGCGTCGTTGGCCACGTCCGGCTTGCTGTCGAACAGGATGTATTCATAGGCCGAGAGGCCTTGAACCACGACGCTGGACTTGGCCAGGGCGGCGGCATCGATCTGCGGCTGCGCGGTGACCAATTGCTCGACCTGACGGCCCACCAGGTTTTTCTTGTCCGGCCAGAACTGCACCTGCCAGGCGCGATTGCCTTCGGCCAGCGGCCCGATCAGCAGCGGTTGCAGCTCGGCCCAGGCTTTCTGCGCGTGCAGGAAGTCGGCGCGGGCGGTGTCGAGGTTTTCCTTGCCTTCGCAATAGGCGAGGGCGCTGACGGCCAATTGGCGGTCGGCTTCAACCCAGCGGGTGTACGTTGGCAGGATCACCGATTTGGCGATGGCGGCCGAGGTGACGGCTTGCGGGTCCTGTGGCGAGCAAGCGCCGAGGGCGAGTGCTGCGAGGCTGGTGAACAACAATTTGGGACGGAACATGTCGGGCTCCCGCTATGGAATACGTATTAAAGGGAATTCAAAAACGCCAGCAACGCAGCGCGCTGCTCGGCATTGAAAGACAAAACCTGTTGCTGGGCCGCTTTCGCTTCGCCGCCATGCCAGAGCACGGCTTCGAGCAGATTGCGCGCGCGGCCGTCATGCAAGAACTGGGTGTGGCCACTGACCGCTTGCGTCAGTCCGATGCCCCACAACGGTGGGGTGCGCCAGTCGCGGCCACTGGCCTGGAATTCGCTGCGGTTGTCGGCCAGGCCGTCGCCCATGTCGTGCAGCAGCAGATCGCTGTAAGGGCGAATCACTTGATTGGCCAGTTCAGGTTCGGCGGCGTTGGCGGCGGTGGTGTATTTCGGTGTGTGACAGGACTGGCATCCGGCCTGGAAAAACAGGTTCTTGCCGGCCAGCACTTCGGGCGCATTGACGTCGCGACGAGCCGGTACAGCCAGGTTGCGGCTGTAGAACAGCACCAGGCGCAGGATGTTATCGCTGACTTCCGGCTCGCCATTCGGGCCGTTGCCGGTCGGCGCCTGTTTGCAGGCTGTTTGCGCCTCGGTGCAGTCGTCGAAGGGGCGCAGGCTGGTGGTCAGGCCCATGTCACCGGAGAACGCGTGAACGTTCTGCTGATTGAGGTTCGGTTGCCCGGCCTTCCAGCCAAAGCGGCCGAGAACGGTCTTCTGCTGCACGTCGTCCCAGACCCGGTTCGGTCGCCCGGCGATGCCGTTTTTGTCCTTGGCCTGAGCCTCGGCGTTGGCCAGGATCGCTTCGTCGGGGATGGCTTCGAGCAAGCCCAGGCCAATCATCGGCGGGGCAACGCGTGCCGAGAAACGGGTGTCGGGGTGCATCGGGCCGTAACCCAGTTGAGTGATGTTCAGGCTGGGCTTGCGCAACTCGATTTCGGTGCCGTCCTTGAAGCGGACCGGAACGGGGGTGTAATCGACCCGCACTTTGCCTTCCGGGGTCACGCCGGGTATGGCCATGTCCTGGAACTGGCCGCCGTAGACCGGCTCCGGGACCACGCCGAGCTGCTCGATGACGTTGGCATAGGCCGGTGCATTCGGGATCGACAGGCGCACCAGCATCGATACCGCGTTCGCCGCATCGGGCGTCGGCGGATGACCGCGACCGTCCTTGATGTGACAGCCCTGACAGGCGTTGGTATTGAACAGCGGACCGAGGCCGTCCCGGGCGGTGGTGGTCGAAGGGGCGATCACCCAAGGGTTGCGGAAGAAACTGTTGCCGACGCTGAAATCCACGCGCCGTGACGGCGACAGGTTCGCGGAGGGCAGTGAGAACGCATTTTGATCGGTCTTGCGCACAGTCGCCGCGCCACCGGACCGGGCTTCACCGGGTTCGGCCTTGGTAAAACGCGGGGCGTCATCGCAGGCACTCAGGCCCAGGGCCAGAAACAGTGCGGACAAGCGAAGAAGCAGCGAGGGCATCAGACATCCTGCAAGACGAGCAAAACAAGGGCGCAAAGTCTAACAGGGCAAGGGAGTTTGAATAAGAGGAATTATCGTTTGGTTGATGTGGGGCAGGTTTTCACAGGGGACCGAGGCGCCGCCATCGCAATCAGCCTCGCTCCCACGGGTTCAGCGCAGCCCCTGTAGGAGCGAGGCTTGCCCGCGAAGGCGGTATTGAATTCAACATGGAGGGAGACTGACACGGCGCCTTCGCGAGCAGGCTCGCTCCCACGGGTTCAGCGCAGCCCCTGTAGGAGCGAGGCTTGCCCGCGAAGGCGGTATTGAATTCAACATGGAGGGTGACTGACACGGCGCCATCGCGAGCAGGCTCGCTCCCACGGGTTCAGCGCAGACCCTGTAGGAGCGAGGCTTGCCCGCGAAGGCGGTATTGAATTCAACATGGAGGGTGACTGACACGGCGCCTTCGCAAGCAGGCTCGCTCCCACGGGTCCAGCGCAGCCCCTGTAGGAGCGAGGCTTGCCCGCGAAGTCGGTATTGAATTCAACATGGATGGTACTGACACGGCGCCTTCGCGAGCAGGCTCGCTCCCACAGGTTCAGCGCAGACCCTGTAGGAGCGAGGCTTGCCCGCGAAGGCGGTATTGAATTCAACATTGATGGTGACTGACACGGCGCCATCACAAGCAGGCTCGCTCCTACAGTGGTCAGTGTCAGGCAGGCATGAAAAAGGCGACCCGAAGGTCGCCTCTTTAGTCACTCAGCCAGCGTTGATCAGAATTCGTGATCAGCGTTGTCCGGGTTCAGGTCGCTGATACCCAGTTTGCCAGCGGCGGCTTCGATCGAACCGGTCTGCTTGACCAGGGCGGCGATGGCGTCGCGCACGATCTGGTTGCCAGCGGTGTTACCGGCGGCGATCAGCTGGTCGTAGTGCTCACCCTTGTTGGCGTGATCGACGATGACCTGCATCTTGGCTTCGGTTGCAGCCAGGTCGGCTTTCAGCGCGGTGTCGGCAGCCGGGTCGGCTTTGGCCACCAGGGACGACAGGCTGGCGCCGGTCATTTTGGTGCCGTCTGCGCGAGTGTATTCGCCCAGGTACACGTTGCGGATACCCTTGGCATCGTAGAACTGCGAGTTATGGGTGTTGTCGCTGAAGCAATCGTGTTCGTCTTCAGGGGAGTTGGCTTCCAGGGAAACCTTCATGCGCTCGCCCGCCAGTTCGCCCAGGGACAGGCTGCCCATACCGAACAGCATTTTGCGCAGTCCCGAATCAACCGGCTCCGCTTCCAGGGTGGCGCGATAGTTGTCGGCCACGTTCGGCTTCCAGTTACCGACCATTTCTTCCAGGTCGCTGACCAGCAGCTGGGTCACGGACTTCAGGTAAGCGCGGCGACGATCGTTGTGACCGCCGGTGGCGCCTTTGCCTTCCAGGTAGTCGGAGGCTGGACGGTTGCCGGCGCCAGGGCCGGTGCCGTTCAGGTCCTGGCCCCAAAGCAGGAATTCGATGGCGTGGTAGCCGGTGGCGACGTTGGCCTCCGAACCGCCCAGTTCGTTCAGGCTGGCGAGTTTTTCCGGGGTGATGTCTTTGACGTCGATCTTGTCTTCGCCGACCTGCACCTGAGTGTTGGCGATGATGTTGGCTGTGGCGCCCGGGTTACCCAGTGCGTGTTCGTAGGATTTGTCGACGTAGTCGATCAGGCCTTCGTCCAGTGGCCAGGCGTTCACCTGACCTTCCCAATCGTCGATGATGGTGTTGCCGAAGCGGAACACTTCGCTCTGCAGATAAGGAACGCGGGCAGCCACCCAGGCAGCCTTGGCGGCTTTCAGGGTGTCGGCGTTCGGCTTGGCGAGGAAGGCGTCGACGGCGGTTTGCAGGGTTTTCGCGGTGGATTCGGCATCGCTGTAAACGGCGTAGACGATGTCGGCGTAGTGCGCGACAACGGCTTTGGCGGCGGCTTCGTCGACTTTGCTGGTAGCGGCCGGGGCGGCAGCTGGAGCCGCAGCGGTGCTGGCGGCCGGCGTCGGCGTAGCGGCGTTCTTGTCTTTGCCTTCGCCACAACCGGCGAGGGAAATAGCGATGGCCAACAGACTGGCGGTAGCCAGAGGCATACGAATCATGGCGAACATCCTGCTTCGAGAGGGGGGTATGGCGCAGCGAGTGCGCAAAACTGCGACATAATGCAAATCTTTCGCATTATCTGTAAAGGGTTGTAGCTGGAAATATTTCTTATTCGTACAAGCGTTGTGTCGTGGATCAAAAAACATCGCAGCCCCGTTTCACTCGACAGCGGCTACAAGCACACGGACCCGTAGTAGCTGTTGAGTGGAACAAGGCTGCGATTGTTTGATCTCTACAAAATGGCTGCGTTACTGCGCTGCGCCTGTTTCAGGTAGGCGCTCAATTCCCGTGCCGGCAGCGGTTTGCTGTAGTGGTAGCCCTGACCTTCGTGGCAGCCTTCGGAGATGATGTAGGCCTCTTGCTCGGCGGTTTCCACGCCTTCGGCAATCACCTGCATGCCCAGGCTCTTGCCCAGCTGGATGATCGCCCGAACGATGGTGGCATCGTCGTCGTCATCGAGCAGGTCCTGCACGAAGCTCTTGTCGATCTTGATCTTGTCCAGCGGCAGGCTTTTCAGGTAGCTCAAGGACGAATAACCCGTGCCGAAATCGTCGATCGCAATCAATGCGCCGGAGCGGCGCAGGCTCAACAGATGCTGGGCGGCGGTGCTGATGTCTTCCATCAGGCCGGTTTCGGTGACTTCCAGCTCCAGGCTGCGAGGGGGAAGGCGGTACATCTGCAGCAGGTTGTTGACCACTCGCGGCAATTCGGCGTGGTGCAGTTGCACGGTCGACAGGTTCACCGCCATGCGCAGATCCGGGAAACCCTGATCGTGCCATTCGCGCAATTGCTTGCAGGCTTGATCCAGTACCCATTCGCCAATGGCGATGATGGTGCCGTTCTGCTCGGCGAGCGGGATGAACAGGTCCGGCGGCACCAGGCCATGTTCGGGATGCTGCCAGCGAATCAGTGCCTCGACACCCACCACCCGGTGATCGCGGTAGCTGATCTGCGGTTGGTAGACGAGGTAGAACTGGTCCCGCCGCAGGGCGTCGCGCAGGTCTTTTTCCAGTTCCCGACGGCGACGCATCTCGGTGTCGACGCTGGCGATGTAAAACTGATAACGGTTGCGCGAGCGGGTTTTCGCCAGCGTCATGGTCTGCTCGGCTTTTTGCAGCAGTTTCTCGGTGCTGTCGCCGTCCTCGGGAAACAGGGTGATGCCGATGGTCGCGCGCAGGCGGATTTCCTGATGATCGAGGGCAAACGCCGCTTCCAGATCATCGAGAATGCTTTGCGCCAGTTCGGCGGCTTCGTAAGGTTGTTCGATATCGGCCTGGACCAGGGCGAACTGGTCACCCCCGAGACGGGCGAGGGCGCCGAGGCGACCGCTGTGAGCGCGCAGACGATCGGCCAGGGCCAGCAGCAACTGGTCGCCGGTCTGATAGCTGAACTGTTCGTTGATGCCTTTGAAGTCGTCCAGGCCCACCACCAGCACCGCAACCCGACGTTGCAACTTGCCGGCGTCAACCAGGATCTTGTCCAGTTGTTGCTGCAATTGCTGACGGTTCGGCAGACCGGTTAGGAAGTCGTACTGGGCCATGCGCAGCAGGCTGTTTTCCGCTTCGTGGCGCAGGTGGGTGTTGCGTTCGATGGATTCGAGCAACTGGTTGGCGGTGTTGATCCAGATCCCCAGTTCGTTCTTTTCGTGACCTTTGAGCAGTGGGATCTTGTGTTCGCTGGGGCGGTCCGGATTGATTTCGGTCAGGTGTTCGATGATGCGCGACAGAGGTTTGGTCAGCAGCCAGTGGTAGACCAGGTACAACACCAGGCCCATGGCGAGGGCGCGCAATACGCCGGAAATGAAGATGATCACCGAGTTGACGATGAAACCCTGCCCGTAGGTGGCGGTGTCGAGGGTGATGCTCAGATCGCCGTAATACTCGCTGTAGGGGCCGCGGCCGACCAGTTGGGTGGTGAAGGTGCGTTCCTTGCCAAGAATGAGATCGGTCAGCCAGCGGCTGTTTGAATGGTGCAACTCACGAGATTTTTGCGCGAGCATGGCTTCGTTGGGATGGCCGATGGAGGCCTGGCGCACGGCTTCGTCCTGGAACAGGCCTTCGATGACCTGCATGCCCATTTCCCGATCCAGGCTGTAGACGGCCTGGGTGGAGGGGTCGCGGAACATGTCGAGGATGCGTTGTGCATCGTTGGCCACGGCCTGGCGTGTTTTATAGGCATCGAAAACGATCTGCGCGCAGCTCAAGACTACGCCGACGATCAATGCCGACAGGAGCACGACCCGGAGCAACTTCACCGACAAGCTGTTCTTGAGTTCCAGCTTCAAAGGGTTATTCCTTGTTCCGTGCGGGTAGCATCAAGTTGCCATGAGTATTGGCAATCCCGTGATGGCAGTCAAAGGGACATTCAATCTCATGGTTTTTTGCCTGCAGCTTGGCAGAAAATGCTGTTGTTTTGAGTATTTGCCCTATTAGTACTGTGTCGGTAGTTGGGTCCTTCAACTTGAGGAGGATTGGGACTATTTTTCCTTTTGTTGATGTTAGCCTGCTGTGGCGGGGGGGCAAGGGGCTGAATGCTGGTTTCATTGTCGGAGATTGGCTTGGGTTCTGCGGGTGTCCGCATTTCAACTGTGGGAGTGAGCCTGCTCGCAATGACGGCCTGACAGCCGACCAGTCTCCCGCTGGTGTACATATCCATTTGTGCGGTAACGGCCACTTATGGTTTCGCCCTTACGGCGAGTCCCTTTTGTCAAACGCCACAAAAGGAACCAAAAAGTCTCGCCCCAAGCGTCCGGCCCCTCGCTAAGGCTCGGCGTACCTTCGCTCCGGTATCCATCCGGGGACACTGCCCTCCGGTCTGCTTCGCGACGACCTACATGCAGCGTGTTCGACTGCGTCGAACGGCGCTGCGCGCCACTCCCCGGATGAACACCTCCACTCAGCCTCCCGAAAGGGGCGGGTAGATCAAGATCAAGAGCTGAAGGCGAGCTAACGCTCGGCCTGATGAGTGGTGAGAATCAAAGGCTGTACGCTGAATTCTTGTAGGAGCGAGGCTTGCCCGCGAAGGCGGCCTGACAGCCGACCAATCTCTTGCAGGTATACCCATTCCACTGTAGGAGCGAGCCTGCTCGCGAAGGCGGCCTGACAGCCAACCAATCTCCTGCAGGTACCCCCCATTCCACTGTAGGAGCGAGGCTTGCCCGCGAAGGCGGCCTGACAGCCGACCAATCTCTTGCAGGTACCCCCATTCCACTGTAGGAGCGAGGCTTGCCCGCGAAGGCAGCCTGACAGCCAACCAATCTCTTGCAGGTACACCCATTCCACTGTAGGAGCGAGCCTGCTCGCGAAGGCGGCCTGACAGCCAACTAATCTCTTCCTGATGCCTCCCGATTGATCGTTCCCATGCTCCGCGTGGGAATGTCGCCCGGGACGCTCCGCGTTCCATTTTTGTGTGTTGAACAATGTGTAAAAAACTCAGCGTTTTCCCACGCATTTTTCAGGTTGCCGGGTAGGAAGCGTGTTCTCTAACCTCTGGCTGTCGCTGAAAACTCAGCGACCGGGTGTGAGAGCCCGTAGAGGTTTTAATACAGCGCCAGTACCACCATAATTGCCGCCAGCTTATCCGCTGCCAGCAAGTTTTTTATGGCGGCTGTGTGCGGGCAGACTTCGGTCTGGCCGGGTCTATTCCTCTACCGGTTTCTCACTCCGCACATAGCTGCCTCCCCTCCGTCGCGTGAGAAACGACGGGTGATGGCACCCGTTTGATTAGAGGAATTTCAGTTTGGATAAGTTAATCCCCGACCCACCCGTCAACATCGCTCCCACCACCGAAGCCGAAACGCTCCTCAAAGACCACGAAGCCATAAAACGCGCCCTCGACTACTACCTCGACCCGCCAAACCAATACCTCGAAAAACCCCGGCGCCCCAGCACGATGTTCATGATCGCCCCCGACATGGACACTGAAAGCCTCCTGGTCCAAGCCTGCGAGTCCCTGGCTTCGGCCAGCGTCATGGCCAGCGATTTCGCCTCGAACCTGATCGGTCCGCAGCGCAACACCGTGCTGGCAATCCAGCAGATCATCATGCTGGCAGAACTGGCCGTGAACCGGGCGCTTGATAACGTCGATCCGGCATAGCATTCCAGAGACCCCGTCATCGTTCTTCGCGAGCAGGCTCGCTCCCACAGGAGATCGAGCGGGTTTTATAAAGGGTGTGTTCACTGTGGGAGCGAGCCTGCTAGCGAAGGCGGCCGGGTAGTTGATTCGATGTTTAGAGCGACACACGGCAGTGAATACTTCCAAAGCCCATAAAAAAACCCGGCATAAAAGCCGGGTTTCTTGTCTGGCGTCGAGCTTAAGCCTTGAAGGTTTTGCCTTCAAATTGCTCAGCCACGAATTTCCAGTTGACCAGGTTCCAGAACGCTTCGACGTATTTCGGACGAACGTTGCGGTAGTCGATGTAGTAAGCGTGTTCCCAGACGTCGCAGGTCAGCAGCGGGGTGTCGCCGCTGGTCAGCGGGTTGCCGGCGCCGATGGTGCTGGCCAGGGCCAGGGAACCGTCAGCTTTTTTCACCAGCCAGCCCCAACCGGAACCGAAGGTGCCGATGGAGGTTTTGCTGAATTCTTCTTTGAACTTGTCGAACGAACCGAAAGAAGCGTTGATGGCTTCAGCCAGTGCGCCGGTTGGTTGACCGCCGGCGTTTGGCGCCAGGCAGTTCCAGTAGAAAGTGTGGTTCCAGACTTGAGCGGCGTTGTTGAAGATGCCGCCCGAGGAAGACTTGACGATTTCTTCCAGGGTCTTGCCTTCGAACTCGGTGCCTGGCACCAGGTTGTTCAGGTTCACGACGTAGGTGTTGTGGTGCTTGTCGTGGTGGTATTCCAGAGTTTCCTTGGAAATGTGCGGCTGCAGGGCATCGTGTGCGTAAGGCAGCGGCGGCAATTCGAAAGCCATGATGATTCTCCTAATCAGGTCAGTTGCGGTGAGCGCAAGGCCGATCACGGGCGGCCAGACAAGCGCCGGGGAGTTTGTACTCTTTGCGGCGCATCGGATCGGATCATAGCACCGGGGGTGCGGCATAACCACGCAACAACTGTGTGGGATAGAGGTTCCAGAGCCTTTTGGAATAATCAGCTGGCGACGATTAATTGAAACGCCACGGCAAACATCATCACCGCCACCAGCAGATCGAGAATCCGCCAGGTGCTGGGCCGTGCCAGCCAGGGTGCCAACCATGCCGCGCCGAGTGCCAGGGTGAAAAACCACAACAACGACGCACTGGCCGCCCCCACGACATAAGCGCCGGGCTCGGTTTGCTGCGCGCCGAGGGAGCCGATCAACAACACGGTATCCAGATAAACGTGCGGGTTGAGCAAGGTGACGGCCAACGCGCTGAGCATCACCGCACGTAGCGAGCGCACCGTCTGGTTTTCACCTTGTTGCAGGCTTTGTTTCGAGCACGCCCGACGCAGCGCCTGACTGCCATACCAAATCAGAAATACCGCGCCACCCCAGCGGGCGACCGCCAACAAGGTCGGGTTTTGCGCCAGCACCGTCGCCAGCCCGAATACCCCGGCGGCCACCAGCAAGGCGTCGCAGGTGACGCACAGCGCCGCCACCGGCAGGTGATGTTCACGTCGAAGGCTCTGCGCCAGCACAAACGCGTTCTGAGTGCCGATCGCCATGATCAGCCCGGCGGCCACCAGCAGGCCATTCACATAGCTTTGCCACATAAGGGTTTACTCCGCGTTGGCTGCCAGGTCGCGCAACACGTGCATTGCGCGTTGGGCATCGGCCTGACCGACGAATAAATGGTCGTGGTAGTAACCGGCGATCACGTTGCAACTGATGCCGGCCTGGCCCAATGCCGTGGCGAAGGCGGCGGTGAGGCCGACGGCTTCGAGGGCTGAGTGCACGTTCAAGGTGATCCAGGCCGCGACGTAGTCGAAGCTGAAACCGGCCTGCTCGGCGAGGGAGCGTTCGAGAATGACGGTCAGCCCCTCCTGCTCGCGAAAGCTGCCGACGATCGCTAGGCCGGCGGGCAATTGGCCGTCGCGCAGGGTGCAAAATACATATTCACCCTCGTTGAGGTGCGGGCTCATGCTGCGCAGCAGGGTTGCCAATGAAGTTTCGCCAGCCATGTCGGTGATCCTGTTCAAGAGTGCTTGCTGGCTATTCTCCGGTGCAACGCGGTATAAGAAAAACCAATCATGCTGATCGCTCATTAGGAAAACTGATGTTCGACTATAAATTGCTGTCCGCCCTGGCCGCCGTGGTCGAGCAGGCCGGGTTTGAACGTGCGGCGCAGGTGCTGGGCTTGTCGCAATCGGCGATCTCCCAGCGCATCAAGCTCCTGGAAGCGCGGGTCGGCCAGCCGGTGTTGGTGCGGGTCACGCCGCCGGCGCCTACCGAGATTGGTCGGCGGCTGCTCAACCATGTCCAGCAGGTGCGTTTGCTGGAACGGGATCTACAGACGCTGGTACCGGCGCTGGACGAAGAAGGTCTGCCGGAACGTCTGCGCATCGCCCTGAACGCCGACAGCCTGGCGACTTGGTGGGCCGCAGCCGTCAGTGATTTCTGCGCCGAGCAACACCTGCTGCTGGACCTGGTCGTCGAAGACCAGACCGTCGGCCTCAAACGCATGCGCGCTGGCGAAGTGGCCGCGTGCATCTGCGCCAGCGAGCGCCCGGTGGCTGGCGCACGTAGCGTGTTATTGGGCGCCATGCGTTATCGCGCGTTGGCCAGCCCGGCGTTTATCGCCCGGCATTTTCCTGAAGGCGTGCGTGCTGACCTGCTGGCGAAAACCCCGGCGCTGGTCTTCGGCCCGGACGATTTCCTGCAGCATCGTTACCTCGCATCCCTCGGGGTCGATGGCGGTTTCGAACACCATTTATGCCCGTCGTCTGAAGGCTTTATCCGCCTGACCGAAGCCGGGCTTGGCTGGGGCCTGGTGCCCGAATTGCAGGTGCGCGAGCAGCTGGAGCGCGGTGTATTGGTGGAGCTTTTGGCAGATAAGCCCATCGATGTGCCGCTGTACTGGCATCATTGGCGCAATGGCGGTCAGCTGCTGGGGTTGCTGACCGATCAATTGGTGCGTTCGTCGAAGCAATGGCTGGTGCCCTGGAAGCAGCCATAAGCGTCAAGCTGCAAGCCGCAAGTGAAGCGCTTGCGGACCGTTTTTAACTTGCTGCGTGTAGCTTGATGCTCACCGCTGCATTTGTTGGAGCTCTACATGAAAATTCTGGTTACCGGCGCAAGCGGCTTCATTGGCGGACGCTTTGCGCGTTTCGCCCTGGAGCAGGGCCTGGACGTGCGGGTCAATGGTCGCCGGGCCGAAAGCGTCGAACACCTGGTGCGCCGTGGCGCCGAGTTTATCCCGGGCGACTTGAGCGACCCGGAACTGGCGCGCGAGCTGTGTTCCGATGTCGAAGCGGTGGTGCATTGCGCCGGCGCGGTCGGTTTGTGGGGACGTTATCAGGACTTTCATCAAGGCAACGTGCAGGTCACTGAAAACGTGGTCGAGGCCTGCCTGAAACAGCGGGTCCGACGCCTGGTGCATTTGTCGTCACCGTCGATCTACTTCGATGGCCGTGATCATCTGGGGCTGACCGAAGAACAAGTGCCTAAACGTTTCAAGCATCCCTACGCCGCCACCAAATTTCTCGCCGAGCAAAAGGTCTTTGGCGCACAGGAGTTCGGTCTCGAAACCCTCGCCCTGCGCCCGCGTTTCGTCACCGGGGCGGGTGATATGAGTATCTTCCCGCGGCTGCTGAACATGCAGCGCAAGGGACGCCTGGCGATCATCGGCAACGGCCTGAACAAGGTCGACTTCACCAGTGTGCAAAACCTCAATGAAGCATTGCTCAGCAGCTTGCTGGCCAGCGACTCGGCCTTGGGCAAGGCCTACAACATCAGCAACGGCACGCCTGTGCCGTTGTGGGACGTGGTCAATTACGTCATGCGCAAGATGGAAGTCCCACAAGTGACGCGCTACCGTTCCTACGGCCTGGCCTACAGCGTTGCCGCGCTCAACGAAGGGGTGTGTAAATTGTGGCCGGGCCGTCCCGAGCCGACGTTGTCACGGCTGGGCATGCAGGTGATGAACAAAAATTTCACCCTGGACATCAGCCGCGCCCGGCATTATCTGGACTACGATCCGAAAGTCAGTCTCTGGACGGCCCTCGATGAATTCTGCGGCTGGTGGAAAGCCCAGGACATTCGCTGACTTTTGCAGTGACAAACCTGCCAGCACTGAACCGAGTTTGGCGTTGAGGGTCAATCGCTGCGGCCGTGGGGTTTATACTCGCTGCCTATAGCCATCACCGCGTTCCACAAAGGTTGACTCAATGTCCATGCGTAACGATGCCAACGACGACTTCGATGATGTTCCAAGCCTGCGCGCCGACGTCCCCGATGACGATGATTTTCCGACCTCGAAACGCACCTCCGTGCATTCGCGCACGGCGCCGGTGGTCAAGGTCAAAAGCGCCAGCACCGGGCCTCTGTGGGCACTGGTCGGGGCTTTGTTCTTCGCATTCGCCGGCCTTGCCTGGTGGAGCTTTCAACAGATTTCGCTGATGGAACAGCAACTGGTGGCCACCCAGGAAAGTTTCGCGCGGATCAGTGAGGATGCGGCGGGACGCTTGCAGGACATTTCCGGCAAGGTGGTCGCCAGCCAGACCAACGTCACCAGCGACAGCGAAGCCCTGAAGTTGCAAATCAAGCAGCTGGAAAACCAGTTGCAGGACCAAAGCAAGCAGCAGCAAGGTGTTGTCGGTCAGACCAGCGACCTGGACAAGCGTCTGGCACAAATGACCGCACAAACCGCCGATCTGGACAAGCGCCTGGCGCAGATGACCGCCCAGAGCACCGAACACCAGGCCGCCAACACGCAATTGCAGGCGCAGGTCAAAGCCTTGAGCACCGAGTTGGCTGCGCTGAAAAGCGCCCCGGACGACACCAGCAAGTTCGACGCCCAGCTCAAAAGCCTCGGCGCCGACATCGTCGCGCTGAAAAAACAGGGCAACCCGAGCGCCGCCATCGAGCGACTGGAACAAGACATGATCGTGCTCAAAAGCCAGCAGGACAACCGCCCGGCAGCAGCGCAAGGCGTCACCAATACCGCCGAGTTCGATGCCTTCCGCGGCCAGACCACCCGCAACATCAACACCCTTCAGGCGCAGATCCAGAATCTGCAGCAGCAACTCCGCGCAAGGCAGTAAACCTTCGACAGCTGCTACAAGGGCCTGAAAATTCGTACATATCCCATAGCCGTCTACGCTCTTGAAACACCGACAAGAACGAGGGGATGCGCTATGGGGGTTCTGCACAAGTGGGCCGTGCTGGGGTGGATGCTGTTGTTGTGTCTGGGGCAGGTTCAGGCGGCTACGGCGGAAAAGGATGACAGCCAGGCGGCCAAGGCCTTGCTGGAAAAAGCCCTGGCCTACTACCACGACAACGGCGACAAGGCGTTCGCGGCGTTCAGCCGTCAGGGCGAGTTTGTCGACAAGGATCGTTACGTCTTCGTGGTCGATACCAAGGGCGTGATGCTTGCCAGTGGCGGGCCGTCTTCGGCCTTGATCGGGCGTGATGTGACCGAAACCCTGGGACCGGATTTGCAGAAGGCCTTCAAGGACGCCTTGAAAGTGCCGGAGGGCAATGGGATTCAGCAGGCTGAATACCGCTGGCAGAACTGGTCCGACGGCAAGGTCGAGCGCAAGCATGTGTTCTATCAGCGCGTTGGCCAGCGGATTCTGGCCGTGGGTTACTACCTGCCACGGGCGTCGGCGGAACAGGCGATGGCCTTGCTGAACAAAGCGGCGACGGATCTGGCCAAAGACGAGAAGGGCACGCTGACTGCGATCAACTCCCTCAAGGGCGGCTACTTGCAGGATGACCTGTACGTGTTCGTCGTTGACCTCAACACCCAGCGTTACGTGGCCCACGGCACCAACCTGCGGTTGATCAATACCGACTTCGGCAAGATCAAGGACCCGGAAGGCAAACCGGTGGGCGAGCCGATCCTGGCGTTGATTGCCAAGCAGGATTACGGCGAATACGAATACCGCTGGAAAAACCCGGTCACCAACAAGGTTGAAGACAAGCATGCCTACCTGAAAAAGGTCGGGCATTTTCTGGTGGCGGTCGGGTATTACAGCCCTTGATTCATCGGTGTCTGTGAGGACGCCTTCGCGAGCGGGCTCGCTCCCACAGTAGATCTCCAGTGTTCACAGCATTTGTGGACGACAAAGATCCATTGTGGGAGCGAGCCTGCTCGCGATGGCGGGCGACTCGGTCTATCTATCGGACTTTATCCTCACGCCCCCGCAACACCCTGTTCGGCATCGCAACCGCCGCCGCCAACCCCAGCAACGACACCGCCGCACTGACCATCAGCAAATGCCTGAACGTCAGCGCCAACTCGGCGCGCAAGGCGTTCTGCGCCTCCCCCGGTGCAGCGTTCAAACCGTCCAGCAACACATTCCCTGAACGGCCCTCGGCAATCATCGACGAACCGGCCAGGTGGGCGAAGCTCGAATCCTGCAGCAGCGCCAGCAACAGCGCCGACATCAATGCCACCCCCACCGCGCCGCCCAGCGAGCGGAACAGGTTGGTGGTGCTGGTGGCGACGCCGATGTCCCGCTGTTCCACCGAGTTCTGCGTCCCGACCAATGACGTCGGGAATTGCATGCCGCTGGCAATGCCGCTGAGCAACATAAACAGACTGCTGAGCAAGAACGCCTGGGGCGGACTGAAAGCCATGCCGAGAATCGAGATCGGCATCAGCACCGCCCCTGCCAGGATCATCGGTTTGTAGCGCCCGGTCACCGAGGTGCGGCGTCCGGCGAAATAAGCCCCGATCGGCAAGCCCATGGCCAGCGGCAACAGGTGCAGCGCGGCGCTGTCGGCCCCGGCGCCGGTGACGCTCTGGAAGCGCAGCGGCATCAGCACGATCAGCGAGATGGCCTGGAAACTGGTGAAGAAAATCGTGCACCAGCACAGGATCGCATTGCGGTTGGCAAACAGGTGCATCGGCAGCAATGGCTCCCGCGCCCGGCGCTCATGCCAGACGAACAGCGCCAGCACCAGCACCGCGCACCCGAGCAGGCCCAGCACTTCGGCGCTGCGCCATGAGTGGCCCTGACCAACTTGCGTGATGCCCAGCAGCAAGGCGGTCAAACCGATAATCATCAGCAACGTGCCGAGGTAATCGATGATCGGTTGGCGTTGTGGCACGGGCAAACCCACCAGTGTGCGATTGGCCACCAGCCAGGCTCCGATGCCCAGCGGCAGGTTGATCAGAAATACCCAGCGCCACGACAGGTATTCGGTCATGTAACCGCCGAGCACCGGGCCGGCCACACTCGCCACGGCGTACATGCTGCTGAAATAACCCTGATAGCGACCGCGCTCCCGGGGCGGGACGATATCCCCGATGATCGCCTGGCTGACCGAAATCATTCCGCCCGCACCGATGCCCTGGATGATTCGCGCCAGCACCAGTTGTTCCATGCTTTGGGCCATGCCGCAGAACAGCGAGGCGAGGGTGAACAGCCCCATTCCGAACAGCATCAACTTGCGTCGGCCGTACAGGTCGCCGAGCTTGCCGTAGATCGGCACCGCCACGGTCATCGCCACCATGTAGCCGGAAATCACCCAGGCCAGCAGGCTGACGTCCTTGAATTGCGCGGAGATGGCCGGCATGGAAACGGCGACGATGGTCTGGTCCAGTGCGCCGAGAAAGATCGCCAGCATCAGGGCGATCAACACGCTGCGAATAGCCGGTTTAGGCGTTTCAGGCTGGTTGAGATTGGTCACGGTGGAACCTGCGGGCAGTGAGTGTCCCGCACGAGGCAATGGCGAGCGGGGATGCTCACCAGTGTAAGTCGGTAGGAGGCTATTCGATAGCCTCATAAGGAAGCCCGACGTAATTTTCTGCAATGGTTTTTCGACCAGCCTCGGAGTGTACGAAGTAATCCAATTCCGACTCGCAGATGCGCTGGCTGAAGGCGTCGTGATCATCGAAGCGGTGCAGCATCGACGTCATCCACCAGGAAAACCGTTCGGCTTTCCAGACCCGGCGCAGGCAGATCTCAGAGTATTTCTCCAGCAGATCGAGGCGCCCCTCGGCGTACACCTTTTGCAAAATGGTGAATAAGGTGCTGACGTCGCTGGCTGCCAGGTTCAGGCCTTTGGCACCGGTGGGCGGGACGATGTGCGCCGCGTCGCCGACCAGGAACATCCGCCCGTACTGCATCGGTTCGACCACAAAACTGCGCAGGGGCGCGATGCTTTTTTCGATGGACGGCCCGGCCACAAGAGTATCGGCCAGCGCCGCAGGCAGGCGCGATTTGAGCTCCTCCCAAAAGCGCTCATCCGACCAGGCGTCGACCTTCTCGTCGGCCGGCACCTGAAGGTAGTAACGCGTGCGGGTTGCCGAACGCATGCTGCACAAGGCAAAACCGCGTTCGTGGCGGGCGTAGACCAGTTCGTCATGGACCGGCGGCGTATCAGCGAGAATCCCGAGCCAGCCGAATGGATAGACCCGCTCGAAGACCTTCAGGCATTCGGCAGGAATCGACTGTCGCGCCACGCCATGGAAACCGTCGCACCCGGCGATGTAGTCGCAATCTAGGCGCCAGGTCTCGCCATCCTTCTCAAACGTCACGAACGGTTCTGCGGTTTTCATTGCGTGCGGTACGACATTGCCGGCCTGGTAAATCGTCTGCGCGCCAGCCTCCCGACGAGCGGCCATCAGGTCCCGGGTGACTTCGGTCTGACCGTAGATCATCACGGTTTTGCCACCGGTCAGGGCTTGCAGATCGATGTGTACCCGGCGTCCGTCGAGGGCCAGCTCGAAACCGCCATGGACCAGCCCTTCGGCATCCATGCGCTGACCCACCCCGGCCTGACGCAAAAGCTCTACCATGCCTTGTTCGAGGACACCGGCGCGGATTCGGCCGAGCACATAGTCGGGGGTCTGTCGTTCAAGGATCAGGGTGTCGATTCCGGCGTTATGCAGCAATTGGCCGAGCAGCAAACCGGAGGGGCCGGCGCCAATGATGGCGATTTGGGTTTTCAGCGTTTTCATTGTTTTTATGACTCGCAAGCTTCACGCGACCACGGCCGGTGAATGATTTTTATGGATCGAGTGCTTGCATTTTTCCCTTGCGGGTCTGTCAATTGAAGGTGAAAACTGAGCCGATACCTGTACATTCTGCCAATCGGTGCGATTATCGCCCGTAACCCTCTGAGGCCTGGATTGAAGTGATGAACAAGCCTGACCTACCTTCGATTCCAGTGTTCAAGCTCTACGGTGAAAGCCTGGACTGGCCGACCCCCGACTTGCTGCACTGTGAAACCATTTCCAAACGCAGCCGCGAACATCAATGGGAAATCAAACCCCATCGTCACGCTGATTTGTGCCAGTTGCTCTTCGTATTCAAAGGTCAGGCAGAGCTTGAAATCGAAGGCAAACACACGGAGCTGACCGAACCGGCGATCCTGATCCTGCCGCCGTTATCGGTGCATGGTTACCGGTTTTCCGAGGACGTCGAAGGGTTCGTCGTGACCCTGGCCGCGCCATTGATTGCCCATCTTCAGGCGCAACTGGGCAACTCGGTGAACGCGTTGGCCCAAGCCGAAAGTTACCCGGCGGGCAAGGACAGCGATTACCTCAACAGCCTGTTTTCAGCGCTGCAAGAGGAATACACCGGGCACCAGCCTGCGCGTGAAATGCTCATGCATTCGCTGGTCAGCGTGATCATGGTGTGGGTCAGCCGCCAGGTGATTTCGCGCCGCGCTGCCAGTCAGCGTCCGCACCGTGCCCGGGAGTACCTCAACGGTTTTATCCAGCTGGTGGAAGAGACCTACCGTCAGCACGTCAAGGTCGAGGACCTGGCGCATCGGCTGGGGATCTCCGTGTCGCACCTCAACGGCACCTGTCGTGAACTGGCGGGGCAACCGGCGTTGCAGATCATGCACGAGCGACAGTTGCTGGAAGCCAAGCGCTTGCTGACCTACACCAGCATGACCATTTACGAAATGTCCGACGTGTTGGGGTTTTCCGATCCGACCAACTTCACACGCCTGTTCCGGCGTCGGGTAGGGATCTCGCCCAAGGCTTTTCGCGACCGCTTGAAGGCCGATCAGGACAACGAGGCCTGACCGCCTTCGTTACCGAAGGGCATTGAGGGTCGCGTTGTGGGGAATGCAGCGCTCGAAGTTACAACTCGCGTAGTCGCGGGGCAGTTGTCGCAACTGCTCGACACGCCAGGCGGCGGTGCCATACAGCGCCAGCGTCGCCGCGCAGGTGACGAAAATGGCGAAGTATCTTCTTGTTTTGGTGTTCATGGCGTTGACCTCTGAACGAATACCCTCCGGTATTACTTTGAGCATAGGTCAGCGGGAGTGAGTTGCCAGTGACAGGGCTTTTGTATGTACCCCGACATTCAGAACACTGATACCCCCCTGTGGGAGCGAGCCTGCTCGCGATAGCGGAGTGCCAGGCAACAGAGATGTTGAATGTCGGACCGTCATCGCGAGCAGGCTCGCTCCCACAAGGGGAGTGGAGTCGAGGGCAAAGGCTGCGGTATCACCAATCAAACTGTGGGAGCGAGCCTGCTCGCGATAGCGGAGTGCCAGGCAACAGAGATGTTGAATGTCAGACCGTCATCGCGAGCAGGCTCGCTCCCACAAGGGGAGTGGAGTCGAGCGCAAAGGCTGCGGTATCACCAATCAAACTGTGGGAGCGAGCCTGCTCGCGATAGCGGAGTGCCAGGCAACAAAGATGTCAGATTTCAGACCGACATCGCGAGCAGGCTCGCTCCCACAAGGGGAGTGGAGTCGAGCGCAAAGGCTGCGGTATCACCAATCAAACTGTGGGAGCGAGCCTGCTCGCGATAGCGGAGTGCCAGGCAACAGAGATGTTGAATGTCAGACCGACATCGCGAGCAGGCTCGCTCCCACAAGGGGAGTGGAGCCGAGGGCAAAGACTGCGGTATCACCAATCAAACTGTGGGAGCGAGCCTGCTTGCGATAGCGGAGTGCCAGGCAACAGAGATGTTGAATGTCAGACCGTCATCGCGAGCAGGCTCACTCCCGCAAGGGGAGTGGAGTCGAGCGCAAAGGCTGCGGTATCGCCAATCAAACTGTGGGAGCGAGCCTGCTCGCGATAGCGGAGTGTCAGGCAACAGAGATGTTGAATGTCAGACCGTCATCGCGAGCAGGCTCGCTCCCACAAGGGGAGTGGAGTCGAGGGCAAAGACTGCGGTATCACCAATCAAACTGTGGGAGCGAGCCTGCTCGCGATAGCGGAGTGCCAGGCAACAGAGATGTTGAATGTCAGACCGTCATCGCGAGCAGGCTCGCTCCCACAAGGGGAGTGGAGTCGAGCGCAAAGGCTGCGGTATCACCAATCAAACTGTGGGAGCGAGCCTGCTCGCGATAGCGGAGTGCCAGGCAACAGAGATGTTGAATGTCAGACCGTCATCGCGAGCAGGCTCGCTCCCACAAGGGAGTGGAGTCGAGCGCAAAGGCTGCGGTATCACCAATCAAACTGTGGGAGCGAGCCTGCTCGCGATAGCGGAGTGTCAGGCAACAGAGATGTTGAATGTCAGACCGTCATCGCGAGCAGGCTCACTCCCACAAGGGGAGTGGAGTCGAGCGCAAAGGCTGCGGTATCACCAATCAAACTGTGGGAGATTCTATGTTTGGGGGGAACACCCAAACATAGAATTTGGCTTGTATTCGGTTTGGTTTTTCATCAGGGCAAACATCACTCTGGCCAGCTTGCGTGCCAGGATAACCAAGGCCTGAGTGCCTTTTAGACCTCTGGCCAGATAGCGTTCGTAGTACGGCTTCCAGGTCGGCGAACGGCTGGCAGCCATAGCGCTATTGTGAAACAAGCGCCGGAACTCCGAGTCCCCTCGTTTAGAGAGTCGGCGCTTTTGATCCTTTTGTCCTGACTGCCTCACACGCGGATCCATGCCGAGGAAGGCGACGTACTCGTCGCTGTTGGCAAATTCCCCACGCATAAAAGCAGTGGCCGCTGCGGTGGCCGTCAGGAGCCCTACGCCCTCGATGGCCTGGCAACGCTTCACCTGATCATCAATCCCACCTTCCTCAGCAATTTCCTTGAGCGTTTTCTGAATCATCTTTTCGAACTGGGCAATGGCGGCCAGAAGCTGGTTGAAGTGCTCTTTCAGCAAGGATTCGTTTTTCCAGCTCTGCTTGAGTGCAACACAGGCCCGGACCAACTGAGCCCGACGGCGAAGCAGGCTTTTCATTTGTGTGTAAGCCTTCGGTGGCGGATTCCAGATCCTCAATCTGTCGGATTCGCGGCTCAAGTAACGGGCCAGCAGTTCGGCATCCAACGTATCTGTTTTCGCCCTCATGCCTATTCCATCGCGGTATTTGTTGAGGCGACTGCCATCGATGACGTAAACGTCATGGCCCATTTCATGGGCCATTTCCGTTGTATCAAGGTGATAGATATTGGTCGCTTCTAGCGCGATAGCGCTGTGCGCTGGCAGCGTCTTGAGCCATTGCTTCAAGGTTGATCGCTTGTTCGCGATATTTAGGGTCTTTTCCAGGTCGGATCGATAGATAACGATCTCGTCCTTCGCCACATCCACACCGACGACCACCTGCGAATCCAGGATTGTCATGGCACACCCTCCGAGCTAGGGTTTAGATACTTGACGGGGTTCACCGTTGCGCTGGCTTGTTTCTATCGTCGGTCCGAGCCGATGCATTCCTTATCGGCGCATTAGGTGAAGGGGTGGGACGAAGTCTCCCACGGTCTGTACTGGTCAGAGTCAGATGACGAGCTTTAGTCCCACCCACCCCTTCAAGTCTAAACATACAAGCGAGCCTGCTCGCGATAGCGGAGTGTCAGGCAACAAAGATGTCAGATTTCAGACCGTCATCGCGAGCAGGCTCGCTCCTACAAGGGGATTCGGTTACAGGCCGATATCCCATGCCGGCTCTTCGGGAAACCTGAGCACCAGAAAATCCAGCATGCTGCGTAGCGCCGCCGGCATGTGCTTGCGTGAGGCGTACACCGCGTACACGTTCATCTGCCGGGGCTCGGCGTGTGGCAGCAGGCGGATCAGCTCGCCGCTGTGGATATGCACACCCGCCTGATAACTGGGCAGCATTGCCACCCCCGCACCGGCCATGGTTGCGCGCAGCAATGTGCTGGCTTCGTTGGCGCTGATGTTGCCTTGCACTGGCACCGACACCGGCTCGCCGTTCTCCTCGAAATGCCAGAGGCTTTTGCCGAAGTAGGAGTGGGTCAGGCAGTTGTGCTGGCTCAAGTCCTCGACCCGCTGCGGTGTCGGGTGTTCGCTCAGGTAAGCAGGGGAGGCGCAGATCACCGAGCGGCAGACGGTCAGCCGCCGGGCGATCAGGTTCGGGTCAAGGTCGTTGCTGGTGCGGATCGCCAGGTCGATGCGTTCATCCACCAGGTTCACCGTGCGGTCGAGCATCTGCATGTCGATGCTGACACCGGGGTACCTTTTGACGTAAGCCGCCATGGCATCCGCCAATTGCGCCTGGCCGAACGAGGTGCTGACGCTGATGCGCAGCAAGCCACGTGGCGCCTCGTCCGGCTCGCTGACAGCGGCTTGCATGTCGGTGGACAGGTCGAGCATCTGCCGACACCGGGGCAGAATCTCGCTGCCGGCGGCAGTCAGGCTCAATTTGCGCGTGGTGCGGTGCATCAAACGCGCGCCGACCCAGTCTTCCAGCTCGGCCAGATAACGCGATACCACCGGCCGCGACAGGTCCAGATGATCGGCGGCGGCCGACTGGCTGCCGAGGTCGACCACTGAGACGAACACTCGCATTGCTTGTAGACGATCCATGATTTGCCCGCTTTCAGAAACAAACTATGTTCAAGCATCGCATTTTTTGTACTGAGTCATGCAACTAAGCTCTGTCCCCATCGCCAGACACGGCATTTGGACAACGGAGCAACAGATGATCGGCTTCACCTCTCTCAAGCGCTTTTTGCTGGCCACCGCCACCCTCGGCTTCGCGGCCCACGCGGCTGCGGCATCGACCCTGACCCTGGACGTGTACAACCCGGGCGACAAGGCAATCTTCCCGGTGACCTCGGTTCTGGTCAGCGGTGAGAAAGAAGCGATTCTGGTCGACGCGCAATTCGGCAAGTCCCAGGCCGAACAGGTGGTCGAGAAAATCCGCGCCAGCGGCAAGCAACTGACCACCATCTACATCAGCCACGGTGACCCGGATTACTACTTCGGCCTCGACACCCTGACCGCCGCCTTCCCGAACGCCAAAGTGCTGGCCTCGCAGCCGACCGTGGATCACATCAAGCACACCGTCGACGGCAAACTGGCGTTCTGGGGCCCGAAAATGGGCGCAGACGTGCCGGCCAAAACCATCGTGCCGGGCGTACTCAAGGGTGACAACCTGATGCTTGAAGGGCAGAAGTTGCAGGTGGTGGGCCTGGACGGCAAGCAGCCGGACCGGACCTTTGTGTGGATCCCGTCGATCAAGGCCGTGGTCGGTGGCGTGGTCGTCGCCGAAAACATCCACGTGTGGATGGCCGACACCCAGACCGCGCAATCCCACACCGATTGGTTGGCTACGCTACATGCCATCGAAACCTTGAAACCGAAAACCATCGTGCCGGGGCATTACCTCGGTGAGAGCGCCCGTTCGCTGGCCGCCGTGCAGTTTACTGCCGATTACATCAAGGCCTTTGACGAAGAAACCCCAAAGGCCAAAGACGCCGCTGCGCTGATCGCCGCCATGAAAAAACGCTTCCCGACTTTGGGCGAAGACAGCTCGCTGGAGCTGAGCGCGAAAGTCGCCAAGGGCGAGATGAAGTGGGGTGAATGAGTTTATGTGGCGAGTGGATTAACTGTGGCGAGGGAGCTTGCTCCCGCTGGACCGGGCTGGCGCTCCAGTGCGAAGCGCTCCCCCGCAGTGTTTGAGCCACAGCGCACTCTCAGGTTTTACGACTGCTGCGCAGCCGAACGGGAGCAAGCTCCCTCGCCACAATGTTGGATGCCAAACGAATACGCGTGTACTCAAGCCAACTGGAGAACGTCATGAGCAAAATCGCAATCATCGGTGCCACCGGCCGTGCCGGCAGCCAATTGCTGGAAGAAGCCCTGCGTCGGGGTCATAGCGTCACGGCCATTGCCCGCGACACCTCGAAGATCGGCCCGCGTGCCGGTGTGGTTACCAGGAACGTCGATGCCCTTGATGCCCAAGCGTTGCAGGCGGCCGTCGCTGGTCATGACGTGGTCATCAGCGCGGCACACTTCGCGACCCTTCCCGCCAGCGCGGTGATCGGGCCGGTGAAAAAGGCCGGGGTGAAACGACTTTTGGTGGTGGGCGGTGCAGGTTCATTGTTGCTGCCGGACGGCACTCGCGTGATCGACAGCAAGGGCTTTCCTGAGGAGTACAAGGCTGAGGCGAGCGCCGGGGCTTTGTTTCTGGAAAACCTGCGTCAGGAACAGGATCTGGACTGGACGTTCCTGTCCCCGTCGGCGGAATTCGTCGAAGGTGAGCGCACCGGGGCGTTTCGGGTGGGCAAGGATGATTTGCTGGTGAGCAGCGAAGGGCGGAGCTGGATTTCGTTCGCCGATTACGCGATTGCGCTGATCGATGAAGTGGAAGCGCCGAAGCATTCGCGGCAGCGGTTCACCGTCGGTTACTGAGTCACTGAAGAACCTGTGGGAGCGAGCCTGCTCGCGATAGCGGTGGGTCATTCAACAAATATGCCGACTGACCCACTGCTATCGCGAGCAGGCTCGCTCCCACAGGGTTATGCGCCAAGTCTTCGAGGCTCAGCGTGACTGAGCCTGCTCCACCAACCACCCCAACAACTCGCGCAACTTCGGCGAAGGCCCGGGTTTTTCCGGGAACACCAGGTAATACGCCAACCCTGTCTTCACCTTCAATTCAAACGGCATGACCAGTCGCCCAGCGCTCAGGTCGTCGCCAATCAACGACCAGTCCCCAATCGCCACGCCAGTTCCTTGGGACGCCATCGACATCGCCAGGTCCAGGGTTTCAAAATGCTGGCCCTTGCCGACATTGCTCAAGCGAATATCGGCGCTGGCCAGCCAGGCTTTCCAGTCGCGTTCATCGCGGGTCGGGTGCAACAGCATGTGTTGTTCCAGATCCTCCGGCGCTTGCAGCGGCACCGGCCCCTCGAGGTAGGGCCTGGAGCAGACTGGCGTCAGTTGCTCATCGAACAGCCGATGGGACGCCAGTGATGTCTCCGGGGGTACGCCATAGATCACCGCCGCATCGAACTGCTCGCGATGAAAATCCACGCCGTGTTTCACCGTGGTGGTCAGTTCGACCGGCACATCCGGGCGCTCCCTTTGCCACTGCACCAGGCGCGGCAGCAGCCAGCGCATCACGCACGTCGGGGCCTTGAGTTGCAGGGTTTCGCGCTTCTCGCCGATCTGTTCCACCGCCTCGTCGATCAAGCCGAAAATCTGCTGCACCCGTGGCAGCCACTCCCGTCCTTCAGCGGTCAGGCTCAAGCCCCGGGCCTGGCGGATAAACAACTCATAACCCAGATGTTCTTCCAGCCCGGCGATCTGCCGGCTCACCGCGCCTTGGGTGATGTAGAGCTGTTCGGCGGCCCGAGTGAAGTTGCAGCACTGCGCGGTAATCAGAAAAGTGTGCAGCGCCGGCAGGGGAGGCAATCGTTTCATTTGGATCCAAGGTATGACGTGAGGACATGGCTAGTATGACTTTTTATCCATTGTTGCGGCTACGTGTCGCCCGTTCCAATGAGGCCATCCCTGGACCTGCCCACGCATCATAAACACTGCGCAGGCCCGGCGTCTCAAACGAACAAAAAGGGCAAAGACATGGCGACGTGCGGCGAAGTATTGGTCAAGTTACTCGAAGATTACGGGGTCGAGCAGGTGTTCGGCATTCCTGGGGTTCATACCGTGGAGCTGTATCGCGGGCTGGCCCGTTCGAGCATCAACCACGTCACGCCGCGTCACGAACAGGGCGCCGGTTTCATGGCCGACGGTTATGCGCGCACCAGTGGCAAACCGGGTGTGTGCTTCATCATTACCGGCCCTGGCATGACCAACATCACCACCGCCATGGGCCAGGCCTACGCCGATTCGATCCCGATGCTGGTGATTTCCAGCGTGCAATCGCGCAGCCAGCTGGGCGGTGGTCGCGGCAAGCTCCACGAGCTGCCGAACCAGAGCGCCTTGGTCGGCGGCGTGGCGGCGTTCTCCCACACCTTGATGTCGGCAGCTGAATTGCCGGGCGTATTGGCCCGCGCCTTTGCTCTGTTCCAGGCCGGCCGTCCACGCCCGGTTCACATCGAAATTCCGCTGGACGTGCTGGTCGAAGAAGCCGATGACCTGCTCGCCAGTCTCCCGGTGAACATCGACCGTGCTGGCGCCTCGCCAAGCGCCATCAGCCGCATGACCGCGCTGCTGGCCGGCGCCAAGCGCCCACTGATTCTCGCGGGTGGCGGTGCCATTGATGCCGCCGCCGAGTTGACCGAGTTGGCCGAACGGCTGGACGCACCCGTGGCCCTGACCATCAATGCCAAAGGCATGCTCGAATCCAGTCACCCGCTGCTGATCGGTTCGACCCAGAGCCTGGTTGCGACCCGTGCCTTGGTCGCCGAGGCCGACGTAGTGCTGGCCATCGGCACCGAACTGGCCGAGACCGATTACGACGTCACGTTTGCCGGCGGTTTCGAGATTCCCGGCGTGCTGCTGCGCGTGGACATCGACCCCGACCAGACCGTGCGCAATTACCCGCCGAAAGTCGCCCTGGTGGCGGACTCGCGTAACGCCGCGCAAGCCTTGCTCAGTGAACTGTCCAAGCACTCGCTGGCCGAGCGTCGCAACGATTGGGGACAAGTCCGCGCTGCCCGTCTGCGTGACGACCTCGCCGCCACCTGGGACGCCCCGACCCTGGCCCAGACCCGCTTCCTCGAAACCGTGTTGCACGAATTGCCGGACGCAGTGTTCGTCGGCGATTCGACCCAACCGGTGTACACCGGCAACCTGACCTTCAACCCGGAACGCCCGCGTCGCTGGTTCAATTCGTCCACCGGTTACGGCACCCTCGGTTACGCCTTGCCGGCGGCAATCGGTGCCTGGCTCGGTGGCAGCCTTGAAAACGGTGCGCGTCCTCCGGTGGTATGCCTGATCGGTGACGGCGGCCTGCAATTCACCCTGCCGGAACTGGCCAGCGCCGTTGAAGCGCGCACCCCGGTGATCGTCCTGCTGTGGAATAACCAGGGCTACGAAGAGATCAAGAAATACATGGTCAACCGCGCCATCGAACCGGTGGGCGTGGACATCTACACCCCGGACTTCATCGGTGTGGCCAAGGCGCTGGGCTGTGTGGCGGAAGCGGTCAACGGTGTTGAACAACTGCGCAGCGCCTTGCGCAGCGCCGCCGACCGTCAGGGCCCGACCCTGATTGAAATCGATCAGACCCAGTGGATGAAGGCGGTGTCGAAATGAGTTTCCCTACCACTCTGGACGGCCTGTACATCAACGGCCAATGGTCGGCTGGCAACGAACATCTGCGTGTGATCAACCCGGCGACCGAAGCCCTGTTGACCACCGTGAATGGCGGCGATGAAAAAGCCGTCGATCAAGCGGTCACCGCCGCCACCCAGGCGTTCGGCGAATGGTCGAAAACCACCGGTGCCGAACGCGGCGCGATCCTGCGCAGAATCGCCGCCGGCGTGCAGGCCGGGCGCGACCACTTGATGAAGTTGCAGTCGAGCAACAACGGCAAGCCGCTGTTCGAGGCCGCCATTGACGTCGATGACGTGATCGCGACGTTCGAGTATTACGCCGGTCTTGCCGAAGGCCTCGATGCCAGACAAGACAGCAACATCGAGCTGCCCACCGACGATTTCAGCGCTCGCGTGCGCCGTGAACCGTGCGGCGTGGTCGGCCTGATCGTGCCGTGGAATTTCCCGATGGTCACCACGGCCTGGAAACTCGCCCCAGCCCTGGCGGCCGGTTGCTGCGTGGTGCTCAAACCGTCCGAAGTCACGCCGTTGCCCGAGCTGGAACTGGCGGCGATCGTCGCTGAGGCCGGCTTGCCGGATGGCGTATTCAACCTGGTCTGCGGCACGGGCCTGGCCGTCGGCGCGCCGCTGTCGGTTGACCCGCGCATCGCCAAAATTTCCTTCACCGGCAGCAATGCGGTCGGTGTGCAGGTCATGCAACGTGCGGCGGAAACCGTCAAAGGCGTGAGCCTGGAACTGGGCGGCAAATCTTCGCTGCTGGTGCTCGCTGACGCCGACATCGAACTGGCGGTGGAAGTGGCCTGTGGCGGCGGTTTCTTCAACGCCGGGCAAATGTGCTCCGCCACCAGCCGCGTGCTGGTCGCTGATGAATTGGCAGATGAGTTCCTCATCCGATTGAAGGCCCGCGCCGAAGCCATTCGCGTCGCCGACCCGTTCGACCCAAACGTGGAAATGGGCGCGCTGGTCAATCAGGCGCAATACCAGCGTGTGCTGGGCCACATCGATCGCGGTTTGAGCGCCGGGGCCAAGCTGGTTTGCGGCGGTAATCGCCCTGCAGACCTGCCCCGCGGCTATTTTTTGCAGCCGACGATTTTCACCGAAGTGCCCCAGGGCAGTGCGTTGTGGTGTGAAGAGATTTTCGGCCCGGTGATCTGCGTGCGCAGTTTCGCCACCGAAGCCGAAGCGATTGCCCTGGCCAACGACAGCCAGTTTGGTTTGGTGGCCAGCGTGGTAACTCGCGACAACGAAGCCGCGGATCGGGTCGCCAACGCCTTGCAGGCGGGACTGGTGTGGATCAACGCGCCGCAAGTGATCTTCCCGCAGACCGCTTGGGGTGGCTACAAACAGAGCAGCATCGGCCGCGAATTGGGGCCGTGGGGCTTGCAGGCTTTCCAGGAAATCAAACACGTGATTCGCGCCGTCTGAAGGCACGAAACAGGTGAGTGCATGCCTCGTATCGAGGCATGCACTGGTGTCATGGCTTCGATGAGTTTTTATCGATAGTCAGGTGTTTTGCACGACCTCAGGATGAACTCACTGGTTCAGCCAAACCCCCGAAAATACGAGGGAAAACGCTGATCCGGCTGCGCGGATGCAACAGTTTCGACCTGCCTTATACCTACAAAAACAAAGGGAGTCCGTAATGGGCGAACATGATCTGAACAGACGTCAATTCATCAAAACCGTGGGCGTGGCGTCCGTAGCTGCGGCGGCCATGAGTTTGCCCTTCGTCAAGGCCAATGCCAGCGACACGCGCTTCCAGGGCAAGACCCTGCGCCTGTTGACCTGGTCCGACGACACCGGCCTGGCTGCACTGCGTAACATCGCGGCCACCTTCGAAGACAAATATGGTTGCAAGGTCATCGCTGACCGCACCGGCAGCACCTCGGAAATGGTCGCCAAACTCAAGGCCGCCGGTGATCGTCCGCAGTACGACATCATCACCCTGGCCGGCGTAGGCGCCGAAGGTCTGGCAGCAGCCAATCTGCTGGAAAAACCAGACCTCAACCGCATTCCCAACCTGGTCGACGTACCGGAGAAATACCGTACCGGCGCTAACGGTCACGGCATCGGTTACCTGCTGTGGTGCAACAGCCTCGTCTACAGCACGCGCACCATCAAGGAAGCACCGGACAGTTACGCCGCCCTGTGGGACGCCGAGCTGTCGCCGAACATCTTCCTGCCGCCGCCGAACTGGACCGAAGCGATGGACCTGATCATCATCGCCGCCAAACTGGCCGGGGGTGACGAGCACAACATCGAGCCGGGCTTCAAGAAACTCGCCGAGCTGAAAGACCGTGTGGTCACCCTGGGTGAAAACCCGAACCAGATCGCCGAATTGTTCCGCACCGGTTCCCTGGACATGGGCGGCCTGTACGCACCGGCGTTCTTCCCGAAACAGATCCGCGATCCGGCCTATGGCCTGGGCGCTACGTTCGGGATGAAGGAAGGTTTCTACACCGACCTGATGCTCTCGGTGATGCCGAAGAACCGTCCGGGCGATACCGACCTGACCTACGCCTTCATCAACCACTCTCTGGACCCGCTGGTGCAGGGCAAGATGGCCGAGGACATCTACAACGGCCCGGTCAACGCCAAGGCGATCATCTCCGCCGAAGCGCGCAAGAGCCCTTACATCCTCACGCCGGAGCAGATTGCCGAGAAGGCGATCATGCACGACAACGCCTTCCTGGCCTCCGTGCATGACCAATGGATTCGTCGTTACACGGAAATCTTTTCTTCCTGATTGAGTGGCGAACACAAGATCTTCAACCACTGAAGATCCCCTGTGGGAGTGAGCCTGCTCGCGAATGCGGTCTGACATTCACCATTGATGTCGACTGATGGATCGCTTTCGCGAGCAGGCTCGCTCCCACAGGGGGCTGATGTGGTTTTGAGGGCTGTGTTTGTCAGCTGCTTTCCATTGACGAGACCTTTGCTATGGAACACCAACCTCTGACTCATCCGGTCGCCGCCGCTCCCGTGCGTGCCAATCGGGGTGTTTCGCCGACGGCGCGTGCGTGGTTTTTCCTCTCGCCCTCGATGCTGTTTCTGGGCGTGCTGATTGCCGCCAGCCTGCTGGTACTGCGCATGAGCGTGGGCACCAAAGGCGCAGAGTGGACCGGGTTCAGCCTGGCCAGTTATGCCCAATTGCTCGAACCCTATTACCTCAAATCCTTGCTGCTGACCCTGCGTCTGGCGCTGATCAGCGCGGTGATCGCGGTGTTGCTGGCGATCCCGGTGGCCTACACCATGTCGCGCCTGACCTCGCCATTCGTGCGACGGATCTTCCTCGCGGCGGTGCTGCTGCCGTTGCTGGTCAACCTGCTGCTGCAAAGCTACGGCTGGCTGGTGATTCTCGGCCCTGGCGGCATGCTCAATCAGGCACTGATGGGCCTGGGCCTGATCAAGCGACCGATCATGCTGCTCTACAACCAGAACGGCGTGTTGATGGGCCTGGTGCAAACCGCGTTCCCGTTGGCCGTGCTGCCGATTGCCAGCGCCATGCGCGGCGTCGCCCGCACTTACGAAGAAGCCGCCGCCACCTTGGGGGCAAGTCGCTTCCAGGTGTTCCGCCAGGTGGTGCTGCCGATGAGCATGCCGGGGATCATCACCGGCGCGACATTGGTGTTTGCCTACAACGCCAGCAGTTTTGTGGTGCCGTTGTTGCTCGGCGGTCGGCGCGTGCCGATGCTGGCGGTGATGGTGCATGACCAGATCGCCCCGCTGATGAACTGGCCCGCCGCGTCCGCTGCCGGTGTGGTGCTGATTGTCACCACGCTGGCGATCATGACCTTGTCCGAATTCATCACTGGCCGTCGTCGGCGCATGCTGGAGGCTTCCCAATGAGCACGTTGACCAAGAAACGTTATGGGCTGCTGCCCGGTGAGACCGGCAAGTTTGCCGGCATTCTCTCGGGCTTCATCCTGCTGCTGGCGGTGTTGCCGATCCTGACCATGATCGTCATGTCGTTCAGCGGCGCATCGAACCTCGACTTCCCGCCGAGCAGTTACAGCCTGCAATGGTACAAGGCGGCCTGGCACACCTTTGTGTCGCCCGATGCCAGCGATGTGCTGAGCCTGGGCAAAGCCATGACCACCAGCCTGATGGTGGCGTGCCTGACCATGGTCTTCGCCACCATTGTGGCGGTGCCGGCGGCTTACGCGCTGACCCGTTGCGAGTTCCGTGGCAAGGCCGTGGCGCTGCAACTGATGTCGCTGCCGCTGGTGTTTCCGATGGTGGTGTTGGGCCTGGCATTGCTGCTGGTGTTCGACAGCCTGCCGTTCCAGATGACCACCTCGCGGCTGGTGATTGCCCACGTGATCCTGGCCCTGCCGTTCGTGGTGAAGAACTGTACCGCCGCAATGCTCTCCATCGGCAGCGAAGTCGAAGAGGCCGCGCAAATGCTTGGCGCTTCACCGCTGCGGGCGATCATCGATGTGGTGGTGCCGTTGATGAAGTCGGGGATTCTGGCGGGCATGCTGCTGGCGTTCATCGTCTCGTTCAACGAATTCACCGTGACCTATTTCCTCTACACCATCGATGTGATGACCGTGCCGATCTGGATGTACAGCCGCACCGTGTCGTCGCTCGACCCCACCGTATTTTCGTTTGCCGTGCTGATCGTGCTGATCGACTTCGTCCTGATCTGGGCGCTGGAGAAGCTGGTCGGTGAAGGTGGCGTTTCGTTCTGATTCTTGAGGTGATTTATGTCTGGTCTGATTCTGGAAAACGTCGAGAAACATTACGGCTCGGCCTGCGCGGTAAAGGATGTAAACCTGCATTTGCCGGAAGGCAAACTGGTGTGTTTCCTCGGCCCGTCGGGCTGCGGTAAAACCACCTTGCTGCGGATGATCGCCGGGCTTGAGACCCTGAGCGGCGGCGAAATTCGCCTGGACGGTGAAGACATCGGCCACACCCCGGCGCATCAGCGCAACTTCGGCATGGTGTTCCAGTCCCTGGCGCTGTTCCCGCACATGACGGTGGGGGAGAACATCGCCTATCCGCTGAAACTGCGCGGGGTCAGCAAGGCTGACCAGCAGGCGCGGGTGGTGGAGTTGCTGGAATTGATTCAGCTGAGCGAGATGATTGATCGCCCGGTGGCCAAACTCTCCGGCGGTCAACGCCAGCGCGTGGCGATTGCCCGGGCGATTGCCAACCACCCGAAAATCCTCCTGCTGGATGAACCGCTGTCGGCGCTCGACGCCAAGCTGCGCGAATCGATGCAGGTGGAAATTCGTCAGCTGCAACAGCGCCTGAACATCACCACGATCATGGTGACCCACGACCAGCGTGAAGCCATGACCATGGCCGATATCGTGGTGGTGCTGGGTGAGCATCGGGTGCAGCAGGTGGGGTCGCCGATTGAAATCTACCGGCACCCGGCCAACGAATTTGTCGCCGACTTTATCGGCTCGGGCAACATCTTCCCCGCCACGGCGCTGGGCAACGGCAAGGTCGGGTTGCCGGGGGGCGCCGCGCTGGAAGTGCCGATTTGCAGCAGCATTGTGGTGGGGGAGAAGGTGAAGATGCTGATTCGTCCTGAAGACCTGCAACTGTCGCACCCGCAGGCCACGGCGGGAAATCGGTTGCTCGGTACGGTGACGTTCGTGCGCGATATCGGCGCGACGATTGAAACGACGGTGGAGTGTTCCGGGGTTTCATTTACGGCGCTGAGCACGCCGTGTCAGGGGTTTGGGTTGAGCATTGGCAACCCGGTGTCGGTGACCTTGCCGGCTGAGGCGTGCCGCGTACTCGGCGCCTGACTGACTGGCCCCATCGCGAGCAGGCTCACTCCTACAGTGGGTCGGTGTACACCGGCCTATGTAGGAGTGAGCCTGCTCGCGATAGGGCCGGCAAAACCAGCACAAAAATCAGATCAAACCGACAACCGCAACCGCGCCAGATCCCTTAACGGCGGTGCCCCAAACAACCGGCTATATTCCCGGCTGAATTGCGACGGGCTTTCATACCCCACCCGATACCCCGCCGCCGAAGCCTCCAGCCCTTCGGCCAGCATCAACCGCCGCGCTTCCTGCAAGCGCAGTTGCTTCTGATACTGCAGCGGACTCATCGCTGTCATCGCCTTGAACCGGTGATGCAACGTCGAGACGCTCAGGTTCACTTCCTTCGCCAGATCATCGATGCGCAGCGGTTGCTCATAGTTGCCGTTAAGCCACTTGATCGCCTGGCTGATGCGGTGGCTCTGGCTATTGGCAATCGCAATCTCATACAGCCGATGGCCCTGCTGACTGCGCAACAACCGATAAAGAATCTCCCGGCGAATCAGCGGTGCGAGCATGGCGATGTCTTTCGGGGTATCGAGCAAACGCGCCAGACGCAACACCGCGTCGAGCATCGCCGTATCGATCCGTTCGACATATAAGCCGCGTCCTGTGGGACGGGTCGGTACGCCCAAAGGGCCGGCGTCGGCAATCAGCGCGGTGATTTCAGCCGGATCAATATCCAGTCGCACCGCGAGAATCGGTTCTTGCGACGTGACGTTCACCACCCGCCCGCTCAACGGCATCGAAACCGACACCACCAGGTAATTCAGCGGGTCGTAATTAAAGTATTCGTCGGCCAGCCTGACCTCTTTTCGCCCCTGCGCCATGATGCACAGCGCGGGTTGGGCCAGCACCGGGGCAAATTCATGGGACTTGCAGTGTTTGGACATGAACAGCGAGCCGACGGCAGTGGCATAAGTGCCATCGTCCGTGGTGTTGCGCCGGATGATAGTGGCCAGTTCAGCGCGCTGTTTCTCCATGTCGGCATCCAGCGGGGCTTGAAAGTGATCGAACGACGACATGCCGGGCATCCTCGTTGAGGCGTTGGTAATGAGGCCAGCTTAAGTTTGTGCAAGACAGAGCGGTAGACACATCCTGCCTCAAGCTTGCCTGATTCTGCATCGAGTGGATCAGCGGTGCCTCTATGGCTGCTGCAACTCAGGGAAACTTGCTTGAAAGCCGAGTTTTGTTGGTACGAACGCTTTTACAGGTTGTTACAGGTTTATCGAAACGCCGCGCAGGATTGTGCAACAAGCCGGCAGGAATCGACTAACCGCGCTTCCCCCTGCGCGCTTAACCTTTGATCCTGTCGCAGCCCGTCCCCCGGCTGCCACTCGACTCCCTGGGAGGGTTGAACATGTCTACGCAGATCCCCGTCAGTCACATGGCTTTTGTTCGTGCCCGCGCCGGGCGTTCGGCAGAACTCGGTGCGCGCCTGAGCGCCTTGATCGAGCCGTCCCGCAGCGCGCCGGGTTGCCTGAGTTTTTCCCTGCAGCATTCGCAATGCGATCCGGAGTTGTGGCTTGTGTCCGGTTTCTGGACGAACCAGCAAGCGATGACGGCCTATTTCGGCACCCCGGCGATGGAGATTTTCGCCGAGCTGGTGCAGGAGTTGGTGGTCAACAGCCTGGATTTTCATACCTTCAAGGACGTGTCGGCCGACCAGGCGCGGGGGCAGTCCGGGTCGTGGGTACACAAAATGGCGGGTTGAGGGTTTAATGGCTGCATTCTCAATCAGCCAGGATCCGCGACATGGCACGTAAAGCCTTTGATCATTTCGAAGCTGTTTCCGCTGTAGTACCGGGCGAGGGGGGTTACCACGCCGCGATCGCCGTCAAAGCCATCGGTGGCACCGAAGCGCCACGCTTTCACAAAGTACTTGAAGGGCAAATCTTCAAGACGGCCAATGAGGCTGATCTGGCCGCAGCCAAAGAGCTGACCCGCCTCAAAGACGTCAAAGAAGGCGCCGACCTGCTCTGGTAATCACTTGACCGCCCCCGGGCGCCACATTTTGAACAATGCCTCTGGCCCCAGCTGAAAGTAATCCGCTGGCCCGCCGCCGCGCAGAATCGGTTCTGCCGCGGCGGTGTCGTACACCCCGTCTTTCAACAGCCACTTGGCGATATGCACGGCGACCACTTCGCCCAGAATCAGCCAGCTCGGCACCACGTTCCCGTCCGCCCGCTGCAACTGAATGATCTGCGTGACCTTGCACTCGAAGGACACCGGGCTTTCGGCGACCCGTGGCACTTGAATGACTTTCGAGGCGACCGGGGTCAGGCCAGACAGCTCGAACTCGTTGACCTCGGGCGGGACCATGGCGCAGCTCTGGTTCATCTGCTCGGCCAGTGGCCGGGTGGCCAGGTTCCAGGCGAACTCGCCGGTCTGCTCGATGTTGTTCAGGCTGTCTTTACGGCCGACGCTGGAAAACCCGATGATCGGCGGAATGTAATTGAAGGCGTTGAAGAAGCTGTAAGGCGCCAGGTTCAAGCGGCCGTTGGCGTCCTGTGAGGAAATCCAGCCGATAGGGCGCGGGCCGACGATGGCGTTGAACGGGTCATGCGGCAGGCCGTGGCCGTTGGCGGGTTCGTAGAAGTGGATGTCGTCGGGCATGGCATATATTCCGGGAGGATCGGGAGGCAGTCATGGTGCAAGGACGAACGGATAATTTCCAGCGATGAGATTCAAATATGGGAGCGAGCCTGCTCGCGATAGCGGTGTGTCAGTCAGCCAATGTGCTGCTGATACGCCGCTATCGCGAGCAGGCTCGCTCCCACAGGGTTTTGTGTCGGTTGCAAACAAAAGGGGCAGACCCGTTAAGGTCTGCCCCTGTTTTTATTGCGCGGGCTGACTCAGTCCGTCTCGATCCGCGAATGCTTGCGGGTGTCTTTCATGGTGATGTACACCAGCAACGACACGGCAATACACGCCGTCACGTACCAGTAGTAACCGGTTTCCATGCCGATGCTCTTGAACCACAGCGCGATGTATTCAGCGGTGCCGCCGAAGATCGATACGGTCAGCGCATACGGCAGGCCGACGCCCAGTGCACGGATTTCGGTCGGGAACAGTTCGGCTTTCACCACCGCGTTGATCGAGGTGTAGCCGCTGACGATGATCAGCGCCGCCATGATCAGGAAGAACGCGCCCCACCAGGATTGAATGGTGTGCAGGGTGGTGAGGATCGGCACGGTGAACAGCGTCCCGAGCACGCCGAAGGCGATCAGGATCGGACGACGACCGACCTTATCCGACAAGCCGCCGATGATCGGTTGCAGGCACATGAACAGGAACAGCGTGGCGGCGGAAATGGTGGTGGAGTCGGAGATGCTCATGCCGACGGTGTTCACCAGGTATTTCTGCATGTACGTGGTGTAGGTGTAGAACGCCAGGGTGCCGCCCATGGTCAGGCCGACCACGGTCATCAGTTCCTTGGGGTGGCGCATCAAGGTGCGCATTGCGCTTTCCTTGGCCTTTTCTTTCTTGGTGAACGACTCGGTTTCTTCCATGCCACGACGCAGGTACAGCGCGACCACGGCACACAGCGCGCCGATGGCGAACGGGATGCGCCAGCCCCAGGCGTACAGCTCTTCGGTGGTCAGGACTTGTTGCAGCACGATCAACACCGCCAAGGCGATGAGCTGACCCGAAATCAGGGTCACGTACTGGAAGCTGGAGTAGAAGCCGCGACGATCCTTGGTCGCCATCTCGCTGAGGTAGGTGGCCGAGGTGCCGTACTCGCCACCGACCGACAGGCCTTGCAGCAGGCGGGCGAAAATCAGCAGGATCGGTGCGCCGATGCCGATGGTTTCATAACCGGGGCTCAGGGCAATCAGCAGCGAGCCGAAACACATCAGGTACACCGAAGCCATCAATGCTTTCTTGCGACCGGCCTTGTCGGCGTACAGGCCCATCAGCCAGCCACCGATCGGGCGCATCAGGAAGCCCACGGCGAAGATCGCGGCGGTGTTGAGCAGTTGTGCGGTGGTGTCGCCTTTGGGAAAAAAGGCCTTGGCGAAATACAGGGAGAAGGCAGCGTAGACGTACCAGTCGTACCACTCGACCATGTTGCCGACAGAGCCGCTGAAGATCGACTTGATGCGACTGGCGGTGGTTCTTTCTTTGGCGGGCACGGCAGCCGACCCAAGGGGCAGGGCGTTGGAGTTATCCATTGAAGGATCCTTCGTTTAATTGTTTTTGTGGAGCGCGTTGAAACGCAGCCTGCATGGGCTATAGCAGGAGGTGTGCCAGATCAAGGAGGGCTGGTTTAGAGGGGTTGCGGGGATTGGGTGAGCGGAAATCCGCTTATGCCGGGCTGGGCGTGAGCGGAAAATTGCTTATCAGGCTCGTGGATGTGCGTTGTTTGCATTGGCCTCTTCGCGGGCAAGCCTCGCTCCTACGGTATTTGTGTCGCTCGACAATATTGCAAACGACGCAAACCCTGTAGGAGCGAGGCTTGCCCGCGAAGGGGGCCGTTCAGGCACTACGAGAACATCTCCCGAGTCAGCCCATGCCGCTGCATCTTTTCATTGAAGGTCCGGCGCGGCAGTTGCAGTTCTTCAAGTACCGCTTTCACGTCGCCCTTGTGCCGGGTCAGCGCCGCGCGCAGGCAATGCGCTTCGAACGCTTCGGCCTGCGCCGCCAGCGACTGGCCGGGATCAATGCCGACCGGTTCCGGCTCGCCCTTGCATTGGCCTCTTCGCGGGCAAGCCTCGCTCCTACGGTATTTGTGTCGCTCGACAATATTGCAAACGACGCAAACCCTGTAGGAGCGAGGCTTGCCCGCGAAGGGGGCCGTTCAGGCACTACGAGAACATCTCCCGAGTCAGCCCATGCCGCTGCATCTTTTCATTGAAGGTCCGGCGCGGCAGTTGCAGTTCTTCAAGTACCGCTTTCACGTCGCCCTTGTGCCGGGTCAGCGCCGCGCGCAGGCAATGCGCTTCGAACGCTTCGGCCTGCGCCGCCAGCGACTGGCCGGGATCAATGCCGACCGGTTCCGGCTCGCCCTTGCATTGGCCTCTTCGCGGGCAAGCCTCGCTCCTACGGTATTTGTGTCGCTCGACAATATTGCAAACGACGCAAACCCTGTAGGAGCGAGGCTTGCCCGCGAAGGGGCCCGTTCAGGCACTACGAGAACATCTCCCGAGTCAGCCCATGCCGCTGCATTTTTTCATTGAAGGTCCGGCGCGGCAGTTGCAGTTCTTCAAGTACCGCTTTCACGTCGCCCTTGTGCCGGGTCAGCGCCGCGCGCAGGCAATGCGCTTCGAACGCTTCGGCCTGCGCCGCCAGCGACTGGCCAGGATCGATGCCGACCGGTTCCGGCTCGCCCTTGCATTGGCCTTTTCGCGGGCAAGCCTCGCTCCTACGGTATTTGTGTCGCTCGACAATATTGCAAACGACGCAAACCCTGTAGGAGCGAGGCTTGCCCGCGAAGAGGGCCGTTCAGGCACTACGAGAACATCTCCCGAGTCAGCCCATGCCGCTGCATCTTTTCATTGAAGGTCCGGCGCGGCAGTTGCAGCTCTTCAAGTACCGCTTTCACGTCGCCCTTGTGCCGGGTCAGCGCCGCGCGCAGGCAATGCGCTTCGAACGCTTCGGCCTGCGCCGCCAGCGACTGGCCGGGATCAATGCCGACCGGTTCCGGCTCGCCCAGCCCCAGCACCTGACGTTCGGCCACGTTTGCCAATTCGCGCACATTGCCCGGCCAGTCGTGGCTCAGCAGATGGCTCAACTGCGGGCCACTCAACGGTGGAAACGTGCGGCCCAAACGTTCGGCGGCCTTCTGCGCAAACGATTCGAACAACAACGGAATGTCTTCACGCCGCTCGCGCAAGGGCGGCAGGCGCAACTCAGCGACGTTCAAGCGATACGCCAGGTCCTCGCGAAAACGCCCGGCCCGTGCCTCGTCCAGCAGATCAGGCTTGGTCGCGGCGATGATCCGCAGATCCACGCGAATGCTCTGATTGGAGCCCAGTCGCTCAAGCTTCTGCTCCTGCAACACCCGCAGCAATTTCACCTGCTGGGCCAGGGGCATGCTTTCGATTTCATCGAGAAACAGCGTGCCGCCATCGGCGTATTCAAGCTTGCCGATACGTTTACCCGAGGCGCCGGTGAACGCGCCGCTCTCATGGCCGAACAATTCCGCCTCGAACAGCTGCTCGGGAATCGCCGCGCAATTGAGCGCCACGAACGGTTTGTCCGCGCGCGGCCCGAAGTCGTGCAGGCAGCGGGCGACCAACTCTTTGCCGCTGCCGGTTTCACCACGGATCAACACATTGACCGGCAACGCCGCCAGGTCCAGTACCTGCCGACGCAACGTCTGCAAACCTCGGGACACGCCCAGCAGCGTCGCGTCGAGTTTGGCGCGGTTGTCGGCCAACTCATGCAAGGCGCGGTTTTCCAGCACCAGCCGGCGCTTGTCCAGCGCCCTGCGCAAGCTGCTCAGCAGGGTTTCCGGGCTAAAGGGTTTTTCCAGAAAGTCGTAGGCGCCATCGCGCATGGCGTCGACCGCCATCGGCACATCGCCATGGCCGGTCAGCAGAATCACCGGCAAGTCGGCATCACGACGCTGAACCTCGGCCAGCAGCTCCAGGCCGGTCATGCCGGGCATGCGCACGTCGCTGAGGATCACCCCGGGAAAGTGAGTGGGCAATTGCGCCAGGCACTCATCGGCGCGGCTGAACAGTTGCACCTCGAAACCCGACAGGCTCAGCCATTGCTCGACGGCGCTGCGAATGCTGCTTTCGTCGTCGACCACCATCACGGAATTCAGCATGGACTGTGGGCCTCCAGGTCGATGGGTAAAGTCACGGTGAACACGGCGCCGTTGGCATGATTGTCGGCGCTCAGGCGACCGCCCGATTCGTGCACGATGGCAAACGATACCGCCAAGCCAAGACCCAGGCCATCACCCACCGGTTTGGTGGTGAAGAACGGATCGAACACGTTCGGCAGATGCTCTTCGGCGATGCCGCCGCCATTGTCGGTGACGGTCAGGCGCCAGAGTTGCTCGTCGGCTTCGAGGCGGATTTCCAGGCGTTTGCAGGGTTTGTCCTGCATCGCGTCCAAGGCATTGCGCAGCAGATTGATCAACACCTGTTCCAGACGAATCGCATCACCGCGCACCCACGCCGGACGCGTCAGGTGCAGCACGGTGCTGACCTGCTCATCACGCAGGCGCGCGTCGAGCAATTGCAGCGATTGGTCCACCACCGCTGCCAGGTCCAGACGTTCGCGCAAGCCGCTGGGGCTTTTGCGGGCGAAGGTTTTCAGGTGGCCGGTGAGGGCGGCCATGCGCGTCAGCATGTCGTCCACCGGTTTCAACGCCTTGTAGGCGTCGTCGACCCGACCGTGATCGAGCAGCAGACGCAAGGTCGCCAGTTGCATGCGCTGGGCGGTCAGTGGCTGATTGATTTCATGGGCGAGGGCGGCGGACATCTGGCCGAGGGCCGCGAGTTTGGCCGATTGCACCAGACCGTCCTGAGCGGTGCGCAGGTCGCGGGTGCGCTCTTCGACCAATTGTTCGAGTTCTTCACGGCTGCGCTGGCGCATTTTCGCCAGGCGCCAGCGCTGGTTGAGGAACAGCAACAGAAACACCAGCGCCAGCCACAGCCCGGCAGCGGCGAGTGCGGCATTGCGGCTGTCTTCGAAGGCGACGTGCGGGCGGCGCAGCAGGTGCAGAGTCCAGCCTTCCGTGCTCAGCGGCAGCGATTCCCAGAGGTAATTGGCCGTACCGTCAGGACCGACGACCCGCGCCAGATCGCTGTTGTCGTCAAAGCGCTGCAGCGATTGGTAGTCCAGCGGGGTCAGCGGTTGTTTGTCGTACTGGCGGGTGGCCTTGAGCTCGGCGTGATCGCTGTCGCTCAAGGGTTTCAACGAGCGGTAGCGCCAGCCCGGCTGATTGGCGATGAAGATAATGCCGCGTGCGTCGCTGACCAGCAGCGTGTCGCTGCCCTGACGCCATTCGCGCTCCAGTTCCGGAAACTCAAGCTTCACCACCATCGCGCCGAGGAACTCGCCGGCGTCGCTGGTGACCGCGCTGGACAGGAAATAGCCCGGAATGCCGCTGGTCACCCCCACCGCATAAAAACGCCCGGTGCCCTGGGTGCGGGTCTGGCTGAAGTAGGGGCGGAAACCATAGTTGTGGCCGACGTAACTGCTGGGCAAGCGCCAATTGCTGGCCGCCACGGCGAGGCCGGTGCGGTCGAGCAGTTCCAGGGTCGAGGACTGCGCGGCGCCGTTGATTTTTTCCAGTTTGCGGTTCAACGCGTCCTGTTGTTCCGCCGTGACCTGACCGTTGAGCGCAGCGCGCAACTCCGGGTCCAGCGCCAGCACGGCGGGCAGGGCGCGGTAGCGATCAATCAGGGTGTGCAGGGAATTGGCGTAGAGCGCCAGTTGCTGATTGGCCCGCGCAGCGTCCTCGACCAGCGCTTGGCGTTCGGTGTGACGCAGGGCAATTCCGGCCGCCAGTGCGGCACCGACGAAGATAAGGAGGGTGTATAGAGTTATGCGCAAAGAGCGAGAAGACTCAAGCATGCCGGGGATTACACAAGTGTGCGGAGGGCGCGAACCATATCACGACGGTGTTAAGCATTCCCACGCTGAAATCCACCGCCTTTTGACATAGATATATAAAGCAAATAAAAAAGGCGGCAAGAGCATAGCTCCTGTCGCCTTTTTTTTCGTCGTCGACGCGCTTATTGCACTTCGACCGCCAAGCTTTCACTGATCTTTTTCTGCCAGATGGCAGGACCGGTGATGTGTACCGACTCGCCCTTGCTGTCTACTGCAACAGTCACCGGCATGTCTTTGACGTCGAACTCGTAGATCGCTTCCATGCCCAGTTCGGCGAATGCCACGACACGGGATTTCTTGATCGCTTGCGCCACCAGGTAAGCTGCGCCGCCCACTGCCATCAGGTAAACGGCTTTGTGGTCCTTGATCGCTTCGATCGCGGTCGGGCCGCGCTCGGATTTGCCGATCATGCCCAACAGGCCGGTTTGCTCGAGGATCTGACGGGTGAACTTGTCCATCCGCGTGGCGGTGGTCGGACCGGCAGGGCCCACCACTTCTTCGCGCACCGGATCAACCGGGCCGACGTAGTAGATGAAGCGACCTTTCAGATCGACCGGCAGGGTTTCACCTTTGTTCAGCATCTCGACCATGCGCTTGTGCGCGGCGTCGCGACCGGTGAGCATCTTGCCGTTGAGCAGGACGGTTTCGCCCGGCTTCCAGCTCTGCACGTCTTCCGGGGTCAGGGTGTCGAGGTTGACGCGACGGGCCGACGGGCCGGCTTCCCAGACGATTTCCGGGTAGGCGTCCAGCGGTGGCGCTTCCAGGGTCGCCGGGCCGGAGCCATCCAATACGAAGTGCGCGTGACGGGTGGCGGCGCAGTTCGGGATCATGCACACCGGCAGCGAAGCGGCGTGGGTCGGGTAATCCATGATCTTTACGTCGAGTACGGTGGTCAGGCCACCGAGGCCCTGAGCGCCGATGCCCAGTTGGTTGACCTTCTCGAACAGTTCCAGGCGCATCTCTTCGATGCGATTGGACGGGCCGCGCTTTTTCAGCTCGTGAATGTCGATGGATTCCATCAACACTTCCTTGGCCATGACCGCGGCTTTCTCGGCGGTGCCGCCGATGCCGATGCCGAGCATGCCCGGTGGGCACCAGCCGGCGCCCATTTCCGGAACGGTCTTCAATACCCAGTCGACGATCGAGTCGGACGGGTTGAGCATGGCCATTTTCGACTTGTTCTCGGAGCCGCCGCCCTTCGCTGCCACGTCCACTTCCACGGTGTTACCCGGAACGATGGAGTAGTGGATAACGGCCGGGGTGTTGTCCTTGGTGTTTTTACGAGCGCCCGCCGGGTCGGCGAGGATCGAGGCACGCAGGACGTTTTCCGGCAGGTTGTAAGCCCGGCGCACGCCTTCGTTGATCATGTCGTCCAGGCCCATGGTGGCGCCATCCCAACGCACGTCCATGCCCACGCGGACGAAGACGGTGACGATGCCGGTGTCCTGGCAGATCGGGCGGTGGCCGGTGGCACACATGCGCGAGTTGATCAGGATTTGCGCCATCGAATCACGAGCTGCCGGCGATTCTTCGCGCAGGTAGGCCTCGTGCATCGCCTGGATGAAGTCAACGGGGTGGTAATAGGAAATGAACTGCAGGGCGTCGGCAACGCTCTGAATCAGGTCGTCTTGCTTGATCACGGTCATGAGTCGCGCTCCTCTAAAAGACGGGAACATTCAATAGCTCTTCGAGCCAGCTTCAAGCTTTGAGCTACAAGCGGCAAGTAAGAGCAGTGTGTGTACTGCTTTGAGCTTGCTGCTTGGAGCTTGCAACTTGAAGCTGGCTCGAAGAGTCAGGGCACGCCGGGGCTGCTGGCGCGACGCTAAAAAGGCGCGGCAGTATACCGCGCCTCGGTTCCGGGCACACCCGCCGAAAGTCAATCTTGCGGCAGGCGGATTTATCTGCGGTGTGGGGATTTAGCGAAACGTCGCCCCGCCCCGTTGGGTGGCGAAGCCGCCCCCGATAGCTACACCTCGGTGAGACAGGTATACCCCGTGTGTCGGATGGGCGACTGCTTCGCAGTCGAACGGGGATAAATCCCCTCGCCACAGGCAAGCTCCCTCACCGCAGGTTTTGTGTCATTCAGGGACATGCTTTTGACGCCAGTTTTCTGCCCCGAAAATTGAATGGTCATTTATCAGACACCCCACTAAAGTGGCATTCGGTCTGTAGAGTAGGACACTCGATCAGCCTCCTTTCGCACGGTGAGTCAACGATTGACCCATAACGCCATCCAACGGCTTTTGCTCAAACGCTTCGCCCTCGCAGCCGGCACCTACGCCCTGGCTTTGGTATTGCTGTGGATGGCGTTTTTCACCGGGCATTACGATGAGCCGCTGACCAGCGTGGCCATCGGCAGCGCGCTGGTGGTGATCACCCAGGGGACGTTGTTCGCGGTGTTTTACAGCGGCTGCAACCTGCGCTTTTCCGACCCGAGCCTGACCGAAGCACAAGTATTGATGGGCCTGGGGTGGCAGACATGGCTGGTTGCCAATCTGGATGAGGCGCGCGGCGCGTTCCTGGTGTTCTACCTGCTGATCATGTTGTTCGGGCTGTTCCATCTTTCGCGCCGTGCGTTTGTGCGCTGTGCCCTGTTGGTGTTTTTCAGTTTCAGTGCGATCACGCTATGGGAGGGCTACCACTTCCAGTTGCACGACCCGGCGCTGGCCGCGTTGCAGGTGTGCGTGCTGTTTATCGTGTTGGTGTGGCTGGAGCTTTATGCCCGTTACGTCCAGGCCTCGCGTCAACGTATGCGCCAACGACGGTTTGCCTTGCAGGCGCACCAGGACACCCTGCGCGGGATGATGCGCCAGCTCGAAGACCTGGTCGCCACCGACGAACTGACCGGGCTGTTCAACCGCCGGCATTTCCTGCGCCTGGCTTCCCGCGAGCTGAACGCGATGGAGGCGGGCGTGGTGCATGGCCTGGCGTTGATCGACCTCGACCACTTCAAACGCATCAATGACGTTCATGGTCACGCTGCTGGCGACCAGGTGCTGCAAGCCTTTGCCGGCGTGGCCACCGCCTGCCTGCGAGAGGGCGATGTGTTGGCCCGTTATGGTGGCGAAGAGTTCGTGGTGTTGCTGCCCGACTGCAACGCCGAACGCCTGACCTCTTGTTGCGAGCGGCTGCGCATCGCCTTTACCGATGTCGAGTTGATCGGACTCAACGTCGCCCACCTCAGTTTGTCCGCCGGCATGACGTTGCTGGAGTTGGGCGATGACCTCGACGACGCCTTGCAGCGCGCCGACCAGGCGCTTTACCGCGCCAAGCGTGACGGGCGCAATCGCTGCGCGGCGGCGTGGGAGAACGTCGATGCCTGAGTTGCGCGTCGGCGAGCGCCATTGGTCCGTGGCCCCGGGCAGCAACCTGCTCGATGCCCTGAATCAGAACGGCGTGGCCGTGCCCTACAGTTGTCGCGCCGGCAGTTGCCATGCGTGCCTGGTGCAATGTGTTCAAGGCTTGCCCAGCGACAGTCGTCCCGATGCCTTGAGCGCTGAACAGCGTCAGCAAGGTTGGCGTCTGGCGTGTCAGTGCCAGGTGGTCGAGGACTTGCAGGTGCATGCCTTCGATCCACACGTCGACGGCCGTCCCGCGCAAGTCGCCGCCGTTGATTGGTTGAGCGCCAGCGTATTGCGGTTGCGCCTGACCACCGAGCGACCGTTACGCTACAGCGCCGGGCAGCATCTGGTGTTGTGGGCGGGCAACGTGGCACGGCCCTACTCCTTGGCGAGCCTGCCGGAAGAGGACCGCTTTTTGGAGTTCCACCTCGATTGTCGACAGCGGGGTGAATTCAGCGACGCGGCCCGTCAGCTGAAAATCGGCGACCCGATCCGCCTCGGCGAACTGCGTGGCGGAGCGTTGCAATATGACCCGGACTGGAGCACTCGACCGCTGTGGCTGATGGCTGCCGGTACGGGACTGGGGCCGTTGTTCGGTGTGTTGCGCGAAGCGTTGCGTCAGGATCACCAAGGCGCCATACGCGTCATTCACCTCGCCCATGACGCCAGCGAGCATTACCTGGCCAAGCCCCTGCAAGCCATGGCCGATGTGCGTGAAAACCTCCGCATTGAATGCTGGACCCCGGCCGAGTTGCCGCAGGCGTTGGCGCAACTGCGGCTTGTTTCCCGGCAAACCCTGGCCTTAGTCTGCGGAGCCCCCGACAGTGTCGACGCCTTTGCTCGGCGTTTGTACCTGGCCGGACTGCCGCGCAACCAACTGCTGGCGGATGTCTTTGTTCCCCGTGGTTGAGCGCTGATCGTTTAACGACGCGAGACTCGCCATGACCGATGCCATCCAGCTTGAACGCGAACGCGGCCTGCTGACCCTGCGCCTGAACCGCCCCGACAAGAAAAACGCCCTGACCCGCGCCATGTACAGCCACTTGGCCGACGCGCTGAAACAGGCCGACACCGACCCCGACATCAACGCCGTGCTGATCACCGGCAGCGCCGAGTGCTTCACTGCCGGCAACGACATCGCCGATTTCATCCAGCAACCGCCGAGCAACCTCGACAGCCCGGTGTTCCACTTCATGCTCAACTTGCTGGAATGCCGCAAACCGGTGATCGCCGCCGTGGCGGGCGCGGCGGTGGGGATCGGCACGACGCTGTTGCTGCATTGCGATCTGGTGTACGTCAGCCGTGATGCGCGGTTGCGCATGCCGTTCGTGAACCTCGGGTTGTGCCCGGAGTTTGGTTCGAGCCTGATCCTGCCGCGATTGCTCGGGCATGCCAAAGCAGCGGAGCTGTTGCTGTTGGGTGAAGGGTTTAGCGGTGAGCAGGCTGCGGCGTGGGGCATTGCCACCGAAGCGTTGGGCAGTGGCGAAGCGGCGTTGGCCAAGGCGCGGGAGATGGCGTTGCGGTTTGAGTCATTGCCACCGGAAGCGGTGCGGATCAGCAAGCAATTGATGAAAGCGCCGGACCGGGAGCAGCTGCGCACAGTGATCGAAGAAGAGGGCGCGTTGTTCACCCAAAGGTTGCGTTCGCCGGAAGCGTTGGCGGCATTGTCGGCTTTTATCAGCCGACACTGACATCGATCGTTCCCACGCAGTTCGTGGGAGCGATCAACAAAAAGCCCCGCCATTCACATGGCGGGGCTTTTGCTTTTCAGCAGCCGATCACTCAGACCATCGGATCGCCAACGTGCAGGATTTTCATCCCGTTGGTGCCACCGATGGTGTGGTAGCTGTCGCCCTTGGTCAGGATGACCCAGTCGCCTTTCTCGACAACGCCGCGCTTGAGCAACTCGTCGATCGCGGCCTGGCTGACTTGCTCAGGCGGCAGCGATGCCGGGTCGAACGGAACGGTGTAGACGCCACGGAACATCGCCGCGCGGGCCTGGGTTTCGCGGTGCGGGGAGAACGCGTAGATCGGCACCGAAGAACGGATGCGCGACATGATCAACGGCGTGTAGCCACTTTCGGTCAGGGCGATGATCGCCTTCACGCCCGGGAAGTGGTTGGCGGTGTACATGGCCGCCAGGGCGATGGACTGGTCGCAGCTTTCGAACACTTTGCCGATGCGGTGGCTGGAGGTCTTGCTGGTCGGATGCTTTTCCGCGCCGATGCAGATGCGCGCCATCGCTTGCACGGCTTCCAGCGGGTACAGGCCGGCAGCACTTTCCGCCGAGAGCATCACGGCGTCGGTGTAGTCGAGCACGGCGTTGGCTACGTCGGACACTTCGGCGCGGGTCGGCATCGGGTTCTGGATCATCGACTCCATCATCTGGGTCGCCACGATCACAGCCTTGTTGTGGCGGCGTGCGTGCAGAATGATCTTCTTCTGAATGCCCACCAGCTCGGCGTCGCCGATTTCCACACCCAAATCACCACGGGCAACCATGACCGCGTCGGACGCCTGGATCAGCGCGTCGAGGGTTTCGTCGTCGGCCACGGCTTCGGCGCGTTCGATCTTCGCCACCAGCCAGGCAGTACCGCCGGCCTCGTCGCGCAGTTGACGGGCGTATTCCATGTCGGCAGCGTCGCGCGGGAAGGACACGGCGAGGTAGTCCACTTCCATCTCGGCGGCGAGCTTTATGTCGGCCTTGTCTTTCTCGGTCAGCGCCGGCGCCGTCAGGCCACCGCCGCGACGGTTGATGCCTTTATGGTCGGACAGCGGGCCGCCGATCAGTACGGTGCAGTTCAGTTCGGTGGCGGTGGCGGTATCGACGCGCATCACCACGCGGCCGTCGTCGAGCAGCAGCTCGTCGCCCACGCCGCAATCCTTGACCAGATCCGGGTAGTCGATGCCGACCACTTGCTGGTTGCCTTCGGTCAGAGGATGGCTGGTGGAGAAGGTGAATTGATCACCGATCTTCAGCTCGATCTTCTTGTTGGCGAATTTGGCGATCCGGATTTTCGGGCCTTGCAGGTCACCCAGCAGGGCCACGAAACGACCATGCTTGGCCGCGAGGTCACGCACCAGCTTCGCGCGAGCCTTGTGCTCGTCGGGGGTGCCGTGGGAGAAGTTCAGGCGGGCGACGTCCAGGCCAGCCAGAATCAGCTGTTCGAGAACTTCCGGCGAGTTACTGGCCGGGCCAAGGGTAGCGACGATTTTGGTACGACGGACGGACATGCAAAGACTCCTGAGTTCAAGCGCTGAGTGAGGCTACTATGGTCAGCGGGTGTAGTCATTGTTCGTTTGCACTACTTTTTCGTTTGTTTCTTTAACCGAACATTCCTGAAGATTTCTGCTCACGGGTCGATACAGAGCTCAAGACAGGAGATCCCCCATGCGATTCGTGCTCATTGCCGCCCTTGCCCTCAGTGTGACGGGTTGCGCCCGTTGGTCCATGAACCATCATTTGAATAATGCCTACAGCGCTTACGATCGCGGCAATTGCGAGCAGGTGATGCTCGAATTGTCCAAAGTCGAACGCTCCAGCCGTGCGCGGCCTTATGTGTGGCCGGAAGTGTCGATGATGCGTGGCCAGTGCCTGGAACGGCAGAAGCTGTTCATCGATGCGGCGCAGACTTATCAGTTCATCATGGCGTCCTACCCGCAAAGCGAATACGCCTACCGCGCCCGCGCCCGTCTGGAAACCTTGCAGAGCCTGGGCCATTACCCGACTCGCAGCGCCGCAGCGGTCGTGCGCCCGACGCGGTTCTGATTGCCGTTGTCGTGCAAAGGCTGGCCGCCCGGCGGTGGTGAGCTATAGTCGAATGGATCGGTTTTAGAGCCATGTCTCTAGACCGAGGTCATACCTGTGACCGGCAGCCGTAAGCGTCAGCGGATTCATGGACTGACGCACCGGGAACGGGGAGAGCGCGCCAGGCTTTTTCAACAAAAGCAAAAACGGCACGTTCCGAAGCATTAGTGCGGCCCTGCTTAAGGGCCTTGCTGGGCCAACTGCGCATGTTTACCGACCGCCGGATCGAGCGGCATCAACTGCCGTATTTTCTGAAAGTATTCAACAGTGTCACCGACAAACCCATCGGCTTTCTGGGCAATGTGTCCGCCGACGGGCTGATGCTCATCAGTCAGTTGCCCATGATGGTGGGCGTCGACTTTGACCTGCGTTTGAAAATCCCCGCCAGCGACGGCTGCCAGCAGGTCATTGACCTGACGGCGTGTTGTTTGTGGTGCCATGAAGACGAAACCCCCCACCATTACGACGCCGGGTTCAGCCTGCAACGGGCACCGCCGGAGTATGGGCAATTGGTGGAGGCGTTGACGCAGTACTTCAGTTTTCAGCCGATGCCGGCGTCTGCCTGAGTGTTGTGATGCATCGGCAATGGCCATCGCGAGCAGGCTCGCTCCCACAGGGGTATCGGCTGTCCACACATATTGTGGTCCCCGAAAATCCTCTGTAGGAGCGAGCCTGCTCGCGATGACGTCAGCTCAGGCGCCTGATAATCAAGCTCAGGTCGTCTTGATCGCCTTTTCGTTATCCAGCGAGCGTTCCACCAGCATCAACCCCAACTCACTCATCCGGTAAATCGCCATCGCCAGATGCCGCGGCTTGTCGTCCAGACTTTCCGCCAGGTCGAGTAGCAGAATGCTGACCGTCGAGAATGTTTCGTAGGTCTCGATGGTCAAGGCTTCGGGGTTGGCATCAGGGACAACGGTGAACATCTTCATGGCGCGTTCCTCGGTGGTGCGTTCGTTAGCAAAGCACGATTTGGTTTTTTTTTGAGCGAGATGGTGGTTCAGCGCTTTTTGGGCGGCGGTATGAAGTTTTTTTGGATCGAAAGTGGCATAGGCTGAGCACGTAGGCTCGGAAGGGGCAGGTGTAGCCTTCGACATGGGGTTAACTCCTTATTGGATCGCTGATAAGTAGCGATAGGAGAACCTTAATCGGGGTGACTCTCGCCCGAAGTCAGTCGGGGGCACCGCAGGTTGTAGGCAGAAGCAACTGATTATGTAGCCGTTGTACGGCTTCTTGTATATACGTGTAGGACCAGGGTGAATGCAGGCTTGGCCAATGGTCATGACCATTGGCCACAGCAAAGCGAGTCTCTCCACTCCGTCACTCTTCGCTTCGGGTAAAGGGACTATAAAGCGGGGATACCTATTCTCCTTTGAAGTCAGTTGACACAGAGAGAAGAGCCAACGAGATAAACTCTTGATTTTGATCCAGCGTTTCTAGTGCATCTCTTATGTGGCCAGCGACATCGCTCGCACCTTGCTTCTCAGCCCAGATAGTGAGCTCATCCATAGCCGCACCCAACGCTAGTTGGTTCTGGTTGATCTTGATTAGCACTGACGCGAATAGATATTTATCGTCCATGATTTATTCCTTGCTAGCTATTTGGTATTTCGGATTGTCATTGAAATTATTAACTTCAGCTTTGCTGCATTGCTGAGACCGGACATCGCCACCTTTTTTATCGCTATTACATAGCACCTTCTTTTTTCCACCCCAAATACCGCGTCACCAACCCGGCCCCCAACTCTGAGGGCCGGGCATCCACCACCGGCACTCCATGAGCACTCAACTGCTCATGGAGTTGCGCCCGGTCATTCAGGTAGTCCACCGTCCCGCAATAGGCCAGCGCCTCTGGCAAGGTTTGCACTGGCGCGTGCCGCAAATCGTCGAGCAAGTCTTCGCGCAGACTCGCCACCAGCACCCGATGCAGTTTGCTCAGGCGTTTGACGGCGGTGAGCAGTTCGTCGTCGTCTTCGTCACGCAGGTTGGTGACCAGCACCACCAGCGCCCGGCGTTTCTGGCGGGCCAGTAGCTGGGTGGCGGCAGCCTGGTAGTCGGCGGGGCGTTGGGTGCTGTCGAGGTCGTAGACGGTGTTGAGCAACACATTGAGCTGCCCCGTGCCTTTGACCGGGGCGAGGTAGTGCGCGCGATCACTGGCGAACGTGCTCAGGCCCACGGCATCACCCTGGCGCAGGGCGATGTAGCTGAGCAACAGGCAGGCATTGAGTGCGTGATCGAAATGGGCGAGTTCGCCGTCCTGGCTGCGCATCCGGCGGCCGCAATCGAGCATGAAGATGATTTGCTGGTCGCGCTCGTCCTGGTACTCGCGGGCGATCGGTGTACGTTGGCGGGCGGTGGCTTTCCAGTCGATCTGGCGCAGGCTGTCGCCTTCACGGAATTCGCGCAGTTGATGGAATTCCAGGCCCAGGCCGCGACGCTGGCGCTGGCGCACGCCGAGCTGGCTGAGCCAGTTGTCCACCGCCAGCAGCTCACCGCCATAGAGACGGGCGAAGTCGGGGTAGACGCGGGTGCTGTCGGTCACGTTCAGCAGACGTTTGCCGGACCACAGGCCCATTGGACTCGGCAGGTTGATTTCGCAGTGTTCGAAGGTGAAGTGGCCGCGCTTGAGGGGACGCAATCGATAGCCCACAAGGCTCTGTTGACCGGGTTGCAGTGCTGCCAGCAGCGGGAGGTTTTCGAAGCTCAGGCCTTCCGGAACATGGTCGAAGATCTGGATGTTCAGTGGTTGATCAAAGTCATGCTCGACCTCCAGCCGCACTTCGCTCCAACGGCCGAGTGCAAGGCTGCCGGGCATCTGGCGTTGGAGGCGTGGCGAGGGCAAACGCTTGAGGCGAACGGCGTCGAGAACGGCCAGGGCCAGCAGCGCCAGCAACAATCCCCAGTTGATCGACAACAGGGTTGAGGGCATGTCGATGTCCAGTGCCCGCAACATGCCCAGCACGATGCCGATGGCGAGCAAGATGGCGAGCCAGATCAGCAACAGGCGCGACGGTTTCACAGACGCGGCGCCGGCACTTGATCGAGCAACTGCTTGAGCACCTGATCGACATCCAGCCCTTCGATGTCGAACTCGGGGGCGATCCGGACGCGATGGCGCAGCACTGACAAGGCGCAACCCTTGATGTCATCCGGGATCACGAAGTCGCCGCCACGCAGCAGCGCGCGGGCGCGGGCGCAACGCACCAGGGCAATGGACGCGCGTGGCCCGGCGCCGAGGGTCAGGCCTGGCCAGGTGCGAGTAGTGCGGGCCAGGCGCACGGCGTAATCGAGGACTTGATCGTCCAGCGGCAGGTCGCTGGCGATGCGCTGCAAGGCCATCACGTCCTTGGCTTGCAGCACGGTGCGCAGCGGTTGCACGTCGAGCATGTCGGCGCGGGTCGAGCGGCTGACCTGGCGGACCATGTTCAGCTCTTGATCGGCGTCGGGATAATCCATGCGCACCTTGAGCATGAAGCGGTCGAGTTCAGCTTCGGGCAGTGGATACGTGCCTTCCTGTTCGATCGGGTTTTGCGTGGCGAGCACCATGAACGGTTGCACGATGGCCAAGGCGCGTCCTTCCAGAGTGACCTGGCGTTCCTGCATGGCCTCAAGTAACGCGGCCTGGGTTTTCGCCGGCGCACGGTTGATCTCGTCAGCCAGCAGCAAGTTAGTGAATATCGGACCCTTGCGCAGTTTGAACTGCTCGGTGTTCAGGTCGTAGACCGCGTGCCCGGTGACGTCGCTGGGCATCAGGTCCGGGGTGAACTGGATGCGCGCAAACTCGCCGCCGAAGCAGCGGGCGAGGGCACGCACCAGCAATGTTTTGCCCAACCCCGGCACTCCTTCGAGCAACACGTGGCCGCCGGCGATCAGTGCAGTGAGAACGTCGTCAATCACGCTGTTCTGTCCGATCACGGCTTTTTGCAACTCATTGCGCACGGCCTGGGCCAACTGACTGGCGCGCTGGCGTTGCTGGGCGGCGTGGGTCGCGCTGCCGGGCTCGATCTGTTGACTCATAGCGTGTTCCTCAAGGTTTGCAGGTGGGCGACCTGTCGACTGAACTCAGCGCTGGACAGCCGCTGTTTCGGTCGCGGGCTCATCGCCTGGCTGATGGCGCGTGTGGGCTGGCCGGTCAGGCGCGCGAGCACCAGCCATTGTTCGGCGACGCCGAGTTGTTCAAAGCCGGGGTGTCGGTGGCGGACACGGCGCAGGATGTCTTGCTGCAAGGCTTGCAACAGGCTGTGCTGACCGCTGCGGCGCAGCATGAAATCGGCGCTGGCGCGCAGGTGTTCCTGAAGTTGCCGGCGACCTTTAGACGCCGGTGCCAGCAGCGGACCCTGGCGTACCCCGACATGCCAGAGCGCAAGACCGATCAGGGCGATGAGGGCGACCAACGCCTGAGGGAAGTTGCGCAGCAGCAAGGTCAGCAGACTGTCGTGGTCGGTATTGAACAGCAGGGTCACGCGCGTGTCGGCGGTCAGGTACCAGAGCAGCCAGGCATTGTCGTATTGGGCAATGGCCGGAGTTTTCCACAGGTCGGCGTCGGTGACGACGATGATCGAGCCGAGCCCGTGTTTCAACTGCATCATGTGCGTGGCCTTGCCGCTGTTGGCCCAGGCTTGCGCGAGGTTATTCGGGTCTTCGAGGTGGAACGCCGTATCGAAACTGGCGTAGGCCGGCGCGTTCTCGTCTTCCAGGTACAGCTTGGTCAGTTTGGGGAACGGGTCGTCAAGGATGTCCGGTGGAGGCTCCTTGAGGTCTTTGCTCAGCGACTGATGCACCTGCACGCGATCGAGCAGCAGGTCATTGCTCTGGCCGGTCTTTTCATCCCACAGCGACTGGGCGACAAACAACAGGCGCCCGCCGGCCCGGGTCCAGTTCATCACTTGATCAATCTGGCGTGGGGTCATGTTGTAGCGATCACCGAGCAACAACAGGCTGTGCTGATGCGGGTCGAGGCTGGGCAGCACGTCGAGACTGTTGGCATGGCCGACGGTCAGACCCTGTTTGCGCAGGAAATGCTCGGCGGCCAGATAGGGATTGGCCTGGGCTTCGGGCGTGGGGCCGTGATCGATTTCGGCCTGATACGGCGTGGCTTTCAGGTACAGATAAACACTCAGCGCGCCCACCAGTACAGTGATGAACACGCCGACCGAAAGCCACCAGCGCCGGTTCAACGGACGGCTCCCGGGCCGAACAAGGTTCGCCAGCCGTCACACAGTTCCTGTTGCAAATGCGCGGGTGGCAATCGATGCCCGTAGGCCATGTTTTGCCAGTGCCCGGTCAAGGTTTTGCTGAAAGCGAGCAAGGCCGGTTGGTGCAGTTGTTCGACGCGTTGTAGCACCTCGCCTTCGGTGTCGGCGGGTTTCAGTGCCATGTTGTGGTCGTGCAACAAATGGCTGAGCAGTGCGCGATAGAGCAACCCGAGGGCCGCGCGCGGGTTGGTTTGCCAGAGACTTTCAGCGCTGGCGGCAATGTCGGCGGGCAGGGTTTCGCGGCTCAGGTCCAGGCCGAATGCTTGCTGCGGTAACGGACGCGCGGCTCGTCGGTTCAACACCCGCCGACGACTGACGAATGCCTGCAACCAGTCGCGGTAACGCCAGATCAACACGCCGATGGCGCTCATTACGGCGGCCCAGAGCAGAACTTCAATCAGGTTGGCAATAAAGCCGAAACGCTGGCTGTCGAGCAGACTGGCCAAAGCCTTCAGCCATTCGGGTGTTTTCCCGTCGTCCGGGGTTTTGGTGTCGGGTTTGTCTTCGCCAAATCGATAGCGGGTCACCGTTTCCTTGTTCGTGAACGGGGGCTGATCGAGGATTGTTTTGATGGTGTCCCTAGAGGCCTGGCTGGTCAGTGGTTGGTCCAGCAGACGTGGGCTGTCCGGGGTAATGACCGGCTCGGCGGCCCAGACGTTTTGCGTGGTCGGCACCAGCATTATCGCTGCCAGCAGCAGAGTGACCGCCGTGGTGTTGAGGCGTTGGCGCAATCGGCGGAACACCAGTTCGATGTCCCAGGCTTCCAGCACCGTGCGCCGATTCAGATAAAGGCTGAAACCGCAGGCCACGTAGATCGGTTCCCAGACAATCAGCACCAGCACGTAAAAGAAATTCGTCAGGTGTTCCAGCCAGCGCCAGTCCTGGCTGGCCACGTCGATCAAGGTCTGCCAGCTCCAGTCGAGTTCAACCTGCTGTGGCAGGAACATATAGAACAGCACCATCAGGCCAATCCACAGCGCACTTTCCAGGTGCACGCCAATGATCGTCAACCACTGCGCTGCACCGGCGTTGCGCTGCAGCAACACCCGCAAGCGCTGCTGTCGTTCATCGCCCGCCAGGCCTTCGAGTTGCACCACCGGCATCAGAAAGCTGCGGCTCAGGCTCAGGCGTCGCCAGGTCAGGCTGGCCAACAGTTGTGGCTTGAGCAGGTTCGGCCATTGGCGCAGCGCCTGTTTCAAGGTGGGCGTTTCGCCGAACATGGCTTTGGACAGGATATACAGCGGCAAGCGCTCGAATGCCGGTTTCAACCACCAAAAGATAAACACGGCGAGGGAGGGTGAATCCCACAGGAAAAAGCTGAGCAGCGCGAAGATCGGCAAGGTGATGATGGCCCAACTGGTCATCAGCAACCGTCGATGGCGCTGGCTCAGCAGCACGCCCAGGTCCATGGCTTCCCAGGAGTTGCGCGGGCGGATGACGACCGTGGCATCACTCAGGCGCATGGCGGGTCCGTCCGGCAAACAGCAAGTAAGTCGCCACCAACAACCAGAGCGCCGCGCCGACCAGGTATTTGGTCATGGGGGCCGGCGCGGTCATCGACGACCAGTAGGCTTCGATAAAGGCGGCAATCAGCAGAAACAGCATGACGCCGCAAATCAGCAACACGCTTTTGCGCGCTGCCAGTCGCAACGCTTCGGCGCGGGGCAGGCGTCCCGGCGCGATCAACGCCCAGCCCAGTTGCAGGCCGGCGGCACCGGCCAGGGCGATGGCGCTCAGTTCGAACGCGCCGTGACCAATCACGAAGGACCAGAAGGTTTGCCCGAAACCGATGTGCGTCAAGTGTCCCGCCACCGCGCCGATCATCAAGCCATTGAACAGCAGGAAAAATGCGCTGCCCAGACCAAACAGCAACCCGCTGGCGAAGGTCTGAAAGGCGATGCCGATGTTGTGCATGATGTAGTAACCGAACATCACCCAGTCTTCGCTGGCGGCGCGTTCCGCCGAGCGGCCCAAGTGGCCGGCGACCGGGTCGTACATGCTTTGCATCTCACTGACCTGCTCGGCCGGGATCAGGCTGTAGACCAGGTCCGGGAACAGATACACCAGCAGCGCGAAGCCGATCAGACAGCCAAAAAACATCAGGCTGGCGGCGAGCACAAAGCGCCATTGTTCGCGCACCAGCCGCGGGAAGCCGGCAAGGATAAAGCTCAGTATGTTGGTGCCCAGTCGACTGCGATGCCGGTAAAGCTGTTGATGCCCGCGCAGCACTTGTTGCTGCAACGAGTCGATCAGGAAACTGCTGTAGCCCCGTTCCTGAGCCAGTGCCAGTTGTTGGCAGAGCCGTCGATAGTCTTTCGGGAAAGTGGCGATACCGGAAGCGTCCTTGCCGCGCTCCAGTTGTTCAAGCACCAGGGAAAACCTCGCCCATTCGGCCTTGTGGCGATTTTCGAAAAGGCTTTGCTTCATGCGGGCCCCAACAAACCACGAGCGATGGCGTTAAGTTCCGTCACGGCGCGTGGCGCGGGAACCTGCAAGGGTTGGGCAAGGATGGACGCGAGTTCATGGCTGCGCGCCTCGGAAAGTTCGCCTTGGCGCTCGGCAAACCCGAGGACGGCACGTTGCTCGGGTAGCGTCAGGGCAAAGGCCGGGCGCCGAGGCTGGACGTCGGGCAGTTGCGGTCGGGTCAATGGCTGTTCGCGGTAGATCACCAGCGTGCCGGCGGCCAGGTCACCGAGGCGTTTGAAGGAGGGGTGTTGCAGGCAACTGATGGCGCCGAGGAAGTAGCCAAACGGCAACAGGTCGACGAATCGCAACAGGTTACGCAACAGCGAGGCGGACCATCCGATCGGGGTGCCGTCGTCATGTACCACGCGCAACCCCATCCATTGTTTGCCCGGCGAACGGCCCTGATTGAGGACCTCGAACAGCACCATGTACCACCAGCTGACCCCGAACAGCAGGATCGAGCCCAGCCCGGCACCGAGTTTTCCCAGAAACGCCAACACGATAAACAGCACGCCGAGTATCAGCCCGCGCAACCCGAGGTCGATGGAGAACGCCAGCGCACGAACCATCAACCCGGCCGGGCGCAGTGGCAAGTCGATGCCTTCGGGCGTTTCGACTTGATACCGCGTGTCCAGTGGTGGGGGCAGCGTCGCTTTCCTTGGCAGTGCTGTGGTCTCGAGCATGGGCAACCTTGATGTGGCCTGTTCGGGATTCGATGTCCGTCCGATGCTAGCAGCCTCTCGGGGGGAAACGACATAACTATGTATTGCACGTTGCGAAACCAGAAGTGATTGAATGACAAGTTACTGGCCGGGGCGGGATGTGAACGCCTAGACTTTGCCGATCTTCAGTTCAGGAACAGCCCGTGACCTCGATCTTCTGGTACGACTACGAAACCACCGGCATCAATCCCCGATGCGACCGCCCCCTCCAGGTGGCGGGGATTCGCACCGACTTCGATCTCAATGAAATAGACGAGCCGGTCAACCTCTTCTGTCAGCCCAGCGACGACATCCTGCCGCATCCAGCAGCCTGCGCGATCACCGGTATTACGCCCAGCCAGCTGGCCGAACACGGTTTGAGCGAAGCCGACTTCATGACCCGGGTGCACGCTCAACTGGCGGCACCGGGGACCTGCGGCGCGGGTTACAACACGTTGCGCTTCGATGACGAGATGACCCGTTACAGCCTGTACCGAAACTTTTTCGACCCGTATGCGCGCGAGTGGCAGGGCGGCAACAGCCGCTGGGACCTGATTGATGTGGTACGTGCGGCCTACGCCTTGCGCCCCGATGGCCTTGTCTGGCCAACCGATGATGAAGGGCGGGTGACGCTTAAACTCGAACGGCTGACCGCCGCCAATGGCATTGACCACGGCAATGCCCACGAGGCGCTGTCGGACGTTCGCGCCACCATCGCCCTGGCTCGGCTTATTCGCGAGAAGCAGCCGAAGTTGTATGACTGGTTGTTCCAGTTGCGCGGCAAACAAAAGGTGATGGATCAGATTCGGCTGTTACAGCCGATGGTGCACATTTCCGGACGATTCTCGGCGGCTCGCAGTTATGTCGGTGTGGTGTTGCCACTGGCCTGGCATCCACGCAACAAGAACGCCCTGATTGTCTGTGACCTGCATCTGGATCCCCAGGGGTTGCTTGATCTGGACGCAGAAACCTTGCGTCAGCGCCTGTATACCCGCCGTGATGACCTGGCCGACGGCGAATTGCCGGTGCCGCTCAAGCTCATTCATATCAACAAGTGCCCGGTGGTGGCGCCGCTGTCGGTACTTCGTCCTGACGATCAGCAACGCCTGGGGCTGGACATGGCGCTTTATCAGGATCGCGTACTGCGGCTAAGTGACGCACAACAAGTTTGGCGAGATAAAGTGTTGGCTATTTATGCCAGCGAAGATTTCACTCCGAGCCGGGACCCCGAACAACAGTTATACGATGGTTTTATCGGTGATCGGGATCGTCGTCTATGTGAGCAAGTCAGGGCCGCCGACCCAGCCCAATTATCACAACAGCAATGGCCTTTCGATGACGAACGTTTACCTGAATTATTGTTTCGTTATCGCGCACGCAACTTCCCCGATACGTTGAATTCCGAGGAGCAAGAGCGCTGGCAAACATTCTGTCAGCAACGTTTGTCGACCCCGGAGTGGGGGGCGCCCAATACGCTTGAAAGTTTCGTAGAAGCCGCAGCCCAATTGAGCGTTACTGCTACAACGTTTCAGCGAGAGGTACTGAGTGAATGGCAGAATTATGTCCAGGAATTACGCAAACGTTTGAATCTTTGAAAACGAAAAATGCCCGGGCTGTATTCCGGGCATAAAAAAACGCCAGCATCAGCTGGCGTTATTTTTTGTCACGGATAAGTCTTTGACAACCTATTGGGCTTAGCCCAGCAGGGTAGCCCAGCCTTCAACCACGTCACCGCCCCACTTGGCTTTCCACTCTTTCAGAGTCTTGTGGTTGCCACCTTTGGTTTCGATGACTTCGCCGTTGTGCGGGTTTTTGTATTGTTTAACTTTGCGAGCACGCTTGGTGCCAGTAGTTTTTACTGCGCCGCCACGTGGTGCTTTGGTCTTGGACTCTGGGTCCAGCAACGCGATGATGTCACGCAGGGACTTGGAGTATTCGCCCATCAGGGTGCGCAGTTTGCCTTCGAATTCCAGCTCGGTTTGCAGTTTGTCGTCTTGGGACAGGTTCTTCAAACGGGCTTGCAGCTCTTTGATAGCTTCTTCGGTGGCGCGATATTCGTTGATCAAGGACATGAGGACTACCTTATGTTGGGCGCTGGATGGCAGGGTGACAGTGCCGCAATAATAGTCAGGGTGTTTCATCAAGTAAACATTTAACCGGCTTTTTATTTAAATTAGTTGCGATGAATAGGACGCCAATTCAACGCAGAGTTAAAAGTGTGATGCAGTCATCACAGATATTCACAATTGAGCGCTTGAAGATTGACTACAAGAACACCATCGCGCGGGTGGTGAGGGGCTGCCGGAATCTGTTCCACTGACCCGCGTGCAGGTCAATGTGTCATCGATACTGCAGTTTTGCTGCGCAATCGCTAGAATGGCGGCCTTTGCGAAGTTCTGGAGTTTCCCCCTCATGCGCACTTTTCGGCTGGTGATTGCTTGCCCGGACCGCGTCGGCATCGTTGCTAAAGTCAGTAACTTTCTGGCGTCACATAACGGCTGGATCACTGAAGCAAGCCATCACTCGGACAATCAGAATGGCTGGTTCTTCATGCGTCACGAAATACGTGCCGACTCGCTGCCTTTCGGTATTGAGGCCTTTCGCGAAGCGTTTGCACCCATTGCCGAAGAGTTCTCGATGAACTGGCGCATTACCGACACCGCGCAGAAAAAGCGCGTTGTGTTGATGGCCAGCCGTGAGTCCCACTGTCTGGCCGACTTGCTGCACCGCTGGCACAGTGATGAACTGGATTGCGAAATTTCCTGTGTGATTTCCAACCACGACGACTTGCGCAGCATGGTCGAGTGGCACGGCATTCCTTATTACCACGTGCCGGTCAATCCACAGGACAAAGAGCCGGCCTTCGCCGAAGTCTCGCGCCTGGTCAAACAGCACGATGCCGAAGTGGTGGTACTTGCCCGTTACATGCAAATCCTGCCGCCCGCGTTGTGCAGGGAATATGCGCACAAGGTCATCAACATTCACCACAGCTTCCTGCCGTCGTTCGTCGGCGCCAAGCCGTACCACCAGGCCTCGATGCGTGGCGTGAAGTTGATCGGTGCGACGTGTCACTACGTGACCGAAGAGCTGGATGCCGGTCCGATCATCGAGCAGGACGTGGTGCGCGTCAGCCACAGCGACAGCATTGAAGACATGGTGCGTTTCGGCCGTGACGTCGAGAAAATGGTGCTGGCCCGTGGTCTGCGTTATCACCTGGAAGACCGGGTGCTGGTGCATGGCAACAAGACCGTAGTGTTCTGATCGCCGCACATCACGGTTGAAATTCGAAGGGCCTGGGCGTTCAATCGCTTCAGGCCCTTCGCCGTTTCTGCACTGAGGACATGACCATGGCCGATCCACTCGACAAAGCCACTTCCAAGGCCCCCGCCACGTTGGGGGAGGGCTGTTTGAGTCGCTACGACCCGGATGAGATGAGCCCTGAAGACGGCACGGAGTTTCCCGGTGCGGCCGAGTTGTGGGAGCAGTTGCAGCAGCAACCCGAAGACAAGCCTAAGCCTGCTTGAACTTCATCAGTTTCTTCAGCAGCGGCCGCCCCAGCATCAGCAGAAACACCGGGCCGCCCACTACCAGGTAGAAGTAATACGTCACCGTCCGCCAGATCAGAATCGCCGCCGCGGCGGTGGATTTCCCCACCATGGGCGCCAACAGAGCCGCTGAAGTCAACTCCGCCGCACCCGCACCGCCCGGCAGCAGGCTGAATTGCCCTGCACTCAGTGAAAGCATCTGGATCAGAAAGCACCAGGCCCACTGCAAATCTGCCCCGAGCCCGCGCAACGCCAGATACAGCACGCTATACCGCAGGAGCCAATGCACGCAGGTCAGGGCAAACACCTTGATCAACGTCAGAACGGGCAACTTCAGCGTGTCAGTGAACGCTGCCAGGAAATGCAGGAGCTTGCGTGCCCAGCGCAGGCGCGTGCTGCCTTTGACGTTGAGGCGAACGAGCAGTCGCCCGCTCAGGCGAATCAGCAGTCGATGGTAGCGCGCCACCACCACGCAACTGAGCAGCCCGCCAAACATGGAGACGGCGCTGACGATCAGCAGCCATTCCAGGCGTTCGCTGAGGTGCTGGAACAACGCATAGATCAGAATCCCGCTCAGCGCGCAGAGGAAAAACAGCAGATCGCTGAGTTGGTCCATGGCGAACACCGCGCTGCCCCGTGCCGGGCGCACGCCATTGCGCGCCAGTAGGGCCATGATGGTCAGCGGGCCGCCGCTGCCGCCTGGGGTGGCGCAGTAGGCGAACTCGGCGGCCATCACTACGCCAAGACTCTTCACCCGGCCGACCTTGTTGCACTGATCGCCCAGCAACAGGCGCAAGCGCAGGGTGTTCACCACCCAGCACAGCAAGATCATGCCGAACATGATCAGCAATTCATTCAAGGGGAAATTTTGCAGCCGCGACCACGTCTCGTTGCCGCCCAGCAGCAATGGAATCAGCACCGCGGCGAGCAGGGCGATAAACAGCAGAATGCCCCGGCTCATGCGGCGCGACCGAGACGATCACTGTGAAAAGAGAGCCACTGGGCCTTGGTCATTGGCACTCGCCCCTCATCGAGCAAGCGCTTGAGGGTTTGCAGCCAATAGTTGCGCGAAAATCCATGACGCATGTCCACCGGGTGCAGTCCAAGGCGAATCACCGGCGCGTGCCGCCAGCGCTGTTCACGCTGGTCGCTGATGATTTTCGACAGCCCCCGGCGCCAGGCACTGCGCGCACTCCAGACCAGTCCCGGCGCATCGATGGCCTTGAAGTCCGGCAGCCGATAGAGATGCTGTGAATCGCTGGTGTAGCTCAGCGGTAACTGGCGTAACGCCTGCCGAGTGCCTTCGCTCATCAACCATGCCGGGGCGACGAAGCCTTCCAGTGGCCAGTGATAACGATGGAACACTTCGATTCCGGCACGCAGGCGGGCGAGGGCGGCGGCTTGCGACAAGCTGTAAAACTCGCCTTCGTGGGTATAGATCCGGCGCATGAACCAGTCTCTGGGATTGCTGGGAGGAGGGCTTTCGTCGCAATGAAAGTAGCCGTGCAATGCCAGTTCGTCACCTCGGGCAACTCGGCTGGTCAGCCATCGGCGAAATCCCGGATGCTCGTCCAGGTCGTTGTGCTTGTGGAAGTTGGGCACCACCAGCCAGGTCATCGGCACTTCGCCCAGGGCATCGACAGCCTCGACAAAAGGCTGGTAATCGGCCCAGGTCTGCGGCGCAACGTCATGCAGCACGAGTACCAGGCTGGGCAGGTTCATGGGCTCAACCATTGGCGGTCAGCGGCCATTGGCTGCCGAGCACTGCGTGATAGTGCCCCAGCAGGCTGTCGACCACGGTGTCCCAGGCGTAATGCTGTTCGACATGGCTGCGGGCGCGCTTGCCCAGGGCGGCGCTGTCGTGGCTGAACAGCTCGCGAACAGCATTGGCCATCGCCAGGGGATTGTTCGGCGCGCAGAGCAAGCCGCATTGATCGGTGACGATTTCCTGAAAGGCCCCGGCGGCTACCGCCACCACCGGAATACCGCTGGCCATGGCTTCGAGGATCACCAAACCGAAGGTTTCCTGATCGCCGGCATGCAGCAACGCGTCAGCGCTGGCCATCAAGCGCGCGACTTGCGTGGCCGGGCAGAACTCATCGACGACAGTCACGTTGTCCGGCACCACAGCGGGCATGGAAGAACCGACTAGCAATAAATGATAACGAGGCCCCAGACGTTTCATGCAACCGAGCAAGACCGGCAGGTTTTTTTCCTTGGAGCCACGGCCGGCAAAAATCAGCAGATGGGTGTTTTCATCAATGCCTAACTCGGCCCGCAAGCCGCTGTCCCTTGCTTGGGGATTGAACGTTTGCAGGTCGACCCCCAACGGCTGGACAAACACATTCTTCACGCCAAGACCGATCAACTTGTCGGCCATGACCTGACTCGGTGCCAGCACACGGTCGAAGTTGCCATACAGCTTGCGGACATAGGCCTCGACATTCGGGGTCACCCAATTGCCCATTCGATTGCTGACCAGCAGTGGCAGGTCCGAGTGATAAAAGCCGATCACCGGCACATCCAGTTGCCGGCGCGCATCCAGAGCTGCCCATGCGGTGAGGTAAGGGTCGCCGACTTCGATCAGGTCAGGCTGCAAATCATGCAGGACATTTCGCCATGGCGCCAAGCGGAGAGGAAAACGATAACCCTTGCCGAAAGGTAGGGCCGGGGCTGGAACTGAGTAGACGCCGTCATGCTCACTCAGGTGTGCCCCTGGAATCAGCAAACTGTGGCGAATGCCTGGCTTGATGCTCAGGCGACGGTGCTTGGCATCCAGATACGTGCGCACGCCACCGCTGGCCGGGGCGTAGAACATGGTGATGTCCGCGATATGCACAGTGAGCATCCCTCCGGTCCGTTGTTCTCCCTTGGTTGACCTTTATGAAGGATAGATGTTCGGTCGGGGTTTTGTGGCGCGCAGATCAGCGAGGTTTTTGCGGTGTATTTCAAAACGTCTTCGCGGGCAAGCCTCGCTCCTACACGTTAACGCTAACCCGTGTAGGAGCGAGGCTTGCCCGCAAAGAGGACCTCAATGCCGCATCAAATACGGAAACTGCCCACCAACTGCTTAAGACGCGCTGCCTGCTGCTCCAGGTCCGAACACGCCCGCAACGTCGATTGCAGGTTCTCCACGCCTTCCTGATTCAGCGTGTTGATCTCGGTAATGTCGACGTTGATCGACTCCACCACCGCCGTCTGTTCCTCGGTCGCGGTCGCCACCGACTGGTTCATCCCGTCAATCTCACCAATACGCAACGTCACGCTGTTCAAGCGCTCGCCCGCCAGGTTGGCGATTTCCACGCTGTCCTGGCTGTGGCGCTGGCTGTCGCTCATGGTGCTGACGGATTCACGGGCGCCGACTTGCAGCTCTTCGATCATGGTCTGCACCTGTTGCGCCGATTCCTGTGTGCGGTGCGCCAGGTTGCGTACTTCGTCAGCCACCACGGCAAAACCACGCCCGGCTTCACCGGCGCGGGCCGCTTCGATGGCAGCGTTGAGCGCCAGCAGGTTGGTTTGCTGGGAGATGCTGGTGATCACTTCGAGAATCTGCCCGATGTTCACGGTTTTGCTGTTCAGCGATTCGATGTTGGTGCTCGAAGCGCTGAGCATGCTCGACAGCTGATTCATCGCTTTGATGCTGCGATCCACCACTTGCTGGCCATCTTCGGCGAGGCTGCGGGCATCGCTGGCCTGGCTGGACGCCTGTGCAGCGTTGCGGGCGATTTCCTGAGCGGCGGCGCCGAGCTGGTTGATCGCGGCGGCCACGCTGCTGGTGCGCGAGGCTTGCTGGTCGGAGTTGAACATCGACGAATTCGACGCGGCGACCACACGTAGCGCGACTTCGTTGACCTGGCCGGTGGCCGAGGACACTTCACGGATCGAACCGTGAATACGTTCGACAAAACGGTTGAACGCTGTGCCTAGAACGCCGAATTCGTCGTTATTGACGATGGTCAGACGTTTGGTCAGGTCGCCTTCACCGTCGGCGATGTCTTCCATGGCGCGGGTCATGACGTGCAGCGGTTGGATCAGGATGCGGATCAACATGCCCAGCAACGCGATGATGATCGCCACGGCAATGATCGTCGCGACGACCGCCGAGGCGCGGAATTCGCTGAGCATCGAGAAGGCTTTGTCTTTATCGACCGACAGGCCGATGTACCAGTGGACCGATGGCAGGCCTTTAATCGCCGTGAAGGTGACGATGCGAGTCTTGCCGTCCACTTCGACTTCACTGAAGTCGCTGCTGATGCGCGGGGTATTGTTCGGGTACGCCTCGCTCAGGGACTTCATCACCAGGGCTTTGTCCGGGTGCACCAGGATCTTGCCGTCGGCGCTGACCAGGAAGGCGTAACCCATGCCGTCGAAATCACGGGCGCTGAGGGTGTCGATCAGGGTTTGCAGGCTCAAGTCGCCGCCCACCACACCCACGCTTTGCCCGGCCTTTTTCGAGGCGGTGGCGATGGAGATGATGGTCTGGCCGGTGGCCGCATCGATGTAAGGTTCGGTCAGGGTGGCCGTGCTGCTGCTTTCGGCGCCTTTGTACCAAGGACGTACCCGCGGATCGAAACCGGCAGGCATTTTGGCGTCGGGACGAATCGTGAAGCTGCCGGTGGAGTCGCCCAGGTAGGACGCCATGAAAGTCGACGTCAGGGCTTTCTGATCAAGCAGACTGGCGACGTTGGCCTGTTCAGGATTGACGGCTATGTTTTGAGCGAGGTTGTCGATCAGCAGGATACGGCCAGTCAGCCAGGTCTGGATGTTGCTGGCGGTGACGTCTCCCATCTCGTTGAGGTAATTGTCCAGGTCTTCGCGAATGGCGTTGCGCTGCAGGTAGTCGTTGTACAGTGTGAACGAGGCGAAGGCGGCAATGACGATGAGGGCGGCGGCAAGCAAGATTTTATGGCTGAAACGCAGGTTTTTGTTCATGGCTTGGGGTTCCGCTAAGGTCTTAATGTCCTGAGCGTGCTTTTATAAAGGCACGCAAAATGGGCAATGTTGAAAAAAAGCTGATATTTCCATCCTCTCCTTAGGGAATTACCGACGCTATTTTCGGATTGGTCTCACAACTATTTGTATCGGCCGTGCAGGATCAAAGATTAACCATGGGTGACAAAATGCCTGACTCATCGCAACTCGTTATCGGCGCTGACCTTGCCGGCCAGCCTATCTCCCAGGCCATGCGCCTGGCGAACCGTCACGGCCTGGTTGCGGGCGCTACCGGGACCGGTAAAACCGTCACGTTGCAGCGACTGGCCGAAGCCTTCAGCGACGCGGGCGTGGCGGTGTTCGCGGCAGACATCAAGGGCGACCTGTGTGGCCTGGGTGCTGCCGGCAACCCTCAAGGCAAAATCGCCGAGCGGATCGCCGGGATGCCGTGGCTCAACCACAAGCCTGCGGCTTACCCGGTCACCCTGTGGGACATTCACGGTGAGTCCGGTCATCCATTGCGCACCACCTTGAGCGAAATGGGGCCGTTGCTGATCGGCAGCCTGCTGGAGTTGACCGACAGCCAGCAGTCGGCGCTGTATGCGGCGTTCAAGGTCGCGGACCGCGAAGGGCTGTTGCTGCTGGACCTCAAGGATCTGAAGGCGCTGCTCAATCACCTGCGTGACAACCCTGAGTTGCTGGGGGACGACGCGGCGTTGATGACCACCGGTTCCAGTCAGGCGCTGTTGCGGCGTCTGGCGACCCTTGAGCAACAAGGTGCCGAAGCGCTGTTCGGTGAACCGGCGCTGCAACTCGAAGACATTCTGCAACCGACGGCTGACGGCCGTGGGCGCATCCATTTGCTGGATGCCAGTCGTCTGGTCCACGAAGCGCCGAAGGTGTATGCGACATTCCTGCTGTGGTTGCTGGCCGAGTTGTTCGAGCAACTGCCAGAGCGTGGCGATTCGGACAAACCGCTGCTGGCACTGTTTTTCGACGAAGCGCATTTATTGTTCGCCGACACGCCCAAGGCTTTGCAGGATCGCCTGGAGCAGGTGGTGCGGCTGATTCGTTCCAAAGGCGTGGGCGTGTATTTCGTCACGCAATCACCGGGCGACTTGCCGGATGACGTGCTGGCTCAGCTTGGCCTGCGCATCCAGCATGGTTTGCGCGCCTTCACTGCCAAGGAGCAGAAATCCCTGCGAGCGGTGGCCGAAGGCTTCCGGCCGAACCCGGCGTTTGATGCCCTGTCGGTGTTGACCGAACTGGGGATCGGCGAGGCGCTGGTCGGCACCTTGCAGGACAAGGGCACGCCGGAGATGGTCCAGCGTGTCTTGGTCGCCCCGCCGCAATCGCGGATCGGGCCGTTGACCGAAACCGAGCGCACGATGCTGATCGCCGGGTCGCCGTTCAAGGGGCGGTATGACAAGCCGGTTGATCGGGAATCGGCGTATGAAATATTGATGGGCCGTAAAGGGTTGGCGCCGGAGCCTGAGGCCGTTCCGGGTAAACCGGCCGCCGAAGAGCCGAGTTTCACCGACAAGGCCGGGGAATTCCTCGGCACGGCGGCGGGGCAGGCGCTGAAATCGGCGATGCGCCAGGCGGCCAATCAATTGGGCCGGCAGCTGGTACGCGGACTGATGGGCTCGCTGCTCGGTGGCAGTAAACGCCGCTGACAACCACTGGCTGGACACAACCCTGTAGGAGCGAGCGGTGCGGCGATCCTACAGGTGAAACATCAATTTCAGGTTTTGGGTTTGGCGTGCGCCGCAAGGCGTTCCAGCGCCGCTCGCAGATTCGGATCGCTGATGCCATCGGCCGTGGCCTGAATGGTTGCGCCGGCATCCGTCGACAAACTGATGGTATGCCCCGCCGCCCCTTGCTGAACGGTGGGGGGCTGCACTTTGAACAGAATCCGCGTCAGGCTGGCGAACTCGTCGAACATCTGTAACTGGCGTTGCAGGCGTTTTTGCTGGTAACGCAGGCGGGTGGCCCAGTGACCGTCAGTGACGATCAGCAGTAAACTGCCTTCGCGCCACGAGGCCACATGGCAATGCTCGCGCGCAGCAGGCTGCAACTGGCTTTCGAGCAGACGTTGCAGATGACCCAGGCGTTGAGCATGGCCAAAAATGGCTTTCAGCGGCTTGGCTTCGCGAAGCAGAACGGCGGGTGCTCTGGCCGTGAGAGGGCGAAATGCCATGATCAGACACCTGAAGTAACAGAGCCGCCATGGTAGCAGAAAGCATCACATGCGCCCGACCCATTGCTTTGCGAGCGCTTTACCCATTAAATCAACAAGTAACTTCTGCCGCGAATGGCTTGAAGTTGCGCAAAAAGCCCTTATTTTAAGTGAGCCCCGTCACAGCGCAGTGCATGCATCGTGGAACAACGCCACTTTCCTCACCATCGTTTCCGGGTAGAATGCTCGTTCGCATGCGGCCATGAGGGCTGCACGGGCGACTCACGGGGCCGCCCTCCATCCCTTTAGTGTGGAAGATCCTGCCGATATGTTTGCGCCTTTGTTAAAGAAACTTTTTGGAAGCAAGAACGAGCGTGAAGTCAAACGCATGCTCAAGACGGTGCAACTCGTCAATGCCTTCGAAGAGCAAATGGTGGCCCTTTCGGACGATCAATTGCGTGCCAAGACAGACGAGTTCAAGGCCCGCATCGCCAAAGGGGAAACCCTCGACAAGCTGCTGCCAGAAGCCTTTGCGGTCGCCCGCGAAGCCGGTAAGCGTGTCATGGGTATGCGCCACTTCGATGTCCAGCTGATTGGCGGCATGACCTTGCATGAAGGCCAGATCGCGGAAATGCGTACCGGTGAAGGCAAGACCCTGGTGGCAACACTGGGCGTTTACCTCAACGCACTGTCCGGCAAGGGCGTGCACGTTGTGACGGTGAACGACTACCTGGCCCGTCGTGACGCCAACTGGATGCGTCCGCTCTACGAATTCCTCGGTATGACGGTCGGTGTGGTCACCCCATTCCAGCCGCCGGAAGAGAAGCGCGCTGCTTACGCCGCCGACATCACCTACGGCACCAACAACGAATTCGGTTTCGACTACCTGCGCGACAACATGGCGTTCAGCATGGAAGAAAAATTCCAGCGCGAACTCAATTTTGCCGTGATCGACGAAGTCGACTCCATCCTCATCGACGAAGCCCGTACCCCGCTGATCATTTCCGGTCAGGCCGAGGACAGCTCCAAGCTGTACATCGAGATCAACAAACTGATCCCGCAGCTGGAATTGCACGTCGAAGAAGTGGAAGGCGAAGTCACCAAGGCTGGCCATTACACCGTTGACGAGAAGACCCGTCAGGTCGAGCTCAACGAAGCCGGTCACCAGTTCATCGAAGACATGCTGACCCGCGTCGGCCTGCTGGCTGAAGGCGAGAGCCTGTATTCGGCGCACAACCTGGGCCTGCTGACCCACGTTTATGCCGGTCTGCGCGCTCATAAGCTGTTCAATCGCAACATCGAATACATCGTGCAGGATGGCCAGGTCGTCCTGGTCGACGAACACACCGGCCGCACCATGCCGGGTCGCCGTTTGTCCGAAGGCCTGCACCAGGCCATCGAAGCCAAGGAAAACCTGAACATCCAGGCCGAAAGCCAGACCCTGGCCTCGACCACGTTCCAGAACTACTTCCGTCTGTACAACAAACTGTCCGGCATGACCGGTACTGCGGACACCGAAGCGTTCGAATTCCACCAGATCTACGGTCTGTCGGTGATGGTCATTCCACCGAACAAACCGCTGGCGCGTAAAGATTACAACGACCTGGTGTTCCTGACCGCCGAAGAGAAATACGCGGCGATCATCAACGACATCAAGGAATGCATGACCCTGGGCCGTCCGGTGCTGGTGGGGACTGCAACCATCGAAACGTCCGAGCACATGTCTGCGTTGCTGCAGAAGGAAGGCATCGAACACAAGGTCCTGAACGCCAAGTTCCACGAAAAAGAAGCCGAGATCATTGCCCAGGCCGGTCGCCCGGGTGCGCTGACCATCGCCACCAACATGGCCGGTCGCGGTACCGACATTCTGTTGGGCGGCAACTGGGAAGTGGAAGTTGCGACCCTGGAAAATCCGACCCCTGAGCAGATTGCCCAGATCAAGGCCGACTGGCAGAAACGTCACCAGCAAGTACTGGAGTCGGGCGGCTTGCAGGTGATCGCTTCCGAGCGTCACGAATCGCGCCGTATCGACAACCAGCTGCGTGGTCGTGCCGGTCGTCAGGGTGACGCCGGTTCCAGCCGTTTCTACCTGTCGCTGGAAGACAGCCTGATGCGCATCTTCGCCTCTGACCGGGTGAAGAACTTCATGAAAGCCTTGGGCATGCAGTCCGGTGAAGCGATCGAGCACCGTATGGTGACCAACGCCATCGAGAAGGCTCAGCGCAAGGTTGAAGGTCGTAACTTCGACATTCGCAAGCAACTGCTCGAGTTCGACGACGTCAACAACGAACAGCGTAAAGTGATCTATCACATGCGTAACACGTTGCTGGCCGCCGACAACATCGGTGAAACCATCGCCGACTTCCGTCAGGACGTGCTCAACGCGACCATCAGTGCGCACATTCCACCGCAATCGCTGCCAGAGCAGTGGGACGTGGCCGGTCTGGAAGCTGCGTTGCAGAGCGACTTCGGTGTGGCGCTGCCGATCCAGAAATGGCTCGACGAAGACGATCACCTGTACGAAGAAACCCTGCGCGAGAAGCTGATGCAGGAGCTCATCGCTGCCTACAACGAGAAAGAAGATCAGGCCGGTGCCGACGCACTGCGCACCTTCGAGAAGCAAATCGTACTGCGTGTGCTCGACGACCTGTGGAAAGACCACCTGTCAACCATGGATCACCTGCGTCACGGCATCCACTTGCGTGGTTATGCACAGAAGAACCCGAAGCAAGAGTACAAGCGCGAGTCGTACACGCTGTTCTCCGAGCTGCTGGATTCGATCAAGCGCGACTCGATCCGTGTGCTGTCGCACGTTCAGGTTCGCCGCGAAGATCCGGAAGCAGAAGAGCAACGCCTGCGTCAGGAAGCCGAGGCATTGGCGGCGCGCATGCAGTTCCTGCACGACGAAGCGCCTGGTCTTGAGCAACCGGAACTGCTCGGTGAAGAGGTCGATGTCGCCCTCGCCACTGCACCGGTTCGCAACGAACAGAAGCTGGGCCGTAACGAACTGTGCTACTGCGGTTCGGGCAAGAAATTCAAGCATTGCCACGGGCAGATCCAGTAAACCCGTTTCATACGCTGAAATACCCGCGCCGCGACCGGCATCAGCCGTCGCGGCGTTTTGCCATTTACACCACCGTTCTTCCTGAGAGCGGTGCTGACATCATTTATTAAGGAGCGCATTCATGGCTGTTGGTCTTGGTCCTTTGCCAACGTTGCACCCGGTTGCCGGTTTTGAACTCGGTATCGCCTCGGCCGGCATCAAGCGCCCGGGGCGCAAGGATGTTGTGGTCATGCGCTGCGCCGAAGGCTCCACGGTCGCGGGCGTGTTCACCCTGAACGCCTTTTGCGCCGCTCCGGTGATTCTGGCCAAGCAACGAGTGCAAGGCCCGGTACGTTACCTGCTGACCAACACCGGCAATGCCAACGCCGGCACGGGCGAACCTGGCCTGGCCGCCGCCGAGCGCACCTGCGCGAAACTGGCTGAATTGACCGGCGTTGACGCCAGCCTGGTGCTGCCGTATTCCACCGGTGTGATCGGTGAGCCGCTGCCGGTCGAGAAAATCGAAGGTGCGCTGCAAGCCGCCCTTGACGACCTGTCAGTGAATAACTGGGAAGCCGCCGCCACCGGCATCATGACCACCGACACCTTGCCCAAAGGTGCCAGCCGCCAGTTCCAGCATGACGGCGTGACTATTACCGTTACCGGCATCAGCAAAGGCGCGGGCATGATCCGTCCGAACATGGCGACCATGCTCGGCTACATCGCCACCGACGCCAAAGTTTCCCGCGACGTGTTGCAGAATCTGCTGCTGGACGGTGCCAACAAGTCGTTCAACCGCATCACCATCGACGGCGACACCTCGACCAACGACTGCTGCATGCTGATCGCCACCGGTCAGGCCGCGCTGCCGGAAATCACCCGCGCCGAAGGCGAGTTGTTTGCCAAGCTGAAACAAGCCGTGTTCGAAGTGTGCATGGACGTGGCCCAGGCCATCGTGCGTGACGGCGAAGGCGCGACCAAATTTGTGACCGTTGAAGTCAATGGCGGCGGCAATCATCAGGAATGCCTGGACGTCGGTTACACCGTGGCGCACTCGCCGCTGATCAAGACCGCGCTGTTCGCGTCCGACCCGAACTGGGGCCGCATCCTTGCTGCCGTTGGCCGTGCCGGCGTGCCGAACCTGGACGTCAGCAAGATCGACGTGTTCCTCGGCGAAGTCTGCATCGCCAGCCGTGGCGCCCGCGCCGCGACCTACACCGAAGCCCAGGGCGCGGCGGTGATGCAGCAGGAAGAAATCACCATCCGTATCGAACTGGGTCGCGGCGATTGCAGCGAAACCATCTGGACCACCGACCTGTCCCACGAATACGTGAAGATCAACGCCGAATACCGCACATAAGATAGATCGCTTTCGCGGGCACGTCGGATCGCCCGCGAAGACGGCCGACCAGACACTGCAAATGCTGGCCCGCTTCCCTTCTCAAAAGGTCCCGAACATGAGCCTCCACCTGATCATCGGCGACAAACTGCTTTCCTCCTGGTCCCTGCGCGGCGCACTGGCCCTTGACCTCACTGGCGCCCCGTACACCGAAGAACTGATCAAGCTGGGCCAGCCGGACACCCGCGAACGCCTGCTCAAGCATTCGCCGACCGGCAAAGTCCCGCTGCTGAAATCCGTGCACGGCACCATCGCCGATTCTCTGGCGATTGCCGAATACCTGGCCGAGCAATTCCCCGACGCTGGCCTCTGGCCCAAAGACACCGCCGCCCGTGCCCAGGCCCGTTCGGCCTGTGCGCAGATGCACGCCGGGTTCTTTGCCATGCGCGGCAACATGCCGTTCGACCTGAGCCGCGACGCACCGCTATCGCCGACGCCTCCTGAGGTTCAGGCAGACATCGAGCGCATGCTGGCGTTGTGGGCTGAATGCCGTGCGGTCGCCACTGAAACCGGTCCGTTCCTGTTCGGTGGCGCGACCCTCGCCGATGCCTTCTTCGCCCCGATTGCCGTGCGCCTGCGCACCTATCAGGTGAAATTGCCGGCGGTGGACGAAGCCTACGTTGAAACCGTCTATCAATGGCCGTCGTTCAAGGCCTGGCAGAAGGCTGGCCTGGAGGAGATTGGGCAGTGAAACGAGTACACGTAGCCGCCGCCGTTATCCGCGACAGCAGCGGCAAGATCCTTATCGCACGCCGTGCCGACACCCAGCACCAGGGCGGCTTGTGGGAATTTCCCGGGGGCAAGGTCGAGGATGACGAATCCGTCGAAAGCGCATTGGCTCGCGAACTCCAGGAAGAGTTGGGCATTGTGGTCAGCGCTGCGCGACCGTTGATCAAAGTCCGCCACGATTACCCGGACAAGCAAGTGTTGCTGGACGTTTGGGAAGTTTCGTCCTTTACCGGCGAGCCCCATGGCGCCGAAGGCCAGCCTTTGGAATGGGTGGGCCAGCGTGATCTGCTGAGCTATGAGTTCCCGGCAGCCAACCAGCCGATCGTGGCGGCTGCACGTTTGCCTGCGCAGTATTTGATTACGCCTGAAGACCTGGAAACCCCGGCCTTGCTGCGTGGAATCCAGAAAGCCATCGCTGGCGGCATCAAGCTGATCCAGCTGCGGGCACCCAACGGCTACGATCCGAAATACCGCGATCTGGCGGTGGATGCGGCGGGGCTGTGTGCGGGCAAGGCGCAGTTGATGATCAAGGGCCCGTTCGAGTGGCTGGGCGACTTTCCGTCCGCCGGCTGGCACATCACGTCAGCGCAGTTGCGCAAATATGCAGCGGCGGGTCGACCGTTACCGGCGTCGCGCTGGTTGGCGGCGTCTTGCCACAACGCTGAAGAGCTGGCGCTGGCCGAGCAGATGGGCGTGGATTTTGTGACCTTGTCACCGGTGCAGCCGACCCAGACTCATCCGGATGCGCTGCCGTTGGGCTGGCAGCAGGTGGCGGCGTTGATCGACGGTTTCAGCAAACCGGTGTTCTTGCTCGGTGGTGTTGGCCCGGCGGAACAGCAAAAGGCTTGGGAGGCGGGGGCGCAGGGAGTGGCGGGGATTCGGGCGTTTTGGCCTGATTCTGTGATGTAGCCACCGGCCTCATCGCGAGCAGGCTCGCTCCCACCTTTGATCGCATTCCTTCTGGAGGAACTCGGTCAACTGTGGGAGCGAGCCTGCTCGCGATAGCGTCCTCGAATACGCCAATTACTCCTGAGGCTTGGCGGCCGCCTGCCACAAAATCTCGGCAACCCCCTGCCGCTTGGCTATCACCCTCGCCACCACAAACAACACATCCGACAGCCGATTGATGTACGCCAAGCCAACCCCGGCCAACGGTTCAATCGCATTCAAATGCTGACACCGCCGCTCCGCGCTGCGCGCCAGGCTTCTGCACACATGGGCCTGGGCAATCAGCGCTGAACCTCCCGGCAGAATGAAATTCTCCAGCGGCCCCAACTCCTCATTCCACAGATCGATCGCCGTTTCCAGCCGTTCGATTTCCGCTGCATTCAACGCCTGATACTCCGGCATCGCCAACTCGCCGCCGAGGTCGAACAACCGATGCTGGCAAGGCGCCAAAAACTCAATCACCTCGTTCAAACCCGGATTCGCAGCACTTTCTGCGGCCAATCCGGCCAGCAGCACGCCCACTTGGCTGTTCAGCGTATCGACTTCGCCAATGGCCTCGATCCGCGGGTGGTCCTTGGGCACGCGGCGACCATCGCCGAGTCCGGTTTCGCCTTTGTCGCCGGTGCGGGTGTAAATCTTCGACAAGCGAAAGCCCATGGGTTACCTCGATAGCTGATTGAGTTCTTGAGAGATGACGGGGGAGCCCGCCAGCGGCAGACGCAAAGTGAAACAGGTGCCTTGGCCCGGCGTCGATTGCACCTCCATCTGCCCCTTGTGGTTATTGGTGATGATGAAATACGAGACCGACAAGCCAAGGCCTGTGCCCTGACCGATTTCCTTGGTGGTGAAGAACGGCTCGAAGGTGCGTTTGCGCACGTTCTCGCTCATGCCGATACCGTTGTCCTCGACCTGGATTTCGGCCCACGGCGGATTCAGCCGGGTGCGCAGAATGATTCGCCCAGGTTCACTGTCGTCTTCACGTTGGTGAATGGCCTGGGCGGCGTTTTTCAACAAATTGAGCAGCACTTGTTCCAGTTCGTTGGCCGTGCCGGGCACCGGGCCCAGCGCCGGGTCGAACTGACGGATGATCGCCTGGCCCTTGAAGTCGAAACCGATGGCCAGGTCGAAGTCGTTACCGGCGATTTCCACCGCCTGATCGATCAGCGCCGGCAGGTCGCACGGGGCCATTTGCCGGGTGCTGCGGCGACTGAAGCTGAGCATGTGCGTGACAATCTTCGCCGCCCGGGCGCCAGCCTGTTGAATGCCATCAAGCAACTGCGGTACTTCGCGCAATTGCAGGTATTTGTTGACCGTGTCCAGGGAAATGCCGGCTAGCTCAGCCTGTTCGAGGTTCTTCGGCAAGTCAGGTGACAGGCGTCGCCGAATGTTCTGTACGTTGTGCAGGATCGCGCCCAACGGATTGTTGATCTCGTGGGCCATGCCCGCGGCGAGGCCACCGACCGAGAGCATTTTTTCTGACTGCACCATCATCTCTTCCAGCGACAGACGCTGGGTGATGTCATCGATCCGGATCACCACGCCGCGCCCGGCGCCGCCCATCAGCGGGTAGAAGGTCAGGGCGTAATGCTTGGGTTCATCGTCCTTGAACCAGGTTACGCGCTCGATCTTCGCCACGGTGTGCTGCTCGACGGTTTGCTTGAGCTGCGGCAGAAATGGCTTCAAGGGTTCGAAGGCGAGGAAGATCGGCTGGTTCAAGGCTTCGTCCAGCCGCGTGCCGGACAGCGCACTGGCTTCCTGATTCCACTGGGTCACGTAGAGCTGCTCATCAAGGGCGATCAGGGCCGACGGCATGGAGTCGATGATGCTGTTGAGGTAGTTCTGGAAACCGGTAAGTTTTTTCTCGATCTTGCTGCGCACCTGGACTTCGAGTTCCAGCTTGCGATTGGTGTGGCGGGTCTCTTCGGCCAGGCCTTGCGCCTGATCGTAAGCCGCCTGGGAATCGTCCCGGGCCCGTTTGAGCTGCTGCTCCCGGGCTTCGATCCGCGAGAGCATGGTGTTGAAGGCCTCGGCGAGGCTGCCGATTTCGTCGTGGTTGCCACGGGAGGCGCGCAGGGCGTAGTTTTCTTCGCGGGTCACTTGCCGGGACAGCTCTTCGAGCTGATGGATCGGCCGGGTAATCAGGCGCTTGATCTGCCGGGCGATCACCAGCCACAACAGTACACTGAAGATCAGAATGCCGAGACTGGCGGTCAGGGTCCCGGTGTAGAACGCCATTGGCAGTTCACTGCTGGCCACCAACAACAGGTGGCCCGGCGCGGTGCCAGGGCGGGGCAGGGTGATGATCTGATTGCTGCGAAACTCGGTGGCCTGCCAGGCTTCGATATGCCGATAGCGTTCTGGCAGTTGCAGCTTCTCGCCATGTTGCAATTGCGCCAATCGCTCACCCTTGCCGTCATACAGGGCCGCCGCCCGCAGCGGTGAATAGCTGTTGAGTTCGTTGAGCAGGCGTTCCGCGCTTTGCGGCGACTTCAAGGCATCGGCCACCAGGCTCGGGTTGGACACCAGTCGGCCGATGGTCTGCAAGGCCTGGGGCGCCATGCTTTCCTGGGAGATGTAATACGCGGCGCTGATAAAGGTCAGGTTGGCGACCAGCAGGATGGTGATCAACAGCACGAGCAGGGCGGCCAGCAGTTTCTGGCCGACGGGAAGGTTTTCGAGACGCTGGCGCAATGGCATCAGGTTCATCGCTGAAAAGGAACAAGTGGCCAGCGTAGCCGCTGCTCAGTCGCTGGGCAATCCAAGGCTTTGAAGATGGGCAATCAGCCGCTGCTGTAATTGATTGAGGTGGGGCAGGTTCAACTGGTGCCGCGAGGCCACTTTGCAGACATAGCCCAGCAGATAGCTGATTTCGGTTCGGCGCTGGCTTGCGACGTCCTGGTGCATCGAGGAGTAATTGGCCGCGGTGGCATGGATCACCCGTTCGACTTCCTGTTGCAGGTCCTCGGCGGCTGCCGGCTGACCGCAGCGTTCCAGCAAGTCGGTCAGTTCGACGCAAAGGGTGGCGACTTCGCAATGGTGTTCCTGCAAGCCGCCGTTGCGGCAATCGTGCAGCACGGTCAGCGGATTGATCGCACAGTTGAGCGCCAGTTTGCGCCACAGCCTCGTGAGAATGTCGGTGCTCCATTCGTGAGGAATACCGGCGGCAGTCAAGTCGTCCAGCCAGATCGGCGCGACCGGGTGACCGGCATCCCCCAGCCAGGTGTAGCCGTGACCGGCGAACACCACACGCCAGTCGCCATCGCGAAACGCGCCTTCGGTGCTTGAGGCGCATACACAACGCGCTTGGGGAGCCTGCGCGGCGACGGCGTCCTGGCTGCCGAGGCCGTTCTGCAACAGGATCAGTTCGGCATCAGGCGCCAGGCGCGGCGCCAGTTGCGCCACGGCCTTTTCGGCATCGTAGGCTTTGCACGCCACCAGCAGACGGTGGATCGGCTCGTTGCCGTGGGGTGTTTCACCGGGGATGTCATAGGTGCTGGCTTCGCCGTGTTCCACCAGCGTCAGCCCTCCGGCCGCCTGATAAGCCTGCAAGCGTTGCTCATCGCGCAGGATCAACCGGACCGGCACCCCGGCCCGCGCCAGGCGGGTGGCCCACAAGGTGCCGAGGCTGCCGGCGCCCAATACATGCCAGGTGGTGGACATCAGCTTTTTGCTCGGTTTGGCACAGGCATGTGAGGCTCGCAGTATCGGTTGGAAAAGACCCGTTATAATGAGCCCGATTTTAACCGCAAGCCAAGCGCGCGCCATCGCTATCGAGCGCGCCTTTTATTGGAGAGATTACATGCCGTCGTTCGACGTGGTATCCGAACTGGACAAACACGAAGTCACCAACGCGGTCGAGAACGCCGTCAAGGAACTCGATCGCCGTTATGACCTGAAAGGCAAGGGCACCTTTGAATTCAAGGAAAAGGACCTGACCGTCAACCTGACCGCCGAGGCTGACTTCCAGCTCGAGGCGATGATCGAGATCCTCAAGCTGGCCCTGGTCAAGCGCAAGATCGACGTGCAGTGCCTTGAAGTCAAGGATGCCTACGCGTCGGGCAAGCTGATGAAACAGGAAGCCGTCCTCAAGGAGGGCATCGACAAAGAGCTGGCGAAGAAAATCGTCGCTCACGTCAAGGACGCCAAGCTCAAGGTTCAGGCCGCCATTCAGGGCGAGCAAGTGCGCATCACCGGTAAGAAACGTGATGATTTGCAGGAGGCGATTGCAGCTCTGCGCGCCAAGACTTTCGATATGCCGCTGCAGTTCAACAACTTCCGCGACTGACCTAGCAATGCGGGAACCCTGTGGGAGCGAGCCTGCTCGCGAAAGCGGTGGGTCATTTCATTAGTGATGTCGACTGATCTGCCCTCTTCGCGAGCAGGTCGGATCGCCGCACCGTCGCTCCCACCCGGATTGTGCTTAACCCAGGAGAAAGTAGATGGATTTGAATACCGAAGTGGACAACCTGGTCAAGGCATCCCAAGCCTGGATCCCGATGATCATGGAGTACGGCAGCCGCGTGCTACTGGCAGTCATCACGCTGGCAGTCGGATGGTGGTTGATCAGCAAGGTGGCGCAAAAACTTGGCGGCCTGCTGGCGTTGCGTAATGCCGACCTCGCGCTGCAAGGTTTCATCAGCAGCCTGGCGAACATTATTCTCAAGGTTTTGCTGGTAGTCAGCGTGGCATCAATGATCGGCGTGGAAACCACTTCGTTCGTGGCGGCCATTGGTGCGGCGGGTCTGGCCATCGGTCTGGCCTTGCAGGGCAGCCTGGCAAACTTTGCCGGCGGCGTGCTGATTCTGTTGTTCCGTCCATTCCGCATCGGTGACTGGATCGAAGCCCAAGGCGTTGCCGGTACGGTCGACAGTATCCAGATTTTCCACACCGTACTGCGCACTGGCGATAACAAGACCATCATTGTGCCTAACGGCAACTTGTCGAACGGTATCATTACCAATACAAATCGTCAGCCAACCCGCAAAGTTGTATTTGATGTGGGCGTGGACTACGAAGCGGACTTGCAGAAGGCCCGTGAAGTGTTGCTGGATTTGGCCAAAGATGAACGCATCCTGGCAGAACCTGCACCACAAGCCGTTATTTCGACCCTGGGAGACAGTTCGATTACTGTTTCGCTGCGTGTTTGGGTGAAGACCGCGGATTACTGGGATGTGATGTTCATGTTCAATGAACAGTCCCGTGATCGTTTGAAAGCGGCGGGTATCGATATTCCGTTTCCACAGCGGGTTATTCGTGTGGTTCAGGAGACTGTGCCGCAATAACGTCTTCGTTGTCACTTGGAGGTTGTCAGTATTGTACTGTTAGGTTGCTATCGAACTGGCAACAATCAAAAGACGGTATGGAAACCAGGCACAAAAAAACGCTCACCTGATTCAGGTGAGCGTTTTTTTTGTTGCCGTGCTGTGTAGCTGTCGAATTAGCGCTGAATTACAAGATGCTCAGCGGATATTCAATGATCAGACGGGTGTCAACTTTGTCGCTATCGTATGCGGAGTTTGCACGATAGACCGCGTTACGTACGCGGAAAGACAGGTCCTTGGCTGGGCCGCTTTGCAGAACATACTTGGTCTCGAAGTCCCATTCGTGTTCTTTGGACTCAGTGTCACCGGTGGTGATGTTGTCGCCACGGATGTAACGAGTCATGAAGCTCAAGCCAGGAACGCCGTAGCTCTTCATGTTCAGGTCATAGCGAGCCTGCCAGGAGCGCTCGTCTTGACCGTTGAAGTCGGAGTATTGAACGGAGTTGGAGAGGAAGATAGTACCGCCGCCGTCAACGCCATAAACATAACCGGTGTCACCGGTCGAACGCTGGTGAGCCAAGGTGAATTTATGTGCGCCAAGGCTATAGGCCGCTGCGAGGGACCAGATGCGGTTGTCAACGTCACCGCTCAGCTCTTGACCCTGGCTCTTGGAGCGATAGCCGTTGAAGTCGAAGTTCAGGGACTGATCTTCGTTGATCGGCAGGGTGTAGTTGGCGTTGATGTATTGCTTCTTGAAATGGTCGTCAACATCGGAAGCAGCTACGCCGGCAACAAAATTGTCGGTGAACTGGTAGGTTGCACCGGCAATATCTGCGGCTTTCAGACCAAGGCTATCGCGCCCCATTTGGTTCTGCGCCCGCATCGCGGTGAAATGACCAGCACTCAATTCAAGGCCTTTGATTTCTTTGCTGGTGATCAAAGTACCGGTAGCAACTTCTGGCAGCAAACGGCTGTCGTCAGTAGAGAAGACAGGGCTGGCAACGTATTGGTTACCGTATTTCAGAACAGTGTCGGACAAGCGGAATTTAACTGCGCCGCCAGCGTTGGATTGGGTGTCTTCTGGCGTGCCATCACTGTCCTTGCCGAACATGCCGTTACCGGTGCGGCCTGGACCGCTGTCCAGTTTGATCATGCCATTGGCCAAGGCGTCTAAACCGAAACCAACAGTACCTTGGGTGAAGCCCGACTCATAAACAGCTTGGACGCCCAGGCCGGTTTCTTCGCGGTAGCCTGTGATACGTTGTTTATTTGCGGTGCTTTGGTTGTTGGAGGCACCGTTCTTGAAATCGCGGTTCATGTACAGCATGCGACTTTTGACATTCAGGCTCTGATCTTCAAAAAAGCCCTTGGATTCCTCTTGAGAAGACGCCATTGCGAACTGCGAGGTACTAGCCGAAACAGCCAGTGCGATCATGCTCCACTTCATCACGCGCATCGTGATTTGCTCCTTTGGTTTTTAGAAGAGTACTGCCGTCCCACCTGTTTTATTATCTGGGCGGCTCTTTCTTTTTGTGTCGGCGCAAACTTATATCACGCCGACCATGTTGGCGATACTTGCGTATCTAACCTTTCAGCTTCTTTACGACCCTGTCGCAAACAGCTTGGTAGATGTCGCAAATTTACTGCCTCGACGCAAGCGGATTGGCAACTTTAACGTTGTTTTCCAAGGCTTGTGCATCGCTAAAAAGAGTCCCTGGTGAAACGTTTGAATCTCCATTGGGCAACCCTGCCGCTATTTTTATTGGCCTTGAGGCTTCCACTTCCAGCGGAGGCTTCCAAAGCTATGTGGGTGTGAATGCAACAAGCGTGCACAAACCAGAATTCTGTAGCTGTTTTTTTCTGGAAACCTGCCTGTCGCTATAAAAACCTCATGAAACCGGGGGCTTCAAGCGTGTTTTTTGTACGCTTGACGCCGTGCATTGCATGGTGTTGCACCACTGAAACGGAAAGCGTGACAACGAAAAATGTTACCGGTTCACCCCTCGTTGAGTAATTCTCGGATGCTGACGCACTCAGCGTAGACGCACTGTGCGGTTTTGGTGCAAAAAATCTTAATCACTGTGCTGATTTCAAACAGTGCGGTAACGGACTCATCTGGAACTTTTCATTGGTTATCAGTCATTTCAGCATTTTTGGCGTGGTCTGCGGTTCTGTAATGGTGCGCCGTGAGCAAAAAAGGCCCATTTAGGGGCGCTCGTGCGGCGTGAAGGCAGTGGCGTTCACGGGTATGCTGGCGTCCTGTCGCTTGGTGCGCAGCCTGTCAGGATGGGCGCTAAGCTGAAAATGATGACCTGGCGGGAGTGCGCGCGGTGTTCGCTTTAGATCCACGACTTCAACAAGACACGCTACCGATTGGCGATTTCCCGCTTTGCCGGTTGCTGTTATCCAATGATTCGAACTACCCCTGGTTCATCCTGGTGCCACGCCGTGAAGATATCAGTGAGATATTTCAGTTAGGTGTCGCAGATCAACAGCAGCTGTGGCAGGAAACGACCGCGCTGGCGGAACTGCTCAAGGATTCGTTCGACGCCGACAAGCTGAATGTCGCGGCGCTGGGTAATGTCGTCAGTCAGTTGCACATGCATGTCATTGTGCGCAAGCGTGAGGACGCCGCCTGGCCAGCCCCGGTCTGGGGCAAACACCCGGCCGTGCCTTACAGCGCAGCGCAAATCGCGGCCATTCGCGAGCGCCTGCGTCTGCTGTTAACCGAACATTTCACGTTTCTGGAGGGTTGAATCATGAGCCTGGAAGATCGCGTTACCGATCTGGAGAGCCAACTGGCGTTTCAGGATGACACCATCCAGTCATTGAGTGATGTGCTGGCAACGCAGCAGCGCGCCGTTGAACGCCTGCAATTGCAGATGGCTGCATTGCTCAAGCGCCAGGAAGAAATGGCCGGGCAGTTCGAAACCTTCGAAGAAGAAGCACCTCCGCCTCATTATTGAAACCGCAGGCAATAAAAAACCGCGAACAGCTCAGCTGCTCGCGGTTTTTTTTAGCCTTGAATCAGCGACGCGGCAATGCAGCGATCACATCTTCGGCTTGCAGCCCTTTGTCACGATTCATGACAGAGAACTCCACGCGCTGGCCTTCAACCAGAACACGGTGACCTTCGCCACGAATGGCCCGGAAATGCACGAAAATATCATCGCCGGAATCACGGGAAATAAAGCCGAAGCCTTTGGAGGTGTTGAACCACTTGACGGTGCCGGTATCGCGGTTGCTCATGTCGTAGCTTGGCGAGGCGGCGGCCGGCGAGGATTTGTAGAAGCTGATAGCCAGGTGCAGGAGAACGGCGATCAGTGCAGCCACCAGGCTGAACAGGACGGCAGGTTGACCGGCGATGACAGGCATCGGCGCGAGCAACGTCAGGGTTTGCAGGACGACGGCCAGGACCAGCAGGGCGCTGACCAGGTTTTGCAGTTGGTGACGAGGACCTTTGTTCCAGTAAGGGATAACCGGAGCGAGGGTCAGGTTAAGCAGGCCGAAAAAGGCCAGGTACAGCGCAGCGGGTTGTTGCAGGTAAGGAGCAGCTTCGGGTTGCAGGCTAGGGATGAAGGACAGCAGCAAAGCTGCTGCGCCCATTAGCAGGTGGACGATTTTCAACATTTTGATTAACTCACGTTAAGACGGATCACAAGGAAGAGCTGATGGAGCACGGTTCGCTTCAGAACAATAAGAGGCGTTGGACACGTACCCGGTACCAGCCTATGCGCAGCCCCCGAAAAATAGGCGGTCGCGACACACGGTCTATTTAACAGCAAAGCCTGCAGCTACTCAAATCAGGCAGTCCAGCGGTGCTTCGCGGGGCGATTTGTCGCAGGTCATTGCGCAATCCAGGGCGGCGAGGGGGTGGCAGGCTTGCTAGAGTGGTCCTGCACCTGCTGGATGAACTCATCACCTTTAGGGGAAAAACATGGCAATCGATATCGGTATCAGTGAAGAGGACCGCAAGTCCATCGTTGACGGGCTTTCGCGTCTGCTGTCGGACACTTATGTGCTGTATTTGAAAACCCATAACTTCCATTGGAACGTCACCGGTCCCATGTTTCGGACCCTGCACCTGATGTTCGAGGAGCAATACAACGAGTTGGCCCTGGCCGTCGATTCGATTGCCGAGCGCATTCGCGCCCTCGGGTTTCCTGCCCCCGGCGCCTATTCGATTTATGAGCGGCTGTCTTCTATTAAAGAAGAAGCCGGTGTGCCGAGCGCTGAAGACATGATCAAGCAGCTTGTCGATGGGCAAGAGGCGGTCACCCGTACCGCCCGCGGAATCTTTCCGCTGCTGGAAAAAGTCAGCGACGAGCCGACGGCTGATCTGCTGACCCAGCGCATGCAAGTCCACGAAAAAACCGCATGGATGCTGCGGTCTCTGCTGGATCAGTAATATCGTCACTACGCGAATGACGCCCGTCGGGTGTTATTCGCGGTCTTTTGCCTTCTTCAAATCGCTTTTAAGCTCGTTAAAAATCGTCTGGCGGCGTAGGAAAATAGCCGGCCTAGGACGCTCTCCATGATCGCCCTTCAGTTGTTGGCTTATCCTACGTCGATGGTCATAAAGTCATCTGGATATACCTTTGCGCCTGCGCTTTTATAGGGCCACGGAGAGTGCTCTTACAGAAGGCAAGGATGACAAAGGAGTGTCAACGATATGGATTACGAAGACAGGCGAAGCGAGGGGAGGGTCAGTCCGGTCAAGGAGATAAGGATTGATCCATTTGTCAGCGAATTTGATATGGGGCTGGCCCGGCCTTTATCCCGGTCGGTGCGGTTGAACGGCTTTGCCACCTGCTTGCGGCTTGAGCAGGTGTACTGGGATATTCTGGGCGATATGGCCAAGGTCAATTGTTGTACGGTCAGTGCGCTGCTGTCCCATGTGGATCGCGAAGTGCACTTGCGTCATGGCGGGGTCAAGAACTTTACCGGGCTGGTGCGGGTTGTCTGCGTCGTGCACAGCCTGAAAGAAGGGGGCAGCGTCGCAATGCCCTAGCCACGCAGGTGATCGGACAGAGTGTCAGTCTGTGCAGTCTTACGGCTGCACAGGCTGCATTTAATGGATATAATCCCGCTCTTTGCCGCAAAACCCAGCGTGCGCGGTAGCAATCTGATCGCCGAGACAACCCCCATGCCGATGTACGACTATCAATGTGCTTCCTGTGGTCATCAGTTGGAAGCCATTCAAAAGATCAGCGCAGCACCGCTGGTCGACTGCCCTGCCTGCCAGGCGCCAGAGCTTAAAAAGATGCTGTCCATGCCGGGCTTCCGCCTGAGCGGCACCGGCTGGTACGAAACCGATTTCAAGACCGGTTCCAAGAAGAATCTGGCCGGCGGCGACAAAGCTGACTAAGGTCTGGAACCTGAGTTGAACGACACGCGCGAGCTCTTGCAACACCTGCAAGGCCTCCAACCGAATTTCGATTACGAGAAGTGAAACCACTACCATGATGCGCAGCCATTATTGCGGCCAACTGAACGAAGCCCTGGAAGGCCAGGAAATTACCCTTTGCGGATGGGTGCACCGTCGCCGTGACCACGGTGGGGTGATTTTCCTCGATATTCGTGATCGTGATGGTCTGGCCCAGGTGGTTTTCGACCCGGACCGCGCCGAGAGCTTCGCCGCCGCCGATCGCGTGCGCAGCGAATACGTCGTGAAGATCACTGGCAAGGTTCGCCTGCGTCCGGCGGGTGCCACCAACGCCAACATGGCGTCGGGCATGATCGAAGTGCTGGGCTATGAACTGGAAGTGCTGAACGAGTCGGAAACCCCGCCGTTCCCGCTGAACGAGTTCTCCGACGTCGGTGAAGAAACCCGCCTGCGCTATCGCTTCCTCGACCTGCGTCGCCCGGAAATGCTCGAGAAGCTGCGTCTGCGTTCGCGCATGACCACCAGCATCCGTCGCTTCCTCGACGAAAACGGCTTCCTCGACGTCGAGACGCCGATCCTGACCCGTGCCACGCCAGAAGGCGCTCGCGACTACCTGGTGCCGAGCCGTACCCACGCCGGTAGCTTCTTCGCCTTGCCGCAATCGCCGCAGCTGTTCAAACAACTGTTGATGGTCGCCGGCTTCGACCGTTACTACCAGATTGCCAAGTGCTTCCGCGACGAAGACCTGCGCGCCGACCGTCAGCCGGAATTCACCCAGATCGACATCGAGACCAGCTTCCTCGATGAAAAAGAGATCATGGCCATCACCGAACAAATGATCCGCAACCTGTTCAAGGAAGTGCTGGACCTGGAGTTCGGCGACTTCCCGCACATGACCTTCGAAGAAGCCATGCGTCGTTACGGTTCCGACAAGCCTGACCTGCGCAACCCGCTGGAACTGGTTGACGTTGAAGACCAGCTGAAAGACGTCGACTTCAAGGTGTTCAGCGGCCCGGCCAACGACCCGAAGTGCCGTATTGCCGCCCTGCGCGTTCCAGGCGCTGCGAGCATGCCGCGCAAGCAGATCGACGACTACACCAAGTTCGTCGGCATCTACGGTGCCAAGGGCCTGGCGTACATCAAGGTCAACGAGCGCGCCAAAGGTGTTGAAGGCCTGCAGTCGCCAATCGTCAAGAACATCCCTGAAGCCAACCTCAACGTGATCCTCGATCGTGTTGGCGCGGTCGATGGCGACATCGTGTTCTTCGGTGCCGACAAAGCCAAGATCGTCAGCGAAGCCCTGGGCGCGCTGCGGATCAAGGTCGGCAACGACCTGGACCTGCTGACCTGCAAGTGGGCGCCGATGTGGGTTGTCGACTTCCCGATGTTCGAAGAGAACGACGACGGCAGCTTCACCGCCTTGCACCACCCGTTCACCGCGCCGAAGTGCACCCCGGAAGAACTGGAAGCCAACCCGGCGATCGCTCTGTCCCGTGCCTACGACATGGTTCTGAACGGCACCGAGCTGGGGGGCGGTTCGATCCGTATCCACCGCAAGGAAATGCAGCAGACCGTGTTCCGCCTGTTGGGTATCAATGAAGCGGAACAGGAAGAGAAGTTCGGCTTCCTGCTCGACGCCCTGAAATACGGCGCGCCGCCGCACGGTGGCCTGGCTTTCGGCCTGGACCGTCTGGTCATGCTGATGACCGGCGCCCAGTCGATTCGTGAAGTGATCGCTTTCCCGAAAACCCAGAGCGCGGCTGACGTCATGACTCAGGCACCGGGTGCTGTAGATGCCAAGGCATTGCGCGAACTGCACATTCGTCTGCGCGAAACACCAAAGGCTGAGTAAAGCTGACCGCAAAGGCGCATCCTTCCGGGATGCGCCTTTTCTTTAGGTCGAGATTTTTTGTTGCTGGCCGACACAACGTGCGCGGCGGGCGATGTTTCAAAGAGAAATTCGGAGCGAGATATGGCGGGTCATTCCAAGTGGGCGAACATCAAGCACCGCAAAGAACGTCAGGATGCCAAGAAGGGCAAGATTTTCACCAAGTGGATTCGTGAGCTGACCGTTGCGGCCCGTCAGGGCGGCGGTGATCCGGGTTCCAACCCGCGCCTGCGCCTGGCGCTGGACAAGGCGCTAGGTGCGAACATGAGCCGCGACATCATTGATCGCGCAGTCGCCCGCGGTGCCGGTGCAGCCGATACCGACGACATGGTCGAACTGACCTACGAAGGCTACGGCCCGGGTGGCGTGGCGGTGATGGTCGAGTGCATGACCGATAACCGTAACCGCACCGCAGCTGCTGTTCGCCATGCGTTCAGCAAGTGCGGTGGCAACCTGGGGACCGACGGTTCGGTGGCTTATCTGTTTGAGCGCAAGGGGCAGATTTCCTTCGCGCCAGGTGTCGATGAAGACGCGCTGATGGAAGCGGCCATGGAAGCTGACGCCGATGACGTGGTCACCCATGAAGACGGTTCGATTGACGTGTTCACCTCGTTCGCCGGCTTCTACGCCGTGCGTAACGCGCTGGAAGCGGCAGGTTTCAAAGGTGATGATGCGGAAATCGTGATGCTGCCGACCACCAGCGCTGAACTGGACCTGGAAGGTGCCGAGAAGGTGCTCAAGCTGATCGACATGCTTGAAGACCTGGATGACGTGCAGAACGTCTACTCCAACGCGGATATTCCAGAGTCGGTGGCCGCACAGCTGGGTTGATTGATCTGCAATACTCTTGAAGCCGGAAGTGCAGGCGGTGATGTTTACCGCCAGGCATGTCCGGCTTCTGCCTTTACGCCGAGCAAGCAATTGCCGGCAGGCATCATTTTTGAGCTGCAGGCGTTATGACTTTAATTCTTGGTATCGACCCCGGTTCGCGCATCACCGGTTATGGCGTGGTACGCGATACCGGGCGTGGTTGCGTGTATGTGGCGTCGGGCTGCATTCGCACCGGGTCCGGCGAACTGCATGAGCGTCTGCAAATCGTCTATCGCGGTGTGCGTGAAGTCATCCAGACCTACGGCCCGGTGACCATGGGCATCGAAAAAGTCTTTATGGCGCGCAATGCCGACTCTGCCCTCAAGCTTGGTCAGGCCCGGGGCGCCGCGATCGTGGCGGGTGCCGAAGAAAGCCTGGAAATCGCTGAGTACACCGCAACCCAGGTCAAACAAGCAGTGACCGGCACCGGTGCCGCCAATAAAGAGCAAGTGCAGATGATGGTCATGCACATGCTGAAATTGACCAGCAAGCCGCAAATCGATGCTTCGGATGCCCTGGCCATTGCCATTTGCCACGCGCATACCCGTTCCAGCCTGTTGCCCCATGGCCTGGGAACGGCACGCAGTCGTGGCGGGCGCCTGCGTCTCTGATAGCATCAGCAATCATTTTTAGCGAATGAGGGTTTTGCGCCTGTGTTGTCGGCGCAAACCCCTTGTTCTGTCAGCCGCCAGTCATTGATCTGGCCAACGCTCAAGGATCTGAAACGTGATTGGACGCTTGCGCGGCACACTGGCTGAGAAACAGCCGCCGCACCTGATTCTGGATGTAAACGGTCTGGGGTATGAGCTGGAAGTGCCCATGACCACGCTCTATCGCTTGCCGTCGGTCGGTGAACCACTGACCTTGCACACCCATTTGGTCGTACGTGAAGACGCGCAGTTACTCTATGGCTTCTTCGGCAAGCGTGAGCGAGACTTTTTTCGCGAGTTGATCCGTCTCAATGGTGTGGGGCCGAAATTGGCCCTGGCATTGATGTCGAGCCTGGAAGTGGATGAGCTGGTCCGTTGCGTGCAATCCCAGGACACCTCGGCGCTGACCAAGGTGCCGGGCGTGGGCAAAAAGACGGCCGAGCGTTTACTGGTGGAACTCAAGGACCGGTTCAAGGCTTGGGAAACTGTGCCGGCGATGTTCGCCCTGGTGCCGAACCAGCCGGGCGGGCCTGATGTGGCGCCGGTTGCCACCGCCGAAAATGACGCGGTCAGCGCGCTGATATCCCTGGGCTACAAGCCGCAGGAAGCCAGCAAGGCGATTTCCGCGATCAAGGAGAAAGGTTTGAGCAGTGAAGACATGATTCGTCGTGCCCTGAAGGGAATGATCTAAGTGATTGAAGCTGATCGTCTGATTGCCGCCACGCCCGGCCCTCGCGACCGCGAGGAAGTCCAGGACCGGGCGATTCGCCCCGTCAGCCTGGCCGAGTACATTGGCCAGCCGACCGTTCGCGAGCAAATGGAGTTGTTCATCCAGGCCGCACGCGGGCGTAACGAATCCCTGGACCACACGCTGATTTTCGGCCCGCCGGGTCTGGGTAAAACCACCCTGGCCAACATCATCGCCCAGGAAATGGGCGTGTCGATCAAGAGCACTTCGGGCCCGGTGCTTGAGCGCCCGGGTGATCTGGCGGCGCTGTTGACCAACCTTGAACCCCACGACGTGCTGTTTATCGATGAAATCCATCGGCTCTCGCCGATCGTCGAGGAAGTGCTGTACCCGGCCATGGAAGATTTCCAGCTCGACATCATGATTGGTGAAGGGCCGGCTGCGCGCTCGATCAAACTGGATCTGCCGCCGTTCACCCTGGTGGGGGCGACGACGCGGGCCGGCATGCTGACCAACCCGTTACGCGACCGCTTTGGCATCGTCCAGCGCCTGGAGTTCTACAACACCGCCGACCTGGCGACGATTGTCAGTCGTTCGGCGAACATCCTCGGCTTGCCGCTGGACCCGGAGGGCGCCTTTGAGATCGCCCTTCGTGCCCGTGGCACGCCGCGGATCGCCAACCGTTTGTTGCGCAGGGTTCGGGATTTCGCCGAAGTGCGTGCCAAGGGCCACATCACCAAACCGATCGCCGACCTGGCCTTGAACCTGCTGGACGTCGACGAGCGTGGCTTCGATCACCAGGACCGGCGCCTGCTGTTGACCATGATCGAGAAGTTCGACGGTGGGCCGGTGGGTGTGGACAGTCTGGCCGCGGCGATCAGCGAAGAGCGTCACACCATTGAAGACGTGCTGGAGCCATATTTGATCCAGCAGGGCTACATCATGCGCACGCCGCGGGGGCGAGTGGTCACTCGGCACGCGTATCTGCACTTCGGTTTAAACATTCCGTCACGATTGGGCGAGATGCCCGTTGTAGACGAGTTCCTCGATGCGGTAGACGATTAATCACCTTTCGGGCCGATTTATTCGGGATTTGCGCGGTCCTAGGACCGTGCTTTTGCCAGAAAGCCGCGAATCAATGAAAAACAGTTGCCTGGCCGGATTGGCAACCTGAGGAGTAAGCACTAGAGTATGCGCGCGCAAAACGGGCTTGAGCCTTTCGCACTTCGTTGTCGCGTTTATTACGAGGACACCGATGCGGGCGGCATCGTGTATTACGTCAATTACCTCAAGTTTATGGAACGGGCTCGAACCGAGCGGCTCCGGGATCTGGGCTTTGCCCAGTCCCAGCTGGCAGGCGAGGACCTGTTGTTTGTCGTGCATTCCAGCGAAGCGCGTTATCACGCGCCGGCGCGACTGGACGACGAACTTCTGGTAAGCGCTGAAGTAATCGAATTGAACCGTGTCAGCCTGCGCTTCAAACAGCAGGTCAGGCGAGCCACGGATAATGCGCTGCTCTGCGAAGGGCAGTTTCTGGTGGCCTGTGTGCGCACTGAAAGTTTAAAACCCCGGGCCATTCCCGAAGCTCTACGTGCGGCCTTTGCCGACGTGAGCGGCGCGGGTACACACTCAAAGCAGGAGATAAAGCGTGGAAGCTAACGTCGTCGACCATTCCTCCATGTGGAGCCTGGTCAGCAATGCCAGTATCGTGGTGCAACTGGTAATGCTGATCCTGGTAGCCGCATCGGTGACCTCATGGATCATGATCTTTCAGCGCAGCAACCTGCTGCGCGCTGGTCGACGTGCCCTGGAGAGCTTTGAAGAGCGCTTCTGGTCCGGCATCGACCTGTCCAAACTCTACCGTCAGGCCGGTAGCAACCCGGACCCGGATTCGGGCGTCGAGCAGATCTTCCGTGCCGGTTTCAAGGAATTCTCCCGTCTGCGTCAGCAGCCAGGCGTTGACCCGGAAGCGGTCATGGAAGGCGTGGCCCGTGCCATGCGCGTCGCCATTTCCCGCGAAGAAGAAAAGCTCGAACAGAGCCTGCCGTTCCTCGCTACCGTCGGTTCCGTCAGCCCGTACATCGGTCTGTTCGGTACGGTCTGGGGGATCATGAACTCCTTCCGTGGCCTGGCCACTGCCCAGCAAGCGACCCTGGCCACCGTGGCTCCGGGTATCGCCGAAGCACTGATTGCTACCGCGATCGGCCTGTTCGCAGCCATCCCGGCCGTTATCGCTTACAACCGTTTCGCTGCTCGCAGTGAAACCCTGCTGGGCCGTTACTACACCTTCGCCGATGAATTCCAGGCGATCCTGCACCGCAAAGTGCACACCAGCGAAGAATAAGCAGGTAATTTCCAATGGCTTTAATCGCTCGAGCTCGCAAAAAGCGCAAGCCGGTTGCCGAGATGAACGTGGTGCCTTACATCGACGTGATGCTGGTGCTGCTGGTCATCTTCATGGTGACCGCTCCGATGCTCAATCAGGGCGTGAAAGTTGATCTGCCCAAGGTTTCCAGCGAAGCCTTGCCGCAGGACAACAACACCCAGGTCCTGACCATTTCGATCAAGGCTGACAAGACCTACTACTGGAACCTTGGCAGCGAAGTCGACACTGAAAAGCAACAGGACAAGGCCATGACCTTGCCGCAGATGACTGACGCGGTGACCAAGATCATTCGCGCCGGTACTGAAGGCGGCAAGCGCACCCAGGTGTTCATCCGCGGTGACAAGACCGTCGATTACGGTTCCGTGATGGGCGCCATGGGCGGGTTGCAGAAAGCCGGGGTCGGTAATGTTGGCTTGATTACCGAGGCACCCTGATGCAGCAAATGCGAGAGCCGTCCGCCTCGGAAAGCTACTTCTGGCCTAGTGTCCTGGCGATTGTCTTGCACGTGCTGGTGTTCGGCATGCTGTTCGTCAGTTTCGCCTTCACACCGGAGTTGCCGCCGGCCAAGCCGATTGTCCAGGCGACCTTGTACCAACTGAAATCGAAAAGTCAGGCGACCACCCAGACCAATCAGAAGATTGCGGGTGAGGCGAAGAAATCCGCCGCGCGTCAGACCGAAGTCGAACAGATGGAACAGAAAAAGATCGAACAGGAAGCGATCAAGGCCGCGGAACAAAAGAAGGAAGATGCGGCTCAAAAAGCCGAAGAATCCAAGAAGGCCGACGAGACCAAGAAAGCGGAAGAGGCAAAAAAGGCTGATGAAGCCAAGAAAGCCGATGAAGCGAAGAAGACCGCCGAAGCCAAAAAGGCCGAAGAGAAACAATTGGCTGATATAGCCAAGAAGAAATCTGAAGAAGAAGCCAAGAAAGCGGCTGAAGAAGAGGCCAAGAAAGCGGCCGCTGAAGAAGCCAAGAAAAAGATTGTCGAAGACGCGAAGAAGAAAGCCGCGGAAGACGCCAAGAAGAAATCCGAAGCTGAAGAGGCGAAGAAGAAAGTCGCCGAAGACGCGAAGAAGAAAGCTGCTGCCGATGCTGCGAAGAAAAAATCGCAGGAAGCGGCGCGTAAATCCGTCGATGAGAAAAAAGCTCAGGCCCTGGCCGATCTGCTTTCCGACACGACGGAGCGTCAGCAGGCCTTGGCGGATGAAACGGGTGATGAAGTCGCGGGTAACTTCGACGATTTGATTCGCTCGCGTGCTTCCGAAGGTTGGGCGCAGCCACCGTCGGCCCGCAAGGGCATGAAAGTGATTCTGCAAATCAACATGCTGCCTGATGGAACAATCTCCGGCGTATCGGTTGCCAAGTCCAGCGGTGATGTACCGTTCGACAGTTCAGCGGTAGCGGCGGTAAAAAATATTGGTCGATTGACCGAAATGCAGGGTCTGAAGCCAGCTGATTTCGCACCCTATCGTTCATTCAAGATGACATTCACACCTGAGGATCTAGCCTTGTGAGAAACCTTCTTCGAGGACTGCTTGTCGTCATGTTCTGCTTTGCAGGACTGGCCACAGCAGATGAAAAAAATATCCTGGTCAGCAGTGGTAGCTCCCAGGCAACTCCAATTGCCGTAGTGCCATTCGGTTTCCAGGGCGGCACCGTGCTGCCGGATGACATGGCCGAAATCATCGGCAACGACCTGCGCAACTCGGGTTACTACGCGCCGATTCCAAAGCAGAACATGATCAGCCAGCCGAGCCAGGCCAGCGAAATCATTTTCCGTGACTGGAAGGCGATCAACGCTCAGTACATTATGGTCGGCAGCATCGTTCCAGCGGGCGGTCGCCTGCAGGTTCAATACGCTCTGTTCAACGTCGCCACCGAACAGCAAGTGCTGACCGGCAGCGTGTCGGGCAGCGTCGATCAACTGCGTGACATGGCGCACTACATCGCCGATCAGTCGTTCGAAAAACTCACCGGTATCAAAGGTGCGTTCTCGACACGCCTGCTGTACGTGACGGCCGAACGTTTCTCCGAGAAGAACACGCGCTACACGCTGCAACGCTCGGACTATGACGGTGCCCGCGCCGTGACTCTGCTGCAATCGCGCGAGCCGATCCTGTCGCCGCGTTTCGCACCGGACGGCAAGCGCATCGCTTACGTTTCGTTCGAGCAGAAGCGTCCGCGTATCTTCATGCAGAACATCGACACCGGTCGCCGTGAGCAGATCACCAACTTCGAAGGCCTCAATGGCGCGCCTGCCTGGTCGCCGGATGGCAATCGCCTGGCATTCGTACTCTCGAAAGACGGTAACCCGGACATCTACGTGATGAACCTGGGCTCGCGTCAGATCTCTCGCGTCACCAATGGTCCCGGCATCAACACCGAACCGTTCTGGGGCAAGGATGGTTCGACCATCTACTTCACCTCCGACCGTGGCGGCAAGCCACAGATCTACAAAACCAGCGTCGGTGGTGGCGGTGCGGAACGCGTGACCTTTATTGGTAACTACAACGCCAACCCTAAACTTTCGGCTGATGAAAAGACCCTGGTGATGATTCACCGCCAGGATGGCTTCACTAATTTCAAGGTGGCGGCCCAGGATTTGCAGCGCGGTAGTGTAAAGATCCTCACTGATAGCACTCTGGACGAGTCGCCTACTGTTGCGCCCAACGGCACCATGGTAATCTACGCCACCCGCCAGCAGGGCCGGGGAGTCTTGATGCTCGTGTCCATTAATGGACGCGTAAGGCTCCCGCTTCCTACCGCACAAGGCGAAGTCAGAGAACCTTCCTGGTCCCCTTACCTGAACTGACGCGGCGCTACACGTTTTACTTAACACACTGGGGTTCATTAGGAGTTTCACGATGGAAATGCTGAAGTTTGGTAAATTTGCTGCGCTGGCTCTGGCCATGGCTGTAGCTGTAGGTTGCTCGTCCAAAGGCGGCGACAATGCCGGTGAAGGCGCTGTTGATCCAAACGCTGGTTACGGCGCTAACACTGGTGCCGTTGATGGCTCCCTGAGCGAAGAAGCTGCTCTGCGCGCAATCACTACCTTCTACTTCGAATACGACAGCTCGGACCTGAAGCCAGAAGCCATGCGCGCTCTGGACGTTCACGCCAAAGACCTGAAAGCAAACGGCGCTCGCGTTGTTCTGGAAGGCAACACCGACGAACGTGGTACTCGTGAGTACAACATGGCACTGGGCGAGCGTCGTGCGAAAGCCGTTCAGCGTTACCTGGTACTGCAAGGTGTTTCCCCAGCTCAGCTGGAACTGGTTTCCTACGGCGAAGAGCGTCCAGTTGCTACCGGCAACGACGAGCAGTCCTGGGCTCAAAACCGTCGCGTCGAACTGCGTAAGTAATTCGTCATGCGAACGTGCCGTCGTGCTGTAACTGTTTTGGCTCTCAGCCTCGCACCGCTTGCGGTGTGGGCTGCGGTTCCTGTGGTCGATAACGACTCCGGCTATAACAATAGCGGGAGTAGCAATCCGCCTGCGGGTTACGGTACGAACGGCGCCTATGCCGGGGGAGGGGTTTCGACCCCTGTCTCGGCACAGGGCGAGCTGTTCAACCAATTGCAATCCATGCAGGAGCAGATTTCACGCCAACAGGGTGTGATCGAAGTTCTGCAGAATGATGTAGCGCGCATGAAGCAAGAGAGCCTGGAGCGATATCAGGATCTTGATCGGCGCATAGGAACCGGCGTTGCACCAGCCGCGACTCCTGATAATTCTTCCACCGGTGGCAGTTTGAATGCCCCCGGTGCCGCCGCTGGCGCAGGTGCAGGAGCGGCCGCCGCTCAGGCACCTGCTGCGGGTAGCGAACCGGCTGATCCGGCGAAGGAAAAACTGTATTACGATGCAGCCTTCGACCTGATCAAAGCCAAGGACTTCGACAAGGCCAGTCAGGCTTTTGCCGCATTCCTGCGCAAGTACCCGAACAGCCAGTACGCGGGCAATGCCCAATACTGGTTGGGCGAAGTCAATTTGGCCAAAGGCGATCTGCAAGGTGCAGGTCAGGCATTTGCCAAGGTTTCGCAGCTATACCCCAAGCACCCCAAAGTGCCTGATTCGCTGTACAAGCTGGCTGATGTAGAACGCCGCCTCGGTCACACCGACAAGGTCAAAGGCATTCTGCAACAGGTTGTGTCCCAGTATCCGGGCACTTCCGCTGCGCAGCTGGCCCAGCGTGATCTGCAAAAAATGTAAGGGCTGCTTTACCCGTTTTGAAGAAACCCGCGCCTGTCGCGGGTTTTTTCGTTAGAATTCACGCCCTTTTTCTGAAACACGCTTTTTGGGATCTGCGCGTTGGCGGGGTTCCTTGAAGTGCCTGACGGAGGCGGACAGCCTGTTTAGCTGTTATGCCCGTGGCGACTATGCAAGACACATTGAGAATCACCGAAGTTTTCTACTCGTTGCAGGGTGAAACGCGGACTGCCGGGCTGCCCACAGTTTTTGTGCGCCTGACCGGTTGCCCATTGCGTTGCCAATACTGCGACAGCGCCTACGCGTTCACCGGCGGCACCATTCGCCCCCTCGACGACATCCTCGAGCAAGTGGCCGGTTTCCGTCCGCGTTACGTCTGTGTCACCGGTGGCGAGCCGCTGGCGCAACCCAATGCCATCCCATTGCTCAAGCAGTTGTGTGACGCCGGTTACGAAGTGTCGCTGGAGACCAGCGGCGCGCTCGACATCTCGGCGGTCGATCCACGGGTCAGTCGGGTCGTCGACCTGAAAACCCCGGGTTCGAAAGAAGCACACCGCAACCGCTACGAAAACATCGAACTGCTCACGCCCAACGACCAGGTGAAGTTTGTCATCTGCTCGCGGGAAGACTACGACTGGGCGGTGTCCAAGCTGATTCAGTACGGCCTGGACACGCGTGCGGGCGAAGTGCTGTTTTCGCCAAGCCACCATGACCTGAATGCGCGGGATCTGGCTGACTGGGTGGTGGCGGACAACCTGCCAGTGCGTCTGCAATTGCAGCTGCATAAATATCTTTGGAATGACGAGCCGGGGCGCTGAGATGACTGAACAACTGAACACTGCTGAAAAACGTGCGGTCATCCTGCTATCCGGCGGTCTCGACTCCGCGACGGTCGTGGCCATGGCCCGTGCTGAAGGCTACAGCTGCTACACCATGAGCTTCGATTACGGTCAGCGGTCTCAAGTAGAGTTGCACGCCGCAGAACGAGTCGCCCGCGACCTGGGCGTGGTCGAGCACAAGGTGATCGGCCTCAATTTGAACGGTATGGGCGGCTCGGCACTGACCGACAGCAGCATCGACATTCCTGAAGAGTTGGGGGAAGGCATTCCAGTCACTTATGTGCCGGCGCGCAACACGGTGTTTCTGTCTCTGGCGCTGGGTTGGGCTGAAGTGCTCGGCGCGCGCGACATCTTCATCGGCGTGAACGCGGTGGATTATTCCGGTTACCCGGACTGCCGTCCCGAATTCATCGAGTCCTTCGAGCGCATGGCCAATCTGGCGACAAAGGCCGGTGTAGAGGGCAATGGCTTCCGCATCCAGGCGCCACTGCAGAACCTCAGCAAGGCACAGATCGTCCAGGCAGGCGTGAAGCTGGGGGTCGATTACGGGCTGACCGTTTCCTGCTATCAGGCGGACGATAATGGTCGTGCGTGCGGTAAATGCGACAGCTGCCGACTGCGTGCAGAAGGCTTTGCAGCGGCCGGCGTGAGCGACCCAACACCTTATTTTTGATTTATTTCAAATTAGGTGTTGAATAGTCCTTAAAAATCAGTATTATACGCGCCACCACACAGCGGGTCGTTAGCTCAGTTGGTAGAGCAGTTGGCTTTTAACCAATTGGTCGTAGGTTCGAATCCCACACGACCCACCATTTTTGTAGCAGTTTTAAAAGTCTGGAAGGCCCACGCAAGTGAGGATTTCCGGATTTTTTTTTGTCCGCGATTTGACCTCGGCTCAACGCGGGGTTGCACCGCGTGACGCAGGTCAGAATCATCTTTTGCATCCACGGGATATTCTGTAGCCTTGCGCAGCTTCACCGATGTCCGTGCCTGATGATACTCACTCTCCCGGCGGTACCCTGAAGGGTCCGGAGCCGGGTGTATACTCGACTTTCGCGCGAAAGCGCCTGCAGGTCTTGCGAACATGACGCAAATTTCCGAACGCCTTCTGGTTCAAGCCCACCTCGACGCCAAGCAGCCCAAGCCGCTGACCGTTGAAGAGGAAGCTTTTTACCGTGCCGCCATCGCTGCCGAGCTCAAGGCTCAGGACGCGGTGCTGGTTGCTCACTTCTATTGCGATCCGGTGATTCAGGCCCTGGCCGAAGAAACCGGTGGTTGCGTCTCCGACTCACTGGAGATGGCGCGCTTCGGCAGTGCTCACCCGGCCAAGACTGTGCTGGTCGCCGGTGTGAAGTTCATGGGCGAAACCGCGAAAATCCTCAATCCTGAAAAACGCATTCTCATGCCAACCCTGGAAGCGACCTGCTCGCTGGACCTGGGTTGCCCGGTGGATGAGTTCTCGGCGTTCTGCGATCAGCATCCGGAACGCACGGTGGTGGTGTATGCCAACACCTCGGCGGCGGTCAAAGCCCGGGCGGATTGGGTGGTAACGTCCAGCTGCGCGCTGGAGATCGTCGAAAGCCTGATGGATAACGGCGAAACCATCATCTGGGGCCCGGACAAGCATCTGGGCACTTATATCCAGCGCCAGACCGGTGCGGACATGCTGCTGTGGGACGGTGCCTGCATCGTTCACGAAGAGTTCAAGTCCAAGCAGCTCGAAGACATGAAGGCGCTGTACCCGGACGCCGCGATTCTGGTGCACCCGGAGTCGCCGACCTCGGTGATCGAACTGGCGGACGCCGTCGGTTCCACCAGTCAGTTGATTGCGGCGGCACAGAGCCTGCCGAACAAGACCCTGATCGTCGCCACCGATCGCGGCATCTTCTACAAGATGCAGCAGCTGTGCCCGGACAAGGTCTTCATCGAAGCCCCAACGGCTGGTAACGGCGCAGCGTGCCGCAGTTGCGCACATTGCCCGTGGATGGCGATGAACACCCTTGAGCGCACGCTGAAGTGCTTGAAGGAGGGGACGAACGAGATCTTTGTGGATCCGGCGTTGATTCCGCAGGCGATTCGGCCGTTGAAGCGGATGCTCGACTTCACCCAGGCTGCTCGGATGAAACTGGCCGGTAACGCTTAAGTACTCGCAAAAAACTGTGGGATAAAAACTGTGGGAGCGAGCCTGCTCGCGATGGCGGTCCGTCAGTCACATGTATGTTGACTGAGGCACCGCCATCGCGAGCAGGCTCGCTCCCACAGTGGTTTTTGCTTCCCGCAGCTACTTGTTCTTCTTCGGAATGCGCACGAGCTGCGTGTTCGAGTACATGTCATGCCAGCTGCGTTTCTGTTTATCGAACAGCGACCAGAAGAACCCAAGGCCAACGCACAACAGCGATGCGATCGACACGACAAACCGCAGCAGCGCCTGCCACAGGCTGATGGACGAACCATCCGCGTTCTGCACGCGAATGCACCACACCTGCATACCCAGCGTCTGACCGGACCAGGTCCAGAACTTGGCAAAAAAACCAAACAACACAAACAGCAACACCGTCGATAGCAGCGGATCACCGTCCAGCGCGCCGGATTCGGTCAATGTGCGCATTTTGTCTTCGCCGATGATCGCCATCTGGATCATCTTGTAAATGCCGCTGGTGACGATCAGCAGGGCGGTGCACAAGAGGAAGTCATAGAACATCGCTGCCAGGCGACGGCCCAGGGTGGCGGCGGGAAAGTCGCCCTGGGGGTTGAGCAGGTGTTTCGACATGACAGCCTCTGGACGGAAAAAAAGCTATTTTACGGATTTACGCGCACAAAAAAGCCCCTGATGTCAGCATCAGGGGCTTTTTCGTTACAGAAGATTAGGCTTCTGCTTGTACTTCGTCAGCCTGCATGCCTTTCTGGCCTTGCACAGCAACGAAAGTCACTTTCTGGCCTTCTTTCAGGCTTTTGAAGCCGTTGCCCTGAATAGCGCGGAAATGCACGAACAGATCCGGACCGCTTTCTGGAGTGATAAAACCAAAACCTTTCTCGTCGTTAAACCACTTGACGGTACCGCTCTGACGTTGGGACATTTCTTATTTCCTTTGACGCAAAAATTAATGACAGCCTCCTTCTCATGAAAGAGTACTGGGGCTGGTTGCAGGAGAGTAAGAAGACGTCGAACGGGATGTAGCTAACTTGTAGGCTACTGCCCAGGTCACGATTCCAAGCGACCCATGCAAACACAGTGAACAAACTCTACGCCAACTACGTGAGAAAAAACAAGCCCTGTGAGAGGCCCGGTTTTGCTCAGGTTGATGGCAGTAGCGTGTCCACTAGTGCGGGCTTATTCGATCGGGTTGTTCAATTGTTTTCGAACGTTATAAGCAACGTTCATAAACGAAGCTTAGAGCCAAAGACATGCACTGTTTTATGGCGGTTGCGTTACACATTAGTGCACTGTTAACGCAACCGCGTTACTTATAGAAACAGTCAATCAGCCGCGATAGTAGCGTTGTGGAACAAATGGCATTTTGCTTACAAGCAAAGGCACCCTTTTCCCACGAACAATCGCCCATACGGGTGTATCAATAGCGATATAAGCGCTGTCGAGGTAGCCCATGGCTAAAGGTCCGCCCAGAGTCGGGCCGAAACCACCGCTGCACACAGCGCCGATGATGTCGCCTGCTTCGTTGACGATTTCCGCGCCTTCACGCACCGGTGTACGTTCCTGAGGCAACAGGCCCACACGCTTGCGGTTGACGCCGGCTTGTTGTTGCGCGAACACAGTCTCTGCGCCAGGGAAGCCGCCGGCCCGTGCGCCATCGGCGCGACGTGGCTTGGAGATGGCCCACAGCAGGCTGGCCTCGATCGGAGTGGTCTCGGTGTTCATGTCGTGGCCGTAGAGGCACAGGCCGGCTTCCAGGCGCAGGGAGTCGCGAGCGCCGAGGCCGATGGCCGCCACTTCAGGCTCAGCCAGCAGCGCGCGCGCCAAGGCTTCAGCGTTGGCGGCCGGTACGGAGATTTCGAAGCCGTCTTCACCGGTGTAGCCCGAACGGCTGACAAAGCATTCGACACCCAGCAGTTTCACTCGGGTGAACTGCATGAAAGTCATCTTCGCGACTTCAGGCGCCAGACGAGCGAGCACGGTCACGGCAGCCGGGCCTTGCAGGGCCAGCAGCGCGCGTTCTTCGAACAGCGGTTCGATTGTGCACTGGTCACCAATGTGCTTTTGCAGATGCGCAAGGTCCTGATCCTTGCAGGCGGCGTTGACCACCAGGAACAGTTCGTCGTTACCCAGGTTGGCGACCATCAGGTCGTCGAGGATTCCGCCGGTTTCATTGGTGAACATCGCGTAGCGCTGCATGCCCACCGGCAGGTCGATGATGTCCACCGGCACCAGGGTTTCCAGGGCCTTGGCGGCATTGGCGCCGGTCAGGCGGATCTGGCCCATGTGCGAGACATCGAACAGCCCGGCCTGATCACGGGTGTGCTGGTGTTCTTTCATCACGCCCAACGGGTATTGCACCGGCATGTCGTAGCCGGCGAACGGCACCATGCGCGCGCCGAGTTCGATGTGCAGTGCGTGCAGCGGGGTTTTCAGCAATTGTTCGGTGGACATATTCAGCTCCTGAAAAAGTGTGCGGATGCGCGTGGGCATCAGCACTCGATAATGTTGACCGCCAAACCGCCACGGGCGGTTTCCTTGTATTTGCTTTTCATGTCGGCGCCGGTCTGGCGCATGGTGCGGATGACCTTGTCGAGGGAGACGAAGTGCTGGCCGTCGCCGCGCAGGGCCATGCGCACGGCATTGATGGCTTTCACCGAACCCATGGCGTTGCGCTCGATGCAAGGCACTTGCACCAGCCCGCCAATCGGGTCGCAGGTCAGGCCCAAGTTGTGTTCCATGCCGATTTCCGCCGCGTTTTCCACTTGCTGCACCGTGCCGCCAAGCACTTCGCACAGCGCGCCGGCCGCCATGGAACAGGCGACGCCGACTTCACCCTGACAACCGACTTCGGCGCCAGAGATCGAGGCGTTTTCTTTATAGAGAATGCCGATGGCGGCGGCGGTCAGCAGAAAGCGCACGACGCCGTCTTCGTTGGCGCCGGGAATGAAGCGCATGTAGTAATGCAGCACCGCCGGGACGATGCCCGCTGCTCCGTTGGTGGGCGCGGTGACGACGCGCCCGCCGTTGGCGTTTTCTTCGTTGACCGCTAAAGCGTAGAGGTTGACCCAGTCCAGCACCGACAGCGGATCACGTAGCGCCGATTCCGGGTTCTTGCACAGTTGCCGATGCAGCGCAGCGGCCCGACGTTTGACCTTCAAGCCACCGGGCAGAATTCCTTCATTGCGGCAACCGGCAGCGACGCAATCCTGCATGACTTGCCAGATGTTCAGGAGGCCGGCACGGGTTTCCGCTTCCGGGCGCCAGGCACTTTCGTTGGTCAGCATCAACTGGCTGATGGACAAGCCGTACGTGGCGCAATGACTGAGCAGGTCCTTGGCGCTTTTGAACGGGAAGGTCAGCGGCGTGGCGTCTTCGACAATGCGGTCGGCGCCGGCGGCGTCTTCATCGACCACGAATCCGCCGCCGACCGAGTAGTACTCGCGGCTGCGGACCTGTAGGCCCGCCGCGTCGAACGCACGAAAAATCATGCCGTTGGGGTGATAGGGCAACGGTTTGCGGATCATCGCCAGGTGTTCTTTCTCGTTGAACGCAATGCTGTGTTCGCCGAGCAGGTTCAAGCGACCATTGCCGCGAATATCTTGCAGACGGGCGGCGACGGTTTCGGTGTTCACGGTGTCCGGGTGTTCGCCTTCCAGGCCGAGCAACACGGCCTTGTCGCTGCCGTGGCCTTTACCGGTGGCGCCGAGCGAGCCGTAGAGCTCGACTTTGACGCAGGCGGTTGCAGTCAGCAGCCCTTCACGGCGCAAGCCTTCGGCAAAACGCGCAGCAGCGCGCATCGGACCGACGGTGTGGGAGCTGGAAGGGCCGATGCCAATCTTGAACAGGTCGAACACGCTTAACGACATGGTTTGGCTCCGGGGTCGCAGTTGTCAGCAGCAAGCTACAAGCTGCAAGTAAGAGCCCGCAGGCTTTTAACTTGTAGCTTGAAGCTTAGAGCTTGCAGCTGCTTTAGGCATAAAGCTCGATTGACGGGCAAGCGCAAACCAGGTTGCGATCGCCAAACACGTTGTCGACGCGACCGACCGGTGGCCAGTACTTGCCTTCGATCAGCGACGCAACCGGGTATACCGCTTGCTCACGGCTGTACGGATGCGTCCACTCGCCAACGATTTCCGCGGCGGTGTGCGGGGCGTTTTTCAGCGGGTTGTCGTCCTTGTCCAGCGTACCGTTTTCCACCGCGCGGATTTCTTCGCGGATGCGGATCATGGCGTCGCACAAGCGGTCCAGTTCTTCCTTGGATTCGCTTTCTGTCGGCTCGATCATCAGCGTGCCGGCGACCGGGAAGGACATGGTCGGAGCGTGGAAACCGAAGTCGATCAGGCGCTTGGCGACGTCATCGACGCTGATGCCGCTGCTGTCTTTCAGCGGACGCAAATCGAGGATGCATTCGTGCGCCACCAGACCGTTGCTGCCGGTGTACAGCACTGGGTAGTGCTCTTCGAGGCGACGGGAAATGTAGTTGGCATTGAGGATCGCGAGCTGCGAAGCGCGCTTGAGGCCGGCGCCGCCCATCATCCGAATGTACATCCAGGTGATTGGCAGAATGCTCGCGCTGCCGAACGGTGCCGCGCAGACCGCGCCTTCTTTACGCTCCATGGTGCCGTGACCCGGCAGGAACGGGGTCAGGTGCGATTTCACGCCAATCGGGCCAACGCCCGGGCCGCCACCACCGTGGGGAATGCAGAAGGTTTTGTGCAGGTTCAGGTGGGACACGTCGCCGCCGAACTTGCCCGGGGCGCAGAGGCCGACCATCGCGTTCATGTTGGCGCCGTCGATGTACACCTGGCCGCCGTGGTCATTAATGATGCCGCAGATTTCACGGATACCTTCTTCGAACACGCCGTGGGTCGACGGGTAAGTGATCATCAATGCCGCGAGATGTTCGCGGTGCTCGATGGCCTTGGCGCGCAGGTCTTCGATGTCGACGTTGCCGCGGGCATCGCACGCGGTGACGACTACGCGCATGCCGGCCATGTTGGCGGTGGCCGGGTTGGTGCCGTGGGCAGAGGACGGGATCAGGCAGATGTCGCGACGGTCTTCGCCACGGCTCTGGTGATAGGCGCGAATTGCCAGCAGGCCGGCGTATTCACCTTGGGAACCGGCGTTCGGTTGCAGGGAGATCGCGTCGTAACCGGTGGCGGCGCAGAGCATCGCTTCCAGTTCGTCGGTCAATTGTTGGTAACCGGCGCTTTGCTCGGCCGGGGCGAACGGGTGCAGGGCACCGAATTCGGCCCAGGTGACCGGGATCATTTCGCTGGCGGCGTTGAGTTTCATGGTGCACGAACCCAGCGGGATCATGGTGCGATCCAGGGCCAGGTCCTTGTCGGCCAGCTTGCGCAGGTAGCGCATCAGCTCGGTTTCCGAGTGATAACGGTTGAACACCGGGTGGCTGAGGATCGGAGATTGGCGAACCAGCGCGGCCGGGAGGGTGCTGACCACGGAAGCGGCGAGGGCGGCGAAGTCTGGCAGCGCCTTAGCGTCGGCGAACAGGGCCCACAGGGTTTCCACGTCGGCTTGCGAAGTGGTTTCGTCGAGGGACAGGCCCAGACGCTCGGCATCCACGACGCGCAGGTTGATCTGCTGGGCGCGAGCCTTGTCGTGCAACGCGCCAGTGTTGGCGCCGGTTTTAATGGTCAACGTGTCGAAGAAGCTTTCTTGCTCGACCGTCAGCCCCAGTGCGCTCAAGCCCTTGGCCAGAATCGCGGTCAGGTGATGAATGCGGTTGGCGATCTGCGTCAGGCCTTTCGGGCCGTGGTACACGGCGTACATGCTGGCGATGTTGGCCAACAAAACCTGCGCGGTGCAGATGTTCGACGTGGCCTTCTCGCGGCGGATGTGTTGCTCGCGGGTTTGCATCGCCAGGCGCAGGGCCGGTTTGCCGAAACGGTCCACGGAGACACCGACCAGACGGCCCGGCATGTCGCGCTTGAACGCATCTTTCGTCGAGAAGTAAGCCGCGTGCGGGCCACCGAAGCCCAGCGGCACGCCGAAGCGTTGCGCGCTGCCGATGGCCACGTCGGCGCCGAACTCACCTGGAGGGGTCAGCACGGTCAAGGCCAACAGGTCGGCGGCGACGGCGACCAGCGCGTTGGCGGCGTGGAAGCGTTCGGTCAGTTCGCGGTAATCGAAGACGTCACCGTTACTCGCCGGGTATTGCAGCAAGGCGCCGAAGAACGGCGTCACGTCAGTCAGTGCCTGCTCGTCACCAACGACCACGTCGATACCCAGCGGCTCGGCACGGGTGCGCAGCACGTCGAGGGTTTGCGGGTGGCAATGCACGGACGCGAAGAAGGCGTGGCTGCCCTTGTTCTTGCTCAGGCGTTTGCAAAAGGTCATCGCTTCGGCGGCGGCGGTGGCTTCGTCGAGCAAGGATGCGTTGGCGATCGGCAGGCCGGTCAGGTCGCTGATCAGGGTCTGGAAGTTCAGCAGCGCTTCGAGACGACCCTGGGAGATTTCTGGCTGGTACGGGGTGTACGCGGTGTACCACGCCGGGTTTTCCAGCAGGTTGCGCAGGATCGGCGACGGCGTGTGGGTGCCGTAGTAACCCTGGCCGATGAAGGTCTTGAACAGCTGGTTTTTGCCGGCGATGGACTTGATCAAGGCCAGGGCATCGGCTTCGCTCAGGCCGTCTTCGAGACCGAGGACGCTGGTGCCTTTGATGCTTTCCGGGATGACGCTGGCGCTCAGGGCTTCCAGGGAGTCAAAACCGAGGCTGTTGAGCATGGCTTGCTCGTCGCCGGAACGCGGGCCGATGTGGCGGGCGATGAATTCGTTGGCGGTCGTCAGGTTGACTTGAGTCATGTCAGCGCTCCTCAGGCTTCGGCGTTGGCTTTGATCAGACGGTCGTAAGCGTCCTGATCCAGCAGTTTGGCGACAGCCGAGGCGTCGGTTGGCTTAAAGCGGAAGAACCAGCCTTCGCCCAGCGGATCTTCGTTGACCAGTTCAGGGCTGCTCTCGAGGGCCGGGTTGGTCTCGACCACTTCACCGTCCAAAGGCATGTACACGCCGCTGGCGGCTTTTACCGATTCCACGGTGGCGGCTTCGGCGCCTTTGTCGTAGGACTGCAGCTCAGGCAGTTGTACGAAAACCACGTCGCCCAAGGCGTTCTGTGCGAAGGCGGTGATGCCGACAGTGACGCTGCCGTCAGCTTCGGTGCGCAGCCATTCGTGATCTTTAGTAAAACGCAACTCGCTCATGGAAACTCCTAAGGGGGCCAGACTTGTCTGGTGGACGCGATGGAATGCTTGGGCTAAAGCCCTGCTTTATGGCGGGTTACTAAGCAATTTCGCGGCCAATGTTTTTTTATCGTTATAAATCAATAGCTTAGTTGATATTGCGATGCGCAACAGATTGATGGCTGTAGCGAAATCGCTACAGCAAGAGGCGAAGAAAAAAGCCTAGGTGGATCAAAGCCTTGCACAGCGGTGATCAGGGGAGGGTGTAGCGATATCGTTCCGCTGTAGCGCTTTCAGTACAGATGGAGGTCGTTTTTAAACAGGTCTTCAGGCCAGACACAAACCTCTGTAGGAGTGAGCCTGCTCGCGATAGCGGTGTGTCAGTCAACACATGCAGCAACTGACACTCCGCTATCGCGAGCAGGCTCACTCCTACAGTTGTTTTGTGCCGGTTGGGAGATTGTATACCCGGCCTCACGGCTTATTGGGAATGCCGTACTTGCGCAGTCGATGGGCGATCGCCGTGTGGGAAGTTTGCAGGCGGCTGGCCAGTTGCCGGGTAGAGGGGTAGCTGACGTAGAGTTTTTCCAGCAGCGTCTTTTCGAACTCTTCCATCGCCTGCTCCAGGCTATCGACATCGCTGTCACTCTGGCGCGCCACCGAGGTGCCGGCGATGTCGAGGTCGCCGATGTCCACCAGGCTGCTTTCGCAAATCGCCGCCGCACGGAAGATCACGTTCTGCAATTGCCGCACGTTGCCCGGCCAGCGGTTACCCAGCAGTGCAGGATAAGTCCCGGGCGCTAGACGACAGACCGGGCGCTGGATCTGTGCGCAGGCCTGCTGCATGAAATAGCGCGCCAGCAGCAGGATGTCCTGACCGCGTTCACGCAGAGGCGGGACTTCGACATTCAGGACGTTGAGGCGATAGAACAAGTCTTCGCGGAACGAACCTTCGCTGACCATTTTTTCCAGGTTGCGGTGAGTTGCGCTGAGGATTCGCACATTGACCTTTACCTCGCGATCACCCCCGACTCGCCGGAAGCTGCCGTCGTTGAGGAACCTCAGCAACTTCGCCTGCAGGTACGGCGACATTTCACCGATTTCATCGAGAAACACCGTGCCCTGGTTGGCCAGTTCCATCAGCCCCGGTTTGCCGCCCCGTTGCGCACCGGTAAAGGCGCCAGGGGCGTAGCCGAACAGTTCGCTTTCGGCGAGGTTCTCCGGCAATGCGGCGCAGTTCAGCGCCAGGAACGGCGAACCGTGCCGGGCGCTGATGGCGTGGCAGGCCCGCGCCACCAGTTCTTTGCCGGTTCCGGTTTCGCCCTGGATCAGCAACGGCGCATCCAGTGCTGCCACGCGCTGGGCGCGTGCCTTGAGGGTACGGATCGCCGGGGACTCGCCGAGCAACGCGTCGAAACCTTCGGCATGGTCGTGGTGCAGCGCCGAGAGGCGTTCGCCGATGCGGTTCGGTTGATACAAGGTCAGCAGGGCGCCGGCGTCGGTGATCGGGGTGGCGTCCAGCAGCAGGGTCTGGCCGTTGACGGTGATCTCGCGCAGCGGCAGGCGGAAGCCGTTTTCGAGCAATACGCCAAGCAGCGCCGGGTCGGCAAACAGATCGGCGACGCTTTCACCGGCCGGTTCGCGACCATACAACGCGATCAGCGCCGGGTTGGCCAGCAGCACTTTGCCGTCACTGTCCAGGGCCAGCACCGGGTCGGTCATGGCGGCGAGCAGCGCATCGAGCTGCAAGTGCCGCCGTTGCCCCGGAAGGATGTCGACCACCGTCATCGCTTGCACGCCACGCACGCTGAGCAACGCATCGCGCAGCTCTTCGAGCACTTCCGGGCTCAGGGTCGGAGCGTCGATGTACACGTTGGGCGGGACCATTTCCACCGCATCCAGATTGAGATTACGCCCACCGAGCAGGGCCAGGACTTCCTGGGTAATGCCGACGCGGTCGATGAAGCTGACGTGGATACGCATGGGGCGGTTTTCAATCTGGCAAGCGGAGGGGGGCAAGTATGCCTTGGGGCGGGTCTCAGGTGAAATGCACGTGTTCAACCTGCAGGAGCGAGGCTTGCCCGCGTAGAGGCCATCAAGACCACTAAAAGCTTCGCGGGCAAGCCTCGCTCCTACAGGTCGTGGGGCCGCAGTCTTTCAGTCGGCATCCATAGCGAATGAAAGTCCGTCATCGCGAGCAGGCCCGCTCCCACAAGGGGACGCAGGCTACTCAAAGTTTTTGAGATCTACCGGGTCGCCGGATTTCATATCCAGCTTCTTCCGAATGTCTTCAAATACCTCGTCGTAATTTTTGTGAACCGAGCCGATCTGGCTGTGTGTCCTTGGAATACCGTACTTCTCGGCGATATTCGTTATGTTGTTGGCGAAGTTGTAGGCCTCAACCTTGGGTAGAAAGAAGGTTTCGCTCATATCCTTTCCCTGAATGCTGCCATGCATGGTGAACTGGATGCCTTTTTCCCCTTTGTCGTTATTGCTGACCTCATAGTCGAAGTGCAGGTTGTAGCTGACATCATCCGAGGTCAGCGCGTGGCGCTCGATGTGCAAGTGACCGGGGGCGAACGTTGCCATTGACGTTTCTCCTTATAAATAAGTAATGCCAGGTGTCGCCGTGCTGATGCGCGTGCCGGCCTTGCCCTGGACGATTGCTTCGATGTCCGAGAGTGAACCGATCACCGCGGTTTTTCCAGTATGGCGGGCAAACTCGCAGGCGGCCTGCACCTTCGGTCCCATGGAGCCGGCGGCGAAGCCGAGTTTTTCCATTTCGTCGGGGTGGGCCTGGGCGATGGCTTTCTGGGTAGGTTTGCCAAAGTCGATGCAGGCGGCGTTGACGTCGGTGGCGATCACCAGCAGATCGCTTTCCAGCTGTTCGGCCAGCAGCGCCGAGCACAGATCTTTATCGATGACCGCTTCCACGCCTTGCAGTTTGCCGCTGGCGCCGTACATCGTCGGGATGCCGCCACCGCCCGCGCAGATCACGATGCTGCCTTTTTCCAGCAGCCATTTGATCGGGCGGATTTCGAAGATGCGTTTGGGTCTGGGGCTGGCCACCACGCGACGGTATTTGTCGCCGTCCGGGGCAATCGCCCAGCCTTTTTCGGCGGCAAGTTTTTCCGCTTCAGCCTTGGCGTAGACCGGGCCGATGGGTTTGGTGGGGTTCTGGAACGCCGGGTCGTTGGCGTCGACTTCGACCTGGGTCAGCAAGGTGGCGAAGGGCACTTCGAAGTCCAGCAGGTTGCCCAGTTCCTGTTCGATGATGTAGCCGATCATGCCTTCGGTTTCGGCGCCGAGTACGTCCAGCGGATAAGGCGAAACCGAGGTGTAAGCGGCGGCCTGCAACGACAGCAACCCGACTTGCGGGCCATTGCCGTGAGCGATCACCAGTTCGTTGCCAGCATAAATCTTGGCGATCTGTTCAGTGGCGATCCGGATGTTGGCGCGTTGATTGTCCGCGGTCATGGGTTCACCACGGCGGAGCAGGGCGTTACCGCCCAGAGCAACGACGATACGCATAATGCAGTCCTTCTAAATGGGGTGACTCGGTCTCCCTGGTGAAACCCGATCAGTGTGGGAGTGAGCGTGCTCGCGATGACTATTTAACACTCAACAGAGACGTTGACTGTTACTCCGCTATCGCGAGCAGGCTCGCTCCCGCAGGGGCTTTGTTCCAGCCGGGAGAGCCGGGTGGGCCGTTAGATATCCGCCAACGCCGACACCAGGATCGCCTTGATGGTGTGCATGCGGTTTTCCGCTTGCTCGAAGGCGATGTTGGCCGGCGATTCGAAGACTTCTTCAGTCACCTCCAGGCCGTTGGCCAGGTGCGGATAGCGTGCGGCGATGTCCTTGCCGACCTTGGTTTCGCTGTTGTGGAACGCCGGCAGGCAGTGCATGAATTTCACCCGCGGGTTGCCGGAGGCTTTCATCATCGCGGCGTTGACCTGGTACGGCAGCAGTTGCTCGATGCGCTCGTCCCACGCTTCTACCGGCTCACCCATCGACACCCAGATGTCGGTGTGGATGAAGTCCACGCCCTTGACCGCTGCTTTCGGGTCTTCGGTGATGGTGATGCGCGCGCCGCTTTCTTCGGCGAAGGCTTTGCACTGGGCGATGAAATCAGCGTGTGGCCAGAGCGCTTTCGGCGCGGCGATGCGCACGTCCATGCCGAGTTTGGCGCCGATCATCAGCAGCGAGTTGCCCATGTTGTAACGGGCGTCGCCAAGGTAGGCGTAGCTGATGTCGTGCAGCGGCTTGTCGCTGTGCTCACGCATGGTCAGGGTGTCGGCGATCATTTGTGTCGGGTGGAATTCAGCGGTCAGGCCGTTGAACACCGGTACGCCGGCGAACTTGGCCAGCTCTTCGACGATTTCCTGTTCGAAGCCCCGGTACTCGATGGCGTCGAACATCCGCCCCAGCACGCGGGCGGTGTCTTTCATGCTTTCCTTGTGGCCGATCTGCGACGACACCGGGTCGATGTAGGTGACGTGGGCGCCCTGGTCATGGGCCGCGACTTCGAAGGCGCAACGGGTGCGGGTCGAGGTTTTTTCGAAGATCAGCGCGATGTTTTTGCCTTGCAGGTGCGGACGCTCGGTGCCGGTATATTTGGCGCGCTTGAGGTCGCGGGACAGGTCTAGCAGGTAGTTGAGCTCGCGAGTGGTGTGGTGCATCAGCGAGAGCAGGCTGCGGTTGCGCATATTGAAAGCCATTTTGGATCTCCTTGGGTTTCGGTTATCCGCCTGCTTCGCGCTTTATGAGCGCGAAGCAGGGCATAAAAATTAATAGTCGATAGGGTCGCGAATGATCGGGCAGGTCATGCAGTGGCCGCCGCCACGGCCGCGCCCCAGTTCGCCAGCGCTGATGGTGATGACTTCTACACCGGCCTTGCGCAGCAGGGTGTTGGTGTAGGTGTTGCGGTCATAACCGATCACCACGCCGGGCTCCACGGCCACCACGTTGTTGCCGTCGTCCCATTGCTCGCGTTCGGCAGCGAAGCTGTTGCCGCCGGTTTCCACCACGCGCAGCGCCTTGAGGTTGAGGGCCTTGGCGACGGTGTCGAGGAAGTTGGTTTCTTCGCGGCGGATGTCGATGCCGCCCGGCTTGCTGTCGTCAGGGCGCAGGGTGAAGGCGACGATCTGGTTTACCACTTCCGGGAAAATCGTCACCAGGTCGCGGTCGCAGAAGCTGAATACGGTGTCCAGGTGCATCGCTGCGCGGGACTTCGGCAGGCCGGCGACGATGACTTTCTCCACGGCGTTGTGCTTGAACAGGTTCACCGCCAGTTGGCCGATGGCCTGTCGTGACGAACGTTCGCCCATGCCGATCAACACCACACCGTTGCCGATGGGCATCACGTCGCCGCCTTCCAGGGTGGCGCTGCCGTGATCCTGGTCCGGGTCGCCGTACCAGATTTCAAAATCGGCGTTGGTGAACTGTGGGTGGAATTTGTAAATGGCGGTGGTCAGCAGGGTTTCCTGACGTCGCGCCGGCCAGTACATCGGGTTCAGCGTCACGCCACCGTAGATCCAGCAGGTGGTGTCGCGGGTGAACTGGGTGTTGGGCAGCGGCGGCAGAATGAAGCTGGAGTGGCCGAGGAAGTCGCGGAACATCTGGATGGTCTTGCCGCCGAAGCTGTCCGGCAGGTCATCGGCGGAGACACCGCCAATCAGGAACTCGGCGATATGCCGCGGTTCCAGGCTACGCAGCCACGAACCCACTTCGTTGATCAGGCCGAGGCCGACCGAGTTGGCGGTGACCTTGCGTTCCAGAATCCAGTCGAGGGCTTCGGGGATGGCGACGATGTCGGTCAGCAGGTTGTGCATTTCCAGCACATCGACGTTGCGTTCGCGCATCTTGGTGACGAAGTCGAAATGGTCACGCTTGGCCTGGGCCACCCACAGCACATCATCGAAAAGCAGTTCGTCACAGTTGTTCGGAGTCAGCCGCTGGTGGGCCAGGCCTGGGGAGCAAACCATGACTTTGCGCAGTTTGCCGGCTTCGGAATGGACGCCGTACTTAACTTTTTCGGTGGTCATTACAGTGATCCTCCAGATGACAAATGAGTCGAGTGTTACAGGGTCAGGAAGCCGTCATACAGGCCGTAGGCCGCCACCAGGGCGCCGACGACAACAGCGGCGAAAATCAGCTTCTCGACGTTGGTGAAAACCGGTTTGTTGAGCTCCATCTTGGCCTTGGCGAACAGGATCGCGCCGGGGGCATAGAGCAGGGCAGAGAGCAGCAGGTATTTGACGCCGCCGGCATAGATCAGCCAGACCGCGTAAATCAACGCGACGGCACCGATGAACAGGTCTTTGCGACGTTCAGCCGCAGCGTTTTCATAGCTCTCGCCACGCACCGCCAGCAGCAGGGCATAAGCCGCGGACCACAGATACGGCACCAGAATCATCGAGGTGGCAAGGTAGATCAGCGACAGGTAAGTGCTGGCCGAAAACAGGGTGATGACCAGGAACAGCTGCACCATTGCGTTGGTCAGCCACAAGGCGTTGACCGGTACCTGTTTGGCGTTTTCCTTGCGCAGGAACGCCGGCATGGTGTGGTCCTTGGCGGCGGCGAACATGATCTCCGCACACAACAGCACCCACGACAGCAGCGCCCCGAGCAGCGAGATGATCAGGCCGACGCTGATCAGCACGGCGCCCCATGGACCGACGACGTGTTCCAGCACCGCGGCCATCGACGGGTTCTGCAGTTTGGCCAGTTCCGGTTGGGTCATGATGCCCAGCGACAGCACGTTCACCAGCACCAGAAACAGCAACACGGTGATAAAACCGATCACGGTGGCCTTGCCGACGTCGCTGCGTTTTTCTGCCCGGGCCGAGAAAATGCTCGCGCCTTCAATGCCGATGAACACCCACACGGTGACCAGCATCATGTTGCGCACCTGGTTCATCACACTGCCCAGGTCCGGGTTTTTCAGGCCCCAGATGTCGGCGGTGAAGATGTCCAGTTTGAAGGCGAAAATCGCGATCAGCACAAACAGCACCAGTGGCACGACCTTGGCGACGGTGGTCACCAGGTTGATGAACGCCGCTTCCTTGATCCCGCGCAACACGAGGAAATGCACGCCCCAGAGCAGCACCGACGCGCCGATCACCGCAGCGACGGTGTTGCCTTCGCCGAAGATCGGGAAGAAATAGCCGAGGGTGCTGAACAGCAACACGAAATAACCGACGTTGCCCAGCCACGCACTGATCCAGTAACCCCAGGCAGACGAGAAACCCATGTAGTCGCCGAAACCGGCCTTGGCGTAGGCGTAGACACCGCCGTCCAGGTCAGGCTTGCGGTTGGCGAGGGTCTGGAACACGAAGGCCAGGGTCAGCATGCCGACCGCGGTAATCGCCCAACCGATCAGCACGGCACCGACATCGGCACTGGCGGCCATGTTTTGCGGTAAAGAGAAGATCCCGCCACCAATCATTGAGCCGACAACCAGCGCCACAAGTGCGCCGAGTTTCAGTTTACCGGGGGATTCAGACATTGCATGACCTCCAATGCAGGAGAAAAGAGACAGCAGATTAATGCTGTTAGCTATTCAGACATCTGACATAGATCAGTACATCGACACATTCCATTGTTAATGAAAGACTTATGAAACTTTTACGGGCATAAGGATATCGCTGGAAAAGCCCTTTCCAGAGGCTTCGGCCAGTTCAGGCGTGAATGATGCATAGCACTTTTGAATTTTGACCTTAGTCCGGTTTTGGCTTTCTGCCAATTTTGTCATCTGTTTTCGGTGTGGAATGGATTTATCAAAATTGACATACAAAACTGTTACACACCGATCCCATAGAATTATCGGCTATAAATAGAAGGCGTTATTTTCCGTTAGTTAATAAACGCTTAAACCCGTTATCCATTTAGTTAAAGTTATGCCTCAATGGCCATGCCGTAAAAAAGGGACGCAAGATGGTGCAAACGACGCAAAAGCTTCGCCTCAGTGCGCTGATCGCCCTGGTCGTCGGTTCTATGATCGGCGGCGGGATTTTTTCCTTGCCGCAAAACATGGCGGCGCGTGCCGATGCCGGGGCGATATTGATTGGTTGGGCGATCACTGCGGTCGGCATGCTGACCCTGGCCTTCGTGTTCCAGACCCTGGCCAATCGCAAACCCGAACTGGATTCCGGGGTGTACGCCTACGCCAAGGCCGGGTTCGGCGATTACATGGGGTTTTCATCCGCCTGGGGTTACTGGATCAGCGCCTGGCTGGGCAACGTCGGGTATTTTGTGTTGCTTTTCAGCACCCTCGGTTATTTCTTTCCGGTATTTGGCCAGGGCAACACGCCGATCGCCATCGGTTGCGCCTCGGTGCTGCTGTGGGCCGTGCATTTTCTGGTGCTGCGCGGGATCAAGGAGGCGACGTTCATCAACCAGCTGACCACCGTGGCCAAGATCGTGCCGCTGATCATGTTCATCGTCATCGCCGCCGTGGCCTTCAAGGCGGACGTCTTCACCCGCGATATCTGGGGAAGCAGCAACCCGAATTTCGGCGGCGTCATGGAGCAGGTGCGCAACATGATGCTGGTCACCGTGTTCGTGTTCATTGGCATTGAAGGCGCCAGTGTGTACTCGGCCAGGGCGGAGAAACGCTCGGACGTCGGCCGGGCAACGGTGATCGGTTTTCTCGGCGTGTTGGCGTTATTGGTGCTGGTGAACGTGTTATCCCTGGGGATCATGAGCCAGCCGGAATTGGCCACCCTGCAAAACCCGTCACTGGCGGCGGTGCTGGAGCACATTGTCGGTCCTTGGGGGGCGCTGCTGATCAGCATCGGCCTGGCGATTTCGCTGTTGGGTGCATTGTTGTCCTGGGCGCTGCTTTGCGCCGAAATCCTTTTCGCCACGGCTAAAGACAAGACCATGCCGGCCTTTCTGACCAAGGAAAACGCCAACCATGTACCGGTCAATGCGCTGTGGCTGACCAACGTGATGATCCAGATTTTTCTGCTGATCACGCTGTTTTCGGCAGGCACTTACACCAGCCTGATCTACCTCGCGTCGTCGATGATCCTGGTGCCGTATCTGTGGTCGGCGGCGTATGCGGTGCTGTTGAGCGGACGCGGCGAAACCTACGAGCACGCGTCGGCCGAGCGGACCAAGGACCTGATGATCGGCGGCATCGCCCTGGGTTACGCAGTGTGGTTGTTGTATGCGGGCGGGGTGAAATATCTGCTGCTGTCGGCGTTGCTGTATGCGCCGGGAGTGATCTTGTTTGCCAAGGCCAAGCGAGAGCAAGGCGAGCCGCTGTTTACCCATATCGAGAAAGGGATTTTTACCTGCGTCATCAGCGGGGCGGGGCTGGCGGCGTATGGGTTGTACAGCGGGTTGCTGTCGTTGTGAGGTGGCGGCTGGCACCGGTTTTGTATTGAGTGTTCTGGCCCCATCGCTAGCAAGCTCGCTCCCACAGGTTTTGTGTTCGACGCAGATCCAATGTGGGAGCGAGCCTGCTCGCGATAGCTATCTGACAGTCACCACCACTGCGCGCGATGGGCACCCAATTCCGAAGCCGGAAGTGTCCACTGCAACGGTGTGCCGGTGATCTTCAAAGGCACATGAAGCCGATGTGCCGGCCCCCAAGGCGTTTGCTCGATCAACATCCCCTGATCATTTTCATCTTCAGCTCGCAGCGCCTCATCCGTCCCGGCACCGTTTTCAATCAACAATTTCGCCGTTCGCGCCAACGACAACCTGGCCGACCCACCCCGTCCCAATAACGTGATCGCCGCAGCCGCCATCAAATACCCGGTCGCATGATCCAGCGCCTGAACGGGCAGCGGCGTCGGTTTGTCCGCTTTCTTCCACTGCCAGCCCGCGTCGGCAATGCCGCTGCTCATCTGTACCAGGCTGTCGAAGCCACGGCGGTTGCGCCACGGGCCGCTCCAACCGTAGGCGTTGAGGCACACATCAATCAGGCCCGGCGCCAGTTTTTCCCGCTCGGCGACACCGTAACCCAACTTTTCCAGTGCGTCGGCGCGGTAGCCGTGGAGCACGATATCGGCGTCCTTGAGCAGGCTTTCGAACACCGCTCGATCGTCGTTGTTGTGCAGGTCCAGCCGTGCGCAGCGTTTGCCCAGCGTGACTTCGGGCACCACGCCGGGTTCGTTCCAGGTCGGTGGGTCGATGCGCAATACATCGGCGCCGAGGCCGGCGAGAAAACGACTGGCGACGGGGCCGGCCAACACGCGGGTCAAGTCCAGCACCTTGATGCCTGCCAACGGTTGCGCCACAGAACCTTTCCAGGGTTTCGCGTGTTGACCGCTGCCGGCGCTGAACTGAATCAACGGCTCGGCGTTCACCGCCAAGCCTTGGGGATGCGCCTGCCATTGTGCCCAGCTGCGCATCTCGGCGGCGCAGCCGCCGGCATCGACCACGGCCTGTTCCAGATCGGTTTTCGCCCATTGCGCAACCTTGCTCGCCATCGCCGCACGGTCGGCACAAGTGCCGAGCACGCTTTCGGCGGCGGCGCGGTGATGCGGCGCGTTGGTGTGCAAGCGGATCCAGCCGTCCTGGGTCGCGTAGTCACCGGCCACCGGGTCCCACAGCGGCGGAACGCTCCAGCCCACGGGGCGGATCGAGGTGGCGAACCAGAAAGAGGCCAGGCGGCGGTCGACTTCAAGGCTGGGCAAGCGACCGGTGTGTTGTTGCAGTAATTCGCTGACTGCCTGACCGGCGGCGGCGATGCTGGCACAGGCCAGATCAGTGACGGCAAACGCCGAGGGCAGGGCGCCGCTCGACGTAAAGGGAATTGGCGTGTGAGGCAAGCCAAGCGCGGCTTGAATGGACGTGAGTAAACCAGTCATCGAAGGCCCTCCGGAACGAGAGCCCGAGCATAGATCAAACAGGTGATGAAGCGGATGAAACCTGTAGGAGCGAGGCTTGCCCGCGAAGAACGATAATGCGGTCTATCTGAAAACCGCAGCGCTCCCTTCGCGGGCAAGCCTCGCTCCTACAGGGCTGTGGCTGTCACACCCGGAACTGATCCATCAATTTCATCTGGTGGGTGGTCAGCGAGTTGAGTTGGCTGCTGATCTGCGCCGATTCGGTGGCCTGGCCGGTCAGGGTTTCGGTGACGGTGCGGATCGCCGAGACGTTACGGTTGACCTCTTCGGCCACCGCGCTTTGCTGTTCGGCGGCGCTGGCGATTTGCAGGTTCATGTCGCTGATCACGGTGACCGCGTCGCTGATTTTGCCCAAGGCCTGGACCGCTTGCTGGATCTGTCCGGCGTTGCTGTGGGCCTGGGTCTGGCTCGAATGCATGGTGGCCACCACGCCGCGTGTGCCGGTCTGGATGCGCTCGATCACGACGCGGATTTCTTCCACCGAGTCCTGGGTGCGTTTGGCCAGGTTGCGCACTTCGTCGGCCACCACGGCAAACCCGCGACCACTTTCGCCGGCACGGGCCGCTTCGATCGCCGCGTTGAGGGCGAGCAAGTTGGTCTGTTCGGCAATGCTGCGGATCACTTCCAGCACCGAACCGATCTGCTCGCTGTTCACCGCCAGCGCCTCGACTTCAGTCACAGCCTTGCTGACTTCGTCGGCCAGTTGATTGATGTCGCGGGTGCTGCGCTCGATGATCGACATGCCATCGCGCGCCGATTGATCCGCACCTTTGGCCGCATTGGCCGCGTTCGACGCACTGTTGGCGACTTCGTGGGCGGTGGCGCTCATTTCGTTTGACGCTGTGGCGACCTGGTCGATTTCGCGGAACTGCACCTGCATGCCTTCGCTGGTCTGACGGGCGATTTCCGAGGATTGGTCGGCGGTGCCACGAGCGTCGGTGATGCTTTGTTTGATCTGCGCGATGGTCGGTTGCAGCTTGTCGAGGAAGCGGTTGAACCAGCTGACCAGTTCGCCCAGTTCATCTTTTTTGCTGTAGTGCAGGCGTTGGGTCAGGTCGCCGTCGCCGCTGGCAATCGCCTTGAGCATCTCGGCGACGCTGTTGATCGGCCGGGTCACGCCGGACGCGGTGAGCCAGATCAGCAACAGACCGACCAGGCCTGCCGCGACAGCCACCAGCACCGCTTTGATCGTGCCGCTTTGCTGGGCGTCATCGAGCACCGCTTGCAGCTTGACCGAATCGGCCAGCAGCACTTGCTTGGGCAGGTCAATCACCACGCCCCAGGCTTTGGAGTCGCTGATCGGGCTCACCGGGTACACCGCACGAATCACATCGCCTTGTTCGAGGATCTTCGGCGTGCCGCCGCTGAGCAGTTGCAGGATGTCCTTGCCGTCAGCGCCGAGGGTCGCATCAATGCCTTTGCCGACCTTGCTCGCATCGACGCTGTAACCAGCCAATACACCGCTGCCGGAGACAATCAGCATGTGCCCGGCGCTGTTGAACAGGTCACGCTGGGAATCGACCGCGGCCGCTTGCAGGGCGTCGAGGGCGATGTCGACACCGACCACGCCGATGGACTTGCCGTCCACCAGCAGCGGGACGGAAATGGTGGTCATCAGCATTTCCTTGCCGCCGACGGTGTCGGCATACGGGTCCAGCAAGCAGGTGCGTTTGCTGTCGCGAGGGCAGGTGTACCAGCTGTTGTACGGCGTGCCGCTGAGGCTCAGGGTGGTTTTGGTCATGTCGTCTTCGACCATGATCGTGTTGATCCCGGCCCCGCCGGCACGGCTCCAGTAACTGGCAAAACGCCCGGATTCGTTGGACTGGCGGGCCGCATCGTTGGCGAACTCGCTGTCCTTGCCGTCCAGGCCGTTGGGCTCGAACGCCAGCCAGATCCCCAGCACTTTGCTGTTGCGCTCAAACGCGGTTTTCAGGCTCTGGTTCAACTCCTCACGCAGGGCCCCGGCCTCAAGCGAACGCTTGGCGGCCATGGCGCGCATGTCCTTGATCTGATCGGCCAGGGCAGTCACCACCAACAGGCTTTCACCGAATGTCTTCTGCACCCGCACCGCTTGCTCGGCGGCCTTGGCCTGGAGCAGGTCCTGCACGCTGGTGGTGAGCATCTTGCGGCTGGAGGCGCTGACCAGCTCATCGTTCTGGTTGGTCTGGTAGAAGTTCATACCAACGATCAACGCGACCACGCCAAGCAGGCACAGGCCGGACAGCAAGACGATTTTCAGACGGATAGAGAGAGAGTCGAACATAGGGCGAACTCGCGAAGGGATGAAGTGTTGGCTGTGGGTCGATGTCGACCCGGTTCGCCAAGTCCATTCAGCGCCATTCAATGCACATCGGCGTGGGACGAGGATGCATGATGGTGGCCCCGACGAACGGTAGGGGTTGAACGTTTGCGCGGAAAAATCTGCCGAAAACAGGGCTTAAAACGGGGGAAATCGCGGGGAAATTCCGGGGCTGGCGTACCTGATCCTTCTTGAACGGACGATGATGTCCATTATCCGTTCAAGGGATCAGTGATGGATCCGAAAGCGGTTCAGGCGCGACCCAACAGATAGGTTGCGTAATCGGGGATGCGGTGAGCGTGAGCCTGCTCCATCATCGGGCTGCTGAGCAGGTAGTCGGCGCTGCATTCGTTGCACGCCACCGGAATGTTCCAGACCGCCGCGACCCGCAGCAACGCCTTGATGTCCGGGTCATGGGGTTGCGGTTCGAACGGGTCCCAGAAAAACACCAGCATGTCGACCCGCTGCTCGGCAATGCGCGCACCGAGTTGCTGGTCGCCGCCCAAGGGGCCGCTGATCATGCTTTCCACCGGCAGGTCCAGGCGTTGTTGCAACAACAGCCCGGTGGTGCCGGTGGCGACCAGTTCATGTTGCGCAAGCTTGTCCTTCTGCCGCTCGGCCCAGTCCAGCAAAAACACCTTGCAGTGGTCATGGGCAACCAGGGCGATACGCTTGCGCGCCGCCATGGTCTTTTGCGTGAAGCTGATACCGATCATCGGTTTAGCTCCCCGTTACTCAGCGTTGCACAGCGCCAGGCAGTTATCGAGCATGCGGTTGGAGAAGCCCCATTCGTTGTCGTACCACGCCAGTACCTTGAGCAGCTTGCCGCTGGACTTGGTGTGGTTGGCGTCGAAGATCGACGACAGCGGGTTGTGATTGAAGTCGCTGGAGACCAGCGGCAGGGTGTTGTAGCCGAGAATCTTCGAGTGCTGGGCGGCTTCTTTGAGCAATGCATTCACTTCATCGGCCGATGCTTCACGCTTGAGTTGCACGGTCAGGTCCACCAGCGACACGTTGATCACCGGAACACGTACCGCCATGCCGGTCAGTTTGCCGGCCAGTTCCGGAAGCACCAGGCCGACCGCTTCAGCGGCGCCGGTCTTGCTCGGAATCATGTTCTGGGTGGCCGAACGGGCGCGGTACGGGTCGGTGTGGTAGACGTCGGTCAGGTTCTGGTCGTTGGTGTAGGCGTGGATCGTGGTCATCAGACCGCTTTCGATGCCCAGTTCGCGGTGCAGCACCTGCGCCACCGGGGCCAGGCAGTTGGTGGTGCACGATGCGTTGGAAATGATCTGGTGCGATTGGCGCAGAATGTCGTGGTTGACCCCGTAGACAACGGTGGCGTCGGCGCCTTTGGCCGGGGCCGAGATAATCACTTTGCGCGCGCCGGCCGTAATATGCGCGGCGGCTTTGGCACGGTCGGTGAACAGACCGGTGCACTCGAACACCACATCAATTTTTTCCGCGGCCCAAGGCAACTCGGCCGGGTTGCGGATGGCACTGACGGCAATACGGTCACCGTTGACGGTCAGGCTTTCCTGATCGTGCTGGACATCGGCGTCGAACGTGCCGTGAACGGTGTCGTACTTGAGCAGATGAGCGTTCATCGCGCTGTCGCCAAGGTCATTGATGGCAACGATCTGCAGATCCTGGCGATAGCCTTGGGTATACAGTGCGCGCAGGACGTTGCGGCCAATTCGGCCAAAACCATTGATTGCGATTCGAAGAGTCATTTAACAGGGCCGCCGTCGTTTTGTTGTTGGAATTACAAGATTATTCGCATAAAAATAGAAAACAAGCCTTTTTAATGGCAATATTTTGTTCAATCTACAACGAGTGACCTGAATCAACTGGTCCGACCGATCAAGAAAACCGTCTGTCATCCCATCGACACCGGCTCTTGCTCAGCATAGACAATCAGGTCGCCACATCCGTTAGCCTGGAGTTCTACACATGCATCCCCGCGTCCTTGAGGTCACCGAACGGCTTATCGCCCGTAGCCGCGCAACCCGTGAGGCTTACCTTGCGCTTATTCGCGATGCAGCCAGCGACGGTCCGATGCGCGGCAAGCTGCAATGCGCCAACTTCGCCCACGGCGTGGCCGGTTGCGGCACTGAAGACAAGCACAGTCTGCGGATGATGAACTCCGCCAACATTGCGATTGTTTCGTCATATAACGACATGCTCTCGGCGCATCAGCCTTACGAAGTCTTTCCTGAACAGATCAAAAAAGCCCTGCGCGAGATCGGCTCTGTCGGCCAGTTCGCCGGCGGCACCCCGGCCATGTGCGATGGCGTGACCCAAGGCGAGCCGGGCATGGAGCTGAGCCTGCCGAGCCGTGAGGTGATTGCGCTGTCCACCGCCGTGGCGCTGTCCCACAACATGTTCGATGGCGCGCTGATGCTCGGCATCTGCGACAAGATCGTCCCGGGCCTGATGATGGGCGCACTGCGTTTCGGTCATCTGCCGACGATCTTCGTCCCGGGCGGGCCGATGGTGTCGGGCATTTCCAACAAGCAGAAAGCCGACGTGCGTCAGCGTTATGCCGAAGGCAAGGCCAGTCGCGAAGAGCTGCTGGAATCGGAAATGAAGTCCTACCACAGCCCGGGTACCTGCACTTTTTACGGCACCGCCAACACCAACCAGTTGCTGATGGAAGTCATGGGCCTGCACTTGCCGGGCGCCTCGTTCGTCAACCCGAACACCCCGTTGCGCGATGCCCTGACCCGCGAAGCGGCGCATCAGGTGACGCGTCTGACCAAGCAGAACGGTGACTTCATGCCGATCGGCGAAATCGTCGACGAGCGTTCGCTGGTCAACTCCATCGTGGCGCTGCACGCCACCGGCGGATCGACCAACCACACCTTGCACATGCCCGCCATCGCCATGGCGGCCGGCATTCAACTGACCTGGCAGGACATGGCCGACCTCTCCGAAGTCGTGCCGACCCTGAGCCACGTCTACCCGAACGGCAAAGCCGACATCAACCATTTCCAGGCGGCGGGCGGCATGTCATTCCTGATCCGCGAACTGCTGGAAGCCGGGCTGCTGCACGAAAACGTCAACACGGTGCTGGGCCACGGCTTGAGCCGTTACACCATGGAGCCGTTCCTCGAAAACGGCGAACTGGTCTGGCGCGAAGGCCCGATCGAAAGCCTCGACGAAACCATTCTTCGCCCGGTCGCGCGTGCGTTCTCGCCTGAGGGCGGCTTGCGGGTGATGGAAGGCAACCTCGGACGTGGCGTGATGAAAGTCTCCGCCGTTGCCTTGGAAAACCAGATCGTCGAAGCGCCAGCCATGGTGTTCCAGGATCAGCAGGATCTGGCCGACGCGTTCAAGGCCGGTTTGCTGGAGAAGGATTTTGTCGCGGTGATGCGCTTCCAGGGCCCGCGCTCCAATGGCATGCCGGAGCTGCACAAAATGACGCCGTTCCTCGGCGTGCTGCAGGATCGCGGCTTCAAAGTCGCGCTGGTGACCGACGGGCGCATGTCCGGCGCGTCGGGGAAAATCCCGGCAGCGATTCATGTCAGTCCCGAAGCTTATGTCGGCGGTGCTCTTGCGCGGGTGCAAGAGGGCGATATCATCCGCGTCGATGGCGTCAAAGGCACCCTGGAGCTTAAGGTGGACGCCGAAGAATTTGCAGCGCGCACCCCGGCCAAGGGCCTGTTGGGCAACAACATTGGCAGCGGTCGCGAACTGTTTGGTTTCATGCGCATGGCCTTCAGCTCCGCAGAGCAGGGCGCCAGCGCCTTTACTTCTGCCCTGGAGACGCTTAATTGAAACTGGCTTTGGTCGGTGACATCGGTGGGACCAACGCACGTTTCGCGTTGTGGAAAAACCAGCAACTGGAAGCGATCCAGGTGCTGGCAACGGCCGACCACGCCAGCCCGGAAGAGGCGATTTCCCTCTATCTGGGCGGGCTTGGCCTGGCGCCGGGTTCGATCGGCTCGGTATGCCTGTCGGTGGCCGGTCCGGTGAGCGGTGATGAATTCAAGTTCACCAATAATCACTGGCGGCTCAGTCGCAAAGATTTTTGCAAGGCATTGCAGGTCGATCAGTTGTTGCTGGTCAATGATTTTTCGGCGATGGCGCTGGGCATGACCCGTTTGCAGCCGGGTGAGTTTCGGGTGGTCTGCGAAGGCACGCCTGAGCCGCTGCGGCCTGCCGTGGTGATCGGTCCGGGCACGGGGCTGGGTGTCGGCACCTTGCTGGACCTGGGTGAAGGCCGTTTTGCCGCCTTGCCAGGGGAGGGCGGTCACGTCGATCTGCCCTTGAGCAGTCTGCGTGAAACCCAACTGTGGCAACACATCTTCAATGAGATCGGGCATGTCAGCGCTGAAACGGCCTTGAGCGGCAGCGGTTTGCCGCGGGTCTACCGGGCGATTTGTGCGGTGGACGGTCATGAGCCGGTGCTCGATACTCCGGAATCGATAACCGCTGCCGGTCTGGCGGGTGACCCGATTGCGCTGGAAGTGCTGGAGCAGTTCTGCTGCTGGCTCGGTCGTGTCGCCGGCAACAACGTGCTGACCACGGGAGCTCGCGGTGGCGTGTATATCGTCGGCGGAGTGATTCCGCGGTTTGCCGATTTCTTCGTTGAAAGCGGCTTTGCCCGGTGCTTCGCCGACAAGGGCTGCATGAGCGATTACTTCAAAGGCATCCCGGTGTGGCTGGTGACGGCGCCGTATTCCGGGTTGATGGGTGCGGGTGTGGCGCTCGATCAGGCCTAACACCGAGTCGCGCCCTTCGCGGGCAAGCCTCGCTCCTACAGGTTTTATGTCGTTCACGGAATTCGCGAACGGCTCTGACCTTGCAGGAGCGAGGCTTGCCCGCGAAGGCGTCCGTACAGGCACCAACGATTTACCCGCGATCAGGCATAATCCGCCCAATTCAAACAACAAGGACGCCGCCCCGTGAGCTCAGTCAACAAGTCGATTTTGTTGGTCGATGATGATCAAGAGATACGCGAGTTGCTGGACACCTACCTGACCCGCGCCGGTTTCCAGGTCCGCACCACGCCCGATGGCGCGGGCTTTCGCCAAGCGATGAACGAAGCGCCGAGCGATCTGGTGATCCTCGACGTGATGCTGCCCGACGAAGACGGTTTCAGCCTTTGCCGCTGGATCCGCCAACACCCGCGTCAGGCGCAGGTGCCGATCATCATGCTCACCGCCAGCTCCGACGAGGCCGACCGCGTCATTGGCCTGGAACTGGGCGCCGACGACTACCTCGGTAAACCGTTCAGCCCCCGTGAATTGCAGGCGCGCATCAAGGCCTTGTTGCGCCGCGCGCAGTTCGGTCAGGAGCGTTCCGGCGGTGAAGTGCTGGCGTTCGACGACTGGCGGCTGGACATGGTCAGCCACCGGCTGTTCCACATTGACGGCGAAGAAGTGATTCTCTCCGGCGCCGATTTTGCGCTGCTGAAACTGTTCCTCGATCATCCGCAGGAAATCCTCGACCGCGACACCATCGGCAACGCCACCCGTGGTCGCGATCTGATGCCGCTGGATCGTATCGTCGACATGGCGGTCAGCCGTTTGCGTCAGCGCCTGCGTGATACCGAAAAACCGCCGCGATTGATCCGTACCGTGCGTGGCAGCGGCTACCAACTGGCCGCCAATGTGGTTGCCAGCAATGGCCACTGAGTGGTTGCGCAAGCTCGCCGCCCGCGTGCCGATGCCGCGTTCGCTGCTCGGGCGCATGTTGCTGCTGACCCTGTTGGCGGTGTTGTTCGCGCAGACCTTGTCGAGCGTGATCTGGGTGTCGCAACTGCGTGCCACCCAACTTGAAGGCCTGGTCACCAGTGCCCGCAGCCTGGCCCATTCGATGACGGCCAGCGTCAGTTATTTTCGTTCGCTGCCGGTGGCGTTTCGTCCCTTGGTGCTCGACCAATTGCGCAGCATGGGCGGCACCCGTTTCGTGGTGACCCTCAACGACAAGCCGCTGGGCATGGAAGTGTTGCCGATCACCCCGCGCAAGGAAGCCGTGCTCAAGGCGGTGGATCAGGTGTTGCGCGAGTCCCTCGGCCAAGACACGGATATCTCGGTGACCTTCGTCAGCCCCGAAGACCTGCGGATCTTCAACAGCGGGCTGAAACTCGATGAGTTGCCGCGCTCATGGGCGCATTACGCGCTGACGCTGGAACCGGTGAACCCGCCGGTGCTGGTCACGCAAATCCAGATGGCGCCGGGCGAGTGGCTGTACATCGCCTCGCTGTTGCCCGAGCCCTACACCAGCCTTGAAGAACAGGGCCTGCCGGCGCAGCAGGTCTGGTTCATCGTGCTCACCAGTGGCTTTTTGCTGTTGTTCATCGGCCTGTTGGTGCACTGGCAGAGTCGTCCGCTCAAACGCCTGGCGCGGGCGGCGCGGGACATGTCCCTCGGTGCCGAAGTCGAACCGGTGGCCGAAGGCGGCGGCAGTGAAGTGGTCGAAGTGGGCCGCGCTTTCAATGCGATGCGCGAGCGTATCAGCCGTTACCTGACCGAGCGCAGCCAGTTGTTCAGCGCGATTTCCCATGACCTGCGCACGCCGATTACCCGGTTAAGGCTGCGGGTCGAATTGCTTGAAGACGAACAGCTGCAAGCCAAGTTCGGCCGCGATCTGGATGAGCTGGAATTGCTGGTCAAGGGCGCGCTGCAATGCGTGAAAGACACCGATATTCACGAAAACATCGAGCCGGTGGATCTGAACCATGTGCTTGATTGTCTGGTGGAACCGTACCTGGCGCCCAACGGCAATGGTCGCGTCACCCAGCAGGGCCGGGCGCTGGCGGCGTACCCGGGCAAACCGCTGGCGCTCAAGCGCTGCATCGGCAACCTGATCGACAACGCATTGAAGTATGGGCAGAACGCGCATTTGCATATCGATGACGACGAGAGCGCCTTCATCCTGCATGTCGATGACGAAGGGCCAGGCGTGCCGGAGCAACGGATGGAGCAGGTGTTCGAACCGCACTTCCGGTTGGCCGGGCAGCAGCAGGGATATGGCTTGGGGTTGGGGATTGCGCGCAACATTGCCCATAGCCATGGCGGTGAAGTCAGCCTGCAAAACCTGCGTGAAGGCGGGTTGCGGGTGACGTTGCAGTTGCCGCGCAGTGTTGACTAGATTGACCGCGTTATCGTTCTTCGCGAGCAGGCTCGCTCCCACAGGGAATTTGTGTGCACCGCAGAACCCATGTGGGAGCGAGCCTGCTCGCGAAGGCGTCAGACCATTAAACAAATCTCTCAAGCTAAATGTCACAAACCGGTGACATAACTCGCCCCCTTCGTTACAAGCCCGCCCCCGCCCGTTGTTTAGACTGCCCTCAGTCAAAACAACAAAAAAGGCACCCCATGGACACCTTCCAACCTGCATTCAGCAGTTGGCTCAACGCACCTGCCCATCAGCAATGGCTCGCGGCCGAAGGCCTGCGCCTGTTGGCATTTGCCAAGGCTTCAAAGCTTGCCGAAGGCTTCGGCAATCTCGATGAAAAGGGCCGTCTCCCGGCCAACGCCCACGCCGAAACCATGAACACCGCCCGCATGACCCACAGCTTCGCCATGGCGCATATTCAGGGTTTGCCAGGGTTTGCCGAGCTGGTCGATCACGGCATTCAGGCGCTCAGCGGCCCGTTGCGTGATGCCGAACACGGCGGCTGGTTTGCCGCTGCCCATCATCACGATGACAACACCGGCAAGGCCGCTTACCTGCATGCCTTCGTGGCCCTCGCGGCCAGTTCGGCGGTCGTCGCCCAGCGCCCCGGTGCACAGGCGTTGCTCGACGATGCGATCAACATCATCGACACGCATTTCTGGAGCGAGGAGGAGGGTGCGATGCGCGAATCCTTTGCTCGCGACTGGAGCGGAGAAGAAGCCTACCGCGGCGCCAACAGCAACATGCACGCCACCGAAGCCTTTCTCGCCCTGGCCGATGTCACCGACGACCACCGCTGGCTGGTCCGCGCTCAGCGCATCGTCGAGCGCGTCATTCATGGTCATGCCGCTGCCAACGACTACCTGGTGGTCGAGCATTTCGATCGCGATTGGCAGCCGCTGCGCGAGTACAACCACGACAACCCGGCCGACGGTTTCCGCCCTTACGGCACCACGCCGGGCCACGGTTTCGAATGGGCGCGGCTGTTGCTGCACCTCGAAGCGGCACGCGTGCAAGCCGGCATGCTCACGCCGGGTTGGCTGGCCACCGACGCGCAAAAACTCTTCGATCACAACTGCCGTCACGGCTGGGATGTCGACGGGCTGCCCGGGATTGTCTACACCCTCGACTGGGACAATCGCGCGGTGGTTCGCCATCGCTTGCACTGGACCCATTGCGAAGCCAGTGCCGCCGCCAGCGCGTTGCTTAAACGCACTGGGGATACGCAATACGAAACCTGGTACCGGCTGTTCTGGGATTTCTGTGACAGTCATTTCATCGACCGCTGCGATGGCAGTTGGCACCATGAGCTCGACCCGCAAAACCGTCCAAGTGCCGATATCTGGGCCGGTAAACCGGATCTGTATCACGCCTGGCAAGCCGTCCTGATCCCGCGCCTGCCACTGGCGCCGAGCATGGCCAAGGCCTTGGGGCAGTTGTCCCAGAGCGCTCCTGTGTAACCATGTGGTGACATTCAAGCGTCCCTTCGTTACCTGCGAGGGGATAACTCCTGTTTAAAATCCTATGCAGCGCAAGCACCAGACTTGCATGCATAACAACAAGAAAGGTAATTCTAGATGAATGCGATTTCTCGCCTCGCTACTGTCATTTCTCTTGCCTCATTGCTCCCTATCTCTGCATTCCCTGTCAGTGCGCTTGCCGCCGATTCCAAAGGTTCGGTAGAAGTCGTTCACTGGTGGACCTCCGGTGGCGAAAAAGCGGCCGTTGATGTCCTCAAGGCCCAAGTCGAAAAAGACGGTTTCACCTGGAAGGACGGCGCCGTTGCCGGTGGTGGCGGTGCGACCGCCATGACCGTGCTGAAGAGCCGCGCCGTTGCAGGCAACCCACCGGGCGTCGCACAGATCAAAGGCCCGGACATCCAGGAATGGGCGTCTACCGGTCTGCTCGACACCGACGTCTTGAAAGACGCGGCCAAAACCGAGAAGTGGGACAGTCTGCTCGACAAGAAAGTCTCCGATACCGTGAAGTACGAAGGTGACTACGTGGCCGTGCCGGTGAACATTCACCGCGTCAACTGGCTGTGGATCAACCCGGAAGTCTTCAAGAAAGCCGGCATCGAAAAAGCGCCAACCACCCTTCAGGAATTCTACGCAGCCGGTGACAAGCTCAAGGCAGCGGGCTTCATTGCGCTTGCCCACGGCGGCCAGCCTTGGCAGGACAGCACCGTGTTCGAAGCGGTGGTCCTGTCGGTCATGGGCGTCGACGGCTACAAGAAAGCCCTGGTCGACCTGGACAACGCAGCATTGACCGGTCCTGAAATGGTCAAGGCGCTGACCGAGCTGAAGAAAGTCGCGACCTACATGGACGCCGACGGCAAAGGCCAGGACTGGAACCTGGAAGCGGCCAAGGTCATCAACGGCAAGGCCGGTATGCAGATCATGGGCGACTGGGCCAAGAGCGAGTGGACAGCCGCCAAGAAAGTCGCCGGCAAGGACTACGAGTGCGTAGCGTTCCCGGGCACCGACAAGGCGTTCACCTACAACATCGACTCCCTGGCTGTGTTCAAGCAGAAAGACAAAGGCACTGCTGCTGCTCAACAGGACATTGCCAAGGTCGTGCTGGGTGAGAACTTCCAGAAAGTCTTCAGCATCAACAAGGGCTCGATCCCGGTTCGAATCGACATGCTGAACGACATGGGCAAGTACGGTTTCGACTCCTGCGCCCAGACCGCTGCCAAGGACTTCCTGGTGGACGCCAAGTCCGGCGGCCTGCAGCCGAGCATGGCGCACAACATGGCGACCACGCTGGCGGTACAGGGCGCGTTCTTTGATGTGGTGACCAACTTCATCAACGACCCGAAAGCCGATCCGGCGACTGCCGCCAAGCAATTGGGCACGGCCGTCAAAGCTGCCAAGTAATGCTTGGCCCCTGTAGGAGCGAGCCTGCTCGCGATAGCGGTGTATCAGTTGATACATCCAGAGTCTGACACTCAGCTATCGCAAGCAGTCTCACGCCTGCAAGGGTCAGCATTTCCAACGTAAATTTTCTCTCGTACGGGATCTTCCCATGAGTTCTGTTGCTGTGTTCAGCAAGGCCTCGCCGTTCGATGCATTGCAGCGCTGGCTCCCCAAACTGGTGCTGGCGCCGAGCATGTTCATCGTCCTGGTGGGCTTCTATGGCTATATCCTGTGGACGTTCATCCTGTCGTTCACCACATCGACCTTCCTGCCGACTTACAAATGGGCGGGCCTGGCGCAGTACCAGCGGCTGTTCGACAACGACCGTTGGTGGGTAGCGAGCAAGAACCTGGCGGTGTTCGGCGGCATGTTCATCGGCATCACCTTGGTGATCGGTGTGCTGCTGGCGGTGTTTCTTGACCAGCGGATTCGTCGCGAAGGTTTCATTCGCACCATTTACCTGTACCCGATGGCGCTCTCGATGATCGTCACCGGTACCGCCTGGAAGTGGCTGCTCAACCCGGGCATGGGCCTGGACAAATTGCTGCGTGACTGGGGTTGGGAAGGCTTTCGCCTGGACTGGCTGATCGACCCGGATCGCGTCGTGTATTGCCTGGTGATCGCGGCGGTCTGGCAAGCCTCGGGCTTCATCATGGCGATGTTCCTCGCCGGTCTGCGTGGCGTGGATCAATCGATCATCCGTGCTGCCCAGATCGATGGCGCGAGCATGCCGCGCATTTACCTGAAAGTGGTGTTGCCGAGCCTGCGCCCGGTGTTCTTCAGCGCGGTCATGATCCTGGCCCACATCGCGATCAAGAGTTTCGACCTGGTGGCGGCAATGACTGCCGGTGGCCCGGGTTATTCCTCTGACCTGCCTGCGATGTTCATGTATTCCTTCACCTTCAGTCGCGGCCAGATGGGCATGGGCTCGGCCAGTGCGATTCTGATGCTCGGTGCGATTCTCGCAATCATCGTGCCTTACCTGTACTCCGAGCTGAGGACCAAGCGTCATGACTAATTTCGCTGCCAAACCATCCATCAGCCTGAGTCGCATCGCCATCTACGGCGTGCTGATCCTGGCGGTATTCCTTTACCTGATACCGCTGGTGGTCATGCTGTTGACCAGTTTCAAGACGCCGGAAGACATCAACTCCGGCAACCTGCTGAGCTGGCCGACCGTGGTCAGTGGCATTGGCTGGGTCAAGGCCTGGGGCACGGTTGACGGGTACTTCTGGAACTCGATCAAGATCACCGTTCCGGCGGTACTGATCTCCACCGCCATCGGTGCACTGAACGGCTATGTGCTGTCGATGTGGCGCTTTCGTGGCTCGCAACTGTTCTTCGGTCTGCTGCTGTTCGGTTGCTTCCTGCCGTTCCAGACCGTCCTGCTGCCGGCCTCGTTCACCCTCGGCAAGATGGGCCTGGCCAGCACCACCACCGGCCTGGTGTTCGTGCACGTGGTCTACGGCCTGGCGTTCACCACGCTGTTCTTCCGTAACTACTACGTCAGCGTTCCCGATGCGCTGGTGAAGGCGGCGCGGCTCGATGGCGCGGGTTTCTTCACCATCTTCCGCTTGATCATCCTGCCGATGTCCACCCCGATCATCATGGTCTGCCTGATCTGGCAGTTCACCCAGATCTGGAACGACTTCCTGTTCGGCGTGGTGTTCTCCAGCGGTGATTCGCAACCCATTACGGTGGCGTTGAACAACTTGGTCAACACCAGTACCGGGGCCAAGGAATACAACGTTGATATGGCGGCGGCGATGATCGCCGGGCTGCCGACCCTGCTGGTCTATGTGGTCGCAGGCAAGTATTTCGTGCGCGGGCTGACGGCCGGCGCAGTCAAGGGGTAATCATGGCTACGCTCGAACTTCGCAATGTAAACAAGACCTATGGTCCCGGCCTGCCGGACACCCTCAAGAACATCGAACTGTCGATCAAGGACGGTGAGTTCCTGATCCTGGTCGGACCTTCGGGTTGCGGTAAATCGACCCTGATGAATTGCATCGCCGGCCTGGAAACCATCACCGGCGGCGCGATCATGATCGGTGATCAGGACGTCAGCGGCATGAGCCCGAAAGACCGCGACATCGCCATGGTGTTCCAGTCCTACGCGCTGTACCCGACCATGAGCGTGCGCGAGAACATCGCTTTCGGCTTGAAGATCCGCAAAATGCCCGCCGCCGACATCGAAGCGGAAGTGGCGCGGGTATCCAAGCTGTTGCAGATCGAACACTTGCTCAACCGCAAGCCCGGTCAGCTCTCCGGTGGTCAGCAACAGCGCGTGGCCATGGGCCGTGCCCTGGCGCGTCGGCCGAAGATTTATCTGTTCGACGAACCGCTGTCCAACCTCGACGCCAAGCTGCGCGTCGAGATGCGCACTGAAATGAAACTGATGCACCAGCGCCTGAAAACCACCACGGTCTACGTGACCCACGACCAGATCGAAGCGATGACCCTGGGCGACAAAGTTGCGGTGATGAAGGACGGGATCATTCAGCAGTTCGGTACGCCGAAGGACATCTACAACAACCCGGCCAACCTGTTCGTGGCGAGCTTCATCGGCTCGCCGCCGATGAACTTCATTCCGCTGCGTTTGCAGCGCAAGGACGGTCGTCTGGTGGCGCTGCTCGACAGCGGCCAGGCGCGTTGCGAATTGCCGATGGGCATGCAGGACGCCGGTCTGGAAGACCGTGAAGTGATCCTCGGCCTGCGCCCGGAGCAGATCGTTCTGGCGGGCAGCGAGCCGAACGGTTTGCCGACCATTCGCGCCGAAGTCCAGGTCACCGAACCGACCGGTCCCGACACCCTGGTGTTCGTCAATCTCAACGACACCAAAGTCTGCTGCCGCCTGGCGCCGGACGTCGCGCCGAACGTGGGCGAGACCCTGACCCTGCAATTCGATCCATCGAAAGTGCTGTTGTTCGATGCCAAGACGGGGGAGCGCCTGGGGGTGGCCGGTCAACCAAAAGCCGAGAGCCACGGCGCCAACGTCGCCCAATTCAAAGGCCGCTGAAGATTAAAACTGTAGGAACCAGGCTTGCCGACGAAGGCGATTTCAGGGTCGCCTTCGCCGGCAAAACTGGCTCCTGCAGGGGGGATATGCGGTGAGCGGCCTGTCGCTCTCCGCACCTGATGTAACCGCGTTAAATAAAAACAGTTAATAACAATAAAACGAGGATGTAGGGATGAAGAAGAACAACAACGCTCAGCTTATCTGCCAGTTGTCCGCGGTTGCGGCCATGATGCTGGCCGGTAGTGTGCACGCGGCTGACGCGTTCAGCGCCGATTCCGAATGGATGACCGGCGATTGGGGTGGCGAGCGGACCAAGCTGATCGAGCGGGGCATCGACATCAAGATGGACTACGTCGGTGAAGTCGGTGGCAACCTTCACGGTGGCTACAACAACGACAAGACCGCGCGTTACGCCGACCAGTTTGGCCTGGGCGTGGCGCTGGACCTGCAAAAGCTGTGGGGCTGGGATAACACCCAGGCCAAGGTCCAGCTCACCAACCGTAACGGTGAGAACATCTCCAATGACCGTGTCGGCGATCCGCGTGCCGGCACCTTGAGTTCCTCCCAGGAAGTCTACGGCCGTGGCCACATGGTTCGCCTGACCCAACTGTGGATCAAGCACCAGTTCCTCGATGGCAAACTGGACGTCAAGGCCGGTTACTTCGGCGAAGGCGAAGACTTCAACACCTTCCCGTGCGAGTTCCAGAACCTGGCGTTCTGCGGTTCCCAAGCGGGTAACTGGGCGACCAACATCTGGTACAACTGGCCGGTCATGCAGGCTGCGGTCCGCGTGAAGTACAACATCTCGCCTGAGTGGTATGCGCAGATCGGCGCGTACAACCAGAACCCGTCGCAACTGGAGCACGGTAACGGCTTCAAACTCAGCGGCAGTGGTACCAAGGGCACCGTGTTGCCAGTCGAACTGGTCTGGTTGCCTAACCCTGGCAACCTGCCGGGCGAATACCGTGTCGGTTACTACAAAAGCACGGCCAAGGCCGATGACGTTCGTGAAGACGACAACGGTAATGACGCCGCAACCAGCGGTAACGCCTATCGCAGCCACAGCAGCAAGTCCGGCTACTGGTTCGTGGCGCAGCAACAACTCACCACCCACAACGGTGACGCTTCCCGCGGTCTGAACATTGCTGCCAACGCTACCTTCCACGACAAGGACACCAACTTCGTCGATAACTACCAGTCGCTGATGCTGGTGTACAAAGGCCCGTTCGATGCACGGCCGAAGGATGACTTCGGTATCGGTGCCGCCCGTATCCATGTCAACGATGACGTTAAGAAAAACTCAGAGTTGGTCAACGCCTCCAACAATGTCACTGACTATCAGGACCCGCTGTTCGCGCCGCTGCGTAACACTGAGTACAACTACGAGATCAACTACGGTTTCCACGTCACCAACTGGCTGACCGTGCGTCCTAACCTGCAATACATCACTCACCCGGGCGGTGTGGATGAAGTCGACAACGCGCTGGTGGCCGGCCTGAAAATTCAGTCGGTGTTCTAACGCTGTTGCGATAAGCTCCTCTCTATGTGCGCATTTTTGCGGACAGCCTTGGCTGTCCGCTTTTTTTTGGGGCGGCGCACCCCGGATGATTTTCAGGACCGTGGCACATGCATGAGCATCCGCTACAACGCTTCTTCAAATCCTTGCGCGAACGTCCGGTGTTTGCGTGGGAGCGCTATCAGAAGCGCGATGTGCTGGTGATCGATCACCCGCTGTGTCAGGCGGTGTTCAGCCGGCAGGGCGCGCAGTTGCTGCACTTCCAGCCAAAGGGCCAGAAGCCCTGGCTCTGGTGCGCGGCGAAGTGGCCACAAGTCGGCGCGATTCGTGGCGGTGTGCCGGTATGCTGGCCGTGGTATGGCCGTCATCCAAGCGAAAACGCCTGGCCTTCCCATGGCTGGGCACGGTTGATCGACTGGAAACTGCTCGACAGCAGCCATGACGACGATGGCGTGCGCCTGCATTGGCAACTTCAGCTGTGTGACTGGCAAGTGGACCTGCACGCACACTTGGGTGAACGCATGGATCTGCGCCTGAGCACCGAGCATCAGGACAGCCTGCCGTGCCAATTGAGCCAGGCCTTGCATGCCTATTGGCGTATTGGTGATGTCGGTGAGATAGCGCTGTCCGGACTCGATGGCGCCCACGGTTACGACCAGTTGAACCGCCAGGTTTGCCAGCAGGAAGGCGAGTTGAGAGTCGACGGTGGGTGTCAGCGGGTGTTCCAGCATGACGGTGAATTGCAGCTCAAGGACCACGCCTGGCAGCGCGAGTTGTGCATCGACACCGGCGACCATGCGGACACGGTGGTCTGGCATCCGGGGGCGCGACCGTTGCTGGGGGTGAGCTGGAACGAGATTTCAGAATTTGTGTGTGTCGAGGCGGCGAGTGGCGGGACCGACAGTTTGAGCCTGGCGCCGGGGCAGAAAGCGCATTTGAGTTTGCAGGCGCGGGTGGGGGTTTAGTTCCAGAATCTTTGCGCCTGGGCTGGCCCTTTCGCGAGCAGGCTCGCTCCCACAGTGGACCTGCTTTGAATACAAATACAGTGTCCACCGAAGATCTAATGTGGGAGCGAGCCTGCTCGCGATGAGGCCAGGACAGGCAATGAAGATATTGACCTAGTTAAACTCATCCCCAACCGGATACCGACTGGCATTGAGGCTCTCTTTGATCTTGCGCAAATGCGGCTGGAAGTCCACGCCACGGCGCAAGGTCATGCCGGTGGCCAGCACATCCAGCACGGTCAGCTGGATGATCCGCGACGTCATCGGCATATAGATGTCGGTGTCTTCCGGCAACGGAATGTTCAGGCTCAAGGTGCTGGCCTTGGCCAAAGGCGACCCCTCGGCCGTCAGCCCCAGCACTGAAGCGCCGTTCTCCCGGGCGATACGCGCCACTTCCACCAGTTCGCGGGTGCGGCCGGTGTAGGAAATGATCACGAACAACTCGCCGGTATGCGCCACCGACGCAATCATGCGCTGCATCAGCACGTCGGCATGGGCGGTGACCGCCAGGTTGAAGCGGAAGAACTTGTGCTGCGCGTCCAGAGCCACCGGGGCCGAGGCGCCAAGGCCGAAGAAGTGGATCTGCCGGGCCTGGATCAACAGGTCGACGGCGCGGCTGATCAGGTTCGGGTCCAGTGCCTGCAAGGCGCTGTCCAGCGACGCAATGGCGCTGCCGAAAATCTTCTTGGTGTACGCCTCGGGATTGTCATCGGCCTCGACTGCACGGCTGACATACGCCGCGCCGCTGGCCAGGCTTTGGGCCAGTTGAAGCTTGAGCTCCGGGTAGCCACTGACGCCGAACGAACGGCAGAAACGGTTGACCGTCGGCTCGCTGACCTTCGAGGCCTGGGCGAGCGCGGCAATGCTGAACCGGGTGGCCAGCTCAGGGTTGAGCAGGATCACTTCGGCGACTTTGCGTTCCGCCTTGTTCAGGTCTTCAAGGCGATTCTGGATCTGTTCCAGTAAATTTCGCACGCGGTCCATATATGTTCCTTAGCTCCGCAAACAAGAGAGCAATGCAAATAAGGGCCCCGGCTATGCAAATTGGGACTTTGATCGGGCCCGTCACGGTGGCCTATCCTACTGATGGCTCCGACCGACCACCACTCGGAATCTGTATTTTGCGAAAATGTTGTGGTTATTACTACATTTTCCCTTGAGTGATGCCTTGAAAAAAGGTATTTGTAGCTTAACTTGATAAAAGAACAAACATCATGCCTTCGATTACGGTTGAACCGTGCACCTTTGCCTTGTTCGGCGCCCTCGGTGACTTGGCCCTGCGCAAACTGTTTCCTGCCCTTTATCAACTCGATGGCGCAGGCCTGCTGCACGAGGAAACGCGGATTATCGCGCTGGCCCGTGAGCCAGGCAGCGAACAGGAACACCTGGCGTTCATCGCCTCCGAACTGCGCCGTTATGTAGGTGCCAAAGAGCTGGACGAAGCTGTGGTCGAACGCTTCCTGGCCCGTTTGAGCTACCTGCATGTCGACTTCCTCAAGGCCGACGATTACGTCGCCCTGGCCGAAATGGCCGGCAGCGCCCAGCGTGTGATTGCCTACTTCGCCACGCCGGCCGCCGTTTACGGTGCGATCTGCGAGAACCTGTCGAAGGTCGGCCTGACCGAAAACACCCGCGTGGTGCTGGAAAAACCCATCGGTTCGGACCTGGAATCCTCGCGCAAGGTCAACGACGCCGTGGCGCAGTTCTTCCCTGAGAACCGCACCTACCGCATCGACCACTACCTGGGCAAAGAGACCGTACAAAACCTGATCGCCCTGCGTTTCGCCAACAGCCTGTTCGAAACCCAGTGGAACCAGAATTATATCTCCCACGTGGAAATCACCGTGGCCGAGAAGGTCGGCATCGAAGGCCGCTGGGGTTACTTCGACAAGGCTGGTCAGCTGCGGGACATGATTCAGAATCACCTGCTGCAACTGCTCTGCCTGATCGCCATGGACCCGCCGGCCGACCTGTCCGCCGACAGCATCCGTGACGAGAAAGTCAAAGTGCTCAAGGCCCTGGCGCCTATCAGCCCGGAAGGCCTGACTACACAAGTGGTGCGCGGCCAGTACATCGCCGGGTACAGCGAAGGCAAACCGGTTCCGGGGTATCTGGAAGAACCGAATTCGAACACCCAGAGCGACACCGAAACCTTCGTCGCCCTGCGTGCGGACATCCGCAACTGGCGCTGGGCCGGCGTGCCGTTTTACCTGCGCACCGGCAAGCGCATGCCGCAGAAGCTGTCGCAGATCGTCATCCACTTCAAGGAACCGTCGCACTACATCTTCGCCCCCGAGCAGCGCCTGCAAATCAGCAACAAGCTGATTATCCGCCTGCAACCGGATGAAGGCATTTCCTTGCGTGTGATGACCAAAGAACAAGGCCTGGACAAGGGTATGCAGTTGCGCAGCGGTCCGTTGCAGCTGAATTTTTCCGACACTTATCGCAGCGCACGGATTCCCGATGCCTACGAGCGGTTGTTGCTGGAAGTGATGCGCGGCAATCAGAACCTGTTTGTCCGTAAAGATGAAATCGAAGCCGCGTGGAAGTGGTGTGACCAGTTGATCGCCGGGTGGAAAAAATCCGGTGATGCGCCCAAGCCGTATGCGGCCGGGTCCTGGGGACCGATGAGCTCCATTGCTCTGATCACGCGGGATGGGAGGTCGTGGTATGGCGATATCTGAATTGAAACTGCCTCAGGGCGTCAGCGCCCATGAGTTCAAAAGCCCGGTGTTGCTGGCCGATGGTCTGGCGCTGATTGTGGCCAAGCAACTGAGTGATGCCATCGACGCTCGCGGCAGCGCGACGCTGGTGGTGTCCGGTGGCCGCAGCCCGGTGGCGTTCTTCCAGAACCTGGCGAAGCAGAAACTCGACTGGTCCAAGGTGGTCGTCACCCTGGCCGACGAGCGTTGGGTGCCGGTCGAGCATGCCGACAGCAATGCCGGTCTGCTCAAGCGTTACCTGTTGCAAGGCCCGGCAGCCAAGGCTCAGTTTCTGAGCCTCTACAGCGCCACCGCGAACCTTGAGCTGGCCGCCGAGCAGGCCGACCGTTTGCTCGCCGAATTGCCGCCGATCGACGTGCTGATCCTCGGCATGGGCGATGACGGTCACACCGCTTCGTTGTTCCCCAACAGCCCGAACCTGATCGATGCCTTGAAAGTCGACGGCACCCGTCGGTGCTATCCGATGCTGGCGCCGACCGTGCCGCATCAGCGACTGACCATGAGCCGCGCGCTGCTGGCCTCGGCCAAGACCACCGTTCTATCGATTTCCGGTCAGTCCAAACTGACCACTTTGAGTGCCGCATTGGCCGGTGACGATGTCGCCGCCATGCCGATTCGCGCGTTTCTGCAACCTACGTTAGAGATTTACTGGTGCCCATGAGCCAAGGATCAGCCGCTATGACAATCACATCCCCGACCGTTTCCATGGCGGACAAAATTGCCCTGATCGACAGCCTCTGCGCCAAGGCGCGGATCCTGCCGGTGATCACCATCGCCCGCGAACAGGACGTCCTGCCGCTGGCCGATGCCCTGGCCGCCGGTGGCCTGACTGCCCTGGAAGTGACCCTGCGTTCGCAGTTCGGCCTCAAGGCCATCCAGATTCTGCGTGAGCAGCGTCCGGAGCTGGTGACCGGTGCGGGTACTGTGCTGGATCGCACGATGCTCGCCGCTGCCGAAGCGGCCGGCTCGCAGTTCATCGTCACCCCGGGTATCACCCGTGACCTGCTCGAAGCCAGCGTCGATAGCCCGATCCCGCTGTTGCCAGGCATCAGCAACGCTTCCGGCATCATGGAAGGCTATGGTCTGGGTTATCGCCGCTTCAAGCTGTTCCCGGCGGAAGTCAGCGGTGGCGTTGCCGCCATCAAGGCCCTTGGCGGCCCGTTCGGTGAAGTGAAATTCTGCCCGACCGGCGGCGTCAGCCCGGCCAACATCAAGAGCTACATGGCGTTGAAAAACGTGATGTGCGTGGGCGGTAGCTGGATGCTGGATCCCGAGTGGATCAAGAACGGCGACTGGGCCCGCATTCAGGAATGCACCGCCGAGGCCTTGGCGCTGCTGGACTGATCGGCTTTTACCAAACACTTCGTTGTGTGTTCTACGGCTTTACGGTGCGCTTGGTCGGTGCACCGTTTTTTTTTGCCTGATGAAATACCGCTCCTGCAAGGGAAATGATGCGATACATAGTTACCGCCTCTCGCCGCCCATCCAGCGTTAACCTGCGTTCATCTTATGGAAGAGAGAACGTCATGGACGACACCACCTCCGCAACACCCGCACCCTCCGTTTACCTGCTGTCTCCCGAGCAAATTGCCGGCCCGTATTTCCGCAATCCGAAACTGATCAGGCGCAACATCAGCGAGAGCGCCGATGGCATTCCCCTGGTGCTGCGATTGTCGATTGTCGATGCCATGACGGGGGAGCCGGTGACCGGAGCCCTGGTCGATATCTGGCATTGCAATGCGCGCGGTGCGTATTCGGGCTGGAGCAAGGTCGATCCGGACCAGGAAGTCGATGTCGGGGACATCGGCTCCATCCCGCGCACCGACGACGACACCTATCTGCGAGGCGGACAATTCACCGACAAAAAGGGCATTGTGCGGTTTACCACCATCTACCCGGGGTTCTATGCCGGCCGTACCTTGCACATTCATGTCGCCGTGCGCATTACGTCCGGCAACAATTACCTCGACGAACGACACGTCGCCTGGGTCGGTCAGCTCTACTTCCCCGAACCCGCTTCACGTTCGGTGCTAAACGCCCGGGACTACAGCGGCCGATCGGTCTCGCCGTTGAGCAACAATGAAGACACTTATTACCGCGAGCAGGCTGGCGAGGCTTCGACATTGACGGTCCACACCCTCGGTCGAGACTCGAACGAGGATGGCTTTTTCGGGCATACGACCATCGGTATCGACACGTTCGCCGCTTCGACGCAAATCAAGCCGGAGGACTTCGACAAATACACGGTCTGACGTCAGCGCAACTCGCTCAGCGCCCTGGCCAGCAGATCCATGTCGGCAGCGGTGGTGGTGAGTCCCGGTGTAATGCGAATGCAGGGCCCGCTCGCCGCGCCACTGCGGACCACGGTGAACAGGTTGTAATCGCTGAGCAGCCGCTCGACCATCGCCTGTTGATCGGTATGCCGGGTAAAGCGCATCGAGGTAATGCCGCAATACAGTCGCGGGTCATCGGGTGTCATGATCTCGATCCCCGGTAACTCGCGAACGGCGCTGACCCACCGGTTGCGCAGGTAATTGAGCCGTGTGCTCTTGGCAGCGGCCCCGCCCATGGCGAGATGCTCCTCGAACACCAGCGGCAGCGTCAGCAGGGCCGGGATGTTCGGTGTGCTGTAGGGCGTGCGGGCGCGGATATCGGTGACCGGGAAGTGCATCTCGCCCATGTCTGGGTCGATGTCGGCCAAACGCTCGGGGTCTATATAGATAAAGCCCAGCGTCAGGGGCGCGCCAATCCATTTGTGCAGGTTGAAGCCGGCGAAAGAAACGCCCAGTTCATCCAGATTGAACTCGATCTGGCCGAGGGCGTGCGCGCCGTCAAGGATCACGTCGATGCCGTATTCTTTCGCGGCAGCAGCAATGGCCTGCACGGGCATGACCAATCCGGTGCGATGGGTGACATGGGTCAGGGCCATCAATTTGAGCTTTGGATAACGCGCGAAAGCGTCGCGATAAGTCGCCAGCAAGCTGTCAAACGTTGCAGGGTGCGCGTGGTCGATTTCGATCACTTCCACGCCGCGATGCCGCGCCAGCCAACGCATCGCGCCTTTGACCGTGTCGTACTCCAGATCGCAAATCAGCACCTGATCGCCCGGCTGAAGGCGATTGTAATTGCGGATCAACGATTGCAGGCCGTCCGACGCGTTACGGGTGAGGGCCACGGTGTCGACTGGAACGTCGATCAGGCGGGCGAGCTGCGCCCGGATCTCGAGACTTTCGATCTGTTCGAAACGCTGGCGTACATGCACCGAGTTGCTGCGGTTGATCAGCTCGATATTGCGCTCGTACTCCTCGACCACGGTGCGCGACATCCGTCCGAAGTAACCGTTTTCAAGGTTGATGGGCCCGGGTTCGACCGAGTAGCGGTCGGCAAAGGTTTTCCAGAAATGTTCATCACGGGCGCGACGGGTGTTATCGGGCATGAGCTACTCGGCTTTTTTGATGACGATGTCAGTGGCGCGGGGCAGGTTTGCCGTGTTTGGCGCGCAGCGGTTCGAGCAGGTCCGACAGACCGTTGTGGTCGATCTCCTGCATCAGGGCCAGCAATCCGCCCAGCTCACCGTGCGGGAATCCTTCACGGGCGAACCAGTTCAGGTATTGGCCGGGCAGGTCGGCAATGATGCGACCCTTGTATTTGCCGAAGGGCATTTCACGGGTGATCAACAGTTCGAGCTTTTCAGGGTTCATCTATCGGTCGTCTTGATTCATCAGGCTGGAAAATACAGGCATTCTGCATGCAGGCCAATTGACAGTTCATGCAAAAAAAGCGGATACAGATTTGGTCGCTATAACTAACTTATTGAAATATAAGGCATAAATTCTCAGTTCGAAGCTGGCATGCAGGGTGCAATAGCTATTGCATCTTTCATCAACCCGCAAGGAATTGAAAAATGACCGACATGAATAAAGAAGCGATCTCTGTACTCAACGACCTGATTGAAACCAGCAAAGACGGTCAGGAAGGGTTCAAGACTTGCGCTGAAGACATCAAACACCCTGAACTCAAAACCCTGTTCGTGCAACGCTCCGCCGACTGCGCCACCGCCGCTGCCGAACTTCAGAGTGCCGTGCGTTCGATGGGCGGCGATCCGGAAACGTCCACCAGTGTCAGCGGTGATCTGCACCGTCGTTGGGTCGACGTCAAAGCGATGTTCACCGGCAAGGATGAAGAAGCCGTGCTGAACGAAGCCGAACGCGGTGAAGACCATGCACTGAAGGCTTACAAAGAAGCCCTCGAAAAAATCAACAAGCACAATCTGGTGGGCATTCGTGACCTGGTTGAACGTCAGTACCACGGCGTGCAACGCAATCACGACCAGGTAAAAGCCCTGCGCAACCAGGCTCGCGCACGCTCTTAAGCGTTCGTAGCCTGTCAAAAACGCCAGCCAGTCTGGCGTTTTTTTGTGTCTGGGATTTAACGCTGGACGGAATATAGATAGCTCGCTAATAATTTGTTTTTCAAGTGACTTCAGTGAACCCGACTATCGTTAAAAACGTCCTTTCAAGAGTCTTTTACGTGCCTATCACTTTGCAGGCTTTGTTTGCGCCTGACCGCCGCGCCCTACAGTTCGCAATCAAAACCCTGATCGGTGGCGGTCTGGCCCTGTGGCTGGCATTGCGCTGGGGGCTTGAGCAACCCGCCTGGGCATTGATGACGGCGTTCATCGTCGCTCAGCCATTGTCTGGAATGGTGGTGCAGAAGGGGCTGGCACGGCTGCTGGGCACGCTGGTCGGCACGATTATGTCGGTGGTATTCATGGGCTTGTTCGCCCAGACGCCTTGGCTGTTTTTGCTGGCCTTGGCGTTGTGGCTCGGGTTGTGTACGGCGAGTTCAACGTTGCTGCGCAGTGCCTGGTCCTATTCATTTGTGCTGGCCGGTTACACGGTGGCGATCATCGCATTGCCGGCCATTACCCATCCGCTGACGGTGTTCGACCAGGCCGTGGCGCGCTGCACGGAAATCTGTCTGGGCATCCTGTGCGCCACGGCGGCCAGCGCGTTGCTGTGGCCGATGCGCGTCGAGCGACAACTGGCGGATCAGGCGCGAGCCGCCTGGAACAGCGGGATGAATGCTGCGCGTGCAACGCTGGCCGGCGATGCTCAGGCCCGTAAGGGGTTGCTGGAAATCCTCGGGCGAATCGTCGCGGTCGATGCCCAGCGCGAACATGCCTGGTTTGAAGGTGGCCTGGGTCGGCAGCGGGCACGAGCCATCAGCGGCTTGAGCCAGAAGCTCTTGATGCTGCTGCGCATTGCCCGTTCGGTGCGCCGTCAGTGGAAGCAACTGGAACCACAGGAAGCCGAGCAACTGTCGCCGTGGATGACCGAGGTTCAGGTTGCGCTCAGCGGCGACGATACGGCGACCCTGCAAGCGTTGCGGCCGAGGTTGCTCGATGCGTCCCATGACCCGCACATCAGCTCGGCGCAGAGTTATTGCCTGGCCCGTTTCACCTTGTTGCTCGATACCGCGATGGCGGCCACTGCGGCGATGAAAGCGGTGGAGGAGGGGCGCGAAACGGTCGATCCGCCACGCACCCTGGCGCCGCACCGCGACCTGTCATTGGCGCTGGTGTTTGGCGCGCGTAGTGCCCTGGCGTTTCTGGTGGTGTCGTGCTTCTGGCTGGCGACGGCCTGGCCCGCCGCGTCGGGCGCCCTGGTGCTGACGTGCGTGGTGTGCAGCCTGTTCGCCAGTCGAGAGAACGGTGCGCAGATCGGCATGAGTTTTATGCGTGGCATTTTCCTGGCGATTCCCGCGGCGTTTTTCGTCGGGCAGATTCTGCTGCCGCAATGGAGCGGATTTGCCTTGCTCTGCATGGGCATGGGCGTGCCGTTGTTTTTCGGTGCGCTGGGCATGGCCAAGCCGCAGATTGGGGCCACGGCGACTTCGTTCTGTCTGCATTTCATCGTGCTGGTGTCGCCGCTGAACGCGATGAAATTCGACGTCGCCACGTTCTTCAACAGCGCCCAGGCGATGGTGGTCGGTGTCGGCGCGGCGGTGCTGGCGTTTCATTTGCTGATCCTGCGTAACCCGGCGTGGCATGGCCGCCGCTTGCTGGCAGCGACGCTCGACGATCTGGTGCGGCTGACCCGACGTAACCTGCGGGGTGCCGAAAGCTGGTTTGGCGGACGCATGGCCGACCGCTTGCTGCAACTGGCGCGGCACTATCCCGAGTTGCCGGAACCGGCGCGCAGTCGCTGGGATGACGGCTTGCTCGGCCTCGATATCGGCGATGAATTGTTGCATCTGCGGTTGAGCCTGGCGGTGGCGCAAGTGCCGGTCAGCGCACCGCAGCGGCGTTATCTCGAGCAGTTGGAAAAAGTCCTTGAGCAGGGCCCTGCGGGCAACTGCGCCGATGCGCTCGAACGACCCAGCGCAGATTTCTTGAAGACCTTGTACGCGTTGCCACCCAGCGACGCGGTGAAACTGGCTCAGGGCGCGGTGCTGCAACTGCAGAGCAGTTGGCGCGCCTGGTGCCGTCAACAGGAGCAAAGCCATGGGCTTGCGTGAGTGGTCGGTGGGCGGCGTGCTGCTCAGTCCGTTTTTGATTTATGTGCTGCTGGCACTGCTGGTCACCGGAGCCTTGCGCATGCTGTTGCGCCTGACACCGGTCGGCCGCTGGATCTGGCACGAAGCACTGTTTGATTGCGCCTTGTACGTCTGTGTATTGACCCTGATCACCGTCGTCCTCGGACCTTTATAAGGAGTTGAACATGCGTACCCCCGTACGTGTCGCGGTAACCCTGTGCCTGGTGGCGGTGGCGATCTTTGCCGGCTTCCATTTGTGTCAGTACTACATGCTTACGCCCTGGACCCGGGATGCGCGGATCCGCGCCGACGTGGTGGTCATCGCCCCGGACGTCTCGGGGTGGGTGCGTGAGCTCAAGGCGTTCGATAACCAGCCGGTCAAGGCGGGCGACCTGTTGCTGAGCATCGATCGTGACCGGTTCGAAGCGGCGCTGGAGAAGGCCCAGGCGGTGGTGCAGACCCGCCAGCAACAACTCAATCTGCGCGAACGCGAAGCCAGTCGCCGCGCCAGCCTCGGGCCGCAAGCCATCAGTGCCGAGCTGCGCGAGAACGCGCAAATCAACGCCGGTATCGCCCGGGGTGAATTGCGTGAAGCTCAGGCGGAAGCCAAGGTTGCCGAACTCAATCTGGCGCGCAGTCAGGTCCATGCGCCTCGCAGCGGCCACATCACCAACCTGCGCCTGGCCCAAGGCAATTATGTGAACGCCGGGCAACCGGTGATGGCATTGATCGATGATTCGACCTTCTATGTGCAGGCGTATTTCGAGGAAACCAAGTTGTCGCGGATTCGGGTTGGCGATCCGGTGAAGATCTGGTTGATGAGCGCGGGAGAAGCGCTGGACGGGCATGTGGAAAGCATCAGTCGCGGGATTACCGATCGCAACACCACACCAGATGGGCAGTTGTTGGCGGAGGTAGAACCGACGTTTAACTGGGTGAGGCTGGCACAGCGGATTCCGGTGCGGATCAAGATTGATAAATTGCCGGAGGGCATGAATCTGAGTTCGGGGATGACGGCGAGTGTGCAGGTAAGCGAACGCTAAATACGCTGCGCCGCAATCATTGTGGCGAGGAAGCTTGTCGGAACGCCACACCGTCCCGCTCGGCTGCGAAGCAGTCGTAAAAACTAACGCCGCGGTTGATCAGATCAAACGCGGCGCCTGATTTGCTGCGCACCCCAACGGGACGGTGCGGCGTTCCGACAAGCTCCCTCGCCACAGGTGAGAGGTGAATCAGCCGATGCTGATCGCCGGCAGGGTAGGCAGCGTCACCGTCTGCTGCTTGCGCGGCGCCAGAATCTCGGCCTCGCCATCGACTACCAATTCATCGCGCTGGTTAAACACCCGCGTGGCGATCCGCACACGAAACTTCGGCAGTTTCTCGAGGATTTCCAGGCGCACGGTCAGGGTGTCGCCAATCTTCACCGGCTTCTGAAAGCTCATCTGCTGACCGATATAAATAGTCCCCGGCCCAGGCAACTCGCAAGCCACGGCAGCGCTGATCAGCGCACCGCTGAACATGCCGTGAGCGATGCGCTCCTTGAACATGGTGCCGGCGGCGAATTCCGCGTCCAGGTGCACCGGGTTGTGATCACCCGACATCGCGGCGAACAACTGAATGTCGCGCTCTTCGACCGTCTTGCTGTAGCTGGCGGTCTGGCCGACTTCGAGGGCTTCGTATGGGGTGTTGGTAACCTGGGTCATCTGTTTCAATTCCTGTGACGAATAAAAAATCCACAAAAAAACTATTCCGATCTGGGTGGCCGGCGGTGGCTCAGCGCCTGGGCGATCCAGTTCAACACGTCATTGATCACTTCATCGCGGTTGCTCTCGTTGAACAGTTCATGCCGTGCCTGCGGGTAAATAGTCAGTTGCAGGTTCTGGCTGCCGGCCGCGCGTAGTGCATCGGCCAGATCCTTCAGACGTTTGCCTTCGCTCACCGGATCACATTCACCGCCAATCACCAGCAACGGCAGGCCCGGATCAATCTGAGCGAGATTGGACGCTTTGCTGATTTGCTGCAACCCACCGAGCAAATCGATCCACAGCTGATTGGTGCAACGAAAGCCGCAGAGCGGGTCGTTGGCGTACCGATCGACTTCCGCCGGATCGCGGCTGAGCCAGTCGAACCGCGTGCGCACCGGTTTGAATTTTTTGTTGAACGAGCCAAACGACAGCCACTCGATCAGCGCACTGCGGCCCTTGGGCCCCTGACGCAGTTTTTCGACACGGGCAATCTGACGTGCCGCGCGATAGAGCGCGATGGGCTGGAAGTTCGAACCGCTGAGCACCGCACCGTGCAGGCTGGCGCTGTGATGCAGCAGGTAGGCCTGGGCGATGTAGCTGCCCATGCTGTGGCCGAGTAGCACGATCGGCACGCCAGGATGTTGCTGGCCGATGTGCTGGTTGAGGCTCGCCAGATCGCCAACCACTTTGCACCAGCCATCGTCATCGGCGAAATGGCCGAGCGTCCCGTTTTCGGCAGTTTTGCCATGTCCACGCAGGTCCGGCGCGTAGACACCGTAACCCTGCGCGCAGAGTTTTTCCGCCAGGCGGGCGTAGCGACCGCTGTGTTCCGCCATGCCATGGGCCAGCAGAATCACGGCTTTCAAAGGCGGATCGGGCAGCCACTGGTTGACGAAGAGGCGGCTGCGGTCACTCGCGGTCAGCCAGAAAGTGTCGTGGATCATGGCGATTCCTTTGCATGGGGCTGCCGGGTATGAAAATAGCCTCGATGCATTGTATAGCGCATCCAGCGCTTGCCGTCTGATCAGGCCACGCCGCTGCAGCAAGATTCACGCGGTCAATGACGCCCATTGGCATATTTGCCTGATTCGCCATAGCTGCTAGTGTCCGTGAAGCCCCGCTTTTACAAAAGTGACAGAAAAGCGGCCCGGATAGGCTCAGGTAAAGAGGACAAGAACAATGCAACCTGATTTCTGGAATGACAAACGCCCGGCCGGCGTGCCCCTGGATATTGACCTTGGGGCCTATAAGTCGGTGCTTGAGGTGTTCGAGCGTTCCTGCAAGAAATTCGCTGATCGCCCCGCCTTCAGCAACATGGGCGTGACCCTGACCTACGCCGAACTGGAACGCTACAGCCTGGCGTTCGCCGGTTACCTGCAAGCCCACACCGACTTGGTGCCGGGGGATCGCATCGCGGTGCAGATGCCCAACGTTTTGCATTACCCGATTGCCGTGTTCGGTGCCTTGCGCGCCGGGCTGATCGTGGTCAACACCAACCCGCTGTACACCGCGCGGGAGATGCGTCATCAGTTCAAGGACTCCGGTGCCCGGGCGTTGGTGTACCTGAACATGTTCGGGGCCAAGGTCCAGGAAGTGCTGCCCGACACCGACATCCAGTACCTGATCGAAGCGAAGATGGGCGACCTGATGCCTGCCGCCAAGGGTTGGCTGGTCAACACGATGGTGAGCAAGGTCAAGAAAATGGTCCCGGACTATTCCTTGCCCCAGGCGATTTCCTTCAAGAGCGCGCTGCGTCTGGGCCGGGGCCTGGGCATCAAGCCGCTGAACGTCAGCCTCGACGACATCGCGGTGTTGCAATACACCGGCGGCACCACCGGCCTGGCCAAGGGCGCGATGCTGACCCACGGCAACCTGGTGGCGAACATGCAACAGGCGCGGGCATGCCTCGGACAGTTCGGCAGCGACGGTCAGCCATTGCTGCGCGAAGGTCAGGAAGTGATGATCGCGCCGCTGCCGCTGTACCACATCTATGCCTTCACGGCGAACTGCATGTGCATGATGGTGACCGGCAACCACAACGTGCTGATCACCAATCCACGCGACATCGGCGCCTTCATCAAGGAGCTGAAGAACTGGCGGTTCTCGGCACTGCTGGGGCTTAACACGCTGTTCGTTGCATTGATGGATCACCCAGACTTCAAGACCCTGGATTTCTCCAGCCTCAAGCTGACCAACTCCGGCGGAACCGCGCTGGTCAAGGCCACCGCCGAGCGCTGGGAACAGCTCACCGGCTGCCGCATCACCGAGGGTTATGGCCTGACCGAAACCTCACCGGTGGCCTGCACCAACCCCTACGGCGACAAATCGCGGATCGGCACGGTCGGCCTGCCGGTGCCGGGCACCACCCTGAAAGTGATCAACGATGAAGGCGTCGAGCAGCCGCTGGGCGAGCGAGGCGAACTGTGCATCAAGGGCCCGCAGATCATGAAGGGCTACTGGCAGAAACCGGAAGCCACCGCCGAGGTGCTGGATGCCGAAGGCTGGTTCAAGTCCGGCGATATCGCGGTGATCGACCCGGACGGTTTTGTGCGCATCGTCGATCGCAAGAAAGACATGATCATCGTCTCGGGCTTCAACGTGTACCCGAACGAGATCGAAGACATCGTGATGGCTCACCCGAAAGTCGCCAACTGCGCGGTGATCGGCGTGCCGGACGAGCGTTCGGGGGAGGCGGTGAAGCTGTTTGTGGTGGCCCGCGAATCAGGGGTCAGCCTTGAAGAGCTGAAGGCGTACTGCAAGGAAAACTTCACGGCGTACAAAGTGCCCAAGCACATTGTGTTGCGGGAGTCGTTGCCGATGACGCCGGTGGGCAAGATCCTGCGGCGGGAGTTGCGGGATATCGCGTAGTCGGTGAATGGCCGCGCTTCGCGCGTTCGCGGGCAAGCCTCGCTCCTGCAGGTTCGTGTCGTTCATTAAGTCAGCGAACGATGCGAGCCTGCAGGAACGAGGCTTGCCCGCGAAGCTTTTAAACATCTGAAGCCCCCGGTTTCACAGGCTTTTCAGGGGTGTATAGAATTTTTGCTCTAAAATGACCGCTAGCAATTCTTGAGTCACAATTGTGACCGTAGAGGCCGCTTTTGGCTCTAGTCGACCCTTGGCAAAGCTGCTACTCTCGGCGCGCTTTGTGACGTCTCGGGCTTATGAAAGCGCTAGATTCACCGACAAACACACACCAATAATAATCGCATCAAATGCGGTGCTGAATTCGCGTTGCTGAGGAGTGGGCTTCCATGAACGAAGACTTTTGGAAGGATAAGTACCCTGCCGGGATTGCTGCCGAGATCAATCCAGACGAGTATCCGAATATTCAGGCAGTGTTGAAACGTTCCTGCCAGCGCTTCGCCGACAAACCGGCATTCAGCAACCTGGGCAAGACAATCACCTACGGTGAACTGTACGAATTGTCCGGTGCCTTTGCCGCTTACCTGCAACAGCATACCGACTTGCAGCCGGGCGATCGAATCGCCGTGCAACTGCCCAACGTGTTGCAGTACCCGGTCGCCGTGTTCGGTGCCATTCGCGCCGGGCTGATCGTGGTCAACACCAACCCGCTGTACACCGCGCGGGAAATGGAACACCAATTCAACGATTCCGGTGCCAAAGCCCTGGTCTGCCTGGCCAACATGGCGCATCTGGCCGAAATCGTCGTGCCGAAAACCGGCGTCAAGCACGTGATCGTCACCGAAGTGGCCGACCTGCTGCCACCGCTCAAGCGCCTGCTGGTCAACAGCGTCATCAAGTACGTGAAGAAGATGGTCCCGGCGTATCACTTGCCCAAGGCGATCAAGTTCAACGACGTGCTGAGCAAGGGCCACGGCCAGCCAGTGGCTGAAGCCAACCCGGCCAGCAGCGACGTTGCCGTCCTGCAATACACTGGCGGCACCACCGGCGTAGCCAAGGGCGCGATGCTGACCCATCGCAACCTCGTGGCGAACATGTTGCAGTGCAAGGCGCTGATGGGTTCCAACCTCAACGAAGGCTGCGAGATCCTGATCACGCCGCTGCCGCTGTACCACATCTATGCCTTCACCTTTCATTGCATGGCGATGATGCTGATCGGCAACCACAACATCCTGATCAGCAACCCGCGCGATTTGACGGCGATGGTCAAAGAACTGTCGAAGTGGAAGTTCAGCGGCTTCGTCGGCCTCAACACCCTGTTCGTGGCGCTGTGCAACAACGAAGCGTTCCGCAAGCTGGACTTCTCGGCGCTGAAAGTCACCCTGTCCGGCGGCATGGCCCTGCAACTGGCGGCAGCCGAGCGCTGGAAAGCGGTCACCGGTTGCGCCATCTGCGAAGGTTACGGGATGACCGAAACCAGCCCGGTCGCCACCGTGAACCCGATCCAGCACATCCAGATCGGCACCATCGGTATTCCGGTTCCATCGACCGTGTGCAAGGTCATCGACGATGCCGGCGTTGAACAGCCGCTGGGCGAAATCGGCGAACTGTGTGTGAAAGGTCCGCAAGTGATGAAGGGCTACTGGCAGCGTCAGGACGCCACCGATGAAATGCTCGACAGCGAAGGCTGGTTGAAGACCGGTGACATCGCGCTGATCCAGCCGGACGGCTACATGCGAATTGTCGATCGCAAGAAAGACATGATCCTGGTCTCCGGTTTCAACGTTTACCCGAACGAGCTGGAAGATGTGCTGGCGACCCTGCCGGGCGTGCTGCAATGCGCGGCCATCGGCGTGCCGGACGAGAAGTCGGGCGAGGCGATCAAGATCTTCATCGTCGCCAAACCGGGCGTGACGTTGACCAAGGAGCAGGTGATGGAGCACATGCGTGCCAACGTCACCGGTTACAAGGTCCCGCGCGCCGTGGAGTTCCGCGATGCGCTGCCGACCACCAACGTCGGCAAGATCCTGCGCCGCGAATTGCGCGACGAAGAGCTGAAGAAGCTCAACGCCAGGAAAGTCGGCGCGTAACAAACAAAAAGCCCCGCAGATGCGGGGCTTTTTGTTTGCAGCGATATCAGAACTGCTTTTGTGGCGAGGGAGCTTGCTCCCGCTCGACTGCGAAGCAGTCGTCACCCAGTCGATGGAGTTACACCAAAAATACCGCAGCGTCTGTTTTGGGGTCGCTTCGCGGCCCAGCGGGAGCAAGCTCCCTCGCCACAGGGGATGTGTAAAGTTACAGGCGAAACGGCGCGAAATTGACGTTGGTGCCCGCCGGACGCATGTCCTGCAGGTACGAGTCCTTGTCGGCGCTCAGTTCCAGGCTCAAGGCGGCCTTGCGCTTGCCTTCGTTGCGCACCACCAGGCCTTCAAGCTTCTCGCGCAGGAATACCGTCGGCACTTTCAAGTGCAGCAGTTCGTCGGTTTCCGGCGTGTGCATCAGCAGGTGAACCCATTCGTACTGACCAATGGCCAGGCGCGCCACCGGGATATCGAACCACCAGATGTTGCGGTTGCGGTTCAGTTCGGTGAAATGGCAGTTGTTGACGCCAAGCACAGCACCGCCGAGTTCCTGGTTTCTGCGGGCAATGGCCTGCTTTTTATCGAGTTTCATAACATTCCTACGGGATTGGATCTTCAGCGCCATGGCCTGAATACGTTGCGCATTCTCGGGGGTTGGTCGGCAAACATAAAGCCCAACCTGCACTGAACGATGAAATGTCGCCGTGAAAATAAATGAAACTCCGTGCAAATGCCCCCGGTCAATCTTTGTGTAACGACTTTTTCCGTTGAATTGTTCACAGGAGAAACACCATGAGCAGCACTGGCGATAAAGTAAAAGGCATGGCCAACGAAGCCGCCGGCAACGTCAAGCAAGGCGTCGGCAAGGCCACCGGTAATGACAAAATGCGCGCCGAAGGGGTCGTGCAGGAAAGAAAAGGCGAGGCCCAGCAAGCGGTCGGCAAAGCCAAGGACGCGATTAAGAAAGGCGTCGACAAGGCTTGATTCGGCCTTTGATGAACAACATGAACGGCCATCCACGGATGGCCGTTTTTGTGTCAGCCTGAACTTGCGCACGGAAATTGTTTCAAAGTCGCCAAGTAGGCTACTTTGATGTAGAAAACGGCCCCTGAGTCGCCTCGACTTCAACCCAACCTGCGGCGAAAGGAGACGCTAATGTTTTTCCCCCACATGAAAGGCCTGCGCCTGCACCGTGTCATGATGCGCACGGTCACCGAGTTCGTCGACGATGAGATGTCGACCTATGCCTCGGCGCTGGCTTATCAAATGCTGTTTTCGCTATTTCCCTTCATCCTGTTCCTGATCGCTCTGATCGGTTTCCTGCACCTGCCGGACTTCTTCTCGTGGCTGCGTCTGCAATCGGAACTGGTCCTGCCGCCCCAGGCGCTGGAACAGGTGAACCCGGTGATCGACCAACTCCAGCAGTCCAAGGGTGGCTTGCTGTCGATTGGTATCGTGATTGCCCTGTGGACCGCATCCGCTGGCGTGCGGCTGATGATGAGCGCGATGAACGCCGCCTACGACGTGGTCGAAGGCCGGCCCGCGTGGAAGCGTTTTCCGCTGTCGATCATCTACACCGTTGGCATCGCCGGCATGCTGCTGATCGCCGCCGCGTTGATGGTGCTCGGGCCGCAACTGATGGGCTGGATTGCCGCGCAAGTCGGCATGGAAGACTTCATCGTGACCCTGTGGACCATCGTGCGCTGGCCCGTGGTGGTGATTTTGCTGATGGTGGCCGTGGCGCTGATTTATTACGTCATGCCGGACGTTAAACAAGAGTTTCGTTTTATCACCCCAGGTTCGGTGCTGGCGGTGGTGGTGTGGATCCTTGCCTCCGTGGGCTTTGGCCTGTACGTCAAGGAGTTCGCCAACTACAACGCCATGTATGGCAGTATCGGCGCGATCATCGTGTTGCTGCTCTATTTTTATATTTCCGCCGCGGTGCTGTTGCTGGGCGCGGAGATGAATGCAGTGATCGAGCACATGTCGACCGAAGGCAAGAATGACGGTGAAAAAGTCCCCGGTGAGCTCGATCACGAACCCAAACACCACGTTTCCGGACTGGGTCGGGATCACTCGATCAAGCCGCACACTGACGAAACCATAAAATGATCCGTGAAATCCTGAAAATGGGCGATGAACGCCTGCTGCGCATTGCTCCGCCGGTGCCGGCCGAGATGTTCGACAGCCCTGAATTGTGGCAACTGATCGACGACATGTTCCAGACCATGGAGAGCGTCGGTGGCGTCGGCCTGGCTGCGCCGCAGATCGGCGTCGATCTGCAACTGGTGATCTTTGGGTTCGAACACAGTGAACGCTACCCGGACGCTGAAGCGGTGCCGCAGACCATTCTGATCAACCCGTTGATCACACCTTTGAACTCGCTGATGGAAGAGGGCTTTGAAGGTTGCCTGTCAGTGCCCGGCCTGCGCGGCGCGGTAGACCGTTATCAGCAGATTCGCTACGAAGGCTTCGATCCCAAAGGCCAGCCTATCTTGCGGATCGCCGAGGGATTCCATGCGCGGGTGGTGCAGCATGAATGCGATCACCTGATCGGCCGGTTGTACCCGTCACGGATTACCGACTTCAGCCAATTCGGCTTTACCGAAGTGATGTTCCCCGACCTCGACCCTGACGCTGACGACTGAGGCGAAAACACCACAAACCACGATGGGAGCGAGCCTGCGCGCGAAGGCGGCGGGTCATTCACCGATGATGTCGAATGACACGCCGCCTTCGCGAGCAGGCTCGTTCCTACATGTCGAACTCACAGACGGTTCCAGGCCCATGGCGATCATCGGTTTGCTGCGGGCATAACGGCTCAACCGTTCGGTCATGGCGTAGGGCATTGGCGGATCGAAGGAAAACCCTCGGCGTTCATAAAAGCCCCGCAAGTCCGGGTGGCAGAACAGCCAGACCGGTTGGTCGAGACCGCGCACCGCTTCGGCGATCAACGCCGCCGCGATGCCCTGTTCGCGACAGGCCGGATCGACGAACAATCCCGTCAACCAATGCCCCCCCGAGACCGGCCGCAAACACAGCGCGCCAATGATCTCCTCGCGTCTGGCGACCCACAGCTGAGCGTCGCGAACCGCTTTCATCGACGATTGGTGGGCGCGATAAAACTTGTTCATCAACGGCCATAACGGCTCGGCGAGCAGGGTGTACTGGGTGTCGGGCATGGGTTCGATCTGTCGGTGCGCAAAGCGGGCGATTATAAAAGAACGCGCGGCCGGCGATAGGTGTATACCTGATCTCACATCCCGTATGAGTGGAGTACGTATCATGGCCAAAGGCATGGATTCAAAAAAAGCGGCAAAGAAGAAACCGGCGAAAACCGCCGATGAAAAGCGCGCAGACAAGAAGGCCAAGAAGGTGGATGTGTTCGGTCATTGATCTCGCCACAAGGGAGCCCGGTCTTCGGGCTCCTGCTGCATGCCTAAAGAAGTAACCCAATAATCCGCAAGATTTCCCTGCGCCATTGCACAGAGGGGGACCGGTCCCCGATCTGAGCAACGCCATGCCCCATTACTTCGATGCCGCCCACGGGCAGACATTGCGAGTTCGTTTGATGCGCTGCAGCGCTACAGGCATTCCTGATTTGCCTCGCTGAACCGATTTTGTCCTCAATACTGGCCGACTAGTGGCCTTGCGCCCCTCTATCGACTGTCTACGCTGACTTCTAACTACCCATGTCGCTCGCCATATGAAAGATGGCGCAGCAAGAGCGCCCAACCCAAGGCGCCGACAGGGAGTAACAAGGAGCTGGCCGGTAAAGGGAATTACTTATGAAACCGTTAGGGCTGGCCCGGTCCCGGGCTATCAAGAGAAGGATGTCTTGATGAGTGCGTTGCTGCATGGACACTCCGATTGAACATCATTGATCACCTGACACTTCCTCCCGTGGAGGAACGCGTGTGCCTGTTCCATAGAACGTTGTGGTGGATCCGTTGAAAGACCAAAGACCTTTCATCAATCAAAAGAACGCGCTGAAGGTGATACGACCATGTTTAACCTACATCACAAGGCTGACCTGCTGGAAATCGAGCGCTATAGCTGCGCGTTGAGCGAAGCCAACGCCAAGTTGGCGGCGGTCAGTCGATCAATGGCGATGATCGAGTTCACGCCGGACGGCATCGTGCTGGATGCCAACGACAACTTTTGCAGTGTCATGGGGTACAGCGCCGACGAAGTGCGCGGCAAACATCATCGGATCTTTTGCGAGGAAGCATTTTATCGCAGCGAGGCTTACGCGAAGTTGTGGCGCGACCTGGCCCGTGGCGAACCGGTGGGCGGGAGCTTCTTGCGCTTGAACAAGCGCGGCAAGGAGGTCTGGCTCGAAGCCAGTTACATGCCGGTGTTCGGTCCCGACCGTCAGGTTAAAAGCGTGATTAAAGTTGCCACTGACATCTCCGCCAGGGTTTACAAGGAACACGAAGAAGAAAGCATGCTCGCCGCCATAGGTCGTTCCATGGCGGTGATCGAGTTCACCCCCGAGGGCAACGTCATCACGGCCAACGATAACTTTCTGAAGACGATGCATTACTCGCTCAACGAAGTGGTGGGGAAACACCACAGCCTGTTTTGCCACCGCGCCGAAGCCGAGTCGTCGGCTTACAAAGCGTTCTGGGCATCACTCAATCGCGGCGAGTATCACTCCCATCGTTTTGAACGCAAAGATAAACACGGCCATACCGTGTACCTCGAAGCGTCCTACAACCCTTTGTTCGACGCCAAGGGCCGGCTCTACAAAGTGGTGAAGTTTGCCAGCGACATCACCCGGCAAATCGCCACGTTGCAAACCGCTGCGGAGTCGGCGCACAGCACGTCGGTGCAAAACGACGCCTGTGCGCAGAAAGGTTCTCAGGTGGTGCAGCAAACGGTGCAGATCATCCAGGACATTTCCCGGGATTTGAACGAAGCCGCGCTCAGTATTGATGCCGTCAGCAAACAGTCCGACATCATCGGCACCATCGTGCAGACGATTCGCGGCATTGCCGACCAGACCAACTTGCTGGCGCTCAATGCAGCCATCGAAGCGGCCCGGGCCGGCGAGCATGGGCGGGGTTTTGCGGTGGTCGCCGATGAAGTACGCAGCCTCGCGGCACGCACGAGTCAGGCGACGCTGGAGATCGTCGACGTGGTGCGCAAGAACCATGACCTGTCGTTGAGCGCGGTGACCAGCATGCAGTCGAGCTTGAGTCGAACCGGACTTGGGGTGGAACTGGCGAACGAGGCGGGGGAGGTGATCCTGGAGATTCAGCAAGGGTCGCGGCATGTGGTGGATGCGATCAGTCAGTTCAACGAAACGTTGCAGTTGAACTGACTGATCGCGTCTCTTGTAGCAGCCGGCTGTGCCGGTTGCTGCATGAAGTGCAGGGTTCTCCCTGCCGTTAAAGCGAAGCGAGGAACTTGTCGACCACCTGGCTACTGCCTTTCTCACTGTTGGCGTTTTCTTTCTCGACCTGCGCCAGTTTGACCTTGTCCTCCGTGCGCTCGGCGATCTCTTTGGCGATTGCCTGTTGTTTCTCCGGTGGCATGGCTTGTACTTCTTCTTCAGTCAGCCCCATCTCTTGCAGAATGCTGTCGCGCAGGCGCTGCTCAGGCGTTTTGCTCATGTAGTCCTTGAAGTCGCTCATGGCGGCGCTGTCCGTGACCCTGGCTTTAACATCGGCCGGCAGTTGGAGAGACTCGAGCGCTTGCAATTGCACGCGGGTTTTGGCGAACGCTTCATCCACGTTGTCGCTGATTTTGCTCGCCTCGCTGACTTGCCGGGTGGCGTCCCGGGTGGCGGAAGTCTGCACCTGCGCGGTTTGCGCCTGAACGTTGCTTTGCAACGTTTGCAGCATCGCCCCCTGAAGGCCGGCAGCGGCTTCAGCCGCAGGATCATCGCCGGGCTTCTTGGAGAGCGGGATCATTAACGTTTGTTGTTTGGCACTGACCAACATGATGAATAGACCTTGCAGGTAGTTGTGGTGCGGTGCTTTGAGCAAATAGTATGCCTATAAGCAAAAACCACTATAAATCAACCAGTTAGTGAGTGCTGGTCGAGGGGGTGACGTGGGTTCTGCGGTTAGTCTTTGCCGCTTGGCGGCAAACAAGGCAGGGCATCAAGGCAGGCCATTGCAGCCGAACTTGAGGAACCCCGGACGTTGTGCTAGTCGCTGAAAATACTCGTCGATGGCCGGGTAATCGGGCCGCTCCATCGGGGTCATCAGCCAGCGGTTGACGGACAGCCCGATGACAATGTCGGCGAGGGTGAAGCGTGGCCCGGCGACGTAAGCTTTGGTCGCCGCGAGCTGGTGTTCGAGGATGCCCATCTTCTGGTTCCAGCCACGTACACCGGCAGCAATGTGATGCGGGTCCTGGAACTCCGGATCTTTGCGCACCAATGCCGTGAACGCATAGCTCCATGAGGCATTGAGTTCAGTGGCTTGCCAATCCATCCATTGCTCGACCCGAGCGCGCGCGGCCGGTTCGTGGGGGAGCAGATCGGTGTTCTGGTGTTTGCCGGCCAGATAACGGCAGATGGTGTTGGACTCCCACAGCACTCCAGCGTCGTCGATGATCACCGGCACCAGCGCGTTGGGATTGAGCCGCAGAAACTCCGGTGTGTGGGTTGAGGCATAACCGCTACCCCAATCCTCGCGTTCGTAGGCAACGCCCAGTTCTTCACAGGTCCACAGGACCTTTCTGACATTGATGGACGACGCCTTACCCAAAATCTTCAGTGCATGTTCCATTGAGCTACTCCGTTAGCGATTCGACGCTTCAGGAATCTGACAGACATTGCGCGGTTTTCAAACCGGATCCGGCAACGCCGAGGCGGGCAAACCAAATGTGCGATCAAACAGCCAGTTGAACGCGAAGGTGTAGCACGGGATGAAAATGATCAGCGCCAAGTCCAGCAGGAAAGCCTGCAGCAGGCTGATGTTCATCCACCAGGCGATCAGCGGGATGAGAAACACTATCAAGGTTAGTTGAAATCCTACGGCATGGGCGATGCGCCGTTTAACGGTGCGGGTGCGCGATGGCTGACGACGTTCCCAGCGCTCGAACACTGTGGTGTAGATGAAATTCCAGGTCACTGCGATGGTGGTGATGATGACGGCCAACGGCCCGGTGCTGCCGGGTGAGGTGCCGGACAGCAATGCCAGGCCCAGCGTCGAGAAGGTCATGCCAAAGACTTCGAACAGCGACACGTAGACCAGTTTTCGTTTAACGCCTTGCATGGAGTTTTGCCTCTTTCTCGCGAACTTGAAGCCAGCAGCACTGGCGAAGGCGACGAAAGATAGCTTCAATAGTGCTGACAGAAAAAGTCAGAAGCTTTCAATTTTATTGATAGGACGAGGAATGAATTTCAACAGCGACAGCATCGAGTTGTTCCTGGCCGTGATCGAGCGCGGTTCGTTTTCGGCGGCGGCGCGTGCGCTGGGCAAAGTGCCGTCGGCGGTGAGCATGGGCATTGCCAACCTGGAAGCCGAGCTCGGATATCCGCTGTTCGATCGCAGCCATCGCGAACCGGTGCCGACGGCGATGGCCAGTGCGTTGGTGCCGCACGCGCGGTTGATCGCCGAACAGCTCAAGCAGCTGCAGGTGCATGCGATCGAGCTGTCGCTGGGGCTGGAAAGCAAGTTGTCCATTGGCGTCGTGGCAGACCTCGACAAGCGCCATTTGCTGGCCGCGATCAAGGTCATCGCCCAGCGTCATCCGCTCCTGGAAATAGAACTGCTCAGCGCGCCCCAGGACGATGTGCTGGCGATGCTCCACAGCGGTCGCGTCAGCGTTTGCCTGGCCTTCGCGGGGTTGAGCATGAACGTACTGGAGCGATTCCAGTTCGTCGGCACCGAGCGCGTGATCGCCACGCTGGCAGCGGACAATCCGCTGTTTCAGGGCGAGGATTTGTTTCTGGAGGATCTGGTTCACGTGCGGCAAATCATCGTTGCCAGTCGCGACCTGCCGATCAGCGAAACCCGGCCTTTGGTGGGCGAATCCTATTGGCGCACCGACACCCTCGCCATGGCGCTGGAAATGGTCGAAGCCGGGTTGGGCTGGGGCAATTTTCCGTTGTCGGTGGTCCAACCGTTGCTCGATGCCGGAAGACTCAAGCGCCTGAGTTTCCGCAACATCGAGAACGGTCTGGTGCTGCCGGTGCACGCGGTATGGCTCAAGAGCCAGCCGTTGCAGAAAGGCGCGATGGCGTTTGTGGAATTGATGGGGGGATGATGCTCGGACAGGGGTGACTTTTCTTCGAAGAGCCACTAAGTTGCTGACCACTTGTCTGTTTCGGACAGGTCTATCAAGGAAGTAATGGCGCGTGAACAAGGGAATGATCAAATGGGGTTTTGTGGCGGGTTTGTTGGCGCCGATCTGGCTGCTGGTTGGTGTAGTGATTGCCGGCAGTTTGTATCCGGGATACAGCCATCTCAATCAGGCAATGAGTGAGCTGGGTGCAATTGGGGCACCGACTCATGGCGTGTCGCCGCTGATCAATAATTACCCATTGGGTGTGTTGTTTATCGTCTTCGGTCTGGCCGCGTTCGCGACCTTCCATACCTCGAAACTCGCTCGACTGAGCGCGGTGCTGATTGTGCTGCACGGTGTTGCCAGTTTCGGCGCCGGTTATTTTTCCTGCGATATCGGCTGTGGTCTGGAAAATCCCTCCGACAGTCAGAAGCTGCATAACCTTTCGGGCCTGGTGATGTTTCTGACGTTGTTGATCGCCAACGCGCTATGGGTCTATCTAGCGTCGCGAGTATTGGGCTTGAAATGGTTCGCCTGGTTTTCCCTGGTATGCACCCTTGGGGCGTTGTTGGTGCTGCCATTGATGGGACAGGCTGTTGAGGTGGGGCAGGGGTTTGGTTTGTACCAGCGGATCAACTATGGCGTGTCGATCCTTTGGGTTGGCGTGTTTGCCGGGGTGCTGATAAGCCGTCGCGCTTAGTAACTGATCGTTCCCATGCAGACCAGAGCGTGGGAACGATCAGATGCCGTGTCAGGTACTTTCGCGCACCTTCAACTCAAACCCCATGTCCTGCACCGGTTTCGCCACGGTGTTGCCCGCCAGCAAGGTCAACATCAACTCCGCCGAACGTCGGCCAATCGCCTCGCGCGGGGTACTGATGCTGCTCAGGCGCGGGACCATGTGCGCCGAGGCGGGCAGGTCGTTGAAACCGAGGATCGCCACTTGTTCGGGGATTTTGATCCCGCAACGCATCGCTTCAAGCAGGGCGCCCTGGGCCAGGTCGTCGTTGCCGAAGAAAATGGCATCGACATCAGGATGATTGGCGAGCAGTTGCAGGAACAGTTCGCCCCCCAGGCCGACGGAGGAGGCGCGCGGCGTCAGCACTTCCAGGTCCGGGTCATACAAACCGGCCTTTTGCAGGGCTTTGCGGAAACCTTCGCCGCGCAGCAAGGTGCGTTGATCCAGCTGCGCGCCGATGTAGGCCAGGCGCTTGCGCCCACGTGACAGCAAATGGTGCGCCGCCGTTTCACCCGCCGCGAGTTGCGAGAAACCCACGCAATTGAGCCCGGCGGCGCTGTCCAGTTCCATCATGTACACGCACGGAATGTTGCTCGCCTCGATCATCCGTCGCGAACTTTCGGTGCGGTCGAAACCGGTCAGCAGCAAACCGCGAGGCTGATACGCCATGTAATTGCGCAGCAGGTTTTCTTCTTCATCGCGCGAATAATGGAAGTTGCCGATGAGCACTTCGAAGCCCTTGGGGCGCAAAACCTGATGAATGGCTTCCAGCGTATCGATGAACAGCAGGTTGGACAGCGAAGGCACCAAAACCACCACCGAATGGCTCTGGGCCGAGGCTAAGGCGCGGGCGGCAGGGTTGACCACGTAGTTGAGTTCAAGGGCCGCTTTCTGCACTTTTTCCACCAGTTCGGTGGCCACCGTGCTGACGCCGCGCAAGGCGCGGGAGGCGGTGATCGGGCTGACACCGGCCAGGCGTGCCACTTCGTTCAGGGTAGGGCGGCCAGTGGTGCGCGTATTCTTATCGTTTTTAGGGGAGATCATCGGACGGCTTGCCAAACAAAATTCGAGGCACTAAGGTAGCGCTGTCTCGATGCAGCTGCAAATGCGTGAGCGGGGTTTGCCTGATCCCCGCTTTTTGGCATTGGGAACGAACATGCTGCAACCCACAAAAATGACAAGAAGGCGTCGGCAACTTCTGCTTTTGCTCAAGCGTCATAACTGGCAAAGGTAGCGCTGTCTGCGCGCTGAGGTGTTACATGAATCATTCCATCACCGCCCTGGTCATCATGGGCGTTGCCGGTTGCGGCAAGACTTGCGTCAGCGAGGCCTTGTGCCAACTCAGCGGCGCGACCGCCATTGAAGGCGACACTTTCCACCCTGCCGCCAATATCGAAAAGATGAGCGCGGGCATCCCCCTGAACGACGAAGACCGTGCCGGCTGGCTCGACAGCCTGTGCGATGAATTGCGCCGCGTCGACGCTCAAGGCCAGCGCCCGGTGCTGACCTGCTCGGCCCTCAAACACAGTTACCGCGAACGTCTGCGCAGCGCCTTGCCGGGCCTGGGCTTCGTGTTCCTTGAGCTGACCCCTGAAGTCGCCGCTGATCGTGTCTCCCACCGGCCGGGCCACTTCATGCCTTCGACCCTGATCGACAGTCAGTTCGCCACCCTTGAATCCCCCGTTGGCGAGCCCTTGACCCTGGCGCTGGACGCTTCAAACCACAGCGTCGAGCAACTGGCGAAGCAAGCGCATGTCTGGTGGCAGGCCCATGGCCTGAAACAGGCCGTATGAGTTTTTTCCGAAGAGATAGCGCTGTCCTGATGGCGTGCGAGTTACCCGCTTTAATAACAACAACAACCAGGAGACACCCCTAATGTTTGGCATGTCCCACGAGACGTTCCTGCTGCTCGATGCAGTGGTCACGGTGATCGGGCTTATCGTCCTGATCACCAAGTTCAAGTTCCACCCGTTCATTGCCCTGATCATCGCCGCAGCCTTTCTCGGGCTGACCTCCGGCATGCCGATCGGCACCATCATCAAGGCGTTCCAGGACGGCTTCGGTGGGGTGCTCGGTTTTGTCGGGATCATCCTCGCGCTGGGCACGATGCTCGGCAAAATGATGGCCGAGTCGGGCGGGGCGGATCAGATTGCCCAGACCCTGATTCGTGCGTTCGGCAAGGACAAGGTGCAGTGGGCGATGATGTTCGCCGCGTTCTTGGTCGGCATTCCGCTGTTCTTCGAAATCGGCTTCGTGCTGCTGATCCCGCTGGTGTTCATCGTCGCCCGACGTACCGGCGTGTCGATCATCAAGATCGGTATCCCGCTGCTGGCCGGTCTGTCCGCCGTGCACGGCCTGGTTCCGCCGCACCCGGGTCCGTTGCTGGCCATCGGCGTGTTTGGCGCTGACATCGGTAAAACCATTCTTTACGGTCTGATCGTTGCGCTGCCGACGGCCATCATTGCCGGTCCGATCTACGGCACGTTCATCGCCAAATACATCCCCGGTCATCCTAACCAGGAACTGGTGGATCAACTGGCACGTGAAAACGATTCTGCCGATCTTCCGAGTTTCTCCATCACCTTGATCACCGTGCTGTCGCCGGTTTTCCTGATGTTGCTCAAAACCTTTGCCGATGTGGTGCTGCCGGACGGTAACTTCTTCCGCACCTTCATGGACCTTATCGGTCACCCTATCTCGGCCCTCCTGCTGGCGTTGCTGCTGTCGCTATATACCTTCGGCTACAAGCAAGGCATTAGCTCCAACCAGATGCTCAAATGGCTGGACGCGAGCCTTGCGCCAACCGCCGCGATCATTCTGATCATCGGTGCCGGTGGTGGCTTCAAGCAGATGCTGGTCACCAGCGGTGTGGGTGACGTGATCGGCCACATGGCGGTGGAAGCGCAGATCTCGCCGATCCTGCTGGCCTGGCTGGTGGCGGCGGTGATTCGTGTGGCAACCGGTTCTGCAACCGTGGCGACCATTACTGGCGCAGGCATCGTGGTGCCGGTGGTGGGGATGATTCCGGGTGTGAACCGTGAGCTGCTGGTGCTGGCCACTGGTGCCGGTTCGTTGATCCTGTCTCACGTCAACGACGCGGGTTTCTGGCTGGTGAAGCAGTATTTCAACATGACCGTGGCGGAAACCTTCAAGACCTGGACCGCGATGGAAACCATCCTGTCCATCGTTGCGCTGGGCTTTATCCTGTTGCTGTCGATGTTCGTTTAAGCGGCTCTTTGTTTAAGCAAGGCGCAGGCACAAAAAAACCGCAGCAATGCGGTTTTTTTGTGGGTGATGATTTCATGGCTCAACACATCACCCTTGTAGGAGTGAGCCTGCTCGCGATAGCGGTGCGGCAGTTGACACTTCAATTGGATGTGATGGCCTCATCGCGAGCAGGCTCACTCCTACAGGTTAAGCGTTAGCCGGCGGATTTCGGGGCCAGGCCATCCGCCCGAAACATCCCGCGAATCCCGCGCACTGCCTGACGAATCCGGTCCTGGTTTTCGATCAGCGCAAAGCGCACATGATCATCCCCATACTCACCAAACCCGACGCCTGGCGAGACGCAGACCTTGGCCTCGGCGAGCAATTTCTTGGCGAACTCCAGCGAGCCCAAGTGCGCATAGGCTTCGGGGATCTTGGCCCAGACATACATCGACGCTTTCGGATTCTCGACCATCCAGCCCAGTTCGTGCAGGCCTTTGACCAGCACGTTGCGACGCTGCCGATACTGCTCGGCGATGTCCTTGACGCACTGCTGATCGCCTTCCAGCGCCGCAATCGCCGCGACCTGCAGCGGGGTGAAGGTGCCGTAGTCGTGGTAACTCTTGATCCGCGCCAGGGCGTTGACCAGTTCAGCGTTGCCGACCATGAAGCCGATGCGCCAGCCCGCCATGTTGTAGCTCTTGGACAGGGTGAAAAATTCCACCGCGATGTCCTTGGCGCCCGGCACCTGCATGATCGACGGGGCTTTCCAGCCGTCATAGACGATGTCGGCGTAAGCCAGGTCGTGCACCACCAAAACGTCATACTGCTTGGCGAGGGCGATCACCCGCTCGAAGAAATCCAGTTCCACGCATTGGGCGGTGGGGTTCGACGGGAAGCCGAGAATCATCATTTTCGGTTTCGGGATCGAGCCGCGAATCGCGCTTTCCAGTTCAGCGAAGAAGTCCACGCCCGGGATCAGCGGCACCGAACGCACCTGGGCGCCGGCAATCACGGCACCGTAGATGTGAATCGGATAACTGGGGTTCGGCACCAGCACGGTGTCGCCCTGGTCGAGGGTGGCCAGCATCAGATGCGCCAGGCCTTCCTTGGAGCCGATGGTGACAATGGCTTCGGTTTCCGGGTCGATATCGACCTCGTAGCGATCCTTGTACCAATTGGAAATGGCCCGGCGCAGACGCGGGATACCCTTTGACGTCGAGTAGCCGTGGGTGTCTTCGCGCTGGGCGACGGTGACCAGTTTTTCGACGATGTGTGGCGGAGTAGGGCCATCAGGGTTGCCCATGCTGAAGTCGATGATGTCTTCGCCACGACGACGGGCGGCCATCTTCAGCTCGGCAGTGATGTTGAATACGTAAGGGGGGAGTCGATCTATGCGCGCAAAGCGGCGCGGCGAACCTGGGTTAGCCATTGTTGCCTCGGTAACGTGAGCGCCCGGAACCGTCCGAGCGACGCTGGCCACTGCGGTGGCCTGTGGCGGAATGTAAGGGCTGTTGTGGCACACTGTCCAGCGACTCTGTAAACAAATTTGTCCGAAGGAACCCGGTTGATGGAATTTACCAGCGGCTTTCTGCTGAGCCTTTCGCTGTGCCTGGATATCGGCGTGGCCAACATCGCGATGATCACCCTGGCCATGCAGCGCGGCTATTTTCAAGGCTTTGCCCTGGGCTTGGGCACTTGCGTCGGTGACCTGATTTACGCGGTGCTGGCGTTGGCGGGCATGACCGTTTTGCTGCAATACGAAACCGTGCGTTGGGTGCTGTGGATCGGCGGTTCAGCGTTGCTGGTGTATTTCGCGGCGAAGATGATCTATTCGGCGATTCACCATGAAGCGGTGTTGGCGCAGTCCGCCGAGGTGGGGCAGAACTCTCACCGCAAGGAGTTTTTCCGCGGGATTTTCCTGGCCATGTCGTCACCCAGCGCCATTCTCTGGTTTGCGGCCGTGGGCGGTACGCTCATCGCGCGCTCCGGTGGCGGTGATGCCGTCAGTTCGGCGCTGTTTCTCGGCGGTTTTCTGTGCGCCGGAGTGTTCTGGTGCGTCGCGTTGTGCTTCGCCGCGAGCCACGGCGGCAAGTTGCTGGGCGACAAACTGCTGCGTTACTCCTACATGGCATCAGCGGCGATCTTCTGCTATTTCGCGGTGTACGTGATTCTATCGGGTTATAACGAGTTTGTTGGTGCGGGCGCCGTCGAGCAGTTGCACGCCCTGTAATTAGGCGAATCGGGTTTGGCTTCTATACTCCCAGCCGAACCCATTTTTTTTGCAGCAAGGAGTTGAGTCATGGATGAGCAAACAGGCGTGAAACCGGCCGAGCCACGCTTCGAACATGGGCATTTTCTGCTCATTGCAGGGCTGGGTGGTCGATTTACCCAGCAGACCACACAAGGCATTCCCGAACTCTGGGAAAAATTCATTCCCGAGATGGGCAAGATACCCGGCCAAAAAGGTGAAGTGACCTACGGTATTTGCTGCAATCCCGATGGCAAAGGCGGGTTTGAGTACATCGCCGGCGTCGAAATCGCCAAACTCGACGACCTGCCCGAGAAGTACCGCTGGGTCGAGGTTCTACCCCAGCATTACGCGGTGTTCGAGCACAAAGGCACACTGGACCAGTTGCCCGCGACCTTTCAGTACATCTGGAAAACCTGGCTGCCACAGTCCGGCCATCAGGCGGCGGACGCGCCAGAGTTCGAACGCTACAGCGAAGACTTCAACCCGAAGCTCAACACCGGCGTGCTGGAAATCTGGCTGCCGCTAAAAGACAAATGACCGCATCAAGAGGCGAACCCACGTCCGCCTCTTGATCGTTACTTGCTCCGCTTCATCCGTCGCGACCGCATCACGTCAATCGACAACGTCACAAAGCCAAACGTGCTGATGCCCAACAGCAAGAGAAGTCCGATCTGAACGCTGCTCATGGTGTGTTCCCCCTATCGATGATCAGAGACAGGCAACACCAATAATCCGATCCGATCGGCAATGAAAGCGCCTATACGAAGGCTTTACGACATCAGCAGTGATCGATATGAACACCTTATTAATTTATGATCCCCAGCCTTTCCCACGCTGAATCCGAGCTGCCATGAACACCGTCATCCGCCACGTCACTCCCGCCGACCTGGACCGCTGCTTCGCCATCGAAACCGTTGCCTACGAAGGCGACGAAGCCGCCACCCGGGAAAAAATCGCCACGCGCATCGCCACCTGGCCCGACGGTTTCATCGTCGCCGAAGTAGACGGCGTTGTAGCCGGTTTCATCAATTCCGGTGCGGCGTTTCAGGTGGAAATGTCAGACGAAGCGTTCAAGGAGCTGATTGGCCACGACCCGGCCGGGCCGCACGTCGTGATCATGTCGGTGGTGGTGCACCCGGATTTTCAGGGGCAGGGGCTGGCGAAGCGTTTGATGGGCGAATTCATCGAGCGCATGCGGGCGATGGGCAAGACCCACATCCATCTGATGTGCAAGGAACGGCATATTCCGCTGTACGCCGGATTCGGCTTTGCCTACATCAAGCCGTCGGCCTCCGACCACGGCGGAATGGCGTGGCATGAGATGGTTCTGGCGCTGTAACCAACATATATCAAGCACCGAAGATCCCCTGTGGGAGTGAGCCTGCTCGCGATGGCGGTCTGACAGTCGACACTTCTGTTGAAGGTTATGCCGCCATCGCGAGCAGGCTCGCTCCCACATTGGTTAGGGGGCGTGTCAGTAAAGACTGTCCCGTACCCGCGCCGGCGCTTCCCGGTCATACGTTTCGGCATCGAAATGCCCGTCATTCAAGCGCTTGTGAAAAGCCCCCGCCGTTGGCAGTGCCGAGCGCTCCAGATGCTTCTCGGGGTTCCAAAAATCCGAACGCACAATCGCTTTCGAGCAATGGAAGTATGCCGCGTCCACGGTCACCAGCATCACTGTGCGCGCTGGTTTGCCGTTCACCGCAAAGCTCTCCAGCAACGTCGGTTCCGCGCTGATCTGCGCCGTGCCGTTGACCCGTAACGTCTCGCCGATGCCGGGGATGATGAACAGCAGCGACACCCGCGAATCGAGCACCACATTGCGCAGCGTGTCGATGCGGTTGTTGCCCGGACGGTCCGGGATCGCCAGGGTCTTCGGGTCGATGATCCGCACGAATCCCGGCGTGTCGCCACGAGGCGAACCGTCCAGGCCATCAGGCCCGGCCGAGCTGATGATGACCAGCGGCGAGGCGCGGACCATGGCCTGATAGTCCTCGTTCAGAAAGGCAATCTGTTTGCGCACGGCGCGGTCGTGGGGTTGGCCGTAGATCGCTTCCAGTGCTTCGATACTGTCGAGCATAACCACCTCAGAAAACCAGACTCATGCGCCGTTCATAACCGATCCGGCCCTTGTACGCCTCGCCGCTGTCGACCCAGCCAAATTTTGCATAGAGCGCAATGGCGGCCTCATTGTCCGCGTCCACCGAGAGTTCCAGCGCTTTGATTTCCGGAAACGCCAGCCGGGCGACGTCGGGCAAAGCTTGCAGGCAAGCCTTCCCATAACCTTTGCCTTGAGCGCGGTGATCGACTTGCAACGCATGCAAGGTCGCACTGTGTTCATCGGCCCAGGCCGGCAACACGGGCGGGCGTTTGAGCAGCAGGAAGGCCACGGGAACCTCCTCGGCCAGTAGCGCAAATCCCTTGACGCCGGGACCGGGTTTGGACAGCAAGGTGTGCAATGCACCGTGGATGTCGCCGGAGAATTTAATCTGCTCTTTATGCACTTCGATGGCCTCGATTTGCTGGCGCTGGCGCGCGTTCAGGCGTTCGTAAGGCACGAGTCGGGTTGTCACTGGAGTGTCCTTTTTCCAACAAAATAGGCGTTGGATTCTAACGAGTTTGCATTCATGGATTATTTTTATTTCGACTGTCGATTTGGCGGTGCGCCAGACGACTAAGGGTGTCTTCACAACAAAAACCACGGAGAACCACCATGAACGCAACCCAAGAAATCCAGGCCCTGATCGACACCTATCGTGAGGCGGTCATCGCCAAGGACGTCAAAGAACTCATGCAGCTGTATGCCGACGACATCGTCTCCTACGACGCGGTCAAGGCCTTGCAGTTTCGCGGCAAGGCGGCTTACCGCGCGCATTGGGAAGAGTGCATGGAAATGTGCCAGGGCGCGCACACGTTCGACTTCGCCCACTTGAACATCGTCGCGGACGAGCACATCGCCTTCGCTCACTGGCTGGCCCATTGCGGCGGCACCAACGAACAAGGTGAAACCCAGGCCTGCTGGATGCGTGTGACCGCCTGCTATCGGCGCGATGCCGGGCAATGGCGCATCGTCCATGAACACTGGTCGGCCCCGTTCGACATGACCAGCGGCACGGCGCTGTTCAACCTTGAACCCTGATCACCGGGCTGTTTATCGGGAAGCAGCGCCAAAACGCCAATCAGCAGCCATAGTTGATCAGTTCGATCCGGGAGAGCCCACATGAAGTACCTATGCCTGGTCTACAGCAACGAACAGGAGTTGCACTCGCTGCCTGACAGTCCCCATGACGCCGAGTGCATGGCCTACGCCGAGGCGATCCAGGGCAGCGGCCGGATGATCGCAGCCGAGGCGCTGGAATCGGTGCAGACCGCGACCACCGTGCGCATGCGCAACGGCAAGATGTCGATCACCGATGGCCCGTTCGCCGAAACCAAGGAGCAGTTGGCCGGCTTCTACCTGATCGATGCCAAAGACCTCAATGAAGCGATCCAGGTCGCCGGCAACATCCCGGCGGCCCGGGTCGGCAGCGTCGAGGTGCGGCCCGTTCGCCAGTTGAATCCCTGAATAACAAGCACAAGACAGGAGATCCCCATGAGTCCGCAACCCTATAAGCATCAGCCTGCCGAATTCGAGCTGTCCATCAGTCGTCTGATCGACGCGCCGCGTCGCAAGCTCTTCCGCGCCTGGACCGAGCCGGCCTTGCTCACTCAATGGTGGGGGCCGCATGGCATGACCACGCCGGAGTGCGAAATGGATCTGTGGGTCGGCGGCCAGTTTCGCACCCTGATGCGCGCACCGGACGGGACTGAGTATCCGACCATGGGAGTCTTCCTGGAAATCGTCGCGCCTGAACGCCTGGTGTTCACCGACGCGTTCACTCCCGGGTGGATTCCTTCGGGCAAACCCTTCATGTCGGCCGAAGTGACCCTCGAAGACAAGGACGGCAAAACCCTCTACACCGCCCGGGCCATGCACTGGTCCGAAGAAGATCGTCAGGCCCACGAGGCCATGGGGTTTTACGATGGCTGGGGACAAAGCCTCGATCGCTTGGTGATGCTGGTGACTGAAGGCATGCCGGACTGATGACTGACGCTTCGGTCACGGCTCGGGTCGAGCAGGTCTACCGCGAAGAGTCGCGGCGGATTCTGGCGACGCTGATCCGTTTGCTTGGCGATTTCGACCTCGCCGAAGAGGCCCTGCACGAGGCATTTTTCGTCGCGGTCGAGCGTTGGCAGCGTGACGGCGTGCCGGATAACCCGCGCACGTGGCTGGTGTCCACCGGTCGCTTCAAGGCCATTGATGTGTTGCGTCGGCGCGCGCGTTTTGCCGCGTCCCGGCCGATGTTGATTGCTCAACTGGAGGAGCTGGAACAGGCCGACTGGAGTGATGAGGACGTGGAAGACGATCGTTTGCGGTTGATCTTCACCTGTTGTCACCCGGCCCTCGCGTCGGATGCCCAGGTGCCGTTGACCCTGCGCGAAGTGTGCGACCTGACCACGGAGGAAATTGCCCGCGCCTTTCTCTCGGCACCGGCGACCATCGCCCAGCGCATCGTGCGCGCCAAAGCGAAAATCCGTGACGCGAAAATCCCTTATCAAGTGCCGACACTGGCGGAACTGCCCGAGCGTCTCGACAGTGTGCTGAGGGTGATTTACCTGGTGTTCAACGAAGGTTACTCGGCGTCGGTCGGCGCCGAACTGACCCGCGAGGACCTGACCCGCGAAGCGATCCGGCTCGGGCGGCTGTTGATGGAGTTGCTGCCGGAATCGGAAGTGATAGGGCTGCTGGCGTTGATGCTGTTGCATGAATCACGACGCCCGGCCCGCACGTCGGCGAGCGGTGAACTGATTGTGCTGGATGAACAGGACCGCTCGTTGTGGGATGCCGGGATGATTGCCGAAGGTTGCGCGCTGGTGGAGGCGGCGCTGACCACCGGACGGTTCGGGCCTTATTGCCTGCAAGCGGCGATTGCGGCGGTGCACGCCGAAGCGCCCACGGCGGGGGAGACCGACTGGCAGCAGATTGTGGGTTTGTATGACGTGCTGCTGGCGGCGGTGCCTTCACCGGTGATTGAGTTGAACCGTGCAGCGGCGATCTCCAGGCGAGACGGGCCGTTGGCGGGGCTGGTGTTGGTGGACGGGATACTGGGTAGGGGTGATCTGCTGGATTACCACTTGGCGCATTCGGCGCGGGCGGAGTTTTGTCGGCAGTTGGGGAGGGGTGAAGAGGCGCGGGCGGCGTATGAACGGGCGCTGGAATTGACGCAGCAGGTGCCGGAGCGGCGGTTTATCGAGGCGCGGATCAAGGCGCTGAGGTGATGTGAACCGACGGGCCCCATCGCGAGCAGGCTCGCTCCTACGGAGGGGCGTACACAAATTTTGTGATCACCGCGATCCACTGTGGGAGCGAGCCTGCTCGCGATAAGGTCCGCAGGACCTTCATTCCAGCAGCTTGCCGAGCAACCAGCTCCCTGCCGGCCCCGGCGGATGCAGCCGCGACCACAAGGCATCGACAAACACCGGTTTCGGCCAGCCCCGCACGTCCAGCTCCTGCAATGTCCCCGGGCCAAACCGCTCCACCAGCCATCGCGGCAACGGTGCCCAGCCAAACCCGCCCTGGGCCATTTCCAGCAGCATCAGGTAACTCGGCGCCGACCAGACGCGTCCCTTCGCACGGCTTTCATACGGATTGACGATCGTCGCCAGACGCAACTCCCGATGCTTTTGCAACACGTCTTGATCGACGAGGCCCAGCGCTGCCAATGGATGCTCGCGGGACACGAACAGGGCAATTTCCGTGCGTTCATCCACGGTCGAGCTGACCAGGTCCGGCGGGTAACTGTCCTGCTTTTCGGCAAAGGCCACATGCGCCCGGCCGCTTTGCACCAAGGCCACCAGGTCATCGCATTCAGCGATCAGGCATTCGAGTTCAAGGTCCGGATAACGCTGATCGAACGCGCTCAACGCCGCTTCGAAACGGTCGGACTGATAAGTGTCGGAAATCGCCACCGTCAACTTCGGCTCAACCCCTTGGGACAGCAGACTGGCGGTCATTGCCAGGCGGCTGGTGGCGGCCAGGATCTCCTCGGCCCGCTGCAGCATCACGTGCCCGGCCGGGGTCAGGCTCGGCTTGCGGCTGCTGCGGTCGAACAGGACCAGGTTCAGATCGATTTCAAGGCTGGCAACCGCTGCACTGATGGTCGACTGGCTGCGGCCGAGTTTGCGTGCTGCCGCAGAAAACGAACCTTGCGTCGCCGCCTGGACAAACGCTTGCAACACTTCCTGAGAAGCCATGAACTATCGCCTTTGTCGATGGTTATTGGTTGGAAAGTATCGACGTAGGGCTGGATGATGGCAACCACAGTCACTCAGAGATTCCTGATCATGAGCGTCAACAAATCCATCACTGAACGTATTTTCCAGGCCATCGCTTTCGAAGTGCTGGCCATCCTGATCTGTACGCCGCTCCTGGCGTGGATCATGGACAAACCGATGCTCGAGATGGGCGTCGTCACGTTGGTCATCGCCGCCCTGGCGCTGGCCTGGAACGTGGTCTTCAACGGGCTGTTCGACCGTTTGCTCAAACGCTATGGCATCGTGCACAACGCCTGGGTACGGGTTGTCCATGCGCTGTTGTTCGAAGGCGGGCTGGTGGCGATGGGGGTGCCGCTGATTGCGTGGTGGCTGAACGTCAGCCTGTGGCAGGCGTTCCTGCTGGATATCGGCGTGTTGCTGTTTTTCCTGCCGTACACCTACGTGTATCACTGGGCGTATGACGTGGTGCGTGAGCGCATGTTGATGGTGTCTACTGCTCGCTAATCCAGAGTGAACCGCTTTTGTGGCGAGGGAGCTTGGCGGATCGCCGCACCGTCCCGCTCGAGTGCGAAGCGCTCGCAAAATCTTCGACAGTTACCGAGATTTTGGGGCTGCTTCGCAACCCAGCGGGAGCGAGCTCCCTCGCCACAGGTTCAGGGGTTACAGGAACATCCCGCCGGATGCTTCAACGCGCTGGCCATTGATCCACTGGCTGCCCGGCGCCAGCAGTAAAGCAATCGCAGCGCCGATGTCATCCGGCTGACCCACCCGACCCAACGCGGTATTGCCGGCAATGTAGCTGTTCACGTCGCTGTTATCGCGCACGGTGCCACCGCCGAAATCGGTTTCGATGGCGCCCGGTGCCAGGGTGTTCACGGAAATGCCGCGGGCACCGAGTTCCTTCGCCTGATAGCGAGTCAGCACTTCCATCGCGCCTTTCATCGCGGCGTAAGCACCGTAACCCGGCAAACTGAAACGGGTCAGACCGCTGGATACGTTGAGGATGCGCCCACCGTCCGCCATCAGCGGCAGCAGGTTCTGGGTGAGGAAGAACGGCCCTTTCAGGTGGATGTTCATCAGCAGATCGAACTGGGCGACGGTGGTGTCGACGAAGTTCGCGGTCAGGCCAATGCCGGCGTTGTTGAGCAAGAAGTCGAAGTGCTGGCGATCAAAACGGCTGTGCAACACATCGGCGACCTGCGTGGCGAAGGCTTCGAAGCGTTCGCTTTGGCTCACATCGAGTTGCAGCATCACCGCCTGAGCGCCGAGGCGTTCGATGTCGGCGACCAGTTCTTGCGCCTCATCGGCCTTGCTGTTGTAGGTGCCGATTATGTCGACGCCTTGGGCGGCCAGATGCAGGGCTGCGTTTTTGCCGAGGCCGCGGCTGGCGCCAGTGATCAGTGCGATTTTACGGTTCATGGGACTTCCTCAAAGGTGGTGAGTGACGGTGTAGAGGAAGTTTATTTATCCGCCCTGAAGTGATAAACAGGATGAAATCGGAATCACTGGTCGGTTAATCCGAACAATACATGGGCGGCTCATGAACAAGCTGGAACTGCTGCGCACCTTCGTTCGCGTCAGCGAAATGTCGAGTTTTACTCTGGCGGGGGAGAGCCTGGGTCTGCCCCGGTCCACGGTGTCCGATCACGTTCAAGCGCTGGAAACGCTGCTGGGGACACGCTTGCTTCAACGCACTACGCGCCGGGTCCAGGCGACTCAGGACGGGCTGGTGCTGTACGAACGCAGCAAGGATTTGTTGTCGCACATGGACGACATCGAGGGCCTGTTTCGCCAGGACCCGGCCTCGTTGGTCGGGCGGATTCGCATCGACATGCCGAACTTTCTGGCCCGCCAGGTGGTGATGCCGCAACTGCCGGAATTCATGGCGCGCCACCCCCACCTGGAACTGGAAATCAGCACCACTGACCGGCGAGTCGATCTGCTTCGGGAGGGTTTTGATTGCGTGTTGCGCGTGGGGTCGCAGCCGGACCAGTCGGTGGTCGCTCGTCGCGTGTGTGATTTCGCCATGGTCAACTGCGCGAGCCCGGCATACTTGGCGCGCTACGGGATTCCCGAAACACTCGAAGACCTGGCGCAGCACCGGATGGTGCATTACGTCGGCGTATTGGGTTCGCGGTCGGACGGCTTTCTGTACGAGGTGGAAGGCAAGCCCCGGCAACTGCCGATGGCGGGCAGCGTGACGGTCAACAGCACCGATGCTTATGAGCTGGCGTGCGTGGGGGGATTCGGACTGATTCAGGCGCCGGTCAAGGGCATGCAATCGCACTTGAACAGTGGTGATCTGGTGGCGGTGCTGCCGCAGTTCAGCGCACCCTCGATGGAGGTCTCGCTGCTCTACGCCCGGCAACGGCATTTGCCGCTGCGGGTGAGGGCGTTCATGGACTGGCTGGCCAATGTCATCCAGTCCACAACCTAACCGCCCTTGTAGGAGCGAGGCTTGCCCGCGAAGAACGATAACGCGGTCTGACCGAATGACCGGGTTATCGCTCTTCGTGGGCAAGTCGGATTGCCGCACCACTCGCGCCTACAGGGTTATGTGTGGGGCTAGAAGATTTGGGTGAACAACCAATACAGGCTGCCTGACAGCACAATCGCCGCCGGCAAGGTCAGCACCCACGCCATCAGCAGGTTGCGGATGGTCTTCATCTGCAAGCCGCCGCCGTTGGCGACCATGCTCCCGGCCACGCCCGAGGACAACACGTGAGTGGTCGACACCGGCAAGCCGAACATGTCCGCCGCGCCGATGGTCAGCATGGCCACGGTTTCCGCCGAGGCGCCTTGCGCGTAGGTCAGGTGAGTCTTGCCGATCTTTTCGCCGACCGTCACCACGATGCGCTTCCAGCCGACCATCGTGCCCAGCCCGAGCGCAATCGCCACCGCGATCTTCACCCACAGCGGAATAAAGCGCGTCGAGTTGTCGATCTGTTGCTTGAACAGTTGCAGCTTGCCGGTGGTGTCGGCGTCAAAGTGGCCGACTTTGTTCTTGTCCATCAGGCGAATGGTTTCGCTGGTCAGGTACATGTCGTTACGCACGTTGCCCACGGCTTCGGCCGGTACTTTGGACAGCGAGCCATAACCCTTGACCTCTGCGCCGATACTGCCCGTAAGGGCGGCGAGGGCCGGGATCAGTTGCGGTGTGGCTTCCTTGCTGCGCACGTATTCAGAGAGGATCGGGCGCGGATCGGCGGGGGCCGGCATCGGCACGCTTTTGACCAGCGCTTGCTGGGTGACTTCGGCGACGGCGGCGAACTGCAGCGCCTGATCGGCCGGCATGGTGCGGTTCAGCGCATAGGCCATCGGCAGCGTGCCGACCAGAATCAGCATGATCAGGCCCATGCCTTTTTGGCCATCGTTGGAACCGTGGGCGAACGAGACCCCGGTGCAGGTCACAATCAACATGCCGCGAATCCACCACGGCGGTGGCGTGTTGCCGACGGGCGCCTTGTACAGCGCGCGGTTCTTGACGAACGCACGCAAGGCCAGCAACAACAGCGCGGCAAAACCGAAGCCGACCAGCGGCGACAACAGTAACGCATAGCCGATCTTGGTCGCTTGAGCCCAGTCCACGCCGCTGGTGCCATCGTGGCCGTGCATCAGGGCGTTGGCCACGCCGACACCGATGATCGAACCGATCAAGGTGTGCGACGACGAGGCCGGCAAGCCCAGCCACCACGTGCCGAGGTTCCACAGGATCGCCGCGATCAACAGGGCGAAGATCATCGCGAAACCGGCGGAGGAACCGACTTGCAGAATCAGTTCCACGGGCAGCAGGGCGATGATGCCGAACGCCACCGCGCCACTCGACAGCAGCACCCCGAGGAAGTTGAAGAACCCGGACCAGGCCACCGCGAAATTCGGCGGCATCGAGTTGGTGTAAATCACCGTGGCCACGGCGTTGGCGGTGTCGTGGAAACCGTTGACGAACTCAAAGCCCAGGGCGATCAGCAGCGCCACGCCCAACAGCAGAAACGGCGTCCAGGTGGTGACCTCCGTGCCGAGTTCGCTCATGTCGTGCATCAGGCTGTAGGCGGTGAACAACAACCCACTGGCCAGCACTCCGAAAAACACCACGAGGGTGAGCAGGCTGGGTTTTTTATCGAGTTGAGGCCTGGCACTGCGGGCGGGAGCCTGGGTTTGGGCGGTGTAGGAGGGCGTAGCCATGACAGACAATCCTGAGGAAGGAAGGAGTGTCTGTCATGATCGTTGCCAAATGTTACAGGGAAACTGCCCTAGATCAGGGTTTGGTTTTTTTGCTGATCCGTTAATCAGAATTCACCCGGTCCCTGTAGGCGCGAGGCTTGCTCGCGAAAGCGGTGTATCAGGTAAAACGCCTTCGCGGGCAAGCCTCGCTCCTACAGGGGATGGGGTGAAGGCTCAATAATCCTGGCGCTTGCGAAACGCCCAACGCCCCGCAATCACGGTAAACGTCGCCACCAGTGCCACCAGAATCCAGAACCCCTCCGGATCCCCCGACAACGGCACCCCACCCACATTCATGCCAAAAAAACCGGCAATGATGTTGATCGGCAGCGCCAGCACCGTCACCACGGTCAGGGTGAACAGCGTGCGGTTGCTCTGCTCGTTCAGGTTGGCCGCGATCTCTTCCTGCAACAGCTTGATCCGCTCACCCAGCGCCGTGAGGTCGTTGATGATCAGCGCAAATTCCTCGGTGGACTTGCGCAACTCCTTCACGTCTTCCTTCTGCAACCAGTGCGGCGGCCGGTTGAGCAATCGCAACAACGAACCGGGCTCCAGCGCCAGCAGCCGTTGCAGGCGCACCAGCACCCGGCGATTGGCACCCAGTTCCGCACGGTTGGTCGACAGCCGCGAGGACAGCAATTCATCTTCGATCTGATCGACACTGAGGCTGGTCTTGCGCACGATCTGGGTCAGTACCTCGCCCTGATCGCGGAGCAAATGCACCAGCAATTCCAGCGGTGAACGAAAGCACTCGCCGGCCTTCACCGACGAGCGCAGCTTGTCCACCGAGTGCAGCGGTTGCAGGCGGGCGCTGATGATCAGCCGGCTGCGGGCGCACACCCACAGCGTCGACACATCCGACGACACCATGCTGCTGAGGTTGAACACCACATCGTTGACCACCGCCAGCAACGCCGAATCCACATGCTCGATGCGCGTGGATCGAGACCCTTCGTGCAAGGCTTCGAAAAACTCGTCCGGCAATGCCAGATGGCTTTTCATCCAGCGCTCGCACGCGGCATGCGCCAGGTTCAGGTGCAGCCACAGGAATTCATCGCTCTCGTCCGGCTGTTGCAGGTATTGCAGCGCTTTCGCCGAATCAATCTCCCGACCCCGCTCACCGGGGCGAAAGCTGAAACCGTAGAGCAGACCGAACAGGTCCGGGTCGCGATGGCTTTGGTCGATGCTGTGGTTCATTGGGGCTCGCAAGGGGAGGCGCCTGTCGCAGGTTTTACAGGTCACTTGAGCCGCATCATCGCAACTGTGGATGACGTTTTTGTGACGAAAAAATAACCGCAAACGATTGCATTGCCGGTGGTCGGAATAGATTCAAGAACCGCTCTGGCCCGCCGATCTTGCTTAAGTTACCTTGCGCGGCTTCGGCCATGAGCCAAGTTTCAGACAGGGATGTCCGGACACCTTTCACGCTGTGTTTGCCGCGTGTCTCACCCCCTGTCATGAGTATCACTCGATGCTGCAAAAATCCCTGAGAGCACAAATTCTCGCCCTGTTGAGCGGCAGCCTGTTGGCGGTACTGTTGATCGCCCTGGCTTGCTTTCACTTTCTGTCCGGCGGCGTTCAGAGCTACGCCAACCTGATTGAAGGCCCGCTGCACACCTCGCAGTTGATCGATGAAGCCAACCTGCAATTCAAGGTGCAGGTTCAGGAATGGAAAAACGTCCTGCTGCGTGGCAAGCAACCGGCCGACCTGGACAAGTATTGGAAACAGTTCGAAGACCGTCAGCGCGATGTGCAGAGCATTCTCGGTGAGCTGGCTGTGCAAAAAGGTATCGATACGCAACTGAAAACCCGCATCGAACGCCTGCGTGACGAACACCGTTTGCTGGGCGCTGCCTATCAGAAGGGCCGTGACGCCTACGTGGCGGCGGGCGCCGACCCGACGGCAGGCGACGCGGCGGTCAAAGGTGTCGACCGTGCGACCAGTGAACAGATGACCGAGTTGGTCAGCGAATTGCGCAAGCAGGGTGTCGAGCAGTCGAAGCAAATCAGCGCCGAAGCCGATCGCACCGTGTTGCTGGGGCTCATTGTGATGCTCGTCTCGGGGCTGTTGATCGGGCTCTTGAGCCTGTGGCTGGTCAACCGCAACCTGATTGAACCGATTCGCAAACTGATCGAGTACGTCGCGCAACTCAGCCAGGGCAAGTTTGCCGATCGCGTGGCCAGCACCCGTCAGGATGAGCTGGGTAAATTGGCGGTTGCGGCCAACACTTTGCGTGATTTCCTCGCCGAAACGTTCAGCCGTTTGCAGCGCAGCGCCAAGGACCTGGACAGCGCCAGCAGTGAGCTGAACTCGATCGCCAGCCTCATGACCAGCGGCACCAATGAGCAGTTCAACCGCACCGATCAGGTGGCCACGGCGATGAACGAAATGTCGGCCACCGCACAGGAAGTCGCCCGTCACGCCGCCGATGCCGCACGCGCCGCCGACGATGCCGACCAGTCCGCCCAACACGGCGAAAAAGTCATGCAGGGCACCATTCACACCATCACCCGTATGCGCGGCGAAATCGCCAACACCGCCACGGTCATCCGCCAACTGGAAACGGACAGCGGACGCATCGGCAAGGTGCTCGAAGTGATTCGCGGTATCGCCGAACAAACCAACCTGCTGGCGCTCAACGCGGCCATCGAAGCGGCCCGTGCCGGTGAAGCCGGACGCGGTTTTGCGGTGGTGGCCGATGAAGTGCGCAGCCTGGCCCAGCGCACGGCGGCGTCGATCATCGAGATCAACCAGATCATCCAGACCGTGCAAACCGGTGCGGTGGACGCGGCTCAGGCGATTGAAAGCGGCCAGTCGCGCAGCGAAGAAAGCGTCGAGCAAGTGACCCAGGCCGGCGCCATGCTGGAGCGGATCACCCATGCCGTGGAAGCCATCCGCGACATGAACCGCCAGATCGCCACCGCCGCCGAAGAACAGACCTCGGTGGCCGAGGACATCTCACGCAACCTCACTGAAATCACCAGCATCGCCAGCACCAACCTGGACAACGTGCAGCGCACCGAAGCGGCCGGCCGTCATTTGCATGGGTTGTCGGGGCAGTTGAATGAAGTGACGGCGCGTCTGAGCGCGTAACGGAAACGGCGGCGTATCAGGTCGGTTACCGAGTCGGTACGCCCGTCGCTCTCGGATCCATAAGGGTTATGCCGCTGGTCGGGCGCCTGGCATTTTGGTTCGGTTTTACGGAGCACCTGTTAGTTCTGACAGTAGACGATTGCCGTGCACGAGCGTTTGATAGCGCTATCAGCGCAGTGGCGCTGCTGTATTCACAAGGAGCGTTTTTATGTCTATGGATCTGCAATTAAGTCGTTTGAAAGTAGAAGGGGTTGACGATGGCGAACTCACCGAACCAGTAGGCGAAAATGGATTGCGGACGCTAGTCGAAGGCAACCAGAACTACAACAAAGGGGACAAGCTCGAAGTGATCTGGAATGACGTGTCGGTGTTCACGCATACAATCACGGAGGTTGAAGAGGTGGCAGGTGTGCACTTTTACATTGAAAAACAGTTCATTAAGCTTGGTCCCGTGAAGGCGAATTACACGCTAGCCGACGACTCTGGAAATGTCGCTGTATCGCCCGATTCTAACTTCAACGTCATTGCTGCGACTTAAGCTTTTCCCGGAACTGTCTGCACCGGAAAGCTGAAAACAAACTGCGTGCCTTCCTTCGTTGTCGAGCGCACTTCCAGCTTTCCACCATGGGACTGCGCAATCTGACTGGCGATGTACAACCCCAACCCGAGGCCGGTCTGCGGTGTTCCGCGGGCCGGTCGCGCGTAGGGGCGAAACAGATGGGGCAACGCGTCCTCGGCGATGAGCCCCTGATTCGTCACGCTCAGCACGAACTGCCCGTCGTGGATCTGCGCGCTCACGTCTACCGAGCCCTCGGGATCGCCGTGGGCAACGGCGTTCGCCACCAGATTGGAAAGCAATTGCGCGACCCGCTCGCGATCGCACTGAATACCGTGCAGCTCGCCAATGGACATGCGAAGGGTGCGTTGGGGATAGATGTTCTGGACTTCTGAAATCACGTGCCGCAAGGCGTCGCCCAGGTCCGGGCACGGTGCGATGTCCACCGGAATACCACTGCCCAACGAACCACGAGCGAAATCCAGCACATCATCGACCAGTCGGGTCGCGCGCCGGGCACTGGTCAGAATGTGCCGGGCCCGTTGCTGATTCGCCGGGTCGGGAAGCTTGCGCAAGAGCATTTCGGCGCCGGCACTGATCGCGAACAACGGGTTGCGCAGGTCATGGCCGAGCACGGCGATGAACTGTTCGCGCAACGCGGTGTTTTTGCGTTCCGCCATCAATGCCGCTTCGGTTTTTTGCAGGTTCTCTTCCGCCTCGATCTGCAACGCCAGCATTCGCGCAAAGGATTCCATGGTGCTCTGGATCGTGCTGGATTTGAGCGATGCAGGATTGGGATCAAGGGCGCAGATGGTGCCGAAAAAGCGTCCGTCGGGGCGAAAGATCGGCACCGAAATATAGCTTTCGAATTGATAGAGGCGAGGCGTGTGGTGATCGCGGTAAAGCGGGTCTTCACTGGCCTTGTCGATCACCACCGACTGATGCGCCTGGCGAATTTCGTGGCACAAGGTGGTGACCACCTCCAGCTCGCCGCCGACCTGCAAGCCGAAGTTCAGCTGATCGAGTACGGCGCAAGCGGTCCACGAGTCTTCAGTGACACGCGCCACCGCAGCGAAGCGCAGCCCCGTCAATTCACGGATCACCTGGAGAATCGCCGGCACCGCGCTGATCCGGCCGATCGTGGCGATGTCTGCTGCCGCTGTTTGCCCCATCTCAATCCATCTCTACATAATCACCGTTGAGGGATTCTAGCGGGCTACCGCCGAGTTGGCGCGTGTTGATTATGCGAATCCGGCATGCAAAAAAGCCGCACGATCCGAAGATCGTGCGGCTTTGTTTGATACGGGTATCAGGTGTCTTGTTTGTCGCTCAGGACTTTGCCGGTGGTGGCATCGAAGTCCACGTCGAATTCTTTGCCGTCAGCGGTTTTCAGTTCCACTTCGTACTCGTAGTTGTTGAAGTGGTTGTCCAGATCCGTGTCGGTGATGGTCGAGCCTGGGTGTAGTTTCAGAGCCGCCTGGTTCATTTCTTCCAGTGGCTTGATCTTGCCGCTCTTGACCAGCTCAGGGATCTGGTCGACACGAACGTCAGCCTGAGCCAGGCCAGCGGTGAGGGTCAGGGCAGCAGCGGTGAACAGGGCAGTCAGGGTTTTCATGGGTTCATTCCTTGGGGTGATCTGTTTAAGTGAGTCCAGATTAACTGTGGCAACTTAATTCACCCTTAATTCCAATCACCGTGTCGTTTGGAAGATTTCGCGAGCAAGTCGGCTTGCCGCATCACTCGCTCCTACGGGATTTGGGGCGGTCGCATTATTTGTGATCGACTCAGAACCCGTAGGAGCGAGTGATGCGGCAATCCGACTTGCCCGCGAAGAAGATGACGCGGTGTCGTGTCAGCTAGCGATCAGTACCCGTTGTTCTGCAGCAACTGCGCCACCGTCCCGGCCGCCGGGCGCTTGTAGAACTTCAGCAATTCACTGGCGCGGTTGGTGAAGATGCCATCGACGCCGGCGTCCATGACTTTCTGGTAATCAACCGCTTCGTCGATGGTGTAGGCGTGCACCAGCAGGCCTTGATCGTGGGTGTACTGGTTCATCCACGGTTTCACCAGGTCCGAATAGCTCTGATCGCCACCCTTGGTCAACGCGGCCGAAGGACCGGTGCCGATCGCACCCTGGGCCTTGGCGTACTCGACCCATTGCTGGAATTCGGCTTTGTCTTTCGGTTCCTGTTTGGCGTAGTAGGTGGCCTTGTCCTTGTCGCCGGACTCGGCAAACGTCACTTTGGACTTAGGCTCGATACTGCCTTCGCCGACCCACAGCAGCAGGATCTTCGGCACTTGCGGCATTTCCTTCTCAAGCAGTTCGAGGCTGCTCTTCTCGAAGGTTTGCAGCACGACCTTGCCCTTGCCCTGGCCGACCGCCAGATTGCTTTTCGCCAGTTTGGAACCGGCCGGGCTCAGCCAGCCGCGATCCTGCAATTTGTCCTTGAGGTCGCGTTCGAGGCCGGGGAATTGCTTTGGCTCTTTGGTTTCGATGTACAGGCCGGGCTTGTGCAGCGGATTGCCCTGGGCGATGTCGATGATTTCGTCGAGGGTCAGGATCTTCAGGCCGACGAAGGACGGACGTGCGCGATCCGGGTACGCGGCGTTGAACCAGCTGCCGGCATCCAGGGTTTTCAGTTCGGCGAGGGTGAACGCGTTGGCCGGGCTGTCCTTGCGATCAGGGAATTTGGTGGCAACGTCGGTGGTGCGTTGCAGGTTGTTGTCGTGCAGGGCGAACAGCACGCCGTCCTTGCTGCGTTGCAGGTCCAGTTCCAGGTAATCGGCGCCCAGATCACGGGCCAGTCTGTAAGACGCCGCCGTGGATTCCGGTGCATCGTAGGATGCGCCGCGGTGGGCGATGACCGCCGGGTGCGGGATGCCCAAACGGGTGGCCAGTGCAGTCGGGCTGGGCTCGTTGGCGGCCTGTGCCTGGCCGAAGCCCAGCAGCATGCTCAGCAGCAGGGCGCTTTTGGTGAAGGTAACAGGCATGGTCGAGGTCCTTTCGCGTTGAATTTTCAAAGACGTCTCTTTTAACAACTGAGCGCCGCCAGCGCTATCGCCAGACCGACATAAACGTGTTTAAAGCAGATTTTTTCAGCGCTTTTGTGCGCTTCTTTGCAGTACTCTTGGCCCCGGCGTTTCCCCGGCAGAGGGAAATCCGAATGCCTGTCCTTGCGTGTAAACCATCGTTCACCGGTCGTTAACGACCTTTTGTGAGGTTTATATGCGCATCACTTCCGAGCTTATCTGCCAGGCCGCCGACCAACTCAAAGGCTTCGTTGGCCTCAATCGCAAAACTGGCCACTACATTGTGCGTTTCAGCGAAGACTCGTTTGGTATGGACGTGGCGGATGACGGGATCATTCCCACCAGTGAATTTGTCTGGGCGCCGGGGCCTGGGCAGGCCATGACGCTCAAGCGTGAGTTGATTCAATTGTTGCTGGATCAGAATATTGATGACCGGATCAATGTGACCGAGCCGTTGCGGGTTTACATGAATCGGCGGGAAGTGCCGGAGATTTCGGCGGTGCGGAGTCTGGTTCGGGGCTGAAGTTTTGCTGTGTCTGGACTGGCCTCTTCGCGGGCAAGCCTCGCTCCTACAGAGGGCACCGACAAACTGTAGGAGCGAGGCTTGCACGCGAAGGCGGCCAGAAGAACACCGCATCATTTTACGGCCTTGAACCCATACGCCCGCTCAACCTTGCACACCCGCGTATGACACGTCGAATACCACGTCGACCGCCCCCGCTCACGGATCGCACGGTGCTCAGGATGATGTTTCCACGCCAGAATCGCCGCCTCGCTGGCCCAGTACGACACCGTAATCCCCAACCCATCCTCACCCCGAGCCGACTCAACACCGAGAAACCCCGGCTGCTCACGGGCCAGTTCCAGCATGCGTTCGGCGGCCTCGGCGTAGCCTTGATCACCGTCGGTGCGCAGCGAGGTAAAAATCACCGCGTAGTACGGCGCTGATGGCGTATCGGCAATCATGGCTGTTGCCTTTTGCAGGCTTCGACCAACGCCCGGGCCAGCGGCGGTAGCGTGCCGTTGAGCGCGGCGCGTTCGGGCTGGAACAGGGTGGCGACGAAAAACGGATGACCCTGGAGCTCCACCGCCCGCAGGTCGCCGGTCGAGTCATGGCCAACGGCGCACAACTGTTGGCTCAATAACTCACGCTCGAACGCCGGGTTCACGCCATAGCGGCAGCGATATCCCTCAAGGATCTCGGCGCTTTCGTACACGTTGGCGATCAACGAGCCTTCAACCAGGCGAATGCTGTCCGTTGCTTCCACCAATGAGCAGGTCAGCGGCGTGAGTAATGCGCGTGCTGCACCGGGATGGGTTTCGCCGTGCTCGGCGTCTTCCCAACCCAATACGTTCCGAGCGAACTCAAGCACCGCGTGTTGAAAACCGCCGCAGGTGCCGAGGAACGGTCGCTGCTGCTCACGGGCAAAACGGATCGCCCGCAACGCGCCGTCCATGTCGCGGTAAGGGCTGGCGGGCACGCACCAGAAGCCGTCGAAGTGGTGTAACGGGGTGGCGGCGTTTATGTGATCGGTGGTCAGCCACTGAAATTGCACATCCACGTTCAGGTGTTCGGCAGCCATGCCGAGCGCCACGGGAATGGCTTGGTGGGCGGTGACCTGTGGGTCGTAGTCACCGATAAGGGCGATGCGCAGGGCGGTGTTTTCCATGAGTGATCTCGACGCTTGTTGATTCCTGGCACCCACTATAGATTGGCGCTCACGCATTCAATATTGGCGTTATCCCAAGTGATCAATGCAGCGACGCACTATCGACTCGACTATCCAGACCTGGCGCTGATCCTCGCCTTGGTGCGCGGCGGCTCTCTGGCCCGGGCATCGGCGTTATTGAAGGTCGACGTGTCGACGGTGTTTCGCGCGGTTCGCCGACTGGAAGCCGCGCTGGGCCAGCAACTGTTCGAAAAAAGCCGCGCCGGTTACCTGCCGACCACACTCGCCCAGACCCTGGCCGAGCAAGCCGAGCGCGCGGAACAAGCGCTGGACGCGGCGCGCATTGGCGTGGAGCAGGGCGGTGAAGTCATCAGCGGCACGGTGCGGCTGACCTGCACCGATTCTGTCCTGCAAGGTTTGCTGCTGCCGGCGCTGGCGCAGTTCATGCCGTCCTACCCGGCGCTGACCCTCGAACTGAGCACCTCCAACGACTTCGCCAACCTCAGCCGACGGGATGCTGATATCGCCTTGCGCCTGACTCGCGCACCGCCCGAGCATCTGGTTGGTCGACGTCTGGCGGATATTTCCTATCGGGTCTGTGCCAGTGCGGCGTACCTGAAATCAGTCGATCCTGAAGACCTGGCCTCGCTGGCCTGGATCGCGCCGGATGACTTTCTTCCCGACCACCCCACCGTGGCATGGCGGCGCCAGCAACTGCCCGGCGTCACGCCTGGTTATCGCTGCAACAGCATGTTGTCGGTGACCGAGTTGGTGCGTGCCGGGCTGGGCGTTGCGGCGTTACCGGACTTTTTGATCGGTGATGAACTGCAACCACTGACTGGCCCGCTGCACGGTTACGACACCGCGCTCTGGTTGCTGACCCGTCCGGACTGCCGCGCGTTGCGCTCGGTGGTGACGTTGTTCGATGAGCTGGGGCGGGCGCTTCGACTGCCGTGACCGGGTGCTAATCCTTCGGATGATCATTCACTAAATGCTGATGCATTTCCGAGGTCAGGCTTTCAATGCGTTCGGTCAGGTTCTTGGTCATTTCCGTAAGCCGGGTGTTCAGTTCAAGCAGCTCGAGCAGTTGCGCGGTGTTCTGCGCCGCTTGTGCCTGGCGTTCGCTGTTGGCCACGGCGATGGATTCGCGGTGCAGGGCATCGGCATCGGTCTGGGCTTTGTCCCGCGCCGCCTGACGGGTCTGGGCCAACAGGATCAGGGGAGCGGCATACGCCGCCTGCAGGCTGAACGCCAGGTTGAGCAGGATGAACGGATAAACGTCGAACTGGGTCACGCCAGAGACGTTAAGGCAGATCCAGATCGCCACGATCAGCGTCTGGGCGCCCAGGAAAGTCGGCGTGCCGAAGAACCGTGCAAAGGCCTCGGCGCGCAGGGCGAACTTGTCGTTGCCGAACGTTGGCTCCAAGTGAGCATGGGGGCGGTGAAAGCGCAGGTGATCGACGGCAGCGGCGGGTTTGGTTTCGTGGGTCGGCGTGGTCATGATGATCTCTGCGTGGCGCTGGGACTGACGTTCACTATAGCCCCAGCGCCATTTTCATTTTGAAACACATTGCCGCGTTTTATTCAGCGCGCCCCGTGATCGGTTTTACGGCAGAGATTGTCATTTATGGCAGCTCGATTCAGCGCTGATAACAGGCCAGGAACATGTCCAGTGCTGACTCCACCACGGTGCGTTGCATCTCATCTGACAGCGGGGGCAGCCCCATGGAAATCTGCGGCCAGAACGCAAAGGATTTAAGCATCCCCTGGATCTGCTGCGCGGCAAATTCGGGGGCGACCGGCTTCAATCGACCGTCCGCCTGGGCGGCGCGGATCCACACAGTCAGGCCTTCTTCACGCTCGCCCATCCGGGCCACCATGTTCTGCGCGCGCTCGGGAGAATGGATGGTGGCGGCGATCGCCACCCGCGCCAGGTCGAGAAAGTTTTCATCGCCCAGCATCTGCAATTTCGCCTGCAACATCTGGCGCATTTGCTCGCGCAGGGGCAGGTCAGGGCGGTAGGACGTTTCCTGTTCGGCGGTCACCCGCGCCCACAGTTGATTGAGGATTTCGGCGAACAATTCTTCCTTGCTGGGGAAGTGGTTGTACACCGTGCGCTTCGACACCCCAGCGGTGGCGGCGATCTTGTCCATGCTGGTGATGTCGAAACCGTTGGCACGGAATTCGGCAATCGCCGCCTGAATGATGGCTTCGCGTTTTCGGTCGGTGAGGCGCTGTGGAGCTGTCATAAGTACGCTTCGGCAGTCGGCAGAGAAGAATTACACTCGGCAGTTTACTTGTGATCCGCTTTGATGCAACCTAGAAACTACACTGTGCAGTGTAATGTTTCGTTAATCCTGTGCAGTGAATACTAGAATCTCCGGCTGATGCGTGCGTGCTTTGGCCAATTATCGTCCCACCGTGAAATCCGCGCTTTGCGGTTTTTCTGGAGTTACTCAGACATGGCCGACTCAATTTCCCCTGCGGACAATGCCTCCACACCCGAAGCTTCCCGTCAGGCACAAGGACTGTTCCAGAATCATGTGCCTGTGCAACGTGAAGGCGTGCGAAAAATGCTGCGCATCATGTGGAACATGATTTTCAACAAACCGCGCGACACTCGCCCAACTGCGCCCGTCCCGGTGCAATCCCTGAGCCACGCCGCGTTGATCGCCGCGCCCAACCACAGCGTCTATCGCCTCGGCCACTCCACCGTACTGCTGAAACTGCGGGACAAATTCTGGATCACCGACCCGGTCTTCGCCGAGCGCGCTTCACCCGTGCAATGGGCCGGCCCCAAGCGTTTCCACCAGCCACCGATCAGCCTCGATGACTTGCCGCCGATAGCGGCGGTGATCCTGTCACATGACCACTACGACCACCTCGATTATCAAACGGTGCTCACACTGGCGGACAAGGCCAACTACTTCCTGACCCCACTGGGCGTGGGCGACACCCTGGTCAAATGGGGCGTCGATGCCAGCAAAGTGCGCCAACTCGATTGGTGGCAGGGCACGGAAGTCGATGGCATCCAGTTCATCGCCACACCGTCGCAGCACTTTTCCGGGCGCGGCCTGTTCGATGGCAACAGCACGCTCTGGGCCTCGTGGGTGATGATCGATGGCGACACGCGGATCTTCTTCAGCGGCGACAGCGGTTATTTCGATGGCTTCAAACGCATCGGCGAACAGCATGGCCCGTTTGACCTGACCCTCATGGAAACCGGCGCCTACAACGTCGAGTGGCCGCACATTCACATGCAGCCGGAAGAAACCCTGCAAGCGCACATCGACCTCAAGGGCCGCTGGTTACTGCCCATCCACAACGGCACTTTCGATTTGTCGATGCACGCCTGGTTCGAGCCCTTCGACCGGATCCTCGCCTTGGCCTGGGAACGCAATGTGTCGATCACCACGCCGCAAATGGGCGAAGCGTTCAACGTCATGTACCCACAGCGAGGGGCCGCATGGTGGTCGGAAATGGAAAGTACAGTGAAGGAAGAAGGGCGTTTAGCTTGTAGCGGCTACAAGTCTGGATGATGTTTCCTACATTGACAGCTCCTTGTGACTGACAGCCGTTTCCTACGGTTTCGGTAGGCTGTGCGGCGGGTGAAATGACTCACCCGCAATTGGCCATATCAAGGATGCTGTAAATGAAGGACGTTTTAAAAAGCCGCATGACGGCACTGGCGCAGATCATTCTGCTATCGGTCACCGGACCTGCATTCGCAGACAGCAACGCCTCCGTCACTGCCCAGTCGCTCGAATATGCGAGCGTCAGCGAGCTTACCGAGCGGATGGCGCGCAACGAACTCACCTCAGTCACACTGGTGGAGTATTTGCAGGCGCGCATCCACACGCTGGACAAGCAAGGGCCGACGATCAACGCGATTATCGAGCTCAACCCACAGGCCATCGACATTGCCACCGCTTTGGACCAGGAGCGTCAGGACGGAAAAGTGCGTGGTCCGCTGCACGGCATTCCTGTTCTGCTCAAGGACAACATCGACACGGCGGACCAGATGCAAACGAGCGCGGGTTCGTTGGCCATGGTCGGTCAGCCTGCTGCGAACGACGCGTTTGTGGTCCAACAGCTGCGTGACGCAGGTGCCGTCATCCTCGGCAAAACCAACATGAGCGAATGGGCTTACGTCCGGGAAATGGGCTTGCCCCACGGTTGGAGTGGCCGAGGTGGCCAGGGTAAAAACCCCCACGTGTTAAATGGCGAAATCTGTGGTTCCAGCTCGGGTTCAGCCGCCGGTGTTGCCGCCGGTTTCGCACCGTTGGCCATGGGGACCGAAACCAACGGTTCCATCGCGTGCCCTGCTTCGGCTAATGGCGTGGTGGGCGTCAAGCCTACGCTGGGTCTGTTCAGCCGATCGGGCATCATTCCCATCACCCGTCTGCAGGATACGCCGGGTACCCTGACGCGCACCGTTCGTGACGCCGCGCTGATGTTCAACGCCCTGCAAGGCATTGACGCCCGTGACCCTGTCACCAGCGATGCGCCAGTGGGCGTTGACTACACCGCGCTGCTCAACACGGATGCACTGCAAGGCAAAAGAATCGGTTATCCGACCGAGTACGTCGGCACCAACGGCACTGTGCTTCGACCCTGTTTTGAATTCCTGATGGCATTGGCCACACTGGAAGAGCAAGGCGCGACCTTGGTGCCGTTGAGCGTCCGACTGCCGGATATCGATGGCTACTTCAACACCCTCATGGCAGGCATGAAACATGAACTGCCCGAGTACCTGGCCAGCCGCTCAGGGTTGCCGATTCAGACGCTTCAACAGTTGATCGATTTCAACGAACTGAATCCGGGTGCCGAAGGTTACGGGCAGCAAATGCTGAACGACATCAACGAACTGGACATGACCCACTCACAGGCAACCGAGATGTTCGGCGTGCTCAGTGCCAGCTTCAAGGCTGCCATTGATGAGCAAATGGCTGAACATAATCTGGATGCAATGTTCGCCGATGCCGATGGCTACTCGCAATTCAGTGCCGCAGTCGCTGGCTATCCAGCCATAACCGTACCGTCGGGCATGAACAGCGATGAACTGCCAACGTCTGTGTTCTTTTTCGGCCAGCGCTGGAGTGAACCCCAACTGCTGGCGCTGGCTTACAGCTATGAACAAGCGTCGTTAGAGCGTCAGAATCCGGCGTTTCGGGAGCAGTAAGGTCCAAGACCAAGGCAGGTGATGGTGGGCGTTAAGGGCCGTGGCTGCTCGACCAGCGAGGCAAGCCATGAGCCTTCCTGAAAGGGCGATCCTGTCACGCCTCAGAACGCCTGATCTTCTGCCGTCGGGCCGCTCGCCATGGAGCGGCCCGCGATCTTCGCCACCGTCAGGTCGCAAACATTCCCGTCGAGAATTTCATCCATTTCCCCCGCTGACAGTCCAAGCCTCTGCGCCGCTTCCAGCTTGCCCAACTGACCGGTGTCGAGCAGCATGCCGATCTTCATCAGGTATTCGGCCTTGGCCCTCATTTCCCCCGCATCGGCAGCACCCGAAGACGGATGACCAAGCCTGTCGCATTCATCGATTCCATTCATCTGCTGACTCCTCACTCAACCATCGCGTAGTCCGCCCGACCCACCGGATCAGGCGTCGACCCTCTCACATTCATCCCCCGACCCGGCGCAAATCCCGGGAAGAACACCAGGCCTTCCGATTCAAACCGATACGCCAACGCCAGCCGGGTGACATCCAGCACATCGCGTTCGGCCTCGAATCGCACAATGGCGTCCACGGAGACACCGGATTCCTCCGAGAGCTCTTCCACGCTCCAACCCAGCATCGCTCGGGCCTGGGCACAGTGGGCCGGGGTGAATTGGAAAAGGGCGATACGTTCCAGGGTGATTTTCATCGCAAGAGAGGCCATGGTGTTCTCCGGGCTCGAGAGTGCTAATCCAAAAAGTACTGTTGTTTTGTACAGTTGTTTTGCGCCCGGATCAAACTCATTTTTTGATTTTTTCTATGTCGCCCCCTCCATCCAGACGGACGGTGCCTGCCCCAATACGCGGCGAAACATGGTCGAGAATGCCGCCGGGCTGTCATAACCGAAATCCAGCGCAATCCGCGTCACCGGCGTCCCCGCCGCCAACCGCGCCAGGGCCAGCACCACGCAGGCCCGCTGGCGCCATTGGCTGAAACTCAGCCCTGTCTGCTGACGGAACAGCCGATTGAACGTGCGCAAGCTGATGTGCAATTGATCGGCCCATTGCTGCGGCGATTGATGCGCGTCGGGCCGCTGCAAAAAGCCTTGGCACAACCCCAGCAACCGCGCATCGACCGGTAACGGAATGTGCAACGGCAAGTGAGCACTGCGCGCCAGTTCATGCAACAGCAAGTCGATCAGCGCGCCATCGCGCCCGGCCTCGTCGTACACCAGCGGGATCTCCACCGCCTCCATCAACAAGTGCCGCATCAACGGCGACACACTGATCACCTGGCAACGATCCCCCAAATCAACCGCATCAGGTTCGATGTACAAACTGCGCGTGCTCACCCCCAGCATCAGCACCTCATGCGCCACCCCCGCCGGAATCCACACCGCCCGCTGCGGCGGCACCACCCAATTGCCATCGTGCGTGCTGACCTGCATCACCCCCGTCGCGCCGTACAGCAGTTGTGCCCGCCGATGCGTATGACGGGGCAACACATGACCGTGGGGATAATCCGTACCGACCGCCACTACCGAGCGCGGCGTGTCATCCAGCAGATTGATCGAAACATTGCGCATTGAGCGGATTCTCGCGGTTGGCGTAAACGCGAACATTATTGGCTGACTTGCTGAAGCAGGCCAAGGCGCATCGCTCTATTGTCGACCGCTCTCAACCAACGGACGACGCGCAATGTTTTATCTCCTGCTGGCATTTTTCGGGTGCGTGACTGGCGTCACTGCGGTGTTGTTCGGTTTCGGCGGCGGCTTCGTTGTGGTGCCATTGCTTTATCGCATGCTCATGGCTAGCCATGGTGCCGATGACCCCGTCAGCCAATCGGCAATGCACATTGCCGTGGCGACTTCGACCTGCGTGATGATCGTTAACGCATTGATCGCCACCGGCAAACACCGTCGTGCCGGCAATCTCATTCGTCATTATCTGTGGCCGCTGGGCGGGTTCATCGGCCTGGGCGCAATCCTCGGAGCGCTCGCCGCGATGTGGGTGAGTGGTGAGGTGATTCGTTATGCCTTCATCGCGTACCTGGGCGTGACCATTGTGGATTGCCTGTTCCGACGTGGTTTTCTGACAGCGTCCGACACCACAATCCCACGACGGTTGGGGAGGGCAGAAGTGTCTGGCGGTGGTGTAGGAATCGGCGCGATCGCGACGTTTCTCGGCGTAGGCGGCAGCGTCATGACCGTACCGTTGTTGCGACGTTGTGGGTTGAGCATGAGTCAGGCGACGTCCATGGCTAATCCGTTAAGCCTGCCGGTGGCGTTGGCCGGGACGCTGACTTACATGGCGATGGCGGGGTTCACCGAGTTTGATCTGGGGCCGTGGTTTATCGGCTATGTGGATCTGCTGGCGTTTGGAGTGTTGACGATGGGATCGCTGGTGGGGATTCGGTTGGCTACGCCGTGGATCGGACGGATTCCGGATCGAGTGCATGCGCGGGTCTATGTGGGGTTACTGGTGTTGGTGATGGTCAGTATGTGCCTGAGCTGATCGTTATCTAGTCAGCTTTTTATCGATTCTCGAACATGGGTTCGCCATAATCCGCCGCTCTTTCTTGCGAGCCAATACTCGCTGCATTCAAGGATGATTTGATGTTTAAAGGACTGTTTCGTCTTGCTGGCATTGTCGTATTGGTGTGCTCCACGTTTTCTACGATGTTGTGGGCCGACAGCGGCAGGCAGGTCTATACCGGGACTCTGGGAAAAATGCCGATTGTGCTGGAGGTGAGCGCCGATGGCAGTGAGGGTCGTTACTTTTACCAAAAGTACCGCAAGGACTTGGTGCTTAGTGGCTCAAAGGAAGGAAAAGCACTTGTGCTGGAAGAGGGCGACCAGCGATATGGAGAGCACAAACCTTTTCCGACAATTCGCCTACAACCAAAGTCCAGCGGCTGGTCCGGAGAATGGACTAGTCCTAAAGGCAAAGTCTTGAAGATTGATCTGCAGCCAGCGAACCTTCCTCAGATTCCCGCTGATACCTTGCCCTATCTCGCCAGACTTCACGACAAGGCGCCTTATGAATACCTGCGCTTGCAGGGTATGAAGCTTACACAAGGCAAGACTGAAACCTTCATGGGTTACACGCTGCAATGGTGGCGCGACCCACAATCCAAAGCCGAGTTGTTTGAAGTGGTTTCGGGCTACAACGCTGAGGAGCGTAAGCGTATCAATCAGCAATTGATGGGCCGTTTGTGGCAGGAGATTGTGGGGTATTACGGATGCTTCGCTAACTACGCTGACGCCTACTACGCACAGACGAGCCAGCCTCTGTGGATGACGCCGAACGTCATGAGCGTCCGTGTCTCAACCGAGTACTTCTGTGGCGGTGCTTACCCGGATCAGGTCAATGACTCACTCAACCTCGATGCTAAAACGGGCCAATCTCTGACGCTTGATGACGTGCTGTGGGTGGGACAGGGAAAGCCGCTGCACTACGAGGAAAACTACGACGCCTACATTTCTTCGTCTGAGTCATTCAGTGCCTATTCTGATTACCGCGGCAAAGAGCTGGCGCCGTGGCTGGTGGCGCAATTGCTTAATCTCTATCCCAATCAAATGGCGGTCACACCAGAAGGGGACGACGACTGCGACTACGATGACGAGGACCGCTGGAGTTTTCCTTCCTGGTATTTCACCGAGCAGGGGATCAAGTTAGATCCGTCCTTTCCTCACGTGGCCGCAGTGTGTGGAAATGTGGGCTGGGGTGTCCTGCCGTATAGCCTGATCAAGCAACACCCCGGCGGCGTTGCGCTACAGCTGCCCTGATTGCGTACCCGATAACCCCGGCGCTTCCCGAATAATGAAGTGATCCAGGTTCTCGATATTCGCACTGAACACCCCGAACGTCTGCTCGGGGTTTTTCTTGCTCGGCACCTGCTTCAACTCCGGCGTCACGCCATAAAAGAAGCAATACAACTCCGCTTCACTGTCGATGGCGTGCTTGATCTCTTCCAGAAACGCTTTGCGCTTGCGGTAGTTCTCGATCAACTTCTTGCTCAGGTAAACGTTGACTGAATACGGCTTCTTCTTCGCCTCGTCCGCCTGCTTGAACCAGACCTTCTGCTCGAAATCGATGCGAAAGCTCTGCGTGTAATCCTTGATCTCCTTGATCTTGCCCCAGTAAATCAGCCCCTTGTTGTCCGTCAGGTATTCGATCTTCTTGAAGAACGACCCATAAGGCGCCGTGTGCTCGCCAATCTTCAGCGGCATGCGCTTGAGCAGGTCCTTGTCCTCGAAGTTCGACACAAAACATTCCACCGGATGGGCGAAGACACTGGTCTTGTCCGGCGCCGATTCACGGCTTGGGTGTTCTGTGTTGCTAGCCTCAGTGGTTGGCTTCGGATCGTCCCGCACCACATCCGCCGCCACCGCCGGGTTCGACGGCTTACGCACATACTCACGCCGAGTCAGCAACAACTCCGACGGGAAATGCTCCTCGCGGCTGTCATCCGTTTCCGCGCCGTCCGCGTCCACACCTGACACCGACGCCTTGAGACTGGCATAAGGACAATCCGCCACATGCCGGGTGCTGGGCGTGTTCTTGAAGTGCGGGGTGCGAACGTAATTCACGTTTTTGGCGTTGAACGTCGTCAGTACATTCGCCGCATCGAAGGCCAAACGACAGGCGTCATTGGGGCATTGGAAGTGTTCTTTGGCGGAATCGAAATCCATGGTTTCGTCGAAATTGAGATCGCGCACGTCATAGATCGACAGCTTGTCGTCGAGGCTGAGGCAGTAGGCGAGGTCGAATTTCATGGCGGGCTCGGGTCCTTGAGGGGGGAAGGGTATTAATAGCGGGAGGCGGGGCGGGTTGCACTGAATGTTTTCATATTCCCACAAAACTCGCATTTATCTGCCGGGGCAGTAGGAGCGAGCATGTTCGCGAAAAAAATTGAGCACCACTCAATATTTGTTCTACGCACCATCATTCACAACCTTTCGCGGCACTCTGCCAAGAGCAGGCTCGCCAAGCGGTCGGCTTCAGCTAGTGTGGCCAACTCTAGAAATAGTGGCTATTCGCCCCTGTTACGTAGTGAAACCCTTTGTTACTTTGACAGCTGTAGGAATTTTCCTACGGCGATTGTCGATAAAGGGCTGCGCTCGTGGTTATCAAAGCGGTTTCGAAGGAACGGATAGACAAAGCGTTGCTGGAGTTTGATCGTAAATTTCGGAGTAAACGCGAGTGGCAGGGCTGGGAAAATAATCTAGCTCACCGTTACGCCGTTCACGAGGGCGGTGAACTATATCCGGCGAAAAAAATTGTCTCGTTGGCTACTGGCATTGCCGTAGGAGACTTCTCTGGCGGGCACCCCACTAACAGGTACCTTGAAAAGCGAGGCTTTACTATTGTGGAGTTACCGCGTGGGGAGGACGTGCCCGTATTGCAGTTCACGCCGGGGGCTGTTTACGACCGGAAAACCGAAATCAATGGACCGTTCGGGGGGAGCCTGCAAAGCGGCATAGCACCGTCTGCTACCTACCCTGCAATATTTTTATTCACTGGCGACAGTGGGGCGCAATTTGGGTATACCGACGATTGGGACAACGGCGCCTATCTTTATACCGGTGAGGGACAAAGCGGACCGATGACTTTGACCCGAGGTAACCGAGCTATTGCTGAGCACGCCGAGGATGGCCGAGCGCTGCACTTGTTTAAGTCCCTTGGCAAAGGTAAAGGCAACGCTTACGTGGGCGAGTTTTCTTGCGCCGACATGTTTGAGCGGACCCAGCCGGATGTTAGTGGCCAGGATCGGACTGCGATTGTTTTTCGGTTAGTCCCTGTGGGCATTCCTGGTGAAATCATTGAAGCTGAAGAACAGGATGAAGATGAGGCTGACTTTTCCGGGTCTCTAGCTGCTGCGCGGTTGGCTGCGCTTGCTGCATGTAAGCCTAGCAGCGATGATTTGGGGCAATCTGCTCCTCGTAAGATCTACCAACGCAGCCGTAAGGTTGCGCACTATGTGTTGATGCGCGCCGAGGGTGAATGTGAGAGCTGTGAGAAGCCGGCTCCTTTTATGAGAAAGGATGGCACGCCCTACTTAGAGCCCCATCACGTAAACCGACTCTCAGATGGTGGGTTAGATCATCCACGCTATGTGGGGGCAGTATGCCCAAGTTGCCATAGGGAAATTCATTCTGGAGTGCACGGGACGTTGGTGAATGAGAGGCTGAAGCAGCGGCTGGAAGTCATTGAACGCTGATTGAGCGATGCGCCAAGGCTATTGAACCTAATCTGAAGGGCGCTCCAGTCGCTTTCTTATAACAACTCCGAGGGTTGAACCCTCGGAGGATACAGAGTGAACTGTCTGCGAGAAATCCTACGGCACACTGCGATGCTTATTTCTGTCGATCCTACAAGGTCTAACCGACTGAATGCTTTGAAGAGTGAAACGCCTCAAAGACCTTACGCCACCATGGCTTAACTACTGGAACGCGCCTTCGCGTTCGATTCAATAATAGATAAGGCATGTCCCGCAGCCGAATCCAACCTTCATCCTGCCAATGCAACAGACTCAACGACATCTCCGGCCAATCCAACAAACTCAACATCGGTCGATCCGCATTCTTCGACGGCCCCGCGTCGCGCAACGCCGGCACCACTTGATGAGTCAGCCACTCGCGCAACAAGCGATTCCCCGGTGCGTAGTGATAGACCAGCAGCGCATAGACGCCGGACTCGCTGAGCATCAATCGTTTTTCTGGTTGCCCGTGGTAGTCGATCAGCAACGTGTGCCGCTGATCTTCATCCAGTTTGCTGACTACGCGATCGTTCAGGTGGAAACCCATCAGTCGACCAATATCGCGGGCGCAGAACCAGGGTTGGTTTTCCAGGAGGAGGGCGTGGAGGACTAGGTTGTGGCGTGAGAAGGCCATTACCGAAAAGGGATCAGACATAGCTGATCTCCAGAATTGCGAGAGTGTTGGGTCGATCATGTTTAGGCATATCCATTACCTCTACGTTTAGATTTTGGAGGGCCTGAACCCAACGTAGAGTGGACTTAAGAAATCCCAACGAGCAAAGCCATCACACACCCGAACGACAAATCACCTAAAGGTGATTGCGGATATGAATGAATGGCCAAGCTTTCTACGTTGGGCGTTTCTTAGGCACCTGTAATGGAGCTTAGAGGTGCTTTGAATGGGCATCAATGAGGAAGCCGCTGTAAGTTCTGTAGGAGTTTTAGCGTTGTCGTGTAGGGACGAAAATGGTTATTCACTTCCCAATAAAAAAAGCCCCAATCAGATCGTTCGATCAGATTGGGGCTTTTGCTTATTCGATTTGCCGATTCAAATAACCATCATCAAATCGTGGCAAGCTCGAAAATCAATCCCAGCTAAGCGCACCACCGGTTTGGTACTCAATAACCCGAGTCTCAAAGAAATTCTTCTCTTTCTTCAAGTCCATAATCTCGCTCATCCAAGGGAACGGGTTAGTCGTCCCTGGGTACTCTTCCTTCAAACCAATCTGGCTCAAACGACGGTTAGCGATGAACTTCAGGTAGTCCTCCATCATCGCCGCGTTCATGCCCAACACGCCGCGAGGCATGGTGTCGCGAGCGTATTCGATCTCCAGCTGAGTGCCCTGCAGAATCATCTGCGAAGCTTCTTCCTTCATCTCGGCATCCCACAGGTGTGGGTTTTCGATTTTGATCTGGTTGATCACGTCGATGCCGAAGTTCAGGTGCATGGATTCGTCGCGCAGGATGTACTGGAACTGCTCGGCGACGCCGGTCATTTTGTTGCGGCGGCCCATGGAGAGGATCTGGGTGAAGCCGCAATAGAAGAAGATGCCTTCCAGAACGCAGTAGTAGGCGATCAGGTTGCGCAGCAGTTCTTTGTCGGTTTCGACGGTGCCGGTTTCGAACTTCGGATCGGAGATCGAACGGGTGTATTTGAGGCCCCAAGTGGCTTTTTTCGCGACCGATGGGATCTCGTGGTACATGTTGAAGATCTCGCCTTCATCCATGGCCAACGATTCGATGCAGTACTGGTAGGCGTGGGTGTGGATCGCCTCTTCGAAGGCCTGGCGCAGGATGTACTGGCGGCATTCCGGGTTGGTGATCAGGCGGTACACGGCCAGGACCAGGTTGTTGGCAACCAGGGAGTCGGCGGTAGAGAAGAAGCCGAGGTTGCGCATCACGATGCGACGCTCGTCGTCGGTCAGGCCTTCCGGGTCTTTCCAGAGGGCGATGTCGGCGGTCATGTTGACTTCTTGCGGCATCCAGTGGTTTGCGCAGCCGTCCAGGTATTTCTGCCAGGCCCAGTCGTACTTGAACGGTACGAGTTGGTTGAGGTCGGCGCGGCAGTTGATCATGCGCTTTTCGTCGACAGCGACGCGGGCGGAGGCGCCTTCGAGTTCGGCGAGGCCTTCGGCGATGTCGAGGTTGTCCAGGGCTGCTTTGGCACGGGCGATGGCGGCAGAGTCGTTCGCGGTAACGGCGCGAGCTTCTTGAGCGGCGACACCACCAGCGGTGTCGAGTCGGTCCATGTTGGCTTCAGTCGCGTGGCCGGCGTTGGCGCCTTTTACCACGGTCTCGCCGCTGTCTTCTTTGTCGAATTCGTCCCAGCTCAGCATGACGTGTCGTCTCCTGCGTGAGGGCCAGATGCCCGTGTGAAAACTGATTGGTTATTTTTCACACGGCCGTACTGGCCGCGTTGGATAGCGTTTTTTGCAGCGGTACACGCAGGCAAATAAACATAAATTTTTACGGGGTTCCGAGAGCCTCTGAGGGGCGCAGAAATCGGTGAGGACGTCGGCGTGGGCTTCAGACTGGCTGTTATCCCTGTAAGGGAATATTGCAGGCCCGTTTAAGCCGGCATTATAGGGAAATTTTTGCGGCCGTGGTGGGGCGAATCCGCGCATGGAGCGGTCGAGAAGGCGGGTTTTTCGGTCGGAGCGAGGGTTTACAGGGCTTTGGCTGGAGATCGCGGGTTAAGATTTTTTTTCATAAATTTTGATGCGCTACTTTTTTGTTCAAAAAATAGGCAAAAAAAGCGGTTTTTCACTACATGTTGTGTTTTGAATCGGTTTTCGGTGGTTCAAGACACAACTAAGCCCGACCGAAGCCGGGCTGTAAAGTCACGCTCGATGATCAGCTCAGGCGTGCCGCACCGACGTGATCGGCGCCATCGGCAGCGAGTTTGGCCGCACCGGTGTGATCGAAGCCGTCAGCGGCGACTTTGGCGGCACCGGTGTGATCGAAGCCATCCGAAGCCAGTTTGGCTGCACCGACGTGATCGGCACCATCGGCGGCAAAGGAAGCCGTACCGGTACGGTCGTAGCCGTCAGAAGCGACAGTGCGGTCGAAACCGTCAGCAGCGAAGGTGTTGGCGGCCAGAACAGAAAGGGTCAGGGCGAGGATCAGTTTGGTTTTCATGGTAGTGCTCCAGGTTCGTTGGCGTTTTGTGCCTTGGGTATGGAGTGAATGCTACGCCAACTAATTTGATTAAAAAGCGCAAATAAACGCTTAAAATAATCGTATTAATCGATATATACGGTTCGGCGCTGCATCAGCCTTGAAAGGGCGGGGCGGATGGGTCGAACCGTTAAGAGGCGGGCGGGTGATCAGCCGTTAGTGCAGCCGTTGCCCATGATGCTGTAGCGCAGGATGTGGCGTTGACCTTGGGAGTCGTCGTATTCCATTTTCACCGGAACAACTTCGCACACATTAGGAACTTCACTCATGGAGATAACTTTGGCGATGTCCAGGTGAGTCGAGTAAGTGTATTCCTCGATGGCGGGTTTCTGCTGTGCGACATCAGTCGGGACCTCGTCTGCCATGGCGGTTGCGCACAGGCTGCTGAGGGCCAGAACTAATAAAGCTTTCATTTCAGATTTACCTTTTAGAGGTCGAATGGGGTCACGCAACCTTTTTGGGATTGCGTGTGGAGCTTGATTAAAGAGTCTTGGATTAACGGCCTTCGTGGGGGCTGCAACTTGGTTAATCACGTTGCCTTGTTGGCGGGCTGATTTTAGGCGTGGGGGGGGCATTCATATAGGTGGGGTTTTGATAAACACCTTTGACAGATTTCGTAACAATCACCGATTAAGGTGGTAAAAACCGAACAATTGGCGATCTCGGTGATGTGGTTTTTCAGGTGGGCCGCGTTATCGTTCTTCGCGGGCAAGCCTCGCTCCCACAGGGGTTTGATGTGCTTTTAGCGGCGCATTCCAGGCTTATCACGGTAATTTGTAGGGGCTTGTTACTACCATCGTCGAATGGTTCTATAGGCCCGGCCCGGCTACAACTGGGGCCATACAAAAACAACTATTCCACCGAGGTAAGAAAGATGAGTGCGGCTTCTCTGTATCCCGTTCGTCCCGAGGTTCTGGCCAATACGCTGACTGACGAGGCAACCTACAAAGCCATGTACCAGCAGTCGGTCGTCAACCCGGACGGCTTCTGGCGCGAGCAAGCCAAGCGCCTCGACTGGATCAAGCCTTTCACCACGGTGAAGCAGACCTCCTTCGACGATCACCATGTCGACATCAAATGGTTCGCCGACGGCACCCTCAACGTTTCCTACAACTGCCTCGACCGTCATCTGGCCGAGCGCGGCGATCAAGTCGCGATCATTTGGGAAGGGGATGACCCGGCCGAAAGCCGCAACATCACCTACCGCGAGCTGCACGAACAAGTCTGCAAGTTCGCCAACGCCTTGCGCGGCCAGGATGTGCACCGCGGCGACGTGGTGACTATCTATATGCCGATGATCCCCGAAGCCGTGGTCGCCATGCTGGCCTGCACCCGGATCGGCGCGATTCACTCGGTGGTGTTCGGTGGTTTCTCGCCGGAAGCCCTGGCCGGTCGCATCATCGACTGCAAATCCAAAGTGGTCATCACCGCTGACGAAGGCATTCGTGCCGGCAAGAAGATCCCGCTCAAGACCAACGTCGATGACGCGCTGACCAACCCGGAAACCAGCAGCATCCAGAAAGTCATCGTGTGCAAGCGCACCGGTGGCAACATCAAGTGGAACCAGCATCGCGACATCTGGTACGAAGACCTGATGAAAGTGGCGGGCAGTGTCTGCGCGCCGAAAGAGATGGGTGCTGAAGAAGCGCTGTTCATCCTTTACACCTCCGGTTCGACTGGCAAGCCGAAGGGCGTGCAGCACACCACCGGCGGTTACTTGCTGTACGCCGCCATGACCCACGAGCGCGTGTTCGACTACCGCCCGGGCGAAGTTTACTGGTGCACCGCCGACGTCGGCTGGGTCACTGGCCACAGCTATATCGTCTACGGCCCATTGGCCAACGGCGCGACCACGCTGCTGTTCGAAGGCGTGCCGAACTATCCGGACATCACCCGGGTGGCGAAGATCGTCGACAAGCACAAGGTCAACATCCTCTACACCGCACCGACCGCGATCCGCGCGATGATGGCGTCGGGTCAAGCCGCTGTTGAAGGTGCTGATGGCAGCAGTTTGCGCCTGCTGGGTTCGGTGGGTGAGCCGATCAACCCGGAAGCCTGGGACTGGTACTACAAGAATGTGGGCAAGTCCCGTTGCCCGATCGTCGACACCTGGTGGCAGACCGAAACCGGCGGCAACATGATGAGCCCGCTGCCGGGCGCTCACGCCCTCAAGCCGGGTTCGGCAGCACGTCCGTTCTTCGGTGTGGTGCCAGCGTTGGTCGACAATCTGGGCAACATCATCGAAGGCGTGGCCGAGGGCAACCTGGTGATTCTCGATTCGTGGCCAGGCCAGGCGCGCACGCTGTACGGCGACCATGACCGCTTCGTCGACACCTACTTCAAGACCTTCCGTGGCATGTACTTCACCGGTGACGGCGCACGTCGCGATGAAGACGGTTACTACTGGATCACCGGGCGTGTGGACGACGTACTCAACGTGTCCGGCCACCGCATGGGTACCGCCGAGATCGAAAGCGCGATGGTTGCGCACCCGAAAGTTGCCGAAGCGGCCGTGGTCGGTGTGCCGCACGACATCAAGGGGCAGGGCATTTATGTCTACGTCACGTTGATCGCGGGTGAAGAGCCGAGCGAGCAACTGCGTCTGGAATTGAAAAACTGGGTGCGTAAAGAGATCGGTCCGATTGCTTCGCCGGACGTGATCCAGTGGGCACCGGGGCTGCCGAAAACCCGTTCGGGCAAGATCATGCGCCGGATCCTGCGCAAGATTGCGACTGCCGAATACGATGGGTTGGGTGATATCTCCACCCTGGCGGATCCGGGTGTGGTGCAGCATTTGATTGATGAGCACAAGATCATGAATGTCGCTTAACCGACATCTCTGAGTCAGTAAAAGCCCCATCCGGTGTTGTGCCGGATGGGGCTTTTTTTGTCTGAGGTTTTTGTGTTGGCCGGTCGGGCCTCATCGCTAGCAGGCTAGCTCCCACAGAGGGAACTGCGCTCGTTTCAAATTGCGAATCCCCTGGAGATCCCTGTGGGAGCTAGCCTGCTAGCGATGGCGATCTGTCAGGCACTCAATAAACAACGGCCAATAATTATCGACTTCACTTGTAGGCGCTTTCCCACTGTTACCCTCCACCCTTCAAGTAACTGAATGTGTAACCGCGCGCTCCGATGCGGGGCATTGGGAAACGCCAACCCCCACTCCCGGGCCTCTCCAGCCCGGCTAAAAAATAAGACACAACGCTGCGCTTGCCGGATTAGAAGGGTTTGCCAATAATAGGCCCGCAATTTGCAGCAGTGATCGGTTCACTGTCTTTTGCTCTTGCATGAATTTGCAGGGCTGTCAACGCGCTCAAGCGGCTTTCTCGGTGCATCTGTAATTAGTTGTCGCATTGAAGAAATATCGGCTTCGGGCCTGTCGTTAGAATGCCGATCACTCGCTCGTTGTGGCTCGCGTTGAAAAAAGCGCGCGGTTCCTACGACGCAGCACCGCTTTGCGGTTCCACTCATTCGCATATTGGGCTGTCGCTCACTCTGCCGTTTTAGCCCTTTACCGATGGAGTCCCAAGATGAAGAAACTCGTGCTGCTTGGCGCCCTGGCACTGTCCGTGCTGTCCCTGCCGACTTTCGCTGATGAAAAACCTCTGAAAATCGGTATCGAAGCGGCTTACCCTCCGTTTGCTTCCAAAGCACCGGACGGCAGCATTGTTGGTTTTGACTACGACATCGGCAACGCTCTGTGCGAAGAGATGAAGGTCAAGTGCACTTGGGTCGAGCAAGAGTTCGACGGTCTGATCCCGGCGCTCAAAGTGCGCAAGATCGACGCGATCCTGTCGTCCATGTCGATCACTGAAGACCGCAAGAAATCCGTGGACTTCACCAACAAGTACTACAACACCCCGGCGCGCCTGGTCATGAAGGCCGGCACTCAAGTCAGCGACGGCCTGACTGAGCTCAAGGGCAAAAACATCGGCGTGCAACGTGGTTCGATCCACGAGCGTTTCGCCCGCGAAGTCCTGGCCCCGCTGGGTGCCGAGATCAAGCCTTACGGTTCGCAGAACGAAATCTATCTCGACGTGGCCGCTGGCCGCCTCGACGGCACCGTGGCAGACGCTACGCTGCTCGATGACGGTTTCCTGAAAACCGACGCTGGCAAAGGTTTCGCCTTCGTTGGCCCGGCCTTCACCGACGTCAAATACTTCGGCGACGGCGTGGGTATCGCGGTTCGCAAGGGCGACGCGCTGAAAGACAAGATCAACACCGCGATCGCTGCCATTCGCGAGAACGGCAAGTACAAGCAAATCCAGGACAAATACTTCGCCTTCGACATCTACGGCAAGTAACACGTCCCGGCGACAAGTCCGAAATGGCGCAAGCAACAGGATCTCTGAGGTTTGCGCCATTTTTTCATCCCAACATTCGAGGACCTGAATCATGTTGAAAGGCTACGGGGCTGTCATCCTCGATGGCGCATGGCTGACGCTTCAGCTCGCCTTGTCCTCCATGGTCCTGGCCATCTTTCTGGGCCTGATCGGCGTGGCATTGCGTCTGTCGCCGGTTCGCTGGCTGGCCTGGCTGGGCGACCTGTATTCCACGGTGATCCGCGGTATTCCCGATCTGGTACTGATCCTGCTGATTTTCTACGGTGGTCAGGACCTGCTCAACCGCGTGGCGCCGATGCTCGGCTTTGACGACTACATCGACCTGAACCCGCTGGCCGCCGGTATCGGCACCTTGGGCTTCATCTTCGGCGCGTACCTGTCGGAAACCTTCCGCGGCGCCTTCATGGCGATCCCCAAAGGTCAGGCAGAAGCCGGCATGGCCTACGGCATGAGCAGTTTCCAGGTGTTCTTCCGGGTTTTGGTGCCGCAGATGATCCGTCTGGCCATTCCGGGCTTCACCAACAACTGGCTGGTACTGACCAAGGCCACCGCGCTGATTTCGGTGGTGGGTCTGCAAGACATGATGTTCAAGGCCAAGCAGGCGGCAGACGCCACCCGCGAGCCTTTCACCTTCTTCCTCGCAGTGGCGGCGATGTACCTGGTGATTACCAGTGTCTCGTTGCTGGCATTGCGTCACCTTGAGAAGCGCTACTCGGTAGGCGTAAGGGCGGCTGATCTATGATCTTCGACTACAACGTCATTTGGGAGGCCTTGCCGCTGTACTTCGGCGGCCTGGTGACCACCCTCAAATTGCTCGCGCTGTCGCTGTTTTTCGGCCTGCTGTGTGCGTTGCCGCTGGGCTTGATGCGCGTCTCCAAGAACGCCGTCGTCAACATGACGGCCTGGCTCTACACCTACGTGATCCGCGGCACGCCGATGCTGGTGCAGCTGTTCTTGATCTACTACGGTCTGGCGCAGTTCGAAGCGGTACGTGAAAGCTTCTTGTGGCCGTGGCTGTCCAGTGCAACGTTCTGTGCGTGCCTGGCCTTTGCGATCAACACCAGCGCCTACACCGCTGAAATCATCGCCGGCAGCCTGCGCGCCACGCCGAACGGCGAGATCGAAGCGGCCAAGGCCATGGGCATGTCGCGCTACAAAATGTACAAGCGCATCCTGCTGCCATCGGCTCTGCGCCGGGCGCTGCCGCAGTACAGCAACGAAGTGATCATGATGCTGCAGACCACCAGTCTGGCGTCCATCGTGACCCTGATCGACATCACCGGTGCCGCGCGCACGGTCAACGCTCAGTACTACTTGCCGTTCGAAGCGTACATCACGGCCGGCGTGTTCTATCTGTGCCTGACCTTCATTCTGGTGAAGCTGTTCAAACTGGCCGAGCGCCGCTGGCTGGGCTATCTGGCCCCGCGGAAGCACTGATATGGAACGCATCGATCATTCATTGCCGTGGAACCACCTGGGCAGCGAGCGCCAGATCTCGGTGTTCCGCTTCGGCAGTGGCGAGCGCAAGGCCTACATCCAGGCCAGCCTCCACGCCGATGAACTGCCGGGAATGCGCACGGCCTGGGAGCTGAAAAAGCGCCTGGCCGAACTCGAAGCCCAAGGCCTGCTCAACGGCGTGATCGAGCTGGTGCCGGTGGCCAATCCACTGGGCCTCGGTCAACTGTTGCAAGGCAGCCATCAAGGTCGTTTCGAAGCGGGCAGCGGCAAGAATTTCAACCGCGATTTCGTCGAGCTGAGCGCGCCAGTGGCCGCTGAGCTGGACGGGCACCTGGGCGATGATCCGCACGCCAATATCCGCTTGATCCGCCAAGCCATGAGCGACGCACTGGCGGCATTGCCTCCGGCGGCGAGCCAGTTGCAAGGCATGCAGCGCATCTTGCTCAGCCACGCCTGCACCGCTGATGTCGTGCTGGATTTGCATTGCGATGCCGAAGCGGCGCTGCACATGTACGCCTTGCCGCAACACTGGCCGCAATGGCGTTCGCTCGCCGCGCACCTGAACGTGAAAGTGGGGCTGCTGGCGGAAGATTCCGGCGGCAGTTCCTTTGACGAGGCGTGCTCGCTGCCGTGGCTGCGTTTGTCGCGTCAGTTCCCGGATGCGCAGATTCCGCTGGCCTGTCTGGCGACGACCATCGAACTGGGTGGTCAGGCTGATACCGGTCGCGCGGAGGCCGAGGCTTATGCCGAAGGCATTCTGGCGTTCCTCGCCGAGCAAGGCTTGATCAGCGGCGAATGGCCCAAGCCTGCGCAAGAGGCGTGCGAAGGCATGCCGTTCGAGGGCACCGAGTTGCTGTTCGCGCCGCACCCGGGTGTGATCAGCTTTTTGCGTAAACCCGGTGAGTGGATCGAAGCCGGCGACGAGATTTTCGAAGTGATCGATCCGTTATCGGATCGGGTCAGCACGGTGTGTGCTGGTACGTCCGGGGTGCTGTTTGCCATTGAACGGCTGCGTTATGCCCAACCCGGTTTCTGGCTGGCCAAGGTGGCGGGGCGCGAAGCGCTGCGTCACGGGCGCTTGCTCAACGACTGACTGACTGTTTTTGTGAGAACCGACCGCATGTACAAACTTGAAGTCCAAGACCTGCATAAACGCTATGGCAGTCACGAAGTGCTCAAGGGCGTGTCCCTGAAAGCGGCGGCTGGTGATGTGATCAGCATCATCGGCTCCAGTGGCTCTGGCAAAAGTACTTTTCTGCGCTGCATCAACCTGCTCGAGCAGCCGCACGCGGGCAAGATTCTGCTCAACAACGAAGAGCTGAAACTGGTGGCGAACAAGGACGGCGCGCTGAAAGCGGCTGACCCGAAACAGCTGCAACGCATGCGCTCACGCCTGTCGATGGTGTTCCAGCATTTCAACCTGTGGTCGCACATGACCGCGCTGGAAAACATCATGGAAGCGCCGGTTCACGTGCTGGGCATGTCCAAGGCCGAGGCCCGTGAAAAAGCCGAGCACTACCTGAACAAGGTCGGCGTGGCCCATCGTAAAGACGCTTACCCGGGCCACATGTCCGGCGGCGAGCAGCAGCGCGTGGCGATTGCCCGTGCGCTGGCGATGGAGCCTGAGGTGATGCTGTTCGACGAACCGACCTCGGCCCTCGACCCGGAACTGGTCGGCGACGTACTGAAAGTGATGCAGGCCCTGGCGCTGGAAGGCCGGACCATGGTCGTGGTGACGCACGAAATGGGCTTCGCCCGTGAAGTGTCGAATCAGCTGGTGTTCCTGCACAAAGGTATCGTTGAAGAAAGCGGCAACCCGCGTGAAGTGCTGGTCAATCCACAGTCTGAACGCTTGCAGCAATTCCTGTCGGGCAGCCTGAAGTAAACCGAACTCCCGTTGCGCACCGGGATAGTGCATGCTTCGCAACCTAAAGGCTGGTCCCAATCCCTGCAGGAGCGGGGCTTGCCCGCGAATGCGGTGGTTCAGACAGCAATCATGTTGACTGAACCACCGTTCTCGCGGGCAAGCCTCGCTCCAACAGGGGAATGCTGCAGGTTTCGAGATTTGCGTTCATTTACGGGCTAGCATTGGCCCATGCCTTCATCACTGTTTTCGTTTCGGATTGCCCGCCATGACTGCCCATCGAATTGGTTTCCTGATTTGGCCCAGCACTAAAGCACTGACGCTTGCGCTGGCTGAGGAGGCCTTGCGTGTTGCCCAGCGTGTGCATCCGGATGTTGTCTACGAATTGTCGTTTTTGCAGGCCGAACCACCGACCGAAGGCGCCTGGCAACTGCCGGGTGAGCCGTGGGCCGGCAAGCTCGAAAACTTCCAGAAGCTGTTTCTGCTCGCCGATGAGCCGCCGACCACCCTCGCGCCGGCGCTCAGCAGTTCGCTGAAACAACTGGTGCGTGCCGGTTGCGTGATTGGTGGTTTGTCTGCCGGTGTCTACCCGTTGGCGCAATTGGGTTTGCTCGACGGTTACCGCGCTGCCGTGCATTGGCGCTGGCAGGACGATTTCGCCGAACGCTTCCCTAAAGTGATCGCCACCAGCCATCTGTTCGATTGGGATCGTGATCGACTGACCGCGTGTGGCGGCTTGTCGGTACTCGATCTGTTGCTGGCCGTGCTGGCCCGTGATCACGGCGCCGAACTGGCCGGCGCTGTGTCGGAAGAACTGGTAGTCGAGCGTATCCGCGAGGGTGGCGAACGCCAGCGCATCCCGCTGCAGAACCGCCTCGGTTCCAGCCATCCGAAGCTCACCCAAGCGGTGTTGCTGATGGAAGCCAACATCGAAGAGCCGCTGACCACCGATGAAATCGCCCAGCACGTGTGCGTGTCCCGTCGACAACTGGAGCGGATCTTCAAGCAATACCTCAACCGCGTGCCGAGCCAGTACTACCTGGAACTTCGCCTGAACAAGGCCCGGCAGATGTTGATGCAAACCAGCAAGTCGATCATTCAGATCGGCCTGTCCTGTGGCTTCTCATCGGGGCCGCATTTCTCCAGCGCCTACCGCAACTTCTTCGGTGCCACGCCGCGGGAAGATCGCAACCAGCGGCGCAGCAGCAGTCCATTCGAGTTGTCGTCGGTGCCGTCCGAGCGCGGCTGATGTTACTCGTCGATCTCGGAACCCTCTGAGGTCGACACCTGTATTTCCCCTCGGTTGATAACCTCCTCCACGCCAAAATCCGCACGGGTCAGTTCAAAGAAGCGGACCAGTCGCGCGAGGCTTTCCTGGGAAAACGGATTGCCTCTCAAGGTGATGTTTTCAGCAATTTCCACCGGCAATTCCAGCAGGTCGCTGGGCACCTCGGTTATTGCATTCATGCTCAGGTCAGCCCAGTCGAGATCCGCCAGCTGAAGCAGGCCGTCGGGTATGTCAGTGATGCCGGTGTCGTTGAGCAGCACGGTCGACAAGTCGGGCATTTGGCTTAGATCCGGCGTGCGCCCCAACGGGTTAAAGCTCAGGTCGAGGTAATCAAGCTGCTCCATTCCCGCCAATGCACTTGCCGACTCCGCTGACAGGCTGACCCGGCAATCGGGGAGCGACAGCGAGCGCAGGCGTCCCATCTTGAACACCGAATCGGGAATGTCACCCAGGTCACACTCGCGCAGCCGCAGGCTTTTGAGGTTGAGAAAGGACTCAAGGAAACGCCCCAGGCGTGTTGCGCCCTCGGCACTGTCAACCTCAAGCGCGGAAACATGGCTGAAATCCGCACTCAAGGTCGGCAGTTCTCCATTGATGACCGGACGGACCCTGAGTTCGAACGTCGGCTCAAGTGCTTCGTTGAACTCATCCAGTTCCGACTCGCGCTGCCAGCACTTCTCGAGCGCTTGCTTGAATTCGTCGCGGTTCGTTTGCTCGGCAACGAGTTGCTCGTCGCTGAACGGTTCGCCCGTCACCGGGTCCTGCTGCGGAACATCGGCGGTCCATGCGGACAAATCGTTTTTCAGCTGGGTGAGCTCTTGTTCAAGGCGCGTCAAATAGCTGCGGCCATCCTCCAGAGTCCCCGGCAATTCGTAGACGAACTCGCTCGCCTGCTCGATTTCCATGCTGGGGTACAGCGCCTTGACCCGATCGATATCGGCTTCGGGTGCATAGACGCCCATGTCGTAGGCGGTTTCGAAGTGGTGTTGCTTGATCAATTCTCGCGCGCTGTTCGACAGCGGGTTGTTGGTGAGGTGCAGGCCGCGCTTGTCGTAAAGCGAACTCTCGAATAACCCGGCAGGCAACTCGCTGATGTGGTTGTTCATCAGCAGGAGGGTTTGAAGCTTCGGGTGTTGCAGAAGGCTGGCCGCAATCCCTGTCTGGCGGGTGTCGCTCAGGTCCAGGTGCGCCAGCTCGCTCATCGTGTCGATATGCGGCAGGGTTTCAAACGGATTTTTGTACAGGTCGAGCATGGCCAGTTGCTTCATTGACGCCAGCTTCGACCACGTGGCGGCGTCGACCCGGATGCCGCAATCGCTCAAGACCAAGGCGTGAAGGTCGGGCATTTGGCTGATGGCGTCGGGGAGGGTGTTCAGGGAAAAGCGGCGCAATTCCAGGCGGCGCAGCCCACTGAAACCTCGTAGAAACGCGGGAATGGCCTGTGCGCTGCGGGTGCCTTCCAGGGACAGCTGCGACACATGACTGAAATCGGCAGTCAACGACGGCAAGTCGCCGAGGATCGGCTCTGCAAACCTGAGCACATATTGGGTCACCCCCTCCGGTGTGTCGAAATCCCGGTCGGACTGTCGACGCCAGCTGCGCTGGATTTCCTGGGCCAGCAACCGGCGGTTGTTTCGCTCGGCTTGTTGATCCAGTTCGCTGAGCGGGCTTCCGGTTTCAGGATGGGTTGTGGGGGAATCACTGACCCAGGCGCGCAGGTCCTGATGCAGTCGGGCCAACTCCCTCCTCAAGCGTGAAAGTTCTACGCGAGCACCATCGGGATGAAGTTGCAGTGTCTGGACAATGGACTGCATTTCTTCCTGAGGCAGGTTGGGGTAAACCTCGCGAACCCGGTCGTTGAGCGTCGGTGTCTCGCGGGCGATTCGACTGTAGCCCTCGGTACCACCGGGCAGGCGCATGGTGGTCGGGTCATAGAACGGTTTCCGATGGGGATTTTTTGCAAACAGCCTGCGTAAGGCCGGTTGCTCCAGTGCGTGTTCGGCGATGCGTTGTTTAAGTGCCTGGGCATCTGTGATCGAAGGGTTCAACTTGTTGCGTTGCGCATCCGGCAGCGCCCGGAACAAGGCCTGATAAAAATCCTCCGGCGACGAATCCGAGTCTTGGTGTACGTGGTAAGTCCCGTCTTCAGCGCGAACCAGTATTTTTTGTAGGGGCGCATCGGGTTGGCCAATGCTGTCGCGCAAAGCCCCCTCGGCCGAGTAGTCCCGCACTTCGATACGCAACCCGGCTGGTAAATCGGGCAGTGAGTTCAGGCTTTGCAAGGCCAGTCGGTGGGTGTCGGTGGTGTCCAGCGCTTCGGAATAAAAACCTTCAGAGGCTCGGATGGCACGCACGGCCTCCATTGCTTTGAGCGCGGCATCCTTTAGACGCTGTGGCGTGCGGCCGTTGTGCAGCTGTTTCAGTTCTGTGCCGGACGCATTGCTCACCAGTTCCTCGGCGATATCGGTAGGTAACCCCCGCACATCATCGATCAGCCGCTGAACCCGCAGGTCATCGGTTTTTTCCAACGCGCGATAACGCAGATCGAACAGCGATTTGCGGTAATCCCGGGCCAGTTCTGCGGTCCGTTGTCTGAAGGCTGATGTTTGGGCTTGCGCTGTCGGCATTGGCGTGTCGACAGGCCAGCCGTCGTAGCCACTCAGCAGTTGATGTTGCAGGGTCGAATCAGCCTTTCGGTAGTGCTCGGGTTGATCACTGCCGATCTGCTCGATAAAGGTGTCGATGTCCCGGTTGATCTTGAAACGCTTGATCGTGTCGGTCAGCAGCGAAGGCGGGCGGTAATGTTCGACATGCATTTCGCGCACGGCGTTGTCGTGGAAACCGCTGACCCGCAGGATCTGCTCGCGCTCGGCGTTGCTGAACGACTCGACACCCTGGCCGATTCGACGCATGACCGTTTCCCGATCCCACTCCAGCGGTTGTTCCAGCTCGGTGTGCCAGGCGCCGTGGTGATTGTGCAGTAAAGAAGGCTGATAAGCATCGGCGCGGGTCGGGTGCTCAATCTGAAACGCGTTGGAGGTGCCATCGGGTTTCACGGCATACAGTTTTCCTTCCAGAGGCAGCAGCGTCTTGCCCCCGTGGCGATAGAGGCCAAGCTGATCGGGTTTGGCGCCTTCGGGCAAACGCTGTGCCTGTTCGTAAGGGGTCAGATCCGGCTTCCAGTAGCGGGTTTTTCCTTTCGGCGTTGCGACGGGTTTGAGCGGGTCGACCAGCGCGACCGCTTCGCGCGAAAGCAAACGGCTGAAGGCGCCGGCAGCGATCGCACCACCCACCGCGAATGTGCCCACCTCAACCACTGTTTCAGCGAGTGTAATCAAATGCCCGACCGCCTCTGTTTTCAGTCCTTCGGCCAGGTCTACGATGCCTTCGAAGGTTTCGTCGAGTAACTGGTAAGCCATATAACCCAGCATTATTTCGCCAAGAAACGGGACGAACGGCAATGCCACGAATGTTGCGATTTCAAGCAGCGTCGAAGCTACTTTGCTGACGGCATCCCACAAAGCCCAGCGCGCATTTCGGTCGGCGGAGGCGGTGGAGACGGCCAGCGTGCTGGCGTCGTTGAGGATCTTGTTCAGTTGGCGCTGATAGAGATAGTTCCACAGGTCCGCGCTGAACGGCGTCATTGAAAACCGCAGGTTGGGCCTGTCGATGGGTGTTTCGCGCCAGCTCGGCAGTGGGTCGCCACGCTTGTGTTGATGCCAGGTCACGTGCTGGAGGCGGCGGTTGAGATCAGCAAAAAAAGGGCCCCTTTCCTTATGCTCGACGAAGCGGCTGAAGAACGTCTGGTAGGCCGGGGCGCGTAGCTTGCGGGTCAGCTCGGTCATGAACGCCAGGGTGTTCGGGTACTCCTTGAGCGGGTGCTCGGGATCGTCGGGAATGTAGGCAATGATCCGTGTTCCCTTGCGCGCGCGCTCCAGGCTCGGCGCGAAAACGACAATCCCGGTCAGGGAGGAGGACATGAGGGTCAGGTCATGACCGTACAGCGGCTGGCCATTGAGTCGCGCCCCGGAACGACCTTCCACAAGGCGCAGGATCGAGTGATAGGCATCCTTTGGAATATCCTTGCGGATTTGAGCCATTTGTAGCGCGGCTTTGAGTGCCGTTTTATGCGAGCTGATCACCTTCGCTTTCAACATCGCGCCGGCCACCGGGTTGGTCAGCCCCAGATTGTCTTTGAGGTACGTGGTGTAGCGGGCGCCGATGTCCAGTTCCCGGCACAGCCTCACAAAGGCAGCGATGGTCAGTTTCTGTTTGACCGCCGGCAGCGTATCGAACTGCCCTGCGGGCGATGGTTCGGTAATGAACGTCGAGGCGGGCTCGTAAGCATCCGCCGCCATTTCCGATGCCTGAAAGTTATGCAAGGCGGCGTCGAGCAGCGACACGGTCCAGGTGCGCGCAGCGCCCGTCTTGATCCCGAACCAGGGCACGGCTTGTGGAATGTACAGGCGCAGGAAGGTGGTTTTAACGTCCAGTTCCAGATCAAACCGGGTTTTCAAGGCCGCGCTTAGCAACGCTTCGGCGAAGGCGCGTGCGCTTTGCAGCCTCGACAGCGTTGAGTCCAGACGATTTCGCTGGGTCCAATGTTCCTGGCTGAGCTTTTTCAGCGACTGGTGTTGCAGGGATGTCGCGGTGCCGTGCCAGTGCGGCGCGGCAAGCGAGGCGGTTTTGAGGGCATCGCGTGTCGCGGGCGAGGCTTCCAATACCCAGGTCGGCAGGTTGTTGAACAGATGATGGTAGTGATCGTCCGGTTGCGTGGCGGATTCATTGCCACCGACATTTGAAGGGCGATCGTTTTCGTGTCGACTCATGCGCTATTCCCTTAGCGTTTGGATGAGTCGCCAGCAAAACAGACGATGGCGGGGCGGGTGCGGTACATATTTACCGCACCGCTCGACAAGCCTGCCTATAACCTGTGCCGGCGGTTTAAACTGCGCCTTTGCGACCCTATATGTCGCATTGCCGTAAACCCGGCTGAAACCGGGGTTTGCGCTATAAGAAGTTGTCGCTTGGCGGCAAGGCCGGGCTGAAAACTGTCCTTACAATCCCCCCATCGCTCGCCAGTTTCCGGCGAGTGTTCCTCTTCAGGAGACTCCGATGTCCGTTGAGCACGCTGCGGTAGAACGCGCCGATTTCGACCAGGTAATGGTTCCCAACTACGCGCCTGCCGCATTCATTCCAGTGCGTGGTGCCGGTTCCCATGTCTGGGACCAGTCTGGCCGCGAGCTGATCGACTTCGCTGGCGGGATTGCCGTTAACGTATTGGGCCATGCGCACCCGGCGCTGGTCAGTGCCTTGACCGAGCAGGCGAACAAGCTGTGGCACGTGTCCAACGTGTTCACCAATGAGCCGGCCTTGCGCCTGGCGCATAAGCTGGTCAACGCCACCTTTGCCGAGCGTGCTTTCTTCTGCAACTCCGGCGCCGAAGCCAACGAGGCCGCCTTCAAGCTGGCCCGTCGCGTCGGTTTTGATCGGTTCGGCAGCGAGAAGTACGAAATCATCGCCGCGCTCAACAGCTTCCACGGCCGTACCCTGTTCACCGTGAACGTCGGTGGCCAGTCCAAGTATTCCGATGGTTTCGGTCCGAAGATCACCGGTATCACCCACGTGCCGTACAACGATCTGGCTGCGCTGAAAGCCGCCATTTCCGACAAGACCTGCGCCGTGGTTCTGGAACCGATCCAGGGCGAAAGCGGTGTGATCCCGGCTGAGCTTGAGTACCTGCAAGGCGCTCGCGATCTATGCACCGCGCACAACGCGCTGCTGATCTTCGACGAAGTGCAGACCGGCATGGGTCGCACCGGCCACCTGTTCGCCTATCAGCATTACGGCGTAGTCCCGGACATCCTGACCAGCGCCAAGAGCCTGGGCGGCGGTTTCCCGATCGCGGCGATGCTGACCACCGAAGACCTGGCCAAGCATTTGGTCGTCGGCACCCACGGCACCACCTACGGCGGCAACCCGCTGGCGTGCGCGGTCGGGGAAGCGGTGATCGACGTGGTCAATACCCCTGAAGTGCTGGCCGGCGTCAAGGCCAAGCATGCCAAGTTCAAGGCGCGCCTTGAGCAGATCGGTGAGAAGTACGGCATTTTCACCAAGGTCCGCGGCATGGGCCTGTTGATCGGTTGTGTACTGAGCGACGCCTGGAAAGGCAAGGCCAAAGACGTCTTCAACGCCGCCGAGCGTGAAGGCCTGATGATTCTGCAAGCCGGCCCCGACGTGGTGCGTTTTGCCCCAAGCCTGGTGGTTGAAGACGCAGACATCGACGAGGGCCTGGACCGCTTCGAACGCGCTGTGGCCAAGTTGACGCAAGCCTGATAGACCCTTCGGCGCCTGACATTTCAGGCGTCGAACCCAATTTTTATGCCGGACCCGCTCTTCTGTAGGAGCAAGGCTTGCCCGCGAAAGCGGCGTGTCAGACCCCTTGTTATTGGCTGACACACCGCTTTCGCGGGCATGCCTCGCTCCTGCAAGGGTTCGGCTTATTTCCCCCAAAAGAGTTACGAGAAAGGAGTGACACCATGCTGGTGATGCGCCCCGCGCAAATGGCTGATCTGGGCGAGGTACAGCGTCTGGCTGCGGACAGCCCGATTGGTGTCACTTCCTTGCCGGATGACGTTGAACGCCTGAGCGACAAGATCGCCGCAAGCGAAGCCTCGTTTTCCGCGGAAGTCAGCTTCAACGGCGAAGAAAGCTATTTCTTCGTCCTCGAAGACTCGACCACCGGCAAACTGGTCGGTTGCTCTGCAATCGTTGCCTCCGCCGGTTACTCCGAGCCGTTCTACAGCTTTCGCAATGAAACCTTCGTGCACGCCTCCCGCGAGCTGAAGATTCATAACAAGATTCACGTGCTCTCGCAGTGCCACGACCTGACCGGCAACAGCTTGCTGACCAGTTTCTACGTGCAGCGCGAGTTGGTGGGTTCGCCTTGGGCCGAGCTCAACTCCCGTGGTCGTCTGCTGTTCGTTGCCAGCCATCCGGAGCGCTTTGCCGATTCCGTGGTGACCGAGATCGTCGGTTACAGCGACGAAAATGGCGACTCGCCGTTCTGGGACGCCATCGGTCGCAACTTCTTCGACCTCAACTACGCCGAAGCCGAGCGTCTGTGCGGCCTGAAGAGCCGGACCTTCCTCGCCGAACTGATGCCGCATTACCCGATCTACGTGCCTTTGCTGCCGGACACCGCTCAAGAAGCGATGGGCCAGGTGCATCCGCGAGCCCAGATCACCTTCGACATCCTGATGCGCGAAGGCTTCGAGACCGATCACTACATCGACATTTTCGACGGCGGCCCGACGTTGCATGCCCGCGTCTCCGGGATCCGTTCGATCGCGCAGAGCCGTGTGGTGCCGGTGAAAATCGGCGAGGCGGTCAAAGGTGTCGGTCGTCAGTACCTGGTGGCCAACGCCCAGTTGCAGGATTACCGCGCTGTATTGCTTGAGCTCGATTACGCGCCGGGCAAACCCGTGACCCTGGATCTGGAAGCGGCCGAAGCCCTGGGCGTCGGTGAGGGTGCGAGCGTGCGCCTGGTGGCGGTTTAACGACTGCTTGAGTGTTTAGAAAGCAGCGAAGTTTCGCGGGTGGCGCAAGCGGCCCGTTTGAGGAGATAGCATGATCGTTCGTCCTGTACGCAGCAGCGATTTACCCGCTCTGATCGACCTGGCCCGCAGCACCGGCACCGGCCTGACCACCTTGCCGGCCAACGAAGAACGTCTGGCCCATCGGGTCGGCTGGGCCGAGAAGACCTTTCGCGGTGAAGCCGGGCGGGGCGATGCAGACTACCTGTTCGTGCTCGAAGACGATGATGGCCGCGTGGTGGGCATTTCCGCCATCGCCGGCGCTGTCGGCCTGCGTGAGCCTTGGTACAACTTCCGGGTCGGCCTGACGGTCAGCGCTTCGCAAGAACTGAACATCTACCGCGAGATCCCGACGCTGTTCCTGGCCAACGACCTGACCGGCAACTCTGAGTTGTGCTCGCTGTTCCTCCACGCCGATTACCGCACGGGCCTCAACGGCCGCATGCTGGCCAAGGCGCGGATGCTGTTCATCGCCGAGTTCCCGCAGCTGTTTGGCAACAAGATCATTGCCGAGATGCGCGGCGTGTCCGACGAAGCCGGGCGCTCGCCATTCTGGGAAAGCCTGGGCCGTCACTTCTTCAAGATGGAATTCAGCCAGGCCGATTACCTGACTGGCGTGGGCAACAAGGCGTTCATCGCCGAACTGATGCCGAAATTTCCGCTGTACACCTGCTTTCTGTCGCCAGACGCGCGCAACGTCATCGGTCAGGTTCACCCTGACACCGAGCCGGCGCTGGCCATGCTCAAGAGCGAAGGTTTCAGCTACCAAGGCTACGTCGACATCTTCGACGCCGGCCCTGCGGTCGAGTGCGAAACCGGCAAGATCCGCGCCGTGCGCGACAGCCAGGCACTGGTGTTGGCCATCGGCACGCCGGGTGATGACGCTACTCCGTTCCTGATTCACAACCGCAAGCGCGAAGACTGCCGCATCACTGCCGCGCCAGCACGCTTCGCCGCCGGTACGTTGGTCGTTGATCCGCTGACCGCCAAACGTCTTCAACTCAACGCCGGTGATCAAGTGCGCGCCGTTCCGTTGTCTGCTGCCAGGGAGTCGAAATAATGAATTCGCTATACATCGCAGGTGAATGGCTGGCCGGTCAGGGCGAAGCCTTCCAGTCGCTGAACCCGGTGACCCAGCAAGTGCTGTGGACCGGCGAAGGCGCGACCGCCGCTCAGGTTGAGTCGGCCGTGCAGGCTGCTCGTCAGGCGTTTCCGGGCTGGGCCCGTCGCACCCTGGACGAGCGCATTACTGTGCTTGAAGCCTTTGCCGCCGCGCTGAAAAACCACGCTGACGAACTGGCCCGCACCATTGGTGAGGAAACCGGCAAGCCGTTGTGGGAAGCCGCAACGGAAGTGACCAGCATGGTCAACAAGATTGCGATCTCGGTGCAGAGCTACCGCGAGCGTACCGGCGAGAAGAGCGGTCCGCTGGGCGACGCCACCGCCGTGTTGCGCCACAAGCCACACGGCGTGGTGGCGGTGTTCGGGCCTTACAACTTCCCGGGGCATTTGCCGAACGGTCACATCGTGCCGGCACTGCTGGCCGGTAACAGCGTGCTGTTCAAGCCCAGCGAACTGACGCCGAAAGTCGCCGAACTGACGGTTAAGTGCTGGATCGAAGCCGGTCTGCCGGCGGGTGTGTTGAACCTGCTGCAAGGCGCTCGCGAAACCGGTATCGCCCTGGCGGCGAACCCGGGCATCGACGGTCTGTTCTTCACCGGTTCGAGCCGCACCGGCAATCACCTGCACCAGCAATTTGCCGGTCGTCCGGACAAGATCCTCGCCCTGGAGATGGGCGGTAACAACCCGCTGGTGGTGGATCAGGTCGCAGACCTCGATGCTGCCGTTTACACCATCATCCAGTCGGCATTCATTTCCGCCGGCCAGCGTTGCACCTGTGCCCGTCGCTTGCTGGTACCGCAGGGCGCCTGGGGCGACACGTTGCTGGCGCGTCTGGTGGCGGTCAGTTCGACGATTGAAGTCGGTGCGTTTGACCAGCAACCGGCGCCGTTCATGGGCTCGGTGATTTCCCTCGGCGCGGCGAAAGCGCTGATGGATGCGCAAGAGCATCTGCTGGCCAATGGCGCCGTGGCGCTGCTGGAAATGACTCAGCCTCAGGCGCAAGCCGCGTTGCTGACACCGGGCATCCTGGACGTGACGGCTGTCGCCGATCGTCCTGACGAGGAGCTGTTCGGCCCGTTGCTGCAAGTGATCCGCTACGCTGATTTTGAAGCGGCGATTGCTGAAGCCAACGACACGGACTATGGGCTGGCGGCTGGTTTGCTGTCGGATTCCGAAGCGCGTTATCAGCAGTTCTGGCTGGAAAGCCGTGCCGGTATCGTCAACTGGAACAAGCAGCTGACCGGCGCCGCGAGCAGCGCGCCATTCGGCGGCGTCGGCGCTTCGGGCAACCACCGCGCCAGCGCCTACTACGCCGCAGATTACTGCGCGTACCCGGTGGCCTCGCTGGAAACGCCGAACCTGGTGTTGCCTGCTTCGCTTACGCCTGGCGTGAAGATGGCGTGATGTCCATCGCCAGCAGGCTGGCTCCCACAGGTTCGGTGGTGTTCACACATTTTGTGTACGACCCCATCACTGTGGGAGCCAGCTTGCTGGCGATGGCCGCGACGCGGTCTTACTGAATAGTTACTGAAGCCATAACAACAGATTCTCGTGGAGCCTCGCTGATGAAATCCTATGAAGTCAATTTTGACGGTCTAGTGGGGCCGACCCATAACTACGGCGGTTTGTCCTACGGCAACGTCGCGTCCCAGAGCAACAGCCAGCAGTCTTCGAACCCGAAGGAAGCCGCGCTGCAAGGCCTGGCGAAAATGAAAGCGCTGATGGAAATGGGCTTTCAGCAAGGCGTTCTGGCCCCCCAGGAACGTCCTGACGTTGCGGCCCTGCGCCGTCTGGGCTTCAGCGGCACCGACGCGCAAGTGATCGAGAAAGCCGCCAAAGATGCGATGCCCTTGCTGGTCGCCAGTTGCTCGGCGTCGAGCATGTGGGTGGCCAACGCCGCCACGGTCAGCCCGAGTGCCGATACTGCGGATGGCCGCGTGCATTTCACCGCTGCCAACCTCAACTGCAAATACCACCGCAGCATCGAACACCCGACCACCAGCCGCGTGCTGGGGGCGATGTTCGCTGACCAGAAACACTTTGCTCACCACGCCGCCTTGCCGGCGGTGGCGCAGTTCGGCGACGAAGGTGCGGCCAACCACACCCGTTTCTGCCGTGAATACGGTGACGCCGGCGTCGAGTTCTTCGTGTTCGGGCGCAGCGCATTCGACACCCGCTACCCGGCTCCCCAGAAGTACCCGGCGCGCCAGACGCTTGAAGCCTCGCAAGCCGTTGCTCGCCTGCACGGCTTGAGCGATGACGGCGTGGTCTACGCCCAGCAGAACCCATCGGTGATCGATCAGGGCGTTTTCCACAACGACGTGATCGCGGTAGGTAACGGCGAGGTGCTGTTCTATCACGAGGACGCGTTCCTCGACACCGAGCAGATGCTCGCTGAACTGCAGGGCAAACTTGCAAAAGTCGGTGGGAAATTCCAGTCAATTTGCGTCCCGCGTTCTGCCGTTACCGTCGAAGACGCCGTTCGTTCCTACCTGTTCAATAGCCAATTGCTGACCCGCCCTGACGGTTCGATGCTGTTGATCGTGCCGGAAGAGTGCCGTGGCAATGAACGCGTCTGGCAGTATCTGCAAGGTTTGACCAGCTCCGGCGGCCTGATCCGCGAAGTGAAGGTTTTCGATCTGAAACAAAGTATGCAGAACGGCGGTGGCCCGGCTTGCCTGCGGTTGCGTGTCGCACTGAATGAAACCGAACTGGCGGCGGTCAACCCAGGGGTTATCATGACGGCACCGTTGTACGGCACGCTGACCGAATGGGTCGACAAGCACTACCGTGACCGCATGGCCGAAACCGACCTGGCGGACCCGCAATTGCTGCTTGAGTGCCGGACGGCACTGGATGAACTGACGCAAATCCTTAAACTGGGCGCGGTTTATCCTTTCCAGATCAATTGAACGTCGAGAGCGTAAAAAACATGAGCGATACCCTGCAGCTGATCCTTGAAGACACCGACGGCACGCAACTGGAAACGTCCTGCACCCGCGTCGCGGTCCTGTGGCAAGGCAAAGAGCTGTGGATCCAGCAGGACGGCCGCGGCCAGCTGCTGATCGGCGTGGACGTTGAAGAAGGTGATGCCGAATACGCAAACCTGCTGCTGCGCCCATTGGCGACTAATCTGGTAAGTCTGCAACTGGAAATGGAACCGGCTGAAGTCGGCGACGAAGACCACGTGCACGGCCCGGATTGCGCACACGACCACTAAGGAAATCGCTCTATGCTCGCCCTCGGCAAACTGCTTGAACTGACCCTCGCCGGCCGCGAACCGGCGGAGAAGACTCAACTGACTGTCGAAGGCGTGCGCATGCGCTGGTTGAGCGAAGGTGCGCTGGAAGTCCGGCCGCCTGAGGCGCGCGACAATGGCCTGGACCTGCTGCTGTCAGCGGGTATCCATGGCAACGAAACAGCGCCGATCGAGTTGCTCGATCGCCTGTTGCATGACATCGCTCGCGGCGACTTGAAGCCGCGCGCACGCATTCTGTTCCTGTTCGGCAACCCGGAAGCGATTCGCAAAGGCGAGCGCTTCGTCGAGCAGGACGTCAATCGGCTGTTCAACGGCCGTCACGAACAAACCAGCGGCTCCGAAGCCCTGCGCGCCTGTGAACTGGAGCGGCTGGCGGCGAGTTTTTTCAGCCTGCCGGATCGCAGCCGCCTGCATTACGACCTGCACACCGCGATTCGTGGTTCGAAAATCGAGCAGTTCGCGTTGTATCCCTGGAAAGAGGGGCGCCAGCATTCACGCCTCGAGCTGGCCCGTTTGCGTGCTGCCGGTATGGAAGCGGTGCTGTTGCAGAACAAGCCGTCGATTGTGTTCAGCTCTTACACCTACGACAAGCTCGCTGCCGAGTCTTTCACTCTTGAGCTGGGCAAGGCGCGGCCGTTTGGGCAGAACGACGGTGTGAACGTCTCGCTGCTTGAAACCCGTCTCCAGCAGATTATCGAAGGCACCGAGCCTGCGGTGACCGACGAAGGCCTGGACGGTTTGCAGTTGTTCAGCGTGGCGCGGGAAATCATCAAGCACAGCGATAGCTTCCGCCTGAACCTGCCGGCGGACATCGAGAACTTTTCGGAGTTGGACGTGGGTTACGTACTGGCCGAAGACATCGCCCAGACCCGCTGGATCATCGAAGAGAAGGGCGCCCGGATCATTTTCCCGAACCCCAAGGTCAAAAACGGCCTGCGCGCCGGCATCCTGATCGTGCCCGCCACCGACGAAAACCTCGCATAACAGACACAGTAGTCCCCTGTAGGAGCGAGGCTTGCCCGCGAAAGCGATTTCATAATCAACATTGATGTTGAATTTAAAATCGCCTTCGCGGGCAAGCCTCGCTCCTACGGGGGCTGGCTCGGGGTTTAGACGGCTACCGCGCGAGGCTCGCTGCGACGCAACGCACGCATCTTGTGCAGCGTATCGGCACAGGTCTTCGCCGCTTCCTGGCCTTTATGCACGAAATGCTCGAAGAAGAACTTCTGATGCTCTTCGCCGGCATGGAAGTGGTGCGGGGTTAAAACCACCGAGAACACCGGCACTTCAGTCTCCAGTTGAACCTGCATCAGGCCGCTGATCACCGACTGGGCGACGAATTCGTGACGGTAGATGCCGCCGTCGACCACCAGGCCCGCCGCGACGATGCCGGCATAACGGCCGGACTTGGCCAGCAGCTTGGCGTGCAGTGGAATTTCAAAGGCGCCGCCGACTTCGAAGAAATCGATCTCCGATTCCTGATAACCCTGGGCAATCATTTCGGCAACGAAGCCCTTACGGCTCTGGTCGACGATTTCCTTGTGCCAGCAGGCCTGGATGAACGCAACGCGCTCGCCCTGATGGTTTTTGCTTTTGCTATCGATTGCGGTGGGTTGCATGTTCTGACTCCTGTTTATGTAAAAAACAGGGCATATGAATCGAATGGGATTTAAGGGTACGCACGCTCGCACGAATGCCTGCGGACGGCCCTTTGGCGCCAATCCCGTTCTCTCTTCATCCGGACTATGACCGTCGGCCCCGGGATCACACCGGGTCTGCTGACCTTGCCGCCAGACACCACCGAAGCCGTGTCTGTCACCAAGCGCTCGCGGGCTATGCGCATTGCGCGCAATTACCGCCGGTGGGGAGTTGCACCCCGCCCTGAGAACGTTTTGCCGCCAGATTGTTTGGCGGCGCAGCTTTTTTAACACATATTTCCTGCCTGTGCATTGCTGCTATCTGATGATTGCTATCGACTTTTTCGCTCACTTGACGGGTCTTTTCCTTCGCTTGGGGTTGATTAATCGTTGTCATGACCGCAGTAATTCCTACCTGAAAGGGATTTTCCCCTGCTTACCGAGGCCAGATTCATGAGCGTTATCGATCTTCGCAGCGACACCGTTACCCAACCGACCGCCGGAATGCTCGACGCGATGGCCAGTGCGCCCACCGGTGACGACGTCTATGGCGAAGATCCGACGGTCAACCGCCTGGAAGCGGAACTGGCAAAACGGTTGGGGTTTGCCGCTGCGTTGTTCGTGCCGACGGGCACCATGAGCAATCTGCTGGGCCTGATGGCTCATTGCGAACGGGGTGACGAATACATCGTCGGCCAGCAGGCGCACACGTATAAGTACGAAGGTGGCGGCGCGGCGGTGCTTGGCTCGATCCAGCCGCAGCCGCTGGAAGTGCAGGCTGACGGCTCGCTGGACCTGGCGCACGTCGTCGCCGCGATCAAACCGGACGACTTCCATTTCGCTCGTACACGGTTGCTGGCGCTGGAAAACACCATGCAGGGCAAAGTCCTGCCGCTGGAATATCTCGCCCAGGCACGCAGTCTTACCCGTGAACATGGGTTGCAGCTGCACCTGGACGGCGCTCGGCTTTACAACGCGGCCGTCAAGTTGGGTGTTGATGCCCGCGAGATCACACAGCACTTCGATTCGGTTTCGGTCTGCCTGTCCAAAGGCCTGGGCGCGCCGATCGGGTCGGTGTTGTGTGGTTCGGCAGAGTTGATCGGCAAGGCGCGTCGCCTGCGCAAGATGGTCGGTGGTGGCATGCGCCAGGCTGGTCTTTTGGCCGCGGCGGGGCTTTATGCGCTGGATAACAACGTTCAGCGTCTGGCCGACGATCATGCCAATGCGCAATTTCTGGCCGACGGACTGCAAAAGGCCGGTTACGAAGTCGAGCCGGTGCAGACCAACATGGTTTACGTGAACATGGGCGACAAGGCCGAGGCGATCAAGGCCTTTGCCGCCGAGCGTGGCATCAAGCTGAGCGCTGCCGGACGCCTGCGGATGGTCACGCACATGGACGTTGACCGCGCTCAAATCGAGCAGGTCGTCGCGACATTCGTCGAGTTTTCTCGCAACTGATCGCCTTGGCGGTCCAATTGACCGTTTCTATCGTATAAACACGCTGTACCCCGCGCGCTGGGCCGATATAATGCGGCCCTTTGCCGTCGCTTCGTCTGTTGACGTTTCGTACAGGCCTTTGGCCGCAGCCTCCGTGGAAGAACCTAATGAAAAGCGCAGAAATCCGTGAAGCCTTCCTTCGCTTCTTCGAAGAGCAAGGCCACACCCGTGTAGCCTCCAGCTCTTTGATTCCGGGCAACGACCCAACCCTGCTGTTCACTAACGCGGGGATGAACCAGTTCAAGGACTGCTTCCTGGGCCAGGAAAAGCGCGCGTACACCCGCGCTGTCTCCAGCCAGAAATGCGTGCGCGCCGGCGGCAAGCACAACGACCTGGAAAACGTCGGTTATACCGCCCGTCACCACACCTTCTTCGAAATGCTGGGTAACTTCAGCTTCGGTGATTACTTCAAGCGCGACGCGATCACCTACGCCTGGAACTTCCTGACCTCCGAGCAGTGGCTGAACCTGCCGAAGGAAAAGCTCTGGGTCACCGTCTACGCCAGCGATGACGAGGCCTATGACATCTGGACCAAGGAGATCGGTGTTCCGGCCGAGCGCATGGTCCGCATCGGCGACAACAAGGGCGCGCCATACGCTTCCGATAACTTCTGGACCATGGGCGATACTGGCCCGTGCGGTCCTTGCACCGAGATTTTCTACGATCACGGCGCCGACATCTGGGGCGGCCCGCCGGGCTCGCCGGAAGAAGATGGCGACCGTTACATCGAGATCTGGAACAACGTGTTCATGCAGTTCAACCGCACCGCCGATGGCGTGTTGCACCCGCTGCCAGCGCCGTCGGTCGACACCGGCATGGGCCTGGAGCGGATCAGTGCCGTGCTGCAGCACGTTCACTCGAACTATGAAATCGACCTGTTCCAGAGTCTGCTGAGCGCATCGGCCAAGGCTATCGGCTGCACCAACGACGCTCAGGCTTCCCTGAAAGTCGTGGCTGACCACATTCGTTCGTGCGGTTTCCTGATTGCCGACGGCGTGCTGCCGTCCAACGAAGGCCGGGGTTATGTGCTGCGCCGGATCGTCCGTCGCGCCTGCCGTCACGGCAACAAACTGGGCGCCAAGGGCAGCTTCTTCTACCAGATCGTAGCGGCCCTGGTTGCCGAGATGGGCGAAGCCTTCCCTGAGCTGAAAGCTCAACAGGCACATATCGAACGCGTCCTGAAAGCCGAAGAAGAGCAGTTCGCCAAGACCCTGGAGCAGGGCCTGAAAATCCTTGAGCAGGATCTGGCCGAACTCAAAGGCGACGTGGTGCCGGGCGATGTGGTGTTCAAGCTCTACGACACCTACGGCTTCCCGATGGACCTGACGGGCGACATCGCTCGCGAGCGCAACTTGACCATCGACGAAGCAGGCTTCGAACGCGAAATGGAAGCCCAGCGCGTCCGTGCCCGTTCCGCCAGTTCCTTCGGCATGGACTACAACAGCCTGGTCAAGGTTGATGTGGCCACCGAATTCACCGGTTACAAAGCCACCAGCGGTTCGGCGAAAGTTGTTGGCCTCTATAAAGAAGGCCAGGCGGTCGACGTACTGAGTGAAGGCGAAGAGGGCGTGGTCGTTCTCAATCAGACCCCGTTCTACGCTGAGTCCGGCGGCCAGATCGGCGATTGCGGTTATCTGCAATCGAGCGGTGGCCGCTTCGACGTGCGTGACACCACCAAGACCGGCGGCGCATTTCTGCACCACGGTGTGTTGGCATCGGGCAGCCTGATCATCGGTTCGCCGGTTGAAACCCACGTTGAAGCCGAGGTGCGCCACGCCACTTCGCTGAACCACTCGGCCACTCACTTGCTGCATGCGGCGTTGCGTAAAGTGCTGGGCGATCACGTTCAGCAGAAAGGCTCGTTGGTCGACAGTCAGCGCCTGCGCTTTGACTTCAGCCACTTCGAAGCCATCAAGCCTGAGCAACTGAAGGCCCTGGAAGACATCGTCAACGCCGAGATTCGCAAGAACTCCGCCGTTGAAACCGAAGAAACCGACATCGAAACCGCCAAGAAAAAAGGCGCCATGGCGCTGTTTGGCGAGAAGTACGGCGACAACGTGCGCGTGCTGAGCATGGGCGGTGATTTCTCCGTCGAGCTGTGCGGTGGCATCCACGCCAACCGTACCGGTGACATCGGCCTGCTGAAAATCATCAGCGAAGGCGGTGTTGCGTCGGGCGTGCGTCGTATCGAGGCAGTCACCGGTGCTGCGGCACTGGCTTACTTGAACGCTGCAGAAGAACAACTCAAGGAAGCGGCCAACCTGGTCAAGGGCAGCCGCGATAACCTGATCGACAAGCTGTCGGCTGTGCTGGAGCGCAACCGTCTGCTGGAGAAGCAACTCGAGCAGTTGCAGGCCAAGGCGGCCAGCGCGGCGGGCGACGATCTGTCGGCTTCTGCCCTGGACGTCAAAGGCGTGAAAGTGCTGGCCGTGCGTCTGGACGGTCAGGACGCCAAGGCGCTGCTGGCGCTCGTCGATCAGCTGAAAAACAAACTCGGCCGCGCAGTGATCCTGCTCGGCAGTGTCCATGAGGAAAAGGTCGTTCTGGTTGCAGGCGTAACCAAAGACCTGACTGGCCAACTCAAAGCCGGTGATTTGATGAAGCAAGCCGCTGCGGCAGTGGGCGGGAAGGGCGGTGGTCGTCCAGACATGGCGCAAGGCGGTGGTACTGACGCTGGCGCACTGGACGCGGCACTGGCCCTGACGGTTCCATTTGTAGAGCAGGGTTTATAAGGCAGGGTGTCCGGCCCGTCGTCTAGTGGCGGGCGGGAACGCTGTTTGAGTGATTATTTGGGCGCCCTTCATGGGCAGAGGCGGCTTTGAAATGGCTTTGATCGTACAGAAATTTGGAGGCACCTCAGTCGGCACTGTCGAGAGAATCGAGCAGGTCGCCGACAAGGTTAAGAAATTCCGCGATGCCGGCGATGACCTGGTGGTTGTCCTGTCGGCAATGAGCGGCGAAACCAACCGTCTGATCGATCTGGCCAAGCAAATCAGTGGTGATGGCCAACCGGTTCCGCGTGAGCTGGATGTGATCGTTTCCACGGGCGAGCAGGTGACGATTGCACTGTTGGCCATGGCGCTGATCAAGCGCGGCGTGCCTGCGGTGTCTTACACCGGCAACCAGGTGCGGATTCTGACGGACAGTGCGCACAATAAAGCGCGTATCTTGCAGATTGATGACCAGAAGATTCGCGGTGATCTGAAGGCAGGTCGTGTGGTAGTTGTCGCCGGTTTCCAGGGCGTCGACGAGCATGGCAACATCACCACCCTCGGTCGTGGCGGTTCCGACACCACCGGCGTGGCGCTGGCGGCGGCCTTGAAGGCCGACGAATGCCAGATCTACACCGATGTCGATGGCGTCTACACCACCGACCCGCGTGTGGTGTCCGTGGCCCAGCGCCTGGACAAGATTACCTTCGAAGAGATGCTGGAAATGGCCAGCCTCGGTTCCAAGGTGTTGCAGATCCGTGCGGTGGAATTCGCCGGCAAGTACAACGTTCCGCTGCGCGTACTGCACAGCTTCAAGGAGGGTCCGGGCACCCTCATTACTATTGATGAAGAGGAAACCATGGAACAGCCGATCATTTCCGGCATCGCTTTCAATCGCGATGAAGCCAAGCTGACCATCCGTGGCGTGCCAGACACCCCGGGCGTTGCATTCAAGATTCTCGGCCCGATCAGTGCCGCGAACATCGAAGTCGACATGATCGTGCAGAACGTTGCGCACGATAACACCACCGACTTCACCTTCACCGTGCACCGCAATGACTTCCAGGCCGCACAAACCGTGCTGGAAAACACCGCTCGCGAGATCGGTGCCCGTGAAGTGGTCGGTGACATCAAGATCGCCAAGGTCTCGATCGTCGGCGTCGGCATGCGTTCTCACGCAGGCGTGGCCAGCCGCATGTTCGAATCCCTGGCGAAAGAAAGCATCAACATCCAGATGATCTCGACGTCGGAAATCAAAGTCTCCGTTGTGATCGAAGAGAAGTATCTGGAACTGGCTGTGCGCGCTCTGCACACAGCTTTCGAACTGGACGCACCGGCCCGAACAGGCGAGTGATGCGTTTGCCAAAGGGCGCGGTCTGACCGCGCCCTTTGTCTTTTTTGAATGGCGCGACCCAGGAACTGTTCTTTTGCTCGCGCTGGTCAATACTCAGGCATGTAGGGCTGCGATCGTTTTCCGGTTGTAGGTCGAGTGCCTTTTTTTTGCAGACTGTTGTCCCTGAAATGAAATGCGTGAGGAGAAAGGTATGCTGATTCTGACTCGTCGGTGCGCAGAAAGCCTGATTATTGGTGATGGCGAAATCACCGTGACCGTGCTCGGCGTCAAAGGAAATCAAGTGCGTATTGGCGTTAACGCACCTAAAGAGGTTGCGGTTCACCGTGAGGAAATCTACTTGCGGATCAAGAAAGAGAAGGACGACGAACCAAGCCATTAATTTTTATCGTTTTTTATGTTTGCAAACGGGGAAGAAGCTGGTTAATATACGCCCCGTGTTGCGGAGAGCTGGCCGAGTGGCCGAAGGCGCTCCCCTGCTAAGGGAGTACACCTCAAAAGGGTGTCGGGGGTTCGAATCCCCCGTTCTCCGCCATTATTTGCGTAGTACGTTGTAATCTGGCTTTTTCGGTAAGTGTTTGAAATTACTAGAAAAAGTGCTTTACATAGAGATTAGACGGCCTATAATGCGCGGCAACAAATGCACTCGTAGCTCAGCTGGATAGAGTACTCGGCTACGAACCGAGCGGTCACAGGTTCGAATCCTGTCGAGTGCACCATTTAAGAGTTGTTTGCAGCAATGCAAATGACTTGGCTCCAACCAGTTGTGATCTGGTATAAAAACACAAATGCACTCGTAGCTCAGCTGGATAGAGTACTCGGCTACGAACCGAGCGGTCACAGGTTCGAATCCTGTCGAGTGCACCAAACACCAAAAAGCCCGCGTTTAACGCGGGCTTTTTGCCGTCCGGGATTTGGCTTTTCCCTTTGTACATCCTTTCTCGTCGAACTCCACATGTGCGCTGCGACCTCGCTTGAGTTCGTAGCGGTAGCTTGTTGCGGAATTCCTGATACTGATCTTGTCCGGCTTGCCCAGGGCGCTCTCGACGTCCTGTTGTGTCATGCCCGCGACTATCCGTTGATTGATGATTGCTTCGCGACGTTCCTTGGCGGTTATCAGGTTTGCGCACTTGTCCTCAGTCTGGCCGACAATGGTTGGCTCCTTCCTTCCGGTTTTCGTCGAGGGTGTCTCCCGAACGTCAGCCTCAGGCATGAGCGCTATCGCGTTGCCGGGCGTGAAAGTGCGCACCTCTTGCTGCGAGAAGCTTTCACCCTCCGCGCAACTCAGGGTTGTGAAGGTGAGGCGACCGTCGGGTGCTTCGCAACGGTGAAGGATGGTTGCCTGCAACCGGGGTGAAAGGCAGAGCAGGGCAAGCAGTAAAAAATAAAAGGCAATCGATGGCATTAAACGTCCTCCATGACGGTCCATGTCAGGGTAGCCGCTACATTTTTCGATGAGGGTGTGTTTTCTTTTCAGAATGAGTCGTCGCAGTTGGAGAGATCAGGACTGCGCTCAGCTTTGTCTTGCAACCGCTTGTTTCAGCCATGATTTTTTGACGTTTAAAACCGTCGGGCGGTGTATCATTGCGCCCGTCAGCCCCGCCGGGGCTTGTGGAATACCTCCATGGACTTACCCAGTAGTTACTCAGTATCCCGTTTTTCCAATCATGAATTGACTGATTGATCCTTCCGGCGTGCCCCGCTGCTGGGAGTGGAGTTCGCCTATGTCTGAAGTAGAAGTAAAGAAAACGCAGGAAAGCTTGCAGGACCGCCTCGCTCAAGTCGTTGAGCTGCTGCAGCGCCAGCGGGTGGTCGAAGACCTGACTCATCGCCAGGAAGGTCCGCATCACGACCGGGTCGAGAACCTGGTACACCGGCAAAACCTCGTCGAGCTGCAACGCAAGCTCGATGATCTGCACTCCGCCGACGTTGCCTACATCCTTGAAGCCTTGCCGCTGGACGATCGTCTGACGCTCTGGCAATTGGTCAAGGCTGATCGCGACGGCGACATTCTCCTCGAAGTATCCGACTCGGTTCGTGAAACCCTGATCGCCGACATGGACGATCACGAGCTCCTGGCTGCGGCCAAGGACATGGACGCCGACGAACTTGCTGACCTGGCTTCCGAGCTGCCGCGAGACGTCGTCCACGAACTGATGGAAACCCTCGATGGTCAACAGCGTGAGCGCGTCCGCTCCGCGTTGTCCTATGACGAGGAGCAAGTCGGTGCGCTGATGGACTTCGAGATGGTGACCATCCGTGAGGATGTCAGTCTCGAAGTCGTCTTGCGTTATCTGCGTCGTCTCAAAGAGCTGCCGGGCCACACCGACAAACTGTTTGTGGTCGACTACGACGGCGTGCTCAAGGGCGTGCTGCCGATCAAGCGTTTGCTGGTCAACGATCCGGAAAAGCAGGTTTCGGAAGTCATGGCCAGCGACCCGGTGAGTTTTCACCCGGACGAAGATGCCTACGACGCCGCTCAGGCGTTCGAACGTTACGACTTGATCTCGGCGCCTGTGGTCGACAAGAACGGCAAGCTGATCGGCCGTCTGACCATCGATGAAATGGTCGACCTGATCCGTGAAGAGAGCGAAAACGAAGTACTCAACATGGCGGGTCTGCGCGAAGAAGAAGATATCTTCGCTTCGGTCTGGAAATCCCTGCGCAACCGTTGGGCCTGGCTGGCGGTCAACCTGATCACCGCGTTTATCGCATCCCGGGTGATCGGCCTGTTTGAGGGCTCCATCGAAAAACTGGTGGCACTGGCGGCATTGATGCCGATCGTGGCCGGTATCGGTGGCAACTCGGGCAACCAGACTATCACCATGATCGTTCGAGCCATGGCGCTGGACCAGGTGAGCACCGGCAATACCTCGCGATTGATGCGCAAGGAGCTGGCCGTCGGTTTGATCAATGGCCTGGTCTGGGGGGGCGTGATTGGCGTTGTGGCCTATCTGCTTTATGGCAGTTGGTCCCTCGGGGTGGTGATGACCGCCGCCATGACGCTTAACTTGTTGCTGGCGGCGTTGATGGGGGTCTTGATCCCGATGACTCTGGCGCGGCTTGGGCGCGATCCGGCGATGGGTGCCAGCGTTATGATCACTGCCATGACTGACAGCGGCGGGTTCTTCATCTTCCTCGGGCTGGCAACGATTTTCCTGCTCTGACTTGCCTGCTTTAAGAAACCCGCCAATTCGGCGGGTTTTTTATGGCCGAATTTCAGGCAAAAAAAAGCCAGCGATTATGCTGGCTTGGCTTTCGGGTCGAATCAGGAAGCGTCTGCGGCCATTTCGGCGTCATGGGCAATCAGCGAAACAAGAGCATTTTGCTGACGATGGGAGAGTTGGCGGAAGCGTTGCAGCAGTTCACGTTCGTGCAATGACAGCTCCGGGCTGTCCAGGCGCATGCTCAACTCTTCGCCCAGTGCACCTTCCTGAATAAGACTCTGCTCAAGGCGCGCAATGATTTCGGAGTTCATGCTGCGATGATGATTGCGAGCCACCTCGGCAATGCGTTCACGCATTCCGTCTGGCAGACGTACGACGAACTTGTCAGCCGTACGGCTGGAATAAATTGCCTGTTTCAATGGGCGCATATATTTAACCGGTTAGTTCAGGGGAGCGGTTCTCGGGATTGGCCGCAGGATGTCTGATAGGACAAGCTCTCTGGCCAAATGTTCAACCTGAATTGATAGAGGCTCGCATCATGCCTCAAAGCAGCCAGATCATTGGCGTCAATTCTGTGACAAATATTGAGCTGGGTAAAGGCGTTATGCCAGCACCTTTATCGAAAATGTGGACTGGTTAGAAAACTTTGGTCCCTGCCCGTATCGCTGACCACGTGCTCTTCCCGTCAGGTGATGCCCGAAGACGCCTGAAGGTGCATGCTACGCGGATTCGATCCTTGGTCCTTACCTTATACAGGATAGTGGCAAATGGCCGATTTACTAGTGGCAGACCCGCACAGGGGGGGGATTCAGGATGGATGGCAGGCTGATTTACTTGATGGGGCCTTCCGGATCCGGCAAAGACAGCCTCATCGAAGCGGCTCGACAACCTTTACGCTCGATAAACGGCGAAGTGGTACGACGGGTCATTACGCGTTCGGCTGAATCCGTAGGCGAAGATGCCATCGGAGTCTCTCGCGAGGAGTTCGAACAACGCCGCGACAAGGGTGACTTTGCGCTGTCGTGGCACGCTCATGGCCTGGATTACGGCATTCCGGTCCAGATCGACCATTGGCTGGAAGAAGGTCGTCATGTCTTGGTCAATGGCTCTCGTGGCCACCTGGCCGAGGCACTGCAACGCTACCCGACATTGTTGCCGGTGCTGTTGACGGTCCAGGATGAGGTATTACGCGAGCGACTGATGAAGCGAGGCCGTGAGAGCCTTGCAGAAATTGAAGCCAGATTGCGCCGCAACAGGTTATTTACAGCGGAGGATCCTCTCGGTGATTCGCAGATCTACCGACTCGACAACTCTGGCGAGATTGCCGTCACCGTCGCCAATCTTCTGAAATTGCTGAACGTCAGCGCAGAACCGGATCGAATTTGATTTTGCGTCCGATAATCAGCGCCAGCACGAATAACGCGCCGAAAACGCCGCAGGCGATCAGGGGTACGGTGGCAACCGTGTCCGGGACCAATGACAGATGAAGAATGCCGCTCAGTAAGGCAAGGATCAAAAATCCTGCGGCTGATTTGGACATTGCTGTGCTCCTGATAGGGTGATTCAAAATACCAAGCGTTCCGAAGTCTGAGACACCGGAAGATAATTTTGCTGGCTTACGTCCTGGCCAACAAAGCCGCGCTGATCGTTCATGACCGCCAATTGCGGGGCTTTTTGCAGCTGGAGGTAATGCGGCATTCGTTGCGCAATCTGCACAGCGTCGTTCTCGGCGGCAAAATGACCACCCAGCAGGACGGTAAGAGCGATTGCATTCGAGAGTAAAAGGACGCTGTTCATGAGGCTAACCTCGGTTGTTCGTGAGAACAGCTAAAGCAGCCCGCGTGCCAAGAGTCTAACGGCAATTAAATCCTTTAAAAACAAAGAATTAACTTATTACTTTAAGAGGCCGTCGTTGCAAATTGCAATGATGGCATTTTGAGAGGATGCAATTTGCACGGTAAATTAAGCCACGATGACAAGGGGCGGCTGCCTACACTTAAAAAGCCCTACGGACGACATGACAAAAGCAGGCCTGGCCGTTAACATGCTCGCCGTCTATCGCACCGCATCCCAGCGGGGCGATCTGTGTCTCAGTAGCTCAATTGGATAGAGCATCCCCCTCCTAAGGGGAAGGTTGGCAGTTCGAACCTGCCCTGGGACACCACCTGATTTACAGCCCTGCGCTGTGATAAAAAGCTCCGCCGGAGAATCCTCCAGCGGGGCTTTTTTATGCCCGTCGACCCGACGACCTACATGGCAAGTCCATCGTTGCTGTGCCTTACTCCTCGTACCATTCAAGGAGTGACGCGATGCGACACAGAGGTGCACATTTCTGGTTATGGACCAACAGCAGGCTACTTCACCATACCCATGAAGAAGTGCTCAGCGATGGTGTGCAGGTCGAGGTGCAGGCACGGGTCGGTCATGGGGGCGTCACGCAGGTGTTCATCGGTATATACGCTGACGGTGGCGGGGCGATTTGCGAGGAGTTTCATGACCGGGCGGTAGGTGAATATTATTGTTCCGCATTGAAGTGGGGCGCTCAGCGGGCAAGAGAGCTGGTGGCGGACAGCCAAGCGTTTGTCGCGCCGCATCGGGTGCAATTGACGTTGGCCCCGGTGATTACCGATGAACCGACACTGGCCTTGCGGCGCATGGAGATGACCGAACGGGAGCGTTTGAAAATCCGTTCCGAAGACGCCTGGTCGGAGTACCTGGCGGCCAAAGCCGCGATGCTTGAGCTGATGCGCGCCACCAAAGTCGACCCCGGGGTGTGGGCGGACCACAAGGAGCGCCTGCGGCAGGCGATTGATCGGCGCATCAGTGTGCAACGCGCCTATCTGCGCTGAGTCATTTGCCGATCGACAGGCTCGAGGAGCGTCGCAGTTCCTCGATGGTCTCGATCAGTTCATCGTAGGACACCGGTTTGCCGATGTGCTGGTCGAAGCCCGATTGCCGGGATTTCTGAATATCGCTTTGAGCACCATAGCCCGTCAGCGCAATGGCCGGCACATCCCTGAGCAGCGGGAGTTGCCGCAAAGCGCTCATCAGTTCGTGACCGTTCATGACTGGCATGCCCAGGTCCGAAATGATCAGGTCGAAGTGCGTGCCTTTTGCGGCGTCCAGCGCGGCCACCGGACGGTCGAAGGCAATCACTTGCGCGTCCTCCATTTCCAGCAGCATCTTCAAGGTTTCCAGCACTTCGGCAGAGTCGTCGACCAGCAGAATGGTCAAGCCGCTCAGCCGTCCGGCCCCCTCGTCGACCTGCGTAGCGGTTTGAGCGTCATGATCAGTCTTGGCCATCGGCAAGTAGACACTGAACGTGCACCCTGCACCCAACCCGGGTGAGCTCACTTCAACCGAGCCGTGTTGTGCTTCTGCCAGTTGGCGGACCAGCGACAGGCCGATCCCCAGCCCTTCACGGTTGTGCGTGGCATGTTGCTTCTCTGCCTGCCCGAACAGATCGAACACGTGCTCAAGGTTCTCGGCGGCAATGCCGGTGCCGTTGTCTTTGACGTCCAGCCGCACCCTGTTCCCGTCCTGGCTGGCGATCAGTTGCACGTGGCCATTGGGCGGGGTGAATTTCAGCGCGTTGTTCACCAGGTTCCAGATAATCTGTTCCAGGCGTGTCGGATCGGCATGCACCATCAACGGCTCTGAAGGCACATGCAACTCGACCGTGGTTTCGTGCCGTTCGTTGAGCACGACGCTGTGGATATCACGCAGCACGCTGACCAGGTCGGTGGCGACGGGTTGTAGCTTGAGTTTGCCGGTACGGACACGGGCGACATCCAGCAGATCATCGATGATCCGGGCCTGGCTATTGACGGCATCGCAGATCGTATTGACGGCCTTGGCGGCCGGAGCCACGGACTTGGTCACCGGCAGGCGACGCAGCAACTCAGCGTTGAGCTGGATCAGGTTCAGCGGGTGCTTGAGCTCATGGGACATGACCGCGAAGAACTCGTCCTTGAGGTAATTGGTGTTGCGGGTCTCGGCCAGCGCCAGGCTTTGCGCTTCGTGCTGACGTTTGTGGCCGGTCAGGTCCCGGGCAATCTTCACGTAGCCTCGGAGGTTGTCACCGCTGAGCAACGTCGCCTCACCACTGCAAAAGAACCGACTGCCATCCTTGCGCAAGTGCCAGCGTTCGTCCTCGCTGCGCCCATGGTCGCGCACCGTCTGCAGTTCTTTCTCGGGCACGCCGCTGGCGCGGTCCTCTTCAGAGAAAATAAAGTCGTAATAAGCCCCCTCTGCTTCGCTCTTGCCATAACCGAAGATCAACTCGGCACCTTTGTTCCAGCTGGTGATCACCCCTTGTTCATCCAGCGTGATGATCGCGTAATCGCGGGTGCTTTCAGCCACCAGACGCATGCGTTCTTCGCCCAGGCGCAGTTCTTCTTCGGCGGCGCGGCGTTTGGTGATGTCGATGAAGGTCAGCACCGTCCCGTCGATATGGTCTTCGCTGGAGCGGTAGGGCAGCAGGCGGGCGATGTACCAGCGCTTGTCGGTGCTGCTGACTTCGCGCTCGATCATGTTCAATGACTCGAAGACCAGCGCTGCATCACGGGCCAGGTCGTCGTAGTGCAGTCGGTGGGTGATGTCGAGCAAGGAGCGCCCGGTATCCACCGGCAACATGCTGAAAATGTCCGTGGCGCGCGGAGTGAACCATTTGATCCGCATGTTGCGGTCAACGAACACCGTGGCGATGTCGGTGGAGGCGATCAGGTTGGTCAGGTAGTCGTTGATCTTGTCGGTTTCTTCAACTTTGGTTTTCAGCTCGAAGTTGACCGTCAGTAACTCTTCGTTGATTGATTGCAGTTCTTCCTTGCTGGTTTCCAGCTCTTCGGTGGCCGAGCGCAGCTCTTCGTTGATTGCCTGCATTTCTTCGTTGGAGGCCTTCAGCTCCTCGCTGGAGACTTCCGATTGTTCGATGGTGTCCTGCAAGTGCAACTTGGTGCGTTGCAGTTCGCGTTCAAGGTTGGACAGCACCTGGCTTTCGGTTTGCGTCAGGGTCGAGGCGGCCTGTTCCGAGGGATCGACTTCGGCCTCTTCGAAAATCACCAGGACAAACTCGCCGTCCGACTCTTCGTCCTTATAAGGCTGCGCCATCAGGTCGACTTTGTAACGCCGGTTGTCCCGGCTGATCGGCACCGCACGGGATTTGACCACCAGGCCACTCTGCTGGACCTGAAACAGCGTGGTGCGAATCTCCAGACGCAACTCGGGAACAATCAGCGTCAGCAAGTTACGCGACAACTCGCCGCCCACATGGCGCAGGAAGCGCCCAGCGCTATCGCTCATGTGCAGGATGTCGGCGTTGGCATCGACAATCATGCTCGGTGGCGCCGCGCTTTCGAGGGCGCGCTGATGGATGTCGGCAAAGGACAGTTTGCGCTGCACCGCGTTTTGCGGCGTCTCACGGGAAATATTGCTGCGCACATACCCGCCGCGCGGCATGGTTGGGGTACGTCGGCTATTGGTCGTGCCGGTCTTGGCGCGGAAGATCCGGTTGCGCTTGTCCACCGGAGCGAACAGTTCGTGGCAAGCATCGGCGCTCTCGGAAGAGCCCAGGAACAGGAAACCGCCCGGACGCAGTGCGAAGTGAAACATTTGCAGAATTTCACGCTGCACTTCGCGATCCAGGTAGATCAGCAGGTTGCGGCAAACGATCAGGTCAATCTGCGAAAAGGGCGGATCGGACAACAGGCTGTGTTTGGCAAACAGGACCTTTTCGCGAATTTCCTTGCGAATCCGGTAGTGGTCATCTTCCTTGACGAAGTAATGCCGCAGGCGCGTCGGCGGCACATCGGTCACGATCGCTTGCGGGTACAGACCGGCCCGGCCGATGCTGATGGCGCGCTCGTCAATGTCGGTGGCGAACAGTTGCAGCGAGGCTTTGCTGGCGTCCAGTTGCAGTTGATCGTTGAGCAGCATCGCCAGGCTGTAGGCTTCTTCGCCCGTTGAACAACCGGCGGACCAGACACGGATTTCTTCTTTCTCGGGCTGCGCCGACACGGCGGCACTGACCAGTTGCGGCAGCACGTTCCGCTCCAGGGCTTCGAACGCCTCGCGATCACGGAAGAAGTTGGTCACGCCAATCAACATATCGCCCAGCAGGGCTTTGGTTTCGTCGGGATTGTTTTGCAGGAAGCGGAAATAGGCACCCAGGTCGGGTTGGGCCGTGACCTGCATCCGGCGCTCGATCCGCCGCAACACGGTCGCGCGCTTGTAGTGCTTGAAATCATGGCCGGTGCCGGTGCGCAGCTGGATCAGGATGTCATGGAGCAGCTGTTCGGCGAGCGCCGCGTCACGCTCGGACACGGAGGCGAACGTTTGCAGGTCCGGGTCGTTGGCGGTGGGCAGGCTGATTTCCTGTGAGTTTCGCCACAGCTCCAGCAGCTTTTGCGGCATTTCCACCACCGGCAACACCAGATCGACATTGCCGGTTTCGATGGCAGCGCGAGGCATGCCGTCAAACTCGGCATCTTCCGGTGCCTGGGCCATGGTGATGCCACCGTGTTCCTTGATGCGCGACAGCCCGACCGCACCATCGGAGCCACTGCCTGACAGCACCAGGCAGAAAGCGCGCTCGCGGTGGACTTCGGCCAGGTCGCGGAAAAACAGATCAATCGAGGCGTGCCGAGACCCGTGCGGGTCGTTGCTGCTGACTTCAAGCACCCCGTCATTCATCGTCAGCCGCTGAGCCGGCGAGATGACGTAAACGTGATTTTTCTCGATCGGCACCGTTTTGGTGACTTGCAGGACTGGCATCCGGGTCGATTCCTGGATGATCTTGTCCGCGATGCTCTGGTGATCGGGCGACAGGTGAAGAATGATCACGAACGCCATGCCGTTGTCATGCGGCATGTTCTCGAAAAACAGTTTGATGGCTTGCAGCCCGCCCGCCGACGCTCCAACGCCTACCACTGGAAAATCCAGGGTGCTGGGCTTCAGGGCCTTACGCTCAGGAGCCGGGGCCGAGTGCTGGGGGGTGCTGGTCATTTCTTCTGCCTTAGTCGGCGACTGCGGTCTATTGATATCTTCGGTTATAAAAAGCGCGTCAATAAAGCAGCATAATCCCGTTTTTCAATAACACCTTCAAATATTTAGAGACACTTGATTGGCTGGAGTTCTCAAGGGAACGGCACTCCTGGCCGATAACCCGAACGGTCATTGTCTTCTTCTCAAATTGCCTGGAAATCTTCGATGCTGTCGTATCACCAAAAGAGTTTTCTGATCGTCGATGATTTCTCGGATTTCCGCAGTTCCGTCAGGTCCATGCTGCGTGAACTGGGGGTCAAGGACGTCGACACCGCAGACACCGGGGAGCAGGCGCTGCGCATGTGTTCGCAGAAGGCCTACGATTTCATCCTGCAGGATTTTCACCTCGGCGACGGCAAGAAGAACGGCCAGCAAGTCCTCGAAGACTTGATGATCGAAAAGCTGATCAGCCATGAAAGCGTGTTCGTCATGGTCACTGCCGAAACCAGCCAGGCCATGGTGCTCAGCGCGCTGGAACACGAACCCGACGCTTACCTGACCAAGCCGTTCAACCGTTCCGGCCTGGCCCAGCGCCTGGAGCGTCTGGAGCAGCGCAAGAACCTGCTCAAGCCGATCCTGCAAGCGCTCGATCGTGGCAAACCGCTCGAAGTGCTCAATGCCTGCATCGAGCTGTGCAAGAAGGACATCCGTTATTCGCCGCTGTGCCTGCGTTACCGCGCGGACGCCTTGCGCGACCTGAATCAAAACGAAGCGCTGGAACGTCTCTACGACAGCATCATTGCCGATCGGCCGTTGCCGTGGGCGTTTGCCGGGTTGGGCAAGTTGCTGTTCAAGCGTGGCCAGGTCAGCCAGGCTAAAGGCGTTTACGAAAAAGCCCTGAAAGTGTTTCCGATGATGCCGGCGCTGTATGACGGCATGGCTGATGTGCTGGTGGCCGAAGGGGATACCAAGGGCGCGCAGAAAGTATTGGAAGAAGCCATTCGCCTGTCGCCGCTGGCGGTGCGCCGGCAAGCTCTGCTGGGCAAACTGGCGATGGCCAACGAAGATTTCGATACGGCCTCAAAGGCTTATCGCCAGGCCGTGTCCCAAGGCGCGCAGTCACGCTTCAAGGATGCCGAAAGCAACCTCGGCCTGGCCCATGCGTTGATCAGCAAAGGCAGCGAGAAAGGCCTGGATACCCGCACCCGACTGGAGATCAACACGACCCTCAGTCTGGTGGCCAAGGAAAACCCGTCTGATCCTGGCCTGCAAATTCGTGCGCGCCTGATGAAAGCCACCAGCCTGTTGCTCAACGACGCCGAAACCGCCGAGAAGCTCACCGAGCAGGCGATGATGCGCCTCGATGGCATGGAGCAGTTCATGAGCGCCGAAGCCGCGCTGCTGGTGGCCAAGCAGCTGCAAATGCTCGGCCAGGCGAGCGCCGGCGCGACGATGTTGAAAAACTGTGCGGAAATCTACGGTGACGATCCGGTGGTGATGCAAGGGATCGCCAAACTGACCGATGACCCGACGATCCTCAGCCAGAGCAACGCGGCCTCCGACCTCAACCGACAGGGTGTGCAGGTGTACAAGACCGGCAACCTGGTCGAAGCCCGGGCAATCTTTCGCAAAGCGCTGGCGCTGCAACCGAAGAACATCAGTATCGCCCTTAACATGGCGCAATCGCTGCTGCACGGCACCGATACCAGCGTAGCGTCGGCCGAGCTCGATGAATGCCGGGCTTGCCTGAAACTGGTGGGCATGATGCCCGACACCGACGCGCGGTATCCGCGCTTTCAGAAACTGAAAATCAAGGCGTTCAGCGGATGAGCCACGACAACTCTGCACTGGATTTTTCGACGGTGATTGCCTCCACCGTGCACGACATGAAGAACTCGTTGACCCTGCTGATGCAAGCCCACAGCCAATGGCTGGCCCGCTTGCCCGATCCCGAGCGGCACAGCCCGGAGCAGGGCGTCATCGAGTACGAGTTCGCTCACCTCAACGGCATGCTGGTGCAGTTGCTGGGGCTGTACAAACTGGGCGTCAATCAGATGCCGTTGCAGCCGGCCTACCATGAGCTGGATGATTTCATCGAAGCGCAACTGGCCGCTCATCAGGAAGTGTTCGCCAGTCGCGGCATTGTCGCGACTTATGAAGTCGACCCGTTGAGCCCCTTGGGTTTCTTCGATCGCGAGCTGGTGGCCTCGGTGCTGGCCAACTGCATCAACAACGCCATTCGTTACGCCCGCCAGTCATTGCTGATCAGTGTCGGCGACGAGGCCGGCGAACTGGTGCTGTCCATCAACGACGATGGCGACGGTTATCCGGTCGAGATGATCGAGCGTCAGGCCGATTATGTGCAGGGCATCAACCACAGCAGCGGCAGCACAGGCCTGGGCTTGTATTTCGCCGGACGGATCGCCGCCTTGCATCAGCGCAATGGCGTGGAAGGACGCACCCGGATCAGCAACGGCGGGCCGTTGGGTGGTGGGGTGTTCAGCCTCTGTTTGCCCTGACGTTTCTTTTTGTGTGGCGCTGCTTGATATTCCGAACAGGCGGAGCCTATTTTGTACGGGTCGCCGTTCGCGGCTCGCACAATTACAAAGGATTGCGTCATGACAACCGATGGCCAGCGTTCACTCGCACAGCGATTGACGGGCATTGATGAGATTGAATGTGTCACGCCGGATTTGAACGGCGTGCCTCGGGGCAAGGTAATGACCGCCGAGGGGTTTCTCGAAGGAAGGCGTTTGCAGATGGCGCGGGGTGTGCTGCTGCAATGCATCATGGGCGGATATCCGCCCGCACGCTTTTACGGCAGCGATGATGGCGACCTGGCGCTGGTGGCTGACCCGGCACACATCCACCGCCTGCCCTGGAGCCAGCAACCGCGGGCACTGGCCATTTGCGACGCCGATGAACTGACCGGCGAAAGCTCGAAGCTGTCGACCCGTGGCCAACTCAAGGCGGTGATCGCCCGTTACGCAACGCTGGGCCTGGCGCCGGTGGTGGCGACCGAGCTGGAATTCTTCGTGTTCGCGCCCAATCCCGACCCGACGCAACCGTTCCAGCCGCCGTTGGGCCTGGACGGTCGGCGCGAGGAAGGTCATTCGGCGTTCAGTGTCAGTTCCAATAACGGTCTGCGGCCATTCTTCAGCGAAGTCTACCAATGCATGGCGGCCCTGGGTTTGCCGCGCGACACCTTCATGCATGAGATGGGCGTCAGCCAGTTCGAGATCAACTTGCTGCACGGCGATCCGTTGCTGCTGGCCGACCAGACGTTCCTGTTCAAGCACCTGCTCAAGGAAGTCGCGCTCAAGCACGGCCTGAGCGTGGTGTGCATGGCCAAGCCGCTGGCGCACACGCCGGGCAGTTCGATGCACATTCACCAGAGCATCGTCGAGATCGGCAACGGACGAAATGTGTTCAGCGACGCGGCAGGCCAACCGACAGCGACCTTCCGTCACTTCATTGGTGGCCAACAGGCCGGCATGGCGGATTTCACCGCGTTGTTTGCGCCGAATGTGAATTCCTATCAGCGCTTGTGCCATCCGTATGCTTCGCCGAACAATGCCTGCTGGTCCCACGACAACCGGGCCGCCGGATTGCGCATTCCGGCCAGTTCACCAGCCGCCCGTCGGGTCGAAAACCGCTTGCCGGGGGCTGATGCGAATCCGTATCTGGCGATCGCCGCCAGTCTTGCCGCCGGTTTGTATGGCATCGAGAACGAACTGGAGCCGAGCGAGGCGATCCAGGGCGAATTCGAAGTCCCGGATAATCTTTCGTTGCCGTGTACCTTGCATGCCGCTCTTGAACGTCTGAAACGTAGCCAATTGGCGAAGGAACTGTTCGGCAAGGAGTTCATCGAAGGCTACGTCGCTTCGAAGACCATGGAGTTGACCAGCTTCTTTGATGAAATTACCCCCTGGGAGCGCCGTGTTCTGGCCACCCAGGCCTGACGACCTGTCGTCTTCGGGCTATCTTTTCGGATAGCCCGTTTCTTACCGCAAGGAGCCGCTCGGAACGCCGATGCGCCAAATCTGGAAACCTTTTCGAGCGCTTTATTTTGCCTCGCTGATGATGTTGATCGGCTCAGGCTTGCTGAGTACCTACCTGGGCTTGCGTCTGGCGGCGGATAACGTCGACAGCTTGTGGGTGGGTGCGTTGATGGCCGCCAACTATTTCGGCCTGGTGCTGGGTGGCAAGATCGGTCACCGACTGATCGCCCGGGTCGGGCATATTCGCGCCTATTCGGCCTGCGCCGGGATTGTCGGCGCGGCGGTGCTCGGCCACGGTCTGGTCGACTGGCTGCCAGCGTGGATATTCCTGCGGGTGATCGTCGGCCTCGGCATGATGTGCCAGTACATGGTGATCGAAAGCTGGCTCAATGAGCAGGCCGAAGCGTCCCAGCGTGGCACGGTGTTCAGCGGCTACATGATCGCGTCCTACCTGGGACTGGTGCTGGGCCAACTGATTCTGGTCATGCACCCGGCCCTGGGCCTGGAGCTGCTGATGCTGGTCGCCTTGTGCTTCGCGCTGTGTCTGGTGCCGGTGGCCTTGACCCGGCGGATTCACCCGGCGCCATTGCATCCGGCGCCGATGGAGCCGCGGTTCTTCATCAAGCGCGTGCCGCAGTCATTGAGCACGGTGCTGGGCGCGGGGCTGATCATTGGCTCCTTCTACGGTCTGGCGCCGCTGTATGCCTCGCAGCAAGGATTGTCCACCGAGCAGGTCGGTCTGTTCATGGGTAGCTGCATTTTTGCCGGGCTGCTGGTGCAGTGGCCATTGGGCTGGCTGTCTGACCGTTATGACCGGGCGTTGTTGATCCGCTGTTTTGCAGTGGTCCTGGCCCTGACCGCGTTGCCGCTGGCGATCATGCAGCAGGTGCCGCTGGAGGTTCTGTTCGTCGCCGGGTTCTTCTGTTCGCTGGTGATGTTCTGCCTGTATCCGCTGGCGGTGGCCTTCTCCAATGACCACGTCGAAGGTGATCGTCGCGTGTCCCTGACAGCGATGTTGCTGGTGACTTACGGCGTGGGCGCCAGCATCGGGCCGTTGGTGGCCGGGGTCCTGATGAAGCTGTTCGGCAGCCACATGCTGTATGCCTTCTTCAGCTTCTTCGCGTTGGTGCTGGTGTGGCGGATTCGCCCGAAAGCCGTCACCAACCTGCATCAGGTGGAAGATGCGCCGTTGCATCACGTGGCTATGCCGGACAGCATGTCGAGTTCGCCACTGGTGGCATGCCTTGACCCGCGGGTCGATGAGCAGGTGGTGCAGGATCAGATGCAAAATCCGATCAGCCCGGAACCTGCGCCTGAACCAGAGCCGGATCCCGAGACCGAGACCGATCCACCATCAGAAGACCCGGATGCGGGGCGTGAGCAAAGCTTCACTGAAGCCAGGCCCTAAACCCGCGCATAAAAAAACGGACAGTCACCGCAAGGGACTGCCCGTTTTTTGTTGAAGCACCGTATTACATGTCGTCTTTGTCGAAACGGCGTGCTTCACGCTGTAGCTGATAGACGAACCGTTCGACTTGCCGCTGCACCAGACCGCTCATGTTATGAAAGCGAACACCGGCGAAGGTGGTGGAGATCCTCTCTTCGAAGTGCAGGTAACGCAATTCGACCGGTGCGGTCATGTTGCCGAAGGGCAGGGCGGCGACAAAGCGGTCATAGACCTGGCCCAGTTGCAGGCTGCCGGTGATGTCACCTTCAAAACGCAGTTTGCAGCCGGTGGCCGAGATGTCCAGCAGCTTGCCGCCCAAGGTCGATTTGAGTTTCTCACCGCCCAGTTCGACGTTGACCAGTTGCGCCAGTTTCAACGCCGCACGGAACGCATTACGGCGCTGGTGATAGATCACTTCAGCGGGCAGTGGGCCACGATAGCAGCGAGCATCGCCGGACTCATCGATGGTCAGCGTACCGTTACTTTCCCAGGCGATGCGCACGCCGTCATGAAAGCCTTCAACCTTGAATGGTTCTCCGGCCAGCAGAAAACGTTCCCCGTCACGCGGGATCATTTCATCCAGGGCGATCGAATTGCTGTCGCGATCAACGTTCACCAGATAGCTCTGGAAGCGTTGGGTGCGCTCATGGAACGTGATGATCAGCGGATCATGGCTTTCTTGCAGCTGCCGCAGGTTACCGGCGATTTCCATCGGCGTGGATAGCACCTTGGGTGGCTGCGGAGCATCGTCCGCGTTTAAGGCATTGAACACGGTTCATCATTCTCCAGGCAAAATTTGACTGCGACTTGCTAGCATACTGCCAGCATGTGAGGCGTCTTGATAGAGCGTGCTCATCAACAGGCTCAAGCCTGACTAAGCGGGCGCGGCTTTGCGAGCTTGGAGGTTGATCCGCGGGCATCGTAAAGCGCTGGCGGTTCGCCGCCGGTGAGGATTTTCAGCTGATTGGCCGTGGCGGCCTGCTGGACCAGGATCGACTGGCCATTACTGACGTTGGCTGCCTGGCATTGAGCCAGTAGATCGGTCAGTTTCTCGCTCTGTTCCAGCAATTGATCGCCGATGCTCGACTGGCTGGCAAGTTGCTCCAGGCCACTGCGATCGGCCGGCAGATTGAGGCTGACGAGGATTTCACTGCGCTTGCGGCCATGCTGTTCAAGCAGAATGATCATTGCCTGCTTCTGCGCCAGAATATCTTCGAGCAGCGGCATGTCGCGACCGTGCAAGGCGAGGGACTCGGTTTGCAGTAACTCCAGCAAGCGTTGCGCTGGAGCAAAGTCGTCGGTGATCAGTTGCAGTAAATTAGTGTCGTGCATGGCTGGCCTTGGGGTTTAAGCGTCCAAAAGCCTGGCGCAGGCCGTGGCCTAGCGCTGGGCTTCGAAGTTGAGCAGTTTGCTGGCTACACGGTTGCTGTCGACTTTATAGCTGCCATCGGCAATCGCTGCTTTCAACTCGGCCACGCGGGCGTTGTCGACGGCAGGCTGATCGCGCAGCTTGTCAGTGACCTTCTGCAACTGTTGAGCCTCATTGCTGAGGTGTACCGATTCCCCGCTTTTGACGGTACTGGCCTGTTCGGCCGGGGTATTCAGCGGCGCGGATGTGCCGGTTTCGGCGGTTTCCTTCGCGGTGCTGGTACGCGTACTACCGGTAAGTGACGAGGAACTGTTCAAACGGCTGAAATCGATGACCATGGTAAAAAACCTCTGGGTATTTGGACGCTTGCCATGTTTTCGGCTCTCCCTGCGAAAACTTTAGGCCCATTTATCAATGAGCTTGCATGCGCCAGCGCTTGTCCTGCCTGCGGCACAGTTTAGGGAACAGCCGGGCGGCGCGCCATCTTTCACCAGCAGATTGTTCTACATGGCAACTTCCACCTGGCCCGGCGCGATGACTTGCGCCTTGATGACCCGCTGGGAGTTGAGGTTTTTCACACGAATCTGTTCACGCAGGCCGCCGTTGGACAGGGCTTCGCCCGGCATACGCACACTGAGCGTACCACTGCGGGCGGTGATCACCACTTGGTCGCCCTTGCTGATGACTTCCGCCTGTTCGAGATGGACCAGCGTTAGGACCTGATTGGCGACCGTTGGTCGGGTAAGTTTCTGCCCCACGGCTTGTTCCAGGGAGGTGAAATAACCCTGGTTGATCAGGCTGATGTCTCGCTCGCGCAACATGACATCGCCGGGCTCGATGACCCCGGCGCGTTTGAGCGGCCGGGTGGTGGTGACAACGTCCCGAAACAGGCGGACTTGAGCGGGCACGAAGACTGTCCAGGGGGATGTGCTGTCGCAACGGACCTTGACCGTGACCCGTCCGATCGGGGTCGCCGGGCTCTCCAGGGTGGCTGTCAATTCCTTGTCGCACATGGGCATGCGCAGTCGCGGATCGAGCTGGTTGACTTCGATTTCGTAGCGTCCTTCCGTTTGACTGGTAGCCAAATAGTCTTCTACGGTGAATTCAAGAAAGCCCTGAGTGACGCCGATAAGCATGTCAGGCAAGGTAACCGCGTCAGCAAGGGCAGGGCTGCCAGCGTTGAACAGGCAGATGGCCGACATTGCGCAAAGCAATTTGCGGGTAATTGATGTCAGGCGTCGGAAAAATGTCGGTTCTGTGTTCATAAGAGTTAAAAAGCAAGCGCCGTGCCGTTTAGCAATAAATGTGCGTCGCAACACACTTAAGCGTTGGTGTAGGAGTCAGTGCATGGCTGGTGTAATGGATTCAGTAAACCAGCGCACGCAACTGGTTGGGCAGAATCGCCTTGAGCTGTTGTTGTTCCGTCTCGACGGCCAGCAGCTGTATGGGATCAACGTGTTCAAGGTTCGGGAAGTGCTGCAATGCCCCAAACTGACCCTGATGCCCAAGTCCAGTCCTGTCGTGTGCGGTGTGGCAAATATCCGGGGGGCGACCATTCCGATTCTTGATCTGGCGATGGCGACCGGCTCCGGCGCACTTAAAGATCAAAGCAATCCCTTCGTGATCATCACGGAGTACAACACCAAGACCCAGGGATTCCTGGTGCGATCGGTGGAGCGCATCGTCAACATGAACTGGGAGGAGATTCATCCGCCACCCAAGGGCACGGGACGCGATCACTACCTGACGGCTGTGACTCGGGTCGACAATCAGTTAGTCGAAATCATCGACGTCGAGAAAGTGCTGGCGGAAGTGGCGCCGACACCGGAAGCGATTTCGGTCGGCGTGGTGGATGTCGAAACCCAGCACAAGGCGCTGTCCTTGCGGGTATTGACGGTCGATGACTCGTCGGTGGCGCGCAAGCAGGTGACCCGTTGCCTGCAAACGGTCGGCGTTGAAGTGGTGGCATTGAACGACGGCAGGCAAGCGCTGGATTACTTGCGCAAGCTGGTCGATGAGGGCAAGAAGCCGGAAGAAGAGTTCCTGATGATGATTTCCGACATCGAGATGCCGGAAATGGACGGGTACACCCTGACGGCCGAGATCCGCAACGACCCGCGCATGCAAAAGCTACATATCATCCTGCATACTTCGTTGTCGGGTGTATTCAATCAGGCAATGGTCAAGAAGGTCGGCGCGGACGACTTCCTGGCAAAATTCCGTCCTGATGACCTGGCATCCCGGGTAGTCGACCGGATCAAAGCAGCAGATATCAGCTAGGGGCCTTCTGCCCCTGGCGGTCAACACGATTTAAGAGGCGGCATCTTTGTCTACGGGTAATTTGGATTTCGAACAGTTCCGGGTATTCCTGGAAAAAGCCTGTGGCATTTTGCTCGGTGAAAACAAGCAGTACCTGGTCTCGAGCCGTCTCAACAAGCTGATGGAGCAGCAAGGCATCAAATCCCTGGGTGAGCTGGTTCAGCGCATCCAGACCCAGCCGCGCAGCGGTTTGCGCGAGATGGTGGTGGATGCCATGACCACCAACGAAACCCTGTGGTTTCGTGACACCTATCCGTTTGAAGTCTTGAAGAACAAGGTGTTGCCCGAAGCGATCAAGGCGGCCCCCGGCCAGCGCTTGCGGATCTGGTCGGCGGCGTGCTCGTCGGGTCAGGAACCGTATTCGCTGTCGATGTCGATCGATGAGTTCGAGCGCGTCAACATGGGCCAGTTGAAGATGGGCGCGCAAATCGTCGCGACCGACTTGTCCGGCACCATGCTGACCAACTGCAAGACCGGCGAGTACGACAGCCTGGCCATCGGCCGTGGTCTGTCGCCCGAGCGTCTTCAGCGTTACTTCGACCCCAAGGGGCCGGGGCGCTGGGCGATCAAGGCGCCGATCAAGAGTCGCGTGGAGTTTCGCTCGTTCAACCTGCTGGACAGCTACGCGGCCTTGGGCAAGTTCGACATCGTGTTCTGCCGCAACGTGCTGATCTACTTCTCCGCCGAGGTGAAGAAAGACATCCTGTTGCGTATTCACAGCACGCTCAAGCCAGGCGGTTATCTGTTCCTCGGCGCCTCCGAAGCGCTGAACGGTTTGCCGGATCATTACCAGATGGTCCAGTGCAGCCCGGGGATCATTTACCAGGCGAAGTGATTCGTTGGCCGCATCAAAAAACGGGAGTCCTCAGGGGCTCCCGTTTTTTTTGCCCGATGATTTCCCTGACATCACCACGATCCCCCTGTGGGAGCAAGCCTGCTCGCGATGGCGTCGTGTCAGCCAACATCAATGTTTCTGTTACACCGCTATCGCGAGCAGGCTCGCTCCCACAGGGATGGTGGTGTTCTTTAGAGGGTGATAAGCGGCAGAAAAGCGGCAGGCGGCGGAAATCGGTTGCCGCTTTTCTGGCATTGCCGTCTTGCCACTGCCGGCAAAGCCCCGGTTTCCGGGGTTTTTTGAATTGGCACGCCACTTGCTATGTCTCTGTTACGAAAAATCAGGTCACCCGAAGGTTTCCCGACATGAGCATCAGCTTCGATAAAGCGCTCGGTATCCATGAACAAGCCCTGGGCTTCCGCGCTCAGCGTGCCGAAGTCCTGGCCAACAACATCGCCAACGCCGATACCCCGAACTACAAGGCTCGGGACCTGGAGTTCTCCAAAGTGCTCGCCGCACAGAACGAGAAAACCAAGGGTGGTACGTTTGCCTTGAACATGACCAACAACCGCCATATCGAGGCCGAAGGCCTGGGCAATGGCGACGAGTCGCTGATGTATCGCACGCCGATGCAGCCGTCGATCGACCAGAACACTGTGGACGCCCAACTGGAACAGTCGAACTACGCGGAAAACGCCGTCGGCTTCCAGGCCAGCTTCACCCTGCTCAACAGCAAATTCAAAGGGCTGATGTCAGCCCTGCGCGGAGAGTAAGTCATGTCCCTATCCAGTGTTTTCAACATTGCCGGTAGCGGCATGAGCGCGCAGACCACGCGCTTGAACACCGTGGCCTCGAACATCGCCAACGCCGAAACCGTCTCGTCGAGCATCGACCAGACCTATCGCGCCCGTCACCCGGTGTTCGCCACCATGTTCCAGGGCGGCCAGAGCGGCGGCAGCGATTCGCTGTTCCAGAACCAGGACGCCGCCGGCCAAGGCGTGCAAGTGCTGGGCGTGGTCGAAGACCAAAGCAACCTTGACGCGCGTTACGAGCCGAACCATCCGGCCGCCGATGCCAAGGGCTACGTCTACTACCCGAACGTCAATGTCGTCGAAGAAATGGCCGACATGATTTCCGCCAGTCGCTCGTTCCAGACCAACGCTGAAATGATGAACACCGCCAAAACCATGATGCAGAAGGTCCTGACCCTCGGTCAGTGATAAGGGGCGACTCAGATGAGTGTTACCGATACCACCAGCGGCGTGAACATCAAGGACGTCTTGGCCAACTCTTCGGTCAAGGCCAATAACACCAGCAGCGACGGCCTGGCCTCGGCCACCAACAGCGCCACCGGCAAGAAGGCGTTGGGCAAGGACGCGTTCCTGCAATTGCTGGTTACCCAGCTGAAGAACCAGAACCCGCTCGAGCCGCAAGACAACGGTGACTTCGTGGCTCAGCTGGCACAGTTCAGTAGCCTGGAAGGCATCACCACGCTGAACGATACGGTCAGCGGCATTGCCGGCAACTACAACTCGTCGCAAGCGCTGCAAGCATCTTCGCTGGTGGGCCGCTCGGTGGTCGCGCAGACCGACACAGCGGTGGTCGATACCTCCAAGAGCTTCAACGGCACGGCCGTGGTTCCGGCATCGGTGGATCCGGTGACGATCAAGATCACCGACGCCGATGGCAAAGTGATTCGCACCATCGACATGGGCAGCCAGCAGGCCGGCAACGCCAGCTTCATCTGGGACGGCAAGAACGATGCGGGCGAAGTGGCCAAGGCGGGCACGTACAAATTTGCCGCCACCGCGACTTACGACAGCAAGGCGACCGCGCTGGTGACCTACCTGCCGGCCACCGTCAACAGCGTGACCATCAGCCAGACCGGCGGTGAGTTGATGCTGAACCTCGCAGGCCTGGGCAGTATCGCCCTGTCCAAAGTACAGACCATTGGTATATAGAGCCGACTAACACGGCACAAAGGAGTGGAATATGTCTTTCAATATCGGCCTTAGCGGTCTCTATGCAGCCAACAAACAACTGGACGTGACCGGCAACAACATCGCCAACGTCGCGACCACCGGTTTCAAATCTTCCCGTGCAGAATTCGAAGACGTGTACTCGGCCACTCGCCTGGGTACCGGCAGCAAGACCGTCGGCAACGGCGTGCGTCTGGCCAACGTTTCCCAGCAGTTCGGCCAGGGCGACGTGAACAACACCGGCAACGTGCTGGACATGGGCATCCAGGGCAACGGTTTCTTCATCCTCAGCGACAACGGTTCCCTGAGCTACACCCGTGCCGGTGCGTTCAAGACTGACGCCGAAAACTACGTGGTCGACAACAACGGCAACCGCCTGCAAGGTTACGGCGTTGATGACAACGGCAAGATCATCAATGGCGTGCTGACCGACCTGAAAATCGACACCTCGAGCCTGTCGCCCAAGGCCACCACTCGCGTCGACCAGACGATTAACCTGAACTCCTCGGAAACCCTGCCGACCGTTACACCGTTCAACCCGGCCGAGCCATTGAGCTACAACAAGCCGATCTCCACGCATATCTATGACAGCCAGGGCAACCAGCACAACCTGGACCAGTACTACGTGAAAACCGGTACCAACGCGTGGACCGTGTACACCTACGTCGACGGTCGTTCGCCGTCCAACCCGGCCGCCGAGCCACCGGTGCCAGTGACGGCCAACGTGACCTTCAACTCTGACGGCACCGTCAACACCATGACCGGCAGTCCTGGCTTTGCTGTGACCGGTAAAGTCTTCCAGTTGACCGGTTGGGTGCCAGGCGTGGTGACCAATGCCAACGTGACGCCAAAAGTCTGGGGGCCTAACGGTTCGGTTGCGGCCACTGGCGGCCTGTCCTTCGACATGACTAAGACCACCTCTTACAATTCGCCGACTGCCCGTACCCAGCAGTTTCAGGACGGCTACGCCACTGGCCAGATTTCCAGCCTGACCATCGACGAAACCGGTGTCATGACCGCTAACTTCAGCAACCAGCAAACCAAGGCCATCGGCCAGGTGGCGGTCGCGAGCTTCGCCAACGAGCAAGGCCTGCAGCCCATCGGTGGTACGCGCTGGAAAGAAACCTTCGCCTCGGGCGAGGCGGGTGTCGATGCTCCGAAAACCGGTACGCTGGGTGCGGTGGTGTCCAACTCCCTGGAAGAGTCCAACGTCAACCTGACCAACGAACTGGTCGATTTGATCAAGGCGCAGAGCAACTACCAGGCGAACGCCAAGACCATCTCCACTCAGAGCACCATCATGCAGACCATCATTCAGATGACCTGATGCTGGTTCGCGCTGAATAAAGAGCCCCTCGTGAGAGGGGCTTTTTTATGAGCGGGATTTGTCTCGAGTGCCGAATGTTGCGTTGTCAGTGATGGCCCCTACGCGAGCGGGCTCGCTCCTACAAAGGATCTTCAGTGCGGCGCCTGTCCAGTTCAGGAGCGAGCCTGCTCGCGAAGGCGTCAGCCCGGTCACCACTTTCCTTGGGGCAAAAGAAAACCCCCGACAATCCAGAGGACTGATCGGGGGCTCTCCAGGTAAGCGCCTTGCGGCGCTCACCGGCTCAGCTTATTGGCAAGCTTCGCAATCCGGCTCGTCGATGGCGCAAGCCTTCGGTACTGGAGCAGGGCCGGCAGGCGCTGCCAGGACCGAATCTTCACCGTGGTTGCCGCCGCTGGAAACAGCGTTCAGCTTGCCGGTGTTGATGGTCGACTTCTCGGTGCTGGTTGCGGCCAGGGCACGGAGGTAGTAAGTGGTTTTCAGACCACGGTACCAGGCCATGCGGTAGGTCACGTCCAGCTTCTTGCCCGAAGCGCCAGCGATGTACAGGTTCAGCGACTGAGCCTGGTCGATCCACTTCTGACGACGGCTTGCCGCGTCAACAATCCACTTGGTGTCCACTTCGAAGGCGGTCGCGTAGAGCTCTTTGAGTTCTTGCGGGATGCGCTCGATCTGTTGCACCGAACCGTCGTAGTACTTCAGGTCGTTGATCATGACCGAGTCCCACAGACCGCGAGCCTTCAGGTCGCGAACCAGGTACGGGTTGATCACGGTGAATTCGCCCGACAGGTTCGATTTCACGTAGAGGTTCTGGTAGGTCGGTTCGATCGACTGCGATACGCCGGTGATGTTGGCGATGGTCGCGGTCGGTGCGATGGCCATGATGTTGGAGTTACGAATGCCTTTCTGCACACGGGCACGAACCGGTGCCCAGTCCAGGGATTCGTTCAGGTCAACGTCGATGTACTTCTGGCCACGTTGCTCGATCAGGATCTGTTGCGAATCCAGCGGCAGGATGCCTTTGGACCACAGCGAACCCTGGAACGTCTCGTAGGCGCCGCGCTCGTCGGCCAGGTCGCAGGAAGCCTGGATCGCGTAGTAGCTGACCGCTTCCATCGACTTGTCGGCGAATTCGACGGCCGCGTCGGAACCGTAAGGAATGTGCTGCAGGTACAAAGCGTCCTGGAAGCCCATGATGCCCAGGCCGACCGGACGGTGCTTGAAGTTGGAGTTCTTCGCTTGTGGCACCGAGTAGTAGTTGATGTCGATTACGTTATCGAGCATGCGAACGGCGGTGTTCACGGTGCGTTCCAGCTTGGCGGTGTCCAGCTTGCCGTTGACGATGTGGTTCGGCAGGTTGATCGAGCCCAGGTTGCAAACGGCGATCTCGTCCTTGTTGGTGTTCAAGGTGATCTCGGTGCACAGGTTCGAGCTGTGAACCACGCCGACGTGCTGCTGCGGGCTGCGCAGATTGCACGGGTCTTTGAAGGTCAGCCATGGGTGGCCGGTTTCAAACAGCATGGACAGCATTTTGCGCCACAGGTCTTTGGCCTGGATGGTCTTGAACAGCTTGACCTTGCCCGGGTACTCGGTCAGGGCTTCGTAGTACTCGTAACGCTCTTCGAAAGCCTTGCCGGTCAGGTCGTGCAGGTCCGGTACTTCGGACGGCGAGAACAGGGTCCACTTGCCGTCATCGAAGACGCGCTTCATGAACAGGTCAGGGATCCAGTTGGCGGTGTTCATGTCGTGGGTACGACGACGATCATCACCGGTGTTCTTGCGCAGCTCGATGAACTCTTCGATGTCCATGTGCCAGGTTTCCAGGTAGGCACAGACAGCGCCTTTGCGCTTGCCACCCTGGTTAACGGCGACGGCGGTGTCGTTCACTACTTTCAGGAACGGGACAACGCCCTGGGATTTGCCGTTGGTGCCCTTGATGTACGAGCCCAATGCGCGAACCGGCGTCCAGTCGTTGCCCAGGCCGCCTGCGAATTTCGACAACATGGCGTTGTCGTGGATCGCGTGGTAGATGCCCGACAGGTCGTCCGGCACGGTGGTCAGGTAGCAACTCGACAGCTGTGGACGCAGGGTGCCGGCGTTGAACAGGGTCGGGGTCGACGACATGTAGTCGAAGGACGACAGCAGGTTGTAGAACTCGATGGCACGGTCTTCTTTCTGCTTCTCTTCAATCGCCAGGCCCATGGCCACGCGCATGAAGAAGATTTGCGGCAGTTCGAAGCGGATACCGTCCTTGTGGATGAAGTAACGGTCGTACAGGGTTTGCAGGCCCAGGTAAGTGAACTGCTGATCGCGCTCGTGGTTGATCGCCTTGCCGAGTTTTTCCAGGTCAAAGGTGGCCAGGACCGGGTTCAGCAATTCGAATTCGATACCCTTGGCGATGTACGCAGGCAAGGCCTTGGCGTACAGGTCGACCATCTCGTGGTGGGTCGCGCTTTCGGCGACTTCCAGGAAGCTCAGGCCTTCGGCACGCAGGGTGTCCATCAGCAGGCGAGCGGTCACGAACGAGTAGTTCGGCTCACGCTCGACCAAGGTACGGGCGGTCATCACCAGGGCGGTGTTGACGTCGGTCAGGGCCACGCCGTCGTACAGGTTTTTCAGGGTTTCGCGCTGGATCAGGTCGCCGTCGACTTCTTCCAGTCCTTCGCACGCTTCGGTGACGATGGTGTTCAGGCGGCCCATGTCCAGAGGCGCAAATGAGCCATCGGCGCGGGTGATGCGGATCGACGGGTGAGCGTTGACCGCTTCTTCGGCCGGTGCGTGGGCAGCGCGTTCTTTCGAACGACCGTCACGGTAGATCACGTAGTCGCGGGCCACTTTCTGCTCGCCGGCACGCATCAGGGCCAGTTCGACCTGGTCCTGGATTTCTTCGATGTGGATGGTGCCGCCCGAAGGCATGCGACGCTTGAAGGTCGCGGTGACTTGTTCGGTCAGGCGCGCAACGGTGTCATGGATTCGCGACGAGGCGGCAGCGGTGCCGCCCTCAACTGCGAGAAACGCTTTGGTGATCGCGACGGTGATCTTGTCATCGGTATAAGGAACGACAGTGCCGTTACGCTTGATCACGCGCAGTTGGCCAGGCGCGGTGGCGGACAGATCCGAAGTCGAATCAGCGGCCTGCGGCAAGGTGCCCTGCGGGTTCTCGCGAGTTGTGTCGGTTTGCATGGGGGAGTGTCTCCACATTCTCTATGTTTGTTTGAGCACCTTCATGGTGCCCACCGTTCTGTCCTGAAGCACTACAACCGAGGGGCCTCGGGCATAACAACTTCGGGACAGTAGGAAAAGGCTAATGATGCCGCTTCCTTGCCGAAGTCTTTGGTCTCGAGCCAGGGCCCGAAACCGGATTCCATTCAGGGTGACAGTAATGACTGCAACACCCGTACCGTTCCGGCTGTTCTGGCCTCAAAAAACGGTGCCATCCGCAGGTGCGGTTTGGGCTTTCAAATTCACGCTTGGTTCAACCGGAAACAGCAATAAAGCGCTTGAGTTTCTGGTCTGAAATGTGGTTAGGCTTTTTAAGCAAAAACCCTACATGTAGGGTTTTTTTGGCGCCGGGCTACAAGATAATGCGTTTTGGAGGGTGTTGCAACGTACTACCTGTGGATAAACCTGTGCGTAAATTGTGTGTGAAAGAAGGAACAGGCGTGTAGGCCGCGACCTAGCGGGAGCGAACCGTTTTTCACTGATTTTCAGCGATTGAAAACAGTCATTCGGATTTTTAAGGGCGCGAACCCTATCACAAAAATCCGGGTTGTCCGAACGCATTTGCCGGCTTGTGTTCTCGGCGTTCGGCGTTTATACAATCGGCCAGTGTGTATGCATTCTTATCCTCCCCAATCATTACAAAAAGACGGGCGGATCCTTCCTTATAAGTGTTGTTGGCAAGCAGAGGTCACCGTGGAGCAAGAAGCCTGGCAGATATTGATTGTGGAGGACGACCAGCGTCTGGCCGAACTGACCCGCGATTACCTGGAAGCCAATGGCCTGCGCGTATCGATCGAGGGCAATGGCGCCCTGGCCGCGGCCCGCATCATTAATGAAAAGCCGGACCTGGTGATCCTCGACCTGATGCTGCCGGGCGAAGATGGCCTGAGCATCTGCCGCAAGGTCCGCAATAAATATGACGGCCCGATCCTGATGCTCACCGCCCGCACCGACGATACCGATCAGATTCTTGGCCTGGACCTGGGGGCCGACGATTACGTGTGCAAACCGGTGCGTCCGCGCCTGCTGCTGGCGCGCATCCAGGCGCTGTTGCGCCGCAGTGAAGCCCCTGAGGTGGCCCCGGAAAAACAACGACGCCTGCAGTTCGGCCCGCTGGTGGTGGACAACGCATTGCGCGAGGCCTGGCTGAACGACAACGGCATCGAGCTGACCAGCGCCGAATTCGATCTGCTGTGGCTGCTGGTGGCCAACGCCGGGCGCATCCTGTCCCGGGAAGAAATTTTCACCGCCCTGCGCGGCATCGGCTATGACGGCCAGGATCGCTCCATCGACGTGCGCATCTCGCGCATCCGTCCCAAAATCGGCGACGATCCGGAGCATCCACGACTGATCAAGACCATCCGCAGCAAAGGGTATCTGTTCGTTCCGGAAGCCTGCACCCTGTGAACTCGATCTTCCTGCGTATCTACGGCGGCATGTGTGCGGCGCTGATTCTGGTCGCGGTGCTTGGCGTACTGGCCTTGCACCTGCTCAACCAGGTGCGCAGTGAGCAATACCGCGAACGCCTGGCCCACGGCACCTTCTCGCTGATGGCCGACAACCTGCAACCGATGAACGAAACCGAACGCCACCGGGCCTTGCTGGTGTGGGAGCGTTTGCTGGGGATTCCGTTGGCGCTGAAGACCTTCGCCCAGACCGACCTCGACCTGACGCAGCGTACCCGCGTGCTGCGCGGCCAGGCGCTGGTGGAACAGACCGGCCCGCATGCAGCGAAGGTGTATCGGCTGGTCAGCGACAAGGAGCAGTTGGTTTTGACGGGAGAAGTCCAGCAGATCAGCGAGCAACTGGCGCGAGCGACTATCTATCTGCTGGCCGACGAACTGGTGCGCGTGCCGGTGGCTGAGCAGCCCAAGCGCCTGGCGCAATTGAAACAAGACAAAGGCTTCGGTTTCGACTTGCGCCTGGTCACCGTCGACCAGGCGGACATGGACGAGGACCAGAGCCGCCGGATCTCCGAAGGCGACACGGTGATGGCATTGGGCAAGGGCGGTGACTCGATCCGGGTGTTTGCCGGCATGGTCGGCACGCCGTGGGTCCTGGAAATCGGCCCGCTGTACCAGATGAATCCTTATCCGCCCGAATGGTTGGTGCTGATCGCGGCCCTTGGTTTGAGCCTGATCGGCTTGATCGTCTATCTGTTGGTGCGACAACTTGAGCGTCGCTTGCGTGGTCTCGAAGCCGCTGCCACGCGCATTGCCAAGGGCAGCCTGGAAACCCGCGTGCCGGCGCGCGGCGCGGATTCGGTGGGGCGGCTGGCCTCGGCGTTCAATGGCATGGCCGAGCACTTGCAACAGTTGTTGGCGATCCAGCGTGAACTGGTGCGCGCGGTGTCCCACGAATTGCGCACCCCGGTGGCGCGCCTGCGTTTTGGCCTGGAGATGATCGGTTCGGCCACCACGCCACAGGCCCTGGAGAAATACCGCGAAGGCATGGACCACGACATCGAGGACCTCGACAAGCTGGTGGACGAAATGCTGACCTACGCGCGTTTGGAGCAGGGCTCGCCCGCGCTGAATTTCCAGCGGATCGATCTGGATGCGTTGGTCAATCAAGTGATCGAGGAATTGGCACCGCTACGCGCCGACGTCACCGTGCAGCGCGGGTTGTGCCTGTCCGCCGCCGATTGTGACGATGCCTGGGTCGAGGCCGAGCCGCGCTATTTACACCGGGCGATCCAGAACCTGGTGAGCAATGCCATGCGCCATGCCTCGTCGCGGGTGACGGTCAGTTATCAGGTGGGGCAGCAGCGTTGCCGGGTGGACATCGAAGATGACGGGCCGGGCGTGCCAGAGTCGGCGTGGGAAAAAATCTTCACGCCGTTCCTGCGCCTTGATGACAGCCGTACACGGGCGTCGGGCGGGCATGGCTTGGGACTGTCCATTGTGCGGCGGATTATCCATTGGCATGACGGGCGGGCGTTGATCAGCAAGAGCAAGAGCCTGGGCGGGGCGTGCTTCAGCCTGAGTTGGCCGAGGAATCAGGAGAGGCGGTGAGATCTCGGTTGTCTGGGCTGGCCTCATCGTCGGAACGCCGCCCGGAGCAGGCTCACTCCTACAATGGATCTGTGCGACACCGAAGATCCTCTGTAGGAGTGAGCCTGCTCGCGATGAGGCCCGAGCCAACACCAAAAATCCTCAAGCCCTGATGCTGACCAGACTCAACAACTGCCCATCCACCACCCCAAACTGCGCATCCAGCTCCGTGCCATTGCGCCACTCGCTGGACAGATCTGTCAGCAATCGCAGCCGCACCTCACCGCTCTCGCTCCACTCCAGCACTTCCGCATGTTCAAAATAAAACCGCTGCCGAACAATCGGATACAGCGCCTTGAACAGACTCTCCTTCACCGAAAACGTCAGCGTGACCAGCATCGCCAACTGATCACGATGACCTGCGGCCATGCGCTGCAATTCCGCCGGGGTAAGGATTTCCCCGGCCAGGCGTTCGGCCCGTTCAGGGTTTAGCAGGTTTTCCAGGTCCATCCCCAATCCACGCCAGTGGGTCTTGTTCGCGACAATCGCTGCGGCCCGGCCGGTGCTGTGGGTGATTGAGCCGCTGATATGCGCAGGCCAGACCGGTGCCCGGTCTTCGCCGATGGCCGGGCTGAAACTCAGCCCTTCCAGCTTCTGCAACGCCGCCCGGGCACAGACCCGACCGGCCAGAAACTCGGCCTGACGCTTGGCAACCGAGCGCTGGATGCTCGCTGGCGGCTCGATGGCGCTGCGCGTGAAATCATCGAGGGCCAGTTGCGAGGTATCGAAGTGCGTGCTCAATAGCACCGTATCAGGCAGCACAAACGGCAGCGGCCAATGGGCATCGAGCGGGGTGCAGCAGACGGGCAGGGCGGGGGTGGCATTCATGTCGCGCATTTTGCCGGGTTGCCTTCGGGCTGGGTAGCCCTGACGTAGACCGCGTTATCGTTCTTCGCGGGCAAGCCTTGCTCCTACAGGTTTGAGCCGATCACGAAATGGCGTAACGACACAAGCCCTGTAGGAGCGAGGCTTGCCCGCGAAGGCCACGCCTCGATCTTCTGCTTAACCGAAGATTTTTTTGAAGAACGCCTGCATATCCGCCCAGGATTTTTCATCCGCCGCCTTGCTGTACCCGATATCCGGCCCACCATGATCGCCATGGCCCAACCGATCCGCATCTGGATTGCTGAACCCATGCTTGGCGCCCTCAAGGCTGACGAATTGATAGTCGGCCCCGGCCTTGTCCATCTCAGCCTTGAACGCCGCGACGTTGTCCGCCGTCACCATGCTGTCCAGCGCACCATGCTCCACCAGGATTTTCGCTTTCACGCTGCCCGGTGTTGCGGGCGTTTTGGTCGCCAGCGCGCCGTGGAAACTCACCACGCCCGCCAGCGGAACGCCTTGACGCGCTGCATTCAGCACCACGGCACCGCCGAAGCAGTAACCGATGGCAGCGATTTTATCCGGATGGGTCTGTGGCTGTTTCTTCAGCAAATCGAGCCCGGCCTGGAAGCGGGCGCTGGACGCGGCACTGTCTTTCAACGCCGCTTGCATGAAGGCCATGGCGTCCTTGGGATGCTCGGTGTTCTTGCCATCGCCATACATATCAATGGCCAGCGCGCTGTAACCCAGTCCGGCCAAATCACGGGCGCGGCGCTTGGTGTAATCGTTGAGGCCCCACCATTCATGCACCACCACCACGCCTGGACGTTGACCCTTAATAGCATCGTCGTAAGCGTAATAGCCGATCAGCTTCGTGCCGTCGGGGCTCTGATAGGGAATCTCCTGAGTCTTGATCTCGGCGTGGCTGAGCCCGCTCAAGGCCAGTAATACGAGGGCGAGGAAAACGCGCATGGTCGGATGCTCCTGCATAAAAGTCATCAAAACAGCCGGGTGGAGTTGATTCAGCTTAGGTTCAGAGTGCGTTCAGGGGGAGTTCAGGGGTGGGTGCGTAACCTTGCCCCGTACCCAAAAAGCAAATAGCGCATGAGGAAATTCCCCAATGACTCACTTCAAAAAACTGCTTCTGGCTTTCACCGTCATGGGCGCAAGCACCGCGGCTTTCGCTTCCAACGATAATTTCGCCAGCCTTACTCTTGGACAGACCAGCGACAAAGTCAAAAAGTCCCACGCCCTGAACGACAACCTCAACCACCCGAACGCCGACGGCGTGATCGGCAAGGACACCACCTGGGGTGTGCGTCTGGGCCAGCAAAACAGCGAGGGCCGCTACTACGCCACTTACGACAACGTGTCGGGTTCGCACAATGGCATTAAACTGCGTCAGGAAAACCTGTTGGGCAGCTACGATCTGTTCTACCCGGTAGGCGCCAGCACCAAATTGTTCGGCGGTGCCACGGCCGGCCTGACCAAAATGACCCAGGAGTCCCCAGGGTTCAGCCGCGACAGCAACATCGGCTACGCCATTGGCGGCCAGGTTGGCGTATTGCAGCAAGTGTCGCAAAACACCTCGGTCGAACTGGGTTACCGTTACCTGCGCAGCAACGCCAGCACCGAGATGAGCGAGCGCGGTGGCAGCAAGCAGGGTTCGCTGGACCTGACCAGCAGCGCCCAGACCTACCTGTCGGCGAACTACGCTTTCTGATAAGTGCAATCCCTGTAGGGGTGAGCCTGCTCGCGATAGCGGCGTGTCAGTCGACATCAATGTCGAATGTGCTGGCGCCATCGCGAGCAGGCTCGCTCCTACAGGGTTCTGCGGTGTGACTGAGAACTGTGCTGCTGGAGATAACGATTTGCCTAGGAGAGCGTTATGAAACTGCTGGTCGTCGAAGATGAAGCGCTGTTGCGCCATCACCTGCAAACCCGCCTGACGGACAGCGGCCACGTGGTCGAGTCCGTGGCCAACGCCGAGGAGGCGTTGTACCAGACCGAGCAGTTCAACCACGACCTGGCGGTGATCGACCTCGGCCTGCCGGGCATGAGCGGGCTCGACCTGATCCGTCATCTGCGCTCGCGTGGCAAGGCCTTCCCGATCCTGATCCTCACGGCGCGTGGCAACTGGCAAGACAAGGTCGAAGGCCTCGCCGCCGGCGCCGACGATTACGTGGTCAAGCCGTTCCAGTTCGAAGAGCTCGATGCGCGCCTGAATGCCTTGCTGCGCCGCTCCAGCGGTTTCACCCAGTCGACCATCGTCGCCGGGCCGCTGCTGCTCGACCTCAATCGCAAACAAGCGTCCCTCGATGAACAACCGCTGGCGCTGACCGCCTACGAGTATCGAATCCTCGAGTACCTGATGCGCCATCACCAGCAAGTGGTGGCCAAGGACCGCTTGATGGAGCAGCTCTATCCGGACGACGACGAGCGCGATCCGAACGTCATCGAAGTGCTGGTCGGCCGTCTGCGGCGCAAACTCGAAGGCCCGGCCGGTTTCAAACCGATCGACACTGTGCGTGGCCTCGGCTACCTGTTCAATGAGCGCTGCACTTGATTCGCTCCCTTCGTGTCCGCTTGATGCTGGCCGCCGCCACCCTGGCGGTGCTGTTCATGCTGGCGTTGCTGCCAGCGATGCAGGGCGCGTTCAGCCTGGCGTTGCAGGATTCCATCGAGCAACGCCTGGCGTCGGACGTAAACACGTTGATTTCCGCCGCGCGGGTGGAAAACAACGCCCTGCAGATGCCGGCGCAGTTGCCCGATGAGCGCTTCAACCTGACTGACAGCCGCTTGCTCGGTTACATCTATGACCGCGAAGGTCATTTGGTCTGGCGCTCGAAGGCCACCGGCGAAGAGAAGATCAACTACAAACCGCGTTACGACGGACGCGGCAACGAATTCGCGCGCATTCGCGAGGCCGATGGTCAGGAATTCTTTGTCTACGACGTCGAAGTCAAACTGCTCAGCGGCAAAAGCGCGGCGTTCAGCATCGTCGCCCTGCAACCGGTGCACGAGTACGAAGTCACCCTCGAAGGCCTGCGCGAAAACCTCTACCTCGGTTTCGGTGCCGCGTTGCTGGTGCTGCTGGCGCTGCTGTGGATCGGCCTGACCTGGGGCTTGCAGGCCTTGCGTCGGCTCAGTCAGGAGCTGGACGAAATCGAAAGCGGCGCCCGCGAAAGCCTCAGCGAACAACACCCGCGTGAGCTGCTGCGCCTGACCGGCTCCCTCAACCGCTTGCTGCACAGCGAACGCGAGCAGCGCAGTCGCTACCGCGATTCCCTCGACGACCTGGCCCACAGCCTGAAAACCCCGCTGACCGTGCTGCAAGGCGTCAGCGAAGACATGGCCCAGCGCCCGGAAAACCGAGATCAGGCCTGGTTGCTGCAAACCCAGATCGAGCGCATGAGCCAGCAGATCGGCTATCAACTGCAACGCGCCAGCCTGCGTAAAAGTGGGCTGGTACGCCACCAGGTGCGCCTGCAGCCGGTGTTGCAAAGTCTGTGCGACACGCTGGACAAGGTCTACCGCGACAAGCGCGTGCGCGTTGCTTTCAACCTGCCGGAGCCGTGTTACGTGCCGATCGAACAGGGTGCGCTGCTGGAGATGATGGGCAACCTGCTGGAAAACGCCTATCGCCTGTGCCTGAGCGAAGTGCGCATCAGCGTGCGCGAAACCCTGAGCGGGGTCGAGTTGTGCGTTGAAGACGACGGTCCGGGCGTGCCGCCGGATCAGCGGGCGCGGATTCTGCAACGGGGCGAGCGGCTGGATCGCCAGCACCCGGGGCAGGGGATCGGGTTGGCGGTGGTCAAGGACATTATCGAGAGCTACAACGCGAAGCTGACGCTGGGGGATTCGCCGATGGGCGGGGCGGCGTTCCGGATTCATTTTCCGGTGGTTTGATCGAGGGGTTGGCGGTGTTTTTTCGGGCCTCATCGCGAGCAGGCTCGCTCCTACAATTGAATCTGCGGCGCTCGCGAAAAGTGCATGCTCCGCAGATCCCCTGTAGGAGCGAGCTTGCTCGCGATGGGGCCAGTCAACTCAACCCAAAAATCAGTTTCGGATGCTGGACAGGCTTGATCCGCCGTAGTCGTTCAGTCAGGTAGACCGCGTCATCGTTCATCGCGAGCAGGCTCGCTCCCACAGGAGATCCTCAGTGAATGCATCATTTGCGTTCACACCGATCACCTGTAGGAGCGAGCCTGCTCGCGATGAGGCCGGTCAATTCAACCCAAAAATCAGTTTCGGATGCTGGACAGGCTTGATCCGCCGTAGACGTTCAGTCAGGCAGACCGCGTCATCGTTCATCGCGAGCAGGCTCGCTCCCACAGGAGATCTTCGGTGAATGCATAATCTGCGTTCACACCGATCACCTGTGGGAGCGAGCCTGCTCGCGATGAGGCCGGTCAATTCAACCCAAAAATCAGTTTCGGATGCTGGACAGGCTTGATCCGCCGTAGACGTCCAGTCAGGCAAACCGCGTCATCGTTCATCGCGAGCAGGCTCGCTCCCACAGGAGATCTTCAGTGAATGCATAATCTGCGTTCACACCGATCACCTGTAGGAGCGAGCCTGCTCGCGATGGGGCCAGTCAACTCAACCCAAAAATCAGTTTCGGATGCTGGACAGGCTTGATCCGCCGTAGTCGTTCAGTCGGGTAGACCACGTCATCGTTCATCGCGAGCAGGCTCGCTCCCACAGGAGATCTTCAGTGAATGCATAATCTGCGTTCACACCGATCACCTGTAGGAGTGAGCCTGCTCGCGATGAGGCCGGTCAATTCAACCCAAAAACCAGTTTCAGATGCTGGACAGGCTTGATCCGCCGTAGTCGTTCGTTCAGGCAGACCGCATCATCGTTCATCGCGAGCAGGCTCGCTCCCACAGGAGATCTTCGGTGAATGCATAATTTGCGTTCACACCGATCACCTGTAGGAGCGAGCCTGCTCGCGATGAGGCCGGCCAATTCAACGCAGATTCAGTTCTCTTGCGCGCGATAGGCGCCCGGCGTCAACCCGGTCCATTTTTTGAACGCCCGATGAAACGCCGAAGGCTCGGAAAACCCCAATTGCTCGGCAATCTGCTGTAACGACAGATCTGCTCGCCCCAAGTGATAAATCGCAATGTCCCGGCGCAACTGATCCTTCAATTCCTGAAAACTCGACCCTTCTTCGCGCAAGTGCCGACGCAACGTCTGCGGGCTGATGTGCAGGTGCGCAGCCACCGCTTCCAGGTCCGGCCAGCGTGCACTGTCGCGGCTGAGCAAGCGGCGCAACTGGCTGCTCAGACTGTCGCCGTCATCCGGGCGCGAGAGCAGGTCGGCGGGAGAATGTTGGAGGAAATGCTTGAGCGTGCGTTCGTCCTGCAACAACGGCATGTGCAGGTAGCGGCTGTGAAACAGCAAACTGCTCTGCGCCGTGGAAAACTCCATGGGGCAGGGGAACAGCAAATCGTATTCGGCGCCGTGTTCGGGCTTTGGATAACTGAACGTCGCCTGCTCCAGCCGAATGCGCTGGCCGATCAGCCAACTGCCAAGCCGGTGCCAGACCATCAGTTGGCTTTCGGTGAGGAAATGATCAGGGTCTTGGAACTTTGAATCGTCGAGGCTCAGGCGGACCCATTCGTCTTCGCGGGTCAGGGTCAGGCGCGGACCGTCAGGGAATAGGCTGTAAAACAATAAACCGCGATGCAGCGCCTTATCGAGGTTGCGGCAGTGGATCACGGCGTGACACATCATTGCGAAGGTCCCGGTTTTACTGGGCGTCGGCCCGAAACCGAGGTATTCGTCGTCGAGGGCCAGCCACAACGCCTGGATCAATCGCGTGAACTGCTCCGGCGCAATTCGCGCCCGTGGCTCATCCAGCAACTCGGGGCTGATGCCGAGTTGTTGCAGCAGATTTGAATAGTCATAACCCAACCGACGCGCGCCACCTAATGCGGCACGGGCGAAATGACTGGCGATGGTGCGTTCACGCATGGCAGGCAGGTCCGACCCAATGAACGACGGATGGTAGCTGTCGACCCTCGTTATGAACAGGCGGATATCCGCCAAATTGTAGGACGAGACCTGGTCGATGGGCGGAAATCCGCCACATTGTGGTAACCCGTCAGTGGCAAGGCTGGACCTGTAACCCTTGATGTCAAAAGGCATGCAGGCATTTTTTTAAAGGTGGCACGGGCCTTGCGATACAACAAGCAGATGCCTGCCGTTGCGCAGCTCGACAAAACAAATCCCTCCAGTGCAGGAGGGTTCGCAATTGAAGTGTCTTGGGCAACAGACGGATGTTGTCACGGGGCACTCTTGAGGAACTTTGCAATGACGACTCGTCAGCCACTGTATAAATCCCTGTACTTCCAGGTGATCGTTGCTATCGCCATCGGCATCCTGCTCGGTCACTTCTATCCGCAGACCGGTGTGGCACTCAAGCCACTGGGTGACGGGTTCATCAAACTGATCAAAATGGTCATCGCGCCAATCATCTTCTGTACGGTCGTCAGCGGTATCGCCGGCATGCAGAACATGAAATCGGTCGGCAAGACCGGTGGCTATGCGCTGCTGTACTTCGAAATCGTCTCCACCATTGCCTTGCTGATCGGTCTGGTCGTGGTCAACGTCGTGCAACCGGGCGCCGGCATGCACATCGATGTGACGACTCTGGACACCAGCAAAATCGCTGGCTTCATCTCGGCCGGTAAAGACCAGAGCATCGTTGCCTTTATCCTCAATGTGATCCCGAACACCATCGTCGGCGCCTTCGCCAACGGCGACATCCTGCAAGTGCTGATGTTCTCGGTGATCTTCGGTTTCGCCCTGCATCGCCTGGGTGCCTACGGCAAGCCGGTTCTGGACTTCATCGATCGCTTTGCCCACGTGATGTTCAACATCATCAACATGATCATGAAGCTCGCTCCAGTCGGCGCGTTCGGTGCGATGGCCTTCACCATCGGTGCCTACGGTGTTGGCTCGCTGGTGCAACTCGGTCAGCTGATGATCTGCTTCTACATCACCTGCATCCTGTTTGTGCTCGTGGTACTGGGCGGCATCTGCCGCGCGCACGGCTTCAGCGTAATCAAATTGATTCGCTACATCCGTGAAGAACTGCTGATCGTACTGGGCACTTCCTCTTCGGAATCCGCTCTGCCGCGCATGCTGATCAAAATGGAACGCCTGGGTGCACAGAAGTCCGTTGTCGGCCTCGTAATCCCGACCGGCTACTCGTTCAACCTCGACGGTACGTCAATCTACCTGACCATGGCCGCTGTGTTCATCGCTCAGGCGACCGACACCCACATGGACATCACCCACCAGATCACCCTGTTGCTGGTGTTGCTGTTGTCCTCCAAAGGCGCTGCAGGCGTGACCGGCAGTGGTTTCATTGTGCTGGCAGCAACCCTGTCGGCCGTTGGCCACTTGCCGGTTGCCGGCCTGGCGCTGATCCTGGGTATCGACCGTTTCATGTCCGAAGCCCGTGCGCTGACCAACCTGGTCGGTAACGCGGTTGCGACCCTGGTCGTGGCCAAGTGGGTGAAAGAGCTGGACGAAGACAAGCTGCAAGTCGAGCTGGCTTCCGGTGGTCGCGGTATCTCCGACACCCGTGAAGAAGACGACCTGGGCGTGGCCGAAGGCCCAACCCCTAGCAACGTCAAGTAAGACTGGCTGCATTGAAAAACCCGCTTCGGCGGGTTTTTTCTTGCCCGTGATTTGAGCGCAACGGTCACAGCTGCTGACACTTCAGGTGATTGCTGCAATGCGTTTGCCTGCCTAGGCTGAAGGCATCGTTCACGGAGGTCGCTCATGCCCGGTCCACTGGCATCACTCAAGGTTCTGGATTTCTCGACACTGCTGCCGGGGCCGTTTGCCTCGTTGTTGCTGGCGGACATGGGCGCGCAAGTCCTGCGCATCGAATCGCCGACCCGTATGGATTTGCTCCGGGTGTTGCCGCCGCACGATCACGGGGTGTCGGCCAGCCACGCCTACCTCAATCGCAACAAGCGCAGCCTGGCGCTGGACCTCAAGCAGCCCGAGGCGCTGGAGGTGATCAAGCAATTGCTGGCGGACCACGACATCGTGCTGGAACAGTTCCGCCCCGGTGTGATGGAACGCCTGGGCCTGGGCTATGAAGCCTTGAAGGCGATCAATCCGCGGCTGATTTACGTGTCGATTACCGGTTATGGCCAGAGCGGCCCCTACAAGGACCGCGCCGGTCACGATATCAACTACCTGGCGCTGGCGGGGCTGGCGAGCTACACCGGCCGCACCGAGAGCGGGCCGCTGCCATTGGGCATGCAGGTGGCAGATGTCGCCGGCGGCTCGTTGCACGGAGTGATCGGGTTGCTGGCGGCGGTGATCGCTCGCCAGCACAGCGGGGTGGGGCAGCATCTGGATGTGAGCATGACCGACTGCGCCTTCAGCCTGAACGCCATGGCCGGCGCCGGGTACCTGGCCTGTGGTGTGGAGCCGGGCAGGGAGGATCAGATGCTCAATGGCGGCAGCTTCTACGACTACTACCGTTCGCGGGACGGGCGCTGGTTATCGGTGGGCAGTCTGGAACCGGCCTTCATGCAGCAACTGTGCAGCGCGCTGGGGCGGCCGGAGCTGGCGGCCAAGGGCCTGTCGCCCAAACCCGCCGAGCAACAGGCACTGAAGAATGAGTTGAAAGCCGAATTCGAGAAACATGACTTTGCGCAACTGTGCGAGTTGTTTGCCGGGGTCGATGCGTGTGTCGAGCCGGTGCTGAATTTGGCTGAGGCGGTGCAGCATCCGCAGTTGCAGGCGCGGGAGTTGGTGACGCAGGTGCCGCGGGGGGACGGTTCGACTCAGGCGCAGATGGCTTGTCCTTTGAAGTTTTCCGAGGGGTTGCCGGCGCCGCGGCATATCGGCGCGGTGTTGGGACAGCATACGGATCAGGTGTTGGGGGAGTTGGGGATGAGTGCTGAGCGGATTGCAGAATTGCGCCGTGCCAAGGTGATTCTCTAGCGTCTGTACCGGCCTCTTCGCGGGCAAGCCTCGCTCCCACAGGATCTGTGTCGTTCACAAAGCTTGTGCTCGAAATCAATACCTGTGGGAGCGAGCCTGCTCGCGATGAGTCCGGCACCGCCACCACAAATCTGACTACTCGACCCGCATCTCCCCACTGAACACCAACGTGCTGCGGCACCGCCGGCACAAATACCGCCGCCCTTGCCGTACCAGGCCATGGCGCTGGGCCGAAAACGGGAAATCGCTGTCGACGCACGGGCATTTGTAGATGTAGCGCGTCACGCTGCGGCGTTTGACGTCGTAGGTGTGGCAGCGATTGGGCGGCAGTTCGTACACGCCGCGCATGATCAATTGCCACTCTTCACCGTGCGGCTGAATGCGGTCGCCGAACAGTTGATGGGCGATCAGGTGCGCGACTTCGTGGGCCACGGTCTGCTTGAGGAAGTCTTCAGTGTTTTCCCGGTACAGCTGCGGATTGAAGCGCAGCAGGTTCTCGTGCAAATGCGCGACACCGGCTTTTTGACCGCGCAGCTTGAGGCTCACCACGGGGCGTTTGAAAGTTCGTTTGAAAAAGGATTCGGCCAGCTGATAACAGTCTTCGACGCGGGTATTGAGTTGCTCGGGCATGCTTGATGGATCTCCAGAGACGTCGAGTATGCCGCAACCCTGGGGCCTTGCGAATCGCCGAGGCGCCGAATGGTCGTTACCCCTCACACATTAGAAGGCCGCCTTGCGGCGGCCTGTGTTGGCAGATCTTGTTTTTGGGTGGTGAGTTGCTAATTGGTGTAGACCGGCCCCACGCCGAGTCCCCAGACAATCACTGTAAACGCCATGATGGCGACCAGCACCACCAGGCCTACGGCAAGTACCGAACTGGAAAACAGGAAGCCCTCGTCTGATGGAATGTTCATGAAAGTGGGTAGCCCCACATACAGCAAGTACACCGTGTAGCAGATGGCCGCCGTTCCGACGATCATCCCCAGCCACATATGTGGGTACAGCGCCGCCAGACCGCCGATGAACAGCGGGGTCGCGGTATAGGTCGCAAATGCAACGCAGCGTGCCAGGCTTGGATTGGCGTCATAGGTACGGGCCATCCAGTGGATGAATGCGCCCATGACCGCGACGCCGCCGAGCATCGCCAGGTACGACATGATCGTCATCCATAGCGCGCTTTCCTGGGTCAACATGACCGGCGCTCGATTGCCGATGACCCAGCCGACCTGAGTGGTGCCGATAAACGCCGACACAGCGGGAATTGCCGCCAGAATCAGCGTGTGAGTCAGGTACATGTGGCTGATGCTTTCCTCTTGGTCGCCACGGATTTCTTTCCATTCCTGGTCGGGGTGGGTGAAGAGCCCCACTACGTGATGGATCATGCCAGTCACTCCTCTTGTTTTTACCGTCGCCCCCCAGTGGAGCGCCTACAGGCCAAAGTGGCCAAGTAAGTAAAAGGTCTGGATATGTATGCGACCTTATGTCGCAGTATAGAAAGGTCTTCACGGCGCAGGTTGTAGGGCGTTAGAGCAAATTGCGCTGTAAACCCTGCTGTTAATCGCCGTAGGGTCTTGCGCGACCAATGTGGCGAGGGACCTTGCTCCCGTTCGGCTGCGCAGCCGTCGCAAAAACGGCCGACGGGGTTTGACTGACCCTATGGTGCAGGATGGTTTTGGGGCCGCTGCGCGACCCGGCGGGAGCAAGCTCCCTCGCCACAGGGGTATGCTCAGCTCAGATAAAGTGCAGTCGCCAGGCACTTCGCCGACGGTGGGTTTTTGCGTAAAATGCCGGCCTTTCGTCACACCTTACGGATCTCGCGTCATGGGCACTCTCACGGTCAACCAGAACAAACTGCAAAAGCGCCTTCGCCGTCAGGCGGGTGAGGCTGTTGCCGATTTCAACATGATTGAAGACGGCGACAAGGTCATGGTCTGCCTGTCCGGTGGCAAGGACAGCTACACCATGCTCGACGTGCTCTTGCACTTGCAGAAGGTCGCTCCGATCAAGTTCGAGATCGTGGCCGTGAACATGGACCAGAAACAGCCAGGCTTCCCCTGAACACGTGTTGCCGGCCTATCTGAAAACGCTGGGCATCGAGTACCACATTGTCGAGAAAGACACTTACTCGGTGGTCAAGGAGCTGATCCCGGAAGGCAAGACCACCTGCTCGTTGTGCTCGCGCCTGCGTCGCGGCACGCTCTACACCTTTGCCGACGAAATCGGCGCGACCAAAATGGCCCTCGGTCACCACCGCGACGACATCGTCGAGACATTCTTCCTTAATATGTTCTTCAACGGTTCGCTCAAGGCCATGCCGCCGAAGTTGCGCGCCGACGACGGCCGCAATGTGGTGATCCGGCCACTGGCCTACTGCAACGAAAAAGACATTCAGGCCTACTCGGACTTCAAGCAATTCCCGATCATCCCGTGCAACCTCTGCGGCTCCCAGGAAAACCTGCAACGTCAGGTGGTCAAGGACATGCTGCAAGAGTGGGAACGCAAGACCCCGGGCCGCACCGAAAGCATTTTCCGCAGCTTGCAGAACGTGCAACCGTCGCAACTGGCGGACCGTAACCTGTTCGACTTCACCAGCCTCAAGATCGACGAAACCGCCGCCTCGCGGTTCGTCAACGTGGTCAACCTCTAATCAGAAACTGTAGGAGCGAGCCTGCTCGCGATTGCGTCGTGTCAGTCGACATCAACGTTGAATGACACACCGCTATCGCGAGCAGGCTCACTCCTGCAATTGTTTTTTGTTTCAACCTCCAGGAGAGGGCATGCGCGATTACAAGTGGCTGCACGAATACTGTCTGAATCGCTTCGGTTCAGCAGCTGAACTGGAAGCCCATCTGCCCGTTCCCAAGACCCCGGCGCAACTGCGCAAGATCAGCGACGATCGTTATCTCTCGACCATGGCCCTGCGCGTGTTTCGCGCCGGCCTCAAACACAGTCTTGTGGACGCCAAGTGGCCGTCGTTCGAAGAAGTGTTCTTCAAGTTCGACCCGGAAAAGGTGGTGCTGATGAGCGCCGAACACCTTGAGCGCCTGATGCAGGACGCGCGGATCATCCGACACCTGGGCAAGCTCAAGAGCGTGCCGCGCAATGCGCAGTTCGTGCTGGACGTGGCGCATGAGAAGGGCAGCTTCGGCGCATTGGTCGCCGATTGGCCGGTGACGGACATCGTCGGGCTGTGGACGTACCTGAAAAAGCGCGGCCATCAATTGGGCGGGTTGTCGGCGCCGCGTTTCTTGCGCATGGTCGGCAAGGATACGTTTGTGCCGAGCTATGACGTGGTGGCGGGGCTGAACGCGCAGAAGATCGTCGACAAGGTGCCGACCAGCCAGCGGGACCTGGCGTTGGTGCAGGATGTGTTCAACCAGTGGCATGAACAGAGTGGCGGCCGGCCGATGAGCCAGATTTCGATGATGCTGGCGTACACCGTCAATCATTAAGACCGAGTCGTGGCCTTCGCGAGCAAGCTTTGCTCCTACAGGTGCGGTGCAGCCCTTGTAGGAGCGAGGCTTGCCCGCGAAGGCGTCAGATCAGGCGGCGGAGATCTCGCCTTCACCCGCCAACTTGCGATTCAACTGAAACCGCCACCGCACATACAACAGCGCCGAGCAAAACACCGCCAGGCTCGCGCCCATTTCCAGCAAGCCAAACAGCTGCCGATTGGGGTCATACGCGGCCAGTGCGCCCTTGATGAAATACAGATTCACCACAAAACACATCCACGAATGCCCGCGTGCGCTGCCGATGATCATCCCCGGTGCGAGCAATAGCAGGGGCACCAGTTCGATCAGCAAAATCACCCACGGCCGGGCGCCGTGCAGGTCGGCAAATACCAGATAATAGGCGCACAGCAGCCCCACCAGCCCGAAAAAGCACAGCAGGCTGATCGCGCGCATCGCCCGGACCCGCGGTTCGAGCCATTCGATCGAGGGCAGAATCTTCGGCTTTTTCGCCACGTCAGTTCCCCAGTTTCTGCGCAGTCTTCGCCAGACGCAGGCCCAAGGCCCGGCACAGCGCGACTTCATGTTCGTTCAAACCGCTTTTGCCATCCGCCCCGGCATGATGACTGGCGCCATACGGCGTGCCGCCGCCACGGGTTTCCAGCAGGGCCGATTCGCTATACGGCAGGCCGGTAATCAGCATGCCGTGGTGCAGCAACGGCAACATCATCGACAGCAGCGTGGTTTCCTGACCGCCGTGCAGGCTTGCGGTGGAGGTGAATACCCCGGCCGGTTTGCCCACCAGCGCCCCCGTCAGCCAAAGATTGCTGGTGCCGTCGAGGAAGTACTTGAGCGGCGCGGCCATGTTGCCGAACCGGGTCGGACTGCCCATGGCCAGGCCCGCGCAGTGCTTCAGGTCGTCGAGGCTGGCGTACAGCGCGCCTTCATCGGGGATGTCCGGCGACACGGCTTCGCATTCGGTGGAGATCGGCGGCACCGTGCGCAGGCGCGCTTCCATCCCGGCCTGCTCGACGCCACGGGCAATTTGCCGGGCCATTTCATTGGTCGAGCCGCTGCGGCTGTAATACAGAACCAGAATGTACGGCGCGCTCACGGCAGCAACTCCAGCACATTCTCCGGCGGACGGCCGATGATGGCTTTGTCGCCGACTTCCAGAATCGGTCGCTCCATGAGTTTCGGGTTGGCGGCGATGGCGGCGATCAATTGCTCCTCGCTCAAACTGCTGTCGGCCAGGTTGAGAGTCTTGTATTCGTCCTCGCCGGTGCGCAGCAGTTGCCGGGCGCTGATGCCGAGTTTGGTCAGCAGGCTCTGGATTTGCGCGGCGTCCAGCGGCGTTTCCAGGTAGCGGATCACGGTCGGGGTCAGGCCACGGGCTTCCAGCAGTTCGAGCGCACCGCGGGATTTCGAGCAGCGCGGGTTGTGATAAAGCGTCAGATCGGTCATGTGCGGGTCGCATCTTGCGTAAGGTGGCGGCTATTCTAACTGTGCAGCGCGTAATCCAGAACCTCGGGAGGCGATGGGTCGCAGGCGCATTCAATTTTGAACAAGGATTACGACATGACAAGACGACTGGCAGCAGCATTGGCGATCATCGGTGCGTTGATGCTGGGGGGCTGTGGCAACGACTATGGCATCGACCAGAACGGCCAGAAAGTCGCCGCCGAACGTCTGGACAACCAATGGGTGGTGCTCAACTACTGGGCGGAATGGTGTGGCCCGTGCCGTACCGAAATCCCGGAGTTGAATGAGCTGGCCGTTCAGTTGAAGGACAAGAAGATTGGTGTGTTCGGGGTCAATTTCGACAATGTGCAGGGGGAAGAGCTGAAAAGCGCCAGCGAGAAACTGGGGATCAAGTTCACCGTGCTGGCGTCGGACCCGGCGGATCTTTTCGAGTTGCCGCGCAGCGAAGCGTTGCCGGTGACCTACATCATCGACAACAAAGGCAAGGTGCGCGAGCAATTGATGGGCGAGCAGACGGCGGCGGGAGTGATGGCCAAGCTTGAGGCGTTGCAAGCGGTCAAGTGACTGCGCATGGATCTTGTGGCGAGGGAGCTTGCTCCCGCTCAACTGCGCAGCAGTCGCAAAACCGGTACAAACGGTGTTCCTGATGAACCGAGGTGACGGGTTTTAGGGCTGCTGCGCAGCCCAGCGGGAGCAAGCTCCCTCGCCACAGGTATTCACTTGGCCACAGCTCGGGGTTATCAACCCTCTTCAAGCCACCAACGCAACGGCTTGCCTTCGGCCGGCCAGAAGCGCATCTGTTCGATCGGCGAAACATCCCAGCGCTGCACATTTTCCAGGGCCTGCATGAAGCGCTTTTCCTGCTCCATCACGGCTGGTGCGCACATTTTGCGGGTGCTGCCGATTTTGCCGAAGCTCAGCTTGTCACCTTCGAGCGTGTACGGTGCAAACCAGTGGTTGCAGCCGCCATTGCCGTAAGCCCGACCGTCTTCACCGAGGGTGATGGTCAGGTGGCTGTAATCCATCAGTGGACGTTCGCCGATCCATTCCAGGATGTAGCTGCGGTTTTGTTGCAATTTCACCGGCTCGGCGGCGCAGCCCAGCAGGCTGGCACCAACCAGGGCGGTCAGGGCGAGGTGTTTCATCACGCGGGCTCCTGGCAGGTCGGGCACAGGTGCTTCTCGCCAACGGTGGTCCAGCCCAGCTCGGCAATGCGCGCAGTGGCGGCAGGTTTTTCTGCCTTGTTGCCCAGTTTGGCATCGACCGCAAACTCAAAGCTCAGCTCTTTGGCGCAGCTGTCGCAGTTGACTTTCCAGGTGTGGATCGCCAATTCGCCGAACACCGGACCACTGGCCACTGCGACCCATTGGCCGGGCGGGTTGATCAAGTGGCGAACCGTTTCCACGGTCAGGCGCATGGACAGGTCCTTGGCACCTTTGAGGGTCACGACCAGCACGTCGTTATTACGAATCGAGCCGCCGTTGCCGGTGACTTGATAACGCCCCGGCACAAGGGCGCGGCATTCGGTGAGGGTGTGTTGCGGGTTCATCAGGCTATAGCGGAAATCGTGTTCGACCATGGGTCCTCCAAATATGCGCGGTATGCTATCACGGGCCTGCTCGCAGCATGGCGCGCGCAGATGACCTTCGATCTGGTTCAAATCACCGGTCGACTCATGGCACACTGCCGCTTTTGCATTTCTAAGGAACGGACATGGCGTTAATCGAATGTTATGAGTGCAAGCAACGTATCAGCTCCACGGCGCCTGCTTGCATTCATTGCGGTGCACCGGCGGGAACGGTGCAAGCGGCCACTTCGACGGCAGCGCCTGTGCAGGCACCCCTTTCTTTCGGGCGTTTACCGGAGGATGAGAAAGTGGCCAGGGTGACCCCGGCCGCATTCGGGCGTAAACGCAAAACCGAAGCCCCAATCGAGATGGCGGCGCCGATGCCCGCCTCCAACGGCGTGCGTCCGGTGGAACTGTGGCTGAAGCTGATGATTTTTTTCCTGCCGCCGTTTTTTGTCTGGTTCCTGCTGCGTCGCGGGCATTCCGTGGGGCAACGCTTGCTGGGTTTCGGCTGGCTGGGCCTGATGATTCTCTTGTCCAAGGCCTGACCGGCTCAGCCCTCGACCTGATTCTGCGGCGTGCCAGCGGCCCATGCTGCGATGTTCTGCAGGGTGGTCGTGGCAATTGCGTCCAGCGCTTCGCGCGTCAGGAAGGCCTGGTGCGCGGTGATGATCACGTTCGGAAAGGTCAGCAGCCGCGCCAGCACATCGTCCTGCAGCGGCAGGTCGGAGCGGTCCTCGAAGAACAGCTGCGCTTCCTCTTCATAGACATCCAGCCCCAGATACCCCAATTGGCCGTCCTTCAGTGCATCAATCAGCGCCGGCGTGTCCACCAGGCCGCCGCGTCCGGTGTTGATCAACATCGCGCCGGGCTGCAAGTGCGCCAGTGATTCACGGTTGATCAAGTGTTTGCTCTGCTCATTGAGCGGGCAGTGCAGGCTGATGATCTGCGACTCGGCCAGCAATTGCGGCAAGCTCAGGTAGCGGGCGCCGAGGGCTTCGACCTGCGGATTGGGGTAGGGGTCGTAGGCCAGCAACCGGCAACCGAAACCGTTCATGATTTTCGCGAAGGTTGCGCCGATCTGCCCGGTGCCGACCACGCCGACCGTCTTGCCCACCAAATCGAAACCGGTCAGGCCGTGCAGGCTGAAATCCCCTTCGCGGGTACGGTTGTAGGCACGGTGCAGGCGGCGGTTGAGCGCCAGGATCAGCGCCACCGCGTGCTCGGCCACCGCGTGCGGCGAGTATGCCGGGACCCGCACAATTGACAGCCCTAAACGCTTCGCCGCCGCGAGATCGACATGGTTGTAACCGGCCGAGCGCAGGGCGATCAAGCGTGTGCCGCCCGCTGCCAGACGTTCCAGCACCGGCGCGCTCAAGTCATCATTGATGAACGCGCAGACCACCTCGTGATGCTCCGCCAGCGCCACCGTATCGAGGCTCAGCCGCGCCGATTGAAAGTGCAGCTCGATACCGGCAGGGAGTTCGGTGCCGAGAAAACTGTCACGGTCGTAGGTCTGGCTGCTGAAAAGAATCGTGCGCATACAGTCCTCCTGATATTTTTCGAGTCCTGTGTGGCCGCGCACCGTTCCATTGTGCGAACGGCTGTGGCGAGGGGCTCCCACACCTGGAATGGTGCCGCGACGAACAGAACCCGGTGAGCTTAGCGCCGATGCTGGCCGGCGCCATTGCGCTGCATCAAGCGTTTATCCGGGCATGGGCGGCCAGGCGGTTGATCGCACGGTCGAGTTCTTCCAGGGCGCCGGGGGCTTTGGGGTCCTGTTGCTTGAGCAGGGTTTCGCTGCGCTGGCAGGCGGCACGCAGTTGCGGGACGCCGCAATAACGAGTCGCGCCGTGCAGGCGGTGGACACGCTCGATCAAGGCGTTGTTGTCATTGGTTTCCCGGGCCAGGCGAATGGCCTCGCGATCAGCTTCCAGGGAGGCCAGCAACATCGCCAGCATGTCCGCGGCCAGATCGGCCTTGCCGGCGGCCAGGCGCAAGCCTTCGTCGTGGTCGAGCACCTGCAATTCATGGGCGCCGCCATGGCTGTCGCTGGAGCGCTCCGGCCCGTGATTGCGCAACGCCAGGCCTGTCCACTTCAACACCACCTGGGCCAGTTGCCGTTCGCTGATCGGTTTGGTCAGGTAGTCGTCCATGCCGCTTTGCAGCAGCGCGCGTTTTTCGTTGGCCATGGCGTGGGCGGTGAGGGCGACGATCGGCAGCGGCGTGCAATGCCGCTCGCTTTCCCACTGACGAATCGCCTCGGTGCTTTGACGTCCGTCCATGCCGGGCATTTGCACGTCCATCAACACCAGGTCAAAAGTCTCGCTTTGCACTGCTTTGACTGCCGCGTAACCGCTTTCGACCGCGAGCACCTTGGCACCCATGTCTTCGAGCAGGGTTTGCACCAGCAACAAGTTGGCCGGGTTGTCGTCGACGCACAGCACCTTCGGTGCGCGGCTCGATACCGGTTCGCCGGGCTCGCTGCGCTGCTGGCGCGGGTTGACCAGATCGGACAATGCCCGACGCAACTTGCGGGTGCAGGCCGGTTTGGCCTGAAGCTGACTGTGCGGGTTGGGCACCGAGAGGTGGAACAGCGTCTGTTCGGTGGTCGGGCACAGCACCAACACTTTGCAGCCCAGGTGTTCGAGGTCCCAGATGTGCTGGTTGAGGCGCTCCGGTGGCATGTCGTTGCTGGTGATGCCGAGCACCGCCAGATCGATCGCCTGATCGGTCTGATGCGCGCCGGTCACGCCATTGGTCAGGCTTTCCAGGGTATTGAACGGCGTGACAGCCAGGCCGCAATCTTCCAGCTGATGCTGCAAGGCCTGACGGGCCAGTTCATGGTTTTCCAGCACCGCGACGCGGCGCCCGAGCAGCGGCGGGCCGGGCAGGTCTTCGGCGTCGTCGCGGGTCTTGGGCAGGCTGAGGCTGATCCAGAATTCCGAACCTTCGCCCGGCGTACTGTCGACACCGATCTCGCCGCCCATCTGTTCGATCAGGCGCTTGGAAATCACCAGACCCAGGCCCGTGCCTCCTGGCTGTCGGGACAGCGAATTGTCAGCCTGGCTGAACGCCTGGAACAGCGCGCGCACATCCTGGTTCGACAGGCCGATGCCGGTGTCCTGAATGCTGATGCGCAGTTGCACGCTGTCTTCGTGTTCTTCTTCGAGCATGGCCCGGGCGACGATGGTGCCTTCGCGAGTGAACTTGATCGCGTTGCTCACCAGGTTGGTGAGGATCTGCTTGAGCCGAAGCGGATCGCCCACCAGCGACAACGGCGTGTCGCGATACACCAGGCTCACCAACTCAAGCTGTTTGGCATGGGCGGCCGGGGCGAGGATGGTCAGGGTGTCCTGCAGCAGGTCGCGCAGGTTGAACGGAATATTGTCGAGCACCAGCTTGCCGGCCTCGATTTTCGAGAAGTCGAGGATCTCGTTGATGATCCCCAGCAGGCTGTCGGCGGACTTTTCGATGGTGCCCAGGTAGTCGAGCTGACGCGGGGTCAGCTCGCTTTTTTGCAGCAGGTGCGTGAAGCCGAGAATGCCATTGAGCGGGGTGCGGATTTCATGGCTCATGTTGGCCAGGAACTCGGATTTGATCCGGCTCGCTTCCAGGGCTTCCTTGCGCGCCAGGTCCAGTTCGATGTTCTGGATCTCGATGGTTTCCAGGTTCTGGCGCACGTCTTCGGTGGCCTGGTCGACACTGTTCTGCAACTCTTCCTGCGCGTTTTGCAACGTGCCGGCCATGCGGTTGATGCCGGACGCGAGCTCATCCAGTTCCTGACTGCCAAGGGGTGGCAGACGGGTTTCCAGATGGCCGTCCTTGAGTTGGGCCACCGCCAGTTTGATCTGGCTGATCGGCCGGTTGATGGTCCGGCCCATGCGCAAGGCGAGCAGCGCCGCGCCGGCCAGGCCCGCGCTGATCAGCAGCAGGCTGGCGAACAGGCTGCGGTAACCGCGCAGCAGCATGCCGCTGTGGGACAGTTCGAGTTCGACCCAGCCCAACAGTCGGTCGGCTTCATCCGGTATCAGGTCGCCGGCAAGGTTGCGGTGCTTGCCAAAGACCGGCAGCAGATAGCGTGTCGCATCGTTGCCACTGTGGCGCAGCATTTTTGAGCCATTGCCCAACGGCGCCGGGTTGAGCATGGTCGGGCCGGCGTGGGCTACGGGCGTACGGTCGGCGGCGAGGAAGGTCACGGCGCGCACGTCCGGTGTTTCCAGCGACTGGGTGGCGATACGCTCCAGCAGCTCGTTGTCTTTGCGACCCATGGCCGGGGCCACCAAGGGCGCGAGCTGTTCGGCGATCATCTCACCGCGCTGCATCAGTTGGGTTTGCAGGTCGGATTGCTGCATCCAGGTGAAATAGCCACCCAGGATCAGCGCCATCAGGCTGGTCGGCAACAGGGTCAGCAACAGCACGCGGCCTTTAATTCCCAGTTTCTTGAGCACGCATCTCTCCTGCATCCAGCTATTGATTGACCTGCACGTGCGTCCGGCACGCGCCATCGGGCCAGTGTAGCGATTTGCAGGCAGGCAATCTTCGTAAAATTGATGTCGTCATTCTTCGGCCGGACCGGCGCTTTCGCGCCACGGGCAAACCTTGGGTTGCCCAACGTCAGGCAATCTTGAATAATCTCCAACTGAGAATTATTTGCAGATACTCATGACTCCCATCTCTGTTGGCCATCCTCGCATCCTGTCCATTGAAGACGATCTCGTGCTCGGCGCTTATGTGCACGAGCATCTGGGCCGGTGCGGTTTTCAGGTGACCTGGTGCCAGAACGGCCGGGAAGGCCTGGACATTGCCCGCCAACAACCCTTCGACGTGGTGCTGATGGACATTTTGCTGCCAGGGTTGAACGGGTTGAACGTGCTGACGCAACTGCGCCAGAGCCATTCGACCCCGGTGGTGCTGATGTCGGCGCTGGGCGCCGAGGCGGATCGCATCAGCGGTTTTCGCCTGGGGGCCGATGATTACCTGCCAAAGCCTTTCAGCATGGCCGAGTTGCGTGTGCGCATCGAAGCGATCCTGCGCCGGGTGGCGCTCGACCGTCGGCCGGAGCGGGCAGCGGCGACGTCCTCGGTCGACAGCCTGCGTTTCGATGACGAACTCTGTGACGTTTCCTATGGCGAACTCGCCGCCGGCCTGACCCGCAGCGAGTATCGATTGCTGGACACCTTGAATCGCAATGGCGATGAAGTGCTGAGCAAAGCCTTCCTTTATCAGCACGTGCTGCAACGCGGTTTTGCCGCCCATGACCGCAGCCTCGACATGCACATCAGTCAGATCCGCCGCAAACTCAAGGGCATCGGCTACACCGAGCGGGAAGTGCGTACGGTCTGGGGCAAGGGTTACGTGTTGAGTGCCGGCGATGAAATGCTCTGACTTGCCGGGCCGACACTCGCTGTTCTGGAAACTGGCATGTCTGTTGGTGGCGTTCTGTCTGCTGATGATCTGGCTGAGCTGGTCCTGGGGGCGCTACATGGAGCAGCGAAACCAGTTTTTGTCGGATCAGGCCCGAGTCACGCTGACGGGGTATGCCGCCGAGGCCGAGCAGGCGTGGCGTTCGGAGCAGAGCGCGGGCGTCGATGCCTGGCTGCATGGTATGAAACAGCGTGAAACAGGCTGGGTTGGCGTCATCAGCGGTGATTTGCAGTCCCTAAGCAGCCAGCCGCTCACTGACCAGGAAATCGAGCGACTGACTTTCCTGCGCGGCCTGGATTGGCCCATTCACAAGAAACGCCTGCCGTGGCTGCGCGTGCCGTTTCCCGGCGATTCGACGGCTGGCAGCCTGGTCATCGAACTGCCCCAGCGCTTCATGCCCGGCCAATACAGGCTGTTCTGGCGCGTGATCACCAACGGCATCATCCCGGGATTGTTCACGCTGTTGCTGTGCGTCGGCCTGTATCGGCTGCTGGTCGTGCCGTTGAATCAATTGCGCGAGCAGGCCAATGCCTGGCGCGCCGACCAGTTGAATGTGCGTCTGTCGAGCAGCACCACCAAACGTTCGGATGAACTCGGAGAGCTGGGTCGGGCCTTCGACCACATGGCCGAGCGATTGCAAAGCACTGTGGCCCTGCAGCAGCAATTGCTGCGCGACTTGTCCCACGAACTGCGCACGCCGCTGAGCCGTCTGCGGGTCGCCAGCGAAAGCGAGCAGGGGCTGGCGCAATTGCGCGAGCGCATCGGGCGGGAAGTCGATGGCATGCAGCGGCTGGTAGAAGACACTCTGCAACTGGCCTGGCTCGACACCGAGCGCGCACCGTTGCCCGACGAAGCGATCCAGGTCCAGGCGCTGTGGGAAATGCTCACGGAAAACGCTTGTTATGAAAGTGCCTGGCCGGCGAGCCAGTTGCAGTGCGCGGTGGATTCGTCCTGTTGGGTTCGGGGCAATCTCAACACCTTGGCGCAGGCGCTGGAGAACATTCTGCGCAATGCCATTCGTCATTCGCCGAGTGGCGGTATCGTTCGTTTCAGCGGGCAACGTGACGGCGACTTCTGGCATTTGTGGCTGGAAGATGAGGGCGGCGGGGTGGCTGAGGCGGATCTGGAGCGGATCTTCTGTCCGTTCATTCGACTCGACGGCTCGCGGCCGGGGGATGGCGGGTTCGGCTTGGGGTTGAGCATTGCGAGGAATGCGGTGAAGCGGCAGGGCGGGAGTCTTTGGGCACAGAACACTGGGCGTGGGCTGCGGCTAAATATTCGGTTAGTGGCTGAGAGTGATGGCGTCAGTGACGACGCCATCGCGAGCAGGCTCGCTCCCACAGTGGATCTTTGCCGACCACAAATCGTCTGATCAACCCCGCACCCTGTGGGAGCGTAACGCTGAAACAGCCCCTTATTCCCATAAGCCATAAGCACCGCACTTTGCGTGATATGGCCTGCTCGCGTTTGCCGGTATGATAGGCGCCCCCGCAGTCTGGATTGCGAATACGCCATGACCTTGCAGTACCCAACCATCGCCGATTGCGTCGGCAACACCCCGCTGGTCCGTTTGCAGCGCCTGCCTGGCGCCACCAGCAATACCCTTTTGCTCAAGCTCGAAGGGAATAACCCGGCGGGTTCGGTCAAGGACCGGCCGGCGCTGTCGATGATTACCCGCGCTGAATTGCGTGGGCAGATCCACGCCGGCGATACGCTGATCGAAGCGACTTCGGGTAACACCGGTATCGCGCTGGCCATGGCTGCCGCGATCAAGGGTTACAAGATGATCCTGATCATGCCGGACAACTCCAGCGCCGAACGTAAGGCCGCGATGACGGCCTATGGCGCCGAGCTGATCCTGGTCACCCAGGAAGAAGGCATGGAAGGCGCGCGCGACCTCGCTCAGCGAATGGAAGCCGAAGGCCGTGGCAAGGTGCTGGATCAGTTCGCCAACGGCGATAACCCCGAAGCGCACTACACCACCACCGGCCCGGAAATCTGGCGCCAGACCGAGGGCACCATCACTCATTTCGTCAGTTCGATGGGCACCACCGGCACCATCATGGGTGTCTCGCGCTACTTGAAAGAGCAGAACGACAACGTGCAGATCATCGGCCTGCAACCGATGGAAGGCTCGGCGATTCCGGGTATCCGTCGCTGGCCGCAGGAATACCTGCCGAAGATTTATCAAGCCGATCGTGTCGACCGCATTGTCGACATGGCGCAAAGCGAAGCTGAAGACGTGACCCGTCGTCTGGCCCGCGAAGAAGGCATCTTCTGCGGCGTGTCCTCGGGCGGTGCGGTGGCAGCGATGCTGCGCCTGTCCCGGGAAGTTGAAAACGCGGTGATCGTCGCGATCATTTGCGACCGTGGCGACCGTTACTTGTCGACCGGCATTTTCGACGCGCCCAACTGATGGCCAAGCAAGAGAGAGGCCTGCGCTTCCAACCCACCGGTGGCAGCAAGGCCCCGCAAATTCCGACCGGCAAAAAGCAGCGCTTGAGCATCGAGCGCCTGGCCAATGACGGTCGCGGTATCGCGTTTTTCGAAGGTCGCACCTGGTTCGTCCTCGGCGCGCTGGCGGGCGAAGACGTCGAGGCGCGCGTGTTGGGTGCCCACGGCAAAGTGGTCGAGGCGCGCACCGAACGGGTGTTCCAGGCCAGTGAGTTGCGTCGTCCGGCGCCGTGCCTGCATGCCGGCCGCTGTGGCGGTTGCAGCGTGCAACATCTGCCGCACACTGAACAACTTGCCCTGAAACAGCGCATGCTCGCCGAACAACTGTCCAAGGTCGCCGGTGTCGAACCCCAAGAGTGGGCAGCGCCGTTGAGCGGTCCGGAATTCGGTTACCGCCGTCGCGCTCGAGTGGCGGTGCGTTGGGACATGAAAGCGAAGAAGCTCGAAGTCGGTTTCCGCGCGGCGGGCAGTCAGGACATCGTGGCCATCAACGAATGCCCGGTGTTGGTCCAGCCCTTGCAGCCGATCATGACCCGCTTGCCGGAAATGCTTCGACGCTTGAGCAAACCTCAGGCGCTGGGGCATGTGGAATTGTTCAGCGGTTCGTCGTTGGCGGTGTTGCTGCGGCACATGGCGCCGCTGTCCGACGCCGACATGACGATCCTCAAGGATTTCTGCGCGTTCCATGAAGCCCAACTGTGGCTGCACGGAGACGGTGAACCGCAACCGGTCGAGACTGACCAGTCGTTGGGTTATCGACTTGAACAGTGGGACTTGAATCTGGCGTACCGACCGGGAGATTTCATCCAGGTCAACGCCGGGGTCAATGAAGCGATGATCGCCCAGGCGTTGGAGTGGCTGAAGCCGACAGCGGAGGAACGGGTTCTCGATCTATTCTGTGGGTTGGGTAACTTTGCATTGCCGCTGGCCAAGGTCGTTCGCGAAGTGGTGGCAGTGGAAGGTGTGCAGGCGATGGTCGAGCGAGCAGCCGCGAATGCAGCTAGCAACAATCTTCATAATGCGACTTTTTTTCAGGCCGATTTATCCCAGCCTTTGACCGATGCCGAATGGGCGCGCGAAGGCTTTTGTGCGGTACTCTTGGACCCACCGCGTGACGGTGCTTTCGAGGTCGTGCGCAAGCTGGCGTCCCTGGGCGCCAAACGGTTGGTGTACGTGTCGTGCAACCCGGCAACGCTGGCGCGCGATACGGTCGAATTGATCAAGCAGGGCTACCGGTTAAAACGTGCCGGGATTCTCGATATGTTTCCTCAGACGGCACATGTCGAGGCCATGGCGTTATTTGAAGCGAGCTAGGACGGCTCGTCTGGTCCGACTGGCCGCCCGTGCCGCTCTTGCAGTAGCCCCGTGAGGGCAATCGGGCAATGAAGGTCAGCGAATTGACGCATTGAATCTGCGTCGTAGGGAAGGTAAGCAAGATGGTACAGGTGAGAGCACACCAGCCGATCAACACTGACGGCAGTATCAATCTCGAGGCTTGGCTCGATCATGCGGTCAGTGTCGATCTGGCACTGGATCGCGAAGCCTTGAAGGAAGCGTGCGAGTTCGCTCGCGTGTCTGAACAACAGGCCAATGCGGCGAAGAATCTATGGTCCGAAGGGACCTCGAGTTTCCGCACCGGCCTTGAGATCGCCGAGATTCTCGCCGACCTCAAACTCGATCAGGATTCGTTGGTCGCAGCGGTCCTGTACCGCGGCGTGCGCGAAGGCCAGATCGAACTGCCGGCGGTCAGCCAGCGCTTCGGTCCGGTGGTCGCCAAACTCATCGACGGCGTGTTGCGCATGGCGGCGATCAGCGCCAGCCTGAGCCCCCGTCAATCGTTGGTGCTGGGCACCCAGGGCCAGGTCGAAAACCTGCGCAAAATGCTGGTGGCCATGGTCGACGACGTGCGCGTCGCGCTGATCAAACTGGCCGAGCGCACCTGCGCGATCCGTGCGGTGAAAACCGCCGACGACGAAAAGCGTAATCGCGTTGCCCGTGAAGTCTTCGACATCTATGCGCCGCTGGCTCACCGTCTCGGTATCGGTCATATCAAATGGGAACTGGAGGATTTGTCCTTCCGTTACCTTGAGCCCGATCAGTACAAGCAGATCGCCAAGTTGCTGCACGAGCGGCGTCTGGATCGCGAGCGTTTCATTGCCGATGTGATGAACCAGCTGAAAGTCGAGTTGCAGGCCACCGGCGTCGACGCCGACATCAGCGGCCGGGCCAAACACATCTATTCGATCTGGCGCAAAATGCAGCGCAAGGGGCTGGAGTTCAGCCAGATCTACGACGTGCGCGCCGTTCGTGTGCTGGTGCCGGAAATGCGCGACTGCTACACCGCGCTCGGCATCGTCCATACGTTGTGGCGGCACATTCCGAAGGAATTCGACGACTACATTGCCAACCCGAAAGAGAACGGCTACCGCTCGCTGCACACCGCGGTGATCGGCCCCGAGGGCAAGGTGCTGGAAGTGCAGATCCGCACCCACGCCATGCACGAAGAAGCCGAGCTGGGCGTTTGCGCGCACTGGCGCTACAAGGGCACCGACGTCAAATCCGGGTCCAACCACTACGAAGAGAAAATTTCCTGGCTGCGCCAGGTCCTCGAGTGGCATGAAGAGTTGGGTGACATCGGCGGTCTGGCTGAGCAGTTGCGGGTCGATATCGAGCCGGACCGGGTCTACATCTTCACCCCGGACGGTCATGCCATCGACCTGCCGAAGGGCGCGACCCCGCTGGACTTCGCCTACCGCGTGCACACCGAAATCGGTCACAACTGCCGTGGCGCGAAGATCAACGGGCGCATCGTACCGCTCAACTACAGCCTGCAAACCGGTGAACAGGTCGAGATCATCACCAGCAAGCACGGCACTCCGAGCCGCGACTGGCTGAACCCGAACCTGGGTTACATCACCACCTCGCGGGCACGGGCAAAGATCGTTCACTGGTTCAAGTTGCAGGCGCGTGATCAGAACGTCGCGGCCGGTAAAACCCTGCTCGAACGTGAGCTCAGTCGTCTCGGCTTGCCAGCGGTGGACTTCGACAAGCTGGCCGACAAGGCCAACATGAAGACCGCCGAAGACATGTACGCCGCGTTGGGCGCGGGCGATCTGCGCCTGGCGCAACTGGTGAACCTGGCGCAACAACTGGTCGAGCCGGAACGCGGCAATGAGCAGCTGGAACTGATCCCGCGCAAAGCCACCGGCTACAAACCGGGCAAGCGCGGCGACATTCAGATTCAGGGTGTCGGCAATCTGATGACGCAAATGGCCGGCTGCTGCCAGCCGTTGCCGGGTGATGCCATTGTCGGTTACATCACCCAGGGCCGTGGCGTGAGCATTCACCGTCAGGACTGTGCCTCGGTGCTGCAACTGGGCGGGCGCGAGCCGGAGCGGATCATTCAGGTCAGCTGGGGCCCGGTGCCGGTACTCACCTACCCGGTGGACATCATCATCCGCGCCTACGACCGTTCCGGTTTGCTGCGTGACGTGTCGCAGGTATTGCTCAACGAGCGGATCAACGTGCTGGCGGTCAACACCCGCTCGAACAAGGAGGACAACACCGCGCTGATGTCCCTGACCATCGAGATTCCGGGGCTGGATGCATTGGGGCGGTTGCTGGGACGGATTTCCCAGTTGCCGAACATCATCGAAACCCGGCGTAACCGTACACCGTGATGATGATCCCTGTAGGAGCGAGGCTTGCCCGCGAAGGCGTCATACCTGACACACCGCCTTCGCGGGCAAGCCTCGCTCCTACAAGGTTACGGTTGGGCCGACATACCGCATTGCAGATGTAGAGATTGATTGATGTATTCACTTGAAGACTTGCTGCACCTGATGAACCGTCTGCGCGACCCGCAGTTCGGTTGCCCGTGGGACATCAAGCAAACCTACGCCACCATCGTCCCGCACACCCTTGAGGAAGCCTACGAAGTCGCTGACGCCATCGAGCGCGGTGACTTCGATCACTTGCAGGGCGAGTTGGGCGATTTGCTGTTCCAGGTGGTTTATTACAGTCAGTTGGCCCGGGAAGAGGGGCGCTTCGAATTCGCCGGTGTGATCGACAGCATCACCCGCAAGCTGATCCGTCGCCATCCTCACGTATTTCCAACCGGTGATCTGTACGCGCCGCTGGATGTTCCGCGTCTGAGTGAAGAGCAGGTCAAGCAGCGCTGGGAAGAGATCAAGGCTGAGGAGCGCGCCGAAAAATCATCCGCGCCCGAACAGCTGTCCTTGCTCGACGATGTGCCTGCCGCGCTGCCTGCATTGTCCCGCTCGGCGAAGTTGCAGAAGCGCGCGGGGCAGGTCGGTTTCGACTGGCCGGACGCCTTGCCGGTGCTGGACAAGGTGCGCGAAGAACTCGATGAAGTGCTCGAAGCCATGGCCGACAATGACTCGGCAGCGATTGCCGATGAGGTGGGTGATTTGCTGTTTTCCGTGGTCAATCTGGCGCGTCATCTGAAAGTCGACCCGGAAACTGCACTGCGTGGCGCCAACAGCAAGTTTGAAAGACGCTTCCGTTTTATCGAACAGGCATTGCGCGACACCCACCGTCCCATGGAAGATTGCACCCTCGAAGAGTTGGACGCCTTGTGGGGCGAAGCCAAACGTCAGGAAAAGAATTTGCCCAGCTGCGGTTGAGCAGTGGCCTAAGTGAGAAATAAGCACCATGAGCATTTCCCTTCGCGACCAGTTGCTCAAAGCAGGGCTGGTCAACCAAAAGCAGGCCAAACAGGTCGGCAAAGAGAAGCAGAAGCAGCAACGCCTGGCCCATAAAGGCCAGATTGAACTCGATGACTCGCAGCAGCGTGCCGCCCAGGAAGCCATGGCCGAGAAGGTCAAGCGCGACCAGGAGCTGAACCGTCAGCAACAGGAGAAAGTCGAGGCCAAGGCTCGAGCGGCGCAGATCAAACAATTGATCGAAGTATCGCGCCTGCCGAAGCTGACGACCGAGGACTACTACAACTTCGTTGACGACAAGAAGGTCAAGCGTATCTCCGTCAACACGCTGATGCGCAACCAGTTGAGCAATGGCTTCCTGGCGATCGTGCACCATGCCGGCGGCTACGAAGTGATCCCGCGTGAGGCGGCCCTGAAGATTCAGGAGCGCGATCCTCGGCGCATCGTGCAGCTGAACGTCAAGACTGAAGAAGTCGCTGCCGAAGATGATCCATACGCGGCCTATCAGATCCCTGATGATCTGATGTGGTAAGCCTTTAACGGCTTCAACAACGACAAACCCCGCTCATGGCGGGGTTTGTCGTTTTCAATGCTGTCATTGCTTATGCAGATCGGAGCGCTCGTTGCTGCTCCTGTTTTTCCAGTTCAGCCTTGTAGCTGTGGGCGTCGGTTTCGGAATGAAACATCCCCACCAGCATGTCTTGTTGATGTACATCCCAGATACGGATACCGGCGGCTATGCCTTCATGGGATTTATGTGAATCGTCGCGTTCAGTTACTTTTACAGTCATCTGCTAGCTCCAATCTCTGTTATCTGCAGCAAGGCGTGTGCAGGACTCTGTTATATGTTTGGTTAGCCTGCTAAGTAAACGACTGAGTTCGGTAACGAATTTTTGCGAAACCGACAATAGTCCTGCAGCCCGCCAAACACGTGGCATTCGGTCGCAGGGCATTGAGTTTCATGACAAAAGCTTCATGTTCGCCGTGAATATCTCGCTGGTAGAACACGGTATCTGTAGGAGCCAGGCTTGCCGGCGAAGGCGTCCTTCAGTGCGCCTTCGCCGGCAAGCCTGGCTCCTACAAAAAGCATCGCAGTGCACATTTTTTCAGGCATAAAAAAACGCCCCGAACCAGTCGGGGCGTTTTTGTGTGCTGCGAGACGGCGGAGTATTACTTGCCGGTCCAGCGCTTCAGTACCAGGGTGGCGTTGGTGCCACCGAAGCCGAAGCTGTTGCTCATCACGGTGTTGATGGTGGCGTCTTCGCGAGTCTTGGTCAGGATCGGCATGTCTGCCACTTCCGGGTCCAATTCTTCGATGTTGGCGGAGCCCGCCATGAAGTTGCCTTCCATCATCAGCATGCAGTAGATCGCTTCGTGAACGCCGGCGGCGCCCAGGGAGTGACCCGACAGGCTCTTGGTGGAGCTGATGGCCGGGGCCTTGTCGCCGAACACTTCACGCACACCTTTCATTTCCGCGACGTCGCCGACCGGAGTCGAGGTGCCGTGGGTGTTCAGGTAGTCGATCGGAGTATCGACGGTGGACATGGCCATCTGCATGCAGCGGATGGCGCCTTCGCCGCTTGGGGCGACCATGTCGTAGCCGTCGGAGGTCGCGCCGTAGCCAACGATTTCCGCGTAGATCTTCGCGCCGCGGGCCAGAGCGTGTTCCAGCTCTTCGACCACGACCATGCCGCCACCGCCGGCGATGACGAAACCGTCACGCTTGGCGTCGTAGGCACGGGAAGCTTTTTCCGGGGTTTCGTTGTACTGGCTGGACAGTGCGCCCATGGCGTCGAACAGGAACGATTGGCTCCAATGCTCTTCTTCACCGCCGCCGGCGAACACGACGTCCTGCTTGCCCATCTGGATCTGTTCCATGGCGTTGCCGATGCAGTGAGCACTGGTGGCGCAGGCAGAAGCGATGGAGTAATTCAGGCCCTTGATCTTGAACGGTGTGGCCAGGCAAGCGGAAACGGTGCTGCTCATGGTCCGCGTGACGCGGTATGGGCCAACGCGCTTCACGCCTTTCTCGCGCAGGATGTCCAGCGCTTCCATCTGGTTCAGCGTGGAGGCGCCACCGGAACCGGCGATCAGGCCGGTACGCGGGTTGGAGACTTGCTCATCGGTCAGGCCGGAGTCTGCGATGGCGTCTTTCATGGCCAGGTAGGCGTACGCCGCCGCGTGGCCGACGAAGCGATAGATCTTGCGATCGATCAGCTCTTCGAGGGGAAGGTCAATGGAGCCGGAAACCTGGCTACGCAGACCCATTTCGGCATATTCCGGGTTGAACCGGATGCCAGGGCGGCTTGCACGCAGGTTAGCGGAGACGGTCTCTTTGTCATTGCCCAGGCACGATACGATGCCCAGACCAGTGATAACGACGCGGCGCATGCGGATAACCCTTAGAAGTTGTCAGTGGAGGTGAAAACGCCGACCCGAAGGCCTTCGGCGGTGTAGATCTCGCGGCCGTCGACACTGACCGAACCATCGGCGATGGCCAGGTTCAGCTTGCCCTTCAGCACGCGCTTGATCTGAATGTTATAGGTGACTTTCTTGGCGGTCGGCAGGACCTGGCCAAAGAATTTCACTTCGCCCGAACCCAGCGCACGGCCACGGCCCGGCAGACCTTGCCAGCCGAGGAAGAAACCGACCAGTTGCCACATGGCGTCGAGGCCCAGGCAGCCTGGCATCACCGGATCACCTTCGAAGTGGCAGGCGAAAAACCACAGGTCAGGAGTGATATCCAGCTCGGCGACCAATTCACCTTTGCCGTACTTGCCACCCTCGGCACTGATATGGGTGATGCGATCCACCATCAGCATGTTCGGGGCGGGCAGTTGTGCGTTACCCGGGCCGAACAGCTCACCGCGACTGCAGCGCAGCAGGTCTTCCCGAGTAAAGGCGTTTTGTTGGGTCATGCGAGCTCCTCAATAGTCCCATGCGGCAGGGTGGGGCAAATCTTCCCGGCCGACCGAGGCGTTCATGCCTCGAGTCAGCAGCCTACTCATAGACTATTGCGTTGTGGTGAAAGTCACAGCACCAAGGACATGAATGTACACTTGTGCACTGAAATTATTATTCAAGCCCCTTTTCGGGCCTGTTCGGGTGCCTAAGACTGCCGCACTTTCGCCTTTCACGCCAGTCGCAGATGGTCGAAAGGCCTGTACTACTGCACCCAGCGCTGCAAAATTTGCTGCAGATCAGTGCGTTTGAAGGGCTTGGCCAGGTAATCGTTCATTCCAGCTGATAAACACGCTTCACGGTCGCCCTGCAAGGCATTGGCGGTCAGGGCGATGATCGGCAAGTCTGCGCAGCCGGGGAGCAGGCGGATCTGGCGGGTTGCTTCGTAGCCGTCGATGATCGGCAGTCGGCAATCCATCAGAATCGCTTCAAATATCAGGCTTTTGGCGCTTTGCACCGCCTGCGCGCCATCGGTCGCGACGCTGACAGTAAAGCCCAGACTGCGCAACATTGCTTCGATCACCGTCTGGTTGACCGGGTTGTCCTCCACCAGCAGCACATTGCGTCCTTCACCATGGCCGTCGCCGCTCTGTGTCCGTGGTTTCAACTCCGGCAGTGACTGCTTATAAAGGGCCAACGGAATTTCCAGGGTAAACACCGAGCCCAGGCCTTCTTCGCTCTGGGCGCGCAAGGTGCCGCCCATCCGTTCGGCCAGGGTGCGGGCAATCGGCAATCCCAACCCGGTGCCGCCGTAACGCCTTGAAATAGAACTGTCGGCCTGCTGGAACGCGTTGAACATCAACTCCAGGCTTTCGGCCGAGATGCCAATGCCGCTGTCGCGCACGGTGCAGGTGAACCACAGCAGTTCGTGATCCAGTGACTGCCATTGCGGTTCGATACTGACGCGGCCTTGCTCGGTGAACTTCAGCGCATTGCCCACCAGGTTGACCAGAATCTGCCGGATCCGCGTCGGGTCGCCTTGAACCTGCAAGGCGCGCATGTCCTCGGGAATCGCCAGGGCCAGATCGAGCCCGCGTTGCGCCGCGCTGTGCTGGAACGACTGGGCGCAGCTGCTGATCAGGTCAGCGAGGTTGAACGGAATGTGTTCCAGCTCCAGTTCAGAACGCTCGATGCGCGAGAAGTCGAGAATGTCGTTGATGACTTTGAGCAGGTGTTCGGTCGACTCCGAAGCCAGCGCCGCATACTCGATCTGCTCCTCGGTCATGTCGGTGGTTTCCAGCAGTTGCAGCATGCCCAGCACGCCATTCATTGGGGTGCGCAGTTCGTGGCTCATCATCGCCAGGAAGTCGGATTTGGCGTTGTTGGCCTTTTCCGCTTCTTCGCGGGTCTGGATCAATTGCGCCATGGCCTGCTGCTGCTCACGGCTGGCCTGCTCAAGGCCTTGCGCGAGGTTATTGATGTGCTGCGACAACGCGCCCAACTCAGTGTCATCGACGATCGGCAGCGGCGTTTTGTAATCACCCTCCTGAATCGCCTTCACGGCGTGGCCGATGTCGCGGATCGGCTGCGACAGGCTGCCGGCCAGGCGTCGGGCCACCAGAAAGGTAAACAGCAGCGCGAACAAGGCGAGAATCCCGGCCTTGAACAGGATTTCCTGCTGACGCTGGCTGAAGGCGTCATTGGACAAGCCGACGATCACCCGGCCCAGATAGTCCTCGGGCGGGGCCGTGTTGGCGACGTTGCTGCCCTGGAAGAAATCATTGTTCAGCGCGATCCGTTGCAGCCGCACCGGCGCCTGGAACACTTCGACCTGATGCGAGCGGGCATGGGTTTCCGACGGTTGCTCGACGTACACCAGAATCCGGTTGGCGCTGTCCTGGACTTCGAGAAAGCGCACGTTGGGCGTGGCCAGCGTCGCCTTGAGCAAACTTTCGAGTACCTCGTTGTTGCCCGAGATCACCCCGTATTCCGTGGCGGGGGCCAATTGGTTGGCGATCAGCTGGCCGGTGTGGTTGAGCTCTTGGCGCAGGTCCTGGATCCGCACGAAGGTGAAGAAACTGATCAGCAGCAACGTCAGCAACAGGGCGGGGCCGAGGCTGATGATCTGCGTGCGGGTGTTGATGTCCCAACCGCGACGGAAGGTCATGGGCGGCTTTCTCCTTCGGCCAACTGTGCTGCGACAAACGCTTCAGTCACCTGTTCAATACCCAATGAACGAGCCACCTGCGGATTACTTAACACTTTGAAGTGTTTTGGATACAACGCACGGGGCCAGCCTGTCTGCGGCCGATCGAGCAATTCGTCGAGCACTTCCAGCCAATCGTTCTGATCGCTGTAGGTGCTGGCCAGGCTACCAGCCTTGACGAACGCGGCGTTCGGGCCGACCAGCGCCAGTTGTCGCGAATAGCTGCTCAACAGCAGGTTTTTTGCGGTTTTCGGGTTGTACAGATCGGCGTCGTCGAGTCCCAGCAGCACGTCGCAGTTCTTCAGCAAATTCTGTAAAGGGCGGCTGTCGTTGGTGTTGTCCCATCGCTCGGCGATCACTTCAAGGCCCAACGCTTGTGCCGACAGCCGCAATTCTCTGAGCAGGAATTCGCTGTGACTGTCGTACAGCACGCCGATGCGTCGGGCCTCGGGCAGGATGAGCCGGGTCAGTCGCAATTGCCGATCCAGCGGCGGATCGCTCCAGAGCAGGCTGAGGTGCGATGGAAAGTCAGCGCCGAAACGATGATGGGCTTGCAGGCGACTGATACGCAGCACCAGCGTTGGCGGACCTTGTGTCTCTTGCAGGCGCCAGTCGAGGCTCGGCAGATCGAGCAGGATCAAACGGGTATCGCCGGGCAGTGCGCCCGGCCTCGGCAAGCTGTCCAGTACTTGGAAGCGAACTCTGTCGGCCGGGCGCATGCCGCTCAGCGCCTGCACAAAGGATTGCACGCCCGGGCTGTCTTCGGCGCCGGTCAGCAGAATGTCGGCGGCCTGAATCGTCAGGCTGCCAAGCAGGCCGGCAAACACCAGGCACACCCCTGCCAGCAGGCGGCCAAGGGTTGGCGACTTCCGCGACAGGCGATGCAGCATTTAAAACGTCAGCTCCGCGCTGAAGTAGAGCACCCGACGCTCGTCATAGTTGTTGTCGACGAAGGTGGTGGGTTGATGGTCGAGGCGCTGCTGGAGCACGCCGGCCAGTTCCAGATTGGCCTTGCCCAGGCCGATGCGTTTGGCGATGCGCGTGTCGACGCGTTCGAAGCGGTAACCGTTGAGGGCGTCGTCCCCGTAATAGAAGAGGGCGCTGTTCCAGCCGTGGCCCCAGTTGCGCAGCCAACCGGCGGAACCGCTGTTGCGCGCCGTCAGTCGCTCATCCTGCGGATTGCTCGCCTCGGCGTCGACGTAGGCGTAAGTCAGGCGCAGCCGGTCGGCGCTGCTCAGGCGCCAGTCCAGCTGGGTTTCCGTGCCCTTGAAGCGCGAGCTGTTGGAATTGCTGGCGATGTACTGATTGTTGCGCAGGGGTTCGCTGATCATGCCGCTGATTTCGTCGTAGAACAGTTTCACATCGACCGTCAGCCCAAGCTCCGCGAAGTAGCCGTTGTAGCCCAGCTCGCGCGAGCGCATGCGTTCTTGTTCGAGGTCGCCGGGGCCGCGGGTCTTGACGAAATACCGGGCGCTGGTCTGGCCGTAGGCACTGGGCCGCAGGTTGGTCACCTGGTAACTCCAGTTGACGTTGTTCTCGAACATGTCCGGTGAGCGGATGGCTTCCGAGTACACCGCGCGCAAGCCGTGACGCGGGTTGATCAGGTAATTGACCGCTACCCGCGGGGTCAGCGAGCTGCCGGTCAATTGCGTGTCTTCGAACATGGCGCCGCCCTGCAGCAACCAGTGCTCGGTGGCGCGCCACTCGAGTTGGCCGAATGCGCGCCAGGTGGTGTCGTCGAGCGTGCCATTGAAGTAGGTCTCGGAATTTGCCCGGTCGTAACGATAGTTCATGCCGCTGACCAGTCGCAGACTGTCGGACAGGCTGAGGGTGTCTTGCAGTTCCAGGTCGTAGCGCGTTTCCCGGGCGCTCTGGTCGATGTCGCCACAGAGGGTTTGCCGGGCACCGTTGCGCCATTGCGCCAGCACTTGATTGCCCAGCGCTTGTTCCGCCGCCGTGCCGGCCGGCGCGCCGGGACCGGTGAAGCGCTCGATGTTGCGCGCCAGGCGTTCGGTGTAGTTCGGGTTGAGCTGCCAGAGCTCGGTCAGTTGCGGGCTGAACGAAACTTCCGCATCACAGGCGCGCCAGGTCTGCTGACGGTCCCAGTGCTGAGCCGAACCCTGGATATAAAGGCTGTGATCAGGATTGATGTCCAGGTTCCAGCGCAACGAACCGGCGTAGTCCTTGGCAACGACGTCGGAATTGTTCCCGGCTGCGGTAATCCCGGAGAACACCGGGCGGTAGGTATAAGGCCGCTGGTTGGTTCCGTCCTTGGCGTTCAACTGCCAGTCGATGCTCTGGTTTTCACTCAGGGTCTGGCTGACGGCAAGGTTGAAGCGGTTCAAGCGGCGACTGTCGCGATAATCAGCACCGTTGCTGTCGGTGTCGAAGCCGTCGTCCTGCTGGCCGGACAGTGACAGACGCAGGTCGCCGCCGTCCCAGCCCACACCCTGGCTGGCGTAAAAATCATCGATGCCGCGCTGGCCACGGGTGACTTTCATCCGCGTGCCGTGGCTGTCGGCCGGGTTGCGGGTGATGATGTTGACCACCGCCATCAACGCATTGGCGCCGTAGCTGACCGTGTTGGGGCCGCGGAAAACCTCGATGCGCTCGATGTCTTCCATGGCCACCGGGATATCACTCCAGTCCACCGTGGCCAGGCCAGCGCGGTACACCGAGCGGCCGTCGATCAGCACCTGCATGCGCCGCGCTTCCGTGGCGTTGGTGCCGTGGTAATTCACCGCCGCCTGATTACCGCTGATATTGCCGACCATCATGCCCGGCACCAGGCGCAGCAATTCGCTGATGTCCCGTGCACCGCTGGCATTGATCAGTTCGCTGTCGATCACCGTCATGCTTCCCGGGACTGCGGCCGGCGACTGCTTCAGGCGGGTGGCCGTGAGCACTTGCGGCAGCGATTCGTTGTCGAGGAACAAGTCGTCGGCCAGCAATGGCGAGCTGAAAAGCAATGCCAGAACCAGCGGAGAGGAGGGTGAAGGAGAGCCAAACGACACGAAACGTCCTTGATAACGATGAGATGGCGCGCATGTTAACCGAGCTGTTCGACTTTTCCATTCACGATGCCGGCATTTTCCTAGGATTTATTGGTCTTCTTCCTACAAGTGCCGGTAATTGATACGGGGGCTGGCCGCCACTGGGACGCTCCGTATAATGCCGACATCGCCACTGGTATGGATTAACGGATTGCATATGACTGAACAGCGCCCAATTGCGGTCCTGGGAGGCGGAAGTTTTGGTACCGCCGTGGCTAATCTGTTGGCCGAGAACGGGCATCAGGTCCGGCAGTGGATGCGTGACCCCGAGCAGGCTGAGTCCATGCGGGTCAATCGCGAAAACCCGCGTTACCTCAAAGGCATCAAGATTCTTCCCCTGGTAGAACCGGTGACTGATTTGCAAGCGACCCTGGACGCTTGCGACCTGTGCTTTGTTGCGCTGCCGTCCAGCGCGCTGCGTTCGGTACTGGTCCCGCACGCCGCACGGTTGAGCGGCAAATTGCTGGTCAGCCTGACCAAAGGCATCGAAGCCCACACGTTCAAGCTGATGAGCGAGATCCTCGAAGAAATCGCCCCGCAAGCGCGCATCGGCGTGTTGTCCGGGCCGAACCTGGCCCGTGAAATCGCCGAGCACGCACTGACCGCCACCGTGGTCGCCAGCGAAGACGAAGAACTCTGCCAGCGGGTCCAGGAGGCGTTGCATGGCCGGACCTTTCGCGTGTACGCCAGCGCCGACCGCTTCGGCGTGGAGTTGGGCGGGGCGCTGAAAAATGTGTACGCGATCATCGCCGGCATGGCGGTGGCGCTGGGCATGGGTGAAAACACCAAGAGCATGCTGATCACCCGGGCGTTGGCGGAAATGACCCGCTTCGCGGTGAATCAGGGCGCCAACCCGATGACCTTCCTTGGGTTGGCGGGCGTGGGCGACTTGATTGTCACGTGTTCGTCGCCGAAAAGCCGCAATTACCAGGTCGGGTTTGCCCTCGGCCAGGGGTTGAGCCTGGAAGAGGCGGTGACCCGCCTGGGCGAAGTCGCCGAAGGCGTGAACACGCTGAAGGTGCTCAAGGCCAAGGCTCAGGAAGTGGGCGTCTATATGCCGCTGGTCGCCGGGTTGCACGCGATTCTGTTCGAAGGGCGCACGCTCAATCAAGTGATTGAACTGTTGATGCGCGGCGAACCCAAAACCGATGTGGACTTCATTTCCACCAGCGGTTTCAACTGATCACGCTTTCGAGATAAAGCAGGGAGTTGCACATGAACGATCCGAAAACAGAGGCCACCTACGAGTCCATTCTGCTGCGGGTGTTATGGATGATCGTCTTCTTGCTGGTCTGGCAAGTGGCGCAGTTCATCCTGGGGGCGGTGGTGCTGGTGCAACTGATCTATCGTTTGATTTATGGCGCCCCGAGCGCCAGCCTGATGAACTTCGGCGACAGCCTGAGCCAGTTCCTGGCGCAGATCGGTCGTTTCGGCACCTTCCACAGCGACCAGAAACCCTGGCCGTTCGCCGACTGGCCGACGCCGCGTACACCGGAAGGCGAAGCGCCGCACGCCGTGCCGCCAGCGCCACATCCGGCCCGAGATGAGGAGCCGAAACTATGAAACTCTGGGTATTGCGTCATGGTGAAGCCGAGCCACACGGTTCCAAGCCACACGATTCGGAGCGCGCGCTGACGGAACATGGTCGTTCAGAGGTGCTGAGCATCGCTGCTGAACTGATCGGTCAGCCGATTACAGCCATCTATGCCAGCCCGTTTCTGCGAGCGCAGGAGACCGCGCAGCTGGTGCGCGAGGCGCTGGGTTTCGAACCGGAGATTCGCACTGTCGAGTGGCTGACCCCGGACACTGATCCAGACAAGGTGGCCGAGCAACTCGTGTCGGTGAGTGACGTCCTTCTGGTCAGTCACAACCCGTTGGTGGGGAACCTGTTGAGTTACTTGCAGCATGGTGCCGGCTATCCACCAGAGAGGGTCAGCACCGCTGGCCTGGCCGAGCTCGAGAGCGCTGAACTGCTGATAGGTTCGATGAAGCTCAACAGCATCAAACACCCGTAACCGCATTTGCTTTGGCTTTTTGCAGGCGCGAGGCTTGTCCGCGAAGCTGTTGCCGTCGTTGAAAGCCCTTCGCGTGCAAGCCTCGCGCCTACAGGGGGCGGCGGTGTTCCGGGATTTTGTGTGAAATAGTCAACCAAGCAACCGCTTGGTTGACTACGCTTGCTCCAGACCAAAAATAAAGGAGCGAGTCGCATGTCTGCTGCTTTTCGTTTGCCGCTGGACGTCTTTTACGAGCGTGAAGCCCGTCATCCCCGCCAGCGTTTTCTGGTCCAACCTACCGGCGGCGGACACGTCGAGACCCTGACCTGGGCCGACGTCGGCCATCAGGCTCGCTGCGCCGCGCATTGGCTGCGCGCACGCGAACTGCCCCATGGCAGCCACATCGCCCTGATTTCGAAAAACTGCGCGCACTGGATCATCGCCGACCTGGCAATCTGGATGGCCGGGCACGTTTCGGTGCCGTTGTACCCCAACCTCACCGCCGAGTCGGTGGCGCAAGTGCTCGAACACTCGGAAGCGGCGCTGGCGTTCATCGGCAAGCTCGATGACTGGCCAGGCATGTCTCGCGGGGTCAGTGCCGATCTGCCGACCATCAGCCTGCCGTTGCATCCGCCGGGTACTTTCGACTACAGCTGGGCCGATCTGCAAAAGAGCTCACCGATCCAGGACGATCCCAAGCCGTCCGCCGACCAGTTGGCGACCATCATTTACACCTCCGGCACCACCGGGGTGCCCAAAGGCGTGATGCATAGCTTCGGCAATCTGGGCTTTGCCACCACGCGCGGCACTCAGCTGTTCGGTCTCAACGAGTCGGATCGACTGCTGTCTTACCTGCCGCTGTGCCATGTCGCCGAGCGGATGTTCGTCGAGCTGGCGTCGATCTACACCGGGCAAACCGTGTTCTTTGCCGAAAGCCTCGACACCTTTCTCACCGATTTGCAGCGCGCGCGGCCGACCGCGTTGTTCGGCGTCCCGCGAATCTGGACCAAGTTCCAGATGGGCGTGTACAGCAAGATTGCGGCAAAACGCCTCGACTTCCTGCTCGGCCTGCCCTTTATCGGCAAACGGGTCGGGCACAAAGTGCTCGTCGGGTTGGGGCTGGATGCGTTGCGCGTGGCGTTGTCCGGCGCCGCGCCTGTGCCGCAGACCTTGCTGTTGTGGTACCGCAAGCTTGGACTGGATGTGCTGGAGGTCTACGGCATGACCGAAAGCTGCGGTTACTCCCACATCGGCCGGCCCGGCGAGAACAAACCCGGCTGGATCGGCAAGCCTTGCCCGGAGGTTGAAGTGCGGATCGCCGATTCGGGCGAAGTCATGGTGCGCAGCGGTGCGACCATGCTTGGCTATTTCAAGGAGCCCGAGAAAACCGCAGAAACCATCACCGAGGACGGCTTCCTGCGCACCGGCGACAAGGGCGAACAAGATGCCGAAGGCAACCTGCGCCTGACCGGGCGACTGAAGGAGATCTTCAAGACCAGCAAAGGCAAATACGTCGCGCCGGCGCCGATCGAAAATCGGCTGGCGGTGCATTCGCGGATCGAACAGGTGTGCGTGGTCGGTGATGGCTTGAGTGCGCCGCTGGGGCTGTGCGTGCTCTCGGCGGTCGGTCAGCAGGACGCCGGGGGAACGGCGCGGGCAGGGTTGCATGCAAGCCTGGAAAAGCTGCTGGAGGAGGTCAATGGCGGCCTCGACAAACACGAACGCTTGCGCCAGTTGGTGGTGGTCAAGGACAGTTGGGCGGTGGAAAACGGCTTCCTGACACCGACCCTGAAGATCAAGCGCAACGTGATCGAAGCGTCTTACGGCGCTCGGTTCGAAGAATGGAGCGAGCGCAGCGAGACGGTGCTGTGGCAGGATTGAGCCACCAATAAAACCAACAAAGGAAAGCAAGATGAGTCTGTGGCGTACCATTCCCGACGTCGAGCAGTTGAACGCAATCCAGAAAAACACCATTGGCGAAGTGCTGGATATTCGCTTCGAAGCCTTTGATGACGAGTCCCTGACCGCGAGCATGGTCATCGACCACCGCACCCACCAGCCTTACGGTTTGCTGCACGGCGGCGCGTCGGTGGTGCTGGCCGAGACGGTCGGTTCCATGGCCAGTTACCTGTGCATCGATGCCAGCAAATTCTACTGCGTGGGTCTGGAAATCAACGCCAATCACTTGCGCGGATTGCGCAGCGGGCGAGTGACGGCAGTGGCCAAGCCGATTCACATTGGGCGCACGACTCATGTCTGGGATATCCGTTTGAGCAGTGACGAGGGCAAGGCCAGTTGCGTGTCGCGGTTGACCATGGCGGTCGTGCCGTTGGGTGAGAATCCACCGGCCCGTTGATTGTCGAGCGAACCACATCTTCCGGCCCGATGATTACCTGTGGCGAGGGAGCTTGCTCCCGTTGGCTGCGGCAGCAGCCCTTGCCGGCACGCCTCTCGCGGCGTGCACCGGTTTTGCGCCTGCTGCGCAGCCGAACGCGAGCAAGCTCGCTCGCCACAGGGTTCGGCGATGTCTGAATGCTCATGCCCCTGACCGGACTGTCATCATTCCTGGCACTTACAGTCATTGCCGCCGCCTCGCGTCTTACGGACAATCAACCCTTGTTTTCGCTTATGGATTTGCCGGTATGTCGCAACAGATATTTTTCGCCCACGCCAATGGCTTTCCTTCGGGCACCTACGGCAAGTTGTTCGCGGCGCTGGCGCCCGAGTACCAGGTGACGCATCTGGAACAGCACGCCCACGATCCGCGTTTTCCGGCGGACGACAATTGGCGCAACCTGGTGGATGAGCTGATCCATCACCTCAAAGAGCAACCGGAGCCGGTCTGGGGCGTCGGCCATTCCTTCGGCGGCGTGCTGCACCTGCACGCGGCGTTGCGTTGCCCTGAACTGTATCGGGGCGTGGTGATGCTCGATTCGCCGGTGCTGACCCGCGCCGATCAATGGGTGATCCGTGCGGCCAAGCGTTTCGGTTTCATCGACCGCCTGACCCCCGCCGGCCGTACATTGGGGCGCCGGGAAGAGTTCGCCGACCTGGACGCGGCACGGCTCTATTTCGCCGGCAAAACCCTGTTCCGCAGCTTTGATCCCGAGTGCTTCGACGCTTACCTGCAACACGGTTTGCAAAAAGTCGGCGACAAGCTGCGCCTGCGTTTCGACCCGGCCACGGAGATCAGCATCTACCGTGGCGTCCCGCACACCAGTCCAGGCCAGGCACGCCAGTTGAAAGTGCCGCTGGCGGTGGTGCGCGGGCACAAGAGCCGGGTGGTGATGCGTCACCATGCAAGCTCCGTCGGGCGTATGCCGCTGGGTGAGTCCCTGACCATGCCCGGTGGCCACATGTTCCCCCTCGAACGTCCGCAAGACACCGCCACGCTGCTGAAAAACCTGTTCAGCCGCTGGGAAGGTCGTCGCCAACAGGATTGCGCATGAGCCACGTTGTCGAAGAAGTTCGCCTGAGCCTGCCGCACATCGAGCTGGCCGCGCACCTGTTCGGTCCCGAAGACGGCCTGCCGGTGATCGCCCTGCACGGCTGGCTGGACAACGCCAACAGCTTCGCCCGGCTGGCACCGAAGCTCAAAGGCCTGCGCATCATCGCCCTCGACATGGCCGGTCACGGACATTCCGGGCATCGCCCGACCGGCGCCGGTTACGCGATGTGGGACTACGCTCACGACGTGCTGCAAGTCGCCGAGCAGTTGGGCCTGAAGCGTTTTGCACTGATGGGGCACTCGATGGGGGCGATCGCTTCGTTGATTATTGCCGGGTCGATGCCGGAACGTGTCACGCATCTGGCGTTGATCGACGGCATCATTCCTCCGACAGACAAAGGCGAAAATGCCGCCGAACGCATGGGCATGGCCCTGCAAGCCCAGCTGGATCTGCGGGAAAAACGCAAACCGGTCTACAACACCCTGGATCGAGCCATCGAGGCACGCATGAAAGGCCTGGTGGCGGTCAGTCGCGAAGCCGCCGAGCTGTTGGCCCAGCGTGGACTCATGCCGGTGCCGGGCGGTTACACCTGGCGCACTGACAACCGACTCACGCTGCCATCGCCCCTGCGTCTGACAACCGAACAGGCGATGGCCTTCGTCCAGCGGGTCAGTTGCCCTGCGTTATTAGTGGTAGCAGCTGACGGCATGCTCGCCAAACATCCCGAGTTGCTGGAGCGTCTACCCTTTAGCCGTGAACAGCTGCCTGGCGGCCATCATTTGCACCTGAATGACGAACCCGGCGCCGACCTTGTCGCAGACTGTTTCAATCGGTTCTTCGCCGTTCCTTGACTTGCGCCGGGCAACTGTCGAGGCTGGGCGGGTTGAAATGGGAGACAACCATGATAGATCTCTACACCGCTGCGACCCCGAATGGCCACAAGGTCTCTATCGTGCTCGAGGAACTCGGCCTGCCCTACACGGTGCACGCCTTGAGTTTCGACAAAAAGGAACAGAAGTCACCTGACTTCCTCAAGATCAATCCCAATGGCCGGATTCCGGCCATTGTCGACCGCGCCAACGGCGATTTTGCCGTGTTCGAATCCGGCGCCATCCTGATTTACCTCGCTGAGCTGGGCGGCAAACTGCTGCCCCAGGACCCGAAGGGGCGCTCGGTCGTCCTGCAATGGCTGATGTTTCAGATGGGTGGGATCGGGCCGATGCAGGGGCAGGCCAACGTGTTTTTCCGTTACTTTCCAGAAAAACTCCAGGGCGCCATCGACCGCTATCAACATGAAACACGTCGCCTCTATGAGGTGCTCGATACACGCCTGCAAGCCGTGGAGTTTCTCGCGGGCGAGTACAGCATTGCCGACATTGCCACCTATCCGTGGGTGCGTGGCCATGAGTGGTCGGGCGTCGAGGTTGACGGTTTGCCGGCCTTGCAGCGCTGGATGGCATCCATGGAAGCGCGTCCGGCGGTCCAGCGTGGTTTGCTGGTGCCCGAGCGCTTCGATGATGCCAGTGTCGTCAAGGGTGCCCAGGCCATGCTGATCCGATGAGTCTATCCATGCGTTCATTCAGTGTGCTGGTGCTGTGTTGTTTCAGTCCCTTGTTATTTGCCGCCGATGTCCCGGGCAGTCAGGACTTGCCGATCGTGCCGCGCATGGCCGACGCGCAGATCGTCGACTATCGCCCCGGCGTTGAGCTCGAGCGGATTTATCCGCTGGGTTCGATCCGTAAGATCAGCGGCCAGTTGCGCTTCGATGGTCAGGTCAGCGCCCGGGGAACGGCGACATCGGTGACCTATGAGTTGCCGCCGGAGCATTCGTCAACCGACGCCTTCACTGCCGCGCGTGAAGCGTTGCAAGAGCAGGGTGCCGGCTTGCTGTTCTGGTGTCAGGCACGTGATTGCGGTGAAAGCAGCCTCTGGGCCAATGAGGTCTTTGGGAACGCCAAGTTGTACGGTGCCGACGATCAACAGGCGTACTTGCTCTTGCGTCTCGCGGCGCCCCGGGACAATACGTTGGTGGCGCTTTACAGCATCACTCGCGGCAATCGCAAAGCCTACCTGCACGTCGAGCAGTTCGACGCTGCCGCGCCGCTGGGTGATTTGCTGCCGACGTCGGCGACCTTGCTGCGAGAGCTGAAAAGTACGGGCGAACTCGATTTCCCCACATTGAGCGCCGATCCTGATGCCACCTGGCTGCGCCTCATTTCTCGCGGCTTGAACCTCGACACCACCTTGCGGGTCAGTGTTTCCGGGCCAAACGCCGAAGCGTGGCGCCAGGCGCTGATCGGGCAGGGCGTGCGGGCGGCGCGAATGGAAGCCGGCAGTGCCAAAAGCCCTGGCCTGCACATCGAACTGTTGCGATAAGCTTCATCAGGTAAACGCGGCTGGCGCGTTTGCCTGCTCTTTGTTGACTGATTTTTTCGAGAACCTACATGCTCAATAACGATCGGCTGTTGGTGCAGATCCTGCTCCTGGTGCTGTTTGGCGCGAGCCTCTGGGTGATGGCGCCGTTCTGGTCGGCCTTGTTCTGGGGCGCGGTGCTGGCGTTCGCCAGTTGGCCGCTGATGCGGTTGTTGACCCGCTGGCTCAACGGCCGGGAATCCCTGGCCGCGCTGGTGCTGACACTGGGCTGGATGTTGCTGGTGGCGGTGCCGCTGGTCTGGCTCGGGTTCAACCTGGCGGATCACGTGCGTGATGCCACTGCGTTCATCAAGGATGTGCAGATGGACGGTTTGCCCGAAGCACCGACCTGGCTGGGCGGCGTTCCTTTGGTGGGCGAGCGGTTGATGGTGATCTGGAACAGCATCGATGAGCAAGGCGCGGCGATGATGGTGGCGGTCAAACCGTATCTGGGTCAGGTCGGCAACTGGCTGCTGGCACGCAGTGCGCAGATTGGCGGCGGGATTCTCGAGCTGACATTGAGCATTGTGTTCGTGTTCTTTTTCTACCGTGACGGGCCGCGGCTGGCGGCGTTTGTCCATGGGCTGCTGGAGCGCCTGATCGGTGATCGCGCCGGGTACTACATCGAACTCGTGGCCGGGACGGTGCAGCGGGTGGTGAACGGGGTGATCGGCACAGCGGCGGCGCAGGCGGTCCTGGCGTTGATCGGGTTCCTGATTGCCGGGGTGCCCGGGGCGCTGGTGCTGGGCATCGTGACGTTCATGCTCAGTCTGATTCCGATGGGGCCACCGTTGGTGTGGATTCCGGCCACCGCGTGGCTGGCCTGGAAGGGTGAGTACGGGATGGCGGTGTTCCTCGGGTGCTGGGGCACGTTCATCATCAGCGGCGTCGACAACGTGCTGAAGCCGTACCTGATCAGCCGGGGCGGGAATCTGCCATTGGTGATCGTGTTGCTCGGCGTGTTTGGCGGGTTGATTGCGTTCGGGTTTATCGGGCTGTTCATCGGGCCTACGTTGCTGGCGGTTGCGTACAGTCTGTTGACGGACTGGAGCAAGAGTCATGCGCGGGTAGACGATCGCCGGCCCTGAGATTTTCGGCGGGGCTGAGGGCCTCATCGCGAGCAGGCTCGCTCCCACAGGGGATTTGTGAAAGGCGCAGCTCTACTGTGGGAACGGGCTTGCTCGCGAAGCTTTTGACTCAGGTCGATACGTTCAAGTATTTGCCCACGCTCGCCACGTTATCGAGCGAATACTGCTTGCTCAGGTTGGCGATCATTTTGTTCAGCGCTTCATTGACGTTGAATTGAGCGGTGGAGTTGTCGCTGGTTTTCTCGCGACCTGCTTGCAGCGCCGCGTTCAGTTCATCGCTGCTGACCTCACCGCTGCCGTCACTGTCCAACTCCTTGAGCAACGCAGCGCTGGTGTCGGTGCTGGTCGATGAGGTGCTGTCGCTGGCCTGCAGCACGCTGCTCAGTTCGGTGGTGGTTACGCTGCCATCGCTGTCCGTATCCAGCTGGCTGAACAATTCTTCGCTGGACACCTGCTGCGGTGGCGGTGGCGGCGGGGTCAGGCTGGCGGCGAGTTCGTCCTTGCTGACGGTGCCGTCCTGGTTCTTGTCCAGGGCCGAGAAGATTTCTGTACTGTCGGCGCTGCTGCCTGCGTTGTTCAGGCCGTTGCTCAATTCGTCGCTGCTGATGGCGCCGTCACCGTCGGCGTCCAGGGCGCTGACGAGCGCGTCGGCCAGTTCGGTGTTGGGTGCCTGGTCATGCGGCGGTGGTGGCGGCGGTGCCATTGCCGCCATTTCCTCGCTGCTCAAGCTGCCGCTGTCGTCACTGTCCAGATCACCAAAGTTTTTGCTCAGACTGACCAGCAGGCCGTCATCGGTTTTCTGCGACAGGGCACTTTCAAGTTCGCCCTGATCTACCGCGCCGTCGCTGTTGCTGTCGAGCTTGGCGAACAGTTCTTTCTGGAATTGCTGGCTGCGGGCGCTGTTGGTCGAGGTGCTGCTGGTGCTGGTATAGCTCGTGTAGTTGCTGACACTACCAATCATTGGACTCACTCCCTGGAATGGAAAACCGGTGGGCGCACCGGCTTATGCAGCGTCAAGGGGCAAGGTGTCGTGGGTGTGTGAGGTTTGTACCGATTGGTACACACAAGTCTCAGGCCAGGCTCGGATCATGTAGGCGTGAGCCTGCTCGCGAAAGCGGCGGGTCAGTCGACATCAATGTTGAATGATCGACCGCTTCGCGAGCAGGCTCACTCCTGCAGGGATTGGTGTGTGGTTCAGGCGCGGGGCAGGCGGATGACGGCGGTGAGACCGCCGCCGGGTGTTTCTTCCAGACTCAACTGCCCACCCAGTCGTTCCGCCGCCTCGCGAGCGATGGTCATACCGAGCCCGACGCCGCCCGAATTGCGATTACGCGAACCTTCCAGCCGAAAGAACGGCTCGAACACCGCTTCACGTTTGTCCGCCGCAATACCCGGGCCGTGGTCGATGACGCGGATCACCAGTTGCTCACGGTTGTCTTCGAGCGTGATCCGCGCGTGCCCGGCATAGCGCAGGGCGTTGTCCAGCAGATTATTGATGCACGAGCGCAACGCCATGGGCTGCACTTGCAGCGGCGCGCAGTGGCCGCTGGCCTGAACATCTGCCCCCTGGTCCTGAGCGTTTTCGCTCAAGGATTCCACCAGCGCCTGCACGTCCATCCATTGCCCGGCTTCACTGGTGCGCTGCTCGTGCAAATAGGTGAGGGTGGCATCGAGCATGCTGATCATGTCGTCCAAGTCCTGGCGCATCTGGCCCTGCAGCTTGTGGTCTTCGATCTGCTCCAGCCGCAGCTTGAGGCGAGAGAGCGGCGTGCGCAGGTCGTGGGACACCGCGCCGAGCATCCGTGAGCGCTGCTGCACCTGTTCGATAATGCGTTTCTGCATCAAATTGAAGGTGTAGGCCGCTTGTCGAGCTTCCCTTGGGCCGGATTCATCCAGCGGCGCGCTGTCGAGGTTTTCGCTCAAGCGTTCGGCGGCGTCGCTCAGCCGCTGGATCGGCCGGCTGAGCAGTTTGGCGCCGTACCAGGCGGCAATGATCAGCGTGACAAACTGGAACGTCAGCGGCACCAAGGGGCCGCCGAACCAAGGCCGCGGTGGCCGGTTTTCAAAGCGCGGGTCCATCGGCGGGCGCTGTCCGCCCATGCCTTCGGAAAATCCCGGCGGCGGTGGAGGCGGGGGAGGACCGTAATGGTGGAACCAGGCAAACGCCAACAGGTGCGCCAGGATGATCGCCAGCAGCAGCACGCCAAACAGGCGGCCGAACAGCGTATCGAAGCGCGCCCGCATCAGCCGATGTCTCGTGCGTCGAACAGATAACCCTCACCGCGAACGGTCTTGATCAACTGCGGGGCTTTCGGGTCATCACCGAGCTTCTGGCGCAGGCGAGAGACCAGCAAGTCGATGCTGCGATCAAACGCTTCGATGGAACGACCACGGGCAGCGTCCAGCAGTTGTTCACGGCTGAGCACCCGGCGCGGACGCTCAATGAACACCCACAGCAGGCGGAATTCGGCGTTGGACAGCGGCACCACCAGGCCGTCGGCGGCGATCAATTGCCGCAGCACGCTGTTCAGGCGCCAGTTGTCGAAGCGAATATTCGCACGCTGTTCGGTGCGATCGTCGCGCACCCGACGCAGAATGGTCTGAATCCGCGCGACCAGTTCCCTTGGTTCGAAGGGCTTGGCCATGTAGTCGTCGGCGCCCAGTTCCAGGCCGATGATCCGGTCGGTGGGTTCGCAGCGTGCGGTGAGCATCAGGATCGGAATGTCCGATTCGGCGCGCAGCCAGCGGCACAGGGACAACCCGTCTTCACCGGGCAGCATCAGGTCGAGCACCACCACGTCGAAATGCTCCGCTTGCAACGCCAGGCGCATGGCAGCGCCATCGGTGACGCCGCTGGCGTGAATGTTGAACCGGGCCAGGTAGTCGATCATCAGTTCGCGGATCGGGACGTCATCGTCGACGATCAGGGCGCGAATGCTCCAGCGTTTGTCGTCAGCGGGTGCTTTTTGATCGTCGTTCAGAGGTGCTGGGGTGCTGTGCATGCGTGCGTTCATCTGCCAGGTAGGCTGCCAACCACAAAGATGGGCTGCGAGGTTGTGGTTCCAGCATAGGCGTCCGGCCCGGAGGCGGGAAGTGCTGTAAGGACGTGTTGCGGCTGCCGAGGGTAGCGAGGAAGGGTGTAGTGGGCGTGTCGTGTGTGTATCGAACTCGACACAATCGGCGCAGGGACTAGTCTTGCTGGAGTCTTCGGGACGATTTACCGATCATCGGGTCCCGCAGTGGCGCTGGTTCCGCTACAATGCGCGCCGATTTCGTCCTGCCTGAGAGCCCGCACATGTCCGTCTGCCAGACTCCTATCATCGTCGCCCTGGATTTCCCCACCCGTGACGCCGCACTGAAGCTGGCCGACCAGTTGGATCCTAAACTGTGCCGGGTCAAAGTCGGTAAGGAGCTGTTCACCAGCTGCGCCTCGGAAATCGTCGGCACCTTGCGTGACAAGGGCTTTGAAGTGTTCCTGGACCTCAAGTTCCACGACATCCCGAACACCACCGCGATGGCGGTTAAAGCCGCGGCGGAAATGGGCGTGTGGATGGTCAACGTTCATTGCTCCGGCGGTCTGCGCATGATGGCCGCCTGCCGTGAAGTGCTGGATCAGCGTACCGGCCCCAAACCGCTGTTGATCGGCGTGACCGTGCTGACCAGCATGGAACGTGAGGATCTGGCGGGTATCGGCCTGGACATCGAGCCGCAGGAACAGGTGCTGCGTCTGGCGGCACTGGCAGAAAAAGCCGGAATGGACGGTCTGGTGTGCTCGGCTCTGGAAGCCCGCGCCCTGAAATCGGCGCACCCGACGCTGCAACTGGTGACCCCGGGGATTCGCCCGGCGGGCAGCGCCCAGGACGATCAGCGCCGTATCCTGACCCCGCGTCAGGCGCTGGATGCCGGTTCCGATTACCTGGTCATTGGCCGTCCGATCAGCCAGGCGGCGGATCCAGCGAAGGCGTTGGCCGAAGTTGTAGCCGAAATCGCCTGATCAAACACCGAAGATCAAAAATGTGGGAGTGAGCAGGCTCGCTCCCACATTAGTTTTGGGGTGAATCAACTGTTGGGTTAAACCTTCAACACCAACTTCCCGAAATTCTCGCCGATGAACAACTTCATCAGCGTCTCCGGGAAGGTCTCCAGTCCTTCAACAATGTCTTCCTTGCTCTTGAGCTGCCCCTTGGCCATCCAGCCGGCCATTTCCTGCCCGGCGGCGGCGAACTGAGCAGCGTAGTCCATCACCACGAAGCCTTCCATTCGCGCGCGGTTGACCAGCAACGACAGGTAGTTGGCCGGGCCCTTGACCGCTTCCTTGTTGTTGTACTGGCTGATGGCGCCACAAATCACCACGCGCGCTTTCATGGCCAGGCGACCCAGCACCGCGTCGAGAATATCGCCGCCGACGTTATCGAAATACACGTCGACACCTTTTGGACATTCACGCTTAAGGCCGGCATGCACGTCTTCGTTCTTGTAGTCGATGACGCCGTCAAACCCCAGTTCGTCGATCAGGAATTTGCACTTGTCCGCGCCGCCCGCGATGCCGATCACGCGGCAGCCTTTGATCTTGGCGATCTGCCCGGCAATGCTGCCCACCGCACCGGCCGCGCCGGAGAGCACCACGGTGTCACCTTCCTTCGGTGCGCCGACATCAAGCAACGCGAAGTAGGCGGTCATCCCGGTCATGCCCAGCGCGGACAGGTAACGGGGCAGCGGTGCCAGTTTCGGATCGACTTTGTAGAAACCTCGTGGCTCGCCGAGGAAATAATCCTGTACGCCCAAGGCTCCGTTGACGTAGTCCCCGACCGCAAATCCAGGATTGTTCGAGGCAACGACTTTGCCTACACCCAATGCGCGCATGACTTCGCCGATACCAACCGGCGGAATGTAGGACTTGCCCTCGTTCATCCAGCCACGCATGGCCGGGTCCAGGGACAGGTATTCGTTTTTGACCAGGATCTGACCCGCAGCCGGTTCACCGACTGGCACTTCTTGATAGGTAAAGGTCTCGCGGGTAGCCGCGCCCACCGGACGTTTGGCGAGCAGGAACTGGCGATTGGTCTGGGTAGTCATGACAGGCACTCAAGATGAATGAAGCCTTGTTGATAGACCTTCATGATCGATGCCGCAAGTTTGGCTGATGCGGCGAATGGACGTCGATCCAGTGCAGTGATAGTCGGTGCCGCAGTTCTATCACTGCCACTCATGGTCACTCAACCGGGCTTCTGATAGTGCTGCCGTGTCCCATGCCCCTGTGGCTAGACTGGAAACACACGATCCCCCGCATTCTTCTCTTTGAGGGCATAACAATGAGCATGACGTTTTCCGGCCAGGTCGCCGTGGTGACCGGCGCTGCCAACGGTATTGGCCGCGCGACCGCCCAGGCATTCGCCGCTGAAGGGTTGAAAGTGGTGGTGGCCGACATGGACACGGCCGGGGGCGAAGGCACTGTGGCGCTGATTCGTACAGCGGGCGGCGAAGCGACCTTCGTGCGCTGCAACGTCACGCTGGAAAGCGATATAAAAAATCTGATGGACGAAGTGGTGAATACTTACGGCCGTCTGGACTACGCCTTCAACAATGCCGGCATCGAGATCGAAAAAGGCAAACTGGCTGAAGGCACCCTTGATGAGTTCGACGCGATCATGGGCGTCAACGTCAAAGGCGTCTGGCTGTGCATGAAGTACCAGTTGCCGTTGCTGCTGGCCCAGGGTGGCGGCGCGATCGTCAACACCGCTTCGGTGGCGGGCCTTGGTGCGGCGCCGAAGATGAGCATTTACGCGGCGTCGAAACACGCGGTGATCGGCCTGACCAAGTCGGCGGCGATCGAATACGCCAAGAAAAAGATTCGCGTAAACGCGGTATGCCCGGCGGTGATCGACACCGACATGTTCCGTCGCGCCTATGAAGCGGACCCGAAGAAGGGCGAGTTCGCCAACGCCATGCACCCGGTCGGCCGCATCGGCAAGGTCGAGGAAATCGCCAGTGCCGTGCTGTATCTGTGCAGCGACGGCGCGGCGTTCACCACCGGTCACTCGCTGGCAGTGGACGGTGGTGTCACGGCGTTCTGACCCATCAAGACCTGCCTCGTAGGAAAAGGCCCGCACACGTGCGGGCTTTTTCATGGTGTCGCGAAGGGCGGCGGACAATGTGTTTCAAATGGTTAGAACCGAGGGTTTTGGCGGCGTTGTCGCACATCCGATCCTGCGCACCTGTGATTAACTGCTCCCCGCAAATGGACAGGAGTTTGCTTGCTCATGGAATTGAGAATCGATCGACAGGCATTGGTGCCGGTCGTACAGCAAATCGTCGATGGGTTGGCCGTCTGGCTCCGTCAGAGCGAGGTGCAGCCAGGGACACGTTTACCTTCTGCGCGGCACATCGCGCGGGTCAATCTGCTCAGTCAGTCCAGCGTCGTCGAAGCCTGTGAGCGGCTGGTGACTCAAGGTGTGCTGGCGCCGCGTCATGGCGCCGGTTTCATTGTCGCCACGCCAACGCTGGTCGCCCAGGGGCAACAGGATTGCCTCTGGTTCGAAGGGGCGGAACTGAAACAGGGCGGCTGCTCGGGCGAACTTAAGCTGGGCTGTGGCGGGTTGCCGGAGAGCTGGCGCGAGACTGACGACCTGAGCTACGCGATTCGTCAGGTCAGCCGTACCGACATGGCCGGGTTGTTCAACTACAGCACTTCCCGAGGCCTGCCTGCCTTGCGTCTGCAAATTCTCAAACGCCTTGGACGGCTCAGTATCGAAGTGGATGAAAACCGTATCCTGACCACCGCAGGTGCCAGTCAGGGGCTCGACCTGATCGTGCGCACCTTGCTCAAGCCGGGAGATTGCGTGGTGGTGGAAAGTCCGGGGTATCCACTGTTGTTTGACCTGCTCAGGCTGCACGGTGTGACGATGATCGAGGTGCCTCGTACCCCGCGCGGGCCCGACACGGAGCAACTGCAATTACTATTGTTAAAGCACCGGCCCCGCGCGCTATTCATCAACAGTTTCTACCACAACCCGACGGGCAGTTGCCTGACGCCTGCGATGGCGCAGCAGGTTTTGCAATTGACCAAGACCCATGGCGTGCTGGTGATTGAAGATGACGTCTATGCGGATTTGCATTACGGCCCCGGCACGCGCCTCGCTGCATTGGGGGGGGATGACAACGTGATCTACGTTGGCAGTTACTCGAAAACCCTCAGCAGTTCATTGCGGGTCGGCTTTGTCGTGGCCAGCGAAGGGGTCATATCGCGATTGGCCGAGGTCAAGATGATCAGCAGCATGGGCGCCTCAAGGTTCTGCGAGTCGGTGCTGACTTGCCTGTTGGCCAGCGGCGCGTACCGCAAACTGGTACAGCGTCAGCGCCAGCGTTTGAATACGGACAGAGAGGCGGCCTTGCAAGTGCTCGAAGACGCCGAGTGGGAGGTTTTCGGCAAGCCGGCTGGTGGCCTGTTTATCTGGGCGCGATCGCGGATGTCCGACTACGCTCAGGTGCGCAAACAGGCCCGGCGCTGCGGTGTGCTGCTGTCTTCTGCCACGGCCTTCAGTCCTGACGGCCAGGCGAAAGATTGGCAGCGCATCAACGTCGCTTATGCCTGTGATCCTCGTGCCCGGGCTTTTTTTCAGGCGACCGCTGCGAATCGACCTAAAGCGTTCTGAAAACGACGTGGACGTAGCTTTTTGCCATTATTCCGACGCCAGAGACTTGTGCTGGCCCATGCCCATTGCGAATCTGCGTCAACAGACTATGTCAGGGGACTAAGTGCAATGATTTCGGCCGTGCAAGGACGTTTTGCCAACCTCGGTATGGCAAAAAAAATGGGTGTCGGGTTTGTCTTGGTGCTGCTGTTGACGGCCCTGGTGGCAGCCATCGGCGTTTGGTCCCTGCAAACCATCAGTCAGCGCTTCGACGGGCTCAAGCAGATGTCGTCGCTCAACAGCGGTTTGCTCAAGGTGCGACTGCTTGAGCAGGAATACGCCTTGCACGGCAACCCGAAAACTGCGGATGCCCTGCGCCAGGGGGTTGATGGCCTGATCGCCTTGGCGACGCAGCTCAAGGCTGCTTCAGCGGCCAACGTGCCAGTGATGAATGACGTCGAGCAGTCCCTGGCGGCTTATCGCAAGGCCTTCGACGAATTCGTCTCGCTGAGTCAGGCCAAGGACCTGGCCCTGGAAATGGCCAGTTGGTCGGTGTCCAGCGTGGCCAATAATCTGGATGTCCTGCAAGCCGGGCTTGCCGACGATGGCGCCTATACCTTGAAGGAGTCCGAAGGCAAGGACGGTGGGCAGTTCATCGAGCAAGCCAATCAGGTCAGCCAGGTGTCGCGGTTGATGCTGCAGGCCATGAACGAAGCACGTGTGCGTCTGGATCAGAGCCGCAAGGGCGATGACAGCGCAGCTCAGGGCAAGATCGAGCAGGCCGATCAGGCGCAGGTTCAGGCCGAGCAGTTGAAAACCACAGTCAAGGATGAGGGCTATCAGACTGTCCTCAATGAAGTGGCGGGTCACATCACCAGTTTCAGCGAGAAACTGACCGAATACACCGGTCTGTTAGCCCAGGAAAAAACCGTCTATGAGCAACTGCACCAGCGTGCTGCGCAGGTGGTGGAGCGGGTCGATCAGGCGTATGTCGCCGAAGACCAGTCGATGCAGGCCGAATTGAAAAAGAACTCGATGCTGATCATCGGCTCCTCGGCCCTGGCGTTGCTGGTCGGGTTGATCGCGGCGTGGGTCATTACCCGATTGATCGTGGCGCCGCTGCGCAGTGTGATTCGTGTTGCGCAGCAGATCGCCGCAGGTGATTTGAGTGCGACAGTTGAAGTGACGCGCCGTGACGAAATCGGCCAGTTGATGCAGGCCATGCAACAGATGGGGGCGGGGCTGAGCACCATCGTCAGCGGTTTGCAGGCCGGTATCGAGCAGTTGGCGAGCTCGGCGCAATCCTTGTCGGCGGTGACCGAGCAGACCAACCTGGAGGTCAGCAGCCAGAAGGAAGAAACCGAGCAGGTCGCCACGGCGATGAATCAGATGACGGCGACGGTGCACGATGTGGCGCGTAACGCGGAGGAAGCCGCTCAGGCTGCGCAAACGGCGGACGGTAAGGTGGAAAGTGGCCAGCAGGTGGTGCGCCAAAGCATGGCGCGGATCGAGCAGCTGGCGGATTCGGCGACGTCGGCCAGTTCGAGCATCGAAAGCCTGAGTGCAGAAATCCAGAACATCGGCACGGTGCTCAGTGTGATCAAGAGTGTCGCCGAGCAAACCAACCTGTTGGCGCTCAATGCGGCGATCGAGGCAGCACGGGCCGGCGAGCAGGGCAGGGGGTTTGCGGTTGTGGCGGATGAGGTTCGGGCGTTGGCCAAGCGCACTCAGCAATCGACCGAGGAGATTGAGCGTCTGGTGAGCGCCTTGCGTTCGGCGGCGCAGTCGTCGGTGCAGCAGATTCAGAACAGTGGTGAGCTGGTGAAGCTGGCGGTGAGTGACGCGTTGCAGACTGAGAGTGCGCTGGGAAGTATTGCGGCGGCGGTGTCGTTGATTCAGCAGATGAACCAGCAGATTGCGGCGGCCGCCGAGGAGCAGAGTTCGGTGGCCGAGGAGATTAATCGCAGTGTGACGAGTATTCGTGCGAGTGCGGATCAGTCTTCGTTGGCGATGCGGGGGAATGCGGCGTCGAGCATTGAATTGGCGCAGTTGGGGGTTGAGTTGAAGGGGATGGTCGGACACTTCCGGCTCTGATTTGTCTCCCTGCGTATGTGCACAGATCTAATGTGGGAGTGAGCCTGCTCGCGATGGCGGCCTTCGGGCCGACCATGTTGTGGTTGACCGGGTACATATCCATTTCTGCGGTAACGGCGGCTGGCGGTTTCGCCCTTACGGCGAGTCCCTTTTGTCAAACGCCACAAAAGGAACCAAAAAGTCTCGCCCCAAGCGTCCGGCCCCTCGCTAAGGCTCGGCGTTCCTTCGCTCCGGTATCCATCCGGGGACACTGCCCTCCGGTCTGCTTCGCGACGACCTACATGCAGCGTGTTCGACTGCGTCGAACGGCGCTACGCGCCACTCCCCGGATGAACACCTCCACTCAGCCTCCCGAAAGGGGCGGGTAGATCAAGATCAAGAGCTGCAGGCGAGCTAACGCTCGGCCTGATGAGTGGTGAGAATCAAAAGCTGTACGCTGAATTCTTGTAGGAGCGAGGCTTGCCCGCGAAGGCGGCCTGACAGCCGACCAATGACTTGCAGGTGAACACCTGACCCTGTGGGAGCTGGCCTGCCAGCGATGACGGCCAAGCTGCAGGAGAGCTAACGCTCGGCCTGATGAGTGGTGAGAATCAAAAGCTGTACGCTGAGTTCTTGTAGGAGCGAGGCTTGCCCGCGAAGGCAGCCTGACAGCCGACCAATGACTTGCAGGTGAACACCTAACCCTGTGGGAGCTGGCTTGCCAGCGATGACGGCCAAGCTGCAGGCGAGCTAACGCTCGGCCTGATGAGTGGTGAAGAGCGAAGCGTGTACAGCGAACCCCTTGTAGGAGCGAGGCTTGCCCGCGAAGGCGGCCTGACAGCCGACCAATGACTTGCAGGTGAACACCTGACCCTGTGGGAGCTGGCTTGCCAGTGATGACGGCCTCGCCGCCAATCCATCTTGACCGGCAGTACTCACCCGCCAAACCCAGTCCAAAAAAAGCCACCTCGCGGTGGCTTCCTTGATTCTTCCGATCAGTCGTAGATCACTTTTTTCTTCCAGTCCGCATCCGCTTCAACTTCTTTGAGGCCGGCGTTCAACTGGTTGGTCTCGCTTTCAACGGCCGCGATGTTGTCCATCACCATGGCGTTGGCTCGCGCCAGGAGTTTTTCCAGGTATTCGAGCTGTTCGGCGTAGATCTGTGGTTCCTGCTGTTTACGCAGGTATTGCACACCGCGCTCGAAGGCGAGGCGGGCCTGGCCTGGCTGGTTTTGTTGCAGGCATTGCTGGCCCAGGTTATTGAAGAACTCGATGTGCAGCAGGACCAGAATGTGGCGCACTTCGCGGATCCAGCGCTTGGCTTCGTTGGTCGGCAGGAAGCCATCCTGTGCGGCGCGGGTGATTTGGCCGTGCAGGGCTTCGAGCAGGAAACGCACGTCCTTGGCCTTGGCCTCGGTCTGGATCGGTGCCGGCGGATTGTTGACCGGGATCGATTCGCCTTGCGCGACCAGGGCTTCGAGTTCGGTAATCCGGGCCCTGAGGTTGGAACTGGTTTTTTCCAGGTTGAGCAAACGCTTGCAGACATTGAGTTCCAGGCGGGTCAGCAGCAGCTTGAGGCCAGGTGTCATCAGCTGACCGGGGAAGGTCTCGGTGATTTCGCCGCAGCGACGCAGGCGGTCGTTGAGTTCAACCTTGGTACGGGCCTTTTCCAGCTTGTTGTTTTCCACCACATGGTTCATGTAGCCAATGGCGATCAATAGTGCGATCCCGGCTACGACTAGCAGGGTGATCATGAGTGGTGTCACCGGTAAGACCTCTTTATAGGGTTCGCGATCGAGTGTAGTGGCTTGGCATTTGGGCGCATAGGACCGCTCGACGAGTTGAATCGGTTGTGGCTATCTTTATATCGGCCGGGGTTCGACTTATATAAATACTGGCAATCGTGGTTCAGATTGCCATCATCTTCAGCGACGGACTATAACGTCTTGGTGGTTATCAGAATATAGTCGCCAAAGGTCAGCAGGTGCAAAAGCCGGAATCCCGGCTGAAAGCGGGGCGAAGTCATTGATTTAAATAAATTTATATCTGGGGGTTGACGACCCCTCAATCCATCCATAGAATGCGCGCCACTTACAGCGTAAAGCACACAGCGAAACGCGGTAGGGAGTGAATGTTGTACGTGTGTCCCCTTCGTCTAGTGGCCTAGGACACCGCCCTTTCACGGCGGTAACAGGGGTTCGAGTCCCCTAGGGGACGCCATATGCGGGAATAGCTCAGTTGGTAGAGCACGACCTTGCCAAGGTCGGGGTCGCGAGTTCGAGTCTCGTTTCCCGCTCCAATTTTAAGCAGCGTTGCTTTCGGGCAGGGCTGAGTGAAGCCAGAGCCGACATCTTCGGATGCGGATTTGGGCACTGAAATACACACCATGTGTTTCAGTTAGCGTGTCCCCTTCGTCTAGTGGCCTAGGACACCGCCCTTTCACGGCGGTAACAGGGGTTCGAGTCCCCTAGGGGACGCCATTTGCGGGAATAGCTCAGTTGGTAGAGCACGACCTTGCCAAGGTCGGGGTCGCGAGTTCGAGTCTCGTTTCCCGCTCCATATTCAACAAAAACGCCGCTCAGCAATGAGCGGCGTTTTTGTTTGTGTGCCATTTATAAAAAGGCCCGACGGTCCTTTTTTTGACGGTGCCGGCATCAAGATGATCAACGCGTCGGACCCGCCACAACAGCGGGTCCGAAAAGGCGATCAGAGTTTCGGCAACTGCCCGATCCGCCCCATCATTTCCGTCACGATCTGCAGGTCCAGCAGGAACTGGTCTACCGTCTTGAACTCGTTGTCGGTGTGGCCGGTGTACTTGACCTCGGGCCTGGCCAGGCCGAATTGCACGCCATTGGGCAGGTCATGGACCGAAGTGGCGCCCGCAGAGGTGCCGTACTTGTGTTCCATGCCCAGGTTTTCGCTGGCCACGGCGAGCAAGGCCTTGACCCATTCACCTTCAGGGTTGCGGTACATCGGCTCGGCGATCGAGTAGTCTAAGGCCACCGCGACGTGGGTCTTTTTGCTCCAGGCATCAAGCTTATCGGCGATTTCAGACTTGAGCGTTTCCGGCGACTTGCCCTTCGGCACTCGCAGGTTGACCGCGAGCTTGAAGGCTTTATCGTCCATCCCGACATAGGTCAGCGAAGCAGTCAGCGGTCCCATGAAAGCATCGGAAAAACCGACCCCCAATTTGCCTCCCAGGTAATCCAGCCCCCAGTTGTCGGCAGCGTAGCGGGCGGCGTCGGTGATGTGGTTGTGCTTGAGCGCAACCTTGCCGTCGAGGCTATTGATGAAACCCAGCATTCTCGACACCGGGTTGATGCCGGATTCGGGCTCGGAGGAGTGGGCGGAAACGCCGGTGACCGTCAATTTGACATCCTTGCCATCAACTTTGGCGGTGACGTCGAAGTTGCCGCCATTGCTTTTGGCATATTCGGCGCCGGCCTTCTGCAGGCTGGCGGCCAACTCGACAGGCTTCTCACTCAAAAGGGTGACGACCGATGTCGACGGGATCTGGTTGGTGGCCATGCCGCCGGTCATCGAGATGATCTCGGCGCCCTTGCCCTCAGCCTTGCGTTTGGCAAAGTTCGCCATCACGGTGCCGTAGCCTTTCTCCGCAATCACTACCGGGTAGCCGCCATCCAGCGCCAGGTTGTAGTTGGGTGTCGGGTTGTGTTCGAAGTAATAAGGGATGGCGTCGCCGGTGGTTTCTTCGGTGGTATCGACCAGCAGCTTGAAATTGCGCGCCAGCGGCAGCTTCTCTTCCTTGATGACCTTCATCGCATAAAGCGCTACCACGATACCGTTCTTGTCATCTTCGGTGCCCCGGCCATACATGCGGTCGCCGATCAGGGTGACCTTGAACGGATCAAGTTTGGTGCCGTCTTTCAGAACCCAGTTCTCCGGCGTTACGGGCACCACATCGGCATGCGCATGAATGCCCACGACTTCGTCGCCGCTGCCCTCAAGGGATATTTCATAGACGCGGTTGTCAATGTTGCGGAAGTTCAGGTTGAACGCCTGGGCGAGGCCCTTGATCTTGTCGGCGATCTTGATGAATTCGGGATTGTCGTGTTGATCAACGCCCTCGACGCGGAAGGTCGGGATAGCCACCAGCTCGCGCAGGGTCTCGGTAGCGGCGGCACCGTATTTCACCCGTGCGTAGAGACCAAGCAGGCGATGGATTTCGTTTTGCTGGTCTGGAGTGAGGGTCTTGTTGTCGAGGAAGGCGCTGATGGCGGAGCCGAGATTGTCGGTTTTGCCGAGGTCGCTCTTGGCCAGGCCTCCCAGGAATTGCCTGAAATCCGTTACGGAGGTGTCACTGAACGTCTTGAGGATCGCCGCACTCTGTTGCGGGGTGATGTTGGCCTGCGCTGTCAGGGTGAACGACGAAAGGCTGGCCAGTATCAGGGTTGACGCAGCCAGGTGCTTGAGTGAGAAATTCATTGCTGTTGGCATTCCTTTGCAGGCAGTGGAGTGAGAAGTTTCTGATCGATGAGACAGAAACGGTTCCAAGCTAACACTGTAACGGAGTGTTACGGGAGTCCCTGATGTGGGATCTGTCGCACAGAAATGCAAAAGCGGCGCAGAAACGAAAAAGGCCCGTCAGTCAGACTGAGCGGGCCTTTTGCGTTTGAGGCGCTCTTACATCGAGAGAATCAAACGCCCGGCGAACAGGATCAGAATCACCCCCATGGTGCGTTCGAACCAATGCCCCATGCGCATGAACAGCAATCGCACCCGGGCGCTGGAAAAGAACAGCGCGACGATCACGAACCACAGCGCGTTCACAAAACACATCCAGGCCCCATACAGCGCCTGGATCTTCAAGGGTGTCGTAGCGCTGATGAGCGTGGTGAAAATTGCCAGGAAAAACAGCGTTGCCTTGGGGTTGGTCGCGTTGGTCAAAAAGCCGGTGGTGAACGCCTTCAACAGTGTTTGTTCGACGACGGGCTCGTTGGCGACTTTGTCCCCCTCAAGCGCGGATTTGGGTTTACTGCGTAGCAGGCTGACACCGAGGTACAAAATGTAAACGCCGCCCACCACCTTGGCCACCGTCAGTAACCAGGGCGTCGTATGCATCAACGCGCCGACCCCGAGCAGGGTGTAGAGCACGTGCACGGAAATCCCCGCACCGATGCCCAGGGCCGTGCAGATCCCGACCAACCGGCCGAAACGCACACTTTGACGGATGGTGACAGCGAAGTCCGGTCCAGGTGCGACCACAGCCAGAAAGTGAATAGTCGCCAGCGCAAGGAACTCGCCCAGGTAATTCGAAAGCATTTCAACTCCAGAAAGTAAGGGGTGAAGCATTGCCGCGATAGCCGACAAAGAACGAAAGGCTCAATCGCGGATCCGCCACGCCGGGTGTTACCGAGTGCATGCAGCGCGAATTGAACATGATGAAATCACCCGGCTCAGGACGAATCTCCAGGGCCGGCGTGCCGAGCAAGGCCGGGTCGATGCCGTAGCTGTCGCCACGCATCTCGTCGAATTGATCCGGAGAAATATCGTGGTCCCACATCTGCAAGGCGCCACCCTCGGAGGGCATGTTCAGGTAAACGTTGCAGGCGAACTGCGCTTCCAGGCTTCTGGCCTGGTAACTGTCGGGGGCATCCTTGGCGAAAATGTCGTGATGGGCCAGGAAGCACACCCCTGGTTTCACCACGCGGGACAGGCCGACATACATCTTGCGGCCGTAGAGATTTTCCAGGTGCGCACCCGCCGGCCAGGACTCATCGAGCATGCAGCGCAAGGTGTCGACCGGGGACGAGTAGGGCGCGCAACGTTTGCGTAATTCCGCGATGTTGCGCGAGGCATGCTCGAAATAATCTTCGATCAGCAGCGGCTGATTTTCCGCCTCATAAAACGCCATGCCGATGCGACCGATGCTCGGCGCATTGATATAGCCTTCAAAACCCGGGGCGAGGATCTTGTCGCCAATCTGAATCGCCAGCGGCTGGGGCAGCAGGCCTTTGACGCGGATGGCGAGGACTTCTTCATTGGCCAGTTTTTTTATGCACGTCTCATCGAGACGCTCGACGTCAAGCATCATGTCTTAGGTCCATCTATTAGATAGTCAACAGAACCCGCGAATGCGGGCTCCCCGGGCGTCGGGCGATGCCGGGGACGACATCGCCGAAAGCTCAATCCACGCTGTAGTGGACTGACAGCATTCCCTTTTTCAGTGAAAGGGAAGCGATCGTGACCGTGCCCAAATCCTTCAGGCTACGTACATGGGTGCCGCCGCAGCCGTAGGCGGGCAGCTCACCGAAACCAATTTCCCGGGCGCCTTCGCGCATCGATGTCAGGCGCGGCAGGTCATGGGCGACCCATTGCTCGATGCCGTGCTGAATCATCTCGGCATCCATCTCTTTTGCCGACTCCAACGGTTTGAATTGCACGCGTCCTTCGCCCGGCCAGTGATGAGCCTTGACCGGCATCCAGCCCAGTGCCTGGACAAAATGGCCGATCAGGTGGCCGGCCGAATGCATGCGCGAATTGAACCGGCGGCGTTGCTCGTCAATCCTGATCTGAGTCATGCCGGGTTTTATTGGCCGGTCGACAAAATGAATGATTCGGTCCGGGTCCTGGACCACGCGCAGCACCTGGCTTTCGCCGATCCAGCCGGTATCGCAAGGCTGGCCGCCACCCTGGGGGTGAAACAACGTGGCGCGCAGCACCACCGCAAACTCGTTTTCCTGGGGCGTGCAATCCAGGACTTCCACATTGGCCTTGAGGTCATCACTATGGAAAAAGAGGCGAAGCGTCATATTCCATGTCCTCATTAAAGTTTCTCTTTTTATTATATGAATCGTGGAATTGCGTGATAATCCGTTCAAACATCAAAGGACTGTTGCGCTGTGAGCATAAATCTTCCACTGCCGTTACTGGGTGAAATGGCGATTTTCGTCAAGGTTGTCGAGACCGGCAGCTTTTCCGAAGCGGCTCGTCAGATGGGTTCTTCACCCTCGGCGGTGAGTCGCAGTATTTCGCGTCTGGAAAAAGCGTTGGCCACGCGTCTGCTGCAGCGAACCACGCGCAAGCTGCGCTTGAGCGACGGTGGCGAAGAGGTGTTCAAGCGTTGCCAGGAAATGGTCAGTGCGGCCAAGTCCGTGATGGAAATCAGCGGGCAGTTCACCCATGAAGCGGAAGGGCTGGTTCGGGTCAGCGTGCCCAAGGCGGTCGGTCGATTTGTGATTCACCCGCATATGCCGGAATTTCTGCGCCGTTATCCCAAAGTGGATGTGGAGTTGTTGCTTGAGGATAGGCAGGTGGATCTGATCGACGACAACGTTGATCTGGCGATTCGGATTACCGATCGACCGCCCGCAGGGTTGGTCGGGCGGCAATTGCTCACCATCGACCATTTGCTCTGCGCTACACCGCAATACCTCGCCGAACATGGCACGCCGACGCATCCCCACGACTTGCTCAACCACAGCTGTATCTACCTGGGTGAAACCCCGAGCGATGCGCGCTGGAAATTCAAGAAAGGCAGCAAGGCTGTGACGGTCGGTGTGCGCGGTCGGTATGCGGCGAATCACACAGGCGTGCGGCTGGGGGCGGTGTTGCAGCACATCGGGATTGGCAGTCTGCCGTATTTCACGGCGCGTTATGCGCTGGAGCAAGGGTTGATTGTGCAGGTGCTGCCGGACTGGACCTTCCTCGCGTCCTACCATGGCGGCGCCTGGTTGCTGCATTCGCCGACGCGCTATTTGCCGCCGAAATTGCGGGTGCTTATTGATTATCTGGTGGAGTGCCTGGAGAAGGAGCCGACCCTGAGCAAGCCGGGGAGGGCTGGGAAGGTTGCGGCGGAGTATGAGTTGCCCGAGAGTGATGGATTGCTCTGACTGGCCCTTCGCGAGCAGGCTCGCTCCCACTCTGGTGAGGTTGCAGACCTCTCGCCGCTGACGCGGCCGGGCGCAACTTCAGCGATTGGTTTGTTGGAAGGGTCAGCACCAAACAAATGTGAGAACGAGCCTGCTCGCGAAGAGGGAGTCTCAGTCGACATCTATGTCGCCTGACACAGCGCTTTCGCGAGCAAGTCGGATCGCCGCACCGCCGCTCCCACAGGTGGGAGTGTGCAGGGCTTGAGGTTACTTGCAGACTTCGGCGATGGCCTCGGCCAGCAGATCAAGGCGGGTTGCATCGATCCCGGCCACGTTCGCACGGCCGGTGCCGACCATGTACACGCTGTGATGATCACGAAGCTGTTTCACTTGCTCCGGCGACAAGCCGGTGTAGGAAAACATCCCGCGTTGCACACCGATATGCGCAAAACGCTCACGCAAACCATGGGGTTCAAGCGCTTCCATCAGGCCGCTGCGCAATTGGGCGATGCGCAAACGCATGGCTTCCACTTCGTCGGCCCAGAGGCTTTTCAACTCGGGATCGCCAAGAATCGTCGCGACCACGGCAGCGCCATGATCCGGCGGCGTCGACCACAGATTGCGGGCGATGTTTGCCAGTTGGCTGCGGATATCCATCAGCTTCTCAGCGGTTTTCGCACAGACAATCAGCGCACCCGTGCGATCGCGGTACAGCCCGAAGTTTTTCGAGCAGGAACTGGTGATCAGCACCTCCGGCAACTCGGCCGCGAACAGCCGGGTCGACCACGCATCCTGTTCCAGGCCATCGCCGAAGCCCTGGTAGGCGAAATCAATCAACGGCACCAGATCGCGGCTGCGCACCACGTCCAGCACGCGGCGCCAATCGTCATGGGACAGATCGAAACCGGTCGGGTTGTGGCAGCAGGCGTGCAGCAACACCACATCGCCCTTCGGCGCGTCTTTGAGCACTGCCAGCATGGCTTCAACGTCGAGACGGTTGTCGCTGCCGACGTAGGGGTAATGACTGACCTTGACCCCGGCCGCCGCGAAGATGGTTTCGTGGATCGGCCAGGTCGGGTTGCTCAGCCACACGCCACGGCCCGGCAGGCACTGGGCGATGAAGTCGGCGCTCAGGCGCAGCGCGCCGGTGCCGCCCGGTGTCTGGGTGGCGCCGGCCCGTTGTTCGGCGATCAGCGGGGAGTCGGCGCCAAGTACCAGCTCGTTGATCGCCTTGCCGAACGCCGGTTCGCCGTGACCACCGATGTAGGTTTTGGTGGTCTGGCGATCCACCAGGCGCTGCTCGGCCAGCTTCACGGACTGGGGAATCGGCGTCAGGCCCTGGGCATCTTTATAGACGCCCACGCCAAGGTCGAATTTGCGCGGGTTCGGGTCCTGCGCATAGGCTTCCATCAAGCCGAGAATCGGGTCGCCGGGTACTCGACCGATGGCGTCGAAATGCATTATTTGCGGCCCTCGGCGTTCTTGGCCACTTCATCAGTGCGCGCGGCCATGATGAAGTCGTTGCGGTGCAGACCCTTGATGGAGTGGCTCCACCAGGTCACGGTGACTTTGCCCCACTCGGTGAGCAGGCCAGGGTGGTGGCCTTCGGCCTCGGAGATTTCACCGACTGCGTTGGTGAATGCAAGGGCGTGCTTGAAATTCTTGAACAGGAACACTTTTTCCAGTTGCATCACGCTGTCGCGCACTTCGATGTTCCAGTCCGGGATCTGCTTGATCAGGATCGGCAATTCTTCGTCGCTGACCTGAGGGGCATCGGCGCGGCAGGCTTCGCAATGGGCTTGATTCAATGTGGACATGATGGGTTCCTGAAATCGAATGATTGGAAATCGGCCGTCAGTTTCACCACGCTATAGCAAAGCGTCGTGTCCTGACAGGCTCACTTGATTCTAAAAGCTGCGGATCACGCGGCTTTTTTTGGTGGAAATTTAGGCGCGTGCAAACCGAGCTGCATGCCTTGCTTGACCATGGCCATGATGTCTTCATGAGCCACATCAAACAGACGCTTGAGGTTCGGCAGGACAAAGTACAGCGGCTGCAGGATGTCGATGCGGTAAGGCGTGCGCATGCATTCCAGCGGATCGAAGGCCTGATGCTCAGGTTCGTTCGACAGGCAGTAAACGGTCTCTTTCGGCGAGGAGAGAATGCCGCCGCCGTAAATGCGCAGGCCTTCTGGTGTATCGACCAGGCCGAACTCGATGGTCATCCAGTAGAGACGCGCGAGGTACACGCGTTCTTCCTTGGTGGCCTGTAGGCCAAGCTTGCCGTAGGTGTGGGTGAATTCCGCGAACCAAGGGTTGGTCAGCAGCGGACAGTGGCCAAAGATCTCGTGGAAAATATCCGGCTCTTGCAGGTAATCCAGCTCTTCGCGGGTCCGAATAAAGGTCGCCACTGGAAACTGCTTGTTGGCCAGCAATTCGAAAAAGGTCTGGAAGGGGATCAGCGCCGGCACTCGGGCTACTTGCCAACCGGTGGTTTCACCGAGGACTTTGTTGATTTCACCGAGTTGCGGAATGCGGTCGTGGGGCAGGCCGAGTTTTTCGATACCGTCCAGGTATTCCTGGCACGCACGCCCCTCGATCACTTTCAGTTGGCGAGTAATCAGCGTGTTCCACACCGCATGTTCTTCAGCGGGGTAGTCGATAAAACCTTGCGCATCGGGCTCGCGAGCCACGTACTGCGTCTGCTTCATGCTGCTCTCCTGCTAGGGGATTTCATTCTTGTTATGTGCTGCTATGGACTTAGAAATACTCCAAGGCGTGCCGCGTTGCAGTAGGTGAATCGTGCCCTGTGTAGGAAATCTCTCCAGTTTTCGTAAAGTTTTCGTTACGAATGGATCGCGGTGGCGCAAGTATTGAGTTTTTCGGGTTTGAAAAGCGTTGCGCCTGTCACATAATCTTGACGGCTATCTGAGCGTGCCAGCAAAAAAATACCCTGTGGGAGCGAGCCTGCTCGCGAAAGCGTTCTGCCTGACACATCAATGCCGAATGCACCGACGCATTCGCGAGCAGGCTCGCTCCCACAGGGTTGTACCTCGGGCATCCAACCTATTGACCGTTTCTCTTGGGCCTTTATATGCGTATCAAAGTCCACTGCCAGAACCGCATCGGCATCCTGCGCGACATTCTCAACTTGTTGGTCGAGTACGGAATCAACGTCGCTCGCGGCGAGGTCGGCGGTGAGCATGGCAATGCGATCTACCTGCACTGCCCGAACCTGATCAATATTCAGTTCCAGGCGTTGCGTCCGAAATTCGAGTCGATTGCCGGGGTATTTGGCGTCAAGCGTGTAGGGCTGATGCCCAGCGAGCGTCGGCACATGGAGCTCAATGCCTTGCTCGGCGCCCTGGAGTTTCCGGTGTTGTCGATCGACATGGGCGGCTCCATCGTGGCGGCCAACCGTGCAGCGGCGCAGTTGCTCGGGGTGCGGGTGGATGAGGTGCCGGGGATTCCGCTGTCGCGTTACGCCGAGGATTTTGATTTGCCGGAACTGGTGCGTGCCAACAAGTCGCGCATCAACGGGCTGCGGGTCAAGGTCAAGGGCGATGTGTTCCTCGCTGACATCGCACCGCTGCAATCCGAGCATGACGACAGCGAAGCCATGGCCGGTGCAGTCCTGACGCTGCACCGCGCTGATCGGGTGGGGGAGCGCATCTACAACGTGCGCAAGCAGGAACTGCGCGGGTTCGACAGCATCTTCCAAAGCTCGAAGGTCATGGCCGCGGTGGTCCGCGAAGCGCGGCGCATGGCGCCACTGGATGCACCGCTATTGATAGAAGGCGAAACCGGCACGGGTAAAGAATTGCTGGCCCGCGCCTGCCACCTTGCCAGCCCACGCGGGCAGTCGCCGTTGATGGCGCTCAACTGCGCCGGTTTGCCGGAGTCGATGGCCGAGACCGAATTGTTCGGCTACGGCCCCGGCGCCTTCGAAGGCGCGCGTGCCGAAGGCAAGCTTGGGCTGCTGGAGCTGACGGCGGGCGGTACGTTGTTTCTCGATGGCGTCGGGGAAATGAGCCCACGCTTGCAGGTGAAATTGCTGCGCTTCTTGCAGGACGGTTGCTTCCGTCGTGTGGGCAGTGATGAAGAGGTCTATCTGGATGTGCGGGTGATCTGCGCGACGCAGGTGGACTTGTCCGAGTTATGCGCGCGGGGCGAGTTTCGCCAGGATTTGTATCACCGCTTGAACGTGCTCTCACTGCACATTCCGCCGCTGCGTGAATGCCTCGATGGTTTGACGCCGTTGGTGGAGCACTTCCTCGACCAGGCCAGTCGTCAGATCGGTTGCCCGCTGCCGAAGCTGGCGCCAGCGGCGATGGAGCGGCTCAGTCATTACCATTGGCCGGGCAACGTCCGGCAATTGGAAAACGTGTTGTTCCAGGCGGTTTCGTTGTGCGAAGGCGGGACCGTGAAGGCCGAGCACATTCGCTTGCCGGATTACGGCGTGCGTCAGCCGCTTGGCGATTTCTCCCTCGAAGGCGGGCTGGATGCGATCGTCGGGCGCTTTGAGAAAGCGGTGCTGGAGAGGTTGTATTCCGAGCATCCGAGCAGTCGGCAGCTGGGCAAGCGGTTGGGGGTTTCGCATACGACCATTGCCAACAAGTTGCGTGAGTATGAAGTCGGCAAAGACCCCGACGCTTAAGCTGAAGCAATGACAACTTTGTGGCGAGGGAGCTTGCTCCCGCTGGGCGCGAAGCGGCCGTAAGACCATCCGGCATGATCTGACTGTCACGCTCGGCCAATCTTTTTGGGGCTGCTTCGCAGCCCAGCGGGAGCAAGCTCCCTCGCCGCAGGGGATCCTGTTGGCTGCAAAGGCCAGCACTTGCCACCAACCGGCATAACACCGCCGGTTTTTCGTCTCCGATACATTTCCCCAATCCCCGCAAAACCCCTCAAGTCCTTTGTTTGCCGGGCCTCGCACCGCCAGAAAAAAGTTGGTCTGTAAATTGCTTATCGCTCAACAGTACAGCGGTGGGCGGCAAACGTCCGGCATGCAGAGGAAAGAGTGTGGACAAGTACCTTTATGTGGCAATGACCGGCGCCAGCCAGAATGCACTGGCGCAGAAGGCTCATGCCAACAACCTGGCAAACATCTCTACCAACGGTTTTCAGAAGGACCTGGAACAGGCCCGTTCGATGCCGGTGTTTGGTGACAGCTTTCCGGCGCGTGCGTTTGCCATGACCGAGCGTCCGGCCACCGACTTCTCACCAGGTTCGCTGGTTGAAACCGGTCGCGACCTCGATGTCGCGGTGCAAGGCAACGGCTGGATCGCCGTGCAGACCCCCGATGGCGCTGAAAGCTACGTGCGCACCGGCAGCCTGAACGTGGACGCCCTGGGCGTGCTGCGTGCCGGCAACGGTATGCCGGTGATGGGCAATGGCGGACCGATCGCCGTGCCGCCCGAGCAGCAGATCGAAGTCGGCGAAGACGGCACCATCAGCATCCGTGCGATGGGCGAAGGCCCGCGTGTGATGGCTGAAGTCGACCGTATCAAGCTGGTCAACCCTGACCTGAAGAACATGACCAAAGGCCTGGATGGTTCGATCCACACCAAGGACGGCAAGCCGGCGCAAGCCGATGCAGGCGTCAAACTGGTGTCCGGGTTCCTTGAGTCGAGCAACGTCAACGCCGTGGAAGAGATGACCTCGGTGCTGGCTTTGTCGAAGCAGTTCGAGCTGCACATCAAGATGATGAACACCGCCAAAGACGATGACCAGGCCATGGCTCGGGTCTTGCAGATCAGCTAATTATCAGAACGTCGCGCCGTAAAACAGGCGCACGAGGAGAATCGAATGCTTCCGGCTCTATGGGTTGCCAAAACAGGTCTGTCCGCCCAGGACACCAACCTGACGACCATTTCCAACAACCTGGCCAACGTGTCGACCACGGGTTTCAAACGTGACCGTGCCGAGTTCCAGGACTTGCTCTATCAGATCAAGCGCCAGCCAGGCGCCCAGTCGACCCAGGACAGCGAACTGCCGTCGGGTCTGCAAGTGGGTACCGGTGTGCGCATCGTCGGCACCCAGAAAAACTTCACCGCCGGCAGCCTGCAAACCACTGAGCAGCCGCTGGACCTGGCCGTCGATGGTCGCGGTTTCTTCCAGATTCTGCAGCCGGACGGCACCACGTCCTACACCCGTGACGGCACGTTCCACCTCGATTCCAACGGCCAGATCGTCAATGCCAGCGGCTTCGCCCTGGAACCGGCCATCGTCATTCCGAACGACGCGCAGACCTTCACGGTCGGTCGCGACGGCACTGTGTCGGTCACCGTTCCGGGTAACCCGGCCAGCCAGGTGATCGGCAACCTGCAAACCGCCGATTTCATCAACCCGGCCGGCCTGCAAGCCGTGGGTAACAACCTGTTCCTGGAAACCGCTGCCAGCGGCGCGCCGCAAGTCGGCACCCCGGGCCTGAACGGTTTCGGTACCACGCTGCAGAACACCCTGGAAACGTCCAACGTCAGCACCGTTGAAGAGATGGTCAACATGATCACCACTCAGCGCGCTTACGAGATGAACTCCAAGGTGATCTCCACCGCCGACCAGATGCTCTCGTTCGTAACGCAGAATCTGTAATCAGTCTATGAGGCGGCCATGAGGTCGTCTGCAACACCGTGAGGTAGGGTCATGAATCGCTTTGTATCTGTTCTGGCACTGAGTGGGGTCGTCGTGCTCGCGGGCTGCGTCGCTCCGCCACCCAAGCCCAATGACCCTTACTACGCCCCGGTGTTGCCGCGCACGCCGTTGCCGGCTGCCGCCAATAACGGCTCGATCTATCAGGCCGGCTTTGAACAGAACCTGTACAGCGACCGCAAGGCGTTCCGGGTCGGTGACATCATCACCATCACCCTGAACGAGCGCACCCAGGCCAGCAAGAACGCCAACTCGCAAATCGGCAAGAACAGCAAGACCGACATCGGCCTGAGCTCGTTCTTTGGCGGTGGCCTGAGCACCAGCGACCCTGTGGGCAGCGGTAGCCTGAGCCTGGACGTTGGCTACGAAGGTGATCGCGCGACCAAGGGCGACAGCAAGTCCGGGCAGAGCAACAGCCTGACCGGCTCGATCACGGTGACCGTCGCTGACGTGCTGCCCAACGGCATCATCGCCGTGCGCGGAGAGAAGTGGCTGACGCTCAACACCGGCGATGAGCTGGTGCGGATTGCCGGCATGGTGCGCGCCGATGACATCTCCACCGACAACACCGTGTCGTCGACCCGCGTCGCCGATGCACGCATCACCTACTCGGGCACCGGTGCGTTTGCCGATGCGAGTCAGCCAGGCTGGTTCGACCGTTTCTTCCTCAGCCCGCTGTTCCCTTTCTAGGTGGCCACGTTGAATCTTAAACACCTGATGGTGGCTGCCCTGATGCTCTCGGCTGCGTTCAACGCGCAAGCCGAGCGGCTGAAGGATATCGCCAGTATTTCCGGCGTGCGCTCCAACCAATTGATCGGCTACGGCCTGGTGGTCGGGCTTAATGGCACCGGCGACCAGACGACGCAAACCCCGTTCACTCTGCAGACCTTCAACAACATGCTCTCGCAGTTCGGCATCAAGGTGCCGCCGGGTTCGGGCAACGTGCAGTTGAAGAACGTCGCCGCCGTGTCGATCAGTGCTGATCTGCCGGCGTTCGCCAAGCCGGGTCAGCAGGTCGACATCACCGTTTCGTCCATCGGTAACTCCAAGAGCCTGCGCGGCGGCACCTTGCTGCTGACACCCCTCAAGGGTATCGACGGCAACGTCTATGCAATCGCCCAAGGCAACCTGGTGGTCGGCGGTTTTGATGCCGAAGGCCGCGACGGTTCGAAGATCACCGTCAACGTTCCGTCGGCCGGTCGTATCCCGGGCGGTGCATCGGTGGAGCGTTCGGTGCCAAGCGGTTTCAACCAGGGCAACAGCCTGACCCTGAACCTCAACCGTTCGGACTTCACCACCGCCAAGCGCATCGTCGACAAGATCAACGACATGCTCGGCCCTGGCGTTGCCCAGGCCATCGACGGTGGTTCGATTAGGGTCAGCGCGCCGCTCGATCCAAGTCAGCGCGTCGACTATCTGTCGATCATCGAAAACCTTGAAGTCGATCCGGGTCAGGCGGTGGCGAAAGTCATCATCAACTCGCGCACCGGCACCATCGTGATCGGCCAGAACGTCAAGGTTTCACCGGCCGCCGTGACTCACGGCAGCCTGACGGTGACCATCACCGAAGACCCGATTGTCAGCCAGCCCGGCCCTCTGTCCAATGGCCAGACCGCCGTTGTGCCGCGCTCGCGGGTCAACGCTCAGCAAGAAGCCAAGCCGATGTTCAAGTTCGGCCCGGGCACCACCCTCGACGAAATTGTGCGTGCGGTGAACCAGGTCGGCGCGGCACCGGGTGACTTGATGGCGATCCTCGAAGCATTGAAACAGGCTGGCGCGTTGCAAGCCGACCTGATTGTGATCTGAGGACAGCGACCATGGATATGCGCAAGGGCGGCCTGGGTGTCAGCAGCAACGATTCGGGGTCCTATTCGGACTTGAATCGTTTGAACCAGCTCAAGGTCGGCGACAAGGACAGTGACGCGAACATGCGCAAAGTGGCGCAGGAATTCGAGTCGCTGTTCCTCGGTGAAATGCTCAAGTCCATGCGCTCGGCCACCGATGCGCTGGGCAAGGACAATCCGCTCAACACGCCAGCGGCCAAGCAATACCAGGAAATGTACGACCAGCAGTTGGCCGTTTCCATGTCCCGCGAGGGCGGCGGTATCGGTCTGGCGGACGTGCTGATGCGCCAGATGTCGAAGAACAAACCGCTGGCGCCGGGCGAGGCCGCAGCCGCGTCCGCCGCCAAGCAGGAAGCGGCGAAAGCGGCCGTGCCGACACCGGTTGCCGCAGGCACCGCGGCCACCGACGGTCCGCTGTCGCGGCTCAATGGTCAGCGTCCGTTGTGGGCCTCGCGTTCGGTGAAAGCGCCAACAGGCGAGGGCACGCATCACAATGACATGGAGCTGATCAATCAGCGCCGTCTGGCCTTGCCGCCGAAACTGGCCGATCGCTTGCTCGCCGGCCTGGTGCCTTCGGCAACGACTGCCGCTACAACCCCGAACAAAGCCTTGCTGCCTGAGCGCGCCGCGACTCCGGTCGTGACCGGTGCCGGCCCGCTGTTCAATGGCGACTGGCTGCCCTCGCCAACCGATAACAAGTCGAGCGGACGTCTGCAGGTTTACGGCCGTGCGATGGCGCAGATTCCGCTGGCACCACCGAAGAAAGCCTTCAGTTCCGCCGACGAATTCGTCAACACCATGCTGCCGATGGCCAAGGAAGCCGCCGACCGTATCGGCGTCGATCCGCGTTACCTGGTGGCCCAGGCGGCCCTGGAAACCGGTTGGGGCAAATCGGTCATGCGTGCCCAGGATGGCAGCAGCAGTCACAACCTGTTTGGCATCAAGGCCAGCAGCAGTTGGAAGGGGGAATCGGCGCGAGCGATCACCAGCGAATTCAGGAATGGCGAGATGGTCAAGGAGACGGCAGAGTTCCGCTCCTACGATTCGTACAAAGACAGCTTCCATGACCTGGTGACTTTGCTGCAAACCAATAATCGCTATCAAGATGTTCTGAAGTCTGCCGATAACCCAGAACAGTTTGTACGCGAGCTGCAGAAAGCCGGGTATGCGACAGACCCGGCCTACGCAAGCAAGATTTCGCAGATAGCCAAGCAGATGACGAGTTACCAAAACTACGCTGCGGCGGGCGCTTCTACTACGCCTCTATAGGCACAAGGCATAAGGTCTGAACCATGAGTTTGCTCAATATCGGGATGTCGGGTCTGGCTGCTAGCCAATCCTCGTTGATGACTACCGGCAATAACATTGCCAACGCCGACACCGCCGGTTATTCACGCCAGCAAACCGTGCAGGGCACCAAAGCCTCGAATCAGTTCGGCAATGTCTACATCGGCACCGGTACGACCCTGGCCGATGTGCGTCGCGTCTACAACAGCTACCTCGATGCGCAACTGCAGACCACCACCTCGCTCAACAGCGATGCGGCTGCGTATGCCGGGCAGATCAGCCCGCTCGACGCCTTGCTCTCGGACAGCGGCACCGGCCTCAACGGCGCCCTGACCAAGTTCTTCGCCTCGGTGCAGAACGTCAACGCCAAGCCGGGTGATGACGCGTCGCGCCAGCTGCTGCTCAGCGATGCCCAGGCCTTGAGCAATCGTTTCAACTCGATCTCCAGCCAGTTGACGCAGCAGAACGCCAACGTCAACGGCAACCTGGCGAACATGGCCGATCAGGTCAACAAACTGGCCGCCACCGTGGCGCAGTTGAACCAGAAGATTTCCGAGATTTCCAAATCCGGCGGCATGCCGAACGAGCTGCTCGATGCGCGTAACGAAACCGTGCGTCAGCTCTCCACCTTCACCGGTGCGCAGGTCATCGAACGCGACGGTAACCTTGACGTTTATCTGGGCAGCGGCCAGCCGCTGGTCATCGGCGGCACCGCCAGCACCCTGTCCGTGGCGTCAAGCCTGAACGACCCTTCGCGCATGGGCATTCAGCTCAATCGCGCCGGTAGCACCGTTGACATCACGTCGGTGATGACCGGTGGTGAAATGGGTGGTTTGCTGCGCTATCGCAGCACCGTACTGGACCCGGCGATGAACGAACTGGGCCGCGTGGCGCTGGTTGTCGCCGATCAGATGAACAGCCTCCAGGCTCAGGGCATCGACAAAAACGGTGCGTTCGGCTCGAACCTGTTCAACAGCATCAACAGTGCCGCGCAGATGGCCAGCCGCAGTGTTGCCACCGTCGGCAACAGTGCCGGCTCGGGTAACTTTGATGTGAGTATCGAAGACAGCGGCAAGCTGACCATCAACGACTACAAGGTCACCTTCACCAGCGGCACCAACTACACCGTGTCGCGTCTGCCAGATGGCACGTCCATGGGCGCTTTCAGCACCCTGACCACGCCGCCGCCGGTAATCGACGGTTTCTCGCTGAAGCTTTCCGGCGGCACCGCCGCGGCGGGCGACACGTTCAAGATCACGCCGACCCGCAACGCGGCGGCGAACATCAAGACCGAGATGACCGACAGCAAGCGTCTGGCCATCGCGGCACCGTTGAGCGCGTCCATCGCACCGGGCGGTAGCGGCACCTTGACGATCCCGGCCAGTGGTCAACCGACCCTGACCACGCAGTTTGATATTTATGACTCGGCGACCACTCTGGCCATTCAGAACGGGCTGCAGAATTCGACTCCGGTCAAAGTGGTTTTCGGTGCCGGCGGTGGCACCACCCAGACTTACCAATTGCTCGATGCCAAAGGCAATGCACTCAGCAGCGGCACCATTGTGCCTGGCCAGAACAATACGCTCAGCCTGAGCATTCCACTGGTCGACGCCAGCGGCGCCGCGATCATGGATCCGGGGCCACCCGCCGTGCAGCGTACGGCGACCTTTGATATGACCGTGGCCGGTTCGCCAGGTCAAGGCAGTGCAATTAACGTCACGCTCAGTCAACCGGGTACGCTGGACAACCGTAACGGTACCGCACTGGCCGGCTTGCAGACCAAGCAGACCGTGGATACCGGTTCGGCCAGTAAAGGCATTTCCCTGACCGACGCCTACGGCAAACTGGTCGAAGGCGTCGGCGCCAAGGCCGCGCAAGGCAAGCTCGACAGTGCCGCGACCACCGCTATCCTGGCCAACGCCAAGGGCGCTCGCGATTCGCTGTCGGGTGTCGACCTCGATGAGGAAACCGGCAACCTGGTCAAATATCAGCAGTACTACACCGCGTCTTCGCAGATCATCAAGGCTGCGCAGGAAATCTTCAGCACACTGATCAACAGTCTTTAAGGAGTCGTAGCCCATGCGCATTTCTACCGCCCAGTTTTACGAGTCCTCTGCTGCGAACTACCAGAAAAATTTCGCCAACGTAGTCAAAAGCAGCGAAGAGGCCAGCAGCCTGGTTCGCGTCAACACCGCCGCCGATGATCCGGTTGGCGCCTCGCGTCTGCTGCAGTTGGGTCAACAGGCGTCGATGCTTGATCAGTACAAGGCCAATACCACGACCATCAAGGCGACCCTGGGCACGACCGAAGCGGTGATGACCAGCATCAATAGCGTGTTGCAGCGCGCCAAGGAATTGGCTGTGGGCGCCGGCAACGCCGGTTACACCGATGCCGATCGCCAGGCCAACGCATCGGAGTTGGGGCAGATCGAAGAGCAGTTGCTGAGCCTGATGAATAGCAAGGACGAGAACGGCAAATACATCTTCGCCGGTTCCAAGGGCGATACAATTCCGTTCACGCGTAACAACGATGGCACCTACAGCTACAACGGCGACCAGGTGACGCTTGACCTGGCGATCGGCGACACCATGTCGATGGCCACCAACAGCACCGGTTGGGAAGCGTTCCAGCAGGCGATCAACACCAGCCGTAGCGAGGTCACCCGGACCGCGCCGGTCGTGGATGACGGCCGCGTGACCCTGTCCAACGGCCAGGTGTCGTCGAACGTCACCTACAACGCCAAATTCCGCAGCGGCGAGCCGTATACCGTGGACTTCGTCAGCGGCACCCAGCTGAAAATCACTGACTCGGGCGGCAACGACGTGACTGCCGAAGCCAGTCAGGGCGGTGCGTTCGACCCTGCCAGCAAGAACGGCCAGGCCGTCACTTTCCGTGGCGTCGAGCTGACCCTGAACATCAACCTGAGTGCCGGCGATACGGCGGCGACCGTGCTGCCTGGCCACACGTTTACCCTGGCGGCCAAGCCGGACACCTTCAGTGCAACCGGCAGCCCGGGCAACGCTTCGGCGGCGCAGGTCACCACCAGCAGCATCACCAACCCGGCGGATTACCACGCCAGTTTCCCTACCGGTTCGGCGATCCTCAAGTTCACCAGCGCCACCGCCTTCGACCTGTATGCGGCGCCTTTGACGGCCAGCAGTAAGCCTGTGTCTAGCGGAACCATGGCCGGCAGCGTCGCCACTGCATCGGGTGTGAGTTTCACGTTGAGCGGTGCGCCGGCTGCCAACGATCAGTTCAGCATCGCGGTCAACACTCACGAAACCCAGAACATCCTGGACACCGTGAGCCAACTGAAAACCGCTCTGAATACACCAACCAATGGTGACCCGATCGCTACTCAAAAGCTGCAAGCGTCACTGGCTTCCGGTATTGCCAACCTGGCCAGCGGCACCGATCAGCTGTCCAGCGCCTTGAGTTCGGTGGGTGGTCGCGGTGCTGCTCTGGAGACCCAGAACGATACCAACCAGAGCCTGACGCTGGCCAATGCCCAGACCCAATCGTCAATCCGCGATTCCGATCCGGCTGAAGTGATGACCCGTCTGACCTTGCAACAAACCATGTTGCAGGCCTCGCAACTGGCCTTCAGCAAGATCGCTCAGTTGGGCCTGTTCAACAAGGTCTGAGCCAGCGCCTGCCGAGCTGCCAACCGTCTTTTTGTAAGCGGTTCCGGGGCCTCTGCCTGAAAGGGTAGAGGCCCGCCGCTCGAGAGTTTCCTGCCGTGAATCAACGCCCCCTCGTCAGTATCGTCATCCCAGCCTTCAACCCGCGCTTCTTCAGTCAGGCATTGGAAAGTGCGCTCGCCCAGACCTACGAGCACATCGAGATCGTCATTTGTGACGATTCGTCCGGCGACGATATCCGCGACATTGTCGAGGCCTTCATCGAGCCGGCTCACCCGGCTCACCCGGTTCGCTACTTGCGTAATCCGCAGCGTCTGGGCTTGCAGAAGAACGTATTGCGTTGCGTCGAAGAAGCCCGTGGCGAATTCATCAAAGTGCTGTGTGATGACGACCGTCTGTTTTCACCCAGCGTAGCCTTGCAGGCGCAGGTGTTGATCGACCACGCGGACGTGAATGTGGTCTTTGCCCTGCGGATGCTCAGCGACGCCGGCAATTTCATCCTGCCGCCACGGGTCGACAATTGCCGGTTCTCACCGAACGACGCCTTGCTCAAGGGCGATGACATGCTGGCGATCTTCGAAGGTACGCCGAAGAATTTCCTCGGCAACTTCAGTTCGACCCTGATGCGTCGCGTCGATGTACTGGAGCTGTTGCCGGCGCTGATTCAGGAAGGCGCCGGTTTCGTCGCCATGCTCGATTTCGCCTTGTTCGTGTGCTTGATGCGTCGCGGCAATCTGGTGTCGCTGAGCACTGTGCTGAGTACCGAACGTTTGTACCCGGAGCGTCTGAGCAAAACCCCGGAAATGGTCAAGGCCGCAGCGGTGGAGTGGAGCTGGCTTTCGCAGATGCTCGCGGCACGCAGCGGTGAATCGGCACCGGCATCGGGTTGGGTGCGCTACATCGAGCTGACTAAAATCACCGACCAGCCCCACGCCTGGGAAGAATTGTGCGTGGTGCGCATTTTGGGCAACCGCAACACAGTGGTGAATGGTCGGGTGGGCGGGGAGAGCGAAAGCTACGCCGATTTCTATCGCGAATGGCTGGCGATCCGCAGGTTCTCCGATGTCGAGCAGCAGCTCATGCCGCAACGCCTCGACAGCTGGGCGTTCCGTCCGCAGATCGTGCCGATTGTGATCGACAGCGGCGCTGACAGTGCAGCGTTGAACACTACGTTGCAAAGCATCAGCCGACAGCTTTACACGCCGCAGGCGGTGGTGGTGCTTTCTGATGCCTTGTGTGCGACCGACGATCGTGTGGTGCAGTTGCCGTTCCAGGCGGATTGGGCGCAACAACTCAACGCGGTGGTGCCGCAGCTGGAAGGCGCTCACTGGTTTTATCTGCTGCAAGCTGGCGACACTTTGCGCGAGTCGGCCCTGCTGATCCTGGCTGAACGCATTGCGGGTTCGGCGGGCATTCTCTGTGCCTACAGCGATGAGGGCGCGCTGGTCGATGGCGAGTCGATCGACCCGGTGTTCAAACCCGATTTCAATCTCGATCTGATGCGTGCTTATCCCTACGTCGGCCGAACTCTGGCCTTCGAGCGGCAGCGCTTCATGACGCTGGGCGGCTTCGATTCGGCTCACGGTGAGCTGGCGCCGCACGATTTGTTATGGCGTCTGGTGGAAGAGGCCGGGCCGCAAACCATTGAGCACATCGCCGAAATCCAGATTGAGTCGAGTCAGTCTTTCGCCGCCTGGCTGTCGTTGCCGGAGGTGATCGAGAACAATGCCGGGATGGTCAGCGCACACCTGGATCGTATTGGTGTGGCGCACTCGATCCGGCAGGAAGAGTTGCCGTTGATCAACCGAATCGACTACCTCCATGGGGCGCGCCCTTTGGTGTCGATCATCATCCAGACCGGCGATTCGCTGTACGCGTTGCAGCGGTGCATCGAAGGCCTGATCGAGCGCACGGCTTACGGCCAATACGAAATCCTGATCGTCGACAGCGGCACGGACGACCCGGCGATGCTCGACTGGCTGGAGGCGATGGCGCAGCTGGGCGCCGCAATGCTGCGAGTATTGCGTTACGCCGGTGATGCCAACGACGCGGCGATCCGTAACTTTGCCGCGAGCCTGGCGCATGGCGAATATTTGCTGCTGCTCAGCGCGCAGACAGTGATCTGCGACAGCGACTGGCTGGATGAAATGCTCAATCACGCCCAGCGCCCCGAAGTGGGTGTGGTCGGTGCTCGTATCCTCAGCCCCGAGGGCTCGATCGTCAGTGCCGGGTTGATTCTTGGCCTGGCCGGGCCGGTCGGTTCGCCATTTTATGGCGAAGCGGCCGGTTCTCGCGGCTACATGCAGCGATTACACGTAACCCAGAATTGGAGTGCGGTGAGCAATCTCTGCCTGATGGTGCGCAAGCAAGTGTTTGATGAACTCGAGCAGTTCGATGAGGTGACCTTCACCCAGGGCCTCAGCGACGTCGACTTGTGTTTACGGGCAGGCAACGATGGTTATCTGGTGGTCTGGACGCCTTACGCCAGCGTGGTATGGGTGCAGCAAGAGGTGTCGCCGGCAGGGCTTTCGACACTGGCACTGCGCGAGCGTGAACAGGAGGATTTCTATCGCAAATGGCTGCCGAAGATCGCCAAGGATCCGGCCTACAGCCCGGCGCTGAGCCTTGGGATTTCCAGCTTCAGTCTGGAGCCGTCACTGCGCAATAACTGGAACCCGTTCTGCACCCGTGCCTTGCCGTTGATTCTCGGTCTGCCGGTTAACAGCACCGCCGTTGGCCATTACCGGGTAACCGCGCCACTGGCTGAGCTCGAAGCAGCCGGTCGGGTGATCGCGCGGGTGGCCTATGAGTCGCCGTCGACCGTGGAGATCGAGCGTCTGTCACCAGACACGATCATTCTGCAAGGGCGTTACAGCGAAGGCGCTGCGGGTGACATTCTGCGGATGAAAAAGTACTCCAGTGCGCTACGAATTTTCGAACTCGACGACTACATCGTCAGTGCGCCGAAGAAAAACACCCACGCCCGCAACAAACCGGTCAATACCGAGCAGCTGTTGCGCGAAGGCATTGGCCTGTGCGATCGCGTAGTGGTCACCACTCAGCCGCTGGCCGATGCCTTGTCGAGCATGCATAGCGAAATCCGCGTAGTACCGAACATGCTATCGCCGGCCCCATGGGCGACGCTGACCAGCCATCGGCGCACCTCCAGCAAGCCGCGAGTCGGTTGGGGGGGCGGCACCAGCCACACCGGTGACCTGGAGATCATTGCCGAGGTTGTGCGCGAACTGGCGGACCAAGTCGAGTGGGTGTTCTTCGGCATGTGCCCTGATGCCTTGCGTCCGTATGTCCACGAGTTTCACTCCACCATCGGCTTGCAGAGCTACCCGTTCAAACTGGCCAGCCTGAACCTCGACCTGGCGCTGGCACCGCTGGAATTCCATATCTTCAACGACTGCAAAAGCAACCTGCGCTTGCTGGAGTACGGCGCCTGTGGATACCCGGTGATCTGCACCGACACCGAGGCCTATCGCGGCCATCTGCCGTGTACCAGGGTCTATAGCAACAGCACGGACGAATGGCTGCAGGCGATCCGCATGCACCTGGCCGACCCGGACGCCAGCTACCGTATGGGCGATGAATTGCGTGAAGCGGTTCACCGCGATTTCATGCTGCGGGGCGACAACCTCAATCACTGGTTGTGGGGTTGGTTGCCTGACTGATTCCGTGATTACCCTCTAAACGTCAAAAGATCGCAGCCTTGGGCCGCTACAGGGATGTTTTGACACCTGTAGCGGCCAAAGGCTGCGATTTTTTTTGTCCTGCGCAATTGGCTCACTTCCTGCAAGTCCCCCGTATATCGCCATAAAACCTTCACCCCAATGGGTGTGAACGGCTCAATGGCTGCGGGTAAATGATGTGCATCTGACGGTCCGCCCACCCTCGCGAGGGTGCCCAGGCCGCGCGAAGAGCAAGAGGACAGCGATGAAGGCAGTAATTCTGGCAGGTGGTCTCGGTACGCGGATCAGCGAAGAGTCGCACCTCAAGCCAAAGCCAATGATCGAGATCGGCGGCAAGCCAATTCTTTGGCACATCATGAAACAGTACTCCGCCCACGGAATTCATGACTTCGTGATCTGCCTTGGCTACAAGGGCTATGCGATCAAGGACTTCTTCGCCAACTACTTCTTGCACACTTCCGACGTCACTTTCGACATGCGCAACAACCGCATGGACGTGCACCAGAACTACAGCGAGCCGTGGAGCGTCACCCTCATCGACACCGGTGAAGAAACCATGACCGGTGGCCGCTTGCTGCGCGCCGGCCGTTACCTCAAGGATGAAGAAGCCTTCTGCTTTACCTACGGCGACGGCGTCTCCGATATCAATATCCGTCAACTGGTGGACTACCACAGCGCCCACGGTCGCCTGGCGACCGTCACTGCCGTACAACCGCCGGGCCGTTACGGTGCCCTGGAGCGTCACGGCGATCAGGTGCTCGGTTTCACCGAGAAGCCCCGTGGCGACGGTGGCTGGATCAATGGCGGCTTCTTTGTGCTTTCACCGAAAGTGCTGTCGTACATCGGCGGTGACGAGACCACCTGGGAAGCCGAGCCCTTGGCCCGTCTGGCCCAGGATGAACAGTTGAAGGCCTTCGAGCACGAAGGTTTCTGGCATCCGATGGACACCCTGCGTGACAAGAATCACCTCGAAGCGTTGTGGCAGAGCGGGGAGGCCCCATGGAAACAATGGGACTGAGTCCGGAGTTCTGGCGCGGCAAGCGGGTCCTGCTGACCGGCCATACCGGTTTCAAAGGCAGTTGGCTGACGTTGTGGCTGCAAAGCCTGGGGGCCGAGGTCAGCGGTTTTTCGCTGGACCCGTCGACCGAGCCGAGCCTGTTCGAGCTGGCGCGGGTGCACGAAGGCATCAACGATCAGCGCGGCGACCTGCGTGACCTCGGCGCGCTGCTGGAGCTGATCGCCGAAACCCAACCGGAAATCGTCCTGCACCTGGCAGCCCAGCCGCTGGTGCGCGAGGGTTATCGCGACCCGCTGGGGACATACTCCAGCAACGTCATGGGCACCCTCAATTTGCTCGAAGCGATCCGCCAGGTCGGTGGCGTGCGCGCCTGTGTGCTGGTGACGACCGACAAGGTCTACGCCAATCAGGAATGGCTGTGGCCGTACCGCGAAAACGAAGCCCTCGGCGGACACGATCCTTACAGCAGCAGCAAAGCCTGCTGCGAGTTGCTGGCGCAGTCTTACGCGGCGTCGTTCTTCCCGGCCGACAAACATGCCGAACACGGTCTGGCCCTGGCCACTGCGCGTGCCGGCAATGTGTTGGGCGGTGGTGATTTTGCACCAGAGCGTTTGATCCCCGATGTGCTTAAAGCCTGGTCCGCCGACGAACCGGTGACCCTGCGTTACCCACAAGCCGTACGCCCGTGGCAGCACGCGCTGGAGCCGTTGGCCGGTTACCTGCAACTGGCCGCCGGGCTCTACGAAAAGGGGCCGGCATTTGCCGGTGCCTGGAACTTCGGCCCGAGCGAAGCGGATATGTGCAGCGTCGGCGAAGTTGTCGAATTGCTTGCCAGCCGCTGGCCGCAAGCCCGTGGCCTGCGCATCGAACCAAGTGATTTGCATGAGGCCGGTCTGCTGCGCCTGGACAGCAGCCGCGCCCGTCAACTCTTGGCGTGGCAGCCACGCTGGTCGTTGCAGCAGTGCCTGACCCAGACCCTCGACTGGCATTTGGCGTGGCGGAACGGTGACGACATGCGCGCCATCACGCTGAGCCAGTTGAACCTGTACCGAGGCGCGCTGTGAGCGAGTTTCTGTTGCAGCCATTGCCGCTCGCCGGACTGTTCAGCGTGCAGCACAAACGCTTCGAAGATGAGCGCGGGCACTTTGCGCGGCTGTTTTGTGAAGGCAGCCTGAGTGCATTCGGTGAGCCGTTTCATATCCGCCAGATCAACCATTCCTGCACCCGCGAACGCGGCAGTGTGCGCGGTCTGCATTACCAGAACGCCGGCGCGCCGGAAGCGAAAATGATCACTTGCCTGCGCGGTGAAGTCTGGGACGTCGCGGTGGATCTTCGCCCCGACTCCGACACCTTTCTGCACTGGCACGCCGAACACCTGCGGGCCGGCGACGGTCGCAGCCTGTTGATCCCTGCCGGGTTCGCCCATGGCTTCCAGACCCTGACCGACGACGCTGAATTGCTCTACCTGCACAGCGCGGATTACACGCCGGTGCACGAGGGTGGTTTGAGCGTGAACGATCCACGGCTGGCGATTGCCTGGCCGTTGCCTGTCAATAATCTGTCGGCACGGGATTCCAGCCATCCTTTGCTTGATGAACACTTCGCTGGAGTACGTGTATGAACTGCCGTGGTTGCGGGACTCCTCTGGCCTTGCCGCTGATCGATCTCGGCACCTCGCCGCCGTCCAACGCGTATGTGCGCGCCGATCAGCTGGAACAAGCCGAGCAATGGGTACCGCTGAAAGTGGCGGTGTGTCAGCAATGCTGGCTGGTGCAGACCGAGGATTACACCAGCGCCGACAGCCTGTTCGACGCCGAGTATGCGTATTTCAGTTCGTTCTCCAGCACCTGGCTGGCCCATGCCGACAAATACGTCGCCGAAATGGTCGAGCGTTTCGGCCTCACCGCCGACAGCCGCGTGGTGGAAATTGCGGCCAACGACGGTTACCTGTTGCAGTACGTGGCCGGGCGCGGCATCCCATGCCTGGGCGTCGAGCCGACCCGCAGCACCGCACAAGCGGCGCGGGAAAAAGGTCTGGAGATCCGCGAGCTGTTCTTCGGCCGCGACACGGCATCGCAACTGATCGCCGACGGTTGGTCCGCCGACCTGATGGCGGCCAATAACGTGCTGGCCCACGTGCCCGACATCAATGATTTCCTCGGCGGTTTTGCGACATTGCTCAAGCCGACCGGCGTGGCGACGTTCGAGTTTCCGCAGTTGCTGACCCTGATGGCCGGGCAGCAGTTCGATACGCTGTATCACGAGCACTATTCCTATCTGTCGCTGACCGCTGTCCAGACCCTGTGCGCGCGCAACGGTCTGGAAGTGTTCGACGTCAGCCAGCTGTCGACCCATGGCGGATCGCTGCGGGTCTTTGTCCAGCGCGCCGATGGTGTGCGCCGCGAGGTGCAGCCAGCGGTGGCTCAGCAGCTGCAAGCCGAACTCGCCGCCGGGGTGAAAACGCCCGAGTACTACGCGACCCTCGCGCCCGCTGCCGAACGCATCAAGCACGAACTGCTGCGTTTCCTGTTGCAGGCCAAGGCCGATGGCAAGCGCGTGGTCGGTTACGGCGCGGCGGCCAAGGGCAACACCTTGCTCAACTACGCCGGGGTCAAGCCGGACCTGCTGGCCTGGGTGGCCGACGCCAATCCTCACAAACAGGGCAAGTACCTGCCGGGCAGCCGCATCCCGATTGTTTCGCCCGCGCAGATCGATCTGGAAAAGCCGGATTACGTCCTCGTCCTGCCGTGGAACTTGCTGCACGAAGTCAGTCAGCAACTGGCCCAGGTGCGCGAGTGGGACGGCCGCTTTGTCATCGCCGTGCCTGAGTTGACCGTCCTGTGAAAGTCCTGGTCACCGGGGCGACCGGGTTCGTCGGCAGGCATCTGGTCGAGGCCTTGCTCGCCCGTGGCTGCGAAGTCCGCGCCGTAGCGCGTAACGCCGAGACCGCCGCGAACTTGCCGTGGATCAAGGCCGTGGAATTCGTTGCGGCGGATATTCACGCCGCCGATCTCGACATTGCCGCACTGACCGATGGCATCGATGCCTTGGCGCACCTGGCCTGGCCAGGGTTGCCGAACTATCAGGCGCTGTTTCACTTCGAGCACAACCTGATGGCCGACTATCGGTTCATCAAGGGCGCGGTGGAGGCGGGCGTCTCGCAAGTGCTGGTCACCGGCACCTGTTTTGAATACGGCCTGCAGAGCGGACCGCTCAGCGAGCAGACCGCGCCTCTGCCGAGTAATCCTTACGGCCTGGCCAAGAACACCTTGCGCCTGTTCCTCGAGAATCTGCAGCGGGTTCAACCGTTCAAGCTGCAATGGGCGCGGCTGTTTTACCTGCACGGCGAGGGGCAAAACCCGAACAGTTTGCTGGCGGCGCTGGACCGGGCCATCGATGCCGGCGATGCCAGTTTCAACATGTCGGCCGGCGAGCAGTTGCGCGATTACCTGGCCATCGACACGGCCGCCGGCTACCTCGCCGCCATCGTGCAACAGCGTGAATTCGACGGCGTGATCAATTGTTCCAGCGGCCAACCGGTTTCGGTTCGGGCGCTGGTCGAGCAGCGTCTGCGCGAGCGTGGCGCGGCGATCCGCCTGAACCTCGGTCACTACCCATACCCGACCCACGAACCGATGGCGTTCTGGGGCGTGGCGGACCGTTTGCAACAGCTACTGGGAGCAGAGCATGAGGCATGAGTTGTATCGGGTCGCCGACCTGCCGGTGTTGCAGAACCGCACCTTTGCCGACCCTGCGTCGGCGAAAGCGTCGGCGTGCGCCGACATGGTCTTGGTGCAGGACGAAAAGAGCGGGTTGATCTTCAACCAGGCCTTCGATGCCGACAAGCTCAGCTACGACGCTGACTACCAGAACGAACAGGCGCACTCGGGTCAGTTCCAGAAGCACTTGAGCGATGTCGAAGGCATCATTGCCCGTCACTTCAAGGGTCAGGAACTGATCGAAGTCGGCTGCGGCAAAGGGTACTTCCTGGAGTTGCTGAAAAGCCTGGGCTACGCCATCACCGGCATTGACCCGGCCTACGAAGGCAACAACGCTGACGTGATCAAGGCGCCGTTCACCCGCGGCCTGGGGCTGGCGGCGGACGCCATTGTGCTGCGCCATGTGCTGGAACATATTCAGGACCCGGTGAGTTTCCTCGCCGAAATGGCCGACGCCAATCAGGGCGGGCAGATCTACATCGAAGTGCCGTGCTTCGACTGGATCCTCGAGCATCGTGCCTGGTTCGACCTGTTCTACGAGCACGTCAATTATTTCCGCCTCGACGACCTGCGCCGGATGTTCGGCACCGTCCACGAGGCCGGTCACCTGTTCGGTGGCCAATACCTGTACATCGTCGCCGACCTGGCGACCTTGCGCCTGACCCCGGATCAACCGGTGTCGCGCCTGACGCTGCCCGAAGATTTCACCACCAGCCTCGACCGAGCCGTGCAGATCATTCAGGCCGCGCCCGAGCAAGGTTCGGCGATCTGGGGCGCGTCGTCCAAAGGCGTGATCTATTCGCTGTTCCTGCAACGGGCCGGCGTGGCGGTGGATCGTGTGGTGGATATCAACCCGGCCAAACAGGGTCGGTATCTGCCCCTGAGTGGCGTGCGGGTGTCCTCGCCACAAGAAGCCATGGATGCGTTACCCGAAGGCGCCAACCTGTTTGTGATGAACTCCAACTACCTCGAAGAAATCAAGCGGATGACCGATGGACGCTACGTCTATCACGCCGTCGACAGCGCTTCGTTCCAGTGACCATTGAGAATTTTGAAATGACCGACAACAGCATCAATAAAGCCTTCGAAGCCGAATGCCGGGAACAGATCGCCCAGCAAGGTGATGACCAGAAACTCACCGGCCTGGCCCGGGACTTCTTCAACGAATCGGCCAAGCACAAATACAGCTACCACTTTTCGTGGATGGGCCGTCCGATCATTCAGTTGCCGCAAGACATGATGGCGATGCAAGAGATCATCTGGCAGGTCAAACCGGATCTGGTCATCGAGTGCGGCATCGCCCACGGCGGTTCGATCATCTACTACGCCTCCCTGTTGGAGCTGCAAGGCCACGGCGAAGTGCTGGGTATTGACCTCGACATCCGTCCGCACAACCGCGAAGCCATCGAAAGCCACCCGATGAGCAAGCGCATCAAGATGATCGAAGGTTCGAGCATTGATCCTGCGATCGCTGCACAAGTGCGCGCCGCGGCCGAAGGCAAGAAAGTCATTCTGGTGCTGGACTCTAACCACACTCACGATCACGTGCTCGAAGAACTGCGTCTTTACGCGCCGTTGGTCTCGGTGGACAGCTACTGCGTGGTGATGGACACCGTGGTTGAAGACATGCCGGCGGACTTTTTCCCGGATCGTCCTTGGGGCCCGGGCGATAACCCGAAAACCGCGGTGTGGAAGTACCTGGAAGAAAACAAGGACTTCGAGATCGACCAGCAGATGCAAAACAAACTGCTGATCACCGTGGCGCCAGACGGCTATCTGCGTCGCGTTCGTTAATCAAAAGTGGTTTCAGGTTCTTGGCGATTGGCCGGTTGTGGGGATAGGAAGATGCAGGTTCAAAACAGTGCTCAAAACAACGTTGCACCGCTGAACGAGCGGTTTACGGTGGTGGTGATTTCTCACAACCGGAACGCGTTCCTGCGGCGCACTTTGCAGTACTACAGCAGCTATCCCTGCACGGTTCTGGTTCTGGACTCCTCTGCTGAGGGTGACGAGAACATGGCCCGGGACTTCCCGTCGGTCGACTATCGCCACTTGCCGCAATACACCTACAAGGGGCTGCAGGAAAAACTCACCTACGGCGTCAATCAGGTCACCACGCCTTACATGGTGTTTGCCGCCGATGACGACTTCCTGCTGCACCGCGCACTGACCGAGTCGGTGGAGTTTCTCGAAGCCAACCCCGACTACGGCCTGTGCCACGGCTACGGGATCATGTACCTGACCCGCGCCACTGAAGTGAACTACTTCCGCCGCGACCGCAAGGTTCATGAGGACTACAACTCGGAGCAGGCTGAAGACCGTGTCGTGCGGTTCATGGATAATTTCCTGCCACCGTTCTATGCGGTCACCCGTACCGATCTGCTGCAACAGTGGTACAGCCTGCTGCCACCGGGCACCGGTTTCGAATGGCAGGAGATCGGCCACACCTTCTACCTGCTGGCCTGTGCGAAGGCACGGATCCTGCCGATTCCGTTCGCCGTGCGGGAAATGAACTATGGCGCCTCGGACCACAACACCAACGTGTTGACGGTGCTGACCTTCAAAGACGCCAAAAGCGTTGCCGAGCGCGAGCAGTTTGCCGAATTCCTGGCCTCGATCCCGACGCCACTCAGCGCCAAGGGGGCGGTCCAGGCCAAGCAGATCGCCCTGGACAGTTTTACCGCCATGGCCGATTGCCTGATCGAAGGTCGCTCGCTCAAAGGCACCATGATTATTCGCTCGGCCTGGCGCGAGGCGGGGGAAGAGCCGATTCGTTCGTTCGGCCCCGAGCAATTCGTCGAAATGCCGTTCTACAATAAACCGGTGTTCGACCTGCTGACCGAGTTCGAATTCCTGCTGCATGCCATGCCTGCCGGACGCCTGCAACTTCAGGAACTGGAAGGCATCCTGCTCAAGCAGCATGAGTTGATGCAAATTCACCCCAATGACACTGACCGCACTGTGCGTAGCCGGTTGTGGGAGGCCTTGAGCCTGAACGTGTTCAACCGGGCGGTGGTCGAGCGCCTGGCGGAGTCGTTGAAGGACAGCGAAGAGCCGGAAGAAGGCCTCAAGCTGCAAGCCTGGGCCGAGCGACTGAACGCTTTACCGGGTCAGCAAGACCGCCGATTGTTCGAGAACATGCCGTCCGGCCGGTTGCTGAACTGGCTCGAAGCGCGTAACCCGGATGCCGCGCAGCTCAAGGCAATCGCCGCACAGTTGGCCAGGCACAATGGCGGTCCTCAGTTCGGCATTCTGTTGCTGGATCTGGACGCCGACATGGTCAAGTTGCAGGCGACCTTCGATAGCTTGGTCGCTGGTCACTGCAGGGCGTTCAACCTGGTGGTGTTCACCACCGGTGATTTACCGGCGACCACGACCGTGCGCGACACCGTGCACTTCGTCAAAGTCAGCACAACCAATTATGTGGAGCGCATCAACCAGATCGTCGCCCAGTCCACTGCCGATTGGCTGTTGCTGGCCGAGGCCGGAGATCAGTTCACTGCCAGCGGTTTGCTGCGCGCCAGCCTTGAGCTGGCCGGTGCCGAGGGTGTGCGTGCGGTGGCGATGGATGAGCTTCAGCGTCAGGCCAACGGCGCTCTGGCGGATGTATTCCGTCCAGGGGTCAACCTCGACCTGCTGCAAACCGTGCCGTCGTTGATGGCGCGCCACTGGTTGATCCAGCGTGATGTGTTGGCTCAGGCCAAAGGTTTCTCGACCGAGTACCCCCAGGCTCTGGAGTTCGATCTGTTGCTGCGCCTGATCGAGGACGGTGGCCTGGCAGGGCTGGCGCATCTGGCCGAACCCTTGCTGATTTGCAATGCCCCGTTAGAAGAATCCAGCGCTCAGGAACGTCAGGTGCTGACCCGCTCTCTGGCGGCGCGCGGTTATCGCGCTCAGGTCAGCTCGGCACTGCCGCTGACGTACCAGATCGACTATCAACACGCTGAACGGCCGCTGGTGTCGATCATCCTCCAGAGCCAGGACAACCTTGAGTCGCTGCAACGGGCGCTGGTCAGTGTGCTGCAACGTACCCGTTATCAGCGTCACGAAGTGCTGATTGCTGACAACCACAGCCAATCCGAAGAACTCGCAACCTGGCTGAGCAGCCTGGAAGGCAAGGGCGATCGCCTTCGTGTACTGCGCAGCGGTCAGCGCCTGAGCGCCTCGGCGCTGAACAATTTTGCCTGTGGCGAGGCCAAGGGGAACTACCTGGTATTGCTATCGGCAGAATCCGAAGTGGTCAATGCCAATTGGCTCGACGCCATGCTCAACCAGGCCCAGCGTCCGGAAGTCGGCATCGTTGGCGCCAAACTGATGGACATTCGTGGCGTCACCACTCAGGCCGGTCTGGTCCTGGGTTTGAATGGCGATATCGGCTCGGTCTTTGTCGATGAACGTAAGGACGCCAAGGGCTACATGAACGGCCATCAGGTCGAGCAGAACTACTCGGCAGTGTCCGGTGCCTGTCTGATGATTCGCAAGGACGTGTTCGAAGCGGTAGGTGGTCTGGACGAGGAGCATTTCGACGAAGCGTTTGGCGATATCGACCTGTGCCTGAAAGTCGCCGATGCCGGTTACCTGACTGTCTGGACACCACAAGCGCAACTGTTGCATCCGGGCGTGCTGCCTGAGGCAACCCAGGCTCGCGCCGCTCTGCGCGACAAGTGGCAAGCACGCTTCGAACAGGATTCAGCCTACAACCAGAACCTGGCCTTGACCGGCAAGGGCTTTACCCTCGGCGATGCTTCCAGCGTGAATTGGACGCAGTTGCTCGCATAAGCTACCTGATCAGCAAAAGGACTCAGCACATGTGCAACGGCAAAATGAAGTTCAAGGACGCTTGTGGCCGCCTGCTGGTTGGGCATTGTGTTGAGTCACGGTCATGATGCCGTACCGGATTCCCTACGGCCGACAAAACATTGATCAGTCAGACATCGACGCTGTCATTGAGGTACTCAACTCGCCCTGGCTGACTCAGGGGCCGACGATCGAGCGCTTTGAAAAAGCCCTGGCCGAACACTGCCAGGCTGAATATGCGGTAGCCGTGTGCAATGCCACGGCGGCGTTGCACATTGCCTGTCGGGTCGCAGGGCTTGGTCCGGGCGATTACCTCTGGACCAGTCCCAACACGTTTGTCGCTTCGGCCAACTGCGGTCGATACTGCGGCGCCGACGTCGATTTCGTCGACATCGACCCGCACACCTTGAACCTGGATGCACGGTTACTCGCAGAGAAATTGGAGATCGCCGAAGCGGCCGGGAAGTTGCCCAAAGTGGTGGTGGCGGTCGCGTTCGCGGGGCAGAGTTGCGATATGCGCGCGATCTCGCAGTTGTCCGAACGCTATGGCTTCACCTTGATCGAGGATGCTTCCCATGCGGTGGGCGCTTCGTATCTGGGGCGGCCGGTGGGGTGTGGCCAATACGCGGCGATGACAATTTTCAGCTTTCACCCGGTGAAGATCATCACCAGCGCCGAAGGTGGCATGGTGCTGACCAATCGCCCGGAATTCGCCGACCGTTTGCGCCGTTTGCGCAGTCACGGTATTACCGGTGATCCGGCTCAGATGAGCGTGCCGGACACAGGGTTGTGGTACTACCAGCAATTGGAGCTTGGCTTCAATTACCGCATGACCGACTTGCATGCCGCCTTGGGCCTGTCGCAAATGGCGCGGCTTGATGCGTTTGTCGCCCGACGTCGTCAATTGGCCGCGCGTTATGAAACACTGCTGGCGGGTATTGCGGTGACATTGCCGGCCGTTCAGTCAGGTGCCGAATCGGCCTGGCACCTGTACGTTGTCCGGTTGCAGCTGGAACAGATCAAACTCAGCCAGACTCAGGTGTTCGAAGCGTTACGGGCTGCCGGGCTGGGGGTGAACCTGCATTACATTCCAGTGCATTTGCAGCCGTATTACCGTGAGCAGGGTTTCAAGGACGGCGACTTCCCTGAGGCCGAACGTTATTTTTCCGAAGCCATCAGCTTGCCGTTGTACCCGGATCTGACGGATGAGGAGCAGGATGAAGTGGTGGGGCATTTGAGGCGAATTCTGGGTTGAACATCATGATGTATCGTCGGGCGGCGGGGGGCTGGTTGTGAGCTGCGTAGCCATCATTCCGGCCCGGGGCGGCAGCAAGCGAATCCCGCGCAAGAACCTCAAACCGTTCGACGGCGTGCCGATGATCGTCCGCTCGATCTGTACGGCGCTGGATTCGCAGCTGTTCGATCAGGTGGTCGTCAGCACCGACGATGAAGAAATCGCCGAGGTCGCGCGGGTGCACGGTGCTCAGGTGCCGTTCATGCGTCCGGCGTCGTTGGCCGACGATTTCACCGGCACGGCGGCGGTGATGGTGCATGCCTTGAATGAGCTTGCGGCGTTCGACTATGCCTGTTGTATCTACGCGACCGCACCCCTCTTGCAGGCACGGTTTCTGCGTCAGGGCTTTGAATTGCTGGAGCAGAACCCGGATAAATCCTTCGCGTTTTCCGTGGCCGGTTTCGGCTTTCCCGTGCAGCGTGCCTTGACCCTCGACGAACACGGCGCGTTGACGTCGTTGTACCCGGAATTTCGCAACACCCGCTCGCAGGACCTGGCCGAAGCCTTTCAAGATGCGGGGCAGTTCTACTGGGGGCGCAGCGAGGCCTGGTTGCGCGGCGATGTATTGTTTTCCCCGGCGAGCCTGCCGGTGATTCTGCCGCGGCATCTGGTGCAGGACATCGATACCCTCGAAGACTGGAAACGCGCTGAATACCTTTACGCCGTGTTGAAGGCTGGAGGCGAACTGCAATGAGGGTGCTGATTCGCTCCGACGCATCGCCGACCATTGGCAGCGGGCATATCGCTCGCTTGTTGCCCCTGGCCAGAACCTTGCGCAAGCAGGGTTCACATGTTGCCTTTGCCTGTCGCCTGCTGCCGGGCCATCGGTTGGACAGTCTGGCGGCCGAAGGTTTTGAAACCTTCGCGCTGCCGGGGCGTTATCCCGATGAAGACCCGCAGCAAGGCATCGAATCCATGCTGCCGTGGCAGGCGGACATCGACGCGTTGGCGCAGGCATTGGAAAACCATCCGCCGTTCGACTGGATCATCGTCGATCACTACGGCCTTGACCATCACTGGCAAACGGCGGCCCGGCGCTGGGCGCTACGGATCGCTGCGGTGGATGATCTTGCCACTCGCCAGTACGCCGTCGACCTGCTGCTCAACCAGAACCTGTCGGGCACGCCAGCGGCCTATGACTCACTGCTCACGCCTGGCTGCCATACGTTGTTCGGCCCACGTTTCGCGATGCTGCGCGATGAGTTCCGTTGCCCGGCGATCCCGATCAAACCGCAGGCCAAGCGGGTGTTGGTGAATTTCGGCGGCTTCGATGCGGCGATGCAGACTCATCACGCGATGCTGGCCATGGCGGATTTCGATGCGCTGGAAGTCGATTTCGTTGCCGGAGCCGACAACCCGGCCTGGGACGATATGCAGGCCATGGCGGCGACTCGGCCGAACTGGCGCTTGCACAGTTTTGTCAGCGACTTCTACCGGCTGATGACCGAGGCCGACCTGTTTGTCGGTGCCGGTGGCGGGACAAGTTGGGAGCGGGCGGCCATGGGGCTGCCGACGATTTGCATTGCGGTCTCGAACAATCAGCAGGCCAATGGCGAGGTCATGGCCGCCTCGGGTGCCCATGTCTACCTGGGCCCTCGTGAGCAGGTGAGCATCGAGCAACTGCGCCAGGCCATCGGTTTTGTCGCGGGCAATCAGGGGATACGCCAGAGCCTGGCCGATCATTCGCGGCAATTGGTGGATGGTCGGGGGGCGCAGCGGGTGGCGGCAGCGTTGGCCGGTGCGGTGTTGCAGATCCGTCTCGCGACCGCAGACGATGCACGGCTTCTGTTCCACGGACGCAACGCCGAGGCGGTTCGGCGCTGGTCGCTGGACGCCGGGGCGATTGAATGGTCGTCGCATCAACATTGGCTGGCCGCCAGTTTGAATAATGCGCGGCGCTTGCTGTTGATCGCCGAAACCGATGACGGTCCGGTGGGGGTGTTGCGTTATGACGTGCGCGGTTTTGAAGCCGAAGTCTCGATTTATCTGTTTGAAGATCGCATCGGCCTGGGCTGGGGCAGGGCGCTGCTGGTCCGCGGCGAGACGTTCGTGACGGCCCACTGGCCGCAACTGACGGCCATCACCGCCCAAGTGTTGCCGGACAACCAGCCTTCGCTGAAGGTGTTTCGCGAAGCCGGTTTTACTCAGAGTGCTTGCGCGTTCACGCGCGTATTAAAGGAACGCAGCAATGACTAGCTTCAAGATCGGCAACCGCTCCATCGGTGCCGACGCGCCGCCGTTCATCATCGCCGAGATGAGCGGCAACCATAACCAGTCGCTGGACATGGCGCTGCAAATCGTCGAAGCGGCGGCCAAAGCCGGCGCGCATGCCTTGAAGCTGCAAACCTACACCGCGGACACCATGACCCTGGACCTGGCCGAAGGTGAGTTCTTCATCAAGGACCCAAAGAGTCTGTGGGCCGGAACCTCGTTGTACGCGTTGTACGAGAAAGCGCATACGCCGTGGGAATGGCACGCGCCGATTTTCGCCCGGGCCAACGAACTGGGCATGCTGGCGTTCTCCACGCCGTTTGATGACAGCGCCGTCGACTTCCTCGAAAGCCTCGATGTGCCGGCGTACAAGATCGCCAGTTTTGAAAACACCGACCTGCCGCTGATTCGCCGGGTCGCGGCCACCGGCAAGCCATTGATTATCTCCACCGGCATGGCCAGCATCGCCGAGCTCGACGAAACCGTGCGCGCTGCCCGTGAGGCGGGATGCAAGGACCTGGTGCTGCTCAAATGCACCAGCACGTACCCGGCAACACCGGCCAATAGCAATGTGCGCACGATTCCACATTTGCGTGAATTGTTTGGCTGCGAGGTCGGCCTGTCCGATCACTCCATGGGCGTCGGCGTGTCTGTGGCCGCCGTGGCGCTGGGAGCGACTGTGATCGAAAAGCACTTCACCCTCGACCGTGCGGCCGGAGGGGTGGACGCCAGTTTCTCCCTGGAGCCGGCCGAACTGGAAAGCCTGGTGATCGAAACCGAGCGTGCCTGGCAGGCTATGGGTCAGGTGCATTACGGGGTGACCGAGGCCGAGCGCAAGTCCCTGGTGTACCGACGCTCGCTCTATGTCACGCAAGATATGGCGGCCGGAGAGCCGTTTACCGTCGCCAATCTGCGTGCCATCCGTCCTGGCCTGGGGCTGGCGCCCAAACACGCCGAAACCCTTCTGGGCCGCCGCGCCCGCCACGCCATCCAGCGTGGAACCGCGCTGGACTGGTCGTTGGTCGAATAACGCCTTGTCGGTCTGTTTCGGCAAAATAGCGTGACCTGCGAGTCATAACGCGCATCTTCACTGTATTGTATAAATCGGGGAGGTGGCGCCTGGTCTCTGTTTGGCCCAGTGATAGCCTTTTATTCTTCCCGTTGTCGCCTCCATGGGGCGACGTTTTTCACTGTTTGTCGGCGCCCCTCGAATCATTACGAGCGGTGGTATTGGGCTGTTTATTATTGGGAAGCCGTAATGATTGGCATAAAAAGCATTGCGAGCTACGTTCCTGTAGCCGGCGTGGACAATTACGCACAAGGTGCAAAATTCGAAAAGGATGAAGAGTTCATCCTGGGCAAAATCGGTTCGGCCTTCCTGCCGCGTAAAGACGCCGGGCAGGAAACGTCGGACCTGTGTGTCGAAGCAGCCAACGCGCTGTTCGCCAACAACCCTGACTTGAAGCGTGAATCCGTCGATGTGCTGATCGTCGTCACCCAGAACGGCGACGAAGAAGGTTTGCCACACACGGCCGCCATCGTTCAGGACAAGCTGGGCCTGCCGACTACCGTGGCGGCGTTCGATATTTCCCTGGGCTGCTCCGGCTACGTCTACGGCATCTACGCGATCAAGGGCTTCATGGAAGCCGCTGGCCTGAAGAATGGCTTGCTGATCACCGCCGACCCTTATTCGAAGATCGTCGACCCGGAAGACCGCAACACCACCATGCTCTTCGGCGACGCCGCCACCGCGACCTGGATGGGCGAAAACGCGCCCTGGCAGCTGGGCAAAGCCAAGTTCGGCACCGACGGTTCCGGTGCGCCGCACTTGAAAGTCACCGACGGCGTGTTCTACATGAACGGTCGCCAGGTGTTCAACTTTGCACTGCTCAAAGTCCCGGCGCACTTGCATGAGCTGCTGGCTGACTCGCAACTGACCGCTGATGACATCGACGCCTTCTGCATTCACCAAGGCAGCGCCGCGATTGTCGACGCCGTGGCGCGCCGCTTCGAAGGCGAGCCGGAGAAGTTCATCAAGGACATGGTCGAGACTGGCAACACCGTGTCGTCGAGCATTCCGCTGCTGTTGGAAAAACACGTGCTGGACTCCGACTGGAAGCGCGTTGCGCTCAGCGGTTTCGGCGTTGGCCTGTCCTGGGGCTCGGCGATCCTCTACCGCCCTTGAACAAGGCGTCTTAGTCAAAGAAAGCCAGACACAAAAAAAGCGCTCAAGGTGTAACCTTGAGCGCTATTTTTTTGCCCGAACACAATGCGAGGCGCCATGAGCGAGTTCTTTGAGCACAACGTCGACGTCATCCAGCAACGCTGGCCGGCGTTGGCTGTGCGCTTGCTGGTCGAAGACACGAGCCTGCTACAGGCTGATCTGGTGGAAGGCCTGGGCTCGACGCTGAGCATCAATGGCATTCAGCTGACCAGCCGCCATGATCGCAGTCGCGAGGCCGTGCTTCAGGCCGACAGTTTGCCGCTCGACAGTCCGGTGGCGCACGTCTACGGCACCGGGCTCGGCGATCTGCAAATGGAGTTGCTGCAACGCGCCGGTCTTGAGCATTTGTACGTGCACATCCTCAACGGCGCCGTGTTTGCCCTGGTGCTGCAACTGCTCGATCAACAGCCGTGGCTCAGCGATCCCAGGGTCGAGCTGTTGTATGCCGGCGATCTGGGAGAAATCCAGCTGCCGTTTTTTGCCTTGCCCTCCGAGCTGGTACTGGCCGACGATTTCAGCGCGAAGATCCGTGATCGCCTGATCAGTGAAACCCATCTGACCTTCAACAATCGTGAGTTCGATCCGCAGTCGCCTGAAATCGTGGAGCGCTTGCAGGTCAGTCTCAAGTGGTTGCTGGGCGATCGCGACGTGACCGAGTTGTTCGGTTCACAGCCGGGGCGGGAGGTGTTTGTCATCGCCACCGGGCCAAGCCTGGAACAGCACTTTGCGACCTTGCGCGCCATTCGCAATGAAGCCGAGCGACCGTTGTTCATCTGCGTCGACACGGCCTATCGTCCGCTGCTCAAGCACGGCATTCGTCCTGACATTGTCGTCAGCATCGACCAGCGCATTTCGCAGCGGCACCTGCCGTCTGAAGGCACGGCCGACATCACGCTGGTGTACATGCCCATGCTTGATCCGGCGGTGATCGAGGCCTGGCAGGGGCCGCGTTATGCCGGTTATTCCGCGAGCCCGATCTACCAGCAGCTGCGTCGGCAATTGCCCAGGGGCGAGCTGTATGTTGGCGGCAGCGTGATTCACCCGGCGGTCGACCTGGCGGTGAAAATGGGCGCTGTGCAAATCACGCTGTTCGGCGCCGACTTTGCCTTCCCGGGTGACAAGACCCACGCAGGGTGGAGCGATGGTGATCTGGGGCCGCAGATGGGGGCTGCCAAGCACTGGGTGCTGGATGGCCACGGCCAGCGCATCAAGACTCAACTCAACTTCCGCAGCTATCTGTGTGAGCTGGAGCGTTTTATTGCGGGCCACCCACAGGTACGTTTCCATAACAGCAGTCGGGCAGGGGCGATGATCGCCGGTACGGTTTTTCATCCGGAGTTTGCGTCATGAGCGCGCTTGAAACCTTCGTTGCCGATGCGCAGCACTGTGCAGCCTTGTTCCGTCTGGGGCGTGATGTCGAAGCCAGCCTGGTAATGATCGAGCTGGTCGGTGAAGTGCATCCGGCATTTGACTCCACGCCGCAGTCATCGCAAAAGCAATGGGCTTTTTTGCTCAGCAAAATGTTCGCGTGTCAGGAAGCGCAGAACTGGCTCGCATTGGCTGATTACCTGGAATATGAACTGGTCGAGTTGCTGACCGAAAGCCTGTCTGTTTAAGCAATATCCCTTCTGTCGGTGCCGGCGAGTCCTCGCCAACCTGTCGCCGACATTTCCCTGGCGTCATTTTTTCGCTGCCGGATCATCGCCAACCCCTTGATTTACGGGGGGTGGCAACGTGATGGCAAATAATTTTGAAAATCCCCTAAAGCAAGTTGCATTGGCGACGATAACTATTACGAAGGTTCTCTAGGCCATACCCGGCGGTTGCCAGGGCCGGAAGCCGCAGTACCCAACCAACGAGGAATTCGTCATGGCTTTAACAGTAAACACCAACGTCACATCGTTGAACGTTCAGAAAAACCTGAACCGCGCTTCCGACGCTCTGTCGACATCGATGACTCGCCTGTCTTCCGGCCTGAAAATCAACAGCGCTAAAGATGACGCCGCCGGCCTGCAAATCGCTACCCGTATGACTTCGCAGATCCGCGGTCAGACCATGGCTATCAAAAACGCCAACGACGGTATCTCGATCGCTCAGACCGCTGAAGGCGCGATGCAAGAATCGACCAACATTCTGCAGCGTATGCGTGAACTGGCTGTTCAATCCCGAAACGATTCGAACGGCACCGCTGACCGCGCTGCTCTGAACAAAGAATTCGCTTCGATGTCGGACGAACTGACTCGTATCGCCAAGTCGACCAACCTGAACGGCAAGAACCTGATCGACGGCACCGCTGGCACCATGACCTTCCAGGTTGGTTCCAACACTGGCGCTACCAACCAGATCACCCTGACCCTGGACAGCGGCTTCGACGCAGCTACCCTGTCGGTTGACTCGGCTACCGTTCAGATCACTGGTAACAACTCGGCAACCGCCGAAGCTTCGATGAACAACGCGCTGACCAAAATCGACGCCGCTCTGGCCAAGATCAACTCCAGCCGTGCTGACCTCGGTGCTGCACAAAACCGTCTGTCCAGCACCATTTCCAACCTGCAAAACATCAACGAAAACGCCAGTGCTGCACTGGGTCGCGTACAAGATACCGACTTCGCTGCTGAAACTGCACAGCTGACCAAGCAACAAACTCTGCAACAAGCTTCCACCGCAGTTCTGGCTCAGGCCAACCAACTGCCATCCGCTGTACTGAAACTGCTTCAGTAATAGCTGAGTGAGTTTTGGCGGGGGAGTGTGCATGTCGCGCTCTCTCGCTTTTTTGGTTTAAGAGGTGATGGACATGGATATGAGCGTGAAGCTGAACTTGTCTTATCCTGCGGCCCCAAAGGCGACGGCTGTTGCCGAGAAGCCTGCGGAAAAGCCTCAAGCGGTCGCTGCGTCAGTGGTTGCTGTCAAGGATGAAGGTAAAAGCGGCTTAACCGAGCAGGAAAAACTGAAGATGGCCGTTCAGGAAATCGAAAAGTTCGTTCAGTCGGTCAAGCGTAATCTGGAGTTCTCGATTGACGAGCCTTCAGGCAAGGTTGTGGTAAAAGTGATTGCCAGCGACTCTGGTGAGGTGATCCGTCAGATCCCCAACGAAGAGGTCTTGAAACTGGCCAATAGTTTGAATGATGCAAGCAGCCTGTTGTTCAGCGCTAAAGCCTGACAACTGGCACGAATTTTGTTGCTATGTTCTTTTGGGCGTTGTAGTGGTCAAAAGGCCGGCGACACACTGAAGGGAGTTTCACATGGCAAGTCCAATTCTACCGGGCACAGGTTTAGGTTCCGGCCTTGATACTGGTGCTATCGTCAAAGCATTGGTGAACGCTGACAAAGCGGCCAAGCAAGGTCAGATCGACCGTGGGACCGCTACCAACTCGGCGAGCATTTCCGGGATCGGTACCTTGAAATCGCTGCTGGCCACGTTCCAGACTGCGCTCAAGGATCTGGGCAGCGCGACGTCCCCTCAGTTCACCGGTTTTGCAGCAACCACTGGCAACGCTAAAGTTGTCACCGCCACCGCTAATAACTCAGCGGTCGCCGGTACTTACACCATTGCCGTCACTAAGTTGGCAACCAGCTCGAAAGTGGCCAGTGCCGCCTTCGCCGGTGGTGCAACCAGCCCGGTCGGGTCAGGCACCCTGACGATCAATCAGGGCAGCAAATCCTACACCGTTAACGTTGCGGCGGGCGCCACCCTGCAGTCGGTTCGCGACGCGATCAACACTCAGTACCAGTCCAGTGGCCTCAGCGCCAACATCGTGACAGACAGTTTTGGCTCGCGTCTGGTGATGGGTTCCAGCACCACGGGTGCCGGGTCCGAGCTCAAGGTAAGCGGTATTGCCGGCCTGGAGATGGACGGTACGGTGAAAATGGCGGCAACGCCGACGGCGACTTCTTCCGGAGCCATCGGTGAATTGCCCGTGGACGCGCTCTACAGCGTTGATGGCTTGCCCATGAGCGGTCCTTCAAACACCGTGAGCAACGTTTCCGGGTTGTCGATGACCTTGCTGTCCCAGGACACCACCACCATAACCGTCGCAGGCAACAACGATGGCCTGAAAGCTTCTATCCAGAAGTTTGTCGACGCGTACAATGCTGTGGCCAACGCAGTGACCTCCTTGACCAAGCCGTCCCTGGATGACGATGGCAAGCTGACCGTTTCCGCGGCGCTGACCGGTGACCCGCTGCCACGTTCGATTCTGGATTCCTTGCGGGGCCCGCTGTCGCAGACCGGTGCGGGCGACAAGCTGACTGTGCTTTCCCAGTTGGGTATCACCACCAACCAGAAGACCGGCGCACTGGACTTTGACAGCACCAAGTTCAACACTGCAATGAACGACAAGAAGCTGGGCGGTGAGGTTCAGACACTGTTCACGGGTACCAACGGTCTGATTGAGCGTATGAACAACGCGATCAAGCCTTACACCGAAGGTAAAACCGTCAATGGCAAAGCAGTCGACTCTATCCTGGACGCGCGCGCCAAGAGTCTGGATTCAACCAAGAAAAAGCTGTCCAATGACCAGGCGGCCCTGGATCGCCGAATCGAGACCCTGACGGCGGTGCTGACCAAAAAGTACAACGACATGGACACGCTCGTTGGTAAGTTGAAAGCGACAGCCAGTAACATCACCTCGATGTTTGAGGCGATGACAGCGCAGCAGAAGAACTCGTAACACCCGAACCGCCAAAAGCCCGGCAGCGTTTTAGAGCGCTCCGGGCTTTTTGTTTTTGGATCTAAAGTTTTTTGACGCGTCGTCGATACACTGGTTATACGAACCACAGATTTCTGATGAGGTACAACATGAATCCAATGTTAGCCCTTCGCCAATACCAGAAGATTGGCGCTCAGGCGCAGACTTCCGAAGCCAGCCCGCATCGTCTGGTTCAGATGCTTATGGAAGGCGGACTGGATCGCATAGCCCAAGCCAGGGGCGCGATGGAACGCAAAGACATTCCGAACAAGGGCGTTCTGATCGGCAAGGCCATCGGCATCATCGGCGGTCTGCGTGAAGGTCTGGATCTGGAAAATCAGGCTGAATCGGTAGGCGAGCTGGATAATCTCTATACCTACATGATGAAGCGTCTGGCTGAAGCCAATATCAAGACCGATCCAAAAATCCTCGACGAAGTCGCCGACCTGCTTCGCACGGTCAAAGACGGTTGGGATGCCATTGCCGCGCCGGGTCCGCAGTTTTAAGGAGATCACCATGAGTCTTGTCTTGCAGCGAATCGAACTAACCCGCGATGCCCTCGTCGGTGCATTGGCCGAGCGCAACTGGGAGGCCATTAGTGAATTGGACCTGGCTTGCCGTTCCTGCATGGAAGACGTCTTGAGTGAAGCTTCGGTGGATGAGGTCGCGTTGCGCGACAACCTTGAGGAGTTGCTGGGCGTGTATAAACAGCTTCTGGAGGCGGCGACAGGGGAGCGCCAGGCGATAGTCGACGAGATGTCGCAGATCCATCAAGCACAGAGCGCGGCAAAGGTTTACCATCTGTTTGGTTAATTAACCCTCAGTTAATCCAAACATAGTGCGCCATAAATTTGACTGTGCACGGTTTTTTGACTTAACTAGTGGCTGGTACCAGATTTCAGTCGTCTACAGGCATAACGTGTCTGCAAGCGTCTAGCTTGCCCCCTCATTTTGGGCATTGAGTTGACTAGGGAAGTTGCTATTGCATGTGGCGTGAAACCAAAATTCTGCTGATTGACGACGATAGCGTCCGCCGCCGCGATTTGGCGGTGATTTTAAATTTTCTTGGCGAAGAAAATTTACCCTGCGGTAGCCATGACTGGCAGCAGGCTGTCGGCTCTTTGTCCTCAAGTCGTGAAGTGATCTGTGTCCTCATCGGGACGGTCAATGCTCCTGGCGCACTTCCGGGCCTGTTAAAGACACTCGCAACCTGGGATGAGTTCCTTCCGGTTTTGTTAATGGGCGATAATTCTTCCATTGACTTGCCTGAAGACCAGCGTCGCCGAGTGCTTTCGACCCTCGAAATGCCACCCAGCTACAGCAAATTGCTCGACTCGCTGCACCGTGCGCAGGTCTATCGCGAGATGTACGACCAGGCCCGCGAGCGCGGTCGTCATCGCGAACCCAACCTTTTCCGTAGCCTTGTCGGCACCAGCCGGGCGATTCAGCACGTCCGTCAGATGATGCAGCAAGTGGCCGATACCGACGCCAGTGTGCTGATCCTTGGCGAGTCCGGCACCGGCAAGGAAGTGGTCGCGCGCAACCTGCACTACCACTCCAAGCGTCGTGACGCGCCGTTCGTTCCGGTCAACTGCGGGGCGATCCCGGCCGAGTTGCTGGAAAGCGAATTGTTCGGCCACGAGAAAGGCGCTTTCACCGGGGCGATCACCAGTCGCGCCGGGCGTTTTGAGTTGGCCAATGGCGGCACCCTGTTCCTCGACGAAATTGGCGACATGCCGTTGCCGATGCAGGTCAAGTTACTGCGCGTGTTGCAGGAACGCACCTTCGAGCGCGTGGGCAGCAACAAGACCCAGAGTGTCGACGTGCGCATCATTGCGGCGACTCACAAGAATCTCGAAAGCATGATCGAGATCGGCACGTTCCGCGAAGACTTGTACTACCGCCTGAACGTGTTCCCGATCGAGATGGCGCCGCTGCGCGAACGTGTCGAAGACATCCCGTTGCTGATGAACGAGTTGATCTCGCGCATGGAGCACGAGAAGCGCGGTTCGATCCGCTTCAACTCGGCGGCGATCATGTCGCTGTGCCGTCACGGTTGGCCGGGCAACGTTCGCGAACTCGCCAACCTGGTGGAACGCATGGCGATCATGCACCCCTACGGGGTGATCGGCGTGGTCGAGCTGCCGAAGAAATTCCGCTACGTCGATGATGAAGACGAGCAACTGGTCGACAGCCTGCGCAGTGATCTTGAAGAGCGGGTGGCCATCAACGGTCATACCCCGGACTTCACTGCCAACGCCATGCTGCCGCCGGAAGGTCTGGACCTCAAAGACTACCTCGGTGGTCTGGAGCAGGGCTTGATTCAGCAGGCGCTGGATGATGCCAATGGGATCGTGGCGCGTGCCGCAGAACGCCTGCGTATTCGTCGTACCACGCTGGTGGAGAAGATGCGCAAGTACGGCATGAGCCGTCGCGACGGTGATGAACAGGCGGATGATTGACGCCTGTTTTTCAAGTCGTTCATTTGTAGGCGGTTTTTTTTAGGCACGGGTATTGCTACATCCCTCGCAACGTTCCGTTTAACTGACGGTCAGCCTAGCGAGAGAGCACGATGCCCCAAGCCGCCCAGATGTCTCCTGTCCCTGATGCTTCGGGGCAACCGTCGTCCGTAGAGCAGGCAAGCCGGCTTGGCCTTGAGCAGGCGTTCTCGCTGTTCAACCAAATGTCGAGCCAGCTGACTGATTCCTACAGCATGCTGGAAGCCCGGGTCACCGAGCTCAAGGGTGAGCTGGCGGTGGTCAGCGCTCAGCGCATGCAAGAGCTGGCGGAAAAGGAACGTCTGGCCAACCGTCTGCAAAACCTCCTCGATCTGTTGCCTGGCGGCGTCATCGTCATCGATGCCCAGGGCATTGTGCGTGAAGCCAACCCGGCGGCCTGCGAGTTGCTCGGCCTGCCCCTCGAAGGCGAGCTCTGGCGCCATGTCATTGCCCGTTGCTTTGCTCCTCGCGAAGACGACGGTCACGAAATCTCTCTGAAGGACGGTCGACGTCTGTCGATCGCCACTCGTTCGCTGGATGCCGAGCCCGGGCAGTTGGTGTTGCTCAACGACCTGACCGAAACCCGTCATCTGCAAGATCAGCTGGCTCGCCACGAGCGCCTGTCGTCTCTCGGCCGAATGGTCGCCTCGCTGGCCCATCAGATTCGGACGCCGTTGTCCGCCGCGTTGCTCTACGCCAGTCATTTGACTGAGCAGGAATTGCCGGTCGCCACGCAGCAACGTTTTGCCGGGCGCCTGAAAGAGCGGTTGCATGAGCTGGAACATCAGGTTCGCGACATGTTGGTGTTCGCGCGGGGCGAGCTGCCGTTGACCGACCGCGTCACGCCCAAGCAATTGATGCAGTCGCTGCAATCGGCTGCACTGACTCATGTTCAGGATTTGCCGATTCGCTGGCAGTGCGACAGTCATGCCGGTGAACTGCTGTGCAACCGCGACACCTTGGTCGGCGCAATCCTTAATCTGATCGAGAACGCCGTTCAGGCCAGTGCCGGTGATGTCCGCTTGAAAGTGCATTTCTATGCCAGGGGAAACAACCTGCGGGTGTGCATCAGTGACAGCGGCAGCGGCATCGACGGCAAAGTACTGGCGCGCTTGGGTGAGCCGTTTTTCACCACTAAAACCACCGGGACTGGCCTGGGCCTGACCGTGGTCAAGGCCGTGGCCCGTGCTCATCAGGGAGAATTGCAGTTGCGCTCGCGGCCGGGTCGCGGCACCTGCGCGCAGGTCATCCTGCCGCTTTTTTCCGGTGAACAGCCTAACGCTCAGGGAGCGGAGTGAAGGACATGGCAATCAAGGTTTTACTGGTCGAGGACGACCGCGCGCTACGCGAAGCACTGGCCGATACGCTGCTGCTCGCGGGGCACGATTACACGGCCGTCGGTTCGGCGGAAGAGGCGCTCGCGACGGTCGGCAATGAGGCCTTCAGCCTGGTGATCAGCGACGTCAATATGCCAGGCATGGACGGCCATCAACTGCTCGGTTTGCTGCGAACGCGTCAGCCGCAATTGCCGGTGTTGCTGATGACCGCTCATGGTGCGGTCGAGCGGGCCGTCGATGCGATGCGCCAAGGCGCGGCGGATTATCTGGTCAAGCCGTTCGAGCCCAAAGCCTTGCTCGACCTCGTGGCGCGGCACGCACTGGGCACGCTCGGTGCGACCGAGAGCGAAGGGCCGATCGCCTTCGAGCCGGCCAGTGTGCAATTGCTGGAACTGGCCGCGCGGGTCGCGCGCAGCGATTCGACGGTATTGATCTCCGGCGAGTCCGGGACCGGTAAAGAAGTGTTGGCGCGTTATATCCATCAGCACTCCCATCGCGCCAGTCAGCCGTTCATTGCGATCAACTGCGCGGCGATCCCCGACAACATGCTCGAAGCCACTTTGTTCGGTCACGAAAAAGGTTCATTCACCGGCGCCATCGCGGCGCAGGCCGGCAAGTTCGAGCAGGCCGATGGCGGAACGATCCTGCTCGACGAAATTTCTGAAATGCCCCTCGGGCTCCAGGCCAAATTGCTGCGGGTGTTGCAGGAGCGTGAAGTCGAACGGGTCGGCGCACGCAAGCCGATCTCCCTGGATATACGGGTCGTGGCGACCACCAACCGTGACCTGTCCGGTGAGGTGTCGGCGGGGCGGTTCCGTGAAGACCTCTTCTATCGATTGTCGGTATTTCCGCTGGCCTGGCGTCCGCTGCGCGAGCGTACCGCCGACATCCTGCCGCTGGCCGAGCGTCTGCTGGCCAAACACGTCAATAAAATGAAGCATGCCGCGGCGAAACTGTCGCCCGAGGCGCAGGCGTGCCTGATCGGTTATCTGTGGCCGGGCAACGTGCGTGAACTGGATAACGCGATCCAGCGCGCCTTGATTCTGCAGCAGGGTGGTTTGATCCAGCCCCAGGATTTCTGCCTGTCCGGACCGGTGGCTTGTGCGCCGTTGCCGGCGTTGGCGCCGGTGCGGGTCGTGGAGGTCGAGGCTGAATCGGCCGGGGCGTTGGGTGATGACCTGCGTCGCCGTGAATTCCAGATGATCATCGACACCTTGCGTTCCGAGCGCGGCCGTCGCAAAGAAGCGGCTGAGCGATTGGGCATCAGCCCACGCACCTTGCGCTACAAGCTGGCGCAGATGCGCGATGCCGGGATGGATGTGGAAGCTTATTTGTTCGCGACTTGATTCGTTCGCCAACAACGCCCGGGAAACGCTTTTGTTCAGAGCAGCCACGGAGCTGGCACCCTTGTTGCTAACACCTCACTACCCGCCGAGTGAGTGTCAAAAAATTGCGGGTCGCCAACGAGAGTAGACCATGAGCCAAGGTATTGAATTTAATCGGTTGATGCTGGACATGCGCTCCATGCAAATGGATGCCATGTCTGCGCCTAAATCGACTGCCGCAGTCCCTGAACTGGGTGGCAGCAGCTTTTCCGACATGCTCGGTCAGGCTGTCAATAAAGTGAATGACACCCAGCAAGCGTCCAGTCAGTTGGCCAGTGCCTTCGAGATCGGCAAAAGTGGCGTCGACCTGACGGATGTCATGATTTCCTCGCAGAAGGCCAGCGTGTCTTTTCAAGCGTTGACCCAAGTGCGAAACAAGCTGGTTCAGGCATACCAAGACATCATGCAGATGCCGGTTTAAGGACGAATTGAGTCATGGCAGAAGCAGTCGCCGATAACGTTCCGGCCAAGGCCACCCCAGTAGACGGCAAACCGCCGCTGTTCGGGTTGTCCTTCCTGGAAAACCTCTCCGAGATGACCATGTTGCGTCAGGTGGGCCTGTTGGTCGGCCTGGCTGCGAGCGTGGCGATTGGTTTTGCCGTGGTGCTGTGGTCGCAGCAGCCGGACTACCGGCCTCTGTACGGCAGCCTCGCCGGTATGGACGCCAAGCAGGTCATGGATACCCTGGCCGCCGCCGATATTCCCTACACCGTTGAACCCAACTCCGGTGCCTTGCTGGTCAAGGCCGAAGACCTGTCCCGTGCACGGCTCAAGCTCGCGGGCGCTGGTGTCACTCCCAGCGATGGCAACATCGGTTTTGAAATCCTCGACAAGGACCAGGGCCTGGGGACCAGCCAGTTCATGGAAGCGACCCGTTATCGTCGCGGCCTCGAAGGCGAACTGGCGCGGACCATTTCCAGCCTGAACAACGTCAAGGGCGCTCGCGTGCACCTGGCGATTCCGAAAAGCTCGGTGTTCGTGCGTGACGAACGCAAGCCAAGCGCTTCGGTGCTGGTTGAACTGTATTCCGGCCGCTCGCTGGAGCCGGGTCAGGTGGTGGCGATCATCAATCTGGTCGCGACCAGCGTTCCCGAACTCAGCAAATCCCAGATCACCGTGGTCGACCAGAAGGGCAACCTGCTGTCGGATCAGGCGGAAAATTCCGAACTGACCATGGCCGGCAAGCAATTTGACTACAGCCGTCGCATGGAAAGCATGCTGACCCAGCGCGTGCACAATATCCTGCAACCGGTGCTGGGCAACGACCGCTACAAAGCCGAAGTCTCGGCCGACGTGGACTTCAGCGCTGTCGAGTCGACCTCCGAGCAGTTCAACCCGGATCAACCGGCGTTGCGCAGCGAGCAGTCGGTCAACGAACAACGCACTGCCAGCAATGGCCCGCAAGGTGTGCCGGGTGCCCTGAGCAACCAGCCGCCATCGCCAGCTTCCGCGCCGCAGACCACCGGTGGCAGCACCGCGGCAGCCGGCATGGTTCAGCCAGGCCAGCCGTTGATCGATGCCAACGGTCAGCAAATCATGGACCCGGCCACCGGTCAGCCGATGCTGGCACCGTATCCGGCGGACAAGCGTCAACAATCCACCAAGAACTTCGAACTCGACCGTTCGATCAGCCACACCAAACAACAGCAGGGCCGTTTGAATCGCCTGTCGGTGTCGGTGGTGGTGGATGATCAGGTCAAGATCAACGCCGCCAATGGCGAGACCACCCGTGCGCCGTGGAGTGCCGATGAATTGGCGCGCTTCACTCGCCTGGTGCAGGACGCCGTCGGTTTCGACGCGAGCCGTGGTGACAGCGTCAGCGTGATCAACATGCCATTCTCCGCCGAGCGCGGTGAAGTGATTGCCGATATTCCGTTCTACTCCCAGCCTTGGTTCTGGGACATCGTCAAGCAAGTGCTGGGTGTCTTGTTCATCCTGGTGCTGGTGTTCGGTGTGCTGCGTCCGGTGCTCAACAACATCACCGGTGGCGGCAAAGGCAAGCAACTGGCCGGCATTGGCAGCGACGTGGAACTCGGTGGCATGGGCGGCCTGGACGGCGAACTGGGCAACGACCGCGTCAGCCTCGGTGGTCCGCAAAGCATCCTGCTGCCGAGCCCGAGCGAAGGCTATGACGCACAGTTGAATGCAATCAAGAGTCTGGTGGCAGAAGATCCGGGTCGCGTGGCCCAGGTCGTGAAAGAGTGGATTAACGCAGATGAGTGATAACCGAGCCGTTGCCGCCAAACTGACCAAGGTCGACAAAGCCGCGATTCTGCTGCTGTCCCTGGGTTCGACCGATGCTGCCCAAGTGTTGCGCCACATGGGGCCCAAAGAGGTCCAGCGCGTCGGCGTGGCCATGGCGCAGATGGGCAACGTCCATCGCGAGCAGGTCGAACAGGTCATGAGCGAGTTCGTCGACATCGTCGGCGACCAGACCAGCCTGGGCGTCGGCTCCGACGACTACGTGCGCAAAATGCTCACCCAGGCACTGGGCGAAGACAAGGCCAACGGCCTGATCGACCGCATCCTGCTGGGCGGCAACACCAGCGGCCTCGACAGCCTGAAGTGGATGGAACCACGCGCCGTCGCCGATGTGATCCGTTACGAGCACCCGCAGATCCAGGCGATCGTCGTGGCCTACCTCGACCCGGATCAGGCTGGTGAAGTGCTTGGCAACTTCGACCACAAGGTGCGTCTGGACATCATTCTGCGGGTCTCCTCGCTGAACACCGTGCAGCCAGCGGCCCTGAAAGAACTCAACCAGATTCTCGAGAAGCAGTTCTCCGGCAACTCGAATGCCTCGCGCACCACCCTGGGTGGCATCAAGCGTGCGGCCGACATCATGAACTTCCTCGACAGCTCGATCGAAGGCCAGCTGATGGACTCGATCCGCGAAGTCGACGAAGACCTGTCCGGTCAGATCGAAGACCTCATGTTCGTGTTCAACAACCTGTCCGATGTCGACGACCGCGGGATTCAGGCGTTGCTGCGTGAAGTGTCCTCCGACGTGCTGGTGCTGGCCCTCAAGGGTTCGGACGAAGGCGTCAAGGAAAAGATCTTCAAGAACATGTCCAAACGAGCGGCCGAACTGTTGCGCGACGACCTCGAGGCCAAGGGCCCGGTGCGCGTCAGCGACGTGGAAACCGCGCAGAAAGAAATCCTCACCATTGCCCGCCGTATGGCCGAAGCCGGAGAAATCGTTCTCGGCGGGAAGGGCGGCGAAGAGATGATCTAAGGTCACTATGTCGTCCAAACATGATGAGTCCCAGACCGACCTGATCCGAGGCAAGGCCGTCGCCGGTTTCGATGTCTGGGCGTTGCCCAGTTTCGATCCGTTTGTGCCGGAGCCCGAGCCGGAACCCGAGCCCGAACCGCCGGAAATGGAAGAAGTGCCGCTGGATGAAGTCCAGCCACTGACCCTCGAAGAACTCGAAAGCATCCGTCAGGAGGCTTACAACGAAGGCTTCGCCATCGGCGAGAAAGAAGGCTTTCACAGCACCACACTCAAGGTCCGTCAGGAAGCTGAAGCCGTCCTGGCGCCGAAGGTTGCCGGCCTGGAACAGCTGATGGCCAACCTGTTCGAGCCCATTGCCGAGCAGGACACCCAGATCGAGAAATCCCTGGTCGACCTCGTGCAGCACATCACCAAACAGGTGATTCAGCGCGAACTGGCCATCGACTCGACGCAAATCGAACACGTCATGCGCGAAGCCCTCAAGCTCTTGCCGCTGGGCGTGGGTAACGTGCGGCTGCACATCAATCCGCAGGACTTCGAACAGGTCAAAGCCCTGCGCGAGCGCCATGAAGAAACCTGGCGCATCGTCGAAGACGAATCCCTGCTGCCCGGCGGTTGCCGGGTCGAGACCGAACACAGTCGCATTGACGCCACCGTTGAAACCCGCGTCGCCCAAGTCATGGCAAAGCTGTTCGATCAGTTGCATGACCAGGCCTTGCACCCGGCCGCTCCGGATCTGAGCCTGGAACTGCCGGTCGACGAAAAACCTGCGGTCGAGCCGACGCTGGACGAACCTGATGCGCCTTGATCGCACCAGCTTCGCCAAGCGCCTGGGCAGTTACGCCGAGGTCACTACGCTGGCGGGGGCGCCGATCCTCGAAGGCCGTCTGCTGCGCATGGTGGGCCTGACCCTCGAAGCCGAAGGTTTGCGCGCGGCAATGGGCAGCCGCTGCATGGTCATCAACGACGACAGTTATCAACCGGTGCAGGTCGAAGCCGAAGTCATGGGTTTCTCCGGCAGCAAGGTGTTCCTGATGCCGGTCGGCAGCGTCGCCGGCATTGCGCCCGGTGCCCGTGTGGTGCCTATGGCAGACACTGGCCGCTTGCCGATGGGCATGAGCATGCTCGGGCGGGTGCTGGACGGCGCTGGCCGTGCGCTGGATGGCAAGGGCGGCATGAAAGCCGAAGACTGGGTGCCGATGGACGGCCCGACCATTAACCCGCTCAAGCGTGAACCGATCAGTGAACCGCTCGATGTGGGCATTCGCACCATCAACGGTTTGTTGACGGTCGGTCGCGGTCAGCGTCTCGGTCTGTTTGCCGGTACCGGCGTCGGTAAATCCGTGCTGCTGGGCATGATGACCCGCTTTACCGAGGCCGACATTATCGTGGTCGGGCTGATCGGTGAGCGGGGTCGTGAAGTTAAAGAATTCATCGAGCACATTCTCGGTGAAGAAGGGCTCAAGCGTTCGGTGGTCGTCGCCTCGCCGGCGGACGATGCACCGCTGATGCGTCTGCGCGCCGCGATGTACTGCACGCGAATCGCCGAGTATTTCCGCGACAAGGGCAAGAACGTCCTGTTGCTCATGGACTCGCTGACCCGTTTCGCCCAGGCCCAGCGGGAAATCGCCCTGGCCATTGGCGAGCCGCCCGCAACCAAAGGCTATCCGCCGTCGGTGTTCGCCAAGTTGCCGAAACTGGTGGAGCGGGCCGGTAACGCCGAGAAGGGCGGCGGTTCGATCACCGCGTTCTACACCGTGTTGTCCGAAGGCGATGACCAGCAGGACCCGATTGCCGACTCGGCGCGAGGCGTGCTCGACGGGCACATCGTGCTGTCCCGGCGCCTGGCGGAAGAAGGTCATTACCCGGCCATCGATATCGAAGCCTCCATCAGCCGGGTCATGCCGTCGGTGGTCAGCCCCGAGCACATGGCGCGGGCGCAGATGTTCAAACAGTACTGGTCGCGCTATCAGCAGAGCCGCGACTTGATCAGCGTCGGTGCCTACGTGCCGGGCGGTGATCGTGAAACCGACGTCGCGATTTCCCTGCAGCCCGCCATGACCACTTATCTGCGTCAGGGCTTGAACGACAATATCGGCATGGGCGCCAGCGAAAACCACCTCGCCTCGATCTTCGCTCCGGCAGCGGGCGGCTAACCGGCCATGGCCCTGAGCCGCGCGGCACGCCTGGCACCCGTGGTGGAAATGGCCGAAAAGGCCGAAAAAACCGCGGTCATGCGCCTCGGGCACTTCCAGGGCCAGGTTCGTGTGGCGGAAAGCAAGCTCGCCGACCTCGAAAACTTCCGCCTCGAATACCAGGAACAATGGATTGTGCGCGGTAGCACTGGCGTTTCCGGCCAGTGGTTGCTTGGCTATCAGGGATTTCTTGCGCAATTGGGCACCGCCATCGATCAGCAGCGCCAAAGCCTGAACTGGCACCAGAACAACCTGAACAAGGCGCGCGAGTCCTGGCAGCAGGCGTTTGCCCGGGTCGAAGGTTTGCGCAAACTTGTACAACGCTACATGGACGAGGCGCGCAAGCTCGAAGACAAGCGCGAGCAGAAGCTGCTGGACGAATTGTCCCAGCGGTTGCCGCGGCATGATCCGTATTGAATCAGTGGGATCGCGTTACCGTTCTTCGCGGGCAAACCACGCTCTACAGGTTTTGTGTCGTTTGCGAGTAATGTGGACGCATAACCTGTAGGCGCGAGGCTTGCCCGCGAAGGCGGTCTGACAGGCGTGACAACTTCCCGCCTTGCTCCCATCTCCGCCAAGTGCTAAACCTTGTACACGTACGTTTACCCATGACAAGGAAGCCGATAAATGTCAGTTGTTACAGATGTATCTCCGGATGGGAAAAAGCTGACGATTTCGATCGAGGGACGATTCGATTTTGGTCGGCATCAGGAGTTTCGCGAGTCTTACGAGAAACTCGAAAAAAAACCGGAATCTGTTGTGGTGGACTTAAGGAAAGCCACGTATCTCGATAGCTCGGCGCTGGGGATGCTGCTTCTGCTCCGTGATCACGCCGGTGGCGACAGTTCCGATATTCGCGTCGTTAACAGCAATTCAGATGTGCGCAAGATCCTCGCCATCTCCAATTTCGACAAGCTGTTCGACATCACTTGACCGCCATGCAGCCGTCGCTTGAACCGCTGACCATCCTCATCGCCGAAGACAGCGCGGCCGATCGCATGCTGCTGTCGAGCATTGTCCGTCGTCAGGGCCACCAGGTATTGACGGCCGCCAACGGTGCCGAAGCCGTCGAAGCGTTTCGCCAGCAGCGGCCGCACCTGGTTCTGATGGACGCCATGATGCCGGTCATGGACGGTTTCGAGGCGGCACGACAGATCAAGGCGCTGGCCGGGGAAACCCTGGTGCCGATCATCTTCCTGACCTCGCTGACCGAAAGCGAGGCCCTGGCCCGGTGTCTGGAGGCCGGTGGTGACGACTTTCTGGCAAAGCCCTACAACCAGGTGATCCTTGCCGCCAAGATCAAGGCCATGGATCGCTTGCGCCGATTGCAGGCCACGGTGCTGCAGCAGCGTGACCTGATCGCCAAACATCATGACTACTTGCTCAACGAGCAGCGGGTGGCCAAGGCCGTATTCGACAAGGTGGCGCATTCGGGCTGTCTGAGTGCGCCAAACATCCGCTACCTGCAATCGCCTTATGCGCTGTTCAACGGCGATCTGCTGCTGGCGGCGTTCACCCCGGCCGGCGACATGCATGTGCTACTGGGTGATTTCACCGGTCACGGGCTGCCGGCCGCGGTGGGCGCGATGCCCTTGGCTGAAGTCTTCTATGGCATGACTGCCAAAGGGTATGGCCTGGCTGAAACCCTGCGTGAGATGAACGCCAAGCTCAAGCGCATTCTGCCGGTGGACATGTTCTGCTGCGCCACCTTGCTGTGCCTGAGCTTTCAGCGGCGCTCGGTGGAAGTCTGGAACGGCGGGATGCCGGACGGTTATCTGCACAACATCGTCAGCGGTGAGCGCACGCCGTTGACGGCGCGGCATTTGCCGTTGGGCATACTGAGCCCGCAAACCTTCAATGACCGCACCGAAGTGTTTCCGATGGCCGTTGGTGATCGGGTGTTTCTACTCTCCGACGGGGTCATCGATACCTGCGATGCCAACGATCAGTTGTTCGGTGTAGAGCGCTTGCATCAGGTGTTTGCGGCCAATCGTCAGCCAGACGCGCTGTTCGAGGACATCGAGCAGGCACTGCGGGATTTTCGTGGCGAGGCCCGCGATGATGTGAGCATGGTCGAGATCAGTCTGCTGGAGGCCGAGCAATTGAGCCCTCCGGCGCCGGTGTATTCCGACAGCGGCCAGTCGTGTCCGCTGGACTGGTCGGTGAGTTTCGAGTTTCGCGCCGCGACACTCAAACGATTCAATCCGCTGCCGTACCTGTTGCAATTGTTGCTTGAGGTCCATGGTCTGCGGGCTCAGAGTGGGGCGCTCCACAGCGTGTTGGCAGAACTGTATTCCAACGCCCTTGAACACGGCGTGCTGGGTCTGGATTCAAGCCTCAAGCGCGATGCTTCGGGTTTTGCGCGCTATTATCAAACGCGCAATGAGCGGCTGGAGGCGTTGCAGGACGGCTTTGTGCGGGTGCATTTGCAGATCGTGCCGACGGGCAAGGGCGGCAGCCTGATTGTGCGGGTCGAAGACAGTGGCAAAGGTTTCGATGTGGCGCGGGTAATGGAGCGTCCCGTCGACGGTGGCCGTCTGTCGGGGCGCGGCGTCAGTCTGATCCGTCAATTGAGCCGTAGCGCGAGCTGGTCCGACGATGGTCGTAGTGCTCGCGTAGAGTTTTTCTGGGAGGCTCTGGCATAATTCACCCATTCTTGATCAAGGAGTGAGCAAGTGGCTGACACACATCTGGACCGTGCCGTGCTGAGCGCGCTGCAAGAAGTCATGGAGGGTGATTATCCGATGTTGCTGGATACCTTCATTGCCGATTCCGAAAAGCGCTTGTGCGTGTTGCGAGAGGCTGAAGATGCCGCGCAACTCATGAGCACCGCCCATAGTTTCAAGGGCAGCAGCAGCAATATGGGGGCCGTTCGTCTCGCTGAGCTGTGCAATGAGCTTGAGCAACGCGCCAAGCAAAAAAGCCTCGCCGGTATTGAAAAACTGGTCGGGGAAATCGACGGCGAATTCGCCATTATCCGACCGCTGTATGAGGCGGAGCGACAGCGCTCTCTTGCTGACTGACGCAACCGTCCGGCGCTTTTAACCTTTGTCGAGCCGAACTGGCTCGACCTTTGCAATCAACTCACTCAACTGTACCTACGATCCCAGTGCAGCGGAGACCGTTTTATGCCCGTTACCCCCCATTCGCTTCTTCAGGCCGCCGCGACGGCCAAGACTCAAGTCGCCTCCGCCAATACCCCGGCGCTGGCCGCTGAGCCAGGGGGCAAGGCGTCCAGCTTCGCTGATGTTTACGCCGATCAAGCCCGGAACAAGCCTTCTGTGGTCGCCGATAAAGCGGCTAAACCGGCTACCGAAAATGCCTCGAAAACCCACGGCAAACCGGATGTCAGCACTGACAAGCCTGCCGCCCCGGAACGGGCGGTTGCCGATAGCGGCAATTCCTTGCCCGCCGATAAACCGGCGCCGACCGATGACACAGCTGCCAGCGACAACCAACCCGAGACGGCTGAAACGCCGGTCGCCGATACGGCGCCTGTCGATCCGAGCCTCGACCCGGCCCTTGATCCTGCGTTGATGCAGGCAGTGCAGCCGTCGGTAACCGTACCGGCCGCGCAAACAGCTGCGCCAGTTGTCACGACCGCGCAGCCGCAGGCTGAAGCGCCGGTTGCCGCCGCCGTTGTTGCCGCGTCTGTGCCAGTGGAGACGGCCACTGACGGCGATTTTGATCCCGAAGCTGATCCGCTCGACGCATTGCCCGCCGTGCGCATGGCCATGGAGCAGAGCGGCCACGTATCCGCCAGCAGCCAGGCCCAGTCCAAAGCCACGGCTGCCCAGACCCAGGCTGACGGTGAGCTGACGGCGGCGCAGAACTTTGCCGCCGGCATGGCCAGCATGCTCGACGTGCAAGCCGACAAGGACAGCACCAGTCAGGGTGGCGAGAAAGCCTTCAGCGGTCTGATTGATAGCGGCCTCAAGGATTTGACGTCCGCCAGCAGCGATACCCGTGTCGATGACTTCGCCAACCGTCTGGCGGCACTGACCCAGGCGGCCACCCCGAAAACCGCGAATGCCTTGCCGGTCAACCAACCGATCGCCATGCATCAGAGCGGCTGGACCGAGGAAGTGGTCAACCGCGTCATGTACCTTTCCAGCGCCAACCTCAAGGCGGCCGACATCCAGTTGCAACCGGCTGAACTGGGGCGTCTCGATATCCGGGTGAACATGGTTCCCGACCAGCAGACCCAGATTACGTTCATGAGCGCCCATCCAAGCGTTCGTGAAGCGCTGGACAGTCAGATGCAACGCCTGCGTGACATGTTCGCGCAACAGGGCATGGGCCAGGTCGACGTCAATGTGTCCGACCAGTCTCGTGGCTGGCAAGGCCAGGGCCAGGATCAGGCTCAGCAGGGGCAGGGCGGTCGGACCAGCGCCAATGGAGGTCGTCTTGACTCCATGGATGAAGAGGTCGCAACCGCCGTCGCCGAAGTGGCGGCAACCGCTACCAGCGTGATCGGCTCCAGCGCGGTCGACTACTACGCCTGATCACACCTCTCCTGTAGGAGCGAGGCTTGCCCGCGAAGAATGATGACGCGGTATGGCTGATAAACCGCGGCGCCTGTTTCGCGGGCAGCCTCGCTCCTACAATTGATTGCGTTTCGCTGTCTCCCATACCTCCTCGACACTTCTGGCATAACACTTGCTCTTGCCTTGCCGTGCGACTGTGAAAACCCGAATAGTGACGGATTATTGGCATGGCGAAGAGCGACGCAGTAGTAAAAGAACCCGCAACCAAAGGCAAGGTCAAGCTGATCATTGCGATCGTGGTGGCCCTGTTGCTGGCGGTCGGCATGTCCGTGGGGGCGACCTGGTTCTTCATGCACAGTGCCCAGAGCAAGCCTGTCGCCGCCGAAACCGCTGTGGTCGGCAAGCAGCCAGCGATTTTCGAGCCCATGGCCCCGGCTTTCGTGGCCAACTACAACGTGAACGGTCGCCAGCGCTACATGCAGGTGAGCATCACCCTGCAAGGCCGTAATCAGGTTGATCTGGAAGCGCTCAAAGTGCATATGCCGGTGATCCGCAACAACCTGGTCATGCTGTTCTCCGGCCAGGACTTCGCCACGCTGGCGACCCCGGTTGGCCAGGAGATGTTGCGTCAGAAGGCCACGGCCAGCGTCCAGGAAGTGGCGCAGAAAGAACTCGGCAAAGTGGTTATCGAACAGCTGCTTTTTACTAATTTCGTACTGCAGTAGGAACACGACATGGCCGTGCAGGACCTGCTGTCCCAGGATGAGATCGATGCGCTGTTGCATGGCGTCGACGATGGTCTGGTACAGACCGATAACGCTGCCGAACCCGGCAGCGTCAAAAGCTACGACCTGACCAGCCAGGATCGCATCGTCCGTGGACGCATGCCGACCCTGGAAATGATCAACGAGCGATTCGCCCGCTACACCCGCATCAGCATGTTCAACATGCTGCGCCGCTCGGCGGACGTTGCCGTCGGCGGTGTGCAGGTGATGAAGTTCGGCGAATACGTGCACTCGCTGTACGTGCCGACCAGCCTCAACCTGGTCAAGATCAAGCCGTTGCGCGGCACCGCGCTGTTCATCCTTGACGCCAAACTGGTGTTCAAGCTGGTGGACAACTTCTTCGGCGGTGACGGCCGTCACGCGAAGATCGAAGGGCGTGAATTCACCCCCACCGAGCTGCGTGTGGTGCGCATGGTGCTGGAGCAGGCCTTCGTCGATTTGAAGGAAGCCTGGCAGGCGATCATGGAAGTGAACTTCGAGTACATCAACTCGGAAGTGAACCCGGCCATGGCCAATATCGTCGGTCCGAGCGAAGCGGTGGTGGTGTCCACTTTCCACATCGAACTCGATGGGGGTGGCGGCGACCTGCACGTGACCATGCCGTACTCGATGATCGAGCCGGTGCGCGAAATGCTTGACGCCGGCTTCCAGTCGGATCTGGACGATCAGGACGAGCGCTGGGTCAACGCCCTGCGCCAGGACGTGCTGGACGTCGACGTGCCGATCGGTGCCACGGTTGCCCGTCGCCAGTTGCGTTTGCGCGACATCCTGCACATGCAGCCGGGTGACGTGATCCCGGTCGAGATGCCGGAAGAGATGATCATGCGCGCCAACGGCGTGCCGGCCTTCAAGGTCAAGATGGGCTCGCATAAAGGCAACCTCGCGTTGCAGGTGATCGAGCCGATCGAGCGTCGCTGATTGGCGCTCCACCCCCCTATTAATTGGCTGCTCTTGATTGAGCAGTTGCCCGCCGAGGACAAATGATGAACGACGATATGAACGCCCAGGACGACCAGGCACTGGCTGACGAATGGGCTGCTGCCCTGGAAGAAACCGGTGATGCCGGCCAGGCCGATATCGACGCCTTGCTGGCCACCGACGTCGGCAGCTCGTCGTCTAACCGTCTGCCGATGGAAGAGTTCGGCAGCGTGCCGAAGAACCACGATCCGGTCACCCTGGACGGTCCGAACCTCGACGTGATCCTCGACATTCCGGTGTCGATTTCCATGGAAGTGGGCAGCACCGACATCAACATCCGCAACCTGCTGCAACTCAACCAGGGTTCGGTGATCGAGCTGGACCGACTGGCCGGTGAGCCGCTGGACGTACTGGTCAACGGCACCCTGATCGCCCACGGCGAAGTGGTTGTGGTCAACGAGAAGTTTGGCATCCGCCTGACCGACGTGATCAGCCCAAGCGAACGTATCAAGAAGCTGCGCTAAGTGAAGAGGGTTCTGGGGTTTTTATTGGCGTTGCCGTTCAGCGTTCTGGCCGCCGAGCCGGTTGCGACGGCGGCGGCCGCGCCGGCAGTCAGTAGCGGTGTGGCCGGGCAACTGACGCAGTTGGTCTTCGGCTTGCTGTTGGTGCTGGGGTTGATCTTCTTCCTCGCCTGGCTGCTGCGCCGGGTCCAGCAGGCCGGGCCGGCCGGTAAGGGGCAGGTGATCGAGATTGTCGGTTCCCGTGCCTTGGGCCCCCGCGACCGTTTGATGCTGGTGCAAGTCGGCAATGAGCAGATCTTGCTTGGCCTGAGCCCCGGCACGATCACTGCACTGCATGTGCTTAAAGAGCCGATTGAAGTGCCGACCACCACCGAGAAAGCGACCCCGGAGTTTGCCCAGCATCTGTTGAAGATACTCGGCAAGGATCAGAAGGATAAGAAGTAATGGGTGCGTTACGCATCGTCTTGACGCTGGCCCTGATGCTGGTCGCGCCGCTGGCGTTCGCCGCCGATCCGTTGTCGATCCCGGCGATCACCCTGGGTACCAACGCCAATGGCGCTCAGGAATACTCGGTCAGCCTGCAAATTTTGCTGATCATGACCGCGCTGAGTTTCATCCCGGCGTTCGTCATGCTGATGACCAGTTTCACCCGGATCATCATTGTGTTCTCGATCCTGCGTCAGGCCCTGGGCCTGCAGCAGACGCCGTCGAACCAGATCCTCACCGGCATGGCGCTGTTCCTGACCCTGTTTATCATGGCGCCGGTGTTTGACCGGGTGAATCAGGACGCCTTGCAACCGTACCTGGCGGAGAAACTCACCGCTCAGGATGCCGTGGCCAAGGCCCAGGTGCCGATCAAGGACTTCATGCTGGCGCAGACGCGCAGCAGCGATCTCGAGCTGTTCATGCGCCTGTCCAAGCGCACCGACATCGCTTCGCCGGATCAGGCACCGCTGACCATTCTGGTGCCGGCCTTCGTCACCTCCGAGCTTAAAACCGCGTTCCAGATCGGCTTCATGATCTTCATTCCGTTCCTGATCATCGACCTGGTCGTGGCCAGTGTGCTGATGGCCATGGGGATGATGATGCTCTCGCCGCTGATCATTTCCCTGCCGTTCAAGATCATGCTGTTCGTGCTGGTGGATGGCTGGGCGTTGATCATCGGCACCCTGGCAAGCAGCTTCGGCGGTGTGTCGCCATGACGCCGGAAGTGGCGGTAGACATTTTTCGCGAAGCGCTGTGGCTGACCACCATGATGGTGGCTGTGCTGGTGATTCCGAGTCTGCTGGTGGGCCTGCTGGTGGCAATGTTCCAGGCCGCCACGCAGATCAACGAACAAACCCTGAGCTTCCTGCCGCGCTTGCTGGTCATGCTGGTCACGCTGATCGTCGCCGGCCCGTGGCTGGTGCAGACGTTCATGGAATACATCCTGCAGCTGTACGGCAATATTCCTCAGGTCATCGGCTAAACCATGCCGTCGCTGCTGCAGCTGACCGATACCCAGATCAGTACCTGGGTGGCGACGTTCATGTTGCCGCTGTTTCGCATCGGCGCCTTGCTGATGGTCATGCCGGTGTTCGGCACAACCCTGGTGCCCACTCGCGTGCGCCTGTATTTCGCCTTGGCGATCACGGTGGTGATTGCGCCGGGCCTCCCGCCGATGCCGCCGATCAATGCGCTGGATCTGAGTGCGCTGCTGCTGATCGCCGAGCAGATCCTCATCGGTGCGTTGCTGGGTTTCTCCTTGCAGCTGTTCTTCCAGGCGTTCGTGGTGGCGGGGCAGATCGTCTCCATTCAGATGGGCATGGGCTTCGCGTCGATGATCGACCCCACCAACGGCGTCTCGGTGGCGGTGATCGGGCAGTTCTTCACCATGCTGGTGACGCTGTTGTTCCTGTCCATGAATGGCCATCTGGTGGTCTTCGAAGTCCTGACCGAAAGCTTCACCACGATGCCGGTGGGCAGTGGCTTGATGGTCAATCATTTCTGGGAGCTGGCCGGTAAGCTGGGCTGGGTTCTGGGTGCTGCACTGTTGCTGGTACTGCCGGCGATCACCGCGTTGCTGGTGGTCAACATTGCGTTCGGCGTGATGACCCGGGCCGCGCCGCAACTGAACATTTTTTCCATCGGTTTCCCGCTGACCCTGGTGCTCGGGCTGTTCATCGTCTGGGTCGGGTTGGCGGACATCATCAATCAGTATCAACCGCTGGCCTCCGAGGCCTTGCAGTTGTTACGCGAACTGGCACGGGCGCGCTGAGTCATGGCTGAGAGCGAAAGCGGTCAGGACAAAACAGAAGACCCCACGGAGAAACGTAAAAAGGACTCCCGGGAAAAGGGCGAGATTGCGCGCTCCAAGGAGCTCAACACCCTGGCTGTCATGCTCGCCGGCGCTGGCGGGCTGCTGATTTTCGGTGGAGCCCTGGCGCAGGACATGATGGAGCTGATGCGCATGAACTTCACGCTGTCGCGGGAAGTGATTCTGGATCAGCGCAACATGGGCGCCTTCCTGCTGCACTCGGGGCAGATCGCCCTGCTGGCAATTCAGCCGGTGATGATCACCTTGTTGCTGGCCGCGTTGATTGGCCCGATTTCCCTCGGTGGCTGGCTGTTCGCGGCAGGCTCCCTGGCACCGAAATTCAGTCGCATGAACCCCGGTGCGGGGCTCAAGCGGATGTTCTCGGCCAAGGCGCTGGTCGAACTGCTCAAGGCCCTGGCGAAGTTTTTCATCGTGCTGTTCGTGGCGCTGGCGGTGTTGTCTTCCGACATCGACGACCTGATGCGCATCGCTCATGAACCGTTGGACATGGCGATCATTCACAGCCTGCAAGTGGTCGGCTGGAGCACTTTGTGGATGGCTTGCGGGCTGATCATCATCGCTGCCGTCGACGTGCCGGTGCAGCTGTGGGAAAGCCACAAGAAACTGCTGATGACCAAGCAGGAAGTGCGTGACGAACACAAGGATCAGGAAGGGCGGCCGGAGGTCAAACAGCGTATTCGCCAGTTGCAGCGCGAGATGTCGCAGCGGCGGATGATGGCAGCCATCCCTGAGGCCGACGTGGTGATTACCAACCCGACTCACTACGCCGTCGCCCTCAAGTACGATCCCGACAAGGGCAGCGCGCCAGTGCTGCTGGCCAAGGGCAGCGACTTCCTTGCCTTGAAGATTCGTGAAATCGCCGTGGCTAACAATGTGCTGCTGCTCGAATCGCCGGCCCTGGCGCGTTCGATCTACTACTCCACGGAACTGGAGCAGGAAATCCCCGGTGGGTTGTACCTGGCGGTCGCTCAGGTGCTGGCCTACGTCTACCAGATCCGCCAGTACCGCGCGGGCAAGGGCAAGCGCCCGGATCCGCTCAAGGACAACTTGCCGATCCCACCGGATCTGCGGCGTGATTCCTGATCCCGTTCATCTGAAAACTCTGCAACCCTGTTAGTTCTGACAGTAGACGGTCAGCACCCGCTTGCGCTGTCATACCCGTGGGAATTCTCCCGATCAACGTCCTTGCAGTGGTGTTCTGATCATTCGACTGGAGCGCCAAGGATTGGTGTTTGCGTCTGTTCTAGAGGGAATAATCATGACCGAGCGTCTCTATCGAAAACTGCAGGGTATGGAGTTGAAGTTTGTTTCGGGTGTTCTGAAGGATAAGCCGACAGAAAGCGCTATCGGTTATTCGGTCACATTCAGAATGTCGCTGGATTTCGCGTGCTTTGTGCAGATGGCCAATGCTCATATACCTGGATATTTAAACTTTCCAAAAAATGCCATCAGGCCCTCGTTAGAAGGGTTCGCCAGCCATGACAGCTTCAACTATTTAGAAGATTCGGCCGGAAAAATCGGTAGCACAGAGGAGTTGTGCCGCCTTTTTACGGATCCAGAAAACTACAACGATCAGTGGTCCGCCGGGGTCTTGCAGCGACGCCCTCACAAACCTGAATTCTCATTTGTCGATGGGCAACTGCAAGTGGTCGCCACAGTAGATTATCGCCATTCGAAAAAACGCCCGATTCTGGTGAGTGATTTGCCGGTCATTAAATTTCAATGGGCATTAGACCTGTTGCTGGGGCACAACATGGCGGGTGATTCCCTTGCGCCGGGGACAGTCGTCATACTTGGCTATGCCTTGGAGGAGTTGGTGGAGGCGGAGGGATTGCAGATGAATAAAGGTACACGGTACATGGTTGGCAGAACGCTTGATTTCGGTGCCATCCGTGAGGCGCAGATTCTGACGGCGGGATGATTGAGCGCTGGTGTGTGATGTTTTTGTGCCTGACGACCGCTGACGTGAGCCCTTCTGTTTCGAACCTCCCTGCGCAAAAGTTGCGAAGGGAGACCTGCAGTTGGAAAACTGCAGGTGAGTAGGCTTTTAGCTTTGGATTCTAATAGAAATAAAGCACAAAGATGCCGTTGTCAGGCCGCGCAAGCACCTCTCTCAGGTTGTTCTTTCCTGTATCGATTTTCTGGATAACCTCCAGGCTTACAGCATCCAGAACCCAGATAAACGCGGAGGTAAACGTAACGACATAGAGGTGCTTACCGTCGGCGCTCACCGACACATGTCTCGGCGATTTTTCGCTCCAGGCAACATTGATGATTTTGTTGGTAGCCGTATCAATTACCGCAATTTCGCTAGCACTGATATCGGCCACATAAAGGCGAGTACTGTCCTGGTTCAGGGCCATCGAGTAGGCAGATCCAGTGATCGGTATTCTTGCGACAGTTTTTAATTTTTCAGTGTCAATGACGTCAATAGCGGTTGGATCGGAGTCCGACTCCGCGTCGCCCCCGTGGGCAAGGTACACACGCGAACCGCTGGAATTGATAGCGAGGCCAAAAGGCCACGGATTGATCGGCAGCGACAGGACAATGGACTGAGTGCTTGTATCGACTGCTTTCAAGTACCCATTGATTCCCAGTGTGTTACAGGCATAGAGACGTTCGCCGCTTGAACTCACCACCATATAAGGTGAGCCGGATTCGAGGTCGGCGCCTTTCTTGATGTCGTGAGTTTTAGTGTCGATCTCCCAAATGTAATTCGAGTAACGACTGTTGACGTAAGCATGGTCACCGTTCGGGCTTAGGCCACCTAACGTTTCGCCTCCCGTTTCAGGTGAGTAGCTATGAACGATTGTCTGAGTACGGGTATCCATTGCGCGGACATAACTGACGCTGCCATCCGGGGATTGAACGAAATACAGCCGTGAAGCATCCCGGTTGAGGGTGAGGCCGTGGATGCCCTGGACCATCTGTATATTGTCGTTCGCCCGCGTCGCCAGGGGGGCAGCGTGCGGGTAGCTTATCTGGATCTGCGCAAATGGGCCGTGGTGACGGGAGGTCACCTTTTCCAGGCGCAGGTCTGTCAGAGACCTGAGTGCAACGTGAATCTCTGCGCGTTGCTCGCATGTTTGAAATGGCTGGTTGTTGATTTTTACTCGATAGCTCAGTTCATGTCGGCCTTCGGTGAGGTCCTCGGGTTTCACATGGATCATCAAAGGCGATCCGGCATCCGCAGTTGTGATGATGTGTCGAGCAATGACTTTGTCGTCGAGCAGTAGCTCCAGTTCGTTGTCTGAGGCTAAACACGGGTCGGCAATGGTTACGTTCACCCCATTGTAGGGAAAGAAGTCTTCGCGGGAGGCAAGCCTGATTCCGGTGTCTTTCCAGTCGAGAGTGTCGAGATTAACTTTCACCGACGGTGCAGTCAGTGACGTGCGTGTGTTGTTCATGGGGCAATTCCTGTCGCTGCGATTGGTCTTTCATTGAAGGTCAATGCGCGGCACACGGCTACTGTCAGAACTAACAGGTACGAATGCTTTTTGGATCAGCGGTCACAAAGGTTGCGCCTGCAATCCACTACGTATTCCCCGCTCCGGCAAAAGTTGGAAGGCTTCTTGCAGTAGCCGCTCTGCGCCTGCTTCAGGCGTCAAAAGTTTGCTTTAAAGGAACGGGGAAAACCGGTGGATCGCTCTCAGTTACTCAGCACCGCACGCACAAACGTTGCCGACTTAAGTCGGGGCAACCTGGGTGTGCCGTTGTTGCTGCTGGTCATGTTGGCAATGATGATGTTGCCGATCCCGCCGTTCCTGCTGGACGTGTTTTTCACGTTCAACATCGCGTTGTCGATTGTCGTCTTGCTGGTTTGCGTCTACGCCTTGCGGCCGCTGGATTTCGCAGTGTTCCCAACCATTCTGCTGGTGGCAACGTTGTTGCGACTGGCGCTGAACGTGGCCTCCACCCGAGTGGTGATGCTCCACGGACAGGACGGTCACGCTTCCGCCGGTAAGGTGATCCAGGCCTTCGGCGAGGTGGTGATCGGCGGTAACTACGTGGTTGGTATCGTAGTTTTCGCGATCTTGATGATCATCAACTTCGTCGTGGTGACCAAGGGCGCCGGGCGGATTTCCGAGGTGAGCGCACGTTTCACCCTCGATGCGATGCCCGGCAAACAAATGGCAATTGACGCCGACTTGAACGCCGGCCTGATCGACCAGAACCAGGCCAAACTGCGCCGGATGGAAGTCGCCCAGGAAGCCGAGTTCTACGGTTCGATGGACGGTGCCAGCAAATTCGTGCGCGGTGACGCCATCGCCGGCCTGCTGATTCTGTTCATCAACCTGATCGGCGGCATGGCGGTCGGTATCTTCCAGCACGGCATGACCTTTGGTGATGCCGGCCGGGTTTACGCCTTGTTGACCATCGGTGACGGTTTGGTGGCGCAATTGCCATCACTGCTGTTGTCGACAGCGGCGGCAATCATGGTGACCCGTGCTTCCGGTTCGGAAGACATGGGCAAACAGATCAATCGCCAGATGTTCGCCTCGCCGAAAGCGTTGGCCGTGGCGGCGGGTTTGATGGCAGTGATGGGCCTGGTGCCCGGCATGCCGCACTTCTCCTTTCTCAGCATGGCGGCCCTGGCTGCTGGCGGCGCGTACCTGTTCTGGAAGAAGCAGAACGTGGTCAAGGTTCAGGCCCTGCAAGAGGTCAAGCGTCAACAGGAGCTGCTGCCATCGCCAGCTCGCGCGATGGAAACCAAGGAGCTGGGTTGGGACGACGTGACACCGATCGACATGATCGGGCTGGAAGTCGGCTATCGCCTGATTCCGCTGGTGGATCGCAATCAGGGTGGTCAGTTGTTGGCGCGGATCAAGGGCGTGCGCAAGAAGCTGTCCCAGGACCTGGGCTTCCTGATGCCGACTGTGCACATTCGTGACAACCTCGACCTGGCCCCCAGTGCTTACCGCCTGACCCTGATGGGCGTGATCCTGGCAGAAGCCGAGATTTACCCGGATCGCGAACTGGCGATCAACCCGGGGCAGGTCTACGGCACGCTCAACGGCATAACCGCCAAAGATCCGGCTTTTGGCCTGGAAGCGGTCTGGATCGAAATCAGCCAGCGTGCCCAGGCGCAATCGCTGGGTTACACCGTGGTGGACGCCAGTACGGTCGTGGCGACGCACTTGAACCAGATTCTGTACAAGCACTCCAGCGAACTGATCGGTCACGAAGAAGTCCAGCAACTCATGCAATTGCTGGCCAAAAGCTCGCCGAAGCTGGCCGAAGAGCTGGTGCCGGGTGTGGTCTCGCTGTCGCAGTTGCTCAAGGTGCTTCAAGCGTTGTTGGCCGAACAGGTGCCGGTGCGGGACATTCGCAGCATCGCCGAGGCCATCGCCAACAATGCTGCCAAGAGTCAAGATACTGCCGCTTTGGTGGCCGCGGTGCGCGTCGGCGTATCCCGCGCAATCGTCCAAAGCATTGTAGGGACTGACTCCGAGCTACCAGTTATCACGCTGGAGCCAAGGTTGGAACAGATATTGCTCAATAGTCTTCAGAAGGCAGGACAAGGCTCGGAAGAGGGTGTTCTGCTGGAGCCAAGCATGGCTGAGAAACTGCAACGTTCGTTGATCGATGCGGCGCAGCGTCAGGAAATGCAAGGTCAACCGGTGATTCTGCTGGTAGCCGGTCCGGTTCGCGCGATGCTGTCGCGATTCGGCCGACTGGCAGTGCCGGGTTTGCATGTGTTGGCTTACCAGGAAATTCCTGACAACAAGCAAGTGACCATCGTTGCGACAGTAGGGCCCAACGGCTGAGGTAGTGGTTTATGCAAGTTAAGCGTTTTTTCGCCGCCGATATGCGTCAGGCCATGAAACTGGTTCGTGATGAGCTGGGCGCTGATGCCGCCATTATTGGCAATCGCCGGATCGCCGGTGGTGTCGAGCTGACGGCTGCCCTGGATTACAAATTGTCGGCGCTGGCCCCGCGTGTTCCGAACATGGAACTCGAGGATGAGCTGCGCAAGACCCAGTCGCGGATCGTCACCGCCCAGGCCGAATTGAGCCTGCGTGGCGAAGGCGAAACCGAAGGCGACAAGACCACCAATCGCCAGTTGTTCGCCGGCCTGCCGTTGACCGCCGCCGAGCCGCTGATCGAGCCGACGTATGCCGAACCTCGTCGCTCGGCACCAACCCCGGCACCTGCCGCTGGCGGCGTCGATCCGCGGGCGTTCGATTCGATGCGTTTCGAACTCAACAGCCTGCGCGAATTGATGGAAGTACAACTCGGCTCCCTGGCCTGGAATCAGCTGCAAGGCAGCCGTCCAGCCCAGGCCAATCTTTGGCGTCGCCTGCAACGCATCGGCCTGTCCGGCCCGTTGTCCCGCGACTTGCTGGCGATGATTACCGACATTGACGAACCCCGTCAGGCCTGGCGCATGTTACTGGCGCACCTGGCACGGATGATTGCCACACCGGAAGTCGAACCACTGGAAGAGGGCGGCGTGATTGCCATGGTCGGCCCTGCCGGCATGGGCAAGACCACCACCCTGGCCAAGCTCGCGGCCCGCTACGTGCTCAAATACGGCGCGCAAAACATCGCGCTGGTGAGCATGGACAGCTACCGTATCGGTGCTCAGGAACAATTGAAGACCCTGGGCCGGATTCTCAACGTGTCGGTAACCCACGTCGATCCGGGCCAATCTCTGGTGCAGGCGCTGGACCCCTTGCTGCGCAAGCGCGTGGTGCTGATCGATACCGCCGGCCTCCAGGCCAGCGATCCAGCCCTGCGCATGCAGCTCGAAAGCCTGGCCGGACGGGGCATCAAGTCAAAAAATTATCTGGTTCTGGCAACCACCAGCCAGAAACAGGTTCTAACGGCCGCTTATCACAGTTACAAGCGCTGCGGGCTCGCTGGCTGCATCCTGACTAAACTGGATGAAACGGCAAGTCTGGGCGAGGTGTTGAGCCTGGCGATCAGTCATGAATTGCCGGTGGCTTACCTGACCGATGGACCGCGTATTCCGGATGATTTGCATCTGCCGCGTCGTCATCAGTTGGTCAGTCGTGCCGTCAGCGTGCAAATGCAAGAAGAACCCAGCGAAGAAGCCATGGCTGACATGTTCGCTGATATTTACCACAGCCCGACCAAGCAGGTTGGCTGAGGTGCTAATGAACCGTTTTTGTACCTACATCGATGGTCTGCCATGCATTGTTCAGTTATTGAGCGCGCAGCCAGTAATGTGGCCTCCGTCTATGCAAGACAAGGTAAAGAAATAACATGGGCAGCATGCATCCCGTACAGGTGATCGCGGTGACCGGCGGCAAAGGTGGCGTCGGGAAGACTAACGTGTCAGTGAACTTGTCCCTGGCTCTAGCTGAGCTCGGCCGGCGCGTCATGCTGCTGGACGCCGATCTGGGGCTGGCGAACGTCGACGTCCTCTTGGGGCTGACACCCAAACGTACCCTGGCCGACGTGATCGAAGGCCGCTGTGAGCTGCGCGACGTTCTGTTGCAGGGCCCCGGCGGTATTCGCATTGTCCCGGCCGCGTCCGGCACACAGAGCATGGTTCATCTGAGCCCGGCTCAACACGCCGGCCTGATCCAGGCCTTCAGCGATATCGGCGACAACCTCGATGTCTTGGTGATCGACACCGCTGCAGGTATTGGTGACTCGGTAGTCAGTTTCGTCCGCGCAGCGCAAGAGGTCTTGCTGGTGGTGTGCGACGAGCCGACCTCGATCACCGACGCCTACGCGCTGATCAAACTGCTGAACCGCGATTACGGCATGAACCGCTTCCGCGTCCTGGCCAACATGGCCCAGAGCCCGCAGGAAGGTCGCAACCTGTTCGCCAAGTTGACCAAGGTCACGGACCGCTTCCTTGACGTCGCCTTACAATACGTCGGCGCGGTGCCTTACGACGAAAGCGTGCGCAAGGCCGTGCAGAAACAGCGTGCCGTCTACGAAGCCTTCCCGCGTTCCAAGTGCGCCCTGGCGTTCAAGGCCATCGCGCAGAAAGTAGACACTTGGCCGCTGCCTGCCAACCCGCGTGGGCACCTGGAGTTTTTCGTCGAGCGCCTCGTGCAACAGACCGCAGGACCCGTCCTATGACAGCCAGTGGCTACAACCTCTACAAGAAGTCGGCACGTGACGCGCAGTACGAGCTGATCGAGCGTTACGCGCCACTGGTCAAACGCATTGCTTACCACTTGCTGGCGCGTCTGCCGGCCAGTGTTCAGGTTGAAGACCTGATCCAGGCCGGGATGATCGGCCTGCTGGAAGTATCGACCAAATATGACGCCAGCAAAGGCGCGAGTTTCGAGACGTACGCGGGCATTCGAATCCGCGGCGCGATGCTCGATGAAGTGCGCAAGGGTGACTGGGCGCCACGCTCGGTTCACCGCAATACCCGCATGGTCAGTGACGCAATTCGCTCGATTGAAGCTAAAACCGGTCGTGACGCTAAAGATCATGAAGTTGCGGCCGAACTCCAATTGAGTCTCGACGATTATTACGGGATTTTGAACGACACCCTGGGCAGCCGGTTATTCAGTTTCGACGATCTGTTGCAGGACGGCGAACACGAAGGGCTGCACGAGGATGGCGCGAGTGCACATCTGGAGCCGTCACGCGATCTGGAAGATGAACGCTTCCAGGCCGCGCTGGCGGACGCGATTGCCAATTTGCCGGAGCGTGAGCGACTGGTGTTGGCGCTGTACTACGACGAAGAGCTGAACCTCAAGGAAATCGGTGAGGTCCTGGGGGTCAGCGAATCGCGGGTCAGCCAGTTACATAGCCAGTGCGCGGCCCGTTTGCGGGGGCGTTTGGGGGAGTGGCGAGCGCGCTGAAGGCAGTGTGGGGGCACTGCGAACGAGGCCGGTGGGGTGTTGAGCTGCACCGGTCGCGATCTGTTGTGCTCCAGACAGTCATCGAGTGCATTGCCGGATTGATTGAAATGGCGCGTCCAGGTGCTGGGCGCGTTTAAGACTGCTTGGAGGTCGAATTGGACAAGAACATGAAAATCCTCATCGTTGATGACTTCTCAACGATGCGGCGGATCATAAAAAACCTGTTGCGTGACCTTGGGTTCACCAACACGGTCGAGGCCGACGATGGCACTACTGCCATTCCGGTTCTCAACAGCGGGAGCATCGACTTTCTGGTAACGGACTGGAACATGCCTGGCATGACCGGTATCGATCTGCTGCGTCACGTGCGCGCCGATGAAAAGCTCAAGCACCTGCCGGTGCTGATGGTGACCGCCGAAGCCAAGCGCGAGCAGATTATCGAAGCAGCCCAGGCCGGTGTTAACGGCTATGTGGTCAAACCCTTTACGGCCCAGGCGTTGAAAGAAAAAATCGAGAAGATTTTCGAACGCATCGGTTGATCCACTGCGCCACGGGGGAGCTATGGAGCATAACGAATCTTCACTGGGCGATTTTGAATCGACCCTGAAAAAACACGCGGTCGAACTGGTCGAAAGCCTTGAAAAGGGCAGGTTCGGCGACGCTGTGCAACTGATCCATGAGCTCAATCAGACCCGTGACCGCGGCCTGTACCAGGAAGTGGGCAAGCTCACTCGCGAGCTGCATAGCGCGATCGTCAATTTCCAGATTGACCCGAACATGCCGCAAGCCGAGGAAGTGTCGCAGATCACGGACGCCACCGAGCGACTGGGGTATGTGGTCAAGCTGACCGAGGCTGCGGCCAACCGCACCATGGACCTGGTGGAAAACGCCACGCCGCTGGTCAATGGCCTGAGCACTGAAGCTCAGGCATTGAGCACCGACTGGGGGCGCTTCATGCGTCGCGAAGTCGGGGCTGAAGAGTTTCGCGAACTGGCCCGGCGAGTCGACGGTTTCCTGACACGCAGCAGCGAAGACAATCGCACGGTGTCGAGCAACCTCAACGACATATTGCTGGCCCAGGATTACCAGGACCTCACCGGTCAGGTGATCAAACGCGTGACCCAATTGGTCACCGAAGTTGAAAGCAACCTGCTCAAGCTTGTGCTCATGGCCAGTCAGGTAGACCGCTTTGCGGGTATCGAACATGACCGTGAAGCGATGCTCGCTGAAAAAGATCCGCAAAAACATCTCTCTCAGGGTGAAGGTCCGCAGATTCATGCCGATAAAAGAGAAGACGTTGTGTCCGGTCAGGACGATGTGGACGATTTGTTATCCAGCCTAGGATTTTAGAGTTTTAGCATTTTAGGTTTTTTAGGTTTTTAGACCTCAGGAGCACCCCCTTAATGAGCTTCGGCGCCGATGAAGAGATCCTTCAGGATTTCCTGGTTGAGGCCGGCGAGATTCTAGAGCAACTGTCCGAACAGCTGGTCGAGCTTGAAAGCCGACCGGATGATGCGGACTTGCTCAATGCAATTTTTCGCGGTTTTCACACTGTAAAAGGGGGCGCCGGCTTCCTCCAGCTCAACGAGCTGGTGGAGTGCTGTCACATCGCCGAGAACGTGTTCGACATCCTGCGCAAGGGTGAACGTCGCGTCGACTCGGAACTGATGGACGTGGTTCTCGAAGCGCTGGATGCGGTGAACAGCATGTTCACCGAGGTCCGCGAACGCAGCCCGATTACGGCTGCCACGCCTGAATTGCTCGCGGCACTGGCCCGTCTGGCCGAGCCGCAAACGGCTGATGAATCTGCACCGGTTGCTGAAGTGGTTGAAGCACCTGCTGCTGAAGAATCGGGCGACATCACTGATAACGAATTCGAGCAATTGCTGGACTCGCTGAACGCCGTCAAGGCTCAAGCCGAAGCGCCGGCGGTTGCTCCAGTGGCGGCTGCCGATTCGGCGGCCGGCGACGAAATCACCGATGCCGAGTTCGAGTCGTTGCTCGATCAACTGCATGGCAAAGGCCAGTTCGCCGTCGACGCGGTGGCACCGCCCACTGCACCGGCTGCTCCGAAAGCGGCCGGCGACAGCTCTGATATTACTGACGACGAATTCGAAGCACTGCTCGACCAGTTGCACGGCAAGGGCAACTTTGCGGTGGACGCGCTGGAGTCGGCCATTGCCGCCGTACCCGCCTCGGCTGCGCCAACCGCGAAAGCGGCCGGTGGTGATCTGATCTCCGATCACGAGTTCGAATCGCTGCTCGACGAATTGCATGGCAAAGGCAAATTCACTGAAGTCGGCACAGGTGCTGCGGTGGCTGCTCCAGCCGCCAAGGCTGCTGCACCGAAATCGGTTGCCAAGGCGCCCGAGCCGAAAGCCGAAGCGCCGAAACCGGCGGCTGCCGCTGCACCGGCTCCGGCCCGCGCACCGTCCGCGCCGCCACCGGAAAAACCGGCCAGTGAAGCCGAGACCACCGTGCGGGTTGATACCGCGCGTCTCGACGAAATCATGAACATGGTCGGCGAACTGGTATTGGTGCGTAACCGCTTGGTCCGTCTGGGCCTCAACAGCGGCGACGAAGCCATGTCCAAGGCTGTGTCGAACCTCGACGTGGTCACGGCCGACCTGCAGACCGCGGTCATGAAGACCCGGATGCAACCGATCAAGAAAGTTTTCGGGCGCTTCCCGCGCCTCGTTCGCGACCTGGCTCGCCAGCTCAAGAAAGAGATCAACCTGGAGCTGGTCGGCGAAGAAACCGACCTCGACAAGAACCTCGTCGAGGCCCTGGCCGACCCGCTGGTCCACTTGGTGCGCAACTCGGTCGACCACGGCATTGAAGAGCCGGCCGAGCGCGAAGCGATGGGCAAACCTCGCAGCGGCAAGGTGATCCTGTCCGCAGAACAGGAAGGCGACCACATCCTGCTGTCCATCTCCGATGACGGCAAGGGCATGGACGCCGATGTTCTGCGCGGCATTGCCGTGAAGAAAGGGCTGATGGACAAGGATGCCGCGGATCGCCTCAGCGAGTCCGACTGCTTCAACCTGATCTTTGCGCCGGGTTTTTCGACCAAGACCGAAATTTCCGATGTCTCCGGACGCGGCGTGGGCATGGACGTGGTGAAAACCAAAATCGCCCAGCTCAACGGCACCATCAATATTTATTCGACCAAGGGCAAAGGCTCGAAGATCGTCATCAAGGTCCCGTTGACCCTGGCGATCATGCCGACGCTGATGGTCATGCTCGGCAACCAGGCGTTCGCGTTCCCGCTGGTGAACGTCAACGAAATCTTCCACCTCGACCTGTCGCGCACCAACGTGGTGGACGGCCAGGAAGTGGTGATCGTGCGGGACAAGGCGCTGCCATTGTTCTACCTCAAGCGCTGGCTGGTCAGCTCCGCCGCTCACGAAGAGCAGCGCGAAGGCCACGTGGTGATCCTTTCGGTGGGTACTCAGCGGATCGGCTTCGTCGTCGACCAGCTGGTGGGCCAGGAAGAAGTGGTCATCAAGCCATTGGGCAAAATGCTCCAGGGAACCCCGGGCATGTCGGGCGCCACCATTACCGGTGACGGTCGCATCGCGCTGATTCTCGATGTTCCGAGCATGCTCAAGCGTTACGCCGCACGGCGTATTTGATTCTGGTGGAGCGGGGCGACTAAGCCTCGCTCCGTCCTAACGGAGTGTTTATGGCAGTCAAAGTCCTGGTGGTGGACGATTCGGGGTTTTTCCGCCGCCGCGTCTCGGAAATTCTTTCAGCGGATCCGAATATCCAGGTCGTCGGTACGGCGACCAACGGAAAAGAGGCGATTGATCAGGCGCTGGCCCTCAAGCCAGACGTGATCACCATGGACTACGAGATGCCGATGATGGATGGCATCACGGCAGTGCGGCACATCATGCAGCGTTGCCCGACCCCGGTGTTGATGTTCTCCTCGCTGACCCACGAAGGCGCTCGGGTAACCCTCGATGCGCTGGACGCCGGCGCGGTGGATTTCCTGCCGAAGAATTTCGAAGACATCTCCCGTAACCCGGAGAAGGTCAAGCAACTGCTGTGCGAGAAAATTCTCAGCATCTCGCGCAGTAACCGTCGTGCCAGCACCTACAGCGCACCGGCCCCGGTCGCCGCGCCAGCCCCGACGCCTGCGCCTTCGAGCGTCAGCAGTTACGGCAGCAGCACGCCTGCGCGTCCGGCTCCGGCACCGATTCCGGCGCGTAGCTACGCCCCGGCATCGGCCCCGGCATCGTCCGGACAGTCGTCGCCCGCACCAAAACGCAAAGCCTACAAACTAGTGGCTATCGGTACGTCCACGGGCGGTCCGGTTGCCCTGCAACGGGTGTTGACCCAGTTGCCGGCCAACTTCCCGGCCCCGATCGTGTTGATCCAGCACATGCCGGCCGCCTTCACCAAGGCCTTCGCCGAACGTCTGGACAAGCTCTGCCGCATCAGCGTCAAGGAAGCGGAGGATGGCGACATTCTGCGTCCGGGCCTGGCGCTGCTGGCGCCGGGCGGCAAGCAAATGATGATCGACGGCCGTGGCGCGGTGAAAATCCTGCCGGGCGACGAGCGTCTGAACTACAAACCGTGCGTGGACATCACCTTCGGTTCGGCAGCCAAGTCCTACGGCGACAAAGTTCTGGCGGTCGTACTGACCGGCATGGGTGCCGACGGTCGTGAAGGCGCGCGCCTGCTCAAGCAGGGCGGCAGCGCGATCTGGGCTCAGGATGAAGCCAGCTGCGTGATCTACGGCATGCCGATGGCCATCGTCAAAGCCGACCTCGCCGACGCGATCTACGGTCTGGACGATATTGGCAGGCACTTGGTCGAGGCGTGTATCTGATGGATGTTCTAAGCCTTATCGGGATCATCTTGGCGTTTGTCGCCATCATTGGCGGCAACTACCTTGAAGGCGGTCATCTCGGCGCATTGGCCAACGGCCCGGCGGCGCTGATCGTACTCGGTGGGACTATCGGCGCGGCATTGTTGCAATCGCCGATGAGCGCCTTCAAGCGTGCCATGCAAATCATTGGCTGGATTCTGTTTCCGCCTCGCGTTGACCTGGCCGGTGGCGTCGACCGCGTCGTCAACTGGAGCCTGACCGCGCGCAAGGAAGGCCTGCTCGGTCTGGAAGGGGTGGCCGATGCCGAACCTGACAGCTACTCGCGCAAAGGTCTGCAACTGCTGGTCGACGGCGCCGAGCCGGAAGCGATTCGCAGCATTCTTGAAGTGGATTTCTACACCCAGGAAGCCCGCGACATCGAAGCGGCCAAAGTCTTTGAAAGCATGGGCGGCTACGCGCCGACCATCGGCATCATCGGTGCGGTGATGGGCCTGATCCATGTCATGGGCAACCTGGCCGATCCGACGCAACTGGGCAGCGGCATCGCCGTCGCCTTCGTCGCCACCATCTACGGTGTGGCCAGTGCCAACCTGGTGTTGCTGCCGATTGCCGCCAAGCTCAAGTCCGTTGCCTTGCGCCAGTCGCGTTATCGCGAAATGTTGCTGGAAGGAATCCTGTCGATCGCCGAAGGTGAAAACCCTCGCTCTATTGAGTTGAAGCTTCAGGGCTTCATGGATTGATGGGAGTAACGGACTATGGCTCGTCGTCGGCAACCTGAAGAACACGTCAATCACGAACGCTGGCTCGTTTCCTACGCCGACTTCATCACGTTGCTGTTCGCATTCTTCGTGGTCATGTACTCGATCTCGTCGATCAACGAGGGCAAGTACAAAGTCATTTCCGAGGCGCTGATCGGGGTGTTTACCGACAGCGATCGCGCCCTCAAGCCGATCCCGATCGGTGAAGAGCGGCCGAAGACCGTGACCCCGGCCAAGCCTCTGGTCAAGGACAGCGAGCAGGTCGATGCCGGCGTGGCCGGTGCCAGTGATCCATTGAAAAGCATCGCCGATGACATCAGCGCGGCATTCGGCGACTTGATCAAGTCCAATCAGATGACCGTGCGCGGCAACGAGTTGTGGGTCGAGATCGAACTCAATTCCAGCCTGTTGTTCGGCAGCGGCGATGCGATGCCCAGTGACATGGCGTTCAACATCATCGACAAGGTGGCCGCAATCCTCAAGCCGTTCGACAACCCGATCCACGTCGAAGGCTTCACCGACGATCAGCCGATCCGCACCGCGCAATACCCGACCAACTGGGAGCTGTCTTCGGCCCGTTCGGCGAGCATCGTGCGCATGCTGGCGATGCAGGGCGTAAACCCTGGCCGCCTGGCGTCGGTGGGTTACGGCGAGTTCCAGCCGGTGGCCAACAACGCCACCGCTGAGGGCAGGGCGCGTAACCGTCGCGTGGTGCTGGTCGTGTCGCGAAATCTTGATGTACGTCGCAGCCTCACCGGCACCGGGACCGCCCATGCGCAACCGGATGCCGCGTTGAAGCGTGCTGGCACACAAACTGCACCGACCCCGGTCAAGTCGCCGGTACGAGAGAGCGCCGTCAATTCTCCGTCACCTGCATTAACACGTTGAGCTATTTCTCGGTCGAGCATATCGACCGGGAGGAACAATCCGAATGAGAGTCTGGGCCGTTGCCAATCAAAAGGGTGGTGTTGGTAAAACCACTTCCTCTATCGCTTTAGCCGGCTTGCTGGCCGAGGCGGGCAAGCGCGTGGTCGTGGTCGATCTCGATCCGCACGGCTCGATGACCAGCTACTTCGGCTACGATCCCGACAGCCTGGAGCACAGCAGCTACGACCTGTTCCTGCACAAGGGCAGCGTGCCGCAAGGCTTGCCCGGGCAGTTGCTGTTGCCGACCAGCGACGAACGCATTTCGTTGTTGCCGTCGAGCACCGCTCTGGCCACGCTTGAACGTCAGTCGCCGGGCCAGAGTGGTTTGGGCCTGGTGATTGCCAAGAGCCTGGCGCAACTGTGGCAGGACTTCGATTACGCCGTGATCGACAGCCCGCCGTTGCTCGGCGTACTGATGGTCAATGCCTTGGCGGCGAGCCAGCAATTAGTGATTCCGGTGCAGACCGAGCACCTGGCCGTCAAAGGTCTGGAGCGCATGGTCAATACACTGGCGATGATCAACCGCTCACGCAAAGTGGCGTTGCCGTTCTCCATCATTCCAACCTTGTTCGACCGCCGCACCCAAGCGTCCCTCGGGACCCTTCGCGTGCTGCGCGACAAATACCCGGAAGAAATCTGGCAAGGCTACATCCCGATCGACACGCGCCTGCGGGATGCGAGCCGGGCCGGGCTGACGCCTTCGCAATTCGACGGCAAGAGCCGTGGGGTTCTCGCTTATCGCGCCTTGCTCAAGCATTTGCTGGCGGCACAACTTGTCCCGCAGGTGGCCTGAGATGAATCGGCCGGTGAAAATCACCTCGCGTCCGCAACTGGCGCTCCAGTCTTATCTGGACAGCCTGCTGATGGAAGCGACTGAAGAGTTGCCGCTGGAAGTCGAAGCGGTGGCTGAAGTCATCGAGGTCGTTGAAGCGGTAGAGGTTGAGGCTGCGCTGGACGAGTTCCAGGCAGCCGTGCTTGAAGAGCAGGCGCGTGATGCGCAGAAGTCCGTTGTGGCAGCTGCGCCTGTCGTCGCGCCAGTGGTCGCTGCGGTCGCAAAAGCCCCGGTGGTGATCGAAGATGCGCCGGCACCGATTCTGGCGCCGGTCTCGACCCTCGCACCGTTGCTGCAAACCCTGGTGCCGCCGCTGGTCGAAGTCCATCTGCCGCCGAGCAACACGCCGCCACCGGTGGAAACCGACGGTCGCCCGGCGTGGGCCGCCGAGCCGTTCGAATGCCTGCTGTTCGATGTCGCCGGGTTGACCCTGGCGGTGCCGCTGGTGTGCCTGGGCTCGATTTATTCGCTGGCCGGTCACGAGCTGACGCCGCTGTTTGGCCAGCCCGAATGGTTCCTCGGGATCCTGCCGAGTCAGGCCGGCAACCTGAAAGTCCTGGACACCGCGCGGTGGGTCATGCCCGACCGCTACCGCGACGATTTCCGCCAAGGGCTGCAATACGTTATTTCGGTTCAGGGCTACGAGTGGGGGCTGGCGGTGCATCAGGTCAGCCGCTCGTTGCGCCTGGACCCGAACGAAATCAAATGGAGAAGTCATCGAGGTCAGCGGCCATGGCTCGCCGGCACGGTGATTGAGCACATGTGTGCGCTGCTGGACGTTTCCGCCCTGGCCGAGTTGATCGCCAGCGGTGGGGCAAAGCACATGGGCGGCAGCAAGCCGCTACACAAACCGACATAGCTGCCGACATAACAAGTATGCGACGGCATTGTTGAATGCCGCCACACAGAACACACACCGCCAGAAGCGGTTTTTCGAGGGGTCAGGGTATGAGTAGTCAAGCGACGAATGCAAAAGGTTCCGAAGATCCGATCCTGCAATGGGTAACCTTCAAACTGGACAATGAAACCTACGGCATCAACGTGATGCGCGTTCAGGAAGTCCTGCGTTACACCGAAATCGCCCCGGTCCCGGGTGCCCCGAGCTACGTGCTGGGCATTATCAACCTGCGCGGCAACGTGGTCACCGTCATCGACACCCGCCAGCGCTTCGGCCTGATGAATGCCGAGATCAGCGACAACACCCGTATCGTCATCATCGAAGCCGACAAGCAAGTGGTCGGGATCATGGTCGATAGCGTGGCCGAAGTGGTTTACCTGCGTCAGTCGGAAATCGAAACCGCGCCAAACGTCGGTAACGAAGAGTCCGCCAAGTTCATTCAAGGCGTGTGCAACAAGAACAATGAACTGCTGATCCTGGTCGAACTGGACAAGATGATGAGCGAAGAAGAATGGTCGGACCTGGAGAACATCTGATTGATTCTTGAGGTAGCGGTCATTGTCCTGTTCCTTTTCTGGGCAGGCACGCTGGCAATGTTTCTGGCGTACATTCGCGCTCAACGGCAAATTGCCGCGCAACAGGCCCAGGGTGATGCGCTGCGCGATCAGCGCATCAAGGACCTGGCCAAACGCGTCGACGACTATCAAAGCGGCAACGTGCGCATGGGTGAAGACCTGCACGAACTGCGCGCCGTCGTCAGTCCCTTGCCGGACAAACTGGCGCAGCTGGAACAGCGCGATCCGTCGAGCCTGTCGTTTGCCCAGGCGGCGCGCCTGGTCGGCATGGGGGCTACCGTTGATGAACTGACTCAGTCCTGCGGGTTGACCCAGGCTGAGGCGGAGTTGATGCGCAAGCTTCACAAGAACTGACGCCTGCCAGAGATCGTTCCCCGCGTGGGAACGATCTCTGGGGACGCTCCGCATTCCGCTGTTGAATGTGACGCAGAGCGTCACGGGCTGCATTCCCACTTAGAGCGTGGGAACGATCAGTAGTCGTCACCGCGATCAGTGATGTCCTTCTCAACCATGGTCGCCTCCGGATCATGCCCCGCCGGAAACTTGCCCTTCAAGTTCCACGCGAACGCAATAATCTCGGCAATCGTGCGGTACAACTCTTCCGGAATACTTTCCCCCAGTTCCATCCGCGCCAGCAGCTTCACCAGTTCGGCGTTTTCATAGATGGGCACTTCATAATCACGGGCAAGCTTCAGAATGGCTTCGGCCAGTGCTTCGTCGCCTTTGGCCGTGAGGGTAGGGGCGTGGGTGCCGTCGTATTTGAGGGCGATGGCCTGGCGTGGGGTGTTGGGGTTTCTCATGCGGTTTCGTCGACCCAGCGTTGTTCGAGGCGGGTTTGTGGGCCTTGTGGCGGTGTACCGAGGTGGCAATCCAGATCGCCGACGTTCAGCCCGGAATCCAGCAAGCGCTGGCGCAGTGCTGCCAGATTGCTTTCGATCAGGCTGGCGGTGTACGGCCGCTCGGCCCAGAGCTGGCTGGACAGGCTGCCCTTGATCAGCTGCGCTTGAATCTGCAATGGGCCCAACGGTTCCATGTCGAACGCCAGGTCCACGCGCCACAGTTGCTGCTTCGGTTCGCGTTCGTCCCGGCGTTCGTGGGGTTGTTCTTTCTCCGGCGCTTCTTCACGCTGAAACTTGACCTGCAGCGGCACGATGTCCTGCAAATTGCGCATCGGGATTTCCAGCTGCCAAGTGCTGAGCAGGCGGCCATCGTCAGTGACGCCGGTCTGCTCAAGACTCGACAACTGATGGCTTTGCAGGCGCGAAACCGCCGCCGCAGCCAGACGCAGCAAATGCTCCAGATCGTTTTCACCGTCCTGGCTTTGAAGCAGCCGTTCGGGCAGCGGGAAACTGGTCGGCAACGGCTTGGCGCTGACCTGGCCGAGCATGCCGAGGGCGCTGCGCACGAAACTCGGCATGGACTGGACCAGCGTGTTGGCGGCAATGATCGCATTGAGATTGGTGTTGGCCGGCAGCCCTGGCGTCAATTGCGCAATCAGCTTGAGCAGATCGCCTTTCATGTCGGGCGCCAGTGTCGGATTTTGCCCGGTCAGCAATTTCGCTTCGAGGAATAGCCCGCTATTGGCCAGCGCCTGAGCGAGGCCTTTTGACGTACTCAGTTGCTGAACGTCCGGTAAACCGGCCAGCAGTTTTTCCACAGCGGCCCGCAGGTCGCTGGAAGACTGATCCGACGGAGGCAGGTTTTGCAGCAGCTTGATCAAACCATCCAGCGAGCCTTGGCGGCTCTGCTGACTGACCAATTGCTGGGTGATCGCCAGTTGCTCCTGACGGTTACTCAACGGCACGAATTTCAGCGTTTGCGTGTCCTGCACCAAGGCACTCAACAGCGTGCCGATGCGCAGCGGCGTCGGACTGTCGATGCTCAGCGTGCTGCCGCTCAACGCGGTGTTGAGCAGGCTCACCATCGAACGAAACACCGTCGGCTGGCCCGGCACCTGCGGCAGCACTTGCGAGGTCAGTACTTTGCCCTGCAACAACGTCCCGACCGGCAATTGCGCGGTGTCGATGCGGGTGAGGGTGGCGACGCTGGAAGCAATGGCCTGTTGCACCGTGATCGCCAGATTGCCCGCTGACGGTTGGGTGATCGCCAGACTGGTGCCTTGGGGCAGCGGCTGGGTGCTGGTGGCCTGGACCGTGGTCTGGCGGCCGCTGTCGAGGGTGACTTTAAGCAACAGTTGAAAGGTCTGATCGGCCTGCTTGAGCGACAGCACTTCAGCCTTGGCGGTCTGGCCGGGGGTGATCAGGCCCTCCATCGGCGACAGCAGCTTGAGCAGATCGCCGCTCACTACCAGCGGCCGCGAAGTCGCGGGCGTGGTCTGCGGTACCGGGAGGATGTTCATTTCGCCTGTCATACGCGGTCACAACCTGAGGAAAATGCACTCTTTAGAGTAGGGTATGGCATGTATAATGCCGCCCGTCCTTCGGGGAGTGGCGAAAACATTGCATTTGTTTGACGCAGCTCTCTAGAACAGGCCGCCAATGCATCTATGCTGCATCTCTTTAGCGGCCGCTCCGCCGCCGACTTGAACCGCAAAAGGCCCGTGATCTCTTGACCAGTCCTGTCCTGCAAACCGTTGCCCTTGCTTGTGAGCGAGACCTTCGGCTGCTCTTCGAAAATCTCGAATTGAGACTGGCCAGTGGCGAAATGGTGCAAATCAGTGGCCCCAACGGCAGCGGCAAGACCAGCCTGCTGCGGCTGTTATCCGGCCTGATGCAGCCGACCGCCGGTCAAGTGCTGCTCAACGGTAAGCCGCTGAACGATCAGCGCCTTGAACTGGCGCGCAACCTGCTGTGGATCGGCCATGCCGCCGGGATCAAGGACTTGCTGACGCCGGAGGAGAACCTGATCTGGCTCTGCGCCCTGCATCAACCGGCTCCCCACGAGGCGATCTGGCAAGCGCTGGCCGATGTCGGATTGCGCGGTTTCGAGGATGTTCCCTGCCATACGTTGTCCGCCGGGCAGAAACGCCGTGTGGCATTGGCGCGCCTGTACCTCGACAGTCCGCCGCTGTGGATCCTCGACGAGCCGTTCACCGCGCTCGATAAACAAGGCGTGGCGCAACTCGAAGAACACCTGGCCGCCCACTGTGAGCGCGGCGGCATGGTGGTGCTGACCACTCACCACACGCTGAGCCGGATGCCGGCCAGCTATCGCGATATCGATCTGGGGAAGTGGGCCGTATGAGTGTTTTCGGCCTGCTGGTCGCCCGTGAGTCCCGTCTGCTGTTCCGCCGTCCGGCTGAACTGGCCAATCCGCTGGTTTTTTTCGCGATCGTCGTTTCGCTGTTCCCGTTGGCGGTCGGTCCCGAGTCTCAATTGTTGCAAACCTTGTCTCCGGGACTGGTGTGGGTCGCGGCACTTTTATCGGTCCTGCTCTCGCTGGACGGGCTCTTCCGCAGTGATTTCGAGGACGGATCGCTGGAACAGTGGGTCCTTTCGTCGCACCCCCTGCCTCTTCTGGTTTTGGCCAAGGTACTGGCACACTGGGCCTTCTCTGGCCTGGCACTGGTTTTGCTCGCTCCACTGCTGGCATTGATGCTCGGTTTGCCAACCGCCTGTCTGCCGGTGTTGCTGCTTTCTTTATTGCTGGGTACACCGGTGCTGAGCCTGCTCGGTGCGGTGGGCGCAGCCCTGACGGTGGGATTGAAGCGAGGCGGCCTGTTGCTGGCGCTGCTGATTCTGCCGCTGTACATCCCGGTGTTGATTCTCGGCAGTGGCGCCTTGCAGGCGGCCCTGCAGGGCATGCCGGCGACCGGTTATCTCTTGTGGCTTGGTAGCCTGACCGCCCTGGCGATAACCCTGACACCGTTTGCAATAGCTGCTGGCCTGAAGATCAGCGTCGGCGAATAATGAGGTCTGGTCATTTTTTGATCAGTAAAGACCCTTTGGCTCTTCATAGCGAAGAGCAACCGTGATGGAAACAGTAATGAACTGGACCTGGTTTCATAAGCTCGGCTCGCCCAAATGGTTTTACGGCATCAGTGGCAAATTGCTGCCGTGGCTGAGCATTGCCGCAGTGCTGCTGATCGGCGTCGGTGTCGTTTGGGGCCTGGCCTTCGCGCCGCCTGACTACCAGCAAGGCAACAGCTTTCGCATCATTTATATCCACGTTCCGGCCGCCATGCTGGCGCAGTCCGTCTACGTCATGCTGGCGGTGTGCGGCATCGTCGGGCTGGTCTGGAAAATGAAACTGGCCGACGTCGCCCTGCAATGCGCGGCGCCCATCGGTGCCTGGATGACCGCCGTGGCGCTGGTCACCGGCGCGATCTGGGGCAAGCCGACGTGGGGCTCGTGGTGGGTCTGGGATGCGCGACTTACGTCCATGCTTATTCTGCTGTTCCTGTACTTCGGTCTCATTGCGCTGGGCAACGCGATCAGCAATCGTGACAGCGCGGCCAAGGCCTGCGCGGTGCTGGCGATTGTCGGCGTAATCAACATCCCGATCATCAAATACTCGGTGGAGTGGTGGAACACCCTGCACCAGGGTGCGACCTTCACCCTCACCGAAAAACCGGCGATGCCCGCCGAGATGTGGCTGCCATTGTTGCTGACGGTGCTGGGGTTCTACTGTTTCTTCGGCGCGGTGCTGTTGCTGCGCATGCGCCTTGAAGTGCTCAAGCGCGAAGCCCGGGCCAGTTGGGTGAAAGCTGAAGTGCAGAACAGTCTGGAGGCCGTTCGATGAGTTTTGCTTCATTCGGCGACTTCCTCGCCATGGGCCATCACGCCCTGTATGTCTGGTCAGCCTATGGCATCTGCCTGGCGGTGCTGATCCTCAACGTGGCGGCGCCGATCCTGGCTCGCAAGCGCTATCTGCAACAAGAGGCGCGTCGTTTGCGCCGGGAGAACGGCAAGTGAATCCGCTGCGCAAAAAGCGTCTTATCATCATTCTCGCGATCCTGGTGGGTGTCGGCGCTGCCGTCGGCCTGGCCCTGAGCGCCCTGCAGCAGAACATCAATCTGTTTTACACCCCGACACAGATCGCCAACGGCGAAGCCCCGCAAGACACGCGCATCCGTGCCGGTGGTATGGTCGAGAAAGGCTCGCTGCAACGTTCCGGCGATTCGCTGGACGTGAAATTCATCGTCACCGACTTCAACAAGTCCGTGACCATTAGCTACCGCGGCATCCTCCCGGACCTGTTCCGTGAAGGGCAGGGTATCGTGGCGCTGGGCAAACTGAACGCCGACGGCGTGGTGGTGGCCGACGAAGTGCTGGCCAAGCACGATGAAAAGTACATGCCGCCGGAAGTGACCAAGGCTTTGAAAGACAGCGGTCAATCTGCTCCAACGCCCGTGAAGGAGGGTTGATCGATGACATCCGCACTGTTTATCCCTGAACTCGGCCACCTGGCCATGATCCTGGCGCTGTGTTTCGCGCTGGTACAGGCCATCGTGCCGTTGCTCGGCGCCTGGCGCGGTGACCGTTTGTGGATGAGCCTCGCGCAACCAGCGGCCTGGGGCCAGTTCGCCTTTTTGCTGTTCGCCTTCGGTTGCCTGACCTACGCGTTCATGGCTGATGACTTTTCCGTCGCTTACGTGGCCAGCAACTCCAACAGCGCCTTGCCGTGGTACTACAAGTTCAGCGCGGTGTGGGGCGCTCACGAAGGTTCGCTGCTGCTCTGGGCCTTGATCCTCGGCGGCTGGACCTTTGCGGTGTCGGTATTCTCCCGGCAGTTGCCGCAAGTGATGCTGGCCCGGGTGCTGGCGGTGATGGGCATGATCAGCACCGGTTTCCTGCTGTTCCTGATCCTCACGTCCAACCCGTTCAAGCGCATCCTGCCGCAAGTGCCCAGCGATGGCGCCGACCTCAATCCGTTGCTGCAAGACATCGGCCTGATCGTTCACCCACCGATGCTGTACATGGGTTACGTCGGTTTCTCCGTGGCCTTCGCCTTCGCCATCGCGGCGCTGATGGGCGGTCGTCTTGATGCGGCGTGGGCGCGCTGGTCGCGTCCATGGACCATCGTTGCCTGGGCTTTCCTCGGGATCGGCATCACACTGGGTTCGTGGTGGGCCTACTACGAACTCGGCTGGGGCGGCTGGTGGTTCTGGGACCCGGTGGAAAACGCCTCGTTCATGCCTTGGCTGGTCGGTACGGCGCTGATTCACTCGTTGGCGGTCACGGAAAAACGGGGCGTGTTCAAAAGCTGGACCGTATTGCTGGCCATTGCCGCGTTCTCGTTGAGCTTGCTCGGTACGTTCCTGGTACGTTCCGGCGTGCTGACCTCGGTTCACGCCTTTGCCTCCGACCCGGAGCGCGGTGTGTTCATCCTGATTTTCCTGCTGTTCGTGGTCGGCGGTTCGCTGACGCTGTTCGCCCTGCGCGCTCCGGTGGTGAAAAGCCACGTCGGCTTCAACCTGTGGTCCCGGGAAACCCTGCTGCTGGGCAACAACCTGGTGCTGGTGGTGGCGGCGTCGATGATTCTGCTGGGCACCTTGTATCCGCTGATTCTCGATGCGATGACCGGCGCCAAGCTGTCCGTCGGCCCGCCATACTTCAACGCGCTGTTCATTCCGTTGATGGCGTTGCTGATGATGGTGATGGCCGTCGGCATGCTGGTGCGCTGGAAAGACACCCCGGTCAAATGGCTGATAAGCATGCTGACCCCGGTGTTGCTTGGCAGTGCCGCGTTAGCTGTGGTGGCCGGCGTCGCTTATGGCGATTTCAACTGGGCGGTGCTCGCCACGTTCATGCTCGCGGCCTGGGTGCTGTTGGCCGGTGTGCGCGACATCCTCGACAAGACCCGCCACAAAGGCCTGATCAAAGGCCTGCCGACCCTGACCCGCAGCTACTGGGGCATGCAGATCGCGCACTTGGGCATCGCCGTGTGCGCTCTTGGCGTCGTGCTGTCGAGCCAGAACAGTGCCGAACGCGATTTGCGCCTGGCGCCGGGCGAGTCCATGGACCTGGCCGGTTATCACTTCGTGTTCGAAGGCGCCAAGCACTACGAAGGCCCGAACTTCACCTCCGACAAGGGCACCGTCCGGGTGATCAAGGGCGGCAAGGAAGTCAGCGTGTTGCACCCGGAAAAACGCCTGTACACCGTGCAGAACTCGGTAATGACCGAAGCCGGGATCGACGCCGGTTTCACCCGTGACATTTACGTCGCCCTTGGCGAACCGCTGGGCGATGGCGCCTGGGCCGTGCGCGTGCACGTCAAGCCGTTCGTGCGCTGGATCTGGTTCGGCGGGCTGCTGACAGGTTTCGGTGGGTTGCTGGCGGCGCTGGATCGCCGTTATCGGGTCAAGGTAAAAAGCCGCGTGCGGGAAGCACTCGGTATGTCGGGAGCCACTGCATGAAACGTTGGTTAATGCTGTTGCCACTGGCGATTTTTCTGGTGGTGGCTGTTTTCCTGTACCGCGGGTTGTACCTGAAACCAGCCGAGTTGCCTTCGGCGATGATCGGCAAGCCGTTCCCGGCGTTTTCCCTGCCGACCGTGGAAGGCGACAAGACCCTGACCAAGGCCGACATTCTCGGTAAACCGGCGCTGGTCAACGTCTGGGCCACCTGGTGCATCGCCTGCAAGGTCGAGCATCCGGTATTGAACAAGCTGGCCCAGCAGGGCGTAACGATTTATGGCATCAACTACAAGGACGTCAACGCCGACGCTAAGAAGTGGCTGGTGGAATTCCACAACCCCTACCAGTTGGGGATCAGTGACGCGGACGGCTCGCTGGGCCTGAACCTCGGTGTCTACGGCGCCCCGGAAACCTTTTTCATCGACGCCAAAGGCATCATCCGCGACAAGTTCGTCGGGGTGATCGACGAACAGGTCTGGCGCGAAAAACTGGCGGCCCGGTATCAGGCGCTGGTCGATGAGGCCAAGCCATGAAGCGCTGGATAGCCGCCCTTGTATTGGGTTTGAGCATGGCCGGTGTTGCCCACGCCGCCATCGACACCTACGAGTTCGCCAAAGAAGGCGATCGCGAGCGTTTTCGCGAGCTGACCAAAGAGCTGCGTTGCCCCAAGTGCCAGAACCAGGACATCGCCGATTCCAACGCACCGATCGCCGCCGACCTGCGCAAAGAGATTTTCCGCATGTTGGGCGAGGGCAAGGACAATCAGCAGATCATCGACTTCATGGTTGATCGCTACGGTGATTTCGTCCGCTACAAACCCGCTCTGAACGCCAAGACCGCTCTGCTCTGGTTCGGCCCCGCCGGCCTGTTGCTGGGCGGTTTTGTGATCATCGCCGTGATCGTCCGCCGTCGTCGCGTGCAGCGCGCTGACACCAAGGATGAGCTCTCTGCCGAGGAGCGTGAGCGCCTCGACCACCTGTTGGATAAAACCAAGAATGATTGATTTCTGGCTCGCTGCAGGTCTGCTGCTTCTGGTTGCCCTGAGTTTTCTGCTGATCCCCGTTTTGCGTGGCCGTCGTGCACAGCTTGAAGAGGATCGTACTGCCCTGAACGTTGCGCTGTATCAGGAGCGCGTGGCTGAGTTGCAAACCGAGCAGGAGGAGGGCGTGCTCAACGCGGCGCAACTGGAAACCGGTCGCGCCGAAGCTGCCCGTGAGTTGCTCGCCGACACCGAAGGCGTCGAGGCACCGCGCGTGGCACGCCTGGGCAAACCGTTGCCCTTGCTGGCGGCGATTCTGGTGCCGGTCCTGGGGCTTGGCTTGTACCTGCATTACGGTGCCAGCGACAAGGTTGAACTGACTCGCGAATTCGCCCAGGCGCCGCAGTCGATGGAAGAGATGACCCAGCGTCTGGAGCGCGCGGTCGCGGCACAGCCGGATTCGGCTGAAGGCTTGTACTTCCTCGGTCGCACCTACATGGCTCAGGACCGTCCGGGAGACGCGGCGAAAATCTTCGAGCGCACGGTGAGCCTGGCCGGTCGTCAGCCGGAACTGCTCGGCCAATGGGCCCAGGCCCAGTACTTCGCCGATGGCAAAAAGTGGTCGGACAAGATTCAGGCGTTGACTGACGAAGCGCTGAAAGCCGATCCGAAAGAAGTCACCAGCCTTGGCCTGCTGGGCATCGCGGCGTTTGAAAGCCAGCGGTATCAGGACGCCATCGACTACTGGAATCGCCTGTTGGCGCAACTGCCGCCGGAGGACAGTTCCCGTGCCGCGCTGCAAGGCGGGATCACGCGAGCCACCGAGAAACTCGAAGCCAGCGGCGGCAAAGTCGCCCAGGCACCAGTGGCCAAAGCGGCAGCGAAGCTTAAGGTCACCGTCGATCTGGCACCTGAGCTCAAAGCCAAGGTCCAGCCCGGCGACAGCGTGTTCATCTTCGCCCGCGCCACCTCAGGTCCACCGGCCCCATTGGCCGCCAAACGCCTGACCGTGGCCGATCTGCCGGCCACCGTCGAACTGGGCGATGCCGACGCAATGATGCCGCAGTTGAAACTGTCGAACTTCCCTGAAGTCCAACTGGTTGCGCGCATCTCCCGCGCCGGCCAACCGACTGCCGGCGAATGGATCGGTCGCAGCCAGCCCCTGGCCAGCAGCACCACCGCAGCGCAAAAACTGACCATCGACAGCCCGGATAAATGACAGGAAACGCCACTATGACCACCATCGCTCGTATCACCCTGCTCAGTATGGTTTTGGGGTTAAGCGCTTGTGTGGTCCAACCGCAGCCGCCTGAACGGCTGCCTCCGATCCCGCCGTCGCAGCCGCGTCCGACGCCGTCCCCCACACCGACACCGAGCAAGCCGAGCATTCCGGCCAAGCCCGCCAAACCTTTGCCACGCACCTCCGCCAGCTTCGCGCCGCCACCGGGTGGCAACAGCCATTGGGATGCCAAGCTTGGCGTGTACGTGCTTGATGACCAGCCCAACACCTTCTACCGCCAGCGCACCTACTACCGCTGGAACAACGGCTGGAGCCGGTCGATCAGCCCGGACGGGCCATGGGAAGAGACCAATATCCATGGTGTGCCGGGTGGGTTGGGGCGGCAATTCGGGGAATAAACAGAAACGGCGATCTTCGGATCGCCGTTTTGCTGTCTGGGGTTTGCAAGGATCCCCAGTGATTCAGGTCTCCTTGGCCATCAACCCCTGCACAAACTCCACAAACGCCCGAGCCTTCGCGCTGGCCATTCTGCCGGTGGGAAATACCGCCCACAGGTCCTGATTCGGCAGGGCCCACTCCTTCATCACTTCCCTGACCGCACCGTTGGCCAGTTCCGGCGCAAACATCCATTCCGACGCCAGGGTCAGCCCTTGATGGGCGAGCACGGCTGCACGCAGGCCTTCGGCGGCGTTGACGCGGATTCGCCCGCTGATGATGACTGACTGCTCATCTGTTCCGTTGCTGAACTGCCAGTTGCCACCGCCGCCCAAGGTGTAGGCGATTGCCTGGTGGTTGCTCAGGTCGGTCGGGCAAGTGGGCTCACCGTGTTTTTCGAAATAGGCGGGGGTGCCCAGCACGACGCGCCGGCATTCGGCAATTTTACGAGCGGTGAGGCCGGAGTCGCTCAGGGTGCCCATGCGCAGGGCGATGTCGATGCCTTCCTCGACCAGATTGACGTTGCGGTCATCGAGCATCAGGTCGATGTTCAGGTCCGGGTTCTGATCGAGAAACGGCCCGAGGTGCGGAACGATGTGCAGTCGGCCGAAGGTCACGGCAGCACAGATCCGCAGGTTGCCGGTCAGACCGCTGGCGGCGCCGCGTGCTGCGTTGTCGGCCTCATTGGCTTCTTCGATGGCGCGTTTGGCGCGTTCGAAAAAGGCCAGCCCGGCTTCGGTGGGCGTCAGGCCGCGGGTCGAGCGCAACAGCAGTCGAACCGCGAGACGCGACTCCAGTTGCGCAATGGTTTTCGACACGGCGGGCTGGCCGATATTCAGGCGCCGGGCGGCGGCGGAAAACGAGCCGGTTTCCACCACGTAGACGAAGGTTTCCATTGCACCGAGGCGGTCCATCTCAAGTCCTTTTTGCGATTCTAAACACTGTCGAGACCCCAGTGGGGGCGAGTCAGAACGCGGCTTTGCCTATGGAGGAGCCGCCGTCGACAAACAAAGTCTGCCCGGTGATAAACCCGCTTTGCTCGGACAACAAAAACGCAATGGCCGCCGCGATCTCTTGTGGCTGCCCCAGTCGTCCCATCGGCACACCCGCCAGATACCGAGCTTCACCTTCGCTGCCCGGCGGGTTGTTGGCGCGAAACAGCTCGGTCTCGGTCGGCCCCGGCGCCACGGCATTCACGGTCACGCCGGTTTGCGCCAGTTCCAGCGCCCAGGAGCGGGTGAAGCTGATCAACGCCGCCTTGGCCGCCGCGTAGGCCGTGCGCTGGGTGATACCGAGTACAGTCAGACTGGAAATATTGACCACTCGACCCCAGCCCTTGGCGCGCATATTTGGTAGCAACGCCTGAGTGGCCTGCAACGCCGAATGCAGGTTGACCCGCATCACGTCATCAAAGGTGTCGAGGTCGATTTCGCCCAACACTTGGGGGCGGACCAGACCGACATTGTTGACCAGCCCATCAAATTCATACGTCCTGGACAGATCCGCCAGCACTTCCTGGGTCAGCGCCCTGTCGCTCAAATCCAGCGGAAACAGAATGCCGGGGAACGACAGGTCCGGGGTCCGGGCAATCCCGACCACCCGATGCCCCGCACGGTCCAGATGTTCGGCCACTGCCCGACCGATGCCTTTGCTGGCACCGGTAATGAGAAAGGTACGTCGAGTCATTGCACACTCCTTGAAAGCACAGGCCGCCGGGGCGGGCGGCCGTTGAACGGGTCAGCCGCGAATCGCATCCAGCATCGCTTCAGGCTTTGGACGCTGAGTGTAATCCGGGTTGGCCTTGGCGGTAACGAATCAGGTGAGATCCATCCTGACCGCAGGGGCGAAATGCGCTCAGGTGAAGTTATAGGATTCGTGCTTGGGGGAATGAGGATCGAGTGGGTATTCAAATACCGGATATCCCGGGTGCTGTGACTGCCGGGGATACGTTCGAGGAGGCATACGACGCAGCTGTCGAAATCGCGCAGATACTTCTGCAACAAATGGAAGCACAGGGGCTGGATCTTCCGGTGCCGACATCGGTGAACAAGATTTGAAGCGCGGAACATCAGTCGCACATCAGTCACGAGCAAGCCAGATTCCTGTGGGCGCGTGGCTTGCCCGCGACGCTTTTTGACCTTATGCAGCCGCCAACGCAGCCTTCGGCGAAACACTCAAAAACCGCAACAACGCCAACAGCGGGAACGCGCTGCCCACGATCACGATCCACAGCCAGCCGCCATGCTCATACACTGCGCTGGCCACCGATGAACCGAACGCGCCGCCGATGAAGATGCTGGTCATGTACAACGCATTCAAGCGGCTGCGGCTTTTGGCGTCGAGGGCGTAGACCGCGCGTTGGCCGAGGACCATGTTCATTTGCACGCAGAAGTCGAGGACCACGCCCGTGACCGCGAGACCGATGACGCTGTAGACCGGATGGATGAACGCTGGCAGGAAGCTCAGGCTGGCGAACAGCAGGGCCAGTAAGGAGGCGATGCGGGTGTGGCCGGCATCGGCCAGTCGACCGGCAATCGGCGCGGCGATCGCACCGATGGCACCGACCAGGGCGAAGATCGCGATCTGGGTTTGCGACAGGCCGTGATTGCGCGCCAGCTCCAGCGGCACGGCGGTCCAGAACAGACTGAACGTGGCGAACATGCAACCCTGGTAGAACGCGCGCTGACGCAACACCGGTTGCTGGCGCAGCAGCGTCCATAGCGAACCGAGCAACTGGCCATAAGAGGCGCTGTGATCCGGCTGACGCTTGGGAATGGTCAACGCCAGCACGATGCTGATCGCCGCCATCAACGCCGCCGCGATCACAAACATCGCGCGCCAGCCGAAGTGGTCCGCCACGACGCTGGACACCGGCCGCGCCAACAGAATCCCCAGCAGCAAACCGCCCATGATCCCGCCGACGACCCGACCGCGTGACTCTTCCGGCGCGAGGTGCGCCGCCAGCGGAATCAGGATCTGCACCGACACCGAACTGAAACCCACCAGCAACGAGATCAGCAAAAACACGTTCGGCTGATCGGTAAACGCCGCGCCCAACAGGCTGGCAATCGCCACCACGGTGGTGATGATCATCAGTCGACGGTTTTCCAGCAGATCACCCAGCGGCACCAGGAAGAACAAGCCAAGTGCGTAACCAATCTGGGTCAGCGAAACAATCAGGCTGGCCATGGTGCTGGTCAGGCCGATGTCCGGCGCGATCAGGCCGATGATCGGCTGGGCGTAGTAGATGTTGGCCACAATCGCGCCGCAGCAGAAGGCGAACAGCAGCACCATGCCTTTGGTCATTGTCGCGGTGCCGTGGGGCACCTGAGTCGCTGGGTTCATAACGTGTCTCGCTGAACAGAAGGGAATGCGCGCAGGCTAAAGAGGTATCGGATTCGGCAGAAGAGGGATTGGAGTGATAGCAATCATTCCTTTGCGGAATGAGTGACGGACAGGAGTGCTGTCCATCGATAAACCTTGCGTCAAAATATCGAGCTCCGATGATACATTCACTTACATCCTGTTCGATAGCGTGCTTATGTTCTCCTTCACGATTCATAACCGGAAGGCACTTCCATGAATGCGATGTTTCGTCACCTAATACGCGGTGCTTCAGTGGTTACCTTGGTCGGCCTGGTCACGGCGGGTCTGGCCCAGGCCGCCGACGCGCCGGGCCTGCGCATTGGCGTGCGCGGCGAGATCACTGGGGTCAGCCCCGACGTCTTGAAAGTCCACGTCAACACTGGCGAAAACGTGGTAATCAATCTGACCAACGACACCAAAGTCCGCGCCGTTACCTTGGCCAATATCGAAGACATCAAACCCGGCAGCTACGTTGGATCGGCGGCCATTCCGCAAGACGATGGCACCTTGAAGGCGCTGGAAGTCCACGTCTTTCCACCGGAACTGGCGGGCAGCGGCGACGGGCATCGGCCGTTCGATCTGGTCAAGGGCAGTAGCATGACCAATGGCAGCGTGGGCGATCTGGTGGTCAGCAATGGCCGGATGTTGACCGTCAACTACAAGGGCGGGCAGCAGAAGATCCTGGTGCCGGAGGATGTGCCGATCGTGAATTTGATGCCGGGGGACAGGAGTTTGCTGAAGGTGGGGGTGAAGATCGTGACATTCGTCACCCAAAGTGCAGACGGGACACTGACTGCGCAATCGATCTCTGCGGGCAAGGATGGCGTTACCCCACCGATGTGAAGGCAGGGCAAAAACCTTGTAGGAGTGAGCCTGCTCGCGATAGCGGAATGTCAGTTGATATCAATGTTGAATGACACTTCGCTATCGTGAGCAGGCTCACTCCTACAGGGGATCTTCAGTGAACTTGGGTTTTTGTGTTCGACCACGAGAAAGGCGACCTTCTCAGGTCGCCTTTCTCGTTGGGCTCAGGAATTACTGGCCGCTGTAGATCTGATCAAAGACCCCGCCATCATTGAAGTGGGTCTTCTGCACGGTGCGCCAGTCACCAAAGGTCTTCTCCACCGACAGGAAGTCCACTTTCGGGAAGCGATCGGTGTACTTGGCCAGCACCGCCGGGTCACGCGGACGCAGGTAGTTGGCCGCTGCAATTTCCTGACCTTCCGGGGACCACAGGTACTTCAGGTATTCCTCGGCCGCGGCGCGGGTGCCTTTTTTGTCGACGGTTTTGTCGACCACCGACACCGGCGGCTCGGCTTCAGCGGAGACGCTTGGGTAGATCACTTCAAACTGGTCACGACCAAACTCACGGGCGATCATTTCCGCTTCGTTTTCGAAGGTCACCAGCACGTCACCGAGCTGGTTGGTCATGAACGTGGTCGTCGCGGCACGGCCACCGGTATCCAGCACCGGCGCTTGCTTGAACAGCTTGCCGACGAAATCCTTGGCCTTGTTCTCGTCACCGCCGTTTTTCAGCACATACCCCCAGGCAGACAGGTAGGTGTAGCGACCGTTACCCGAGGTCTTCGGGTTCGGCACGATCACTTGCACGCCGTCCTTGAGCAGGTCGGGCCAGTCTTTCAGGGCTTTCGGGTTGCCTTTGCGGACGATGAACACGGTGGCCGAGGTGAACGGTGCGCTGTTGTTCGGCAGGCGGGTGACCCAGTTGTCCGGGATCAGTTTGCCGTTGTCCGCCAGGGCGTTGATGTCGGTGGCCATGTTCATGGTGATGACGTCAGCCGGCAGGCCATCGATCACCGAACGCGCCTGTTTGCTGGAGCCGCCGAAGGACATCTGCAGGGTGATGTTCTCGTTGTGCTCGGCTTGCCAGTGTTTCTGGAACGCAGTGTTGTAGTCCTTGTAGAAATCGCGCATCACGTCGTAGGAAACGTTGAGCAGGGTCGGTGCGGCCTGAGCCACGCTGGTCAATGCCAGGCCAGCGGCCAGAAGTGAGGCGCCAAAGAGTTTTTTCACTGCGCAGTCCTTGTTCTGATTTAAAAGTGAGGCAATTTGCCAGCGACTATAGCCGGGCTCGCATAGACCCTTAAAGATTAAAAAGCTCTTTGCTTATTCTCGTTTCTTAAACAGAGCGTTGCCACACCGTGAGCAGAATGCCGCACCGTGTTCGTGACTGGTTTTCTTGCACACCGGGCAGTCGTGTTGCAGCTGTTCACCACGCATGGCATTGGCCAGTTCGGCGGTGAAAATACCGGTCGGCACGGCGATGATCGAGTAACCGGTGATCATTACCAGCGATGAAATCACCTGGCCTAACGGCGTCTTGGGCACGATGTCACCGAAGCCCACCGTGGTCAGCGTGACGATCGCCCAGTAGATGCCTTTGGGAATGCTGGTGAAGCCGTGTTCCGGGCCTTCGATCACGTACATCAACGTGCCGAACACCGTCACCAGCGTGCAGACGCTGACCAGAAACACCACGATCTTCTGCTTGCTGCCGCGCAGCGCCGACATCAAATAGTTGGCTTGCTTGAGGTAGGGGCTGAGCTTGAGCACGCGGAAAATCCGCAGCATCCGGATGATCCGGATGATCAGCAGGTACTGCGCATCGGCGTAATACAGCGCCAGGATACCGGGCACGATCGCCAGCAGATCCACCAGCCCGTAAAAGCTGAACGCATAGCGTAGCGGCTTGGGCGAGCAGTAAAGGCGCAAGCCATATTCGATGGCGAAGATGACGGTGAAGCCCCACTCGATGTACGCCAGCACGTCGGCGTAGTTCTTGTGGACCGTGTCGATGCTGTCGAGCATCACAATCACGATGCTGGCGAGGATAATCAACAGCAGGATGCCGTCGAAGCGCCGCCCCGCCTTGGTGTCGCTTTGGAAAACCATGACGTAAAGCTCTTCACGCCAGTTTTTGCTGCTGTCCATGGATACCGCCTGAACCAATGATCAGCGAAGCCTAGGTTGATTCTCCTCAATAGCGCAAGGCGCACGGGTGACAGCGGTGATGCCGAGCAGTTGAACAACCGTGCGGACCAGCCAGCAGGCGAGGATGAACGGCGCGGTCAGCGTCGGCAGACCGATGGCGGAAAACACCGGCGTCAGCAACAACGCTGATGCGATGCCAGCCAGCGGCAGCCACGGCTGCTGGCGCAGCGAGCTCAAGGCGAGGGCGGTGAGTACGGCGTTATAGCCACCGAGGCCGATCAATGCGCTGTAAGCGTCGTGATGCAGCAGGCTCCAGCCCATGCCCGCGACAGACGCCAATAACGCCCAGCAAAAGGCGCGACGATCAGCGATCAGCAAACCCACGGCAATCATCGCCCCGGCCAGCGGATGACCGAGGAACATCACCTGGCCGAAGCCTTTGAACGGTGCGGCGAGCATGTTCAGCGTGTTGATTTCGATCAGATGCGCTTTTGTCGAGGGAGTGGCGAAGCACAGAAGCACCCAGCCCAACCCAACGAAGGGCGCCGTATAGGCAGGCAGGTAATGGCTGACCCGGACGCGTTTGAGCCATTGCTGAGTCAGCATCGCACTCAGTCCGCCCGCAGCAATGATCAGCGGCGGCAACAGTGCTGACCAAGGGAAATACAGGCTCAGCAAAAGACCGAGCAAGACACCGTTGTAACTGAACAGTCCGGCCTGACGATCGGCCTTGGCGTAACCGCGTCGTTGCGCGGTGAGCAACCCGGCGACGCCGCCCAGCAGCGCACCGCCGAGCAGGGTAGGTGCGGTGAAAAGAATCGCCAACAGGCACAGCAGACCAAACAGCGGATGGCGCTGGAGGAAGATCTGACTGAAACCATTGAGCAGGGCAGTCGCCCAATCGGGGCAGTGGGTGTTGAAGTGGTTGGCAGGCATTTTTTTGTGAGTCAGGAGGCGCGAGTAATCGTTCTTCGCGGGCAAGCCTCGCTCCTACAGGGTTTGCATCGTGCCAAATATCGGGATCACGCAAATCCTGTAGGAGCGAGGCTTGCCCGCGAAAAGGCCGGTAAGGACGCTAAATCAAGGTCTCGATACGCAACGAGTTAGTCGACCCCGGTTGCCCAAACGGCACACCGGCCGTGATCAACAAGGTATCCCCGCGTTGCGCCATGCCTTGGGCCTGCGCGATCTCCAGCGCCGTCGAACACACTTCATCCACTTGCCGCAGCCTGTCATTGACCACCGAGTGCACGCCCCACGCCACGGTCAAGCGGCGTGCGGTCTGCAGGTTCGGCGTCAGGTTCAGGATCGGCACCGTCGGCCGTTCCCGCGCCGCACGCAGGCTCGACGTCCCGGACTCGCTGTAGTTCACCAGCACCGCCACCGGCAGCACGTTACTGATGCGACGAATCGCACAGCTGATCGCATCGGAAACCGTCGCCTCGGCCTTCGGCCGGCTCACGTCCAGTTGCGCCTGATAATCCGGGCCGTTTTCCACTTGGCGAATGATCTTGCTCATCATTTGCACGGCTTCCAGCGGGTACTCGCCCGAGGCGGTTTCCGCCGACAGCATCACCGCATCGGCCCCTTCAGCCACGGCGTTGGCCACATCCGTGACTTCGGCGCGGGTCGGGGCCGGGGAGAAGCGCATCGATTCGAGCATCTGCGTCGCCACCACCACCGGTTTGCCGAGTTCGCGGCAGAGGCTGATGATGTTTTTCTGGATCTGCGGCACGCTTTCCGCCGGCACTTCCACGCCCAGGTCACCGCGAGCGACCATGATCGCATCGCTCAACTCGGCGATTTCCCGCAGCTGAGTCACCGCCGATGGCTTCTCGATCTTGGCCATCAAGAACGCCTTGTCGCCGATCAGTTCGCGGGCTTCGCGGATGTCTTCAGGACGCTGCACGAACGACAGCGCAACCCAGTCCACACCCAGCTCCAGACCGAAGCTCAAATCGCGGCGATCCTTGGCGGTCAGCGGGCTCAGTTCCAGCACCGCTTGGGGCACGTTCACGCCTTTGCGGTCCGAGAGTTCGCCGCCGTTGAGCACCGTGGTGTCAATGGCGTCGGCGTACTTGGTGACCACGCGCAGACGCAGCTTGCCGTCGTCCAGCAGCAGGTCCATGCCGGGCTCGAGTGCGGCGATGATTTCCGGATGCGGCAGGTTGACCCGGCGCTGATCGCCCGGCGTCGGGTCGAGGTCCAGGCGCAGGGCCTGGCCGCGATGCAGTTGCACCTTGCCCTCGGCGAATTTGCCGACCCGCAGCTTCGGGCCTTGCAGGTCCATCAGAATGCCCAAGGGGTAATTGAGCTGGCGCTCGACTTCACGAATCCACTGATAGCGCTGCGCGTGGTCAGCGTGATCGCCGTGGCTGAAGTTCAGGCGAAAGATGTTGACCCCGGCCTGCACCAGCTCACGGATGTCATCGATCCCATCGGTGGCAGGGCCAAGGGTGGCGAGGATTTTGACCTTTTTATCAGGCGTCATTGTTAGGGCTCTCGAGGATCAGGATGGCGCGGAAGTCGTTGACGTTGGTGCGGGTCGGTTCGGTGACGATCAATGCGTCCAGCGCCTCGAAATAGCCGTAGCCATTGTTGTTGTCCAACTCGTCGCTGGCGCTCAGGCCGAGAGCGGCGGCGCGGGCGTAGCTGTCCGGGGTCATGATCGCGCCGGCGTTGTCTTCGGAACCGTCGATGCCGTCGGTGTCACCGGCCAGGGCGTAGACACCGGGCAGGCCTTTGAGGCTGTCGGTCAGACTCAGCAGGAATTCGGCGTTGCGCCCGCCACGGCCATTGCCGCGCACGGTGACGGTGGTTTCGCCGCCCGACAAAATCACGCAGGGCGCCGCCAATGGTTGGCCATGCAGGACCACTTGCCGGGCGATGCCGGCATGAACCTTGGCCACTTCGCGGGATTCGCCTTCCAGGTCGCCGAGGATCAGCGGGCTGAAACCGGCCTGGCGCGCTTTCACGGCTGCTGCTTCAAGCGATTGCTGGGGGCGGGCGATCAGTTGGAAATGGCTGCGCGCCAGGCTCGGATCGCCGGGCTTGACCGTCTCCGATTCCGGGCTCTGCAGCCAGGTTCGGACCGAGGCAGGGACGTCGATGCCGTAGCGTTTGAGGATCGCCAGGGCTTCGGCCGACGTGCTCGGGTCGGCCACGGTGGGGCCGGAGGCGATGACGGTGGGGAGGTCGCCCGGCACATCGGAAATCGCGTAGGTATAAACAGTGGCCGGCCAGCAGGCCTTGCCGAGGCGGCCGCCCTTGATCGCCGAGAGGTGCTTGCGCACGCAATTCATCTCGCCGATGGTCGCGCCAGACTTGAGCAGGGCTTTGTTGATCGACTGCTTGTCGGCGAGGGTGATGCCGGCGGCCGGCAAGGCCAGCAGGGCAGAACCGCCGCCCGAGAGCAGGAAGATCACGCGGTCGTCTTCGCTCAGGTTACTGACCAGTTCAAACACGCGCTTGGCGACGGCTTGACCGGCTGCGTCCGGCACCGGGTGAGCCGCTTCGACGACTTCGATTTTTTCGCACGGGGCGCCGTGGCCGTAACGGGTGACCACCAGACCGCTGACTTCACCCTGCCAGCAACGCTCGACCACCTGCGCCATGGCGGCCGCGGCTTTGCCGGCGCCAATGACAATCACCCGACCGCTGCGATCTGTGGGCAAATGGGCTTCGAGGACTTGCTGCGGATGGGCGGCGTCGATGGCTGTGGCGAACAGCTCGCGCAGGAATTGTTGCGGATCGACCGACATGGCGGGCTCCCGGAATTCTTGTTATTTGAAGGTGCAACTCAGATCCCTGTGGGAGCTAACCTGCTAGCGAATGCGGTGTGTCAGCCAACATAGATGTTGAATGTGAAACCGCTTTCGCGAGCAGGCTCGCTCCCACAGGGTTTTGGGCAGGGCTTACTTATCGCGAATCGAGAAGTTCGCCATGTGTTCCAGGCCCTTGATCAGCGCCGAGTGGTCCCAGTTGCTACCGCCGATGGCTGCGCAGGTGCTGAACACTTGCTGGGCGTTGGCGGTGTTCGGCAGGTTGATGTTCAGCTCTTTGGCACCTTGCAGAGCCAGGTTCAGGTCCTTCTGGTGCAGGCTGATGCGGAAGCCCGGGTCGAAGGTGCCTTTGATCATGCGCTCGCCGTGCACTTCGAGGATCTTCGAGGAGGCGAAACCACCCATCAGCGCTTCACGGACCTTGGCGGGATCGGCACCGTTTTTCGCGGCGAACAGCAGTGCTTCGGCCACGGCCTGAATGTTCAGCGCGACGATGATCTGGTTCGCCACTTTCGCGGTCTGACCGTCGCCGTTACCACCGACCAGGGTGATGTTCTTGCCCATGGCCTGGAACAGCGGCAGCGCGCGTTCGAAGGCATCGGCATCACCGCCGACCATGATGCTCAGGGTCGCGGCCTTGGCGCCGACTTCACCGCCGGACACTGGCGCATCAAGGTATTGAGCGCCTTTTTCGTTGACCTTGGCCGCGAAGGCCTTGGTAGCCGTCGGCGAGATCGAGCTCATGTCGATAACGATTTTGCCTTTGCCCACGCCGGCCGCAACGCCATCGGCGCGGAACAGCACGTCGTCGACCTGCGGGGTATCCGGCACCATGATGATGATGACTTCAGCTTCCTGGGCGACTTCTTTCGGGTTCGCCAGGGCGACGGCGCCACCGGCAATCAGGTCGGCCGGGGCGGCATCGTGGTGCGCCGACAGGAACAGGCTGTGACCGGCTTTCTGCAGGTTCAACGCCATTGGGTGGCCCATGATGCCGGTGCCGATAAATCCGATTTTAGCCATGAGAAATTCCTCTTGTTTTTATTGCTCTGTTCGCAAAATTCTTGGGTGTCGGCGAGGGCGCCTTCGCGGGCGAGCCTCGCTCCTACGGGTACGTGTCTGTCGCCCTGTTGCGTATCAACCTGATCCTGTAGGAACGAGGCTTGCCCGCGAAGAACGATGACGCGGTATCAGATCGCGTTGTGGGTTTTCAGCCAGCCCAGGCCCGCTTCAGTGGTGGTCAGCGGTTTGTATTCACAACCAACCCAACCCTGATAACCGATGCGGTCCAAGTGTTCGAACAGGAAGCGGTAGTTGATTTCACCGGTGCCCGGTTCGTTGCGCCCCGGGTTGTCGGCCAACTGGATGTGGTTGATCTCGCCCAGGTGCGCAGCCATGGTGCGGGCCAGGTCGCCCTCCATGATTTGCATGTGATAGATGTCGTATTGCAGGAACAGATTGGCGCTGCCGACCTGTTCGCGAATCGACAGGGCTTGCGCCGTGTTGTTCAGGTAGAAACCCGGGATGTCGCGGGTGTTGATCGCTTCCATCACCAGTTTGATGCCCGCCGCTTGCAGCTTGTCGGCGGCGTACTTGAGGTTGGCGACGAAGGTTTTTTCCACGGTGGCATCGTCGACACCTTGTGGACGAATACCCGCCAGGCAGTTGACCTGGGTGTTGCCCAACACTTTCGCGTAAGCGATTGCCAGATCGACACCGGCGCGGAACTCTTCAACCCGGTCCGGCAGGCACGCGATACCGCGTTCGCCCTTTGCCCAGTCACCGGCCGGCAGGTTGAACAGCACTTGGGTCAGGCCGTTGGCGTCGAGCTTGGCCTTGATCTCGGCAGAGCTGAAGTCGTAGGGGAACAGGTACTCGACACCACTGAAGCCGGCCTTGGCGGCCGCTTCGAAACGGGCAAGAAAATCCTGCTCAGTGAACAGCATGGACAGGTTGGCTGCGAAACGCGGCATGGTGGTCTCCCGTAAATTTGTGCAGTCCCCTGTGGGTACGAGCCTGTGTGGCGAGGGAGCTTGCTCCCGCTCGGCTGCGAAGCAGTCGCAAAGCTTTTGGGGCCGCTTCGCGACCCAGCGGGAGCAAGCTCCCTCGCCACACAGGCGCGCTCCCACAGTGGGAACGATCAGCAGTTAATCGAGCAGCGAAATCGCCGTTGGCGCGTCGTTGCCGACCAGCGCCAGGTCTTCGAATTCATTGACGGCGTTGATCTCGGTGCCCATGGAAATGTTGGTCACGCGCTCCAGAATAATCTCGACGATCACCGGCACCTTGAACTCTTCGATCAGCTCTTGAGCCTTGCGTAGGGCAGGCTGGATCTGACCCGGTTCGAACACCCGCAGCGCCTTGCAACCGAGGCCCTCGGCCACCGCGACGTGGTCGACACCGTAACCGTTGAGTTCCGGGGCGTTCAGGTTATCGAAGGACAGCTGTACGCAGTAGTCCATGTCGAAACCGCGCTGGGCCTGACGAATCAGCCCCAGGTACGAATTGTTGACCACAACGTGGATGTACGGCAGCTTGAACTGCGCGCCCACCGCCAATTCCTCGATCATGAACTGGAAATCATAGTCGCCCGACAGCGCCACGACCTTACGGGTCGGATCGGCCTTGACCACGCCCAGTGCTGCCGGAATGGTCCAGCCCAACGGGCCGGCCTGGCCGCAGTTGATCCAGTGACGAGGCTTGTAGACGTGCAGGAACTGCGCGCCGGCAATCTGCGACAGGCCGATGGTGCTGACGTAACAGGTGTCTTTGCCGAACACCTGGTTCATCTCTTCGTAAACCCGTTGCGGCTTGACCGGCACGTTGTCGAAGTGAGTCTTGCGCTGCAGGCTGGCTTTGCGCTGCTGGCAGTCTTGCAGCCAGGCGCTGCGGTTTTTCAGCTTGCCGGCGGCTTGCCATTCGCGAGCGACTTCGATGAACACGGTCAACGCGGCCGCGGCGTCGGAGACGATGCCCAGGTCCGGGTTGAATACGCGGCCGATTTGCGTCGGCTCGATGTCGACGTGAATGAACTTGCGGCCTTCGGTGTACACATCGATCGAACCGGTGTGGCGGTTGGCCCAACGGTTACCGACGCCCAACACCACGTCGGACTTGAGCAGGGTGGCGTTGCCGTAACGGTGCGACGTCTGCAAGCCGACCATGCCGACCATCAGCGGGTGATCGTCCGGGATGGTGCCCCAGCCCATCAGGGTCGGGATCACCGGGATACCGGTCAGCTCGGCGAATTCCACCAGCAACTCGCTGGCATCGGCATTGATGATGCCGCCACCGGCCACCAGCAATGGACGCTCGGCCTGATCGAGCATGGCCAAGGCCTTCTCGATTTGCACACGGTTAGCGGTTGGCTTGGCCAGCGGCAGTGGTTGGTAGGCATCGATGTCGAATTCGATTTCAGCCATCTGCACGTCGAACGGCAAGTCGATCAGCACCGGGCCTGGACGGCCGGAGCGCATTTCATAGAAGGCTTTCTGAAACGCGTAAGGCACCTGGCCCGGTTCCATGACGGTGGTTGCCCACTTGGTCACTGGTTTGACGATCGCGGTGATGTCGACAGCCTGGAAGTCTTCCTTGTGCATACGGGCGCGGGGGGCCTGGCCGGTAATGCAAAGAATCGGGATCGAGTCGGCCGAGGCGCTGTAGAGCCCGGTGACCATGTCGGTGCCGGCCGGGCCGGAGGTGCCGATGCACACGCCGATGTTGCCGGCCTTGGTGCGGGTGTAGCCCTCGGCCATGTGCGAGGCACCTTCAACGTGGCGCGCGAGGACGTGATCGATGCCACCAACCTTCTGCAAGGCGGAGTACAGCGGGTTGATCGCGGCGCCCGGGATGCCAAAAGCGGTATCAACCCCTTCACGGCGCATCACCAGAACGGCGGCTTCGATTGCTCTCATTTTGCTCATGGTTTTGTGCCTCTTACGTTTTGTAATTGTATACAAGTGGCTTTGCGCAGAGTGTATTCACGGCGGACGGCGCAGGTCAATCCATTTTCTCAAGCGACTGTTTCATTCGTCGGAAGCCCGTTCTGCTGTGGCTTTTCGTCGCATGTGGCGCTTTTCGATGATTATTGTATACAAAAAAATAACTCATTGTGTTCTATTTGTTGCATCGGACTGCGACGCAAGCGCGCAGTCCACTGGCTTTCCCTATAACAAAATGAGGACGGCACCATGAGCGCTTTAACCTTGAAAGTTGCAGTCAACCTGATCGATCAGGCCATCACCGCTGGGCGTGCTATCTCCGCGGCTCCACTGACCGTCGCGGTGCTGGATGCCGGCGGGCACTTGATTACCTTGCAGCGCGAAGACGGCGCCAGCCTGCTGCGCCCGCAAGTCGCCATCGGCAAAGCCTGGGGCGCCATCGCCCTCGGCAAAGGCTCACGCCTGCTGGCGCTGGACGCCCAACAACGACCGGCGTTCTTTGCCGCGCTTAACAGCCTGGGGCAGGGCAGCGTCGTGCCGGCACCGGGCGGCGTGTTGATTCGGGATCAGGACGGGAATGTGCTGGGGGCGGTGGGGGTCAGCGGGGATCTGTCGGACGTTGACGAGCAGTGCGCGATCAGTGCGATCGAGGCGGTGGGGTTAAGGGCGGATGCGGGGGTTACGGCTTGATTTGGGGTGACTGATTAATTGCTATCGCGAGCAGGCTCACTCCTACAAGGATCGGGGTTGGACACAAAATGTCTGAACACCACAAATCCCCTGTAGGAGTGAGCCTGCTCGCGATAGCTATCTACCAGACACATCCAGCCAAAAGTTTGCCCCGTCTTCCTTAATCCACAGGACTAGCCTTTTCCTGACCTGATCATGGGAGGCAAGGAATGCCGGATTTACCTGCTGCACACCGATTGCGAGTCGGGCGCTATGCCGAAGCCAGCCGGATTTATTTGTTAACCAGCAATACACTTCACAGGATCCCGGTTTTCAAGGATTTTGCCTTGGGCAGGCTGGTCGTCGATCAATTTCGAAATGCGCAGAATCTAGGCTTGGCGAACTCACTGGCGTGGGTAGTCATGCCCGATCATTTTCATTGGTTGATTGAATTACAGCAGGGCTCTTTGAGCGAGTTGATGCAAAAGACCAAGTCGATGAGTACCAAAGCGGTGAAGCAGCGTACCGGTCGAAATATTAGCCTCTGGCAGAGAGGATTCCATGATCGGGCACTTCGGCGGGAGGAGGATTTGGTGAAGTTGGCGAGGTATGTCGTGGCCAACCCGTTGCGGGCTGGACTGGTGGAGAAACTGGGCGATTATCCGTTGTGGGATGCGATTTGGGTTTGAGTTGGGACCGAATCGCCTCGATCGCGAGCAGGCTCACTCCTACAGGGGAATGCATTCCAAATGCAGGAGTGAGACTGCTGACGATAAGCCGCAGCGCAGTCTCACTGATCCGGCTCACACCCCTTCAGCACCAGCCGAATTATCGTCTGCGCCGCCGCTTCATAGTCCTCTTCATCCAGCTTGGCCTTGCCAGTAATGGCCGTGATCTGCCAGTCAAAGTCAGCATAGGTCTGCGTCGCGGCCCAGATGCTGAACATCAGGTGGTTAGGGTCGATCGGGGCGATCTGGCCGCGGTCGATCCAGGTCTGGATGCAGTCGATGTTGTGCTTGGCCTGGCCGTTGAGCTGTTCGACCAGGTCGGCACTGAGGTGCGGGGCGCCGTGCATGATTTCGCTGGCGAATACCTTGGAGGCGAAAGGCAAGTCGCGGGAGATGCGGATTTTCGAGCGAATGTAGCCACTCAGCACTTCGCTGGGCACACCGTCGGCGTTGAACGGCGTCGACGCCTGCAGAATCGGCTCGATGATGCTTTCCAGGACCTCGCGGTAGAGGTTTTCCTTGGATTTGAAGTAGTAATAGACGTTGGGCTTGGGCAATCCCGCCTTGGCTGCGATATCACTGGTTTTGGTCGCTGCGAAGCCCTTGTCGGCAAATTCTTCACTGGCGGCACGCAGGATCAGTTCTTTGTTGCGCTCGCGGATAGTGCTCATAAACCAGGGGGTTCCTTGCCTGTTCTGGCGGTTGCGCATGGTATCACCGGCCTCGCGCGGCGCTCAAGAATGCCCCGTGTGGCGCTCGGTCGCGCTATGCTGCGCGGCATTCATTCAAGAAGGAAACCTGATTTATGGCAGGAAGCAGTTTGCTGATGCTGATCGACGACATCGCCGCCGTTCTCGACGATGTGGCGTTGATGACCAAAATGGCCGCCAAGAAGACCGCCGGCGTGCTCGGCGACGATCTGGCGCTCAATGCCCAGCAGGTCAGCGGCGTGCGTGCCGAACGGGAAATACCGGTCGTTTGGGCCGTGGCCAAGGGCTCGTTTCTCAACAAACTGATCCTGGTGCCGTCGGCGCTGGCGATCAGCGTGTTCATCCCGTGGCTGGTCACCCCACTGTTGATGGTCGGTGGCGCCTACCTGTGTTTCGAAGGTTTCGAGAAACTCGCCCACAAATTCCTGCACAGCAAGGCTGAAGATCAGGCCGAACATGCCGAGCTGGTCGAAGCCGTGGCCGATCCGGCCGTTGATCTGGTGGCGTTCGAGAAAGACAAGATCAAGGGCGCTATCCGCACCGACTTCATCCTGTCGGCGGAAATCATCGCCATCACCCTCGGCACCGTGGCAGATGCGTCGTTGACTCAGCAGGTTATCGTGCTGTCGGGTATTGCCATCGTCATGACTATCGGTGTCTATGGCCTGGTGGCGGGTATCGTCAAGCTTGATGATCTCGGCCTGTGGCTGACCCAGAAGCCCGGGCAGATGGCCAAAAGCATCGGCGGCGGGATTCTGCGCGCAGCGCCGTACATGATGAAAGGCCTGTCGGTGATCGGCACGGCAGCAATGTTCCTGGTGGGCGGCGGGATTCTGACCCATGGCGTGCCGGTGGTTCATCACTGGATTGAGAGCGTCAGTGCAGGGGCGGGCGGTGCCGGGTTTATCGTGCCGACGTTGCTGAATGCGGTGGCGGGGATTGTGGCCGGAGCTGTGGTGCTGGCGGGTGTGATGGTCGCCAGCAAAATCTGGAAAACTCTGAAAGGCTAGAAGCTGGGCACTTTCCAAGTGTGGGAGCGAGCCTGCTCGCGATAGCGGTGTTTCAGTCAGCATAGATGTTGACTGTGCTGGCCCCATCGCGAGCAGGCTCGCTCCCACATTGGTTTTTTGGTGTTTGAGAGACCTCATAAAAAAGGCCATTCGACGCGAATCGAATGGCCTTTTTTGTTACCGCCTGATTTACTCGGCGATCTGCAACTTGCGTGACTCGGTGTACACGTAGCGCACCTTCTCATACTCGAACGGCGAGTTCAGCTGGCCGTAGCGGAAGCTGTTCTGGTAGCGCTTGTCGACGCCGCGTAGGGCCCAGACCTCAGGATGGTTGGAGCTGACTTCCGAGACGTTCAGGAAGTTGATCGCCGATTCGGCGCTGAAGTCCACCACCAGGCCGCCGGTGTCGCGGATGTTCGACGGGCCGAGGATCGGCAACACGAAATAAGCGCCGCCCGGTACACCGTAGAAGCCCAGGGTCTGACCGAAGTCTTCGCTCTGGCGCGGCAGGCCCATGGCCGTGGCCGGGTCCCACAGGCCGGCGATGCCGATGGTGGTGTTGAGCAACAGGCGTGCGGTGGTTTCCATCGAACGCTTGCCCTTGAACTGCAGCAGGCTGTTCATCAGGTTCGGCACATCGCCGATGTTATTGAAGAAGTTGCTCACGCCGGTGCGCAGGAAACTCGGGGTGATGTAGCGATAACCGTCGACTACCGGCAGGAACACCCATTGGTCGAAGCGGTAGTTGAAGTGATAAACCCGGCGGTTCCACTCTTCCAGCGGATCGTAGACGTTCAGCGCATTGAGCGTGGAACGTTCGAACTCGCGCTGATCCAGCCCCGGGTTGAACTTGAGTTTGCTCAGCGGTTCCTTGAAACCGTCACTGTCGACCACGACAGGTGCGTTGGCTTTGCTGTTGTCGGCATTGGCGACGCCTGCACAGAGTAACGCAGCGATAAGCAGGAGGTATTTAGCCACGGAAGAACTCCAGCATAGCGTCGCTGTTGACGCGGTAATTTAGGTTGCCGCAATGGCCACCCAGTGGATAAACGGTCAAGCGGTCGCCGAAAGTCTTGCGCAGGAAACCGAGGTCGCCAGGGCCGAGGATCACGTCGTCGGCGTTGTGCATGACGGCGATTTTCGGGCTGTCGTGCAGGTAATCCTTGAGGGCATACAGGCTGACTTGGTCGATCAGTTGCAGCAGGCTGCCGCCGTCGGTGCGGGCGCGCCACATCGGGATCACTTGCTCGGTGATGTAGCAGTCGAAGTCGCATTGCAGCGCACGCTTGAGGAACGGCGTGAGGCTGGTGCCTTCGGTGATCGGGTATTTCGGCGGGGTGATCAGGCCGCGGCGGTTGATCAGGTCCGAGGTGAAGGCAATGTCGGCCGCCGAAAAGCGGAACGAAGTGCCGATCAGCATGGCCATCTGCTCGTTGGTCAGGTGCTGCTTGGACTGCTGGAAGTCGTAGAGCAGGGCATCGTTGAGGTCGATGTAGCCTTTTTGCTGGAAGTAGCGAGTCAGTTTGTTCAGCACCAGTTCATAAAACGTGGTGCTGTTGTTGATGCCCTTGACCTCGGTCTGGACCAGCTTGTCCAGGTTGGTGATCGAGGTGTAGAGGTTGACCGGCGGGTTGAGCAGCAAGACTTTCTTGAAGTTGAAGCTGCGACGGGTTTCGTCCAGGTGCGCGACGAAGGCCGCGTCCAGCGCGCCCAGGCTGTAACCGGTCAGGTAGTAATCGGTGACGGCAACGTGCGGGTTTTGCGCCCGGACGGCCTGCATCACCCGGTACATGTCTTCGGCGTCTTCCTTGGTGATACCCGGTGTGGCAAAGCGTGAGGCCGCGCTCATAAAGTCGAAACTGGTGGGCGACGACAGTTGCACCACGTGATAACCGGCCTTGTAGTAGAGCTTTTTCAGGTACTCATTGAGGCTGCTGTCATAACGCGCACCGGTGCCGGCGATCAGGAAGATCAGCGGCGCAGCCTTGTCCTGAGTGGCAATACGATAGGTCAGCTTTTTGACCGGCCAGAAATTGTCTGGCAGTTCGAATGCACGCTCCGGGCGCAGAGTCACGCTGCGAGTCTGCTGATCGATGTCGTCGTCCAGCGGTAACTCCGGGCGCAGGTCCGGCGGAGTCGTGGCAATGGTCGCCTCGAACGGGTTGGTCAAGGGGTAGCCATAACTGGCGGCGTCGATATCGACCGCCAGCGCGGACGCACTCAAAATAAGGCCGCCAAACAGGGCGGCGAAGCGCAAGGAACGGAGCATGACTAGATCCCTTAGAGGAAGGTGCCGAATGAAGTTCGCAGGCTATGACCACGGGGTTTGCGCCAAAGTGCCATGCTGCGGCACCAATCTGGGCGAATTTCGGATCAATAGTAGCTGGACGATACACTTTGCAGCTATTTCGTGACTAATTATCTGTTACGCGCGTTTGCTTAGCGCTGCCGGAGGATTAAGCTGGCCGCCGTTTTCGTTTATTGGAGTGCTTCATGTCCCGCCGTCTGCCCGTGATTCTGCTACTCGTTCTGCTGCCATTATGGCTGGCCGCCAGTTATGGCGCGCGTTATGGCTTTATGGAGGATGCGCAGTGGGTTGGCATCTGCGTGGACGAGGCGAGCCGCTGGGAATGCCAGATTCGTTCGAACCTGGGCTTGATGATTCACTTCAAGGTGTTGGGCTTTGCTGCACTGGCCGCTGCGATCATCGGGTTTGTGGTGCCGGGCCGGGCAGGGTGGTGGCTGGCAGTGCTGGCGCTGGTGTTCGGGTTTCCGGCGCTGGCGTTGTACAACACGACCTTGGCCGTTTTTGCGGTGGTGATTGCCGGGTTGCGGCTGGTCCGGGCCTCCCGTAGCGCCTGATAGTCCGTCTTCGCGGGCAAGCCTCGCTCCTGCAGGATCTTCGTCGTACACAACATCTGTATTCGCTGAATAACCCTGTGGAAGCGTGGCTTGCCCGCAAAGAGGCCACCAGCTGCGCTGAAGATTACGCCTTGCGAACCCGCAAACAGCGCCACAACATCGCCACCATCAAAACACTCACCAGCGCCCAACCCCAGGCTTGCTGGTTCTGCAACCCTTCACGGAACAGCTGCGGTGCAATGCCGGCGCCAATGATGAAGGTCAGCAGGGCGATTTCACGGCGCGCCGCGCTCACTGGGCGGCACAGGTAAACCAGCGCCGGCAGTATGAAGGCGACACTTGGAAAGCTGCGATAACGCGGGTCGATCACCAGCTCAAGCATCATCACCGCCGCCGCAAAACCTGCTCCGGCGACCAGCCAGCCTGCTCGACGCTCCAGTGCATTGAACGCCCGCCCACGCCAACCGGTACGAGCGCTCAGCGTCAATGCGGCATGCGCCAGCACCAACAGATTCAACCCCGTCAGCAACGCCACCCACAACCATTCACTGGCAAAGCGCGTCGTGACTCGCGCCAGATCACCCCAGGCGCCAATCGAGCACGCCGCCAGTGCGCCGAGCAGCGGCAGCACCAGTGCAGCGCGGGTGGTGCGTACACGCCCGCCAAGGATCAGCGTGCCAAGAAAAATCAAACCGCCAACGGCCAGCCACTGCGACCAGTACGGCACGTTCGACACGGGACCGGCCAGCACGCCCTTGTCCTGGCGATCGGCATCGAACAGCCCCCAGTAACCACCGACCGCACCTTCGCTGGCGCGCTTCCAGGGCTGGTCGAAAGCTTCGATCAGGTTGTAATGCCAGCCTTGCTGCTCGGCCATGATGACAAAACCGCGAATGAACTTGGCTTCGTTAACCCGGCTCGGCAGGGCGGTTTCGCGCTGACGGCCTTCGCTCGGCCAGCCGGTTTCGCCAATCACCACGTCCTTGGGCGCGAATTTGTTGCCGAACACCTGACGCACTTCGGCCACATGCTGCAGCGCGGCATCGATGTTCGAGGGATCATCTTCCCAGTACGGCAGCAAATGGATGGTCAGGAAATCCACTGCCGGGGCGATTTCCGGGTGCTTGAGCCAAAACTCCCAGACATCGGCGTAAGTCACCGGTTGCTTGACCTGGCTTTTGACTTTATTGATCAGCTTTGCCAGCTGCGCACCCGTGACTTCCTTGCGCAGCAGGGTTTCGTTGCCGACGATCACCGAGGTCACCACGTCCGCGTTGGCGTTGGCCGAGGCGATCAGCAGGTCGACTTCTTTCTCGGTGTCCACCGGGTTGCTGTTGACCCAGGCGCCAATCATCAGTTTCAGACCATGCTTGCGCGCCAGGTCGGGCAACGCCTCGAGGCCGGTCATGGAATAGGTGCGGATGCACTCGAAGCTTTTGGCCAGCAGCGCGAGGTCGGCGTCCATGCGCTCGGGGCGCAACTTGAACGGCACGTCGAACGGCGACTGGTCCTTGTCGAACGGGGTGTAGGAGGCGCATTGCAGCTTGTGCGTCGCGCTGGCCACGTCCGGCAGAATCACCGGTTTGCCAAGGCCGTACCAAAAGCCGCCAAGGGCAAACAGCCCCAGCAGGCAAGCGAAGAGATAAGCCAGAAAAGGAAAGCGGGAGGTCGCGGGCATGGTCAGGCCGTCTGGGAGCAAAGCCGCGCATGTTACCTTCATTTGCCCCGCGCTAGGGGGCTTGCATGATTTTGACATGCAAAGTTCGGGCGGATTGGTCGGCGCACTCCAGGCGGTCGTGATTAATGGCGTTCTGATGTCGTTTCTCGATGCCTTGAGGTCGCTGACAGCACAGGTTCCGGTTGTCGTCAGGTTGATTATCGAGGCATCAGTGCTCCCATGGAAAATCACGCTGATGTTCGAACGAGTTTGCGGTGGGCGTGATGGGGGCGCTGTGCACCATAACAATACGTTGACGCGACTCGGCACCCGTCGAGCGCAGCACTTTCGGGGAAGTAACGATGAAGATGCGACGACTTTTAGGCGCAGGTGCCGCTCTGGTGCTCGCGATTGGCTCCACAATGGCCAATGCCGAGAGCAAAACCCTGAGCATCGGTTACGTTGACGGTTGGTCCGACAGCGTCGCGACCACGCATGTGGCCGCCGAAGTGATCAAGCAAAAGCTGGGTTATGACGTGAAACTGCAAGCCGTCGCCACCGGGATCATGTGGCAGGGTGTGGCCACCGGCAAACTCGACGCCATGTTGTCCGCCTGGCTGCCGGTGACTCACGGCGAATACTGGACCAAGAACAAGGATCAAGTCGTCGATTACGGTCCGAACTTCAAGGATGCAAAAATCGGCTTGATCGTGCCGGAGTACGTCAAGGCTAAAACCATCGATGACCTGAAAACTGACGACACCTTCAAAAAACGCATCGTCGGCATTGACGCCGGTTCGGGCGTGATGCTTAAAACCGAGCAGGCGATCAAGGATTACGATCTGACCGGGTATCAACTCAAGGCCAGTTCCGGCGCCGGCATGATTGCCGAACTGACCCGTGCCGAGAAGAAAAACGAATCCATCGCTGTGACCGGTTGGGTACCGCACTGGATGTTCGCCAAGTGGAAACTGCGCTTCCTGGACGACCCGAAAGGCGTTTATGGCGCGGCTGAAACCGTGAACAACATCGGCAGCAAAGAACTGGCCACGAAGGCGCCGGAAGTTGCCAAGTTCCTGAAGAACTTCCAGTGGGCCTCGAAAGACGAAATCGGCGAAGTCATGTTGGCGATTCAAGACGGCGCCAAGCCTGACGCCGCGGCGAAAGATTGGGTGGCAAAACACCCTGAGCGCGTTGCAGACTGGATCAAGTGATTTGAGCTGACGGCTCTAGTCAGCACCTCTCAAGGCCCCTTGGCATATTGCCAACGGGCCTTTTGTTTTTTTTTGTAGGAGCCAGGCTTGCCGGCGAAAGCGATCGTGAGGACGCCTTCGCCGGCAAGCCTGGCTCCTACAAAAGTTGCGTCACACCAGAAAATGGCGATTCTGTCATGTCGTTCTAATACTAAGGTCGTCTGGAACCTGCCCCGCAGCCGCATAGAGTGGATAACGTTCCAACTTTAATCTGTGCTGCGAGGATAAAAACAATGAACGACAGCATTTACCTCTCGATTCAAAACAGCCCGCGCTTCAAGGAGCTGGTTAGTAAGCGAGAAAGGTTCGCCTGGATTCTTTCGGCGATCATGCTTGGGCTTTACTCCGGATTCATCCTTTTGATTGCTTACGGGCCGCATATTCTGGGAGCGAAAATCAGCCCCGAGTCTTCGATTACCTGGGGGATACCGATTGGTGTCGGGCTGATTCTCTCGGCCTTTATCCTGACTGCAATCTATGTACGACGCGCCAATGGCGAATTCGACGACCTGAACAATCTGATTCTCAAGGAGGCTCAGCAATGATCCGGCGTCTATTGGCTCTATTGAGCGTTGCAGCATTCGCACCGGGTGCCTGGGCGGCTGAAGCCCTGACCGGCGCGGTTCAGAAACAACCGCTGAACGTCGCCGCGATCCTGATGTTCGTGGCCTTCGTTGGCGCGACTTTGTATATCACCTACTGGGCCTCCAAGAAAAATAACTCGGCGGCCGACTACTATGCGGCCGGCGGCAAGATCACCGGTTTCCAGAATGGTCTGGCGATTGCCGGTGACTACATGTCGGCGGCGTCCTTCCTGGGTATTTCCGCCCTGGTGTTCACTTCCGGCTACGATGGCCTGATCTACTCGATCGGCTTCCTGGTGGGCTGGCCGATCATTCTGTTTCTGATCGCCGAGCGCCTGCGTAACCTGGGTAAGTACACCTTTGCCGATGTGGCGTCCTACCGCCTTGGGCAAACCCAGATTCGCTCGCTGTCTGCTTGCGGTTCGCTGGTGGTGGTGGCGTTCTACCTGATCGCGCAAATGGTCGGGGCCGGCAAGCTGATCCAGTTGCTGTTCGGTCTGGATTACCACGTAGCAGTGATCCTGGTCGGCGTCCTGATGTGCATGTACGTGCTGTTTGGCGGCATGCTGGCGACCACTTGGGTGCAGATCATCAAGGCTGTGCTGTTGCTGTCCGGTGCCTCGTTCATGGCGCTGATGGTGATGAAGCACGTCAACTTTGACTTCAGCACACTGTTCTCCGAGGCGATCAAGGTTCACGCCAAAGGCGAAGCGATCATGAGCCCCGGCGGTCTGGTGAAAGACCCGGTCTCGGCGTTCTCCCTTGGCCTGGCATTGATGTTCGGTACCGCTGGCCTGCCGCACATCCTGATGCGCTTCTTCACCGTGAGTGACGCAAAAGAAGCTCGCAAGAGCGTGCTGTATGCAACCGGCTTCATTGGCTACTTCTACATCCTGACTTTCATCATCGGCTTCGGCGCGATCCTGCTGGTCAGCACCAACCCGGCCTTTAAAGATGCTGCTGGCGCGCTGTTGGGCGGCAACAACATGGCGGCGGTGCACCTGGCCAACGCGGTGGGTGGCAGTATTTTCCTGGGCTTTATCTCGGCGGTAGCGTTTGCGACCATTCTGGCGGTGGTTGCCGGTTTGACCCTGGCCGGTGCTTCGGCGGTGTCTCACGACCTGTATGCCAGCGTGATCAAGAAAGGCAAGGCCAACGAGAAGGACGAGATCCGTGTCTCGAAAATCACCACCATCGCTTTGGCAGTGCTGGCGATCGGCTTGGGCATTCTGTTCGAAAGCCAGAACATCGCGTTCATGGTGGGCCTGGCGTTCTCCATCGCAGCGAGCTGTAACTTCCCGGTGCTGTTGCTTTCCATGTACTGGAAGAAGCTGACCACTCGCGGTGCAATGATCGGCGGCTGGTTGGGTCTGGTGAGTGCGGTTGGTTTGATGGTGCTGGGTCCAACCATCTGGGTGCAGATCCTGCATCACGAGAAGGCTATCTTCCCGTATGAGTACCCGGCGCTGTTCTCGATGGCCATTGCGTTTATCGGGATCTGGTTCTTCTCGATCACTGACAAGTCGGCGGCTGGCGTTAATGAGCGTGCGCTGTTCTTCCCGCAGTTTGTTCGTTCGCAGACCGGTTTGGGGGCGAGTGGGGCGGTTTCTCACTAAGGCTTCGGGTTTGTCTGTGTAAGTTGCGTTAAACGAAAAATGCCCTGGTCGAGAGATCGGGGCATTTTTTTTGTTGGCGATGGTATTTGGTGTAGGAGCGAGGCTTGCCCGCGAAGGCGGCCTGACAGCCGACCTGTCTCTCTCAGGTGTATATATCCATTCCTGCGGTAACGGCGGCTGGCGGTTTCGCCCTTACGGCGAGTCCCTTTTGTCAAACGCCACAAAAGGAACCAAAAAGTCTCGCCCCAAGCGTCCGGCCCCTCGCTAAGGCTCGGCGTACCTTCGCTCCGGTATCCATCCGGGGACACTGCCCTCCGGTCTGCTTCGCGACGACCTACATGCAGCGTGTTCGACTGCGTCGAACGGCGCTGCGCGCCACTCCCCGGATGAACACCTCCACTCAGCCTCCCGAAAGGGGCGGGTGGATCAAGATCAAGAGCTGCAGGCGAGCTAACGCTCGGCCTGATGAGTGGTGAAGAGCGAAGCGTTTACACCGAACCCCTTGTAGGAGCGAGGCTTGCCCGCGAAGGCGGCCTGACAGCCGACCAATGACTTGCAGGTGAACACCTGACCCTGTGGGAGCTGGCCTGCCAGCGATGACGGCCAAGCTGCAGGCGAGCTAACGCTCGGCCTGATGAATGGTGAAGAGCGAAGCGTGTACAGCGAACCCCTTGTAGGAGCGCGGCTTGCCCGCGAAGGCAGCCTGACAGCCGACCTGTTCTTGCGGATGTACGCAAGCTTTCCAAAGGCAGTGATCCTTTTGGCTTTGGCTTTGGCTTTGGCTTTGGCTTTGGCTTTGGCTTTTGACGTTGATCTTGATCTTGATCTTGATCTTGTTCTCTCGCCCCTTCGGCAGACCTTAGGCGATGCCCCCTGATGGACGCCGTAGCGAGGGATCGCGGAGCCTCAGCGAGGCGCCGTACGTCGGGGCGAAGCCTTTTGGTTCCCTTTTGGCGTTTGAAAAAAGGACTCGCTGTAAGAGCGAAACCATAAGTAGCCGTTACCGCAGAAACGGATATGTACACAACCAAAAACCCAGTCGGCCCCTAGGCCGCTGAGACCGCACAAACAAAAACGGCCTCTATATAAATAGAGGCCGTTCCCGGTACAGCTTAAGACGTTATCGCAAGACAGGTCTTATTTGCGGTCTTCCAGCTTGGTGATGTCACGCGACTCGTAGCCGGTGTACAGCTGGCGAGGACGGCCAATCTTGTACGGGCTGGAGAGCATTTCTTTCCAGTGGGAGATCCAGCCGACAGTCCGCGCCAGGGCGAAGATCACGGTGAACATGCTGGTTGGAATGCCGATCGCCTTGAGGATGATCCCCGAGTAGAAGTCGACGTTCGGGTACAGCGAGCGTTCGATGAAGTACGGGTCGGTCAGCGCGATCTCTTCCAGGCGCATGGCCAGTTCGAGTTGCTTGTCGTGCTTGATACCCAGTTCCTTCAGCACTTCGTCGCAAGTCTGCTTCATGACGGTAGCGCGTGGGTCGCGGTTTTTGTAAACCCGGTGACCGAAGCCCATCAGCTTGAACGGATCGTTCTTGTCCTTGGCCTTGGCAATGTACTTGTCGATGTTCGACACATCGCCAATTTCATCGAGCATGGTCAGAACAGCTTCGTTCGCGCCGCCGTGGGCAGGGCCCCACAGTGCAGCGATGCCGGCGGCGATACAGGCGAACGGGTTGGCACCCGAAGAACCGGCCAGGCGTACGGTGGAAGTCGATGCGTTCTGCTCGTGGTCGGCATGGAGGATGAAGATCCGGTCCATGGCCTTGGCGAGTACCGGGCTGATCGGTTTGATCTCGCACGGGGTGTTGAACATCATGTGCAGGAAGTTTTCCGCGTACGTCAGGTCGTTGCGCGGGTACATCATGGGTTGGCCCATGGAGTACTTGTAAACCATCGCTGCCAGGGTCGGCATCTTGGCAACCAGGCGGATCGCGGAAATTTCGCGATGCTGCGGGTTATTGATGTCGAGGGAGTCGTGGTAGAAGGCCGAGAGGGCGCCGACTACGCCGCACATGACGGCCATTGGGTGAGCGTCGCGACGGAAGCCGTTGAAGAAGGTCTTCAGCTGCTCGTGAACCATGGTGTGGTTCTTCACGGTGCTGACGAACTGGGCCTTCTGTTCTGCGGTCGGCAATTCGCCGTTGAGCAGCAGATAGCAGGTTTCCAGGTAGTCCGATTTTTCAGCGAGCTGTTCGATCGGGTAACCGCGGTGCAGCAGAATGCCGTTGTCGCCGTCGATATAGGTGATCTTCGACTCGCAGGAAGCTGTCGACATGAAACCAGGGTCAAAGGTGAAACGGCCCGTGGCCGTCAGGCCCCGAACGTCGATTACATCGGGACCAACGGTGCCGGTTAAAATGGGCAGCTCGACGGGGGCTGCGCCCTCGATGATCAACTGCGCTTTTTTGTCAGCCATGTGGCCTCCTATTTATGCTTGAAATCATCAGACAGACCCCCCACGCAGGGCCCGCACCACTATAGTGAGATAAATTCGAATGTCAATTTGCCTAAAGTCTTGCTCCAGAAGGCTTTAACCGGACTTTTTCCTCGAAATTGACTGCCATTTACGCCTTTTATCCAACTTGTGCAATGAGCTATTAGGGGAAGGTGAACGCGTTGTCATTAGTAGCCTAACTGTCTATACTCGGCCTCCGACCGCCAGGGGCTTTTGGGCCTGCTTTACTGGGGGTCGCACTCCCTGGGTGGTGGGTACCTGACCAGTGCACTCCCCAACAACTTTGCCCTGATTGTTAGGGGCTCTTCAGTGTGAAAAAAAGCCGTGAATAGCCAACGACCTGTAAACCTAGACCTAAGGACCATCAAACTCCCAGTCACTGCTTACACGTCCATTCTTCACCGAATCTCCGGAATCATCCTCTTTGTCAGCCTGGCCATCATGCTTTATGCATTGGACAAGTCGCTCGACTCGGAAGAAGGCTTCGGTCAGGTGAAAGCGTGTCTGACCAGTCCGCTAGCCAAGCTAGTGATTTGGGGCATCCTGTCCGCCTTGCTGTATCACCTGGTTGCCGGTGTGCGCCATTTGATCATGGACATGGGCATCGGCGAGTCGCTTGAAGGCGGCAAACTGGGCTCGAAAATCGTTATCGCCGTTTCCGTGGTGGTAATCGTTCTGGCAGGAGTTTGGATATGGTAACTAACGTCACGAACCTGTCCCGTTCGGGCCTCTATGACTGGATGGCACAACGTGTGTCTGCGGTCGTTCTCGCGGCTTATTTCATTTTCCTGATCGGATACGTCGTCGCCAACCCTGGCATCGGCTACGCCCAATGGCATGAACTGTTCGCAAGCAACTGGATGCGTATTTTCAGTCTCCTGGCCCTCGTGGCCCTCGGCGCTCACGCCTGGGTCGGCATGTGGACCATCGCGACCGACTACCTGACGCCAATGGCGTTCGGCAAGTCCGCAACTGCAATACGTTTCCTTTTTCAGGCGGTATGCGGCGTTGCGATGTTCGCTTACTTCGTCTGGGGTGTGCAGATTCTCTGGGGTATCTGATTCATGTCTACTACAGTTAATACGCTTTCGTTCGACGCCATCATCATTGGCGGCGGCGGTGCTGGTATGCGCGCTGCGCTGCAACTGGCACAAGGTGGTCACAAGACTGCCGTAGTTACCAAGGTTTTCCCGACTCGTTCGCACACTGTATCCGCCCAGGGTGGTATCACCTGCGCCATCGCCTCGGCAGATCCGAACGATGACTGGCGCTGGCACATGTACGATACCGTCAAGGGTTCCGACTACATCGGTGACCAGGACGCTATCGAATACATGTGTTCCGTAGGCCCGGAAGCCGTTTTCGAACTCGAGCACATGGGTTTGCCGTTCTCCCGTACCGAACAGGGCCGCATCTATCAGCGTCCGTTCGGCGGTCAGTCGAAAGACTTCGGTAAAGGTGGCCAGGCTGCACGTACATGCGCCGCTGCCGACCGTACCGGTCACGCACTGCTGCACACCCTGTACCAGGCCAACCTCAAGGCTGGCACCGTATTCCTCAACGAATACTACGGTGTGGATCTGGTGAAGAACGAAGACGGTGCCTTTGTCGGCATGATCGTCATCTGCATCGAAACCGGCGAAACTTCCTACGTTCGCGCTAACGCCACCGTATTGGCGACTGGCGGTGCAGGTCGTATCTACTCGTCCACCACCAATGCCCTGATCAACACCGGTGACGGCGTCGGCATGGCTCTGCGTGCTGGCGTGCCGGTACAAGACATTGAAATGTGGCAGTTCCACCCGACCGGCATCGCCGGCGCCGGTGTACTGGTGACTGAAGGTTGCCGCGGTGAAGGCGGTTACCTGATCAACAAGCACGGCGAGCGTTTCATGGAGCGTTATGCTCCGAACGCCAAAGACCTTGCAGGTCGTGACGTTGTTGCTCGTTCGATGGTTAAAGAAATCATCGCCGGCAACGGTTGCGGTCCGGATGGCGACCACGTAATGCTGAAACTCGATCACCTCGGTGAAGAAGTTCTGCACAGTCGTCTGCCAGGCATCATGGAACTGTCCAAGACTTTCGCCCACGTCGATCCAGCCGTGGCGCCGATTCCGGTCGTTCCAACCTGCCACTATATGATGGGCGGCGTTGCCACCAACATTCATGGCCAGGCAATCACCCAGGACGCCGACGGCGTCGACCAGATCATTCCTGGTCTGTTCGCAGTGGGCGAAGTGGCCTGCGTATCGGTTCACGGTGCCAACCGTCTGGGTGGCAACTCGCTGCTCGACCTGGTGGTATTCGGCCGTGCAGCCGGTCTGTTCCTGGAGCAGACCCTGAAAGAAGGCGTTGATTACGCCCGTCCTCGCCAGTCCGACATCGATGCAGCCCTGGCTCGTCTCGATGGCCTGAACTCGCGTACAGAAGGCGAAGACGTCGCCACTCTGCGTAAAGAACTGCAAAGCTGCATGCAGAACTACTTCGGTGTATTCCGTACCGGTGAATACATGCAGAAGGGTATCGCCCAGCTGGCTGATCTGCGTGGCCGTATCGCCAACGTCAAGATCAACGACAAGAGCCAGGCGTTCAACACCGCTCGAATCGAAGCCCTGGAACTGCAAAACCTGCTGGAAGTGGCCGAAGCCACCGCCATCGCTGCAGAGATCCGCAAAGAGTCCCGCGGCGCTCACGCCCGTGAAGACTACGAAGATCGCGACGACGAAAACTGGCTGTGCCACACCCTGTACTTCCCGGGTGACAAGCGCGTGACCAAGCGTGCCGTGAACTTCTCGCCGAAAACTGTTCCGACTTTTGAACCTAAGATTCGGACTTATTAAGGGTGGCCGCCATGTTGCAAGTCAGTGTTTATCGCTACAACCCTGATCAGGACGCTGCGCCGTTCATGCAGGAATTCCAGGTCGACACCGGTGGTAAAGACCTGATGGTGCTGGACGTGCTGGCCCTGATCAAAGAGCAGGACGAAGGTTTCTCCTATCGTCGCTCTTGCCGTGAAGGTGTTTGCGGTTCCGACGGTATGAACATCAACGGCAAAAACGGCCTGGCCTGCGTCACGCCGCTGTCTTCTGTCGTAAAAGGTAACAAGCTGATTGTTCGTCCGCTGCCAGGTTTGCCGGTTATCCGTGACCTGGTCGTCGATATGAGCATCTTCTACAAGCAATACGAGAAGGTTAAGCCATACCTGCAGAACGACACGCCGGCTCCGGCCATCGAACGTCTGCAGACCCCGGAAGAGCGTGAAAAGCTCGACGGTCTGTACGAGTGCATCCTGTGCGCTTGCTGCTCGACCTCTTGCCCGTCCTTCTGGTGGAACCCGGACAAGTTCCTGGGCCCGGCTGCACTGCTGCAAGCGTACCGCTTCCTGGCAGACAGCCGCGACACCAAGACTGCCGAGCGTCTGGCTTCGCTGGATGACCCGTTCAGCGTATTCCGCTGCCGCGGGATCATGAACTGCGTCAACGTCTGTCCGAAAGGCCTGAACCCGACTAAGGCCATCGGTCACGTGCGTAACATGCTGCTGCAAAGCGGCGTGTGATTCAGCTGTAACTGCAAGACCGCTGTACCCGTAGATGCTACGGCGCAGGCTTCAACCGGCGCCGTAGTTTTAACCTGGGCAGCAGCTTACAAGGCTGCGGCTCTTATTTTGAAGAAATGAGACAAGCAGGGGCATCCGGGCTGGTACCCGGACTATCAGCGTGATCCTAAGTGGCTTGTTTTGGTCGCTGCATTCGGACTTCTGCAAGTTTGCTCGGTGTCGACGCCGGTGGTGTTCCCCTAACCGAGGGTGACCAAGCATGCAAGAAAGCGTGATGCAGCGCATGTGGAACAGCGCCTACCTTTCAGGTGGAAACGCTGCCTATGTGGAAGAGCTTTATGAGCTCTACCTGCACGACCCTAACGCTGTGCCAGAAGAGTGGCGCACCTACTTTCAGAAGCTGCCTATTGACGGCAGCTCTGCCACCGATGTTTCGCACTCCACAATTCGCGATCATTTCGTCTTGCTGGCAAAGAACCAGCGCCGCGCCCAACCGGTTTCCGCCGGCAGCGTGAGCAGTGAGCACGAGAAGAAGCAAGTTGAAGTGCTGCGATTGATCCAGGCCTACCGTATGCGTGGCCACCAGGCAGCCCAGCTTGACCCGCTGGGGCTGTGGCAGCGTCCTGCACCTGCAGACCTGTCGATCAATCATTACGGCTTGACCAATGCCGATCTTGATACGACCTTCCGTGCCGGCGACCTGTTCATCGGCAAAGAGGAGGCGAGCCTACGCGAAATTCACGAAGCGTTGCAGCAGACATATTGCCGCACCATCGGCGCTGAATTTACGCATATCACCGATTCCGAGCAGCGCCAGTGGTTCCAGCAGCGTCTGGAAAGCGTGCGTGGTCGTCCGACGTACTCCGCCGACATCAAGAGCCACCTGCTCGAGCGCGTCACCGCCGGCGAAGGCCTGGAAAAATACCTGGGCACCAAATACCCGGGTACCAAGCGTTTCGGCCTGGAAGGCGGCGAGAGCCTGATTCCGATGCTCGACGAGTTGATCCAGCGTTCCGGTTCCTACGGCACCAAGGAAATCGTTATCGGCATGGCCCACCGTGGCCGTCTGAACGTGCTGGTCAACACCTTCGGCAAGAACCCGCGCGAGCTGTTCGACGAGTTCGAAGGCAAGAAGAAGGTCGAGCTGGGTTCCGGTGACGTTAAGTATCACCAGGGCTTCTCGTCCAACGTCATGACCACCGGCGGTGAAGTTCACCTGGCGATGGCCTTCAACCCGTCCCACCTGGAAATCGTATCTCCAGTGGTCGAGGGTTCGGTTCGCGCCCGTCAGGATCGTCGTAACGACCCTACCGGCGAGAAGGTTCTGCCGATCTCCATCCACGGTGACGCGGCATTCGCCGGTCAGGGCGTGGTGATGGAAACCTTCCAGATGTCGCAAACCCGCGGTTTCAAGACCGGCGGCACCGTGCACATCGTGATCAACAACCAGGTCGGTTTCACCATCAGCAACCCGCTGGACTCGCGTTCCACCGAGTACGCGACCGACGTTGCGAAAATGATCCAGGCGCCGATCCTCCATGTGAATGGTGATGATCCGGAAGCCGTATTGTTCGTGACCCAGTTGGCCATCGACTACCGCATGCAGTTCAAGCGTGACGTGGTAATCGACCTGGTCTGCTACCGTCGTCGTGGCCACAACGAGGCCGACGAGCCAAGTGGCACCCAGCCGATCATGTATCAGCAGATCACCAAGCAGCGCACCACCCGTGAGCTGTACGCCGATCGTCTGACCCAGGGCGGTGTACTCGACGCAGAGCGTGTTCAGGCGAAAGTCGACGAATACCGCAACGCGCTGGACAACGGCCTGCATGTTGTAAAAAGCCTGGTCAAAGAGCCGAACAAAGAGTTGTTCGTGGACTGGCGTCCGTATCTGGGCCACGCCTGGACCGCGCGTCACGACACGCGTTTCGATCTGAAAACCTTGCAGGAACTGTCCGCCAAGCTGCTGGAAATCCCGGAAGGCTTCGTGGTTCAGCGCCAGGTCTCGAAAATCTACGAAGACCGTCAGAAGATGCAAGCCGGCGGCCTGCCGATCAACTGGGGTTACGCCGAAACCATGGCGTACGCGACCCTGGCGTTCGAAGGTCACCCGATTCGCATGACGGGTCAGGACATCGGTCGCGGCACGTTCTCGCACCGTCACGCTGTCTTGCACAACCAGAAAGACGCGGGGACCTACGTCCCGCTGCAAAACCTGTACAAGGGCCAGCCACGTTTCGACCTGTACGATTCGTTCCTGTCCGAAGAAGCCGTGCTGGCGTTCGAATACGGTTACTCGACCACCACGCCTGAGGCGCTGGTGATCTGGGAAGCCCAGTTCGGCGACTTCGCCAACGGTGCCCAGGTGGTTATCGACCAGTTCATCACCAGCGGCGAGCACAAGTGGGGCCGTCTTTGCGGTCTGACCATGCTGCTGCCGCACGGTTATGAAGGTCAGGGGCCGGAGCACTCGTCGGCGCGTCTAGAGCGTTACCTGCAACTGTGCGCCGAGCACAACATTCAGGTAGCCGTACCGACCACGCCGGCCCAGATCTACCACTTGCTGCGTCGTCAGGTGATTCGCCCGCTGCGCAAGCCATTGATCGTTCTGACTCCGAAGTCGCTGCTGCGTCACAAACTGGCCATATCGACCCTGGAAGATCTGGCCGAAGGTTCGTTCCAGACCGTGATCCCGGAAATCGATGTTCAAGACCCGAAAAAGGTCGAGCGCATTGTTCTGTGTAGCGGCAAGGTCTACTACGACCTGCTGGAAAAACGCCGTGCCGAAGGTCGTGATGACATCGCCATCGTGCGTATCGAGCAGCTGTACCCGTTCCCTGAGGACGACTTGAATGAAGTCCTGGCTCCGTACACCAACCTCAAACATATCGTTTGGTGTCAGGAAGAGCCGATGAACCAGGGTGCCTGGTACTGCAGCCAGCACCACATGCGCCGCATCGTGGGCAATCACAACAAGGCACTCGTTCTCGAGTACGCCGGCCGTGATGCTTCTGCTGCACCTGCTTGTGGTTATGCATCGATGCACGCTGAGCAGCAGGAAAAACTGCTGCAAGACGCCTTTACTGTTTAACGCCTTCGCGCACCTGAAACCGAATTTAAGGACCCACAGATAATGGCTATCGAAATCAAAGCCCCCACTTTCCCGGAATCGGTTGCCGATGGCACCGTTGCCACCTGGCACAAAAAACCGGGCGACGCTGTAAAGCGTGACGACCTGATCGTCGACATCGAAACCGACAAGGTTGTGCTGGAAGTGTTGGCTACCGCTGACGGCGTGCTGGGCGCTATCGTCAAGAACGAAGGCGACACCGTTCTGTCCGACGAAGTGCTGGGCTCCATCGAAGCGGGCGGCGCTGCTGCCGCTCCAGCTGCTGCCGCGGCTCCGGCTGCTGCACAAGCTGCTGCGCCAGCCGCCGAAGGCGAAGACGATCCTGTTGCTGCACCGGCTGCTCGCAAGCTGGCTGAAGAAAACGGCATCAACATCGCTTCCGTTGCCGGCACTGGCAAAGGCGGTCGTGTGACCAAGGAAGACGTGGTTGCAGCCGTTGCTGCCAAGAAAGCCGCTCCGGCTGCCGCGCCTGCCAAGGCTGCTGCTCCGGCTGCCGCTGCTCCTGTGTTCGCCGCTGGCGACCGCATCGAGAAGCGCGTTCCGATGACCCGCGTTCGCGCTACCGTGGCCAAGCGCCTGGTAGAAGCCCAGTCGAACATGGCGATGCTGACCACCTTCAACGAAGTCGACATGACTGAAGTCATGGCCCTGCGTTCGAAGTACAAAGACCTGTTCGAGAAGTCCCACAACGGCGTGCGCCTGGGCTTCATGTCGTTCTTCGTCAAGGCTGCCACTGAAGCGCTGAAACGCTTCCCGGCTGTCAACGCGTCGATCGACGGTGCCGACATCGTTTACCACGGTTATGCCGACGTCGGCGTGGCTGTTTCCAGCGACCGCGGCCTGGTTGTACCGGTTCTGCGTAACGCCGAACTGATGAGCCTGGCTGAAATCGAAGGCGGCATCGCCACCTTCGGCAAGAAGGCTCGCGACGGCAAACTGTCGATGGACGAAATGACCGGCGGTACGTTCACCATCACCAACGGTGGTACTTTCGGTTCGATGATGTCGACTCCGATCGTCAACCCGCCGCAAGCGGCCATCCTGGGCATGCACAACATTCTGCAGCGTCCTATGGCGATCAACGGTCAGGTCGTGATCCGTCCGATGATGTACCTCGCTCTGTCCTACGATCACCGTCTGATCGATGGCAAAGAAGCTGTGACCTTCCTGGTTACCATCAAGAACCTGCTGGAAGACCCGGCTCGTTTGCTGCTGGATATCTAAAAAGCAGCTGCAAGCTGCAAGCTGCAAGCCTCAAGCGCAAAACATGCGAATGGGCTTCAACTTGCAGCTCGCGGCTTGAAGCTTGCTGCTAAAAGGGAACCTTTTTTATGACTCAGAAATTCGACGTGGTAGTGATTGGCGCGGGCCCTGGCGGCTACGTGGCTGCCATTAAAGCAGCGCAACTGGGCCTCTCCACTGCCTGCATCGAGAAATACACCGACAAGGAAGGCAAACTGGCCCTCGGCGGTACTTGCCTGAACGTCGGCTGCATTCCATCCAAGGCGCTGCTGGACAGCTCCTGGAAGTACAAGGAAGCCAAAGAAGGCTTCGCGATCCACGGCATCAATCACGCTGGCGTGACCATGGACGTGGCGGCAATGGTTGGCCGTAAAGCCAACATCGTCAAAGGCCTGACCTCTGGCGTTGCCACCCTGTTCAAGGCGAACGGCGTCACTTCCCTGCAAGGCCACGGCAAGCTGCTGGCTGGCAAGAAAGTCGAGCTGACCAAGCCAGACGGCACCGTTGAAATCATCGAAGCCGAGAACGTGATTCTGGCTTCGGGCTCGCGTCCGATCGACATTCCACCGGCTCCGGTTGACCAGAACGTGATCGTCGATTCGACTGGCGCGCTGGAATTCCAATCCGTTCCCAAGCGTCTGGGCGTGATCGGCGCTGGCGTCATCGGTCTGGAGCTGGGTTCTGTCTGGTCGCGTCTGGGTTCGCAAGTGGTTGTCCTGGAAGCGCTGGAAAAGTTCCTGCCAGCCGCTGACGAAGCCGTTTCCAAAGAAGCCTTCAAGACCCTGACCAAACAAGGTCTGGACATCAAGCTGGGCGCTCGCGTTACCGGTTCCAAAGTGAACGGCGACGAAGTCGTGGTGAACTACACCGATGCCAACGGCGAACAGAACATCACCTTCGACAAGCTGATCGTTGCCGTTGGTCGCCGTCCAGTGACCACCGAACTGTTGGCTGCCGACAGCGGTGTGAACATCGACGAGCGCGGTTTCGTATTCGTTGACGACCAGTGCGCCACCAGCGTACCGGGCGTTTACGCGATCGGTGACGTGGTTCGCGGCATGATGCTGGCGCACAAGGCGTCCGAAGAAGGCATCATGGTGGTTGAGCGCATCAAGGGCCACAAAGCCCAAATCAACTATGACCTGATCCCGTCTGTTATTTATACTCACCCGGAAATCGCGTGGGTCGGCAAGACCGAGCAGGTATTGAAGGCTGAAGGCGTTGAAGTTAACGTTGGCACCTTCCCGTTCGCAGCCAGTGGCCGTGCCATGGCAGCCAACGACACCGGCGGTTTCGTGAAAGTCATTGCTGATGCCAAGACTGACCGCGTATTGGGCGTCCACGTGATTGGCCCGAGCGCTGCAGAACTGGTTCAGCAGGGCGCGATCGGCATGGAGTTCGGCACCAGCGCTGAAGACCTGGGCATGATGGTTTTCTCCCATCCGACCCTGTCTGAAGCCTTGCACGAAGCTGCTCTGGCTGTGAATGGCGGCGCCATCCACATCGCCAACCGCAAGAAGCGTTAAGACAATAAGAAACCACGGCGGTATGGCCCGTCGTGAGCCTTGCATGCAAGACTCACCGCGGAATATCCGCTGGACGCAGTCTTGCGTAGCTGCACCGGTTGTCCGGAAAGGCTACGCAAGCAGCAGTCACAGGTGGTGCGGCACTTGAACAAGTGCAGCACCGAATGCGCAGTACCTAACGAAGACGGTAATAAGCATGAATCTTCACGAGTATCAGGGTAAGCAGCTGTTCGCTGAGTACGGCCTGCCAGTATCCCAGGGTTTCGCAGTAGACACCCCGGAAGCAGCAGCAGAAGCTTGCGACAAAATCGGCGGCACCGAGTGGGTTGTCAAAGCCCAGGTCCACGCTGGTGGTCGCGGTAAAGCGGGCGGCGTAAAGCTGGTTCGCAGCAAAGAAGACGCCAAGGCATTCGCACAGCAGTGGCTGGGCAAGCGCCTGGTGACTTACCAGACTGACGCCAATGGCCAGCCAGTCACCAAGATCCTGGTTGAATCGTGCACTGATATCGCTAAAGAGCTGTACCTGGGCGCTGTCGTTGACCGTTCGAGCCGTCGCATCGTGTTCATGGCTTCCACCGAAGGTGGCGTGGACATCGAGAAAATCGCTCACGACACTCCAGAAAAAATTCTGAAAGCCACGATCGATCCACTGGTTGGCGCCCAGCCATTCCAGGGTCGCGAGCTGGCATTCCAGCTGGGTCTGGAAGGCAAGCAAGTTGCTCAGTTCGCCAAGATCTTCGTAGGTCTGGCCAAGCTGTTCAAGGATCACGACCTGGCTCTGCTGGAAGTGAACCCGCTGGTGATCAAGGCTGACGGCGATCTGCATTGCCTCGACGCCAAGATCAACATCGATGCCAACGCCATGTACCGTCAGCCTAAGCTGAAGACTTTCCACGATCCGTCGCAAGACGATCCGCGCGAAGCGCACGCTGCCAAGTTCGAACTGAACTACGTAGCGCTGGAAGGCAACATCGGTTGCATGGTCAACGGTGCTGGCCTGGCCATGGGTACCATGGACATCGTCAACCTGCATGGCGGCAAACCAGCCAACTTCCTCGACGTGGGCGGCGGTGCTACCAAAGAACGCGTTACCGAAGCGTTCAAGATCATCCTGTCCGACACTAACGTCGCTGCAGTATTGGTCAACATCTTCGGCGGCATCGTTCGTTGCGACATGATTGCCGAAGGCATCATCGGCGCTGTGAAAGAAGTCGGCGTGAAAATCCCGGTTGTTGTTCGCCTTGAAGGCAACAACGCTGAGCTGGGCGCTAAAGTACTGGCAGAAAGCGGTTTGAACATCATCGCTGCTACCAGCCTGACCGACGCTGCTCAACAAGTCGTTAAAGCTGCGGAGGGCAAATAATGAGCGTCCTGATCAATAAAGACACCAAAGTTATCTGCCAGGGTATTACCGGTTCGCAAGGTAGTTTCCACACCCAGCAAGCCATCGAATACGGCACCAAGATGGTTGGTGGTGTAACTCCAGGCAAAGGCGGCACCGAGCACCTGGGCCTGCCAGTGTTCAACACCGTGAAAGATGCTGTAGCTGCCACTGGCGCTACCGCCAGCGTGATCTACGTTCCGGCTCCTTTCTGCAAGGATTCGATCCTGGAAGCTGCTTTCGGCGGCATCAAGCTGATCGTCTGCATCACCGAAGGCATTCCTACCCTGGACATGCTGGACGCTAAAGTTAAGTGCGACGAGCTGGGCGTAGTCCTGATCGGTCCTAACTGCCCTGGCGTGATCACTCCAGGCGAATGCAAGATCGGCATCATGCCAGGTCACATTCACTTGCCAGGCAAGGTCGGTATCGTTTCCCGTTCCGGCACCCTGACCTACGAAGCTGTGAAGCAAACTACTGACGCCGGTTTCGGTCAGTCGACTTGCGTCGGCATCGGTGGTGACCCGATCCCGGGTTCGAACTTCATCGACATCCTGAAGCTGTTCCAGGAAGACCCGAAGACCGAAGCGATCGTCATGATCGGTGAGATCGGCGGTTCGGCTGAAGAAGAAGCGGCTGCCTACATCAAGGCACACGTGACCAAGCCGGTTGTTTCCTACATCGCTGGTGTGACTGCCCCTGCGGGCAAGCGCATGGGCCATGCTGGCGCAATCATCTCTGGCGGCAAAGGCACTGCAGACGAGAAGTTTGCTGCCCTGGAAGACGCAGGCGTTAAAACCGTGCGTTCGCTGGCAGACATCGGCAAGGCATTGTCCGAGCTGACCGGTTGGGCGATCAAATAAGCCTCGCGCTTAGCTGACGCTTCACCAAACAAAGGCCACCTTCGGGTGGCCTTTGTCGTTTCTGGTGTTTAGATATTTGCAGTGCTTTTTGTGGCGAGGGAGCTTGCTCCCGCTGGGCTGCGAAGCGGCCCCAAAACAGGCCGTCGAAGATTGTCCGGTACGCCGCATGCAATGGATTTACGACTGCTGCGCAGCCGAGCGGGAGCAAGTTCCCTCGCCACGGGGCTCTTCTTAGGTAAATTAGATATGTAAACGCGACACGGAAATGTCGCGTATCGGATAGATCGCCCCTTAACAGTGCGTTTGTCGGGCAAATTCGTTAGGCTAGCCGCCATTTTTGCGTTTGCGTCCCACAAGGAAGCGTCGCGCTAAACGGGTCAGTCCTATACGGACCGACAGCATTTCCCTCACCCCTCAGGGAAATCCCTCTCTAAATTCCGATTCAGTAGTGTGGTATTTCCTTAATGAAAGTCTTGAAAGGTCAGGACATCCTGGCACTTGGTTTTATGACGTTTGCCCTGTTTGTCGGGGCTGGCAACATCATCTTCCCGCCTATCGTCGGTTTGCAGTCCGGGCCCAATGTCTGGATGGCGGCGCTAGGCTTCTTGATCACGGCAGTCGGTTTGCCGGTGATCACCGTGGTTGCGTTGGCCAAGGTCGGTGGTGCGATGGATGCCTTGAGCAGCCCGATCGGCAAAATCGCCGGCGGCCTGCTGGCCGCTGCGTGCTACCTCGCGGTCGGCCCGCTGTTCGCCACGCCGCGTACCGCGACCGTATCGTTCGAAGTGGGTCTGGCGCCGCTGACCGGCGAAAGCCCGCTGGCGCTGTTCCTCTACAGCTCGGTGTACTTCCTGCTGGTGTTCTTCATTTCGCTCTATCCGGGCCGTTTGCTGGATACCGTAGGACGTTTCCTCGCCCCCCTGAAGATCATCGCCCTGGCCGCACTCGGCATCGCCGCATTTGCGCTGCCTGCCGGTGACATCGGCGTGGCGACGCCTGAGTATGTCGCGGCGCCGTTCTCCCAAGGGTTCATCAACGGTTACCTGACCATGGATACCCTTGGCGCGCTGGTGTTCGGCATCGTCATCGTCAACGCGATCCGCTCCCGTGGCGTCGAGTCACCAGCGCTGATCACCCGCTACGCGATCATTGCCGGGCTGATTGCCGGCGTGGGCCTGGCGCTGGTGTATGTCAGCCTGTTTCGTCTCGGTTCCGGCAGCCATGAAGTGGCGGCCGGTGCAGCCAACGGTGCCGCGGTGTTGCACGCCTATGTTCAGCACACCTTTGGTTCTTTGGGCAGCGGTTTCCTGGCGGTGCTGATCTCCCTGGCCTGTCTGGTCACGGCGGTCGGTCTGACGTGTGCATGCGCCGAATACTTCAGCCGTGTGCTGCCACTGTCCTACAAGACATTGGTCATCATCCTCGCCGTGTTCTCCCTGTTTGTGTCCAACCTGGGCCTTACCAAGCTGATTGCGTTCTCGATCCCGGTACTGACGGCGATTTACCCGCCGTGCATCGCCCTGGTAGCGCTGAGCTTCTGCAAAGACTTCTGGCATGAACAGGGCCGTATCGTTGGCCCCGTGATGTTGGTGTCGTTCATCTTCGGCATGATCGATGCGCTCAAGGGGGCGGGTCTGGCGGACTGGATGCCAGCTCAGCTGTCCCACCTGCCGCTGAGCGAGCAAGGTCTGGCGTGGCTGGTGCCGTCGGTGATGACCTTGGTGGTTGCGGTGGTTTGCGATCGTCTGCTGGGCAAGCGCGAAGAAGTGCTGGCTTAAGTTGCTTCATGGCCCGCCACAAGCGGGTCTTGAGTCTCTATAGAAATGCCCCGTATCAATCGATACGGGGCATTTTTTTATCACCAGTTACTACTCTCTGGTGGCTAGAAACCGCGCTACAGTCGCCCTGTCAAAAAAATACCGGCAATCACCCGAAGCAATGATTTTTTGATCGGGTTGCACAACCACCGACTTCCAGAACTCGTAATCTTTTCCAAAGCGGGTATTCAGAAAGCCTTCGTCGCCGAACGTGATGTCGAGTTTTCCCGTAGCCTCATAACGGGCGATCAGCGTACTCTCCCTGCTTCTCGCGCCTGACAGGCCAACGACGACAATTCCATGTGCAGGGTCTCCGCCAATGTCAGACCATGCGTTGGCTGCGCTTGATGGCAACTCGGACACCACCGCTTTGCCACCGTTGAAAACAAGATTCGGCCAACCATTTCCATTAAACGCTGCAAGCACTCCCCGGCGGCCGTTGCCCCAAACATCGTTCGGGGTTCGGTCCAACGAGCCAGTCACGAACGTACTGCCATCTTCGCGCAGTAACAGGCCTGAAAATACTGTATCGGCTTCGTCGATGCGGATTCTCGTGATGCCGCTCGTCCCAAAGGAATTGTCTGGAGTTCCATCAGCTTTGAAGCGGGCGACGATACCTTCGTTCTGAGGGCTAAAGCCTACGGAGCTGGATCCGACGACAGTAATGGCGCCATCAGCGGACGCGCCGACTGCATGGATGACGAAATCGACATTGATGCTGCCGCTTCCGTTAAATGACAGATCAAGTTTACCGTCTGGGTCGTATCGAAAGATGCTCATCCAACCCGCCATTATGATCTCGCCATTTGGACCGATTGCAGTGTTGGAGGTTGGTTGAGTCATTGAAAGATGGGGTCTGGTTGAAACGGCCAGGTTACTCAAGTGGGTTGGGTAGGGATTCAGTACCAGACCTTCATCGCCAAACGTGTCATCAGGTTTGCCGTTTTCGAGAAAGCGCGCGAAAGCAAGATACTCAATATCGTCGCGGTGTGTACCAATGACCAGGATCTTCCCATCTTTGTAAAGTTGGGCGCCGTGTAGAGAGGCCCGAGATCCAACCTTAAACCCGCCCTTGAGTATTCCGTCATCCGCAAAATCAGGATCCCGGCTGCCATTTTCCAGCAGTTGTACAAGCTGGAAGTCTTGATGACCTTCCCAGTAGACGCCGCCTGCCAGAAGTAACTTTTCGTCGGGTCTTCTGGAAATAATTTGCAGTGGGTCACTTCCTGCAGAAAATTGATAGGCTACGCCAGCCTCCCCAAAAAACGGATCAAGCCATTGTTCATCAGGAGCCGCGGCTGATTTTTTTTTGGGGCTGAGCATAGGAATTCTCCAGGTGCCGATTGATAAAGTTCAAGAGGCTACAAGCGATACCTTGGAGGCTAACCGGTAAAAATAAGGCTGAATAGCTGTCAAATATGACAGCTATTGATGATGTTCAATCGATAGAATTTAATGAAGTGCGCCCTTTTTCGACTTTGCATTGAACAAGCGCTTATGTAACGTTGAACGCGAGAGGTAGTGGTTGCCTTGCACAGCCAATTCGTATTGAAAACTCAGCTTCAGCCCACGTTTAAGGACCTGCATGTCGTTCATCCACGCCAATATCATCCACATCGTTGCCGCGCTGTGGTTTGTCATCTGCTGGGGCGGTTACACCCGCTATGCCTCATGGAAGGGCCGCGACACCGCATGCCTGGCCAGTGTGCTGCACCTGTACCGTGAAGACTGGATGCGCCGCATGCTCTTGCGCGACAACCGCATCGCCGACGCCAGCGTGGTCGGCAACCTGGAGCGTAACGCCTCGTTCTTTGCCTCCAGCACGCTGATTATCCTGGCTGGCATTCTCACCGTACTCGGTGCGTCGGAACGGGCCGTGTCGTTGCTGGCGGATATTCCGATGGTGCAACAGGCGTCGCAGGGGATGTCCGAGATCAAGTTACTGTGCCTGGCGCTGGTGTTTGTCTATGCGTTCTTCACCTTCAGCTGGTGCATGCGCCAGTACAACTTCGCCGCCATTTTGATCGGGTCGGCGCCGATGATTGGCGAACGTCACGTGTCCGAACAAGAGCGCAAAGCCTTCGCCGCCCGAGCCGCCCGGGTAATTTCCATGGCGGCCAACCAGTTCAACTTTGGCCTGCGTTCTTACTACTTTGGCATGACCATGCTGGCCTGGTTCGTCAGCCCATGGCTGTTCATGTTGATGAGTGCTGGCGTGGTGCTGGTGTTGTATCGCCGGGAGTTTCATTCCGACGTTCTCGATGTGATGGTCTATACCCCTACAGAGGCGCCATTGCCCGAAGCCAATAAAGAGGCCGCTTGATGAGTATTCCGTTCTGGTGCGTGTTTATCAGCGCCTTGCTGATCTACGTGGCCCGCATGCCCGTGACCAAGGCCATGAAAGAGCAGGGCGGTTACAACAATCACCTGCCGCGTCAGCAACAGGCGCAACTCACAGGTTTCGGCGCCCGTGCAGTGGCGGCGCATCAAAACAGCTTCGAGGCGTTCATATTGTTTGCGGTGGGGGTGTTGATGGCGCACACCACGCAGACGGCGGGGTGGCTGATCGATTCGCTGGCCATCATCTTTGTGATTTCCCGAATCATTTATTTACTGTGCTATTGGGCGGATCTTGCCTGGCAGCGCAGCCTGGTATGGATCGTCGGACTAGTGTGTTCGTTGCTGTTGATGATTAGTCCGACTTTTAGAACTGTTTTGCTCTGACGGGCCGAATGACAGGCAAAAGAAAACCCGCACTTGGCGGGTTTTCTTTTATCACGCTAAAAACGATTTTAGTTTTTAGGTGCTTCTTCTTTTGCTGCGGCTTCGTTCGATTCGGCCTGAGCTTTGGCAGCTTCGGCGTTTTCTTTCGCAGCGTCGTTCACTTTATCCTGAGCTTTGTTCATGTCTTGCTGGGCTTGCTCAGCATGTTGGTTAGCATCTTGAGCTTTGTCCTCGGATTTTTTATCGCAAGCAGCGAGACCGAGGGAAGCGGTCAACATCAAGGCAATAGCTAAAGTCTTACGCATGGGGTGTATCTCCTTATGGAAAATATCTACTGGCCTTTCGAGCACAGCCCTCAGGGTTAAGTTCCTCAAATCGTTCAGATATATAAGAATATTCCTGCGGGAACTTTTACGAATACGCCGAATACGATTTCCGACTATTAAGAAGAGTGTTTATCACATGGCCGAAAACCCCGTTTTTGAGCGCGCGACGCGATTTCTTTCGGCACTCAGGCATTGTCAGGTGCTGGGTTTGCGGGTTCATAGCGCCAGCAACGAAGGGCTGACGGTCATCCTGCCGTACAGCCCGCAAATCGTCGGCAACCCGCAGACCGGTGTGATCCATGGCGGGGCTTTGACCTCGCTGATGGACACCGCGTGTGGCATGTCGACCCTCTGCGTCCTGCCCGAATTTGAAGTCTGCCCGACCCTCGATTTGCGCATCGACTACATGCACGCCGCCGAGCCGCATAAGGATGTCTACGGTTTCGCCCAATGCTACCGGGTGACCACCGACGTGATCTTCGCCCGAGGCTTTGCCTACCAGGACGATCCCGAGCAGCCCATCGCCCATGTCGTCGGCACGTTCATGCGCATGGGCAAAGCCGTCAAAGGCGCCAAGGGTTTTGGCGGTGCAATCGCCGGAGGTGCGAAATGACTGACTCTTTCAAGGAGCAACTCCAGCAAGCCCACGCGCAGGGGGACTATGCCTCGCTGCTGCACCTGCTGCCTTACGCCAAACTGATCGGCATCGAGTGTTCCCGTGTCGGGGATGAGCTGCTGTTTCGCTTGCCGGCCAACAAGGACAACATTGGTAACCCTTTACTGCCGGCCATCCATGGCGGGGTGATCGCCGGGTTCATGGAGCTGTCCGCAGCGCTGCACCTGCTGATTTTCACCGGCTCGCCCGGTGTACCGAAGATCATCGATTTCTCCCTCGACTACCTGCGAGCCGGGCAGTTTCGCGATACCTGGGCCAAATGTCAGGTTTGCCGCCAGGGCCGACGCGTGGCAAACGTGGCGATTACAGCCTGGCAAACCACCGAAGCCGAGCCGATTGCCACCGCCCGCGGTCATTTCAAAATTGAAGAGCCCTTGAAATCCTGAACTCAGCCCCAAACTCTGATGACAACCCGCCGCCGACCCTTCAGGTCGCGGCCACTGCCATCTGATTGGAGTTTGATGACCATGAGTGTGGAAACTCAAAAGGAAACCCTGGGCTTCCAGACCGAGGTGAAGCAACTGCTGCACCTCATGATCCATTCGCTGTATTCCAACAAGGAAATTTTCCTTCGCGAATTGATCTCGAACGCCTCTGACGCTGTCGACAAATTACGTTTCGAAGCCCTGTCCAAGCCTGAACTGCTGGAAGGTGGCGCCGAACTGAAAATCCGTGTGAGCTTCGACAAGGACGCCAAGACCGTCACCCTCGAAGACAACGGCATCGGCATGAGCCGTGAAGACGCGATTACCCACCTGGGGACCATCGCCAAATCCGGCACTGCTGATTTCATGAAACACCTGTCTGGCGATCAGAAGAAAGACTCGCACCTGATCGGTCAGTTTGGTGTCGGTTTCTACTCGGCCTTCATCGTCGCTGACAAAGTTGACGTGTTCAGCCGTCGTGCCGGTTCTGCTGCCAGCGAAGGCGTGCATTGGTCGTCCAAAGGTGAAGGCGATTTTGAAGTTGCCACCGTTGAGAAAGCCGAGCGCGGCACCCGTATCGTCCTGCACCTGAAATCCGGTGAAGACGAATTCGCCGATGGCTGGCGTCTGCGCAACATCATCAAGAAGTACTCCGACCACATCGCTCTGCCGATCGAGTTGCCGAAAGAAGTGGCAGCTGTCGAAGGTGAAGAGAAGCCTGCAGTTGAATGGGAAACCGTCAACCGCGCTAGCGCCCTGTGGACTCGTCCTCGCACCGAGATCAAGGACGAGGAATACCAGGAGTTCTACAAACACATCGCTCATGACTTCGAAAATCCGCTGAGCTGGAGCCATAACAAGGTCGAAGGCAAGCTCGAATACAGCTCGCTGCTGTACGTGCCGACCCGTGCTCCGTTCGATCTGTACCAGCGTGAAGCGCCGAAAGGCCTGAAGCTGTATGTACAGCGCGTATTCGTGATGGACCAGGCCGAGTCGTTCCTGCCGCTGTACCTGCGCTTCATCAAAGGCGTGGTCGATTCCAACGACCTGTCGCTGAACGTGTCGCGGGAAATCCTGCAGAAGGACCCGATCATCGACTCCATGAAGTCGGCGCTGACCAAGCGCGTTCTGGACATGCTGGAAAAACTGGCGAAGAACGAGCCTGAGCAATACAAAGGCTTCTGGAAGAACTTCGGCCAGGTCATGAAAGAAGGCCCGGCAGAAGACTTCGCCAACAAAGAGAAAATCGCTGGCCTGCTGCGTTTCGCCTCCACTCAGGGTGAAGAAGGCGAGCAGGTTGTGGGTCTGGCCGAGTACCTGGCGCGCGCCAAGGAAGGTCAGGACAAGATCTACTACCTGACCGGCGAAACCTACGCGCAAGTCAAGAACAGCCCGCACCTGGAAGTCTTCCGCAAGAAAGGCATCGAAGTGCTGCTGCTGACCGACCGCATTGATGAGTGGCTGATGAGCTACCTCAGCGACTTCGACGGCAAGAGCTTTGTCGACGTGGCGCGCGGTGACCTGGACCTGGGCAACCTGGATTCGGAAGAAGACAAGAAAGCCGCGGAAGAAGTTGCCAAGTCCAAAGAGGGCCTGGTTGAGCGTCTGAAAACTGCACTGGGCGAATCCGTCGCTGAAGTACGGGTTTCCCACCGTCTGACCGATTCCCCGGCGATCCTGGCCATCGGCGAGCAGGACCTGGGCATGCAGATGCGTCAGATCCTCGAAGCCAGCGGTCAGAAGGTTCCGGATTCGAAGCCGATCTTCGAATTCAACCCGGCTCACCCGCTGATCGAGAAACTCGACAACGAGCAGAGCGACGAGCGCTTCGGCGACCTGTCGCACATTCTCTTCGATCAGGCGGCACTGGCAGCCGGCGACAGCTTGAAAGACCCGGCCGCGTATGTGCGCCGCCTCAACAAGCTGCTGGTTGAACTGTCGGTTTAACCGAGTTGTAAAAAAACCCGCTTCGGCGGGTTTTTTCATTCTGGTGTCTTTTACTGGGAGTTAGTCATGAGCCAAATCACTGTTCGTTCCGTCGCTTATCAGCATGATGGCCAGTCGTATGAAAGCCGTCTGGCGTTCGATGCCGACCACAAAGGCCCGCGTCCCGGTCTGTTGATGGCGCCGAACTGGATGGGTGTCAGCGCCGGTGCCGAGGAGATCGCCAAATCGGTGGCGGCCAAGGGTTATGTGGTGTTGATCGCCGACCTGTACGGCCAGTCGGTGCGTCCACAGAATGGCGACGAGGCGGGTGCAGCGATGATGCCCCTGAAGAACGACCGCGCCTTGCTGCGCAAGCGCATGCAAGCGGCGTTCGAACAGTTGCAAGGGCAGGGCGAGGCGGCGGTTGATACCTCGAAACTGGCGACCTTCGGTTTCTGCTTCGGCGGTTGCTGCGCACTGGAACTGGCCCGCACGGGGGCGCCGGTAAAAGCGGCGGTTTCGTTCCATGGCACGCTGGATACGCCGAACGTCAACGATGCTAAAACCATCAAGGGCTCGGTGCTGGTGTTGCACGGTGCATCCGACCCGCTGGTGCCGAAAGAGCAATTGCCGGCGTTTGAAGAGGAAATGAATGCGGCGGGCGTGGATTGGCAACTGCTGAGTTACGGCGGCGCGGTGCATTCGTTTACTGACCCGCATGCGAATGTGCCGGGCAAGATGATGTATGACGCGAAGACGGCGGCTCGGGCGTTTACGTCGATGCACAATCTGCTGGATGAAGTTTTTAAAGACTGATAGCTGATTCCGCCCTGACACTTTCGGTGTCAGGGCCGACCTCATCGCGAGCAGGCTCACTCCTACAATTGGAATGCATTCTCCCTTGTAGGAGTGAGCCTGCTCGCGATGGCGGTGTTACTGCTACCGACGATGCTAAGGCAGCTCGATCCGCTCGCTTTCCCCCGGCACCGTCGGCCAATCCCCAGCCGCCCAGCGTCGTCGCGCTTCATCGATCGCCGCCGGATCGCTCGCCACAAAATTCCAGTTGATTCGCCGCGGCCCGTCCAGCGGTGCCCCGCCAAACAGCACGGCATGACAGTCGCTCTCGGCGAACAACGTCATTTCCTCTCCGGCAGGCAGCACCACCAGCGCATGCGGCTCCAGCAGCTCGCCATCAAGCTGTGCGTCGCCGCTGAGCACGTACAGTGCCCGCTCTTCATGCTCGGTCGGGATCAGCAAGGTGGTCGCCGTTTGCAGGTTCAATTCCGCATACAGCGTAGGAGAAAGCACCGGCACCGGCGATTCCAGGCAAAAGCCTGACCCGGCAATCATGCGGATCTTCACGCCAAGGTTATCGCTGACCGGCAACGTCGCCGCCGGATGATGGCTGTAGTGGCCGGGCCCCTGTTCCTGCGTCTTGGGGGAGGCGAGCCAAACCTGCAAACCGTGCATCGTGAAGCCGCTTTCCTTCAAGGTTTCAGGCGTGCGTTCAACGTGAGCAATTGCACTGCCCGCCGTCATCCAGCTGACATCGCCAGCATCGACCACCTGATCGGAGCCGAGGCTGTCCTTGTGCTGGATTTTTCCTTCGAACAAATACGTGAGGGTGGACAGGCCAATGTGCGGGTGCTGACGGATGTTCATGCCTGTTCCCGCCGCATAACGGGTTTCGAGCATGTGGTCGAAAAAGACGAAAGGCCCGACGCTGCGGCATTTGGCTGACGGCAGCGGGCGCAGAATCGGTTGGCCCTCGACATCTTCGGCGCGAGGGCGGATCACGAGTGGCGTGTTCATGGTGCATTCCAGGCTGAGCGGGTGACGCGTGGAGCATAACCCGCTTGCGCAGCCCTTGCCGCTATTGGCTGAAGGCACCCTCGGAGAGATGGGTTTCGATGCTCACCTCGGTGCTGGTCATCAGCTTGTGTACCGGGCAGCGGTCCGCCACGCGGTGCAACTCGTCGCGCTGGGCGTCGGTGAGCACGCCCTTGAGGGTCAGTTTGACGTGCAGGGCATATTTGCCTTTCTGCTCTTCGCTGTTGTCACGTTTGACTTCAACCGTGACGCCGGTCAGCGGAATGTCTTTCTTCTTTGCGTACAGCTTCAGTGTCAGGGCCTTGCAGGCACCCAGGGCCGCGTCGAAGTAGTCGTGTGGCTCAGGGGCCGAGCCTTCGCCGCCAGACGTGGTCGGCACATCGGCAAAAAGCTCGTGGTCATCGATCTGGACACTGTGGCGAAAACCTTCGGCGGAAACGGTATTGACGGTAACGGTCATTGGGAGCCTCCCAGGCTAAAAAGTCATTCGATCAAAATAGACCTCGAAGTTATAGAGCATTCCTGATGATGCGCGTTCCACTTTCTTACCGGCTGAACCGTCTTGAGTGTGCAAAGGTCTACGTCTTTCCTGCCCCCGGAGAATGCCCGTGCCCCTGTTCCGTTTGAGCCTTGCCTGTTTGCTGGTGCTATCCAGTGCTTACGTCAATGCACGCGAATACGCCTACAGCGATGCGCACCTGCATTACGTGGACTTTTTTCAGGAAACCGCCGGCATGCCGACATTGCTCAAGGCCATGGACGACAATGCCATTGATCATGTGATGATTTCCGGGATCCCGGTGGCGAAGAAATGGCACGAAGACGAACCGAAGCGCCCGCGCTATTACGCCGGTGATGACGCCGATGCCTATTGGTACAGCGCGACGGATGTGATCGTCGCGGCAGCGGTAAACAAATTGACCCCCGAGCAGCGTCAGCGCTTTCACCCGTTCCTGTCCGGTTTCAACCCCAACGACAAAAACTCCGCAGCGCACATCCAGCGAATGCTCGATCTCAATCCGGGGCTGTGGCAGGGGATCGGCGAAGTGTTTACCCGGCATGATGACCTGACCGCGCTGACCGCTGGCGACACGCCACGGGCCAACAACGAAGCGATGACGCGGATCTATCACCTCGCGGCGGAGAACGACTTGCCGGTGATGCTGCACTCCAACATCACCTCCAAGCGTGAGAAAAATCCGCTGTACCTGTCGGAAGTCGAGGAGCCGTTGCGTAATCATCCGCATACACGATTCATTTGGGCGCACGCAGGCACCAGCGCCGAGGTCCATCGGCATCAAACCCGACTGGATTTTCTGTTGCCGACCCTGAGTCGAATGCTCGAGGCCTACCCCAATCTGTACATCGACCTGTCCTGGAGCATGCTGACGCCATACCTGCTGGATGAGCAGGGCAAGCCTTCTGAAGCCTGGCTGGGGCTGGTGGAGCGCTTCCCGGATCGCTTCATGCTCGGCTCTGATGTGGTGGGACGTTTCAACAAGCTGGGTAAGGAAATGCGCAGCTTCGACCCGTTTCTCGACGCCTTGCCTGAGCAGGTGGCGAGAAAAGTCGCGCGGGACAATTTTCTGTCGATTCTGCCGCGCAACCGTTAAGGCTGCGACGCTACCGGTTGGCTGCGCACGGTTGCGGATAGCGCATTCCCTGCCTATGTTCCTTGCGAGGCATTACTGGTGACTGGCGCACGAAGACCCGATGCCGGTTGCTGTCCATCCAGTGCGGATTCTCGCAGCGAGGTAACGACATGCCAAACGACTCCCGCCCTGCCGTGCTTGAACTGATCGGCAATACGCCGCTGGTGCGCGTCAGCCGTTTCGATACCGGCCCGTGTACGCTGTTTCTCAAACTCGAATCACAGAACCCCGGCGGTTCGATCAAGGACCGCATCGGTCTGGCGATGATCGATGCCGCCGAACGCGATGGCCGTCTGCAACCCGGCGGCACCATCGTCGAAGCCACCGCCGGCAACACCGGCCTCGGCCTGGCCCTGGTCGGCCGTGCCAAAGGCTATCGAGTGGTGCTGGTGGTGCCGGACAAAATGTCCACCGAGAAGGTGTTGCACCTCAAGGCCATGGGCGCCGAGGTGCACATCACCCGTTCCGACGTCGGCAAGGGCCATCCCGACTACTATCAGGACGTGGCGGCGCGGCTGGCGCAGGAGATACCCGATGCGTTCTTCGCCGACCAGTTCAACAACCCGGCCAATCCGCTGGCCCACGAATGCAGCACCGCGCCGGAGATCTGGGCACAGACCCAGCATGATCTGGATGCCATTGTCGTCGGCGTCGGTTCGGCCGGCACCCTGACCGGGCTGACGCGCTTCTTTCAACGCGTGCAACCGAACCTGGAAATGGTGCTGGCCGATCCGGTCGGTTCGGTGATGGCCGAGTACAGCCGCAGCGGCACCCTCGGCAAGGCCGGTTCATGGGCGGTGGAAGGCATCGGCGAAGACTTCATTCCATCGATTGCCGACCTTTCCAGCGTGCGCCACGCCTATTCGATCAGCGACGAGGAAAGCTTCGATCACGCCCGTCAATTGCTGCGCGCCGAAGGCATTCTCGGCGGTTCCTCGACTGGCACTTTGCTGGCGGCGGCGTTGCGTTACTGTCGCGAGCAGACCGAGCCGAAACGGGTGGTCAGCTTCGTCTGCGACACCCGGCACCCGTTACCTGTCGAAGGTCTACAACGACCAGTGGATGAACGATCAGGGCCTGCTGCAATACAAGCGCTACGGCGATCTGCGCGACCTGATCGCGCGGCGTTTCGAGGATGGCCGCGTCATCAGCGTCGGCCCCGACGACACGCTGCTCACCGCCTTCCAGCGCATGCGCCTGGCGGATGTATCGCAATTGCCGGTGCTGGCGGACGGCAAGCGGCTGGTCGGCGTGATCGACGAATCCGATATTCTGCTGGGCGTGCACGAAGACGCTTCGCACTTGCGCATGCCCGTAGCCAGCGCCATGACTGACAAGTTACAAACCCTGCCGGCAAACGCCAGTCTGGCCGAACTGCAGGCGGAGCTCGATCGTGGTCTGGTGGCGATCATCGCCGATGCCTCGGGCTTCCATGGCCTGATTACGCGAGTCGACCTGCTTAATCACTTACGGAGATCGCTTACATGAGTCAGCACGATGAATCCGGCGCGCCCCGCGCCTTCGGCACCCGAGTGATCCATGCCGGACAGACGCCGGATCCCTCCACCGGGGCGCTGATGCCGCCGATCTACGCTAACTCCACTTACTTGCAGCAAAGCCCCGGCGTGCATAAGGGCCTCGACTATGGCCGCTCGCACAATCCGACGCGCTTTGCGCTGGAGCGTTGCGTGGCGGACCTCGAGGGCGGCACCCGGGCCTTCGCCTTTGCCTCCGGGCTGGCGGCGATTTCCACGGTGCTCGAACTGCTTGATGCCAACGCGCACATCGTCTCCGGCAACGACCTGTACGGCGGAACGTTTCGTCTGTTCGACAAAGTCCGTCAGCGCAGCGCCGGGCATCGCTTCAGCTACGTCGACCTGACCGACCTGTCCGCCTTCGAAGCGGCGTTGCAGGACGACACGCGGATGGTCTGTGTCGAGACGCCGAGCAATCCTTTGCTGCGCCTTTCTGATCTCGCCGCCATTGCGCGTATCTGCCGCGAGCGCGGCATCCTCTGTGTCGCCGACAACACCTTCGCCAGCCCATGGATCCAGCGCCCGCTGGAGTTGGGTTTCGATATCGTGGTGCACTCGACGACCAAGTACCTGAACGGCCACTCCGACGTGATCGGCGGCATTGCGGTGGTAGGGCAGAACGCCGAACTGGCCGAGCGCCTGGGCTTTTTGCAGAACGCGGTAGGAGCCATCGCCGGGCCGTTTGACGCGTTCCTCACCCTGCGCGGCGTGAAGACCCTGGCGTTGCGCATGGAGCGTCATTGCAGTAACGCGCTGGAGCTTGCGCAATGGCTGGAGCGTCAGCCGCAAGTGGCACGCGTTTACTATCCGGGCTTGCCGTCGCACCCGCAGCACGAATTGGCTCGACAGCAGATGCGTGGATTTGGCGGGATGATTTCCCTCGACCTGAACAGCGACCTGGCTGGCGCCAGACGCTTCCTTGAAAATGTGCAGATATTTGCCCTGGCCGAGAGCCTGGGCGGGGTGGAAAGCCTGATCGAGCATCCGGCAATCATGACGCATGCCACCATCCCCGCAGACACCCGTGCACAACTCGGGATCGGCGATGCGCTGGTGCGTTTGTCTGTGGGGGTCGAGGATGTCGAGGATCTGCGCGCTGACCTGGCTCAGGCGCTGGCGCGGATTTGACGTTCGGCAGGCATAAAAAAATCCGGAATCCCTGAGGGATTCCGGATTTTTGTTCAGGCCCGGATCAGCTGCCTTTGACAGCCTTGCCGTTGACCGTACCGTCGAGGAGCATGATGTTGTACTCCTTGCCATCGGTTTCGACCTGTTGCAGGCGAACCAGCAGGTAATCCCAATCCTTGGCGAACCACAGGACGGTGATGCGCTTGCTTTGCGTCGGGTCGCGCACGCGCTCGACCTTGATCGCATCGATCTGGCCGGCCTTGGTGTCGACTTTCTCCGAACCCAGCACGCGGAAGTCATACGTATCGACTTCGCCATCATCGACGACCTGATAGCTCATGCTTTTTTTGCCGGCGGCCACATCGTGTTGCAGGGCCAGCTGATAGGTGGATTTGTCGACCATGCCACGGTTCAGCGGGATCTTGACCGCATCACCGCGATCGGTGCCAGTGACCATTTTGTTGGTCCAGTCGAAGTCCAGGTCGGCTTTCTTGGCTTTACCCAGACCACCGCGTTCGAAGTGGTAGGACTGGGGCAGCAACGTGTCCTTGTCCAGGGTCAGGGTGCTTTCTTCTGTCAGGCTGGCGATCATCATCGAGGCCTTGAAGCTGAGCTTCCAGACACCGTTGGCACCCTGGGTCAGGCTGCGTTCAGCCGTGCCACTCATGGGCAGCTGCTTCCAGTCGGCGGTGTAGCTGGCGGAGAAAGGTTGAAGGTCTGCAGCCTGCGCGAAAGGCAGGGCAAACAGAGCGCAAGCGAAGAGCAGGGCGCGACGCATAAAATCTCCTAGTGTCGAATCAAGTGGCCGCTGGCCGCGAGTAACTTTCCATCCAGTAAAGCACCTTGCTCACCGAGCGATAAACGGCCTTCGGCAAACCAGCGTACAGCCATCGGGTAGATCAGGTGTTCCTGAACATGGACTCGCTGCGCCAGACTCTGCGGCGAATCGTGCAACTCTACCGGTATTACTGCCTGTACGACCAGTGGTCCGCCATCGAGTTCCTCGGTGACGAAGTGCACGGAGCAGCCATGTTCCGTGTCGCCGGCTTCCAGCGCGCGCTGATGAGTGTGTAACCCTTTGTATTTGGGTAGCAGCGAGGGATGGATGTTGAGCAGGCGACCCGCGTAGTGGCGCACGAAGTCAGCGCTGAGAATGCGCATGAAACCGGCCAGTACCACGAGTTTGGGGTTGAAGGCGTCGATCAGTTCGATCAGCGCGGCATCGAAGGCTTCGCGGCCTTCGAAAGCCTTGTGATCCAGGGAGCGGGTGTCGATACCCGCGTCCCTGGCGCGTTGCAGGCCGTAAGCGTCGGCGCGGTTGGAAATCACCGCGGCGATGCGGACCGGGCTGTCGCCGGTCCGCGTGCTGTCGATCAGGGCCTGCAAGTTACTGCCGGTGCCGGACAACAGCACCACCACATCACAGGTCTGGGACATCAATGAGCCTTGAGGTTCTTCAGTTCAACCTGGGCTGCGCCTTCGGCAGCGGTGGCGATCTGACCGATAACCCATGGCTGCTCGCCGGCTTCACGCAGGACGTTCAGGGCAGTTTCAACGTGCTCTTGAGCCACGCAGATGACCATGCCCACGCCGCAGTTCAGCACGCGGTGCATTTCGTTTTCGTCGACGTTGCCTTTCTCTTGCAGCCAGTCGAACACGGCAGGGCGGGTCCAGCTTGAGACGTCAACCACGGCTTGGGCGCCTTTTGGCAGTACGCGCGGGATGTTGTCCAGCAGGCCGCCACCGGTGATGTGGGCCATGGCTTTGACCGCGCCGGTGTCCTTGATCAGCTTGAGCAACGGTTTCACGTAGATGCGGGTCGGGGCCATCAGCAGGTCGGTCAGCGGTTTGCCGTCGAGCTGGATGTTTTCGATATCGGCACCGGAGACTTCGATGATCTTGCGGATCAGCGAGTAGCCGTTGGAGTGCGGGCCGGAAGACGGCAGGGCGAGCAGGGCATCGCCGGCAGCGACTTTCGAACCGTCGATGATTTCGGATTTTTCCACGACGCCGACGCAGAAGCCGGCCAGGTCGTAGTCTTCGCCTTCGTACATGCCAGGCATTTCAGCGGTTTCGCCGCCGACCAGGGAGCAGCCGGACAGTTCACAGCCAGCGCCGATGCCGGTCACGACCTGGGTCGCGGTTTCGACGTTCAGCTTGCCGGTGGCGTAGTAGTCGAGGAAGAACAGCGGCTCGGCGCCGCAGACCACCAGGTCGTTCACGCACATGGCCACCAGGTCGATGCCGATGCTGTCGTGCTTGTTCAGGTTCAAAGCGAGGCGCAGCTTGGTGCCCACGCCGTCGGTGCCGGAAACCAGTACGGGCTGCTTGTAGCCGGCCGGGATTTCGCAGAGGGCGCCGAAACCGCCCAGGCCGCCCATGACTTCCGGGCGCGCAGTGCGCTTGGCGACGCTCTTGATGCGTTCGACCAATGCTTCACCGGCGTCGATGTCTACACCGGCGTCCTTGTAGCTCAGGGAGGGTTGCTTGCTCATGATCCAGGCCTTTAGGGGGGATTCAGGGGTAACGACCGAGTCCAGTGGGACCGCTGAAATAAACGAAGGCGAGCGCCTTGCACGAATTTCAGGGTGCCCGGCTGTTGCCGGTCTGCGAAGGCGCGCGATTTTATCAGGCTTGAAGGGCAGCGGCCATCCTCACGCCGACGGCAGGGGCATATCGGCTGAAAAAAACCTCTATTGCCCGTGTTGGTCGCCGCCTCGATGGCTGTATAAGGTATCGCGATTAACCGTCTATCGTTATGACAGTGCGAAAAACTTAGTCAGATCGTGGTGAATGTTTTGCGCAGGGATGTGGTCACAGCCTTGCTCGATCATCTTCATGCGGTCTGTTCCAGCCGCTCTCGTCGTCAGGAATCTCCCATGCGTTTTTTTTCCAGATTTTTATTTGCAGGCTGTTTTTCACTGGTCAGCCTGGCGAGTCATGCCGAAACCGTCAAAGGCCTGTATCAAGTGCGCGAGCCTGTCAGCAGTCAATCGTCTGAGGAGCGCGACCAGGCGACCCAGCGCGCGCTGGACACCCTGGTGCTGCGCCTGACCGGTGATCCCAAGGCTGCGCAAAGTCCGGGGTTGGCGGCGCTGCGCAAAGACCCGCAACAGATCATCAGTCAATACGGTTTCGACGCCGGCCCGCCGGAAGTGCTGAAAGTCGATTTCGACCCGGCCAGCACCGAACAAGCCTTGCGCCGCGCCGGGTTGTCTTTGTGGGGGACGAATCGGCCGTCGATCCTGAGTTGGTGGTTGAACGACTCCGCCGAGGGATCGAGCCTGGTGGGCGATGGCCAGTCCAGCGCCGCGCCGTTGCGTCGCGCAGCCCAGCATCGTGGTCTGCCGTTGCGGTTGCCGTTGGCGGACCTGAGTGAGCAACTGGTGGCTACGGCACCCAACCTTGAAGGGGCAGATGCAACGCCGTTGCGCGCTGCCTCGGACCGTTACAACGCCGATGCCTTGCTCGCGGTGCATGCCCGGGAAGAGGGTGGCCAGTGGCAGGCCAAATGGAACATGTGGCTGGGCGACAAGAAAGAGGCGGGCAGCGTACAGGGGGCGGATCAGGCTGCTGTGGCCGATGCGGTGATGCTGGCGGTCAGTGAGCGCCTGGCACCGCGGTTTGTCGTCAAGCCGGGCGCTTCGGGCGAACAATTGCTGGAAGTGCAGGGCATGAACCTGGAACGCTACGCCGCCCTTGGACGCTTGCTGGAGCCTTTTAGGGCGCGCCTGCAAACGGTTGATGGCGAGCGCATTCTGTATCGGGTCAATGGCAGCGCCGAGCAGTTACGTTCGCAGCTGTCCCTCTCGAAGTTGCAGGAAGTTCCAGCCGGTGAGGCGCCTGCACCGGCAGCGCCTGCGCAGCCAGCCGAGGGGGCGGTGCCGGTCGTTGCACCAACCCCGGCACCGGTGCCACAGCTGAGATTCCGTTGGTAAGGTTTTCTTTCTTTATATAGATGCATATGGAGTGGTACATGGCGGATACGCGGCGTTGGTTCTGGTTGGGTGGGGTGGTTCTGCTCTGCGTGTTTGTCTGGTTGTTGCATCCGATCCTGACGCCCTTTCTGGTTGCGTTGCTGCTGGCCTATCTGTTCGATCCGCTGGTGGATCGGCTGGAAAAGGCCGGTCTGTCACGCACCTGGGGCGTGGTGGCGGTGTTTGCGCTGTTCACCTTGATCTTCACCACATTGCTGCTGGTGCTGGTGCCGATGCTCGCCAAGCAGTTATTTCGCTTGTATGAACTGGCGCCGCAGATGCTCGACTGGCTGCAGCACACTGCACTGCCGTGGGCGCAATCAAAATTCGGACTGTCGGATAACTTCTGGAAGTTCGACAAGCTCAAGGCCGCGATCAGCGAACACATGGGCCAGACCACCGACATCGTCGGGGTGGTGCTGAGTCAGGCGACGGCGTCCGGGCTGGCGTTGATCGGCTGGCTGGCGAATCTGGTGCTGATCCCTGTCGTGAGTTTCTACCTGCTGCGGGACTGGGACCTGATGATGGCCAAGATCCGCAGCCTGCTTCCCCGTGATCGTGAAGAACGCGTGGTGACCCTGGCGGGCGAATGCCATGAAGTGCTGGGGGCATTTGTACGCGGGCAGTTGCTGGTGATGCTGGCGCTGGGCGTGATCTACGCTGCGGGCTTGATGCTGGTGGGGCTGGAGCTGGGGTTGTTGATCGGTCTGATCGCAGGCCTGGCGGCCATTGTGCCGTACATGGGGTTTGTCATCGGGATCGGCGCGGCGTTGATCGCCGGCCTGTTCCAGTTCGGTGGCGATCTGTATCCCATGATCGGCATCGTTGCGGTGTTCATGGTCGGGCAGGCACTGGAAGGCATGGTGCTGACGCCGTTGCTGGTGGGCGATCGTATCGGTCTGCACCCGGTGGCGGTGATCTTCGCGATTCTGGCGGGGGGCGAACTGTTCGGCTTTACCGGCGTGTTGCTGGCGTTGCCGGTGGCGGCGGTGATCATGGTGCTGGTGCGCCATGTGCATGATTTGTATAAGGATTCTGATATCTACAGTGGTGTCGACGAACCGGAGCTGTAAGAGTCGTTGAAGTCCTGTGGCGGGCGGCCTGGTTCCATGCCAGGTCGGCCCGTATCCCTCGCGCGGCTGTCACATGCGCCGCCAAAGAAACTGTCATGAAACCAGGGCGTTAACGCAAACCTTTGATTTTGCTTGTGGTCTGTCGCATTGTGCGACCCGCCTCACGGGTATAAACTTCGCAAACTTTACACAGAGGCCACTAACGGTTCCTTTGGAACTGTTCAGTCAGCATGAAACCGATTCAGCTGCCCCTAGGTGTGCGTCTGCGTGATGACGCTACCTTTATCAATTACTACCCAGGCGCCAATGCCGCTGCACTCGGCTATGTCGAGCGGCTATGCGAAGCCGACGCCGGCTGGACAGAAAGCCTGATTTATCTCTGGGGCAAGGACGGGGTAGGGCGCACGCACTTGTTGCAGGCCGCCTGCCTGCGCTTCGAACAACTGGGGGAGCCGGCGGTGTATCTGCCGCTGGCCGAGCTGCTGGACCGCGGCATCTCGATCCTCGACAACCTCGAACAATACGAACTGGTCTGCCTGGATGATTTGCAGGCCGTGGCCGGCCGGGCGGATTGGGAAGAGGCGTTGTTCCATCTGTTCAATCGTCTGCGCGACAGCGGTCGGCGTCTGTTGATTGCTGCATCAACCTCGCCGCGTGAATTGCCGGTGAAACTGGCTGACCTGAAATCGCGCCTGACCCTGGCACTGATCTTCCAGATGCGTCCGCTCTCTGACGAAGACAAATTGCGCGCCTTGCAACTGCGTGCATCCCGTCGCGGCCTGCACCTGACCGATGAAGTCGGGCATTTTATTTTGACTCGTGGTACCCGCAGCATGAGCGCGCTTTTCGAGCTGCTTGAGCGTCTCGATCAGGCCTCCCTTCAAGCTCAGCGCAAGCTGACGATTCCGTTCCTGAAAGAAACCCTAGGCTGGTAAACCTAAGCTTGGCGGGGGTTTTTGGCATATTTCAGGCGCCAGAAAATCCGCTTTCCTGCAGGGTGCAGGCTGCGCGAGTGTCTAAATGGGGCTTAAGCGCTTAGATGTAATCGCGAAACCGGGAAGTCACATAAAGTTCGATTGAATTTGCAAATGAGGATGATAGCGGGCATAGTCTCGGCTTCTTTACAACTATCAGCCACGGTCGTGCCCATGCTAAAGCGCTTCGCACCCCTCGTGCCTCTCGCACTCGTCACCCTGTTGTTCGGTTGCGCTGCCCACTCCCCAGTGACTCAGCAAGAGCAACAACAGCAGGTCAAGAATTCAGTTACTGCGCAGTCTTCTTCCGTTCTTTTCCAGGAAGAGCTAGCCACCGATAAAGAACTGGCAAACTTCGCCGATGGCAAGTCGTACCAGCTTCCGGTTCTGGCTGACAGCATCCTCGAGCGTGGCATGTCCCTGATCGGTACCCGTTACCGTTTCGGCGGCACCTCCGAGGCTGGCTTCGATTGCAGCGGTTTCATCGGTTATCTGTTTCGTGAAGAAGCCGGCATGAACCTGCCGCGCTCCACTCGCGAAATGATCAACGTCGACGCTCCGCTGGTAGCTCGCAGCGCGCTGAAGCCGGGTGATCTGCTGTTCTTCGCCACCAATGGTCGTCGTGGTCGTGTCAGTCACGCCGGGATCTACCTGGGTGACAACCAGTTCATCCATTCCAGCAGCCGCAAAAGCGGTGGTGTCCGGGTCGACAGCCTGGGCGACAGCTACTGGAGCAAGACCTTCATCGAAGCCAAACGCGCCCTCGCGATGGCTCCGACCGTGGTCACTGCACGCAAATAAGGCTTAACCTGTCGCCACGTGGGTGGCGACAACTACCTCTTCGCAACGAAGTAGGCGGACACTTTGTAAGGCGAACTTAAAGTCTTACTTGAAGTTTGGCCCATAGCCGCTAGAATCCAGATCTATTATTGATGGCAAACCGCCTGCGTCCTGCGCAGGCGGTTTTCTTTTCTGCCTTCCCGGCAGAAAAAGCCGCAGCCAGATCAGGATGTTCTGCTTATGACGATGTCGGCCCGCCTCGCAATCATGTTCTTCGCAGCGCTGCTCAGCGCCTGCGCCAGTCGCACACCGCCGCCTGCGCCGGTGGTTCGTGTACCCATTGTTTTCGGTAACCCACAACCCTTTTCCCCCGAGGCAGAAGACGTGCTGTTCCGCGCGCTGGGCCTGGTGGGCACGCCGTATCGTTGGGGGGGCAACACGCCGGATTCGGGTTTCGATTGCAGCGGCCTGATCGGTTACGTCTACCATGACGTCACCGGTATTTCCCTGCCGCGTACCACCCGAGAAATGATCAGCATGCAGGCGGCCAACGTCGGCAAGGAAGGCCTGCAAACCGGTGACTTGATCTTCTTCGCCACCAATGGCGGATCCCAGGTCAGTCATGCCGGTATCTACGTCGGTGAAGGTCGCTTCGTTCATGCGCCGGCCACTGGCGGCACGGTGAAGCTCGACAGCCTGTCCAAGGCTTATTGGCAGAAGGCTTATCTGAGCGCCAAGCGCGTTCTGCAGCCTGAACACCTGGCGCGTAATCCGTAGCGTCCTGTCCGAAGAGGTTGTCATGACCGCTCGCACTCTCAATCTCGACGATGCCCTGTATCAATACCTGCTCGACGTTTCCCTGAGGGAAACGCCGCTGCTCAAGCGCTTGCGCGACGAAACCCAGGCGATGCCAATGGCGCGCTGGCAGGTAGCGCCGGAGCAGGGGCAGTTCCTCGCGTTATTGGTCAAACTCATTGGTGCCAAGCGCTTGCTGGAAGTCGGTACGTTTACCGGTTACAGCGCCCTGTGCATGGCCGCTGCATTGCCGCAGGGCGGTTCGCTGATTTGCTGCGACATTCCCGGCGACTACAACGCTATCGCACGCCGTTATTGGCAGGAAGCGGGGCTGGCCGAGCGAATTGACCTGCGGCTGGCCCCTGCACTGGAAACGCTCGCCATGCTGGATCAGCCGGAGGCGTTCGACCTGATCTTCATTGATGCCGACAAGTCCAACTATCCGAACTATCTGGAGCATGCACTGCGTCTGCTGCGCGTCGGCGGGCTGGCGGTGTTCGATAACACGCTGTGGAGTGGGCGGGTGCTTGAGGAGAATCCCGAGAGTGCAGACACCCGAGCCATCCAGGCGCTCAATCGCGCCTTGAAGGATGACGCGCGTGTGGATCTGTCGTTGTTGCCGTTGGGTGATGGGCTCACGCTCTGTCGTAAACGCTGATCCTTGTAGGAGCGAGGCTTGCCCGCGAAGGCGTCGGCACATCCAACATTGATGTTGCCTGACCTACAGCCCTCGCGGGCAAGCCTCGCTCCTACAGGGCGGCTATTTAGCGGCCGAGACGCGCCACACCTTGTTTCCCACATCATCGGCCACCAGCAAAGCGCCCTGCTGATCAATCACCACGCCTACGGGCCGACCCATGGCTTTTTCATCTTCGTTGAGGAAGCCTGTCAGTACATCAACCGGTTGGCCGGTCGGCTTGCCACCCGCGAACGGGACGAAAATCACTTTATAGCCACTGTGCGGCTTGCGATTCCAGGAGCCGTGCTGGCCGATGAAGGCGCCTTCCTTGAATTGCGCGGGAAGTGTGTTGCCCTCGGCAAACGACAGGCCCAGCGATGCGGTATGTGGGCCGACCGCATAATCCGGGGCAATGGCCTTGGCCACCAGATCTGGGTTTTGCGGCTCGACGCGGATATCGACGTGCTGGCCGTAGTAGCTGAAGGGCCAGCCATAGAACCCGCCGTCCTTCACTGACGTGATGTAGTCCGGCACCAGGTCGCTGCCGATTTCGTCGCGCTCATTGACCGCCGTCCACAGGGCGCCGGTCTGAGGTTCCCAGGCCAGGCCGTTCGGATTACGAATCCCCGAGGCGAAGATCCGGTGATTGCCGGTGGCGCGATCCACTTCCCAGATCGCTGCACGACCTTCCTCCTGATCCAGTCCGTTTTCGCCGACGTTGCTGTTGGAGCCGACGGTGACGTACAGCTTGCTCCCGTCCTTGCTGGCGATGACGTTTTTGGTCCAGTGGTGATTCAGCGTGCCGCCCGGCAGATCGACCACCTTGATCGGCTGCGACTTGATTGCGGTGTCGCCATTTTCATAATGAAAGCGCAGCAAGCGGTCGGTATCGGCGACATACAGGTCATTGCCGACCAGGGTCATGCCGAAGGGCGAATTGAGGTTTTCCAGGAACACCGTGCGGGTTTCGGCGATGCCGTCGTGGTCCTTGTCCCGCAGCAGCGTGATGCGGTTGGGGCTAGGGACGCCGGCGCCGGCGCGGCCCATGACTTTGCCCATCACCCAGCCGCGAATGCCTTTACCGTCATCGGGTTTGGGAGGGGCATTGGTTTCCGCCACCAATACATCGCCGTTGGGCAGCACGTAGAGCCAGCGCGGGTGATCGAGCCCTTCGGCAAATGCCGCTACCTGAGTGCCTGCCGCAGCGGTGGGTTTTGCACCCTCCGGCCAGCCGATCGCCGGGGCGATATTCACCGTCGGGATCAGGGTCTTGTTCGGCTCGGGCAGCTTGGGTGACGGGCCGGTGCCGTCGGAGACTTGCAGGCTGGAGGTTTCACCACAGGCGGCGAGCCCTCCGGCGAGCGCGATGACGAGAACGAGCTGAGGCTTGCGCATGCTGGACTTCCCTATGAATGCATTGACTTAGTCATAGAGAAGCTTAGACGCGCGATGGTTCAACCGGTCAGCCGCGGGCTTCCTTGAGCAGCACGGCGATGCCGGGGTGATAGTGACCGGCTTCGTTGCGCAACTTGCGATAGGCGTACGGGAAATACCAGGCCACGGCGCAGCTGTGTTCCTTTTGCAGGTCGTCGACCATGTCCTGGAGTTCTTCCGGGGTCGCGCTCTGTTGGGCCTTTTGTGGCGCAACGAACAGGCAGCCGAGTTTCAGGTCGCTGGCGTAGCTGATGCGTTTGGCGTCGCTGGTGATGTCCTGCAGCGCCTGGCTCAGGTTCAGGCTGTTGACCTTCGGCCAGCGTTGAGTGGCCTGAAGGTAGGCGCGTTCTTCGGCGGTGGCGATAAACAGGTCGGCGCGGCTGTTGCGTTCGCCTTCTTCGTTCTGTTTACGGGTCGGCGTTTGTTGCAGCGTGACCATTTCCGCCATCCAGGCCGCGGCGCAGAGCAGGCCAAGGTTGGCTTTCTCGTCGTACCAATAAGGCGTGTCGTTATCGCCGCGCACGGCGTTAAAGCGGTCGATACAGTCAAACCAGCGTTCCAGCACCGGTCGCAGGAATTCCAGCTTCGGATTACTGATGATCATGCCTTGCATGTCGCTCACCCTTGTAATTGTGTTGTTGGGTTTATGGCGCTTTGATATCACTGCTGGCAGTATGGCGCAAGATTGACGTCAGGTTATTGATGGGCGGCAGTCTATCGAGAATCCGTGCCCTGTCTTCAATTGACGCTCCCCCCCCAACCCTCTAACCTTCGCGGCTTGTTTCAGGTGCTCTGTGGCGAAGCCGACAGAGTGAAACAGGGAAGCCGGTGAGTGACTCTCTTCAAGCGACGAAGAGTCATGATCCCGGCGCTGCCCCCGCAACGGTAAATGAGTAAAGACTGCGTCTTGAGCCACTGTGTCGACTGTCGATATGGGAAGGCGCGCAGTCCGGCGCAAGCCGCTCATGAGCCCGGAGACCGGCCTGATTCATCCAACGGCATCACGGTGGGCGATGCCAGGCTTGTTGCCGTCTATTCTTGTGCCTGCCCGCCGTTATCCAGCCTCAACGGAGAGCTCCCCATGACTGATTCCCCTGATCGTGACGAACGCCACCTGGCGCGCATGCAGCGAAAAAAAGCGGTGATCGACGAACGCATCGCCAACTCCCCGAACGAATGCGGCCTGCTGCTGGTGCTGACCGGCAATGGCAAAGGCAAGAGCAGCTCGGCCTTCGGCATGCTCGCCCGGTCCATGGGCCACGGCATGCAGTGCGGCGTGGTGCAGTTCATCAAGGGCCGTAACAGCACCGGCGAAGAGCTGTTCTTCCGCCGCTTTCCGGAGCAGGTGCGTTTTCATGTGATGGGCGAGGGCTTCACTTGGGAAACCCAGGACCGCCAGCGTGACATCGCCGCCGCCGAGGCCGCATGGGCGGTGTCCCAGGAACTGCTGCGTGACCCGTCGATCGGTCTGGTGGTGCTGGATGAGTTGAACATCGCCCTCAAGCACGGCTACCTCGACCTCGATCAGGTACTAAGTGATTTGCAGGCGCGTCCGCCGATGCAACACGTGGTGGTCACCGGTCGCGGCGCCAAGCCAGAGATGATCGAACTGGCCGACACAGTCACCGACATGGGCGTGATCAAGCACGCGTTCCAGGCCGGCATCAAAGCGCAAAAAGGCGTCGAGTTGTGAGCCGCACTTTATGAATAGTCATCGTCATTGCCCGGCGGTATTGATTGCCGCGCCGGCCTCCGGTCAGGGCAAGACCACCGTCACCGCTGCGCTGGCCCGTTTGCACCGCAATCAGGGGCGCAAGGTCCGCGTGTTCAAATGTGGCCCGGACTTTCTCGACCCGATGATTCTCGAGCGCGCCAGCGGTGCGCCGGTGTATCAACTGGACATGTGGATGGTCGGCGAGCAGGAAAGTCGTCGTCTGTTATGGGAAGCGGCCGGGGAAGCCGACCTGATCCTGATAGAAGGCGTCATGGGCCTGTTCGACGGCACGCCGTCCAGTGCCGACCTGGCGCGGCACTTCGGTGTGCCGGTGCTCGGCGTGATCGACGGCACGGCCATGGCGCAGACCTTTGGTGCGTTGGCGTTGGGGCTGGCGAAGTATCAGCCGGACTTGCCGTTTGCCGGTGTACTGGCCAACCGCGTGGGCACGCTGCGTCATGCGCAATTGCTCGAAGGCAGCCTGACGGAAGGCTTGCGCTGGTACGGCGCCTTGTCGCGGGAAACCGGGATCGAATTGCCCAGTCGGCACCTCGGTCTGGTCCAGGCCAGCGAGTTGAATGATCTGGACCTGCGCCTCGATGCGGCGGCCGAATCGCTGGCCAGCAGTTGCGATGTGGCGCTGCCGCCTGCCGTGGAGTTCGCCGGGCCCGACGTGATCGCCGCCGAGCCTTTGCTTAAAGGCATCCGAATTGCCGTGGCCCGTGATGAAGCGTTTGCCTTCACCTACGGCGCGAGCCTGGACTTGCTGCGGGCCATGGGCGCCGAGTTGCTGTTCTTCTCGCCGATCCGCGATGCTGATCTACCGGAAGCTGACAGCCTTTATCTGCCGGGCGGTTATCCGGAACTGCACCATGTGGCGCTGTCACAGAACACCTCGATGCTCGACGCGATCCGCGCCCATCATGCTGCCGGCAAACCGTTGCTGGCCGAGTGCGGCGGGATGTTGTACCTGCTCGATTCGTTGACTGATGTCGAGGGAACTCGCGCCGAACTGGTGGGCTTACTCAAAGGTGATGCGGTGATGCAAAAGCGTCTGGCCGCGCTGGCGTTGCAAGCGGTTGAGTTGCCGGAAGGTTCACTGCGTGGGCACACCTATCACCATTCGTTGACCAGCACCGAACTTGAGCCGATTGCCCGTGGACTCAGTCCGAACGGCGGGCGTGGGGCGGAGGCGGTTTACCGTGAGGGGCGGATGACCGCCTCTTATGTGCATTTTTATTTTCCGTCCAACCCCACCGCAGTCGCCGCGCTTTTTGCGCCTGACCTTGATGCCGCCTTCGCGAGCAGGCCGAATCGTCGCACCGTCGCTCCTACAATGGATCACCTAACCCCTGTAGGAGCGAGCCTGCTCGCGAAGAGGCCATGACCGACAACGCATTCTCCGAAGCCGAACGCGAAGCGGTCTACCGAGCCATCGCCGAACGTCGCGACATGCGCCACTTCAGTGGCGGCACCGTCGAGCCCGAGTTGTTGCGGCGTCTGCTCGAAGCCGCCCACCAGGCCCCGAGCGTCGGCCTGATGCAGCCCTGGCGCTTCATCCGCATCAGCGACCGGGCCCTGCGAGGCAACATCCAGCGACTGGTGGAAGAAGAACGCATCCGCACCGCCGAAGCCCTCGGCGAGCGCACTGACGAATTCATGAAGCTCAAGGTCGAAGGCATCAACGACTGCGCCGAGGTGTTGGTCGCCGCGCTCATGGATGATCGAGAGCGCCACATCTTCGGTCGTCGCACCTTGCCGGAAATGGACATGGCCTCGCTGTCCTGCGCGATCCAGAACCTCTGGCTGGCCTCCCGCGCCGAAGGTCTGGGCTTGGGCTGGGTGTCGCTGTTCGAACCGCAAGCGCTGGCGAACCTGCTGGGTTTGCCACCCGGGGCCAAGCCGTTGGCGGTTCTTTGTCTCGGCCCGGTCAAGGAATTCTATGCGGCGCCGATGCTGGTACTCGAAGGGTGGGCGCAGGCGCGTCCGCTCAGTGAGTTGCTGTATGAAAATTATTGGGGAGTGAGTCAATGAGTGTGGCGTTATTGAGCGTCGCCGCGGTTGCGCTGGACGCGCTGCTGGGTGAACCCAAACGCTGGCATCCGCTGGTGGCGTTCGGCCGTTTTGCCGACCGCATCGAGCAACGTTTCAACGGTGAGGGACGTGGCTGGCGCAGCCATGGCGTCACCGCGTGGGTAATCGCGGTCGTGCCGCTGACCTTGCTCGCCACGGCTTTTTCCTGGGCACCGTATGTGGGCTGGATTGTCGAGATTCTCGCGCTCTATTGCGCCCTCGGCATGCGTAGCCTTGGTGAGCACGTCGAGCCGGTGGCCAAGGCTTTGCGCAGCGATGATCTGGACGAAGCCCGCAAGCGCGTGGGTTATTTGGTCAGCCGTCAGACCAGCGAACTGGATCAAACCGAAGTGGCCCGTGCCGCCACTGAATCTGTCCTGGAGAACGGCAGCGACGCAGTATTTGCTGCGCTGTTCTGGTTTGCCGTGGCCGGTGCGCCCGGTGTGGTGCTCTATCGCTTGAGTAACACCCTCGATGCCATGTGGGGTTACCGCAACGAACGCTTCGAACGTTTCGGTTGGGCGGCGGCGAAGATCGACGATGTCCTCAACTACCTGCCTGCACGCCTGGTGGCGTTGACCTACGCGCTGCTGGGCAAAACCCGGCTGGCCTTGAAATGCTGGCGCACCCAGGGCCCGACCTGGGACAGCCCCAACGCCGGGCCCGTCATGGCGGCCGGTGCCGGTGCGCTCGGCGTCGAGTTGGGCGGGGCGGCGATCTATCACGGTGAAGTGCATCAGCGCCCGCAACTGGGCGAAGGCGTGCCGGCGGATGCCGATTCCATCGACCGTGGCTGGCAATTGGTTCAGCGCGGGGTATGGTTATGGCTGCTGATTCTCTGCGTGGGAGCTGAATTCTATGCTTGAGCACGGTGGTCGCTTGCGCAAGGCCGCGCTCGAATATGGCATTGCCGAAGCTGACTGGCTGGACCTGTCCAGCGGCCTCGCGCCGTGGCCATTCCCGATCCCGGACATTCCGTTGCGCGCCTGGGCGCGCTTGCCGGAAACCGATGATGGTCTGGAGCAGGCTGCTTGCGATTATTACGGCACCGGACAGGTGCTGCCGGTGGCCGGTTCGCAAATGGCCATCCAGTTACTGCCGCGTTTGCGTCGGGCCGGTAAGGTCGGCGTGCTGTCGCCGTGTTACGCCGAACACGCGCACGCATGGCGCAGCAATGGTTACATCGTGCGCGAGGTGCTGGAGCAGGAAGTCGACTTCTATATCGACAGCCTCGACGTGCTGGTGGTGGTCAACCCGAACAACCCGACAGGCTTGAGCCTGAGCACGAGTCGCTTGCTCGACTGGCATGCCCGACTGGCCTCGCGCGGCGGCTGGCTGGTGGTGGACGAAGCGTTCATGGATAACACGCCGGCGTTGAGCCTCGCGCCGTTTGCCCATCAGGTCGGCCTGATCGTGCTACGTTCCTTCGGCAAGTTTTTTGGCCTGGCGGGTGTGCGATTGGGCTTTGTGCTGGCTGAGCGCAAGCTGCTTAAACTGCTCGCAGAGCAGGTGGGCCCGTGGGCGGTCAGCGGGCCGACACGCGTGTTGGGCCAAGCCTGTTTGCTGGACACCGAAGGCCATGCAAGGCAGCGCGCGCGCAGCGAAGAGGCCGGCAAACGCCTGGCACTTTTGCTTGGGCAGTATGGTTTGCAGCCGCAGGGTGGCTGCGCCTTGTTTCAATGGCTGATGACCGAGCATGCCGAAGCGCTTCACGAGTTCATGGCCAGGCGCGGCATCTTGCTGCGGCTGTTCGCCCACAACAGCAGCGTGCGTTTCGGCTTGCCGGCGGATGAAGCCGATTGGCTGCGTCTTGAGCAAGCGCTTCAAGCCTTCGTAAAGGAAGCCCAATGACAACATTGATGGTGCAGGGCACCACCTCCGACGCCGGTAAAAGCACGCTGGTGACGGCGTTGTGTCGCTGGGTCACGCGTCAGGGCGTGCGCGTCGTGCCGTTCAAACCGCAGAACATGGCCCTCAACAGTGCCGTGACCGCCGACGGCGGCGAGATCGGCCGCGCCCAGGCGGTGCAGGCCCAGGCGGCCAACCTGGAACCGCACACTGACATGAATCCGGTGCTGCTCAAGCCCAACAGCGACACAGGCGCCCAGGTCATCATCCATGGTCGCGCGGTCACGACCATGAACGCGGTCGCCTATCACGACTACAAAGCCATCGCCATGCAAGCCGTACTGGCTTCCCATGAACGATTGAGCGCGGCGTATCCGGTGGTCATGGTCGAAGGCGCGGGCTCGCCGGCCGAGATCAATCTGCGTGCCGGCGACATTGCCAACATGGGCTTTGCCGAAGCGGTGGATTGTCCGGTGGTGTTGATCGCCGACATCAATCGCGGCGGGGTGTTCGCGCATCTGGTGGGCACGCTGGAACTGCTGTCGCCGACCGAGCAGGCGCGGGTCAAAGGCTTCATCATCAACCGTTTTCGCGGTGACCTCGCCTTGCTGCAACCCGGCCTCGATTGGCTGGAAGCGCGCACCGGCAAACCGGTGATCGGCGTGCTGCCGTATGTGATGGATTTGCACCTGGAAGCCGAGGACGGCATCGATCAGCGCCAGGCCGACAAGGCTGAACGCGTGCTCAAAGTGCTGGTGCCGGTGCTGCCGCGCATCAGCAACCACACCGATTTCGATCCGCTGCGCCTGCATCCGCAAGTCGACCTGCAATTCATCGGCCCCGGCCAGGCAATCCCGCCGGCTGATCTGATCATTCTTCCCGGCTCGAAAAGTGTGCGCAGTGATCTTGCGTACCTGCGGGCCAATGGCTGGGACACGGCCATCAGTCGTCATCTGCGTTATGGCGGAAAAGTGCTGGGGATTTGCGGCGGTCTGCAGATGCTCGGTGAGCAGGTGCACGATCCGCTGGGCCTCGAAGGCGCGCCGGGTTCCAGTGCTGGCCTGGGCTTGCTGGCGTTCGAAACACAGCTCGAAGAAGAGAAGCAATTGCGCAATGTGCGCGGTCGTCTGGCGCTGGAGGATGCGCAGGTCAGTGGCTATGAAATCCATGCCGGGGTGACCACCGGGCCAGCGCTGGAAAACGCTGCGGTGCAGCTGGACGATGGTCGCTGCGATGGCGCGCAAAGTGTTGACGGGCAGATTTTCGGCACCTACCTGCATGGCCTGTTTGAATCCCCGGCGGCGTGCAGTGCGCTGCTGCGCTGGGCGGGTTTGCAGGAGGTGCAGGACGTGGATTACCACGGGTTGCGCGAGCGGGATATCGAGCGGTTGGCGGATCTGGTGGAGAAGCATTTGGATACCGCGTTGTTGCGTGAGCTCTGCGGTTTTTGAGAGGACGCTTTCGCGGGTAAGCCTCGCTCCTACAAGGTCAAGAGCGGCTCAGCCCTGTAGGAGCGAGGCTTGTCCGCGAATAGGCCAGCAGCTACACCGCATATTTAAGGAATGAACCATGCTGCAACTGATCCTCGGCGGCGCCCGCTCCGGCAAAAGCCGACTGGCTGAAAAACTTGCGTTAGACAGTCACCTCCAAGTGACTTACATCGCCACCAGCCAACCGCTGGACGGTGAAATGAACGAACGGGTCGCCCATCACCGGGCCCGTCGTCCAGCCGAATGGGCGTTGATCGAAGAGCCAATCGAACTCGCCCGCGTATTGCGCGAAAGCGCCCGCGCCGAGCGTTGCCTGCTGGTGGATTGCCTGACCCTGTGGATGACCAATCTGCTGATGCTCGACGACGCCAAACGTCTCAACGTCGAACGCGAAGCCCTGTTGGACTGCCTGGCCTCCTTGCCGGGTGAAATCATTTTTGTCAGCAACGAGACCGGAATGGGTGTCGTGCCGCTGGGCGAATTGACTCGCCGCTATGTCGATGAAGCCGGTTGGCTGCATCAAGCCCTGGCCGAGCGCTGCCAACGAGTCGTCCTGACCGTCGCCGGCCTGCCCCTGACTTTGAAAGGAACCGCGTTATGACTCAATACTGGTGGCTGAACCCGTGCAAGCCGATCGACGCGCAAGCCGTCGAGCAGGCGCAGGCACGTCAACAGCAACTGACCAAACCCGCTGGCTCCCTTGGCCGACTGGAATCGGTGGCCGTGCAAATGGCGGGGCTGCAAGGGCAGGTCAAACCGAGTCTCGATCAGCTGTGGATTGCCATTTTTGCCGGCGATCATGGTGTAGTTGCAGAAGGCGTGTCGGCGTTCCCTCAGGAAGTCACCGGGCAGATGCTGCACAACTTCGTCAGCGGCGGTGCAGCGATCAGCGTGTTGGCGCGCCAGCTCGGGGCTTCCCTCGAAGTGGTCGACCTCGGCACGGTAACGCCGTCGTTGAATTTGCCAGGCGTGCGTCACCTCAACATCGGCGCGGGTACCGCCAATTTCGTCGAAAGCCCGGCCATGACGGCTACCCAGGGTGAACTCGCCTTGCAGGCTGGTCGCGACAGCGTGCAACGTGCGGTCGCCAATGGCGCGCAGCTGTTCATCGGCGGCGAGATGGGCATCGGCAACACCACGGCGGCCAGCGCGCTGGCCTGTGCCTTGCTCGATTGCCCGGTGGTGCATCTGGCCGGGCCGGGCACCGGTTTGAACGCGGCGGGGGTCAGCCACAAAGCCCAGGTCATCGAGCGTGCCCTGGCATTACACGGTGCTCAGCGCGGTGATGCGTTGCAAACCCTGTTCAATATCGGCGGTTTTGAGATTGCGGCGCTGGTCGGCGCATATCTGGCGTGCGCCCAGAAGGGTGTTGCGGTGCTGGTGGACGGCTTTATCTGCAGCGTCGCCGCGTTGGTGGCGGTGCGTTTGAACCCTGGCTGCCGCGAATGGCTGTTGTTCGGCCATCGCGGTGCCGAGCCGGGTCATCGTCATGTACTGGAAACCCTCAATGCCGAGCCGCTGTTGGATCTGGGGCTGCGTCTGGGCGAGGGCAGTGGCGCCGCGTTGGCCGTGCCGTTGCTGCGTCTGGCCTGCGATCTTCACGGGCAGATGGCAACCTTCGCCGAAGCAGCGGTGGCGGATCGTCCGGCATGACGTTGCGACTGGATCTTCTGCGCCACGGGGAAACCGAACTGGGCGGCGGTTTGCGCGGCAGCCTCGACGATGCGCTGACCGACAAGGGCTGGGCGCAGATGCGCGCGGCGGTGGTCGAGCAAGGGCCATGGGATCGGTTGATCAGTTCGCCGCTGCAACGATGTGCGCGGTTTGCGCATGAGCTCGGTGCGCAGTTGGAGTTGCCTGTGCACCTGGACAAGGATCTGCAGGAGCTGCATTTCGGTGCCTGGGAAGGGCAGAGCGCGGCGGCGCTGATGGAGACTGACGCCGAGGGGTTGGGGCTGTTCTGGGCCGATCCGTATGCCTTTACGCCGCCGGAAGGTGAGCCGGTCGAAGATTTCTCAACGCGGGTGCTGACGGCGGTAGCGCGTCTGCACGCGGCGTATGCGGGTGAACGGATCTTGCTGATCAGTCATGGCGGTGTCATGCGTTTGTTGCTGGCTCAGGCACGTGGTTTGCCCCGTGAGCAGTTGCTGAACGTCGAGGTCGGGCATGGCTCGCTGTTTTCGTTGAGCGTCGAGTCATGCGTCCTCCTCAAGGAAGCGATCTGACCATGCTGCCCTTCTGGATCGCCCTGCAATTTCTCAGCAGTTTGCCGATTCGTCTGCCAGGCATGCCGGCGCCTCAGGAACTGGGTCGGTCGCTGCTGTTTTATCCGCTGGTGGGGCTGCTGTTCGGCGCGCTGTTATGGGCACTGAACTGGCTGCTACTGGGCACGCCTTTGTTGCTTCACGCAGCGCTTCTGCTGAGCGCTTGGGTATTGCTCAGCGGCGCGTTGCACCTGGACGGTCTGGCCGATAGCGCCGATGCGTGGCTCGGGGGCTTCGGCGACCGCGAGCGCACGCTGACCATCATGAAAGACCCGCGCAGCGGACCGATTGCGGTGGTGACGCTGGTGTTGGTGTTGCTGCTCAAATTCGCCGCGTTGCTGGCATTGATCGAGCGGCAGCACAGTCTTTTTCTGATGATCGTTCCGCTGATTGGCCGCAGCGCGATGCTGGGATTGTTCCTGACCACGCCGTATGTGCGTGCCGGCGGGTTGGGGCAGGCGCTGGCGGATCATTTGCCGCGTTTGGCGGGTAGGCGGGTGTTGGCGGCCAGTGCGTTGGCGTGTGTACTGATCGCAGGGTTCAGTGGTGTCTGGGCGATTGTGCTGGCGGGGGGGATGTTCGTTTGGTTGCGGCAGGTGATGCTGCGGCGATTGGGCGGCACGACGGGGGATACGGCCGGGGCGATGCTGGAATTGCTGGAGATGGTGGTGCTGGTGGGATGGGCGTTGGTCTGATGGTTTGTGGGCAGGATGTGCCGGTCTCATCGCGAGCAGACTCGCTCCCACGTTGATGGCGTCTTGCATAAATTTAACGTCCACTGAAGATCCACTGTGGGAGCGAGCCTGCTCGCGAAGGCGGTCGACCAAGCACCTCGAATATTTATCAATGAACTCATCTGTAACTTGATTTAACACACTCGCGGGTATATACACGCACCATGCTCGATTCCCAATGTTTATGCATCAACCTGCGTCGCGCCGCCCGTGGCGTCAGCAGGCATTACGACGGCGCTCTCGATGGCTTCGGGATCAACGTTGCCCAGTATTCTTTGCTGTGCAATCTGCAGCGTCTGAATGAACCGAGTATTTCCACCCTGGCCGAAGCCATGGGGCTGGACCGCAGCACCCTGGGGCGCAATCTTCGGGTGCTGGAAGGTGAGGGCCTGGTGGCGCTGGTCGAGGGTGAGGACATGCGTAATCGCATTGTCCGGCTGACCGAGGCGGGCGCAGCTCGCCTGGCCGCGGCCTTGCCTGCATGGGAGGCGGCGCAGCAGCGGCTGGTCGATCGTCTGGGCGCCGAAAAACGCGAAACCTTGTTGCGACTGCTGGACGAACTGGCGTGATGCCGGTTTTTCCGATCTTAAGCGGGTATATACCCGCTACCGGAGAATAAGAATGACCTTGATGTGGCGTACATGCGGTTGGGTGTTGGTGGGGAGTGCGCTGATCCTGGCATTGTCGTTGGGCGTGCGACACGGCTTCGGGCTGTTCCTGGCACCGATGAGTGCCGAATTCGGCTGGGGGCGTGAGACGTTCGCTTTTGCCATCGCCCTGCAAAACCTGATCTGGGGTCTGGCGCAGCCGTTCACCGGCGCGCTGGCCGACCGCTTTGGCGCGGCGAAAGTGGTGTTGGTCGGCGGTGTGCTGTACGCGTTGGGCCTGGTGTTCATGGGCTTGTCCGACTCGGCGGTGACGTTGTCCCTGAGTGCGGGCCTGTTGATCGGCATCGGCCTGTCGGGCACTTCGTTCTCGGTGATCCTTGGCGTGGTCGGTCGCGCCGTGCCCCCGGAGAAACGCAGCATGGGCATGGGCCTCGCCAGCGCTGCCGGCTCTTTCGGTCAGTTCGCCATGTTGCCCGGTACGCTGGGGCTGATCGGCTGGCTGGGCTGGTCCGCGGCATTGCTGGTCCTGGGCTTGCTGGTGGCGCTGATTATCCCGCTGGTGAGCATGCTCAAGGACAAACCGCTGCCAGTGCTCGGCCATGAACAAACCCTCTCTGAAGCGCTGCGGGAAGCCTGCTCCCATTCGGGGTTCTGGCTGTTGGCGTTCGGCTTTTTTGTCTGCGGTTTCCAGGTGGTGTTCATCGGCGTGCATTTGCCGGCCTATCTGGTGGATCAGCACCTTCCGGCCACAGTGGGCACCACGGTGCTGGCGCTGATCGGGCTGTTCAATATCTTCGGCACCTACACCGCAGGATGGCTCGGCGGTCGCATGTCCAAGCCGCGCTTGCTCACCGGTCTGTACCTGCTGCGGGCGGTGGTGATTATGCTGTTTCTGTGGGCGCCGGTGACCACGACCACCGCGTACCTGTTCGGCATGGCGATGGGCTTCCTGTGGTTGTCGACCGTGCCATTGACCAACGGCACCGTGGCGACCTTGTTTGGCGTGCGAAACCTGTCCATGCTCGGCGGGATTGTTTTCCTCTTCCACCAGCTCGGTTCGTTCCTCGGCGGCTGGTTGGGTGGCGTGGTGTATGACCGAACCGGGAGCTATGACTTGATCTGGCAAGTAGCGATTCTCTTGAGTCTGTTGGCCGCCGCCCTGAACTGGCCGGTGCGTGAGCAGCCGGTGGCGCGTCTGCAAACCCGGTTGAGTGCGATATGAACCGTCTCTGGCCGCGAGTGGCGGTGGTCGCTGTCGGTGCCTTGCTGCTGGCCTTGGCCTGGTGGGGCTGGCATCAGGGCGGATTGGCGCTGATGCAGTTGGGCATGGGCGCTTGCTAGGAACAGGCGAGGGCGAGTAACTTCGTTTGTGACCATTAATCAAGGATGCACCGACATGCTGATGCGCTGGATTGCAGTCCCCGCGTTGCTGGTGGCGTTTACCGGATTGGCACAAGCGGCCGAGTGCCCGGAGCTGTTGCAGGGCTCGTTGCCCAAGCTGCGCGCCAAGGAATCCATCGACCTGTGCCAGCGGTTTGAGGGTAAGCCGCTGGTGGTGGTCAATACCGCAAGCTTCTGTGGCTTTGCCCCACAGTTCAAAAGCCTTGAGGCTCTGAATCAGCGTTACAAGGATCAGGGGCTGGAGGTGATCGGCGTTCCGTCCAATGACTTCAAGCAGGAGTCCAAGGACGGCGCTGAGACCGCCAAGGTCTGCTACGTGAACTATGGGGTGACGTTCACCATGACCGAGCCGCAGAAAGTCCGCGGCGATGACGCGACTCACCTGTTCAAGGTCCTCGCCAAACAGACCAGCGCGCCGAAGTGGAATTTCTACAAATACGTGGTCGATCGCAAAGGCAAGGTGATCGCCAATTTCTCCAGCCTGACCAAGCCCGACGATCCCGAGTTCATTGCCGCGGTGGAAAAAGCCCTCGCCTCGCAACCCTGATTGAACGCCCATGAAAAAGCCCCGCCTCTGTACAAGAGAGCGGGGCTTTTTTGATTCAAGCGGCGAGCGTTTCAGGCTCGCCGGGCTTCATCAGAAGCGGTAGGTCGCGCCTACGCCGAAACCATTCGCATAGTTTTCATACTTGGCGTTGTAGTTCTGGCCACGGTCGTTGCTGTTGGTGACCTTGACCGACTCTTCACGCAGGTACGAATACGCTACGTCGATGGTCAGGTCGTCGGTCGGGCTCCAGCCGGCGCCCACGCTGAAAATCTTGCGATCGCCCGTCGGGATGCGTGGGGAACGGTCGACGTTGTTGGTCGGCGCCTGGTCGAAGGACAGACCGGTACGCAATACCCATTGCTTGTTCAACTGGTAGGACGCGCCGATGGCGTGAGCCCAGGTGTCATGCCAGTTCTGTTCTTCGGTGATGGTCCCGAACTGACCGTTCAGGATGGCCGGAACACCTTTGTTATCGACGGTGATTTCTTTCAGGCGGCTCCAGCGCGTCCAGGTGCTGCCTGCGTACAGTGTCCACTGGTCGTCCAGCTTATGAGTCACCGAGAAGTCCACCGATTCAGGCGTGGTCAGGTCCAGCGAGGCGTCGTACTTCTGGCTTGGGTTCTGGCCGACCAGGCCCAGGACGTTGTAGTTGACCTTGGTGTCACCCTCGAGCTTGTACTTCACTTTCGAGTGGTAGGTCAGGCCGACGCGAGTGCTGTCGGTGGCTTGCACCAGAACACCGATGTTGTAGCCCAGTGCGGTGTCGTCACCTTTGATCTTGACCTTGCCGTCCGGTGCGGCCTGGGTGATCGACAGGTTCGATTCCAGAGTGCCGTCGATGCGGTTGATGGTCGGGCCGAAACCGATGGAGACCTTGTCGTTGAAGGCGTAGCTGACAGTCGGTTGCAGGGTGACGATCTTGACTTCGCTTTTGCTGCCGAAGTAACGGCCGGCGAAGCCGTTCTCGTAGTCGGTCACCAGGCCGAATGGCGCGTACATGCCGATACCGAAAGCCCAGTGGTCGTCGATTGGCTTGACGTAGTAGCCCATAGGCACGGCGATGAACGGAACCATGTCGCCGTCGTTGCTGCCGCTGTTCGGGCTGGAGCTGGCGTGGCTGATGTCAGTGTGTGCGTCGAGAAATGCAGCACCGCCGGTGACTTGTTCGCGCTTGAGGCGGGACATGCCGGCAGGGTTGCCAAAAATTGTGCTTGCGTCATCGGCAGAGGAAGATCGCCCGGCAAAACCTGTACCCATCCCGCTGATGCTCTGTTCGTTGATGGCGAAGCCACTTGCGAAAATCTGGGTGGATGCCAAGGTAACAGCGAGGCTAAGTGTGGTTTTGAGCATTACTTTTTTCATTATTAGAACTCCTGGTGATCACCGGGGCGAAAATTACCAACATTTTCGTCCCAGCGCTATAGGCTGTATGGCTTGAGTTAGAGCGGTTTTGTAGGACAATCCGACCAGATTCGCGTCCCGTTGCGGGATCTTTGGAAATCGGTGGATCAGCAGGCAACCTGATTCAGGGGTGAAACACAGGTTTGCCAGGCGTAGGTGAAATCGCGCAGGCGTCCTTGAGGTTGAAAAGTCTGGCGCCAGATTCGGGCCATTCCCAACAAGTCATCCGCGGCGGGGAGGGGAGTGTTCTGTTCTTCTACCAGCAGCCAGGCGATGGCAGTGGCGTAACGCAGGTTGACGATCAACTCCAGGTGAGGCCCGCTGAGAAAGGCATGCTGACTGGCGAGGCCGCGCACGAGGCTCGCGCGCTCAGGGTCCAATGCCAGGTAGTGATCCCAGAGGGCCTGGTGGCGGGGTTCGGCAATTCGGTACAGGCCGTGTCCACGGCGGTCATGCAGGGCGGAACCAAGGGCTGACTGGCTGGCGGCAATGCCCAGCAGAAGGGATTCGGCAGTTGCGCTATGGCGCCCGAGGTAAATCAATGTCGGACGGATCACATAACGGCACAGTTCGCTGGCAGCGATACCCATAAAGCCCTCGAAACATCAAATGGGCGGCGATACCTGAAGGGAGCGTTGGCAGCAGGTTGATCGACTCAGGCTCGCCGGAAGCGGATCAAGCCGCTTGAGTTGAAGTGTAGTGTCATATTCGCGCTGTAAAGGCCTGTTTTTAAAATATTTCCGGCTTCGAGTTATAACCGTTATATCGTTTGGAACTTAGCCGAAGGCTGCGCAATGAGAAATATCGGGCAATAAAAAGCCCCGCTTTTTGAGCAGGGCTTTTGAGGTTTTCAGTCTTTCTGGCGTATCAGGCAACCAGTGCCTGACGGGTACGCTCGATCACGGCCTGCAGCGGTTCTGCGCTGGAGTATTGATCGGGGTACAGGCGTTCGCTGTGACGAGCGATGCCGTGTTCGTTGACCAGGGTGAAGCTGAAGCAGCCTTTGCGAGCGGCCATGATCAGGCAGTTCATTGGAGCAAAAGCGTTGGTTAGGGTGCGGATTGCATCCTGAGTGTGGATTTGAGTAGTCATGATTGGGTGTTCCTACAAGCGACACGGATAAGAGCCGTGCAAAATTAAAACGTTCCAGTGACGACGACCACCATTGGTCGAACGAAGAACCCGACTGGAACAAAGCAGCCAGTTTGAAGCGCTGATAATTGGCGCGCTTGGGCTGGCAGGTAGGTACTTAGGAGGGCAGGCAACACATCAAGGGCAAAGGTTCTGGGCCCGGGGTGAAGATCCTGATCAATTTGCAGGCTGGTTCGGTCAGAGTAAGTGAGCTTCGCAACACCCTTTGCATTCGATTCAAAGGCAGTGTTGGCGCAAGGTTTACCTGGAAACCATCGAGGTGGTCGATCCCGCTTGTTCGGTAGAGGCTTCCGTTGGGAAGGCTGACCGGGAGGATTTGTTCGACCAGAATTGACTTTCAGCTTGGTACTAACGCCGCGGATAGTAACGAATTGAATGGGCGAAGGGAAGCGTTAAAGCAAAATAATTGCCATGCCCTGCTGACACGCTGGGTAATGGGATCATTTCCGACCATTGGTCGTCGCTCGGGCAAACGCCTGGAACAAGGGTTTGCCAAGGTTATCCCCAGAAAATGCCTACAAAACGCTCCGAAAAAACGCATCGATATAACTGCCGCGAAGGTACTTGTGCACATAAGTTGCGCAGACTGTAACCGGACTGTCATCCACGCCACGACCCCAGTGGGTGCCTGTATTGAAAATTTAAGTCAATGAAAAACATCGCTTTTTTTTACTGGTGAAAAAATCGTCAGTTTGACTGCGAGCCCCATTCCACAGGGCTTTGCGCGAGTTCAAGGGCGGTTGTCCACTGAGTTATCCACAGCTTCTGTGGATTGTCCCGAGCGCTTGCTCTAGGACGGGCGTGCCGGGTTTTTTTAGGCTTTACCTGTAAGAAAAAAAGAGTAGAGTGGCGCGCCTTCCGATCTGCCCCACAGTGCTTTATGAAGTTTCGCTCCGTATCAGTTTCTGCTACCTCAACACCTCCCAGTGTTACCCCTCCCAAACGCTTTTCGATGCGCGTGGCGGAGTGGCTGCTCGATAGCCCGCGCCTGGGTGAAAATACCAACGTCAAACATTTCGCCGGACGCTTGCTCAAACAGCCTGCCCGTGAAGGCGTGGTGGCCGCGCAAAGTCGTCTCGGCCAGCTGATGTGCCGCGAATGCGGCAATGCCCGCGATCGCCGCATTGGCCAGGATCTGTTGCGCCAGGCGGCGCGGGCAGGGGACCGGCGTGCTCAACAGGAACTGGGCCTGGTCGAAGACTGAGCTGTCCAAGTCCTGACGCCTTGGTTACCCTTCAAGCTTTATCTCATCGGCAGGAGTCGCTATGGCTATGGACTTGACCAGCATTTTGCTGGGTCTGGCGGGTGCCGCACTGCCCTTGCTGGTACTGGCCTGGCAAATCCAGCGTCGGGCGAGCGTGGGGCAAGCCGAGGTGGCTTTGCTGGAAGAGCGTCTGGCCATGTCGCTACTGGCGCAGGACGGCTTGAACGCTCAGCTCGAAGCCTGCCGCGATGAAATCGGTGATCTTGGCCAGGCTAACGCCGCCAAGCAGGCAGAGCTGGCCGCCATGCGCCGCGAAATCGAACTGCTACAGATAGAGCGCGACGATGCCCGCGATGCGGCTCACGCCTGGAACATCGAGCGCGCCGGCAAAGAAGCCGAACTGCGGCGTCTGGACTCTCAAGCGGCCTCGCTCCAGGCCGAGCTGCGTGAGCAGCAGGACAGCCATCAACAACGCCTTAACGACCTGCAAGGCTCACGAGACGAACTGCGAGCACAGTTCGCCGAACTGGCGGGCAAGATCTTCGACGAGCGCGAGCAGCGTTTCGCCGAAACCAGCCAGCAGCGCCTGGGCCAGTTGCTCGATCCTTTGAAAGAACGCATTCAGTCTTTCGAAAAACGCGTTGAGGAAAGCTATCAGGCCGAGGCCCGTGAACGGTTTTCCCTGGCCAAAGAGCTGGAACGCCTGCAGCAACTGAACCTGCGCCTGAGCGACGAAGCCACCAACCTCACTCGTGCGTTGAAAGGGCAGAAAACCCAAGGCAACTGGGGCGAGTTGATTCTTGAGCGCGTGCTTGAACACGCCGGGTTGGAAAAGGGTCGCGAGTACCAGACTCAGGTCACTCTCAAGGGGCCGGACGGTGAGCGTTTCCAGCCGGACGTGATCATTTATCTACCGGGCGACAAGCAGGTGGTGGTCGATTCCAAGGTCAGCCTCACGGCCTATCAGCAATACGTGGCCGCCGAGGACGATGCCATCGGCCAGATCGCCATCAAACAGCACGTGCTGTCGCTGCGCAATCACGTCAAAGGCCTGTCAGGTAAGGATTACAAGCGACTCGACGGCTTGCACAGCCTGGATTTCGTCTTGCTTTTCGTGCCGATCGAAGCGGCGTTCTCCGCTGCGTTGCAGGCTGAGCCGACGCTGTTCCAGGAAGCCTTCGACCGCAACATCGTCATCGTCAGTCCGACCACGTTGCTGGCGACCCTGCGGGTCATCGACAGCCTGTGGAAGCAAGAGCGCCAGAGCCAGAACGCCCGGGAAATTGCCGAGCGCGCCGGGTGGCTGTACGACAAGTTCGTGTTGTTCATCCAGGACCTGGATGAAGTCGGCAATCGCTTGCAGCAACTGGACAAGGCCTACAGCTCAGCGCGCAACAAGCTGACAGAAGGGCGCGGCAACCTGGTCAGTCGCAGTGAGCAGTTGAAGCTGCTGGGAGCGCGCGCCAGCAAGAGCTTGCCGGCTGATCTGCTGGAACGAGCGATGACCGACGTCGATGGCTTGGCCGAGTTGCCTGAATAGCTGAAAGCATCGCGAGCAGGCTCGCTCCCACAGGGTTTTGTATTGTTCACTCGATGTAGGCAACAACACCGATCCACCGTGGGAGCGAGCCTGCTCGCGAAGGCGTCGGTTCAATCACTACGGGATTAAAACCCGCTCTTACAACGGCAAATGCCGGCTCAACAACGCCCGCAACGCCGCCGGTTTCACCGGTTTGGCCAAGTACTCCAGGCCCGCCGCATGCACCTGGGCCACCGTCTCCGGCCGGCCATCGGCACTGATCACCACTCCCGGCACCGGCTCACCCAGTTGGGTTCGTAACCACGCCATCAACTCGGTCCCGGTCTCGCCATGGTCCAGGTGGTAATCCACCAGCGCCAATTGCGGGCGTACACCGTCCTTCAGCAGCGCTGCACATTCGTCGCGGTTGCGTGCGGTCCAGACCTGGCAACCCCAGCGTGTCAGCAGGCTGTTCATGCCGATCAGGATGCTGTCTTCGTTATCGATACACAGCACCTGCGCGCCGCTCAGCACATGGCCATTGAGCTCGCTGACCTGGGTTGGCGCGACGACTTGAGCCCGCGCCAGCGGTACGCTGACGCTGAACACGCTGCCGCGCCCCGGCCAGGACCTTACACGCAAAGTGTGACCCAAAACGCGACACAGCCCGTCGGCAATCGCCAGCCCCAGTCCCAGGCCTTTCTCGGCGCGCGTCTGGTGGCTGTCGAGGCGTTTGAATTCTTCGAAAATCACTAGCTGCTTGTCTTCAGGGATTCCCGGTCCACGGTCCCACACCTCCAGGCACAACTCGCCCTTGCGCCGCCGGACGCCGAGCAGCACGGGCCCCTTGGCGTAGCGGAACGCGTTGGTCAGGAAATTCTGCAGGATCCGACGCAGCAGTTTGATGTCGCTGTCGATCCGTAATGTGCTGCCCCGAACACGGAATTTCAGCCCTTGTTCCTGAGCCAGTGCCTTGAACTCGGCACCGAGCGCATCGAACAACTCGTTGAGCACGAAGGGTTTGGGGTCCGGGTTGATCTTGCCGTTCTCCAAGCGGGAAATATCCAGAAGATCGCTGATCAGGTCCTCGGCCGAGCGCAACGAGCTGTCGAGGTGATGCACCAGTTTCTGCGCCTCGCTGGACAGACCGTCCTCTTGATGGGAAAGCGCGGCGGAGAACAGGCGTGCGGCATTCAGCGGTTGCATCAAGTCATGGCTGACCGCCGCCAGAAAGCGGGTTTTCGACTGGTTGGCCGATTCGGCGGTGCCCTTGGCTTCGGTCAAGGCCACGTTCAGTTGGGACAGTTCGTGGGTCCGCGCGGTGACCCGCTGCTCCAGGCCTTCGTTGGCTTCGGTCAGCGCCTGCTCGGCCTCACGGAACGCGGTGATGTCCGTGAAACTCATGACGAAACCGCCGCCGGGCATCGGGTTGCCGATCAGCTCGATCACACGCCCGTTGGGAAACAGTCTTTCAGAGGTGTGGGCGCGGCCCTGACGCATCCAGTGCAGGCGGCGGGCGACGTGCACTTCGGCTTCACCGGGGCCGCACAGTCCGCGCTCGGCGTTGTAGCGAATGATGTCGGCAATCGGGCGGCCAAGCCTGATCAGCCCGTCGGGGTAATTGAACAGTTCCAGATAACGCCGGTTCCAGGCCACCAGTTTCAGCGACTGGTCGACCACGCTGATGCCTTGAGTGATGTTTTCGATGGCGCCTTGCAACAGGGCGCGGTTGAACTGCAACACTTCCGAGGCTTCGTCGGCGATCCGCACGACATCCTCCAGTTGCATTTCACGACCTTCGATGGCGGCCTTGACTACCGCACGCGTCGAAGAAGCGCCGAGTACACCCGCCAGCAAGCGTTCGGTGTGGGCGATCCATTCACCGTCGGCGTTCTGGTTCGGGTTGAAGCCTTTGCCTTGGCGGTAGGCAAAACGGATGAAGCTCTGCCGCGCCCGTTCTTCACCGACGAAGCGTGCGGCCAGTTGCAGCAAGTCGTCGATCTGCACTGCGAGCATCGAGCGGGCGCTGGGGCGCGCGCTGATTTCCTGACCGATGAAACGACCGGCCTGCCAGTGTTCCGACACCCTCGTGCGTGACAGCACCGACACCCAGGCGAACAGCGTGAAGTTGGCCGCCAGCGACAGTACGACGCCTTGGGTCAGCGGGGTGAGCGGCAGGTTCAGCGGGTTGCTGTGCAACCAGGCCAGCCCCGGGAAACTGTTCAAGGACAAACCGAGGCTGTGGGCCGCGATCGGCAGAATCAGGGTGTAGAACCAGAGGAATGTCCCGGCGGCGAGACCGGCGAACACGCCCCGGCGGTTAGCCTGTTTCCAGTACAGCGCGCCGAGCATGGCCGGGGCCAATTGGGTCACGGCAGCGAAGGCGATCTGGCCGATGGTCGCCAGGCTCGCTGTGGAGCCGAGCAGGCGATAACTGACGTAAGCCAGCAAAAGAATCACCACGATGCTGACCCGGCGCACCGACAGCATCCACTGGCGGAACACTTCGAACGGTCGCTCGGCGTTGTTTCGGCGCAGCAGCCACGGCAGCAACATGTCGTTGGAAACCATGGTCGACAGCGCCACGCTGGCGACAATCACCATGCCGGTCGCCGCCGAGGCGCCACCGATAAAGGCCAGCATCGCCAGAGCCGGATGGGCTTGGGCCAGTGGCAGGCTGATGACGAAAGAGTCCGGGAGGACCGAGCTGGGCAGCAGCATCTGGCCGGCGAGGGCGATAGGCACGACAAACAGCGCTGCCAGCGCCAGGTAGGCAGGGAACACCCATTTCGCCAGGCGCAAATCCTGAGGGTCGATGTTTTCCACCACCGTCACGTGGAACTGCCGGGGCAGGCAGATGATCGCCATCATGGCCACGCCGGTCTGCACCACCATCGACGGCCAGTTAATGGTTTCCTTCCAGTACGCCTCCAGGCGCGGGGCGAGCATGGCCTGGTTGAACAGGTCGTCGAATCCGTCGTACAGGCCGTAAGTCACGAACGCGCCGACCGCGAGAAACGCGAACAGCTTGACCAGCGATTCAAAGGCAATCGCCAGCACCATGCCACGGTGGTGTTCCGTGGCGTCGAGGTTGCGGGTACCGAAGACAATGGTGAACAGCGCCAGCACCAGCGACACGATCAGCGCCGTGTCCTGGGCGCGGGTGCCCATGGCGTCGGCACCGGCGCCGATCAGCAGGTTCACCCCGAGAACGATGCCCTTGAGTTGCAGTGCAATGTAGGGCAACACGCCCACCAGGCAGATCAGCGCCACCACCACCGCCAGCGATTGGGATTTGCCATAGCGGGCGGCAATGAAGTCGGCGATGGAGGTGATGTTCTCCTGCTTGCTGATCATCACCATTTTTTGCAGGACCCACGGCGCGCAGACCAGCAGCAGGATCGGCCCGAGGTAGATTGGCAGGAATGACCAGAGTTGCTCGGCGGCCTGGCCGACGGCGCCAAAGAAGGTCCAGCTGGTGCAATAGACCGCCAGCGACAGGCTGTATACCCAGGCGCGCACTCGCGGCGGCAACGGTGTGCTGCGACGGTCGCCGTAAAAGGCGATGGCGAACATGATGGCCATATAGGCCAGGGCGACGGCGGCGATCAGCCCGCTGGACAGCGACATGGGAACTCCCGACAAAAGACACCCGGGACTCCCGCCCGGTCAGACAGTCTCGCACGATGGCCGGGGATAGTCAGTGTCGACCAAGGTCGTGGCGTGGTGGGGTGTCGCAGGGTGTTTGTCAGTTGGATTTTAGTGTTTGTGCTGACCTCTTCGCGGGCACGCCTCGCTCCTACAGGTTATGTGTCGTTTACATAATCTGCGAACGACAAAAAAGCCTGTAGGAGCGTGAGATGCGGCGACCCGACTTGCCCGCGAAAACGGCCTCACTGATTCAAAGCAATCTCGATCAACTGATGCAACTCCTCAACCTCCAGCGCCGCCGCTGAAAACAGGATACGAAACACCGTCGGTGCCGCCACCAGGTTGATCAATCGATCAACACTCGGCTTCGGCTGATCCGGGTAACGGTCCAGAATCGTCTGCAACTGCCCGCCAATGATCGTCGTGCAATAGACCGGTGTGAGGCTGCATTGCACGTCGCGAAGCATGTTGCGGCCAGGCTCGGAACTCATCTCGTCCAGGTATTGCTCGGCCCAGGCTCGCACGTCACCGCGCAGGCTGCCGGTATTGGCGGGTTCGCTGTCGGGTTGCATGCGCGCCAGCGCGACGTCTGCCAGCAACACCGACAAATCGCCCCAGCGCCGATAAATGGTCGACGGCGTCACTCCCGCGCGCGCAGCAATTTGCGGGACGGTCACGGTCGAGCGGTCCTGCTCTTCAAGCAGGGCGCGGACAGCCGAATGAATCGACTCTTGCACCCGGGCGCTTCGACCGCCCGGGCGTAAACCTTCTTTAATAGCCATACGGCGGACCTTAACACAAAGAATTTGCTTTAAGCGCGGGGCAGTAGCACACTCCGCAAAAGCAACAAATTAGCTTTTGCGGAGTGTGCGCATGTCCAGCTCGATATCAAACCGTTCCAGCCTGTGGTTCCTGGCGATCACTTTACTGAGTTTTCTCGCCGCTTCCACTGCACCAACGCCCCTGTACCACTTGTATCAGGAACACCTGCAATTTTCGGCGGCGACCCTGACCCTGATCTTCGGCGTCTACGCCATCAGCTTGCTCGCCGCGCTGCTCACGGTCGGTTCGCTCTCGGATTACCTGGGACGCAAACCGGTGATTTTCACCGCTGTGGCGCTGAACATGCTGGCCATGCTGCTATTTATCAATGCCGACAGCGTCGCCTGGTTGATCAGTGCCCGGGTGCTTCAGGGTTTTGCTACCGGGATGGCCACGGCTGCGTTGGGCGCCGCGCTGCTCGACACGGATCGCCAGCAAGGTCCGCTGATCAATAGCGTCGCGCCGCTGCTCGGTATGGCGTTAGGTGCCATGGGTTGTGGTTTGTTGGCCGAGTTCGCGCCGCTGCCACTGCAATTGACCTTCTGGGTGCTGCTCGCGATGTTCGGGTTGCAAGCGCTGTACGTCTGGCGTCTGCCGGAAAGTGTCAGTGCGCAACGTGGCGCATTGGCGTCGCTGCGCCCGACTCTGCATGTGCCCATCCAGGCAAGGCGTGCGTTGTGGCTGGTGTTGCCGATCAACACCGCCGCCTGGGCGCTCGGCGGTTTTTACGCGTCCCTCGCTCCATCCCTTGTGCGGACGGCCACCGGATCGACTTCCAATCTGATTGGCGGTGCGACAGTGGCGGTGCTGACCGTCACCGGCGCGCTGATGATCTACACCTTGCGCAGTCGCCCGGCCGACAAAGTCTTGCGGGTCGGCGCGAGCATTCTGCCCGTCGGTGTGGCGCTGATTTTACTGGCGGTTCACAGCGCCAGCCTGCCGTTGTTTTTCATCGGGACGCTGGTCGCCGGTTGCGGTTTTGGCGCGAGTTTCCTCGGCGCGTTGCGCAGTGTCGTGCCGTTAGCCTTGCCTCATGAACGGGCCGGGTTGATGTCGGCGTTTTATGTGCTCAGTTATCTGGCGTTCTGCCTGCCATCGTTGCTGGCGGGGAATCTGACGCGGGCCTTTGGGCTGGTGACCACGACTGATGGTTATGGCGCGGTGCTGATTATCCTGGCGGTCAGTGCTCTGCCCGCGTTGATGCGTCAACAGCCTGCCAAAGTCTGTGGCGCCGATGCTCGATGACCGCTAGCCTTGGCGTCGCCACCCATTTCAACGGACCACCCGATGAAGATCATCCGCAGCAAATCCTTCACTGCTGACCGCGCCTGGGGCGCCTTGGATATCGCCAACATGAACGGCATCACCACCCGTTTGCACTGGACCGATCAGCCGTATAAATGGCACGTCAACGATGGGCAGGAAGTGTTCGTCGTACTCGATGGCCAAGTGCAGATGCGCTATCGCGACGACGGCGTTGAAAAGGACACGCTGCTCGACATCGGCGACATTTTCTACGCCTCGGTGGGCACCGAACACGTTGCCCATCCACAAGGTGCGGCGCGGATCCTGGTGATCGAGACGGAAGGTAGCGTCTGACGCATATCTACAAAACAGATAACAGTTAGAGATATTACCCGTTATATAGATATTCGATTCGGATCTACCATGGATTCCACCTCACAAGAGGAGAGGAATTCACCATGACATGCCCCAACAGCACCACCCTCGGTTCAAGACCGTTCAGCCATTTGCAGCACCCGCTTGAGGCGATTCGCCAATTCACGCCCAACTGGTTCGCCGCAACCATGGGCACGGGCGTGCTGGCATTGGCGCTGGCGCAATTGCCCGTCGCCATACCCGGACTGAAGGCGGTGGCCGAAGGTCTCTGGCTGCTCAATATCTGCTTGTTCGTATTATTCACCGCCGCGTACACGGCACGCTGGGTGCTGTTCTTCGATGAGGCTCGGCGGATCTTCGGTCACTCCACGGTCTCGATGTTCTTCGGCACCATCCCCATGGGGTTGGCGACCATCATCAATGGCTTCCTGGTGTTCGGCTTGCCGCGCTGGGGCGATGGAGTGATTCATGTCGCCGAGGTGCTGTGGTGGCTCGATGTGGTCATGTCGCTGGCCTGCGGTGTGCTGATTCCCTACATGATGTTCACCCGTCAGGAGCACAGCATCGACCAGATGACAGCGGTCTGGCTGTTGCCTGTGGTTGCGGCGGAAGTGGCGGCCGCCAGTGGGGGCCTGTTGGCACCGCACTTGACCGATGCCCATTCGCAACTGGTGGTGCTGACAACCAGCTACGTGCTGTGGGCCTTTTCCCTGCCGGTGGCGTTCAGCATTCTGACCATTCTGTTGCTGCGCATGGCGCTGCATAAACTGCCGCACGAAAACATGGCCGCCTCCAGCTGGCTGGCGCTGGGGCCGATCGGCACCGGGGCGTTGGGCATGTTGCTGCTGGGCGCCGATGCGCCGGCCATCTTTGCGGCCAACGGCCTGCCGGGCATCGGTGAAATTGCAGCCGGGTTGGGCCTGGTGGCTGGGATCACGCTGTGGGGCTTCGGCTTCTGGTGGATGCTGATGGCGGTGCTGATCACCGTGCGTTACCTGCGCGACGGTATCCCGTTCAACCTGGGCTGGTGGGGCTTCACCTTCCCGCTGGGCGTCTATTCTCTGACGACGTTGAAACTGGGCAGCACCTTGAACCTGGCGTTTTTCAATGTCTTTGGCTGCGTGCTGGTGGCGATGCTGGCGGTGATGTGGCTGATTGTCTCGAAACGCACAGTGCGGGGCGCGTGGCGGGGTGAGTTGTTTGTCTCGCCGTGCATTGCAGGATTAAAGAAATAAGCCGCAAAGATTAGGTAATGTGTGGCCTGGATCGACGTTCGACATTCCAATAGCAAATCGCCAAGCCACTCTTTACCCAATCTCAGGGACCCATGGAAGATGAGCCACCCCTCACAGTTCACCTTGCTTCGCACCCGGCGCTTCCTGCCGTTCTTTGTCACGCAGTCCCTCGGGGCGTTCAACGACAACATCTTCAAGCAGTCGTTGATCCTCGCCATTCTGTACAAGCTGACCATCGACGGTGACCGTTCGATCTGGGTCAACCTGTGCGCGTTGCTGTTTATCCTGCCGTTCTTTCTGTTCTCGGCGCTGGCCGGCCAGTTCGGGGAAAAGTTCGCCAAGGACGCGCTGATTCGACTGATCAAGCTCGGGGAAATCGCCATCATGGCGGTCGGCGCCGTGGGTTTCCTGTTCGATCACCTGTCGCTGATGCTGGTGGCGCTGTTTGCCATGGGCACGCACTCGGCGCTGTTCGGGCCGGTGAAATATTCGATCCTGCCCCAGGCCCTGCGTGAAGAAGAGTTGGTGGGTGGCAACGGGCTGGTGGAAATGGGCACGTTCCTGGCGATCCTCGCCGGGACTATCGGCGCCGGGATCATGATGTCGTCCAGTCATTACGCGCCCATCGTGTCCACCGCGATCATCGCTGTCGCGGTGCTCGGCTACCTGGCCAGTCGCAGCATTCCCCGGGCAGCGGCCTCGTCGCCGCAAATGCGCCTGAACTGGAACATCTTCAGCCAATCCTGGGCCACTTTGAAACTGGGCCTGGGGCAAACGCCTGCGGTGTCGCGTTCCATCGTCGGCAACTCGTGGTTCTGGTTTGTCGGGGCGATTTATCTGACGCAGATCCCGGCCTATGCCAAGGAATGGATGCACGGCGACGAGACCGTGGTGACGCTGATTCTGACGGTGTTTTCCGTGGGGATCGCGCTCGGTTCGATGCTCTGCGAGAAGCTCTCCGGACGCAAAGTCGAGATTGGCCTGGTGCCGTTCGGCTCGTTTGGCCTGACTGTCTTTGGCTTGCTGCTGTGGTGGCATTCCGGCGGTATCCCAGACAGCGTTGCCGGCCACGGCTGGATCGAAATCCTTGGTTTTGGTCACGCCTGGCTGGTGCTGATCGACATTCTGGGTCTGGGGATTTTCGGCGGGTTCTACATTGTGCCGCTGTATGCGCTGATTCAGTCGCGCACCCCCGAGAATGAGCGGGCGCGGGTGATTGCCGCCAACAACATTCTCAACGCACTGTTCATGGTGGTGTCGGCGATTGTCTCGATCGTGCTCCTGAGCATGGTCGAGCTGTCGATTCCGCAGCTGTTTCTGGTGGTGTCGCTGCTGAACATCGGCGTCAACGCCTACATCTTCAGCATCGTGCCTGAGTTCACCATGCGTTTCCTGATCTGGCTGCTCAGCCATTCGATGTACCGCGTGGAGCATCGAAATCTCGATTTGATCCCGGATGAAGGCGCGGCATTACTGGTCTGCAACCATGTTTCGTTTGTGGATGCGTTGCTGATTGGCGGTGCGGTGCGTCGGCCGATTCGCTTTGTCATGTACTACAAGATCTACAACCTGCCGGTGCTGAACTTTATCTTTCGCACGGCGGGGACGATTCCGATTGCGGGGCGCCAGGAAGACATTCAAATCTACGAAAAAGCCTTCACGCGTATCGCTCAATACCTGAAGGACGGTGAACTGGTGTGCATCTTCCCGGAAGGCAAGTTGACCGCTGACGGGGAGATGAGTGAGTTCAAGGGCGGGCTGGTGCGCATTCTCGAAGAGACGCCGGTGCCGGTCATTCCACTGGCGTTGCAAGGGTTGTGGGGGAGTTTCTTCAGCCGCGATCCGGGCAAAGGCTTGTTTCGTCGGTTGTGGTCGCGGGTGACGTTGGTGGCGGGGCCGGCGGTGGCGGTTGAGGCGGCGGAGCCGGCGACGTTGCAGGCGACGTTGCAGGCGATGGTCGGGGATTTGCGTGGGGCCGTTAGATAGTCGGTGACTGTGAGGGCCTCTTCGCGGGCAAGCCTCGCTCCTGCGGGGTTTGTGGCATATCCATCATTCGGGATGCGCCAGAAACCCTGCAGGAAAGAGGCTTGCCCGCGACGGCGATCTAAAGGTCAGGCGCTGACCTTGAGCCCGATCAACCCGGCAATAATCAACGCCACACTGGCCAGCCTGAACAGCGCCATGGATTCACCAAACAAAATGATCCCGGCGATCACCGTGCCCACCGCACCCACACCGGTCCAGATCGCATAGGCCGTGCCCAGCGGCAATTCCTTCATGGCAAGGCCCAGCAAGCCAAGGCTGATGGCCATGGCGGCAACAGTCAATGCGGTGGGGAGAGGGCGGCTGAAACCGTCGGTGTATTTCAGGCCGACGGCCCAGCCGACTTCGAACAGGCCGGCGAAAAACAGAATGATCCAGGACATGAAAGACCTCCATCGATTGACGGGGTCGTCCCCAGATTAATGACTCGATCGAGCCGCGAGGTCGTCCTCGCGTTGCGCCATAGAGTGCCCATCATTAACCCGGGGATCAAGTTTTCGGATTACTCGGCCGCTTGCTGAACCGCGGTTTCCCGGTCTTGTTTTTCGCTCATGCGACGGAAATACGTCGAGAGCAACGCCCCTGAAATGTTGTGCCAGACGCTGAACAACGCACTAGGCACCGCCGCCAGTGGCGAGAAGTGCGCACTGGCCAACGCAGCACCGAGGCCGGAGTTCTGCATGCCGACTTCCAGTGCCAGGGATTTGCGTTGGGCCAGCGGCAACTTGAACAGGCGCCCGGTGAAGTAACCCAGCAGATAACCGAAGCTGTTGTGCAGCATTACCACGGCCATGATCAGCAGGCCGGACTCGGCAATCTTCGCCTGGCTGGCGGCCACCACGGCGGTGACGATGATCACGATGCTCACCACCGAAATCAGCGGCAATACTTCCACCGCATGACGCACCCGGCTGCCGAGCAAACGCTGGGCAACCACACCCAGCACGATCGGCAACAGCACCACTTGCAGGATCGACCAGAACAGCTCCATGAAGGACACCGGCAGCCACGCCGAGGCCAGCAGCCAGATCAGCGCCGGCGTCAGCAGCGGAGCGAGGAGGGTGGTGACGGCGGCGATGGCCACCGACAGTGCCAGGTCACCGCGTGCCAGCCAGGTCATCACGTTCGACGAGGTGCCGCTTGGGCAGCAGCCGACCAGGATCACGCCGACGGCGATTTCCGGTGGCAGGTGAAACGCCTGGCAGAGCAACCACGCCACGCCGGGCATGATCACGAAATGTGCAACCACGCCCAGCGCCACGCGCCACGGATGGCGAGCGACTTCGGCGAAGTCTTCGAGTTTGAGTGTCAGGCCCATGCCGAACATCACCAGGCCCAGCAGCGGCACGATCGCGCCTTTCAGGCCGATAAACCACGTCGGCTGCAAGAACGCCACGACCGCGAAAATCAGTACCCAGTAAGCGAAGGTGTTGCCGACAAAACGACTCAATGCAGCGAGGGCGCGCATGGCCTGATCCTTATTATTAAGTAACACCACAAAAACCAATGTGGGAGCGAGCCTGCTCGCGAATGCGGTGTATCAGTCGACATAAATGCCGACTGTCACAACGCCTTCGCGAGCAGGCTTGCTCCCACAGTGATATCACACGCTTTTAGATCCCTTGCGGAAGCTCTTCACCGCCCAACGCTTCAACCAGCGCCGGCAGGAAGTCGCCGAACGTCAGCATCATCAAGGTGAAGCTGGCGTCCAGCTGGCCGAGGGCTTCTTCGCCGCCGTCCTGCTCTGCCTGGTCTTGCAGCAGGTCTTCGAACTTCAGGCGCTTGACCACCATCTTGTCGTCGAGGACGAAAGACAGCTTGTCTTGCCAGGCCAGCGACAGCTGAGTCACCACTTTGCCGGTGCTCAAGTGCAACTGGATTTCTTCGCTGGTCAGGTCCTGACGCTTGCAACGCACGATGCCGCCGTCTTCGTGGGTGTCGCGCAGTTCGCACTCGTCCAGCACAAAGAAGTCGTCCGCGGCTTTCTGGGTGGTGACCCATTCGGTCATGGTCGCGGTTGGCGACATTTTAACGGTCAGCGGACGTACCGGCAGTGTGCCGATCACTTCGCGCAGGGTCGACAGCAGGTCTTCGGCGCGTTTCGGGCTGGCCGAGTTCACCAGGATCAGGCCCTGTTTCGGCGCGATGGCGGCGAAGGTCGACGAACGACGGATAAAGGCACGCGGCAGGAACGCCTGGATGATTTCATCCTTGATCTGGTCACGTTCCTTTTTGTAGACCTTGCGCATTTGTTCGGCTTCGATCTCTTCGACCTTTTCCTTCACAGCGTCACGCACGACGCTGCCCGGCAAGATGCGCTCTTCCTTACGGGCGGAGATCAGCAGGAAGTCGCCGCTGACGTGCACCAGGGGGGCATCTTCGCCTTTGCCGAAGGGCGCGACGAAACCATAGGTGGTCAACTCCTGGCTTGCACATGAACGCGCCAGTTTGGTGGCCAGTGCAGTTTCCAACGCCTCGGCATCAAAAGGCAGATCTTGGGTCAGGCGATAGATAAGCAGGTTTTTGAACCACATGGGGCGAGTCTCTCCTTTATACAAAGGGGGGCATTATTCTCTTAGCGAAGCCATAGGCCAACCCTTCTCTAAGCCTTTGGAAGGCCTGCAAAAATTATTGTAAAAAGTGCTTGCCAGAGGTTGGGTCGCTCCGTAGAATGCGCGCCACACCGAAAGTGAAGGGTGATTAGCTCAGCTGGGAGAGCGTCTGCCTTACAAGCAGAATGTCGGCGGTTCGATCCCGTCATCACCCACCATTCGCTTTAGTGTTACGCGCAGCGGTAGTTCAGTCGGTTAGAATACCGGCCTGTCACGCCGGGGGTCGCGGGTTCGAGTCCCGTCCGCTGCGCCATATTCGGTAACCTGGAACGCTGAACGCCAGGTCACCACGGAAAAGCCCGCTCAATGCGGGTTTTTTTCTGTCTGTTGTTCCTGCGGAATGTGTTGTTTCACCGGTTTTCAGATTTTTTTGAAGATTTATTCAATTAAATCAACACTTTACGAAAATCTGTGGCACAATGCGCCCCGCAACGAAGGTAAAGGGTGATTAGCTCAGCTGGGAGAGCGTCTGCCTTACAAGCAGAATGTCGGCGGTTCGATCCCGTCATCACCCACCACTTACTTTCAACGCTACGCGCAGCGGTAGTTCAGTCGGTTAGAATACCGGCCTGTCACGCCGGGGGTCGCGGGTTCGAGTCCCGTCCGCTGCGCCATATTCGGTAATCTGGAACGCTGAACGCCAGGTCACCACACAGAAAGCCCGCTTTATGCGGGCTTTTTGCTGTCCTGGATTTGGCTTTATTGCTCGGCGTTGCGGCTGTGGCGGTAATCGCTGACCGCTTCGTACACCGCCTTGCGCAGACGGTTGATCCCGCCAATCGGGCGATGAGCCTCAAGCCCGAACCACGGGTTGAACGATTGGTTATCGCATTGCACGTTTAGCGCTGGCGTGTCGAAGTCCTGGGCGGGCAGCCTGATCCGTGCCACGGTTTCGAACGGCGCATCCTTTTCCTTCCATTGGATACTCGTGTCCTCGATCGGCATGTACTTGCCCGGATCCTGGCGCTGGATCTGCAAGACAAAGCACGCGGGCACCCGATCCGTCGACAACTGCTGATTCAGCGCATTGCGTAAAAAATTCGGCAGCTTCTGGTTCTGCGCCGGCAACGTGTAGGCCGGGCAACTGTCAGGGTCGGGCGTCACCCGAAACTTCGCATTGGCGTTACCGAACTTGTAGGGTGAGACCGAAAAGTACGTCGTCTGCGTCGGGCTTTCCGGCGCAGGGGAGAGTGTCGCCAAAGCGATAAACAGATGACGGACCTGCCACGTGCGCGGATCCCATCCGGGGAAAAACGCCATCAGCTTCTTGCCATCGGCCTGGGCGGCCACATTCTGACGGTATTCGGCGACATCGCTGACGAAGAAATTCGGGTGGCTGAACATCACAAAGTCCTGTTCGCCACGGCTTTGTTGATCGGTGAGCAGTTGTTTGCCGGGCACGTCGTGCAACTTGATCGCCATGCCCCGGGCATCGCGGATACTGTCGAACTGTGGATAGGCATTGCCGTTGGACAGCCGCATCGTCGCTTGCCAGGTTTTGCCGGGTTCGCTGAATACGCCCTGACGCAGCGCTTGCGTCAGATCCGGCAGGACCTGGACTTCGGCCTTCACGCAGCCATGTGCCTTGGCGTGCGCATCACGCAGGTAGCGGGTGCTTTCCCGGTGCTGATCGACGATGCGCACGGCCGTCTGGATGATGTCCTGAGTCATCGCCGCTTCGCCATTCGGGATCAGTTCTTCAGCGGATACCGGTCCACTGTGCTGCCAGGCAAACCACGCCGTGGCCAGCGCCCAGCCGAGCACTCCCAGGCCCAGTACCCACAACAGGGTTTTGCCGAGAAAGGCGCCCAACCACATCCACAGTCTGCTCATGGCAATTGTGCCTCCAACGGGCCGCCCAACACTTTCAGATACTCCAGCAGCGCCCAGCGCTCCTGCGGTTGCAGCAGGCGACCGATGACGCCGTTACCCAACTTGCCAGCACGGAATTCGTGGCCGCTGTTGTGATTGCCGGTGATGCGCGTGTCGAACTTGAAGCCATTGGTAAAGGCCTCGGTGCGATAGCCCAGGTGCCTGGGGTCGTACTCGAACGTGCCTTTGAAGAAGGTCGTTGCGCGTTCATCCTGGGGCGAGAGCAGTTGATAGAGGCTTGGCACCGAACCGTTGTGCAGAAACGGCGCCGTCGCCCAGACGCCGGCCAACGGACGGGCCTTGTAGGCGCGCAATTCACGCACGCCAATCGGCAGGCCGAAGCCATCCATCTCCGGACGCTCGGCCTCGGGGATTTTCGCCTCGCGATAAGCACGGTTTCCGACGAAAGCGGTGACGTAGGCCAGGCCTTTGGCTGACGAGAGTTTGCTCATGTCCAGCGGTTCGGCGGGCGGCGGCTGCAACTGCACATCCAGTTTCGCCAGCTCCGCCGGGTCCCATTGCAAGGCGCTGAGGTCGAAGCGATGGTCGGCGATGTTATTGGCCGCGCCCGGGTCTGTGCCGATGTAATCCACCGGCAGCATTTTCAGGTGTTGCACCCAACGCCCGTTGGTCTGGACCGATCGAGGCACGTGGCACCCGGCGCAGTTTTCGCTGAACAATTCGCGACCTTTGACGGCCAGAGGCTTATCGACAGCGCCGAGCAGCGCTTCGGGCCAGGCCGGTGGTTTGAGTCGTTGCAGGGTTTGTTCGATCTGGTGCAAGTCGCGCAAGCGGACACTCGACGGATAGCGCTCGTCACCTTTGAGCGGCTGGCCATTGGCGTCGAAGAAATCCAGGGTGGCACCGACGCCCAGCGCTTCGCCGATGTTGCGGGCCATCGGTTGCTGCGCCGAACCGTTCCATTGCACCCAGTCAAAGGTCCACATGTCCCACAGTTGCGGGTAGTCCACCGGCGCATCCGCCACGCGGTAATTATCAGGTGAAATCGCATCGCCGAAGCTGGCATTGGCAATGCGCCCGAAAGCGTCGGTGCGGCCGGGGCCTTCCTCGGTCGGATAGAGCCCGCGATGGGTATCGTTCCAGGCCACTTTCACGAACGTATTGAGGGAGGCTTTGAAGTCCTGGCGCAACTGTTGGCGGCGGGTGTCGTAGTCCTCGCCCAGCACGTTGCGGGCGAAACGTTCGAATTTCCACGGGTTGTAATAAGTCGAGACCAGACTGGCGACAAGTGCTTGTCCGAAACTGCCACCGCGTAGTGTAGGAACACTGGAAGGCAGGACATGCTGCGCCGAACCGCCGTCGATCCGCACGGCCTGGCCATTGAAACGCAATTCACCGGTGTGGCAGGCGGCGCAGGTGATGTCGAGGAACTCGTCCTGGCTGCCGGGGTTTTGATGGCGGGCAAACCCCACGGGCAAGTTGGCAGGGTTGTTCGGTGTGGGTTTCTGCTCGGGGTCGATCAGGAAACCAAAGCGTGCGAGGTATTCCGGGGCGGCGAAGCGATGTTCCGAGAAGGGCAGTTCGAGTTCCTTGAACCAGTCATAGCGCAAGCCTTTGACCTGAGTGCCCTGGGGGGTGAAGTAGTAAGTCTGGCGGTCGGCGGCGCTCCACTGTTCCAGGTAATGCACCTGTTGTGCGGGGGACCAGGTCGGCAATTTCGGGTTGGCGACGTAGTACAGCACCACGGCGAGGCCCAGCCCCAGCAGCACAGCGAACAACGCCAGCAGGCGGAATAAGAGGCGCAAGATAAACATCCTTGTCGATTTTGTAGCTCTCTTATGCCTCAGTGCTTGAGGTGCGGCAAGTGGCCATTACGCCAGATGCTGTGGGATCCGGTATTCGTCTCTGTGGGGCCCAAGATGACAGAAGCTTCATCGCTGCAATCCCGAAATGCGTTAAAACACCTGAACTTATCAGAAGTTTCCTGCTCTCATGCCGGTAGCCATTGGTCGTGGCCGCCTGATAAGCTCGCGGCTTTACTCGATTGCCCTTTAGGCGCATGAACAAGGAAATAGCATGAAACAGCATCGGTTGGCGGCGGCGGTGGCCCTGGTTAGCCTGGTACTTGCGGGTTGTGACTCGCAGACCAGCGTAGAGCTGAAAACCCCGGCGCAAAAAGCTTCCTACGGGATTGGCCTGAACATGGGCAAGAGCCTGGCTCAGGAAGGCATGGATGACCTGGACTCCAAAGCCGTAGCCCAAGGCATCGAAGACGCCGTCGGCAAGAAAGAACAGAAGCTGAAGGACGAAGAACTGGTCGAAGCCTTCGCAGCACTGCAGAAGCGTGCTGAAGAGCGTATGGCCAAAATGAGCGAAGAGTCGGCAGCCGCCGGCAAGAAATTCCTCGAAGAAAACGCCAAGAAAGCGGGTGTCACCACCACTGCTTCGGGCCTGCAATACGAAGTGGTCAAGAAAGCTGATGGCGCACAGCCAAAGCCGACCGACGTAGTGACTGTTCACTACACCGGCAAGCTGACCGACGGCACTACCTTTGACAGCTCCGTCGACCGTGGCAGCCCGATCGATCTGCCGGTCAGCGGCGTGATTCCGGGTTGGGTCGAAGGCCTGCAACTGATGCACGTTGGCGAGAAGTACAAGCTGTACATTCCTAGCGAGCTGGCCTACGGCGCCCAAAGCCCAAGCCCGGCGATTCCAGCCAACTCGGTGCTGGTATTCGACCTGGAACTGCTGGCGATCAAGGATCCAGCAAAAGAAGACGCCGCCAAGTAATCAGCGTCTGCTTTAAAAACAACGCCTCGCTTTATGCGGGGCGTTGTTGCATCTGGCGTTCAGCGAGGGTAAACAAAGCGAACGGATGCTGTACGGTGCAGTCATAGCCATTGAGGACGCCGTGCTAGCCGCGCCGGCGCGCCAAGTCAATGAAATCTTGGGTTTTTTTATGTGAGTAAAAAACGCCCGATCTGAGTTGAGCCCTTATGAAACGGGGCTTTCAGCCGTGAAATATAGCTCTGTTCACAAGGTTATCCACAATTTGTGTGGATAACATTTCAGCGGGAGGAATGATGAAAGCACCTTGGAATTTCGCTCGTTTCCTGCCACTCGCCGGACGCCTGCTTGCCCGTGGACGTTTGCCGACCCTGCTGTTCGCCGTCGCCAGCAAAGGGGCCAGTCAGGGCAACCGATTGGGCAAACTCAAGGACGATCTGCGCCTGATGCAGGCACTGTGCCTGGCCTACTGGCGTGGGGAGTACCGCGCCATCAGCCCGAAGGCGCTGATCTCGGTGGTGGCCGGCCTGATGTACTTCCTCAGTCCGGTGGATGCGATCCCCGACTTCATCCCGGTATTCGGCATGCTGGATGACATTGCCGTGCTAGCCTGGTTGATGAAAGTCCTCGACGATGAACTCAATGCGTTCCGTGCCTGGCGCAAACGTCAGTTGCCGGAGAAGCTTGCGGTGGTGGAGCGGCTCCCCGATACACCTGAGCAACTTCAGCTTCAAGGCCCGAAAAAAACCTGATTCGATTGAGGATCGTCCTTATATTCATACCCCCCGCGACCGTGGCCGCTGTTAGGATTACACTTCTAGGGAAAAGTGCCGACTCGCTAAGTGTCGTTGTCCTACGGGGAAGTCATGGATATTCAGATAATCACACGCGAAGGCGAGCCCGAATACGCGGTTTTGCCGTGGGCTCAGTACCAGGCTCTACTGAAAGCAGCAGGCATCAACCAACAACCGGCGCCCGACACGCCGGCGCGTCAAGCAACATCATCAGACCCGATTCTTCCAGATCTGGATCAACTACGCAGTTTGCGCGAAGGGAAGGGCATCGCCATCGAGGCGCTGGCCCGCACGGTAGGCATCAGCCCGTCTTATCTGGCCCTGATCGAAAGTGGCGAGCGTCTACCCGACGCTGCGATTCGCCGCAGTCTGGCCTGGGAACTGACGGTGCCAGGGTGGAGGGATGAATCGTGAGCGTCCGCATCAGTCGTCAACATTGGGACGGGTTGTTGGGTGAGCTGGATCAGGCCCGCCGCCAACGGCATCTGCTGACTTATCGAGCCTTGCTGGAACGTTTGCAGTTGCCCACGCCGGCCATGCAAACCCTCACCGCTGCGCTGGAGCATCTGGCAGCGCTGGACGCCAAGGCCGAGCAGCCGCTGCGCAGCTCGCTGGTGATCAGCCAGGGCGCCAGCCGCCTGCCACGCACCGGTTTCTTCGAATGTGTCGAGCGTCTGGGGCGTTTCTCGGGACCGTCCGACGGTGTCGCCGCCGCCTCATGGCACGCTTCGGAAGTGGTGCGCGTGTTCGAATACGAATACCCGGAATCGGCGGAGGCCTGAGTGTTTTTACGCCTCAAGGCACGGGCCAGTTACTGGCTGGCCCGCCGATTGTTTCACTGGTCGTGGTTCGTGCGACAGCCCCGCGGCTGGAGCTGGCTCGAAGGTCAGTTCGCACGGATGGCCAATCTGGGTGATGTCGGCGCGCAAAGCTTCTATGGCCACATCCTGACCTTTCGTGGCGTTGGCCTTGGGGCTCGCGAGGAGGGTGTGCGATTGCTGCGCCTGGCGGCTTTGGCGGGGGATGGCAAAGCGGCGTATCAGGTGGGAGTGATCAGTTTGGCGGGGACGCCGAGCAAGGCGCCGGATCCGGTGGAAGCGGCGAGATTCTGGGAGATGGCGGCGAAGGCGGGGCATCCGTTGGCTGAGATGAAGCTTAAAGAGCTGGCGTCTCGGGAGGACGCGAAGTAGGCGTGGGTGGTTTTTGTAGCCAGTCATGGCTGATCAGGGATTTACCCTACGCAGTTCTCAGCTTCTCCTGACTTCTTTCCTGATTATTCCCCCGCAAAGTGCTGCGCGTTTAATGCTGTGGAAAACCATCGGAGATTTCCTTCGAGTTGTGGCGGCTTTCATGAACTGGTGCGAAGGAAGTTCACCCGATAGCCTTTGATGGTCACTGAACACTCAGTGGTGGGGTGTAGGAACCCTTTCGGCATCGGTATTGCGTAAGCGTCGAAACCTGATTTGCGGCCGTTAATGTGCGTCCGTAACATCTATTGCGGCGGCTGTGCGCGGGCACGCTTCGGCGTGGTCGAGTCTCCGATGCTCGGTATTCCTACCCCGCGTATAGCTGCCACCCAAGCCTGTAGGAAGGTTTTTGGCAGCTCCCATTGTCATCGGAAGGTCTCAAATGCCAACACTTCATCCTGATCCACCCTACGAAAAGCCAGTTTCCCATCCGAAAAACCGCTTCATGGCGCTGACAAGCAACTGCAGCGACATGCCCACCTTGTTCGTCGACACCCATGCGCCACTCGATATTCTGACCGACGCCGCCCGCTACCGAATCCGAGCCGTCACCCAAGTGCTGGAGAACCTCTCCATGCGCGGTTCAGTTGAATGCGATTCCATGATCCTCAGCGACTTCGCGTTGCTTTGCGCCATTCCGTTGCGCGATGGCTGTGATGTGCTGGATGTGGTTGGGCGGCGGCTGGGGGCGTGGTCAGTAGCGGATTGAATCCAGAGATTTTTGTTGTGTGGTCTGGCCTCTTCGCGGGCAAGCCTCGCTCCTACGGGAGATGGGTAGTCCACAATAGTTGCGAACGACAAAAACCCCTGTAGGAGCGAGGCTTGCCCGCGAAGGCGTCCGTTCAATCACCGCTGCCCGATGATCAAATCCTCGTTTTGCACCGGCACCACCAAACTATCAATCACATACACGCTATACCCCGCCACATTCTTCGCGTGATGCTTGGCCTGCGAAGCCATCTCTGCCAACTGGCTCGCATCGAGTTGTCCACAGGCCTGTGGGTGTAAATGCACGACGCCAATCGACAATGACAGCAGTGGAAACTCCTGGCGCATGCCCTGGCGATTCGGTGCGATAAAGCAGCCGGCTTCCAGGTGTTCGCTGCGGTAGAAGCGTCGGCACTGGCTGTGGAAGTCGTCCAGCAACTGGTTCAGACGTTTGCGCCAGTCTTCCGGGCCGAGCACCAGCAGGAAATCATCCCCGCCGATATGGCCAACGAAGTCGCGGGCCGGGTCCACCCGATCGTTCAGGCATTGAGCCAGACACAGCAGGACTTCGTCCCCACGGCCGTAGCCATAGATGTCGTTGAAGGGTTTGAAACTGTCGATGTCGACGTAACAGATCACCGACTCCCGCTCCTGTTGCAGCAGCCGCGTCAGGCATTGCTGGATGGGCACGTTGCCTGGCAACAGGGTCAGCGGGTTGGCGTAGCGGGCCTGCTGGATTTTCAGTTCGGTAATCAGCTTGAGCACATCGATCACCCGGCCCAGGCCCAGATAGCCGCCGTTGAGGGTGATGATGAAGTCCTCCTCGATGCGCTGGCGCGCGCGGCTGGTGATCAAGCGACTGACTTGTTGCAGTGACTGGCTCATCTCCACGGCGAGGAAGTCGTCGTTCATCAAGCGGCTGATGGGCTTGCGTGCGAAAAGGTCGGTAGCAAAGGGCTTGAGCAGTGCGTCCGAGAGCGAATGCCGATGGACGATGCCGCAGGGATGGCCTTGCTCGTCAAGCACCGCCAGTGAGTTCAGGTTGGCCTGGCGGCGGAAGGCTTCCAGCACCGTGGCCGTCGGTGTGTCCCGGGCCACGGCCGGTTGGTCGTTGAGCAAGGCGCTGAGGTCACTGGCGTCATCATTCAAAGCCACTGCTGTGCTTTCCCGTTTTGGCATCAAGACTCGGGCGTCGCGAGGTGGATGCTCTTGAGGCCGACACAGCAAGTAGCCTTGCACCAGATCGACGCCCATCTCGGTCAACACCGCGAGCTCTTCCGGCAATTCGATGCCTTCGGCGATCACTTGTGCCCGTGAGGCTTTGGCGATTTGCAGGATCGAGCCGACGAATTCACGTTTGAGGGCATCCTGGTGAATGCCGTCGATAAAGTGCCGGTCGATTTTCACGTAATCCGGCCGCAGCTCGGACCAGAGCCGCAAACTCGAATAACCCGCCCCCAGATCATCGAGCGCAATGGAAAAACCCATCGCCCGGTAGTGATGCAGGGCATTTTGCAGCAACTGGAAGTCGTCGGTCGGGGTTTGTTCGGTGAGTTCGATCACCACCTGGCTCGGCGGGATGCCGAAGTCCTGCAGCAATTGCAGGGTGCGACCCGGTTGGTGAGCGGCTTCCAACAGGGATTCCGGAGAGACGTTGAGAAACAGTTTGCCCGGCAGCTGTTGTTCATTGAAGCGTCGGCAGGCACTTTCACGGCAGGCGATTTCCAGCTCGCTCAAGCGACCGGCCTGGCGGGCAACCGCGAACAATGCGATGGGGGAGTGCAGCGGACTGTTCGAGGGGCCGCGAGTGAGGGCTTCGAAGCCGACAATGCGTCGCTCAGAGACGGAAATGATCGGCTGGAACAGGCTGTGCAAACCGCTTTGAGCCAGAATGGAACTCAATGCACTCAGCTGTTCGGTGGTGGTCATGGCGATCTCTGGCGATAAAAAAAGGACTGGGAGCCATGAGCTCCCAGTCCTTTATTTCACGACAGAATGATGACTGTTTGATGACGCTCCGGGGAGCGTCAGCATTAAATTGCCATCATTTTAGTGCTTGGCGACCGCGGTGTTGAGTTTCAGGTAGTCCAACAGAATCCGCCCGGTCTCGCTCAAGTAGGCATCGTCTTCTGGCTTGGTCTTGTCCGGCTCGGCCGCGATGGCGTCTTCGTCTTCTTTCTTCAGCTCTTTGAGCGGCTCTTCGCCCTTGGCCTTGCGACGGATGTTTTCCATCACCAGTTGCTTGGCTTCGATATCGGCGTGTTGCGCACGGCGATCAGTTTCATTGAGGCTGACGGTTTTCTCCGTCATCAGCTTCTGGGCCAGGGCCAGCTTGTCGCGAATGAACACGAATTCGGCGTCTTTGGCCGTGCGCACGTCATGCTCGGATTTGAGCTGCGTGATGTACGGTTTGAAAGGGTCGGCCGCCGGCTTGATGGCCGCGCGGATGGTGTCCCACGGCATGGCTTCCGGCAGGGCGCTTTCGCCGATTTCCTTGGTGTCGATGATCGACGGGTAATCGATGTCCGGCAGTACGCCCTGATGCTGGGTGCTCTGGCCGGAAACCCGGTAGAACTTGGCCAGGGTCAGTTTCAGCTCGCCATGGTTCAACGGCTGAATAGTCTGCACGGTGCCTTTACCGAAGGTCTGGCCACCGATAATCAGTGCACGGTGGTAGTCCTGCATGGCGCCGGCAAAAATCTCCGAAGCCGAGGCGGACAAGCGGTTGACCAGCAACGCCATCGGGCCTTTATAGAATGCGCCCGGGTTTTCATCTTCCAGCACATCGACACGGCCGTCGGCATTACGCACCAGCACGGTCGGACCTTTGTCGATGAACAGACTGGTCAGCTCGGTGGCTTCCTGCAGAGAGCCGCCGCCGTTGTTGCGCAAGTCGATGACCACGCCGTCGACTTTCTCTTTCTGCAGCTCGGTCAGCAGTTTCTTGACGTCGCGAGTGGTGCTCTTGTAATCCGGATCGCCAGCACGGAACGCCTTGAAGTCGAGGTAGAAGGCCGGGATCTCGATGACGCCGAGCTTGTAGTCCTTGCCATCCTGTTTCAGGTTGAGCACCGACTTCTTCACTGCCTGGTCTTCAAGCTTCACCGCTTCGCGGGTGATCGGCACGATCTTGCTGGTCTGGTCGTTTGGCGCATTGCTGGCCGGAATCACTTCCAGGCGCACCACGGTGCCTTTCGGACCACGGATCAGCTTGACCACTTCGTCCAGGCGCCAGCCGACCACGTCGACCATCTCTTTGTTGCCTTGGGCAACGCCGATGATCTTGTCGGCCGGTGCAACCTGTTTGGTCTTGTCGGCCGGGCCGGCAGGCACCAGGCGCACGACTTTCACCTGGTCGTTATCGCTCTGCAACACGGCGCCGATGCCCTCGAGGGACAGGCTCATGTTGATGTCGAAGTTTTCCGCGTTATCCGGCGACAGATAGTTGGTGTGCGGGTCGTAGGACATGGCGAAGGTGTTGATGTACGCCTGGAAGATATCTTCCGCACGGGTCTGGTCCAGGCGCGCCAACTGGTTTTTGTAGCGCTTGGTCAAGGTTTCCTGAATCTGCTTGGAATCCTTGCCCGCGATCTTCTGCCGCAAGACTTCGTCCTTGACGCGTTTGCGCCACAGGTCGTCGAGTTCTGCGGTGGACTTGAGCCAAGGGGCGTCCTTGCGATCGATCAGCAAGGTTTCCTTGGTATTGAAGTCGATTTTGTCGACGCCCTTGTTCAGCTCGGCAAGGGCGAAGTCCAGACGCGCTTTGACGCGGTCCAGGTAGCGCTTGTAGATGGTGAACCCGGCGTTGAGGTCGCCGCTTTTCAGGAAGTCGTCGAACTGGGTCTTCCACTTGTCGAATTCGGCAATGTCGCTGGCCATGAAGTAGCTGCGCGACGGATCCAGCAGCTTGAGGTAGCTGTCATAGATGATCACGGAGCGCGCGTCATCGAGCGGCGGCTTGCTGTAGTGATGGCGCTTGAGCAGTTCGACGACGTTCAGGCTGGCGATCACTTCGTCACGATCAGGCTGAAGCTTGTCCCAGCTATTGGCTGCGAATGTATTGCTCGACATCGGCAACAGGCCGATACCAATGAATAGGGCTAGGGCGGTGCTGGGGAAAAAATGCTTCATGCTGATTCGACGCGGAGACAATTGATCACGCATATTAGGCCGTCTTTGAAGTCGCCGGTTCCACAAAGGGCCGGTCACATAATGCAAGAAAGCCCGGCGCTACAGCTACGGGCTCAGTCCAGACTCACTATGGAGGCACTGTGAAAGCATTGCAAGGCGTGGAAGGTCAAGTGGAGTGGGTTGAAGAGCCCAGTCCTACATGCGATGTAGGACAAGTTCGGATTCGAGTGGCGGCAGCAGGCCTCAATCGCGCCGATTTGTTACAGAAAGCAGGGCTTTATCCGCCACCGCCGGGAGCCAGTCAGGTACTGGGTCTTGAGTGTTCGGGGGTGATCAGCGAAGTCGGCCCGGGCTCGTCCTGGCAGGTCGGCGATCGGGTCTGCGCCTTGCTGGCCGGGGGCGGGATGGCCGAAGAGGTAGTTGTCGACGGACGGCATGTGCTGCCGGTCCCCGAAGGTTTGTCCCTGGCCGAGGCGGCGGCGTTGCCGGAAGTGTACGCGACCGTCTGGCTGAATTTGTTTCAACTCGCTGCGCTCAAACCGGGTGAGAAAGTTCTTCTGCACGCAGGAGCAAGTGGAATCGGTTCAGCGGCCATTCAGCTATGCAAGGCCTTTGGCAACCCGTGCTGGGTCAGCGTCGGTTCCGCCGAGCGTCTGGCTTATTGCGAAGCGCTGGGTGCGCAGGGGGGTGTGGTGCGCACGGGCGACCTGGACAGCTTGCGCGACCTGGGACCGTTCGATGTGATTCTCGATCCGGTCGGCGGCAACTACGCCGCGCTGAACCTGAAAATGCTGGCTCTGGATGGTCGCTGGGTGCTGATCGGCTTGATGGGCGGTCGTGATGCGAACCTGGATCTGGCGCAGGTTCTGGCCAAGCGCGTGCAACTGCTGGGCTCGACGTTGCGCAGTCGTGATGAGCAGTTCAAGGCGGATTTGTTCAGTGATTTGAGCCAGCATGTGTGGCCGTTGTTTGCTGAAGGGCGGTTGAGTCCCCAGTTGGCGAAGACCTACCCGATCAAGGACGCAGAAGCGGCGTTTGCGGCGTTGGCGAGTAATAAGGTGGCGGGGAAGCTGGTCCTGATAATCGACCCAAGCCTGACCTGAAGGACACACTGAACCTGTAGGAGCGAGCGGGCGGCGCTCCTACAGGGATATCGGTTACTTCCAGATATGGATTGGCCAGCCGGCTTTTTCGGCGTGCTCAAGCAACACCGGATCCGGGTTCACCACGTGTGGGAAATCCACCTTCAACAGCAGCGGTAAATCGTTACGCGAGTCGGAATAGAAACTCGCACCTTCCAGATTCTCCTCTTCCGCATCCAGCCACTCCAGCAACCGGACGATCTTGCCTTCGCGGTAGGTCAGGGTGCCGACGGTCTGACCGCTATAAACGCCATGCGTCACTTCCAGTTCGATGGCGAGAGTCTCGTCGATGCCCAGACGGTCGGCAATCGGCTTGACCAAGTGCGTGCCCGAGGCCGAGATCACCAGAATCCGGTCACCGGCCTTGCGATGGGCGGCGATGGCTTTGGTGGCGTCACTGAAGATGATCGGCTCGATGAAGTCTTCCACCCAAGGCCCGACCAAATGCTCGACCTCTTCCGGTGTGCGCCCGATCATCGGCTCCAGGCTGAAGGTCATGTACTCCTCCATGCGCAGTTTGCCGTGGCTGTAAGCGTCCATCAGTTCGTTGTTCTGACGCATGAACGACTCGGGATCGACCCAGCCCAGGCGGCCCATTTGCGCGCTCCAGAGGGTGGCGCAGTCGCCGTGGATCAGGGTTTCGTCCAGATCAAAAATTGCCAAGGCCATTAGTGCGGTTCTCTCCGAGAACAGCTTCAAGCGGCAAGTTTCAAGCCGCAAGAAGTGATTGAGGTGGTGAGCAGTTTACAACTTGTCGCTCGCAGCTTGCAGCTTGCAGCTGTTTTCAAGCTACTTCACACAGGGCAGTCGGATCGATGGAAAGTGCCAGGCGCTGACCATCGGGGTGCAGATCGGCCGCCGAGCGGTTCAGCACATCCACCACCAATTCCACGCCCCGGGCTTCGACCCGATAGCGAATCACGTTGCCCAGCAAACTGTGGCTGCGTACTTGCGCATCCAGCTCGCCATTGAGGCTCAGCTCGATGGCTTCCGGGCGAATCGCGATGCGGTGGTTGATCGGCCGTTGCAGCAGTTTCGAGGCGCTGTCGGCGTCCAGCAGGTTGTAGTTGCCGATGAAACCGGCGGCAAACACATCCACGGGCGCGGTGTAGAGGGTTTCGGCGTCGCCGCTCTGTACGATCTTTCCCTGATTCATCAGGAAAATCCGGTCAGACATGGTCAGGGCTTCTTCCTGATCGTGTGTGACGAAGATCGTGGTCAGACCGAGTTCACGCTGGATCTGACGGATCTGTTCGCGCAGGTGCTTGCGAATCCGCGCATCGAGGGCCGACAGTGGTTCGTCCAGCAACAACAGCCGCGGACGGGTAACCAATGAGCGGGCGAGGGCCACGCGCTGGCACTGGCCGCCCGACAATTGATGCGGGTAGCGCGCGGCGAAGTCATTGAGCTCCACCAGTTTCAGCACTTCGACGACACGCTTCTGGCTGTCGTCGGCGTTGACCTTTTGCATGCGCAGACCGAAGGCGATGTTCTGCTCCACGGTCATGTTGGGGAACAGTGCGTAACTCTGAAACACCATGCCAATCCCGCGTTTCTGTGGGCTCATCGGAACCAGATCGACGCCCTCCAGCAGAATCTTGCCGCCATCCACCGACGTCAGGCCGGCGATGCAACGCAACAGCGTGGACTTGCCGCAACCGGACGGGCCGAGGAGGGTGACGAACTCACCTTTCTGGATTTCGCAGTTGATGTCGCTGAAGACGGTGGTGCCCGCGTAATTTTTTTGAAGATGTTGGACGCTGACATAGCTCATTCGCTTTTGTCCTTGTTCAAGATATTGGCCGCCCAGGTCAGAACCAGCACAAAGAAGAAGTAGGAAATCACCAGCGCACTGGTGAAGTGGCCGCTGCTGTTACGCATGTTGTTGAGGTAGACCTGCAAGGTTTCGTAGCGGGTGCCGACCAGGATGTTGGCGAACACGAATTCACCGAACAGGAACGAGAACGACAGCAGCAATGCCACCATCAACCCCTTGCGCAGGTTCGGCAGCACCACCAGGAACGCGGCTTGCCAGGTGCTGGCGCCGAGCAGTTGCGCGGCGTCCATCAGGTCGCGCAGGTTGATCGCTTGCAGGTTGTTGGTGATCGCCCGGTACATGAACGGCAGCGCGATGGTGAAGTAGCAGCCGATCAGAATCCACGGCGTACCGACCATCGCAAATGGCCCGGAACCGTAGAGCTGCAACAGCCCCACCGAGGACACCACCGGCGGCACCGCGAAGGGCAGCAGGATCAGGATGTTCATCAGCGCATCGAGTTTGGGGAAGTGGTAATGCACCACGAACAGCAGCGGCAGAATCAGCACCACCGACAGAATCAACGCGCCGACGCACACCAGCAGCGACTGCCCGAAGGCATGCAGAAAGCGCGGATCGCTCCACAGCTGGATGTACCACTTGAAGGTAAAGCCGCTCGGTAGAATGGTCGCCGACCAGCTGCTGGCGATCGAGTAGATCAACGTCCCGGCCAGCGGCAACAACAGAATGGCAAACAGCACGTACACCACCACCCGGTGATAGACACCGGCGGGGCCCAGTTCAGCGCGAGACATGGTAGCTCCTCTTCAACAGCAGCTGATGCACGATGGTCACCAGGGTCATCAACGCCACGAGTACCACGGCCAGCGCGCTGGCCAGGTTCGGATCCAGGGAAATGTCGCCGGACACCATCGCCGCGATGCGGATCGGCAGTACGTTGAAGTTGCCGGTGGTCAGCGCGTAAACCGTGGCGTAGGCGCCAAGCGCGTTGGCCAGCAAAATCACGAAAGTGCCGAGCAGCGCAGGGGTCAGCACCGGCAAACCGATGTGGCGCCAGAACTGCCAGCCGTTGGCGCCGAGCAGTTCGGCGGACTCACGCCAGTCTTCGCGCAAGGCATCGAACGCCGGATAAAGCAGCAGCACGCCCAATGGAATCTGGAAGTAGGTGTAGAGAATGATCAGCCCGGTCTTCGAATACAGGTTGAAGTCCTGAATGATCCCGGCCTGCTTGAGCATGATGGTGAAGCTGCCGTTGAACCCCAGCAAAATGATGAAGGCAAAGGCCAGGGGCACGCCGGCGAAGTTGCTGGTCATGTTGGCGAAAGCATTCACGAAGTTACGCAGTTTCGAGTCGACCCGGCGCAGGGAATAGGCGCCGAGCACCGCGATGATGATCCCGAATACGCTGGACCAGAAACTGATCTCGAGGCTGTACTGGATCGCTTGCAGATAGAACTTCGAATTGAAGATCTTGGTGAAGTTGGCCAGGCCCCAGCCGAACTCTTCCGATTGCAGGCTGTTGATCATTACCCAGACCAGCGGCGCGATCTCGAACACGATAAAAAACAGAGCGAAAGGCACCAGGCACAACGCTGCCAGCCATTTACCACGGGTCATGGCATTCACTTGAGCAGCTCCCGGCAGACAGGTTTGTCGTGGGCCACGCCCAGCAGTTCGCAGACCGTGCCGCAGATGTCAGTCTGTTTGGGCGCGGCGCTGGTGTTGAAGCTGAAGGCATCGCCCAGGACAAACAGCGGCACTTCCCGTTCTTCCGCCAGCAGGCCGTTGTGCGAGCGGTCGTTGTTCATGCCGTGGTCGGCGGTCACCAGCACTTGGTAGCCGGCGTCGAGCCAGGTTTGCAGGTAGTCGGCCAGGATAATGTCCACCGAGCGGGCACTGTTGCGGTATTGCGGGGTGTCGAGGCCGTGCTTGTGCCCGGCGTCGTCGATGTTCATGGGGTGGATCAACAAAAAGTTGGGCGCGTGGCGCAGACGCAGGTTTTCAGCGTCGGCGAACAGGTGCGAATCCGGGTAGTGATCGTTCCAGTAGAAGTGACCGTGCTGGATCGGCAGGTCGGGGTTGTCGGTGTGACGATCCCGGGCGGCCTCGAACGGCGAGCGGTTATACAATTCGCTGACCCAGTGATAGGCCGCGGCGGCGGTAGTCAGGCCGGCATCCGTGGCGTAGTGATAAATGCTGCGCTGGTTGGACAGGCGCGCGACGTTGTTGTGGACGATGCCGCTCTCGATGGGCGGGACGCCGGTGAGGATGCATTCGTAAAGTGGTCGGGACAGGGCCGGCAGTTCGCACTCCAGTTTGTAGAGTGCCGCGCGTCCTGCGCCGACGTAAGCCTGCAGGTGCCCCAAGGCGTGGCGCGCGACTTCATAGTTGAGGCCGTCGAGCACGACAAGGATGACGTTGTGCTTCATAGGGGCAAAAACTCCGCGAAACAGACATTCATAAAACTTGAATTCACCACGGTCCATTGTGGGAGCGAGCCTGCTCGCGAAGGCGTTGAGTCAGTCAACACAGGTGTTGAATGTCAGTCCGCTTTTCGCGAGCAGGCTCGCTCCTGCATTTGGATCTCCATCAGCCCGACAGAAGTCGGGCTACAGGGTTATTTCATTTCAACAAGGACTTCTTCGTTCCACTTCTGCGGCAAAGCCTTGGAAGTCTTTTCCCACGCATCCGCGTCTTTGATCGGCGTGACCTTTTTGTACTGCTCGTTTGGCAGCAGCTTGGCCTGGACGTCAGCCGGCAGCTTGATGTGCTCGGCGCGGATTGGACGGGCATTACCTTTCGCCAGGTTGATCTGACCGGCATCGCTGAAGATGTATTCGCGGGTCAGCTTGGCGGCGTTCGGGTTCTTCGCGTATTTGTTGATGATGGTGGTGTAGCCGGAAATCACCGAACCGTCGGAAGGGATCAGCACCACGTAGTCATCGGGGTTCGCCATCTTGGCCTTGTAGCTCAGGCCGTTGAAATCCCAGACTACGCCGACTTCGATTTCACCCTTTTCCATCGTGGCGATGGTCGGGTTGGCCATGGACAGGCGGCCCTGCTTGGCGATATCTGCGAACAGCAACAACGCTGGCTGCAGGTTCTTTTCGTCGCCACCGTTGGCCAGTGCGGCGGCCAGTACACCGTTGGCGGCCTGGGCGGCGGTGCTCACGTCACCGATCGACACCTTGTATTTACCGGTTTTCAGATCCGCCCACTTGGTCGGAGCTTCGGAACCGTGCAGCAGCTTCTTGTTGATGATGAACGCGATGGTGCCGGTGTACGCCAGTGCCCAGTTGCCGTCCTTGTCCTTGGCCCAGTCCGGGATCTGGTCCCAGGTGCTTGGCTTGTAGGGTTGCACCACGCCTTGTTTGACCGCGATCGGGCCGAAGGCTGCGCCGACGTCGCCGATGTCGGCACTGGCGTTGTCTTTCTCGGCGGCGAACTTGGCGATTTCCTGCGCCGAGCTCATGTCGGTGTCGATGTGTTTCAAGCCGTATTTCGTGGCCAGGTCTGCCCAGGTGCCTTTCCAGTTGGCCCAGTCATCGGGCATGCCGACGCTATTGACCGCACCTTCCGCTTTCGCAGCGGCTTCCAGGGTTTTCATATCATCAGCGGCCATGGCGGCGCTGCACATGGCAATGGTCGAGCCTAACAGTGATGCCAGGAAAAGCTTTTTCATCCGAAGCTCCTTTGGGCGTTTTCAACGCTGCGATTGCGGTTGTGTTGGTCTAGGTCAGCAATACCTGAGCCAATTTAGGCGCCGCTGATGACATTTTGATGTCGACGATCGGTCGGCCTACATTTTTCGAGCGGTGATGCTCAGGCTTGCGAGTAAGCGTAGACCATGGCTAAAGGGCTGATACGAAAGGACTTGGCCGTGAATTTGCAGGTGTCTGGCGCAACCGTTCGGCGGCTTTGTCATCTGCCAGTCACAAGCAGTGCCTAGGCTTGCAGGGAGTTGATGGAGCCAGTTTGAATCACGGTTCTGCCCCGAAACAGTGCTGGTCTAGTCCAGATAGGTAACGTTGATGCGCATCGAGACAACCAAAGCGGTGACAGCCATCGGGCAGGTTCTGCAGGAACAGCTTGACCATGGCCTGTTGGCGCCCGGGAGCAAACTGCCGGCCGAGCGCAAGCTCAGTGAGTTGTTCGGCACCACGCGTATCACCGTGCGTGAAGCCTTGTTGCAACTGGAAGCCCAAGGGCAGATTTATCGGGAGGAACGCCGTGGCTGGTTCGTGTCGCCACCGCGCCTGGCTTACAACTTGATGCAGCGCAGTCACTTTCACGCGATGGTCAGTGCGCAGGGGCGGGTGCCGTCCACCGAGGTGATTTCGGCGCGGTTGCAACCGGCGTCGGCGGCGGTGTGTGCGTGGTTGCAGTTGCCGGCGCTGTCCAGTGTGATTCAGATCTGCCGGGCGCGGCGCATTGATGAGCGGCTGGTGCTCTATGTGGAGCACTACCTGAATCCGCAGTACTTTCCGGGGATTCTGGATTTCGATCTGAATCAGTCGATCACCGAGTTGTACGCCAGGCATTACGACTTGCACTATGGTCGGGTGCGTTTCGAGATCGTGCCGACGGCGTTGTCGGTGGATGCGGCGGCAGCGTTACGGGTGTCGGTGGGGAGCCCGGGGTTGCGGATTGCTCGGGTCAACTACGATCAGCACGAGCGGTTGATCGATTGCGACCTGGAGTTTTGGCGCCATGATGCGATTCATGTCGGGGTGGATGTGGTTTAGCCAGGGAGACCGCGTCGCTCCCATCGCGAGCAGGCTCACTCCTACATTGGAATGCATTTCAAATGTAGGAGTGAGCCTGCTCGCGATGGCGTCCTCACAGCCACCCTATCAATCAAGTAGCAGATACATCCTTCTGCGGCCCACCACCGGCCGTCAGCACCTGCACACTCATTCGCGGCATCGCCAGGTCCATCCCGGCCTCATCCAGATGCCGCTTCAGCGACAGATTGAACGCCCGTGAAACCTCCCACTGCTTGATCGGTGCAGTCTTGAACCGCGCCCGAAGAATCGCGTTGCCCGACTCGAAACTTTCGACACCCTGGATCTCCAGTGGCGACCAGATATTGCGCCGTTGCAGCGGGTCGGCGCGCATTTTCTGGCCGACTTCGCGCATCAGCTTGATCGCCTCGTCGATGTCCATGCTGGCGGGCACCGCCACCCGGAAGATCGCGTAGCCGAATTCCCGGGAGTAGTTCTTGATGCTTTTGATTTCGCTGAACGGAATGGTATGGACGATGCCGTCGATGTCCCGCAGGCGAACGGTGCGGATGGTCAGGCCTTCGACAGTGCCGAGGTGGCCGCCGACATCCACGTAGTCATCGATAGCCAGGGAATCTTCGATGATGATGAACAGGCCGGTGATCAAATCCGCGACCAGCGATTGCGCACCGAAACCGATGGCCAGGCCGATCACGCCGGCACCGGCCAGCAGTGGCGTGACGTTCATGCCCATGTTCGCCAGCGCGACGATCAGCGCAATGATGAAAATCGCCACGAACAGCACGTTGCGGATCAGCGGCATCATTGTCTGCGCGCGGGCGTTGGCAAGGCCTTTGCGCGAGCGGGTGAGGGCGTGGTGCACCGCGGTGTCGCTGAGGATCCAGATCAGCCAGGCAAAAATCAGCGTACCGGCGAGGCTGAACAGTTTGACGCTGACTTCATGGCCTTCGCCTTCGGTGAAGGCAATCAGCGACATGCCCCAGACCCGCAGGCCCAGTTCGATGAACACCAGCCAGACCACGAGGTGGGCGAGGGTGTAGAAGAAACTTTTCAGGCGCTCTGAATACAGCGCATGACGCTTCACACCCTTTTGCGGTTTAAGCGAATGACGACGAACCAGTCCGTTGATGACCATGCACAACACCAGCAGCACGGTGCAGATCAGCGCCTGGCGCAGTGCGGTGCTGGTGTCGCCCGCCGAGACGAAGGTGGCGAACAGCGAGATGCCCACCAGCACCAGCGCGGGCACGTACCAGAAGGTGCCGAGAATCTCGATGGTGTCGCTGAGCGCGCGGCGCGTCAGACGTCGGGACAACGGCTGGTTGCGGATCAGGTGGGCGATGGGGCGGCGGAAACGCAGGATGAACAGCCCGGTGGACAGCGCCGCCAGGACGTTGGCGACGGTGGCGGCGGAGTGGGCCAGGTGACTGCCCAGGCTGGCGACCAGGCGCGGATCGCTCAGTGCTTCACCGAATGCGGCGAAACTGCCGATCAGCCACAACGGTCGAAAGGCTTGATGGCGCAGGATGTACAAGGCCCGATGACGATGCGGGCCGTCGAGCAAGGAAAACGCGATCACGCAGATCGCCGAAAAACAGGTGCCGACCACCAGCGCGTAGGCCAGCACCATGGCCAGGCTTTTGCCCAAGGATGAGGGCAGGGCATAGCTCATGTAGACCGTGATGACCAAGGCAATCAGCCACGGCCCGAGTTTGCGCAGGGCGAAGCGCAACATGTCCAGGGCCTTGGGGTGTTGCGGCAGTTCTTCGGTGAGGCCGAAGCGCATGCGCACCCGGTGACTGACCCAGATCAGCGCAGCGGCCAGCAGGCTCCAGACCATCAGAATCATGGCGAAGGCAAAGATGATCGGCAGCCACTCGTTGGCCGGCAGCATCAGCGCGGTCAGTTCGTCTTTGGCCAGGTCAAATTCTTCGGACCAGCGCGTGAGCGGGCTGTCGGCACCGGAAAACTGTTTTTCGAAGGTGGCCAGTGTGCCGCCGATCAGGCCGAGCACGCCTTCTTCGGCGGCCGGCTGAGCTTTTTTGGTGACGTCGCGCAGCTTTTTCAGGTCCGCCAGCAGTTTGCTCCGCTGCTGATCGTTCTCCAGCGACTTGATGACTTCGTCCAGTGATTGGCCCAGCGGTTCTTGCGCTTCTGGCTGGGCCTTGGCCGAACTGTTGAGCAAGCCCGGCAAACCGACCGCCTGGGCAGGCGCCATCGGCAGCAGCGTCATCAGGCAGACAAGGAAGAAACACGGCAGGGCGAAAAGACGAGCGAACACTAGGCGGTCAACCTCGGGGGGGACGGATCGGCCGAGTGTACGAGCCCGTCAAAATCAATGCGAGCCAGGGGCAGGATTTATTCGTTGAGTTTGGCGAGGATCTTGAACACCACGGTGGCAAGGATCGTCAGCATGCCGATCCACATGGCGAACACGCCGGCGTTTTTGTCGCGGAAGTTGAAGCCGATTGCCAGCAAGATCATCCCGGCGAGAATGGGGATCAGCATGGCATGGAATGAAGACATCGAGATCATGGGTGACTGCCTTGTCGAAGGGGATAGCTTAAGTCTAGGTGGCTTTTGGGCGACCGGTGGTCAGAGATCAATCATGAATGCGGCACGATCATTGTGGCGAGGCAGCTTGCTCCCGCTGGGTTGCGAAGCAACCCCAAACCCAGCTATCGCGATCTATGAGACAGCACACATTCACCGGGGGTTGCGACTGCTGCGCAGTCGAGCGGGAGCAAGCTCCCTCGCCACAGATAGCATTCCGGCCATTCATTGGCGCGAAATTACGGCAATTCCTGGCAGGCGTAGAACGCGCTCAGCACTTTGACCAGGTGGGCCAGGTCGTGGCTGCCGCACAGTTCACGGATCGAGTGCATGGCGAACGTCGGCAGGCCGATGTCCACGGTGCGCACGCCCAGGTGGCTGGCGGTGATCGGGCCGATAGTCGAGCCGCAGCCCATGTCGCTGCGCACCACGAAGCTTTGCACCGGCACTTCTTCGGCCATGCACAGATGGCGGAAGAACCCGGCGGTTTCGCTGTTGGTGGCGTAGCGCTGGTTGCTGTTGACCTTGATCACCGGGCCGGCGTTGAGTTTCGGGCCGTGGTTGGCGTCGTGCTTTTCCGCATAGTTGGGGTGCACGCCGTGGGCATTGTCGGCCGAGACCAGCAAGGATTTCTGAATGGTGCGCACGAATTCGTCACCTTCAGGCAGCAGGCGACGCAAGGTTTGCTCGAGCATCGGACCATCGGCCCCGCACGCCGAGCAGGAACCGACTTCTTCGTGGTCGTTGCACACCAGCACGCAGGTTTCGTCGGTTTCCGCGGTCAACAAGGCTTGCAGGCCGGCATAGCACGACAGCAAGTTGTCCAGGCGCGCGCCCGCGATGAAGTCGCCATGCAAACCGATAATGGCGGCGCTCTGAGTGTCGTAGAAGCTCAGCTCGTAGTCGAGCACCACGTCGGCATTCAGGCCATGTTCCAGCGCCAGCTGATTGGTGAGCACGGCGCGGAAGTCCACACGCTCGTCACCGGCAAATTGCGCGAGGATCGGGGGCAGTTCGGTCTGGGCGTTGATGGCCCAACCCATATTGGCTTCACGATTGAGGTGGATTGCCAGGTTCGGGATGGTGGCGATCGGCGCCTTGAAGTCGATCAGTTGGCTCTCGACCTTGCCGTCGCGGCGGAACGTCACGCGGCCGGCCAGGGACAAGTCGCGGTCAAACCACGGCGCCAGCAGCGCACCGCCGTAGACTTCGACGCCCAGTTGCCAGAAACCCTGGCGCTGCAATTCCGGCTGGGGTTTGACCCGCAGGCACGGGCTGTCGGTGTGGGCGCCGACCAGGCGAATGCCGCCATGTAGCGGCGAATGCCGTCCCATCTTGATCGCGACGATCGACGAGTCATTGCGGGTGACGTAGTAACGACCGTTGGCTTCAGTGGTCCAGGGCTCGCGCTCGTCAAGGCGCACAAAACCCGCCGCTTCCAGACGCTGAACGAGGCTGGCAGTGGCATGGAACGGGGTAGGGGAGGCCTTGAGGAAGTCGATCAGGCCTTGGTTCAACTCTTCGCGCATAAGAAGCTCCAGACAGCAGTGGGCGGGAGTTTAACGTATTGGCCGAGGCCTTTGGGCATGACGTGAACCGGTCACGTCAGCTGGCAGCCTCTACCCGCTTTTTCAGGTACTTCATGATAATCCGCTCATCTTCTGGCTTTTCTGGCTTGGGCAATTGCGGGGGCCAGGCGTTCTGATGAGTCTCCAGCAGCTTTTTCTGTTGAGCCTTGTCCCAGCGAAGGATCTCCCGCGAGGCACATTCCCACCATTCGTGGCGGCAGGCCGTGTAGTACGGATGATCGGGTGCCGCGCTGCCGTAAAGCAGATCGCGGCCGACTTTGCGTAGGGCGCCACTCTGGTTACGCAGCTTCCATTTGATTTTCAGGCGCTGCCAGGCCGATGGGAAGGGTTTGACCCGCGGCACGTCCTGGCACAGTTCGACCAGCTCCTGGCTGAACCGCTCGCCATGCTGAGAAAAGAAATACGCTTGCATCGCATGGAAAAAGCGTTTTTCCGCGAAGTAGTGATAGATGTATTTTTTCGCTTCATGAACCGGTTTGTCGCGCATGGCGAACGACAGGGCGATCTGCTCGATGGTGTGGATGTCGAAGCCGTCCCGGGTCCATTCGTCGATGAGCGTGATCGACTCTTCGAACAAGGCGCCATCTCCGTCGGTCACGCCGCACAATCCGCTGTTGTACAGCTTGAAACCATTGTCCGCGCTGACGCCGTGAGCCTGCAGGCAACCGCCGAGCTTCACATAGTCGGGACGTTCACACACGTCCTGCCAGTCGTACTCGAAGCGATCCATCAAGTAGTGCTGCGGCTGAATCTGGTTGAAAATCAGGTTCGGGTCGCTGGTGAACAGCGTGTCGGTGTCGACGAACAGGGTTTTTTCAGCCAGTTGCAAGCCGGCGGCAATCGCGCAGGCCTTGCGACGATGGTGATAGCCGTTTTCGCCTTGCCACAGGGTCAGGGTTTCCTGGGTCAGCATGACCGTTTCGACCGGCCAGCCGGCGTAGTCCTGAGGACGATCCGTGAGGATTCGGATGCTCGGGAGCTTGCCGTTCTTCGCGTGGGACAGCGCGGTCAAGATACTGAACTTGGCTTCGCGCCGGTAAACGTCCTGGTTGCCGTAGATCAGGTACAGCAGTTGGTGTCGGGTTTTCTTGACCGGTGTTGCCGGGAATTCGGTAAAGCTCATCGGGATGGGGATCCTTTTGCTAAAGCAGGCGACTGCGTGTCAGGCAGTGCTTAAAACGGTGCGGGGCATTCGAAGCGCAAGCGTTCACCGGTTTGCGGATGGGTGAAGCTGAGCATGCTGGCGTGCAGGCACAGACGCGGCCACGCGGCCAGCGCTTGCTCGTGGGCATAAAGCCCGTCACCCAATAGCGGGTGGCCGATGGAAAGCATGTGTACGCGTAGCTGGTGGGAACGGCCGGTGATCGGCGTCAGTTCGACGCGGCACCAGTCGCCACAACGTTCCAGCACTCGCCAGAAGGTCAGGGCGTGTTTGCCGAACTCGTGGTCCACCACATGGCGTGGCTTGGTCGGCGGATCGTAGCGCAAGGGCAGGTCGATGCTGCCGCTGTCCAGTTCCGGTTGTCCCCAGCACAGGGCTGTGTAGGCTTTTTCGGTTTCGCGGTCGTGAAATTGCCGAGACAACTCGCGATGAGTGTCCGGGTCACGGGCCAACAGGATGATGCCGGACGTTTCCCAGTCCAGGCGATGGACGATTCGCGCTTCCGGGTAGCCGTTTTCTTGCAGGCGGGTGATCAGGCAGTCCTTGTTGTCATCGGCCCGGCCAGGGACAGATAGCAGCAGGGTCGGTTTATCCACCACCAGTACGGCGGCGTCCTGATGGATGATGCGGATGTTGGACAACGGCATTAAAACAGCCTCGTAACAAACGCCAACGGCGACTCAGGCCCCCGCATCCGTAGGAGCGAAGCTTGCTCGCGAACACATCATCTCGGTCTATCAGATACACCGAGTTGCCTGCTTCGCGAGCAAGTTCCGCTCCTACAAAAGCGTAAGGGCCTGAGCCGCCGTGGCTCCCGCTGGACCGACTAGCGATCCGGCAGGGTGATATTGAGTTCCAGGATCGAGCAGCTGCCCTGGTTTTCCAGCGCGACATGCACGTCGTCGGACCCGATATTGACGTACTTGCGGATCACTTCCACCAGTTCCTTCTGCAAGGCTGGCAAGTAGTCCGGCGTACTGCGTTGGCCGCGTTCATGCGCCACGATGATCTGTAGACGCTCTTTCGCTACCGACGCGGTGCTGACCTTTTTGCTGGCACGAAAGAAGTCAAAAAGATTCATTATCTACCTCCAAACAGGCGCTCGAAGAAGCCCTTCTTCGTGATATCGATAAATCGATGCGGCTTTTCCTTGCCCAGCAGACGATCGACTGCATCGCTGTACGCCTGACCGGCGTCGCTCTGGTCGTCGAGAATCACGGGCACGCCCGAGTTGGAAGCCTTGAGTACCGCTTGGGATTCCGGGATGACACCCAGCAGGGCAACCGCCAGGATTTCCTTGACGTCTTCAACGCCCAGCATTTCGCCATCGCTGACGCGCTGCGGGTTGTAGCGGGTCAGCAGCAAGTGTTCCTTGATCGGGTCTTCGCCGTTTTCGGCGCGACGGGATTTGCTGGCCAGCAGGCCCAGCATGCGATCCGAGTCACGTACCGAGGACACTTCCGGGTTGGTCACGATAATCGCTTCATCAGCGAAGTACATGGCCAGGTGGGCGCCTTTCTCGATGCCGGCCGGGGAGTCGCAGACCACGTATTCGAAGTCTTCTTTCAACGCCATCAGGACTTTTTCTACGCCTTCCACGGTCAGCGCGTCTTTGTCGCGGGTCTGACTGGCGGCCAGGACGTAGAGGTTTTCCAGGCGTTTGTCTTTGATCAGGGCTTGTTGCAGGTTGGCTTCGCCGTTCACAACGTTGACGAAGTCATACACCACACGGCGCTCGCAACCCATGATCAGGTCGAGGTTACGCAAACCGACGTCGAAGTCGACGATCACTGTTTTGTGGCCGCGCAGTGCGAGGCCGGTACCGATAGCGGCGCTGGTGGTGGTCTTACCCACACCACCCTTGCCGGATGTAACCACTAGAATCTTGGCCAAGGTGTTTCACCCCTAAGGAAAAAGGACTTTTAGCCCCTGAAAAACATCTCTTGAAAAACTACTGCAGTCGGACAGCCTTGGCTGGAATCCGGTCCAGAACAGCGATAAACACTGCGTTTGGCCTTTTTCCTACTTCGTTTGAGCCGTTTTCGCTACGTTTTAGAGATGCTTGGAAAATGCGGCAGTATCCGTTAAAGCCGAATGATGTTCAACACGTCGCCTGACAGGCTGACTTGCACGCCCGCGCCCCACAAAGGGTCACGGCGCAAATCCTCGGAAACCTTGTAGTGGCCGGCGATGGAGACCAGTTCAGCGCTCATCTGCTGACAGAAAATCCTGGCTTTCGTGTCGCCTTTGACCCCGGCCAGCACGCGACCGCGCATCGGACCGTATACATGGATGTTCCCATCGGCGAGAAGTTCCGCACCCGGGCTGACCGAGGAGATCACCACCAGGTCGCAGCCCTGGGCATAAATCTGCTGGCCACCGCGTACTGGCGACGTGATGATTTTCGTCGGTTTGATGGTCGGCTCGGGCAGTTTTTCCGGCTTTTTCTTCACCTGGCCTTCGAGCGGGTCGAGGGGACGCTCTCGGGCGCCGGACGGCGGCAGCACCGGCAAATCCACCGCGATGGCGGCGGCGATGTCTTCGATGCGGCTGGCCCGGATCGCCAGGGTGCGCAGGCCATGCTGGCGGCACACGCGCATCAGGCCCGGCAGATCGACCGCGCCTTCGCTGGCCGGGAGTTTGTCCAGGGCCAGCACCAGCGGCGCATTGCTGAAGAAATTAGGCGCCTGGGCGACCTTGGCGGCCAGTTGCCGATCAAGGTTCTCGAGGTCGTTGCGGGCCAGTTCCAGCACCGTAATGGCGAGCATGCTGCCCTTCAACTGGAACACGGGATCCTGGTCTTGCGGTTCGGTTTGGCTCATGGTCGGCATACAACGGCTTGTCACTAAAAGTGCCGAGACTTATAACGAGAACGCCCGCAAGCCGCAAGCCGGGTCGAACGATGTAGAATGCGCGGCCATTGTCTTTCCGGAACCTTTAATGGATCGCCCGCGTTTTCGAAAAACATTTCTTATGCCGCGTTTCTGGCCACTGTGGTGTGGCTTGGGGCTGTTGTGGCTGATTGTTCAGTTGCCATATCCGGCGCTGCTGTTCATCGGTCGCTTGTTGGGCGCCTTGATGTATCGGCTGGCCGGCGACCGACGGCGCATTGCCAAACGCAATCTGGAACTGTGTTTCCCTGAAAAGTCCGCCGATGAGCGCAAGCGCCTGCTCAAGGAAAACTTCGCCTCCACCGGCATCGCTTTCTTTGAAATGGCCATGAGCTGGTGGTGGTCGCGTCAGCGTCTGGCGAAGCTGGCCCATGTCGAAGGCCTGGAGCATCTGAAAAAGGCCCAGCGCGAAGGCAAGGGCGTGATCCTGATGGCGGTGCATTTCACCACGCTGGAAATCGGCGCGGCGCTGTTGGGGCAGCAGCACACCATCGACGGCATGTACCGCGAACACAAGAATCCTTTGTTCGACTACATCCAGCGCCGTGGCCGCGAGCGGCACAACCTCGATTCGCTGGCCGTGGAGCGTGACGACGTGCGCGGCATGCTCAAATTGCTGCGGGCCGGTCGGGCGATCTGGTACGCACCGGATCAGGACTACGGCGCCAAGCAGAGCATCTTTGTGCCGCTGTTCGGGATTCAGGCCGCGACGGTCACGGCCACCAGCAAATTCGCCCGGCTGGGCAAGGCGCTGGTGGTTCCGTTCACCCAGGAGCGTCTGGCGGACGGCAGCGGCTATCGGTTGATGATCCACCCACCGCTCGAAGGTTTCCCTGGCGAGACCGAAGAGGCCGATTGCCTGCGCATCAATCAGTGGGTCGAAGGCGCTCTGCGTGAGTGCCCCGAGCAATACCTCTGGGCCCATCGGCGCTTCAAGAGCCGTCCACCGGGCGAGCCGAAGCTGTACAAGAAACGCGGCTGATCCCTTTTTTGCACCATGGAGTGTTGCGATGAGTCCTGCTGAACCGGTTACAGGGTTGATTCTTTCCGGCGGCGGGGCTCGGGCGGCGTATCAGGTGGGCGTGCTGGCGGCGATTGCGGAGTTGCTGCCAGTGGGCGCGGCGAATCCGTTTCCGGTGATTGTCGGCACCTCGGCCGGGGCGATCAATGCAGTGAGCCTGGCCAGCGGGGCGATGGACTTTCGTGGCGCGATCGAGCGCCTGACTGCGTTCTGGCAGGGTTTTCGCAGTCACTTGGTGCTGCGCAGCGACTGGCCTGGCGTGATCCATCAGGCCAGCCGCTTCGTCAGCCACAGTTTGCTCGGTATCGGCGCTCAGGTTCCGGTGGCCTTGCTCAACAGTTCGCCGCTGCGCGGGTTGCTCAACGACAAACTGCACATGAACGGCATCGCTGAGGCCATTGCCCAGAAGCAGTTGCAAGCGGTGGCGGTCACGGCATTCGGTTATGAGTCCGGGCAGGCCGTCACGTTCTATCAGGGGGGCGGCACCATCGATGCCTGGTTGCGCCATCGGCGGATCGGCGTGCCCACGCAATTGACCGTCGATCACTTGCTGGCCAGTTCAGCGATTCCCTTGTTGTTCGCACCGGTAAAAATCGGCGAAGAGTATTTCGGCGATGGCGCGGTGCGCCAATCGGCACCGATCAGCCCGGCCCTGCACCTGGGCGCCAGCCGCGTGCTGGTGGTGGGCGTCAGCGGCAACCCGCGCGGGGTCGACCCGGAGCAACCGCTGCAACGCGCCTACACCGGTCAGCAGCCCACCCTCGCGCAGATCGGCGGGCACATGCTCAACAGCACGTTCATTGACAGTCTGGAAAGTGACATCGAGTTGCTGCAGCGTCTGAATCAGTTCAGTCACTTGCTGCCCGACGGCACGCCGATGCGCGCGTTGGGCGTGGCGCCAGTGGACGTGTTGGTGATTTCGCCGAGTCAGCCGATCGATGAAATTGCCGCGCGGCATCGGCAGGAATTGCCGGCGGCGTTGCGCCTGTTTCTGCGCGGGCCGGGGGCGACCAAGACGAGCGGGGCGGGGGTGTTGAGTTATCTGCTGTTCGAGGCGGGGTATTGCAGCGAGCTGATTGATCTGGGGCGACGGGATGCGTTGGCCAAGCGCGGGGAGTTGTGCCGGTTTCTGGGGTTGTCGGAGCCTGTGGTTACGGCCTGAGATCGGCGGTGTTGCTATCGCTAGCAGGCTAGCTCCCACAGGGGATCTTCAGCGCGATGAAGATCAACTGTGGGAGCTAGCCTGCTAGCGATGGCGTCCTTAGAGACGCCGTCGGATCAGAAGTGAACCTTGACCAGGAAACTGGTCACGCTCTGATCAGTCTTGAAACCCTGGCTGTCTTCGATGCCGTACTTGTTTTTCCAGTAGTCATACTCGACGCCGACGTACAACTGCTTTTCGCCCAGGTTCAGTGCCTTGCCCAGGTCGTATTTGACCTGCGGATTGAAGTGCAGGTTGGCGTGATATTCGCCTTTTTTGTTGACGTCGTTGTCGACCACCCAGTCCATGAAGCCATCGATCAGGATGTTCGAGTCGCCGACCGGAATGGTGTAGGACCAGACCGGGGTGACCTGCCAGATGTTGTCACCCGGACGGTCGCCTTCGGTATGGCGGTTGTAGAAGTTCAGCTGGAAGTAGTCGAACCCAGGGATCGCCAGGTCGAAACCGGGACCGATCAGGTAGGACTCGGTATCGTTTTCCCCGAACTCGTAAGTCATGGCCAGCAGCACGTCTTTGACCGGGCCAAACGTAAGCTTCTGGTCGAAGATCTTGTTGAACGACAGACGCGGGCTGAATTCGCCGTAGTAGGTGTTCTCACCGGCGAAGGCGTCTTCCTTGCCGTTGTAGAAGATCTTGTCGATGAAGAAGAAGTTGTCGCCATATTTCCAGCCGTCGGCGTGTTCGAAGGTCACCGTCTGCTGAATGCGCGGGTTGACCTGGAAGTCCTTGCCATACAGATAAGTCAGGCTGTTGTCCTGCCATTGCAGCAAGTCGCCGGCCATGGCCTGGCCCCCGGCCAGTAACGATCCCGCGAGCATCAGGCTGGTGCACGTACGTTTCATTCGGTTGCTCCCAAAAAGTAGGTGGTTCCACGTTATTTTTCTAAGGTCGACGCTCTGGTGTGGCGCCTTTTTCTGTAGCGGTAAAAAATCATCCAGTCGGTCAGCTTCAGTGCTGATAGCAAGAGCTGAGCCAAGGCGTTCAAAAAGCCAAAAAACTCCCGCTCGGCTGCTCAAGAGCAGTCGATTGAGAGGGGTTTTGGAATGCCTTGGAACCGTGCAGAGCCGGGATAAGTTGGCTTTCTGGTCAGGAATTAAATCCGGGCTTTTTTTTAAAGCGGATTCAGGCGGCCGCGGAGAATACTGACTCCTTGGCCAGGTCTCAAGTGCCCCGCAACAGCGCACCGACGACAGGTTTGGAGCACGGTTGCGGGCCATCTTAAAAGTGCACCTTCAGCAGCAGGCTGGTGGTGTTTTCATTGGTGTCGAAGTTGCCGTTGTTTTCGATGCCGTACTTGTCTTTCCAATAGCTGTACTCGACGCCGACGTACACCTGTTTCTCCCGCCAGCCCAGGGCCTTGCCAAGGTCGTACTTGATCTGCGGGTTGACGTGCAAGTTGGCGTGGTAGGTGCCCTGTGAGTTCTGGTCGTTATCCGCCACCCAGTCGATGTAGCCGTCGATCAACAGGTTCGAGTTGCCCAATGGCAGGGAGTAGGACCAGGCCGGCGTGATCTGCCAGACATCGTCGCCAGGGCGCGAGCCTTCGGTCTGGCGATAGTAGAAGTTCAAGGTGAAAAAGTTGAAGCCGGGAACCGCGAGGTCGAAACCGGGGCCGATCAGGTAGGCCTCGGTGTCGTCTTCGCCATTCTCGTAGGTCATGGCCAGCAACACGTCCTTGATCGGGCCGAACTCGAAACGGCGGTCGAGGATTTTGCCGAAGGAGAGGCGGGGGCTGAACTCGCCGTAATAGGCGTGAACGCCTTTGTTCCGGTCTTTCTCGCCGTTGTAGTAAGTGCTGTCGACGAACAGAAAGTTGTCGCCGTACTTCCAGCGGTCGGCATGCTCAAAGGTTATCGTCTGCTGGATCGACGGGTTGACCGCAAAATCCTTGCCGTACAAATAGCTCAGACTGTTGGTCTGCCACAGCAGTAAATCGCCAGCCATGGCCTGGCTTGCGGCCAGAAGGCCACCGCCCAACAGCAGTTTTTTCTGTGTCCGAATCATCTGTTGCTCCCTCTTGTTTTTATTTTTGCAAGGCGCAGGCAGTCCCCGACCCTGTAGGAGTTGGCTTGCTGGCGATGAGGTCAGAACATCCAATTTTGATGTCGTCTGACACGCCGCCTTCGCCAGCAAACCGGCTCCTAAAGGGTTCGTGCGTTGCTGACTTAATGCGAGTGGGCGTGACAGTCGTTGATCGCGGCGCGTTCTTTGCCGCCAAGAATGTTGAACAGCAGGTTCAGCGACAGCGCACTCAACGTCGCCATCGCAATGCCGCTGTGGGTGATCGGACTCATCCACAACGGCAAGTGCGCGAAGAACTCCGGACGCACCACGGGAATCAGTCCCATGCCGATGCTCACCGCCACCAGCAACTGGTTGCGACGGTCACCGATGTCGGCTTCCTGAAGAATCTTGATCCCGGTGGCGGCCACCATGCCGAACATCGCAATCGCTGCGCCGCCCAGTACCGCCGGTGGAATCGAGGCCACCAGAAACGCCGCTTTCGGCAACAGGCTCAGCACCACCAGCAAACCGCCGGCAACGATGGTCACCGAGCGGCAACGCACGCCGGTCATCTGCACCAGGCCGATGTTTTGCGCGAACGAAGAGTGGGTGAAGGTGTTGAAGAAACCGGCGAAGAACGAGGCGCCGGCATCACACAGCAAGCCGCGGCGCAGCATCCGTGGGCAGACTTCCTGGCCGGTGATTTTGCCCAGCGCGAGGAACATCCCGGTGGACTCGACGAAGATGATCACCACCACCAGGCACATGGACAGGATGGGTGCGAGTTCAAACGTGGGCATGCCGAAGTGCAGCGGGGTGACAATCTGCACCCAGGGCGCATCCGCCATGCCGCTGAGGTCGACCATGCCGATCAGCCCGCAGATTACGTAGCCCAGGCACATGCCGATCAATACGGAAATGTTGACCCAGAACCCACGCATGAAGCGGTGGACCAGCAGAATGGTGGCCAGCACCAGCGCGGCAATGGCCAGGTAAATCGGTGAGCCGAATTGAGTGGCGCCGGCACCGCCGCCCGCCCAATTGACGGCCACGGGGAACAGCGACAAACCGATCGAGGTGATGACCGTGCCGGTCACCAGCGGCGGGAAGAAGCGCACGACTTTGGACATGAACGGCGCGATGATCATGCCGAAGAAACCGGCGGCGATGGTTGCACCGAAGATTCCTTGCAGGCCGATCCCGGGCATGCCGGCCATGGCGACCATGCTGCCGACGGCGGCGAAACTGGCGCCCATCATCACCGGCATACGGATGCCCATCGGGCCGATGCCCAGCGATTGCACGATGGTCGCGATCCCGGCTACCAGCAGGTCGGCGTTGATCAGGAAGGCGATTTCTTCACGACTCAGGCCGGCGGCCTGCCCGATGATCAGCGGCACCGCGATGGCGCCGCCGTACATCAGCAGAACGTGTTGCAGGCCGACCAGGATCAGTTGCAAAAGGGGCAAACGCTGAATTGCGGGTGCGTCGGGGATGCGTGCTTCGGATAGCTCGGACATGCAACACCTCGGATCTTTTTTATTCTTGTGATTTTGTGCATCAGGATTGACCGCGGCGCGGCCATTCGCGGGCAAGTCGGATCGCCGCACCGCTCGCTCCTACAGGGACACTGCATATCCGTAGGAGCGAGCGGTGCGGCGATCCGACTTGCCCGCGAAGCTTTTCAACGGTTAGTTGGTCGGAGCGCCCTGAACAATCCACGCACCGATCAGGTCACGTTCCTGCTGGGTCATCTGGGTGATGTTGCCCAGTGGCATGATCTGGCTGGTAACGGCCTGAGCCTGGATGCGCGCGGCGTTCTGGCGGATCTGCTCGGGGGTGTCGAACATCACACCGGCCGGAGCCGCGCTGAACAATGGGCTGGTCGGTTTGGCCGAATGGCACACCGAGCAACGTTCCTGGATCACGCTGTGCACCTTGTCGAAACTCGGGCCGGCGTTGGACGCCTGGACCGGTGCTTCAGCAGGCTTCGCAGCGGCAGGTTTGGCACCACCACCGATGGCGGTTTCCGGCAGCGGCTGGTACTCGATGGTGCCAGGCGCCTTGGCCACTTCAGGTGCGCTCGGCATTTGCGCCGGGCCGGTGACGTAAGCCAGGCAGATCATGCCAACAGCCGCGACAGGCAGGGTCCAGGCAAACTTGTGGCTGTCATGACGGGTGTTGAAGTAGTGACGCACCAACACCGCCAGCACCGCGATCCCGGCCAGGATCAGCCAGTTGTATTGGCTGCCGTAGGTGCTCGGGAAGTGGTTGCTGATCATGATGAACAGCACCGGCAAGGTGAAGTAGTTGTTGTGACGCGAACGCAGCAAGCCTTTGGCCGGCAGTGCCGGGTCCGGCGTGCGGTTTTCGGCAATCGCCGCCACCAATGCTCGTTGCGCCGGCATGATGATGCGGAACACGTTGCCGACCATGATGGTGCCGATGATCGCGCCGACGTGCAGGTACGCACCACGACCGCTGAACACTTTGCTGAAGCCGTAAGCGGCGCCAATGATCAGCACGAACAGGATGAAGCCTAGCAGGGCAGGGCGTTTGCCCAGGGCCGAGTCGCAGAGGAAGGAGTAGATGAACCAGCCGACGAACAACGAGGCGATGCCCAGTGCGACCCCTTCAGGGCCGGTCAGGCTGCTGCCCGGTGCCAGCAGGTACAGCGTCGGGTTGGAGTAGAACACCACGCACAGCAGCGCGATCCCCGACAACCAGGTGAAGTAGGCTTCCCATTTGAACCAGTGCAGGTTGTCCGGCATGGTCGGCGGGGCCAGTTTGTATTTTTCCAGGTGGTAGATACCGCCGCCGTGGATCGCCCACAGATCGCCTGCCAGACCACTTTTCGGGTTGACCCGATTGAGGTTGTTTTCCAGCCAGACGAAATAGAACGACGCACCGATCCAGGCCACGCCAGTAATCATGTGAACCCAGCGCACGCTCAGGTTCAGCCATTCCAACAGATGTGCTTCCACAGTCTTTACCTCTCGCCTGTCACTCTGTTGTCGAGTGATCAGACCTTCTCTTATTGGTGGGGGGCGAGGATCAAACGCTCATCCTCTTTGAAAAAATGCTCATCGCAGTTATTGCCTGTGCCACTGCGATCAACCACCAGGAAGTCATCCCGCTTTTCGATCGTCAGCACCGGATGGTGCCAAACGCCGCGATGGTAATTAATGCCCTGCCTGCCGTTGGTGACGAAGGCGCGGACCAAGCCTGATACAGGTTCATCGCCAAGTGGCGCGACCACGATCAGAAAGGGGTTGCCGAGCAGCGGAATGAACGCCTGACTGCCCAGCGGGTGACGCTCCAGCATGCTGACGGTCAGCGGCATGTCCTGCGCGTCGGCGCGGAAAATGCTGATGATCGCGTTGTCCTCTGGCGTGGCGGTTTGCACCGTCGCCAGTTTGTGAAAGCGCATGGTCGAACCGTTGTTGATCATGAAGTGATCGCTGCCGTCGGTTTCGATCACGTCACCGAAAGGGGCGAAGGCTTCTTTGGTCAGCGGTTCAATCGTCAGTGTGCGCATGCTGGTCTTCTTTTCCGAATTCAATGTTGTTTGTTCTGGCGTCTTCGCGGGCAAGCCTCGCTCCTACGGTCGGTGATACCTGTTGGAGCGAGGCTTGCCCGCGAAGGGCGCGCCGCTTATTTAGCGACCTTGCCCAATACCCGCAGGCGGCTCACGCCCCCATCCGGGAACACGTTCAGGCGGATGTGGGTGATCGGGCCCAGGGCCTTGATCTGTTCGGCGAAGGTGTGTTCGGCGTGCATTTCCAGTTTCTGCGCCGGCAGCAGTTCACGCCAGAACAGCGATTGGGTTTCGATCTGGCTGTCGGTGCCGCCCTTCACGAACGCGCCCTGGATCGAGCACGTGTCCGGGTAGTTGCCCTTGAAGTGCAGGGTGTCGACGATGACTTTTTCGATCTCGCCGGCATGACCCAGCGCGACGATGACCCAGTCGTTACCCGGCGTGCGACGACGTGCGGTTTCCCAGCCGTCGCCCATGTTGATGCCACGGCCCGGGTTGAGGATGTTGCTCATGCGGCCGAAGTGTTCGTCGGAGCAGGCGAGGGCGCGGCCACCGTTGAGGGCTGCTGCCAGGTCAACCTGTTCGTTGTCGCCGACAGCGGACCAGTCGCGGAACGGAATACCGTAGACACGCAGACGGGCCACGCCACCATCCGGGTAGATGTTGAAACGCAAGTGGCTGAAGGCCTGGTCATTGCTGATTTCGTGGTAATGGTGGCTGTTGCCTTGCAGCTCGACGGCGGACAGCACTTCAGTCCACTGGGTGTTGTCGTCCGGCTCGCCCGAGGCCAGGAAGCAGGCTTCCAGGGAGGCCGACGGCGGGAAGTTGCCGGTGAAGAATGAAGTGTCGATGTCCACGCCTTTAATCGATCCCGGAACGCCCAGGCGGATGACGGCGCTGTCGTAGCCTTCGAAGCGCTTGCGGCGCGACTCCCAGCCGTCCATCCACTTGCCGTTGTCATCGAACACGCCCTCCTTCCATACGGCCGGGGTCGGTTGGAACAGACGGTTGGCGTCTGCGAACCAGTCATCGGTGACCGAGATGATTCTGGTGCCCAGGCGGGCGTCGGCCAGGTTGACGAACTTCTCGAAAGGTACGGCGTAAGCTTTCATTCTTCTTGTCTGCCTTTAATAAGTTGGCTTGGGATGCTTGCAGGGCCCTGGGAAACGCAAGCGTTCTAGAGGTTTCTCGGGCCAAGCTTGCTAGAGAGTCAGTAAACGGAACAGGGCGATCTTGTTAATCTCCGCCAGCGCGCATTTGAATTCGGTATCCGCCGAATTGTGAATGCGCGTTTCGAACGCCGCGAGGATCTGATGCCGGTTGCTGCCTTTTACCGCCATGATGAAGGGAAACTTGAACTTGGCCTTGTAGGCGTCGTTCAGCTCGGTGAAGCGTTGAAACTCTTCGGCCGTGCATTGGTGAATCCCCGCGCCCGACTGTTCTTCAGTACTGGCCGCGGTAAGCTGGCCCTGGACAGCGGCTTTGCCGGCCAGGTCCGGGTGAGCGTTGATCAGGGCCAGTTGGCTTTGATGATCGGCGCTCAACAGGATGTCGCTCATGCGCTGGTGCAGGGTTTCGATCTCATCGATCGAGGCGTCCTGCCCCAGGTCAAAGGCCTTCTCGGCCACCCATGGCGAATGTTCGTAGATATCGGCGAACGCGGCGACAAACGCGTCGCGGCTCAGGCTCGAAGGTTTGACGGTCTGGAAGGTGCTCATTGGGCAGCCCCTTGGTACGGGTGGGTTTCGTGCCAGTGGCGAGCGATGTCGACGCGACGGCTGAACCACACCTGTTCATGACTTTTAGCGTATTCGATAAAGCGCTTGAGCGAGGCCAGGCGCGCCGGGCGGCCGATCAGGCGGCAGTGCAGGCCGATCGACAGCATCTTCGGTGCTTCGGCGCCTTCGGCATACAGCACGTCGAACGCGTCTTTGAGGTATTCAAAAAAATCGTCGCCCTTGTTGAAACCCTGGACTTGGGTGAAACGCATGTCGTTGGTGTCCAGGGTGTAAGGAATCACCAGGTGCGGCTTGCCGGTCGGGTTGTTCGGTTCCCAGTAGGGCAGGTCGTCGTCGTAGGTGTCGCAGTCGTAGAGGAAACCGCCTTCTTCCATCACCAGGCGACGGGTGTTCGGGCCGGTGCGGCCGGTGTACCAGCCCAGCGGGCGTTCGCCAGTGATTTCGGTGAGGACGCGGATCGCTTCGAGCATGTGCTCGCGTTCCTGCGCCTCATCCATGTACTGATAGTCGATCCAGCGGTAGCCGTGGCTGCAGATCTCGTGGCCGGCATCGACCATCGCGCGAATCACGTCCGGGTGACGCTGGGCGGCCATGGCCACGGCGAAGATGGTCAGCGGAATGTCGAATTCCTTGAACAGTTTCAGAATCCGCCAGACGCCGGCGCGGCTGCCATACTCGTAAAGGGATTCCATGCTCATGTTGCGCGCGCCTTGCAGCGGCTGCGCCGAGACCATTTCCGAGAGGAAGGCTTCGGATTCTTTATCGCCGTGCAGGATATTGCGCTCGCCACCTTCCTCGTAATTGAGCACGAACGACAGGGCGATGCGGGCATTGCCGGGCCAGTGTGGGTGAGGAGGGTTACTGCCGTAACCGATCAGGTCGCGTGGGTAGTCAGCGCTCACTGCAGTCTTCCTTCTTGTTCGTTGACAGGTTGTGTGGCGGCCTGGCGGTGAGATGACAGGCTGGCGTCACAGCGATGGGCTGATTGTATACAACTTTATGTTCACTTTGTAAGCCTGATTTTTTGCATTTTTGATGAGCTGTCATCTTTGCATGTTATTGCAAGAAACCTGCCCGAATGGTCAGCTAATGGATGGAAGGACCTTTTAGCGCATGGTTTGGCGTCAGATTTGTTATGAAATCCTGGATGGCGGCACTGGTTGGAAAAATGTCGTTTTTATTGTGTACAATTTTTTTGAAAAGTGTCTTAATCAGTCGCTCGCCGCAGCGTTTCGTGCTCCGAACCGGTGCGGTCTCCTTTCAACTGACTTCGGGAGGCGCGAGGTCTGACTGCTCCATGCAGGCAGGCGCGCAGAATCAATGGGACGTTTGACTACACACGTTTTGGACGCTGCACACGGTTGCCCGGGCAGCTCGATCAAGGTCGAGTTGTACCGCGTTGAAGGCTCGCAGCTGGAATTGGTCGCCAGCGCTATCACCAACAGCGACGGCCGTGTCGACGCACCGCTGCTGCAAGGCGATGACTACCGTTCCGGGGTCTATCAGGTTCAGTTTCATGCGGGCGATTACTACCGCGCCCGTGGTGTTCAGTTGCCGGAACCGGCGTTCCTGGACGTGGTGGTGCTGCGGTTCGGCATCTCTGCGGAACAGGATCACTACCATGTGCCATTGCTGATTTCGCCTTACAGCTATTCCACGTACCGCGGCAGCTGATCCCCCAAGCAGCTGCCTCAACCTGGAAGCGACTGCGCATATAGCTTCTTTGGTCTTTCGCCCGCTCACACTGCGGGCTTTTTTTGTCTTGTGTTTGGCACGGATACCTTGGGTTGCACCCCGCTGATGGACGGCGAGGTGCGCACGTTTCGCTATCAGCGTTCCTTAATGATGAACACCGAAGGGCTTCCAGCGAGCAGGTGCTGGACGCCGCCCATCAGCCATACCACATCACCCTTCGCATCGGCGGCAACCAGTGACTGGTGCGCTTCATCGCCGATTCGCGTCTTCAGATGAGGGTCGTCAAGCTCTGCCATGGACGGCGGCAGAATTTCAATCGCATCGGTCTCCACACGTCCCACTTTCAAAAAGTACACCTTGTCGTGATTGGGCCTTTTAAATACCAGCGTTGGAGGCGTGAGCTGAACATTCTCTACGTTTGCGGGTAGGAAGACCTTGTAACCGCTGTGGCCCAGTATCGACGCGAGCAACAACGAAAGTCGTCCCGGCGCGTTGGGCAACTCGGTGTAGAACTGCCAGGCATGAGTGCTCTCGGGGTTGAAGTTCAACTGCTGTAAGGGCGTCACGGAATCCGGAGCGTGTAATTCGACGATTCGTCTGGCGCCATCATTACTGGACGCAATAGGCAACATGTCCAATGGGTCGCCGAGCCGTGGCACGCCCAGGTTCGATTTGCCCTCCCAGTAGCGAAAGGTTTGCTTCATTCGGGCCAAACCGCTGCCGTTGAACTCCGCTGACTCGTTGGATAGCTCAAATAGTCGCTTGGCGACGGCGCGGGATGTCGGCTCGGTGAAACCCTTGTAAACATCCGCGACCTGTTGCGTCAGTGTTTTCTCAAAGAGCCGAGCAGCGCCGTCGACTTTCCGGGTATTTGTTGCGGCGTGGTGGCTGGTGGCGACGGGTTGCAACGAAGGTGCCTCTTGCAACATGCGCTCGAAAGCCTCGAAGCGTGAGGGCGCAAATTCCGGGTGTTGAATGAACACGAGGGGGAGCTGATCGGCCATTGGCCCCTTTGGCACGATCGGATAATGGAGTTGGCCGATCATGATGGATTCCACCGAATCAGGCTTGGTTATTTTCCCCCAGGAGGCCCATAAATACGGGTTGTCATTCAGGGTGGCAGCAGGAGGGTTGTTATCGGCCACGGGGTTGGCAGCCTCAACCTGTTCGTCCAGACGAGGGCGCTTGCCTGGGGTGGGGCCTGAATCTTCAGCGTCTGAGGCTGGTGTGTTGGTTGCCTTGCGTTGCCAAAGCGTCATCCCTTCAATGTTTTCGAGTAACGGGCCCGAAGGGATCAATTCGCTCGTCGAGGAGGCCTGATAGTGGCCGTCCGTATTTTTGCGGACCATGACCGTGCCTTCTTCCGTCACGTCGACATAGGTTCTCTTCAGCTTGTCGTAACGAAGACCGTTGGCATCGGGTGACGTCAGTTTGTCGGCCAGATGCCGAGGAATGATCTCCAGCGTTTCCTGCCTCACGGGAACGCTTGCGATGGGAAGGACCATGCCCTCGCGAGTGATTTTCCACTGCGCCTGGCCAGGCACCTTCGTGAGGATCGGCCCGGGTTGGCCCGGGGCAAACGGAAGAGGCACCTGGTAGTCGCCTCTCGCGTTTGCCCTGATCAGAAAAATGCCTTCCTCTCCAATATCGGCGTAAAGCTGCTGCTGGCGGCTCATGAAAAGCCCGGTGTCGGCGATGCTGAACAGTTCGTCGACCTTGTTCCGAGGCCAGGAAATCATGCGGGTAGCCATCTCGGCATCGCTTGTAGGGTTAGCCGACATGTCGCTAACGACGACAGGCTGACGAGGCAAGGTACTTTGCGATGAACCTGGCACATTGGCGTCTGAAACGGGATTGGCGTCTCCCCGCGATGTGCCAACCGTTGCGGCCTGATGGCCGCCTCGTACCCGGCTGTCTTCTGACGAAGACCTTGGAAGTGTTGTCGAGGTATCAGGTGTATTGGAAGTTGAAACTCTTTTTGGTGGTTTGGCCATCGGTCGTATTCCTGGATGTTTATATAAGTGGGTAATGTTTAAACAATAAGTATCTGAGGCCCGATAAGGGGCGTTTAATGATGTGCGGCTATCACTGAAGAAAGGCGGTATCAGCGCTCTCTGATAATAAAAACAGACTGCCATCCAGACGGCGTTGTTTGAACGCCGCCTAATAACCAGACAATGTTGTTTTGTTGGTCGGCGGTAATGAGAGCTTGCCGGGCTTCATTCCCCACCTGTGAAGCTAACGCCTGGTAGGCAAGTTCGGGCGCAAGAGACGGTTTTAGTCCAATCGCATTTTTCTCGACGATACCGAGTTTCAGGAAGTAAACCTTGTCATGACCCTCGCGTTTGAATATCAACTTGGGAGTGCGATGTTCATTCAATAAAGGAAACACGTCATACCCGTTGCGGATCAATGCGGTGCTGACTAACCGTTTGAGGTTGTAGTCAGAGCGATCCGCGACAAAGCTGTCCCATTCCATCTGGAAATGCCTGGGGAGGAAGTCCAGCCTGCGCAAGGGTTCGCCAAATTCCGGAGGCACCATGGAAATGATTGTCCCCTCATCATCCATGCGTGAAGCGACAGGCAATAAATCAATCGGATTTTCGAACTTTGCATCAAAGATGCCCGCCCGTTCCTTCCAGTGATCCAGCGTCAATATGGTGGTGTACAAGCCGTCGCGGGCGATTACCTCGGATCCCCCCGAATATTCGAATAGTCGCTTTGCGACAGCGCGCGAGGTGACCGGTGAAAAGTCCGGGAAGGTAGTTGAAACAGACTCTGTCATCGGTTTTTCAAACAATCGGCGGGTGCTATTCACAATCCACTTGCCATCGCTGTTCAGGACTACCGGTACGGGCTGCAACCAGGGTTTCGCGTGCAACATCTGTTCAAACAAGTCGAAACGAGAAGGCTGGAATTGGGGATGCTGGAGGTAATTCAAGACTTTTGGTACGTTTTTGACCTTGGGTACCGTTTCATAATGCAGTTCACCGATCTGTATGGATTCCGTTGAATGCGGCTTGTTGACCTTTCCCCAGGATGCCCACAGGTAGGGGTTTTCATTGGTCGGGTGGGCGGGGTAGAGAGGAATAACCTGTTGCTCGGGTCCACGGGGGCCTGGCTGCTGTTCATGTTCCTCAAGGCGCTGGCGCTTGCTCGGACCGGCTTCTTCGACGGTGGAGGACGGTTGACGAGCCGTCAGTTGATCAGTGGTTTGCGTCGGAGCTTTACGGCGCCAGAATCGTGTCAGTCCAACCCTCTCGAGTACGGGGCCGGAAGGTGTCCATTCCTGGCCGAAGGTCGCCTGATAATCGCCATTCGCGTTTCTGACGACTTGAACAATGCCTTCGTCGAGCAACTCGACATAACTTCTCAGGTTGTGCCAACGAATTCCAAGCCCGTCAGCGGCGGGTAGTTTTCTGATCACCAGTGGATTATTGATCAGATGGACGGGGACCGCGAAGGTCGAAGCGGTCACGCGCGAACCCACTTTTTGTTCGCCTGGAGTTGACGGAAAAATGGACCACAGCGGCTTGCCTTCAAGCTTCTTCAGCACCGGTCCGGCATGGTCAGGGGCGAAAGGGAAATAGACTTGGTAGTCTCCGTTGGCGTTCGGTTCCACTCTGCCAATGCCTGCGTATTCAATGTGGGCATATAACCTTTGCTCTTTGCTCATGAAGAGCCCGGTGTCACCGATGCGTATCAGTTGATCAACCTGCTCAAGAGGCCAGGACACCCTATTCTCCGGTTGCAAAAAGGGGTGAGGAGTTCGAGCAGGCATGTGGGTGACAACCACGGGCTGGTGCTGGGAAGTGTCGCCTGGCAACGTATTTGAGGCAGGGACAAGGGGAGTGAGTTCTCCCTGCACGGGCGTGTCATTGCGGCCGGACGGGCCAACCCTGGGCACGTCATCCTCAGAAGAGAGTCTGGTGGAGGATGATGAAGTGCCAGGCGTATTAGGGTTTGGAATTTTCTTGGGTGGTTTAGCCATGGCCGTAGATCCGATAATAATCAGGTGAAGGTCTGAATCAGGACTGGCCGCTGATACAGACGAAAAATTAGTTGGGTGAAAAGCAGGGCTCGTGAAGAAGCACGGCCCTGGAAAACACGGTGGTTAGTTTTGATTGGATCAGCCGTCGAGAGGCGATAGATATGTATAGGGTGTGGCGGTATTTGCTACAAAAGACGTCTGCCTGATCCTGAGGTTTGAAGTCTTGCGTAGGCGCTATAGAAGTTTGCAGGTGTCTAAAAGTATCCGCAGATCGGCGGCGCTTACCGGAGGGGTGGAACGAGTGCCAAACTCCATCAACTCATAACAGTGTTCGAGTTGGTGGGCGCACCGGTGTAAAGGCACCAGATCGGCGTAAAAGACCGTGCGGGACGTGTCTGTATCAAGTATCCAACGACGGTCCGACAGGTTGTAAGACAGACTGCCGACAGTACCGTCTCTCAGGGCTATGTTTCGAACGGCGAGGTCCTCCATTTCCAAGGCTCTCAGGTCTGCCAATAGGGCGCCCTCGTTCAGAACATCGCCTTTGAAATACCGGCCATCCAGTGAGTCGATATAGACTTCGTCGAAATCCAGATCGACTTTATAGACAACGCCGTCTGGCGTGATGACCCGTATCTGATCGATCAAATCTTGTGGGTCGTCGTAGTGCGGAAGGTGAATGACGGTATGTCCGATCAGCAGACAGTCGTCCACCCGTTTGATTCTGGTGTAGGCGAGGCTCGTTGCATCGAATTCCCAGGTAGACGCCGATGGCGATTTGAGTAGGGCGTTCGCTCGAGCGCCTGGCGTTGAAATGCCTAGCGTCATTTCGGAGCTGAGGTGGACAAGGTACGTCGAGCCGTCACCCTCCAGATGTTCGATGGTTGTTTGTTCAGGGTAAGCGACCAGTTGGACACACTTCTCCCGGTTGCCCAGGTGATGGGCCTCGTTGTCCAAGGGCTGACAAAAAACAGGCGCTCCATCTCTGGCCGCGAGTGGCAGCGGCACTTGGCGGGTGCGCTCCATTGGACCGTTTATTTCGAACTGATCGTTGGAGAAAGCTGAATCGGGCAAAGAGGGTGGATCGACTCTATAAGAAACACCGTCATTCATAATCAGAAGAACAGCTTGGTTCAACACGTTGGTGGGGCGCGTCAGTCGGCTTGTGATTCTCTGGTCGCCGCTCCAGATAGAGCTGGCCAGGTTGTTGATAGTCAATCGCTGACTGTCAAAGTGAAAGGTCAGACCACATTCTTTGTACATGATGCGATCAAAGTCACGTTGGCGCATCAGGTCTACCTTGAAGTAAGCCTCGACCCGCGTCAGTTCATGGCTGGCATACTCCAGATAAAGGGTTGCCAGCGTGTTTGTGCTTCGTTGTTTTACTGTAAGGATCGTATGTTTATTGAGTCGCGAAACAAAATAACTCGTATTTTTGTCGTGTGCGATCGTGTATTCACGGTTGTAAAGGATGACCGGGTTTTGGGTTTTTCCCTGTTCAGTAATGACTGTTTTAATCTCGAGGGAGCCGGCAGCCTCTATGGTTTCAGGAAGTTCAGGCATCAAATGAAACCCGTCCTTTGTAACGAAAGTCAGTTTCCTGTTCTGCAGTTGCCGTCGATCGTTGGCTGTTTTATAGACGCCCTTGATGTAGACATCCCGCTCTTTAAGATCGTCGAGATCAAAGCCTGAGGTGATGACCAGTTCGTGATTGTCGATTTTCCAGCTCTTTATCAGGTCCATTCTCCAGTCAAGTGCAATGACGCTTTCCTCCACGCCATCTTCAGTAATGAATACGTTGCCGGGTTTATGGGCCACCGCGTAGTGATCCTTTCCGGGACCTCCGGCGGCTGTACCTTCATTGTTCAGGAGATAGATTTTGTCATCCCCGGCGCCCGCCTCAATGGTGTCGCGACCGCGCGACTTGATGACATTCGGGCCGCCCGTACCGATGACCTTGTTTTGCGCACCGGCCAGGGTTTCGACGTTCTCAATGCTCTCCAGAAGCGTGTGCCGATAGTTGAAACGGCCCTCATTGGTCTGGTCACGGGTGATGATGGACAGTCGTCCTTCGTTCAGATCGATGAAATACCCGAATCTTTGGCGGTTGCCCTCAGGATAGCTCCCGGTAACCACTAGCGTGTCGCTGCCCAAACCACCTTTCAGAAGAGTGGGTAGAGGGTCTTTTGGACCGTTTTTGAGAAGTTCGGCGGCGCCTTCGAAGATGAATTCATCGTCTTTCTCTCCCCCGGTCAGATGCTTGATACCTGCGCCGTAATAGAATCTGTTTGGCTTTTTTTCAACACCCACGATGGTGTCGTCGCCGCCACCCATAAACCACACCGCACCTTTGTTCTCTCCTGGCGTTCCGAACTCCGCGCCGGGCATGTCGTCAGTCACACCGTTCCGAGCATCAATCGTGTCGTTACTATCAATGACGTGCGGTTTTTGTATGGTTTTATATAGGTACTGTTGCGCCTCCCAATCGAAGCTAGGCACCTGTGTCGGCTTTAGCTCGACCTTGAACTTGCCGTTTACAATGACTTCTGTACTGTCTTTTAATTTTCCTTCCAGTAATTTTCGGGCGGTCGCTTGTAACAATCTAGAATGTTCAACCGTTGATTTTGCAATCGCGTGGCGGGTTTGTATGTCGTCGTCGGGGAGAATTCCCCAAAAGGCGAACCAGCCCGTGCGCAGGCGCTCATGGGTAGTGAGTTCGATGTAATCATCGATATCGTCGACAACGCGTACCGCCGCATAGACCTGAGAACCTGCCACCAGCAGAAGTCCGGCCGTCAGCCCCACCGGGCCGATAAAGGAGAAACCTGCCAGTGCGGCGGCACCCAGAATCAACGTCATGGCCGCGCTGGTCACACTCAAGCCAGCAGCGACATAGTGATCCGTGGCTTCTTTGCCTGTGGTTGCCGCTGCGCTATTAAAGGATTTGACGGCGGACATGACATCGAAGGGCAACGTCAGTGCGCTCGCGATCAGCCCCGCGCCACGCCCCAGTCGAACGCCGAAGCTGGTTTTGGCAAAATCCCTGTAGGCTTTTTGCCCGGCTTCGATCATGTATTTTGCTTGCTTGGTGACCGCCACTTCGACGGCTAATGAAGTGACTTCCGCTGAAGTGCTGAGGCTGTTGAATACAACTTCGCCATGATCTTTTCTTGCAATGGCGTCTTGCAGGCCGCGCAGCCCGCTGTAAATACCGAAGGCCTGAAGCCCAGTCCCCATGCTGACCATGCTGCTACTTTTGACCCGATTCACCCAGGGAGGTGTGGTTTTGGACAAGTGCGCGTGGCGTATATCAAGCCTCTGCGCCGCGTTCAGCAATTTGTCCAGTTTGTGGCGGTACTGCTCAGGATCGGCAGCGGGATCAGGTAATTCTCTTAGCAGGGGCGGAGCCGTTAGTGGGCGTTGCGACGCCATTTCAAACAGCAAGGAAGGCAGTGCGTAATCATCCCGGGTGCCGGTGAATCGCATACGCGCTTCAATAAATAGAGGGTCAAATTGCAAGGCGTTGATAAAAGACCGCTTGGGGTGTCGAAAGAACGTGTTTTGAGCGTTCAATCCCTGACCATTTGATGTCGCGCCCAGTGCATCCAGTGCACACCGGGTAATCGAGTGGGTGCCTATTTTTATAGGGCCGAACAACTCATCAATAACGCGTAGCTGGCTTTTATTGGCATTTGTTTGTTGCGGGGCGGAGGCGATGCTTTCTTTATCGAAATCAATAGTGGTTGGGGAGTACTCATTGGCTTGCAGTTCAATATCCGTCACTTCGACGGCATTGTAGTGATCGGGATCGGGGGTTTGGAAAACCATTGCCATAGGAACTTCCTTTTCCTGGCGTCGTGTGCAAAATCGCAGCGCCATGGTAGGGGGAGTTCTGAAAAGACAACTATATATATTTATATCGCGTGTTGCGGTTTGTTGCGGGGCGGGTGTGAAGTGTTGCCATCCTTGGCAAACACTTCTTAGTGCGTTGACGTTGATAACGTCTAATGAAATCAAGAGTTCAAGTAATAGGGCAATACGATCAGTGATTGCTTAGTAAGGAGGCTGCGCCCGCTCCACTGAAGAGTCCTGCGCTCACCCGGTTAAACCAACTTTGTCCTTTGCCACTGCGTAAATACCTGGCCGCACCATGAGCGCCCAGCCCATAAGCTAATTTGCACAGCAGATCCAGCACAGTCCAGGTCGCAATCATCATCAGCAACTGCGGCAGGAACGGTTGTTCGGCGCTCAGAAACTGCGGCAGGAAAGCAGCAAAGAACAAAATATCCTTCGGATTGCTCGCGCCCAACACGAATGCGCGTCCGAAGAGCGCACGAAAACGTGGCACCGGTGCAGCCTGGGGCACTTCAGCGCCAACCGATGGCTGGCGCGATTGCTGCCAGCTCTGCCAGGCGAGGTAGAACAGGTACAGCGCACCAACGATTTTCAGCGCGCTAAACAACTGTTCCGATGCCAGCAACAGGGCGCCCAGGCCCAGCGCCGAGGCACTGAGCAGGCAGATCGAGGCAATAACGCCCCCCAGGAACGCCGGGTAAGAGCGGCGCAAACCGTAATTCAGACTGTTGCTGATCATCAGCAAAGACAGGGGCCCCGGGATCAGGATCACCACCAGCGTAGCGCCGCTGAACAGCAGCCAGGTTTCCAGACTCATCACTTTCCTCCATTTGTGCAAAAGCCCCACCCGACGGGGTGAGGCTGATTTGAAACACTGACGCCGTAACGTTTACAAGAAAATAAACTTGGCGATAAAGATCGCGCACAACACCCACAGACTGACAGAAATTTCCTTGTGCTTGCCGGTGAAGGCTTTCAGGACCACGTAGGTGATAAAGCCCAGCGCGATGCCATCGGCAACCGAGAACGTCAGCGGCATCATGATCGCAGTGACGATCGCGGGAATGCTGTCGGTCGCTTCGTCCCATTCGATGTGCGCCATGCCGCCCATCATCAGAATCGCCACATAAATCAGCGCACCCGCTGTTGCATAAGCAGGGATCATGCCCGCCAGTGGAGCGAAGAACATGGCTGCAATAAATAACACACCCACGGTCACAGCGGTAAGACCAGTCCGACCACCCGCCGCTACGCCAGCGGCACTTTCCACATAGCTTGTGACGGGTGGGACGCCGACTACAGCGCCAAACACGCTGGAAGCACTGTCAGCTTTCATGGCGCGAGAAAGGTTTTCAATCCGGCCGTCCGCGTTAACCAGGTTGGCGCGCTGGGCGACGCCCATCAGGGTGCCGGCAGTGTCGAACATGTGCACGAAGAGGAAGGCCAGCACCACGCTGATCATGCTGACGTTGAACACGCCGGCAACATTCATGGCCATCCAGGTGGGCGCCAGGCTTGGCGGGGCAGACATGATGCCTTCGTAGTGGACGAGGCCCAGGCCCCAGCCCGCGAGAGTCACGGTGATGATGCTGATGAGGATCGCACCGAACACTTTGTGGTAGCTGAGCACGGCGATCATCAGGAAGCAGATGGCGGCCAGCAACGGGCCGGGCTCGCGCAGGGAGCCGAGCTTGATCAGGGTGGCCGGGCTATCAACGACAATGCCGGCGGTTTTCAGGCCGATCAACCCAAGAAATAGCCCCACGCCGGCGCCCATGGCGTAGCGCAGACTCACAGGAATGCTGTTGAGCAACCATTCGCGAATCCGCGAAAAGGTCAGGAACATGAACAACACACCGGAAACAAACACCGCGCCAAGGGCGGTTTCCCAGTTGTAGCCCATGGTGCCGACCACGGTGTAAGTGAAGAAGGCGTTCAGCCCCATGCCCGGTGCCAGGCCGACCGGCCAGTTGGCATACAGGCCCATTAACAGGCAACCGAGCGCAGCAGCGATACAGGTCGCGACGAACGCGGCACCGTGATCGATCCCGGCGTCGGCCATGATGTTGGGGTTGACGAAGATGATGTAGGCCATGGTGATGAAGGTTGTCAGACCGGCAATCAGCTCGGTCTTCACCGTGGTGCCGTGCAAGCTGAGTTTGAAAATGCGCTCAAGCAAGCCATTGCGTAACGGCGGCGAGAGTTCCAGCGTCGGGGCTTCGGATTTGCGGCTTTCCACAGCGAATACTCCTCAAGAGTTTTATTGTTATTTCCAGGGCCGGACCCATGAGGGTGGCAGCGGCCCTTTGAGGCACTTGCGAATTTGTTGACCGGCTGGTCAGAAACTCGCACGAAGTGGATTATGCTTTTGTATACAAATAAAGCAAATAATGTTTTTGATTTTGTAGACGAAAAGTTTGGCAATAGGGATATATCGCCGGGAGGGAGGCCTTCGTCGTACCGCTGACCGAGCTCGGCTCGCATCACAAGCAAGCCGGGAAACGACTGAGGGGAGGGTAGAAACGAATAAACCGGCCAATGGGCCGGTTTATTTTTGTTCGAGATCCGCCGTGTCAGGCAGCTGCGAACCGCTTATCCAGATAATCAATAATCACCTTAGACTCATACATCCAGGTGGTCTGCCCATTTTCTTCAATGCGCAGGCACGGCACCTTGATCTTGCCGCCTTGCTCCAGCAGGGTCTGGCGATCCTGTTCGTTGTTCTTCGCATCGCGCAACGTTACCGGCACATTCAGACGACGCAGGGTGCGACGGGTTTTCACACAGAACGGGCAGGCGTGGAACTGATACAGCGTCAGGTCCTTGGCCGCTGTTTCGACCTGAGCCTGAGCGGCGGCGGGGCGCTGCTTCTTGCCTGGGCGAGTAATGAAGTCGATGAAGATGATCAGTTGGCCAAGGCCGACACGAAGCGCTTTTACGAACACGGAATAAGCCTCACAGGGCGAACGGAAGGCGCGCAGCTTACCTGATTTTTCACAGACGAAAAAAAACCGGCGATGAATGCCGGTTTTCTTCGTGTAACGAATTACTTGATCAGGCTGAGAAACTCGCTGCGTGTCGCGGCGTTTTCGCGGAACTCACCCAACATCACCGACGTGATCATCGACGAATTCTGCTTCTCCACACCGCGCATCATCATGCACATGTGCTTGGCCTCGATCACCACCGCAACGCCCAGGGCACCGGTGACTTGCTGGACCGCATCGGCGATCTGGCGGCTGAGGTTTTCCTGGATCTGCAGGCGGCGAGCGTACATATCGACGATCCGCGCGACTTTCGACAGGCCCAATACTTTGCCGCTGGGGATGTAGGCGACGTGAGCCTTGCCGATGAACGGCAACAGGTGGTGTTCGCACAACGAGTAAAGCTCGATGTCCTTGACCAGCACCATTTCGCTGTTGTCAGAGCTGAACAAGGCACCGTTGGTGACTTCTTCCAGTGTCTGTTCATAGCCGCGGCAAAGGTACTGCATGGCTTTGGCGGCACGCTTTGGCGTGTCGAGCAGGCCCTCGCGGGAGACGTCCTCGCCCAGTTGGCCGAGAATCGCGGTGTAATTCTGTTCCAGGGACATGAAACTACCTGTGGGGATTTTCGCAAAGGGCAAGGGTACGGTGGCAAACACGGCGCTGCAAGCGTGAAGCGACAGCTTTACTCGTCACGACCTTCCATCATGGTCCGTTTGAGCATCACATACACCGCGCCGGCACCGCCATGTTTCGGTTGGCAAGAGGTGAAGCCGAGTACTTGGGAATGCTGACGCAACCACGTGTTGACGTGGCTTTTGATCATCGGCCGCTTGCCGTCCAGACGCACGGCTTTGCCGTGGGTGACACGCACACAGCGGATTTCGAATTTGGTTGCTTCAGCCAGGAACGCCCAGAGGGTTTCCCGGGCTTTTTCCACCGTCATGCCGTGCAGGTCGAGGCTGCCTTCGAACGGAATCTGTCCGATCTTGAGCTTGCGTATCTGGCTTTCCTGAACGCCGTCACGGGCCCACATCAACTCGTCTTCCGGGCCGACGTCGATCACGAACTGATCGGACAGACCATCAACGGTGGTGGCATCGGTGCGAACGGTCGCGGCCTGACGCAACTTGGCGATTTGCGCGCGGTCGGCCTTGGGTTTGCCGGTTTCGGCGCGATCGTGCTTGATCGGCTTGACGCCTTGGATCGCACTTTTGAACAGGGAAAAATCGTCGTCTTGCATGTCAGCCTCCGCGAAGGGCGGCCAGTTTACCCAAGTCGAGGCACTATCCATAACAATTGAGGCCCGCCTAAAAGCCGGGCCTTCGATTCAATCGTGTTTTTTCATCAGGTGCGGGGACATGTTCAGCTCTCGCGATTGGCGCGAACGACGCCGGCAACGACGCCACAGCCACACACCGATATAAAGCACGAACAGGCCAACCGCCAGAATGATCGCCGAGCCCAGCGGGCTGGCATTCAATTCGCCCAGGGCCGGAGGGCGGCCGAGCAGGCTGGCGGCGCCGGCCATTGCCAGCAACACACCGCACGTCGCCAGCAAGGCAGCAAAGGCTGCGCCGAATCGAAAACGCCAGTTGCGTTGGCCCTTGGGCCGCAAGCGGCGTGCGTCAAAACCATCGGATAACTTCATTCCGACCTTCCTCAATGGGTATCGGCCCTTCGACCGGGAGTTGTCCGGGTTGTTCCTGAGGCTAAGTCAATTGCAGCAAATGAGAGGCTTTTGCGGATGAGCGGCGGTATTGACCGCTCTTCGAGGCCGATCAGATCAGTTCATGAGTGAGCGCGAGGGTGGCGAAGTTGTCCGCCATGATCGCCATTTCGGTGTGCTGAACATGCTCGGCTGTGAGTACGCCACCTTTGTAGGGCAGATCGCGAGTCGCGCAGGCGTCTTCAACCAGGGTGCAGCGAAAGCCCAGGTTCTTTGCGGCACGCACGGTGGTGCTGACGCTGGAATGACTCATGAAGCCGCACACGATCAGGTCCAGAGAGCCGAGTTCTTGCAGTCGATCGTACAATGGGGTGCCGTGAAACGCACTCGGCAGCAGTTTGCCGATAATGGTTTCGTCCGCCAGCGGCTCCAGGCCCGGGATAAACTCACCGCGCTCGCCCTGTGGATCGAACAGCCCGCCCACGGTGCCGAGATGGCGCACATGCACGATCGGACGACCGGCGGCACGGGCAGCGGCCACCAGTTGCTTGATGTTCGCGACGGCAGCATCCATGCCGGTCAGGGCCAGCGGGCCGCTGAGGTATTCTTTCTGGGCATCGATGATGACAAGGGTCGCATGACCCAGATTGGCTGCTGCGTAACCGCGGCCGCTGAGTTGAAACATCGTTTTTGGAACGGACATTCTGGGGCTCCTTGGAGTGGGGCTTTTGCGACATTGTCCTCTGGCTGAGCGGTTCTGTGAATCGCTACTATCGCAGGCGCCGTCGTTGCTGGCGTGCAGCCTTGTCAAGATGCAGGTTTTGTTCAATAGCCAACAGTGAAAATGGACATGTCCTACATCTGATCTGCTGTTTTCCCGCGTCGTCGTGGCGCGTTTTGGCTGTTAGAATCGCCAGTCGTTTTTTCTGGAGTTTACCCCCGTGATCACTTCCCGCCTTCGTACCCTGCGTGACCATATCCGTTGGGCCGTCAGCCGCTTCCATGGGGAGGATCTGTTTTTCGGCCATGGGACCGACAACGCCTGGGACGAAGCCCGTCAACTGGTGTTGGGTGCCTTGCACTTGCCGTGGGAGATCGCTGACAGCTACCTCGATTGCGCCCTGGAAGATGACGAACTGGTCAATCTGCAACGCTTGCTCAAACGCCGCATCGAAGACCGCATTCCGACCGCCTACCTGCTGGGCGAAGCCTGGTTTTGCGGGATGTCGTTCATTGTCGACGAACGTGTGCTGATCCCGCGCTCGCCGATTGGCGAGCTGATCGAAAAACGTTTCGAACCATGGCTGGGTGCCGAGCCGGCGCGGATTCTCGACCTGTGCACCGGTTCCGGTTGCATCGGTATCGCCTGCGCCTACGAATTCCAGAACGCCGAAGTCGTGCTGGCTGATCTGTCGTTCGAAGCGCTGGAGGTGGCCAACCAGAACATCGAGCGCCATGGCGTTGATGAGCGGGTGTACACCGTTCAGGGTGATGGGTTTGACGGCTTGCCGGGTCAGCGTTTCGACCTGATCGTGTCGAACCCGCCTTACGTTGACGCGGAAGATTTCGCCGACATGCCGGACGAATATCAGCATGAACCTGAACTGGGCCTGGCCTGCGGTGATGATGGTTTGAACCTGGTGCGACGGATGCTCGCTGAAGCAGCGGATCATTTGACCGAGAAGGGCTTGCTGATAGTTGAAGTGGGCAACAGCCAGGTTCACGTTGAGGCGCTGTACCCGGAAGTCGACTTCGCCTGGCTCGATTTCGAGCGCGGTGGGCATGGTGTGTTCATGTTGAGCGCGGAGCAGTGCCGCGATCATCAGGCCCTGTTCGCTTCCCGCGTCTGACTATAGGGCGCTTTCGCGGGCAAGCCTCGTTCCTACAGGTCTTGTGTGTGCCGCATCATATGGGCACGACGCAAAATCGGTGGGAACGTGGCTTGCCCGCGAAGACCGCGCCGCGGTCTCGGATCGTTACCGGTGCGTAGCAATCCAGATCAGTAACCCCGCCTGAAACACCGCAAACGCCACCAGGCACGTAATGGTAAAGCGCAGACCGGCGTCTTCACGCTTGTACTTGCTGACCTTCTCTTCGTGTTTCTTCAGCTTCACTTCCTGCTCGGCCAGATTCTGCTCGGCCTGTTGAAGCATCTGCGCGGCTTCGAGTATTTCCACCACTTGCAGCTTTTCGCTGTTCCAGTCACCCACCAGGTCTTCGACCTTTACTTCTTTGACGCTGCCTTTCAAATGCTGGGCGTCGGCGTAGACCACTTCAAAGCCATGGGCCTTGAGAAAGTGATCGCGGCGCAGGCGCGTGTCTTCGTTCAACGCATCTTTATTGTTCAGATCCGTGCCGTCGACGGTGTAGCCAGGCCAACGCTTCTTCGCCCAAGTGATGCCCTGGGCGGCCATGAACCGGCCGATGCCACGGTTCATCGGTTCAATCTGCAAACCGCTTTCAGGCTCGAAATGCACACGCTTGGCGGTGTGATCGACCCACACGTCCAGATGGTTCTGCTCTTTGCGCACGCGCTGACCGGGCAGCTTGATGCTCATGCGCATCAGGCTGTGGTCCTTGCTGTGGCGGTCGGCGTAACCGAATTCGACAAAGCGCAATGGCCGCCCACCGGTATTGCGGTCGGTTTGCAGCGGCGCCAGGCGGAGCATCTTGTGGTGCTCGACGTGAACGTCCGCCCACGGCAGCTCGACCGCTGGCGGTGCGTCTTTTTCAGCGGTCGTGTCGGGTGAAGTCTGGGTATCAGTCATAACGGCGAGATCCTGTCCAAGCTCTGCTTGTCGTCAGTCATAGCGCTGGCGACAAAGGCTTATCGGCCGTTTTTTTCAGGACTGGAGGGTGAGTAGTGGCTAACTGGTGCGAAGTCCGTCAATAAACTCGAGGATTCGCGCGCCGAGTTCGGCGGCCAACGGCAATTGCGGGTCCTTGTAAGAGGCCATTTGTCGTTTCACGTCGTTGGGCACGATGCGCATGACGTGGTTCATGCCTTCGATCAGCGCCAGTTCGGCGTCCGGTTTGGCCGCCTTGAGCATCCTGGCGTCACCGACGCCGACCTGAATGTCGTTGCTGCCCTGGATGATCAACGCCGGCATTTTCAATTTGGCGAACGCTGCCTCCGGGTCCTGACGGAACAGCGAAATCAGATACGGCTGCACGCTCCGGCGGAAAATCACCTGTAACTGCGGCGGCACGTTGTCGTCGGTTTTGCCGGCCTTGAGGCTGTCGAGCAGCTCATTGCTGCGCAGCATCAACGGCGGTGGCAGGCGATTGCTCAATTGCTGACGCAACACCTGGTCGATCGGCCGGGCGCTGCCCGACATGGAGATGACCGCGGCGGCATCGACGCTGGGCGCCGCAAGGCTGGCGATCAAGGCGCCTTCGCTGTGGCCCAGCAGAATCAGCTGGCCAAAGCGCGGGTCGGTTTTGAGCTTGCGGCCCCAGGCCTCGGCGTCGGCGACATAAGCTTCCACCGACAGATTGCGCTCGTCCGGCGTCGCTGCGAGGCTCGCCGCCACGCCGCGCTTGTCGTAACGCACGCTGGCGATGTTGTGTTTGGCCAGCACCCAGGCCAGCCGCTTGAGGCTGTCGTTACGGCCGCCGTCGGGGTTGTTTCCGTCACGATCCGTAGGACCGGAGCCGGAAATGATCAGGACAACGGGCACGGGGGTGTCGGATTTAGGCAGCAACAGCGAGCCGAAAAGCTCCCCGGTGCCGGTATCCAAAGTGATCGGGCGTTGCAGGACAGTGGCCTGGGCAAAGCCGGTAAACAGGGTAAGGCTCAAGGCTAGAACTCGCAGCATCATCACGCCATCATTCACAAAGGTGCCGGTTGGACTCGCGGGCACCCATAAGGTTCGAGGATGAACTACTTGGGTAGCCTGCGTATACTGGCGCGCATTACGTATTCAGGTTCATTTCACGGAGCGTCCTGCATGTCCGGCAATACCTACGGCAAGCTGTTCACTGTCACCACCGCGGGCGAAAGCCATGGTCCGGCGTTGGTCGCCATTGTCGACGGCTGCCCGCCGGGGCTGGAGATTTCCGTTGAGGATCTGCAGCGCGATCTGGATCGCCGCAAACCCGGTACCAGCCGCCACACCACGCAGCGCCAGGAAGCCGACGAAGTCGAAATCCTCTCCGGCGTGTTTGAAGGTCGCACCACCGGTTGCGCCATCGGCCTGTTGATCCGCAATACCGACCAGAAGTCCAAGGACTACTCGGCGATCAAGGATCTGTTCCGCCCGGCCCACGCCGACTACACCTATCACCACAAATACGGCGAGCGCGATTACCGCGGTGGCGGACGCAGTTCCGCCCGCGAAACCGCCATGCGTGTAGCCGCTGGTGCGATTGCCAAGAAATACCTGGCCACCCAGGGCATCGTCATTCGCGGCTACATGAGCCAGCTCGGCCCGATCGAGATCCCGTTCAAGACCTGGGATTCGGTGGAAGAGAACGCGTTCTTCAGCCCGGACCCGGACAAGGTGCCGGAGCTGGAAGCCTACATGGATCAGCTGCGCCGCGATCAGGATTCAGTCGGCGCCAAGATCACTGTCGTCGCCGAAGGCGTGATGCCAGGCCTTGGCGAGCCGATCTTCGACCGCCTCGACGCCGAACTGGCCCATGCGCTGATGAGCATCAACGCCGTGAAAGGCGTGGAAATCGGCGCCGGTTTCGCCAGCGTCGCCCAGCGCGGTACTGAACACCGCGACGAAATGACCCCGGAAGGCTTCCTCAGCAACAACGCGGGCGGCATTTTGGGCGGTATCTCCTCCGGTCAGCCGATCGTTGCGCACCTGGCCCTCAAGCCGACCTCGAGCATCACCACTCCGGGCCGCTCGATCGACGTTCATGGCAACCCGGTGGACGTCATCACCAAGGGCCGTCATGACCCCTGCGTCGGCATCCGCGCCACGCCGATCGCCGAAGCGATGATGGCCATCGTGCTGATGGATCACCTGTTGCGTCATCGCGGGCAGAATGCCGACGTGCGCGTGAGCACGCCGGTGCTGGGTCAGCTTTAATGGCTGACCTCAACGCCGCTGCGGTCTGACGACGTGGCGGCGCTCCCATACTGGCGGCTCTCCAGTTTCTATCTGTTCTATTTCGCCTTGCTCGGTTCGACAGCACCGTTTCTGGCGCTGTACTTCGATCACCTGGGGTTTTCCAGCGCGCGCATCGGCGAACTGGTGGCGATCCCGATGCTGATGCGTTGCGTGGCACCGAACATCTGGGGCTGGCTGGGTGATTACACCGGCCGCCGCCTGGCCATCGTGCGCTTCGGCGCCGTCTGCACCCTGCTGACGTTTTCGCTGATTTTCGTCAGCCAGACCTACGCCTGGCTGGCGATGGTCATGGCGCTGCATGCGTTCTTCTGGCACGCGGTGTTGCCGCAGTTCGAAGTCATCACCCTGGCGCACTTGAAAGGGCAGACGTCGCGCTACAGTCAGATCCGCCTCTGGGGGTCCATCGGTTTCATCATCACCGTGGTCGCGCTCGGCCGGATGTTCGAATGGCTGAGCCTCGACATTTACCCGGTGGCGCTTGTGCTGATCATGGCCGGCATCGTCGTCAGCAGCCTGTGGGTGCCCAACGCTCAACCGGTTCAGGGCGAACGCATTGCCGGAGACGGTTTTCTCACGCAATTGCGCAATCCCGGCGTGTTGGCGTTTTACGCTTGCGTGGCGCTGATGCAGGTGAGCCACGGGCCTTATTACACCTTTTTGACGTTGCACCTCGAACGGCTCGGTTACAGTCGAGGCGTGATCGGCATGCTCTGGGCGGTCGGCGTGGTCGCCGAAGTCCTGATGTTTCTGGCCATGAGCAAAATCCTCGCGCGCTTCTCGGTGCGTCGGGTGCTGCTGGTGAGTTTCCTGCTGGCGGCCGTGCGCTGGTTGCTGCTGGGCTCGCTGGCCGAATTCCTTTGGGTGCTGCTGTTTGCCCAGGTGCTGCACGCTGCAACATTCGGCAGCTTTCACGCCGCTGCCATCCAGTTCGTGCAACGTAGCTTCGGTGCGCGTCAGCAAGGTCAGGGCCAGGCGCTTTACGCCGCGCTCGCCGGCACTGGCGGCGCATTGGGCGCGTTGTATTCCGGCTACAGCTGGAACGCCCTCGGGGCCACGTTCACCTTTAGTATTGCCAGTCTCGCAGCCTTCGCCGCTGCCGTTATCATTGCCACACGCATGCAAGAGGACAGGCCATGAGCCTTACCCGTGAACACCTCGCCCAGGAAATCATCGACGCCGGGCGTTTTCTGTACGGTCGCGGCTGGTCGCCGGCCACCAGCAGCAACTACTCGACCCGCCTGTCGCCGACCGAAGCGCTGCTGACCGTGTCCGGCAAGCACAAAGGCCAGCTGGGTGTGGATGATGTGCTGGTCACCGACCTGTCGGGCAACAGCCTGGAACCGGGCAAAAAACCGTCCGCCGAAACCCTGCTGCACACCCAGCTCTACAGCTGGCGCCCGGAGATCGGCGCGGTGCTGCACACCCATTCGGTGAACGCCACGGTGCTGTCGCGCCTGACGCCAGAAGATTTCATCGAGTTCGAAGATTACGAACTGCAAAAAGCTTTCAGCGGCGTCTCGACCCACGAGTCCCGGGTGCGCGTGCCGATTTTCGACAACGACCAGGACATTGCGCGCCTCGCCGCCAAGGTGCAGCCTTGGCTAGAAGCCCATCCCGATTGCGTCGGCTACCTGATTCGCGGCCACGGCCTCTACACCTGGGGCGCGCGCATGAGCGACGCCCTGCGGCAGATCGAAGCGTTTGAATTTTTGTTCGAATGCGAGTTGAAGATGCGCGCGGCTTTGAACCGTCAAGCATGAACCGCAACGCATGAACCGTTAAGGAGTTGCCCTGATGAGCAGCCTGTCCGTTTACCACGTCTCAAGCCCTGATCTTCCGAACAAGGTGCTGACCCATTTCGAAGACATCGCCTCGACCCTGGCCGAGCAGGGCGTGCGTTTCGACCGCTGGCAAGCCACCGCGAAAATCCAGCCGGGCGCCAGTCAGGAAGAAGTGATCGCGGCGTACCAGGAACAGATCGACAAACTGATGACCGAGCGCGGTTACGTCACCGTCGACGTGATCAGCCTGAACAGCGATCACCCGCAAAAAGCCGAACTGCGCGCCAAGTTCCTCGACGAACACCGCCATGGCGAAGACGAAGTCCGATTTTTTGTCGCCGGCCGTGGGCTGTTCACCCTGCACATCGACGATTACGTTTACGCGGTGCTCTGCGAGAAGAACGACCTGATCTCCGTACCGGCCGGCACGCCGCACTGGTTCGACATGGGCGAGCATCCGCACTTCGTCGCGATCCGACTGTTCAACAACCCTGAAGGCTGGGTGCCAACTTCACCGGCGAAGACATCGCCAGCCGCTTCCCGCGTCTTGAGGACTGAGCCGATGCCGATCAAAGCGATTCTCACCGACATCGAAGGCACCACCAGCGCGGTGAGTTTTGTGTTCGACGTCCTGTTTCCGTATGCCGCCAAACACCTGCCGGACTTTGTTCGCCAGCACGCCGGGCGCGCAGATGTGGCCGAGCAACTGGCCGCCGTGCGCCGTGACAGCAACGAAGCGGACGCCGACGTTGAGCGGGTGATCGAAATCCTGCTGGGCTGGATTGCCGAAGACCGCAAGGCCACGCCGCTGAAAGCATTGCAAGGCATGGTCTGGGAGCAGGGCTATCAGGCCGGACAGTTGAAAGGTCACGTTTACCCGGACGCCGTTGAAGCGCTCAAGCGCTGGCATCAGGACGGTTTTAAACTGTTTGTGTATTCCTCGGGCTCGATCCAGGCACAGAAGCTGATCTTCGGTTGCTCGGAGGCGGGGGACTTGTCGCCCTTGTTCAGCGGCTATTTCGACACCACGTCGGGGCCCAAGCGTGAAGCACACTCTTACGAGCGCATCACCCAGGCGATCGGGCTGGAGGCTGCGCAGATTGTGTTTCTGTCCGATATCGTCGAGGAACTGGACGCGGCGCGCGCCGCTGGCATGGCCACTTGCGGACTGGCCCGGGAAGGCGGGGAGCTGGCAGGGCATGTCACCGTCGACAGTTTTGCCCGGATTGATCTTTCCACCTTTTAACGTCGAAACGACTTACCTGTAGGAGCGAAGCTTGCTCGCGAAGGCGGCGTGTCCGTCAACATTATTGACATCTGCTCCATCGCCTTCGCGAGCAAGCTTCGCTCCTACAAAGGCTCAGTACAGCTTCAAAAACAAAACAGGCCGTGGAGCGAAAGCTCTCACGGCCTGTTTTTTTACAGCGCGTCTATTTACACAACCGCAAGGTTCACGCCGAGTGATAGGTCGGCAGGGCAAACCGCTGCTGGCTTTGCAGCATGGAGATCTGCGGCAGTTCGCTGGCCTGTTCGGCCAGATCACGGCGAATTGCACTGATCACCCACGACAACTGATCGCCGGCATGCAATTGCTGGTACGAAATCGAACGCTTGAACACTTTGCCTTCGGTGCTGCGCAGGGTCAGCAGAATGCCACCATCCGGACGTGGTTGGGTGTTCACTTCGAAGTTGGAGAACAGGGAGGTAAATTTTTCTTGGATCAGGCTCATGTCTATCAGCTCCGTTAGCACTTGATTGGCAAGCATGGAGAGGTAGTTGCAGTGATTGTGCCAGCACCTGATATTTTTAAAATCCTTATAAATCAATAAGTTATATTTTTGGTGGATTTTCGCTTTCGTGCAATCTGCATGAATGGCCATCGTGCATCCTGCATTTTGCGGGGTTGGCCTCGATTGGATGGAACCAATCACCCGCGCTGAGGTTCGCGATCTCGAACGCTCGGGGCGCGGATACAAAACATTTCAAAAACCGCGTGTACAGCTCAAGAACCGCTGACGTATTTTCGGACTCATAGACCGCCGCCCGACAATAAAAAGATCGAACGGGAGCAAGCATGAGCGACACGATTACCTGGAGCATGATGCTCCGCAAACTGCCTTCCATTGCCAAAGCCATTCCTCGGGTGGTGAAGGGCATGAAGGTTGCCAACGTCAAGGATCCGACCCAAGCGTGTGGCCTCGGCTGGACGTTCGAGCAAGCGACCTTGCGCAATCCCGATGGGCCCGCGTTGCTGCAAGGCGACGTGACGCTGAGTTATGCACAGGTCAATCAGTGGGCTAATCGCATCGCCCATCACCTGATTACCCAAGGCATCCGCAAGGGTGATGTGGTGGCGGTTTTTCTCGAGAACCGTCCAGAACTGCTGGTGACGATTCTGGCAGTGGCCAAGGTCGGCGCGATCAGTGCGTTGCTCAATACCTCGCAAACCCGCGACACCCTGGCTCACAGCCTGAACCTCGTGGCGCCTGCGGCGATCATTGTGGGCGAAGAACTGGTCCCGGCTTTCAGTGCCGTCTGCGAGCGGGTGTCGATCGAGCCGACGCACACCTGGTTCGTCGCCGATCAAGACACCTATCGACATCCCGGCCATGCGCCCGACGGTTTCATCAACCTGATGAGCGCCAGCGCCCAGGCGTCCAGTGAAAATCCGGCCAGCAGCCAGCAGGTTTTCTTCGACGATCCTTGTTTCTATATCTACACCTCAGGTACCACCGGGTTGCCCAAAGCGGGCGTGTTCAAACACGGTCGCTGGATGCGCAGCTCGGCGAGCTTCGGTCAGATCGCCCTGAATATGCAGCCCGAGGATGTCGTGTATTGCACCTTGCCGCTGTATCACGCCACCGGGCTCTGCGTGTGTTGGGGGGCGGCGATCAGCGGCGCCGCAGGATTTGCCATCCGCCGCAAATTCAGCGCCAGCCAGTTCTGGAACGACGTGCGCAAATACCAGGCGACCACCCTTGGTTACGTCGGCGAATTATGCCGCTACCTGGTGGATCAACCACCCACGGCCGAGGACAGCAAACACCGCGTGAGCAAGATGATCGGCAATGGCCTGCGGCCCGGCGCCTGGCGCGAGTTCAAGACGCGCTTTGCGGTTGAGCACATTTGTGAGCTGTACGCCGCCAGCGACGGCAATATCGGCTTCACCAACATCCTCAACTTCGACAACACCATCGGTTTTTCCCTGATGGCCTGGGAGCTGGTGGCCTACGACCACGACAGCGGCCAGCCGATTCGTGACGCCAAGGGCTTCATGCGCAAAGTCGCCAAAGGCGAGCAGGGTCTGTTGTTGGCGAGAATCGACGACAAGGCGCCGCTGGACGGTTACACCGATCCGCAGAAGACTGAAAAAGTCGTGCTCCACGACGTGTTCACCCTGGGCGACCGTTACTTCAATACGGGCGATCTGCTGCGCAATATCGGTTTTGGCCATGCGCAGTTTGTTGATCGGTTGGGGGACACCTATCGCTGGAAGGGTGAGAACGTCTCGACGACCGAGGTCGAGAACATCTTGCTGCAACACCCGAATATTTCAGAAGCCGTGGCGTATGGCGTGGAAATCCTGAACACCAACGGACGTGCCGGCATGGCCGCGATCACGCCTGCCGAATCCTTGGCGACCCTGGATTTCAGCGAGTTACTGGCGTTTGCCCGCGAGCAAATGCCCGCGTATGCGGTGCCGCTTTTCCTGCGGGTGAAAGTGAAAATGGAAACCACCGGGACCTTCAAATACCAGAAGACCCGGCTCAAGGACGAAGCCTTCGACCCCGGCAAAACCGGCGATGACCCGATCTACGCCTGGCTGCCCGGCACCCAGACTTACGTGCAAGTCACCGACCAGATCCTGGCGGATATTCGCGGCGGCAAGTACCGCTATTGAATGTGGCTATGGCGGCTCTTGAGAAAAAAGAAGTGACAGCCTTGGGGCTGCTCGGGAAACTGTCGGCTTTCCGAATGACAGACAGTGGAGTCCCCGATGTCAGACCAAAGCCGCCAGATGACCCCCGAAGAAGCCGCTGAATTTGCCGAACAGGTATTCAACAAGGCACGCGAGGGCGATGCGGCCATGATGGCTGCGTTGCTGACCAAAGGCCTGCCGCCGAACCTGCGCAACCACAAGGGCGACACCTTGCTGATGCTCGCCGCCTACCACGGCCACGTGGAGACGGTGAAAGTGCTGCTGGAACACAAGGCCGACCCGGAAATCCGCAACGACAACGGCCAGAGCCCGATTGCCGGCGCCGCGTTCAAGGGCGACCTGGCGGTGGTCAAGGCGTTGGTCGAGGGTGGCGCACAAGTGGAAGGCTCATCCTTCGACGGCCGCACCGCGCTGATGATGGCGGCGATGTTCAACCGCGTTGAAATCGTCGATTACCTGATCAGCAAAGGCGCCGATCCGAAAGCCAAGGATGCCAATGGCGTCACCGCGCTGGACGCCGCTAAAACCATGGGCGCGGTCGACACCACCGCGCAGTTGCAAAAATTGCTGGCCTGAATACGCACGCTCCCCTGTGGTATCGAGGCTTTTATGGCGAGGGAGCTTGCTCCCGCTGGGCTGCGAAGCGGCCCCAAAACCATTCACCGCAGTAGATCAGGTCGACCGCTTTCACCTGATTGACGACTGCTTTGCCGCCGAGCGGGAGCAAGCGCCCTCGCCACGCAGTTTTGGTCTGCTCGGTAACTCTCTCCGAATGCGCTATCCTTCGCGCCCTCAAAATTCACTCGCTACAGGATCCGCCCCATGAAAGCCGCACTCGTCGAACTCATCACTAAAATCAGCTCCGGGTGCATGAGCGATGACGAAATCCTGAAAGTCGCTGACGAAGCGGCTCAGGCCTACGCCGATCCCGAGGCTTTTCTGACGGCCAATCCGGATATCAACTACGACGACTCCTTCCCGATTCCACTGGGCGAGTGGGTTGTAGTGGGCAGCCTGCCGGAAACCGTGCTGTTCCAGGCCGACACCTACGTCGACCTGTTCGCCCAGATCGTCGCCTCGTTCGGCCCCGGCGTTGATTTCAACATCAAACCCAAGCAACTGGCCAAGACCGAAGCCCTGACAGCGCTCAACCGCATTCAGGTGCAGATGGGCAGCATGAACAAGGAAAACGGCGGTTACACGCTGATGAACTTCAGCCAGTTGCTCGACGACGAACTGCAAGTGGTGCTGGTCTACGGCAACGACGTACCGCGCGTGCTCGAGTTGTGCGCGCAAGTGGGTATCACCGCCGCGCCATCGCTCGAAGCCCTGAAAATAGCGGTCCACGTTTAAAAAACGGAACCCTCGCAAGGCCCGGCTATCCTAAGAGTGCACACCACTCTTAGGGAGCGACACCATGGGTTCCACGTTCAATGGCCTGATCGGCCTGATTATTCTTGTCCTGGACATTTGGGCAATCATCAACGTGCTCAAAAGTGGCGCTGACACAGGGATGAAAATCATCTGGGTGCTGCTGATTCTGCTGCTGCCTGTCCTGGGCCTGATCATCTGGGCTATCGCCGGGCCCCGGGGCAATGTGCGGATCTGACCCCAACACCGCCCCCCCCCTGTAGGAGCGAGGCTTGCCCGCGTAGAACGATTAAACGGTTTAACAGAGAGACCGAGTTATCGTTCTTCGCGGGCAAGCCTCGCTCCTACAGGTATGTGGGTGTCAGAAGGTTCGACCTGTCATCTTCCGCAACGTAGAATGCGCGCCTTTCCCGGTTAATCGAGCCGATCGATTGGCCATCATGGGCGGGTAACCGTCCGTTGCCACCGCATTCATCGGAGCACTTCCCATGAGCAACATCACCACCAGCGAATACCTGGAAACCCTCTACGAAGGCTACGGCCAGCGTTTTCGCATGGAAAAACTGCTGCACGAAGTGCGCACCGAACACCAGCACCTGGTGATTTTCGAGAACCCGCGCATGGGCCGGGTCATGGCGCTGGACGGCGTGATCCAGACCACCGAGGCCGACGAATTCATCTACCACGAGATGCTCACCCACGTGCCGATCCTGGCGCATGGCGCCGCCAGACGTGTACTGATTATCGGTGGCGGCGACGGCGGCATGCTGCGTGAAGTGGCCAAGCACCGCAGCATCGAGCACATTACCATGGTCGAGATCGACGGCACCGTGGTCGACATGTGCAAGGAATTCCTGCCGAACCACTCCAAGGGTGCGTTCGATGATCCCCGCCTGAATCTGGTAATCGATGACGGCATGCGTTTCGTCGCCACCACCACCGAAAAATTCGACGTGATCATTTCCGATTCCACTGACCCGATCGGTCCGGGTGAAGTGCTGTTCTCCGAAAACTTCTACCAGGCCTGCCGTCGCTGCCTGAACGAGGGCGGCATCCTGGTCACGCAGAACGGCACGCCGTTCATGCAGATCGAAGAAGTCAAAACCACTGCGGGTCGCCTGCGCAGTCTGTTCCCGGACTGGCACTTCTATCAGGCCGCGGTGCCGACCTACATCGGCGGCTCGATGACCTTTGCCTGGGGGGCGACCAACACCGCCTATCGCAAGTTGTCCCGCGAAACCCTGCAACAGCGTTTCGCCGGCAGCGGCATCATCACCCGCTACTACAACCCGGAAATCCACATCGGCGCCTTCGCTTTGCCGCAATACGTGCTGCAAGCGATCAACAAGCCAAGCAACGACTAAACTGAAGATGTACGCATAACCCCCTTGCAGGAGCGAAGCTTGCTCGCGAAAGCTTCGCTCCTGCAGGTTCCTGTATGTTTTTCATACCTGCATGCGGTAATCCGTTTGAACGATCACTCAGGCCAAAAGTCCAGATGGATGTAAGCCCATTTGCGGGTTTGTTCGAGGAGGCACTGATGCAAAAGTGGAAAATCACTTTCGTGGATGATCACGGTGAAACAGTCGATGAAGTCTTTGAGTGCGACGAGTGCCCGGATAACGAGCAAGCCGCGAAACTCATCAAAGGCCGGTTCCTTCCTGTCGCCGCTGAACTGGATCTGAATGATCTGGAAGGGCGCACCGCTGATGCCGGCGTAAAAAGTCTCAAAGCGCAGAACAGCATTCAAATCCTCGGCATCACGCCAATCTGAACAACACCTGTCTCATTCTTATCCAGGCCTTGGCAGCGCCTCCGTCTTGGGGCTACTCTGCAATCGAGATCAGCGAACGGATCGCTAAGGTCTGGACTTGTCAGCTACATGCTTGCTTCCCACCGGCGACCTGGTTGCCGCATCGCTCGCACCAATCGGTTGCGCGTGCCGGGAATACGGAAAGTCTATCCATCATGATTGAGGGGGACGTTTCATGAGCACAGCCTATCAAGAAGACATCAGCAGCAGCGTGTTGCGCCGCATGAAAGAAGGCGGTTTCGATTTTTCACGGTTCCATCCCATCGAGTTCTACGCCATTTTCCCGGACGAGGAGCGGGCACGCAGGGCGGCAGGGCAATACAAAGGTGAATCCTTGAACGCGCAAATCAGTGTGCGCGATGACGGCGCATGGGCGCTCGAACTGAGCAAAGTCATGTACGCCACCTACGATGATATCGGCGATTTCGAACAGGGTTTCGAGGCGGTGGTTGAGCCTCTGGGCGGCATCCTCGAAGGGTGGGGCGTCAAGCAGGAACTACGAGGGCGTCTCGCATAACGTTATGAACAGTGACAACGCTCAGCAACGGCTGACCTTCGGGTTGGCCGTTTTCGTTTGTGGCATCCGCCCCTTGGCAAAACCCTGAAACAAGAATCCCGAGGCAAAAAAAACCGCCTGAGCAGGCGGCTAAAGGGAAGTTTGGTCAGGTTTTGCAGCGGATGCGCGGATTATCCGCACCGCCGGCCGGGCAGTGAAATCAACTCTGACTATGCTGGTGATAGGTGACAACGTCGCCTTGCAATGAAGCGGGGGCGATCAGCGTGGGGCGTTTGCTGCACAGGATTGGTGCGGTGCAAACGGCGTGATTCTCCAACTGATTGATAACAAAGCGTTTCTGCCGATGGCACGGGCCTTGCGATGCCTAGATGTCCGGGTGACAAGGAGTACGGCATGATCCGCACCTATTTTGATGAGATGTACGATGCCGGCGGCCAGGTCCGCCCGCATTATCGGGAGTTTGCCCGTTGGCTGGCCGAGACGCCTGACGAGCTCTTGGCACAACGGCGACGCGAGGCCGATCTGTTATTTCATCGCGCCGGGATTACCTTCACGCTCTACGGTGATGAGCAGGGGACAGAGCGCCTGATTCCCTTCGATACCATCCCGCGCAGCATCCCCGCCAGTGAATGGCGGATCGTCGAGCGCGGCTGTATCCAGCGGGTCAAGGCGTTGAACATGTTCCTCGCCGACCTCTACCACGAGCAGCGCATCATCAAGGCCGGCATCATTCCGGCCGAGCAGGTGCTGGCCAACGAGCAATACCAGCTGGCGATGCAAGGGCTCGATCTGCACCGCGATATCTATTCGCACATTTCCGGTGTCGATCTGGTACGCGATGGCGACGGCACGTACTACGTGCTCGAAGACAACCTGCGTACACCCAGCGGCGTGAGCTACATGCTCGAAGACCGCAAGATGATGATGCGACTGTTTCCCGAGTTGTTCTCGGCCCAGCGCATCGCGCCGATCGACCATTATCCGAACCTGCTGCTCGACACTCTGAAAAGCTCCAGCCCGATCGATAATCCGAGCGTGGTGGTGCTGACGCCGGGTCGCTTCAACAGCGCGTTTTTCGAGCACGCCTTTTTGGCGCGAGAGATGGGCGTTGAGCTGGTGGAAGGCGCGGACCTGTTCGTGCGCGACGACAAGGTGTTCATGCGCACCACGGACGGGCCGAAGGCGGTCGACGTGATTTACCGTCGCCTCGACGATGCATTCCTCGACCCGCTGGCGTTCAACCCGGACTCGATGCTCGGCGTTCCAGGGCTGTTGTCGTCCTACCGAACCGGCAACGTGGTGCTGGCGAATGCCATCGGCACCGGGGTCGCGGACGACAAATCGGTGTATCCGTTTGTCACGGACATGATCCGTTTCTACCTGGACGAAGAGCCGATCCTGAAGAACGTGCCGACGTTCCAGTGTCGCAATCCTTCTGAACTGTCCCACGTGCTGGCCAATCTTCCAGACCTGGTGGTCAAGGAAACCCAGGGCTCCGGCGGTTACGGAATGCTGGTGGGGCCGGCGGCGACCGCGGCGGAAATCGAGTCGTTCCGCGCGCGAATCAAAGCCAAGCCTCATGCGTATATCGCGCAACCGACGTTGTCCCTGTCGACCTGTCCGACCTTTGTCGAAAACGGCATTGCGCCACGCCATATCGACCTGCGTCCGTTTGTATTGTCTGGCCGCGAAACCCGGGTTGTGCCCGGCGGTTTGACCCGTGTGGCCCTGCGTGAAGGCTCTCTGGTGGTGAATTCTTCCCAGGGCGGCGGAACCAAGGACACCTGGGTGGTCGAGGATTGAAGGAAGCCTGCCATGTTAAGTAGAACTGCCTCGGATTTGTATTGGATGTCGCGTTACCTGGAGCGGGCGGAAAACCTCGCACGGATGCTCGACATCAGTTATTCGCTGTCGCTGATGCCGCAGGACGGTCGCGGTGACGGTCTGCACGAACTGGCCATGCCGCTGCTGATTACCGGCACCCTGGACGATTACCTGGAGCGCCACGGTGATTTGCACGCCGAGCGGCTGCTGCATTTCTTCGCACTGGACGCGGCCAACCCGGCGAGCATCTACAGCTGCCTGGGCGCGGCGCGGGCCAGTGCCCATGCGGTGCGTGGGCGAATCACCGCCGACATGTGGGAAAACATCAATGCCACTTGGCTGGAAATTCGCGGGATCGCCGAGCAAGGCCTGAGTCGCTACGGCATGAGCCGTTTTTGCGAGTGGATCAAGGAACGTTCCCACCTGTTCCGTGGCGCGTCCTACGGCACGATCATGCGTAACGATGCGTTCCGCTTCATTCGCCTGGGGACGTTTATCGAACGGGCCGACAACACGTTGCGCCTGCTCGACGCCCGCTACGAAATGGCCGGCGATCAGGCCGAAGCGGTCAGCGACGGCACTGCTCACGCGTATTACCAGTGGAGCGCGTTGTTGCGGGCGTTGTCGTCGTTCGAGGCCTACACCGAGATTTATCGCGATGCACCCGGTGCCCGGCATGTGGCCGAGTTGCTGTTGCTGCGCGCCGATGTGCCACGTTCCCTGCGTGCCTGCACCGAAGAAATCGACCAGATCCTTGCCCAGTTGCCGGGGGCCAATGGCCGGCCCGCGCAACGTCTGGCGGCGGAGATGGACGCGCGCCTGCGCTACACCGGCATCAACGAAATTCTCGACGAAGGCCTGCACGCCTGGCTGACCGAATTCATCCCGCTGGTGCGCCAGTTGGGTAACGCCATTCACAGTTCCTACCTGGAGGCTGCATGAGACTTTCCATTAGCCACGAAACCACCTATCACTACGAAGATCAGGTGCGGGCGAGCATCCAGTACCTGCGACTGACACCCCACGACAGCGAGCGTCAGCATGTGCTCAGCTGGCAACTCGACCTGCCGCGCCCGGTGCGCGCGCAACTCGATCCGTTCGGCAACATCCTGCATGTGCTGACCATGGACGAACCCCACGAGGCGATCATCATCGGCGCCCGTGGCCAGGTGGACATCGACGAGCTGCGCGAAGCCGAACATGAAAGCCAGTCGGCACTGCCGTTCCTGCGCTTCACGCGCCTGACCGAAGCCGACGAAGCCCTGCGTGCGTTCGCGGAAAAGGAATGCAAAAAACGCCGGGATCGCACGGCGTTGATCGACTTGATGCATGGCCTCAATTCGCACATGACCTACACGCCGGGCTCCACCGAAGTGGACACCAGCGCCGCCCAGGCCTTCGCCGGGCGTTCCGGTGTCTGTCAGGACCACACGCACGCGTTTCTCGCGTGCGCCCGCAGCCTGGGCATTCCGTCACGTTATGTGTCGGGGTATTTGTACAGCGAGAATAGCGAACACCTGGCCAGTCACGCCTGGGCCGAAGCCTGGCTCGATGACGCTTGGTACAGCTTCGATGTGACCAACGAATTGGCCCGGCCGGAACGGCATTTGAAACTGGCGGTGGGCCTGGATTACCTGGATGCCTGCCCTGTACGCGGGATGCGCCGGGGCGGTGGGTGTGAGCAAATGCACGCGAAGGTGTTTGTTTCGCCGACGCCGATGCCAGCGCCGATTATCTCCGTTCAGCAGCAATAACCGAAACACCACGGCCCCCTTGCAGGAGCGAGGCTTGCCCGCGAAGGCGTAGTGTCATTCACATTGATGTCGACTGACACTACGCCTTCGCGGGCAAGCCTCGCTCCTACAGGGAATGGATCAGGGCTTAGCTTTGCGCCCAGCCATATGCTTCAAATACCCCACCAGCATTTCCAGATCCCCCTCCGGCAACACCGTCGGCGCAAAACCCGGCATCTTCGCCTGAGGCCACTGGCGCAAACTCTGCGGATCTCGAATATAGCGCTTCAGAAAATCCGCCCCGAAGTACTCGGTCGGGTTAAATGGAATATTCAGATCCGGCCCGAACTGCGCATCCCCTGCACCGTTCAATCGATGACACGCCAGGCAATTCTTCTGAAACAGCGCAAAGCCTTTGTTCACCGGATCATCCGCCTTCAAGGCCGGATCCGGCAGCAGCGCAGGGAAGCGCTCGGCCACGGGCGCCATGCGCTTGATACTCGCCACTTGAAACGGCCATTGCTCCGGGCTGATGTTGCCGGCTTGCGGATCGACCCACACCAGATAAAACGGCCCGGCACCCGGTTTCCCTTCAGATAACGCCGGCCACGGTTTCGCCGGGTCTTCAATCGCCAGCCACGCGCGCGCGCCCTTGGCGTTCAGCAACGGCGCCGCCGACAGTTCAGCGGCAAATCCGTCCAGCGCCACGGCTTGCAGATGGTCTTCAGGCTTGATGCCGGTCAACAACGCCGCCAACGGAACTGCGCGATAACTCATGTCCCGCTTGTAGGAAACGTCGTCGCTGATAGTGATGGTCTGGACCTGAGGATGCTTGAGCAATTCCTCGGTCTGCCAGGTGCGACTGCTCGCGCCCAGCTCAAGGTTCAGCTGTGCGGCATACGAGGGCGTGCTGAGCAGCAAGGCCCCAAAGAGAATGAGCGTTTTCAAATGATCGCCGTCCATGTCGTTGAAGTGCCGCAAAGGTTGGCACACCCACGCTGGCCCGGGTAGCGAGCCAGTCACATTTTTAAGAGGGCGATGTAAAAACCTGGCGCCGTATTATTTGAAGACCGCTTAACCGATCACCTTGGTCAAGTTCGGCAAAATCAACAACAGCGTAGTGGCGAAAAGAATGAGCCCGGCTTGACGTACTTTCGAATGCTTGAACATGGCTTGACCGCCTTTTTTGTTATTTCCTGATGCCTGCCTGCATATCTCCATGACGGCAGAGCGCTGAACTTCCTGTAAGACGAGTGCCTCGGCAAAACCCGACGACAACTTCGTACATGTTCACCTTAGAGCCCGCGTCACGCTTGGTTTAGATCCATTTCGTATGGTTTGCTTACTTAAAGCTTTTAAAAAGGCATGAGGCCTATTGCCAGCTTCTTGGGCGCCCGTTTGCTAGACAGCTTGGTGACGTTAATCGGTTAATCCGCACCCGAGTGACCGTCCGTCTGAGCGTGTCCGTCAACGCCAGTGAGCATTGCGGTCATTGAATCCATGGCGGCTCGGCCTAAGGTGGAAGCTCAGTATTTACTCACCGCCCAGGTTCGAGGACGTCATGACCCAAGCTTTGATTTTCGACGCGTTACGCACGCCCCGTGGCAAAGGCAAAGCCGATGGCGCCTTGCACAGCGTCAAACCAGTAAATCTGGTGGCCGGGTTGCTCACGGCGTTGCAGCAGCGCACTTCGCTGGACACCAGCCAGGTCGATGATGTGGTGCTCGGTTGCGTCACGCCAATTGGCGATCAGGGCTCCGATATCGCCAAGACGGCGGCACAAGTCGCCGATTGGGACGTCAGCGTGTCTGGCGTGCAGATCAATCGCTTCTGCGCTTCGGGGCTTGAAGCCGTGAACCTGGGCGCGATGAAGGTCCGTTCCGGTTTCGAAGACCTGGTGGTGGTCGGCGGCGTCGAATCCATGTCCCGTGTGCCCATGGGCAGCGACGGCGGCGCTTGGGCGCTGGACCCGGAAACCAATCTGCACAGCCATTTCACCCCGCAAGGCGTCGGTGCCGACCTGATCGCCACGATTGAAGGTTTCAGCCGCCAGGACGTCGATGCCTACGCGCTGTATTCCCAGCAAAAGGCAGCGCGGGCGCGGGCCAACGGTTCGTTCAACAAATCACTGGTGCCGGTGCAGGATCAGAACGGCATCATCCTGCTCGATCACGATGAGTTCATCCGCGCCGAATCCACCCTGGAAGGACTGGGCAAACTCAAGCCCAGCTTCGAGATGATGGGGCTGATGGGCTTTGACGCCACCGCGCTGCGCGTTTACAGCCAGGTCGAGCGGATCAACCACGTTCACACACCGGGCAACAGCTCCGGGATCGTCGATGGCGCCGCCCTGATGCTGATTGGCTCCGAGGCCAAGGGCCGTGCGCTGGGTCTGCAGCCTCGGGCGCGGATTGTCGCCACCGCAGTCACCAGCACCGACCCGACCATCATGCTCACCGGCCCGGCGCCGGCCACCCGCAAAGCACTGGCCAAGGCCGGGCTGCGGGTTGAAGACATCGATCTGTTCGAGGTCAACGAAGCCTTCGCCTCGGTGGTACTGAAATTCATCAAGGACATGGCCATCGACCCGGACAAGGTCAACGTCAACGGCGGTTCCATCGCCATGGGCCATCCGCTGGGCGCCACTGGCTGCGCCATTCTCGGCACGCTGCTCGATGAACTGGAAACCCGGCGTCTGCGCTATGGCCTCGCGACCCTGTGTGTCGGCGGCGGCATGGGCATTGCCACCATCATCGAACGCCTCTGAGCCCCGACCTTAAGGAACAAGTGACATGACTGAAGCCATTCGTTACGAAAAAGGTCAGGACCAGATCGTCGTCCTGACCATCGACATGCCGGGCCAGAGCGCCAACACCATGAATGCGGTCTATCGCGAGGCCATGGCCGCCTGCGTCGCCCGCCTGGTGGCCGAAAAGGACAGCATTGCCGGGGTCATCATCACCTCGGACAAGAAAACCTTCTTTGCCGGCGGCGACCTCAATGAACTGATCAAGGTCGGCAAACCCGAGGCCAAGGCCTTTTACGACATGGTCCTGACGCTCAAAGGCCAGTTGCGTACCCTGGAAACCCTCGGCAAACCGGTGGTGGCCGCGATCAATGGCGCGGCGTTGGGCGGTGGCTGGGAAATCTGCCTCGCCTGCCATCACCGCGTCGCGCTGGACAATCCATCCGTGCAACTCGGCCTGCCGGAAGTCACCCTTGGCTTGCTGCCGGGCGGTGGCGGGGTAGTCCGTATGGTGCGCATGCTGGGCATTGAAAAAGCCTTGCCGTACCTGCTCGAAGGCAAGAAAGTCCGGCCGCAACAGGCCTTGCAAGCGGGTTTGATCGATGAACTGGCCGCAGATCGCGATGAATTGCTGAGCAAGGCGCGCGCCTGGATTATTGCCAATCCGGCCGCCGCACAGCGGTGGGACGTGAAGGGTTATCAGATACCCGGCGGCACGCCGTCGAACCCGAAAGTCGCGCAAATGCTCGCCATCGCACCGTCGATCCTGCGCAGCAAAACCCAGGGCTGCATGCCTGCGCCGGAGAAGATTCTCTGTGCCGCTGTCGAAGGCGCTCAAGTGGATTTCGACACCGCGCACCTGATCGAAACCCGCTATTTCACGGAACTGACCACCGGGCAAATTTCGAAAAACCTGATCGGCACCTTCTGGTTCCAGCTCAACGAGATCAACGCCGGCGGCTCGCGGCCCAAGGGGTTTGCACCTTGTGTCACGCAAAAAGTCGGCGTGCTGGGCGCCGGGATGATGGGCGCGGGCATCGCCTTTGTCAGCGCTTCGGCCGGCATTGAAGTGGTGCTCAAGGACATCAACCTCGCAGCAGCGGAGAAGGGCAAGGCCCACTCGGCGGCGCTGCTGGACAAGAAAGTCGCACGCGCCCAGATGCTCCCGCAACAGCGAGAGGCGATCCTGGCGCGGATCCGCACCACCGAAAACGATGCCGACCTGGCCGGTTGCGACCTGATCATTGAAGCGGTATTCGAAGATCGCGAGCTGAAAGCCAAAGTCTCCTCGGCGGCACAAAAGGTCGTCGGCCCGGCCGCAGTGATCGCCTCCAACACCTCGACCTTGCCGATCAGCGGCCTGGCCACCGCCGTGCCGGATCAAACGAAGTTCATCGGTCTGCATTTCTTCAGCCCGGTGGAGAAAATGCCGCTGGTGGAAATCATCAAGGGCGCCAACACCAGCGACGAAACCCTGGCGCGCGGGTTCGATTTCGTCCTGCAAATCAAGAAGACGCCGATTGTGGTCAACGACAGCCGTGGTTTCTTCACTTCCCGGGTGTTTGGCACCTTCACCAACGAAGGCATCGCCATGCTCGGCGAAGGCGTGAGTGCACCGATGATCGAGACGGAAGCGCGCAAGGCGGGTATGCCGGTCGGGCCTCTGGCGATCTCCGACGAAGTTTCCCTCAGCCTCATGAGTCATATCCGCCAGCAGACCGCCAAAGACCTGCAAGCAGAAGGGAAACCGCTGATTGAGCACCCCGCGTTCGCCGTGATTGACTTGCTGCTCAACGAATACAAACGGCCCGGTAAAGCCGCAGGAGGCGGGTTCTACGAGTACCCGGTCGGTGGCCAGAAACATCTGTGGCCTGAGCTGAAAAGCCGTTTCGAGAAAGCCGACGGGCAGATTTCGCCAAAGGATGTGCGCGATCGCCTGCTGTTCGTGCAAGCCATCGAAACCGTGCGTTGTGTGGAGGAGGGTGTGCTGACCTCGACGGCGGACGCCAACGTCGGCTCGGTTTTCGGTATCGGCTTCGCGGCCTGGACCGGTGGCGCGCTGCAGTTCATCAACCAGTACGGGGTGAAAGACTTCGTTGCCCGCGCCCAGTACCTGGCCCAGCAGTATGGCGAGCGTTTCGCGCCGCCTGCGTTATTACTGGAGAAAGCGGCCAAAGGGGAGGCGTTCTAAGGGACGTATGACGCCTTCCGGGGCTTGCCTTGTCACCGTGTTTCGAGGCAGGCTCTGGGGTGTGCATTATTCCCATCACGTGTCAGGTATTTTTTATGTCGTTACGCATCTGCATTCTGGAAACCGACATCCTGCGTCCGGAACTGGTCGATCAATATCAGGGTTACGGGCAGATGTTCCAGAATCTGTTTTCGCAGCAACCCATCGCTGCCGAGTTCACCGTGTACAACGTGATGCAGGGCGAGTACCCCAGTGACGATCTGACCTTCGATGCCTACCTCGTTACCGGCAGCAAGGCCGATTCCTTCGGCACCGATCCGTGGATCGAAACCCCTGCGGGCCTACTTGCTGAAGCGTTATGAACGCGGCGACAAGTTGCTGGGCGTGTGCTTCGGCCATCAGTTGTTGGCGCTGCTGCTGGGCGGCAAGAGCGAACGAGCGACCCAAGGTTGGGGCGTCGGCACTCACAAATACAAACTCGCTGCCAAGGCGCCATGGATGAGTCCGGTGCGTGAAGAACTGACCTTGTTGATCAGCCACCAGGACCAGGTGACGTCGCTACCGGAAAACGCCACGGTTATCGCCTCGAGCGATTTCTGTCCGTTCGCCGCGTACCACATCAACGATCAGGTGCTGTGCTTCCAGGGGCACCCGGAGTTCATTCACGATTATTCCCGTGCGCTGCTGGAGATTCGACAGGAGGCACTGGGTCAGCAGGTTTATACAAAAGGTGTGGCGAGCCTTGAGCAAGAGCATCACGGCACGACCGTTGCGGAGTGGATGATGCGGTTTGTGGCGCATAAGCCAGAAGCTAAAGCGGTTTAAAACATTGCAGCGAATGTGCGGCGAGGGAGCAGGCGCCCTCGCCACACAAGCGTTTCAAAGCCACCCGGACTTTTTGAAACTCGCCCACAAACTCACACACCCCACCGCAATAAACCCCAGCACCGCGAAATACCCGTAATGCCAGGTCAACTCCGGCATGTTCTGGAAGTTCATCCCGTAAATCCCCGCCACCGCCGTCGGAAACGCCAGGATCGCCGCCCACGCCGCAAACTTGCGTTGCACAACGCTCTGCCGTGACGCCTCCAGCAACACACCGACCTCGATGGTCTGGCTGGCAATGTCCGCCAGGGTCGTCAGGTCTTCCATCTGCCGTGTGACGTGAATCTGCACATCGCGAAAGTACGGGCGCATGTTCTTGTCGATAAACGGAAAGCTCAGCTTCTGCAGTTCCTCACCGATCTCCACCATCGGCGCCGCATAACGCCGCAAGCGCAAGACGTCCCGGCGCAGGCCGTGCAGCTTCTGGATGTCATGTTCATTCAGCGCGCTGCACAACACATTGCGCTCCAGCTCATCGATCTCGGCATGGATCGCTTCGCCCACCGGCTGGTAGTTTTCAATCACGAAATCGAGGATGGCATAGAGGACGAAATCTTCCCCGTGCTCCAACAACAGCGGACGCGCCTCACAACGTTGGCGGACAAGGGCGTAGGACGCCGAATGACCGTTGCGCGCAGTAATGATGTAACCGTTGCCGGCAAAGATATGAGTCTCGATGAACTCCAGTTTGCCTTCATGCCGGACCGGTGAATACGTGACGATAAACAAGGCATCGCCGAAGGTTTCGAGCTTCGGTCGGCTGTGTTTTTCCAAGGCGTCTTCGATGGCCAGCTCGTGCAGGTTGAACTGGCGTTGCAGGTTGGTCAGTTCCTGCGCGTTCGGCTCTTCAAGGCCGATCCAGACAAAGTGGCCAGGCTTTGCTGCCCAGGCCGCGCCTTCGTCGAGGGTGATATTGGTGACTTTTTTACCGGCGCTATAAACCGCAGCAGCAACAACTCTACCCATGATTTTGGTTCACTTCTTATTAGCGCTTTTGATTAACAAAGACCCAGTGGCGAGCCGTGCTCAGCTTAGCCTTGTCTGCTGCTTGAGAGTCAATGAAATCTGCCGAGTTCGCCGGCAGAAGTTCACAGGCGAAAAAAACCCGCACTAGGCGGGTTTTATTGTCAAACGGCTTGGAGTTGCCGGTCCATCGATTCGATGCATTCGCGCATCTGCTCGCGGCACTGTGCCATCAGCCGGGGCATGTCATCCAGGCTCAATCCCGCCGTAGGAATTGCTGGCAGCGAGCGGATCAGAATTTTCCCACTGCGCCAGCGGTTCAATCGCATGTGTTTGACGTAACTGCTGACACACACCGGCACGATCGGCACGCCCGCGGCGATCGCCATCTGGAACGCGCCTTTCTTAAACGGCAGCAGATCTTCACCGAGGTTGCGCGTACCTTCGGGGAAAACCCAGATCGATGTGTCTTGATGCTGCAAGGTGTGCGTGGTGGTCAACATCGACTGGCGCGCCTTGTGCGCATTGCCGCGGTCGATCAACACATTGCCGGCCAGCCAGAACAACTGCCCGAACAGCGGCACCCACTTCAGGCTCTTTTTGCCGATGCATACGGTGCGGCGGGGCACCACGTTGCCGAACACAAACAGATCGTAGTTGGACTGGTGGTTGGCGATGATCACGCAGCTGTCGGGCTTATCCATCAACGGTCCGACATCGGCCTTCACCCGCAAACGCAAAATACACATCGCCGGCCACGCATACAGGCGCGCACACAACCGGCTGTTGTCCGGGTTGAACGGGCGGCACAGGCCCAGAATCACCCCAAGCACACCGGCCAAAATAAAGTGCAGGCCCATCAATAACATACGAAACGCAAACAGCATTTACAGGCCCCACCGGGACAAAAGGTGGCGCAGTGTACGGATGTGCACTGTTTTCGGCAATTGCCGCTATAGAGGGAGGAGATAGGCGATGTTTGTGCGCATGTTTCCGACTTGAGGGTCAGACGCGTGCTAGAGCGGTTGTTGATTTTTCAACAGCGTGCGTATGAAAAAGCCCGACACGACGGTCGGGCTTTTCTGTGCAGACTGTCCGGGCTTAACCCATGTGTTCCTGATCCAGGATGATCGCGTTGTCCAGCGTATCCAGCAGCGCCTTGCGCACTTTCAGCTTGGTGTTCTTGTGCGCGGTCATGTTGATCTTCTTCAACTGACGCGCCGCCGCCAGCGCAGCACTTTGCAGCTCTTCGGCCGACACCACCAGGTCGAGGAAGCCGGCATCCACGGCGCTCTGTGGATTAAACATCTCACCGTTGATGACGGAGCGGTGGAACGCCGACTTGCGCAGACGATCACGCGCGATCTCGATACCGGCATGGTGCATGGTCATGCCGATCTGCACTTCGTTCAGGCCAATGCTGAACGGGCCGTCGACACCAATGCGGTAGTCCGCCGACAACAGCAGGAACGCGCCCTTGGCCACCGCATGCCCAGGGCACGCCACAATCACCGGGAATGGATGCGACAACAGACGACGGGCCAGCGTCGAGCCGGCCGTCACCAGCGCGACCGCTTCTTTCGGGCCGGACGTCATCACCTTCAAGTCATAACCGCCGGACAGGATCCCCGGCGTACCGGTAATGATCACCACTGCACGATCAGTCACCGCCTGATCCAGCGCAGCATTAAACGCAGCAATCACGTCCGGGGAAATGGCATTGACCTTGCCATTGCTCAAAGTCAGGGTCGCGATACCGTCTTCGAGATGGTAGGAAATCAACTCACTCATGACGCTATTCCTTGTATGAAAGTTGGGCAGACGTTACCCACCGCCGCAGGCCAGGTAAAGCGCCGTGACTGACCCGCCAGTCACCCTTTCCCCGCCGGGCAAGCGTAGCTCGCCACTCCCGCCGCGCATTCCTCTGCTTATAGAAGAGGGCGCGAAGCCGGAGATTGGCAGGTTTGCCATCGCCCGGAACCGACAGGAACGACTGAAACGCTAAGCGCATGAAAATTCTGCAAAAAAAGTTTGCCATCAGAAAAGCTTTCGACTACATTAGCGCGCCTCGACAGACAGAACATGTTTGAAGAGATACGGTGAAGTGTCCGAGTGGCTTAAGGAGCACGCCTGGAAAGTGTGTATACAAGAAATTGTATCGAGAGTTCGAATCTCTCCTTCACCGCCAAATTCGATGTAACCAGAACCCCTGATTTCGAGAGAAATCAGGGGTTTTGTGGTTTCTGGCGTTAGTATTTGAATCATGGCACCGTTGTTGGCTCAAGCGAATAAGCGAAGTCGCTTCTGAAAATGGTGTAGGAATAGTGAAAGGCGTGTGGGAAGTAACGCAGGAGCGCCAAGCGGATGGGGGCTTCCGACGGCAAGCTTCTTTGACTCTGTAAATATGCCTGAAGAACTGTGATACCTGATTATCGAAGCCCAGCCGTTGCTGGGCTTTTTGTTTTCAACGATTGGCCGCAGAGGAATAATGCGCGCCTCTATGAAGAAGGAATCCCCATGATCACCACCACAACCCACGCCATCGAAGGCCGCCAAATCACCGCCTATCTGGACATCGTCAGCGCCGAGTCGGTGCAGGGCGTCAACGTTATCCGCGACGTGTTCGCCGGCATGCGGGATTTTTTCGGTGGCCGTTCCCAGACGCTGGAGCGGGCGTTGAAGGAAGCGCGGATTCAGGCGACCGAGGAGATCAAGGAGCGGGCGCGGGCGCTTCAGGCGGATGCGGTGGTGGGGCTCGATTTTGAGATCAGCATGCCGGCCGGCAAGGGTGGGATGGTCGTGGTGTTTGTAACCGGGACGGCAGTCAAGCTGAGGTGAGTGACGGAATGAATCTGTTTGATCGCCAGCTGATTTTGTAGGAAACGGCGGGGTCCATTCGTCGGGCATGCGGAGATCTGAACTACAAGTCCGGTAATGACCGGCTAGTCTCAAAAGCCTTGGTGGTCGATATTTTTCAGGCAATAGGGCTTGCCGGTATCGATCCCGCTTTGAGAGGGGAAGCGCTATGACTGATCCGTATATCGAAGACGACGGGGCAGAATTTCCAATCAACAATTGCGTGCAGTGTGGCCAGACGGAGTATGTGGCGAGCTTCGGTGAAGATCAGGTCGAGACCAGCAAAGTCAGATCCGCGGCGACCAAGGTGCTCAGGTCGAAGTTTTTGCCAAAACGAGTGACATCCAGGAAGTAATGATCAACCGGACAAACCCCGCCAATGAGTGGGGTTTTTTTATTTTTAGAGGGGCTCGACACCCCAAAAAATGGTCGACCGACAAGCGAGAATTTTCTGTTGATGTTTTTTCACAAAGTTTTCACACCCAAGTACGTAGTCTCAGCTCATCCGTTAGAAAGCAGTACCCTAGCCCGTTCCCCAGCGGGCTTTTTTTTGCCTGTCATAAAACCTTTTCCATAAAAGCTGTCCAAACGTCGCCAATTGCGAGGAGCGGCGGCTTTTGTGTGGACGTTTCCTCCTCGAAAGCATTCAATCCCCGGCTTTTCGGTATTCCCTATTTTTGAGGTTTTTCGTCATGCGTTTAACACTGCCTGCTCTGGTTCTGGGACTTCTGGTGACTCAAGGTGCGATGGCTGCCGGTGATGGCACTGCTGCGATCGGTGGTGGTCTGGGTGGTGCGTTGGGTAACGTAGTCGGCCAGAGCATGGGTGGCAGCACCGGCGCGGCAATCGGCGCGGGTGTTGCGGGCGCAGCCGGCAGTGCCGTGGCAGCACGTAAAGGCAGCCGCACCAAAGCGGCCATTGGTGGCGGCGTCGGTGCGGCCGGTGGTTCGGTGATCGGTAACAGCCTGGGCGGCAAGACTGGTTCGACCATTGGTGCAGGCTTGGGCGGCGCATTGGGCGGCGGCGTGGGCAGCAATCTGGCCAAAGGTCACAAGCGTCACTGATCCTGAGCGATAACCTCGAAAAGCCCGGCTAAATGCCGGGCTTTTCGTATCTGGATGTTTCGTTTTTCACAGACTTTGAATTTGCAGATGTCCAACCTTCATCGCTGGCCGGATTCAGTGAGTGCAGGTGCTAGACTCACGCCCATCCGCAATGCGTACTCTTACCCCCGATGCGGAATTTGAGGTTCATATCATGCGTTTGACATTGTCCACGTTGTTTCTGGGACTTTTGGTCGCTCAAGGTGCAATGGCTGCCGGTGATGGCACTGCTGCAGTTGGTGGCGGTCTTGGCGGCGCACTAGGTAACGTAGTGGGTCAGCAAATGGGCGGCAGCACAGGCGCAGCGATTGGCGCCGGCGTTGGCGGTGCTGCGGGCAGCGCTGTTGGCGCGAACAAGGGCAGTCGCACAGAGGCCGCGATTGGTGGTGGGTTAGGCTCGGCAGGCGGTTCCGTGATCGGCAACAGCCTCGGCGGTTCTACCGGTTCGACCATTGGCGCAGGCCTGGGTGGCGCAGCGGGTGGTGCGGTCGGTAACAACCTCGGCAACGACAACGGCGGCTCCCATTCCGGAGGCGGTCATAAGAATAAGCACAAAAACAAGCACAAGAATAAACATCACTGATTCGACATCGAGTGATATCAGAAACCCGGCCCAGGCCGGGTTTTTTCGTATCTGCCTTGTAGTCCCCGGAACGTTTGGTCGCAAGCCGCCTCGAACGTCATACACCCCAACGTTGCGAGGACTGCCATGACTCCTGAAACCGAAGGCAAGGAAGAAAAAGGCCCAAGTGGGCTTCCGTTCATCAATGACCCCGGCAACGAAGATCCGGGTTCTTTGATGGATGATGCAACGGTCCCGCTCAACGACTCCGATGACGCTGGGGATGTGGGAAACGTTGAGTACGAAGAAGAGGAAGAAGACGACGATTGACCGGCGTTGATGTGCTATCGACCGATCGTCTCACTGATCGAACGCAAGCATTGCCCAGCCCTCGAAATTTCAGGGCCTGCTTTTCAGGCCCTTCGAGAGGTGCTTTATGAATGCTGATCCGAAAGTCGACGATGACGACGACACCCCTGAATACCCTCTGCCTTCGCCCACCGATTCCCTGAGTCGCGATCAACGTCCGCCGGACGACGACACGGCGGTCGAGCAAGTGCCGACTGATGATGTGAAACGTGGCGATGTTGAGGCCACCCCCGAAGATCCGGACATTGCCGGTAACGATGGCTCCGGTGAGCCCAGCTGAAAAGCCATTCGTCGATTTAGCGGCACCTTTAAAAAGCCAACGCTGCCAGAAATCAGGTACGCACCTTTTTAGAGGAGATGCACCATGATCAGGTCAACATTGATGGTCCTGACGGTGAGCAGCGTGTTGTCGATCAGTTCAATGGCGGCGTTTGCTCAGTCTTCCGGCAACGATGCTCCGGTCGATAAGGGCGGGATGCCGCCGTCTACTGAAATGAACGCGGGTTCTGGAGACGGGAAGGCGTTGCCGCCTGGCTCCATTGGTGGTGGGAATGCGGGTGATGCGAGCGGGAGTAGCACCAGCCCGGGAGCGGGAAGCGGGTCGATGAGTGGTGGAAGTTCGATGGGGAGTGGTTCTGGGAGTGGGTCTGGAGGATCCGGTAGCTCTGGTGGTTCCGGGATGAGCGGTGGTGGGAGTGGTGGGAGTTCGGGAAGTGCGGGAGGAGGGACGGGTGGTGCTGGTGGGGGGACGAGTGGTTCCGGCGGTTAATCCAGGTTGTTCTTGGAGGATAAGCCCAGTCCGAACTGGGCTTTTTTGCTAATAAAGTGCTTTGGCTAAATATGATTTTTAACCTTCGTGGTTAGTGCGTGAACTGTTGCAGCCAACGGTTATAGAAGTCCCTTTGTTGTTGAATATCAGTTGTGATGTCTTTGTCTTCAAAATCGAAGATATTAACCACGTCTTCAGTTTCAGTTGCGCGTCCCATATGGAGCTCATACGCCACTATGACGCCGGCCATTTGCGAGGCCATACGCGAGGGATATACGTTGAGTTTGGCGCCTTTGCATAGAAAATTCATTTCCTGAAAATCGGCTCGCAACAGCCCAAAGCATTCGTAAAGATCAAAAGCCGTGTAAGTTTTTCTCAAGCCATTTTTTGTTGTGAAAACCAATGTCAGATTTTTTCGGTCGCATTCGATTGAAATTTTCTCGGTGACTCCGCAGGAGTTTATGGATATTTCTATTGTTTTGTTCACGATCACTTCCTGCGTGGGTTGGGAGTTGAGTAGCCCTTGGAGCTGCCATCCGTCCTAAATAAATCTGTCCCCTGAGCCCGTCCCCTTAAACCGATCGGGAATGGGGCTGGGAGTGGGAATGGAGGATCCGGTAGTTTCGGTGGTTCAGGGATGAGTCGCGGTGGGAGTTTGGGGAGTGCGGGTGGAGGTGGCGGTTCGGATGGTTAATCCGAGTATTCCAGAAGATGAGCCCAGTACAAACTGGGCTCTACAGGTGCTTTTTTAAATAACAGAGATGTTAGGGGAGGTTGTGTTTTAAATCGCTGCTCTGTATGCGCCCTAGTCTTTAACTTTTTTTATGGATTCTAACCAGCGATGAAAGAATTCGGTCTGTAGTCTTGGTTCGTTGATTATTTCTTTGTCATCAAAATCGAAGATGTTGACGATATCTTTTCTTGTGGCGCGGACGCCTATTTTGTGCTCGTATGCCATTATTCCGGATGTCATCTGCGACGACATGCTAGATGGTCTAACGTTTATCTTCGCTCCTTTACAAAGAAATTTAATTTCAGGGAGTGATTTAATTATTTTTCCCAGACACTCATAGATGTCTAAGCCTTTGAATTCTTCGCTCCAACCATTTTCAAGTGTCAAGCGGATCACAGGTACCCGCTCGTCATAATCCAAGGTCGCAGTTTCGGGTTTTCCACCCACCACTATAGGTATTTTCTTAATTGTCATTTTTCAGATTCCTTGATGGATTCGGAATGGAATACCCAACATAACTACCATCTTTTTTCAGGGGCGTGGCACCGAGAATATTTTTGCTTTCTATTCCGTTAGGTATTGCAATTTCAGACTCATAACTATAAGGAATGTCGTCAGGATGTAATTCTTTGTTCACGTCGTGGCCATAGATTTTTTTCAGGGTGTACAAGTAACCCTTGGTAGTTCTGTATCTTGTGCCGAAATCGATGCCTACTTCCCGATCAGTCGATGTACTTACGAAATTGCTTGGTGGATTTCGGTTGTCCCATATATGGAGCAATAGATCGCTACTTTTGCCTAAGCTTAAAAAACCAGTGTCAAAGATTTCATCGGGACGACGAAGATCACCACGGTAAAGATAATCGATTTCTGCTTTCGGAGTCGGAAGAGTAGCCTCCCCCTCATCAACCTTCACCTTCCCCGCCGGATCCTCATCCCCAAACGAAGGCCTCTTGCACCCGTCCCCTCCAGGGCAATCATTCAACCCCAACGGATCAACCCACCCCGTCGGGTTTCGAGTGTACTGATATCCGTTTAACCCACCCGCCAACTTACTCGGATCCGGCGTCAGATACCGTCCCAGATCCGGGTTGTAGTACCGGTGCCGGTTGTAATGCAGTCCCGTCTCCGCATCGTAATACTGCCCCTGGAACCTCAATGGCTGATCCAGAACCTGATGGGTATCGCGGTTCAGGCGAGTCAGGCGGCCATAGGCGGTGTATTGCGCGGCCCAGATAATGTCGCCGCTGTAGTCGGTGAGTTCTTGTGGTGTGCCGAGGTGGTCGAGTTGGTAGTAGAACGGGCAGGCCTGGTGCGGGCCTTTGCCGTCGAGCATGGCCAGCGGGCGGAAGGTGCCGGGTTCGTAGACATAGCTGCGGTAATGTTCGCGGCCACTTTCGGCAACGAGGTTGTCGCCCTGCCAGAAGTACTCGGTGATGTGGCCGTCGACGGTTTTACAGATGCGGCGGCCGAAGGCATCGTAGCGGTAGCTGGCGGTGTTGCCGTTCGGCAGGGTGACGCCGATTAATCGATGCTGGCAGTCGTAGCGGTACTCGGTGACGAGTTTTTGGGCGGCGCCGCGGCGCTCGCGGATCAGGTTGCCGAAGGCGTCGTAGTCGAAATGGCGATCGCCCTGCATCAGTAGGCGATTGCCTTTGAGGGTGGCTGGGCCTGGACGGTCCTGCATCAACAGGTTGCCGGCGGGGTCATGGGCGAAGCTTTCGGGCTGCTGGTCGCGGGAGTGGCGGACGCGGATCAGGCGGTCAAGCGGATCGTATTGATAGCTGCGTTGGCCATGACGGGTGTCGGCGATGTGTTCGAGATTGCCGTTGGCGCTGTAGGTATAGTCGCGCCGATACAGCGGATGCTCGGGTTGGCTGATAGCGTGAGCTTTCAGGCGACCTTGTTCATCGTAGTCGTACCGGCTCGACAACATGCCTTGCTGACGTTGCAGTTCGCGGTCGGCTTTATACGTGTGGCTTGTAAGTCGTGTGCCGTTAAGGTCGATGGCTGTCAGCGCACCGCCCTTGGCGTGGTGATAGTCGAGTTGGCTGTTGTCCGGCAGACGCAGATGGTTGAGCTTGCCGCAAGCGTCGTAGCCGTAGCGCAGCGTGCCCCAACCTTGATGTTCGGTGATCAGGCGGTTTTGCTTGTCGTACGCGAACTCCAGCGGATGGTCTTGGCCGTCATCGACGCTGACCAATCGGCCTAGGCTGTCATAGCGATATTCGACGTTGACGCCATCGGGCAGGTTTTTGACCAGCAGGCGTCCGGCCGTATCCCGTTGGTAACTCGTAAACAGCTGCGAGCCGTCATCACCGAATTCGGTTTTTTCCAGCAGATGGCCGTTGAGGTCGTAGGCATACGCTGTGCGACGGCCGTCAAAGCCGGTTTCCTGTCGGATCAGTCCGCCAGGTGTGTAGTCCAGTCGATAGCGTTCGCCGGATTCGTTTTCGATTTCCGTCAGTAGCAGCCGGGCGTTGTCGTAGCGATAACGCAGCTGCGTGCCGTCGGGATTGATTCGGCGGCTGACCAGATGCAGGTCATCGTCGTATTCAAAACGGGTGACGCGCCCCAGTTCATCGCGTTCGGCGGTGATTTTGCCGTAGGCGTTGTAACTGAAGGCGCGGCTGGCGCCTGTAGGAAGAACCGTCTGGATCAGTCGGCCAACGGCGTCCCATTGGTATTGAGTGACGGCACCATGTTCGTCCTGACGGGCAATCTGACGACCCGATACATCGTAGGAAAACCGCCGCTGACTGCCGTCTGGCAACGTCTCTTCGACCAGTTGCCCGATGGCATCCCACACGAACACATGACGGCTGGTGTCCGGGTAACGGATAGACAGCAGCCGGCCTTGAGCATCGTAGTGGTAGTGAGTGATGTGGCCGTCGGGATCGATGGCCTCGGTGACATCCCCCTGAACATTGCGTTGGTATTTCCACACCGCTTTACCGCGATATCGCGCATGCAGGAAACCGTAGCGATATTCGTAGGACGTTGGCTCGTCTTCCGGTGGAATCAGCGCGATCAGCCGCCCGACCTCGTCGTAGCGATATTGAGTGATTGCCCCTGACGGACTGCACTCATTCGTCAAACGGCCCTGGTCGTCGTAGGCATTGAGATGCTCTGCGCCATCCGGCTCAACCCGGCGCACCAATCGCGCCTTATCGTCATGGACGTAAACTTCTTCGCTGCCATCGGCGTTTTTAACCAGCACTGCGCCGTCGTCATCCCAGGCATATCGCGTATCCATCTGCGAAAAAGTCGCCCAATGCCTGACACATCTGGCCGCCTTGCCAGACCTTTCCCACTCCCAGAAGAAGCTGGCCCCACCGGCCAGTTGCCGCTGGAGAATCACATGTTGGTCGTCGTAGTCGTACCGCTCGCTTTCGCCGGCAGCATTGGTCGCTTCGATCAGACGGTGACGGGCGTCGTAGCGGTAGGCAATCAGCGTTTGCTCTGTACGCCAGGCGTCCACCAACCCGTCGGCGGGGTGAAACGACTGATACTCGACCGTAACGATGTGCCGGCGCTCGTAACGCAACAGCAGTGAACGTCCCGCGCCGTTATCGACGCGTTGAATGCGATCCTGACGGTCGCGGGTGATATGCAGCCGGTTGTTGTAGGCATCACTGATGGACGTCAGGCGACCATTCTCAAAGTGATAGAACCGTGGAGACTCACCCGCCAGAGCAACAATCAGCTCCTCGGGTTTGTTTCCGAGATAAATGGCCGAGCGGGACAGGCTGTTATGAATCGCCGGACGCAAAATGCTGGGCAGTGGAAACGTCGTGCGACGGTTTTCATGGTCGGTCCAGACGACTTGTTCTGCGTCCAGCTCCAGGCGATGCGCCAGCGAATGACTCCAGCCCCAACCCAGCCCGCAATCCATTTCCACGGCGCTGGTTCGGTACAACCGGGTAAACGCGAAAGGCAGCAAACCGTTAAGCGATCCATCGTCCAGTGTCAGCAATTCTTCGCCGGTGACCATCGACACCGGGCAACCGTTGGTGCAGGTCAGCGGCCCGCAATCGGCACTATCGCCGTTGGGATTTTTCGCTTGATCGGGAACGTCGTCACGGTGCTCCTGCCGACCCAATCGGGTCATGGCTGCGGATTTGTCGCGAGCGATGGCGACTGGATTCTGCACTGTCAAAACCGGCGCAGTGCTCAGGTTGATCTGCAACGGCACGGCGGGTGCGGGGTTTAGCGGAGCATTTCGGACATTGACCGCAAGGGGTTTGAGTACGTCCGCGTGGCTCGTCAGGTCGGACTGGGTGCCGAGCTCGGCCAACCTCAGGCTCGCGGCAGCCAGCCATTTGCGCGCGCGCTCGGATTTGACCTTGTCCAGCACCTTGGCGCTGATGCCGAGCTTCAACCCGGCAGGGCCTGTGAAGCGCGCCAGCAGGAAGCCGATCAATATGCCTGTGCGAATCTCTGCCACGACTTCGGCGATGAACTGCGGCGGCAACATCCTCAGCCAACTGGTGATCGCCGCCAGATGAATGAACATCAGCGGCTCATCACTCAACACCAGCAGCAGGTTGGCGATGGATTCCGCTGAAGCCTCCAGCAGCGTTTCAAGTTCGGTTTCGGTCAGGTACTCAAGGAGTTTTTCACTGTTGGCTTGCAGGTCCGCGATCAGCGCGTAGATCTGCTTCACGTCATCCCACAACCCGTTCAGCGAATTCTCGAAACCGCGCCAGTCGGCCTGTTGCAGCTGGCCGTAACGCTTGATGAAACCGGCCTCGGCGAACTCGGCCCATGAGGGTTCGAATTCGGTCGTCCACTCGTTACGCAGCCAGCCTTCCAGACCGCTGATGACGCCTTGATAGGAGGCATAAAGCGCTTTGACATGCTCAGCGGAAACATTCGGGAAGAAGGTGATGCGATAACGCAGGCTGCGTTCGCACTCGCGGATTTCGAGGATGCCGCTAGGGCCGATCTCGTCATAAACCGGCTTGCCGAACGTACCGTCAGCGTTCAAAGGCTCAAGCATCACCGGGGTGTTACCGATCGGCACGAACCGCGCAGCGTCGAACATGTGCACGAGGGTCAGGGGACCCGCTGCCGGGCATGCGGCGACGGTCGAGCTGACAGGGGTGGTGGAGTTTTTCGGCGCGACCAGGCGAACGTCGTGCCCCACCTTGAACACCTGCTCGATATCCAGCGCCTTGCCGGTCCAGAAACTTTCGGCCCAGGCGTCGTAGTCATTGAGGCAAAGCCGGAAGTCAGCGAACAGCGCTTCGACATCCGGCCGCTCGGGGTCCATGGCGGCAACCACCAGCAGGCCGATGGCGTTATTCAAGGCCAGTACCTTGTCAGGTACGAACATTCGCAGTCCCTCGCGCAGATCAAGTTTGAGCGCGGGACTTTGCTTGGGATCAACGGGTAAAGAAGTCGGGAAAGGAGGCGTTTTATGTAGGGAAAATCGCTAAATGACGACGAGCACTTTTTGTATCTGTCAGGGATTGCCCGTTGCTCGATGGCCGCCGCGCTCGCTATGCTGCTGAATCCTTTAATCGATCACGGACCCGGCCGCACCTGAGCCGCCTCTGGGATGTCATTAGAAAACGGATCAGATGCGATGAATGCACCGCTGAATGAATACGGCCCGATCAAGGCCGTGATTTTTGATATGGACGGCTTGCTGCTGGACACCGAGGGCATTTATACCGAGGTCACGTCCATGATTGCCGAGCGCTACGGACGGGTCTTCGACTGGAGCATCAAACAGAACATCATCGGCCGTGGCGCAGGTGATCTGGCGCGGTACGTGGTCGAGGCTCTGGACTTGCCGATCACCGCCGAAGAGTTTCTGGTGATCCGCGAACCGCTGATGCGCGAGCGTTTTCCGCAAGCGCTGGCGATGCCTGGCGCCGAGGAACTGGTCAGGCACTTGAAAGCCAACAACATTCCGATCGCGGTCGGCACCAGTTCTTCGCGTCAGTCGTTCGGCCAGAAAACCACCTTGCACCGCGATTGGTTTGCGCTGTTCGACTTTGTCGTGACGGCCGATGACCCTGAAGTGGGCGCGGCCAAACCGGCGCCGGACATCTTCCTCACGGCGGCGCGGCGCCTGGGCGTTGCGCCCGAGGACTGCCTGGTATTCGAAGACTCGCCGTTCGGTGTCACGGCGGCGAAAGCGGCGGGGATGACGGCGATTGCGATTCCCGACGCGGCGATGGCTGACGAAAAGTATGCGCATGCCGATGGCATTCTTCGTTCGTTGAAGGCGTTCAAGCCGAGTGCTTGTGGTTTGCCAGCCCTCGAATGGGCTTGATGTAGAAATGTGGGAGCGAGCCTGCTCGCGAAAGCGGAAGGTCAGACGACATCAATGTCGCCTGACGCACCGTCTTCGCGAGCAGGCTCGCCCCCACATTGTGATTGCGTCTAGCGCATCAGGCGCCAAAACCACCGTCGATGGTCAGGCTCGCCCCTGTGATGTAACCGGCTTCCGGCCCGACCAGATAGGCCACAAAGCTGGCGATTTCCTCGGAAGTGCCGTAACGGCCCACCGCCATCAGCGGGATCAGGCTGTCAGCGAAGTCACCGTCGGCCGGGTTCATGTCGGTGTCGACCGGGCCCGGTTGCACGTTATTGATGGTGATGCCGCGCGGGCCGAGGTCGCGGGCCAGGCCTTTGGTCAGACCTACCAGCGCTGATTTGCTCATGGCGTAAGGGCCGCCACCGGCGAAGGGCATGCGGTCGGCGTTGGTGCTGCCGATGTTGATGATGCGACCGCCTTCAGTCATGTGTTTGGCGGCGGCCTGGGTGGCGATGAACACGCTGCGCACGTTGATAGCCAGGGTCTGGTCGAAATCTTCGAGTTTGAAATCCTCCAGTGGCGCAACGGCCAGCACGCCGGCGTTGTTGACGAGGATGTCGAGGCGACCAAAGGTGTCTACGGTGGTGGTCACGGCGCGGCGAATGGCCTCGGCGTCAGCGCTGTCGGCCTTGATGGCGAGGGCTTTGCCGCCAGTGCCGGTGATGCTGTCTTGCAAGGCTTCGGCTTTGGCTGTGGAGCTGACATAGGTGAAGGCAACGGTTGCGCCTTCAGCGGCCAGGCGTTTGACGATGGCGGCGCCGATGCCGCGGGACCCGCCTTGAATCAAAGCCACTTTGCCGCTGAGGTTCTGAGTAGTCATAACGATCTCCGAAGTCCCGAGGCGAGATGCCTCGGTTGATGGAGCCTAGTATTGATTGCGGATTACACGCTGTGTAGACGGCAATTGCGATAGTCTGTGTAAACCAGAAGTTTATAGTGGCGCCTATGGAAACCTTCAGCAGTATCGAATGCTTCGTGCGCAGCGCCGAGGTTGGCAGCTTCGCCGAAGCCGCGCGACGGTTGAGCCTGACCCCGGCGGCGGTGGGCAAAAGTGTTGCCAAGCTTGAGGCCCGGCTGGGTGTGCGGCTGTTCCAGCGCAGCACGCGAAGCCTGACGCTGACCGAGGCAGGTCACCTGTTTCTCGGCGAAGTCAGTTCCAGCCTTCACACGATCCAGAATGCGGTGGCCAACCTCGCCAGCGCTGAGGGTCGGCCAGCGGGAACACTGAAAGTCAGCATGGGCACGGTGTTCGGGCGTTTATATGTGGTGCCCTTACTGGGTGAGTTTCTGCGGCGTTTTCCGGCGATCAACCCGGATTGGCATTTCGACAACCGGCAGGTCGATCTGATCGCTCAGGGCTTCGATGCGGCGATTGGTGGGGGATTTGAGCTGCCTCAAGGCGTGGTGGCGCGCAAGCTGACGCCGGCGCATCGGGTGCTGGTGGCGTCGGCGGAGTATCTGGCGGCGCGGCCTGTGATCGTCGAGCCCGATCAACTCAAGGACCACGACGGCATCCTGATCCGCTCCCCACAGACCGGTCGGGTGCGTTCCTGGCAATTGACCAGTCGTACTCAGCAACACAACCCGCTGGCGCTGAAGGCGCGCATGACCATGAGCGATTCGGAAGCGGCGTGTGCGACGGCGGCGCAGGGGTTGGGCATTGCGTTGGTGAGCATGCCGTTTGCTGTGGGGTATCTGGAAGCCGGGACGTTACAACGGGTGTTGCCGGACTGGTATGTCGACGACGGCAACATTTCTATCTATTACGCGGAACACAAACTGCTGCCGGGCAAGACCCGGGCGTTTGTGGATTTCATTATTGAGCAGTTTGCGGAGCGGGGGTGGGTGCAGCGGTTCAGTGCGGTTTGAGCCTGGCTTGAGACCGAGTCGCTGCTTTCGCGAACAGGGGATTTGTGAACGACACAGATCCAATGCGAGCCTGCTCGCGATGAACGATAACGCGGTCTACCGCCCGAACCGCCCCGGCCAACCAATAATGTTCTTCGGCCGTGGCGTCGCATACGTCCGCACCTTGGAAGTGGACAACCCTAATCGCACCAGCGATTCGGCAATGGTCACCGCCGCCGTCACGCCATCCACCACCGGAACCCCGGTGCGCTGGCGAATCTGTTCATCCAGCCCGGCCATGCCGCCGCAGCCCAGGCAAATCACTTCGGCCTTGTCTTCCTGCACCGCCAGTTCCGCCTGACGGACAATCGCCTCCAGCGCCCGTTGCGGATCGGATTCCAGTTCCAGCACCGCCAGACCACTGGCCCGCACCGACGCGCAGCGGTCCCACAGCCCCGACAGTTTTAGCCGGTCCTCGATCAGGGGCACGGTGCGGTCCAGGGTGGTGACCACCGAATAGGCATGGCCGAGGAACATCGCCGTACTGGCCGCTGCATCGGTGATGTCCACCACCGGCACGTTGAGCAATTCCTGCAAGCCTTCGCGACCGTGTTCGCCGTAGCCGGCCTGGATCACAGCATCGAAGGGCTTGTCGTAGGCCATGACCCGGTCCATTACGGCGATGGCGGCCAGGTAACTTTCGAAATTGCCTTCGATGGAGTCGGCGCCGAAGTAGGGCGTCAGGCCGACGATTTCCGTTCCCGGCGCGGCCACCGCCTGGGCGGATCGGGCGATGGCCTGGGTGATGGACTCGGTGGTGTTGACGTTGACCACGAGAATTCGCATGAGTAGTCCTTATTGCAGGGCGGTTCTGCGGCCCGGCGCTGGCGGGCCGCGAGTGGATTAGTGGCAGACGTTGTCGACTGCGATGCTTTCACCGCTGACGTCGGCGTAATGGGGCTGTCGCTTGGCGATGATCAGGTAGAGCATTGCGCCAATCCCGGCGCCGATCAGCCACGAGAACGGTGAAACGAGGTGGAAGCCCGGCACCAGTGCCAGGACGATGGCAATCAATGCGGCAGGAATGAACGCCGCTACGGCGCGTAAATTGACTCCACGGCTGTAGTAATAAGCGCCGTTGGGGTCTTCGCTGTACAACTGCGGCACGTTGACCTGGCCTTTTCGTACAAGCCAGTAGTCGACCATGATCACGCCGTACAACGGGCCTAGCAGGGCGCCGAGGCCGGACAGGAAATACACGATCACCAGTGGGCTGTTGTAGAGATTCCACGGCAGGATCAGCACCGCGATGGTTGCGCTGATCAGCCCGGCGCGGCGGAAGGTCAGGTATTTAGGCGCCAGGTTACTGAGCACGAACGCCGGGGCGACGAAGTTGGCCATGATGTTCACCGCTACGGTGACGATCAGGAACGCCAGGCAGCCGAGCACCAGGAAGAAGGTGTTGGGGATCGAGGCGATGATTTCAGTCGGGCTTTCGATGATCCGGCCATTGATCTGAAATTGCGCACCACAAAGCAGGACGGTGATGGCCGCGAACACCAGAATATTCACCGGCAAGCCCCAGAAATTTCCGACCTTGATGGTTTTGCGGCACGGCGATGAACGGGCGAAGTCGCAGAAGTTGAGGATCAACGTCCCGTAGATCGCCAGCCACAATGCGCCGCCGGCAAAAATATTGCGCCACATCTCGCCACCGGTCAGCGGCTCGCGGATCGACCACGCGATGGTTGCGTCGGCTTGGGTGTACATCCAGGCGGCGAGCGCGGCGACGGTCAGCAGAATCACCGGCCCGGCGAACGCTTCATAGCGCCGTACCATTTCCATGCCGTAGGCGAGGATGCCCAGTTGCACCAGCCAGATCGCCACGAAACATACCCAGCCCAGGCTCGACAGACCAAGGATCGAGTTGTGGTCGTAGTCGGCGAAGCCGGGATGCACCGCCGTCAGCAACACGCGAAACACTACGGACGCCAGGTACGTCTGAATGCCGAACCAGGCGATGGCGATAATGGCGCGGATCAACGCAGGAATTTGCGCCCCGTGGATACCGAAACTGATCCGGCTGATGACAGGAAACGGCACGCCGGTCTTTTGCCCCATGTAGCCGGAAAGGTTCATGAAGCCATACACCAGCGCCGCGCCGATCCCCAGGGACAACAGAATCTGCCAGCCACCCAGACCCAGCGCATACAGGCCAATGGCGAAGGAATAGTTGGCGATGTTGTGAACGTCGTTGGTCCACAGGGCGAAGATGCTGTAGCGGCCCCAGCGTCGGCCTTCGGCCTTGGTCGGCGCCAGGTCCTTGTTGTGCAGGCGCGGGCTGAGCACCACGGGTTCTTGAACAGTTTGATCTTGAGCGGTGGGTGGAAAGGAGGGCAGATCCAGCGCGATGTTGTTATTGGAGAGGCTAGTACGCATTCCGGCAGGCTCCGAGCTTGGCGTCGCGATGACTGTGCATGAGCGTGAGCTCGACAAATCTTCGTCGCGGGCAAAAGCATCATTGGTTACGGGGCATCTGCAGCCTGTACGGGATAGGGCGCTTCAGGCTTGCGGATCTAAGTGTGTGTATGTTTTGAGTTGATTGTATACAAAACATGTATGCACTTAAGCCAGATCCATGCCAGCTACCGATCTATAAAAATAGGTTCTCATTTCGTTTTGTTGATGAATCACGATAAGTGACTGAAAAAAAGGCGATATAAATTGACCGGTTGAACAGGTATTTATTTTTCGTCGGAGGAGGTGGGAAAACTCGACTGGGGAAGTCAGGAAAAGAGGGTGTAACTTTTTGGGGCGCAGAAAACAAAAGTGCACACATAAATGGCACCTATGGTGACATTCGTGTGTACACATCTATAAAACAGAACACTAAGCCTGTGGGAGTGAGACCGGCTTGCCGGGGCATTCAACAGTATCGTTGACTGTTACACCGCTATCGCGAGCAGGCTCGCTTGTATGGTAGGACTTGAAGGGAGGAGGAGGGACAAGGCTCGATTCTGACTGTTGACGCAGTACAGACTGTGGGAGATTTCGCCCCTCCTCCTTTCACCCAAGCGCCGATAAAGAATGCATCTGGCTAGACCGACGATAGGAACAAGCCTGCGCCTCTGAGTGAGCCCTTCAAGTGCTCAAACCTTATCTCGGAGGAAATCCTATGGCAATGCCGGTCTCTCTATCAAAACCGATCGTGGGCGTGGATGTCGCCAAGAATGAACTGGTGATTTATCAGGCTGATAACGATTTGCTTAAAGAGATTCCCAACACTAAAACATCCATCAAGCAGTGGCTGAATACGTTGCCGGGGACGGTGGCTATTGCCATTGAGGCGACCAACATCTATCACCTGGACTTTGCTGATCTGGCCTATGAGGCCGGATGTGCGATTTACATGGTGGGAGGCTATGAACTCAAACATTATCGCGAAGGCGTGAAAATCCGCGCCAAAACCGACGCGCTGGACGCCAAGTTGCTGGCCCGTTACCTGAAGAACGAAGCCGAGGAGTTGCGCCCCTGGACCCCTCCATCACCGCTGTACCGCCAGCTCCTGAGCCTCTTCCGCCGCCGGGCTGCCTTGGTCCAGGCTAGGGTTGGCCTGGTGCAGAGTTGGTCGAATGAGCCGCTGCTGAAAGCGGCTTTTGCAGAACAAGTGAAGTCCATGCAGCAGCTTGAAACGCTGATCGAAAAGACGATCAACGATCAGCTCAAAGAAGCCGGTTTACTCGGTCAACTGAAACGTTGCCTGAAAGTTGAAGGCATTGGATTTTTGACTGGGGCTCGCTTGATAACTGCATTTCAGCGCGGGGATTTTAGAAACGCGGATGCGTTTATCGCCTTCCTGGGCATGGATTTACGGGTGTCTAAATCAGGACAGAAGGACGGTCGCCGCAGTTTGACCAAGCGCGGTGACCCCGAGGCCCGCCGGCTTCTGCACAATGCAGCGATGTCGGCTAGCCGTACGAAAGCCTGGAAAGGGTTTTACGAAGCCCAAAGAGCCCGGGGCTTCAGCACTACTGAGGCGCTGGTGATGCTGGCTCGCAAGCTTGCGCGGGTGGCATTCGCTTTGCTGAAAGGGCAAAGCGAATATCAGTCAAAAGTCAGTTGAGGGTTTCCCCTCAACCATAGAACCTCCCACAGGGGAATTCACCCGGCTCGGGCTCAGGCCTTGGACTTGCTGATGATATTCCCCGCATGCAGCCCGCATTCTTTCTGCGTCGCTTCTTCCCACCACCAACGGCCTTCACGTTCATGCTGGTTCGGCAGCACCGGGCGGGTGCAGGGTTCGCAGCCAATGCTGATGAAGCCGCGTTCGTGCAGGCTGTTGTACGGCAGTTCGAGCATGCGGATGTAACCCCAGATCTCTTCGCTGGTCATCTGCGCCAGCGGGTTGAATTTGTAGAGGGTGCGTTCCGGGGTGGAAAACGCGGTGTCGATTTCCATCACCGCGACGGCGCTGCGGGTACCCGGGCTCTGGTCCCGACGCTGGCCGGTGGCCCAGGCGCTCACGCCCGACAGTTTGCGACGCAGCGGTTCGATCTTGCGGATGCCGCAGCACTCGCCATGGCCGTCCTTGTAGAAACTGAACAGGCCTTTTTCCTTCACGAACGGCTCCAGTTTCGTGTAGTCCGGGGACACCAGCTCAATGTCGATCTTGTAGTGCTCGCGCACCTGATCGATGAAGCGGTAGGTCTCCGGGTGCAAGCGGCCGGTGTCGAGGCTGAACACTTTGACGTTCTTGTTCAGCTTCCAGGCCATGTCCACGAGCACCACGTCTTCGGCGCCGCTGAAAGATATCCACAGGTCATCGCCAAACTCGGCAAACGCGAGTTTCAGGATGTCCTGGGCGGATTTGTTGGCATAGGTCGTGGCGAGTTCCACAACATCGAACGATGGGCTCATCAGGGCGGCTTCCTACAGGTCGGTGGCGCTGGGCGCTCTATATGGGGCTGATGGTAACAAAATCCTGCGGCGGCGGGCGCGCCCTGTGCGTTGCGCGGGGCAGCCTGAGTCGCTAGAGTTCGGCAGTCTTTTACTCGCTCGACTCAATAATCAATACAAATGGGAGTGTCTTGTGGAAATTGCCTGTCTGGATCTCGAAGGTGTGCTGGTCCCGGAAATCTGGATCGCGTTCGCTGAAAAAACCGGTATTGAATCCCTGAGGGCGACCACCCGGGACATTCCCGACTACGACGTGCTGATGAAGCAGCGCCTGCGGATTCTCGACGAGCACGGCTTGAAGCTCACTGACATCCAGGAAGTGATCGCCACGCTGAAGCCGCTGGACGGCGCCATCGAGTTCGTCAACTGGCTGCGTGAGCGGTTCCAGGTGGTGATTCTGTCGGACACGTTCTACGAGTTTTCCCAGCCGCTGATGCGTCAACTGGGCTTCCCGACCTTGCTGTGCCATCGCTTGATCACCGACGATTCGGGACGGGTGACGAGCTATCAGTTGCGTCAGAAAGATCCGAAGCGGCAGTCGGTTCTGTCGTTCAAGAGTCTTTACTATCGGGTCATTGCGGCAGGGGATTCCTACAACGACACCACCATGCTGGGTGAGGCGGATGCGGGGATTCTGTTTCATGCGCCGGATAATGTGATTCGCGAGTTTCCGCAGTTCCCGGCGGTGCATACCTTTGAGGACTTGAAGCAGGAGTTCATCAAGGCTTCGAATCGGGCCCTAAGTCTGTAAACACAGCCTGTGGCGAGGGAGCAAGCTCCCTCGCCACAAAAGCCCGGAATCAAAGGTTTTGCAGGGTGTCGAGCAGAACCTTCACCTTGGTAATCGATTCCTGATACTCCGCCTGCCATTCCGAGTCCGCGACAATCCCGCCACCGCCCCAGCAGCACACTTGCCCATCCTTGACCAGCAAGCTGCGAATGGCGATGGAGCTGTCCATCTCGCCGCGCACGTCCAGGTACAGCAACGAGCCGCAGTACAACCCACGTCGGGTCGGCTCCAGCTCGTCGATGATCTGCATGGCACGAATCTTCGGCGCACCGGTAATCGATCCGCCCGGAAAACTGCCAGCGATCAGATCCAGCGCATCCCGGTCATCCGCCAGTTCGCCGGTCACGCTGCTCACCAGGTGATGCACATTCGGATAGCTTTCCAGACTGAACAACTCCGGCACCCGCACCGAGCCGATGCGGCAAGTGCGACCGAGGTCGTTGCGCAGCAGGTCGACGATCATCAGGTTCTCGGCACGGTCCTTGGGACTGGCCAGCAGTTCGGCAGCGTTCGCGGCGTCTTCGGCAGCCGTCAGGCCACGCGGACGGGTGCCTTTGATCGGGCGGGTTTCCACATGACGTTCACTGACTTTGACGAAGCGCTCAGGCGACAGACTCAACACCGCGCCGCCGTCGGGCAGGCTCTGGAAACCGGAAAACGGTGTCGGGCACGCGGCCCGCAGCGCGACATACGCGGCCCACGGATCACCCGCACATTGCGCACGAAAGCGCTGGGCGAAGTTCACCTGATAACAATCGCCCGCCTGGATGTACTGCTGAATGCGCTCAAGTGCGTGGCGATACTCGTCAGCGCTCAGGTCGGCCTTCATCGGGGCTTTCAAACTGAACGGCTCGATCGGCTCAATCGCAGGCTGACTGAACAAGGCGATCAAGCGCTGGCGCTCGCTGTCGATCAGTGTCGGGTGGAACACCAGTTGACTGGTAGCCAACTGGTGATCGCTGATCAATGCCCAGTCGTACAGCCCGAAACGCGCATCCGGCAATTGCAGGTCGTCCTGCGCCTGGCTCGGCAGGTGTTCAAGATGCCGTCCGAAGTCATAACTCAGATAACCGATCAACCCGCCGGCGAATGGCAGTTCATCGGAGACTGCCGCTTCACCCAGTCGTGCCAGATGGTCGCGAAGGCGTTGCAGGAAATCGCTGCCACTTTCGTCAGGCAATACTGCTATTTGCTGCAGCGGCCAGGCGCTGAGCAGGTCATAACGCCCGCGATCAGCGGTGGGCCGGCCGCTGTCGAGCAGCACGGCACCGGGGGCATGACGAATCGCCGCGAAGTACTCGGCGGGGTTGGCGCGATAGGGCAGCGGGTGTACGGAACAGGTCAACATGGGCGGGGCAGATCAGCCATCGAGGCGGGGGTGGGATTGTAGTCCTCTGCAGGATTTGCTCCTAGAGGGGATGTCGGGGATTGGCAGATTGGGGACAGGGTTGCGAGGTTTGGTGACTGTTAGTCAGTCTTCGCGGGCAAGCCTCGCTCCTACGGGTTTGTGCCGTTCGCCGAGAATGTGAACGACGCTAGATCTGTAGGAGCGAGGCTTGCCCGCGAAGGCAGCGACTCGGTTTCGGATCAGCCTTCGACGGCAGGAATATGCCCAAACATCTCCTGAACAAACTCGACCCGCTCCTGAACCGACTCAACAACCCCGCGCGCTTTCAGCTCTTCCAGCCGCGCTTCAACCGCATGGGTGCGCAGCGTCAGGCCGCAATCGTTGGCAATCTGGATGTTCAACCCGGGCCGGGCATTGAGCTCAAGAATCAGCGGGCCTTTTTCCTGGTCGAGCACCATGTCGACACCGATGTAGCCCAGCCCGCACAGCTCATAACAGCCGGCAGCGAGTTTCATGAAACCGTCCCAGTAGGGCAGTTGCACGCCGTCCACCGCGTTGGTGGTGTCCGGATGTTTGGTGATGATGTTGTTCAGCCAGGTGCCGCGCAGCGTCTGCCCGGTTGCGAGGTCGACGCCGACGCCGATAGCGCCCTGGTGCAGGTTGGCCTTGCCGCCGGACTGGCGCGTCGGCAGGCGCAACATCGCCATCACCGGATAGCCCATCAACACGATGATGCGAATGTCCGGGACGCCTTCGTAGCTGATGCTTTTGAAGATCTGGTCCGGGATCACGCGGTATTCGATCAGTGCGCGGTCACGGTGACCGCCCAGGGAATACAGGCCGGTGAGGATGCTGGAGACATGGTGCTCGATCTCCTCATGACTGATGATCTTGCCGGACACCGTGCGATAGCGGCCCTCGAAACGGTCGGCAACCACAATGATGCCGTCGCCGCCCGCGCCCTGGGCCGGTTTGATCACGAAGTCGGTGCGCTCGCCGATGATCTTGTCGAGGTTATCGATTTCCTTCTCGGTGGAGATCACGCCGTACAGTTCCGGCACATGAATACCGGCGGCGATCGCGCGTTCCTTGGTGATGATCTTGTCATCGACAATCGGGTACAGGCTGCGCTTGTTGTACTTGAGCACGTAGTCCGCGTTACGCCGATTGATCCCCATGATGCCCCGGGCTTCCAGGGCCTTCCAGGTCTTCCAGAAGCCGAACATCAAGAGTCAGCCTTCTTGAGGAAAGCCTTGAAGCGCACCAGTTCAGTCAGGCGGTAACCGCGATAACGCCCCATCGCCAGCATGAAACCCACCAGGATCAGCAGGATCGCCGGGAAGGTGAACACGAAGTACACCAGCTCCGGCACGCTCATGATCAGGTGCGCCAGGGAGGCGGCAAACAGCGTACCGATCGCCACTTTCATCGCATGCCCGGAACCGCGTTCTTCCCAGGTAATCGACAGGCGTTCGATGGTCATGGTCAGAATCACCATCGGGAACAGCGCCACCGACAGCCCGCGTTCCAGGCCGAGTTTATGGCTGAACAGGCTGATCGCCGCGATCAGCACCACCACGAAGGTCAGCACCACCGACAGCCTCGGCAGCATCTGCAACTTCAAGTGTTCAAGGTAGGAGCGCAGTGACAGCCCGAGCGCCGTGATGACCGTAAACAGAACGATGCCGAAGCCAAGCTGGGTTTCGCGGAAGGCGAGGGCGATCAGCACCGGGGTAAAGGTACCGAGGGTCTGCAGGCCGATCAGGTTGCGCAGGATCAGGATCACCAGCACGCCGATCGGGATCATCACCATGATCATGAAGGTCTGCTGGGTTTGCAGGGGCAAACCGTACAGCGAGTATTCGAGGAAGTTGGCGTCGGTGTTTTCGTCGGTCAGCTTGGCCAGTCGAATCGCGTTCATTTCGCTGTTGTTCAGGCTGAACGTCACGTTGGCTTTCTTGCCGCCATCGACGGTGATCAGGTTTTCGTCGCCGGTCCACCACAGCAGGCGGTCGGACGGCAGGCCTTGTTCGCCGGTTTCCGGGTTGAAGTACAGCCAGTCGGTGCCGTTGAAGCTGCGCAGCCAGAGTTCCGGCGTTTGCGGCTGATCGGCCACCAGACGGATGGTGTGGACCTTTTCTACCGGCACGTGGGCGATGGACAGGACCAGCTCGACGATTTTCGCCTTGTGCCCGGGGGAAGGATCGCCGCCCAGCAACAGCTTCACGTTGTCATCGTTGAGATTGTTGACACGCTTGATGGCTTCGCCGATGAAGGTTTCGACGTCGGCCGAGTGTTGGCGGATCGGCGCGAGCAGGGCTTCGGCGGCGATTTTTTCCGCACCTTCGACGGCGATGCTGTCGCGGAAGGTCGGGCCCTTGACCTTGGATTTTTCGCCGGTGTAGCGCTTGGTCAGCACCAGGCGGTAATAAAGGGTCTGGTTGCCCTTGGCCCGGCGCGCCGACCAGGTCACCTTGCGGTTGCCGTCGACACGGTTTACGGCCACGCCGTAGTTATTGGAAATGAAACTCTCGTTGAGGCTGACGTAGTCGCGGCTCAGCGGCGGCACGAACATCTGGATCTTGACCGGGTCTTTGGCACTGGCGACGAACTCGACCTTGGCGTCGATATTCCACAAGTCGTCGGTGGCGTCCTCGGTCACGGGAATGCCGAGCACGAAAATCTGATAGGCCGTAACTGAAATGCCCAGCACCACCAGGATGGCGATCAGCAGTTTCAGATGGAGGGTAAGAGCGCGCATTGGAATTACTCTGCGGTATGTGCGTCGGTGGCGCAGGCGGGTTTGCCAGCAGCGTATTTAAGACTGGGGTCGACCAGCGCGTCGAAGCGTTTCAGCGCTTCGGAGCCGATCAAGAGCGGGTATTGGAAGGCGCTACGGTCGGTTAGGTTCACTTCGATACTGCGTAAAGCCGAACCCATGCAGATATCCAGCTCGATCACCGGACGGGCGGTGTACTTCTTGCCCTCTTCCGGGTCGTAGTCGCCCGCACGACGCTTGATCTTGCTGACGCGGGCCAGTGGCCGTTCGATGGGGTGCGAATGCGCTGCGTCGATGGCCAGATAGAAGCGCACCCAGGACTCGCCATTGCGTTTGAAACGTTTGATGTCGCGGGCACTCAGGGACGCTGTTTTCGCCCCGGTGTCGAGTTTGGCGGCGACTTCCAGGTTGATGCCGTCCAGGGAAGCATACTCGTTGAGGCCGTACACGGTCTTTTCCCCCGCCACGGCGAAACCGGGCAGGCAAAGAAGATAAAGGAATGTCGGGAGGGGCTTGAGTCTCATAAATCCTGGTGCGCAGCGGTCCGTACTTCAATTCAAGGCCCTGGCATCGCTGCGCAAGCTCCCTCGTATGCCTATCAACTATTTATGACAAGCCGTGCAGATGTCACAGACAAATGCGGGCGGCATTCTAGCACGGTGGGTTTATGGCGCCAGCGCTGGCGGGGGGCTATAAACAGAAGGGCTGCTTTGTTGTGGTGCAGTCGGTTATTAGACGATTGTCGACAATACCTATTTATCCTTTGACTGTTGCGGCTGTTTTCGCTAGTTTTTGCGGCATTGGCTTTCAAGGTGTCGACAATATGCTGGATCAACTCGATCCCCCGGTGGTTACGCAAGACGAGTCGGAGACGCTTTCCGAAAACGTCTTCCGCCGCATTCAGGCGGCCATCGTCAAAGGCGAGATCGCCCCGGGCAGCAAGATCTCCGAGCCGGAGCTGGCGCGCACCTATGGCATCAGCCGCGGGCCGTTGCGCGAGGCGATCCATCGACTGGAAGGCCAGCGCCTGCTGGTCCGCGTACCGCACGTCGGGGCGCGGGTGGTTTCGCTGAGCCATGCCGAGCTGCTGGAGCTCTACGAGATTCGCGAATCCCTCGAAGGCATGGCCTGTCGGCTGGCGGCCGAACGCATGACCGGCGAAGAAATCGACGAACTGCGCCGTGTCCTCGAAACCCACGAGCGCGATGAGGCGTTTCAGGCCGGCGTTGGCTATTACCAGCAGGAAGGCGACTTCGATTTCCACTACCGGATCATCCAGGGCAGCGGCAACCGCACCCTGACGCAGATGCTGTGCGGCGAGCTCTACCAACTGGTGCGCATGTACCGCATCCAGTTTTCCACCACGCCCAATCGCCCGCACCAGGCCTTTGCCGAGCACCACCGAATTCTCGACGCCATCGCCGACCGTGACGGTGAGCTAGCCGAGTTGTTGATGCGCCGTCACATCGGCGCCTCCAAACGCAATATCGCCCGTCACTACCAGGACGGCGCTAACCAGACAGCCACTGAACGAGGTGAGTCATGAGTTCCAACAAGAGCACTCCAGGCCAGCGTTTCCGCGATGCGGTCGCCAGCGAACATCCGCTGCAAGTGGTCGGCGCGATCAACGCCAACCACGCGCTGCTGGCCAAGCGCGCCGGTTTCAAGGCCATTTACCTGTCGGGTGGCGGGGTGGCTGCCGGCTCCCTCGGCGTGCCGGACCTGGGCATCACCGGCCTGGATGACGTGCTGACCGACGTGCGTCGCATTACCGACGTGTGCGACCTGCCGCTGCTGGTGGACGTGGACACCGGTTTCGGTTCCTCGGCGTTCAACGTCGCGCGCACCGTCAAGTCGATGATCAAGTTCGGCGCGGCGGCGATCCATATTGAAGACCAGGTCGGCGCCAAGCGCTGCGGTCACCGTCCGAATAAAGAGATCGTGTCGCTGCAGGAAATGGTCGACCGGATCAAGGCCGCCGTCGATGCGCGCACCGATGACAGCTTCGTGATCATGGCTCGCACCGACGCCCTGGCAGTGGAAGGTCTGGAATCCGCGCTGGATCGCGCCGCCGCCTGCATCGAAGCCGGCGCCGACATGATCTTCCCGGAAGCCATTACCGAACTGGACATGTACAAGCTGTTCGCCAACCGCGTGAAAGCGCCGATCCTGGCTAACATCACCGAATTCGGCGCGACGCCGCTGTACACCACCGAGCAACTCGCCGCTGCCGATGTGTCGCTGGTGCTGTACCCGCTGTCCGCTTTCCGCGCGATGAACAAGGCGGCGGAAAACGTCTACACCGCAATCCGTCGCGACGGCACGCAACAGAACGTGATCGACACCATGCAGACCCGCATGGAGCTTTACGATCGCATCGACTACCACACCTTCGAGCAGAAGCTCGATGCGTTGTTTGCCGCGAAGAAGTAACGAAAGCCCTGTAGGAGCGAAGCTTGCTCTGGGCGGCGATCCGACGAAGACGCACTGACATTCAACATTAATGTCGTCTGATACAGCGCTTTCGCGAGCAAGCATCGCTCCTACAAGTTTCCCTGACAAATTCAAGAAAAACTGGAGACAGCAATGGCCGAAGCAAAAGTACTCAGTGGCGCCGGGCTCCGTGGCCAGGTTGCCGGGCAAACCGCTCTGTCCACCGTGGGCCAATCGGGCGCCGGCCTGACCTATCGCGGCTACGACGTTCGCGAACTGGCGGCCGACGCGCAATTCGAAGAAGTGGCTTATCTGCTGCTTTACGGTGAATTGCCGACCAAGGCACAACTCGCCGCTTACATCAGCAAACTGGGCAAGCTGCGCGACCTGCCGCAAGCGCTCAAAGAAGTGCTGGAACGCATTCCTGCCGACGCCCACCCGATGGACGTGATGCGCACCGGTTGCTCGTTCCTGGGCAACATCGAGCCGGAGAAAGACTTCTCCGAGCAACACGACGTGACCGACCGCCTGCTCGCCGCGTTCCCGGCGATCATGTGCTACTGGTATCGCTTCAGCCATGACGGCAAGCGCATCAGCTGCGTGAGCGACGAACAATCCATCGGCGGCCACTTCCTACACTTGCTGCACGGCAAGAAACCGAGCGATTTGCACGTCAAGGTGATGAACGTTTCGCTGATCCTCTACGCGGAACACGAGTTCAACGCCTCGACCTTCACCGCACGGGTGTGCGCCTCGACGCTGTCGGACATGTATTCCTGCGTCACCGCAGCCATCGGTTCGTTGCGCGGCCCTCTGCACGGCGGCGCCAACGAAGCGGCGATGGAAATGATCGAGCGCTTCTCGTCGCCTGAAGAGGCCGTCGAGGGCACCCTCGGCATGCTGGCGCGCAAGGACAAGATCATGGGCTTCGGCCACGCGATCTATAAAGACAACGATCCGCGTAACGAAGTGATCAAGGGCTGGTCGAAAAAACTCGCTGAAGAAGTGGGCGACACCGTGCTGTTCCCGGTTTCCGAAGCCATCGACGCGACCATGTGGGAACAGAAGAAACTGTTCCCGAACGCCGACTTCTACCATGCATCGACGTACCACTTCATGGGCATTCCGACCAAGTTGTTCACACCGATCTTCGTCTGCTCGCGCCTGACCGGCTGGGCGGCGCACGTGTTCGAACAGCGTGCCAACAACCGCATCATCCGCCCGAGCGCCGAGTATGTCGGCGTCGAACAGCGCAAGTTCGTGCCAATCGAACAACGCTGAATGGTGAAGGCCTGCACCGGGATCTGAACTCTACGCAGATCCCTGTAGGAGCGAGCCTGCTCGCGATGACGGACTGACATTCAAAATGGATGTCGACTGATTGACCGCTATCGCGAGCAGGCTCACTCCTACAGTGGATTGTGTGCATTTCAGGTGCTGTGCCAGGCCCCACCTTTTGAAACTACCGTGACCGAGTCCTGACGATGAACACTGAATTCCGTAAACCGCTGCCCGGCAGCCATCTGGATTACTTCGACGTCCGCGCGGCTGTCGAGGCCATCCAGCCTGGCGCCTACGACACTCTGCCGTACACCTCACGCGTGCTGGCGGAAAACCTGGTACGTCGCTGCGACCCGGCCACGCTCACCGAATCCCTGAAGCAATTCATCGAGCGCAAACGCGACCTCGACTTCCCGTGGTTCCCGGCTCGCGTGGTGTGCCACGACATCCTCGGCCAGACCGCGCTGGTCGACCTCGCCGGCCTGCGTGACGCCATCGCCCTGCAAGGTGGTGACCCGGCGCAAGTGAACCCGGTGGTGCCGACGCAGTTGATCGTCGACCACTCCCTGGCCGTCGAGCGCGGAGGCTTCGACCCGGAGGCGTTCGAGAAGAATCGCGCCATCGAAGACCGTCGCAACGAAGACCGTTTCCACTTCATCAACTGGACCAAAAAGGCCTTCAAGAACGTTGATGTGATTCCACCGGGCAACGGCATCATGCACCAGATCAACCTGGAGAAAATGTCTCCGGTGATCCAGGTACGTGACGGCGTGGCGTTCCCCGACACTTGCGTCGGCACCGACAGCCACACCCCGCACGTCGATGCACTGGGCGTGATCGCCATCGGTGTCGGTGGTCTGGAAGCCGAGAGCGTGATGCTCGGCCGTGCGTCGTGGATGCGTCTGCCGGAAAGCGTCGGCGTTGAACTGACCGGCAAGCTGCAACCGGGCATCACTGCCACTGACATGGTGCTGGCGTTGACCGAGTTCCTGCGCAAGCAAAAAGTGGTCGGCGCATGGCTGGAATTCTTCGGTGAAGGCGCCGCCGCGCTGACCCTCGGCGACCGCGCAACCATCTCCAACATGGCCCCGGAATACGGCGCCACGGCGGCGATGTTCTACATCGACCAGCAAACCATCGACTACCTCAAACTCACCGGCCGTGAAGACGAGCAGGTGCAGTTGGTCGAGAACTACGCCAAGCAAACCGGCCTGTGGGCTGACAGCCTGAAAGGCGCGCAATACGAGCGCGGCCTGACGTTCGACTTGTCCACCGTCGTGCGCAACATGGCCGGCCCGAGCAACCCGCACGCCCGCGTCGCCACCTCGGATCTCGCCGCCCAAGGCATCTCCGGTCAGTGGGACGACGTTCCTGGCCAGATGCCGGATGGCGCGGTGATCATCGCCGCCATCACCAGCTGCACCAACACCAGTAACCCGCGCAACGTGATTGCCGCCGGCCTGCTGGCGCGTAACGCCAACAAGCTCGGCCTGACCCGCAAGCCGTGGGTCAAATCGTCCCTGGCGCCGGGTTCGAAAACCGTGGCGCTGTACCTGGACGAAGCCGGCCTGACGACTGAGCTGGAGCAACTTGGTTTCGGCGTCGTGGCGTTCGCTTGCACCACGTGTAACGGCATGTCCGGTGCGCTGGATCCGGTGATCCAGCAAGAGATCATCGACCGCGACCTGTACGCCACCGCCGTGCTCTCCGGTAACCGCAACTTCGACGGCCGGATTCACCCGTACGCCAAGAACGCGTTCCTTGCTTCGCCGCCGTTGGTGGTTGCTTACGCCATCGCCGGCACCATCCGTTTCGACATCGAAAAAGATGTGCTGGGCCTGGACGCCGAAGGCAAGGAAATCCGCCTGAAAGACATCTGGCCGAGCGACGAAGAAATCGACGCCGTGGTCAAGGCGTCGGTCAAGCCGGAGCAGTTCCGTCAGGTCTACATTCCAATGTTCGCCATCCATGAAGACACCGGCCCGAAAGTCACGCCGCTGTACGACTGGCGCGAGATGAGCACTTACATCCGTCGTCCGCCGTACTGGGAAGGCGCGTTGGCCGGCGCACGTCCGCTCAAGGGCATGCGCCCATTGGCGGTGCTGCCGGATAACATCACCACCGATCACCTATCGCCGTCGAACGCGATCATGCTGGACAGCGCGGCGGGTGAATACCTGGCGAAAATGGGCTTGCCGGAAGAGGACTTCAACTCTTACGCGACTCACCGTGGCGACCACCTGACCGCGCAACGCGCCACCTTCGCCAACCCGAAACTGTTCAATGAAATGGTTCAGGAAAACGGCAAGGTCAAGCAGGGTTCTCTCGCTCGCGTCGAGCCGGAAGGCAAAGTGATGCGCATGTGGGAAGCCATCGAAACCTACATGGAGCGCAAGCAGCCGCTGATCATCATTGCCGGCGCCGATTACGGTCAGGGTTCGTCCCGCGACTGGGCGGCCAAGGGCGTGCGTCTGGCGGGTGTCGAGGCGATTGCCGCTGAAGGTTTCGAGCGCATCCACCGCACCAACCTGGTGGGCATGGGCGTGTTGCCCCTGGAGTTCAAGCCGGGCACCGACCGTCACACCCTGGCCATCGACGGCAGCGAAACCTACGACGTGATCGGTGAGCGCACGCCGCGTGCCGAACTGACGCTGGTGATCAACCGCAAGAACGGCGAACGCGTCGAAGTGCCGGTGACCTGCCGCCTCGACACCGCTGAAGAAGTGTCGATCTACGAGGCCGGCGGCGTGTTGCAGCGTTTCGCGCAGGACTTCCTCGAAGAATCGGCGGTTGCCGTTTAACACGATGAGTTCGGGCGGGACCCTGCGGTCCCGCTCGATCCTAAAAGGACCATCATGGCTCACGCACCTCAGATCAAAATCCCCGCCACCTACATGCGCGGCGGCACCAGCAAAGGCGTGTTTTTCAGCCTCAAAGACCTGCCCGAAGCGGCACAGATTCCCGGCCCGGCACGCGATGCCTTGTTGCTGCGCGTGATCGGCAGCCCCGACCCTTACGACAAGCAAATCGACGGTATGGGCGGCGCGACGTCCAGCACCAGCAAAACCGTGATCCTGTCGAAAAGCACCAAGGCTGATCACGACGTCGATTACCTGTTCGGTCAGGTCTCGATCGACAAGCCTTTCGTCGACTGGAGCGGCAATTGCGGCAACCTGTCGGCTGCGGTCGGTTCGTTCGCCATCAGCAATGGTTTGGTCGACGCCAGCCGCATTCCGCAGAACGGCATCGCCGTGGTGCGCGTATGGCAGGCCAACATCGGCAAGACCATCATCGCCCACGTGCCGATCACTAACGGTGAAGTGCAGGAAACCGGCGATTTCGAACTCGACGGCGTGACCTTTCCCGCCGCTGAAGTGCAGGTCGAATTCATGGACCCTGCCGCGGAAGAAGAGGGTGGCGGCGGTTCGATGTTCCCCACCGGCAATCTGGTGGATGACCTGGAAGTGCCCGGCGTCGGGACCTTCAAGGCAACCATGATCAATGCCGGCATCCCGACGATTTTCGTCAATGCCGAAGACATTGGCTACACCGGCACCGAGTTGCAGGGGGCGATCAATGGCGATCCGAAAGCGCTGCTGATGTTCGAGACGATCCGTGCTTATGGCGCGTTGCGCATGGGCTTGATCAAGGACCTGGACGAAGCGGCCAAGCGTCAGCACACGCCTAAGGTGGCCTTTGTGGCAAAGCCGGCGGACTACGTGTCGTCCAGCGGCAAAGCCATTGCGGCAGGGGATGTCGACCTGCTGGTACGTGCGTTGTCGATGGGTAAATTGCACCACGCGATGATGGGCACGGCGGCCGTTGCCATCGGCACGGCAGCGGCGATTACCGGCACCTTGGTCAACCTCGCGGCGGGTGGAATCGAACGCAATGCCGTGCGCTTCGGGCATCCGTCCGGCACCTTGCGGGTGGGTGCTGAAGCTAGCCTGGTGAACGGTGAATGGAAAGTGAACAAGGCCATCATGAGCCGCAGTGCGCGGGTGTTGATGGAAGGTTACGTCCGCGTGCCGGGTGATTCCTTCTAACAACATCTAACGCCTGTAGGAGCCAGGCTTGCCGGCGAAGGCGCCCTCAAGATCGCCTTCGCCGGCAAGCCTGGCTCCTACAGGTCCGATTTCAACAATAAGAATGTTGTAACCCATCGAGATTGATCCCTGAACCGAGGTCCCATCAACGAACCACTTCAAGAGTGAATCGAACATGAGCGCCAACGTCGACCTGAACAACCGCCCCGACTACGACACCGTCCTGCAGGACATTGCCGATTACGTCCTCAACTTCAAGATCGAGTCCGCCGAAGCGCTCGACACTGCCCGCAACTGCCTGATCGACACCCTCGGCTGCGGCCTGCTGGCCCTGCGCTTCCCCGAATGCACCAAACACCTGGGCCCTATCGTGGAAGGCACCATCGTCCCGTTCGGTGCACGCGTGCCAGGCACCCCATTTCGGCTCGATCCCGTCAAGGCGGCCTGGGACATCGGCTGCATCGTGCGCTGGCTCGACTACAACGACACCTGGCTCGCCGCCGAATGGGGCCATCCGTCCGATAACCTCGGCGGTATTCTCGCAGTGGCCGATCACCTGTCGCAAAAGCGCCTGGCCAATGGCGATGCGCCGCTGACCGTTCGCGCAGTGCTCGAAGCCATGATCATGGCCCACGAGATTCAAGGCGTGATCGCACTGGAAAACTCCTTCAATCGGGTAGGACTCGATCACGTCATCCTGGTGAAAGTCGCCTCGACCGCCGTCACCGCCAAACTCATGGGCGCCAATCGCGAGCAGTTGCTGTCAGCGTTGTCCCACGCCTTCGCCGACGGCCAGGCGTTGCGCACGTATCGGCATGCGCCGAATGCCGGGTCGCGCAAGTCCTGGGCGGCGGGTGATGCGTCCAGTCGCGGTGTGCGCCTGGCGGACATGGCGATGCGTGGCGAGATGGGCATTCCCGGCGTGCTGACGGCGAAGCAGTGGGGCTTTTACGATGTATTGTTCAGCCACACCAACAACGATCTGGCGCTCAAGCCCGAAGACAAACGCGCCTTCAGCTTCTCCCGCCCATACGGCACCTACGTGATGGAAAACGTGCTGTTCAAAATCAGTTTCCCCGCTGAATTCCACGCACAAACCGCCTGCGAAGCGGCAGTGACGCTTCATCCACAGGTTAGAAATCGTCTGCATGAGATCGACAAAATCGTCATCACCACCCACGAGTCGGCGATCCGGATCATTTCCAAGGTGGGCCCGCTGGCCAACGCTGCCGACCGCGACCACTGCATTCAGTACATGACGGCGGTGCCGCTGGCATTCGGCAATCTGGTCGCCGAGCAGTACGAAGACAGTTTCCACGCGGCGCACCCGATCATTGATGTATTGCGCGAGAAAATGGTCATCGTCGAAGACCCGCAGTACACCCGCGAGTACCTGGAGGCGGACAAGCGTTCCATCGCCAACGCGATCCAGGTGTTTTTCAAGGACGGCTCGAGCACCGAGAAGGTCGTGGTGGAATATCCAATCGGGCATCGCCGTCGCCGCACCGATGGCATTCCGTTGCTGGAGGACAAGTTCAAGGCCAACCTGGCGACGCGCTTCACCGCCCAGCGCAGTGCGGAGATTTTTGCGTTGTGCAAGGACCAGGCTGCGCTGGAGGCAACCCCGGTCAATCGCTTCGTCGACCTGTTCGTGATCTGACACGAATTCCTGCAAAAGACAGGGGGGCGGCGATCCGACTTGCCGGCGACGGCGTATTTGAAGACGCCTTCGCCGGCAGCCTGGCTCCTGCAGGGGCGGCCGGCGTCAACCCTTGAGCCATTTTTCGACGGGTAATTTGGTGATGGCAAACCCGGTCAGCAACACCGCCGAATACCCCATCAACTCCCGGGTCAGACTGTGCCCTTCATACCACGCGCCAATCACCACCGCGAACACCGGAAAAATAATAAACACGAACGACAGAATGATCGGGCTCAAGCGTTTGAGCAGCAAAAAGTAAACGATAAACCCGCCCACCGAGGCCACAAGTCCCAGATACAGCAAGGCGCCCCACGAGCGCGCAGTGATGTCTTCGAACACCGGAGCCTCAACGCTCAATCCCGCCACAAACAGCATCAAACCGGCCAGGCCGATGGGCAGCGTGTTGTAAGTAATCACACTGATCGCACTGCCTTGCTTCTTGGTGATGACGTAACACAGCGCATGCATGACCGCCGCCGCCAGAATCGCCAGTACCCCGAACAATTCGGCATGGTCCAGGTGCAGCCCCTGGCTGCGGATAATCATGAACAGACTGCCAAAACCGATGGCGATGCCAATCACTTGCGAAGGGTAGATTTTCTGCCGCAGAAACACGGCGGAAAACAGCAGGATGAACACCGGCATGCAGCTGAACAGCAGCGCGGTCAGGCCGGACGACACGTGCATCTCGCCGTAGTTGAGCAAGTAATACGGCAGGCTGAAATACGACAGGGTGACGAACACGAAAAACCAGCGGCTTTGCCGGGGAAACAGCAGCGGCTCGCGACGCAGCAGGGCGAAGCTCAAAAACAGCGGAAAGGCGATCAGAAAACGCAGCCCGGCGGCGGTCAGCGGGGGCACACTTTCGACGGCAATCTTGATGCCCAGCCACGTCGTGCCCCAACTCAGGCAAACGATCAGGAACAGCACGCTGGTGACCCCTCCGGCTAGCCACGGTTTTCGGATACTGGAAAAGGCGCTGAGGGCCGTGGACATGATCGTGCTCCTTCGTCGTCGAAATTGACCCCGTTACCAAATAGGTCTATCCCTGATTGAGCCTGTTTTCAGCACGCTATTCGGGATGGAAATGACTGTCAAAGTAAGTATTGCCACCGTGTCAATCTTGCGCGAAGGCCTGGCTCAGGGACGCGGCGTGAAGTACAAGCGCCTCGCCGAAGCCCTGGAAAAGAGTATCGGCGAAGGTTTGATCGAACCTGGCAGCAAGCTGCCACCCCATCGTCTTTTAGCAGACAGCCTGGGAGTGACCATCGGCACCATCAGCCGTGCCTATGGCGAACTGGAGCGGGTAGGGTTGGTCGTGGCTCGTGTAGGAGATGGCACCTATGTGCGTCAGCGGGGGATGGAGCGGGTGCGGGATGGCGGCTTTCGCAATGTCAGCGACGACCCACAGCCTTACTTCGATATGAGTCGGAATCAGCCGATTCCGGGGCAGGAAGGCGCTTTTCTGAGTCAAAGCCTGCAGGCCTTGGCCAGCGATCCATACACCTTGCAACTGCTTAGCGGTTATACGGCCGATGCCGGGTTGCCGCGACATCGTGCGGCAGGTGCCCATTGGCTGCGGCATCAGGCCTTCGTACCGAGCGCCGAGCAGGTTATTTGCGTCAATGGCGGCCAGCACGGCTTGCTCTGCGTGTTGATGGCGCTGCTCAAGCCCTGGCGACACTCTGGTCACCGAGCAGTTGACTTACCCCGGGCTGATCAGTGTCGCCCGCATGCTCGGCATCAAGCTGATCGGTGTCGGGATGGATGACGAAGGATTGTTGCCCGAGTCTTTGTCGGAGGTTTGCCAGCATCATCGGGTATCGGCGGTGTACTGCACGCCGACCCTCCAGAATCCTACGGCGGCGGTGATGTCCGTCCCACGACGTGAGGCGATTGCCGAGGTCTGTCGCCAACATAATCTGCTGATCATCGAGGACGAAGCCCACGCCGTTCTCGCGCAGCAGCGTCCGTTGCCCTTGAGCCACTTTGCCCCGGAGCGTTCGGTGTTGATCGGCAGTCTGAGCAAAGCGGTTTCGGCGGGTTTACGGGCGGGTTATCTGCATGCGCCGCAACCGTTGATCGGACGTTTGAGCGCGGCGGTGCGCGGGACGTGCTGGATGGCGAGTCCGCTGTCGATGGAGCTGGCGACGGCGTGGATCGAAAACGGTATCGCCGAGCAGTTGCTGGGGCAGCAGATTGCTGAAATCAGTCGCCGCAAGCGTTTGGTCAGCCCAATGTTAGAAGAGGTCGGGTACAAGACTCATCCCCACAGCCCACACTTCTGGATCGAAGTGCCCGAGCCGTGGCGAGCATCGCAGATTGCGGCGGAGCTAAAGCAGAACAATTACCTGGTGGCCACCGCGGAAGCGTTTGCGGTCGGGCATACCGCAGTGCCGCAATTCATTCGGGCGAGTGTGTGTCATTCAGCGGGGGATGATCGGTGGTTGCTGCAGGGGTTTGAAGCATTGGCGAGGGCATTGGCGGAGACCGTGTAATCGTTCTTCGCGAGCAGGCTCGCTCCCACAGTGGATCTCTGTCGTACACAAACTTTGTGTCCACTGGAGATCAACTGTGGGAGCGAGCCTGCTCGCGAATGCGCTATAACGGGCGCCGCAGAACTATTTGAACCGCCGCTCCACCCCTTTCTCCACCAGGATTTTCGCCGAAATCTCTTCCACCGAAAAATGCGTGGAATTGATGTTCGGAATGTTCTCCCGGCGGAACAGGTTCTCCACCTCGCGCACTTCAAACTCGCACTGGGCGTAGCTCGAATAGCGGCTGTTGGGCTTGCGCTCGTTGCGGATCGCGGTGAGACGATCCGGGTCGATGGTCAGGCCGAACAGCTTGTGCTGGTGGGCGCGCAGGGCGGTGGGCAGTTGCAGGCGTTCCATGTCGTCTTCGGTCAGCGGGTAGTTGGCCGCGCGGATGCCGAATTGCATCGCCATGTACAGGCACGTCGGTGTCTTACCACAACGCGACACGCCCACTAGGATGAGGTCGGCCTTGTCGTAATAATGCGTGCGCGCGCCGTCGTCATTGTCGAGGGCGAAGTTCACCGCCTCGATCCGCTCCATGTAATTGGAGTTGGTGCCGATGGAGTGGGATTTGCCGACGGTGTAGGAAGAATGCTCGGTCAGTTCCTGTTCAAGCGGCGCCAGGAAGGTCGAGAAAATGTCGATCATGAAACCATTGGACGTGGCGAGGATCTCACGGATGTCCTGATTGACGATGGTGTCAAAGATAATCGGCCGGAAACCGTCGGTTTCGGCGGCTTTGTTGATTTGTTGTACCATGGCCCGCGCTTTATCCACGTTGTCGATGTACGGACGCGTGAATTTGCTGAAGGTAATGTTTTCGAACTGCGCCAGGAGGCTTTGGCCGAGGGTTTCGGCTGTGATGCCGGTGCCGTCGGAAATAAAGAAAGCAGATCGTTTCATTTGCACCTTGGGCCTTAAGCTAGTGACGAATCTTGGATATGATAGGCGCGATTTGCCGGCCGCCAGTGGCCCGCATTCTCACTTATTTTCCAGGTCCAGGCCATACAGCTGGCAAACGCTCCCCCGAGCGCCCGGCTTCTGAGCTTTTCCAACACAGTTAGTGGAGAGATCACCTTGGTAGAGTACGTAGTTTCCCTCGATAAGCTCGGCGTCCATGATGTAGAGCACGTAGGGGGCAAGAACGCATCCCTGGGCGAGATGATCAGTAACCTCGCAGGTGCCGGTGTATCGGTGCCCGGTGGCTTCGCCACGACAGCTCAGGCTTATCGTGATTTTCTGGAACTGAGCGGCCTGAACGATCAGATCCACGCCGCCCTCGACGCCCTGGACGTCGACGATGTCAACGCCCTGGCCAAGACTGGCGCCCAGATCCGTCAATGGATCATGGAAGCCGAATTCCCCGAGAAACTCAACGCCGAGATCCGCACTGCGTTCGCCACGCTGTCGGCCGGCAACCCTGACATGGCCGTGGCCGTGCGTTCTTCCGCTACCGCCGAAGACCTGCCGGACGCTTCCTTCGCCGGTCAGCAGGAAACCTTCCTGAACATCCGTGGTGTCGAAAACGTTATTCGCGCCGCCAAAGAGGTGTTCGCCTCCCTGTTCAACGACCGCGCGATTTCCTACCGCGTCCACCAGGGCTTCGACCACAAACTGGTTGCCCTGTCGGCTGGCGTGCAGCGCATGGTCCGCTCCGAAACCGGCACCGCCGGCGTGATGTTCACCCTCGATACCGAATCGGGCTTCCGTGACGTGGTGTTCATCACCGGCGCCTACGGCCTGGGTGAAACCGTCGTACAAGGCGCGGTGAACCCGGATGAGTTCTATGTCCACAAAGGCACGCTGGCCGCCGGTCGTCCGGCCATCCTGCGTCGCAACCTGGGCAGCAAGGCCATCAAGATGATCTACGGCGAAGTCGCCACGGCCGGCAAGTCGGTCAAGACTATCGACGTGGACAAGGCCGATCGCGCCCGTTTCTGCCTGACCGACGCTGAAGTCAGCGAACTGGCCAAGCAAGCGATGATCATCGAGAAGCACTACAAGTGCCCGATGGACATCGAATGGGCCAAAGACGGCGACGACGGCAAGCTCTACATCGTTCAGGCCCGTCCTGAAACCGTGAAGAGCCGCACCCAGGCCAACGTCATGGAACGCTACCTGTTGAAAGAAACCGGCACCGTGCTGGTTGAAGGTCGCGCCATCGGCCAGCGCATCGGCGCCGGCAAGGTCCGCATCATCAAGGACGTGTCCGAGATGGACAAGGTCCAGCCAGGCGACGTTCTGGTCTCCGACATGACCGACCCGGACTGGGAACCGGTCATGAAGCGCGCCAGCGCCATCGTCACCAATCGTGGCGGCCGTACTTGCCACGCGGCGATCATCGCACGCGAGCTGGGCATCCCGGCCGTGGTCGGTTGCGGCAACGCCACCCAGCTGTTGCAAGACGGCCAAGGCGTGACTGTTTCCTGCGCTGAAGGCGACACCGGTTACATCTTCGAAGGCGAACTGGGCTTCGACATCAAGAAAAACTCCGTCGATGCCATGCCTGATCTGCCGTTCAAGATCATGATGAACGTCGGTAACCCGGACCGTGCATTCGACTTCGCGCAACTGCCGAACGCCGGTGTGGGTCTGGCCCGTCTGGAATTCATCATCAACCGCATGATCGGCGTGCACCCCAAGGCGCTGCTGAACTACGCCGGGCTGCCGCAGGACATCAAGGACAGCGTCGACAAGCGCATTGCCGGTTACGACGATCCGGTCGGTTTCTATGTCGAGAAACTGGTTGAAGGCATCAGCACCCTGGCCGCTGCGTTCACGCCGAAAAAGGTCATCGTGCGTCTGTCGGACTTCAAGTCCAACGAATACGCCAACCTGATCGGCGGCAAGCTCTACGAGCCGGAAGAAGAAAACCCGATGCTGGGTTTCCGTGGCGCCTCGCGTTACATAAGCGAATCGTTCCGCGACTGCTTCGAACTCGAATGCCGTGCCCTCAAGCGCGTGCGCAACGAGATGGGCCTGACCAACGTCGAAATCATGGTGCCCTTCGTCCGTACCCTCGGCGAAGCCAGCCAGGTCATCGATCTGTTGGCGGAGAACGGTCTGAAGCGTGGCGAAAATGGTCTGCGCATCATCATGATGTGCGAGCTGCCGTCCAACGCCATCCTCGCTGAAGAGTTCCTCGAGTTCTTCGACGGCTTCTCCATCGGCTCCAACGACCTGACCCAGCTGACCCTGGGCCTGGACCGTGACTCCGGGATCATCGCGCACCTGTTCGACGAGCGTAATCCGGCGGTCAAGAAGCTGCTGGCCAACGCGATTCAGGCCTGCAACAAGGCTGGCAAGTACATCGGTATTTGCGGTCAGGGCCCTTCGGACCACCCTGATCTGGCCAAGTGGCTGATGGAGCAGGGCATCGAAAGCGTTTCGCTGAACCCCGATTCCGTACTGGAAACCTGGTTCTTCCTGGCTGAAGGTCAGGCTTCGGCTTGATGGTGTGAGTGAAGCCCCGGCCGCTTTAGTGGCTGGGGCTTTAAGATTCAAGTAGGGCGGGCTCCTCTGGAAGCCGCCCTTTTTTGTGCAAGAGCATTATGCAAAGCAGCAGCAACCTATTTCCTGTCGCCCTGATCAGCGCCGAGCGTCGCGGCGATCTGAGCGAAGATGTCTATCGTTTGAAACCTGGCAACAGCCCTGACGGCACCGTCGAACTGGCTGTGACGCGTCTTGGCATGGCTGATGAATCGTCCGTGCGTGGCGTGCCGGTGATTTTGTTGCACGGCAGCTTTTCCAATCGCCGGTTCTGGTTCTCGCCGAAAGGACTTGGGCTGGGCGCCTACCTGACGCGCCTGGGATTCGATGTCTGGATTCCCGAAATGCGCGGTCACGGCCTGTCCCAGCGTAATCAGAACTACCGCAAGAACCGTGTTGCCGACTACGCCCGTTACGATCTGCCGGCCATTGGCGCGTTCGTGCGCGAGCAGAGCGGTCAGGTCCCGCACTGGATCGGTCACTCGCTGGGCGGCATCACATTGGCGGCGGCACTGGGTGGGGAATACATCGGCGAGCCTGTCGTGGCGTCGGCGGCGTTCTTCGGCACGCAGGTCAGTCGCACCTACTGGCCGTTGAAAATTCCACCGGTGGAGTGGAGCGGGCGCTTCATTCTCAAGCGTTTCGCCCAACTGTCCGGTTCGCGGCTCAAGCGTGGCCCGGAGGACGAGCCGATTGGCCTGGCCCTGGAAAGCATGCGCTGGTATGGCCTGTTCGGGCGCTTCGGCGATGCGGAGAAGGACTGGTGGGCGGGATTGGCCGACGTTCAAATACCGGTGCTGGCCGTGAGTGCCGCTGGCGATCACCAGGATCCGGCATGGGCGTGCCGCAAGTTGTTCGATCAAATGGGTTCCGAACACAAGCAATTCATCAACCTTGGCCGCGAGCAGGGCTTTGGCGATAATTTCGGTCACGTGGAAATGCTCGTCAGCAAAGCCGCCCAAACCGAAGTCTGGCCGTTGGTGGCGCGCTGGCTGGCCGATCAGCAAGCGCCTTTACTGGGAGAAAAGCCGGATTTGGCCACGGCAATCTGAGCCTGATGCTCTAACAAGGGCATTTCGCTCTGTTCGGCTTGAGGCTAAGATATGACGCATTGAGCTGTTCCGGTCACTTTGCGACACACTCGATTGTCTTCCTCTCTACAGGAGTTTCTCGATGAACCATTACCTCACGCCTGACCTGTGCGACGCCTACCCGGAGCTGGTGCAGGTGCTGGAACCGATGTTCAGCAATTTCGGCGGCCGTGATTCTTTCGGCGGCGAAATCGTGACCATCAAGTGCTTCGAAGACAACTCGCTGGTCAAGGAACAAGCCGAGCTCAAGGGCAATGGCAAGGTGCTGGTGGTCGACGGTGGCGGTTCCCTGCGTCGTGCCCTGCTGGGCGACATGATCGCCGAGAAAGCCGCGAACAACGGCTGGGAAGGGCTGGTGATCTATGGTTGCATCCGTGACGTCGACGTCATTGCGCAAACCGACCTGGGGGTTCAGGCACTGGCGAGCCATCCCATGAAGACCGACAAGCGTGGTGTCGGCGATCTCAACGTGGCGGTGACCTTTGCGGGCGTGACCTTCCATCCAGGCCATTACATCTACGCGGACAACAACGGCGTGATCATCTCGCCAAGCCCGCTGAAGATGCCTGAATAAAGCGCAAGACCAACAAAGGGGTGAGGATGTTCGAGGAAGAAAACGCGCAGTGGGGGCTGGTGCATGCCCTGGTGCTGGATGGTAAAGGCGGTGCGCGTTCGATAGCCCGGACTGAACTCGATGACTTGCAGCTACAGGCCCATGAAAGCCTGTGGCTGCACTGGGATCGCAGTCACCCGCAAACCCAGACCTGGCTGCGCAAATCCAGCGGTCTGAGTGAATTCAGCTGTGACCTGCTGCTCGAAGAGAACACCCGTCCGCGCCTTCTGCCGCTGCCGGACTCCGAACTCCTGCTGTTTCTGCGCGGGGTCAACCTGAACCCGGGCGCAGAACCGGAAGACATGGTCTCGGTGCGTATCTTCGCCTCAGCCCAGCGTGTGATTTCCCTTCGCCTGCGTCCATTGCGCGCCACTGATGAGTTGCTGGTGACGCTGGCCGAAGGCAAAGGGCCGAAAACCGCCTCCGAACTCATCCTTTATATGGCTCAGTACCTCACCCACAAGGTGCAGGATCTGGTCAGTTGCCTCTCGGAAGTGGTCGATGAGGAAGAAGAAAAACTGGATGCCGACGAACGGTATACACCCGAGCACGGCGCCATTTTGCAGATCCGTCGACGGGCTGCTGCACTGAAACGTTTCCTTGCTCCGCAGCGGGAAATTTTCGGACAGCTGACGCGGATAAAACTGCCCTGGTTCGTCGAAGACGATGGCGATTACTGGAACGAATTGAACAACAGCCTGACCCGATATCTTGAGGAGCTGGAATTGACCCGGGAGCGGGTGGGGCTGGTCCTCGAGGCTGAAGACCGACGTTTGAGCGTGCGCATGAATCGCACGATGTACCGCTTCGGGATCATCACCGGGATCTTTTTGCCGATGAGTTTTCTGACCGGTCTTCTGGGCATCAACGTCGGTGGAATTCCATTCTCCGCCAGCCCTTATGGGTTCCTGATCGCGTGCCTGATGATGGTTTCGGTAGCGCTCGGACAGTGGTGGTTATTTAGACGTTTGCGCTGGGTGTGACGATGAGCCATGTGACCCGGGCAAATTTGACCGCGTCTTTCACAGACATCACGAGAGGTGCGTATGCACGATCCGTTTGAACAGTCTTTGCGCGACATGCTGAACGCCTCGCCGTCCACCCGTGACGACGATGCGTGCCTTGGACGTGTCCTGAAAACCGCCAACCGCCAGGTCGGCGCTGGCGATCTGTTCAGCCTGCTGGGCCGCTGGTTGCCCGCGCTGATGATTGCCCTCAATAACGGCTCGGCCCACGTCTCGCCGGTATCCCGCCACCGTAAACCTACCGCTCGAACCGCTGATAAGGCTGATTGAATATGGAACTTGATCTCTGGACACAGAGCCTCGTCACTGCAATGACTGCGTTATGGACCAAGGTGGCCAATTTCATCCCGAACCTGTTCGGCGCGCTGGTTGTGCTGCTGTTGGGTTTCGTCGTTGCGAAACTTTTGGATACTTTGCTGTCGAAGTTGCTCGCCAAGCTGGGCCTTGATCGCCTGATGGGCGGCACCGGTCTGACCAAATTGCTGTCCCGGGCCGGCTTGCAAGTGCCGATCTCGACCCTGATCGGAAAGATTGTCTATTGGTTCGTTCTGCTGATTTTTCTGGTTTCTGCCGCAGAGTCCCTTGGACTTGAGCGAGTTTCGGCTACGCTTGACATGCTTGCGCTGTATTTGCCGAAAGTATTTGGCGCCGCGCTGGTGCTGCTGGTGGGTGTTTTGCTGGCGCAACTGGCCAATGGGCTGGTGCGTGGTGCCGCAGAGGGCGTAGGGCTGGATTACGCTGCGGGACTTGGGCGAATTGCCCAGGGGCTGGTAATTATCATCAGTATTTCGGTCGCGATCAGCCAGTTGGAGGTCAAGACTGACCTGCTCAACCACGTGATTGTGATCGTTTTGATTACCGTTGGTCTGGCAGTTGCGCTGGCCATGGGATTGGGAAGCCGGGAAATTGCCGGTCAGATTCTTGCGGGAATCTATGTGCGTGAGTTGTATCAGGTTGGGCAACAAGTGCGTGTTGGCGAGGTCGAAGGTCAGATCGAAGAGATCGGCACGGTTAAAACCACATTGCTGACCGATGAGGGTGAGCTAGTCTCTCTCTCCAATCGGATCCTCCTGGAGCAGCATGTGAGTAGCCGCTAACCCGGCAAACCCTGCTAATGTATGCCGCCGCAAAGTGCCCTGTAAGGGCTGCGGCGGACATTGACCTGACTGTCGGCCCGACTTGTTTTGAATAAAGCTCAATCGCTCTCCACGCGCTACGACCCCCGCGAGCTCTCTGATGAGGAGTTGGTCGCGCGCTCGCATACCGAGCTGTTTCACGTAACACGCGCCTATGAAGAACTGATGCGGCGTTACCAACGAACATTATTTAACGTCTGCGCACGATATCTGGGGAACGATCGCGACGCGGACGATGTCTGTCAGGAAGTGATGTTGAAGGTGTTGTATGGCCTGAAGAACTTCGAGGGAAAATCGAAGTTCAAAACGTGGCTCTACAGCATCACGTACAACGAATGCATCACACAGTATCGGAAGGAACGGCGAAAGCGTCGCTTGATGGACGCTTTGAGTCTGGACCCCCTCGAGGAAGCGTCTGAAGAAAAGACGCCGAAACCCGAGGATAAGGGTGGACTTGATCGCTGGCTGGTGTATGTGAACCCGATTGACCGTGAAATTCTGGTGCTACGATTTGTCGCAGAGCTGGAGTTTCAGGAGATCGCAGACATCATGCACATGGGTTTGAGTGCAACAAAAATGCGGTACAAACGCGCTCTAGACAAATTGCGTGAGAAATTTGCAGGCATTGCTGAAACTTAGTTCGGCGCAAATATCTCTTACGTGTAGGCAAGTTCTGATAGACTTGCCGCCGAGTTGTCCCCCGGTTTGCGGGACTGCTTCACAATCACCAGATGGGGATTTAACGGATGAAACTGAAAAACACCTTGGGCTTGGCCATTGGTTCTTTGATTGCCGCCACTTCGTTCGGCGCTCTGGCACAAGGCCAAGGCGCAGTTGAAATCGAAGGCTTCGCTAAGAAAGAACAATTCGACAGCGCTCGTAACTTCAAGAACAACGGCAACCTGTTCGGCGGCTCGATCGGTTACTTCTTGACCGACGACGTTGAACTGCGTCTGGGCTACGACGAAGTGCACAACGTTCGTTCCGACGACGGTCGTAACATCAAGGGCGCTAACACCGCTCTGGACGCTCTGTACCACTTCAACAACCCAGGTGACATGCTGCGTCCTTACGTCTCTGCCGGTTTCTCGGACCAGAGCATCGACCAGAATGGCAGCAACGGCCGCAACCGTTCGACCTTCGCCAACGTTGGCGGCGGTGCCAAGCTGTACTTCACTGACAACTTCTATGCCCGTGCTGGCGTTGAAGCTCAGTACAACATCGACCAAGGCGACACCGAGTGGGCTCCAAGCGTCGGTATCGGTGTGAACTTCGGTGGCGGCTCCAAGCCTGCTGCTGCTCCAGTTCCAGCACCAGCTGAAGTCTGCTCCGACAGCGACAACGATGGCGTTTGCGACAACGTTGACAAGTGCCCGGACACCCCAGCCAACGTAACTGTTGACGCTGATGGCTGCCCAGCAGTTGCTGAAGTTGTTCGTGTTGAACTGGACGTGAAATTCGACTTCGACAAGTCGGTAGTCAAGCCTAACAGCTACGGCGACATCAAAAACCTCGCTGATTTCATGAAACAGTACCCATCCACCACCACTACTGTTGAAGGTCACACTGACTCCGTCGGTCCTGACGCTTACAACCAGAAACTGTCCGAGCGTCGTGCAAACGCCGTTAAGCAAGTTCTGACCAACCAGTACGGTGTTGAATCGACCCGCGTTCAGTCTGTTGGCTACGGCGAATCCCGCCCAGTTGCTGACAACAAAACTGAAGCTGGCCGCGCTGTAAACCGTCGCGTAGAAGCGCAGGTTGAAGCTCAAGCTAAGTAATTAGCCCGCAGCTCTGAGAAAAGCCCGGCTTAGGCCGGGCTTTTCTTTGTCTGCGATTTGGTGAGGGGCGAGCCGTCAGGCGCGTTGATATCCAGCATTGATGTCGACGGACAAGTCCGCTTCGCTAGCAGACTCGTTCCCACAGTAAAGCGCAGAGCGGGCTGCTACCGCGCCAATGACCAGGATCGCCGGGCTTTTCAATTCGAATGCTGAGGCATCCTGTTCCATGGCCGTCAAATTGCTCCGACATTCCCGTTGGTGCGCCAGGGACGCGTTTTCAATCATCGCCACCGGCATATCCGCCGCCATCCCCCCGGCCAGCAGCTGCTCGCGGATCTCGCTCAGCTTCGCCACGCCCATATAAATCACCAGCGTCGTGCCGCCCTGGGCCAGGGCCTGCCAGTTCAGGCTGCTGCCGTCCTGAGTGTGGGCGGTGACCAGCGTCACGCCACGGGCAACGCCTCTGAGGGTCAGCGGAATATCGCATTGCGTCGCACCCGCCAGCCCGGCAGTGATGCCATTGACCAGTTCGACTTCAACGCCGTGCTCGCGCAACCACTGTGCCTCTTCACCGCCGCGACCGAAGATGCACGGATCGCCGCCCTTGAGCCGTACCACGCATTTGCCGTGGCGGGCATAACGCAGCATCAGGCGATGAATGAAGGCTTGAGGCGTGGAACGACAGCCGCCGCGTTTGCCCACAGGAATGATCCGCGCGCCGGGGCAATGCTCCAGCACCGCGTCATTGACCAGATCGTCGATCAGCACAACATCTGCTTCTCTCAACGCCCGAACAGCCTTGAGGGTCAGCAATTCAGGGTCGCCGGGACCTGCACCCACCAGCCAGACTTTTGCGCTCATCGTATTTTCCTCACGCGATAACGGCGATCGGCTGCGCAGTGGCAGCCAGTAGACGCTTGATTTCAGGTACACAGGAGCCGCATTGCGTGCCGCAGCCCAATTCTTGTTTCAGGCCCTGCAAGTCCAGGCCACGGCTGATGCCGGCGCAGACCGCGCGTTGACTGACGTTCTTGCAGTTGCAAAGGGTTTTGGTGCCCGCTGCCGCCGTGCCCGCGTTACCCGGCTGCGCGCTCAGTGGTGCCAGCAGCCAACGGCGCAGTTGTTCGTCGACGCGTCCCTCAAACCAGAGGTTTTGCAGCCAGTGTTGGGCGAGTGTTTCGCCGGCCAGGCGAATCGCGGTGATCCGACCGTTCTCGATCCGCACGCGTTTGCCGATGGAGCGTCGTGGGTCGTCGTAGGCCAGTACGGGACCGTCGTTGAGCGCCAGGCACTGATCGATGTCACGCAGCAGTTGCGGATCAGGCGCGGTGGCGCTGGCAGCGCGTATCAGCAGCGCAGGGCGTTCACGGCCGACCAGGCTGAGGCTGGCGTAGGAAAACGCCTCGCAGAGCGGTCGTAGCGTCTCAAAATGTTGTTGAACATTGCCTTCGACCAGGGCGAACAGCTGCCACGGCAACTGCACCGGCTCAAGTCGCACGCCACTGTGTTTGAGTTCCGGTTGTTTTGACAGCGGATCGAAAGCGGGCAGGGTGAGGGTGTTCACGCCGCCCTTGAGGAAACGGTCACCAAAATGCATGGGCAGAAAGGCCTGGCCAGGCCGCACGCTGTCGTCGCTGGCGACCGGCACGATTACCGCGCCGCGCCGACTTTTCAGGCTGATCAGATCGCCGGGTTGCAGACGATGCCGACGCATTTCATCCGGATGCAGGCTCAACACGGCCTCGCTGACATGCCCGAACAGCTGCGCGGCGGTGCCGGTGCGGCTCATGCCGTGCCATTGATCGCGCAAGCGACCGGTGATCAGCGTCAGCGGGAAGTGTGCGTCGCGTTGTTCCCTGGCCGCGCGATACGGATCGGCCACAAACTGAGCACGTCCGCTGGCGGTCGGGAAAATACCGTCGAGATACAGGCGTGCAGTGCCTTCGCTGGCGCCAGTGGGGAAGGGCCATTGTTGTGGGCCGAGGCGGTCGATCAGCTCATGACTGATGCCGGACAAGTCCAGATCACGCCCGCGGGTCAGGTGTTTGTATTCGTCGAAGACCTGCGCCGGCGTTTCAAAGGCAAACAGGCTGTTTTGCCCGGGGCGCAGCTGTTTTTCCAGGCGTTGTGCGAAATCCACCGTGATCGCCCAGTCGGAACGCGCTTCACCCGGTGCGACGATGGCCCGGCGAACGTGGGAAATGCGCCGTTCGGAGTTGGTCACCGTGCCGTCCTTTTCGCCCCAACTGGCGGCAGGCAACAGCAGGTCGGCGAACGCGGCGGTTTCGGTGGTGCGAAAGGCTTCCTGCAACACCACGAACGGGCAGGCCTCCAGGGCAGCGCGCACGGCGGTCTGGTCCGGCAACGATTGGGCCGGGTTGGTGCAGGCGATCCACAGGGCTTTGATTTTTCCGCAGCGAACCTGTTCAAACAACTCGATCGCGGTAAGCCCGGCATTTTCCGGAAGTTGATCAACGCCCCAATAGGCCGCCACTTCCGCGCGATGCTCGGCATTGGCCGCTTCGCGATGGCCCGGCAGCAGGTTCGACAGGCTGCCGGTTTCCCGTCCACCCATGGCATTTGGCTGACCGGTGAGGGAGAACGGTCCTGCGCCGGGACGGCCGATTTGCCCGGTGGCCAGGTGCAGATTGATCAGTGCGCTGTTTTTGGCGCTACCGGCGGTGGACTGGTTCAATCCCATGCACCACAGCGACAGAAAACTCGTGGAGGTGCCGACCCATCTGGCGCATTCCTGTAATTGCTCGACCTCGATCCCACACAGCTGCGACACCATTGACGGCGTGTAATCGCGTACAAGATTGGTCAGTTCGGCCAAACCTTCGGTATGAGCCTGGATGAAATCGCGGTCGACCCAGTCTTCGCACAGCAGCAGGTGCAAAATCCCATGGAACAAGGCGACATCGGTCCCGGGAAGAATCGCCAGGTGCAGGTCGGCCAAATCGCAGGTGTCGGTACGACGGGGGTCAATGACGATGACTTTCATCTGCGGGCGGCGGGACCGGGCTTCTTCCAGGCGACGAAACAGCACCGGGTGGGCGTAGGCCATGTTGCTGCCGACGATCATCACGCAGTCGCTCAGTTCCAGGTCTTCGTAGCTGCATGGCGGCGCATCGGCCCCGAGGCTGCGCTTGTAGCCGACCACTGCGGATGACATGCACAGCCGCGAATTGCTGTCGATGTTGTTGGTGCCCACCAGCGCTCGCGCCAGTTTGTTGAAGGCGTAATAGTCCTCGGTCAGCAACTGCCCGGAAATGTAGAACGCCACGCTGTCCGGGCCGTGTTCGGCGATGGTTCGGGCAAAGACATTGGCCGCGTGGTCGAGGGCGGTGTCCCAGTCGGTGCGGCTGCGGGCCAGGCCTTTGCCCAGGCGCAGTTCGGGGTACAACGCTCGCGCGGTCAAGTCGCCCGTCAGGTGCAAGGTCGACCCCTTGCTGCACAGCTTGCCGAAGTTCGCCGGGTGACTCGGATCGCCGCTGACGCCGAGAATGCGCTCGCCGTCATGCTCGATCAGCACGCCGCAGCCGACCCCACAGTAGCAGCAGGTGGAAGCGGTAATCTGGTTCATCAGCTTGCTTCCCTGCCTGAGTGTCCTGCGTCGCCGATGGCCTGCTCCATGAACGAAGCGTCGCCGAACATCAAGTGATCGCGGATCTCGTCGATGTCGTGATTTTCACGAATCTGCCGGAAATACCACCCGCCATCGGCCGTGTCGCCGTACAGACAGGCGCCGACCAGCACGTCATCCTTGATCACCAGTTTTTTGTAGACCCCACCGATCGGGTCGGAGAGGGTGATGGTTTCGGTACCTTCGCCGCCCATGAAGTCGCCGGCGGAGAACAGGTCGATGCCTGTGACTTTCAATTTGGTCGAGGTCACCGAGCCTTTGTAGGTGGCGAAGCCCAGTTGCGCGAGGTGGTTGGCGCAGACCTTGGCTTGCTCGAACAGCGGCGCGACCAGGCCGTAGGCGGTTCCGCGGTGGCTGGCGCATTCGCCGATGGCGTAGATCCGTGGGTCATAGGTTTGCAGGGTGTCATTGACCAGAATCCCGCGATGGCAGGGGATGCCGGATTTTTCCGCCAGTTCGGTGCTTGGGCGGATGCCGGCGGCCATGACCACCAGGTCGGCGGGGATGATGTCGCCATTCTTGAATTCAACCGAGCCGACCCGGCCGTTGCCGGCATCGTGCAGGGCCTGGGTCTGTTCGCTCAGACGAAAATGCAGGCCGCGGGCTTCCAGGGCGGTTTGCAGGAGTTGGCCACTGGTTTTGTCCAGCTGCCGCTCCAGCAGCCACTCGCCGATGTGCACCACGGTGACGTGCATGCCGCGCAGCATCAGACCGTTTGCAGCTTCCAGGCCGAGCAGACCGCCACCGATCACCACGGCGTGCTTGTGGGTTTTCGCGGTGTTGATCATGGCCTGGGTGTCGGCGATGTCGCGATAGCCGATCACACCCTGCAAAGCGTTGCCGGGGATCGGCAGGATGAACGGGGTCGAGCCGGTCGCGATCAGCAGGCGATCGTATTCCGCTTCGGTGCCGTCGTCGGCGATCACGCGGCGTTTGATCCGGTCGATCTCCACTACTTTGCGGTTGAGCAGCAACTTGATGTTGTTGTCCAGGTACCAGTCGAGATCGTTCAGTACGATCTCGTCGAAGGTCTGTTCACCGGCCAGTACCGGTGACAGCAGGATGCGGTTGTAGTTGGTATGGGGTTCGGCGCCGAAGACCGTGATGTCGTACAGCTCGTTGCTCAACTTGAGCAGTTCTTCCAGGGTACGAACCCCGGCCATGCCGTTGCCGATCATCACCAGTTTTAGTTTTTTCATCAGGTTCTCCGGGGAGCTCGGACCCGCCTCATCAGGGCTGTCAGGTCTTGCTCGACATATTTTGCGCAAACAAAAAAAGGCGTCCCGCTAGTTGCCTAGCGAGGACGCCTTTGTCCTGGTCCCGTTCTCTCGGGAAGCACACCCTTCATCGTTGAAGGCTGGGCTTTATGTCTGTTGGGAGAGGTAATGCAGTGGTTGTGCCAAGTCGTCAGAACCCGGGTTTAGAGCGGGAAATAACAGTTTTGAGTCAAAGCGTCCGATTTATTGCACCGAATCAAAGCGCGTTGCCCATTAATGGAGCGAGTTGCTGATGGGGCTGGCGGGGCTGTCAGTCCGCCATCGCGAGCAGGCTCGCTCCCACAGTGGTCTCCCGGATACTGGAGATCCTCTGTGGGAGCGAGCCTGCTCGCGATGGGCACGACGCGGAATCAGCCATGAAACAGCAAAACCAGCAGCACCAGATTCACCACCAACATCACCAGCGCCAGCGTCCGCCAGACCTTCAACGGCTCGCGCTCCAGCAGCGGTCTGGGCCGCACACTCAAACTGCGTCGCTCTCCCTGCTCCAGCAACAGCAACCATTCTTCCGCCGTTTCAAACCGTTGACCCGGATCCGCCGCGACCGCGCGCTCCAGGCTTTGCGCGATCCAGTCCGGCAGGTCGGGGCGGTAACGGCTGGGGCTGACGGGCACGCCAAAGCGTGGACGCTGGAAGGCTTCGATTTCGCCGTAGGGATAATGCCCGGTCAGCAGGAAATACAGGGTGACACCGACTGCGTACAGATCCTGTTGCGGTGTCGGTGCCTCACCGGCAAAGGCTTCCGGCGCGATATAGCTCGGCGTGCCGGGCAAGGTCGTGGGTTGATCTTCTGACAGACCGGGGCAGTAGGCGAGGCCGAAATCCAGCAAGCGCAATTCACCGTCGTCGCCCAGCAACAGGTTCTCCGGTTTGATGTCGCGATGAAGAATCTGCCGGCGATGCAGCATGCCGACGGCCTTGAGCAGACGCTCGGCCAGATCCTGCCATTGCGCCAGCGGCAGCGCCGCAACCCGTTCGTGCAACTGCGCCAGAGTGGAACCGGAATACTCGCGCATCACGTAATACAAATGCTGACGCTGACTGGCGGCATGAACTTCAGGGAAATGCCGTCCGGCCACGCGCTTGAGAAACCATTCCTCCGACAGCAAAGCCTGCCCGGCGAGGTGATCGTCGCGAAGTGCGGCGGGCAAGGTTTTCAGCAGCCAGGGGTGTTGTTGGCTGTCGCGAACCCGATAGAGCAGCGACTGCTGGCTCTGGCCGAGCATCCCTTCGACCTGCCAGCCCTCGAACATCTGGCCCGGTTTCAGTGCGGGTGGCAGTGGCCATTGCTGCAGATGAATCAGCGCATCGCCAATGCTCGTCTCACCGAGGGCATCGACTCGCACCAACAGGGCGCTGGCATTGTCCTGACTGCCCGCCAGGTGCGCTGCGCTGACCAGGGTTTGCGCCGCGCTGTGCAGGTCCGGTTGGTCGCGCAGAATCGCCGCAATGGCGGTGTCGCCCAGCACCGCCCAGATGCCGTCGCTGAGCAGCACAAAACTTTCGTTGAGCCGTAGTTCACCATCGAGAAAATCCAGGACCAGATGCTGATCGAGCCCCAGCGCTCGCTTGAGCACATGCTGCATGCCCGGCTGGTCCCAGACGTGATCTTCGCTGACCCGTTGCAAGGTGTCGGCGTGCCAGCGATACACCCGGCAATCGCCGACGTGGGCCAAGGTAAAACGCCTGCCGCGCATGACCAAAGCACTGACAGTGGTGAGCAATGGTTGCCCACCGCCATTGGCCTGCAACCAGCGATTTTGCGCCAGCAGCAGGCGATCCAGCGCTTGCGCGACACCCCAGGTTTCCGGGGTGGCGTAATAGTCCAGCGCCAGGGCCTGCAAGGTCGAGCGGGCGGCGAGACCGCCGTCGGCGCACTGGCTGACCCCGTCGGCGATGGCAAACAGGTAACCCTTGCTTGCCGCCAGCGCCGGGGCCGGAGTGACCAGGCGCAGGGCGTCCTGGTTTTCCTCGCGAGGGCCGATGGCGCTCGCTTCGGCAAAACTCAATTGCAGGCTCATTGCGGTCTCAGACCCGGGCAGCGGTCACAGCGGCCGAACCCCAGGTGGTTCTCCAGCGACGTTTCACCCCGTGCAGGCCGAACCAGGCGAGCACGCCAAGGCTGGCGAACAACCACAGGGCCATTTGATAACTGCCAGTGCTTTGCTTGATCGCGCCCATGCCCGCCGCCAGTGCGAAACCGCCGATGCCGCCGGCCATGCCGATCAAGCCGGTCATTACACCGATTTCCCGACGAAAACGTTGCGGGACCAATTGGAAGACCGCGCCGTTACCCGCGCCCAAACCGAGCATGGTGCAGACGAAAAGTGCCAGCGCTGCATAGGAACTCGGCAGGTTGAAACCCACCGCCGCGATGCAGATCGCTGCAACGGTGTACATCCCCAGCAACGTGCGAATCCCGCCGAATCGGTCGGCCAGCGCGCCGCCTAATGGGCGCATCAGGCTGCCACCGAACACGCAAGCTGCGGTGTAGTAGCCGGCGGTGACCGGGCTCAGGCCGTATTGGTCGTTGAAATAGCCGGGCAGGGCGCTGGCCAGGCCGATGAAGCCACCGAAGGTCACGCTGTAGAAAAACATGAACCACCAACTGTCGCGGTCGCCCAAGGCCTTGAAGTAGTCGGACATGGACTTGGCTTTCGGCCGTTCAGGGGCGTTTTTGGCCAGCCAGGCGAACACGATGATGGTCAGGATCAGCGGGATCAGGGCGAAACCGAACACGTTGCTCCAGCCGAAGGCGGCCGCCAGCACCGGGGCGATCAATGCGGCAAGCACGGTGCCCGAGTTGCCGGCCCCGGCGATGCCCATGGCCTTGCCTTGGTGTTGCGGCGGATACCATTGCGAGGCCAGCGGCAGGGCGACGGCGAAGGATGCGCCGGCCACACCGAGAAACAAGCCTAATAGCAGCGCTTGTTCGTAACTGTGGATGCCGTGTTTCCAGGCAACGAACAGGGCGCAGATGACGATCACCTGGCCGATCAGGCCAGCGGTCTTGGGCGACAGGCGATCAGCCAGCAAGCCCATCAAAAAGCGCAGTATGGCCCCGGCCAGAATCGGCGTGGCCACCACCAGCCCGCGTTGCTGGGTGGTCAGTTGCAGGTCGGTGGCGATCTGCACCGCCAGTGGGCCGAGCAGGTACCAGACCATGAAACTCAGGTCGAAATAGAGGAAGGCCGCGAACAATGTCGGGGTATGGCCAGATTTCCAGAAGCTTGAATTCATCGCGCACCTCAGCTGTAGGGAGTCTCGAGAAGGAGTCAGAAGCTTGCAGGTGGGGCGCCGCCTCGGCCGCACCACCGGCCCCGATCTCTGGGGCCAAAACGAAAAAACGCCGCCACCCGATTCGCCGTGGGCAAATGAGGTGAGCGACGTCTTTGTCGTAGGTGGGGCAACCGCCGTTGGTTACCTGTATGGATTACTTAGCGAGATCTGTGCCAACACCTTGATGACGCGTTGCGGCCATTCACGGGCAAGCCTCGCTCCTACAGGTTTTGTGGTGAGTTCAGATGTCGTGGGCACCTGTAGGAGCGAGGCTTGCCCGCGAAGGCGTCTTCACAGACTTCGCAAGGCTTCAGCCGAGCAGTTCACTCATGGCAATAATCTGCTCCGCCACCTGAATCAGTTTCTGCTGCCGGCTCATGGCCTGGCGGCGCATGAGGGTGTAAGCCTCTTCCTCGTTGCAGTCCTTCATCTTCATCAACAGCCCCTTGGCCAGCTCGATGCGCTTGCGCTCGGCCAGTTGCTGGTCGCGGGCGTTGAGCTGGGCGCGCAGGGCCTGGTCGCTTTCAAAGCGCGCCATGGCCACGTCGAGAATCGGCTGCAAGCGTTGTGCGTGAATGCCTTCGACGATGTAGGCACTGACCCCGGACTTGATTGCCTGGCGCATCACATCGGGGTCATGTTCATCGGTAAACATCACAATCGGTCGCGGTTGGTCGCGGCTCACGAGCACCACTTGCTCCATCACATCGCGGCTGGGTGACTCGGTATCGATCAAAATCACATCCGGACGCACCGTTTCGACGCGCGCGGGCAGGTCGATGGTCAGGCCGGATTCGTCGATCACCTCGAACCCGGCTTCGGTCAGGGCTGCTTTCAGGCGACCGACTTTCTTCGCGGTGTCGTTGATCAGCAGGATACGCAACATATTCGCAATCTCCTGTCAGCGGCTGGCGATTCGGTGCGAGCTTTCGCTCATGGCGTGCAGCTTGAAACTGCGGGCATAGCCGGTCGGGTCGGAGCCGTCCCAGATTTTGCCGTCGATCAATTGGCTGCTGCGCATGTCCTCACCCTTGGCGGCAACACCGACTGCGCTGGCGGCCTCACGATACAAGTCTAGTTGCTGGACCTCACGGGCCACGCCGAGGTAATCCGGGTCGTCGCGCAACAAGCCCCAGCGGCGGAACTGGGTCATGAACCACATACCATCGGACAAGTACGGCACGTTGACCTCACCGCCCGCATGGAAACGCAGCGCGTGCGGGTCCTGCCAGCGATTGCCGAGGCCATCGGCGTAGTCGCCAAGCAAGCGCGGTTCGATGCAATCGAGCGGTGCATCAAGGTATTCGGGCGCGCTCAACAGCTTCGCGGTGCTGCGGCGGTTCTCGCTGCCGTCTTCAATGAAGCGGCTGGCTTCGAGGATCGCCATCACCAACGCCCGGGCGGTGTTGGGGTACTGCTCGACAAAGGCGCGAGTGCAGCCGAGGACTTTTTCCGGGTGATCGGGCCAGATGGTCTGGGTCGTTGCCATGGTGAACCCCAGATTCTGCTTCACCGCGCTGGCGGACCACGGTTCGCCGACGCAGAAACCGTCGATGCGTCCGGCTTGCAGGTGCGCGACCATCTGTGGTGGTGGCACCACCACGCTGTCGACGTCCTGCAACGGATGAATGCCCTGACTCGCGAGCCAGTAATACAGCCACATGGCGTGGGTGCCTGTCGGAAATGTCTGGGCGAAGGTCAGTTTTGGGCGACTTTGGTGCACGTGCCGGTCCAGTGCTTCAGGACTGGTCACCCCCAAGGCCTGCAAGCCATGAGAAAGGTTGATGCTCTGGCCGTTCTGGTTCAGGCCCATGAGCACCGCCATGTCGGTCGGCGCCACGCCGCCGATGCCCAGGTGCACGGCGTAGATCAAGCCGTACAGGCTGTGGGCGGCGTCGAGTTCGCCGCTGACCAGTTTGTCCCGCAGGTTGGCCCAGGACGACTGGCGCTTGAGGTTCAGGGTCAGGCCGTAAGGCTGCGCGAAACCCTGCGTGGCCGCGACCACCACCGAGGCACAGTCACTCAGGGCCATGAAGCCGAGGTTGATCTCAGTCTTTTCCGGGGCATCGCTGCCATTGACCCAGGCCAGTGGGCCCGCTGTGGTTTCATTCATGGTTAAACACCTTCCAAAAAAAAGCGTCGTACCGGGCTGCTTGCCAGGGCAAGGCCAAGTGACGACGCCTTTGTCTTTCGACTCATCCCGCCGTTGGCATGAGTGCTGATGTCAGTGAGGGTGCAAGGCATATGCCATCGTCCGCTGATTTTGTTGCGCGCCTCGCTTGCGGCACCGATGCCCGGCTATAATCGCCGCCTCATTTCGCCGCCATTCGAGTCAAAACCGCCCATGTACACCCTGGCCCGTCAGCTGTTGTTCAAACTTTCCCCGGAAACCTCCCACGATCTGTCCCTGGACCTGATCGGCGCGGGCGGGCGTTTGGGCCTCAACAGTCTGCTGTGCAAGGCGCCGGCGAAAATGCCGGTCAGCGTCATGGGCCTGGAGTTTCCGAACCCGGTCGGTTTGGCGGCCGGTCTGGACAAGAACGGTGCGGCCATCGACGGGTTTGCCCAGCTGGGTTTCGGCTTTGTCGAAATCGGTACCATCACCCCGCGTCCGCAGCCGGGTAACCCCAAGCCACGGATTTTCCGTCTGCCGGAGGCCGAGGCGATCATCAACCGCATGGGGTTCAACAACCTCGGCGTCGATCACCTGCTGGCACGCGTGGCGGCGGCCAAGTACAAGGGCGTGCTGGGCATCAACATCGGCAAGAACTTCGATACGCCGGTTGAGCGCGCGGTCGACGATTACCTGATCTGCCTGGACAAGGTCTACGCCCACGCCAGTTACGTGACGGTCAACGTCAGCTCGCCGAACACCCCGGGCCTGCGCAGCCTGCAATTCGGCGATTCGCTCAAGCAATTGCTGGCTGATCTGGCGACCCGTCGCGCGGAACTGGCCCTGCGCCACGGCAAACATGTACCGCTGGCGATCAAGATCGCGCCGGACATGACCGATGAAGAAACCGCTCAGGTCGCGCAAGCGCTGATCGAAACCGGGATGGACGCAGTGATTGCCACCAACACCACCCTGAGCCGTGTGGGCGTTGAAGGCATGGAGCATGGTGATGAGGCGGGCGGTCTGTCCGGCGCACCGGTTCGCGACAAGAGCACCCACACCGTGAAGGTACTGGCGGCGGAACTGGCGGGTCGCTTGCCAATCATCGCCGTGGGCGGCATCACCGAAGGCAAGCATGCGGCTGAGAAAATCACTGCGGGTGCTAGCCTGGTGCAGCTCTATTCCGGCTTCATCTACAAAGGCCCGGCGCTGATTCGCGAGTCCGTCGACGCCATCGCGGCGCTGCGCTGAAGGGCTGAGCAGGTCCTGGCGTTGAGGTTTTTTGTGGCGAGGGAGCTTGCTCCCGCGCGGCTGCGAAGCAGTCGTAAACCCCGCAACCGCGTTTTACCTGACACTCCGAGTTGTGACTGGTTCTGGGGCCGCTTCGCAGCCCAGCGGGAGCAAGCACCCTCGCCACAAAAGCAGTGTTCAGATTCCAGGTAATTGGCGGGCATAAAAAAGGGCTCCTCGAAGGAGCCCCTGGGCCGGAGCCCGCCGCCCGGATGGGGCGTGCGTGGTAAGTCGTTACGTAATCAGATTGTCGTGTCGGAGTGTTGTGCCCTGTGTTAGCCGACGGCGTGAAGTTCGTTGAGTCTGTGGATTCCCGCAGTGCCGGTCATACCGTCCCAGTTGTCGCCGCGTCCTTCTCGCCAGCCGTTAATCCAGGCTTGGCGTACCGACGGTAGAGTAAATGGGCAAAGCTCACGGGATTTGCCACCAACGCCATATTGATATCCGCGCAAAAATGCTCTTTCCAACGGATCACGCTTAAGTCTTCTCATAGGGTGTTGCCCTCACTTGTTGACTGTATTTATCGCGTCGACCTCAATTGAGGTCTGGCAGAAAAAAACTCCTGCCGTTGGGGCTCGCTGCCGGCGTCGCGAGCCAAGGTGTTGACGTCGTTGCGGCGTCAACCTGTGTTGAGTTCTAACCAATGCGTCACATCGAGGGAATGATCGTTTTGTCATAAGAACGTAACCATAAAGATGCTAAGGCCATAAGTAACTCGATGTTTGTCCCGTGTTTCTTGGTCAAAGCCCTGTATGATCGGCCCCCCACAGAATGATGGAGTTAATCCTTTGTGAGAATGGCTCCTGTTAAGCAGGACGATTATTCGACGAAGGGTCGACTTATGACATTTTGTTGCATCAACTTTTTTATCTGCCTGTGCATCTAAGCTCTTCTAACCTGAGCAGCACAGGTGGGACGGCACACCTTCGTGCCACGCGGGCGCTCTTTTAGAAAAGCGCCTGATTGAAAACCGGGCCGGCAATGCGTTGCCGGTTCACTTAGCTAAAGGCTCTGAGATTCCAATGTCCGATCAATTCGAAATCTTCCTCACTTGTCCCAAAGGCCTTGAAGGCCTGCTGATCGAGGAAGCCGTCGGGCTTGGCCTTGAAGAAGCACGTGAGCACACCTCTGCCGTGCGCGGCATGGCCACCATGGAAACCGCTTATCGCCTGTGCCTGTGGTCGCGTCTGGCGAACCGGGTGCTGCTGGTGCTCAAGCGTTTCCCGATGAAGGACGCCGAAGACCTGTACCACGGCGTACTCGACATCGAGTGGCAAGACCACATGCTCAATGACGGCACCCTGGCCGTCGAGTTCAGCGGCCACGGCTCGGGCATCGACAATACGCACTTCGGCGCCCTGAAAGTCAAAGACGCCATCGTCGACAAACTGCGCACTCCGCAGGGCGATCGTCCGTCCATCGACAAGCTCAACCCGGACCTGCGCATTCACCTGCGCCTGGACCGTGGCGAAGCGATTCTCTCCCTCGACCTCTCCGGTCACAGCCTGCACCAGCGCGGTTATCGTTTGCAGCAGGGCGCGGCGCCGCTGAAGGAAAACCTCGCGGCCGCGATCCTGATCCGTTCCGGCTGGCCACGCATTGCGGCCGAAGGCGGCGCACTGGCTGACCCGATGTGCGGTGTCGGTACGTTCCTCGTCGAAGCGGCGATGATCGCCGCCGACATGGCGCCGAACCTGCGTCGCGAACAGTGGGGCTTCACCGCCTGGCTCGGCCACGTGCCGGCGCTGTGGAAAAAGCTCCACGAAGAAGCCACCGAACGCGCCGCCGCCGGCCTGGCCAAGCCACCGCTGTGGATTCGCGGTTACGAAGCCGATCCGCGCCTGATTCAACCGGGCCGCAACAACGTCGAACGTGCGGGCCTGAGCGAGTGGATCAAGATCTACCAGGGCGAAGTCGGCACGTTCGAGCCACGTCCGGACCAGAACCAGAAAGGTCTGGTGATCTGCAACCCGCCATATGGCGAGCGTCTGGGCGACGAGGCGAGCCTGCTCTACCTCTACCAGAACCTTGGCGAGCGTCTGCGTCAGGCCTGCCTGAACTGGGAAGCGGCGGTGTTCACCGGCGCGCCGGACCTGGGCAAGCGCATGGGCATCCGCAGCCACAAACAGTATTCGTTCTGGAACGGCGCCTTGCCGTGCAAATTGCTGCTGATCAAAGTCACGCCGGACCAGTTCGTCACCGGCGAGCGTCGCACCCCGGAACAGCGTCAGGTCGAGCGTGAACAAGTTCAAGCCGAAGTCGAAGTCGCCGACAACGACGTAGCGCCGGGCAAATACGAGAAGTACAACAAGAACGGCAACCCGATCAAACCGGCCCCGGTAGTGATCGAGCAACCGCGCTTGAGCGAAGGCGGGCAGATGTTCGCCAACCGCCTGCAAAAGAACCTCAAGGCGTTGGGCAAGTGGGTCAAGCGCGAGGGCATTGATTGCTACCGCGTCTACGATGCCGACATGCCGGAATATTCCATGGCCATCGACCTGTATCACGATTGGGTCCACGTCCAGGAATACGCTGCGCCGAAGTCCATCGACCCGGAAAAAGCCTCGGCGCGCATGTTCGATGCCCTGGCGGCGATTCCGCAGGCCTTGAACATCGACAAGAGCCGCGTGGTGGTCAAGCGCCGCGAGCGTCAGAGCGGCACCAAGCAATACGAACGCCAAGCGGCCCAGGGCAAGTTTGTCGAGGTCAACGAAGGCGGCGTGAAGCTGCTGGTCAACCTCACCGACTACCTCGACACCGGACTGTTCCTCGACCACCGCCCAATGCGTATGCGCATCCAGAAAGAGGCGGCCGGCAAGCGCTTCCTCAACCTGTATTGCTACACCGCGACCGCCAGCGTTCACGCGGCCAAGGGCGGCGCGCGCAGCACTACCAGCGTCGATCTGTCGAAAACCTACCTGGACTGGGCGCGTCGCAACCTGTCACTGAACGGTTTCTCCGACAAGAACCGTCTGGAGCAGGGTGACGTGATGGCGTGGCTCGATGCCTGCCGAGACGAGTACGACCTGATCTTCATCGACCCGCCGACGTTCTCCAACTCCAAGCGCATGGAAGGGATCTTCGACGTGCAGCGCGACCAGGTGCAGTTGATCGACCTGGCCATGGCGCGCCTGGCGCCGGGCGGCGTGTTGTACTTCTCCAACAACTTCCGCAAGTTCACGCTCGAGGAAAACCTCAGCGCGCGTTATGCCGTTGAAGAAATCACCGCCCAGACCATCGATCCGGATTTCGCCCGTAATGGCAAGATCCACCGTGCCTGGAAAATCACGGCTCGTTGACACTTGCAGGGATTGGATCCACAGAGCCTTGATTTTAAAGGCTCTTGGCTTCTTTCTGTGCTGGTCAAATTGATGGCTAATAGCTATAACTCAACGCATGGCCAATGGGCTTTCCCGCACCTGGCGTTTTGAGTTGCGTTTATGTCGTTGCACGCCGTGCGCCCCAAGATCCTGGGTTTTATCAGTGAAGATGTCTCGGCCTGGTTGGTCGCGCTGCTGGTATTGCTCGTCGGTGGGGTTCTCACTGGATTGCTGGCCTGGTCGACGCTGAATCTGTATCACCATCAATTACGGCAACGTTTCCAGCTGCTCGCCAGCGAACGTTACAGCCGCATCGAAGAACGTTTCGAAGATCAGGAGCAGCGCCTCGACGGCCTGCGCCGGTTCTTCGCCAATTCCGAGTCAGTCTCCCGCGCGGAGTTCGACGGTTACACCCAACCGCTGCTGCACCGCACGCAGGCGTATTCATTCGCGGCGCGGGTCACCCGTGCCGAGCGGGCGGCGTTCGAGCGCAAGGTGCGTGAAGAAGAAGGTTTGAGCAACTTCACTCTGCGTGAGCTCAATGCCGAGGGCCAGCTGCAATTGGCTGCCGAGCGGGATGAATACGTAGCGGTGCTCTACAGCCAGACCCGAAGCCGACTCGGCTCGCCGCTGGGGTACGACTTGTTTGCCCAGCCGTTACGCCGCGCCACCCTTGATCGGGCGGACAAACTGGGCAGCATGGCCGTCTCGCAGCCGATGCATCTGGTCGGCATCGAGCCGGCGTATGCGCGTGGCGTGCTGCTGGTGGCGCCGGTGAAGCGTCAGCGTGATGCGGCGACGGCGGACATGAAACCCTACGGATATGTCATGGCCGTGATCAGCATGCGCCAGTTGCTGGCGGACGGGTTGCCGGAGGCCAGTTACGACTATCTCTCGGTACGCATCCTCGATCTGTCCACCGACGATCAGCACGAAGTGCTTTACGAGTCCTCTAACCCGCCTGCGCCCAGTGAATTGTCCGCGACACGCCTGTTGCGTATGGCCGACCACGATTATCAAGTCGATATCCTGCCCAGCGAAGCCTTTCTGAAAGCCAACCATTCCTCGGTGACCAGCCTAGTGGTGCTCGGTGGCTTGCTCAGTGTGCTGCTCAGTGCGTTGCTCTACATGCTGGTCAGCCAACGCCAGCGCGCACTGAAAATGGTCGAGCAGCGCACCCAGGAGCTGCACGCCCGCGAGCAGGAATTGCGCGGCACTCACGGCCAGTTGCGCGGCGTGCTGGATGCTGCGACGCAAGTGGCGATCATCGCCACCGACCTGCGAGGTGTCATCAACACCTTCAACGCCGGGGCCGAGCAAATGCTGGGGTACTCCAGCGCTGAAGTGGTGGGGCGCATGACCCTGGAAAACCTTCACTTTCCCCGAGAGCTGGTTGCACGCTCGGCGGAATTGAGTGCGCGCTATGGCAAGCCGATTCCGACCTGCCAGGCGATGTTGGTCGAAGGTGGAGAAGAGGGCGGTCATGAAGCGCGGGAGTGGACGCTGGTCCGCCAGGACGGCAGCCATTTGACCGTGAACATGCTCGCGACCCCGGTGCTCGACGAGCAAGGCCTGTGGGTCGGGCATCTGGCGATCTGCATCGACATCACCGAACGCAAGCGTGTCCACGAGGCCCTGGCCGCCCGAGACCTGTTGCTGAAAAAGCTCAGCGCCCATGTGCCCGGTGGCATTTATCAATTCAAGATGGAATTCGACGGCCGATTCAGTGTGATCTACGCCAGCGACGGGATTCGCGAGATCTATGAACTCGAGCCGGACGTTTTGCTGCTCAATGCCGAAGCGATTTTCACGCGGATTCATCCCCAGGACACAACCCGCGTTCGCGACTCGATACGCGCATCGGCGAATACGCTCAGCCCGTGGCGCGAGGAGTACCGGGTACAACTGCCGCAGCGCGGTCTGCGCTGGGTTCGCGGCGAGGCGACCCCGGAGGAACTGCCGGGCGGCGGCGTGCTCTGGCATGGCTATATCTCGGACATTTCCGACCTGAAACGGGTGGAAGAAGAACTGCGGGCGCTGTCGATCACCGACTCCCTGACCGGAATTCACAACCGCCGTTACTTTCAAGAGCGCCTGACCACCGAAATGGCTCGGGTCGAGCGCGGGGGTGGCGAGTTGTCGGTGATCATGCTCGACATCGACCACTTCAAGCGCATCAATGACCAGCATGGCCACGCCGTGGGTGATCGGGTGTTGCAGGCCGTGTGCGAGCGCATCGGCCATCGTCTGCGACGTACCGACGTGTTCTGCCGCCTGGGTGGCGAGGAATTCATGGTGCTGTGCCCGGACATCGGCGGCGAACAGGCCCACGTGCTGGCCTTGCAACTGTGGCAAGCCTTGCGCAGTTCACCGATCGAAGGCGTCGGGGTCGTGACCGCGAGTTTCGGGATCGCCAGTTGGCGAGTCGGGGAGGGCGCGGATGCGCTGTTGCTGCGGGCGGATTCTGGGGTTTATGCGGCGAAGCAGGCGGGACGGGATCGCGTTGAAGCAGAGATGAACTAAGCCTTCATGCTGACCCCTGTGGGCGTGAGCCTGCTCGCGATGGCGGTCTGTCAGTCACATCATTGCTGGATGTGCCGCCGTCATCGCGAGCAGGCTCGTTCCTGCATTGGATCAGTGGTGTCGTGTAGATCGGGTCAGAGCACCGAAGCCGTTTCCGGCACTTTCGGCTGGCGATACAGGTCCAGCAGCACCTGATCCAGCACCGACGATGCGCCAAACGGGGCCTTGTCGTTGAGGATCGCCACCACCGCCCAGGTGTTGCCGTTGACGTCACGGCTGTAACCGGAGATCGCGCGCACGGTGTTCAGGGTGCCGGTCTTGACGTGAGCTTCGCCGCGCATCGCCGTGGTTTTCAGGCGTTTACGCATGGTGCCGTCGGTGCCAGCAATCGGCATCGAGCTGATGAACTCGGCGGAGTAGGGACTGCGCCACGCGGCTTGCAGCATCGCCGCCATTTCACGAGCGCTCACGCGTTCGGCGCGAGACAGGCCGGAGCCGTTCTCCATCACCAGGTGCGGCGCGGTGATGCCTTTCTTCGCCAGCCACTGACGCACCACACGCTGGGCAGCCCTGGCGTCGTCACCGTCGGCGTCGGTGCGGAATTTCTGGCCCAGGCTCAGGAACAACTGCTGAGCCATGGTGTTGTTGCTGTATTTGTTGATGTCGCGAATGATTTCCGCCAGATCCGGCGAGTAGGCCCGGGCCAGCACCTTGGCGTTGCTCGGCGTTGGCGCCAGACGGTCCCTGCCCTGGATGCTGCCACCCAGTTCTTTCCAGATCGCCCGCACGGCACCCGCGGTATAGGTGGCGTGGTCAAGCAGCGACAGATAAGTCTGCGAGCTGCAGCCTTCGCCCAACTGACCGCCGACCGTCACAGTCACGCTGCCATCGGCCTGGGTCACCGGGTTGTAACGCACGCCACCGGTACATTGCTTGGAATTGACTGCTTTGACCTGGTTTTCAACTTTGATGCTGGCAATCGGCGGTTCCACCGACACCAGGACCCGGCCATTGTCGTTGCGTGCCACGAAGCGCAAGGCCTTGAGGTTGACCATCAGCGAATCAGGCTTGACCAGGAACGGCTTGTTGTCGTCATTGCCATCGTCGTTGAATTCCGGCAGTTGCGGTTGCACGAAGAAGCCACGATCCAACACCAGGTCGCCGGTGATTTGCGTCACGCCGTTGGCGCGCAAATCACGCATCAGCAGCCAGAGCTTTTCCATGTTCAGTTTCGGATCGCCGCCACCCTTGAGGTAGAGGTTGCCGTTGAGGATGCCGCCGCTGAGGGTGCCGTCGGTGTAGAACTCGGTTTTCCACTGATGGTTCGGGCCGAGCATTTCCAGCGCCGCATAGGTGGTTACCAGCTTCATGGTCGAAGCCGGGTTGACCGAAACGTCAGCGTTGTAAATGGTCGGTGTACCCGGGCCGTTCAGCGGGATCATCACCAGCGACAGGGCGTTGTCCGGAAGCTTGCTGGCCTTCAGGGCCTTTTCTACGTTGGGTGACAGACCGGTGTTGATGGTGGCGGCGGAAACGGAGAAGGCCAGAGGAAGAAGGAAGCCGGCCAGTAACAAGGGACGCAAAGATTTGATCATGTGAAATTGAACCCTGCATTCGAGGGGAAAAAAGGCGAGGGCATGAAGATAAATTCCCTCAGTGGTCATGAAAGTGTCGGCATTATGCCCCAAGGTGCAACGGCTTGTGCCTTGCCGTGGCCTTCTAATCCGCAATTTTTTTACCGACGGTCAGCGACGCGCCCCAGAGAGTCGGGCAATTAGCGGCTTAAACTGCTAAAGTGCCGCCCGTTATTACTTATGAGGATTGTTCCAATGGCGACTAACCGTTCCCAGCGTCTGCGCAAAAAACTGTGCGTCGATGAATTTCAAGAGCTGGGTTTCGAACTGAACCTGGATTTCAAAGAAGATTTGGCTGATGAAGCCATTGATGCTTTCCTCGACGCGTTCCTGAAAGAAGCCATGGAAGCCAACGGTCTGGGTTATGTTGGCGGCGACGACTTCGGTCTGGTTTGCCTGCAGAAGCGTGGCTCGGTGTCCGAAGAGCAGCGCGCTGCTGTTGAAGCCTGGCTCAAGGGCCGCAGCGAACTGACCGAAGCAACCGTCAGCCCGCTGATCGACGTCTGGTACCCGGAAAAGCCGATCAATCCGGTAGCTTGATGTCATGAAAAACGGCGACCCAAGGGTCGCCGTTTTTTTATGCCTGCTTTTTGCAGGTGCATGGCTTGGCCTGCGAAGTCGATGTCGGGTCCCTCAGCCCTTGCGCCAATTCAGAATCACCAGCGTCAACACCCCCGCGACAATCCCCCAGAACGCCGACCCAATGGAAAACAGCGTCAGCCCCGACGCCGTGACCATAAAGGTAATCAACGCCGCCTCCCGCTCTTTCACTTCGGTCATGGCAATGCTCAGGCCATTGATGATCGAGCCGAACAGTGCCAGCGCCGCAATCGACAGCACCAGCTCTTTAGGCAGCGCCGCGAACAACGCTGCCAGCGTTGCGCCGAACACCCCGGCAATCCCGTAGAAAATCCCGCACCAGACCGCCGCCGTGTAGCGCTTGTTGCGATCCTCATGGGCATGCGGCCCGGTGCAGATCGCCGCGCTGATGGCTGCCAGGTTGATCCCGTGGGAGCCGAACGGCGCCAGCAGCAGCGAGGCGATGCCGGTGGTGGTGATCAATGGCGAGGCGGGCACGGTGTAGCCGTCGGCGCGCAATACCGCGATGCCGGGCATGTTCTGCGAAGTCATCGCCACCACAAACAACGGAATACCGATGCTGATGGTCGCGGCCAGGGAGAAGTGCGGCGTGGTCCAGACCGGCGTTGCCACTTCCAGATGGAAACCGCTGAAGTCCAGCAGCCCCATGAACCCGGACAGCGCCGTGCCGATCAGCAACGCTGCGAGCACCGCGTAGCGAGGCGACAGGCGCTTGACCAGCAGATAAGTGAAGAACATCCCCAGCACCAGCCCGGTGCGATGCTGCGCGGCGACGAAGATTTCACTGCCAATCTTGAACAGAATCCCCGCCAACAGGGCGGCGGCCAATGATGCCGGAATCTTTCTCACCAGCCGTTCGAAGCTGCCGGTCAGGCCGCAAATCGTCACCAGCACTGCGCACGTGATGTAGGCGCCAATGGCCTCGCCGTAACTCACGCCGCCCAGGCTGGTGATCAACAACGCCGCGCCAGGGGTCGACCAGGCGATGGTGATCGGCGTGCGATAACGCAGGGACAGGCCGATCGAGCACACCGCCATGCCAATCGAGATCGCCCAGATCCACGACGAAATCTGCCCGCTGGTCAGGCCCGCCGCTTGTCCGGCTTGAAACATCAGGACCAGGGAGCTGGTGTAGCCGGTCATCATCGCGATGAAGCCGGCGACAATCGCCGACGGTGACGTATCGGCCAAGGGGCGAAGCTGCGTGTGCGTGGCGTCGTTCATGACAGCGGTGTTCCTTATGGCTAACGGTGACTTCAGCGTGGCTTTTGTGGCGAGGGAGCTTGCTCCCGCTCGGCGGCGAAGCCGTCGTAAACCCTGCTGACACGTTTTGATTGAAGCTGCGATCAGGTTGGTTTTGGGGCCGCTTCGCAGCCCAGCGGGAGCAAGCTCCCTCGCCACTGAGTTTGTACGGATCTCAAATTTATGGATTCAAGCCTAAACTCAAAAGTAACCAACCGTTGCGATACAGCAGAAGCGACAAACAGCCGTACAGTCGTGTTGCCACCATCCATTGTGTACAATCGCGCTGTTTATTACGCGATACTTGCCAGCGACCCACTGTGCCGTATTACAGTCACGGTCAATTCGCCGCAGTTCTCCCGACTCGAGTGCCCATGAACGAACAGTTGCAGCCCCTAAAGAAACAACCGCGAGCAGGCAAAGCCGGCCGCAGCGGTACCCAGGACGATATTGTCTACGCGCATATCTTCGAGGCCATCCTCGAACAGCGTCTGGCGCCCGGCACCAAGTTGAGCGAAGAAGCGCTGGGGGAAATTTTCGGGGTCAGTCGCACCATCATTCGCCGTGCACTGTCGCGCCTGGCTCATGAAGGCGTCGTGCTGCTGCGTCCGAACCGTGGCGCCGTGGTTGCCAGCCCCAGTGTTGAAGAGGCCCGTCAGGTGTTCCTGGCGCGGCGTCTGGTGGAGCGGGCGATCACTGAACTGGCGGTTCAACACGCGACTGCCGAGCAGATTGCCGAGTTGCGGCAAATGGTCAACGATGAGCGCGACAGCTTCTCCCGTGGCGATCGCGGTGCCGGCATCCGCCTGTCGGGCGAATTTCACCTGAAGCTGGCGGAAGCGGCGAAGAATGCGCCGCTGATCAGCTTCCAGCGCAGCCTGGTGTCCCAGACGTCGTTGATCATTGCCCAGTACGAAAGCGGCAACCGCTCCCACTGTTCTTACGACGAGCACACCCAACTGATCGACGCCATCGAAGCGCGCAACGGCGAGTTGGCGGTGAACCTGATGATGCATCACATGGATCACATCGACAGCAAACTCAACCTCGACGAGGAAAGCGCGTCGGATGATTTGCATGCGGTGTTCTCGCATTTATTGCAGACCAAAAAGCCAGGGCGGCCAGCGGTCAAGCTTTGAAAGATCGAGGTGCGGCCTTCGCGGGCAAGCCTCGCTCCTACAGGTTTAACGCGAAGCCCTTGTAGGAGCGAGGCTTGCCCGCGAAGGCGGCTTCAAAAGCAATAAAAAAATCCCCCGCAACCATCGATTGCGGGGGATTTTTTATGCCCGGAATAGCTTAGCGCTGATGCACCTGATTCCCCGCCGCATAGGTCTGCAGCACAGTCCGGTCATCCCCCAGCGTCATCAATACAAACAACGTCTCGGCAATGTTATTGGCCTGCTTCAAGCGATAGCTCAGCAGCGGCGTGGCGTTGTAGTCCAGCACCAGGAAGTCCGCGTCGGTGCCCGGATTCAGCGTGCCGATCTTGTCTTCCAGGCGCAGCGCACGCGCACCGCCCAGGGTCGCCAGGTACAGCGATTTGAACGGACTCAGGCGCGCACCTTGCAGCTGCATGACCTTGTAGGCTTCGTTCAACGTTTGCAGCAGCGAGAAACTGGTGCCGCCGCCCACGTCGGTGCCCAGGCCGACATTGAGTTTGTGCTTCTCGGCCATCGGCAAATTGAACAGGCCGCTGCCGAGGAAGAAGTTCGAGGTCGGGCAGAAAGCAATCGCCGAACCCGTCTGCGCCAGCCGCGCGCACTCGTCATCGCACAGGTGCACGCCGTGGGCGAATACCGAGCGCTCGCCGAGCAATTGGTAGTGGTCGTAAACGTCGAGGTAGCCCTTGCGCTCGGGGAACAGTTCCTTGACCCACTCGATTTCCTTGAGGTTTTCGCTGATGTGGGTCTGCATGTACAGGTCGGGGTACTCGCTGAGCAACTGGCCGGCGAGGGTCAGTTGTTCCGGGGTGCTGGTGGGGGCGAAGCGCGGGGTCACCGCGTAATGCAGGCGGCCCTTGCCATGCCAGCGCTCAATCAGCGCCTTGCTTTCCACGTAGCTGGATTCGGCGGTATCTGTCAGGTAGTCCGGGGCGTTGCGGTCCATCATCACCTTGCCGGCGATCATCCGCAGGTCCAGCTGCTCGGCGGCTTCAAAAAACGAGTTCACCGATTGCGGGTGGACGCTGCCGAACACCAGCGCCGTGGTGGTGCCGTTACGCAGCAGTTCCTTGATGAAAATGTCCGCGACTTCATCAGCGTGAGTCTTGTCAGCGAACTGGCTTTCACACGGGAAGGTGTAAGTGTTGAGCCAGTCCAGCAACTGCTCACCGTAAGCGCCGACCATGCCGGTTTGCGGTAAATGAATGTGAGTGTCGATGAAACCGGGGGTGATCAGCGCGTCCTGGTAATGAGTGATCTCGATATCGGCGGGCAGGGTCGGCAGCAAGTCGCTGGCGTGACCAAGGGCGCTTATCTGGCCGTTATCGACCACCAGCAGGCCGTCTTCGAAATACTCATACGAGGCTTCGATGCCCACTTCGGCGGGGTCGGCGATGCTGTGCAGGATGGCGGCGCGGTAGGCTTTGCGAGTCAGAGGCATGAGCTTTCTCAGTGGGAGGCTTGGCTGCGGCGTGATGCAGGCAGCAGTTTGGCGATCGATGATCCGGCGCGGGCAGTTTGCTGGCCGAAACTGGCGTTATAGGTGGCGATGATTTCGCCGGCGATGGAGATGGCGATTTCCACAGGCAACTTGCCTTTGACTTCGCCGATGCCCATCGGGCAGCGCATGCGTTGCAGCACGGCGCTGTCGAAACCACGGTCCCGCAGGCGGTGTTCGAACTTCACCCGTTTTGTCTTCGAACCGATCAGGCCGAAGTAGGCGAAGTCGTTGCGCTTGAGGATCGCGGCGGTGAGTTCGAGATCGAGCTGGTGGTTGTGGGTCATGACGATGCAGTAGCTGCCGGCGGGCAGATTGTCGATTTCATCCACCGGTTCTTCGGCGACGATTTTGCGCACGCCGTGGGGGATCTGCTCGGGGAATTCCGCTTCCCGCGAATCGATCCAGCGCACCCGGCAGGGCAGGCTGGCGAGCAGCGGCACCAGCGCCCGGCCGACATGGCCGGCGCCGAACACAGCGATTTGCGCCTGGACCTGGCCCATCGGTTCGAACAGCAGCACGGTCACGCCGCCGCAGCACTGGCCGAGGCTGGCGCCGAGGCTGAAGCGCTCCAGGTGCGTGTCCTGCTTGCCGCTGGCGAGCATCTCGCGGCCGATCTGCATGGCCTTGTATTCCAGGTGCCCGCCACCGATGGTGTCGTAGGCCTGGGTGGCGCTGATGACCATTTTCGATCCGGCATTGCGCGGCGTCGAGCCGAGCTCTTCGATGATGGTCACCAGCACGCAGGGTTCACCCTGGGATTGCAGGTCGGCGAGGGCGTCGATCCAGTTGTACATGTTTCACCTCGACATCTTTGTTGTCTGTTCGGGACTCTTCGCGGGCAAGCCCGCTCCCACAGGGGAATGCGATCAACTGTGGGAGCGAGCCTGCTCGCGAAGGGCGCGCCTCGGTCTAGAGCGAAGCCAACGCCGGCTCTGCCTCGACGGCCTTCGCCGCCTTCAACTGCCGCATCTGTTCACAGCCCCACAACACCCGCTCCGGAGTCGCCGGTGCGTCGATTTTCGGTTGATGCTTGTAGTCGCCCAGACTCGCCACGGCGTCCTTGATCGCACACCACGATGCGATACCCAGCATGAACGGCGGCTCACCCACAGCCTTGGAATGGAACACCGTGTCTTCCGGGTTCTTGCGGTTTTCCACCAGCTTCACCCGAAGGTCCAGCGGCATGTCGGCCACGGCCGGGATCTTGTAGCTGGCCGGGCCGTTGGTCATCAGTTTGCCTTTGTTGTTCCACACCAGTTCTTCCATGGTCAGCCAGCCCATGCCCTGGATGAAACCGCCCTCGACCTGGCCGATGTCGATGGCCGGGTTCAGCGAGTCGCCGACGTCGTGGAGGATGTCGGTGCGCAGCATTTTGTACTCGCCGGTCAGGGTGTCGATGATCACCTCGCAACAGGCTGCACCGAAGGCGTAGTAATAGAACGGTCGACCACGGGCCTGACTGCGGTCGTAGAAGATTTTCGGGGTCTTGTAGAAGCCGGTGCTCGACAGCGACACCTGGGCGAAATACGCCTGCTGGATCAGCGCTTCGAAGGTCAGGATGTGATCACGAACCCGCACGTGACCGTTGTGGAACTCCACGTCTTCTTCGCTGACCTTGTACTGCCGGGCGGCAAATTCGATCAGGCGTTTCTTGATGATTTCCGCGGCGTTCTGTGCGGCTTTACCGTTGAGGTCGGCACCGCTGGAGGCAGCGGTCGGCGAGGTGTTCGGCACCTTGTCGGTGTTGGTCGCGGTGATCTGCACGCGGTCCATTTCCACCTGGAACACTTCGGCTACGACTTGCGCCACCTTGGTGTTCAAACCCTGGCCCATTTCCGTGCCGCCATGGTTCAGGTGGATGCTGCCATCGGTGTAGACGTGGATCAGCGCACCGGCCTGGTTGAGGAAGCTGGCGGTGAAGGAAATGCCGAATTTCACCGGGGTCAGCGCCAGGCCTTTTTTCAGGATCGGGCTGTTGGCGTTGTAGCGACGAATCGCTTCGCGGCGTTCGGCGTACTGGCTGCTTTCTTCCAGTTCGGCGGTCATTTCCTCGAGCATGTTGTGCTCGACGGTCTGGTAGTAATGGGTGACGTTGCGCTCAGTCTTGCCGTAGTAGTTGGCCTTGCGCACTGCCAGCGGATCGAGGCCCAGATGGCGGGCAATCGCGTCCATCACTTCTTCGATGGCGACCATGCCTTGCGGGCCACCGAAGCCACGGTATGCGGTGTTCGACGCGGTGTTGGTCTTGCAGCGGTGACCGTTGATGGTCGCATCGCCCAGGTAGTACGAGTTGTCGGCATGGAACATCGCGCGGTCGACAATCGACGCCGAGAGGTCCGGCGAGCAACCGCAGTTGCCGGCCAGTTCCAGGGCGATGCCGTGCAGGCGACCGGTGCTGTCGAAGCCGACGTCGTACTCGACGTAGAACGGGTGACGCTTGCCTGTCATCAACATGTCTTCGACCCGCGGCAGGCGCATCTTGGTCGGCTGGCCGGTGAGGTGGGCGATGACTGCGCACAGGCACGCCGGGCTCGCAGCCTGGGTTTCCTTGCCGCCGAAACCACCGCCCATGCGGCGCATGTCGACGACGATTTTGTTCATCGACACATCCAGCACTTCAGCCACCAGTTTCTGCACTTCGGTGGGGTTCTGGGTCGAGCAGTAGACGATCATCCCGCCGTCTTCGGTCGGCATCACCGACGAGATCTGGGTTTCGAGGTAGAAGTGTTCCTGGCCGCCGATGTGCAGCGTGCCTTGAATGCGGTGTTCGGCAGTCGCCAATGCGCCGGCCGAATCGCCGCGCTGATGGGTGTGGCTGTCGAGCACAAAGTGGCGTTTGCGCAGGGCTTCGACCACGTCCAGCACCGGCTCGAGATCTTCGTATTCGATGATCGCCGCCATGGCGGCTTTGCGTGCGGTTTCCAGGTCTTTTGCGGCAACGGCCAGTACGGGTTGACCGACGAATTGCACATCGTCGATGGCCAGCAATGGATCACCCGGCAGCAATGGGCCGATGTCTTTCAGGCCTGGCACGTCTTTGTGGGTGATGGCGATGCGCACGCCTTCGAAGGCGTAGCAGGGCTTGGTGTCGATGCTGATGATTTTCGCGTGGGCGCGGTCCGAGAGGCGGGCGTAAACGTGCAGCTGGTTCGGAAATTCCAGACGGTCGTCGATGTACTGCGCTTCCCCGGACACATGTTTGGCGGCGCTGTCGTGCTTGACGCTGCGGCCGACACCGGTGGTCAGGTCCTTGGCGAACAGTTCAGCCAGTTCGGCCTGGGTCTTCTCTACGGCGTGATGGTTAGACATAAGCGGTCACCCGAGTCTCGATATGCGGCGTTTGCAGTTCGATGAAGTATTTGCGCAGCAGGTTCTGCGCGCTGAGCAGGCGATATTCCTTGCTGGCGCGGAAGTCCGAGAGCGGCGTGAAATCTTCGGCCAGTGCGGCGCAGGCGCGTTCGACGGTGGCGTGATTGAACGGCGCGCCGAGCAATACGGTTTCGCAGTTATTCGCACGTTTCGGAATCGCGGCCATGCCGCCGAACGCTACGCGGGCGTCGGCGATCACGCCGTTGTCGATGCGCAGGTTGAACGCGGCGCAAACAGCGGAAATATCATCGTCCAGACGTTTCGACACTTTGTAGGCGCGGAACAATTGTTCGGCGCTGGCACGCGGCACGATGATCTTCTCGATGAACTCGCTTTCCTGGCGCGCGGTGACGCGGTAATCGATGAAGTAATCTTCCAGCGCCAGGGTGCGACGGGTTTCGCCTTTGCACAAAACGATCTGCGCCCCCAAGGCAATCAGCAGCGGTGGCGAGTCTCCAATCGGCGAGGCGTTGCCGATGTTGCCGCCGAGGGTGCCCTGGTTGCGGATCTGCAAGGAGGCGAAGCGTTGCAGCAATTCGCCGAAGTCCGGGTATTCGGCTTTCAAGGCTTCGTAGCAATAGGAGAGGGCGGTGGCGGCGCCGATTTCCAGACGATCATCGAAGCGCTCGATGCGCTTCATTTCGGCGACGTTGCCGACGTAGATCATCACCGGCAACGTGCGATGGAATTGGGTGACTTCCAATGCCAGATCCGTACCGCCGGCCAGCAGCCGGGCCTGTGGATAAGCATCGTAGAGGTCAGCCAGATCGGCCACGGTCAGCGGCACCAGGCAGCGCTTGTCGCCACTGTTGAGTTCGCCGATGTCGGTAGGGGCGATGGCTTTAAGGCGGGCGATGGTATCGGCTTCGCGTGCATCGAACTGATCCGCTTGCTTGCCGCAGCAGGATTGTTCGGCGGCGGCCAGAATCGGCCGATAGCCGGTGCAGCGGCAGAGGTTGCCGGCCAGCGCTTCGTGGGCCTTGTGGGCGTCGGGCTGATCGCTGTTCTTTTGCAGCGCGAACAGCGACATCACGAAGCCCGGGGTGCAGAAGCCGCATTGCGAGCCGTGGCACTCGACCATGGCTTTCTGCACGCTGTGCAGCTCGCCCTGGTGCTTGAGGTCTTCGACGCTGATCAGTTGTTTACCGTGCAATGACGACACGAACGTCAGGCACGAGTTGAGGCTGCGATAGCGAATGTATTCGCGGCCATCGTCATCCGTTTGCAGCTCGCCGACCACCACGGTACAGGCGCCGCAGTCACCGCTGGCGCAGCCTTCTTTGGTGCCGGGTTTGCCCACATGGTCGCGCAGATAATTGAGCACGGTCAGGTTTGGGTCCAGGGCGTGCTCGCTACGGAGTTCCTGGTTAAGTAAAAACTGGATCACGGAAGGCCTCGCAGACTCATTATTGTTGTTAACCGACTTGGACCGAATTTATCAGGTCTGACTTTGCGGTCAATGATTTTCTGACTTAAAGGTCAGGAAACGCCATTTTGTCGATCAACGACTCGTTCCTTCATTATTGACCCTCGCGGGTTAGCCTGCTTTTTGCTTGATTCGTGCCAAAAACCGCTGAGTGGGCACTCCGCCATGACCCTTCATGTGCGCTACACTGCGCCGCTTGTGCAGATCGAAGAGTTTGAAGGACAACCATGACGTTCAAGGCGCCGGACAGCCTCGCCGAGCAAATTGCTCACCACCTCGCCGAACGCATCATTCGTGGCGAAATGAAGCCCGGGGAGCGCATCCAGGAACAGAAAGTCACGCTGGCCCTCAATGTCAGCCGCGGTTCGGTCCGCGAAGCCTTGCTGATCCTCGAGCGCCGCCACCTGATCGCGATCCTGCCGCGCCGCGGTGCCCACGTTACCGAACTCACCGCACACAAGGTGCAGAGCCTGTGCACGCTGATGAGCGAGCTGTACATCTTGCTCGGCAACGCCGTCGCCAAAGGCTGGCAGGTCCAGTCTGACATGGCGCCGTTCGTGCAGATCCAGCAGCGCCTGGCCGCCAGCTATGAGCGTCAGGACATCCGCACCTTCGTCGACGACAGCTTCAATGTGATGCGCGCCGCGTACCCGTTTGCCAACAATCCGTACTTGCAGGAAACCGTCGAGAACCTGCAACCGGCGATGAGCCGTGCGTATTTCCTCGCCCTGGACCAGCGCAAGGCGTCGATGAGCGAGTTCCTGGAGTTGTTCGAACGTTTGCTGGCCGCCGTGCTGGCCCGTGACTTTCCGCTGATCCGCGAAGTGCTGACGGCCTATGCCCAGCGCAGTTGCGATCTGGTGGTTTCTGCCCTGACGGACGCTTAAGCGTGCGGCTCAAGTGCATAAAACTGGCCGGGTTCAAATCCTTCGTCGACCCGACCACCGTGAACTTCCCCAGCAACATGGCGGCCGTGGTAGGGCCCAATGGCTGCGGCAAGTCGAACATCATCGACGCCGTTCGCTGGGTGATGGGCGAAAGTTCGGCGAAGAACCTCCGTGGCGAGTCGATGACCGACGTCATCTTCAACGGTTCGACCAGCCGTAAGCCCGTGAGTCAGGCGAGTATCGAGCTGGTGTTCGATAACTCCGACGGCACGCTGCTTGGCGAATACGCCGCCTATGCGGAAATTTCCATTCGCCGCAAAGTGACCCGCGACAGCCAGACCACCTACTACCTCAACGGCACCAAATGCCGTCGTCGCGATATCACCGACATCTTTCTGGGCACAGGCCTGGGCCCTCGCAGCTATTCGATCATCGAGCAGGGGATGATCTCCAAGCTGATCGAGTCCAAGCCCGAAGACCTGCGCAACTTCATCGAAGAAGCGGCGGGCATCTCCAAGTACAAGGAGCGTCGGCGCGAGACCGAAAACCGTATCCGTCGCACCCATGAAAACCTGGCCCGCCTGACCGATTTGCGTGAAGAACTCGAGCGTCAGCTTGAGCGTTTGCATCGCCAGGCCGAGGCCGCCAAGAAGTATCAGGAATACAAAGGCGAGGAGCGTCAGCTCAAGGCCCAGCTGTCGGCCCTGCGCTGGCAGGCTTTGAACGAACAGGTCGGGCAGCGCGAAGCAGTCATTGGCAATCAGGAAGTCACGTTCGAAGCGTTGGTCGCTGAACAGCGCAACGCCGATGCGGCCATCGAGCGCTTGCGTGACGGGCACCATGATCTGTCCGAGCGCTTCAATCTGGTGCAGGGACGCTTCTATTCGGTCGGCGGCGACATCGCCCGGGTCGAGCAGAGCATCCAGCACGGTCAGCAGCGTTTGCGGCAGTTGCAGGATGATCTTAAAGAAGCCGAGCGTGCGCGACTGGAAACCGAATCTCACCTCGGCCACGACCGCACCTTGCTGCTGACCCTCGGTGAAGAGCTGGACATGCTCACGCCGGAGCAGGAAGTCACCAGCGCCGCCGCCGAAGAAGCCGCCGCTGCGCTGGAAGAATCCGAAACCACCATGCACGGCTGGCAGGAGCAGTGGGACACCTTCAACCTCACGGCCGCCGAGCCGCGTCGCCAGTCCGAGGTCCAGCAGTCACGCATTCAGCAACTCGAAACCAGCATGGAGCGTCTGGCCGATCGCCAGAAGCGACTTGGCGAAGAGCGCGCGTTGCTCTCGGCGGACCCGGAAGATGCGGCGATCATGGAGCTCAGTGAGCAACTGGCTGCGAGCGAAGCGACGCTTGAAGATTTACAGGCCAGCGAAGAGGCCCAGGTCGAACGCCTTGAGCAACTGCGTCAGGAATTGCAATTAGCGCTGCAAAATCAGCAGCAGGCTCAGGGTGATTTGCAGCGCCTCAACGGTCGCCTTGCGTCCCTTGAAGCCTTGCAGCAAGCCGCGCTCGATCCGGGCACCGGCACCGCGCAATGGCTGCGCGAACAGCACCTGGCGGACCGCCCGCGTCTGGCCGAAGGACTGAAAGTCGAGGCGGGTTGGGAGCTGGCGGTGGAAACCGTGCTCGGTGCCGACCTGCAAGCGGTGCTGGTGGACGACTTCGGCGATTTCGATCTGGCCGGTTTTGCCCAAGGCGATTTGCGTTTGCTCAGCCCGGCCAGTGATGGCGTGCGCGTACCGGGCAGCCTGCTTGACAAGGTTGAAGCGCAGATCGATCTGTCGCCCTGGCTGGGGCAGGTCAAACCGGTTGAGAGTCTTGAGCAAGCGTTGGCCCTGCGCAGTCAGCTGAGTGTCGGCCAGAGCTTGATCAGTCGCGACGGCTATTGGGTTGGCCGACACTTTCTACGTGTTCGCCGGGCCAGCGAAGCGGAAAGCGGCGTGCTCGCCCGTGGTCAGGAAATCCAGCGTCTGAGCATCGAGCGCGAAGAGCGCGAGGCCACGGTCGAAACCCTGGAAACCCAACTTCAGACGCTCAGGGCGCAGCAGCGCCAGCAGGAAAACGGTCGCGAACATTTGCGCCGTTTGCTGCAAGACGAAGCGCGTCAGCAAGGTGAATTGAAAGCTCAGTTGTCGGCCGGCAAGGCCAAGGTTGAGCAGCTGACGTTGCGTCGAACCCGCCTTGATGAAGAACTCACCGAGCTGGCTGAGCAACGGGCGCTGGAGCACGAAAACATCGGCGAAGCGCGCCTGCAATTGCAGGAAGCCCTCGACGCCATGGCGCTGGACACCGAGCAGCGCGAGTTGCTGCTGGCCCAGCGCGACAGCTTGCGCGAGCGACTCGATCGCGTGCGTCAGGAAGCCCGGCAACACAAGGATCACGCCCATCAGTTGGCGGTACGCCTCGGCTCGCTCAAGGCGCAACATGACTCGACGCGTCAGGCGCTGGAACGCCTGGAGATGCAGTCCGAGCGCCTGACCGAGAAACGCGAACAGCTGAGCCTCAATCTGGAGGAGGGCGAGGCACCGCTGGAAGAGCTGCGCCTGAAACTCGAAGAGTTGCTCGATAAGCGCATGACGGTCGACGAAGAAATGAAGTCGGCTCAGATCGCTCTGGAAGACGCTGACCGTGAATTGCGTGATGCGGAAAAACGACGCAACCAGGCCGAGCAGCAATCGCAGTTGATCCGTGGTCAGATGGAAACCCAGCGCATGGAATGGCAAGCCCTGACTGTGCGACGCAAGACCCTCGAAGATCAGTTGCTTGAGGATGGCTACGACCTGCATGGCGTGCTCGCCACGCTGACCGCCGAGGCTAGCGAGAAAGACGCTGAAGAAGAACTCGAACGCATTGCCGCGCGCATTCAGCGCCTCGGTGCGATCAACCTGGCGGCCATCGACGAATACCAGCAACAATCCGAGCGTAAACGTTATCTGGATGCGCAGAACGACGATCTGGTGGAAGCGCTGGACACTCTGGAAAACGTGATTCGCAAGATCGACAAGGAAACCCGAAACCGCTTCAAAGATACCTTTGATCAGATCAATGGCGGATTACAGGCCCTTTTCCCAAAAGTTTTCGGTGGAGGGCGCGCGTATTTGGAACTGACGGGCGAAGATCTACTCGATACAGGGGTAACGATCATGGCGCAGCCGCCAGGAAAGAAGAACAGCACCATCCATTTGCTCTCCGGTGGCGAAAAAGCCCTGACCGCATTGGCCCTGGTTTTTGCGATCTTCAAGTTGAATCCGGCACCGTTCTGCATGCTCGATGAAGTTGACGCGCCGCTGGACGACGCGAACGTTGGACGCTACGCACGGTTGGTCAAAGAGATGTCGCAGACGGTTCAGTTCATCTACATCACCCACAACAAGATCGCCATGGAAATGGCCGATCAACTGATGGGGGTAACGATGCACGAACCGGGTTGTTCGCGTCTGGTGGCAGTGGATGTCGAGGAGGCGATGGCGATGGTGGAGGCCTGAGCCGGTGCTTGTAGGGCAAGTATTTTTGGTCTGTAGGACTTTTTTACCTGTCTTGACTTGCTGGCCAATCGACATATTCGCGCGAGCCATTGTGACAGACGGTGTAAAGTTGCCTTTGGTCGTGCTAGTTTAATGTCAATTTTTCGTATACGTGGGCAAAACGCCTGTCAGAACATAGAGTTGGCGCCACGTTTTAAAGCGGTTTACGAGTTGTAAACCCCTTATTTTTCAGCATTTTTTATAGAGGCACGGGATTACATGGAAATCGGTCTGCGCGAGTGGCTGATCGTCATCGGCATTATTGTCATTGCCGGTATTCTTTTCGATGGCTGGCGTCGCATGCGCGGCGGCAAGGGAAAACTGAAATTCCGTCTTGACCGAAGTTTGTCCAACCTGCCGGACGAGGACACCAGCGCCGAGCTGTTGGGCCCGCCCCGCGTGCTGGACACGCATAAGGAACCGCAACTGGACGAGCATGATCTGCCGTCGGTGAGCATGCCTGCCCGTGAACCTCGTGAATCGGGTTCCAAGCGCGGCAAGCGTGGCCATGCCGAGCCTTCCCAGGGCGACATGAACCTCAGCCTGGACCTGGACGGCGGCCCGAGCTTCAGCAGCCGTGACGACGACTTCCCGGATGACACCAAGTCCTCGCCGTCGGTCAGCGACAAGGAACAACCGCAAGCCGAAGAAGTGCTGGTGATCAGCGTGATCTGCCGTGACGCTGCCGGCTTCAAGGGCCCGGCGTTGTTGCAGAACATTCTGGAGAGCGGTCTGCGTTTCGGCGAAATGGATATTTTCCACCGTCACGAGAGCATGGCCGGCAACGGTGAGGTGTTGTTCTCCATGGCCAATGCGGTCAAGCCGGGCGTCTTCGATCTGGACGACATCGACCACTTCAGCACGCCAGCGGTGAGCTTCTTCCTCGGCCTGCCAGGCCCGCGTCATCCGAAGCAAGCCTTCGACGTGATGGTGGCCGCGGCGCGCAAATTGTCCCAGGAGCTGAACGGCGAACTGAAAGACGACCAGCGCAGCGTGCTGACCGCCCAGACGATCGAGCATTACCGTCAGCGCATCGTCGAATTCGAACGTCGCGCCCTGACCCAGAAGCGTTGATTCAAAAGGTTGTCCCCGCGCCGTGCGCGGGACGATCAGCAAAATAGATTGAGCAGCCTCGGCTGCTCTTTTGCTTTATGAGAGAACACCCATGACCGCCGCCAAAACCCGCATTCTCGAGCTGCGCGCTGAGCTGGATCAGCACAACTACCGTTACCACGTGCTGGACGAGCCGAGCGTTCCGGACGTCGAATACGATCGTTTGTTCCATGAACTCAAGGCCCTTGAAGCCGCCCATCCCGAGCTGGTCACCAGCGACTCGCCGACCCAGCGCGTCGGCAGCGCGGCGCTGTCGGCGTTCACCCAGGTGCGCCACGAAGTGCCGATGCTCAGCCTCGGCAACGCCTTCGAAGAAAGCGACATGCGCGAGTTCGATCGCCGGGTTACGGAAGGTCTCGACTTGCCGGCCGGCGACCTGTTTGGCGGCGGCGCGGCGGTGGAATACAGCTGCGAACCCAAGCTCGATGGCCTGGCGGTCAGCCTGCTTTATCAGGATGGTATGTTGGTGCGCGGCGCGACGCGCGGCGACGGCACCACCGGCGAAGACATCAGCGTCAACGTGCGCACCGTGCGCAACATCCCGCTGAAGTTACAGGGAACCGGCTGGCCGGCGACCCTGGAAGTGCGCGGCGAAGTGTTCATGTCCAAGGCCGGTTTCGAGCGCCTGAACGCCACGCAGCTGGAGGTCGGCGGCAAGACCTTCGCCAACCCGCGCAACGCGGCGGCGGGCAGCTTGCGGCAGCTGGATTCGAAGATCACCGCCAACCGTCCGCTGGAGTTCTGCTGCTACGGTATCGGCCAGATTTCGGCGGATATCGCCGATACGCACATCGGTAATCTCAAGCAGCTGCAGACCTGGGGCCTGCCGATCAGTCGCGAGCTGAAACTGGCGCACGGCATTGATGAATGCCTGGATTACTACCGCGACATCGGTGAGCGCCGCAACGGCCTGGCCTATGAAATCGATGGCGTTGTGTTCAAGGTCAACAGCATCGCGTCCCAGCGTGAGCTCGGTTTTCGCGCGCGCGAACCGCGTTGGGCAATTGCCCACAAATTCCCGGCCATGGAAGAGCTCACCGAACTGCTCGACGTCGAATTCCAGGTCGGCCGCACCGGTGCCGTGACGCCCGTGGCGCGCTTGAGGCCGGTCAAGGTCGCCGGTGTCACCGTGGCCAATGCGACGTTGCACAACATGGACGAAGTGGCTCGCCTGGGCCTGATGATCGGCGACACCGTAATCATCCGCCGCGCGGGCGACGTGATTCCGCAAGTGGTGCAAGTGATCATGGATCGCCGCCCGGACGACGCGCGTCCGGTACAGATTCCGCAGCAGTGCCCGGTGTGCGGCTCGCATGTCGAGCGCACGCAGCTGGTCAAGCGCAGCAAGGGTCGCGAGACCGTCAGCGAAGGGGCGGTTTACCGCTGTGTCGGTCGTCTGGCCTGCGGTGCGCAACTCAAGCAGGCGATCATTCACTTCGTCTCCCGTCGTGCGATGGACATTGAAGGCCTGGGCGACAAGAGCGTCGAGCAATTGGTCGATGAGGGGCTGGTGAGTTCTCCCGCCGATCTGTATGCCTTGAAGTTCGAGGACATTGTCGATCTCGAAGGCTTTGCCGAGCTGTCGAGCAATAAACTGCTCGCCGCGATCAAGGACAGCAAGACACCGAGCCTGGCACGGTTCATCTATGCCCTCGGGATTCCTGACGTCGGCGAAGAGACGGCCAAGGTCCTGGCGCGCTCTCTCGGCTCGCTGGAGCGGGTTCAGCAGGCGTTGCCGCAAGTGCTCACGTACTTGCCGGATGTCGGCCTGGAAGTGGCTCACGAGATTCACAGCTTCTTTGAAGATGCGCATAACCAGCAGGTTATTGCGAAGTTGCTCGAGCACGGCCTGCAGATTCAGGATCAGGGCGAGCTGGGGGCCGAATTTGCCGCCAGCACGACGCTGGGCGGTTTCCTCGACAAGCTGAACATTCCGTCGGTCGGGCCGGGCGGGGCGCAGAAGCTGGCGGACAAGTTTGGTTCGCTGGAGTCGGTCATGAACGCCGATTGGCTGGACATGCGCCAGGCCCTGCCGGAGAAGCAGGCGAATTCGGTTCGAGCGTTTTTCGCGGTTGCTGAAAACCGTCAGATAGCTGAGGCGGCTGAACAGCAGTTGCGTGATTTCGGCATGCATTGGCAGAGCGAGAAAAAAGTCGTCGAAGGCCTGCCGCTGGCTGGGCAGACCTGGGTGCTGACCGGTTCGCTGGAATTGATGAGCCGTGATATTGCCAAAGACAAACTCGAAAGCCTCGGGGCCAAGGTGGCCGGTTCGGTGTCGGCCAAGACCCATTGCGTGGTGGCCGGGCCGGGTGCCGGTTCGAAGTTGGCCAAGGCCAATGAATTGGGACTGAAAGTGCTAGATGAAGAGGCGTTTGTCGATTTCCTGAAAAAACACGGTATACCGATCTGACACTCAACCTGTGGCGAGGGAGCTTGCTCCCGTTCGACTGCGCAGCAGTCGCCAAGACTTCGGGGACCGCTTCGCAGCCCAGCGGGAGCAAGCTCCCTCGCCACAGAAAACGGAACGATCCTCGCTGGGGAATGATCTAGTCTTGGCAAGCCCCAGGGAGAGATCGCCATGTACCGCTTCTTCGAACAGCTCAGCTCACGCATCGCCGCGCCCTTCATGGGTGGAAGTTCGCGCAACAGCAAGGTCTGGCAGTGCCGCTGCGGGCAGTCGCTTTTCTTTCGCAACAGCCAGTGCCTGGCCTGTTCGGCAGCCTTGGGCTATCAGCCGGAGCAGAGTCGCCTGTCCTCGCTGCAGCCGGGTGTGCTGGCGGATACCTGGTTGCTTGACGCCGACCCCGAAGCCGGCCTGTTCCGGCGCTGCGCCAACCTCGATTCCCCGGCTGCGTGTAATTGGCTGCTGGCCGCCAATGACCATGATGCGCTGTGCATCGCCTGTAGCCTGAATCGCACCATCCCTGACCTCTCAATTGCCGAAAACCACGAACGCTGGCGTCAGGTCGAAACCGCCAAGCGGCGTCTGGTCGCGCAGTTGATCAGCCTGGGATTGCAGGTGATTCCCAAAAGCGTCGACGAACAGACCGGTCTCGCCTTCGATTTCATCGGTGTTGACCTGGAAGGCAAACCGCCGACCACGGGGCACGCCAATGGCCTGATCACCCTCGATATCAAGGAAGCCGATGACGCCCACCGCGAAAAGGTCCGGGTGCAAATGCACGAGCCTTATCGCACGCTGCTCGGGCATTTTCGTCATGAAGTCGGGCATTACTACTGGGACCGGCTGATCGCCAACAGTCATTGGCTGGAACCGTTCCGCAACCTGTTCGGCGACGAGCGTCTCAGCTACGCCGACGCCCTCGAACGCCATTATCAGCAAGGCGCACCGCTCGACTGGCAGCAGCAATGTGTCAGCGCCTACGCCACCATGCATCCATGGGAAGATTGGGCGGAAACCTGGGCGCATTACCTGCACATGATGGACGCGGTGGACACGGCGCTGGGGTTTGGCATGAGCGCGCGCGAGATGGATTTCGACTATCAGCCATTCCCGCTCGACACGCTCTACGATCCACAGCATCCCGGCGGCGCGGCGTTCCTGTCGTTCGTCAACGCATGGATCGAACTGGCCGGCATGCTCAACGAGCTGTCGCGGAGCATGGGGCAGCCGGATTTCTATCCGTTTGTGCTGCCGCCCGCGGTTATCGCCAAACTGCACTTCATCCATCTGGTGATCCAGCAGGAGGGCGGCAGGGCGGATGAGGTGTTGCAAGACCTGTAGCCGCCTGCATTCACTTGCAGCAGCCTCGCAAGCTCGACAGCTGCTACATGACTACGGTGTTCTGCAGACTTTGCATGTCCTTGAACCAGCACATATTTTTTAATCCCCCCGAACGGTTGTAACTTCGTCCCAGATAGGTACAATGGCGCGGCTCGCCGTCAGGTGAGCGTCGTTATGGTGACCCCATCGGTCCCCCCGCAACGATTACCCGTGAACCTGGTCAGATCCGGAAGGAAGCAGCCACAGCGGGAACATTGTGTGCCGGGGTGTGGCTGGTGGGGTTGCCTCCATAACGCACCGCGAGCCCTCTCTCGCGTTTTCTGTCTGAAAATACTTAGTGTGTGTTGCTGCCATGGCCCTTGATCCAGGCGGTTTTTTGTCGTTCCTGATTTTTAGAATGAATATAAAAAAGGAGGCCGATGTGTCGTATCAGACACGTCGGCCTCCTTTTTCATTTCCGCCACTAAGGCTTGGACAAGGCCTGGTCAACCGCTGCGATCAGCTTTCCCAGATCCTTCGGGGTGGCTTTATGGATGACACCGAACAGATACGCCCGCTGTTCATCTTCATCACCCATATCGGCGAAAAAGGCTTTCAGCTTTACGTCCAGCACGTCGGCAAGCAAGAACAAGGCTTCGACGCTGGGGGTATAGGTTCCGGTTTCAAAGCGGCTGATGGTTTTGGGGTCAAAACCGGTTTTTTCGCCGAGTTCAGCCTGAGTAAGCCCCGCGACCTTGCGGTAGCGTCGGATGGCCGGACCCAAACTTGAAATTTGCATCGCTCAATTCCCATTTAGAATCAAGAACTTAACGATAGATTTTCGCATTAGACAACCGCATGATCCATCACCTTGCTTTGCAAAATGTGATGCGTTTCGTAGAATCGCCGCCAATAAGGGGTGATTGGTGATCTGTTTCCAGAAAATGGGCAACGCCAAACCGCCAGCATTGCGCTCCTTTGCCGGCCTTGCACGAGGTTTTTGAGACTAGCCGATCTTCGGTTCTGCGCGGTCATCAAATGCGGGTCATGGAGTGAACACGTGTTTGCGCAGTCCCACCGCTAGCGACAGCGAGCCTGATTCATGGATGAGAAATACCGCAGGGCCGTGGATGCCGCCGCCATTTTTTCCGAGACGGACCTGAGCGGCCGGATCACCCACGTCAATGATCAGTTCTGCGCCGTGTCCGGTTATAGCCGCGACGAGTTGCTCGGGCAGAACCACCGTCTCCTCAACTCCGGCGTGCACACCGCTGATTTCTTCGCCGGTATGTGGCGCACCATCGCGCTGGGCAACGTCTGGAAGGGCGAAATCTGCAATCGTGCCAAGGATGGCAGCCTGTACTGGGTCGAAAGCACCATGGTGCCCGTGCTCAATGACGACACCGGACGGGTCGACCGATACCTGTCGATTCGTTTCGATATCAGCGAAAAACGCCAGTTGTTGCATTCCCTGCAATGGCGGGTCGGGCACGACGTGCTGACCGGGCTGCCCAATCGCGCGTTCCTCTCCGATCTGCTGGATCAGGCGCTGGAGTTCTCCCGAAAGGAAAACATCCCGCTCGCCGTGTGCATGCTCGACCTTGACGGGTTCAAGGCGGTCAACGACGGCTACGGTCACGCCAGTGGCGATCAATTATTGGTTGAAGTGGCCAAGCGTTTGCGCCACATCGTGCGCGGCGAAGATGTCGTGGCGCGGCTGGCCGGCGACGAGTTCGTGCTGGTGTTGCGTTACGTGCGGGATCTGCCGGAGTTGCGCGCGGCGCTGAACCGGGTGCTGGGGGCGATTTCGGCGCCGTATACCTTGCACGGCAAGGACATCAATGTGTTCGCCAGCATCGGCGTTACGCTGTTCCCACTCGACCATGAAGATGCCGAAACCCTGCTGCGTCACGCCGATCAAGCCATGTACGTGGCCAAGCAGCGCGGGCGCAACCGATTCCATCTGTTCGACGTGTCCAGGGATCAGGAGGTCAAGGCCACTCACCAGACGGTCGAACGCGTGCGCCAAGCGCTGGCCGCCGATGAGTTGCGTCTGCATTTCCAGCCCAAGGTCAACATGCGCCTTGGCGTGGTGGTCGGCTTCGAGGCGCTATTGCGCTGGGAACACCCGCAAAACGGCATGGTGCCGGCCCGGGAGTTTTTGCCGTTTGTGGAAGAGACGGACCTGATCGTCGACATCGGTGAATGGGTGATGGATCAGGTGCTGACGCAGTTGCACCACTGGCAGCAGGCGGGGCAGGGCTGGCCGATCAGCATTAATATCGCGGCACGGCATTTTCAGCGCGCGGATTTCGTCGACCGGCTCAGGCACGTCCTCGCCCGGCATGCCGACATCGCGCCGCAGATGCTCGACCTGGAAATTGTCGAGTCGGTGGCGGTCGAGAATATCCAGCACGTCAGCGACTGTTTGCAGGCCTGTCAGGCGCTGGGGGTGCAGTTTTCACTGGGCGACTTCGGCACTGGCTATTCGTCGCTGAGCTACCTCAAGCGATTGCGCACCCAAACCATCAAGATCGATAAGTCGTTTGTGCGTGACATTCTGGACGATCGCGATGACCTGGCGCTGGCCACGGCGGTGATCGGTCTGGCCCGGGCGTTTGGCCGGCAGGTGATTGCTGAAGGACTGCAAAGTATCGAGCACGGTGAGTTGCTGTTGCGACTGGGGTGTGAAGTGGCTCAAGGCTATTTCATCGCCCGGCCAATGCCGCCCGCCGACGTGCCTGGTTGGGTCGCGGGGTTCGTCGCGCCGCCGCAATGGCAAGCGCTGGATCAGGTTGGCTGAAGTTCTGTAATCGACACTTATCCCCTGTAGGAGCGAGCCTGCTCGCGATAGCAATCTGGCAGTCGCCATCAGTGTTGAATGGCAAACCGCTATCGCGAGCAGGCTCGCTCCCATAGGTTTCGTGTTGATCAGAGGATTTGCTTAAAGTGTGCCAGGCCCCGAACCGATATAAAGCCGGATAATGTCATCAATCTCCCCCGACATTTTCATCCGCAGCAACGTGCGCAGTATGCGTTGCACCGGCACCTTGGGGTCGTTGCGCACGTAGCAGCCGACGCTCTGTTCCTCCAGCACCGCCACGCCTTTGAGTTGCTTGTCGGGTAACAGGCGCTGATTGAACCAGTCCAGTGCCCATTGATTGCTCACGGCATAGCGATAGCGCCCGGCGTGGAGTTTTTCCAGCACTTGTTCCTGGTTGCGCGCGTCTTCGCGGTGCAAACGGTCGGCATTGAACAGCGGTTGCAAGGTGGGATAGGAGTAGCCGAGCACGGTACCGATGGCTTGCCGCGACAAGTTCGCAGGCACCACCAAAGGCAGCGGATCCTGCCGGCTGATCAGCATGTCGCGCTGAAACCAGAGGGGAATGCTCCAGAGGTAGTCGCCGGACTGATTCGGCAGCCAGGACTGCGCGGCATAGCAGCGGATATCGACCTCGCCGTGTTCCATGGCGCTTTGCACCCGCGCCCGGGGCAACACATGAAATTCGGCCGGCACGCCGACCTGGGTCGCCAGGCTGAGCATCACGTCATACAGGATGCCCTGGGTCACTTGTCCGCGTTCCAGTTGCACCATCGGCATCGCCCAACTGTCGGGCACCACAAAACGCAGCGGCGCTTCGGCGGCGGCGACGCTCAGACTTATCCACAGCAGTGCCCCCAAGGCAAAACGCATAAACGCTCCGGTACGTCGCAAACCTGAGCCGATAAAAGCCCCCCAAAGTGCATCTTAGCCAGATTAGACGAGCGCACCGGATGCAATTTTGGCCTTGCTCCGCTAGCATTAGCCGCTTCTGTTCCTTCGTTGCGACGGTTTTCGATGAGTTATCAGGTTCTTGCACGTAAATGGCGTCCGCGCTCGTTCCGCGAAATGGTCGGCCAGACCCATGTGCTCAAGGCTCTGATCAATGCCTTGGACAGCCAGCGGCTGCACCACGCCTACCTGTTCACCGGTACGCGCGGGGTCGGCAAGACCACCATCGCACGGATCATCGCCAAATGCCTGAACTGTGAAACAGGTATCACTTCGACGCCGTGCGGCGAGTGTTCGGTGTGCCGCGAAATCGATGAGGGGCGTTTTGTCGACCTGATCGAGATCGACGCCGCGAGCCGGACCAAGGTCGAGGACACCCGCGAGTTGCTCGATAACGTGCAATACGCGCCGAGCCGTGGCCGCTTCAAGGTCTATCTGATCGACGAAGTGCACATGCTCTCCAGCCATTCCTTCAATGCGCTGTTGAAAACCCTTGAAGAGCCGCCGCCCTACGTCAAGTTCATCCTGGCGACGACCGACCCGCAGAAACTTCCTGCAACCATTCTGTCGCGGTGCCTGCAGTTCTCTCTCAAGAACATGACCCCGGAGCGTGTGGTCGAGCATTTGACCCACGTCCTGGGCGTTGAGAACGTGCCGTTCGAAGACGACGCACTGTGGCTGCTGGGCCGCGCCGCCGACGGCTCGATGCGTGACGCCATGAGTCTGACCGACCAGGCCATCGCCTTCGGTGAAGGCAAGGTCATGGCTGCCGACGTGCGGGCGATGCTGGGCACGCTCGATCATGGTCAGGTCTACGACGTTCTGCATGCGCTGATCGAAGGCGACGCCAAGGCCTTGCTCGAAGGTGTCCGCCATCTGGCGGAACAAGGCCCGGACTGGAATGGAGTGCTCTCGGAAATTCTCAACGTTCTGCACCGTGTCGCCATCGCCCAGGCATTGCCTGAAGGCGTCGACAACGGTCATGGCGACCGCGATCGGGTGCTGGCACTGGCCCAGGCCTTGCCGGCCGAAGACGTGCAGTTCTATTACCAGATGGGTCTGATCGGCCGCCGCGACTTGCCGCTGGCGCCGGACCCTCGTGGTGGCTTCGAAATGGTCCTGCTGCGAATGCTCGCATTCCGACCGGCGGACACCGTGGACGCCCCGAGGCAACCGCTAAAGCCAGTGGGGATCAGCCAGGCCACAGTTGATTCCGCAAATTCAGTGGCTGCCGCGCCGGTGGTGGCACCGGTAGTCGCTGCGGCAGTTGCACCCGTTGCGCCCGTTGCGCCAGCGCCTGAGCCCGTCGCGGCGGCGATTCCTGCCCCAGCGCCTGAACCGGTGGCGCCCGTTGTGGTGGCCGAGCCTGTGGTTGAGCCGGTCGCGGTCGAGGCGGCGGTCGACTTGCCGTGGAATGACCCGGTCGAGCCGGAACCCGTCCAGCAACCCGCCGTCGAGCCGGTCCTGGAAACCGCCAGCGAACAACCTGATCTGCCGCCCATGCCGTTGCCGACGCCGGACAGCGTGGTGCCGGACGCGCCGGAGTGGGCCGCAGCGCCGATCCCGGAACCGTCGGTGGCCGACGTCGATGCCGCCACCCCGGGCGTGGACCTGGATGACGAGCCGCCGCTGGACGAAGACTACATCGAGCCGGACATGGATTCGGCCTACAGCTACCTCGATGAACTGGCCAGTGAACATGCTGCCGAGCCAGCACCGGAACCCGAGCCTGAGCCGGCCGCCATGCCCGCCACCGGCCTGGCCCTGCAATGGCTGGAGCTGTTCCCGAAACTGCCGATCTCTGGCATGACCGGCAGCATCGCCGCCAACTGCACGCTGATCGCCGTCGATGGTGACCACTGGCTGATGCACCTGGCCCCGGCCCACAGCGCCTTGTTCAACGCGACCCAGCAACGGCGTCTCAACGATGCGTTGAACCAGTTTCACGGGCGCACCCTGACCCTGAGCATGGAGCTGATCAAGCCGGAGCAGGAAACCCCGGCCCAGGCCGCTTCCCGTCGTCGTGCGAACCGTCAGCGCGAGGCCGAGGAGTCGATTCACGGTGATCCGTTCATCCAGCAAATGATGCAGCAGTTCGGTGCGGTGGTTCGCAACGATACTATTGAACCTGTCGAAGCCCTGGTCAGTCAGGGCTAATAACTGAAGGCGTTTGGCCCCAAGGGCCGGGCGCTGTTTAAATCCAAGTACTTTTGAGGTGATTCCCATGATGAAAGGTGGCATGGCCGGCCTGATGAAGCAGGCACAGCAGATGCAGGAAAAAATGGCCAAGATGCAGGAAGAACTGGCCAACGCTGAAGTCACCGGTAAAGCCGGCGGCGATATGGTCACCGTGGTGATGACCGGTCGTCACGACGTCAAGCGCGTGACCATCGACCCGAGCCTGGTTGAAGGCCTGAGCGAAGACGACAAAGAGATGCTCGAAGCCGTGTTCGCCGCCGCCGTCAACGACGCCGTGCGCAAGATCGAAGCCAACAGCCAGGACAAAATGGGCAGCATGACCGCTGGCATGCAACTGCCACCGGGTATGAAACTGCCGTTCTGATTCGCCAAAGCGCGTCGGATGAGCTACAAAAAAATGCCAGGCATCGCGCCTGGCATTTTTGTTTCTGCCCGTTGGAAACGCGGTGCCTGTAAGGCAGCCTTCGCGGGCAAGCCTCGCTCCTACAGAAGCATCGCTGACCTTGCAGGTGCCGCGAAGAAGTCACCTCGGTCCAACGGACGAAACATCGAACGCCACACCTCCACAAAGGTCTGCTCCCTATACCGCCGAAATTCATCGATCACAGGAGACGCTCACATGCCAGACGCATTGACCCTCAACCAACGTATCGTCTTGGCGTCCCGCCCTGTAGGCGCGCCGACACCGGAGAATTTCCGCCTGGAACGGGAAGCACTGCCGGAACTTGCCGAAGGCCAGGTCCTGCTCAAGACTCAATTCCTCTCGCTGGACCCCTACATGCGCGGCCGCATGAGTGACGCGCCTTCCTACGCCGCACCGGTGGAAATCGGCGAGGTCATGACCGGAGGCGCTGTCAGCCGCGTCGAGCGCTCGCTGAATCCGAAATTCCACGAAGGCGATCTGGTGGTGGGCGCCACCGGTTGGCAGAGCCACAGCATCAGCGACGGTCGCAACATCATTCCGGTGCCAAGCGGTTTGCCGTCCCCGTCCATGGCCCTGGGTGTGCTGGGCATGCCGGGCATGACTGCGTACATGGGCCTGATGGACATCGGTCAGCCCAAGGCCGGCGAAACCCTGGTGGTCGCGGCCGCCTCGGGCGCGGTGGGTTCGGTGGTCGGCCAGGTGGCGAAGATCAAAGGCCTGCGCGTCGTGGGCGTGGCGGGCGGTGCGGAAAAATGCCGCTATGTGGTGGAGGAATTGGGGTTCGACGCTTGCGTTGACCACAAGAGCCCGAACTTCGCCGATGAACTGGCCCAGGCGTGCCCCGAGGGCATCGATATTTACTACGAGAACGTCGGTGGCAAGGTGTTCGATGCGGTGGTGCCGTTGCTCAATGCCAAGGCGCGGATTCCACTGTGCGGCCTCATCGCTTCCTACAACGCCCACGAAGCGCCGACCGGCCCGGATCGCCTGCCGCAATTGCAACGCACCTTGCTGACCAAGCGCGTGCGCATTCAGGGCTTTATCGTATTCGACGACTACGGTGATCGTCAGCCGGAGTTCGTCAGTGCCATGGCGCCGTGGGTGCGTGACGGCAAGGTCAAGTTCCGCGAAGACGTGGTTGATGGCCTTGAGAATGCGCCTGAGGCCTTCATCGGTCTGCTGGAAGGCCGCAACTTCGGCAAACTGGTGGTGCGGGTTGCCCAGGACTGAATAATTGACGCTAATCAGAGGCGCGGGTATAAACCGCGTCTCGTTGTTTTGTCGGACGTTTCCCCATGAGCTTCAGCCCTTTGATTCGCCAACTGATCGACGCCCTGCGCATTTTGCCGGGTGTCGGTCAGAAAACCGCTCAGCGCATGGCGCTGCAACTGCTTGAGCGTGATCGCAGCGGTGGTTCGCGACTGGCGTCGGCACTGAGCCAGGCCATGGAAGGGGTGGGCCATTGCCGGTTATGCCGCACGCTGACCGAAGACGACCTGTGCCCGCAATGTGCCGATACGCGCCGGGACGACACCTTGCTCTGCGTGGTGGAGGGTCCGATGGACGTCTACGCCGTGGAGCAGACCGGGTTCCGGGGTCGCTACTTTGTGCTCAAGGGCCATCTCTCGCCGCTCGACGGCCTGGGGCCGGAGGCCATTGGCATTCCGCAGCTGTTGGCGCGGATTGAAGAGGCGGGTTCCTTTACTGAAGTCATCCTGGCCACCAACCCGACCGTGGAAGGTGAGGCGACGGCGCATTACATCGCGCAGTTGTTGAGTAACAAAGGCCTGGTCGCTTCGCGTATTGCCCACGGCGTGCCGTTGGGGGGTGAGCTGGAGCTGGTGGATGGCGGGACGTTGGCGCATTCGTTTGCCGGGCGTAAGCCGATCGCTTTGTAGCGTCTGGACCGACGCCATCGCCAGCAAGCCAAGCGCCTCGGTCCATCAGATTCACAATAATCCAGTTGAAAACCAAGCAAGCGCTCGGTTAACTTCGCTGAACCTTCAGTGGAGTTCGCCGATGCCTGCCTTTCAGGAATACTTCGATCCCAGCCACCAATTGGTTCGCGACAGCGTCAGACGTTTCGTCGAGCGCGAGATTCTTCCGGACATCGATCAGTGGGAAGAAGCGGAAAGCTTTCCCCGCGAACTCTATCTCAAGACCGGTGCGGCGGGCATCCTCGGGATCGGCTATCCCGACTCCCTGGGCGGCAGTCACGAAGGCGATCTGTTTGCCAAGGTCGCCGCCAGCGAAGAGTTGATGCGTTGTGGCTCCGGCGGTCTGGTGGCCGGCCTCGGTTCGCTGGACATCGGACTGCCGCCGATTCTCAAGTGGGCCCGCCCCGAAATTCGTGATCGTGTGGTGCCGCAAGTGCTGGCCGGCGAGAAGATCAGCGCGCTGGCGGTCACCGAGCCCAGCGGCGGCTCCGATGTGGCCAACCTGCAAACCCGCGCTGTGCGTGACGGCGACTTTTACCGGGTCAGCGGCAGCAAAACCTTTATCACCAGTGGTGTGCGCGCGGATTTCTACACCGTGGCGGTGCGCACCGGTGAGCCGGGTTTTGGTGGCATCAGTCTGCTGCTGATCGAAAAAGGTACACCCGGTTTCACCGTCGGCCGGCAGTTGAAGAAGATGGGCTGGTGGGCGTCGGACACGGCCGAATTGTTCTTCGATGATTGCCGGGTGCCTGTGAGAAATCTGATTGGCGCCGAGAACATGGGCTTCGCCTGCATCATGAGCAACTTCCAGAGCGAACGCCTGGCCTTGGCGCTGATGGCCAACATGACGGCGCAGCTGGCGCTGGAGGAAAGCCTGAAATGGGCGCGTCAGCGTGAGGCCTTTGGCAAACCCATCGGCAAGTTCCAGGTACTCAAGCATCGCCTTGCGGAAATGGCCACGGCGTTGGAGGTGTCGCGCGAGTTCACTTACCGTCAGGCGGCGAAGATGGCAGCGGGGCAGAGCGTGATCAAGGAGATTTCCATGGCCAAGAACTTCGCGACCGACACGGCAGACCGGATTACCACGGATGCGGTGCAGATTTTGGGTGGTTTGGGGTATATGCGCGAGAGCCTGGTGGAGCGGCTGTATCGGGATAACCGGATTCTGTCGATCGGCGGCGGGACGCGGGAAGTGATGAACGAGATCATCAGCAAGCAGATGGGGCTTTAATCGGCGATGTAGCGGCTGACGCCATCGCGAGCAGGCTCGCTCCCACAGGGGACTTGTGAACGCCGCAAATCCAATGTAGGAGCGAGGCTTGCCCGCGAAGGCGTCAGTGAAGGCGCCGCCTTACTTCTCGCTCAACGCAAACTGCGTCAGGCAAAACGTCGCAATTCCCTGCTCTTCCAGCCGCTGCGACCCACCCAGCTCCGGCAGATCAATGATTGCCGCCGCTTCATGAATCCGCGCGCCCATGCGCCGAATCAGGTTCGCCGCCGCAATCAGCGTACCGCCGGTGGCGATCAAATCATCAAACATCACCACCGAGTCACCTTCGCACAAGCTGTCGGCGTGCACTTCGAGAAAGGCTTCGCCGTATTCGGTCGCATAACCTTCGGCCAACACGTCGGCCGGCAGTTTGCCTTGCTTGCGGAACAGCACCAACGGCTTGTTCAGCTGATAGGCCAGGACCGAGCCGATCAGGAAGCCGCGCGCATCCATCGCACCGATGTGCGTGAAGTCCGCCTCGACATAACGGTGGGCAAAGCTGTCCATCACCAGGCGCAGGGCCGTAGGCGACTGGAACAACGGGGTGATGTCACGAAAGATCACGCCCGGCTTGGGGAAGTCGATCACGGGGCGGATCAGGGATTTGATGTCGAAGGATTCGATGAGCATCGTCGAGGTGTCCTGGCAGGCTGCAAACGTCGCAGTATAACGGCGGCTGAACCGTTTCGCTCAGCCGCAATTATCTCCGTCAGCCTTCGAGCGAGCCACCGGCCAGGGCGCAGAGCTGGATCGGGTCGAGGATGTGGATTTCCTTGCCCTCGGCGGCGATCAGTTCGTTTTGCTGGAAGCGTGTGAACACCCGGGACACGGTTTCCACCGCCAGGCCCAGATAATTGCCGATTTCGTTACGCGACATGCTCAGGCGGAACTGGTTGGCCGAGAAGCCCCGGGCGCGGAAACGTGCCGAGAGGTTGACCAGGAACGTGGCGATGCGCTCGTCGGCGGTTTTTTTCGACAGCAGCAACATCATTTGCTGATCGTCGCGAATCTCGCGGCTCATCACCCGCATCAACTGACGGCGCAGTTGTGGCAGTTGCAGGGCCAGTTCGTCGAGGCGTTCGAAGGGGATTTCGCACACCGACGTGGTTTCCAGGGCTTGCGCCGAAACCGGGTGCTTCTCAGTGTCCATGCCCGACAGGCCAACCAGTTCGCTCGGCAAGTGGAAGCCGGTGAGCTGTTCTTCACCGCCATCGCTGAGGCTGAAGGTCTTGAGGGCGCCGGAGCGCACTGCATAAACGGAATCGAAAGTATCGCCTTGGCGGAACAGGAACTCGCCTTTTTTCAACGGGCGACCCCGTTTGACGATCTCGTCCAACGCTTCCATGTCTTCCAGATTCAGAGAAAGTGGCAAGCAGAGGGGGGCCAGGCTGCAATCCTTGCAATGGGCCTGGCCGTTAGCGCGCAGTTTTACTGGCTCGGACATTTCTTCAATCCTTGTGGGAAAACACACATAAGCCGTAAGGGTAACTCACGGGAGGACATTCAGGCACGCGGCGATTTTGCCGCAGGGTCATAAAGCCAGCATTTTGTTAACCAACAAGTGAACGGATGACTAAATCACTCGCGAAAATCGCTGGTGATTGTGCTGTTGCAAGTAGGCATCGAACACCATGCACACCGAGCGCACCAGCAAGCGACCGGCGGGCAGTACGCTGATCCGCTCATTATCGAGGCTGATCAAGCCGTCCTCGGCCATGGTCTGTAGCTGAGGCCACAGGTCACCGAAGTAACCGCGAAAATCGATGTTGAAGGCCTGTTCGATCTGCGCGAACTCCAGATTGAACGTGCAGATCAACTGCTGAATTACCGCCCGTCGCACACGGTCATCAGCATTGCATATCAGGCCCCGGCTGGTTGCCAGTTGCGCGGTGGCCAAGGTGTTCTGGTACTGGTTCAAATCGCTGTTGTTCTGGCAGTAGAGGTCGCCGATCTGACTGATGGCCGAGACCCCCAGCCCGATCAGATCGCAATGACCGTGAGTGGTGTAGCCCTGAAAGTTACGCTGCAGGGTCGATTCTTCCTGGGCAATCGCCAGCTCATCGTCGGGCAAGGCGAAGTGGTCCATGCCGATGTAGCGGTAACCGGCAGCGGTCAGTTGTTCGATGGTGCGCTGCAGCATTTCCAGCTTCTGCGCCGGTGTCGGCAACTCGTTGCTGTTGATTCGCCGCTGCGGCATGAAGCGTTCCGGCAGGTGCGCGTAGTTGAACACCGAAAGCCGATCCGGTTGCAGCGCAATGACTTCGTCGACCGTGCGCGCGAAGTTTTCCGGGGTTTGCTTCGGCAAGCCGTAGATCAGGTCGATGTTGATCGAGCGGAATTGCAGGGTCCGGGCGGCGTCGATCACGGCGCGGGTTTCTTCCAGGCTTTGCAGGCGATTGACCGCCCGTTGCACCGCCGGGTCGAGGTCTTGCAGGCCAATGCTGACCCGGTTGAAACCCAGTTCACGCAGCAGTCCCATGGTCGACCAGTCGGCTTCGCGAGGGTCGATCTCGATGCCGTAGTCGCCGGAATCGTCGTCCAGCAGGTTGAAGTGCTTGCGTAATTGAGCCATCAACTGGCGCAGTTCGTCGTGGCTGAGAAAGGTCGGGGTGCCGCCGCCAAAGTGCAGTTGTTCGACTTTTTGTGCCGGGTCGAGGTGGCAGGCGATCAGCTGGATTTCCTGCTCAAGACGCTGCAAATAGGGCAGGGCGCGGCCTCGGTCCTTGGTGATGACTTTGTTGCACGCGCAGTAGTAACAAATGTTCGCGCAGAACGGCACGTGCACGTACAGCGACAATGGGCGCTGGGCCTTACGGCTGTCGCGCAGGGCGTGGAACAGGTCAAACGTGCCGACCTGCCCGTCGAATTGCACGGCAGTGGGGTAAGAGGTGTAGCGCGGCCCCGCCAGGTCGTAACGGCGGATCAGATCGGTATCCCAACGAATGGCGTCGAGCATCATGCGGGCATTCCCCCGGATAGGCTGGCAGTGTTCGCAAGTCTATGGGGGGCGACGCCGGGGCATCTTGATTTGCATCAACGGTCAGGATATGTGTGGCCAGTCAGGGCCTCTTCGCGAGCAGGGGAATGCATTTCAATGTAGGAGCGAGGCTTGCCCGCGAAGGCCGCACCACCGATCTAATGCCCCATGAGCCAATGCTGATGCGGCCCAGGCAAGGTCCAGATGCCGAACAACATCACCAGCAACCCACCGGTCATGCGCACACTGCGCTTGCGCAACAACGCCGTGACCCGCTCAGCCGCCAACCCCGTGGCCAGCAGCACCGGCCAGGTGCCGAGCCCGAACGCGAGCATCAGCAGCGCACTGTCCAGCGCATTGCCCTGGCTCGCCGCCCACAGCAACGTGCTGTAAACCAACCCGCACGGCAACCAGCCCCACAGCGCGCCCAGCAATAAGGCGCGGGGCAGGCTCGACACCGGCAGCAGTTTGTTGGCAACCGGCTGGATATGCCGCCACAGGCCGCGGCCAAGGCTCTCAATACGGGTCAGGCCGCTCCACCAGCCGGCGAGGTACAGGCCCATGGCGATCAGCAACAATCCGGCGATCACGCGCATGAACATGGCGGCCGGGCTGTTGGCCACTGCCCAACCCGCCAGGCCGATCAAAAGACCGGCCGTTGCATAGCTGAGAATTCGCCCCAGGTTGTACGCCAGCAGCAGGCGAAAACGGCGGCTGCGCTGTTCCTTGGGAATCGCCAGGGTGAGCGCGCCCATCAAGCCGCCGCACATGCCCAGGCAATGCCCACCGCCGAGCAGGCCGAGAATCACCGCAGACACCAGCAGTGGCGCCAACTCAAGCATGCGGAGGCGCCTTGTCGTCCGGTTTGGCCGGATGGCCGCTGGCTTCGTCGACTGCGGCTTGGTGGTTCGGATCCTGGTCGTCGAACAGAATGCTGTGGGCCGGGCCGTCGAGATCATCGTACTGACCGCTGTCGACCGCCCAGAAAAAGATATAGATAGCGATGGCCACGATCAGCAGCGCGGCCGGGATCATCACGTAGAGAGCTGGCATCTGGACTCCATGCCCGCGCGGCTCAGGCCGGCAGCGGGCGGGTTTCTGGCGTGGGCCGGACGCCAGGCGTGCTCGGCAGGCGAGTCAGGCGCAGGGCGTTCAGCACCACGGTCAACGAACTGATGGACATGCCGACCGCGGCCCATACCGGTGTGATCCAGCCGAGGGCGGCGAACGGCAACATGAGGCCATTGTACAGCCCGGCCCACAGCAGGTTCTCGATGATTACCCGACGGGTGCGCCGCGCCAGGCTGAAGGCCTGCACCAGCGCATCGAGGCGGTTGGACAGCAACACCGCATCGGCGCTGGTTTTCGCCAGGTCGGTGGCTGAACCCATCGCCACGCTGATGTCGGCTGCGGCCAGCACTGGCACGTCATTGACGCCGTCACCGAGCATCAACACCTTGCGGCCTTCCTTGTGCAACTGTTGCAGGACCTGCAATTTGTCATCCGGACGCAAACCGCCCCGGGCTTCGTCGATGCCCAGTTCGGCGGCCACGCTGGCGACCATCGGTGAGGTATCGCCCGACAGCAGCAAGGTGCGCCAGCCACGGGCCTTGCAGGCTTCCAATAGTGCCGGGGCGTCGGCACGCAAACGGTCATCGAGGACAAACCACGCCAGCGGCCCCTGGCTGTCGCCGAGTAGCAGCCATTGCCCGGCTTCATCGGGCATGGCCGGTGCGGCCGCGCCACTGAGTTCGCAGACAAAACCCGGCTGGCCGATGCGCAGGCGTTGCGTGCCGACCAGGCCCTCGAGGCCAAGCCCCGGCGTGCTGAGGACTTCTTCGGCCGCCAGCGGCGCTCGGCCAAATGCCCGGGCAATCGGGTGTTCGGAACGGTTTTCCAGGGCGGCGGCAAGACTCAGGCATTGATCGCTGTCGAGCGCGCCGAGCGGGCGGATCGAACGCAAGGCCAATCGCCCCTCGGTCAACGTGCCGGTCTTGTCGAAAATCACCGTGTCGATCTGATTCAGGCCTTCCAGCACATGGCCACGGGTCAGCAGTAAACCGAGTTTGTGCAACGTGCCGGTGGCGGCCGTGAGGGCGGTCGGCGTGGCCAGCGACAAGGCGCACGGGCACGTCGCAACCAGCATCGCCAGGACAATCCAGAAGGCTCGCGACGAATCCAGCTCCCACCACAACAGGCCGATTGCCGCTGCTGCGATCAATGACAGCAGCAGGAACCATTGCGCCGCGCGGTCAGCGATTTCCGCCAGTCGCGGCTTTTCGGCCTGGGCGCGGTCCAGCAGGCGGACGATGGCCGACAGCCGCGTGTCCTGACCCAGCGCCAGCACTTGCACGGTCAACGCGCCTTCGACGTTCAGGGTGCCGGCGGTGACCGCGTCGCCCTGGGTGCGCGGTTGCGGCAGGTATTCGCCGGTCAGCAGCGATTCGTCGATGCTCGACTGGCCATCGAGGATCTTGCCGTCGGCCGGCAGAATGGCGCCCGGATGCACCAGCACCTGATCGCCGACACGCAGTTCGCTGAGCAGGATTCGTTCGCTCTGGCCGTCGGCACTCAGGCGCAGGCACGAGGCCGGCAACAGGTTGACGAGCTGTGCGGTGGCGGCGGCGGTGCGCTCCCGGGCGCGGCGTTCGAGGTATCGACCGGCCAGCAGAAACAGCGCGAACATCCCCACCGCATCGAAATACAACTCGCCCCCGCCGGTGATCGAGGTCCAGATTCCGGCGATGTAGGCACTGCCGATGGCCAGCGACACCGACACGTCCATGGTCAGATGTCGGGTGCGCAAATCGCGCATCGCCCCTTTGAAGAACGGCGCACAGCTGTAGAACACGATCGGCGTGGTGAGGAACAGTGCGACCCAGCGCAGGATGGTGTGCAGCTCGGGACTCAAATCGATGTTGAATTCCGGCCAAGTGGCCATGGTCGCCATCATCGCCTGGAACCACAGCAACCCGGCGACGCCCAGTTGGCGCAAGGCCAGGCGGTTTTCGCTGGCCAGTTGTTCGCTGGCGCGGTCGGCTTGGTACGGGTGCGCGGCGTAGCCGATGTGGCGCAGTTCGCTGAGCACCTGACTCAATGGCAATTGCGCGTCGGCCCAGCGCACGTGAAGACGATGGTTGGACAGGTTCAGTCGCGCCTCTGCCACCGCCGGCAAGGCGCGCAGGTGTTTTTCGATCAGCCAGCCGCAGGCGGCGCAGCTGATGCCTTCCATCAACAGGGTGGTTTCGGCGAGTTCGCCGTCGTGGCGCACGAAAGGTTTCTGCACATCGGCGCGGTCGTAGAGCGCCAACTCATCCACCAACTGCACCGGCAAGGCTTCGGGGTTGGCCGATGACTCGCTGCGGTGCTGGTAATAGCTTTCCAGCCCGCCGGCCACGATTGCCTCAGCCACGGCCTGGCACCCCGGGCAGCAGAACTCGCGGGTTTCACCGAGGACCGCAGCGGTGAAGCGGCTGCCGCCCGGGACGGGCAGGGCGCAGTGGTAGCAGGGGGTTGGCGTGGTCATCTGTGCTGCCATGGAAACCATTGTGGCGAGGGAGCTTGCTCCCGCTCGGCTGCGCAGCAGTCGTAAACCTGCGAACGCGCTATGACTGAAAGAATCGGTTTGCTGGTTTCAGGGGGCGCTTCGCACCCAGCGGGAGCAAGCTCCCTCGCCACAGTTGACCGTGTTCACTGGAACTTACTTCTTCAGGTCTTCCGCGCCTTGCAGCGGCTCATCCCCGAGCAGCAGGTCCTTATCATGGCTGACCAGCTCTTCTTCGAACATGCGCCAGATGTGGTCGTCCTGAGTGCCCAGCAATTCGACAAAACGACGGCCTTCAATCTTGTCGCTCAATTGACCGATGTAGCGACCCTGCTCTGTTTCACTGCGGGCCAGGGTGATCTTGCGATCCTTTTCCGGCTGGGTCGGCGAGATCAGGTTCAGCTCAAGGGTTTCAGGTTGGCTGTTGCCGCTCAGGCGCAGGTCGACTTCGCCGGTTACGTCATCCAGGTGAACGCTGGCCCGCAGCAGCAGGGTCTGGGCCAGCAGCTCACGATCAAGCGAGCGGTTGATGCCTTTGCCGGCCTCGTAGTAGTTGTCGTTGACCAGGTTGTCCGGGTTGTTCACCGCGATGGTCACCATGGACAAGGTCAGGGTCACGGAACAAGCCAGGATGGCGATGATGATCCATGGCCAAAGATGCTTGTACCAAGGGCTTGCGGCGTTTGCTGCGGGCATGATTACTTCTCTCAACGAATTTGTGGGCCGATGAATCGGCTCTTGGCTTCAACGTGGATGCTGTCGTCGTCGGCATCCTTGAGGATGAATTTCACCTCGTTGGTGCTCGACGGCAATTTTTCCGGTGCCATGGACAGTTCCACTGGCTGGCTGAAAATCTCCCCGGCGGCGACTTTGATCTCGCGCTTGCCTTGCAGCTTGAGGTCCGGCAGACCGGAGGCTTCCAGTACGTAGGTATGGTCGCGCTGGTCTTTGTTCATGATCTTCAGGCTGTAGACGTTCTCGATCCGGCCTTCGGCGTTCTCGCGATACAACACGCGGTCCTTGCTGACGTCGAAACCGACCAGTGAACGCATGAAGAACGCGCCCGCCAGCAAGCCCATCATGGCCAGCAACACCAAGGCATAGCCGATCAGCCGCGGGCGCAGTTTATGGGTTTTTTGCCCGGACAGGTTGTGCTCGGTGGTGTAGCTGATCAACCCGCGCGGGTAGTCCATCTTGTCCATGATGCTGTCGCAGGCATCGATGCACGCCGCGCAGCCGATGCATTCGATCTGCAGACCGTCGCGAATGTCGATGCCGGTCGGGCAGACCTGGACACACATGGTGCAATCGATGCAATCGCCCAGGCCCATAGCCTTGTAGTCGACGCCTTTCTTGCGCGGGCCGCGGCTTTCACCACGGCGAGGATCGTAGGACACGATCAGCGTGTCCTTGTCGAACATCACGCTCTGGAAGCGCGCATACGGGCACATGTAAATGCACACTTGCTCACGCAACCAGCCGGCGTTGCCGTAGGTGGCGAGGGTGAAGAAACCGACCCAGAAATACGACCAGCCATCCGCTTCGCCGGTGAAGAAGTCGATGGTCAGTTCGCGAATGGGCGAGAAGTACCCGACGAAGGTCATGCCGGTGACGAAGCCGATCAACAGCCACATCGAGTGCTTGCTGAGTTTACGCAGGAATTTGTTGGCGCTCATCGGCGCCTTGTCGAGCTTGATGCGCTGGTTGCGGTCGCCTTCGGTGACCTTTTCGCACCACATGAAAATCCACGTCCAGACGCTTTGCGGGCAGGTATAACCGCACCACACCCGACCGGCGTACACGGTAATGAAGAACAGGCCGAAGGCGCTGACGATCAGGATCCCGGAGAGCAGGATGAAATCCTGGGGCCAGAAGGTCGCGCCAAAGATGAAGAATTTGCGTTCCGGCAGGTTCCACCAGACGGCTTGATGACCGCCCCAGTTCAGCCAGACCGTACCGAAATACAGCAGAAACAACCCGGCACCGCCCATCATCCGCAGGTTGCGGAACAGGCCGGTGAAGGCACGGGTGTAGATTTTTTCTCGAGAGGCGTAAAGATCGACGCTGTTGTTTGCGTCTTTGGCAGGCGGTGTGACGTCGTGTACCGGAATCTGATTGCTCATCATTGCATCCCACGGCAGTGGAAAAATGCCTCGGTCAGTACATGCCGACCGCGGTCAAAAAGAGGTGTTGCAGTGGCGCAATGATACGCCTGTCGCTCTGGCTCAAGGGTGCGACCTTTGGTCGCGTTGGGCAAATTCAATTGATGGTGTAGTGACTTGAATCAATTGACTTGTGGATTATGGACGGTTTTTCGTGATGTAGAGTCAGAGGATGGGGCGATTCCTGGCCGGTGCGTGGCCGACGGGAGCAGAACTGCTGACCTCAGTCATGCCACAAGCCTGCCGCAGCACTTTACGCCATGGCCGCCGTCATTTCAGGCGGCGTTTTGAAACTTGCAATGCGTTGAACTAACCAACTTGAGGTTGGGTAAGTTGTTGTTTTACGACGTGCAGCGGAAATATATTTATTTAATTGGTCTTTATGAGTTGTTTGAAGTTTTTGTCTGTTTCCAATAAGTTGGTTGGGTGTGGTTTGTTAGTTGCACACTTTATCTAATACTAATGGAAACGGAATTCTATGATTTCTAAGAAAGTTAAGCGGTTTGTGCTGGGCGTGTGCCTGCTGTCTATGGCGCCTTTGGCCTATTCAATCGAAGGTGCCCCACGTCATATGATCTTCGCTTCGGATACGCAGTACCCGTGGACGGACAAACTCGACCGCAGGGAACCCGAGTCCGATGCGGATTTCAAGACACGTTCAAAATGGCTGGTGGAGACTCAGTTTGCGAGTATTGCCGACTTCCGCAAGAACCATGCGCAATCCCACGTGCCGTTGATGATCAATGGCGACATCACCGCTTTCGGTCACGGCTGGCAGCGCTCTTACATGAACTCGATGTTGAAAAAATACTTCAATGGCGATTTCTTGTATGGCCTGGGTAACCACGACTATGAGAACAACGTGGATGATTGCTTCAGCAATAACTGTGCGGCCGGCAGTATCGTGGAGTTTAAAGAGCATCATGAAAATAAGGTTGATAATTTTGATTTGAAAATTACCGGCAATTTTCTGAGTCGGCTGTATTCCGGCAGTCTCGCCTATTCCAAGAACATAGGGGACGTCCATATGGTGCAACTCAATAATGAGCCGACCTATGCCACCAGGATTGCTCATGCGTTAAACCCGACGACGTTCGACATCACCAGTACCTTGGATTGGCTTGAAAACGATTTGAGAGTCGCTCGGACTCAGGGTTACGCCATCATTATCAACATGCACAAGCCACTCGAAATGATGGGTAATAGTGAGCAAGAGTGGCGCTTTTATCAGATGATCAGGAAGTATGAGGTCACTGCCATCTTCGCCGGCCATCTCCATGATAAAGGTGGTGATGCCTATGAAGTGAATGGCGTGCCGATGTACCTGAGCGGTGCCACTTCTCAGCAAACCTACCTGGTTGCCAGTTTCTCGGAGGATCGCAAGCAGTTGCAGATCAACCTGGTGACGGACAACCAATGGCAGAGCCGAAAGCTGTTGGATACGGTACCGGTAAAATCGATCTGGGCCAGTCGCCCATGAAAAAGGCCCCGCCAGATCACTGGCGGGGCCTTGTTTGTTGCGTCAGGCGTTGGCCTTACTGAGCGTCTTCCGCCGGCGCTTTCTCACCGTGAGAAAGGCTGTAGACGTAAGCGGCCAGCAGGTGAACCTTGTCGTTGCCTTGCAGCTGTTCTTGCGCAGGCATCTGGCCCTGACGGCCATAACGGATGGTCTGCTGCAATTGAGCGAAGCTCGAACCGTAGATGAACGCAGCCGGGTGAGTCAGGTTCGGCGCGCCCATGGCTGGCGTGCCTTTGCCTTCCGGACCGTGGCACACCGCGCAGTTGGCGGCGAACAGCTTCTGACCGGCAACCGGATCGGCCTTGGTGCCTTCCGGCAGCTTGCGGCCATCGAGGTTGATCAGTACGAACGAAGCAACGTCCGCAACGCCTTGCTCGCCGATCACGTCAGCCCATGCCGGCATGACCGCGTGGCGGCCACCCATGATGGTGGTCTTGATGGTTTCTGCCTCACCGCCCCAGCGCCAGTCGGCGTCGGTCAGGTTAGGGAAGCCATAAGCGCCCTTGGCGTCGGAGCCGTGGCAGACCGAGCAGTTGGAGGCGAACAGGCGGCCACCCATCTTCAGGGCTTGCGGGTCCTTGGCGACTTCTTCAATCGGCATCGAAGCGAACTTGGCGAAGATCGGGCCGAACTTGGCGTCCGACTTGGCCATTTCCTTTTCCCACTCGTGAACGCCGGTCCAGCCGGTCTGGCCGTTGGCGAACGCGGTCTGCTTCTCGTTATCCAGGTAGTTGTAACCCGGCAGCAGGCCTTTCCAGTTACCCAGGCCCGGGTACAGCACCAGATAGCCCAGGGCGAAGATGATGGTGCCCACGAACAGCATGAACCACCATTTCGGCAGTGGGTTGTCGTACTCCTCGATCCCGTCGAAGGAGTGGCCAACCGTTTCTTCGGTGGCTTCGCTGCGCTGGCCCTTGCGGGTGGACAGCAGCAGCCAGGTCAGGGCGAAGATAGTGCCGAGACTGAGGACTGTGACGTACAGACTCCAGAACGTAGTCATTCTTTGTTACTCCTAGAAGCTTGCTCGACGTGCTTGATGGCTTCGGGATCATCCGCGAAAGGCAGCAAGGTCGCGTCTTCAAACTCCGACTTGCGCTTGGGGCTGAATACCCACAACGCCAGACCGATGAAGGCCACCATCACAACAACGGTGCCCAGGCCACGAATCATCCCGATATCCATCTAAATCACCGTTTGCTTTTGATGATGGTGCCCAGGCCTTGCAGATAGGCCACCAGCGCGTCCATTTCGGTTTTGCCCTTCACAGCATCCTTGGCGCCGGCGATGTCTTCGTCGGTGTAAGGGACGCCGAGCGTGCGCAAGACTTCCATTTTCTTGGCGGTGTCTTTGCCGTCGAGCTTGTTTTCCACGAGGAACGGGTAGGCCGGCATTTTCGACTCGGGCACTACGTTGCGCGGGTTGTACAAATGCGCACGCTGCCAGTCATCGGAGTAACGACCGCCGACACGGGCCAGGTCCGGACCGGTACGCTTGGAACCCCACAGGAACGGGTGGTCCCAGACGCTTTCACCGGCAACCGAGTAGTGGCCGTAACGTTCGGTTTCAGCACGGAACGGGCGGATCATCTGCGAGTGGCAGCCGACACAACCGTTGGCGATGTAAATGTCGCGGCCTTCCAGTTCAAGGGCGGTGCGAGGCTTCATGCCTTCGACCGGCTTGTTGGTGACGTCCTGGAAAAACAGCGGAACGATCTGGGTCAGGCCGCCGACGCTGACAGCGATAACCATGAAGAAGGCCAGCAGGCCAATATTCTTCTCGACTGCTTCATGCTTCATCAGTGAGCTCCAACTACAGCAATCTGTTCAGCAGCTTTGGCTTCAGCCGGGTTCGAGGCACGTACGGTACGCCATACGTTGTAGGCCATGAACAGCATGCCGCTGGCGAAGAACGCACCGCCCAGGGCGCGAACGATGAAACCAGGATGGCTGGCTTGCAGGGCTTCGACGAACGAGTAGGTGAGGGTGCCGTCGTCGTTGATTGCACGCCACATCAGACCCTGGGTGATGCCGTTGACCCACATCGAAGCGATGTACAGAACGGTACCGATGGTCGCGAGCCAGAAATGCGTGTTGATCAGGCCGATGCTGTGCATCTGCGCGCGACCGAACAGTTTCGGGATCATGTGGTAGATGGCGCCGATCGAGATCATCGCAACCCAGCCCAAGGCACCGGCGTGTACGTGGCCGATGGTCCAGTCGGTGTAGTGCGACAGCGAGTTCACGGTCTTGATGGCCATCATCGGGCCTTCAAAGGTCGACATGCCGTAGAAGGCCAGCGACACCACCAGGAAGCGCAGGATCGGGTCGGTGCGCAGCTTATGCCAGGCGCCCGACAGGGTCATCATGCCGTTGATCATGCCGCCCCAGCTTGGCGCCAGCAGGATGATCGACATCGCCATGCCCAGCGACTGAGCCCAGTCCGGCAGCGCGGTGTAGTGCAGGTGGTGCGGACCGGCCCAGATGTACAGGGTGATCAGCGCCCAGAAGTGCACGATCGACAGGCGATAGGAGTAGATCGGACGCTCGGCCTGCTTCGGAACGAAGTAGTACATCATCCCCAGGAAGCCGGTGGTCAGGAAGAAACCGACCGCGTTGTGGCCGTACCACCACTGGATCATTGCGTCAGTCGCACCGGCGTAGGCCGAGTAGGACTTGAAGAAACTGACCGGCAGGGACGCGTGGTTGACGATGTGCAGCATCGCCGTCACGACGATGAAGGCACCGTAGAACCAGTTACCCACATAGATGTGCTTGGTATTGCGCTTGGTGATGGTGCCGAAGAACACCAGACCGTAGGACACCCAGACGATGGCCAGCAGAATAGCCAGGGGCCATTCCAGTTCCGCGTATTCCTTGGTGGTGGTGTAACCCAGCGGCAAGGTAATAATCGCGCCGACGATCACCGCTTGCCAACCCCAGAAGGTGAAGGCCGCGAGGCTGTCGGAAATCAGTCGCGTTTGGCAGGTTCGCTGCACGACGTAATAAGAAGTGGCAAACAGAGCACAACCACCGAAGGCGAAAATCACCAGGTTGGTGTGCAACGGGCGTAAGCGTCCAAAAGTCGTCCACGGCAGACCGAAGTTCAATTCCGGCCATACAAGCTGTGAGGCGATGAAGACACCAAGCCCCATGCCAAGGATCCCCCAGACCACCGTCATGATGGCGAACTGGCGGACTACCTTATAGTTATAAGCAGTCGGACTGATTGCTGTGCTCATTCTAAGGTTCCACGGTTTGGGTGTTTTATTAGGAGTAAAAATCGGCCGCAAGTATGTAGAAAGCGGGGGGTCATTGCAACGCGCCATGACCTGGGTCAATGCTTTCAAAAGCTGATTCTGCGGCCTTTCCATGCGCCGCGTAAGGACAAAATTGACCTCGGACAAAATGTCGCTGCGAACGAAAAGGGTGAGGGGGGCAGGTCAGTTGTTACGGGGTGTGTTCAAACACAACGATCGGGTGACCGACGGCAATTGGCACGACAGCCGGTATCTACCAGCCTTTGCGGCCTGTCATCGAGCAGATTCGTTGAACACATCGGGCAAGGTCGACCTGGAACCGGCTCATGCCAGTCCGCATCGGAGCAAGCTTAGACCCGAATCTGGTGAACCGAAAGGAGGACCAACGGAGGGGTGCGACACTTGGTCGCAAAGAGGCAGGGAACTGCCGCATCCGGGCGAATGCGGCAGTAGAGCGGTCGAGATTTATTCGCGTTTGCCTTCTGCTTGCAAACGCTCGGTGCTCAGACCGTGGGACAGGCTGTAAACGTAAGCGGCCAGCAGTTGCACCTTGTCGTTGCCGAGCAGTTCGTTCTGCGCCGGCATATGGCCCTGGCGGCCATGGCGGATGGTCTGCTGAAGTTGCGCCAGGCTTGTACCGTAGATGAACCCGGCCGGTTGCGTCAGGTTCGGCGCGCCCATGGCTTCAGTACCTTTGCCGTTTGCACCATGACAGGCTACGCACGTGGTGCTGAACGCTTGCTGTCCGGCTTGCAGGTCGGCGGTGTCGCCAGCCGGCAATGGCAGGCCCGCCAGTTCATGACGTACATACGCGGCTACGTTCTTCACACCGGCCTCACCGAGGATTTCCCCCCAGGCCGGCATTGCCGCCATGCGACCGCCCATGATCGTGGTCTTGATCATCTCGGCGTCACCGCCCCAGCGCCAGGTGCTGTCGGCCAGGTTCGGGAAGCCGAAAGCGCCCTTGGCATCCGAGCCGTGGCACACCGAGCAGTTGGACGCGAACAGACGACCGCCCATTTTCAGCGCTTGCGGGTCCTTCGCCACTTCTTCAACGGGCATGGCCGCGAATTTGGCGAAGATCGGCCCAAACTTGGCGTCTGCCTTGTTCATCTCCTTTTCCCATTCGTGGACGCCGGTCCAGCCGTCCTCGTAACCCGGCAGGACGCCTTTCCAGTTGCCCAGGCCCGGATAAAGAATCAGGTAGCCCACGGCAAACACCAGCGTGCCGGCGAACAGCATGAACCACCACTGCGGCAGCGGATTGTCGTACTCCTCGATGCCGTCGAAGCTGTGGCCCATGGTCTGGTCGACACTGCCCTTGGTTTCACCCTTGCGGGTGCCGACCAGCAGCCAGGTCAGGCCGATCAGGCTGCCGATAGTCAGTACGCAGATCCACGTACTCCAGAAGGTGGTCATGGCCGGGTACTCCTTGTTTCAGGTTCTTGGGTGGCGTCGTCGGCCAGGGGTTCATCGGCGAACGGCAGCAAACGCGCTTCGGCAAATTCCGGGTTGCGCTTGCTGTTGAACACCCATAGCGTCAGGCCGACGAAAGCCACGAACACCACGACCGTGCCCAGGCCGCGGATCATTCCACTGCTAATCTCGCTCACTATTTCGAAGGGCATGGTCATGGCTCACCTCTTGCTCTTGATGGCAGTGCCGAGCACTTGCAGATAAGAAACGAGTGCGTCCATTTCGGTCTTGCCCTTGAGGCTGGCGACCGCGCCGCTGATGTCGTCATCGCTGTATGGCACACCGAGGGTGCGCATGGCGCGGATCTTGGTTTCGGTGTGGCTGCTGTCGACCGCTTGCGTGACCAGCCATGGGTAGCCAGGCATTTTCGACTCCGGCACCACGTTGCGCGGGTTGTACAAGTGCGCACGGTGCCAGTCATCCGAGTAGCGTGCACCGACCCGGGCCAGGTCCGGACCGGTACGCTTGGAACCCCAGAGGAACGGGTGATCCCACACGCTTTCCCCTGCCACCGAGTAGTGCCCGTAGCGTTCGGTCTCGGCACGGAACGGCCGGATCATCTGCGAGTGGCAACCGACACAGCCTTCGCGGATGTAAATGTCGCGACCTTCCAGTTGCAGGGCGGTGTAGGGCTTCATGCCTTCCACCGGTTTGTTGGTCACGTCCTGGAAGAACAGCGGGACGATCTGGGTCAGACCGCCGATGCTCACAGCCAGAACCATCAGCAGCATCAGCAGGCCGACGTTTTTCTCGATTGTTTCGTGTTTCATGGCGGACTCCTCAGGCCATCTGCGCGGCAGCGGCGACTTCGGCAGGCTGCGAGGCCCGCACGGTGCGCCAGGTGTTGTAAGCCATCAGGAACATCCCGCTGAGGAAGATCGCACCGCCCACCAGTCGCACGACGAAGCCTGGGTGGCTGGCCACCAGGGTTTCGACGAAGGAGTAGGTCAGCGTGCCGTCTTCGTTGACTGCGCGCCACATGAGGCCCTGGGCGATGCCGTTGACCCACATCGAAGCGATGTAGAGCACGGTGCCGATGGTCGCGAGCCAGAAGTGCGCATTGATCAGGCCGATGCTGTACATCTGCGGGCGACCGAAGATTTTCGGGATCATGTGGTACAGCGCGCCGATGGAAATCATCGCCACCCAACCGAGGGCGCCGGCGTGAACGTGGCCGATGGTCCAGTCGGTGTAGTGGGAGAGGGCGTTGACCGTTTTGATGGCCATCATCGGCCCTTCAAAGGTCGACATGCCGTAGAACGCCAGCGACACGACAAGGAAGCGCAGGATCGGGTCGCTGCGCAATTTATGCCAGGCGCCCGAGAGCGTCATCATCCCGTTGATCATCCCGCCCCAGCTTGGTGCCAGCAGGATCAGCGACATCACCATGCCCAGCGACTGTGCCCAGTCTGGCAGCGCGGTGTAGTGCAAGTGGTGCGGACCGGCCCAGATGTACAGGGTGATCAGCGCCCAGAAGTGCACGATCGACAAGCGATAGGAGTACACCGGGCGCTCAGCCTGTTTCGGCACGAAGTAGTACATCATCCCGAGGAAACCGGCGGTGAGGAAAAAGCCCACGGCGTTGTGGCCGTACCACCACTGGACCATGGCATCGGTGGCACCGGCATAGACCGAGTAGGACTTGGTGAAACTCACCGGCAGCTCAACGTTGTTGACGATGTGCAGAATCGCCACGGTGATGATGAACGCACCGAAGAACCAGTTGCCGACGTAGATGTGCTTGGTCTTGCGCTTGGCCAGCGTACCGAAGAACACAATGGCGTAGGCGACCCAGACGATGGTGATCAGGATGTCGATCGGCCATTCCAGCTCGGCGTATTCCTTGGAGCTGGTGTAACCCAGCGGCAGGCTGATGGCCGCCAGCAGGATCACCAGTTGCCAGCCCCAGAAGCAGAACGCGGCGATTTTCGGCGCGAACAACTGGGTCTGGCAGGTGCGTTGCACCGAATAGAACGAACTGGCGAACAGGGCGCAACCGCCGAAGGCGAAGATCACCGCGTTGGTGTGCAGAGGGCGCAACCGGCCGAAACTGGTCCACGGCAAATCGAAGTTGAGTTCAGGCCAGACCAATTGGGCTGCGAGAAAAACCCCGAGCCCCATGCCGACGATGCCCCACACCACCGTCATAATGGCGAATTGGCGGACCACCTTGTAGTTGTAGGCGGTACTGATAGAAGTGTTCATGGTTCCCCATCCACGGTTCAGCCGAAGTGAAGGCGTTTGCGCAAGGCAACGCTCCCTTCGCCTGGAGTTATAGGCAGACTAAAAGCGAGGCAAGCATGGACAAAGAGCACAAGGCCAGTATTGACGGGGATCAATGGGCGCGGTGTGTGCGGGAACATGGATGGTTGTGGAATGAAGCGGCTTCAAAGGCTTCGGCGGACCCTGTGACGCTGATTCTCGCCCATGGCGCCGGTGCGCCAATGGACAGCGTCTGGATGAACGACATGGCTGCACGCCTCGCCGATCAAGGCGTCAACGTGTTGCGCTTCGAGTTTCCGTACATGGCGCAGCGGCGTGTCGACGGGGGTAAGCGCCCACCGAATCCGGCGCCGAAACTGCTGGAGTGCTGGCGTGAGGTGTACGCCGAGGTGCGACGCCATGTCACTGGGCGTCTGGCGATTGGCGGCAAGTCCATGGGCGGGCGGATGGCCAGTCTTTTGGCGGATGAGTTGGGGGCGGATGCGTTGGTGTGCCTGGGTTATCCGTTTTATGCGGTGGGTAAACCGGAGAAACCTCGGGTCGAGCATTTGGCCGGGCTCAAGACCCGGACGTTGATCGTACAGGGCGAGCGCGATGCCCTGGGCAATCGCGAGGCGGTCGAAGGTTATGCGTTGGCGCCGGGCATCGAGGTGTTCTGGCTGGTGGCAGGGGATCATGACTTGAAGCCGTTGAAGGCTTCCGGGTTGACCCATGAGCAGCATTTGGCTTCGGCGGCGAGTCGGGTGGCTGCATTTCTTCAGTGAAAGAGGTGGTGCCCGTTTGGGCCGCTTCGCTGGCAAGCCCGCTCCCCACTTTTTATTGTGTTGTGAGTGAGATCTTCAACACCGAAAACTTATGGGGGGCGGGGTTGTGTCTGATTATTTTGAGTGTTTAAAAGTCACGGAGTGCTTTCCCTTTGTGCGTCTGGCATTTGCGTTGAAGGCCGCAGTCTTTTCATGGTGAATGTGCCTTTTGGATTCAGACGATAACCATGGCTTTTGAACAGGGCTTCGAATGTGCCTTCGACGATGTCTGTCACGGGATTGTAGTTGATAATGTTCAGCGTGGCAGAGTCTGCATCCACCGTTCGAAAGCCATTGAAGCCGGGAGGCGCGGGAATCCAGTGGCCATGGAGAAAGCTCAGCCCGTTATCTAGCGTATAGACACCTGGCAGTGCATCGTCACCGTTGTAGGGTAGCGTCATACTGAAGACAAACGTGTTTTCCTCCGCAGCCGTACCCATTCCTCCACCAATAGACCAATAAAACTCACCGAAAAATTCACCTTGGTAAAAATCACTGAATTCTGCAGTTTTCTTGATGGTTCCGTATTTCCACTGAAAGATGTTTTCGTTTGCGATCGTTGCGCATTTTTTAGGGATAAAGGTCGCGTGGGTTGTCATGATGAAATCCTTTTACTGGTAAGAGTTCGGTAGCCATTGTCCGATGGACAAAGCGACCGTCTCCTTGATAAGCCTCCTGGGTTTTTTCGACTACTGTCAGAACTGACAGGTGCCTCCTTGAAAACATTTCACGATTTGCAAAAATAAAAAAACCCGGAGGTTTTCACCGTCCGGGTTTTTGTCTTTCCAGTGACTGTCAGCGGTTAAACCGCTCCACCAACGAATACTGGGTATTCGCCGTCTTGGTCAGCTCTTCACTCAACAGCGCCGAGTGCTGTGCCTGTTCCGACGTCTGGTCAGCCAGCTGCGAGATGTTGCTGATGTTGCGGCTGATCTCTTCAGCCACCGCACTTTGCTCTTCGGTCGCCGCCGCAATCTGGGTGGTCATGTCGGTGATGTTGGCCACCGCTTCGCTGATCCCTACCAGCGCCTGATCCGCTTCCAGTACCCGCGCCACGCCTTCTTCAGCCTGACGATGCCCGGCTTCCATGGTTTGCACTGCGGTGCTGGCGGTTTGTTGCAGCTTGGCGATCAGGGCGTGGATCTGTCCGGTGGATTCGCTGGTACGTTGCGCCAGTTGACGCACTTCGTCAGCCACCACGGCAAAACCCCGGCCCATCTCGCCGGCACGGGCCGCTTCGATGGCGGCGTTCAGGGCCAGCAGGTTGGTCTGGTCGGCGATGCCCTTGATGACATCGACCACGCCACCGATTTCGTCGCTGTCCTTGGCCAGCTGGGTTACGGTCATCCCGGTTTCACCGACCACCACCGACAAGCGCTGGATGGCTTCGCGGGTTTCCCCGGCGATGTCGCGACCGCGACCGGTCAGGCGATTGGCTTCCTGGGTCGCATCAGCGGTGCGCTGCACGTGGCTGGCGACTTCCTGCGTGGTGGCGGCCATCTGATTGACGGCGGTGGCCACTTGCTCGGTTTCGACGCGTTGACGTTCCAGGCCCGTGGAACTGTTGTGGGCCAGGGTGTCGGACTGCCTGGCTTGTTCGGTCAGGTGCTCGGCGGTGTCCTGCAGGCGGGTCAGGCAGGTTTTCAGACGTGCTTCCTGGCTGAGAATCGACATCTCCAGACGTGCCTGGGCGCCACGGCTGTCGGTGTACATCTGCGCGATCAACGGGTCGGAGGTGGTTTGCCCTGCCAGCACCAGCAAGCGCTTGAGGCCGCGCTGTTGCCAGCTCAAGCCCAGCAAGCCCAGCGGCACCGACAGGCCGGCGGCCAGGGCGAAACCCCAGTGGGAGTTGAGCGACGCACCGATCATGAAGCTCAGTTGACTGACCAGAATGAACGGCACCCAGTCCTGAAGGACCGGCAGCCATTTGTCTGTCGAAGGAATGGCCGACTTGCCCTGGTTGATGCGTTGGTAGAGCGCTTCGGCACGGCGGATCTGCTCGGCGGTGGGTTTGATCCGCACCGATTCGTAGCCGATCACCTGATTGCCTTCGAACACCGGTGTGACATAGGCGTTAACCCAGTAGTGGTCACCGGTCTTGCAGCGATTCTTGACAATGCCCATCCATGGCAAGCCTTGTTTCAGTGTGCCCCACATGTGCGCGAACACCGCCGCCGGAACGTCGGGGTGACGGACCAAGTTATGCGGCGCACGGATCAGTTCTTCACGAGAAAATCCGCTGATTTCGACGAAGGCGTCGTTGCAGTAGGTGATCACGCCCTTGGCATCGGTGGTGGAAATCAACCGTTGCTGAGCCGGAAAGGTCCGTTCGCGTTGTGTGGTGGGCTGGTTGTTACGCATGGCTTTTTCAATCCGCAAGGCTTTGAGAGGTTGTCGGCGGCGTCAGGAATTTATTGAAAATATTTTTCAATAATCAGTGGCGCGTCGCAAAACGGCCATTGCATCAGCCGGCGAGCATCGGGTACGTGAACAGTGCGAAATGCAGCAGGTTCAAGCCGAAATGGGTGGCGATGGCCGCCCCCAATCCGCCGAAACGGTAGGCCAGACCATAGCCGACACCTGCCAGACCCGCCAGCAGCACCCATTGCCAACCCGCGCCCGCATGCGCCACGCCGAACAACAGCGAGGCGAGCAGCAATGCCAGGTTTTCACCGTAGGGCAGGTGTTTGAAGTGCCGGCTCAGCCCACCCTGGACGTAACCGCGAAACAGCGCTTCCTCCACCAGCGTCACCAGCAGCAGATTGTTCAGCACCCACAGCCCGGCTTGGTCCGGCCACTTCGGCGCCCAACTGATCATCCCCAGCAAGAGTGCGCCACCCAAGGCCAGGACGGCGCTCAGGGGCAGGGCGAGTGCGGTGGCATAAACCGAAAGGCGCAAAGAGCGCCGGCCGACAATCCACGGACACACCAGTAACAGCCAAAAGCCGATCAGGGGCTTGTCCTGATTCAGGTACATGGTAAACGGCGCGGCATCGTCGGTGATGCGATGCGGGTCGATGCCACGACCGTTGTAGAAACCGGGCAGCCAATGCATCGCCAGGGCCATGGCGAGGATGATGAACACGCCGTGACCGAGGAAGCGAGCGATGGGGATTTTTTGCTGACGGACCGCGAAACCAGCGACGAGCAGCAATGCGACGGAGATGCCGGCCAGCCAGCCGAGGTGGCCGTAGGTCAGGGCGAGGGTGTAGCCGAGGGAGAGAAGGGCCAGGTATGTCCATGGCAGGGCGAGCATAAATTAGTCCTTTGAGGCTGAAGCGCTTTTGTGGCGAGGGAGCTTGCTCCCGCTGGGGTGCGAAGCAGCCCCAAACCCGGTGACTCGATACTTCAATCAGATCGCATCGGCTGTTTTACGACTGCTTCGCAGTCGAGCGGGAGCAAGCGCCCTCGCCACAAAGTGTGCACTGTTTGCGGGGCGCGATTATAAACAGGCCCAAACAAAAACACCGCCCGAAGGCGGTGTCTGTGTCGGCAGGCGGTTACGACGCAATCAACTGCCGCAACACGTAATGCAAAATCCCCCCTGACTTGAAGTATTCCACTTCATTGAGCGTATCGATCCGGCACAGCACCTCGACTTTCTCGCGGCTGCCGTTCTCGCGGGTGATGATGAGTGTCAGGTTCATTCGCGGCGTCAACTCGACGCCGGTCAACCCAAGGATATCCAGCGTCTCCTTGCCGGTCAGGTTCAGGCTCTTGCGGTTCTGATCCAGCTTGAACTGCAACGGCAGCACGCCCATGCCCACCAGGTTGGAACGGTGAATCCGCTCGAAGCTTTCGGCGATGACCGCTTTCACGCCCAGCAGATTAGTGCCCTTGGCCGCCCAGTCGCGGCTCGAACCGGTGCCGTATTCTTGCCCTGCGATCACCACCAGCGGCGTGCCCGACGCTTGATAGCGCATGGCCGCGTCGTAGATCGGCATCCTTTCCCCGGTCGGGATGTAGATCGTGTTGCCGCCTTCTTCACCGCTGAGCATTTCGTTACGAATGCGGATGTTGGCGAAAGTGCCGCGCATCATCACTTCGTGATTGCCGCGACGGGAACCATAGGAGTTGAAGTCCCGCGGCTCCACGCCTTTATCGCGCAGGTATTGACCGGCCGGGCTGTCCGCCTTGATGTTGCCGGCGGGGGAGATGTGGTCGGTGGTCACCGAGTCGCCCAGCAGCGCAAGGACCCTGGCGCCGGAAACGTCCTTGACCACCGGCGGTGGACCGCCGATGTCATCGAAGAACGGTGGATGCTGGATGTAAGTCGAATCGTCCTGCCAGACATACGTCGCTGCCTGCGGCACTTCAATCGCTTGCCATTGCTCGTCGCCGGCAAACACCTCGGCGTATTCCTTGTGGAACATGGCGGTGTTGACCTGACTCACGGCGTCGGCAATCTCTTGGGTGCTCGGCCAGATGTCCCGCAGGTACACCGGATTGCCATCCTTGTCGTTACCCAGCGGTTCGCTGCTGATGTCGGTCCGCACCGTGCCGGCCAACGCATAGGCGACGACCAGCGGCGGAGAGGCCAGCCAGTTGGTTTTCACCAGCGGATGCACGCGGCCTTCGAAGTTGCGGTTGCCCGACAGCACCGAGGCGACGGTCAGGTCTGCGGCCTGGATGGCTTTTTCAATCGGCTCCGGCAAGGGGCCGGAGTTGCCGATGCAAGTGGTGCAGCCATAGCCGACCAAGTCAAAACCCAGCTCATCCAGATACGGGGTCAGGCCGGCAGCCTTGTAGTAGTCGGTGACCACTTTCGAGCCAGGGGCCAACGAACTCTTGACCCACGGTTTGCGCTTGAGGCCTTTTTCCACGGCTTTTTTCGCCACCAGACCAGCGGCCATCATCACGCTCGGGTTGGAGGTGTTGGTGCAAGAGGTGATCGCGGCGATCACCACCGCGCCGTTTTTCAACCGATAGGTCTGGCCGTCGTATTCGTAGTCGGCTTCGCCCGCCAGATCGGCATTGCCCACCGCGACGCCACCGCCGCCTTCACTTTCGAGGCGACCGACTTCCTTGCTGGTGGGTTTGAATTGCAGGTCGATGAAGTCACTGAACGCTTGCGCGACATTTGGCAGCGAAACCCTGTCCTGTGGGCGTTTCGGCCCGGCCAGGCTGGCTTCGACGCTGGCCATGTCCAGTGCCAGGGTGTCGGTGAACACCGGTTCCTGGCCCGGCAGTCGCCACAGGCCCTGAGCTTTGCTGTAGGCCTCGACCAGTTTCACGGTGGCCAGTGGGCGACCCGAGAGCCGCAGATACTCCAGCGTGATGTCGTCGACCGGGAAGAAGCCGCAGGTGGCGCCGTATTCCGGGGCCATGTTGGCGATGGTCGCGCGGTCGGCCAGCGGCAGGTCGGCAAGGCCGTCGCCATAGAATTCGACGAACTTGCCGACGACGCCTTTCTTGCGCAGCATCTGCGTGACGGTCAGCACCAGGTCGGTGGCGGTGATGCCTTCCTTGAGCTTGCCGGTGAGTTTGAAGCCGATCACTTCCGGAATCAGCATCGATACCGGCTGGCCGAGCATCGCCGCTTCCGCTTCGATCCCGCCGACGCCCCAGCCGAGTACGCCGAGACCGTTGATCATGGTGGTGTGGGAGTCGGTGCCGACCAGGGTGTCGGGGAAGGCGTAGGTGCGGCCATCCTCGTCTTTGGTCCAGACCGTGCGACCGAGGTATTCCAGGTTGACCTGGTGGCAAATGCCCGTGCCCGGTGGCACCACGCTGAAGTTGTCGAAGGCGCTCTGGCCCCAGCGCAGGAACGCGTAACGTTCACCGTTGCGCTGCATTTCGATGTCGACGTTCTGTTCGAAGGCGCTGGAACTGCCGAATTTGTCGACCATCACCGAGTGGTCGATCACCAGATCCACAGGGGAGAGCGGATTGATCCGCTGCGGGTCGCCACCGGCCTTGGCCATGGCGGCGCGCATGGCGGCCAGGTCGACCACGGCAGGCACGCCGGTAAAGTCCTGCATCAATACTCGTGCGGGGCGGTATTGAATTTCTCGGTCGGAGCGACGCTCCTTGAGCCAGGCGGCAATCGCCCGGAGGTCGGCGCCGGTGACGGTTTTTTCATCTTCCCAACGCAGCAGGTTTTCCAGCAGCACTTTCAAAGACATCGGCAGCTTGTCCAGGTCGCCCAGACTTTTGGCGGCATCGGGCAAGCTGAAATAGTGATAGGTCTTGTCGTCGACTTGCAGGGTTTTAAGGGTGTTCAGGCTATCGAGGGACGGCATTGCGATCACTCCTTTGAGTCCGCACGGCTACGGACTGAGGGGACGGACAGAGCTTTCAACCTAGCCCTGTTTGAATGTTAAAGCTAATAACTGGACTCTATGGCCAAGTCCAAGGTTCCGAACTCGGCTATCATGCGCCGGTTTTCGTGACAGGCTTTGCTTCAACGCAAGCCTGGGCATCGCGCAGTGGCTGAATTCTTCGCCAACTGCCCAGGAGTAAGAATGAACACCCTCTTTATGCATTGCCGGCCGGGCTTCGAAGGCGAAGTCTGTTCCGAGATTTCCGAACACGCCGCGCGGCTGAACGTGGCCGGTTATGCCAAAGCCAAGACCGCCAGCGCCTGCGCCGAATTCATCTGCACCGAAGAAGACGGCGCCGAGCGGCTGATGCGTGGCCAGCGTTTCGCCGAGCTGATCTTCCCGCGCCAATGGGCGCGCGGAATTTTCATCGACCTGCCGGAAACCGACCGCATCAGCGTGATCCTTGCGCACATGGCGGACTTCCCGCTGTGCGGCAGCCTGTGGCTGGAAATGGTCGACACCAACGATGGCAAGGAACTGTCGAACTTCTGCAAGAAATTCGAAGGGCACCTGCGCAAGGCGCTGATGGCGGCCGGCAAGTTGGTCGAGGATGCGCACAAGCCGCGCCTGCTGCTGACCTTCAAAAGCGGCCGCGAAGTGTTTATGGGGCTGGCCGAGTCCAACAACTCGGCGATGTGGCCGATGGGCATTCCGCGCCTGAAGTTTCCTCGTGAGGCGCCGAGCCGTTCGACGTTGAAGCTGGAAGAGGCGTGGCACCACTTTATCCCCCGCGATCAGTGGGATGAGCGCCTGCACAGCGACATGACCGGCGTCGACCTCGGTGCCGCCCCCGGCGGCTGGACCTGGCAACTGGTCAACCGCGGTATGCTGGTGACGGCGATTGACAACGGTCCGATGGCCGAAAGCTTGATGGACACTGGTTTAGTGCAGCACCTGATGGCCGACGGTTTCACCTTCAAGCCCAAGCAACCGGTGGACTGGATGGTCTGCGACATCGTCGAGAAACCGGCGCGCAACGCCGCGATGCTGGAAGAATGGATTGGCGAGGGACATTGCCGCGAAGCGGTGGTCAACCTGAAGTTGCCGATGAAACAGCGTTACGCCGAAGTGAAACGCTTGCTGGAACGCATTGCCGAGGGCTTCAAGGAGCGCGGCATCCGCGTCGAGATCGGCTGCAAGCAGCTGTATCACGACCGTGAAGAAGTGACGTGCCACTTGCGCCGGATCGACGTGAAGAAACCGAAATCCCGCTGATACACACCGCCCCCCTTGTAGGAGCGAGGCTTGCCCGCGAAGCTTTTGGCGTCCTCAAGGGCCTCTTCGCGGGCAAGCCTCGCTCCTACAGGGGGGGGGGGCGGTGTACGACACAGATGACCGAACCCCGGCAATGCGCGACAATGCCGGCCAGCTTCAGGAGTGAATCATGAGTGAAATGATTGATACGCCGGTAGACGGCACCCTCGACGCCACCGGCCTCAACTGCCCGGAACCGGTGATGATGCTGCACCAGCACATCCGTGACCTGGTGCCCGGTGGCCTGCTCAAGGTAATCGCGACCGATCCCTCGACCCGTCGCGATATTCCCAAGTTCTGCGTATTCCTCGACCACGAACTGGTCGCGCAGCACGAAGAGGCCGGCACCTACCTCTACTGGATCCGCAAGAAACTCGCTTAACCCGCCGAATGACTGATGCGGATTCGCTTGCGTGCACTGCGCGTCAGGCGGATCGACAGCATCAGCGCCGCGCAACTCAAGCCCACGATCAAACCCTGCCACAGCCCGCTCGGGCCGCTCGGCGTGCCGAACCAGTCGGTCAGGCCCAAGGCGTAGCCCACCGGCAAACCGATGCCCCAATAGGCGAACAAGGTCAGGATCATCGTCACCCGAGTGTCCTGGTAACCGCGCAGTGCGCCGGCCGCCGTGACCTGGATCGCGTCGGAGAACTGGAACAGCGCCGAATACACAATCAGCATCGCTGCCACGCGTATGACCGTCGGGTCGGCGGTATAAATCGTTGCGATGTGTTCGCGCAGCAACAGCATCATGCTCGCCGAAACACAGGCATACGCCAGCGCCGTGCCCATGCCGACCCCGGCAGCGAAGCGTGCTTCGCGCGGCTCCTGGCGGCCGAGCGCCTGGCCGACCCGCACCGTGACGGCCATGCCGAGGGAGTAAGGGATCATGAACACCAGCGAGCTGAAGTTCAGGGCGATCTGATGTCCGGCCACCACGGTGGCGCCGAGGCTGCCGATCAGCAGGGCGATTACGGCGAAGATGCTCGACTCGGCGAACACTGCGATGCCGATCGGCAGGCCGATACCGAGCAGACGTTTGATCACCGACCATTGCGGCCAGTCGAAACGGCTGAACAACTGACTCGACTGGTACGCCGGTGCCCAACGCTCCCAACCGGCCATGCCCAGCGCCATCACCCACATCACGATCGCCGTGGCCCAGCCGCACCCGACCCCGCCCATGGCCGGCACGCCGAAGTGGCCATAGATGAAGATGTAGTTCAGCGGAATATTCAACGCCAATCCGCAGAGGCCCAGCACCATCGCTGGACGTGTGCGTCCCAGGCCGTCACTGAAGCAACGCAACACATGATAGAAGGCGACGGCGGGCAGACCGCTGGCGATGCCGTGCAGATACTGCATGCACGGGCCGATCAGCTCGGGATCGACCTTCATCATGTGCAGGATCGGTTCGGCGCTGAGCAGCATGCCGGTCGCCATCAAACCAACCACCAAGGCCAGCCACAGTGCCTGACGCACAATCGGGCCGATTTCGCTGTGGGTGCCGGCACCGAAGCGCTGGGCGACTTTCGGAGTAGTGGCCAGCAAGGTGCCAGTCATCAACAGAAACACTGGAACCCAGATTGAGTTGCCGAGCGCCACGGCCGCCAAGTCGCGCGGGCCGACCCGTCCCGCCATCACCGCATCGACGAAGCCCATGGCGGTGGTCGCCAGTTGCGCGATCATGATCGGCAGCGCCAGGCCAAGCAGGTTTTTCAGCTCCAGGCGAACCCGGGCCGGGCGGGTGAGGGAAGTAGCGGCGGGGCGGTCAGTCACGGAATTCAAGGGCGAAACGTCCAGAGATGTTGATGCGCAAGGCGGCGCATTCTACGCCCTGACGCAGTGGTCAGGAAAAATCCTGTGTTAGCTATTTGTAATCACCGATCCGGGTTAATGCTGAACACTGTGTGGCGAGGGAGCTTGCTCCCGCTGGACTGGCAGCAGTCCCATAGCCTTGCAAGTGATAAGCCTGTCAAAACCGGATCGCTAGGGTTGGGGTCGCTGCGCGACCCAGCGGGAGCAAGCTCCCTCGCCACAGGGTATGGAGTGACCTTAATGCCCGCTGGCCCACTACAGTCATCTCCGCCTACACTGCCAACCCGCCAAAGGAGCCTGCCATGTTGATTGTTGCCGACGAAAATATCCCGCTGCTCGATGCCTTCTTCGAAAGTTTCGGCGAAATTCGCCGGGTGCCGGGACGTTCCATCGACCGCGCCACCGTCGAGCAGGCCGATGTGCTGCTGGTGCGTTCGGTGACCAACGTCAATCGCGCGTTGCTCGAAGGCAGCAAGGTGCGCTTTGTCGGCACTTGCACCATCGGCACGGATCACCTGGATCTGGATTATTTTCAGCAGGCCGGCATCACCTGGTCGAGCGCGCCCGGCTGCAATGCCCGGGGCGTGGTCGACTACGTGCTCGGCAGTTTGCTGACCCTGGCCGAAATCGAAGGCGTCGACCTGACTCAGCGCACTTACGGCATCGTGGGTGCCGGCGAAGTGGGCGGTCGCCTGGTCAAGGTCTTGAAGGGGCTGGGCTGGAACGTGCGGGTGTGTGATCCGCCACGGCAAGCGGCCGAAGGTGGCGATTACGTCAGCCTCGAGCAGATCATCGAGCAGTGCGATGTCATCAGTCTGCACACCCCTTTGAAGAAACACGGCTCACAGTCGACCTGGCATCTGTTCGATAAACAACGCCTGAACCAACTCAAGCCTGGCACCTGGCTGATCAACGCCAGCCGTGGCCCGGTGGTGGACAACGCCGCCCTGCGCCAGGTGTTGTTGCAGCGCGAAGACCTGCAAGCAGTGCTCGACGTGTGGGAAGGCGAACCTGAAGTCGATGTGGCGCTGGCCGAACTCTGCGTGCTGGCGACGCCGCACATTGCCGGTTATAGCCTGGATGGCAAACAACGGGGGACGGCGCAGATCTATCAGGCGTATTGCGAATTCATCGGGCAACCGGCCCAGGTCAGCTTGAGCGATCTGCTGCCGGCGCCGTGGTTGTCGCACGTGACCCTTCACGCGAAGAGCGATCCGGCCTGGGCGCTGGCGATGCTGTGCCGCGGCGTGTACGACCCGCGTCGTGACGATGCGGATTTCCGTCGCAGCCTTGTAGGCAATGTGAGCGAGCAGCGTGCGGCGTTTGATGCGTTGCGCAAGAACTATCCTGCGCGCAGGGAGATTGACGGGTTGCAGGTGCGGATTGAGGGGGATTCGCCTGAGTTGCTGAAGATAGTGGCGGCACTGGGCGCAACGGCGGTCTAGAGACCGGGTTGACCCTTTCGCGGGCAAGCCTCGCTACTACAGGATTTGGGTGTTCGCTAAGTAGGTTGACGACGCAAAATCTGTAGGAGCGAGGCTTGCCCGCGAATGGCTGCACCGCATTTCCCGGATAAGCACCCACAAAAAACCCGGCCATCAGGGCCGGGTCAAGAAGACGGTGGCTATATCACTCTTGTTCGGCAGGCTTGACCAATCGCTTTTCCAGTTCGCTGCAGGCTTGCTGGATCATGTCTTCAGTGATCGGTACTTCGCGCCCATCCTTATCAATAATTGAGCAACCCAGAGACTGGTCTGGTTGTGTGCGGATCACTTGAATCTTGTCTTCGCTGCTGTTTTGCAAGGACATGGCCTGTCTCCTCATCAGGTTGTGTGCCTACTTTAAAACCGCCAGGTGACCAGGCTGTGACAACTCCCTGCGATCTCTCCAAGGCGGCAACATCAGTCCACCAGAAATACCGCAGTGTTGCCACCCGGACATTAGACCAATAGCGTCTAGCGGCTAGTCTTTGTGGTCATAATTAACCTGACTCATTGTGATTTACAGAGTTCCACCCCATTTAAGCGATATAGCTGGTCCCATCATTTGCGTACTGGATAACCCGATGCTCTCTGCCCGTCACCGCCGTGCGATTCGCCTGACCAGCCGTTTTCTTGCACCTTATCGCTGGCCGGCCCTTGGCGCATTGCTCGCGCTGATCATCACCGCCGGCATCACCTTGTCGATGGGGCAGGGCATTCGCTTGCTGGTGGATCAAGGGTTCATGACCCAATCGGCGCATTTGCTCAACCAGACCATCGGCTTGTTCATGGTGCTGGTGGTCGGGCTGGCGATCGGCACCTTTGCGCGCTTCTATCTGGTGTCGTGGATCGGCGAACGTGTGGTCGCGGACATCCGCAAGCAAGTATTCAACCACCTGGTTTATCTGCATCCGGGTTTCTATGAAGACAATCGCAGCTCCGAGATCCAGTCACGGCTGACCGCCGACACCACGTTGCTGCAATCAGTGATCGGCTCTTCGTTGTCGCTGTTCTTGCGCAATTTGCTGATGGTCATCGGCGGGATCGTCTTGCTGTTTATCACCAACCCCAAACTCACCAGCATCGTGGTCGTGGCGTTGCCGCTGGTGATCGCGCCGATCCTTGTTTTCGGCCGTCGGGTACGCAGTCTGTCGCGCCTGAGTCAGGACCGGATTGCCGACATCGGCAGCTACGTCTCCGAAACCCTCGGCCAGATCAAAACCGTGCAGGCCTACAATCATCAGGTCCAGGACGAGCAACGCTTCGCCGTGACCGTGGAGGAGGCGTTCGACACGGCGCGCAAACGCATTTTCCAGCGCGCCTGGCTAATTACGTTGGTGATCGTGCTCGTGCTGGGCGCGGTGGGCGTGATGCTGTGGGTCGGCGGTATGGACGTGATCGCCGGACGGATCTCGGCGGGCGAACTGGCAGCCTTCGTCTTCTACAGCCTGATCGTCGGCAGCGCCTTTGGCACGTTGAGTGAGGTGATCGGCGAATTGCAGCGAGCGGCGGGTGCGGCCGAGCGGATTGCCGAATTGCTGCGCTCCGAGAACATCATCCAGCCGCCCACCACAGGGCTGGTGACCTTGCCTGATCGGGTGAAGGGCAATCTGGCGCTGCAAGACGTGCGCTTTTCCTACCCTTCACGTCCAGAAAGTTACGCCGTCGATGGCTTGAATCTGACCATCAATGCAGGCGAAACCCTCGCCCTGGTCGGCCCGTCCGGTGCCGGGAAATCCACCGTGTATGACCTGCTGCTGCGTTTTTACGATCCTGCCTCGGGGCAGATCCTGCTGGATGGCGTGCCACTGACCCAACTCGATCCGCTCGACCTGCGTCGCTGCTTCGCCCTGGTCTCGCAAAACCCGGCCCTGTTCTTCGGCAGCATCGAAGAGAACATCCGCTACGGCAACCCGTCGGCGACCCTGGCCCAGGTTCAGGAAGCGGCGAAAATCGCCTACGCCCACGACTTTATCGAGCAGATGCCTAACGGCTATCAGACCCATCTGGGCGACGGTGGCCTCGGGTTGTCCGGCGGCCAGCGCCAACGCCTGGCCATCGCACGGGCGCTGCTGGTGGACGCGCCGATCCTGTTGCTGGACGAAGCCACCAGCGCCCTCGACGCCCAAAGCGAACACCTGATCCAGCAAGCCCTGCCGAGCCTGATGAAAAACCGCACCACCCTGGTCATCGCTCACCGCTTGGCCACGGTAAAAAATGCCGACCGGATCGCGGTGATGGATCATGGGAAACTGGTGGCAATAGGGACGCATCAGGAATTGATTGCGAGCAATGCGCTGTATGCGCGGTTGGCGGCGTTGCAATTCAGTGACGGGCACGACGCGGCATGAATGAGAGCTGCTGAACACTGCGAGGTTCGGGCATTATGTCGGCCTCAGTTGCGAGCCTGGATGAGGATATGAGCCGTTATCAACCACCGTTGACCCTGACCACCAGAATGCTGGCGTTGATCGCCGGGATCAGCGAACAAATCGGTCAGCTGACGGCTGTGGACGAACGCCTGCAGACGCCTCAACTGCGTCGTAGTAATCGAATTCGCACGATTCAGGCTTCCTTGGCGATCGAGAACAACACGCTCAGCATCGAGCAGGTGACCGCAGTCCTGGCTGGGCGACGAGTACTTGGCCTGCCGCGAGAAATCCAGGAAGTGCGTAACGCTTTTGCGGCGTATGAAGCCATGCCTGAGTGGCGGTCGAGCAACCGGGCCGACCTGCTGCGGGCGCATGAGTTGCTGATGGGCGGATTGATTGACGACTGTGGGCGGTTTCGCCAAGCCGGTGTCGGTATTTATCGTGGTGAAAAATTAGTCCACATGGCACCGCCGCCGAGTCGTGTTGGGCATTTGATGGACGATTTGCTGGCGTGGCTCAGTCAATCGGATTGGCACCCATTGATCGTCAGTTGCGTCTTCCACTACGAGTTCGAGTTTATTCATCCTTTCGCCGACGGAAATGGGCGGATGGGGCGACTCTGGCAAACCTTGATACTCAGTCAGTGGCGGCCGGTGTTGGCTTATCTGCCAGTCGAAGCGGTGATTCGAGAGCAGCAAGACGCTCATTACGCGGCGTTGTCGGCTGCGGACCAGTTGGCTGAGTCGACGCCTTTTGTCGAGTTCATGCTGCAAGCGTTGAGTATTGCGCTTGAAGAGGCAGGCAATACCGAATCAATAATCGACCCAGTAACCGACCCAGTAACCGACCCAGTAGGGAGATTGCTTTCAGCACTCCAGGTTAATGGTCCGCTTAAAATCAGCGACTTGATGGCTGAGGTCGGTTTGGCTCACAAGGCGACCTTTCGGGCTAACTACCTCAGGCCCGCATTGGCTGCCGATTTGATTGAAATGACCAGCCCCGAGACACCAAGCAGTCCGGCTCAAAAATATCGTCTGACCCGGCATGGCAAACAGACTGCCGCACGATTCAAGTCTGCATAGACCTTCTGGATACGCCAAAAAAAATGCCCGCATCAATCGATGCGGGCATTTTTATTCGGACTTCAGCATCAGTATCACTGATCGTCAAAGTACCGCTCATGCCAATCCACCAGCGGCTGTGGCGAGTTGAGTTTCTGGCCGTAGATCACCGAGTACGACAATACGTTTTGCACATACTGGCGGGTTTCGTCGAACGGGATGCTTTCCACCCACACGTCGAAGCTCAGGTGATCCGCACCGCGCAGCCACTGGCGTACACGGCCGGGGCCGGCGTTGTAGGCGGCGGAGGCGAGGACGCGGTTGCCGTTGAACTGGCTGTGGACCTGGCTCAGGTACGCGGCGCCGAGCTGGATGTTCTTGTCCGGGTCGAGCACTTGCTGCGGCGAGGCCAGCGGAATGCTGAACTTGCGTGCGGTTTCCTTGGCGGTGCCGGGCATCAGCTGCATCAGGCCGCTGGCGCCGACGCCGGAACGGGCGTCGGCCATGAAGGCGCTTTCCTGGCGGGTAATGGCGAACACCCAGCTCGAGTGCAAGCCACGGACCTTGGCTTCACGCACCAGGGTTTCGCGGTGGGCCATCGGGAAGCGGATGTCCAGATCGTCCCAGTATTGCGCCTGACTGATGGTGCGAATCGCCGGGAAATACCATTTCAGGTCGTAGGCCAGTTTTGCCTGGGCGACCATTTCGTCACGGTTTAAGTGACGGCTGACGTGGTACCACTCGCGACGACCGTCGACGATCTGCCCGCGGGCGTGGAACTCGAGGGCGCGACGAATGCCTGGCGTGTTGCGCACCTTGTTGATCAGCGCCTGGCTCAGTACCAGCGGTTTGTTGTTTAGCGAGTAGGGCGATTGTGAACGGTCAGCGGCAAGGAAACCGTAGAAGTCGCGCTCACGGGCCAGGTTCTTGTACAGGTTTTGTACTTCCGGGTTCTGCGGCTGCGCCAGTTCCAGGCTGCGGGCCTGCCAGTAGCGCCAGCGGTTGGTGGTCGCCAGGTCCTGCGGCAAGCGCCGAGTCAGCTGATAGGCATCGTCCCAGCGGGCCAGACGCAACAGCAGGCGCATGCGCCATTCGGACACGGTGTTGTCGCGCAGTTCCGGGTCGTACCTGGTCATCATTTCCAGTGCGCGAGGGTCGAAACGTTTGGCGAGGGTCAACCCGATTTCACGGGCGATCGCCACTTTTTCGTCGCGGGAGAAGTGCATGCTGCTGGCATAGCCGTCGAGCAGGTTCATGGCTTTGTCCGGGTCCTGGCGGGCCAGGCGGCGCAGACCGAGACTGACCACGTCGGACATCGGTTCGTCGGCCGGGGTGAAGCGCGACGGCTGATTCAGCAGTTCAGGTTTTTGCGCCACATCCACCAGCAAACGACCGCGAGGGGCGAGGGTGGTCAGGCCATTGACCAGGCTGTTGGCCAGCGGATAGTTGCGCGCCTGGGCGGCGAGCTTCGTGCGCTCCCAGCGTTTCTGTTCGGTCAGTTGACCTTCGGCGGCCCATTGCCCGAACAGCGCGTCGCAGGCGGCGGGTTGGGATTTGCCGGTCAGCCAGAGTTTATTGGCGTTGGCGTAGCCTTCGGCTTTCTGGTTGTGACCAATCTGGTACTGCGCGTTCAGGCAGTCCAGTTCGGTGAAATTGAGCTTGGGGTCGTAGTATTTGACGAAAGTCGCCCAGTCGCCGCGTTCGGCCAGCCAGCGCAACCAGCGCAATTTCATCCAGTTGGCCTGGGGCAGGTCACCGTGTTCGGCGAGGAATTTTTCGATTTCGGCATTGCTGGCCGTTTTCAGCCGAGCGGTCAGTTCGTCGTAGGCCAGGTACGGCTCCAGTGGATAATCACTAAGGGCCTGGCTGTAGCGAAAATATGGGCCGGTATCGCCCTTGGCCAAGGCTCGCTTGGCCTCATCGTAATATTGGCGCTGGGTGGACAGGTCCACCGCCTGGGCGGTTTGAGCGGCAGCGGCAGAAAGAAGCAAGCAAGATAAAAAACTGAAGAGGCGGCTGCGCATGAGACGTCCGGGCATAGAAATCACGACAAGTGCAGACTTAACCTGCACCGAATTATCTGTAGCTTAGCCTTTTGCCAGCAACGGGCGAAAGCTTTGCGGGCCTCTCGGCACAAGTTCGCAACAATTGTCATGCAGAGTGCTTCGACATTGAAATTGCCGGCCTTCTGAAGCCTCAAGTCAGGTAGAATGCGCGCCCGGTTTTTGGAGAAGCTCATGACCCTGCTCAAATTCAGCGATGTGTCCCTTGCTTTCGGCGCTATGCCGTTGTTGGACAAGGTGTCCTGGCAGATCGCCCGTGGTGAGCGGGTGTGCATCATCGGCCGCAACGGCACTGGCAAGTCCAGCATGATGAAGCTCGTCAAGGGCGACCAGAAGCCCGACGAAGGCTCCGTTTGGCGCGCGCCCGGCCTCAAGATTGGCGAATTGCCGCAAGAACTGCCGGTAGCCGACGAGCGGACCGTGTTCGACGTAGTGGCTGAAGGCCTGGACGGTGTCGGCGAGCTGCTCGCGCAGTATCACCACCTGAGCCAGAACATCGTCACCGACGCCGACCTGGACAAGCTGATGCACGTCCAGCACGACCTCGAAGCCCGCGATGGCTGGCGTTTGCAGCAACTGGTCGACAGCACCTTGAGCCGTCTGCAGTTGCCGGCCGACAAGACTCTCGCCGAATTGTCCGGCGGCTGGCGTCGTCGCGTCCTGCTGGCCCAGGCCCTGGTTTCCGAACCGGACCTGCTGCTGCTCGACGAACCGACCAACCACCTGGACATCGGTGCAATCGCCTGGCTCGAAGAAGCGCTGAAGGATTTCCAGGGCGCCGTGCTGTTCATCACGCACGACCGTTCATTCCTGCAAAACCTCGCGACCCGCATTCTGGAACTGGATCGCGGCGGCCTGATCGACTGGAACGGCGACTACGCCAGTTTCCTGGTGCACAAAGAAGCCTCCCTGGCCGCTGAAGAAACCGCCAACGCGCTGTTCGACAAGAAGCTGGCCCAGGAAGAAGTCTGGATCCGCCAGGGCATCAAGGCCCGTCGTACCCGTAACGAAGGCCGCGTCCGCGCATTGAAAGCCCTGCGTGTCGAGCGTAGTGAGCGTCGTGAGCGCACCGGCAAGGCCAACATTCAGTTGGACACCGCTGACAAGTCCGGCAAACAGGTGATGGTCCTCGAGAACGTGAGCTTTGCTCACCCGGGCGGTCCGTTCCTGATCAAGGATTTCTCGATGGTCCTGACGCGGGGCGACCGTATCGGTCTGCTCGGCGCCAACGGTACCGGCAAAACCACGCTGCTGAAGCTGATGCTCAGCGGTCTGCAACCAACCAGCGGCACAGTGGAAGAGGGGACGCGCATCGACGTGGCCTACTTCGACCAGTTGCGCCATCAGCTGGACCTGGAAAAGACCGTGATCGACAACGTGGCCGAAGGTCGCGACTTCATCGATATCGATGGTCAGAGCCGTCACGTGCTGAGTTACCTCGGCGACTTCCTGTTCAGCCCTCAGCGTGCCCGCACGCCAGTCAAGGCGCTGTCGGGTGGTGAACGTGCGCGTCTGTTGCTGGCGAAACTGTTCAGCAAACCGGCGAACCTGCTGGTTCTCGACGAACCGACCAACGACCTCGACGTCGAAACCCTCGAGCTGCTCGAAGAGGTCTTGCTGACCTTCAACGGCACCGTGCTGATGGTCAGCCACGACCGGGCATTCCTCGACAACGTGGTCACCAGCACCCTGGTCTTCGAAGGTGAAGGCAAGGTGCGCGAGTACGTCGGTGGTTATCAGGACTGGCTGCGTCAGGGCGGCTCGCCGCGCCTGCTGGGCGTGACCGAGAGCAAATCCGGCAAGGCCGACCTGACCTCTGCGGTCGTGACGGCGGAAGCGGCACCGATTGCTGCGGCAGTCGAAGCGCCGGTGGCGAAGAAGAAGCTCAGCTACAAATTGCAGCGTGAGCTGGAAATGTTGCCGGCCCAGATCGAAGCCATGGAACAGCAGATCGCTGCCGTCGAGGCCCAGATGGCCGATGCCGGTTTCTATCAGCGTCCTGCGGTCGAGACCGCTGCCGTGATCGCTCAGCTTGAGCAGTTGCAGGCTGAACTCGACGTGATGGTCGAGCGTTGGGCTGAGCTGGATGCCTGATTGATGCTGTAACAAAAAAGCCCGGCGTTCAGTGATGAACGCCGGGCTTTTCGTATGGAATGCGATCTACACGTTGCTATAGATCCCCTGTAGGAGCGAGCAGGGTCGCTCCCACAGGGTACGGGTTTTCAGCTTTTGATCAGGCGCACCGCGAGCACATCACACGGAGCGCCGTGCAGCACGTCGTTGGCCGTCGAGCCCAGCAGCAATGCCAGGCCGTGTCGGCCATGGCTGCCCACCACGATCAGGTCGCAGGTCTGTTCCTTGGCCAGGTGGTGAATCTCCTGGCGTGGCTGGCCGTAGGTCAGGTGGCTGTATTCTTTGGAGAGTTCCGGATATTTCAGGATCAGTCGGTCCAGGCGTTCCTTGGCCTGATCGAACTGCTGCTGTTGCAGTTGTGACAGGTCCATGGGGACGTCACCGCCAAAGGCCATGGCCATCGGTTCGACGATATGGACCAGGGACAGTTTCGCGCCATTGCTCACTGAAAGCTCGCGAGCACGGTGGATTACAGGGTCGCACTCTTCGGTTAGATCTACAGCGACCAGAATATGGTGGTAGGGCATGAGGTGCTCCTCCTGAGGATTGCAATATTGGTAAGTATGGCTGGTTTCAAGCGCAATGGTTCCAAAGTGACTCAAAGCGCTCATCAAGAATCGGGAGTACAGATATGACGGTCTGGATAGTGGTGTCAATCCTGCTGGTGGTGCTGAGTCCGCTGGCATGGTTGCGACCGTCCCGTGGACAGAGCGGGCGCATGGCTCTGCGCATGGAAGCGCGGCGTATCGGCCTCGCCATGCAGCTTGCGCCCCAGGAGTGGCCGCACTGGCTGAGCCAGGAGCCGCCGAGCCCTTGCGCCCAGTACCATCGGCCACGTCGTGGCAATCAACCGGCGTGCTGGAGTTACTGGCAAAAGTCGCCGGGTGTGTGGGTGAACCAGTGGCAGGAGATTTGCGAAGATCGAGCGCTGCTCAATCATTTCGAAAAATTGCCAGCCAACGTCTACAAGGTTGAAGCGGACAAACAGATGATCACTCTGTATTGGGGCGAGAAGGGCGAAGCGACGGTTTTGCAAGACATCGATGCGGTGCTGAAAGCACTGGCGTGACTCACGGACATTTCGCGCTGCAATGGCGCGAAACCTCCGACAGACAGGCAATAAAAAGCCCGACATCATCATCGGGCTGGGGTTGGCCAGGCAGGCCGGTAATTCTTTGTGCCGCCGATCTTACGCTTGGCGTTCGCCAAAAGTGTTCAATTTTTTTCTCAAGGTCCCGCCAGCGTAGTCTGTTAAACAAAGGCTGCAGCGAATTAGGGCGACTTTTCTAACTATTGATTCTATGAATGGCTTCACATGCAGGGGCGTGTTGAAGATCTTCGTAGTACGGAAGTGACCGCAAAGTCGCGTTTGAACCCGCATTTTGGGCGATTGACAATTACCGGAAATTCCGTGAAGGTGGCGTACCCAAATCAAACGGGCGTATGAATTGAGCGTTTGTATTTAACATCGCTCCTACAGAATCCCGACTATCGCGTTGGCGGGTGTGCCGGGTAGATGGGCGTAGCATTGACGTTAAGCGTCCCTGCCAAGCCATTTGCCTGCGTCCGACGTGTACTGTTCAGCTTCCATATCGTGGAGATCAGTTGATGATTTACGAAGGTAAAGCCATCACGGTTAAGGCTCTTGAAAGTGGCATCGTCGAATTGAAATTCGACCTCAAGGGTGAGTCCGTCAACAAGTTCAACCGTCTAACCCTGAACGAACTGCGTCAGGCCGTAGACACCATCAAGGCAGATGCTTCGATCAAGGGTGTGATCGTCAGCAGTGGCAAGGACGTCTTCATCGTCGGCGCCGACATCACCGAATTTGTCGAGAACTTCAAGCTGCCTGATGCAGAGCTTGTTGCTGGCAACCTGGAAGCCAACAAGATTTTCAGCGATTTCGAAGACCTCAACGTCCCGACTGTCGCCGCGATCAACGGCATCGCTCTGGGTGGCGGTCTGGAAATGTGCCTGGCGGCGGACTACCGCGTCATGTCCACCAGGGCCAAGATCGGTCTGCCGGAAGTCAAGCTGGGCATCTACCCGGGCTTCGGCGGTACCGTGCGTCTGCCGCGCCTGATCGGTGCCGACAACGCTATCGAGTGGATTGCCGCCGGCAAGGAAAACCGTCCTGAAGACGCGCTGAAAGTAGGCGCCGTCGATGCCGTAGTTGCCCCTGAGAAATTGCAGGAAGCGGCCCTGGAGCTGATCAAGCGCGCCATCTCTGGCGAGTTTGACTACAAGGCCAAGCGTCAGCCGAAGCTGGAAAAGCTGAAGTTGAACGCCATCGAACAAATGATGGCCTTCGAAACCGCCAAGGGTTTCGTGGCCGGTCAAGCCGGTCCGAACTACCCGGCACCGGTCGAAGCGATCAAGACCATCCAGAAAGCCGCGAACTTCGGTCGTGACAAGGCGCTGGAAATCGAAGCCGCCGGTTTCGTCAAACTGGCCAAGACCTCTGCCGCGCAGAGCTTGATCGGTCTGTTCCTGAATGATCAGGAGCTGAAGAAAAAGGCCAAGGCCTACGATGAAATCGCCAAGGATGTGAAGCAGGCCGCCGTATTGGGCGCCGGCATCATGGGTGGCGGTATCGCTTATCAGTCGGCCTCCAAAGGTACGCCGATCCTGATGAAGGACATCAACGAGCACGGTATCGAGCAAGGCCTGGCTGAAGCCGCCAAGCTGCTGGTCGGCCGCGTTGATAAAGGTCGCATGACCCCGGCGAAAATGGCTGAAGTGCTCAACGGCATCCGTCCGACCCTGTCCTACGGTGATTTCGGTCACGTTGACCTGGTCGTCGAGGCAGTCGTCGAAAACCCGAAGGTCAAGCAAGCCGTTCTGGCCGAAGTCGAAGACAAGGTCAAAGAGGACACCATCCTCGCGTCCAACACCTCGACCATTTCCATCACCTTGCTGGCCAAAGCCCTCAAGCGTCCGGAAAACTTCGTCGGCATGCACTTCTTCAACCCGGTGCACATGATGCCGCTGGTTGAAGTGATTCGTGGCGAGAAGTCCAGCGAGCTGGCCGTGGCCACCACCGTTGCCTACGCCAAGAAAATGGGCAAGAACCCGATCGTCGTCAATGACTGCCCGGGCTTCCTGGTCAACCGCGTCCTGTTCCCGTATTTCGGCGGTTTCGCCAAGCTGGTCAGCGCCGGTGTGGACTTCGTCCGTATCGACAAGATCATGGAAAAATTCGGCTGGCCAATGGGCCCGGCGTACCTGATGGACGTGGTCGGCATCGACACCGGCCACCACGGTCGTGACGTGATGGCTGAAGGTTTCCCGGACCGCATGAAAGACGACCGTCGCTCGGCTGTCGATGTGCTCTACGAAGCCAAGCGCCTGGGCCAGAAGAATGGCAAGGGTTTCTACGCTTACGAGACCGACAAGAAAGGCAAGCAAAAGAAAGTGGCCGATCCGTCGGTGCTGGAAGTGCTCAAGCCGATCGTTTACGAGCAGCGCGAAGTCACTGACGAAGACATCATCAACTGGATGATGATCCCGCTGTGCCTGGAAACCGTGCGTTGCCTGGAAGACGGCATTGTCGAAACCGCCGCCGAAGCCGACATGGGCCTGGTCTACGGTATTGGTTTCCCTCCATTCCGTGGCGGTGCGCTGCGCTACATCGATTCGATCGGTGTTGCCGAGTTCGTTGCCCTGGCTGACCAGTACGCTGATTTGGGCGCGCTGTACCACCCGACCGCAAAACTGCGTGAAATGGCCAAAACCGGCCAACGGTTCTTCGGTTAAGCGTCCCAACACTTGAGCGAGAGTGAAATTTTATGAGCTTGAATCCAAGAGACGTCGTGATTGTCGACTTCGGTCGTACTCCGATGGGCCGCTCCAAGGGCGGCATGCACCGCAACACCCGCGCCGAAGACATGTCGGCGCACCTGATCAGCAAATTGCTGGAACGCAACGTCAAGGTTGATCCGAACGAAGTCGAAGACGTGATCTGGGGCTGCGTAAACCAGACCCTGGAGCAGGGCTGGAACATCGCTCGCATGGCGTCCCTGATGACGCAGATCCCGCACACTGCTGCCGGCCAGACCGTCAGCCGTCTGTGTGGTTCTTCGATGAGCGCGCTGCACACTGCCGCACAAGCGATCATGACTGGCAACGGTGACGTGTTCGTCGTCGGCGGCGTCGAGCACATGGGCCACGTGAGCATGATGCACGGTGTCGATCCGAACCCGCACATGTCGCTGTACGCGGCAAAAGCCTCGGGCATGATGGGCCTGACCGCTGAAATGCTGGGTAAAATGCACGGCATCACTCGCGAACAACAGGACGCTTTCGGCGTGCGCTCCCACCAGCTCGCTCACAAGGCGACCCTGGAAGGCAAGTTCAAAGACGAAATCATCCCGATGCAAGGCTACGACGAGAACGGTTTCCTGAAACTGTTCGACTACGACGAAACCATTCGTCCGGAAACTACCCTGGAAAGCCTGGCGGCTCTGAAGCCAGCGTTTAACCCCAAGGGCGGCACCGTGACAGCCGGTACTTCGTCGCAGATCACCGATGGTGCTTCGTGCATGATCGTGATGTCGGCACAACGTGCACAGGACCTGGGCATCCAGCCGCTGGCGGTTATCCGCTCGATGGCGGTGGCAGGTGTGGATCCGGCAATCATGGGCTATGGTCCAGTACCGGCCACTCAGAAAGCACTGAAACGTGCGGGCCTTGGCATTAACGATATCGACTTCTTCGAGCTCAACGAAGCTTTCGCTGCACAGGCCCTGCCAGTGCTGAAAGATCTGAAAGTGCTCGACAAGATGAATGAGAAGGTTAACCTGCACGGCGGCGCGATCGCCCTGGGTCACCCGTTCGGTTGCTCCGGTGCCCGTATTTCCGGCACCCTGCTGAACGTGATGAAGCAGAATGGCGGCACCTTCGGGGTTGCCACCATGTGCATTGGTCTCGGCCAAGGCATCTCCACCGTCTTCGAACGCGTTTAAGCGTTTCGTTGACGGAAGCCGGGGCCAAGTGCCCCGGTTTTTGTTTTTCTGAATTTATTTTTTGTTTTTATTTTTAAAAGATTTGAGTGAGGGCCAAACCATGCCGATACAACCTGGGCTCTACCAGCATTACAAAGGTCCGCAGTACCGCGTATTCAGTATCGCGCGGCATTCGGAAACCGAGGAAGAAGTGGTCTTCTACCAAGCCCTGTATGGCGATTACGGCTTTTGGGTGCGTCCCTTGAGCATGTTCCTGGAGTCGGTCGAGGTTGACGGCGAACAGGTGCCACGCTTTGCTTTGGTGGAAGCCGAACCGAGCCTTTTTTCGAAGGCATAAGCTGAGTGCGCGCAGGACCCTGCGCTTGACCTCACCTTGTAGCCACTATATATAGCGGTGCCGCGTCAGGCGCCAACCGCCTTTCACTTCTAGAATTCAGGAATTTTCTGATCCATGGGCAAATCGCTGGTCATTGTGGAATCCCCGGCTAAGGCCAAGACCATCAACAAGTATCTGGGTAACCAATACGTGGTGAAGTCGAGTATCGGCCATATCCGAGACCTGCCCACCAGCGGTTCGGCTAGCGCCAGCAAAGAGCCTGCCGCCAAGCGCGGCAAGGCCGCCGCGGGTGAAGGTCCGGTGCTCACGCCGAAAGAGAAGGCGCGCAAGCAGCTGGTCTCGCGCATGGGTGTCGATCCCGATCATGGCTGGAAAGCCAAGTACGAGATCCTCCCGGGCAAGGAAAAGGTCATCGAAGAGCTGCGCCGGCTCGCCAAAGATGCTGACACCATCTATCTCGCAACCGACTTGGATCGCGAGGGGGAAGCCATTGCCTGGCACCTGCGCGAAGCCATCGGTGGTGATGACAGCCGCTATAAGCGCGTGGTGTTCAACGAAATCACCAAGAAAGCGATTCAGGAAGCCTTCTCCAAACCGGGCGAGCTGGACATTGACCGTGTCAACGCACAACAGGCGCGTCGTTTCCTCGACCGCGTGGTGGGTTACATGGTTTCGCCACTGCTGTGGGCCAAAGTCGCCCGTGGCCTGTCCGCCGGTCGCGTGCAATCGGTAGCCGTGAAGCTGGTGGTCGAGCGTGAGCGTGAAATCCGCGCGTTCAACCCCGAAGAATACTGGGAAGTCCACGCCGACCTCGGCACCGCCAAGGGCGCCACCGTGCGCTTCGACGTGGCTCGCGAGAAAGGCGAAGCCTTCAAGCCGCTCAACGAAGCCCAGGCCATGGCCGCGCTGGAGAAGCTCAAGGCTTCCAGCTACAGCATCGTCAAGCGCGAAGACAAGCCGACCAGCAGCAAGCCGTCGGCGCCGTTTATCACGTCCACCCTGCAACAGGCTGCGAGTAACCGCCTGGGCTTCGGCGTGAAGAAAACCATGATGATGGCCCAGCGTCTGTATGAAGCCGGCTACATCACGTATATGCGTACCGACTCCACCAACCTCTCGGCCGATGCCGTGACGATGGCGCGCACCTATATTGAAGGCGAGTTCGGCAAGAAGTACCTGCCGGAAAACCCGAATGTCTACAGCAGCAAGGAAGGCGCACAAGAGGCTCACGAAGCGATTCGTCCGTCTGACGCCAATACCGAGCCAAGCAAGCTGTCGGGCATGGAGCGTGATGCAGAGCGGCTCTACGAGCTGATCTGGCGCCAGTTCCTCGCGTGCCAGATGCTGCCAGCCCAATACCTGTCGACCACGGTCACCGTCGGTGCCGGCGATTTCGAGCTGCGCGCCAAGGGCCGCATCCTGAAGTTCGACGGTTACACCCGGGTCATGCCGCAGATTGCCAAGCCTGGCGATGACGACGTGCTGCCGGACATGGCCCAGGGCGACGCGATGAAGCTGATCAAGCTTGATCCGACCCAGCACTTCACCAAGCCGCCGGCGCGTTACTCGGAAGCGAGCCTGGTCAAGGAGATGGAAAAACGCGGCATCGGTCGTCCTTCGACCTACGCCGCGATCATTTCCACCATCCAGGACCGTGGCTACGTTGCGCTGCACAACCGTCGTTTCTACTCGGAAAAGATGGGCGACATCGTGACCGAGCGTCTGGCCGAGAGCTTCTCCAATCTCATGGACTACGGCTTCACCGCCGGCATGGAAGAGAACCTCGATGACGTGGCCCAGGGCGAACGCGACTGGAAAAACGTGCTCGACGAGTTCTACGGCGACTTCAAGAAGAAACTCGAAGTAGCCGAAAGCGCCGAAGGCGGCATGCGCGCCAACCAGCCGGTGATGACTGATATCCCGTGCGTGTTGTGCGGGCGTCCGATGCAGATTCGTACCGCATCGACCGGCGTGTTCCTGGGTTGCTCGGGTTACAGCCTGCCGCCGAAAGAACGCTGCAAGGCCACCGTCAACCTGGTACCGGGCGATGAAATCGCGGCGGACGACGAGGGTGAATCGGAATCCCTGGTACTGCGCGGCAAGCACCGTTGCCCGATCTGCAGCACGGCGATGGACGCCTACCTGCTGGATGAGAAGCGCAAGCTGCACATCTGCGGTAACAACCCGGATTGCGCTGGTTATGAAATCGAAGAGGGCACCTATCGCATCAAGGGCTACGAAGGTCCGAGCCTGGAATGCGACAAGTGCGGCAGCGAGATGCAGCTCAAGACCGGCCGTTTCGGCAAGTTCTTCGGTTGCACCAACGCGACGTGCAAGAACACCCGCAAACTGCTGAAAAGCGGTGATGCGGCGCCGCCGAAGATGGATCCGGTGAAGATGCCTGAGCTGAAATGCGAAAAGGTCAACGACACCTACATCCTGCGCGACGGTGCTTCCGGCCTGTTCCTGGCGGCCAGTCAATTCCCGAAAAACCGCGAGACGCGTGCTCCGCTGGTCATGGAAATTGTGCCGCACAAGGATGAGATCGATCCGAAGTACCACTTCCTCTGCGAAGCACCGAAGAAAGATCCGGACGGCCTGCCTGCGGTGATCCGCTACAGCCGCAAGACCAAAGAGCAGTACGTGCAGACTGAAGTCGACGGTAAGCCGACTGGCTGGAAGGCGTACTACGACGGCGGCAAATGGACGGTCGAAGACAAGCGTCCAGCGAAGGTCGCTAAAGCTTAACAGGTGCTGTACTGAAAAGGCCGCATGACAACCTACTGGTTTTCATGCGGCCTTTTTGTTTTGTGCTTGCGGTAGGATCGGCGGATCCACGACACTGTCTGACCTGCGTGAAGCAATTATTTCGTTGTGGAGGCTGCCGTCATGGCCCACGAACTCTATACCCGTACCAACCAGAAGATTTATTTCGCCGGCCTGTCGCTGGAAGCGCTAGCCAAGGCTGAAGAGGGGCGGGCGATGAACTCCCTGGCGCTGATTCAGGCTGGGCGCGAGTCGACGTTGTTTCACCTGTACGGTGCGTTGCTGGGGCTGTGCCATGAAATCGCTGGCTTCTACCGCTTGCCTCAGGCCAATGCACCTCGGGCAGAAATGTTGCTGACCCGCGAAGTGCTGGAAGCCATCGCCATTCCGGAGATGGCTGAGATGTTCGAGCTGGCCCAGAATCCGGAAACCTGGCTGGCGAAGCTGCTGGCGGCTCACGCGGCGATGTTTCAACCGCCTCGCGCTCCGCATAAGCCCAAGGGCGACGTGACTCAGCCGCTCATCCTGGCCGTTAACCTGGATGAGGAAGACGTGCCTGAGGAATTGAGTCGCGAAGAGCTGGAGAGCTGGCGTCAGAACCTCAAAGGGTTGGCGATCCGGTTTCGCGAAGGTTTGAACGAGTGCTGATCGACTGAGAGCCGGCGGCGCGATTAAAAGCGCTGCTGGTCAAGTTACCGAGCGAAGCCTGGCCGATGCCTATATAATCCCCGCCTTTCGTGGAGAACAGACCTTTATGCCAACGTCCTTTCTAGAAATTGTCGAGTTACCAGACGGCCGGATTGAGCTGCGCAGGGCCGAGGACGAGGGTTCTCTGGTTACTTTGGATTTCTCCGAGGATGCCAAGGCTTTCCTGCAGGGCCAGCACGTGGAAGTCGCCAAGGCGATGTTGAGCGTCGGTGTTCAGATGGCAGGACGCCTGGTTGAAGGCGAATTTAATACGGATGAGAGTTCGCGGGTCCTCCACTGATCCCATTCGTCGCTTTCTGCTAATACGGTTACGAACCGGCTTCTCTATCCTTTGAGAAGCCCCGCGCTTTGCGTTGCGCGCATTATTGATACATTAACCCAAGCGAATATTCAGGCTCTGCGCATCTCCGGTACGGGCTGCGCTGATCAACTGTTGCCGTGAGTTTGCGTTCAATGGGTTGAGCCAACTGACAACCGTATGGCTGCGGCCCAGGCGCAAGGCTTCGCAGGTCAACTGCTGAGCGCTCTGAGTGCCGCGAGGTTGCAGCAGCAGGATGCGTTCGCGGTTAAGACCGGCGTCCCGCAACCACGTCTGAGTCAGGCTGGCGGGCGGGGCGATCAGTGTCAGCCACCGCGCGTCTTGATCCTGACTCAATTCACGAAGAATCGGCGCCAAAAGGTTCAAGCAATTCCCGGCTGCACCACGTAGTGAAAGCTCGCTGAAGACTTCGGGTTCTGCGTTCCAGGGCGACTCGACCACGTCTTTCAGGATCGGGGCCAACGGCTGCACCATGAATGCCTCGAACAACGGCAGTTGTGCTTGCTGCGATGTGTGTGGGAACTGCATAAAGCCTCCTTTAGCGGCGAATGACGCCGACACTCAAGCCTTCAATCACCAGTTCCTGATCTTTCAGGTTGACTTCGATAGGGGCGAATTCAGGGTTTTCGGCAATTAACCAGACCTTGCTGCCATCTCGCTTGAAGCGCTTGACGGTCACTTCGTCACCGATCCGCGCCACGACGATCTGGCCATTGCGGGCTTCCCGGGTGGTGTGGACGGCCAACAGGTCGCCGTCGAAAATGCCGACGTCCTTCATGCTCATGCCATGAACGCGCAGCAGATAGTCAGCACGCGGATGGAAGAAGGCAGGGTTGATGTTGCAGGACTCCTCGATGTGCTGCTGGGCCAGAATCGGCGCACCGGCAGCCACCCGGCCAATGATCGGCAGAGTAGACTCGTCGGCCTTGGCTTCGAAGCCCGGAATGCGGATGCCACGGGAAGCGCCCGGGGTCATCTCGATTGCACCCTTGCGGGCCAGCGCCTTGAGGTGTTCTTCCGCCGCGTTAGGCGACTTGAAACCCAGTTCCTGAGCGATTTCCGCACGGGTCGGCGGGTAGCCGTTGTCTTCGAGGCAGCGTTTGATGAAGGCCAGAATCTCTGCTTGGCGTGGCGTCAGCTTTAGCATATTGATCGCTCTGTCTTTTTATACAGTGACTGGGATTATATACAGTGGAACGGTCTTGGCAATGCCCCTTTTTTCGCCGGCCGCTGGACGGTCGATCAGCCAGCTGATTAAAGCCTCGCCGTTGTATGGTTAAATAGCTGACCGACCATTCCCAAAACGAACCGGCAGGCTTGACAATGCACAGGCTGAAACGTATGTTTCAAACAAGTGTTTGTCAGGCGGAGTAGCCATGGCCCAGTCGGAAACCGTTGAACGCATTCTTGATGCTGCCGAGCAGTTGTTCGCGGAAAAAGGTTTCGCCGAAACCTCGTTGCGTCTGATCACCAGCAAAGCCGGTGTCAATCTGGCGGCGGTGAATTATCACTTCGGTTCGAAGAAGGCGCTGATCCAGGCTGTCTTCTCGCGCTTTCTCGGGCCATTTTGCCTGAGCCTTGATAAAGAGCTGGAGCGGCGTCAGTCCAAGCCTGAAAACAAGCCGACACTCGAAGAGTTGCTCGAGATTCTCGTTGAGCAAGCCCTCGTCGTGCAGCCGCGCAGCGGCAACGATCTGTCTATCTTCATGCGCTTGCTGGGGTTGGCGTTCAGTCAAAGCCAGGGCCACCTGCGTCGTTATCTGGAAGACATGTACGGCAAGGTGTTCCGCCGCTACATGATGCTGGTCAACGAAGCCGCGCCGCGTATTCCGCCGATCGAACTGTTCTGGCGCGTGCACTTCATGCTCGGCGCTGCGGCGTTCAGCATGTCCGGTATCAAGGCGTTGCGCGCCATTGCCGAGACCGATTTCGGCGTTAACACCTCCATTGAGCAAGTGATGCGTCTGATGGTGCCGTTCCTGGCCGCAGGCATGCGTGCCGAAACAGGCGTCACCGATGTGGCCATGGCCACCGCACAACTGCGTCCGCGCAGCAAGTCGGCCCCGGCTGCCGCCAAGGTTTAGCCGCGCACGGGTGGGCGCGGCGACTGACATCCGCTAAGCTAGCCGCCCATGCCGACTCTCGTTCTGAACCCGCTTCCCATTGATGTCGCCGACCTGCCGGGCACAGCCCAAGGCGGCGAGCGCGTGCGCGCCGGGTTTTTCGTTATCAAGGAATCTCTATGACTGCTGGCCTGCAAGGCTCGTTGATGGTGGACGTCGCCGGTACCTGGCTGACGGCCGAAGATCGCCAATTGTTGCGTCAGCCCGAAGTGGGTGGCCTGATCATTTTCGCCCGTAACATCGAAAATCCGCGTCAGGTGCGCGAGTTGAGCGCTGCGATCCGCGCCATTCGTCCCGACCTGCTGCTGGCGGTGGATCAGGAAGGCGGTCGCGTTCAGCGTCTGCGCCAAGGCTTCGTGCGGCTGCCGGCCATGCGCGCCATCGCCGACAATCCGAACGCCGAATACCTGGCCGAGCAGTGCGGCTGGATCATGGCCACCGAAGTGCTGGCCGTTGGCCTCGATCTGAGTTTCGCCCCGGTGCTGGACCTGGATTACCAGCGCAGCGCCGTCGTCGGCACCCGTTCGTTTGAAGGTGACCCGGAGCGCGCAGCGCTGCTGGCGGGTGCATTCATTCGCGGCATGAACAGCGCCGGCATGGCTGCCACCGGCAAGCATTTTCCCGGTCACGGCTGGGCCGAGGCGGATTCCCACGTCGCGATCCCGAACGACGAACGCAGCCTCGATGAAATCCGCGCCAACGACCTGGTGCCGTTCGCCAGATTGAGCAAACAACTGGCCGCCGTCATGCCAGCCCACGTTATTTACCCGCAAGTCGATTCCCAGCCGGCCGGGTTTTCCCGCCGCTGGTTGCAGGACATTTTGCGCGGTGAGCTGCAATTCGATGGTGTGATCTTCAGTGACGACCTGTCCATGGCCGGTGCCCACGTGGTAGGCGATGCCGCCAGCCGTATCGAGGCCGCGCTGACCGCTGGCTGCGACATGGGCCTGGTGTGTAACGACCGCGCTGCAGCGGAGCTGGCCTTGAGCGCTGCCCAGCGCTTGAAGGTCAAGCCATCCGAGCGCATTGCGCGGATGCGTGGCCAGTCGTATGCCAACACTGAATACCGTCAGAACCCGCGCTGGCTGACTGCCATAGGCGCGCTTAAAGAAGCTCAACTGATTGAATAAGGACTTTTCGTTATGACGGTTTACGCGATTATCGGTGGCACCGGCCTGACCCAACTCGAAGGCCTGAACATTCGTCAGTCGCTGGCGGTGGACACGCCCTATGGCGCGCCTTCGGCCGACGTGCAGTTTGGTGAATACGCCGGCAAGGAAGTGCTGTTCCTCGCCCGCCACGGTCACCCGCACCGTTTTCCGCCGCATCAGGTGAATTACCGCGCCAACCTTTGGGCGCTGAAACAGGCGGGTGCCGAGGCGATCCTCGCGGTCAACGCCGTGGGCGGAATTCATGCTGCAATGGGTACTGGACACTTTTGTGTGCCTCATCAGTTGATCGACTACACCAGCGGTCGCGAGCACACCTATTTCGCTGGCGACCTGGATCACGTCACCCACATCGATTTCAGCTATCCCTACAGCGAGCCACTGCGCCAGCAATTGATCGCGGCATTGGCGGCTGAAGGCGTCGATTACAGCAGTCAGGGCATCTACGCCTGCACCCAGGGCCCACGTCTGGAAACCGTCGCTGAAATCGCAAAACTGGAACGCGACGGCTGCGACATCGTCGGCATGACCGGCATGCCGGAAGCGGCGTTAGCCCGTGAGCTGGAACTGGATTATGCGTGTCTGGCGCTGGTGGTGAACCCGGCAGCGGGCAAGTCCACGGCGGTGATCACCATGGCCGAGATCGAGCAGGCGTTGCAGGACGGGATGGGCAAGGTCAAGTCCACGTTGGCGCGGGTGTTGGCGGGTTGAGTATCAGCGGTCGGATTAGGTGCCTGGCTGCTTTACGATTCAATGAGTTTCAAGCGGTGTTGATGTCGTGACCACAATAACTGAGCAACTTCATGCGCTACCCTGGGCAGAGGTGTTCAGCCATCGTGCTCTGGAAAAAGCTCGCAGGTACGCGGATGAGGATCGGATAACGATCCGTCAAATTGATGACCTTATGGTTATCGCTACGTGCATCGGCTCCCAGGCGCAGGCATACGAGCAGGTCATTGAGCTCACTGAAGATCGGCGTGGGCAAGCGCAGCTCCAATGCGTTTGCTCCTGTCCTGTCATGTTCAATTGCAAGCACTGCGCCGCAGTCATCTATCACCTGCAAGAACATCCCGTTAACGCGCCTCAAAGTGCCGTCCAGGTTCACTTGAATCGTGAACTGGAGCGCTGGATTGACGGTATTCCTTCTGCAAGCAATCCCCCTGACGAGTCGGCGCAGGGAGCAGGCACGCGCCTGTTTTACAAACTCAGGGCAACATCCTCTGCCGGGAAATGGACGCTGGAAATTTTCAAGGCCCATCAGCTCAAGGACGGCCGCCTGCAAGACATCAAGCCGGTGTACTCGCTGTCGGATACGCTGATTCGGCAACCCGGTTACCTGACCGAACTGGATCTGCGGATCGCCAGATTGTTGGTCGCCGTTCACTCCCACCACGCCCATTACGCCGGCTACCCCTTGGAAGGCAGCAGTGGGGTGGAACTTATCGAAATGCTGTTGCGAACCTCGCGCTTTTTCCTTGACCTCGAACAGCCACAACCCCTGACGCCGGGAATGAGAAGAACAGGTCAATTTTCCTGGGCCGAACAATCCAATGGCAGTTTTCGCCCTCAATGGAGCAGCGACCAAGCGCCAGTGGAAACGATCCTGGCCCTGGAACCCTTGTATTATCTGGATCGCGAGCGGCTGCAAGTCGGACCGCTGTTCAGCGAGCTGGACGAAAAGCTGGCCCGTCACTTGTCATTGGCTCCCGATATTCCTGCAGGTCAGGCGATGCAATTCAGCCAGCGGATGACCGCTGCGACCCGGGCAGCACCACCTCCGTACGCCCTGACGGAACGGGTCGTCGAAGGCATTTTTCCTCAGGCTCACCTGGCGCTCGCCAGCGGCAAGCGTTACGTCCGCTGGCAGTACGAGCCAGAGCACCGGGCTGCATTGGCGTTTACCTACAACGGCCATCCGACGTCGGACCGAAACCCGGAGGTGCTGATCCTTTCGGGTACCGAAACCCAGCGCATCCAGCGCAACCCTGTCGCCGAAAAAACCTTGCGCCAAGCCCTGCAAAAACATGGCTTTAAAAAGGCCACACGCAAAAGCAACCTGGATCGTCCAGGCGAAATGTTCGCCCTGCCGGATGACGCGGCCTGGCTTGCTTTTGTGCACCATGGCATCCCGGCGCTGCGGGAGAAAAACTGGCTGATCGATATCAGCGATAACTTTGACTTCAACGTGCACCCCGTCGAACAGTGGTATGCAGAAGTCGAGGAGGAGTCGGGGCGCCAGTGGTTCGATTTGCAGCTGGGCATCGTCGTCAACGGCGAGCGTCATAGCCTGTTGCCCATCCTGCTGCATTTGCTACGTAGCCAGCCACAGTTGATGGAACCTGCGAGCTTGGCCCGCCGCAATGATGACGAACAGCTACTGATTGAACTTGGCGATGGGCGTTTCGGTGGTAAATCCCATGGCAAAGTCGCACTCCCTTTTGGCCGGATAAAACCGCTGATGGCGACCCTTGGCGAGTTGTACCTGGGTAAACATCTGGGCGACTCGTTGCGTTTGAGTGCTCCGGATGCGGCGCGGCTGAGTGCGCTGGAAGGCATTCCGCTGGTCTGGCAGGGCGGTGAACGGCTGCGCAGTTTTGCAAAGCGTTTACGGGAGTCGATCCATGCTCATGTCCCGGCGCCCGAGGGCCTGAACGCGACGCTAAGACCTTATCAGCTGGAAGGGCTGAACTGGATGCAAACCCTTCGAGAACTGGAGGTCGGCGGTATTCTCGGCGACGACATGGGCCTGGGGAAAACCCTGCAAACCCTGGCTCATCTGCTGACAGAAAAACAGGCCGGGCGGCTTGATCGTCCGGCACTGGCTGTGATGCCCACCAGTCTGATCCCCAACTGGCTCGACGAATCGCAGCGCTTTACCCCGCAGTTGAAGGTCTTGGCACTGCATGGTGCGGCGCGGCAAAAAGACTTTGCCAGTCTTGCCGAATACGACTTGGTATTGACCACCTACGCGCTGTTGCCGCGCGATCTGGAGGTTTTACAGCCTCAGGTCTGGAGTGTGCTGATTCTCGATGAGGCGCAGAACATCAAGAATCCGGTCAGCAAAGCGGCTCAAGCAGCCCGAGACCTGCAGGCCCGCCAGCGATTGTGTCTGTCCGGCACCCCGCTGGAAAATCATCTCGGCGAGTTGTGGTCGCAATTTCACTTTTTGCTGCCTGGCTGGCTTGGCGACAGCAAAACCTTCAATCGCGACTACCGCACGCCGATCGAGAAGCACGGCAATAACGAACGGATGCAACATCTGACGGCCCGGATAAAGCCCTTTTTGCTACGTCGCAAGAAAGATCAGGTGGCAACCGAATTACCACCGAAAACCGAGATTGTGCATTGGGTTGATCTCAGCGATGGGCAGCGGGATGTGTATGAAACCGTGCGCGTAGCAATGGATAAGAAGGTGCGTGACGAAATTGCCCGCAGTGGTGTCGGGCGCAGTCAAATCATCATCCTCGATGCATTGCTCAAGCTGCGTCAGGTGTGCTGCGATCTGCGGTTGATCAAAACGCCGCTCACCGCCAAAGCCCTTCGTTCTGGCAGCGGGAAACTGGTCAGCCTGATGGAGATGCTGGAGGAGTTGCTCAGCGAAGGCCGCAAGGTGCTGCTGTTTTCACAGTTCACTTCGATGCTCGCCTTGATTGAGGACGAGTTGCAGCAACGTGGTCAGGGTTACTCGTTGTTGACGGGTGAGACAACGGATCGGCGCACACCGGTCAAGGACTTTCAGAGCGGTAAAGTGCCGCTGTTTCTGATCAGTTTGAAGGCTGGCGGCACAGGTCTGAACCTGACAGCTGCGGATACAGTCATCCATTTTGATCCCTGGTGGAACCCTGCGGTCGAAAACCAGGCGACTGATCGGGCCTACAGGATCGGGCAAAACAAACCTGTGTTCGTCTACAAGCTGATAGCCCGTGGCACCGTAGAAGAAAAAATTCAGGCATTGCAGTTGGAGAAGGCCGCGCTGGCCGGGGCGGTGCTTGAAGGTGGAGCGACGGGTGGCTGGAAGCTTGAGCAGAGTGACATTGAAGCGCTGTTTGCACCGTTGCCAAATCTCAAGTCCTGATTTCCGATCTCTTGACTGAAAACGAGTTGACCCTATCGCGGGCAAGACACGCTTCCACAGGATGATCGCTGAACCTGTGGGCGCGTGGCTTGCCCGCGAAATCGATCTGCCGGGCGCCGCAGACCTCAGCGTTTCTCGAGCTTATCCGGCAACGGCGCAAACAACGCTTCAATATCATCGCTCTGCAACTTCCAGTCGCCAGTCTTGCGCCCATCCAGCACACCGGCCGCCAGGTCGGATTTTTCCTTTTGCAGGTGCTGAATCTTCTCTTCCACCGTGCCGCGGGCAATCATCTTGTAGACGAACACCGGCTTCTCCTGGCCAATGCGATACGCCCGATCTGTCGCCTGATTTTCCGTCGCCGGGTTCCACCAAGGATCGTAGTGGATCACCGTATCCGCTTCCGTCAGGTTCAAACCGACACCGCCTGCCTTCAAGCTGATCAGAAAGATCTGACGCTTGCCGCTCTGAAAGTCCTTCACGGGGGCGCGGCGGTCACGGGTCTGTCCCGTCAGCAACGCGTATTCAACACCGCGTTTCTTCAGTTCGACCTCGATCAACGCCAGCATCGAGGTGAATTGCGAAAACAGCAAAATCCGCCGACCTTCCTCAAACAGCTCATCCAGCATTTCCATCAGGCTGTCGAGCTTGCCCGAGGTACTGCCGCGAGTCGGCTGCACGGCATCGTTGACCAGGCGCAAGTCGCAGCACACCTGGCGCAGTTTCAGCAGCGCTTCGAGAATGATGATTTGGCTGCGCGCCACGCCTTTGCGAGTGATCTCGTCGCGGACTTTCTTGTCCATCGCCAGGCGCATGGTTTCATACACATCGCGCTGGGCTTCGTTGAGCTCGACCCAATGGATGATCTCGGTCTTCGGCGGCAATTCCGTCGCGACCTGCTCCTTGGTCCTGCGCAGCAGGAACGGTTTGATCCGACCGTTGAGGTGCTGAAGTCTGACTTCACTGGCGCGTTTTTCAATCGGTACGCGGTAATCGCGGTTGAAGCTTTTCACGTCGCCAAGCCAGCCAGGCAAGAGGAAGTGGAACAGCGACCACAGCTCGCCGAGGTGGTTTTCCAGCGGCGTGCCACTCAGGCACAGGCGCTGGCGCGCATTCAGCTCGCGGGCGGCGTGGGCGGCCTTGCTGTTGGGGTTCTTGATGTATTGCGCTTCGTCCAGTACCAGCACGTGCAGCGGCTGCGCGGCCAGGCGGTCGACGTCCTTTGGCAGCAGTGCATAGGTGGTGAGGATCAGGTCGTAATCGACTAGGTGATCAAAGTGTTTTTTGCGACTGGCGCCGTACAGCGCCAGCACTTTGAGCTGTGGCGTGAAGTGCGCGGCTTCATCGAGCCAGTTCGGGATCAGGCTGGTGGGCATCACCACCATGCACGGCCGGTCGAGGCGTCCGGCGTTCTTCTCACTAAGAATATGCGCCAGCGTCTGTAGGGTTTTACCCAGCCCCATGTCGTCCGCGAGAATTCCGCCGACTTCCAGTTGCCGCAGCGACTGCATCCAGCTCAAGCCTTCCAGCTGATATGGGCGCAAGGTCGCGTTCAAGCCTTCGGGGGCTGTTGCGGTGTAATCCTTGATGTCCCGCAGGCGCTGGGCAAACGTGCGGATCTGCTCGCCACCTTCCCAAAGCAGCGGCATGCCTTCCAGCGGATTCAGGCGCGTGGCGTCGGCCTTGCTCAGGCGCAGCGTGGTTTCGCCGGGCTCTTGCAGGTAGAACTCGCCAAGCGTCGCCAGCACCGGTTTCAAGCGGCCGAAGGGCAGGGCGACCTGCAAGGGGCCGTGCTGGGAATTCGGGCGGTTGGGAATGTTCACCAGAATCAGTTCGTCGTCGCGTCGGCGGGCGAGGCGTTCCGGATTGAGGATTTCGGTGTGGGAGCGCATCAGGTTCAGCAGGATCGGCAGCAAGCTCAAGCGCTCGCCGTTGACGATGATCCCCAGCTCCAGATCAAACCAGTCGCGCTCCGGTGCCTGCTCGACGGTGGCGTACCAATCGTCCACGGCGGTCAGGTCGAAGCCGAAATCTTCGTCGATCTGCAGCTCCCAACCTTGAGTGCGCAGTTTCGGCAATTCATTGAGGGTGAAGGTCAGCCAGGCGCTGTCGTTGACCATTTCATAGAGTTCGCCAGCGCTTTCCGGCAAGGCCTTGCTTTGTCGGGTGGCGATCTTGAAACCGAGAATTCGCAGCTGCTCCCGGTAGGCCTGTTCGACTTCCGGGTGGCGTTTTATCCGTAGCGTCTGGGTTTCCTGGCGAATCAGTACATCGGCGTTCTTCTGCCCGGAAACGTACTCATCCAGATAGCTGAACGACAGCGCCGCCCGATGCTGGATGTAGCGCTGCATCTTGCCGTTGCGTGGTTCGAAGGCGCTGAACTCGATGCTCGCCAGCCACAGGCGCGGTATCGGTTGCACGTTGTCCACAAGGACTTGGGGTGGCGCCTTTGGGCTGCGGTTTTCCAATACCGCCTGAAGTTTCTCCAGCAGTTCGGCGTCTTGTGCGGCGGCGGGGTAGGCGAGGGTTTCCTGCACCTTCAGCAGCACCGCCGCGCAATGTTTGCAGTTGACGTGAACCGGGCACGTGCACGTGGCGTCGACCATCAGCAAGGTCGCTTTGGCCGACTCGCGCAGGCGAATGGTCTGGCGGTACACGTTACCGCCAGAGCCTTCGCAAGCGGCGACGATCGTGGCATCGCCAGCCTCGACGATCCTGACGCGGTTCTCCAGCGCGTAGCGACGGCCACGCTCCAGGCTCTGTTCCTTGAATCGGCTGACCCAGGAAGGTGCCAGGGGTTTGCTCAGGGTCGCTGACATAGGGACTCAATCAGTCCGGAATTTCATCGGGGACTGGCCGAGGCGCAGGGGCGGTGAGCGAGGTGATCTTGATCAGCAGGCCGAGGTGGCCGTTGTCGAGGAAGTTCAGCTGGCCGTTCTTGGTGTGGCTTTCCTGCTTCAGGCGTTCGCTGGCGGTGACCAAACCATTGGCGTCGATCTGGTTGACCCAGAAATCCGCGTCGACGTCGGTAAAACGTCCCAGTTTCAAGCTCAACGTGCCCTCGATCGGGAACTGGCCGAACTGTTCCTTGCCCTCACTGATGGCGATCTTGCGGGCATCTTCGCCCAGGTTCTGTTGCCAGGCCTTGTGCATTAACACCGTGTAATCGCTGCTGGCGCTGAGTTTTTGCACTTCATTATTCAGGCTTGGCGTGCGCAGGTTGTCCTTGCTGATACTTTTTGCACCGGCAGCCCAGTCTTCCGGTGCGGCTTTGCTGACAATGGCTGGCACGGCGTTTTGCCGCACCAGGATCATTTCAACCTGGTACAGGTCATCGGCAAACGCCGTAGGAGCGACCAGGGTGGTCAGCAAAGTCAGTAAACAAAACAGGCGCATGCGGCGTCCTTCAAGCAGTTTTCGGAATGAGGCACTCAAGCAGCGCCTCTACAGTATTAAAGCGCTCTTCCGGGCGCTCCATCGGGACCATGAATTTAAACATCGTGGCACCTTCGAATTTGTAGCGTTTGGGCTGGCCCTGGATCAGTTTGATCAGGGTCAGCGGGTCGACCGGCGTCTGCGCGGCGAACTCGATCCGGCCGCCTTGCGGGCCACCGTCGACTTTCTTGATGCCCAGCAGTTCGGCTTGCAGCTTCAATGCCGTGATGCGCATCAGGTTCTTCGTCGGTTCCGGCAGCAGGCCGAAACGGTCGATCATCTCCACTTGCAGGTCTTTGAGGCCTTCCTCATCGGTGGCCGAGGCAATGCGTTTGTAGAGAATCAGTCGGGCATGCACGTCCGGCAAGTAGGCTTCGGGAATCAACGCCGGGACGCGCAGATTGACTTCCGGACCACCGCCCAGCGGTTGATCAAGGTTCGGTTGTTCGCCCTTGCGGATCGACTTCACCGCGCGTTCGAGCATTTCCATGTACAGGGTGAAACCGACCGCCTGGATCTGACCGCTCTGACCGTCGCCCAGCAGTTCGCCGGCGCCACGGATCTCCAGGTCGTTGGTGGCGAGCACGAAGCCTGCGCCGAGGTCCTGGGTGTTGGCGATCGCTTCCAGACGTTTTTCGGCGTCGGGAGTGATCTGCTGGCGTGGCGGGGTCAGCAAATAAGCGTAAGCCTGGTGGTGACTGCGACCGACGCGGCCGCGCAATTGGTGCAGCTGCGCCAGGCCAAATTTGTCGGCACGCTCGATGATGATGGTGTTGGCGCTCGGCACGTCGATGCCGGTCTCGATGATGGTCGAGGCAATCAGCACGTTGAAGCGCTTGTGATAAAAGTCGCTCATCACCTGTTCGAGATCGCGTTCGCGCATCTGCCCGTGGCCGATGCCGATCCGCGCTTCCGGCACCAGTTCGGCGAGGTCGGCGGCACACTTCTCGATGGTCTTGACGTCGTTGTGCAGGTAATAGACCTGACCGCCGCGCAGCAACTCACGTAGCAGGGCCTCTTTGACCGTGCTCTTGTTCTGCTCCATGACGAAAGTCCGCACCGACAGGCGACGGGCTGGCGGCGTGGCAATGATCGACAGGTCGCGCATGCCCGACACCGCCATGTTCAGCGTGCGCGGAATCGGCGTGGCGGTCAGGGTAAGAATGTCGACCTCACTGCGCAGGGCCTTGAGCTGTTCTTTTTGACGGACACCAAAACGATGCTCTTCGTCGATGATGACCAACCCGAGGTTTTTGATTTTCACGTCGTCCTGCAGCAACTTGTGCGTGCCGATGACGATGTCGATCTTGCCTTCGGCGAGGTCCGCCACTGCGGCGTTGACTTCCTTGGTCGACTTGAAGCGGCTCATCACTTCCACGCTCACCGGCCAGTCGGCGAAGCGGTCGCGGAAGCTGTTGTAATGCTGCTGGGCGAGCAGGGTCGTCGGCACCAGGATCGCCACCTGGCGACCGCCATGCACCGCAATGAACGCCGCGCGCATCGCCACTTCAGTCTTGCCGAAGCCCACGTCGCCGCAGACCAGGCGGTCCATCGGCTTCGGTGCCAGCATGTCGGCGCGGACGGCGTCGATGGTGGTTTGCTGATCCGGGGTTTCTTCGAACGGGAAACCGGCACTGAAGGTTGCGTAGTCGGCTTTCGGGTCTTCGAAGGCATAACCTTCGCGAGCGGCGCGACGGGCATAGATGTCGAGCAGCTCGGCCGCGACGTCGCGCACTTGCTCGGCGGCTTTGCGTTTGGCTTTCTGCCAGGTTTCCGAGCCGAGGCGGTGCAGCGGGGCCAGGGCATCGTCGCTACCGGTGTAGCGAGCAATCAGGTGCAGGTTGGCCACTGGCACATAGAGCTTGGCGCCCTCTGCGTATTGCAGGGTCAAGAACTCGGCAGCCTGATCGTCGATTTCCAGGGTCGCCAGACCCAGGTAGCGACCGACGCCGTGATCGATATGCACCACCGGCGCGCCTTCGCGCAGCTCGGTAAGGTTCTTGATGACTGCATCGTTGTTGGCATCGGCGCGTTTTTCGCGGCGACGACGTTGCATCACCCGCTGACCGAACAACGGGCTTTCGGCCACCAGCGCCAGGGCCGGGTCGTCGAGTACCAGGCCTTCGTCGAGCGGCGCGATGGTGATCGCCAATCGCTCCTTGCTTGCGACAAAGTCCGGCCAGCTGTCGACGGTTTTCGGTCGCAGCTTCAGGCGTTCGAGCAATTCCAGCAGCACTTCACGACGACCCGCGGACTCAGCGGTAAACAGCACGCGCCCGGGAAACTCGTCGAGGAAGCCGGCCAGCGCCGCCAACGGCTGGGTGGCCTTGGCTTCGATGGCCAGGTTCGGCAGTTCGCGCGCAGGGAAGCGCTCGCGACCGACGCCGGTTTCCACGTCCTGTTGACTGGCCACTACCCGCGGCCAGCTCTTCAGGCGCGCAAAGCAGTCTTCCACCGGCAGGAACAGTTCGGCCGGAGGTAATAAAGGACGGGACGGATCGACGCGGCGTTCTTCGTAGCGATTGCGCACGTCGTTCCAGAAGTTTTCCGCTGCCTGCTCGATGCCCGGCAGAGAAAACACTTGTGTGTCCTGGGGCAGGTAATCGAACAGCGTCGAGGTTTCGTCGAAGAACAGCGGCAGGTAGTACTCGATACCGGCCGGTGTAATCCCGCTGCTCAGGTCTTGAAAGATCGGGCAGCGACGGAAGTCGACATCGAAACGCTCGCGAAAGCGTGCCTTGAAGCGGGTGACCGCATCTTTCTGCAGCGGGAATTCCCGCGCGGGCAGCAGGCGAACGGTGTCGACTTTATCGATGGAGCGCTGGTTTTCCGGGTCGAAGGTACGCAGCGTTTCGATTTCGTCGTCGAACAAGTCGATACGGAAGGGCAGTTTGCTGCCCATCGGGAACAGGTCGATCAGCGAGCCGCGCACCGTGAACTCGCCGTGCTCGTACACTGTGTCGACGTAGCGATAGCCACTGGCTTCAAGTCGGGTGCGCATTTGCTCGACGTCGAGCTTCTGGCCAACGTCCAGCACCAGGCTGCTGCCGAGCAGGAATTTGGTCGGCGCGAGGCGGTGCAGCGCGGTGGTGATCGGTACGACCAATACGCCATGGCTCAGCTCCGGCAACCTATATAAGGCCGCGATGCGCTGGGAAATGATGTCCTGGTGGGGGGAAAACAGATCGTAAGGCAGGGTTTCCCAGTCCGGGAAATGCAGCACAGGCAAATCCGGGGCGAAGAAACTCAGCTCCTGTTCCAGCCGTTCGGCACTTTGGCTGTCGGCGGTCAGCAGCAGGGTAAAGCGCTTGGCAGCGCTGGCAGCCTCGGCGATGGCCAGGCTAAGGGCGGCACCGGGCAGGTTGCCCCAGTGCTGTTTACCTGCCGCGGCAGGGAGAAGCGGTAGACGCAGAACGGGCACGGAAGGTTGAGCTCCAAGCGTTGCGACAAAGTCGGTAATTGTAGCGGCCCCGGGTGCCGCCTGTCAGTTGCAGACTGTGTCTATTACGCAGGTTTGGCGAAATGTAGTGGTAAAGACAAAATTCGCCGGTTTTTTACCGGAAATTGATGATTATGTAGTGGCAAAACGACCGAGTGTTACGGAGGGTTACGGATAAGACAGCGGTATCTCCAAAAAATTGACTGCGCTGAAAGCCCCGGTTTTACTGGGCTGCGTCGCTGCGTGATTTTTTTGAACCCGATTTTGTTACGGATCGCACGACAGGCGCGCATTGCTACGGGAGGCACTCGGCGGCATAATGTAGCCCCTTTTTTCTGCCCCTACATGTGGAAGGTTCCCGTGACTCAGAAGCCCGACCAGTGTCTTGGTGAATGGATCGACCGTGAAGCACTCGCAGAAGCGATGATTCCGCTTATCGGTCAGCTCTACCGCAATAACAACGTGGTGAGCTCGATCTATGGCCGCAGCCTGATCAATCGTTCAGTCATTGCGATTCTCAAAGCTCACCGCTTTGCTCGTCATCGTCAGTCCGATGACAGCGAATTGTCCGTCCACGAAACATTCCCGCTGCTCAAGGCGATGAGCGAGCTCAAGCTCGGCGCCGCTTCGGTTGACCTGGGCAAGCTTGCGGTCAAGTTCAAAGCCGAAGGCAATGGCCGCACTGCCGAGCAGTTCGTCCGCGAAGAACTGGCTGACGTCGTTGGTCAGCAGAACGTTTCCGCTCGCAAAGGCACCGACGTTGTCCTGTACGGCTTCGGTCGTATCGGTCGTCTGCTGGCGCGCATCCTGATCGAGAAAACCGGTGGTGGCGACGGCCTGCGTCTGCGCGCCATCGTTGTCCGCAAGGGCGCCGAGAACGATCTGGTCAAGCGTGCAAGCCTGCTGCGTCGTGACTCGGTTCATGGTCCGTTCGACGGCACCATCACTATTGATGAAGCCAACAACACCATCACCGCCAACGGCAACCTGATCCAGGTGATCTACGCGAAAAACCCGACTGAAGTGGATTACACCCAGTACGGCATCAAAGACGCCCTGCTGGTGGACAACACCGGTGTTTGGCGTGACGCCGAGGGCCTGGGTCAACACCTGGCTTGCCCAGGTATCGACCGCGTTGTTCTGACCGCGCCGGGTAAAGGCAAGCTGAAGAACATCGTTCACGGCATCAACCACGGTGATATCACTGCTGACGACAAGATCGTTTCCGCCGCTTCCTGCACCACCAACGCCATCGTGCCGGTGCTCAAAGCTGTGAACGACAAGTTCGGCATCGTAAATGGTCACGTTGAAACCGTTCACTCGTACACCAACGACCAGAACCTGATCGACAACTTCCACAAAGGCGATCGCCGTGGCCGTAGTGCCGCGCTGAACATGGTGATCACCGAGACCGGTGCTGCCACTGCTGCTGCCAAGGCACTGCCTGAGCTGGCCGGCAAGCTGACCGGTAACGCGATCCGCGTTCCGACGCCAAACGTGTCGATGGCCATTCTCAACCTGAACCTTGAGAAAGCCACCACTCGTGAAGAGATCAACGAGTACCTGCGCCAGATGGCCATGCACTCCGATCTGCATAAGCAAATCGACTACGTCAATTCGCAGGAAGTGGTTTCCACCGACTTCGTTGGCTCGCGCCACGCAGGCGTTGTGGATGCTGAAGCAACCATCACCCAAGACAACCGCGTTGTTCTGTACGTCTGGTACGACAACGAGTTCGGTTACAGCTGCCAGGTGGTTCGCGTGATGGAAGACATGGCCGGTGTAAACCCGCCAGCATTCCCGCGCTAAGCCTTAGCTGCACATGAAACGCCCCGACTTTGGTCGGGGCGTTTTTGTTTGTGCAATTTGTCAGTTTCCAGAGGTGTGGTTTGTGCCGGCCTTTACGCGGGCATGCGCCCGCTCAAAACTGGCAAATGACCTGAAGGAGCGAGGCTTGCCCGCGAAAGCGATTTGTCAGGCGCCGCCGACCACCGCGGCTTGCGCAGTCCGCAGTTCATGCCGATTGCCTTTGAACAACACCAGCGTCGCAATCAACCCCAGCACCGCCGCGCCAGTGAGCCAGATCCCCGGCGCTGCCTTGTTATCCAGCACATGGATCAAGTACGTACACGCCGCAGGTGTAAACCCGCCGAACGTTGCAGTCGCCAGGCTGTAGGCCAGGGAGAAGCCGGTGGTACGAACTTCCACCGGCATGATCTCGGTCAGCGCCACCACCATGGCGCCGTTGTACGAGCCGTACAGGAACGACAGCCACAACTCGACGATCAGCAAATGGCTGAAGCTCGGGTTCGCCACCAGCCATGACAAGGCAGGGTAGGCCGTAAGGATCGCCAGAATGGTCGCCGCCAGGAGTAGGGGTTTGCGCCCGATCTTGTCGGACACGGCACCCATGACAGGCAGCCAGAAAAAATTCGACAGACCGATACAGACCGTCACCAGCAACGCATCCAGATCCGACAGATGCAATTCGGCTTTGCCGAAGGTCGGGGTGTAGGCGGTGATCAGGTAGAACGACACGGTGGTCATCACCACCAATGCCATGCCGGCGATGACGATGCCAAAGTTCTGACTGATCGAGCGGACGACGTCCCGCAGGGTAGGGCGGTGTTTGCGCGCCTGGAATTCCGGGGTTTCTTCAAGCGAACGACGAATCACGAAAATCACCGGCACAATCATGCAGCCGATCAGGAATGGAACACGCCAGCCCCAGTCACCCATTTCTTCGGGGCTGAGCCAATGGTTCAAACCGACTCCCAGCAGACCGGCGAACACCACCGCGGCTTGCTGACTGGCGGATTGCCAACTGACAAAGAAGCCCTTGCGACCCGGCGTGGAAATCTCTGCCAGGTACACCGACACGCCGCCCAGTTCCACGCCGGCCGAGAAGCCTTGCAGCAGGCGGCCGAACAGCACGAGCAGCGGCGCGGCCACGCCGAGGGTGGCGTAACCCGGCACGCAGGCAATCAGCACCGTGCCGGCAGCCATCATCGCCAGGGTGATGATCAAGCCTTTGCGGCGGCCATGACGGTCGATGTAGGCGCCGAGGAAAATCGCGCCCAGCGGGCGCATCAGGAAACCAGCACCGAAAGTGGCCAGCGACAACATCAGGGAGGCGAAAGCGCTGTCGGCAGGAAAGAACGTTTTCGCGATGGCCGTGGCGTAAAAGCCGTAGACCATAAAGTCGAACATTTCGAGAAAGTTACCGCTGACAACGCGAAAAATCGCCTTGCCTTTGCTCGTGTTGGAGGACATTTGTAGATACTCACTCTGGTAAGTCTTGTTTGAACGCACTGCACCTGCACGAGCCTGTGTGGCGAAGTGAGGCTCCCACAGGTTTTGCGTCTGACAGGCAGATGAGGCAGGTCTGGCTCCCATGCGCTCTGAAGCCCATAATGGCGGCCGCGGTTTTGGGGGGAGATGAAGATTTGTTAACTGGACGGTGGACTGGGATTGTGATGCTGGTCGGTGTTTTGTCCGGTTGTGGCAACGGCGACAGTCTGGAACGCTTCGACGGCCCAGCCATGGGCAGTCGTTATTCCATTCAATACGTGAGGCACTCCTACACGCTCGGGCCGAAAGCGGTGCAGGCTGAAGTAGAAAATATCCTCGCTGAAGTGGATCGACAATTCTCGACCTACCGCAGCGATTCGGACATCGAGCGCTTCAACGATCTCCCCGCCAATCGCTGTCAGAAAATGCCCACGCCGATCCTCAAACTGATCCGCGTTGCTCAGCTGCTGTCGGAACAAAGCGAAGGTTCCTACGACCTGACTGTGGAACCGCTGCTCAATCTCTGGGGGTTCGGCCCGCAAGCCCGTGAGGAAAAAGTCCCCACCGCCCAGTCGCTCGCCGAAGTAAGGCAGAGGGTTGGCTACCAACACCTGCGCATCGATCGCGATCAGCTGTGCAAGGACGCCGCCGTCGAAGTCGACTTCAACAGCATCGCCGCCGGTTACGCCGTCGATACCATTGCCGAAAAACTCGAAGCGATGGGCATCCGCAGCTACCTGGTCGAGGTCACCGGCGAACTCAAGGCGGCCGGCAAGAAACACGACGGCTCGCCATGGCGCATCGCTCTGGAAGAGCCTCGGGATGATCGGCAAGTGGCCGAACGTGTGATTGTTGTCGACGGCTACGGAGTGTCCACTTCCGGCGACTACCGTAACTATTTCGAGCAGGACGGTCGGCGCTATTCCCACACCTTCGATGCCCGCACCGGTGCGCCGGTCTCACACACCCTGGCGTCGGTCACAGTGATTAATCCTTCAGCGTTAATGGCCGATGGCTTATCGACGCTGTTGCTGATTCTCGGACCGGAGCGCGGTTGGGACTACGCAGAAAAACACGATATCGGCGCATTTTTTGTGATCCGTGCCGATACAGGTTTCGTCACACGAACCAATCAGGCTTTTGAGCGCCTCAGTGGCGGCAAAACTGAATGATTGCGGCGGTTCGCGCATCGAAGACTGGCGTTGTAGTGCAGGCAAAACTAGCCTACGACGCGACCAAGGGTTAATGTGCCCGGCGTTGACGCTTCTATAGACTGTGTCCGGGTTCTGCATTGGCCCCAAATTGTTCCTTCACGCCACAGATCGGCGTGATTTAGCCGCAGGTGCCGAGGGCACTGCGGCCTGTTCTGAGGAGTACGCATGGCTGTCTACAACTACGACGTGGTGGTACTGGGTTCCGGCCCGGCGGGAGAAGGCGCGGCAATGAACGCCGCCAAAGCAGGGCGCAAGGTGGCGATGGTCGATAGCCGTCGCCAGGTCGGCGGCAACTGCACCCACCTGGGTACCATCCCGTCCAAGGCACTGCGTCACTCGGTCCGGCAGATCATGCAGTTCAACACCAACCCGATGTTCCGGGCCATTGGTGAGCCGCGCTGGTTCTCGTTTCCGGACGTGCTGAAAAGCGCCGAAAAAGTCATTTCCAAACAAGTCGCCTCGCGCACCGGCTACTACGCCCGTAATCGCGTCGACGTGTTCTTCGGCACCGGCAGCTTCGCCGACGAGCAAACCATCGAAGTGGTCTGCGCCAACGGTGTGGTCGAAAAACTGGTGGCCAAGCACATCATCATCGCCACCGGCTCGCGTCCTTATCGCCCAGCGGACATCGATTTCCATCACCCGCGCATCTACGATAGCGACACCATCCTCAGCCTCGGCCACACCCCGCGCAAACTCATCGTTTACGGCGCTGGCGTGATCGGTTGCGAATACGCGTCGATCTTCAGTGGCCTGGGTGTGCTGGTTGAACTGGTGGACAACCGCGGTCAGTTGCTGAGTTTCCTGGACTCGGAAATTTCCCAGGCCCTGAGCTACCACTTCAGCAACAACAACATCACGGTTCGCCACAACGAAGACTACGACCGCGTCGAAGGCGTGGACAGCGGCGTGATCCTGCACCTCAAGTCCGGCAAGAAGATCAAGGCCGATGCCTTGCTCTGGTGCAACGGTCGTACCGGTAACACCGACCAGCTGGGTCTGGAAAACATCGGCGTGAAGGTCAACAGCCGTGGCCAGATCGAAGTCGACGAAGCCTATCGCACCTGCGTACCGAACATTTACGGTGCCGGTGACGTGATCGGCTGGCCGAGCCTGGCCAGTGCCGCCCACGACCAGGGTCGTTCGGCCGCTGGCAGCATCGTCGATAACAACAGCTGGCGCTTCGTTAACGACGTGCCGACCGGTATCTACACCATTCCGGAGATCAGCTCGATCGGCAAGAACGAGCAGGAGCTGACTCAGGCCAAGGTGCCCTACGAAGTGGGCAAGGCGTTCTTCAAGGGCATGGCGCGTGCACAGATTGCCGGCGAGCCCCAGGGCATGCTGAAAATCCTGTTCCACCGCGAGACCCTGGAAGTGCTGGGCGTTCACTGCTTCGGTTATCAGGCCTCGGAGATCGTTCACATCGGTCAGGCGATCATGAGTCAGCCGGGCGAACTGAACACCCTGAAGTACTTCGTCAACACGACGTTCAACTACCCGACCATGGCCGAAGCCTATCGGGTAGCGGCTTACGATGGCCTCAACCGGCTTTTTTGAGTGGCTCCGGCCGGTGGCCTGAGCCGGCCGGGGAGACCGATTTCAGCAATTCTCGAGGGTGGCGCTGGCCAAACCGGGAAAGTCTGTAATCAGGCTGTCAACGCCGAAGTCGGCGAGTCTGCGCATTAGCGCGGGCTCGTTGACTGTCCATACCGACACATGCAGCCCCTGACGCTGCGCCTTCTGCAGGCGTTCCGGCGTACACAGGGTCCAGTTCAGCGCCAGAATCTCACAGCCGTAACTCTGGGCGACTTTCAACGGGTCGAGCCATGCATATTCAGCCACCAATCCACGAGACACGTCCGGCACCAGGTCCAGCGCGGCTTTCAGCACTTCGCGTGAACTCGACGTGATCGTGACCTTGTCGAGCAGGCCGAAACGCTGAGCCATTTCGCGTATCGCCAGCACGGTCGTTGCGGCACGGGTGCGAGATGCGCTTTTGACTTCCAGCTGCCAATGCTCGAAATCGCATTTCTCGAACAACTCTTCCAGCGTGGGGATCGGGCAAGGCTTGATCCAGCCCGGCCCGCCCTTGCGTGCGTCGTAGGTCACCAGCTCGGCCGCCGTGTGCTCGACGACCTTGCCGCGTCGGTCGGTGGTGCGCTTGAGTGTCGGGTCGTGGATGACCATCAACTCGTTGTCCATGGACAGGTGCAGGTCCAGTTCACAGCGGCGCACGCCATGCTTGAGGCATTGCTGGAAACTGGTGAGCGTGTTTTCCGGTGCTTCGCCCTTGGCGCCGCGATGGCCGTAGATGAGGGTCACGGTTCTTCCTTAAATTAAATGCCTGATTCGTTTTCGCGGGCCAGACGTCGTTCCTGGGCCTGCTTCTGCAAAATGTAGCGGGCCAGCAATTGGCGCTGGGCGTCGGTCGGGTATTCGAACTCGGTGCCAACGTCGTAGGCGCCAGCCTTGCGATCGCAATGCGTGACCTTGGCCCGCAGCAACAGGCCGAGGGCTTGCGGCATCAGCACCAGTTTGACCGACAGGTGCGCGCCCACGGCGATGGGCGTCGGGTGCTGGAAGTCGATACCGCCTTCGGAAATGATCACCGGCTGCGGCTCGCCGATCTGCCCGAGTACGGTGATGGCGATCACCTGGCTCAGCAGATCGATGCGTTTGTTCTGGGATTTCAGGAACGCAGCGAGGTTGCGGTCGCGCTCACTGATCTGGCGCAGCAGGTGTTGCGACTCGAATTCGCTCAGGTGCAGTTCGCTGAGCAAGTTGAACAGTGGGGAAGCATCCTGCAACACTTCCTGGCCTGCGGCTTCGGGAGCGGACAGGGGCCGAATTTCCAGTGCGATCGTGTCCTCGATACGGTAGTATTCGCGGCGATCTTCTTCATCTAATGTCGACATGGCGAACCCATGGTAGCGGCGGTGGTCTGAGTGTAAAGCTGGTTATCGACCCCCGCCACAAGGACGTTCCTTTTCCCTCCGAACAAGCCCCGACATGTTCAGACCTCTCTTCGTATTTATTGGCACGCGTTATACCCGTGCAAAGCGCCGCAATCATTTTGTGTCATTCATTTCCCTGACCTCGATGATCGGACTCGCCCTCGGCGTGGTCGTGATGATCGTCGTGCTTTCGGTCATGAACGGCTTCGATCATGAGATGCGCACCCGCGTGCTGGGCATGGTGCCCCACGCGACCATCGAGTCCGGTGAACCGATCAGCGACTGGCAAAGCCTGGCCGCCAAGGTCAAGCAGAACCCGCAGGTGACGGCCGTTGCGCCGTTCACCCAGATGCAGGGTTTGCTGACCAACAACGGCAAGGTCTCCAAAGTCCTGCTCAATGCCATCGACCCTGCGCTGGAACGCCAGGTCTCGATCATTGATAACTTCATGCAGCAGGGCAAACTCGACGACCTCACGCCGGGCAGCTTCGGCATTGTCATCGGTGACAAGGCGGCCGCCAAGCTTGGCGCCGCGGTTGGCGACAAGCTGACATTCGTGGCACCGGAAGTCACGGTGACCCCGGCCGGGATGTTCCCGCGCATGAAACGCTTTACCGTGGTCGGTATTTTCCATGTCGGCGCCGGTGAGATCGACGGGTACCTGGGTGTCACCAACCTGCAGGATCTGGCGAAAATGCATCGCTGGAAGCCGGATCAGGTCCAGGGCATCCGCCTGAAGTTCGATGACCTGTTCCAGGCCCCGCGCACGGCGTGGAATATCGCCCAGCAACTCGGTGAGGACCATTTCTACGCCCGCGACTGGACCCGTACCCACGGCAATCTGTATCAGGCGATCCGCATGGAAAAAGCCATGATCGGCCTGCTGTTGCTGCTGATCGTCGCCGTTGCGGCCTTCAACATCATTTCCACGCTGGTGATGGTGGTGAACGACAAGAAGAGTGACATCGCGATTCTGCGAACCCTGGGCTCCACCCCGGGGCAGATCATGGCGATCTTCATGGTCCAGGGCACGGTCATTGGCGTGATCGGCACGCTGATCGGCGCCGTGGTCGGGATCTTCGCCGCGTTGAACGTCAGCGCTGCGATCTCGGCCCTCGAAGGGTTGATCGGCCACAAATTCCTGAACGCCGACGTGTATTTCATCGATTACCTGCCGTCGCAAGTGCAGAGCCAGGACGTGTTGATGGTCTGCGCCGCCGCGTTGGTCCTGAGTTTCCTCGCCACCCTGTATCCAGCCTGGCGTGCCGCGCGCACCCAGCCTGCGGAGGCGCTACGTTATGAGTGAGTTGGGTATGAGTGATAAAGCAATCTTGAGCTGCCGCAACCTGGGCAAGTCCTACGAGGAAGGCCCGGAGTCGGTAGAAGTGCTGGCCGGTCTGCAACTGGAGTTGCATCCGGGTGAGCGCGTGGCGATTGTCGGCACCTCGGGTTCGGGCAAAAGTACCTTGCTCAACCTGTTGGGCGGTCTCGACACGCCGACCAAGGGCAGCGTCTGGCTCGATGGCGAAGAGCTGTCGGCCCTGAGCGAGAAGAATCGCGGCCTGCTGCGCAACCGGTCGCTGGGTTTCGTCTACCAGTTCCACCATTTGCTGCCTGAGTTCACCGCGCTGGAAAACGTCTGCATGCCGCTGCTGATCGGCAAGACTGCGATTCCGGAAGCGCGCCAGCGTGCGACTGCGTTGCTGGAGCGGGTAGGGCTTGGCCATCGCCTGGAGCACAAACCGTCTGAACTGTCCGGCGGCGAACGTCAGCGCGTTGCCATCGCCCGCGCCTTGGTGAACAAGCCAGGCCTGGTGATGCTCGACGAGCCGACCGGCAACCTCGACTCCCACACCGCCCAGGGCATTCAGGATTTGATGCTGGAACTCAGCACCTCGATGCGCACGGCGTTCCTGGTGGTGACTCACGACATGAACCTGGCTCGCCAGATGGATCGCGTCCTGCATTTGCAGGAAGGTTGCCTGACGCCCATCTGATTGGCCGAAACCCGGCGTGCTGAACAGTACGTCGGGTCTTTTATTTTTATACGGTGCCCCAGCGAATGTTCAGACCGTTATCGATCTTTATCGGCACGCGCTATACCCGCGCCAAGCGCCGCAATCGCTTTGTTTCCTTCATCTCGATGACCTCGATGATCGGTCTCGCCCTCGGCGTGCTGGCGATGATCGTGGTGCTGTCGGTGATGAACGGCTTCCAGCGCGAAATGAGCTCGCGCATCCTCGGTATGGTGCCGCACGCGACCATCGTCGGCGTGAAGCCGATCGACGATTGGCAGCCCGTGGCCGCCGCCGCGATGAAAAACCCGGAAGTCACTGCCGCCGTGCCGTTCACCGAGATGGAAGGCATGCTCTCCTATAAAGGCACGATGCAGCCAATTCAGGTCAGCGGTGTAGATCCCGCGCTGGAAGGCAAGGTGTCGATCGTTGCCCAGCACATCGTTCAGGGCCGTCTCGATGCGTTGAAACCGGGCGAGTTCGGCGTGGTGATCGGCGAAATCACCGCGCGGCGTTTCCGCTTGAATGTCGGCGACAAGATCACCCTGATCGTGCCGGAAGTCAGCAACGCACCGGGCGGTATTACCCCGCGCATGCAGCGGCTGAACGTAGTGGGCGTGTTCAAGGTCGGTGCCGAGCTGGATGGCTCGATGGCGCTGATCCACGTCGCCGATGCCGCGCAGATGCAGCACTGGGAACCGAACCAGGTGCAGAGCGTGCGTTTGGCGGTGAAGGATTTGTACGCGGCGCCGAAGGTCTCCAGCGATATCGCGGGCGGGCTGGGCACCGCTTACAAGGCTGATGACTGGACCCACACCCAGGGCAGTCTGTTCAGTGCGATGAAGATGGAAAAAACCATGATCGGCCTGCTGTTGCTGATGATCGTCGCCGTGGCGGCGTTCAACATCATCGCTACGTTGATCATGGTGGTGAACGACAAGGGCGCGGACATCGCGATCCTGCGCACCATTGGCGCCACACCGCGGCAGATCATGGCGATCTTCATGGTGCAGGGCACGGTGATCGGGGTTGTCGGCACCTTGATCGGTGGCGTTCTGGGCGTGATAGCTGCGCTGAACGTCAGCGAACTGGTGGGGTGGATGGAGCGGGTCAGTGGCCAGCACATCTTCAGTTCTGACGTGTATTTCGTCAGTAACTTGCCCTCGGAATTGCAGGGTGGGGATGTGTTGTTGATCTGCTCGGCGGGGTTCGTCCTGAGCTTCCTGGCGACGGTCTACCCGGCCTGGCGTGCGGCGAAGATCGAGCCAGCACACGCGTTGCGGTATTCGTAAGTCGTTACACCGCTGTCACGAGCAGGCTCGCTCCCATTGGATCTGATTCAACTCGGTCACGGTGGGAGCGAGCCTGCTCGCGATGGGGCCGGCTCTGCTGGCCTTAATCTCCCTTTGGCAACTCAATCACAAACCGCGTCCACCCATCATTCGATTCGCAATGAATCTGTCCGCCATGGGCGCGGATGATTGACTGAGTGATCGCTAATCCCAATCCCGCATGTTCACTACTGCCTTCCTGGCGCGCCGGATCGGTCCGATAAAACCGGTCAAACAATCGCGGCAGCAACGCCCCGTCAATCCCGTCCCCACTGTTCTCGACCGTCAAACTCAAGGCTTTGACCTGATCGACAATCCGCACCCGAACCTCGCCTTCGGCTGGTGTAAACCGCAACGCGTTGTCCAGCAGATTGGAAAGTGCCCGACGCAACATGCTGCGATCTCCCTCCATGCGCGCACTGCCTTCACGACTCAACCTGACCTGCGCGTCCTCCGCCAACGGCGCAAAAAACTCCAGCAACAGATCCACTTCTCCCGCCAGCTCCAGCGGTTCGCGCTTGGGCATCAACAACCCATGGTCAGCCTTGGCCAGATACAACATGTCGTTGACCAGTTGCGCCATCCATTGCAGTTCTTCGAGGTTGCTGTGCAGCGCTTCGCGGTAGTCCTCGATAGGCCGAGGGCGGGTGAGGGTGACTTGGGTGTGGGTCAGCAGGTTCGACAACGGCGTGCGCAGCTCATGGGCGATGTCAGCGGAAAACGCCGAGAGCCGTTGAAAAGAGTCGTCCAGGCGTCCGAGCATGGCGTTGAAGCTGTGGGCCAATTCCTCGAGCTCCGACGGCATATTCTCGTCGGGTAGCCGGGCATTGAGCGATTGCGCTGAAACGCCGCTGGCGATCGCGCTCATGCGTCGCAACGGGCGCAAACCACTGCGTGCCGCCCACGCACCGAGCAACGCGGTGGCCAGTGCCGACAAGCCGACGGTCATCCAGATCAGGCGCTGCATGCGTTGCAGAAAGTGCTGGTGATGGGTGATGTCCAGCAGCAAGGTCAGTTGCGGTGAGTCAGGTTTGTCGAGATACAACGGAGCATTGAGGACGCGGTAGTCGGTACCTTCGCTACTCACCGTGGACAAACCCGCCTGGGTAGGTAATTCCCGGGGCAGGTGCGCCGAACTGTCATACCAGCGCTGGCCATCGCTGCCAGTGATTCGCAGCGACAGGTCGGCCTGCCGACTCAGTTCATCCGTCAGTCTGACTTCGCTTTCACTCGGCTGAACGTCATGCAGCGCGCGGCGTAAACCCATCAGTTTGCCGTCCAGCAACTGCTGATCGAGTTCGACGAAGTGCGCCTCGCTGGCGCGACTGAACAACACTCCGGCAAACAATGAAACCACGGCGGTACAGGCCGCAAACAGCAACGCCAGGCGACTGCTCAGCGAGAGTCGACGCATCAGGCAGGTCGCTCTTCAAGGACATAACCCATGCCGCGCACGGTATGAATCAGCTTGTTGGGGAATTCATCGTCGATCTTCAGGCGCAAACGGCGGATCGCGACCTCGATGACATTGGTGTCGCTGTCGAAATTCATGTCCCAGACCTGGGAGGCAATCAGTGATTTGGGCAGCACCTCACCCTGGCGCCGCAGGAGCATTTCCAGCAGGGCGAACTCCTTGGCGGTCAGGTCGATGCGTTGACCGCCGCGCTCCACCCGGCGGCGGATCAAATCCAGCCGCAAGTCCGCCAGTTGCAGGCTGGTTTCCTGAGGCGAAGCGCTGCCGCGTCGCAACAGGCTGCGGACCCGAGCCAGCAATTCGGAAAAGGCGAACGGCTTGACCAGGTAATCGTCTGCGCCGAGTTCGAGGCCGTGGACCCTGTCCTCAACCGCATCTCGCGCCGTCAGAAAAAGGACTGGTGTATCGAGACCGGCGCCACGCACCGCCTGCAGGATTTGCCAGCCATCGCGACCGGGTAGCATCACATCAAGGATCAACAACGCGTAATCACCACTCAAGGCCAGTTGTTGGCCGGTGATGCCGTCGGCCGCCAGTTCGGTGTTGAAACCGGCCTCAGTCAGGCCCTGGCGCAGGTAGTGGCCGGTTTTCGGTTGGTCTTCGACGATCAGCAGCTTCATGGGCAACTCGAGGCAAGTGGAACGAAGGCTTTATACCGTGGGCAGCGTTGATACAGACCAACCTGACAAAGTTGTAATTTGGCTGTCAGGTCGCGGGCAGTGGCGACAGTTTAGAGTTTTCCACAGGCTGAACCTTATCTTGTTGGAGTACGACTATGTTTTTGCGTAAATATCAGGGGCTGGCCGCGTGTTTGTTGGCGTTAAGCTCGCCAGTGTGGGCCTCGTCGGCGCAGCCCCGGGATTTCGGTCAGCCGGCCCCGGCAACCAAGGCTACCCGAAGTGTCGAGGTGGTGATGGATGACATGTCATTCACGGCCAAGGCGATCGATATCAAAACGGGTGAGACGATTCGTTTTGTGCTGGTGAATAAAGGCCAGTTGTTGCACGAATTCAACCTCGGCGATGCGGCGATGCATGCCCGTCATCAGCAGGAAATGATGAAGATGCAGCAGAGCGGCATGCTCACGCCTACAGGCATGAAGGAAATGGACCACGGTTCGATGGCAGGCATGGATCACGGGATGATGAAGCACGATGACCCGAACAGTGTCCTCGTCGAGCCGGGAAAAACGGCCGAGCTGACCTGGACCTTCACGAAGGCCACCAACCTGGAATTTGCCTGCAACATTCCAGGCCATTACCAGGCGGGCATGGTCGGCAAACTGACTGTCAGTCAGTAAGCACTCAAAGGCCGGCGCAAAGGCTGGTAGAATCCGCTGATTCTTCAGTCAGGTTTCCGCCATGCATCCCGCAGCCGAACACTCGCCGCTGGGCAAATCCAGCGAATACATCGCCACTTATACGCCGTCCTTGCTGTTCCCGATCCCGCGCACCGCGAAATGGGCCGAGTTGGGTCTGACGGCGCAAACCCTGCCTTACAAGGGTGTGGACTTCTGGAACTGCTTCGAGCTGTCGTGGCTGTTGCCGTCCGGTAAGCCGGTGGTGGCGATTGGCGAATTCAGCATCCCGGCGGATTCGCCGAACATCATCGAGTCGAAGTCGTTCAAGCTGTACCTGAACTCGTTGAACCAGACACCGTTTGCCGATAGCGCGACCCTTGAAGCGACGCTGGTCAAAGACCTGTCGGCCGCTGCCGGCAAGCCGGTTGGCGTGCGGATTCGCAGCCTCAAGGATGTCGAAGCCGAAGGCGTCGTGGCGTTGCCGGGTGTGTGTATCGATGATCTGGAGATCAGCGTCAGCAACTACGAACATCCGCGCCCGGAGCTGCTGCGTTGCGATGATTCGCGCATTGTCGAAGAGAGCGTGCACAGTCATCTGCTCAAATCCAACTGCCCGGTCACCAGCCAGCCGGACTGGGGCAGCGTGGCGGTGGAATACCGTGGCGCGGCCCTGGATCACGCGAGTTTGCTGGAGTACATCGTGAGCTTCCGTCAGCACTCGGACTTTCATGAGCAGTGCGTGGAGCGGATTTTTCTCGACTTGCAGCGGTTGTTGAAACCGGAGAGGTTGACGGTGTATGCGCGGTATGTGCGGCGTGGTGGGCTGGACATCAACCCGTATCGCAGCACTGAAGAAGTGCAGCTGCCGAACCATCGTCTGGTCCGTCAGTAAAATACTCCTGTAGGAGCGAGCCTGCTCGCGATGGCGGAGTGTCTGGCACCATCGATGTTGAATGTGCTGCCGTCATCGCGAGCAGGCTCGCTCCTACAAGGGATTGCAGTGCACTTCCCGGGTATGAAAAAGCCCCGCCATCACTGGCGGGGCTTTTTTGCATCTGGCGTATTCAGATCCCCATGTTGGCCAAGGCTTGCACAATGTTGCGCAAGGTGCCGGCAAGGGTAGGATGTTCCATTTCGAAGCGCTCGACGGCAAGGTTTACGTTGTCGGCGAGGCTGGAGTCCTGGGTTTTGGTTTCGAGCTCAAGCTCCAGTTCGATCTGTTGCATCAGCGCGTGCAGGTCTTCGCGCTCGGCTTCCGTCAGCGGCGGATTCTGTTCCAATTGCTCGCGCAGAGTATTGAGCTGTTGTTGCAGTTCGCGGGCAGGCATGGCGTTCTTCCTTTTATCGATAGGCACTGGCATAGACCGCAGCAGCGTGCCAAAGGTCTATGGCTTGCCTTTAGATTAATCCACTCCCGCGCAACCTGCATGATCTCGATCAGGGCTTTTCGCCCTTGAGCCGACGCAGGCTGATGTCCGCCAGGCAGGTGTCGAGCTCGCCGAGGTGATCGATCACCGAATGCACACCCAGGCTGAACAACTGCACGGTCGCTTTACCACGCAGGTGTTCGCGCTCCTTTTGGCTCAAGGCCTGCCATTCGTTGGGCGCCAACCCGCAGAGCGAACCGCAGGACGCCAGGCCGATCGTCCATAACCCGGCATTCAGTCCCGATTGAAGCAGTCGCGGTTCACCACTGACCAGCACGCAACCATCGAGTCGTTCGACATTCAATGCCATCAAGGCTTGCCAGCAAGCGTTCGGCGCCGGCCATGGATTGAGTGTTGCGGGGTGTTGCGATGGTTTGATCCACGCAGGCAGGGCGCCGGCAAGCGAATGGGTGAGGGCGGGGGGCAACTCGTCGAGCCAGGCGCAAGGAATCTGCTGGCGCTGCAAGCTGTTCAGACTGTCCAGCGCGCCGGGGGTGACCTCGGCATGCGCTGGTGTGTGAGTATCGTGCTGGCGCATCCGGGCGCCGAAATCCACCAGGCAACCGCTGAGCCCGAACAGTACGGCGGTCAGGCTGGGTGCGGCAACGGGCAAGGCTTCGGCGTGCGGCATATCAACGTCCCTGAAATAGCGACAAGGCTATGTGTTGCCGGTGACAGTTGCATGACACTGATGTGAAGCGCGCTCAGTCAGGACGAATCATCTGTAAGTCCTCACGCGCGAGGCTGCCCTAAACCGGCTTTTCCGTCTTATACTAGCCAGCTTATCGCCTGGGCCAAGTGCCCATGCCAGTACAATCCAAGGAGTTTTCTATGCGCTGGAGCAATCGTCTAGCTCAGCTTTGTGTGTGTGCCAGCGTGTTGCTGGTTCCGTTCGCAGCCCAGGCTGCCACGGAAGAAGACCCTTGGGAAAGCGTCAACCGTCCAATCTTCCAGTTCAACGACTTCGTCGACACCTATGCACTCAAGCCAATCGCTCAAGGCTACCAGTTCGTGACGCCGCAGTTTCTGGAAGACGGCATTCACAACATGTTCCGCAACGTCGGTGATGTCACCAACCTTGCCAACAACGTCTTGCAGGCTAAACCGGCCGCGGCTGGCGTCGATACTGCGCGTCTGATCTTCAACACTACCTTCGGCCTGCTGGGCTTCTTCGACGTCGGCACCAAAATGGGCCTGAATCGTAGCGACGAAGACTTCGGCCAGACGCTCGGTTACTGGGGCTTGGGCAGCGGCCCGTATGTGATGTTGCCGCTGTTGGGCCCAAGCACGTTGCGTGATGCGCCATCCAAGTACGTCGACGGCTACACCGGCCCGTATCGCTATATCAACGACGTGCCCGTGCGTAACTCGATCTTCGGCCTGAACATCGTCGACACCCGCGCCAGCTTGCTGTCGAGCGAGAAGTTGATCACTGGCGACAAATACACGTTCATTCGCAATGCGTATTTGCAGAACCGCGAGTTCAAGGTCAAAGACGGCCAGGTCGAAGACGATTTTTGATCTCTACCCGTGAAATGAAGAAGGCGGCCGATTGGCCGCCTTCTTTCGTTTGGATCAGGGCTTATTTCATCTTCAAGATTGTAAGCCCGAGTTTCTGACTGCCACCGTCCTGTTCCTTCACCCAGACCACTTCGGTGTCGGCTTCAAGGCCTTTGAGCGCTGCGTGATCGGAATCGATGCGCACGCTGAGCCGGTCTCCGACCTTGAACAGGCGGGGTGCCTCGACCTGCATGCCACTGCTGGAAAGGTCGATGCAGACGGCTGGCACCTCATCGCCTTCGTGAATCAGCGACACATCGGCATCGACCCGCATGCGGATGAAATCGCGCTTTTCGCTGTAGTCCCGATCGGTTTGACTCATGGGCTTCATCCTTCCATTGGGTTACGGTTTTGCCTGTTCTTATAACTCCCGGTGATTTGACAAGTAAAGACGTCAAGCGACCATCGGCGTGAGCTTGAAACGCCCCGCGGATGGGAGTACCGTCTGCGCCTTAGAAGGGCACCTCTGGTGTACCTGTGTGTAGGGCAAATGCCCGATAACGGTGCGACAGAGAGGCTAGAAAGCGAATCCAGTAGTGTGAGCCGGGCTAAACCCCGTGCCTGCTACGCCAACCTAATTCTGGCGCCGTTTGCCCACATGCCAAAAACCAGTGCCACGCTGCTGATAATCGATGATGACGAAGTAGTGCGCGCGAGCCTCGCGGCCTACTTGGAAGACAGTGGTTTCAGTGTCCTGCAAGCCAGCAATGGCCAGCAGGGTCTTCAGGTATTCGAGCAAGACAAGCCTGACTTGGTCATCTGCGATCTGCGCATGCCGCAGATGGGCGGACTCGAACTCATTCGCCAGGTCACCGAGCTGTCGCCGCAAACCCCGGTGATCGTGGTTTCGGGTGCCGGCGTGATGAACGACGCGGTCGAGGCCTTGCGCCTGGGTGCGGCGGATTACCTGATCAAGCCTCTCGAAGATCTGGCTGTGCTCGAGCATTCTGTGCGCCGTGCCCTGGATCGTGCGCGCCTGCTGCTGGAGAACCAGCGCTACCGCGAGAAGCTGGAAAAGGCCAACCGCGAACTCGCCGCCAGCTTGAACCTGCTCCAGGAAGACCAGAACGCCGGTCGCCAGGTGCAGATGAACATGCTGCCGGTCAGCCCCTGGACCATCGACGAGTTCCAGTTCGCCCACCAGATCATCCCGTCGCTGTACCTGTCGGGTGATTTCGTTGACTACTTTCGGGTCGACGAGCGTCGCGTAGCCTTCTACCTGGCCGACGTTTCCGGCCATGGCGCCTCTTCAGCCTTCGTCACCGTGCTGCTGAAGTTCATGACCACGCGCTTGCTGTTCGAATCCAAGCGCAGCGGCACATTGCCAGAATTCAAGCCTTCAGAGGTCCTTGGTCATATCAACCGAGGCCTGATCAGTTGTAAGCTGGGTAAACACGTCACAATGGTCGGTGGTGTCATCGACGAGGAGACAGGTTTGTTGACCTATAGCATCGGTGGTCATTTGCCGTTGCCTGTGTTGTACACGCCAGACAGTGTTCGTTATCTGGAAGGTCGTGGTCTGCCGGTGGGCCTCTTCAATGAAGCCACCTATGAAGACCACGTGTTGGAACTGCCGCCGACGTTCAGCCTGACGCTGATGTCCGATGGCATTCTGGACCTTTTGCCAGAACCTACACTCAAAGAAAAAGAAGCGGCTTTGCCCCAACGGGTCAAGGCAGCGGGCGGCAGCCTGGATGGTCTGCGGCAGGTTTTTGGATTGGCCACGCTAGGGGAGATGCCGGATGATATCGCCCTGTTGGTGTTGAGCAGGAATCTTTAATGAGTACCGGTAGAATCCAGTTCGCCGAGCAGGATGGCACCTTCGTCCTGAAGTTCGTCGGTGAAGTTCGCCTGACCCTGTGTTCGGCGTTGGATGCGACTATTGAGCGGATCTTCACCGCGTTGAACTTCAACGCGATCGTGATCGACCTGACCGAAACCCGCAGCATCGACAGTACCACCCTGGGCCTGCTGGCCAAACTGTCGATCCTGTCGCGGCAAAAGGTCGGCCTGCTGCCGACCGTCGTCACCACCCACGAAGACATCACCCGTCTGCTGCAGTCCATGGGCTTCGAGCAAGTGTTCAACATCGTTGACCGCCCGATCCCGTGCCCTGAATGCCTGACCGACCTGCCAGACCAGGATCAGTCCGAGGAAGTCGTGCGGATCAAAGTGCTCGAGGCACACAAAATCCTCATGGGCCTGAACGACTCCAATCGTGAAGCCTTCCATGACCTGGTGAATGCTTTAGAGCGCCATTGATCCCCTGAGAGGGATGTAGGGAAGGCGGGCTCCATCGCGAATCCCCGAATCCAAAGCATGAAAAAGGGCGACCCTGTAAGGGGTCGCCCTTTTTGCATTGCGCTGGACTAGATCACAGCTTGGCTTGCAGCAGTGCTTCGAGTTTTTCCTGGTCGCGAGCGAACTGACGAATCCCCTCCGCCAGTTTCTCGGTCGCCATCGCGTCCTCGTTGGACAACCAGCGGAACTGCGCTTCATTCAGGCTCAAGCGCCCTTCACCCGCATGCCCCGGGGCCAACTTGCGCTCCAGCTTGCCAGTGTCTGCCGCCAGCTTTTCCAACAGGTCCGGGCTGATGGTCAGGCGATCACACCCGGCCAACTGCTCAATCTGATTCAGATTGCGGAAGCTCGCACCCATGACCACGGTCTTGTAGTCATTGGCCTTGTAGTAGTTGTAGATACGCGTCACCGACTGCACACCCGGATCATCCGCGCCGGTGTAGTCGTTGCCGTTGGCTTTCTTGTACCAGTCGTAGATGCGGCCTACGAACGGCGAAATCAGGAACACCCCGGCGTCAGCACATGCCGCCGCCTGAGCAAACGAGAACAGCAGCGTCAGGTTGGTCTGAATGCCTTCCTTTTCAAGCTTCTCGGCGGCGCGAATGCCTTCCCAGGTGGAGGCGATTTTGATCAGCACGCGGTCACGGCCGATGCCGGCCTTGTCGTACAGCTCGATCAGACGGTGCGCACGCTTCAATACTGCGTCAGTGTCGAACGAAAGGCGTGCATCCACTTCAGTGGAAATGCGGCCCGGTACAACCTTCAGGATTTCCTGGCCTACCGCCACGCCGAAGCGGTCGCTGGCCAGGCCCACATCGCCCTTGCAGTCGTGGACGCAGGCGTTCAGCAACTCGGCATAACCGGGAATGGCCGCCGCTTTCAGCAGCAGGGAAGGGTTGGTGGTAGCGTCGACGGGTTTTACGCGAGCGATAGCTTCGAAGTCGCCGGTGTCGGCAACTACGGTGGTCATTTGTTTGAGTTGTTCCAGCTTGGAAGTCATGGGCGTGCTCTGTCCTATGGGTCTAATGACATTACCCGAGCGCTGACAGCCACTCAAGGGCGCATGTACGTATCGGTGGCCCCGTTGGCAACAACCGGAGAACGGATGTTTGAAAGGTGGGGCGCGGGTCTCGGTAAATACGATGCCAAAACCGCGCGCAGGTTCAAAGCAACTGACCGTTGACGGCTCTATGGCAACTCTGGCGCCTGAGCTGGCATGCCTGCATTCGCACGCCAACGGGTGTTAAAAAGGGTCAGGTTCAGCCGTTATAAGATGTCAATTAGTGCCACTCGGATGGCGTGTAATGTGGCGCGGATAAATGTAGGTATTGGATGGGGAAATGACTTCACAAGGTGAGCGGGTGTCTGCAATTGTGGAGGCCTTTGATGACATTATTCTCGGTTATGTCTTGAAAAAATTGACCGAAGTATTTGAAGCGCTGATGGCCGCATCAAAGAAGAACCATCCGGACAATATGACGGGTCTGGTTGAAATGGGAAGGGTGAAAGCCGCAAAGAAAATTCCCGCTTGGCTCAATCGCGTGAAACACAGCATGCCCAGCCAAGTCACTCGCGTGTTGCTGGAACAAATGAGCGACTCACAGAAGTCCAAACATGACCTGCGGTTTGAAGCGCAAGCCGTATTGTTCGAGGTGCTGGTGGAAGAGTCGCTGGCCATGGACGCCGCAAGTTATGCAGAGTGGATTAATAAAAGCGCCGGTTGATGGTGGGCGCGGTCATTCATCAGGGTCACTTCAATAACATTTTGACGGCAGCTTCCGCAGGTTTTGATGTTCCATCGGACGACTTTAATCCAAAACTTCGCTCGCGATCATTGCTGCCAGTGTCGCTGTTTTTCCATTCGTAAAGGGACGTCAGCGGTATATTCAGTTTTTTGACGTCCGAGATAAATCTTGTAATGCGTGATGCTTGCCCGGCGGTGCCTCCGATGGAACTGAGCGATGGCACTCCCCATTCGGTAATGACCCCCGGCACATGGAAGTTATCAAGGATAAACGCTTGAGTACGGCTGATTTCGGTGCCCGACATGCCATACGGGTGATAAGAAACAGCGCTGAGGCACCGTGGGTGTTCCCTCAGGATCTCAGTCAGTGCGACGGTCGCCTTGGAGTCTTTGGTGGGCGCCTTCGCGAATCCAAAGCCGATCAGGGGGGTTGAGTGATCCCGCTTTTGTAACGCGTTGCACACTGCGCTCATGAACGGCACAAACGTTACTTCAAAATCCCGGGTAGGCCAGTATTTTGGCAAGTCCGGTTCATTCCAGATTTCAATGGCGACAAGCTGCGTACTGAAGGCGTTTTCCAGACCGATGACCGAGTTGGCGAATGAATCTCCCGCAGCGGCGAGATCTATCCCACTGCTTTGCGTTTTGTGGGTTAACGCTTTGGTGGAGCGAACGGTCATCAATACTGGCAGGTCGACGGATTTGGCCGCTGCGAAGGCTTCACTGATCTGTTGTTGATACGCCGGGTTACCCAGGCTGTTCGTCCATACGCCAAAGCGCACGAATCCAAACCCTGACGCCTTGATCTCATGGGCGTCGGCGGTCGAGAAATTCTGGATCTTCACCTGAACGCCTATTGTCTTGTTGTCCTGGGCCAGCGCTGAAAAAGCCTGACTGGCGTAAACAGGGCTGAAGACGCCAAGTATAAATAGCGTTGAAGTGGCAATCAGTCGAAAACACATGGAGGGCATAACGGGCAGTTCCTGTAGTCGTCCAGAGTAGAGGGCAGGGGAACATAGCATTAGTCAGTTAATACAGCGATACCATTAATCTTCCCGCCCAGACGTCCATTGTTAATATTGGTCGGATAAATAACTTTCCTATCGTGAGTGTTATTTATGGTCCGGTTTTCTGGTTGGGCGTTTTTTGTGTGTCGTGGTATTTAATACGAAAGTATTTTCATGATGGATCCCACTCTGAATGCGGGACGGTCTTGTTGGCTCACTTATAGCCTCGCTATACGTGGGCCGAATCGACACTACACGGGAAGAGTAGCCTTGTTCAGAAAGATTCTTGTGGTCTGCGTCGGCAATATATGCCGAAGCCCGACCGCTGAACTGTTGCTTCGCCATGCGCTGCAACCTTCAGGTATCTCAGTGACCTCCGCGGGATTGAACGCGCGGGTGGGTGAGTCTATTGAGCCCGACGCACTTCGGGTTCTTGAAGAACAGGGTCACGAAGACCAAGGGTTTAAAGCGCGGCAGATTACGCCTGCCATTGTCAATGAATCAGACCTCATCCTAGTCATGGAAAAAGAGCATGTACAGGGCGTACTAAAGATTGCATCACACGCCAGGGGCAAAGTGTTTCTTCTGGGGAAGTGGCAGAGTGAACGCGAAATAAAGGACCCGTATCGTCAAGGAAAAGCTGCGTTTGTCCATGCCCATGCATTGATTGAAGATGCCGTTTGCTCATGGGCGCAGCGCCTCGGACGTTGATGGATGATTTTCAGATTAGTAATAATGGTAAAAGAATAGACCTTATGCAGTTACCGTCAGTAGTCAGCACCCGGGATAAAGACAGAGACGAGATTGATCTGCTCGGTTTATTAGGCACATTGATTGACCATAAATGGTTAATAGGTGCCATCACCGGGGCGTTCATGGTGACCGGTGCCGCGTATTCGATTTTATCGCCGCCCGTGTATCTGGCGAACGCCCTGGTCCAGGTCGAGCCGAAAAAGAACGACATGCTGGGGTTCTCGGATATCAGCAGCATGCTCGGTGGACAATCACCGGCGGCTACCGAGATCGGCATTATCAAGTCTCGTGCGGTTATCGGTAAAACGGTCGATGATCTGCATCTTGATATTGTGATTACGCCCAACACCTTTCCCGTTATCGGCGGCTTTCTTGCTCGGCGCTATAAAAGCAGCCCTGCGGAAAGTGTCTCGCTACCACGCTTTGGCATGAACAGTTATGCCTGGGGCGGCGAGCGCCTTTATATCGAACAGCTCGATCTGCCGGCTGAACTGTTGGGCAAGAAATTGATGTTGGTCGCCGAAGAGCGCAATCGATTCAAGCTCTACGATGACAACGGCGGTTTGTTGGCCGAAGGTGCCACAGGCGAAGCCATCGCACAGGAGGGTGTCGAAGTCCTTATCGCGAGCATGGCCGCGAATCCGGGCACTAAATTCGAAGTCGTGCGCAATCCACGCATTGTCACCATTCAGAATTACCAGGACGCCCTCGATGTATCCGAGCAAGGTAAAGAGTCGGGCATTATAAGTCTGGCCCTGGCCAGCACCGACTACACCTTGGCGGTGAAGATTCTCAACAAGATTTCAAGGCTTTATGTGCAGCAGAATGTGCAACGCACCTCTGCCGAGGCGGCCCAGAGCCTTGAGTTCCTGCAGGCGCAACTCCCGCAAGTCAAAGACGATCTGGTCAAGGCCAGCAACGCGCTGAACAGCTATCAGACCCACGGAAATACAGTCAACATCTCCCTCGAAACCAAGTCTGTGCTGGAACAGATGGTGGTGCTGGATACGCGCATCTCGGATCTCAAACTCCAGCAAGCCGACATGGACCGAAAGTTCACCCGGGAGCATCCGGCCTACCGCGCATTGATGGCGCAGATGGGGGATTTGAACAAACAGCGACAAGGGTTGGAAAAGAAAGTCCAAGGACTTCCGGCGACACAGCAGGAGCTGTTAAACCTGACCCGTGATGTGGAAGTGGCGACACAGATTTATACCCAGTTGCTGAACAAATCCCAGGAGCTGGACATTGTCAGGGCCGGGGCGGTCGGCAATGCGCGGCTGATTGATACGGCGGACGTCGACATCACCACCCCGGTCAAACCGCGCAAAGCCCTGATCGTATTGATTGCGACGTTGCTGGGTGGCTTTGTCGGTGTAGCGCTGGTGTTAGTGCGTAAATCGCTGAGCAGAGGACTCGAAGGGCCGGAAGCCATCGAGCAACTGGGGCTGCCGGTTTATGCCTCCATTCCTTACAGCACCCTGCAACAAGAAGAAGATACTAAAAAAGTCAGACAGGGCGACGGAGCCAACAGCCAGTCTTTCCTATTGGCCCTGCGTAACCCCACGGACCTGTCCATCGAATCGATCCGCAGCTTGCGGACCTGTCTGCATTTTGCAGGGCTGGATGCCACCAACAACCGGATCATGATCTCCGGTCCGAGTCCCCAGGTAGGCAAGACGTTTGTCTCTTCCAACTTGGCCGCGGTCATCGCTCAAAGTGGGCAGACGGTCGTACTGATCGATGCCGATATGCGCAAAGGTCATCTGCACAAGACCTTGGCGACACCGATCAGCAATGGCTTGTCCGATCTGTTGACCAAGCGCTGCAGCATCGAGCAAGCGATCAATAAACTCGAAGTCGATAACCTGCATTTCATCAGTCGGGGACAAGTACCGCCCAACCCGTCCGAACTGTTGATGCATGCCAACTTCAGAGAACTCCTCGCTGAACTGAGTGAACTCTACGACGTGGTAATCATCGACACGCCACCTCTTCTGGCCGTGACAGATGCGGCCATCGTTGGACGTGAAGCCGCCATTAATCTGATCGTGACGCGCTTCGGCGTCAATCCGGCCAAAGAGATCGAATTGACGATTCGTCGGTTTGCTCAAAACGGCATCGAATTGAAAGGCGCGATTTTTAACGGTGTCGAGAAGCGAGCGTCCAGCTATTACGGTAATGGCAGTTATGGCTATTACAACTACGAGTACGCCTCTGACAAGTCGTAAATGCGGGTTCTATTTGCCAGGTCATGGACTGAGAGTGGACTCACCATTCTCCGGTCCCTGTCGCCTTGCGACTACGATAATGGAGTTGGGTGAACTGTGAAAAAAATACTACATGTGGCGGAAACGATTAAAGGTGGCGTTGCGACGGTCATCCGGACGATATCAACCCCTCCCAAGGGCGACGCCCAGCAGTATGAACTGGTGTATTTGATTCCGTTCGACCAGAAGAAAGAACTGCATGGCATTGATGAAAAAGACATCAGGACCTTCTCCCGAAACAAGAGAGATGTCGTCTCCCTGCTGCGCTTTGCCTGGCAACTCATTCGAGTGATCTTCAAGGAAAAACCGGATGTCGTGCACTTGCACAGCACGTTTTCCGGGGTCATTGGCCGATGCGTGTGTTTAATCTTGCGGCCTTGGCGGTCTCCGAAAATCATCTACTGCCCGCATGCGTTTTCGTTCTTGATGGAAAGTTCTCCTGCCAAACAGAAAGTGTATTCTCTGATTGAGCGGCTTTTGCAAAAAGTCACGGATGTCATTATCTGTGTCAGCCAGTATGAACTGGATAAAGCGGCCTCGTTTGGTATCGACCGCCGCCGTATGAAACTGATCTACAACGGCATTCATTATAAAAACGATGAGAGCCTGTCCAGTCAGTGCACGGATATTCAACTTTTATTTGTGGGTCGACTGGACTATCAGAAGGGCTTTGATGTCTTGCTCAAGGCATTCACGGAAGTTGAGCGCACCGACTTGAAACTGACTGTGGTTGGCAGTGCGGTGAATGAGGAACCGGTAGAGTGCCCCGTCATTGACGCTGTTGAATACCTGCCTTGGGTGACCCCGGCCGAAGTCAATGCCCTCTATAAAACCGCCGATGCCCTGATTGTCCCCAGCCGCTGGGAAGGTTTTGCCATGGTTCCCCTTGAGGGCATGGCCATGGGCGTGCCCGTTATTGCCAGTGACTGCACTTCGCTCCCTGAACTGGTCACGCACAACGTCACGGGCTACATATTTTCGACGGGCGATCACCAGGCGCTCAGTAACATCTTAGTGAACATCAAGAAACAGAAGTTGCTGGAACTCGGCACCGAAAGCCGCAAGCGGGTGCGCGAACGGTTCAGCGCAACGCTGATGATCCAGAAAACCTATGACGTGTATTCCGCTCAAACTTATTAAGTAGATATCAAGATATGAACGTAACTATTTTGCATGGCTACAGTGCATCCAATTCCGGTGATGGCCTCCTGGTGGATTTGGCAATCGCCTTGGTGCTGCGAAACTTTGGTGCTGACACGTTAATCAATGTCGTTGCGTCAGACCCCCAATCATTTAGTTACCTTCCCTATAAGCGGTATGACGCGCCGGTCATGGCGGCTAAAGGATTGGGACGCGTGAAGGAAGCGGTTTTCCTTAAACAGTCTTACGCGCCACTCGCCGACCTCTTGAGCACCAGCGATCTGATCGTCGGGGTGGGCGGTGGGTACATGCGGTCAAAGAGCGCCTTTGAACACATCAAGCTAAAACTGGGCCATGCCAAACAGCTCGAAACGGCGATCTTGAGTAAGGTGCCGTCGGTTTACCTGCCGCAAAGTATCGGCCCGTTCCACGGTGAAAGCAGCGCGATCGTAAAACACTACGCCAGTGCCGATGCGGTGTTTGTCCGTGACAACAGGTCGTCGGCCATTTTCCAATCCAATGAAAATGTCTATCGAGCGCCAGACCTGGCGGTCCAGGCGTTGGCGAAAAAGATTCTGGTGCAACCCAAGTTCACCCGCTGTGCGTCATCGCCGGCCGTGGTCTGCGTGGTTTTACGCAAGCCGCCGGAATGGAGCAAAGAGAAAAAGATCGCCTACGTTGCCAACTTGAAGCTTCTTTTGAAGAGACTAAGGGCGAAAAGCAAAGTGGTCTGCGCTGTTCAAAGCGCCGTTCGTGGCAACGATGACGGGGCGTTCTATCGGGAACTTGGCATTACCGAGGATCTCTTGCCCTTGAAGGCGACCCTGTCCAAGTATCAGCCCGACCTGGTCATTTCCGTAAGGCTGCACGGAGCCATCGAGTCTCTGCTCGCCGGCGTGCCTGCGTTTCATATCAGCTATGAACGCAAAGGTTTTGGCGCCTATCAGGATATGGGCGTGGAAGATTGGGTGATCAACGGCGGGGACATCAATGTCGACACCATCATCGACACTGTTTACGCGCCGAATGCGTTGTCCAGATTCGGTAAAAAACTGACGGACACCTGCAAAGAAATCGAAGCCAAAACGGAGCTGATGGACACGATCATCAAAGGGATTGTTCGATGATATTTCGGCTGTTGCTACGCGGAGGTGCTTTAGGCGCAAAGTTCTTGCTGGTGTTGGCCATCACGCATTACCTGGGTTATGAGGCTTTGGGTTTCTACGGGGTGGTGGTGGCCGCTTCATTGATTGCTTCCAAGTTTTACAGCGTCGGATTCAGTTCTGAAATCAACCGGCTGATCAGCGTGGGGGGCAGTACGAAGCTTGTCGTTGATAAGGTACTGATTCTGTACCTGGCCGTTGGTTTGTTGTTATCGGTGGTCACGGTCGCGCTCTACTCACTGTTCAGTGATGTTGAGGCGAGTGCCGCGTTGATCGCGTGCGTCACGCTGTTGCTGCTCACCGAGCATCTGTCCTTCGAAATAAACTCGTTTGTCTTTTCCGCACAAAAGGCCAACTGGGGCGCGTTGTTGTTTTTCATCAAGACCGGCCTCTGGGCGCTCCTTGCCGTGGGCGGACTGATGACCGGCGTAGTGTCCACCATCGCCAATGTGCTTTGGTTATGGGTGGCCACCAACCTGTTGGTCATCGTGGCCGGTTACTTCATTGTGGTTGACGTACATAAGGGCCGGGGCGTCAGTGCAGTCACCACGGTTTCGGTCTGGAGAGCAGGGTTGCCCTTTTATCTGGGAGGCGGGCTGATCGCATTAAGTCAGTACGCTGAACGTTTTCTGATTCTGGACATTGAACCGTATGCCAGCCTCGGCAAATACGTTTACTCCTGGTCTGCCGCCAACACGTTGCAAGCACTGTCCTACGCTGTTGTTGCGGTGGTGGGCATTCCCGTGCTCGCCAAGCGTTATAAAAATAGCCAGCAGGCGCTGACGGTCCGGCAATTGTTCGTTAATCAATGGGTGCTGCGCTCCCTGATGGTTTCCTGCGCGGTGGCTGTGCTGATTTATGCTTTCTTCAATATCTTGCTCGATTATGTGGACGCAGCAGTCCCGCGTCCGGATAACCGGATTTTAGCGATTCTGATTTTCTCTTTTGCCCTGCGCGCCGTCGGCGATATCGTCTGGGGCGGTCTTATTGCCTCGAAGAACAGTCGGGTTTCGTTAGCCAGTGCAGCGATCTGTTTGGCGGTTTCACTGCCCGTCAGCTATGTGCTCATCAAGCACTACTCAATTTATGGCGCGGCGTGGGGCAATGTCTTTTCGATCACGGTGCAGTTGGCCGTCATTGCTTTGCTGACCAGGTTTGCCCGGTCAAAGGGGGCCTGGTAATGGCCATCTCGCTACCGTCCATAGAGTTTCGCGGAAGAAAACTCGATTCACCCATTTCATTCCTGATTCTGCTGTGTGGTCTTTTTCTGTCTATTGCGATGCCGCTGCTGATGCACCGCGATCCTGGCCCGGATGCGATGACCTTGTGGACGTCATACGTTCGTTCAGACAACTGCAATTTCTGGAATCCGTTTTCACCAGACCGGTCCTCTTATGAGTGCTCCGCTTACCTGCTGCGTCCCACCGGTATCAACCTGACCAATGCGTGGGCCTACGGGATGTTGTGCAACCTGTTTCTCACCTCTATCCCGATCTTCATCTTCAAAAGAATACCGATAACGATCTTCCTGACCTTGTGCCTGTGGGGGGTAGTCAGGTCGTTTTTTCTCGATAACCTGACCAAGGAAATCATTGTCTCGGTGGCGGTGATCGCCATTCTGTTTTTCTCCTTTTCGAAACGCTACCGCGCGGGTTTTTTCCTCTCGGCGCTGTTTTACGGTGTGCTGATCCGGCCCTACTGGATATTGTTTTCGCTGGTCTGGGTCGGTGTGTGCGTGATGAAGAAGCATGTATCGCGTTTCAGCTTTTTCGTGATGTTGTTCATGTTCTACCTGGTGATCGCGACGGCCATTCAGTTGCTGGTCGGCTATTCGGTTTCATCCATTCGCGCCAGTAACAATGAACAGCGGACTTTGGGTGAAGAAGGTTCGAAGTCATTGATCGTTTCATGGATTAACGGCGGAGATTTCGTGTCCCAGGCAGTGGACTCGATGAGCATCTTTTTCAGGCTGTCTTTCCCGGTGGAGTTGATCCTGCTCTCCGGCCTGGGGCAGATCATATTCGTCGTCCTGATGATGATGACCTCGTTACTGATGTTCAAAATGATGACGTCGAGTCACTACAAGGGCTCAACCATCGAGCCGAAAGTCAAAGAGCTGATTGCGATCCCTCTGTCCTTTTTATTGGTGCAGGGGTTGTTCGAGCCTGACTTCGGCTCGTTTGCCCGACATTTCTCCATGGTGGTTCCGGTGCTGTTTCTGGGGCTGGGATTGCAGCTGCGCTCAAAGAAACCCGAGTCGGTTGAATCAAGCGTTCAGCGCTGAGGTTTGTGGTCTATGCAAAGCAAGAAAAAATCGTTGGAAATAGAAACGCTCAGAGGTCTGGCATGCCTGCTGCTGGTGCTCTATCACGTGATAGGTCCGCTGGGCGGCGGACTGAAAATCGACCTGGGGTCACCTTTTCGGGTGTTGGCGGATTCGATGGTGTACGTCAGGATGCCGCTGTTCACCTTCATATCGGGCTACATCTATTCGATATACAAGATCAGAGGCAATGACTTCTCCGCTTACTGCGTTGGCAAGGTGAGACGGTTGATCGTGCCGTTGTTTTTTGTCGGTATTCCATTTTCGGTGCTGCAGGTTGTAGGGCCTGGCGTTAACAAGGAGGTCGGGTTAATCGACGCCTTGTTGTCGTTCTACATACCGGTTAACCATTTCTGGTTTTTGCAGGCCGTCTTCATCATCTTTGTGTTTGTCGGTTTTCTGCAGTGGCGCGGTCTGTTGCAGACGGCGACGCGGCTGTATCTGCTGTTCTTGTTTTCGGCGCTGGTTTTCTTGTTGCCGCCTTTTTCGGTTGACGCGTTTGGCATCAATGGCGCGGTCTATTTGCTGCCGTTTTTCGTGACAGGGATGATTTGCCACGAAAAGGTCAGTGCCTTGAAGCAATCGCTGAAAGTGATCGGGCCGGTCGTGTTCGTCTTGATATCGGCTGTGCTGCTGTATGTCGCCGCCGTGGATCGCGAACTCATTGTCGATCGTAGAAGCGTTGTCGGTTTGCTCGTTGGCTGTATGTCCTGTGTCGCGCTACTGTCGACTGACATGCGCTCTAAAGCCCTGATCTGGCTGGGTGGATATTCTTACGCCATTTTCCTTTTTCACGTGCTGTTTGCTGCCAGTTCGCGGTTTGCCTTGGGTCGTTTGGGCGTCACGGACGACAGCGTTCTGGTCGCAGGCGGCGTGCTGTGCGGATTGTTGGGGCCCGTGCTGTTGTCGAACATTTTTAGCCGCTTCACCCTGACTTCCATTCTGTTCCTGGGCGAGCGAGTTACCCGCAAAAAGACTCCAGCGGTCGGGTTGAAGGTGCCTCAATCCTGAGTGCCCATTCAGCCGGCTTACTGATAGAGGAATGAGCCAGTGGTAGATGTCGATGATGTGCGCCCCGTTCCTGCTCCGGTTGTCGAAGTGAGAAGTTCACGCGATCGGCTTGCTGCAATGACCAAGGGTAAAGCGGGGGAGGTGCTGGCCATCTCGGTAATTGGCGACAGTTACAGCGCGGGGCAGGATTTTTATCTCAATGCCCTCACTCAGCACTTGGCGAAAGATTTTGGTTTCGCCGGGCCTGGTTATGTCGGGTTCAATCACGGTGCCGCGCTCGGCGGTACGAATTTCAAATACACCCGCAGCAGCAAGAAGTACTTCGGTGGAGATTGGGACGTTTCCAGTCTTGGCCAGGCGAGTCCGGACAGCCGCACCGTAACCGGGCAGGCGGGCGCTTTTCTTGAAGTGGATTCCAAAGAAACGGCATCCATCAATACAGCCATTACCGACGCCAAGTTGCTCTACCTGGGCAATGGAAAAACCAGTGAGATGCGCTATCGGTGGACACCTTCAGACACCTGGCAGCCTTTGACGTTGGCCGGTTCCGGGGTTCAGGAAGTGCAACTCAGTATCCCCGCCAATGCTGAATGGTCGTTAAAGCTCGAAGTTGTGAAAGGTGCGCCGACGTTGTTTGGTCTGTGGCTGGCCAATAATCAGGGCGGCGTCAGGGTCTCCAAACTCGCTGCTTCCGGTGGCGCCTCAGGTGACTTTTATAAAAACGACCGTCTATGGCAAACCCAATGGAAGGCCATCGTTTCCAAGATACCGGCGGACGTTTACCTGATCATGTTAGGCGGTAATGACCAGGGATTTGGCGTCAAGCCCAACGACTATCTGGAGAACATGAAAGGGTTGGTGCGGATGATTCGCGAAGTTCATCCGGCGGCGAGCATCAACGTGATCTTGCGTCAGGACACAACGCGCTCCAGTGCGTATCCGATGTCGGAGTACGCCCAGGTGCTTGAGCCTTGGGCGCGTTCGGAGCACATCGTGTATTCGAGTTTGCAGTGCACGTTCGGTCCCGACTTCAAGCGCTACGCCAATGACGGGCCGACGCCCATGATCGGTCCGGACAAAATCCACCCTATCCCGGGTTCGGGCGGTCGGCTTATTGCCGATTACGTGTATCGCCTGATTGTCGGAGGGGGCGGTGAGTCGCCGGGCCAGTGTGGTTCCGCTTTGAAATAATCATTTACCGTTCAAAGCGTTCCAGATGGCTCAGCAGCTCTGCGGTTTTCACAGGCATCAAGTCAGGATCACATCGCGTTTCAATATTGATAACAATTGCCGGGTCGCTATAGCGCACGCGAACCCGGAATCGCCAATCATTGAAAATCACTTTAAGCCCGTCGCTTTCATCGATATCCAGGGACTGGTGGGCGTACAGATTTTTCAGATGGTTCAAGAGTGCAAAAGGGTCCCTGACCGGGCGATGGATATCGCCCGAAGAGGGGAACACCCCGATGCGCTCAACCAACAAGGCTGTGCCAAACCAGGCCGCCGAAGTGGAGGATAAAGACGGGGTTTTTGACAGCCAGGCCATCACCCCGACGTTGCCCGCTTTCTGTTCGATGTCTACCGAGCGTTTTGCAGTGGTCATAGTGGCTTGCCTGGATGAGTGAGTGGGTCAAAGACCGTTGAGATACAGATGCTCATAGCAAAAGTTGGTGGCGTCGATATAGCCTTCTGCACCGCCACAATCAAAGCGCAGGCCTTCGAACTTGTAAGCCAGCACGCAGCCATTTTGGGCCTGCTTCATCAGTGCGTCGGTGATCTGGATTTCGCCACCCTTGCCCGGTTGGGTGTCGGCGATCAAATCAAAAATATCGGGGGTCAGAATGTAGCGGCCAATGATCGCCAGGTTGGACGGTGCGTCCTCGGGTGCCGGCTTCTCGACCATGCTGTTGACCCGGTAGATCCCTTCGGAAATCAACTCGCCGGCGATCACGCCATATTTATGAGTCTGATCTCGAGGCACTTCTTGAATGGCCACGATCGAGCAGCGGAATTTTTTGTAGAGCTGGATCATCTGCGCCAGTACGCCGTCACCTTGCAGGTTCAGGCACAGGTCATCCGCCAGCACCACGGCGAACGGTTCGTCACCGATCAAGGGACGACCGCTGAGAATCGCGTGCCCCAGGCCTTTCATTTCGACCTGACGGGTGTAGGCGAACGTGCAGGTTTCAATCAGCTCCCGAGTGCCGGCCAGAAACTTTTCCTTTTCGGTGCCGCGAATCTGGTGTTCCAGTTCATAGCTGATATCGAAATGGTCTTCCAGCGCACGCTTGCCTCGGCCGGTCACAATTGCCATGTGCTGCAGACCGGCGTCCCGTGCCTCTTCAACGGCGTACTGGATTAAAGGCTTGTTGACGATCGGCAGCATTTCCTTCGGCATGGCTTTAGTAGCAGGCAAGAAGCGCGTGCCATAACCGGCGGCGGGGAACAAGCATTTACGAATCATAGATATATCCTGGAAAGTCATTATTCACATCCACGCAGAAACAATATCGAGTGTGGCTGTGAGTTTTGAAGTATTACTGAGGTTGTACTTTAATACCTGAGTGAGGCTTTATTGGCAATTATTAGCAGGCGTAGAGTGGGGCAAATGTTATTAGTTGTCGGGGCTGATGCCTTTTAGTTAATTTTAGTCGGGGTCTGTTAATAGTGTTGGTTGTTCTGAAGTGCTAATAAGTGTTTGGCGTCAATGGGTGATGTGCACATTTAACATTGCCTGTAATTGAGCACTTCAATACTCCACTATGGACCGCTCTATGAAGATTCTGGTAACGGGTGGAACCGGTTATATCGGTTCTCACACTACACTTGCGCTGCTTGAGGCGGGCTTCGATGTGGTTGTGCTGGACAACCTTTGCAATAGCTCTGACGCGTCCCTGCACGCCATTGAAGCCCTCTGCGGCAAGTCCGCATCGATGATTCGGGGGGATGTGTGCGACCGGGCATTGCTGGACCGGATTTTTCAGGAGCATTCCATTGATGCTGTCCTGCATTTTGCCGGGCTCAAGGCCGTAGGCGAGAGCGTGCGCAAGCCGCTTGATTATTACGAGGCCAATGTTTGCGGGAGCATTACGCTGTGCCAGGCGATGTCGGCGGCGGGCGTGTTCCGGTTGGTGTTCAGTTCATCGGCCACGGTGTACGGCGCGCCTGAGCAGATGCCGATCCGGGAAGATTTCCCCACCGGCACGCCAACCAATCCTTACGGGCAATCCAAGTTGTTCATCGAAAACGTGCTGCAGGATCTGTGTGCGGCAGAACCGCGCTGGAGCATCGCGCTGTTGCGTTACTTCAACCCGATTGGCGCTCATGCCAGTGGCCACATGGGGGAAGACCCCAGCGGGATTCCCAATAACCTGGTGCCTTACATCAGCCAGGTGGCCGTCGGCAGTCTCAAGGAGTTGTCGATATTTGGTGACGATTACCCCACCGTCGATGGCACCGGCGTGCGCGACTACATCCACGTGGTGGATCTGGCGGATGGGCACCTCAAGGCATTACAGACGATCTCGACGCGTACCGGAATCAATATCTGGAACCTGGGCACGGGCGATGGTTACAGCGTTCTGGAGGTAGTGCGGGCGTTCGAGCAGGCGTCGGGGCGTCCAGTGCCTTATCGCGTGATGCCACGACGCTCGGGCGACATCGCCGAGTGTTGGGCCGATCCTTCCAAAGCGGCGAAGGAGCTCGGCTGGAAGGCCACGCGAAATCTACAGGAGATGATGACAGACACCTGGCGTTGGCAATCGAATCATCCCAGGGGTTACGTCGAGTAGGGCTTGAAACAGGCCGTCAGCCCCTGGTTTTTCTGCTGAACTGTTATATCAGGACGCAATGTTAATTATGGTCGGGAAAATTGACTGGAAACACGTCCCGCAAGTCCGTAGATATAAAGAACACGCAGGAAGGAGTTTGATATGAAAAAGATGATGGTGATTGCCGTATTGTCCATGATGAGCAGCGGGGCTTTCGCAGTAGAAGTACCTCTTTCGCTGGATACAAAAGTGCTGGGTGATGTAACGGCGGCACAAGCTGCATTGGCCAGCACTGCGATTGTTTCAGGCGCAGTGGCTGCCTCCAGCAGCGGCGGAAGTTCCAACGGCGGAACAACCGGAAGTACCGGGACTACAGGCACTACCGGTACCACCGGCACACACTGATAAATACCGCAGGTGTCATCCAAGATTGCCCGGCTAACACTGGGTGATCTTGTTTTGGGTTTGCCCTTGAATAGCGTAGTGCCATTATGATTCGTAGCGTTCCTTTTTTAATGCTGGCAAGTATTGCTTTGCAAGGTTGTATGTTTTCGCCGGGCCAACATATGAGCACCAGCGATATCACTCGCGAAGGCTCAAGCGAAAACAGTCGGGTCGAGCTTATTCCGATTACCCCCAAGCTTATCGCCATGGACAGGGCCACTCAGGTACATGAGTCATTACCCCCGGAATTGTTGACCACGCCCGACGAATACCGCATCGGTAACAACGATGTCTTGTACATCACGGTATGGGATCACCCCGAGCTGACTGCACCTTCTGGCGCGCAACAGCAGATCGATGCAAACGGCCGTCTTGTTCGGTCCGATGGCACGCTGTATTACCCCTACATCAAAGAAGTCCAGGCCGCCGGAAAGACCATCCAGCAACTGCGATCCGATATTGCCGAGAAGTTGTCCACCTTCATCTCGGACCCGCAAGTGGATGTCGCCGTGTTGCGCTTTGCCAGTCAGAAAGTGGTGGTGTCGGGCGCTGTATTGAAAGCAGGCCCTCAAGCGATTTCCACCAATCCGCTCAATGTGGTTGAAGCCTTGGGTTCGGCCGGTGTCGATCCGCTGAATGCGGACTTGTCCGGGTTGCTGTTGACGCGAAACGGGCGGGTTTATCCGCTGAATCTAGACGCGCTTAATCAACAGAATGCCGAGTTGCAGAAGGTCTACCTCAGAGGCGGCGATCAGTTGTATTTGCCCTACAACGACAGCAAGAAGATCTACGTGATGGGCGAGGTCAATCAGCCGCGTGCATTGACCTTCAAGACCCGCACCATGAATCTTTCCGACGTCATTGGTTCGGTAGGAGGGTTGAACCAGACCACCTCGAACGGCAACGCCGTGTACGTCATTCGCGGTGTAGAAAACCTCGATGTCGAACCCGCCAAAATCTATCAACTACAAGCCGAGTCGCCGTCCGCCATGGCGCTCGCCACTCACTTCGATGTCCGCCCCCAGGACATTGTTTATGTAGGCCCTGCCAACGTTACCCGCTGGAACCGCTTCATCAGTCAATTGGTGCCATCGGCCTCGATTCTCGGTATGGGCGCGGCGGCACAAAACAACTTAAGTGAAGCCAACAGCAGATAAGGTCTGGTCCCACTGTGAGAACGTTGAACGTTAGCGTCTGCTTGATGGCGGCATTGCTGTTGTGTGGATGTAATCCGCTGATGAAGGCCACGCTGGCGAACTTCAAAGCCGTGGCCACCGGGCCTGACGACCTGGAGTTGACTCCGGCGCAAGTGGCCGAGGTTCAGTATCCGCAACTCAAGCTGACGACCCCTTCCGGCGAAGGGGTGTTGGCGATGGTGCGTGAGCGAGGTGACTTGCAGTACTGGGTCGCGTCCGGCAAGCAGGTGTTGTTGCTGCGCGACGGCCTGGCGGTTCGCACTGTCGGCCTGGGCTTTGAAGGTGACCTGGACGGGACCCGTATCGAAACGCAATCGCCGTTCAAGCAAGGCCTTCACCGATTGCCCGATGGATACACCAGCCAGCGCTGGATCGATCTCTATCGAGGTTACGAAGTGGGTGTTGCCGTGAGCAGCCGCTTTACCCGAAAACCCATGGAAACCCTCAGGATCCTGGACAAGGAATACGCCGTGCTGCGTGTCGATGAGCAGATAGAGGCACCGGCTATTGGCCTGCGCGCGACCAATCATTATTGGGTCGATCCGGATAACGGTTTCATCCTCCAGAGTGAACAGCAACTGACAGGGCAACTCAGGGTGAAGATCGTGCAGTTGACCTCTGAGCGCGGGGCTGTCCGTTGAAGTTTCCCAAGGTGTTATGGACGTGCCTTTTGTTGATCTGCGGTGGCGTGAATGCGGCAGTCAACGTCAGCGGTGATGTGCGCAATCCGGGGCCGGTCGAGCTGCAACCCGGGGGGCGCGTGCTGGATGTGATGCGTTTGGCGCAACCCAATCCTGAAAGCTACTGGCTGGCGGCCGCCTGGCTGCGACAACCATTGCTTGAGGAGCAGACCCGACTCAAGACCGGGGTCCTGTTTGACTTGAAGGTGCTGCAACGCACCGCATTGCTCTTCGATCGGCCCAGCCGGGCGGCATTGGCGTTGCAGTTGTACGAGCAAGTCAGCCGCATGCCGGTTACCGGGCGCCAGGTGGCGGTCCTTGATCCGATCGCGGTGGAGGTCGGCTTCGCTCGCAACTTCCGCCTCGATGACGGCGACAGCCTGATCTACCCCAAGCGTTCCGATGTGGTTGAAGTGCTGGGCGCTGTCGCCGAACCGTGCCGGCTCGCCTTTCGCCCGCTGCAAGAGGCGCGGGATTACCTGCAAGGGTGTTCATCTCTGACCGATGCCGAAGCCGATTACCTCTGGATCGTTCAGCCCGACGGGGTCACCCGCCGTGTCGGCATTGCGCCGTGGAATCGTGAAAGCGGGCAGGTGCCTGCCGCCGGCAGCAAAATCCTGGTCCCTGTCAAAACCGATGATCTTAATCCGCCTATACCTGAACTGAATCAGCAGTTGGCCGAATTTCTTGCCACGCAACTGGCTGAGGTGGTTCCTTGAATTTACGTTTTGCTGCAGTGCTGTTGTTGCCGTGTGGTTTGGCTCATGCAGAGCCGCGATTGACTCAAAACGATTTCGGCGGCGTGGGCTTGATGCAAACGCCGACGGCTCGAATGGCACCGGCCGGCGAATTGAGTGTGAATGCCAGTCGAACCGAGCCCTATACCCGTTACAGCGTTTCATTGCAGCCATTTGAATGGCTGGAAGGCTCGTTTCGCTATACAGCGATCACCAACCGCCGGTATGGCCCCGAGTCGTTGAGTGGCGACCAGAGTTATAAAGACAAGGCTGTGGACCTCAAGGTACGCCTTTGGCAAGAAAGCCACTGGGCGCCTGAGCTGGCCCTGGGCTTTCGCGACATCGGCGGTACCGGCCTGTTCTCCAGCGAATTCCTGGTCGCCAACAAACGCTATGACGACTTTGATTTCAGCGCGGGTATTGCCTGGGGATACATCGGCAATCGAGGCGATTTTGACAACCCGTTGGGTTGGGCGGCTGATCGCTTCAATACCCGGCCGGACGGCGAGGGCACCGGTGACGTCAACACCAATGCCTATTTTCGTGGGCGACCTTCATTGTTTGGCGGCGTGACCTACCAGACACCCTGGGAGCCGCTCAGCCTGAAGCTTGAGTACGAAGGCAACGACTACAAAAACGAACCGAAAGACAACGTCATCAAGCAAGATTCGCCCATCAACATCGGCGCCGTGTTCAAGCTGACCGATTCGGTCGATCTCAGCGCGGGTTGGGAGCGCGGCAATACTGCGATGTTCGGCATCACCCTGCACACCAACTTCGTCAGCCGCAAGGCGCCGGCCAAGACTTACGATCCGCCCGCGGAGCGTCTGCCGACACAGGCTCCTGCCACACCACCGGATCAGGTTAACTGGGCCAACGTGTCCCAACGTTTGCAGAAAAATGCCGGCTACAAAGTCGAGCGCATCACTCAGCGCGGCCCCGAGTTGTTTGTGTACGGCGAGCAGACGAACTATTTCCATTCGGCCAAAGCCGTCGGCCGCGCCAGCCGGATTCTGGACAACAGCGTCAACGACGATATCGACTGGTTCACCCTGGTGAACAAGCGCTACGACATGCCGCTGGAAGAAACCAGCGTGCCGCGCGAGACCTTCCGCGAAGTGGTCAACAATGAGGAGCCGCTGCAAACCTTGCACCGAACCACTGAGGTCAACGGGGCGATGCCGCATACCGAGACCACGCTCTATACTGCCGCGCGCGATCCCTTCAGCTATGGTGTCGGGCTGGGCTACAAACAGAACGTCGGTGGCCCTGATGGTTTGCTCTATCAGCTGAGTGCCGATGCGGACGCCGAGTATCGTTTCACGCGCAATACCTGGTGGAGCGGCCTGCTCAGCGCCAACCTGGTGAACAACTACGACAACTTTACCTACGACGCACCAAGTGGTTTGCCCCGGGTGCGGACCGACCTGCGCAAGTACCTGACGACCTCTGACGTCACCATGCCCACGTTCCAGTTCAGCCACGCCGAGCAACTGGATAAAGACCTGTATGGCATGGTCTACGGCGGCTATCTGGAGTCGATGTTTGCCGGTGTGGGCGGTGAGGTACTGTTCCGTCCGGCAGGCCAGCGTTGGTCGGTGGGTGCAGACCTGAACTACGTGCGTCAGCGCGAGTTCAACCAGGGTTTTGGCTTGCGCGATTACTCGACCGTGACCGGCCATATCACCGGTTATACCGACTTGCCTTTCGATACCCAGGCCGCCGTCAGTGTCGGCCGCTACCTGGCGCGGGATTGGGGCGCCACAGTCGATCTGTCACGGGAGTTCCGCAATGGCGTGCGATTCGGTGCCTGGGCCACGCTGACCACTGCGACGACAGCGGAATACGGTGAAGGCAGTTTCGACAAGGGCATCTACATCTCCATTCCGTTCGATGAACTGATGAGCATGTCGACCATGCGTCGGGCCAATATCGTCTGGTCGCCGCTGACCCGGGACGGCGGTGCACGGCTCAATCGCAGCTACTGGCTGCACTCGATGACCGATAGCCGTGACAGCGACTTGTTCTACCGTAACTTCGACAAGATCACTGAGTGAACGCGGGCGATCTGCAGGGCGATTAGCGCTGTAGATCGCATCGCGGTCGACTGGAAGGGGGCAACCTGGAAGGTCATTTAATAAGCAGCGCCATCTTGCGCAGGGTTCTCTGCGTTAAAACGACACACTTGCAATGATAAGCCGGGGGCTGACTCAGCTCCCGGCTTGAACAAGTGTTGCCGTGTGTCAGGGAGCCTGGTGTGGCAGGGGCGTAAGTGCGACTCAGCGCCTGATAGACGCCCATGAAAAAGGGGACTTGCGTCCCCTTGTCATTTTGCGGTGCCTGGTATTCAAGTGATCAATAGATGTCTTTTGACAGCAAGGTAAAAGGCGTCTTCACCAGGATCTTCAAATCCAGCCACAACGACCAGTTATTGATGTATTTGAGATCGATCTCCACACGCTTTTGCATCTTGTCGATGGTGTCGGTCTCGCCACGGCAACCGTTGATTTGAGCCAACCCGGTAATCCCCGGTTTGATTCGGTGGCGAGCCATGTAGGCGAGAATCTTCCCGGAGTAGTAATCGTTGTGCGCAACGGCGTGGGGACGTGGTCCGACCAGAGCCATATGGCCTTGCAGCACATTGATCAACTGCGGCAGTTCGTCAAGCGAAGTACGGCGGATAAAGCGTCCCACCGGAGTGATCCGAGAATCGTTACGGCTGGCCTGCTTGACCTCAAGGTCATCGTGCACGCGCATCGAGCGAAACTTCCAGACCTGGATCACCTTGCCATTCCAGCCGTGGCGGTCCTGCTTGAAGAACACCGGACCGGGGGAGTTGAGTTTAACGGCCAGGGCAATCAGTAACAGCAACGGACTTAGAAGAACCAGGGCCAACAGCGCCACGCTCTTTTCCAACAGGCTTTTACTCAGTGCGGCGGTTGGCTGGCTGGTCAACGGGCTTTCATTCAAGTAGATCGCCGGCAAGCCGTCCACGACCCTTACCGAGTGATTGAGCAGCATCAGGCTGTTCAAGTCCGGCACCCAGACCACATCGACGTTGGCCCCCAGCAAATCGATGTACATGGCTTCAATGTTTGCCGCTTCACTCAGGGGTAGCGTGATGTACAAACGGCGGATGTCATGGGTTTTGATCAGCGCCAGCAGATGCTCTTGCGGGCCTACGATCGGCGGTGAGCCCATCGCCAGCGGGAGCGTTGTGTCGGTGCTGACCAGCCCCACCAGCGGGAAGTGTTCAAGGCTACGCAGCTTCCGGGCGAGACCCAGCGCCAACTCGCCCGTACCGACGATCAGGGTTTTATGCTCGCTTTGAAGTGACCGTTGATAGTATTGCGAGAATCCGTGCAGCGGCACGTACAACAGTGCCTGCCCGAGATAACCGCAGGCTGCCCATATCAGGATCAGTTGACGGGAAAACAGTCCATCGGCCTTGCAGATGAATGCCACACAGGCCAATGCCGCCAGGGTCATTGTCCAGCCCACCAACAAACGCCCCAATCCCTCCAGGTAATTATCTTTCTTTGCATAGACGCCACACCAGGTATAGGCGGGCACCGAGGCAAGTACCGTTAGAATTGCGCACACTCGGTAATAGAACTCCACCGTCCCGGTGTGGTAATAAACCAATAGAAACAACAGGGCTACAACAAAGCCCTGACCCAGTGCCCATTGTCCCCAGAAGGTCAATCCTTTGAGGTGGGTATTTCGATTGATACGAAGATTGTTAACCATGCGATATCCCCAAAATACGTCCATTCGCGTGTCGACAGACAAGAGCCAAGTTGATGTGGTCAGCATTATTATTTTTATAAGAGGGCAAAACATTGACGGTCGAAATGCCACTGTGCGGCGTGCTCGTCAGTGAATAGATTAATTTATTGGGCAGAAAGCTGTCTGACGACTTTTAACGAGTGGTAAGTTGGTGTCCTGGTTATATTGAGGCGGCGAAGTGTTAGAAATAGTCGATAATGAAAGTTGATTTCAGGAAGGGGCAAGCGAGATTGTCTGCGGAGAGGGGAGGGGCCGGAGGGTGAAATGGTGGGGTGCTTTTTTGTTTTTGTATGCACTACCATTGCGATCAATCTTATTGATTCAGGTGAGACTTTTCCCCCGTACTATTTTTTGAATCAGGCAATAGCCACGATTCCTCACGGCCCGGAACAAACGTTCACCATTGCTGGCACTCTTGAACTTTTCCTGTAGCCTGCTCAAGCACATTTCCAGGCCTCGATAATGCTCGGGTTCTCTGCCGATGCTCCGAATAAGATCATCTTTACTTACGACTCGCTCATCATGGTGCAGCATTTTCTTGACCAGTGTGGCTTCTAGCCCGGTCAAGACAACCTCTACGTCATCTTTGATCAACGCACCATTGCCATGACTCAATCGCCAGGCTTCTGTATAGGGATAATGCGGTTTTACCGCCTCGTTGAGGAGTGAATCCTGAGTGTTTTCCCGGTCTTCATCTGCCCGTGAGGATATGTTGCTGAACTGCGTATCGGACTGGGCCGCTCGCCACTCGGATTCGAATGAAGAGAGAATGCGCTGTGTATCATGTCTGATAACGGGAGGGACAATTCTGTCCAGGTGAGGGGAAATAAATTCCATTAGTTTAGGGGCGGATGAGGGTAGGGCAACACCCTCGACAAACATCTTTGCCTGCGACGTACCAAATGAGTTATATCGCTCGCTCGATAATAATGCCTCAAGCTCTAGTTGTAATGCCGGGCTGTGAGTAACGACGACAAAATATTTTCTGGGGAGGGGTGTACTGCTTTCCATGTCTCTCTCCTGAAGGGCATACTCAGTTTTTAATTCAAAAGGTTGTCGGCAGGGGAGTAATGGCTCCCTTGAAAGTATTCAAACGGCAGCGCGCGCGCCAGTATATGGCTCGCGGCATGCTCCACTCTGTCAGCTATGAAGGCGACTTTAGTGGTGTGGGTCAGCATGGTCATGCGTTCGTGGAGACGATTGAATAATTCGGGGTTGCCCGTGAGTTTAAGGCTTAAGTCTAGGGTTGAAAGAGGGATCTTGATATAGTCGAAAAGATTCAGGGTTGTAAAGATCTCGATACTTTCATTGTCGATGTTGTAACCATCGAACGCGATTTCTATGCCGTGGTCTTTCAACAGATACACATTGTTGAGAATCTTCTTTTTTTCACTGAAACTGACCGCCGAAAGAGGCAGTTCATTGAAAGCGATAACCAGCGTCTGACCAAAGTTGTGCAGGGCGTCGCTGGACTGTACCAACTCTTCCGCGAGTGCTGAATCGGCGAGGTCTGATTGTCCGACGCAGACAAATCTACGACTTAAGTATTTGTTTTTGCTGGATATATTATGGTCTTTCAGCGAAAAGGCAATCAACCGGGTCTGCATGAGCACTTCACTGTAGATGCCGCTCATCTGCTGCATGGATGCCGCAAAAGATGCATGGGCTGGCTGAGCCGGACTGTCGTCAAACTGTATTCTGATCTCGCTGCCAAATGGGCAGTCATCACGAGTGAGGATCAATTGTCGAGACAGATAATGACTCGCACGATAGATGTGTGACGCGCTCATCGTTGCGTTCATAATGCAATAACTCCCTGCATATTAATCATCAGGCGGTCGAGATGAGACCCCTGACGAGACGATATCCATGCCCACGAATACTTTGAATGGCGTTGGTGCCATACATGCCTTTTATCTTGCCGCGCAGGCGGCTGATAGATTTTTCCAAGGCCCTTGGGTCATAAAACGTTATATTCAGACCCATGATTCTGGCGATTTCATCATGGCTCAGTATTTGATTTTTTGTTTCGGCAAAGGCTTCCAGAATTTTCATTTCCGGAAACGAAACATCCAGTTTTTTATAGTCTCCAATCAGGCACATACGCGTGGGGTCCAAGAGCAAACTGTGTTGCTTATGCCATTCTGCGCTATTGAAAAACTCGGAAAGTACGTCCGGGTTATCTTCAGGAAGCGTACTGAATTTAATGCAGTGGTCGGCGCCGGCAAGATAGTATCTCATCTTGTTGTAGGTGCCTTTGCCGGTGATGGCTACAAAGATAATAAGGGCCTGGTTATCGGCACGCATATTTTCCACCAGGGCGATGCTTTCATCAAACGCCTGAGGGCTGTCAATGACAATGAATACTGCACGGTATGAATGGGAACCCTTATTTTTTCTAAACAAGTTGTTGAAGCACATAGTGTCAACGGGTATATCATGCGCTACATAGCTTGCAACTAATGCCCTGAAACCCTCAGCTAAACTATGGGTCCGCCCAATGGTGAGAATACCCGTCACCTCCTTTGTGTGGCTGTGGCTGGTATTCGTTAATTTCCCTGTAAGCATCATGCTTTGACTCGGCTGGGTGCTGACATTTGGATGTTAAAGCACCAATTCTCATTTGTGACTGACAATTGGTAACATTTCCCGGGTTTTCAAGCAGGTGTCACAATTTTTTTAACATTGTTGAGCAATCTGGCGAGATCCTTTGTGCCCCTGATGCTTGGCATGCACAGTGGCAAATAGGCATCATTGTGCCATCTTTTCGCGCAATGTCCCGCTTTTCCAGTTCAATAAGCTTGGGTGGGCGGTTGAAGCTGCCTTAGTTGGATTTTTATGGAGGCCTAATGAGTTACCAGAACTAGGCTGCTTTAAGTGCCGGTTTTAGTATGTGTTTTGTTTGGAACTGGCTGATATTTCTTGTTATGTAACGTTCGGGTTGATGGTGACATTCATGGACAATTATTAACGTTGAGTTTTAATGCAGGGCTGAATGCGTTTTACTGACTCGTTGGCGATAAAATCGTCAGTTCGTCAGCAGTTTTGCTTTTGTAGATGAGGGGGGTTAATGGATTTTTGGACTACCGTAACGGTATTGATTTTAGGCGTGGTGGAAGGGCTGACAGAGTTTTTACCCATATCAAGTACAGGGCACCAAATCATTGTCGCGGACCTGCTCGGCTTCGGCGGTGAGCGTGCCATGGCTTTTAATATCATCATTCAACTTGGGGCGATCCTGGCCGTGGTCTGGGAGTTTCGGCGCAAGATCCTCGAGATCGTCACAGGCTTGCCAACCCAACGTAATGCGCAACGGTTTACCTTGAACTTATTGATCAGCTTTATGCCTGCCGTTGTATTAGGTGTATTGTTCGCCGATAAGATTCACGAATATCTGTTCAATCCAATCACCGTGGCGGTGGCATTGGTAGTGGGCGGTATCGTTATGTTGTGGGCTGAGCGGCGGGAACATAGGGTGTATGTCGACCATGTTGACGACATGCGTTGGACCGACGCGTTAAAGGTCGGGTTCGCTCAATGCCTGGCGATGATACCGGGCACCTCACGCTCAGGATCGACCATTATCGGTGGGTTGCTATTTGGACTGTCGCGCAAGGCAGCCACCGAGTTCTCGTTCTTCCTGGCCATGCCAACCATGGTCGGTGCCGCCGTCTACTCAGGCTACAAATATCGGGATCTGTTCCAGGCTGGCGACCTGCCAGTCTTCACCTTGGGCTTCGTCACCGCGTTCTTTTTCGCCATGATCGCCGTGCGCGGCTTGCTCAAGTTTATCGCCAGCCACAGCTACGCCGCGTTCGCCTGTTACCGAATTGCATTCGGTCTGGTGATCCTGGCCACATGGGCATTCGGTTGGGTTAATTGGACTGAAGCAGCAGCGCTCTGACACGTGAACCAGGCTGCGGACCCACCAGCCTGGTATTTAAAAGATAAAACGGATTAACGCCCTTCAAGCAACTCAGCTGCCTGATCCAGCAACGCCAAAGGCTCTTTAGCCTTGTGGATATCCACCGACAACAACTGCCGAAACTTGCGTGCCCCCGGGAACCCGGTGCCCAGCCCCAGCACGTGCCGGGTGATATGGTGCATCGAACCGCCCGCATCAATATGCGCCGCTATATAAGGCCGCAACTTCGCCAGCGCCTCCGCCCGGCTAATCACCGGCGCCGTACTGCCGAACAATTGCTGATCCACCTCAGCCATCACATAAGGATTGTGATACGCCTCACGGCCCAACATCACACCGTCAAACGTTTGCAAATGCGCGTGACAGGCCTCCAGCGTCTTGATCCCGCCGTTAAGAACAATCTCCAGCTCCGGAAAGTCCGCCTTCAACCGCGCCGCCACGTCATAACGCAGGGGCGGAATGTCACGGTTCTCTTTCGGCGATAAGCCCTCCAGAATCGCAATCCGCGCATGCACCGTAAAACTCGTGCACCCGGCATCCCGAACCGTCCCGACGAAATCACACAACTCCTCGTAACTGTCCCGCCCATTAATCCCGATCCGGTGCTTCACCGTCACCGGAATCGACACAGCATCGCGCATCGCCTTCACACAATCCGCCACCAACTGCGGATGCCCCATCAGGCACGCGCCGATCATATTGTTCTGCACTCGATCACTCGGACAGCCGACATTCAGATTCACCTCGTCGTAACCGTGGTCCTGAGCCATACGGGCGCAGGCGGCCAAGTCTAGAGGAACGCTGCCGCCGAGTTGCAGGGCCAACGGGTGTTCGGCTTCGTTGTGACGGAGGAAGCGTTCGTGATCGCCATTGAGGAGCGCGCCGGTGGTGACCATTTCGGTGTAGAGGAGGGCGTTTTTCGATAATAGACGTAGGAAAAAACGGCAGTGGCGGTCAGTCCAATCCATCATCGGCGCCACGGAGAAACGGCGGGAGAGCGGGGCGGGTGTGGCGGTGATTGGGGGCATTGGGGGTCTGGAATCGATGGGGCTGGGAGGTGGGAGGTGGGAGAGTTTATCAGGAATGGGCTTTTGAGGTGGAGACGAGTCTTACTGGGGTGGCGTTGCAGCAGAACAGAGCGCCTTTTTTGCCTCAAGAAACCGCCTTGGCTGAACCAATCCTGTCGCCCAGCCAAGTTTCATAATGTCTGACGAAATAGCGTCCTAGGATGAGGCGTAGTCGAACTGCCACGCTTCCAGCCCCCCAGGAACCTGAAAGATGATCTCAAATCTCTTCAAAGTCATGATGATCACCAGTGCCTTGCTGTTAAGCGCCTGCTCAGGCGTCAGCACCAGCACCTGTTTTTCAGATGGCTGCCAATCGTTCGACGGCCATGGCGCCAACAAGTTGAACCTTGGCGGAAGCGCTATCGGTAGCAATTTCAGCGAGTACAGCTCAGGGTTGCTCCGCGACGACTAAGGCGTAATGCCCCCGACGGAAGATGTTTCCGTCGGGGCGCGTTGTTACCTGATGTACCGCGAGTGCTGAATGAGGGACTGTTTCTCAGCTGGACGCGGCTTCGCCAGCGCTTGCGTGGAACGATGTGTGGCGGTTATTTGGGGGCGGGCGTTGCTATCCACTCGCTCAGGACTTTCTGATAGTTACCTGTCACCTTGGCCAGGTGCAGCCATTGGTCGACGTATAACTTCCAGGTCATGTCATCGCGGGGCAGCAAGTAAGCCTTCTCGCCGTACTGCATGAACTGGCTCGGGTTAACCGCGCACAACCCGGGTTTAAGTTTCTGCTGATACAACGCTTCCGACGCATCGGTAATCATCACGTCAGCCCTTTTATCCAGCAGCTCCTGAAAGATCGTCACGTTGTCGTGAAGGCTCAATTGCGCCTTGGGCAGAAACGCGTGGACAAACGCTTCGTTGGTGCCACCGGCCGGTTCAACCAAGCGAACCGAAGGCTGGTTGATTTGTTCGACGGTCTGGTACAGGGCCTGATCTTCGCAGCGCACTAACGGGATTTTGCCGTCGACATCCAGTGTGGTGCTGAAGAAGGCTTTTTTCTGGCGTTCCAGGGTGACCGAGATGCCGCCGACGCCGATGTCGCACTTGCCGGCCAGCATGTCGGGCATCAGCGTTTTCCACGTGGTCTGCACCCACTCAACCTTGACGCCGAGGCTGTCGGCCAATGTGCGGGCCATGGCGATGTCGATCCCCGAGTACTCGCCGTTCTCGGCTTTGGAGGTATAGGGTTTGTAGTCGCCCGTCGTACACACGCGCAGTTGGTTTTGCTGGATGATGCTGTCCAGATGCGAAGGGCCGTCCTGTGCCTGAGCGCCGAAGGATAGAGCGAGCAGGCCACCGAGCATCATTGTGCATTTTATGGTTTTCATTTTTGGCGGGCTTTTATCCGGGTGGGTTAGAAAAAGTGGAGTGTAGTGAAACAGTTTCCCGGCTGCTATCCACGACGAAAAAGGGCGCTCATTGTGGGAGCGCCCATTGTTGTGTTTGCACAATGCGGTCTGGCCTCGATGTCATCCTGGCCGTTCGGACTCAGTGACAACAGCAACTGGAGCCGCCGCACCCCGACTTTTTCTCGATGCTTTGGGGGCGTTCACCCTTCAACACGCTTGCTGGATACCCTGCCTCATTCAGTGCCGATAACAGGACATTGCTGTCGATGTCCCCGGTCACTTTGACCCGGCCAGACGCCAGGTCGACAGTCACTTCACCAACCCCGGCCAATGGCAGCAACGCCGCGTTGACGTGTTTGACGCAACTGCCGCAGCTCATGCCTTCGACTTGCAATTCTGTACCGTTCATTGCGTAAACCTCTTTCGCCATGAGTGGCGGTGGTGTGATGACAGGGTTCGATGGTTGACCTTGCCACGATGGCAAGGTCAAGTGCTTCTTTCAGGCGGTTACTGCGCCATCGGCATCTTCATCATGCTCGACTGCTGTTCCATCATTTTCATCATCATGTCCATCATCTGTTCTGAGTGGTTCTTGTCGCCGGACATGCCTTTGCCCATACCCATACCCATGCCCATGCCCATGCCCATGCCTTGGCAATGGTTGTGCATCATGCCCATGCTGTCCTTCATCGTGGCCATGCCTTCTTGCATGGCGGCCTGGCGTTCGGCCGGGGTTTTGGCGGCGATCATTTTTTCGTGGGCCGCCTGCATTTTTTCCATCTGTTCGCTCATGGCCTTGTTTTGCGTGGTGGTGGCGGCGGTGGCGGTGGCCGGTGTGGTTGGCGGTGTGTCGGGTTGATGCTCCTCGACGGCCATAGCAACCAATGGGCTACTGATGAGCAGTGCGGCGACGAGTGCTTTGAAGTGCGTATGCATGGCAATCTCCAGTGAGTCAGGGACGTACAGGAACTATTGAGCCGCGCTAAAGAGGCGAAGCCAAAGGAGGGGCGGCCGGAACTCCGGACGCTCGGAGAATGGTTTTAATCGTTGAAGCGAACGAAGCGCAGGCGCGCTGGCGGCCGGGGTGGCGCCGGTCGGTGTAAGGTGAGAAACGCGAACGGAGTCTGGGAGCGGACACTCAGAATCAGCGCAGGCAGCAGAAACAGGACGGCCCAAAGGGCGTGTTCGAAGGTGGGCAAGGTCTGTGCGGGGGGCAGTGCTGTGGCGCTGTGTTCGCAGTATTGCAGGCAGCTGCTGGCATGCTGCTCATGACTATTGTCATGGCCAGCGCTGCTGGTGATTTCATGGGCGGCGTTCAGATCATGGGGGGGCAGGCTAAGACAACCCTGGCTCGCCGCTACCGCAAAGGCTAACAGCCACAGTGCGAGCACTTGGCGGATCAGCAGCGGTAGATGGGTGCGGAGCCCGTGCATGTCTGGTATCCGATCTGAGGGTTATTTTGAGCGTAGCCCTGTGTAGGGGGCTGTCGTTGATCTATATCAAGTGGCGCCCTTTACGTTACTCCGCGGCCATTTCCATCTCTGGACTCAACGTCCCCAGCCAGGCCACCAGCCCAACAATCAGAACGGCCGCAGCCAACTCCAACACCACACTGCGCCGCAGTGCATTCGCCGCTACCCAATACTGCCCGTTGCGCAACGACCTCTGCAAAAACGGTCCAAGGTGAAACCGGTTCAACGCGGCGAGCACCAGCATCCCTGCAAACAAGGTGACTTTGATAAACAGCAAAATCCCGTAGGTGCTTAGAAATAAGTCATCAAGCTCCAGCCCAACGATGAAGAGGTAGTTCACAACACCCGTGACGGTGATGACGACCACAATCAACGCGCCCACCACTTCAAACCTTGTCACTGCGCGGGCCAGCAGCCGGATGCGCTCTTCGGTTTGCAGAACATTGGCTTTCGCCATCAACGCAAGCGCCACTAGCGCTCCCAGCCACACTCCTGCGGCCAGCAAGTGCAGGATGTCGGTGGTGAAATGCCAGACACGGCGGATGCCTTCATCCATCGCGCCATGTCCGTTCCAGGCGAGAGAGGCGAGGGCGATACCGCCAGCAATCGTCGCAACCAGCAAGCCAACGCCAGGTGCACGATGATTGAGCATCACCGCCAATCCACCAACAACCAGTGCGACGATACGCACGACCCACGCCAGGCCCATGTCCGTTTCCAACACCATCATCTCGAGGTGTGGACGTAACTCGGCAAAGGCCGTTTCACCGCTCATGGCGCTCGCCATCACTACCATGCTCGCAATAGACAATAGCAACCCAAGCGCCGCCGTTCCCGCCAGCATCAACCGAAACGGCAACACCGCGCCCGACACGCGTTCCCGCCCTTTAAGGCTGTACAACCCAAACAGCGGCAAGCCCAACAGCAGCATCAAATCCACATACAAGCCAAACCGCAGGGCAATGCCGATCGAGTCGCTCATTCATCACTTCACTTTGAACGTAACATTGCCGGTAATCGGGTGAGTGTCCGAAGACACCGCGCGCCATTCGACTTTGTAGGTGCCGATGGGCAGTGGCGAAAGCGGGGTGATAACCATGGTTTTCGGGTCGCCGCCGCCGGAGACTTTGGCTTTCATCGGCATGGGGGCGTGGGCCATGCCGGGCATTTCGGTCATGACCAGTTTCGCGCCGGAAAACTGGGTCATGAGATTTTCGGAAAAGTGCAGTTCGATTTTGGCGGGTGCTGCGCCGACTGCACCTTCAGCGGGGGTGGAGGACAGTAATTTCGGGTGGGCTTGAGCGAATGTGCTCAGCAGCAGTCCCAGGGCAACAACGGTGGTTTTGATCATGCGCATGCGAGGCCTCTTACCGTTTTCAACGGTTGGTTTTTGGTTTTTTGAGTTGAAGCGTTTAAAACCACAGCCGAACGCCGAGGACCAGGCGCGCTTCGCTGCGATCCTCACCTTCATCATTGGCGTAATCGGCGGTTTTGCCGTAAGTGCGGTTCCAGGTCACGCCAATATAGGGCGCGAACTCCCGGCGGATTTCGTAGCGCAGCCGCAGGCCGGCCTCGGTGTTGGATAAGCCGGAGCCGATACCCCGCTGTGGATCGTTTTTGCCGTAAAAGTTGAGTTCGGCGGTCGGCTGCAGAATCAGCCGATTGGTCAACAGGATGTCGTAGTCGCCTTCCAGTCGTGCAGCGGTTTGGCCGCCCTCACCGATGAAGGCCGTGGCTTCGGTTTCAAAGTTGTAAAGCGCCATGCCTTGCACACCGAAGGCGGCCCAGGTTTGTGGGGCACCGGGTTTGAAATCCTGGCGCACGCCACTCACCACGTCCCACCATGGGGAGATCGCATGGCCCCACAGGGCCTGGATTTCGGCGTCTTCGGTCTTGCCGTTGGTGCGTTCGCCTTCGGAGCGCAGCCACAGACGGTCGATGTCACCGCCGATCCAGCCTGACAGATCCCAGGCCAGGACGCTGCCGTTGTCCGCGTCCTGCCATTCGAGTTTGTCGGCAAGGAAATAATAGTTGAGTGCGGTGTCATGCACGCCGTGGCCGGTCGGGCTGGCATACACGGCGGCGCGGTCGGCATCGGTCAGCGTCGGGATCGGCGTGCGGCTTTCAGTCGGCGCGGCGGGCTGCATCTGGCCGTCATCCATGCTTTGCATCTGGCTGTGGTCCATGCCGGTCATCTGGCTATGGTCCATGCCCTGCATGTCGTCAGTGGCGGCCATTGCCGAAGAGAGCGTCAGGCCCGCGGTCACGAGTGCTAAAGATATTGGAGTCAATCGGGTCATGGGATGCGCCTCATTCTTCCACGCGAACTTCACGGAACATGCCCATTTCCATGTGGTACAGGAGATGGCAGTGATAGGCCCAGCGGCCGAGCGCATCGGCGGTGACCCGATAGCTGCGCCGGGAGCCGGGCGGCATGTCGATGGTGTGTTTGCGCACCATGAACTCGCCATTCTCGTCTTCGAGGTCGCTCCACATGCCGTGCAGGTGAATGGGGTGGGTCATCATCGTGTCGTTGACCAGCACAATCCGGACGCGCTCGCCGTACTTGAGGCGCAGCGGCTCGGCTTCCGCGAATTTCACGCCGTTGAACGACCAGGCGAATTTCTCCATGTGACCGGTGAGGTGCAGCTCAATGGTGCGGCCGGGTTCGCGGCCGTCCGGGTCTTCGAAGGTGCTGCGCAGGTCGGAATAGGTCAGGACTCGGCGTCCGTTGTTGCGCAGGCCCAGTCCGGGATCGTCGAGCTTGGGCGAGGTGGACATGGCTTGCATGTCCACCAGCGGGTTGTCCTTTTCCGTCTCTGGATGAGACTGCATGCCGGCCATGCTGCTGTGATCCATGCCCGCCATATCGCCCATGCTGCTGTGGTCCATGCCGCCCATGCCCATGTCATCCATGGTCACTAACGGACGAGGGTCCAAGGCCGGGATCGGCGCCAACAAACCTGGCTTCGTTGCCAGCGTACCCCGTGCAAAACCCGTGCGATCCATCGATTGCGCGAACAGCGTGTAAGCCGCTTCGGTCGGCTCGACAATCACGTCAAACGTCTCTGCCACTGCGATGCGAAACTCGTCGACGCTCACCGGTTTGATGTGCAAACCGTCGGCTGCGACTACCGTCATTTTCAACCCGGGGATGCGCACGTCGAAGTAGCTCATGGCGGAGCCATTGATAAACCGCAGACGCAGCTTCTCGCCGGGGCGGAATACACCGGTCCAGTTCATGTCCGGCGCCTGGCCGTTCATCAGGTAGGTGTAAGTGGCGCCGCTGACGTCGGCGATGTCCGTGGGGTTCATCTTCATCTCGGCCCACATCGTTCGATCCGCGACGGTGGCTCCCCAACCTTTTTCGCTGACGTCATGGATGAAATCACCCACGGTGCGCTTGTTGTAGTTGTAGTAATCCGACTGCTTTTTCAGCGTCTTCATCAGGCTGACGGCGGTTTCGTCGGTCCAGTCGGTCAGCATCACCACGTAATCGCGGTCGTACTGGAATGGCTCTGGCTCCTTGGCATCGATGACCAGCGGGCCGTAAACGCCGGACTGTTCCTGAAAGCCCGAATGGCTGTGATACCAGTAGGTGCCGTTCTGCCGGACTGTGAATTGGTAGACGTACAGGCCGCCCGGTTCGATGCCGTGAAAACTCAGGCCCGGTACGCCGTCCATGTTGGCCGGCAGCAAGATGCCGTGCCAGTGAATGGACGTGTCGACTTTGAGCTTGTTCCTCACCCGCAACGTCACCGTGTCGCCTTCGCGCCAGCGCAGCAGCGGGCCGGGAATGCCGCCGTTGATGGCCATGGCGGTGCGCGGGTTGCCGGTGATGTTGACCGGGGTTTCGCCGATCGACAGATCGAAGTCGATGCCCGTCAACACCTGAGGTTCGCCAGGGCTGGTGATTGCCCAGACCGGCGTGCGCCATAAGCCGAGGCCACCCAGCAGTCCGCCTGCGGCCAGCCCTTTCACGAAGGTGCGTCTTGTAGTGTTCGAATGCATGCCGTTGTGTTCCCTGTCCGTCAGCTTGGAGCTAGCTTGACGATGAGGCTAACGAGCGGTGCCTTTCAGAAGGCTGAGGCTGAGATTACAGTTTTGACAGTTTCACCGATGTAGGCGCGGTGAAGCAGGAGGGAGGCGCCACTGGACGGGCGCCTGTTCTTAAAGGTGTTTTTTTGGCGCGGATGTATCAGCCACCGTGCCGCTGCCACAATTGATATACGAAGAAGACTTCAGCCAACGCTGATCCGGATAGTAGGAAAACAACAGTTGGCCTCCCTTCATCGAATCAATCAGCCGACGAGCAACCGCGGGTCTGACCGCCGGGCAGCCGAGGCTTCTGCCAATACGTCCATTCGCACGGGCCAGGACCGGACTCACATAAGGCGCGCCATGAATCACGATGGCACGGTCAAACGCGTTGTCATTGAAACCCGGCTCCAGGCCTTCCATGCGTAGCGAGTAACCGTTCTGTCCGACATAGCTCTGCTGGGTGCGATACAACCCGAGGCTGGTGGCGAAGCTTTCATTCTGGTTGGAAAAGTTGACGGCCATGTTTTCGCCGCTATTGCGTCCATGGGCGACCAGTTCATGAAACAGCAACTTGCGCTTCTTTAAATCGAACACCCATAGACGTTGCTCGGTCGAAGGCAGCGAATAATCAATAACCGCAAGTCTTTGGACAGGCGCTTTGCCTTGAGCGATGCTGCATTGCGAGGCGCGAACGGCGAGGTTGATGACGTTGGCGTTAGCTTTCGGGGCCGCTTTGATGAGGGCGGCCGCGAGCGAATCGGCGTAGGCTGACGGTACGGACATTGCAGTCAGTAGCAGGGCCGAGAATAGATAGCCAAAACGTAGTGGCGCCATACAGATGTCTCATCATGTTAAGTTCGAGTCTAGCAGTGCGTTGCCAGCCGGGCGTTGAATGCGGGGGATTAAGGATTATTCATGGTGCTTTTAACAAGGTTATTCGTCATAAGCCGCGTATTTTTTATGGGCTTTCTGATAAGCGGCACAGCACTTGGGCAAACGTCGTCGATTGAGCCGCTAAATGCGCCTACCTCCATTATCGAGGCTGGAGCGGATGATAACGTCGGTCAAGCGATTCAGGCCACGCTTGAACCGCTGAAAACCGCTTTTCCTCCGCTGCTGACCGCACCACGCAATCGTCGAGTGGATGTCAGCCGTCTGGTCATGGATTTTTATACCCATCGTGCCTATCGCGCGGCGTGGACCAATGACAGCGATGTCGCGCAATTGATCGCCAGCCTGAACGCGACTGAGGCCGACGGCTTGACCCCGGCGGACTTTCATATCGATGAATTGGTCCGGTCACAAACCACGATGCATACGACACCGGTGACGCCCGAGCAGCGGGCGGCTTTCGATTTGGCGACCACGCATACGTTTATCACCGCGCTGCTGCAGTTGCGGCGGGGCAAGGTCGACCCTTCGCGGCTCGACATTCACTGGAATTTTGATTCGAATGGCGTCGATCCACGTGACGACTTCAATGCTTTCTTCGCCGCACTCGACAATCACGACGTGGCCAAGGCTTTTGCCCAGGCACCGCCGCAAGAAGCGGTGTACGTCGGTTTGCGTCAGGCCCTGGCGCAATTGCGCGGCATTCGGGACCGGGGCGGCTGGCCGAAAGTGATTGTCGACCATTCGCTCAAACCCGGCATGGACGAACCGGCGGTCGCGCAATTGCGCGCGAGGATGGTCGCGGCCGGTTTTCTCGATCCGCGATTGATCCGCGGCACCCAGTACGACGGCGCCGTCACCGCCGCGGTGAAAAAGTATCAGAACGAGCAATACCTGAGTGCGGACGGCATGGCAGGGGCGACAACACTGGCAGCGCTGAACGTGCCCGTTGATGCGCGCATCGACCAGGTCCGCGTGAACATGGAGCGCGCACGTTGGCTGCTCTACAAACTCCAGGGCACATTCGTCATCGTTGATATCGCCGGCTACAAGGTGGCGATGTACCGCGATGGCGTGCCGATCTGGCGATCCCGGGTGCAGGTCGGTAAAGCGGCGCGCAATACGCCAGTCTTCCAGGCGCAGATTACCTACATCACGTTTAACCCGACCTGGACAGTGCCGCCGACGATCCTCAAGGAGGATGTGTTGCCGAAGATCCAGAGCAACCCCGGCTACCTCGCCGCCAATCGCATTCGAGTGCTTGATCGCGAAGGCAATGTGCTCGATCCATCGAGTGTGGACTGGACCAATCCACGCGGCCTCACGTTGCGCCAGGACGCCGGGCCTGACAGTTCGCTGGGCCGGGTGGTGATCCGCTTTCCCAACGACTATGCGATTTACCTCCACGACACACCGCACCGCGAGTTGTTTGCCAAAACCATCCGCGCGACCAGCTCGGGCTGCATTCGGGTAGAGAATCCGCTGCAGCTTGTGGAATTGTTGTTCAACGACCCGGTCCGGTGGAACAGCGAAGGTATTCAAAAGCAGTTGGCCAGCGGCAAGACCGAGAACATTCGGCTTCCGGTGAAAGTGCCGGTGTTGCTGGCGTACTGGACCGTGGATTTGGGCAGCGACGGGCGAGTGGCGTTCAAGCCTGATGTGTATGGCTACGATGCGCCGGTGTTGCGGGCGCTGAATCGGCCGTCGCCGATGCCAGTGCTGGATTTGCATTCGGCGGTGGGATCGGTGGTGGCGGCGGGACCGGCGCGGCAGTAGGGGATTGGACTTGATAGTAAGTCCGTCCCCTTTCCGGTGTGGGTGATCTGTCTTCGTTGTTCGTCTGGGTGTTAAAGCTGCAGACCTTCCTGCACCACCGAAAGGAAATTGTTCTCCGTCAACGCAACCGCATCCAGTTGCTGTCCGGCCTGCTCAATCACCTGCAACCACCAATGTGTCTCGCCATCCGCGTCCACTGTGCGCAACAGCGCGAGTTCTTTACCCATCGAGTGAATCTCGACACGCCCAGCGCCATCTTCAGTGAAGCGTGCAACAGGGTCGAAGGTGATGCCGTGCTCATTGCCTTCGATCAGAAGCTGGTCGATCGCGTAATCGAAAGTCGCACCCTCTGAATCGCACTCGAAGACATGTGTCGGATTGCGTCGCAGAATCAGGCCTACCTCAGTCAGCGGCTTCAGCCACGCCTCGATCTGCTCATATAACTCGTAGACTTGGCCGGGCCAACTGTCGATCATCTGATCTGCGCTGGTAGACCGGGTCTGTTTCAACTTCGCCGCGAGTTCGTCTGCCTTACTCATTTCGATTCCCTGTCGTGATGTAAGAGTAATCGTAGCTCCTTCACTGCTATCCGCGCTTTGCCCTGCGTCATGTCAGCGACACAAGCGTGACAAATCATTTCTATTCACACTCAATTGCCCAAGACCGCCAACTCCTCCCGCAAAAACTCCACCAAATCCCGCTGCAACCCGGTCAACGCGCCCTCGCGGCTGATCAACGCCAGCTCCGTCGGTGGCAACTCCGGCAGATCGGTGCACACGCTGTGTTCCGGCAACACCGCCGAAGCCGGCAGCATGGACACCCCCAGCCCCGAAGCGACGGCCGCCTGGATACCGGTCAAGCTATGGCTGCCAAACGCCACGCGCCAGGGGCGCTGTGCCACGTCCAGCAAGCGGATTGCCCGCTGCCGATAAATGCACCCTTGCGGAAACAACGCCAATGGCAACACGCCGTTGGCCGAGTCCACCCCCGCGCCTTTGACCCACACCAGCACTTCCGGCCACGCCGCCCAGCACGGTCCGCTGTCCGGTTCGCGTTTGACCAAGGCGATGTCGATCTCACCCGATGCGAGTTTCTGCTTCAGATCCGTGCTCATGCCGCTGACGGTTTCCAGCCGGGCGTGCGGGCGGGCGCGATTGAAACCGGCAAGGATCAGCGTCATACGCCGCGCATCAAAGTCCTCCGGTACGCCGATGCGCAGGATCTCCAGATCCAGGTCGCTGGCCAAGGCTTCAACGGCTTCAGAGGACAGGGCCAACAAGCGTCGGGCATAGTGAATCAGCAGTTCGCCATGCTCGGTGACGGTGACGTTCTGGCCAGTTCGGTCACGCAGGAGCAGGGAATGACCGACCAAAACTTCCAGCTTGCGAACCTGTTGGCTCACCGTGGATTGGGTTCGGTGCACGCGTTCGGCAGCGCGGGTGAAGCTGCCTTCATCGACCACGCAGACGAAGGTCTTGAGCAATTCAAGATCAAGCATGGCGATCTCCTTGATATTTGATTTTCTACTGACTAGTCGATATTAATTTAATTTCACACTATCACTAGCGGCTCGTAATCTGAAGATCACCCTTCAGAGGATACAAACATGACACTCGAAAATACCCCGCGTCCCGAATGGCTAACCTTCGATTGTTACGGCACGTTGATCCAGTGGGATGAAGGCCTCAAGGCCGTGGTCGCCGACATCCTGCACGACAAGGGCGACCACAGCGTTGAAGCCGATCGCCTCATCGAGGTCTACGACCGGCATGAACATCGGCTGGAGCAGACTCCACCGCATCGTTCGTTTCGCCAACTGAGTACGCTCGGGTTGCAGCTCGCCCTGGAGGAGTTGGGGCTGACGAGTCGGCCCGAAGACAGTCAGCGGTTGGCCGGCGCGATTCCGCGGATGCCGCCGTTCCCTGAGGTGATCGAGACCCTCGCGAAACTCAAGGCAATGGGTTTCAAACTGTGCATCGTCTCCAATACCGACGACGACATCATCGCCGGCAACGTCGCGCAACTCGGGGGGCATATCGATCGAGTCATCACTGCGCAACAGGCCGGGGCCTACAAGCCGAATCCGCGCCTGTTTGACTACGCTCATGAGCAGCTCGGTGTCAGTCGAGATCAAGTAGTGCACATCTGCGCCAGCCCGACACTGGATCACACCGCCGCCCGAGACATGCACTTTCGTTGTGTATGGATTGACCGTGGCACCGGTCGGCAATTGCTGGCGGATTACCGACCCGATGAGATATTGAGCACGCTGGATCAGGTCGTGCCTTTATTCACATCCCTCGGCTGGTAACAAAACACGGAGACCGCGTCATGGCACACACCCTTGCAGGCGGTTCGCGTTCCGCGCGTTATGCCGATCTCAACCTCGATTCACATGCCGTCATCACCGCCCGCACCGAGTTGGCTGCGTGTTTTCAACTGGCTGCGCTGCATGGCCTGGAGGAGGGCATCTGTAACCATTTTTCGGCGATGGTGCCGGGTCGGGATGATCTGTTTTTTGTGAATCCCTACGGGTACGCATTCGCCGAGGTGACGGCGCAGAATCTGCTGGTGTGCGACTTCCACGGCAATGTCGTGGACGGCGAAGGGCAGCCCGAGGCGACTGCGTTTTACATCCATGCCCGACTGCACAAACAGCTGCCGAGGGTGAAAGTGGCGTTCCACACTCACATGCCTCACGCCACGGCGTTGTGCTTGCTGCAAGGTCCGCCGCTTTTGTGGCTGGGCCAGACGGCGCTGAAATTTTACGGCCGCACGGCGGTGGACGAAAACTACAACGGCCTGGCCCTCGATGAATCCGAAGGCGACCGGATCGCCAGTGTCATGGGCAACGCTGACATCCTGTTCCTCAAGAACCACGGGGTGATTGTCGCGGGGCCGACCATCGCCGAAGCCTGGGATGATTTGTACTACCTGGAGCGTGCCGCGCAAGTGCAACTGATAGCCATGGCGACCCAGCGCGAACTCAAACCGGTACCCCACGACATTGCCCGGCGGGCCTACGAGCAAATGCGCCTGGGCGATGCCGAAAGTGCTCGGGCGCATTTGCACAGTGCGATGCGGCGGCTGGCCAAAGGACAATTGCCCCACACTAGCGGGTAGACTAAGCTCACAAAAATTAAGGGCTTTGGGCCTTTGCCCATGCCTTGCCCTTACAGGACGAGCTTTTGCCTATCCTCACGCAAGACCCGCAGCAAACTCCTGGCGGCGCTTTGAAACGGTTATCTCTGCTCAAGGCAGCGGTGCTGTTTATCGCGACGGTGTGCCTGTGTCTCTGTGGTCTGCTTTATCTGCAACTGGAGCAATCGCGGCGCCACGCGCTGGACGTGGCGCAAGTCGCGTCTTCGAACCTGGCTCGCGCCATGGCACAGCAGGCCGAAGACACTTTCATGAAGGCCGACCTGGTGTTGACCAGTCTGGTGGACTGGATTCAGGTCGATGGCTACGGCGCGGCCCAAAAGCCACGGTTGCAGAAAACCTTTGCCCGGCGGGCGCAGGCGCTCGACCAATTGCACGGGATATTTCTGTTCGACAAGCAAGGGCAGTGGGTCGTGACGTCGTTCGATGATTTGACCCGCGGTCCGGGCGTGTCGGATCGAGAGTACTTCACGTTCCACCAGCAGAACGCATCCACCCTCGCGCACATAGGGCCGGCGGTTCGCAGTCGGGAAAATGGAGAGTGGATCATTCCGCTCTCCAAACGGGTGAACGACAAGAACGGCAACTTCCAGGGCGTGGTGTTGGCCGGAATCAAAATGGCCTATTTCGATCAGTTCTTCAAAAGCTTCAGCATCGATGACAACGGCTCGATGTTTTTGGCGCTGACCGACGGCACGTTGCTGGCACGAAGGCCATTTGTGGAATCACAGATCGGCACGTCCCTGGCCAAGGGCGAAATCTTTCATAAGCTCTTGCCCAACGCGCCCGCCGGCAACGCGATGATCAGCTCGGTGATCGATGGGGTTGTACGTTTGTATGGCTACCGTCAACTCGACGCCTATCCGCTGGTGGTCTCGGCGGCATCGTCCAGGGATTCGATTCTCAAGGATTGGTACGACACCGCATTTCAATCCTGCGTCATCGTTGCCCTGGTGGTGCTGGGTGTCGGTCTGTTCGGTTGGGTGTTCGTTCGCCAGGTGCGCGTCGGCGTGCGGGTCGAGGCCGATTTGCGCAAGGCCAAGGAAGCACTGAAGCTGATCGCGACTCATGACAGCCTGACGGGCCTGGCCAATCGCCGACTGTTCGAGCAGGCGCTGGACATCGAGTTTGGCCGAGGCGCCCGGCAGTCGAGTTCGCTGAGCCTGATCATGCTCGATATCGATTACTTCAAACGCTACAACGATGCTTACGGCCACGTCGCAGGGGACCACTGCCTGGCGGAAGTGGCGCGTGCGGTCAAGGGTTGCTGCCACCGCAAAGCAGACCTGGCGGTGCGTTATGGCGGCGAGGAGTTTGCGGTGCTGCTGCCTGACACCGACATTCACGGTGCGTTGGTGATTGCCGAACAGATCCGCCGCAGCGTCATGGACAAGAACATCACCCACAACGGTTCACCCACGGGATATGTGACGGTCAGTCTTGGCTGTTACGCGTTCGTGCCGACCGGGCGAGACAGCATCGAACTGTTCATCGAACGAGCGGATGCGGCGCTTTATCAGGCCAAGCATTCGGGTCGAAACCGTTCGGCCGTGTTGTCGCTTGAGGGCGGTGTGGAGGCGTTGATGCGCTCAGACCGTTGAGACACTTTGTGGGTTGTTTCAGCCCTGCAACAGTCGCTTGTCCGTCTGTCTACCTGTCAGATCCGTCTGTTTTCATCGTCTAGAGTTCCGGTAGCCCTGCCGAACCCGGCGGGGCTCCCCACAGCACGGACGATCGCCAAAATGTTGATAACTCGAGCATTGACAGCCGTTGCTTTAACCCTCGCAGTTTCCATTGTTTGGCCGCAGGTCAGCCAGGCTCAATCGAAAGTCACGCCGCAAGAAGCCAACGCCTTTGTGACTGTGCCGCAGTACCCATCCGAAGATTTCAAAGAGGTGGTGCAGTCGAACGTCGACACGTTGTATTCCATTGCCTGGCTCGATTTGACCCAGGAGCCGCTCGTGATTACCGCGCCGGACACCGCCGGGCGTTTATACGTGTTGCCGATGCTCGACATGTGGAGCGATGTTCTCGTCTCGCCGGGTGGGTATGCGACGGGCACACAGGCCGGTGAGTTTCTGGTGACGCCACCGGGATGGACAGGAACGGTGCCGGCCGGGCTGAATCATTTGCCGGCGTCCACGTCCTTTGTCTGGGTCGTCGGTCGCACCGACGTCGGCGGGATGGTTGACTATGCGACGGTGAACAGGATTCAGGCGGGCTACACCGTGACGCCGTTGTCGCAGATTGGTAAAAAAGCCGAGCCGGTCGCTATCCATGCTCCAGTGGTCACGGCGGGTCGATGAGCGCCGATACCCTCGGAGTTCAGGGCTGTTACGTTAAGTGCACTCAATAGAAAGCTGCCGACGATTTCACCTCATTGGCTGCTTCTACGTGTCCAGCTGCCAGTCCCGCCTCCCGCACCGCCGGTTCCCCCACCAGCAGCTCCCGTGCCGCCGCCTGCACCCGAGCCGCTGGCACCGGCATTTCCACCATTGCCCTCTCTGGACGATCCGTCTCCGCCTGTGCCCCGTTCAGGGGTATATCGACCAGAGGGTTGGTCCGGATAGTTGTTGGGGGTCATGATTGAGCTGCCGCGATACCAGGAACCGGTATCGGTCGCGTCGGTGTGATCGCCGGAGGCTGCGTAAGTGGTGCCTGTTGCTGCCAGCAAACTGGTCAACAACAGGGTGGTGATGTTGATGTTCATCAGTGCACGTCTCTCAAGATGAGTCGTTACCGCTGATGGTGTGACTGCCCGGGCGATGGGTGTTGGCGGGATGACGAATGGTCGACGGTGCGTTGCCTCTCGGGTTCGGAGCAGGCTCACTTGTCTGTTTAGACTTGAAGGGGTGGGCGCGTAGGGTGACGCGCGCCATCCCAAGGTAGCGGCTGCCGATTGGCAATAGTCGTGGCGCGATGTTGGATCCTGGCTGCTATGGTCAATGGACGCAGGCAATCGATTGACAGGATCCCATGCATGGAATTGACCGCCACGACCGCCGCCGCACCAGCGCGCCATACACCGATCACACGGAACCTGGTCTGGTCTGTCGGGCTGGTATTTGTATTGGGTGTGCTGATTGCTCTGGTTGCGTTGTTCAACATTGCCGGCCGGCTCGATGCCCAGGACTTGGCCAAGACCACGTTCTACACCCAGCGCGCGCTGGAAAACCGCATCTCAGCCTCGAAAAACTACGTTGCCAGTTATGCAAACTGGACCACGGCCTACGATCATTTGAATGGCGAAGTTGACGCGCAGTGGGCTTACGTTGAGCAGAACATGGGCAAAACCCTGTTCACCCTGGATCATTACGACGGCGTTTTTGTGGTCGACCCTCAGCGAACCAAATACGCCGTGGTGCGCGGTCTTCAGGTCCAGGGCGACGCGGCGGCCTGGCTGTCGATAGCGATGGCAGCACTGATCGAGGAGGTGCAGGGCCAGGAAAGCCTGCTTGCCCCCATCAGCCGGTTCACGCTCTTCGAGGGGCAGCCCGCGCTATTGACGGCGGCGGCGATCGTGCCCAATGACGAAAGGCCGGCGGTCGATCCCCAAAGCACGTCGATGCTGGTGTTCGTCGATCAATTGAGTTCGGAGAAGCTCAGTGCCTTGAGTGCCGACTATGGTTTGCATGACTTGAGCCTCGCACCTGACAACACCCTCGCTCCCGGTCAGCCTGCGGTCGGACTCACGGGCACCGGTTATAGTTTGGTCTCGAAGCTCGAGCAGCCAGGCCATCAGCTGCTTTGGTCACTGCTGCCGCCACTGGGCGGCGCGCTGTTGATTCTCGCGTTGTTGACGGCTTACTTCTTTCGTTATGTGTTGCGCACGTCCGGGCACGTGGATGCCAGTTACATCAAACTCGATTTGTCGAACCAGGCGCTGGAGGCCAGTGAAGAACGTTTTCGTGCAGTGGCCGAGGCCGCGTCTGACTGGATATGGGAAATCGATGACCAGCATCGCATCACGTATCTGTCGGGGCGTTTTGGCGCCGTCACCGGGTTTTCCGATCAGCAATGGCTGGGGCAGGGCATCGAGCAGTTGTTGTATTGCGACACTACGCCCTTGTCGCTGTGGCTGAACAAGCTCGACGAAGAGCACAGCGTCAGTCACCTGCGTTGCTCCTATCGCGAACAGTCGGGGCAGCAACGGATCAGTCGGGTATCGGCGCGACCGATCCTCAGCAAAGGCGCGGTGGTGGGTTACCGCGGCACGGCCAGTGACATCACCGATGAAGTCGCCGCCCATGCGCAGATCCAGCATCTGTCGTTGCACGACGCGCTGACTGGCCTGCCCAATCGCAACAAGCTGGCGCGCTACCTCGAAGACGCTTTGGTGCTGAAGGAGCATTCGGCGCCGCTGACGTTATTGATGATCGACCTGGACAACTTCAAGCCGATCAATGATTCCCTCGGCCACCCGGCGGGCGATGCGGTGTTGCTGGAGGTGGCTACCCGTTTGCGTGAGTGCACGCGGGACATTGACCTGGTCGCCCGACTGGGCGGCGACGAGTTTGTGCTGGTACTCAATGGAATGGACATCCACACGGAAATCGACCGCATATGCGAACGTATCCTCCAAAGCCTGCACCAGCCGATCCACTATGACCATCACGCGCTGCACATCGGTGCGAGCATCGGTATCGCCTTGAGCCGGCGTCAGGGGCACATGCCGGAGGAGTTGATTCGATGTGCCGACATCGCGCTGTATCAGGCCAAATCCGACGGCAAGAAAACCTGGTGCTACTTTGCGCCGCACATGAACGACCAGATCCAGCATCGCCGCAAACTCGAAAACGACCTGCGTCAGGCGATCAAGAACAATGAGTTCGTGATGCACTATCAGCCTCGTTATCACGTCGATGGCAAGCAGATTGTCTCGGTCGAAGCGTTGCTGCGCTGGCAACATCCTGTGCAGGGGTTGCTGGGGCCCGACTCGTTTATTCCATTGGCCGAACAGACCGATCTGATCGTGCCCTTGGGGCGCTGGGTTTTACGTGAGGCGTGCGAGACGGCACTGACCTGGCCGGGTGAGCTGATGGTATCGGTCAACCTGTCGCCCGTGCAGTTTGTTCGCAGTGACGTGGTGGAGGATGTCAGGGAGGCGTTGATCCAGAGTCGTTTGCCGGCCAGTCGACTGGAGCTGGAGATCACCGAAAACGTGATGCTCAACGATGTCGACGGCGCGCTCGCGACCATGAACTCGCTGAAGGAGCTGGGTGTGCGACTGAACATGGACGACTTCGGCACCGGTTATTCGTCGCTGGGTTATCTGCGCACGTATCCGTTCGACGGGATCAAGATCGACAAGCGCTTCATCTCGTCCATGAGCGGCACCGGTAACGACCGTGCGGTGGTGCAGGCGATCATCAACCTGGGCAAGGCCATGGGGCTGACGGTGACCGCAGAGGGCGTCGAGACCCTGGAACAACTGGACTTCCTTATCTCGGACGAGTGCCATGAGGTGCAGGGTTTCTACCTCAGCCGGCCGATGGAAAACCAGGCGCTGCTGCCATTGCTCAAAGCATCGCGTGATGAGCATCCTTTGTGAGGGGGACCTTTAGTCGCCTGCTTCAGTTGTCGTCGCAACTGCCACGGCGCACTCCGGTCACAACTGGATATCGCCCATCCGTTGCGAGCCCCGGCCTATGAAAAACCTGAAAATTGCCACTTTCAACGTCAACGGCATGCGTGCCCGGCTGCCGAATTTGCTGGCCTGGCTTGAGCGAGAAAAACCGGACATTGCCTGTTTGCAGGAGCTCAAGTCGGTCGACAGCGCATTCCCGGCCGCCGAGCTTGAGGCCATTGGCTACGGCGCTATCTGGCAAGGCCAGTCGTCGTGGAACGGGGTGGCGATTCTGGCCCGTGATGCGCTGCCTTTGGAGAGTCGGCGCGGTCTGCCGGGAGATGACACCGACACGCACAGTCGCTACCTGGAAGCTGCGGTGCACGGGATTCTGGTGGGCTGCCTGTATTTGCCCAACGGCAATCCGCAACCCGGGCCGAAGTTCGACTACAAACTGGCGTGGTTCGAACGGCTGATCGCCTATGCCAAGGACCTGCAAAGCAGCGAGCATCCGGTGGTGCTGGCCGGCGACTACAACGTGGTGCCCACCGACCTGGACATCTACAACCCGCGCTCGTGGCTCAAGGACGCGTTGCTGCAACCGGAAAGTCGCGAGTGTTACCAGCGCTTGCTGGATCAGGGCTGGACCGATTCCCTGCGTCATCTGTACCCGGAGGATCGGCTCTACACCTTCTGGGATTATTTCCGCCAGCACTGGCAGAAGAACTCGGGGTTGCGCATCGATCACTTGCTACTTAACCCGGCGCTGAGCCCCTATCTGCACGAGGCTGGGGTCGATGCCTGGGTGCGCAACGAACCGCACGCCAGCGACCATGCGCCGACGTGGATTCGCTTGAGTTCGCGCAAACAGCGTTGATGTTCAGCGGGTGGGCGATTGGCTAAATCAATTGTCAGTCGAACCGCTTTTTCCCTTATACATGGCGCCCATCGGCGGAGAGATCCGCGGCCCCTGCATAAGGACCGAGCAATGAGCGAACCACGCCTGACGAACCGTGCGGCATACCTGCAGCGCCTGGGTTTCGACGCGCCCCCGGCGCCGACCCTGGACACCTTGCGCCAACTCCAGTTGCGCCACACCGGGGCCTTCCCGTTTGAAAACCTCACCACGCTGTCCGGCGAGCCGGTACGCATCGACCTGCCATCCATCGAGCGGAAAATCCTGCATGAGGGGCGCGGCGGTTACTGCTACGAGCTCAACTACGCGTTTCTAGCCTTGCTTCAGGAGTTGGGTTTTGACGCATGCGGCATTACCGGCCGAGTCGTCATGGGTCAGCCCGAAGGCGCCTGGACTGCCCGCACGCACCGCTTGAGCCTGGTCACGCTGGACGGCGTGCGCTACATCACCGACGTCGGCTTCGGCGGCATGGTGCCGACCGCACCGCTCCTGCTCGACAACGATGCGGCACAACTCACGCCCCACGAACCGTATCGCATCGAGCGCGATGGAGACGGCTACACCCTGCGCGCCAACGTCGGCGGCGAGTGGCGGCCGATGTACATTTTCGATCTGCAACGCCAGGAAGACATCGACTACGTCCTCGGTAACTGGTACGTCTCGACCCATCCGGAATCGTCGTTTACCAAGCAACTGTTGGTCGCGCGCACCGGGGATGGCTGGAGGCGCACGTTGAACAACGGCAGTTTTGCGATTCATCGGGTGGGCGCCGAGAGCGAACGGCGGCAGGTTGCAGATGTGGAGGAGTTGATCGGGTTGCTGGAGGGGGAGTTCGGGATTCGCGTGCCGGAGCATGCGGGGTTGCGGCAGGTGCTTGGGCGGTTGATTCAGGTGACATAGCCATCGTCCCGAGAGGGCAGATTCAAAACATCTGCCCTTTTTCTTTGCGTGGGGCAGGCTCCGTTCCCCCCTTGGGTCTTGAAACGGCACACCCTCAAGGCTCAATCACACGATGGATCTCGCTCAAGACCTCTGAGAGTTTTTTCTCCAGGCTCTTCAGTTCGGATGCAGTAACGCCTTCTCTGAAATGCCCGCCATTCGCCACCGTGGCGTACTGATCGTGCGCGGTGGTTTTTTCCTTGGTGTTGAGCAGCGCCTGGCGCAGCGTGTTGTTGATCACTGTTTGGTAGCCATACCCCTCGCTCTCCGCCATGGCGCGTGCTGCTTCGATGACGACATCATCGAGCATGATGGTAATTCGGGTTTTGCCTTTGCTGGAGGCAACTGCTCCACGCTTGGCGTTGCTGAAATCGTATTCGTCTTTCATCGTTCAATTCTCCAAATAACGACGGCGCTCGTTTTTGCTGGCAAGGCGCGCGGAAATGATTCGTACGAAATTCGGATCGCGATAGGTTTACGCAACGACCAGCAAGCGAGCTTTGGCATCCATGCCCATGACGATCCACCGTTGTTCATCGTGATGGTTGTCCCGAATCGTCAGTGCTCGTTCGTCGTAAAACACCGGTTCTGTTTCGGCGAGGCTGATGCCGCGATGCTTTAATTTGTTGGCTGCGTTTTTTGCCTTGTGATACTGAATTTCGAATGACTTCATTATGCATACTTTATATGTATAAGCGAGGGGGCGTCCGTGCCGGAGGTCGCTTGGAATGCAAAAGACTAGCGGGCAGGGGAGCAGGCAGATGAAGGATGTATTTCAAGATTTTTGGAGGGGAAAGGCGCGCAGCTAAAGGGCGATATGGACATGTGTCCATTATCTGACTGGTGAGTTGTATACAACTCTATAGACATTTGTCCTGACTCTTGCATACAGTGTGCGCATAACAAAAAACCAGGGAACCCCCCAACCATGAAAACGCCCCATGTTTCACACCAACGGCCTGAGGACGAAAACCTCGGGGTCGGCGCGAATATGGCTTACGGCCTGCAACATGTTCTGACCATGTACGGCGGCATCGTCGCGGTGCCTTTGATCATCGGCCAGGCGGCCGGGCTTTCGCCGGCGGACATCGGTTTGTTGATTGCTGCTTCATTGTTTGCGGGGGGCTTGGCGACATTGCTGCAGACCCTCGGTTTACCGTTTTTCGGGTGTCAGTTGCCGCTGGTACAGGGCGTGTCCTTCTCCGGTGTCGCGACGATGGTGGCGATTGTCAGCAGCGGCGGGGAGGGCGGCTTTCAGTCAATTCTCGGGGCGGTAATTGCCGCGTCGTTGATCGGATTACTGATCACGCCGGTGTTTTCGCGAATCACCAAGTTCTTCCCGCCGCTGGTGACGGGCATCGTGATCACCACCATCGGCTTGACGCTCATGCCGGTGGCTGCACGCTGGGCCATGGGCGGCAATAGCCATGCCCCGGATTTCGGCAGCATGGCCAACATCGGTCTGGCGGCGGTGACGCTGGTGTTGGTGCTGCTGCTGAGCAAGATTGGCAGCGCGACCATCTCCCGTTTGTCGATCCTGCTGGCGATGGTCATCGGCACGATCCTCGCGGTGTTCCTTGGCATGGCGGACTTCTCGTCGGTCACGCAAGGCCCGATGTTCGGCTTCCCGACCCCGTTCCACTTCGGCATGCCAACCTTCCATTTTGCCGCGATCCTGTCGATGTGCATCGTGGTCATGGTGACCCTGGTGGAAACCTCGGCGGACATCCTTGCTGTCGGTGAAATCATCGACACCAAGGTCGACTCCAAACGCCTGGGCAACGGCCTGCGCGCCGACATGCTGTCGAGCATGATCGCGCCGATCTTCGGCTCCTTCACCCAAAGCGCCTTCGCCCAGAACGTCGGGCTGGTGGCCGTGACCGGCATCAAGAGTCGTTTCGTGGTCGCCACCGGCGGCTTGTTTCTGGTGATACTCGGTCTGCTGCCGTTCATGGGCCGGGTCATCGCCGCAGTACCGACCTCGGTACTGGGTGGCGCTGGCATCGTGCTGTTCGGCACCGTGGCGGCCAGTGGCATTCGCACGCTGTCCAAGGTTGATTACCGCAACAACGTCAACCTGATCATCGTCGCCACCTCCATCGGCTTCGGCATGATCCCGATCGCCGCGCCGAATTTCTACGACCACTTCCCAAGTTGGTTCGCGACCATCTTCCACTCGGGCATCAGCTCCTCGGCGATCATGGCCATCGTGCTCAACCTGGCCTTCAACCACCTCACTGCCGGTAACTCGGATCAGCAATCGGTGTTCGCGGCCGGTACCGAGCGGGTTCTTCGATATCAGGATCTGGCGGCGTTGCGTGAAGGGGATTACTTCAGCGAAGGTAAACTGCGTGACTGCGACGGGAACGAGATTCCGGTGGTAGAAGCGGCCCATGAATCGAGCGAGCATCGAGCGGCTCATGCTAAAAGCAGTGAGCATGTCTGACGGCGGCACCTGCTAACCAGGCCGATCTGTTGAATAGACAGATCGGCCTTTTGCTTTTCCAGCGGCCACAAAAAAGCCCCTGAACCTTTCGATTCAGGGGCTTTTCGATATTGCTGTCTGGCTCCACGACCTGGACTCGAACCAGGGACCCAGTGATTAACAGTCACTTGCTCTACCAACTGAGCTATCGCGGAATGGCGCGTATGTTACTGATTCAGAAAGAGAAGTCAAGCATCTGTTAGCAACTTGATGGATTCGTGGAGACGGACGGTGGTTTATCGGCAGTGGGCGGTTACCAGAATCGCCTCAGAGGTCTACCATGGCCGCCCGGAAGTGGTTACACGCGCTGCCGGCCATTCGCCGAAAAGGTACGTGCCATGAATCACCCAATCCTCACCCCTCAAGACAACGGGGTGTTCGCATGAGCATCGCTCAGATCAGCCTGCCCAAAGGTGTCGGCCCGCATGCCGAGAAGCTGTTTGACGCGATCACCCAAGCCAGCACCGCTGACGATCTGAACCGCGCGGGCGGCAAGGCTGAGGGCTTCGTCCTCGGTCTGGAAAGCGCCAAAGCGATCAAGAGTCAGGTCGCCGAATCGCTCTACGTCGCCTATGACGATGCCGCCAGTCAGCGTGCGACCGAACTGGCTTAACCGCCGAAGGTGACCGTGGCGAGCATCAGCTTGGCGTACAGCATTGTGGCGGCCAGTTGCACCAGCCACAAGGCCAGGCCGCCGAGAAATACGCCAGCGGCCACTTGCAGCACCAGGTTGTTACCGCGTTTGGCCGGTGTGCGAGGGACAAAATGGTCCAGTTCGTCACGGTCGGCGCGTAGGTCATCGTTTTTCATGTGGGTTCTCGTAAGAATTCTCAGGTGTACACAAAACCTGCAGGAGCGAGCGGTGCGGCGATCCTGCAGGTGCATCGTTGTGTGGAGTTTAGAGGGCGCCGATAGCGCTTTGACACTTATCTGCGACGAATAAAAAACGGGAAGCCCCAAGGCTTCCCGTTTTCCGTACTGCGCAAGACTCAGATCACCGCAACGATGGCCTTGGTCACTGCATCAATGTTGCTCTGATTCAACGCCGCCACACAGATGCGGCCGGTGTCCAGGGCGTAGATGCCGAACTCGCTGCGCAGGCGGGTGACTTGCTCAACCGTCAGACCGGAGTAGGAGAACATGCCGCGCTGACGACCGACGAAGCTGAAATCACGCTGTGGCGCGTTTTTCGCCAGCAGGTCGACCATCTGGGTGCGCATGCTACGAATCCGCAGGCGCATTTCGGCCAGTTCTTCTTCCCACTGGGCGCGCAGTTTCGGGCTGTTCAGGACCGCGGCGACGATGCTGGCACCGTGGGTCGGCGGGTTGGAGTAGTTGGTGCGGATCACGCGTTTGACTTGCGACAGCACGCGCGCGCTTTCTTCTTTCGATTCGCTGACGATCGACAGGGCGCCAACGCGCTCGCCGTACAGCGAGAAGGATTTGGAGAACGAGCTGGAGACGAAGAAGGTCAGGCCCGATTCAGCAAACAGGCGCACCGCAGCGGCGTCTTCGTCGATGCCATCGCCAAAACCCTGGTAGGCCATGTCGAGGAACGGCACGTGACCTTTGGCTTTCACCACGTCCAGGACGTTTTTCCAGTCCGCCGGGCTCAGGTCCACGCCGGTCGGGTTGTGGCAGCAGGCGTGCAGCACAACGATCGAGCCGGAAGGCAAGGCGTTCAGGTCTTCAAGCAGACCGGTACGATTAACGTCATGGGTCGCGGCGTCGTAGTAGCGGTAGTTCTGCACCGGGAAACCGGCGGTTTCGAACAGGGCGCGGTGGTTTTCCCAGCTCGGGTCGCTGATCGCCACAACGGCGTTCGGCAGCAGTTGCTTGAGGAAGTCGGCGCCGATTTTCAGGGCGCCCGTGCCGCCAACGGCCTGGGTGGTGATGACGCGGCCAGCGGCGATCAGTGGCGAGTCATTGCCAAACAGCAGTTTCTGCACTGCCTGGTCGTAGGCGGCGATACCGTCGATTGGCAAGTAGCCACGGGACGCGTGTTGAGCGACGCGAATCGTCTCGGCTTCGACAACGGCGCGCAGGAGTGGAATTTTCCCCTCCTCGTTGCAGTAAACACCGACTCCCAGGTTGACCTTGTTGGTACGGGTATCGGCGTTGAATGCTTCGTTGAGGCCCAGGATTGGATCGCGTGGTGCCATTTCGACAGCGGAGAACAGGCTCATTTTTGCGGCGGCTCTGAATGGAGTGTGGAGGGACGTGTCGCGCTCCAGCCGAATGCACTAGAGCGGTGCACAAACGGGGAGCTAGTATAGAGGCCATCTGCGATTGATGGCGACAGACGAATCAGCTTTTCAGGTAAGTTTTTTCGATTATTTTTCGACCGTTAGTCGAATGCCGGCATCAAAGACTTCAAGGGATGTAGGACGTTTGCCTTGAAAGCGCAAGCAATCGGCTCCACATTGAGCACAATCCTGTTTTTTTCGGGCGGCGTGAGTCGTTTGCGGTCTTTCTCGTTGCTGCCGGTTTGACCGCGCTGGCGCGATATCAGAGGTATACATGTCTGAATTCCAGCTAGTCACCCGCTTCGAGCCCGCCGGCGATCAGCCGGAAGCCATCCGCCTGATGGTCGAGGGCATCGAAGCCGGGCTGGCGCACCAGACGTTGCTTGGTGTGACCGGCTCGGGCAAGACCTTCAGCATCGCCAACGTGATCGCCCAGGTACAGCGTCCGACCTTGGTGCTGGCGCCGAACAAGACCCTGGCCGCGCAGTTGTATGGTGAGTTCAAGGCGTTCTTCCCGAACAATGCCGTCGAGTACTTCGTTTCCTACTACGACTACTACCAGCCAGAAGCCTATGTGCCGTCATCGGACACCTTCATCGAGAAAGACGCCTCGATCAACGACCACATCGAGCAGATGCGGCTGTCCGCGACCAAGGCGCTGCTGGAACGCAAGGACGCGATCATCGTCACCACGGTGTCGTGCATCTATGGTTTGGGCAGTCCGGAAACCTATTTGAAAATGGTGCTGCACGTGGATCGCGGCGACAAGCTCGATCAACGTGCGTTGCTGCGTCGCCTGGCAGACTTGCAATACACCCGCAATGACATGGAGTTCGCCCGGGCGACCTTCCGGGTGCGCGGCGATGTGATCGATATCCACCCGGCGGAATCCGACTTCGAAGCGATCCGCATCGAGCTGTTCGATGACGAAGTCGAGAGCCTGTCGGCTTTCGATCCGCTGACCGGCGAAGTAATCCGCAAGTTGCCGCGATTCACTTTCTACCCGAAAAGCCATTACGTGACGCCACGGGAAACCCTGCTGGGTGCCGTCGAAGGGATCAAGGTCGAATTGCAGGAGCGCCTGGATTACCTGCGAACCAACAACAAACTGGTGGAAGCCCAGCGCCTGGAGCAGCGCACCCGTTTCGACCTGGAGATGATCCTCGAACTGGGTTACTGCAACGGTATCGAAAACTACTCGCGCTACCTGTCGGGCCGTGAATCCGGCCAGGCGCCACCGACCCTGTTCGACTACCTGCCCGCCGACGCCTTGCTGGTGATCGACGAATCCCACGTCAGCGTGCCGCAGGTCGGTGCCATGTATAAGGGCGACCGCTCCCGTAAAGAGACGCTGGTGGAATACGGCTTCCGCTTGCCGTCAGCGCTGGATAACCGGCCGATGCGTTTCGACGAATTTGAAAGCATCAGCCCGCAGACGATTTTCGTCTCGGCCACGCCGGGCAATTACGAAGCGGAGCACGCCGGTCGCGTGGTCGAGCAACTGGTTCGCCCAACCGGGCTGGTGGATCCGCAGATCGAAATCCGCCCGGCGCTGACCCAAGTCGACGACTTGCTCTCGGAAATCGGTAAACGTGTGGCGCTGGAAGAGCGGGTGCTGGTGACTACGCTGACCAAACGCATGTCTGAAGACTTGACCGATTACCTGGCCGACCATGGCGTGCGGGTGCGTTACCTGCACTCGGACATCGACACCGTGGAGCGGGTCGAAATCATCCGCGATCTGCGTCTGGGCACGTTCGATGTGCTGGTGGGGATCAACCTGCTGCGTGAGGGCCTGGACATGCCGGAAGTGTCGCTGGTGGCGATTCTCGATGCAGACAAGGAGGGTTTCCTGCGTTCCGAGCGTTCGTTGATCCAGACCATCGGCCGGGCCGCGCGTAACCTCAATGGCCGGGCGATTCTGTATGCGGATCGCATCACCGGTTCCATGGAGCGGGCGATCGGCGAGACCGAACGGCGTCGCGACAAGCAGATCGCCTTCAACCTCGCCAATGGCATCACGCCGAAGGGTGTGTTCAAGGACGTGGCCGACATCATGGAAGGCGCCACCGTGCCGGGCTCGCGCAGCAAGAAGCGCAAAGGCATGGCCAAGGCCGCCGAGGAAAGCGCCAAGTACGAAGCCGAATTGCGCTCACCGGGCGAGATCGCCAAGCGCATCAAAGCGCTGGAAGAGAAGATGTACGCGCTGGCGCGGGATCTGGAGTTTGAAGCGGCGGCGCAGATGCGCGATGAGATTGGCAAGTTGCGGGATCGATTGATTACTGTCTGAGATTTGCGGTGAATGTGCATGCACTTTCGCGGACAAGCCTCGCGCCTTCAGATTTTGCGCCGTTCACATCTCACGGGCGCGCCACAAACCTTGTAGGAGCGAGGCTCGCCCGCGAAGGCGTCCGAAAGGTCGCCACCGCAATCGGGGTTAGTGCGCCTCGCCAGCCTTGAGCCCCACCGGCAACGCCTTGGTCAACAACACCGCAATCATGCTGATCCCCAGCGCAATCCCGACAAAGTGAAACGCATCGTTGTACGCCATGATCGACGCCTGCTGATGCGCAATCTCGCTCAGCTTGCCCAGCGCTGCCGTCTCACTGCCGAACCGGTCCGTCATCGACGCCATTCGCTCCGCCACCTGCGGATTGCTCGGCACGATGGATTCACGCAAGTAATCAAAGTAGGTCTTGGTTCGCGCGTCCAGCAAGGTCGCGAGGAGGGCGATGCCAATCGCGCCGCCGAGGTTGCGCAGGATATTGAACAGGCTCGACGCCGATCCCGCGTCCTGCGGCAGGATGTAAGCGGTGGCGATCAGCGAGATGGTCACCATGATCAGCGGCTGGCCCAGCGCCCGGATGATCTGGATCTGATTGAACTGCGGCCCGGCAAAGTCCGGGTTCAGCACCCCCGACGAAAAGCTCGCCAACCCGAACAGCCCGAAGCCTATTGCGCACAGCCATTTGGGCGACACGTATTTCATCAGCTTGGGCACCAGCGGAATCAGAAACAGCTGCGGCACCCCCATCCACATGATCACTTCGCCGATCTGCAGGGCGTTGTAGTTCTGGATCTGCGCCAGGTACAGCGGTAACAGGAAGATCGAGCCGTACAAGCCGACGCCCATTCCTAGGCTGGAAATACTCGACAAACCGAAGTTGCGATTACCCAGAATGCCGAGGTTGATCAGCGGATTGGGCTTGGAAAACTGCACGATTACAAAAGTGATCAGGCTCACCAGCGCGATGCTGCCCAGGGTCACGATCAGGTTCGACTCGAGCCAGTCCTTGCGATGGCCTTCTTCCAGAAACACCTGCAAACAGCCGAGGCCGACGCCAAGCGTGAGGATGCCCATGTAGTCGGTGCTTTTGAGCAGTTCCCAGTGCGCCTCTTTCTTCTCCAGGCCGTACATCAGGCCGGCGATCATGATCAGGCCGGGCGGTATGTTGATGTAGAAAATGTACTCCCAGCCCCAGTTTTCGGTCAGCCAGCCGCCAAGGGTTGGGCCAATGGAGGGCGCGAATGTCGCGGTCATGGCGAACATGGCCATGCCTTTGGCGCGGTGGTGTTCCGGGAGTTTGATCAGCGTGAGGGTGAATGCCAGCGGAATCAGGGCGCCGCCGGTGAAGCCCTGTAACGCCCGAAAGATGATCATGCTCTCCAGGCTCCAGGCCATGGAGCAAAGCAGCGAGGCGGCGAGAAATCCCAATGAAACCCAGACTGCCAGGCGTCGCGCCGACAGCAGCTGCACCAGCCACGCGGTCAGCGGGATCATGATGATTTCCGCCACCAGATAGGACGTGGAAATCCACGAGCCTTCTTCCAGGGTGGCCGACAGCGCGCCCTGAATATCCTTGAGCGACGAGTTGGTGATCTGGATATCCAGCACGGCCATGAAGGCGCCGAGCATCACGCTCATCACCGCAATCCAGTCCCGCCGGGTCGGTTCGCCGGCCGGGCGGTTCAGTTGATCACCGGCCATCGTCAGGGGCGTCTTTGATGTTCACTTTGGCGGTGACCGACATCCCTGGGCGAATCTTGCCGTGCAGCGGGTTGTCCGCAGCGAACGTCAGTTTTACCGGGATCCGTTGTACGACTTTGGTGAAATTGCCCGTGGCATTGTCCGGCGGCAACAGGCTGAACTGTGCGCCCGAGGCGGCGAACAGGCTGTCGGCCCGTGCGTCTATCGGTGTGTCGCTGTAGGCGTCGAAGGTCAGCGTGGCTTTCTGGCCGGGCTGCATGTGGCCGATCTGGGTTTCCTTGAAGTTGGCCTGAATCCAGATGTCCTGGTCCGGGACGATCGACAAAAGATAGGCGCCGGCTTGCACGTATTGGCCTTGTCGAGCCGCGCGTTGGCCGATCAGGCCGCTGATCGGCGCGTGGATTTCGCTGCGGGTCAGGTTCAGTTCGGCCTGGGCGAGGTCGGTTTTGGCGTTGGCGATCATCGCGTCGAGGCGCTTGATCTCGGCGCTCAAGGAATTGACTTGCTGGCGTTGGCTTTGTGCGTCGGCCTGGGCCTTGGTCACTTGCGAGCGGGCGATGTGGTTGTCGGCGGAGAGGGTGGTCACCCGTTCCTCCGAGACGTAGCCGGGTTTGCGCAGGGTTTGCGCGCGGGACAAGTCGATCTGCGAACGCCCAAGGCTGGCCTGGCTGGAGGCGACTTGCGCCTCGCTGGCGGCGATCAGGCTGGCTTGCTGGGTCAGTTTGCTTTGCGCCTGCAAACGTTCGGCTTGTCGGGTAGCGAGGGTGGCATTGGCGCGGTCGACGGCGAGGTGGAAGTCATCGCCTTCGAGCTTGATCAGCAACTGGCCTTTCTCAACGTGCTGATTGTCCTGCACCAGCACCTGATCGATGCGCGCGCCCAATTGGCTTGAGACACGGGTGATCTCGCCCTGGACATAGGCGTTGTCGGTGCTTTCATAAAACCGCCCCTTGAAGAACCATTGGGCGAAGAAGCCCCCGGCAATCAGCAGGACGATCAGCAGGAAAATAAACAGGCGTCGCTTGAGTTGGGCAGGCATGGGGCAGACTGTAGTCGAGAAATTGTAAGGAAAGTTATCAGCAGGTGAATCTTGCATACAGTCGATAGTGGGTAAATGCCATCGGCTGATAATCCGTCATTCATCGCGACTCAGGCCCGTTGTAGACGCAACCTTGGCTTAAATGCCCTGCTGACTGGAGCCGGGCGGGTATCGCCTGTTACCATTCGCCCTTTGTTTTATCTTCATTTCGAGACTTGCCATGACCACCGTCCGCACGCGCATCGCGCCATCGCCTACCGGGGACCCCCACGTAGGTACCGCTTACATCGCTTTGTTCAACTACTGCTTTGCCAAGCAGCATGGCGGTGAGTTCATCCTGCGGATCGAAGACACCGACCAGTTGCGCTCGACCCGGGAGTCCGAACAGCAGATTTTCGACGCCTTGCGCTGGTTGGGCATCGAGTGGAGCGAAGGTCCGGACGTTGGCGGCCCGCACGGTCCGTATCGTCAAAGCGAACGCGGCGACATCTATCAGAAGTACTGCCAGCAGTTGGTCGAGATGGGCCACGCCTTCCCGTGCTTCTGCACCGCCGAAGAGCTGGACCAGATGCGCGCCGAACAAATGGCCCGTGGCGAAACCCCGCGTTACGACGGCCGTGCGCTGTTGCTCTCGAAAGAAGAAGTCGCCCGGCGCCTGGCCGCTGGCGAGCCTCATGTGATCCGCATGAAAGTGCCGAGCGAAGGCGTTTGCGTGGTACCGGACATGCTGCGTGGCGACGTCGAGATCCCGTGGGATCGCATGGACATGCAAGTGTTGATGAAGACTGACGGCCTGCCGACGTACTTCCTGGCCAACGTGGTCGACGACCACTTGATGGGCATTACCCACGTTCTGCGCGGTGAAGAGTGGCTGCCATCGGCGCCGAAGCTGATCCTGCTTTATGAATACTTCGGCTGGGAACAACCGGAGCTGTGCTACATGCCGCTGCTGCGTAACCCGGACAAGAGCAAGCTGTCCAAGCGCAAGAACCCGACCTCGGTGACGTTCTACGAGCGCATGGGCTTCATGCCGGAAGCGATGCTCAACTACCTCGGCCGCATGGGGTGGTCGATGCCGGACGAGCGCGAAAAATTCTCGCTGCAGGAAATGGTCGACAATTTCGACCTGAGCCGCGTGTCCCTCGGCGGGCCGATTTTCGACATCGAGAAGCTGTCGTGGCTCAACGGCCAATGGCTGCGTGACTTGCCGGTGGAAGAGTTCGCTTCGCGCCTGCAAACCTGGGCGCTGAACCCGGAATACATGATGAAGATTGCGCCGCACGTGCAGGGTCGCGTCGAGACCTTCAGCCAGGTTGCACCGCTGGCCGGCTTTTTCTTCGCCGGTGGCGTGAACCCGGATGCCAAGCTGTTCGAATCGAAGAAGCTCTCGGGCGACCAGGTTCGTCAGTTGATGCAGCTGATTCTGTGGAAGCTGGAAAGCCTGCGTCAGTGGGAGAAGGACAGCATCACCGCAACGATTCAGGCGGTGGTCGAATCCCTGGAGCTGAAGCTGCGTGACGCCATGCCGCTGATGTTCGCCGCGATCACTGGCCAGGCCAGTTCGGTGTCGGTGCTCGATGCGATGGAAATCCTTGGTCCGGACCTGACCCGTTTCCGTCTGCGCCAGGCCATCGACCTGCTGGGCGGCGTGTCGAAGAAGGAAAACAAGGAGTGGGAAAAACTCCTGGGCAACATCGCCTGAGGACGTTTGACCTCGTAGGGGCTGCCGGAGGTGGCGATCATTTGATCGTGATCTTCGGCGCCACCCCCGTTTTTCCGGGGGGAGGGCGGTAAGTGATTGTTATGGCGACAAAAAATTTTGAAAATTGTTAAAAATAAGTTTGACAGCTTTCCGAAGCGCCATTAAGATTCGCCCCGTCCTCAGCGATGAGGGGCTATAGCTCAGCTGGGAGAGCGCTTGCATGGCATGCAAGAGGTCGACGGTTCGATCCCGTCTAGCTCCACCAATTTACACTTCAAGGTCTGGCCACACCGGCCTTGAAGCGATCAACAATCAGCGTTGATCTGTTGTATAGAAGGGTTTGCGTCCCCTTCGTCTAGTGGCCTAGGACACCGCCCTTTCACGGCGGTAACAGGGGTTCGAGTCCCCTAGGGGACGCCAGTTTTACAGAAGCGATGTTGCAAGATGTCGCTCCGCCGCGAGGCGAAAAATCCGGGGCTATAGCTCAGCTGGGAGAGCGCCTGCATGGCATGCAGGAGGTCAGCGGTTCGATCCCGCTTAGCTCCACCAATTTTACAGTTCAAGGTCTGGCCACACCGGCCTTGAATCGATCAGCTCTCAGCACTGATCAGTTGTATAGAAGGTTTTGCGTCCCCTTCGTCTAGTGGCCTAGGACACCGCCCTTTCACGGCGGTAACAGGGGTTCGAGTCCCCTAGGGGACGCCACGATTACCCGCTCTGCGGGATTTTATAAGGGTCATTCAATTATTGAATGGCCCTTTTGTTTGTCTGGCGTTTGGCCAAATCCCCCATTTCTTTCAAACTGTTCTTCAGACCAGCGGTCACATCCACGACTTGCGGAAAATTATTATGAGAATAATATTCTAGTCGTAATATTCGGAGGCAACGATGAACGATAAAAAAGCTCAAACCCGCGAACGCATTCTCAAGGCCGCCAGCGCAGCGCTGATTCAGCGCGGCCCGGCCGAACCGAGCGTGGGCGAAGTGATGGGCGCAGCCGGCCTGACGGTTGGCGGCTTCTATGCGCACTTCGAAAGCAAGGACGCCATGATGCTGGAAGCATTCAAGCAACTGCTCGGTCACCGCCGTGGCTTGATCGCCGACATGGACGCCGAATTGACCGGCGAAGAGCGTCGCGCGTTGGTGGCTGCGTTTTACCTGTCACGCAAACACCGTGATTCCTCGGATTCCGCGTGCCCGATCCCGGCGTCTGTCGGTGAGTTGGGTCGCCTGCCGGACGCGTTTCGCGTGGCGCTGAATGAGCATGTGGAAATGATGGTCGCGCAGTTGGCGGCCAGCCCGGAAGACACCGACAAAGCCTTGGCCGACATGGCCTTGATGGTCGGGGGTCTGGCTCTGGCTAGGGCGCTGGGGCCAGGAGAGTTGTCCGATCGATTGCTGCGCGCCGCCAAGTCGGCGGTGCTATGACCTGAAGGCATTGGCCTGAGGAGTGAGAGCGATGAGCACGTTGAAGTGGGTTCGTGGCGTTAATGGCACCTTGGGCTGGTTTGCACCGAAACTGGTCGCGAGCAAAATGCGACTGGCGTTCATGACGCCGCGAGAGTTGCCACCGCGTGACTGGGAATTGCCGCTGCTGGCGAAATCCGAACGGATAACCTTGCGCTTCGGCCTCTCGGCGCTGCGCTGGGGGCAAGGTCCGGCCGTGTTGCTGATGCACGGTTGGGAAGGGCGGCCGACACAGTTTGCGAGTCTCATCACGGCGCTGGTCGATGCTGGCTACACCGTCGTAGCGCTCGACGGTCCTGCTCATGGTCGCTCACCGGGCAGTGAAGCCAACGTGGTGCTGTTTGCCCGGGCCATGCTCGAAGCGGCCGCCGAGTTGCCGCCGCTGCGAGCCGTCATTGGCCACTCCATGGGCGGCGCCAGTGCGATGCTCGCCGTGCAGTTGGGTTTGCGCACCGAAACCCTGGTCACCATCGCCGCACCGGCGCGGATTCTCGGGGTGTTGCGCGGTTTTGCCCGTTACGTGCGGCTGCCGCCCAAAGCGCGTTCGGCGTTTATTCGCCAGGTCGAGAAAGACGTCGGCATGCGCGCTGCAACGCTGGATGTTGCTCACTATCAGCTCGACATGCCGGGGCTGATCGTCCACGCCGAAGATGATTGCTTTGTTCCGGTCAAGGAGTCCCAGTTGATCAATGAGGCGTGGTTCGACAGCCGGCTGTTACGCCTGGAGGAGGGCGGGCATCAACGCGTGCTGGCCGATCCTCGGGTGATTGATGGCGTGTTATCACTGCTGGCTGGCCGCAGCCTGCAATCGCGCCAATCGGCCTGAGCATCCGTTACACTGCCCCGGTCGACATCATCTGACCGGGAGTGGGGCATGGGCTGGGATCGGGCAACGCCATTTATCATTGATCTGGAAGTCGGCGCCGAGGACATCGACGGGCTGGGGCACGCGAACAACGCGGTGTACGTGACCTGGCTCGAACGCTGCGCCTGGCGTCACTCGCAGCGGCTGGGGCTGGACCTGGTCGAGTATCGTCGGCTGGATCGGGCGATGGCGGTGGTGCGGCACGAGATCGATTACCTGGCCGCCGCCTATGAGGGCGATGAGTTGCAATTGGCGACCTGGATTGTCGATTGGGATCAGCGCCTGAAAATGACCCGCCACTTCCAGTTGAAGCGCCCCAGCGATAACACCACGTTGCTGCGCGCGCAAACCACTTTCGTCTGCATCGAACTGTCCACCGGCAAGCCCAAGCGGATGCCGGCCGAGTTCATCGAAGGCTACGGCCCGGCGTTGCAAGTTCCAGGTTGACGCGATCCTGTGGCGAGGGCGCTTGCTCCCGCTGGAGCGCGAAGCGGTCCCTTGCAATGGAGAGTGCCACGCACTCTAACGGGAGCAAGCTCCCTCGCCACAGAGGCAGATGCAAGTCTTTCGACAGAGAATCCAGTAAACTGCCGCACGTTTTTCGTTGAGTGTGTTTTTCATGCAAATTGCTTTGGCGCCCATGGAGGGGTTGGTCGACAACATCCTGCGGGACGTGCTGACCCGTGTGGGCGGTATCGATTGGTGCGTGACCGAGTTTATTCGGATCAACGATCAACTGCTCACGCCCGCCTATTATCACAAGTTCGGCCCGGAATTATTGACCGGCGCCCGCACCGCGTCCGGCGTGCCGCTGCGGGTGCAGTTGCTCGGTTCCGATCCGGTGTGTCTGGCTGAAAACGCCGCGCTGGCCTGCGAGCTGGGTTCCGAGGTGATCGACCTGAACTTCGGCTGCCCGGCCAAGACCGTCAACAAGTCCCGTGGCGGCGCCGTCCTGCTGAAAGAACCTGAACTGCTCAACCAAATCGTTGAACACGTCCGCCGCGCTGTGCCGGCGCACATTCCGGTTACCGCGAAAATGCGCCTGGGCTTCGACAGCCCGGACGGTTCGCTGGTCTGCGCAACAGCGCTGGCCGAAGGCGGCGCGGCGCACATCGTGGTGCACGCGCGGACCAAAACCGACGGTTACAAGCCGCCTGCGCATTGGGAATGGATCCCCCGCGTGCAGGAAGTGGTCAAGGTTCCAGTGTTCGCCAATGGCGACATCTGGAGCGTTGAAGATTGGCGCCGTTGCCGCGAAATCAGCGGCGTGGAAGACATCATGCTCGGTCGCGGCCTGGTGTCGCGTCCGGACCTGGCCCGGCAGATCGCGGCGGCGCGGGCCGGTGAAGAAGTGGTCGAGATGACGTGGGCCGAGTTGCTGCCACTGATCCAGGACTTCTGGCTGCAAGCCAAGGCGCAGATGACTGCCCGCCAGTCGCCGGGTCGCTTGAAGCAATGGCTGGCGATGTTGACCCGCAATTATCCTGAGGCGGTGGAGCTGTTTACCGTGTTGCGTCGAGAGACCGAACTGGATCAAGTCTCGCGTTTGTTGGGGCTACAGGTGTCGGAAGCGGCCTGAAAAAAACGCAAAAAATCTGAAAATAATCTCTTGAAAAGCAATCGGAGATCCCTATGTAGGGATTACGCGATGCCGAATTCGGGTCGCGGAGACAAAAAAACTTGCTGATCTGTTTTCAGGAGATTTGAATCATGAGTACTGCATTTTCGATGGCGCCCCTGTTCCGTTCCTCGGTGGGCTTCGACCGCTTCAATGACTTGTTCGAAACCGCCCTGCGCAACGAGCCAGGCAGCACCTACCCACCTTACAACGTTGAAAAGCATGGTGATGACCAATACCGCATCGTCGTGGCGGCCGCCGGGTTCCAGGAAGAAGACCTGGATCTGCAAGTGGAAAAAGGGGTGCTGACCATCAGTGGTGGCAAGCGTGACGCGAATGAAGACGTCACCTATCTGTACCAAGGCATCGCTCAGCGCGCCTTCAAACTGTCCTTCCGTCTGGCGGACCATATCGAAATCAAGGCTGCCGGCCTGAGCAACGGTTTGTTGAGCATCGACCTGTTGCGGGTGATACCGGAAGAGGCAAAAGCCAAACGCATCCCGATCAACGGGACGCAAAAACCCGCTCTGCAGTAACGAGTCAGGGCAATGAGAAGGGCGCCATTCGGCGCCCTTTTTTGTACCCGTTATTTGAGGAGTTTCTGGAACTCCTCCACCGGCAGCGGCCGACTGTGCAAATACCCCTGATAAAAATGGCACCCCAGCCCCTGCAAAAATTCCAGCTGCTCCGCCGTTTCCACCCCTTCGGCGATCACTTTCAATTCCAGGCTGCGGGCCATGGCCACGATGGCGCGGATGATTTCGGCGTCGTTGGGGTCGGTGGTGGCATCGCGGATGAACGACTGATCGATTTTCAGCGTGTCGACCGGCAGGCGCTTGAGGTAGGTCAGCGAGGAGTAGCCGGTGCCGAAGTCGTCCATTGCAAAGCTCACGCCGAGTTTTTTCAGGCGGCGCATTTTGTTGATGGTGTCTTCCAGGTTCTGGATGACGATCCCTTCGGTGATTTCCAGTTTCAGCAACGAGCAGGGCAGGCCGTGGCTGCTGAGGCTGTATTCGATGCGTTCGACGAAGTCGTTTTGACGAAATTGCCTCGGGCTGATGTTCACGCACAGGCTGAAGCTGAGCGGGTTCACCAGGCCTTTGGCAACCAGCTTTTTGAAGGCCCCACAGGCTTCGTCGATGATCCACGTGCCCACTTCCAGAATCAGCCCGCTGTCCTCCAGCACCTTGATGAATTCGGTGGGCGATTGCGGGCCGAGTTCCGGGTGGTCCCAGCGCACCAGCGCTTCGGCGCCGACAATACGGTTGCCCCGAGCGTCGACCTGGGGTTGGTAATGCACATGAAACTCGCCCCGGGAAAGGGCCAGGCGCAAGTCGGTTTCCATGCGCAGGCGTTCACTGGCCGCCTTCTGCATGGTGTTGTGATACATCTGCGCCATGTTGCGGCCCGAGTCTTTGGCGCGGTAAAGCGCAATGTCGGCACGTTTGAGCAGGTCGGTCGGGGTCGAGCCGTGGTCGGGGATCAACGCGATGCCGATGCTCGGTGTCACTTGCAGGCGCTGGCCGTCGAGGAACATCGGCTCCGACAACAGTTCACGCAACGTGTCCGCCAACTCCCGAACCTGGGCGCTGACTTCATTGCGCGAGCCCTCAAGGCCGCTGAGCAGCACCACAAATTCATCGCCACCCAGGCGTGCCACGGTGTCTTCCATGCGCACGCTGGCTTCAAGCCGAGCCGTGATGATTTTCAGCACCGTGTCGCCCACCGGGTGACCCAGGGAATCGTTGATGTGCTTGAAATGATCGAGGTCCAGGAACAGCAGCGCACCGCGCAGGTTGTGGCGCTTGAGCAGGGCGATCTGCTGGCTCAGGCGATCCATCAACAGGGCGCGGTTCGGAAGGTTGGTCAGCGGGTCGTGGTAGGCCAGATGGCGAATCTGCGCTTCGGCATTTTTCAACAGGCTGACGTCTCGGCCAGTCAGCAACAGGCATGCGGTTTCGTTGAGGGTGATTGGCTCCACCGAGACTTCGACGGTCAGCAGTTCGCCGCGCTTATTGCGGCCCAGCATTTCCTGGTGATGCACACGACCCTTAAGCTGCAACTCGGCCAGCAGCGCTGAGCGCTGTTTCTCTTCTGCCCAGATGCCGACTTGATACACCGTGCGGCCGACCACTTCGTCGGCGCGGTAACCGGTCAGGCGACAAAAACCATCGTTGACCTCCAGGTAGCGCCCGGTATCGCGTTCGGTGATGGTGATCGCGTCCGGGCTTGAGTGAAACGCCTTGGCAAACTTCTCTTCGCTGGCCTTGAGTGCCGCTTCGGAACGCTGTTGCTGGGTAATGTCGCGCAGGGTCGTGACGATGCACGGCTGGTCGCCCACGCTGATCTGCCGGCTGGAAATCACGCAGGTCAGGGCTTGCCCGTTTTTGTGTTGGGCGATGATCGCGACATTGTTCAGCCCCTGTTCGCGGATGACTTGTTCAATTCGTTGCAGGCTTTTCGCTGACGCGTCCCACAGGCCGATTTCGTCGGCCCTGCGGTCAATCACTTCGGCGGCGCTCCAGCCGAAGGTCTGGGTAAAGCTGGAGTTGATCTCGATGAACTGGCCGGTGTCCTGGCGCGTGACGCAGATCGGGTCCGGGCTGACTTGAAACAGCGTGGCGAATTTCTCTTCGGAGGCCACCAGCCGTTGTTCGCGCTCCACTTGATCGGTGATGTCCAGCAAGGTGCCGGCCATGCGCAGCGGTGTGCCGTTTTCATCGCGGTAGAGGCGGGCACGACTTTCCAGGTAGCGTGAACTGCCGTCCGGCAACTGCACGCGATAAGTCAGCTGATAATTGCCGGCCGGTCCTTCGCGCAGGCTGCGATAAGCGTCGCGCATGCTGCCGCGTTCTTCGTCGGGCACACCTTCGAAAAACGCGTCGAAGGACTCATGGAAGGGTATGGCCTCCAGCCCGTGCAACTGCGCGGCCCGCGCCGAGCCGTACAGCATGCCGCTGGGAATGTGCCAGTCCCAGGTGCCGAGTTGCGCCGAATCCAGGGCCAGGTCGAGGCGTTCCTGGCTGTCTTTCAGCGCGAGTTCGGCGGCCTTGCGTTCCGTGGTGTCAAGGAAAGTGCTCAGCAGGTAGGGCTGGCCTTCGAGTTCGACTTTCTGTGCGCTGAGGATGCCGTCGTGGATCTGGCCATTGCTGGCGCGAAACTGCACCTCCATGCTGGTCAGTTCGCCCTTGGCCTTGGTCGCCTTGACCAGCACGTCCCGTTGTTCCGGGTGCACCCAGAGGCCCAGTTCGACGGTGGTTCGGCCAATGGCGTCCTGCACCGGCCAGCCGAAGAGGCTTTCGAAATACTGATTGGCTTCGGTAATCAGGCCATCTTCCTGGCGGGTCAGCAGCACCATGTTCGGGCACAGGTGAAACAGCGTGGCAAAGCGTTTTTCCGAGCTGCTCAGGGCCTGTTCGCGCTGGCGCTGATGGGTGATTTCGCGAATGACCCCAATCATCCGTGGCCGACCGTCTTTGTCCGGCAGCAAGCTGCCGTTGATCTCCAGCCAGTGCAGGCTGCCGTCGGGCCAGCGGATGCGGTGGTGCATCGCCTGCTCCAGCGGGGCGCCGGCGATCACGGCATGAAAGGCGCGAATGGTTTTTGCCCGATCCTCCGGAGGCAGCAAGTCGAGGTATTCCAGATCGGTCGGCAACGGCTGTCGGGGATCGAAGCCGAACAACGCCTGGGTACCCCGCGACCAGCTGATCTGTCCGCGCTCGATGTCCCAATACCAGGCGCCCAGGCGCGCGCCGTTGAGGGCGGCCAACAACTGTGGTGCGCTTTCCCAGCTCTGCTCGGACCGTTTCGGGTCAAGCGCCTGTATACGTGGCATCGGCGGAATACGGTCAACAGATTTCGGCATTGGCAGGCCTTGGGCTGAATTGGGCGTTAGGCGCAGGGGTTCGCGGCTCTATGGCAGTAGCACACGTTAGCCTTGAATCCCTGGCAGATCGATTTGTGCATCCAGCAAGGCCATGAAGGCCCGTGCCGCATTCGACAGCGTCCGTTCGGTGTGCAGGATATAGCCTAGCTGGCGAGTCAGTTGTATGCCCGGCAAAGGTATTCGCGCAACTTGATCGTCGAGCATCGTTCGCGGCAAAACGCTCCAGGCCAGGCCGATCGAGACCATCATCTTGATGGTTTCCAGATAGTTGGTGCTCATGGCGATGTTCGGCGTCAGTCCCTGAGCCTCGAACAGGCGCTGGACAATGTGATGAGTGAACGTGTTGCCGCCGGGAAACACCGCCGGATGCAGGGCAATGTCCGCCAGGCTGACTGGGCCGTTGCTGATCAGCGAATGCTCCGGGGCGACCACGAAATCCAGGGGGTCGTCCCACACAGGCGTGGCTTTGACCAAGGTATGAGGTTCCGGGGCGAGGGTGATCACCGCCAGTTCCGCGCGGCCATGGAGGATTTCCTCGTAGGCCACTTCCGAATCGAGAAACTGAATATCCAGCGCCACTTGTGGGTAGCGTCGGGTGAACTCCCTTAATAAGGGCGGTAAGCGGTGCAAGCCAATGTGGTGACTGGTGGCCAGCGTCAGGCGCCCGGTCACTTCGCCGGTCAGGTTGGTCAGGGCGCGGCGGGTGTCATCCAGCACATTGAGAATCTGATAGGCCCGCGGCAACAGGGCGCGACCGGCCTCGGTCAGGCCGACTTCACGACCCAGTCGATCGAAAAGCCGCACCTTCAATTGCTGCTCCAGCCCGGCGATGCGCTTGCTGATCGCCGGTTGCGTCAGGTGCAGCCGTTCTCCCGCGCCGGAGAAGCTTCCGGTCTCGGCAATGGCGATGAAAGCATTGAGATTAGCCAGGTCCATTGCGGTATTCCAGTTGGTTATCCAAAGCATGAAAAATATGAATTTGAGTTATTTAATGTAACCCCCTAGGATCGACCTCACAAGCCAAAGGGTTATACAAACGGCCCGGGGCATAGAAACAAGCTGATGAGGAAACCGTCTGATGGCCGGCAAAACGCTCTACGACAAGCTCTGGGATTCGCATTTGGTCAAGCAGCGCGACGATGGCTCTGCCTTGATCTACATCGATCGTCACATCATTCACGAAGTGACCTCGCCGCAAGCCTTTGAAGGCCTGCGTCTGGCCGGGCGCAAGCCTTGGCGCATCGATGCCAACATCGCGACCCCGGACCACAACGTACCGACCACCCCGGAACGCAAGGGCGGCATCGAAGCCATTGCCGACCAGGTCTCGCGTTTGCAGGTCCAGACCCTCGATGACAACTGTGACGAATACGGCATCGTCGAGTTCAAGATGAACGACGTGCGCCAAGGCATCGTCCACGTCATCGGCCCGGAACAGGGCGCAACCTTGCCGGGCATGACCGTTGTCTGCGGCGACTCCCACACCTCGACCCACGGCGCGTTTGGCGCGTTGGCTCACGGTATCGGCACGTCCGAGGTCGAGCACGTGCTCGCCACCCAGTGTCTGGTCGCCAAGAAAATGAAGAATATGCGGGTGTCGGTCGAAGGGAAATTGCCGTTCGGCGTGACCGCCAAGGACATCGTTCTCGCGGTCATTGGCAAGATCGGCACTGCCGGCGGTAACGGCCATGCCATCGAGTTCGCCGGTAGTGCGATTCGTGATCTGTCGGTCGAAGGCCGCATGACCATTTGCAACATGTCCATCGAGGCTGGCGCTCGCGTAGGACTGGTCGCCGCTGACGAAAAAACCGTCGCCTACGTGAAGGGCCGTCCATTCGCTCCGAAAGGCGCGGAATGGGACTTGGCCGTCGAAGCGTGGAAAGACCTGGTGACTGATGAAGACGCCACGTTCGACACCGTCGTCGAGCTCGACGCCACCCAGATCAAGCCACAAGTCAGCTGGGGCACTTCGCCTGAGATGGTGTTGGCTGTGGATCAGAACGTGCCGGACCCTGCGAAGGAAATGGACCTGGTCAAGCGCGGCTCCATCGAACGCGCCTTGAAATACATGGGTTTGACTGCCAATCAGGCAATTACCGACATTCAGCTGGACCGCGTGTTCATCGGTTCCTGCACCAACTCGCGCATCGAAGATTTGCGTGCTGCCGCCGTGATCGCCAAAGGTCGCAAAGTCGCTTCGACCATCAAACAGGCCATCGTGGTGCCGGGCTCGGGTCTGGTGAAGGCCCAGGCTGAATCGGAAGGCCTGGACAAGATTTTCCTCGACGCCGGTTTCGAATGGCGTGAGCCGGGTTGCTCGATGTGCCTGGCGATGAACCCGGACCGTTTGGAGTCGGGCGAGCATTGCGCCTCGACCTCCAACCGCAATTTCGAAGGCCGTCAGGGCGCCGGTGGCCGTACCCACCTCGTGAGCCCGGCCATGGCCGCCGCCGCCGCGGTGAACGGTCGTTTCGTCGACGTCCGTGAATTGATCTAAAGGAGCGCAGCATGAAAGCTTTTACCCAGCACACTGGTCTTGTCGCGCCTCTGGATCGTGCCAACGTCGACACCGACCAGATCATCCCGAAGCAATTCTTGAAGTCGATCAAGCGCACGGGTTTCGGCCCAAACCTGTTCGATGAGTGGCGCTACCTGGATGTCGGGCAGCCTTATCAGGACAATTCCAAGCGCCCGTTGAACAAGGACTTCGTCCTCAACGCCGAGCGTTATCAAGGCGCCAGCGTGTTGCTGGCCCGCGAAAACTTCGGTTGCGGTTCCAGTCGTGAACATGCGCCGTGGGCGCTGGAGGAATACGGTTTCCGCAGCATCATCGCGCCGAGCTACGCCGACATTTTCTTCAACAACAGCTTCAAGAACGGCTTGCTGCCGATCATCTTGAGCGACGCTGAAGTGGATGAGCTGTTCCAGCAGGTGGAAGTGACCCCGGGTTATCAGTTGCAGGTCGATTTGCAGGCCCAGACCGTTACCCGTCCGGATGGCAAGGTGTTGAGCTTTGAAATTGACGCCTTCCGTAAGCATTGCCTGCTCAACGGTCTGGACGATATCGGTCTGACGTTGATGGACCATGAAGCGATTGCGACGTTTGAAGCCAAGCACCGGGCGAGCCAGCCTTGGTTGTTTCGCGACGCGTAAGTTTGCGTAAGGCGTGATGACGCCTTCGCGGGCAAGCCTCGCTCCTACGGCTGAGATACGTCTCCCTGTAGGAGCGAGGCTCGCCCGCGAAGAGGCCCGCCCAGACAACACAAGGCTAAACCCCAAAAGGAAGTCCCCCATGACCCGCACCGCCCAGCACAACCAGGTAGTCCAAAAGCAATTCGGTGAACAGGCCTCGGCCTATCTGAGCAGCGCCGTACACGCTCAAGGCACCGAATTCGCGCTGCTACAGGCCGAACTGGCCGGGCAGGGCGATGCTCGGGTGCTGGACCTGGGGTGTGGCGCTGGTCACGTCAGTTTTCACGTGGCGTCGCTGGTCAAGGAAGTGGTGGCCTACGATTTGTCCCAGCAGATGCTCGACGTGGTTACCGTCGCCGCTGTGGACCGTGGTTTGAGCAATGTGACTACGGTCAACGGTGCCGCCGAGCGCCTGCCGTTTGCCGATGGTGAGTTCGACTTCGTCTTCAGTCGTTACTCGGCGCACCATTGGAGCGACCTCGGCCTGGCCCTGCGCGAAGTCCGGCGGGTACTGAAGCCGGGTGGGGTGGCGGCGTTCATCGACGTGTTGTCACCGGGCAGTCCGTTGTTTGACACTTATCTGCAAAGCGTCGAAGTGCTGCGCGACACCAGCCATGTGCGCGATTATTCCGCCGGCGAGTGGTTACGTCAGGTCAGCGAAGCGGGGTTGCATACCCGTAGCACTACGCGTCAACGGTTGCGGCTGGAGTACAACTCCTGGGTCGAACGCATGCGCACGCCAGAAGTGATGCGCGCGGCGATCCGCGAGTTGCAGCAGTCGATGGGCAATGAAGTGCGCGAATATTTTGAGATTGAGGCCGATGGTTCGTTCAGTACCGATGTGCTGGTGCTGATGGCCGAACGATAGAATTTTTCCGGGTGTGCTCAAGGGCGCACCGACTGATGACATGAGGAAAGCATGAGCAAGCAGATTCTGATTCTCCCAGGTGATGGTATTGGCCCGGAAATCATGGCCGAAGCGGTCAAGGTGCTGGAGCTGGCCAACGACAAGTACAGCCTGGGCTTCGAGCTGAGCCACGACCTGATCGGCGGCGCCGCCATCGACAAGCACGGCGTGCCATTGGCCGACGAAACCCTCGACCGTGCGCGCGCAGCCGACGCTGTGCTGCTGGGCGCCGTGGGCGGCCCGAAATGGGACACCATCGAGCGTGACATCCGCCCTGAGCGCGGCCTGCTGAAGATTCGTGCGCAACTGGGCCTGTTTGGCAACCTGCGCCCGGCGATCCTCTACCCGCAACTGGCCGAGGCATCGAGCCTGAAGCCTGAAATCGTTTCGGGCCTGGACATCCTGATCGTCCGTGAACTGACCGGCGGCATCTATTTCGGTGCGCCACGCGGTACCCGCACCCTGGAAAACGGCGAGCGTCAGGCTTACGACACGCTGCCGTACAGCGAAAGCGAAATCCGCCGCATCGCCCGTGTCGGTTTCGACATGGCCATGGTGCGCGGCAAAAAGCTGTGCTCGGTGGACAAGGCCAACGTGCTGGCTTCGAGCCAACTGTGGCGCGAAATCGTCGAGCAAGTGGGCAAGGATTACCCGGAAGTCGAACTGAGCCACATGTACGTCGACAACGCCGCCATGCAGCTGGTGCGTGCGCCGAAGCAATTCGACGTGATCGTTACCGAAAACATGTTCGGCGACATTCTGTCTGACCAGGCATCGATGCTCACCGGTTCCATCGGCATGCTGCCGTCGGCATCCCTGGATACCAACAACAAGGGCATGTACGAGCCTTGCCACGGTTCGGCGCCAGACATCGCTGGCAAAGGCATTGCCAACCCGTTGGCGACCATTCTGTCGGTGTCGATGATGCTGCGTTACAGCTTCAACCTGCAGGACGCGGCCGATGCCATCGAGAAAGCCGTCAGTCTGGTATTGGATCAGGGGCTGCGCACGGGCGACATCTGGTCGGCCGGTTGCACTAAAGTCGGTACGCAGGAAATGGGCGACGCAGTAGTCGCCGCGCTGCGGAATCTGTAATCTCTCGGGCCCGCTGCCACTTTCACTCTTGAAAGCAGCGGCCCACTTTTTAAAGAAGGTGTAGTTGCGATGAAACGTGTAGGTCTGATCGGTTGGCGCGGTATGGTCGGTTCCGTGCTCATGCAGCGGATGCTGGAAGAGCAGGATTTCGATCTTATTGAGCCGGTGTTTTTCACCACTTCCAATGTCGGTGGCCAAGGCCCGTCCGTGGGCAAGGACATTGCTCCGCTCAAGGACGCTTACAGCATTGAAGAGCTGAAAACCCTCGACGTGATTCTGACCTGCCAGGGTGGCGACTACACCAGCGAAGTATTCCCGAAGCTGCGCGAAGCCGGCTGGCAGGGTTACTGGATCGACGCCGCTTCCAGCCTGCGCATGCAGGATGACGCGGTGATCGTGCTGGATCCGGTGAACCGCAAGGTCATCGACCAGCAGCTCGACGCGGGCACCAAGAACTACATCGGCGGCAACTGCACCGTCAGCCTGATGCTGATGGGCCTTGGCGGCCTGTTCGAAGCCGGTCTGGTCGAGTGGATGAGCGCCATGACTTATCAGGCGGCCTCCGGTGCCGGCGCGCAGAACATGCGTGAACTGATCAAGCAAATGGGCGCGACCCACGCCGCTGTCGCCGATCAACTGGCCGACCCGGCCAGCGCCATCCTCGACATCGACCGCCGTGTGGCCGAAGCCATGCGCAGCGACGCGTACCCGACCGAAAACTTCGGCGTTCCGCTGGCCGGCAGCCTGATCCCGTGGATCGACAAGGAGCTGCCGAACGGTCAGAGCCGCGAAGAATGGAAGGCCCAGGCCGAGACCAACAAGATCCTCGGTCGCTTCAAGAGCCCGATCCCGGTGGATGGCATCTGCGTGCGCATCGGCGCCATGCGCTGCCACAGCCAGGCGCTGACCATCAAGCTGAACAAAGACGTGCCGATCGCCGACATCGAAGGGCTGATCAGCCAGCACAACCCTTGGGTCAAACTGGTGCCGAACAATCGCGAAGCCAGCATTCAGGAACTGAGCCCGACGAAAGTCACCGGCACCCTGAACGTACCGGTTGGCCGTCTGCGCAAGCTGAACATGGGCACGCAGTACGTCGGCGCGTTTACCGTCGGCGACCAACTGCTGTGGGGCGCGGCCGAACCGCTGCGTCGCATGCTGCGGATCCTGCTTGAGCGTTGATCGATTGAAGTAATCAAAGAACCCGCGCCTTGAAAGAGGTGCGGGTTTTTTTTGGGAAGGTATGTCGTCAGGAAGGGCCTCTTCGCGGGCAAGCCTCGCTCCTACAGGTATCGCGGTTGTTTCAAGATTTCGCGACCGACACACAACCCGTAGAAGCGAGGCTTGCCCGCGAAGAAGCCGGCGCATACACCACAAAACCCCAGCCGAATTGCCTGCGCGCCACCCACCCGGTAAAGTGCCGCTCCCCCCGTTTCGCCAGAGGTAGAACCATGAGCCAGTCCTTTGATATTGCCGTGATCGGCGCCACCGGTACTGTCGGCGAAACGCTCGTGCAGATTCTCGAAGAACGCGACTTCCCGGTCGGCAACCTCCATTTGCTGGCCAGTAGCGAATCCGCCGGGCATTCGGTGCCGTTTCGCGGCAAGAACGTGCGGGTGCGTGAAGTCGACGAATTCGATTTCAGCAAGGTTCAGCTGGTGTTTTTCGCTGCCGGTCCGGCAGTGACCCTGAGTTTTGCCTCGCGCGCGACCGCTGCCGGTTGTTCGCTGATCGACCTGTCCGGCGCTTTGCCGGCCAATCAGGCGCCGCAAGTGGTGCCGGAAGCCAACGCCGACGTCTTGGCCGGTTTGAAAAAGCCGTTTCAGGTCTGCAGCCCAAGCCCGTCGGCCACCACGCTGGCCGTGGTTTTGGCGCCGCTGCTCGGTTTGCTCGACCTGCAGCGCATCAACCTGACCGCCTGCCTGGCCGTTTCCGCCCAGGGGCGCGAAGCCGTGACCGAGCTGGCCCGGCAGACCGCCGAGCTTCTCAATGTGCGTCCGCTGGAGCCGACTTTCTTTGATCGGCAGATGGCTTTCAACCTGTTGGCTCAGGTCGGCAAGCCTGATGAGCAGGGTCATACGCTGCTGGAAAAACGCCTGGTGCGTGAGCTGCGTCAGGTCATGGCGCTGCCTTTATTAAAGATTTCTGTCACTTGCATTCAAGCCCCGGTGTTTTTTGGCGATAGCTTTAGCGTGACCTTGCAGTCAGCGAGCGCTGTGGACCTGGCGAAAGTCAACGCGGCGCTGGAAGACGCACCGGGTATCGAACTGGTGGAAGCCGGCGATTACCCGACGGCAGTAGGCGATGCAGTAGGGCAGGACGTGGTCTACGTTGGTCGGGTTCGCGCCGGAATCGACGACCCGTCGGAACTTAATTTGTGGCTGACGTCAGATAACGTGCGTAAAGGCGCTGCGCTCAATGCTGTGCAGGTGGCTGAATTGTTGATAAAAGACCTGCTGTAAAAGATACTTGGCAACAATTTTTCGAATGAGTCCAGTCGAGCGCTATGCTTGGCCGGATTGCTGATGGCGAGCCACTCTTCGGGGCTTTCCGGGGCATTTATGAAATGATCGCGCGTGACGACCCTTCGTCGCCGCGCGCAATGCCTTACGGCAGCGGCTATCAACACCTTCTCGCTGGCCGAGGAATGTTCAAACAAAGGATGAGGCTATGGTTCAAGTTCGCAAACTGGTGTTAGCAATAGCGGCCGCCTCGGCGCTGTCCTCCGGTATGGCGCATGCCCTCGGGCTCGGGGAATTGACCCTGAAGTCGACGCTGAACCAACCTCTGGTGGCGGAAATCGAGCTGCTCGACGTCAAGGACCTCACCGCCGCAGAAGTGGTGCCGAGCCTGGCGTCACCCGAAGATTTCGCCAAGGCCGGTGTCGATCGCCAGGCGTTTCTCAACGACCTGACCTTCACGCCCGTGCTCAATGCCAGCGGCAAAAGTATCCTGCGTGTAACGTCCAGCAAACCACTGTCCGAACCCATGGTGAAATTCCTGGTTCAGGTGATGTGGCCCAACGGTCGTTTGCTGCGCGATTACAGCGTGCTGCTCGATCCTTCCAAATTCTCCCCGCAGACCGCTGAAGCGGCTGCGCAGCCTGCGCCGACCGAAACGGTCACTGCGCCGGTGACCGGTGCCACCCAGCCGTCCCAATACACCACCACGCCGCGCGATACCCTGTGGGAAATCGCCGCGAAAGCGCGTAATGGCGGTTCGGTCCAGCAAACCATGCTGGCCATCCAGGCGCTGAACCCGGATGCCTTCATCGACGGCAACATCAACCGGCTGAAAACCGGTCAGGTGCTGCGCTTGCCGGATCAGGCGCAGAGCACCAGCCTGCCGCAACCCAAGGCAATCGCTGAGGTCGCTGCCCAGAACACCGCATGGCGCCAGGGTCGTCGTTATGTGGCGAAGCCCGGTGCCGGGCAGCAGCAACTCGATGCCACCAAGCGTGGCCGCGCTGACGCAGCTCCATCGCAAACGGCGAAAGACAACCTGAGCCTGGTTTCTGCCGAAACCGGCAAGGGCAAAGGCGCTGCAGGTGATGCCAAAGCCTTGAACAACAAACTGGCGGTGACCCAGGAAAGCCTCGACACGACCCGTCGTGACAACGCTGAACTGAAAAGCCGCATGACCGATCTGCAAAGTCAGCTGGATAAGCTGCAGCGCCTGATCGAGCTGAAGAACAATCAACTGGCCAAGTTGCAGGCTGAAGGCGCAGCGGGAGCGTCGGCTTCGACTCCAGCGACGACCCCTCCGGCAATGTCTGCTGAACTGGCCGCGAACCCTGCGGCAGCACCGACTGAAGTGGTTCCTGCTCCGGAAACGTCTGCGCCTGAGACTGCTCCTGCACCCGTGCCTGCCGAGCCGCCAATCGAGCCGACACCGGTAGCTTCCGACGAGCAGAAATTCAACGAACTGCTGACCAATCCGGTCCTGCTGGGTCTGGTAGGCGGTGGGGCAGTGGTTCTGCTGCTTCTGCTGCTGTTGCTGGCGCGTCGCCGCAAGGCGCAGCAAGAAGCCGAGAAACACCTGCGCATGGCGCGTGCCCTGGAAGAAGAGAAGGAATTCTCTGCCGAGCAGGACCTGCCAGAAAGCAGCTTCGAAGGTTTGGAAGTTCCGCCGCCGAGCGTGAAACTCGCTACCGCGCCGATTCCAACGCCACCACCTGCGCCAGCGCCTGCTCCAGCTCCAGCTCCAGCCCCGGATGTAATGACGACGCCGATCGCCGCGCCGCTGGTGTCGCCAGCGGCCGAGCGCAATGACGACGTACTGACCAAGGCTCAGTCGCACATTGCCGCCGGTCGTCTGAACCAGGCCGCTGCGTTGCTCGAAGACGGCATCAAGCAAGAGCCACAGCGCAGCGACTTGCGTCTGAAACTGATGGAAGTCTACGGTCAGCAGGGCGATCGCGATGCATTTGTTGCCCAGGAGCGTCAGTTGGTCGCCAACGGTGACAACTTCGCCCAGGTCGAGCAGCTTAAAAGCCGCTTCCCGGCAATGGCTATCGCGGCTGCCGGTGGTCTTGCTGCCGCCGCCCTCGCTGCCGAGCTGGACGCGCAGTACGTCAAGGACCTGTTGCTGGACGAGCCGCAAGCACCGGCCGATGACCTGGACAGTGCCTTCGACCTGAGCCTGGATGACCTGGAAGCCGCGTCACCCGCAGTGGTCACGCCAGAGCCGGAAGCTGCGGCTGACCTTGACGAGTTTCCGCTGGACGATGACCTGAGCTTTGAATCGGTATTGAAGGAACAGACCGAAATCAAGGAAAACCTCGACGACCTGTCGGACTTCGATCTGGACATGGATCTGGGCGGTGATACATCGCAGGATCTCCTCGCTGAAGATGACTTCCTGCTGGATCTGGACGAAGGCGTGAAGGACCTGCCTGCGGAGCCTGTAAAACCTGAAGTGCCTCAGGACGATCTGGAGCTGCCGGCCGATTTCGACCTGTCGCTGGCTGATGAAATGGATGCCGCCCCGGCCGAGCCTGAGGTCAAGGACGCCTTTGCCGCTGAACTGGATGACGTCAACGCCGAGCTGGATCGTTTGTCCCAGAGCATGAGTGAGCCGACCTTTACTGCAGAAGACGCTATGGCTTCTGCGGCGGACGAGCCGGACTTCGACTTCCTCTCCGGCACCGATGAAGTCGCCACCAAACTCGATCTGGCCCAGGCCTACATCGACATGGGTGACAACGACGGCGCTCGGGACATCCTCAATGAGGTTGTGGTCGAGGGGAATGCTGGCCAGAAGAGCGAGGCCAAGGAGATGCTTTCGCATCTGGCTTGAGTGATCGGTAGGCAATAAACAGAACGGCAGCCCATTGAGGCTGCCGTTTTTGTTTCAGTGGTGGTCCGACGGCGTCTGTCAGGCCGGCATCGCGAGCAGGTTCGCTCCCACAAGGTTTTGTGGCGGTCACATAACCTGAGAACACCCCCGAAACACTGTGGGGGCGGGCTTGCCCGCGAAAGGGCTGCAACATTCAATATCGTACTTTCTGTTGTGCTGGTATCCCCGCCGGACAGCTTTATAATGCCCGCCTTTGCGCACATCAGCAGGCTGTGACTCCTTGGCAAATATAGATAACCCGGCTGCCGAAATGGCGGCCGACGGCTTTTTCCGGATCGCGTTGGGCGTTGAATACAAAGGCTCGCGTTATCGCGGCTGGCAGCGCCAGGCCTCCGGTGTGCTCACTGTGCAGGAAACCCTCGAAAAGGCCTTATCCAAAGTCGCCGACTCACCGGTGTCGCTGCTCTGCGCCGGGCGCACTGATGCGGGCGTGCATGCGTGCGGCCAAGTGGTGCATTTCGATACGCAGGTCGAGCGTTCGATGAAGGCCTGGGTCATGGGCGCCAACATCAACTTGCCCCACGACGTCAGTGTCAGCTGGGCCAAGGTCATGCCGGCGCATTTTCATGCGCGCTTCAAGGCCATCGCCCGCCGTTATCGGTATGTGATCTACAACGATCAGATCCGCCCGGCGCATCTCAACGAAGAAATCACCTGGAACCACCGTCCGCTCGATGTGGAGCGCATGGCCGAGGCCGCCCAGTACCTGGTCGGTACCCATGATTTCAGCGCATTCCGCGCCGGTCAGTGCCAGGCCAAATCGCCGATCAAGGAACTGCATCACCTGCGTGTCACGCGCCACGGCAAGATGATCGTCCTGGATATCCGCGCCAGCGCCTTCCTGCACCACATGGTGCGCAACATCGCCGGTGTCTTGATGACCATCGGTGCGGGCGAGCGTCCGGTGGAGTGGATGAAGGAAGTGCTGGAGAGTCGGATCCGTCGTTCTGGCGGGGTGACGGCGCATCCGTTTGGCCTGTATCTGGTGCAGGTCGAGTATCGCGACGAGTTCCAATTGCCTGAGCGTTACATCGGCCCACACTTCCTCACCGGCTTCTCTGAACTTGACGGCTGACGCCCTCGAACGCATTTGTTACCATCCGGGACTTTCTCGGATTTGCCCTGAGGTTTTATCGACATGTCAGCCGTTCGCAGCAAGATTTGTGGGATTACCCGCATAGAAGATGCGTTGGCGGCGGTCGAGGCCGGGGCGGATGCCATCGGGTTTGTGTTTTACGCCAAGAGTCCGCGGGCCGTCACGTTCCAGCAGGCGCGCGACATTATCAAGTTGCTGCCGCCGTTCGTGACCACCGTGGGGTTGTTCGTCAACAGCAGCCGCTGCGAGTTGGGCGAGCTGCTCGACGCCGTACCGCTGGACCTGTTGCAGTTCCATGGCGACGAAACCGCAGCCGAATGTGAAGGCTGGCACCGCCCGTACATCAAGGCGTTGCGGGTCAAGGCCGGCGACGACATCGCGGCGGCCTGCGATGCGTTTCCAAGTGCCAGCGGTATCCTGCTTGATGCCTATGTCGAAGGTGTTCCCGGTGGAACCGGTGAGGCGTTCGACTGGTCTCTGATACCGCAGGGCTTGAGCAAGCCGATCATCCTCGCTGGTGGCCTGACGCCGGATAACGTGGCTGAGGCAATCGCCCGGGTCCGGCCTTATGCGGTGGACGTCAGCGGCGGGGTAGAAGCGAGCAAGGGCATCAAGGATCACGCAAAGATTCAGGCATTCATCAAGGCGGTACGTAGTAGCACGTAGTTGATGTGACGGCTGGCAGACTGCCGCCGTCCCAAAATGCACTGCGCTGCACAAAGCAGGCACGGCTGAGGATTTTTGGATTGTACGCAGGTCACGTTTCGCTGACCCGGCCATCCACCGATCATCGCCACACACATGAATTTAGCTCAAGGGCATACGCGGGGCTGCGAACCAGAGCGTTCGGGCCGCCGGTACTGGAGAAAGAAAGCATGAGCAACTGGTTAGTAGACAAACTGATCCCTTCGATCATGCGTTCCGAGGTCAAGAAGAGCTCGGTGCCTGAAGGTCTGTGGCACAAATGCCCGTCTTGCGAGGCTGTGCTGTATCGTCCGGAGCTGGAAAAGACCCTGGACGTTTGCCCCAAGTGCAACCACCACATGCGTATCGGCGCCCGCGCGCGCATCGACATCTTCCTCGACGCCGAAGGCCGTGCAGAATTGGGCGCGGACCTGGAGCCGGTTGATCGCCTGAAATTCCGCGATGGCAAGAAGTACAAGGACCGCCTGACCGCTGCGCAAAAGCAGACTGGCGAAAAAGACGCACTGATCTCCATGAGCGGCACCCTGCTGGGCATGCCAGTGGTGGTCTCGGCTTTCGAGTTCTCCTTCATGGGGGGGTCGATGGGCGCCATCGTGGGTGAGCGTTTTGTCCGCGCCGCCAACTACGCGCTGGAAAACCGTTGCCCGATGATCTGTTTCGCCGCTTCCGGTGGTGCGCGGATGCAGGAAGCCCTGATCTCCCTGATGCAAATGGCCAAGACCTCTGCGGTCCTGGCGCGTCTGCGTGAAGAAGGCATTCCGTTCATCTCGGTGCTGACCGATCCGGTCTACGGCGGCGTTTCCGCCAGTCTGGCGATGCTGGGCGACGTGATTGTCGGTGAGCCGAAAGCCCTGATCGGCTTCGCCGGTCCACGCGTGATCGAACAGACCGTGCGTGAAAAACTGCCGGAAGGTTTCCAGCGTAGCGAGTTCCTGCTGGAGCACGGTGCAATCGACATGATCATTCACCGTCAGGAACTGCGTCCGCGCCTGGGCAACCTGCTGGCACAAATGATGGGTCTGCCGACGCCAAAATTCGTTGCCGCACCCATTGAGCCGATCGTGGTTCCACCGGTACCTGCCAACCTATGACCGAACGTACCCTTGGCGAGTGGCTCGCCTACCTAGAGCAGTTGCACCCTTCGGCCATCGACATGGGCCTGGAGCGCTCGCAACAGGTAGCGTCCCGCATGGGACTGGGCAAGCTGGCGCCTCGGGTGATCACGGTCACCGGCACCAATGGCAAGGGGTCCACCTGTGCATTCGTGGCCTCGTTGCTGCGGGCTCAAGGCCTGAGCGTTGGTGTCTACAATTCTCCGCACCTGCTGCGTTACAACGAGCGGGTGCAGGTCAACGGCGTCGAAGCGACGGACGCCGAGTTGTGCGAAGCCTTTGCTGCGGTCGAGGCGGGCCGTGGCGACACTTCCCTGACGTACTTCGAGATGGGCACCCTGGCGGCGTTCTGGCTGTTTCAACAGGCAGCGCTTGATGCCGTGGTGCTGGAAGTCGGCTTGGGTGGGCGTCTGGACACGGTCAACGTGGTCGATGCCGACATGGCGCTGGTCACCAGTATTGGCGTCGATCACGCCGATTACCTGGGCGATACCCGCGAATCCGTGGCTTTTGAGAAAGCCGGCATCTTCCGCCAGGGCGCGCCTGCGCTCTGTGGTGACCTGAATCCTCCGCAACCTCTGCTGGATAAAGCCCGCGAGCTCAATTGCCCGTTTTTCCTGCGTGGGCGCGATTTCGACCTCGGTGTGACCGATCACAATTGGCAATGGCGCGGTCTTGACGCTCAAGGGCGAGTGGTCGAGTTGCATGATCTGCCGTTGCTCGATCTGCCGATGGAAAACGCCGCACTGGCCTTGCAGGCTTACCTGTTGCTCGGTTTGCCGTGGGTCGATTCGCAAGTAATCAATGCGCTGACAGCGACGCGGGTGGCAGGTCGTCTTGACCGCCGTCAAATCGACTGGCAGGGCAAGCGTCTGAACCTGTTGCTGGATGTGGGGCATAACCCGCATGCAGCCGAGTATCTGGCGCGCCGTCTGGCCGTTCGTCCGCCGGTCGGCAAGCGTCTGGCGGTGTTTGGCTTGTTGGCGGACAAGGATCTGGATGGTGTTGTCAGTGAATTGAATGCTAGTGTCCAGCAATGGGCTGTCGCGCCGCTGGATTCGCCGCGTGCGCGCCCGGTGGCCGATTTGCAGGCGGCGTTGCAGAACCTTGGCGCTGCGGTAACGTCTTATGACAGTGTGGCCGCCGCCCTGGAAGGGCAGTGCGCACTGGCAACGAGCGACGACGAGATTCTGTTGTTCGGATCATTTTATTGTGTCGCCGAGGCCCTCGAATGGCTGGCCCGGCGCTCCACGGAGGAAGCGGCAAATGGCATTGCTGGATAAGGCATACAAACAGCGCATGGTTGGCGCCCTGGTTCTGGTGGCGCTGGCGGTTATTTTTCTGCCGATGCTGTTTTCCCGCCAGGATGAGCAGCGTCAAGTGACGGTCGAAGCCCCGGCTGCGCCGCAAGCACCCTCGGTGCCGCCAGTGCAGGTCGAGCCAGTGGTGGTGCCCGAGCCACAAGCGCTGCCTCAGGAACCTGTGCCAAGCGATGACGAGATCGCTCAGCAAGAAGCACCCGTGGCGCCGATCACCCCGAGTGCGCCAGCCGCGGCTGCGCCTGCTACCAAACCGGTCGCTCCCGCGCCGGTGGTCAAGCCTGCTGCGCCGACCACGCCGCCTGCCCAGCCGATTACGGCCGCGCCGGGCAAGCCAGACACGACTCAAAGCCGCGTCGATGCCAATGGCCTGTCGGTCAGCTGGTCGGTGCAACTGGCCAGTCTGTCGAGCCGTGCAAGCGCAGAAAGTTTGCAAAAAGACCTGCGCAGTCAGGGCTATAACGCCTATATCCGCACGGCCGATGGCAAGAATCGGGTGTTTGTCGGGCCGCTGATCGAGCGCGCCGAAGCGGATCGCCTGCGCGACTTGTTGGGCCGCCAGAAGAACCTCAAGGGGTTTGTGGTGCGTTTCCAGCCTGAGCGCAACTAAAACTATCGCCCCGATTTGAAATGCACTGACAATCGCAGCTTACCGATAGCCATGCGCTCTGCTAAAATGCGCCGCCTTATCCGTCTGTAGGCTGCACTGTGCCATTTACCTGGGTTGACTGGGCGATCGTTGCAATCGTCGCCATCTCCGCATTGATCAGTCTGAGCCGCGGCTTCGTCAAAGAAGCATTATCGCTGGTGACCTGGATCATCGCAGGAGTCGTCGCCTGGATGTTCGGTGGTGCATTGTCCGAGCACCTCGCCGGATACATCGAAACGCCATCAGCTCGTGTGATCACGGGCTGCGCCATCATGTTTATCGCCACGTTAATCGTAGGCGCAATGATCAATTATCTTATCGGCGAGTTGGTACGCGTCACCGGGCTATCCGGGACCGATCGATTCCTCGGCATGGCCTTCGGCGCCGCGCGTGGCGTGTTGCTGGTGGTCGTGGCGGTCGGGCTGTTGAGCCTGGGGCCGGTACAGCAGGACGGGTGGTGGCAACAGTCACAGCTCGTGCCAAAATTTCTATTGGTCGCAGACTGGTCCAAAAACCTGATCCTCGGGTGGAGCAGTCAGTGGCTTGCCAGCGGTATCAGCGTACCCGCTGAGATACCGTTCAAGGAGCACCTCTTGCCGACGGCCAAAACGCCTCTGTGAGTTGTGTTCAGTTCAGATCCATTAAGTAGGGGTTGCGTCGCATGTGTGGCATCGTCGGTATCGTCGGTAAGTCGAACGTCAATCAGGCGCTGTATGACGCGCTAACCGTCCTCCAGCACCGCGGCCAGGACGCTGCCGGTATCGTGACCAGCCATGATGGCCGGTTATTCCTGCGCAAGGACAATGGCCTGGTGCGTGACGTGTTCCATCAGCGTCACATGCAGCGCCTGGTCGGTCACATGGGCATTGGCCATGTGCGTTACCCGACCGCGGGCAGCTCGACCTCGGCCGAAGCTCAACCGTTTTACGTCAACTCGCCTTACGGCATCACCCTGGCGCACAACGGTAACCTGACCAACGTTGAACAGCTGGCCAAGGAGATTTACGAATCTGACCTGCGCCACGTCAACACCAACTCCGATTCGGAAGTGCTGCTCAACGTGTTCGCGCACGAACTGGCCCAGCGCGGCAAGTTGCAGCCTACCGAAGAAGACGTATTCGCCGCTGTAACCGACGTGCATAACCGTTGCGTCGGTGGTTATGCGGTCGTGGCAATGGTGACCGGTTACGGCATCGTCGGTTTCCGCGACCCGCACGGCATCCGCCCGATCGTCTTCGGTCAGCGTCACACCGACGAAGGCGTCGAGTACATGATCGCCTCCGAAAGCGTCTCCCTGGACGTGCTCGGCTTCACCCTTATTCGCGACCTGGCACCAGGCGAAGCGGTCTACATCACTGAAGATGGCAAGCTGCACACCCGTCAGTGCGCGACCAACCCGTCCCTGACCCCGTGCATCTTCGAACACGTCTACCTGGCGCGTCCGGACTCGATCATCGACGGCGTGTCGGTGTACAAGGCCCGTCTGCGCATGGGCGAGAAGCTCGCCGAGAAGATCCTGCGCGAACGTCCTGAACACGACATCGACGTGGTCATCCCGATCCCGGACACCAGCCGCACTGCGGCCCTGGAGCTGGCGAACCACCTGGGCGTCAAGTTCCGCGAAGGCTTCGTGAAAAACCGCTACATCGGCCGGACCTTCATCATGCCGGGCCAGGCCGCACGGAAAAAATCCGTACGCCAGAAGCTCAACGCCATCGAACTGGAATTCCGCGGCAAGAACGTGATGCTGGTGGACGACTCGATCGTTCGTGGCACCACGTGCAAGCAGATCATCCAGATGGCCCGTGAAGCCGGCGCGAAAAACGTCTACTTCTGCTCCGCAGCACCGGCCGTTCGCTACCCGAACGTCTACGGTATCGACATGCCGAGCGCTCACGAGCTGATCGCCCACAATCGTTCGACCCAGGACGTTGCCGACCTGATCGGCGCCGACTGGCTGATCTATCAGGACTTGCCTGACTTGATCGAAGCGGTCGGTGGCGGCAAGATCAAGATCGAGAAGTTCGATTGTGCGGTGTTCGACGGCCAGTACGTCACCGGTGACGTCGACGAGGCTTACCTGAACAAGATCGAGCAGGCACGTAACGATGCCTCCAAGGTCAAGACGCAGGCCGTCAGCGCGATCATTGATCTGTACAACAACTGAGTAACTACCGGCCCTGAGGGGCCGGTTTTGTATCTACTGATAAAGAACAAGGCAAGGAGTGACAGCATGAGTCAGGATTGGGATGCCGGTCGGCTGGACAGCGACCTCGAAGGCGTAGCGTTCGATACCCTGGCCGTACGCGCCGGTCAGCACCGCACGCCGGAAGGCGAACACGGTGATCCGATGTTCTTCACTTCAAGCTACGTATTCCGTACCGCTGCCGATGCGGCGGCGCGCTTTGCCGGTGAAGTGCCGGGCAACGTTTACTCGCGTTATACCAACCCGACCGTTCGCGCGTTCGAAGAGCGCATTGCCGCGCTGGAAAGCGCCGAGCAAGCGGTCGCCACGGCCACCGGCATGGCAGCGATCATGGCGGTGGTCATGAGCCTGTGCAGCGCTGGTGATCACGTGCTGGTGTCGCGCAGCGTGTTCGGCTCGACCATCAGTCTCTTCGAAAAGTACTTCAAGCGCTTCGGCATCGAAGTCGACTACGTGCCTTTGGCGGACCTGTCCGGTTGGGACGCAGCCATCAAGGCCAACACCAAATTGCTGTTCGTCGAGTCGCCGTCCAATCCATTGGCAGAGCTGGTAGACATTGCCGAGCTGGCGAAAATCGCTCATGCCAAAGGCGCGATGCTGGTGGTCGACAACTGCTTCTGCACCCCTGCGTTGCAACAACCGCTGAAGATGGGCGCGGACATCGTCGTGCACTCGGCGACCAAGTTCATCGACGGCCAGGGCCGTTGCATGGGCGGCGTTGTCGCCGGTCGCAGCGAGCAGATGAAAGAAGTGGTGGGTTTCCTGCGCACCGCCGGGCCGACCCTGAGCCCGTTTAACGCCTGGATCTTCCTCAAGGGTCTGGAAACCCTGAGCCTGCGCATGAAGGCGCATTGCGCCAACGCCCAGCAACTGGCCGAGTGGCTGGAGCAGCAGGACGGCATCGAGAAAGTCCATTACGCCGGCCTCAAGAGCCATCCGCAGCACGAACTGGCGCTGCGCCAGCAGAAAGGTTTCGGCGCCGTGGTGAGTTTCGAGGTCAAGGGCGGCAAAGAGGGCGCCTGGCGCTTTATCGATGCGACCCGTCTGATTTCGATCACCGCCAACCTGGGCGACAGCAAAACCACGATCACGCACCCGAGCACCACCTCCCACGGCCGTCTGGCGCCGCAAGAGCGTGAAGCGGCGGGCATTCGTGACAGCCTGATCCGCATCGCGGTCGGTCTGGAAGACGTGGCAGACCTGCAAGCCGATCTGGCGCGCGGGTTGGCGGCCTTGTGATCGAGTTGGCGACGCCGGGTACCGGCACCCATGGCCGCGTTGCACTGGTCACCGGTGCTGCACGCGGCATCGGGTTGGGGATCGCGGCCTGGCTGATCAGCGAAGGCTGGCAGGTGGTGCTGACCGATCTTGATCGAGAGCGTGGTTCGAAGGTGACAAAAGTGCTGGGCGCAAACGCCTGGTTCGTCGCCATGGACGTCTCGAACGAGGGGCAAGTGGCGCTGGGCGTTGCGGAGGTGCTGGGTCAATTCGGGCGTCTGGATGCGCTGGTGTGCAACGCGGCGGTGGCCGACCCGCACAACATCACCCTGGAAAGCCTCGACCTGGCTTACTGGAACCGGGTGCTGGCGGTCAATCTCAGTGGGCCAATGCTGTTGGCCAAACACTGTGCGCCGTATCTGCGCGCTCACAGCGGTGCGATCGTCAACCTGGCCTCGACCCGTGCCGGGCAATCAGAGCCTGATACAGAGGCTTACGCGGCGAGCAAGGGCGGCCTGCTGGCCCTGACTCACGCGTTGGCCATCAGCCTTGGGCCGGAAATACGCGTCAACGCGGTCAGCCCTGGCTGGATCGATGCGCGAGACCCGGCGGCACGACGTGCCGCCCCCCTGACCGATGCCGACCATGCCCAGCATCCGGCGGGCAGGGTCGGGACTGTCGAAGACGTCGCGGCGATGGTGGCGTGGCTGTTGTCGAAGAATGCCGGGTTCGTCACCGGCCAGGAATTTGTGGTCGATGGCGGCATGACCAAGAAGATGGTCTACAAGTAGAAGCTGCAAGTCTCAAGCTACAAGCGGCAAGTAAATGCGAGCCCGTGCAAGCCCGGAATACGCGATCCTGCTTTTACTTGCCGCTTGAAGCTTGTACTTGGAGCTGTTTTGAAAAAACTTCAATCCTGCTATTGACTTAGGTTCGCTACCTGCGTAAATTTCGCGGCCTCGGAGATGCAAACGGGTGATTAGCTCAGCTGGGAGAGCGTCTGCCTTACAAGCAGAATGTCGGCGGTTCGATCCCGTCATCACCCACCAAATCCGAGAGTCTTGCGAGAGCAAGATGGAAGCTGTTAAAAGCCTCCACCGACGCGCAGCGGTAGTTCAGTCGGTTAGAATACCGGCCTGTCACGCCGGGGGTCGCGGGTTCGAGTCCCGTCCGCTGCGCCATATTTTCCGAGTCAGGCTTGACCTGATTCGAGATTGAAAGAGAGATTGAAAAGTCTCGGAGCTTTCAGTCAGACGAGTTAATTGAGCGTCAGCTCAAAGCGATACGCAGCGGTAGTTCAGTCGGTTAGAATACCGGCCTGTCACGCCGGGGGTCGCGGGTTCGAGTCCCGTCCGCTGCGCCATATCTGCCTCAAGGCCCGCTGAACGCCTTGGAGCTACGAAGAAAGCCGCTGGCAATCTTCGAGTCGATAGCAAAGACCCTGGTCGAAAGACCGGGGTTTTTTGTGTCTGCGATTTGGCTTTTCTCTCATCCATACCCTCCCCAATGAACCTTTCTGCTCAGTCGATGCATAAAGGGCTTCCTTCGCACGCCTGACATTAATTAGAATCACTCTCATTTACGATAACTCCTTGGCACAGGGCTTCTTGAAATGAGCGATGCAGCGATGCCGGAGGAGCAAACCTTCCATGACTTGTACCGCGACCATCGCGGCTGGCTCGAAAACTGGTTGAGGCGGCGCATGAGCAATGGTCATGATGCGGCGGACCTGAGCCAGGATACGTTCGTGCGTGTGCTCGCCAGCTCCCAGCACATTGCTGACCTGCAAGAGCCCCGCGCCTACCTGGCGACCGTGGGCAAACGGCTGCTGACCAACTTCTACAAGCGCCGCAGCCTCGAACAGGCTTACCTCAACGCCCTGGCGCTGCTGCCCGAAGACTGCGTGCCATCCCCTGAGCAGCGCTGGATTCTGCTGGAAACCCTGCAAGCCCTCGACGAATTGCTCGATGGATTGCCGACCCCGGTACGACGGGCATTTCTCTGGAGCCAACTGGAAGGCCTGGGTTACCAGCAAATCGCCGAGCGCCTGCAAGTCTCCGAACGCACGATCAAGCGCTACATGGCCCAAGCCTACGAACACTGCCTGCTGGTGGACCTGTGATCGGTTCAGCCCCTTCGGCCGACGCCCGCCAAGTCATGCGGGCTGCCGCGCAGTGGCTGGCGCTGATGGAATCGGGCACTGCCAATGAGCAGGACCGTGCCGAGTTGCAGACCTGGCGTGACAGCCATTCCAGTCACGAACAGGCCTGGCAGAAAGCGCAACGCTTGCGTCAACGTTTTAGCGACCTGCCTTCAGCATTGGCGATGGCCAGTCTGGATAGGCCGCAGCCGAGCCGGCGTGCGGTGCTCAAGCGCGCCGTGGGAGCGGTGGCGTTGGTGCCGACTGCCTGGCTGATCAGTCGGCAGTTGCCTTTGGATGTCTGGGGCGCCGACCTGCGCACGGCGACCGGCGAGGGCAAGAAAGTCCGGTTGACCGATGGCAGCTCGCTGCAATTGAACACCGCGAGCGCCGTCGATATCGATCTGAACACTCGGCTACTGAAGCTCGTGGAGGGCGAAATAGCCCTGAAAGTCCCCGGTTCGTCGCCGCTGACGATCCAGACTCACTTCGGCCAGGTAGTCGTCAGTCAGAGCGAAGTGTGTGTTCGCCAGTGGCCGACGGGTTGCCGGGTGTCGGTGCTCAACGGCGCGGTGCAGTTGGAGCCTTTGCGCGGACCGGTCTTTTCATTGCGCGCAGGCCAGCAAGTCAGCCTTCAGGCGGCAGGTGCCGGCGCTGTGGAGCCCTTCGACGTGCTTGCTCCAGGCTGGCGAGACGGTGTGTTGATGGCACAGAACCAGCCTCTGGGGGATTTCCTGCGTGAACTCAGCACCTATCGCCCGGGTGTGCTGCGCTGGGAGCCGGAACTGGAATCCCTGCGTGTCACCGGCAGTTTTCGCCTGGAAGACACCGATCGTATCCTCACGCTGTTAGCGGCCAGCTTGCCGCTGGAGGTGCATTCGCGTACGCGTTATTGGGTCACGCTACTGCCGCGCAAAAATAGTGTTTGAAGGGTGTCCCCTTTTTTCGCGTCGCTTGTCATTCAAGGCAAGTGAACGAATCAAGAGAGCTTCTTCAATGCCCGCAGTGTTCCCGTCGAGTCCGCGTTTGGCTTCATCCCGCCTGCGCCCGTTAATGCACTTGAGCCTGTTGCTGAGCCTCAGTGCCTGTCCGTTGTTTATCACCGCCGGTTGGGCCGAAGACGCGCCTCGACGCAGTTATCAGGTGCCGGCAGGCAGCCTTGGTGCAGCGCTGACCCGTTTCGCGGGTCTGGCCGGGGTCAATCTGTCTGTGGACCCGGCGCTGGTGAGCGGTCGCAACAGCCCCGGTCTGTCCGGCGAGTTCGCCGTGGAGGAGGGCTTTGCGCGGCTGTTGCAGGGTTCCGGTCTGCAATTGCAACCGGTGGGCGAGCAGGCCTACATCCTGACCCCGGCGCCCGAAGGCAGCGGTCTGCAACTCGGCGCCACCTCGATTCTCGGTTCCATCGACCCGGTGGACGGTGATCCGTATGCCGGCGGCCAGGTCTCGCGTCGCGGTTCGCAAGGCTTGCTGGGCTCCAAAGATTTCATGGAAACGCCGTTCAGCATGACCACCTACACCAGCGAGGTGGTCAAGAACCAGCAGGCGCGGACCTTGGGCGACCTGATCGCCAACGATCCATCGGTTCGTGCCACGAACCCGGCGGGTGGGCGCTATGAGCAGTTCACCATTCGAGGGTTGAGCCTGTTCAACAGTGATGTTGCCTACAACGGTCTCTACGGCGTGTTGCCGACTTATACGATTGATATGGAGATGGCCGATCGTGTCGATGTGATCAAAGGTCCGAGCCAACTGATCAACGGCATCTCGCCGCGGGGCAGCGTGGGTGGCGGGATCAACGTGGTGGCCAAGCGCGCCACCGACAAGCCCATTACTTCGTTTACCGGTATGTACGCTTCCGACAGCCAGGTCGGCGGCGCAGTGGATGTTGGCCGCGCTTTGGTGAAGACAACAAGTTCGGCATTCGTTTCAATGGCGTGAAGCAGTCCGGCGACACCGAATGGGATCAGCAGAATGTCGATCGCGAGATGGCCGTGCTGGGCCTGGATTTTCGCGGTGAACGCCTGCGTCTTTCGACGGACGTCGGCCGTACCGAGCGTGATACCGACGCGCCGCAGGAGCGGGTGCAGGTCAACGCCAACGCGCAGGTTCCACATGCCAGCGATGTGCGTCACAACTATGCACAACCCTGGAGCAAGGCGAGTACCAACGACACCTTCGGCACGGTGAACGCCGAATTCGACGTCAACGATTCCGTCATGCTCTACGGCGGTGTGGGCGCGCGCAAAAGCAATCATGACTTTCTCCGGCATGCCGTCGCGGTCACCAACGACAAGGGCGATTTCAGCGTTCAACCCCGTGATTTCACCCGCGACGAAAACGTCCGGACGGCCACGGCTGGGGTGCGCAACTGGTTTCATACCGGCCCGGTGAGCCACGAGGTCAACCTGGCGGCCAGTTATTTCTACATGGACTTCGAGAACGGTGGAGCACGTTACGCGGCGGCCCCCAGCAACCTCTACAACCCTGTGGAAACACCGACGCCGGTCAGGCCGACGCGCCAGGATCCGAAGGTCTATACCGAGAACCGCTTCAGCGGCGTGGCCTTGTCCGACACCCTGGGATTCTTCGATGACCGGCTGCTGCTGACCCTGGGCGCCCGCTGGCAGCGGGTGAAGGTCGACGACTGGTCGGATAACGTCAAAGGCGACACGGCCTACGACGAGGAAAAGGTTTCGCCGTCGGGTGGCATCCTGTTCAAGGCCACCGATAAGCTGTCGCTGTACGCGAACTACATGGAAGGCCTGAGCCAAGGCAAGATCGCGCCATCGACCTCGATCAACGAAGACGAGATTTTCCCGCCATTCATCAGCCGCCAGGTCGAGGTCGGCGCCAAGTATGACGCTGGCGCGTTTGCCATGACCGCTGCGGTGTTCCGGATCAAGCAGCCGGCCTATGAGACCAACGCCACTACGCGGGTTTTCGGCCCGAACGGCAAGCGTGAAAACACGGGTGTGGAACTGAGTGTGTTCGGTGAACCGCTCGAGGGTTTCCGCTTGCTCGGCGGTGTCATGTATATCGACAGCGAGTTGACCAACACCGCCAATGGCACCTTCGACGGCAACCGGGCGCCGGCCACTCCGAAATACAACGTCAACCTGGGCGCCGAGTGGGACGTGCCGACCGTGCAGGGCCTGACCCTCACCAGCCGGGGCATCTATTCCAGTTCGCAGTATCTGGACCAGTCCAACAACAAGGAGATCGACTCGTGGGAGCGTTTCGACGTGGGCGCACGCTACGCGTTCAAGGTCGAGGAAAAGAACATCACATTGCGCGCCAACATCGAGAACGTGGCCGACAAGCGCTACTGGAGTTCGGCCGGGGCGTCGGATGACAGTGAGCCAGGGTTGACGCTGTCGACACCGCGGACCTATCTGCTTTCGGCGACCGTCGACTTCTGACGGCATCGCGTTGACTGACCCGACGCCATCGCGAGCAGGCTCGCTCCCACACTGGTTTTGTGTTGTTGCATAGATTTAATCAACAACACCAATCCCCTGTGGGAGCGAGCCTGCTCGCGATAGCGGCATCAGCAACGCCGCAAGACTCAGCCCTGCAAATACACCGCATGCGTATGGGTGTACTCGTAAAGCCCATGCTTGCCATCCGCGCCGCCAATCCCGGATTTACGCACCCCGGCATGGAAGCCCTGCATGGCCTCGAAGTTCTCGCGGTTGACGTAAGTCTCACCAAAATCCAGCTCGCGCATTGCGTGCATGGTTTTACTGAGGTCGCGGGTGTAGATCGACGAAGTCAGGCCATAGTCGCAGTCGTTGGCCAGGGCGATGGCTTCGTCGAGGTCGTCGATAATCTGGATCGGCAGCACCGGGCCGAAAATCTCTTCGCGCATGATCTCCATGTCGGCGCTGCACCCGGCCAATACCGTGGGCTGGAAGTGAAAGCCGTTCGGCAAATCGGCAATCTGCCCACCGCTGATCAGACTCGCGCCCTGGCTCAAGGCCGTGCGCACTTTGCGGTTGACGCTGTCCAGGCCCTGACGGTTGATCAGCGGGCCCATTTCCACCTCTGGCCGGGCAATCGGATCGCCATACCGGGTGGCGCTCATCGCCGCTGCGATGCGTTCGATAAACGAGTCGGCGACCTTGCGTTCGACGTACACCCGCTCGGCGCAATTGCACACCTGACCGCTGTTGATGATCCGCGAATCGCGAATGGCTTTTACTGCCAGATCAAGGTCGGCATCCGCCAGCACAATGGCCGGCGCCTTGCCGCCCAGTTCCAGGTTGAGTTTGGTGATGTTCGGTGCGGCGGCGGCCATGATTCGCGAACCGGTGTCGACGCTGCCGGTGAAGCTGATCATGTCCACGCCCTTGTGCGCACTGAGCGCCGCGCCCACTCGACCATCGCCGCAAACCACGTTGAACACGCCCGCCGGCAGATCGGTTTCGGCCACCAGCCGGGCGAATTCGAAGCAGTTGTTCGGGGTTTCTTCACTGGGTTTGATCACGATGGTATTGCCGGTCAGCAGGGCCGGCGCCATCTTGCGGGCGATCAGGAAAAACGGGAAATTCCACGGCAGAATCCCGGCGACCACGCCCAGTGGTTTGCGAAACAGAAAGATGTTTTCGTTCTGCCGGTCGCTGGTGATGATTTCGCCTTCGATGCGCCGGGCCCACTCGGCCATGTAGTCGAGGTAGTCGGCGGTGAAATTGACTTCCACTTCCGCCAGGCCGCTGACCTTGCCTTGTTCGAGGGTGATGGTGCGGGCCAAGTGCTGGACGTTCTCCCGCAGCTTGGCGGCGATCCGGCGTAGATGCCCGGCGCGTTCAATCGCCGGTTTGCGCGACCAATCTTTTTGCGCGGCGCGCGCGGCGGCAAGGGCGCGGTCGACGTCTTCGGCCGTCGAGGCCGGGACTTTCGACAGCACGACACCCGTGGCCGGGTTGATCACATCGAGATGGGCAGTGCTGGCCACGAACTGGCCGTTGATGAAGTTTTCGTACACGGGCACGGACGACATTGGGGCGACTCCTTGGCTGATCAGTAAGTGCGCGACGGCGCGTGTTCGGTGGCCGGTGCGCGGTAACGGGCGAGGGTGGCCGTGGCGCTTTGGCGCAGCAGGCTGATGTCGATGGCCACGGCAATGAACTGGCAGCCCCAGCTTTGATAGCGGCGCGCGTCTTCTTCGTTCGGCGCGAGGATGCCGCAAGCCTTGCCGGCTGCGAGCGTTGCTTTCACTGCGTGCTGGATGCGTTCCTGAACGTCAGGATGGCCAGGGTTGCCGGCATGGCCGAGGCCGATGGACAAATCCGCCGGGCCGATAAACACCGCGTCGACGCCTTCGACGGCGGCGATCGCTTCGACGTTTTCCACGCCAATCCGCGATTCCACCTGAACGATCAGGCACAACTGCTCATGGACGGTGTTCAAATAATCCGGCACGCCGTCCCAGCGCGTGGCGCGAGTCAGGCCGCCGCCGACGCCACGAATGCCATGCGGCGGATAGCGCATGGCGCGCACCAGGGCGGCCGCTTGCTCTGCGGTTTCCACCATCGGAATCATCAGCGTCTGCGCACCGATATCCAGCAGTTGCTTGATCAGGTTGGCGTCGCCCGTCACCGCACGCACGACGGGCGCCGTGGTGTAGGGCGCCACCGCCTGCAATTGCGCGAGTACGCCGGGCACGGTGTTCGGCGCGTGTTCACCGTCGATCAGCATCCAGTCGTAACCGGTGGTGGCGACGATTTCGGCGGCGTAGCCGGTGGCGAAACCGGCCCAGATTCCGTACTGGGTCGCCGGATTTTTCAGCGCGGCCTTGAAAGCGTTGTGAGGCATGTTCATAGCGGGGTCCTTTCTCAGCGGTTGTACGGCCGATGCAGGTGGCATTCCGGATTCAGGGTCACGCCGAAACCTGGCTGGTCGAGTGCCGACAGGCGCATGCGGCCGTTCACCGGCACCGGTTCGCCGAGCAATTGCGGGTGGAACATCGGCACCACTTCGTCAGCCTTCGGCGCCATCATCAGAAACTCGGCGAACGGGCTGTTATGCCGGGTGGCGACGAAGTGGTAGCTGTACACCGAAGAGCCGTGAGGAATCACCAGCGCGTTGTGGGCATCGGCCAGGGCGGAAATCTTCACCAGTTCGGTGATCCCGCCGCACCAGCCGACGTCCGGCTGGATGATGTCGCAGCAGCCCATTTCCAGGAGCATGCGGAAACCCCAGCGGGTGGCTTCGTGTTCGCCAGTGGTCACCAGCATGCCTTTGGGCACGTTGTTGCGCAGGGCCGCGTAGCCCCAGTAATCGTCCGGCGGCAGAGCCTCTTCGATCCACTTCAAGCCGTACTCGTGGGCGCCGACCGCCAGCTTGGTGGCGTAGTTGAGGTCCAGGCTCATCCAGCAATCGAGCATCAGCCAGAAGTCCGGGCCCACCCGCTCGCGCATGGTCGCCAGTTCTTCGAGGTTCTTGCGCAGGCCTTCCTCGCCTTCGGCCGGGCCGTGGTGCAACGGCATCTTGCCGCCAATGAAGCCCATTTTCTGTGCCAGGTCCGGACGGGCGCCGGTGGCGTAGAACTGCAATTCGTCGCGCACCGCACCGCCGAGCAACTGATGCACCGGCTCTTTGCGGATCTTGCCGAGCAAGTCCCACAACGCCAGATCAACCCCGGAGATCGTGTTGATGACGATGCCTTTGCGACCGTAATACAGGGTCGATTGGTACATCTGGTCCCAGATTTTTTCGATGTCGGTCACCCGTGCGCCTTCGAGAAAACGCGCCAAGTGTTTTTCGACAATGTACGCGGCAGGCTCGCCACCGGTGGTGACGGCGAAACCGACCGTGCCGTCGCTGGCTTCGATCTCGACCACCAGCGTGCCGAGCACGTTGATGCCGAAGGTGCGGCGGCTCTGGCGGTACTCGGGGTATTTGCTCATCGGCGTGGCAATGTGATCGTCGATCCAGTGACCGTCCGCCTGATCGTGATAATCCGCGCCGCCGCCTCTCAACGTGAAGGCGCGGACGTGTTTGATGGTTGGAATGCCCATGGTGTGACTCCTCAGGTTAAACGGTGGCCGGTGTGTTGGAAGGCTTGTGGACGGGTGAGCGGATGCCCAGGACCAGCAACGCGGCGATGACGGTGGTGCCGGCCAGCACGTACAAGCCTGCGGCCGGTGAATGGAAGGCGCCTTCGGCCCAGTTCTTCAGGACCGGGGCGATGAAGCCGCCGAGGGCGCCGAACGAGTTGATCAAAGCGATCCCGGCTGCAGCGGCGCTGCCGGCGAGATAGCTGGAAGGGAAGGTCCAGAACACCGGTTGCACCGCGATGAAACCGGAAGCGGCGAAACACAGGGCGACGATGCCGAGGAACGGGCTGGCGAAGGTCACCGAGCAGGCGATTCCGGCTGCGGACATCAGCAACGTCAGGCAGGCGGTGCGGCGACGTTCGCCGGTGCGGTCGCTGTAGCCGGGGATCAGGTACGCCGCGACTATCGCGCAGATCCATGGGATCGCCGTGACCAGTCCGACCATCAGCCCGACCTTGGTGCCCAGCAGCCCGCCGACCTGGGTCGGCAGATAGAACACCACGCCGTAGACGCTGGCCTGAATCAGCAGATAAATCAGGCACAAGTACAGGACTGAGGGTTGGCACAGAACATTGAGCAGGCTGCGGCCATGATTCTGTTTGTGGCTGTCTTCTTGATCGAGGATGCCTTGCACTTGCTGGCGTTCTTCAACCGTCAGCCACTTCGCGTCGGCCGGGCGATTGTCCAGATACCAATAGGCCCAGACGCCCACCGCCGTGGCCATCAAGCCTTCAACCGCGAACAGCCACTGCCAGCCGTGGACGCCGGCAAATCCGTCCAGCTCCAGCAGCAAGCCAGACAACGGACTGCCAAAGATGAACGCCAGCGGTGCACCGAAGTAGAAAAAGCCCATGGCTTTGCCGCGCGCGGCGCTGGGGAACCAGTAGGTGAGGTAAAGGATGACGCCGGGGAAGAAGCCGGCCTCGGCCACGCCCAGCAAGAAGCGCAGGACGTAGAAACTGGTTTCGGTGTGAGCAAAGACCATGGCGGCGGAGACCAGGCCCCAGGTCACCATGATCCGGCACATCCACAGGCGGGCGCCGACACGGTGCAGGATCAGATTGCTCGGCACTTCAAGCAGCGCGTAACCCACGAAAAACACCCCGGCGCCGAAGGCGAAGGCAGCGTCGCTGATATTGGTGTCGGCTTGAAAGGCTTGCTTGGCGAACCCGACGTTGGCGCGGTCGAGGAAGGCCATGATGTACATCAGTAGCAGGAAGGGGAGTAGCCGCCAGGAAATTTTGGCGAGCAGAGGCGCAGGTAGAGTCTTCATCGCAGTTTTCCTTTGGTAGGGCATTTGTTCTTATGGGAAAGACTGTACGGCCGCGGATCGATGCGTTACAAATCGAATCTAGCTCACAACTGATACCTTGAGGGTATCGATAACAAAGGCCCGCCATGACCACGCCGATCATCTCCCGCAGCCTGCTCAACCGCCTGCGCTACAAGCATTTGCACATGCTGGTGACGCTCAGCAGCAGCCAGAACCTGCACCGCGCCTCGCAAAGCCTGAACATGTCGCAACCGGCGGCGACCCGGATGCTGCATGAGATTGAAGACATGTTCGGCTGCGATCTGTTCGAGCGCCTGCCGCGCGGAATGCGGCCAACAGCGCTGGGCAGCGAGTTGATTCGTTTCGCCGAATCCGCCCTCAGCGGCCTCGACCGCTGCGCCGAAGACCTGATCGCGCGGCAGCAGGGCGGTTACGGTTATCTGTCCATCGGCACCATCATGGGCGCCGCACCGGACCTGGTGATGGATTCGATTGCCGAAATCAAGGCGCTCAATCCGCAATTGCGCATTCGCATCATGGGCGACACCAGCGATCAGGTGATCCAGTTGCTGGAGCAGGGCCGCATCGACCTCGCCATTGCCCGTCGCAACGCTGCCACCGACAGCGAACATTACGAGTTCGAACAACTGGGCAACGAACGGTTGCTGGTTGTCGTTCACGCCGGTCATCCCTTGGTGCAACGGGAAACGCTCGAACTCTCGGAACTGGTCAGCGGCTGGCCGTGGATCCTGCAGCCGGAAACCAGCCCGGCGCGCATCGGGCTGGATCAGGCCTTGCAGCGCCTGGCCTTGCCGACACCCGCCGACATCATCGAATGCAGCTCGGTGTACTCGATGCAGCAACTGATTCAACTGACCGACGCCATCATGGTGCTCTCGGAAACCGCGTTGCGCGACTACCTGAAAATGGGTCTGGTGGTGGCGCTGCCGGTGGAGCTGGATGTGCAACTGGCACCGTTCGGATTGTTGCTGCGCAAGGGTGAACACATCAGCCGGGAGTTGGGTTTGTTCATCGATTTGCTTCGCCGGAAAGCGGCGGTTTTCTGATTCTTTGGTCAGATTTTTGTTGCCAGTTGTTTTCTACAAGCCGATATACCTATAAAGTTAACCTTTCGGTCAGCTTTGCACTGTCAACACAGCCCTTTGCCTCGTCAAAAAGGGCTTCTGCAAGACTCGAGATCCCCAGAACATAACCAGAAGGGCGGACCCATAACCGCCCAGAGGATGATCCATGTCCAACCGTGAAATATCCCGGCGCTCGTTCCTTCAGGGCGGGCTGGTGGCGGGTGTGAGCGTGACGCTCACGCCGCTCAGCAGTCAGGCGCTGGCGGCCTTGATGGAAAACAGCGTGACCGTGCCTTCCGAGCAATGGCTCGGCAACAACGGCAAGGCGCGCTCGCGTAACGATGCCTTGTCCAAGGTCTGCGGCAGCAAAGTGTTTGCCCGCGACATCCGCGCCAAGGACATGCCGGGCTGGCCGCAGCAACAAGGCCACGCCATGCTGCTGAAGACCACCAAGGCCGATCGCATTTATGCCGGTTACGACCTGACGTGGCTCGGCGCCGACTTGCAGCCGGACCGCATCGTCACCGCCTCCGACCTGGACAAGGACGGCATCGCCTTCCCGGAAGAGCACGCGCCGGATCCGCTGCTGCCGGAGGGCAAGGTGCCGATGTTCATCGGCCATCCCGTGGCGATCCTGATCTGGAACGACTTCGAACGCTTCCGCCAGGCCAAGGCCAAACTCAAATTCAATGACAAAGCGATTCGTTACGGCGACAAAGTGCCGTTCTACGAAGGCGATCCCTACGGCAGTTTCCGCTACGTGCGCGTCGGTGGGGCGACCTCGGCGGATGAAGACGAATTCGCCAGCCTGAAGGATTCGATCCTGTTCCCGATGCTGCGCAACCGTCGTCTGGTGTGGAATTCCCAACCGAACCTGCACGGCAACCTGACCGAGCGCGGCTTGTTCTACGCCGAGCGCATGAAGCAGCAAATCGACACGCCGCCAGACAACTGGCTGGTGTTCGACGAGCGCTACAAAACCCCGTCAATCGAACCGGCCGCGATGGAGCCAGACAACGGCAACGGCTGGTACGACCCGGCGACCAAAACCCTGCATTTTGTCGTCGCCACCCAGTGCCCGCTGGAGACGGCGACCGAAACCGCGAAGATGATCGCACCGTCGCGTTTCGGCCTGGCCAACCTGAACATGCACCCGGGCTACACCGTCGGTTATGGCTCCAAAGATCACAACATTTTCGTGTACTACGCGGCGCTTGCGGCGTTGTACGGCGCCGGTGTGCCGGTGCGTCTGGCCAACGATCGCTACGAGCAGTTCCAGAGCGGCATCAAGCGTCACCCGTTCGATATCCGCTACCAACTGGCGGTCGACAAGACCGATCACAGCTTCAAGATTTTCCGCGCCGAGATGAACGTCGACGGCGGTGGACGGATCAACTACAGCCCCTCTGTCGCGGCGGTTGGCGCCACGGCGGCGCAGTCGATCTACTACATGCCGCAGAACGATTTGCAGGTCACCGCCTACCATTCCCGCGCCGTTGAAGCCGGGTCAATGCGTGGATACGGCACCCTGCAAAGCATGGCCTCGACCGAGATGATGGTCGATGAGATTGCCGATCGCCTCGGCATTGACGCCATTGATCTGCGCAAGAAAAACGCCATGGTCTCGGGCATGAAAAACACCCAGGGCGCGGTGCCGGCAGGCGCGTTGCGCCTGCACGAAATTCTCGATAAAGCCGCTGTTCACGAAGTCTGGAAAAACCGCGATGCGATCAAAAAGCAGCGCGAAGCCCGGGACCCGGACAACTGGTACGGCGTCGGTTTTGCCATCTGCCAGAAAGACTTCGGCACCGGTTCCGAAGCGCCGATGGCCAGCATCGAATTCACCGCTGATGGGCACATCACCCTGCGCCACATCGGTATCGAAATCGGCACCGGCATGTCCACCTCGCAAGCCTTGGTCGTGGCGGATTTCCTTGGCGTCCCGGCGACTGAAGTGAAGACCGGCGAGACCGAATGGAAAGAGTTGCAGCTGATCACCGGCGGCAACCCGTACCTCATGAGCCAGGCCGAGCAGGACACTGTGCTGCGCAATCCGCGCTGGGTCGGCAAACTCGCCTCGGCCTCATCGGCGACCAACTCCGCCTATTACTTCAGCCACGCCACCCGTGAAGCTGCGCGCGTGTTGTTCAACCACGGTTTGTGGCCGGCGGCGTTGCAGATCTGGGGCCAGGGCCCTTACGGCGGCCAGGCCAACCCGTATGTGGTGCGCCGTGAAGATGCGCATTGGGTCGACGGCCGACTCACCGCCAACGGCATGCAGCCGCTGAGCTTTGAGCAACTGGCCAGGCACGCCCACGAAAAAGGCCTGGTGACCGGCGCGACCGTGCACGGTTTCAACCGCTGGAGCTGGGCCGAGGCCGAGTTCAGCATCGACGGCGTGCGTGAACGTCTGCCGCTGGACGGCTTGGCGGTCAAGTACGGCGATGGCGCGCCGAGCGTGAAAAAGGCGCAGATGAACAGCGCCGGTTTTCACTTGCTGGATCGCCAGAACGTGCATTACCCGGACACGCAGTTGAACAACGCGGCGGTGACGTATTACAGCCCGGTGGCGACGCTGGTGGAACTGAAAGTGAACAAGGGCTCCGCCGAAGTGCAGGTGCTCAACCACCACTCGTGGGTCGAGTGCGGTCGGGTGCTGGTGGAAGAACTGGTCAAGGGCCAGCTCGAAGGCGGGATCGCCATGGGCATCGGCCATGCGTTGATGGAGGAGATGCCGCTGTACGAAGGCGGGCCGGGGGAGGGTGACTGGAATTTTAACCGCTACCGCTTGCCGATGGCGCGCCACGTAGCGGTGTGGACGCAGACGGCCGAAATCCTGCCGCCGCTGTCGCCGAGCGATCCATCCAAGGGCATCGCCGAAGTGGTGATGATCCCGGTGGTCGGCGCCATCGGTAACGCTGTGGCGCATGCCATCGGCAAACGGGTCCGCGACCTGCCTATCACTTCTGCCCGCATCAAGGAGGCCCTCAATGGCTAACCGTCCGCTTCAACTGACCCTCAACGGTCAATCCGTCGGCCCGGTGGACATCCCTGATGACCTGCCGATGATCGATTACCTGCACGAATACAAAAACCTCACCGGCTCGCGCCTGGGTTGCGGCCAGGGCATCTGCCACGCCTGCGTAGTGATCGTCGACAACCCGGACGGCACCAGCGAAGAAGTGCGCACCTGCATCACCGGTGCGCACTATTTCGAAGGCCAAAAAGTGCGCACCATTGAAGGCCACGCGACCCGCGATGAACAGGGCCAGGTCACCGAACTCAATCCGATCCAGCAGCGCTTCGTCGATGAATTTGCCTTCCAGTGCAGCTACTGCGCACCGGGTTTTGTAAATGCCGCGACGGTGTTGGTGGAGAAGCTGCAACGTCAGCCCATCGTCAAAAGCCAGCTGGAAAAAGTCATCGAGGACAGCCTCGGTCACCATATCTGCCGCTGCACCGGCTACGTGCGGTATTACAGCGCGACGCGCAACGTGCTGACCGATCTCGGCCTGGTCAAGGAGGGTTGAGCATGAAGCATTTACTGTCCCGTCTGGCGTTGGCGGTGAGTCTGGCTGCGTCTGTGTTGCTGGCTCATGCGGATGATCAAGTCGTTCGTGGTGCCTATCTCGCCCGCGCCGCCGATTGCATGGCCTGCCACACCGCGCCGGGTGGCGCGCCGTATGCCGGTGGGCTGCCGATCGTCTCGCCGTTCGGCACGATCTACGGCACCAATATCACCCCGAGCAAAGAGCACGGCATCGGTTTGTACAACGATGACGAATTCTTCGCCGCGCTCACCGAGGGCAAGCGTCGCGATGGCGCGAACCTGTATCCGGCGATGCCGTACACCTCCTATCACTTGATGCCGCGCGCAGATTCCGATGCGATTCACGCGTACCTGAAAACCGTCGAGCCGATCGAACGGGCAGCGCCGGTCACGAGCCTGAGCTTTCCGTTCAACGTGCGCCTGGGCTTGACGGGCTGGAACATGCTCTACGGCAAGGAAGTGAAGCTGGCGCCGGCCGACGGCAAAAGCGAAGCCTTCAAGCGCGGCCAGTACATGGTCGATGTGCTCGGTCACTGCGGCGAATGCCACACCCCGCGCGGCTTGCCGGGCGCGATGCAGCAGGACAAACGCATGACCGGCGGCGTGCTCAACGGCTATCTGGCGCCTAGCCTGCTGGCCAACGACCTGGCCGCTCGCGGCTGGAGTCATCAGGACCTGAGCACGTTCCTCAAACATGGCATGAGCGCCCAGGGCACGATGTTCAACGAGATGTTCCCGGTGTTTCACAACAGCACCCAAGGCCTCAATGACCCGGACCTGGCAGCGATGGCGACCTTCCTGCTCGGCGATCAACCGCCGACCGCGAAGGTTCTGACCGACGTGCCGCTGGACAAGCTCGGTGCCAGCGCCCAGCGCGGTCGTCAGGATTACCTGAACGTCTGCGCCGGTTGCCACGCGGTCGGCGGCGAGGGCAAGCCGCACATCGCCGTGGCCATGCGCGGCAACACCACGCTGCGCCTGGAAGATCCGCGCAACCTGGTGCGGGTGATCGACGACGGCATTGGTGAGCAGAAATTCACCGGGTTCGAACACATGCAACCGATGCCGGGGTTCGCGGAGAAGCTCAGTCACGAGCAACTCACCGATCTGCTCAACTACCTGCGTCAAGGGTGGGGTGGTCAGACAGGTGATCTGGCCGTGAGCGACGTGCAGACGTTGCGCGCCGATGCACCGCCACTCGAGCACAAGGCGCACTGACATGCAGCATCTCGATCTGCAAGTCGTGCGCCGGGCGCTGGAATGGTCGATGGCCGGCCAGCGCATCTGGCTGTGCACGGTGCTCGCCACCTATGGCTCGGCGCCGCGCGCGCCGGGCTCGTTGCTGGCGGTGAACACCGACGGACAATGGATCGGCTCGCTGTCCGGCGGCTGCGTCGAGGAAGACTTTCTCGAACGCGTCGCCGAGGGCGCGTTTGTTGATGCGGTCAGCGTGGTCCGTTATGGCGACGGCGACGATCCGCATTCTCGTGTGAGTCTGCCCTGCGGTGGTGTGCTCGATGTACTGGTGGAGAAGCTCGAATCCGGGTGTGAAGTTCAGGCTCATCTGCGGGAGCTGGAGTCGGCGTTGCTGGGCCAGCGGCGGCTGATCCGCGAGATTGATCTGGCCAGCGGTGCACGCAGCCTATTCACTGATCGTGAGCAGGGCGTGCGCATCGAACGGGAGATTGATCGGGTGCGCGTGCGGATCGGCGCGGCTCAGCGTTTGCTGTTGGCGGGGTATTCCAGCGTCGCCCAGGCGTGCGCGGAGTTTGCGGTTGGCCTCGGGTTCGAAGTGATTCTCTGTGATCCGCGCGACGAGGTGCTGGAAGGTGTCGTGCTGGAAAACGTTGAGATTCGTCGTCAATTGCCGTCCGTGTTCATTGCTGATGGCGGCTGCCACAGCGACACCGCGGTGGTGGCCTTGACTCACGATCCGCGCATCGACGATTTGGCGATGATGGAAGCCGTGCGCACCGAGGCGTTTTACATCGGTGTGATGGGCTCCCTGCAGACCTCGCAGAAGCGCTTCGAGCGGTTGCGCAGGATTGGTGGGTTGGGAGACGCAGAGCTGGCGCGGATTCATGCGCCCATCGGCCTGAATCTGGGCAGTAAAACCCCTGCGGAAATTGCCCTCGCCGTACTCGCCGACATCCTGCGAATCCGCAGCGGCATCGCACGGGATCGACTTTAGACACCATTCCCCTTGTGGGAGCGAGCCTGCTCGCGAAGAGGCCGGCACATCCAACATCCATGTTGACTGTTTCGCCGCCTTCGCGAGCAGGCTCGCTCCTACAAAGGATTTCAGTCGTTCTTAGTACCCGAACTTGTCCCGCAGCCCGTAATACCAAGCACCCAGCGCGGCAAACGGTGTGCGCAGCAATTGCCCGCCGGGGAACGGGTAGTGGGGCAGATCGGCAAACGCGTCGAAACGCTCAGCCTGGCCACGCAGCGCTTCGGCCAGCACCTTGCCCGCCAGGTGCGTGTACGTGACGCCGTGGCCGCTGCAGCCCTGGGAATAGTAGATGTTGTCGCCGATCCGCCCGACCTGGGGAAGGCGCGAGAGGGTCAGCAGGAAATTGCCGGTCCAGGCGTAATCAATCTTCACGTCCTTGAGTTGCGGGAACGCCTTGAGCATCTTCGGCCGGATGATCGCTTCGATGTTCGCCGGATCCCGCGCGCCATAGACAACACCACCCCCGAAGACCAGGCGCTTGTCGCCGGTCAGGCGGTAGTAATCGAGCAGGTAATTGCAGTCCTCGACGCAGTAATCCTGCGGCAGCAGACGCTTGGCCAATTCATCGCCCAAAGGCTCGGTGGTGATGACCTGAGTGCCGCAAGGCATCGACTTGGCCGCGAGTTCCGGCACCAGATTGCCGAGATAGGCATTGCCGGCCACGATAATGAACTTGGCCCTGACCTTGCCCTGCGGCGTATGCACCACCGGATTTGCGCCGCGCTCAATGCGGACCGCTGGCGACTGCTCATAAATAGTACCGCCCAGCGACTCGACCGCCGCCGCTTCGCCCAACGCCAGGTTGAGTGGGTGAATGTGCCCGCCGCTCATGTCGAGCATGCCGCCGACGTATTGCTCGCAGGCCACCACTTCACGTATGCGCTTTTGATCCAGCAACTCAAGCTGCGTATGACCAAAACGTTCCCACAGGCGTTTCTGCGATTCCAGATGGCCCATCTGCTTGGCAGTGATGGCAGCGAACACGCCACCGTCCTTCAAGTCGCACTGGATATTATATTTGGCGACCCGCTCACGAATGATCCGCCCGCCTTCAAACGCCATTTGCCCCAGCAACTGAGCCTGCTTGGGACCGACGCTGCGTTCGATCACATCGATGTCACGGCTATAACTGTTAACGATCTGCCCACCGTTACGGCCCGACGCACCAAAACCCACCTTGGCGGCTTCCAGCACCGTGACCTTGAAACCGTTCTCCAGCAAAAACAGGGCTGAGGACAGACCGGTGTAACCGGCACCGATCACACAGACATCAGTCTCTACGTCATCCTGCAAGGCCGGGCGCGGCGGAACCGCATTGGCCGACGCGGCGTAATAGGATTCGGGGTAGGGGGTGTTCGCCATCCGGCTGCCTCTGTTTAATATATTTTACGAGTGCCTCGATCCTACCCGAGTTAAAAATCGACCGCCAGCCACCGGAAAATCTTCTTAACCGCCGCTAAATTAAATATTTTGCATATTCATAGGGTTAGCTCGAAAAAAGGTGTTGACACCCCTCCGAAATTCCGTAGAATGCCGCCTCACAGCAGGCACGTAGCTCAGTTGGTTAGAGCACCACCTTGACATGGTGGGGGTCGTTGGTTCGAGTCCAATCGCGCCTACCAAACAAAATCCGCTCTGCTGGGCGGTCTAGAAGGGCTCACCGAAAGGTGGGCCTTTTTTTGTTGTCTGGCGTTTAGCAATTCCAGCCGCTCACCTACAAACGGTATAGTTCAGCCAGCGAAATTGTTAAGGAGATCTTGCTATGGATAAGGCATTTCGAAATCCCATGTTTCTAACCGGCATCCCGCTGGCCATTTGCGGATCCAGCTTTGGCTTGACCGGCTTGTGGAACGAAGCAGCGTTCAGTGGCATGGCGCCCGGGCTGCTCATTCCAGGGCTCGCCTTTAGGTTGATCGGCTGGATGCAGACGAACAAGTGAGCTTCTCGGCCGTTTACGCCATAGCTAATCTTGAGCGTCGAGCAGAGAAATGACGTAAACAGCAGGATTGATCATCCTGCTTTTTCTATTTAGATCCCTGATCAGTAAGAGCAGGGGCTATCGGTTAAAGCGCTCAACCAGCGAATACTGAGTTTTAGCTGTCTGTGTTAGTTCCTTGGTTACCTCGGCGGAATGCCTGGCTTGCTCAGACGTCTGATCGGCGAGGGTTGCGATGGTGGTGATGTTGCGGCTGATTTCCTCTGCGACGGCCGACTGCTCTTCAGTCGCGGCCGCGATCTGGGTTGTCATATCGGTGATGTTGGCGACGGCTTCACTAATGCCGATCAGGGCTTTGTCGGCCTCCAGCACCCACGCAACTCCTTCTTCGGCCTGGCGCTGGCCGCTTTCCATAGTCTTCACGGCATTGTTTGAAGAGACCTGTAGCTTGGAAATCAGGCCGTGAATCTGGGTCGTCGACTCGGTTGTTCGCTGTGCCAATTGGCGTACTTCGTCCGCGACGACCGCAAAACCTCGGCCCATTTCTCCCGCGCGTGCAGCTTCGATTGCGGCATTGAGCGCCAATAAGTTGGTTTGATCGGCAATGCCTTTGATCACATCGACGACCGTCCCTATTTCGTTACTGTCTTTGGCCAGTTGCGCGACGGTCTGGCCTGTCTCGCCTACCACATTGGAGAGCCGCTGAATGGCGTCGCGGGTGTCCCGGGCTACGTCACGTCCGCGGCCTGTCAGCACGTTGGCTGCCTGGGTGGCGTCGGCAGTGCGCTGGACATGGCTTGCGACCTCTTGCGTGGTCGCTGCCATCTGATTGACGGCGGCCGATACCTGCTCGGTTTCGATTCGTTGGCGATCAAGTCCACGTGAACTGTCGGAGGCGAGAGCGTCAGATCTCCCGGCCAGCCCGGTGAGCTGCTCTGCGGTGTCTTGTAAGCGTGTCAGGCAAGTCTTGAGGTGTGATGCCTGGCTCACGAAGGTCGTTTCAAGACGCGCCTGATGACCTCGCTCGTCGCTATACATTTGCGCGATCAGTTGGTCGGAAGTGGAAGCCTCTGCCATTTCCAGCAGATGCAGCGCACCGCGCTTCTGCCGGCGCGAAGCAATCAGGCCCATCGGAGCCGATACACCTACGGCTACCAATGCTGCCAAGGGAGGACTGAGGAAAACACCGCCCAAAGTCCCCGCTAAGCCCATGGCCAGGAACGGCAGCCAGTCCATCAAGACGGGTTGCCATTTGTCGCTGCCGGGGACTGCCGACTTGCCCCGGTTGATTCGTTTATAGAGAGCTTCGGCCCGGCGGATTTGTTCGATGCTCGGTTTTACCCGGACCGACTCATAACCAACGACTTGGCTCCCTTCAAATATGGGCGTGACGTAGGCATTGACCCAGTAGTGGTCGCCGTTCCTGGAGCGGTTCTTGACGATGCCCATCCACGGGTTGCCTTGTTTGAGGGCGCTCCACATATGGGCGAATATGGCGGATGGCACGTCAGGATGACGAACGATGTTTTGCGGGGCACCTATCAGATCTGACTTGTTGAAACCGCTGATGTCTACGAAGGCGTCGTTGCAGTAAGTGATGACCCCTCGTGAGTCCGTTGTCGAGATGAGTTTCTGTTGAGGTCCAAGGGCAACCTCACGTTGTGTAACGGGTTGATTGTTTCTCATCTGTGTTGCTCCTATGCCCTAAGCTTGAGACATCGGCAAGAATTTGCAAAAGGTTAACGAGTTCTTGGAAATGAAACTGTCTTGTGTCGGAAAGTTTATGGGGCGGCGCGTTTGCGTTGGTCTTCAGCGGCTGAGGTTGTTTGCGGTTCAGGCGTAAGATAGCGGTGCTATCCCACCAAAAGGAGCCGCATATGATCGCCGACCAAATGAACAAACAGGCGTCTGAGGGCAAGGCTGTTTGGGATCAATACTTCTGCGCTGCGTTGATTGCGGAAAGTAATCTGACGGCACCCGTTGTCGGAGGGGCTACTCACGAAGACAGGCAGAATCTGTTGATTGAAAGGGCCAAAGCGCTCGCCGATAAGATGATGGAAAACAGAAAATAACCAGGGCCCAGCCATCGTGCTGGGCTCTCTGTTTGGCGCTCTAATAGATGCTCAGTTACGACACTGGCCGTTATAGAATTGTTCAAGCTCCACAAAAATAGTGTGGATATTTAAGCACTTATAAAATTAATTAACCGAACGGTCCTCAAAATATATTGTTACAAGTGTCGGTTTTAGGTAAGATTGCTTCGCGTTCACCACCACGGTTTATGCATTTTTAAGTCCCAAGCGTCCATCAGCTGCTTGGGATTTTTTTTTGCCTGAGGTTTGTCCTGGTTCGCTCGAACATCGCAAGGACACCTCCGCCGCCTGCCTTCACTCTGAAAAAGTTGCCTGTGTGCCGTGCCGCTTCTATGGAGAAGCGCGAAACGCCTCCTGTGCAAACCCGGGCGAATCGCGGTTTTTTGGACTACTACTGACTGGCCAAACTCAAACTCAGTCTGATAGGAGTCAATCGATGCTGGTTCATTGGTCGCTTGCGGCAATTCACTTGCTGGCTTTCGCCTTGGGGTTCTGGGCTGTACTGACGCGGGGAACCGCATTCAGCCGTCTGGCGGCCGGGTCGGGGGAGGCTCGCCGAGTGTTGATGGCCGATAATCTGTGGGGGATCTCTGCCGTGATCCTCTTGATCTCCGGTGGGATGCGGGCCTTCGGTGGGTACGAAAAAGGTACGGATTACTACCTTCACCAGCCATTGTTCCATCTCAAGATGACGCTGTTCGTGCTGATCTTGCTGCTCGAAGTGGCGCCGATGATCACGCTGATCAAATGGCGGGTCGCACTGAGTCGTGGCGCGGCGATCGATACCGGGCGCGCGAAGCTGTTTGCGCGGATCAGTCATATCGAAGGGCTGCTGGTGTTGCTGATGGTGGTGGCGGCCACGGGCATGGCGCGCGGCGTAACGTTTGGTTAGCCGAGTCGGATCACGTTCTTCCTGGGGGATAATCAGAAACGTCTGACAGTCAGTGCAGGGGACGTGTCGTTAATATCGGCTTCACGTTTTGGCGGGCAGGGGCGAACGGATGGCAATACTACGCTTGAATCTTTAGCCAGCCGTTGTCCGGGACTGAACGGGCTGGCTACTGACTGCAACAGGATTCAGGGAGTTTGCGGCTTGTCTGGAGCGGTCAGGCCAGCCTGAATGCGTTGATAGATTTCTTCGCGATGCACTGCGACGTCTTTCGGCGCGTTGATCCCGATCCGGACTTGCTGGCCGCTCACGCCCAGTATGGTGATCGTAATGTCGTCACCGATATTTATGCTTTCACCGACTTTGCGGGTGAGTATCAGCATGGTCTTCTCCTTGATTGCTTTGTAGGGCACCTGATTCGAACAGTGCAGAGGTCGGTGGTATGTATAGATTAGTGCGAAGTCTCACGGTTTGGGTGCCTCTTTCTGACGCGCAGATGCTGCATTAATTCCCAAGGCGTAACTATACAGAGGCCGCAACCATCATTCTCGTTGTTTTGCGCCCATTTTGCGGCACTCGGGAAGTATTCATGAATGCTAAAATCGCCGCTTTCAGCATTCAGAGGGACACGTTGTGCGCAAAATGGTCTTGGTAATCGCAGTACTGGCGCTGGTTGGGTGCGATCAAGGTAAGGGTGTTGACGCTCAAAAGCCGAAGCCGGCAGTCGTTTCCGCGCCCGCGGCAGTCACCGGGCCGCAATGGGATGTCGAAGTGAGAGGCGAAACGCCCCAGGCTGTCAGCGACCTGAGCGGTTGGCTGATCGAGCACAGCTTTGTGTCCAGCATCGTCAAGGAAAACGGCAAGACCCGAATTCTGCTCGGACCATTCAATTCGAAAGCCGAGGCCGAAGCCAAGCAGGCCGAAGTGGCTGCGGCGCTTACCCGGGCCAAGAAACAGAACATCGAAGTGCTGGTGCTTGAGCGTCCCGTAGCCCAGTAACAGCCCTTTTCACGCAGGCCTTCCGTCGAAGCCCCTTAAAGGGGATCCACATTGACTCGTCTCTAAGCGTAGTCACTGTCGATTCCCAGAAGGAGCTCTCCATGGCCTCCGCCACCCCTTACAAAATATTCGACGCGGTCCTGGCGCACAAAAAGACCCTCAGCCCACATTTAATGCGCGTGACCCTGGCCGGTCCGATGGTCACCGAAATGGCCACCTGGGCGCCGGATCAGCGCGTCAAACTATTCTTTCCAGCCGAAGACGGGTCGCCTGCCAGACTGGCTCATGACCAGCATTGGTATGCGCGCTACCGTTCAATGCCGGCCAACCAGCGTCCGGCAATGCGCACTTACACCATCCGGCATCTGCGGGCCGAGCAAGGCGAAGTGGACATCGACTTCGTATTGCACGGTGAAACCGGTCCGGCTTCCCGTTGGGCAATCCGGTCGGGAGTGGGCGAGCCAATCCAGATTGTTGCGCCTGATCGTCAGTTTTCAGCGCAAGACGCGGGAGGTTTCGAATGGAAGCCGCCTCACACGCTCAAGCATCTGTTGCTGGTGGCTGATGCCACGGCATTGCCCGCCGCTCTCGGCATTCTGGACGAGATGGCTGCCTTGGCCGAGCCGCCGACGACTCAGGCATTTTTCGAGGTGGCCAGCGCAGAAGACGCATTGCCGGTTCCTGAATGGCCTGGGTTGTCAGTGCGGTGGCTGGTCCGGGATCATTCCGCCGGTAGGGCAGCAGGTTCGCTGATGGTTGAAGCGGTCCGTGGGGCGGAGCTGCCGGTTACTTCCTCACAGACTCACGCAACAGTGGAGCTGGCCAAGGTCGATGTCGACCAAGAGATTCTCTGGGAAACCTCCGACTCGACCGGTCAGGGTTTCTACGGTTGGATCGCCGGGGAAACGATGGCCGTGATGAGCCTGCGCAAGTACTTGATCAAGGAGCGCGGCATCGCTCGGGAGTCACTGAATCTGATGGGTTACTGGCGCTACAACAAAAGCGGCGGATAGAAACGTAAAAAGGCCTCGGGCATGAATGCCCGAGGCCTTTTTGGTTTTATGCGGTCGATCAGCCGCAGGCTTTCATGTCCACGGGCCCGACAAACTCGTTGCCCCGACCCATCACGCAGGCCACGCTCTGGTTGCGCTGACGTTCCCAGGCTTCAACCGGATAGGTCTTGTTCCACGCGTCGTACAGTTGCCGGTCCTGTTTCGACAGGCGCAAACCGTACTGTTTGCTCATGTAGAAATACGTCCGGGCGATCATGCCGCGAATGGAGGGGCGGGGCATGACTTTCTTCGCCTTGAAATCGACCTGGGTCAGGCACGAACCGTACTGACCCGATTGCACCGGCAGCCAACCGAAACTGAAGTTACTGCGATCGCCGTTCACTTCGCCGATGCTCGGCACCAGGTTGTGCAGATCAGCCTCCGCCTTTTGATAGACCGGATCGTACCGCGTGCAGTTCTTGCGTCCGCCCTCTTGCCAGCACTGACGCTGATGGCCGATTTGCCAAGCGGGAACAATGTGCTCCCACTCAATGCGGGCGGCGCGCTTGGCGTTCTTGCGCGGCACATACCCACAGGCTGCGAGGTTGACCTTGTTGCCGGTGTATTTACAGCCGCAATAGAACTCGGTGGATTGCGGCGCGTAAAGCTTCCAGGCGACTTTCTTGGCTTCGTTGAAGGTGCGGGGGGCGCCAGCCTGGGCGCCAAGGGTGATGAACAGAAACAGCAAAGCAAACCAGCGGACACTCATTGACTCAATCTTCCTTCGGCACAACCCAGAAAATCTGCACACCGCCATCGTCGCGATAGGCGAGGGTGACGTTGTCGTTCTCATCAATTTCTTCGAGCAATTGCTCCCACTCATCCACAGGCTCGTCCGGTAAACGGAAGATCAGTGCGGCTTTGGCTTTCTGAGCGGTGGGGGAATTGATGATTTTCTGAACGCGTATGCCCATGCGTTGATAGGCATCAGGAGAAGCAGAGGTGGAGGCCACGGAATTATCCTTATTAAGCTGTACGTGCATACAGTATTTAACTGTAGGCATTTTCGCAACTGCTTAAAATTCAAGAAAATCCTCTGACAGCAGTTTTTTCCATTTGGTGTAGGAATAAGGGAAAATTTTTATCGGAGTATCAGGCGGGGTATGAACCACTCGCCCAGGCTGGCGAGTGGTGAATGCAGTGCCCGACCGGAGTCGGTCGGGCGAAGGCGAATCAGTATTCCCAGAACATCCGTTGCAGCTCTTTGCTGTCGTTGGTCTTGGTCAGCGCGACCATGGCCAGGATGCGGGCTTTTTGCGGGTTCAGGTCATGCGCCACGACCCAGTCGTACTTGTCGTCAGGCTGTTCGGCATTACGCAGGACGAAACCGCCGGCGTTGACGTGGGACGAACGAATGATTTGCACGCCGTCCTTGCGCAGGGCTTGCAGGGCAGGGACCACGCGCGAGGAGACCGAACCGTTGCCGGTGCCGGCATGGATGATCGCTTTGGCACCGGATTGAGCCAGTGCCTTGTAGGCCGTGTCGCTGACGTTGCCGTAGGAATAGGCGATTTCGACGTCAGGCAGGCTCTTGATGGTTTTGATGTCGAATTCCGAATCCATGGTGTGACGCTTGGCCGGCAGACGGAACCAGTAGGATTTGCCCTCAACTACCATGCCGAGCGGCCCCCAGGCACTTTTGAATGCCTCGGTTTTGATGTTGATCATTTTGCTGACGTCGCGCCCCGACTGGATCTCATCATTCATGGTCACCAGCACGCCTTTGCCGCGGGCGTCTTTGCTGCTGGCGACGGCGACGGCGTTGTACAGGTTCAGCATGCCGTCAGCCGACATTGCGGTGCCTGGGCGCATGGAGCCGACGACGATGATTGGCTTGTCGGTTTTTTCCACCAGGTTCAGGAAGTACGCGGTTTCTTCCAGGGTGTCGGTGCCGTGGGTGATCACGATCCCGTCGACGTCTTTGCTGTCGGCCAGTTCGGCGACGCGGCGACCCAGTTGCAGCAGGTTGTCGTTGGTGATGCTTTCCGAGGCGATCTGCATGACCTGTTCGCCGCGAACGTTGGCCAGCTGGCTGAGCTCCGGAACCCCGGCGATCAGTTGCTCGATGCCGACTTTCGCTGCCTGGTAGGTCGCGCTGTTAGCAGCGCTGGCGCCGGCACCGGCAATGGTGCCGCCGGTGGCGAGGATCACCACGTTGGCCAGTTTCTGTTGGGTTTCGACTTCTTTTGCCTGAAGAGCGGTAGGCAGGAGCAGCAGGAGGGCCAAAGCGCCCGGAATAAAGGTGTTGAAGGCAGATTTCATTATTTTCTCTCTAGTAGTGAGACGGTGCTGATGCAAGTTCATCTAGATACGCCCCAGGCAGATCTGAACGCTTGGGGTCTAGGTGAAGAGCAGGATCTGTACCAGCCCTACGTTGAATGAGAAAAACTTTTAACTGGATGATTTATATCAATATTTACCCAGTGGGTTACCGGCCTTAAACAGCTTCGTGTCCGGGTTTCCGAATTAGTTGAGGTTTCGCGTTCGGCTCTCCGAAAAGGCCTACGACCTCTGGTGAACTCTTCGCCTTGCCAGATAGAAAATCAGTGCTAAAGAAACCCGCGCACAGGTCGATGTCCCTTCAAGGGATTTTTTTTCGGGAGTGCACATGTCTTTTTCTGTCGGTTTTCCAAATGCGGGCGCAATCACCATTGGTGGCAAGACACCGTCGACGATCAATGCCTTGAGCGAAGCGACGGAAGAGGCGTCGACACAGCTGACTGGAAAAGAAGAAAACCAGGTCAGAACCGGAGGGGCTGCTCAGGACGAAAGCAAATCCGAGAGCAAAAGCAGCCAGAGTATTGCGGTTCAGGTGTTGCTCAAGCGTATGCAGGAACTGCAACAGCAATTGCGCGAACAACAGCAGCAATTGGCGGCCGCTCAGGCAGCGTCCTATCCAACCGAGGAGGCCAAAGCCACAGCCGTCATGTCGATCCAGGGGCAGATCGCCGAGACCAATGGTGCGCTGGCGCAAGTCACCGGGAATCTGGTGAAAGAACTGGCCAAAGACTCCAGCGCGGGTGGTCTGGTCAGCACGACGGCGTGATCTGGTGCCAACCGAGACACAAAACAGGTCGTTGACAAATCACAGCAGGGTTCGCATAGTTCGGTCTACGCAAACGTTTGCGCGTTGTTCTTGATGGCTCTGTCCATAGTCGGACGCCATGAAGCTTACGCCAGCGCAAGCGTTGCTCACAATAATCATAAGATCGGAGTGAACCCATGAAGCTGCCATTCGCTGGACGTCTTCTTGCTGTCGCTATGCTGGCCGCCGCATCTGCCGCGCTGCCTGTCTCTTCGGCTTTCGCCGAGACTCCTGAAAAACCCAAAGTCGCACTGGTCATGAAGTCCCTGGCCAACGAGTTCTTCCTGACCATGGAAGACGGTGCCAAGGCTTATCAAAAAGACCATTCCGGCGATTTCGAGCTGATCTCCAACGGCATCAAGGACGAAACGGATACTGCGGGCCAGACGCGCATCGTCGAGCAAATGATTCTGGCCAAGGTCAATGCGCTGGTCATCGCGCCGGCTGACTCCAAGGCCATGGTTCCCGTGATCAAGAAAGCCATCGATGCCGGTATCACCGTGATCAACATCGATAACCAGCTCGACCCGGCCGTGGTCAAAAGCAAGAACATCACCGTCCCGTTCGTAGGCCCGGATAACCGCAAAGGCGCTCGTCTGGTCGGCGAGTATCTGGCCAAGCAGCTGAAGGCCGGTGACGAAGTCGGCATCATCGAAGGCGTGTCCACCACCACCAACGCCCAGGCCCGCACCGCAGGCTTCAAAGACGCGATGGAAGCGGCGCAGATCAAGGTCGTCTCGTTGCAATCCGGTGACTGGGAGATCGACAAGGGCAACAAGGTTGCCGCCTCGATCCTCAGCGAATACCCGGACGTCAAAGCGCTGCTGGCCGGTAACGACAGCATGGCCGTCGGTGCCGTTTCCGCCGTGCGTGCGGCAGGCAAGGCCGGCAAGGTGCAAGTGGTTGGTTACGACAACATCAACGCCATCAAGCCAATGTTGAAAGACGGCCGGGTCCTGGCGACCGCTGACCAGTTTGCCGCCAGGCAAGCCGTGTTCGGTATCGAGACTGCGCTGAAAATCATCAAGGGCGAGAAGGTCGACAGCGGCGCCAACGGCGTGATCGAAACGCCGGTAGAGCTGGTCACCAAGTAACCCTTCTGGCGGCACAACGGTGCTCGCCCGATCGGGCGAGCGCATGGAGAGTTTTATGTCAGTTTCCGCCCCGAACGCTGTCCTCTCGGTCAGCGGCATCGGCAAGACCTACGCCCAACCCGTCCTGACCGGCATTGACCTGACGCTGATGCGCGGTGAAGTGCTGGCGCTGACCGGCGAGAACGGTGCCGGCAAGAGCACGCTGTCGAAAATCATTGGCGGGCTGGTCACGCCGACCACCGGCCAGATGCAATTTCAGGGGCAGGAATACCGCCCTGGCAGCCGCACCCAGGCCGAAGACCTGGGCATCCGCATGGTCATGCAAGAACTCAATCTGTTGCCGACCCTGTCAGTGGCGGAAAATCTGTTTCTCGACAACCTTCCCAGCAATGGCGGCTGGATCAGCCGCAAACAACTGCGCAAAGCCGCGATCGAGGCCATGGCCCAGGTTGGGCTCGACGCGATCGACCCGGACACCCTGGTCGGCGAACTCGGCATCGGCCACCAACAAATGGTCGAGATCGCGCGCAATCTGATCGGCGATTGCCATGTGCTGATCCTCGACGAACCGACGGCCATGTTGACCGCCCGTGAAGTCGAGATGCTGTTCGAGCAGATCACCCGCCTGCAAGCTCGGGGCGTGTCGATCATCTACATCTCCCACCGCCTCGAAGAGCTGGCGCGGGTCGCCCAGCGCATTGCGGTGTTGCGTGACGGCAACCTGGTCTGCGTCGAGCCGATGGCCAATTACAACAGCGAGCAACTGGTCACGTTGATGGTCGGCCGTGAACTCGGCGAACACATCGACCTGGGGCCGCGCAACATTGGCGCTCCCGCCTTGACGGTCAGAGGGCTGACTCGCTCGGACAAAGTTCGCGACGTGTCCTTCGAAGTCCGCGCCGGTGAGATCTACGGGATTTCCGGATTGATCGGGGCAGGGCGCACCGAGTTGCTGCGTCTGATCTTCGGTGCCGACACCGCGGACAGTGGCACCGTTGCGCTGGGGTCACCGGCTCAGGTAGTGAGCATCCGTTCGCCGGCCGATGCGGTCGGTCACGGCATCGCCCTGATCACCGAGGACCGCAAAGGCGAAGGCCTGCTGCTGACCCAGTCGATCAGCGCCAACATCGCGCTGGGCAACATGCCGGTGATTTCCAGTGGCGGCATCGTCAACAACGCTGACGAAATGTCCCTGGCCCAACGTCAGATCGATGCCATGCGCATCCGCAGTTCGAGTCCGACGCAACTGGTTTCCGAGCTGTCGGGTGGCAACCAGCAGAAGGTCGTGATCGGCCGTTGGTTGGAGCGCGACTGTTCGGTGATGCTGTTCGATGAACCGACCCGTGGCATCGATGTGGGCGCCAAGTTCGACATCTATGCGCTGCTCGGTGAACTGACCCGGCAGGGCAAAGCGCTGGTGGTGGTGTCCAGCGACCTGCGTGAACTGATGCTGATCTGCGACCGGATCGGCGTGTTGTCGGCGGGGCGCCTGATCGACACTTTCGAGCGCGACAGCTGGACCCAGGATGATTTGCTTGCTGCCGCGTTCGCCGGCTACCAAAAACGTGATGCGTTGCTCAACGAAGCAGCGCCTAGGGATCTTCCATGAAAACTGCATCTCCTGCCGGCAAACGTAGTGGCAATTTCTACGGCCTGGGCACCTATCTGGGCCTGGCCGGTGCCTTGCTGGCGATGGTTGCGCTGTTCTCGGTATTGAGCAGCCACTTCCTGTCCTACGACACCTTCAGCACCCTGGCCAACCAGATTCCCGATCTGATGGTGCTGGCGGTCGGCATGACGTTCGTGCTGATCATCGGCGGTATCGACCTGTCGGTCGGCTCGGTGTTGGCGCTCGCAGCGTCGGCCGTCAGCGTGGCGATTCTTGGCTGGGGCTGGAGCGTCCTGCCTGCAGCGCTGCTCGGCATGGCGATCGCGGCATTGGCCGGGACCATCACCGGATCGATCACCGTGGCGTGGCGAATTCCGTCGTTCATCGTGTCCCTTGGCGTGCTGGAAATGGCCCGTGGCGTGGCGTATCAGATGACCGGCTCGCGGACGGCTTACATCGGTGACGCCTTTGCCTGGCTGTCCAACCCGATTGCCTTTGGCATCTCGCCGTCGTTCATCATTGCCTTGCTGATCATCATCATCGCCCAGGCCGTGCTGACCCGTACCGTGTTCGGCCGCTACCTGATCGGCATCGGCACCAACGAAGAAGCGGTGCGTCTGGCCGGGATCAATCCAAAACCCTACAAGATCCTGGTATTCAGTCTGATGGGGCTGTTGGCCGGTATCGCCGCGCTGTTTCAGATTTCCCGTCTGGAAGCGGCGGACCCGAATGCCGGCTCCGGATTGGAGCTGCAAGTGATCGCCGCGGTGGTGATCGGCGGCACCAGTCTGATGGGCGGCCGTGGTTCGGTAATCAGCACCTTCTTCGGGGTTCTGATCATTTCCGTACTGGCGGCGGGCCTGGCGCAGATCGGCGCGACCGAGCCGACCAAACGCATCATCACCGGCGCAGTGATCGTGGTGGCGGTGGTGCTTGATACTTATCGCAGTCAGCGCGCAAGCCGGCGGACCTGAGTCATGGCAACGATCAAGGATGTAGCGGCACTCGCGGGGATTTCCTACACCACGGTGTCCCATGTGGTGAACAAGACCCGGCCGGTCAGCGAAGAGGTACGGATCAAAGTCGAGGCGGCGATCAAGACCCTGGACTACGTGCCGAGCGCCGTGGCCCGATCATTGAAAGCCAAGACCACGGCGACCATCGGTTTGCTGGTGCCTAACAGCCTCAACCCGTACTTCGCTGAACTGGCCCGTGGCATTGAGGATTACTGCGAGCGTAACGGCTATTGCGTGATCCTCTGCAACTCCGACGACAACCCGGACAAACAGCGCAGTTACCTGCGCGTGCTGCTGGAAAAACGCATCGACGGGTTGATCGTGGCCTCGGCCGGTGGCGACGCGGGGCTGGCAGAAGGTCTCGCCGGCGTGCGCACACCGATGGTCATCGTCGACCGCGGGCTGGAAGGTGTAAATGCCGACCTGGTGCGAATCGATCACGAATACGGTGCCTACCTGGCCACCCGGCATCTGCTGGAGCTGGGCCACCGGGACATTGCCACCATCGGTGGCCCGGCAGGTACCAGCGTGGCGCAGATGCGTCTGGCCGGTTATTGCCGAGCCTTGAAAGAGGCGGGGGTGGAAGTGCATCGCGAGCGCATGCTGGAAAGTGACTTCACCAGCACTGGCGGTTACAACGCCGCCGCGATTCTGCTGGAAAAGAACCCGCCCAGCGCGATCTTCGCCGGCAACGACATGATTGGCATTGGCGTGTTGCGAGCGGCTGCCGAGCGCAATGTGCGTGTGCCGACAGAACTGTCGGTGATCGGCTTCGACGATATCCAGATGAGCCGTTATGTCTACCCGGCGCTGACCACCGTGGGCCAGTCGATCCTGCAACTCGGTGAGATGGCGGCCGAGGTTCTGTTACGACGAATCGCAACACCCGACATGGCCACCGATCAGCGGATCGTGACGCCCAGTATTGTCCTGCGAGAATCGACTGCGCCGCTTGCCGGTGTGTTCGACGAATACCGCTGAAACCGAATTGACGAGTAGTGATGTATGCCAGCAAAAGTAGTGGTGATAGGCAGCCTGAACATGGACCTGGTGACCCGGGCTCCACGGCTGCCCCGTGGCGGTGAGACGCTGATCGGGCAGTCGTTTGCCACGGTTTCCGGCGGCAAGGGCGCGAACCAGGCGGTCGCTGCGGCGCGGCTGGGGGCGCAGGTGTCGATGGTCGGTTGTATCGGCAGCGATGCTTACGGTGAAGAACTGCGCAGGGCTCTGATGGTCGAGCAGATCGACTGCCAGGCCGTCAGCACTGTCGAGGGTTCCAGCGGCGTGGCATTGATTGTGGTCGATGACAACAGCCAGAACGCAATCGTGATCGTCGCCGGTGCCAATGGTGCGCTGACGCCACAGGTGATCGACCGGTTCGATGCCGTGTTGCAGGCGGCGGACGTGATTATTTGTCAGCTGGAAGTGCCGGATGCCACGGTGGGTCACGCCCTCAAGCGCGGCCGTGAGCTGGGCAAAATCGTTATCCTCAACCCGGCGCCGGCCAGTCGTCCGCTGCCAGCAGATTGGTATGCGTCCATCGATTACCTGATTCCCAATGAAAGCGAGGCCTCGGCGCTGAGCGGTTTGCCGGTTGACTCCCTTGCGTCCGCCGAAACCGCCGCAACCCGATTGATCGCACTGGGTGCCGGTAAGGTCATCATCACCCTGGGTGCTCAAGGGTCAATGTTCGCCAACGGTACAGGCTTCGAACATTTCCCGGCACCGACGGTGAAGGCTGTCGATACCACGGCGGCCGGCGATACCTTCGTCGGCGGTTTTGCTGCCGCGCTGGCGTCCGGCAAAACCGAAGCTGAAGCGATCCGTTTCGGCCAGGTAGCCGCGGCGCTTTCAGTCACCCGTGCCGGCGCGCAACCCTCGATTCCCACCTTGTCCGAAGTACAGGCGAACAAAGCACCATGAAAAAGACACCTTTGCTCAACGTCGCGCTGTCTCGGCTGATCGCTTCCCTGGGGCACGGCGACATGGTCGTGATCGGCGATGCCGGCCTGCCCGTACCGCCGGGCGTCGAACTGATCGACCTGGCCCTGACCCAGGGTATTCCGGATTTCGTCAGCACCTTGAACGTCGTGCTCAGCGAAATGCAGGTTGAGCGCCATGTGCTGGCCCAGGAAATTCTGGACAAACAACCACCCGCCTTGCGCTCTCTGGATGAGCTGAATGCCAAAGGCGCGCTGGGCCAGCGTGAGCTGCTCAGCCATGAACAATTCAAAGTCCTCAGTCGACAGGCGCGAGCGATTGTTCGTACCGGCGAATGTGCGCCGTACTGCAACATCGTGCTGGTCTCGGGGGTGACCTTCTGACCCGCTGTACACAATCTGTTTCCCCACGCACAAGGAGTGCGATATGCACCGCTATGCTCAGAAACTGCACCACCTGCTCCGGAGTTTGCTGCTTTTGTCCCTGATTACTGCAACAAGCGCCCAGGCTGCGGAAAAGATCGATTTGATCATCGACACCGACCCGGGTGCCGACGACGTCGTCGCTTTGCTGTTTGCGTTGGCGTCGCCGGAAGAATTGAATATCCGTGCGCTGACCACCGTCGCGGGCAACGTGCGACTGGACAAGACTTCGCGAAATGCGCGACTGTCCCGTGAATGGGCGGGGCGCGAGGAGGTGCCGGTCTACGCAGGCGCACCGAAACCGTTGATGCGCACACCGATTTATGCCGAGAACATCCATGGCAAGGAGGGCTTGTCGGGCGTCACCGTGCATGAGCCGAAGAAAGGCCTGGCCGAAGGCAATGCGGTCGAGTACCTGATCGACACTTTGAAGGCCGCCAAGCCTCACAGCGTCACCATCGCCATGCTCGGTCCACAGACCAACCTGGCCCTGGCGCTGATCCAGGAACCTGAAATCGTTCAGGGCATCAAGGAAGTGGTGATCATGGGGGGAGCGCATTTCAACGGCGGCAACATCACCCCGGTGGCCGAGTTCAACCTGTTCGCCGACCCGCAGGCTGCGGAAGTGGTGCTCAAGAGTGGCGTGAAGCTGACCTATCTGCCGCTGGACGTGACCCACAAGATCCTCACCAGTGAGGCGCGCCTGAAGCAGATCGCAGCGATCAACAACAACGCCAGCAAGCTGGTGGGCGACATTCTCAATGAGTACGTCAAAGGCGACATGGAACACTACGGCATTCCGGGTGGCCCGGTGCATGACGCCACCGTCATCGCCTACCTGCTCAAGCCTGAATTGTTCACCGGTCGCTCGGTCAATGTGGTCGTTGATAGCCGCGAAGGCCCGACCTTCGGCCAAACCATCGTCGACTGGTATGACGGCCTGAAAGCGCCGAAGAATGCATTCTGGGTAGAAAGCGGCGACGCCCAGGGTTTCTTCGACTTGCTGACCCAGCGTCTGGCTCGTCTGAAGTAAGTTTCACACCCGCAGGTGCCAGCCTGCGGGTTTTACGCCCGCTCGTTCTCTGTCAAGCCCATATAGCCGGCGGGGTATTTTTCGAATATCTGCGCGATGAATTTCCTGGCCGCTTCAGTTCCCAGTTCCTTGACCAATAGATCGATGCCAATGATTGCGAACTCTTCCGGGCTGCCCGGGCTGTAAGAGCTGTGACCCTGCGGCCACTTGACGGTGATGTTGGCGTCGATGCTTATGGTGGACATGATGGCGCTCGTGAAGTCGGGAAAGTCTGAGTGTCGAGTTAACCATTTTGCGCGGCGTTTGGCACTCCGACTTAGGCATGAGAGGAGGGCTATGCGACACTTGGTCTTTGACGAATTTTCAAGGACCGTGCTGTGCAGATCGATTTGAACACGCCCGACGGCTTGACCCTCGAGGCGGTGCGCCAGTTACTGGCTTCTGCCAGTGATGACGAGCATACGCAACTGCGGGTGACCAAGGCTGGCGTTGCCTATATTTCATCGGGTGTTGTGGGCGGCACCGATATCAACGGACTATTGTTTCGGCTGGAGACGTGGGCCAAGGGCTCCGGTTACGTAGGCTTGGTCGCAGCAAGCGATGAGGTCTGGGTCATGCAGATCTTCAATGCGCTGAAAGAGAACTGGCCGAACCCGCCGTATGATTACATCGACGTCTATTGAGGGCTGTTCATATTCAGTCACGATTGAGTGATGAACGGCGCGGCGATGCTCAGGCAAACTCGCCGCTCGTGCGGTTCCAGGGCGGAGTGATGGCACTCACCTTGAAACCAAATGCCGGATTGGCGGTCGCAAGATCTCAGCTTAACTATTGGAAAAAAGGAGGCTTCATGCCTTGGAAGCTCGCGTCATTGGGTACTTTGTTCGCCGTCACTTTGCTGGCTGGTTGCAGTAGCACGTCCTCCGAGTCGGCGGCAGACCCTGTAGCGACGTCTGACACAGGTCACAGCCGTTGTGAGGCAAAGGCAGCCGAATTCGCCATCGGCAAACCGGCTTCGCCCGCACTGTTGGAGCAGGCACGTACCCGCGCAGGCGCACAGAACGCACGGTTCCTGTCGCCTAGCGATATGGTGACGCTGGAATACCGCTCCGATCGTCTGAACCTCAACACCGATGCCAGCCGGGTGGTCACCCGCGTCAACTGCGGCTGATCGCTTCAGGCTTTTGCTTCACCCATAAAAAACCCCGTCACATGGACGGGGTTTTTTTAGTGCGGCTGAAAATTACTCAGCGCGGACTTGTGCAGCTTGCATACCCTTTTGGCCTTTCTCAGCCACGAAGGAAACGGTTTGGCCTTCTTTCAGGCTTTTGAAACCGTCGCTTTCGATAGCTTTGAAGTGTACGAACAGGTCGTCACCGCCACCTTGAGGAGTGATGAAGCCGAAGCCTTTTTCATCGTTGAACCATTTAACGGTGCCGGTTTGGCGATTAGACATGGTGTATCTCCAAGAAACATATATTTTCAGTAGTGCTGTGCTGCTCAGGCCAACTGGGCACACCGGGGTATCATAGTCGAAATGTTCGCTTTGGGAGCCCCCCGGACGTGCTGTTTGCCGTGCAGTCGCGTTCCGTTTGCTGCTTGATGTAGCTGAAAGCCCCGTTTTACAAGGCTTTCAGCCGAAAGTAAAGACGATAAAAAAACCTGTAAAACCTGCATAAATTGTACGAAAAAGCTCAAATGCAGCGGTTTTTATCAGCGATAAGCCGAGTCAAAAGGACTTTTTTGTCACTTCTTCGCCGGTGTATTGGCCTTGCATTTGGCTATCTGACCCAGAGCTTTCTGCTGCAATTCCGGGCTGGCCTTATTGTCCATCAATGACTGGATGTCAGCCGCCGGATACGATTTGATCGCATCAGCACCGCAAGCGCAGTGGGCCTTCGCTGCGGCCGCACCAATCTGCGGAGTGGCCGCATCTGTGCACTGAGCCATGTATTTTTCGCGCTCGCCCTTTGGCCAATCGGCATGGGCGGCCAATGGCAGCAACAGAACGATGGGGGCGACGACTGCGAACAAACGATTCAGACGCATGCTGGGATGCTCCTTGTGGGTCAATGTCTTGTTATCTGAGGGGTAAAGTGGGGTCCAAGTTCAGCACTCTGGCATAAATTGCGAGATTTGCCCCGGCATAAGCCTCGTTGCATCGATGACCGTTCATCTGTGCTAGCATGCCTCGCTCGGGCTTTTGCGGGCTCCGGATGACCTTCAGTCCCGGTGGCGGCAACGGCGCGAATAACCCTGATTTGAATCCCAGTCACTCTGGTTCGGTTTTCCGGTTGGCCGCAAGGCTCCTGCCGCTGTAAGGCAGGCGTTCGTCATTGAATGGCCTGGATCGGATCTTGTACTGGCTCATCCCAACCCACGTGACCTTTGGTAGGGGTCACCACTAGGAGAGGAGGCGCCATGCCAACTATTACTCTTCCCGACGGCAGTCAACGTTCATTCGATCACCCGGTTTCCGTAGCCGAGGTCGCCGCATCCATTGGTGCAGGTCTGGCCAAGGCCACCGTGGCCGGCAAGGTCAATGGCAAGCTGGTCGACGCCAGCGACATCATCGACAGCGATTCCACGCTGCAAATCATTACGCCAAAGGATGAAGAGGGGCTGGAGATCATTCGCCACTCTTGCGCCCACCTGGTTGGCCACGCGGTCAAGCAGCTGTACCCGACCGCCAAGATGGTCATCGGTCCGGTCATCGACGAAGGCTTCTATTACGACATCGCCTTCGAACGTCCTTTCACTCCGGACGACCTGGCAGCCATCGAACAGCGCATGCAGCAGCTGATCGAGAAAGATTACGACGTGATCAAGAAAGTCACTCCGCGCGCCGAAGTGATCGAAGTGTTCAAGGCCCGTGGCGAAGACTACAAGCTGCGCCTGGTCGAGGACATGCCGAACGAGCAGGCCATGGGCCTGTACTATCACGAAGAATACGTCGACATGTGCCGTGGTCCGCACGTGCCGAATACGCGCTTCCTGAAATCCTTCAAGTTGACCAAGTTGTCCGGCGCCTACTGGCGTGGCGATGCCAAGAACGAGCAGTTGCAGCGCGTTTACGGCACCGCTTGGGCGGACAAGAAGCAGCTGGCGGCTTACATCCAGCGCATCGAAGAAGCTGAAAAGCGCGATCACCGCAAGATCGGCAAGCGCCTGGGCCTGTTTCATACCCAGGAAGAGTCGCCGGGCATGGTGTTCTGGCACCCGAACGGCTGGACTCTGTACCAGGTGCTCGAGCAGTACATGCGCAAGGTTCAGCGCGACAACGGCTATCTGGAGATCAAAACTCCACAAGTCGTTGACCGCAGCCTGTGGGAGAAATCCGGGCACTGGGCCAACTACGCCGACAACATGTTTACCACTCAGTCGGAAAACCGCGACTACGCCATCAAGCCGATGAACTGCCCGTGCCACGTGCAGGTATTCAATCAGGGCCTGAAGAGCTACCGCGAGCTGCCGATTCGTCTGGCCGAGTTCGGTGCCTGTCACCGTAACGAGCCGTCGGGTGCACTGCACGGCATCATGCGCGTTCGCGCCTTCACTCAGGACGACGCCCACATCTTCTGTACTGAAGAGCAGATGCAGGCCGAATCCGCTGCATTCATCAAGCTGACCATGGACGTTTATGCCGACTTCGGCTTCAAAGACGTCGAGATGAAGCTGTCCACTCGTCCGGAAAAACGCGTCGGTTCCGACGAACTGTGGGATCGCGCCGAAGCTGCACTGGCTGCAGCCCTTGATAGCGCTGGCTTGCCGTACGATCTGCAGCCGGGCGAGGGTGCGTTCTACGGTCCGAAAATCGAGTTCTCGCTGAAAGATTGCCTCGGCCGTGTCTGGCAGTGTGGTACCCTTCAGCTCGATTTTAACCTGCCTGTCCGTCTGGGAGCCGAATACGTCTCCGAAGACAACAGTCGAAAGCACCCGGTGATGTTGCACCGGGCGATCCTCGGATCCTTCGAGCGTTTCGTCGGAATCCTGATCGAGCACTACGAGGGTGCATTCCCTGCGTGGCTGGCTCCGACCCAGGCAGTGATCATGAATATCACTGACAAACAGGCCGATTTTGCCGCCGAGGTCGAAAAAACCCTCAACGAAAGCGGATTTCGTGCCAAGTCTGACTTGAGAAATGAAAAGATCGGCTTTAAAATCCGCGAGCATACTTTGCTCAAGGTTCCTTATCTCTTGGTTATCGGAGATCGGGAAGTCGAGATGCAGACTGTCGCTGTGCGTACTCGTGAAGGTGCTGACCTGGGCTCGATGCCCGTCGCCCAGTTCGCTGAGTTTCTCGCGCAAGCGGTTTCCCGGCGTGGTCGCCCAGATTCGGAGTAATTACTATTAAGCGTGAAATGAGACAAGATAAACGAGCTGCACCGAAAGCCCCGATCAACGAGAATATCTCGGCACGCGAGGTTCGGTTAATTGGGGCTGAAGGTGAACAGCTTGGGATTGTGTCAATTGAAGACGCGCTTCTTAAGGCTGAAGAGGCCAAACTGGATTTGGTGGAAATTTCCGCCGATGCAGTACCCCCTGTTTGCAAACTGATGGACTACGGCAAATCGATCTTCGAGAAGAAGAAGCAGATTGCCGCGGCCAAGAAAAACCAGAAGCAGATTCAGGTTAAAGAAATCAAGTTTCGTCCAGGGACGGAGGAAGGGGATTACCAGGTAAAACTGCGCAACCTGGTACGTTTCCTGAGTGATGGGGACAGGGCCAAGGTATCCTTGCGATTCCGCGGCCGTGAGATGGCCCACCAGGAGCTGGGGATGGAACTCCTCAAGCGAGTTGAAGGTGACTTGCTCGAGTACGGTTCGGTCGAACAGCATCCTAAGATGGAAGGACGCCAGCTGATCATGGTCATCGCCCCGAAAAAGAAGAAGTAATCATCAGGGCACGGCAGGCCTTCTGATTATGTTTATCAACTGAATGCGGAGTATCCGAACATGCCAAAAATGAAAACGAAAAGTGGTGCTGCTAAGCGGTTTCTGAAAACTGCTAACGGTATCAAGCACAAGCACGCTTTCAAGAGCCACATCCTGACTAAAATGTCGACCAAGCGTAAGCGTCAACTGCGCGGTAGCAGCTTGCTGCATCCGTCTGACGTGGCAAAAGTCGAGCGCATGCTGCGCCTTCGTTAATTTTAGTCAAGAATAGAGGAAGTAACTCATGGCTCGTGTAAAGCGTGGCGTCATTGCCCGTAAACGTCACAAAAAAATTCTGAAACTTGCTAAAGGCTACTACGGCGCTCGCTCGCGCGTATTCCGTGTTGCCAAGCAAGCGGTAATCAAGGCAGGCCAATACGCCTACCGTGACCGTCGTCAGAAAAAACGTCAGTTCCGCGCTCTGTGGATCGCTCGTATCAACGCTGGTGCACGTATCAACGGTCTGTCCTACAGCCGTTTCATCGCCGGCCTGAAAAAAGCGTCCATCGAGATCGACCGTAAGGTTCTGGCTGATCTGGCAGTGAACGAAAAAGCGGCGTTTGCTGCGATTGTCGAGAAAGCTAAAGCCACCTTGGCTTAAGTACCCCCGACAGTCACCCGGTCTCACCTCTGTGGGACCAGGTGTTAAACGTCATAAATAGGGGAAGAGCCTTCAAGCTCTTCCCCTATTTTGTATCTGGAGTCTGTACATGGAAAACCTGGACGCGCTCGTCTCTCAAGCACTAGAGGCTGTGCAAAGCGCTGAAGATATCAATGCCCTGGAGCAAATCCGGGTTCACTACCTTGGCAAGAAGGGTGAATTGACTCAGGTGATGAAGACCCTGGGGAATTTGCCGGCAGAAGAGCGTCCGCAAGTCGGCGCCCTGATCAACGTTGCCAAGGAGCGTGTCACAGAGGTTCTCAATGCCCGCAAGGCGCTGTTTGAAGAGGCCGATCTGGCCGCCAAACTGTCTGCCGAGTCCATTGACGTGACCCTGCCTGGCCGCGGCCAGACCTCGGGTGGTCTGCATCCGGTTACTCGTACTCTGGAACGTATCGAACAGTTCTTCACCCACATTGGCTACGGCATCGCCGAAGGTCCTGAGGTCGAAGACGACTACCACAACTTCGAAGCGCTCAACATCCCAGGCCATCACCCGGCCCGGTCGATGCATGACACTTTCTATTTCAATGCCAACATGTTGCTGCGCACCCATACCTCGCCGGTACAGGTCCGCACCATGGAATCGAAACAACCACCGATCCGCATCGTCTGCCCAGGCCGTGTGTACCGTAGCGACTCCGATATCACCCACTCGCCGATGTTCCACCAGGTCGAAGGCCTGCTGGTCGACCGCGACATCAACTTCGCCGACCTCAAAGGGACCATCGAAGAGTTCCTGCGCGTGTTCTTCGAAAAAGAGCTGGCCGTGCGTTTCCGTCCTTCGTACTTCCCGTTCACCGAGCCGTCCGCTGAAGTCGACATGGAATGCGTGATGTGCAGCGGCAAAGGCTGCCGCGTCTGCAAACAGACGGGCTGGCTGGAAGTCATGGGCTGCGGGATGGTTCACCCGAACGTGCTGCGCATGTCCGGAATCGACCCGGAAGAGTTTTCGGGCTTTGCCTTCGGCATGGGCGTTGAGCGTCTGGCCATGCTGCGTTACGGCGTGAATGACTTGCGTCTGTTCTTCGACAACGACTTGCGGTTCCTCGCGCAATTTCGCTAGTCGTAACGAATTCTTAGGAGAGCAGGATGAAATTCAGTGAACAATGGCTGCGTGGCTGGGTAAGCCCGCAGGTAAGTCGCGACGAGCTGGTTGCCCGTCTGTCGATGGCCGGTCTTGAGGTCGATAGCGTTACGCTGGCCGCCGGTGAATTCAGTGGCGTGGTCGTGGGTGAGGTGCTGAGCACCGAGCAGCACCCGGACGCCGACAAGTTGCGCGTTTGCCAGGTCAGCAATGGCTCGGAAACCTTCCAGGTTGTGTGCGGAGCGCCAAACGTGCGCCCTGGCCTGAAGATCCCGTTCGCCATGATCGGTGCCGAACTGCCAGGCGACTTCAAAATCAAGAAAGCCAAGCTGCGTGGCGTTGAGTCCAACGGCATGCTGTGCTCGCAAGCCGAGCTGCAAGTCGGCGAAGGCAACGATGGCCTGATGGAATTGCCAGCGGATGCGCCGGTCGGTCTGGATATTCGCGAGTACCTGAGCCTGGACGATGCCAGCATCGAGGTTGACCTGACCCCGAACCGCGGCGATTGCCTGTCCCTGGCCGGTCTGGCCCGTGAAGTCGGCGCGCTGTATGACGCTGAAGTCACCCGTCCGGTGGTGGCTGTTGTGCCCGCCGTGCATGACGAAGTGCGCTCGATCGAAGTACTGGCGCCAGCCGCTTGCCCGCGTTACCTGGGTCGTGTGATCCGTAACGTCGATCTGTCCAAGCCTACGCCGCTGTGGATGGTCGAGCGCTTGCGTCGTGGCGACGTGCGCAGCATCGACGCTGCCGTGGACATCACCAACTACGTGATGCTTGAGCTGGGTCAGCCGCTGCACGCGTTCGATCTCGCTGAAATCAATGGCGGCATCCGCGTGCGCATGGCCGAAGAAGGCGAGAAGCTGGTACTGCTCGACGGCCAGGAAGTCAGCCTGCGTAGCGATACGCTGGTGATTGCCGACCATACCCGCGCCTTGGCCATCGCTGGCGTCATGGGGGGCGAGCACAGTGGCGTCAACACCGCGACCACGCGTGATGTATTCCTGGAAAGTGCGTTCTTCGATCAGATTGCCGTCGCTGGCAAGGCTCGTTCTTACGGCCTGCACACTGATGCTTCGCACCGCTACGAGCGTGGCGTGGATTGGCAATTGGCCCGTGAAGCCATGGAGCGCGCCACTGGCCTGCTGTTGGAAATCACTGGCGGCGAAGCTGGCCCGATCATCGAAACCGTCAGCGAACAGCACCTGCCGAAGATTGCTCCGGTCACCCTGCGTGCGCAGCGCATCACTCAGATGCTGGGCATGGAAATGGAGTCGGCCGAAGTCGAGCGTCTGCTCAGCGGCCTGGGCCTGAAGATTGCTGCAGATGGAGCAGGGCAGTGGCGCGTTGAAGTGCCAAGCCACCGCTTCGACATCAGCCTGGAAGTCGATCTGATCGAAGAGCTGGCCCGTCTGTACGGCTACAACCGTCTGCCGGTTCGCTACCCGCAAGCTCGCCTGGCACCGCAAGCCAAAGCCGAAGCGCGTAGCGATCTGCCTGAACTGCGTCGCCTGCTGGTGGCGCGTGGTTATCAGGAAGCGATCACCTACAGTTTCATCGATCCGAAACAATTCGAGTTGTTTAATCCGGGTGTCGAGCCGCTGCTGCTGGCCAACCCGATCTCGAACGACATGGCGGCCATGCGCTCGTCCTTGTGGCCCGGTCTGGTCAAGGCACTTCAGCACAACCTGAACCGTCAACAGGATCGCGTCCGTCTGTTCGAAAGCGGCCTGCGTTTTGTCGGTCAGCTGGAAGGCCTGAAGCAAGAGCCGATGATTGCGGGTGTTGTTTGCGGTAGCCGTCTGCCGGAAGGCTGGGCTCAGGGTCGCGATGTCGTGGATTTCTTCGACGTCAAAGCCGACGTGGAAGCGGTGCTGGGCTTTGCCGGTGCGCTGGATTCGTTCACTTTCGTGCCGGGCAAACACCCTGCGTTGCACCCGGGTCAAACCGCGCGCATCGAACGAGAAGGTCGTCTGGTTGGCTTCGTCGGCGCTATCCACCCTGAGTTGTCAAAAACCCTCGGTCTCGACCGTCCGGTTTTCGTCTTCGAGCTGGTTCTGGCCGAAGTGGCATTGGGAAAAATGCCAAAATTCCAGGAGTTATCACGCTTTCCTGAAGTGCGTCGTGACCTGGCACTGATTGCGTCCACAGACGTTGCGGCCAGTGCCGTACTGGATGTAATCCGTGAAAATGCAGGCGAATGGCTCACAGACCTCAGGCTATTTGACGTGTATCAGGGTAAAGGCATTGATCCTGATAGAAAAAGCCTTGCAGTCGGCTTGACCTGGCAGCATCCATCGCGCACTCTTAATGACGATGAGGTGAATACCACGACGCAAAACATCCTCACCTCGCTCGAACAAAGGTTGAACGCCACGTTAAGGAAGTGACGTATGGGGGCTCTGACGAAAGCTGAGATGGCGGAACGTCTGTATGAAGAGCTGGGCCTGAATAAACGGGAGGCCAAGGAATTGGTCGAACTGTTTTTTGAAGAAATCAGGCACGCTCTTGAAGACAACGAACAAGTCAAATTGTCCGGTTTCGGCAATTTCGACCTTCGGGACAAACGCCAGCGGCCTGGCCGCAATCCGAAAACGGGTGAAGAAATCCCGATCACGGCTCGCCGTGTGGTCACCTTTCGTCCAGGGCAGAAGTTGAAGGCCCGAGTTGAGGCTTATGCTGGAACCAAGTCATAACGACGAGCTACCCGTCATCCCAGGCAAACGCTACTTCACCATTGGTGAAGTCAGCGAGCTGTGTGCGGTAAAACCGCACGTGCTGCGCTATTGGGAGCAGGAGTTTCCTCAACTCAACCCCGTCAAACGCCGCGGAAACCGCCGGTATTATCAGCGACAAGACGTGCTGATGATCCGGCAGATCCGCGCGCTTCTTTATGATCAAGGGTTCACCATCGGCGGCGCGCGCTTGCGTTTGTCCGGCGATGAAGCCAAAGACGACACCACCCAATACAAACAGATGATTCGGCAGATGATTGCTGAGTTGGAAGATGTGTTGGTTGTCCTCAAGAAATAATTTCCTGCATTTGAATACTTCCAGTTTTCAAAAGCTTGCGATATATTCTTGAGCGTTCTTCGAGAAGAGGAACGAGTTTCACGCCTAGTCGGGGCGTAGCGCAGTCCGGTAGCGCACTAGCATGGGGTGCTAGGGGTCGAGTGTTCGAATCACTCCGTCCCGACCATATTTTCTGAGTAGAATCAGACACTTAAGCCGATCATATAGATCGGCTTTTTTGCGTCTGCGCAAAACTGGCGCAAGACTACCCGGTGATTTCGCTGATATTCAGGTCCGGAATTGCCTCGGACCAGATCATTTCCTCGTGGTCTCGCTGGTAGTTTCTGGTCATGCCCTCGCTCGCATGGCCCGCAATTTTTTGACCATCCTTTCCGGCTTTCTTGTACAGGTGCAGCGACAGCGCACTCGCACTTTGTGAAAGTCCGGCAACTCTTCCTCCTCCATCCCTTGTAGCAGTCTGCCGCCTCCCGGGCGTCCTTGAACGCTCGAGTCAAATACCTCTCTTGAATCTTCGTCCAGTGGTCCTTCGTCTGCGCATGTTTCTATCAGCTTCTTATCTGGGGTTTCTCGGCCTCTTCCAGTGAACGGCGACGTCGCTGTATCGAGCTCATACCACCGCTGAATACCTCAACGAGCCCTATGAGCGCGTCGAAGGCCTCCACTTCTGTTTCACAATCAACTGCACCAAACGCGCCGTTCTTTATCGTCGTAAACCAATTTCTTGTGTTGGCAGGAAGACGCTAGGCGTCGACTCATCCCCGTGGCCCCTTGTAGATGAGCCAGGCCATGTAGGCGAGGGCGGCGATAGGGACGATCACGGAATCGACTGCTTGAACGGAACCGCCCAGACCCAAGGGTTGGAATCCCAGTTACCGCCAATTCGTTCCGGAGTGACCGCACTTGCGGGCGCGGTAACTGTAGGTTGTGCGTCGAAAGTCAGAGGAACAGCGGAAGGGTAGGCTTGGAGTGCAGGAATGCAGCACACTTTGGGCCATAAGTGGTCGGTGACAGGCCAGTGGCAAATCGAAAGCAAGCGGGGGCGCTATCACCGAATTAACTAAATCTTATAGCGATGCCCTAACCACCAATGGACAATCAACTGGCTGGGCTCCCGATACGTCGAGGGTCTCTATCAGGTGCCGTGCAGCCTTGCGACCGATCTCGTAGTACGGCAGTTGCACCGTGGTCAGCGGCGGGATAAACAGCTCAGCAATACCGATCATATTGTCGTAGCCGAGCACGGCGACATCGTTGGGAATTTTCAGGCCACGGCCCAACAGCAGCTGATAGGCACAAAAGGCAATGCGGTCATTGCCGCAGATCAGAATATCAAATTGGGGACGACCATCAATGACGTGCCGGTCGAGGATAGCTGCTGTTTCACAATAGGCATCATGATCGGAAAGGTCGTATTGCAGGAGCGCGTCAGGCGCCAGTCCGAATGCCTGACAGGCACGCTGCATGCCTTTTTGTCGCAGGCCCCAGGCCAGACTTTGTTTTGGCAGATTGATACACAGAGGGCGCTTATAGCCGAGGTTCAACGCGTGGTGTACGGCCCGATACTGCCCCATTTCGTCGTCTGGTACATAGCTGACGAGACGGCTGTCATCTGCCAGGCAATTGGCGAGCACCAGGGGTTTGCTCTTCAATCGCTCGGGAATGCACACCTGGCGAAACCCCATGGCGCTGAAGATCAAGCCGTCCGGACGGTGCGATAGCATCAGGTCGATGTTCTGGTCGGTGGGCGGGTTGCTTAACAGGTTGAGGATAAATACATTCCAGCCGGCTTGCTGCGCGGTCTGCTCGATGGACAGCAGCAGCTCGACCGCGAATGGTGTGGTCGCGGTGTCCAGCGCGAACACACCGATGGTTCGCGACTGGAGGTTGTCGCCGCGCATCTTGCGCGCCGACAGGCTCGGTACGAATTGCAGTTCATCAATGGCACGACGCACCCGCAGAAGAGTTTCGGGGCTCAGTTTTTCCGGAGTGTTGAGCGCTCGAGAAACCGTCATCAGGGACACGCCGGCCAGCTGTGCAACGTCTTTCACTGAAGTCATGCGAAGTGAGGCCGGTCAGGTTGACGCAGAATCATGACACATGGCCCGCGCTTCTCGCGACCCGAATGACGCCGCTCATAGCCATCCCGAGTCGAGAGGCCATGCCTTGGGAATCGAGACACGCCCGCCACTCCCGCTTGCTAGCAGCTTCACGCCCAGACTGTCGGGCCGCGGATAGAGGCGACTGCTGAGGCTGAAACGTCCGTTTTCGTCGAACACCTCGATGGACGAGCGATCGAGGAACACGCGCAGTTCCAGTCGCTCTTGTATCGGGTCTATCGATACGCTGCGCTGGCCTGTGACTTGCGCACCCGAGCGGCTGCGGTCAAGCACCAGGCGATTCAGTGATGCATCGTAGTAGAGCAGGGTTTCTTCACGGCCATCGTCGCTGCAACGCAAGGCGACTCCCAAGTGGCCGTCGGTGCACCCGAACAAATCCAGATGCACATGGATTTCGAGCATATCGCCATTCACTTCCGGCACCCACCGGGTTCCCGACTCCTCCCACCACGGCGTACCAGGCAATAGCGTCATTCGCAGAGCGGTGAGCTCCCGTGCCGGATACACGAAAAGGCGATCTGCGCACAGTTCAAGTTCGCGTGGCAATCCGAGCATGCCGCACCAGTGATGGGCCTGGCTCGGCATCGGGCTTTCCCACATGTCGAGCCACGCCCACACGAGGCGTCGACCATCGGCGGCCAATAGCGTCTGCGCTGCATAGAAATCGTGGCCGTTATCCAACTCGATAAAAGGCCCGCCGGTGAAGTTCCACTCGTTGTCGAGTCGGCCCACTCGGTAACCAGTCTGGAACTTGTTAAGCCGTTCGTAACCATGGGGTAGCATGCCTTGGGGGGAGTACAGCAGCACATCGCGTCCGTTCAGTCGAAACAGATCCGGGCACTCCCACATATAGCCATCGCCCTCGCTGCCGCTGGACACATAATCAAGGAACTCCCAAGTATGCAGATCCGTGGAACGGTACAGCGGAAGCAGCGGCATATCGCCCAGACGTGCGCCGACAATGAGGTACCAATAGTCATCCTCCTTCCATACCTTGGGGTCACGAAAGTGCATGATAGTGTCTTGCGGCGCGGTCTCGATGACTGCGCCATGCTTGACGAACCGGATGCCGTCGATGCTGGTGGCCAGGCACTGGACTTGTCGGATCAAGCGTTCGTCACCCACTTCCCCCAGCCAGGTGTGTCCGGTGTAGATCAGTGCCAAGGTGTCTCCACACACCACTGCGCTACCGGAAAAACATCCGTCACGGTCGAAGTCATCACCGGGTGCCAGCGCAATGGGCAGGTGCTGCCAATGAACCAGATCGGCACTCTTGGCGTGGCCCCAATACATCGGGCCCCATTTCGCGTCGAAGGGGTGGTGCTGATAGAAAACGTGATATTCGCCACGAAAGTACACTACCCCATTAGGGTCGTTCATCCAGCCTGCCGGCGGGGAAATATGATAACCGGGTCGGTAATCCTGGATGACGCGAGACAGGCTGTCTCCCAGTGCGCGCTGCGCAAGGTCAAGGGACGAAGACATTGGATCGCTCATGGTATTCAAAGATAAGGTCATAGGGCGCCTGCTCGGACTGAGCGTGGAGAGACGTCATCCGGCAGGGTTTCAATGACATGTGGGTGGCGCCTCAAGGCCGCGCCGTCGGCGTCGAACAGGTGCAGGTTGTCGAAGTCCAGCTGCAGTTCGACCCGATCGCCTGCCTGCCATCCGGCGTTGACTTCACAACGACAGATCAGTGGCTCGTCCTGACCTGTATCCAGGTGCACATAGGTTTCACTGCCCAGGTATTCGACCGCGGTAACGACGATGCCGGCAGTTCCCTGCGCCGCCTTGAGCGACATGTGTTCCGGGCGAATTCCCAGGCTAAGCGGGGCGTCTGCCGCCAGGTTCGAGCTGTCGAAGGGCAGGGAGGTCATACCCAAAACGGGAGTATCGACCAGGCTGGTTTCGCCCGGGGCATGCAGGCGCGCCGTCAGAAAGTTCATTCTGGGCGAACCGAGAAAACCGGCGACAAAGCGGCTGGCCGGGCGTTCATAGAGTTCGCGCGGTGAACCGACCTGCTCTACGCGACCGCCGTTGAGCACAACAATTTTGTCGGCCAGGGTCATCGCTTCCACTTGATCGTGAGTGACGTAGATCATCGTCGAGCCCAGTCGATCATGCAGCCGGGCGATTTCGTTGCGCATCTGCACCCGCAAGGATGCATCCAGATTGGAGAGCGGCTCATCGAACAACAAAATGTCCGGCTCGCGCGCCATGGCTCTGCCCATTGCCACTCGCTGACGCTGCCCTCCAGACAGTTCTTTTGGCTTGCGTTGCAGCAGTTTGTCCAACTGAAGGATTTGCGCTGTTTTCAGCACGCGCTCGCGCAGGCTGCTCTTTTCAGTCTTGGCCAGTTTGAGACCAAAGCTGATGTTGTCGTAGACGCTCATGTGCGGGTACAGCGCATAAGACTGAAACACCATACCGACGCCACGCTCGCGCGGTTCCAGGTCGTTGACCCGTAGCCCGTCGATCAGCAGGTCGCCGCCGCAGATCGAATCCAGTCCGGCAATCAGTCGCAGCAGGGTCGACTTTCCGCAGCCAGAAGGGCCAACGAACACCACGAATTCACCCGCAGCAATCTCCAGGCTAACGTCGCGAAGAATCCGCACGCCGCCCAATTGTTTGTTCACGTTGTCCAGTTTCAATTTGATCACGATGCTGTTCCTTGTACGTGTTGGGCATCAACCCTTTAACGCGCCGGTAGTGAGACCGGAAACGATTCGGCGCTGGAAGATCAGCACCAGAATCACCAGTGGGACGGTGACCAGCACCGAGGCGGCCATCAACAGCCCCCAAGGCAACTCATGGGGGCTACCGCCGGAAATCAAGGCGATGGCGACCGGTACTGTGCGTTGCGTGTCTGTGAGGGTGAAGGTCAAGGCAAACAGGAACTCGTTCCAGGCTGCGATAAAGGCCAACAGGCCAGTGGTGACCAGTGCAGGCCAGAGCAGCGGCAACAACACGCGGGTCAGCGTGACCCAGGGCGAAGCGCCATCCATGATTGCTGCTTCCTCCAGTTCATGGGGCAGTTGCCCCATGAACGTGGTCAGCACCCACACGGTGAAGGGCAGGGTGAAAATCGTGTAGCTCAGGATCAACGCCAAAGACGTGTTGTACAGACCCAGGGCGCGGATCACTTCGAACAGCCCCGACAGTACAGCGACTTGGGGAAACATCGACACGCCGAGAACCATCATCAATACCGTGCCACGTCCACGGAATTTCACCCTTCCCAAGGCATAGGCGGCGGTCAGGCTGAGAAACAGCGCCAGCGTCACCACGCACAGCGCAACCAGCAGCGAGTTACCGATAGCCCGCAGGAATGAGGCTTGATGGAGTACCGCCGCGTAATTGGAAAAGTCGGGGTTTTCGATCCAGTAGCTCACCTTGAACAAGGCACTGGACGGCTTTAGCGAAGTCACGATGGCGTAGTAGAAAGGGAAGACCGCATACAGCAGCAACACCCCGATCAGACACCAGAACCCGAGGCGCCACAGCGCTTTTTTCAGTAGGCGCTGGCTCATGACCGAACCTCCAGTTGACGGCGTCCGAGGTAGAGATAAAGCATGGCGATTACCGCAACGACCAGAAACAACAGAGTCGAGGCCGCGCTGCCATAGCCAACATCCTGGAACTCCACCAGGTGCTGGCGGGCATAGACCGACATGCTCATGGTGCTCGATGAGTTCGAGGTCAGCACATAGATGACGTCGAAAACCCGCAGCGAGTCGAGGATGCGGAAGATCGCCGCCACCAGCAGTGCGGGCATCAGCAGGGGAAGCGTGACACGCCAGAATACCTTCAGCGGATGAATGCCATCGACCCTGGCGGCTTCGTAGCAATCGCTCGGCAACATCTGCAAGGCCGCCAGCATCAGCAGCGTGACAAAAGGGACGGTCTTCCAGACGTCGACGATGATCACCGCCCACATCGACAGATCCGCGTCTGCTGTCCAGGCCAGGGGAGCGTCAATCAGGCCGATACTTAGCATCAGGTGATTGATGATGCCGAACTGGTCGTTGAGCATCCATGACCAGATCTTCGCCGAGACAATGGTAGGAATCGCCCACGGAATCAGAATCAACGCACGCACCAAAGAACGGCCGGTGAACTTGATGTTCAACAGCAACGCCACCAGTAGCCCTAGTACGACTTCCAGTCCCACCGACACCACAGTGAAATGCAACGTGTTGCGCACAGCGTTCCACCATTGTGGATCGACCAGGATGCCCGACCAGTTGGAACCGTTGTGGAACAGATAATTGCTCAAGCCTACGAAGGATCCACCACGGGTGTCAGTCAGGGTGGCGTCAGTCAGGCTGAACCAGAATGTACGCAGTAGCGGCCAGGCGGCCACGAGGGCCAGACACATCAACATCGGTGTCAGAAACAGCCAGGCGGCGCGTACTCGGCGACGCTGTACAGGCGTTTCCCTGGTGACCAGGAACTCGTCACAGGGGGCATGGGTAATAGAGACAGACATGGTGAATTCCTTCCTTGTGGCTTACCAGTTCCGGCGTTTGATGCGCGTGAGTTCGCTTTCCAGTTCGGCCAGCGCCTGATCGACCGGCAACTCGCCTGCCAGCACGCCATGCACTCGATCGAAGAACGCGTTGGAGACCCGTGGATAGCGCTCGGCTGTTATTGAGGCGGGGCGCATGACCCCTTCGTTGAGAATACTGAGGAGTTGACTGTAATAAGGCATGGCCGCGAGCAGCTCGGGGTCTTGATAAAGCGACTCGATAACCGGGTTATAGCCGCCTACTAAAGCTCGATGTTTTTGCTGCCGGGCACTGGTCAGGTAGGTCACCAGTTCTGCGGCAAGTTTTGGATGGGCGCTGTAACGCGATACCGCCAGGCCCCAGCCACCGAGGGTGGAGGCATGGGTGCCGGTCATGCCGCCTCGGGGCAGGGGAGCGACGCCGACTTTATCTTTTACGGCACTATCCTGGCTTTGTACCAAGGCCCAGACATAAGGCCAGTTACGCATGAACAACGCATTTCCCGACTGGAATACGCCTCGTCCTTCTTCCTCGGTGTAGTTGAGGACGCCACGCGGGGAGATGTCTCCTACCCAGCTTTTCGCCAGGGTCAAAGCAGTTCTCGAGGCCTGACTGTTGACCACGATATCTCCTGCTGGATTGACCAGTCCGCCTTCCGGTTGGCTGCTGATCCACTCCAGCGCATTACACGTCAGCCCCTCGTAAGCGCGTCCCTGAAAGATGTAACCCCATGCATTGGGGTTCCCGGCAGTGCGCTCTGCTTGTTGAACATCCCTGGCGGTAGCGGTCATTTCCTCCCAGGTCTGGGGAACCTGCTTGGCGTACTTCTCAAGCAAGTCCTTGCGGTAATACAGCAGGCCCGAGTCGGTGAACCACGGCATCGTCACCAGTCGTCCATTCACCGTGGCGTTATCCACCTGTGTCTGGAAGTAACCTTGAGTCGCGTTGGCGGGCAGCACCTCGCGCAGATCCATCAGATGTTTGGCCAGCATCCCTGGCCACACCATATCGATTTGAATGATGTCGATGTCGGTGGACTGAGCACTGAGGATCTGTTGGTAGAACGACAACCTCTCGGTTGCCGAGTTAGGCGTGGAAACCACCTCGACGTTGTTGCCGGTCTGTTTCGACCACGCCTCGACAGCCTCCTTGCACAGTTGTAATTCGGCCCCCACTGCACCGCACGAAATCGTCAAATCGGCTGCGCTCGAGACGGATGGAAGTCCGGCACAGAGGGTGGTTAGTGCTGCTGGAAGGAGAGATTTCAGATGTTTCATTGAGCACCCTTTATTTTTGTTTTTAGAAAAGTTAACGTTAACATCGCCAAATGTAGCAGCGTATTTGCGATGAAGCATCCATTTTTTCGTCGATTACCACAATTTACAACTCACGAAAAATGGATGGTCGCGGGAATTACACAATAAAAACAAAACAGGGAATCCACATGCAGAAAGCATCAAGCTGGCTACTCGCAGGTGTGCTCGGCACCTCGGCGGCGACCTCTCAGGCCGCGACTCTGGAAGAACGCATGGCCGCGTTTGAAGTCCGTGCCAGCGCAGCGGAAAAGCGCGCAGCCGCAGCTGAACAACAGACCCAGGCACTCGCCAGGGAATTGCAGCAGATCAAACTCGCCACTCCCGCCGCGCAGCCTGTTGCGTCCACTGCGACAGCCATTGAGGCGCCTGGGTTGGACACCCGGCTGGCAAAACTGGAAGCCCGTCAGCAAAGCATGGAAAAGCAGGGCAGCAGCGGCCACCTCACGGACGGTTTCAGCTTTAAGGGTTATGCCCGTTCCGGATTGCTGATCAACGATGGGCTAGGTGGTGGTCGTGGCGGCCCTTATACAACCCCGGCCGGTTCAGTCGGTGGCGCCGTCGGGCGACTCGGCAATGAAGACGACACCTACATGCGCATCGACCTGTCGAAAGAGGCCTATGCGCAGAACGGCACCCGTTCCAAATTCACGGTTTCCATCGCCGATGGAGTGGAAAGCTCCAATGACTGGACGGCCGACGAAAGCAACCTGAACGTGCGTCAGGTATTTACAGAGCTCGACCATCTCGCTGCATTCAAGGGTAATTCAGTGTTCGAGAACGCGACCTTGTGGGCAGGTAAGCGATTTGATCGAGATAACTTCGATATCCACTGGCTGGACTCGGACGTTGTCTATCTGGCTGGTACCGGGGGGGGAATCTACGATGTGCAGATGAACAAGAGTTGGCGCTCGAATTACTCCTTGGTCGGGCGTAACTACGGGGATTTCAGTGAAGGCGGCATCAACGCAGACGTGGAAAGCTACATTCTGACCTCCAACCAGTTCTTCGATAATGGTCAGTGGCAGTGGATGTTCAATGCCATTGGCTCCAGGAAAAACGACATTGGCACCCGCAGTAATGAAGCGGGGCTGACACCAGCAGATTCCGGGTTGCACAGCATGCTGGCGAATCACCAGAAAAACTTTTTCGGCCGAGAAGGCTTCTTCAAAACGGCACTGCTCTATGGGCAAGGTCTGGGGGCAGAGGTCAAGAACGTCGGCTCGGATGGTGAATTGATTGACGATGCCCGCGCTCTGCGCCTGGCACTTTACGGCGAGACACCCATAGCGCCTGGTTGGCGCATCGGCCCCAGCTTGTTGGTCGAACAGAGCAAGGATAGATACGTTAAAGGTGACAATTACCGTTGGATGACCCTGAACATGCGTTTGGCCAATGCAATCAACAGCAATTTCGAGATGGCCTACGAAATGAGCTGGCAAACCATGAACCTCGACCCGAAGGGCTATCTACAACGTAATGCGGTCGACGGTAACTTCTGGAAATTCACGATCGCGCCGACATTCAAACCTGACGTTGGAGACCTGCTCACTCGTCCCGAACTGCGTGTGTTCGCGAGCTTCATGAATTGGTCTTCGGATCTGGACAGATACAGTACCTCAGACTCCTTCGGCAAGACGGACTTCAACGCCGGAGGTGTGTGGCAATACGGGATACAAATGGAAACCTGGTTTTAATGTTTGAACGCGTCGGCCAACACGCCTTCAGCTCATCGATCCCTGCTTTTCACCAAGCGTATTGAGTAATTGATTACCGGTCAAAACTGATCAGCCAGCAGTTATCCCTACGAAAAAATGAGGAAATGACGATGGTATTGCCTCGCGCAGTAGTATTTGGCGAAGCCCTGACCGACCTTGTCCAAGGCACTCCTGGACAGTGGAAAGGCTACCCAGGCGGTGCTCCCTGGAACGTTGCACGAGCGCTAAGTCGCTTGGGTGTTAACAGCGTTTTTGCTGGGGCGGTGAGCATAGATTCACTGGGTGACGAGATAGTTTCGCAGTCGGAAGCGGCAGCATTAGATATGAGGTTTATCCAACGGGTAGACCGAGATCCTTTGGTCGCCATCGTTCCATCGAGCCGTCCTCCAAGATACTTTTTTGCTGGAGATGCTGATCTGTTTTTTGATCCGGATCTGATGCCAGAAGGATAGATCAAGGGTTGGTTGTGAAGGCGGGAGGCCAGATACTTCCACCTGTGGACCACAATCATTGTGGCGACTGGAATCCGACCTGACATGAGCCTGCTCGCCGAGTTGCGTATAGCACTTGATCCCGCAACTCAAAGCGTACCTCGCCGGTTTGTTGCAAAGCCCAGTGCGCAGCAACCTGACCCGCCCTCGATGACCGGGGCGGCATAGGGGCGACCTTTTTTTTCTTTTGCACATCCAGGTAGTCCTTGAGCCAAGGGCGACCAATTTCTGCGTGAGTGACAGATTTATTACAGAAACCATATATACATCGTCGCAGATATTTTAAGAGGCACGGAAGGCTGGCTAGCGCCTTGATACAAAGCTTTCATTGAAGGTGCTCGGCGGCGTCCAATCGTTTTGATGGATTAATGTTCGTTGGCTCTTTACCTTACATACGGGAAAACATATATTCGTCAAACCGCATATGAGCTGAGGCTTCACAATGACCAGCAAAGCCCGTGTTCTGTTTGTCTGTACTGCCAACGCTGCACGCTCCCAGTTGGCCCAAGCGTTGCTGAGGCATACCGATTCGGAGCATTTCGAGGCGTTCAGCGCCGGCACAACTCCAACTCAGGTAGATCCGCGCACCTTCGAGGCGCTTTCACACATCGGTGTGAGCACCGAAGGATTACGTAGCAAGTCGATAGACGAGTTTCGTGGTGAGCGTTTCGATTACGTCATCACCTTGTGTGATAAAGCCGCTGCGCAATGCCGGTCTTTACCTGGAGCGGGTGAGGCATTGGCCTGGAGTTTTGAAGACCCGGTCACCAGCACCAAACCCGATGCCTTCCGTCACACCCTTCACGAAATTCATGAGCGCATCAAGATGTTCGTCTTGGTCAAAAACAAGCACTGAGAAAACGATATGGCTGACCATCTGACACCGACCACTGTTTTCAAATGCCTTGCTGACGACACTCGGGTCCGCACGATGATGCTCATCACCCGTGAAGGAGAGCTTTGTGTTTGCGAGCTGACCTGCGCGTTGAACGAGAGTCAGCCAAAAATCTCCAGGCACCTGGCGCAACTGCGTACTTGCGGCCTGTTGTCGGACCGTCGGCAAGGCCAATGGGTGTATTACCGACTGCACCCGAATCTCCCTGATTGGGTTCATCAAGTGCTGACCACCGTGCTGGAAAGCAACAAACACTGGTTGAGCCCTGATGCCAAACGCCTTGATGAAATGGGTGACCGTCCTGAACGGGCAGCCGTGTGCTGTGAAAGCAAAATCGCCTGATTCCGTCTTCGACTATGAGATCACTCGATGAAAATCCTGTTCCTCTGCACGGCCAATAGCTGTCGCAGCATCCTTTGTGAGGCGGTTTTCAATCACTTGGCACCGCAAGGCATGAAAGCCTACAGCGCGGGCAGTCAACCCAAAGGCGACGTGCATCCGCTGAGTCTCAAAACTTTGGAAAACGCTGGTATGTCGACGCTCGGGCTGTTCAGTAAGTCCAGCGATGTCCATGTGAATTTGGCACCTGATTTCGTCATCACGGTGTGCGACAAGGCAGCTGGTGAAGCTTGCCCGGTATTTTTTGGACCCGCCACCAAAGCCCACTGGGGGCTGGCTGACCCTTCGGAATACCACGGGACGCAAGAAGAGATCGATGCGGCTTTTGAAGCCACCTTGGAGCAGATCCAAACCCGTATTGAAGCTTTCTTGGCTTTACCGCTTGCCCGACTGAGTGCCGAACAGCTCAAGGCAGAACTGGCCCTGATTGGCAGGCTGTAACCACAGGAACAATGACCATGAGTAAAAATCGCCTTTCCTTCCTGGGCCGATATCTGGTTGAAGGGCCGTTGGTTCGATGACTCCAAGAGCGCTGTTGCGCAGGACAAAGACTATGTTTGAAGACGACATCCCCCAACTCGATACCGACCTGGTTGATCTTCCGTCGGCTGACAAGCTGGGCATCGAGAAGACCTCCATCCACAAGCCGCGCATTTTGCTGCTGTACGGATCGACCCGTGAGCGCTCCTTCAGTCGCCTGATGGTCGAGGAGGCCGCTCGACTGCTGGAGCACTTCGGCGCCGAGGCGCGGATTTTCAATCCGTCCGGTTTGCCGCTGCCAGATGACGCCCCCGACAACCATCCGCGCGTGAAGGAGTTACGCGAGCTGATGTTGTGGTCGGAAGGGCAGGTCTGGTGTTCCCCGGAGCGTCACGGTTCCATGAGCGCGGTCTTCAAGGCGCAGATCGACTGGGTGCCACTCGCAATGGGTGCGGTACGCCCGACCCAGGGCAAAACCCTCGCCGTCATGCAGGTGTGTGGTGGCTCGCAGTCGTTCAACGTGGTCAATCAGCTGCGAGTGCTGGGACGTTGGATGCGCATGTTCACCATCCCCAACCAATCCTCCGTGCCAAAGGCCTATATGGAGTTCGACGATAACGGCCGGATGAAACCTTCTCCGTTCTACGACCGCATCGTGGATGTGATGGAAGAGTTGGTGAAATTCACGCTGCTGCTTCGCGACCGTCAGGACTATCTGGTTGATCGTTATTCCGAGCGCAAAGAGTCGGCGGAAGAACTCATGAAACGTGTCAATCAGCGCTCCATCTGAGGATTTTTCACCGTGCAACACCACCCTTATTCGGTACTTCCCTTGGCACAGTTCAATGGCCAATTGATCTTCACCCCGCAGCGGCTGACCGAAGGGGACACCATCGCCATCCATTGCAAGGGCGGATCGGGTCGTACCGGTTTGGTCGCCGCTCAACTGTTGATCGAGAGCGATGTGCCATTCAGCGATGCCATCCGCGATGTTCAGTCGTTGCGTCCACGCGCCATTCAACATCCTGCCCATATCGAATACATCGGCCAGTTCGACACTCAGTCGAACTCCCACTGACAACAGATACAGAGCACAACAACATGACTATCAAAGTTGGCATCAATGGTTTCGGTCGGATCGGTCGCCTCGCGCTGCGAGCAGCCTGGGGCTGGCCAGAATTCGAATTCGTGCAGATCAACGATCCAGCGGGTGACGCGGCGACGCATGCACACTTGCTGAACTTCGACTCGGTGCATGGTCGTTGGCACCACGAAGCCAGCGCGGAAGGCGATCAGGTGGTGATTGGCGGCAAGCGCATCAAGGTGACAGCTAACAAAGCGATTGCCGACACCGACTGGTCGGGTTGCGATCTGGTGATCGAGGCCAGCGGCAAGATGAAAACCGTGGCGGTGTTGCAAGCCTACCTGGATCAGGGCGTCAAGCGTGTGGTGGTTTGCGCTCCGGTGAAGGAAAAAGGGGCGTTGAACGTCGTCATGGGCGTCAACCATCAGTTGTTCAAACCGGCTGAACATCGCATCGTTACCGCCGCTTCGTGCACCACCAACTGTCTGGCACCCGTGGTGAAAGTCATCCACGAGAAACTGGGCATTCGTCATGGCTCGATCACCACTATCCACGACCTGACGAACACCCAAAGCATTCTCGATCAACCGCACAAGGATCTGCGTCGTGCGCGTGCTTCGGGCATGAGCCTGATTCCAACCAGTACCGGCTCGGCCACCGCCATTGCCGAAATCTTCCCCGAACTGCGCGGACGCCTGAATGGTCATGCCGTTCGTGTGCCGCTGGCCAACGCGTCGCTGACCGACTGCGTCTTTGAAGTCGAGCGTGCCACCACTGTTGAGGAGGTGAATCAACTCCTCAAGGACGCCTCCGAGAACGAGCTGAAAGACATCCTCGGTTTTGAGGAGCGTCCGTTGGTGTCCATCGACTACCGCACCGACCCGCGTTCATCGATCATCGATGCACTGTCGACGATGGTGATCAATGGTACTCAAGTGAAGATCTATGCCTGGTACGACAACGAATGGGGCTATGCCAATCGCGCCGTCGAACTGGCCAGACTGGTCAGTCTGGCGGACTAAGGAGCGGTCATGAAAGCGTTGTCAGCCCTCGCTCCGGAAGTGCGGCAGTACTTGCTCGTCACGGGCAACTATTGGGCCTTCACCCTCACCGACGGTGCCTTGCGCATGTTGGTGGTGTTGCACTTTCACGCGTTGGGCTACAGCCCACTGCAAATCGCGGCGTTGTTTCTGTTCTACGAAATCTTTGGCGTGATCACCAACCTGGTGGGTGGCTACCTCGGCGCCCGGCTGGGACTGAATCGAACCATGAATATCGGCCTGGGTATCCAAGTCGTGGCGCTGTTGATGCTGACGGTTCCTGTCGCTTGGCTAACCATCCCATGGGTGATGGGCGCACAGGCGCTGTCGGGGATTGCCAAAGACCTGAACAAGATGAGTGCCAAAAGCTCCATCAAGCTTCTTGTTCCGGATGGGCAACAGGGAAAGCTCTACAAGTGGGTGGCAATCCTCACCGGCTCGAAGAACGCACTCAAGGGGGTCGGCTTCTTTCTCGGCGGAGCCTTGCTGGCACTGATCGGCTTCAAAGGTGCATTGCTGGCCATGGCGGGTGTTCTGGCGCTGATCTGGATCAGCAGCTTGATACTGCTGAAGAAGGACTTGGGCAAAGCGAAAGCCAAACCCAAGTTTCGCGACATCCTGTCCAAGAGTCGGGCGATCAATATCCTCTCGGCGGCGCGGATGTTCTTGTTCGGAGCCCGTGACGTCTGGTTTGTGGTGGCCTTGCCGGTGTACCTGAGCAGCGTGTTCGGCTGGGACTTCTGGAAGGTGGGTGGCTTCCTTGCGGCGTGGGTGATCGGCTACGGCATCGTGCAGTCGTTTGCGCCCAACATCACTGGCAAGAAACGCGGCCACGTACCGGATGGTCGTGCGGCATTTCTGTGGGCCCTTGCACTGGCAGGCTTGCCTGCGGCAATTGCTCTCGGGCTTAACACGGCTTTGTCGCAGCAGATGATGCTACTCGGCGGATTGATGGTCTTTGGTGCGCTGTTCGCGGTGAATTCGTCGCTGCACAGCTACTTGATCGTGTCCTATGCCAAGGAAGATGGCGTGTCGCTGGATGTGGGGTTTTATTACATGTCGAATGCGATGGGAAGGCTGATAGGTACAGTACTGTCCGGGTGGGTTTATCAGGTGTATGGGCTGCAAGCGTGCTTGTGGATATCGAGCGCATTCGTTCTGCTCGCAGCACTGATTTCTATCGGGCTGCCGAGGCATGCCGAGGCGATATGAAACTGTCAGGCCGATGAGCCTCTTCGCGCTATGTGCGTTTGGGGGGCGGGTAGAGCCTGAATCAGCAGCTGTCGGAGGTACGCCATGGGCAATTTATCCACATCCCCGCACTGTCTTTCGTGGTGATTGCAGCGTTCGCATTGAGCGCTTGTGATAAAGGCGAGACACCCTCCAAGCGTCCGTCCGGTATGGACAAGACGATTGAAGGGACATGATTTACAGGTGAGTGGCGCAATAACCAGGGGGATGAGGGATATCCTCCTTCAGCGCATCATTGCGCAGTCGAAATCCAGCCCTGGATATCCGCAACAGTCGGAATCTTCCCGCTGCTTACAACCTTCTCGTTGATCACCAGAGCCGGCGTGGCGAGGATGTCATAAGTCATCATCTTGCCCATGTCGGTGATCTTTTCGAATTCGGCCTGGATATTTAGATTCTGCGTGGCTTGACGGGCTACAGCCTCAAGCTTCTTGCAGTTGGCGCACCCTGAACCGAGGATTTTGATGTTCAGCATTGGAAGCTCCTTAGTGTGTAAGTCAGCTTGCTGTTTGTTTACGCTGATAACGTATCAACTGGTAAATTGCAGCGGTTATGGCCAGTGAGGCCGCCATTCCTGCACCAAGGGTAAGCCAGCCGGTGCCGTCGACCCAGGCACCAAATAGCAGGCCTGCCACGATGCTGAACGAAGCGACTAACCCAACATAGGCTGCGGTCTTCTTGCGACCAATCACCGCCGCCACCATGAGCATGCTCTGCAAGCTAAGTTCAGGATCCGCCATCAAGTAGGCCAAGAGCGGACCAGGATGCATGCCGAGATCAAGGAACATGCGGGCGACGGGCACTTCTACCAGGGTTGGGAAGTACATGAACACGCCGAACCCTACCGCTATGGCATTGGCGATCACTGTGTTGCTGCCTGCAAGGCTTTCAATCCACTCGGGTTGAATCACCTGGCGAACCATGCCGACAATGAATACACCCACCACCAGCACAACAAATATCTGCTTGACGAAGCGCCAGGCTTCCCATAGCCAGCCTTGCCAGTCTTCGGCTGGCAGTTTTCGGGCAAAGTACCCAACAGACAGCATGGTCAATGCGACACCGAATACACGACCCGTGAAGGTAAAGGCTAATGTGCCAGGTTCTGGCGTCAGTCGCATTGACGCGATCAGCAAGGTACTAGCGGTCAGACCCAGCGCAACCCATGTCCAGTTGTTGGCACCTTCAGTGATGTTATCCAGACCACGTTTGGCCGTGGCGGCAATCATCAGGAGTAGGGCGATGAGAACAGACCCTTGGAAGCTCACGCCTTCTTCTCCTTTACTGGCGTCGTATGGAACCCAGTCAAACAAGGTGTCCTGCCACGCCTGGGGCCAGAAAAGCGGGACTTTGAAACTGATCAGATCTGCGGTCAGGGGCCACAGTTTCAAGGTGCCCGCAATCAGCAAGGCCACCAAAGATAGCAGTACGCCCAGTGCAGGCCCGGAAACGCTGGCCTTCTCTGCGAACAGGGCATCCGCCTGTGCGTCGTGGGTCAGGTCGTCTTTCCAGAATAGGGTAGCCATCAGCAAGCCAATACCGATGCCGAAGATCAGGCAGAGGATCAGACGGGCGATTGCAAACTCCGCTCCCAGAATATTGCCGGTATAGGCCAAGGCCATGATGTTTCCTGCGGGAGCAAAAAACAGGAAGGTGATCGCCGGGCCGATACCTGCTCCTTTGCGGTAAACGCCCGCGAACAAAGGAACAATTGTGCATGAGCAGACGGCAATCAGTGACCCGGCTAATGCCGCCGCAGGGTAGGAAACGTAAACAGGTGCATGTCGACCTAGCCAGTGAGTGATGCTGGCTTTAGGAATAAGTGCTGTCATGGCCCCGGCGATAAAAAACGCCGGCAACAGGCAAAGAAGGACGTGGGCTGCCAAGTAGGAAGCCAGACTGCCGGCTCCGCCATTGAATAGCTTAAGTACGAGGTCCATGGAGAGCCCTCAATCCTTAGCGTTAAGGTCAGGTTTTATGGTATCCGCTGTGCGTTGACCGGGTTTGACTTCGATCAGTTGCACGCAGAAAAATTTTTCAAGGATGTGGTGCTGAAAGACCGATTCAGGGGCGCCTCCAGGGTGGCTATCACGATCAACCGGAATCGCTGCGCATAGCCTCCGTTGTGCAAGGTCGACCTCTGCCTCTATAGCGTGAGACGCAGGTGAAAAGGTCGGGTTATGACTTTTCGGGCTTGTTATGCCGGCGGTCTGCTTTTTTATCCGAGTTCACACTGCCGTTCGTCCAGTGCCCGGCACTAGCAAGGCTTGGCTTCTCTCTGATGTTCATGCACCGACATCCCGTGCATCAGAACGGAGAGCCAGCATGGACATTGATGAAAATGCCCCAGGAAACAAATCCCAACAGGGTGTCACGGGCGGGACTGATAACGAAACAGGCCATGGTTCAAAGGAGAATGAACCTGAGGTTCCGCTGCCAGGGGGCGACGAGGCGCCTGTCGATGAAGAAATGGCCGATGTGGATGCCAATAATTCAGTATCGAGCGAGCATCCCAAGCCTTAAGTCGATTGAAAGTTGGGATTCAGCAAATTGACCAAGCCTTATGCTTCAAAAGAAAATCCTTGTGGCACGGGTACCTGGTAAATCACCTGCTGTTTGCGAACCCCGCCAGTGTGCGGGGTTTTTTGTGTCCGGGTTTTGAGTGTGAGAGCCCATACAGCCGGCCGTGGCGCGTCAATTGAATTGCGCTATGGCGCTGACCGGGTTTCCTAAGAAGGGGGGGCGCCAGTGGCCAATTGTCATGAAATGAAAAGCCATTGTCGTCTGATGAAAAGCAGCTGGCCAGGCGGCGTCCTACAGTCCAATCAGCGTAAATCGACGCTGCACAGACTGGAGAATAAGAAAAAATGGCCAAAGCCGTACGCTTCTACGAAACCGGTGGTCCCGACGTTCTTTGTTATAAAGAGGTCGATGTCGGCGAACCCGGTCCGGGCCAGGTCCGTCTTCGTCATGTGGCGGTCGGCCTGAACTATGCCGACACCTATTTTCGTAATGGCACTTACCCGATCCCGATGCCCAACGGCATGGGGGTTGAAGCGTCCGGTGTGGTCCAGGCCATCGGCGAGGGTGTGACTAACGTTCAGGTGGGGGATCGCGTCACCTACACCGGATTTCTCAATACCTTGGGCGCCTACAGTACCGAGCGACTGATTGCGGCCGCGCCGCTGATCAAGCTGCCGGAAACCATCAGTTTCGAGACGGCCGCCGCCATGACCATGCGTGGCCTGACGTCGTCGTACCTGATGCGGCGCATTTATGATTTCAAGGCCGGCGACAGCATTCTGCTGCACGCCGCTGCCGGTGGCGTGGGGCTGATCGTTTCACAGTGGGCCAAGCTGCTCGGCCTGACCGTCATCGGCACTGTGTCCACCGAGGTCAAGGGTGAAATTGCCCTGGCCCATGGTTGCGACCATGTCATCAATTACAGCCACGAAAATGTCGCCCAGCGCGTGCGCGAGCTGACTGCCGGCGTGGGAGTCAACGTGGTGTTCGACAGCGTTGGCAAAAACACCTTCATGGGATCACTGGATTCGCTCAAGCGTCGGGGACTGATGGTCTGCGTTGGCACCGCATCCGGTCCGATTCCGGCTTTCGACCCGGTGATGCTGGCGATGAAGGGCTCACTGTTCCTGACCCGTCCGGCGCTGGCCGACTACATCGCCGATCCGGCAGAGAAAGCTGCCCTGGCCGGCGAGCTGTTCGACCACGTCGGCAGTGGTCGGATCAAGATCGAGATCAACCAGCATTATGCGTTGGAGGACGCCGTACAGGCCCATCGCGACCTTGAGTCACGCAAAACGACGGGCTCGTCGATTTTCGTCATCTAAGGAGCGATCTGCCATGAAAGTCGAACAATTGACCTGCAGCATTGGCGCCGAACTGATCGGCGTCAATCTTGCCGACGCGGTCCATGACGACGGTCTTTTTTGCGAGATTCGTGCTCAGTTGCTCAAGCATCGGGTGGTGTTCCTGCGTGATCAGGACATCACTCGCGCCGAGCACGTGGCCTTCGCCCGCCGCTTCGGTGAGTTGGAGGACCATCCGGTGGCCGGCAGCGATCCGGATCATCCCGGGCTGGTGCGCATCTACAAGAATCCGGACCAGCCGATGGACCGCTACGAAAACGCCTGGCATACCGACGCGACCTGGCGCGAGGCGCCGCCGATGGGCTGCGTGTTGCGCTGCGTAGAGTGCCCGCCGGTGGGCGGCGACACCATGTGGGCCAACATGGTCGAGGCTTACGCGCGTTTGCCGGAGGACGTGAAGGTGAAAATTGCCGACCTGCGCGCCCGCCACAGCATCGAAGCGAGTTTCGGTGCTGCCATGCCAATCGAAAAGCGTCTGGCGCTCAAGGCGATGTATCCCGATGCCGAACACCCGGTGGTTCGCACCCACCCGGAAACCGGGGAAAAGGTGCTGTTCGTCAACGCCTTCACGACGCACTTGAGCAACTACCACACCCCCGAGCGGGTGCGCTTCGGCCAGGACGCCAACCCTGGCGCGAGCGAGTTGCTGCGCTACCTGATCAGCCAGGCCTTCATCCCCGAGTATCAGGTGCGCTGGCGCTGGAAGCCCAACAGCATCGCCATCTGGGACAACCGCAGCACCCAGCACTACGCCGTCATGGATTATCCGCCGTGCCATCGCAAGATGGAGCGTGCCGGAATCATCGGCGACAAGACCTACTGATCGACCCCTTCTGCATTCGCACTCGTAAACGCGTCTGCCCGGCACGATCCCGGGTGGGCGCGACAATCATAAGAACAGGAGTAACTCATGCAATTTTTTGACGATTCCCTGCACCCGGAAAACATGGAAAAGGTGGTCATCACCGTGGCCCCGTACGGCCCGGAATGGATGCCGGAAGACTTCCCCGAAGACATCCCGCTGACCATGGATGAACAGGTGCAAAAAGCGGTCGAATGTTATGAGGCCGGGGCCACCGTCTTGCACTTGCACGTGCGCGAGCTGGACGGCAAGGGTTCCAAGCGCCTGTCCAAATTCAACGAATTGATCGCCGGTGTGCGTGAAGCCGTGCCGGACATGATCATCCAGGTCGGTGGTTCGATTTCCTTCGCGCCGGAAAGCGATGGCGAAGCCGCCAAGTGGTTGTCTGACGATACGCGACACATGCTGGCCGAGCTGACGCCAAAACCGGATCAGGTCACGGTGGCTATCAACACCACCCAGATGAACATCATGGAGTTGCTGTATCCGCAATACCTGGAAGGCACGTCCCTGGCCAATCCCCTGTTTCAGGCCGCCTACAGCGAAATGACCGTTCCGGCAGGTCCGGCCTGGGTCGCCGAACACCTCAAGCGTCTGATGGACAACGGCATCCAGCCGCACTTCCAGCTGACCGGCATGCACGCGATGGAAACCCTCGAGCGTCTGGTGCGCAGGGGCGTCTACATGGGTCCGTTGAACCTGACCTGGATCGGCATTGGCGGCGGTTTCGACGGTCCCAATCCGTTCAACTTCTTCAACTTCATCCACCGCGCGCCGGACGGTTGCACCCTGACCTCCGAGTCGCTGCTCAAGAACGTCATGCCGTTCAACACCATGTCGATGGCCATGGGTCTGCACCCGCGAGTGGGCAATGAAGACACTATCATTGATCACAAGGGCGATCGTTTCGGCTCAGTTGCGCAGATCAGGCAGACCGTGCGTATCGCCCATGAACTGGGTCGCGAAATCGCCACCGGCAAAGAAGCCCGTGAGATCTACCGCATCGGCGTGCAGTACCAGAGCATCGAAGAAACGCTGTTGGCCAACGGCATGGCCCCCAACCGCAAGGCTGGGCAGAAAGGTGTGCCGCAACGCGGCTGATCGGCAGACGCAGCGGGCGGTCAGGCCTCCCGCTCGCTGCACTGCAACACGCTTGATAACAACAATAAAACAAAGCTTTGAGGAGGCTGCATGGCCTTTCACCCAATCGCCGCAGACGATGACGACAGTGCTGTCGGTGTTGCGCGACCGTATGCCTGGATCGTCTTCGCACTGACGTTCGGGCTGTTGATATCCGATTACATGTCGCGCCAGGTCTTGAACGCGGTGTTCCCGATGCTCAAGGGCGAATGGGCTCTGAGCGACGGCCAGCTTGGCTTGCTCAGTGGCATTGTCGCGCTGATGGTGGGGCTGCTGACATTTCCCCTGTCATTGCTGGCAGATCGCTTTGGCCGGGTCAAGAGCCTGGCGCTGATGGCCTTGCTGTGGAGTCTGGCGACGCTGGGTTGCGCCGTGGCGCAGGACTATCAGCAGATGTTCATTGCACGATTCATGGTCGGCGTTGGCGAAGCGGCGTACGGCAGCGTCGGCATCGCAGTCGTCATTTCGGTCTTTCCCAAGCACCTGCGTGCAACGCTGGCCAGTGCCTTCATGGCGGGCGGCATGTTCGGTTCGGTATTAGGGATGGCGCTGGGCGGTGCAATCGCCGCCAAACTTGGCTGGCGCTGGTCGTTTGCCGGCATGGCGTTGTTCGGTCTGCTGCTGGCCGTGCTTTACCCGGTCATCGTCAAGGAGGCGCGCATTGCGCCGCAACGTGCCGCCCAGGCGGCGAACAAGGCGGTGGCAGCGGTCAAGCGTCCGTTGCGTACGCTGTTTTCCAGCCGTTCGGTGATCGCTGCCTACATCGGCAGTGGCTTGCAACTGTTCGTCGGCGGCACGGTGATTGTGTGGATGCCCAGTTACCTCAATCGCTATTACGACATGGCCACGGACAAGGCGGGCGGCGTCGCGGCCATTATCGTGCTGTGCAGCGGGGCCGGGATGATCCTGTGCGGCATGCTCAGCGATCGACTGTCGCGCCATTCGCCGGAGCGCAAAGTCACTTTGGCCATCGCCTATTGCCTGGGCAGTTGCCTGCTGTTGTCGGCGGCATTTGCCCTGCCGGCAGGGCCTGTGCAACTGGCGCTGATCTGCCTGGGCATGTTGATTGCCGCCGGCACGACTGGCCCTTGCGGAGCGATGGTTGCCAACCTGACCCATTACTCGGTCCACGGCACGGCCTTCGCCACGCTGACCCTGGCCAACAACATGCTGGGGCTGGCGCCTGGGCCGTTCATTACCGGCAGGGTCTCCGACCTCATTGGCTTGCAGGCTGCTTTTCAATGGGTGCCGCTGGTCAGCATCGCGGCTGCGGCCGTGTTCTTTTATGCCAAGTGTCATTACCACAAGGACATTGCCCGGCTTAAGGGCGAGCAAGTCCACGATTCGGTTAGCAAAGCAGTGTTAGAGGTGAAGTTGTGAGTAGTCGTCGTTTACGTATTGATGTGTTCTTCGATTTCATCTGCCCCTGGTGCCTTATCGGCAAACGCCAATTGGAGCATGCGCAAGTACAGTTTCGCAGTCGCCACCCGGATGTGCAGGTCACCACGGTGTGGCATGGCGTGCAGTTGCTGCCTCAGTTGCCGGTACAAGGGGAGCCCTTCGCCGATTTCTACCGCAAACGCCTGGGCAATGCCGAGGCTATGACCATGCGCCAGGCCCAGGTACAGCAGGCTGCGGCGGCGGTTGGACTGACCATCGACTTCAGCCGCATCGAGACAATGCCCAACACCGCAGACGCGCACCGTTTGTTCGAACGCGTCAGCGTACTGGGCAATGCTACTCAGCGTGAAATGTTGCTCGAACGGCTGTTCGCCGCTTATTTCCGCAAACGCGAAAACCTGGGGTGCCGCGAGACCTTGCTCGCCATTGCCCGCTCCTGCGGCGTTGATGCGCAGGTGGTGCTCGATTGCCTGAAGGGCGACGCCACGCCATTTGACGGCTTTCCCGGCGCGACCAGTGGGGTGCCGGGCTTTCAGTTCGACCGTCGCATGACGATGGTCGGTGCACAACCTGCTCAGGCGCTGCTCGGGGCCATGAACCAGGCCCTGAAAGAAAGTGATCACGAGCGGCAACCTGCATGAACCGACGTATCCCCGTGCCTGCCGGAAAGCTCCCGCAGGCGGGCGGTCGTGCACTGTTCGAATTCGATGACAAAAGCCTGGCGCTATTCAACGTCGAAGGTGACGTGTTCGCCGTCGACGACAGTTGCCCCCATCAAGGCGCCTCGCTGTGTGGCGGGCGCCTTGAGGGGTGGGTGATTCAGTGCTGCGCCCATGGCCTGCGATTCGATTTGCGCAGCGGTTACTTGCTTAATTCCACCGCAGTCAAAGTCGCCAACTACCCGGTTGAGATCATCGACGGCCAGGCTTTCATCGTTATCGTTCCCGAGGAGGCCGCGCCATGAGCGCCATCGCTCTCACCCGTATCCACAGCCGAACGCGCGAACTGGCGCCGGGCTTTATCGTCAGTCTGATCGTTGCAGCGGCTGCGTCCTTTTTGTCCGAGCACTACGGCGCGCCGGTAATGCTGTTCGCTTTGTTGCTGGGCATGGCGCTGAACTTCCTGGCCGGTGACGGTGTTTGCAAGCCGGGCATTGAGTTCACCGCACGCACCGTGTTGCGCATTGGTGTGGCGCTGCTGGGCATGCGCATCACCCTCGAACAGATGGCTGCGCTGGGCTGGAAGCCTGTGGCGCTGGTGGTGATTCTGGTGGTAGTGACCATCGGCGTTTCAGTGATCGCAGCCAAGGCGCTGGGCTTTCAGCGTTTGTTTGGCATGCTCACCGGCGGCGCCACTGCAATTTGTGGGGCATCGGCCGCGTTGGCGCTGGCGGCGGCATTGCCCAATCATCCGCAGAAAGAACGCGCGACGTTATTCACGGTGATCGGGGTGTCGGCGCTGTCGACCCTGGCGATGATCGTGTATCCGATGATTGCCAACTGGCTGTCGTTGTCGCCACAAGTGGCGGGCGTGTTTCTGGGGGCGACCATTCACGATGTCGCCCAGGTGGTCGGTGCCGGTTACAGCATGTCGACCGAGACCGGCGATACGGCCACGGTGGTCAAGTTGATGCGGGTTGCCATGTTGCTGCCGGTGATCGTGTGTGCCGCCATGATCACCCGCATGCAGGGCGCCGACCCGGCAGGCAAACGACCTCCGCTGCTACCTTGGTTCGCCGTCGGGTTTCTGTTGTTGGCCTGTATCAACAGCACCGGCTGGGTGGCCCCGGTGGTGCAAGGGTCGGTCAACGAGTTGTCGCGCTGGTGCCTGGTGGTTTCCATCAGCGCCCTGGGTATGAAAACCCAACTCAAGGAGCTGGCGGCGGTGGGCATCAAGCCGATTTTGTTGATGGTGGGGGAGACGGTGTTCCTCGTCGTGCTGGTGCTGTTGTTGCTGCGCTGGGGAATGTAGGTACACAAACTTGTGGCGAGGGAGCTTGCTCCCGCTGGGGAGCGAAGCGCCCCACAAAGACCACCGTGCTTTTTCAGAAACTACTCGGCGTCTTTTTTGGGGCCGCTGCGCACCCCAGCGGGAGCAAGCTCCCTCGCCACAGGACTCCTCGGCCGGTGTCACAGACACCGGTTCTTTTGCGGCGACTGTACCAGCAGTCGCCGCTTTTTTTTTTGCAAAACGCCGGGTCTGTTGCGTTCGGTTCAGGGTTCGCTGGAGCCGGGCCGGGTGGTCAGCTCCGGCGGTGCTTTGACGGTGTGCTTTTGCGCACTGCGCCAAGCCGCTGGCGGCATGCCGAACTGGGTGATGAACCAACGGGTGAAGGAACTCGCCATCGAATAGCCGAGCATGTCGGCAATGCGCCCCAACGAGTAATTCGGGTTTTCCAGGTAGCGCAACACCAGGTCGCGGCGCACGTCGTTGATCAGGTCGTTGAAGGCGCAGCCGTCGTCTTTGAGGCGGCGCTGCAGGGTCCGAACGTTCATGCCCTGGGTCTGGGCGATCTGCTCGATGGTGGCGCGCCCCATCGGCAACAACAGGTAGATGGCTTTGCGCACCTCGAACAGCATCGAAGGGCCTTCGTGGCTGAGCAGCGAGTCAAGGTAGCTCTGGGCGTAGCGCGCCATGGCCGGGTCGGCATGGGGGTTGGTCATGTCGAGGCTGGCATTGGGGCAGACGATGCCATTGAACTCGCTGCCGAACTCCAGTTTGCAGCCGAACAGGCGGCGATGCAGTTGCAGGTTGTCGGGAGGCTGGTGCGTGAAGTTGACGCTGTAGGGATGCCAGTGTGCGCCGAGCAGGGCGGCGCACAGGCGGAACATCACCCCGATGGCCAGTTCATTGGCTTGTCGGCAGGGCATCGGCGATTCGGTGACCACCTCTTCGCGAATGATCACCATCTTGCCTGCCTCCTCGATGAAGAGGGCCAGCGAATCGTTCATCAGATGACGGTAGTGCACCAACACTTGCAACGCATCACGCAGCGTTCGCTGATGAGAGAGCAACAGGCTGACCACGCCGAAGTCCGAGAGCTGGCGCGACTCGGCCATGCTCAAGCCGAAGCTCTGGCAGCCGCTGGCGGCGGCTGAATCCTCCAGCAACCGCACGGCGGCGTCGATGGGGATGCGATGTTCAGGAGCTTGCAATATGGCTTTACTCAGACCGACGCCGGCCAGTACGTCTCGGGGGTTGAACCCCAGGTACTGGGTGACCTCCAGGTAGTTGGTCAAGACGGCGGCGCGAACAAGCTTGGGCATGCGAAGGTCTTTCCTGGGCCGGTTGCGATTCAAATGAGCGTGGCGACTATATCCAGCACTTCAGCAATTGAACAGTTGTGACAACGTCGAGGGCGCTCGCCTGGTGCTGGCCGGAATCACATCGTTACAGTGTAAAAAACGACACGCACCCATTGATTACAGTGAGCTGGAGAGAAGCTGCGGGGATATTCGACCAATGGTCGCTACGCGACAATACGCGGAATTTTGTCATGAAAAGAAAAGTGCCTGACGTCCAATGAAAAGCGCCTCGGTCGGGCGCTCTTTAATGTCACTCCTACAAAAAGCCCCTGGCCAATAGAGCCAGTCGAGTCATCGAGAAAGCGAAGGTGTTGATGTGGACAAACTGCAAACTGCCGCAACCGTTGTGATCGTACCGGGTCTGCGTGAGCACGTTGCCGAGCATTGGCAAACGTTGCTTGAATCCAGGCTGTGCAAGGTGCGCAGTGTGCCGCCGCTTGAAACCGACAAGCTTGATTGCAGCAAGCGGATCGAAGCCATTCAGCACACACTTGCGCAGATCGACGGGCCGGTGATTCTGGTCGCTCACAGCGCCGGCGTGCTGATGGTTGCGCACTGGGCTGCGCGTCACAGTCGGCCGATCAAGGGCGCGCTGCTGGCCGCTCCGCCGGACCTTGATGCCCAATGGCCGCAGGGCTACCCCTGCGCTGAAACCCTGCGCACCCAGGGTTGGGACCCTCTACCCAAAGGCCGGTTGCCGTTCCGCAGTCTGCTGGCCGCCAGTACCAACGACCACCTCGCCAGTCTGGACGCCGCCACGCGCATGGCCGAAGGCTGGGGCAGCGAGCTGCTCAATCTCGGCGAAGTCGGTCATCTCAATCCTGCCGCCGGGTATGGGCGCTGGCCACAAGCCGAAGCTCTCATCCTCGAACTGGACCGCTGATTCAGGCGCCGGTTGGCCCGCGCCATCCGGCATTTGCCCTCACTCCTGAAAACGTAAACCCCTGGAACAAGGGGTTGCGCGAGGGCGGCTGCGCTTAAAACAAATACAAAAAGGCGGAGACAACGCAATGCACAACAATAAGAGTCACGGGTTCGCACCCTCGCGTTACACCTTGTTGGCCTCGGCCATTCTGGCCGCAGGCGTGCCGGTCGCGCAGGCGATCGAGCTCGACACCGGGAACCCGGACTGGACCGTGCGTTTTGATAACACTGTGAAGTACAACTACGGCGTACGCACCGAAAGCGCCGACAAGCGCATGCTGGCAACGCCGAACAACAACGACGGCGACTACAACTTCCGCAAGGCCGGGACCAACATCACCCACCGTGTCGACCTGTTGACCGAGATGGATGTGGTCTACCAGAACCACATGGGTTTCCGTGTGAGCGCTGCCAGTTGGTACGACAAGGCCTACGAGAACACCGGTTCCAATTCCAATCCGTTCGTCAACGGCAACGACGCAAGGTCGGGGCTGGTCGCCAACGACCCACGTCTGGCCGCGGTCACCCGTGACAACGTCGGCAATGGCAGCCCGCACCTGAGCAACTACGCCCAGCGTTATTACACCGGTCCTTCCGGCGAAATCCTCGACGCCTTCGTGTTCTACAGCACCGAAGTGGGCGAGGAGTCGCTGTTAAGCGTCAAGGCCGGTCAGCATAACGTGTTCTGGGGCGAGACTATTCTCAACCCGGTGCACTCGAACAGTTACGGCCAATCGGGCCTGGACCTGGCCAAACTGGCTGCCTCGCCCGGTACCGAAGCCAAGGAACTGTTCGTTCCGCGTAACCAGTTGTCGATGTCATTCACCGTCAATCCCGAGTTGACCGTAGGCGCTCAGTATTTCCTGGATTGGGACGCCGCGCGCCTGCCGGAAGCCGGTACTTATTACGGCGGTTCCGATCTGGTCGGTTTCGGTGCGCAATCCTTCCTGCTGGGCAACACCAATGGCGTGGTGCCGGGCAGTCCGCTGGGGTGTGGTCTGGCACCCTGCAACGGTTTGACCAATGTGCGTCGCGGTCACGACCTGACGCCGGACAAGCGCGGAGACTGGGGGATTATGGCCAAGTGGTCGCCAGCCTGGCTGGACGGGACCCTCGGCGTTTACTACCGCGAAACCTCGGAAATCCTGCCGCAGGCCTGGCTGGATGCCAGAGGCCTGAGTTCGGCCAATCCCAACGGCACCCGGCCGGCAGGGCAAGTGCCTGCGGTGGTCAACACCCTCAACTCGCTGAGCACCGCCACCTATCAAATGGCCTATGCCGACAACATCAAGATCGTTGGCCTGAGCCTGTCCAAGGACGTGGGCGGGATCAGCGTCGGTTCGGACCTGAACATTCGTCACAATATGCCGTTGGCCAGTATTCCGGCGGTTGTCAGCACTAACAGTCCGCTGGGCCTGGGCGCAGGTCTTGGCCTGTTGCCTGCGCGCACGGCTGCCACCGGCGTGGTTTATGACACCCCGCAGAAGGGCGACAGCATGGCCGCCACCGGCGACACCTTGCACTGGACGCTCAACGGCCTGATGACCATTGCTAAAACGCCTGTGTTCGATTCGGCCACTCTGCTGGGCGAGCTGTATTACAGCAACCTGCTCAAGCTCGATAGCAACAACGAGGCGCTCTACAAGGGCAAGGACACCTATCGCGGCATCGACCAGCCGACCCGGGACAACTGGGGCATCGCGGTCAACTTCACCCCTACCTGGTACCAGGTGTTTCCTGGTGTCGACCTCAACGCCCCGATGTCCATCAACATCGGTCTCGATGGTGTTTCACCGGTCTCCGGTGGCGGCGCCAAAGACACCGGTAACTACGCCATCGGCCTCGGGGCCGTTGTGTACAACAAATACTTTGTCGACCTGAAGTACGTGGACTCATTCGGCAAGGCCGACAAGTGCAACGTCAGCGGCGTGAGTACCGGTCCGACCGGAGGCGACGGCGCTGCGCCGAATGCCTTTAGCGGTAACGAAAACTACGCCTGTTACGCCGGTGGCTACTCCGCCTTCTCCGGTGGCGGGGCCACGACTGAGGACCGTGGCGCCGTTTACCTGACGATGAAAACCACTTTTTGATTCACCACTGATTTGCTCAATGCAAGCAGGAGAATAACAAGATGACATTCGCAAAAACCGTGTTGGCCGTTTCGCTGGCCATGGTCCTTGCCGCCCAGGCACAGGCCGCTGTTTCAACTCAGGACGCTGCCCGGTTGGGCACCAGCCTGACCCTGGTGGGCGCTGAAAAAGCGGGGAACGCTGATGGTTCCATCCCCGCCTACAACGGTGGCCTGACCACGCCGCCGGCCAGCTTCAAATCCGGTGACAGCATGCGTCCGGATCCGTTTGCCAGTGAAAAACCGTTGCTGCAGATCGACGGCAAAAACGTCGAGCAGTACAAGGGCATGCTCAGCGCTACCACCGTTGAACTGGCCAAGCGTTTCCCGACTTTCCGTGTCGATGTGTTCCCGACCCACCGCACCGTTTCGCTGCCCCAGGCCATTCTGGATAACGGCGTAAAAAACGCCAGCGGCGCTAAATCCCTCGAAAACGGGCTGGCCATCGACAACGTACTGCCGGGCGTGCCGTTCCCGATCCCGCAGTCGGGCAACGAAGCGATGTGGAACTTCCTGCTGCGATATCAGGGCGTGAGCATCAGCTCCAAGTACGACTCCTGGAACGTCGATTCCGCTGGCGTGCCAAGCCTGGCGACCACTGGGCAGGCGTTCATTTCCTACCCGATCTACGAAAACCTCGCGCAGCCGATCAGCAGCGCCGACGTGTATTACCAGATGAAGCTGTCCTACACCGGCCCTGCGCGCCGGGCCGGCGAAGCGGTGATGCTCAAGGACGCCGCCAACCCGTTGCAACAACCGCGCCGTGCCTGGCAGTACCTGCCGGGCCAGCGTCGGGTCAAGCTGGCACCGAACCTGGCCTACGACACGCCTAACCCTGGCACCGCTGGCGCGGGTACTTACGACGATGTCTTCGTGTTCAACGGTGCGCTGGATCGCTACGACTGGAAGCTGGTGGGCAAGCAGGAAATGATCGTGCCCTACAACACTTACAAGCTGACCTACGCCCAGGATCCCAAATCGCTGACCACGGCCAATCACCTGGCACCCGACTACGTGCGTTGGGAAAAACACCGCGTCTGGGTGGTGGAAGGCAACCTCAAGTCCGGCGCCCGACACATCTATCAGAAGCGTCGCTTCTACCTCGATGAAGACAGCTGGACCGCGCTGGCCTCTGATCAATACGACGCACGTGGTCAGTTGTACCGTGGCTCCTTCGCGTTCCTCAGCCAGAGCTACGACAAGCAGATCCCGGATTCCACGCCCTTCATGATCTACGACCTGGTGGGTGGTTCCTACAACATCAACGGTGTGGTCGGGCCTTATGGCGGCATCAAGTACACCGATCCGCTTTCCAAGGCGCAATGGTCGTCGGAGTCTCTGGCAGGTAGCGGGATTCGTTAAGCAAACCGTGACAAGCGTCCATTCGGTCCGCTGCCTGCAAGGCAGGGGATCGCGCGACGGTCGGCGCATACCGACCGTTTCGGACGCCAGGTTGGAACGTCAGGCACACGGACGTGTGTCCCGGCGCAGTTTTCCGAAGAGGACGCGGTATGTGTTCGTACAAAAGTTACCTGCAGCTGGCGCTCGGCGCTCTGCTTGCAATGTTGCAGGGCCTGAGCCAGGCGTCCGCTTATGTCGACGTGCTGGATCTGCCGGCCAGGGTCAGTCAGCGCCTTGGCCGTCAACAGCCCGTTATCCGACATGGCCCGCGCGGGCGACCGCTTGGTCGCCGTCGGCCAGCGTGGCCACATTCTGTATTCCGATGATGCCGGCCAGCACTGGCAGCAGGCCGCTGTGCCGGTCAGTGCCGACCTCAATGCCGTGAGTTTTCCTTCCGCCACTCAGGGCTGGGCGGTGGGCGGCGACGGCGTGGTGTTGCACAGCAATGACGCGGGTGCAACCTGGAGCAAGCAACTCGACGGCCGCGAGATCGGTGCCTTGCTGGTCAAGCATTACCAGGCGTTGGCCCGTGCCGAACCTGGCAATGAACAATGGCCGCTGCGGGTCGCCGAAGGTCAGCGGCTGGAGGCGCAGGGTGCCGACAAACCCTTGCTTGATGTCTGGTTCGCCAACGACCGCCTCGGCTATGTGGTCGGGGTGTTCAACCTGATCCTGCGCACCGAGGATGGCGGCCAGAGCTGGACGCCGTTCCAGGATCGCACCGACAACCCGCAGGGCTTTCACCTCAACGCCATCGCCGCCACCGGCGATGCGCTTTACATCGTCGGCGAGCAGGGCCTGTTGCTGAAGTGGGATGACGCCCAGCAGCGATTCGCCGCCCTGCAAACACCTTATCAGGGCAGCTTTTTCGGCGTCGTCGGCAAACCCGGCGAAGTGCTCGTCTACGGCTTGCGCGGCAATGTGCTGCGCAGCACCGATGCAGGCCTCAGTTGGACCTCGCTGGACACTGGCCTGCACGTCAGCATCACCGCCGGCCTCGTCGATGCCCATGGTGATTACCGCTTGTTTACCCAGGGCGGGCAGATGCTGGCGAGCCAGGGCACCGGTGCGCAACAGCGCTGGGTGCAGCAAGCCCAGCCGGTGCCAGTGACGGGCGTCACGCGCGCCATCACCGATGCGCTGGTGGTGGTCGGCAGCCGTGGTGCGCGGACGCTGTCCGTTGAATAAGTCCTCGAACCCTTAAAGCGAGAACCCAGACATGGGCAATATCAAACAAGACGCCATGCCGGTGATCCGCGATCTGCATGATTTCGACCGCGATTCCGGCAATCGGCTGGAGCGGCTGGTGTTCAACTACCGTCCGCTGTTCATGCTGTTGATGGCGCTGGCCACTCTGGTCTTCGGTTACATGGCCGCGACTCGGCTGGAGCTGCGTCCAAGTTTCGAGAAAATGATTCCGCAGAGCCAGCCCTACATCCAGAACTTCCTGGAAAACCGCCAGTCACTGCGAGGTTTGGGCAATTCGGTGCGGGTGGTGGTGGAGACCACTCAGGGCGATGTCTTCGACCCTGCTTACCTGGACGTGCTCAAACAGGTCAACGATCAATTGTTTCTCACCGAAGGCGTCGACCGCGCCTGGATGAAGTCGTTGTGGAGCCCGGCGGTGCGCTGGACCGAAGTGACGGAGGAAGGTTTCCAGGGTGGCCCGGTGATGCCCGATACCTACCAGGGCAAGCCTGAAGAAATAGAACAACTGCGCCAGAACATTTCCCGCGCCGGTATCGTCGGCAGTCTGGTGGCCAGCGACTACAAATCGAGCATGCTGATCGTGCCGTTGCTGGACAAGGCCACGGCCAGCGGTCAGCGCATCGACTACCACGCCTTTTCGCAGATGCTTGAGGAGCAGTTGCGCGACAAGATCGAGTTTGCCGGCGACAGCGCTGCACGCAAGGCCGGGGAGGAGGGCAAGGGCCCGTACAAAGTCCGGGTGATCGGTTTCGCCAAACTGATGGGCGACCTGATCGACGGACTGATTCAAGTGATGATGTTCTTCGGCCTGGCCGTGGTCACTTCGCTGGTCATCATTTACGCCTATACACGATGCGTGCGCAGCACCTTGCTGGTGGTCGGCTGCTCGTTGATCGCTGTGGTCTGGCAACTCGGCATCGTCGCCTGGCTCGGCTATGCCATCGACCCGTATTCGGTGCTGGTGCCTTTTCTGATCTTTGCCATCGGTGTGTCCCATGCGGCGCAGAAGATGAACGGGATCATGCAAGACATCGCCCGTGGCACCCACAAACTGATCGCCGCACGCTACACCTTCCGCCGTCTGTTTATTGCCGGCGTCACGGCGCTGCTGGCCGACGCCGTCGGATTCGCGGTGCTGATGCTGATCGATATTCCGGTGATCCGGGACCTGGCGATCACCGCCAGTATCGGTGTGGCGGTGCTGATTTTCACCTCGCTATTGTTGATGCCGGTGGCGCTGTCTTATGTCGGCGTCGGCGCCAAGGCGGCCGAGCGTGCGCTGAACATCGACACGCGCGCAGAAGGGCACAAAGGCTTCGGCAAACTGTGGGACGTGCTCGACCGTTTCACCACGCGCAAATGGGCCACGGGGGCGGTATTGGTCGCGGTGCTGATGGGCATCGGCGGCTTCATGGTCAGCCTGCAACTGAAAATCGGCGATCTGCAAAGTGGCGCACCTGAGTTGCGTGCCGACTCGCGCTACAACCGTGACAACGCCTACATCACCCGCCACTACGCGCTGTCCAGCGACCTGTTCGCAGTGATGATCAAGACCGCACCGGAAGGCTGTCTGAACTACAAGACGTTGATTCTCGCCGACCGACTGGCCTGGGAGCTGCAGCAGTATCCGGGCGTGCAGGCGACGGCTTCGCTGGTGAACGCGGTGCGCCAAATCACCGCTGGCACCTATGAAGGCAACCCCAAGCTCAACAGCATCCAGCGCAATCAGGACGTGCTCAATTACGCTGCGCAGCAAGCCTCGGTCAACTCGCCGGAGTTGTTCAACACCGATTGTTCGCTGATGCCGGTGATCACCTTCCTCAAGGACCACAAGGCCGAGACGCTGGATGCCGTGGTCGGCATCGCGGAAAAATTCGCCCGGGAGAACAACAGCGAAGATCGACAGTTCCTGTTGGCGGCCGGGTCTGCCGGGATTGAGGCGGCCACCAACATTGTGGTGCGCGAGGCCAATCGCACCATGCTGTTGTACGTCTATGCGGCGGTGACGCTGTTCTGTCTGATCACCTTCCGCAGTTGGCGCGCGACCCTGGTTGCCCTGTTGCCACTGGTGCTGACGTCGATCCTCTGCGAGGCGTTGATGGTGGCCATGGGCATTGGCGTGAAGGTCGCGACCCTGCCGGTGATCGCATTGGGCGTGGGAATCGGCGTGGACTACGCGTTGTATCTGCTCAGCGTGCAACTGCATTACCAGCGCCAGGGCCTGCCGCTGTCTCAGGCTTACCGCAACGCCGTGTCGTTTACCGGACGGGTCGTGGGCCTGGTGGGCATCACCCTGGCGGCTGGCGTGGTGTGCTGGGTCTGGTCGCCGATCAAGTTCCAGGCTGACATGGGCATCCTGCTGACCTTCATGTTCCTGTGGAACATGCTGGGCGCGTTGGTGCTGATTCCTGCCCTGTCTTATTTCCTCCTTCGCGAACGAGCGCTGGAACCCGGGCCTGTTACGCAGGCCGACAACACCCCGATCTCTCAACGTCCAGGCATGCCACATGCCCTGACCACTTCCGAGTAAGCCAACGATGTCTGATTACAAAGCTCCTTTGCGCGACATGCGCTTCGTACTCAACGAGGTCTTCCAGGTGTCCCGGTTGTGGGCCAAATTGCCTGGCCTTGGGGAGGTGATCGATGAAGAAACGGCCGCTGCGATCCTTGAAGAGGCTGGCAAAATCAGTGGTGAGGTTATCGCACCGCTGAACCGCAGCAGCGACGAGCAGGGCTGCACCTGGAGCAACGGCACGGTCACGGCGCCGGACGGTTTTGTCGCGGCGTACCAGGCATTCGCCGACGGCGGTTGGGTGGGTGTTGGTGGTGATCCGCAGTTCGGTGGCATGGGCATGCCCAAGGCCATTTCGGCTCAGGTCGAGGAGATGGTCAACTCGGCCAGTCTGTCGTTCGGCCTGTACCCGATGCTGACCGCCGGTGCGTGCCTGTCGATCAATGCCCACGCCAGTCGGGAGCTCAAGGAACGCTATCTGCCGAACATGTACGCCGGCACCTGGACCGGTTCCATGTGCCTGACCGAGGCGCATGCCGGTACGGACCTGGGCCTGATTCGCACCCGTGCCGAACCTCAGGCCGACGGCAGTTTCAAGATCAGCGGCAGCAAGATCTTCATCACCGGCGGCGAGCACGACCTGACCGAAAACATCATTCATCTGGTACTGGCCCGGTTACCGGATGCACCCGCCGGTCCCAAGGGAATTTCGCTGTTTCTGGTGCCCAAGGTGCTGGTCAATACCGACGGCTCGCTGGGCGAACGCAACGCGCTGTCCTGCGGTTCCATCGAGCACAAGATGGGCATCAAGGCCTCGGCCACGTGCGTGATGAACTTTGACGGGGCGACCGGCTGGATCATCGATGCGCCGAACAAGGGCCTGGCGGCAATGTTCACCATGATGAACTACGAACGTCTGGGCGTGGGTATCCAGGGGCTGGCGTTGGGTGAGCGTTCGTACCAGAACGCCGTCGAATACGCCCGTGACCGTCTGCAAAGCCGTTCGCCGACGGGCGCGCAGAACAAGGACAAAGCGGCCGATCCGATCATCGTTCACCCGGATGTACGCCGCATGCTGTTGACCATGAAGGCCTTGAACGAAGGCGGGCGGGCGTTCTCCAGCTACGTGGCGCTGCAACTCGATATCGCCAAGTACAGTGATGACGCAGCGATCCGCAGTCGCGCCCAGGAACGGGTGTCGCTGCTGACCCCGGTGGCCAAGGCATTCCTCACCGACATGGGCCTGGAAACCACCCTCCACGGTCAGCAGATCCTCGGCGGCCACGGCTATATTCGCGAGTGGGGCCAGGAGCAATTGGTGCGCGATGTGCGCATCACCCAGATCTACGAAGGCACCAACGGTATCCAGTCCCTGGACCTGGTCGGGCGCAAAATCGTCGGCAGCGACGGGGCGCTCTACCGGCTGTTCGCTTCGGAAATCCGCAACTTTACCGCCAACGCCTGCGCTGACCTCGCCGAGTTCACCCAACCGTTGAACGCCGCCCTCGACACCCTCGACGAACTGACCGCATGGCTGTTGGACCGAGCCCAGAGCAACCCGAATGAAATCGGTGCGGCGTCGGTCGAATACCTGCATGTATTCGGCTACACCGCGTACGCCTACATGTGGGCGCGAATGGCCAAGGCTGCCATGAGCACGCATTCCAAAGACGATTTCTACGCCAGCAAACTGGCGACCGCGCGCTTCTACTTCGCCCGCCTGCTGCCACGTATCCACTCGTTGAGCGCGTCGGCCAAGGCGGGCAGCGAATGCCTCTATCAATTGGATGCAGAGCAGTTCTGAGCCCACGTAAAAAGGACCGGGAACCACAACCATGATGGCGACAAAAATAATTCCGCCCGCCGACGGCGCCTATGCCTACCCCTTGCTGATCAAGCAATTGTTGCTGTCCGGCGTGCGCTACGAGCCGGGCCGGGAAATCGTGTATGCCGACAAACTGCGCTACAGCTACCAGACCCTCAACCAGCGGTTCCGCCGACTGGCCAACGCCTTGACCGCTGCCGGCGTCAAGGCCGGGGATACGGTGGCCCTGCTCGACTGGGACAGCCATCGCTACCTGGAGTGCTTCTTTGCCATACCGATGATCGGCGCGGTGCTGCACACCGTGAACATCCGTCTTTCGCCGGATCAGGTGCTCTTCACCATGAACCATGCCGAGGATGACCTGGTGCTGGTGCATGATGATTTCCTGCCGCTGGTTGAACAGATTCACGGGCGGCTTGAAACCGTCAAAGGTTACCTGCAGCTCACGGACGACACAGCAACCGACACGTCGCTACCGGTGCTGGGGGAATATGAAAACCTGTTGTCCGGGGCCACAGACCAATACGACTTTCCCGATTTCGATGAACACTCGGTGGCGACCCTTTTCTACACCACGGGCACCACTGGCGACCCTAAAGGCGTGTATTTCACCCATCGCCAACTGGTCCTGCACACCTTGAATGCCGTGGGCACTTTGGGCGTCTATCAGGGGTTGCCGCTGCTGCGCTCGGATGATGTCTACATGCCGATCACGCCGATGTTTCACGTGCATGCCTGGGGTGTGCCCTATGTTGCCACCCTGATGGGAATCAAGCAGGTGTACCCCGGTCGCTACGAACCCAACAGCCTGGTCAGGCTGTATCGGGAGGAGAAAGTCACGTTCTCCCATTGTGTGCCGACCCTTCTGCAAATGATCCTGGGTTGTGAGGAAGCGGCACACACCCGTTTTGATGGCTGGAAAATGCTCCTGGGCGGCAGCGCGCTGACCTTAGGCATAGCCAGCGAAGCGAACGCCAAAGGTATGCAGGTGCACAGCGGTTACGGCATGTCGGAAACCTGTCCATTGCTGTGCCTGACGTACCTGCGTAACGAAGACCTCGAACAATCCCCGTTAGCCCAACTGACTGCTCGTATCAAGACGGGCACGCCGGTGCCGATGGTCGACCTGAAAATCATCGACGCCAGTGGCAAAGACGTTGCCCATGACGGCGAGTCGCTGGGAGAGATCGTGGTGCGCGCGCCGTGGCTGACCCAGGGCTATTTGAAGGAACCGGAAAAGGGTGCAGAACTTTGGCGCGATGGCTGGCTGCACACCGGCGACATGGCTTCCATCGACGGGTTGGGCGGTGTGGAAATCAAGGATCGAATCAAGGACGTGATCAAGACAGGCGGGGAGTGGATCAGCTCCCTGGAACTGGAGAGTCTGATCAGCGAGCACGCTGCCGTGATGTCGGTCGCGGTCGTGGGCATCGCCGATGAGCAATGGGGCGAACGGCCCATGGCGCTGGTGGTGTCCGAACCGGGGCAGTACCTCGACCGCAAGATCCTGGAGACGCACCTGCAAGGGTTTGTCGAGCGCGGCCGCATCAACAAATGGGCGATCCCCAAGCAGTTCAAGTTCGTCGCCGAAATCCCCAAAACCAGCGTCGGGAAGATTGACAAGAAACTCATCCGGAAAAGCGTATCGAGTTGAAAGGCGTGGCGGGTGCAACAGGTCAGCGCCTTGGGCGCTGACACGTCTTGATTTCAGGGTTATTCGTCCTGTCACCAGGCCTGTGTTTTTACTATATTCGGTCCACATTTCGAACGTTCCATACGTCGACTTTCAGTCGCTCGGTGCGGAGCTCACGGTCCGCTGCGGGTATGTTACCAACCCGTTACGCCCGGACAATTCATGCCGCCCCTGACCCTTAGAAAAGATTACTTCCAGACCGATGCCATGGCGCTGCTGATCGCCTTGCTGGTCGCCTCTTTCGTCGTCGTGTTCAAATTCTTTACCAACTTGAGCGTGGCGACGACGGTCCTGTACGTGACCCTGGTGCTGATGTCCGCCAATGTGTTTTCGGTGAAACTGGTGATCTGCGTCGCTTTGGCGTGTCTGTCAGTGCTGACCTTCATTTTTATCGTCGAACGCGATTACCTGAACACTGAAGCCGTGGGGGCTTATGTGCGTTGTATCGTTTCGTTGTCTGCCATCACTTTTCTAGCCTTGCGCAGCAAGCAACTGGCGGACACGTTGCGTCGTAACGAGACTTATCTGGTGGGTGCCCAACGGCTCAGCCAGGTCGGCAGCGTCGGGTTTCGGGTCGACCGTTCAGAGATTTTCTGGTCGGCGGAGACCGCGAGGATCTTCGAGTACTCAGTAAAAGAAACCCCCAGCATGCTGAAGATTCTGGCGCGCACGCACCCCGATGACCGGCATTTGGTCGAAAGCGTTTTCGACCAGGTCTCGCATCATGAACCGCGCCTGGAAGTCGAGCATCGGTTGCAGATGCCGGATGGTCGCATCAAGTACATCCACATGATTGCTCACCCCTTGCCGGCTCAACATAACGGCTTCGAGTACGTCGGCGCGGTGATGGATGTCACGGCAGCCAGAAAGTCCGAAGACGCGCTGTTCCAATCACAGTCACAGCTGGCGCATGTCACGCGCGTGACCTCGCTGGGCGAACTGGCAGCGTCCATTGCTCACGAGGTCAATCAGCCACTTGCCGCGATCAGAACCAGCGGTGAAGCCTGTCATCGCTGGCTCGACCGCAGCGAACCTGATCTCGGTGAAGTGCGCACATCGCTTGACCGCATGATCAGCAGTTCCAATCGCGCCAGCGAAGTCATTCGGCGCATCCGCACGCTTTCGCGTAACGGCGACCCTGAACGTCAGCGTGAATCTTTCAACGAGATCGTCAGTGACACGCTGGCCCTGGTGCAATACGAACTGAGCCGCAACCATGTGAAGTTGCGTGTGGAGCTGGCCGTGATACCGGTGCACGTCGGCGCCGACCGGGTGCAGCTTCAGCAAGTGATCCTGAACCTGATCATCAATGCCTGTCAGGCAATGACCGAGGTGGATCCACGCACGCGGATATTGAAGATCCGCACGTGGGTGCACAACGACGATGCCATTCTGGAAGTCAGGGATTGTGGCACCGGTATCACAGCCGAGGCGTTGCCATCGTTGTTCAATCCGTTCTTCACCACCAAGGCTGACGGGCTGGGCATGGGGCTTTCCATCTGCCGCTCCATCATCGAGTTCCATGAGGGACGCATCTGGGCAACCAGCAATCAAGGTGAAGGGGCGGTGTTCTCGATCGCGTTGCCTGCGCTCAAAGGTGAGTGCTGAGCACCGGTGAATTCCAGGCAAAAAAACGCCCGCCAAAAAAAAACAGTGGCGGGCGCTTGGGAAGTGCCGGTTCGGCAAGGAGAGAGCCGAACCGGTCAGGGAAGAACATTCAGATCAAACGGCGACGCCATAGCCTTGCGCGATCCCGTCGAGGCGCAAGCGGTTGAAAGCCAGCAATCGCATGACGTAACCCAGCTTGATCGCGGTCGGACCGAGAATCGTCATCGCATGGGCGCCTATCAGTTCGGGTAACTTCAGGTAGGCCTCACATCCATACGCCAGGATGATCCCGACCAACAGCATCACCAGCCCGCCGATCAGCAATAGGTGCGACAGCTTCAACACACGGTGCGGATTTTCGAAAAAGTCATACATGTCGGTCAGCCCCTGGTGGATGTCGTGAAGCACAATGAACGCTCGCAGCGTTGTCGTTCGCCGAGTTGCGGCTCGGTCTCCCGAGGCCGCGAGCGGTCATTGTGAAGAGGTTCAGGCCACTGGAATCAACGGATCGGCAGCAGCCAGCGCAGTCGCGCGATCAGCCGCCGGCGGATAAATCCACACGGTGTTGATCTGGGTCTTGAGCTCCTTGGCCTCATGCCCGACCAGTTTCAATTGACGATCCCAGCCTTCGGTGAATACCGCGCCCCAGGCGCCTAGGTCCAGGCAGGTCACGTACTTGGGCTGGCTGTAGGTTATCGGTTCGACGCCCAGCAAATCCGCCGCGACGTTATTGCCGGCATAGCGGCCCAGGGAAATGGCGTGCTGGCAGGACATCCCGGCGAAGTTGCCAAGGGTGTCGGTGGCGGCGTACGCCACGTCACCCGCGGCGAAAACGTCGGCATGGCCCAGCACCTTCAGGTTGCCGTCGACGTGCAGACGGCCTTGCGGGTCGCGAGTGCCCACCACTTGTTCGGTGAGCGGGCTGGCGCGAAAGCCTACGATCCAGATCACGGTGTTGGATTCAATGCGCTGGCCGTCGGCGAGCGTCACGCCGCCGGCATCGACCGACGCGACCGAGCTGTTGAGCACCCATTCGATCCCCAGGTGGTTCGACGCTTCGATGATGGATGGACGAATACCATCGCCCATCGAGGCGGCAATTTGCGGTCCGCGATCCACCACGATGACTCTGATGGAGGCATCGCTACCCAGCGCGGCACGCAAACGGGCGGGCATTTCGGTGGCTGTTTCAATCCCGGTAAAGCCACCACCGGCGACCACCACAGTGTTACGGGCGGTGCTGTACGGAAGGTTTTTCAGCGACTTGATGTGGGCTTCAAGACGGCTGGCTTCTTCGATCTGGTCGACGTCGAAAGCGTGTTCGATCATGCCTTCAAGCGCTGGACGAATCACGCGGCTGCCAGCGGCGAGCACCAGTCGGTCGTAGCTCAGCGTGCCTTGGGTACCAAACACGTCGCTGTAGGCGACTTGCTTGTTTTCCACATCAATATGATCAGCGCTGCCTTTGACGAATTTCACGCCCACAGCGTCGAACAGGTCGCCGAGCGGCGCCATCATGGTGTGGACATCCGCTTCATAGAAGCGCGGACGGATGCGCAATTCTGCCTGGGGAGCCAAAACGGTGATCTGCACGTCTTTACGGTCATGTTTGTCTAACAGACGGGCAGCGCTCAATGCGCTCCACACACCACCAAACCCTGCGCCGATTACTAAAATGTTCTGTTTCATGGGGTTGCTCCTGAAGACAAAAGTCGATCATTGAAGGGTTTGTCGGTTTAAGCGTGACCGTGATGCGGCTTGATCCAGGTGCGTGGCTTCAATGGAAAACCGCAACACTTAATCCGGCTTGGTTCGCTGTAGGAGATGGTATCGAGGGGGGATGGGCAGGGCACTTCTACATAGGGTAATTTGCGACACGCCTAAGTGTGGGGTGTGTATACCAAGGTATTAAAGCAAGGGAGCGTCGACGCTCAGGCCTTGCGATCGAGGATGTCTTCGAGGCAGGCCATCAGCTCGCCGCAGGGGAAGGGCTTGGGGAAATAAGCGACGGGCTCGGGGGATCTGTCGCTGACCCGGGGCGGCGAGCCTTGGTAGCCGGTGATGAAGATGACCGGCATCCTGATCCCCCTGGCCGATAACTCGTCATACATTTGAATGCCTGACATGCCGGGCATTTGTATATCGGAGATGAGGCAGCCGGTGTCTTGCGTCCCGGTGGCGGCGAGGAACGCTTCGGCGGTGGCATACACCCGCACGGTATAACCGTTTGAGCGCAACAGACTGTCGAGCGCCATGCGCACGGACTCATCATCGTCGACAACGGAAACAACAGCGGTATGGGGCATTTCAATCCCTGGACTGATATCAGGCAGCCCATCAAGGGGGCCCGCCATCAGCGCAAGATACGCCGTCCACCCGGGGGACGTACTATACGTGCGTATAAAACCTTACTGAGAACGATCGACGCCAAGTGCTTGCGCCATTCGTACCAGATCGGCGAAGGAGCGGGCGAACATCTTGCGCATGGCCTGACCACGGTGAATCTTTACCGTGATTTCGCTCAGGCCGATCTCTCCCGCAATCTGTTTGTTCATCAGCCCCGAGGCCGCCAGCGCCATGACGGTTTGCTCGCGCGGTGTGAGTGTCGCGTAGCGGCTGCGCAACTCCTCATTGCCACGTTCGGATTCGCGGCGCAGTTTGTCTCGGGCATGCGCGGCGGAAACGGCATCAATCAAATCCTGCTCGCGGAACGGTTTGGCCAGAAAATCCACGGCGCCTGCCTTCATGGCCCGGACCGTCATGGCGATGTCGCCGTGGCCGGTCATGAAGACGATCGGCACGTTGATATTGGCGGCCACCAACTCATTCTGGAAATCCAGCCCGCTGGTACCTTGCAGTCGCACATCCAGCACCAGGCAGCTAGGGATGTCGGGGCGGGCGTAGTTCATGAACTCGGTAACCGTGCCAAACAGCGCCACCTGTAATCCGATGGAGCGCAACAGGCTGCCGAGTGCTTCGCGCAGCGGGGCGTCATCATCGACGATATAGACCAGCGGCTCATGGTTCACGACTTTGTTCATAGGGTGATGTTCGTTCATGAGGCATCCATAGAGAGCAGTAATCCTGATTCAAGCGAAATGTTCTGCGTCAAAGCAATTTAGTCCGATTCGCATTGGGAGAGAAGCGGTAGCGCGAATTTGAATGACGCGCCATGCCCGACTGTACTGGTTACCCAGATCCTTCCCCCATGGAAATCGATGATTGAGCGGCAGATGGAAAGCCCCATGCCCAACCCGCGTTCCTTGGTGGTGAAGAACGGGTTGAACAATGAAGACAAAACGTCGGGCGCGATGCCCCAACCCTGGTCCGCCACTTCCACCACGGCCTCATCATCCGTTGCCCACGTGCGCACCTGCAGAAAACGGTCGCCAACCTTGACCCCGTCCATCGCGTGGCAGGCATTGACGACCAGATTGATGATGACTTGCTGCAATTGCACCCGGTCCGCATGCACGTAGTTCGAGTGCTCCGGTAGCTCGACTTTCAAGCTGATCTTGTGCAAGGCCAGCTCATGCTGGACCAGGCCAAGCGTCTGGCTGACGATGTCCTCCAGCGACTCGCGCTGTCGCAGTGGATCGGATTTGCGCGCCAGCGCGATGATTCGGCGGATGACATCGCTGGCGTGGCACGAACTGGCGATGATGCGATCAAGCGATTGCAGGGCTTCGTTCTGATCCGGCACTGGGCGATCAAGCCAGCGCCGACACGCTTCGCCGCTGCTGGTGATCGCCGTCAGTGGCTGGTTCACTTCATGGGCAATGGAAGCAGCAAGCTCACCGAGTGAAGTGACGCGCGTGACATGTGCCAATTGCGCCTGCATGCCGAACAGCGCCGTCTCGGCTTCCTTGCTCGCGGTGATGTCCATCAGCGCGCCAATGTATTCACAACGGTCCTGCTGTTCGAAGAGTGGGCTGGCAATCATATGTACATGCTTGATGCGGCCGTCGGGCATCAGCAGTCGGTGCTGGATTTCGAGCAGCGGCTCATGGCGCGCTGCTTTGGCAAACACCCCCTGCACCAAGGGCAGATCGTCGGGATGAGTCCGCGCCAGAACCATCGCCGCCGTCGGATGTTGGGTCAGGGGGTATTCGAAAATTCGCGCCGATTCGTCGGACCAGCTCATTGCTTCGTCGTCACCGCAGAAACCGACGCTGCCAGTTTGGCTCAAGCGCTGCGCGCCGATCAGGTACAGCTCGTTATGGCGCAGCCGGTCCGCGGCGTGTTTGCTGCGCAGGGCGAGAAAGGTGATTGCCGAGAGCGCCGTCAGGCACCGGAAAAAACCAGTGGTCGACTCCCAGCGTTCATAACCGCCGTTGTAAAAATACGTGGCTGTCAGCAGCACTATGCACATTAGTGCAATGTTGATCACCACGTTAATGGAGAACAGATTGGCCGCCATCAACAACAAGGTGATGTAAAGAATCGTCGGGGCGAAGTCGGATCGGGTTTCGGAGTTGATCACCAGGATGCCGATGACCACCACCAGGCCGACCAGCCAACCCAATGCGTTGATCAGTGGATTGGGACTGATGCTGGAGGCCGCGTCAACGGTCCTCGTGTCGGAGGTGCGCGGCGTGGCGGCGAATAAGTTGAAGAAAAATGGCGACGATTTGCGCGCAGTAGCTGACCTGTTGTTTTTCATCGTGGTCATGCATTCCTGATGTCATGGGGGCGGAGCATGGATGCCTATCGTAAAAGCAATGGTTTCCATCTAATAGGACATAAACCCCTGAAATACCGCCAAGTGCGCGCGCGTAGTCTTCCCGCGCTCCCGCTCATGCCCCCTCCCTATACTCAAGTATCGAACGCTAGACGCATGGATGAATGCGCTGTCCTCAGGTACGACAGACGTTCTGCGGCCACTTGCATAACCTGTTCATACACCGCGCATCGCTGCTCCGATTGCTTGAAGGGGCGAGGTGACACCGCATCCTTTAACCTCAATGACCTGATGGTCGGGCGGTTTCCATGATGAACAGAAATGACCTGCGTCGTGCTGACATCAATCTGCTGGTGGTTTTCGAGTCGATGATGCACGAACGAAATGTCAGTCGTGTCGGCGAGAAGCTGTTTCTGGGCCAACCCACCATCAGCAGCGCCCTGGGGCGTTTGCGCTTGATGTTTGACGACCCGCTGTTCATCCGGTCCGGTCGGGTCATGGAGCCTACCTCCCGTGCGGAAGAGATCTTTTCCAACCTTGCGCCAGCACTGGACGGCATTGCGGCGGCCCTGAGTCGTTGCCAGGCCTTCGATCCGGCGACCAGCGAAGCAACCTTTCATGTCGGTCTCTCGGATGATGTCGAATACGCGCTGCTGCCGACACTGCTGCGCCGCCTGCGGACAGAGGCGCCGAACATGACGCTGGTGGTGCGCCGAGCGGATCACTGGCAGATGCCGCAGCTGTTGACTTCAGGGGACATCTCCCTGGGCATCAGTCACACCCTTGAGCTGCCGGCCAATGCCCGGCGCAAAACGCTGCGCTCGATTCGCCCGATGCTGTTGCGCGCCGATTCGCAGGCCGGTGAATTGGGGTTGGACGAATTCTGCCGACGCCCACATGCCGTGGTGTCGTCGATGGGCAATGTCATTGAAGACGCGGACAGCGCGCTGAGTCACCTGGGCCGTCATCGCAAGGTCGTGTTGACCGTGCCGCAATTCAGCGCGTTGCCGGTGCTCTTGGCCAACAGCGACATGATTGCCATCGTCCCGGACTACATTGCCCGGTCCATGGCCTTGATCGGTGGCCTGAGGGCCGAAGTAGCGCCGCTCGAACTGCCGCAGCAGGAACTTTCAATGGTCTGGCGCGGAGCGACGCACAACGACCCCGCCGAACGCTGGTTGCGCTCGCGCTGCAGCGCGTTTCTGGCTGAGCAGGATGGAACGCTCTGCCGCCCGGCGTCGGCCGAGGCCTTCACTTACGCCGTTGCCTGAGACGATCCAGACTTCCGGGAAGAAATAATGCTCATGTTCTTGCAAGAACACCCGCTGATTATCGGTGCCGTCCTGATGCTGCTGGACTTGTCACTGTGGCACTGCCTGGACGCCACCCAACCTGTGTTGCGGATCTGTTCACGAATGGTGTTGTTTGTGGCGTTCTCTTGGGTATTGATGGCAGCCGGCATCAGCCCGTTGCAGCCACCGCTGTGGCCTGACGACGCCATTCTGAATCTGGCGGCGACCGTTCTGGGCATCGCCTGGTGGCTGTTTGCGGCCAGGACGTTGACGGTGGTTCTGGGCAATGGCCTGACCTCGCGCGAAGGGCACACCGCACGCTTGTTGCATGACGTGATGGGGGCTGGCGTTTTCCTGATCGCCATCGTCGGCGCTGCGGCGTATGTCTTGCAGTTGCCGGTCAAAGGGTTGCTGGCGACTTCCGGGGCGATGGCGATCATTGTCGGCCTTGCGTTGCAGAGCACCTTGAGTGATGTGTTTTCCGGCATTGTGCTCAACACCACCAAGCCATACGACCTGGACGACTGGATTTCCATCGACGGCATTGAAGGCAAAGTGGTGGAAATTGACTGGCGTTCCACCCACCTGCTGACCGATCTGGGCAGTATGGCCGTCGTGCCCAACTCACTGGCGGCGAAAACCAAAATCCTCAATTTCAGCCGTCCCGGCAATGTGCACGGGGTCGTTGTGATCATCGCGATTCCCAGTCATGTGCGCCCACGACGGGCCATGGACGCGCTGGAAAAAGCCTTGCAGGGCACCCGCGCCTTGCTCCCCGGATTCAAGCCGAAAGTGTCGGTGAAAAGCTCACACCTGGAATACAACGAATACGAACTCAAAGGCTTTATCGAATCGATTTCGCACAAGACCGAAGTGCGCAACCTGATGTTCGACCTCGCGCATCGGCACCTCGAAGCGGCGGGGGTGACGTGGCTTTCAGAACCGGCCGTTCAGGCATGGAGCCGGCCGCGACGCTTGCTGGAAGACGTGAGAGTGTTCCGGTCGTTGAGCATGGAAGACCGTGACCGACTCGCCGACCACATGACGGCCGTGGACTATCAGGCCGATCAAGTGATTCTTGCGTTCGAAGAAATCGCCGACTGCCTCATGCTCATCAGTACCGGCGTGATCTCAGCGTCGATCCATGATGGCGAGCGTTTCATCGAAGCCGGACGCCTGGGCCCGGGCGAAGTCATGGGCGAGGAGGGCATCCTCGCGCAAGGACGCTCAAGAGCGGAATTTCGCAGCCTCACCAGCGGGCGTCTGTTCCGTATCGAGAAGGCCATGCTCGGCTCGCAATTGGAACACCACAGTGATCTGCAGCTCGCGCTGGATAATTTGCAGCACCAGCGCGAGGAGATTCGTGAGTCGGTGGTTGCGAAAAAAACGCCGCACATCAAGCGCAGCGGCTTACTCGGCTGGCTGCAGAAAAAACGCCTGCCGTCAGCGTGAGAAGCGGCTGCGGTATTCCCGAGGCGAAATCGAGAGGTGGCGGTGGAAGGTGTAGCGCATGCGCTCCTCATCGCCGAAACCGCACAACTGCGCGATCTGGTCGATGTTGCGCTGAGAGTCTTCGAGCATCCGCCGTGCAGCTTCCATGCGAAACAGCTCAAGTGCCTTCGCCGGTGTCCGTCCCACCTTGCGTTTGTAGACGCGGGAGAAGTTGCGCGGACTCATCTGGGCTTGTCGAGCCAGTGCTTCAACCGTCAGGCTGGCATCGCTGAGGTTCGCGCTGATCCACAGGTGCAAATCGTCGAAGCCGGCGCTGTCGTCCGTTTGAGATTGCAGCAGTTGGCTGAACTGCGCCTGACCACCGGGGCGCTTGAGAAATACCACCAGTTCCCGAGCCACCTGCAACGCGACCTCACGACCGCAATCGGCCTCGACCAACGCCAGCGCCATGTCGATGCCGGTGGTGACCCCGGCCGATGTCCAGACAGTTCCTTGCTGGACAAAAATCGCATCGATGTCGACATCAATCGTCGGGAAACCGCTCTTGAGCATGTCGCACATTGCCCAGTGCGTGGCGGCCCGCAGGCCTTCAAGTAGCCCTGCCTGGGCGAGCAGAAATGTGCCGCTGCACACCGAGGCCGTGCGTTTGGCCTTGACCGACGCCTCGCGCAACCAATTCACCAGGTCGACGCTGTCAATCATGGCCTGACGGATGTTCGGCGCTCCGGGCACGATCAGCGTATCGATCGCCATCCCGTTGAGTGAATGCAGGGCTGTGGTGTGGACCGATAGGCCTTCGGCGGTAGCGATCAATCCACCGTCGTGGCTTGCCGTGTGCAGCGAGTAGCCTGGCAGACCGCGTTCGGCCATGGCTTTGGAGGCGGCCCAGAACACGGTTTGTGCGCCGGTCAGGTCAAGCAAGCCCATCTGGGGGTACGCCAGGAACACCAGGCTGCGCGGCTGAGAGAGTGATTCATGGAGCGGGGCGGTGTCGTGAACAATGGAATTCATGGCTGCGTCGAGACTCGGTTATCGCTGTTATTGGCGATGAAGGGGTTTGACTGGCGCGATTGAAATAAGCCGGTATTGAAAACCTGTCAAGTTTTCGCGATCACTCAATCTGCGAATGGTTATACGCAGGAGCAGGCCCCGTTTTCCTGGCCGTAATTCAGGGTTATATGTCATATCGAATAACGGCGCCAATCGATAATATTTCCTGTTAGTCGACGATTCGTAACCGAATTCACTAAGCGACTAAGAACTAAAAAGATATCGCCCAAAACCTGTCTGGCTGTTTCTTTTCAGGGTTGGCAAAAACTGACGTTTGTTATGTAGAGCGCTGTCTTCACCAGGGCGCTCTCCCTGAATTTCCCCAGCATTCGCCAAGAGATCCGTTGTCATGGTCGATCAGTCACTACGCCTGAAATTTCGCCAGCCGTTGCTGGTGATCATGATCACTTTCGAATTGATGTTGAGCGGCTGCGGCTCGCTCCGCCGCCCGATGATTGATACGGTTTCCACCCCGCAGCCGACTCGCGAATTCGCGTCGTTGAATCGCTTCCGTTTTGTGGCCGATAACGCGCAGCAATCCATGGCGTTCATGCAAGCCTGGGAGGCGGATCGCAAAAAGGCCGGGAGAACGAGCATCACTGCGCTGGCGATCTCCGGGGGGGGGGGGCCAATGGCGCGTTTGGCGCTGGGGTTCTGGTGGGCTGGAGTCGCAGTGGCACCCGCCCTGATTTCGATCTCGTGACCGGCGTCAGCACCGGTGCGTTGATCGCGCCACTGGCCTTTGCCGGGAAATACTGGGACCCGCGCCTGATTCGGGGGTTACCGCAATGTCGGTGCGACGCAATTGACCGAGCGCGGCCTGGGCATGCTGGCGCGACCCTCGCTTTACAGTGGTGAACCGCTTGCAGCGATCATTGAGCACTACACCAGTGCGGCGTTGTTGCACGCCGTGGCGGATCAGCACCGTCTGGGTCGCCGTCTGCTGGTGGCGACCACCAACCTCGATACCCAGGAAACGCACATCTGGGACATGGGGGCCATTGCGCTGTCCGCTCAAGAACCCGGAAACGAACACCAGGCGCTGGCGCTGTTTCGCACGATCATGACCGCTTCAGCCAGCGTCCCGGGGATTTTTCCGCCGATACCGATTGCTGATGGTAATACCTCGGAGATCCATGCCGATGGCGGAGTCAATGTGCCTTTCCTGCTGTTGCCGGAAGCGTTGGTGCAGTGGCAGATCAATCAGCCGAGCCTGATGCCGGGCAAGATTTTCATCATCATCAACGCGCCGATGGCGCCCCGTAACAATCAATTGAGTGGCGGTGCCGTCGCTATCATGGGACGTTCGTTCGACTCGTTGAGCCGCGCCAACCTGCGCATGCACGTTGCGATGGCCACGGCGTTTGCCCATCGCCATCACGTACAGCTCCGGTATGCGGCGCTGCCATCCGATCTGGATACAGATCCACTGGATTTCGAGGCCGCGCGCATGGCCGGTCTGTTCGACTTGGGTGTCGCCCGTTATACCGACCTGACACAAGGCCTCAGCGACGCCCCTCTGGCTGAAAGCGTGCCCTGAGCATCGAAGCTCATAAGATCAATGGTTGGGGACTTTGTCCGATAAATGAGAACGCCGCCCGATGAGGCGGCGTTTTCGTTATCTCTGGCTCAGGCGATCAGCGATTGGAGTTTCTTCAAGATCTGCGCGGAGGGATCGCCGTATTTGGCTTGGCTGGATTGCCGGGTATCCGGCTCGGTCACCACCCCCGCCAGAATTTCAGCCAGGTTGTGAAAGTGTCCGCTTTTCTTGTCCACTGGGTCTGCGCCAGTGTTGTGACCCAGGTTCAAGGCGGCTTCCAGAGACAGGCGTTGTGACAGCCATTCGGGCGTGGCCTTTTCTTCCGGGCTCATGTTATTCATAAAATCCAGTGCCGCCCGGGCGCGACCAAAAGGGTCGTTGGCAAACGGATCTTTCCAGTTTTGCTGTTGGTCCGCCGGGCCACTGTAATAGCCGGTGGCAAGCCGCCCCTGCTGACGCATCAAGGCTTGTGCCGAGGCCTGTTCCTGCGCCGTGAAAATCCCGCCTTCATTGGTGGCCACTGCATTCAGCGAACGACGATCCAGATCACCCATCAGGCCATTACGGTCCTCATCGCTGCCGGTGTACGGTTTGCCGCTGGCGTTCATCTGGGCGTATTTCTCATCCATGCGCTTGCGAGCATCGGTGGCCACTTGCTCAAACGTCTTGTCCTTCGAACTCGAGACCGCGCCCGGCTTGGAGGCGCCTAACACCAGGGCATCGGCATTCATGCCTTCGCGCACGGGGAAATACGGCGCATTGCCTGCGATCGATTTGCTGTAGTCGGTAGAGGTGCTGGAGAGACTCACCGAATCGGCCTCTTTCGCTTTGACCGGTGGCGCCTCGTCCTGGGCCATGCGCTGCTGAGCTTCAGTGGCGGATTGGGTGTCGACGGCAGTCGTGTAGGCAGACATCGCACTTTTCGATGCGGTGGAACCGATTAACATTGGTCTTCCTTGGCGAGTGAGTCGCGGCGTCAGGCAGGAATGGAAGATGCGTTGTCCGTGAATACATCATCTTTCGGACAGCGTCGCCATCATCCATAGGTTTAGTCGGCCCTCAATGCCGCTGGAGCAGGGCGGCTTCGATGCAGCTCAGCAGTCTGTCGGCGTCACAGGGTTTGGACAGGCAGGCGATCAGCTCTGGATTGTGGGCACTCAGGGCGGGCGCCGCACCAGGGTAGGCGGTAATGAGAATCGTGGGGATGTGAAAGCCCATCGAGACCAGCCGCTCACACATCTCGACACCGCTCATTCCCGGCATTTGAATATCGGACACCAGGCAATGGGTTTCAGCCGACACGTTTGCGTCGAGAAACGCCAAGGCGCTGCTGTAGGTTCGGGTCTGATAACCGCCGGACCTTAACAGGCTTTGCAGGGCACTCCGTACGGAGTCGTCATCGTCGACAATCGCAATAATTGCTGTCGTACGGATGGCAGTGGTTTGCGTCATTGGGTTTTCTCGTGACAGCACTTGTCGTCACTACAAGATACGCAGTCCAGATGGGGGGGAAAGTATACCTATGTATGACTGACTAACCTTTAGGTGTTGATGCCGCAGCCGCCGTTCAGTGCCATCTTGCGCAGTACTCAGACCCTTGGCAGCCCCGGAAGCCACGTCCGTGCGATGGTGCCGGCAACTGGAATTCATTGGACGATCAGTCGACAGATTAAAGCAGCAGGCCATACTGCGGCATGTCCAACTCTAATGGATTCCAGAATGCAAATACTGTGGGACGATGGTGAGCGCACGTTCAGTCGGGAGCGACGCTGCCAGGGCGGCAGTGATCGCACGGTTCTCCTGGCGCGAGCGGCAGCGGAGCAACCGCATCCAGCCTGCCTGGGCCGCATCGTGCATGAGTTCGGCCTGAAGGACGAACTGGACGAGAGTTGGGCGCTCAGGCCCCTCGAACTGGTGCGCGAAGCTGGCCAGATGCACTTGGTGCTTGAGGATGTCGGCGGTGAACCGCTGGTGCAGCTGCTTGCCGCACCCATGCAAACGTCGCCGTTCTTGCAGCACGCCATCAGCATTGCGGTGGCGTTGGGCAAGCTCCATCAGCGCGGGCTTGTTCACAAAGACATCAAGCCCAGCCATATCCTGGTGAACTGTGCCGACGGGCAAGCGCGCCTGACCGGATTCGGGTTGACCTCGCGGTTACCGCGCGAGCGGCAGGCGCCCGAAACCATGGCGGGAACACTCGCTTACATGGCGCCGGAGCAGACCGGCCGGATGAATCGCTCGATCGATTCGCGCAGCGACCTGTATTCCTTTGGCATCACGCTTTACCAGATGTTGACCGGCTCGCTGCCATTCACGGCGACCGATCCGATGGAATGGGTGCATTGCCATATCGCCAAAAAACCGGTGGCGCCTGGTTTGCGCGTTGAAACCATACCGCCAGTGATCTCCGATATCGTCATGAAGCTGCTCGCCAAGACCGCCGAGGAGCGCTATCAGACCGCGTCCAGCGTGGAACATGATTTGCGCCAGTGCCTGGCGGATTGGGAGCGCCTGGGCACCATCAACGCCTTCGCGTTGAGCGAGCATGGCACCTCGGAACGCCTGCTGATCCCCGAAAAACTGTACGGTCGCGAGCAAGAGGTCGACACACTGATTGCCGCATTCGGTCGGATCGTTGCCAACGGCGCGCCGGAACTGGTGTTGGTCACCGGGTATTCGGGCATCGGCAAGTCTTCGGTGGTCAACGAACTGCACAAAGTGTTAGTGCCGCCACGCGGAATTTTCGTGTCCGGCAAGTTCGATCAGTATCGCCGTGATGTTCCCTACGCAACGTTGGTGCAGGCCTTTCAAAGCCTGGTGCGCACGCTATTGGGCAAGAGTGACGCCGAACTGGCGGACTGGCGTGAGAAGTTGCATAAGGCACTGGAGGCCAATGCACGGCTCATGACCGATCTCATCCCGGAGCTGAAACTGGTCATCGGCGAACCGCCACCGGTCCCCACACTCGATCCGCAACAGGCGCAACGGCGTTTCCTGGTGGTGTTCCGCAACTTCATCGGCGTTTTCGCCCGGGCCGAACATCCGCTGGCATTGTTTCTTGATGATCTGCAATGGCTCGACGTCGCCACGCTCGACCTGTTGGAGGATCTGCTCACCAGCGCCGACATGCGACATCTGTTGCTGGTTGGGGCTTATCGCAGCAATGAGGTGGATGTCACGCATCCACTGACGACCAAGCTCAAGTCCATCCGCAAGGCTGGGGGCCGGGTCCATGAGATCATGCTGGCACCGCTCGCCAGGACCCACATTGAGCAGTTGATTGCCGAGACCCTTCACGAAGAGATCGTGCGAGTCGAACCTTTGGCGCAGCTGATCGAGGACAAGACCGCCGGCAATCCTTTTTTCGTGATTCAGTTTCTGCAGGCACTCGCCGAAGCGCAGTTGCTGACCTTCGATCATGGCGCACGCCGCTGGTGCTGGGACCCCAATCGCATCCACGCCATGGGCTACACAGACAACGTTGTAGACCTGATGGTCGCTAAACTCGCCCGACTGCCTGCCGAGACACAGCGGGCGCTGCAGCATCTGGCGTGCCTGGGCAACGTCGCTGCAATCGCTACGCTTTCCCTGGCACTGGGCCTGTCGAAGTCACAGTTGCGTGCGGTGATGTGGGAGGCGATCCGACTGGAACTGGTCGAGCGCCTGGACGGGGCGTTCGGTTTCGTCCACGACCGCATCCATGAGGCGGCGTATTCGCTGATCCCCGTCGAACTGCGCCCCCACACGCACCTGCGAATAGGGCGGTTACTGGCCGCACAAACGCCGGTGTCAGTGTTGGATGAGGCGATCTTTGACATCGTGGGTCAACTCAATCAAGGCGCGGCACTGCTCACCGACACCAGTGAAAAGGAACAACTGGCCGAGTTCAACCTGATCGCCGGCCAGCGCGCGAAGGCATCTAGCGCCTATGCGTCAGCGCTCAACTACCTCACCACCGGCGTCCAGTTGCTGGACGAGGAGTGTTGGGTGCGGCGCCACACGTTGCGCTTTGAAATGGAGTTGAACCGGGCCGAGTGCGAGTTCCTGACCGGGCAACTGGCCGTCGCGGACACTCGCCTGACGACACTGTCGGCACACGCGACGACGACGGTCGAACGAGCCAATGTCGCTTGCTTGCAGATGGACGTCTACTTGCTTCTGGACCGCAGCGACGGCGCCGTGGCGGTCTGCCTCGCTTACCTGCGGCATGTGGGCATCGAGTGGTCTGCCCATCCGAGCGACGATGAAGTGCGCGAAGAATATGACCACATCTGGTCGTTGCTGGGCAGCCGACAGATCGAGGAACTCATCGACCTGCCGTTGATGGACGATGCGGCGTCACTGATGACCGTCAACACACTGGGCAAGCTCTTTGCACCCGCCTTGCAGACGGACGCGAACCTGGCTTGCCTGCTGATTTGCAAAGCGGTCAGTCTCAGCCTCGAACGGGGTAACTGCGACGCCTCATGTGTGCTTTATGCCAACGTCTTCAGAGTGGCCGGAAGGCGCTTCGGTGACTACCAGGCGGGGTTCCGGTTTGGGCAACTCGGCTGTGATCTTGTGGAGCAACGCGGCCTTAAGCGATTCGAGGCCAGCACCTATTTATGCTTCTCGAGTTTTGCCGTCCGCTGGATGAAACCCGTAGAGCAATGTCGCGACCTGCTGCATCGGGCCTTTGTCGCGGCGAACCGCATAGGCGACCTTCCATACGGCGCTTATGCAGGCAATTGCCTCACCTCCGATTCACTGTTCGCCGGGGATTCGCTTCCCGAGCTCCAGGCCGAAGCCGAACGGGGGCTGGCGTACGCGAGGAAAGTCCGTTTTGGTCTGGTCATTGATTTCATGGTGACGCAGCTTGCCCTGATCCGAATGCTCCGAGGCCTGACGCCTGCCTTCGGTTGCTTCGACGACGGACAGTTCGAGGAACGCGAGACCGAAGCCCATCTGTCCAGCAGTCCGGACCTGGCATTGGCCGCTTGTTGGTACTGGGTTCGTAAACTGCAAGCGCACTACATGGCCGACGAAATCGAGGCGGCAATGTCCGCTTCCGCCAAGGCGCGGCAGTTGCTCTGGACGTCCTACTCGTTTTTCGAGGAAGCCGAGTATCACTTCTACGACGCGCTGGCCCGGGCCGCCTCGTGTGATGGCGTTTCGGGTGAACAACGCGCGCAGCACCTGCTCGCCATGCAGGCCGATCATGCGCAGCTGCAGACGTGGGAGCAGCAATGTCCTGAGAATTTCGCGAGCCGGGCCGCACTGGTCGGTGCCGAAATCGCACGACTGCAAGGGCGCCTCATTGAGGCCGAGCTGCTGTACGAGCAGGCGATCAAAACGGCGCAGGAAAGCGGTTTCATCCACATCGAAGCGTTGGCCAACGAACTTGCCTCACGCTTCTACGCGGCCCGCGGTCTTGGCAAGATTGCCCGTGTCTATTTGCAGGATGCCCGATATGGCTACTTGCGTTGGGGCAGCGATGGCAAGGTGCGTCAGCTTGAAGCCAAGTATCCGTCGCTCAGGACTGAAGAACACGCGCCTGGCGCGATAACGACCATGGCCACGCCGGTCGAGCACCTTGACCTCGCCACCGTTCTCAAGGTGTCGCAGGCCGTGTCGAGTGAAATCGTGCTGGAGAAACTGATTGATACGGTGATGCGCACGGCGATTGAATTGGCGGGTGCCGAGCGCGGCCTGTTGATTCTGTGCAAGGGCGCCGAGTACCGCATCGCCGCGCAGGTGACCGCCGGTGACAGCGCCGCGCAACTGCGCGATGCGCCGGTCAGCATGGAACTGATGCCCGAATCCGTGTTGAACCATGTCATGCGCACCCGGGAGAGTGTGTTTCTGGACGATGCCGTGACGCAGTCGCCCTTCGCCGCAGACGCTTATATTCGTCAGCATCGCACCCGTTCTGTTCTGTGCTTGCCGTTGATGAACCAGGCCAATCTGGTCGGCGCGCTCTACCTCGAAAACAATCTGAGCGTGCGGGTGTTCAGTCCGGACCGCGTCGCGATTCTCAAACTGGTGGCGTCGCAGGCGGCCATTTCACTGGAAAACGCCCGTTTGTACCGCGAGGTCGGGGAGCGCGAAGCGAAGATCCGGCGCCTCGTTGATGCCAACATTATCGGGATCGTCGTGTGGAACGCCGACGGCGACATTCTGGAAACCAATGACGCTTTTCTCAGCATGCTGGGTTACGCCCGGGAGGATCTGGACAAGGGCCTTTTGAGTTGGCGTGACCTGACGGTCCCGGAGTTTCGCGACAACAGCGAACGCTCGATGGTGATGGCGGTGCAAACCGGACATGCCCAGCCTTTCGAAAAGGAATACTTCAAAAAGGACGGCAGTCGCCTGCCGGTTATCGTGGGCCTGGCCATGATCGAACCTGGCAGCACGGAAGGGGTCGCTTTTGTGCTGGATCTCACCGAGCGCAAGGAGGCGGAAGAAAAAATCCGTGACAGCGAACGTCGATATCGCGAGGTTCAGACGGAGTTGGCCCATGCAAACCGCGTGGCGACCATGGGCCAGTTGGTGGCGTCCATCGCTCATGAAGTCAATCAACCCATTGCCGCCGCCATCCTTAACGCCAATGCGGCGAAACGCTGGCTCAACGCCCAGCCCCCTGAACTCGTCGAGGTTCGTCAGGTACTCGACAGCCTCATCAAGGATGCCAATCGCGCGGCTGATGTGCTGGGACGAATCCGCGGTCATATTCGCAAGGCGCCGCAGCCCAAGGGGCCAGTCGATATTCATTCGGCAGTCGGCGAAATGATCGAGTTCACCCGGGGCCAGATGATGAAAAACGGGGTGTTGTTGGACACTCGACTCATGGACGGGTTGCCATCCATTGAGGGGGATCGGGTCGAGCTGCAACAGGTTCTGCTCAACTTGATCATGAATGCGTTGGAAGCCATGAGTAGCAACCCTGAAGGCGAACGTCGACTGTTGATCAGCGCAGGTGAGGGCGACTCAGGCTACTTGCTGATCAGCGTCAGCGATTCGGGCCCCGGGTTTGAGGCAGAAACCGCTGAGCGGATCTTCACCTCGTTTTACACCACCAAGCCTGCGGGTCTGGGGATGGGCTTGTCGATCTGTCGCTCGATCATCGAGGCCCATGGTGGCCGGTTGTGGGCAAGCGCTCATCAACCTTGCGGGGCCACGGTCCAATTCACGCTGCCTGTTGCGACGGATTGAACCTGACACCGCTCGCATTCGCCGTGTTACGCCCGGAATGTTTACGCTTCTGGGCGTAACCGTAGCGGCGAAATGAGTCCTCGCCCCCGCGACAGCTGTCAGTCCATGGAAAAGTGGGCATTGATATCCATCCCGCCGTTGTATGCATTGCCAACATCGGCAACACGGCGCTCGATCAGGCGATCCGATCCACCTTCGGCAACACTGCGGCGCTCGATCAGGCGATCCGATCCACCTTCGGCAACACTGCGGCGCTCGATCAGGCGATCCGATCCACCTTCGGCAACACTGCGGCGCTCGATCAGGCGATCCGATCCACCTTCGGCAACACTGCGGCGCTCGATCAGGCGATCCGATCCACCTTCGGCAACACTGCGGCGCTCGATCAGGCGATCCGATCCACCTTCGGCAACACTGCGGCGCTCGATCAGGCGATCCGATCCACCTTCGGCAACACTGCGGCGCTCGATCAGGCGATCCGATCCACCTTCGGCAACACTGCGGCGCTCGATCAGGCGATCCGATCCACCTTCGGCAACACTGCGGCGCTCGATCAGACGATCCGATCCGCCTTCGGCGACACGAGTTGGCGCCGATCTGGCGCGATGTTGTTGCACCGGTGGGTCACGATCATCCGGTGCATTATTTTCCCGGCCGACGGCAATATTTTGTTCGGCGTACCCTTCGGAGGCGATAGCTTGGGTAGCGATCAGACCCGTCGCGGCAAGAAAGGCGATGGCCAGACCCAATTCGGAAGTTTTCATTATATTCACCCTGATTAGTCAGTAGGCTCAATTCATAAATAACCTTAAGTTTGCGAGGCGCTATTTATGTAGTTGAACGGGTAACGTGTGAAAAGCTGGTTTCGTTAGAGCCATTCAAATAGTAAAGGAATGAACAGAGACGTCACTTATGCCTACGGTCTCTGCGCAGGCATCTTCGTATAAGTTGCTCATCCCTTGGTATGGCCTGTGGCGGGATGAGCGTACTTGAGTCGTTCAAACGATTAAAACAGTAGCACCGGTAGTGCGGCGTTCTTCAAGGTCTCTGTGGGCGTCTACTAGTTGATCGAATGGATAAACCCGCCCAGGCTCAACATTGATTATTCCCGTCGTAATTGCGTTAAACAGGTCTTGCGCCGCGACCGCCAACTGTTCGGCTGTTGCCACGTACACGGGCAATACCGGCCAGGTCAGGTTCAGCGATCGCGGTGCGAGGTCGAACGGGTTGATCAAGGGAGGGTTGCCGGAAGCCTTGCCAAATACCACAAGCGTTCCCCTCGGCTGCAGCACCGACAACGAGTCGACAAAAGTGTCCTTGCCCACGGAGTCGAATACGGCTTTCACGCCGACATTATTGGTGAGCTCCATGACGCGATGGGCGAAGTTTTCCGTGCGGTAGTTGATGACATGCGAACAGCCTGCCGCTAAAGCAATAGCCATCTTTTCATCCGAAGACACCGTACCGATCACCCGTATACCGAGCGCCTTTGCCCACTGGGTGAACAACTGCCCGACGCCGCCTGCCGCGGCATGATAAAGCACGGTATCGCCCGCCTTGAGGTTGACGGTTTCCTTGAGCAGGTAACGTGCGGTCAGGCCCTTCAGGAAGCTGGACGCTGCTTGTTTGTCGCTGATGTCATCCGGAACGATTGCCACGCGATCGGCGGGATAAAGGCACAGCGTTGAATAGGCGCCATGCACATCGTCCGAATAAACGACCCGGTCTCCAACCTTGATACCCACGACATCGACGCCGACGGCCTCGACGATACCCACCGCTTCATTACCGAGAATGGCTGGGAATGCAGGCACTGGAAATGTCCCGCGTCGGTAATAAACCTCGACGAAATTCAAACCGATGACCGTGTTGCGGATCAATACCTGAGTGGGGCCGGGCTCCGCTACTTCGATGTTTTCAAATACCAGTACTTCAGGCGGACCGTAAGCATGGATGCGAGCTGCTCTTGCACGATGAGTCATGTTGGATTCCTTGATGATTGCGAGTGTGTGTCTGCTCGAGTGAGCAGCCAACTCAGGGAGTCAGGTATTTGTAAGTAGCCAATAGGGGCAAACGAATTATAGGGCTTGGCGCTGAGGCGACAATCATCCTGACAGTGCACAGACTGTGTAATGAAATTGGACAATCGTCGGTTGAATGGATTTACGGGTGGGTCAGTACTTGTGAGTCGCTAGAGTAAGTGTGTTTTTTTCTGAGGATTAATACCTTCATATAGTGTGACTATACTTAGTTAGTCATTAGTTTTTTCGTTTCTCTGGCATTCTGCTTGGAATATCACAGGGCGAATAGGCTTTTACAATCCTTGCGATAACTATCTTATTTTCGAGGGTTGTTGGATGGTCGATAAGTGGGCAGTCAGCCCTTACGAAAGGGCGGTACAAAACGCGCCGCATAAATGGGCTATCTGGGTGCCTGTGCTGGTGACCGCCGTATACCCTTATTTCCTGAATGCCTTCCACGCGCAGGTCATGTCGGTTGAACCGGGCTCGACGATGCCGCTGGGTTCCATGCTTCTGGCCATTGCCTTGATGGTGGCCGTTTTCGCGGTGCCGGCCATGGGGTTTGCCTTGGCGTGCCAACGCATTACGCGTCAACAGAACGCGGCAGCACAGCTCAGAGCAAGACGCTTGGCACTCTTCATCATGTGCGCGCCGACGCTGTACTGCTTTGTCGGTGTCAATCTGATCATGTTGGGCAGCCCAGTGCCGGATGAGTGGTTCTGGGCAGCGTCCTGGATAGGGCTGGGAGTTTATCTCAGTAGAGACGGTGGCAAGAACGAGCAGCCAATCAAGCCCATTCGTTCCATGCCGGCACTGCGAGTGGCCCACGGCATTGCCGGGGTGATCGTGTTGTTGTTCGTGGTCTTTCACTTGTTCAATCATTTGTTCGGCCTGGCCGGACCGGACGTTCACGCGAAGGTCATGGAGCTGGGACGAACCGTTTATCGTTCATCCTTTGTCGAACCGATCCTGGTCGTTGCTCTGCTGTTTCAGGTGGTCAGCGGCCTGCGCCTTGCCTGGAACTGGAGCTCGGTCGGTGGCGACAACTATCGTATTTTCCAAGTGGGCTCCGGGGTGTTCCTGTCCATCTTCATCCTGGGCCACCTCAACGCCGTGTTTGTATTTGCAAGAACCTACGCCGGAATTGAAACGGGCTGGGACTTTGCGTCCGGTGATCCGGTGGGAATGATTCATGACCCTTGGGGCATTCGTTTGCTGCCGCATTATGCAATTGGCGTGTTCTTTATCATTGCTCACCTGTTTTCAGGGCTCAGGGTGGTGATGCTGGCGCACGGCGTTTCCCTGTCTAAAGCCAATATCTGTTGGTGGAGTGGCGCCGTTATCGGCGTGCTGACCAGCCTGTCGATCATGTTAGGCATCACGGGGCTGCGACTGTCCTGACGCGCTGTTCTGACTATCAGGTGAACCCGCTTTGACAATCGATACGGATGGATTCGAGCTGCTGACAGTCTTCGTTTGCGTGGCTGATTCGCGCGGTTTTACCGCGGCAGCGGTCATGATGGGCGTGAGCAAATCAGCGATCAGTCACGCCATCCGCCAGTTGGAAAAACGTGCCGGCGTTCGACTGTTCAACCGAACGACGCGCAGCGTGGGCCTGACCGAGGCCGGTGAAGTGTTCTATCGAAAGGTTGCGCCGCTGGTGCTTGAGCTGAAAAGCGCCTTTTCAGATTTGGCTGAGGTCGCGGCGAACCCTTCAGGTACGCTGCGGTTGACCATGTCACGCAGCGCCTATGTGATGTTTCTGGAACCGTTGGTGCCCAGGTTCCTGGCGGCCTATCCAGACATCAATCTGGATATCGCCATCGAAAGTCGTGTGGTCGATATCGTCAATGACGGTTTCGATGCCGGCATAAGAGTGAACAAAATGCTGGAACAGGACATGGTGACCGTTCCTTTGGGCGCCGATATCCAGATGGCTGTGGTGGCATCGCCCGCCTATGTCAACGCTCACGGCATACCGAAGGTTCCGGCAGAACTTCTGGACCATGATTGCGTCCGCTACAACAGCGCCGTGACCGGTGCCTGCGAGCGGTGGACATTTTCATGCGAGGGGCAGGATGTCGAGATCGAGACAAGAGGGCGCATTTCCAGCAACGACGGGATGACCTTGCTCGGCGCTGCGCTTGATGGCTGTGGTTTTGTCTATGTGTATGACCGCTATGTTCAGGACTACCTTGCCAATGGCCGCCTGGTCAGAGTGCTGGAGGACTGGAGCCCCAGGCGCAGTTTGTCACTTTACTATTTCAGCCGCAGCGCCATGCCGCCAAAGCTGCGCGTGTTCATTGATTTTTTAAAGCAGCATGAAGGGGGGGCAGAGAAACCATTCAGGCATTGAGGGCCATGAGCGATGCAGGTTTCAACGCCACCCGTCAGAACGAGCGTGTTCAAGAAAAAGAGGCGCTTTATCGATTAGCTCCCATCACTTCAAGGTTGAATTAATTGTCAAACATTCCAATCATTTCGATCGTTGATGACGACGACACTGTTCGTACTTCACTGGACAGCCTGGTGAGGTCGATGGGGTATGCCTGTCGTACTTTTTCTTGTGCCGAAGAGTTTCTGGCTTGCAAGGCGCTGGATTTAACGGCGTGCCTTATTTCGGATATCCGGATGCCCGGCATGAACGGCATTCAATTGGTTGAAGCACTGCAAGCGCGTGCGATGCGTTTCCCGGTCATCTTCATCACTGCCAGCGTGGGAGAGAGTACGGAAATCAGGGCGCGGGAATTGGGTGCGCGGGGTTATTTCAGGAAGCCCTTCAATGGTGAGCAACTGATGGCTCATGTGCACGACGTCCTCAATATAAAAATGGCTGACTAACGTCGATCCGACGCGCCGTACGCAAAAAAGCCCGCCACAAAAAGTGACGGGTTTTGGGGCAATCACCGTCAGTGCCGGGATGAGCTCGCGCCGTGGGGGATGCCCTTTATCGTACTCACGCCCGTGCACCACTCGCCTGCAGGCTTACTGTTGCGGCTTCGACTTGGCTCCTTCATTCCCTGAACCACTCGAACCAGCGGCGTCTTTTTCTATCTCATGCGATTGCGCGCCGGAATTGGAACCCGATGCTTCCTCGCCCTTTTTGTCAGCCTTTTCTGCATTCGACTCGCCTTGGTTGAGCCCGGGAAGTGCGCTGGGTGGGAGGGTGGCGTCTTCCGTGGTTTTCTCGGTTGCGAGCGAGTAGAGCGGGCAGATCGAGACAAGTCCGGCGAGCATGAGAGGAGCAATTTTGCTGTTCATCGTTTGCACCTGCTGTGCGAGTGGATGTACCCATTGGAAAAGCATGGAAGGTGAACGTGCCGAGGTCAGGACGAGCGGTACAGGATGCTCAAGGCGCCGGCTCAAGCGTTTCGAGATTCAGCAGGGTGAAATAGCCCTCCGCCGGCCTCCATCCCGCCGTGTCGATATGAATCACATTGCCAAGCCTGACGGGCACGGGAATGGGACTATGCCCGACCACCAGCGCACGCAGACCCGCAACGCCCTGTGTTTCCCGCTGTTCGAGGCGGCAGCGGGACCATAGGCAGCGGTTCTGGACTTGCATCAGGCGCTGGCTGCTCTTGGGCGATTGCAGTTCGTTTCGCAGTTGAGCCCATGATGGGAACGGACAATCGGCGTGCACGATGCCGATCAGGCCCTGGGCGGTTTCGACTTCGATTGCGATTGGCAACTCGGCGAACGTCGCGGCGAATGTTTTCTGTTCGGGCAGCGACAGGTGCGTGAACCATAAGCCGCCGTTGAAGATCCAGCTGTCGACGGCACAGGTATCGAAGTGAACCACGTAGTCATCATGGTTGCCGCACACGGCGTGGAACCACGGCTTGTCCAGCCAATCGAGCGCGGCGCGGCATTCGGGCCCGCGGTCAATCAGATCGCCAACACTGAACAGGCGATCGACCGAAGGGGTGAACCTGGCGGCATCCAGCGCAGCTTGCAGCCGAGTGAAGTGGCCATGGATGTCGCCAACCGCGAAATCCCGGCCGGCCGTGTTTGCGGCGAAGCGCTTAACCCGCGCCACCGCTGAGATTTCAAACATGACAGTGCCTCATCCTCCAATCGCAGGGCGAGTTCGTTGTCAGTTGAGTTTAGGCGCGTCGGCGCCAATCGTGGGCAAGGGCTTGGGTTGATTAATAGAAAAACCCGGCCATTGCGCCGGGTTTTATCGTCAGGGGACGGCGTTAGTAGCCAGCCGCCTGGGCGAGGTGGTTTTCCGGCGTCACGATGATGAAGTGCAGTGGAACGTGCGGTTGTTCATCGCTGGTGCGGATTTCGACGCTGCCGACGATTTGAAGATGTCGCTCACTCAATCCGGTCGACTCTTGCGCCTTTGCCATAGCCATTCTCGCGTGGTTCGCTGCGATTTCATTGAGAGTTGACACGTTACATCTCCGGGGGGACTGACCAAGCATTGATTAGAGGGCCGCCGCGTCAGAATTACGTCGTTCCGGGGCTGCCAAGACCGGCTTGTGCAATCCCTAAGCCAGAGAGGGCCGCCTGTTGTGCGCCAGGTTTTCATAGGCGACGAATGGTTGTCGTGCTGCTGGGTTGTCGGCTTCAGCGCGACGGTTTAAATGCGTGGGCAGCGAGGTGATTGCCTTCGTCAAATCCACCGAGGTCTCCATCGCCAAGCTCTGAAGAGCGCGTTCGACATTCAACATCTGCGGCCTCGGCGGATGCCGTTAAGTCCACGAGCGACGAAAATCCAGTGGGAGCGAAGCTTGCCCGCGAAGCATGCACCGCGGTTTTTCAGGTATTGCGTGTCATCGTTCTTCGCTGGCAAGCCACGCTCCCACTGGTTCTGTGATCACGTTGAGGTTTTCAGGGGAATATTCGGGCGTAAGATAGAGGCGCTTCTTTCATCAGACGGTGCCCACGCACAACCTGTCGATCAAGCGGGCCAAAGCGCTCGCTGACAAGATCCTGGAAACCAGGAAATAACCAAGGAACTCAAGGGGCCGAGGCGCCACTTGTTCGAAAACATGCAAGCACCTAACTACCAACTGCTGGAAGTCGCCAACGGTAAACCGATCAAACTCTGGACCGAAGGCGTCCCGGTCGAAAACGAAGCCAGGCAGCAATTGATCAACACCGCGAAGATGCCGTTTATCTTCAAACACCTGGCGGTGATGCCTGACGTGCACCTGGGCAAAGGCTCGACGATTGGCAGTGTGATTCCGACGGTGGGTGCGATCATTCCCGCCGCTGTCGGCGTGGACATTGGCTGCGGCATGATCGCCGCGCGCACATCGCTGACCGCCGCTGACTTGCCGGATAACCTGCATGGATTGCGCTGCGCAATCGAAAAAGCCGTGCCCCATGGCCGCACAGTCGGGCGTGGCGTGCGGGACAAAGGGGCTTGGGATAGCGTTCCGAAACAGGCCGATCAGGCTTGGGCCGCACTGAACCCGCGGTTCAAGGCGATCACCGACAAATACCCGAAACTCGCCAACACCAACAATCGCGGGCATCTGGGCACGCTGGGCAGCGGTAACCACTTCATCGAGGTGTGCCTGGATGAAACCAACCGCGTCTGGTTCATGCTGCACAGCGGTTCACGCGGGGTTGGCAACGCCATCGGCAACCTGTTCATTCAACTGGCTCAGGCCGACATGCGCCAGCACCTCGCCAACCTGCCGGACCGTGATCTGGCCTACTTCGAAGAAGGCAGCCGGCATTTTGATGATTACGTCGAAGCCGTCGGTTGGGCCCAGGACTTCGCCAGACAGAACCGGGCCTTGATGATGCACGCGGTGATTCAGGCCACACGTAAATTGATCAGCAAGCCGTTCGAAGTCGCTCTGGAAGCGGTCAACTGCCACCACAACTATGTGCAGAAAGAACGGCACTTTGGCCAGGATATTCTGGTCACCCGCAAGGGCGCGGTGTCGGCGCAGAAGGGCGAGTTGGGGATCATCCCAGGCTCGATGGGCGCGAAAAGTTTCATCGTTCGCGGGCTCGGCAACGAGCAATCGTTCTGTTCCTGCAGCCACGGCGCCGGCCGCGTCATGAGCCGCACCAAAGCGAAAAGCCTGTTCACCGTCGAAGATCAGGTCCGCGCCACCGCCCACGTCGAGTGCCGCAAAGATGCATCGGTGATCGATGAAATCCCCATGGCCTACAAAAACATCGACCACGTCATGCACGCCCAGCGCGAACTGGTGGAAGTGCTGTACACCTTGCGGCAGGTGGTGTGCGTGAAGGGATAGGCGCTACTGCGCCAGCCCAACCTTTCCTGATCGGGCTGTTGGATGTCTGGAACTCGTCACTGATCCTTTTCGCAATTCACCATCCACGACACACCAAACCGGTCCACCAGCATTCCGAAGCGTGCGGCCCAGAAAGTCTCTTCCAGTGGCATTTGCACCTTGCCGTCTTCTGATAACGCGTCGAACACACGTTGCGCTTCGGCAATGCTGTCGACGTTCAGCGAGACCGAGCAACCGCTCATGTCATCCGTGGGGCGATCCGGTGTGGTGTCCGAACCCATGATCGCCTGATCGCCCACGGCCAGACGGGTATGAATGATCAGGTTGTGCAAGTCGGCGGGGAAGTGTTCGCGCGCCGGGCTTTCGCCGAAGGTCATCATCATTTCGATCTGGCCTGGCAGGGCTTGCTCATAGAAGGTGAAGGCAGCTTTGCAGTCGCCGTTGAAGATGAGGTAGGGATTGATTTTCATGTTTTGCTCCCGGTAACCGTGGGTCTGGAGACCCACATTGGCCTTTGAATGGACTCCAAGTAGCAAAGCGTTAGACGTGGAATCGTGCCGGGTTTGTTTAGACGTTTTTTCTATGGAAGAAGCGAGGCTTATTGCTTGAACACTCAGGCCGCCGCCGCCGCACGCGTGGCGGGCGATGGGCGCAGCAAGCGCTCGACGGCGCCGATCACCAGGCTTTCCAGCAACTCATCGCGCTGCGCGTCCTCCAGCGGGTGATGTGCCAGCCAGCCGGGGGCGCTGTTGAGCAAGTTGGCGATGGCGTGTCCGGCGGCGATCAAACCCTGTTCGCCGAGGCGGGACGGGGCGCCGAGCATCTTCAATAGCGTGCGCTCGTATTGCTCGCGCAACTGTCGAACACGCGCTTGCTGCTCGGCGTTCAGGCAGCCGCTGTCGCGCTCCGCCAGGCGAAAATGCCACGGCATTTCCCGGTGCAGATTCAAATGCGCGCGGATCAGGTTGGGCAGTTTGTCGCGTTTCGCCGAGCCTTTTTGGTCGATGCGCCCCAGGGTCGACAGCAGTTCTTCGTAGAACTCCTCGATCAGGTCGAGCAGCAAGTGCTGCTTGCTCGGGTAATGGTGATACAACGAGCCCGGGGACAGCCCCAGGCACGTTGCCAGCTCACGCATGCCGACCTGCCCGAACCCCTTGCTGGCGAACAACTCCAGCACGATGTCCCGGTACTCGGCGAAGCGCGAGCAACGCTCAGGCATAGGCATGGAAGCCACGTCCTGTCTTGCGTCCCAGGTAGCCGGCGGCGACCATTTCCTTGAGCAGCGGAGCGGGGCGGTATTTGCTGTCGTTGAAGCCGTCGTAGAAGGCTTCGAGAATGGCCAGCACGGTGTCCAGGCCGATCAGGTCGGCCAACGCCAGCGGACCGATCGGCTGGTTGCAGCCCAGGCGCATGCCGGCGTCGATGTCGTCGGCGCTGGCCAGGCCTTCCTGGAACACCAGAATCGCTTCGTTGATCATCGGCACCAGAATCCGGTTGACCACGAACCCCGGACGGTTGCCGGCGGTGATCGCGGTTTTGCCGAGGGTGGTGGCCATATCCAACGCCAGGGCGTGGGTCGCGTCGCTGGTTTGCAGGCCACGAATCACTTCGATCAGGCCCATCACCGGCACCGGGTTGAAGAAGTGCAGGCCAATGAAACGCTCAGGCTGGCTGACGCTGGCGGCCAGTTGAGTAATCGACAGCGACGAGGTGTTGGAGGCAATCACGCACTCGGCGCTGACCTGCGCGGCGATCTGTTGCAGCACGCGCAGTTTCAGGTCGAGGTTTTCGGTGGCGGCTTCGATCACCAGCTGCACGTTGTGCAGGCTGCTGTAATCGGTGCTGGTGCGGATCCTGGCGAGGGCGTCGAGCTTTTGCGCTTCGGTCAGGGTTTCCTTGGCAATCTGCCGGTCGAGGTTTTTGGCAACGGTGGCCAGGGCTTTTTGCAGCGCGCTCTCGGAGATGTCGATCAAGGTCACGTTGAAGCCGGCCACTGCGCAGACTTGCGCAATGCCGTTGCCCATGGTGCCCGCGCCGATCACGCCGATGTTTTGCAGATTCATGTTCCGTCCTTCCGATCAAACCCTGCGATACCTTGGCCGACGTAACGGCCGAAGGCGTACTATTGGCCGCGAGTCTAGAACCGGCAGGGCGGTTGTCCTATGCCGCAACTGTTCAACGGTGCTGGTGTTTTTTGCCAGTCGGGCGATGGGGAGAGAAGCGTTCAAATGCGGGAAAAGGACTCAGTGGCGGCCTACTTCGTGCAGGCGATGATCCATGGGCAGGGGGACAATCCGCAGCGTTCGCGAGCTGCGCTGGAAGAGGCGGGCATCGACCCGGCATTGATCGAGCAGCCGACCGCCCGCGTGCCGGCGAGCGCGTTTGCTGCGCTATGGCTGATTCAGATCCGCGAATTGAACGATGAGTTCTTCCGACTCGACTCCCACGGCATGCCACCCGGCAGCTTCGCGCTGATCTGCCGCGCCTTGATCCAGGAACCTGACCTGCACAAAGCCATGCGCCAGTGCCTGGCCAACTTCGCGCTGTTCCTGCGCGACTTTCGCGGCACCCTGACCGTGCGCGGCAAACGCGCGATCATCAGCCTGGACAGCCACGCGCAAAACGAAGATGCCAGCCGTTTCGGTGAAGAGACGTTCCTGGTGTTGATGATCAGCCTGCTGTGCTGGCTGGGCGGGCGGCGCATCCCCATCGACCGCGCAGACTTTCGCCACGAGCGCGTGTCCCTCAGCGACGACCGATTGCTCTGGGGCCCCAACCTGACCTTCGGCGCCGAACGCACCGAAATCGAATTCGCCAGCCACTACCTGCGCCTGCCGGTGGTCCAGGACCTGGCCTCACTGAAAGTGTTCCTGCGCACGGCACCGCAATGGCTGGTGATCCGCTTCCGCAACCAGCATGGCCTGGCATCACAAGTCCATCAGCGCCTGCGCAACAGCCATTACAGCCAATGGCCGACCTTGCAGGCGTTCGCCCTGGAACAACACCTGAGCCCCAGCACCTTCCGCCGCAAACTGGAGCGGGAAGGCTGTTCGTATCAGGAGATCAAGGATGAAGTGCGGCGCGGGGTGGCGTTTGAGCAGCTGCGTGAGAGCCGGGCGAGTATCAGTGACATTGCTGAGCAGCTGGGGTTTCAGGAACCGAGCGCGTTTCATCGGGCGTTCAAGAAGTGGACGGGGGAGAGTCCTGGGCGGTATCGGGCGCGGTTTCAGGATTCCCAGTGAGCGTTTTGAACGGGCATTTTGTGAGCCATCTGACTCGGTTGTTTAACCATGAAACGGGGCTTGTTTAAAACCCGTCAAGGTTACGTCCTGAAAGCTACAAAACCTTGCGCCGTTGCCTACGGCTGCGCCAGAATCCGCCGGCTTGTGCGGTTTGACCCCGGACTCTATCGTTTCCCTGCCACTGCTCATCAGTGGTCGGGTTTAGTCGCCCGTTGTAGTCAAGTCGCACGATGTCTCTATCAGTCGGGTATCTCATCCTGCTCCTGATGGTGGCTGTGCGCAGGGCGCCTTCGGGCGCGCCGATTTCTTGGCTCATCGGTCGACTAACCTGTGCACAGCTGCCTCCATTTCGTTTAGTCGCGAACGGGTTGCAGCCTCACTCTTAGATGAGGTTAGAGCCAATGTTCAAGGTAACACCCAACCCACCGGACACCGATCCGGTCTCTCCCTACGAACCTGATTCAAAGAAGCTCAACGAAGCCGCCGAGCGCGCGCTCGACTTCCACTTCCCGTCGAATGCCGACATCAAGGCCACCCCGCGAATACGCAGCAGCCTGTTTTCCGTGGACCCCGAAGCCACGGCCGAAACGCTGGCGGTGTATCTGGTTGAGACGCTGGCCTCGGTCGATGTGATGGTTCACCAGTTGGTGGATCATCTGGAGGGTGAGTCGCGTTATGCGCTGTTGGGTATTTCCAACAGCATCATGACGGCGGAGATTACGGCGAACCGGGTATTGGATAGGATTGATCTGTCCAAGTAGGTGCGGTTTGCCGGGGTGAGTGGCAACTGATGTTGGGGTGTGCAGCGGTGCCTTTTTTGGGGCCGCTGCGCGACCCAGCGGGAGCAAGCGCCCTCGCCACAGGTGTTTCTCGCCTGTGGGATTTCTGGCTGAAGTACCATGACGTCTTTGTAGTGTTCAGCGACTTCCTTTGCCGAGTTCATCAATCCATGCCTGCGGCACTTTCCCGTTTCACCTCGTTGCTCGACCAGGCCCGACGCGCCTTGCTGCTGGTCTGGAGCACTTCTCGTGGGCTGTTTCTCGGCCTCGTGCTGGCGACCCTGATCGCTGGTGTCCTTCCGGCGCTGGCCGCGTGGCTGGGCCAGCGCATCGTTGACGCAGTGGTTTTCGCCATGCAATTGCACGCGCAGCAGGGCAGTGCGCCGCTGTGGCCGGTGGTGCGTTACGTGTTGTTCGAGGCGGGCGTGCTGGCGTTGTTGTCCGGGACGCAGCGGGCGCTGTCGGTTCAGCAGTCGTTGTTGCGGGTGCAGTTGGGGCAGAAGGTCAACACGATGATTCTGGAGAAGGCCCAGACGTTGTCGCTGGTGCAGTTCGAGAATTCCGAGTTTTACGACAAGTTGGTGCGGGTGCGGCGCGAGGCGTCGACCCGGCCTTTGGCGTTGGTGATGAAGTCATTGGGGCTGGTCCAGAACCTGATCGTGTTGATCAGCTTCGGCGTGTTGCTGGTGCATTTTTCGCCTTGGGCACTGGTGTTGCTGGTGGTGGGTGCGTTGCCGGTGTTTTTCGCCGAGGCGCATTTTTCCGGGGATGCGTTCCGGCTGTTCACGCGGCGGGCGCCGGAAAGTCGGCAGCAGAACTACATCGAGACGCTGCTCTCCCACGAGGGCTACATCAAAGAGGTCAAACTGTTCGGCTTCGCGCCGCTGCTATTGAAGCGCTATCGCGAGACGTTTGCTCGCCTGTATGCCGAAGACCGGCGGCTGACCTTGCGCCGCGATGGCTGGGGATTTGTGCTGGGGTTGCTCGGCACGGGGGCGTTTTACCTGGCCTATGCGTGGGTGGTGGTCGATACCGTCCACGGCCAGATCAGCCTCGGGCAGATGACCATGTACCTGGTGCTGTTCAAGCAGGGGCAAACGGCGGTGAGCAACAGTTTGAGCGCCATCAGCGGCCTCTACGAGGATGGGCTTTACCTGTCGAGCCTCTACGAATACCTCGCCGAGCCGGTGGTGGCCGATGCCGGGCATCTCACGGTGGGCGCCGTGCCCGGCGATGGTTTGCGATTCGAGAACGTTGGTTTTCGTTATCCGGGGGCGAGCCGCGCGGCCCTTGAAGGCATCGACTTGCACCTGGTGCCGGGGCACAGCCTGGCGCTGGTGGGGGAGAACGGTTCGGGCAAGACCACGCTGATCAAGTTGCTGACCCGTCTGTATCGCCCCGATCACGGGCGCATTCTGCTCGACGGCAGCGATTTGCAGGCCTGGGAAGAAGACGCGCTACGCCGGCGCATCGGCGTGATTTTTCAGGATTACATCCGCTATCAGTTTTCCGTCGGCGAGAACATCGGCGTCGGCGATACGCTGGCGTTCAACGATGAACAACGCTGGAGAGAAGCGGCCACCGAAGGCATGGCCGCGCCGTTTATCGAGGGGCTGGATCGAGGCTACGCCACTCAACTGGGCCGCTGGTTTGCCGGTGGCCAGGAGTTGTCCGGGGGGCAGTGGCAGAAGATTGCCTTGTCTCGCGCTTACATGCGCCGTAACGCCGACATCCTGATTCTGGACGAGCCGACCTCGGCACTCGACCCGGCAGCGGAAGCGGCGGTGTTCGAGCATTTCAGCCAGCACACCGAAGGCCGCATGACGTTGCTGATCTCGCACCGGTTTTCCAGCGTGCGCAACGCCGACCACATCATCGTGCTGGATCAGGGGGCGATCCTTGAGCGCGGCGATCACGGCAGTCTGGTGGCTGCGGGCGGGCGCTATGCGCAGCTGTTCAACCTGCAAGCCCAGGGTTACCGCTAGGCCCGGCGATCTGCGGTGGTTTTGCTTTAATCAGACCTTCGAGTGCCTGGCGGTATTGGCTGCCACCCCGGCTCATGCTGTTGTTGTGCGTGCCGCCGGGGATCAACAGCAGACGCTTGGGTTCGCTGGCGGCGTTGAACAGCTGCTGGCTGAACCGCGAGGGCATGAACGGGTCGGCCAGGCCATGCACCACCAGGAGCGGCATGTCGATGTCGACGATCTTGTCGATGGAATCGAATTTCTGCGACAGCAGCCAGCGCACCGGCAACCATTTCACCGGCAGGTTGCTGTCGGCCACTTGCGCCACGGCATCGCCCAGCGAGGTGAAGGTGGACTCGATCACCAGACCGCGCACCGGTATCGGGTTGCGGTCCTTTCTCGCCTGCGTCGCCAGGTCTGCCGCGAGGTCGATGGCGACCGCGCCGCCCAGTGAATGGCCATAGATCAGGCGCTTGTTGGCGTCCGGTTGCATCGTCTTGAAGCGCTCCCAGGCGACGCGGGCGTCCTCGTAGACACTGGCTTCCGACGGCAGGTCCCCCTTGCTCTGGCCGAAGCCGCGGTAGTCGATGGCCAGCACCGAATAACCCATCGCCCGCAATTGCTCGATGCGGAACGCCTGACCGGTCAGGTTCCAGCGCACGCCATGCAAATACAGGATCGACGGCGCATCGCGGCGCGCGGCCGGCCACCACCAGGCATGCAGGTTTTGCCCGTCCTTGAAGCTGGCAGGCTTGATATCGAATTCCTGGACGTCTGTTGGTAAACCGCGATACCAGCCGGCGGTGCCCGGCTCGATGCGGAACAACAGCTCACGTTCTTTGTATTTGAGTGCGCCGCACCCGACGGGCAAGCCGACGACCAGCGTGGCCATGCACAGCCAGTGCAGCCAGCGGCGGCTTATGCGGCTCATCAGGTTTGAAAACATGCAGGCGGCCTGAGGGTGAAAAGGAAAGTTCGGGTTTTAACAGATGCGTGGGGGAGGTGGGGATAAATTCGACAGTCGTATGAAGGGCACGGATCAGTCGGTGATGCTTAGGGCCCCATCGCGAGCAGGCTCACTCCTGCAGGGGAACGCATTCCAATGTGGGAGCGAGCCTGCTCGCGATGGCGTCCCTTCTGCCCACGCATCTCGCAAAGCCATTCGTCTTTGCCTCAAACCCCACCCAACAAAAAGATTGAATAATCACACAAAATGTTATTTAAATAACAAAACAACAACGTCCAGCATCAGTCTGGCAAGCCGGATCAAGGTGGGATAGCAATGAGCAAGATCGCAGTCATCGGCAGCAATATGGTGGATCTGATCACCTACATCGACCGCATGCCGGCCCAGGGTGAGACGCTCGAAGCGCCGGGGTTTGCCCTCGGGTGCGGCGGCAAGGGCGCCAATCAGGCGGTTGCCGCGGCGAAGCTCGGGGCGGATGTGCTGATGCTCACCAAGGTCGGCGATGACATGTTTGCCGATAACACCCTGGCCAATTTCCAGCGTTTTGGCATCGACACCCGTTACGTGCAGCGCGTGCCCGGCGTGTCCAGCGGTGTGGCGCCGATCTTCGTCCAGGCCGACTCGCACAACAGCATCCTCATCGTCAAAGGCGCCAACGCGCATCTGGTCCCGGCGGATATCGACGGGGCGGCCCAGGCGTTGCGCGAGTGCTCGCTGATCGTTCTGCAGCTCGAAATCAATGTCGACACCGTTTACCACGCCATCGAATTCGGCCGCGCGCACAACATTCCAGTCTTGCTCAACCCGGCGCCAGCCTTGTCCGGCCTGAGCCGTGAGCATTTGGCGCACCTGGATTTCCTGGTGCCCAACGAATCCGAGCTGGCGCTGATCACCGGCCAGGTCGTGGACTCCCCAGCGTCGGCCCATAAAGCCGCCCAGACCTTGGTCGCCGACGGCATTCGCCACGTCATCGTGACCCTCGGCCAGCAAGGCGCGCTGTACGTCGGCGAGGAAGGCGAGTTCCAGATTCCCGGCCTGTCGGTTGCCGCGCGCGACACCACCGGCGCAGGCGATGCCTTCATCGGTTGCTTCATTCAACACTGGAGCCGCGACCGCGACATCCGCGCCGCCATGATCCAGGCCGTGGCGTATTCCGCCTGCTCGGTCACCGGCCTGGGCACCCAGACCTCCTACCCGGACGCCACTGCATTCGCTGAATTCCAGCGCCAGCCCGGCGCTTGAAATCAAGCTGATTTACCCATCAACACTCACCACGGAGAACAACAATGACAAAGCCTCCGCTCCAACAGACGGCCGATGGTTTCTACCTGAACCGCACGCCCTGGTTCGCCTTCATTTTGCTGTGCAGCATCTTCGCGCTGTGGGCGGCCGCCGCGAGCATGAACGACGTGCTCATCGCGCATTTCAAGAAGGCCTTTCTGCTCAGCGATTTCCAGACCGCGTTCGTGCAGTCGGCGTTTTACCTGGGCTATTTCTTCGTGGCGATTCCGGCCGCGCTGGTGGTCCGCCGTTTCAGTTACAAGACCACCATCCTCATCGGCTTGATGCTGTACATGTTCGGTTGCCTGCTGTTCTTCCCGGCAGCGTCGACCGCCAAGTACGGCATGTTCCTGCTGGCGCTGTTTGTGATCGCGGCGGGGCTGTCGTTTCTGGAAACCGCGTGCAACACCTATTCGACGCTGATGGGCCCGCGTGAAACCGGCACCCGCCGCCTGAATATCTCCCAGACCTTCCATCCGTTCGGCGCGATGGCCGGGGTCTACGTCGGCAGCTTCGTGATGTTCAAGGACACCGACGCCACCCGCGAGCAGCTCACGCAAATGAGCGCTTCGGACGCGGCGGTCCAGCAACTGCAAATGATCCAGTCCACCTTGCTGCCGTACAAATGGATGATCGCGGTGCTGGTGCTGATGTTCATCCTGATCGCCATCACCCGGTTTCCGAAGTGCAAGGGCAATCAGGTGGCCAGCAAGAAATCCGCCAGTCTCGGCCAGAGCCTGTCGCGACTGTGGCGCAACAAGCGCTTCACCTTTGGCGTGCTGGCGCAGTTTCTGTATGTCGGCGCCCAGGTCGGTGTCTGGAGTTTCACCATTCGCCTGGCGATGCAGTTGGGCGGCATGAACGAACGCAGCGCGTCGTGGTTTTTGCTGACCACCTTCGCCGCCTATTTTGTCGGCAAGCTGATCGCCAACGTGCTGATGCGCAAACTGCACCCGGCCAAGGTGTTGGCGGTGTATGGCGTGCTGTGCATTGTGTTGCTGGCGTATACGATCCTGGTGCCGAACATCACGGCGGTGTACGCCGCCGTTGGCGTCAGCGTATTCCTCGGTCCCTGCTGGCCGACCATCTACGGCTTGACCATTGACGGCCTGGGCGAAGACACCGGCGTCGGCGGTTCGCTGCTGGTGATGAGCATTGTCGGTGGCGGGGTGATCCCGATCTTCCAGGGTCTGCTGTCCGATTACAGCGGCGGCAACATGCAACTGGCGTACAGCGTGCCGTTGCTGTGTTTCATCGTGATCGTGATGTACGCGGTGCGTTGCCTGCGTCATTCCGACAGCGAACGGAGGCCAGTGGGTGCGGTGGTGACTTCATGAACACACGGATCAACCTGCAGCCGTCGCAGTTCGGCGAGGCGCGCAAAACTTTGCTGGAGTCGGAGGCGTTCACGGTCAGTTCCTGGGTTTACCCCAGTGGTGTTCTGGCGCTGGAGTTGGCCAACAGTCGCGGCCGTCTGGTGGTGTTGCCGTATCTGGGGCAGATGATCTGGTCCGCCGTGTTCGACGGTTGCGACCTGACCATGAGCAACCTGTTCAGCCAGCCCCGACCGAGCCCGACGGTGATCGGCACTTACGGCTGTTTCATGTTTCACAGCGGCCTGTTGCGCAACGGTTGCCCGAGCCCCGGGGACGATCATCCGCTGCACGGCGAGATGCCTTGCGCAGCGATGGATCGTGCCTGGCTGGAGGTCGGTGAAGACAGCAGCGGTCAATACCTGCGCCTGGGTGGCGAGTATGAATATGCGCAGGGGTTTGGTGACCGATACCTGGCCAGACCCAGCGTGACGTTGCGCGCTGATTCCGGGCTGTTCGACATCGCCATGCAGGTGACCAATCTGGCGGGCAAGCCGATGGACCTGATGTACATGGCGCACATGAATTACGCCTATGTCGACGGCGCCCGCTTCATCGAGCCCTTGGGTATCGAGCGCGTGCGCTTGCGCAGCAGCGTGCCGGCCCACGTCAAACCGACGCCGGCCTGGACTGAATACATGCAGGTGCTGGCCAAAGACCCGGAGCAGTTCACCTGCCTGGATCAGCCGAGGCTCTACGACCCCGAGATTGTGTTTTTCTTCGACGGCGTGCGGGCGGACGACAGCGGTCATGCGCATTTTCTGCTGAGCCATCCCGACGGTGCGGCGTTCTACACCCGCTACCGTCCAGACCAATTCGACCACGCCGCGCGCTGGATCCTGCACAACCCCGATCAGCAAGTGGCAGCGTTTGTGCTGCCGTCCACTTGCGAGCCGGAAGGCTATCGCGCCGAGTCCGCCAAGGGCCATGTGCGTTCGCTGGCGGCAGGGGCGACGGCGGATTTTTGCGTCACCACCGGTTACCGGAGTGCAGCGGAACAACAGGCCTTGATCAGATGATCAACTGCGCGCCGCTGGCGGTGATGGCGTCGCGGTAGGCCTTGGGGATTTTCTTGTCGCTGACCACGAACTGGAAATCCCCGAGGTTGGCGAAATGCGCGGTACGCACCGTGTCGAACTTGCTGTGGTCAGCCAGCAGCAGCCGCTGTTGCGCCTGGCGCAGGACCTTCTGCTTGACCTCCACTTCATTGAAATTGAAGCAGGTCACGCCGAAGTCCTGACTGATGCCGGCGGCGGAAACGAAGGCCCAGGTCAGGCGCACGCTGTCGAGGATGCCGGTTTCGCGGGTGTTCTCGAACACCTGGTTCTTGCGATGGAACGTGCCGCCGCACACCACGATGTGGCAGTTGGGTTTTTGCGACAGTTTGGTCAGCACGTTCAGGGAGTTGCACACCGCGGTGAACTCGAGCTCGTCGGGAATGAAATCGATCACGAAAGGCGTGGTGGTGCCGCAGTCGAAGAACACCGTGTCGCCCGGCTGGATAAACCCGGCGGCGAGTTTGCCGATGCGGCGTTTTTCTTCGACGTGGCGGGTGTCCTGTTCGGCCACGCGGTAATCGCCGGGCTCGTTGCCATCGTGGATTCTGGTGATGTAGCCACCGAGCAGGCGCAGGTGGTCGGTGTACTTGCTGAGGTCGCGGCGCAGGGTCATCTCGGACACGTCCAGCAATGCCGCCATCTCGCGCAGATGAATGGCGCTCTGGTCTTGCAGGGCTTGTTGAATCAGCTTGAGACGCTCGGCTTTTTTACTGTCCACAGGCATTCCGGGGTTGATTGTTGATGTTATTTAAGTAACATTATTTGTGAGTTTTGTAACGTTTTTGCGCGAATCACCCTCGATTGTGGCGCAGGGGCATTTGAATATACAAACAGGAGTTTTTGCGATGGCACACCTCGAACCCCAAGCGCTGGCGCAGTACATCGATCATACCTTGCTGGCGCCTGATGCTTCCCGCGAGCAAATCGCCGCGCTGTGTCGCGAAGCTGCCGAACACGGCTTCTATTCGGTGTGCGTGAATTCGGGTCAAGTCCCTCATGCGGCTCAGTGCCTTGAAGGGCAGCGAGTGAATATCTGCGCGGTGGTCGGCTTCCCGCTGGGCGCCGGCCTGAGCGACACCAAGGCCTTTGAAGCCGAGCGGGCGATTGCCGCCGGTGCCGGGGAAGTCGACATGGTGTTGAACATAGGCTGGTTAAAGGACGGTTTGTTTGATCAGGTGCGCGACGACATCGCCCAGGTGTTGCAGGCGTGCGGCAAGGTGCCGCTGAAAGTCATCCTGGAAAACTGCCTGCTCACCGATGCCGAAAAGGTGAAGGCTTGCGAGATTTGTCGTGAGCTGAAGGTCGCGTTCGTCAAGACTTCGACCGGTTTCAGCCGCAGCGGCGCCACCGTGGAAGACGTTGCGCTGATGCGTCGCACCGTCGGCCCCGACATCGGCGTCAAGGCCTCCGGTGGCGTGCGCGATTACCCGACCGCCCTGGCGATGATCGAAGCCGGCGCCACGCGACTGGGCACCAGCTCGGGCATCGCGATCATCGGCGGCGCATTGGCGGCTGGCGAGGGTTACTGATCAGTCCACCTGCAACACAATCTTGCCAATGTGATCGCCGGCTTCCATCCGTGCATGAGCCTGCGCGGCCTCGGTGTACGGGTAAACCTTGTCGATCATCGGCAGGCAACGCCCGGCAGAGAGTACCGGCCACACGTACTCGCGCAGCTGTTCGGCGATCGAGGCTTTTTCTTCACGGGTGCGCGAGCGCATCAGCGAGCCGGTGATCGTCGCGCGCTTGCCCATGATCGCCATCAGGTCGACATCGTTGGCGCGGGCTCCGCCGAGGAAGCCGAGCATCACCAGGCGACCCTCCATGCCCAGTGCCGCGATGTTCTGATTCAGGTACGAACCGCCCATGATGTCGAGGATCACGTTGACGCCTTTGCCGGCGGTTTTTTCCGCGATGACCTGGACGAAATCCTGGTCGCGGTAGTTGATCGCTTCGGCACCCAGCTTGCGGATCGCCGCGCACTTCTCCTCACTGCCCGCCGTGGCGAAGGCCTTGACGCCGAATTCGCGGCAGAGCATCAGCGCCGTGGTGCCAATGCCGCTGGTGCCGCCGTGAATCAACGCGCGCTGGCCTTTGCTGGCGCCGCCCATGTCGAACAGGTTGGCGCACACCGTGAAGAAGGTTTCCGGGACGGCCGCTGCGTGCACCCAATCCATGCCCTCAGGAATCGGCAGCGTCTGGCTGGCCGGTGCAACGCAATATTGCGCATAGCCACCGCCATTGGTCAGCGCACAGACGTTGTCGCCGATGATGAATTCGCTGACGCCGGTGCCGACGGCCACCACTTCACCGGCCACTTCCAGCCCGGGAATCGGGCTCATGCCGGGTTTCATCGGGTACTTGCCGGCGCGTTGAATCACATCGGGACGGTTGACCCCGGCGGCGTGCACACGGATCAGCACTTCGCCTGCGCCGACCGTGGGCACCGGTTCCTGGCGCGGCTTCAACACCTCGGGGCCGCCGGGCTCGGTGATTTCAATCAGGGTCATGGTGTGGGGCAAAGTCATGTTGGAGTCCTGTGGAGAAAGTCGTCTGTAAATGGGATCGCATCAGTGAACCAATAATTCAGTCCAAACCACCGCCCCCCTGTAGGAGCGAGCCTGCTCGCGATAGCGGTATGTCAGTCACATTGCTGCAGGATCTGCCTACGTCTTCGCGAGCAGGCTCACTCCTACAGTGGGTCTGTTCAGCAAACGCATGGCCTGTTCCAGCAACAGTGCAATCACAATCGCGCCCGCCGCAATCACAAACAACAACCCATGCTGCCCGCCGCTGGCATTGAACAGCGCCGAATACGCAAACCCGGCAATCGCCTGGAAGGTGGCGAATGAAACCGTCGCACGGCTCCAGGCAATCTGCTGCTGGTGATGGTTCGGCAGCAGTTCATGCACCCGCGCCAGCGCCAGTGGAACGATGCCTGGCGGGAACGAACCGAGGATCACGGCCAGCACGGCCAATGCCGTAAACGAACTGGAAATCGACAGCAGGCCAACGGCAATCGCCTGCACCACCAGCACCAGGCGGATGCTCAGCTTTGCGCCCAGTTGATCGGCCAGAAAACCGTAACTCACCGGCCCGATGATCGCGCCCAGTCCGTACATCACCCAGATCAGCGCGCCGATGTGCGGGCCGGCGCCGAGGCCGCGGGCCACGTAATCCACCAAAAACACCATGGCCGGCACCAGCCCGGCGGCCATGAAGGCGTATTGAGCGAACAGCAGGTACACCCCCGGGTCGGTTGATGTGGTGGTTTTCTCGATCGACACCGCAACGGCTTGATGATGCGCCTCTTTCGGCCAGCCGAACCAACTCGTGGCTGTCAGAAGCAGTGACAGCAGCCCCAGGCCAAACCAGGTTTGCTGCAAGCCAAGGCTCAGCAGCGGCGGCACAATCGTCCCCGAGCCGGCGATGCCCAGGCCGATGCCGAGGAAAATCGCACCGCTGGCCAGACCTCGGCGGGACGCCGGCACGTGGGGCAATACCGTCGCGGCCACCAACACCATGATTGCGCCACCGGCAACCCCCGACAGCAATCGCCAGCCGAAGAACCAGCTCACCGACAATGGAAAACCGCAGGCGAAAAACGACAAGGTCACGGCCAGCATCATCAGGCGTAACGCGGTTTTGTTCGACGTGCGGTTGGCCACTGGCCGGCCGATCAGCGCACCGATCAGGTAACCCACGAGGTTGGCGGCGCCGAGGTACACCACGTCGCTGGCGGAAAACCAGTGCGCCTGGATCAATGAGGGAATCAGCGGCGTGTAGGCAAACCGCGCCAGGCCGATGCTGACCAAGCTGGCGCTGAGGCCGGCGAAGATCGGCAGCCAGATCGCGCTGCGCGAGGTAGTCGATGTGCTGTGCATGGGAAAGGTCCTGAGAAGGTTTTACGCTGGCCTTCAGACTATCCCGATCGGTTGATGTAATAACGCAGCGAGTTTGCGCTATGGTGATGCAAATTTGCATCAGCGGGGTAGCCGTATGAATTGGGATGACGCACGGGTGTTTCTGGCGGTGTGCCGAGAGTCGACGCTGCGGGGCGCGGCGCGGGTGCTGGGGGTCGATCAGGCCACGGTCGGTCGACGGATCACGGCGCTGGAGAAGTCGTTGAGTGCGACGCTGTTTCTGCGCACCTCTGAAGGCTATGCGCTGACAGCGGTGGGTGAGGCGGCACTGACGGCCGTGGAAAAAATGGAGCATTCGGCACTGGAACTGGAGCGTCGGATTCAGGGGCTCGACGATCGACTGACCGGGCTGGTGCGGGTCAGCACCACCGATTCCCTGGCCATCGATTTTCTGATCCCGGCCATTGCCCACTTACATGAACAGCACCCCGACGTGCGCGTGCAACTGGACGCCTCCACGCAGATTCTCAGCCTGGCCAAACGCGAAGCCGACATTGCCGTGCGCAACACCCGGCCGGACAACCCGGACCTGATCGCCCGTCGCATCGCACGCTGGCCGGTGGGTTTGTTTGCTTCTCAGCATTACGTAGATGCCCATGGCGTGCCAACGCCGGGCTCGGCGTTCGAAGGGCACGACCTGGTGGTGTATCAGCCGTACCTGCAAGGCAATAAAGACATGACCCTGGTCTCGGAACCGCTGGGGCGCGGGCGGATTGTGGCGAGTCTGAGTTCCAGTCTGCTGGTGCGCCGATCCATCGCGGCGGGGCTCGGGGTCGGGGAAATTCCGGTGTACATGGGGGAGAGGGACGGGCTGGTCAGGTTATGGCCGGAGCGCACGCGACCGGTGCCCTATGACGTCTGGCTGGTGACCCACGCGGACTTGCGGCACACGGCCAGGGTTCGGGCGGTTATCGATGAAATTGTCGCGGTGTTTTCCGGTACCGGCGAGTGAGTCGTCGCCAATCGAAGGACTCAAACAACCCTTGTGGCGAGGGAGCTTGCTCCCGCTGGGCTGCGGAGCGGCCCCCTGTCTATCTAAAGAGAAGGGGACTGCTTCGCAGTCCAACGGGAGCAAGCTCCCTCGCCACAGATGATGTGATTGGCTGGTAAAGCCTGGGGACACAGAAGCCCCCAGGTCAGTCACGGTCATGGCATTTCTGGCAGTTCCTGCGGGCGCAGGTCAAACACCAGCACTTCGGCATCCACACCGTTGCTCAACGCCAGCACCTGCTCATCACGCACCCGCACGCCATCACCTTCTTGCAGCTGCACGCCATTGAGTTCGACGCTGCCACGGGCCACGTGCACATAGGCGTAGCGGTTGGCGGCCAGTTCCAGTGTGGCGCTTTCCTTGCCGTCGATCAGCGCGGCATACACCCGTGCGTCCTGACGCACCTTCAGCGAACCCTTGGCCCCGTCGGGAGAGATGATCAGTTGCAGGCGCCCACGTTTTTTCTGGGTGCTGAAGTGCTCTTGCTGATAACGCGGTTTGGCGCCGCTGACGTCCGGCACGATCCAGATTTGCAGAAAGTGCACCGGCCGCGTGGCCGAGTGGTTGTACTCGCTGTGGGCCACGCCGCTGCCGGCGCTCATCAATTGCACATCGCCAGGACGGATCACCGAACCGGTGCCCAGGGTGTCCTTGTGTTCCAAAGCACCTTCGAGCACGTAGGAGAAAATCTCCATGTCGCGGTGCGGGTGCTGGCCGAAGCCTTTACCGGCCGCCACACGGTCATCGTTGATCACCAACAGGTCAGAAAAACCCTGCTCTTTCGGGTTGCGGTAATTGGCGAAGGAAAAGGTGTGGAACGACTTCAACCAACCATGATTGGCGGCGCCGCGATCCGAGGCTTTGCGAAGGGTCAGCATGATGAAATCTCCTGTGGGGACGTTGATTCGTCCGAGTGAGGAGAAGGTTAATGGTTACTGGCTGGTGCAATAAGTAGATGGAAATTGAAATACTGTCGCTTTGTGGTTGACAGTAATGAACGGGCATTCAGGCATTTTCCTCCGACGCTGGCGCCGGACATTAGCCATAATGCACAGCAATGCCTGGCAAGAACCCTGTAGGAGCGAGGCTTGCCCGCGAAAGCGTCATTACATTCAATATTTATGCTGACTGACACACCGCTATCGCGAGCAGGCTCACTCCTACAGGGGATTGGTGTTTGTTAGAGGGACCTTCTTTTGACTTCAGTGACTGTGAACCCATGAAAACCGTGGCTATGGTGTTGTTTCCGGACTTTCTGCTGCTCGACATGGCCGGGCCCATGGAAGTGTTTTCCATCGCCAATCGATACCTGGCAGCAGATGACCGTTATGAACTGGCGACCATCGGCACCGAGCATGGCGCGTTGCGGGCCTCCAACGGCGTCAGCGTGCAGGCCGATCTGCACATCGATCAGGCCGATCAAGCCTATGACCTGCTGCTGGTGCCGGGCGGCCCGGGCGCGTACAACGAAAAACATCCGCCGTTGCTGTGTTGGCTCAAAGCCGCTGTCGATCGCGCCGGGCGCTACGGCTCGATCTGCACCGGTGCGTTCGTGTTGGGGCATGCCGGTTTGCTGGACGGTTATCGCGTCACCACCCACTGGCATTACACCGAACGGCTGATCAAAGGCTTTCCCAAGGCGACGGTGGAGACCGATCAGATTTACGTGCAGGACCGCAACCTCATCACCTCCGGCGGCGTCACTGCCGGTATTGACCTGGCACTGGCGGTGGTCGCCAAAGACCACGGCAAGAAAGTCGCCCAGGACGTGGCCAAGGTGTTGCTGGTGGTGATGAAACGCCAGGGCGGGCAAGCGCAATTCAGTCCGTTGATGGCCACTGTCGCGCCGCAGGAAACGCCGATCACCCGCGTGCAGAATCACGTGCTCGAACACCTCGACGAAGCCTTCAGCATCGAACGCATGGCCGGCCTGGCGAACATGAGCACGCGGCACTTCGCCCGGATGTTTGCCCGGGACGTGAACATGACGCCCATGGAGTTTCTGCAAAGCGCGCGCATCGATTGCGCCAGGAATCTGCTGGAAACCAGCGATCTGCCACTCAAGACCGTGGCCTTCAAAAGTGGCTTTGGCAGCGTGCGCCATATGCGCTTTCTGTTCGCTGAAAAGCTCGGTCTGACCCCGACGCAATACCGCGAACAGTTCAGCTAGAGCGTTCTTGGCCGTTGTGCGCACCGCAATGGCCGTGACGCTCCCCCCATGGCAGTTGTACCGTCACCGAGGCCTGCCAAGATAGCCGTGAACTCTTTGCAATGGAGGTGCGGGAGCCTGGAAGGTGGGTGCGATCGATATTTCTGCACTGTGAGCCGGGCCAGGTTTTCAGCACGCAAACGTGCATGAACAGCTTCAGAGATTTAAACAGCGATACGGTGCTGCGGTTCGGCCCCTACGCCTTTCACCAGCGGCAACGGCTGATCCTGGACGGTGATCGGCCACTGCGCATGGGCGGTCGCGCCCTGGATATCCTCCAGGTGCTGGTTGAGCGCGCCGGCCATGTGGTCAGCAAGGACGAGTTGATTGCCCACGTCTGGCCGACGTCCGTGGTCGAAGAAATCAACCTGCGCGTGCATATTGCGGCGCTGCGCCGGGCGCTTGGCGACGGGCAGAACGGTGAGCGCTACATCGTCAACATCCCCCAGCGCGGCTACAGCTTTGTCGCCCCGGTGGAGTCGGTGCCGGCGACCACCGTGGTCTCGATCGAGACCGCGCAAAAACATCAACACAACCTGCCTGCGCGGCTCACACCCGTGACCGGACGGGACTCGATGGTCGGCAGCCTGGTCCGGCAATTACCGGTTCGGCGGCTCATGACCCTGGTCGGCCCCGCTGGCATCGGCAAAACCACCGTGGCGCTCCGCGTGGCCGAACTGCTGTTGCAGCACTATAAAGATGGCGTTTGGCTGGTGGATTTCGCGGTGCTCGATGATCCCGCACGCGTGGTGGATCACCTGACACAAACCCTGGAACTGGAGGTCGGCACGTCCCTGGAGGTGTTGGCGAATCGGCATATGTTGCTGGTGCTCGACAACTGCGAACACCTGTTGGAACGCTGCCGGGCATTGGTCGACGATTTGCTGGCGTCGGCGCCTCGGCTGTCGATTCTCGTCACCAGTCGTGAACCGCTGATGGCGGCGGGGGAAACAGTCCTGCGCTTGCCGTCGTTGGCGTTGCCGCCCGCGTCGGCGTTGCACAGCGTGGCCGAGTCCATGGGCTACTCGGCGGTGCAGCTGTTCGTCAGTCGCGCCCGAGCCCGTCAACAAGGGTTTGCCTTGCGCGAACAGGACCTCAAGGCAGTGCGTGAAATCTGTCGACGGCTCGACGGTTTACCGCTGGCCATTGAACTGGCAGCGGCGCAGATCGATGCGCTGGCATTGGTCGGCTTGCAGGCTCAACTGGATAACTGTTTTCAACTGCTGACTCAGGGCCGGCGCACAGCCGTGCCCCGGCATCAGACCCTCAAGGCCGCGCTGGACTGGAGCTATGAACGGCTGAGCCAGGGGGAGCAAACCGTGTTGCAGCGTCTCTCGGTGTTCAAGATGTCCTTCACCCTGGAGGCGGCGATTGGCGTCAGCAGTTGCGAGCTGCTCAAACCCGATCAACTGGCGACGCTGGTGCAGCGGTTGGTCGCCAAGTCGCTGCTGTCGATGGATCAGGTCAACGGCACCACGCGGTACCGCTTGCTCAATACCACGCGCACCTATGCCCTGGAGAAACTCGAACACAGCGGCCACCTGCGTACGTTCGAACAGCGCTACTCGCATTACATCAGCCGGGCACGCTGGGTCTCAGGCGTTCAGGTGCCCATGCAGCTCGTCGAGTAGCCGACGGACTTTGCTCAGGTCCGGGGTAGCAAAGCCTTCGGTGAACCGGTTGTAGATCGGCGTCAGCAGTTCATGAGCCTGCTGATGCCGACCCTGACGCTGCCACAATTGCGCCAGCGAAGTGGCGCTGCGCAGCTCCCAGGCCAGGGCGCCCTGATGCCTGGCGACATTCAACGCTCGCAGCAATACCTCCTCCGCCATCTCGCTTTTTTGGGAGCGAGCTTGCTCGCGAACGCGTTCACTCGGGTCATCCACTGCCTGCGCATTTTCTTCAGTCAGCAACGCATCAGCCCTGGCCCGCAGTATCTCCGCCGTGCTCCAGCCCGCTGCCCCGGTATCGGCCCGTTGCCACAAGGCGTCATCGACGAACGTGGCGTCCAGCGTGACCATGATTTCCTTGATCAGCCCGGCACCCGGCGGTGGCGCCGACGGTGCTCCAGCCTGGTCGATCACTTGCGCGTAGTGTTGCGCCCACGTATGAAACAGCAGCACCGAATGTTTCTGCGCCTGTTCCAGTAGCAGCCGTAACAGTTTGCGTGCGGTTGTACTGTCGCCGTTGTAGTGGGCGATCAGGCAGCCGGCCAGCGCCAGGGTGTAGCAAATGGAGGTGCCGTGGTTGATCTGCAGCGCGATGTCCAGCGCCTGGCGGGCGGTGCGCCACGCCTGCTCCGGCTGACCTTGCAACCAGAGGATGCGCGCCAGAATTGTCAGGGCGGCCACGCTCTGATCGTATTGCACGCCAAAGCCGTGGGTGAAGCGGTTGAGGTGCCCGCTCTGGGCCATGCGCTGGATGACCTGTTCGGCATTCACCCGGGCCAGTTGCTGATTGCCGGCAAAGTGCAGGGCCAGGACGCGCAAGCGGTGCGTGCTCAGCGACAGCACGGGGTCACCCTGGGCGCCCAGGCGGTCGAACAGCTGGCTCTGCTCCAGCGCCATTTGGTAGTGGCCGCAACTGAGATTGACCGCCATGTGCCCGGACACCGCCCGCAGTTGACCGGCCACGTCGTTGTTGTGCCTGGCCAGGGTTCTGGCGCTGACGAACGCGGCAATGGTTTCGGCCGTGCCGCCCTGGGTGTGGTAGCAGGAACTGCCGAGGGCGAGCTTGAGGGCCATTTGCAGGTGAGGACAGGGCTCGGGCGCCGCCTCCAGCAAGGCCAGCGCCTTGCGCACGTAAACGCCATGTTCTTTGAGCAGCGACAACTCCTGCCACAGCGGCGTCGACGTCGCGGTCAGCCGGATCGCCAGCGCCTGCGAACCTTGGGCGTTAAAGCCCCAGTCGAGGGCCGAACGAATGTCATCCAGACTGCGGGCGTAACGCTCGATCCACAGGCCTGTGGAAATCAGCTCCCAGTCAGTTTGAGCCTGATGCATCAAGGCCAGGCAGCGTTCGGCGTGGCGCTTTCGGGTGTCCGGCAGGTCCAGGGTCTGGTCGAGTTTTTCCAGTGCGTAGCTGCGGGTGGTGTCGAGCAAGCGGTAGAACACTTCTTCGTCGCCCACTTCCACGTTCAGCAACGACTTGGCCACCAGTTGCGTGATCGAGCCAAACACCTCGCCGGGCTCGATGTGTTCGCCGACGATCACCGCCGCGGCCGACTCCAGCGTAAAACCGCCCCTGAACACCCCCAGTCGGCGCAGGCAGGTTTGCTCGCAGGCGTTGAGCAGTTCGAAACTCCAGTCGAGCGTGGCGCGCAGGGTCTGGTGCCGGCCCAGCGTCGACGGACAGCCCTGGGTTAGCAGGCGAAAACTGCCTTGCAACTGCGTCAGCAACCCGCTCAGACCAAAGTGACTGACTTGCGCCGCCGCCAGTTCGATGGCCAGCGGAATGCCGTCCAGGCGGTGGCAGATGTCAATCAATAACGGCAGGTCGTCATCGCTCAGCTCGAAACTGTCCTGGCTGGCCATGGCCCGCTCGACGAACAGTTGCAATGCGGAAAAGGTCAGCGCCTGGGCGCGGTCCAGCACCGCGATGGGGGGTGGGCAATCAAGCGATTCGAGACGCTGGACGAACTCACCTTCGGCCCGCAGGCTCTCGCGGCTGGTGGCCAGGATGTGCACGTGCGGCGCGGCGCGCAGGATGCTTTCGCAGAGCAGCGCGACCGCGTCGAGCAGGTGCTCGCAGTTGTCGATCACCAGCAGCATCCGCCGCTCGCGCAGGAACGTGGCCAGTCCGTTTGTAGATTCGGCATCGTGCAGGGACAAATCCAGCAGCGTCGCCAACTGGGCGCTGATCATGCTCGGATCGCTGAGCGGCGCCAGGTCCAGCAGGCGAATACCGTCCCGGTAGCGGCCGATCAACAGTTCGGCGACGCGCAGCGCCACGGTGGTCTTGCCGATGCCACCGGGGCCGACGAGGGTGATGAAGCGCTGGCGTGACAGCTGAGTGACCAGGTTTTCGACCAGCGATTGACGACCGATCATGCGCGTCCGGCGGATCGGCAGGTTATGGGCGCTCGGCTGGAGGCTTTCGCTCGCAGGGTGCTGCTCGATGGACTCGAGGGAGAAGGGCGCGACAAAACTGTAGCCGCGCTGGGCGACAGTGACGATATAGCGCTGGCCGGCCTGGCCGTCGCCGAGGGCTTTGCGCAGCGCCGCCATGTGCACGCGCAGGTTGATGTCTTCGACGACGCTTTTGGGCCATACCCCGGCGATCAGTTGCTGTTTGCTGACCACGTTTGGGGCGTGCTCCAGCAGGATCAGCAGAATATCCATGGCGCGCCGGCCCAGGCGCAGGGGCTGGTCGGCCTCCAGCACCAGGCGTTGTCCGGGATAGATCCGGTAGGGGCCGAAATGGATGGCCTGTTCTGGGGAAAGGGTCAACGTGTCGCTCCTGCTTGCAGCCGTCTGGTACGCGGTTTCCGAGCATATTCCTCAGGTTTTTCCGGCAACGCAACGAGGTGTTCGCCTGACTGTCGGGTGTCCGCTGCGACTGCCTGTACCTGGCGTCCCTGGCAGGCGCCGCATTTATTGAGGGGCAACCTTGGCAAAGCCGCTGTTGAGGCTTTTGGCGCGCCAACGAAAATTAACAACGTTTAACTCGTCCTGCGTCTGGTCTACGCCCAAAACTCTGCTGCTTCAACACCCGCTGGTCTTGTAGGCGCGAGCCAGCTCGCGATAGCGGTGGGTCAGCTTGCATCGATGTTGAATGTGCCGCCGCCATCGCGAGCAGGCTCGCTCCCACAGGGAATTGTGCAGGGCTGGCGAGCGGGGCATGTAGCAAAGGGATCAACTTGTCATGAGGACACCGGGATGAGCAACGTGGTGGTGGTCTATCACAGTGGCTACGGGCACACCCGGGTCATGGCCGAAGCCGTGGCCCTGGGTGTGGAACGGCACGTGGGCAGCACCTGCCTGCTGGTTCCGGTCGATGAAGTGGACCAGCACTGGGACCGGTTGCACAGCGCCGACGCCATCATCTTCGGCGCCCCGACCTACATGGGCAGCGCGTCGGCGCAGTTCAAAGGCTTCATGGAGTCCACGGCGGCGTTCTACCTCGCCCAGCCGTGGCGCGACAAACTGGCCGCGGGCTTCACCAATTCCGGCTGCCTGTGCGGCGACAAACTCAACACCTTGCTGCAGATGGCGGTATTCGCCGCGCAGCACTCGATGATCTGGGTCGGCCTCGACCTGCTGCCGGCGCGCTCCAGCACCGGTGCCTTCGACGGGCAAATGAATCGTCTCGGCAGCTCGCTCGGCGCCATGGCCCAGTCGAATGTCGAACAGACCCCGGACCTCGCCCCACCTCCCGAAGACCGTTGCACCGCCGCGCACCTCGGCGAGCGGGTGGCGCGGCTGGCTGAACGAATGAACCCATCACCGCTTTGATACACCCCCAACACTCGCAAAGGAGACATCGCATGAGTACATTCACGACCCGAGATGGCACCGAGATTTACTACAAGGACTGGGGCACCGGCCAACCCATCGTCTTCAGCCACGGCTGGCCGTTGAACGCCGACAGCTGGGAGTCGCAGATGATCTTCCTGGCCTCCAAAGGCTACCGGGTGATCGCCCACGACCGTCGTGGTCATGGCCGCTCCAGCCAGCCGTGGACTGGCAACGACATGGACACCTACGCCGATGACCTGGCGCAGTTGATCGAGTTGCTCGACCTCAAAGACGCCGTGCTGTTCGGCTTCTCCACCGGCGGCGGCGAGGTGGCGCGCTACATCGGTCGCCACGGCACCGGTCGCGTGGCCAAGGCCGGGCTGATTTCCGCGGTGCCGCCGCTGATGCTCAAGACCGAAGCCAACCCCGGTGGCCTGCCGATCGAAGTGTTCGACGGCATTCGCCAGGCATCTCTGGCCGACCGTTCGCAGCTGTACATCGACCTCGCCAGCGGGCCGTTCTTCGGCTTCAACAAACCGGGCGCCAAGCCGTCTCAGGGCATGATCGACTGGTTCTGGATGCAAGGCATGATGGCCGGTCACAAGAACGCCTACGACTGCATCAAGGCGTTCTCGGAAACCGACTTCACCGAAGACCTGAAGAAGTTCGACATCCCGACGCTGGTGGTGCACGGCGACGCGGACCAGGTGGTGCCCTTCGAAGCGGCGGGCATCGCCTCAGCAAAACTGGTGAAAGGTTCGCAGCTGAAGGTCTACCCCGGCGCGCCCCACGGCTTGACGGATACCCACAAAGATCAGCTCAACGCTGATCTGCTGGCGTTTCTCAAGGGTTGATGTACCCCGGCGCGGGCATGGACCCGCGCCGGTTTTCGCTCTGATAAAACAGGTTTTATAACGCGTGAGTTTGAGCGGTGCAGGCGCGACGTGGGGGAAGGGCGCGCACCGCACGGCAACGCCACGCAAATGGGTTGATGCCTTCGCTGCGGGTGAAGATGTGGCAGAAATGCGCCTGATCGCAGAAACCGCATTCGAGGCTGATTTGCGTCAGCGTCATGTCGGTGTTCTGGATCAATTGCTTGGCCCGGGCGATGCGTTGATGACGAATCCAGTCCTGGGGCGAGAGCCCGGTGCTGCACTTGAACGCTCGGGAAAAATGACTGCGCGACAGGGCGCAGGCGCGGGCCAGTTCGGTGACTTCAACGGTCTCACCCAGGCGTTCGAGGATCAGTTGCTTGGCCAGCTCTTCACGCCATGGGGTCAAGCCGCCGGTGGCTTTTTTGGGTGCTTCATCGACTGCAGCACGGGCGACGTTTTGCTGAGAATGGGCCATGACAATTGTCCGTGTCGGTGAGTTTCATTCTTGGTTGCGAGGCCTTGGCAGGCGAGTTAAACGTTGTTAATTCCTCATGCCGGGTGGGCAGTCTCACGTAAAGTCAGAGACAATCGTTACCCTCAAGCCTGGCTGAACACACAAGGAAACCGTGCCTATGAACCGTAACGATCTGCGTCGCGTCGACATGAACCTGCTGGTGATTTTCGAAGCGTTGATGTTCGAAAAGAACCTGACCCGGGTCGCTGAAAAACTGTTCATGGGGCAGCCGGCGGTGAGTGCGGCGCTGGGGCGGTTACGGGATTTGTTCGACGATCCGTTGTTGCTGCGCAATGGTCGCGCCATGGAGCCGACGGCGCGGGCACTGGCTATTCTCAAGGAGCTGCAACCGGCGATGGATGTGATTTCCGGGGCGGTCAGTCGGGCGAAGGAATTCGATCCGACGACCAGTAGCGATGTGTTCCGCATCGGGTTGTCGGACGATGCCGAGTTCGGTTTGTTTCCGCCGTTGTTGCGGCAATTGCAGGAAGAGGCGCCGGGGATCGTGGTGGTGGTGCGTCGCGCCAACTATCTGCTGATGCCGGCGTTGCTGGCCTCGGGTGAGATTTCCGTGGGGGTGAGTTACACCACGGATTTGCCGGCGAATGCCAAGTGCAAGAAGTTGCGGGACATTCCTTGCAAGGTGCTGCGCGGGGACAAGCGGCCGGGGACGCTGACGCTGGACGAATATTGTGAACGTCCGCATGCCATGGTGTCGTTCTCGGGTGATTTGAGCGGCAATATCGATCTGGATCTGGCCAAGGTCGGTCGCAGCCGTCGGGTGGTGTTGGGTGTGCCGCAGTTCAGCGGGTTGCGGGCGTTGTTGGCCGGGACTGAGATGATTGCCACGGTGCCGGATTATGCGGCGTGTGCGCTGGTGGAGGGGTGTGCGTTGCGGGCGGAGGATCCGCCGTTTCCCATTGATGCGGCGCAGTTGTCGATGGCCTGGAGTGGGGTGCATGACAATGATCCGGCGGAGCGGTGGTTGCGGTCGCGGATCAGTGAGTTCATGTCGAGGCCTTTGGTGGTTTCGGCTTGAACGTGGCGGCCTTCGGGCCGACCAGGTTCCCCTTGATGTAACCCGTCCCAATGTGGGGGTGAGCCTGCTTGCGAAGGCGGCCTGATAGCCGACCTATCTCTTTCAGGTGTACATATCCATTTCTGCGGTAACGGCTGCTTATGGTTTCGCCCTTACGGCGACTCCCTTTGGCAAACGCCCCAAAGGAAGCAAAGGTCTTCGCCCCAGCGTCCAGCCCCTCGCCTAGGCTCGGCGTACCCTCGCTCCGGCATTCATCTGGGGGCATCGCCTCCGGTCGGCTTCGCTTCGACCTCCTCTCGATGTGTGCGGCTTCGCCGCACGGCGCTACGCGCCCACCCCCCAGATGAACGCCTCCACTCGGCCTCCCGAAGGGGCGGGCAGATCAAGATCAAAAGCAGGCGAGCTAACGCTCGGCCTAATGAGTGGTGAAAAGCGAAGCGTGTACACCGAACCCCTTGTAGGAGCGAGGCTTGCCCGCGAAGGCGGCCTGACAGCCGACCAATCTCTTGCAGGTACACCCATTCCACTGTAGGAGCGAGGTTTGCCCGCGATGGCGGCCTGACAGCCAACCAATCTCTTGCAGGTACACCCATTCCACTGTAGGAGCGAGGCTTGCCCGCGAAGGCGGCCTGCCAGCCGACCAATCTTTTGCAGGTACACCCATTCCACTGTAGGAGCGAGGCTTGCCCGCGAAGACGGCCTGACAGCCGACCAATCTCTTGCAGGTACATCCATTCCACTGTAGGAGCGAGGCTTGCCCGCGAAGACGGCCTGCCAGCCGACCAATCTTTTGCAGGTACACCCATTCCACTGTAGGAGCGAGGCTTGCCCGCGAAGGCGGCCTGCCAGCCGACCAATCTTTTGCAGGTACACCCATTCCACTGTAGGAGCGAGGCTTGCCCGCGAAGGCGGCCTGACAGCCGACCATTCTCTTGCAGGTACCCACATTCCACTGTGGGAGCTGGCCTGCCAGCGAAGGCGGCCTGACAGCCGACCAACATTTTGCGGATACACCCAATCCAATTGTGGGAGCTGGCCTGCCAGCGAAGGCGGCCTGCCAGCCGACCAATATTTCGCAGATGCACCCAATCCAATTGTAGGAGTGAGCCTGCTCGCGATGGCGGCGTATCAGCCACCATCAAGGCTGAATGATCCACCGCTATCGCGAGCAGGCTCGCTCCCACAGGATCTTCGTCGGTTGTAGATCCGGCTCATCCGCAAAACAGCACGTACATCCAATTTTCCCCGCTCCCGTCCCGGCACTATCAAACCAGGTCCCGGCGCATGAACGTCGGTGGTTTTTCATTTGTGCAGGTAGCCCATGAATACATCGCGATGGGATGAGCGGGCGCAGGATCTCGGACTGCTGTTTTTGCGGGTCACTGGCGGTGTGTTTCTACTGTGGGTGCACGGTTTGCCGAAGCTGCTTAACTTCAGCGCTCAACTGCAAGTCATCGAAGACCCGTTTCACCTCGGCGCGAATGTCACGCTGATGCTGGCGATTTTTGCCGAGGTGCTGTGCCCGTTGCTGATTATCGCAGGGGTGTTGGTGCGTCTGGCGTGTCTGCCGATTTTGGCAGTGTTGCTGATCGCGCTGCTGGTGGTGCATGCGCAATGGAGTCTCGATGAAGGGCAGTTCGGTTGGCTGCTGTTGATTGTGTTCACCAGCCTACTTATCGCCGGGCCGGGACGGCTGGCGCTCAATGTCCGATTTGCCGGAGCTTTGCGTTATGCCTGAATCCAATCGTTTCGAGGAAGTCGTGACCCTGGTCATCAAGCACCGGGTCAAAGCCGGTTTTGACGCGCCCTATGAAGCCTGGTTGCGCAACATTGTCAGCATCGCCGGGCAGCAGGAAGGGCACTTGGGCGTGGATGTGATGCGCGGTAAAAACGCTGGCCTGGACATGTACACCTGCGTGCTGCGCTTTTGTTCCACCGACGCGATGCAGCGTTGGCTCGATTCGCCGCAGCGCCTTGATTTGGTCAACGAAGCCACGCCGATGCTCGCCGATGGCGACCAGACCGAGGTCAATCCGGTCAACGAATTCTGGTTCGCGCCGCAGGCCGACGCCGCTTCGCCACCGCCGCCGCGCTGGAAGCAGGCCGTGGTGACCTTGCTGGTGATTCTGCCGCACACCTTGCTGGTGCCGCTGCTCTGGGGCCCGCTGCTGCAACTTAACGCCATCCTGTCCAATTACGTGGTCGCGACGTTCCTGATCACGCTGACCATCGTCGTTTCGGTGGTGTACCTGTTCATGCCGATGGCGACGCGTCTGTTCGCGCCCTGGCTGTCTCAATCCACTCCGTCCAAGGAAACGCGATGAACGCCGATCTGATTTTATTCAATGGCCAATTTCATACCGTTGACCGTGAAAACCCACGCGCCAGCGCGGTGGCGATCCGCGAAGGTCGCTTCGTCGCGGTCGGCACCGACGCCGAAGCCATGGCCCTGCGCGGGTCGGGCACGCAGGTCATCGACCTCAAGGGGCGTTGCGTCATTCCCGGCCTCAACGACTCGCACTTGCACCTGATTCGCGGCGGTCTGAATTACAACCTCGAACTGCGTTGGGAAGGCGTGCCATCGGTGGTCGATGCCTTGCGCATGCTCAAGGACCAGGCCGATCGCACGCCCACACCGCAATGGGTGCGGGTGGTCGGTGGCTGGAACGAATTCCAGTTCGCCGAAAAGCGCATGCCGACCCTCGAAGAACTCAATCAGGCCGCGCCGGACACCCCAGTGTTTGTCCTGCATTTGTACGACCGCGCGTTGCTCAACCGCGCCGCTTTGCGCGTGGCCGGTTACACCCGCAACACGCCGAACCCGCCGGGTGGCGAGATTGTGCGCGATGCCAACGGTGAGCCGACCGGCATGCTGGTCGCCCGTCCCAATGCGATGATTTTGTACTCGACGCTGGCCAAGGGGCCAAAGTTGCCGCTGGAGTATCAGGTCAACTCGACGCGCCAGTTCATGCGCGAACTCAATCGCCTCGGCCTGACCAGCGCCATCGACGCCGGCGGTGGTTTCCAGAACTATCCCGACGATTATCAGGTGATCGAACAGTTGGCCAAGGACCAGCAGCTGACCATTCGCATCGCCTACAACCTGTTCACGCAGAAGCCGAAAGAAGAGCTGACCGACTTCAAGAACTGGACGTCGAGCGTGACCCTGCATCAGGGCGACGATTACCTGCGACACAACGGCGCCGGGGAAATGCTGGTGTTTTCGGCGGCGGATTTCGAGGACTTCCTCGAGCCACGTCCGGACCTGCCGCAGACCATGGAAGATGAGCTGGAACCGGTGGTTCGCCACCTCGTCGAGCAGCGCTGGCCGTTCCGTCTGCACGCCACGTACAACGAATCCATCAGCCGCATGCTCGACGTGTTCGAGAAGGTCAACCGCGACATTCCGTTCAACGGTTTGCCATGGTTTTTCGACCACGCTGAAACCATTACGCCGCAGAACATCGAGCGGGTGAGGGCGCTGGGTGGCGGTATTGCGATTCAGGATCGCATGGCGTTTCAGGGCGAGTATTTCGTCGAGCGTTATGGCGCCAAGGCCGCCGAGGCGACCCCGCCGATCAAGCGCATGTTGGCCGAAGGGGTACCGGTCGGCGCCGGTACGGATGCCACGCGGGTGTCGAGCTACAATCCTTGGACATCGTTGTACTGGATGGTCAGTGGCCGCACCGTCGGTGGCCTGGAACTGCACGCCGAGGGCCTGTCCCGGCAGACCGCGCTGGAGCTGTTTACCCACGGCAGCGCCTGGTTCTCGTCCGAGCAGGGCAAGAAAGGCCAGATCAAGATTGGCCAACTGGCGGATGTCGCGGCGCTCAGCGCTGACTTTTTCAGCGTCGATGAAGAAGCGATCAAGTGGATCGAATCGGTGTTGACCGTGGTCGGCGGCAAGGTGGTGTACGCCGCCGGTGATTTCGAAAAACTGGGACCTGCCAGCGTGCCGGTGCTGCCGGACTGGTCGCCGGTGGTCAAGGTGCCGGGTCATTGGCGTCCGACGTCGCCGATGCAGGCGCAGGTTCACCATTGCAGCGGGCCGTGCGGCGTGCATGCCCACAGCCATGAAAAGGCCCGGTTGTCGAACGCGCCGGTCAGCGATTTCGCCGGTTTCTGGGGCGCGTTCGGCTGCTCGTGCTTCGCGTTCTGACGATCACAAAACGCGCCGATGCGCTGCGTCGGCGCCTTGCGTAATACCCATCCATCGAGGAGTTTCACATGAGCAACGTTCCGTACAAGCGCCTGAACAAAGACGATGCCGTAGTCCTGTTGGTCGACCACCAGACCGGCCTGATCTCGCTGGTCCAGGATTTCTCGCCGAACGAATTCAAGAACAACGTGCTGGCCCTCGCGGACCTGGCCAAGTTCTTCAAATTGCCGACCATCCTCACCACCAGTTTCGAAAATGGCCCGAACGGCCCGATGGTGCCGGAGCTCAAGGAACTGTTCCCGGACGCGCCGTACATCCCGCGTCCAGGCCAGATCAATGCCTGGGACAACGAAGATTTCGTCAAAGCCGTTAAAGCCACTGGCCGCAAGCAACTGATCATCGCGGGTGTGGTGACCGACGTATGCGTGACTTTCCCGACGTTGTCGGCACTGGCGGAAGGCTTTGAAGTGTTTGTAGTGACCGACGCCTCGGGCACCTTCAACGAAACCGTGCAGCAAGCGGCCTGGGCTCGCATGTCGGCGGCCGGAGCACAATTGGTCAACTGGTTCTCGGTGGCGTGCGAGCTGCAGGGTGACTGGCGCAACGACATGGAAGGCCTGGCGAACCTGCTGTCGCCGCGTATTCCGAACTATCGCAACTTGATGAACAGCTACGTGGCGCTGACTTCGAAGTAAGCCCGGCGATCCATAAAAATGCCCGCGACTGTGCGGGCATTTTTATGTCTGGGACAACCTCATTGGGGTGGTGAGGTTTTTTGTGGCGAGGGAGCTTGCTCCTGCTGGGCTGCGAAGCAGCCCCTTTTGGGTGAGCGCTGCGCGCTCAAGCGGAAGCAAGCTCCCTCGCCACAAAAGCACGTCACCACAACATTCAGGCAGCCACAAAAACTAGGCCTGTTGGCGTTTTTGCAGCCAGTTGAGAAAGCCGTTTTTCTTGATCGGAACCGGTTTGGCCATCAGCGCCAACCGGCTGTTCTGCTGCCGCACCGCTTGCAGCTTGTTCAGTGCCCGACCCACTTCAACCCGTTGTTCCATGCAACCACGGGTCAGGGATTTGTCGATCCGGTAAATGATGCATGAGGTCAGGGTGGTGAAGGTGGCCTGGGACGGTGTATCGGTGAGCACGCTTTGTTCACCCATCACCTCACTCGGCCCCATGCGCCCGGCTTCGGTTTGCCCGGTGCAATCGGGCACGGTGGCGCTGACCACGCCTGTGGCGATCACCATCAGGCTGTCCGGCACTTCGCCCAATTCCAGCACCACCTGACCCGCCGCGTATTGCTGCGGGACCATGGACTGAGCCAATTGATCACGCTCGTCCTCGCTCAGGGAGCGGAAGACTTTCACTTCATCCAGCAACGCCCGTGCGCGGGTTGTCGGTTCAATAACACCATCGATCTGCCGGGAAATTCCCGCCGCTTCGAGGTGCCGGTGCGCCAGGTCGAACAGCTGATTGCGCACCTCGCTCTTCTTGCCGAGCTCGGCGATAAAGCCGCTGGCCACGTACTCGGACATGGTTTCGCCAGCCTCTTTGAGCACGGCTTTCGGCGCCGGGTTGAGCAGCAAACTGCTGCTGCCTTGAAGCGTGCGCTCCAGCGCATCCAGCACCCGACGCGGGCGGATGTGGTTGGGCACTTGAATGCTGATGGACACGCCGTGCATGTTGGTCGGCCGGCTGAGGTTGACGATTTTCGCCTTGGCCGCCACCGAATTCGGCACCACAGCGGTGCTGCCGGCGCTGGTCAGCAGGTGCGTGGCGCGCCAGTCGATGTCGAGGACTTTGCCTTCGACGCCATCGATCATGATCCAGTCATCCACCTGATACGGCTTGGTGGTGTTGAGCACGATCCCGGAAAACACGTCGCTCAAGGTGCTTTGCAACGCCAGACCGACGACGATGGCCACGACACCGGACGTCGCCAGCAAGCCTTTCACCGGCAGCTCCAGCACGTAACCGGCCGCCGCGACGACTGCAATCAGGAACACCAGCGCGCCGATGACGTCCTGCAACAAGCGACCGCTGTGACCGATGCGGCGCATCAGCACCAGGCCGATGACTTCGGTGAGCACCCGCGCGGAGTACAGCCACCAGAGAATCCCCAACGCCGTGGCGCCCAATTGCGCGACACGATCCTCGGCGAACAACGGTGCCTGCAACGGGCTCACACCGGCATTGATCACCAGCGCGCTGAACAGCACAAACAACGTCAGCCGCACGCCAACCCGCGTGACGCGATGCTTGAACGGCGCGAGGTGCCAGAGCACGGTGTCGATCACCAGCAGCAGGGCACTCCAGGACAGCAGGTGAGCGAGGACAAAAGACATGGGGGAACTCCGGCAGACTGGTTGTTGTTGGCGGTAGTTTTTTGAAGGAGCCAGGCTTGCCGGCGAAGGCGCCCTCAAGTACGCCTTCGCCGGCAAGCCTGGCTCCTACAAAAAGCAGCCTCACCACACATTGCTGTGTGGCGAGGCGAGGTGACTCAGTTCAAGTGAGTCTTGAGTTCCAGTGCTGCCTGACGAACCGCCGCTTTCACCTCCGGAATCTGGCTCAGCGGGTTGAGCAGGCCGAAGTCGTGGATCATGCCGTTGTATCGCACCGCCGTGACCGGCACACCGGCGGCGTCGAGGTGGCGGGCATAGGCTTCGCCTTCGTCACGCAACACGTCGAACTCGGCGGTTTGCACCAGGGCGGCGGGCAGGCCTTTGAGCTGTTCGGCGCTGGCTTGCAACGGCGAGGCATGGATCTGCGCACGCTCGGCCTGGTCGGTCGTGTAGTTGTCCCAGAACCAGTTCATCATGCCCTTGGTCAGGAAGTGGCCTTCGGCAAATTGCTGGTACGAGCCGCTGTCGAACTGTGCGTTGGTCACCGGCCACATCAACAACTGGAAGCGCAGCGCCGGGGCTTTCTGTTCCTTGGCCATCAACGCCACGACCGCCGCCATGTTGCCGCCGACGCTGTTGCCGGCTACCGCCAAGCGCTTGCCATCGACGCCGATGTCCTTGCCATGCTCGGCCACCCAACGGGTCGCGGCGTAGGCCTGGTTGATCGCAGTCGGGTAATGCGCTTCCGGCGACGGCGTGTAATCGACATACACCGCGACAGCGCCGGAGCCGACCACCAGATCGTGGATCAGACGCTGGTGAGTCGGGTAATCGCCCAACACCCAGCCGCCACCGTGGAAGAACATGAACACCGGCAATTCACCTTTGACCTTGGCCGGCCGGACGATTTTCAGGTTGATGGTTTGCCCGTCGACCTTGATCGCACGATCGCTGACGTCCACACCCGACAGATCAACCTTCACCGAGTTTTGTGCACCGGTCAGGACCGCACGGGCATCTTTGGGGCTCAACTGCTCAAGCGGCTTGCCACCGCCGGCGGCGAGGGCTTCGAGGAAGGCCTGGGTATTGTGTTCGACACCCGGGCTGCCGGCGGCGAATGCATTGCCGATGGAAAGGGCGAGAAGGGAAGCGGTCAGGGTTTGTTTGACGATGTTCATGGGGCAAATCCTTTTTAATTAATTAATTTTTGATTACCTGAGGTCAGGTCGCTGCTGGCGCTGTAGGTCAGGCCTCAGCAACACCGTGGACACAGATTAATAGGTCGCCCAAAAGGGAAAAAGCAGCTATAAAGTGTTTGACTGTCAACCAAGGCGTGACAATGAACCCGTTCGAAGATATGCGTATTTTTTGCCAGGTCATGGACTCCGGCAGCTTCACCTCGGCAGCCGATCAATTGGGCCTGTCCAAGCAGTTTGTCAGCCGGCGCTTGATGCAGCTCGAAGAGCGTCTGGGCGTGCGCCTGCTCAATCGCTCCACGCGGCGGCTGGACGTCACGCCGCTGGGCCAGAGTTATTACGAGTCCGCGTTACGTTTGCTCGGTGAAGTCGAGCAAGTGGAGCAGGGCATCGCCGGCCAGACCACCGAGCCGCGCGGCACCATCCGCGTGAGTGCGCCGTTGTCGTTTGCGCTGGCGCATCTGGGTTGCTTGCTGCCGTTGTTTTTGCAGCGCTATCGCGATGTCACGGTGGAAGTGGACTTGAGCGATCGGCCGGTGGACTTGCTCAGCGAGGGTTACGACCTGGCGTTGCGCATCGGCATCCTGGAGGACTCGACCCTGATCGCCCGCCGCATCGCCTCCATCCAGCGCGTGTACTGCGCCAGCCCGGCCTATCTGGCTGAGCGCGGCACGCCGCTCAAACCCGAAGATTTGCACAACCATGACTGCCTGCCTTACGGCCACGGGCGTCAGGTGCAATGGCGTTTCGAAGGGCAGGGCAAGCCGCTGAGCGTCAACGTGACGGGCCGGATGCGGGTCAATAACGGGGAGTTGCTCAAGGATGCGGCGGTGGCCGGAATGGGGATTACGTATTTGCCGACGTTCATCGTCGGTTCGGCGCTGAAAGAGGGTCGGCTGGTGCCGGTGCTGGATGAGTTTCGTCCGCCGCCGCTGACGTTGTCGGCGGTGTATCCGCAGCATCGCCAGAGTTCGCGGCCGGTGCAGGCGTTGATTGAGTTTTTGCGCGAGCGGCTGGATCGGGTTGAGTGTGGGTTGTAGAACGCCGGATCACACATCTCCTTGTAGGAGCGAGGCTTGCCCGCGAAGGCGTCGTGACATTCAAAACAAGCGTTGACTGATACGACGCCTTCGCGGGCAAGCCTCGCTCCTACAAGGGATTGTGGGGGTTTGAAGATCAGCCCCTGTCAGGACCTTTTGTCGTCGCCTGGCTCGCCACCGACATGCACGCCGTGTTCGTCACCGAACCCTACATCCCGTTGAGTATGCTTTGTACCGCGCTAACCGCTTTATCAAGTACTGCTTCCTCACTGAGGTCGGTTGTATCGATTCTCACCCAATTGGCCAGTCCACATTGCTCATAACTGGCTCGAACCTTATTTTGATACGCAATGAAGCTTTTAAGCCGATCTTCATTCCCTCCGTCATAGGCACCGCTTTCACTAAGGCGGAAAGATCCCTTTCTTTGTGCTGCAAGGGCAGGATCGACATCCAGGAAAATTACGGCATCCGGTTGTCTAATGGTTGAGAAGATTGTTAATGCCTCTTCAGCCAAACTTTCATTTTTAAGTAAAAAGCGCGCTAGATATTTGTAATACCAACCATCAGCGACGCAACTAACGCCAGAGCCGATTAGTGGCCTGATCGCAGCATGATCCGTGGCCTGAAACCAAGCGGATATTAAACTTATCCAATGCCTGTCGCCCAGTTGGTCCAGAGGGGCGTTATCCGGATAATCCCAAAGAACTTCACGTAGGCGGGACATATGAAACTCTGTATATCCTGATGATACCGGTGGTCGATTTTTATCTATGTAAGTGATTTTTGAGTAGGATTCAAAAACTTTGTCAAAAGTTGCCCTGGCAATAGTTGATTTTCCTGCGCCGTCTGTGCCTTCAAATGCGATAAATACTGGTTGGCCAGATGTACCCATCATGCAAATCCTCCTAAATAGGCTTCGGTGTCTAATGAGTTTCTACCACTTCCCTCGATTAACGGATGAAATCCTTCTCTGTGATATATTTCCGACATCTTTTTTCCGATTGCCGTCAAGAAGTCTTTTGATGGGCGCTTTCTATTAGAATATTGTGAACCGGCGTCGGGATGAAATACTGCAACAGCAGGCACCACTCCCCTGTCCCCGAAATACTCAATACCTTCAATTATTGACTCCAGCGGTTCCATCCCAGCCACAAATCCTGCATATACGTTACCACGGCCTAGAACTTCAACAGCGGCTTCGAAAGCGGCCAAAAACCGTTCGCGAGTGTAATCACGTGCTTTGCCTGGGCAAACTTCTTTAAATAGAGTCGGGTTGAACACCTCTAAACTCATAGACATGTTATTGCCGGTTTTTTTGAATCGATCAAAAAGGCGAAAATCCTTAGGAGGCATAGAAATTAAGTGATAATCCAAGGTGCTCTGATAGTTCGTTTCTTTTACCCGATCCATTAGATCTATATGTATCGAGTATCCTTTGTCGTAATTTGGAATCGTGCCGCCGTTAAATAGAACCCTTTTATATCGTCCGCTCTCCTCCTTAATAGCTGTGGCTACGGCTTCACCAGCGATGTCACCCTTTATTCGCATCTTGTGATCGGATAGTATTTCTCTTGCCGATCCCAAAGAGCAAAACTTACACTCATTACCGTTGTTGAAGTAATAGCAATGACCAGGGGAAAAAACTCCAAGGGTTGAATTGCCATATGCGGTTATATGCTGCTCAAATAGTTCGTTGTTGCTCAGATATGTGCCGTAAGATTTAGGCCTAACTGGAAATGTAATTTTCACAGTTTTATCCCCGTGCTTGAGCACAGGGTTTTTTTTCTCTAAGGAAATGCAGTAGTTTGAATCCGGATTGTAGTTTGCAGCAGCAATGATCTGTCCATCTAGAATGATTTCTTGCGGAGTGCGAATGTTCGAACCAAGAATGATGCTGTCTCCCGTCCCATAAGCTCGTCTTTTTTCAATATGCTCTGTTCTGACTTGAAAGTACTCCAGGAATTCTCTGGAAAAACTAACACCCTTGCACAATAACTCAAGTTTTAAGCTTACAGTTTCCACTAGCATGATTTTCTCCAGTTAAGTTAATCCTGCACTTACAAGAAAATTCGTATCAGCTCTTTGGAGGACAAGGCAATCAAAGTTTCGGAGTCTGAAAGGGATGCGGGCGACGGAGGTAGGGAATACCTAGCATTTCCTGCTTTATAAAATAGCGCGCCTCCGGCTTCTCTTAAAATCAACTCCGCTGCGGCAATATCACAACTACGCTCATGTCCTGGTGAGCCTAGGTCAATAAAGGCATCAAGAACTCCGGCGGCGATAAGACAAATTTCTAATGAGGAGCATGAATAAATGCGGACTTTGTTTGCTGTCCATAGGAGCTTTTGAATTGTGATTTTTTCACTATCGTCTTTCGGCCGATGAAAAGAGATGTGCATGTCTTCAATGCAGCTGACTTTACGGGTGTAGAGTCTTTTCACAATAATAGGCGACTGAAGGTAGGATCCCTCGCCCAACGCAGCGGTATAGACTAAATCTCTTGAGATATCATAAACCCAACCAAAAATATAGGCTCCCTCGTGGTAAAGAGCCACGCTAGATGTATACGCAGGAAACCCATGAATTGCGTTGTGTGTTCCATCTAGAGGGTCTATTAACAGGTAGAAGTTTTCATTTCCTCCATATTTGGTCGCTGAAGTACTTTCTTCAGAATAAATCGTGATTCCCAAAGTAGTGCTTGAAAGGCAGTCGTATAGTATCCTCTGACAGTCCAGGTCGTACTGGGTTTGCGAATTATTCCAGTTTTTTGCTTCAGGGTTGACGGAAGGCAAACAAACCAGAGTTCCCGCCCAGTAACGGCGCAGTTGTTTTCTGGCTTCGTAAAGACATCTTTCTATCTCTAGAATATATTCGCGCTTAAATAAAGGTCTCATGTTGATTATTCCGTTATCAATTGTTTGTGCCACAGATTCCTGTCTAATCGTGAAGCGCAAGATTTGACCTCGAAAAGTTTTCCAGCATAAACAGCATAATCCGCGCTCATAAAGGCACTGAATGATTTAGGGAATAGCGCTACAGTTTTGACTTCGATGTCATATCCAAATTTTTTCCTGATCATGTTTGTCGCCTGCCTGAGGCTTCCCCCGGTATAGGCTTTATCAATAATCAACCATGATTCGTTCGATGAGGTCGGGTGCGGAAAAATATCTTGAAAAGCATTTTCTCTACTCAACAGGCTAGAGTCGTTTTGTCGATGAACCTCTGAAAAAAAAATATTGGAATCTTCGGTCGCTGCAAAGTAGCCAAGGGCTATCGGTAAGCCTGCGGACAGTAAAAATAGTTTGTTTTTTGAGATTTTTTCGATTTGTGACCAAACTGCATGGTTTTCGTAAATATATCTGGTATTAAGCGCAGAGCAGTTATCCCAGTGTTCATGGGATATAAACTTACTATAAAAAGCGCAGAACCTGTTGTGGAACTCTAGGGTTTCGTTACTCGTGTTTATAAGTAGCCGGCTCTTTGCAATGCCGTAAGTGGATTCTTTCATAAGGACAGGAAATGTGTCGCGACGAAGGTGCGTAAATGCCTCACTAATAAGTGTATTTTTCAGATTGACAAGGTCCGTCTTCGAAGGGCCGGAAATGGCAATTTCCGGGGATAAGCCATCGCCGTTAATTCTACGTATCGCTGTGGCCGATATTTTACTTGTGCTTAAACTCAAGTAATCCCATATGGACAGAATTTCCTCGGCGGACATGCCATTAAAAATTGGTTCGATGTTGCTCAAGTCGCAAATCATTTCTTCAGGGTGCCGAAGATCGAAAGATGCTCTTTGAAGGTGGCAGCCGTTGAGAATAGCGTTGCGGTAAGCATAATAGTCGTTTGTTTGAACGCCACTTAATGTTCGCCAGCCATGATGCTCGCTTATGATAGTGATGGAGTTGGTGCGCTGGTTTAGCGAATGCAGTACGGGATTTACCTGGTTCATAGTTAAGTCCTCCCTACAGTTTGCAAATAGACAGTCAGTCTAAAAACAATATTTTGTATCTTGTTTTGATTTTCGATTAATTGACGGATCGCTATTTTTTTAAGACGTGTCCTAGTCGCCAGAGTAAAATCAGCATCAGAAATAATGAACAAAAGACTAGCGTTACAAATAGAGAGCTAACGCTATAATCATGGAGTGATAGCAACCCGGTAGATAGTATTAGCCCTAGAATGTTGAGTGACAATATAGTCATTAGCGTGGGTACCCAGAAGTCCCCCATGCTTCTCAATGTCATTCGAGTCACAACATAAATATATTCAAATAATAAGAAAGGGATCGAGATCAAAATATTGTCCTCGATTAATCTTCTTGTTGTCGTGTCGGATGAATATATTATAGATATCTCCTCCTTTAAGAAGAAACATGCTACCAAAATTGGAAGCAATATGAATAGTCCGAACATTATCCCTTGAGAATAGGTGGCTCTCAATGAGTTGAAGTCTTTCAGGCCATAATATCGCGCAACCCCTATCCCTGTTGCGTTTCCAACTCCAATTGAGATCATATATACGAAACTTAAAAAATGCAGCGATGCCTGGTACGCCGATAAGCTCGTATCGCCTATGGTTTTTGAGATAAAAGGGAAAATAAAATATAATAAGCTTTCTCCTCCAAAACAAATTGCCATTGGGAGTCCGTTAACAAAGTAATTCACATATGTTGTTTTTGGTATGGGTTGTGAGTGGCTAAAGTGAAAAATGTGTTGGCGGATCCTTAAATCAAAAAGTGCTAGCGCAAGGCAAGTAAAAACTAATCTAAGGCCTGAATATATAAAGGCGAAATGAATAAAGTTGAAGTTTGTGTTCGTCGTAACTAAAATTATGCACGCTGAAGCGAGGGTGGCATTGAATGACCATGTGTATATCACCTCGTATATGGTTTTTTTGGTTGCGTTGAAAAAGTTGAAAATCACTATTTGTAGGTATAGGGCGGGGATTGAGAGTGAGAGAGTGAATAGAGCTATTAAAGCCTCGAGCTCACTGTCGTTCGTAATTGATCTAGATGCGCTTGTGCCAATTACGGCGATAATAACAACAATAATAACCCCAAGAAATATTGCTAGCCTAAATGAAACAATCAGGTCGTTTTCGATTTTTTTCGTATTTAGATCAGTCGCCCCGGCTATTTTTACAAGCGATGCTGAAAAAAATCCGATAGCTACTACGGTTAGAAAAGAAATTAGCGCCCATGCAAAAGATGCATGACTAAGTGAATCAGCAATATAATGTCCAATAAATGAAAAATAAAGCAATGAGGCGGTCATCTCCCCTAATCTGGAAAATATTAGCGGGACGGCTATTCGGGTGATTTCCATATGCGTTAACCCGTATTAGTGTAAAGAATACAACGAAGCCCTAAAGTGTGTAGAAAGGTGGGTTTAAAATATATTCTTCTTAATCCCATTCTTTCAGTAAGGTAATTAAAGAGGGGGTGCCCTCCGCAGCGAAGTATTTTTTTCTGAAGTAGTATTCGCACATTGATATTTTGTGTTTGGTTTGTTTTCGTTTATTGAATTCCTCATCCAGTACGGAAAGAGATTTTTGCGTTGAAGGATAGATATTGGTTTTTTTTAGGAGTCCTTCAATTGCTAAGAATACCAGGTCCATGTATGTCAGCATATCTTGTATGTACGATAGGCATTCAGTTTCTGTAACCGCTCCCCGTCTAGCCAAGGAGAAAAAGCTGTTCTTGATTTCATCAAACCCATCAATTCTTAACATGTTCGAATACACCCATTTGTAGTGCTTGTTCGTTGTGCCTGTTAAGTAGGTAAAGCTCATCGTCGTTTTTAGCATCATGTCCCGAGCAATTTCACAACCCATCCAAAGATTTCCCGACTGCCAGCAACCCTGAATATCTTGAAATGCATAAAATACTGGCAGTTTTTCACGATGAGCTACATAAATATGTTTCTCCAGCGGTATCTCGGATTTCAGCCGATTGAATTTTTCTTTATTCTCCAGCGCGTGCCCGATTAATGATCTATGAATGACGTTGTTCTCTGTGTTTGACAGTACTGGGGCATAGAGGAAGCGCTGATCACCAGAAATTTCATCGAATGCTACCTCAATCTTGGTGATAATGTTGTTCAGTTCGGCAAAGGTTATATAGTCGGCATCAATGTGGATACTGGTGTCGCCATAGAAGTTGGTAGTGTTATGGACTTCTTCGTCTTGGGTTATGTGGTGGTAATTTATATCTGTAATGAGCGCATGGTCGTAATTTTTCATGCTGCTTGCCTTGGGTCGATGCTCGCAGAAAACGATGCAATCGATATCGGAGTGGATGGTGCCAATGCCCTCGATTAACGAACCTGAGATCACGAGAATGCTGGTGCTTTCTAAATAAGCTCTTTCACGTAAATAGTTTTTCGGAATTGATACTCTTCCATTTAATATTGAGATTTCGTTGTCTGAGATTTTCGACTGCGCTGTTTTAACGAGTGGTATCATTTTTGTTATTCCTTGCGCACGTGTGAGAGTGTGTTTGTTGTTACTTTATTAAGTTCGAGTGTCAATCCTGAGAATATCGGTGATGTAAGTGTTTTTTTTTTTTTGAAACTCGTCGGTAGCCCAAGATAGTGACGTTTATGCATTAAACCCTAGTGGTGATATCGGCTGGTCGTCAATATGTACATGGAAAATCAGAGTTTTCTTACGCGTATTGAAGTGTTGGTATTTAATTAACGAAAGAAACTTCCTTTTTTGTTGTGAGATAGCTCTTACAGAATTAACGTCTGGGCTGAATACTGGTGCAAGGCTCGGGGTTTGTTTAGTCACGCCCGGCGGCGTCCCTGGCACGCCACCAAAGTGAACGCCATGATCATCTCTGATTTCACCAGCACGACGAACCCGATGATGATTCTCGGTTCATCATAGGTGCGATCACGTTGGCGTCAGGTGCAATGGCGTTTCGAAGGGCAGGGCAAGCCGCTGAGCGTCAACGTGACGGGCCGGATGCGGGTCAATAACGGGGAGTTGCTCAAGGATGCGGCGGTGGCCGGAATGGGGATTACGTATTTGCCGACGTTCATCGTCGGTTCGGCGCTGAAAGAGGGTCGGCTGGTGCCGGTGCTGGATGAGTTTCGTCCGCCGCCGCTGACGTTGTCGGCGGTGTATCCGCAGCATCGCCAGAGTTCGCGGCCGGTGCAGGCGTTGATCGAGTTTTTGCGCGAGCGGCTGGATCGGGTTGAGTGTGGGTTGTAGGACGCCGGATCACACATCTCCTTGTAGGAGCGAGGCTTGCCCGCGAAGGCGTCGTGACATTCAAAACAAGCGCTGACTGATACGACGCCTTCGCGGGCAAGCCTCGCTCCTACAAGGGATTGTGGGGTTTTGAAGATCAGCCCTTGTCAGGACCTTTTGTCATCGCCTGGCTCCCCACCGACATGCACACCGCGGTCGTCGCCGATTTCGCCCGAGCGGTGCACGCCGTGATCGTCGCCGGGCTCAGAGTGAGTGCCGCTGCGCCCGGATGAGGCTGAGCTGCCTGAGTGTCCCGAACCATGGTCGCCGCTGCTGTGACCGCTGCCGCTGTTGCCGCCGCTGCCGTTTCCACTGTGGCCGCCGCCATTGCCGCCGCCGCCGCTGCCACCGTGACCACCGCCATTGCCGCCGCCCCCGCTTCCGCCACCGGAACCACCGCCGCCGTGACCGCCGCCACCGCCACCAGAACCGCCGCCGTGACCTCCGCCACCACCGCCAGACCCACCGCCGCCGTGACCACCACCACCGCCCCCGCCGCCCGATCCACCGCCGCCACCACTACCACCATCCTTGGCCTGGGCACTCGATACCCCGGACAAGCTGTCCGGGATCAATACGGTAGACGCCGACAGAACTGCGCCAATAGCTACTGCCAGTAAAAGCTTGTTGATGTGCATGTCGTTCTCCGTCTTCTTATTCAGGTTGGAACGTTGATGAACAATGCAACTTGCTGCTCGATTCAATGGGAGAACACCGCAACGCGCCGATTAATTCAGTGGCAACGCGTATGAACGATGAACGGTACACATCGACCCTGTTCCAGCGGGTCAGTGAATACTCGAGGCCAGTTCGAAGATCGGGATGTACATCAGGATCACGATGACCCCGATCAGCAGGCCGATGAAGGTCATGAGCAAGGGTTCGAACAGCCGCACGAACCATTCGATCCAGCGGCTGATTTCTTCGTCGTAGAAGTCAGCGCTGCGCTCCATCATCTGGCCGAGGTTGCCGGATTGTTCGCCCGCTCGAAGCAAACGCAGGGAGACCGGGGTCACCAGGTGATTGAGCTCCAGCGCGGCCGACAGCGATTGCCCCTCGCGTACCCGTTCGCAGGCCTGGTCCAGGCGCACGCGGGAGGCGGGGGTGAGCAGGCCGCGAACCATGCCCATGGCGGTGACGAGGGGAATGCCGCCCTGCAACAGGATGCCCAGGGAGCGATAGAAGCGCGCCAGTTCGTACATGAAAATGCGTTGATGGACCGCCGGGTGTTTTTCGATCACACGGTCGACGCCCCGACGAAAAGCCGGTTGTCGCTGAAGAAAGCCGAGGGCGACGATGATTGCCGCCAATGCGCCGAAGAACTCACCCTGGTGGGCGTGCAGGAACATCCCGCAGCTCATCAGCACTTGCGACAGCCACGGCAGATTCGACCCCAGCCCTTCGAACACCAGGCTGAAGCGCGGCACCACGTAACCCATCAAGAACAACACCACGCCACCGCCCACCACCAGCAACAGCAGGGGGTAGATCGAAGCGCTGACGATTTTTTGCCGAACCTCGTCCATGCGCTGGCGATAGCTGACATAGCGGCCCAGGGCATCACCCACGGCGCCGGTCTTCTCACTGGACTGCACCAGCGCGACGTAGAGCGGAGGGAACACCGCCGACAGCTGGGCCAATGCCTGGGAGAACGATTTGCCTTCATACAGCAGGCGCACCAGTTCGCTCAACGTTTTACGGGCCTGTGGCGCGTTCTCTTTTTCTGCGAGGCTTTCCAGCGCATCGATTAACGGCAGGCCGGCGTTGAGCAAGGTGGTCAGTTCCTGGCTGAACAACACCAGATTGAATGTCTCGCGCTGTCGAAGGCGCAACGCGCGCCAGTGCCGCTCGACGTGCAGGCTGACCACCCGCAAGCCCTGGTCTTCGACGATGCGCCGGGCCTCGCTGTGGCCGGGGGCCTCGACGGTCATCGAGACCACGCCGGCCTTGCCCACTGCCTTGAGATGAAAGCGCATGGTCGGCCCCCCCGTCATTGCCAGCTGGTGACTTCGGCGTTTTCGCCTTCGCCGCCGGGTTGGCCGTCCTTGCCCATGGACAACAGATCGTATTCGCCGTTTTCGCCGGGGTAGCGGTAGTTGTAGTTACGGCCCCACGGATCCTGCGGCAGTTTTTTCTGCAAGTAAGGACCGGTCCATTTGGTTTCATCGCTTGGCGCAGTGACCAGCGCCTGCAAACCTTGTTCGGTCGATGGGTAATGACCGACCTCCAGACGGTACAGGTCGAGCGCTTTGCCCAAGCCTTCGATTTGCGCCTTGGCCACCTTCACTTCGGAGCGGCCCAGTTGGGCGAAATACTTCGGCGCGACGATGCCGGCCAATAGCCCCAGCACCACCAGCACCACCAACAGTTCGAGCAGGGTGAACCCGCTTTGAGGGCGCGGGGCGGAACGCAAACGCTGATTCATGATGACCTCACACAGTCGGCAGAAGGGTCGCCATGGAGGCGTATGCAATTGCCATGCTCACCCCCGGTCATTCTTCCACAACCCCTGTATTCCGGGCCTTTGCGCTTTCGGCACAGTGCTTGCGTATGGCTTGTTTACTACCGGTCATTGGGGCATTACCCCCATTTTTCGGGGCCGGGCAGGGGAGACAAAAAAATGAAAACACTCACCACAGGACTGCTCGGCTGTTTGCTGCTGACGAGCGTCGTACAGGCCGATGTGTTCGTTTCCGTGGACGCCAAGGGCAGTTACGTACTGTCCAATGTTCACCGTCCCGGCCGCACCTATGAACGGGTGATTCACGAGCCCCAATCCTCGCTGGTCGGTCTTGATCAGCAGCCCCAGATGATTGCCAGGCAACCCTATGCAGAGCTGGTGTCGGCGGCCGCCACGGCCAATGAATTGCCGGCCGCGTTGTTGCACGCGGTCATCCGCGAAGAGTCCCGCTACAACTCGGATGCGACGTCCCCCAAAGGCGCCGGCGGGCTGATGCAATTGATGCCCGATACCGCCCGGGAGATGGGGGTGAAAAACGTCTATGACCCCAAGGCCAACATCCAGGGCGGCGCCAAATACCTCAAGCGCCTGCTGACCCTGTTCGACAACGACATCACCCTCGCCGTGGCGGCCTACAACGCCGGGCCGCAAGCGGTGCTGAGCCGTGGCGGAGTGGTCCCGCCGTTTGCTGAAACCCAGCGTTATGTGCCCAGCGTTTTGCGCCAGTACCGGCGCTTGCAAGGCTTGGCCATGGACGCACCGTTGTGATCGGCGAGTGTGGGGAACGTCCCCCAATAGTGGGGCAACAAGGACTGGGCCGAAAAGTGGGGAATAAGTGGGGAATATCCCCCGGGTTCTCAGATCGTCGCTTCAAGTGGCTGAAAACTAACTGAATTATTTATGGCATGCGGATTGCTCAAGCGGATTTGTCGAGAATTATTCCCTGTGAGCACCCACAGCGAGGCCCGTGATCATGACCGGCATACCCAACACTTCGTCCTTGTTTAAATTCGCGCTGTTGGTGGTGTCGATGTTCGGCATCGAGCTGGCTGAGGCGGCCCTGCGCTGCGAGCGCAATCTGGTGGCGAACGTCGTGGCGCTGGATCAGCCGCTGATGTTCAACCGCCTCGGGGCGCAGAACGCCAACGGCATGATGTTCGCCCTGCGCCGTGACGTGGTCGACGACCACAATGTGTCCCTGGCTCAGGGCGGCGCGGCAGTGCCGGGCAAAGTCTCGCTGCGGCCCGACAAGCGTCCGCGTCCCTTGGTGTTGCGGGTGGCCGCTGGTGACTGCCTGACCATCAACCTGCAGAACCTGCTGGCGTATCAGGCCAATCCCGGCAGCCACGAAAACGGCGAGGAAGGGGTCGAGGGGGAGGTCGAAATCGGTGACGTCGAGCAGTTCAAAGTCGATGAGCAGGTCACCGACCGCCACGTCGGCTTCCAGGTCAACGGCATGCAAGCGGTCAACAGCATCGATGACATCGCCTCGTACACCGGGCGCAACGGCAATTCGCTGGTCGCCCCCGGCGGCACCCGTTCCTACACCTTGTTCGCCGAGCGCGAAGGTGCATTCGCCGCCAGCAGCCGTGGCGCGACGTTCGGTGGTGAAGGCGATGCGGGCAACGTTGCCAACGGCCTGTTCGGCCAGGTCGTGGTGGTGCCCAAGGGAGGCCGCAGCTACCGCAACACCGTGACCGAAGAAGAGATGCGCCTGGCCAGCAGCGGCCGCACCCCGGCCGGTCAACCGATCGTCGACTACCAGGCGCGCTACCCGCAACGCGAACCGTGGATCCGTGAAGGCAAGGCCGGCACACCGATCATCAACATGGTCGACGGCAATGAAATCATCTCCAGCGAAAGCGACGCGATTGTGATGGGCAGCAACGCCGACGGCAGCTTCCCGCCGTCGACCTATCCGCTGGAAGCCGTCGGCAAACGCAACCCGGCGATTCCGAACCGGCTGGAACCGTTCCGCGATTTCGCCTCGCAGTTCCAGGATGAAACCGCCGCGACCCAGGCGTTCCCCGCATATTGGGCCGACCCGGTCATGGCCCATGTGCTGGAGCCGACCCGCGACTCGTTCATGATCAACTATGGCTCCGGCGGCATGGGCGCCGAGGTGGTGGCCAACCGGCTGGGTGTCGGGCCGATGCACGATTGCCTGTCCTGCGCCTATGAAGAATTCTTCCTCAGTTCGCACACTGTCGGCGACGTGGCGATGCTGGTGGACGTGCCGGCCAACGCTGGCCTGGAAGGCATTCTTCCAGGGCAGGTACCGAGCGCCGATCAGATTGGGGTCAAGGCGACCATGGCGCTGTATCCGTCCGAGCCGTCCAACGTCAACCACAGCTACATTGGCGACTTCGTCAAATTCCGCAACACCCACAACGGCCACGAGCAGCACATCTTCCACCTGCACGGTCATCAATGGCTGTTCAACCCCAACGATGACAACTCCGACTATGTGGATGCCCAGGGCATCGGCCCGGGTGCCGGCTACACCTATGAAATCGCCAACGGTGGTTCGGGCAACCGTAACCGCGTAGCGGGCGATGCGATTTACCACTGCCACTTCTATCCGCACTTCGCACAAGGTATGTGGAGCATGTGGCGGGTGCATGACGTGTTTGAAGAAGGCACCCGACTCGAAGTGTCCCAGCAAGGTGCCGACGGGTTCCACAGCGAACCCTACGCCTTGCGTAGCGGCAAACCGGCGGCCGGTGCGCGGGCCTTGCCCGATGGCGAAATCATTGCCGGTACGCCGATTCCAGCGGTCGTGCCGCTGCCGGGCAAAGCCATGGCGCCGATGCCAGGCAAGGTCGCGGTGGTGCCGAAAATCGGCGAGACCCTGGTCGCCGGTGGTGGTGACGACGATGACGAAGAAGATGACGACGGCGGCGGTAGCGGCAGCAGCGGCGGCGCTCAGGCCATCGGTTCCCTGGCCCTGGTGGATCGCAGCGAAGCCAACCGCAATGCCGACGGCAGCCTGAAAAACCCTGGCTATCCGTTCTGGATCGGCGGCATGGAAACTTCGGTCGGCCAACGTCCGCCGACGCCACCGCTGGACATGCTCGACGCGGCCAAGGCCCAGTCCTTGAAAACCAGCGGCAACGCCTTGTGGGCCAACCTCGACCCGGCGCAGTCCGGTGGCTGGGATGGCGGCCTGGGGCGTCATTCCCTGGACGGTTTCTCCGCCGGTGGCGTGGCGCACACCATTACCACGTCGCTGGATTTCTCCAAGGAAGTGACCCGCGCCAAACCGATCTACATGCCGGAAGAGGGCACCGAAGTCGAACAGGCGGCCATGGCCTTCCACGCCAAAAAGGACCACCCAAGCTTTGCCTTGCTGCCCGGCAATCAAATCGTGGCGAAGGCCTTCCGCACCAACGGTGCCTTGCCGATTGCCGGCGCGCCTTATTACGAACCGTGCATGGACGACCGGCAGAAACGCCTGACCAGCAGCGCCGGCACCGGCGAGTTTGCCAGCGGTGAACGCATCGACGGCATGTCCTACACCGGCTCCTCGACCTTCACCGCCGACCGTCCACGGGTCTACAAAGCGGCGAACATCCAGTTCGACGCGGTGTACAACAAGGTCGGCTACCACTTCCCGCAAGCGCGCATTCTGGCCCTGTGGGAAGACGCCTGGCCGGTCATCACCAAGCAGCGTCCACCAGAGCCGCTGGTGATGCGCATGAACACCTTCGATTGCGTGCAATACCAGCAAACCAACCTGGTGCCGGCCGTCTATGAGATGGATGACTATCAGGTGCGCACGCCGACCGACGTGATCGGGCAGCACATTCACCTGCCCAAATGGGACCTGACGGCGGCCGACGGTTCGGCCAACGGCTGGAACTACGAAGACGGCGTGCTTTCCCCGGGGGCCGTGCAAGAACGCATCCGCGCCATTCGCGAGTTCAACCAGTGCGAAGGCACCGATCCACGTGACGGCACACCGGCCTGTCCAAAAGCCAGGAATCACCCGTACTTCGGTCAGTATGGCCGGGCGGACTGGGTGGGCGCGCGCACGGCGATGCAGCGCTGGTTCGCCGATCCGGTGGTAAACGCCAAAGGTGTCGACCGTGGACTGGGGACCATTTTTACCCATGACCACCTGGGCCCATCGACTCACCAACAGATTGGCCTGTACGCCACCGTACTGGCTGAACCGGCCGGTTCCACCTGGTTCCATGCCGAAACCGGCGAGCCTTTGTACAGCGGCGCGCGCCAGGACGGCGGGCCGACGTCGTGGCAAGCGGTGGTGTCCACCGGGGACATCGACGGCGACGGCAAGAACGACAGCTTCCGTGAGTTCTTCCTCGAGTACAGCGACTTCCAGCACGCCTATGAAGCCGGAGTGTATGTGGGCGCCGGTCCTAACGGCGTGCCTGATCCACAAACCTTCCCGGCCACCGCGGACAGCTTCCGCTACGCGATCAACCCGCCAGTGCGCAACAACGCCAGCACCTTGCTCGACGGCATCATCGAAGTGCAGGGCGGTATGGTGCCGGGTTGTCCGACTCGGCCATGCCCACAGGCGATTTCGGTCGATGACCCCGGCATGTTCGTGGTCAACTACCGCAACGAACCGCTGGCCCTGCGGGTCTACGACCCGAACAAGGTCGGCCCGGACGGCAAGCGCGGCATGCAGGCCGACGGCCTCGGCGGCGACCTGGCGTACGCCATGCAAAGCCGTACCGACCGCGCCATCCCGGCGATGAACCTGGCACCGAACCTGGTCACCGCCGCCACCGGTCCAACCGGCGGCACCACACTGTTCCCGCCACACGTCAACCGTGGCGGCGCGGAACCGGGTGACCCGTTCACGCCAATGTTGCGCACTTACACCGGTGACAACGTGCGGCTGCGGGTGCATGCCGGCGGTCACGAAGAAGAGCACAACGTGACCCTGCACGGCGTGAAATGGCTGCAAAGCGGTTCCGGCTTCGGCAACAGCTCCAACTCCGGCTGGCGCTCGTCGCAGATGGTCGGTATCTCCGAACAGTTGGGCTTCAACGCGCCGGTCTCGATGCTCTCCAGTTCGGCGGCGGCCACGGGGGATTACCTGTACTCGATGGACGCTTCGATTGAAGGTTACTGGAACGGTATCTGGGGCGTGATGCGCAACTACACGACCCAGCGCAGCGATCTGTTCGCACTGCCAAACAACCCGAAACCGACCGGTATGCGCAACACCGTGGCGTTCGATGGCATCTGCCCACGGTATGGCGCCAACCCGAACGGCATCGGCACCCGGCCGACCGTGCAACGCAACTATGAAGTGGTTGCGGCGCTGGCCAACGACATCCTGCGCAATCCGTTGAACCTGACCATCGGCGATCCGGCCGGTATCGGGCAACACGTGGGTGGGCCGTTGAACCCGGCGGGTGGCACCCTGGTGTTCAACTCGCGGCCGGTGAACATCCCTCAGGTCACCGTGGTCGATCCTGAAGATGGCGAAACCATCACCATCGGCGGTCAAAGCGGCCCGTTGCATGATCCGACTGCGATCCTGTACGTGCGCAAATCCGACCTCGATCCGCTCACTGGAACAATGAAACCAGGTGTACCGGTGGAGCCGCTGGTATTGCGCGCGGCGGCGGGTGACTGCATCAACGTCACCCTGGAAAACCGCTTGCCTGTGGTCATGCCCGACCTGACCCAGACTGCCGTGATGCAAGGGCTGGTCAAGCGAGATCGCAACAATGGCCAGGGCTCGACCATCTTCACCAACAACCTGCTGCGGCCTTCGAGCCATGTTGGCCTGCATGCACAACTGCTGGCGTATGACATCACCAAATCCGATGGCACCAATGTCGGCGCCAACCCGATCCAGACCGTGCCACCGCGCATCGGCAACAGCGGCGCATACCCGACCCGTACTTATCAGTACTACGCCGGGCACCTGGAGCGTGAAGGCAAGCCGATCTCGCAACTGGGCCGCAGTGTCGACAACATCAACGCCACGGCGGTGGAGTTCGGCGGACTGAATATCACGCCGGCGGACCTCATCAAACAACCGCAGAAAGGCTTGGGTGGGGCGATGACCATCCTGCCGGTCGGCGCAACCTGGGTTGAGGATGCGCGTAAAACCAACGCAACGGTCACGGCACCAGGGCAGACCACTTACCGCGACTTTGCGATGGTCTGGCAGAAAGCGTTGAACATCCGCTGGGCCAACGGTCGGCCGGTGGAAGGTATTGCCGCCGAAGGCTTTGGTGTGCCGACCGATCCACAGGACAACTCGAGCATGGCCATCAACTACAAGGCCGAGCCGATCTGGTTCCGCTTCGGGTTGGCGCCGGATGCGCCGTTCGGGCACGCCAATGGCGCCGGTTACGGTGACGTGCCTAACGCGCATATGGCGTACAGCAATGCGCTCATCGGGGGCGATCCTCAGACTCCGGTGCTGTATGTGAAACCGGGGCAACCGTTCCGCACCCATATCCTGATGCCGACCGGTGGCAGTCGCGGCACGACCTTCCAACTGGACGGTCACGTCTGGTCGGTCAACCCGTTCCAGTCGGAGAAGAGCGATACCGGTGGCTATCCGATGATGACACCTGGGGTGGGGTCGGTGCGGTTCGGCTACAACCCGATGTCGATGTACATCGGCGCTCGTGAAAGCATCCTGCCGGCGGCGCACTTCAGCTTCATGCACCCGAGCGCCGGGGGCAGCAACGCAATACCGGGCGACTACCTGTTCCGCGATTACGGCGCCTACGGCAACACCGCCGGGCTTTGGGGATTGCTGCGGGTGACCAACGAGCCAGAACCTGCACCGGCACCGTAAAGCCAGGGATTGGGGGGCTGACACCGCTCGTACCTACAAGGGACAAGGCAGGCACAGATCTGTAAGGGGAGAGGGTAATGAACAGGACTACAAAAATCGCCGGTTGTGGGCTGGTCGTCGCAGTGGCACTCATCAGCTTCGGCGTCTGGCGCACCGCGCCGCCCAACCTGCTGAGCGAAGTCGCACTGCCGAACACCTGGAGCGGTCAGAACCTCTCCCGAGACGGGATTTCGGTGGCGCTTGAGGTCAAGTCATTGGCCAAGGACGGTGTGTTGCGTGAAGGCGAGTTTGCCGACGTGCAGTTCCGCGTCAGCGACAGTGCCTCGGGCCAGCCGTTGTCAGGCGTCAACCCCGGCGCCTGGCTGGACCCGGAAACCATCGCCGCCGACAAGGCTCAGGGCCGCGAGCAAAGCTGCAAATCCCGGGTCGGGGTCTTCCTCAAATCCAGCATTGGCGCGCGGCCGCTGCTCGACCTGAACAGCTACTTCCTGCTGGTGATGAACCGCGACGCCAGTGTCTCGGTGGTCGACCCGTCGGTGTCGGTGGGCGGCATCACCAGCACCATGACGCGGATTGATATCAAGCAACCGCCGATGGACTGGACCACGCCCAAGGACAACAAACGGGTGTTCGTCTCCATGCCGACCGCCGATGCAGTGGCGGTGATCGACAGCGAGCAGTTCAAGCTGGTCGACTCGGTCGCCGCTGGCAGCAACCCGGTGCGCGTAGCCTTGCAGCCGGACGAGCGCCTGCTGTGGGTCGGCAACAATGCCAAGACCGCCGAGCAGTCCGGGGTCACGGTGATCGACACCCGCAGCCTCAAGCCACTCAAACACCTGGCCACCGGGGCCGGGCACCATGAAATCGCCTTCAGCAAAGACAGCCGTTTTGCCTTCGTCAGCAACCGCGACGACGGCACCCTGAGCATCATCGACATCGCCAGCCTGACCATCAGCAAGCAACTCAAGACCGGCTCGCACCCGCTGTCGGTGGCGTACTCGCCGCTGTCCCAGGCGGTGTATGTCGCCGACGGCAAGGACGGCAGCGTGACCGTGGTCGATACCGCCAGCCTCGCGGTTCGGCGGGTGATCAAAATGAAACAGGGCCTGGGGCCGATGGGGTTCAGTGCGGACGGGCGTTTCGGCATCGTCCTCAACACCCTGGAAAACCAGGTGGCGGTGATCGACGCGGCCACCGATTCGATGATCCACGAGCTGGACGTATCCGCCGAACCCTATCAAGTGGTGTTCACCAAGGCCTACGCCTACGTCCGCGGACTGGCCTCGGCCAAGGTCACGATGATCAACCTTTCGTCGTTGGGGGCCGGCCGCACGCCGATCAGTCAGGGTTTCGAAGCCGGGCCCCAGGCGCCACGACTGGCCGGTGATTTGCCCCTGGCCTCGAGCCTGGCGGTGTCGCGGGACGACAACGCGGTGTTCGTGGTCAACCCGGTGGACAACACCACCTATTTCTACGCCGAAGGCATGAACGCGCCGATGTCCGGCTACCCCAATCGCGGGCAGGTGGCGCGGGCCGCCATGGTCATCGACCGCAGCCTGCGCGAGGTCGAGCCAGGGCTTTACAGTTCGCGGATCAAGCTGCCAGCCGCCGGGCGTTTCGACGTGGCGTTCCTGCTCAACCAGCCGAACATCATCCATTGCTTCACGGCGCTGGTTGAGCCAGACCCGAACCTCGCCACGCTCCCCGGCGTGCCAAAAGTCGAGTTCATGCTCGATAAATCCACGGCCGCCCTCGGCAGTCCTTACACCGTGCGGTTTCGCATTGTTCAGGGCCAGCAGAAGGCACAGCGCAGCGGGGTCAAGGACGTTCAGGTGCGCTACTTCCGTGCTCCGACTTCCCGGGCCCAGCAAGTCGCGGCCCTTGACGTGGGCAATGGCATCTATGAAGCCCCGGTGACCCTCGACCAGAACGGCGCCTGGTACCTGCACGTGCGTGCGGCGTCCCTTGGCGCGAGTTTCGATGACAAGACCTTTGCCAGCGTTCGGGTGATTCCCGGCGATGCCCACTGAAGAGGAAACCGACATGAACCGATTCGCACACCGTGGACTGCTGACGTTCTGCCTGTTGGCCGTCGGCATCGGCCAGGCCCTGGCGCACTCGGCGGATGAACACGCCGGGCATGACATGCCGGCCAAAAGTGCCAGTTCGGAAAGCGCCCAGGTCAAATTCGCCGACGTTGCGCTGGTGGACCAGAACGGCAAACCGGTGCGTCTGGAAAAGGACCTGGTGACCGACAAAATCGTGGTCATGAGTTTCATCTACACCAGCTGCACCACGGTGTGCCCGGTGGTGTCCTCGATCATGGGCAAGGTGCAGAAGCAACTCGGCGCCCGGGTCGGCGAGGAGGTGCAACTGGTGTCCATCAGCATCGACCCGCAGCGCGATGACGCCAAGCGTCTCAACGACTACGCCCGCAGCTTCCAGAAGGGGCCGGGCTGGAGCTGGCTGACTGGCAGCTCGCAGTCGATCAACGAGACCCTCAAGGGCCTCGGCTCCTTCAGCGGTGACTTCAAAAGCCATCAACCGCTGATTCTGGTGGGGGACGGCAACAGCCGCCACTGGACACGCTATTACGGTTTTACCGACCCGACCGTGCTGACCCGCCAGGTCGAGAAACTCAGCGGCCAGCGCAACGCCCACGCCAAACACACGGCCATTGCCATGGAGCACCAACCATGAAAGCCCTCGCCTTGATCTTCCTTACGATGTGTTTTTGCGTCATCAGCTTTATGGCGTTTTCCCACGAAGGACACCAGGAGCCGGCGCCGGCGGTGGCCGCTGCGCAACCGGCCGGCGGCACCCAGGATGCGAAAACCTGGTTCACCGACACGCCGTTGCAGGACCAGAACGGCAACACGCTGCGTTTCTACAGTGACGCGCTACAAAACCGCGTGGTGTTGCTTAACGTGATTTTCACCAGTTGCAACGATGCCTGCCCGCTGATCACCCAAAAGCTCAAGGAAGTCCGCGAAGTGCTGGGCGACAAGGCCGATGGCATCACCTTTATCTCCCTTACCAGTGATCCGCTGCGCGATACGCCGGCGGTACTCAAGGCTTACACCTTGAAGCAGGGCGTCGATGGCCCCCACTGGCTTTTTCTCACCGGCGACAAGGCACAAATGGACCTTGTACTGGGGCGCATCGGCCAGATTGTGCCGACTCCCGAGCAGCACTCGACGCAGCTGATTGTCGGTGACGTGGCCAACAAGCGCTGGAGCAAGATCCGTCCCGATGCACCGGCCGCCGCCATTGCCCAGCGCTTGCAGTTGCTGACAATGCCCGTGGCCAGTCGTTGAGCACGCGCCATGAACATTGCCCTCGTCCTCGGCCTGCTACTGATTGGCGGCATCAATCTCGCCGCCAATGCGTTGCCGCTGAGCCCCAGCGAAAGCGCCGGTAAACGGCTGTATCGCGAGGGCGTGTCGGCAAGCGGTGAGCCGATCATGGCTCGGGTGGGCGCGGCGGGCATGTTGCTGCCCGCCACCAGCCTGCCCTGCGCCAATTGCCATGGCGCCGATGCCCAGGGGCGACCCGAAGGCGGGGTACGGCCGCCGGACATCAGCTGGTCGCGGCTCTCCAGCGGTTACGGGCAACAGCAGATCAACGGTCGCAATTACCCGGCCTACACCGAGGGCGCACTGGCCCGGGCGATCCAGGAAGGGCGCGATTCGGCGAATAATCGGCTCGACCCGGCGATGCCCCGGTTCGTGCTGTCGATGAATGATCAGCGCAACCTCACGGCCTACCTCAAGCGCGTGGCCGATGATCGCGACCCCGGGTTGACCGCCGACAGCCTGCACTTGGGCACCTTGTTGCCGAGGCAGGGGCCGCTGAGCACGGAGGGCGCCACGGTGGCGGCGGTGCTCAAGGGCAGCGTGGCGCGGATTAACGAGGCGGGCGGGATCCATGGCCGGCAATTGCGCCTGACCATCCTCGATCCGGGCCCGGACCGCGCCAGTGCCAAACAGGCGCTGGATCGCTTGATTGAGCAGGAACAGGTGTTCGCCCTGATCGCACCACTGGCACCTGCGCTCGACGCCGAACTGGTCACGCGGCTGGAACGCGCCGGCATTCCACTGATCGGGCCGCTCTCGTTGCAGGGCATGGCCCCGGCCAGTCGGCAGATTTTCGAACCGCTGTCAGGGCTGCGCGAGCAACTGATCGCCTTGGCCGACTACGGTGCCGCCAATTTGCGCTTGCTCCAGGGCCCGACGCTGATTGTCTACCCGGACGAGCCGAGCCAACAGGAGGCGGCGCAGCACCTCGGCCAGTACCTGCAAGATCACGCCTGGCAGCAAGTGCGGCTGCAGGCCTACAACTCGGCGCAGGACGAGTTGCCGCTGGGCTCGCGATCGGTGTTTTACCTGGGCAGCGGCGTCGGTTTCAGTCGCTTCGCCGAGCGCCTGCAAACGGCGGGGCAGGTGCCTTACCTGTTCGCCGCGTCGAATCAGGTGGCAGGTGACCTGTTTCAATTGCCCAGCGGGTTTTCCCGGCGAGTGTTTCTGGCCTATCCGTTCGTGCCCAGTGACTGGACGCTGGCCGGGCGCCTGGCCTTGACGCAACTGCGCGAGCACCAGGGGCTCGGCGGTGAGCACGCGGTGCTGCAAGTCGGCGCCTACAGTTCGATGCTGCTGCTCAGCGAAGGCATGAAACAGGCCGGGCGCGACGCCAGCCGCGAAAAACTCATCAGTGCCCTGGAAGGGTTGCACGATTTCGACACCGGGCTGACCCCGCTGCTCAGCTTCGGTCCGGGTCGCCGACTGGGCTTGAGCGGTGCCCACATCGTCACCGTAGATTTGCCCGACCAGCGCTTCTTTCTGGTCGCACCGTACAAACCGATTGCCGTGACACCCTGAAAAGAGGGCTGATGATGAAACTCAAGACGCTGCTGATTCTGCTGACGATGTGGGTCCCCGTGGCCTTCTGCAGCAACGGCCCGGCTGCCGCACGGGTCAATGGCGAGGAAATTTCCGAGTTCCGTCTCGAGCGCTATTTTGCCGAATACCTGGAGGACCAGGGCCGCGCAGTGGGCAGCATTCGCAACCCCAAGGCGTACAAGCAATTGCGCCAGAAAGCACTGGATGCGCTGATCGATAAGGAGTTGCTGTGGCAGGAAGCGCGCAAACGCGGGGTGAAGATCAGCGATGAGGTCGTACAAAGCCAGGTTGAGCAGACGCGGCAAGCGATGGGGGGGGCCGAGGTGTTCGCCCGCCGGCTGGAAGACGCCGGTTTCAACGAAGCCACCTTTATCGAGTACACGCGCCGTGAGCTCGCGGCGCAAAAGGTGTTCGCCGACCTGCTCCAGGTGGCTGAGCCGGACGAAAAACAGGTCCGCGCGTTCTACGAGGAACACCGCGCCGAAATGAGCACTCCCGAGCAAATCCAGGCGCGGCACATCCTGGTCAAAGTGCCTCAGGGCGCCGATGCCGCCACCGTTGAAGCCGCCCGGCTACGCTTAGAGGAGATGCGGGTGAAAATCAGCCAGGGCGAGGACTTTGCCAGCATTGCCCGGGCCGGCTCCGAAGATGCTTCCGCCACCGAAGGCGGGGATCTGGGCTATTTTCCCCGTGGGCGCATGATGCCGGAATTCGAAGCCGCGGCATTTGCGCTGGCGCCGGGATCCGTCAGCGCGCCAGTGCGCACACCGTTGGGCTGGCATTTGATCTACCTACAGAACCACCAGGAGGCGGCCGATGTCTCAGAAGCTCAGGGACTTGAAATGGTTCGGGCTTACCTTGCCCGACAGCAAAAGTCCCAGGCTCGTCTACAAGTTCTGGGGCAGTTGCGATCAAGCAATCGAATCGAGCGGATTGACGACGATTGAAGGTTCCCCCCCAAATGTGGGGAAAGCTTCAGGGGCAATTCCGAGCGCTTCCCCGCCTTTGGGGGACGGGGTTCCTGAACGAAAAGATTTTTTCATGAAAATCATAGAGATGAAGCGGTCGAAAACCGGCGCTCAGTCTGGCATGAAGTGTGCGTTAGCCTAATTAAGGCGCGTACTCCCAGGCACGAATATCGGACCTGCGGTTTCAAGGAGTCCACCTTGTTAAACAAAGTACTGGTTGTTGAAGACGAACAGCTGCTGGCGGAAAACCTCCAGGGTTACCTGCAGGCGCAAGCGCTGGAAGTCCGGATAGCTCACAACGGTGAAACAGCTATCGGCGAAGCCAAAAGTTTTTCACCCGATGTGATGGTGTTCGATTACCGCTTGCCAGACATGGAAGGCTTTCAGGTGCTCGATGCCGTCCGCCAGAACAGGAACTGCCATTTTGTGCTGATTACCGGGCACCCAACCGCTGAAGTCTGTGAGCGGGCCCGGCAACTGGGAGTCAGCCATATCCTGTTCAAACCGTTTCCATTGGCGGAATTGGCCCGTGCAGTCTGTGACCTTTTGGGGATGGAGCGCGAACCCAAAGCAGGCATGAGCAAGTCCGAAGGATTCGTCGAACGACGCCAGAGCAGGACCGAAAGCTTCCCGCTGCAGTTGTACGACGGCAGTTGGGTGCTGGCAGATCGTCGACGAACTCCATCGACCTCCAAGGCACCAGACGACCAACAATTGCTCACCGGGGAGTAGTGGCGCGACAAGACGTTCCGGCATACGCCGCAATGGCCTGCCGCGTCGACAGGGCTCAAAGCCCCCGGCGTTGGAGAGCATGCCATGGACCGTCTATCCCTTGCCGTAGAACCGGCGCAGTTGGAATGTGTACCGTCTCGCTTTTCCAGTGAACAACTGGCCCAGGCCCGGGCCCTGGCAACCGGTTCCGGCGAGCGGGTTCTGGAGGCCCTCGGGGGGTTGTGCGAACTGGCCCCCATGCCCTTCATCCAGTGCCTCGGCGCTACCCTGCATTATCCGGTGCTCGACACCGACACCCTGTTTCAAGCCACCCCGGTGTTCGACCGGGTCACCCTGGCCCAATGCCTCAAGCGCGAATTCATCCTGCTGCGTCATGACGATGCGGTCATTGGCGTGTTTGCCGATCCGTTCGACACAACCCGTCTGGCGTGGATCGACGACTGCCTGCACGGCGCGCCGCTGTACCTGGTGCATGCCGACGACCTGAAAGCCTACCTGGCGCGTCACGAAGAGAGTTTCCACGCGGTGGAATCGCTCAACGCCCAGGCCGACGCCAATGTCGAAATCGACACCCTGCAAAGCCTGTCCCTGACCAGCATCAGTGAAGACGCCAGCGTGGTGGTCAAACTGGTCAACTCGACCCTCTACGACGCGCTGAAAATGCACGCCAGCGACATCCACCTGGGCACCACCGGCAGCGGTCTGGTGATCAAGTACCGGATCGACGGCGTGCTGAACAACATCAGCAAAATCCAGGGCAGCGAGTTCGCCGAGCAGGTGATCTCCCGGGTCAAAGTCATGGCCGAACTGGACATCGGCGAAAAACGCGTGCCCCAGGACGGTCGCTTCAAGATCGGCATCAGCGGCCGGCAGATCGACTTCCGGGTCTCGATCATGCCAAGCATTTTTGGTGAAGACGCGGTGCTGCGGGTGCTCGACAAACAGGACCTGGCGGACAAGGTCAGCGGCGTGCAATTGCAAGCCCTGGGCTTTGAAGAAAACACCCTGCGCCAGCTGCGCCGGTTGGCCGCCGAACCCTACGGCATGGTGCTGGTGACCGGCCCGACCGGCAGCGGCAAGACCACCACCCTCTACGCCATGATCACCGAGATCAACCACGGCGTGGACAAGATCATCACCATTGAAGACCCGGTGGAGTACCAACTCCCGGGCGTGCTGCAAATCCCGGTCAATGAAAAGAAAGGCCTGACCTTTGCCCGTGGCCTGCGCTCGATCCTGCGCCATGACCCGGACAAGATCATGGTCGGTGAGATCCGCGACCCCGACACCGCACAGATCGCCGTGCAATCGGCCCTGACCGGGCACCTGGTGTTCACCACCATTCACGCCAACAACGTGTTCGACGTGATTGGCCGGTTCACCCAGATGGAAATCGACCCTTACAGCCTCGTCTCGGCCCTCAACGCCGTGCTCGCCCAGCGGCTGATCCGCCTGGTGTGCGCCAGTTGCAGCGTGCCGAGCACCCCGACCGATGAAGAACTACGCCTCTCAGGGCTCGATCCGCAAAAGGTCGATCACTACCACTTCGTCCATGGCAAAGGCTGCGGCCATTGCCGCGGCACCGGATATCGCGGGCGGACCGCGATTGCCGAGCTGCTGCACCTGGACGACGAACTGCGGCAGATGATCGTCGAGCGCCAACCCGTTTCGAAAATCAAGGCACACGCTTGCAATCGTGGCTTGCGCTTGTTGCGCGAGTCCGCTCTGGAACTGGTAGCTGAGGGGCGGACCACGCTCGAGGAGATCAATCGTGTCACTTTTGTCTCGTGATCGTTATGTCGCCGTACTCGGCGCCAGTGGTGTCGGCCTGGGTCAGCGCAAGGGTGGCGACACCTTGTGGCTGGGCAGCGTCGGCTTTATCGACGAAGGCTTCCATGCCTGGGCCGTCGCCCTCGAAACCCTCGACCGTTTGCTGGGCGAACACGCCCCGGCCGGTGCGGAACTGAGCGTGGTGGTCTCCGGTCACTTCAGCCGCTTCTGCCTGGTGCCCTGGAGCGAACAGATCAGCAGCCCCGACGAATTGCTCGGGTTTGCCCAACTGTGTTTCGAAGACCTCTACGGTGTACCGGCCCAACCCTGGAGCATGGTGCTGTCGGCTGAACCTGCGGGTTACGACCGGATCGCCACCGCGCTGCCGCAAGACTTGCTGACGCGTTTGCGCAATCTGGTCAGCGGTCGCGGCCTGCGCCTGCGGTCGGTACAGCCGTACCTGATGGCGGCGTTCAATCACTTCGATAAAAGCCTCGACGCCGGTGACTTCCTGTTCGTGGTCGCCGAGCCCGTACGCAGTGTCTTGCTGCTGGCCAGGGAAGGGCGCTGGACCTCGGTGCGTTCGGTGGGCAGCAGCGACAGCGATGCCGCACTGACCGCGCTGATCGGCCGGGAAAGCCAGTTGCAAGCCTCCATCAGCGAGCGGCCGCTGAACGTTTACCTGCACGCGCCAGCGCGGATCGAGGTACAGCCCGACGTGCCCGGTGTGCACTTGCGCACCCTCGAAGAAGACCGGACAGCCGTACACGATTGTTTGTACGTGATGTCCCGGGCGGTGGCCTGATATGCGCGCCCTGACGCTCGACTTCCAGCCGCGCCGCCGCTCGGGCCCATTGGGCTGGAGCCTGCTGGCGGGCGGCGTGGTGCTGGTGGTGACCTGTTTTGTCGCCCAGCAGCACGTCGCCGAACAGACCTCGCAACAGCAAGGCCATCTGCAAAGTGCCCAGCGTGAACTCACCGGCGACACCGGCAGCAAAGTCACTTTGAGCCCGGCCGAAACCCGCGAGCAAGCACAGAACCTGGCAGAAATGCGCAAGGTCTCGCAGCAACTGCGCCGGCCCTGGGAACGTCTGTTCGCCATGCTCGAAGCGATGCCGCGCGACAACATCGCTTTGCTGACCCTGACCCCGGATGCCCGCAAGGGTCAGGTGCGCATCAGCGCCGAAGCACGGGACCTGGAAGCGATGCTCGACTTCCACCGCCGTCTCGAAGCCAGCGACGAGCTCTCCGATGTGTCGCTGCTCAGCCACGAAATTGTCGTGAAATCGCCGGAACAACCGGTGCAATTCAACCTGTCGGCTAGCTGGGAGATCGGCGATGCGAATCCCTAGATTGATCGTCCACGAATACCTGCAAGGCCTGGGTATGCCCGGCCTGGCAGGCTTGGCGATGTTGCTGCTGGCGCTGGCCTGGGCCCTGGGTGGCCTGATGCCGGACTGGAATTCGTTGCAAACCCTCAGCCAGCAGACCCGCGAAGCCGGCGAGTACCTGGCCAAGGTTGAAGACGGCAGTGTCGCCGCCCCGGTGGTGCCGCAACGTCAGCTCGACGACTTCCGCAGCAAACTGCCGTCGCAGCCCCAGGCCACGGTGGCCATCGACAAGATCTACGCGCTGGCGGCCCAGGAACACATCACCCTGGCGCGCGGTGAATATTCATTGGGCATCGACCCCAAGACCCACTTGGCCCGTTATCAGATTCTGCTGCCGGTGCGGGGCAGCTACCCGCAACTGCGGCGCTTCCTGCACGCGTTGCTCGGCCAGTTGCCGGCCGTGGTGGTGGAGGACGTGGAGTTTCAGCGTAAAAAAATCGCCGACACCGACCTGACCGGGCGGATCCGCATGACCCTTTACCTGTCGAGGTCATGATGAATACCAAACGCGTGGTGGGCTGGGTGGCGTTCTTCGGCGTAGCCGCGGCGCTGACCTGGGGGCCTGATTACTTCATGCCTTCGGACGAAGGCGAGGCGTCGGTTGCGACCGCTGCCACGCCCGCCAAAAGCAAAATTCGCGGCACGCTGCCGGCCGCTTCAGCCAATGGCAAACCCGCGGTGATCAAGGACCTGAGCCCGTCCGGCGATCTATTCGCCGCCCGCAGCTGGAAGGCTGCACCGATGCTGGCCAGCGTCACCGAACAACCCGTCAACCAGACCCCGGTGGTGCCAGTCCCCAGCGTACCGCCGATGCCTTTCCAGTTCGTCGGCAAGCTCAATGACCGTTCCGACCTGCAAGTGTTTTTGCAGAACGGCGAGAAAATATACGTCGTGCGCAAAGGGGATGTGATCGACGACACCTGGCGGATCGAGGGGATTTCCGATGTGGAACTCAGCTTTGTCTACCTGCCTCTGCATTTGTCCCAGACCTTGTCTGTGGGGAGCACGCAATGAACAGTTCCCGTTTGTTGATGAACCTTTGTATATGCGCAGGGCTGGCTGCGTGCAGTTCGGCGCAGGTGGCCAAGCAGGAAGCAACCGACCTGATGGAGTCGGGGCAGTACGAAGCCGGCCTGGCGCGTATTGAGGAAGGGCTGAAGGAAAACCCTCGGGATACCGAGCTGCACCTGGCCCTGACCAGCGGCCGTGCCCGTGCCGTGACGGCATTGTTGACCCAGGCCGACATGGATCGCGCCCAGCGTGATTTCGCTTCGGCCCGTCTGGAGTATGGCCGGGTGTTGACCATTGAACCCAACAACCGCCGCGCCCAGGACTCAATGCGCCAGCTAGAGCACATGCGCAGTCTTGATGACAAACTCGAACTGGCCCGGGGTGACCTGCGTCGCGGCGACATCTACGGCGCCGACCGTCAGGTGAAACAGATCCTCGAACTGGACCCCAAGAATGGCGGTGCCCTGGAGTTGCAAGACAATATTCGTCTGGTGCAAAGCCGCAACGTGATTCCTTATCCGCAACTGCGCACCCGTCTCGACCGGCCGGTGACCCTGGAATTTCGCGACGCCAACCTGAAAACCATCTTCGAAGTGCTGTCCCAGGTCGCCGGTTTGAACTTCATCTTCGACAAGGATCTGCGCCCCGACATGAAAGCCACCATCTTCGTGCGTGACGTGCGCATCGAAGACGCCGTGGAACTGCTGCTGCAACAGAACCAGCTGCATCAGAAAGTGGTGAATGAAAACACCTTGCTGATCTACCCGGACTCGCCGCAGAAGCTCAAGGATTATCAAGAGCTGGTGATGCGCACGTTCTACCTGACCAGCATCGATGCCAACACCGCGCTGAACATGATCAAGACCATGCTCAAGACCCGTGACGTGTTCGTCGATGAACGCCTCAACACCCTGACCATGCGCGACACCGAAGACGCCATACGCATGGCCGAAAAACTCTTGCAGTCGCAGGACCAGTCCAACCCTGAAGTGGTGCTGGAAGTGGAGGTGATGGAAGTCGCGACTCAGCGGATTCTCGACCTGGGACTGCAATGGCCGAACACCTTCGGCGTGGTCAACAGCGACGGCTCGGCCGTGACCCTGCTCGATCAACTCAAAGGCATCAACTCCAGCCGGATCACCATCTCGCCATCGCCTCAGGCCAAGATCAACGCCCAGGACAACGACATCAACACCCTGGCCAGCCCGGTGATTCGCGTGAGCAACCGTGAACAGGCGCGCATCCACATCGGTCAGCGTGTGCCCATCATCAGCGCCACCTCCGTGCCGTCGACCCAAGGTCCGGTGATCACTGAAAGCGTCACCTACCTGGACGTCGGTCTGAAGCTCGAAGTGCAGCCGACCATCCATCTGAACAACGAAGTGGCGATCAAGATCGCACTCGAAGTCAGTAACGCCACGCCACTGGAACCGACCCGCCAAGGCACGATTCCGGTTCAGGTCGACACCCGCAATGCCCAAACCACGCTGCGCTTGCATGACGGCGAAACCCAGATCCTTGCTGGCCTGGTGCGTAACGACCATGGCGCCACCGGCAACAAGATTCCGGGCCTGGGCGACATTCCCGGTCTTGGCCGGTTGTTCGGCAGCAACAAGGACACCGTCGGCAAATCGGAACTGGTGCTCTCCATCACCCCGCGCATCGTGCGCAACCTGCCGTACCAGAGCCCGTCGGACATGGAATTCCCCACCGGCACCGAAACCAGCATGCACATCCAGGCGCCTGACCGCCGGATGCAGGCGCCGATTCAGAATGAACATATCGATCGGCCGGTTGCGGTCAATTCCACCACTGTTGTCGTCGAGAAGCCTTGATCATGAACGCCTCGCAACGTGGTTTTACCTTGATCGAAGTCGTGGTGACGCTGGCCCTGATCGGCCTGCTGGCCGGCATGGCCGCGCCGCTGACCGAGACCGTGGTGCGCCGGGGCAAAGAGCAGGAATTGCGTGCGGCGCTGTACCAGATCCGCGACGCCATCGACGCCTACAAACGCGCCTTCGACGCCGGTTACATCGAGAAGTCGCTGAACAGCAGCGGCTATCCACCGAACCTGCAAGTGTTGGTGGAAGGTGTGCGTGATGTGCGCAGCGCCAAGGGTGCCAAGTTCTACTTTTTACGGCGCGTGCCCCATGACCCGCTGACGCCGGTCAAGCGTGACGATGAAGGTGCTTGGGGCTTGCGCTCTTACGACAGTACGGCTCAGAACCCGCGGGAGGGCGAAGACGTCTTTGACGTTTACTCCCATGCACGCGGCAAGGGTCTCAACGGCATCGCGTACAAGGAGTGGTGAATCATGCGTCGGGAAAAGGGTTTTACCCTGCTAGAGCTGATGGTGGTCATGGCAATCATCGCGACCCTGATGACCATCGCCTTGCCACGCTATTTCAACAGCCTCGAGGCCTCGAAAGAAACCACGCTGCGCCAGAGCCTGTCGGCCATGCGCGAAGCCCTGGATCACTACTACGGCGACACCGGGCGCTATCCCGATTCCCTGGAACAACTGGTGGAGCAGCGCTACTTGCGCAACCCGCCGATGGACCCGATTTCCGAACGCAAGGACCTCTGGGTGCTGGTCGCGCCGCCTGACGGCGTACCGGGCGGGGTCGCCGATATCAAAAGCGGTGCCACAGGGAGGGCGCGTGATGGCAGCCTTTATTCCGAGTGGTAAGCCCGCCGACGAGGCCGGGTTCACGTACTTGGGCGTGCTGTTTCTGATCATGCTGATGGGCATGGGCCTGGCGAGTGCCGGCGAGTTGTGGTCAACCGCCTCGCGCCGTGATCGCGAACGTCAGTTGCTGTGGGTCGGCACGCAATACGCCCAGGCGTTGCGCAGTTATTACCGCAGTTCTCCGGGGCTGGCGCAGTACCCGAAAGAACTTGAAGACCTGTTGCAGGACGAGCGTTTTCCAACGCCTAAACATCACATTCGCCAGCTCTACCCGGACCCGATCGGCGGCGGTGAATGGACGCTGATGCGTGGGTTCGACGGACGCATCACCGGCCTCAGCAGTCCTTCCACGGACCTGCCGCTGAAGCAGTCGGATTTTCCCAGCCAGTGGTCGGACTTCACCGGCATGGCGAGCTACAAGGACTGGCAGTTCGTGGCCGAGAAAGCCTTCCTCGATGGTGCTTCGGGGCCGGTGAAAACCCAGGCCGGATCGCCTCAGGCGGTGTCGCCATGAACCGCCACTGGCTGCCGGCCCTGATCCTCGCATTCGTGGCGACGTTCGCCAGCGCCGGCGAGGAGGACGAGATGCTGGGCTTTATCGTCGATGACACGATCTCGCACATCGGCCACGACTTTTACTACTCGTTCAGTGAACGCCTGCGTGCCACCAGCCCGATGGATTTCAACCTGGTGGTACGCGAACGACCTTCGGCACGCTGGGGCAGCCTGGTGACCGTGGAATATCAGCAGCGACTGGTTTATCGACGCTTCCTGCCGCCGAACACCGTGGAACTCAAGGACGAGGCCTATGACGCCGCCGACTGGGTTCGCGGACAGATTGTCCAGCGCAAGCTGGAAGCCTTGTTGCAGGACACTACGGACCTTGAGAGGGACGAATTATGAAAACGACAACGGTCTCACGGAACCTCGGGCTCTGGTTGATCGGGCTGGGCAGTTGCAGCCTGGTGCAGGCCACGGAGCTGGTTTACACGCCCATCAACCCTTCGTTCGGCGGCAACCCGTTGAATGGCACCTGGTTGCTGAACAACGCCCAGGCACAAAACGACTACGACGATCCTGACCTGAAAAACCGCACGTCTGTGGCCGGGACTTCGGCCCTCGAACGCTTCACCAGCCAGTTGCAGTCGCGGCTGCTGGGGCAGTTGCTGGACAACATCTCCACGGGCAACACCGGGAGCCTGTCCACCGACGCCTTTATCGTCAACGTCGTCGACGACTCCGGTGCACTGACCATTGAAGTGACCGACCGAGCGACCGGTGAAATTTCGGAAATCCAGGTGAATGGCCTCGCCCCTTGACGGGGATCAGGGTTGATGGGGAGAGACGGACATGAAAAAAATAATAGCGCTGGGGCTGATGTTGGCGGCATTGCAAGGGTGCAGTTTGCGCGAGAACGTGGGTGCCGAGCAGGACACCGAATCACCGACCCTGACACCCCGGGCGTCGACCTATTACGACTTGATCAACATGCCACGACCCAAGGGCCGGTTGATGGCGGTGGTGTACGGCTTCCGGGACCAGACCGGGCAGTACAAACCGACCCCGGCCAGTTCGTTTTCGACCAGCGTGACCCAGGGCGCGGCGAGCATGTTGATGGATGCGTTGCAGGCCAGCGGCTGGTTTGTGGTGCTGGAACGTGAAGGGCTGCAAAACCTGCTGACCGAGCGCAAGATCATTCGCGCCTCGCAGAAGAAGCCCAATACGCCGGTGAACATTCAGGGCGAGCTGCCTCCGCTGCAAGCGGCGAACATGATGCTCGAAGGCGGGATCATCGCCTACGACACCAATGTGCGCAGTGGCGGGGAAGGGGCGCGCTACCTGGGGATCGATATTTCCCGGGAGTATCGGATAGATCAGGTCACGGTCAACCTGCGGGCGGTGGATGTACGCAGTGGGCAGGTGCTGGCGAATGTGATGACCAGCAAGACGATTTATTCCGTGGGCCGCAGTGCCGGGGTGTTCAAGTTTATCGAGTTCAAGAAGTTGCTTGAGGCTGAGGTCGGGTACACCACGAACGAGCCGGCGCAGTTGTGTGTGTTGTCGGCGATCGAGGCGGCTGTCGGGCACCTGTTGGCCCAGGGGATCGAACGGCGTTTGTGGCAGGTGGCGGGGGATAATTCTTCACCTGACAACAATGCGACGCTGGATCGTTACCTGACCCAGAACAAGGTTGTGCCTGAGGGTGAGGAAGAGTGAACCTAGGCGGCCTTCGGGCCGACCTGGTTCTTGTTGACTGAGTACATATCCATTGCTGCGGTAACGGCTGCTTATGGTTTCGCCCTTACGGCGACTCCCTTTGGCAAACGCCCCAAAGGAAGCAAAGGTCTTCGCCCCAACGTCCGGCCCCTCGCCTGGGCTCGGCGTACCCTCGCTCCGGCATTCATCTGGGGGCATCGCCTCCGGTCGGCTTCGCTTCGACCTCCTCTCGATGTGTGCGGCTTCGCCGCACGGCGCTACGCGCCCACCCCCCAGATGAACGCCTCCACTCGGCCTCCCGACGGGGCGAGCAGATCAAGATCAAAGGCAGGCGAGCTAACGCTCGGCCTAATGAGTGGTGAGGAGCGAAGCGTGTACACCGAACCCCTTGTAGGAGCGAGGCTTGCCCGCGAAGGCGGTCTGACAGCCGAACAATCACTTGCAGATGTAGGTCATTCCCTGTGGGAGCGAGCCTGCTCGCGATGGGGGTGTGTCATTCAACATTGATGTCGGCTGATCCAATGCCATCGCGAGCAGGCTCACTCCTACAGGGAATGTGTGCTGATTTGAGGGGTGTGTTTAATTGCGTTTAGCGTTACTTCCTGAAAGCTACAGTTCCTTGCGCCGTTGCCTACGACTGCGCCAGAATCCGCCGGCTTGTGCGCTTTGTGCCTGGTCTTTATCGTTTCCGTGTCGCTGAATTCAGCGGCCGGGTTTAGCGACTCGGACCATTCAAAGTGCATCAATGCTCCAGACTTTCTAGCAGGCTTTTACGTCTGTAATTTCGTCATGGTGACTGTGTGCGGGAGACCTTCGGGTCTACCGGGTGCCTTTGACCGGTTCGCTAACCTGCATACAGTCGCCACCCTTATTTGTTTAGCGACGGGTTTTGGTGGCGCCAATTTTCAAAGGAGTTTCACCATGTTCAAAGCCACACCCAACCCCCCGCACTCCGACGACGTTTCCCCCTACGATCCCCTTGATCCCAAAAAACTCAACGAAGCCGCCGACCGTGCGCTGGATCACTATCTCAATCCGCTGAAAAGCGCGATCCCGCCACGCAAGCCCAGCACCATTTACCTCATCGCCCCGGATATCGACACCGAAACCCTGTTGGTCAATGCCTGCGAATCCCTGGCTTCAGCCAGTGTCATGGCCAGCGACTTCGCGGGGTTTCTCGAGGGCCCGCAACGCAACACGATGCTGGCCCTTCAGCAAATCATCATGCTGGGCGAGCTGGCGGTGAATCGGGCGCTGGATAACGTCGTTCCGCAGGCGTAAACGCTGAGTCTGGAGCGGGAGGGTTTCTGTGGCGAGGGAGCTTGCTCCCGCTCGGCGGCGAAGCCGTCGAAAAACCAGTGAATGCGGTGTGTCAATGGAGATGCGTTTGCCGGGTTTAGGTCTGCTGCGCAGCCCAGCGGGAGTAAGCTCCCTCGCCACAGTATGAGTTCATCAAGTGGGCCGCGAATCGTTCGAAAGCGGCTTGTCAGGCATCCAATTCGCCGCAGCCTCACACAAAAAAACCGCGACCCACCCCCGAGGGCCGCGGTTTTTTATGCCTTGCGATTACTGCTGCAGCACAGTCGCCCGGTTGTCACTGCCCAACTGCTGAACCGTCGCCATTTGGGTCATGCCGCTCTGATCAACACTGGCCATGTTCCCGGTACCGCCCTGGGTCACGTAGGCGACGTTCATGGTGTCAGCCTGTTTGACGCTGATCATGTTGTCGCTGCCATACAGCTGCGTGGTGAATGCCTGGTTGCCCGTGCCGGACTGGTCGAACTCGGTGGTGTTGCCGGTGCCGTTGGTGGTGCCCTGGGCCAGGTTGGTGGTGCCGCGCTGGTCGGCGATCAGGATGTTGTCGCTGCCGTTCTGGTCGAAGTACAGCTCGTTATAGGAGTCGGCCTGGCTGATGGTGGTTTTGTTGCCAGTGCCGGTCTGGTTGGTGGTCATGATGTGGCCGACGCCATCCTGGTTGAAGCTGGCGATGTTGCCGTTGCCGGCCTGGGTGACGGTCGCACGCTGGTTGCTGCCGAATTGGCCGCCCAGTTGCGGGCCTTTCCAGTTGCTGGCGTAGACCTTGTTTTCAGTGCCCACGGAGGTGGCGTTCAGCACATGGCTGTCGCCGCTCTGGTAGGTGAAGTGCACGTTGCCGGTGCCTTGCTGGTACAGCGCGAGCACCGAGCCGACGGAGTCGAACTGGTCGGCATAAATGGCGTTGACGTCGCCAACTTGCAGGACCTGGGCGTTGTTGTTTTGGCCGAAGCTTTGGTCGACCACGGTTTCGTTGGTCTGTCCGTACTGGTTGACGGTGGCTTGACTATTAGCGGTTTGCCCGCCTTGCCAGACTTCACTGCCGTTGAAGTCGCCGAACTGGTTGATCGTGATGACGCCGCCGTTGCCGTCGCGTTGGTCGCCATAGGCATAGTTGCCTTCGCCGGCCTGGTTGATGCCGATCTCGCCGCCCATGTGCGCGATCTGCTCAGTGGTGCCGTAGTTGGCGGTGCCGTACTGGATGATCGTCGCGTTGTTGGCGATGCCCAGTTGAATCTGCTCGATATTGGCCTCGTTGGCGTCACCGAACTGGAAGGTCTGGCCTTTGGTGGCTTCCTGGCTGTCCTGATAGAGGAACGAGAAATTGCCGCTGCCCGTCTGTTGTTGCAGCGCCTGGTTTTCGCCCATGCCGATCGATTGACTGGCATGGCTGATGTTGAGACTGCCGACCTGTTGCTGGACGATGGTGCTGCCGTTCTCGAACAGTTGCTCAGCGTAACCGGCGTTGAAGTCGCCGGCCTGATCCTGGGTGATGGTGCCGGTGGCGGTGTCTTGCACCGCCATGGCATCGTTACCCTCGCCGAGTTGCTGTTGGGCTGCGGTACTGAACGGGGCCGCGGTCTGTTTCACTTCGGCAATGTTGGCGGTGCCGACCTGGGACTGGTTGGAAACGCTGTCGTCGGCCATTGCCTGGGCACTGACAATGACCAGGATGGCAGCGGTGAGGGGCGTCAGTTTGAACATGATGAAACCTCCAAGTGGTGCAGTGCTTTAGCGATATTGTTTGACCGAAACGCTCATGCCATTTCCCGACTGGGTCACGGCGCTTGAAAGTCCCGTACCGGCCTGGTCGATGCTGGCGTCGTTGTTATTGCCGTTCTGCGAAATCTGCGCGCGGTTGTGGCTGCCGTTTTGCGTGATTGAGGCGGCGTTGCCGGAACCTTGCTGGGTAATCAATGCCATGAGGTCGCTGCCTTGTTGCAGGATCCAGGCTTCCTGGTTACTGCCCGACTGGACGATGGTGCCGAGCAACGACTGGCCGTTCTGTTGCACCAGCGCCACGTTGGCCTGGCCGTTCTGGTCGATCAGCGCGTGCTGGCCAACCGGTGGAGGCAACTCGCCGAGGTCGGCGGAGGGTGCCAGGTCGTCGTTCTCCATCAAATCGTCGGCGCGCGCGCCTGCACTGCTGCAAAGCAGAAGCAGGCAGAGCAGGGCGGCGGTCGGCGTTTTCATGGCGCTGTCCTGTGGGAAGAGGCCGGCCCCACCCACCGAATCGGCGGGTGGGGCGAGGGCTCAGTTGGAGATGACTGTCACGGTACGCACGGTGCCTTGGGACGAGGTGATCGTGGCTGTCGGGTTCGCCGACGGAATCACCGTGGTGCTGTTGCTCACCGTCAACCGCCAGCGACCGGTCACCGGCACCGTGGTGGTGCCCAGAGTTGCCAGCCCTGTCGGGGTGCTGACCTTGACGGTGATGACGTTGCCGGTAATCACCGATGAGGTACCTGCAAAGTCCCAGGTGAAGCGGTTGTTGGAGCGCGCCGACACCGTGGCCGTGGTGACCGTGAAGGTTTCCGCAGCAGGCCGTGGCGAGACTTGCACCGTGACGGTAGCGGGAGCCGACAGGGCGCCGAAGCTGTCCCGGGCGACGTAGGTGAAGGTTGTGGTGAAGGCCGTGGTGACCGTCGCTGGTGGGGTGTAGGTGATGACGGTGCCGTCGGTGCTGACGCTGCCGCGATTGAGTGCCGGTTGGGTCAGGCTGGCGACGGCGAGCGGCACGTTGCCTTCCGGATCGGTGTCGTTGGCCAGCACGTTGATCGGTATCGCCACGCCGAGGGTCGCGATGCTGTCGGCGACGGCCACCGGAGACTGGTTGGGCGCCACGGTGATGGTCACGGTCGCCGGAGCGGTCGAGGCCAGGCCTTTGACGTCTTGAGCCTTGTAGGTGAAGGTCGCTGTCAGCGGTGCATTGACCACGGCTGGCGGGGTGTAGACCACCGAAGTCGTGCCGCTCAATGCCACGGTGCCTTGCCCGGCAGCCGGTGGGGTCAGCGCGGTGATGCTCAGCGGCGTGTTGCCATCGGGATCACTGTCGTTGGCCAGCAGGTTGAGGGTCAGCGGCACGCCGAAGCTGGTGCTGCCAGTGTCGGCGACTGAGAGCGGCGCCTGGTTCTCACCGGTATCCGGAGCCGTCCCGACCACCACGACAGGTTCGGTGTCACTGCCGCCAGCAGCGGATTTGACGGTGACGGTAGCCGGTGGCTGAGTCAGGTCTGCGATGGTCAGTCGTTGCAGGGTGCCGGATTTCGACAGGCGTCCGTAACCTTGCGCAACCATGTCCGGCACGGCCACTTCATCCGTGGAGGTGGCCTCGATCAGCAGGCTGTGATCGCTCCAGTTGTAGCGAGCGGTCTGGATTTTCACCAGGTCAGTGACCTTGCTCGATACCGCCGTCGGCCGGGTGGTGCCCGACGGATTGGTGGCGGTGACGACCACGATCGAAGGCAGCGTGCCGCTGGCCAGGTGCTGACCGAAGAACCCGCCGTTGTTGTCGCCCAACAGGTTGGTCTGGCATGGCGAAAGTGGCGGACCCGGCACCAGAGCGATGGTTTCGCGAAAGCACAGGGTCGAACTGTTGTCTGATTTGGCAAAGACTTCGACCCGGGTGCTGGTGCCTGTACCCGAAGTGGTGCGCCGGTAAGTAGCGCGATCAACTTCCACGGGGGTTTGCGCACGGCTGTCCAGGACTTTACCGGACAAGTTGAACAAATTGGTTTGAATGGTCCCGGCCGGACCTGTGATGCGGACGAAGTTGGTGTCATTGGGACTGCCGGTGACCTGTTCGGTGAGGTTCGGGTCGCCAACGTAGGTTTCGATGGCGCCGGTGTCCGGGTTCACCTCGGTATAAGGACCGTTGACGCTACGCAGGAACGGCCCGATGTTGCCATTCAGCGTGCCGCTGAAATTTCCAGGCGCACCGATGCCGATGTCCCGGGTGATGTTGATGGCACGACGGCCAGGCGTGGTGACGTTGACCGTTTCGACCCCGTAAGGGTGAGTGATGGTGTACACCCCGGCAGTGGGCACCGAGACCCGAACGCGAATCCGCGCGAAGGCCACTTGATCGCCATCGAGCGGATTACCGCCACCGAATGCAGCCTCGATCCCGGCCACGTAGGCATCCAGTTCATAGCCGCTGTTGCCAATTTGCGGGATCGCAGTCTCAGCCAGGAACCAGAACGCTTCCGGCGGCCAGTTGTCGGGGAAGATCATTGGTTGGGCATCGTCGTAAATGCCCGGTTCAGCCAGCAGGATGCACATGTAGGCCGGCGGCACAGTGGTCCCTACCCGTGAGCTCACTGCCCGGGACTGGCACAGTTCCATCGAGAGTAAATTGTTGTCCTGATACCACATCGGGAATTTCCCGGTGGCGAAGGTATAAGGGCCGGGGTCGACAGCCGCGAGTTGCGCGAATGCACTGCCGGACAGCGATAGAGTCAGTCCCAGGGCGTTGAGCGCCAGGCGTGGCCAATTGTTCATGATGCCTCCTGATGAGGATCTGCGCATGTGAGCGTTCATTGCACGATGACCACTTCTTCGATGTCGCTGCCGCCATTGGATGACGTCACTCGAACCTTGGCGGGTGGAATCGGCGAGATGCCGGTCGCCAGGGATTTCACTGCGCCATCGCCACTCAGGGCGCCAATGGCGGCACCGCTGGCGGAGGTGGCGGTGAGCACTGGCGGCGAGGTTTCATCGCTGGTCGAGGCCACGAGCGTCAATTGCCCGGAGCTCAAGCTGTACTCGGCACGCTGGATCACCACCAGGTCGGTCAGGGGCATGGACAAGGTGGTCGGCGTGCTGCTGGGGATGGCCAGGTGATTGTCGGCCGTCACTTGCAGGGTGCTCGGCAACGTCGGGTTGTTCGAGGACTGCGCATACCAGTTTCCGGTGGTGTCAGCCTCGGTCAGGTGCAGCGCCGGGTTGTTGCTGTCCAGGGTCACAGTGGCTGGTGGCGGCGGGGCCATGACGAACACGTCTTGTTGGGCCACCGGGGCGCTTTCACCGGCCTTGCGCGAGTAGGTACTGCGCTGGGTGATCATCGGAGTCGGACGCACCACCGTCGATAACTTGCCGGAGATGGCCATTACCGTGGTGCGCAAGTCCAGTCCGTTCGGACCTTCGATGCGGATGTAGTTGGTATTGAAAGGGCTGCCGGTGAAGGCTTCCGAAAGGTTCGGGTCGCCGACGAATTGCTCCGCAGCACCGGTCACCGGATTGGTTTCGGTGTAAGGGCCGTTGACACTGCGCAGGAACGGTCCGATGTCACCCTTGAGAGCGCCGTCGTAGGTTTTCGGTGAGCCGATGCCGATGTCCCGGGTCATGTTGATCGCCCGCCGCCCGGGGGTGTCGACGTTGAATACATCGACGCCGTAGGGGTGGGTGATCACGTAGGTGCCAGCGGTGGGCACGTCCACCCGGATGCGGATGCGCGCAAAGCTGATTTGATCACCTTCGACCGGGTCGCCGCCGCTGAAGGCCGCTTCGATGGCACTGACGTAGGTCAGGTCGATGCCCCGGGCGGCATCGACAATGGCGCCGTCGCCTGTGAACCAGAATGCTTCGTCGGGGAAGTTGGTCGGAAAGACGACCGGTTGCGCATCATCAAAAACCCCGGGAGTCGGCAGCAGGTTGCACATGTACGACTGTGCACCGGGAGCGCCGGGGACTCGCGAACTGACGGCCTTGGACAGGCACAGATCAAGGGTGCGGCCATGGGTGTCCTGATACCAGGCGGCGAACGAGCCGTTGGCTGGCACATAGGGACCGGGGTCGACGGCAAACAGCGCTGCCTGGGCAACACTTTGGGCGAGAGCGCTGACAACCAGGGCGGCCGCCGTTTTGGACAGTAAAGGGTGCATGAGTATTCCCTCTATCAGAGTACCTGCCCCGTAGGGATGGGTCAGTTGGGAGGGCTTCGGCAACTTCCATACCAATCTTTCAAAACGGCCGGCAGAGGCCCGCAGTGAAGGCGTGGAGCGCGCAAACGGTTTCGCGGGGGCGAGGGCGTAAGCGGGCGACTGTCCCCAGCATTGGGGGTAGGTGGGGGCAGTGGGGCAGGCGGGGAATTGGGTGGGGGGACAACACCCGAAGTCGGGCAAACATCGAGCAGTGGGCTATAACCCTATAGGGAGTTTCGGGGAACGACGTCCATGAACATCCAGACCACCACCCTCCTGAAAGAAGAGGGCGATATCCGCCTGAGCTCGCGCAAACAGCCGTTCAATCTGCTGCGCTGGTTCTCGCTGATCAGCATGGCCGTGATCGGCACGGTGGCCGTGGCGCTGGGCGCGGTGTCGACGCGGTTCGTGATTACCGAAAGCGTGCAGCGCGATGCCTTGCTCACCTCCCAGTTCATTCAAGCGATTGCCTCCGCCGAGGTGCGCCATGTCTCGATCCCCAACGTGCGAACCATGGGCGAGCTGCTGGACCCGCGCAAGGACAGGGACTTTCCTGACGTCGACCCGATGGCCCGCGCCAGCGCCCGTGGTGAATTCCTCGACCATATCCAGCATTTGCCAGACGTGATTCTGGCGAACATTTATGCCCCTGACCGCATGGTGATCTGGTCCACCAACCCGGCACTGATGGGCACCACGATCCATGCCGACGAAGACCTGGACCAGGCCTTCGCTTCCAAGACTCCAGTGTCGGCCAGTTATCACAACGTCGACAAAAGCCGTATGGAGCAGAAGTTCATCACGCCCCCGGACTACATCTTCATAGAGAATTACATCCCGCTGTTCGATGCCGATGGCAATACCGTCACGGCGATGGTCGAGATCTACAAGGAACCCAGGGACCTGATCGATCGCATGGAGCGCGGCCTGGTACTGATCTGGCTGGCCACGGCCCTGGGCGGCGGACTGATTTATCTCGGGTTGTACTGGATCGTGCGCCGGGCAGCCATTTTGCTGGCAGTGCAGCAAAAACAACTGATTACCAATGAAACCTTCGTGGCGCTCGGGGAGATGTCCTCGGCGGTGGCTCACAGCCTGCGCAACCCATTGGCGACCATACGCTCCAGCGCCGAACTGGCCCTGGAGTTCGACACTGGCCTGGCCCACAAGAACATCAACGACATCATCGGTCAGGTGGATCGCATGTCGAAGTGGGTCAGGGAGTTGCTGCAGTCCTTACGCCCGCTCAATGATGACGCCGAGCCGGTGAACCTGGTGGCGGCCCTGCATGACAGCCTCATGGCCTTCGAGCATCAGATTGCCAAGGCCGGTGTGCAGGTGGTGTTCGAGCCGCAGGAGACGCCGATGGTGTTGAGCCAGCAGGTGCAGCTTACGCAGATCCTCAACAGCCTGTTGGCCAATGCCGTGGAAGCGATGGAACGGGGTGGCACACTGACCATTACCCTGGAGCCGACCGATACCCGGGGCATTGGCGTCGCCGTGTGCGACACCGGCAAAGGCATGAACGAAGAACAGCGCCGGATGGCGTTCCGCCCATTCTTCACCACCAAGCAGGGCGGGCTGGGTGTCGGGTTGGTGCTGGTGAAGCGGATCATGGAGCGTTTCGGCGGCGGGGTAAGTCTGGGTAGCCGTGAAGGCGAGGGCACTTGCGTCCGTCTGTCGTTCAGGCGGATTCCCTGAACATGGGTGTGAACTTTCCCCGCTAGCGGGTACCAGGACCCAGTCGTTTCGCCGGTCGGGGTGCATCGTTGTTGATAAGCCATTGTTTTGTTGAGTGTTAATGCTTTTGTATAAAAGTGTTATGGATCTGGCGAGTTCCTTGCAAAGCCACCACCACCTCCTTCATGACGTCGAGGCGGCTGGTGATGGACAGAAACGCGCGGCCCCCCTGCAAGTGGTTCGGACTCCTGACACCTTTGAGCGTCCTCCTGACAATGACGCTCGGCACCACGACGCTACAGGCCAGCCCGATCGTTGACGAGCGACAGCCAGAACCTTCCGACCCCTCGGCTTACTACGATGAACCGGCTGACGAAGCCGCGGCGCTGAACGCCATTTTGACCCTGCCCGAGGCCAACGCAGATTCCTTCGATTTGCCCGACGGCGTCAAAGGCAGCCGAGACACGACGCGCACGGAAAACATCCTGCCGCCTGCCATGCAGACCAGTTTCAACTACCCCGCCAATGGCAAACCGAGCCCTCTCTTTGGCGCTCAGCCGTTCACTCAGCAGATGGTGTTGTTTGAGGCGTTCGGCCCGGAACTGGTCGGCGTGACGCGCCAACGGGATCTGGCCTGGCTCAACCGTTGGATTCGCGAACCGGACCGCATGCTTGCTGAAAAGGACCCGCTCGCGCTGGCACTGTTTGAACGCTTCGACAAAATCCCGATGCCCAATCTGCGTCTGGACGAGAATGCTGCGCAGTCAATTCTGGGATTTTTGCAGGAAGAAACCGATCGCCAGCAACCGCTACAAGCGGCGCAGGTGCCATAGCGGCGAAATACTATCAGTGAAGCCGTCGACCACGATCAATGCCACCTACACTGATCCGAAACATGACTGAAAAGGCTTGATGCAAGCACCCTGGACAAGACCCATGCAGATACTGAAACAACAAAAAGTACCTGCGCCGGACGCCCCGGCAGCAGAAGGCCAAAGTCGAAGTGGACAGTTCAATCTGCTGCGCTGGTTTTCGCTGGGAAGCTTTCTCATCATTGCGGTGGTGGCGATGGGGTTGGGTTATGTGTCCACGCGGTTTGTTGTCGATGAGAGCATCGAGCGTGATTCCATGCTGACTGCGCAATTCATTCAGGCCATCGGTGATGCGGAAATTCGCCACGCCGGCATCACCCTGAAAAGAACCATGGGCGAGATGCTCGATCCGCGCGAAGACAACGCCTATCCCGACGTAAATCCAGGTGCCCGTGCCGCTGCCCGCATTGAGTTTCTCGATCACGTCGAACACTTGCCGGACACGCTGTTGGCGGTGGTGTATGCCTTGGATCGCACGGTGGTCTGGTCGACCAATCCACAGATGATCGGCATGCGCGTCGAAGGTGATGAAGAACTGGACGAATCCTTTGAAATGAAGGAGCCGGTCTCCACCAGCTATCACCAGATCGACGAGGAACGTCCCGAACAGATGCTGTTGCGCGAGCCCAAGTACCTGTTCATCGAGAATTACATCCCGATGTTCAATGCCGACAAAAGCAAGGTCATTGCCATGGTCGAGATCTACAAGGAACCGGCGGACCTGGTGGAACGCATTCAGCGTGGCTTCAAGGCGATCTGGCTGGCGACCTTGCTCGGTGGCCTGCTTATCTACCTTGGGCTGTTCTGGATCGTGCGGCGTGCGTCCGTGTTGCTGCAGAGCCAGCAAAAACAATTGATCACTAACGAGACCTTCGTCGCCTTGGGAGAAATGTCCTCGGCCGTCGCCCACAGCTTGCGCAATCCGCTGGCGAACATCCGTTCCAGTGCCGAACTGGCCCAGGAAATCGCCAGCCAGAGTGCGCAGAAAAACATCGGCGACATCATCAACCAGGTCGATCGCATGTCGCGCTGGGTCCGGGAGTTGCTGGTGTCGTTGCGGCCGATAAACGACGACTCCGAAACGGTGGACCTGGTGCTGGCCATCGACGACACCCTGAGCGCTTTCGACGCGCTGATCCGACGCTCGAACGTGGAGGTGCGTTTCACGCCGCAGACCTGTCCACCGGTCGTCAGCCAACGGGTGCTGCTCACCCAGATTCTTAATAGCCTGATTGCCAATGCCCTTGAGGCCATGCCCAAGGGCGGTTTGCTCAGTATCGATATTGAGCACCCCAGGTCCGCTCAGGTGCGGATGACCCTGAGCGATACCGGCAAAGGCATGACCAAGCAGCAGCAACAGATGGTCTTCAAGCCGTTTTTCACCACCAAACAGGGAGGGTTGGGCGTTGGCCTGGCCCTCGTCAAACGAATAATGGAGCGTTTCGAGGGCTCGGTCGAACTGACCAGCCAGGAGCAGGAAGGAACCCGCGTCTGTCTCAATTTCAAAGTGGCAACGGGAGGGGAATATGGAGCACAGCATACTGCTGGTCGAGGATGATGAACTCCTGGCCGAGAATATTCAGACCTACCTGGAGCGCAAAGACTTCGAGGTGACGGTCTGCCATTCGGCTGAAGAGGCGTTGGATAAACTGGGTGCGTTCACCCCTGATGTGGTGCTGACCGACAACTCGCTGCCGGGCATGAGCGGTCACGACCTGATCCAGAAGCTGCGCATCAGCGCGCCGGATCTGAAGGTGATCATGATGACCGGCTACGGCAACGTCGAAGATGCCGTGGTGGCGATGAAAGAGGGCGCTTTTCATTACGTCACCAAACCGGTGGCCTTGCCGGAACTCAAGCTGCTGCTGGACAAGGCCCTGGCCACTGATCGAATGGAGCGCACGCTGTCGTTTTATCAGGAGCGCGAGGCGCAGAAGTCAGGCGTACAGGCATTGATCGGCGAATCGGCGCCGATGCAATACTTGAAAAACACCATTACCCAGTTGCTCGACGCCGAGCGGCGCATGGCCAACACCGACCTGCCGCCCGTGCTGGTGGAAGGCGAGACCGGTACCGGCAAGGAACTGGTGGCCCGGGCGCTGCACTTCGACGGTCCGCGCAGCAAAGGTCCGTTCATTGAATTCAACTGCGCGTCGATCCCTTCCAATCTGGTGGAGTCGGAACTGTTCGGCCACGAGAAGGGCGCCTTCACCGACGCCAAGGACCGTCGAGTTGGTCTGGTGGAAGCGGCCGATGGCGGCACGCTGTTCCTCGATGAAGTCGGTGAAATGGACCTGCTGCTGCAAGCCAAACTGCTGAAGCTGCTGGAAGACCGGACCATCCGCCGGGTCGGCTCGGTCAAGGAACGCAAGGTCGATTTGCGGGTAATCAGCGCGACCAACTGCAACCTCGAACAAATGGTGCAACAGGGCAAGTTCCGTCGTGACCTGTTCTTCCGTTTGCGCATTATTTCGATCAAGGTGCCGCGCCTGTATGCCCGCGGCGCCGATATCCTGCTGCTGGCCCGGCATTTCCTGGCGATCCACGGCAAACGCTATGGCAAACCGCACCTGCATTTCAGTGACCAGGCTGAAGAGTTGCTGCTCAGCTACAGTTGGCCGGGCAACGTGCGTGAATTGCGCAACATGCTTGAGCAAACCGTGTTGTTGGCGCAAAGCGATACGATTGCCGCCCATCAGCTCAACGTCTGCCTGAGCCTGGTGGATGATCCGATCGTGCTGCAAGAACCCCAGCACCACGAACCGCGACCGGCCTACAACGGCACCGAGTCGATGAACCTGCCGGAAGTCGAGCGCGACATGGTGCGCAAGATGCTCGACAAGACCGACTGGAACGTCACCAAGTCCGCACGCTTGCTGGGCCTGAGTCGCGACATGCTGCGTTACCGGATCGAGAAACTCGGCCTCGCTCGCCCGGACAAACGCCAGTGGTGAGGTTTATTGCAACGTTGCCCCCTGACGGATGAGGCATTCGAGCACGCATGTGGGGTCGAGGACTTCCTGGTTGACGTAGACGCCACGTACCGGATCGTAGGAACGGATGAATACCCGGACTGAGGCATCCGCGACGGTCGGTAATATTGAGTCGTGGAACTCATGCTGGCTGGCAATCGGGATGAAATCCTGAGGTGCGGTCGGGATGTATGACCGAGGCGGCACGGTGCTCAGGGAGGGCGGCACCGGGTGGGCGAAGGGCTGGTCGGCCCCGTAATAATTGAACTCACTGCTGTAGTCAGTGGTGGGTGTCAGGGTATCGTCCGCCTGGGCGCCGGTGAGGGCGGTCAGGCTGAGGGCGAACAACAGCGTCAGATCAGTTTTTTTCATGGCAACACCTGCGAAATCGGTTTTCCCGCACTTCCCCAAGGCCATTAACTATAGCTGCCCTACGGGCACGCGTTCGCGACGCCCGGATTACAACATTCCAACAAACGCCCAATGGGGTTTTTCAGCCCCCTGATCTAGACTCGTGCCGGTCAACAATGACCCGGATTCTGGAGTGTGCAATGGAAATGCCGACCAAAAAAAATGCCATCGCCAGCAACCGCGATGCCTGGAACGACTCCGCCCGACACCACAAGGACGCGCCCGATTGGCAGGCTCTGGTGGAGGCGGTCAGTCATCGCGATTTTTGCTGCATCGATGACACACTTCGCGGTGTACTGGAGCAGGTCGGCGTCGAGGGCAAGGACGTGGTGCAACTGGGCTGCAACAACGGACGGGAAAGTCTTTCGCTGTTTGCGCTGGGGGCTCGCAGCGTGGTGGGCGTCGACCAGTCCGACGCGTTTCTCGATCAGGCGCGGGAACTGGCTGGACTCTCACCCCATGAGCCCGAATTCATCGAGGCCGACATTCATCACCTGCCGGCTGAATTGCATGACCGCTTCGACGTGGCGCTGATCACCATCGGCGTCTTGAACTGGATGCCCGACATCGGCGAATTCTTCCACCATGTCGCGCAGACCCTCAAGCCCGGCGGTGCGTTGGTGGTGTACGAAACCCACCCCTTCCTGGAAATGGTCGACCCCGAGGCCGCCGATCCCTATCGTCTGGACAGCTCGTACTTTCGCAGCGAGCCGTTCGTGCAGGACCAGCCGATCGTCTACGAAGGCAAAGTCGACCAGCACACCGCGTCGTCCTACTGGTTCGTCCACACCCTGGGCGCCATCTTCACCGGCGCCATCGAGGCGGGACTGCAGATCAGCCATTTCAAGGAGTACCCGCATTCCAACCGCGAGGAACTCTATGACCGGTATGAGCGGCAGACGGCGCAGTTGCCGTTGTGTTTTACGTGGGTGGGGGTGAAGCGAGCAGCCTAGCCAGAAGAATCTCTCAAAGCACCGAGTGATTGATCGAATGACCTGGCTGCGCGCAGAGATCGATGCCGAGGGCATGGATGACCTTCAAAACCGTATCAAAGCGTGGTTTTGCACCGGGCGCGAAGGCCTTGTACAGGCTTTCGCGACCCATACCCGAGTCCTTGGCAATCTGTGTCATTCCGCGCGCTTTCACCACGTATCCGATAGCACGAAGAAATTCCTCGTTATCGCCCTCTGCGAGCACTTGTGAGAGGTACTCGCTAATGGCTTCGTCACTGTCCAGCAGTGCCGCCATATCGAAAGTAGTCAAAGTCTGGCTCATGTTTAAACCTCCTTTGCCAATTTTTTAGCCCGCCTGATATCGGCGGTTTGCGAAGATTTATCACCACCGGCCAAAAGCACAATGACGACACTGTTTCGCAAAGTGAAGTAGACCCGATAGCCGGCGCCGACGTCCACGCGCATTTCGGAAACGCCGTCTCCCACCGGCTTGATATCACCCAGGTTACCTGCAGAGGCACGATCAATGCGACGAGCGATAGCAATCTTCGCCCGCAAGTCACGAACTGAGGCATGCCATGCCACGAAGATCATAGTTTGTTGAACAATATAATTCATTGCTCAAATGTATCCACTTGGATACGAATGAGCAGTCAGGCGCTTCCTTCGCCAGGGATGGCTTTTCCCATAGATGTGTGGGACGTATCACGCTCTCAGCAGCGAAATCACCCGGCCCTCCTGTAGTTGATCGTCGTCGAACACAAAATCTTCGTGCGCTGGAGATCCACTGTAGGAGCGAGCCTGCTCGCGATAGCTCTCTGTCAGTCACATCAATACCGAATGTGCCGCCGCCATCGCGAGCAGGCTCACTCCTACATTGGATCGTCGTCGGACACAAAATCTGCGTGCGCTGGAGATCCACTGTGGGAGCGAGCCTGCTCGCGATAGCTCACTGTCAGTCACTTCAATACCGAATGTGCCGCTGCCATCGCGAGCAGGCTCATTCCCACATTGGATCGTTGTCGAACACGAAATACGCATGCGCTGAGGATCTACTGTGGGAGCGAGCCTGCTCGCGATAGCTCTCTGTCAGTCACATCAATGCTGAATGTGCCGCCGCCATCGCGAGCAGGCTCACTCCTACATTGGATCGTCGTCGAACACAAAATCTGCGTGCGCTAAAGATCCTCTGTAGGAGCGAGCCTGCTCGCGATAGCTCTCTGTCAGTCACATCAATGCCGAATGTGCTGCCGCCATCGCGAGCAGGCTCGCTCCCACATTTGAATCCCTCCGTACACAAAGCCCGTGTGCACCGCAGATCCACTGTAGGAGCGAGCCTGCTCGCGATAGCTCTCTGTCAGTCACATCAATGCCGAATGTGCCGCCGCCATCGCGAGCAGGCTCACTCCTACATTGGATCGTCGTCGAACACGAAATACGCATGCGCTGAGGATCTACTGTAGGAGCGAGCCTGCTCGCGATAGCTATCTGTCAGTCACATCAATGCCGAATGTGCCACCGCCATCGCGAGCAGGCTCACTCCTGCATTGGATCGTCGTCGAACACAAAATCTGCGTGCGCTGAAGATCCACTGTAGGAGTGAGCCTGCTCGCGATAGCTATCTGTCAGTTACATCAATACTGAATGTGCCGCCGCCATCGCGAGCAGGCTCACTCCTACATTGGATCGTCGTCGGACACAAAATCTGCGTGCGCTGGAGATCCACTGTGGGAGCGAGCCTGCTCGCGATAGCTCTCTGTCAGTCACATCAATACCGAATGTGCCGCCGCCATCGCGAGCAGGCTCACTCCTACATTGGATCGTCGTCGAACACAAAATCTGCATGCGCTGAAGATCCACTGTAGGAGCGAGCCTGCTCGCGATAGCTCTCTGTCAGTCACATCAATACCGAATGTGCCGCCGTCATCGCGAGCAGGCTCACTCCTGCATTGGATCGTCGTCGAACACAAAATCTGCGTGCGCTGAAAACCCACTGTAGGAGCGAGCCTGCTCGCGATGGCCGCAACTCGGTCTGTCTATCGGATATCAGGCGCTAGCCGCCCCTGTTACCACTGGCCGTCCCGGTTTGCGCAGCGGATCAAGCCGTGAGCCGGTGTAGCGGGTTTCGCGGTAGAAGCGCCAGAGTCCGAACAGGCCGTAGACGTGGGTGACGCGACCCTGTTCGTGGTAGCCCATGCGGATGTGCAGCTTCAGGGCAGGGATGTTGTGGGTTTCGCAGACGTCCACCACCTTGTTGCAGCCTTGGGCTGCCATTGCCGCCCAGAGGTCTACCTGAGCATCCACCGACAGGCTGGTGCCGAAGTAGGGGCGGGCCATTTCGCCGCCGAACTCGAAGAACTCACCAGGTTTGACCGGGAACCAGCAGCCGTAATAGTGACGGTCGTGGTAGTCGCGGACGCTGCCCCAGATGAACGCAACAGCGTGGCCTTCTTCGTCCAGATACATGTGCCCGGTGTGACCCTCGGTGGCGAGTTCGGCCATGGTCCCGACGCGGTCACCAAAATGCTTGCCGAAGGCGCTGGCGTTTTCAGGGGTGATGGTCACCATGCGCAGTCCCGAATAGGGACGCAGTTTGTGCGGCGGTACCGGGCTGATCAGGTCCCGTTCCATCCATAAAAGCTCCCAGTGGAAGAACACGTAGCGTTTCCACAGCGTGTTGAACGTGCGGCTCAGGCCTTTTTGTTTTATGCGTTCGCGAAGCTTTTCGATGATGCTCATGACGCTCTCCTTAGCCTAAGCCAGGGTGTGGGTGAAAACGCTTTTGATGGGTATAGATCAAGCTTGAAAGTTCATATCAAAGCGCCAGCTTTGAATGTGTTGCAACGTATGTAACTCATTCGAGCGCGGCTTCACCGGTCACCAAATGGCTGTTCAAAACACCATAGGATGCCCGCGGCACACCGTGAAGACGCCGCTCTAGAACAAGGGTTAGAGACTCTTCTGGCTGCAAATAGGCATCACCGAAATCAGCGCCAAGCTGAGTCGGATGAGCCACGATTTCCAGCACACCATCGGTCGGCATGGCCTCATTGCGCAGGTCCACTGGCGTGCACACATAATCCGCAGTCACACCCGCCAGGCTCTGCAAACGACTGTTGAGCAAGGTCTTGAACACGCGCTTGGGCAAGCTCAGGTTTTGCCCCAGATTGCGCGCAAGGCGCACGGGCACCCCTTGGCTCGCGGCGAAGCGGGCGACGATCTCACCGATGGGCCAGATGTTGTGAACGTGTTGATGGGAATCGATGTGGCTGGGCCGTACACCGTTGTCCACGCAGCGTTGCCATTGGGCGTTGAGCTCCTCCAACACTGCGTCGCGGTCCCCCCGGCTCAGCCAGAGGCGATGGCGGGACAGGTTGAGATCGAACACCCCATGGCTGTCACAGAAGTTCCTTCGACCCAGAATCGACTGACTCAACGGACGCCCATACGTGAGGTTGAAATGCAGGCCGATCCGGTCCTTGAGCAACGGATGCTGGGCCATGATGCACGCCGCTTCGAAGGCCGGCATATTGGCCATGGCCGTGGCGGAGCTGATCACCCCCGCCTGGAAGGCGCCCAGGATTACCGCGTTTTCGCACGGGCTGAGACCGAAATCGTCAGCGTTGACTATGACTTGGCGAGGCATGGTCGCCCTCCCTGTTTGTGTCGGTTGGCTTCGTTGCTTTGACCACTGCGGCAACGGGCGCCGGTGCAGTGGCAACGGTCGCTGCTGCCCGTTTGGCTTGCCATTTCTGCAACAAGGGTTTGAGCCGCTGCCAGAGTCTCAGGGCCAGGCCCAGCGCCAGACCGCTGGGGCGCCAGGAATAGAAACTCCAGCGCCAGTGTTCGAGTTGCCCGGTCATGCGTTCGTGCAGTTGATGGCTGGAATTTTCCAGGCTCACCCGCGAGGCATCGATCCAGCGCCAGTGCTCGTCCAGCCCCCAGCGAATCCACTCGTCGAGCAGCACCCGACCGCTGCCCAGATCGGCGTATTGCGGCAGGAACGCCAGGTTGTAATCGTACAACCGGCCTTGCTCCAGCAACCCGAGGCGGTAGCTGATGCAGCGCCCGTCCAGCTCCAGCACCACGACCCGCACCAGCCCCTGTTCGGCGAGGGCAGTGAAGGCTCGGTCCATCCATTGTCGGTGACGTTCGTCGGCGAAAATCCCGACGCCTTCATCGCCTTTCCAACTGACCGCTTCGACTTCACTGATGGCCTGCAACAACGGGCCCATGGTCGACGCATCGGGGGTGATCCGTCGAACCTGAGCACCACAGGCTGCGATGCGTTTGCGTGCGCGGCGCAGTTTATAGCGGGGGTCACCCGAAACTTCCTGGTGGTCCGCGTCGCTGATCACGTGCACCGGCACCCGACAGCTGAGGCGCCGTTCACCGGTCGAGCTGTGCGCCATCCACTCGGTCAGCACGCTTTCTTCGCCGACCGGTTCCGACAACTCGTTGAGTTGCAGCAGGGCGTGGGGAAGTTGTCGGCGTATCTCGATCAGTGCCTTGCGGATATTCTCCGAGTCCGTTTTTGCAAGGAGCGCGAGGCGGTCGGCGAGTGGGTAGCCAAGGTGATGCAGCACGCGAAACGGCAGCCTGGCGAAACGCTCGACGGAGGCCACCAACGGCAAACACAAGACCAGCTCATGACCCTGCCAGCCAAGCAACACATGCAAGCGTTGCCCGGTGGTCAGGGCCTGTTCGGATGCACGCATCCAGGCCAGTGTGTTGAACGGTGTGTGGTCCGTCACTCGCAGACGCAACGCTTCATAAGCCGTTTCCGGGAAATCAGCGGCGCACAACGAAGTGCGCCATTCGAATCGTGCTGCCATAGGGTCAGCTCACCGCTGCTGTGGCGGGTTCACGTGCCGGTTTGCGCAAGGCATCCAGGCGTGAGCCGCTGTAATGGGTTTCGCGGTAGAAGCGCCAGCGACCAAACAGCTCGTAGACGTTCATGATCCGCCCTTGTTCCTTGTAGCCGGTGCGTATGTGCAGCTTGAGGGCAGGGACATTGTGGGACTCACAGACATCCACCACTGTGTGGCAACCCTGGTCCAGCATGGCTTTCCACAACTCCGTCTGCACATCCATCGACAGCGCGGTGCCCCAGTACGCGCGGGTCAGCTCGCCGCCGAATTCGAAGAACTCGCCTTCTTTCACCGGGAACCAGCAGCCGTAATAGTGTTTGTCGTGATAGTTGCGTGCCGCACCCCAGATGAAGGCCACCGCATCACCCTTGTCGTCCAGGTGCATATGCCCGGTGTAGCCTTCACGGGCCAGTTCGGCCATGGTCTCCACGCGGTCACCGAAGTAACGGGTGAACGCCACGGCGTTTTCCGGGGTGATGCGCACTACCTGCAGCGGCGGGTAGGGCCGGAGTTTGTAAGGCGGCAATGGAGTGATCAGGTCGCGCTCCATCCACAACAGTTCCTCGTGGGAAAACACGTAGTGCTTCCAGATTTTATTGAGGGTGGCACGCCAACCCTTTTGTCTGATGTGTTGGCTGAGTTTCTGCAAAACGCTCATGTTATTGACTCCTGACGGTCTCGGCCGCGAGTGGAGTGATGCGAGGTGCGGCCAATGGCCGATTTCGCTATTCAATACTTGGCAATTCATGAGGCGCTCCAGCTGAGATTGAACAGGGTCCGTCCTGGCAGCTCGAAGCTGACGCGACCGTCCTGGCAATTGAAGGGTGCGTCGCGGGCGCGGTTGTCGGCACCGAAGTAGCTTAATGAACCGTTGGCCAGCGGACACTGGACTCCAGTCAGGGCCACACGCTGCAAGCGCGTGGCTTTATTGACGCCCAGAAGGTTGCGCTTCTTGTCCTCGGCCATGGCCAGCACGTCGACCTCGAAGGCGTCGTTATCGAGGAGCATCACGTCGTGCAGCCAATGCTGGCGGATGAACTGCTGAGCCAGGCCCACGGGCTTGAGCTCGAAGCGATCGTCGCCGAGGACACGCAACATGCCTTTGGGGTAGTTCGGTTCGTCAGCAGCCTGGAACCAGCTCAGCATCTCCAGCAAGCCATCCTGGGACGAGTTGATGACGACCGACGTCCACCACAACGATGCGAAGTGGGTTTCCTGATCGTAAGGACTGAGGCTGGAACCGCTGGACATGTTGGTCTGGTCCAGCAGCAAGGCTTTGCGCGGCCGGCCCTGGGCGTCGAGGCCGACCAGGTCGGCGGCGCGGCGCACGCTGTCACGGTAGACCCGTGTTGCCAGCAGGTCGCGAATCATCCATTCGTGCCAGGCCAGGGCATCGATGTTGTCGCCGGATTCGGCCAGCAAGCGTTTGGCCCAATCGATGCCGCGTTTGTCGGCGGCGTTGTCAGCAAACGGGCCGTTGACCAGTCGCGAACTGGCGGGCATGGCGATGCGCACGCCGGCCTTGGCATTGGCGGGATTGCTACGCACTTGCCGGGCCATGCTGTTGAAGATGCTTTGGTAGTTGGCGTAGTCCGGGTAATTGAGGTTCGGCTCGTCGGCAAAACCGATGTAGTGCGTGCCTTTGCCACCCAGGGCCCGGGTCGACGCGAGCCAGGCGTCGAGCCCGGCGTTGCTCAGGGTGTCGGCGCGCAAGTCAGCCTGGCGCTGGCTTCCGGCCAACAGCGTGATGTCCTGGGTGATGCCGAAGCGGTCCTGATACAGCCGACGGAATTCATCTTCGTAGTGCGGATTCTTCGCCGTGATGTCGACGAAACTGTAGTAAGTGCCCGCCTGTGGCTTGAGTGCATCGAGCACGGCATAACTCGATTCCGGCACCTTGACGTAGGGCAGGGCGATGCCCAGGTTCGGGGTCGGCCCCAGCATTTTATTGTGCAATGTCAGCCGGACCTGGCCATCGTCCTCGCGCAGGGGCTTGAGTTGCTGCGGATTCTGGGCGAAGAGGTTGGCGGTGCCATCTAGCCAGAACGCCACCTTGCCGCTGCCTTGCAGGCGCAGGCGCCAGACCTTTGCTTCTGTGGCGACGGGCAACTCGACCTTGTCGAACTGCCAATAACCCCGATACGGTTTCAGCGCCAGCGCCACTTGTTTGCCGTCGCCCACGCGCTGCGCTTGCAAGGCGCTGACTCCGCCGTGGAACTTACCGGCCAGCACTGCGCGCTCACCCGGCGCTACCTTGAAGTACAGCTCATCGCCGTTGTGGGTTTCGGCGCTGAAATGCACCTTGGCCGGGGCGAACAACGCCACCGTGTGTTCGTCGTGTTCAACCCGGTAGCGACGGAAGCTGTAGCCCGGAATTTCCAGTTGATAGCTGGAGGCGCTCGGGGTCAACGGCCAGCTCTGGCTGCCGCGCGATTCGCTGGCGGCGATCAGGCGCTCGCCCTGGAGTTTGCCCTGGCCGTCGAGCAGGTACAGGCGTTCTTCGTTGGCATCCGCCTGCCACGCCGGCGCCCAGCGAATGGTCAGCGTGTCGGGACGATCCGGTTGCAGGTACAGGCTGCCGTCGCGAATATCGGCCCAACGCATGGGCGCCGCCTGGGCGCTCAGCGCGAGGCCAAGGCTAAACAGCAGGACCAGGCGTTTCATGCCGACTTCCGTTGCAGCATGTGCAGCATCGGCGTTACATCGCTGGGCAGGATGATCAGGGTTTGCCAGACCGGCACGCCGCTCAACCGGCAGTACATCACCAGCAGCGCGAGGGTGACCGCGAGGTAGGCGATGGACGAGGCCGCCGCCGCGCCGACGATCCCGTAGGCCGGAATCAACACCAGGTTCAGCGCCAGGTTCAGCAAGGCGCCCAGCCCCATCAACAGCGAAATCGTGCCGGGACGGTTTTTGCCCAGCAAGTCCAGGCGCAGGATGCTCGCGTAGCACAGGCCCAACAGGCCCGGCAGCAGCGCCAGCAAGGCCGGATACGCCGGCTGATAGGCCGCGCCGAACAGCGTCACGATGAGCCATTCGCCGATCACCGCCATGGTCACGCAGGCGCCGAGCATCACCGTGGCGGTCAGGCGCAGGGCCAGCGGCGTCACTTTGTCGATGCCTTCTTCCTGTTGCAGCAGGCGTTTCATCAACGGCGTGGTCACGGCTTCCGGGACAATCAGCAGCAACTCGGCGGCGGCGCTGGCCATGGCGTAATGACCGAGCGCGGTGCTGCCGAGCAGGGCGCCGATGAACAGGTAATCGGAGCGCAGGATCACTTGCTGGAACAGCAGGTCGGGATGGCTGCGAGCGCTGTAGCGCAGCAGCTCGTTCTGGCTGGCGCGGTCCCATTGCAATTTCAGGGGCTGAGCGCGTTTGAGCCAGAACCAGCCCGCCAGTACCACCAGGCTGATGCCTGCCAGCCAACTGATCAGGGCTGCTTCCAGCGCGGCGTCTTTCCACATCCAGAACAAGGCGAGGAACAACAGCAGCGGCGCCAGGGATTCCACCAGGCGCAACGCGTTGAAGGCCACCACGCCGCCAGAGGCGTTGTGCAAGGTCAGCAGTCCGCTCTTGAGTACGGTCAGCGGCACCGCCAGCAACAACAGCCAGGCGAGCAGGCCCAGTTGCGTGGTGATGTCGAGTTCACTGCCGAACTCACGCACCAGGGCGACCACCAGCAAAGTCAAAAGACCCGCCAGCAAGCAACCGAACACCAGCACCTGACTCAGCAGCAACCCCATGGGGCGTTGCTTGGCCGCCTGAAAACCCACCGCCGAATTCAGCCCGCCGCTGGTGGCGGCGCTGATCAGGTCGGGCAAGGTGCTGAGCAGGGCAAACAAACCCCGTTCGCTCGGCCCGAGGATCCTTGCGAGCAACACGTTGCGCATCAGCCGCAAACCGATCATCGCCAGTTTGGTGCCCATGCTCAGGGCCAGATGCTTGAGGTAATGGCTGCGGCTCATGTGCGGGCCCCACGGAACAGGCGCCAGGACAGCAGCTGCGGATTGCGCGCCACCCGTTGGCTGACGCCGAAACGGGGCAGGTTCAAGGGGTCATCGGTGCCCCGATAGATCCCGGTGCCGGTGCCCAGGGCGAACGGGTAATCGTGATCGGCAACGTGTTCGCGTACCCGCGCATCGTTGTCGCCGTTGGGGTAGCAGTAGACCGGCAGCGGACGGTTGCAGCCATTGTGCAAGGCGTCGCGGCTGCGGCTGAGTTCTTCATGCAAACGCTGATCATCGAGGCCGGTGAGAATCGCATGGCTGGCGCCGTGGGGACCGAACCGCACCAGCCCCGAGCCTTCCAGCATGCGCACCTGCTGCCAGTCCAGCGCCTGGGGCAATGACTCGTCCGGGCACTCGTCGGTCAGGCGATTCAAGTCAGCAGGGCTGAGGGTTTTCAGGCTGTGCAGAAAATGCAGCAAGGCCAGGCTGCGACGTTCCACATCCAGTTCATCGAAGGCTACCGGCAACGGCCGACCGACTTGTCGCAGGCAATCGATCAATTGCATCCGCGCCCGTTCACCGTGGCTGCCCCAGAGGGTTTCGCCGATGCTCTCCCACCAGAACCGCTGGCGGCTGCCGATGAAATCGGTGGAGAGAAAAATGCTCGCCGGCACCTGGTATTTTTGCAACAGCGGGAAGGCATTCAGCGCATTGTCGCGCCAGCCGTCGTCGAAGGTCAGGGTGATTTTCGGGCGATCCGATCTCACCGTGCCGGGTTGCAAGATGTCCATCAACGACACGCAATCGAAGTGTTTTTTCAGCCACACCAGCAAGTGTTCGAAGGCTTTTGGCCCGACACAGAGCTCATTGCGATGGGGCAGTTCGGCGGCGTGGTCGCTGGCCAGCACCCGGTGCAGCATCAGGATCACACCGGCACCTTGCAGTTGATTGCGGCCCACCGGCGAGTTGAGATAAAGCCAGCCACTGGTACGTTTTAATAGTTGTTTGATCGCCATGGCTCAGTCCTTTCAACGGTTTTGCTCAGGGTTCCACTGGGCGTACCGCTGCCCCCGCAGGAACTGCCACAGACCGATACTCATCCCGGCCAGGGTCACTAGCAGGAACGCGGCGAGGCGGAAAGGTTTGGGCAGACGGTGTTGCGAATCCAGCAGACCGGCGATGGCCACGGCGTAACCGAGCAGTTGCGCGACCAGGCTCAGGCGATAGAAACCGTGTTCTTCCCACAGCCAGAAATTGCTCAGCAACAGCGGCAACAACAGAATCGGCGCCAGACGGCGGATCAACTTGTGGCTGATCAAGGCAATCGAATACAGGCCATGTTTCAGCGGATTGAGCAGCTCGCTACGTTGGGCCAGGCTTTGCAAGCCCCCGACGGTAACCCGCTGACGGCGGCGGAATTGTTTGTCTGCTTCATCGACGCCTTGGTCAATTACTTGCGCTTCGGGCACATAGACAATGCGCTTGAACGCCACCGGCGCGCAGGTGCTGATGAAGAAGTCATCGTTGACCTCGGCCGGCACCTCCTGGAACAACTCGCGGCGCAGGGCAAGCAGGGCGCCGTCGGCGGAGACCATGCAGCCGGTGCGGTTTTCCACCCTGCGCAGCCAGCCTTCGTAATGCCGATAGAGACTGTCGCCGATACTCAGGCCACCGCCGGTGACCGGGATCACCATGTGCCCGGCGCACGCGCCAACCTGGGGATCGCACAGCGGCGCCAGCAGGTGACCGAGGGTGTCGCGGGACCATTGGTTGTCGGCATCGGTGAACACCAGAATATCCCCGGTGCTCAACGCCACGCCGGCATTCAGGGTCGCGGCCTTGCCCTGGCGAGGCAGGTCGAGGATGGTGATGCGCGGGTCGATGACCTTGCGCGCACAGGCCACGGTGTCATCGGTCGAACCGTCGCTGGCCAGAATGATCTGCAGCGAGGCCGGCTCATAATCCTGAGCGAGCAACGTGCGCAACTTGTGTTCGATGTGCCGCGCTTCATTGTGCGCGGCAATCACGATGCTGATGTTCATCGGTTCCGGTGGCGCATGGCTGCGCGCCGCAAACAACGGCGCCAATAACGTCAGCAGCAGCGGATAACCGAGGTAGGCGTAGACCGGCAACAACAGGCACAACCAGAAAATGAATTCAGCCACGGGCAGGCCTCCTGGCTTTCCAATGACAAAAACTGAGAACAAACGCGGCACCGGCCAGGTGCAGACGCAACCAATGCAGGCCCCAGAGTTGCAGGGTCAATAGCAGATCACGGTGTTTGAAGGTCTGGCGCATGCTCAAGGCCAGCGCCGGTAGGCTGGTCAGGAACAACATGAGCGCCGCATGGTGGGGGAAGCCATCGAGCAGGGCGGAGATTGCCAGGAAATCCAACATCCAGGCGGCGAGCGACATCAGCGGGAAGCGCAGCAGACGCATGCTCATCCCGTGACTGCGCAGTAACTGCAGATGACTGCCCTGACGCCAGAATTCCTTGCCCATCCATTCACGCCAACTGCACTCATACCCCCAATGCAGGGCGACGGTCTGGTTGACTGACAGCAGGCGCGCGCCAGCGTGGGAAAGGCGCATGGTGAAATCCTTGTCCTCGCCGGTGCGCAGGGTTTCATCGAAGCCGCCGACCTTGTCGAACCAGGGGCGGCGCATCAACAGGTTGGAACTGGGCAGCCAGCGCACCGTCTGCACCGTCTCGTTGTTCGGACGCAAGGTGCGACGTTGCCAGGCATTGGCATACCAAGGGGCTTCGGCCGGGGTGTGCAGGTCCAGCCCGAGGACGTCGACCTGAACCGCGGGCTCGATTTTCAACAACAGCGTGAGCCAGTCCTCGGGCATCTCGACGTCGGCATCGATGAAAGCCAGCCAATCGCCGGTGGCGATGGCCGCACCGCGATTGCGCAAGGCGCCGATGAGCACGCCCGGCAGCACCAGCACCTGAGCGCCGAATTGCCGGGCTATCTGCGGGCCCTGATCGTCGGAACCGTTATCGACCACGATCAGCTCGCATTCCAGACCGGCGGCGATGGCAGCGCGTTGCGCAGCCAGCAAGGTCCGAGCGATGTGGCGAGATTCGTTGTACATCGGAATAACAATACTGATGCGGCTCATGCCTTGGCCTCCGCGAGTGGGCTTTCTTCGGCTTTCAAACGCAGCACGCTAGTCAGGGCGAGCATGATCCACACGTACTTCTGATTGGGTGCGCTGAGGAACATCAAAAACAGCGTCAACGACAGGAAACTCATGCTCAGGTGCGTCAGCAAATCTGCCTGTTCGCGGTTGCGTCGCTGCATCCATGCACGACGGGCGCGGACCAGGTTGTACAAACCGAGGCCGAGCATGCCGACGAACAACAGGCCGGCGGGAATCCCCAGCTCACTGAAGATTTCCAGGTAGGTGTTGTGGGCGCGACGGTAGAGGTCGCCGATTTTGCGGTTGGCCGAAAACGCCTTGGCATAACCGGTGGTGGCGTAGTGCAGCGGGAACGTCCCGGGGCCGGTGCCCAGCAACGGGTTCTCGCGGATCATCTCGCTGCCGACCACAATGTACGAGGCGCGACGGCCGAGGGATTGGTCCTGGCTCTTGGCGCCGGCGCTCAAGATGCTCAAGGACTGAATGCGCTCGATGTAACCCTTGGGCATCGCATAAATGGCCAGCGGAATCACGATCACCAGGCCCAGCATGGCAAACCCCAGGTGCCGAGGACGGATGCGTTTAAGCTCGGCGCGGTAATGCCAGACGCCGATCATCAGGCTGAGGAACAGCACCACCAGCCCCGAACGGGATTCAGTCTTGGTCATGCCGCCCAGCAGCAAAATGCAGCAAGCGACCCAGAAAATTCGATGCAGAAAGTGCGGGCTGCGCACCACCAGCAGCAAGGCAAGCGGCACGGCGAAGGCGATCAGCATGGCAAAGGCGTTCGGGTCTTCCAGCAGGCCGGCGGCGCGCCCCTGGTCTTGGTATTTGCTGGAGAACATCGCCAACACGCAGGTCGCCGTGACACTGAGGGTGACCATCTTGGCGAACAGGTCCATGTTCAGCTCGCGGCCGATCAGCAGGGTGATCACAAACAGCACCAGGCCGACACTCAGTTCTCGCAGGTGCCCCATGGACATGCCCATGTTGTCGGTGTTGATCACGCTCAGCAGGTACAAGACCATGAACCAGATCAGGTAGCGCCAGATGTTGCTGCGCAGGCGTTCGGAGGGTATCTGGTGGATGGCCAGTTGCAGCATCAGGATCACGGCCAGTGACGCGCCGAGGAACTTGGTGCCCGACAGCGAATTATCCTTGAAGAAACCTTCGAACGGCACCAGCGCCGCGATCCCGAGCAAACCCCAGGTGGGTTTTCGGTAAAGCAGCGCGACACCGACCAGGCCCAGCACCGCTCCCGGCGCCAGATACGGATAAGGGCTGGCCAGCAAAGCGAGGCAGACCAGGCCAAACAAACTGACGATCGAGAGCGGAAAGATCACGCGCGTGCCTCCCGTGCAGTACGGAGATAAAGTTGCGACCAGCGTTCGGCCAGGGCCTTGAGGTCGTAACGGTCCAATTGCGTACGTTTTGCGTTGTCGATCAGGTTGCGGGCCATGGCCGGTTCAGTCAGCAACGAGCCGATCTGGCGGGCGAGGGCGGCGCTGTCGGCGGGTGTCGCCAGCAGGCCGTTGTGCCGGTCTTGCAGCACATCGGGGATCCCGCCGACGCCGAACGCCACCACCGGCACACCGGCTTGCATCGCTTCGAGCAGAATCATCGGCGTGCCTTCGGTGCGCGAGCTGATCACCAGCGCATCGAGTTGTCGCCACCACACACTCATGTCGGTCTGGTAACCCGGCAGGGTGATGCGGTCCTGTAAACCCGCTTCGTTGATACGCGCCAGCAGCGTCTCCCGTTCCGGGCCGTCGCCGAGCATCACGGCGTCCAGTTGCGGGTGTTGCCGGCAGAGTGGAATCAGCGCATCGAGAAAAAAGTCCGGGCCCTTTTCACTGCTCAGCCGCCCGACGTAACCGGCCAGCCAACGCTGGCGTTTCGCGTGACGCGGCAACAGTCCGTCAGTCGCCGGCAGACCATTGGGAATCACCTGCAGCTTTTCCGCCCGGACGCTGGCCTGACGGCACAGCACGGCGATGCTTTCGGCAACGCAGACCACGCGATTCACCGACGCGGTGCGGCACAGTTGCAGGCTCAGCCAGGTGTAGAACTTCTGCTTGCGGCTGCGCGGTGTGAAACCGTGCTGGGTAATCACCAGCGGCAGGCGCAATAACGTTGCGCCCACCCAGCCAAACAACAGGCCCTTGAAGTTGTGCGTATTGATCAACGGCCGTTCCGCCCTGCGCTGGCGCAAATGCGCCAGTAATTCCCCCAACCCCGCGCAACCCCGGCAGTCGACCCCCGCCTGACGAAACCGCGCGATCAAGTCTGGCGGCGCATCGAGAAACAGCACTTGGTGCTGCCCCGGCGTCGCCAGGCAATGGTCCAGCAGCATCCGCTCAGCCCCGTAGAAGCCGCCGCTGCTGAGCAAATGAATGATCGGCAGGGAAGGGATGAGCGGCGCGTTCAATTGCGCACCCAATGCACGAGGCGCGGTAAGGACCAGTTGCTGTGCGGATTGGTGGGTTCCACGTTCTGATCGTTGATCACCAACAGCACCGGCAAGCCCAGTTCGTGGGTGATTTGCGCTGGGTGTTTGAAACGGTGATCGAAGAACTCACGCACGTAGACCAGGGCAATCGCCAGCAAGAGACCGGTGAACAAGCCGAACGGAATGATCAGCATCGGTTTCGGGAACGCCGCTTCGGTGGGCTCATACGGCGGGCTGAGCACCCGTGCGTTGGACAGGTCGTTGTCCAGCGAACGTGCGCTGCTGCTTTCGGCGAAGCGTTGGGCATAGGTCGAGAACGCCGCGTGCAACGCGTTGATCTCGGTGTCCATCTGCCGCAGCTTGCTCTGGGTTTCCTGCAACTGGTGGATGCGCTCCTTGAACTCGGCAATGCGCTTGGTTTTCTGGTCGATCACCGAGCTGACAATCGCCAGATCAGTGTTGCGTTCCTGAATCCGGTTGCTGACCACTTTCAGAAACTGCTGACGGGTGCGGGCGATTTGCTCGCGGGTCAGCAACATCGGTTCGCTGCTTGGCTGGAAGATCGCCAGGTCGTTCATGTAGCGGCTGACCTGCGTGGTCAGGGCCTCACCCATCTGTTTGATCTCACGATCCTCGAACGCCACATTGTCCACGGTGGTGGTGAAGGTGTAGGGGAAGGTGTAGTCGTTGAGTTTCGAGTTGCTCGCTGCGGCCAGGCTGGTTTTCAGGTAGTCGAGCCAGCGTTGGCTTTGCAGCAGGCGATCGCGGTACAGGTTGAGCGCCTGCTCCTCGGTGTTGATGGCATTGAGGCGGAAGGTGATTTCTTCCTTCGGATCGGACGAGCCGACCGCTTCAAGCAAGCCCAGCCGAGTGCCTTCCAGGCCATCGAGCCGCACCTGGTATTGCTTCTTCTTGGTTTCGTAGAACGACTGCGGCAAATCGATCGATTGCAGTGCCTGACGGCTCGTCAGGTAGTTCTGCAGCAAGGCTGCAACGAAATTGGTGCCTTGGGTTGGATTGTCGAAGCTGTAGATGATGGAGATCACGTTGGAGCCTGGCAGGGTCTCGATTTTCAGACTGTCGATCGCCTGTTGGGTCAGGGCATCCAGCGCCGTGTCGCGTACCGGGTCGGTTTCCAGGCCCAGGGTGGCTTTCATCGGGTTGATCACGTATTCACGCAGCGGCGTGGTCACGTACTGTTTGAATGGCTGGGTCACCAGTTTGTTGAAAACGCCAGGGGTAGGCGTGTACTCACCCTTGTCGCGCAACTCGCTGATGGTCTGCCGGATCAACGCCGGCGAGCGCAGGATATTGCTCTCGGTTTCCATGTCCGCCAGGGACGGTGGAATGAACGAGGCGTTCTCTTGGTTGAGGGAGGTTGTGGCGTCTCCCTGTGAGAGTTTTTTGGACTGCACGATCACCTGGGCGGTGATATCGAAGCTCTGTTTGAGCATCAGCGGCAGGACCAGCGCGATCACTGCAAAGACCAGGAAGACTCGTTTCACCAACTGCTTGTTGGCGAAAAAGATCCTGAAGAACTCGTGCAGGTAGTTTTCCTTTGGATTCATGGTCGGTCACCTGAGAGTTAGTTGCTGTCACTGTCTTTGTTGTCGACGCGGTAGCCGAAGCTGAAGCCCACGCCCTGGAACAACACCACGTCTGCCAGTTGCCGCGCGAGCTCACCGGCGCTCGCCAGTTTGGTCTTCGGCACATAGAGCATGTCGTCCGGTTGCAGGTACGCAATCTGCGACGCATCGCCGGCCAAAGCCTTTTCGACGTCGTAGCGCACGGCCTGCACCTGGTTGCCATTGCGGCGCATGATCATCACCGAGTCGAGCCGCGCCTTGGTGTTGCTGCCACGGGCCAGGGTCAGCGCTTCAAGCACCGAGACCGGCCGGCGGATCGGGTAGGACCCCGGTTGGCCAACTTCGCCCAGCACATAGATTTCGTTACCCGCGGTGGACTTCAGCAGCACGTCGACGGTCATCCGCCCCGGCAGCTTCGCGTAGCGTTGGTTGAGGAAGGTTTCCAGTTGATTGACGGTCATGCCTTGCAGCGGCACGGCGCCGATTTCCGGGAAGCTGGCGTAGCCGTCGGTGCCCACGGTGATCTCCCGGCTCATGCCGGTAGCGGGGTGGTTCAGGGCACTTTTGAGGTTCGACTCGTTGCTCAGCGGGCTAATGACCTGCACGGACAACTGGTTGCGGTTCGGCTGGAACAGCTGTTTGCGCTGGTAGGCGCGCTGGATTTCCTCACGCGCCTGTTCGGACGTCAGCCCGGCGATTTTCACCGAGGTGTTGGCGCCCGGCAGTTCAATGGTGCCATCGGGCAGCACCAGTTGATTGCCGTTGAGCTGGCTGGCAGCGGTGAAGTTCAGGCCGATCTGGTCGCCGGACTGGATGCGGTAGGCGTCCGAGCCGCTGGTGCTGATGTGAAAGATCACGTCCAGCACATCCTGTGGCCGCAAGGTCTGTTCGACCTTGGGCATGTCAGTGGCCTGGGCGTTGGCCGGTGAGGCCGTGAGGATATTCACCGGCATGTTCTGGGTTTCGGAAGTGCTGGAGCAACCTGCAAGCGGCAGCAACAGCAGGACAAGCATTTTGGCGTTCATGTCGTCATCCTTTTCTGATTGCTCACAGGTTTTTGTAGAGCCATTTCGGCATGTAGTACTTGCGCCGGTTGAAGACGCTGCCGACCAGTTTCGCGCCGGCCTGGGTCAAGCGCTGAACCGCCGCCTGGGCTACTTCCCAGCGCGTGTCTTCGGAGCGCACGACCATGATCACGCCGTCCACCTGGGTACTGATGATCATGGTGTCGGCGGCGGAATACACCGCGTCGCCGTCGATCACCACAAAGCGATACTGACTGCCGAGCTGATCGAGCAACGGGCCCAGGCGTTCAGGGGTCAGGTGCTCGGTGCCACGCACATACCGGCCGTTGGGCAGGATGTGGAAGGGCAGACTGGAGACGTTCACCACGCAGTCCTGCAGCAGGGGCGGGCTCTGGGTGTTGAACAGCAGGTCGCGAAAACCGCGCTCCTTGGTCAGCCCCATCTGTTGCGTGAGGTTGGTCGATGACTGACTGGCATCGACCAGCAACACTTCGCCGCTGCTCATTTTCGCCAGCTGACTGGCCAGCGCCAGGGCACTGGTGGTGGTGCCGGCGCCGGGGTTGGCGGCGGTCAGAAATAGGATCCGCAGATCTTGATCGAGCACGGTCGAGGTCAGGTTGGACTCGCTCGGGTTGGCAATGCTTAGGCTTTTGGCTGATGAACCGTCCATTTAACTCGCTCCGTGGCCGCTGAATACTTTGAAGGGGGTTTTCAACAGGATCTTCAGATCAAGCAACAGGCTCTGCTCGGCGATATAGCTGAGGTCCAACTCAACGCGCTGGTCGAAGTCGATGTTGCTGCGCCCGGAGATCTGCCACAGGCCGGTCATGCCGGGGTAGATGCTCAGGCGTGCAAGGTGATTGTCCTTGTAGCGGTAGGCGTTGAACGAGGTTGGCCGCGGGCCCACCAGGCGCATGTCGCCCATCACCACATTGATCAGGTTCGGCAGCTCATCCAGGCTGCTGCGCCGCAGGAAACCACCGATGCCGGTGATGCGCGGGTCCTTGTCGATCTTGAAATCGATCGCGTCGGCTCCGTGCTTGTTCAGGTGACGCAGGGATTCTTTAAGCTCCTCGGCGTTGGCCACCATGGTGCGAAACTTGTACATGCCGAACATGCGACCGCGGTAGCCCGTGCGTTTCTGCACGAACATCACCGGTCCCGGGCTGCTGAATTTGATCGCCAGTGCCAGGCCCAACAAGATGGGCGAGATCAGCAGCAGAATCACCAACGCACCGAGGCAGGCGACCACGCGATTGGTGCGCGACAGCGTCCAGGGGCGACCGCCGTCACGGCCGGTCATCCAGCCACGACCCTGCATATGGATCGCGGTGTCGAGGCGCATTCGGTGCTCCGGGTCCAGGCGCTTGTCTCGGCGCATCTGTTGCATCGGCACCGTTTTTTCATGTCCAGTCATAGAATCCTCCGCTGAAGTTCAGCCGCTAGCGGCGCGTGGGCGATAGGCAGTAGGTAGTAATCGCGGAACCAGGCGATGAAGCGCCCGAGTCCTTCATCCAGCTCGATACAAGGCTGAAATCCGGTTGCCCGAGCCAGGTCGCTGGCATCGGCGCAGGTGTTGAGCACGTCGCCCGGCTGCAGTGGCAGCAACTCGACGAGGGCTTTTTGTCCAAGGTGTTTTTCCAGCAGCGCCAGGTAATCCTTGAGTTCCACCGGGTGCTGGCCGCCGATGTTGAAGATCCGCCACGGCGCCATGCTGCTGGCCGGGTCCGGTTGTTCACGGTTCCATTCGGCGTTGGCTTGCGGTGGACGGTCGATCAGGCGTGCGATGCTCTCGATGATGTCGTCGATGTAGGTGAAATCGCGCTGGTGTTCGCCGTAGTTGAACAACTTCAGTGGCTGCCCTTCGGCAATCGCCCGGGCGAACTGGATCGGCGACATGTCCGGCCGACCCCAGGGCCCGTACACGGTGAAAAAACGCAGGCCGGTGCAGGGAATGCCGAACAGGTGGCTGTAGCTGTGGGCCATCAGCTCGTTGGCTTTCTTGGTCGCGGCGTATAGCGACAGCGGATGGTTGACGCCGTCCTTCACCGAGTAAGGCGTGTGCTGGTTCGCGCCATACACCGAACTGGACGAGGCGTAGACCAGGTGCTTGACCGGGTGGTTGCGGCAGCTTTCGAGAATGTTGAGGAACCCGCTCAAATTGCTGTCGAGGTAAGCCCGTGGGTTCTCCAGGGAGTAACGCACCCCGGCCTGGGCCGCGAGGTGAATCACCACCTCGGGCTTTTCACGGACAAACAGGGCCTCGATGGCGGGACCGTCGGCCAGGTCAACCGTCGCGAGCTGGAAAGCGCCAACCTGCTCCTGCACCCAATTCACGCGGTCGTGTTTGAGTTGCGGGTCGTAGTAATCATTGAAATTGTCGAGGCCGAACACCTGGTGCCCGTCACGGATCAACCGCAACACGCAATGGGCACCAATGAAACCGGCCGCTCCGGTGACGAGAATCTTCATGGCCGCGGCGCCTCGGGAACGATGTGCCGCAGGCCGATGCCGCTGTAGTGCAAACCGGCGGCCGCTACCTGTTCCGGGTTGTAGAGGTTGCGACCGTCGACGATCACCCGCGAACGCAGTTTGCTTGCCAGCAATTCAAAGTCGACCACGCGGAAGTTTTTCCACTCGGTGCAGATCACCAAGGCGTCGGCGTCCTCCAGCGTGTCGTCGCGGGTGGCGCACAGGTGCAGGTCATTGCGGTAGCCGTAGATGCGTCGGCATTCGGACATGGCTTCCGGGTCATAGGCCTGCACGCTCGCGCCTTCAGCCCATAACGCATCCATCAGGTAACGGCTGGGGGCTTCGCGCATGTCATCGGTGTTGGGCTTGAACGCCAGGCCCCAGATCGCGATGGATTTGCCGGCCAGCCCATCGGGGAATTGTGCTTTGAGTTTGCTAAAGAGAATGTGGCGTTGGCTGTCGTTGACGTCGGTGACGCTACGCAGCAAGCGCAGCGGCATGCCGTTGTGTTCGGCGGTATGCAGCAGGGCGCGCAGATCCTTGGGGAAGCACGAGCCACCGAAACCGCAACCTGGGTAGATGAAGTGGTAACCGATGCGCGGGTCCGAACCGATGCCTTTGCGAACCGCTTCGATATCGGCCCCCAGCAGCTCGGTGAGGTTCGCCAGTTCGTTCATGAAGCTGATGCGCGTGGCGAGCATCGCGTTGGCTGCGTATTTGGTCAGCTCGGCGCTGCGGTTGTCCATGAACATGAGCTTTTCATGGTTGCGGCAGAACGGCGCGTAGAGCTCGCTGAGCTGGCCGCGGGCTTCCTCGTCGTCGGTGCCGACGATGATCCGGTCCGGGCGCATGCAATCGGCGAGGGCGCTGCCTTCCTTGAGAAACTCGGGGTTGGAGACCACCCGCACATTGAGGGTGCTCTTGCCGCGACGAAGCAGTTCTTCGTGGGCGGTGGCGGCCACCTGGTCCGCGGTGCCGACCGGCACGGTGGACTTGATGATCAGGGTGCGATCAGCCTCCATGTAACTGGCGATCTGGCGGGCCACATTCAGTACGTGACTGAGGTCGGCCGACCCGTCTTCATCGGCGGGCGTGCCCACGGCGATGAAAATCAGCTCGGCGTGTTCGACCGCATCGCTGGCCTGGGTCGTGAACAGCAAACGGCCGGCCTTGATGTTCTCTTCCAGCGTGCCGGATAACCCCGGTTCGCTGATCGGCGGCACGGCCTGTTGCAGTTGCTTGATCTTGTTTGGATCGATGTCGACACATAAGACACGATGTCCGACATCGGCCAGTGCCGCTGCTTGTATCAGGCCGACGTAGCCCGTACCAAATACGCTCACGTCCATATTGGCGTGCCTCGTAAGACGGTTGAAAGAACTGAAATAAGACTGTCAAAAGGGGTATAGCCCAGCGTTGGGAAAACGTGTCAGCAAAATGACATGTTGCGCAGCTATAACAGCCCCATTTTTGGGGCGTTTTGCCATCAAGTGCTTGCCACTGCTGGATTTGCCGCGGTTTTGACGGGTTTTTCACAATTCGAAGAAAACGATAAACGGTCGTAGGGCTTGAAACACAAGGGTTGTAGCCGATCAGGTGTGTCAGATTTGAGTCAACGTTTTTTTGACGCTTTGTGTAAAAACCCGACATTTCTTGCGCTTTGATGGCCCGGTGCTAGTGTCAAAAAATGGCTGACAATCTATTGGCCAACGGACGGCCGCGAGCATCGGAAATACTATGATTCGATATCTCAAAGAACTGCTCTTAGTTCTCTACTTATTCAAAAATTACGACTATTACCTGGAGCGCTTGAGCGCGTTGGGAATGGGTTTGCCGGTGCTGCTGTTTGGCGGGATGTTTATCGGGCTGACCGTGGCGCTGTTCATGACCGCGTACATTCGCCAGACGCTGATCCGTCATCTATTTGCTCTGATGATGTTTGTGTCTGCCGTGTTTTTCGATGTCTATACCCGCGTCACGGCCGACTACCTGACCTACAGCAGCTTCGTGTCGCTGGTGTATTCCGGCGGGTTCATTCAGGAGGCGGCATACCAGTACCGCGACGCGATCATCAGCGGGGTGGTCGGCGGCTTGCTGCTGTTGTTCGGTATCGGGCTCAAACCGCGTCGGCGAATGCCGCTGCCCGGTGCGTTGCTGGTGGCGGCGCCGGTGCTCGGAGTGCTGCTGCTCAGTGCGGTGTTGTTCGTGCGAGCCGGCGAAGGCGCCCGTGGCCTGCCGATCATGTACACGCCGTTGGCCTACTTGAACCTGTTCACCTATGAAGCCCTGCACAACACCGTCGGCCCACGCGAGCCTGTGAGCCTGGCGCGCAACGACGCGCCGCCGGGGCACGACATCGTTCTGATCATCGACGAAAGCATTTCCGGCAACTACCTGGACATCAACGCCCCGTTCGGTGTGCACAGCAACCTCAAGGAACCGCGCCCGGGCGTCGCGATCTTCAATTACGGTTACGCCGCGTCCATTGCCAATTGCAGTGCCGACACCAACATCACCCTTCGGTACGGCGGCACCCGCGCCGACTACATGCGCATCAACAGCACGATGCCGTCGATCTGGCAGTACGCGAAGAAGGCCGGCCTGCGCACCGTCTACATCGATGCCCAGCGCACCGGGGGCAACTTGCAGAACCTGATGAACGACGCCGAGAAAAAGGACATCGACGAGTTTGTGCAATTCGACCAGGCCAGCGTGCGTGATCGCGACATGGCGGCCGCGGCGAAACTGATCGACCTGCTCAACGACGGCAAGCCCGAGCTGGTGGTGATCAACAAGGTGGGCGCGCATTTTCCGGTGCATGACAAGTACCCGGATGCGTTCATGGCCTATCGCCCGACATTGCCTCGGGGCCAGTTTGTCGAGGTTGCGGACACCGCCAAGCGCGATGGTTTCAACGGACAGCCGGATGATTGGGTGCTCTACCGCAACGCCTACAAGAACACCTTGCTGTGGAACGTCGGGGAGTTTTTCTCACGGGTGTTTGCCCAGGCAGACATGAGCAATGCGCTGCTGATCTACACCTCGGACCATGGGCAGGACCTGCATGAACGGGGCAATCCCGGGTTGAATTTGCACTGCGGCGGTGATCCGGTGGCGGAGGAGGGCTTGGTGCCGCTGGTGGTGATTCAAGGGGATCAGTTGCGCACGCTGGATTGGCAGAAAGCGCTGGCCGCGAACAAGGATCGGTCGAGTCACTACAACATCTTCCCGACATTGTTGCAGTTGATGGGCTATGACCTGGCGGGGATCGAGGCGGTTTATGGCAAGCCGTTGAGTGTGCCGACGGCGGACGACTTTACGTTCAACTATCGGTTCAATGCGCGGCTGGGGGCGAAGCCTGAGTGGAAGTATATTGATCTGAACAGCATTGTGACGCCTTCGCAGGCGCCTACAAATGTTGCGGTGGGGCAGTGAGGTTTTTGGTTGACTGATCCGGCCTCATCGCGAGCAGCTCGCTCCTGCAGGGGTGTCTGTCGTTCAAAAGTCCCCTGTGGGAGTGAGCCTGCTCGCGATGGCGTCAGCCAGATCAGAGAGAAGTTTTCGGATGTACTCTCGGCTATCCTAGGCGCTCTGACTTCAGCGAGCCTCCCTTCATGCTTCAGGTCCAAGGCGTCTTTAAAAGCTACGCCACTCCGCAAGGTCCTTTGCCGGTGCTGCAAGGTGTCGACCTGACATTGAAACCCGGCAGCAGCCTGGCGCTGATGGGTGAGTCGGGCAGTGGCAAGAGCACCTTGCTGCACTTGATCGCCGGCCTCGACAAGGTCGATCGCGGCAGCATTCAAAGCGGCGAGCATCGGCTGGACCAGATGAACGAAGGGCAACTGGCGAACTGGCGACGGACTGAAATCGGCTTGGTGTTCCAGCAGTTCAACCTGATCGGCAGCCTGCGGGTCGAGGATAATCTGGCTTTTCAGGCACGCCTGGCCGGGCGGCATGATCCGCGCTGGCAGGCGCACCTGGTGCAGCGGCTGGGCTTGAGTGATTTGCTGCGGCGTTACCCGGAGCAGCTTTCCGGTGGGCAACAGCAGCGAGTCGCTTTGGGCCGCGCCCTGGCGTCGAAGCCTAAATTGTTGCTGGCCGACGAGCCCACCGGCAGCCTCGATGAAGCCACCAGCGATGAAGTGCTGAAGTTGTTGCTGGAATTGCTCGACGACAGTCCGACCACCTTGTTGATGGTCACGCATAGTCATCGCGTTGCCGCACGGCTGGCGGAGAAAGTGGTGCTGCATCGCGGCCGTCTGGCTGGCGCGGGCGAACACTGAGGTGCGCGTCTTTCGCGAAACGCTGCGGGCGTTGCTCAGCCATTGGTGGCAGCACCCGGTGCAATTTTTCAGTGTGCTGACCGGGCTCTGGCTCGCCACCAGCCTGCTGACCGGTGTAGAGGCGCTGAACAGCCAGGCGCGTGAAAGTTATGCGCGAGCCAGTCAGTTGATCGGCGGTGAACCGCAGGCCAGCCTCAGTGCGCCCAGTGGCGCGACCTTTTCCCAGCAAGTGTTTGTCGACCTGCGTCGCGCGGGCTGGCCGGTCTCGCCCGTGCTGCAAGGGCGGGTGACGCTCAAGGGCCATGAAGAGCAACGTCTGCAGCTGATGGGCATCGAACCGGTGTCGCTGCCGGCCGGCTCGGCGGTGGCGGGGCGGTCGCTGGCGATCGAGCAGATTGTCGAATTTTTCACCCCGCCGGGCCGCACCTGGATCTCGCCGCAGACCTTGCAGGCGTTGGGTCTGCACGAAGGTGAACGGCCAGTGAACTCTAATGGCGAGATTCTGCCACCGCTGCACGTCCAAACCGATATGGCCCCCGGCATGTTGCTGGTGGACATCGGCTTCGCCCAGCAGATTCTCGGCCTGCCGGAGCAACTGTCGCGCCTGTTGTTGCCCAAGGATTTCAGCGCCGCACTGCCCGATCAATACAAAGGCCAGTTGCAGTTCAAAACCAGCGGTGAAGAAAACAATCTCTCGCGGCTGACGGAAAGCTTTCATTTGAACCTCGATGCCTTGGGTTTTCTGTCCTTCGTGGTCGGCCTGTTCATCGTTCACGCCGCGATCGGGCTGGCGCTGGAGCAACGTCGAGGCTTGCTCAGAACCCTGCGCGCCTGTGGGGTCAGCGCACAAATGCTGATCACGTGTCTGGTGGTTGAACTCGGAGCACTGGCGATGATCGGCGGTATTGCCGGCGTCGCCAGCGGCTACCTGCTGGCCAGCGTATTGTTGCCGGACGTGGCCGCCAGCCTGCGCGGTTTGTACGGCGCCGAAGTGGCGGGGCAGTTGAGCCTCAGTCCGTGGTGGTGGTTCAGCGGGGTGGGCTTGAGCCTGCTGGGTGCGCTGCTGGCCGGGGCCAACAGTCTGCTGCGGGCGGCGCGCCTGCCGTTGCTGGCCCTGGCCGATCCGCAAGCCTGGCATCAGGCTCACGCGCGCTGGTTACGGCGTCAGGGTTGGGTCGCGGCACTGGCCGCTGTCATCGCGCTTATCGCCTTGTTCCGGGGGGACAGCCTGGCCAGTGGTTTTGTGCTGATGGCAGCTCTGCTGATCGGGGCCGCACTGGCCTTGCCGGTGGTGCTGAATCTGGTCTTGAACCTGGCACTGAGCCGCAGTCATTCGGTGCTCGGCCAATGGTTTCTCGCCGACTGCCGTCAGCAACTGCCGGCGCTGAGCCTGGCGCTGATGGCGCTGCTGTTGGCGCTGGCGGCGAACATCGGTGCCGGCAGCATGACCGCCGGTTTTCGCCAGACCTTCAACGACTGGCTCGAACAACGCCTGACCGCCGAGCTTTACGTCAATCCGCAAAACCCGGCCCAGTCCCGAGAGCTGCACAGCTGGCTCAAACAGCAACCTTCATTGACTGCCGTGCTGCCCAACTGGCAGGTATCGATCCAGCTGCAAGGCTGGCCGGCGGATATCTTCGGCGTGATCGATCACCCGACCTATCGCCAGCATTGGCCACTGCTGGAAGCCTTGGGCGACAATCCTTGGGACCGCTTGGCCAAGGACGATGCGCTGATGCTCAGCGAACAACTGGCCCGCCGGTTGAAGGTGCGGCTCGGCGATCATTTGACCATCCCCACACCGGGCGGCCCGTGGTCACCTCGGATCGTCGGGATTTACGCCGACTACGGCAATCCCAAGGGGCACCTTCTGGTGAACGCCAACCATTTGCTGCGCGGGTGGCCGCAGCTCACGCCCAATCGTTTCAACCTGCGCATCGAGCCCGCGTTGATTGCGCCATTCCTCAAAACGCTGCAAAGCCGTTTTACCCTGGACGACAGCCGTATCGTCGATCAGGCGCGCCTCAAGGGCTGGTCCACGCAAGTGTTCGAACGCACCTTCGCCGCCACCGCCGCGCTCAACAGCCTGACCCTGGCCGTCGCCGGTGTGGCGTTGTTCATCAGCCTGCTGACCCAAAGCCAGAGCCGCCTCGGCCAACTCGCGCCGCTGTGGGCGCTGGGCGTGACGCGCCGGCAACTGATGCTGCTCAACCTCGGACAAACCTGGCTGCTGGCGACGCTGACGCTGGTGCTGGCATTGCCGTTGGGGATCGCGTTGGCGTGGTGCCTGGACACGGTGATCAACGTGCAAGCGTTTGGCTGGCGATTGCCGTTGCGGGTGTTTCCGTTGCAGCTGCTGCAATTGATGGGGCTGGCGTTGCTCGCAACGTTACTGGCGTCGGCGTGGCCGCTGTATTCGCTGTACCGCACGCAACCGGCGGACCTGCTGAGGACGTTTGCGCATGAGGATTAAGGTCGGCGTGTTGCTATTGGTTTTGTTGAGCGGCTGCGACAACCCCGCGCCTGACGAGAAAGGCTTCGCAGGTCTGGGTGGTGACGCCTCCGTATTCACACCGGTAGTGCCCGGGCGAGAATTCAGCTTCCCGGCAGATCACGGTCCTCACGATAGCTTTCGCATCGAATGGTGGTACGTCACTGCCAATCTCAAGGACGATCAGGGCCGCGAGTTCGGCGTGCAATGGACGTTGTTTCGCAGCGCGTTGAAAGCTGTCCCGGAGCAGTCGGGTTGGGGCAATCAGACCATTTGGCTGGGGCACGCAGCCGTGACGTCGGCAACGGCCCATCACGCGGCCGAACGTTACGCCCGTGGTGGCGTGGGTCAGGCGGGGGTGAGTCTCGCACCGTTCAATGCCTGGATCGACGATTGGCGCTTCAGCAGTCAGGGGGCCGATGCCTTGGCGGACCTGCAACTCAGCGCCCGGGACAAGGGCTTCAGCTACCAACTGCGGCTAACGTCCACCCGCCCGCTGGTGCTTCAGGGTGACAAGGGTTTCAGTCAGAAATCCGAACAAGGGCAGGCGTCGTATTACTACAGCCAACCGTTTTTCCAGGCCAGCGGCGCGCTGGAAATCGACGGCAAGACGTATCCGGTCAGCGGTCCGGCCTGGCTCGATCGCGAGTGGAGCAGTCAGCCACTGACTGCGAACCAGACAGGATGGGACTGGTTTTCGCTGCACCTGGACAGCGGCGAACAGGTCATGCTTTATCGCATGCGGCAAAAGGACGGCGCGCCTTACCTCACAGGCACGTGGATCGATGCTCAAGGCCAGGCTCAGTCATTGCACGCCTCCGACATCAGCCTCACACCGCAAGACACCGCCAAAGTCGCCGGGCGTGAAATGCCGGTGCGCTGGGCGATCAAAATCCCGGCCAAACATCTCGACATCTCCATCACCGCCCTCAATCCCAACGCCTGGATGGATTTGCGCATTCCTTACTGGGAAGGCCCCGTGCAATTCAACGGCGGCACGGGTTATCTGGAAATGACCGGGTATTGAGTCGGAACTCTCGGTTCGGCGACGGCCTCCTAAGTTAACAAGCCCATTCAATGGAGCCCGTCATGAGCGAAGACCTCAAGCCACCTGACCTCGATGCCTGGCAGCGCCTGTTCGAAGACAAGGCCTACTGGCAGCAATCCCCCGACGCCCACTACAGCGAACTGCTGCGGGTGGCCGACGACTTGCTGGGGCAGGGCGCCATTGACCTGGAACAGTGGCAGACCTTCAAGGCCAAGGCCGAGCAATCCCACAAAGACTCGCCCGCGGTGAACGTTGCACAAGAAGTCGATGATCCCGAAGCCTGAGGAGAACCACCATGAAACCCCAATCCCCCGACACCGCCGAACACCCTGACGAACCGCGACCACCCGGCGAAGTCGAACGCGACAACGATGCCCTGCGCCCCACCGATCCGACCCGGCGCAAGGAAAGCGGCAAGGGCACGCAAAGCGGTGAATCCACCGCGCAAGAAACTGCAAAAAATCCCTGAACTGCGTCTATGCTGAGTTGCACAGTCGGCGATGACCCTCGGGCCAGAGCCGTCTGCTGCCACCCAATCACAGGGAAAGTATGCTTATGAAACTCCACGCACTGACGAAAGCCATCACCCTCGCTACCTTGCTGTCTGCCACCAGCCTTGGCGCCATGGCTGCGGATATTCCGCTGTCTGCCGTTGTGGAAGCGGATCAAGTCACCACCAAAGTCGTCTCGGTCGACGCGGCTAATCACCGGGTTGTCCTGGAAGGGCCGGAAGGTCGTCAGGTCCATGTACAGCTGACCGATAAGGCGAAAAACCTCGGTAATCTGAAAGTCGGCGATCAAGTCGACATCAAGGTCACCAGTTCCGTCGCCGCCCACCTCGACACCGATGTCGACAAAGGCTTGCCAGGCACTGTCGAGCGCACAGGCGAAGTCCGTGCCGCCCCCGGCAGCGACAACCCGGGCGGCGAAGCCTACCGTCAGGTGCAGGTTCAGCTGAAAATCACCAAAATCGACTTGAAGAAAAACCAGCTGACCTTTGAAAATCCTGCTGGCCAGTCCAAGACCATCGACGTTGTCCGGCCCGAAGTTCAAGCAAAATTGAAAGACCTGAAAGTTGGACAGAGTGTCGTCGTGACCTACACCGATATCCTCACAGTGACCAGCAAACACTGAAGTTGAGTATTAGCTCTATATATTGATTGTTCTCGTACAGTTTTTTTGTATAAGAACAATCAGTTTTAATGGTCGAACTGGTGAGTTTTTTGTTGTCGTACAATTAATATTTAAGATGACATTTAATTAATGTTGTATCGATAAATTTCATGATTATGTATGCGGACAACTTCGCCAACTTCCATTAAAATACTTCCCGTTCGCCCAGTGGCAAGGCTCTTTACCAGTGCATGGATTGCCGAGGCCATTACACTGGGCGAACACCTCCCGGGTGCGATACGCACCTGCAGCAATACGTCAACGCCGAATCCCGCTTGCCGTTTCGCTACCTCAAACACACCTCCAAGCTGACCCGTAAACTCGGCAACTCCGATATTTTGCGCTGCAACACAACAAAGTCATCAACCTCAAACAGGCCGTGTCATCAATTACGGCATAGTCATCGCGTCGGGTGAATACTTTTCCCTCTGCCGCCCGGTCGGTCGACTGACCCGCAAACGCGGCGTCGAAGGTATGGACCTGTCATTTGGTAGCCATTCAGTCGCCGCCTTTAGTGGTGGAGCGGTCAAACCACAGCTTCGATCGGTTTCCTGATGAAGGTCGGGTACTGCCATTCGGTTCAGGGGCGGTGATTTTTTATAACTACGTTGATCTGGTATTGCATAACCCGACGGATCGGCATTTTCAGTTGAAGTTGAAGTTGAACGTGGGCGAGCAGCAGTTGGAAGGGGAATTGTTGTGTGATCGGGTGCGTGGAGGTTGGTATCACATTTATCAGGTTGGGCATCGGTTTTTGCGCGAGGGTGGGCGGGTGTTTCGGGGGAATGAGATTTGGCGGGAGGTGCGGAGTAAAGGGCAGGGGAGTGAGGTGTTGGGGAATGAGCGGCTTTATAGGAATTGGGTGGTTGTTAAGTATGAGGTTGGGGAGAGTTTGTTGGTGGTGAATGGATGAAAAACGGGTGATCTTAAGATCGCCCGTTTTTTGTTTGTTTAAGTTCGTGCCTGTAATCGTCGACCGATGACATCCAGCAAATCGCAGCCGTCGCGTAGTTGAGTTGCTATTACCTGAGCGAAGTCCCGCAATAGCGTGGCGTCGCCGGTGAGCGATTCGTTCAGTGCCATTGTTTCCAGCAATTGGGTCACGCTGCGGATTCGATGTGCCGCCGTGTCATGTAATACGTCGAGGGGAGCCTCAGCATCAATCAGCAGGGAAGGGATCATGCAGTCGATGCCGGTGATTGGCATGTATCGAGCCATGTCTGATTCTCCTTTCTCTCAAGACTCAGTGCCCGACGGAACGTCGGACGCCTCGCCGGGTGGATCGAGGTTATCCAGCGCTCGGTTTACCAGCAGCTCGCCCAGGACGGCCAATTGCTGAATCGACAGCGCGAGGCTGCGGTGTGAACCCTCGAGTTCACAGGCCAGGTCAGTGGTGAGAACGTTGAGTGAAGCGAGGGTTTCGCAGGCATGACTTAGCAGGGTTTCGGTGTCGATGTTGGGGAGGATGGTGAAGACGTGGCTGACGGGGTCAGGTTTTTTTGGGTCGCGGAGGCGGGCGCTGACGGCGCGTTGGGTGGCTTTGCTTAGTTCTATCGTGTCTAGAGGGGCAGCCGAATCCGAGAGTCCAGGGGGATTTGGGGTGATCTTTTTCATGGTGAATCTCCTTGATCAAATGGAGCTACCACTACTCGCTGTCAAACAAGGGTGGCAGCTGTGCGCGGGTTGACAGACCGAGGATCAAGGAACCCGGCGCACCCGAAGGTGCCCCACGCACAGCCGCCATAATACGGAACGGCGGGCATAAAAAAAGTGCCAACTGTTCACATGACGGCACTTGCATGCCTTGATAACGTTCGGTCTGTCAAAACCGGTCACTGATATGCAGCGACTGTCGAAGGTTATCGGCATGGGAAGCTGAGCGCAAGTTCGAATATACGCCGTAGCTTGCAGGAAATCTCCGACGGAAAATGGGGACAGATTTATTTTCTCTAGTGAAAATAAATCTGTCCCCATTTTGCTGCTGCTCGGTCTTTCCAATATTGAGGAACTTTTTTAAAAGTTCCCTATCTACAGGCGCATCTAGGTGTTGGTTATGTCCGTAAGGATGTACTGCTTCTCGACCCTTGCCTTTTAAGGTTGTAAGGTGAGTCCTACACTTAGCTCAAAAAGCGGCCCCTTTTCATGTTGCCTTGAGTGGTGCAACTAAAACTGTTGAGGAACCCCATCCTTCATGATGTAAGGTGCACCGCCTTCTTTCGCTCTATCCAAATTCGACATGCCTTTAAACGAAGGAAGAAACCCTTTAGCCTTGACTGGAGACCGGCTAATGGGTGTCCCGTTTCTTTAGGGTTTTAGTTGTCTTTTTGGGCGTTGTAGGTTCGTAGCATTTCCTCTGAACCGTCCCAGTTCGGGGGCGTCTCCCAATTTATATTTTTCTTTTTTCCAATTATTGCGCCAATAAATGTATTTTTTCATCATAAAAAATGCGACCGTCCCAACTGATACTGTCAATGAAGCGCATTGATAGTATTGCGTCAGGCGCCATACTTGAAAGCGCATTTAAAAGCTCTTCAAGTCCTGGCATTACCGATGAAGTTGTGTTTGCAATTTCTTTTTGAGTGGTGAGTTATTTTTTATACGCATCGCTAGTTTTTTTTATAATGTAATCGTTTTTAAAAATGAAACTTTCGTTAGTTGTTTTTTTTAATAGTTGAGCCGATTTTATCCCGTCGTCTGCGAGATGAAAGTTTTGCTGTAACAAATCTAATATATTCATGGTTTAAATATCTCGATATCCCCGCTACGGGGTACTTTCAAGAGAACTTCTTGCTCCCCCCCCCCCCCCCCCCCAACGATCTTTCGAATACTGCCATGACCACTTGTCCCCTTCTTTGGGGGCGCCAATTTTAACTCTCAGAATAAGTCCATCCTCTTTCGCAAATTGCCTGGCGATATCAGGTGATCTTGTCCATGAAGTATATGGTGAAAAAGGGGACAGATTTATTTTCTCTAGTGAAAATAAATCTGTCCCCTTTTTGCTGGTCCCCTTTTTGCTGTATATCAACACAAGGGAAAGAGTCAGGTCGCTCATTCCTTCCTCCTTTGTCCACAGAGGTGTATCGAGGGCTAAGCCAGAGCCATCCTTGTACTCATAATTATCTATCTTTTCTACGAAAGACGCTGGAGGTAATGCCAATGTATTGCCGTACTCGGAGATTCTTGCATTAATATCCGGTTCGTTGAGTATTCCATACTAGTTTTTGCCGGAAATTTTATCAAGATCACCAATAACCAGTGCGACAATAAGATCTATTACCTCTAGTTAGAGGCTCTTGTCAATTTTCACTTTCATCGGTTTCCTGGTATACGAGTCGAAGTCTCCGGATTAACATCAAGGATTTCCCAGGGATAGATTTATTTTAGAATGCAGAAATATATTTATCCCTTACTCTCTAGTCTCTGAGAGTTTAGTCTTGGTATTCAAAGCTTCCTCGGTATGTAAATAGATTATTTCTGATTTTAGTGTTTTGGGGAGTGCCCGAGAAGGAGTAGTCGTAGATTGCAACTATGGTGTCTATAGGCGCATCGGTCAGAGGAGTGTTTTTATTTTTCATGTCAGACGCGATGTCAAGGTCGTATGAGCATCCGTCAATTGCATTAATTAGAGAATTGGTTGGCTCGATTTTATCTGCTTCGACAGTGTCATCGTCAACAAAACCAAGTGAGAAAGCCTTACTGAACTCAGAGCCAAGAAAGTCTCCGTCGTCAGAATACTCTGAGCTCATCACATCTCGAAGAGTAGACGGTTCCCAATCGGTGTTTGCCGTCCAAATAGAAACGATTTTTTTCGAGCCAATTTTTTGTTTCCTCAATTTTTTAGTCCTGAAGGTAGAGCATCGGCACCGCCTTCCAATCGCCGTCCAGCCCACTCATTTAGGCCTTTTCGGAATTCACTGTGATCTTTGGAGTTGTCGATAATGTCTAGGATTTCATTATGCGCTTTCGTCGAGCCTTTACCGCCATGGTGCCCAGCAGGATTGACAAATTTCACATCTGAAATTGCGGACCGTAGCTCATAAATTTGTTCTGCATTCACTCCCCAGCGCTTGAATGTATCCGCTCTCGAAACCATGTGCCATTCGTGAATTCCACTTGGGTACCTCAACCTGGCTTTAATGAAGTCCTGATAGGTTTTGTTGGACCAAACCGTATCAAATTCGTCTGGAGTCAACTCATTGAACCACTTATTAAATGCGCCATCTTTGACACTTGGAATGCTACCGCCGGGAACCAATTCCTCTAAGGACTTTGTTTTAGGAGTACAGTTTGGGCCGCCGGGACAGACTACTGGTATTGTTTCCAAACCTAAAGGATCGACCCAACCTGTTGGATTGGGTACATATCTGTAGTTGTTCAATCCACCCGCTAGCTTGATTGGATCTGGCGTCAGATACCGCCCGGTGCCAGGATTGTAGTAGCGATGCCGGTTGTAATGTAAGCCCGTCTCAGCATCGAAGTACTGGCCTTGGAAGCGCAGCGGGTTATCAATTTCCGCCACATCAAGGGTGGCGAGGTTGCCGTAGGCGCGGTATTTCGCCGACCACATGATCTCGCCGCTGTAGTCGGTGAGTTCTTGTGGGGTACCGAGGTGGTCGAGTTGGTAGTAGAACGGCTCGGCTTTGAGCGGGCCTTCGCCATCGAGCATCGCCAAGGGCCGGAAGGAGCCCGGCTCGTAGATGTAGCTGCGATAGCGGTTGTTGGCGCTTTCGGCGATGAGGCGTTCGCCTTGCCACAGGAACTCTGTGGTTTGGCTGTCGACGGTTTTGGCGATACGGCGGCCGAAGGCGTCGTACTTGTAGCTTGCGATGCTGCCGCTGGGGAGGCTGACACCGATGAGGCGGTGTTGGCAGTCGTAGCGGTATTCGGTGACGAGCTTTTGCCCGGTGCCGCGGCGCTCACGGCTCAAATTGCCATAGGCGTCGTAGTCGTAATGTCGATCACCCTGCATCAGCAGGCGGTTACCTTTGACGTTGGCCAGGCTTGCAGCCTGCTGATCACCTTGGCCGAGCAGGTTGCCTGCCGGGTCATGGGCGAAACTTTCCGGCGTGGTGCCACGAACGTTGATCAGCCGGTCGAGCGGGTCGTAATGATAGCTACGATTGCCTTTTCGGCTGTCATCGATGCCGGCGAGGTTACCGTTGGCATCGTAAGCGTAGCGACGCTGGAACAGGTTGCGATCCTGCTGGTTGACGCTATGAGCTTGCAGGCGGCCTTGTTCATCGTATTGGTATTGGCTGAGCAACAGACCCTGTTGAAAAAGGGGACAGATTTATTTTCTCTAGTGGAAATAAATCTGTCCCCTTTTTGTCAATTTTTTTTATTTTTTGAATCTGTGAATTACAACTTCACTTTCTAGTTGGTATCCGGATACAAAATCCGATAGACCTGCGTTTACGATGTCTTCCCATCCGGCGGGAGTGGTTCCTATGTCATCTGTATATTCAAGCCATTCAGCTTCTTCAAATTTTTTATCACTAGCATCAAAAGTCTCACCTTGTTGAATAGAGACTTTAGTTATGTCTTTTGTGCATATATCAAACTCGCAGGCGGCTCCGTATATAGTGCCTTCTGGCGATTTTATAATTATCAAGTCTGCGCCTTGACCGTATGTGCTCACATATGCATCTGCAGCATAGAATATTTTTTCCATATGATCCTCACATCGGGAATGCGGTAACAACGTTATTTGTGTTTGGTTTAACTACAATTCTAATTGAGTTCAATACCGGATGACCGTCCGCTGCGCCTGGGAGTCCACCTTTAAATCCTGCATTTGGGTATGGGACATCGTAGATCCAGTTTCCGTTACCAGGTTGTTCGACGTATGGGGTTATACCATCGCGCTTGGCTATCGCCCACGCATTTTCCGTCGCTTTTATTGGTTCCTCTGTAAAGACACCATGAGGTACCGGTCTGGTGGGGTCGTCCGCGCCATGTCGACGTACGTGGTCTGCTCGAGTTAGTCCTTTTTTATCGACTCCATTCCAGTCCAAATCCCCATTTGGTTTATGGTTAATCGGTACTTTTGTCTTGGTATTTCCAGGGCATTGAGGTTTTGTAGTTACCAACCCCAACGGATCCACCCACCCCGTAGGGTTAGGCACGTACTGGTAGTTATTCAACCCACCCGCAAGCTTGATCGGATCCGGCGTCAGATACCGCCCGGTCCCCGGATTGTAGTAGCGATGCCGGTTGTAATGTAAGCCTGTCTCCGCATCGAAGTACTGCCCCTGAAAGCGCAACGGGTTGTCGATTTCAGCCACGTCGAGGGCTGCGAGGTTCCCGTAAGCGCGGTACTTGGCAGACCACATGATCTCACCGCTGTAGTCGGTCAGTTCCTGCGGTGTACCGAGGTGGTCGAGTTGGTAGTAATACGGTGTGGCCTTCAGCGGGCCTTCACCGTCGAGCATTGCCAGCGGCCGGAAGCTGCCCGGCTCATAGATGTAAGTGCGATATCGGTCATTGGCACTTTCCGCGATCAGGCGTTCGCCTTGCCACAGGAATTCGGTGGTGCTGCCATCGACGGTTTTTTCGATACGGCGGCCGAAGGCGTCGTATTTGTAGGTTGCGACGCTGCCACCCGGCAGGCTGGCGCCGATCAAGCGGTGCTGGCAGTCGTAGTTGTATTCGGTGACGAGTTTTTGCCCGGTGCCGCGACGTTCGCGGGTGAGGTTGCCGTAGGCGTCGTAGTCGTAGTGACGGTCGCCCTGCATCAGCAGACGGTTGCCTTTGACGTTGGCCAGGTTCGCACTGATTTGGTCGCCTTGGCCCAGCAAGTTACCGGCCGGGTCGTGGGCGAAGCTTTCCGGGGTGCTGCCGCGAACGTTGATCAGCCGATCGAGCGGATCGTAGTGGTAGCTGCGATTGCCTTTACGGCTGTCGTCGATGCCGGCGAGGTTGCCATTGGCGTCATAGGCGTAGCGGCGGCGGAACAGGTTGCGTTCCTGCTGGCTGACGGTGTGGGCCTGTAACCGGCCTTGTTCGTCGTACTGGTATTGGCTCAGCAACAGGCCTTGTTGGCGCTGTAGTTCGCGACCGGCGCTGAATTGATGCGTGGTCAGGCGCGAGCCGTTGAGGTCGATGCTGTTCAGTCGGCCGCCGGATTGGTGGCGATAATCTAGTTTGCTGCCATCGGGGAGGCGGCAGTGGCTGAGTTGACCGAGTTTGTCGTACTCGTAGCGCAGCGTGCCCCAGCCTTGGTGCTCGGTGATCAGACGATCTTGCAGGTCGTATTCGTAGGCGAGCGGCCAGTGGCCGTCGTCGACGTTTACGAGGCGCCCGAACGCGTCGTAGCTGTAGTGAATTTCTTCGCCATCGGCCAGGGTTTTTACCAGCAAGCGGCCGGCGGCATCGCGCTGGTACTCGGTAATCAGTTCGCTGCCGTCGTCACCGAATTCGGTTTTCTTCAGCAACTGGCCGTTGAGGTCGTACTCGTAGGTGGTGCGGCGACCGTCGAAACCGGTTTCCTGCTGGATCAGGCCGTTAGGGTAGTAGTCGAGGTGGTAATGCTCGCCACGCTCGTTTTCGATCTCGGTCAGCAACAGGCGCGAGTTGTCGTAGCGGTAGCGCAGCTGGCTGCCATCCGGGTTGAGGCGGCGGCTGACCAGGTGCAGGCCATCGGCGTATTCGTAGCGGGTGATGCGACCCAGTTCGTCACGCTCGGCGGTGACTTTGCCGTAGGCGTTGTAGGCAAACGCCCGGGTTGCGCCACCGGGCAGGGTGATCTGTGCGAGGCGATTGGCGGCGTCCCATTGGTAGTGGGTGATCGCACCGGTTTCTTCCTGACGGGTGATCTGCCGGCCCAAGGCGTCGTAGCGGTATTTGCGCTGGCCGCCGTCGGGCAGGCTTTCTTCCAGCAGTTGACCGAGGTTATTCCAACCCAGTTGATGGCGGCTGCCATCGGGGTGGCGGATTTCCAGCAGACGGCCCTGGCGATCGTAGCTATAGAGGGTGGCGTTGCCATCCGGGTCAATCTGTTGAGTGATGTCGCCCTGGTTGTTGCGTTGATACTTCCACGTGGCTTTGCCGCGATGAACATCGCTAACGAATCCATTGCTGTATTCGTAAGTAACAGGTTCATCTTCTGGGGGAATGACAGCCGTCATCAGGCCGTCTTCGTCATACCGGTATTCGGTCACGGCACCCAGTGGGTCTTTTTCCGCGATCAATTGGCCTTTTTCGTCATAGGCCTTGAGGTGTTCAGCTCCGTCGGGGTCAACCTTGCTGATCAATCGCGCTTTATCGTCGTGGGTGTAGACCTCTTCGCTGCCATCGGCGTTGGTAACGGTCACGCTACCTTTATCGTCCCAGGCGTAATGCGCTTCCATCTGCGAGAAACTCGCCCAGTGATGGATGCAGCGAGCCAACTTGCCTTCGCTCTCCCATTCCCAGAAGAAACTGGCGCCGCCTGCCAGTTCCCGCTCAAGAATCACGTGTTGATCGTCGTAGCGATAGTGCTCGGCTTCGCCGGCAGCGTTCTTCGCTTCGATCAGGCGATGCTGGGCGTCATAGCTGTACGTAACCAACGTCTGGACGGTGTTCCAGGCGTCTTCCAGATTGTCTGCCGGAAGGAACTGCTGATAGTCGACGGCAACGATGTGCTTACGGTCATAACGCAAGAGCAGGGCGCGACCGGCACCGTTATCGAGGCGTTTGATCCGGCCGTGAATGTCACGGGTGATATGCAAGCGGTTGCCATAGCTGTCGCTGATGGCGATCAGGGTTGCGCCTTTGCTGTTGAAGCGGAAGTGGTAGAACGAAGGACGGTTGCCCGCCTGCGCCAGTACCAGTTCCGATGGGTCGTCACCGATAAAAATCGCAGCCCGGGACAGGCTGTTGGTGATGGCGGGGCGTTGCTGGCTCGGCAACGGAAATGGCGTGGCCCGGTTTTCGTGGTCAGTCCAGATGACCTCGTCACCGTTGATTTCGATACGGTGGGCCAGCGCATGGCTCCAGCCGTAACCCAGACCACAATCGATTTCCACGGCACTGGTTCGGTACAGGCGCGTCCACTCAAAGGGCAACAAACCGTCGAGCTGGCCATCACTCAGCGTCAACAGCTCTTCGCCGGTGACCATCGAAACGGGGCACTTGTCTGTACAGGTTTTAGCGGCGGGCTCAGCACTTTTGTCGGCAGGTGTCGTCGCCTGTCTGGAAACGTCATCGCCGGTCTTCCCTTTGCCCAGTTTGGCGTTTTTCTTCCCGTCAAAACGCAACTGCGCCAAACCCTTCTTCATCTGCGCCGTCACACCACGCGCCGCAACAGCCGTGTACTTCGTGACGTATTCCATGAAGCCTTTGATGATCTTGAACACCGACTCCACAAAACCGGTGACCGCCTTGATGATGATTTCGCCGTACTTCTTCAACCGTGCAGCAAGGTAGATGACGCCAGTACCTTCAGCCGCAATGGTCAGTACAATCGAAATGACGATATCGATGGCGATGCCGACAACCGCCGCCGTGGTCATTTTCGCGACGTCGCCGGCCATCTTCATCGGTGGCAGGCCCGCGAGCCAGATAACGGCGCTACGTACCATCAGGAACAGGGCGGCCTCGTCGCTGGCCAGCAACATGGCCTTTTTCATGACGTCGGGCGCTTGTTTGGCCAGATCGATAAGTTTCTGGGTGCCAGCCCCGAGATCCTTCGCAAACTTGCTCGGGTCTTGCAGGATGTCGAGCACCAGACTGATGCCGTCCCAGACGCCTTTGATCGCTTCCCAACCACCCTCAAGAATGCCATTGCCGACGGCCATGGCGGTGCCTGAGGCGGATACGTTGGACCATTGCGGTTTGAAACCGGCCCACTCCTTGCGCAGGAAGCCTTCCAGGTCCGCGGTGAGACCGCCATAGGAGCTGAACAACGTATCAATCTGCGCCGATGTCACTTCATTGTGAACGCGGATCTTGTAGAACTTGCCGGGCACACCACCTGTCCAGGCCGCTTTGCCTTGAGCATCCAGTTTGACCTTGCTGATCGCGCCGCCTTCTACCGCGACGATTTCGACTTCGATATCGCCCAGCGGAATGTCATAGACCGATTCGAATTTGCTTTCGATCAGCAGCGGGCCTTTGAGGGGACACTGAGCCACGTTAGAGGAGAAGTCACCGTCGGTCATGCTGACCGATTTACTGGTGCCGGCAACCTTTATCACTCGTTCCATGCCGAGCAGGGAGGGTAGGTCTGTTGCGCGGCTGCCTTTATCGGCGACCTTCGCGTACCAGGTTTTGGTTTGTTCCTGATACAGCTTCAGACTGTCCTTGAACGTACTCAGTTGGTTGTCAACGTAGGCAACGCGATCCATCAGCCTTGCTCCAGAATCAGGTGGTTTAACAGTACTTCATTCAGGTTTTGCGGAGCATCCGGGCGACCCACGAAACGTGCGATTTTCAGCTTCAGGTTGCTCTCAGGGTAAGCGGCGTAGATGTCTGGACGTTCCTCTTCCAGCCATTGCATCAAGTTGCCAATCAGGGTTGACGGGTTTTTCTTGGCCAAGCCATCGAGCAACGTCTTGGGCACTTCCCACCACGGCCAATCCTTCGCTGGCGGCACAACCCGCGGCCCAACCTCCAGACGCTTCCCATTAATCAAATACCGATCAAACACCGGCAGCACTTCACCCGCCGCATCACCCAATCCTTCAAGAATCGGCAAGATATGCCGCCCATCCCAAAACCGGAAAAACACCTCGGTCCCATCGGGCATACGCACCTGGGTCAAACTGCGAAGGTGTTCGAACACCACCTCAGGCGTGCTGGATGAAACCGCCAGCCAACCCCAGTCCCGCGCATCCGTTTCGGCAATCCACTGCAGAAAACCGGAGGTGGGTTTCAACTCGACGAGGTAGGGCATGACCTGTTGCCAGCCCGCGTAGGGCGTTCCGCCCCAGATCGGGGTCGCTTGGGTCATGGGTTCATTTTGATAAAGCGTCTTGAGCGCTTCAGCATCGTTGGCGGCGCTGACGATCAGGTACAGGCGTTCGTCTGCTTGCAACGGTTTTTCAGCAAGCCACGCTTGTGGCGTCAACAGATCAGATCGCACAAGCACCTGCCTTACACTTCTCGCACTCTTCACAAAACGGCGCATTCCGCTTCAACGTATTGATCTGCGCCGGTGTCAAAACCGCCCCAGCCTTATCCGCATCCGCCTGCTTCAACACCCCCGGCAACAACGGCGCAGCCCCCGTCCCGCTTCCCGGCCCACCCCCGGAGTTCATGTTGATCACCGGCCCGCTAATGGTCACGCCGCCAGCATCGATCTTGATAAAGCTGCCACCCCCGATCAGCGTCAACTCACTGCCCGCTTCCAACACGACTTTCATGCCGCTGCTCAGGTGAATCTCCTGGCCCGCGTCGATGAATTGCCCGGTACCAATCTTGATGTGCTGGTTCACGCCCACGGTCAGGTGGTCGTTCGCCCGGGCTTCGACTTTGCGGTCGGCGTAGACGGTGTGGTGTTCTTCGGCCTTGAATTCGCTGTAGCTGTTTTGCTCGACGGTGTCGTGGCGTTCGTTGCCGACGCGGATTTTCTGGTCGTGTTCGACGTTTTCGTCCCAGTCGCGCTGGGCGTGGAGGAAGATTTGTTCCTGGCCTTTTTTGTCTTCGATGCGCAGTTCGTTGAAGCCGCCACCGCCCTTGGAGCTCAGGGTTTTGAAAGTGCTGCGGGTTTTGTTCGCCGGCAGCGGGTAGGGGACGACGTTTTCCTTGTGGTACAGGCAGCCGCTGATCAGCGGTTGGTCGGGGTCGCCTTCGAGGAAGGTGACGAGCACTTCCATGCCGATCCGCGGGATGGCGATGCCGCCGTAGTGGGCGCCGGCCCAGGCGGAGGAGACGCGCAGCCAGCAGCTGGTCTTGTCGTCGGCCTGGCCTTCGCGGTCCCAGTGGAATTGCACTTTGACGCGGCCATACTGGTCGCAGTGGATCTCTTCACCCTTGGGCCCGGTGACCACGGCGCTTTGGCTGCCGAGGATGCGCGGTTTCTTTTGTGTCAGCGGCGGGCGGTTCGGCACGTCCCACGGGGTGGCCTGGAAGCGGTTGCGGTAACCCTGGTGGAAATCGCCCTTGAGGCGGGTGGTGTCGCTGGTCACCGACTCTTCCAGCACTTGCGGCTGTTTGCCTTCGTGCAGGACTTCGGTCAGCAGCCAAAGGTCGTTCCATTTGGCTTTCGGGTGTTGGGTCAGGGCCAGGAAATGGCCGCTGACCAGCAACGGCTGATCGCTTTTGCCTTCGGCAAGTTGGAAGTCGCTGCGGTGGCGTTCCAGGTTGCGCTTGGCCAGGTGTTTGCCGCGATCGCGGTCGATGAAGCGACCGGGGTAGTCGTAGTCTTCGAGGTCGGGCAGGGCGTCGCCGCGGTTTTCGCTTTCGAGGGTGAGGCGCGGCTTTTCAAAGTCGTAGTCGCGGCGGGTGGTGCGGCTGGTGCGGGTTTCCAGGCGCAGGTCGAAGCGCTTGATTACCGGGTTGTTGGCGACCATGCCGGAGTCTTGCTGGTAGGCCACGGGTGCGAGTTTCGGGAACACCGTCTGGTCATCGCCGAACACCAGTTTGTGGGCTGTGGCGCTGTGCTGGAAGTGGTAGTGGATACCTTCTTCCTCGCACAGGCGCTGGATGAACTGCAGGTCCGATTCATCGTACTGAACGCAGTAAATGCGCTCGGGATAAATTGCCCCGACCTTGAATTCATAGGCGTTGCTTTGGATGCCGTGTTCTTCAAGGACCATGCCGATGATTTTCGGCACGCTGAGGTTCTGGAAGATGCGTTGGTTGATGCGGTGCGCGAGGTAGGACAGTTGCGGGCGCAGGGTCACCGCGTAGCGGGTCAGGCGTTTGCCGGAATCACCCTGGGCGGCGCGATAGATCAGGCCATGGATGCCGCTGCCGTCAGGCGAGAGCTGCAAAAAGGCCGGTTTGTGCAGCAGGGTCTCGAGGTCCAGGGACGGCTGTTCACTGACCAGCTCCACCTCAAACACAAAAGGCTGGCTGATGGCTTCCCGACCTTGCAGGGAAAAGACCTGGAAGTCGCTGGAAAGACCTTCGATGGTCAGGGCAAAGTGAGTTTGATTGGCCGGCGCGAACATCCCTTGTTCCTCGTGCAGTGCTGCGGCATGCGCTGACACCCGGAAACCGGGTCAACGGACGCGAAATTCTGGAAGGGCGGAAACAACATCGACCAGCAGAGCTGGCCGATGCTTGTGACGGTCAGCCTGACTTAGGCGACCGGCATACGCCAGTCATCGGAACCCGAAGTACCGGATACTTCGTGGGTCCAGGTGATTTTGCGGTAGGTGAATTGCACTTCTTCCAGGTGAGTGAAGTGCGAGTTCGACGGATCCTGGCAGTTGTGCATTTTGTTGTTGATGGCGACGATGATCGCGTCTTCCAGTTTGGTGGTGTAATAGTGCTCTTGGGTACCTTGAGCCGAAGTGCGGTACCACTGGATAACGATTTCGCTCATGCGCTCGCCGGAGGTCAGAGCAGCTTGCAGCAGTGGCGAAGCCTTGTCGTAGACCTTGGTGATCACGACTGGCTTGTGAACGCGCTGACCGGTTGGCTGGCCGGACTGTGGGTCACGCGGGATGATCACGTCGTGGCTGAAAGCCTGAACCATGACCTGGTCTTCGTGACCTTCTTGATAAGTGTTGCCAACCGAGTCGGCGGTGAATGCGCCGGCGGTGATCAGACCTTGTTTTTCGCCAGTGACGGACATGTACGCTGGAGTAGCCATGGATGTGCTCCTTGCTGAATATAGTGAGGGTGCCCGGGAGGCGGTATCGCCCGGTGGGTGCCTGACTGTTATCAAGGTCCGTGCCAGAAACGGTTAAGGCTATACAAATCAAGGTGTTGAGGCTTTTTTTAAAGTGCCTGGAAGGTTTTTGCAAGGAGCGCCGCATGAATGTGCGCAAGTTCTTGCGCAGCACTGCGCAAGAACTTGCGCACTTGGCCGGAGAGCCTGGCAGGCCGGGCGATCAGCGATCCTGCAAGCGTGTTTGGTGCGAGCAGTGCGCAACTTCTTGCACAGCAAGGCTTTGCGCCATCACGTGAAGGTGTCTGGAACTCGGTGCAACGAATCGATGGGCTGAGTGGTCCATAAAAACAGCGCCGTCGAGCGTCCGAACAACCTGGAAGTGGAGTGAGAACGACATGAAAATCCTGATGGTTTTAACGTCCCACGATCAATTGGGCAACACGGGTAAGAAAACCGGCTTCTGGCTGGAGGAATTCGCCGCGCCGTACTTCGCCTTCAAGGATGCCGGTGCACAGCTGACCCTGGTTTCGCCCAAGGGTGGCCAGCCGCCGTTGGACCCGAAAAGCGACGAGCCAGATGCACAAACTGCTGCCACTGATCGCTTTCGCAAAGACTCCGCAGCCCAATCTGCATTGGCGTCTACCGCGCTTCTGAGCAGCGCGAGAGCTCAAGATTACGATGCGGTTTTCTACCCGGGCGGTCATGGGCCGTTGTGGGACCTGACCGAAGACAAGAACTCGATCGCGCTGATCGAAGCGTTTATCAAGGCGGATAAACCGGTCGCGGCCGTTTGCCACGCACCGGGTGTGCTGCGTCACGTCAAGGGTGCGGATGGCCAGCCGTTGGTCAAAGGCAAGCGGGTGACGGGGTTCACCAACACTGAGGAAGAGGCGGTGCAACTGACGAAGGTCGTGCCGTTTCTGGTGGAGGACATGCTGAAAGAGAAGGGCGGTGAGTATTCCAAGGGCGCGGATTGGGCAAGTTATGTGCTCACCGATGGCCTGCTGATCACTGGGCAAAACCCGGCGTCGTCCGAGGCTGCCGCTGAGGCGCTGTTGGCAAAACTCCGCTAAACACGGAATCTCAGCGGATTGAAGATTCTATGTGGCGAGCGAGCTTGCTCGCGCTGGGCTGCGAAGCGGCCCCAAAAATTCTCCGTATGACGGAGATTTTGTGAGTGCTGCGCACTCAAGCGGGAGCAAGCTCCCTCGCCACACATTGCAATCGGCTGGCAGTTCGTGGAGTCAAATCAGACGCGACAATCTCGAAGTCTCAAAACACTGCTCGATCGAACGCCGCTGCGTCTCGGCATACAAGCCCAATTCATCAATGGTCGGCCGCCCCAGCGCCTGTTCAAAGGCCTGCTGGTTCGAATGCACGCCATAATTCACCTGCGCCGCATCCCCCAGGTTCGACTGGAAAATCCCCGCCGCACTGACCGGCAGAAAATCTTCATACACCAACGGTTCGACCCGCAAGTACCCGCCGCTGAGCAAATCGTCTAGCGACAACGATTTCAGCTCATCCGCCTCCAGGCCTTTTTCCGTGACGAAATAACGAAAGTACGCCAGTTCCTGTTGGCGCATGCCTTCATACGTGTCAGGGAATTCTGCAAAGTGCTGCGTCATCAGCGCGTTGTAGCGTGCGGCATTGGCCTCGTTGGGGAAGTCCTGCAACTCATCACGGGCTGCGTTGAGCAGGCGGTCGTAAAGTGCCCGGCCTTTCGGGGTGAGCGCCGCGCCGCGCTGTTCGATTTCACCGAAGCGTGCGCTGTGGCTGCCACGTGTCCCGGCTTGATCGGTGAAGGCAATCGGCTCGTCGAGCGCCTTGAAACTGGTCTGGCGCAACAGGATCGGGCACTGACGGCGGGGCGGGCCTTCGATCACGGCTTTGGGCGTGATGCCGTGGGCGGGCATTTGCGCCTGGACGATGTCGATGTCCAGGGTACGCGGCGTCAGGTGATTGATGTGCGGGCCTTTGAACGCGACCACATCGGCAATCAGGCGATGCTGTGCGCTGAGTTTCTGGTACTGCTCGGCGGTGACCGTGGCGCTGTGGTGCCAGCGGAAGGTTTCAAGCGCCTGTTCGACGAAGTCCTGCGCCTCTTGTTCGTTCAGACCGCCTGCGGTTTCGGCGCGGTCGATCAGGGCAAGGGCTGTCGGGGTGAAGATCTGGCGTTTATCCAGCACCGATTGAGCGAAGGCTCGCAGCTCCAGGTCTTCGATCAGTTCCAGGCGCAACAGTGAGGTGAACACCCGGAACGGGCTGACTTGCAGGGCGGTTTCATGCACGGCGCGGAACGCGGTGGAGTGCACCGGCACGCCGGCCGGGGTCAGGTCGTAATAGCCCACGGGTTGCATGCCCATGACCGCGAACAATCGGGCGAGGGTGGCCAGTTCGCCAGCGGTGCCGACGCGGATTGCGCCGTGACGCTCCAGGTCCAGCCGCTCGATTTCGCCGGTGCTGTTCAGCTGGCGGGCCACCTGCGGATCGCTGTCGAGCACGTGACGGTTGGTCTGCTCCACCAGCTTCATCAGCGCGCCGTACAGCGGCACTTCTTCGCGGTACATGTCGGACATCGCTTTGGAGAAGCGTTGGCGGATCAGGTCAGGGCTGACGAAGCTTGGGTGGCTCATGAAAAAAATTCCTGGCGCGGTGACGTGAAGGATGGGGGAAAAGATCGCAGCCTTCTGCAACGCCGACAAACGAAGAATCTTACGGACTTCATTCTGCCAAGGACTGCTTCGCACTATTGGCTGCCCACAAACCCTGTAGGAGCGAGCGGGCGGCGGTCCTGCAGGATTGATTGGCGACTATAGGTGCGAACGGCTCTCCGAACGCAGCGATCCGAGGAACTCCCGATACAACCGTGCCGTATTGGCCGGTTGTTCGACCATCGGCATATGGCCAATGTGGTCCCAGATGTCCACGCGCAAATCAGCAATGCCTTTACTCCAGACCGCCACGCTGCTGACATCGATCAGACGGTCCTTGCGCCCCCACAGCAGCAGCGCCGGGCACTTGATGTCTGGGAGTTTGGGCTCCATCGGCGGGCTGGCGCGGAAGTCGTTGAAGATTTCTTCCAGCTCATCACGACTCTGTTCATAACGCTGGGCGATGGCGTCCAGCACCACGCCCGGCACCCACGGTGGCTCGGCCATGGTCATGGCGTAGAAGCGCTGGAATTCTTCCCGCGAGTTGATCAGAAACGGGTTGTGCCCCTTGGCCAGATGTCGCTCCAGGTCGCTGGCCTCGGGGGCGGTGACGCCAGCCGGGTCGATCAGGGCGACGGAGGCAATCCGGTCCGGGTACGTCGCCGCCAGCCACGCGGCGATGTAGCCGCCCATCGAATTGCCGATCACATGGACTTTCTCGACCCCGCAAACGTCCAGCAGCTGGATCATCCGCTTGGCCTGCAGCGGGATGTCATAGCCGCCACCGGCCTTGAAGCCGGTTTCGCCGTGACCGGCGATGTCCGGGATGATCACTCGATAGTTGCCGACAAAATGCCGGGCGAAGCGCAGCCAGATGTTCTTGTCGGCGCTGTAACCGTGCAGCATCAGCACACTGCTGGACGCTTCATAGGGCCCGCCTTGCCAGGTCGAGACGGTCATTTCCGTGATGGGTACGACGATTTTGTGCAGCCGATACAGCTTGGCTTCCAGGGCCATATTCAGGTCATAGAGCCAATAGCCGATGGCCGGGTAACTCAGCCAGCTCCAGGCCACAAAAACCGCGATAAGGACAACCAACACAAGCATCAGGCATCTTCCTTTTACGTGTTCAGGACAAAATGTGGTCGGCGGGTTTCAGTGCCCGGGTCAACCGGTGATAGCTGAAACTGAACCCCGGGAACATGGCGATCACATGACCGCTCTTGCTTTGATACCAACTGTGGCAGCCCCCGGACTTCCAGACGGTGCGCTCCATTTCACGGTGGATCATCTCAGTGTAGGTACGTTCTGCCTCGGGGCGTACTTCGATGCTGCGCAAACCCTTTTCTTTCAGCGTGCGTATGCAATCGAGGATGTAATTCATCTGTGACTCGATGATGAACAGCGCCGAGGTGTGGCCGATGCCGGTATTGGGCCCGGTGACGATAAACAAGTTGGGAAAGTCCGGCAGGCTGGTGCCCAGATAAGCCCGCGGGTACTGGGCCCAGACGTCTTTGAGCCGGGTGCCGTTTTTACCGGTGACCGGGTAGGAAATCACCCCGTCGGTGGCGTCGTACCCGGTGGACCAGACGATCAGGTCCAGGTCGATGTGCTGACCGTCCTGAGTGACGATGCCGGTTTCGTCGATGGACGCGATGCCTTGTTCGCGGCTGTGCAGCGTCACGTTGCTGCGCCCGAGTGCCGGGTAGAGGGTGCTAGAGACGATCACTCGCTTGCAGCCGATGGTGAAGTCCGGTGTCAGTTTGCGGCGCAATTCGGGGTCAGGCACCTGGCGCTTGAGGAAGCGCAGGGCGTGTTGCTGGACCATGCGGATCGCCGGTTTCGAGTATTTGAAGGCAATCACCCGGGTTTCGAACTGCCAGTAGAGCATCCAGCGCAGCAGTTTGTACGCCGGTTTGAGGCCCAGCAGCCAACGCTGGAAAGGCCCGAAGGCACGGTCGGCGCGGGGCAACACCCAGTGCGGCGTACGCTGGAACACATGCAGGTGCTCGACGTCTGGTGCAATGGTCGGAATGACCTGGGCCGCACTGGCGCCGCTGCCGACGATGGCGACACGTTTGTGCCGGTAATCGAAGGTGTGATCCCAGTTGTTGGTGTGAAACGTCTTGCCCTGGAAGCGTTCCTGGCCTTCGAAATGAGGCACCACCGGTTGACTCAGCGGCCCCGTCGCGTTGATCAGGAACTGCGCGTAAAACGTGCCTTTGGCGCCGGTGTGCACCGCCCAGCGCTGGCCGTCGGCGTCCCATTCGATGCGCTCGACATTGGCTTGCAGTTCGACCTTGTCCCGCAGGCCGAAGTGCTCGACCACGTACTGGGTGTAGTGATGCAGTTCAGCCTGATCGGCGAACATTTGCGTCCAGCGGTAAGGGGCGAAGGACAGCGAATAGAGCGGCGAGGGCACATCGACGGCCGCGCCGGGGTAGGTGTTCTGGCACCAGGTGCCGCCAAAAAAGTCCCGTCGTTCCAGCAGGCGAAAATCGTCGATGCCTGCCTTGAGCAGATTGATCGCCGCGCACTGACCGCCAAAACCGCTGCCGATGATCAACACCTGAAAAGTCTGCATGGGTCTCCTTTATCGTTGTTTATCCAACTCTTCCTTCATGTATAGCCCAAACATGGCCGACAAAGACTGCGCAGGATTCAGGCTGCCCGCCGGTGATGGCTATTTAACGTTGCCCTGATAGACTCCCACCACACCCGCACCCCGTGTTTTGTCGGGTTCCGTTGTGTGACGCAGAGGCCCTTATGGGAAAAACGGGAGGAAAAGGGCTTTCACTGGCCAGAAGGCTCTATACGTCGCGAACCCTGGGCCTGGTCTTGGGCCTGTTGTGCGTAGGCGCGGCGATGTATCCACTCAACCCGGCGCCATGGGTCTGGGTGCTGATGGTGGTCAATGGCGTGCTCTGGCCGCATGTTGCCTATCAATGGGCGCGTCGGGCGAAGGTGCCGTTTCACGCCGAACATCGCAACATTCTCGTCGACGCCTTTCTCGGTGGATTCTGGGTCGCCGCCATGCAGTTCAATCCACTGCCGAGCGCGGCGACGCTGTCCATGATGGCCATGAACAACGTGGCGATCGGCGGTTTGCGGTTCCTGCTGGTGGGCACGGTTGCGCAGATTCTCGGGGTGGGTGTCGGCCTGCTGGTGTTCACACCGGCCTTCGTTGCGCAAACCAGCCCGTTGCAGCTCTACGCCTGTCTGCCCTTGCTGAGCCTGTATCCGCTGGCGCTGGGCTGGATCTGTTTTCAACAGGCCACCACCCTGGGCCGCCAAAAACGCGAATTGCTGGCCCTGAGCCGTACCGACAGCCTCACCGGCCTGCTGAACCATGGCGCCTGGAAAGACCAGCTGGAAGTTGAATTCCAGCGTTGCCAACGCCAGCAGCAGGGCGGGGCGATTGCGTTGATCGACATCGACCATTTCAAGACCATCAATGACACCTACGGCCATGTCGCCGGGGACATCGTGCTGCGGCAACTGAGCAAGATGCTCAAGCAGAACCTGCGGGCGACCGATGTGGCGGGGCGCTATGGTGGCGACGAATTCTGCGTGCTCCTCCCGGATTTGCCCCTCGACAGCGCAGCGGCTGCCATGGACGCCTTGCGTGATCGCTTCGCGACCCTGGGCTACGAGCAGAACCCGGCGCTGAAAGTCAGCTTGAGCATTGGCCTGGCGGCATTCGACCCGTCACACACCGACGCCACGTTGTGGCTCAATGATGCCGACCAGGCGCTCTACCAAGCCAAGACCACCGGCCGCAACCGCGTGATCTACCGCATAGACGGCAAACCCCATCACGAGCTGCTCGACCCGGTCTGAGGGCCTGCACACATCCCCCTGCGGGATCGGCCTCAGGTTCGTGTGCGTCGCATTCGGTCTAGAGCCTTGCGCCGTAGTCAGGTAGGGTGTTTTTGACCCCCGACACGAAACAAGGATCGATTCATGACGCTCAATCTCCCTCGTTCCCTGCTGGCCACCAGCCTTGGCCTGACCCTCGCCCTCGGCGCATTCGCCCCTGCAGCCTTCGCCGAACCCCACAAACAAGTCCTCGCTGACGCCGAACAGTACAAGGGTGAAGCCCTGAAACTGTTGGAGCGTCTGGTAAACATCGACTCCGGTTCCGGCTATGAACCCGGCCTGACGCAAGTGCGCGACATCGCCATCGACGAGTTGAAAAAACTCGGCGCCACCATCGAACTGGTACCCAACACACCGGACAAAAGCAGCCACGTGATCGCGACCCTCAAAGGCACCGGCAAGGCGAAAATCCTGCTGATGGCGCACATGGACACCGTGTTCAAGGAAGGCTCGGCCGCCGAGCGCCCTTTTCATATCAAGGACGGCCGCGCCTACGGGCCGGGCGTGATGGACGACAAGGGCGGCATCGTCGCCGGGATCTACGCACTGAAAGTCCTGAAAAACCTCGACTTCAAGGACTACGCTCAAATTACCTTCCTGCTCGATGCCAGCGAAGAGACCGGCTCGGACATCGCCACCGACCTGATCAAGAAAACCGCCAAGGCCCACGACGTGACCCTCAACCTCGAACCGGGCCGCCCGGCGGATGGTCTGGTGGTGTGGCGCAAAGGCAGCGCGACGGCGGTGGTGGAAGTCAAAGGCAAAGCCGCACATGCCGGTGTTGCGCCGGAGCTGGGGCGTAACGCGGCGATGGAGGCGGCGCACCAGATTCTGCAGCTCGGCAAACTGGGCGACGCCGAGAAGAAAACCACCATCAACTTCACCGTGATCAAGTCGGGCGACCGCACCAACGTGATTCCGGACCAGGCCACGGCCAAGGCCGACGTGCGGGCGGCGGTACCCGAAGAGTTCGACCGGATCGAGAAGGACCTGGCGCGGGTGTCCAAGGACAAGCTGATTCCTGATACCGAAGTCACCACCACGCTACAACGCGGTTTGCCACCGATGCCGCAAACGGCGGAATCGGATCGGCTGATGGCCATGGCTCAGGGGATTTACGGCGAGATCGGGCGCAAGTTGACGGAAGAAGGCAGCGGCGGGGCGGCAGACGCCAGCCTCTCGGCCGGGGTGGGTACGCCGACACTGGATGGGTTCGGGATTGTCGGCGGCAATATTCATACGCCTGAAGAATACGCGGAGGTGGAGAGCGTAGCGCCGCGGATTTATCTGCTGTCGCGGATGATCATGGAGTTGGCGAAGCGCTGAAAATTGTTCCCTGTGGCGAGGGAGCAAGCTCCCTCGCCACAGGGATTTTTGGTGTTAGTAAAATCGATGTCCTACAGCGCAACAAGCAGCAGCGCTATTCCTTCACACTCATGAACTCTTCCGCCCAACGGATATATTCCTCAGGCTGCGTATACGTATGAGTCAGCTCGGTAGCGCTCAAATCCGACGCCTGGGTAAAGATCTGCCGTTGTTCGCGCAGGCTGTCATACGTTGCCTTGATCGCCGCGAAGTACGCGCCATGACCATCAATGGTCACCCGCACGCCCAGTTCGGCCAGGCGTTTGTCATCGCGCAGCAGCGGGTTGCCGTAGGTGACCAGCATCAGTGGCACGCTCAGGTGTTCGGCAATCTGTTCGAGGTGATCGAAGTCCCGCACGCCCACCATGCAAATCCCGTCCGCACCGGCCTGCTGGTAATGACAGGTGCGGCTGATGACTTCCTGAACCGGCAGGATCCCGGCGTTGGTACGCGCGATGATCGCCATTTCCGAGTCGACCCGGGCTTCCAGTGCCGCGCGAATCTTGCCGACGCCTTCCGCCACGCCGATCAGGTCGGTGGATTTGCGGCCGAATTGCGCCGGCAACAGGGTGTCTTCGATGGTCAGGGCGGCGATGCCGGCGCGTTCCAGTTCGACGATGGTGCGCATCACGTTGAGCGCGTTGCCGTAGCCGTGGTCGGCGTCGGCGATGACCGGCAATTGGGCCACTCGACCGATGCGCGTGGCCTGTTCGGCGAACTCGCTGAGAGTGATCAAGGCAAAGTCGGGAGCGCCCAGCACCTGCAACGAGGCAACAGAACCGCCGAGGATGCCCACTTCAAACCCCAGGTCAGCGGCAATGCGGGCCGACATCGGGTCGAAGACCGACGCCGTGTGATAGCAGGTGTTGGAAGCAAACAGCTCGCGGAAGTTACGGCGCAAATCTTGATGAGAAAGCCTGGACATATGAGTTCCACCAATACAAAGGAATGGAAAGGCTTGAGCAAAGGTGTCAACGCCGAAGGAACAAAAGGCTATCACGCGAAGGAGGGGAAGATGATGACGAATTTTGCTGGGGGGCTCAGATAGACGCGGACCTCTGTGCCGAGCGGGTTTACCTGTGGCGAGGGAGCTTGCTCCCGTTCGGCTGCGCAGCAGTCGTAAAACGATGGGGGCGGTGTGTCTGGAAAAATAGATTAGGGTGGCAGTTTTGGGGCCGCTTCGCAGCCCAACGGGAGCAAGCTCCCTCGCCACAGGTGAACCCCACTCACCACAAGGGTGGCGGAGGACTCAGGATCTGATCACGCTGCCACCGCCTGCTGTTGCCGATTGGGTAACGGCACGGCCCGTACCGAGTTACCCGGTTGCAGTTGCAGGCGTTTGGCCGTGAGTCGGTCGACGACCAGGCTGTTGCCCACCAGCCTGGCCTGGGCGGTGGTGATGCGGCAGTTTTCCAGGCGGCGATTGTGGATCAGCCACACCGGGGCCTGCTCGTCGGGCGTGCCGATAGCCAAAACCAGCGGTTGGCTGTCGCGCACGGTGCGGATTTTCGCGACCGGGGCTTCGATCACTGGGCCTGCGTCGAAGATGTCGATGTAACCCTGATGCACAAAACCTTCGGCCTTGAGGATTTTCAGTGCCGGTTCGGTGTTTGGGTGGGCCTGGCCGATGACGGCCTGGGCCTGTTCGGTGAGCAGGCACGTGTAAAGCGGCTGGCGCGGCATCAGTTCGGCGATGAACGATTTGCTGCCCAGCCCCGACAAGTGATCGGCGTGGCTGAAATCCATCTTGAAGAAGTGCCGGCCCAGGCTGTCCCAGAACGGTGAACAGCCGTGTTCGTCGGCGCTGCCGCGCAGTTCGGCGATGAGTTTGTCGCCGAACAGGTGGGGGAACTCGGCCACGAACAGCAAGCGCCCCAGGGACAGCAACCGACCGTTGCTGCCGTGGCGTTGATCAGGGCGCAGGAACAGTGAGCAGATTTCCGATTGCCCGGTCATTTCATTATTCAGGAACAGCGTCGGAATCTGCCGTTGAATACCCAGGTCCGGCGACGAACTGACGGTCAGCCCGACCCGATAGTTGTACCAGGGTTCGCGCAGGCCAACGGCACCGGCCAGCGCACTGATGCCGACCACTTGCTGATCGTCATCTTCCAGCACGAACAGGTAATCGGCATCGGCACGCTCGACCTGCTCGGCGAAGGTCCGCTGGGCCCAGCGCACCCGGTGCACCAGGCGTTCTTCGTTGGCCGGCAGGGTGGTAAACCCGGGGCCGGCCTGTTGCACCAGATCCATCAAGGCGGGCAGGTCGGTGATGCGAACCGGGCGGACAATCATGATGCAGCTCCTTCTTCGCGCCAGTTCGGGCGCTGTCGTTGGGCATGGGGCCGGGTGCTGCTCACAGGGCAATCAGCCGGATCGGGCTGCCATCGGTGACGTTCAGGGCGGCACACATCTCGGCGCTCAACCCCACCGGTTGCCCGGCCTGGACATTCAACTCGGCGACGATCGCGCGATAGTCCTTCAGCGCGTCATTGCTCACCAGGTAACGGCCGCACGCATCGATCAGCGAAGTCCGTTGCGCCGTGCCGGTCTGGCTTTGGGCGATGGAGAGAATGTTCGAGGTGCGCGCGTACAGCGTCGGCCCACCGTCAAACAGGTCGATGTAGCTGTTGGTTTCAAATCCCTCACGCTCAAGAATATCGAAGGCCTCCTGGCCATCGGGGTGGATCCGGCCGATGCAATCCTGCGCAGCCTGGGGCAGCATCGGCACGTAGATCGGGTATTGCGGCATCAGTTCGGCGAGGAAGGTCCGGCTCTCCAGACCGCAGAGCCGCTCGGCTTCGGCGTAGGGCAGGTCGAAGAAATGCTTGCCCAGCGCATCCCAGAACGGTGATTGCGCCTCCTCGGTGCTGAAGCCGACGATCTCGGTGATCACCGCTTGCGCAAAACGCTGCGAATGGGCGGCAATGAACAACAGGCGCGCCCGGGACAGCAACTCCGAAAACGCTGTGCGCACCAGCGCTGTTTCGATGTGAAAGCCCCGTAGCAAGGTGTGGCCGCTGAGGTCCTGACACAACGACAACGCCGGTACGCCGTGCTCGATGTTCAGCTCCCGGGAGGCGCTGTTGAAGTGACGGTTGCGCAAACTGTAGAACGGTTCGTTGAAGCCGGCGGTGGCAAGGATCTCCGAGCACCCCACCAGACGCCGGGCCGCGAGATCCTCCAGCACGAAGAAATAGTTCTCCGGGCCATGACCTTCCACGTCTTTGTCGAACGATGCGCAGGAGTCGAGAATCCTCAGGCGCAGGCGTTCAGTGTCATCCGGCAAGGACGTGACTCCGACCAGGCTGTCGCGCGCCAGTTGCTGTAACTGGGGCAGGTCGGCTAACTCGACTGGGCGTAAGACCAGCATGGATGTACTCCTGTATCAAAGGGTTCGGCGCTGTGTGCCGAACCTGACTATCACTGTCGGTTTCCACGCATTAAATCGGCGGTCGCCTGATTTCTTGTCAGACGCCGCTCTTTTTCTTGTCAGCCGTTGCTCGGGTCGGGCAACGCTGTGCTGGCGCCTAGTTTGTTGAGGAAAAACAGATACACCAGGCCCAGGGCAATCCAGATCAGTCCGAGTTTTTGTGCATCGACCCCCATGTTGTACATGATGGCCGCGACGATGATGAAGCCAACCACCGGGCAGACCAGGTGACGGATCACCTGGCCGGACTTCTGCCGACGCCAGTAGTAATTGATCACGGTCAGGTGCAGCAACATGAAACCGCTCAGCGCGCCGAAGTTCACCAGCGAAGTGAGGGTGTCCACCGAGTTGATGAACAGGTAGCAGATCACCAGCGACAGCACCGCTACGAGGTAAATGCTCAGGTAGGGGGTGTTGTGTTTCGGGTGAACCTTGGCCAGCACTTTCGGTAGCTTGCCGTCCCGGGCCATGCCGAACAGCAGACGCGATACCGCCGCTTGCGAGGTGATGGCAACTGCCACGCCCCAGGCCAGGGCGGTGGCCACGCCAGTCAGGGTTGCCAGCCAGCTGCCGGCAGCGATTTCGGCGATTTCATAGAACGCGGTGTCGGCGGAGGTGAAGCCCATGCCGGCCGCCAGGTCTGTGGCAATCCAGGTTTGCACGACGAAGATCACGCCCATCACCAGCAGCGTAATCAGCGCTGCCTTGCCGACGCTGCGGCCAGGGTCGCCCTTGATTTCTTCGGCGAGGGTGGAGATCGCATCGAAACCGAGGAAGGACAGGACCGCAATCGACACGGCTTGCATCAGCAGGGCGAAATTGAAGGTGTCCGGGTTGTACAGCGGCGCCAGGGTCAGTTGACCGTTACCGCCGCCGCTGTGCAGCGCATTCCAGGCGTAGAACAGGAAGATCCCCAGCACCACCAGTTGCGCCAGCAGAAAGACAATGTTCATGCGGGCAGTGAATGTAATCCCCCGCAGGTTGACGAACGTCGCGCTGACCAGAAACGCCAGAATGAAACCGACCTTGGGGATGTCAGGGTAAAGGTGATTCAGCGCCATGGCCGCGTACACGTAGAGCAGCGGTGGAATCAGCAGGTAATCGAGCAGCATCAGCCAGCCGGCGATAAACCCGACGTGCGGGTTGAGGCCGCGTTGCGCGTAGGAATACACCGAGCCGGCAATCGGAAAGGCCCGCGCCATGCTGCCGTAACTCAGGGCGGTGAACAGCATCGCCACCATGCCGATGATGTAGGCCAGCGGCACCATGCCGGGTGCTTCGGCGTTGACGTAACCGTACACACCGAATGGGGCGATGGGGATCATGAAGATCATCCCGTACACCACCAGGTCAGTCAGCGACAGGCTACGTTGCAACTCTTGCTTGTAGCCGAATTCTTCTAATTCCATGAAGCCCTACTCCTTGGGATGAAAGCAGCTGCATGCTGCGGGTTTGACGCGATTTCTTACAACAGCGGAGCCAGATAACCTGCCCAGCGACTGACGTTTTCAGCGGTGCGCAGCAGATCGTTGCGCACCTCGATCAACACCGATTCCAGTCCCCGTGCATCGCCGTGGACCGGCACGGTCATGTCGCCCAGCGGGTTGATTTTGTACGGCTCATTACTGGCAACCTTCAAGGGGTGCTGGCTCAACCCGTCAATCAATCGTTGGGCGTAGTCCCTGGCTTCGCCAAACAGCACGCCGACTTCCAGCGCGCGCGGTTGGCCGTGGAAAACCGGGGTGAAACTGTGAATGCCGACCACCCGGACCGGCTGCCCTTGGGCGATTCGTTGGTCGATCAAGGTTTGCAGCCGGGCATGAAACGGCTTGAACAGGCATTCGCGGCGGTACTCGCGCGTGACTTCGTCCAGATCCCGATTACCCGGTATCGGATAAATCTCGCTCTGCAGCGGGATGCTGTCCGGGGCATGGCGCGGGCGGTTGAGGTCAATCAAGAGCCGTGAGTAATTGGCCGCCAGCAACGTCGCCCCCAGTGCCTGGGACAAACCTTCAGCAAGCGCCAGCGCACCAATGTCCCAGGCGATATGCTCGCGGGCCGCGTCGTGACTCAGGCCCAGGTCATTCAACCCGGGTGGAATAAAACGGCTGGCGTGTTCACACACCAGAATCAACGGGTGCGCCGAGTCTTCGCGGCTCAGGGTGTACGCGGGCTCGGTGTACAGGCCAAGTTCGGCGGATTCAGTACAGGCGTGCATAGTGCTCACAGCGTTCGGCGGGGGACAGCTGTTCCGTCAGCGTCAGTTCCTCGGTTTTAAGGGCGAACCAGGTGTCCATCAACGCGCTCGGCAGGGCTTCGATCAGCGCCTCGCTATTGCGCAGGCACTCGAGCGCCTCGGCAAGGGAGGCGGGCAGGGCGACGATGCCGTGGGCCTGGCGTTGTTCTTCGTTCAGGGAATCGGGGATTTCATCGGTGATCGCGTTCAAGGCCAGGCGTTGCTCGATGCCCAGGCGACCGGCGATCAGCAGCGCGGCCATCGCCAGGTGCGGCGACGCCGTGGCGTCCATGGCGCGAAATTCCAGGTTGTATTGCGCCGCCACCGATTTGCCGCCCAGGCTCACGGTCGGGCAGATCCGCAGCGCCGCTTCGCGGTTGCGCTGGCCGAGGCAGGCGTAGGAGGCGCTCCAGTGATGCGGCTGCAAGCGCTCGTAGGACACCGGTGTCGGTGCGGTAAACGCGCACAACGCTGGCAAGTAATGAAGGATGCCGGCGGCCCAGTGCTGGCCGAGGGTCGACAGGCCATTGATCGTGCCGGCGTCGTACATCAGCGGTTGGCCGTCCAGATCCAACAGGCTGACATGCAGATGGACGCCGTTGCACACGGCATGTTCGGACGTCTTCGGCGCGAAGCTCACGTCCAGGGCCATCTGCCGGGCGATCTCGCGGGTGATCTCGCGCACGTTCACCGCACGGTCCGCAGCGGCCACGCCGAGGGCGGGGCGGCAGGTGATTTCGTATTGATGCTTGCCGTATTCGGGCAGGAACATTTCCGGTTCGACGCCACCGGCGCGCAGGGCGCTGAGCAGCCAGCCACCGAACTCGGCGCCCTGACGCTGGGCCTCAAGGGAGAACGCCAGTTGATCGGCCGCGCCGCTGCTCAGGTTGAATTCATGTTCGAACGCGGCGTTGACCTGCAAGCCCAATTCGGCGCGATACCGCTGCACTTCATTGCGCAACAACGTGCGTGGGCAGGCGCCCCACGGGCGGCCATCGGTTTCGTGAATGTCGCTGTGGATGAAGTCCAGCGCCGGGGCCGCGGCATCCGGGCCGTTACTGACTGTCACCCGGCTGCTCAGGTCGGGAATCAGGCGTAAATCGCCATAAGCGCCCCACGGGTTGGTGGAGGCGATGATGTCTTGCGGAGTCAAGGCGCTGTTGGCCGGCACCCAGCCGCAGCCCGTCGCCAGGTAATGTTCAAGTTCGTCCGTCGGGAACGAACGGCCACGGGTCACGCCGATCAGGTCGGTGGTGACGAGGGTGGTCATGGGCAGCGGCGACAGGCGTTCGCTCATGCTTGCATCTCCTGCAACCGGCCGAGCACGGTCTGGGTGTCGGTGATCCAGCAGTAACCCTTGATCGCGTTCAGGCAGGATTGATGACGCTCCGGCGTGTAGGTCGCGCAGGCATCCTCCACTAGCGTCACCAGGTAACCACGGTCGGCGGCGTCACGCACCGCCATGTCCACGCACTGGTCGGTGACGATGCCGGCGATGATCAGGTGCCGCGTTTCAAGGTTGCGCAACACGTAGTCGATGTTGGTGGAGTTGAAGACCCCGGAAGAAGTCTTGGGCAAGACGATTTCGTTTTCTGTCGGCGTCAGGTCGTCGATGATCCGCGCCGGGGGGCTGCCCTTGGGCAAGTGCATGTCCGAGAGCTTGTGGTCCAGCGAGCGGTCGCGGCCGTCGGCGGTCAGGCTTTCGATGATCGTGTGCAGCACATTTTGCTGCGCGCTGCGAAAGGCACTGAGCAATCGGCGTTGATTGGGCACCACCTGCATGTGGGTGCGGGTCAGGAAGTATTCGCCATCCGGTCCGTTGAGGTGCGGGTCGAACTGCGGTTCGAGCCAGGCACGCTGCATGTCCACCAGCAACAGCGCGGTGTGATCGGCAGTGAACGGCAAGTCCCGGGGCGAGTGGTGGGGGAGCGTGAACATCCTTATTTATCCTCCAGCAGGTGGGTGGCGAAATCGGTTCGCAGGGCATCGATGCCTTCCAGGCGATCGGCCAGCTCCGGGCTGCGCAGGGTCAGGCAGGCAATCAGCGCCTCGATCTGGGCCAGCGCCGGGACCATGGTGTCGAAGGCCGACACCGATTCCACCGGCGCACTGATAATCAGGTCGGCCATTTCCCGCAGCGGTGAAGCATAGATGTCCGTGAACAACACCACCCGGGCGTATCGGCTTTTCGCCGCATTGGCTACGCGCAAGGCCTGTGACTGGTAGCGGCGATAGTCGAACACCAGCACCACGTCCTGACGCTGCACGTCGAACAGCCGGTCCGGCAGTTGTGCGTTGTCTTCCAGGGCGAAACAGCCCGGGCGCAGCAGGCGCAAATGGTTGAGCAAATAATTGGCGAGGAAACTGCTGAAGCGCCCGCCAAAGCAGTGAACCTGATGACGGGTATCGAGCAGCCACTGCACCAGAATCCGCACATCTTCGGGTTGGGTCAGCGCATGGGTATCCACCAGCGCCCGATGGGTCTCCGCCAGGTAATGGCTCCAGGCGTCGTCTTTCTGAACATGAGAACGAAGCTGCAACAGGGCGCTGGGGGACCGGAGGCGGTGGTCCATGTCACTGAGCAAGGCATCCTGGAAATCGGCGTAACCGCTGAAACCCAGTTTTTTCACCAGCCGTACAATGGTGGGGTCGCTGACACCGGCATGTTCGGCCAAGCGTGACATCGGTCCCAGCCCGTTACGCGGGTATTGGTCCAGCAAGGCACGGATGACTTTGCGTTCCGCCGGCGTAAGGTCCAGGGCGGGATCGGTGATCAGGTCTCTGAGAGAGGGCATCCGGGCTCCTGCTGGATGGGTATGTCGGTTTTGTTTCATAAATCGCTAAAACAGTATTTATGTAGCGCATGCTACATGTCTAGCGAATTTTTCCGTGGTTTTTTAAGGCCCCAAAATGGGGCGAAAAGCCCGTGCGCTGAGGGCTACACGGAAGTCGACTGGCTTTGTAGTCCATCGCCCACACGGGTGTCAGAGATTGCCTAACTTAATGGGTTAAACAAGCTCGCGTCGCGTCGGTACTGATGCAAACGAAACGCCCTGGATCAAGCGTCTTGCGGCACAATTGCGTGATTATCGGCGGCATCGAGTCGTTTTCCATTTCATCGACAGGGTGATAAACCGTGCAGGCAACCCGTTTGACCCTGATGTGCCACGCGCGAACAGTCGCACAAAAATTGGCGAGTTTTCCTACGAATGAGCCGTTGGAATTTTATGGCCAATTGGCAAAGGGTTCGCGCAGCGGTCAGTTCGAGGGGGCGCCACGGGTGCTCTGTGGGCCGGAGTTGCGCACGCAGCAGACCGCCGAGTTGTTTGGCAATGACGTTGAAATCGTTTCGGCACTGAGGGATTGTGACTTCGGACGGTGGAGCGGGGTGCGGATCAATGACCTGCAAAAGTCCGAACCCGAGGCACTGCAAACCTGGCTAGATGATCCGACCTCGGCGCCCCATGGCGGTGAGTCGGTCGCGCAACTCTGTGAACGCGTGGCGCAGTGGCTCCAGGCCCTTGTGGCAACACCGGGGCATGTCCTTGCCATCACCCATCCCTTTGTCATTCGCGCAGCACTGACGCAGGTGTTGCAGGCCAAGGCATTCAACCTGATCGACGTCGAACCGTTGTCGGCCGTCGAGTTGCGGTTCACCGGCCGCTGGCGCCTGCGCTTGCTTGAAGGAGAAATTTGATGAAGAAGCTGCTGGTCATCGGCATCGGCGCCGGCAACCCTGACTACATCACAATGCAGGCCGTGAAGGCGCTGAACCTCGTCGACGTGTTTTTCCTGATGGACAAGGGCCAGAGCAAGGACAAATTGATCGACCTGCGCCGTGAGATCTGCGAGCGCTTCATCACCGGTCACGACTACCGCTTCGTCCAAGCCCATAGCCCGGAACGCGAGCGCGGGGAGGTGGACTACAAGACCAGTGTCGACGATCTGAACCTCGCCAAGCAGCAGACCTTCGAGCGGCTGATCAATGAGGAACTGTCCGACGGCCAGTGCGGCGGTTTTCTGGTGTGGGGCGATCCGGCGTTGTACGACAGCACCCTGCGGATTTTGCAGGCAATCCTGGCCTCGGGCCGTTGTGCGTTCGAGTATGACGTGATCCCCGGTATCACCAGCGTTCAGGCGCTGGCGGCGCAGCACAAGGTACCGCTGAATCGCATCGGCCGCTCAATTGAAATCACCACCGGCCGACGGCTGGCAGCGGGGCAAGTGAGCGATGCCGACAGCCTCGTGGTGATGCTTGATGCCGAGGATTCCTACCATCAAGTGGCGGATCAGGAGACGGAGATTTACTGGGGCGCGTATCTGGGGACGCCGGATGAAATCCTGATCAGCGGCAAGCTCAAGGACGTGGCGCCGGAGATTGAGCGGGTGCGCAAGGCGGCGCGGGTGGCGAATGGGTGGATTATGGATACTTACCTGTTGCGCAAGCCTTGAGGTAAACGGTGCCTGAGCTGATGTCTTCGCGGGCAAGCCTCTCTCCTACAGGTATTGCGTCGCCTTTGTAGGAGCGAGGCTTGCCCGCGAAGAGGCCCTCAACCGCACCTCAAATAATGGCTTTGACCCCACGCCCAAACCGCTCCCGATAGACTGACGGCGGCACGCCCACCACCCCACGAAACGCCACGCGAAAGCTTTCCACCGAGCGATACCCACACTGCGCGGCAATCTGGTCGGTGTTTTGCCCGGTGCTCTCCAGCAACTCCTTCGCCCGCGCCAGCCGCTCATGCTGCAACCACGCCTTGGGCGGCATGCCGGTGGCCTCGGTAAACCGACGCAGGAACGTGCGTTCACTCATGGCCGCCTCGCTCGCCAGTTCGCGAACCTCCAGCGGTTCGTGCAAGCGTTCCCGTGCCCACTGCATGACACGGGACAAATCGCTGCGCGGCGTCGGGCTGACGGGCGTAGGAATAAACTGCGCCTGACCGCCGGTGCGTTGCGGCGACATCACCAGGCGCCGCGCCACTGAGTTGGCAACCTGCGTGCCTAAGTCCCGCGTCACCAGGTGCAGGCACGCATCGATCCCCGCCGCGCTGCCCGCCGAGGTGATCAATTGACCGGAATCGACATAGAGCACATCCGGGTCCACCCGAATGTTCGGAAAACGTTCGGCCAACTCAGCGGCATAGCGCCAATGGGTGGTGGCGCCATGACCGTCCAGCAGGCCGGTCGCCGCCAGCACAAACACACCGGAGCAGATCGACAGCAACCGCGCTCCCCGCGCATGCGCCTGGCGCAGGGCGGCGAGCACGTGTTCCGGTACCGGCGCGTTGCGATCACGCCAGCCGGGAATGATGATCGTGCGGGCCTCTTCGAGCAGTTCCATGCCGCCATCGGCCAGCACCTGAATCCCGCCCATGGCGCGCATCGGGCCCTGATCCACGGCGACGATACGATGCTCGTACCAAGGGAAGTCGAACTCCGGCCGCGCCAGGCCGAAGATCTCCACGGCGATGCCGAATTCGAACGTACAGAGGCCGTCGTAGACCAGAATCGCGACCAATCCAGGGTTCGGTTGCATTTGGCGGAAAGTTCCCGGTAAGTGTCTTGTGCGCCACTGTAGCCGCAAGCGTCGGGCGGATAAAGTCTTCTCATACCCACTCAAGACTTTGGAGTACAGCCCATGACCAGCCAGGTCCGCGCCATTCCCGCAGCCCCTTCGGCCATTGCCCTGATGCACTTCAGCAACCGTCTGACCTTTGAAACCGATTGTTCCGACGTGTACAGCAGCCAACAGGCCGGCGATGTGGATTTTGTCCTGGTGGACGTTCGCGGACCGTTAGCGTTCGAACGCGGGCATGTGCCCGGCGCGATCAACATTCCCGGACGCCTGCTCACCGCCGAGAGCCTGGCGGGTTACCCGACGTCCACCTTGTTTGTGGTCTATTGCGCCGGGCCGCACTGTAACGGTGTGCACAAGGCGGCGGTGAAGCTGGCGGCGCTGGGTTACCCGGTCAAGGAGATGATCGGCGGCGTGACCGGGTGGCTGGATGAGGGGCTTGAGTTGAGTGTTGCAGTGCGACAGCCTGCCACCACCGTCATCGGCTGCGAATGCTGACATTCAGACAGCGCTGAACCATCGTGGCGAGGGAGCTTGCTCCCGCTGGGTTGCGCAGCAGCCCCGCAATCTTGCCAATTGTCGAAGATTTTTTGGGAGCGCTTCGCACTCCAGCGGGAGCAAGCTCCCTCGCCACAAAAGCTCCGTTGCCACAAAGGCTCACTGGCCACAGGAGCCCGTCAATCCTTAGTTCAGCGACTGCTTGAGCACGCTGCCCACCACCCATCCAGCGTTGCCTGCAACCATTCGAACACGGCTGCATGGGCGGCGCTGTCCTGTTGCCCCCGAGGCAACGGCGACTCCTCTCCAAAGTGCGCATTGAGCATGGCCACCGACTCCGCATTCCACTCTGGATGAAACTGCAAGCCCACCCGCGTCGGCCCCACGCGATACATCTGCTGTTCACATTGATCGCTGCTGGCCAGCACTTGCGCATCAGGCGGCAAGTCGATTGCGTCTTCGTGCCACTCCAGCACCTTCAGCGTCCGGCCATCGACGAACGTCACGGTGGTCCAGCCGGTTTCGGACCGATCCATCCGCCGCACGTTTCCACCCAGGCTCAGCGCCAGCAACTGCGCCCCCAGACAAATCGCAAACACCGCCGCGCCCTGATCCAGGCTGGCCGCCAGCCACTGCCGTTCTGCTTCCAGCCACGCCGGCCCGGCGTTGGATTCATAAGGTCCGCCCAGCACGATCACGGGCGCCGCGCTAACCGGCGGTAACTGGCCGAGGTCGGCGCGAAAGATGTTCAGCGTCACCCCTCTGGACGCTGCCCAATTGGCAATGGCGCCTGGACCTTCGGCGGGGTGGTGCTGGATCAGATTCAAGGTGGGCATCGGTACTCTCTGTAGTTTTTGCGTGTAGGTTTTGTCTGAAAAAAGGGCTTGTCCTACAGTCCTTGCACCGCCTTGGCGCACGCTTCAAGGGCTTTGAATGGAGCAGCCACGTTTCTATAAGTATTTGTCGCTTAAAAACAATTTGCCCATTAGAAGCCATTCTAGACTGCCGGCCACTTCGATCTTCACCGACCGAAAGTCATTCGAAAGCTGCCAATAAAAGCCTCCGCACACAGGAGTTATAAATGAAGAAGCTAGTGATGTTTGGTGCCTTGGCACTGTCGATGTTGTCCCTGACCGCCGTGGCCGATGACGCCAAGCCGATCCGCATTGGTATCGAAGCCGGTTACCCGCCATTCTCGATGAAAACCCCTGACGGTAAACTCACCGGTTTCGACGTCGATATCGGCGACGCGCTGTGCGAGCAGATGAAAGTGAAGTGCACCTGGGTCGAGCAAGAATTCGATGGCCTGATCCCGGCACTGAAAGTGAAGAAAATCGACGCGATCCTGTCGTCCATGACCATCACTGACGATCGTAAGAAGAACGTCGATTTCACCATCAAGTACTACCACACCCCGGCCCGTTTCGTGATGAAGGCAGGCACCGACATCAAGGACCCACTGACCGAACTCAAGGGCAAGAAAGTCGGTGTGCTGCGCGCCAGTACCCACGACCGCTTCGCCACCGAAGTGCTGGTTCCGGCCGGTATCAACCTGGTTCGCTACGGCTCCCAGCAGGAAGCCAACCTGGACATGGTGTCCGGTCGCGTAGACGCGCTGCTGGCCGACTCGGTCAACCTGGACGACGGTTTCCTGAAAACCGACGCCGGTAAAGGCTTCGCTTTCGTCGGCCCGACCTACGAAGACGCCAAGTACTTCGGCGGCGGCGCCGGTATCGCTGTGCGCAAGGGCGATACTGCGCTGGCCGACAAATTCAACACCGCCATCACCGAAATCCGCGCCAACGGCAAGTACAAGCAAGTGCAAGACAAGTACTTCGACTTTGACGTTTACGGCCAGTAATCACGCCGTTCAAAAAAGTGGCAACCGTTGACGCGGTTGCCATTTTTTATGCCCTCTCTGTGTTGAAATGAAATCCCTTGTGGGAGCGAGCCTGCTCGCGAAATCGGTCGTTCAGCTGCATTTATGTTGACTGACCCACCGTTTTCGCGAGCAGGCTCGCTCCCACAGGTGATTTTCGCCGTTCAGCCATTCAGGAGTGACCATGCAACGCATCGACCATCCTCTGCCCTGGAGCCACCTGGGCACCGAACGCACCCTCAGCGTGTTTCGTTACGGCGCGGGTCCTCGCAAGGTTTACATCCAGGCCAGCCTGCACGCTGACGAGTTGCCCGGTATGCGCACAGCCTGGGAGCTGAAGAAACGCCTGGCCGAACTCGAAACCCAGGGCCAGTTGCAGGGCGTGATCGAGCTGGTGCCGGTGGCCAATCCGATCGGTCTTGACCAGCACCTGCAAGGCAGCCATATGGGGCGCTTCGAGCTGGGCAGCGGCAAGAACTTCAACCGCGCCTTCGTTGAACTCAGCACCCCGGTGGCCGCATTGATTGGCGACCAGTTGGGTCAAGATGCGCAGGCCAACATCGCGCTGATTCGCCAGACCATGGGCCAAGTCCTCGACGACTTGCCGGCACCGGCTTCGCAGCTGGAAGCCATGCACCGCCTGCTGCTGCGGCACGCCTGCGAGGCTGACATCACGCTGGACCTGCATTGCGATTTCGACGCGGCCATTCATTTGTATGCGTTGCCACAACACTGGCCGCGGTGGCAATCCCTGGCCGCGCGTCTGAAGGCCGGGGTGGCGTTGCTCTGTGAAGACTCCGGCGGCAGTTCATTCGATGAGTCCTGCTCGTCGCCGTGGCTGCGCCTGGCGCGGGCCTTCCCCGAGGCGGCGATTCCCCCGGCCAATCTGGCGACGACGCTGGAACTGGGCAGCATGGGCGATACGCGAGTCGATCAGGCCCAGGCCAATTGCGAGGCGATCCTGGGGTTCCTCGCCGAGCAGGGCTTCATCACGGGCACCTGGCCTGCGGCACCCAGCGAGTGCTGTGAAGGCATGCCGTTCGAGGGCACCGAATACCTGTTTGCACCGCATCACGGTGTCGTCAGTTTTCTGCGTGATTCGGGTGAGTGGGTGGAGAAGGGCGATGCGCTGTTTGAGGTGGTTGATCCGCTGAGCGACCGCGTGACAACCGTGCGCGCCGGGACCAGCGGTGTGTTGTTTGCGATTGATCGCGGGCGGTATACGCAGCCGGGGACGTGGCAGGCGAAGGTGGCGGGGCGTGAGGTGATTCGGGTGGGGAAACTGGTTAACGACTGAGGGTTGTCGCCATTGCCAAAGGCCTCTTCGCGAGCAGGCTCGCTCCCACAGGTTTGATGTGCGACACACGTCCACTGTGGGAGCGAGCCTGCTCGCGAAGACGGCATCAACAGCGCCACAAATCCCCTTGCTGTGCGCACAGTGTTAGGCTCCCCCCGAATCCTGCACTTGTGAAGGAAGGTTTATGTTGAAGTTTCTCGCTCTGCTGACGCTGCTGGCCTCGGCCACCGTCCACGCTGAACCCCCGCTGCACACTGATCTGCCGCTCAAATACCTTGAGCAGGCCCATCCCGAGTCCCGCCACCAGCCCCTGGTGATTTTCCTCCACGGTTACGGCAGTAACGAGCAGGACCTGTTCGATATCAAGGATCAATTGCCTGCGCAATACACCTTCCTGTCAGTGCGGGCACCGATGGTGATGGAGGAGGGCAGTTACAAGTGGTTTCGCGAGAAGGGCAACGCTGCCTACAACGGTGAGACCGATGATCTGAAGGCCAGCGGCCAGGTGCTGCTGGACTTCATTGCACAGGCGGCGAAGAAGTATCACACCGAACCCGACAAGGTCTTCCTGGTGGGTTTCAGCCAGGGCGCGATCATGTCCTACGAGGTGGCGCTGCGTCATCCCGAAGCCGTTGGCGGGATTGCGGCGCTGAGCGGGCGGATTCTGCCGGTGCTGAAATCCGAACTCAAACCGGATGAAAAACGCCAGAAGCTGGCGATCTTCATCGGTCATGGCACGGCAGACAAACGCTTGCCGTACATCGACGGCACCGAGGCCAACAGCCTGTTACAGAGCCTGTCTCTCAAGCCTGAATTTCATGCCTACCCCGGTGTCGGTCACAGCATCAGTGCCACCGAAATGCAGGATTTGAGCGCCTGGTTGCAGCGCCTCAACCCTTGAAGCTTATTTGCCGCTGACGATCTGCTTGACCAGCGTCTCGTGGCCGCCGTTGTCGCTGAGGCGGGAAATCACCTGAACGATCGCCATGCGCGTGTTGGACGCGGCCATCACTGTGGTGTCGAGGGTTTTGCCGCCGCCCTGGGTGGCGGTGCTGTCGATCTGCCGCAAGCCCAGACCGGTGCCTTTCTGCGTCAGGCTTTTTTCGCTGAGTTTGGTGAAGTCCGGCAGCGCCTTGGCTTGTTCTGAGGCGAAGTCGGCCGCTGCGGAGTCGAGGAACGGACCGTCGTTATCCTTGACGTTGGCGCCACCGGGGATGGTGTTTTCAGCGGCGATTACGACGGTTTTGGTGGTCTGGTTGGTGTACATGGTGCCCGTTGCCCCGGCTGTACCGGTAGCCGCGTCGCCGGCCGGGAGCGGGTTGGCGATGAAGCCCTTGGGCAGGGTGAACTTGAACTTGCCGCCGAGCATCGAGACCACTTGCGCGGGCGCTTTATCGCTGGCGGTGGCCTTGGCGGCAGAGGCATTCAACGCCCCCAGGCTGGCGGCCGCCGTCAGTAACAGGACAACGGCTTTTTTACTCAACAATGACATTCGGAAACTCCAGGGATGATCGCGCATTCGCCGCAATCATCCCATGGAACACGATTTGTAGCAGCTGCCGAAAACCATCCTCGCCACAGTCTCAGGCCTGATTTTGCGCAAACAGTTATGACGGGTTTCTTCGTTGAACTCGGCCTTGAACACCCATTTCTCCTTCAGATCCTGCGCACGCTGGGCGCCCGGGCGGGCGCTGATTTCATCGGACAGACGCTTGACGTTCGGGTCGGCCGCCAGGCCGTTCTCGCCGAGGATGTAATGCGCGTAGCCAGACGCTTCAAGTAGCAGGGCAACGTTCATCGGGTTCGGCAGCTTTACTCGTTCGGAACAATTGAACGTGTTGCGGGCACTCTATCGCTTGCGCTCGACGTGGCGATCACCGCCCCCGCGATGATCAACACGGCAGGGATGATCAGGATCGGACCGGCCTGGCTGCGTCCCACGGCAAGCAGCAATAACGTCGATATCAACGGTGCCAGATAGGAAAGCGCCCCCAGCGTCGCCAGACTGCCGTGTTTGGTGGCGTGGTCCCAGGCAAGAAATGCCAACCCGACCGGCCCGAGGCCAAGCACCACAATCGCGGTCCATTGGCCGGGATCAGGCAGTACCGTGGTTTCGAAGGCCAGATGGCAAATCAGACCGGACACGGCCGACATACCGCAGATCCCGCCGATGATGCTGCTGGGCACGTTGTTGAACCGTCGGTTGATCACCGAGTAACCGGCCCAGATCACCGCACAGCCGAAGGCCGCGAGATAACCGGCGATGGGCATCGAGGCGCCAGCCTCCGGGCCGTGTTGTTGCATGATGAACGCGGTGCCGGCCAGCCCCAGCAGTGCGCCGAGCATTTGCCGTTTGTGCAGCTTTTCTCCGGCCGAGAACGCCGAGAGCAGCACCAGCAACAGCGGCCACAGGTAGTTGATCAGACTGGCTTCGGCCGCCGGGGCTACTTTGAGCGCGAAAAAATACAGCGCGTGATAAACGAAAATGCCCACGAACCCGGTCACCCATACCGCCCAGGGCTGTCGCCAGCTACTGAAGCCGGCGAGCCCGCGCCGACCCAGAATCACCAGGCTCGCCACAAACGCTATGCCGAAGCTCAGTGTCAGCAGTTCAAAGGGCGGAATGCCTTCGGTGAGGGTGGTCAACAGCGCGAGGCAGGACCAGAGAACTATCGCGATCACGCCAACGGCGGTGGCTGAGTGGGGGGGACGGACGAGGGACGATGCGAGACTCATGTCTGTTCCTTCAGCACGTAGCGGGCGACATCCTGACCCTCTGGATGTGAAGGAGCTTAGCGTTTGATCGCTGATCGTCCAGTCTCGGTCGTCGAGTTGATCGGTCGCGCCAGCAAGCGCCTGGTTATGCCCAACATCCCCACGGACACCGCAACACCGAGGGCAAAGGCGCTCATGCCCATGTCGGGCAACGCCAGCGCCAACACCAGGCAAAACGCCGCGAACGAATACATGCCGGTCGCCGTCGCCCGCAGCAATGCTGCCGTAAACGCCGGGCCGCGGGTTTGCTGGGAAAACACCGCCATCACGCTGCCGAGTACCGGGAACACCGCGAGCAAACCGCTCCAGCCTTCGCCGACGGTGCTGGCGAGTAAGGTCACGGCGAGGGTGAGCAGGGCGCCGGCCATCATGCGCAGCAGCAGTCTGTCGGACTTCGGCGCCGGGCCTGTAACGATGGGTTGCACACTGGGAAACAGGTACGGCGCCGCCAGCAGCGCGGTGGCGGCCGCGATCACCGAGAACATCAGCGAGGGGGGTATCAGCGAGAGCACCACGGCCACGGCGGACCAGACCAGCAGTGAAATGGTCAACGCCCATGGCCATCCTGCCCGTTGAGCGACTTGGGCGTAGGTCACGCAGAAGGCAATCATCGCGGACATCGCCGACAACGCCGCCGTCGCTGATTGAGCGGCGAACACCTGGCCTTGTTCGATGGCAAGGAAGAACAGAATCGGCCCGACCACCACCGGCAATCCCGACAGCCAACCGGCCACGCTGGGGCCCCAGCGTTTGCCAGCCAGGGAAATCAACAAGAGGAAGCCTGGAATCACCAGCAGCTTGAGCATCAGCACGCACACGTCTCCGACCTGAGTGAGGCGCCAACGTTAGCACTGCGGACGCAGGATTTCTCTAGGAATGAGGGGGTTTTGTATACAAAACTTGCAACTCAAATAATTGTACAAAACGTAGCTTTGCGTATAAGTTTTTAACAGATGCCCATGGTGAGAAAAAACGCGATGAACAGACTCCGGTTGCGCCTGTATCACGGTGTGTTGTTGCTGGGATTGTCATGCACCCAGGCCTTGGCCAATTGGCAGGAGGCATTGCCCGGCGCGCAGATCATCGGTGCCGGCGAGTTTCGGGTGTTCGGATTCGATGTCTACAACGCTCGGCTCTGGAGTGCGGCCCGGCCTTTGGCACCAGATCAGCCGTTTGCCTTGGAGCTGATCTATCAGCGCAGCATTTCCCGCGATGATTTGGTGCAGGCCAGTGTCGATGAAATCAAGCGGTTGTCCGGCGCCTCGGTCAGCACCGAGCAACTCGAGCGCTGGAAGGTGCAGATGCAACAGTCGTTCGTCGACGTAAAAGCCGGCATGCGCATTACCGGCGTTTATTTGCCGGGGCAGGGCGCGCGGTTCTTTGTCGGCCAGCAGCCGCAACACGAAGTGAAAGACCCGCAATTCGCCCGGGCCTTTTTCGATATCTGGCTCGACCCACGTACACGTAATCCGGAGTTGCGCCAGCAGTTGCTGGGCAGCGCCAAGCCTTGAGGTGCATGACATGTTGAAAAATCTGCTGCTGGTGTTGTGCGTCTGCCTGGCGGGTTGCAGCGTCGATGTGCAGCATTACAGCGAGCAAAACCCCAAGCTCGATCTACCCGGGTTCTTCGTCGGCCGAGTGGATGGCTGGGGAATGTTCCAGAAGCGCTCGGGCGAGGTGGTCAAACGCTTTCATGTGCTGATCAACAGCCGAATGGACGGTCAGAACCTGATCATGCATGAAGCCTTTACCTACAGCGACGGCACGAAGCAGACCCGTGTCTGGACGTTGTACCCGGACGGCCCTGGCCGTTGGCGCGGTACGGCCGGCGATGTGGTCGGCGAGTCTCGCGGTGAGGTCGCCGGCAACGCGCTGCACTGGCGCTATGAACTGAGCCTGCCGGTGGACGACAAGGTCTACCAGGTGCATTTCGACGACTGGATGTACTTGCTGGACGAAAACACCATGGCCAATCGCTCCGCCATGACCAAGTTTGGTGTTGAATTGGGCCAGGTGACCTTGTTCTTCCGCCGCCACGGCGCCTGATACCCGGGCATTTGCCCCTTGGGCGCAGGGGCTGAAACGTCTAAGCTGCGCTTTTCCAACTGTCGACGGATGTGTCCGTGAAATTCAGTTTGCCCAAGGTTGGCACTGCGCCATTTTGCCCGCCGGAAGTGGCGGGCAGCGTTGCAGTTGATCCCAACGCTTCATTTTTCAAACGCATGCTGCGCTTTGCCGGTCCTGGCTTGCTGGTGTCCATCGGCTACATGGATCCGGGCAACTGGGCGACCGCCATCGAGGCCGGTTCGCGTTTTGGTTACAGCCTGTTGTTCGTGGTGCTGCTGGCGAGTCTGGCGGGGATGGTGGTGCAGTGTCTGTGTTCGCGCCTGGGCATCGCCACCGGCCGCGATCTGGCGCAGCTGTCCCGGGAGCGCTACAGCACACGGACCGCGCGGACTCAATGGGTGCTGGCGGAAATCTCGATCATCGCCACCGATCTGGCGGAAGTGCTCGGTTGCGCACTGGCCTTTCACTTGCTGCTGGGCTGTTCGCTGACTGTCGGCATCGCGCTGACCGCGTTTGACACGCTGCTGGTACTGGCCCTGCAAAACCGTGGTTTCCGCCGCCTGGAAGCGATCATGCTGGTGCTGGTGAGCACCATCGGCGTGTGCTTCTTCGTCGAGTTGCTGCTGATCAAGCCGTACTGGCCGGACGTCGCCCGTGGGTTTACCCCGTCCCTGTCTGCCATTGGCGATGCCGCGCCGCTGTACCTGGCCATTGGCATCCTCGGGGCCACGGTGATGCCGCATAACTTGTACCTGCACACCTCGATCGTACAGACCCGAATGATCGGCAAGGACCTGGCCAGCAAGCAGGACGCGGTCAAACTGGCGCGGATCGACACCATTGGCTCTCTGGCGTTGGCGCTGCTGGTCAATGCGGCGATCCTGATCCTCGCCGCGGCGGCCTTTCATCAGAGCGGGCATACCGATGTGGTGGACATCCAGGACGCCTATCACTTGCTCGACCCGCTGGTGGGCGGCGCCTTGGCCAGTGTGTTGTTTGGCGTGGCCTTGCTGGCGTCCGGGCAGAGCTCGACGTTTACCGGGACCATCGCGGGTCAGGTGATCATGGAAGGCTATCTGAACCTGCGGATTCCCTGCTGGCAACGACGGCTGATTACCCGGGGGCTGGCGTTGATCCCGGCGTTCATCGGCGTCTGGCTGATGGGTGACAATGCGATCGGCAAGTTGCTGGTGTTGAGTCAGGTGGTGTTGAGTCTGCAGTTGCCGTTTGCGTTGTACCCGCTGATTCGCATGACCAACGATCACAAATTGATGGGACCGTTTGTGAATCGCTGGCCGACGCGGGTGTTGGCGTGGGGGTTGTTTGGGGTGATCAGTGGGGCGAATAGCTGGTTGATCTTGCAATTTTTGGGGTGACTGGGCCGGCCTCATCGCGAGCAGGCTCGCTCCCACAGTGGATCTGCGGTGAACACAAAACCCTGTGGGAGCGAGCCTGCTCGCGATGAACGATAACGCGGTTTTCCGGGCGGCCCGTTGCCCACGCTGAATCTGGTGAGATTTGCCTGAAGGCTGGGGCAAAAAAGAACCCGGTGCTTCTGATGACTGTCAGCCCATACAGATACTGACTGTGGCGAGGTAGCTTGCTCCCGCTCGAGCGCGAAGCGCTCGCAAAATCTTCGACAATTGCCGGGATTTAGGGGCTGTTTCGCAACCCAGCGGGAGCAAAACTCCCTCGCCACAAAAGCCTGCAACGCAGGAACACCGGGGGTGTTACCAGACCGCGCGGTTCTTCGTGGGTCCCCGCGCAGTCTGTTGAACGCTTTACGCCCGTTCGATCGCCAAAGCCACGCCCTGACCACCACCAATGCACAAGGTGGCGAGGCCTTTCTTGGCGTCGCGCTTGATCATTTCGTGCAGCAGGGTCACCAGCACCCGGCAGCCCGACGCACCGATCGGGTGACCGAGGGCGATGGCGCCGCCGTTGACGTTGACCTTGTTCAAGTCCCATTCCAGGTCCTTGGCCACCGCCAGGGATTGCGCGGCGAAGGCTTCGTTGGCCTCGACCAGGTCCAATTGGTCGATGGACCAGCCAGCCTTGCTCAGGCAACGGCGCGTGGCCGAGACCGGGCCGATGCCCATGATTGCCGGGTCGACGCCCGCGTTGGCGTAAGCGGCAATTTTCGCCAGCACTGGAAGACCCAAGGCCTTGGCTTTGTCGGCGCTCATCAGGATCACGGCGGCAGCACCGTCGTTCAGGGACGAGGCGTTACCGGCGGTCACCGAACCGTCCTTCTTGAAGGCCGGTTTCAGTTTACCCAGCGCTTCAGCGGTGGTGCCGGCACGCGGTTGCTCATCGGTGGCAAAGGACAGCGGATCGCCCTTGCGCTGCGGGATCAGGATCGGTGTGATCTCATCGACAAAACGCCCGGCTTCGATGGCAGCCGTGGCTTTCTGCTGCGAGGCCGCGGCGAAGGCGTCCTGTTGCTCGCGGGTCAGGTTGTACTTGTCCGCCAGGTTCTCGGCGGTGATGCCCATGTGGTAATCGTTGAACGCATCCCACAGGCCGTCGCTGATCATGGTGTCGACGATTTGAGTGTGACCCATGCGCAGGCCAGTGCGGGCTCCGGGCATGACGTAGTTGGACAGGCTCATGTTTTCCTGGCCGCCGGCAATGATCACCTCGGCGTCGCCGCAGCGGATCGCCTGAGTGGCCAGGTGCAAGGCTTTCAAACCCGAGCCGCAGACCTTGTTCAGGGTCATCGCCGGCACGGTAAACGGCAGGCCGGCCTTGATCGCGGACTGGCGCGCCGGGTTCTGCCCGGCACCGGCGGTCAACACCTGGCCCATGATCACTTCATCGACTTCAGCAACGTCCAGGCCGGTTTGCGCCAGCAGCTGACGGATCACCGCGGCACCGAGGTCAACGGCGGACACATTGGCCAGCGAGCCCTGGAAACTGCCGATGGCGGTTCGGGTGGCGGCAACAATAACGACGTCTTGCATGGAAGAATTCCTCACTGGGCAGCGAACTGCATTTCCGGAACGTGATCCGGCACGATCAGTTTACCGGCGGTCTTGGCGACAATCTCTTCGACGCTGACGCCCGGCGCACGTTCTTTGAGAATGAACGCGCCATTTTCGATTTCAAGGTAAGCCAGGTCGGTCAGCACACGCTTGATGCACCCGGCGCCGGTCAGCGGCAGGCTGCATTTGGACAGAAGCTTGGACTCACCGTCCTTGGACGCGTGGGTCATGATGACGATGATGTTGTCCGCGCCGGCCACCAGGTCCATGGCGCCGCCCATGCCCTTGACCAGTTTGCCGGGGATCATCCACGAGGCGATGTTGCCTTGCACGTCGACTTCAAAGGCGCCCAGCACGGTCAGGTCGACATGACCCCCGCGAATCATCGCGAAGGACTCGGCCGATGAGAAGATCGACGCGCCGATACGCGCGGTCACCGTTTGTTTGCCGGCGTTGATCATGTCGGCATCGATGGTTTCTTCAGTAGGAAAGGGGCCCATGCCGAGCAGGCCGTTTTCCGACTGGAGCATGACTTCCATGCCTTCAGGGATGTAGTTGGCAACGAGGGTCGGAATGCCGATGCCCAGGTTCACGTAAAAGCCGTCCTGCATTTCGCGGGCGACGCGTTGAGCCATTTGTTCGCGGGAAAGTGCCATTGTTATTTTTCCTTCAGGTCCGGGGGCTGGGGGATCACTTACGCACGGTGCGCTGTTCGATGCGCTTCTCGAACGTGCCGCAAATGACTCGGTCGACGTAGATGCCTGGGGTGTGGATCTGCGACGGTTCCAGCTCGCCGGGTTCGACGATTTCTTCGACTTCGACCACGGTGATCTTGCCGGCAGTGGCGGCCAGCGGGTTGAAGTTCTGGGCGGTGTGGCGATAGATCACGTTGCCGAAGTGGTCGGCTTTCCAGCCTTTGACGATGGCGAAGTCACCGGTGATGGATTCTTCCATCAGGTACTTGCGGCCATGGAATTCGCGCACTTCCTTGCCATCGGCAACCGGAGTGCCAACGCCGGTGGCGGTGAAGAAAGCGGGGATGCCGGCACCGCCAGCGCGCATTTTTTCGGCGAGGGTGCCTTGCGGGGTCAGGACGACTTCGATTTCGCCTTTGAGCAGTTGGTCTTCGAACAGTTTGTTCTCACCGACGTAGGAGGCCACCACTTTTCGAATCTGCCGGTCTTCCAGCAACACGCCGAGGCCGAAACCATCGACGCCGCAATTGTTGGAAACCACGGTGAGGTCACGGGTGCCCTTGCGCTTGATCTCGGCGATCAGGTTTTCCGGGATTCCGCACAGGCCGAAGCCGCCGGCGATCACAGTCATGCCGTCTTCAAGACCTGCCAGAGCTTCCTCATAGGAACTCACGCGCTTGTCGAAACCTGCCATATGCACCTCTTTTATTCTTTGTGGGCGGCTGGCTAGCCGTATGGGGTAGGAGTGTCTCGCTGGATGATTTATTTGTTAAGTTGATTTTTAAGGTTGATTGATAGATAAAACTCACCAATCACTTATCTTTAATACGTTGGAGCCCGCGCCCATGACAGTCAAGCAGATCCGCGCATTCCTGGCCGTGGCCCAGAGCCTGAGTTTCGCCGTGGCCTGCGAGCGGTTGCACCTGTCGCAATCGGCCTTGAGCCTGACCATCAAAGCGCTGGAGGAGGGGCTGGGCGGCCGGCTATTCACCCGCAACACACGTAATGTGGCGTTGACGGCGGAAGGCGAATCCCTGGTGCCCCTGGCTCGCCGGCTGATTGCGGACTGGGACAACGCCGAGGATGAACTGCGCCAGCGTTTCACCCTCCAGCGCGGGCGCGTGACCCTGGCGGCAATGCCGTCGTTTGCCGGCAATCTGCTGCCGCCGATCCTCAAGACTTTTCGCGCCCGTTATCCCAAGGTCAACGTCACGGTGAACGACGTGATCAACGAGCAAGTGCTGGAAATGGTGCGCGACCGGCAGGTGGAGCTGGGGGTGGCGTTTGAGCCGTCGCAGAGTTCATCGCTGGCATTCACGCCGTTGTATATGGACCGTTTCGTTGCCGTGGTACCGGACGACTCTCCCTTGGCGCAACGGCACGACATTGATTGGCAGACGTTGCTCCAGGAACCGTTCATTACCTTGCAGCGTCCGTCGACGGTACGGGTGATGCTGGAAGAACACTTGCAGGCCCGGGGGATGAAATTGCCGGTGGAGTTTGAAAGCCATCAGTTGGCGACAGTCGGAAGGATGGTGGCCAGCGGATTGGGCGTCAGCGCCGTGCCAGCCCTGTGCGCCGGGCAGATGCGCGAGTTGGGCGCACGGTGCATTACCTTGCGCGACCCGGTGGTGGAGCGGGCGATCGGGGTGCTGACCAAGCCAGGAGTGGAACTGTCGGCGGCGGCGCAGGCGTTGTTCGATATCCTCAAAGCCGAGAATCTGGGCGAGCGAGTGTCCATGCCCTGATCACAATCCCCTGTAGGCGCGAGGCTTGCCCGCGAAAAGGCCGGCACCTTCAACATTGAAGTCGACTGACACGACGCCTTCGCGAGCAAGCTTCGCTCCTACAGGGGTTTAGGGTGATGAGGGGGAGAGGTGCTGTGCCAGCAAGGGCAACAGCTGTTCACACGAGGCCTCAATCTTCATATCCAGGAGGTCATCTGCCCGGGTCTTGCCCAGATTGATCGCCATCAACGGCTTGCCCTGATCCGCCACCACCCGGCACAAGCGAAACGCCGAATACGCCATCAACGAAGAGCCCACCACCAACAATCCCGCCGCCTGTTCCACCGCCGCCATGGCCTTGGCCGCCGTCACCTGCGCGACGTTCTCGCCAAAAAACACCACGTCCGGCTTCATCCGCTCACCCGCGCAATGCGGGCAATGCGGCACCTGGAACCGCGCCTCGAACGCCGGATCCAGCAACGTGTCGCCATCCGGCGCCTGCACCGCATCGACCCCGGTCAGATAGGGATTCTGCGCCTCCATCAGGTGCTGGATCGAATCCCGCTCGCTGCGTTGTCCGCAGTCCAGGCACAGCACCCGGTGCAAGCTGCCGTGAAGTTCGATCACATCATGGCTGCCGGCCTGATCGTGCAAGGTGTCGACGTTCTGAGTGATCAGCCCGCTGATCTGCCGGCTGCTTTGCAGACTGGCCAGGGCTTCGTGGGCCACGTTCGGTTGAGCCTGGCGCACGCGCGGCCAGCCGAGCATCGCCCGCGCCCAATAGCGGCGCCGTGATTCCGGGGCCGACAGGAACTCCTGATACATCATCGGTTGCCGGCCACGCCGAACGCCCTCGTTGTCGCGGTAGTCTGGAATGCCCGACGGGGTGCTGATGCCGGCGCCGGTCAGGACCATGAACGGCTGCTCGGCCATCAGCTGCTGGAGCCGGTCGAGTTGTTCGCGGATGCGGCGGTCAAGCATGTTCAACACTCCGGGTCTCTTGAGTGTTTGCAGCGTAGCACTTGCCAACCTGCCGAATGCGAGCCCGTGAGCGGCGTGGTTATTTTCGCGCCTCCAGAATCAGGTTGAACGGCGTTTCCGTGGCCCGCCGGAAAGTCTTGAACCCCGCTTCGGTGAAGACCTTGCGCAACCGCGCTTCACCCGCCTGAGCGCCGAGCCCAAGGCCGACTTCCTGGGACAGCGAGTTCGGCGTGCAAATGAAGGTCGAGGCGGCGTAGAACAGCCGGCCAACCGGGGTGACGTTGTCGTCGAGCGAATCGTTGGCGAACGGTTCCACCAGCAGCACCGTGCCGTCCGGTTTCAGAGCGTCATAGGCGTGTTTCGCCGCGCCCACCGGGTCGCCCATGTCGTGCAGGCAGTCGAAATAGCAGATCAGGTCATAGTCGTCGCCGGGGAAGCTTTTCGCCGTGCCCTGAAAGAACCGCGCACGCCCGGACACGCCGCCTTCTTCGGCGCGCTGGGTCGCGACGGTGACGGACGGTGCGTGGTAGTCGAAGCCGACGAACCGCGAGTCCGGGAACGCCTGGGCCATGATCACCGTGGAGGCGCCGTGTCCGCAGCCGATGTCGGCGACTTTGGCGCCCGCCTGTAATTTGGCGACCACGCCTTCCAGGGCCGGCAGCCACTCGGCGATCAGGTGCGCTTTGTACCCTGGGCGGAAGAACCGCTCCGTGCCGCTGAACATGCACGGATGGTGATCGCCCCAGGCCAGGGCGCCGTTGCCGCGCATGGCGTTGACCAGTTTGTCCTTGTCATGGAAAAACGACGCGACCACCCCGATACCGCCGGCGATATAGACCGGCGAATCTTCGATCGCCAGCGCCAGGGCTTGCTCTTCGGGCAGGCGGAACTGGCCGCCCTCGTGTTCCATGTAACCGGACGCGGCGTGGGCGCTGAGCCATTCGCGCAGCAGGCGGGGGTTGCAGCCGGTCTTGTCGGCGAGTGCTTCAGGGGTGATCGGCTGACTGTCGGCCATGGCCCGGTACAGGCCGAGCTCTTCGCCGAGGATGACGTTGGCAAGCATCGCCGCGCCGCCCATGTCGTTCACCAGTTTGCCCATGAAGTCATTGAGTCTGGCCTCGTCCATCACATGTGCTCCTTCAGCAGGATCACGGTCCAGAGGCCTTGTTTATCGAGGCGTACACCTCTGGGCGGTGGTCGTGGAAATGAACAGGACGCTGTGCACGTCCCGCGTGCAATAAGTTTAGTCCGAGCCGGGTGCGCGGCGGCCTGAAGCGACGAAAGCGCCATTCCCCTGGCCGACACAAATCCCCTGTAGGAGCGAGGCTTGCCCGCGAAGTCGCCGTGTCAGTCGACAAAAGTATTGCCTGACACTCCGTCTTCGCGGGCAAGCCTCGCTCCTACAAGGATTGGCGATGTGTATCGCACTGTATCCAGCCGCCGTCCCGATACATTCCACTTCATTCGCGGCTCCCACCGAACACAGACCAGATACAAACCTGCGATGAACTGTAAAGGCTAACCAGCGCCCGAAATCCGGGGCTGTCGAGGCACTTTTCAGGGTCGTCGCAACAGGCGGCCGTCTTTGCTCGTGACTCCGTGAAGGGAACAATAATGACCACGCTCGTGCCTGAAACCGACCTGAAATCCGCTCCCGTCAACCATCTGCGCGTCGATCAGTACACCAACGGTCTCATTGGCCCCAGCCAGCCGATGCTCGGCCCGCTCGCCGACGGCGGCACCCTGATCACCGGCACACCGCCGGGTTGCTGGGGCCCGATGATCACGCCCGCCTTCGAGGGCGGCCACGAAGTGACGCAACCGGTGGCCATCGCTGGCGCGGAAATCGGCGACGCCGTGGCGATCAAGATCAAGAGCATGCGCGTCACCTCGCTGGCGACGTCGTCCGGGGTCATGAGCTTTGTTGAGGGGCGCTACAACGGCGACCCGTTTGTCGCCAAATTTTGCTCCAAGTGCGGCACCGACCACCCGGCCAGTCATGTCGAAGGCATTGGCGAGGAGTCGATTCGCTGTAACAACTGCGGCGCCGAGGTCAGTGCGTTTCGCTTCAGCCATGGCTACGTGATTGTGTTCGATGCACAGAATCAGGTCAGCCTGACCGTCAACCAGGACGTCGCCAACCGACTGGCCGGCAATGCCTCTGAAATGTCGGCGCTGCCGGAATTCGCCGCCCAGCATTCGATCCTGTCTCTGGCCCGTGCCGACATCCCCGGGGTTGCCGCGCACATGCGCCCGTTCCTCGGAAACATCGGCACCACGCCGTCCCGTGACTTGCCCGATTCGCACAACTGCGCCGATTTCGGCCAATACCTGATCAACGCCCCACACCGTTTCGGCATGACCCGCGAAGAGCTGCACGCGGCCAAGACCGACGGCCACATGGACACCAACTCGATCCGCGAAGGCTGCGTGTTGATCTGTCCGGTGAAAGTGCCGGGGGCCGGTGTGTACATGGGCGACATGCATGCCCAGCAAGGCAACGGCGAGATCGCAGGGCACGCCACCGACTGCTCCGGGGAAACCGAGGTGGTGGTGCAAGTGGTGAAGAACCTGACCCTGGACGGGCCGATCCTCCTGCAAAACCTCGACGATCTGCCGCCGATGGCCCGGCCCATGAATGGCCAACAACGGCAGAACGTCCGCGAACTGGGCGAGCGCTGGGGTCAGCATGAAATCGAGCAGAGCGGGCCGATCACCTTTATCGGCAGCGGCGAGAACCTCAACGTCGCCGTCGAGAACGGCTTGAAACGTGCCGCTTCGGTCACCGGTTTGCCGTATGACGAAGTGCTCAACCGCGCGACCATCACCGGCTCGATCGATATCAGCCGCCTGCCGGGCACCGTGCGCGTGACCTTCCTGTGCCCGATGAACGTGCTCGATCGCATCGGCATCGGCCATCTGGTACGCGAGAAATACGACCTGGCGTAACGCCTGCCGAAGGGTCTGTACCGGAGTGTGTACAGGCCCGTCGGCGATACAACCGCCACGATGTTCTGCCGGACCGGAACACAGCCCCGATACATCGCTTCGGTTAACTGTGACTCCGTACTGGCAACCCTTGAGATCGACACCATGCAGACCCCCATCACCTCAGCGAAAGCGACCGTCGGGCTTGGCTTGCGTCGCGGATTAATGAAGGACCTCCAGGCCGCCCGTACCGGCGATTTCGATTTCCTGGAAGTTGCGCCGGAAAACTGGATCGGCATCGGCGGCGCCCATGGCCATGCGCTGCGGGCCCTGGCCGAGCGTTTTCCGTTGTCTTGCCACGGCTTGTCGCTGTCGCTGGGTGGGCCGGCACCGCTGGACGTCGGGTTTTTGCAGGAAGTGCGGGTGTTCCTCGATCACTACAACGTGCCGCTGTACAGCGAGCACTTGAGTTATTGCAGCGATGACGGTCACCTTTACGACCTGTTGCCGTTGCCGTTTACCGAAGAAGCGGTGCACCACGTGTCCGCGCGAATTCGCCAGGCCCAGGACATTCTCGGCCGGCGCCTGGCGGTGGAAAACGTCTCCTACTACGCCGCGCCGCAGCAGGATATGGACGAAGTGACGTTCACCAACGCGGTGTTGCGTGAAGCCGATTGCGACCTGTTGCTGGACGTCAACAATGTCTACGTCAACTCGATCAACCATGGCTTCGATCCGCAGACCTTTCTGGCCGGCATCGATTCGGGCCGGGTGGTGGCGATGCACGTGGCCGGGCACTTCGATGAGTCCGACACGTTGAAAATCGACACCCATGGCGCGTCGGTGAAACCGGTGGTCTGGTCGTTGCTGGCCCAGGCCTACGCCCGGTTTGGCGCGCAACCGACATTGCTGGAGCGGGATTTCAACTTCCCCGCATTCACTGAACTGGTGACTGAATTGCAGACTATTCGTCGCTTGCAGGCCGAGGGGGTGAACCGTGGATAAGCCAGGCCTGTTTGACCAGCAAAACACATTGGGTCTGTACCTGCGTGACCCGGACCATTGCGCGCCGCCAGCCGGGATGGATGTGGCGCGGGCACAGGTTTACCGCGACCTGATTTTTTCCAACCTGTCGTTATTGCTTAGCGGGACCTTTCCGGTGCTGATCAAGATTCTCGGTGATGAGCGCTGGCGTTCGCTGGTACGGATCTTCCTGCGGGACTGTCGTGCGCGTACCCCGAAATTCGGCGAAATCGCCCAGGAGTTTGTCGAGTTCCTGGCCTCCGGACCGCAGGCGTTAGGTGAGCGCGAGTGGCCTCCGTTCATGGTGGAGCTGGCGCATTACGAGTGGGTCGAAATGGCGTTGCAACAGTCCGAAGCGGAGCCGTTGCCGCCGAGTGATGTGGCGTTGATTCTGGCGCGACCGTTGCTGGTGTCACCGTTGGCGTGGCCGTTGGCTTATGCCTGGCCGGTGCAGTTGGTGGGGCCGGATCATCAACCGGAAGCGCCACCGGCTCAACCGACTTTGCTGCTGGTGCGTCGAGCCGAGGACTGGAGTGTGAAATTTTCCGAGCTGAGCCCCCTGGCGTGGCGGTTGTTGCAGCGGATCGAGGCATTTCCCGAGCTGGACGGGCAGGCGCAGTTGGAAGGGCTGGCAGTGGAGGCGGGGGCCGTTGGATCGCCGGAGTTTATGGCGAGTGGCACGGCATTGTTGCGGCAGATGCATGGGGAAGGGGTGATTGGGTTTGCATGATCGTTCCCATGCTCTGCGTGGGAATGCCTCACCGGTCGCTCCGCGTCCGCTTCAGGGACGCGGGGCGTCCCGGGCTGCATTCCCACGCAGAGCGTGGGAACGATCACTGACAGGGGGTGGTGTCTATTTTATGGGGCGGAAAAGAAATACCGCGTCAGGTGAAAGAAAATCGGCGCCGCGAAGCAGATCGAATCCATCCGATCCAGCATGCCGCCATGCCCTTTGATCATGGTTCCCCAATCCTTCGCGCTCAGGCTGCGCTTGATGGCGGACATGACCAGCCCACCCAGAAAACCCATCACCACGATCACCAGCGACATCAGCAGCGACTGCCAGAAACTGAACGGGGTCATCCAGAACATGCACCCGCCAATCAACGTGGCCGACAGACCGCCACCGACCAAGCCTTCCACCGTTTTCGACGGACTCACCAGCGGCGCAACTTTGTGCTTGCCGAATAGTTTGCCGAACACGTACTGCAACACGTCACTCAGTTGCACGACGAACACGAGATAGAACAGCAGCAGCGCGTTCTGCCCCTTGAAACCTTCCAGGTCCAGCAGCAACAGGGCCGGCGCGTGGCTGATGCAGTAGACGCAAATCATCACCCCCCACTGAATCTTGGCCGCCCGTTCCAGAAAAGCGTCGGTGTCCTGGCTCAGCACCGCAATCGCCGGCAACAGCAGGAACGCGTACACCGGAATCAACAGGGTGAACAGCGAATACCAGTGCGTGCCGATCAGCACGTATTGCAGCGGGATCAGAATGAAGAACGCCGAAAACAGCGCGTTATGGTCGCCCAGCCGGGTCGGCGTCAGGGTAATGAACTCCCGGAGCGCGAACAGCGAAATGAAGCCGAACAGAATAACCGTCGCGTTCCCGCCCAGCAGGTAGGACACGAAGAAGATGATGACCATGCCCCACCAGGCATTCACCCGCTGGTTGAGGTTCTCGATGGTCGACATCGAGCTTTCTGTTTTGGCGCGCTTCGCCAGAATCCGGCCGATGACCGAAGCGATTGCCAGCAGGACGGCAATGGCGCCGAAGAACCACAAGAACTTTTCGTCAAGATTCATTCCGACAACCTCACAATCGCTTCACGCGCCCGATCCAGAAACACCTGTTTTTCCTCGCCACTGATCCGTGGCAGCGGGTCGCCAATACGGATCGTGCAGATGATGGGCAGCGGGACGTGTTTGCCTTTCGGCATGGAGCGATGCAGGTTTTCCAGGTAGATGGGCACCAGATCCACCTCGGGGAATGTCTCGGCCAAACGGTACAGCCCTGATTTGAAAGGACCGGGCAACGCCTCGCTGCCTCGGGTGCCTTCCGGAAAGATGATGATCGAATGGCCGGCCCGCACCACGTCGAAAATCGGCTCCAGCACGTTAACGCCGGGCGCCGGATTTCGCTCGATCAGCACTGCGTTCAGGCCTTTTTGCGAGATGTACGACAGAAATTTGTTCTTTCCCCAGTAATCCGCAGCGGCGACCGGTTTCACGTTCACCCGGGCTTCCGGGGGCAGCGCCGCGATGATTGCCAGGGTGTCCATGTGGCTGGAGTGATTGGCGAAATAGATGCGCTGGCGTGTCAGGTCCGGCGGGCTTTCCCATCGGGCGGTGACGCCGATCAGGAAGCGAAGAACAGAAATCAGCGCGTTACTGATCCACATGAGCATTCCCCTTGAGCTGGCGCGAGATGGCCAGCGTGCGCGTGACGCAGGTCGCGGCTGAACCGACAGCGATGACGACCAGCGCGATCAACAGCACGTAGTGAGTGCCATAAACGCTGGCTTCGACGGCATTCAACAGAAGGGCCACAGTCATCACGGCCATTCGATGCTGCTTGGCCATCGGGCCGATGAAACTCTGCTTCAGGCCAATCGAGCCGCCAAACACCCTGACATACGCCGTCAGTGCCGCAGCCAGCGCCGCAAACCAGCCGAGATCGGCGTAGCCGATGGCATACCCCAGCGCGACGATCAGCAGGCTGTCGGCAATGCGGTCGGGGAATTCGTTGTAGAGGCTGCCGATGTCGGATTTCTTGCCGCCCTCGATCGCCACCATGCCGTCGAAGAGGTTGCACAGCAGGCGCAATTGAATGCCGACGGCGCAGAGGATCGAGCCGATGAGCCCGTTATCAATATTCAATGCCACCGCCCCGGCGAGCGCGAAGGCGATGCTGGCGACGGAGATCTGATTGGGGGAGATGTCTCGTTTCACCAGAAGGTCGGTGATGTATTTCGCCCAGCCCGCAGAGCGCGTCTTGATGGGCCTTCGGTTGTCATCCATTTTGCCAATATCCATATAGGTGTCGGTTGCTATCAGGGCATCGCCGTCGGCTGCTGCACGACGGTGTCCGACAATATAAAGGCTTTCCTTGGCCTTTGTGTCTGTTTACTGACTGCCAGGTCGAAGCGGTAACTTCAACTCCGCACACAACCCGCCGCCCTCACGATTGCTCAACGTCAACGATCCCCCGAGCGCCAACGCCAACTGCTGTGCAATCGCCAGCCCCAGACCGGTGCCGCCGGTGCTGCGATTGCGCGAATTCTCAACCCGGTAAAACGGTTCCATCACGTGGGTCAGTTCCTCTTCGGCAATGCCCGGTCCGCGATCCATGATCTTCACCGAGAGGCCGCCGTTTTTTGCTTCCACCCACAGCTCGGCGGCGCCGGCGAACTTCAGAGCGTTATCCGTCAGGTTTACCAGTACCCGCCGCAAGGCATGGGGCCGGGTGTCGATCACCGCGCCACTTTTGCCACTGAGCTGCACGTCCTTGCCCACGTCCTGGTAGTCGAACACCAGGCTGTCGAGGAACGAATCCAGGTCGGTGCGGCGGCTTTCTTCGGTGGCGCCGTGAACGCTGCGGGCATAGGCCACGCCTTCGCGCACCAGGTGTTCCATCTCACTGAGATCGCTCCACAGTTTGTCTTTTTCGCTGCAGTCGTCCATGAATTCGGCGCGCAGTTTCATGCGGGTGATCGGGGTTTGCAGGTCGTGGGAAATCGCCGCCAGCAGTTGCATGCGCTCTTTCAAGTACGCGGCGATGCGTGCCTGCATCGAATTGAAGGCGATGGCGGCATGGGCGACTTCGGTCGGGCCTTTTTCGTCCAGGTGCACCGCGTGGGTGTTGGGATCAAGGTTGTCCACGGCCTCGGCAAGGCGGGTGAGGGGGCGGATGGCGATTCTCACCGCCAGCCAGGTGCAGAGGATCATCAGCGCCAACTGGCCCAGCAGAACGATGGGCAACCACGGCGACAACGGCACCATTGATGGCCTGACGTCGATGGTCACCGGGCTGCCGTCCGCGAGTTTCAGGTGCACCTGAAAGTGTTTCTGTTCGCCGGGAATGTCCGTCACGGTCATCGGGTAATCCTTGCCGATGGCGTCCTTGATCGATGTCATCGCGATGGGCGTGTCGCTCATGGCCACGCCCGGCGAACCCTCGTCGAGCAAATAACGGTAGTTGCGGCGGTTCAGTTGTTGCAGCCAACCCATGCGTTCTTCGGCTGGCAAGCGGTCAAGAATGGCGATGGAGGTCGAGACGTCGGTTTCCAGATTGCCAAGCATGGTGTTTTTTGCGCTTTCGTAACGCTCGTAATACTGCGCGCCAAAGGACAGCGCCTGCGCCAGGATCAGGCCAATCAGAAAGATCAGCGAGAGGCGCGAGGCCAGGGTGCGGGGCCAACGAAGGGTGAGGTTCATGACGGCGCACCGAGCACTTCCACCGGCAGCGAAAACACATAGCCCTCACTGCGCACGGTTTTGATGTAGGCCGGTTCGCGGGCATCGTCCAGCAAGCGCTGGCGCAAGCGGCTGACCAGCAAATCGATGGAACGGTCAAACAGATCGGCGTCGCGGCCCTGGGTCAGATTGAGCAACTGGTCGCGATTGAGCACCCGCTGCGGGTGATCGAGGAACACCCGCAGCAATCGGTATTCCGCACCGCTGAGCGCGACCATGGTGCCGTCTTCGTCCAGCAGGTGCCGGGCCGACGTGTCCAGGCGCCAGCGCCCGAACGCCAGCAGGCGACCGCTTTCGGTGACCACCAGGTTTGGCGGCAGCATCCGCGTGCGGCGCAGTACGGCGTTGATTCGCGCGAGCAGTTCACGGGCGGCGAACGGCTTGACCAGGTAATCGTCGGCGCCCATTTCCAGGCCGATGATGCGGTCGGTTTCGTCGTTGCGGGCAGTGAGCATCAGCACCGGCGTGGCCTTGTGTTTGCCGGCGCGCAACTCGCGGCAGAGCATCAGGCCGTCGTCGCCCGGCATCATGATGTCGAGCACGATCAGGTCCACCGGCGTGGACTCAAGGAAGCTGCGCATCTGGCGTCCATCGGCGACGACCGTGGTGCGCAGGCCGTTCTTCTTGAGGTAGTTGCCTACCAGTTCCCGGATCTCGCGGTCATCGTCCACGATGAGAATGTGATCGACGTGTTCCATGGGGCCAAGCCTCTATCAATGGGGGATGTTGCGCAGTCTATCGGGCCTTGGCCCGCTCGCCCGCAGCCCTTTGTATTGCAGTGTATCTGGCGTAGCGACGGATACATGCAAAGGCAAAAATGCGGTTTTCCAGGGGTTTTGTATCGCTCTGTATCAGGGGCCGGCTTTGATACGTACCGATTTACACGCGGCTGTTTTCGACACAGACGAGATACCTCGCGAGCTTCTAATGGGTTCCATCGAGGCAACCCACACCGCCTCTGCTCAATCGAACGACCTACCCATTGAAGCCTTGAGGAAACCGCCATGAACACCAAAGCCATCTACGCCGCTTGCCTGTTTGCCGCCCTGAACATCTGCACCTTGTCGGCCCGCGCCGAAGCCGCCGATGTTACCGCCAAAACCTACACCTACGGCACCCACCTGGACATCAAGAAAGTGCTGTCGTTGAAAGAAGACGCCGCGCCTTCCTGCGGGGTTGTGAATGCCCAGCTGACCTACCTCGATTCCCAGCACAAAACCCAGGTGCTGGATTACCGCAAATTTGCTGACGGCTGCAACGCGGACAACTGAGTCCTTCGCTGAGCGATTGCCAACCCCCTTTGAAACAGGAAGAACACCATGAACAACGTCACCCGCTTTTTGACCGCTGTTGCTTTCTCCGCAGCCGGCGCGGCTGCCCATGCCAATGCCGCTGTTGAACAGAAAAGCTGTGGCAGTGCGACCTGCTTCCAGCTGACGCCGGTGGCCGAGCAGGGCGCTCATGCCTTCCTCGCACAGGACGGCTCGAGCCGCACGCCGCAAGGTCAGCTACAGGAAAACCAGAAGGCCTGATGCCCGAACCCGGTTTTGTGAACACCACAATTCCAGTGTAGGAGTGAGCCTGCTCGCGATGGCGGAGTGTCAATCGACATCAGTGTTATCTGACACACCGCCATCGCGAGCAGGCTCACTCCTACAGGGGGTAGGTGGTGTGTCGTTCTTCTCTATTTCAAGGTGATTACCATGTTTCTCATCGCTTTTCTGGGCGGTATATTGACCGTCCTCAGCCCCTGTATCCTCCCGGTGGTGCCGTTCCTGTTCGCCGGTGTCAAACGCACCCGTTCATCCATTCTGCTGACCCTCGGCGGCATGGTCCTGACCTTTGCCCTGATCGCCAGCCTGGCCGTGGTCAGCAGCGAATGGGTGGTGCAAGCCAACAACACCGGTCGTCACGTCGCGCTCTTCGTGATGGGATTGTTTGCTCTGTCGCTGATTTCCGCCCGTGTCGGTGACTGGATGGCCCGCCCGTTCGTGGCGCTGGGCAATCGCCTTGATCCCGACACCCGCAAAATGTCAGGCCCGCTGGGTTCGGTCATGATCGGTGTGGCCACAGGGTTGCTCTGGGCGCCGTGTGCCGGCCCGATCCTCGGGGTGATTCTCACCGGCGCCATGCTCCAGGGTGCGAACGCACAGACCAGCCTGTTGCTGCTGGCCTACGGCCTGGGCAGCGCACTGTCCCTGGGGACCTTGATCTTCGCCGGTCGCGGTTTGGTCAATCGCTTGAAAGTGTCGATCCCTGTCACTGGTTGGTTGCGTCGTGGTGCCGGTGTTGCCGTGCTGGCGACCGTGGCGGTGATTTCCACCGGTGCCGACCGGACACTGTTGGCCGGCACCTCGTCCGAAGGCGTCAGCAGCCTCGAAAAAGGCGTGATGGAAAGCGTGCCGAAAGTCGTCGACTACTTCGTCAGCAAGGTCAGGGCCGACTCCATGGACAACGCCCAGGGTTCCATGCCGTCGCTGTCCGGTGCCGTCCAGTGGCTGAACTCGCCAGCGCTGAGCAATGATTCGCTCAAAGGCAAAGTGGTGCTGGTGGACTTCTGGACCTACGACTGCATCAACTGCCAGCACACCCTGCCGTATGTGAAGGACTGGGCGAAAAAATACGAGAAGGATGGCCTGGTGGTTGTCGGCGTCCACACCCCTGAATACGGTTACGAGCGCATCATCGACAACGTCAAGGACCAGGTGAAAAAGCTCGGCATCACCTACCCGGTGGCCATCGACAACAACTACGCGATCTGGCGCGCCTTCGACAACCAGTACTGGCCCGCTCACTACCTGATCGACGCCAAGGGTCAGGTGCGTTACACCCACTTCGGTGAAGGCGCCTACGAAACCCAGGAAAAGATGATTCAGCAACTGCTGGAAGAGGCCAAGGCACCTTCGGCGTAACCCTCGCCATCAATGGCTCACAGGCTGCGTGCCGCGGGCCATTGGTTTTTTCTCCTGATTGCGCCGCCACGCCGCGGGTGGCGCACCGTACTCTCGACGAAAGGCACGGCTGAAGGCCGTGTCGGTCTGGTAGCCCACCTCTTCGGCAATCCGCATCAACGAACTGTTACTGCTGCGTAACAGGTTCGCCGCCAGCAACATCCGCCACTGCGTCAGGTACTGCATCGGCGAACTCCCCACCAACTGCGCAAAGCGTTCCGCCAACACCGACCTTGAGGTGCCGGCGGTTCGCGCCAGTTCATCCAGGGTCCAGGCGTGACAGGGTTTTTTGTGCAGCGCATTCAGGGCGGCACCGACGATCCGGTCACCCACACCGGCCAGCCAGCCGGTCCGGCCTTCACCGCGTTCGTTCATGTACAGGCGCAACACCTCGATGAACAACACCTCGGCCAGTTTCGCCAACACACCTTCGCCCCCGGGCCTGGGCGAGCGTGCTTCGGCCAACGCATAACGCACCGATGATTCCAGCCAGATTCCGGCATTGGAGCCGCGCACATTGACCCGGACCACCGCCGGCAATCCCGTCAGCAACATGCCCGCCAACCGCGTATCGCAGGCCAGATAACCGCACACCAGCCGCGTGACCGCGCCGCCTCCGCCGTAACTCAGTTGCCGGGGACGGCGCGCCAGCACCACGTCCAGCCGCTTGCCGGTGACCGGCGTCAGCCCCGGTTGCGAGCTCATGCGATGGGCATCGCCCTGAGGGAACACCACCACATCGCCGGCGGTCAGGCGCAGCGGCGCAGCGTTTCCCATCTCGACATAGCACTCGCCTTCGGTGATCAGGTGGAATATCACCACCCGCTCGGCACCGGGCTCCAGAAAGGGGGCCGCCGTGTCGGCACTGGGCGACTGGTAGCACCAGGGTGCCGTGAACCTGGCATTGATGAAAATCGCGCCGACCAGGCGGACGACGCGCAGGGTTTGGGACAGGGCGTCCATGGTGACTTCCCATGCGACTAAGGGCTTTCTGATTGTGAGCGCGTTGCCGGGTAACGTGAATTCTCCGGACGATCGGGCAGTGTTGCCCGACGATCGGGCAGGACGCCGGCCCGCGCCGGAGCGATAGTTTGCCTACAGGGCCACTGCCGACCCTGTCATCAATAACAAGACTGAGAGGTTGCCATGCCAAAGTTCGTCATAGAACGCGAGATTCCAGGTGCTGGAACACTGTCAGAAAGGGATTTGAAAGCCGCTTCGCAAAAGTCCTGCCGGGCATTGCGCGACTTGCCGCAGGTGCAGTGGCTTCAGAGTTATGTCACGGGTGACAAGTTGTACTGCGTGTACATCTCGCCGAGCGAAGCGCTGATCCAGGAGCACGCCAGGCAGAGCGGTTTCCCGGCCAACCGCATTTCCCAGGTGATGAACATCATCGATCCGACCACGGCGGAGTAAGCCGGGCTTGCGTTCCAATCCTTACGGAGCAGATTTAATGAGCACCCCCCTTGATCTCACTGCCCTGAAAAACCGCCAGATGGTCTCCTGGGCCAGCGGCGATTACGCCGTGATCGGCACCACCCTGCAAATTGTCGGCGAGCAACTGGCTGAAGCCTGTGACTTGCTCTGCGACGAACGCGTGCTGGACGTGGCCGCCGGCAACGGTAATGCGACGCTCGCCGCTGCACGCCGAGGTTGCAACGTCACCTCGACCGACTACGTGGCGGCGCTGCTGGAGCGCGGCGAAGACCGGGCCCGGGCCGAGCGCCTGGAGGTGACCTTCCAGGTCGCCGACGCCGAGGCGCTGCCGTTCGAAGACGCCAGCTTCGATGCGGTGCTCTCGACCTTCGGCGTGATGTTCACGCCGGATCAGGCCAAAGCGGCTTCAGAACTGGCGCGGGTCTGCCGTCCTGGCGGCCGGATCGGCCTGGCCAACTGGACGCCTGAAGGTTTTGTCGGCCAGATGTTCAAGACCCTGGGCAAACACCTGCCGCCACCGCCAGGCGCACAACCGCCTTCAAACTGGGGAACCGAAGCCTGGTTGCACTCGCACTTCGATGAGCGTGACTTTCAGGTCCAGGTGACGCGCCGCACCTTCAACTTCCGTTATCGCTCGGCGGCGCACTTCATCGACACGTTTCGCACCTGGTACGGCCCGGTCCACAAGGCCTTCGCGGCGCTGTCTCCCGAGGGAGCCCAAGCCTTTGAAAGCGACCTGACTGAGCTGATCAACCGGATGAACAGAGCGGGAGAGAAATCGGTGGTGGTGCCAAGTGAATACCTGGAGGTCGTCATCACCCGACGTTAACCAGACGACACAAAACCCTGTAGGAGCGAGGCTTGCCCGCGAAGACGGAGCGTCAGGCAACATCGTGGTCGACTGATACTCCGTCTTCGCGGGCAAGCCTCGCTCCTACAGGGGGATGCGGTGTCTGGAAGAGGCTCACTCATCCACCCGCTCGGTGTACACCACCCACACGCTGCAGGGCATTTTGTACAGCAGGTGTTCCACTGTGCTGCCGATCAACCGGCCCAGACCGCGATGGCCGACCCGGCCCATGACGATCACGTCGACGTCGTAGGCGTCGACATAGCGGGTCAGGACCTTGGCCGGGTTACCCATGATCATGTGCCGCTGCTCGGGCGCGATGCCGTTGCGCTCGGCCAATTCGTTGAAGGCGTCCTCCTGGTAGTCGAACAGGGTCTTGGCCTTGCCGGAATTGAAAAACGCCGAGCCGTTGTCAAAGCCGAACTCGTCTGCGCTGATCGAGGAAAGGTCATAGGCGTAGACCACGTCCAGCTCGGCGTTACAGGCACTCGCCAGCTTCGACGCTTCGTGCAGGATCCGGTCATTGAACGTTTTGTAGTGATCATCGCGATGAAAAGGATCGACCGCCGCGACAACCTTGCGTGGCAGGGCGTGAACGGCATGGCTGACAAAATGCAGCGGCACCGGGCATTCACGCAGCAAATGCACGTCGAGCGGGGTAAACAACAACCGCGACAGCAGTGATTCGTGCTCCAGCGCCTTGATCAGCACGTCCATCGGCTGCTCTTTGAGGTGAATCAGGATTTCTTCCAGCGGGCGTTCGACCCACGCCACCTCAGTGGTGACGTGGACGCCGATCTTGCGCAGGGGACGGGCCTGTTCTTCGAGCCACTGGCGGTGTCGATCAACGTAGCCCAGACGCATTTGTTCCAAGGCCTTTTCGTTGACCAGGCTGGCGGTGGCCAGGCCTTCCAGGTAATCGAACGCCACGATGTGCAACGCCGCATCTTCAGCCTTGGCCAGCGCCGCGGCTCTGTCGAAGGCGGGGCTGTGTTCCATCAGTGGCGAGGCGACCAGCATGAAGCGTGATTGACCAGACATGTCGAACCTCCCGCGTCGTTCAATCCCCTAAGTATTGACCATGATCGACCTCCCGTCCGTCAGACCGGCGCAGGTTGGGTGGGCGTGGCAGTCAGAGGGAGGTCAGTCGCCGTTCCATGATGATCGTACGCTCGGCTCCGTGGAATTCGTCGCGGACTTTTCGAAAGCCCAGCTTGAAGTAGAAGGCTTCTGCGGTGATGGAGGAGGGGACGCGCAAGACCTCGATTTTGGCTTCGGCGGCGATGCACTCGATCGTGGCCATCAATTGCCTCCCGAGGCCGCGTCCTTGTTGAGTCGGGTCGACAAAGACGCTGCGCACCACATCGCGATCAAGGCTGGCCGTGGCCACGATATGACTGTCGATCATTGCGACGAAGACCTGGCGTTGGGTCAGCAGCGTGCGAATGGACTCGGTGGAAAAGCTCTTTTCCACCTGCTCGATGATGTCGGGTGGGTAGTCCAGGGCATTGGACTGGCGCAGCGACTGGATGATGACCTGGCTGATGGCGGACGCGTCAGCTGCGGTGGCGGGCCGTATTTGCGGTTTCATGGTGCTACCTCAGTCCTTTGAACATCCAATTCCCCTGTGGGGGCGAGCCTGCTCGCGATGGCTGAGTGTCAGTCGACATCTACATCGGCTGGAAAGCAGTCATCGCTAGCAGGCTAGCTCCCACAGGGATCTAGGCAATCTGTGCGCCGCGTGCTGCCAGCAACTCCCGCAACACAGAACGATGGCAATGCGCTTCATCCTCGCAATAACACCCAACCGCCAGCGCGGTTTGATGGGAGAGGGCGGCCAGCAGATCCAGCAGTTGACTGGGCGCCGGGTGGTTCATTTCCGCCTTGAACTTGCGCCGAAAGGCCTCCCAGGCTTTGTCATCGGTGGCCGCTTTGGCTTCGGCCACCAGTTCCGCACTCGGCGACAGCAGTGGCTGCCACACATCATAAAAGTCCCGACGGGCGAACTCGGTCTTCGGTACACCACGAGGGGGGCGGCGTACCGTGCCGATCCGCAGCCCTTCATCAGGCAGGCGCGGCGAGCCGAGTCGAACGATATGGATGGCCATGCTGCGTTACTTTTGGCGCGATCCGTCGAACCACTCCATGGCGGTGCGCCAGATGCAGATCCCCAGGAAGTAAGCCGACATCAGCAGCCAAAGCCCCATGACCATCGGGTTGATGACGGGGTGATTGACCACCAGCGACAAGCTGCACAGCAGCCAGATGGCGGTCACGGCAATGTTGATCGGCATGAACTTGCGCACGCGAAACGGGTGCAGGAACTTCATGCGGGTCACGGTCAGCAAGGCCAGGCCAATGATCGTCAGGAAGGTAATCCACGGCGACGGGGCAATGATGTACAGGCACAGGGCCACGACGTTCCAGGCGGCGGGGAAGCCCTGGAAGTAATTGTCTTTGCTTTTCATGTTGACGTTGCAGAAGCAAAACAGCGACGAAACCAGAATCAGCGACACGGTCAGCAGCAGCGTGTAGTCCGGCAAGGGGATGTAGCGATAGATGAACAGCGCGGGGATGAACACATACGTCAGGTAGTCGATCACCAGATCGAGAATCGATCCATCGAAACTCGGCAACACCGACTGCACATTGACCTTGCGTGCCAGGGCACCGTCCAGCCCATCGACGATCAGGGCCACGCCCAGCCACAGCAGGCAGTTGGTGGCCTGGTTTTCCAGCAAGGCGAGGGTGGCGAGGAAGGCAGTGACCACGCCGGTGGCGGTAAAACCATGGGCGCCCCATGCTTTGAGTCTGGCGATGTGTAGGGTGGATATCACGGGGGGCGTTCTCCAGATAGATGAAGCAAGCCAGTCATCACCCTCATTATCAAGGGCGGCGGCAAACCGGTTCGGTTGCAGGTATCGACCGGAAATCCGGGAATAAGGTTCACCGCCAGTAAATCTTAGCTGGGCCGGCAAAAAATACTTTGGATTAATCTGCAGTGCTGTTCACTGAACACTGGCACACAGGCTTACCCGTTTTTGTGGCGAGGGAGCTTGCTCCCGCCGAGCTGCGTAGCGGCCCCAAAAAATGTGGCAGCAATGCCGGTTTTTGTGAGTGCTACGCACTCAAGCGGGAGCAAGCTCCCTCGCCACAGGCCAAACGGTAATGGCGCATTTGCCGGCGAGGACTATTGTTGCCTGACCGGGTCACTCCCATCGATGAGGACGTCGTCATGAACACCAGCGATTTGCTCGAACAACTCCTGCGGGCCGGCCAGGGCTCCAGGGAGCGACAGGGTGGCGCATCTGCCCAGGGCGGCATCGACGGCGGTCTGGGCGGATTGCTCGGCGGCTTGTTGGGCGGTGGCGGTGGTTCAGCCATGGGCGGGGGCGGATTGGGTGGTTTGCTCGGTGGCCTGCTCGGCGGCGGCTCACCGCTGGGCGGCTCGACCCGGACCCGCTCAAGTGGCGGCACCAACTATGCGGCCCTGGCGTCGCTCGGGATGATGGCCTTCCAGGCGTATCAGGCATGGCAACGCAGTCAGGCGGCTGCGCCGCAACAGGCACCGCGCACCGTAGACCTTTTGTCCGGCCCGGAAGTCGAGGAGCACAGCCATGCTGTGCTGCGGGCGTTGATTGCTGCAGCGAAGGCCGATGGCCGGATCGACGACGCCGAGAAACAGATGATCAGTACCGAACTGGGCCGTCACACCGACGACCCGCAATTGCAGCAATGGCTGGATGACGAAGTGGCCCGGCCGCTGGATGCCGCCGATGTGGCGCAGTCGGCGACGGATCCTGGCATGGCGTCAGAGATGTACCTGGCCAGCGTGATGCTGGTGGACGATCAGCAGGATGCCGAGCGCAACTATCTGGATGAGCTGGCGGCGGCGCTGAAAATTGACCCTGAGCTGCAAGTGCATCTGGAGCAGCAGGCCAAGGGTGGTGCGGTTTAGGGGTCCGTTAAACCGGGTTGTCTTTCAGGCCGCCTTCGTTAGCAGGCCAGCTCCCACAGTGGATTTGCGGTGTGCGCAAGGTCGCTGTGGGCGCTAGCCTGCTAGCGAAGAACGATAACGCGGTCAAACTGCCGGTTTGGGCACCAGGAAAATAACCCCGTACGCTTCGGCAATCTCCAGTATCCGCGGTAAATCCTCCGGCACCCTTAATTGATCCACCGCCGCAAAAAACTGCCCGCCCCGCGGATCCGACACCACGCCAATCATCTTCGCGGTAGGGCTGATGTTCTTGTAGGCATGGATCGAACCCCCGGGGATATGCACATACCCCCCGGCCGAGACGGTGGTGGACTTGCCCGCCACGGTCACTTCGACCTGGCCGTCGACCACATAGAACGCCTCGTCCCACGGATGAAAGTGCAGCGGCGGCCCTCCACCTTGCACGCCTTCCTGAATATGCATCTCAAAGGGCTTGCTGAGGTCGCCGCCCGCGAGGATGGTGATCGCCTCGCCCACGACATTTACGGGTGCCGGCGATTGCTCGATGACGTGCACCGTTCGCATGATTGCTCTCCGAAGATGACCCCGCACCCGCTGATTATAGGCCGGGTGCACCGGGCGGGCGGTGCTGCACAGGTCCGTCCGTCAGGGCGATTTCAACGTCGATTGAATTTTTCTCCGGGCAAATCGCTCTGCTGATGTAGAGACGTGTTGATTCAACGTCCTGCCACTGGCCTTAGACCGAGAGATGCGCCCATGACTGCCCTGACACGACTTGAATCGCGGCCCGCCCACGAACACCCGATCCCGGCCGCCGGGAGCCTCAAACAAGCCTATGAACACCTGCTGCTGGGCGTCGACCCCGAGCAACGGCGTGCTCTGGCGCGAAGCTTTCTCGAAGTGCAGCTGGAACACGCCACCCACTTGCCTCAAGAAATGCCAACGGACCTGTCGGCCCTGCAATCGTTCGTCGAACACCACAGCGTCGACGTTGCCCGCCAATACGCCGACTACCTGCAACAACGCAAAGAAGGCGGGCCCCGGCAGTTTTTCACTAACAAGGCCCACGCGCTGTTTTTCCTGCAAGCCGTGGCCCCGACCAAACTGGTCGACGGCGCCTGGTTGTACGGCCTGTTGCGTCAGTGGCGCGACCCGCGTTTCGAAGGGCTGATCTGCACCTATCTGGAAGAGCTCGGCGACGGCAACCCGGCGCAGAATCATGTGGTGATCTACCGCAAGCTGCTCGCCGAACATGGTCTGCAAGACCCAGGGGTGATCGCCGACGAGCATTACCTGCAGGGCGCGATACAACTGGCGCTGGGCGAATCCGCCGACGAGTTTTTGCCGGAGGTGATCGGCTACAACCTGGGCTACGAACAGCTGCCGTTGCACCTGCTGATCAGCGCCTATGAACTCAGCGAATTGGGCATCGATCCGTATTACTTCACCCTGCACGTGACCATCGACAACGCCAGCACCGGCCACGCGCAAAAAGCCGTGCAGTCGGTGCTGCAACTGCTGCCGGTGGAAGGCGATCGCGAAGACTTTCTGCGTCGGGTCGCGCTGGGTTATCGACTCAATGATCTGGGGCAGGGCAGTCGCGCGATCATCGAGTCGTTCGACCTCGACGCCGAGCTGCTCAACATGCTTGAGCGCAAGCGTCCGTTCGGCCAGCACATGCATTCCGACTACTGCCGTTTTGAAGGCAAGACCGTCAACCAGTGGCTGTCCGCGCCGGAGCAGTTGCCAGGGTTCCTTGCCGCCATGGAAAAAAAGGGCTGGATCAAGCGCGGACAGGATCCTCAGGCCAGTCGCTTCTGGCAGTTGATCGAGGGGGATGGTGCCGCCATGTTCGGCGTATTCAGCCCCTATGAAAAACAGCTGCTGCATGACTGGATTGCCGGCAACTGGACGCCTGAGCGCTCAGCCACAGCGGTCCGCCGAGGCACGAGTGTCGCGACAGAACCGCCAGTGCCCGACAACGACCCGGATATCCAGAGCCTGCAAACCTCGCTGGAGGGGCTTGCCGCACAAGAGCAGATGCCCGTGCTGATCCCGTGGTTGTCGGCCCATCGGCATTCCCATCCAGCCGGCCTGATGGCTACGCGACGGTTCATCGAACTCAAATCCAGCCTGCGATAGGAGCACGGCATGAATCAGGAAGAACAACTGGGCGCTGCCGATCTGGCGCTGGTGCAGCTGGGGCGCCGTTTGCAGGCCGATGGTTACCGGTTTATCACCCCGACGCCGCTCACGCACCAGCGGGTCAACGACCGTGACTTTGGGCAAAACGCCCGGACCTTGCGCGACGTGTTCGGCTGGTCGCGCGCATTCGAACCGGGCCTGCTGTCGACCGATGAACAGCGGCAGTTGCAGGAGGCGGGCGTGCTGCAAGAAAGCAACGGCCGACTGAAAAGCCGCGTGCGCTGGTCCAGCCTCGATGATTTGCTGTTCGTGCACTCGGGGTTTCCCACCGACGCGGCGGACGCGGTGTTTTTCGGACCGGACAGCTACCGGTTCGCGCAGCTGATCCACGCTCATCTTCAACAATCCTTCGCGCCGATCCGGCGCGCCGTCGACATTGGTTGCGGCGCGGGTGTCGGGGCGATTGTGATTGCCCGCGCACGCCGTGAAGCCGAGGTGCTGGCCGTCGATATCAATCCCGCGGCTCTGCGTTTGACGGCGGTCAACGCGGCCCTGGCGGAAGTCGCTAACGTCACGGTCGAGGCCAGCGATGTGCTGCAGGACGTCGACGGCCAGTTCGACCTGATCGTCGCCAATCCGCCCTACATGGCCGACCCCACCGAGCGCGCTTACCGGCATGGTGGCGGCGCTCTCGGTGCGCAGTTATCGTTGCGCATTGTCGAGCAGGCGTTGCTTCGACTGGCGCCCGGTGGCTCTTTGGTGCTGTACACCGGGGTGGCAATGATCGATGGCCAGGATCCGTTTCTTGAGGCACTGACCCCGCGCCTTGAATCGCCGATGTTCGGCTGGACCTATCGCGAACTCGATCCCGATGTGTTCGGTGAAGAGTTGCTGACGCCCGGCTATCAACGGGTGGAGCGGATTGCGGTCGTGGCCTTGATCGTCACGCGCATCGGCCCCGGCATTGGGGGACGCGTCGAGCCAACAGGTGCGCCATGAACAAGAATCTGGATGATTACAACCGCATGCGCGATTTTTCGGCGACCTCTGAGCCCGCCGCGAAACGTTCAGGCAAGAAAACTGCGAAAGACCATGCCTTGCAGTTCTGTATCCAGAAGCACGATGCCTCGCGGTTGCACTATGACTTTCGCCTGGAACTCGATGGCGCACTGAAAAGCTGGGCCGTGCCGAAAGGCCCCTCGCTAGACCCCAAGGTCAAGCGCCTGGCGGTCCACGTTGAAGACCATCCGATCGATTACGCCACGTTCGAGGGCAGCATTCCGGAAGGGCATTACGGTGCCGGCGATGTGATTGTCTGGGACCGGGGCGTGTGGATCCCCCAGGAAGATCCGGCCAAGGCCTATGCCAAAGGCAAGCTCAAGTTCGAGCTGCAAGGCGAGAAACTCGGCGGCTTGTGGAACCTGGTTCGCACGCACATGCCGGGCAAGCAGGAGCAGTGGTTTCTGATCAAGCATCAGGACAGCGCGGCGAAACCCGAGAGTGATTACGACGTGGTCGCCGCCGAACCCGACAGCGTGCTCAGTGACCGCACCATTGTCCCCAAAAAGGCCAAGACCGCCGCCAAGCCCAAACCGGTGAAGAAGCCGGCGCGCAAGGTCGCGGCTAAACAGCGGTCGGCGCAACTCACCGGGGCTCACAAGGCCAAGCTGCCCGACCAGCTCAAACCGGAATTGGCGACGCTGGTGGAAAAAGCCCCGCCGGGCGAGTGGAGCTATGAGATCAAGTTCGACGGCTACCGGATCATGGCGCGCATCGACCACGACGAGGTGAAACTCTTCACCCGCAACGGCCACGACTGGACCCACAAATTGCCGAAACAGGCCGAGGCGCTGGCCGCTCTGGGCCTGGAGTCCGCCTGGCTCGACGGTGAGATGGTGGTGGCTAACGAGCAGGGTGTGCCGGACTTTCAGGCGCTGCAAAATGCCTTTGAATCCAATCGCAGCGGCAACATCCTTTATTACCTGTTCGACATGCCTTACCTCAATGGCGTGGACCTGCGCGAGGTGCCGGTCGAGGAGCGGCGGGTCGCGCTGGCAACGGTGCTCAAACCCAATAAAGATCCTTTGCTGCGCTTCTCCGACGCGTTCGGCGAGGAGCCGGAAGCCTTGCTCAACAGTGCCTGCCAAATGCAGATGGAAGGGCTGATCGGCAAGCGCCTGGGGTCGCCTTATGTGTCACGGCGCAGCAGTGACTGGATCAAGCTCAAGTGCAAACATCGGCAGGAATTCGTCGTGGTCGGGTTCACCGATCCCAAAGGTGCGCGCAATGCCTTCGGCGCGCTGCTGTTGGGATTGCATGACCGGGACAGTGGCGAGTTGCGCTACGCTGGCAAGGTCGGCACCGGTTTCAACGAGACCACGCTCAAGCACATTTATGAACAGCTCAAACCGTTGCAGGTAAAAAAACCGGCGGTGGTCAATCCGCCGACCGGTTTCGACGCCAAGGGTGTGCATTGGCTCAAACCGGTGTTGCTCGCCGAAGTCGCGTTCGCCGAGATGACCAAGGACGGATCGGTGCGCCATGCCGTATTCCATGGCTTGCGCGATGACAAGCCCGCCGAAGACATCACCGAGGAGCGTGCGAAAGCCGTGAAAGCCCAGACCAGCAGGAAATCCGCCGCTGACAAACCGGCCACCGCGACGAAAAAGAAAACGGCCAAGGCAGCGCCCGCGCCCTCACAAGTCGGCCTCGGCGACGGCAAGGTGCGCATCACCCACCCGGATCGGGTGATCGATGCAAGCAGCGGCACCACCAAAGTGCAGCTGGCGGAATATTACGCCAGCGTCGCCGAATGGATTCTGCCCGAGCTCAAGGATCGGCCGGTGGCGCTGGTGCGCGCCCCGGATGGCATCGCGGGCGAGCTGTTCTTCCAGAAAAACGCCGAGCGCCTGGCCATTCCGGGCATCACCACGCTGGACAAGGACGTCACCGGCCAACCGGTGATGATCATCAACAACGCCGAAGCGCTGATTGGCGCCGTGCAGATGAGCACGGTGGAACTGCACACCTGGAACGCTACCACGGAGAATCTCGACAAACCTGACCGCTTCGTTCTCGACCTCGACCCGGACCCGGCGCTGCCGTGGAAAAGCATGGTCGAGGCGACTCAGCTGACGCTGTCGGTGCTGGATGAGCTGGGGCTCAAGGCCTTCCTCAAGACCAGCGGCGGCAAGGGGATTCACCTGGTGGTGCCGCTGACCCGCAAGCACGGTTGGGACGAGGTGAAGGACTTCAGCCACGCAATTGTCAGCCACATGGCGAAGTTGCTGCCGGAGCGCTTTTCGGCGGTGTCAGGGCCGAAGAATCGCGTCGGACGGATCTTCATCGATTACCTGCGCAATGGACTGGGTGCCACTACCATCTGCGCCTATGCCGCCCGCACCCGCGAAGGGTTGCCGGTGTCAGTGCCGATTTTTCGGGAAGAGGTGGCAGAGCTCAAGGGCGGTAATCAGTGGAATATCCACAACGTGCAGGAACGACTGGCTGAAGTGGGTGATGAACCTTGGGCAGACTTGAAGAAAACCCGGCAAACCATCACCGCCGACATGCGTCGGCGGGTCGGAATGAAAAAATAGCGTCTTGGTTAGTCGCGCTCTTTGCAGCTGCCGCTACCGGACAAACGCCTGCAAATCGCTGGCCAGTTTGTCGATCGCCACCTTGAAGTCTTTGGCGGTGATTTCCTGGCTGGCATTGGACAGCGTGCTGCCGAAGACTTTGCGCACGACTTTGGCCACGGTCTGGTTGGTGCTGGCGTCTTTAAACTCGGCCTCGATGAACAACGTGGAGTCCTGATCCCGATGCCCGCTGGCAGCGGAAACACCACCGACAACGGCCGCGACAGGCACCACTTCATACCATCTCATACCTTCGTTTTCGGCATTCACCCCGGTGATCGCCGCGCGCATGATCAGTTTTTTTGAACCGCCGGGCGCTGATTGTTCGCTCGATACCACGCGGTATTTCTGCCCCAACACACCTTTGACCTTGCTGGTCATGTAGTTCTGCAGTTCATCCAGGGTTTGCCGATTGACCCGCTCGGTCGGCTTGGGCGCCGGATAGAGCTCCAGTTTGTTGAAGACCACGGTGTCGTAGGCGTTTGGATTCCAGGACGGGCTCACCCAGCGCATCGCGGTTTCGCCACTGGTGGTGGTGACTTGCTGCAAGTTGTTGTAGTCGGTAAGGAAGCCCGAGTACTGGTCTTTTTCGGTGACTTTCGAGGTGCAGCCCCCGAGTAGCAGACTGGTCAATGCGACGCCGATGAATAATTTCCGGGACAGGTTCATTGTGGTGTGTGCTCCATGGGGGTTGTCTTTTTTTTTCGATTGCAGGCATCAAAAACGCCAGGTCATGTTTCCGGTCACCGCTTGAATCCAGGCCTTGTCGAATTGACCGGAAGTTCGAGTGCCCGACGTGGACTTGGTCTGGTCCACCGGCATGTCGCCAAGCCAGACCATGGCCCAGCTGACGTTAATGTCGGTGACCTTGTTCAGAGCATAGGTGGCCCCAGCCGCAACGCGCCAGGATTCGTCCATGGGCACGGTAAATGTGCGGTTGCCGTCGGAAACGGCGCTGCTGTCGTAAGCCACGCCGAAATTCCACAACAGCTGCGGGGTGGCCTGGTACTGCGCGCCCAGGGCCAGTTGCCAGGTGTCTTTGAAATGGGCGTCGACGGTGGTCGATTGTGAACCGACTGCGGTGGTGTCGACTTGCACCGCGATATCGCCGAACTCGGACCAGTCCTGCCAGTTGACGGAGGCGAGCAAGGCCCATCGCGGGTCGAGTTGCTGGAACAGGCTCAGGGTCGCGGTTTGCGGCACGGTCATGTCGAGTTGGGTATTGGTGTTGTTGACGCGCTCCAGCAAACGGCCGTCGCCTTTCACATCCAGCCGATCTTCGAAGTCCAGATCGACCTTGCTGGTGTAGGCCAGGCCAATACGGGTGCCGGGTTGCGGGGCGTAGATCACCCCCACATTCGCCCCAAAGCCCCAATCGTTGTCTTTGTACTTGAATTGGCCGTCGCTGCGGTCGGTGAAGCCAAAGGGTGAACGATCGATCGCGGTTTGCGCTTGCAGCATGCCGTACATGGCTTTCACACCGACGCCTACCGACCATTGATCATCGAAGCGATACGCCACGCTGGGCACAAACGACAAACCGGCGAGGCTGACGTTCTGCGCAAAATAGCGCCCGGACCAGTCGTTGTCGTAGTTGGCCGCCAACCCGAAGTCGCCGTAATTGCCGAAACCGACGCTCCAGTGGTCGTCGAATTGATGGCTGATGAAAAAGCTGCCGCCGGGAATCGGGTCGAAGGCATTGCCACTGCCGCTGCCCGTGCCGTTGGTGTTTGAGTCGCGATCAAAGCTCAGGTCGCCATAGAGCACCTGCAATCCGCCGGTAATTTGCGTACCTGGCAGATAACTCATGCCCGCCGGATTGCTGGCGATGGTGGAAGGGCCTTGTGCACGGGCGGCGGCACCGGCGTTGGCAAGCCCCACGTTATCGGTGCCGATTTCATAGAGCATGATGCCGCCGGCCTGGGCCTGCTGGCAGCACAGCGCAAACAGGGTGAAGGCGGGTAGGACGGCTGTTTTTAATTGCATGGATCACCTCAGCGGATGTCCGTCATGAACGCGGGTGGCTGGCAGCCGCCACCCGTGTATTCGCCTGTCTACTTGGCCATGGCCGCCCGGGCCGCTTCGATCCTGGCTTTGACCGCTTCCAGGTTGAAGCTCGCGCCTTTTTGCATGGGTGGGAACTCAACCGCCGTTTCAGCCAGTTTGACCACTTGCTGCTGTACAAACACAAAGCGCCAGAACTGGAACTTGAACCACTCGAAGTACTCCAGTGAGCCACTGGCTGCCATGTTTTCCGGCCACCCGGCGCGTTCGAACGGGTCGAGCCGCAGGTTGGTCAGGACCGGCATGTCCAGCGTGACCTTAGCCCCCAGCCAGCCACCGGGCTGATCGATGAAGCGGTACTTGAAGTCATCGATACGGATCGCACCCAGCGTACTTTCGCCGAAGTAGAAAACTTCATGCCGGTTCGACGGACCTTTACCGGTGATCATCGGTGTCTGGTCATAGCCATCGAGGTGGACCTTGTACGTTCTGTCGCCCAATTGCTTGCCCTTGAGCAGCTCGGTGGCGATGTTCGGGTTGCCGGCGGCGGCAACGAGGGTCGGGAACCAGTCCAGGCCGGACATGATGCCGTTGGCCACGGTGTTGGCCGGTACGTTGCCAGGCCAGCGGACGATCGCCGGAACCCTGAAGCCACCCTCCATCACGGTGCCTTTGCCCATGGCAAACGGTGTGGTGCCGCCATCCGGCCAGGTGAAGTTTTCCGCGCCGTTGTCGGTGGTGAAAATCACGATGGTGTTGTCATCCATGCCGTCTTTTTTCAGCTTGGCCATGACGTCGCCGACGATGTCATCGAGCTGCGCCATGCCGGCTTCCTGCTCCGACCAGCCATTCTGCGAATTGCGCATCGCTTCGTACTTGTCGGACAGGTGCGTGACGATGTGCATGCGGGTCGGGTTCAGCCACAGGAAGAACGGTTTGTTATCGGTCTTGGCCTTGTCGATGAAGGTGAAAGCCTTGTCGCGGATTTCGTCGTCGACGGTTTTCATCCGCTCGGGATAGAGCGTACCGGCGTCTTCGATTTTCTGTTTGCCGACCTTGCCCCAGCGCGGCATCACCGTCGTATCGTCGGTGGTGGTCGCCCAGCTGTGGACCATGTTGCGCGGGCCAACGGTGGCCAGAAGTTCTTGCGGATAATTGGGGTGTGCCGGGTCTTCCATGGCGTCGAGGTGATAGAGGTAACCGAAGAACTCGTCGAACCCGTGCGCGGTGGGCAGAAATTCGTTCAAGTCGCCCAGATGGTTTTTGCCAAACTGGCCAGTGGAGTAACCCATGGCCTTGAGCGCGGTGGCAATGGTGACCGCTTCAGCGGGAATACCGACAGGTGAGCCGGCCTGGCCGACCGTGGTCATGCCGGTACGGATCGGCAGTTCACCGGTAATGAAATTGGCACGCCCGGCGGTGCAACTGGCTTCGGCGTAGTAGTCGGTAAAGCGCATGCCTTCTGCAGCGAGCTGGTCGAGGTTGGGGGTCCGGCCGGCCATCATGCCCTGGTTGTAGACGCCGATATTGGACCAGCCAATATCGTCGCCCATGATGACCACGATGTTGGGGGCGGGTTTGTCGGCCGCTTGGGTGATGCCGGGTAGAACCATTGCAGACAACAACATTGAAACAGCAAACAACCGGGTTAATTTTGTCTGGTTCATGAGCAGCTCCTGCGTACTGATAAGTACCGAAGTCAGGCCCCCCGACCTTTTTTAAATGGGGTATCCCCCGAAAGAGCGTAGGTATGAACTGGGAAATATCCAGTAGTAATTGACAGTGATCGGCAGCTGTCTCATGAGCGTTACAGCATGGTCGGCGATGGCCGGATTCAACTGATCTTTTCGCACCAATCCCTGCCCGTCGACCCCATCACCAGCGAAACATTGGCAGCGGTTTGAGCGGGGAGCGCAGGAATTGCCGTGCGGTTTGCCGGAGCAGCATCCCGTGAAAACCATGATTGGGCAGTACCGACTTCACCGTTTTGATGTAGGCCCGCGGCAGGCCGAACGTCAGCAGGCCGAGCGACACGTCAATGATATCGGCGCGTCGGAAGGGCTCGACGCTGAGCGCATGGTCGGCAGCATAGGACCGCACTTTGTGGTGTTCCAGGATCAGTGCCGTCACTTCGCCGCTCAAGTGCGACAGTTGCCGATTGGCGAGGTAGTCGGTGGCCAGGCGCACCGAGGGTTCCAGGTAATCAATGGTTTGATCGGTCCAGATGCCCAGGTCGTGAAACGCCCCGGCGATCTGCACGGCTTCGGAGGGCAGGCCTTCAATGCCGCTGATCGCGCGGTAGAAGTTCAGCACCCGGTAAATGTGATTGCGATAACCCAACAAATCGGCACCGATCGCCAGGGCGTAGGACGTCAGTATTTCGTCGGTCACGGGGAATTCGAGAAGAGGGTTCATCGGTACGGACCTCACGCGTCGCGCAGCAGGTCATTGGCGTTGAGGATCTCGAAGGCGATCTCCGGGCGTTTCTCCAGGCTGCGGCGAATCGCGGCGGGGATCGACTGGCGGGTCTTGCGGCACAAGCCCGGCAACTCGCCGAGGGTGATGCCGATGCCGCGCATGGTACGCACTTCATTGAAGCTGGGGACGATGTCCACGCGGATGCCCAGTTGTGCGTACATGCGGTTTTGCAAGCGTTCGAGGTCAGCCAGGCTTTCCAGGTTTTCCAGACGATCGAGCAGACGCTTTTCTTCCTGTCGGGTCAGAAACAGGATGCGCACGTCCGCGCCCGGTGTTTCCAGCAACGGGTCTCGCCCGCAGATGCAGGCGCCGGGCGGGCAGGGTGAGCGGATCGGAGCAGAGGTCGTCATGGGCCTTAATCATAGAGCGCCCCAGACGAATCGTCAGTCGGAAATATCGGTCACCGGGATGATCTGTTCGCCGTCGGGCTGAGTGCCGGTCACCGTTTTCCTTTCCCGACGATCATTGATCCAGTTGTCCACCTGGGCGCCGAACTCGGCCGGGGCTTTACGTCCGACCCTGCGGGCAAGGTCGAGAATGGTCTGCTGGGCGAGGGCGTCTTCCATGCGTTTCTGCGCGGTCATCATGACGGCGTGAACCGAGCAATGACCTTCCACTGCCCACGTCGGCGGGGAGCCTTCAAACAACGCGCAACGCCCACGGATATCACGGCAATCGAAGATGAGCTTCTGGCCATCAATGGCGTTAACGATGTCCAGCACGCTGATTTCGTCCGCCGGCCGCGCCAGTTTGAACCCGCCGCGCACGCCCTCGGTCGCGACCACCAGTTTGGCCTTGGCCAGTTTGGTGAAGATTTTCGCCAGGTAGTCCAGCGGCACGCCTTGCAGCTCAGCGAGGTCGCGCACGCTCGCCTCACGGCTGTCGCCGTAATCGCCTACCAGAAAAAGCAGGCAGTGAATGCCGTACTCAACGCCCGCACTGTAGAGAGACATGGTTATCTCCGACTGAAAGAGTCGCCAATGTTACCAGCCGATTGTCAGGGGTGCAACGAAGCATCGGCATGCCCTTGATCGCCTGTCTGTCCCGTGCTGCATATGGATAGAAGCTTGCGTCTGGATTGTCGAGGTATCTGAATGTGTGATGATAACCATCGATAGAAGGTCGTTGCGTCTTGTAACTCGGATCACTATAGTCGCCGTTGTCAGCTCGGCGACGAGTTCAGTCTTTGGTCTTCTTCGGAGTTAAAACAATGAAACAGCACATTCTGGTCATCGGCGCAGGTTTCGGTGGCATGTGGACGGCATTGAGCGCCACGCGCCTGTTGGACATCCATGATCACAACCACGTAGACGTCACGGTACTGGCGCCTCAGGCCGAGCTGCGGGTGCGTCCACGCTTCTACGAGCCGAATGCTCATCAACTGGCGGCACCCCTTGGCGACCTGTTCGATGCCGTCGGTGTGAAGTTCATCAAGGGCGCAGCGCAATCCATCGACGTGCAGCAAAAACAAGTCGGCTACACCGATGCATCGGGTGCCGAACAGGTGTGCAGCTACGACAAACTCGTTCTGGCCACCGGCAGCGGTCTCGCGTTACCCAACACTCCGGGCGTGGCCCAACACGCCTTTGACGTGGACCAGATTGAACAGGCGATACGCCTGGAAAACCATCTGAAATCCCTGGCCAACCTGCCGCAAAGCACAGCTCGAAACACCGTGGTTGTGGCCGGTGGCGGCTTTACCGGGATTGAAACGGCGACTGAAATGCCGGCGCGTCTGCGGGCCATCCTCGGCGAGGACGCTGACATTGAAGTGATCATCGTCGATCGCGGTGAAAAAGTCGGGGCGTCCATGGGCAGCGAAATCAGCCAGTCGATCGCCGAAGCCAGCACTGAGCTGGGCGTGAAATGGCGCTTGAAGTCGTCGGTCGTTGCTGTCGATGAAAACGGTGTGAACCTGGCCGATGGCCAACGCATCGACGCCAAAACTGTGGTCTGGACCACCGGGGTGCGGGCAAGCTCGCTGACCGAGCAGATTCCGGCCGAACGCGACCACCTCGGTCGCCTGCACGTTGACGCCCACCTGAAAGTCATCGGTCAGGACGACATCTTTGCCACCGGTGATGTGGCTTATGCCGCCGCGGATGACATCGGCAACTACGCCATGATGACCTGCCAGCACGCGATCTCGCTGGGCCGTCATGCCGGCAACAACGTCGCTGCGCAAATCCTGGGCGTGGCGCCGAAGGCGTACAGCCAGCCCAAGTACGTTACCTGTCTGGATCTGGGTGCGTGGGGCGCGGTGTACACCGAGGGTTGGGATCGCCAGGTCAAACTGGTCAAGGAGGAAGGCAAATCGCTGAAGACCCAGATCAATACGGTGTGGATCTATCCGCCGGCCGCTGACCGCGCAACTGCGCTGGCGGCTGCGGATCCGATGATTCCGGTTGTGGCCTGATAAGCAGCTGTCTCGATAAGGCTGCCTGTATGAAAAATCCCGCTCAAGTCACCTTGGGCGGGATTTTTTTATTCAGATGCGGAAGGCTTGCCGGCCTACCAGCAACCATTTGCCGGACTTCTTTTGCCAGATCTGGAAGTTTTCGATTTCAGTCGGGACCACCTCGGTGCCCTTGATCGCCTGTGCCGAAAAATGATGACGAACCAGCGCTACATCACCCGAGACGGTGATGGTCTGGTTCTGCATTTCCAGGGTTTTGAAAGCGCTCTTGCCCGTTTCGATATCGGCGATGAAGTCTTTCTTGTCCTGGACCTTGCCGCTCGAGTGGCCGTAGGTCAGGTTCTCAGCAGTAAGCGCTTTCAGTTCGGGGATGTTCTTGTTGAGCATGGCTTGCGTCAGATGGTCCACCGCCTGCGCCACATCCTTCTCGCCCGGAGCAGGGGCTGCCACCACGTAGCCACTGAAGAGGCACAGAAAACCAATCAGCACTTTCACTTTTTTCATGGGTAGTTCCTTGTTGTTATGGATGACTCATCGGTCATCGTACAACTTAGCAGAAATTTAATGAATAGTGGCAATACGACGTGGCAAGACTTCTATGGGCTGATAGAAGTCTTGCCGGTTAAAGGGAGGGGGTTTGGATTGCAGCTTCAGGCCAGCATCGATAGCAGGGCACCTTGACGGTCCAGTTTGGCCAGGTCGTCGAAGCCTCCGACATGGGTGTCACCGATGAATATCTGCGGCACGCTGCGACGACCGCTGCGGGTGAGCATTTCCTGGAATTTTCCGGGGTCCGATTGAACATTGATCTCCTGGCTGGCGATGCCTTTGCTGGCCAGCAGCGCCTTGGCATTGCGGCAATAAGGGCAGGTGTCGGTGGTGTAAAGCGTCACAGTGCTCATGGGGTGTACTCCTCGGGTCAGACATCCGCCTCAAGCATCGATGGCAGGGAAGTCGATGTCGGTCAGGGCCAGGTTGTTGAGGTAGTTGGTCAGCGTCTGCGAGGCAATGTGGGCGACCACCTCGATGATCTTGGCATCGGTGATGCCGGCTGCACGCGCCGCTTCAATCTGCTCGTTACTCAGGTGGCCGCGACTTTCGGTGATTTGCCGGGCCAGCGTGGCAAATGCGTTGAGTTGGCCGTGTCGAGCACTGACGATGTCTTGCGCGGACAGCCCGGCCTTGCCGGCAAATACGGTGTGCGCCGCCAGGCAGTAGTCGCAACCGTTGACCTGCGAAGTGGCCAGGAAGATCGCTTCTTTTTCAGGGGCGCTCAGGGATGTTTTGCCCAGGGCCACCGACTGTTGCAGATAGGCCGACAGGACGGCGGGGGCATGGGCCAGCGTCTTGAAGACGTTGGGCAAGAAGCCGATTTTTTTCTGCACGCCTTCCAGCAGCGGGCGAGTGGTGTCGGTGGCGTGTTCAAGGTTCAGGGGGGCGATGCGGCTCATGTTGAGACTCCGTCGATTCAAGCGCGGTATGCGCTGGGTACGGGGTCCATGCTATGGATCTGCGCTGGCGTTGAGGGTGCAAATCGTCGAGGATATGCGACAGATCGTCCAGATATGTTCCCCGGGGAGTCGTTCCATGGATCGCTTGTCCACCTTGCTCACGCATTTCGGTGTCAGTGCCGGCACTTTCCACAGTGGCGATTTTTGCGGCGTCACGTCCTTCGATGGCGACCAGGCCACCGGACACCTGCATTTGCTTCAGGCTGGCGAACTGACGCTCAAACTGGCTGATGAGCGAGTCCTGCAGCTCAATGAACCGACGCTGATTTTTTTCCCGCGACCTTATCGTCACCGCTTGTTCGCCAGCGAAGCGTCGGGCACTCAATTGGTGTGCGCCTCTCTGGAGTTCGACGGTGGGGCGGGCAACGCCCTGGCGGCCGCGCTGCCTGAATACCTGGTGCTCAAACTCGACAGCATCCCGACCCTGGCCGGCACGCTGGACTGGCTGTTCAGCGAGGCGTTCGGCGGCATTTGTGGTCGCGAAGCGATGATGGATCGGCTGTTCGAACTGCTGGTGATTCAGTTGTTGCGGCACATCCTGACCAGCCGTGACCAGACGCCCGGGATGATGGCCGGTCTCGCCGACCCACGCCTGGCGCGCCCCTTGAGCCTGATGCACGACGCGCCCGGCAAGGCCTGGACCGTGGCCGAACTGTCGGCGGCAGCCAATATGTCCCGGGCCAGTTTCGCCGACTACTTTCGCTCGGTGGTGGGGCAGACGCCGGTCGACTATCTGGTGAGCTGGCGGATCAGCCTGGCGCAGAAACGCTTGCGTGAGGGCAAGTCCATCGCGCTGATCGCCGATGAAGTCGGCTACGAAAGCCCCTCGGCGCTGGCCCGGGCGTTTCGTCGTAAAACCGGTGCCAGCCCGCGCGAGTGGTTGCAAGACGCCAAACGCCCGCGGTGACCACCCCCGTTGGTCAAGCACGTTCCCTGTAGGAGCGAGCCTGCTCGCGAAGAGGTCGGCACATCCAACATCGATAGCGCCTGACCCACCGCTTTCGCGAGCAGGCTCGCTCCCACAGGTTGGGTGGGCGTGAGATAGACTCATCTACGGGCACCGAACCGTGGGAGTGACACCTGTGGCGCAATTCAAATGGACTCACTGATCACCGCCGCAGCGCACGCACTCGCGGCGGGCGATCCCCTCGGTGCGCTGAACCGGGTTGCCTTGCGCGACGATGCCCCTGCGCTGGCGCTTCGCGGCATCGCCATGGCGCAATTGGGCGATCTGGTCCGGGCCAAGGCGTTGGTGCGCAGCGCCGCACGCGCCTTCGGTCCGAAAGCGCCTGTGGCCCGGGCGCGGTGTGTGGTCGCCGAGGCCGAAATCGCCCTGGCTTCACGGGATCTCGGCTGGCCGGTGAAGGCGCTCGAAGCGGCGCGAGTGACCTTGCAGGCGCATGGCGATGGCGCGAATGCGGCCCATGCGCGGTATTTGCAGGTTCGGCGTTTGTTGTTGATCGGGCGTCTGGATGAGGTCGACCGTTTGCTCGCCGAGCTCGACCCCGCACCGCTGCCGCCGGCATTGCGCGTCGTTCATGAATTAGTGGTGGCCGGAATCGCCGTGCGGCGACTCGAAACAAGAAGGGCGCGGTCTGCGCTCGAAAGGGCCGAACGTGCGGCCTCAGACGCCGGTATTCCCGCGCTCACCGCCGAGGTTGAACACGCCGCTCAAGTCCTCGACACGCCCGCTGCGCGACTGATTGCCCGGGGCGAAGAACGCCCCCTGCGGCTGGATGAGGTGGAAGCATTGCTGAGTTCACCGTCTCTGGTCGTCGACGCGTGCCGATACGGCGTGCGCGGCGCGGGGATGTCGGTGTCCCTGGCCAAACGACCGGTGTTGTTCACCCTCGTGCGGGCGTTGGCCGAAGCCTGGCCCGAGGATGTGGCGCGGGAAACACTGATCACCCAGGCCTTTCGCCAGAAGCTCACCGATGAATCCCATCGCGCCAGACTGCGCGTCGAAATCGGTCGGCTTCGCAAAGCACTGAAACCCCTGGCCGGTATCAGTGCGACGAAACGCGGGTTTGCGCTGCAACCAGAGAGTGCTGATGACGTTGTCGTACTGGCGTGGCCCGTCGAAGAGCCCCAGTCGGCGCTGCTGGCCTTCCTGGCCGACGGCGAATCGTGGTCGAGTTCGGCGCTGGCCCTGGCGCTGAAGGCCAGTCAACGCACGGTGCAACGGGCCCTCGATTCGCTGGCAACCGCCGGCAAAGTGCAGTCATTTGGTCGCGGGCGCGCCCGGCGCTGGATGACGCCGCCGCTGTCTGGATTCGCGACGACTTTGTTACTCACAGCTTGGGTGCCGGGTGACTAGGATCCATCCCACCACCCAACGAAGAGGATGCAACCATGAAGCAATCATCTGCCGAGATCATCCACGAATACGGACCCTTTCCGGGCGTCGACGCCGTGCATGGCGTTTCTTATGACGGCGAGCACGTCTGGTTCGCCTCCGGAGAAAAACTCAACGCCCTCGACCCTGTAAGTGGTAAGACGCCTCGTTCCATCGATGTCGCCGCGCATGCCGGAACAGCCTTTGACGGCCGGCACCTGTACCAGATCGCCGAGGATCGCATTCAGAAGATCGATCCTTCGAATGGTCGTGTACTCGGCACCATTCAGGCGCCCGGCGGTGGGGGTGACTCAGGGCTCGCCTGGGCTGAAGGCACGCTTTGGGTGGGCCAGTATCGCGAACGCAAGATCCATCAAATCGACCCCGACACCGGCAAGATTCTTCGCACGATCGAGTCCAACCGTTTCGTCACCGGAGTGACCTGGGTGGAAGGCGCGCTGTGGCACGGCACTTGGGAAGGTGAGGAAGGTGAATTGCGGCGAGTAGACCCGAACACCGGCGAGGTGCTGGAAAGCCTCACGCTACCAACCGGCGTCGGCGTGTCAGGGCTTGAGTCCGACGGTGCGGACCGATTTTTTTGCGGCGGAGGCAATAGTGGCAAGGTGAGGGCCGTTCGTCGGCCCGCCTGATCCTAAAACGTGAACTGACGCGAAGACCGAGGTGCGCTCTGGGCCAATTCGATCTCCAGCAGGTGTTCAACCAACACGTCATTGAGGAACCGGAATTGATCGTTGAGCCCGACCACTTCATTGTTGAAGTGGTTCGCGGCTGCCGGTATCAGCAATGCCTCGAAGTTTTTGTCGAACACCAGTGACAGCTCTTTGCGAGAGACGAATGGCTGCGAATAGAAGTTGTTGCCGAACACCGGGAAGCTTACGCAAAGGGTAATGGCGTGGATCATGATCTGCGCTCCTTGGCGAGGACGATGTAGGAAAAGACAGTCAGCGTAATGGCCGTCAGGGCCAGGCAGGTCAGCAGATGGATCAACATGATTTTCCCCTCCGGTGTGGGCTTTTGCCTTGGGATGGGTTGATCCTGCGCCTGGCGGTTTTTTAGCGGAAGGCAATCGTCGCGATGGTGAGTATCGACGCCGTTGATGGTGATCTTCAGGGCCCCATCGCGAGCAGGCGCGCTCCCGCAGGGATTGGCGTCGTTCGCAAGCCTGTGTTTCACCACAGACCACTGTGGGAGCGAGCCTGCTCGCGATGAGGCCCTGGAAAACACCACCAGCTCCAAGCGAACAAACCCCGCCACCTATACTCAAATAAACAGTCCTTTGAACACCGGACATACCGTCCGGGGAACACTGTAGGAACCGCGATCTTGAACCTGCGTTCGCTGATCGTCCCCGTGATGGTGGTGTTGGCGGGATGCGCCACGCCTGTGCGTGCCCCGGTGGTGGCGCCGGTCGTGGTGGTGTCGCAAAGCACCTGGCGGCAGGTGGACCAGGAGATTGTCGCCGCGTCGCAGTCCGCGACCGAGCAGACCAAAATCTATGCCCGGGGCGCCATGGATTACTGGCGCACGCGGGTCTACCAACTGACCGAAGAGAACTTCATTCCCTGGTTCAGCAGTTACTGGACCCAGGAATGGCTATCGGTGAAGGTCAGCTGGTACAGCCTCAGTGCCAAGGGTGAGCAGGATGCCTCGGCCAAGCGCCTGGCGGCCTACCTGCTGGAGCAATACCAGAAACGCGTGCTGGCGCCGGTCGCGGTAGAGATCGATCCCGACGCGATTCTCGGCTTGGCGACGGCCTTCTACGTGGACATTCTTCAGGAGGAACTGCAGCGAATCTCCCAGCGCCACGGCGTGCCGATGGCCCAGCTCAACGGCCGAATCCAGAAAATCCCCGCGATAGCACTCGGGCCACCGCCCGCGCGTGATGCGTCGCTGTATCAAGTCGTGCACACCCAACCGCTGAATTCGTTGCCGGCTTACGCGGCGTTGATCGAGAAGATCCACAAGGCGGGGGGCGACAAAGGCGTTGATTCGACCGACACCGCCATGGCGCCGGTGGCCAAGCGCGCCAGTCAACGGATGGAGGCCGAAATGGCCCCGCGAGGCGCGGCCAGTGCGGTGGCCGCAGCAGCCGGGAAACTGGCCGGCGCCCTGATTTCGGTGGGGGTAGCCGGCATTCGGGCGATTATTCAGGCCAATGACCGGCCGGACAGCGAAGCGCTGATTCGCGCCAGCCTGGGCAATACGTTCGACAAGGCCTGGATGAAACTGGTGCAGAACCCGACCTCCGGCGTCATGGCGGGGACGCTGTACATGGCGGCGCAGATCGAGGGCAACCTGGCGGAGAGCGCCGACGTACCGTCGGTCAGTTCGGGCGGCGGCGCTGTCGATTGGAGCCCGACAGAATCGACTACCCAGCAGACCGTTCCATAACCGAAGGAGAAACACCATGTCCTACGTTGATGGCTTCCTCGCTGCCGTGCCCACCGCCAACCGCGAGAAATTCAAGAAACACGCTGAGACCGCTGCGGTCATTTTCAAGGAATGTGGCGCGCTCAGCGTCGCTGAATGCTGGGGCGACGACGTGCCGGACGGCAAAGTAACCTCGTTTCCCATGGCGGTGAAACTCAAGGAGGACGAAACCGTGGTGTTCAGCTGGATCATCTGGCCGGACAAGGCCACCCGTAACGCGGGCATGGACAAAATGATGAACGATCCGCGGATGCAGCCGGACGTCAATCCGATGCCCTTCGATGGCCAGCGCCTGGTCTTTGGTGGTTTTGAAATGATCGTGAAGGCCTGATCCCGTCGAAAGGATCACTCCGGCGACGGGGTGATCCTGCAACTTTTGCGGTTGCGGATCTCGCTGTCCGTCGGCCGCTCCCTGACGAATTCGAAGCGCGGCTCACCTTCGCTATAGTGAACCAGCCAGCCCCATTCCAGCTCGGACTCATCCTGCCCCGGTTTCGGCGGCATTGCCCACCATGGCTCTTTGCTGATGATCTGTCGCATGGCCCCCTCCCGTTGATTCGGTTGGTTCAACTATAACGTGCATGTCAGGAGCTGCCAGGCATGACTGACGAATCCCGTGAACCGTTCAAGCGGCTGTTTTTCGCACTCAATTGCCCGCCGGAGCAGCGCAAGGCCATTGCTCAATGGCGCAGCGCCCTTGAGCTGCGCAGCGGGCGTCCGGTGCCGGCGGAAAACTTTCACCTGACATTGTTGTTTTTGGGGGCTGTCGGCGTGGCGCAGATTGGCGAGATCTGTACGGCGGCCGGGAAGGTCCACATACCGGGTATACCGCTGAGGTTGGCGCTGGATCGAATGGAGGTCTGGCGCCGGGCAGGGGTGTTGGTCCTGGCGCCGGAGCAGGCACCGCCGGAGTTGTTGCGTCTGGTGTATGCGCTGGAACAGGCGATGTTGCCGTTTGGCGTTGAAGAGACGCCGAAGGCGTTTCGGCCGCACCTGACGTTGATGCGTGATTATCGAATGCCGGTGCCTGAGTCCGCGACGCCGCCCGAATTTTTCCTGCGGGCTGATCGCTTTGTCTTGTTTGAATCCCATAAGGGGCGGTATCGGGCGCTGGCGGAATGGCCGCTGGCCCTTGCATAAAAAAAGGCGCCCGAGGAGGGCGCCTAAGTTCACCTTAACCGAGGAAGCCAGGTGAGGCCGTTCGTCAGAGAGGATGCAGCGGTGGTAAGGCGCTGCGTGAACGGAAACTTTGACAGTGATCGTTCCCACGCGTGGGAACGATCATTGAGCGACTATTTCCCGAGTTTCACCCGCGTCCAGCCCCGAGTCATCACGCGCTGAACGCCGATCGGCATATCCGGAATCGCATACAGCGTCGCCATGACCGCTTGCGGCGGATACGACCCCGGATCATCCCGGATGGCCTCGTCCACCAACGGTGTGGCCGCCGCATTGGCATTGCTGTAGCCGATGTTGTTGGTGATCTCGGCGATGATGTCCGGGCGCATCAGGAAGTTCATGAACAGGTAGGCGTTCTCCACGTTCGCCGCGTCCTTGGGGATCGCGACCATGTCGTAGAAGCTGCCGGCCCCTTCTTTCGGAATGCTGTAATCGATCTTCACTTTGTCGCCCGCTTCCTGGGCGCGCGCCTTGGCTTGCAGCACGTCCCCGGAGTAACCGACCGCGACGCAGATGTTGCCGTTGGCCAGGTCGGAGATGTATTTCGACGAATGGAAATAGGCCACCGACGGCCGAATTTTCATGAACAGCGCTTCGGCTTCGGCGATCTGAGCCTTGTCCTGGGAGTTCACCGGATAACCCAGGTAGTGCAGGGCCGCCGGGAGCATCTCGGTAGGCGAGTCGAGGAAGCTGATGCCGCACGCTTTCAGTTTTTCCGCGTTTTCCGGTTTGAACAGCAAGTCCCAGGAGTTGGTCGGTGCATTGGCGCCGAGCACTTCCTTGACCTTGGCCGGGTTGAAGCCAATGCCGATCGAACCCCACATGTACGGGAAAGCGTGGCCGTTATCCGGGTCACTGGCGGACGCGTTTTTCAGTAGCACCGGGTTGAGGTTTTTCCAGTTCGACAGCTTCGACTTGTCGAGTTCCTGATAGACCCCGGCCTTGATCTGCTTGGCCAGGAAACTGTTGGACGGCACCACGATGTCGTAGCCGGACTTACCGGCGAGCAGGCGGGCTTCAAGGGTTTCATTGCTGTCGAACACATCGTAGGTCACGCGGATGCCGGTCTCGTCTTCGAACTTCTTGACGGTGTCCGGGGCGATGTAATCCGACCAGTTGTAGACGCGCAGAACCTTGTCATTGGCCTGGGCAACGGTGGCAATCGCGCCCACTAAGGACAGTGTCAGCAGAGTCCTGCCAAACATTTTCATCGGTACAACTCCATTCTTTTTATTCAGTGACACAAAGCAAAAATGCGGTAAACACAAAACCTGTGGGGCAATACACAACCTGTGGCGAGGGAGCTTGCTCCCGCTGGGCTGCGAAGCGGCCCCAAGAATTCTGGCGACCCTGCCAATTGGTTGAGTGCTGCGCACTCAAGCGGGAGCAAGCTCCCTCGCCACAGTTAACTCAACAACCTAAACCGTCGCTTCCACCATTCGCTTTTCAGGTTGCTGCCACGATTCGCTCGCGGTCTGGTCCATCGCTTCCTGGATCGCACGTTTGCGGGTGGCTTCGGCACGGCGGCTGAAGTACCAGACCATGAAGGTCACGATCGAAACGGCCAACAGAATCAGGCTGGCCACGGCGTTGATCTCAGGCTTCACTCCCAGACGCACCGCCGAGAACACTTCCATCGGCAAGGTCGTCGAACCCGGCCCCGAGACGAAACTCGCCAACACCAAGTCATCCAGCGACAGGGCAAACGACATCATGCCGCCGGCCGCCAGTGACGGCGCGATCATCGGAATGGTGATCAGGAAAAACACCTTGAACGGCTTCGCCCCAAGGTCCATCGCCGCTTCTTCGATGGACAAATCCAGCTCACGCAAACGCGCCGAGACCACCACCGCGACGTACGCCGCACAGAACGTGGTGTGGGCGATCCAGATGGTGACGATGCCACGCTCCATCGGCCAGCCGATCAACTGCGCCATCGCCACGAACAGCAGCAACAGCGACAGGCCGGTGATGACTTCCGGCATCACCAGCGGCGCGGTCACCAAACCGCCAAACAAGGTGCGACCCTTGAAGCGCGTCACGCGAGTCAGCACGAATGCCGCCAACGTCCCCAGCGCCACCGCCGCAATCGCCGTGTAGCAGGCGATTTCCAGCGAGCGCACCACCGAGCCCATCAGTTGCGTGTTGTCGAGCAGACCGGCGTACCACTTGAACGACCAGCCGCCCCAGACCGTCACCAGTTTGGAAGCGTTGAACGAGTAGATCACCAGAATCAGCATCGGCAAGTAGATAAACGACAGGCCGAAAATCAGCATGAACTTTGAAAATCCGAAGCGTTTCATCCCCGTGCCTCCATCTCTTTGGCCTGGCTGCGGTTGAACAGCAGAATCGGCACAATCAGGATTAACAGCATCACCACCGCCAGGGCAGACGCCACCGGCCAGTCGCGGTTATTGAAGAACTCTTGCCACAGCACGCGACCGATCATCAGCGTCTCAGGGCCGCCCAGCAGCTCCGGAATCACGAACTCACCGACCACCGGAATGAACACCAGCATGCAACCGGCAATGATCCCGTTCTTGGCCAGCGGCACGGTGATTTTCCAGAAGTTGTTGAAGTTGCTCGAACCCAGATCCGACGCCGCTTCCAGCAAGCTTTGATCGTGCTTGACCAGGTTGGCGTACAGCGGCAGCACCATGAACGGCAAGTAGGCGTAAACCACACCGATATACACGGCCGTGTTGGTGTTGAGGATCTCGATCGGGTGATCGGTCAGCCCGGTCCACATCAAAAAACCGTTGAGCAAACCGTTGTTGCTCAGGATGCCCATCCACGCATACACGCGGATCAGGATCGCGGTCCAGGTCGGCATCATGATCAGCAGCAGCAAAACGTTTTGCGTTTCCTTGTTGGCCTTGGTGATCGCGTAGGCCATCGGAAAACCGATCACCAGGCACATCAATGTGCTTAAAAACGCGACCTTCAACGAGCCGAAGTAGGCCGAGATGTACAGCTCATCCTGAGTCAGCAGCGAGTAGTTGCCGAGGTTCAGCAGCAGCTGGAATTTCTGCTCGGCGAAGGTGTAGATCTCGGAGTAAGGAGGAATGGCCAGGGCCGCTTCCGAGAAGCTGATCTTCATCACCAGGAAGAACGGCAACAGGAAAAACAGGCACAGCCACAGGAAAGGAATCCCGATGACGAGCTTTCGACCACTCGGCATCAGCCGCATGAACCGCTGATTGAGTGTTTTCATGAGCGCAGTACCACGCCGCTGTCGTCTTCCCACCACACGTAGACTTTGTCGTCCCAGGTCGGTCGCGCGCCACGGCGTTCGGCGTTGGCCATGAACGATTGCACGACTTTGCCGCCAGGCAATTCCACGTAAAACACCGAGTGACCGCCGAGGTAGGCGATGTCATGCACCTTGCCTTCGGACCAGTTGTAGCGAGAGTCCGGCTTGAGGGTACTGACCAACATTTTTTCCGGGCGGATCGCGTAGGTGATCGACTTGTCCTGCACCGAGGTGCTGACGCCGTGACCGACGTAAATCTTCTGTTCCAGGTCCGGGCTGTGAATGATCGCGTGACCTTCAAGGTCTTCCACCACCGTGCCTTCGAAGGCGTTCACGTTGCCGATGAACTCGCAGACCATGCGGCTGACCGGTGCTTCATAAATGTCGACCGGGCTGCCGATCTGCGCGATCCAGCCCAGGTGCATGATCGCGATGCGCTCAGCCATGGTCATGGCCTCTTCCTGGTCATGAGTCACCATCACGCAGGTCACGCCGACCCGCTCGATGATTTCCACCAACTCCAGTTGCATCTGCGAACGCAGCTTCTTGTCCAGGGCGCCCATCGGTTCGTCGAGCAGCAACAGCTTCGGACGCTTGGCCAGGGAGCGGGCGAGGGCCACGCGCTGACGCTGACCGCCGGACAATTGATGGGGTTTGCGTTTGGCGTACTGGGTCATGTGCACCAGGCGCAGCATCTCTTCAACGCGGGCGTCGATTTCGCTGGCGGGCAAACGGTCCTGCTTGAGGCCGAAGGCAATGTTCTGCGCCACTGTCATGTGCGGGAACAAGGCGTATGACTGGAACATCATGTTGATCGGCCGTTCATACGGCGGCATGTCGGTGATGTCGACACCGTCGAGCAGAATCCGTCCCTCGGTCGGGCGCTCGAAGCCTGCGAGCATGCGCAGCAGGGTCGATTTGCCGGAGCCGGAACCACCGAGCAGGGCGAAGATTTCGCCTTGATGGATCTCAAGCGAGACATCATCCACCGCGGTGGTTTCGTCGAATTTCTTGGTGACGCGGTCGACTTTCACCAGCACCTTTTTCGGTGCCTGGTGACCCTCAAGAGCCTTCCTGTAGATGCTGGAGGCGTTTGCCATGTGAAACTCCCAACAGGTTTCAGTCGTCGGGCCAACGCGGCCTGACTTAAGAGTGGATTGCTAGCCCGGACAGGTTCAGTCGGAGCACGAACCCTGTAGGAGCGAGGCTTGCCCGCGAAGGCGGTGTATCAGGTATCGATGATGTCGACTGACACTCCGCCTTCGCGGGCAAGCCTCGCTCCTACAAGAGGTTGCGCTCGCCTGATCCGCATCGATCGGGCTTGTTCGGCGCCGCCGTCCTGGCTGCCTGGTAGTACTTGTTGTTATCGCAGTGTGTTGTTGTCGCAAGTCACGGACGCGCAAAGACACGCCCGCCTGACTCGCGGGGGCAGTAAAGGGGTGTTTTAAGTCAGCGGGTTTTACGCAACGCGGCCCGTCGCCGGCACGCATCACCGAACGCCTGGAAAATGCTCAAGTAGGGCGGGTTCGACAGGACCTGCCATTCCGGGTGCCATTGCACGCCGACGGCAAACGCCTGGCTGTGTTCCACCGAAATGGCTTCGATCAAACCGTCCGGCGCAACCGCTTCGGCGCGCAGGCCTGGCGCCAATCGATCAATACCCTGACTGTGAATCGAATTGACCCTGAACTCGGCGGGCAACTCCATCGCTTCGAACACGCCACCCGGTTGCACCGTCACGGTATGCGCCGGGGCGTATTGCACCGCCAGCTCGGGACTGTCCGCTTCCCGGTGATCGAGCATGCCGGGCAGTTCATGCACCTTCTGGTGCAGGCTGCCGCCGAACGCCACGTTCATTTCCTGAAAGCCGCGGCAGATGCCGAGCACCGGCACGCCCGCCGCAATGGCTGCACGCAATAAAGGAAGGGTGGTGGCGTCCCGCGCCGGATCGTGATCCGTGCCGGGGGCACTGTCCGGGCCTTGATAGTGGAAGGGTTCCACATTCGAGGGCGAGCCGGTCAGCAGCAGACCGTCGAGCTGCGCGAGCAGATCGTCGATATCGGTCAATTCGCCTAGGGAAGGAATAACGACGGGCAGCCCCAAAGCCGCAACGCTGACAGCACGCAAGTACTTGTCGCCGCTGATGTGGTAGGGGTGCAGGCCAATCTGTTTGACGCACGCTGTAACGCCGATCAATGGCTTGAATGCCATTTTTATCACCTCGAAGTTTCACACTTGAACGAGCTTTTCCGGAGCTTAGCCTTGTTGATTTTAATTAACAACTCTCATGTAAAAAATTCTAAACGCCGATCGTCCGATCCTCAGGGTTTAAGCGGTGCTCAAGACCGTTATGGCACTCTCGTCCCCCAAAAAGGCCCGAAAATAAAGGTGGAGAGGCCAAGTGTTCGCTATTGACTTCACTTTGCCGTTCGGGTTGACTGGGCTCGCAACAAGGTAGTGAACATAATAATTAACAGCTAATAGGTGCATCATGTCGGTCCCTCTGCGTACCGTTCAACTCAACGAAGCAAACGCATTCCTTAAGAAATATCCTGAGGTTTTGTACGTCGACCTTCTGATTGCGGATATGAACGGTGTGGTGCGCGGCAAGCGCATCGAACGCACCAGTCTTCATAAGGTTTACGAAAAAGGCATTAACCTGCCGGCGTCTCTGTTTGCTCTGGACATCAATGGTTCTACGGTGGAAAGCACCGGCCTGGGTCTGGACATCGGCGACTCGGATCGAATCTGCTATCCCATCCCTGGCACTCTGAGCATCGAGCCGTGGCAGAAGCGTCCAACCGCGCAGTTGCTGATGACCATGCACGAACTGGAAGGCGAGGCGTTCTTCGCTGACCCGCGTGAAGTGCTGGCCAATGTGGTGCGCAAGTTCGACGACATGGGCCTGACCATCTGCGCGGCGTTCGAACTTGAGTTCTACCTGATCGACCAGGACAACGTGAACGGTCGTCCGCAATCGCCACGTTCGCCGGTCTCGGGCAAGCGTCCGGTGTCGACCCAGGTGTATTTGATCGACGACCTGGATGAATACGTCGACTGCCTGCAAGACATCCTTGAAGGCGCGAAAGAGCAGGGCATTCCTGCCGACGCCATCGTCAAGGAAAGCGCCCCGGCGCAGTTCGAAGTGAACCTGCATCACGTCAACGACCCTATAAAGGCCTGCGACTACGCGGTGTTGCTCAAGCGTCTGGTGAAGAACATCGCCTACGACCACGAGATGGACACCACGTTTATGGCCAAGCCGTATCCGGGCCAGGCGGGCAACGGTTTGCACGTGCACATTTCGATTCTCGACAAAGAAGGCAACAACATCTTTGCCAGCGAGGATCCCGAGCAGAACGCCGCGCTGCGACACGCGATCGGCGGTGTGCTCGAGACCCTGCCGGCGCAGATGGCCTTCCTGTGCCCGAACGTCAACTCATACCGTCGTTTCGGCGCGCAGTTCTACGTACCGAATTCGCCGAGCTGGGGCATCGACAACCGTACCGTTGCCGTGCGTGTGCCGACCGGTTCCGCCGATTCGGTGCGCATCGAACACCGCGTGGCGGGTGCCGATGCCAACCCGTATCTGTTGATGGCGTCGGTGCTGGCCGGTATTCACCACGGCCTGACCAACCAGATCGAGCCGGGCGCCCCGGTGGAAGGCAACAGCTACGAGCAAAACGAGCAGAGCCTGCCGAACAACCTGCGCGATGCATTGCGTGAGCTGGACGACAGCGAAGTCATGGCCCGTTACATCGACCCGCTGTACATCGACGTGTTCGTGGCGTGCAAGGAAAGCGAGCTGGCCGAGTTCGAGAACTCCATCTCCGACCTTGAGTACAACTGGTATCTGCATACCGTCTGATGGGTTGAGCGGTGGGGCAATTACTTTCGATATTGAATGTGAGGGCCTCTTCGCGGGCAAGCCTCGCTCCTACAGGGAGAAGTGCCTGGCGCAGAAGCCGTGCACGCTGCAATACCTGTAGGAGCGAGGCTTGCCCGCGAAGACGGCCGCGCAGTCAGCGATGCAATTCGCCTGATACACCACCTTCCAACGACTTCTTATTCCTCTGCGTCGAGTCACAACCATGACAAACACTCGCAGCGACTGGGAACAACGCTTCCAGTCCCTCACTATCGAAGGCCGCGCATTCATCGACGGCCAATACCGCCCGGCACTCAGCGGCGACACCTTTGAATGCATGAGCCCGGTCGACGGTCGCTTCCTCACCAACGTCGCCAGCACCGACGAAGCCGATGCCAACGAAGCCGTGGCCGTCGCGCGTCGCACCTTCGAATCCGGTATCTGGGCCAACCTCGCCCCGGCCGAGCGCAAGCGCATCCTGATCCGCTTCGCCGATCTGATCCTGGCCAACCAGGAAGAACTCGCCCTGCTCGAAACCCTCGACATGGGCAAGCCGATCAACGATTCCATGAACATCGACATCCCGGCGACCGCCAACGCGATCCGCTGGAGCGCCGAAGCCATCGACAAAATCTACGACGAAGTCGCCGCCACGCCGCATGATCAACTGGGCCTCATCACCCGCGAGCCAGCGGGCGTGGTCGCCGCCATCGTGCCGTGGAACTTCCCGTTGATCATGGCCAGCTGGAAGTTCGCCCCGGCGCTCGCGGCCGGCAACTCGTTCATCCTCAAGCCTTCGGAAAAGTCGCCACTGACCGCCATCCGCATCGCCCAGTTGGCACTGGACGCTGGCATCCCCAAAGGCGTGTTCAACGTCCTGCCGGGTTACGGTCATACCGTCGGCAAGGCGCTGGCGTTGCACATGGACGTCGACGTGCTGGCCTTCACCGGCTCGACCGCGATTGCCAAGCAACTGCTGATCTATTCCGGGCAAAGCAACATGAAACGCGTCTGGCTCGAAGCAGGGGGGAAGAGCCCGAACGTGGTGTTCGCCGACGCGCCGGATTTGCGCGCGGCAGCACAAGCGGCGGCCGGTGCGATTGCCTTCAACCAGGGCGAAGTCTGCACCGCCGGCTCGCGCTTGCTGGTGGAACGTTCGATTCGCGAGCAGTTCATTCCGCTGCTGGTGGAAGCGCTGCAAGCCTGGAAACCGGGGCACGCACTCGATCCGGAAACCACCGTCGGTGCGGTTGTCGATCAGCGTCAACTGGACAACGTGTTGCGCTACATCCAGGTCGGCAAAGACCAGGGCGCGCAACTGATCGCGGGCGGCCGTCGCACCCTCGAAGCCACCGGTGGCCTGTACGTGGAGCCGGCGATTTTCGACGGTGTGACCAACGCCATGACCATCGCCCGGGAAGAAATCTTCGGCCCGGTGCTGTCGCTGATCACCTTCGACACCGCGGAAGAAGCCCTGGCCATCGCCAACGACAGCATCTTCGGCCTGGCCGCCGGCGTATGGACCAGCAACCTCAGCAAGGCCCACACCTTCGCCCGTGGCTTGCGCGCCGGCAGTGTCTGGGTCAACCAGTACGACGGCGGCGACATGACCGCGCCGTTCGGCGGGTACAAGCAGTCGGGTAACGGTCGGGACAAATCGCTGCACGCGTTCGACAAATACACCGAACTCAAAGCGACCTGGATCAAGCTCTAATACTTCTACAACGGCGGCCGCCGGCTTGTGTCGGCGACCATCGGAGAAACCTATGAAACAGACTCATGTAAATAGCTACTACGCCGCAACCCGCAACTTCACCGGCGACTTCCCCGTCCTGGAACAAGCTGTGGACTGCGACGTCTGCATCATTGGCGCCGGCTACACCGGTCTGTCCTCGGCCCTGTTCCTCTGCGAAGCGGGCTACAGCGTGACCGTGCTCGAAGCCGCCAAAGTCGGTTTCGGCGCCAGCGGTCGCAATGGCGGCCAACTGGTCAACTCCTACAGCCGCGACGTTGATGTCATCGAAGAACGCTACGGCGACAAAACCGCCGAAGTCCTCGGCAGCATGATCTTCGAAGGCGCCGACATCATTCGTCAGCGCATACAGCACTACGACATCCAGTGCGACTACAAGCCGGGCGGCATCTTCGCTGCGCTGAACAAAAAGCAGCTCAAAGGCCTGGCCGAGCAGAAAAGCAGCTGGGAGCGTTACGGCAACAAAAACCTGACCATGCTCGACGCGACCGACATCAAGCGCGAAGTCGGTTGCGACAACTACGTCGGCGGCTTGCTCGACATGCAGGGCGGCCACATCCACCCGCTGAACCTGGCCCTCGGCGAAGCCTCGGCCATCATCGGCCTGGGCGGCAAAATCTACGAGCAATCGGCAGCGGTGGAAATCACCTACGGCGAACCGATCACCGTGCGCACCGCCAAAGGCGTCGTGCGCGCCAAGTACCTGCTGATCGCCGGTAACGCCTACCTGCCGCAAGACCTCGACAACCGCGTCACGCGCAAAAGCATGCCGTGCGGTTCGCAAATCGTCGTCACTGAACCGTTGTCGGAAAAGGTTGCGCGCAGCCTGATCAAAAACAACTACTGCGTCGAAGACTGCAATTACTTGCTGGACTACTACCGCCTCACCGCCGACAACCGCCTGCTGTACGGTGGCGGCGTGGTCTACGGTGCCCGCGAACCGGACGACATCGAGCAACTGATCAAGCCGAAAATCCTCAAGACCTTCCCACAGCTGAAGGACGTGAAGATCGACTACCGCTGGACCGGCAACTTCCTGCTGACCATGTCCCGCATGCCGCAATTCGGCCGCATCGAGAAAAACGCCTACTACATGCAAGGTTACAGCGGCCACGGCGTCACCTGCTCGCACCTGGCCGGCAAACTGATCTCGGAAATGATCCGCGGCGACGCCGAACGCTTCGACGCGTTCGCCTCGCTCCCGCATATGCCGATGCTCGGCGGCCGCACCTTCCAGGCGCCACTCACTGCCATGGGCGCCGCGTATTACGCGTTGCGCGATCGGTTCGGGATCTAAGCCCAACGCAATCCCTGTAGGGGCCAAGCCTGCTGGCGAAGACGGCGGCACAGTCAACATCGACGTCGCCAGACACACCGCCATCGCGAGCAGGCTCACTCCTACAGGAGATCTGTGGCGTGCACAAAATGTGTGTACGCCCGGCCCAAACTGTAGGAGTGAGCCTGCTCGCGATGGCGCCAGATCAGCCACCATCAATGTCGCCTGACACCCCGCCATCGCGAGCAGGCTCACTCCTACAGGAGATCTATGGCGTGCACAGAATGTGTGTACGCCCCGGCCCAAACTGTAGGAGTGAGCCTGCTCGCGATGGCGCCAGATCAGCCACCATCACCGCCACCTGACACCCCCCGAACCCACATCGCCAAACGGTCTGACATGAGCACCCTCAGCTTTTTCACTAACCAGTTATCGAACCTGCTGAGCAACACCACCAAACGTGATTTAATACCCGCCTTTCACATTTCCGGGACAGGGAAGCGGTACTTTCGCGGCCAAAAGTCGCCCGCCATCCACCCCCATAACCCTTAAGTATTTCTCGCATAAGGCTGTCATGGACACGGGCTCACGACTCAAATTAGTACGCGAAAGCTACAAACTGTCCCAGCGCGAGCTGGCCCGGCGTAGCGGCGTCACCAATGCCACCATCTCCCTGATCGAACAGAATCGCGTCAGTCCCTCCGTCAGCTCCCTGAAAAAACTGCTCGAAGGCATTCCCATGTCCTTGGCGGATTTCTTTACCTTCGACCAACCGCCGCGTGAGCATCAATACGTATTCCGCGCCAATGAACAGCCGGATCTTGGGCGTCATGGGTTGCGGCTGCTGTTGATTGGCGCTTCGGTGCCGAGCCGGCAGATGCGCCTTTTGCGCGAGCAATACGCGCCGGGCGCGAGTTCGGGGGAAGAGCCGATTGTGCATTCGGAAGGCGAGGAGTGCGGGCTGGTTACGCGGGGGACGGTTGAGTTGACGGTTGATGGTCAGATCAGCGTGCTCAACGCTGGCGACGGCTATTACTTCCCGACGACGTTGCCTCACAAGTTTCGCAATATTGGCCAGGATGAAGCGGAAATCATCAGCGCTAACACCCCGGCCAACTTCTGATATCAAAACGGACGCCATCCTTTAGCAGCTGCCGAAGGCTGCGTCCGCGGCCAACAGCCATGCCCAATAGACGCACCTGCTACAGGGTTTGATCAAAGCAAATGGACTTCATCTCATGACCACGCCCCGCATCCGAGCCCTCGCACTCTGCATCTTCCATCACGATGGCAGGATACTGGTCAACGAAGCACTCGACCCCGTTACTGGAAAGCCCTTCATGCGCCCAATCGGTGGCGGAATAGAGTTCGGCGAAACCAGCGCCCAAGCCGTACTACGTGAAGTCGATGAAGAACTTGGCTTATCCATTACCGATGTTCGCCTGTTGGGCACACTCGAAAACATCTTCACCTATGCCGGCACGCCCGGGCACGAAATCGTGCAGGTCTACGATGCGAAATTCGTGGATGCCAGCGTCTATGAACTGCTCCACTTGGATGCTCAAGAAAGCGATGGCGCTGCCTTTGTAGCGAAGTGGTTGGCGCTCGACAGTATTACTGGCGAAACGCCGTTGGTGCCTGCTGGGCTATACGAGTTGCTGAATAAAGTCGTACTGCTGGACTGATGCTCGGTCATTAGCAATAGCGCTGTTTAACGTATTGATCGCCAAGGATGCGATCACCTTTCAAGGAGCGAAAATGACATTGACTGCCGAAGCTTTGGTCAGCATCGCGATGACCAATCCAGTAAACGCGGAAATCGGATCTATTTGATGCATAGATCTGGTACTTTTTTTAATGTCTCCAAGTCAGGTGTAAGCCAGCAATCGTCCGCAGAGCACCACGCTGATCCATAACATAATCGAAAATATCGCCTGGATTTTTGCTATTCCTGGCGCCGCGGCGTCGGTGTTCCATCGGGCTACTGACCGAAAGACACCCACATGAAAAAGAGCCGCGTTGAGGCCCGCAATACCGATCAAGCACAGCTTCAGAATAAAAACGCTGTTAGATGCGAAGTCGTGCGGATGGGCTGAAAACATCATCAGCCCCGCCGGGACGATCAACAGCAGGGCCGCGACTCCCCACCTCAGCAGGTGGCGGGCCAGTGCCGTCACCGGAAGATCTCTCGACAGCCCGAGAACCCGCAGATCGAACATGACGACCGAGCCGACAAGCACCACGAAGCCAATGATGTGAACCACCTCGACGATCGGATACAGCCATAACTCGCTTCGCATGGCCAACCCGAGTGGCGAGTCACCCACATCGTCCAGCCAGCCGTCCAGACCCGATCCACCGCGGGTGCCAGTTGTCTGCATCAACGTAACTCAGTGGTTTTGTTGTCGACCGTGATGCGTTCTGCGCGCAGTTCATCGGGGTTGTTGCGATTCTGATAGCCCACCACCGTAGCCCGTTTTCCGACACTCAGCATTTCCCTGGAAAGCCCCCGGTTTTCCATGCGCGATGGCGGCGCAAGCACGACACTCCAGGTCTTGTCGTCGGTCTTCAGGCGAATGAACCCGTGCGGGTGGGAATAACCGGACTCCTCGATCGTTCCGTTCAACTGCAAGGGTTTGCTCGAGTCATACTCACTCCAGCCGTGATGAGCGAACACCGTCGATGCCACCAGTAACGTTGAGAATCCAAGAGCCCCAAGCAAGCGCTTCATGATGCAATCTCCTGTTACGGATCATTGATGACCGTCGACCTGTTCTGATCGGGAACAGGTCAATCCAGAGAGTCTTAAAAATAGTACAGATTCTTGATGAGGGGAGGCCGGGACGGCTTCGCCGTCCAGCGGGAGCAAGCTCCCTCGCCACGGAAGGTGGTTTCTAGGTAAAAGGGGACGTATATGGAAAAGGTGACAGATCTATTTAAATAAAAGACCTGTCACCTTTATCACGCGGCTGTCGCTGTGCCGTTCAGCTAAGGCGCGATGGATTTGCACTGATTGCGCAGACCGTCGTCCTTGATGTTCTGGCAACCTCCGGAGCCTTGCTGGGCCTTGCAGTAATTGCGCTGGTCATCATCGCGAATGTTTCCACAGTCACTCGTACCTTCTGTTTGCGCTTTGCAGGCATTGCGCATGTCGTCGTTCTTGATGTTTTGGCAACCTCCCGAACCCTGCTTGGCTTTGCAATAGTTGCGCTGGTCATTGTCGCGAATGTTTCCACAATCACTCGTACCCTCCGTTTCCGCTTTGCAGGCGTTGCGCTGGTCGTCGTTCTTAATATTCTGACAACCGCCTCGGCCCTCACGCGCCTTGCAATAGTTACGCTGGTCATCGTTGCTGATGTTTTCGCAACTGGCGTAAACGTAGCTGCTGAACATCAGCATCACTGCGAGTATTAGTCTCATTGCACACTTCCTTGATTTTTCAGGGATCAGCCTGACGCTGGTTACTCCACCCATTTGATGTCGTGGGGGTGCCATCATATCGACGTCAGTTTGTAGAAAAGTTCCAGGGCAAAAAAGGAGGTTATGTGCACCGATAACATCAAAGGGGATGGATTTATTTTCTGAAAATAAATCCGTTCCCTTATTCCAATGCGCTCAAGGCGTCGGCGGCGTTAATCGATCCAGGGCACAACCGTTGGCTGCTGACGGCTTAGCCTGAAAAAGTCGAACGCCGGAATCCAGATCAACGATGCTGACCTGGCAGCCGCTCATGACATTGGGGCCATCGGTGATGCCGCCCTTGATCACATAGCGGGCTCCCGGCATGAACTCACTGACAAAATCGACCGTGCATCGTCGGTTGCCGCTGGCTCCGCCTTCCAACACCAGATGGATCGGTTTGCCCGATTCAATGGCTCGAAAACCTTCGGGTTCCGAGGGGTACCCGCCTCTGACCGAGAATAATTGCCGAGCAGGTGCCACGGGGACCGACCTGCCGTACTTGCAGGCGATGGTCGGCGCTGCGCTCAGGGTCAGGTAGTTGCGGCGGTTGAAGAGTGCGTCCATCTCACTGCGAATCTGCGCTTGGGGAGCATTGGCAGGGGTTTCGTATTGCGGTATCGGCGAGCAAGCGGTAATCAGAAGCAGGAGCGAGCCTGAGTACAACGGTTTCATGGGCATTTCTGTCCTTAGCGGTTGGAGATGGGCACTCTAATGCTATTTGTTGAATAAAAAGGGAACGCATTTATTTTCGCCCTTAGGATTTGACGTAGTTATCCGAGGCCCCGCCAGAAATGAACGGGACTTTTTAGTTCTCGAAAAAGGTGACCGAAAAAGGTGACATATCCATTTAAATAATTAGATCTGCCACAGTTTTCCGAATGGCCAGCCAACTCAAAATTCCACCACATCAATCGTCCACTCGGCCTGCACGTTCTTCGTGACGTATTGGAACGGCACAAACATTCCATACGCCTCGAGGTAGACGTAAATGTCGGTGCTGTATTGGTAAGTATCTTTTATGCAGCTGAGTACCTTGGCAGTCCCGGTCAAACTCGGGTGATACGTGCTCGCAGGTTTCTGCGACTGCACCTCACAGCTGTATCTGTCGTCGACGGGCACCAGGGCTCTGGGACCTTTCCCGCCGTTGGTGTATTGAAGCCGCATTTCTTGCGCCGTGTATCGCAGGAGTGCGCCGACCGGCATGTGCGCCCAATCGCCCTCGAAGTTGAGGTTCGTCAGCGCCTTATCCTCAATCGTTATCTCACCTGCACGACTGCTGAATTGACTTTCAGCCAGGACAATCAGGCCTCGGAACGTGGCTTTGGCCCACTGACCGCGTCGGTCTTCATAACGCTCCGTCAGTTGATTACCCGTCTTGCCTGAAAGGTATGTCGAGTCACGCCCGTTGAGCCGCACGCCTTCATCTGAATACTGCCTTGGCTGGGAGTTATCCTTGAACACCCGGCGTAGGTGCTGAATGCTTTTCTCCGGTTTGGGCATATTCAATGCCTCGATGGCTTTCAACACCGGGGCGGCAACGACGGGGGCCGGTAATTCGAAAGGCGACTGCTCACGCCCTTCAAATTGAGTGTATTGGTCTAGCAATTGCGGTTTGCCGCAGGCCACTTGAACCAGCTGACGCTCATCGGCGCTGAGGCTTTGCGAGCCGATGGCTTTAAGATCTGTCTGCATGCTTCCAGCGAGTACACGACTGTGAGTATCAAGGTAGAAATGGCTTAACGCGGTCAGTTGTTGCAGGGCGCAGTTGGCCGTCCACCGCTGGCGTACCTGCCCATACAAGGCGTTTTTGCCGGGCATCAACATCTCGCCGGGCAGTACGCGGGCCGTCCAGAAAGTCACCTCATCACCTGTTACTTTCAGGCTGCTGCGGTCGATCATCTGCCAATCCTGATGCTCGGGTGCGGAGAACACGCGCCATTGAGGAGGTGCTGTCTGGGCACACACCTGCTTCAACTGCGCACTTTGCAGGTACCGGCTTTTTTGTTCAGCAGGCAATTGTCGGGAGTCTTCCGAACGCCCTCGCGGGTTCGCGGCGAATAGCGACATTCCCGCTTTGCTGCGGTAAGCCATCTGCGCATCGGGCTGGCTGCAGTGGGCGTCGAAACGGGCCAGATAATGGAGTTCCGGACTTGGGGACGAAGTCACTAGATAGGTGATCCGATCACCCTCGCGCACGATCGAGTTCGGCTCGGGTGTTTCGAACAGCACACTGTTGAAAACCGCAAAACCCGGCTGGGCCTCAGGTGTTGTAACTTGAGCGGGTTTTGTTGCTTGGCATCCAGAGAGGATCAGGGCAACGGTCAGCAGTGAAAAAAAGCTGGAAGGGCGGGACGTGGCATCCATGCGGGTGTACTTCATTGAAAGAGTGATGGCATATTAACATGAGCACTGGCCGCCCAATAGGACGTCGCTTGTACCGACTAAGGCATCTGGATTTCAGGGCTGCGACTCAAATTATGGAGAGACAAAGTTGACTGGACAGGTTTTGAAGTCGAAGTTGGTCAATTTTCTGGTGGCCGATGCCGAGGTGAATTACGACAACGTGGACGATTTATATTCCGTGGCTGAGGCTGGCAATGTGGACGCGTTGGGCGATGTGCTGGAGGCCTTCAAGGAAGCATACGGAGGACTTTGGGTTGGCGGGAAGATGGAGCTGACGCAAAAAATGGTTCGTTTGAGTGCCAATGCCATGAACCGTCTTGTTCAGGACGGGACGCTGGATATTGAGCTCCCACTGGCATTCATCCGAAAGGTCACTATTGAAGGCGGGTTCATGACGAAGATCATCCGTCTGGATACCGGCGCTGGCAGCGTTAAATTCCGGTGTTTTGGTGCGAAGGATGTCGCGGCGCTGATAGAGAAGACAATTCACTCGCCAACTCGACAGGCCTGAACAACACAAAAAACCCGCAACTCAGTGCGGGTTTTTTTACGACTCAACTTTGATCACTGACTCTTGGGTGCATCAAACCCACGCTGCTCAATCACCCGAAACACATCGCGCACATCCTGGACCATGATCCGGGCGATGTTGGTGACGGTGTTGATGTCGTGTTCGGCATAGTCGGGGAGGCTGGTGCAGGCCATGAGGTTGAGGTATTTGAGGACGGCGTTGAGGCGTTCGCTGAGGCAGTTATGGAGTTCGCGCAGCGGGGCGTCGTAGTCGATGAGCAGGACGGGGTAGTCGGTGGCGAGTTGGGACATGGGGGTGAAGCGGCGAGGCGGATTGTTTGTTGGCATTGGATAAGATTCTTTATTAAAGGAATGAACCGCCACCTTTTTTGCTGCGAAACAAAATGGGTGGCAACTGTGCGCGGGTTCGCAGACCAGGAAGAATCAAACCCGGCAGACTCGAAAGTCTCCCACGCACAGCCGCCATAAACTGCGACACAGGCGAAGCTCGCCTGGGTGTCTTATGACGGTGCCGGCTGATTCTATTCTGTAGGGCCGCGAAACCCAATCGCTAACTTTGGTCAGCGACGGGTCGAATATAGGCGGCGATTTTGGTGCCTGCAAACGGGTGTGTAGGACCAAAATCGTTACTTTGTGGCTGATGGCGGATCCTGCATTCAGCTGAATAACAGTCGGAAAATCAGAACGTGTTTAATGCCAGCTGAACCGTGCGTGCCGGATTTGCGGCTGCTGTGCAGCCGAACGCAGGCTTCGCCGGCGGCTACGGGATGTGGGCATGTTTAAAATGTTGTCGGATTTTGGGGCTGCTTCGCCGCCCAGCGGGAGCAAGCTCCCTCGCCACAGGGGGCGGTTTCCTACGTGAAATTCGGACGTCAAGATTCGACGATTGTCAGGGTGAAGTCCTGGTGAGCAGTGGAGTCAGGCCGATGCCGCCTCTTGAAAATAATTCCAGTGTCCACCGCCGTCTAAAAAATGTACGTTGATGTACATTTTATGTACGCCTTGCACGCAGCCGCGTACAGTTGCCGGGACATCAGATATCAAAGAGGAAGCCAAAATGCCGCAGGCAGGAAAGACGCGAATCAAGGCGCAGGAAGCGGGTTGGCGTGGCTCCGTCAATGGCTGGCTGGACGCGGCTTACGATGCGCTGAAGGAATCCGGTGTGGACGCCGTGCGGGTGATGCCGTTGGCCAAGCGGCTGAATTTGTCGCGCACCAGTTTCTACTGGTTTTATGAAGACCGGGAGCAGTTGCTCGCGGCGCTGCTGGCGCGGTGGCGGGACAAGAACACCGGCGGCCTGATTGGCCAGTGCGAGAGTTATTCAGAAAGTATTTCCGAAGCGATCCTCAACGTTTTCGAATGCTGGTTAAACCCTGATTTGTTTGACTCGCAGTTTGAATTTGCCGTGCGCAGCTGGGCGCTGCAATCGGCTGAGGTGTCCGCCGAAATCGCGCTGGCTGATGAAGCGCGAATCAATGCCCTGGCCGCGATGTTCCGACGGTTCGGTTATGAGGTTGCGGCCGCCGACGCTCGGGCCAGAACGATCTATCTCACCCAGATCGGCTACATTTCCATGAAAACCACTGAGGATATCGTCGTGCGTTTCCGGCGAATCCCTGAGTACGTCACCGTATTTACCGGCAAAGCACCGAAGCGGCGCGAGCTCGACCGGTTTTATGGGAAATTCGGCTACGCAGAAAAAGAGCCGGGGGTTTTCGTGTCACGGGTCGACAGCTTTGAGGAGGCCACCCCCGATGCAGAATAGAACCCTGGGCATCATCGGTGGCACCGGCTGGCTGGGCCGCGCGATTGCGCAGGCGCTGCTCGATACCGGCTTCATCTGTCCTGATCGTTTGCTGGTCTCGAACCGGTCCGGCACCCACACGTTCGAACCACCGGTGCGGCTGCTGGCTGACAACCAGCAGCTGGTGGATCTCAGCGATATCGTTGTGCTGTCGATCCGGCCAGAACAATTTCGCCAACTCCAGATAAACGCCCAGGGCAAGCTCGTGATTTCCCTGATGGCCGGGGTTCCGGCGGCGGCTATTCGCGCGGCAACGGGCGCCGAAGTGGTGGTACGGGCGATGCCGAATGCGGCGGTGGAAATCAGGCAATCGTTCACGCCTTGGTGCTGTCCTGCCAGCCTGTGCGAGCAGAACCGAGCGCTGGTGCAACGGTTGTTCGAATGCGTGGGCACGGCGGATGAAGTGCCGGATGAGGACTGTATCGATTACCTCAGCGCGCTGTCCGGCACCGGGCCTGCCTTGGCGGCGATGTTGCACCAGGCGTTGATGAGTCAGGCGGTGGCGGCGGGCATCCCGGCCGCCATCGCACAACGAGCCGCACAGGGTGTGGTGGTGGGCGGCGGTCAATTACTCGCCAGCCATGATCCCCGGCAAATGATTGAAAACTTGATGGCTTATCGCGGGGTGACGGCGGCCGTGCTGCAGTCGATGGCTGATCAGGGCATCGAAGCCATGGTGGGGCGTGCCGTGCAGGAGGGCGCGCAAGTGGCCCGGCGAGGCATGTAGTCGATCGGTCCGGGCACACACTTTGCGCCCGAGGCGCCTCCTTCCGCTCAGGGAAGGAGGCTGTCGAGTCAAATATCTTTCACCAGTCGCAACGCGTCATAGATCGCCGCGTGGGTATTTCGAGCGGACACCGCATCACCAATCCTGAACAACTGGAAACGCCCTTGCGGGTTGGTGACGATGTGCTGTGCGTTGCCCGCGATGAGGTCGTGCTGTTCGACTGCGCCTTCATTGCTCGAATGAGGACGAAGGTCGAAATACAGGTCATCCAGGGGAATCGTGCCGTGGTTGACGACGACCTGATCGACCACGCGTTGCTTGTGGACCTTTCCGTAATCGCTGCCGAACGTCGCAATGAGCCTGCCATCGCGCTTCTCGACTGACTCGACCCGATAGGTGACGGTGAAGGTGACGGCCAGGTCCTGCAGGCTGCGCATATAGGGCACCAGGTTCATCGCCATGACTTCGGGTGCGAAGGAACGGTCCGGGGTGACGATCTCGACGGTCGCACCGCTTTGCGCGATGACTTCGGCCGCCTGCAGGGCGGCGTGGTCGCCGGCATCATCGAAGATCAGGACATTGCGGCCAGGCTTTACATCGCCGGAGATGATGTCCCAGGTCGAGACCACCAGGTCATTGCCCTGCGACAGCACCTCGGTATGGGGCAGGCCGCCGGTGGCAACGATTACCACGTCCGGTTCATGGGCCAATACCGTGTCGGCCTCGGCCCAGGTGTTGAAGTGGAATTTGACGCCCAGGCGCTCGCACTGGCTCATTCGCCAATCGATGATGCCGATCATTTCGCGTCGGCGCTCGCTCAGTGCCGTCAGCCGGATTTGGCCGCCAGGGCGGTCGGCCGCTTCCAGCACGGTGACATCGTGGCCGCGCTCGCCGGCCACGCGCGCCGCCTCCAGACCTGCGGGGCCGCTACCGATGACCAGGACCTTGCGCTTCACCGCTGCTTTGGGAATGTCATGGGGCATCGTGGTTTCCCGGCCGGTCGCCGGGTTGTGGATGCAATAGGCGGCGCCACCCTGATAGATCCGGTCCAGGCAGTAATTCGCACCCACGCACGGGCGGATATCCTCTTCACGCTTCTCGATGATTTTGCGCACGATGTGCGGGTCGGTCATGTGCGCGCGGGTCATGCCGACCATGTCCACCTTGCCTGACGCAATGGCGTAACGCGCGGTGGCAACGTCGGGAATCTTCGCGGCGTGGAAGGTCGGAAAACCCGTGGCGGAGCGAATCTCGCCGGCGAAGTCCAGGTGCGGGGAATTGCGCATGCCCTGGATCGGGATGACGTCGGTCAGGCCCGCGTCGGTGTCGATGTGGCCGCGCACGACGTTCAGGAAGTCCACCAGCCCGCTGTCCTTGAGCATGTGTGAGACCTGCATGCCCTCGCTGGCATTGAAGCCGCCCGGCAGTTGTTCGTCACCCGTATAGCGCACACCCAGCAGGAAATCTTCGCCGACCCGCTGGCGGATGCCCCTGAGGATGTCGAACGTAAAGCGCATGCGGTTTTCCAGCGAGCCGCCGTAAGGGCCTTCGAGGTCATTGGTCAGCGGTGACCAGAACTGATCCATCAGGTGCCCGTAAGCCTGTAATTCCAGGCCATCAAGCCCGGCGGCCTTCATGCGCTCGGCGGCATCCACGTAGTCCTTGATGATCCGCTCGATGTCCCAGTCTTCCATCTTCTTCGGGAAGGACCGGTGCGAAGCCTCGCGTCGGTGCGAGGGCGATACCACGGGCAACCAGTCGGCTTTGTCCCAGCGGGTACGGCGGCCCAGGTGTGTCAGCTGGATCATCACGGCCGCGCCGTGTTCATGGCATTCGTCGGTCAGGTCCTTCATCCATTTGACCACTTCGTCCTTGTAGGCGAGCACGTTGTTGAACACCGGAGGGCTGTCTCGGGACACGGCTGCGGAGCCGGCGGTCATGGTCAGGGCCACGCCGGCTTTGGCGCGTTCGACATGGTAAGCGCGATACAACGCCTGCGGCATGCCATCGACCGGGTAGGCCGGTTCGTGCGCGGTGGTCATGATCCGGTTTTTCAGGGTCAGGTGCTTGATCTTGTAGGGTTGCAGCAAGGGATCGCTGGACATCGTGGTGCGCTCCGTAGTGGGGCTTCATCGGGCTTGGCGAGTTGAAATTAGGATAACTGTACACCTGTGTCAATCATCGTTGACACAGGTGTACATTTTTCTTGCGCGCCGCAAAACTCGTCGATAAGATCAAGCTCGAAAGGGTGCAGAGACCCCGTCGTCAGTGTTCTGGATGGATGACATGCATGGGATTGCGAGGGGCAGAAGAAGAGGGCTGCGCTGCCCGGGCTTAAAGCAGCGAAGACTGCACTGTTCACGACCGTAAGGCCGTTCAAATGAAGACAACCTGCCTATCCCACATCAATAGGAAGACGCCTGATGAACGCTCGTTCGCCGTATCGAAAAAAAGCCTGTGCCTGCCTTTTCGGCTTTGCGCTTGGAGCAAGTGCAGCACTGGCACAGGCTGCTGAACCCGAGCCCGTGCGCATTGGCTGGGTCAATTGGTCCGACACCGAAATCACCGTCAAACTGGCCAGCACCGCGTTGCAGGAACATCTCAAGCAACCGGTCAAACTGGTGATGGCCGACATTGGCATTCAATTCCAGGCGCTGGCCAACGGTAATATCGACCTGATCCCGATGGTGTGGCTACCGAGTACCCACAAGGCGTTTTACGACAAGTACAAGGACCGGCTGGAAGACCTCGGCGTGCTGTATGAAGGGCGGATCGGCATGGCCGTGCCCACCTCGGTGCCCATCAGTGAAGTGGCGAGCGTCGAGGATCTGAACAAACCGCAGGTCCGGGAAAAACTTGACGGCAAGATCCTCACCTCTGAAGTCGGCAATGGCCAATACAAGCTCACGGTCAAGGCCATGGAAGAATACAAGCTCGACGGGTACAAGCTGGTGGCCTCCTCGGAAACCGGCATGCTCAATGAGCTGGACCGCAACCTCAAGCGTGACAAATGGTCCCTGGTCAATGCCTGGAGCCCACACTGGATGTTCTCCAAGTGGTCATTGCGTTACCTGGATGATCCCAAGCATATCTTCGGTGGCGCCGAGCAGATTCACGCCATGGCGCGCAAGGGTTTTAGCCAGCAGTACCCGGAAGTGGCGTATTTCTTCGCTCATTACACGATCCCCCAGGCGGACCTGGAAGCGCTGATGATGCAGGCACGCCAAACCTCCTCTGACCAGGCCGTGGCCGCTTATTACGCGGCCAACAAACCGCGTTTCGAAGCGATGTTCGAGCAAGGCGGGCAGCGAGTCAGCACGCGACAGCCTTGAACACCTGAAAACACACAAGGCCGCGAAGGCGGCCTTGTTTTCATTCTCACTGCTTACACAACCGCAGCCTCGTCAATGCCGCTCTTCGATCTCGACAACGGTCATGCTCCACTCCTGCCAATTCATAGAAGGCAGCGTGTCTGACTGTCCCATGAAGCTGACAAGATAACGGGCGATGAGGTCATCATCGCCCGTTTTCTTTATGCCTGGCGCGCTGCCATGGCCGAGTAGCTGTTCATCAGGTTGCGGTAGTTCGGAATGCGCTGGGACAGCAAGTTGCCCAGGCCTTCGATGTCGTTGCGCCAGTCGCCCTGCAACTCGCAGGCGACCGAGAACCAGTTCATCATTTGCGCACCGGCTTGCGTCATGCGGTTCCACGCTGCCTGTTGCACGGTGGTATTGAAGGTGCCGGAAGAATCCGTGACCACGAACACTTCAAACCCTTCAGCCAGGGCCGACAGCGTCGGGAAGGTCACGCACACATCGGTCACGACACCGGCAATGATCAGTTGTTTGCGGCCGGTCGCCTTGATCGCCTTGACGAAGTCTTCGTTGTCCCAGGCGTTGATCTGGCCAGGACGGGCAATGTAGGGCGCGTCCGGAAACATTTCCTTGAGCTCCGGGACCAGCGGACCATTTGGGCCTTGTTCGAAACTGGTGGTCAGGATGGTCGGCAGTTCGAAGAACTTGGCCACGTCAGCCAGAGCCAGCACATTGTTCTTGAACTCGTTCGGCGAGAAGTCCTGCACCAGGGAGATCAGACCGGTCTGGTGGTCGATCATCAGGACTACGGCGTCGTCTTTGTTCAGGCGGTTGTATGTGGCGTTGCTCATGATGAAATCCTTTCTCTGTAGGGGTAAGTGGCTTCGTTCAACATGGGCTCAGATTAATGATCTACAGGAAAGGGAAAAAGAGGGTGAAAACGGTTTGACTGTCAACTCGGATGGGACAATCGATCGCCAACCGGCGAAAGCGGGCATTCACCGCAGCCCCATTCAGCAAACGCATCCTCGATAAAGGCCTCCAACGCCTTGTCTTCCAATATCTCGATGGAGAAGTGCCCGAAGCGCTTGGGCAGCCAGATGATGCGGGTCCCGGACGGAGATTGCAGGTTCGCGCGGGCGAGTGGTTTTCCGTTCTCGTCTTCTGGCTGAACACCCGCGGCGATCAATTCGTCATAGGCCTTCTCGATGTCCGGTGTGGAGTAGCAGTGGCGGTAAATCATGCCTTCGCCCGCGCAATCCAGGAGCGCCTTCAGGTTCCCCGCCAGCGGTTGTACCAGCATGAATCGCTCCGCACCGATCAACGCAATCGCGTAGCGCACGTGCAGACCACCGCGTTCCCAGACAAGCGTTTTAGAGATCCTGGCTTGCAGTATCTGTGCGTAGTAAGCACAGGCTTCTTCGAGGTTCTTGACCAGCACATCGACGTGACTGAACTTCAGCTCCATTGCATTCCTCCGGTTGAACCCGTGTCCATGGTAACGACCGCCGCCTCGGCATTAGAAGAATTTTCGTGTGGCCTTGGTTGCCCGTCCATGAGGCAGCGATGCACTTGCTTCTGCTGCACTATGGCGTCGGTCTGCTCGCCTGAGCACGGCACTGAGCAAACGCTGTCCGTATAAACCGACGCCAAGCCCCGATACGATGAGAACGACAGCAACGATTTTGTTGAATGACAGGGGCTCATTGAAAATCATGACTGAACCCAGCAGTCCGAATACCGGCACCAATAACGATAACGGCGCGACGGTAGACACCGGGTATCGTTTCAGAAGTGAATTCCACACCCAGTAGCCGAACAGGGTGTTGGGGTAGACCTGGAAGAGAATCGACAGGACGGCACGGTAGTCGAGTTGATTCATCAACGCGTTGTAACCCGTTGAGCCGTTAACGGCGTAATCAAGCGCGAAAAGAGGGATGGGCGAAAACGCACTGGACCACACCAGGAAAGCGAAGACCTGAGTTGTTCTGGCTTTTTTGTTGATTACGTTGGCCGCACTCCAGGCCACCGCGCCCAGCAGCACCAGCATCAGCCCTGCCGTCGTCACTGTCCCGTCAACAATCGAGATGATGCTCAACAAGCCACAGAAGGCGATGCCCATGCCCGCCAGTTGGTAGCGGGAAATGGTCTCCTTGAATACCCATGAGCCCAGCAGAATCGTGAAAAAAGCGCTGAACTGAAGCACCAGCGAAGCGATGCCAGCGGAGAGGCCCGACTTGATACCAAGGTTGACGACGCCCCAGAGTCCTATGCCGAAGACCAGACCGTAACCCATGATGTAGCGCCACTGTACATCGGGTTTCGGAATGAAAAAGATCGCTGGAAGTGCGCAAAGCGTAAAGCGAATGCCGGCAAGAATCAGCGGGTCAACGGTGGTGAGGCCCATTTTGATCACTGAAAAATTCACACCCCAGATGGCCGTAATCGAGATGGCGAGTAGCAGGTGCCTGGCTTTCATGCTGATCTTCCTTGATTGGTCGGTGATAGATGACTCGTAAAAACCCAAAGCGCCAAAGCCGCAGCGCTGATCAAGGCGCCAAGCACGCTTGTTGCCATCCAGCCCCAGCGCGCATAAACCTGGGTTGCGGCGACCGCCCCCAGCGCACTGCCGACCGAGTAGAAGCACATGTAGGCGCCGACCATCCGACTTTGCGCGTCGGGTCGTGCCGCAAAAATGAAGCTCTGATTGGTGACGTGCACGGCTTGCACCGCGAAGTCGAGCACGACCACGCCGAAAACCAGCGCGATCAGGGACGTCTGGGCAAAACTGATGGGCAACCAGGAAAGCGTCAGGAGCCCCAGCGAAAGGCCGGTCACGCGTTGACCCCAACCTCTATCGGCCCACTGGCCGGCTCTTCTGGCAGCCAGGGCACCGGCAACGCCCGCCAGGCCAAACAGGCCGATGGCCGTGTGTGAAAGCGACAGCGGCGGAGCGCTTAACGGCAGCACCATAGAGGTCCACAGCACTGAAAAAGCGGCAAAGATCAGCAAGGCCAACAGGCCCCTGGCCCACAAAACCGGTTCGGTCATGAACAGCTTGAAGAGCGACCGGATCAGCGCGGGGTAGGTGTCATGATTGCGTGGCAACGCCGTGGCGGGCACCACTTTCCACAGGACCGCCGCGAGGGTCAGCATCAATCCTGAGGACACGAAATAGACGGCGCGCCAGCCCGCCAGATCGGCGATCAGCCCAGAGATAAACCGCGCCAGAAGAATGCCCAGGACAACCCCGCTTGTTAGGGTCCCCACGGCCTGCCCGCGTTGTGAGGGCGTTGCGAGCGCGGCGGCATAGGCTACAAGCACCTGAACCACCACTGCGAGTAATCCCATCACAATCATGGCGCCCAAGAGAGCCAGCCACTGCTGTGAAGCGCCGACGGCCGCCAGCGCGAGGGCAGACAGCATCACTTGAGTCAAAATCATCCGTTTACGGTTGACCCTGTCGCCCAGCGGTACGATGAACAACAACCCCAGCGCGTATCCGGCCTGAGTGGCCGTCACCACGAACCCGATCACTCCTGAAGTGACCCCCAGGCTTTCAGCCATCGAGGCGAGCAAGGGTTGGGCGAAGTAAACATTGGCGACGGCCAGCGCGCAGGTGACAGAAAACAATAACGTGAGTGACGGAGAAAGCCCCGAGGATTGGCCAGTCCTACTGCATTCTCCGGTTTCCGCAGGCGGCAATCCCACAGGCTGCCCGGTGCTACGTTTGGCTATTGCGTCGGCATCTGCTGTCATAAGCGCCTCCATGGCGTTAAGCTGGTTGCAATTAAAAACCGGATTCGATTATTGCTGAATCAAGTTTCAAATTGCAACCAGCTTGGTCGGCAGACTTGGCAACCGTTATCCAAAAGGTAAATACGATGGTCGAAGGCACTTCACCGCAAAGCAGCGAATGCCCGGTAGCAAGAACACTGGAGGTGATTGGGGATCGCTGGTCGCTCATGATCCTTCGCGACGCCTTTGACGATATTCGCCGATTCAGCGAATTTCAGAAGAGCCTGGGGGTGGCCAAAAATATTCTGGCCTCGCGACTGAAGGCATTGGTTGAGGTCGGGGTCTTCGACGTTCGACCGGCGTCAGATGGAAGCGCCTACAAGGAGTACGTCCTGACGGACAAAGGACGTGAGATCTTTCCGGTGGTGGTCAGCATGAGGCAGTGGGGCGAACGTTTCCTGTTCCAGCCGCAGGAAACGCGTTCTGTGCTGTTGGACAACGCGACCGGACAGGCTCTGATGCCGATGGATGTTCGTTCATCAAGCGGGCAAAAACTGGGGCCTTCTGACTGCCACAGGGTGAGACTTGTCGACGGCGAGTCGTGAAACAACAGCAGTCGAGTTAGCTGCTCGAAGTTCGCTATCCGCGGTTATTGCGCAGGATGGAAAAATTCAACGCAGCCGCCACACAAAGCCACACAAGGTAGGGGAACAGGATCAAGCCTGTGATCACATCTAGCCGCATCGCCATCACCACCATCGCGGCGACCACCAGCCAAAGCAGCGTCAGGATCACCATCGCGGCGAAAATGCGGTGCGCGCCGAAAAACACCGGTGTCCACAGCGTATTCAAGGCAATCTGCGCCGCCCATAACGCCAGCACCACCTGACTTCCAGGTATCAGGGACAACCGGTAACCGGCCCAGGCGAGCAACAGATAGATAATCGACCAGGCGACGGGAAACAGCCAGTTGGGTGGCGTGAAGCTCGGTTTGACGAGTGATTCGTACCACTGGCCCGGTTTGAAAAGAAGGCCAGTACTGGCCGCCGCGCCGCAGGCTAAAAGAAAAATCAGAAAGGTCATCATCAGTCCTTCGTTGAAGTCAGCTGTGTGGGGGTTGCAAAAACCGGTCGGCCATTCATGCCGCTAGGCGCCCGGTACGCCAGGCACATCCATGTTGATCTTGCGCCAGGCGGCTTCGGACAAGCTGTACACCGAAAAGGCGATCAATCCCAGGGCCATCACCATCAAGATGACGCCGCCGGCCGGCAGGTTCTGCAGCGCATCGAGGGCCTCCTTCATGCCGGGCGGGTCCATGGCTTTATAGCGGGAGCCACTGATGATCAGCAACAGGGCGATCTCGATGAACACGACGCCACGGGCGATCAGACCGAATCGAGACACCGGACGGACGTAGCGCATGACGTCTTCGTCCGCTTCGAAATATTTCTCGAACGACGACTTCCAGCCCTTGATGATGTGAGCAACGCCTACACCCAGAGGGATGATCGCGACGAGGTAGACCACGACATTCGAGTGTTCCCAGGACAACAGGCGCGCCAGTAGATCCTTGGTCTGTCCACCGCCGGAATCGCCCGAGCTGCTGATGCCGCTGATGAGCAAGCCCAACGCAAAAAACGCCAGCGCGCCGTTGACCAAACCTCCTGCCAACAGTCCTGCCCGGATGACCAACCCCTTCATTTCGTGACCGTGATGATCAACGTCGCGCAGGGCTTGCAGCACTCGCCAACAGGCGAAGGCGAGCAGGCCTGCCACCACCAATCCGACTAAAACGTAACCGAAAGGCTGGCTTAACACGGCCTCCAGGCTCCTGTGACTGTCTTTGGGTTTTGTCGAATCTTGAGCCGCCAGCAGCGCGAAGATGCCAATGATCAGGTAAAGAACGCCGCGAGCGGCATAGCCTCCCCGAGCGAGTACAACAAGGCTTTGGTGCGCAGACATGAGAGCTCATTCCAGAGAAGTACTACAGGAGCAGACCTTTCAGGCGTGGAGGGGTTCGATTGAAGATAGGGTTCGACCAACCCCTCGGTCGATATTGTCAGGCAGGACTAAGCCCAGGCCGCAAATCAAGCGTTGTCATGTCAGTATCACCCGGGACAACGGGCGCCCTGAACCTTGCAGCATCACGCGCCGGAGGCATCCCGAACAGGCGTGCATATTCACGGCTGAATTGTGATGCGCTTTCATACCCCACGGTGAAGGCAATTGAAGCGGCATCGCGAGGGTCGAACAGCAATAACCAGCGAGCCCTGAGCAGGCGCAGGCGTTTTTGATATTGAATGGGCGTCATGCCTGTGATGGATTTGAAATGCCGATAAAACGCCGCAACGCTCATGTCGGTCATGGTCGCCAGTGGCTCGACGCGAAAGGGTTCGGTGTAGTGCTCACGGATCCATTGGGTGGCGCGGCGTATCTGCGCCAGACGACCATCCGGGCGAGCGATTTCACGCAACATCGGCCCTAGCGGTCCTTGCAAGGCTCGAAACAGAATCTCCCGCTCAAGCATCGGCGCCAGTACCGCGGCTTCGTTTGGGCGGTCCATCAGCCGCATCATGCGCAACCAGGCGTCGATCATTTCAGCCTGTGCCGGCACCGCCGCAAAGCGGCTTGCGGGTGGCGGCGCGGTCGTCTTGATGTCGGTTGCCAGCAGCGTCGCGATGACGTTCGGGTCCAGGGTCAGGCTGATCGCAAGATAGGGCAAGCCTGGTCCGCCGGGGTGTATCTCACCGGTGGCGGGCACGTCCACCGGCACGAGGAAGTAGGTCATCGGCAGATACTGATAAACCTGATCGCCGATAGACAAGGTTTTTGCACCCTGGAGCACCAGGTGCAGCATCGGTTGATACACCTGGCTCGCACACGCCTCCGCCTGGACCATCGTCACACGCGGCAGCCCGGTGTCCGTCCACTTGTTTTCCGCGCGCATCACGAGGCGGCGCAGTTCTTCGATCGCAGTATTCATGCGCTGAACATGAGCCATCGCCGCGAGCAGGGCAAGCCATGCGAGAAGAATAGGCAAGCATTCGATAACAACTGGCAACCGTTTGTCCTTCGCCTGCCCGGATACTGGTGGCAAGCGGCAGGTTGCGTTCAGGCCTTCAAAACCTGATGGCAGGCAGACCTGCGATGGATCAATCAACTCAGGTAAAGGTCAGCCTCATGAAACTTGAAGGAAAAATTGCTGTTGTCACGGGCGCATCGAAAGGCATCGGCGCAGGTATTGCCAAAGCATTGGGCGCGGCAGGAGCAACGGTCGTTGTGAACTACGCGTCGAGCAAAGCCGACGCCGATGCGGTGGTCGCGCAGATTCAGGGGCAGGGCGGTAAAGCCGTTGCCATTCAGGCGGATATCAGCCAATCAGCCGATGTGGTCCGCCTGTTCGACACGGTCAAGGCGGACTTCGGGGCGCTGGATATTCTGGTGAACAATGCGGGCGTCGCGGTATTTCAAATGATCGAAGACCTCACCGAGGACGCGTTCCACCAGCAATTCAATCTGAATGTGCTCGGGTATCTCCTGGCGGTCCGAGAAGCCGTCAAGCTGTTTGGCCCCTCGGGCAGCATCATCAACATCAGCTCGATTCTCAGCACCGATCCCTATTTGGCTTCCAGCGTTTATTCGGCCACCAAGGGCGCGGTTGATACATTGACGTTTGCCTTGGCCAGAGAGCTCGGGCCGCGAGGGATCAGGGTCAACTCGATCTTGCCCGGTCACACCAATACGCCGGCGACGGAGGGCAACTTCGCCGGAGCGTTTGGTGAACAGCTGATCGCCGGTACGCCGCTCGGCCGTTTCGGTGAGCCCGAAGACATTGCGCCGCTGGCCGTTTTCCTGGCATCCGACGACTCGCATTGGGTCACCGGCGAATCCATTCGGGCATCGGGTGGTGTTCGTGGGGTGGGTTACTGAATACTGTGATGATTGCGACCGGTGCGGGGTGACAGGCACCCGCAAATGACAAAAGGGCCACGCCTCTCCGTATCACTGGATCGAGGTGGCCCCTTTCAGGCTCACAGATTCAACAACGGCATCACTTCACATCAAAGCGATCCAGGTTCATCACCTTGGTCCACGCCGCTACGAAGTCCTTCACAAACTTCTCTTTCGCATCACTGCTCGCGTACACCTCAGCCAGCGCCCTCAATTGCGCATGAGAGCCGAAGACCAGATCAACCCGCGTGCCGGTCCACTTCAATTCGCCGGTTTTGCGATCGCGTGCTTCAAACTCCTCGTTGGCCTCTGAGGTCGGTTTCCATTCCACGCCCATGTCCAGCAGGTTCTTGAAGAAGTCATTGGTCAATGCCTCTGGCTGCTGGGTGAACACGCCGTGTTTTGTTTGCCCGACGTTGGTGTTCAACACGCGAAGACCACCCACGAGCGCGGTCATTTCTGGCGCGGTGAGCGTCAGCTGTTGCGCCTTGTCGATCAACAGATGCTCGGCCGACACGCTGTAACGGGATTTGAGGTAGTTGCGAAAGCCATCGGCGATGGGTTCGAGGAAGCCGAAAGACTCGACATCCGTCTGCTCTTGCGAGGCGTCCATCCGCCCGGGTGTGAACGGCACGGTGACGCTGTGGCCGGCATTTTTTGCGGCCTGTTCGACACCTGCATTACCCGCCAGAACGATCAAATCCGCCAGCGAGATTTTCTTGCCGCTGTTGTTGAACTCGCTCTGGATGCTCTCCAGTTTCGCCAGCACGTTCGCCAGTTGCTCAGGCTGGTTGGCTTGCCAGGATTTCTGCGGCGCCAGACGCAGACGACCGCCGTTGGCGCCGCCACGTTTATCGGAGCCACGGAAGGTGGAAGCCGCTGCCCAAGCTGTTGATACCAATTGCGAGACGCTCAGGCCCGAGGCAAGCACTTTGCTCTTGAGCGCTGCGACGTCGCTGTCGTTGACCAAAGCATGGTCGACTTCCGGGATCGGGTCTTGCCACAGCAGTTCTTCGCCGGGCATTTCCGGGCCGAGGTAGCGGGAGAGGGGGCCCATGTCACGGTGGATCAGTTTGAACCAGGCACGGGCGAAGGCGTCGGCCAACTGATCCGGATTGGCCAGGAAGCGCCGCGAGATCGGTTCGTAGATCGGGTCGAATCGCAGGGCCAGGTCTGAGGTCAGCATGGTGGGATTACGCCGTTTGGACGGGTCGAAAGCATCCGGGATGGTGCCGGCGCCCGCGTTGTTTTTCGCAACCCACTGGTGCGCACCGGCCGGGCTTTTGCTCAGTTCCCAGTCGAAGCCGAACAGGTTTTCCAGGTAGTTGTTGCTCCAGCGGGTGGGTGTGGTGGTCCAAGTCACTTCCAGGCCGCTGGTGATGGTGTCCGGGCCTTTGCCGGTGCCGAAGCTGTTCTTCCAGCCAAGGCCTTGTGCTTCGAGGCCCGCCGCCTCAGGTTCGGCGCCTACGTTGTCGGCGGGGCCGGCGCCGTGGGTTTTGCCGAAGGCGTGGCCGCCGGCAATCAGCGCCACGGTTTCTTCGTCATTCATTGCCATGCGGCCGAAGGTTTCGCGGATGTCTATGGCGGATCTGACCGGGTCTGGCTCGCCTTCCGGGCCTTCGGGGTTGACGTAAATCAGGCCCATTTGCACGGCGGCCAGCGGGTTTTCGAGATTGCGACCGTGTTCGGTACGGCTCTCCTCGTTTTTGCCGGGTTCGGCCACGAGTGGACCGTCACCGGGTGCTTCCACGGGAGCATTGTCGTCTTTGCCGTAGCGGGTGTCGCCGCCCAGCCATTTGTTTTCCGAGCCCCAGTAGACGTCTTCATCGGGTTCCCAGACGTCCGCACGACCACCGGAAAAACCAAAGGTCTTGAAGCCCATGGACTCCAGCGCGACGTTGCCGGTAAGGACGATCAGGTCGGCCCAGGAAATTTTGCGACCGTACTTTTGCTTGATCGGCCAGAGCAGCCTGCGTGCCTTGTCGAGGCTGACGTTGTCCGGCCAGCTGTTGAGCGGTGCAAAACGCTGTTGGCCCGAGCCGGCGCCGCCCCGACCGTCGCCTGTGCGGTACGTGCCTGCGGCGTGCCAGGCCATGCGAACGAACAGCGGTCCATAGTGACCGAAGTCCGCCGGCCACCAGTCTTGGGAATCGGTCATCAGCGCCGTCAAGTCGCGCTTGACCGCCTCAAAGTCCAGGGTCTTGAATTCTTCGGCGTAGTTGAAGCCCTCGTCCATGGGGTCGGACAGGGACGAGTGCTGGTGCAGGATCTTCAGATTCAGTTGGTTCGGCCACCAATCGCGGTTCGTCGTGCCACCGCCAGCGGCGTGATTGAACGGGCATTTCGATTCATTTGCCATGTGTGAGCTACCTTTGGTCGTGTTTCATCCGGCTATCGGCCCGGGGTGGGCGTTAGATAGCAACGAGCGAATTCAATGACATAGGCTGCAGGACCCAGAGTTGGATCAACTGATTGTCTGGACCACACGGGAATTCTGAACTGCGGCAATCGAGTTGCCTGCGCGGTGGCCCACGGGTGGCCTAGTCAAGCTTCGGACTCATTCCTGTCTCCTTATCAGCACTAAACCGGCCAGCTTGTTCCGCCAGCGCTGGATACAGGTTAGACCCCACTTGGGAAGTCAGCTAATAGGTGGAGTATTGGGGAGTAATAGACAGAGTCTTTTACGGGTGTCGCGGGGAGGGCCCGCGTCTATCTGGAGCATAGACGCGGGTTTGCGGGGCTTGAACGGTTACTTTCGAACGTTCTGGTACAGCATCAACCGTGAGGTTTCATGCATGGCGCGGGTCAGCGCCGACAGGCGTTTGAACTCTTCAGGGTTTTTCTCGGCAACGTTGTCCCGTGGCGTCATCGAAGCCAGGTCGTGAAGGGTCGGCGAGCTGCCGTCGTGCTCCATCTGCACCATGTAGTGTTGAGTCACGCCGGCAATCAGCGGGAACGTGCCCTCACGCAATACCAGAGGCACCACGCGTTCACCCTCGCGCGCGGGCTGCTGGATATCACGGCCCATGCCGCTGTTGCGAAACTCAAGGCCGGCCATCCCCGCCACGGTGGGCAGCAGGTCCACCAGGCCGACCGCTTCCTTGACCTGGCGCGTCCCGATCAAGCCTGGTGCGTGGATGATCATCGGCACCGCGTTGCTCTCCAGGCCCAGTTGCTCGTAGGCCGGTGCCAGGAACGGGATCTGCGCGATACGGGTGTTGTGGTCGCCAAACATCACGAAGATGGTGTTTTCGTACCAGCCACCGGCCTTGGCGATTTCCATCAAGCGGCCGAGGTTGAAGTCCAGCAGGCGCACGGCGTTGTACTGCTCGACACTGCGCGATCCGGCGGCCTGCACTTCGGCCAGGGTAGGGTGCTTGACCTCGAAGCCGTCATTGCTTTTTGGGATCGTGAACGGACGGTGGTTGCCGGCCGTCTGCACATAGGCAAAGAAAGGTTTGTCCTTGGGCAGTGCTTGCAGGATCTGGTCGGTTTCCTTGAACAGGTCCAGATCGGAAATACCCCAGACGTCCACCACCGGCGATTTCCAGTCCCGCTCTTCGAACAGACGCACGCCGTCGATGCTCTGCCGGATCAGGGCATTCATGTTGGCCCAGCCGGAGTTGCCGCCGATGGTGTAGATCTTCTCGTAACCGGTAAACGCATTGATCAGCGTGTTTTGCTGGGTGATCAGCGGATTACGCGTCGCGGTTTCCTGTCGCGTGACATCAGGCACCCCGCTGATGCTGGCCCAGACGGTTTTCGCGGTCCCCGTTACGGGTACGTAGAAGTGCTCGAAGAACCAGCTCTGAGTCGCCAATCGATCGAGGTTGGGCGTCGGATTGATCGGGTTGCCGTAGGCCCCGACGGCACTGGTGCCCAGCGATTCAAGCATGATGAACATCACGTTCGGGGGACGCGAGCCCGGGATTTTGTACGGTTGGGGGCCCTGGTGCCGCACGAAATCAAGGGTCTGCGGGTCGGGTTTGTCGACGCCCAGGTAGTTGGCCATGACCGCGTAATGTTCGCGCACTTGCGCCTCGTCATAACGCGATTGGCCGACTTTGCCCGTATCGTAGAGAAACAGCACCGGGTTCAGGCCGAGTGCGGCGATCTGGTTATTACCCGAGAAGAACGCATCGCTCCAGCGCAACGGAACGGGGTTTTCAAGGTTCATGTTTTCGACACGACCCAAAATGCCCAGCAGCACCAGGACGACCATCAACGCACCGCCCCACGTCGCGGAGAGCTTGCGAATGGCTTTGCTAGGGCGGTCCAGCGTGACGCGTTCCAGACGCACCAGGGCCAGTGTCACCAGCGCGATCGTTACCAGCCAGCCCAGTGAAATCCAGATTACCGGGTAAGTCTGCCAAACCATGTCGCGGGAGATCTGCGCATCCTCGATGAAGCGCAGCACGGTGGCGTTGATCCTCACGCCCAGGTAGGCGTAGTGGCCAAAGTCGATGATGTAGATCAGCAGCAAAACGCTCAGGGCGGCGACCAGATAGACGCGTGCGATACGGCGCAGCAGGCGGCTGCGGAGCAGGTTCCAGCGAGGCATCCAGGCCAGCAACGCCAACGGCAACATGGTCAGGATGGCCAGGCGCAAATCGAAACTGAAGCCGATGCTCAGGGTTTCCCAGACGCCCTTTGTGTCGATCAGGGCTTTGGGTTCGAACCCGGAAAAGCCGAAGAAGAACGCCATCCTCAGCAGTGCAAACAGCACAAACGCAATCGCTGTAGCGCCTAGCCAATAATGTAAACGTCTCGAGTGCAGCCAACCCATCCTTGTTCCCCTGTTAAAAAGTCGTTAAATCTCAAACGGATTTGAGTTCGTCGCTCACTGCACCGCGCCGCTTGCTTGAGCGGCGATAGGTCCAGCGCAGGGCAAGCGTCAGCAGTGCCCCGCAGCAATACAGACCCAGCAGCGGATCAACCAGGTAATCCCAATAGTTTTGCGAAGGTTTGATCCCGGCGATGAAGGCCAGGGTTGCGCTGGCCAGCATCAAGACGGCCAGGCCGTTACGCAGGTAAAACAGGCCCAGCGTCAGCACTGCGAAGAAAATCAACATGGGGCGCGGGCTGTAGCCTAACCGATAGGGGTCCACATCACTCATGCCCAGAGTGGCCGGGTACAACACCAGGGCCATCGCGGCGAAGAGGATCAATACGCCGGTTTTGCCGCGTGCCGGTGGCAGCATGTCCAGTCGACGCAAGCAGCCCCACGCCATGAACACCAGGGTGGTGATCGCAAGGTCATCAATGTAGCTGCGCAAATACGCGGCCAACGACAAGCCGTCCGGCGAGAAGAAGCTGACGGCCAGCAAGGCGGCCAGCAGTGCGATCCGCCAGTTCCTGGACAAGCCGAACGACGGCAGCAGCAGGAAGATGATCATTGCGAAGCTGAGATGGGCTTGCCACAGGCTGATCATTTGAGGCGCTCGCTAAGCCATGCATCGTTAAAGGTGACGTGCTTGATGAAGGTGTTGTTCCAGGAATAAACCAAGTGATACATACCGTCAGGACTGCGGATGAAATACGGGTATTCGTATTCGAATTCACACCCCTGGTTTTTACAGACACGTTTGTCGAGGTTATCCAGGAACTCCGCTTCCAGTGAATGGCGGCGTGCGCCGCTGGAACCGCGGAATTCTCTGCCGATGATCTCCTTGTAGGCTTCGGGAGAAAATGGCGCGCCCAGTGGATCCGGGGATTTGTCCAGGTCGCGTAATGAGCGCCAATCGTCCATTTTGGCGTCGGTCCCATACAGGCTCAGCTTGAAGCGCCCCTCCTGCAGGTCGTTGAGCGCCACCAGCAACCCATGTTCGGGTGTTGCGACGGCAGCCAACGAGGAATTCGGATTCGAGGGGTCGAGCGGATAAGGTTCGCTCCAGGTTTGCCCGGCGTCTTCAGTGCGGGTCGCCAGGACACGGTGGTGGGTGTTGCCGGCATAACGCAGCAAGGCGATGCCGCGCTGGCCATCCAGCGGCACCACCGCGGGTTGCAATGAATTCATGCCGTGGCTGATGCGGAATTTGTCGATTACATCGCCGTCTGCGCTCAGGTAGAGGTACTCGGCAAACTTGCCCAGGAACTCATGATAGACCGGCAGGCCGATGGAACCGTCGGCATGAAACACCGGTGCCGACCGGACCAGGGTGCTGATGTTCAGAAAGGGCGAGGTGATCAGTTGGCGCGGAGCGGACCAATGTTCACCGAAGTCATCGGACACCATCACGTTGACCGCGCTACCGGCCCAGCCACCCATGGACACGGACACGTAGAACAACCACACCCGATTATCCGGCGCGAGCGCCACCACCGGGTTGCCCAGCTTGCGGATGTATTTTCGAGTGCCCTGTTGGGTCGAGTCCCGAGTGGCCAATACCTGTTCAGCACCCCATTCGCCGGTTTTCGAGTCGAACCGGGCGGAGCGCACCTGTACATCGGCTGCGCCTTCGCGGGAGCCAGCAAACCAGACCGTCATCAGACTGCCGTCGGGCAGTGCGGTGACCGCCGAGGAATGCACGAAATCCACCAACCCGGAGGAGGCGAAACGGCTGGTATAGATGGGCTTGGCCACTTTGCCGGCCACTGCCATCACGGGGCTGATCAGGGCAAAGGAAGAGTGCGTATTGGCAGGATTGGTGATCCACGCGGTCGCAAACAGGCAGGACAGTAGAAGGTAAGCACAGAAGGCAGGAAAACTGGGAAGTTTGATGCGCATGACTACGTTGGCATCTCATGGACCGATAAGGCGGCCAAACTAACACTCGTTAGTACACGATCGGGTTTTATGACTGGCTAAATTGTAAGCAGGTATTTGTAGCGGCCAGCCATGTCGTCGCGTTCAGTTTGATTGAGCGCCGGAGACTGTCGGGCCAGAGGGATTGTGGCGGGCTTGAGGTGAATTACGCCGTTGGTCGCAAAGGCTGGGGCGGTAACAGGGACGTCTTCGGAATATGTGCTGTTTGTTCCGGCCTCTTCGCGGGCAAGCCACGCTCCTACGGTTGACCTGCGTCGTTCACACAAGACGTGATCGACCCCTATCTCTGTGGAAGCGTGGTTTGCCCGCGAAGACAGCAGCACAGGCACAAACGCTTTTTCTGCTGAAACCTAGTGCTGTCTGTACGTCTGTAGGGTGAAGGCATTCCCTGCCGGGTCTTTACCCTCAAGCGTTATCTCATTGTCCTTGATCATCAGGATTTTGAGTTCGTCGGAAGCGCCGGACGCTAAGCCGTCGCTAAAGTTTGGCAAGGAGGGCCCGGCAAACTTGGCAACCAGCAAGGGGGAAATGGCTGTGCCGTTGATTACGTAAGACTTGGGAATTGATTTCATGTCAGCCAATGTGAACGAAAGCAGGCTGGAATCGGCCGTCCAGCTGCCGGCTCCGTTTACGCTGTACTCAAGCCGGTAAGGTTTGGCTTCAACGGTTCCGTCCACAAAGACAACGCCATTGACGTTGTACCGTCCGTTGCGGAAGTACTCCGTCATTCCCTTGAATTCGAACGTGCCGTTGGTGATCGGGTAGGTGTAATCGGTCGTCCAGCGACCTATGAAGCGGGGATTGTTGGGGTTGGTTTCGTGAAACGTGGCGTAAATCGTTGCAATGCCGCTTAGAACTGTCACCAGGGCCGCAAGCGCGAACCAGGCTTTAGTGGAGACTTTTTGTATAGCAGTGAAACTCATTGTGATGGATTCCATTCGATTGATTTGTCGTGCGCGGACGTCTTCCATGGGAGGTGGTGATACCGCACCCCGGTGTATTGGCCACCGGGACAGAAGTATAAAACTCAAGGCGCTAGAAGACACAAAAGCGCGAGCTCACGCAGTTTCATTTGCCGCGTCATCCGACCGAACCCGCTGCACGCGCGCGGTCACCCGCGGCACCTCCCCAGCGGCATCACGTTTCAACCATTCAGCCGGTGGACAGCCAATCACGTTGAGAAAAGTACGGGAGAAAGAAGCTTGCGAGCTGTATCCAACCGATGCGGCAACCACTTTGATCTGAACCCCGTCGCGTAGCAGGTCCTGGGCCACTTTCATCCGCCAGGCCGTCACGTAGCCCATTGGTGATGCACCCATGATCTGCGTGAAGTACGCAGAGAATTTCGACCGGGACATGTTCGCCAGGCCAGCAAGTTTCTCGACAGTCCACAGCGCCTCCGGCTCCTGGTGAACACGTTGGAAAACCGCCCCAAGTCGCCCATCCTGAAGCGCATAAAGCAGGCCGCTGGAAATCTTTTGCTCGACGACCGAACGGCGCACCAACACCACGAAAATGTACTCAAGCAACAGGTTGAGCGCTTTGGTTCTGCCGGGGGCCTGATCCTTGAATTCGGCAAGCAGTGAGCCGATCACGGGCGTGATGTTCTGCAGTTCACTGAACGGGAAAACCAGTGTTTCCTTGAGGCCCAGAGGGAAGGGTTGCAGGGCGTTGCGCCCGAACTGGAACGAGGCGCAGATTAGCTCGGCGCCGTGTGCCGAACTGGCGCGCAACTGGTAGCGGCAGCTGCTCGGGCAAAACAACACGCTGGGTTCGGTGATGGAAATCTTCGGCAGGCCGGGTTGCACCATGTCGATCCCGCCTTCACTGATGACATGGATGAACGCCATGCCAGGAGGCTTGTCGAGCACCAGCGTGCCATCGACCCTGCCAGAGAAGAACAGCCTGCCCTGAAGGTTGGTGCGTTCGAAGAATTCGGACAGGATATCCATGATAGAGACGACCGGGTAAAGACTCTGCACGTCCAGGCAAAAGCCGCGCAGGGCAGGGCAATAGGATGAAGTTCTCGCCGATGGTAGACAACGCCCCACCCGGGCGCCATGGCGCAGAGCGATTTTCCTGTTATCGACCGGAGTCCACTGTCATGAGCAACGATTCGAACCGCATCGCCCCCCAGTATGCAGACCCGGCAGAGCCTGCGCTGCCAGATCCCGGCATGAAGCTTGATCTCTCGCGGGCCGCGCTGGTGGTGATCGATCCGCAAATCGACTTCCTCAGCCCCGAAGGCGTGAGCTGGGGCGTGTTTGGAAAAAGCATCGTCGAGCACGATACCGTCAAGCACATCGGCCAGCTGTTTGCGGCCGCCAAGGGCGCGGGCATCACGGTCGCCGTTTCGCCGCACTACTACTATCCATGTGACCACGACTGGCATTTCGGCGGACCGCTTGAGAAGGTCATGCACAGTATCTGCATGTTTGATCGCAAGGGGCCGCTGACCCTCGACGGTTTCGAGAACTCCGGTGCCGACTTCATGCCCGAGTACAAGCCCTACATTCTCGACGGCAAAACCATCATCGCGTCACCGCACAAGGTGTACGGCCCGGAAACCAATGACCTGGCGTTGCAGCTGCGCAAGCACGGCGTGTCGCAAATCATTTTGGCGGGCATGGCGGCGAACCTCTGTGTCGAGTCGCACTTGCGTGAACTGCTGGAGCTTGGCTTCGAAGTGGCCGTGGTTCGGGACGCCACCGCCGGCCCGACGACTCCCGAGGGCGATGGCTACCTGGCAGCGCTGATCAACTATCGCTACATCGCCAATGCGTTGTGGAGTACGGCGCAAACGGTCGAGTTTCTTAAGGGGGAATAAGCTATGGCAATGGACTGCGTCTCACCATTGGGGCGCAGCCTTGAAAAACTGCCTTTGGTCGGTGCACCTGAACCGCTTTCACGATGGATTGATCCATTCTGAAAGAACTCTCGGGGGGCGCTGCCATGCACTCGTTTGCCAATCTGCTGACTCCGGCGCAAGAGCAAAAGCTGCGTGCGCTCAACACCTGGCATCTTGTCCTTGAGGACTTGAAGCTGCGCATGGAGTGCCCCGATGCGTATCACGAGGAACTGATTCGTCAGTCTGACGAGATGGATCGTCTGGGAATCGTGAGCTGGCAGGAATGGCGCGACCTCAGGGTTGAGGCCGATCAAGCGTACCTGCGCGCCATCGCGGGCGAGGATTATCACCGAGCACTAAGGAAGAGGGGCGGTTGATGAGCTTCGCCGGTGCACAGCTGAGGCTGAAGTTTGATTCGGTGTTAAACACGGAAAACGGGTTAAGTGCGATGTCGATCGTTGAAACAGTCGTCGATTATCTGCGTCAACAGTCGTTGCGGCTGAGCACCGCAGAATCCTGCACGGCGGGCAGTATCATCACGCTGCTGGCCCAGGTGCCCGGCAGCGGTGAGCTGATTGAAAGCGGCTACGTGGTTTACTCACCCGAGGCCAAGCAACGCTTGCTCGCAGTCAGTGCAATCACTATCGAGACCTTTAATCTCACCAGCTGCGAAGTGGCTCGGGAAATGGCCATCGGCGCGCTGCGTGACAGCCCGGCCAACGTGGCGGTGTCCACGACAGGGCTGCTGGGGCCGGAGGATGTTGATGGTATTCCGGCCGGCACGGTTTGCTTTGCATGGGCCTTCATGGCCGGGCAGGAAATGGCGGTATTCAGCCGCAAGCAGCGATTTTCTGGCAGTCGGGAGTCCGTGCTTCAGCAGGCGTCGTTGTATGCTTTGAAAGAATTGCCGACGTTTCATCAGGCCATGCTCAACGGCGAGCGGGGCTAGATGATGAACACTTCGGTTATCCCGTTCGAGTGAGTCGGGGTTCGATAGCATGAACAAAACCATCAGCGCTAACGATCTGGGCCCTGTTGGACGACGGGATGCCTCCGGATGTCCTGGTCGCTACCGCCAAGCGCATGGGCGCTCGATCAGAGGATCTGGAAGGGTTGCGGCTGGAGCTGTTGAGGACTGTTCAACAAGGGGAAGATGTACCGGGTTTCGGGTTTTGCCGATCTTGTCGCTTCCATCAGACAGTGGTTGGCGGGGCCTTTTGTGGGCTGACTCAGGAACCCCTGGAGTCCGGCGAAATCGGTTTGATTGGCAGGGAGCATCGATTGCCCGAAGACGTGAACGATTGACAGCGGTTTAATATTTCGACCATCAAAGGATTCCCCATGGGTTTAAGCAAACGCGATCAGGCACACATCGAGCGTCGCCTGATTGCCACCCTGACTGAGGCGTGTGAAACGGCCAAAGCGCACATCGTCGGCTTTGAATGGCTGACCCACGAAGTCGATTACGAGGAGTTTCCTTCCAGCCTGAGGATTGTCTGGGTTTTCGACACCCAGGCCAACAAGGATCAGGCGCTGGCGAGCGGGCAGGGCGAACGCATGGTCGAACTGACGGCTACAGCATTAAGCGAAGCGGATGTACACCTCAGATCGGTCGCGGCCCATGTGCAGTTTGATTCTGAAGAACAATGCCAGCGCGCCAATGGCGGCAATTGGCAGCAACGCCTGGCGCGCAAGCGCTAGCCCTGTAGCGAATCGGAAGCGACAGCGCAGAATCAGGATTACGGCGCACCAAACATCATCGTCCAGTAAACCCCTTCATCACTGCGCGCGTCTGCTGCATACGCCGCGCCCACCTGGGTAAACATCGGGTTCATCAAGTTGGCGCAATGCCCGGGGCTGGCCAGCCAGCCTGCTATTGCCTTGCCCGGTGAGCTCTGCCCGGCGGCGATGTTTTCGCCGATCTGCCGGCCTCGGTAACCGGCGGCCCTTGCTCGATCCGCCGGGCCATCACCGTCGGGGTCACGGTGTGCAAAGTAATTGCCATAGGCCATGGCCTTGCTGTGCCCTTGCGCTGCCGCGCCGAGGGCGGGGTTCCAGCTCAGCGGTCGTGCGGCGGGGTAGCGCTGACGACCGCACATTCGTGATTTGGCCCGGGCGGCATTGACCTGCGCCAACAGCCCCTTGCTCGCCGCACGCGAATCACCCACACGGCTATCGAGAACGGGTTGCGCCAGCACGATCTGCCACTCGCTTCGGGCTCGACTGACGCCAATGTCTGCGTACTGGTTATCCAGCAGCGCCCCGCAGTATTCGTCCTGAAACAGGTCAAACGCTTCGTCGGCGTCCTGCGCGCCTACCACACGCAGGGTGCGCACCGTCACCGCTGCATAGCCTGAAGCCTTCAATCGATCGCGCAAACCGCCGCCATAGCCAATCGGCAACGCCAGGTTCGACTTCAATGACAGCGGGGCCAAACGTTGGGCCGGGCGCCTGTCGCAACGTTGCGGGTGAGCGCGGTAGTCGTTGATGGCTTCCACCAGTTGCCGTTCACCACTGGCATAAGCAGGACTGGCAAACAGAGCAAGCAAAGGCATGAAACAGAGCGAGACAAAACGCAAGGCAAGGCGAGGTTGGCGCATGGGACGGCAGCTCTGATGAGACGACAGCGGCAATGGGAATTCACGGCTCGGCTAAGACTTGCGTTCAGGCACTAGGTTCAGGCGCGAGGAGGGGAAATTTGCGCGGGAGACACCGGCGGTGACTACCGCATGTCGCAAAACACTGAAAGTCCGGCGTCAGGCATCAAAGAGTGGCGGGCGCCGCCGATAACGTGTTCATAAAAGCGACGTACCGAGAGGGCTACCCCATGTCTATAAAATTACGTTTGTTGCTGCTGATTGGTACGAGCTTGCTCACCGCGCTGATCGTGAGCCTGGTCAGTTACGTGGGAAACACCCGGATGGCCGAAGCGGTGAAGGACAACGAGGTCAGCTTGACCGCGCTGCGCAATCACCTCGAAGCCGACATGATGCACGACGCACTGCGCGCCGATGTGCTGTCCGCGATGGTGGTCGGACTGGGCAAAAGCACCAGCAGCAAAGCCGAGGTGCACAGTTCCATCGAGGAGCATGCGGCGCATTTTCGTGAAGTGCTGGGTGAAAACCTCAAGTTGCCGGTCAACGACACCATCAAGGCGGGCTTGAACAAGGTCAAGCCGAGCCTCGACACCTACATCAGCGCCGCCGAGCGCATTGTCGGTCTGGCGCTGGAAAATCCGGATTCCGCGCAAAAGGAACTCGGCACGTTCAATACCGCGTTCAGCCAACTGGAAGACCAGATGGCAGCCCTCAGCGAGGTGATCGAAACCAGCACCCAACAGACCAGTAAAAACACCGAGCAGGCCATCAGCAGCGCCAACTTCACGCTGGGTATCGTGCTGATCGCCAGCCTGTTGTTACTGCTGATCCAGGGACGCTGGGTAATTTCGAGCATCATGGGGCCGTTGCAGACCGCCAGCCGCATTGCCCAAAGCATCGCCCATGGCAACCTCAGCGAGCCGATTGTCGAACCGACCCACAATGACGAAGCGAGCGCCTTGATCCGCAGCCTGGCGACCATGCAGCGTGACTTGCGCGGCATGATCGAGGTGGTTCGCAGCAATGCGCATGGCGTCAGCGGCATGAGCGTGCAGTTAAGCAGTGGCTGCCATCAGGTCGCCGACAGCAGCCAGCAGCAAAGCGTCGCCGCCAGCACCATGGCCGCTGCCGCCAGTGAAATGACCGCCAGCATCGAGGAAGTCACCCGTCACGCCGAACGCGCGCTGAACATGGCCAACCAGGCCGAAGCATTGGCCAAGGACGGTGGTCGGGTGATTCATCAGGTGGTCAATGACATGGACGGCATTGCGCGTTCGGCGCAGCAGTCAGCCCAGGTGATCCGCACGCTGGACAAGGAGTCCGAGGGGATTTTCAGCATCATTCAGGTGATCAAGGGCATCGCCGATCAAACCAACCTGCTGGCCCTCAACGCCGCCATCGAAGCTGCTCGCGCCGGTGAACAGGGCCGTGGTTTTGCCGTGGTGGCCGACGAAGTCCGCAGTCTCGCAGGACGCACCAGTGCCTCCACGCAGGAAATTGCCAGCATGGTCGCGCGCATCCAGCAAAGCACCCGCGAGGCGGTGACCAGCATGGAGGCGGGCGTTGCGCAGGTCGACAAAGGCATGGCCGTGACCGCCGACGTCGAGCGCGCGATCCGTGAAATTCTTGAAGCCACGCTCAATACCACTGAGCTGGTGAATGACATCACTCGCACAATCGGCGAGCAGAGCCTGGCCAGTAACGAAATTGCCCAACAGGTGGACATGATTGCCGGGATGTCGGAGGGTAACAGCAAGATTATTGGTCAGACGGCTTCGACGACTGATGAGCTGTCGACCTTGGCGGGCAAGCTGTCGCAGTCGGTGGATCGGTTTCGGCTTTGAGGCTTGTGCACTGATCCATTGATTCTTGGTGTTATTGAAGGCCTCTTCGCGAACAGGCCCGCTCTTGCATGGGGTCTGCTTCGAACACAGATCCTGTGTTCAATGAAGATCTCATGCAGGAGCGAGCCTGCTCGCGAATGCGCCAGATCAGACAGCGCAGAACCTATCCCTTAAAGATATTTATCCGTCACCGCACCCTCCGAAGCACTGGACACAGTCTTCGCATACTTGGCCAACACCCCGCGTTTGTATTTGGATTCCGGCCGCACCCAACGGGTCTTGCGCTCGGCCAATTCCGCGTCTGAAACATCCACCGTAATCTGCCGGGTCTCAGCATCGATGGTGATCCTGTCGCCATCTTCAATCAGCGCAATCGGCCCGCCGTCAAAGGCTTCCGGCGTGATATGCCCCACCACAAAACCATGGGAACCACCGGAGAAGCGGCCGTCGGTGATCAGCGCGACATCCTTGCCCAGCCCTTTGCCCATGACTGCCGACGTCGGCGAGAGCATTTCGCGCATGCCCGGCCCGCCCTTGGGGCCTTCGTAGCGAATGACGATGACGTCGCCGGCCCGGACTTCGCCATTGAGAATCCCGGTCAACGCGCCTTCTTCACCGTGATACACACGCGCCGTGCCTTCAAAGCGCAAACCTTCCTTGCCAGTGATCTTGGCCACCGCGCCCGTCGGCGAGAGGTTGCCGCGCAGCACCACCAGATGAGAGTCCTTTTTGACCGGCTGATCGAACGGCAGAATCACGTCCTGGCCTTCGGGGTAGTCGGGCACGTTTTCCAGGTTCTCGGCCAGGGTCTTGCCGGTCACCGTCAACACATCGCCGTGCAGCATGCCGGCTGCGAGCATGCGTTTCATCAGCGGCTGGATGCCGCCGATGGCCACCAGCTCGCTCATCATGTATTTGCCGCTGGGACGCAGGTCGGCCACGACCGGGGAGATCTTGCCCAGCTCGACAAAATCATCCAGCGTCAGTTCGACATCCACGGCATGCGCCATGGCTAAAAGGTGCAGCACGGCATTGGTCGAGCCGGCGAGGGCGATCACCACGCGGATGGCGTTCTCGAATGCCTTGCGGGTCATGATATCGCGCGGCTTGAGGTCCAGCTTGAGCAGCTCCATGACCTGCTGGCCGGCGCGGAAACTGTCCGAGGCTTTATCGCTGCCGACGGCGTCCTGGGAGCTGGAACCGGGCAGGCTCATGCCCAAAGCCTCAATGGCCGAGGCCATGGTGTTGGCCGTGTACATGCCGCCGCAGGAGCCGGGGCCGGGGATCGCCACTTCCTCGATCTGCTTGACCTGAATCTCGTTGATGTCACCCCGGGCGTGCTGACCCACGGCCTCGAACACGGAAATGATGTCGGTGTGGCCAGCGCCCGGGCGGATGGTGCCACCATAGACGAAGATCGACGGGCGATTCAGCCGCGCCATCCCGATCAGGCACCCCGGCATGTTCTTGTCGCAACCGCCCACGGTCACCAACCCGTCGAAGCCTTCGCAACCGGCCACCACCTCGATGGAATCGGCGATCACTTCCCGCGACACCAGCGAATACTTCATGCCTTCGGTGCCGTTGGCGATGCCGTCGGAAATGGTGATGGTGTTGAAAATGACGCCCTTGGCGCCCGCGGCATTCGCGCCTTTTTCGGCCTCGATGGCCAGCTTGTCGATGTGCATGTTGCACGGCGTGACCATCGCCCACGTCGAGGCGATGCCGATCTGCGGTTTCTTGAAGTCTTCATCCGTGAAGCCCACGGCCCGCAGCATGGAACGGCCGGGCGCGCGCTCCACGCCGTCGACCACTTGAGAGGAGTACTTACGCAAATTGTCTTTGTCGCTCATGACGTTCCCTTCTATCCAGATCGCTGGCCCGACCGGTGTGGCCCGAAGCAACGCATAGAGTCTAGACCCGGCGGCGACAAAAATCAGTTTGCTAATCCAGCGATCCCGCACACACCGCCCGAAGACATCCGCGCAACCACTGGTGCGCGGCATCGGCGTCCATTCGCGGGTGCCAGAGCATTGAAACGGTGATCACTGGCGTGGCGACCGGAAGGGGAAAACTGTGGAGGCCGGCGCGCAGCGTGTGGGTGTGGCGTTCGGGCACCGTCGCGATCAGGTCCGAGGCCCGGGCCAACGCCAGGGCCGCGGAAAAACCGCCGACGATGGTGACGATCTCACGGGTCAGTCCAAGCGTGTCCAACGCATCATCCATTGGCCCTTGGTCCCGTCCGCGCCGCGAGACCAGGACATGCCGGCCGGCCGCATACCGGGCGGGCGTGATCTTGCCCTTGCTCAGTGGATGCCCCGGCCGTACCACGCCGATGAAACGGTCCTGGTACAACGCGCGGGTACGCACTTCCGGGCTGGTGGTGTCCGCCACAACGCCGGTTTCCAGATCGACCGTGCCGTCCCGCAGCAGGGTGCTGTCCTGGTTCAGTTTCTGCAAAAAGTGCAGCCGTACCCCCGGTGCTTCTTCGCTGAGGCGAGCAATCAACGCCGGCCCGAAGTTTTCTACAAAGCCGTCGCTGGTGCGCAGGGTGAAGGTTCGTACCAAGTGCTTGAGGTCCAGCTGCTCGGCGGGGCGCAGTACCGCTTCGGCGTGCTGCACCAGTTGGCTGACGTGTTCGCGCAGTTCCAGTGCCCGGGGTGTCGGCACCAGGCCGCGACCGGCGCGGACCAGCAGGGGATCGCCGGTGGTTTCACGCAGTCGCGCCAGCGCCCGGCTCATGGCCGACGGGCTCAGCCGCAGTCGTTGGGCGGCACGCGCCACACTGCCTTCTGTGAGCAGCGCGTCGAGGGTAATCAGCAGGTTCAGGTCGGGAGTCGTCATGCTTTAACGTTAGCACGGCCGGATGGTGACATGGCGTTGTATGCAGGTATCAAGTGCAAACGGTGCGTCTTCCGCCTAGTCAGGCGCCGGCATACGCTGAAGGTCAACAGTTCACAAGTGAGCCCTACCATGAAACTTATCGCATCCTCCGGTTCGGTCCGCTGGGCGTTGGCCAGTCTCTCGCTGTCGATGCTGATGCCTTCGCTCGACACCAGCATCGCCAATGCAGGCTTGCCCACCTTGTCCCAGGCACTGGACGCTTCATTCCAGCAAGTGCAGTGGATCGTCTTGGCCTATCTGCTCGCGATAACCACCTTGATCGTCAGTGTTGGACGTTTGGGCGACATCGTCGGTCGTCGCCGCTTGATGCTGGCCGGCATCGCCATTTTTACGTTGGCTTCGCTGGCGTGCGGCCTGGCGCCGTCGCTGGGGTGGCTGGTCGCCGCCCGGGCCGTGCAAGGTCTGGGCGCCGCGATCATGTTGGCGCTCACCGTGGCGTTGGTCGGTGAGACGGTGCCCAAGGCGCAGACCGGCAGCGCCATGGGACTGCTCGGCACGGTGTCGGCGATCGGCACCACGCTGGGGCCGTCGCTCGGCGGCGTGTTGATTTCCGGCTTCGGCTGGCAGGCGATTTTTCTGATTAACCTGCCGCTGGGCCTTTTGAACGGTGTGCTGGCGTATCGCTACTTGCCTGCGGATCGCCAAATGCCAAAGGCTCGTCGCGGCGGTTTTGATTTTGCGGGCACGCTGGTGCTGGCCCTGACGCTCGGTGCGTATGCGCTGGCCATGACATGGGGCGAAGGCGAGTGGGGTTCGCTGAACCTTGCGTTATTGCTCATCGCTGTTGCCGGGGCAGGCGTTTTCCTGTTCGTCGAGGCGACAGTTGCATCGCCGCTGATCAAACTGGCGCTGTTGCGTGATCGGGGATTGAGCGCGAGCCTGGCCATGAGCATGCTCGTCTCGACGGTGATGATGGCGACGCTGGTGGTCGGGCCGTTTTATCTCTCGGGCGCACTCGGTTTGAATGCTGCGTTGGTCGGGCTCGCGTTGTCCGTCGGTCCGCTGGTGGCTGCATTGGCTGGCGTCCCTGCAGGTCGTCTGGTGGATCGTTTAGGCGCCCGGCGCATGACGGTGGCGGGGCTCGTCGCGATGGCGCTCGGCGCGTGCGTGTTGTCGCTGATCCCGGCGCGTGTCGGCATCATCGGCTACCTCGCGCCGATTGCAGTGATGACTGCCAGTTATGCGCTGTTCCAGGCGGCCAACAACACGTTGATCATGACCGATGTGAGCCAGGATCAGCGCGGCGTCATTGCCGGACTGTTGAGCCTGTCACGCAATCTCGGCCTCATCACCGGCGCCTCGGTCATGGGCGCGGTGTTTGCGCTGGCGTCCTCGACGCCCGACATCACCCATGCAGCCCCGGAAGCGGTCGCCCACGGCATGGCGATCACCTTTGCGGTCGCGGCGGGGCTGATTGGCCTGGCGTTCGCCATTGCGTTGCCCGCGCTGAAAAGAGAACCCGTGGTGGCGTAACGCAGAAGAAAAAAACGCCCGCCAAAAAAACGGGTTGGCGGGCGTTTGGGAAGCGTTATTCAGGAACTGAAAAAGCCCCTTGTAGACGTCTTGCTGTTCACCTGAGCGTGGAGCTTTTGTGGTGAGGGGCTTTGTTGTCGAGCATTGAATGGGTGCTCGATCAGCGGCAGGCGTAGCAGAAGTCCGAGTTCGTGTCGGAACCGAAGTCAAAGCCACCGTCGGCAACACGGTTCTGCATCAAACGATCAGACCCGCCTTCCGCTACACGCGTACCGCGCATATTGCTGTTGGCACCGTAGGCAAGGCTGTTCTGCTTCAGATGATCGGAGCCATCCGATGCCAGTTGCCGTTCTCTCAAGCGATCAGCGCCGCCTTCGGCAAGGCTATTCTGCTTGAGGTGGTCGGAGCCGTCGGATGCCAGCTGCCGTTCTCTCAAGCGATCAGCGCCACCTTCGGCAAGGCTGTTCTGCTTGAGGTGGTCGGAGCCGTCGGATGCCAGTTGCCGTTCTCTCAAGCGATCAGCGCCACCTTCGGCAAGGCTGTTCTGCTTGAGGTGGTCGGAGCCGTCGGATGCCAGTTGCCGTTCTCTCAAGCGATCAGCGCCACCTTCGGCAAGGCTGTTCTGCTTGAGGTGGTCAGAGCCGTCGGACGCCAGCTGCCGTTCTCTCAAGCGATCAGCGCCGCCTTCGGCAAGGCTGTTCTGCTTGAGGTGGTCGGAACCGTCGGATGCCAGTTGCCGTTCTTTCAAGCGGTCAGCACCGCCCTCGGCAAGGTGTTGGTCAGCGGGTTTATCAGCGGCGTGTTGGACCAAAGGGGCCGTTGCATCCCGATCTCCGCCTGCCCGGCTGCCGCCGGCACCGCCAGCGTGTGGTTCGGCGGCGTGGGTCATCGCCGATATCAAGCCGGTGGTGGCAAGGAGGGCGATGCCCAATACAACGTTTGGCGTTTTCATCCTGTTTTCCTATTTGATCAGGGGAGGTTCAAACGCCAAGAGGCTTTGCATGAGTCCGGCGATCCGACGTCAGCGTCGAATTGACTTGAGCCTGGACGTTTTTGGGTCCGGTCAAGCCTTGGCATTTGACGTCTGTATCTTAAACAGAGGCGAAATTACGTCACTTATGCCTAGGTTGCTTCGAAGGGATATATAGGTGTTAAGGATTCACCCACAGGTATGACTTGCAACAGCAAGCGGATTCTGAATCGTCACCGCGTGATGCAACGAATGCCGACCCAGGGCCTCATATGAAAAGGACGGGTCCATCGGTGCAGGTACGCATGGGATGGCCACGCGCACTTTTTCCCCGACAACAGGTGATTGCTTTTATGACCGCGGCTGACAAAAACCATGTGACCTGGCTGGTTGAACAATCGATGCTGCATGCCGCCAGGCAGCGGGCCAAGCTCTATTCGGGGCAAGGTCGACTGTGGCAACAGCCTTACGCCCATACCCGGCCCCGTGATGCTTCCGCCTTGGCCTCGGTGTGGTTCACCGCCTACCCGGCGTCCATCGTCACCCGCGAAGACGGCAGCGTGCTGGAAGCCCTGGGCGATGAAACCTTATGGCATGCCCTGTCGAAAATCGGCATCCAGGGTATTCACAACGGGCCGCTGAAAATGTCGGGCGGCCTGACAGGCACCCAACGCACGCCGACCATTGACGGCAATTTTGACCGCGTCAGTTTCGAGATCGACCCGGAACTGGGCACCGAGGCGCAGCTCCAGGCGCTGGTGCGCATGGCCGCCGCGCACAATGCGGTGATCATCGATGACGTGATCCCTTCGCACACCGGCAAAGGCGCAGACTTCCGCCTGGCCGAGATGGCCTATGAAGACTATCCGGGCCTCTACCACATGGTCGAAATCCGCGAAGAGGACTGGCCGTTGCTGCCGGACATCGCCGATGGCCGTGATGCGCAAAATCTCAGTCCGCTACAGGTCGACGTGCTCCGGGACAAGCACTACATCGTCGGCCAGTTGCAACGGGTGATTTTCTTCGAACCCGGGGTCAAGGAGACCGACTGGAGCGCGACGCCAATCGTGATCGGCGTCGATGGCAAGCCGCGACGCTGGGTCTATCTGCATTACTTCAAGGAAGGGCAGCCGTCGTTGAACTGGCTGGACCCGACCTTCGCCGCGCAGCAGATGATCATCGGCGATGCGCTGCACGCCATTGACGTCATGGGCGCGAAAATCCTGCGCCTGGACGCCAACGGATTCCTCGGCGTGGAGCGCAAGCTCGACGGCACAGCCTGGTCTGAAAGCCATCCGTTATCGATCACCGGTAACCAGCTGCTGGCCGGGGCGATCCGCAAGGCCGGCGGTTTCAGTTTCCAGGAGCTCAACCTGACCGTCGATGACATCGCCAACATGTCCCACGGCGGCGCCGACCTTTCCTATGACTTCATCACCCGACCGGCCTACCAGCACGCGTTGCTGATGGGCGACACCGAGTTCCTGCGCTTGATGCTGCGGCAGATGCACACCCTCGGCATCGACCCGGGATCGCTGATCCATGCCTTGCAAAACCACGACGAACTGACCCTGGAGCTGGTGCATTTCTGGACGCTGCACGCCCATGACACCTACCTCTACCAAGGCCAGACCTTCCCGGGCAACATCCTGCGTGAACACATTCGCGAGCAGATGTACGAACGTCTGGCGGGCGAGCACGCGCCCTACAACCTGAAATTTGTCACCAACGGCGTGTCTTGCACCACCGCCAGTATCATCACGGCAGCGCTGGGGATTCGTGATCTCGACGCGATCACCGAGGCGGACATCCAACAGATTCGCCAGGTGCATTTGCTGTTGGTGATGTACAACGCGATGCAACCGGGCGTGTTTGCGCTGTCCGGCTGGGACCTGGTCGGCGCGTTGCCGTTGCCAGCGGAACAGGTTGAGCATTTGATGGGTGACGGCGACACGCGCTGGATTCATCGTGGCGCCTACGACCTGGTGGACCTCAATCCGGACGCACCGCTGTCCGCAGGGCAAATGCCACGGCCGAAAACTTTGTACGGCAGCCTGCCCAGCCAGTTGAAGGACTCGGATTCGTTCGTCTCGCAACTCAAGAGGATCCTCGCCGCGCGCCGCGCTTACGATATCGCCGCCAGTCGGCAGATCCTGATTCCCGATGTCCAGCACCCGGGCCTGCTGGTCATGGTCCACGAATTGCCGGCCGGTAAAGGCACGCAAATCACTGCGCTGAACTTCGGCTCGACGCCGATCACCGAAACCTTGCACCTGCCCAATATTGCGCCGGGCCCGGTGGTCGACATCATCAACGAGCGAGTCGAAGGTGATCTCACGCCTGAGGGTGATTTCACCATTACGCTGGATGCCTACGAAGGGTTGGCACTGCGCGTCGTGAGCACTTCGCCGATGATTTGAGGGCGTCGGTTGGCGCCCAGGTGGGCGCTAATCAGCTTCGACACGCTTGAAGGACAATGAAAGGATTTTCTTGATCTGCCTGGCCATGGGCGTTTCTATCTTTTTGTGGATGATGTAAGACGCACTGATCATCAAGGCGATGGTGCCCCACAGTAGTACGTGCGGGTTCATCGCCGGATAGGCAAGGTTAAAGATCATAAAGCCGATCATTTGATGGAGCAGGTAAAGGGGATACGTGAGCGCGCCTAATGCCGTCCAGTTCAATGCACCGATAGCTGCCGTTTTATTCGTTGCGATCAAAAGAAAGGTCATGAAGAACAGGGTAACCATGCCGCATACGATCAGAAGATCGAATTCGGTTAAATATTTTGATTCGAGCAGTTGGGCCCAGGCAATGGCGGTGTAGTTGGCCAATGCCAATGACCCTGCCAACAGGAGCACCCGTGTCGTTGTGAATCCCTTGGCCCAGATAATGTAGAACGTCGAGCCCGCGATGAAATAGGCCGCGTAATCGGTAATTAATATCGAGCGCAGCTTTTCAAAAGCCAGGACTTCTGCGGTGGCGGAGACCAACAGCCACAGTACGAGGAAGGTCTCTATTTTTTCTATTTTCTTGAAGCCCAACAGAATGGAGATCATCAGGTAGAACTTTATTTCGACAAACAGCGACCAGTAGACCCCGTCAATCGGTGGCACACCCATCAAGTCGCCAAGGAATGTCATGTTAATCATGTATTGGTAAATATCAGCCGTGAATCTTGGCCGGCCGATGGCAAGCGTGATCAGGAAAGTCAGGGTGCAGCACACCCAGAAAGCAGGGCAGAGACGAACGACACGGGATATAAAAAATGCCCTGAGGTTATTGCCCGAAGCGGTCATCAGAATGACGAATCCGCTGATCATGAAAAACAGTTCGACGCCCAGATAACCGTATTTGGCAGGCTCGGCCAACAACGGGTAGGGCATTACTGACATGTCGCCTTTTGCATACCCCCGAAAAGCATAGTGAAAAAACACGACTGCGATTGCCGCGAGGAAGCGCAGCAAGTCCAGTTCTTTCAGCCGGCCTTTGATCATGTCTATGCGCTCCAGACGTGTTAGCGCTGAATGGAAACTGACCACGTTGCCGATTGAAATTTGACCCGGGCTGAACGCTATAGCAGCAGTAGCGCTTCGTGGAGTTCTATTGAAGGTGTCATGCCTTCTTCTTTGCGTCGGCTGTCGAGCCAACGTCTGGTTTTGTCTATATCGAAGATCTGGCCCTGATCCATCAAGTTCAAAAGGAGCTCATCGGACACCCGATAGCGCCCGCAATCCGGGCAATCCCTTTCCTCCCACGGGCCCTGACACTGAATGCGTTCCGCCACGCCAACACAGATAAGGCAATTCATCGTGATCATCCATTTTTGTTATTTAACCGTCGCCGTGAGCCGGTTGAGACGCCCGGTACGGGAATCGTCGGTGGCACGGAGGAGGCTGGAACGCGGTCGACCCCTGCGGTCGAAAGAAAGTTCAGGGGGGGTGGCGCTGTCAGGATAAACAGGTCGTATCTATCACTTGAGGCGACGTCAGCCAGGCGACGGTTGAATGGCTATCGACGCCGTTGCCACACCTTGACGTAGTCGACGCGGAAGGTAGAGGGCAGGTCAGCATCGTCGACCACGCCGAACCACTGCCACATGGCCTCACTGTCAAACACAACCTGCATCGGGAAGAAGAAATGGTTGTTTTTCGATTCCCTGACCAGCACGCCATCGACGTACCAACGCAGGGTGTCGGGCTGCCAGTCGAAGCCGTAGACATGGAAGGTATCCGCCAGGCGCCAGGGACTGATCCAGACGCTGCCGTCGGCGATATGCTCGGTGCTATGCGGCGTGGCCCACAGGTGGGCGTTCATGTTGTACGAACGGTCTAACGCTGCGTTTTTCGTCTTGCCGCCGATTTCGAAGATGTCGATCTCGGTGGCGTTGTCCGTCATGCCCGTCCAAGCGAGCCAGAAGGCGCTGGAACCGGCCGAGTTCATGGGTTTGGCGCGTGCCTCGTAATACCCGTAGAACCCGCGCTCGTTGGTCCGGACCATCGCTGAGGTGTAGTCCTTGAAACCGAGTTGTACGTATTTCTGCGGCAGGGTTTCCTTGCGAAAAACAATGTTCAGGTTGCCATTGTGGACGCTGGCATTGGCCGGGGTGAAAAGTGCCGGTTTGCGTCCGAGCGACTCGTTCCCTATGGCGTTGTTGACGTGCCAGCGTTCGAGATCGAGGGTGGTGCCATTGAAGTCGTCGGACAGTTTCGTGTCGAGCACCCACTGGCCGGCATTGACCTGATCGGACAGCGGCAGGTTGGCGTTGGTCTGGGCCGGCAATCGGCCCAGCGGTCCGACACGGGTCCAGGTATCGGCCTGTTTGGGAATGGCAACTGACCATTTATCCGCCAGGTACTGAAATGCGCGCTGGCGTTCTGCGAGGGAGGCAAACGCACGGTCGTACACCAACACTTCCGCGATGTCGCCGCGAAAGTTGTCGGCATTGCCGACCACATTGCGCCCGACGGCATACGGACCAATCGGCACATCGTAAAGCTCCAGGACGGAGACGGTCGGCACATACGCGGTGGTCTGTTGCAGGCTGATGGCGAAGTTCGGCAACACGTTATCGTTGTGGGCGGTTTGTGGGCGTGAGCTGAACAACCGTTGCCAGGGATCGGCCTCGGCTTGCTCGGGCAATCGACGGGACACAATCAATACCGTCACAGGGCCTTTGGCGCTGCGAATGGTTTTACCCACAAACGCCGACACGCCACTGAAGCGCACGACCGAATGACCGTTCAGGGCGTTTGCCATCCGCTGTGGCTGCGAGGCGGCATCGTCCACTGTGGCGTGATGGGACTCGCCGGATTTGTCGCTCCAGTGCTGGACACGATTCTGCGCATCCAGGGTCATTGAAGATGCATCGGCCGCATCCAGCCACAGCACGAGCCCGGTGGTGGGTACACCGGGGGGCGCTTGTGCGGCGTTGCAAACCATCGACACCGACAGCAGCAGGGCCAGCACAGAGGCATTAAACATCGGCTTCACTTCACGGCACTCAGCACTGGCGTTTCGAATGAAGACTGATACCCCTGCGGATTACACGACTGCCACCGCCAGGTATCGATAATCATCTGTTGAAGATCGCGCTGCGCGGCCCAGCCCAGTTCCCGCCCGGCCTTGCTGGGATCGGCCCAGCATTTGGCGATGTCACCTTCGCGTCGCGGTGCGAAACGGTAGGGAATGGTGATGCCGGTGATGTCCTCGAAACTCTGGATGATCTGCAGCACGCTGTAGCCAATGCCAGTGCCCAGGTTCCAGAAATTGATGCCGCTGTGGCTGTGCAACACCTCAAGCGCCTTGAGGTGGCCGATGGCAAGGTCGACCACGTGGATGTAGTCGCGCACGCACGTCCCGTCCACGGTTGGGTAGTCGCACCCGTACACCGTGAGTTCGGGCATTCGTCCGATCGCTACCTGCGTCAGGCAGGGCAACAGATTGTTGGGTCGGCCTCTGGGATCTTCGCCGATCATCCCGCTTTCGTGCGCGCCAATCGGGTTGAAGTAGCGCAATAACCCGATGCTCCAGCGCGGATCGGAGTGGCACAGATCGGTGAGCAACTCCTCGATCATGAGCTTGGTGCGTCCATAGGGATTGACCGGCTTGCCGGTGCCGAAATCTTCGGCAATCGGCGTGCGTGTGGGCTCGCCGTACACCGTGGCCGATGAGCTGAACACCAGCTGGAACACGTTATTGCGCGCCATCGCCCGGCACAGGTTGAGCGTGCCGGCGACATTGTTGGCGTAGTAGTCCAGTGGTTTGCGCACGCTTTCTTCTACGGATTTGAGGCTGGCAAAGTGCACCACGGCATCAATGTCGTAGCGGCTGAAGATATCGTCGAGCAGGATGGGGTCGCGAATATCGCCATTGACGAAATCGACACGGGTGTGGGTCAGCAACTCAAGACGCCCGATGCACTCTCGACAGCTGTTACACAGGTTGTCGAGCACCAGCACATTGTGCCCGGCGTTGATGAGCGCCAGCGCGGTATGGGAACCGATGTAGCCGGCCCCGCCAGTAATCAACGTAGTTTTGCGCATGGTGAGGTCTTCCTGTCTCAGGGATTGAATTCAGCGGGCGGTGAAAACCGATTTGAATTCTTGCGGCCAGCGCGGGTGCATGACGCTATACGCCACGGCATAGCTCAGCGCGCCAACCACGATGTTGCAGAACAGATGCAGATAGCCGTGCAAACCCAGCTGCGGTGAAACAGACAGGACGGTTGCGGCCATGACGACCGAAGCAATCACGCTGCGGTAATTGGAGTCGAAGAACCGCTGCCAGCCGTAACCGATGGCCGCGATGAGCCCACGGATTTGCAGCGGCGTGATGATCAGCATCCGCGCCAGCAGAGCAAGGGCAGCGGCCATGCCGCCATACAGGTTGCCGAGGGTGTAGACCAGCGCCAGCGCGAGAACGGTGGTTGCCACTTCAGCCTTGATCGTGAGGTGGCTGCGGTTGACTGCCACCAGTGCCGTCGTGGCGTACATGGCGGTGTTGCCAATGGCCGCCGTGCAGGCCAGCACTTGCAGCAGGGGAATGGCGTCGGTCCACTTGGCGCCGAATATCAACGGGATGAGGTCGTTTGCCGTGAGCGCGATGCCAATGAACAGGGGCGTCAACAGAAAGCCGCTGACGGCGGTTGAATCGCCAATGATCCCCAGGAGCCGCGACGGCTCCGCGCTACGCCGGGCGAATGCCGGCAGCGCATAGCTCAACAGGCCGTTGTAAATCGCAGTGCGCGGCAGCTCGATGATGCGCATGGCCATGTTGAACATTCCGACCGCGTTGACGCCGGCCGTCATCCCGAGCACCACGTTGACCCCGCGCTGAAGTGTTTGTGAACTCAGTGCGTTGATGGCAACCGGTGCGCCGGACTTCAACAGTTCGCGCAAGACCGGACCATCGATATGGAAGGCAATGCGGCGCCGGTCTCCGAGCATCAACACGATGATGGATACCAGTTCCATGATCACCGCTTGGGCAATTACCGCCCATGCCCCCAGCCCCCAGAGTGCGACAGCAATGCCGGCAACACCGCCAAACACCTTGCCCAGTAACGTGCGTGACGCCAGCATCTTGAAGTTGCCGTTGCGGCGCATCTGCGCCACGTAGACGCGCGCCATCATGGTGAACAGGATTTTCACCGAGGCCACCGCCGTCATCCATTGCAGCACCGGGTCGGGCGTGTACAGCATCACTGCGCCCGAGATGACGACGATGGACACCAGGCTGACGAGCACCGCCGCCCAGAAGGCCGTGGTGATGTGTTTGTCCTCCAGTCGTTCAAGTCGTACCAGCGGGTCTTCCAGAACCGATGAGTACACCAGGCCGATCAACTCGACGATGGCAATGATGACCGTGCCCACACCCAGTTCCGCCGGCGACAGCAGCCTGGCATACACGACAAACGTAATCATGGACAGGAAGATCAGGCCGAATTTCTCGGTGAAGATCCACCCTAGGGTAATGAGGCGATGATTGGCCATGGGTGTGGGACCGGTTCAATGAGCGGTGGTTGACGCCGTTGCCTTGCGCAAGGTTCTGGCGCGGGCATAGAGGTAGCGCAAGGTCGGTTTGCCGTTGGCGAAGATCAGTGCTTGCCAGGAGCACTCAAGCATTCGCCGGTACACGTCGAGCACCTCGGCATGCTCGTCGCGTCGGGAAAAGGCATTGAGAAAATCTGTGTGGTTGCCCAGCACGAAATCGATCCGTTGCTGCTTGCTGAGCTGCGCGCCATAGCGGGCCAGGTACACCTCGATGAACCGGATCTTGTTCTGGTAATACTTCTTCGGCTGCGCGGTCATGTTGCCGCCGTTGACCGTGCGCTCCAGCAGCACCTGCGGCACCGTGTGGATCTCCCAGTGTTCGGCAATCCGGGTCCACATGTAGCGGTCTTCGGAGTAACGCAGGCTGGCATCGAAGCCGCCGAGTTGCATGATCACCTCGCGCTTGACCAGCGCAGTGGAGACGCCATTGACGACGTTGGCGTGGATGAAATCGTAGAAATGCCGGCCGTTCTTGCGCCGGTTGTCCAGTTGCCGCCGGCCGTCGCTGTAATTGACCTGCGTGTAGCAGTCGATCAGCCCCACCGACCGTCCCTGATGAGTGAGTTCGTCATACAGGGCCAGTTGCAGCTCCAGCTTTTGTGGACGAAATTGGTCATCGGCATCGAGCATCGCCACAAACGTCTCTTCCGAGTGCCGCAATCCGTGGTTGCGGGCGCTGGCCTGGCCTTCGTTGGCTTGCTGCAACAGCGTCAGGCGAAACGGCGCCACGAAGTCTTTGACCCGTTGGGGGCCGTCATCGGTGGAGCCATCGTCGACGACGATCACGTGATCGGGCAGCCGGGTTTGCTCGACCAGGGACGTCAGCGTTTGCTCGATGCTGCCGGCGCCGTTGTACATCGGGATTACGACGCACACTGAATGCGCTAGAGGGGAGGTTTGGTCTGACACGGGTGTTTCTCCTTTGATTACGCCTGGGCTGAATCGCGCGGGAATCCCCCGCCAGACGGACGCTGGCGCAGGGGTGTCGGTGATAATTCGGGGTAGGTCGCGTGGTGACGCCGAAAGGACAGGGCCAGGGTGCAGAACACCAGGAACTCGGCGGAGCGGTAGTTGGGAATCACGTACGCCACATAATTGGTGACGATGAACAAGCCGATGATCACCAGGGCACTGGCGCGAAACTGCGCCGCCTGGTTCGCCGTCACGGCGCGGTATTGTTTGAACAGCGCTTCGCCCAGCAGCAACGCCAGTGCAGTCAACTGGATGACGCCGCCGTTGAGCAGGGTCTCCATGTAGCCGCTGTGGGCGTTGCCGATGTAGCCCCAGCGAAGGATGAACGCATTGGCGTCGGGACTGGCCCAGAAGGCGCCAAAGCCGTAACCCTTGAGCCATTGTTGGTCGACAAAGGGCGCGAGCAACTCCCAGATCAGCGTGCGGTCCGTGAGTGACGGATCGCGGCCGGCGATCTCCAGCAGCCACGCAAGGTGGTTGTACAGCAGCAGGCAAACCAGCAGGAACGCCAGCGTGCAACCGAAGAACAGCCACTGCGAGCGGTTGATACGCAGGCGGATCAGGGTGAGGAAATACCAGTAGCTCAACGTGCCGGAAAGAATCAATGCCACGCCGGTCGCCGACTGGGCAAGCAGGATGGCAATCAGCGAAAAAAACGAGCAGAAGAGGGCCCAGCGGTTGCGTTGGCGGATCATCGGCAGCAACAGCAGGATGGCAATCGCGTTGAGCCGGGCGCCGGCGTTCTTTTCGGCAAAAATACCCTTGAATGCGCCGTCGCGAATACCACCGGACAAGAACGCGACGCCCGGCATGACCACGGCGAGTATCAATCCGATCAACGCCGCCACGCCGATGGCACAGCCGAGCATGAAGGTGATTTTTTCAAGGGGGTAGTTGTAGGCTATGAAACCGGCAAAAAACACCACGCTGAGCATCGCGATGAACCGCTTGAGGCTCAGCATCGGGTCGTGGGACCAGCCGATCGATGCGATGACGCAGAGCATGAACACCAGCAGAAAGAAGTTGCTGCGGTAAAAGGTTTTGCTGAGGAACACCTTGTTGCGGATGAAGAAGAACAAGGGCACCAACAGTGTGATCAGGCCGCAGATCTGGTTGGCGACGTTGCCTTCGAGGTCTTTATCGATGTCGCCGAAGCTGGAGGCGCCCCCCAGACTGAGGGCAAACGTGATCACCTGGATGTAGAACAGCACGCCAAACAAGGTGAAGCCATCGCGCAACGTCGAATACCTGATCTGCAGTGTGCTCATGATGACGGACTCCCGAGCAACGCGGCGAGGTAGGTCTGCACCGCGCTGGCATTCATGAACCGGGTGGCCGCATTCAGGCGGGAATGACGTTGCAGGTCCCGTGGTGTGGAGAGTTGCAGGGCAACCGCCTGCGACAGCGCGATCGGGTCGTCGACGGGGACGAGCGGTGCGACGAGGCCGCCGATGAGGATGTCCTGAGGACCATGGGGGCAGCGAGTCGCCACCACCGGTGTACCCGTGGACAAGGCCTCTACCAGCGCATTGGGACTGCCCTCGAAGCGTGACGACAACACAAAGCAATCCGCCGCGGCCACTTCTGCCAGAGGCTCACAGGTGTAACCCGGCAGGTCGAAGCGATCCGCCACGCCCAGCGTCCGGGCCTGGTCAAGCAACTGCGCCCTGAGCGGGCCTTCGCCAAAAATGATCAAGCGGGCGTCGGAATCCGGCAACGCGGCGAACGCTGTAATCAAGGTGTCGAAGCCTTTTTGCGGCACCAGGCGACCCACGGCGACAATCACCGAACCGGTTTTTTCCAGCAGCCAGCGGTGGCTTGGCGGCCCAGGCGACTTGTCGCGGAAGTCGTTATCGAGCACCGGGTTGTCGGCAATGGTCACGTCCTGGCGACGCGCAAGGGTGGTATCGACCAGGTCCTGGGCGACACCGCGCGAGACGCAGATCACCGGGTTGGGAATGAGCCGATACAGCAGTGGCGCCACCAGATACGCGACCCGCACCATGAAGTCGGGGTTGACGTGTTTGTCATGGGAAAACGCATTGCGTTCGCTGACGTGCAGGCGTGCCAGCGTGCCGGACAGCACGGCTGCGGCGATCGCCACCACGTTGACGTGCGTGAGGGCCGCCAGTTGCGCGTCAAAGCGATTGGCGCGCAGAAATCGTGCGAGTGCCGGCACCGCGCGTGCGGTGCGTTGGCTTTGCAGTTCAACTTTCTTGACACGCGGGTCGAGGTTCGCCGCATGGAGGCCGCCGCCGGTGAGCAACAGCAAGGTCACGTCATTGCCAGCGTCCACCAGGGCGCCGGCGAGGCGCGCCATCATTTTTTCAGCCCCGCCTGCGCCGAGGTCATGCAGGATAATCAGCAGCTTTTTCATTGGCTCCATACCTGGTAGTACGCTTGCGCGGCGTGCTGGCTGGTGTACGGATGGATGGCGTCACTGAGCATTTTTGCGCTAGGTGCAACGCCGCTTTGTGCGGTCAGGCTTTGAAGCATTCCCCGCGCCAGCGCCGGTACGTCGTTGACGGCGACCAGTTGACCCAGTCGACCGTTGTCCAGCAGTTCCCTCGGGCCGGTCTCGCAGTCGCATGCCAGCACGGGCGTGCCCAGTGCCAGCGCCTCGATCAGGACGGTCGGCATGCCTTCCTGCACGGAGCTCAGAATGAACAGCCGTGCGTGCCTCAGTAGCGGATAGGGGTTGCTCAGGAATCCGGTGAAATGCACCCGGTGCGTGATGCCCAGTCGGGCTGCCTGAGTGGTCAGTGCATCGAGCAACGGACCGTCACCGACAATCACCAGGTCCGGCAGTGTTTCGCTGCGCAACGCCAGGGCGTAGGCATCCAGCAACAGATGAAACCCTTTAGGTTCCACCAGGCGGCCCAGGCTCAACCAATAGTCGCGGGGCAAATCAGCGGGTAACGGCGCTTGTGCGGCTTGAAGCAGTTGTTCGGTGACGACAGCGTTGGGGCAATAGCGGATCCGTTGCCGACCCCAGGGCATCACGTCGATCAGGGACTGGCGCAAGGCGGTGGAGACCGTGACCACTTTGCCGCTACCGCAGAGGTACAACGTATAGAGCAGGCGCAGGCTTGAAGGGCCGGTTTTCTGTTCAGTGCAATCCAGTGCCGCGTGGCGGCTGTAAATGACTTTGCAAGGAGTGCCCAAGGTGGCGAACCAGGCGCAGAGGTTGGCTTGCTCCTTGGCGGAAATCACGTGGGTGACGCCCTCACGGCGAATGAGCCGGCGCAACTGCACAATGGACTTGAGCAGGCCGACGATGCCGCCACCGCTGGCGCTGCCGAGCGTTTGAACACCTTCCGTGTCCGGCGTGTCGCCGTTCATGACGAAAAAACTCACGCGCTGGCCATCCTTGAGAAACTGCTCGGACAGCCGTTGCTGGACGCGCTCGACGCCGCCGCCCACCTTGAAATCCTTGAGAATAAACAGGATGTGCATGGTCATTCCTCAACGCTGATGGCGACTTTGCGTGACGCGATGAGCGCCAACAGGTGCACAAAGTTGTTCGGGTAGTCGATGAGGTAGCGCTTGATCGTATGGGGCTCGCGATACATGCGATAAAACGCGCGCATATGCAGGCGATTGATCAGCGCCGGGTAATAGTTGCGCGTGGCCAGGGCTTCCTGACGAATGAACCCGCCACAGGTGAAGGCGACCCCGCGAAACCCCGCGCGCAACGCGTCCTGCTCGAACTGCTCTTGCAGTCCGGCACCCAGGCCCACGATCAGGATGTGCGCTTCGCTGCGGCAGATGTCGGCCTGAATGCCCTCGGCCTGGGACGCATTGAAGTAACCGTTGTGGTAACCGGCGAGGGTCAGCCGTGGATAAAGGGCCTTGATCTTGCTGACGAACAGTTCCAGTTCCGCTTGCCGGGCCCCGACGAAATACACGCGCTTGCCCTGTTGCTCGGCGCTGCGCAGCACAAGGTCGGCGATGGACGTGAAGTCAAAGCTGACCCGTCCGATCCTCCTGCCGGTCACACGCGACATGAAAGTCGACATCAGCATGCCGTCGCAAAAATAGGTGACGGTGTTCGGGTGCTGCTCGAAAACACTGCCAATGGACGCGAAGTTGATGAAGGAATAGGCCTGGTTGGCCTCCAGTAACTTCGTTGAGTATTGCCCGACTAATTCCAGCCTGATCATGGCGCCGCTCCTTTCAGATGACTGAGCGGGTCTGTCGGCCCACGGAGACGTAGGTAAAACCCCGTTTGCTCAACCGCTGCGGATCGAACAGATTGCGTCCGTCAAAAATCAGCGGGTGCTTGAGCTGCCGGCCGAGCAAGTCGAAGTCCGGGGCTCGAAACGATTGCCACTCGGTGACGATGATCAAGGCGTCGGCATTTTTCAGGGCAGCCTCCTTGGTGCCGGCCAGGGTCAGGTCGTCGCGCGATCCGTAAATGCGCTGGGCCTCCTCCATGGCTTTGGGGTCGAACGCCTGGACGCTGGCGCCGGCGTGCCACAAGGCTTCCATCAGTACCCGGCTGGGGGCCTCGCGCATGTCGTCGGTGTTGGGTTTGAAACTCAACCCCCACAGGGCAAAGGTCTTGCCGCGAAGGGCGCCGTCGAAGTGATTGAAAATCTTCGTGTACAGGCTGGCCTTCTGTTCGTGGTTGCGCGACTCGACGGCCTTGAGTACCCGAGCATCGATGTCGACGCTGGCGGCGGCCTGTATCAGCGCCTTCACGTCCTTGGGAAAGCACGACCCGCCGTAGCCCACACCCGGATAGATGAATTGATAACCGATGCGCGGATCAGAGCCGATGCCGTGTCTGACCATCTCGATATCGGCACCCAGTTTTTCGGCGAGGCAGGCCATTTCGTTCATGAAACTGATCTTGGTTGCCAACATGCTGTTGGCGGCGTACTTGGTCAGTTCGGCGCTACGCAGGTCCATGACGATGATCTTTTCGCGGTTGCGATTGAACGGTTCGTACAGTTCGCGCATGACCTCTTCGGCGTGTTGGCTGTCGGTGCCGATGATGATCCGGTCCGGGCGCATGCAATCCTCGACCGCGCAGCCTTCCTTGAGAAACTCGGGGTTGGAGACCACGTCGAAGGTCAGATTGCAGCGACCGGTGTCGGCCAGCACCTGCTCGATGTGCGCGCGAACCCGGTCACCGGTCCCGACGGGGACGGTGGATTTATCGACGATGATGTGATGCCGGTCCATGTTCAGCGCGATGGTTTGCGCAACGCTCAATACATGTTTGAGGTCTGCCGACCCGTCTTCATCCGGCGGTGTCCCCACGGCAATCAACAGCACATCACCATGGTGGACAGCGCTGGCGAGATCAGTGCCGAACTGCAGCCGGCCACTTTGGTAATTGCTGTGGACCAGGCTTTTCAGCCCCGGCTCGTAGAGCGGCAGCGTGCCGTCCTTCAGCGCCTGTACCTTGTCGGCGTCGACATCCACACAGAGGACGTTATGGCCCACTTCCGCCAGCGCGGCGCCTTGGACAAGGCCCACGTAACCAATACCAAATACGCTCACATTCATGATCAAACCTCAGGTCGGCGTGACAGTGATCAACGAGGGGGCAGGGGGTCAGTAGATGTTTTTCGAGAACAGCGTGAAGGGGGTCTTGATGAGGATCTTGATGTCCAGCCACAGCGACCATTGGTTGATGTAGTTGAGGTCCTGGGCGACGCGCAGCTGCATCTTTTCCACCGTCTCGGTTTCGCCTCGATGCCCGGTGATCTGGGCCAATCCGGTAATCCCCGGTTTGAGGCGGTGACGGGCCATGTAGGCGCGCACTTTGCCGGTGTAGTAAATGTTGTGGGTGACCGCATGCGGGCGAGGACCGACCAGGGCCATTTGCCCGAACAACACGTTGAACAGCTGCGGTAACTCGTCAATGGAACTGCGGCGCAGAAAGCGTCCGATCAGCGTGACGCGTTCATCGTCACGGGTGGCCTGGTGCACTTCGCTATCGTCGTGGAGGCGCATCGAACGAAATTTCCAGACCTTGATCACTTCGCCGTTGCAGCCATGGCGATTTTGCTTGAACAGCACGGGACCGGCGGAAGTCAGCTTGACGGCGATCGCCACCGTCAAGAGCATCGGACTGAGGACAATAATGGCCACGGCGGCCAGGCTGCGTTCGAACAGGTCTTTGCAAAACAGGCTGGCCGGATGGGAGCTGATCAGGCTTTCGTTGAGGTAAATGGCGGGCATCCGCTCGATTTCCGAGATCGAATGGTTGAGCAATACCATGCTGCCGAAATCCGGGATCCAGACCACGTCGACATTCATGTCCAGCAGGTCGATGTACAGCGCTTCGATGGTGGCGGCATGCGTCATCGGCAGGACAATGTAAACGCGGCGCACATCCAGGCGCGTGATGATTTCGCGGATCGAATCGACGTGGCCGAGCAACGGCAGGATGCTGGGGGCCGGGCCGCTATTGTCGGTTGCGGCGATGAAACCCATGACCAGCGCACGGTTTGGTCTGGAGAGTTTTTTCGCCAGTTCATGGGCGGTCGGGCAGGTGCCGATGATCACCGCACGACGCTCGTTGCAGACCATCCGCGAGTGCAACCGGGCGAAGTAATGCAGGGGCAGAAACATCGCAGCCTGGGCGACAAAGCCCAGCACCGCCCAGACCATGATGACCTGGCGCGAGTAAATCGCGCTGGTCTGGGTGATGAAGGCAATGGCCGCCAGCACGGCCAGCAGGATCAGCCAGCCGGCCAGCAACCGGCCGAGCCCGACCACCAGGCCGTGACGCTTGTGGTAAACCTGCATCACGCTGTAGATCGGCACCGATCCGAGCACCGTCAGAACTATCAGGATGCGGTATTCGCTGGTGAGGCTGCCAACGCGCCAATACACGAGCAGCATCAGCAGCGAAGTCGCCAGCGTCAGTGCACACAACCACTGCCCCCAGAACGTCAGGCCTCGGCGGTGTGTCATGTGAGCGGTATAGAGAGGAGTCATGGGCTTAACCTCAAGGCAGAATTAATGCATCAGCGCTGATGGGCGCGCACGGCGTGGCTCCCGCAGGCTTTTCCGTAGCTCGGCAGAGGTGAAGCAATGTGTGGTGATGGCAGAAAGACTGTGGTGAGGGGGCTTGCCCCGTTCGGCCTCGCCGCAGATTTTATGGTGTCAGCGGGGGGCGAAGTCGTAGTTATAAAACGTCTTGGAATGGTGGTAGCCGTACTTGCGCGCCTTGCGCAGGTCTACCTGGTTGAGCACGGTGCCAAATACCGGCACATGGCTTTGCTGCAACATGGCAATGCCCTTCTGCACCTGACTGATCGGCGTGCTGTCGGCCTTGACCACATAGATCACCGCATCCGAATGCTTGGCCAGCAACAGTGCATCGCTGATCATTTCCGCAGGCGGTGAGTCGATAATGATGTGGCGGTAACGCGACTTCAGCGCCTCAAGCATGCGCGCCATGCGCGGCGAACTGAGCAGATCCTGCGGTGGAGGCTGGCGTGACGGGTTTAGCGATTCGGCGGGGGAAGGCAGGCGCGGCGCGGTGAACAGATCACGCGAAGGCGGCATGACCATGCCAGCCGGCAGCATGTCCAGATTGCCCACCGAAACGATGCAGTCTTCAAGCCTGGCGGTGCCCGCAATGACATTGGCCAGTCCCGGGCTGTCAGGCGGAAAATCGAAGTTCAGTGAAAGGGTCGGTTGGCGCATGTCGGCATCGATCAGCAACACTCGCTCCAGCGAAGTGAGGGAACTGGCCAGGTTGGTGGCAATGGTACTTTTACCCTCACCGGCAACGGTCGACGTCACGAGTACCACCTGCGACGGCATTTCACTGCTTTGCAACATCAGCCAGGTGCGCAGATTGCGGATGGTCTCGGAAAAGCGCGGGTTGTCGTTGTCTTCGAACAAGCGCGCCAATTGGCGGCGACTTTTCTTCATCACCAGCGGCACCACGCTGAGCAGAGGAATGTTAAGCGTGCTTTCAATCGTCTCGTCGGTTTTAAAGGTGTTACTCAGGCTGTCGAAGAGCAGCGCCAACGCGACGCCGATCACTGCAGCCACCAACCCGACGATCCCGACAATCAATGTTTTACGTGGCTTGCTCGCTTCCACTGGCACAATCGCCGGGTCGACGATGCGCACTTTGGTGGAGTCCATATCGGCAGTGGCCGCGGTTTCTTTCAAGCGGGTGACGAAGGTTTCATACAGTGCACGGGTGCTGTCGACTTCCCGCTGGAATTCGCGCAACTGAAATTCCTTGCGGGCGATGTCCTGGATCTGCGCCTTGTTGCTGTTGAAGGATTGGCGCAGCGAAGCTTCACTGGCTGAGGCCAGCTGGTATTGCCGTTCGATCCCGGCGACCACTTGCTGCACCTGCAATTGCAGGCTGGTGGTGGCGGCGCGCAATTCCGATTGTGCGGAAATCAGGCTCGGGTGTTTCGGGCCATAGCGTCCTGACAGCTCGTCGACCTTGGCTTGCGCCTTGGCTCGGTCCGCCTGGAATTGCTGGACCAACGGGTTACTCAAGACTGCCGGCACGCTGGAGAGTCGGCTCAGGTCGCCGTTGCTCAGGGCTTTCGCCTGGCGGTATTCACTCTCGGCTTCAGCGCGGTTGCGGCGGGCGTCGACCATGCGATTGCCGGTCATTTCCAGTTCGTTGGCGCTGATGGTGGCAACCCCGCCGACATCGACCAGGCCTTGTTCCTCCCGGTAGCCCTGAAGCTTTTTCTCGGCAACACGCAGGTTGTCGCGCAGTTTGACCAATCGTGTGTTCATCCACGCGGTGGTGGTCTGCGAGGACTTTTCGCTGGTGTCGAGCTGACTGTCGGTAAAGCCATGGGCCAACGCGTTGGCCGCCGCTGCCGCCAGGACAGGGTCTGGCAGCTCGACCTCGATTTCGAGCAGTTGGCTCTTTCCTACGAACTTGACGCTGGTGTGCAGCATGAGGTTCTGCGTGACCTGATTGAAGACATCATCTTCACTTGGCTCAGCTTTCATCGGCTTCAACAGGCCGCCCAGCCCCGGGATCCATTGATCAAGGTTCAGGTCGGCCAGCCATTGGCGTGGCGTGAACCATGGCTTCGATTGCTGGCGCGGATCGGTGACCGGGTTGGTCGTCAGCTCGAGTTTTTTTACCGCTCGTTCGGCAAGGTCCCGTGATTGCAGGAGCGCCTGTTGTGTCTGCAAGTAATCAGTGGCGTTGCTGCCTGAGTCCTTGACTTGCTGGAAGGACATCAGCGGCGGGGTTTTATCGTTGAACAGCAAGGTGGTGCTGCCGACGTATTGCGGGGTGATGTTCGAGACCACAACGACCGCCAGCAAACCGCACAGCAGGACAAACCATCCGATGCTCCATTTGGCGCGCCAGATCACCCTCCAGAGTTTGAGAAGATCAATGGTGTCCTTGTCGTCGCTGTACTGCTGATGCAGATGCGTTTGCAGAGGACGTTCGACGTAGGTGCTAGGGCTGTTGTCCATGATTAGAAAAAGCCTTGTGCAATGGAAATGGTGTCGCCGGGGGCAATCGTGGTGTTTCGCGTGACCTCATCGGTGAGGGTCGGGCCGCCATCACCGCGCAAGATGGTCACGCGTTTGATGGAAGCTCGCTCGGTCAGCCCACCGCCCAGAGCGATGGCTTTTTCCAGGGTCAGTCCGGGTATGAAGGGATAGCTGCCGGGTTTTTTCACTTCGCCGTTGATGTAGAACGAGCGGTATTCGATCTGGCTCAAGCTGACTTTCGGGTCGTTCAGATAGCCTTGTTTGAGTCCGTCGACGATGATCTTTTCGACCTGGCCGGGTGTGAGTCCCTTGGCGGAAATCTCACCCAGGAACGGATAGGAAAATGTGCCGGCATCGCTGAGGCGGATTTTTTTAATGCTCAGCTCCGGCTCGCCGAACACGATGATGCGCAAGACATCGCCAGCGGCCAGTTTGTACTGGGTATCAGGGTCTGCGGCGTAGGTATCGGGTAGCACAAGCAGTGCGAGCAATAAGCCCAGGGTGCGTGAGTTCATGTCGAAACCCTCTTAAAGGCTGACGTTGAAGCTGATCTGAACAACGTTGCGGGTGTAGCTTTGGTCGTCGGCATCAGAGTCGTTGTCGCGGAATCGATAGCCGAGCTCGATGTCCAGCCAGCGGCGCATCGCATACACCACGGCCAGGTTGTAGTCCTGATAGTTGTCGGTTCGGCTTTCGCCTTCGTAGACATAACGACCGTACCCGGCCTGTGCAATCGTGGTGATCCGTTCGGTCCAGCCATGGCGCCAACCGACCTGGGTGAAGGTGGACTTGACGGCATCGGCACCGTCGTCGCCCTCGGCGAGAGCCTGGCGGGCCACAAGGGTGAATGTCGAATAAGTGCGTGGTTTCCATTGCAGGTCCACTTGCCAGGTGGGGTTGTCGAGGTCTTTGGATTCGCTGCTGTCGAAGTCCTTTTTCTCATAACCGACACGGACTTTACCGGTGGTCTTTGCGGTAATGTCCCAGACGGCACCGGCGAGTACCGCGTTGGATTTGCTGCTGCGCGGGCTGTTGGGTTCCTGGTAGTCAAAATTGGTGTGGTCGTACTCGAGCAGGCCACGGGTATTGCTACCGATGCGGTGATACCAGGTACTGGTCAGGGCGGCGGTATTGCGCTCTTTGTCGTCATTGATGCCGTCGGCGTTGTCGTAGCGAAGTTCCGCGTAACTGGCGCCAAAATCGATCTGGTTGTCAGCGCTCCTGGCGCCATAGGTATAGAGGCCACCGACTCTTTTGTTATTGAGCTTGTCGTTGATGCCGTCGACCGCCGTGTCCTCGGTGCGCTCCCACTTGCGGTATTCGGCGTCGAGCTTCAGACGGTGCCGGTCAGTGAACTCCATGATGCTGTCCGCCCGCACCCGTTGTGCGGTGTTCGAGGCATCCGACTCGTCGTGATAAATGTAGCGGATGGGCTGCCAGGTCAGTCGGGTAGCGCTGTTGCGATCTTCGGCCTTGAGTTCGAAAGAGGGCGCCAGCTTCGTGACCATCGAGGACTGTTTGTTGTTCTCCAGTTCTCGAAAGTTATCGTCATAGCTTTCTGAAAACAGAAAGGTAGGTGTGAAATCGAACCCGTAAACATCAATAGGTGCCGGATCAATACTCCAGGCCATTCCAGGGTAGAGGGAGGCCATGATCAGTGCAAAAGGGCAGCGTGAATTCAAGGCCATGTCCTGGCTCCTGGAATAAGCGATCAGTCAGATATTGGATTGAAACGAGGGGTGCTGAAGTTCGAGGTCACTCAAGGGCATGCAGATCGCCTGGTCCCGATTCAGAAACTGCATCAGGATCATGACGCGCTCAGCCCCATGTGAGGTGATGAAAATCCCCTCGAGTGTCGACAGTGGTCCACGGATAATTTGCAGGTGGTCGCCGGGCGTAAGGGGCGGGGCATCTTGGGATACCGATGATTCGAAACAGCGCGCACGCAGGTGCTCGATGACGTTCTCAGCCACCGTCGCAGGACCATGATTGAATTCGACGAAACGACTGACGCCCCGAGTGGAGCGTATGGGCGCCCAGTTGTCATTACCGCCAAGATGGATAAACAGATACCCGGGAAAAAGGGACTCGCGCACCCTCTGATATTTGCCGCGAATCAGGCGTTCACTCAACAGTTGGGGGTGAAATACGACATAGTTTTGTTGAAGCAGGTTTAGGTGGGCTCGTTCATCCTGGTGAGGCTTGCACTGCAGAAGGTACCAGTTAGAGCGTTCGGAACGGATTGCTGGCATGCTGGTAAACTCCGTATATATCGAAAGTTTAGGCAGGCAGTGGCTCTATAGAGGCCCGAGAAGTAATTAAGCCAGGCAGAGTTGTTGTTTTTATGTGAGGGGGCGAAGACGTGTGTCAATAATGAATCAGGTGGTGTTACATAAGCGTAACAGCGTGATAATGAATGTCCGCTATATCTGACAGCCTGTTGGATATATAGCTTGAGTCATTATTCGGAGACAAAGCTACCGCACGGTCCATACAAAGGGGCCGCAAAAAACAAAGACTTCAGAAGTTGTCTGAGAAGCAGCGATAAACGAACAAACTGCACTCGAATTCTGTTTCATCAGACCCGTGTAGTTATTGACCACTCACGACAAGCTGTCAAACGTTCCTTGTCAAAAAACATGCCTTTCATCCAAAAGTGCATTCGGCAATGTTCAAGTTATTGTTTTTAAAGCTGATTTAGTTTCCGTCGAACGGATTAAACTTTTTTAGCTATAAATAGTCGTCGTGGGGGGCGGGCAAACCGGAAGGATGCCACCCTGATGGGGCCAGTTATAAAACTTGGAATCACGGTCATTGCAACGCTATAACTAACTGCCTGTGATTAGGCAAGCGGGGCGGTATTATGACTATTCTCGTGACTGGCGCGGCAGGTTTCATCGGGTATCACACGGTCAAACGATTGTGCCTGGAAGGGCGTGATGTTGTTGGTATCGACAACCTCAACGCGTATTACAGCGTGGAATTGAAACACGCCCGGCTCAAGCAACTGAGCGAATTGCAAGGTTTCCGTTTTCAGAGAATGGACATTGTCGATAAGCCGTCCTTGATGGCGTTATTCGAAGACAATAAGTTCACCGAGGTCGTGCATCTGGCGGCGCAAGCGGGGGTTCGTTATTCGCTGGATAACCCGGATGTGTATGCGCAATCGAATCTGGTGGGATTTCTGAACGTGCTCGAAGCCTGCCGGCACTACCGGCCTGTGCACTTGATCTATGCGTCGAGCAGTTCGGTGTATGGCGCCAACAGCAAACTCCCGTTCAGCGTCGACGACCCGGTCGATCAACCGGTGTCGCTGTACGCTGCCAGCAAGCGCGCCAATGAATTGCTTGCCCACAGCTACTGCCATCTCTATGGGATTGGTGCCAGCGGCCTGCGTTTTTTTACCGTGTACGGTCCTTGGGGACGTCCAGACATGGCGCTGTTCACGTTCACCGAAGCGATGCTCAAGGGCCGGCCGATTGATATCTACAACCATGGCCAGATGGCGCGTGATTTCACCTATGTCGACGATATTGTCGAAAGCATCGCCCGGTTGCTTGCGAAGCCGCCGGTCCCGGACAAGGAGGCAAATGGCGTCAACCGGATTTTCAACATCGGGCGTGGAAAACCGGTCGCGTTGCTCGATTTTGTCGAATGCCTGGAAGCGGCGCTGGGCATAACAGCGCAGCGCAATTATTTGCCGATGCAGCCGGGCGATGTCGTCAAGACATGGGCCGATGTGTCGGCGCTGGCAGACTGGGTCGGTTTCTCGCCCCAGGTTGAGGTTGATGCAGGCGTGAAGCAGTTTGTGACGTGGTATCGCGACTTCTACCAGGTCTGAGTCTGACGCTTCAATCCGATACGAAATCCACCGGTTCGAGAAGCCAGCAGGGCAGCTGCTACAGGTCGTAGACAGGCGTTGTTCACAGCGCATCGCCAAGTAATTTCAGGTATTCGGGACTTTCGGAAATGGAATTGTGGCCCGCCCCCGGTACGACTCGCAGCGTGGCCACGCCTTTGGCGAAATGCGTGTAGAGCAGCTCGGTGCTTGAGCGCGGTATGACTTCATCGTGCTCCGCCGCGATCAGCAGCGTCGGTATCTTGATGTGCGCCGCGTACTTCCAAGATTCAAAGCGCTCCTGCAGCAACCACTTCACCGGAAACCACGGGAACTGGCGCACGGCGAGGTCTTCCAGGCTGTTGTAGGGCGTAATCAGGATCAGGCTCGAGGCCGGCCGCTGGCTGGCGAGGCGCACGGCGACCCCCGAACCGAGGCTGCGTCCGACCACGGCGATGTGCGGATGAGTATCGTAGACCTTGTCAAACAAGGTCATGGCATCGCGCTGAATTGACTCCTCCGAAGGCGAGCCGGAGCTTTCCCCGAAACCTCGATAGTGCAGCAAATAGATCGCATGGTCCGGGAATGCCTGGGCGAACCCTGGCAGGTTGCGAGAAACATCCTCGGCATTGCCGCCGAAATAGATCAACGCCTTCGGCCCGTCGTGGGGCCTGATCGACACCGCCACGTCCGCATCGTCCACCGTCAGTTTGAGCAGCGTTTCGGGCGTCTCGATGGCGCTGGGCTGCGGGAAGTAGATGAGCGCGCGCTGAAACACGAACAGCGCTGCACAGAGCGCCAGGTACAAGGCGGCAAGGATGACGACGATTAACACCAGGGTTCGTGGCATTCGGCTAACTTTAGTGGGCGACATTGACGGCTCTGGGCTGAGAAACCCAATCCACTGAATCGGAGCCAGAGTTTAGTTCATCGGTAGCGGGGCACACCAAGCCCGGCTACAGAGGAGGGCGCCCATGCCCATCGCGGCAAAATGGCTCGACGTGCAGCCCGGCGAAAGAACCGCCCTGATGCTGGGGTTCGCGTTCCATTTTTGCGTGCTGGCCAGTTATTACCTGGTGCGACCGTTGCGCGATGCCCTGGGCCTTGAGGGCGGTGCCGACAAATTGCAGTGGCTGTTCACGGCGACGTTCGTGGTGATGTTGCTGATGGTGCCGGTGTTCGGAGCGCTGGCGTCGCGGCTGCCGGCCACGCGGTTCGTGCCGTTGATCTATCGCGTGATCGCCGCGTCGATGCTGGTGTTTGGTGTGTTGATCGCCAATCGCATTGCGCCGGTGGCCGTCGGGCGGGTGTTTTTCGTCTGGATCAGCATCTACAACCTGTTCATCGTCAGCATTTTCTGGAGCGTGCTGGTCGACCGGTTTTCCAGTGAACAAGGGCGGCGGCTGTTCGGATTCATCGCCGCGGGGGGCACCCTGGGCACGTTCATCGGGCCGTTGCTGGCCGCGACCATGGCCACGCGCTTGGGCCCGGTGGCGTTGACCGTCGCGGCGGCGTTGCTGCTGGAAGTCGCGGTGCGCTGCTATCGGGCGCTGCTCTCGCGCACCCAATCGCAGTCCGGCAGCCGCTTGATGGAGGATCGGCGCATGGGCGGCAGCATGCTGGCCGGGATCACGTTGATTACGCGTTCGCCTTATCTGCTGGGACTGGTGTTGTTCATGTTGCTGCACACCAGCGCCGCAACCTTGTTGTATTTCGAGCAGGGACGGATTGTGGCGGGTAGCTATGCTGATGTGGCCAGCCGGACGCAATTCTTCGCCGTGGTCGATTTGATCGTGTCGGCGCTGACCTTGATCTTTCAACTGCTTCTGACGGCGCCGTTGATTCGGCTGGTCGGTGTCGGCGGGGCGCTGGTGGCATTGCCGCTGGCGACCATCGTGGCGTTTAGCGCCATGGCGCTGGCGCCCGTGCCCGCTACCGTCGCCCTGGCGCAGGGGCTGCGTCGTGCGGTCGAGTTCGCCATCGTGCGACCGGCGCGTGAAGTGTTGTGGACCGTGGTCAGCCGCGAGGAAAAGTACAAGGCCAAGAATGTGATCGAAACCCTGGTGTATCGCGGCGGAGACGCCGCCAGTGGCTGGTTGTCGGTCGGTCTGACGGCATTGGGCGCCGGTTTTGGTCTGGTGGCGCTGGTGATCGTGCCGTTTGCCGGGCTGTGGGGCTGGTTATGCCTGTGGCTGGCCAGGCATCAGGAAAAACAGGTTGAAAGCAAAAAGGTGGAAGGGTCATTCCATGAGCCACACTGATGAATACACACGTCGCCAAATACTCACGCTGGCTGCCGGTGCTTCGGCGGTTTTCACCTTCGGCCCGGCCTTCGCTGCAACCACGCCGTCGAAGGACACAGGAGGCAAGAACATGCTGACCCGCGCCATTCCTTCCAGCTCCGAGCCATTGCCCCTTGTCGGGTTGGGCACCTATCGCGGGTTTGATGTCGGGCCTTCGAGCCCCGCCTACAAGCAGTTGCCCGCCGTTCTGCGCGCATTGTTCGAGAAGGGCGGAAAGGTAATCGACAGCTCGCCGATGTACGGCCGGGCGGAAGAGACGACCGGTGAGTTGCTGTCGATTCATGAGCCACGTTCGCCCGCTTTCCTGGCCACCAAGGTCTGGACCCGTGGCCGCGAAGAAGGCATCGCGCAGATGGAGCAGTCCTTCAAACTGCTGCAAACCGATCGCATCGATCTGATGCAGATCCATAACCTGCTGGACTGGCAAACCCATTTGCCGACCTTGCGCAAATGGAAGGAAGAAGGGCGCATCCGCTACATCGGCATCACCCATTACACGGCGTCGGCGTATGACGAGGTGGAAGCGGTACTCAAGGCCGAGCCGTTGGATTTCTTGCAGATCAACTATGCGCTGGATGACCGCGGCGTCGAGAAACGCATCCTGCCGCTGTGCCGCGAACGTGGCGTGGCGGTGATCTGCAATCGGCCGTTCGGCGGCGGCAACCTGCTCAGCCGCTTGAAGGACAAACCCTTGCCGCGCTGGGCGGCGGACGTGAGGGTCAACAGTTGGCCGCAGATGGCGCTGAAGTTCTTGCTGTCGCATCCGGCGGTGACCTGCGTGATTCCCGGTACCGGCAACCCGCGCTACATGGCGGACAACGCCGGCGCCGGTTTCGGGCCGATGCTGACCGGTGCGCAGCGCGAGCAGTTGATCGATATCGTCGGTTAACGACAAGGTCTATTTTCTGAACGAATAAAGCGCAGAGGCCCGGGCGTGAAAAGACTCCCGGGCCACTGGAGACGATCAGCGGCGATCCAGCCAAACCGTCTGCGCATTGCAAAACTCGCGCACGCCGAAGTGCGACAGCTCGCGGCCAAAACCGCTTTTCTTCACGCCGCCGAAGGTGACGCGCGGGTCGCTTGCGCAGTAGCCATTGATGAACACGCCACCGGTTTCCAGTTCGCCGGCCATCTGCTGGGCACGTTCGACGTTGCCGGTGTAGATCGTCGCGGCGAGTCCGAATTCGCTGTCATTGGCGAGCTCCAGCGCATGGGTGGCATCGCGTGCGGTGATGATCGAGGCGACCGGGCCGAACAGTTCCTGCTTGAACGAAGTCATTTGGTCGGTGACATCCTTGAAGACCGTAGGCTCGTAGAAGTTGCCCGGGCCTTCAGCCTTTTTGCCGCCCAGCAACAATGTCGCGCCTTCTTCCAGGGTGTCGCGCACCTGTTGATCCAGTTCATCACGCAGATCGAAGCGAGCCATCGGGCCGATGTAAGAGTCGGCGGCCAGTGGATCGCCGACCACCAGTTTGCCCGTGGCCTCGACGAACTTGCGCGTGAATTCCTCGACGATGCCTTGTTCGACGATCAAGCGTTTGGCTGCCGCGCAGACTTGCCCGGTGTTCTGATAACGGCCAATCACCGCGGCTTTGACGGCTTCGTCGAGGTCGGCGTCGTCGAGCACGATGAAAGGATCGGAACCGCCCAGTTCCAGTACGCATTTCTTCAACGCTGCACCGGCCTGCGCACCGATGGCCATGCCGGCGCGCACGCTGCCGGTGAGGGTCACCGCTGCGATGCGAGGATCAGCGATCGCCGTGGAGACGCCCTCTGGCGTGACGTTGATGACCTCGAACACACCTTCAGGGAAGTCGGCTTGCTTGAAGGCTTCCTGCAGCAGGTAAGCGCTGCCCATCACGTTTGGCGCATGTTTGAGCACGTAGGTGTTGCCGGCGATCAGCGCGGGTACGGCGCCACGCAGGACCTGCCAGATCGGGAAATTCCACGGCATCACCGCGAGAATCGGGCCGAGCGGGCGATATTCGATGCGTGCTTTGCCGCCTTCAACCAGGGTCGGCTCGGCGGTCAGCATGGCCGGGCCGTGTTCGGCGTACCACTCGCAGAGCTGGGCACATTTTTCGATTTCACCGCGGGCCTGGGTAATCGGCTTGCCCATCTCCAGAGTAATCATGTTCGCCATCGCTGCGGCGTTACCGCGTAACGCTTGCGCCAGGGCGATCAAAAGCTGTGAGCGTTGCGCCACCGCTGTGCTGCGCCAGACACGGAATCCGTCAGCGGCTCGGGACAGTGCGGCTTGCAGCGCCGAAGCGGATTCAAATGGGTAGTGGCCGATCTGCTCGCCGGTGGCGGGGTTGATCGAAATGGCGTGGGTGAGGCTGGAAACGTTGGTCATGGCACCGTCCTGCTAGGTGGGAATACGCTCAGGTTACGGTGGCGTTAGTTTTCTGGAAACTGAATAATGCTGAGCATATCGTTCACGTTTGGAGAATGACTGTGGATCTGGTTCAGCTGGAAATTTTCAAAGCAGTGGCCGAGCACGGCAGCATCAGCGTGGCTGCCCAACACATCCATCGAGTGCCGTCGAACCTGACGACACGGATCAAGCAACTGGAGCAGGACTTGGGCGTGGACCTGTTTATCCGCGAGAAAAGCCGTCTGCGCCTGTCGCCCGCCGGCTGGAGTTTTCTCGATTACGCCCGGCGCATTCTCGACTTGGTGCAGGAGGCCCGGGCGACGGTGGCCGGTGAAGAACCCCAAGGCACCTTTGCGCTAGGTTCGCTGGAAAGCACGGCGGCGGTGCGCATCCCCGAGCTGTTGGCCGCGTATAACCAGAAGCACGCCAAGGTCGAGCTCGATCTGTCCACCGGACCGTCCGGGACCATGATCGACGGTGTGCTGTCGGGCCGACTGGCCGCTGCGTTTGTCGACGGCCCGGTGCTGCACCCGGCACTGGAAGGCGTGCCGGCATTCGAGGAAGAAATGGTGCTGATCGCGCCGCTCAACCATGCCCCGATCCACCGCGCGCGGGAGGTCAACGGCGAAAACATCTATGCGTTTCGCTCCAATTGCTCCTACCGTCACCACTTCGAAAGCTGGTTCGCCAAGGACTCGGCAGTGCCCGGGAAAATCTTCGAAATGGAGTCCTATCACGGCATGCTGGCCTGCGTCAGCGCCGGAGCCGGCCTGGCGCTGATGCCGCGCAGCATGCTCGAAAGCATGCCGGGCTGCACCACGGTGAGTGTCTGGCCGTTGTCGCCAGCCTTCCGGTTTTTGCGCACCTGGCTGGTGTGGCGCAGAGGGACGGTGTCGCAAAGCCTGACCATGTTTGTGCGCTTGCTGGAAGAACGCGGCGTGGTGCAGCAAGACGCCTGAATCCTTTAAACGCAAACCCTGCGGGAGCAAGCTCGCTCCCACAAGGGTATTGAGACTGACGTCGGTCGGCGTGCTGTTTAGCCTGCCCTGCGAGGCCAATACCTGATGCCACGGTGCCTGGACGCCGCTGCCGGAACCCAGGGTGTACCGCGTCATGCGCGCTTGGGCAGTTTCCAGTTCGGCCGAATGAAATGGCAGGTGTAACCGGTCGGCAGCCGTTCGAGGTAGTCCTGATGCTCCGGCTCTGCCTCCCAGAACGGGCCGGCGGGGGCGATTTCGGTGACCGCCTTGCCGGGCCAGAGACCAGATGCATTCACATCGGCCACGGTGTCCTCGGCCACTGCCTTCTGTTCTTCATTCAAATAGAAAATCGCCGAACGGTAGCTGAGACCGATGTCGTTACCCTGACGATTGGCGGTCGACGGATCGTGAATCTGGAAGAAAAACTCAAGGATCTGGCGGTAGCTGGTAATGGCCGGGTCAAACTCGATCTCGATTGCTTCGGCATGGGTGCCGTGGTTGCGATACGTTGCATTGGGCACGTCGCCGCCGGAGTAGCCGACTCGAGTCGACAGCACGCCTTTCTGTTTCCTTATCAGATCCTGCATGCCCCAGAAGCAGCCGCCGGCCAGGATTGCGGTTTCAGTGTGCGTGGTCATCGCTTACTCCTCAGTGTTCATTGATGTGATCAGGTTGTTGCGCAGGCGCTCGATCGAGGTCTGCAGTGGCGTGAACTCATTCTGCATCAGACAGGTCGCGTCCGAGAACTTCGTTGCTGCCTTCCGGCGGGTCGACGTGCAGGGTAACGTCGAACCCGCCGTGCGGTGCATCACGCCGTGAGGACTTTCAAGTCCACGTCGATGTTGCCACGGGTCGCCTTCGAGTACGGGCAGATCTGGTCGGCGGTGTGTGCCAGGGTCTTTGCAACGTCGTCCGCCAGGCCGGGCACGCGCAGGGTCAATCGAGCTTGAAGGAAGTAATCCGCACCGGTCTGGCCGACGTCGACTTCGATGTCGACAGACATGTCCGCCGGCAGCACAACGTTCAGGTCATTGGCCACCAGCCCGACAGCGGCGGTGTAGCAGGCCGACCATGCGCCGGCGAACAATTGCTCGGCGGCCGGGTGCGGCTGGGTGGCGGCGAACACGTGCGCAGGCTGGGTGTTGCCGGGCGACGAGAGGGCGATGTCGAGGCTGCCGTTGTGGCCGCGTGAGGTGTTACCGGTGCTGCTGGCGGTGGTGTGGGTTTTGCCGGTGGCCAGTACTTTTTCGATCTTGCTCATGGATGATTACCTGAATGTTTTAATGAGTTTGTTTTCGTGTGCGCTTTGATCGCATGCGATATATGTGAGATTTCTTGAAAGCCAAATGATGTCAAAGCGTCGCTGTGTATCAGGCCGTGACTACGTTCAGGGCCACGTCAATGTTGCCGCGTGTTGCTTTGGAGTACGGGCAGATCTGGTCTGCGGCGTGGGCGATTTCTGTCGCGACGGCCTGATCCAGACCTGGAGCGCGCAGCGTCAGGCGTGCCTGGAGGAAGTAAGCGTCGCCGGTCTGGCCAAGGTCGACTTCGATATCGACGGACACATCGGAGGGAAGCTCAACGTTGCGCTGTTTGGCAGCCAGACCGACGGCGGCGATGTAGCAGGCCGACCAGGCACCGGCAAACAGTTGCTCGGCTTTCGGGTGTGGCTGAGTGCCTTTGAATTCATGAACGGGCTTGTCGCTGCCAGGTGACGAAAGCACGATGTCGAGGCTGCCGTTATGGCCGCGCGAAGTGGTACCGGTGCTGCTCATGGTGGTGTGGGTTTTGCCGGAGGCCAGGACTTTTTCGATCTTGCTCATGGGATGAATCCTCAAAGGTGTACTAGGTTTGTTTGTATGGCGTATACGTTTGTATCGTATGCGATGCAAATAATACTCGCGCAGTCGCCAATTGAAGTCAATAGGGGAAAGGCCTGCTTGGCGACGAACGGTTGGATTGAGTGGGGGGTGGCATTGGCTGCCGGTCCTGCACACAACGAAAAAGCCCGCACAAGGCGGGCTTCGAAATAGAGTAGGTGGCCAGCGCTGGTCTCTGGCTTACAAGGTTTATCAGGCTTCTGACAGAACAGTTTTGTGCTGTCCTGCTTCACACGGCATAAGGGCTGGATCTCAACTCGGAGAATCTTTCTAACCGTGTACCCTTAGGAGCGCGCCCCACGCTTCCTCGCTATCCTCTTGCGCATCAGTCTGCGTCTTCACCTACAGGTTTTAGAATAGCAAAGGCTGCGAAACGCAAACCGGACTTTTTAGACCGATTTCGTCCTTGATCAACGGCGGCAGGATGGATAAATGCTATGGGGAAAAACTCGGTACAGCCTGCCGGGATGGCAGGCCGCATTATGGGCCCGGTTTAAACCAGATTAAGCGTGACGTCGATGTTGCCACGGGTCGCTTTGGAGTACGGGCAGGTTTGATGGGCGGCATCGACTAACGCCCGTGCGACAACAGGATCGAGACCAGGAAGGCTGACATTGAGGCGTGCCTGGAGGAAAAAGGCGTTGTCGGTCTTGCCCAGATCCACTTCGGCATCAACGGCGACACCGCTCGGCAAGGTCACCTTCAGCGCGGCAGCCGCTTTACCGATCGCGCCGATGAAACAGGCCGACCAGCCTGCAGCCAATAGCTGTTCGGGATTGGTCCCAGCCCCTGAAGAGCCTGGCGGGGAAAGCTTGATGTCCAGACGTCCATCCGAACTCTTCGATTCGCCGTCGCGGCCGCCAGTGGTGTGGGTCTTTCCGGTATACAGCACGGTGTCGATTTCATTGATCATGACGGGTTCCTGCTAAAGGGTTGGGGGCCTCACCGTTTATGTCGCCGCGTACGGACGAACGGGAGAAGCCCCACTTTTCCACCTTTATGTAGTGCCTATGTGTCCTGATCCGCTGGTTGTGTATCGCTGTGTAAGATCGTCAGCGAACATACACGCCGATACAAACCCGTTACGCCTGCCAGTTTTTTCGGTGAGCCGGTGCGCCCAATGGCGAACTGGTTGCACCGCCGTCGACAACAATCTCCGCACCGACGACATTCGAAGAGTCGCTGGAGGCGAGGAACAAGGCGACGGTGGCCACTTCTTCCGCTTCGCCAATGCGACCGAGCGGGATCGTGGTGTTCAGTTTTTCCTCCAGCGCATCCATTCCCACTTTCACCGTGTGGGGGTTCCAGACCGGTGTGCGTGCAGCTCCGGGGGTAATCTGGTTGACGCGAATGCCGCGCGGCGCAAATTCTGCGGCCATCACCCGTGTCATGGAACGAACGGCGCCCTTGCTTGCTGCGTAGGCGCTGTAACCCGGCCATCCCATCACCGCGTGCACCGACCCGTTCAAAATGATCGAAGCACCCGGATTGAGGTGCGGTTCGGCTGCCTGCACGGTGAAAAACGTGCCGGTGAGGTTGGTCTGGATAATGGTCTGGAAGGTTTCCAGCGAAGTGCCGCCAACCGGGGTCTGTCCGGCGATACCGGCATTGGCGAACACGATGTCCAGCTTGCCGAATGCTGCGACGGCTTCTGATACGGCGCGCTCGATCTCTTTCACGTCGGTCAGGTCCACCTGGATCGCCAGCAGGTTTGGCCCCAGCGCCTCCCGGGCTTCATCCAGGGTTTTTTGACTGCGACCGGTGATCGCCACTTTTGCGCCTTCAGCGATAAACAGTCTGGCGGTGGCCAGGCCCAGGCCGCTGTTGCCGCCGGTGATGAATGCAGTTTTTCCAGCCAGTTTCATTGGGAATCTCCTACGGTTTTATCATGCAACCATTGAGGGCGAAATCACTGTGCGTCTGGCACAGGGAATCACTCGAAATCGGGTTGTCGGTTTCATTATGAAACCAATGGAAGTGATTTTTACCAGCATGGGTTGTATTATGCAACCACCTGCCATCTGACCAAATTATCGTCAGCGTTGGCACCCTTTTGGTGGAGGTTCGTTTACGTGAAGCGCAAAAGCTTGCAGGGCAGTCCGTGTCCGGTCGCTCGATCCCTGGACCTCATTGGCGATTGGTGGTCCTTGCTGATCATTCGTGATGCGCTCTCAGGCACAAAACGCTTCAGCGATTTTCAGAAAAGCCTGAATGTCGCGAAAAACATTCTGAGCACCCGCCTCAAAGGCCTGGTGGCAGAAGGTGTGATGCGGATGGAGCCGGCGGCTGATGGAAGCATCTACAAGGAGTACGTGCTGACTGAAAAGGGCAGGGCCTTGCAAACCGTCCTGATTGCCTTGTCGCAGTGGGGCAACGAGTTTTTGTACGAACCCGGCGAAGCGGGATCCGTCATGGTCGACGCACAGGATCGTCAGCCAATCCAGAAATTGCAGTTGGTTTCAATGGACGGGCGACAGCTCAAGCCAGAAGACATCGTGACCAGATTCGGCGTTGCGCACTGATGCGCATCTGCGGTTGTATCCGAACGTATCCCCGGCGCCGGTAGTTACCTGGGCATACAAAACCATGCTGTTCTCGACACTTGCGCGATACACCGCGACCTCGTAATGAAGCCACCGCAACCGCGGCATTCATTGGAGAATTGCGATGTCCCGTATCAACTCCCGTCACACCGCAGGCCTGCTCGGCATCGCCCTGGCTGCCGCCGTATCACTCAACGCTTTCGCGGCTGAAGAAGCCAAAGCGCCGGCGCAAGCCACTCCGGCAAAAAGCTGGCAGACAGGCCTGCACCGCACGGACCTGGTGCGCCAGGACCTCGATATTTCCAAGGGTGAGGTGATTCAGGTGCGTGTCGATTTCGACCCGGGCGTCACTTCCCCCAAGCATTCTCATCCTGGGGTGGAGGTCGCCTACGTCATCTCGGGCACGTTTGAGTATCAACTCGAAGGGCGGGCGCCCGTCACGCTCAAGGCCGGTGACTCCTTGTACATCCCCGCAGGCACTGCGCATGTCGCGAAGAACGTCGGTGACGGCAAAGCTTCGGAGCTGGCGACGTACCTGGTGAAAAAAGACACGCCGCTGTTGATCCTGGAAAAATAAGCGATAGCCGCCCGATGCACTGCATCGGGCGTCTTCGTTAAAGCGCATTCAGATCCCGACTGTTTCCCCCGGCCAACCCGCCTGACGCAAGGCCTTGAGCAGTGTTTTCGCGTCCAGCCCCGGCACGGTGTGGCCGTTACCTTCCGTCGTTTCAGCCGCCAGCACGGCGTTGATGATCGCTTCCTCCACCGCTTCAGTCGCGGCCAAAAACAACTCACTGATGTGGTCGTTGTTGACCATGCTCAGGTTGTTGCAGGTGGGTGCACCTTTGCCTTCATAAGCGGCCGGTGGTACGTGTTGGTTGCCGGTGGCGAAGGCGATGAAAATGTCGCCGCTGTGGTCTTCGTTGCCGCCGCCAGTGCGGGCAAGCCCGAGGCTGGCGCGCTGTGCGAGGCGCGTGCATTGATGCGGCAGCAGCGGCGCATCGGTCGCCAGGCAAACGACGATCGAGCCCATGCCCGGATAAGGCAGCGATGCCCTGAGGAACGGTGAGTCAGCCTGTTCCATATAGCGACCGACCGGGTAACCGTCGACGCGCAGTTCACTGCGAATGCCATGGTTGGCCTGGACGATCGCACCGACGGTCCAGCCTCCCTGCGCCTTGCTCAATTGGCGCGAAGACGTGCCGATGCCCCCCTTGAATTCGTGACAGATCATCCCGCTGCCACCGCCCACCGCGCCTTCCGTCACCGGTCCGCCGACGGCATTGCGCTGGGCCTCGGCCACATGTTCAGGCTTCACATGAAAACCGTTGATGTCGCTGAGCAGGCCGTCGAAGGTCTCCAGCACCACCGGCATGTTCCAGTAAAGTCGTCCGTCATCGGGCTGAGCCTGACGATCCAGGGCAATCAGCGCATCGCGCACCACGCCCAGGCTGTGGGTGTTGGTGAAGGCGATCGGGCTGGTCAGCAAGCCGGCTTCACGAATCCACTCAAGACCCGTGGCGTCACCGTTGCCGTTGAGCACATGGACGCCGGCAAAACACGGTTGCTGATTGGTGGACCCGGCACGCGGTTCGATCAGGGTCACGCCGGTGCAGATGTCGCGGCCATTGGCGGTCCGTCCGCGGACATCGCTGTGGCCGACGCGCACGCCGGGCACATCGGTAATGGCGTTGAGGGGGCCGGGTTGCAGTTGGCCGAACTGGATGTTCAAGTCGCGGGCACGTGGTTTCATCGGTTCTCTCATCTTCAATTTATTCAAAAAATGCGTGGCTGATGCGATCCCTGTAGCAGCCTGAATTACTGCCCGTTCTTCACCTTGCTCCAGATCCGTGTGCGCACCCGCTCGATGGCCGGCGGCAATGGTTGAAGGGTGAACAATGTCGCCAGTGCTTCGGCCGACGGATAAACAGCGGGGTTGTTGCGGGTCGATTCAGCCACCAGCGGTGTCGCGCTGCGGTTGCCGTTGGGGTAGGACAGGTGATCGCTGACCGGGGCGATGACTTCGGGGCGCATGAGGTAGTCGATGAAGGCCAGGCCTTGCTCTGGATGCGGTGCGTCCTTGAGCAACACCAGCGTGTCGAACCAGACCGGCGCACCTTCCTTCGGCAGGCTATAAGCGATCTTCACGCCATTCTTGGCCTGCTCGGCGTTGGTCTTGGCTTCGAGCATCGCGCCGGACCAGCCCACCGCCACACAAATGTTGCCGTTGGCCAGGTCGCTGATGAACTTCGACGAGTTGAAGTAGGCGATGTGCGGACGCAGCTTGAGCAGCAGTGCTTCGGCCTTTTTGTAGTCCTCGGGGCTGGTGCTGTTCGGCGGCAAGCCCAGGTAGTGCAGGGCGACCGGCAACATCTCCGACGGCGAGTCGAGCATCGCCACCCCGCACTGGCCGAGTTTGGCCAGGTTCTCTTCGTTGAACACCAGGTCCCAGGAATCCACCGGCGCCTTGTCACCCAGTGCGGCACGGACCTTGTCGATGTTGTAGCCGATGCCGTTGGTGCCCCACAGGTACGGCACGGCGTACTGGTTGCCCGGATCGTTGTTGGCCAGTTTCGCCAGCAGCTCGGTGTCCATGTTCTTGAAATCCGGCATCTGTGCGCGAGGCAGTGGTGCCAAGGCGCCGGCCTTGATCAGGGTCGGCAGGCTGAAGTTACTCGCCACCACCACGTCGTACCCGCTGCGGCTGGTGAGCAGTTTGCCTTCCAGCACTTCGGCACTGTCAAAGGTGTCGTAAACCGGCTCGATTCCGGTGTCGCGCTTGAAGTCGTGCAGGGTGGTGGGGCCGATGTAGTCATACCAGTTGTAGACATGAACCGTGGGCCCCTCGGCAGCGACCGCCGACAGCGAAACGCACATACAGGCGCTCAGTCCAAGATTGATCTGTTGACGGCGACGACTCATGATGCGGCACTCCTGGCCTGCTGCAGGCCGGTGATGAACAGGTGCTTGCAGCGTATAGGCAGGCGGGGTACACACCCATTCCCATCATGGGTTACTCGAAAGGGGTAGTGCGTGGACGCGTTGTTGAAAGAGTTGCCGGTGCACCAAGGGCTGGCGCGGGTATTTGACGCGTTGGGTCAGGACGGTTTCTGGCGCGCGCTGGTCGACACGCTGCGGCTGCTGGTGCCGCTGGACAACGCACTGGTGGCGGTGATGCGGGAGGGGCGAGTGCCCCGTTTGCTGATCGACTTCGACTCAAAAGGTGGTGCCACCGAACACGAAGAACTGGTGGACTACAGCGCCGGCATGTACCTGCTCGATCCGTTTTACCAAGCGGCTTGCGCGGGCATTGCCGATGGCCTGCACAGCCTCGACTCGGTGGCTCCCGACCAGTTTCAGCAGAGCGAGTATTACCTGAGCTACTTCCGCTCGGTGGTCGGCGGTGACGAGCTGCAGTTCATGGTCAACATCGACGGCGCCGTGCTCGGCTTATCGCTGGGTCGCTCGACGCGGTTCACGCTTGAAGAGCAAGGGCGGTTGCTGTGCGTGCGCGATTGGGTGCTGTCGGCCATGCGCCGGCACCAGCAATTGATGCCGCCGCAAGGTACGACTGCCGAGGCCGTGGCCGGCGATCTGGCCACCTTGCTGGATCGCTTCGATGCGCGATTGTCAGTACGCGAAGTCGAAACGGCTCGACTGATTCTCCAAGGCTTCTCCAGCAAAGCCATTGCCCAGCAAATGGGCATCTCGCCGGAGACGGTGAAAGTGCATCGACGCAACCTCTATCACAAACTCAATGTGAACGGTCACGGCGAGCTGTTTGCGCTGGTGTTGCAGCCGCGTTGACCCAAGCAGTAGCCTCACACCAGCCCCCCTGTGGGAGCGAGCCTGCTCGCGATGGCGATTTATTATTCAACACAGGTATCGACTGACCCACCGCCATCGCGAGCAAGTCGAATCGTCGCTCCCACAGTCAGCAGCACTCAGTCCTTCAGTGCGAACACCAGCGCCTTCAACCCGCATTCAACATCAGCATCCGGAAACTCCGGCGGATTCTCCAGCCGCCGCTCGAACCGCAAGCCCGGCGCTTCACGCATCACGCCATCGATCAGGAAGTCCGCGCCGAACGCCGGATCGTTCATGCACGCCAGCACCGTCCCTTCGGGGCTGAGTAACTCCGGCAGCCGACGCAGCACGCGCTGGTAATCCTTGGTCAGCAGGAAACTGCCTTTCTGAAAGGACGGTGGATCGATGATGACCAGGTCGTAAGGGCCCTTGCCGATCACCTTGCCCCAGGACTTGAACAAGTCGTGGCCGAGAAAACTCACCTTGCTCATGTCATGGCCATTGAGCCGATGGTTGTCGCGACCACGGTTCAGCGCCGGGCTCGACATGTCCAGGTTGACCACGTGTTCGGCGCCTCCCTCGATGGCGGCGACCGAAAAGCCGCAGGTGTAGGCGAACAGATTCAACACGCGCTTGCCTGCGGCATTGGCCCGCACCCAGTCGCGGCCGTAGCGCATGTCGAGGAACAACCCGGTGTTCTGCTTGCGGCCCAGGTCCACCCGATAACGCAGGCCACCCTCGGTGATGATCAATTCTTCGATCGCTTCCCCAAGCAGCCATTCGGTGGTGCTTTGCAGCAGGTAGCGGTGTTGCAGCAACAGGGTGTGCGCCCCTGATTGTTGCCACTGCGCCGATTCCGTGACCGTCATCAGCAACCGCTTCAAATCTTCCAGCTGCGCCGCTTCAGGCTCCTTGAACAGCGACACCAGCACCACCCCTTGCAGCCAGTCTACGGTCAATTGCTCCAGCCCGGGCCAGCACCGGCCCCGACCATGGAACAGCCGGCGGGTTTCCGCGGGGGCATCGGCCAGGGCGGTCAGCAAATGGTCGTGAAGGGTGGAGAGAGCGTCAGCGTTCATCGGGCAGGGGCCAGCAGTTTGAGGGGGCGGCATTTTAACCACAATTGAGCTGATGGAGGGTTTCGAGGCGGCAAACGATTCAGTGGATTTTTTAGTGCCCGCGTCTAAAGTGGTCGTCGTTTTGCATCTTCAGTCACCCCCATTTTTTAAGCTGAGCGTGACAGTCATCGGTCAATGAACCCATGTGTTCCTTGATGTCATCCCAGCCAATCATGTCCAGAGCATGGCGCGCGCCAACCCGCATTGCCTGCCATTCTTCCTGGGTGAACCGTTCGCCTTCGCGGTACAGCAGCGCAGCATCACTCAAGTGATAGTAGCGAGCTTGCAAGGCTTCCAGTCCCTGACGTAATTCGGGCGTCAGCGGCCCTGCGTAATCCCGAAGAAAAGCGTCGATATACTGGGTGACATCATCGTCAAAACTGCACTCGAGACAGCAACTGATCTCACGCTCCTGTGCCGCCGCCTCAAGGGCTAAAAACTCCAGTGCCGAGCAAAGTTCACCGACAAGGATGATGCATCGGTACTCATCCTGGCCGTACCAGGTCCAGATGTTTGAAGCGATTTTTTCGGACATGGACAACGAGTCTGCCAATTAAGAAGGCGCAAATTTAACATGCGCTCATTCTTTGTAGGCGCCGACCTGATTCTGCAGGACGCCTGATTTCGTCACCTTCCTGTATCAAAAATGAATTTCTGCCGAGTCCGCTGCTCATACCTGTAGGCCGCGGATTTGAGCCCGCGAAATCATTTATGCGATCAGGGAGTGGCAAAGTCATGTGTCCAATACCGACGGCGGGCGAGCAACTTCCTGGCGGGTTGATTCTGGTGGTTGAGGATGACCCGCTGATACTGGAATTTCTCTGTGAAATTCTTCAGGACGAAGGCTTTGTCGTTCACCCACAGGTCAGCGCGGATGCCGCATCGGAATACCTGGAACAACACGCCAACGAGGTCGGTCTGTTGCTCACGGACATCACCATGCCCGGCAAGCTCAACGGTGCGGACCTGGCCAATCAGTTCGGCGATCGCTGGCCCGAAAAGCCGATCATGATCATGTCCGGTTTTGAAACCCCCGAATCCTCCGGGGTGCGGCATGCGGTGTCGTTCATCAAGAAACCCTGGGCGTTGGGGCAACTGCTGGATTGTGTCGCGGGGGCCTTCAAGTCGCGACAGTAAGTGTCGCTCGTGTACATTAACGGACCTGCCTGACACACGAAGGAAGCTCATCCTTGTCTGCACACGAATCCGTTTTTAGTACGCCGTATCGCGCGTTCCTGTTCGATATGGACGGTACTGTCCTCAACTCCATCGCCGCCGCCGAGCGGATCTGGACCACCTGGGCCCTGCGCCACGGCGTGGATGTCGAGTCCTTCCTGCCGACCATTCACGGCGCCCGCGCCATCGACACCATCAACCGTCTGGCGTTGCCTGGGGTGGATGCCGAGGCAGAAGCCAACTGGATTACACAAGCGGAAATCGAAGACGTGGAAGGTATTGTCGAGGTGTCCGGCGCGGCGAACTTCCTCAGGTCTTTGCCAGCCAGGCAATGGGCGATCGTCACCTCTGCACCGAAGGCGCTGGCGTTGCGGCGGATGGCGGCAGCCGGGATTCCTGAGCCTGGTGTCATGATCACGGCCGAAGATGTCAGTGCCGGAAAACCGGATCCTGCGGGCTACCGACTGGCGGCTCAACGGCTGGAAGTCGAGGTGACTGACTGTCTGATCTTTGAAGATGCCGCCGTGGGCATTCTGGCGGCGGAGGCGGCAGGGGCGGATCTTGTGATCATTACCTCGACTCATGACCATCCGATTCAGACGGTGCATGCGACATTGGCCGACTATGACTCCGTTGCGGCGCAAGTGGCTCCCGATAACCATATCCGCCTGCACCCACTCTAATGTGGGAGTGAGCCTGCTCGCGATAGCGGTCTTTCAGTCAAACAGATGCTGGATGTGCCGACGCTATCGCGAGCAGGCTCGCTCCCACATTGGGACTGTGCAGGTTCAATAAATCCCGGGGATCAACCGCCAACTCCGGGCGCAATAAGCCTCATATTCATTCCCGAACTGCGCCTTCAATAACGCCTCTTCCGAATGAATCCGCGCAATCAGCGGAATTACCGTCAGTGCCGCAAGCAACAGCCCGACCCCCGAGCGAAACGCCAGCGCCCAGCCCACGGCGATGACCAACATCCCCAGGTAACTGGGGTTGCGCAAGCGGCGGTAAATCCCTTCGGTCACCAGACTGTGCCCCGGCTGAATCGCCACCAACCCGCTAAACCGCTTGCCCAGCACAAACACCGGCCACAGCCGTAGCGCGCCGCCGAGAATGAACAGTAATGCCCCCACCCAGCGCACGCCTTCACCGCCGAAGGTCCAGAAGTCGATGCGGTCGGTGTAGGCCGGCAGGTACCCGCTCAACAGTCCTATGACGCCGAATGCCGGCAGCACCCAGCGGTTGGCCCGGTCCTCACGTTCCCCTGGGCTCAGATTAACCTCGGTGAACAACGAGGCAACGACCATTACCAAGGTGGCGATAACAACGACCACCAGCGGCGCATGGGTGAAGAACGCCGCAAACCCGCCCAAACCCCACACCGCGAGACCGAGGTAGGCGAGGGTGGAAACGATGGCGAAAAACGCCAGCCTGGCCGAGATTTTCATGGGCACCCATTCCCGCTTTGCACCGATGTCTTCAGTGTAGATGTTCATGCCGATTCGCCGGTTTGGGCTGGCGTCAGGAAACGTTTCGGTCAGGCAAAAGCAGAGGTGCATGGACCGTTTGAATCGGGTCTGCGAGAAAACCCTGGAAGGGGCTGGTGATTCCGATTCACTGGGATGATTTTTTCGAACCGCTGGAAAAAGGGTTACACCCCATGCCCCCCCTGGATGGATTCGTTCAATGTCGCCATGCAGCGATCAATGCCAATGGCCCAGGCCGATGGCGTGGCCCTGCGATTAATGCTGCTGTATAAAACGGTCGATCTGCGGGCGGCGCTTCCCGCACGCTGACGCTCACGCCGTCATCTGCAACCTGGCATTACGCCGAATGACCTGCGGCGGTTGGCCGAACGCCCGGAGGAAGGCTTCGCGCATGCGGCGGCGGTCGGTGAAGCCGGCCTCGGCGGCGATCTGGTCGAGGGTCAGCCGTCCGCGCTCGAGCATTTGCCGCGCCGCCTCCAGGCGCAGATTTTCGATGGCCTTGGCCGGGGACTGCCCGGTCTCGGCGCGGAAGGTGCGGCTGAATTGTCGTGGGCTGAGACGTGCCACTTCCGCCAGTTGCTCCACCGATAACGCCGATGTCAGGTGTTCCCGGGCGTAGCCGAGGACGGTCTGAATGCGGTCGGATTTGGGCTCCAGTTCCAGCAAGGCCGAATGCTGCGACTGACCACCCGCGCGGCGCTGGTACATCACCAGTTTCTGCGCCACCGAACGGGCCACGTCAGCGCCATGATCCTTTTCAACCATCGCCAGCGCCAGGTCGATGCCCGCGGTCATGCCGGCGGAAGTCCAGATGGAACCGTCGACCACGTAAATACGGTCATCTTCCACTTTGATCGAGGGAAACCGCGCTTGCAGGTCCCGCGCATAGGCCCAATGCGTGGTGGCCCGCCGTCCGTCGAGCAGGCCGGCCTGGGCCAGCACGAATGCCCCCGAGCAGATCGACGCCGTGCGCCGGGCGGTTTTCACGCTGTCGCGCAGGTACGCCAACACACCCTCGGGCGCCTGCTCGAGAATCGAATCGCCGCCGACCACGATGACCGTGTCGAACACCCGCTCATCAAACGCCTGGGTGCCGACACTCAAGCCGCCGGAAGCCCGCAGGGAGCGACCCTCCTCAGAGATCACGCTGACCTCGTAAAGCGCTTCGCCAGCGCTGAAGTTGGCGTATTCGAACACCGGCATCGCCGCCAACGCCATGGACTGGAACCCCTCGAAAACCACGAACGCCACGGAAGTCATGATGGTGCCCTCAAAAGCCAATGTCCGAAAAACGTACTTTAAACGTCATTTGAGACGAGCGTGAGTCAATTTATAACAGTTCACACCCGGCGACCTTATCGCCTCACTGTGAAGGAAATTGAACATGGCTCTTTCATCCAAAGGCACTGCACTGATCACTGGCGCTTCTTCGGGCATTGGCGCGGTCTACGCCGACCGTCTCGCCCGGCAGGGTTACGACCTGATTCTGGTCGCCCGCAGCCAGGGCAAACTCAACGCTTTGGCCAATCATCTGAGCAACGAAACCGGCCGTGCTGTGGAAGTGGTTGCTGCCGACCTCAAAGACAAGGCCGGTCTGCTGCGGGTTGAAAGCATTCTGCGCAACGACGCGAGCATCACCTTGCTGGTCAACAATGCCGGTGTTGGTGGCGTGATGCCGTTGCTCGGCAGCCCGGTGGACGACATGGACGCCATGATCAGCCTCAATGTCACCGCGCTGATGCGTCTGTCCTATGCCGTGGTGCCCGGCTTCGTCGCACGGGGCACCGGCACCGTGATCAACATTTCCTCCATCGTCGCAATCGCTCCAGAAATCCTCAACGGCGTTTACGGCGGGACCAAGGCTTTCGTGCTGGGCTTGAGCCAATCGATGCACCACGAACTGGCCGACAAAGGCATACGCGTTCAGGCGGTGTTGCCCGGCGCAACTGCCACGGATTTCTGGAGCGAGGCCGGCAACCCGGTGGAAAACCTGCCACAAGAGATCGTGATGTCCGCCGAGGACATGGTCGATGCGGCGCTGGTCGGCCTGGCGAAGGGTGAAGTGGTGACCATCCCGGGCCTGCACGAGGCTGATAAATGGGACGCTTACGAAGCCCGGCGCCAAGTGCTGTCAGGCTCGTTCGGCCACTCATCGTCGGCACCGCGCTACCGGTAAACCGATAGCCCTGGGGCAGGGTGAACTAAGCTTGGAGAAGGATCGTTCATCACCGGCTCGCCGAAACCTCGACAGGCCGGTGCTGCCAAGGGAGCACACAATGCTTCACATCAGAACGCCTTTGATTCTGCACCTTGGCTTGTCAACGCCGACCCGGCGCATCTGGCTCAAGCTGGAAAACCTGCAACCCAGCGGCTCGTTCAAATTACGCGGCATGGGCCTTCTGTGCAGTCAGGCAAAGGACCAAGGCAAAAGCAAAGTCGTCTGTCCTTCCGGCGGCAACGCCGGTTTTGCCACCGCCATGGCCGCCGCTGCCCTCGGGCTGAAAGCCTGCATTATTGTGCCGCACACCACCCCGGAAACCACCCGTGCCAGGATCAGGAAAACCGGCGCCGAGGTCATCGTTCACGGCAAGGTCTGGGACGAGGCCAACCAACGGGCCAAAGCGCTTTCACAGGATGCGGATACCGAGTACGTGCCCGCCTTCGATCATCCCGTGCTGTGGGAAGGGCACAGCACCCTGATTGATGAAGTCCTCGAGGATTGCCCTCAAGTCGATGCGCTGGTGACGTCGGTAGGGGGCGGTGGATTACTGGCGGGGTTGCTGACAGGTTTGATCCGGCACCATCGCATGGACTGCCGGATCATCACCTGCGAAACCCAAGGAGCAGCCTCCTTTGCCGCCGCTGTCGAGGCCGGACATCCCGTCAGGCTGCCGCGTATCGACACCGTCGCGACATCGCTGGGCGCTGCGAAAGTGGCCGCGTGGCCGGTGCAGCACATCCTCGACTTTCCTCACGAATGCGTGGTGCTCAGTGATGACGAGGCAATCATGGGCGTGGTGCGTTACGCCAACGACCTGCGCCAGTTGGTCGAACCGGCGTGCGGCGTTTCATTGGCGGTGGCATACCTGGACCATCCGGCGATCGCCGAAGCCCATGACGTGGTGATTGTGGTGTGTGGCGGCGTCAGCATCAGCGCGCAGCTGGTGGCCGGGTGGGCGCGCTTGTCCGCGGGGTGAAGCAAAGGGGCAGGGCTGGAGACTATCCGGCTGTCGCGAGCCCCACCGTTACCTTTTCAACCTTCATTGGCCAGCAGCAACGCCTTCGTGGATGAGGATGGCTCTGGCCAGCTCTTCGTCGCTGGCTTCGAGTCCGGGATTTTCCTGGCGAATCTGATTCAACACCGACTCCAGGTACACACCGCGAATCGTACCGCCACTGGCAACGAAGCTGGAGGCGTCATCACGGGCAGGAATCGCCAGTTTGTGGTCCTTGAACGTCGAGTACAGTGATGCGGAAACCCCCGCAGAGGTGGCGACATCGCCGGCGTCCACTTTGGCGAAGGCCGAACCGAAGGGCAAACACAACATGAATGAGGAGATGATAATCAGACGGCGCATAGCAATGTCCTCTGAAGCGTGAAGCAAAAAAAGGAGTACTTCATCATTTAGGATGCCTGGCGAACGTCAGGAGTTCCCTGTGGATGCGTTATCCGCACCTAATCGTTCAAAACCGCAGCGTTGCTCCGGTGGTCAGCCACTGATCCCGTTCCCCCGTCAGGTTGCGGCCCACCACCAGATCGACGTCGATGCGCTCACCGACATGCAACCTTGGCCCGGCCTGCCATGCCTGTTCGCCGCCTTGCTGGCCGTAGCGTTCAGCAATCAGCGTCAGGGAACGGGCCAGGTCGTATTCGACGCCGGTGCCCCAGGTCCAGCGATGGTTTTGCTCGCCATCGTCATAGGCATGGGTCAAGCCGGCATTGAGGTTCAGGCGCAGGGTTTCGAAAGGTTGGTAGGTGAAGGGCAGGTTCAGGTCGACGCCATCGAAGGCGTGGGCCCGATTGAAGGCAAAGTGAGTCGACCCCGCCAGCGCCAATTCAAGGCCAAGGTCTTCCCGGGAGAAAATTTGCGCCTTGAATTGCGGGCTCAACCGGGTTTCCGAGTCCCCGTCGTCGCGGTCGTGCTGCACGGCGGCACCGAGTTGCACGTTGGGCAGGCCTTTGAGCGTGCAGTCCTGTGACACCACGCCGCTGGATGAGCCGTGCCGACCGTTTTGATACCAGGCGTCGATGTTGCATTCGCCGGGCGCATTGATTCCGGCGTCATCCACCGTATATGCACCGCCGGCAGCGTTGGCTTTGGAGATGATGCTGAGCACCGCAATCAGGCTCAGAGTGAGGCTGACGAACAACAGATTGCGGCGCAGGCGCCGGCCTTGAGCGGCTGGCAGGCTGCGCACGAAGGACGCGAATAGACGAGTGGGGTTTTGCATGAAGTTTATCTCGAAGTTATTTGATGGCGGCGGCGGTCAGCCCCCGATCCTCTACCGATAGGGTTTGCAAGCCGGCCGTCCGGGCCCGGGCGACCAACTCTTCGGTGTCTTCGCCGCCGGGCAGGGCGATCACCACGTCAGGTCGGCTGTCGAGCAACATGAAGTGGTTGCGCAGTCGTTCAGCCAACTTGCCGTGGCGCTGCCAGTTGGGCGGGTAGCGCACGATGTCGGCGCCGTGTTCCCGGGCCCACTCTTCGATGTCACCGCCCAGGTATTGATTGCCACCATGGATCAGCACACGCACGGGGTGCAGGCGCTGGAAGGCGTCGAGGACCCGTCGGCACAGACGGCTGTCGGCGTAATAGCGGCCCGCGCAGATCAAGAGGCGCATGAGGAATTCTCCTTGGTCAGGTCGGTGCTCTCGACCGGTTGCTCGCCGGCACGCTCCAGCAGCGGATAGCCCAGGGCGGCGATGTGGTGATGCACGCGGCGGTAATCGCGCAGGACCCGCTGGAAGATGTCGCCGGACTCCGCCCAGGTGTTCTTGTCTTCCTGCAACTTGCGAAAGTGCTCGCGGCTGGCGTGCGCTTCGAGCCTTCTGACCGTCTCCTTGCGATGGATCAAGTGGTGCGCGGTGGGAATGTCTTCACGCAGAAACACGGTGATCGCCAGGCTCAGGCTTTCCAGCAGCGCGTCGTGCAGCGGCGCGATGTTGCCCAGCTCGAACGCCGAGAACTGTTCGCCACGGCGCAAGCGGCGCATGGCCAACTGCGTCAGGCTGCTGGAAAGAATGTCTGCGGCATGTTCGAGGTTGATCACGAACAGCAGGATTTCCTGGGAACGATCGGCATCGCTGTCACTGATGCCTTCCTTGCCGATGTCCGCCAGGTAAGCCCGAATGGCCGCGCCCAGCAGGTCCAGAGACTGATCGACGCGTCGCACTTCATCGGCGCAGGCGGGCACCGAGGTGTGGAACAGCTGCACCAGGCGGCCGAGCATTGCCGAGAGCATGTCGGCCATGCGCAACGCTTCCCGGGCGGCGTTGGACAGGCCGATGTTGGCCACTTCCAGACCCGCTTCGTCGAGGTAGTGCGGCATGCCCGGGTCGACATCCCGCTCGGGGGCCGGCAGCAGATGGGTCAGCCCTTTGGCGAGCACATCGGTCAGGCCGATGAACACCAGCGCCAGCAGCAGATTGAAACCGCTGTGCAGCGACACCACCAACACCGACGGCTCCAGCTTCAGCTCGGCCAGCAGCCCGGCAAACGGCAACACCACCAGGGCACCGACCGCACGCACCAGCAGATTACCCAGCGGCAAGCGCCGGCCGACGCTCGAACCGGCATTGATCACCGAAGGCAGCGCACCGCCAATGTTCACCCCGAGCACCAGCGCGACGAGGGTGGTTCCCGACAGCAGGCCGGTGGCGGCCAGCGAGACGATCAGCAACACCACCGCCACGCTGGAATGGCACAGCCAGGTGAGGATCAGCGCCACCAGCAACGCAATCAGCAGATCGCCGTCCAGGCTCTGCATGATCAGCTGGAAGACCGGCGTGCCTTCGACGTCCGCCAGGGTTGAGCCGAGCATGCGCAGGGCCAACAACATCAGCCCCAGGCCGATCAGCGCACAGCCGACGCTTTCGTAGCGTGAATCATCGCGCAGCCGGAACACCATCAAACCCGCGAGCAACACGATGGGGGTGAGAATTGAAACGTCGACGCTGAGCAGTTGCACCACCAGGGTCGAACCGATATTGGCGCCGAGCATTACCGCCAGCGCCGGCGCCAGCCCCAGGGTCCCGGCGGCCGTAAACGACGTCGCCATCAGGCTGACGGCGGTGCTGCTTTGCAGGATGCCGGTGATGCCGATACCCGACAGCAGCGCCATCCAGCGGTTGTTCAAGTTGTGGCCCAGCCACTGGCGCAGCGGCGTGCCGAAGCCGCGCAACAACGCCGAAGAAATCATGTGAGTGCCCCACAGCAAGAGTGCGATGGAGCCTGCGAGGTTGATCAGTAGAGTCGTTCCCGACATCAGGACTCTCCCTTTTCGATAGGGTTAAGCGCATTCCCCTGTAGGCGTGAGCCTGCTCGCGATAGCGGACTGTCAGCCAACATCAATGTTGAGTGATCCACTGCCTCGCAAGCAGGCTCGCTCCTACAGGGGAGTGTGGTGTTCAGGTGATTTGGGTTTGCCCCCGTACTCCGGGGGCTCAGGCCATCAGAACCACTGCTTGAAGCGGCGGATGTAGATCGTCTTCATGATCTGCGCGAACACGCAGTAGCTGAGCAGGGTGCCCACCAGCCAAGGGAAGTACGCCCACGGCAGCGGTTGCAGGCCGACCAAAGTGCCCAGTGGCGAGAACGGAATATAGATACCCAGCGCCATCACCAACCCGGTCATCAGGATCACCGGCAACGCCGCCGTGCTCTGGAAGAACGGAATCTTCTGCGTGCGCAACATATGCACCACCAGCGTCTGCGACAGCAGCCCCTCGATGAACCAGCCGGACTGGAACAGGCCCTGCATTTCCACGCTGTTGGCGGCGAATACGTACCACATCAGGGCGAAAGTGGTGATGTCGAAGACCGATGAGGTCGGCCCGATCCACAGCATGAAACGGCCAATGTTTTTCGCGTCCCACTTGCGTGGTTTGCGCAGGAAATCCTTGTCCATCTTGTCCCACGGCAGCGACAACTGAGAGATGTCGTACATGAGGTTTTGCAGCAGCAGATGGATCGACAGCATCGGCAGGAACGGAATGAACGCACTGGCCACCAGCACCGAGAACACGTTGCCGAAGTTGGAGCTGGCGGTCATGTTCAGGTACTTCATGATATTGCCGAAGGTCTCGCGGCCCTTGAGCACGCCTTCCTCCAGCACCATCAGGCTCTTCTCCAGCAGAATGATGTCGGCCGATTCCTTGGCGATGTCGGTGCCGCTGTCCACCGAAATGCCGACATCGGCATCGCGCAGGGCAGGGGCGTCGTTGATGCCGTCGCCGAGGAAGCCCACGGTGTGACCATTGGCCTGCAACGCCTTGAGCACCCGGGACTTTTGCAGCGGCGTCAGCTTGGCGAACACCGTGCGTTCTTCGACCCGCAGCTTGAGGGTGGTGTCGTCCATGTTCTCGATGTCTGGCCCGAGCAGCGGCGTACCGGGTTCCAGCCCGACTTCCCGGCAGATCTTGCAAGTCACCACCGCGTTGTCGCCGGTCAGCACCTTGACGGTCACGCCCATGTCGCGCAGCGCGGCAATCGCCGGGCCCGCGGTTTCCTTCGGTGGATCGAGAAAGGTCAGGAAGCCGCGAACCACCAGCTCGCGCTCATCCGCGGTGTTGTACTGGTTTTTGCTTTGCGCTTTCGGGATCTCGCGGGTGGCGACCAGCAGCACCCGGAAACCGTCCTCGTTGTACTCGTTGGCCAGGGCCAGCAGGTCTTTGCGGCGCTGTGCATCGAGTGCCACGACCGTGCCGTTTTCGTGAATGTGGCTGGTGATGCTCAGCATTTCCTCGACCGCGCCTTTGCACACCATCAGGTGATCGTCGCGGCTGTCCTTGACGATGATCGACAGGCGCCGACGGACGAAGTCGAACGGCAACTCATCGACCTTGCTGTAGGCAAACGGCACCCTGAATTTTGGATTGGCGTTGGCGAACTGCACCACCGCCTGGTCCATCAGGTTTTTCAGACCGCTCTGGTGATGGCTGTTGAGCCACGCCAGTTCGAGGAGCGTGTCGTCGCGCCGGCCGTTGCTGTCGACGTGGTGCTCAAGGATGATCTTGTCCTGGGTCAGGGTGCCGGTCTTGTCGGTGCACAGCACGTCCATCGAACCGAAGTTCTGGATCGCATTGAGGCGCTTGACCACCACTTTGCGCTTGGCCATGGCCATCGCGCCTTTGGCCAGGTTGGCGCTGACAATCATCGGCAGCATTTCCGGGGTCAGGCCGACCGCGACTGCCAGCGCAAACAGGAACGCGTCACTCCAGTCGCCCTTGGAGAAGCCGTTGAGCAGGAACACGATCGGCACCATGACCAGCATGAAGCGGATCAACAACCAACTGACGCTGTTCACCCCGCGGTCGAAGGCCGTTTGCACCCGCGAACCGACAATCGCTTTGGCCAGCGAGCCGAAGTAGGTACGCGGGCCGGTTGCGACCACCACCGCTTTGGCCGTGCCGCTGACCACGTTGGTGCCCATGAAGCAAATGTTCGGCAGGTCCAGCAGGTTGGATTGATCGGCAGCGCTGCGGGTCGCCGACTTCTGTGCGACGTCGCCCAGGGTGTCGTACTTCTCGACAGGCAAGGCTTCGCCGGTCAGCACCGCCTGGCTGATGAACAGGTCGCGGGATTCGATCAGGCGGATGTCCGCCGGGATCATGTCCCCGGCGCTGAGCTGAACGATGTCGCCGGCCACCAGTTCGCGCATCGGCACTTCGCGCAGCACCGGGGTGTTGCCGTTTTGTCCGCGTCGCAGCACGGTTGCGGTGGTGCGCACCATGGCTTTGAGGGCTTCGGCGGATTTGGCCGAGCGGTATTCCTGCCAGAACCGCAGCAGGCTGCTCAGGGTAACCATGGTCATGATAATGATGACTTTGGTCAGGTCCGCTTCGTCGCCTTCGCCCTGGCTGATCGGCAGCCAGTAATCGGTGAAGAAACTGATGCCTGCCAGGGTCAGCAGGACATAGATGAAGGGATTGTTCAGGGCCTTGAGCAGTTGGACGATGGCGTGAGGCGGCTTGTCGTGGGCGACCTCGTTATAGCCTGCGCGGGCTAGCCGGCCTTCGGCCTCGAGTTCAGTCAAACCGTCAGGGGTGGCGTTGAGATTGGCGAGGGTCACGGTCAGGTTGTTTTGCGCTTCCCGGGCGGCGCGCATCGACAGTTTGGCGTTATCGCTGCTGGCGCCTTTGGCGCGAGTATTCGGCGTTTTTACAGTCGTCATTGTGTGTGCTCCTGCCGCCGTCTTGCGGCACGACACACGGCTCGCTCAACTATTCATAGGCGAGCGAATGTAGGTCGAGTCGCAAACAGGCGATCAATTTCGAAAGTGTTGTTTTCTTGTGTTTTAACGTTCGCTGCGTATCAATGAAAAGTTGATGCGCAGCGAACCGTCTACTGGCTTCGTCCATAATTAACTCCGATAACTTTGTGTTTTAACAGGCAATAAGAAGTTGCCGAATTCCCTATCAAGGAAAACGCTGGGGAAGAACTTTAAAGTGTCTTCAGGTCAACTGAATGCGCGGGGCTCGAGGGTAAGGCCGAGCATCCGCGCGATGCGCCGACTCGGTGGTTCCTGGCTGTCGTCGAAGCTCCAGCGTTGCTGAAGCCGACCCGTCATCGGGCAGACGCGCCAGTTGGCACGAGGGTGTGCCTTGGCAGGGGCAGAAGGGGTGGAAAACGGGGCGCTGACCCAAGTCGTCAACAGGCGTTCACGGCACAGCTTGACCCGCATGGTCGATGCAAAGGCGCGCACGCCCGGCATTACGGTGGTTTTGAAGTTCATAACATGCCTCTGGACCGGACGGACGCCGGTGAGGCAAGTTACGGTGGAGCATCAAGCTCTAGCGCAGCTCACCCGACCGAAAAATCGAGTCCCGTCATTTACTGGGTTATGTGCCAGGCTCCGCGAATTCGCAGTGACCCGACAGCGACTAGATACTGTGTCCATTGGATTCTTTTGTGAGTTGAAAAAAGGCCTTCGTCGAAGGCCCGGGCAATTTACTCAGGGAGGTGGGTGAAGTCAACTGCCAATACCCGCCAAATACCAAGATGAATGGGGAAAACATCGAAACTTGATATTGAAGTTAGAACTGGTTCAGCTAATTGACAGTTAGTTGCATACGAAATGGCTGCCAGCCCCCTAATGGCCCTCCGGCTTACAACATTCCCTGTAGGAGTGAACCTGCTCGCGACAGCGGTCTGTCAGCCGACGTCGATGCTGGCTGACCCGCCGCTGTCGCGAGCAGGCTCACATCCCACCGATGGCACTCGTGATAATCCAGAACAATTGTATTGCCCATCCCTGTCTGTTTCGGCAAGGACGGGCTGCGTACCTTGGGTCCACTGCAACCTCACAAGGACCCGCTCATGCTGACCCGATTGGTACTGCCGTTTGCCCTGTTGTTCACCTTCCATGCCGCCCATGCGGCGGATAGCGAAAAATGGTATCCCTCGAAATACGGCGCCAACGATGAAATCGGCGCGCTGAATCTGTTAAACGCCGAGTCGGTGATCAACGCCTCCAAATTGATCAAGAGCGGCAAAACCTATCCGCTGGCCGTGCCCATCGACAAGACTCTGCCAGCCTTCCGTCACCGCAGTTTTCACCTGACCAACATCCAGCCGGGCGAGGCGGGTGGCACCACCATGGGGCCTAACAAGTTCACCTTTAACGATGAACTGGTGGTCGGCTGGACCGGTGTCGGCACCCAACTCAACGGCATCGGCCATATCGGCATCGACAATGTCTACTACAACGGCAACCGTGCGGCGGACTTCGTCACCGTCGAAGGCGTGAAAAAACTCGGCATCGAAAAAGTCCCGCCCATCGTCACCCGTGGCGTGGTGCTGGACATGACCGCCGTGTACGGCAGCGCCATCGTGCCGGAGAAAACCGAGTTCAGCGTTGCCGACATCCAGAAGGCACTGGACCTGCAAGGCATCAGCATCCAGAAGGGCGACGTGGTGCTGTTCAACACCGGTTGGCTGGAACTGCTGGGCAAGGACAACGAGAAATTCCTCGCCGTGGAGCCGGGCATCGGCATGGCGGCGGCCAAATGGTTGGCGGACAAGCAGATCGTCGCGTTCGGCGGCGACACCTGGGCCTCGGAGATCTACCCGGCGAAAGACGGCAAGGAGTTCCCGGTCAACCAGTTCATGCTGGCGAAGAACGGCATCTACAACCTTGAATTGATCGACAGCCGCGCGCTGGTGAAGGACAAGGCCTGGGAGTTCATGTTCGTCCTCGGACAGCCGCTGTACAAGGGCTCGACCCAGGTCAACATCAACCCGGTCGCGATTCACTGACACCTGGTGCCACCGATGACGGGCGGGGGATGACGAATACTCATCCCCTGGCCCGTTGTTGTCATTTGTTGCCCATCAGCCCGGCCAATAGAGTGAAGCGTGCGCCTTCGGCGTACCCCTTCAATTCGAATGATCGCCTGCCGAACGCCGGCGAGGGAGTTTTTGATGTCCGCTATTTTGGGCCAGCAGTTTATCGACGGGCAGCGCAGCGCTCTGGGCGGCGAAACGTTGCAGAGTTTCGACGCCAGCACCGGGCAAGCACTGCCCTATGTTTTTCATCAGGCCAATGATCAGGAAGTCGCGCTGGCAGTGACGGCCGCCTCGCGAGCTTTTGCCCCGTTTCGTCAGCTGTTGCCGTTACGACGTGCGGAGTTTCTTGGCGCAATAGCTGATGAAATCGATGCGCTGGGTGACGATTTTATCGCCTTGGTGTGCCAGGAAACCGCCTTGCCCGAAGGGCGGATTCGCGGTGAGCGCAATCGCACCACGGGCCAGTTACGCTTGTTTGCGCAGGTGTTGCTCCGGGGTGATTTTCTCGGTGCGCGGATCGATCAGGCTCAGCCCGAACGCACACCGTTGCCGCGCCAGGACATCCGTCAGTACCGCATCGGCGTCGGCCCGGTCGCCGTGTTTGGAGCGAGCAATTTCCCACTGGCGTTTTCCACTGCCGGTGGCGATACCGCTTCTGCGCTGGCCGCCGGTTGCCCGGTGGTGTTCAAGGCCCACAGCGGGCACATGGCGACCGCGGACCGCGTGGCCAGCGCCATCGTGCGCGCGGCACAGCGCACCGGCATGCCTTCGGGCGTGTTCAACATGATTTACGGCGCGGGTGTCGGCCAGGGGTTGGTCAAGGCCGATGGCATCAAGGCCGTCGGTTTCACCGGTTCATTGAAGGGCGGTCGAGCCTTGTCCGACCTGGCCGCCGCGCGCCCGCAACCGATCCCGGTGTTCGCCGAGATGTCGAGCATCAACCCGGTGATCCTGCTGCCTGAGGCGCTGAACACCCGTGGCAGCCAAGTCGCCGAGGAACTGACCGCGTCGATCAACCTGGGCTGCGGCCAGTTCTGCACCAGCCCCGGACTGATCATCGGCCTGCACTCGCCGCAGTTCAGCGAGTTCCTGGACGTATTCGCGCAAAACATGGGCAGCCAACCGGCCCAGACCATGCTCAACACTGGCGCCCTGAACAGCTATCGCGCAGGTCTTCAACACATCGTGGCCCACGAACGGGTCGATCACCTCGCCGGTCAGCCGCAGGGCAAATCCAAGGCGCAACCGCAGCTGTTCAAGGCCGACGTACAGTTGTTGCTCGACGGCGATCCGTTGTTGCAGGAAGAGATCTTCGGCCCGGCCACGGTGGTGGTGGAGGTCGCAGACCGGCACCAACTGCGCGCCGTGCTCGGCAGTTTGCACGGTCAACTGACCGCCACGCTGATTGCCGATCCGGCGGACCTGGATCGCTTCGGCGAGCTGTTGCCGCTACTCGAAGACAAGGTCGGACGCTTGCTGCTCAACGGCTACCCGACCGGCGTCGAGGTCAGTGATGCGATGGTGCATGGCGGACCCTATCCAGCCACTTCGGATGCCCGCGGCACCTCAGTCGGCACCTTGGCCATTGATCGCTTCCTGCGGCCGGTCTGCTACCAGAACTATCCTGATGAGTACCTGCCCCAGGCGCTGCAAAACGCTAACCCGCTGAGCCTCAATCGACTGGTCGATGGCCAGTGGAGCAGGGCGCCCCTGAGCTAACCACTTTGCCCACGTCGGCAAATGGCGGCGTGGGCCTGACGGATTTGTCCATTGAATCGAGCACACACCGATATGGTTCCTTCACTTGGCAGCATCGCTTCGCGGCTTCGACTCAAACAACTGCGGTTGCTGATCGCGCTGGACGATCGTGGCTCGTTGCACAAGGCCGCCGAGCACATTTCGATTTCCCAGTCCGGCGCCACCAAGGCCTTGCACGAAGTCGAGTCGTTGCTTGGGATGCCGCTGTTCGAACGTCAGCCCAAGGGCCTGGTTGCTAATGAAATGGGCCGTTGCATGATTCGGTATGCACGGCTGATCTACAGCGACGTCGAACATTTGCGCGAGGAAATGCTCAGCATCATGCAGGGCCAGGGCGGGCGGTTGTCGGTAGGCGTGATCATGGGCGCGGTGCCGTTGCTGACCCGGGCCCTGAGCGAATTAAGGCTCAAGCAGCCGGAGTTGTCCGTGGAACTGGTGGAAAACACCAGCGCCACCTTGCTCGGTTTGCTGGATCAAGGGCGGCTGGACCTGGCGATCTGTCGCACCAGCGTCGGCCAGCGCTCGGACGCTTATGACTGCATCGAACTCAGCGAAGAGCCCTTGGCGGTGGTCGCCAGCAAAGACCATCCGTTGGCCCGTGCCGAGTCGTTGCAGTTGTCGCAACTGAGCGATTACCGCTGGGTGGTCTACCCCAAGGACATGCCGATGCGCCAGGCCCTGGAGCGTGAGTTAAATGAGGCGGGGCTGGAGATTCCGCGTTATCCGCTGGAAACCTCATCGACCTTCGCCACCATTCTGTTGGTGCAGCAGGACCCGACCTTGCTGGCGGTGATCCCGGTGGAAGTCGCGCAATTCTGCGAGCAACACGATTTGCTGGTGAAATTGCCGGTGTCCATGCGCGCGTTGATCGAGCCTTATGGTGTGATCAGCCGGGCCGGCGCCGACCTGTCTCCGGCAGCGACCCTGCTGATCAACGAGCTGAAGCAGGACCTGACTACTTGATCACAATCGGATTCACTGGCGCACCGGTCCCGCCGACAATCTTCAACGGCGCGGCGGTGTAGAGGAACTGCCACTGGCCGTCTTCGGCGCAATCTGTGGCCAGGTCGTCGAGCAGCGCCACTTCGGTGAAGGTCACGCCGAGGTTGCGCATTAAGGCATTGTGCAGCGGGATCAGCACGCCCGAGGTGGGGTCGACCGCCACTTCGTTGGCCATGGTGTCGGTCACCAGGTTGGGAATTTCCATCTGGTGAAACCACTCCACCAGTTCGCGGCTGAAGGTCAGGCCCGGCTCGGCGAAGTCCTTATAGAACTCTTCCGGTTCGCGCTCATAGAACGAGCCGATCCAACCCGTGCGGATGATCAGGATGTCGCGCTTCTGGATCTCGATGCCCTGGGCTTTTGCTGCGGCCAACAGGTCCAGGTGGTTGAAGGTTTCCCCCTTGTCCAGCACCGCTTTGCCGCGATGGCGCGCCATGTCGATCAGCACCGCGCGGCCGACAATTCCGCGTTCGGCAATCGGCAGGATGCTGGCCTTGTCCATGCTGCCGATGGTGCTCATGGCGTCGTAGCCGTTCCACAGTTTGTTGTCGTGCCAGACGTGGCCGAGCGCATCGTATTGGGTCGAGCCTTGCAGGTGCATGAAGATCACATCGTCGGCGTATTCCACGTGACCGTCAAAGTGGGTCTTGCCCGCCAGGAAGTGGCCCTTGTCCAGCACGTTGACACGCATCGACGGGCGTCGGCCGGGCCACAACGGCTCGCCCTTGGGATGGCCGATCTGCACTTGCAGGGTGAAGGTCTTGCCTTGGCGCACCGAGGCGATGCCCCGGAGGATCTCGGCGCTTTGCAGGTAATTCAGGGCCCCGACTTCATCGTCCGGCCCCCATTTGCCCCAGTTAGTGGGCAGGCCTTCGAGCAAGGCCTTGATGTCGGGAGATCGGTCGGCGGCGGTATTGTTGGGATTGTGGTCGCACATGAGGTTGTCCTTGGTTTGAGCCGATTCGGCAGGCCAGTACAAATCCCCGTGTGGGAGCGAGCCTGCTCGCGATGGGGAGTGCCAGTTAACCTTGATGCGTCTGACATACCGCTATCGCGAGCAGGTTCGCTCCCACAGGGGTTTATTTGATCGGGGAGAAATCGGCGGCGATCAGCAGTTTCGATTCCATCTTTTCCAGCATCGGGAACGCTTTCGGCACGAAACCCTCTAGCCAGTCAGGGTCCTGATACAGCGCGGCCCGTTTCTTGATCCGGTCATCAAGGCTCTCGTAGGCCCAGATGTGGATCACCTGATTCAGCTCGCCGATTTCGGTGTACCACCAACCCACCAGCGTGGTGTAGCGGGAGATCACGGGTAGCCCGGCCTCCTCGAAGTGCTTGAGGTAGGTCTGCATTTTTCCGATTTGAATCGTGTAGGTGCGCATTTCGTAAAACATGGGCGTGTTCTCTTCAGGAATGAATGCCGTGCCAGGCGTTGCTGATGATTCGCTCAATGTCGGCGGCGGTGGTCAGGCGTGGGTTGACCAGCACGTTGCCGCTGCGCATCGAGTCACTGACCATTTGCGGCATGTAATCCAGGTCCACGCCCAGGTCCTTGATGTTGTCGGGAATGCCGATGGCCTTGTTCAGCGCCACCACGTGGTCCACCACTTTGTGCCCGGCGCGGGCCAGGCTCAGGCCGTCGATGTCTTCGCCCATGGCGATGGCAATCTCGCGAAACAGCTCCGGGCAGGCCGCCAGGTTGTATTCGATGACGTAGGGCAGCAGCGTGGCGTTGGCGATGCCGTGGGGAATGTTGAAGACGCCGCCGAAGGTATGGGAGATCGCATGCACGTTGCCCAGTTTCGATTGGGCGAAGGCCACGCCCGCGAGGAACGACCCAAGCAGCATCTGTTCCCGGGCGTGCAGGTCGGAGCCGCTGAAAAATGCCTTGGGCAGGTGCGTGCAGATCATCTTGATCGCTTGCAGCGCCAGGGCCTGGCTGACCGGGTTGGCCTGCTTCGACACGTAGGATTCGATGGCGTGGGTCAAGGCGTCCATGCCCGTCGCAGCGGTGATCGACGGTGGAAGTTTGAGCGTCAGCTCGGCGTCGAGAATCGCCAGTTTCGGAAACAGCGCCGGGCTGATGATCACGGTTTTGAACAGGGTCTTGGTGTTGGTGAACACGGTGGAGGCGGTGCATTCGCTGCCAGTGCCGGAGGTGGTCGGGATCGCGAAGATCGGCAGGGGTGGGTGCAGCAGTTTGTCGTAGCCCTCGTAGTCGAGGATGTTGCCGGGGTTGGTGGCCATGGCTGCCACGCCCTTGGCGGTGTCGATGCTGCTGCCGCCACCGACACCGATCACCGAGTCACAGTCGTGGTTTTTCAGGAAGGCCACGGCTCGTTCCAGCACGTCGGTGGTGGGGTTCGGTTCGACGCCGGAAAACACTTCATAGCCGATGTCACTCTCGGCCAGGGAGGCGAAAAAACCTTCCATCACGCCCGACGCCATCAGCCCTGCGTCAGTGACCACCAGCAGTTTTTTCCGAACATGGGGCTTGAGCAATGCACCGGCCTGACGCACCAGGCCGTTGCCGCTTTTCAAAGTGGTGGGGAAATAAAACTGGAACGGGTTCATGGGTTTCTCCGGTTCTTATTGGTCCGCAGACAGTAATAAGCGTGGGAGGCGGCCGATAATGAAAAGGTCTGATCCGCCGATCACCCTTTGTCATCCCACGGCGAGGCGGGTCCTGGTGGTAACGTGAGGTTTTCCAACCGTCAGGAGCATCGTCATGGATTTGGGTATTTCAGGTCGCTGGGCCATCGTCTGCGCCGCCAGCAAGGGCCTGGGTCTGGCCTGTGCGCGGGCCTTGGCGAAGGAGGGCGTCAACCTGGTGATCAACGCCCGGGGTGACGAAACCTTGCAAGCTGCCGCTACAGGATTGCGCAGCCTGGCGCCGGGCATCGACGTGCGCACGGTGGCCGGGGACATCAGCACGCCCGCAGTGCGCGACCAGGTGTTGGCGGCATGTCCGCAGGTGGACATCCTGATCAACAACGCCGGCGGACCGCCTCCGGGAGACTTCCGTGACTGGCAGCGCGACGACTGGCTGAAGGCGCTGGATGCCAACATGCTCACGCCCATCGAGCTGATCAAGGCCTGCGTCGATGGCATGGCCGAGCGCGGTTTCGGGCGTATCGTCAACATCACCTCCGGCGCGGTGAAGGCGCCAATCGATGTGTTGGGACTGTCCAACGGCGCACGCAGTGGCCTGACCGGTTTTATCGCCGGGCTTGCACGCCAGTCGCGGCTGGCCGGGCATAACGTGACGATCAACAATCTGCTGCCGGGACCGTTCGAGACCGAGCGTTTGCACAAGACCCTGAGCGCCGCCGCCGAGGCCAATGGCACCAGCGTCGAAAGCATCAGCGAACAGCGGCGCAAGCACGTGCCGGCCCAGCGCTTCGGGCAACCCGATGAGTTCGGCGCCTACTGCGCGTTCATCTGCAGCGCCAATGCCGGTTTCCTCACCGGGCAAAACCTGCTGCTGGACGGCGGCAGTTACCCCGGGACGTTCTGATCTTTTCGGGGGATGACGTTTGGTGATCCCCTAATCAGATCCCCTCATTATTCAGCCCGAGGACGCGTGATTAGAGTTGGGGTGCTTGCCCAACACCCGTCAGCCAAGATGTAAACCCAGTAGGAGCGAGGCTTGCCCGCGAAGGCGATGTGTCATTAACAATGATGTCCACTGACACTCCGCCTTCGCGGGCAAGCCTCGCTCCTACAGGTTTTGCGTTAATAGGCGGGTATTGGGCCGCTTGCACCCACAACAACAAGAGCGCCCCTCATGAACAATCCGAGTGCCGAAACCCTGCGGCTCACCGCCGCGTCTGCCACCGAGCGTCCGACCAGCGTGCGCTGGCGGATCTTCCTCATCATGTTGCTGCTGACCGCCATCAACTACATCGACCGCGCTTCGCTGTCGGTGGCCTTGCCGCTGATTTCCAGTGAGTTCCAGATCCCTCCCGCGCTGGAAGGCTTGATGCTCAGTGCGTTTTTCTGGTCGTACGCATTGATGCAGATTCCCGGCGGCATGCTGCTGGACCGTTTTCAGACCCGCCGCGTCATCGTCATCGCGACTGTCGCCTGGGGCGCCTTCCAGGCCTTGGCTGCCGGTGCGCATAACTGGATCACGCTGTTGATTACGCGCATGGGGCTGGGCATCGCCGAGTCGCCGATCATGCCGGCCGGGGCCAAACTCAACGGCGCCTGGCTGACCCCCAACGAACGCGGACGTGGCGCGGTGCTGGTCGATGGCGGCGCACCGCTGGGCAGCGCTTTCGGCGCGATCATCATTGCCGGGTTGATCGGCTGGTTCGATTCCTGGCGCATCGCCTTCGTGATCGCCGGCATCGGCACCATGCTTGCCGGTGTACTGGCGTGGAAATACATCCGCAACCATCCCAGCGAACACCCCGGTGTCAACGCGGCGGAACTGGCGCACATCACCGAAGGCAATCGCAAAGTCAGCCAACCCGGCACGGTGACCAGCATCCCCCTCAAAGAGCTGCTCAAGGACCGTTCGGTGCTGGCGATGTTCGCCGGTTACTGCTGCATTCTCAGCGTGTTCTACGGTTTGCTGACCTGGATGCCGAGCTACCTGCACCAGACCCACGGCCTGAACATTTCGAGCATGGGCGGTGCGACCTTCCTGATTTTCATGTGCGGTTTCGTCGGCGAGCTGGTCGGCGGTTATCTGGGGGATAAATGGAAAACCAGCGGCGCCTCGCCCAACCTGGTGATGCGCAGCATGTTCAGTGGTTCGGCGCTGGTCGCGGCCCTGTGCATGCTGGCGGTGGCCTATACCAATGAAGCCGACAAGGCCATCGGTCTGCTCTGCGTAGCGATGTTTTTCATTCGCTGGTGCGGCATGTACTGGTGCATTCCGTCGATCCTCGGCGGCACCTCGAAAACCGGTGTGCTGGCCGGCACCATGAACTTCTGCGGCAACATGGCCGGGGTTATCGTGCCGATCCTGATCGGATTGATCGTGCAGTTCACCGGCTCGTATTTCCTGGTGCTGATCTTCTTCGTGGTCATGGCCATGCTGCTGGCGATATTCTCCAGCCTGATCGATTATCGGGAACGAGGGCTGGCTTGACATGAGCGGAGGGCAGGTGAGCGTCGATATCGAATGCGTGGTGGTCGGCGCCGGCGTGGTTGGCCTGGCGGTGACCAGGGCGCTGGCCCGCAGCGGGCGGGAAGTGATCCTGATCGAAGCCGGCGAGGGGATTGGTGTGGGCATCAGTTCGCGCAATTCAGAAGTGATCCACGCCGGCATCTATTACCCGAGCGGCAGCCTGAAGGCGCAATTGTGCGTGGAGGGCAAGCATCGCCTGTACGCCTTTTGCGATGAGCGCGGTGTCGATTACCAGCGCCTGGGCAAGTTGATCGTGGCCACCGATGACAGCCAGTGCGCGGCCTTGCAGAGGTTGCTGGAGCAGGGCCGGCGCAATGGCGTCGATGACTTGCAATGGCTGGACGCCGGGCAGGCGCGGTCGCTTGAACCGGCGCTGTCCTGCGTCGCCGCGCTCTGGTCGCCGTCCACCGGGATCGTCGATTCCCATGCGCTGATGCTGGCGCTTCAGGCAGACGCCGAAGCCTCGGGCACCTCGATTGCCTTGCACACGCCGTTGGTGTCCGCCCGTTGCACCGAACAAGGTTTCGAATTGCACATGGGCGGCGCACAGCCGATGACCTTGACCTGTCGCGAGTTGATCAATTGCGCCGGTTTGTCCGCGCCGGAGGTGGCGAGCCGGATCGAAGGCTTGCCGTCGCAGCACGTTCCCGTGGCACGCCTGTGCAAGGGCAGTTATTTCAGTTTCAGTGGCCGGGCGCCGTTCCGGCATCTGGTGTATCCGGCACCGGAGAGCGCCGGCCTGGGCGTGCACATGACCCTCGACCTTGGCGGGCAGGCGCGTTCGGGCCGGACGTCGAATGGGTCGACCATGTCGATTACCGCGTCGATCCGCGCCGGGTCGACGGGTTCTATCAGGCCATCCGCCGCTACTGGCCGACGTTACCCGATAACAGCCTGCAACCCGCCTACAGCGGCATCCGCCCGAAGATTTCCGGCCCGATCGAACCGGCCGCCGACTTCCTCATCAGCGGCCCGGTCGAGCATGGTGTGCCGGGGTTGGTGAATCTGTTCGGCATCGAATCACCGGGCCTCACCAGCTGCCTGGCGCTGGCTGATCGGGTGGTACAACGCCTGACACCGCATTCCCTGTAGCAGCTGTCGCGTTGCGGTGAGGTGCCGGTTATCAGCGTCTGCGCTGCCAGCCGCCGAGCGGTCTATGCTTGCCAGTGTGCCCATCGTAATGGGAGAACTCTGATGATCAACATACGCACTGCCCGCATGCTTGCCGATTACAAGCAATGGGCCGACCAGCGCCTCTTTGACAGCCTGGCCGCGCTGCCGCCGGGGGAGGTCAACAAAGAGCGGGTGTCGGTGTTCAAGAACATGATCGGCACCCTGAATCACATCTATGTCGTGGACTGCATCTGGCAGGCTCACCTCGAAGGCCGAGGGCACGGCTTCAAAACCTCACACGATCTGCTCCATCCCGACCTGGCTGATTTGCGCATGGCGCAAAAGGACATCGATCACTGGTATTGCAACTGGAGCGCAAGGCAGACCGAGAGGTCGCTGGATAAACCGGTCGAGTTTACGTTCGTCTCCGGCGAGAGCGGCACCATGAGCGCCGGCGCGATGCTGCTGCACGTGGTCAATCACGCCAGTTACCACCGCGGCTGGGTGATCCAGATGTATTTCGACATCCCGGCGATGCCACCGATGACCGACCTGCCGATCTTCCTGCGCGAGACCGACCCGGCTTTCAACGCGCTCAAAGCACCGGCAACTCAGCCGACATGTGTTGCGCAATTCGCGAACGCAACCAACGTTCTGCCGGGTCGTTATCGTTGACCCCGTTCCAGACCATGGACAGTTCGGACAGCACGATGTCAAACGGCGGGTCGTCGGCCCGCAGCTGGTTGCTGCCTTCGATCAGCGCACACGCCGCGTAATCCGGCACCGTGGCCAGCAGGTCGGTGCCGGCCAGCAGGGCACGCAACCCGGCGAATTGCGGCACCGCCAGCACCACCCGCCGCGAGCGGCCGATGCGCGCCAGATCGTTGTCGATAGCACCGGTCAAGTCTCCGGAAAAAGACACCAGTGCATGAGGGCGTTCGCAATACTCATCCAGGGTCAGGGGGCCGGGACGGTTATCGCCACGCAGAATCTTCACGCTCAGGTCCCGCAATTTCTTGCGCTTGGCATTGGCCGGCAGCTCCGTGGTGTAACTGATCCCGACGGAAATCTCCCCGGAGGCGAGCATCGGTGACATCAGCAAGTAATTCACCCTTCGCACCACCACCACGACGTTCTGCGCCTCTTCGCGTATTTGCTTGAGCAGCGGCGGAAACAGACCGAACTCGGCGTCGTCGGACAAGCCGATGCGGAACACATCGCGGCTGGTGGACGGGTCGAAATCCTTGGCCCGGCTGACCGCGCCGGAAATGGTGTCCATCGCCGGCTGCAACTCCTTGAGAATCGCCAACGCCCGTTGGGTCGGCTCCAACACCCGACCGTTGCGCACCAGCAGCGGGTCGTCGAACAGATCGCGCAACTTGGCCAGCGAAGCACTGACAGCGGGCTGACCGAGGAACAGTTTCTCCCCGGCCCGGGTCAGGTTCTTCTCGAACATCAACGTTTCGAAAATCACCAGCAGGTTCATGTCCACGCGGCGCAGGTCGTTGCGGTTCATTGCGGCGTTCTCGCTGGGGTTCAGGGTCTTTTCAGTAAAGCATCAAACCCGAGCGATGCGACGGTGACCCTCGATGACAGTAAGGAGCGGGGGTATAGTCATTTGTCTGTTTGGCACCGCGTAATCCGGATAGATACTGCCCAAGGGGATGACTGCCATTCATCTGGAAACATACCCAACCTGTTATTTCTGACAGTAGCCAACCGCCCTTTCTAACACCTTAAATAACTCCGTCGCCCAGCCCCCCTCGACAGGAGTCTCCCCCATGCTCGTGCAACCCGTCCGTCACCCCTTTTCCATGCTGCTGCGTGAACCAGAAATCCCCGGTGCCCGTCTACTGGACTCTTCCACTGACGTCTGGGCAATCAACCGCGCCGCCGCCCTGGACAACTTCCCCATCAACGGGCTCAAAGTCTACGTCCCGGCCTGGTCAAGCATGGGCAAAGGCGACAAGGTCGAGCTGCAGTTCGACGACCAGGTGGTCAATCAGCACATCATCACCGACGACGCCGAAGTCGGTCAGCGGGTGACCTTGTGGGTCGAGCCCAGGCATTGGCTGACCGGGGCGCACACGCTGGCGTACCGGGTGACCCGTTTCAATCAGGGCGCCGAGACGTTTACGCCGGCGCTCAAGCTCTACGCCAAGCTGGAGATTCCTGCGGGCCAGGACACGGACGACACCCCAGGCAGCCACTCGAACCTGTACCTGTTCATCGATCCGGCCATCGTCGAGAACATCGTCGACAAGGAGATCGCCGCGGCCGGGGTGGACATCATCATTCGGGCCGAGTCCGGGACCGGCGTGCCTTATCCGGATGCGGCGGTGGGCGATGTCATGGTGCTGAGCTGGGGCGGTGTGCTCGTGGAATCCGCGCCGCTGACTGCCGAGCAGATCAGCGACCCGGCCACTCACCCGATCGTGATCCACGTCGACGAAGCCACCATCCTGGACGCGGGCGACACCGACATCTCCGGGCTGGCGGTCACCTTCCGCGTGCGCGATGTGGTGCACAATTATTCGCAAGACTGGTGCAAGGCCACGCGGCTGGTGGTCATGACCGGCGTCGATTTTCTGGACGCACCGGTCGTCCAGGAGGCCGTGAACAACGTTCTCGACCTCGATGCGCTGGGCGAAGATGACATCACGGGCGAGGTCTGGGCCAAAGGGCCGGCGTTCGAGCAGGACGACCGCATCATCCTGAAGATGCGCGGCACCACCGTGGACAACGAGGCCGTGGAAGTCATCGCGCCGGCCCAGACGGTCGACAACCTGCCGCATACTTACAAAGTCATCCTGTCCAACGCCGACGTGCGCCAACTGGCCAAAACCCAGGTGACCTTTTCCTATCGCGTAGAGCGCCCGGGCGTGACCGACCCCCTGCCGTCCAAGGGGCAATTTGTCACCTTCATCGGCGAACCGAAACACCTGGCCGCGCCCAAGGCCGAAGATGAACAAAACGGCGCGATTGATCCGGACCTGCCTCACCCTCGCGTGCGGATTCCGTTCGATCCGATCATGCAGCAGGGCATGGCCATCGACCTCATCTGGGCCGGCACCCGCCCGGATACCGGCAGCTACACCCCTGAGCTGGATTGGTATTTTCCAACCTGGGAAGAGATCGAAGCCCAGCAAGATTTCTTCATCGCGGTGGACGGCAGGCACCTGAAAACCCTGGAAGGCGGCACGCTGGAGCTGTCGTACTACCTGCTCCGCGAAGGCCCGAACGGTGAAGTCATCCGCCGCGAATCGCTGCATGCGGCGCTGCTGCAGGTGGGCGAGCCGCAACTCGAACTGGTCAAACCCATCGTCCTCGGTGAACAGGACGGAGCGCTGGAGCCCGGGGACCTGCCCGGCGGCATCGGCAAACTGACCGCGCCAAGGCCGACCGTCAAACCGACCCAATCCGGTGACATCGTGACCTACACCTGGACGGGTGAAGTCACGGGTACCACGGAAGACTCCGTCACCCTCAACGGGCTGTCCAAAGACAAGGATGTGAATTTCACCCTCAACGCCACGTTTGTCGCCGAACACATCGAGCCGAACCGCGGCAAGAAGGTGACGGTGAGTTACCGGATCTGGCGGGCGGCGACGAGCGAGACGAGTTATTCGAATGTGCTGGAATTTGGGGTTGGCCAGGCGATTGGCCAACTGTTACCCCCGGCCGTGAAAGAAGCGGACGGCGGCACCCGCCTTGATCCGTTGAATGCCCAGACCCATCTGACCGCCGTCGTCAACTACGACGGCATGCTGGTCGGCGACCAGATCTCTGTAAAGTGGACCGGTGCCGACGGCACGCTGCCCGAGGGTTCGCACACCACCGCACCGTGGCCTGTGACCACGCTCGGGCCGCAGGAGATACCGTTGGAGCCTAAGGTGGTCGCCTTCAGCCTCGGCAAAGCGATAACGGTGAACTACAAGGTAACTCGCGGCAGCAGCCCCATGCCCTCGGACACCCTGACGTTATCGGTACTGCCACTGCCGGAAAACGTGCTCGACAAACCATTGATCCTCCAGGCCGCGGACAACGGTGAAGGGGCCGAATTCGACGTCAGCCAGCTGACCGCCAACGCGGTGATCCAGGTTAACGCCTGGCCGTTCATTGCGCTGAAACAGTTCGTCTGGTTGCGGGTGCAAGGCACCAACAATGACGACAGTCCCTACGCCCAGACATTTTGGCAGCCGCCTCTCTCGCAAACCAACGAAACTTGGATTACCCAGGGCTTTTACACGCATCCGATTCCATTCAATGAATTGAAAAACCTGAAGGACGGGAGCGAACTGAAAGTTGAGTTCAAGGCAGGGTTGAGTGGCAGTCAGGATGAAAACAATGCGCTGCTGTTTCAGGTGCGTACCTACACGGTCAAGGCTGTGGAGGATGTGAAACCTGCGATCACCCGTGTGACCGATTCCAATGGGGATGAGATCGCAGAAGGCGGGAGAACGGTTGATACCAGCATCACGCTGACCGGCAGATCCAAAAAAGGACAGAGAGTCGACGTGCTCGACGGTACGGTCTCCAAAGGTCAGCCGACGGCGGATCCGGTGACGGGGATCTGGACGTTGTTGGTAACCGGGTTGAGTGTGGCAGCTCACAGTTTTACCGCCAAGGCGCTGTACGGTTCGGGTCAGGTTTCGGAGGCCAGGACGTTGACGGTTACCACACACCCAGCATTGATAGTGAATACTGACCCTGTCGGATTGAGTGCTCCGAATGTATCGATCACCGGCACTTCAATCCCATGGACGCTCACAGGGGCCGACCCGATAGGTACTTGCGAGAGACGTTCCGCGACCGGCGGTGTGCCTCCTTATACCTACACTTCGACCCAGCACCTCATAGCCTCGGTTGACAACAGCGGAATGATACGAAGTGAGGGGAATGGGAAGGCGACCATCGTCGTGTCGGACGCCGTAGGCCAAACAAGTGAAATACTCGTCACCTGTTCCAATGTTGCGAGCTACATCATCTCGCCGGCGCTCGTAAACTTACCCGCCTATGAGTCATGGCGAATTTCACAGGGGGCACTCCCAGTAGTCGACATCAGAAGTGACGTCATTCACAGATCAATACTCAACATTAAATATAGCTATAGTTTTGAGAGCAATATCGAAGATTCATTCATCGCAGGCAACTATCTCGGGAGGGAAGAAGAAGCAGCCGTTCTATCATATCGCAGGCCTGGTCAGTGGCACTCTTCAGGCCCCGTCTTCGATGACTATTTATATGGAATCGCGTTTTTGATCCGCCCAGCTCAGCCTTAGGAAATTGCCTCAAGTAACGTGTTGTGAGTCAGAGCGTTAGTACAACAAAACATTAACTCGAACTGAAGAAAAGGAAACGTATTTATTCATTAAAAAGGGGACAGATCTATTTATCTGTCCGCTGTGCCGCGAAGCGGCCCCAGGAAAATGGGACCGCTGCACAATTCAACGTCAGTTATTCACTCACCGCAGAGCGGCACTTATATGGGCAGATCGATCTTATCCAACACCCGGTTCGCCGTGATCTCCGCCATCATGATGCTGTTGGAAATCCCCAGCAGGGCGTAGCGCGTCTCTCCCTCCAGGTGATCCACCAACTGATGGACCATCACGTCGACCGAGGCGAGTATTTCGACCAGATAAACCGCCAGGGTTTCGGCCGTGGCCTCGGGGTCTACGGAGAACAGAGTGCTGCGTGTGCGTGGGGTGGCTTTGATGTCGGCGTTCGATGGGAAGTGGAAGTCGAGGGCGCGCTCGGCGGCTTCGTTGAGCTTTTTTGAATCGGGTTCGTAGGGGGAGACCGGATCGGTGTCCGGTGGGTTGGGCGTTACTTTGAACATATGCTGAGTTTCCAAATTGGGTGCCACCCCTCTTGCGACTAAACGTAAGGGGAGGCAGCTGCACGCAGGTTAGTCGACCGGGAAACTCAGCAATCCGGCGCGCCCGAAAGCGCCCTGCGTACAGCCACCATCAGATACAGGAATGAAAGACCTGCATGACAGATGCACGCACAACTGAGTTAACGCGGGCGACTAAACCCGATCACTGATGAGCAGTGACGGGAATCAAGTTACCGAGCGGCCCCACGGCGCACAAGCCGGCGGATTCTGGCGCAGCCGTAGGCAACGGCGCAAGGATTTGTAGCTTTCAGGACGTATCTTCGAGAGTGTTTAAACAAACACCGTTTCACGCTTAAACAGACGAGCGCGATAAGTGGCCGGATGTGTTCATACACAACACTCTGTGGCGAGGGAGCAAGCTCCCTCGCCACAGGGACTCGGTCAGGCCAACTCCACCTCTGGACAATGCATCGCATTGGACGCCAGCAAATCGGCAATCTCATCCTCAGAAAAGTCGAACTCACGCAACACCGACCGCGAGTGCTGGCCATTCTCCGGCGCCGGCGCATACGGTGTTTGCGCGGCTTCGAGGCTGTTGACCGGAAACCCCGGTACCCGAACCACGCCATGCTGCGGGTGGTGCAGTTCCACGAGCATGCCATTGCTGGCGATCTGCGGATGGGCCAGCACGTCGTTGTAATCGCTGACCCTGGAGCAAAGGATGTCGGCCTCGCGCAGCACCGCTAGCCAATGGGCCACCGGCCGGGTGTGGAACACGTCGGTCAGTGCCGCGCACATGGCTTCACGGTTAACCACGCGTTGCGCCGAGCTGGCGAAACGCGGGTCGTCGATCCACTCCGGGTGCCCGAGCACCCTGCTCAGGGTCGGCCAGCGATTGCCGTTGTACGCCGCGACCATCAACCAGCCATCCGCCGCCTCAAAGGCTTCGTTCGGAGCAGAGTAGGGCGCGGCGCTGCCGATGCGGGTCGGCAGCTTGCCGTCGCAGAGGAAGCTCGCCAGCGACGCTTGTTGCAGTGCCAGGGCCGAGTTCATCAGGCTGACGTCGAGGTGGCCGCCCAGGCCGTCCTTTTCTCGGGCATGCAGCTTGGCCAACACGGCCATGCATGCCATATAACCGGTGACCACATCCACCACCGGCGCTTGCACCTTGGAGGGCGCCGAGTTCGGCGTGCCGATCAGGCTCATCAGGCCGGAATCGGCTTGCAGAATGCCGTCGACGCCCGCCCGGTCGGCATACGGTCCTTCCTGCCCGTAGGCGGAAATCGAGCAGTAGATCAGGTCCGGTTTCAGTGCAGCCAGGTCCTCATAACCCAGTCCCAGTCGAGCCATGACGCCAGGGCGCATGCTTTCGACCAGTACGTCGGCTTGCAGCACCAGTCGTTTGATCACTGCGGCGCTGTCCGGGTGTTTCAGGTCCAGGCTCATACCCAGCTTGCCGCGATTGAACGCGTGATACAGCGCGCTATCCTCGCCAACCCACGCCGGGCCGAGGGTACGGCCCAGTTCGCCTTCGTGGGATTCGATCTTGATCACCCGCGCGCCCATGTCGGCCATCAGCATGGTTGCCGTGGGGCCGGCGGCGATCTGGGTGAAATCGAGGACGGTCAGACCGTCCAGAGCGGTGCGTAACATGTTCGCCTCCTCGGGCGCTTCAGCGGCCCGTGTAATGCGGTGCGCGTTTTTCGGCAAACGCCTGCCGGCCTTCGAGACGATCCTCGGTGTCGCGCAACACGCCCCAATACAATTCGGTCAAACGCTGGGCGTCGCTGTCGCTCAAGTGCGCGGTACTGCGGGCCAGGGTTTGCAAGGCCTGGATCGCCAGCGGTGCCTGGCGGGCAATCTGCTCGGCCAGGATCATCGCCCGATGCAACAGGGCCTCGTGGCTGTCCAGACGCTCGGAGATCAAGCCAATAGCGCAGGCCTGCCACGCATCGATGCGCGACCCGGTTAACGCCATCTGCATCGCATGGGCGGGCGGCACCGCGCGCATCAAACGATGCAGGCCGCTGACCGCCGGAATCGATCCGACGGCGGCTTCCGGCAGACCGAACGTCGCACTGGCACTGGCAATGCGCAGGTCGCATTGCAACGCCAGCTCCAGGCCGCCGCCCAGGCAATGGCCATTGATGGCGGCAATCAGCGGCTTGTGCAGGTCGAGGTCGGCAAGGTCCATCTGGCGGATGTAAAGCCCGGCGTCTGCGGCGGGTTCGTTGGCCAGGAACAGCGCCTCGGCATAGGAGGCCGAGGAGGCCCGCGTACTTTTCAGGTCGGCGCCGACGCAAAACGCCCGTTCACCGCTGCCGGTGATCACGGCCACACGCAGTTCCCGGCGGTCGCGTACTTCACGTAGATGGCCGCGCAAGGCCTGGAGGGAATCCAGGTCCAGCGCATTCAGGGCTTGCGGGCGGTCGATCGTAATCAGGGCCACAGGGCCGTGGACTTCCAAAGTGACTGACATGGCGTCCACCTCACACGCTGGCCGAGGACAGACTGCGTCCGCCGCACACATACAGGGTTTGCCCGGTGACGTAGCTGCTGGCCGGGGCGAGGAAAAACTCCACGGCATTGGCAATGTCGTCCGGGGTGCCGATGCGTTTTACCGGCACCGTGTCCTTGAGTTTTGCCTGCACCTCAGGCGTGAAACTCTGGAACAGCGGCGTATCGACGATGCCCGGGGCGATGGCGTTGACGGTGATGCCTTTGGCCGCGAACTCGATGGCCAGGCTACGGGTCAGACTGACCACGCCGCCCTTGGCCGCCGAGTAATTGGCCTGGCCGAAACCGCCCAGCCAGGCCCGAGACGACATGTTGACGATGCGTCCGAAGCCTTTCTCCAGCATCAGTGGCAGGGCCGCTTTGCAGCAGAGAAATTGCGCCCGCAGATTGGTGTCCACCACCAGGTCCCAGTCCTGTTCGGTCATGTTCAGGAAGCGTTTGTCGCGGACCACGCCGGCGTTGTTCACCAGAAAATCCAGGCGACCGTGGGCTTCGTGGATCTGCGTGAAGGCGGCGTTGACCGACTCGCCTTCGGTCAGGTCCAGCGCAATTCCGGCGACCTTCAAGTCTTCGGCGTTCATCGCGCTGACACTGCTGTTCAGCGCCTGTTCGTCGCGATCCAGCAGGTAGACAAACACCCCCTTGATGCGCCAGTCGTTGGGCAATGGTCAGGCCGATCCCGCGAGCAGCGCCGGTGACGACGGCGACCTGGCCGGCCGCAAAGTGTTGGTTGTTCATGGCTTCAGACTCCCAGGATGTGCACGGCTGACGCCGCGTGGTCGACCCCGGCGATACCGCCACCGGTGCATTGCGCCAGGCCCAGGCGCGGAGTGCCGGCTTTGGCGGCTGCCGGCGCGGCCTTGCAACTGCCAGAGCAACTCGACCATTTGCGCGACACCGGTGGCGCCCAGTGGATGACCCTTGGCCAACAGACCGCCACTTGGATTGACCGGCACCCGACCACCGAGGGCGGTGGCGCCCGAGTGCAACAGCGAGACCGCTTCGCCCGGTGCGGCCAGCCCGAGGGCTTCGTAATACAGCAGCTCGGCGATGGTGAAGGCGTCGTGCAACTCGACCACACCGATATCGGCCGGGGCGACACCGGCCTGTTCATAGGCCAGGCGTGCGGCGCGTGCGGTGATTTCGGCATCGAGAATGTCTTCGTCACCGCTCTCGCGAAGGCCCGAGACAATGATCGAACCCAGCACCTTGACGTCTTTGGCGTGGGGTCCCGGTTTGTTGCCGAGCACCAGCGCAGCGGCACCGTCCACTTGCGACGGGCAGCACTGCAACAGGGTCAGCGGGTCGGCGATCATGCGCGAGGCGAGCACCTCTTCGAGGCTGACTTCGTTGCGTTGCTGGGCGTATTCGTTGAGCGAACCGTGACGACGATTCTTCACCGCTACAGCGGCCAGATCGGCGGGCTTGGCGTCACGCTCGTGGATGAAACGGGTGGCGCGCATCGCGTAGACCGCTGGCAACACCATGCCTGCCGTGGCGTAGAGGTCGGTCATGCGGTCGTTGCGCTGCATTGGGATCATGCCGCCACCCAATGCGGTCAACTGCTCGATCCCAAACACCAGCACGCGTTCATATTGACCGGCGAGCAAGGCGTGGCGCGCCAGGTGCACCGCCGTCGCGCCGCTGGCACAGGCGTTTTCGATGTTGTAGACCGGAATCCCTTTCAGGCCCAGATCGCGCACGATCACCTGCCCGAGAATCATCCCGCCCAGCACATTGGCGCAGTACACGGCCTGAATGTCGGCCAGCTGCAAGCCGGCATCGGCCACAGCGTCAAGAATTGCGCGCTGGGCCAGTTCCGGGGCCATGACACCGGGGTGACGGCCGAAGACGGTCATGGCGCCGCCCATTACATGCATCTGGCTCATGGACGGGCCTCCTGGGACTGGAAAACGTAGCCGTAGGTGTCGTCGGCAATCACTCGGCATTTTTCGCCAATGGCCGGCACGCCGGGGGTACCGATCAGGCGCCCGAACAAACGCACCGGGCCGGGCAGGTCGACGTAGGCGAGCACGAACGGGGCGAGGCCGCTTTTCGGGCTCGGGTGCATGATGGTGAAGCTGTAGACCTGGCCCTCGACGTCTAGCACGGTGTCGTCGAACTGGTTGCTCAGCGGCGAATCGTCCGGCACGGACGGAAAGAATATTTCGCCGTTGTGGTGATGGCGCGAGGCATGCAGGCCGGGTGGCGTGGACGGCGTCCAGATGGACGTGGAAAAACTCATGATGACCTCCTGTTGTTATGGGCTTGCGAACAAGCTCTGGAGGTCATGGTCGGGCAGGGCAGAAGGCCCGACAAACGATATAAAAACCCGGTTTGGTTGAGAAAAAATCAAGCCATCGGTCAGCCTGGAATACAACACTGTAGGAGTGAGCCTGCTCGCGAAAGCGGTGTGTCAGGCGATAACAATGTCGACTGACACACCGCTTTCGCGAGCAGGCTCACTCCTACAGGGGATCTGCGGTGGAAATTAAACTCAGCCTTGGAGTTCGACGCCCGCCATCTGCTCCAGCACCTGCACCACATGGGTCATATCCCGCGCCGGGTCACCTTCGCTCAAGGCCTGATCGAAGAACTGCTTGACCACCGAAGAGGTGAAGGCCGGCACTCCGGTGTTTTCCGCCTCGGCCAGAAACAGCCGCACGTCCTTGCGCATCAAATCCAGGCGGAAGCCGAAGTCGAATTCCCGGCGCATCACGGTGCCCGCCAGGATCTGTTCGCTGGTAAAACTGCGCGCGGTGCTGGCGTTGAGCATCTCCACCATCTGCCGTGGGTCGAGCCCGGCCTTGACCCCGAATAACATCGCTTCGCTGGTGGCCACCAGAGTGGCGGCGACGATCATGTTGTTGACCAGCTTCAAGGTTTGACCTAGCCCTGGCTCGGTGCCGATGTGTTCGACCTTCTTGCCGAAGGCGGCGAATACCGATGAGCAACGCTCATAAGCGGCACGATCACCTCCAACCATCACCGACAGCGTGCCGTTCTGCGCCCCCGCGGCACCCCCGGCCAGCGGTGCATCGAGGGCGGCGATGTTGCGTTCAGACAACGCCGCTTGCAGGCGTCGGGCCAGGCTCGGACCGGTGGTGGAGTGGTCGACCAGAATGCTGACCTTTTGACCATGGATCACGCCGTCGGCACCGAGCACTACGTTTTCGACGATGTCCGGGGTTGGCACGCAGACCAGCACGATGTGCGCGTGGTCCGCCACTTCCCGAGGCGTTGCATGGCTGCGCGCACCCCGTTCAAGCAATGGCGCCAAGGCGTGGGGATTGGGATCAAACAGGTTCAGGTCAAAGCCTTTGTCGAGCAGATGGCGGGCCATTTTCTGGCCCATGGCGCCGAGGCCGATGAAACCGATGGAAGGCGTATCGGGGGTGGTCATGGCGGGTCTCTTTCTTGTGGATGGAGACCCATGCTAGACACGGTGACAAATGACCGACAAAGCAGTTTTACGCCGCAGTGCCTTGATCAAAGCTCAAGCCAGATCGCGGGTGATGCGTGCCTGTTCAAGGACCCATTCACGGAAAATTCGCAGGTCTTCGCTTTCCTCGCGGTGCTTGGGAATCAGCAGGTAGTAGGTGTAGACGCCCATGTCCACCACCTGTTCGAACGGCCGGATCAGGCTGCCGTCCTGCAGTTCCTTGTTCACCAGAAACAGCTGCGCCATGGCAATGCCCTGACCGCCGACCGCCGCCGCGTAAACCATCGACGAACTCTGATAAGTCATGCCGGCGTGGGCATCGACTTCGCGACTGACCCCGCAAGCTTCCAGCCAGTAACGCCAGTCTTCGAGGCGGGCGATCGAGTGCAGCATGGTGTAGTTGGCGATATCGGCCGGCGTCTGCAACCCTGGGCCATGCTGCAGCAGCGACGGGCTGCACACCGGGGCCAGCTGGTTATCGCTGAGCACGTGACAATTGCAGTTGGGCCACTCACCGGAGCCGAGGCGGATGGCGGCATCGATGTCTTCCTTGTAGAAGTCCACGGGCTCGAGGGAGGCGGTCAGCAGCACTTCGATCTTCGGGTTCTGCGCGTGGAAGCTTGCCAGGCGCGGGATCAGCCACTGCATGGCGAAGGTGGTGTAGGCGCGGACTTTCAGCTGACGGCGCAGCGGTGGAGACATGAGTTTTTTGGTGGCTCCGCGCAGGTCTTCGACCACCCGGGCCACCGCGCGGAAGTACTGCTCGCCGGCAGCGGTCAGGGTGATCTGGCGGTGCCCGCGCACGAACAGGTCGAGCTTGAGAAATTCTTCGAGCGTGCGGATCTGCCGGCTGACTGCGCCCGGGGTGACGTTCAATTCATCGGCGGCCAGGGTGATGCTCAAATGCCGGGCGACGGATTCGAATGCGCGGATGGCATTCAGGGGAGGCAGACGTTCCATGGTGAGCAACTCTTGTTCTTATGGGAGGAGCGGCGCGCAGTGTACGTAAACCAAAGCCTAAACCCACTTGATTAAAACTCAAGGGAGGGGCGTGTTTTTCTCGATTGTCGGTCGGCAGCGCGGCTTTCAGGATCGACCGTCACGCGCCTGTCTGGCCCGTGGCCGAACCTGACAACAATAAGAGAAACACACCCATGAACAGCCCCTTTTCCAACGCCCGGAAGGGCTTCCCGCTGGTATGGCGCCTGTCGCTGTGCAGTGCCGTCAGCACGCTGATGAACCCGGCCTGTGCCGATTTCCTTCAGGACAGCAAAAGCAGCCTGGAGCTGCGCAACTATTACTTCAATCGTGATTTTCGTCAGTCCGGCGTCGCTCAAAGCAAGGCAGAGGAATGGGCGCAGGGCTTCATCCTGCGGCTGGAATCGGGCTACACCGACGGCATGCTCGGCGTCGGGTTCGACGCTATCGGACTGGTGGGCGTCAAGCTCGATTCATCGCCGGATCGCTCCGGCACCGGGCTGCTCAATACCGAGCGTGGACCGGGTGGACGAGCCGAGGATGACTACGGCGAACTGGGCCTGACCGGCAAACTGCGCCTGGCGCGCAGCACTCTGAAAGTCGGCACCTTGCTGCCTCGGATGCCGGTGGTCATGTACAACGATTCACGCCTGCTGCCGCAAACCTTTCGCGGCGCCTGGCTCAACAGCGCGGACCTCGACAACCTGTCCCTGGACCTTGGTCGACTCGACCAGACCAACTTGCGCAACTCTTCCGACAATGAAGACATGAGCGTTTTCAACGGCGGGTCGCGCAATATCCGCCTGGGAAGCCACGCCACCAGTGACCGCTTCGACTTTGCCGGGGCCACCTACCGCTGGGTGCCGGCGCTGAGCACGGCCTATCACTACGGTGAACTGGAGGGGATATATCAGCAGCACTACCTGACCCTGAACCACAAATGGACGATCAGCGAAGACCAGACCTTGAACTCGGATTTACGCTGGGCGCGTAGCCTTGACGAGGGCAACAGCAATGTCGACAACTCGGCGCTGGGCGCGATGTTGACCTACAGCGCCCGTGGCCATGCGGTGGGCCTGGGTTATCAGCGCATGAGCGGCGACACCGGTTTCGCCAACATCAACGGCACCGACGGCTATCTGGTCAACCTGGTGCAGATCAACGATTTCGGTAACCAGGACGAACGTTCATGGCAGGCGCGCTACGACTACAACTTTGCCGCCGTGGGAATTCCCGGCCTGACCTTCATGACCCGCTATCTGTCGGGCGACGACGTCACCGTGCGCAACCGGGCGGAGGGCGGCAAGGAATGGGAGCGTGATTCCGAGTTGGGGTATGTGATCCAGAGCGGGCCGTTGAAGGACCTGGGGCTGAAGTGGAAAAACGCCAGTGCGCGGAGCAATTTCTCCAGTGATATCGATGAGAACCGCTTGATTGTGACCTACTCGTTGGCGCTTTGGTAAACCCCTAGATCTATGAACTGATGCTCACTCGTGGTGAAAGAATTACCTGTGTCGAGTGCCTCGCCACAGGTACTTCTTTCACCTCTGGAGGGCGGTGTATTTGAGGACGAAAAAAGGGTGCAGCAATGGCTGCACCCTTGGGTGTTAGACGGGACGTCAGAGGCGGATGATCACTGATTTGAGCTGCGTGTAATGCGACAACGCATCAACCCCTTGCTCACGCCCGTAACCACTTTGCTTGAACCCGCCGCACGGTGTCTGGACGAACCCGCCGCTGTATTCGTTGACCACAATCCGCCCGGCCTCAAGGTTCGCGGCCACCCGGTGCACCCGGCCAATGTCACGGCTCCAGATACCGGCCCCCAGGCCGAACTCGCTGTCGTTGGCAATACGCAACGCGTCCGCTTCATCCTTGAACGGAATCACGCACACAATCGGCCCGAAGATTTCTTCACGGGCCAGGGTCATGTCATTGGTTACGCCGGTGTAGACGGTCGGCTCGATGTACCAGCCGTTTTCAAAGCCGGGATGGCTCGCCACCTTGCCGCCGATGGCCGGGGTCAGGCCTTCGCGTTCGGCAATTGCAAAGTAGCTCTGGATTTTCTCGAACTGGGCGCGGGTGGTGATGGGACCGGACGTCGCATCGTCCTGCGGGCCGACCCGCAGATTGCCGACCTCGGCCACCAGTTTGTCGACGAAGCGATCGTAGATCGATTCCTGCACCAGCAACCGGGTCCCGGCAGCGCACCACTGTCCGCTGTTCCAGGTGAACGCGAGGGTCGAGCCTTTGGCCGCGGCGTCCAGGTCGGCATCGTCGAACACGATGTTGGCAGACTTGCCGCCCAGTTCCAGGGTCAACGGCAGGATCCGCTCCGCCGCAATATGCCCCAACTCCTGACCGGCACGAATGCCGCCAGTGAAGGAGATTTTGCGGATGTGCGGGTTATGCGCCATGGCCGGGCCGATGACGCTGCCTTTGCCGACGATCACGTTGAACACCCCCGGCGGAATTCCGGCCTCCACAGCCATGCGCGCGAGTTCCACCAGCGATGCCGAGGTGTGTTCCGACGGTTTCGCCACCACCGTGTTGCCCGTGGCCAGCGCCGGAGCAATCGCCCGGGCCGCCTGATGCAGCGGAGCGTTCCACGGCAGGATCACACCGATCACGCCGAACGGATCGCGGCGGGTGTAGACGTGGTAATTCGGGCCTTGGTTGATCACTTCACCGTCCATGACATTGACGATGCCGCCGTAGAACTCGAAGTACTGCGCCGTGAGGTCCATCAGGGTCGCCATCTCGCGCCCGGGTTTGCCGGTTTCGGCCCGTTCCAGCGCACCGAGGGTGCTTTCGCTGGCGCGGATCAAACGCCCGAAATCGTTGAGGATGCGCCCGCGGTCCGCCGGGCGCATGTCACGCCAGGCTTGCAGCGCGGCGGCGGCGGAATCGATCGCGATGGCCACATCAGCCGGGCCGCTGCTGGCCACTTCGTTGAGTTTTTCGCCGGTGCGTGGATCGATTTTGTCTTCGTACTGGCCGTCCAGCGGCGGCACGGAGCGTCCATCGATGAAGCTGTTGGTTTGCTCAAACATTGCGGGTTCTCCTCGCGAAACTTTTATTGTCGATGCGGTACATGGGGGAGGTCGTGGGCAGCCCCATGATTGCCTGCATTTACCCTCGCTCGCGCGGGCGCCTTCAACCGAGTTTTACAGGGGTATGCGTTGAGAAAACCTCAACACAGTGGGTTGATTTTTAGTCAATCGAACCGTCCTGAAAACTCGCTACACGAGAAGCTGACGGTGCTGGATATTTCTCCCGTAGCAACACTGAGGCCGCGTCTAAAGGTCAACAATAATAGCGCCCACGGGAGCCATAACCATGAGCAACTACCCTACGGTGGACAGCGAACTGCCGTCCGCATCCAACGCCACTGCCACGACTCAGAGCCAAGGTCGACAACTCAACAGTGCAGAGAAAAAAGCGATTGTCGCCGCGACCCTGGGCACCATCGTCGAGTACACAGACTGGGTCATCTATGCGACCTTTTCCTCCATTCTCGCCAAGCAGTTTTTCCCCGCCGGTGACGGGGCAACCGCTTTGCTGTCGGTGTTGGCCGTGTTCGCCGTCGGCTTCATCATGCGCCCGATCGGTGGCGCGGTGCTGGGCCAACTGGCTGACCGCTATGGTCGCAAGAAGGGCCTGACGCTATCCATCCTGCTGATGTCCGTCGCCTCTCTGGTGATCGGCATCTGCCCCAACTATGAAAGCATCGGCATTGCCGCGCCAATCATCCTGGTGCTGGCGCGGCTGGTTCAGGGCTTCTCGGCGGGCGGCGAATTCGGCTCCGCCTCGGCATTTCTGATCGAGTCGGCCCCTGCGCATCGCCGGGCCTTCGCCGGGTCGTGGCAGTGGTTTGCAATCAATGCCGGCACGCTGGTGTCCTTCCTGCTCGGCTTTGCCCTGGCGTCGATGGGCAGCGACACTGCGCTCTACGATTGGGGCTGGCGCGTCGCGTTCGTGATTGCCGCGCTGATGGGCTTGATCACCCTATGGATTCGCCTGTCGGTACGCGAAACCGAGATCTTCAAATCGCGCATCGCCAGCCACGGCAAAAAACGCCCGATTCGCGAACTGCTGTTCAGCCATCGCCGCGATGCCATGCGCGTGATCGGCATCGCCATGGCCGGCAACCTGCTCAACTACGTGTGGATGGTCAGCTATCCGAACCAGGTGCATTTGATCACCGGCATGTCGATCCGCGACACCTTGCTGGCCGGGGTGATTTCCGTTGGTGTGTCGCTGGTATTGCTGCCATTCGCCGGCAAACTGGCGGATCGCGTCGGGCGGCGTCCGGTGCTGATCGCCTTCGCCATCGCCTCGATCCTGTGGGCCTGGCCGAGCTTTGGCTTACTGCACGTCGGCATCAGCCTGATGGAAGTGACGCTGATCCAGACCGTCTCGATGGTCATCATGACCGGCTTCGGCGCCGCCTCGGCGGTGACCATGGCCGAGCAATTCCCGGCCGAGGTTCGCGTGACGGGCATCGCCTTGCCGTATGCGTTGTCGGTGACCTTGTTCGGCGGCACCGCCCCGTACCTGATGGCCGCCATGGCGGGTTGGGGGTATGGCGGGTTGTTCTGGATTTACCTGGCGGTGATCAGTGCAATCAGCGCGGTGGTTTACCTGCGGATGCCGGAGACGCGGGGGCAGCCGTTGCGTTGATCGGACATCAATGAAAAAGGGGCGGATGATCCGCCCCTTTTTCATGCCAGAAACACAAACCCTGTGGGAGCGAGCAAGCCCGCTCCCACAGAAGTGCCGTTACCTGCACGAAATGAGAAACGGCCCTTCACGGGCCGTTTTTTTCAGCGCGTCGGGAATGAAAGATCGAGACCAATCCGCACACCGCAAACAACGCACCTACCGCCGCCAGCCCTGGCCAGCCGTGATACTCGGCAGCGCTGGCCCCGAGGGCCGACCCCAACGCGCCGCCGCTGAAGTAGGTGACCATGAATACCGTGTTCAAGCGGCTGATCGCCTCGGGAGCCAAGGCCAGAATGCGCGCCTGATTGGCCAGTTGGTTGGCCCGGTTGCCGATGTCGAGCGCGGTGGCACAGGCCAGGATCAACCACCAGAAACCGCCTGCACCACCCAGATACAACGCAATGAAGGCCAGCAGCACCGCGCCGGTCCCCAGGTAGCTGAGTTTGATGCCGTAGTGTTGCGTGAGTCGGCCAAGCCAAGAGGCGGCGACGATCCCGACAATCGCCGAAAGCCCGAACAGCCCGGCCTGGCCGCTGGAGTAGTGATAAGGCTCAAGCGACAGCAACGAGGCCATCGACCCCCAGAACACGTTCAGCGCACCGAAAATCAGGCCACCGCTGACTGAGGAGCGACGCAGGGTCGGGTGGGCGCGCACCAGTTTCCACATTGACTTCATCAGGTCCAGATAGGGCAGGGTGCTGGACGGTGCGGTCACCGGCATGCGGATCATGATCGCCATGAACAGCATCACGTTCATCACGGCGGCAGCGAAGAACATGCCGCGCCAGCCGATCCAGGTGCTGACGGCGCCGCTCAAGGCCCGCGCCAACAGACCGCCGGCCGACAAACCACTGACCATCATGCCCAGCACGCTACCGCGTTGCTCCGGGGGCGCGAGGGCAGTGGCGGCGGGAATGATGATCTGCGCACTGACAGCTGACAGCCCCAGCACCACACTGGCCAGCAGCAAAAAGGAGTAGGTCGGCGCAACGGCGGAGGCGATCAGGCTGAGGAAGTTCAGGCTCAACATGCCGAGGATCAGCGAGCGCCGGGTTACGCGGTCGCCCAACGGCACAAATAGCAACAAGCCGAGGGCGTAACCGAGTTGGGTGAGCATGGCGATCTGGCCGACGTGGGCGCCCGAAATGCTGAACGTGGCGCCAATCAACGGCAGCATGGTCTGGTTGTAATAGATGGTCGCAACCGAAAAGCCGCAACACAGTGCCAGAGTGATCGCCAGGCTGGCGGGTAATGCGGTTTTACTCTCAGGCATAAGGTGTTCCCCCGTGAATGACAAGCGAGTGGCTGTTGTAGTCGGCGGAAGGGAAACGGGTCAAAGCACAAAACCGCAGGGCCGCTTGAACAAATCTCATGTGTAATAAATCAGGGACAAGCCGTACCTGTAGGAGCCAGGCTTGCCGGCGAAGGCGCACTTGAGGACGCCTTCGCCGGCAAGCCTGGCGCCAACAAAAAATCATGCAGATGCACCATCAGGGGGTGTGAACCGCCTCCGATTCGGTCAGCACCTTCCTGAACGTCTCCACCAGCGGCCGCAAATTGATCCGGTGCCACGCCGCCCACAAGGGCGTGGTAAACGAAATCCACGGCACTTCCCGCAGCACCACACCCGGCGGCGCATTGCGGCTCAAGCCTTTCTGAATCATCGCAATGCCCAGCCCCGACGCCACCAGCCCCAGCGCAGTGAAGGGCTCGGTGGCTTCCATGCGGATGTCCGGGGTGAAACCGGCGCGGATGCAGGCGCTGACGAAGTCTTCGCGGCTGGCGCAGTTCTGTCGGTGTTGCACGCCGATCCATTCCTGATTGGCCAGGTCGGCCGGGGTCAGTGTGGCCTGGTGGGCGAGGGGATGGTGTTCGGGCAGGGCCAGTAGCATCGGGTCGTCCAGCACCTGAAACCCCAGCAGGTCCGGGTCGTCGGCGACGGGCGGTTCACTGACCAGGGCGATATCCAGACTACGCTGGCGCAGGCCTTCGAGTTGTTCGGCGGAACTCAGGTTGTACAACGCAACGTGCACGTTCGGCCGGTCGACGCGCAGCACCCGCAGGGCATTGGGCAGCACGCCAGCGTGCATGGCGTTTTCGATGTAGCCGATGCACAGGCCGCCTTCTTCGCCGCGACCGAGGCGTTTGCCCAGGGATTCGAGGCGGCTGGCATGGGTCAGGAGGGCGCGAGTTTCGGCGAGGAAGGTCTGGCCGTCGCGGGTCAGGCGGATGCGCTGCTGGCTGCGCTCGAACAGGGTCAGGCCCAGGCGTTCTTCAAGCTGGGCGATCTGCCGGCTCAAGGGTGATTGGGAGATGTGCAAGCGTTCGGCGGCGCGACCGACGTGTTCTTCTTCGGCGACGGCGACGAAGTAGCGCAATTGGCGGATGTCGATCATGTAAGACCTATAGGGACTCAAGTGCTGCGCATTATGTCTTGGACGGTCCGATCATCGCAATCTAGGATCTGCCAAACGGTCACTCAGCTGACCTCTGACACTGACGAGGATTTGAACCATGAGCTTGAAAGACAAACTGCCCGGCGCGCTGGGTTTCGGCACGGCCCCGTTGGGCAACATGTTCCGCGCCATTCCTGAAGACGAGGCGCGGGCCACCGTTCACGCGGCCTGGGATGCCGGCGTTCGCTACTTCGACACCGCGCCGTTTTACGGTTCGGGCCTGTCGGAGATTCGCCTGGGTGCTGCACTGGCCCAATACAACCGCGACGACTACGTGCTGAGCAGCAAAGTCGGCCGGGTCATCCTCGATGAAGTCGAAGATGCATCGGCCCGTGACCTGGGCGAAAAGAGCGGGGTGTTCGAACACGGCCGCCCGAACAAAATCGTCAACGACTACAGCGCCGACGCCACGATGCGCTCCATCGAAGACAGCCTCAAGCGCCTGCAAACCGATCGCCTGGACATCGTCTGGGTGCATGACATCGCCCAGGATTTTTACGGCGACCAGTGGCTGGAATACTTCAACCAGGCCCGCACCGGCGCGTTCAAAGTGCTGACCCGTTTGCGTGAAGAAGGCGTGATCAAGGGTTGGGGCCTGGGCGTGAACAAGGTCGAACCTTGCGAGCTGACCCTTGATCTGACCGAAGCCCAACCGGACGGTTTTCTGCTGGCGGGTCGCTACACTCTTCTCGACCACGACCGGGCCTTGCAACGTCTGATGGACGCGGCCTTGGCGCAGAACGTCGAAATCGTGGTCGGCGGCCCCTACAGCTCGGGCATTCTGGCCGGTGGAACCCATTTCGAATACCAGAAAGCCAGCCCGGCGATCGTCGACAAAGTCGAGCAGATCAAACGCATCGCGGCGGCCCACGGTGTCGACATCAAGGCCGCTGCGCTGCAGTTCTCACTGGCTAACCCGGCCGTGGCTGCGGTGATTCCGGGCTCCAGCCGTCCGGACCGGATTGCCGAAGATGTTGCGGCACTGTCGGCCGTGATCCCCGCTGCATTCTGGCAGGCGATGCGTGACGCGAAACTGGTGAGCGAACGCGCGCCATTGCCCCTCTGAGGAGTTTGAGCATGAAAATCGATCTGACTGGAAAACTCGCCATTGTCAGCGGCAGCACCGCCGGCATTGGCCTGGGCATCAGCAAGGCGCTGGCCGAATCCGGCGCCACGGTGGTGGTGATCGGCCGCGAGACGGCCAAGGTCGAGCAGGCGCTGGCGAGCATTCGCCAGAGCGTGCCGGGCGCGCAATTGCGTGGCCTGACCGCTGACCTCGGCACCGCCGACGGTGCCGAAAAGCTGTTCGCCGCCGAACCGCGCGCGGACATCCTGGTGAACAACCTCGGGATCTTCAACGAGGTGGATTTTTTCGACACGCCGGACAGCGAGTGGACGCGCTTCTATGAGGTTAACGTGATCTCCGGCGTGCGCCTGTCCCGGCATTACGTGCCGGACATGGTCAAGCAGGGCTGGGGCCGGGTGATTTTCCTGTCCTCGGAATCCGGGATCGCTATCCCGGCCGACATGCTTAATTATGGCGTGACCAAAAGCGCCAACCTTGCGGTGTCCCACGGCCTGGCCAAACGGCTGGCGGGCACTGGCGTGACAGTCAATGCGATCCTGCCCGGCCCGACATTGACCGATGGCCTGGAGCAGATGCTCAAGGAGGCCACCGCCGAATCGGGGCGTAGTGTCCGGGAAGAAGCCGATGCGTTTGTGCGCAAGGCCCGGCCGACCTCGATCATCCAGCGTGTGGCGAATGTCGAAGAAGTCGCGAACCTGGTGGCCTACATCGCCTCGCCGCTATCCTCGGCCACGACGGGCGCGGCATTGCGGGTCGACGGCGGTGTCGTCGACAGCATGGCCATCTGAATTTATTGATTGAGAGAGAGGATTACATGGCAAAGGCATCAGCATTTATCGACATTCCGGCTTCGGCCGATGAGGTGTGGCAATTGATTGGCGGTTTCGACACGCTGCCGGACTGGCTGCCGTTTATCCCGAAAAGCGAACTGAGTGAAGGCGGGCGGGTGCGCAGCCTGCAAACGGCGGATGGGGCGAAGGTAGTTGAGCGGTTGGAGACGTTTGATAACGCCGGGAAGACTTACAGCTACTCGATTTTGCATGCACCGTTTCCGGCGACCGAGTACCTGGCGACGATCAAGGTCGAGGCTCAGGGGCAGGGGGCTCGGGTGACGTGGTCGGGTCGCTTTACGCCCGACGGTGTCAGTGAAACAGAAGTTGAAGCGTTGTTTGCCGGGATCTATCAGGGCGGTCTTGAAGCCCTGCGGGCGAACTACCCAACCTGATAACACCATAAATCCCCTGTAGGAGTGAGCCTGCTCGCGATGACGTCTTCAGCTTCAACATAGAGATTGACTGATAGACCGCTATCGCGAGCAGGCTCACTCCTACAGGGGGATGTGTTCGTTCAGGGAGACCGGGTCAGGTCTGGGGAAGCAGATCGTGGCCGCAATCGAGCACCAACCGCGCACCGCCCAGTTCACTGGTGCCCACTTCAAGCGCAAACCCATGCAGGCTGACAATCGCCGCGACGATCGACAGCCCCAACCCGAACCCGCTTTTCTGATTCCCACTCTCGGCACGGTAAAAGCGCTGGAACACCGCTTCGCGTTCGCTTTCCGGGATACCCGGCCCTGAGTCGAGCACTTCGATTCGCGTGTGCCCTGCGTCATTGACCCCGCGCAAAATCACCTCGCCACCGGGCGGGGTAAATTTGATCGAGTTGCTCAGCAGGTTCGCCACGGCTTCAAACAACAGCGCCCGATCGCCGTTCAACATTGGCAGTGACGCAGGCAATTGCAGCTTGAACAGCAGCTCGCCTTCCTCCGCCAGCGGCAGGTAAAAATCATGCAGCTCCTGCAACAACGGCACCGGATCCAGCTGTACAAAACCGGAACGCCGCTGGCGGTCCTCCAGTTCGGAAATCCGCAGCAATCCACGAAACCGCGCCATCAAGGTATCGGCTTCACCGAGCACCGAGTCCAGCTGCACGGCCAGCGTCGAGCCGTCATCCGCCTGCTGCTGGATTCGATACAGCTGCGCCCGCAAGCGTGTCAGCGGTGTGCGCAGGTCATGAGCGATGTTGTCGCACACGCCCTTGACCTCGTTCATCAAGCGTTCGATGCGTTCGAGCATGGCGTTGACGATGGCCGCGAGCATGTCCAGTTCATCGCGGCGATTGGACAGTGGCAAACGCCGGGTAAGGTCGCCGGCGACGATGGCCTCGGCGCTGGCCTGGATTGCACGAATCCGCCGCAGCGGACGCCGCCTCAACAGGTGCCAACCGGCGATGCCGGGCAAAATGGTCAGCGTCACGCCCCAGAGCAACGCGTGCAGAATGATCCGGGTCACGGCAAACAACGAACCGTTATCGCGAACCAGCACCAGCCAGCCACCGTCCTTGGTCTGGGTCGCGACCGCGTCGCAACTGTCGGTGGGCAGGCTGGGGTCGTCAGACTCGGCGCAGTCGCCGAGCATGTGGATCTTGCCATCCAGCGGCAAGCCTTCGGGCATGTGCCGCAGCGCACCGCTGAGGTAACGGTGCTGCGAATCGAACAGGCCATAGGCGTCGATGCCGCGAATGTCGAAGGTCATGCTGACGGCGAGGGCGTCGGCCAATTGTTCGCCTTGAAAGTGCGAAAACAGGTGCTGGCGCTGCATCAGCGAGTGTTTGGCCAGATTGTCCAGGTACGCGGACACCTCGTAGTACATGACCCCCATCAGAATCCCGCTCCAGATCACGAACAGTGAACTGTAGAGCGCGAGCAAGCGGCTGCTGGATGAGCGCCAGCCGTTAGAGGGGTTCAGCAATGACATAACCCGAGCCTCGCACGGTCCGAATCAATGGGACTTTGCCAGGCGGGTCGATCTTCTTGCGCAGCCGGCCGATGTGCACATCGATGAGGTTGGTGCCGGGGTCGAAGTGATACCCCCAGACTTCTTCGAAAATCATCATCCGCGACAGAATCTGCCCCGTGTTGCGCATCAGGAATTCCAGCAACTTGTACTCAGTGGGCAACAGCGTCAGCAGTTGATCGTCGCGGCTGGCTTCGTGGCTGATCAGGTTCAGCTCAAGATCGGCCACCCGCAGCGTGGTCGCCTGGGCCGTGACCGTGTTCTGGCGACGCAACAGGACTTCAACCCGGGCGGCCATTTCATCGGTGGCAAACGGCTTGGTCAGGTAATCGTCCCCGCCGGCGCGCAAGCCGCGCACTCGTTCATCGACGTCGGAGAGGGCGCTGATCATCAGGATCGGCGTGGCCACGCCCATGGTCCGCAGCGTGGTGACAATGGCCAGGCCATCGAGCTCCGGCAACATGCGGTCGAGGGTGATCAGGTCGTAGTTGCCGCTGACCGCACGTTCCAGGCCTTCGCGGCCGTTGTTGACCCAATCGACGTCGAGGCCGTGGCTACTGAGTTCGGCGACGATTTCCCGGGCGGTCACGGCGTCGTCTTCGATGGTCAAGATGCGGGTCATGGGGCCTGCCTGATTAGAGGTGCTCAACATAGAGCGGCATTTTGCCAAGAAATGACCGCCGGCTTTCTAAATAAAACTTCATGCGAGCTCGCTTTTGATCAATGCATAAAACCCGCTGCTATCCAGCCATCCTTGCAAAATGCAACGGGATTGGAAGTTCAAAATTTATAAATCATTGAAATAAAACGATTTATTTAAAGTTGGCGACTGGCACGGTGACTGCACTTCCTTCTTCGAAGAGTTGTAACACCATCTTTCTGCCTGGAGCGATAAAACAATGAATAGATCCTCTGATGGTTTCTATCCCGCCTACGAAGAATCAAGCACGCTATCGGGTGTGTCCTGGGGCGCGATCTTTGCCGGTGCCGCCGCAGCGGCGGCGTTGTCGCTGATTCTGGTGCTGCTGGGATTTGGTCTGGGATTCTCGGCTGTTTCACCCTGGGCCAATGAAGGCGTGAGTGCCAAGGGCCTGGGGATCTCGACGATCATCTGGCTGGCCGCTACGCAAATCGTCGCATCCGGACTCGGTGGCTATATTGCCGGTCGCTTGCGGGTGAAGTGGGCCAACATGCACGGCGATGAAGTCTATTTCCGTGACACAGCCCATGGCTTCCTGGCCTGGTGCGTGGCCACGCTGGTCACCGCGACACTGGTCGTCGGTTCGGTCAGCAGCATTGTCAGCGGTGGCGTGCAAGCCGGCGCGAGTGTGGTCGGTGGCGCTGCCAGCGTTGCGACTCAGGCGGCGGGCACCGCGGCGGGTAATACCGACAGTGACCAGTACGGCTATTTCGTTGACAGTCTGTTCCGCGATGATCGTCCGGCTGCCGTCAGCGATGACGCCGCCCGCAGCACCGTGACTCGCATCTTCGTTCGCTCCCTGAGCAATGACGGTCAGCTGTCCGCCGAAGACCGGACTTACCTGGCGCAATTGGTCGCCCAGCGCACCAACCTGACCCAGGCCGATGCCGAACGCCGTGTCGATGAAGTCTACGCCCGCACCCAGAAAGCCGTGGCCGACGCCAAGCTCGCTGCGCAACAAGCGGCTGACACTGCCGCCAAAGTCGCTGCCTGGACCTCGCTGTGGATGTTCATTGCACTGCTGATCGGTGCGTTTTTTGCCAGCCTTGCCGCGACCTTCGGCGGCCGTCGTCGGGATGCCGTGGTGTATCTGGAAACCGACACCTACGTGACCACCACTTCCGTGCCACCTGTTCGCTAACCCAGGAGAATTACCATGCGCTCATTACTACTGTTTTTTCTTGGCGTGCCCATCCCGATCATCATCTTGATCGCCCTGTTCATGCATTGATCGACTGAGGCTCTTGCCTCTGCCGCTTCCGCCTCGGGTGGAAGCGGCGTTTTGCTTTCTGGCGGCCAATAAAGCGAAGATGCCCCACTGTGGGAGCGAGCCTGCTCGCGATAGCGGACTTTCAGTCGATGAGGATGTCGCCTGATGCACCGCTTTCGCGAGCAGGCTCGCTCCCACCTTTATTTTGCATTGACTCAAGAAGGGGAGAAGTACGTTGGACAAAAAGGAAATCAAGCGGCAACTGGTGGCGATGCTCGACGCCGGGCGCTCCAAAACCGAGACGTTCAAGGCGTTCTCCGGTGGGGCGGTCAAGGATCGGGTGCTGGCTTACTGGATTGGCGCCCGGCCCGATCCGGCACTGCGGGAAAAGCATTCACGCAAGGTCACCCTTCTGATCGCGCTGACCTGCGTACAGGCCTTGCTGGGTGCGGTGTCCGGGTTTTACCTGGGCGCGATGATCGGTTCTGGTGCGGTCGTGTTTTTCACCCTGTTTGCGGTGTTGGTACCGCTGGCGTTTGCCTGGGGCTTCTACAAAAACGTGGCACAGGCCTACACCATTTACGTGATTCTGACCGTCAGCCAGATTTCGCGGATGTTCAAGGGATATGAAGAAGACCCGGTGATGACCGTGGTCGGCGTCGTTATCACCCTGGGCATGGTGTTCTTCGTCGCCTTGGTAAAAAACCTGTTGTTCCCGGACCTGGGCTTCGTGGGATCGAAAAAGGTCAAGGGTCAGTACGTTTTCTCTAACTGATCGACAGGTTGGGGGGCGGAGTCTTTCACTGGCCTGGATCAATATTCTCTTCTGCGATATCTCCTACCGTAAAAGATCCAAGCCCCTTCTGTGGCTTCGACTACATTGCTTTGACGCGCACCCTGTTGCGCTGTCGAAGTACCGGTGCGAGCCTTTTACCGAGTCGTTGGCCCGCAAGGTGTAGTGCAGCAAGGAGCTGTGGAACCTCACCTGAACTCTCATGGAAGAACATCGCAATGCCTCGCCTAGACAGAATGTTTGATATCCAGCCGCTACCGCGCGCGGATATGACTGTGCATATCAACGGCCAACCGGTCAGCGCCGCCCTTGGTGAAACCGTCCTCTCGGTCATTCAATCCCTTGGCCTGCGCCAGGTGGCCCGTAACGATCACGACCAAATCAGCGGCGCCTATTGCGGCATGGGCGTGTGCCAATGCTGCCTGGTGAAAATCAATGGTCGGCACAAACGTCGCGCCTGTCAGACCGTGGTGCGTGACGGCATGCGGGTCGAAACCCAAGTCAACCGCATCGTTGAGCAGGAGGGTGTATGAGCCTGCTTCCAGTGATCGTCGGCGGTGGGCCGGCAGGGATGGCGGCGGCCATTGAATTGGCCCGGCACGGCGTGCGTTGCACGTTGCTTGAAGAAGCTTCGCGGCTGGGCGGCGTGGTCTATCGCGGACCGTTGCGCGATGGCGTGCAACTGGACTATCTGGGGCCGCGGTACTCGGAGGCGCTGGCCACCTTGCATGGCGAGTTCCAGGCGCACGCAGCGCTGATCGAGGTGCGCCTGAATCACCGCGTGGTCGGTGCCGAAGGCACGCGCGCGTTGGTGGTGCTGGACAGCGAGGAGCAGTTGCAGAAAGTCGACTACCCGCAATTGCTGCTCGCCGCCGGTTGCCATGAACGCAGCGTGCCGTTCCCTGGCTGGACCTTGCCCGGGGTGATCCTGCTGGGCGGCCTGCAATTGCAGATCAAGAGCGGGGTGGTCAAGCCTCAAGGCCCCGTGGTGATTGCCGGCACCGGCCCTTTATTGCCGTTGGTGGCCTGTCAGCTGCACGCGTGCGGTGTGACCGTCGCGGGTGTTTACGAGGCCAGCGCGTTCGGCAAGATCGCTCGGGAAAGCCTGTCACTGCTGAACAAGCCGCAGTTGTTCCTCGATGGCTTGAGCATGCTCGCGTTCCTCAAGCTGCATGGCATCCCCATGCATTACGGCTGGGGCGTGGTGGCGGCGCAGGGCGAAGGAGAGCTGAGTGCCGTGACCGTGGCGCCATATTCCAGCACCTGGGTGCCGGACCTGACCCGTGCCGAGCAGATTGCTGCGCAAACGCTGGCGGTTGGCTACGGTTTTATCCCGCGCACCCAACTCAGTCAGCAGATGGGCCTGAACCACGGGTACAGCGACGACGGTTATCTGCGTGCCAGTGCCAATATCTGGCAGCAAAGCAGCGAGCCTCACGTGCACCTGGCCGGTGACATGGGCGGCATTCGCGGTGGCGAAGCGGCGATGCTCGCGGGACGGATTGCGGCCACATCGATCCTGCTGCAACGGGACGTGCTGGACGCGGAACTGGCCCTGGTACGGCGCAATCGCTATTTGTCGAAACTCAAGGCCATCGTGCGCTTTCGCGCGGCGGTCGACCGATACACCGAGCGAGGCGCCGGACAAACCGCGCTGCCGGCCGCCGATACGGTGATTTGCCGTTGCGAACACGCGACCCGCGCCGACATCGACCGGGCACTGGAGCAAGGCGTGCAAGACCTGGCCAGCCTGAAAATGCGCACCCGAGTGAGCATGGGCGATTGTCAGGGGCGGATGTGCGTCGGCTATTGCACCGACCGGTTGCGCGAAGTCACCGGTCGGCAGGACGTGGGTTGGTTGCGGCCGCGTTTCCCTATCGATCCGATTCCCTTTTCTGCGTTCCACTCCGTCGGCACGGAGGCCGCGAATCATGAGTAAGTCCTATGACGTGGTCATCGCCGGTGGCGGTGTGATCGGGGCGTCCTGCGCCTATCAGTTATCCAAGCGCAAAAACCTCAAAGTCGCCTTGATCGACTGCAAGCGCCCGGGCAACGCTACCCGCGCGTCAGCCGGCGGCTTGTGGGCGATTGGCGAGTCGGTAGGACTGGGCTGCGGGGTAATTTTCTTTCGCATGATGTCAGCCAACCGCAAGCGTGAAGCCCAGGGTTCGGCGGTGGTGGTGGATTCCAGCACGCCGCACATCCTGCCGCAGTCGTTCTTCGATTTCGCCTTGCAGTCCAACGCGATGTACCCGGCACTGCACCGCGAGTTGAAAGACCGTCACGGGATGGATTTCAAGTTCGAAAAGACCGGCCTGAAATTCGTGATCTACGACGAGGAAGACCGACTCTACGCCGAACACATCGTAGCCTGCATTCCCCATTTGGCCGATCAGGTGCGCTGGCTCGACCAGGCGGCGCTGCGCGCGGCCGAGCCGAGTGTCAGCCATGAGGCGAGCGGGGCGCTGGAATTTCTCTGCGACCATCAAGTCAGTCCGTTCCGACTGGCCGATGCCTACACCGAAGGCGCGCGACAGAACGGCGTGGACCTGTATTTCAACACCAACGTCACCGGGGTTTTGCACCAGGGTTCTCGCGTCAGCGGTGTGCAGACGGCCGAAGCCGGAGTGTTTCACTGCAGCACGCTGATCAACGCAGCGGGTGCCTGGGCGGCGGATTTGAGTGAGCAGGCCACCGGTATCCGGATTCCGGTGAAACCGGTGAAGGGGCAGATTCTACTGACCGAACGCCTGCCGAAAATCCTCAACGGTTGCCTGACCACCAGCGATTGTTATGTGGCGCAGAAAGACAACGGCGAGATCCTGATTGGCAGCACGACGGAGGATAAAGGCTTCGACGTGACCACCACCTACCCGGAAATTGCCGGGCTGGTGCAGGGGGCGGTGCGCTGTCTTCCCGAGCTGGCGGACGTCAACCTCAAACGGACTTGGGCGGGGCTGCGCCCGGGGTCGCCGGATGAGTTGCCGATTCTCGGGCCTATGAACGGGGTGGAGGGTTATCTCAATGCGTGTGGGCATTTCCGCACGGGGATTCTGACGTCGGCGATTACCGGGGTGCTGCTGGATAAACTGGTTAACAACGAACCGCTGCCGCTGGATATCACACCGTTTTTGGCGGATCGGTTTGCCGAGGAGCGCGTTGGGTTGAAGAAGTTGGCCTGACATTACACCGCGTTATCGTTCTTCGCGGGCAAGCCTCGCTCCTACAGATCCGCTGCCCTTGTAGGAGCGAGGCTTGCCCGCGAAAGCGGCATAAGACTCACCCAATGACTCAAGCCTTGCCCGCTTCCCGCTCCTCCATCTGATCCGCCTCAAACAACCGCGCCAGTTCCGCCCGAGCTTCCTGGGCGGTCTGCAGCACCTTCGCGGCATCGTCATAAACCGCATGCTGAGCCTCCAGCACCTGTTCATCGTGATGCTTGAAGCGCTTGATCCGCGCATCGGCCTGCGCCTGGGTCAGCCCCAGTCCGACCAGGGTGCGACGGCTCATTTCCAGGCTCGAATAATAGGTTTCACGAATCGCCTCGGCGCCCAGGTCCACCAGCCGGTGCACGTGCTGACGGTTACGGGCCCGGGCGATGATCTTGATGTGCGGATAGAGCTTGTGCACCACCTCGGCGGTCTTGATGTTGGTGTCCGGGTCATCGGTGGCGATGACAAAGTACTCCGCCTGCTCGACCTTGGCCGCGCTGAGGATTTCCGGGCGCATCGGATCGCCGTAGAACACCGGCACGCCGCCGAAGCTGCGGGACAGCTCGATGGTTTCCACGGACGTGTCCAGCGCCACGAACTTGATGTTTTGTGCCCGCAGAATCCGCGCCACGATCTGCCCCATCCGGCCCATGCCGGCGATCACCACACGCGGTGCGTCGGTGTCGATGTCGCGGAATTTCTCCGGCACCACCACAGGCTGCACCTTCGGCGAATACAGGCGGGCGCACAGCAGCAACAGCAGCGGCGTGACCGCCATGGACAGGGTGATCGTCAGCACCAGCAAGTCGTACAGACGCGCCTCGAACAACCCTTGGTCGCGGCCAATCTTGAACACCACAAACGCGAATTCACCACCGGCAGCGAGCACGATGCCGAGGCGAATCGCACTGACCCTGCCCAACCCGCCGGCCAATCGGCCCACCACAAACAGCAGCGGCAGTTTGATTGCGATCAGCAACAGGGTCAGGCCCAACACCGTGATTGGCGCGCTGAGCAGCAGGCTCAGGTTGGCGCCCATGCCGACGCTGATGAAAAACAGACCCAACAACAGGCCCTTGAACGGTTCGATCTGCGCTTCCAGTTCGTGACGGTATTCAGAATCCGCCAGCAGCAACCCGGCGAGGAACGCCCCAAGCGCCATCGACACGCCGACCAGGTCCATCAGCCACGCCGTGCCGATCACCACCAGCAACGCGGTGGCGGTAGACACCTCGGGCAAACCGGTCTTGGCCACCACGCGAAACACCGGACGCAGCAGATACCGCCCGCCGATCACCACCACCGCGATGCTGCCCAACACCCGCAAACCGTGATTCAAATCCTCGGCCGCCGTGGTGGTGTGGTCGCCGCCCGCCAGCAGCGGCACCATGGCAATCAAGGGGATCGCGGCAATGTCCTGGAACAGCAGAATCGCGAACGCCAAACGCCCGTGAGGGCTGGTCAGTTCCTTGCGCTCGGCCAGGCTTTGCAGGCCAAACGCGGTAGATGACAACGCCAACCCCAGGCCGAGGACGATGGCGCTGTTCAACGGCTGGCCAAAGACAAACAGCGCCAGCACGCCGATCACCGAACCGGTCAGCAACACCTGCGCCAGGCCCACGCCAAACACCGATTTACGCATCACCCACAAGCGACGCGGCGACAATTCCAGGCCGATGATGAACAGCAGCAGCACTACGCCGAGTTCGGAGATGTGGCTGACGCTTTGTGGATTGCCGATTAATCCCAGCACAGATGGACCGATGATGACACCGGCAAACAGATAACCCAGCACGGCCCCCAATTGCAGGCGCTTGGCCAAGGGCACGGTGAGCACCGCCGCGAACAGGAACACAACGGCGGCTTGTAAAAGGTTGCCTTCATGGGGCATGACAAAACTCCAGCTACTCGGTACGGCGGGGGCGACAGGATAAAGGTTGGGACTTCACACGTCAGCAAAGAGCGGGAGTCATGCTGTTACAACTTGCATCAATTGGTTACATTCATAGGATAAGCTGATCAATCTGTCCGTCCCTTGAGTGCACACCATGGCGATCAATTTCGACCTCAACGATCTGCAAGCCTTCCGTGCCGTGGTCGAGCAGGGCAGCTTTCGCAAGGCGGCCGATACCGTGCGCATTTCCCAGCCAGCACTGAGCCGGCGAATTGAAAAACTCGAAGATGCCCTCGGTGTGCGCTTGTTCGAACGCACCACCCGCAAGGTCAGCCTGACCCAGGCCGGCCGTGGTTTTATGCCGAGTGTCGAGCGATTGCTTGATGACCTCGACGTCGCGTTGCTGGGCATCAGTGAAGTGGCTTCAACCCGGCTCGGCCATGTCACGGTCGCCTGTGTACCCTCGGCGGCTTATTACTTCATGCCGCGCGTGATTGCCCATTACCACCGGCAATTTCCTCGGATCAAAGTCAAGGTACTCGACTCCAGCGCACATGACGTGCTCAGCGCAGTGGTCAACGGTGAGGCGGATTTCGGTCTGAGTTTCATGGGCGCGCTGGAGGCCGAGGTCGAGTTCGAGCCGCTGGTGCAAGAAAGTTACGTGGTGGCCTGTCGGCGCGATCATCCGTTGGCCGGCCGTAGCAGCGTGGCCTGGGATGAGTTTTATCAGCAGGATTACATCTCGCTGGACAAGACGTCCGGCAATCGTTTTTTGCTGGACCAGGCACTGACCGGCATCGTGCCGCAGCGGCCGAGTATCTGCGAGACCCGCCATGTCACGACGATGATTGGGCTGGTGGAGGCGGGATTAGGGGTGGCCGCAGTGCCGTCGATGGCGATGCCGGCAGCCGATCACCCGATCCTGACACGGGTGCCGCTGACCGATCCGCAGGTGATGCGCAGTGTCGGTCTGATCAAACGCCGGGGGCGAACCCTGACCCCGGCGGCGCTGGAGCTGGAACGGCTGGTGGTGGAAATGAAAGTGCAGCCACCCGTTCTCAGCGGCTGACCGAATCCAGTCCGGTTGCTTTCACGTCCGACTGGGCGGCTGCAGAGGCCATATAGTCGAGCAGTGCCTTGGCTTCGGCGGGGTGTTGCGCGCCGACTGGAATGCCGGCGGCAAAACGTGTCACCGACTGCACCGATTCCGGAAGCTTCGCTACAAAACTGACCCCCGGCACGGGCAGCAATTCACTGACTTGCTGGAATCCCAACTGATAGTCGCCCGTGGCAACCACCGAGCCGACCGGGATTTTCGGGATCATTGTGGATTTGGGTTTCAATTGATCTTCGATGCCCAGGCGCTTGAACAGTTGATTCTCGATGTATACGCCGCTGGCGCTGTCGGAGTACGCCACCGACCGGGCGTCAAGCAGGGTCTTTTTCAAGCCGTCCACCGAGCTGATGTCTGGCTTCGGCGCGCCTTCGCGCACCACCAGGCCGATCCGCGAATCCGCCAGTTCCACCCGTGAAGCAGGGTCCACTTTGCCTTGTTTGATCAGGTCGTCGAGGGCGTAGCCGACCATGATCACCACGTCGGCCTTTTCACCTCGAGCGAGGCGATTGGGGATCGCTTCCGGTGCCTTGCCCATCGATGGCCCCAGGGCGGTGTCGAGCGTGTTGCCGGTGGATGCGGCGAACTTGGGGCCGAGGATTTTGTAGGCAGCGGTAAAGCCACCGGAGGTCATCACGCGAATCTCTTCGGCCTGGGCGACAGCACTCAGGCCAAGGCTGGCCGCCAAGGCCAGGGCTGCAAGATTAAATAGCTTCTTCATGGGCATCTTCTCGAAAAGGACGGGTTCAAGACAGCGCCGGTTGCAGGCGACCGGTCGAGCGGCGGTAGAGATACAGCGTCGCGCACAAGGCGCAGAGCGCGGCGAAACTCATCCAGTAGCCGGGCGCGGCTTTGTCGCCGGTGTACTGAATCAGGAAGGTCGACATCGCCGGGGTGAAACCGCCGAATACCGCCGTGGCCAGGCTGTAGGCCAGGGAGAAACCGGCGACCCGCACCTCGACCGGCATGATTTCCGTCAGCGCGGCGATCATCGCGCCGTTGTACAAGCCGTAAATGAACGACAGCCACAGCAACACCAGCAGCATGTGCATGAAGCTCGGCGCGTTGACCAGGAAGGTCAGCGCCGGATACGCGGTGGCAAGGGTCAGCAACGCCATGGCGATCAATACCGGACGTCGTCCGATACGATCGGACAAGGCCCCGCCCAGGGGCAGCCAGAAGAAGTTCGACACCCCCACCAGCAAGGTCACCAGCAGCGCATCGGACGTGCTCAGGTGCAGCACGGTTTTGCCGAACGTCGGTGCGTACACGGTGATCAGGTAAAAGGCGGTCGTGGTCAGCGCGACCATCATCATTCCGGCGAAGACGATCACCCAGTTCTGCGCCAGTGTGCGGAATACATCGCCCATGCTCGGACGGTGTTTGCGCGCGGTGAATTCTTCGGTTTCTTCCAGGTTGCGCCGCAGGAAGAAAATGAACGGCACGATCAGGCAGCCAACGAAAAACGGTATCCGCCAGCCCCAGTCGGCAATCATGGCCGGCGCCATCCATTGATTCAGTCCATACCCCAATGCCGCTGCGACAATAATTGCCACTTGCTGGCTGGCCGACTGCCAACTGGTGAAAAAGCCTTTGTTGCCAGGCGTGGCGATCTCCGAGAGGTACACCGAGACCCCGCCCATTTCCGCACCGGCCGAGAAGCCTTGCAGCAATCGGCCGATCAGGACGATGGCCGGTGCGAACAGCCCGATGGTTTCGTAACCGGGCACCAACACAATCAATATCGTGCCGCTGGCCATGATCGACAGCGTCACAATCAACCCTTTTCGCCGACCCACATCGTCGATGTAGGCACCCAGCACCACTGCGCCCAACGGACGCATGAGGAAGCCTGCGCCAAACACCGCGAAGGTCATCATCAGCGAGGCGAATTCGCTACTGGCCGGAAAGAAGACAGCGGCGATCTGCGTGGCGTAAAAGCCAAAGAGGAAGAAGTCGAACTGTTCGAGGAAGTTGCCCGAAGTGACCCGGAAAATTGCTCCGGCGCGAGAGCGCCCGGAAGGGATTGCTGTTGTCATTGACCTGTACTCCACCGCTTTTATGACGTGCATTGCCTGGGCGCAGTGCACGGTTCTTATTGAGGCGAATGGTGGAGCAGGGCGATCGATATGATAAGTGCATTGTTGGCATGCATTAATGCGTGAGGCGGATCAATGTGTACGAACGGAATGATTCACCGCGGACACAGTCGGAGTTGGGTATGCCATCAACCAAGGATCACCCATGAACAGCAAATCCCTCATCGCCGCCCTGGTCATCGCTGCTGGCGTTGCCGGCATCAGCCCCCTCGTTCAGGCGGATGAACCCGCCGCAAAAACCGTCCAGCCCGGCGTCAATAACACCCGCGAACTGGTGGTCGGCGATCGCGCTCCGGACATGTATCAACACACAGATAAAGCGCTGCGCAACTGGAAGGCGAAAGGCCTGAAAGCACCCAAGGAACAGGCGCAGTGGGTGCAGATCAATGACAAGTACATGATGGTGATGATCACCAACGGCACGATTGTGGACATTACGCCGGTTGAGCGTTAGGTCGAACGGCTACTCGCTGTGAGCGCGCACCGGGCTTTCAGTGCCCAATCGATACTGATTATTCCCGCTGCGTTTCGCCTCATACATCGCCAGGTCCGCTATATGAATCAACCGGTCCATGCTCGGCGCATGGTCCGGGAATACCGCGACCCCGAGGCTGGTGCCGATGTGGCGTTGGTCGTTGCCGATGGTGATGGGCGGTGACAGTTCGACGAAGATTTTCTGGCAGATGGTGCGAGCCTCGTCTTGCAGGCTGACGCCTTGGGGCAACCCTTGCAGAATGACCACGAATTCATCGCCGCCGATCCGGGCAACGGTGTCGGTCGAGCGCAGGATTTTCTTCAATCGCGTAGCGGTCGTGATCAGGACCCGGTCGCCGGCCGCATGACCGTAGTGGTCGTTGATCGCCTTGAACCCGTTGAGATCGACAAACACTAATGCCACCCGGGTGGCGCTGACCCGTGCCTGTTCGAGCGCTTCGCACAGACGTTCTTCAAGCACCAGGCGATTGGGCAGGCCGGTCAACGGGTCGTAATGGGCCAGGTGTTGCAGGTAACTGGCCGAGGCTTTTTCCTCGGTGATGTCGCGCACCACACCCATCATCTTGATGGTTGCGTCATGGTCGTTCTTGACCACGTTGCCGGTTTCCCGCAGCCAGCGAATGCTGCCGTCGGGCCAGACCACGCGGTATTCCTCGTCATGGTTTTCACCGGTTTCCAGGCATCGCAATTCCCCGGCACGAACGTTGGCCCGGTCGTCCGGGTGTACGCAGGCGCAGAACAGTGCGTACGAGGGGGTGACCTCGCCGATCTTGAAACCGAACATCCCGTAGATCGCGTCCGACCAGTAGAGCTTGTCAGTGTCGACATCCCAGTCCCAGGTGCCGATGCGGGCGAAGTATTGGCTGCGCTTGAAACGCTCGGCGTCGCCGTCCTGGCGAATGTGCAGGCCTTCGGACAGGCTGGCGATCAGCGCGCGTTGCTCGGCCAATTGCTTTTGCAGCGAGCGCTCGCGGCAGATCAGCGCAATGATCAGGGCAAGCATCACTGAGCCGATGGCTGCGCTGGTCCAGACGTCATTCATTCAGGGGTTGCCATCGTGTCATATTGATCCGAGTGTCTTGGTGTTGCTTATCTTAGTTGAGGTTAATGCCGAAAACCGTTCCGAATGGGTTGCCAATGGCGCACATTTCTGGGAAAACGGCGCCCATTGGGCCCTGTCGGGTGTGAGAACAATAGAGTGAACGTGATGAATGATGAATTGCAGATAATCGATCTTGAAGTGGGCGGCGGCAAAGCCGCCGTCAAAGGCGCACTGATCACCACCCAATACCGCGGCTGGCTGGAAGACGGCACCGAATTCGATTCGTCCTACAGTCGTGGCAAACCTTTTCAGTGTGTGATTGGCACAGGGAGGGTGATCAAGGGTTGGGATCAGGGAATTATGGGCATGCAGGTGGGCGGTAAGCGCAAATTGTGGGTGCCGGCGCATTTGGCCTACGGCGAGCGGACGATGGGCGCGATCACGCCGAATTCGAATTTGATTTTCGAGATTGAATTGCTGGAAGTGCTGACGCGGGATGATTGATTGGCGCGTGGGCTGAAATGGCTGGTGCTGCGAGGAGGCAAGCCCCTCGCTGCAATCAAACAGCTTTCCCCACTATTCCCGCACGCCTATGAAGAGGTCCAGGTCAGTCGGTAGCTGCACATCAATGGCTATGGCTATTTTTATAATTTGCTCGGCAGTCAGTAAACAATCCCCATAGGCGCTTTCATCAAGATTGTTCCAGCCAAGTACATTCAATATTGCAGCTTCAAATTCAGGTAGAACGGTCAGTTCGTACCTTAAGAAGTCACCTTCATCATCACCTTTTGAAAATCCACTGATCCAGAAAACGTAGTGGGCCTGCTGATCTATTCCCGAGTGATCCTGGCGGTTGTTGCAAGCCGGGTGCCCGTCGCGTGACGGTGGGTTTTGAACTGCAGGTGTGTCTGTCTTGCTAGCCATGAGCATCCTTGTTTCAACTTTTGTAAACGATGCGGACGCTATAGCAATGGGCATTAAATGGATGTAAGTTTTTTCTGAATGTTCGGTCGTTTTTTCCAAATTTGGTGAGGGAAGAGGCACCCTCACCACAGATTCCCGTTAACCTTTCGGATCAGACCTGAAACGTCTCCCGATACGCATACAATCCCGCCGTTCCCCCGGTCATCACAAACAGCAGATTGTCACCGCGCTGGAAACGTCCCTGCCTGATATCACCCAACAGCCCGGCAAACGCTTTCCCGGAATACACGGGGTCAATCAACAGACCTTCCGCGCGAGCCATCAGGCGCACCGCGTCGAGCATCGCGGGGGTCGGCAGACCGTAACCGTCGCCCAGTTGACTGCCATCAATCACAATCTCTGACGCCTCAACGACGGCGCTGCTGCCCAATAACGTCAGTGCGTCTTGAGTCAGTCGCACGGTTCTGTCCGCTGACGTGTCCCGATCAGACAAGACCGAAAACGATTTGACCATCGACGTACCCCGACCCAGCACCTGGAACCCTGCAGCGAGTCCGGCGTGGGTGCCGGCGCTGCCATTGGGCACGACCACCTGGTTGAAGGTGAGGCCGAGTTGCGTTTCCTGCTGCGCGATCTCCGCTGCGCAGCGTGCGTAACCGAGGCTGCCCAGCGGCGTTGAGCCACCCGTTGGTATCACTAACACTGTGCGCCCGGCTTCCCGAAGGTGGGCGGCGCGTTTCTCGGCCTCGGCGAGTGAGTCGCTGCCGCCGGCAAGCACCCGTAAGTCGGCGCCGAACAACTGATCGAGCAGGACGTTGCCGTTGAGCTCGTAGTCCACTTCGGCTTTGGGCACCGAGCGGGTCAGGATCAATTCGCAGGCAATGCCCAGGCGGGCGCACACGGCGGCCGTTAGCCGTGCATGGTTGGACTGGAGGCCGCCGATGGTGATGACCGTGTCGACCCCGGACGCCAGCGCCGCGCCGAGGTGGAATTCGAGTTTGCGCAGTTTGTTGCCGCCACCGCCGATCAACATGTGATCATCGCGCTTGAGAAACAGGCCGATGCCTTGTGCCTTCAAACCCAGCAGCTGTTCCAGGCGTTCGGCGCGCTGAATCGGCGTCGGGCCTTGCAACAGGTCTGCCCGCGCAAAAGAACTCAGTGACATGTCCAGTAGGGTTTGCATCAATGGCGCCTCGTTATGCACTTTAATGCAGTGACTCTAGGGACAAAGTCCCGGGTGATAAACGCATCGCCGGTTATTACTCCTTTAACCTGATGTATTGAATGCAAGGCAGGGACATGAGCAAACTCAGGCAAATGGAAGTCTTCGTCGCCGTGGTCGAGGCGGGCAGCTTCGCCGATGCGGCCAGTGAAGTCGGGATGTCGGCGGTCATGGTCGGGCGGCATATCCAGGGGCTGGAGAAAACCCTCAATACCCAGCTGATTAAACGCACCACGCGTCGGCAATCCATCACGGGCGAGGGGCGGCTGTTTTACGAAGAAGCCAAACTGGCGCTGGAGCAAGTGAACTACGCGTTCAGTCGGGTGGAAGCGTCCAGCCCGGAACCCAGCGGCCTGTTGCGCATCACCGCGCCGATGAGTCTCGGCGTTTCCCTGGTCGGGCCGCTGGTGTCCGAATTCATGCAGCGTTATCCGCAGATCCAGGTCGAGCTGATTTTGAGCAATGAAGTGATCGATCTGTACGAGACGTCATTCGATCTGGCGTTCAGGATTTCCGAGCTGATTGGCGTCAACCTGCTGGCCACGCCGTTGCCGCCGTATCGCATGGTGATCTGCGCTTCGCCCCGGTATCTGGAAAGATGGCAGGAACCGCAGTCCCCCGAGGACCTGCACCGGCACCGAATTCTCACTCATACGTCCTGGAACAACCGGTTTGCCTGGCCGCTGAGAAACGGCTCCAGCGAAGTGCCCTGGCCCGAAAGCGCCGTGTTGAAGAGCAATGACGGTCAGGTGTTGTTGCAGGCGGCCGTGGCTGGGGAGGGGATTTTGATGCAGCCCGACTTTCTGGTGTCGGCGGCGTTGGCCAAAGGTGAGCTGGTGAGGATCATGAACGCCTACGTACCGCCGCCCAAACCGGTGCAGATGGTGTATCCGCGCTCCAGGAAATCGTTGCCCAAGTTGCACGCCTTTGTCGAGTTTGTCGCGGATCGACTGGCGTGATCGTGGCGTCCTGAAGCGCAGACAAATGCGGGTCTAGCGCAGGGTGTACCCGCTGTCGACCACCCAATCCTGGCCGTACACGCTACGTGCGCCACGGCTCAATTGGAACAGGATGACGTCTGCCACGGCACCCGGTTTTAGAAACTCTCCGTCGAGCAGCCGCTGGTTCACCGAGTTGGCGACATCGCCCAGTTCCGCAGGCTTCAAGCCAAGCGTCGACCAGATCGGGGTAGCCGTAGGGCCTGGCGATACGGTGTTGATACGGATGCCGTGAGGCGCCAATTCTACGGCCAGGGTCCGGACGTGCGCCATCAGCGCTGCTTTCGAGGCGATGTAGGCGGCCAGACCAGGAAAGGTCACGTTGGCCAGGAACGTGCCAATGAACACCACCGACGTGGTTGCCGCAAGGTGGCTGCGCAGGCAGGCCAAGGTGTTCAGCGCACCGGCGCCGTTGACCGCCCACTGTCGGTCGAAGGCGGCTACATCCAGGCCATCGGCCAGTTGCGCAATGCCGGCATTGGGCACCACGAAATCCACTGGCCCCAAGGCTTCGGCGCGAGTGCCCAGCCGGGCGAGGTCCTCTTGGCGGGTGATATCTCCGGCCACCCAGGCGAGTTGGTCCTTGTAGCGTTCCGCCAGTTCGCCCAGGCCACCTATCTGGCGTGACATCGCCAATACGCGAGCGCCTTGCTCCAATAGCTGTTCGGTAACAGCCAGGCCGATGCCGGAACTCGCGCCAGTAACGACGGCCACGCGATTGTGAAATTCGTTGAGCATGCAGTAATCCTCTTCCTGATAATCCAGCCTGTCTTTTAGGGGGGCGATCGTTGGTTGATCGAAAGCGTAAACGTGTGATCAAAAAACGGGCCAGTCCGGGATGTCAGGCAGGACGCGGGTTATGGAGGCTCTGTTGTTACTTTGACTCCATTGAAAAGTAGTCGTAACGACTGCTCTGTAGTCAATATGACACTTGGTGGCGATGACCTTCATTGCGGCGACGGGGAATACTCGCTAAAGACTGGAATACGCCCGTTCAGCGAAGGCCGGTACTTCCAGGCCAATCGATCCAGTGCAGGGGGATGCAGCAGAATTTCGCTCAACGTGGCACTGGCAATCCCCAACGCCAGCAGTTGCCCGGGACATTGATGCCGCCCCGCACCAAACGTAAAACTGCGCCGCTGCGGGCGATCCAGAATGAATGCGTCGGGACTCTCATTGAGTTGGGGGTCTCGATTGGCCGAAGCCAGCAGCACCAGAACCACATCGCCGGCATTGAGACTTACACCCTCGATTTCGCACGGTGCTGCGACAAACCGGCGGGTGTTCTGCACCGAAGGGTCGAAGCGCTGAACTTCGGCGATCAAGTCGTCAACGGGTGTCGAGTCGCGTAGCAGCGACAGGTTTTTAATCAACGCCAACATTGCGTTGCCGATCAGTCCGGCGGTGGCTTCATACGTCTGGGAAAACAGCCCGATCAGATTGGCAATCAACATTTCAGGATCACCCGCGCAACGCGTCCGAATCCCGCTGAGCAGTGAGCTTTTATTGCCCGAATCATCCAGCAATTCAACGAAATGCCCCCTTAATTTCTCAGCGGCAGCGTGGGCAGTCTCCAATTGCAGCGGATCACTGAGCGGCGACAGACACGCCACGAAATCCGCCGTCAGCTCACTGATCGCCCGGCCCTGAGCCGGTGAAAACCCCAACAGCGCCGCCACCACGCAAACCGGCCCTCGGAACATGGCGTTATACAACCCGTCGGCATCCGGCGTGATCAACCGCGCGCTCACCAGTGCGTTGACCTCGTCCACATCAATCAGCGCCAACCCCGGCTCAATCGCTGACCTCGGGCAACGCTGGCGCTCGCCCTCATTCATCCGCATTAATTGCCCGAATACCTTGCCGGCCATGCCGTCGGCAATCGCTTTGGGTACCGGCTCAGCGGCCGGTCGGACATGGCAATCCCGGTGCGCCAGCACTGCCGCAACGGCCTGGGCGCTGCTCGCCACCCACAATTTCAGTCCTTGGTGAAACACTAGCCCACCCTCGGCGCGCAGCCGGGCGTAATAGGGATAGGGATCGGTATGAGTCGCAGCGATGATCGGGTCCATGGGTCGCAGCCTTGTTCGTGGTGGGAGAAGTGTTGCTACTATCTCCAGTTCGAAACGGCCTTGATTCGTCCGGGAGCGAAATATGAACGTTGAACAACACGACATCGGCGTCTCTCAAGTGGCCGCGGCCATCGCGGAACCGGCCCGGACGAAAATCCTCTGTTCGCTGATGGACGGCCACGCCCGCACCAGCACTGAGCTGGCGGCGATTGCCGATGTCAGCGCTTCCACCGCCAGCGCTCACCTGGCCAAGCTCAAGGAGCTGGCGCTGCTGCGTTTGCACGTGCAGGGTCGCCATCGTTATTACAGCCTCGCCGACCAGCGCGTAGCCCAGGCGCTGGAAGCGCTGATGGTGATCGGCCAGAACACTGCGCCGACTTTCACCTCGCGTACACCGGATCGCCTGCAATTCGCCCGCACTTGCTATGACCACATGGCCGGGACGCTGGCGGTGCTGCTGCACGACCGGATGCTGGAAAAAGGCTGGTTGCTGGAAACTGACGAGCAGGCTTACCGCCTGAGCGACAGCGGCGAGGCGTTGATGGAAGGGTTGGGCATTGAAGTCAATGACCTGAACACCTTGCGTCGCCGCTTCGCGTGCCCATGCCTGGACTGGAGCATGCGTCGGCCACATTTGGGAGGTTCGCTGGGGGCGGCGTTGCTGCAAACCGCGATCAAGCGCAAATGGGTGACGCAGGATCTGGACAGCAGGGCGCTGGCGTTGACGGCGCTGGGGCGCAAGGAATTGGGTGCACAGTTCGACCTGACGCTGGCGCAGCCAACCGTGCAACCCATCCGCGAACAACGCCCACCGCTACCTGCGCGTGATGTGATCTGACCCGACCAAGGGTTCGCTGATGACTTGTGCCTTGAAGGTCGACCCTATACTGTATATCCACACAGTAATAGGCGTGCCCCATGGAACTCATCGACAAGCTCAGCATTCTCGCCGACGCCGCCAAGTACGACGCGTCTTGCGCCAGCAGTGGCGCGCCCAAGCGTAGTTCCGAGGGCAAGAGCGGCCTGGGCTCGACCGACGGCATGGGCATTTGCCACAGCTACACGCCGGACGGCCGCTGTGTGTCATTGCTGAAGGTTCTGCTGACCAACTTCTGTCTCTATGACTGCCAGTATTGCGTCAATCGACGTTCCAGCGACGTGCCACGCGCACGCTTCACGCCGGAAGAAGTGGTGACGCTGACTATGGATTTCTACCGGCGCAACTGCGTCAGTGGGTTGTTTCTCAGTTCCGGGATCATTCGCTCGGCGGACTACACCATGGAGCAACTGATCCGCGTGGCCAAACTGCTGCGCGAAGACCACGAGTTCCGAGGCTACATCCACCTCAAGACCATTCCCGAAGCCGATCCGGCGCTGATCGAGGAAGCGGGGCGCTATGCCGATCGCTTGAGCGTGAACATTGAACTGCCCACCGACGCCAGCCTGCAAACCCTGGCCCCGGAGAAACAGCTGGGCTCGATCAAGCAAGCGATGCAAACCATCTACACCGGTGTCCAGACCGTACTCAACGAACCCCGCGCACCGAAATTTGCCCCGGCCGGGCAGAGCACGCAGATGATCGTCGGTGCTGATGACACCGATGACAGCACCATTCTCCATAGCGCCCAGGCGTTGTACGGCAACTTCAGTTTGCGAAGGGTCTATTACTCGGCGTTCAGCCCGATCCCCAACAGCCCGAAAAGCGTGCCGCTGGCCGCGCCGCCATTGATGCGCGAGCACCGTTTGTATCAGGCGGACTTCCTGTTGCGCAGCTACGGCTTTACCGCTGGCGAGCTGTTCAAAGGGCCCGGGCACCTGGCGCTCGACATCGATCCGAAACTGGCGTGGGCATTGGAGAACCGCGAGATCTTCCCCCTGGACCTCAATCGCGCCGAGGCATCGTTGATCGCACGCATTCCCGGTATTGGCCTTCGCACCACCGAGCGCCTGGTGGAATTGCGCCGTCAGCGCCGCATCCGCTACGAAGACCTGACCCGGATGCGTTGCGTGCTGGCCAAGGCCAAACCGTTCTTCATCACCAGCGATTACCACCCGCAGCAGGCCGAGGTCACCAGCCATTTGTTGTATCAGCAATTGCGCGACCGGCCGCAGCCGCAACAAATGGGGTTATGGGGATGATCAGCCTCGATTGCGATGACCTGTTCGACACGTGGCGCCAGCAGGCGCGCTGGCTGCTCAGCCATGAGGTGGACCCGAGCCGGGTGAGTTGGGCCAGTGAAGGCGTCTGCGATCTGTTCGCCAGCGACGATGCGCCACCTCAAACCCAGGGGCCGTTTCACGCACGAATACCGCGAACGCTGTTGGACACCCTGGAGCGCGCCGCTCGTTATCGGGGGGATCAGCGCTGGAGTCTGTTGTACGAAGTGCTGTGGCGGGTCAGTCATGGTGACCGCACCGCCATGCTGGCCGGAGACAAATTAGGCAGTGAATTTCATAGAAGAATCAAACAGGTACAGCGTGAATCTCATCACTTACATGCATTCGTACGATTCGTCGCAATGCCTGGAAGTGAGGGCCCGCAATACGTTGCCTGGCATGAACCGGCCCATGACATCCTGCACAGTGCCAGTGAACATTTTATCGGGCGCATGGGCCGGCATCGCTGGTTGATTGCAACGCCCAGGGACGGGGTCTACTACGACGGTGAGCAGTTGATCCACCAACGCCAGTGCCCAATTGAGTGGCAGCAGCTGGCACAAAACGTCGACGACCCGCACAGCGACATGTGGTTGACCTACTACAGCCACATCTTCAATCCGGCGCGCCTGAACCCGAAAGTCATGCAAGGGCATTTGCCGGCCCGGTTCTGGAAAAACCTGCCGGAAGGTGCGCTGATTCCGGGACTGATCACCCAGGCACGCACGGGTAAGCAACAGGACGGCCAGGCGAGTGGAATCAAGGGCAGGGGAGGTAAACGTATTGCGCGGGGAGAAGCCGGGCAGCGCTGATAAAAAAGCCCCCCATCGCCAAAGCGATGGAGGGCTTCGATGCCGCTGGCGTCAGATCAAACCTTGACGATCCAGCCCGCTGGCGCTTCGACGTCACCGGTTTGAACACCGGTCAGCTCTTTGTAGAGCTTCTGGGTGACCGGGCCGACTTCGGTTTCGCTGTGGAACACATGCAGATGGTCGTTGTAGCTGATGCCGCCGATCGGTGTGATCACCGCAGCGGTACCGCAAGCGCCGGCTTCCTTGAAGTCGGACAGCTTGTCGATGAACACGTCACCTTCAACCACTTCCAGGCCCAAACGCGATTTGGCCAGCTCGATCAACGACAGGCGGGTGATGCCTGGCAGGACCGACGGCGAGTTCGGCGTGACGAACTTGTTGTCGTGGGTGATCCCGAAGAAGTTGGCCGAGCCGACTTCTTCGATTTTGGTGTGGGTCATCGGGTCCAGGTAGATGCAGTCGGCGAAGTGGGCTTTCTTGGCCTGGGAACCTGGCATCAGGCTGGCCGCGTAGTTGCCACCGACCTTGGCTGCACCGGTGCCTTGTGGAGCGGCGCGGTCGTAGCTGGAGATCAGGAAGTTGTGCGGGGTCAGGCCACCTTTGAAGTAAGCGCCGACCGGAATGCAGAAAATCGAGAAGATGAACTCGGGGGCGGTACGCACGCCGATGTTGTCACCCACGCCGATTACGAACGGCCGCAGGTACAGCGCGCCGCCGGTGCCGTAAGGCGGGATGAAACGCTCGTTGGCGCGGACCACTTCCTTGCACGCTTCGACGAACTGCTCGGTGGACACCTGCGGCATCAGCAGACGGGCGCAGCTGCGTTGCATGCGGGCGGCGTTCTGATCCGGGCGGAACAGGTTGATCGAACCGTCCTTGCAACGATAAGCCTTCAGGCCCTCGAAGCATTGCTGGCCATAGTGAAGGGCAGTGGAGCCTTCGCTGATGTGCAGCACGTTGTCTTCGGTCAGGGTGCCTGTGTCCCACTCGCCATTACGCCAGTGCGACAGATAGCGCTTGTCTGTCTTGATGTAGTCAAAACCCAACTTGTCCCAATTGATGCTTTCGTTACCCATGACACCCTCTATCACTTAACAACCGCCGAAACGGTTCAAGGCTTCTGACGTTTTTCTGGATGGGGACAACAATACTTCATTACGGGCCTGTTTCGCAGCCCGGACTATCGGATGACAGACAGATAAATCGAGTTGACCTCAAGAAATCGCTGGCAGGCTGGCTCCCACAGGAGAAGGCATTGCAAATGTGGGCGCTGGCCTGCTGGCGATGGGGTCATCTATGCCGCCATCCATGTTCTGAATCACAGGTGCAGTGCATGCCCCAAAGCGCGCAGCGCGGCTTCTTGCACCGCCTCGCCCAGCGTCGGATGCGCATGAATCGTGCCGGCGATGTCTTCCAGCCGCGCGCCCATCTCCAGGCTCTGGCCAAACGCCGTCGACAACTCCGAAACGCCCACACCCACCGCTTGCCAGCCAACAATCACATGATTGTCACGGCGTGCCACGACGCGCACGAAGCCGCTTTTCGATTCCAGCGTCATCGCCCGGCCATTGGCCGCGAACGGGAAACTGGAAACGATGCAGTCCAGGCCGGCAGCCTTGACGTCGTCCGGGGTCTTGCCGACCACCACCAGTTCCGGGTCGGTGAAGCACACGGCAGCGATGGCGGTCGGGTTGAACTCGCGGGATTTGCCGCTGATCAGTTCGGCCACCATCTCGCCCTGAGCCATGGCCCGGTGCGCGAGCATCGGTTCGCCGCTCAGGTCGCCGATGGCGTACACGTTGCGCATACTGGTCTGGCAGCGGTGGTCGATCTTGATCGCCGAGCCATTCATGTCCAGATTCAGCGCTTCAAGGTTCCAGCCCTGGGTATTCGGCTTGCGACCGACGGCCACCAGCACCTGATCCGTTTCCAGGTTCAGGGTGTCGCCACCCGGTTGCAAAACTTGCAGTGTATTACTAGAAGAATCAAAGCCTTGGACGCTGTGCTTCAAGTAAAGCGTTACACCGAGCTTTTTCAGTTCGTCGTGTACCGGCTGGGTCAGTTCGGCATCGTAGGCCGGCAGAATGCGCTCCTGCGCCTCGACCACGCTCACGTCAGCGCCGAGTTTGCGATAGGCAATTCCGAGCTCCAGACCGATGTAACCGCCACCGACCACGACCAGGCGTTTCGGCACGGACGTCGGGGCCAGGGCTTCGGTGGAGGAGATGATCGGTCCGCCAATCGGCAACATCGGCAGGTTCACGCTTTTTGAGCCCGTGGCCAGCACCAGGTGCTCGCACTGGATTCGCGTATCGCCTACTTCCACGGTTTTGCCATCAATCACTTTCGCCCAGCCTTGAATGACCTGGACTTTGTTCTTTTTCAACAGCGCCGCGACGCCGGTGGTCAGGCGATCAACGATGCCGTCCTTCCACTCGACGCTTTTGCCGATGTCGAGGGTTGGCGCGGAGACGCTGATGCCCAGCGCAGAGTGCTGGCTGTGGTGTTGCGTCTGGTGGAACTGTTCAGCGACATGAATCAACGCCTTCGACGGAATGCAGCCGATGTTCAGGCACGTACCGCCCAACGATTCGCCTTCCACCAGAATGGTCGAGATGCCCAACTGGCCGGCACGGATCGCCGTCACATAACCGCCAGGGCCGCCGCCGATGATCAGCAGAGTGGTGTTCAAAGTCTGCATCTCTTACTCCACAAACAGGGTGGCGGGATGTTCGAGCAAACCACGGATGGCCTGGATGAATTGCGCCGCGTCCATGCCATCGACCACGCGGTGATCGAAGGAGCTGGAGAGGTTCATCATCTTGCGAATCACGATTTGGCCTTTGACCACCATCGGGCGTTCGACGATCTTGTTGACGCCGACGATCGCCACTTCCGGCAGGTTCAGCACCGGCGTGCTGACGATGCCGCCCAGCGCGCCGAGGCTGGTCAGGGTGATGCTCGAGCCGGACAGTTCATCGCGGCTGGCCTTGCCATTACGTGCGGCCGTGGCCAAACGGGCGATTTCGGCCGCGTTATCCCACAGGCTGCGGGCTTCGGCGTGACGCACCACCGGCACCATCAAGCCGATGTCGGCTTGCGTGGCGATGCCCACGTGGACGGCGCCGAGGCGGGTGATGACCTGGGCTTCGTCGTCGTAACGGGCATTGATCTGCGGGAAGTCGCGCAGGGCGACAACCAGGGCGCGGACCAGGAACGGCAGCAATGTCAGCTTGCCTCGGGTCGCCCCGTGTTTTTCGTTCAGGTGCGCGCGCAGTTCTTCAACGGCGGTGACGTCGATTTCTTCGACATAACTGAAGTGAGCGGCACGCTGAGTGGCATCCTGCATGCGCTGGGCGATCTTGCGGCGCATGCCGATGACCTGGATTTGCTCTTCGTCATTACGCTGGGCGTAAGCGGCGGCCACGGTCGATTGCGGCTGCTGCCCCTGGGCCAGATAGGCGTCGAGGTCTTCGTGCAACACGCGACCGGCAGGGCCGGTGCCACGGACCAGACGCAACTGGATGCCGAGGTCCAGCGCATGCTTGCGCACGGCCGGGGAGGCCAGCGGGCGTTCGTCGGCTTCGCGAGCGACCATCGGGCCTTGGCAAACGGCGGCTCGGGGCGCTGCTGCAACGACCGGTTTGCTTGCGACCACGGGCTCAACTTTCGGCGTCGCAACCGGCGCTTCTTTCACCGCAGGGGCTGCCGGCTGAGCCGACTCTTTAACGTTGCCCGCGCCTTCGACTTCAATGCTGATCAGGATGCTGCCCACCGCCATGACTTCGCCTGGCTGTCCGCCCAGCGCAATCACCTTGCCGTGCACCGGAGACGGGATGTCGACCATCGCCTTGTCGGTCATGACATCGGCGAGCACCTGATCTTCGACGACCATGTCGCCAACCTTGACGTGCCATACCGACAATTCAACTTCTGCAATGCCTTCGCCAATGTCCGGCATTTTAATAACGTGCGTGCCCATTCAGACCTCCATGACCCGTTTCAACGCCGCGCCCACTCGGGACGGACCAGGGAAATACGCCCACTCTTGCGCGTGCGGGTAGGGAGTGTCCCAACCGGTGACGCGTTCGATCGGCGCTTCCAGGTGGTGGAAGCAATGCTCTTGCACCAGGGCGACCAGTTCGGCGCCGAAGCCGCACGTGCGGGTCGCTTCGTGAACGATCACGCAGCGGCCGGTTTTCTTCACCGATTTGACGATGGCGTCCAGGTCCAGAGGCCACAGGCTGCGCAGGTCGATGACTTCAGCGTCGATCCCGGTTTCTTCCGCGGCGACTTGCGACACGTAAACGGTGGTGCCGTAGGTCAGGATGGTCACGTCCTTGCCGGGACGGGCGATGGCGGCAACGTCCAGCGGCACGGTGTAGTAACCGTCCGGGACCTGGGCGGCCGGGTGTTTCGACCACGGGGTTACCGGGCGGTCGTGGTGGCCGTCGAACGGGCCGTTGTACAGGCGTTTTGGCTCGAGGAAGATCACCGGGTCATCGTTTTCGATGGAGGCGATCAGCAGGCCTTTGGCGTCGTAAGGGTTGGACGGCATGACCGTGCGCAAGCCGCAGACCTGAGTAAACATCGCCTCAATACTTTGGCTGTGGGTCTGGCCACCGTAGATGCCGCCGCCGCAAGGCATGCGCAGGGTCATCGGTGCGGTGAACTCGCCGGCCGAGCGATAGCGCAGGCGCGCGGCTTCGGAAATGATCTGGTCCGACGCCGGGTACACGTAGTCGGCGAACTGGATCTCGGCGACCGGGCGCAGACCGTAGGCACCCATGCCCACGGCAACGCCGACAATGCCGCTTTCTGAGATCGGCGCATCGAACACCCGGGAGGTGCCGTACTTGGTCTGCAGGCCTTCGGTGCAGCGGAACACACCGCCGAAGTAACCAACGTCCTGGCCGAACACCACGACGTTGTCGTCACGCTCAAGCATCACATCCATGGCCGAGCGCAGGGCCTGGATCATGGTCATGGTGGTCGTGGTCATGGCGGTTTCCAACTCGATATTATTGTTGTGATCGTTCATGTCAGATCCCCAACTCTTGACGCTGGCGCTTCAAGTGCTCCGGCATCTCTTTATAGACGTCTTCGAACATGGTCGCGGCGCTTGGGATCTGGCCACCGGCCAGGGTGCCGTACTGCTCGGCTTCTTTCTGGGCGGCAATCACTTCGGCTTCCAGTTCGGCGCTGACGGCGACGTGTTCCTCTTCGGACCAGTGGCCGATCTTGATCAGGTGCTGCTTGAGGCGCGCAATCGGGTCGCCCAGCGGGAAGTAGCTCCAGTCGTCGGCAGGACGGTATTTGGACGGATCATCGGAGGTCGAGTGCGGACCGGCGCGGTAGGTGACCCATTCGATCATCGTAGGGCCGAGGTTGCGGCGCGCACGTTCGGCGGCCCAGGCGGAGGCGGCGTAGACCGCGACGAAATCGTTGCCGTCGACCCGCAGGGAGGCAATGCCGCAACCCACGCCACGACCGGCGAACGTAGTGGCTTCACCACCGGCAATCGCCTGGAACGTCGAGATCGCCCACTGGTTGTTGACCACGTTGAGGATCACTGGCGCACGGTAAACGTGGGCAAAGGTGAGGGCGGTGTGGAAGTCGGATTCAGCGGTGGCGCCATCGCCAATCCACGCCGAGGCGATTTTGGTGTCGCCCTTGATCGCCGAGGCCATGCCCCAGCCCACACCTTGTACGAATTGGGTGGCGAGGTTGCCGGAAATGGTGAAGAAGCCATAGTCCTTGACCGAATACATGATCGGCAACTGACGGCCCTTGAGCGGATCGCGCTCGTTGGACAGCAGTTGGCAGATCAGGTCTACCAGCGGTACATCGCGTGCCATCAGGATGCTTTGCTGGCGGTAGGTCGGGAAGCACATGTCATCGACGTTCAGCGCCAAGGCCTGGCCGCTGCCGATGGCTTCTTCGCCAAGGCTCTGCATGTAGAACGACATTTTTTTCTGACGCTGGGCGACCACCATGCGGTTGTCGTAGATGCGCGTCTTAAGCATGGCGCGCATGCCTTTTCGCAGGATCTCGACCGGTACGCCTTCAGCCCATGGACCGAGGGCATTACCCTGGTCGTCGAGCACGCGAATCAGGCCTTTGGCCAGGTCGGCGGTGTCGGCGGGTTCAACGTCGATTGGGGGTTTGCGCACCGTGCCGGCGTCGGTCAGACGCAGGTAGGAGAAGTCGGTTTTGCAGCCAGGACGGCCCGATGGTTCGGGAACGTGCAGGTGCAGCGGTTCATACGCTTGGTTCATGGCTTCTACGCTCGATCTTGTGAATTTCTTGTAGTGAGCTGACCGTCATTCTTCGATAAAAGAAATCTTGTCCTACAACAATCATAGGCCCGGCGCAGAAGAATATTTATCTCTGTTTCGTTGCGCGGGAGATCATTTGAGGATAAAAAACCTGCATAAACATAAAAAACAGGTGGTTTTGTCTCATGCGCAAACTGGACCGTACCGATATCGGCATTTTGAACAGCCTTCAGGAGAACGCCCGTATCACCAACGCCGACCTCGCACGCTCGGTGAACCTGTCGCCAACGCCGTGCTTCAACCGGGTCAAGGCGATGGAAGAATTAGGGCTGATTCGCGAGCAAGTGACGCTGCTGGACGCCGACTTGTTGGGTTTGCACGTGAACGTGTTTATTCATGTCAGCCTGGAGAAACAGGTGGAAGAGGCGTTGCATCATTTTGAAGAAGCGATTTCGGATCGCCCGGAAGTGATGGAATGCTACTTGATGGCAGGGGACCCGGACTATCTGATCCGGGTGCTGGTGCCGACCATTCAGTCGCTGGAACGCTTCATGATGGACTTCCTGACCAAAGTGCCTGGTGTGGCCAACATCCGTTCAAGCTTTGCGCTCAAGCAAGTGCGCTATAAAACCGCACTGCCGTTGCCCGCCAACGGCCTGACCTTGGGGGCCTAGAGTGATCGTTCCCACGCTCTGCGTGGGAATGCCGCCAGGGACGCTCCGCGTTCCGCTTCTGATGTGACGCAGAGCGTGGGAACGATCGCTTCAGAGTTTATTCAGGGGGATTTTCAGGTAGGTCACGCCATTGTCCTCCGCCGGCGGCAGATTCCCCGCCCGCACATTCACCTGAATCGCCGGCAGCAACAGCGTTGGCATGCCCAGCCCGGCATCACGCTGGGTGCGCATGGCGACGAACGCCGCTTCGTCGATGCCGTCATGGACGTGAATATTGCTTTTGCGTTGCTCGCCGACCGTGGTCATGCAGCGGGATTCGCGGCCTTCGGGTGGGTAGTCGTGGCAGACGTAGAGCCGGACGCTGGCGGGGAAGGCCAGCAGTTTTTGGATCGAGGCGAACATCTGGTGGGCATTGCCGCCGGGGAAGTCGCAACGGGCCGTGCCCACGTCTGGCATGAACAAGGTATCGCCTACCAGAATCACGTCACCGTCGATCAAATAGGCCATGTCCGCCGGGGTGTGGCCGGGCACATGCAGGGCCGTGGCCTTGAGGTGGCCGATCATGAATGATTCGTCCGGGGCGAACAGGTGGTCGAATTGCGAACCGTCACTGCGAAATGCCGGCTCAAGGTTGAACAGGGCCTTGAACACGCCCTGGACCTTGCTGATCGACTGGCCGATGGTGATTTTGCCGCCCAGCTCGCGACGCAGATACGGTGCGGCGGACAGGTGATCGGCATGGGCGTGGGTTTCCAGCAGCCATTGCACTTGCAACTGATGCTTGCGAACGAAGGCGATGATTTTGTCCGCCTGGGTGGTGGCGGTGCGACCGGCGGCGGGGTCGTAGTCGAGGACCGGGTCGACGATGGCGCATTGACTGCCAGCACCTTCATGAATCACGTAGCTGTAGGTCGAGGAGGCAGGGTCTAAAAAAGCTTCAATCAAGGCAGGCATGGTGGCCGTTTCTTTCAGGACGAGCCAAGAGGGTAGTGTCATTTTCCCTGCGCTGACCAGCCCCGCGTTAAATGCTGAAGGAAAAAATTCGCACGCGCTCTATCCTGTCAGACATCGATACCGGGCGCTCCCGGCTTTTTCCCACGGATTACGAGCGTTTTATGCTGTTGGCAGGTTTTTTTGGCGTGGTGATGGGCCTCGTCCTGGGATTGACCGGGGCAGGGGGCGGCATTCTTGCAGTGCCGGCCTTGGTGCTGGGGCTGGGATTGACCATGACCCAGGCTGCGCCGGTGGCGTTGTTTGCGGTGGGCAGCGCGGCAGCGGTCGGGGCTATTGATGGTTTGCGCCATGGCCTGGTGCGCTATCGCGCGGCGTTGCTGATCGCACTGCTGGGGGCGATTTTTTCGCCGGTCGGCATCTACTTCGCCCATCAGTTGCCGGAAAAAATCCTGATGATTCTGTTCAGTCTGCTGATGGTCATGGTGGCCTGGCGGATGTTGCGTCGCGAGCGCCAGGAAGAAGGACCGAGCGACCATGGCCACGCCAACTGGGGTCAGAAGAACTGCATGCTTGATCAGCAGACCGGGCGTTTTTCCTGGACCGCCAAATGCACCGCGACCCTCGCGGCATTGGGCGCGGTGACCGGCGTTGTTTCCGGTTTGCTCGGGGTCGGTGGCGGCTTCTTGATTGTCCCGGCCTTCAAGCAACTGACCGATGTGCAAATGCGCGGCATCGTCGCCACCTCCTTGATGGTGATCAGCCTGATTTCCGCCATCGGTGTGATCGGGGCGTTTCATGCCGGGGTCAGGATCGACGCATTGGGTGTGGCGTTCATTGTTGCCAGCGTGGTCGGCATGATCGCCGGCCGACAACTGAGCGCGCGCGTCCCGGCCCGAGCCCTGCAAATCGGTTTTGCCAGCGTGTGTGTCGTGGTCGCGGCCTACATGCTGTTCAGAGCGGCGACCTAGCCGGTCTTACACCTAAAGTTTCGGGCCGTGCCTGAGCCCGGTCTTACACCGAATTTGCCGCTCACGCCCGGCCACTCCAAAGCACTTCAAAACCGCCCCCAAGGCAGCGTATGCCGCCGCCCGTCCCCTTTCGATAATCGCCTCCGACATCCAGTCCCCCGCTGCGGAGCGCGTCATGCACAACAATAAGAACTTCAAGCATCGTTACTTGCCTGCCTTCATCGCCAGCCTCTCGACCCTCGGTTTGAGCACGATGGCTGAGGCCGAGATCGTGCTGTACGACAAGGACCAGACCACGTTCTCAACCGACGGCTACATCAACGCCTTCTACGTGAACAGCGATGTGGACCGTGCCGGCGACCAGTACGACCGGAAACAGGCGCGGGTGAAGATGGGCTATCTGCCCAATTACCTGGGTTTCAACATGGGCAAACAGGTCGATGACCTGAAGCTCGGTGCGCGGGCGTCGTTCTGGGTGACCATCAACGACAGCCAGACCAATGGCACCGACACCGCCATCGACGTGCGGCAGTTCTACGGCACCGTGGCCAATCCGGAATGGGGCGAAGTGTTGATCGGCAAGGACTTCGGCCTGTTCGCCCGCTCCAACATTCTGCTCGATGAAATGCTCGCCGGTTACGGCCAGGTCAGCGATACCCTGGGGTTGGTGGACGGTGGCGGCGTGTCGTTCGGCAATATCGGTACGGGTTACCCGTACCCGTTCCCGACCTCGCAGATCACCTATCGCACCCCGGTGATGGAGGGTTTGCGGGTGGCCGTTGGGATTCTCGACCCGGTGGACACCAACGACAGCAGCCCGTTGGGCAAGGCGTATCAGGAGAATCCGCGTACCGAGAGCGAGGTCACCTATCAGTTTGATGTCGGCGGCGCGAAGATTTACAGCTGGGTCAACGGCAGCTACCAGACGTCGGACAATACCGACTCCACCGTTGAATCGGTCACCTCCAAAGGCGTCGGCTACGGTGTGCAGGCGAAGATGGGCGGGTTGTCGCTGACCGGCTCCGGTTTCCAGGCCAAAGGGATTAACCCGTTCTTCACCAACAACGCCGGCGAACCGACCCTGCGCAACGTCGACAGCGACGGTTACTTGCTGCAAGGCTCGTACAAGCTGGGCAAAAACCGCCTGGCCTTGTCTTACGGCAAGACCAATGACGACGGCAATGGTGTGGTCGGCAGCGGCGCGGACTATGAAACCCGCGGCATTGCGTTGTTCCATGACGTCAACGACAACCTCAAACTCGTGGCCGAGTACAACCAGTTCGAAATCAACGGCCACGACACCAGCGCCCAGAACGAAGACACCGACACTTTTGCGGTGGGGGCGGTGTTGAACTGGTAACAAGCTGATCTGTGAACCCTACCGCTGTGGCGAGGGAGCTTGCTCCCGCTGGAGCGCGTAGCGGTCCCTATTCTGGTCGCGCATCGGCCGGTTGGGGGACTGCTGCGCAGTCCCGCGGGAGCAAGCTCCCTCGCCACAAAAGCTTCAGCCATCAAGCCGTCAACCCGCCGACTCTCATCCCATCGAAGCGGCTACCCGCTACCCAAGTAGCATACGTCGCAGCCCGCAGGCTTCGTACACTCGTGTCTCATACACGCGCACCTGCGGGGGTGGTCATGCAGCAGGTCCAGAGTGAAGGGGTGGTCAGCGGCATGTCCCAGGCCACCGATGCCCAACAAGTGGCTCAGGAGCTCGCGCGGCAGTTATTGCACCCGCATCTGGGCTTCGTGTTGTTCTTCTGCTCCGCCGAGTACGACTTGCAGGCGCTGGGCCAGGCCTTGCATCTGAGCTTCGGCGGCATTCGCCTGGTCGGCTGCACCAGCGCCGGGGAGATCACGCCCCTGGGCTACGGCCGCAATTGCGTGACGGCGGTGGGGTTCGACCATCGGCATTTTTCCATCGACGCCGAACTGATCAGCGAGATGGAGCGCTTCAGCCTGATCGACGCCCAGCAAATGGTCGAGCGCCTGGCCAGCGGCTGTCGCAGTAACACCCTGGCGCCGATCAAGGGCAACAGCTTTGCCCTGACCTTGCTCGATGGTCTGTCCAGCCGCGAAGAAATGGTCCTCGCGGCGTTGAGCGCGGCGTTGGGCGACATCCCGCATTTCGGCGGTTCGGCCGGCGATGACAACTACCTGACCCACACCCACGTCTATTTCGGCGGCGAGTTTCACAGCGGCGCGGCGGTGGTGGTGCTGGTCAACACCTGGCTGGATTTCGAGGTGTTCACCACGCACCACATCTTGCCGAGGGCGGAGAAACTGGTGGTCACCGGAGCCGACAGCGCCTCGCGCCGGGTCTTTGAACTGAATGCCGAGCCGGCTGCCGAGGAGTACGCCCGACACATCGGCGTGCCGGTGGCCGAACTCGATCACCGGGTCTTCGCCGCTCACCCCTTGGCGGTGCGGATCAACGATCAGTATTACGTGCGGGCGATCCAGCAGGTTCATCCAGACCTGAGCCTGAGCTTCTACTGCGCCGTGGAAAACGGCATCGTCCTCACCGTCATGACCCCCGGCCCGATGCTGCCGAACCTGCAAACCTTGTTCGAAGGCTTGCAGGAGCGCCTCGGCGACCTGTTACTGACCATCGGCTGCGACTGTTTTCTCAGGCGTCTGGAGCTGGAAGACGGCGGCAGCCTGGAGCAGATCGGAACGTTTTTGCGCGACCAACGGGTGATGGGTTTCAACACCTACGGAGAACAGTTCAATGGCATGCACATCAACCAGACCTTCACCGGGGTTGCCATTGCCCGAGGCCGGTCCCCTGGACATCGTTGAGCTGCAGGCGCAGCTCGCCAGCCTGCGCCACGACAACCATAAACTGCAGCGCATCAACGGCGCGCTGATCGAGCGGATCGAATCCGGTGTCACGCGCGGCAATGATCCCTACGCGGCGTTCCAGCATTCGGTGGTGCTGGCCGAGCAGGTGCGTGAGCGCACCGACGCCTTGAACCAGGCCATGGCCGAGCTCAAGTCGGGCAATCACTTGCTCAGCGAAGCGCGCCTGCGGGCGGAAACCGCGCATCAGCATCTGATCGATGCCATCGAGAGCATTTCCGATGCCTTTGTGCTGTTCGATGCCGAGCAGCGCATCGTTTTGTTCAACAGCCGTTTCAAGGCGTTCTGGGACAACAGCCGGGTGCGGATCAACGCCGGCATGCGCCTGGTCGAGGTGAAACGGCTGATGTCCGCCACCGGGTTGTTCACGGAAGAACCCCGTGGGCATGCCGACGAAAACCTAATCTATCGCTTGCAGGACGGCCGCTGGCTGCAAGTCAGCGAACGGCCCACGCAGGAAGGTGGGCGGGTGATCCTGTTCACCGACATTACTGACGTCAAACTCAGCGAAACCGTGCGCCGCGAGCAAGCCGTGGCGCAGAAATCGCACTTGCTGCAACGGGCGGTCGACAACCTGTCCCAAGGCGTGGCCATGGTCAATGCCGAAGGCATCCTGGAACTGTGGAACCGGCGCTTCCTCGAACTGAGCGGGCTCGCCCCGGTGGCGGCCCATCGGCCGTTTGCCGAAGTGATCGGCGACAGCGAGTTGACCCTGCTGACCCCGGCCAGTCGCGATGCCAACGGGCGGCACGTGCAGGAATGCGAGCAACGTCTTTACGATGGCCGGGTGCTGGAAATCCGCACGCATCCGTTGCCCACCGGTGGCTTCGTCAATACCTTCACCGACATCACCGAACGTTACCAGCACGCCGAAGCCCTCAGCGAAAGCGAGCGCTGGATTCGCCTGATCACCGACCATGTCCCCGCGTTGATCGCCTACCTCAATGCCGATCTGGTCTACGAATTCACCAACAAGGTCTACGAAGAATGGTACTGCTGGCCTCGCGGCGTGATGCTCGGGCAGAGCCTGCGCGAAGTTCACAGCGCGCAGCATTACCAGCGCCTCGAGGCCTACGTGGCCAGGGCCTTGGCCGGTGAGAGCGTGACGTTCGAATTTGCCGAAACCAACATCAACAATCAGGAGCGCTACATGCTGCGCTCCTACGTGCCCAATCGCCTGGCCACCGGGGAAGTGGTGGGGATCTTCGTGTTGATCCGTGACATCACCGAGCGCCGCCGCACGGCCGAGGCGCTGCACCAGGCTTATCAGAATCTTGAGTTGCGGGTACGCGAACGGACCACCGAACTGACCACCCTCAATGACCAATTGCTGCGTGAAATCGACGAGCGCCGGCGCGTGGAATCGCGTTTGCGCGAGGCCAAACTTGAGGCGGAGCAGGCCAACCTGTCGAAAACCAAGTTTCTCGCCGCCGTGAGTCACGACCTGCTGCAACCGCTCAACGCGGCTCGGCTATTCACCAGCGCTTTGCTGGAACGTCGCGAGCCGGTGGCCAATGCGATTTTGGTACGCAATGTCAGCAATTCGCTGGAGGACGTGGAAAACCTGCTAGGCACGCTGGTGGATATTTCCAAACTGGATGCCGGGGTGATCAAAGCCGACATCGCGCCGTTCGCCCTGAGCGAGCTGCTGGAAAACCTCGCGGCCGAGTACACACAGGTGGCCCGCAATGAAGGGCTGGAGCTGCATTTCATCCCGTGTTCGGCGCTGGTGCGCAGCGACATTCAGTTGCTGGCGCGGATCCTGCGCAATCTGCTGAGCAACGCCATTCGTTATACCTACAGCGGTCGGGTGGTGCTCGGATGTCGGCGTCATCATCAGCGGTTGACGATCGAGGTCTGGGACAGCGGGATGGGCATTGCCGAAAATCGACTGGAAGAGATTTTCCAGGAGTTCAAACGGGGCGATGTGCAGCGTCCGGATCAGGACCGCGGGTTGGGGCTGGGGCTGGCCATCGTCGAGAAGATTGCCGGGATTCTCGGTCATCGCGTTCACGTGCGTTCGTGGCCGGGCAAGGGCTCGATGTTTTCCGTCGAGGTGCCGTTGAGCGCCACGGCTCCGAAGGCTCAGCCAGCGTTGTTGATGAGTGAGCCGATGCTCGAGCGTCTGCGCGGAGCGCGGGTGTGGGTGCTGGATAATGACGCGGCGATTTGCGCTGGCATGCGCACATTGCTCGAAGGGTGGGGGTGTCGGGTGGTCACGGCACTGTCGGAGCAGGACCTGGCGCGGCAGGTGGACAACTACCACGAAGAAGCCGACTTGCTGATTGCCGACTATCACCTCGATGACGAGCAGAACGGCGTCGATGCCGTGGCCCGGATCAACGCCCGGCGCGGTTCAGCGATCCCGGCGATGATGATTACCGCCAACTACAGCAATGAGCTCAAGCAGCAGATTCGCGAGTTGGGGCATACGTTGATGCATAAGCCTGTACGGCCGATGAAGCTGAAAACGGCAATGAGTCATTTGCTTGGCCCATCCCGTTAGCCACGTCGGGCATCAGACCTGTGGTGACTAGGCTTTCTGTGGCGAGGGAGCTTGCTCCCGTCCGGCTGCGAAGCAGTCGTAAATCAGGCGACTCGGTTTACCTGGAAGTTTGAAGGGGGCCGCTTCGCGACCCAACGGGAACAAGCTCCCTCGCCACAGGGATCTGGGAATGCCCAACATTCAGCGCCGCAGATAAGACCCGAAATCAATATCCCCAGCACTCAGAATCGCTTGCACCCGGTTGTGCACATTGAGTTTGCGCAAGATCGCCGAGACATGCGCCTTGACTGTGGTTTCGGCGATTTCCAGGGTGTAGGCGATCTGCTTGTTCGATTCACCCTTGGTCATGCGTTCCAGCACCAGCAACTGCTTGCGGGTCAGCGCCTGGAGCAGTTCGGGCGGGAAGCTCGGGTTGTCATTCATGCGCCGATGGGTGCCTGACTTTTGTGTGCGAATGATGTCCGGCGGCAAGTACACATTGCCATTGAGAATCTGCTGGATGGCCTCGGTCATCTGCACCCGGGGCGAGGATTTGGTGATGAAACCCACTGCGCCATAGGTGATGGCTTGCAGCACGATCTGCTTGTCCTGCTCGGCTGAAACAATCACCACCGGAATGGTCGGCGCCTCGTTGCGCAGGTTGATCAGGCCATTGAGGCCGTGCATGCCCGGCATGTTCAGGTCGAGCAGGATCAGGTCCAGGTCGTCGTGCTCCTGAGTCAGCAGCAGGGCACTGTCGAGGTCGGCGGTTTCCATCACCTCGCTGCCCGGAAAACCATCGCTGATGACGTTATGAATGGCTTCGCGAAACAGCGGGTGATCGTCGGCAATCAGAATTTTGTACATAGCCTTTCACCTCATTATTTTCATTATGGTGTGGCAACAACACGCACGCGTAAAGGTCAGGGGAAGGGCTCGGGCCGGGCCGGTTCAACGGGCAGGTTGGCGGCTTGCCAGGCGTCCAGGCCGTCGCGGTACCAATACAGTGTCTTATAGCCCATGGCCGCGGCGCGTTTTACCGCATTCCAGCTCAGCCAGCAGTCGGAGCGGCAGTAGAAGACCAGCGGTTGCGCCAAGTCTCCTGCGGTCAATGCGTTCAGGTTACGCGCAAAATAGCCCTGCCAGTCAGCTGTCAGGTCGCCGTCGCCGGTATTGGCCAGCCAATGGCTGCCGGGCAGGTTCTCGTGGGGCTGGTCTTCGATGAATCGTCCTTGCAGCCATTGGCGGCGATAAACGTCGATCAGCACCGGGCGCGGTGTCTGGGTGAGCAGGGTTTGCAAGGCGGCGGTGTCGACGATGGCCGCGCCTTGAAGCTGATTCGGGGTCGGGCTGCGATAGAGGCTGATGCGATAGCCGTCGGCGGAGAACAGCGGTGTATCGGCATGCGCGGCGCCCAGCAGCAGGCTCAGCGACAGCGCAGCAAGGGAAGGGCGCAACAGACGACGTTGGGCATGCGGCATGGGGGTTCAATCCTTATAGTTATGAACCCATTACATGCCAGTCTCGGGGCGTTGGGAATGCGACGATAGACAGGAAAACCAGTACTAAAGTAGTAATTTCCCTCGCCAGTGCACCACAAATCCCATGTGGGAGTGAGCCTGCTCGCGATGGCGGTTTAACATTCAACATCTCTATTGACTGACACTCCGCTATCGCGAGCAGGCTCGCTCCCACAGTGGGTCTTCATTTGTTCGCAATATCTGTAGGACGCAGATCCAGTGTGGGTGCGAGTCTGCTCCCACAGGGGATTGATGGTGTCAGCTGGTTTTGCGCAGGGCGGCGTGCTGCGGGTTGAAAGTGAGGACAGCGAGCAGGGCGAACAGCAGCGTCAGCCCCATGCACACCGCCAGCGCCAGCGGATTGAAACGCTCATACAGGGCAAACCGCACCAGTTCCACAGCATGGGTAAACGGGTTCAGCGCGCACAGCCAGTACAGCCACTCGCTGGATTCGCGCATCTTCCACAGCGGATACAACGCCGACGACAGGAAAAACAGCGGGAAGATCACGAAATTCATCACCCCGGCGAAGTTCTCCAGTTGCCGGATCGCATTGGACAGCAGCAGGCCCAGCGCACTGAGCATCAACGCCACCAGCAACAACGCCGGCAAGGCGATCAACAGCCCCATGGCCGGTGGCTGCACGCCGTACACCCAGGCAATCGCCAGAAAGGCATACACCTGCAACAGCGAAATCAGCGAAGTGGCCAACAGTTTGCTGCACAGCAGGAAGGTCCGGGGCAGGGGGCTGGTCAGCAGCACGCGCATGCTGCCCATCTCCCGGTCGTAAACCATCGACAGCGAACCTTGCATGCCGTTGAACAGCAGGATCATGCAGGCCAGCCCCGGGATGATGTAGACCTCATACGGAATGTAGGTGTCGTAGGGCTCAATGATCGCGATCCCGAGGGCCGCGCGAAAACCGGCGGCGAACACCAGCAGCCACAGCAATGGCCGCACCAGCGCGCTGAGAAACCGCGTGCGCTGCAACACAAAGCGCAGCCATTCACGCAGCACGATGCCGCTGAAGCATTGCCAATACGCATTCATCTCGCGGCTCCTGATGTCGTGAGGCGAGTGAAGGCCGAACCGAGGTCGCCGCCATGCGCCTGGCTCAAGGCATCAGCCCGCCCGCTGGCCACCAGACGGCCCTGATGAAGAATCAGCAAGTCATCGCTCGGCTGCACTTCATCCAGCAAGTGGGTGGTCCAGAGCACGCTGATGTGCTGCTCGCGACACAGGTCGCGAATGTGTTGATTGAGCGCCAGCCGGCTGGCCGGATCGAGGCCGACACTGGCCTCGTCGAGCAGCAACAGCCGTGGCTCATGCAGCAAGGCGCGGGCGATTTCCACCCGGCGCCGGTGACCGCCATTGAGTTCACGCACCCGCTCGCGACGGCGTTCGGTCAGCGCCTGCCGCGCCAGTTCGGCGTCGACCCGCAGGCCGGTCTGGCGCCGGGACATGCCATGCAGCGCGGCGTGATAACGCAGGTTCTGCTCGACACTGAGGTCCAGGTCCAGCGTGCTTTGCTGGAACACCACGCCCAATTGCTTGAGCGCCGGACGCGCCGCGTTGCGCAAGGAGCAGCCGCCGACCCGGATGTCCCCACGCTGCAAATCATAGAGCCGGGTGAGCAGGGCAATCAGCGTCGATTTTCCCGCGCCGTTCGGCCCCAGCAACGCCGCGAAACGCCCGGGCGCCAGGCTGAAATTCACCTGCCGCAACGCCTCCCGCGCGCCATAGGCGAAGCTCAGTTCGCTGACTTCCAGTGCGTTCATGGCGTCACCACCACGCCCCACGGATAGCGCCCGACTTTCACCGATTTGGTCACTTTGAGGCTGTCGACATCAATCACCGATACATCGCCGCTGACGCCGTTGGTGGCCAGCAACTGTTTTTGATCGGGGGTGAACGACATCTGCCAGACCCGACGACCGACCAACAGATAATCAAGAATCTCGAAGGTCTTGGCGTCAATCACCGCCACATGATTGGCCGGGCCGAGGGCGACGAAACCGTACTTGCCGTCGGCGCTGAGCTTGATGCCCACCGGCTGGACCTTGTCCGGGTGCACGCCCTTGATCTGGAAAGTCAGGGTCTTGAGGACCTTGCGGGTGGCGACGTCGAGAATGGTCACCGTGCCGCCGATTTCCGCCGAGGCCCAGAGTTGCGAGCCTTCAGGTGAAAACTCGACGAAACGCGGCCGCTGATCGACCAGGGTGCTGTCGGCCAGGGTCTGGGTGCTGGTGTCGATCCAGTGCAGCATGTTGGTGGTTTCGCTGGTGTTCACCGCCCACTTGCCGTCGGGGCTGACGGCCATGCCTTCGGGTTCGACGCCAACGCTGATCTGGCTTAGCACCTTTGAGGTTTCGGTATCGATCACCGTCACCAGCGCATCGTCTTCGTTCGAAACGTAGAGCCAGCGATTGTTGGGATGCAGGGCGAACTGCTCGGGGTCTTTGCCCGACGGCAACTCCTTGATGATCTTGCGGGTGGCGACGTCCATCACCTGGACCCGGTCCGAGTCGCTGGCGCAGATGTACAGCAGCTTGTTGTCGTGGGACAGCAGCAAACCGCGCGGCCGTTGGCCGACGGGCAGGGTGTCGGTGACTTGCAACGTCTGCAGGTCGATCAGACTCAGGGTGTTGTCCTTTTCGTTGGAGACCCAAGCGGTAGAGGCAGCGGCGTGCCCGGCGGCGAGCAGCAGGGCGCAAGAGAGCAGGGTGCGACGCATGGCGGATTCCTTCTTGTTGTAGTTCTTGTGGAACGCTGGCTCAGGGAAAGCGGCAGCTGACCTCGGGCTTGTCGTAGCCAAGGCTGTCCATTTCGTTGAAAGGGTGCAGGAAGCCGTCTTGCGGCGACGTGCTGACCAGCGCTCGGGGCTGGACGATGGGAATCGGTTGGCGCAACTGACCGTTCCACGGGCGATAACTGAGCTTGCGCCCCTTGAAACCGTCCAGCGGCAATTGATCGCTGATTTCCAGGGTGCGGATCGCCACGGGATCGGCCTGCCGCAGTTTGCTCACTGCACTGGCGATGCTGCGCACGGCGATCCAGGCGGCGAAGTCGCGGTCATTCATCCAGCGCCCGGCCAGGGCTTCGAAGCGTTTCTGCAGTTGGGCGGCGCCGTAGGTTTCCACGGTTTTGTGCCAGCCCACGGGGGTCAGGCCCTGCGTGCCGGCGACCGGCCGTGGGTACCAGGTCTGGTAGGGCACGTATTCACCGAAATCGCCACGTTCGTCCGCCACCAGCACCACATCGTATTCGGCGGTCTGGGTGAACAGCGGCATGTCGGCCTGGGCGCTGCGACGCTGATCGTTGTCGAAGCTCCAGGCTTTTTCCGCCACCAGTGTCAGGCCGAAGCGTTTGGCGGCGCGGCGCAGGGCGGCTGCGTAGGCCTGATCGTCCGGGGTCGGGCCGACGATCAGCAGCGCCCGTTGCCATTTGCGTAGCACCAGAAATTGCGCCAGGGCATCGGCGAGCATCGCCCGGCTCGGCAGGCTATGCAGCACGTTTGGCAGGCAGTCGGTGGTGCGCAGGCTGTCATCCGGGCTGCCGGCGTTGAACAGCAAGCTGTCGGGCAGCACGGCGCTGAGCCGGCGCAGGCTCTCCACCGGCGCATTCACCACAAACAGGCGCAGACCCTGTGCATGTTGGGCCTTGGCCGCTTCAATCAGCGCGTCCGGGCTGTCGGCATTGGCCGTGACGAGGCTGTAACTCTGGTTGAGAAAACGCCCGGTGCTGTTGCTGTCGGTGATCGCCAGTTCGGCGCCGCGAAGCCCGGCATCGACCGGTTCGGGAATCACGTTGGACAGCAGCGGACCGGGGTCAGGCCGGTAGCCCAGGTAGCCGATCCGCACCTGCAACGGCGCATCCGCCGCCTGGCTCTGCGTCGCCAGCCCGGCGGCGCAGGCAATCGCCAGCAGGTACATCAGGGCGTGAGGGGCAAGCTGGCGCATAAAGGCACTCCATTACAGGTAGCGCCAGCATAGGAAGCCTGCGAGGCAGATTGAAATATGCAGAAAGTACCAGTCAGGCAGTACCAAGGTAGTAGCTCGCCCGGAGCGGCGCGGTTTTAGCATGGGTGATCACGGCCATCACACTGGAGGAGATTGACCATGCGTATTCTCAAAGCGCTGCTCCTGCCGTTGTTGTTGATCCTGACCCTGATCGGCGTCGACAAGCTCCACAGCCCCCGCCCGGTGCCATTGCTGGTCTTGCCCGCGACACCGGGGCACTAACCGTGTCGGCCCTGTGGCGGATCAACCTTTGGGTCTGCGGGTTTTTCGTCCTGGTCACCCTGGCGTGCATGGGGTTGCTGGTGCATCAGGCGCTAGCGGACGTGGAGCGTGAGCTGCAATCCGCCGAGGCGGTGGTCGAGTACCTGAGCGAAACCGCCGAGCGTGATCCCGCCAGCCTCCAGCCCCGACTGACGGGCAGCCTGCGGCATGTGCGGGTGCGCTGGCTGGAGCCCGGCGAAGCGGCACGGCTGCCGGTTCAGGCCGGACTCGATGCGTGGCTCGGGCGGCTGTTGTTCGCCGAAGCCCGGCACAGTGCGCGAGTCCTGGATTTGCACGATGGCCGGCGCGTGCAGATCGCGGTCGATCCACGGGATGAGATCGACGAAGTCTGGGATTCGCTACAGCAATTGCTGGGCCTGTGCGGCCTCGCCTTGATCTTGAGCCTGCTCACCATCCGCTGGGCCGTGCGCCGTGGCATGGGCTTGCTCGATGAATTGTTGCGCGCGTTGCAGCAGGTCTCGGGCGGCCAGCTCAAGGTGCGATTGCGCGCGGAAGGTATGCCGGAGGCACGGCAGCTGGCAGCGCATTTCAATCGCATGACCACGGCGCTGGAGCAGTCGCGCGCCGATAACGCCCATCTGACACAGACGTTATTGGCGGTGCAGGAACAGGAGCGCACTCATCTGGCGCAGACCCTGCACGATGATCTCGGCCAGTACCTGGCAGGGATTCGCGCCCAGGCCTGTCTGTTGCGGCTGGTGACGGATCAACCCGTGGTGATGGAACGCACGGTGCGTGAGCTGGAACACAACTGCGAACACCTGCAACAGGGATTTCGGGCGCTGGTGCATGACCTCTATCCGGTGGTACTGCAACACCTGCCGTTGGCAGAAGCCTTTGGCCTGCTGGTGGAGCAATGGCAGGGGCGGCACGGCATTGACTGCCAGCTGCGGATCGGCGCGCAGTTGCCGCCCTTGTCCGCGCCGGACAAAACCCAGCTCTATCGCCTGTTGCAGGAAGCGCTGACCAACGTCGCCCGGCATGCGCAGGCCACCCGGGTGCGGGTTCGCCTGCAACATCGAGGCGCGTATCTGCACCTGTTGATTCGCGATAACGGGCGCGGCGCCACACAACCGCAGCGGCCCGGCGTCGGTTTGTATTCGATGTACGAACGCGCGCGCAGCGTCGGCGGCGAATTGCGGGTCATCAGCCACCCCGGCGCCGGATGGGCGCTGGCCTTGAGCATGCCTTTGGAGGTGTCATGAATATTCTGCTGGTCGATGACCATGCGGTGGTCCGTCAGGGCTACGCGAGTTTGTTGCGGGCGTTGTTGCCGGCAATGGAAGTGCGTGAAGCCGCCACCGGCGAAGACGCGCTGATCCGGGTTCAGGAAGCCGTGCCGAACCTGGTGATCATGGATTTCGGTTTGCCGGGGATCAGCGGGCTGGAAACCACCCGGCGTTTGCGTCAACGACTGCCGCAACTGCGGGTGCTGTTTTTCAGCATGCACGATGAACTGCCCTTGGTGCGCCAGGCGCTGGAGGCGGGTGCCTCGGGTTACTTGACCAAGAGCTCGGCGCCGCAAGTGCTGATCGAGGCGGTGCAGCGGATCCTCGCCGGCCATGCCTACATCGAACAGCCCCTGGCCACCCAACTGGCGTGCCACCCGCAACAGAACGCCAGCGACCCGCGATTGCAGAGCATGACCCAGCGTGAGCTGGAGATTTTCGTGATGCTCGCCAAAGGCACGCCAGCGCGGTTGATTGCCGAACAGTTGAGCATCAGCAGCAAAACCGTCTCCAACCACCTGACCTTGCTCAAGAGCAAATTGCAGGTCACGTCCCATGCCGAACTGGTGCATCTGGGGATTGATATGGGGGTTGTGCGCAAGGCGGGCTGACTCGATAGTGCCGGCAACCCATATCCACTGTGGGAGCGAGCCTGCTCGCGAATACGTCGGCACATTCAACCTCTCAGTTGACTGTTACACCGCTATCGCGAGCAGGCTCACTCCCACAATGGTTTTGTGTGCATACAGTTCATTTGTTCCAGGTCGTCGGGCAACCGCTGCAGCCCTCCATGTTCGCATCCTGAAAATTCGCATAATGCTGCCGCGACCCGCTGAGGTTGGCCTGTTCCAGATTGCTTTCACTTAATTTGGCTTCTTGCAGGTTGGCGTCACTGAGGTTGGCACCTTTGAGGTCAGCCTTGCTCAACCAGGTCATTTCCAGGTCCGCGGCACGCAGATTGGTGTTGTGCATTCTCGCGCCGGAGAGGCGGGCGAATTGCAGGTAGGCGCCGCTGAGGTTGGCGTCCTGGAATTGCGCGCCTTGGGCAAACATCCCCCAGCCCTGGATCGCCATCAACGTTGAACCGGTGAAATCCGCCAGCCGCAGGTTGCTTTGTTGCAGGCTGGCGCGGGTCAGGTTGGCGCCTTGCAGTTGCGCTTTTTCCAGGTTGGCGAGGTCGAGTCGGGCGTGCCGCAGGTCGGCATCGCGCAGGTCGGCGCCGCTGAGGTTCATGTTGCGCAGGTCCTGATTGCTCAGGTTTGCGCCTTTGAGATTGGCGCCGGGGCATTGGCTGTGATCGGCGATGGTGCAGCCGTTGATGATGAGTGGGGAGTCGTCGCCGTTGTCGGCGAAAACCGGAAGGGCGGCAAGCAATAGCAGTAGAGGCAGGTACTTCATGACAGGTCCTCGAAAGGTGGAGGGCAGCTGGATACACAAAAAACAACGGTTATGTGGGTTCCTGTGGCGAGGGAGCTTGCTCCCGCCCGGCTGCGCAGCAGTCGTAAATCCAGGCAACTCGGTGTTGCTGAAAAATGAGGGGGTCGCTTCGCAGCCCAGCGGGAGCAAGCTCCCTCGCCACAGAAAAGCTTGTTGAGCACCAGAAAACCCCCTGTGAGCACAGGGGGCAAGCGGATTACTTCTGCGCAGTCTTGTTGTCCCAACTCGGAATCTTGAACACCCAGAACGACCCGCCCTGAGCCACCGGCTTGGTCAGCTCGGCCATGTCACCGCCCCACAACGGCACCGCACCGCCGTAACCGACGGTCACGCCGACGTATTGCTCGCCGTCCTGTTCCCAGGTGATCGGCGGCGAGACGATGCCGCTGCCGGTCTGGAACTTCCACAGCTCAGCGCCGGTTTTCGCGTCGAACGCCTTGAGGAAACCGTCGCCGGTGCCGGTAAACACCAGGTTGCCTTTGGTGGCCAATACGCCGGCCCATAGCGGCAGCGCTTCCTTGTGTTCCCAAATCACTTTGCCGGTGGTGGGGTTCATGGCGCGCAGGGAGCCGACGTGATCGTCGTACATGCGCTTGATGCGGAAACCCATGCCCAGATAGGCCGAGCCCTTCTTGTAGTTGACCTCTTCGGTCCAGTATTCCTCTTTCCACTGGTTGCCCGGAATGTAGAACAGCCCGGTGTCCTGGCTGTACGCCATCGGGTTCCAGTTCTTGCCGCCGAGGAACGGCGGCGACACTTCCACTGACTTGCCCTTGGTCTCGCCCGGCAAAGGTTTGGCCGGACGCTGGCCTGGATTTTCCACCGGTTTGCCGGTCTTGAGGTCGATGTGGCTGGCCCAGGTGATGTTGTCGACGAAGGGGAATGCGTTCTGCAATTTGCCGTTGTTGCGATCGACCACGTAGAAGAAACCGTTGCGGTCCGCGTGGCCGGTGGCCTTGATCGTTTTGCCGTCCTTGTCCTTGTAATCGAACAGCACCAGTTCGTTGTTGCCGGAGAAATCCCAGGCATCGTTTGGCGTGTGCTGGTAGAACCATTTCACCTCGCCGGTGCTCGGGTCGACGCCGACCTGGCCAGAAGTGTAGAGGCTGTCATAGTCGTGGGGGTTGCCATCCTTGGCGGTGCGCGCCCAGGTATTCCACGGGCCGGGGTTGCCGGCGCCGACGATGATGGTGTTGGTTTCCGGATCGAAACTGGCGCTCTGCCAAGGGGCACCACCGCCGTGGCTCCAGGCTTCGACCTTGCCGGTTTCGGTGGTCGGGTCATCCGGCCAGGACGGTGCCTTGACGTCGCCGGTGGTGGTGCTGTCCTTGCCGTTCAGCCGGCCCATGTGGCCTTCGACGAAGGGCCGCATCCAGACTTCTTCACCCGTATCGGGGTCGCGCGCAAACAGCTGGCCGACCACGCCGAACTCATCGCCGGAGCTGCCGTGAATCAGCAGCACCTTGCCGGTGGTCTTGTCTTTGATCAGCACCGGGGCACCGGTCATGGTGTAGCCGGCGGCGTGATCGCCGAACTTCTTGTTCCACACCACCTTGCCGGTGTTCTTGTCCAGGGCGACCAGCCGCGCATCGAGGGTGCCGAAGTAGATCTTGTCGCCAAAGATCGCCGCCCCGCGATTGACCACATCGCAGCACGGACGAATGTTGTCCGGCAGGCGATGGTTGTAGGTCCACAGGCGCTTGCCGGTCTTGGCATCCAGAGCAAACACCCGCGAATAGGAACCGGTGACGTAGACCACGCCATCGCTGACGATGGCCTGGGATTCCTGGCCGCGCTGCTTCTCATCGCCGAACGAATAGGACCAGGCCGGCGTCAGCTTGAACACGTTCTTGTCGTTGACCTGCGCCAACGGGCTCCAGCGTTGAGCGTTGGTGCCCATACCGTATTGCAGCACGTCCTTGGTGGTCAGGTGATCGTTGGCAATGTCTTCCCACGTCACGTTGCGGGTGGGCGTGGCCGGAGCGGTTGCGGCGTGACTTGCAGCACTCAGGGACAGGCTGCCCACCAGCAGAAAAGCCTGCACGGCGATAGACAGAGGGGAAAGGGCGGGTAGCGATCTTATTGTCATGGTTGCGGTTCCCAGTGGAGGTTTTGGCCTGCACAGGGTGGTGCGCCCGGCCGGTTGCCGGATACGGAAAAAGTCCCGCTGTGACCGGGAAGACTTCCCGAACGGCACCTGATTTGGGTGTGCGTCACAAGCCCTACTACCAAGGGACTAGAAGGCGGCCACCAAAGCAGCATGGGGATTGCGCGAGGCCGGTACCAATATGGGTGCCATAGCCTCTTCAAAGAGGTTTTGCGTGCAATCTTGAGGGCATAACAATGACAACAAAACGCAACGCCTTGCTCGTTGCCGGACTGCTGGCCGGCTTTATCAGTGCAGGCTCCGTCTGGGCCCACGGCAACGTGGTACCGCAGGCGATCGCCACCCCAGGCCTGACCCCGATCAAAGATGCCGGCGTGCAGGTGGATGCCGACGGTTGGGCGGCGGTGAATCCGTATCGCGCCTCCCCGGAACATGAGAAAGCCGTGGAAATCGGCTCCTCGGCCTATAACCAGAACTGCGCCGCCTGTCATGGCCTGGAAGCCAAGTCCGGCGGCATCGCCCCCGATTTGCGCATGCTCGACGTCGGTGAAGCGGGTGATGAATGGTTCGTCGAACGCGTGCGCCACGGCGCTGTGCGGGATGGCCGGGTGTACATGCCGAAAATGGCGGATTACCTGAGTCAGGAAGCTCTGTGGGCTGTGCGCACCTACCTGGACACCGTTCGCGTCGAGGAGTAACCCATGCGCCTGCTCGCTGTGTTGATCAGCGCTGTGTTGCTGTGCTGCCAAGTCGTGCAGGCGCAGGTCCGTACCTATGACGAAATGATCGCTGCCGGTGAGTTGAAAGTGGCGGTCTACAAGGACTTCGCCCCCTACAGTTTTGAAGACGCCGGCCAGCCGCGCGGGGTTGATGTCGAGCTCGCCGGAGCCTTGGCCAAAGCGCTGGGCGTGCGCCTGACGCTGATCTGGGCGCCCGCCGGCGAGAAGCTCGATGACGACCTGCGCGACTACATCTGGCGGGCCAGTCAGCTGCATGATCTGCAACTGGCCGACCTGATGATGCGCGTGCCGTATGACCGCGATTACGCGCAAAAACGCAACGAACTGGGTGAGCTGGAAAACGGCCATGTGGTGATGTTCGGGCCGTACCAGAACGAACAATGGCAGGTCGCCTATGATCGCCGCCGTCTCGACAAGGTAGGCAGCGTCGCCGTGTTCGAACACCATCCGATTGGCGTCGAAGTCGACAGCGTGCCGTCGTTCTACCTGACGTCGGTATTTAACGGCATGCTCGCCGGCAAAACCCACCACTATCCCGGTGTACCGCAAGCCTTCGCCGCGATGAAGGCCGGTGAAGTCGATGCGGTGATGGCCATGCGTGGCGAGATCGACTGGCAAGTTCACCAAGCCAACGATCCACAAGTGGCGCTGGCGCAAAACGCTTACCCGAACATGGGCAAGCAACTCTGGGAGATCGGCATGGCGGTGCATGAAAGCAACCGGCAACTGGCCTATGCCGTGGAAGAGGCGCTGGAGGGCTTGATCCGTGAAGGGGCGGTCAACACCATTTACGGTCATTACGGCCTGCGCTATGACGTGCCCGAGATGTACCAACCGTGAACTGGCGAGCGAGTTGCCTGTTGCTCTGCTGGTTGCCCCTGGCGGCGCACGCTGCCGGTATCGAGCCGGGCAAAGACCCGGTGCCCTCGGTGATGTGGGCCTTCTACCACAAGCAGATGCTCGGCAATGCACCGTTCGTGTTCGATGACCGGGTCAAGCTGCTGGCGCCGCCGTTCGCCGAAGATGCCCGGCAAGTGCCATTGGAAATCGACGCCCGGGCGTTTAAAGGCGAGGTGGTGAAAATCCTCGCTTGGGCGGAACTCAATCCGTTGCCGAAAATAGTCGATTTCCAACCGCTGGATCGCGTATTGCCGTGGCTGTCGATCCGCATCCGTATCGAGCAAGCCACGCCGTTGCGCGCGGCGGTGCTGACCCGTGACGGCCTCTGGCATGTCGGCTCGACACTGATCGATGCGGCGGGCGGTGGTTGCACTGCGCCCAGCGTCGTGCGCACCGAGCCTGGCTGGGAAGAGCATATCGGCGAAGTACTGGGCGGTCGTTATCCGCGCGGTGAGTTCAGCCGGGTGCGCTTGCAAGTGGCGCATCCGATGGACAACGGCATGGTCAGCGGCATCCCTGAATTCTTTATCAACCATGCTGAACTGCGCGACGGGAACGATCAGCTGCTGGCCCGACTGGAGCTGTTTCCCGCCGTCAGCGAGAACCCCAACCTGGCCTTCGACATCGAAGGGGCAGGGCAGACGCGCCTGGTGCTGCGCGACAACAGCGGCAATCAATTCGATGCGGCCATACCCTGACCCCAAGGAGCGCGTGATGCGCTGGATGCTGCTGTTGTTCATGAGCCTGAGCCTGCCGGCCCTGGCGGACCTCGACTATGTGCTCAAGCCCCGGCAAATCGCCGAAGACACCTGGCTGCTCGAAGGCAGCACCGACAATTTCGCCAAGGCCAACGGCGGCAACATCGTCAATACCGCGTTCATCGTCACTGACCGCGGGGTGGTGGTGATCGATACCGGGCCGTCCAGGCGCTACGGCGAAGCGATGCGCAAAGCCATCGCCGCGACCACTGATAAACCGGTGATTGAGGTGTTGCTGACCCATCACCACCCGGACCATGTGCTGGGCAACCAGGCCTTCAGCGACGTGCCAATCGGTGCGTTGGCCGGCACCACCGAGCTGTTGCATCGGCAGGGTGACGCCATGGCCGAAAATATGTATCGACTGGTGGGGGACTGGATGCGCGGCACCGAAGTGCTGCTGCCGACCCGGACGCTGGCGCCTGGCGTATTGAATTTTGGGAATCACGATCTGCGCCTGCTGAGCCTGGGTGGGCACACCGGTGCGGATCTGGCTATTCTCGACCAGAAAACCGGCGTGCTGTTTGCCGGGGACCTGGTGTTTTATCAAAGGGCGCTGACCACGCCCAACAGTCCGGGGCTGTCGGTGTGGCTGGCGGACATCGCCACGCTACAAGGCCTGCCATGGACGCTGATCGTGCCCGGCCATGGACCGGTGGCCACGGACACAAAACCGTTCGAGCAAATGCGCGACTACCTCACCTGGCTCGATCAGCTCATGCGCGACGGCGCCGCCAATGGCAGTGACATGAGCGAGATGATCCGCAGCCCCATTCCCGAGCGGTTTGCTGGCATCAGCCTGAGTCGCTATGAGCTGATTCGCAGTGTCAGTCATCTGTATCCGCGCTATGAGCGCGCGCAGATGACCCGAGTCGATTCCACCGCAAACAAATGACCCACACACTTTTTTGTGGGAGCGAGCCTGCTCGCGAAAGCAGTGTGCCGATTGACAATAATGTTGCCTGACACGGCGCCTTCGCGAGCAGGCTCGCTCCCACAGGGGCAGGTGTCGACCTACATAACCGGTGTTCATTTGCTCCGACCCGCTACTAAGGAACTAGCAATCTCCACACTGCGGGCAATTGTTGCGAGGGCGGCGGCGCCCAAGAATCTGCACCAGACCGGGAAAATTTCCCGGGTATAACAAAAACCGCAGAGGCAGCCGTCATGACCCAACCCGCACGTCGCCAACCCTTCGTCTTGAGCCTGTTGCTCAGTGCCATGCTGTTGTCCGGCCAGGCATTGGCCGGCGTCACCGACCAGGACATTCTCCAGGACCCCAAGAACCCGGAGCAGATCGTCACCAACGGTCTGGGCGTCCAGGGTCAGCGCTACAGCCCGCTGGATACGCTCAACGTCAGTAACGTGAAGGACTTGCGCCCGGTCTGGGCGTTCTCCTTTGGCGGGGAAAAACAGCGCGGTCAGCAAGCACAGCCGATGATCAAGGACGGCGTGATGTACATGACCGGTTCCTACTCGCGGGTGTTCGCGGTGGATGCACGCACCGGCAAGAAACTCTGGCAATACGATGCGCGCCTGCCCGATGACATCCGTCCTTGCTGTGACGTGATCAACCGCGGCGTCGCGCTGTACGGCGACCTGGTGTTCTTCGGCACCCTCGACGCCAAGCTTGTGGCCCTGAACAAGGACACCGGCAAAGTGGTCTGGAGCAAGAAAGTTGCCGACCACAAAGAAGGTTATTCGATCAGCGCCGCGCCGTTGGTGATCAACGGCAAACTGATCACGGGCGTGGCCGGTGGCGAATTCGGCGTGGTCGGCAAGATCGAAGCCTACGACCCGAAAAACGGCGATCTGCTGTGGACCCGACCTACCGTCGAAGGCCACATGGGTTACACCTACAAAGACGGCAAAGCGGTAGAGAACGGTATCTCCGGCGGTGAAGCCGGCAAGACCTGGCCCGGCGATCTCTGGAAAACCGGCGGCGCGGCGCCTTGGCTCGGCGGTTACTACGACCCGGAAACCAATCTGCTGCTGTTCGGCACCGGCAACCCGGCGCCATGGAACTCGCACCTGCGTCCTGGCGATAACCTCTACTCGTCGTCGCGCCTGGCGCTCAACCCGGACGACGGCACCATCAAATGGCACTTCCAGAGCACGCCTCACGACGGTTGGGACTATGACGGCGTGAACGAGCTGGTGTCGTTCAACTACACCGAAGGCGGCAAAGAAATCAAAGCCGCCGCCACTGCTGACCGTAACGGTTTCTTCTACGTGCTGGACCGCACCAACGGCAAATTCATTCGCGGCTTCCCGTTCGTGGACAAGATCACCTGGGCCACTGGCCTGGATAAAGAGGGCCGGCCGATCTACAACGAAGCCAGCCGCCCTGGCGCACCGGGCACCGAAGCCAAAGGCAGTTCGGTGTTTGTCGCCCCGGCGTTCCTCGGCGCGAAAAACTGGATGCCGATGGCCTACAACAAGGACACCGGACTGTTCTACGTGCCGTCCAACGAGTGGGGCATGGACATCTGGAACGAAGGCATCGCCTACAAGAAAGGCGCGGCGTTCCTCGGTGCAGGCTTCACCATCAAGCCGTTGAATGAAGACTACATCGGTGTGCTGCGTGCCATCGATCCGAAGACCGGCAAGGAAGTCTGGCGCCACAAGAACTTCGCGCCGCTGTGGGGCGGGGTGCTGACCACCAAGGGCAACCTGGTGTTCACCGGCACGCCGGAAGGTTTCCTCCAGGCGTTCAACGCCAAGACCGGCGAGAAAGTCTGGGAATTCCAGACCGGCTCCGGCGTCCTCGGCTCGCCTGTGACCTGGGAAATGGACGGCGAACAATACGTTTCGGTGCTGTCCGGCTGGGGCGGCGCCGTGCCGTTGTGGGGCGGCGAAGTAGCCAAGCGCATCAAGGACTTCAACCAGGGCGGGATGCTCTGGACCTTCAAGCTGCCCAAAGACCTCGTCGTGGCCAAACACTAACCCTGAATCCACCGCATTGATCGTTCCCACGCTCAGCGTGGGAATGCAGCCCAGGACGCTCTGCGTCCCAAGAGCCGAACGCGGAGCGTCCGTTGAGGCATTCCCACGCGGAGCGTGGGAACGATCAAGAACCGAGGCGTTTTCTACGACCAAATAACGAGAGTCCCCCTGCCAACGGCGCATTCGTCTGGCACGCGGGGCTCTCTACTATCGGTTCATCGCCTGTTTGCCCGACAGGCATCGACCCAGACAGAGGCCCACCATGATCTACGCACAACCCGGAACACCCGGCGCCGTCGTTTCCTTCAAAGCGCGCTACGGCAACTTCATCGGCGGCGAGTTCGTTGCCCCGGTCAATGGCGAGTACTTCACCAACACCTCGCCGGTCACCGGTGAAGTCATCGCCGAATTCCCGCGTTCCAACGCCGCCGACATCGAAAAAGCCCTCGACGCTGCCCATGCGGCGGCGGATGCCTGGGGCAAGACCTCGGCCCAGGATCGCTCGCTGGTGCTGCTGAGAATCGCCGACCGTATCGAACAGAACCTGGAAATCCTCGCTGTCACCGAAACCTGGGACAACGGCAAGGCCGTGCGCGAGACCCTGAACGCCGACGTGCCGCTGGCCGCCGACCATTTCCGTTATTTTGCCGGCTGCATCCGCGCCCAAGAGGGCGGCGCCGCCGAGATCAATGAGCTGACCACCGCCTATCACTTCCACGAGCCGCTGGGCGTGGTCGGGCAGATCATCCCGTGGAACTTCCCGCTGCTGATGGCCGCCTGGAAACTCGCCCCGGCCCTGGCTGCCGGCAACTGCGTGGTGCTCAAACCCGCCGAACAGACGCCGCTGTCGATCATGGTCTTCGCCGAGCTGATCGCCGACTTGCTGCCACCCGGCGTTTTGAACATCGTTCAGGGCTTCGGCCGTGAAGCGGGTGAGGCGCTGGCCACCAGCAAGCGCATCGCCAAGATTGCCTTCACCGGTTCCACGCCGATTGGCGCGCACATCATGAAATGCGCGGCCGAGAACATCATTCCAAGCACCGTCGAGCTGGGCGGCAAGTCGCCGAACATCTTCTTCGAAGACATCATGCAAGCCGAGCCGCAGTTCATCGAGAAGGCCGCTGAAGGCCTGGTGCTGGCGTTCTTCAACCAGGGTGAAGTCTGCACCTGTCCGTCCCGGGCCCTGGTGCAGGAGTCGATCTACGACGACTTCATGAAAGTGGTGATGACGAAGATCGTCAAGATCAAGCGCGGCAACCCGCTGGACACCGAAACCATGGTCGGCGCCCAGGCGTCCGAGCAGCAGTACGACAAGATCCTCTCGTACCTGAAAATTGCCCAGGAGGAGGGTGCCGAACTGCTCACCGGCGGCGCGGCCGAGCGTCTGGAGGGCGACTTGTCCAGCGGCTATTACATCCAGCCGACCCTGCTCAAGGGCCACAACAAAATGCGCGTGTTCCAGGAAGAAATCTTTGGCCCGGTGGTGGGTATCACCACCTTCAAGGACGAAGCCGAAGCTCTGGCGATTGCCAACGACAGCGAGTTCGGTCTCGGCGCCGGCCTGTGGACCCGCGACATCAACCGCGCCTACCGCATGGGCCGGGCGATCAAGGCCGGGCGGGTCTGGACCAACTGCTACCACCTGTACCCGGCGCATGCGGCGTTCGGTGGCTACAAGAAGTCCGGTGTCGGCCGTGAAAACCACAAGATGATGCTCGACCATTATCAGCAGACCAAAAACCTGCTGGTGAGCTACGACATCAACCCGATGGGCTTTTTCTGATCCCCTAGGCACACCGTAATCCCCTGTGGGAGCGAGCCTGCTCGCGAAGGCGGCCTGACAGTCAACATCCATGTTGAATGTGCTGGCCTCTTCGCGAGCAGGCTCGCTCCCACATTGGTTTTTGTGCGATTGAAGACCCCCTACCAACGCACGCCGCGACCTCGTTCGAAAGTAGCATCCGGTCGTCTCGCGCCCCGTGCATTAATGGCTTTACCGGAATGTCCCGGCACAAGAAGAGGATTGACCCATGTGGAATAAACCCGCGTTTACCGATCTGCGCATTGGTTTTGAAGTGACGATGTATTTCGCCAACCGTTGATTGTCCACCCGGCCAGCCGTCGCGTTGGCCGGGCCTGCCTTCTGGAGCCTCCCATGCACATCCGCGTTCTCGGTTCCGCCGCTGGTGGCGGTTTTCCGCAATGGAACTGCAACTGCCGCCAATGCGCCGGGATGCGCAATGGCAGCCTGCGGGCGCAACGGCGCACGCAGTCGTCGATTGCCCTGAGCGACAACGGTGTGGAGTGGGTGCTGTGCAATGCGTCACCGGACATTCGCGCGCAGCTTGAAGGTTTCCCGGAGCTACAACCGGCCCGCCGCTTGCGCGATACGGCGATCGCCGCAGTCGTCCTGCTGGACAGCCAGATCGACCATTGCACTGGTCTGTTGAGCCTGCGCGAAGGCTGCCCGCATTCGGTCTGGTGCACCGAACGCGTGCATCAAGACCTGAGCAGTGGTTTTCCCTTATTCACCATGCTTGAGCACTGGAACGGCGGGTTGCACTGGCAACCGGTCGGGCTGGACCGTGAACCATTCCGCATCAAAGCCTGCGAACACCTGCAATTTCGCGCGATTCCGCTGGTGAGCAACGCGCCGCCGTACTCGCCCAATCGCGGCCATCCGCAACCGGGCGACACCATCGGTTTGTTTATCGAAGACCGGCGCAGCGGCGCCAGCGTGTTCTACGCCCCGGGCCTTGGGCAAATCGACGACGAGGTGCTGAGCTGGATGCAGCGCGCCGATTGCCTGCTGCTGGACGGCACCCTGTGGCGCGACGACGAGATGCGCGTGTGTGAAGTCGGCCAGAGCCTGGGCAGTGAAATGGGGCATCTACCGCAAAGCGGTCCTGGCGGGATGCTTGAAGTGCTGGAAGGGTTTACCCGTCAACGCAAAGTGCTGATCCACATTAACAACACCAATCCGATCCTCGATGAAGACTCGGCTGAGCGCGCGTTGCTGACGCGGCGGGGAATTGAGGTGGCTTTTGATGGCATGAGTATTGATCTGTAGCTCATGGCCTCTTCGCGGGCGAGCCTCGCTCCTGCAAGTTTTGTGTCGTGCGCCACTTCTGCAGTCGGCGAAACCTTGTAGGAGCGAGGCTTGCCCGCGAAGGTGTCAGCCGTAACACCGAGAAATCCGGAGAACCGCAATGACTGACCAACCCATGTCCCCCGCCGAGTTCGAGCAAGCCCTGCGCGCCAAAGGCGCCTATTACCACATCCACCACCCGTTCCACCAAGCCATGTACGCCGGCCGTGCCACCCGCGAGCAGATTCAGGGCTGGGTCGCCAATCGCTTCTACTACCAGGTGAACATCCCGCTCAAGGATGCCGCGATCCTCGCCAACTGCCCGGACCGCGACGTGCGCCGTGAATGGCTGCAACGCATCCTCGACCACGATGGCGTCCCCGGCAGCGAAGGCGGCATTGAAGCCTGGCTGCGTCTGGGTGAAGCGGTGGGGTTGGACCGTGAGCAAATCCTTTCTCAGGAATTGGTGCTGCCTGGCGTGCGCTTCGCGGTGGACGCCTACGTCAATTTCGCCCGTCGCGCCTGTTGGCAGGAAGCGGCCAGCAGTTCGCTCACCGAACTGTTCGCGCCGCAGATCCATCAATCCCGACTCGACGCCTGGCCCACCCATTACCCGTGGATCGACCCGGCCGGTTACGACTATTTCCGCACGCGCCTGAGCCAGGCGCGGCGCGATGTCGAGCATGGTTTGCGCATCACCCTGGCGCACTACGTCACGGTCGACGGCCAGCAACGCATGTTGGAGATTCTGCAGTTCAAGCTCGACGTGCTGTGGAGCATGCTCGACGCGATGAGCATGGCCTATGAGCTGGGTCGGCCGCCGTATCACACCGTCTCCAAGCAGAATGTCTGGCACCGGGGGATCGCCCTGTGAACCTGATCGAACAGCCACCCGGTCCGCCCTTGTGGTTATTGGCCGAGCTGACCTACCGCTGCCCGTTGCAGTGCCCGTATTGCTCCAACCCGCTGGATTTCGCCCAGCAAGGCGAGGAATTGAGTACCGAAGAATGGATTCGGGTGTTCCGCGAAGCCCGGGAGATGGGCGCGGCGCAACTGGGTTTTTCTGGCGGTGAACCGTTGGTGCGACAGGACCTGGCCGAGCTGATCAAAGCGGCGCGGGACATGGGTTATTACACCAACCTCATCACCTCGGGCATCGGCCTGACCGAGCAGAAAGTCCGCGACTTCAAGGTCGCCGGGCTGGACCACATCCAGATCAGCTTTCAGGCCGCCGACGAACAGGTCAACAACATGCTCGCCGGCTCGCGCAAGGCCTTCGCCCAGAAGCTCGCCATGGCCCGAGCAGTCAAGGCCCAGGGTTACCCGATGGTGCTGAATTTCGTCACCCACCGGCACAACATCGACCAGATCGCGCAGATCATCGACCTGTGCCTGGAACTGGAAGCGGACTTCGTCGAGCTGGCCACCTGTCAGTTCTACGGCTGGGCCGAACTCAACCGCGTCGGCCTGTTGCCAACCCGCGAGCAATTGCAGCGTGCCGAGCGCATCACCAACGAATACCGCGAGCGACTCGAGGCCCAAGGGCATCCCTGCAAGCTGATCTTCGTCACCCCGGACTACTACGAAGAGCGCCCCAAGACCTGCATGAACGGCTGGGCCAACCTGTTTCTCGACATCACCCCGGACGGCACGGCACTGCCTTGTCACAGCGCCCGCCAGTTACCGGTGGAGTTTCCCAACGTGCGCGAGCATAGCGTCTCGCACATCTGGACCGAATCCTTCGGCTTCAATCGCTTTCGTGGCGATGACTGGATGAAAGAGCCGTGCCGCTCCTGCGATGAGAAGCACAAGGATTTGGGTGGGTGTCGCTGCCAGGCGTTCATGCTGACCGGTGATGCCGAAAACGCTGACCCGGTGTGCAGCAAGTCGGCGCACCACGGGGTGATCCTCAAGGCCCGCGACGAAGCGGACGCGCCGGGGCAGGGCATGGAGCACCTTACGTTGCGTAACGAGAAAGCATCGCGGCTGATCTATCGCGGATAAACCAAGGACGACACAAATTCCCTGTAGGCGTGAGCCTGCTTGCGAAGAGGCCTGCACATTCAACATCTACATTGCCTGACCCACCGCTTTCGCGAGCAGGCTCGCTCCCACAGGGGATTTGCGGTGAATACAATATCGGCCTGCTTGCTACCCATTGGTCTGATTGCATTCGCGTCGGGATGGGTTAGTGTGGTTCTACCTTCAAAACAATAAAAACAGGCTTTCCAATGAGCCAGAGTCTCAGCCAGCTGCGTAAATTCGTTTCGCCTGAAATCATCTTCGGTGCCGGTTGCCGGCATAACGTCGGCAACTGCGCCAAAACCTTTGGTGCGCGCAAGGTGTTGGTGGTCAGCGACCCCGGTGTGATTGCCGCCGGTTGGGTGGCCGATGTCGAAGCCAGCCTGCAAGCCCAGGGCATCGATTACTTTCTCTATAGCGACGTGTCACCCAACCCGCGGGTCGAGGAAGTCATGCTCGGCGCCGAGTTGTACAAGGAAAACCACTGCGACGTGATCGTCGCGGTCGGCGGTGGCAGCCCGATGGATTGCGGCAAAGGCATCGGCATCGTCGTCGCCCACGGGCGCAACATCCTTGAATTCGAAGGCGTCGACACCATTCGTGTGCCCAGTCCGCCGTTGATCCTGATTCCGACCACCGCCGGCACCTCGGCCGATGTCTCGCAATTCGTGATCATTTCCAACCAGCAAGAACGCATGAAGTTCTCCATCGTCAGCAAGGCCGTGGTGCCGGACGTGTCGCTGATCGACCCGGAAACCACCCTGAGCATGGACCCGTTCCTGTCGGCCTGTACCGGCATCGATGCGCTGGTGCATGCCATCGAAGCGTTCGTCTCCACCGGCCATGGGCCGCTGACCGACCCGCACGCCCTGGAAGCGATGCGGTTGATCAACGGCAACCTGGTGCAGATGATCGCCAACCCGGGCGACATCGCCCTGCGCGAAAAAATCATGCTGGGCAGCATGCAGGCCGGACTGGCGTTCTCCAATGCGATTCTGGGCGCGGTGCACGCGATGTCCCACAGCCTCGGCGGCTTCCTCGATTTGCCCCACGGCTTGTGTAACGCGGTATTGGTGGAACACGTGGTGGCGTTCAACTACAGCTCGGCGCCGGATCGCTTCAAGGTGATCGCCGAGACCCTCGGCATCGATTGCCGTGGCCTCAATCACCGGCAGATCAGCGGACGGCTGGTCGAGCACCTGATCGCCCTGAAACACGCGATCGGCTTCCATGAAACCCTGGGGTTGCACGGGGTCAGCACCGCGGACATTCCGTTCCTGTCGCAACACGCCATGCACGACCCCTGCATCCTCACCAACCCGCGCGAATCCAGTCAGCGTGATGTCGAGGTCGTCTATGGCGAAGCCCTCTGACGAGCAGCAACGCGCGCTCGCCGGGCTACTGGGATTAGGCAGCCACTCGGCGCGCAAGAGCCATTACCCGGAACTCGCCGCACGGCTGGACGAGCTGGAAGCCGAGCGCAACCGCTACAAGTGGCTGTTCGAAAACGCCGTGCACGGGATCTTCCAGGCCAGCCTGCTGCAAGGCATGCGCGCCGCCAACCCGGCGCTGGCACGAATGCTCGGCTATCAGGACCCGCAAGAAGTGTTGTTTTCGCTGGCGGACCTGGCGAGCAACCTGTTTGTCGGCGGTGCCCGGGAGCTGGAGAACATCGGCGAAATCCTCCGCCACCAAGGCAGCCTGCACGGTTATGAAACCCAATTGCGGCGCAAGGACGGCAGCAGCCTCGACGTGTTGATGAACCTGTTGCTCAAACCCGATCAGGAAGGGCTGGTAGAGGGCTTTGTCGCCGACATCACCGAACGCAAAATCGCCCAGCAGCGCCTGCAACAACTCAATGACGAATTGGAGCAGCGGGTGACCGCGCGCACCGACGAACTGCTCGAAGCCAATCGCAACCTGCAACAGCAGATCACCCAGCGTAAACAGATCGCAGAAGCGTTGCGCGACGCCCGGGACGCCGCCGAAGCCGCCAACCGCAGCAAGGACAAATACCTCGCTGCCGCCAGCCATGACTTGCTGCAACCGCTCAACGCCGCGCGTTTGCTGATCTCGACGTTACGCGAGCGCAAATTGCCGGATGTCGAGCAGGTGCTGGTGGAGCGCACGCACCAGGCCCTGGAAGGCGCTGAAGATTTGCTCACCGATTTGCTCGACATTTCCCGGCTCGATCAGGCCGCCGTCAAGCCGGACGTCGCGTTGTACCGCCTCGACGAATTGCTCGCGCCGCTGGTCTCGGAGTTCCAGTCGGTGGCCGAGGCCGCCGGGTTGAACCTGCGGGTGCACATGGGCGACTACGCCATTCACACCGACTTGCGCTTGATGACGCGGATCCTGCGCAACTTTCTCAGCAACGCCTGCCGATATACCGATGAGGGCTGCATTCTGCTGGGGGCCAGACGGCGCGGCAACATGCTGCGCCTGGAAGTGTGGGACACCGGGCGCGGGATCGCGGCGGACCGGCTGGACTCGATCTTCCTCGAATTCAATCAACTGGACGTCGGGCGCGCCGCTGACCGTAAGGGCGTGGGGCTCGGACTGGCGATTGTCGAGCGTATCGCCAAGATCCTCGGCTATAAAATCGGCGTACATTCGCGCCCGGGACGCGGTTCGATGTTCAGCATTGACGTGCCGATTTCCCATGAGATTCCGCTACCGATCAGTCTGGCCGCGCCGCAGCCGGGTACGGGTAACCCGTTGCCGGGCCGGCGCCTGCTGGTGCTGGACAACGAAGTGAGCATTCTGGAGAGCATGAGCGCGTTGCTCGGGCAGTGGGGTTGCGAGGTGGTCATTGCCACGGATGAACACTCAGCGCTGGCGGCCTTGCAGGGGCGGGCGCCGGAACTGATCCTGGCGGACTACCACCTCGATCACGGGGTGGTGGGCTGTGATGTTGTGCGGCACTTGCGCGAGCATTTCAACCGGACGATTCCAGCGGTGATCATCACCGCCGACCGCACCGACCAATGTCGGCGCTCGTTGCAGCGACTCGACGCGCCGCTGCTGAACAAGCCGGTGAAACCCGGCAAGTTGCGTGCAGTGCTCAGTCAGATGTTGGGCTGATCAAGCCGGCGATAGTGCAGGCTGAAACCCAGTTCGGTGGATTGACCTTGCTCCAGCAGACGCAGCCCCGGCCGACCCGGCAAGTGGTGGGCGTTGACCGGATGGCTGACCGGTTCGATGCAGAAAAAACCCAGGCCCACCGGGCAGTAGAGCAGGTAGTTATCGCTGCCGGTGGCCTGGCATTCCAGTTCATAACCGAGCTCGGGTTGCTGGATCAGGCAATGACCGTCCCATTCGCAGAAACCGTTGTCGACCAGCGTGTCCGGCAGGGTTTTGAGCTGATGAAAGTCCCACTCGTCGGGCACGTCCATCCGTTCGGTCGGCAGTTTAGATTGATCGCATAACCAGACTTTTTCCGCTTGAGCCTGTAGTCGTGTGCCGGCGGTGCGCGGAAAGTACGGGTGCAGGCCGAGCCCATGCCACGCGGGGTGTTTGGCCAAGTGGGTGACGTGCAGATCGATACTCAATCGGCCCTCTTTCAGATGAAACCGCTGCCGGGCGCGATAGGCGAAGGGGGCAATGCTGTTGAGTTGCAGGACGACTTCGTCATGGGTCTGCGACATCACCTGCCACGGTTGTTGCCAGGCGCTGCCGTGAATCGGTAACGGATCGGTGAGGCTGTTGGGCGTCAAGGCGAGCCAGCCTTCGGGGCAGTCAAAACCTCCTTCGGCGATGCGGTTAGACCAGGGGACCAGGGGATAGCACCCCAGCTTGCCCGGCAGGCCGGTGTTCAGCGCATGGGCGTCGTTGTGGCGCAGCAGCGGCTGCCCGGTACTGCGAACGGTCCAGTTGACAACGCTGCCGCCGAGTTCGGGGGCGAGGGTGAGGTGGGTGAGTTCGTCTTTGAGTTCGAGAATTTCTGGCGTCATGTTGACCCGCGATATTCAGGTTTTTCGGTAATGGGTGAACAGGCTGTTTGTAGGCGCCAGGCGTGCCGGCGAAGGCCCACTCAGGGACGCTTTCGCCGGCAAGCCTGGCTCCTGCAGAAAAGGTTTTACAACACCAAATGTGGCAACCACAGCGACAGCGCCGGAATGTAGGTCACGCCCAGCAGCACCAGGAACAGCACGGCATAGAACGGCAGCAGTGCCTTCACGGTTTTTTCGATACTGACTTTGCCCACGGCCGACCCCACAAACAATACCGCGCCCACCGGCGGCGTGATCAATCCGATCCCCAGGTTCACCAGCATGATCATGCCGAACTGCACCGGGTCCACGCCAATGCCCAGAATCACCGGCATCAGGATCGGCGTCAGGATCAGGATCAGCGGCGCCATGTCCATCACGGTGCCGAGCAACAGCAGCATGACGTTGATGCACATCAGGATCACATAGCGGTTGTCCGACAGGGTCAGGAACATCGTGGTGATCTTCGACGGAATCTGCATCAGCGTCATGATGTAGCCGAAGCTCGCCGCGAAGCCGATCAGGATCATCACGATCGAAATCGTCCGCACCGTGCGGTGCATCAGCTTCGGCAGTTCACTCCACTTGTAGTCGCGGTAGATGAACATGGTCACGAAGAACGACCACAGCACCGCAATCGCCGCCGATTCGGTGGCGGTGAAAATACCCGATAGAATCCCGCCGAGGATGATGACCATCGCCATCAGGCCCCACATGGCTTCGCCGCAGATTTTCAGCGCCTGCTTCAAGGGGATGACTTCGCCCTTGGGGTAGTTGCGCTTTTTCGCGAAGATCAGGCACAGCACCATCAGGCACGCGCTCATCAGCAGGCCCGGGACGACGCCGGCCATGAACAGCGACGCAATCGACACCGTGCCGCCAGCGGCCAGTGAGTAGAGCACCGAGTTGTGGCTGGGCGGGGTCAGTAGCGCTTGCACCGAGCCGCTGACCGTGACGGCCGTGGCAAACTCCCGCGGGTAGCCGCGGCGTTCCATCTCAGGAATCAGCACCGAGCCGACCGAGGCGGTGTCCGCCACCGAAGAGCCGGAGATTGCGCCGAAGAAGGTCGACGCCATGATGTTGACCAGCGACAAGCCGCCACGGACAAACCCGACCAGCACACCGGCAAAGGCCACCAGCCTGCGGGACATGCCGCCCTCGGCCATGATCGCGCCGGCCAGTACAAAGAACGGAATCGCCAGCAACGAGAATTTGTTCACGCCGCCGGCGACCTGAATCATCAGCGCCTGGAACGGGATGTCGATCCACCACGCACCGATCAGGGCGGAAAGCCCCAGTGCGTAAGCGACCGGCATGCCGATCAGGATCAGTGCAATAAAACTGCCCAACAGAATCAACGCGTCCATTCAGGCAGCCCCTTCGCTTTCTTCAACCAGGTCGAAACGCACGACCCGACGGTTGCTCTGGTCACCGAGCAAGAGTTTTTCCAGGACAAAGATCAGCGTCAGCAACCCGCCAATCGGGATCGGCATGTAGGTGATGCCCACGCGCAGCGTCGGCATGGCGCTCATGAACTGGTTCCAGGTCGACAGGCAGAGCTTGGTGCCCCAGATAGTCATGAACAGGCAGATGGTCGCCATCAGCAGTTGCGAGACAATCGCCATCGCATTGCGCACTCCGGGGGGCATGCGGTCGGTGAGCATGGCCACGGCCATGTGCGCGCCGGCGCGGTAGCTGGCAGCGGCGCCGATGAAGGTGAAGACCATCATCAGCAAGATGGCAGTGGGCTCCGGCCAGCTTGAGCCGGTGCCGAGGACGTAACGGGCAAAGACGCCCCAGGGAATGATCAGGGAAATGGTCAGGACCGACAGACCGGCTACCCAGATGCAGGTCATGTAAATTTTGTCGTTGATGCGTAGCAGTAGATTCTTCATCGGGTTTCACCGTAACCGGGCGCGCACTGACATATACCCAATGGCGCCGGGCCTTTCATGAGGGCAAGGAGGGTTACTGAACGGCTTCGATGCGCTTGATCAGGTCGGCATAAGGTGCGCCGTATTTTTCGCGGATCGAGGCGGTTGCCTCATAGAAAGGTTTCTTGTCGACGGTGATGAACTTGACCCCGGCGGCCTTGAGTTTTTCTTCACTGCTGGCCGTCTTCGCATCCCACAAGATGCGTTCTTGCGCCTGTGCGGCTTTGGCGGCTTTCTTCACCAGCGTCTGCTGCTCGGGGGTGAGTTTTTCCCAGGTGATTTTCGACATCACGATAGGCTCGGGCAGGATCAGGTGGCCTGTCAGGCTGTAGAACTTGGCGTTTTGATAGTGGTTGTGCTCAAGCAGCGTTGGCGGGTTGTTTTCTGCGCCATCGATCACACCGGTCTGCAAGGCACTGAAGATTTCGCCAGTGTCCATCGCGATCCCGTTACCGCCCATGGCGTTGATGGTTTCGATGAACATGGGGTTGCCCATTACGCGGATCTTCATGCCTTTGAGATCTTCGGGGTTGTTGACCGGTTTTTTGGTGTAGATGTTGCGAGTACCGCCATCCATCCAGGCCAGGGCAACCAGGCCAAACTCGGAATCGGTGATTTTGGCCAGGATCTCGTCGCCGACTTCACCGTCAATGACCTTGCGCATGTGCGCCTGGTCGCGGAACACGAACGGCATGTTGAACACGTTCACGTCCGGCACCACCGGCCCGACGATACCGAGGCTGACCCGCGCCATCTGAATGGCGCCGACCTGGGCTTGTTCAACCACTTCTTTTTCCGAGCCGAGCACACCGCCGGCGAACATCTTGAAGGTCAGGGCGCCGTTGCTGTCGGCCACCAGAGTTTTACCCAGTTGCTCCTCGGCCACCACGGTCGGATAACCAGTGGGGTGGATGTCGGCGAACTTGATTTCCAGCGCCTGAGCGGCACTGCTGAGGGTGAAGGCCAAAGGGAGTGCAGCGGCGAGCAAGGTGCGTTTGAAGTCCATGGGGGTGTCTCCAGTTTGTTATTTTTTTTGTATTCAAGGCGCAAGGGTGTAGCAGAAGCGGTTAAAGCAGATCGTTGAACAGCGGTTCCGGTAAACCTTTGACGCCGGGATTGAGCGCAAACACGCCGCCGGCCAGTGAGTGCGGGTCATCGTCGTCACCGGGGCGGATCGAGGTCACGAACAGCGTGTCCAGTCGACTGCCACCGAAGGCGCACATGGTGGGTTTTTTCACGGGTACGGCGAGGGAACGGTCCAGTCGGCCATCCGGGGTGAAGCGGTGAATCAGCCCGGCGTCGTTAGCGCAGATCCAGTAGCCGCCTTCGGCATCGACCGCAGCGCCGTCGGGGCGTCCGGGGAACTGATTCATGTCGACGAACAACCGCCGATTGGATGGCGTGCCGCTGTCGATGTCGTAATCGAAGGCCCAGATCTGCTGGACCAGGGGATGGGAATCAGACAGGTACATCGTCCGGCCGTCCGGGCTGAAGCCCAGGCCGTTGGGCACAATGAACCCGCCGAGTTGCGCTTCGAGCGGTCCGCGTTGCCCGGCGCTGTAGCGATACAACGTGCCATCGGCGGCGTTGGCGCCCATGTTCAGCACCATGCTGCCGGCCCAGAAACGGCCCTGAAGATCACAGCGACCGTCGTTCAGGCGCATGTCGACGCGGGCGTGATCGACGTGGGCCAGCAGTTCGCTGTCGAGGCTGCCGTCGTTGTGCGGCTGCAAATGGAAGAAGCCGCTTTCCATCCCGGCCACCCAACCGCCATTGCGGTGACGGGCGATGCAGGCGAGCATCTGCGGGGCTTTCCAGGCATTGACATGACCGCTGTCGGCGCTCCAGCGCTGCAATCCACCGGCAGGAATATCCACCCAGTACAGGGCGTTTTCCTCAGGGACCCAGACCGGGCTTTCTCCTACCGCGTTACGGGCATCAACAATCAATTCGGCTTGCATGGCAACTCATTCCCTTGGATTTTTGTTGTGGGGATCAAGTGAAGTCAGCGGCTTCAGTCACCGAACGGGCCGGACGCCACAAACGCGCCGCCCTGGTAAACCATGCCCGGGTCGTCCGCCGCAGGCATCGGCTGCGCTTCGACTTTTTCGCGGAACACTTCAGAGCTGTCCTGCGGTGCATAGCCCAAGGCGGTCGCGAAACGGTTGTCCCACCAGACGTTCTTGTTGTCGGACATGCCGTACACCACGGTGTGCCCGACGTTCGGCGCGTACAGCGCGCGTTCGAGCAAGTGGGTCAGGTCGCCGAAACTCAGCCAGGTGCTCATCATTCTGCGGTTCTGCGGTTCCGGGAACGAGGAGCCGATGCGGATGCTGACGGTCTCGATGCCGTAGCGATCGAAATAGAAACTGGCCATGTCTTCGCCGTAGGACTTGGACAAGCCGTAATAGCTATCCGGGCGGCGAGGGCAGTGGGCGTCCATGATTTCGCCTTGCTTGTAGAAGCCGATGACGTGGTTGGAACTGGCGAAAATCACCCGTTTCACGCCATGGCGGCGTGCGGCCTCGTAGATGTGGAAAACCCCACAGATGTTGGCACCGAGGATCTCTTCAAACGAGTGCTCCGTCGAGACGCCGCCAAAGTGCAGGATCGCGTCCACCCCTTCGACCAGTTGGTGGACGGCCTGCTTGTCCGCCAGGTCGCATTTGACGACTTCTTCGCGGTCATCGGTGGCGGGGGGCATGTCGGCGATGTCCGACAGGCGAATGACATTGGCATAAGGGCGCAGGCTTTCGCGTAGCACTTTACCGAGGCCACCGGCGGCACCGGTCAGCAACAGGCGATTGAAAGGGGCTGTGGAAGTGGTGGTCATGGGAGTCCCTTGGGGCGCTATTATTGTTGTAGGTTGTCGTATGACTTTGTTGAAGTATCGTAAGGCTTTCCGAGTCTTGTCAACGCGACTTTGGTTGAAAATGACGGAGGGTCATTTCACACATCCCTGTGATAAGAGGATCTTCTGACCACAGGATTGATGTGAGCCTGCAAGGGATGTCTGCCTTACAGCAACGAAATCGGGTAACTGATGAAAATGCGGTTTTCATCGAATTCGTTGGTGCTGAAGCTCTTGCGGATGGTCGCGTTGCGCCATTTGACGTTGAGGTTCTTCAGCGGGCCGCTTTGCACGGTGTAGGCCAGTTCCGACTCGCGGCCCCACTCCTTGCCATCGGTGATCGTCCCGGTGTGCACGTTATCGCCGCTGATGTAGCGGTTCATCATCGTCAGGCCCGGGACGCCGAGGGCGACGAAGTTATAGTCGTGACGCAACTGCCAGGATTTTTCCTTGGCGTTGTCGTAGCTGGAGTTGTAGCTGTCGTTGGCCAGGGTGCCGCCGCTGGTGCCGTTGACCCGCATCCAGACATCGTCGCCGCTGAGTTTTTGCAGGCCGACGTAGAAGGTGTTGCCGCCATATTTGGCCGAGAGCATGGCGAATGCGGTTTTGTTGTCGAGGTCGCCAGCGAAGGCGCTGCCGTCTTCCTTGCCGATGAAGTAACCGAGGTTGGCGCCCAGGGTCCAGTCGCCGATGGGCTGGCTGTGGCTCAGGTTGAAATATTGCTGCTGGTAAATGTCGCTGAGTTCCGAGTACCAGACGCCGACCTGGGTGCGCTTGTCGTTGAACGCGTATTCGCCGCCGCCGAAGTTGAAGCGGTCCGAGGTGAACGCGGCCTTGGTGTTCATGGACATGTCTTCCATGCTCGCATCGTTGCGCGGGCTGTTCTGGCGGAACTGGCCGCCGTAGAGCGTCAGGCCGCTGATCTCGGTGGACGTCACCTGGCCGCCACGGAAGGTTTGCGGCAGCGAGCGGCCGTCGTCGGAGCGCAGGATCGGCAGCACCGGCATCCATTCCCCGACCTTCACTTCGGTTTTGGAGATTTTGCCTTTGAGGGCCACGCCCATGCGGCCGAAATTGTCGGCCGGGCGGCCGTCGTCGTGGATCGGCAGCAGCTGGGTGCCGCCTGTGCCTTTGCCGCCGTCGAGTTTTTGCGAGTACAAGCCCAGCACATCCACACCGAAACCGACCGGGCCCGGGGTGAATCCGGACCTGGCGTCGAGGATGAAGTTTTGCGTCCATTCCTCAGCCTTGCCCTGGGGATAGGCCGGGTTGGTGTAATTGCGATTGATGTAGGCGTTACGCAGGTTCAACGTGGCTTTGGCGTCATCAACGAAACCTTCTGCATAGCTGGTCATCGGCAAGGCGAAGGCCAGGCCGCTGCAACCGATCAGGCTCAGGGTGGTGCGGCATACAAAGGTCGGGCGAGGGGTGCTGGCGAAGGAATTGCGGACGAGTTTGCTCACAGTGACGCTCCCTTGTTTCTTGTTGTTTTTATTTTTTTGTCATACGTCGTCGTACAACATTGGGGCGATTATTTGCGGGGCTTTCAGGGATTGTCAATCAGAAGTTATACGATGACTTGCGCCGGTGTGCTCGAATCCCTGTGGGATCCGGTTCGGCTCACGATTGTCGGGGGCAAGGAGCCGAGGAGACACCGCTGCTGCCTCGGAGGCCGGTCGAAAGGAGCGCCAGTTTACCTGCGAGTGAAGTTTCGTTTTTCCCTTGTCGCCGCGAGCTAGAGCGGATGCTAGTCTTGGCCAACGCTGTTGTCAGGGAGCCCTCATGGGCAATCACAAGATCGAGATTCGTCGCAGTAACGTCGAGAAGATTTTGCTGGGGGCCGAAAAGGTCTTCGCCGAAAAAGGCTTCGGCGGCACCGCCATGGCCGACATTGCCGCCGAAGTGCAACTGCCGCGCTCCAACCTGCATTACTACTTCAGCACCAAAAGCGAGCTGTACAGCGCCGTGCTGTTGGGTTTGCTGGAAGTGTGGAAGCAGGACGCGCTGTGCTTCGAGATGTTCGATGATCCGCGCGTAGTGCTCAGCAGCTACATCCGCGCCAAGATGAACCACTCGCGCAGCCGGCCTTATGGGTCAAAAGTCTGGGCCAATGAAATCATCCACGGCGCCCCCACCCTGGGCGTGGCGCTGGACGCGAGCCTGTACGACTGGGCCAAGATGAAAGAAGCGAAAATCCGCCAGTGGGTGGACGACAAACGCATCCTGCCGGTGGAGCCTTCAAGCCTGCTGTACATGATCTGGGCGTCGACCCAGCATTACGCGGACTTTGATCATCAGGTGAATATCCTCAACGACCATCAGCCGCTGTCGGACATGCAGTTCGAACGGGCGGTGCAGACGGTGACGAGTGTGATTTTGCGCGGGATCGGGTTGGAGCCTTGAGGTTTGCGGTGCGGCTGACGGCCTCTTCGCGGGCAAGCCTCGCGCCTGCAGGGCCAGCGTCGATTAATTAATCGTGGATCGACACAAAACCTGTAGGAGCGAGGCTTGCCCGCGAAGACGCAGGCGAAGGCTCAGGCGACGCAGATCTCAAACGGCGACGTGGTAGGGATTTCGTGGGTCATGATTCCAATCCAGAAACGGCTTGCCGTTCTCCATCGGCACCATCTCGATGCAATCCTCCACCGGGCAGGTGATCTGGCACAGGTTGCAGCCGACGCACTCATCATCAATCACTTCATACTTATGCGTTCCGTCCGCTTGCTTCAAACTGGCCACCGCCTGGTGCGAGGTATCTTCGCAAGCAATGTGGCAGCGTCCGCAGCCAATGCACGCGTCCTGATCAATCTTCGCAATCACTTGATAGTTGATGTCCAGGTACTTCCAGTCCGTGGTATTGCCCACTGCGCGACCGGAAAACTCCGGGATGCTGGCGTAACCCTGACTGTCCATCCAGCGTGACAGACCGTCCTTCATCTCCTCGACAATCCGGAAGCCATGCAGCATCGCCGCGGTGCACACCTGGACCGAGCCGCTGCCCAGGGCGATGAATTCCGCGGCATCACGCCAGCTGCCAATGCCGCCAATGCCGGAGATCGGCAAACCCTGAGTCTGCGGATCACGAGCGATTTCGGCGACCATGTTCAGCGCAATCGGCTTCACTGCCGAACCGCAATAACCACCGTGGGTGCTTTGGCTGCCCACGGCGGGATTGGCGACCATGCGCTCCAGATTGACGCTGGTGATCGAGTTGATGGTGTTGATCAGCGACACCGCATCGGCCCCGCCGCGATGGGCCGCACGGGCGGCGACGCGAATGTCGGTGATGTTCGGCGTGAGCTTGACGATCACCGGCAGCGAGCAATAGGTCTTGCACCAACGGGTGACCTGCTCGACGTACTCCGGCACCTGGCCGACCGCCGCGCCCATGCCGCGTTCCGGCATGCCGTGGGGACAACCGAAGTTCAATTCGATGCCGTCGGCGCCGGTGGCTTCCACCAGCGGCAGGATGAACTTCCACGACTCTTCGACGCAGGGCACCATCAGCGACACGATCAGCGCGCGGTCCGGCCAGTCCTTTTTGACCTGGGTGATTTCCCGCAGGTTGATCTCCAGCGAGCGGTCGGTGATCAGCTCGATATTGTTGAAGCCCACCACTTCACGGTTGGCACCGAAGAGCGCGGAGTAACGCGATGACACGTTCACCGCTGCCGGGTCTTCACCCAGGGTTTTCCAGACCACGCCGCCCCAGCCAGCCTCAAAGGCACGAACAACGTTGTAGGCCTTGTCGGTCGGCGGCGCGGAGGCCAGCCAGAACGGATTCGGCGATTTGATGCCGGCGAAGACAATCGAAAGATCGGCCATTTACGCAGCCTCCACGTTGAGCATCAGTTGAGCGTTGATGGCCTCGGCCGCCCGTTTGCCATGCTGCACGGCTTGCACGGTGAGGTCCTGATCGAGGCTGGTGCAGTCGCCACCGGCATACACGCCGGGAATGCTGGTACGCAGCTGTTCATCGACCTGGATTCGATCACCCTGGCGTTTGAGTTCGCGTGCCAGCGGATCGGCGAGGGCGCTGGCGTCGAAGGCCTGGCCGATGGCTTTGAAGATCGCGTCGGCGGCCAGCTCGAAGGTTTCGCCGGTGGTTTGCAGACGACCGTCCACCAGGTGCGTGCGGGCGAAGCGCATGCCGCGCACGTTGCCTTGGTCATCGAGCAGCACTTCTTCGGGTTGCGCCCACGTCAATAAGCGCACCTGATTGGCCTTGGCGATGTCCTGCTCGTGACCGGTGGCGCCCATTTCCTCGACACCACGGCGGTACACCAGATTCACGTCGTGAGCGCCGAGGCGGGCCATTTGCACGGCCATGTCGATGGCCGTATTGCCGGCGCCGAGGACGATGCAATGATCGGCCAGCGGCAGTTGGCTCAGGTCATCGGCCTGACGCAGTTCGCGGATGTAATCGGTGGCAGCGAGCAGGCCGGGTGCGTCTTCGTGAGGCAAACCGAGTTGCTTGCTGGCGGCCAGGCCGAGGCCAAGGAACACCGCGTCGAATTGCTGATGCAGTTCGCTGAGGGTCAGGTTTTCGCCGAGTTTCTGGCCGTGACGGATTTCGATGCCGCCAATCTGCAGCAGGAACTCAAGCTCCTTCTGCGCATAGTCATCCACCAGTTTGTACTTGGCGATCCCGTATTCGTTGAGGCCGCCAGCCTTTTCCCGTGCTTCGAAAATCACCACGTCGTGGCCATGCATCGCACTGCGGTGAGCGCAGGACAACCCGGCCGGGCCGGCACCGACCACAGCGATGCGTTTGCCGGTGGTGGCGGCGCGCTGGAAGGGGTGTTCGCTGAAGTGCGCGTTGTCGACGGCGTAACGTTGCAACAGGCCGATCAATACCGGTGCGCACTCGTGGTCGTTGTTGCGCACGCAGGCTTGCTGGCAGAGGATTTCCGTCGGGCACACCCGTGCGCAGCTGCCGCCGAGGATGTTCGCGGAGAGGATTTTCTGCGCGGCGCCCTGGACGTTGTCCTGATGGATATTGCGGATGAATGACGGGATATCGATCTCGCTCGGGCAGGCATTCACGCACGGCGCGTCGTAGCAATACAGGCAGCGCGAAGCTTCCAGATGCGCCTGACGGTCGTTGAGTGGCGGTGCCAGGTCGGTGAAGTGGCCGGCGAGGGCGGCCGCATTCTCATAGGGATGCGGGAGGTGGTTCAGGGACTTGATCACGGTGTTGGCCTCACGGTTATTGAGGTACTGCCTCTGATGGGCATTGGTTTTGTGTTGTCGCGGCCGGCCTCTTCGCGGGCTAGCCTCGCTCCTGTTTTTTGGATTGCGTGCCACTGTAGGAGCGAGGCTTGCCCGCGAAGGCCGAAGGCCTCGATTTTCAGCGTTTCACGGCAGTCGGCTTATTCTGCTCAGCCCGCTTGCTCAGCAAGTCAAACACCGCCGGATACGCCGGCCGTTCGACATACCGCCCGGCACCACGCTCAGCGCGCAGATCACCATCGACCCACACCACTCGGCCCTGGCTCACGGTATGGCTCGGCACACCGCGCACGGTCTTGCCTTCGAAGATGTTGAAGTCGACCTGCTGGTGGTGAGTCTTCGCCGAAATGGTCCGCGTGCCCTCCGGATCCCACAGCACCAGGTCCGCATCAGCGCCCACGCGGATCGCACCTTTACGCGGGTAGAGGTTGAAGATCTTCGCGGTGTTGGTGGAGGTCAGCGCCACGAAGTGCTGCATCGACAAACGGCCGGTGTTGACCCCTTCATCCCAGAGCACAGCCATGCGGTCTTCGATACCGGCAGTGCCATTGGGGATTTTGCTGAAGTCATCTCGCCCGGCGGCTTTTTGTTCGGCACAGAAGCAGCAGTGGTCGGTGGCGGTGGTGTGCAGGTTGCCTGATTGCAAACCGTGCCAAAGCGCTTCCTGGTGGCCGCGAGGACGGAAGGGCGGGCTCATCACGTAACCGGCGGCGGTCTGCCAGTCCGGGTGTTGGTAGACGCTGTCGTCCAGCAGCAGATGCCCGGCCAACACTTCGCCGTAGACCTGCTGGCCCTTGCTGCGGGCGTAGGTGATTTCGTCCAGCGCTTCCTTGGTCGAGACATGCACCAGGTACAGCGGCGTGCCCAGGGTTTCAGCAATGCGGATTGCCCTGCTCGCGGCTTCGCCTTCCACTTGAGAAGGTCGCGACAATGGATGCGCTTCGGGACCGGTGATGCCCTGGGCCATCAACTTGCGTTGCAGGTGATAGACCAGCTCACCGTTTTCCGCATGCACGGTCGGAACCGCGCCTAACTCCAGGCAGCGCTCGAAACTCGCTACCAGGGTGTCGTCGGCGGCCATGATCGCGTTCTTGTACGCCATGAAATGCTTGAAGCTGTTGACCCCGTGCTGGCTGACCAGCTCCGCCATTTCCTCGCGCACCTGTTCGCTCCACCAGGTAATGGCGACATGGAAACCGTAATCCGACGCCGACTTCTCGGCCCAGCCGCGCCACTGATGAAACGCCTCCATCAAGGATTGCTGTGGGTTGGGAATCACGAAGTCGATAATCGACGTGGTGCCACCGGCAAGGCCTGCCGCAGTGCCACTGAAAAAGTCTTCACTGGCCACGGTGCCCATGAAGGGCAGTTGCATGTGCGTGTGCGGGTCGATGCCGCCGGGCATCAGGTATTGGCCGCTGCCGTCGAGCACTTCGGCGCCGGCCGGAACATCAAGATTGTCGCCGATGGCTTTTATCACGCCGTCGGCGCAATAGACGTCGGCGCGATAACTTTCATCATGGGTAATAACGGTGGCGCCACGGATCAACAGAGACATTCCGAGTTCCTCGCAGGCAATGACCGACTTATGTCGGTTCTAAATGTTTTATATGAAGCCGGCGCAAACAGGTGTATTCCTGTCAGCGCTGTCAGGAATAGAAACTAGTCTGAGTTTATGGAATGAGCAAGAATATTTTTTATAAGCTTATATCTGTTTTAACATATTGATAAATAACGATTAAATTGTGAAATCACCAAAATGGTGTGGTCCTGAACCATTTTGACGCACTTGACAGGTTCTCAAAATGAACGAGATTTCTTATGTGAAATCAGCTGCTTGAGGATGGTCTATGGTTGATGCGCAACTTTGAAAAAAAGACCCATGCACCAGATTGAGCCCTGACGGTTCGGACAACTTGCCCGGCATTCGGCCTGAGTGAACAGGCAAGTAACCAAGGGACTATTTGGACGGTATATAAAAACTGATAAACATCAGTTGGTTGCGAAGTTTTTGTGGAACTGCCCGATGCGAAAACGGGGTGCCCGGCACGCTTATTGATGCCAACAACCCCTGATGAGCAAAAAATAATTCAAAGAACAGTGGAGCGGCCATGCAACAGATCAGATCGCAAGTGACCGAGCGCGACGGCTTGTTTGAGCTCGAAGCCGGCAGCGACGTCCTCGACAGTCCCCGTTACAACCACGACATGGCACCGACCAAGGTGCGTGAACGAACCTGGAACAAATGGCACATTACCGCCCTGTGGGTTGGCATGGCGATTTGCGTGCCGACCTACACCCTCGGCGGCGTACTCACCGCTTATTTCGGTCTGAGCGTCGGCGAAGCACTGCTGGCGATTCTGTTCGCCAATATCATCGTATTGATCCCGCTGACCCTGAACGCTTTCCCCGGTACCAAGTACGGCATTCCGTTTCCGGTGCTGCTGCGTTCGTCCTTCGGCATCCTCGGCTCCAACGTTCCTTGCCTGATTCGGGCGCTGGTGGCGTGCGGCTGGTTCGGCATTCAGACCATGTTTGGCGGACTGGCCATTCACCTGTTTCTCGGCTCGGTGTTCGATGGCTGGAAAGCCCTCGGCGGCACCGGCGAGGTGATTGGCTTCATGGTGTTCTGGGCCTTGAACCTGTGGGTGGTGATTCGCGGTGCGGACTCGATCAAATGGCTGGAAACCCTTTCGGCGCCGCTGTTGGTGCTGGTGGGCGCAGGCCTGCTGGTGTGGGCCATGCCAAACGTGTCGATGACCGAACTGATGGCGATCCCGCCCAAGCGCCCGGAAGGGGCCAGCGTGGTCAGTTACTTTGCCGCTGGGCTGACCGCGATGGTCGGGTTCTGGGCCACGTTGTCCCTGAACATTCCGGACTTCAGTCGTTATGCGAAAAGCCAGAAGGACCAGATCATCGGGCAAATCATCGGACTGCCCTTGACCATGTTCCTGTTCGCCTCGCTGGGCGTGGTAATGACGGCGGCCTCGGTCAAACTGGTGGGCGTCAGCGTCTCCGATCCGGTCACCCTGATCGGTCACATTCAGAGCCCGGTCTGGGTCGCGGTAGCCATGGCGCTGATCATCATTGCCACGCTGTCGACCAACACGGCGGCCAACATCGTGTCGCCGACCAACGATTTCCAGAACGTCGCGCCCAAGCTCATCAACCGCACGAAGGCGGTGATCCTCACTGGCCTGGTCGGCCTGGCGCTGATGGCCCATGAGCTGTTGAAGAAGCTTGGATTGATCGTTTCGGATCTGAGCCTGGAGACGGTTTACTCCAATTGGTTGCTGGGCTATTCGAGCCTGTTGGGGCCGATCGCCGGGATCATGGTGGTGGACTATTTCCTGATCAAGAAACAGCAACTGGACCTGGCCGGTCTGTATCGCGATGACGTGTACCCGGCGTGGAACTGGTTCGGGTTTATCGCGTTTGGCGTGCCGGTGGCGTTGACGCTGCTGTCCCTGGGCAGCGATGCGTTCAGCTGGTTTTACAGTTATGGCTGGTTTACCGGCTCGGCGCTGGGGGGGCTGATTTATTACGGGTTGTGCTCGATGCGGCCTAGCGCGTCAATCGCGAAATCTGCGGCGTGAGCACTGGCCTCTTCGCGGGCAAGCCTCGCTCCTACAGGTTCGCGTATTCCTTGCAGGAGCGAAGCTTGCTCGCGAAGACGGCCTCAAAAACACCAAAAAAATATTCATAAGAACTGCCTGAGGAGATCACCATGAACGCTGCTGTAGACGTTCTGCAGTCCACCCATCAGCACATCAACCGCGACCGCTTGTGGCAGTCGCTCATGGACCTGGCCAAACTCGGCGCCACGGTCAAGGGTGGCGTCTGTCGCCTCGCCCTGACCGACCTCGACCGCCAGGCCCGGGACATTTTCGTCAACTGGTGCGAGGAGGCCGGTTGCACCGTCAGCGTCGACGCCGTCGGCAACATCTTCGCCCGCCGCCCCGGCCGCAACCCGAACCTGCCCCCGGTGATGACCGGCAGCCACATCGACACTCAACCCACGGGCGGCAAGTTCGATGGCTGCTTCGGTGTGCTGGCCGGCGTCGAGGTGCTGCGTACCCTCAACGACCTCGGCGTTGAAACCGAGGCGCCGCTGGAAGTGGTGGTCTGGACCAACGAAGAAGGCTCGCGCTTCGCCCCGTGCATGATGGGCTCCGGCGTGTTCGCGGAAAAATTCACCCTCGAAGAAACCCTGGCCAAGGTCGATGCCGATGGCGTCACCGTTGGCGAAGCGTTGAATGCCATTGGTTACGCCGGCCCACGCACGGTCAGCGGCCACGCCGTCGGTGCCTATTTCGAGGCGCACATCGAGCAAGGCCCGATCCTCGAAGACGAACACAAAACCATCGGCATCGTCATGGGCGCCCTCGGCCAGAAATGGTTCGACCTGAAACTGCGCGGCGTCGAAGCCCACGCCGGCCCGACGCCAATGCACCTGCGCAAGGACGCCTTGGTCGGCGCTGCCGTGATTGTCGGCGCAGTGAACCGCGCCGCTCTCGGCCATCAACCTCACGCCTGCGGCACCGTCGGATGCCTGCAAGCCTATCCCGGCTCACGCAATGTCATCCCCGGCGAAGTGCGCATGACCCTGGATTTCCGTCATCTGGAACCGGCGCGCCTGGACTCGATGATCGCCGAAGTCCGTGAAGTCATCGAAACCACCTGCGAGGAGCACGGCCTGACCTTCGAACTGACACCCACCGCCGACTTCCCGCCGCTCTACTTCGACAAGGGTTGCGTCGAAGCAGTACGCGGGGCTGCGCAGGGTCTGGGGCTGTCGCACATGGACATCGTCAGCGGAGCAGGGCACGACGCGATCTTCCTCGCTGAACTCGGCCCGGCCGGGATGATCTTCGTGCCGTGCGAAGGCGGCATCAGCCACAACGAAATCGAAAATGCCGCGCCGGATGATCTGGCGGCAGGGTGTGCGGTGTTGTTGCGGGCGATGCTGGCCGCGTCGGCGGCGATTGCCAGCGGCCAGCTGGCGGCCTGAAGCGCGAACATGATCGTAGACTTTGGCAGCGCCTGCGCCGCTGGAGCCTACGATCTACTGTGATTCGGTTACACGTCTGCCCGGATACGAGAAACCCCGGGTAGATCGGATCTACCCGGGGTTTCCTGTTTCAAACGGCCCAAAGCCGTTAATCAATAGCGCTGATACTTCGAACCAAACTCAGGGCGGTTTTCCGCGACGTAGAGTTTGCTGGCCTGACTGTCTTTGTGATCAACGCCGACAGTGTTCACGTTCAATGTTGCCGGTTGGCTGACTTTGGCTGCCGCAACGACTTGCGAGGTGGCATGTGGGGCGGCGATGGCGGATGTAGCGCCAAGAACCGACAGGGCGAAACCAAGACCAATGATGCTTTTCATGATGTTGCTCCAGTAGAGTGGGGAGAAGATGTGGCCACTGTAGTGCTGGAGCGTCCCGATGAGAAAACACCCTTGCGCATAGTTGATATCGAGCGCGTTGATCCACTGTCAGCGGGGGGTGCTGGCCCAACGCTGCCTGAGTCGTTCGAGACGTCCGTCGCGTCTCATTTCATCCAGCGCCTGTTGCCAGCGCGCCATCACCACCACGCCGCCTGGGGCCGGCTCGCTTCCACATTTGATCTCTGGCGGTTTGCAGAGTTTGATCAGTAACGCTGATATTTGGAGCCGAACTCAGGGCGATTCTCCGCGACGACAACCCCCCCTTGTACAGCATTCTTCGGGCTGATCGACGCGACACGTTCGCGCAGTTCTTGCAGGCGATCCGCGCCACCTTCAGCCACACGCTCACGAAGCTCTTGCAGGCGATCAGCGCCGCCTTCGGCAACGCGGTTCTCGATCAGGCGATCGGAGCCACCTTCAGCAACACGGTTGTTTTGCAGGTTTTCAGAGCCATATTCTGCGACGCGATTCTGTTGCAACCGGTCCGAGCCACCTTCCACCAACAGTTGCTGGATCTGGCTGTGGGACGCAGCGCTGACGGTATTGGCCGACGCCAGGTTCGACAGGCCGAGGCCGCCAACCAATGCCAGACCGAGTACCAGGGACGAGACTTTCGAGAAGTTGAACATGGGTGATTCTCCGTGCGCTTGAATGTGTGTGGGTCGGTAGCTGCTGCTATCCGGTGAACACAGTTAAACGCCCGGGTGTATCGGTGATGTGTGCTTGAACGCGCTGAAATCGGCTTATACGTATCCGTTCGGGGTTCTTATACAGACGGATACAAAACCCTTGCCCCAAGCTGCGACAAGGGTTGTGCCGCGAGGGTGAGCTCGGCGCACAGGCCGCCGCCTTCGCATGGCGTTGAACGCCTTGGCGGCATGGGCGACTTCGGTCGGGCCTTTTTCGTCCAGATGCACCGCGTGGGTGTTCGGATCCAGGGTGTCCACTGCCTGGGCGAGGCGGGTGAGGGGGCGGATGGCGACCCTGACCGCCAGCCAGGTGCAGATCAATAAGAGGGTCAGTTGCACCAGCAGCACCAGCAGCACCATCGGCAGCCACGAGGACAACGGCATCACCGATGGCCGGACGTCGATGGTCAGCGGGCTGCCGTCGGCGAGTTTCAGGTGTGCCTGGAAGTGCTGTTGCGCACCTTGGATGCGAGTAAACGCCAAGGCATATTGCGCACCGACAGCGTCCGTGGCCAATGCAGGTAGCGTTTCATGATTCGGCGCCGAGCAATTCCACGGGATAGGAGAACACGTAGCCTTCGCTGCGCACGGTTTTGATGTAGGTCGACTCCCGGGAGTCATCCATCAGCCGTTGGCGCAGACGGCTCACCAGCAAGTCGATGGAGCGGTCGAACAGGTCGGCGTCGCGGCCCTGGGTGAGGTTGAGCAACTGGTCGCGACTGAGCACGCGCTGCGGGTGATCGAGGAATACCCGGAGCAAGCGGTACTCGGCGCCACTGAGTGCAACCATCGTGTCGTCTTCGTCCAGCAAGTGGCGGGCGGTGGTGTCCAGGCGCCAGCGGCCGAAGCCCAGCAACCGGCCGCTTTCGGTGATGAGCAGGTTGGGCGGCAGCATCCGGGTGCGGCGCAGTACGGCGTTGATCCGCGCCAGCAGTTCGCGGGCGGAGAACGGTTTGGTCAGGTAATCGTCCGCGCCCATTTCCAGGCCGAGGATGCGGTCGGTTTCGTCGTTGCGGGCGGTGAGCATCAGGATCGGCGTGGCCTTGTGTTTGCCTGAGCGCAGCTCGCGGCACAGCAGCAGGCCGTCATCGCCGGGCATCATGATGTCGAGCACGATCAGGTCTACGGTGTTGGTTTCAAGAAAGCTGCGCATCTGCCGGCCATCGGCAACCACGGTGGTGCGCAGGCCGTTCTTTTTCAGGTAATTACCGACCAGTTCACGGATCTCGCGATCGTCATCGACGATCAGGATGTGGTTCACGTGTTCCATTGCTCAAACCTCTTGTTATTCGCACGTCGCGCATTCTAGGGAGCCACGCCGCACCTGCCTGCCGGCCTTTGTATCTCACTGTATCTGGAGATGACTTTGATACAGGGGCATACAAGTCGGTTTTTTTCAGGGGCGGGTATCGGCTGCCCTGTGTGACACCTTACGCCTTAATAGTCCCGGTTTTACGACACATGGAAGATACCTCCGGCCGTTTAAATGGGGATATCAAGACGGTGATTTCCACTGTAGAAGACGGCGGGGCAAATTGCGGGATTGTGAATGCGCGGGTGACGTATCTGGATTCGAGCGGTACGCAGAAGGTATTGGATTACAGCAAGTTTGCGGCGTGTGGCAATCAGGGCGGCTGATCTTGGCGGCCTTCGGGCCGAACAGATTCCCCGGATTTACCCGTTCAACCTGTAGGAGCGAGCCTGCTCGCGATAGCGGTCGTACAGGCAACAGCACAGTTGGATGTACCGGCCTCATCGCGAGCAACCTTGCTCTCACAAGGCCGACTCGCGATGTTACAGCTCACATAAGCTTTGTTATGCAACCACCTGATAGCACGGAACATAAGCCGCGCCACCCGGCAGTTTCATCCGGTGCTGCGCAACGAAGGCCTTGAGCAATTGATCAAGCGGATGCATGACCGCCGCATCGCCACGGATCTGGTAAGGGCCGTGTTCTTCGATCAGTCGGATGCCCTTGTCCTTGACGTTGCCGGCGACGATGCCGGAGAACGCGCGGCGCAGGTTGGCCGCCAGTTCGTGGGGTGGCAGGTCGCGGCTGAGTTTGAGGTTGGCCATGTTTTCGTGGGTCGGGTCGAACGGGCGCTGGAAGCCTTCGTCGATTTTCAGCAGCCAGTTGAAATGGAACGCGTCATTGCGCTCGCGGCGGAACTGTTTGACCGCTTTGAGGCCTTGGGTCATCTGGCGCGCGACTTCGGCCGGGTCGTCGATGATGATTTCGTAGTGTTGTTTCGCGGCGTCACCCAGCGTTGCGCCGACAAACGCGTCGAGTTGCTCCAGATACGGCGCCGCATGTTTCGGCCCGGTGAGCACCACGGGGAAGGGCAGGCCTGCGTTGTCCGGGTGCATGAGGATGCCGAGCAGGTACAGGAACTCTTCGGCTGTGCCGGCGCCGCCCGGGAAAATGATGATGCCATGGCCCACGCGCACGAAGGCTTCCAGGCGTTTCTCGATGTCCGGCAGGATCACCAGTTCGTTGACGATCGGGTTCGGCGCTTCGGCGGCGATGATGCCGGGCTCGGTCAAACCGAGGTAGCGGCCACCGTGGATGCGTTGCTTGGCGTGGGCAATGGTCGCGCCTTTCATCGGGCCTTTCATCACGCCGGGGCCGCAACCGGTGCAGATGTCGAGGCTGCGCAGGCCCAGTTCATGGCCGACTTTCTTGGTGTATTTGTATTCTTCGGTGTTGATCGAGTGGCCACCCCAGCACACCACGATCTTCGGCTCGACACCGGGGCGCAGGGTGCGGGCGTTGCGCAGCAAGTGGAAGACGTAGTCGCTGATGCCCTGGGAGGTGCTCAGGTCGATGCGCTGGGCGTCGAGCTCGTTTTCGGTGTAGACGATGTCACGCAGGGCGCTGAACAGCATTTCCCGGGTGCTGGCGATCATTTCGCCGTCGACGAAGGCGTCAGCGGGGGCATTCAGCAGTTCCAGGCGGACGCCGCGGTCCTGCTGGTGGATGCGGATTTCGAAATCTTTGTAGGCTTCAAGGATGGTCTTGGCATTATCAACATGGGCGCCGGTATTGAGGATGGCCAGGGCGCACTGGCGGAATAAGGTGTAGGTGCTGCCGGATCCGGCTTCGCTCAGTTGCTGTACTTCACGTTGAGAAAGGGTTTCCAGGCTGCCTTTAGGGCTGACGGAGGCGTTGATTACTTGTCGTTGGGTCATTCAATGATCCTTAAAACGATGCCGTTCAAACAGGCAAATGGCATCCGAATAGTGTGTATCCAAGAAAGAAGATGGCACGAACTGCGCTGTATCGCCATGTTCCCCGTTTGACGATGAAAAGATGAAGAGGCGCCCAGCATAGCTAAATCCTGCACAGGGGCGATAATGCCCCGCAGTCTTTTCGCTCACCGAGCCTTTTACCATTGATGCAAGGAACCCCGTCACGATGTTCGAAATCCAGCCGATGAACGCCGAACTCTTTCGAAAGCAGACGCGGCGCAGCACGGTCATTATTGCGCTGATATTTCTGGCGCTGGCGATGGTGCTGTCCACTGCGGCGGTGGCGTTGTTTGGCGAGCCGGGGGGCGACAATCTGCGATTTAACGTCGGCGGCGTGTTTGTCGCGGTGCTGCTGATGGTGGCGCTGATGCGCGGCATGTTCTGGTCTCAGGCCTGGATGACGCCGGCGGTGTACGGCTGGCAGCTCAAGCGCAGCCTGATGAGCATCACCAATGTGATGCATCAAGTGACGGCGGCGGTGGAGGCGGGTGATCCGACGGCCATGAAACTGCTGCGCTTCTACCATCTGGGCTTGAGCCAGATGCACGAACTGGACGGCAACTCCAGCGACCATGGGCAATTGAGCCGGGAAGTGGAGCAACACAAGGCGCGGATGGAAGCGCTGGGCCTCGACACTGAACAGACACAACTGAACCCCGCCTGGCTTGAAGCGGTGAAGCAGACACCGACGTAAATCCCGTGGGGTCGCATCCTCACCCCACACAAACCCGTCACAACGCGAGCAAATCGCCTATCTTGTTTCTGGTGGGGCATAGCGGTCCGAGTGTCAGGCACGACTGGATGGCGCTAAAAGGGCGAACGGGAAAAGTCGCCATGTCATAACGAGTCAGGGAGCGTCATGGGGCATCCGTCCATCAACGACCGAATTGAACACAGCCGGCCCGTCGCGCCTTGGGGGGCCGAGCAAATCGAGTCCCGGCGCAGGGTCCGCTACGCGGTTGTCCTGCTCGTGGCGGTGTGCCTGTCCTTGACGGCCATTGTGATCTGGGAAGCCTGGAACTCGCGCCAGTACCATTTGCATGACAAAGAAGTGGCAATGTCCAACCTTGCCCAGACCCTGACGTCGCAAGCGCAGTCGTCAATCAAACAGGCCGATACGCTGCTGTTTGCCTTGGTGGACCGCGTCGAAAACGAGGGCGTGGCCTCAGCGCAGCTGCCCAGATTCAGACGTTTGCTCGCCGCCCAACGCAGTGAGCTGACCCAGCTCCATGGTCTGTTCGTATTTGACGAAAAAGGGGGGTGGATCGCCAATTCCAACGGTGCGGATATACCCGGTGCGAACAATTCCGACCGTGAATACTTCATCTACCATCGTGATCATACTGACCGGGGACCTCATATCGGACCGTCGATCAAGAGTCGATCGACCCGCGAATGGATCATGACCGTGTCACGCAGGATCAATCATCCAGATGGCAGTTTCGCCGGTGTGGCGCTGGCAACGATCTACCTCGACCATTTTCTCGCGCTGTACGACAGCATCGACATGGGCCAAAACGGCGTGATCAACCTGATCGCCGACGATGGCAGCATCGTCGTTCGCCGGCCATTCAACGAAGCAGACGTCGGCACCAGCGTCGCCAAGGGGCCGCTGTTCATGCAGCTGTTGCCGAAGGGCAATTCCGGCACGGCCACCGTCAAGTCATATGTTGATGGTGTGGAGCGAGTCGTGGGGTTTCGACGGGTTGATGGTTATCCGCTGATCGTCTTTGCCGGCCTGGACAAGCGAGACGTCCTGGCCGGCTGGCGCGAGGAGTCCATCCTCAGCGCTGGCATCGTGCTGTTGCTTTTGGTGTTTCTGGGAGGGCTCGGCTATCGCCTCATTCGCTTCATGAAGCAGCAGAATCATTTTCAGAGCGTGCTGCTTGATGCCCGGGAAAAGCTCATCGAGGTCAACCGCAGCCTTGAATTGCTGGCGCTCGAAGACGCACTCACCGGGCTCTCCAACCGGCGTCAGTTCGATCTGTTCATCCTCGCGGAAATGGGCCGGGCCCGGCGCACGGTGACCCACCTCGCCATGCTGATGATCGATGTCGATCACTTCAAGAGCTTCAATGATCGTTATGGGCACGTGGCGGGTGATGACTGTCTGCGCAAAATCAGCGCGATTATCAAGGACAACATCAAACGCCCCGGCGATCTGGCCGCCCGCTATGGCGGCGAGGAGTTCACGGTGGTGCTGCCCGGCACCGACTATGTGGGGGCGTTTCTGGTCGCCGAAAAAATTCGTCGCGGGGTGCAGCAGGCCGGCATCGTACACAGCGAATGCCCTGAGGGTATGGTGACTGTCAGCGTGGGGGTTTGCGCCTACAACCCGGCCTCGCAGGATCAGCCCGACGACCTCGTCACCGCTGCGGACAAAGCGTTGTACGTGGCCAAGGCCAGTGGGCGGAACATGAGCGTCATCGCCAACTGACTTCAAACGAAGCGGTCACTGCCCTGGACAGCAGGACACGGTAGAAGGCGCTTTGCCCAAGTGCGCGGCGGCCAGCGACAGGCTGCCGGTTTCGCGGATGGCTTGAAGCAACGTCAGGTCTTCAATCGACAGCATTTTCGATTCTCGGCGGGTATTTCAGGCTGCCCGGCGTAACTTCCACAACCTGATCAGCCGAAGATAGACCATGACGTTGATCACCAGCACCACGCTGCCCAGCGCCAGTTGAATCGCCGGTGTCAGCCCTGCGGGGTAAATGACCGGCCACACGTAGTGTTCGATGAAGCCACCGCCGTAACCGGTTTGCCCAGCGGCCTGGCGCATGACGTTTTCCCATTGAGTCAGGGGACACATCAGGTGGAAGACTTCCACACTCACGCCCCACACAACAGCGGGCAGGTGCCACCAGATCAGCGGTCGCCATTTGAGCACCAGCAGCCCGCCGAATAGCACGAACAGAATGAACAGCAAATGAAACAGCACCAGCCCATCGGCGGCGATCCGGTAAAGCATGTCGACTCCCTGACGCGTTAGGCGAATGGCTCCATGGTACTCGGGTTCTGTTCCTTGCTGCTGCCCAGAGCCATTCGGCAAGCGCTGCCCGCAAGTGCGCAAGATTGTTCAAGCCATCGAACGCAACTGCTGGCACAGTCTGGCGTCTTCCCCTGGTTGTAGAGCTTTATGTCGAACTCACTCATGCCGCGCAGTGCCTTTCTTCGCGGCGCTGTAGCGATCATGCCGTTGTCCCTGGCGACCGCGCCCTGGGGCCTGCTGGCCGGGTCCATGGCCATCGAGGCCAATCTCACGCCGCTGCAAGGTCAAGGGTTGTCGAGCATCGTGTTTGCCGGTGCCGCGCAATTGGTCGCCATCGGCATGCTTAAGGGCGGTGCCGGGATCTTTTCGATTTTGCTGACCACGCTGTTACTGACCTCCCAGCATTTGCTGTACGGAATGAGTATGCGTTCGGTGATTTCACCGCTGCCGGGTCGCTGGCGCGTGGGGCTGGGGTTTTTGCTCACTGACGAGCTGTTCGCCCTGACCAGCCAGCATGACAAACAGCAGTTCAATCGCTGGTACGCCCTGGGCGTTGGCCTGACGTTTTACATCGCCTGGAACCTGTTCACGCTGGCCGGCATCGTCCTCGGCAGCAGCATTCCCGGCCTCGAACACCTGGGGCTGGACTTCTCCATCGCTGCGACCTTCATTGCCCTGATCACCCCGGTGGTACGCAACGTTCCGACGGTGGTCTGCGTCGCGGTTTCGCTGTTTTGTTCCGTGTTGTTCAGCTACTGGCAATGGGGCTCGGCGCTGGTGCTGTCGGGGTTGGCGGGCATGACTGCAGGCTTCATCTGCAACAAATTCCATGGGGGGCGCACATGATGGTCTGGGCTGTAATTATCGGGATGGGCGTGCTCGTCTTCCTGAACCGCTACGTATTCCTCGAACCACGACTGCCGCTGCGCTTGAGCAGCAATGCCCGGCAGTTCCTCGGTTTTGCCGTGCCGGGGATGTTGACCGCGATCTGCGGACCGATTGTGTTCATGCCCGACAAACAGCTGAATCTGCAGTGGGACAACCCGTACCTGATCAGTTCGCTGGTGGCAGTGGGATTGGTGCTGTACACCCGCAATACCTTGCTCAGCATGCTTTTGAGCATGGGGTTTTTCTTTTTGCTGCGCTGGTGGCTTTGAGTCGCGCTTCGGAAACTGTTCTACGCTTAAAGGGAATTCCTTCAGGAAGCGAGGCGCGTATGGCCAATGAACCAAAACGTCCTGATCTGGATGAAGATGAGGATGAACCGACTCAAGAAGAGCTTGAGCGACAGAGGCGTTCGACACCTGACTGGAAGCACCCCGACGATGGTAAAGAACTGTCAGATCGTGACCAAGAGCGTCCGCTGAAGCCCTGACGGGTCCGCATCCCCGCCCGCTGATCTTCAGTCGAGCAAGCGCCCTCGCCACAAAAGCAGGTGTGTCTGAAGTGCTTTGCTTGATTGAACAGTCATTCGCGATCAAGCAGGGCGGGTAAGGCCGTCAGATCGCCTCATTCCAACGTATCTGCGTGATACCCAGTTGTTGAGCGCTCAAGCGCGCCGTTTCGGGGGAGGCGTGGGCGGCGATCTTTCCGTCGGATTGCGGAAAGGCATGCGCCGAGGCTGAACGAATCGCGTCAACATCGGAGAACTGTTCAGCCAGTTTGAAAAAGTGCTGACGAACGCCATCGAGCAAATAATGCACGGCATAGGGAACGAGTTCGCTCATGTATTCCTCCTTAAATTCGCCAGGGCTTTGATTCAGGCATCGAACGGGCAATTCGCAAAGTCTGGGGTGCAATCCTTGTGCGGATAAGAGCTGAAAAAAAGAGGCCTCGATGGGCCTCTTCTTCAGAGTGCAACAATGTCCGGTTCGTTCAGTCTTGTGCTGAACTCAGCAGCGCCTCACTTCAAATATCGTCCAGTGACGGAAAATCCGGGTGGGAGGCCCGGTAGCCCAACGTCTTGTCGATCCAGGCATTCAATTCGTTGACCATGACCGGCGGCTTGCCAGAGTAGGCTGCGAGGGTTGAGCGCAGGATGTCGTTGATATTGGGGATGGAACGCAGGTTTCGGGTCTTTATGTATTGCCCGATAAAGCAGTCAAGTTGATAGCGTTCTGTCAGCGACAGGTACACGCACTCCAGACCGCCGACTTGATTAATGACAAGATCTTCGCGCAACTTAGTTCTCTGCAGGCTCGTTGGATTTAGGGATTTCCTTGTTTATTGACTCTTTGGTCAATTAGGTACTGCCAGGGGAAATGCGGCGCGCATGCTATCTGTAGCACTACTAAATGTATGTACAACAATTCAATTGTCAGACAAGCGGTTAATGCATCGTTTTGCCGCATTCCTTTTAGTGTTTCTTGGATGAAACAGTCCGTGTAACGTTTATGCCGTTCGGCTATTCAGAAACCGGAAATGGATCCAATTCAAGTCAGCTTATCAATCAACATTGCACGCTGGTTCCTGACATTTCCCACTGCCTTATCGACTCTGTACCACTCGAACACTTCACTGACTTCACCTTGCATGAGCACCATCTGCTCGGCACGCTCTTTAGGCGTAGCCGGGTCCAGCCATTCATGTGCCAGTTGCACAGACAACACCACTGGCCGTCGGTCATGAATGTCGAGCATGCCGCCAGCGCTGTCCGCCGTGATGATGACGAAACCGTCGTCGCCGCGCGGCTCGCTGCCACCGTGGGGGAACTGGCCGATCGCCGCGCAGTAGATCGGCGCCCGATCCCGTCGACGAATCAGCCACGGCTGCCGCGTCGTGTCGCCGGCATCCACCCATTCGAACCAGTTGTCGATCGGCACAATCGCACGGTGCGGCCAGATCGCCCGGAAGAACGGGCCATGAGCGACTTTCTCGACCCGGGCATTGATTGGCGCCGCCCGGTCCTTCGCCCAGTGCGGCCGCCATCCCCAGCGCACCGAATCGGCGTGCAACCCGTCAGGCTCAAGGTGCAGCAGGGCGAGTTGAGTGGTGGGCGCGGCGTTGTAGCGGGCCAGCGGTTCATCACCGACATGGTTGATCAGCGCGTCGGGAATGCTCAGCACCGCGACAAAGTCGTGAATGCCACGGTACTGCGAGAGTCGTCCGCACATCGGTTAATCCTCAGGCTTGAGCTTTTAGTGTAGGAGCACGGGTACCGTCCTTCGCGAGGATGCTGTGGTTGAACGGCCAATTCCTGACGAATGTAGCTCTGGCGATGGTTCCAGCAGTCGTTGGCGCGGTAAGCCACGAGGGTGAGCGCTGGAACCAAACACTGTGTACCCTGATCCAACCTCGGCCTGCAGCGACCTGCGGGCTGACAAGGGATCAATGGGCGAAGGGTTTTTGCCGTTTTAACGTGATGACCATTACGGTCTGGCCCAAGGCAAACCATGAAACAGTTGTTCAAGGCTCTCACTACGCTAGCCATCGCTGTCGGGCTCGCTGGCTGCATCGCTTCACCGATCGACCTGACCCCGCAGACCGAACAGCGTCTGCGCGCGCAGCCACCGATCCGCTTTGTGCTGACCTTCGACGACGGTCCCAGCGCATCAAGTTTCTGGAACCCGAGCATGACGGTGCTCGACAGCCTCGCGCAGAACCCGGTGCAACCGGGGATCAAAGCGGTGTTCTTCGTGCAGACCGGCGCGCCACGGGCCGGCGACAGCGACATCGGGCGCGGGGTCATGCACCGGGAGCAGGCTGAAGGGCATGTGCTGGCTTTCCACACGGCGACCCACTCGCACACCAATCACCGCTCGCTGAGCCCGCAAGAGCTGGAGCAATCATTGAGCAAGGGCAGTGCCGACATTGCCGCAATCACCGGCGCACCGCCCACCCTGGTGCGTCCGCCGTTCTGGAGCTATGACAAACGCGTGTTCGCCGCCTATCAGCGACATGGCCTGCACCTGCTGCTGACCGACCTGAGCGCCAACGACGGCAAGATCTGGGGCTTCAACGCCAGCCCGCGGCGACGGGCCAACATGTTGCGGCAACTGTCCGAAGTGCGTGAACGCATTGCACTGGGCGAATTGCCGACGGTGGACGGTGTGATTCCGGTGGTGGTGACCTTCCACGACCTGAATCGCTACACCGCCCGGCATGCCCGCGAATACCTGCAAATCCTCCTCGACAGCGCCCGTGCCACGGGGGTGACGGTGGCGCAGAAGCCGTTTTACGACGACAGGGCGGCGCTGCAACGGGCGGCTTTGGCGCGCACCGTCAGAAGCGGTTCAGAGGCAGTGAAGTTGCCGGGAATCTGGAATTGGTTGTGGGACGGGGATTCTCATTAGAACTTCAGCAAAATGAGAAACAGCTAACACTTAATGTGAGGCCGGCGGGCGCAGACGGGCGAAAATGGATCTATCCTCAGCGGGTCGAATCCGATGAGCCGCCAAGGAGGCGTCAGTCATGGTTTCTATTTCAGTCCTTTGCATCATTATAGAGTCCGGTTTTAAGCCGCTTTCCTGCGAGTGCACAGTGAATCCCAATGGATTGTTGCGGATCAAAGTGTACGACCGGGCCACCGGGCGCATCGATTTGCTGATTCCCTGTGTAACGCCCGCCAGGCTGACCACCGTTCGCGCGATCTCCGACCTTATTGGCGAATTACGCACCGAACTGCGTGCCGGGCGCCGGGCCTTCGCCGGTTAGCGGGGCAGCAGTTCATCAATTATCTTCAAGCAATGATTCAACCCCTGCGTCACATCGCCCACGCGCCGACTGAGAATGATCGGTGACGTCGCGTTGTCTTCCAGCAACGGGGTGAAACCAATGTCGTCGCGGTGCAGCAACTGCACCGACGCGGGCACCAGTGTGACCCCGATACCGGCCCCTACCAGACCGATTGCTGTTTGCAGTTCGTTGGTCCATTGCGCCACGTGGATGCTCACGCCGTAGGATTCGAACAGCGCAATAACGTGGTCGGCGTAGCTGGGGCGTGGATTGCCGGGGTACAGCACAAAAGGCTCTTTCGCCAGTTGGCGCAGACTGATCGGCCCGGCCAGCAGCGGGTGGCCGGCAGGCAGGGCGGCGACCAGCCGGTCTTCGGTCAATACCGTCTGGATGATCGCCGGGTCGTCGATGCGGATCCGCCCGAAACCGATGTCTATGCGCCCGGCCTTGAGCGCCTGCACCTGTTGCAGCGTGGTCATTTCCGAAAGCCCGAGCTCAAGCTCCAGAGGCTCGCCACTGCGCAAGCGACGAATCAGTTCCGGCAGCACGCCATACAGCGTCGATGGCGCAAAACCGATGCCCAGCCAGGTCTTTTCCCCCAGGCCGATGCGCTTGGTGTTGTCGCAGACCTTGGCCAGCTGTTCGAGCAAGGCGGTGGAGTGTTCATGGAAGAAGCGCCCGGCGTCGGTCAGCTTCAGCGGACGGCCACGCTCGAGCAATAACACCCCGAGTTCATCTTCCAGTTGCTGGATCTGTCGGCTCAACGGGGGCTGGGCAATGTGCAGCAGTTCGGCGGCGCGGGTGAAATTGAGGGTTTGAGCCAACACCTGAAAATACCGCAGGTGACGCAATTCCATGGTGCCTCCAGGCATTGAGCGGCTGAATACCTTTAAGGTATCGATCCAGACCAATTCTATATTGGCCGTCGGCAAAAAGCCGTATGAGAATCCATTTCAGAACTTAAAGAACCTGACGGGTATCGACATGCGTGCAACTGCCATTGAATCGATCGAGACGATCATCGTCGATCTGCCGACCATTCGCCCGCACAAACTGGCCATGCACACCATGCAGAACCAGACTCTGGTGATCATCCGCGTGCGCTGCGCCGATGGCATCGAAGGCATTGGTGAGTCCACCACCATCGGTGGCCTGGCCTATGGCAATGAAAGCCCGGACAGCATCAAGACCAATATCGACAAACACTTCGCGCCACTGCTGATCGGTGAGAACAGCGGCAACATCAATGCGGCGATGTTGCGCCTGGAGCGCAGCATTCGAGGTAACACGTTTGCCAAATCAGGTATCGAAAGCGCCTTGCTCGACGCCCAGGGCAAACGCCTTGGCCTGCCGGTCAGTGAGTTGCTGGGCGGTCGCGTTCGTGATGCGCTGCCGGTGGCCTGGACCCTGGCCAGCGGCGACACCGACAAGGACATCGCCGAAGCGGAAAAAATGCTCGACCTGCGGCGCCACCGGATCTTCAAACTGAAAATCGGTGCCGGAGAAGTCAATCATGACCTGGCCCACGTTATTGCCATCAAGAAAGCCCTGGGCGATCGCGCCAGCGTGCGGGTCGATGTCAATCAGGCCTGGGACGAGGCGGTCGCACTGCGCGCCTGCCGGATACTGGGCAGCAACGGCATCGACTTGATCGAACAGCCGATCTCACGCACCAACCGCGCGGGCATGGTGCGACTGAACGCCATGAGCCCGGCGCCGATCATGGCCGATGAATCGATCGAGTGCGTGGAAGACGCTTTCAATCTGGCACGCGAAGGGGCCGCTTCGGTGTTCGCCCTGAAAATCGCCAAGAACGGCGGGCCACGGGCCGTGCTGCGGACCGCCGCCATCGCCGAAGCTGCCGGTATCGGTCTGTACGGCGGCACTATGCTTGAAGGAGGGGTCGGCACGCTGGCCTCGGCCCATGCCTTTATCACCCTGAATAAACTGGCCTGGGACACCGAGCTGTTCGGCCCGTTGCTGCTGACGGAAGACGTGCTCAGCGAGCCGCTGGTCTATCGCGACTTTGCGCTGCACGTGCCGCAAACACCAGGCCTTGGCCTGAGCCTGGATGAGGAACGCCTGGCGTTTTTCCGGCGCGACAAAACATCCACTTCCGTTCATCAAGCCTGAGGAGAGCATCATGCTATTTCACGTAAAAATGACCGTGAATCTGCCGGTCGACATCAACCCGGATCTCGCCACCCAGCTCAAGTCCGATGAAAAAGCCCTGGCCCAGCGCCTGCAAGAGCAAGGCAAATGGCGTCACCTGTGGCGCATCGCCGGGCACTATGCCAATTACAGCGTTTTCGACGTCGACAGCGTTCAGGAACTGCACGACCTGCTGATGCAATTGCCGCTGTTTCCGTACATGGCGATCGAGGTCGATGCGATGTGCCGGCATCCTTCTTCCATTCGCGAGGATGACCGCTGAACCCAGCCTGTTCAGTTCGCTACGCCCATAATTACAAGATGAGGAACCCCAAAAAATGAACGTCAAGATTTCCCACACTGCCAGTGCCCAGAAGTTTCTCGAAGACGCCAGCGGCTTGCTCAACGACGCTGGCGACCCGCGGGTCAAAGCCTTGGTTTACCGTATTTTGCGTGATTCGGTAAACATCATCGAAGACCTCGCCGTGACCCCGGAAGAGTTCTGGAAAGCGGTCAATTACCTCAACGTGCTGGGCGCGCGCCAGGAGGCCGGTTTGCTGGTGGCCGGCCTCGGCCTGGAACACTACCTGGACTTGCTGATGGACGCCGAAGACGAGCAGGCGGGGAAGGCGGGCGGTACGCCGCGGACCATCGAAGGCCCGTTGTATGTGGCGGGCGCGCCGTTGTCCGAGGCTGAGGCACGACTGGACGATGGCGTCGATCCGGGCGTGGTTCTGTTCATGCAGGGCCAGGTACGCAACACCGCTGGCGAACCTTTGGCCGGCGCAGTGGTGGATGTCTGGCACGCCAACACGGGCGGCACTTATTCCTACTTCGATACCACGCAATCGGAATTCAACCTGCGCCGCCGCATCGTCACCGATGCCGAGGGCCGCTACCGTTTCCGCAGCATCGTGCCGTCGGGCTACGGTTGCCCGCCGGACGGTCCGACCCAGCAATTGCTCGATCAACTGGGCCGTCATGGCCAGCGTCCGGCGCACATTCACTTCTTTATCTCCGCGCCGGACCATCGTCACCTGACCACCCAGATCAACCTCGATGGCGATCAGTACCTGCATGACGATTTTGCCTACGCCACCCGCGACGAGCTGATCGCCCACATCACCTTCAGCGACGACCCGCAGCGCGCGGCGGCCCATGGTGTCAGCGGCCGGTTTGCCGAGATTGACTTCGATTTTACCTTGCAGACCTCCGCGCAACCTGACGAGCAGCAGCGCCACGAACGGGTTCGCGCGCTCGAGGATTGATCGCCTCGATCGTCGAATCTTTGTGGGAACGAGCCTGCTTGCGAATGCGGGGTGTCCGTCAACGTTGATGTTGAGACTGATGGCCCTATCGCGAACAGGTTCGCTCCCACATTGACCAAGTTACATCAGGGCGAACGCGGTCAACTGTGGGAGCGAGCCAGCTCGCGATAGGGCCAGAACCTTCCACAGGTCAGCCCACTGACACACCGCTGCAAATATGGCCTTAGAATGACCCGACGCAATCAATAACAACAACGAGAGTAACCCGATGATGCAGGCGCAACTGTTGAGTCCGCGCAGCAGAGTATTCGACCACGCCGACCCTTACGCGGTGTCGGGTTACGTCAATCAGCATGTCGGCAATCATTGCATCCTCATGCCCAGGGCCGGCCGTCCTCTGGCCAGCCTCGATCATCGCAAATTCGCCAGCCTTGACCTGTGCCGCATCAGCTACGGCGCCAGCGTGCGGGTGACCTCGGGCGCACTGGAAACGATCTATCACCTGCAAGTGCTACTGCGCGGCAACTGCCTGTGGCGCGGTTACGGTCAGGAGCATTACTTTGCGCCAGGTGAATTGCTGCTGATCAACCCCGACGACCCGGTGGACTTGACGTACTCCGACGATTGCGAAAAATTTATCCTCAAAGTACCTACCCGGCTGTTCGAGTCGGTGTGCGAGGAGCAGCGCTGGCGCTATCCGGGGCAGGGCGTGCGGTTTCTGGAGAATCGTTATCAGCTTGATGAGCTGGAAGGTTTCGTCGGCCTGCTGGCGATGATTTGCCAGGAAGCCGAGGCCACCCAGCAGATTCCCCGGGTTCAGGAACACTACGCGCAGATCATCGTCAGCAAGATGCTCAGTCTGATGAAAACCAACGTCATCCGCAGCAGCCTTGGCTCGCCGGCGACGACGTTCGAGGGGATTGCCGATTACATCGCGCGCAACCTCAAGCAGGACATCGACAGTGAAGAACTGGCGCGTCAGGCGCGGATGAGCCTGCGTTCGCTGTATGGTTTGTTCGAACGCAACGCAGGGACTTCGCCGCAAAACTACATCCGGCAGAAGAAACTCGAACGCATCAACCAGTGCCTGAGCGACCCGACCTGCAACGTGCGAAACGTCACGGAAGTGGCCATGGATTACGGCTTCCTGCACCTGGGGCGGTTCTCCGACAACTACCGCAAACAGTTCGGCGAGTTACCGTCCGACACCCTCAAGCGCCGGCACTGACCCCAGGCGACATGCAACTTGTGGCGAGGGAGCTTGCTCCCGCCGGGCTGCGAAGCAGCGCCAAAACCTGCGACCGCGATTATTCTGCAAAACCGGGGGGCACAGGTTTGCGACTGCTGCGCAGTCGAGCGGGAGCAAGCTCCCTCGCCACAGGTTCCTGTCGGTCCTGATGGGTGGGCATCAATGATTCACCGCACGTTGCAGTAAACGGATACAGGTCTGCACCCATCGGATAGTCCCCCGCCTCCCCCCGTCCTAGCATGGCCCTGCCTGAATAAAAACAATGGAGGCGGCGGCCATGTCCCTGCGACCCGAATACCTTCACTCCCTGCTTGAAGATGACAAAGAACAGGGCATCTACCGCTGCAAGCGCGAGATGTTCACTGATCCACGGCTGTTCGACCTGGAGATGAAACACATCTTCGAAGGCAACTGGCTGTACCTGGCGCACGAAAGCCAGATCCCCAACATCAACGATTTCTACACCACCACCATGGGGCGCCAGTCGATCTTCATCGCGCGCAACAAGGAAGGTGTGCTCAACGCCTTCATCAACGCCTGCAGCCATCGCGGCGCGACGCTGTGCCGGCACAAGACCGGCAACAAGAGCTCCTACACCTGCCCATTCCACGGCTGGACCTTCAACAACTCCGGCAAACTGCTCAAGGTCAAAGACCCGGCGGCTGCGGGTTACCCGGCGAGCTTCAACTGCGAAGGCTCCCACGACCTGACCAAAGTCGCGAGATTCGAGTCGTACCGCGGCTTCCTGTTCGGCAGCCTCAACGCCGATGTGGTGCCGCTGGTCGAGCACCTGGGCGAGTCGGCAAAGATCATCGACATGATCGTCGACCAGTCCGCCGATGGCCTCGAAGTGCTGCGCGGTTCCTCAAGTTATATCTATGAAGGCAACTGGAAACTCACCGCCGAAAACGGCGCCGACGGCTACCACGTCAGCTCCGTGCACTGGAACTACGCCGCTACCCAGAACCAGCGCAAACAGCGTGAAGCCGGTGACAGCAATCCGACCATGAGCGCCGGGACCTGGGCCAAGCAGGGCGGGGGTTTCTACTCGTTCGACAAGGGCCACATGCTGCTCTGGACCCGCTGGTCCAACCCCGAGGATCGCCCGCTCTACGAACGCCGCGACGAGTTGTCCCGGGACTTCGGCCAGGCCCGTGCCGACTGGATGATCGAGAATTCGCGCAACCTGTGCCTGTACCCGAACGTCTACCTGATGGACCAGTTCAGCTCGCAGATCCGCATCGCCCGCCCGATCTCGGTCGACCGCACGGAAATCACCATTTATTGCATCGCCCCCAAAGGCGAAAGCGACCACGCCCGTTCGAGCCGGATTCGTCAGTACGAGGATTTCTTCAACGTCAGCGGCATGGCCACCCCGGATGATCTGGAAGAGTTTCGCTCGTGCCAGACCAGCTATCAGGGCAGCGTCACGACGTGGAATGACATGTCCCGCGGTGCCGAACACTGGGTCGAGGGCGCCGATGAGGCGGCCAGGGAAATCGACCTGCATCCCTTGCTCAGCGGCGTGCGCACCGAAGACGAAGGCCTGTTCGTGCTGCAACACAAGTACTGGCAGCAAACCATGCTCAAGGCCCTGGGTGCCGAACAGCCGGAATTGATTGCTGTGGAGGCCGTGCAATGACCCTCACTTATGATGCAGTGCGCGATTTCCTCTACCGCGAAGCACGCTACCTCGACGACAAGCAATGGGACGACTGGCTGGAGATGTACGCCGCCGATGCCTCGTTCTGGATGCCTTCCTGGGACGACAACGACGAGTTGACCGAAGATCCGCAGCGGGAAATTTCGCTGATCTGGTACGGCAACCGCACCGGCCTGGAAGACCGCATCTTCCGCATCAAGACCGAGCGCTCCAGCGCCAGTGTTCCGGACACCCGCACATCGCACAACATCAGCAACATCGAACTGCTTGAGCAGGCCGACGGCCTGTGCAAGGTGCGCTTCAACTGGCACACCCTGAGCTTTCGCTACAAGACCGTCGACAGCTATTTCGGCAGCAGTTTCTACACCCTTGATGGGCGCGGTGAAAACCTGCTGATCAAGGCCAAGAAAGTGATCCTGAAGAACGATTACGTTCGCCAGGTCATCGATGTCTACCACCTCTGAGGCGGCCGTCATGACTCATTCCATTGCATTCAATTTCGAAGACGGCGTCACCCGGTTCATCGACGCCAACGTGGGCGAAACCGTGGCCGATGCCGCGTACCGTCAAGGCATCAATATTCCGCTCGATTGCCGCGACGGCGCGTGCGGCACCTGCAAGTGTTTCGCCGAGGCCGGTCGTTATGACTTGGGCGAGGAATACATCGAAGACGCGCTCAGCGCCGATGAAGCGCAGCAGGGTTTTGTCCTGACCTGCCAGATGCGCGCCCAGAGCGATTGCGTGGTGCGCGTGCCGACTTCATCGCAGGTTTGCCGTACCCAGCAGGCCAGTTACGACGCCACCATCAGCGCCGTGCGGCAGTTGTCCGACAGCACCATCGCGCTGTCGATCAAGGGCGAAGCGCTGAGCAAACTGGCGTTTCTGCCGGGTCAGTATGTGAACCTGGGAGTTCCCGGCAGCGAGCAGACCCGCGCTTACTCCTTCAGCTCGTTGCAGCGTGACGGCGAAGTGAGTTTCCTGATCCGCAACGTGCCCGGCGGCTTGATGAGCAGCTTCCTCACCGGCATGGCCAAGGCCGGCGATAGCATGCGTCTGGCCGGGCCGTTGGGCAGCTTTTATCTGCGCGACATTCGCCGGCCGTTGTTGCTGCTGGCGGGTGGAACCGGTCTGGCGCCGTTAACCGCGATGCTGGAGAAAATAGCCGAGCAGGGCAGCGAGCATCCGCTGCATCTGATCTATGGCGTGACCAACGATTTTGACTTGGTGGAAATGGACCGGCTCGAAGCGTTTGCCGCGCGCATCCCGAATTTCAGCTTCAGTGCCTGCGTCGCCAACCCCGACAGCCAGCATCCGCTCAAAGGCTACGTGACCCAGCACATCGAGCCACGACATTTGAACGAGGGCGACGTCGACATCTACCTGTGCGGCCCGCCGCCGATGGTCGAAGCGGTCAGTCAGTACATTCGCGAGCAAGGCGTCGCGCCTGCGAACTTCTATTACGAGAAATTCGCTGCCAGCGCGGCTTGAGTCCAGCCGTTGCGTGATCACTGATTCCACAGGTCAGTGTTTTGTCTGGGACGTTTTCACTGCATGGCATCCTTCGTCACGAGGTCCACATGAACAGATTTCACGAAAAAGTCGCGCTGATCACCGGCGCGGCGCAAGGCATTGGTCGGCGGGTGGCGGAGCGCATGGCCGCTGAGGGTGCGCGATTGATTCTGGTTGATCGCTCGGACCTGGTGTTCGAGGTGCAGCAACAATTGGGGCAGGGCAGCCAGGTGCTTGCCCTGACCGCCGACCTTGAGCAATACAGCGAATGCAGCCGCGTGATGCGCACCGCCGTCGAGCGCTTTGGGCGTCTGGATGTGCTGGTCAACAACGTGGGCGGCACGATCTGGGCGAAGCCTTTCGAACACTACGAAGAGCAGCAGATCGAAGCCGAAGTCCGTCGTTCGTTGTTTCCGACCTTGTGGTGCTGCCATGCCGCGCTGCCGTTCATGCTTGAACAGGGCAGCGGCGCGATCGTCAATGTTTCGTCCATCGCCACCCGCAGCATCAATCGTGTGCCGTATGGCGCGGCGAAGGGCGGTGTCAATGCGCTGACTGCTTGCCTGGCGTTTGAAACCGCCGGTCGCGGAGTCCGGGTCAATGCCACCGCGCCCGGCGGCACCGAAGCACCGCCGCGGGTCATCCCGCGAAACAGCGCAGAGCAGAGCGCCGAAGAGAAAGTCTGGTATCAGCAACTTGTCGGCCAGACGCTCGACAGCAGTTTGATGAAGCGCTACGGCACGCTGGATGAGCAGGCTGGCGCTATTCTGTTTCTGGCCAGCGACGAGGCTTCGTACATCACCGGCATGGTCATGCCGGTGGGCGGCGGCGATCAGGGCTGAGGCGGCTGCGCAAACTACAAGCGACGCTGGAAGGCTTTGACGATCTTGAGCGTGGCGTCGCTTGTGTTCAGGTTCTGGACTGAGTCCAGCGGAAACCACATGCAATCGAAGATTTCATTTTGGGGCCGGGCTTCGTCCGAGTTGAGGACCGACGCCTCGAACACATGGTGGCGGGTGCTGCCCGTTTCCAGTTCCATCAAGTACAACAAGCCGTCGACTCCAAGCCCGGTTTCTTCCTGGAGTTCGCGCATGGCGGCGCACGCAGTGGTTTCGCCGCGCTCGACTTTTCCTCCGGGCAAGGTCCAGCGACACCTGAGTTTGCGCACCAGGAGAACATGCCGATCCTGCTCGCAAATGACTGTTGCCCGTACTTTCATGTGTTACTAAACCGCCGCGTGTCATAAAACAGTCATGAAAATGCAATATTCAGGCCCGTGCCTCTGTTTCAAAGGGTTGGAGTGAGGGAAGCGGTAGAAAGTGCAAAGGAATGTCGAAAACCTGACACGACGTCTGGTCGGCACTTGGGCAAAGGGCGGGTGTAAGGTAACCGAGTCAATCGTGGCTTATCACTGCCGAAAAGGAGGTGACTATGAGCGTTCCGATGCTGAATAAAATGCACATGAACGGTTATGACGTACTCAGCGTAAACAACGGCCCCTGGCGGGTGTGCACCAAAGGCGACCGTCTCGGGGCTTTTGGCAGCAAAGAGGAGGCACTGGCGTTTGCGGCAGCGCTTCCTGCCTACAGAGCAAGAGCGGTTCGATCGACGCCAAGCCAGAAATCAGAATGAGCGCAAGTTTGAAGCCCTGGGATGCCGGGGCTTTTTTTGTCTTGAAATCAGGAGTTGTAAGATTTTAAACGTGACATTTGGATGATAGGGTGGCCGCTTTTAATTCAAGGAAGAAAGCATGTTGAAAGGTCGCTGCACTGCTCTGGCATTGTTATCTGCTGTTTACCTTGCTGGTGTTGGTCAGGTTCTAGCCCAGACGCAAGGCGAAATCCACACCAACCAAAAGGTCTGCGATGTTTTTCGTACATTGGCCGGATCGATCATGCAGTCTCGGCAAAATAACGAAACGAAAGAAAGCCTGCTGGTCGTGAAGTCGGGCAATCCTGATCATGACAAGTTGGGTGCCATGCTGATCAACGAAGCGTACAACCAGCCCGTCCTCGATTCTCCAGAACTCAAAAGCCAAGCCATTAACAGGTTCGCGGATAAATGGCGGGACACTTGTAATAAACCCGCTTCCAGCTAGCTTGCCACCCCATGTTGGCTAGTAACCATGCTTGGCGACCAGCGGCTGGTCCCGATAAACGTATGAATCAATGCTGCAGCCACCCGTCGCTGCCAGCATGACAACTAGCGCGAATAGAGGCGTTCATGACAACGCTCCCGTTATTGGGCTTTCGTCCGGCTGATGATTTTGGCTTTCACTTCATCGGCATAGCCCATCAGTCGCTGTTCATCACCCTGAAATAACTCGCACAGCCTTTTAGTTGCTTGCGCATCGACATCATTGCCGGCCAGGCGTAGCTGCTCTGCGATGCGCAAGAGCTCCACTGCCGACCACCTCAGGTCCGACGCAACTCCTTGCAGATCACGCCGAAGTTCGTTTTCATTTTCGTTGAGCCACATGATGACCTCCTGCTGATACCCCGCTACAAAAGAGTAGTCCCAATTAACGGGCGGGGCGTTTGCTCGCCTGCTGCTCAGGGGATGGAAGGTGCGCCGCTTGTCGGGAGAGTGAGCGCGAACGAACCCGCGTGATGTCGTACTGAAGTGGCGAATGTTCGCTAGGGCGAGGCAACTTCAAATGACCAGCACCGACGATTTCAGATTCCATGCGCATGAGCTGATGGTTGACCTGGACGCAGCAACTGCGGAGATGATGAAGCTGATTTCGGCCCATCAGTTAAGTGGGCCGGAGTGGGAGCGGGTCACTCAATGGCAGCATGAAGCGTATGAGCGATGGATGACGTATTTGAACAAACGGTCGTATCCCGATCACAACGTAACGCCCTGAGGGCTGATTCTATAGATGGATGTCTGGTTCGCTACGCGCTACATTTCCCGTTTTTCAGGATAAGGAAGCGTCATGCGGATGTTGATTGGGGGAATAGCGATGGCGATGCTGGCGGGTTGTTCATTGCCGGCATCCCTGGTTCCAGGTGAGCCTAACGTCAGCAAGTACAGTAACAAGGCGCCCAAAGAATACGCCGCGTGTCTTTTGCCACTATGGCAGCAGGAAGTCCCCAAGACGACTCAGACCGGTATTTCCAATGGCTACCGGATCAACGCGCCCAGCATTATTACGGCTGACGAGATTCTGGACATCGTGAAATACAAGGATGGCAGTCGAGTCTCGCTGTATCAGGGCCCGCCATGGGCCAAGTCGGGCGCGATGCGCAAGGCGGTTCGTAGCTGCTTGTAAGACTCAATGCATGTGAGTTTCGGTTGTAAGCGCCGTATGTCGGAACTGAGGAACGGTCATTCGCTGGATAACATCCAAGTGAAAACTGTCCCTGGGAGTTTGGCGATGAATGATGATCAAAAGAAGCAAGCCCTGGCGGCCTGGTACAAGCTTCTGAAAGAACCGGAAATTCACATGGATGTTGAGGAACAGTACGACGAGTTGCTCAAGTCTGCCGACGAGATGGAACGTACCGGGCTGATCAGCGGCGTGGAATGGCGCAAGTTGGTGAAAGAGGCGAGCACTGCATTTGCAACGGCAACAGAGGGCGTGGACGGCGGCACCTCAGCGGCCGCACACGGTCATTTACGGTAACTCCTCCCAACTCACCTGCCTCAAGCCATTTTCCTGTGCGTGGCTTCGTAGCGCATCAAAGTCTTGCTGATCGTGATTGTCCCCATACGAAAGCCCGATCCCCGAATGCAGGCAGGCGTAGTACCAAGCGTCTGCCTCAGACATATGGGAGTCGGGTTGAATAAAAATATGCCGAGTCTTCTTGAAGCCATACGTGATTTGAAAATATCGAGGGCGGTTCATCCGAATCTCCAGGTGCTGCCACTA
>NZ_CP067098.1:0-3750000 GCF_016615645.1 Pseudomonas sp. SW-3 | reverse complement strand
CGACTGCGTGAAGTCGGAATCGCTAGTAATCGCGAATCAGAATGTCGCGGTGAATACGTTCCCGGGCCTTGTACACACCGCCCGTCACACCATGGGAGTGGGTTGCACCAGAAGTAGCTAGTCTAACCTTCGGGGGGACGGTTACCACGGTGTGATTCATGACTGGGGTGAAGTCGTAACAAGGTAGCCGTAGGGGAACCTGCGGCTGGATCACCTCCTTAATCGACGACATCAGCTGCTCCATAAGTTCCCACACGAATTGCTTGATTCATTGAAGAAGACGATAAGCCAGCCTGCACGGTGGCGGCTGTCGTTAGAGTTTAGAAATGAATATTCCGGTGTGAATATTGATTTCTAGTCTTTGATTAGATCGTTCTTTAAAAATTTGGGTATGTGATAGAAAGATAGGCTGAACGTTACTTTCACTGGTAACGGATCAGGCTAAGGTAAAATTTGTGAGTTGCTCTTAATTGAGTATTATCGAATTTTCGGCGAATGTCGTCTTCACAGTATAACCAGATTGCTTGGGGTTATATGGTCAAGTGAAGAAGCGCATACGGTGGATGCCTTGGCAGTCAGAGGCGATGAAAGACGTGGTAGCCTGCGAAAAGCTTCGGGGAGTCGGCAAACAGACTTTGATCCGGAGATGTCTGAATGGGGGAACCCAGCCATCATAAGATGGTTATCTTAAGCTGAATACATAGGCTTAAGAGGCGAACCAGGGGAACTGAAACATCTAAGTACCCTGAGGAAAAGAAATCAACCGAGATTCCCTTAGTAGTGGCGAGCGAACGGGGACTAGCCCTTAAGTGGCTTTGAGATTAGCGGAACGCTCTGGAAAGTGCGGCCATAGTGGGTGATAGCCCTGTACGCGAAAATCTCTTAGTCATGAAATCGAGTAGGACGGAGCACGAGAAACTTTGTCTGAATATGGGGGGACCATCCTCCAAGGCTAAATACTACTGACTGACCGATAGTGAACTAGTACCGTGAGGGAAAGGCGAAAAGAACCCCGGAGAGGGGAGTGAAATAGATCCTGAAACCGTATGCGTACAAGCAGTGGGAGCCCACTTTGTTGGGTGACTGCGTACCTTTTGTATAATGGGTCAGCGACTTATTTTCAGTGGCGAGCTTAACCGAATAGGGGAGGCGTAGCGAAAGCGAGTCTTAATAGGGCGTCTAGTCGCTGGGAATAGACCCGAAACCGGGCGATCTATCCATGGGCAGGTTGAAGGTTGGGTAACACTAACTGGAGGACCGAACCGACTACCGTTGAAAAGTTAGCGGATGACCTGTGGATCGGAGTGAAAGGCTAATCAAGCTCGGAGATAGCTGGTTCTCCTCGAAAGCTATTTAGGTAGCGCCTCATGTATCACTGTAGGGGGTAGAGCACTGTTTCGGCTAGGGGGTCATCCCGACTTACCAAACCGATGCAAACTCCGAATACCTACAAGTGCCGAGCATGGGAGACACACGGCGGGTGCTAACGTCCGTCGTGAAAAGGGAAACAACCCAGACCGTCAGCTAAGGTCCCAAAGTTATGGTTAAGTGGGAAACGATGTGGGAAGGCTTAGACAGCTAGGAGGTTGGCTTAGAAGCAGCCACCCTTTAAAGAAAGCGTAATAGCTCACTAGTCGAGTCGGCCTGCGCGGAAGATGTAACGGGGCTCAAACCATACACCGAAGCTACGGGTATCACTTAGGTGATGCGGTAGAGGAGCGTTCTGTAAGCCTGTGAAGGTGAGTTGAGAAGCTTGCTGGAGGTATCAGAAGTGCGAATGCTGACATGAGTAACGACAATGGGTGTGAAAAACACCCACGCCGAAAGACCAAGGTTTCCTGCGCAACGTTAATCGACGCAGGGTTAGTCGGTCCCTAAGGCGAGGCTGAAAAGCGTAGTCGATGGAAAACAGGTTAATATTCCTGTACTTCTGGTTATTGCGATGGAGGGACGGAGAAGGCTAGGCCAGCTTGGCGTTGGTTGTCCAAGTTTAAGGTGGTAGGCTGGAATCTTAGGTAAATCCGGGATTCTAAGGCCGAGAGCTGATGACGAGTGTTCTTTTAGAACACGAAGTGGTTGATGCCATGCTTCCAAGAAAAGCTTCTAAGCTTCAGGTAACCAGGAACCGTACCCCAAACCGACACAGGTGGTTGGGTAGAGAATACCAAGGCGCTTGAGAGAACTCGGGTGAAGGAACTAGGCAAAATGGCACCGTAACTTCGGGAGAAGGTGCGCCGGTGAGGGTGAAGCATTTACTGCGTAAGCCCATGCCGGTCGAAGATACCAGGCCGCTGCGACTGTTTATTAAAAACACAGCACTCTGCAAACACGAAAGTGGACGTATAGGGTGTGACGCCTGCCCGGTGCCGGAAGGTTAATTGATGGGGTTAGCTAACGCGAAGCTCTTGATCGAAGCCCCGGTAAACGGCGGCCGTAACTATAACGGTCCTAAGGTAGCGAAATTCCTTGTCGGGTAAGTTCCGACCTGCACGAATGGCGTAACGATGGCGGCGCTGTCTCCACCCGAGACTCAGTGAAATTGAAATCGCTGTGAAGATGCAGTGTATCCGCGGCTAGACGGAAAGACCCCGTGAACCTTTACTATAGCTTTGCACTGGACTTTGAATTTGCTTGTGTAGGATAGGTGGGAGGCTTTGAAGCGTGGACGCCAGTTCGCGTGGAGCCAACCTTGAAATACCACCCTGGCAACTTTGAGGTTCTAACTCAGGTCCGTTATCCGGATCGAGGACAGTGTATGGTGGGTAGTTTGACTGGGGCGGTCTCCTCCTAAAGAGTAACGGAGGAGTACGAAGGTGCGCTCAGACCGGTCGGAAATCGGTCGTAGAGTATAAAGGCAAAAGCGCGCTTGACTGCGAGACAGACACGTCGAGCAGGTACGAAAGTAGGTCTTAGTGATCCGGTGGTTCTGTATGGAAGGGCCATCGCTCAACGGATAAAAGGTACTCCGGGGATAACAGGCTGATACCGCCCAAGAGTTCATATCGACGGCGGTGTTTGGCACCTCGATGTCGGCTCATCACATCCTGGGGCTGAAGCCGGTCCCAAGGGTATGGCTGTTCGCCATTTAAAGTGGTACGCGAGCTGGGTTTAGAACGTCGTGAGACAGTTCGGTCCCTATCTGCCGTGGACGTTTGAGATTTGAGAGGGGCTGCTCCTAGTACGAGAGGACCGGAGTGGACGAACCTCTGGTGTTCCGGTTGTCACGCCAGTGGCATTGCCGGGTAGCTATGTTCGGAATAGATAACCGCTGAAAGCATCTAAGCGGGAAACTAGCCTCAAGATGAGATCTCACTGGGACCTTGAGTCCCCTGAAGGGCCGTCGAAGACTACGACGTTGATAGGTTGGGTGTGTAAGCGCTGTGAGGCGTTGAGCTAACCAATACTAATTGCCCGTGAGGCTTGACCATATAACACCCAAGCAATTTGCTGACCTGAAAAGGCACCAGATTGCGGTGTGTGAAGACGAAATGAACCGAAAGTTCGATTGTTCACAAACACCGAGATCTATCACATACCCATTCGCTGGAGCGTGCGCCGTAAGGCAAGCGACCTGGCTACCGAATTTCTTGACGACCATAGAGCATTGGAACCACCTGATCCCATCCCGAACTCAGCAGTGAAACGATGCATCGCCGATGGTAGTGTGGGGTTTCCCCATGTGAGAGTAGGTCATCGTCAAGATTAAATTCCGAAACCCCTATCTGCGTATGCAGGTAGGGTTTTTGTTTTGTCCGCAGGAAAACGTGCTTTTTGAAACTCCGTATATGGACTACCAAGAAACATTCGATGTCCCCAGCGAGCCTCATTCATCCTGAACAACGGAATGAACGAATATCTGCTGCCAGGGACTATGGATAGCTGTTAGGCCACGTTTATTGATATGTGCTCATCAATCAAATGCTGCACCACACCCGGATCCGCCAGGGTGGAGATATCACCCAACCCATCGTATTCGGCGGTCGCAATCTTGCGCAGGATCCGGCGCATGATCTTGCCCGAACGGGTTTTCGGCAGCCCCGGTGCCCACTGGATCACGTCCGGCGAAGCAATCGGACCGATCTCTTTACGCACCCAGTTTTTCAGTTCCAGACGCAGTTGCTCGCTCGGCTCTTCACCCGCGATCAACGTGACGTAGACATAAATACCCTGCCCCTTGATGTCGTGCGGCACACCGACCACGGCCGCTTCGGCAACTTTCGGGTGCGCAACCATCGCGCTTTCGATCTCGGCAGTACCCATGCGGTGGCCGGACACGTTGAGTACGTCGTCCACACGCCCGGTGATCCAGTAGTAACCGTCTTCATCGCGACGTGCGCCGTCACCGGTGAAGTACATGCCACGGAAGGTCTTGAAGTAGGTTTCGACGAAGCGGTCATGGTCGCCGTACAGCGTGCGCGCCTGGCCTGGCCACGAATCGAGAATCACCAGGTTGCCCTCGGCCACGCCTTCGATGATGTTGCCCAGGTTGTCGACCAACGCTGGCACCACACCGAAGAACGGACGTGCCGCCGAACCCGGCTTGAGGGCGTGAGCGCCCGGCAGCGGGCTCATCATGTTGCCGCCGGTTTCGGTCTGCCACCAGGTGTCGACGATCGGGCAACGGGACTTGCCCACATTCTTGTAGTACCAGTCCCAGGCTTCCGGGTTGATCGGCTCACCCACCGAACCGAGTAGGCGCAAACTGCTGCCATCAGCACCTTCAACAGCGGCTTGACCCGACGCCATCATCGCGCGGATTGCGGTCGGCGCGGTGTAGAGGATGTTGACCTTGTGCTTGTCGACGATCTTCGCCACCCGGGTGATGTCCGGATAGTTCGGCACGCCTTCGAACAGCAGCGTGGTTGCGCCGTTGGCCAATGGGCCATAGACGATATAGCTGTGGCCAGTGACCCAGCCGACGTCGGCGGTGCACCAGTAGATTTCGCCCGGGCGGTAGTCGAACACGCGCTCGTGGGTCATGGCGGCGTATAGCAGGTAACCGCCGGTGGTGTGCTGCACGCCCTTCGGCTTGCCAGTCGAACCGGAGGTGTAAAGGATGAACAGCGCTTCTTCAGCGCCCATCTCTTTCGGCGCGCAGACACTGCCCGCCACTTTCATCAGGTCTTCGTACCAGATGTCGCGATGCTGGTTCCACTTGATGTTGCCACCGGTGCGCTTGCACACGATGACCTTCTGGATGCTGCTGGTTTCCGGGTTGGTCAGCGCGTCATCGACGTTGGACTTGAGCGGGATCTTCTTGCCGGCACGAATGCCTTCGTCAGCGGTGATGACCACTTTGGATTTGCAGTCGATGATGCGACCGGCCAGGGCTTCCGGCGAGAAACCACCGAACACCACCGAGTGAATCGCGCCGATCCGGGTGCAGGCCAGCATGGCGACCACGGCTTCGGGGATCATCGGCATATAGATAGTCACCACGTCGCCGCGGTGCACATCCTGGCCGCGCAAGGCGTTGGCGAACTTGCAGACTTGTTCGTGCAGCTCGCGGTAGGTGATGTTGCGGCTTTCGGCCGGGTCATCCCCTTCCCAAATGATCGCGACTTGATCGCCGCGCTCGGCCAGATGACGGTCGAGGCAGTTGTAGGAAACGTTGAGGGTGCCGTCGGCGAACCATTTGATGTCGACATGGTGATCGTCGAAGGAGGTCTGCTTCACCGTGGTGAAAGGCTTGATCCAGTCGAGGCGCTTGGCTTGCTCGCGCCAGAAGCCGTCCGGGTTGACGACCGACTGCTGGTACATGGCTTTGTAGGTTGCCTCGTCAGTCAGCGTATTGGCCAGAACCTCGGGACGAACGGGATACAGAGAAGCCGCACTCATCTTTCTTACCTCGGTGGAATAGTTGTTTGTGATTTGTCACTGTTTGCAGCCTGAGCACTCAGGCAATTGCGAAACTCAAATCCTGAAACGACTGAGCAGTTTGTCCTGCTGGCCGACGTGGTCCACCATCACTGAACATTGACGAACCTGTTTGTCCGCACTGCCGGATACCTCAAGACTGATATCGCGGATATTGGTCGTGTTGCGATTGATTTCTTCGGTCGTGGCGCTTTGTTCTTCAGCCGCCGCGGCGATCTGCAGGTTCATGTCATTGATACGATAAATGGCCTCACGTATGCGCTTCAGGGTGTCATTGGCTGCGTTGGCATCCCCGGCAGTCTTGCTGGCCGTATCGCGGCTTTGCTGCATTTGCACTTGGGCGTGTTTCACGCCTGTCTGCAACTGGTCGATCATCTCGCGTATTTCCTGCGTGGATTGCTGGGTTCGCGAGGCCAGTGAGCGCACCTCATCAGCCACCACAGCAAATCCGCGTCCCGATTCGCCGGCACGTGCCGCCTCGATGGCCGCATTGAGTGCAAGAAGGTTGGTCTGGTCGGCGATGCTGGTGATAACCGCCACAATGGACTCAATGCTTTGACTGAGCGTGGACAACTCATTGATCGCATGACCTGTGGCGTCCATCTCTTCAGCCAAACGCTTGATGGCCCCCGTAGATCTGGAAACCAGAGCAACCCCGTCCGCTGTTTCCTCGTTAGCAGCGATTGCCGCTTCGGCAGCGGTTTGGGCGTTACGGGCGACATCTTCGGCTGTCGATGCCATCTCGGTCATGGCGGTGGCCAATTGATCCAGTTCTTGTAATTGAACTTGTACACGGTTGGCTGCCTGGTCCGCTTCGCATGACGTCGCTGTGGTGCTCTCACGAACGCGTTGCGAGCTGTTTTTCACATCGCCAATGAGCGCTTTCAGGTTCTGCAGGAACTGGTTGAACTCCCCGGCGACCAACGCAATTTCATCATTGCCGACCACGGGTAGTTGGCGGGTCAGGTCGCCTTCTCCGCGATTGATGTCTGCCAACGAATCCTTGAGTTGATCCAGGGGTCGCAGTAGCCGCCTTACCAGCAGGCCCAGCACCAACAGGCTAATCAGCACGCCCAGGCCGGTACCGATGACGGCACGCCAGCTCAGGATGTGGGCTGCGGCCATAACGATGTCCTGATCCAGCACCACACCGATATACCAATCCATGCCCTTGAGACCGGAGAGCGGAATGAAGGACACCAGGAGAGACTTTCCACCGCTGCTGACCTGCTGAAGCTGACTGTCGAGAGGCAGAACGCTGCCTGCGAAAAGCTGGTTGTAGGGCTTGCCGTTCAGCTCGGCGTCCGGATGGGAAATAATGTTGCCACTTTTACTCAGCAGGAACGCATAACCGGCCCCACCGAAATCCAGTGTATTGATGGCATCGGCAACCGTAGTCAGGCGGATGTCACCACCAAATACTCCGAGCAATTGACCGGCGTCGCTGATCCGCGCGACTGCCGAGATCAGAATTTCACCCGTGGTGGAGTCCTTGTAAGGCTCGGTTAAAACGGCCTGGCTACCGGCTTTTCCGGTTGCGTACCAAGGGCGGGTGCGACCGTCATAATCAGGTTTTGGATTCCAGGAGGCAGTGTTCTTGATGGGTTTTCCATCAGACTCAAGGGCGCCGAATACCAGCTTGAATTCATCTTTCAAAATGGGCGAATCGATGATTCGTTGGGTCGCTTGCGCACTGTACTGGCGGTCGATCGCTTGGGACGCCAAATCCATCAGACGCAGTTTGCCGTTCAGCCAGTTTTCGATCTGACGTGCCACAGCATTGCTCGATTCGGAGATGCTCGCCTCGACCTGATGACGCAAAATCGTACGTATCTGCTCTACCTGAACTAGCGACAGAAGACTGGTTGTCACGAACAGCACACAAGCAGCCACAAGGCTCACCTTGTAACGGATTTTCATCGAGGACTCCAAAGGATCGATCAAGGGGAGCAGGGCATCCAGTCCTTGAATGTCAGATTATCGAGGGCGCCTTCGCGAGCAAGCCGGCTCCCACAGCGGGCACGCATTTCAAATGTGGGAGCGAGCCTGCTCGCGAAAGCTATTGGAAAGGGCGACACAGGATTACCTGTATCGCCGCCGATTTTTAGAAGAAGCCCAACGGATTGATGTCGTAGCTCACCAGCAGGTTTTTGGTCTGCTGATAGTGATCGAGCATCATCTTGTGGGTTTCACGGCCGACGCCGGACTTCTTGTAACCACCGAACGCGGCATGCGCCGGGTACAGGTGGTAGCAGTTGGTCCACACACGACCGGCCTTGATGGCGCGGCCCATGCGGTAGGCGCGGTTGATGTCGCGGGTCCAGAGGCCGGCACCCAGGCCGAACTCGGTGTCGTTGGCGATGGCCAGGGCTTCGGCTTCGTCCTTGAAGGTGGTGATGCTCACCACCGGGCCAAAGATTTCTTCCTGGAACACGCGCATTTTGTTGGTGCCCTTGAGCAGGGTGGGCTGGATGTAATACCCGGTCGCCAGGTTGCCCTCGAGTTTTTCCACCTTGCCGCCGGTCAGCAGCTCGGCGCCTTCGCCCTTGGCGATTTCCAGGTACGACAGGATTTTGTCGAATTGCTGCTCGGACGCCTGGGCGCCAACCATGGTGTCGGTGTCCAGCGGGTCGCCACGTTTGATCGACAGAACTTTCTTCATCACGACTTTCATGAAGTCGTCGTAGATCGACTCCTGCACCAGCGCGCGGGAAGGGCAGGTGCAGACTTCGCCCTGGTTGAAGAACGCCAGCACCAGGCCTTCAGCGGCTTTTTCGATGAAGGAAGGTTCGGCCTTCATGATGTCTTCGAAGAAGATGTTCGGCGACTTGCCACCCAGCTCCACGGTGGACGGAATGATGTTTTCGGCGGCGCATTTCATGATGTGCGAGCCGACCGGGGTCGAGCCGGTGAAGGCGATCTTGGCGATGCGTTTGCTGGTGGCCAGGGCTTCGCCGGCTTCTTTGCCGAAGCCTTGAACGACGTTCAGCACGCCGGGCGGCAGCAGGTCGCCGATCAGCTCCATCAGCACGGTGATGCCCAGCGGGGTTTGCTCGGCAGGCTTGAGCACCACGCAGTTACCGGCGGCCAGGGCCGGGGCGAGTTTCCAGGCGGCCATCAGGATCGGGAAGTTCCATGGGATGATTTGCCCGACCACGCCCAGCGGTTCGTGGATGTGATAGGCCACGGTGTTGCCATCGATCTCGGCGGCGCTGCCTTCCTGGGCGCGGATGCAACCGGCGAAGTAGCGGAAATGGTCGGCGGCCAGCGGGATGTCGGCGTTGAGGGTTTCACGCACGGCTTTGCCGTTGTCCCAGGATTCGGTGATTGCCAGGATTTCCAGGTTCTGTTCAATGCGGTCGGCGATTTTCAGCAGCACCAGCGAGCGCGCCTGGGCGGACGTGGCGCCCCAGGCATCGGCAGCGGCGTGGGCGGCGTCCAGGGCTTTGTCGATGTCTTCGGCCGTGGAGCGCGGGAATTCGGCAATCGGTTGGCCATTCACGGGCGAGGTATTGGTGAAGTACTGGCCTTTGACAGGCGCGACGAACTCGCCGCCGATGTAGTTACCGTAACGGGACTTGAAGGAAACAATGGCACCGGGAGTACCAGGGTGGGCGTAGTTCATGATGGCGTTCTCTTGTAGTTTTTGGTTGTGGCCATCCTTGGGACGGCCACTATCAGTTGCACAAGCGCTACAGGCTCAAGAGCCCTGAGGGGTTTCGCCACGTGCCAGACGGGCATTGATGTCTTCGATGACCGCCGGCAAATCAACGATGGTGTCGATCAGGTAGTGCGGGCGGGAACCTTCGAACATCTTGACGATGCGCGCGCGTTCCTCGGCCAATTCCTCCAGGGATAAATCCTTGAACTCTTCATAGGTCAGGCCCAATGCATTGCCGGAGCAGGTCAGCGCCACGGTCCACATGCCCGCACTACGACCTTCCAGAATGCCGGGCCAGGTGTCATCGACCTTTACGCACGCGGCGACGTCGCTAATCCCCAGCGCAATCACGTTGGCCAAGGCTTGAGCAGGGTGCGGACGTCCATTGGGCACTTCGTCAGTCGCCACCACGTGGTCGGTGACATAACCGTTCTTACGCGCCAGCTCTACGACTTTCTCCATGACCACAGCCGGGTAGCCTGAGCAGGAACCGATTTTCAGGCCCTTGTCGCGCAAGCCGTTGATGGTGTCGAGCGCACCAGGAATCAGCGCCGAGTGCAGCGCGATCTTTTCGATCTGCAGCGGCATGAAGCGTTCGTAGAGGGCGGTGACATCATCATCGGTTGGCAACCGACCGAAGGCGGCATGGTAGCGGTCGGCAATCTGTGGCTCGTTGCACAGCGTGCGGATGTGGTCCCACTTGCCCATGCCCATCGGTCCGCGAGCTTCTTGCAGGGAAACCGCAACGCCGAACTCGGCAAAGGCTTCGACGAAAATCTGGGTCGGTGCGAAAGAACCGAAATCAACGACGGTGCCCGCCCAGTCCAGAACCACAGCTTGCAGTTGGGAAGGTTGTTTGTAGTCCATGATGATTGCTCCAGTAATGGGTGAGTGAGTGATTCGGGTTCAGGAGTTGGTGCCGACAATGACCGGTTGCACCGGAGTTGAGGCCAGCTCCTTGCTTTCCACCGTTTTCGGGCGACTGTTCCAAAATGGAATCAACATCAAGCTGGCCAGCAGCGCCGCGACGGTGAACACCAGGAATATGGTGGTGGTGTCGAAATATCCGGGTAACAGGCCGCCGAGGACCGCCCCTATCGAACCGCAACCGTTGACGAAACCTGCGGCGGAGGCCGCACCGTCCTTACTGCCGAAATCAATGGCAGCCGAGCCGCTCATCATCGAATCCGGCCCGTAGAGTGTCAGGCCCATCATGAATAGCAGGCCAACCACCATGTAAAGACTTCCGCTCTGCATGGCGGGGACGAACAGCGCAAGGCAAATGGTGAGAAGAACCAGGCTAAGGACACAGGCCGGCATACGACGAGCACCGAAGTACTTGTCTGATGCGATACCGATGAGGATCGGACCTGCCAGACCCGCTAGTTCAAAAGCCGTTGGAACGATTGCGGATGCCACTTTGCCAATCTCGGGCATCCGTTCGTAGATAATGACTGGCCCCCACAGGAGGATCGCGTAGCGCGCTGGCTTGAGCATGAAATACGCGAGGCCAAGCACCAGCACAGTTCGATTTTTCATCACCGTGCGCAAGCCAGCCCACATACTTTCGCGCGGAACTGCGACCTTGCTGACGGGTTCTATTTCGATCTCGACGGGAGGCAGGCCGACATCTTCTGGCTGGTTGCGCTGCAGGAAAAAGAACAATACCGCTACAACCAGTACCACCACCGCGCTGCTGATGAACGCTATGCGCCAGTCATGGTACTGGTTATAAGCCCACCAACCGGCAAACGGTGTTGCTACCAGACCCCCGAAGGCGTAGCAGGTGCTCCAGTAACCCAGTACGCGGCCGCGTTCGCCAGTGCTGAAAAAACTACCGACGTTCTTGCATAGGCCAGACCAACCGGTGGACTGAGCAAGGCCCTGGATTAACATGCAGGAGGCGAAAATCGGTAAGGTGGCGTAAGTGCCCATAAGTAGCGCAGCTAACGCGGAAATGACGAGCCCGCTAAGTACCACGACCCTCGGGCCGAAGCGGTCAGAGAAGTTGCCCCAAAGAAACTGTCCGACTGCATACGCGGTAAGGTAGAGGGCATCCAGATTGGCCATCATGGACTTTTCGAGGATGAAGTTCGGGTCTTCGCCAATACCCAGTTTGGCGACAGAAAACGCCTTGCGGGTAAAGTAGAAGGCGGCATAGGCCACCCAGGTGATGAGGAAAATTTGCACGCGCCAACGCTGGAGCGATTTCCAGCCGGTTGCGAGAGGACTTGTAGCATTCTTGTTCATGGTGTTCTGATCCCGTATGTGGTGCCAGACAGCGCAAAGTAATTGTTTTTGTTTTCGGTACAGAAAATCTGTCCACGCACACGACATCGATTAGATGGCAGTGAATGGCATCAGGCTTTAAGTTTTAAATTGCCACGGTCACTGACTGCTGCTCGGCATTGCCTAGCGATAAGTCACCGGATCCATGTTTTAAAAAAAGATCCCTGTCCAAAGGTGCTACCCATTGCACCTGTGCTCGAATTGACAAGAACCTTTAAAGGGGCGGTCAGCCTGTCGGCTGTTGCATGTCGACGTTCATCGCTACAAGACTGTCGGCGATGGCGCGCAGCAACTGGTGGACGATGTATTCGTCGATCTGGCCGATACAGCCAATACGGAAACTTTCGGCTACCGTCAGTTTGCCGGGGTAGATGATGAACTGACGGGCTTTGAGTTCATCGTAGAACCGTTTGAACTCAAAATTTGGATGTTCTGGACTGAAGAACGTGGTGATGATTGGCGACAGCCAACGGTCCTCAAGCAATGTTCTAAAGCCAAGTTCGCGCATGCCGGTGACGAGTACATCGCGATTGCGGGTGTAGCGCGCCAACCGGCCATGCACGCCGCCTTCGGCAGTGTGTTGCTCCAAGGCTTTATGGAACGCTACCACACTGTGGGTCGGTGGCGTGAAACGCCATTGGCCAGTGCGCTCCATGTAAACCCACTGCTCGTAAAGGTCGAGGCTGAGTGAATTGGCGCGGCCTTTGGCGGCCTCGATCACGGAGCGACGGATGATAACGAAACCGAACCCCGGAATACCCTCGATGCATTTGTTGGCAGAAGACACCACCACGTCGAAAGGTATTTCATCGACCGTCAATGGCACAGCTCCGAAGGAGCTCATCGCATCGATGATCAGGCTCTTGCCATGCGCTTTAACCACATCGGCAATTTGGCGCAGCGGATTGAGAATGCCGGAGCTGGTTTCGCAATGGACGAGGAAGACGTTGGTGACGTCCGGGTTATCCCTGAGCAGGGCGTCCACTTCCTCGGGCTGGGGCGGCAAGTAATCCCCTTTGTCCAGGGTGATAAACGCGCGACCCAGATACTCCAAGGTCTTGGTGGCGCGTTGGCCATAGGCGCCATTCATTAATACAAGCGCTTTACCGTCTCGAGGGATGGCAGTGGCTAAAGCAGCCTCCACCGAATAGCTGCCGCTGCCTTGCAAAGGCACGCAGACGAAGCTGTCGTCCTTTATGCCTGCCATGCTGAGCAAGTTCTGGCGAACTTCAGCAGTGACTTGATTGAAGGAAACATCCCATGAACCCCAGTCGCGCAGCATCGCTTCCTTGGTGGCTTTGGACGTGGTCAACGGGCCTGGCGTCAGCAGGTAAGGTTCACCCAAGGCTGGAGTAGCCAGCGCTTGTGTGATCGGGAATTCAGCTTTGGTCATGATCTTCTCCGGCGGTGTTGTTTTTGTAAGGAGTGATGCATGGGCCAATAAAAACACTCGCCTAGAAATAACTGAAATCGATTTATCACATGTCAATAACAAGCTGAGCTTATAAGTGAGCATGTTGGATCTCGCGCTCTATTATCGCGATTCCATGGTTATCGGGTTCAGATCGCCGCGCCCTGGGCGATCAAGGCCACTGGGCGACGCGACGCATCTGTGTTGTAAACAAAAAAACCGCCCGGCCAATGGCCAGGCGGTTTTTAGTGGCAAGCGTAATGTTTTCGCTGCGTGATGGAGGCGTTAGCCCTTGTCTGACTTGCCAGCCGCCGCGGCGAATTTCGCCAGACGCACATCCAGTCGACGGGGGCGCAGGTTGTGGTCCTCGGCATGCTCCTTGCGGCGAATGGCGTTGCGCACCATCAGCGAGCCCAGGTAACGGATCGGCTCCGGTGGGAAATGGCCGAGTGGACCTTGCACCAGCGGCGAGCGTGTCCATGGGTTGTCCATCCCCAACACCAGCGATGAGAGGATTTTCCCTCCCATATGACACGGGCCGACGCCGCTGCCGGAATAGCCGAAGCCATAAAAGATGTTGCCGCTAGCGCCCATGCGACCGAAGAACGGTAGCCCGGTGACGGAGCGATCGGACGGGCCATTCCAGGTGGCGGCGATGCCGACATTGGCAAAGTCCGGGAAGAACTCCGCAAGGGTGTTGCGCAACAATCCTTTGTAGGGCGAAGGCTGGTCGAATACGGGCAGGATGCGCCCGCCGTAAGCGAAGGTATTGCCACCTTTGCCGAGCATGATCCGGCCGTCCGGAGTGTTGTGGTAGTAATGCACGAAGATACGTGAGTCGAGCACGGTGACCCCGCTGGTCAGGCCTATGCGCTCGAGCAGGTCAGGTCGTGGCTCAGTAATAATCATGTCGCTGGAGACGATGGCTACCGACCGCGAGAACTGTGGAAAAGCACGGGCCATCCAGGCGTTCATCGCCAACACGACACGATCGCAGGTCACTTTCCCGTTCGGCGTGTTGACGATGGTGGGCAGCCCCTCTTCCAAACCGGTCATCGGCGAGCCTTCGTAGATGCGCACACCCAACTCCATTGCGACTCGACGCAGACCACGCACCAGCTTGCCCGGTTGCACACTGGCTGCCGCAGGCGAGAACCAGCCTTCCACGTGTCGGGTTGAACCCGCCATACGCTGTACGTCAGCTAGCGCGCATTTGGAGAAAGAGTTGATGCCATTGCGCTCCAGCGCGGCGATCACCCCGTCGGTCGAACCGACCTGAGCGCGGTTAGTCGCCGTGTAAAGCGTGCCATCGAGACGGTAATCGGCATCAACCGCGTACTTCTCGCAAAAGCTGCCGATGGCGTAAATGCTCTGCTCCGATTCCTTGACCAGGCGTATTGCCTCCTCGACGCCGAACAAGCGTTCCAGGGTGAAGTACTTGGCCGACCAGGACAGTGCGCAGCCGCCGTTGCGCCCACTGGCACCGGCACCGCAGATGTCGGCTTCGACGATGACCACGTCCAGCTCGGGATTCTGTTCTTTGAGCATGATCGCGGTCCACAAACCGGTGTAACCACCACCGACAATGCAGACATCGGCGCGGGTGTTCTGCCGCAGCGGCGGGCAGGGCGAGTCGGGTTGAGTTTTCAGGGCCTGATCGAGCCAGTAGGGGCGCATGAGGTCATCTCCGTTGGAGCGGTTTGAGGGCAGGGTTTCAGGAAGCAATCAGCCGCACGCGGCGACCACGATCATTTCCACGCGCCAACCGGGGTCGATCAAATCCGCCAGGGTGCAAGCTCGTGTGGGGGCATGGCCTTCGGGAAAGAACGCGTCCCAGACTTTGTTGAGCCCTGCATAGTCCTCGCGATGGGCGAGCAGGATACGCACCGAAAGCACCTGCTTGCGGCTGCTGCCGGCACTGAGCAATAGCTGCTCGATACCGGCGAGCACCTCGTGGGTCTGTTCCTCGATATCGCCCCTGAGGTCGGTGGCAACCTGGCCTCCGATGTAGAGGTGGTTGTCGTACCGGACCATGTCCGAGCGGCGCTTTAGGGCTGTGAAACGTTCGATGTCCATTAAGCATTCCCAGGTTGATAGGAGGGCGCAGTGTTCGAACACTGGTCGGGGCTTGTGAAAACCATGCTTGCAGTTCATCGTTTATAAATAAAATCGATTTAACGTATGCATGAATAAGCTGAACCTATGCTGAGGCTTCCCCGATGACGATTTCCCATACTCAACTCAAGGCGTTCCACGCTGTCGCTATCAACGGAAGTTTTACCCGCGCGGCAGAGCAGCTCTGCCTGTCTCAACCGGCGGTGTCCGACCAGGTTCGCAAGCTTGAGGATTACTACGGGGTGATGGTGTTCTACCGCGACAAGCGTCTGGTACGCCTGACTGAAGTGGGCGAGCGGTTGTTCGGCCTGACCCGGCGCTTGTTTGATATCAGTGTCGATGCCCACGACATGCTGATGGACTACCGCACCCTGTCCACGGGAACCTTGAACCTCGCCGTGGATGCGCCGGTGCATGTGCTGCCCTATGTCGCACGCTTTTGCAGTCGTTATCCCGGTATCGATGTGAAGATTGAAACCGCCAATACCGATGAAGTGTTGCAGCGGTTGTTCGGCCATCAGGCCGACATTGCTCTGCTGGGGCGCAATATCGAAGACGACCGACTGCTGTCGCTGCCCCTGCGTAGCGATCCGATGCTCGCGTTCGTCGCGCTTGACCATCCCTGGGCGCAACGCGAATCCATCAGCCTTGGCGATCTGCACGACACGCCGCTGGTCCTGCGCGAAAAAGGCTCAGTGACGCGCCTGTGCCTGGAGGAAGAGATGGCAACCGCGGGCTTGCGCATCCGCAAGGCGATCGAAGTGGAAGGCCGTGAAGCCGCGTGCGAAGCCGTGGCGATAGGTATGGGCGTAGGTGTTGTCTCGGCGACCGAGCTTGGCTTCGACTCGCGGCTTCGCGGGTTGCCAATCGTCGATAGTCAGCGACGCTTCACCGAGACACTGGTTTGCCTGCGCGCACAGAGTTCCCGGCGCATCCTGACGACCTTTTTTGAGATGGTTCGAGAGAGATTGGCTGAATGAAGTATGGGGTTCGATGTGGATGCTATCCGGCAGCGTCACCCTTTAAAAGATCAACGCTTTCGCGTTACGTACCCGATCGATACGTAAAACGTTTCTGTTCTTGCGACCGCACTGGTTGCCAGCGATGAGGGGTTTAAATATCAGCCGCATGTCGACCGGGTGATGCGTGCGTTTGGCTTCCCCATTGGCCCCTTTGAACTGCGTGATATGGCCGGTGTGGATGTCGCCTGGCGCAACCGCCAGGGGCGTCTGTTGCAGCTGAGCGAGCGTGAGCAACGTTGCGATTGGGTCGATAAATTGTATGCGGCAGGGCGGCATGGGCAAAAAACCGGGCTTGGGTTTTATTGCTATACGCCGGGCAGCCGCCAGGCTGTGCCGGATTCATGGCTGGCGCAATTGTTGGAGCAGCATCGCCAGCAATGGAATATTGCGCCCCGTAGCATCTCTGATCAGGAAATCGAAGAACGCTGCCTGTTTGCGATGATCAACGAGGCTGCCTGGTTGCTCGACAACGATATTGTGGAGCACCCTGCTGATATCGATCTGGTATGGGTTCATGGCTACGGCTTCCCGCGTTACAAGGGCGGGTTGACCTACTACGCCGACCAGACAGGGCTCGGTTATGTGGCGAAGGCGCTTAAGCGCTACAACCCCGAGTCGGGCAGGGCGCTCTCGGCGTTCATGACTCACCGCAAGACCTTCCACGCTCATTGACGAGAAAGCCCCGGCCGCTGACCGAGCCCGCCGGGGCCATGTTGAGTCAGACGTCCTTGACCGCGTCGAGGGCCGCATCAGTGTCGGCGCACCTCACGGCAAACCCAAGCCACAAACGGCAATTGTCCGAATGACGTGATGAGTTGTTCGGTAACTATTTTTTGTGTGTGAATGGGAACTAGTGTTAATTGCGAATGGTTTTATATAGCATGCTCGCTTGGTTTTTGGCGGTTGCACCCTCTGTATTGGCCTATTCGTTAAGGTTTTCCTCTCCATGCGTCGAACCCTGTTTTCCATTTGTGTACTGCAAGCGTTGTCGTCTTCCTCATGGGCTGAACAAACGGATGTAGCTCCCTCAACGCTTGAGCTGGACGCAACCGATGTTATCGGTACTGCGAATTACGAGAGGGCGGACGGCCCGGTTCAGGGTTATCGGGCAACGCGCTCGGCCAGCGCCACGCGTACCGACACGTCGATCCATGAAACCCCGCAATCGATCAGTGTGGTCTCGAAGGATGCAGTCGAGGATCTGGGCGCCACCCGTTTGCAGGAAGCGCTGGACTACGCCGGGGGCGTGGGGCGGGCGAACAATTTCGGTGGGCAGGGCCTGACCACGTTTACCGTTCGAGGCTTCACCACTGGCGAGTTTTATCGCAACGGTTTTCCGATCAACCGTGGCTATCCGAACATGCCGGATGCCAACACCATCGAGCGACTCGAAGTGCTGCGCGGCCCGGCCACCATGCTCTACGGCCGGGGTGATCCTGGCGGCACCTTCAACGTGGTTTCCAAACAGCCGTTGCCCGAGCGCACCGTCACCCTGGGCAGTCAACTCAACGATCAGGGCATGAAACGCGGCACGCTGGACGCTTCCGGCCCGCTCGACGAAGAAGGGCGCCTGGCCTATCGACTGAACGTAGTGGGCGAGGGCGGCGACACCTTCCGCGATCACGTCGAAACCGAACGCTACGGTATCACTCCTGTGCTGACGTGGCAGGCAACCGATGCGACCAAGCTCATTTTCGAAGGCGACTTCATGCGCAACAACGCGCCTCTGGATCGAGGCGTTACGCGTTACGCCAAACAGATTGGCACCGCCTCCCGCGACAGCTTTTTCGGCGAAAAAGACGTTGGCAAATTGCACAACGACAACAACATGGCTCAATTGCGTTTCGAGCACATGCTCAATGACGACTGGACGCTGGGGGGCGGTTTCCAGTGGCTCGACGGATCGCTCAAGGGCAACGCGGTCGAGGCCAACGGTATTGCCGCTGACGGCCGCACCCTGGGGCGCAACTTCAACTATCGCAAGCTGGAGTGGACCGATAAGGATACCCAACTCAATCTGACCGGCCATTTCGATACCGCTGGTTTGCAGCACACGTTGCTCACCGGTATCGAGTACGAAGATTACGACTACAAGTCGATTATTCAACGCTCCAGCGGTGCGGTCGGCGCGTACCCGATCGACATCTTCGACCCGGTGTACGGCCAGCCGCGTCCGGCGCTGACTCGCACGCCGACTCATGACAAGGAAAACCTCAAGACGTATGCAGCGTTCGTGCAGGATCAGGTGGCATTGACCGACAAATTGAAGGTGCTGGCCGGGGCGCGTTTCGAACGTTTCGAACATGACTACGAAACCTTCGTGCCGGGCGGCAAGAGTTGGCAGGCCAGTGACAACGCGGTGACCCCGCGCATCGGCGTGACCTACGACCTGACCGAGACATTGGCGGTCTATGCCGACACTGCGCGCTCCTTTAAGCCCAACACCGGCGCGAGCCGCGAGGGCGGCGGGTTTGCGCCGGAGAAGGGCAAGTCTTACGAAATGGGTATCAAGTGGGAGGCGCTGGATCAGCAGTTGAGTGTTGACGCGGCGATCTATCAGATCGAAAAACGTAACGTGTTGACCACCGACCCTGTTGATTCGACCTTCAGCGTTGCGGCCGGCGAGGTGCGCAGCCGTGGTTTCGACCTCAACGTTGCCGGCAACCTCACGCCCGAATGGCGCGTGATTGGCGGCTACGCCTATGTCGATGCCGAAGTGACCAAAGACAACGTGCTGCGCTCTGGCACGCGCCTGCTGAACATCCCGAAAAACAGCTTCAGCCTGTTGAATATGTATGAGTTCCAGGATGGCACCCTCAAGGGGTTGGGCTTGGGTACCGGGCTCAAGTACGTCGACGAGCGCGCCGGACAAACCGCCAACACCGCGTTTTCGATGGGCAGCTACACCGTTGTCGATTTGCTCAGCTTCTACAAGATCAATGACAAGGTGCGGCTCAATCTTGACGTGAAAAACCTGTTTGATCGTGACTATGAAGAAGGCGCATTCGGTAACGTCTATGCCTATCCGGGGGCGCCGCGAACAGTGCAAGTTGGCATTTCCTACACCTTGTAGCGTGCAGTGCTGGTGCACGCCGAGTCTTCCGCAGTAACGCGGGAGGTGAGGCGATGTGCGCCAGCGGTAGAGTTCGTTCCCCCCGCATTGACGACAATTGCAGGTTAAGGCGTTTTAGGCCGTGCGCAAATTTGGAGTTGGATTCAATGGTGCTTGGGCAAGGTTGCGGAAACTGACGAAAAGATGCGGATATGGTCCAGAGAGGAAGGAGCAAAATTCCCAAACCCCAGAAACGAAAAAGCCCTGAATAATCAGGGCTTTGTCGTATCAAATATGGCGGAGGCGATGGGATTCGAACTCATGGACCTGTTACAGTCGACGGTTTTCAAGACCGTTGCCTTAAACCACTCGGCCACACCTCCGTTTGCGTTGCGGGCGCCATAATACCTGAATGAAACACACTGTCAAACTCTCTGCATGGCTTGTTACAGAGCGTCTGTTATGATCTTTGCGACTGAACGTTTCAAACCAACAGGAGTGTCGCCATGCGCGAACAGGATTACGCAGTTAATAACAGCGTGCAGGTTGAGCAGCTAGAGGTTAGCCGCGTCCTGCGCAACACATACGGCTTGCTCGCTCTCACCCTCGCATTCAGCGGCGTGATGGCGTTCGTTGCTCAGCAGATGCGTGTCGGCTACCCGAATATTTTTGTGGTGCTGATCGGCTTTTACGGGCTTTTCTTCCTCACCAACAAACTCCGTGACTCGGCCTGGGGCCTGGTGTCGGCATTTGCCCTGACCGGTTTCATGGGTTTTCTGCTTGGCCCGATCCTCAACCGCTACCTGGGCATGCAGGGCGGCGCTGAAGTTGTCAGTTCGGCATTCGCGATGACGGCGTTGGTGTTCGGTGGTCTGTCGGCTTACGTGCTGATCACCCGCAAGGACATGAGTTTCCTCGGTGGTTTCATCACCGCAGGCTTCTTTGTACTGCTGGGTGCGACGCTGGCGAGCTTCTTCTTCCAGATCAGCGGTCTGCAACTGGCGATCAGCGCAGGTTTCGTGCTGTTCTCCTCGGTCTGCATTCTGTTCCAGACCAGCGCCATCATTCACGGCGGCGAGCGTAACTACATCATGGCGACCATCAGCCTGTATGTATCGATCTACAACCTGTTCGTCAGCTTGTTGCAGCTGTTCGGCATCATGAGCCGCGATGATTAATCGCAGGCTCTAAGTAAAAAACCCGCTCAGGCGGGTTTTTTATCGCCCGGAATTCGGGCTCATTCCGTGATGATAATGCTGCCATCGGCCTGCTGGCGGTAGATGGTATAGGGCAGGAGCAACGTATCGAGGGCGCCGGAAATGACTGCGTCGATGAGGACAATGGCCGGAGCACTGTCATGCACCTGTGCATCCCGTCCTTTTTGCAGGGGAGCATAGAGCATGCAGAAATCGTAAGTCACGCCGCTGTAGATACGGGGAACGGCACCGCAGTAACTTTTGTACTCCTTGAGACTCTTCGAAGCCACTTCATCCCCGCGCACAACTGTTTGAACCGTGCCGCAGCCGGCGAGCAACAACGTCGCGAGTAAAACCACCTGAATTTTCATACCGCCAATCCTTAGCCGGAAAGCGGTCAATTTACGCGTTTCCAATCAAAACCGCACTCACGCCATCGGTGGCAAGCGGCGTTTGACCGGGGTCTTCTTGACGATGGCGGTGTTGGTCTCCGCGTGCGTGTTGAGGCGATCGAGCAGGGTGTCCAGTTGCTCCATCGAGCGCACATGCAGGCGCGCGATGAAGCAGTCATCGCCGGTGACTTTGTCGCACTCGGTGAATTCCGGGATGGCCTGAATCTGCCGTTCGACTTCCTGCAACTGGCCCGGCAACGGGCGGATCCGCACGATGGCCTGGAGTTGATAACCAAAGCACTTGGGGTCGATTTCGACGGTGTAACCTTTAAGCACACCACGCTCTTCGAGTCGCCGCAAACGCTCGGCAACGCTGGGCGAGGACAGGCCGCTGATCTGCGCCAGCGCCTTGAGCGAGCGGCGTGAGTCGTCCATTAATGCGGTGATGAGCACTTGGTCGATGTCGTCGGTCATGGCAAGTCCCCTGTTAGGCCGTTGACTGAATACGCCTTGATAAAAAAGGCAAAAACCGAGTTTAGCCTGCTTTTTGCGCTGGAGATGCCCTTGGACGGATTGGCATAATTTGGCCTCAATCACAGGAGTCTGATGATGGACAAAAACATACGTCGCGGTTCATTCGAAATGACCGCCGCCATGCTGATTTCCGGGACCATCGGTTGGTTCGTGCTGGTGTCCGGGCAGCCCGTGCTGGACGTGGTGTTCTGGCGGTGCGTGTTCGGCGCCGGCACGCTGTTGTTGATCTGCGCGGCATTCGGCTTCCTGCGTCCGGGCATTCTGACCCGCACAACCTTCCTGCTGGCAGTGCTCAGCGGGGTCGCGATTGTCGGCAACTGGGTGTTGTTGTTCGCCTCTTATTCCCGTGCCTCAATTGCCATTGGCACGGCGGTTTATAACGTTCAACCGTTCATGCTGGTCGGGTTGGCGGCGTTGTTTCTGGGCGAAAAGATCACCCTGCAAAAACTGTTCTGGCTGGGCATTTCGTTTCTCGGGATGCTGGCCATTGTCAGCGCTCATGGCGAGCAGGGCGCAGGTGGCGACGATTACCTGATGGGCATCGGTCTGGCCTTGGGGGCGGCGTTTCTGTATGCGATCGCGGCCCTGATTATCAAACACCTGACCGGCACGCCACCGCATTTGATTGCCCTGATCCAGGTCAGCACCGGGGTGCTGCTGCTCGCGCCATTTGCGCACTTTTCAGCGTTGCCGCAAGCACCCAGCGCCTGGGCCAGCCTGGTGACGCTGGGCATCGTCCACACCGGCGTGATGTATGTGCTGCTGTACGGCGCGATTCAAAAACTGCCGACGGCATTGACCGGGGCGTTGTCTTTCATTTACCCGATTGCGGCGATTTTCGTTGACTGGTTTGCCTTCGGTCATCGCCTCGAACCGCTGCAGTGGGTTGGTGTTGCCGCGATTCTGCTGGCTGCCGCAGGCATGCAGCAGGGCTGGGGCTTGAAGTTTCGTCGGGCGGTCACACAATAAGACGGGCGTCAGATGTTCCAGCGCGGCGCGGTCTTCGCCAGTCGTTGGCGCATCTCGCCGATGTTCGAAGCGAACTGGCGTATCAATAATTGATGGCCGTCCAGCGGGTTGTAGACCGGTGTTTCAAGACTTGAATCAACCGGCAAATCGATGGGGCGACTGAGTCGCTGCGATGCGCCGGTTTTCAGCGCCCGGGCCATGCCGATCAGCTGCACGCGAATCTGCCGGTGTTCGGCTTTGAAACTCGATTGCAGATGCGCCATGGCGTCGCGATCCTTGGAGTCCGGCCGGGTGTTACCAAGAATTTCCAAGGTGCTGACGCACATTCGCAAATGACGCTGAATCGCATCGAGTTCGGTCATGGAAATCTTCACTTCCTTGGACACCGACGGCATCAGCGAACGCAATTGCACCATCACCGCGTTCAGGCGATTCATCAGCTTCAGGTGCTCGTCATCGGAGACGGACTGACCATCGATGATGCGCCCGTAAACCGTCGCACAATCGCGCAGCGAATTGGCCAGGTTATAGCGCCAGGAAAAAACCGCATACGACGGCAGGGCGAAAGAAAAGGCCAGGGCCAGGGCCACGCCAATCAGAATGTCCACTGCGCGCCACAGTCCGTCGGAGATTAGGTTGTCGCCGTGCCCGGCGACAATAAACACCGTGATCCCCGCCAGCAGCGCGGTGTAACCGCCCTTGCCGATGGCGTGATACGAGAAAAACCCGCACACCGCCGACATCACAAAGTAGGTCAGCCAAGGCATCCCGAGCCAGGCCTGTTGCGCCACCAGCAGCAGGCCGATAGCGGCGCCGATCAACGTACCGATGGCACGCTCGGCGGCTTTTTTGCCGATGTTGCCGTGGTGCTGCAAACCGCCGATCACCACCAGCATCGTTACCGACGCCCACTCACCGTGAGGCAGGTTGATGCCAGTGGTCAGCATGATCGATGCCAACAAGCCGAGCGACACGCGGACCGCGTGGATCAGCTTGGCGTATCGATAGCGCCGATACGGGTCCAGCAACGGACGCAGTAACCGGCGCAGCAGCGGTGGCAGTCGATGGGCTCTGAAGGTGTTCAGGCTCGGTGTCCTCAGAAAATGTAATCGGTGGTCAGGAAGCTCGAACTGCGTCCGCTGATGATCTCGCTGATGAGTTCCTTGTTGGTTTCCTGGAACTTGGTCGCGACCAGCGTCCTGATCGAAAATACCCGCAGCGCATCATGCACCGACAATGTGCCTTCGGCGGAGTTCTTGCGGCCGTTGAACGGGTAGGTGTCCGGGCCGCGCTGGCACTGGGCGTTGAGGTTGATCCGGCCGACCTGGTTGGCAAAGGTGTCCACCAGCCGACCGACCGCCACCGGGTTGGTGCCGAAGATACTCAACTGCTGGCCGAAGTCCGATTCCAGGACGTAGTCGATCACCGTATCGAGATGCCGGTAAGGCACGATCGGCACCACCGGGCCGAATTGTTCTTCCTGGTAGACGCGCATCTGCGGCGTCACCGGGAACAGCACCGCCGGGTAGAAGAACGACGCGCGCGCTTCACCGCCATTTGGATTGACTACGGTGGCGCCTTTGCTGACTGCATCCGCGACCAGCGAGTGCAGGTAATCGACCTTACTCGCTTCCGGCAGCGGCGTCAGCGCAACACCACTTTCCCATGGCATACCCGGTTTCAGAGTGGCCAGTTTGGCGTTGAATTTCTCGATGAACGACTCGACCACGTCTTCATGGACGAAAAGGATTTTCAGGGCGGTGCAACGCTGACCGTTGAACGACAGTGAGCCGGTCACCGCTTCGTTGACGGCGTTGTCCAGATCAACCTCCGGCAACACGATGCCCGGGTTCTTCGCGTCCAGGCCCAGTGCCGCGCGCAAGCGGTGAGGTTTGGGGTGGAGTTTTTTCAGGTCGCTGGCGGCTTTATTGGTGCCGATAAACGCAAAGATATCGATCTTGCCGCTGGCCATCAGTGCGCTGACGGTCTCGCGGCCGCTGCCGTAGATCACATTGATCACCCCGGCCGGGAAACTGTCGCGAAAGGCTTCCAGCAGCGGCCGAATCAAAAGCACACCCAGCTTGGCCGGTTTGAACACCACAGTGTTGCCCATGATCAGCGCCGGAATCAGCGTGGTGAAGGTTTCGTTCAGCGGGTAGTTGTAAGGCCCCATGCACAAGGCGACGCCCATCGGTACGCGGCGAATCTGCCCCAGGGTGTCCTGTTCCAGCTCGAAGCGGCTGGAGCGACGGTCGAGTTCCTTGAGGGCATTGATGGTGTCGACGATGTAATCGCAGGTGCGGTCGAACTCTTTTTCCGAGTCCTTGAGGTTCTTGCCGATCTCCCACATCAGCAGCTTGACCACCGCCTCACGCTGTTCGCGCATGCGACCCAGAAACGTTTCGACGTGCTGGATGCGTTCAGCCACGCGCATGGTCGGCCACAAACCCTGGCCCCGGTCATAGGCGCGGACGGCGGCGTCGAGCGCGGTCAATGCGGTTTCTGCATCGAGCAGCGGCGTGCTGCCGAGGATCACTTGTTCATCGCCATTTTCGCCGGTCAGGTACACCGGGCTGCGGACTTGGGCGAGGGGGCCGGACCAGGTTTTCAGTTCGCCGTCGACCAGGTATTCACGCTGCTCGGTCTGACCGTCGAGGCGGTATTTTTCCGGGATGTCGCTTGAGTCGGGAAACAGGTTGCCAAGGATATGTGCTGTGGTCATGTCGCTACCCCGTCTGGATTGGGTGATGAACTGATGAATCGTTTTAGCAGACCTCGGCCTCGCTTGTCATGACTCATCTCATCGTTCGGCGGTTCAGGGTTTTCGATCGTGGAATGGCCGGCACCGTCGGTCATGGCCCAGATGCCCCTCTGGTTGGCCCCCAGAGGGGGGACCTCACGAGAGGACGGCCATGCGGGCCATTCGAGTCTCTGAAAAGCCTAGCCTTTGTTTGGTGTTGATGGGCGGCGTCTTGCCGGCGCTGCTCAGCGGTGTTAACGATAAGCCCCAGCGCGTTTCGCAATCAGAGCCCAGCGCGATTTCGCCGTGTGGGGAAGGATGCCAAAGCCACACAAACCCTCGTGCTCCGGTTAAACTCCGTGCTCTTTTTCAAGGAGTTCATATGAGTTACTACCAGCCGGGCATTCTCGCCACCCCCGTTCCGCCTCAAGCCCGCCATATGTTCTTCGCCCTCGAATCCGCCGAAGCATTGCCGGCCGCGCTCGACAACTTGATGCAACTGGTGGACGGAAAATCGGCGGTGGTCGGCTTCGGTGAATCCCTGGTCAAGGCGCTGCATGCACAGATCGATGGCCTGCGACCGTTTCCGGCGCTGACCGGCGTTGGCGTCGACAACCCGTCGACCCAACACGCGCTCTGGTGCTGGCTACACGGCGTCGACCGCGGTGAACTGCTCAATCGCAGCAACGCCATCGAAGCCGCGCTGGCACCGGCCCTGCGCCTGGTGCAGATGAACGAAACCTTCCGCCACATGACCGGCCACGACCTGACCGGCTACGAAGACGGCACCGAGAACCCGCACGACGAAGCCGCCGTGGCCGCCGCGTTGTTGGGCGAGGGCGCGGAAGGACTGGTCGGTGGCAGCTTCGCCGCGATCCAGCAGTGGCAGCATGATCTGAAAGGCTTCCACGCGATGCCGTCCCAGGAAAAAGACAACATCATGGGCCGTCGCTTGAGCGATAACGAAGAACTCGATGACGCGCCGATTTCCGCCCACGTCAAACGCACCGCCCAGGAAAGCTTCGCCCCTGAGGCGTTCGTGGTCCGTCGCTCGATGCCGTGGATCGAAGGGGACCGCGCCGGCCTGATGTTTCTGGCGTTCGGTTTTTCCCTCGACGCCTTCGAAGCCCAACTGCGGCGCATGAGCGGACTGGAAGACGGCATTACCGACGGTTTGTATCGCATCAGCCGCCCGATCACCGGCGGCTACTACTGGTGCCCGCCGCTCAAGGACGGCCATCTGGACCTGCGCGCGTTGCGCATCGGCTAAGGATAAGGAGAGAACATGGACGTAGTGCGCTGGGGCATGATCGGTTGTGGCAGTGTCGCTGAACGCAAGAGCGGGCCGGCCTTTTACAAGGCTCCCGGTTCGGCACTGGTGGCGGTGATGGGGCGGCGGCTGGACGCGGTGACCGACTACGCCGCACGTCACGGCATCGCCCGGGTTTACACCGATGCGCAAGCGCTGATCAATGATCCTGAGGTGGACGCGGTGTACATCGCCACGCCACCCGACAGTCACCACGCCTATAGCTTGCAGGTCGCCGCAGCCGGCAAACATTGCTGCGTCGAAAAACCGATGTCGCTGAATGCCGGGCAAAGCCGCGAGATGCAAAAGGTCTTTGCCGACGTCGGACTGCACCTGTTCGTTTCCTATTACCGACGTTCGCTGCCACGCTTTCAACAAGTGCGGCAGTGGCTGGAGGAGGGGCGGATCGGCGAGGTGCGGCATCTGTCCTGGACGCTGACCAAGGCGCCTTCACCGAACGATTTGGGTGGCGCCGACAATTGGCGCACCGACCCGCTGATTGCCGGCGGCGGCTACTTCGCCGACCTGGCCAGTCATGGCTTTGATCTGTTTCAGTATTTGCTCGGGGATATCGTCGAAGTCGCCGGTTTTACCGCGCGGCAGGCCGGTTTGTATGCCGCCGAAGACGCCGTCAGCGCCAGTTGGCGGTTTGCTTCGGGTGCCCTGGGCATGGGCTGCTGGAATTTCGTCGCCGACCGCCGCGAAGATCAGGTAGAACTGATCGGCAGCCAGGGCCGGATCAGTTTTTCGGTGTTCGATGAGCACCCGGTGCGACTTGAGGCGGATGAAAATCTCAGCCTGCACATCGACCATCACGAGCACATCCAGTGGCATCACGTGCTGGGCATGAACGCGCACATCCGTGGCGAAGCGCAGCATCCGGCGATGGCCGAACACGCGCTGAAAACCGACTGGGTGATGGACCAGATCCTCAAGCGCACCTGAAATTTAAGCTTCAACGCAATCCTGTGGGGGTCAGAAGGATTTGCTCAGGCTTGCTACTACGGTCGCGGTGCAGACATCTCCATAACCCCAATTACTGACGCACTGGCTTTTCGACAGGTCAGTATCGATGTAACTCAAACCCAGCATTACACCGGCCAGTTCGTGGGACAGTTTGACCTCCCATTCGCGGTACGAGTCTTCGGCCTGGCCTGACATCGAGTAAAGGTGCGGGTCCTTGAAATCCATGTTGCCGTATCGCAGTTTCAGACCGGTGTCGTAAGGCAACTCGGTTTCGTAGCCCACGTAGCTGTACAGCGAGCTCTGCTTGCTGTCGATGCCTGGCGCATCCGCGGAATAATAGGCCGCCAGCTTCACGCCATAAGCGCTGAGGATTGCGTAGGTCTCACCCTGGTTAAACTGACTCTCCCTGGGGTAAGCGTATTTGAGATAGCCAAGGTCCAGGCTGACCGTATCGGTCGCTTGCCAGAGCCAACCGGCGTAGTAATCGACTTCCTGCCGGGTCTTCAGACCGCCGCCGAAATCGACGTTTGAACTCCATGCGCCGAGGTACAGCCCGCTGCTGTGGGCCAAGGTCAAACCGGCCTGCACCGCAGGATCATTCTGGGTTTGCGAAATGCCACGGGTGCGGTAGTCGCTGGCCAGGGTCAGGTCGACCAGTAGGGCGAAATCGTCATTCAAGGGCAGCGCCTGACTGCTCAAGGGAAGAAGGCCCAAGGAACCGAGGGCGAACAGGGTGAAAGCTTTCATGAGGTGCGTCCCGTTATTGTGATTGTTATGGGCAGATTTTTTACGGCAAGGCTGCGCCGAACCCCGGCGACAAACGCGGGGGGCGGGCAGTGGTTTCAGATGATTTTTCTTACAGCGTCGGTGCGTAGACTTCGCGACCGGCGAACCAGGTTTGCAGCACCTGGGTGTCATGCAGGGCTTTGTTGTCGACGCTGAACACGTCGCGGTCCAGCACGATGAAGTCGGCTTGCTTGCCGGGGCTCAACGAACCGATCTGCTTCTCCAGGCCGATGGTGCGCGCAGCGTTCAGGGTGTAGGCATACAACATCGTTTCGCGATCGATGCGCTCATCGGCGTTCAGCACGCCCAGCGGGCCTTCTCGGGAGATGGCCTGGGCCATGGCGTTCCATGGGTTGGGAGAAGACACCGCCCAGTCACTGGCGCCGGCGATGGTCGCGCCCTGTTTGAGCAAGGAGTGCGCCGGGTATTGGTAACGGAAAGCGAGCGCACTGACATACGGCTTGATCATGTCCAGGGTGTACTCGTCGGCGCTGGCCCACAGCAGTTGCATCGAGGCGATGACGTTGAGCGGTTTGAACCGCGCGAACTCTTTCGGGTTGACCATTTGCAGGTGGGTGATCGAGTGGGTCACGCCGCTCTGGCGGTCCTTGCGCGCCTGGGCGATGCCGTTCAGCGATTCACGCACTGCGCGGTCGCCGATGGCATGGATGTGCACCAGCCAGCCGCGCTGATCGATGGCACTGACCAATTCGCCAAAGTGCTTCGGATCGATCAGCAGTTCACCCTGTTTGTGCGAGTTGCTGTACGGATCGATCATCGCCGCGCTCTGCGCCGGGTATTCGATCACGCCGTCGGCGAAGATCTTGACCCCGGGCAAGGTCAGGTTCGGGATGCCCTGGAATTGCTGGCGGACCTTGTCCAGGGTGTCGAGATCGGCCGGCACGCTTTTCGGATTGGCCACCAGCAGTGCGGCGACGTGGGCGCTCATGCCGCCGCTTTCGGCCAGCGCTTTGTACACCGGCAGCACGCCGACGGTGTTCTCCGTGGGTTTGAGCGCGAACACGGGTTCGCCGGGTGCGGCGTTGGCGGCGGGGTCCATCCACGCGGTGATGCCCAGGCTGTTGTTGTAGCGCACGGCGGATTGCGCGGCTTTCAACATGTCGGCGGGGCTCGGCACCGGCATCTTCGAGGCGACGCGATCCCAGCCGGCGTCCACCAGAAAACCGTTGGGGCTGCCATCGGCGAGTTTGCCGATCGTGTCTTTCTCGGCGTCCGGCAATGACTTGAGCAGCGCCGCATCAATCCCGGCGCGTTCGAGCATCACGTTGTTGGCCCACGCGGTGTGGTGATCGCTGCCGGTGAACACCACGGGCACCTTGGCCCACTCGCCAACGTTGAATTTCTGGCCAAAAGCTTCGGCCTGGGCCCAATAAGCCGAACTCATGCCGGCCACGCCCAGCACATCGCCATGCCTGGCCTTGCCGTCATTGCGCCAGGCTTTCAGGCGTTTTTCCAGTTCGTCGAGGTCGACCACCTCGTCTTCCATATTGGCCGAGGTCATTTCCAGACCGCCGAATATGGCGTGGGAATGACTGTCGATCAGGCCGGGCATCAGGGCTTTTCCGCCGAGGTCGACGACTTTGGTGCCCGACGCGATCAGAGCCTTGATCTGCGCATCGCTGCCCACTTGCAGCACTTTGCCGTCCTGCACCGCCAACGCCTGCACCTTCGGTTGCGCGCGGTCGGCGGTGAAAATCTTGCCATTGAACAGCACCAGATCGGCCGCTGCCATGGCTTCCATCGAGGCAAAACTGACGGCGGCCATCAATAGATTCGGGATGAATCTTTTCATTGAATGTTTCCTTGTTATTGCGTCTGATGGCCAGATTAGTGGCTTGTCACGGCCAGCAGAACGCCTCGCTCACGAAAAACGTTTTTGCCTGAATGGAAAAAGAATGGACAAGTTGGGTGCATTGAAAATGTTCGTGGTCACGGCGCAACTCGGCAGTTTCAGCCGCGCCGCCGAGCAACTGGGCAAGACCCCGTCGGCCTTGACCAAAGCGGTCAATCACCTCGAAGCGGAGCTCGGCGCCCGCTTGTTCGAACGCAGCACCCGACGGATTTTGCTGACCGAATCGGGTCGTCTTTATCTGGAAACCGCACGCCAGGTGTTGCAGCGGCTGGAGGAGGCCGGCGAGGAAATCGAGCAGTTGCAGCATGGCCTGCGCGGCAACCTGAAAATCACCGCGCCGCTGGCGTATGGGCAGGCTTTTCTCGATCAGGTGTGCGGCGGCTTTCTGGAGCAATACCCGCAGATCAACCTGCAAGTGGACCTGTGCGATGAGTTCGTCAACCTGTTGGAAAGCGGCTACGACCTGGCGTTGCGCGAGGGGCATGACGATTTGCCGGGGTTGATTGCTCGCGTCGTCGGCAGCAATCGGCTGGCGTTATGCGCCAGCCCTGAATATCTGGCGCGCAAGGGGTTGCCGGTCACGCCGGACACCCTCGATGACCACGAATGGCTGCTCTACCGTCATCCGCTGCTCAGCCGCGAATTCTGGTGGGCCGAGCGCGACGGGCAACGATTGAGCCTGGCGCAACCGCAATCACCACGATTGCGCAGTGACAACTACGACCTGCTGCTGGCCAACGCACTGGCCGGACGCGGTTTGCTGCACACGCCGTTGTGGAGTGCCGCGGCGTACATCGCCGATGGGCGGCTGGTGCGGGTAATGGCCGATTACGACATCGATCCCGACAGTTTTGGCTCCTACATCCTGGCGGTGTACCCCATCGGCGGGCAACCGCCAAAGTGCTGGCCTTCATCGATTACATCGCAGGGTTTCTGGCGTCGCGTGGCTTGAGCTGACTGGCGGTCCTTGCCAGGAAAATGCCGAAAGAGTACAAATGTACTCCATGACGACTTTAACTCCCCGCCGTACCGCCATCCTGACCTTTATCCGTGATCGAATCGCGGAGCACGGTCAATCCCCAAGCCTCGCTGAAATCAGCGAGGCATTTGGTTTCGCCTCTCGCAGCGTGGCGCGCAAGCATGTGCTGGCGCTGACCGAGGCCGGTTTTATCGAGGTCAACCCGCATCAGGCCCGGGGCATTCGTTTGCTCGGGCAACCGGCGCGGCCCGAATTGCTGGACATCCCGGTACTCGGGCGGGTCGCGGCGGGTGCGCCGATCGGTGCCGATGCCGAAGTGCACAGCCGCTTGCTGCTCGACCCGTCGATCTTCTCGCGAGTGCCGGACTACATGCTGCGGGTCCAGGGCGACTCGATGATCGAGGACGGTATTCTCGACGGCGACCTGGTGGGCGTACACCGCAATCCCGAAGCGCTCAACGGCCAGATCGTCGTGGCGCGGCTCGACGGCGAAGTCACCATCAAGCGTTTCGAGCGGGTCGGCGATGTTGTCCGGTTGTTGCCACGCAACCCGGCCTATAAGCCGATCATCGTCGAGGCCAATCAGGACCTGGCCATCGAAGGCGTGTTCTGCGGTCTGGTGAGGCAAGGGTGATGGGCGCCGTCGTTGCGTTGGATACGCTGTTCAATGGCGGCCAGGTCTGGAAGGGCCGGCCTGCGCCACCATCTGTCAGCCCGCAACCGACCGGGCATGCCGCGCTGGACGCGGCGTTGCCCACCGGCGGCTGGCCGGAGGCGGCGCTGACCGAAATCCTCCTGGCCGGGCAGGGCGTTGGCGAGTTGCAACTGGTGTGGCCGGCCCTGGCGCGGCTGTCGGCGGCGGGCGAGCGCATTGTGCTGGTGGCGCCGCCTTACGTGCCGTATCCCCAGGCCTGGCAGAACGCCGGGGTCGATCTGCGCCAGTTGTCGATCATCCAGGCCAGCGAGCGCGATGCGCTGTGGGCAGCGGAACAATGCCTGCGTTCGGGCAGTTGCGGCGCGGTGCTGTGCTGGCCGCACAAGGCCGATGACCGGGCGCTGCGACGCTTGCAGGTGGCGGCCGAAACCGGCTCGACCCTGGCGTTCGCCTATCGCTCGATCAACGAAGCCATCAACCCTTCGCCTGCGGCGCTGCGCATCGCCATCGATGCCCGGCCTGCACAGTTGCGTGTGCTCAAGTGTCGGGGCGGGCTGGCGCGTTCGGCGCCGATTGCCTTTCCCGTGGGGCATTGAGGTTGCCATGCGCTGGGTGTGCATTCTCTTCCCGCAATTGGCGCTGGACGCGGTACTGCGTCAGCGCCCCGATCCTGATGAACCGTTGGCGCTGCTGACGGGCCCGGCACAGCGCCGGGTGTTGCAAGCGGTCAACGCTCCGGCGCGGGCGCTGGGTTTGCGCCCGGGGCAGTCGATGACCGCCGCCCAGGCCTTGAGCAAAGGTTTTGTCACGGCCGAATACGATGTCGCCGAGATCGAGCACTGGCAACAGTTCCTGGCGGCGTGGGCCTATCGGTTCAGCTCTCAGGTTAGCGTGCATTACCCGCGTGCCGTGGTGTTTGAAATCGAATCCAGCCTGGGGTTGTTCGGGCCGTGGCCGCAGTTCGAGGCGCGGTTGCGTGCCGAGCTCGGCGAACTGGGCTTTCGGCATCGGATCGTCGCCGCGCCCAACCCGGTGGCTGCGCGGGTGTTGGCCAATATGTATGACGGCCTGGTGGTGCCGGACGATCAAGCCTTGCGCTATCACCTGGGGCAATTGCCGGTTGACCGGATCGCCCTGGAACCGGCGGTGGCCACGGCGTTGTCGCGCATGGGGTTGCGCACCTTGAGCCAGGTTCAGGCGTTGCCGCGCAACAGCCTGGCGCGACGTTTCGAGGCCAAAGTGCTCAAGCACCTGGATGCGCTGTTCGGCGAGCGGCGGCTGGCGCTGGCGTTCTACCTGCCGCCGGACCGGTTTGATGTGCGCATCGAGCTCAACTTCGATGTGCAATCCCATCAGGCGTTGTTGTTTCCATTGCGTCGCTTGACCGGCGATCTGTCGGCCTTCCTTTGTGGCCGGGACAGTGGCGTGCAGCGTTTCGACCTGCACCTGGAACACGCCGGCTTGCCGGACACGCTGATCAAGGTCGGCCTGCTCAGCGCCGAGCGCGATCCGGCGATGCTCTTCGAACTGGCCCGGGGACGGCTGGAACAGGTGCAGGTCGAGGCCCCGGTGCGCGGTTTTCGGCTGCGCGCCGAAGACCTGCCGAGCTTCGTCCCGCAACGTCAGGAACTGTTCGACGACCGTCCGCAGCAGACCTTGCCCTGGGAGCAACTGCGCGAACGCTTGCGTGCACGGCTCGGGGATGACGCGGTGCATGGCTTGCGTTTCCAGGCCGATCACCGGCCAGAGTGCGCGTGGCAGGCGCGGGCCGACAAACAACTGTGTGCGGGATTGGCGGGCGTGCAGCGTCCGGGCTGGTTGCTGACGGAGCCGCAGGCCGTACACGAAGGCTCGACACGGATCCTCATGGGGCCGGAGCGCATCGAGTCCGGCTGGTGGGACGGCGACGACGTGCGCCGCGATTACTACCTGATCGAAACCCGTTCCGGCCAGCAGGGCTGGGCCTACCGTGCGGTGGGTGAGGGTGGCCCGCTGTGGCTGCAAGGCTGGTTCGCATGAGCGTCGAGTATGCGGAGCTGCACTGCCTGTCGAACTTCAGTTTCCAGCGCGGTGCTTCCAGTGCCCTGGAATTGTTTCAGCGGGCGAAAAAACACGGCTATCAAGCGCTGGCGATCACCGATGAATGCACCCTGGCCGGTATCGTCCGCGCCTGGCAAGCGGCCAAATCCGTGGAGCTGCCGCTGATTATCGGCAGTGAAGTGCGCATCGAGAACGGTCCGAAGCTGGTGCTGCTGGTGGAAAACCTTGAGGGTTACCAGACCCTGTGTCGGTTGATCACCCGGGCGCGGCGCCGCACGGAGAAAGGCCAGTATCAAGTGCTGCGTGAGGACTTCAGTGAACCGATGCCGGGGTTGCTGGCGCTGTGGGTGCCGGACACGGTCGATGATTTTGCCAGCGGTCATTGGCTCAAACAGACGTTCACCGATGGCCTGTGGCTGGCGGTGCAGTTGCATCGCGGGCAGGACGACACCCGGCGACTGGACGCGCTGTTGACCCTGGCTCGGGAACTGCGGATTCCTGCGGTGGCCAGCGGCGATGTGCACATGCACACCCGTGGACGGCGCGCCTTGCAGGACACCATGACCGCGATCCGTCATCACCTGCCGGTGGCCGAGGCCGGGTTGCGGCTGCATCCGAACGGCGAGCGGCATGTACGCAGCCTCGATGCCCTGCAATCGATCTACCCGCAAGCACTGCTCGATGAAACGCTGACCATTGCCCGGCGTTGCACCTTCGACCTCGGCCAGTTGCGTTACCAGTATCCCCGCGAGCTGGTGCCGCAAGGCCAGACGGCCACGTCCTGGCTGCGGCATCTGACCGAAGAAGGGATCGCGTGGCGCTGGCCGGACGGTCCGCAAGCCAAGGTGCTGGTGCAGATCGACAAGGAGCTGGAGCTGATCGCCGAGCTGGGCTATGAAAGCTACTTCCTCACGGTGCACGACATTGTGCGGTTTGCCCGTGAACAAAAAATCCTCTGTCAGGGCCGGGGTTCTGCCGCGAACTCGGCGGTGTGTTTTGCCTTGGGCATCACGGAAATCGACCCGGACCGCACCACGCTGTTGTTCGAACGCTTTCTCTCCAAAGAGCGCAATGAACCACCGGACATCGACGTCGATTTCGAACACGAGCGCCGCGAGGAGGTCTTGCAGTACGTGTTCCAGCGTTATGGCCGGACCCGCGCCGCGCTCACGGCAGTGGTCAGCACCTATCACGCGGCCGGCGCGGTGCGCGATGTGGCCAAGGCCCTGGGTTTGCCACCGGATCAGATCAACGCCCTGGCCGATTGCTGCGGCCACTGGAGCGATGCAACGCCGCCCGTGGAGCGCCTGCTTGAAGGCGGTTTCGACCCCGAGAGCCCGGTGCTGCGCCGGGTGCTGAGTTTGACTCAGCAACTGATCGGTTTCCCCCGGCATCTGTCCCAACACCCCGGCGGTTTCGTGATTTCCGAGCAGCCACTGGACAGCCTGGTGCCGGTGGAAAACGCTGCCATGGCCGAGCGCACCATCATTCAGTGGGACAAGGACGATCTCGATGCGGTGGGGCTGCTCAAGGTGGATATTCTGGCCTTGGGCATGCTCAGTGCGATCCGCCGCTGTTTTGATCTGCTGCGCCGTCATCGCCATCTGGACTTGAGCCTGGCGACGATCCCCGCCGAAGACGTCCAAACCTACGACATGATCGGCCGTGCCGACACCATCGGCGTGTTCCAGATTGAATCCCGGGCACAAATGTCGATGCTGCCGAGGCTCAAGCCCCGGACCTTCTATGACCTGGTGATCGAGGTGGCAATCGTCCGTCCGGGGCCGATCCAGGGCGGGATGGTGCATCCGTACCTGCGACGGCGAAACAAGGAGGAACCCGAGGTTTACCCGTCCCCGGCGCTGGAAGTCGTGCTCAAACGCACCTTGGGCGTGCCGCTGTTTCAGGAACAGGTGATGCAGATTGCGATTGTTGCCGCCGACTACAGCCCCGGCGAGGCTGATCAGTTGCGTCGATCCATGGCCGCCTGGAAACGCCATGGCGGACTGGAACCGCACAAGGATCGGCTGGCCGCCGGGATGAAGAAAAACGGCTATACGGCCGAGTTCGCCGCGCAGATCTTCGAACAGATCAAAGGCTTCGGCAGTTATGGTTTTCCAGAGTCCCACGCCGCCAGTTTCGCCTTGTTGACCTACGCCAGTTGCTGGTTGAAATGCCATGAACCGGCGGCCTTCGCCTGTGCGCTGATCAATAGTTGGCCCATGGGTTTCTACAGCCCGGACCAGATTCTGCAGGACGCGCGCCGGCATCATTTGCAGATTCGCCCGGTGGACGTGCGCGCCAGTGACTGGGATTGCAGCCTCGAACCGATCACCGGCGCGCAGCCGGCGATTCGCATGGGGCTGCGGATGATCAAGGGCTTTCGCGAGGACAATGCCCGGCGCATCGAAGCGGCGAGGGCAAAGGGTGTATTTGTCGACATCGCCGACCTGGGCGAGCGCGCGCGACTCGACGCCCGTGCCCAGGAGCAACTGGCCGATGCCGGTGCGTTGCGGGGGCTGGCCGGCGATCGTCATCGGGCGCGCTGGGAAGTGGCGGGGGTGCAGAAGCAACTCGGTTTGTTTGCCGGCCTGCCGAGTCAGGAAGAACCTGCGATCTATCTGCCCAAACCCACAGTGGGCGAGGACCTGCTGGCCGACTACAACAGTGTCGGCACCACCTTGGGTCCGCATCCATTGGCGTTGTTGCGTGGTGAGTTGAAAGCCCGACGTTGCCGCAGTTCGAAAGAGCTGATGGAGGTCGAGCACGGGAGACCGGTCAGCGTCGCCGGGCTGGTCACCGGCCGGCAACGGCCGGGCACGGCCAGTGGCGTGACCTTCGTCACCCTCGAAGACGAATTCGGCAACATCAACGTCATCGTCTGGCGCGACCTGGCTGATCGGCAGCGAAAAGTGCTGGTCGGCTCGCAGTTGCTCAAGGTCGATGGCCGCTGGGAAAAGGAAGGCGGGGTGCGCCACCTGATTGCCGGACGCTTGAGCGACCTGAGCCCCTTGCTGGATGGCATCAGCGTGCGCAGCCGCGATTTCCACTGATCCCAACCACTGATCGCGACAGCCAATGCATTGGCGCCAATAAAAAATTAAACACTGTTATCAGTGATGGCACTTTGGCATAATGCCGGCCGCCGACGTCCCGCACGTCGATTATCGATTTGATTCCCCCTCGCTTTTTCGCCGCTGCAACCCGCAGCGGTTGGCTATTGCCGTGCCGGGATAAACCGTTTTTCAGAAGGAATGCACAGTGAGAATGATCTCTCGGATGTTGGTATCGGCGGCAGCGATTGCCCTTTTGGGCAGCATGGCCGGTTGCGCCACGGAAAGCTCGCGCGCCTTGCCAGTCGCAAAAGTCGAAAGCGCCAGCGTGCCGTATGCCGGTGTTCGTGTACCCATGGCGGTCGGCAAGTTCGACAACCGTTCAAGCTACATGCGCGGGATCTTCTCCGACGGCGTGGATCGCCTCGGCGGTCAGGCCAAGACCATCCTGATCACTCACTTGCAGCAAACCAACCGCTTCAGCGTGCTGGACCGCGACAACATGGGCGAGATCCAGCAGGAAGCCGCGATCAAGGGCCAGTCCCAGCGCCTCAAGGGTGCTGACTTTGTGGTCACCGGTGATGTCACCGAGTTCGGCCGCAAAGAAACCGGCGACCACCAACTGTTCGGCATTCTCGGTCGCGCCAAGACCCAGGTGGCCTACGCCAAGGTCAACCTGAACATCGTCAATATCAGCACCTCCGAAGTGGTTTATTCGACTCAGGGCGCGGGCGAGTACGCCTTGTCCAACCGTGAAGTCATCGGCTTCGGCGGCACCGCTGCCTACGATTCGACCCTCAACGGCAAAGTGCTCGACCTGGCCATGCGCGAGGCGATCAATCGCCTGGTAGACGGGATGAACGCCGGGGCATGGAAACCGGGTAACTGATCAAGGTTGATGACAAGGAGCGGTAAAAACATGTTCAAGACGTATGTGTCGTGGGCGCTGATGGCGTCGACATTGCTGGTCAGCGGCCTGTTGGCCGGTTGCGCCGGCCCGAAAACCCTTTACCAGTGGGAAAGCTACCAGCCGGAAGTTTACGAGTACTTCAAGGGTGAAGCACCCAAGGAAGCCCAGGCCGAAGCGCTGGAACGCGACCTGCAGAAGATCAAGTCCACCGGCAAGACGCCACCGCCTGGCTATCACGCGCACCTCGGTCTGTTGTACCTGAGCATGGGCAAGGACGATCAGATGGTGCAGCAGTTCAGGACTGAGAAAACCCTGTTTCCCGAGTCGACGCCGTACATGGATTTTCTGCTTAAAAACGCCAAGACCGGAGACACCCAATGATCGCGCGTTCATTGAAACTGATGGCCGGGTTGCTGGCGCTGGCTGTGCTCGGTGGCTGCGTCAGCCCCAAGACCGTGGACTATTCGGCGTACAAGCAAGCCCGTCCGAAAACCATTCTGGTGCTGCCGCCGCTGAACAACTCGCCGGACGTCAAGGCGTCCTACAGCATGTTGTCGCAGGTCACGTACCCGTTGGCAGAAGCCGGTTACTACGTGCTGCCGATCACCCTGGTCGATGAGACATTCCGCCAGAATGGCCTGACCACACCGGCGGACATTCACCAGGCCCCGGCCAACAAGCTGCAGGAAATTTTCGGTGCCGATGCGGCGTTGTACATCACCGTGACGGACTACGGTACGCGCTACATGATCATCAGCAGCGAAACCGTGGTGACCGCCACCGCGAAACTGGTAGACCTCAAGAGCGGCACCACCCTGTGGACCGGCTCGGCCCGGGCTTCGAGCGAAGAGGGCGGCAACAACGGTGGCGGCGGCTTGGTTGGCATGCTGATTACGGCAGCGGTCAAGCAAGTGATCAACAGCGCCACCGACGCCGGTCACCCGATTGCCGGTGTGGCCAGTGCGCGCCTGCTGTCGGCCGGTCAACCGGCGGGCTTGCTGTACGGACCGCGTTCGCCGAAATACGGTACTGATTGAACCCAGTGAGATCGTTCCCACGCTGCGTGGGAACGATCAGTTAAGGGACGATCATTTGGTGACAGGCCAAAACCGCTCCCCACCCCCCGGCGCATCCGTCCACGCCTGCAACGACCGCGTCGGTAAATCGAAATAATCCCGGGTCCGCGCATAGCCATGCCCACCCATGCGCCCGATCGCATCCAGCCCCAGCTGATCGATGTACAAGGTTTTCGGGTCGATCAATTCGTCCCGCACATGCGCCATCAACACTTCCCCGAAGATAATTTCCCGCGACTGCCCGATGGACAGCGCCATCATCCGCCGACACTCCAACGCCACCGGCGCCTCGCCGATGCGCGGGCATTTGACCGTGGTGCCGGCAATCGCCGTCAGCCCCGCAGCCGTCAACTCATCGAAGCCGGGCGCGAAGGGCACCGCGCACACATTCATCGCCTCCACCAGCGCATCGCTGACGATGTTGACGGTGAATTCCTGATTGAGCTGGATGTTGCGGGTGGTGTCCTTGGGGCTTTGGTCGCCGTAGTTTTCCACGCCCAGCGCCAGGATCGGCGGGTCGGCGGACAGCGCATTGAAGAAACTGAACGGCGCGGCATTGATCCGGCCTTCGCCATCAATCGTGGTGACCAGCGCAATCGGCCGAGGCACCACGCTGCCGATCAGAATCTTGTATTTGTCCCGCGCACTCAATGTGCTGAAGTCGAAGCTTTGCATAGGCAGATATCTCTAAATAAGGGGATCGATTGCGCTCAACGGCGCGTCTGCGCTGTAGTCATCGGCGAACGGAATGGCCGGTTTGAACAGGGTTTTCCAGTCCGGTCGGCCCATGGCCCGGTCGCTGTGGCTGCGCATCAGTTTTTCGAATTGTTGTTGGGCCTGGCGTTGCAGAGCGGGGTAATCGATGCCCTGAACCTGGCCGTCTTGCATCACGCAGCGGCCGTCGATGTAACTGGCGATGCAGTCGTCACCGCGCCCGGCCAGCACCAGGTTTTTCAGCGGATCGAACAACGGCCCCAGGTGCAGGCCGCGAAGGCTGAACACCGTGATGTCGGCCTTGGCCCCGGTTGCCAGGCGACCGAGATCATCGCGGCCCAAGGCTTTCGCACCGCCGAGGGTGGCGGCGTTGTACATGTCCAGCGTGGAGGTCAACGCATCGCCGCCCTCCACCAAACGGGCGATGTTCAACCCCTGGCGCATGTTTTCCAGCAGATCCGCCGGCCAGGTGTCAGTGCCCAAGGCGAAGTTGATGCCCTTGGCCCGATAGCGCCCAAACGAATTCAGTGCCTCACCATCGCGAGCAAACACCACCGGGCAATGCACCAGGCTTGCGCCGCCATCCACCACCCGTTGCAGATCGTCATCGCCGGAGGTGTAGATGCCGTGGGGCAGCAGGCTGCGCGGGGTCAGCAGGTCCAGTTGCTGCAACCAGTGCAGCGGCGACACACCACGCAGTTGCTCGACCATCGCCACCTCGCCAAGCCCCTGGCAGCAATGCAAACGCATCGGCGCGCTCAATTCGCGACTCAGCGCGGCGGTGCGTTGCAGCAGCGCCGGGGTGCAGGTCTGGATGCGATCCGGCAACAAGGCGCCGCGAATCAAGCCTTGGTGCGCATCTTCGAAATCATGGAAAAACCGAACCGCCGCATCGAGTCCGGCCATTCCCCGGGCTTCATCCCAGTGATGCCCGAGGGTGCCATCGGCCCGCCAATAACTCATGCCGCTCATGTAGCAGGGGCCGAGGTAAGTGCGCAGCCCCAGTTCGGCCGCCACGCCGGCCACCGCTGCAAATTCGTCGTAGGTCTCGGCCCACTCGCGGTAGTACATCGAGGTGATTGGCAGGGCCGTGGTGATGCCGTTGCGGATCAACTGCGTGAAGGCGTAGCGGTATTTGAAGACTTCTTCATCAGGGTCGAAACTCTCGCGCGGACCGGCCGCCAGATAGTCCTCAGACCACATCCGGCCCATGTCGCGTTCATCGCCGTTGTCCAGCGTCAGCACCGTGGAATCCAGATCCCCGAGTGCGTCCAGATCGATGAAACCCGGGCCGATCAACGCATTGCCATAGTCGACCCACTGATCGACCGGCCCGGTAAAACCACGCCCGACAAACACAATGCGCGAACCTTCGAACACCACTTCGCCGTCGCGCCACAGCACATGCTGCGTGCCGTCGAAGCCGACCACGCAACTGGCCTTCAGACCGATGCATTTCACAAGCGGCTTTCCAGCAGCCGACCACCTGAGGCGATCAACTCACCGCCGCGATAAACCTGCCGCACGGGTCGAGAAACCACGGCTTCGCCCAAAGTCTGTACCGGCATCAGCAGGAAGTCCGCCGCTTGGCCGATCTCCAATCCATACCGTTCACAACCCAGCGCCCGGGCACCGTTCACCGTCGCCGCTTCGAACGCTGCGGCCAGTTCATCGTCCTTGTTCAAGTCAAAGCGCAAGGCCAGCAGCATTGCCCGTTCCAGCATGTCGCCGTTGCCCATCGGCGACCACGCATCGCGAATGCCGTCCGAACCCAGGCAGACATTCACGCCTGTTTCACGCAACGCAAGGAAAGGCGGCACCGCGCAATCGGCCGGCGCCGAACTCATCAGCGAAATGCTCAACGCCGCCAAGCGTTCGGCCAGCGGTTTGACCTGATTCCACGGCAACATCCCCAGGCAGTAAGCGTGACTGATCATCACCCGACCTTGCCGCCCGAAGCGCTCGGTGTAATCGGCGATCAACGCGATTTGCCACAGGCCCAGTTCACCTTTGTCATGCAGGTGAATGTCGACGCCACGGTCGAATTCGCTGGCCAGCTTGAACACGAAGTCGAGTTGCGCGACCGGGTCGTTGTCGATACCGCACGGGTCGAGGCCGCCGACGTTTTCCACGCCCAGCGCCATGGCTTCGCGCATCAGTTCGGCGGTGCCGGGGCGGCTGATCAGGCCGGTTTGCGGAAACACCACCAGTTGCAGGTCGATCAGGTCGCGGTAGATGTCGCGCAGTTGTTGCATGGCCTCGACATGGCGCAGGCCGAATTCCGGGTCGATGTCGACGTGGCAACGCATCGTCAGCGAGCCACGGGCGATGCAGTTTTCCAGCAACGCGCCGGCACGATGGGCGATGGGCACGTCAACTTCACGCAGGACGCGGCGCTCGTTGGCGATGTAGTCCTTGAGGGTCGGGCCGGCGCTGTTCGGGCGCCAGGGTTGGCCCCACAGGGTTTTGTCGAGGTGGACGTGACTTTCCACCAGGGCAGGGGTGAGGAGCTGGTATTGGCCGTCAATGTCGGTGGCGGCCAGCGCGGTGTTGGAGGCCGGGCGGCGTTGTTTGAACACGCCGTTTTCCAGCAGCAGGTCTTCGGCTGTGGCGCCGTAGGGGCGCACGTTGCGTAGCCAGCGGGGGTGAGTCATTGCATACACCTCAAATTTGATGGTGGATTGGCCGGCGTCTTCGCGGGCAAGCCTCGTTCCTACAAGGATGCGCATTCCCCTGTAGGAACAAGGCTTGCCCGCCAAGGCCGCGCCTCGGTCTAAAGTCAGGCACTCAGCCCTTGAGCTTCGACCAAACCCGATCCTGCAGCTCCCGCGCCTTGTTGCTGCACTCTTTCTCCGGCCGCAAGCGCGAGGCAAATTCGTCGGGCATGTTGATGGCGTCCATGACTTTCCACTTGGCGTCGAGCAGCTTGTCGCTCTGGATGCCGTTGGCGTAGGCGATGGAATTGGACACGGCGGCGGCGTTTTCCGGTTTCATCATCCAGTCGATGAAAATCTTCGCGTTACCGGGGTGCGGTGCGCTTTTCGGCACGGCGAAGTTGTCCTGGAACATCGCCAGGCCTTCGCGCGGATACACGTATTTGATGGTGCTCTTCTGCAAGGTGGCGCGTGCGGTCGAGCCGTTCCAGTTCTGCATCATGATCACTTCACCGGAGGCCATGCGGTCGACGGTGTTGTCCGAGCTGTACATCTTCAGGAACGGTTTCTGTTTTTGCAGCAGTTCGAGGATGCGCTTGGCGTCCTGCGGGTTTTCGCTGCATTCGTCGACGTTCAGGTAATGGCTGGCGGCGTTGATCACGCTGCTGGAAGTGTCGAGGGCGGCGAGTTGCCCTTGCAGTTCCTTGCGCGGTTCGAAGAACTCTTTCCACGAATCGTCGAGCTTGCCGCCGGGCACGCGCGCGCTGTCATAGGAGAACCCGGTGGTGCCCCACAAATACGGTGCGGAGAACTTGCGGCCGGGGTCGAATACCGGATCGCGGAATGCGGGTTTCACGTATTGAAAGTTGGGCAGGGTGGAGGCGTCGATTTCCAGCAGCAGGTTCTGGTTGATCAAGGTGCGCATGATCGACTGCGACGGCACGATCACGTCATACGCCGCGCCACCGGCCTGCAACTTGGCCAGCAGGGTTTCGTTGCTGTCGTAGCCGTCCATGGTGACCTTGATTCCGGTCTCCTTTTCGAACTTGGCCAGCAGGTCGACCGGGTAATAATCGGTCCAGTTGTAGAAAAACAGTTCCTTGGGTTCGGCGGCGTGCGCGCCGAACGCAGTGAGTGCAGTGAAGCAGCTTAGGGCCAGACCGGCGACAGCGGGACGCATGCTTTTTGTTTTCATTCGAGAACGCTCCAGGCTCATTGTTGTTTACCACGCTGTCCCAGCCAGAAGGCCAGCACCACCAGCACGATGGAAATCAACAGCATCAGGGTCGAGATCGCATTGATCTCCGGTGTTACGCCGGCCTTGATTGCCGAGAAGATGTACACCGGCAAGGTGGTCGAACCCGGGCCGGCGACGAAGAAGGTCATGATGAAATCGTCGAGGCTGACCACGAACGCCAGCACCGAACCGGACAGCACTGCCGGCCACAACAGCGGAAGCGTCACCCGGCGGAACACCTGCCACGGGTTGGCGTACAAGTCGTTCGCCGCCTCCAGCAGGCTCTTGTCCAGATCATTCAGGCGTGCGCGGATCGGCAGGTACGCGAAGGGAATGCAGAAGCCGATGTGCGCGACGATCACCGTCAGCAAACCGAGCTTGATTCCCAGCGCCATGAACAGCAGCAGCGTGGCCACGGCGGTGACGATTTCCGGCAGGATCAGCGGCAGGTTGATCCCGCCCTCGACCATCTTCTGTCCATAGAACGGCCGGTACGTCGCCAATGCCGCGAGCAGCGCAATCGCCGTGGCGCAGACCGTGGCGATGCTGGCGACGATGATCGAATTCAATGCCGCCGTCTGGATCGACGGGTTGGCCAGAATCCGTCCGTACCAGGCGAACGAAAACTCGGTCCACACCGTCGCCGAGCGGTTGGCGTTGAAGCTGTAGGCGATCAGGACGAAGATCGGCACGTACAGATAGGCCAGGATCAGCAGGCTGACTTCGCGGGTCAGTGGCAGTTTTTTCAGGTGCAGGGCGATCATGCGGTGGCTCCCCGACGTAGTGTTTTGGCAGCGCTGCGGCTATAGAGGGCGTAACCCACCAGCGACAGCAGCAGAATCCCCAGCAACAGGAACGACAGCGAACTGCCCAGCGGCCAGTTGCGCGCGGTGCCGAACTGCTGCTGGATCAGGTTGCCGATCATCAGCGTCTTGCCACCGCCAAGAATCGCCGGGGTGATGAAGGCCCCCAGGCTCGGCACAAACACCAGCAGGGCACCGGCAATCACCCCCGGCATCGACAGCGGCAGGATGATCCGCTTCAGCGCATGCCAGCGATTGGCACCGAGGTCGTAGGCGGCTTCCACCAAGCGCCAGTCGAGTTTTTCCAGGGTCGAATAGATCGGCAAAATCATGAACGGCAAGAAGCTGTAGACCAGCCCGACACAGACGGCGAAGTCGTTGTAGAGCAGGGTGATGCCGCCGGCCTGGGGGAACAGCGCGTTGAGGCTTTGCGCGACCCAGCCGTGCTCGCGCAGGATGATCAGCCAGGCGTAGTTGCGGATCAGCAGGTTGGTCCAGAACGGGATGGTAATCAGCAAGACCATGAGGTTGCGCCGATGCGGCGTGAGGCTCGACATCCACAACGCCACCGGAAAGCCGAACAGGAAACACAGCATGGTGGTGCCACCCGCCTGGAACACCGAGCGCAACAACGCCTGGGCGTAGACCCAGTTCAGTTCCAGTTCACCGTCGAATCCTTCCTGGAAAAACAGCTGCACGTAGCTTTGCAATTGCCAGTCGGCCTGCCAGTCGACGCCGCCATACACATTGCGCGGCAACAGGCTGATGTAGCCCATGATCCCCAGCGGAATCGCGATCAGCGCCAGCAAGGTCAGAATTACCGGGCTCAGTAACAGGGCGCGGTTGAGGGCGGGAGAAGTGCTGCTGACGCTCATCTCAGGCCTCCATCAACAGGCAGGCGTGGGGCGGCAGATTGACCGCCACGCGATCACCGACCACCCGGCCACGGTTCAGGCCTTCGTTGTTTTCGCGCAGCATGACCTTGATGTCGTTGTTCAAGCGGCACTGATAAAGCGTCGCGGTGCCGACATACAACACCGCTTCGATTACGCCGCGCAGGTGATGCGGTTGCGCCGGATCGACCAGTTGCGAACGTTCCGGGCGAAAGGCCAATTGCACCTTGGCGCCGTCGAAGCCTTGAGCCGGGCAAGGAATTTCCACCGGCATGCCGCTCGGCACGAAGAGTTTTTCGTTCTGCTGGCCGCGCTTGAGGTGGCCGGGGAGGAAGTTGATGTCGCCGATGAACTGGGCGACGAATTGATGTTGCGGGCGTTCGTAAATGTCGTTGGGCGTGCCGATCTGCAGAATCTTGCCAGCGGACATCACGGCAATGCGATCAGACAGCGTCAGGGCTTCTTCCTGATCGTGCGTCACGAAAATGAAGGTGATGCCGGCTTCCTTCTGTACGCGCTTGAGTTCGACCTGCATTTCCTTGCGCAGCTTGAGGTCCAGCGCCGACAGCGGCTCATCCAGCAACAGTACTTTGGGTTTCGGCGCCAGGGCCCGGGCCAGGGCTACGCGTTGCTGTTGACCGCCCGACAATTCGGCCGGTTTGCGCCTGGCCAGGTGTTGCATTTGCACCAGCGCCAGCATCTCATCGACACGCTGGGCAATTTGCTTGTGATCAAGACCCTGCATCTCGAGGCCGAAGGCGATATTCTGCGCGACACTCATGTGCGGAAACAGCGCGTAGCTCTGAAAGACGGTGTTGACCCGACGCTTGAACGGCGGCAGATCGTTGACCGGTTCGCCCGCCAGACGGATCTCGCCGTCGCTGACATGTTCGAAGCCAGCGATGGTGCGCAGGAGGGTGGTTTTGCCGCAGCCGGAAGGGCCGAGCAGGGTGAAGAATTCGTTGTCGGCAATGTCGACTGATACGTTGTCGAGGGCTGGAGCCAGTCCCGGATCGTCGGAATACCGTTTAGAGACATTACGCACTTCGATAGCTATTGGTTGACCCATAATGGTGCAATCCTCTAATTATTGTATGCAATATCTGGATGCAATCTACAAATAACCGGATTAATCTGCCCGTGCAACCCCCTTTTTCAAAGGCTGCTCATCGCCTGGGGCCGGTTGTTTAGCGCTAAAGGAGGGTTGAAATGACCGATAAGAAACTCGAAACCACGGTCGACCGCGTCTACCAAGGGGTTTACGAGGCGATCAGCAAACGTTCGTTGCGCCCCGGCATGAAGCTCGGAGAGGCTTCGCTGGCCGAACTTTTTAATGTCAGCCGCACGTCGGTTCGTGCCGCGCTCAAGCAATTGGAAGCGGATGGGCTGGTCACCACCGAGCCCAATAAGGGGGCATCGGTGTCGTTGCCCAGCGACGAAGAGATCCGTTCGCTGTTCGAAACCCGGCGGTTGATCGAGATCGGCATCGTCAGCGAACTCTGCCGTCGTCGGGACACCGCGGTGACCCAGGACTTGCGCGATCATTTGTTGCTGGAAGATGAAGCGCACCGCAGCGGCGACCACGAACGGCTGATTCATCTGCTCGGCGAGTTCCACATCAAACTCGCGCGAAGCCTGAACAACCCGGTGCTGCTGGACTGGTTCCAGAAGCTGATTTCCCGCGCCTCGCTGTACGCCGCCGCCCTCGACGACGACAGCCACGAGGCGTGCCGCGATGATGAACACCTTCGGCTGATCGAATACATCGAGGCCGGCAATCAAAGCGCGGCCATCGAGCTGACCTGCATGCATTTGAATGGTATCGAGAAGGCGATCCTCGACGTCGCCGCCACACTGAAAACCGGCTACCACCCGCTCAAGCACCTGATTGAGGTCTAGCGTTCGCCACAAGAGCCCGCACGGTTTGAATCGGCTAACCTCATATGAAACCATTGGCGTCGGCGATGCTCGAAACAAACGGGCACGCGCCGTCCTCGCACTGCGATCCCGCATTTCAGTCACTCACAGGGACAAAGAGCCAGTCGATGCAGTTTCTATCTGATAGCCACGGGTGTGCCGGCTGGAACGGTGAAATGGCCGGGCGCATCCGCGCGTTCGACTGGAGCCAGACCGAGCTTGGAAACATCGACACCTGGCCCGCCAGTCTGTGCAGCACGGTGCGGCTGATGCTCGCGTCGCCACTGCCGATGGTGATGCTCTGGGGGCGCGAGGGCTACATGATCTATAACGATGCCTACTCGACGTTTGCCGGTGGCCGCCATCCGTATCTGCTGGGCTCGCCGGTCGAGTTGGGTTGGCCGGAAGTGGCCGAGTTCAATCGACATGTGGTGGATACATGCCTGGCCGGCGGCACCTTGTCCTATCGTAATAAATTGCTGGAATTGCTACGCGACGGGGTCCCCGAAGACGTCTGGCTGGACCTCTATTACAGCCCTGTCGCCGATGATGAAGGGCGCCCCGCCGGGGTCATGGCGATGGTCGTTGAAACCACTGAATATGTGATCTCCGAACGCCGGCGCCAGGAAGCCGAAGACGCCTATCGCGCCGACAACGAACGGGTGCGCCTGGCGCTCAATGCCGGGGCTTTGCTCGGCTCGTTCGTCTGGGACATCAAGGGCAACGTACTGTCCGGTGACGAGCGCTTCGCCCGGACGTTCTCCTACCCGACCGAGCAGAACCTGGCCGACCTGCCCGCCGACATTGCTGAAGCCAAGATTCATCCCGACGACCGCAGCTGGGTCCAGGAACGGGTCAGTCAGTCAGTGGCGACCGGCGAGCCCTTCAACGCCGAGTACCGGGTCTTGCGCCCCGACGGCAGCTATTTGTGGGTGCAGGCGAGCGGCTGCTGCGAGTTCAACGAACAGGGCGAGCCGTTCCGCTTCCCCGGCGTGTTGATTGACATTCATGAACGCAAGATTGCTGAAGAATCTCTGCTCAAATTCACCCGCAACCTGGAGCAGCGCGTGGCCGACGAAGTCGATGCGCGGCTGGCGGCGGAAGAGCAACTGCGCCAGTCGCAGAAGCTCGAAGCCATCGGCGGCCTCACCGGCGGCGTGGCCCACGACTTCAATAACCTGCTGCAGGTGATCGCCGGCAACCTGCACCTGCTGGCGCGGCATGAGCCGGACAACGCCAACGTGCAGCGCCGGGTCAGTGCATCGATTGCGGCCGTCGAGCGCGGCGCCAAACTGTCTTCGCAATTGCTCGCGTTTGCCCGCCGGCAACCGTTGTCGCCGGCGGTGTGCGACCCACAACTGATATTCGAAGGGCTGGGTGAGCTGTTGCAACGGGCGCTGGGGGAAACCATCCAGATCGATGTGCAGGTGCCGCAAGAACCTTGGTACATCAACGTCGACCGCAACCAGTTGGAAAACGCCATTCTCAACCTGGCGATCAATGCCCGTGACGCCATGCAGGGCGAAGGGACCATTGAGCTGAGTGCGGGGAATGTGGCGCTCGATCGTAAATTCTGTGCCGGTAAGGGCATCGCGGCGGGTGATTATGTGCGTGTCGCGGTGGCCGACAGCGGCGCCGGTATGTCGCCCGAAATACTCGGGCAGGCGTTCGAGCCGTTTTTCACCACCAAGGCCGATGGTCAGGGCACGGGGTTGGGACTGAGCATGGTGTTCGGTTTCGTCAAACAGAGCGGCGGGCACATCGAGATCTCCAGCATCGTCGGGCAGGGCACTCGGGTGCAGCTTTACTTCCCGCGCAGCTTGCGTGCGTTGCCCAGTGAAACAACATTACGTAATTCACCCCGGCAGGGCGGGCACGAAACCATCCTGGTGGTGGAGGACAACGAAGCGGTGCGCAGCTCGGCGGTGGAATTGCTGAGCGAAGAGGGCTATCAGGTCCTCACCGCGGCCAACGGCGACCAGGCGATGCAGATGTTGCTGGAGGGCGTGCGGGTGAACCTGATTTTCACCGATGTTGTCATGCCCGGCCTGATCAAAAGCTCGGACCTGGCAGCCTGGGCCAAGGTGCAGAATCCCCCGGTGGCGGTGCTGTTTACCTCCGGCCACACCCGGGACATCATCTCGCGCAATCACCAGCTCAGCCCGGATACCCATCTGCTGAGCAAACCTTATGGGCCCGAAGCCCTGACACACATGATCCACACCGTCCTCAGTGGCTGACCACGCACACATTATGGGGGGTTGAATGATCGTTCCCTCGCCCTGCGCGGGAATGATCAGGTGGGAGCACGCTCGCTCCCTAGGATTTTGTGTTTTTTCTGCTATCCAATAAGGGCTCACGATGACTTCAACGCGTACCTCCAATCCTCCTTCCGGCATGGTCAGGGTACGCGGTGCCCGGGAACACAACCTCAAGAACATTGACGTCGACATTCCACGGGATGCCCTGGTGGTGTTCACCGGCGTCTCGGGGTCGGGCAAGTCGTCGCTGGCGTTTTCCACGCTGTACGCTGAAGCGCAGCGCCGTTATTTCGAATCCGTGGCGCCCTACGCGCGGCGGCTGATCGATCAGGTCGGTGTGCCGGACGTGGATTCCATCGAAGGCCTGCCCCCGGCCGTGGCCCTGCAACAGCAGCGCGGCACGCCGAGTACGCGGTCTTCGGTGGGCAGCGTGACGACGCTGTCGAGCCTGATCCGCATGCTGTACTCCCGGGCCGGCAGTTATCCGCCGGGGCAGCCGATGCTGTACGCCGAGGACTTCTCACCCAACACGCCTCAAGGCGCCTGCGCCGAATGTCATGGCCTGGGCCGGGTGTATGAAGTCACCGAAGCCTTGATGGTCCCGGACCCGAGCCTGACCATCCGCCAACGGGCGGTGGCGTCCTGGCCCACGGCGTGGCAAGGGCAGAACCTGCGCGACATCCTGGTGACGATGGGCTACGACGTCGACAAACCCTGGCGTGATCTGCCGAAAAAGCAGCGTGACTGGATCCTCTTCACCGAGGAAACACCGACTGTTCCGGTGTATGCCGGGCTCACCCCGGAAGAAACCAAAGTGGCGCTCAAACGCAAAATGGAGCCCAGCTACCAGGGCACCTTCACCGGCGCCCGACGCTACATCCTGCACACGTTCAGCCACTCGCAAAGTGCGTTGATGAAGAAGCGCGTCGCGCAATTCATGCTCGGCAGTCCTTGCCCGTTGTGCGACGGTAAACGGCTCAAGCGCGAGGCGTTGTCGGTGACCTTTGCCGGCTATGACATCGGCGAGCTGTCGCAGATGCCGTTGCTGCAAGTGGCCGAGGTGCTGAAACCGGTGGCGGCCCACAGCTACCTTGAACAGGCCGATGAGGCGGGCGAGGTGTTGACTCACCGTCAGACCCGCGAGGCCCGTGAACAGCGCGTGGCCCACGGCGCCAGCGGCCACGCCAACGCGCCGGATGTGCGGCATACGCCTAACTTGTCGGTGGAGAAACGCCTGGCCGCGCAACGCATCGCCCAGGATTTACTGGAACGGGTCAGCACGTTGACCGATCTGGGTCTTGGTTATCTGGCGCTGGAGCGCAGCACGCCGACACTGTCGTCCGGCGAGTTGCAACGGCTGCGCCTGGCCACGCAATTGGGTTCGCAGTTGTTCGGCGTGATCTACGTGCTGGATGAACCGTCGGCCGGTCTGCATCCGGCCGATGGGGAAGCGCTGTTCGAAGCGCTGCAACGCTTGAAGGCGGCTGGCAATACGTTGTTTGTGGTTGAACATGACCTGGAAACCATGCGCCGTGCGGACTGGCTGATCGATGTCGGCCCGGCGGCGGGTGAGCATGGCGGTCGGATCCTCTACAGCGGACCGCCACAGGGGCTGACCGAAATCAAAGATTCCCAGACCCGCGCCTACCTGTTCGCCGAGCAAGTCACCGAAGCCAGAACCAGCCGCAAGCCGACCGATTGGCTGCGCCTGGAAGGCATCACGCGCAATAACCTGAACGACCTCGGCGTCGAGTTTCCCTTGGGGTGTTTTACCTCGGTGACCGGCGTTTCCGGTTCCGGCAAATCGAGCCTGGTCAGTCAGGCCTTGCTCGAGTTGGTGGGCGCGCATCTGGGGCGCGCGACCAGCGCCAGCGAACCTGAAGAGTTGAGCCTTGAGGACGATGCGCCACAAGTCAGCGGCGGTCAGGTCACGGCGGGGCTGGAATCGATCAAGCGCCTGGTGCAGGTCGATCAGAAACCCATCGGCCGCACGCCGCGCTCGAACCTGGCGACCTACACCGGGCTGTTCGACAACGTGCGCAAACTGTACGCCGCCACTCCCCAGGCGCAGGCCGAGGGCTACGACGCCGGGCAGTTCTCGTTCAACGTCGCCAAAGGCCGTTGCCCGACGTGCGAAGGCGAGGGGTTTGTCAGCGTTGAGTTGCTGTTCATGCCCAGCGTCTATGCACCGTGTCCGACGTGCCATGGCGCTCGCTACAACCCCGAGACGCTTGCGATCGTCTGGCAAGGTCTGAACATTGCTCAGGTCTTGCAATTGACCGTGGACGAAGCGGTCGAGGTGTTCGCCGAGCAACCGGGCATTCGCCGTTCGCTGGAAGTGCTACGCGACATCGGCCTGGGCTATCTGCGCCTCGGCCAGCCAGCCACGGAACTCTCGGGTGGCGAAGCCCAGCGCATCAAACTGGCCACCGAGCTGCAACGCAACCAGCGCGCGGCGACGTTGTATGTGCTCGACGAACCCACCACCGGCTTGCATCCAAGGGACGTTGACCGGTTGCTCGAACAGTTGAATACGCTGGTCGCGGCGGGGCACACGGTGATTGTGGTGGAGCATGAAATGCGCGTGGTGGCGCAGAGTGACTGGGTGATTGATATCGGGCCGGGGGCGGGGGATCAGGGCGGCAAGATTGTCGTTGCCGGCACGCCGCAGAAAGTCGCCAGGAGCAAGAAGAGCAGGACTGCGCCGTTCCTGGCCCGGGTCCTATGATCGTTCCCACGCGTGGGAACGATCAAGATCCGGTGATCGTTCTTCGCGGGCGAGCCTCGCTCCTACAGGATGGGTGTCAGGCGCAATCGAGCGTGCGTCGGACTTTGTCCAACAGCTCATTGATCTGAAACGGCTTGATCAGCATCTCCATGCCATCGCCGAGGAATACCTGGCGATTGATCGCGTTCTCCGCATAGCCGGTCATGAACAGGATCGGCAAGCTTTCACGCCAGCCTCGGGCGACATCGGCCAGCTCCCGGCCGTTCATGCGCGGCAGTCCCACGTCTGTGAGCATCAGGTCAATCGAGGGGTCGTTCTGCAGGCGTTCAAGGGCGCCTTCGATATCGCCCACCTGCGTGCAGCGGTACCCGGCATCCACCAACACCTCGGCAACGAACATGCGCACCGACGGCATGTCTTCGACAATCAGGACATGCTCGCCCGCGCCCTGTTGATCGACGGTCGCCGGTTCCGCTTCCGTGGTGGTCGGGTCGGCGCTGGCGGGCAACATGATCGTGACTTCGGTGCCGCGACGGGCCACGCTGCGGATGTGCGCATCGCCCCCCGATTGCCGGGCGAACCCGTAAATGCTCGACAACCCCAACCCGGTGCCCTGGCCCAGTGGCTTGGTGGTAAAAAACGGGTCGAACACCTTGTCGATCACACTGTGTTCGATGCCCGTCCCGTCATCGCGCACTGACAGGGCGACATATGCCCCGTCCGCCAGTTTCAGGTCGCCGTGGGAATACGCCGCATAGGTGCTGACCCAGATATTTCCGCCTTGGGGAAGGGCGTCGCGGGCGTTGATCACCAGGTTGAGCACGGCGCTTTCCAGCTGGATCGGGTCGACCAGGGCAATCGCGGCCTTGGAGGTCAATTCGAGTCTCAGCGCAATGTGTTCGCCGATGGTGCGCACCAGCAGATCCTCAAGGGAACGGATGTGTTCGTTGATGTCCACCGGACGCGTATTGAGCGGTTGCTGGCGCGCGAACGCCAACAAACGATGGGTCAGCGAGGCGGCGCTCATGGCCGAGTTCAGCGCCGCTTCGGCATAGAACTGGACCTTCTCGGTACGCGAATCGGCCACCCGTTTCTGGATCAGTTCCAGGCTGGTGATGATGCCGGTCAGCAGGTTGTTGAAGTCATGGGCGATGCCGCCCGTCAGCTTGCCCAGTGCGTCCATTTTCTGCACTTGCAGCAACTGGCTCTCGGTGCGCACGCGTGCGGCGATCTCGTGTTCCAGTTGCGAGGTGGCATCGTCGAGACGGGCCAGGTGCGAGCGCTCGCGATGGCGATGCTCGGTGACGTCTTCTACGAATACCAGGCTCAGTTCAGGGGTGCGATACGGCGAAATCTGCCACTCGGTTTCCCGCAGCTCCCCGTCGATGCGCATATTCAGCGTGCCTTTCCAGCGTTCACCCGCCGTCAGGCGCACCCGCAATTCATCGAGGATCGACTCCTGTTGCTCGGCGAAGCATTCACGCAAGCTCTGTGGATCGCGATTGTCCTGAATCAGTCGGGCGAAGGCGTGATTGCATTCGTGGACTTTGAATTGCGCGTCGAGCACCGCGATGGGGGCCGAGACGTTGACGAAAATCTCCCGAAAACGCGCCTCGCTTTCTCGCAGGGCGTTTTCCGTTTCACGCACCCGCAGCAGGGTGCGCAGGGTGGCCAGCAATACGTCCGGGTCCACGGGATGGATCAGGTAGGCATCGGCCCCGGCGTCCAGGCCAGTGATGATGTCGCCGGTCTGGATCGACGCCGCCGACACGTGAATCACCGGCAACAGCGCCGTGGCCGGCTCCGAACGCAGCTTGCGCACGATATCGAAGCCACTCATGTCCGGCAGGTTGACATCCAGGATCAGCGCGTCGATCAATTCGCTGTCGATCAGCGCCAGGCCGTCGCCGCCGGTCCCGGCTTCGAGCACGAGGTAACCGTGGCGTTCCAGGCGTCGACGCAGGGCATAGCGGGTCGCGACGTTGTCATCGACGATCAACAGGCGGATGTCACGTTTCATCGGCGGGCTCCATGGCGATGGCCAGCGGGATGATCACGAAAAAGGTCGAGCCGACCCCGGGCGTGCTTTCTACCCCGACGTCGCCTCCCAGCAGCGCGGCGAAGCGTTTGCACAAAGACAAGCCCAGACCAGTACCGCGCAAGCGTTTCTGCAAGGGCGAATCGACTTGGGAAAAGTCCTCGAACAATGCGCCATGTAGCTCGGTAGCGATACCTATTCCTGTATCCGTGACGGCAAAGCGCACTTGGCTGGAGCCTTCGAGCGAGGCCGAGACCCGCACTTCACCGCGTGTGGTGAACTTCAGCGAGTTGGAAATAAAGTTGCGCAGGATCTGCGCGAGCTTCTTGTCATCGGTGTACAGGCGCGGCAGGCCAACCGGTTCTTCAAAGATCAGGTCCACGGCGGATGCATTGACGATCGGGCGAAACATGCCGCGCAGGGCGGCAAACAGGTCGAACATGTCGAACCAGGCGGGCGAGATGGTGATGCGCCCGGCCTCGATTTTCGCCAGGTCGAGCAAGTCGTCGACCATGTCGCTCAGTTCCCGCGCGGCCGTGCTGACGAATGCGACCTGCTTGTGCTGCTCGGGGCTGAGCGGGCCGTCGAGTTCATCGGTCAGCAGGCTGGCGATGCTCAGGATCGAGCCCAGGGGCGTGCGAAACTCGTGACTCATGTAGGACAGGAAGCGGCTCTTGAGGTCCGACGCCTGACGCAATTCTTCGGCCTGGTTGTCGAGTTCGGCGTAGAGCGCGAGCACGCCCTGATTGGTTTCGTCGAGCTCTTCGCGCAGCGCCGTGGCTTCACTTTGCAAGCGCTCGATCAATGCCGATTGTTCTTCGATCGGCAGCAGGGGCGATTCAGCCATGGGCAGCCTCCAGTGCAACGACCAGTACCGTTACATCGTCCCGGCCGCGACAGAAGTCGCGATGCAGGACCGCGGCGATCACGGCGGGATGGCGGTACACCAGGCCGGGGTAATCGTGGAGGTTCCAACGGGATTGCAGGCCGTCGCTGTACATGATCAATAGATGTCCGTTCACATGAGCGTAGTCAAAGGGTTGGGCTTTGCGGTATTGCCCGCCGACGATTCCCGGATGGGACGCCAGGCCACGGGACTTGTCCGCACTGATCAGGCTGCCGCCGATATTGCCGATACCGGTGAATCTCAGCGTACCGAGATGACCGTCGAACTGCGCAATCGCCAGCGCACCGCCGCGGGTGCCTGTCATGGCCTGGTGAATGTCTTCGAGCAGGTACACCGGCGAGGCAAAAGGGGCCAGGGCGAAAGCTTTTTCACCGGCGCGGGCGGCGCGTTCGGCTTCTTCGCCATGACCCAGGCCGTCGATCACCAACGCGCTGAGGTTCGCCCCGTCAAACGCCAGGTGCCAGACATCGCCGCACGCCGGGTCGTTGTGCAGCGAGTGCTGGCTGATGCCGATGCGCAAGTCGGCGGCCTTGCTGGCGCGTGGGTATAACCGGGCCAATAACACGGTGCCGCGCGAGTCGGTATGAACATCGAAGACTTCCGCCTGGCGCGATACTGCCCCCAGGCCAATGCCCTGCGTACCGCCCGTGGAAAACCCATCCGTCATGCACGCCTGCAGGTCAAAGCCTTGGGCACGGTCCACCGCGAGTATCTCGATGCCGTTGGCGCTGCTGCCCGGCAGGATGCGCAGGTGCAATTCGCCCCTGGCCGCATGCTTGAGCACGTTGCTGGCCAATTCAGTGGCCACCAGTGCCACGCGTCCGGCATCCGTCGCGTCGAAACCGTTGTCTTCGGCGAGCTTCTGCGCCGTGCGCCGGGCATGGCCGATCTGGCTGCTGTCCTCGATCAACAGCACTTGGGTCAGCGACCCCCCGATGTTCATGTCCATCGGGTGATCGTGATGCGAGTGCCCTGTCCGGGTACGGTGTCCAGTTCGAACTCATCCACCAGCCGTTTCGCGCCGGTCAGGCCAAGGCCCAGGCCGCTGCCGGAAGTCCAGCCGTCGGTCATTGCCAGTTTGATGTCCGGGATGCCCGGGCCTTCATCTCGAAACGTCAGGCGCAGGCCGACCCGCGAGTTTTCGTCGAGGATCTGCCAGTCCATGTCGCCACCGCCGCCATAGACCATGGTGTTGCGCGCCAGCTCGCTGACGGCGGTCACCAGTTTGGTCAGGTCGATCAGGCGCATGCCGCACTCGGTGGCCAGCTTGCGCGCCGTCTGCCGGGCCAGGACCACGTCCTGCTCGATTTGAATGGGCTGAGTGCCGCTGCTGCGCAGGGTCATTGCTCGCGTACTCGTTCCTGGAGCAGTTTCATCCCGCGCTCGACGTTCAGCGCGGTGCTGACGCCGGGCAAGGTCAGCCCGAGCTCTACCAGCGTGATCGCGACCGCAGGCTGCATGCCGACCAGCACGGTCTGGGCATCCATGATTTTCGACAGGCCGGAGATGGTGCCGATCATTCGACCGATAAACGAGTCGACCATGTCCAGCGCCGAGATGTCGATCAACACGCCGCGAGCGGAAGTCTTGCTGATGCGTTCAGAGAGATCGTCCTGGAGCGTGAGGGCAAGCTGGTCATGCATGTCCACCTGAATGGTCACCAGCAGGAAGTCGCCCATCTGCAAAATCGGAATGCGCTCCATCGTCTTAAACCGTCTTGCTGACGGTGATTCCCAGACGGGTCAGGGCCAGTTTCAGGGCATCGGCCAGGTTGGCCTTGGTGACCACGCCTTGCAGGTCCAGCCCCAGGTGAACGATGGTCTGTGCGATCTGCGGGCGCACGCCGCTGATGATGCAATCGGCGCCCATCAGGCGAATTGCAGTCACGGTTTTGAGCAGGTGCTGAGCCACCAGGGTGTCAACGGTCGGCACACCGGTGATGTCGATGATGGCGATTTCCGAGCCGGTATCGACGATGCGTTGCAGCAGCGATTCCATCACCACCTGGGTGCGTTGCGAGTCCAGGGTGCCGATCATCGGCAGTGCGAGGACGCCATCCCAGAGCTTGACCACCGGGGTGGAGAGTTCCAGCAGTTCTTCCTGCTGACGCTTGATCACTGCTTCGCGGGATTTCTGGAAGGTACGGATGGTGTGCATGCCCAGCGCGTCGAGCAGCTCGGACACTTGCCAGAGCTGTTCGGCCAGTACCCCAGGATTTTCTTTGTAGTGGGACTGCAGCAGGGAAAACAGCGGACCTTTCAGTGAAAAAATGAAACTGGCGGTCTGGTGCGAATCCTGGCCGAGCAGGGCGCGGCTGTGGGAGAGTTTTTCGAGGAACTGACGAGCCTCATCCCAACCCGGCGCGGCGATGTTGGGACCGTTGCCGTTTTCCAGGCCCGCGGTCACCAGTTGCAGAAAATCCGAGGTTTGCTGCTTGAGATCGTGGTCTTTGACATTACGATTGGCACCACCGGCTTCCAGGCTCTTGATCCATTCCCCAAGCAAATACGTGTGATTGTTTTTCATCGCGTCGAGTGTGTTGATCTGCATTGCTGCCATGTCCTTGTGCTCCTGAAAGATGGCTGGCCGATTCCCCAAAAACGATCGACCCGAATCAGTGACATTTGCCGTCTGAAATAGTTGTTCGTCCCGACAAGAATTTTTCGTCCTGGCCGGCATTTGCCCGGTAACTCTAGTCGGCACTGCCGCAGACGGCGATTTTTTGACCTTGAGCCTGACGTTGCCTGTCCATTGGATTGAACCCCTGTCCCGGGGTGGCTTCGAACCTTTAAGCCCCCGGCTGTTTGAATCGTGGGCTGGCCGTTACGAGCGAGGTGTGTATGAAAGACGAATCGACACAACAACAGGATCAATCGGGGATGCCGGTCGACCGCAATGACCCGGCGATTGACCCGCAGACGCCGGGTGAGGGTGCGCCAGGCGGTCAGCGTCAGAGCCAATCCTCCGACTCAGAAAGCGCTGACGCAGCGGTGGATCAGAAGAACCGCCATACCGACAATGACAACGAGTTCAGCCCCGGCTTCAAACCGAATCCCGACCGGCCGAAACCCGGCGATGACACGGATGCCGACATCGATACCGATGGCGGCTAGTGCCGGCAGTATGCAGAAAGGCCGCATCCATCGATGCGGCCTTCTTTTTACCGGTTATTTGCTGGGGTGGGCGGCCTGGAGCTCTTTCGCCATCTCCAGGTGTTTTTCCAGTGCCGGCAGCATTTTTTGCGCGAAGCCTTTCAAATCGGTGGCGCCTTTGACCTTGTCGTCCGTCACCGTGTTGGCCTGTTTTTCGAACAGCTTGATCGTGTCTTCGTGGGCCTTCACTTGGTTATTGGCATAGGCCGCGTCGAAGGACTCGTCCCGCATGTCGAGGATTTTTTCCTTGGCCTGTTTGACCAGCGTCGTCTCGTCCGGGACCTCGATGTCATTCTTTTTCGCCAGGGCCGCCAGTTCATCGTTGGCCTTGGAATGATCGGTGATCATCATGTTGGCGAATTTCTTGATGTCGGCCGATGAGCTTTTTTCCAGCGCCAGTCGGCTGGTCTCGATTTCCGCAATGCCACCTGCGGCTGCGTTGTCGACAAAGTCATTGGAAGTGGCAGCAAAAGCTGTGCCCATGCTGGTGCTCAAGGCGACGGCCAGGGCGAGATGGCGCAGGGTGAATCCGTCCATTGGTCATTCTCCACACAGGGTTCGGGTTAGCGATCGAGGTGATCGTTATTCAATGGAGGCAGGCGCTGCGTTAAAGGTTTTATCGGGTTTGCGCCAGGACGACGAACGGACACCGCTGGTCTGATAGGCGGTCGACAGAACCGGCCAACCGAGGCCATTCTGATAGTTGGCGAACGCAATCGATCGCGTTTGCTGCCGATCAACAAACGGAGGTGTTCCATGCCGGTGCCACACGACCTTTATCAGGACCTGAAACTTTCAAAGGAAGATATCCAGCAAAAACGCTCCAAGGATCCGTTACTGGATTCACTGATCAACAAGTATTCGCAAGCGGACGCCGAGGTAGTAAAGGCTGAAACCGCAAAATCGGATGCGCCCAGCGATGACGCACTGAAGAAGCTCAAGGAGACGCGCGTGCAGGTTAAGCAAAAGATCGTTGACCGGCTCCAATCGCCGTCCTGACACGCCTTGTCCACCCACCGACAACCGGTGAATGAAAAATTGGAACGGTGATCAAGACCGGCACCTCGAAAGATCAGAGTCCGACCTTTTCGACTCCTTGCGAGGTGCCTTATGAACGAGCCCAGATTTCCAAGCGAAGAGCAGGGCGGGTACGACCCGATTCCGACTCATCCCGAACCGCTAAGCCCCGGCCGCACGACGGTCAATCCCGAAGACGAGCCGGGCATCGACGAATTGCCGAACAACGAAGGCGTGCGCCCGCTGGATGAAGACGACTCCACCGCGATGGACCCTGAGCGGGTGCTTGAAGAGACGGACAATGCCGTGCGCGATAACGAGATAGATCCCCGCTAGCCAAAACCACCACATACCCCCTGTAGGAGCGAGCCTGCCAGTCAATATCACTATTGAATGGCAGACTGCCCGCGCGAGCAGGCCCGCTCCCACATTTTTGGTGTGCGTTATTTCTGGAGCGCGGTGTTCAGGGGCAGGCGCGCCATGTTTTTTGCCTTCAACGAACCCAGGTACAACCAGTCCCCATACTCGCGCACTGTCGTGATCGGCGAGTAATTACCGGTGCTCGCATCCTGCAGGTTGGCAATCACCTTGCCGTCCAGGTCCAGACCCAGCGCAAAGGCGCGCTTTTCCACGGGTTTGGGCAGTACCGTCAATGCCCGAACAATCATTTTGCGCACGAACGGGTGCTGCGCCGTGGCGTCGAGCAGCGCATTACGGGGTGCGTAGAGCGCCACCCAGAAACGGTCGCGGCCATTGAACGCGAGGTTGTCCGGCAACCCCGGCAGATTGTCGATAAATACATCGTGGGTTCCGGCATTCGGCCCGCTCAACCAGAAGCGGATGATGCGGTAAGCGCCGGTTTCGTTGACCAGCACAAAGCTGTCGTCCGGGCCCAGCGTCACGCCGTTGGCAAATTCCAGCGTGTCCAGCAACACCGTGGTCTTGCCGGTCTGGAAGTCGTAACGCAACAAACGGCCGTCGCCCCCGTGCTCGATGATTGCCTCGCCATCCTTGCCGTAGCCCCAGCGGCTGGAAGCGTCGCTGAAATAGGCGTAGTGCCCGGATTTATCGATGGCCACGTCATCGGTAAACCCGAAAGGCACGCCGCCGGCCGAGGTGGTCAGCGGGATCAACCGGCCCTGGGCATCCAGGGACAGCAAACCCTTCACGCCGTCAGCGATGACCAGCAACCCGTTCGGGTGCCGCGCCAGGCCCAGAGGCCGGCCGCCGGTATCGGCCAGCACTTTGGTGTCCTTGCCGTCGAGGCTGGTGCGGATCAGCCGGCCGTCGTGCAGCCCGGTGATGAGCACGTTATCTTCCAGCAGCAGCGCCTCGGGCCCTTCGATGTCCGCCGGGCCGACACGCTCCACCCCTTTGAGCCGCTGATTGTCGGCATACACCCCGCTGGTCAGGGAAGGCGCCGGCGGCGGTGTCCAGGCCACCGGCCGAACCTTGGTCGGGAACAACAATAGAAAAGCCCCCAGGACAATGATCAGCAGCGACAATAGATGGCGAAACCTGAAGGCGCTTCTCACACGCTGACTCCAGCCGGATTCAGGTTTTTCTGCGCCATGTCACGCAACGCCAGCATCGATGCTGCGGACTCACGCTCGATACGTCGCTTGAGCAGCAATCGATTGGTGATGCGCATCGCCAGGCCCGAGAATTGATACTCCAGGGTCCGTACAAAACGTGTGCCTTCGCCCTGCGCCTCACATTCGTAGGTCACGACCAGCGACAACCCGTGATCACCGCGCGCCCAGGCACTCCAGCGGCGTCCTGGCAGGTATTCGTTGACTTCCCAACTCAAGTGCCCCGCGCGCCCGCCGGCACTGATTTCCTCCTCGAACCGCAGGCCGGCATGCAGCGGCCCACCCTGGCCCTCGACCTTCAGGGACGAAGGATGCCACTCCGGCCAACGGGTGACGGTGCTGGCATAGGCGAGCACGTCAATCGGAGTTCCAGCGATAGCGATCTGGTGCTGCATGCGGGTCATGGTCGTACTCGTCAGGGGGGCAGGCACCGGCTCCCAGTACAGGGTGCCGAACAGGTAGTCCATCAGCGGGAAAACGATATTGAAATTGCGTTCCTGCATCAGCTCGCGGCGGTGATGCAGTTCATGCAGGCGGCGCATCTGGCGGATCCACGGCAGACGCGTGACCGGGTTGTCCGGCGGTAAATGCTCGCAGGCATGGAACACCTCGTACATCAGGTACCCTAGGACCAGACAGCCACCAAACAATCCGGCGACGTTGGCATTGACCTGCTTGAACAGCCACCAGGCGGGCAGGGTGAAGACCACGGTGTGGATCACGATCAGCCAGGCTGGAAACAGAATCACCCGCCAGTCCCGGGCAGTATCGTAGGTCATGTGGCCGGGGGCGAAAAAACTGTGATGGTCGCCGGCATGGCGGGCGTAGAACATCCGCGCGAAGCTCTTTTTGTGATGCCCCAAGTGCCGGTGCACCAGGTACACGCCGAAGTTGAAGAACAACAGCGTCAACGGCACTGTCAGCCATTCCAGCGGCCGGACCTGATGCACAGTGCTCCAGAACCCACCGATGGCCAGCACGCCGAACAGCAGCACAAAGGCCCCGTGCAGCCAGGGGTTGTAGAGCGGATGGATGTCAGCGCGATAGCGGTCGCGGAATGCCTGGGTGGTTTGCCTCACTGCGTTCACCTCTGCTTATTGTTATCACCAGCAGATTAGCTGATCTGCCCGCGCAAGCTTGAGCAAACCTGGATGACACAAGCGCCATGATCCGGTGTATTCAGGTCAGCGGATTCCAGCGCTGGGACCAGTCGTCGTCGATCTTGATCACTTCACGCAGTAAATCGAAGGCCCGTTGCAGGGTCGCCGAGTCGCGATCCCGCGAGTAAACCAGGTAGGTCGGGTAACTGAATTCCGGGGCTTTGGGCACGGGCTCCAGCACGCCGCTTTCGAGGTAGCTCTGCACCACGCGTGTACGGAAGTAGCCGCTGCCGCCGTTTTCCAGAATGTATTGCAAGGCCAGGGGGCCGAGGTTAAAGCTCAGGGCGGCCTTGGCTTTTTCCGGCAGGGCGGCATCGTGCTGGCGGCGGAAGTCCGGACCCCAGTCGATATACACATAAGGATCGGGCTGCCCGGCGAGGCGTACCAGGATGAGTTTTTCTTCGAGGATCTGCTCGACTTGCAGGCGCGGCCAATATTCGGGCTGATAGACCAGCGCCGCGTCCAGCACCCCCAGTTCCAGTTGGCGCAGCAGGGTCTCGCCGTCGCGGATTTCCATGCGCAAGGCGTGACTGGGAATCTTCTCGCGCAGTTCGCCGGCCCAACTGAGCATCAGCGGATTGCACAGACTGACCTCGCCGCCAATGTGCAGCACATCGCGGTAACCATCGGGCAACGGCAAGTCCCGCCGCGCGGCTTCCCAGGTCTCGACCAGTTGATTGGCGTACACCACAAAGGCCTCGCCATTGGGTGTCAGCCGCGCGCCGGCACGGTTGCGCACGAATAACGTGCTGCCCAGCTGGCTCTCGAGTTTTTGCACTCGCGCCGTGATTGCGGTCTGGGTGACGTGAAGTTTTTCCGCCGCGGCAGCCAGGCTGCCGTGGCGAACAATTTCCAGGAAGGTGCGAGCGAGATCAATGTCCATGGGGCGGCCGGTGCGGGAGGTGCCGGCATTGTAAACGGATCTGCGGGGGCCGGCTTATGTAGCAGCGGCCAACGGCTGCGTCCGGCTGCGCTGGCGTGCCCACTGCGCCACCAGCCGCACCGGTGTGCCGCACGCCTTGCGCTTGAACACAAAATGTCGGCACTTCTCGGCGAACTGTTTGCGGTCGTGCACCATGTCCAGTTCCATCGCCGCCAGCTCGGCGTTTCTGCAGTGCTGCATGAGTTGGGTATCGAGCCGGCTCTTGCGCTCGCGCACAGCGGCATACGCCGGATCGGTCAGCGCATTGCCCGCCCGTTGCAACAACCACCGGCCGAACGCGTCCGGGCAGCGTGGGCCGATTTCCTGAACCATGCCCAGTTGCATGGCATGCGTCGCGCTGACCGGCAGGCACTCCTCGCAAAGTTTTTCCGCCATCCGCGGACCGACGGCGCGGGGCAGGCTGTAGGTCCAGTATTCAGAGCCGTACAGCCCCATGGTTTTGTAGTGCGGGTTGAGGACGATATCCGCGCGGGCGAAGACAATATCTGCGGCCAGCGCCAGCATCACGCCGCCGGCCCCGGCACTGCCCGTCAGGCCGCTGACCACCAGTTGCCGGGCGCTGAGCATTTCTTCGCAGACGTCGTCGATCGCCTGGATATTGGCCCAGGCCTCCAGCCCCGGCGCCTCGGCAGCCTGGATCACGTTGAGGTGCACGCCATTGGAGAAACTGCCGCGCCCACCCTTGATCAGCAGCACCTGGGTATCTCGGGTCTTGGCCCAGCGCAGAGCGGTGACCAGTCGCTGGCATTGCTCGGTGCTCATGGCGCCGTTATAAAACTCGAAGGTGAGCTCGCCGACAGTCCCCGATTCACGGTAGCGGATCGGTTGATAGGTTTCGGTGTCAGGGGACGAGGCGATCGATCCGTGGAGGATGGGCACGTTATTCAGTTGAGCAGCGAGTACATGCCGGGCTGGACGTTTGAAGGTTTCTTCGCCCGGCCGGGGTTTGCGTCGCATCGAACCGATCCACACACTGTGATCGCCGGTGGCGACCAGTACCGCGTCGTCGCGCACCGCCAGAATGTCTCCAGGTGTGCCGCTGCGTGAGTCCAGATGGGCGTCGTACACGTAATACTGACCACCTGCCAGGCTCGCCAATACGCCAGGTTGCCCGTCCGCTGCGTCGATGCAGCGTTTGATGAATCGCGAGCAGTCATGCCAACCGAAGGTCCGATCAGCCTGGTTCATGTTCGGCTGCAAGTGGCCCATCACCCGGGGATGATGTTCGACCGGTACGGGCTCATAACCGTCGATGAATTTGTCCACGACATCACGAATGCAGCGGATCGCCGCATCGCTGACCGGGCCGTTATACAGCTCGGATTTGCGCAGGCCTTGGGGGAGGTTGAACTCGCACGTAGACCAGACCGGCCCGGCATCCATGTCTTCCACGGCTTGAAGCGCGGTGACACCCCAGCGGGTCAGCTCACGGGTAATGGCCCAATCCAGTGCGCTGGCGCCCCGGTCACCGACAATGCCCGGATGGATAATCACCACCGGGCGATCACGGTTGCTCCACAGGAGTTGCGGCACCCGGTCCTTGAGGAATGGGCAAATCACCAGGTCGGCCCCCGACTGCTCAATCTGCTCGCAGACAGCTTCTTCGTCGGTGAACAGCACTACGCTGGGGCTATGTCCCAACTCGCGCAATTCGAGCCAGGCCCTTTGGCTCAGACCATTGAATGCCGATGACAACAGGATAATGTTGAGTGAACGCATGTTTGACTCTTCCTTGAGAATGGCCGGCCATCAGCCTCGAATAAGCCTTCATTGGCTTTCGATGCAAGTTAGGTTGCGGGAATGACAGGCGCTGGACCTTGATGTGGGTCAAACCATTCCGACTTGCCTGTCAGTTGAAAGAATAGGGCCGACGTCCTTGTGCTGGCACCTGTAAGAACTAACAGTTTTTTAGACGAGTTTGCGATGTCGGCGGTCGCTAAAGAAGGGGGATTCGCGAGTGCGGCTACAGCCTGGGAGTCATGCCTGAGGCAGACCCCCAGTGGGTGTGGGGGAATCATTGTTCAAAACGCAAAACACGAACAGCCAAACGCGCCCCAGAACCCCTGAAAGTCGCTGACCGGCGCTGACGACAATCGCGCCCGCTCGTGGCTGTGCGCATGCACCGCGCACGCGCCGATGCATTGATGCACCTGCGCCGTCAGTGGCGCCACGGGTTTCCAGTGGCCCGGCACCTTGGCGACGGGCGACCACTCGGGCACCACAGGAATCGGCGGCGGCCCGAGTTTTTCAAACTCGACGCTGCCGTAGACGATCTTGCCGTCGACAATGGTCAGCACCGACTCGATCCATTTGATCGCTTCATCGTCGATGTGGAAATAGTCCGCCGAGAGTGCAATCAGATCCGCCAGTTGCCCGACCTTGATCTGGCCTTTCTTGCCTTGTTCGGACGAAAACCAGGCGCTGCCGTGGGTGAAGAGTTCCAGCGCCGTATCGCGGCTCAAGCCTTGCGGGTACAGTTCCAGTCCGCCAACGGTGCGGCCGCTGACCAGCCAATACATCGATGTCCAGGGGTTGTAGCTGGACACCCGCGTGGCATCGGTGCCGGCCCCCACCGGAATACCTTCTGCGAGCATGCGCGCAATCGGCGGCGTGTGTTCGGCGGCTTTGGCGCCATAGCGGTCGACGAAATATTCGCCCTGGAAAGCCATGCGATCCTGAATGGCGATGCCCCCGCCCAAGGCTTTGACCCGCTCGATGTTCCGCGGGGTGATGGTTTCCGCATGATCGAAAAACCACGGTAAACCGTCGAACGGGATGTCGCGATTGACCTTCTCGAACACGTCGAGCATGCGGCTGATGGATTCGTTGTAGGTGGCATGCAGGCGGAACGGCCAGCGCTGTTCCACCAGATGCCGCACCACTGGTTCCAACTCCTGTTCCATGGTTTGCGGCAAGTCCGGGCGTGGTTCGAGGAAGTCTTCGAAGTCGGCCGCCGAAAACACCAGCATTTCCCCGGCACCGTTGTGCCGCAGGAAATCGTCGCCCTGGCCGTAATGGGAGGTGCTGGTCCAGTTTTTGAAGTCGGTCAGCTCTTCCTTGGGTTTCTGTGTGAACAGGTTGTAGGCGATGCGCACGGTGAGTTGCTGGTCTTTGGCCAGCTGCTGAATGACTTGATAGTCGTCCGGGTAATTCTGATAACCGCCGCCGGCATCGATGGCGCTGGTCACGCCGAGGCGATTGAGTTCGCGCATGAACTGGCGGGTCGAGTTGACCTGATAGTCCAGCGGCAACTTCGGCCCCTTGGCCAGGGTCGAGTAGAGAATCATCGCGTTCGGGCGGGCGATCAGCATGCCGGTGGGATCACCATTAGCGTCCCGCTGGATTTCGCCGCCCGGCGGGTTCGGCGTGTCGCGGGTATAACCGACCACTTTCAGCGCCGCGCGGTTGAGCAGGGCGCGGTCGTAAAGGTGCAGCACGAACACCGGGGTGTCCGGTGCGGCTTTGTTCAGTTCATCAATCGTCGGCAGGCGCTTCTCGGCAAACTGGAATTCGTTCCAGCCACCGACCACCCGCACCCATTGCGGTGTGGGCGTTCGGTCGGCCTGGTCCTTGAGCAGGCGCAGGGCATCGACCAGCGATGGCACGCCTTCCCAGCGCAGTTCGAGGTTGTAGTTCAAGCCACCGCGGATCAGGTGCAGGTGCGAGTCGTTGAGGCCGGGAATCACCGTGCGTCCGTGCAAGTCGACGATCTGTGTGCCGGGGCCTTGCAGGGCCATGGCCTGGGCGTCGCTGCCGACTACCACGAAGCGTCCGTCCTTGATCGCGACGGCGCTGGCCTGGGGTTTCTTGCGGTCGACGGTGTGCAGGCGTCCGTTGTACAGAATGAGGTCGGCCGGGGTGTCGGGCATGGTTTTACTCCCTGCGATGAGCGGGCTGATCCAGGCACCGACGGCGCCTGCCGAAAGGCCTTGCAGTACACGTCGGCGGTTCAGACCTTCGTGGTTGTCAGGTGGACTCATGGCAGTGCGCTCCGTCAATTCATCGAGGGGCAAACAGCCGATGTCTGACGCATGCGGCCACAAGGAATATAGACGGCAAATTCACCGGTAGCCGATTTGCGGGGGCGGAAATCGACGAATCCCGCCACAAGGGGCGGGATTCGTGTGCAGCCAGAGAGGTTCCCGAAGACGGGAACCGCCGTCTTAGCTTGGGAACAGCTCGGACAGTTTCATGGCCAGCATCATGTCGCCTTCAGCGCGCAGTTTGCCGCCCATGAACGCTTGCATGCCGTCGGTCGAACCGTCGACGATGCCTTGCAGGGTTTCGCCGTCCATCACCAGAGTGACCTGGGCGTCAGGATTTTCGCCTTCCTGCAGCTCGCAAGTGCCATCTTTGACGACCAGCGAGAAGTTCTTGGTGTCGTCGATGCGGAAACCGAATACCAGGTCCAGACCGGCAGCGGCGGCTGGGTTGAACTTGGCTTTCATTGCTTGTACGGCATCAGCTACGGAGGTCATGGTTCGATCCTTTCTTGGGTAATTAGAGCTGGGTGATTACAGCCAGGGTCACAATAGTCCGGACTCAGCGAAACGTGATGAGTTCCGGTGCCTTCAACAGCTGCAAGTGCGCATGACTGTTGAAAGAAGACAATGCCACCTCGCGACCGCGAAACTTCAGCAGGTTTAGCGAGGTGTTGACGATTTGCCAGTTCAGTTCAAATGCCTGCCTTGCGGGCATCTGAGTAATGAGGTGGAGCAGGGCAGTGATGGTGCCACCGGAGGTGAACACGGCGATTTTCTGGGTGTTGTCGGCGCTTTCGAGGAGGCGGTGCAGACCGGCCTGTACGCGTTCGACAAACCCAAGCCAGCTTTCAAGCCCCGGCGTGTCATAGGTGCCGGCGAGCCAGCGTTCGATGATCAGGGCGAAGATGCGCTGGAACTCGGCGCGGTTTTGCGCGGCATTGCGCAGGATGTCCAGGGCTTCGGGTTCATCCTCCAGCATGGCCGGCAGCAGCGCGCGGATCACCGCGTCGGCGTCGAATTCGTTGAAGGCAGAATCGATTTCCAGGGTCGGCACCGGCAGGCCCACGGCAGCGAACTGTTCCAGCGCGCTGGTGGCCGTATGCTGTTGGCGGCGCAAGTCGCCCGACAGGCAGCGGTCAAAGCTGACACCCAGCTCGGCGAGGTGCTGGCCGAGGATTTCTGCCTGGCGAACACCGGTCGGCGACAGGACGTCATAGTCGTCTGCACCAAAGGAGGCCTGGCCATGTCGAATCAGATAGATGCTGCCCACGTCCGCGTCATCCCGGTACGTTGAAGGTTTGGCGAGGTTATGAGGATGACAGTGAGCTGTCAATGAAAAAACATACGCTTGTTTGAAATGCCCGTTACAGGCCTGTTGCCAGAGGTTTCACGGCTGGCCGCCGAGGCGGAGCATGGGTATGCTGGCGTTGTCCCGCGCGTGTTTTAAGCCGCGCATCGTTTTGAAGGAGTCACTGTGGAGTTTTTGTCCGAGTACGCCAGTTTCCTGGCCAAGACCGTGACACTGGTGATCGCCATTCTGGTGGTCCTGGCCAGTTTCGCGGCGCTGCGCAGCAAAGGTCGGCGCAAATCGGCCGGCCAGTTGCAAGTCAGCAAACTGAATGATTTCTACAAAGAGCTGCGCGAACGCCTGGAGCAAACCTTGCTCGACAAGGACCAGCTCAAGGCCTTGCGCAAGTCCCAGGCTAAAACCGATAAAAAACAAAAGAAGAAACCCGAGGCCAAGCCGCGGGTATTCGTGCTGGATTTCGACGGCGACATCAAGGCGTCGGCCACTGAAAGTCTGCGCCACGAGATCACGGCACTGTTGACGTTGGCGACGCCCAAAGACGAAGTGGTACTGCGTCTGGAAAGCGGCGGCGGCATGGTTCACAGCTATGGCCTGGCGTCCTCGCAACTGGCGCGCATCCGCGATGCCGGCGTGCCGTTGACCATCTGCATCGACAAGGTCGCGGCCAGTGGTGGCTACATGATGGCGTGTATCGGCGAGAAGATCATCAGCGCCCCGTTTGCGATTCTGGGTTCGATCGGCGTCGTGGCGCAGTTGCCTAACGTCAATCGCTTGCTGAAAAAGCACGACATCGACTTCGAAGTCCTGACCGCCGGCGAATACAAGCGCACCTTGACTGTGTTTGGCGAAAACACTGAGAAAGGCCGTGAGAAGTTTCAGGAAGACCTGGACATCACCCACCAGCTGTTCAAGAACTTCGTCTCGCGTTATCGCCCGCAACTGGCCATTGACGAAGTGGCCACCGGTGAAATCTGGCTTGGCATCGCCGCGCTGGACAAGCAACTGGTGGACGAACTCAAGACCAGCGACGAATACCTCGCTGAACGAGCGAAGAAGTCGGAGCTGTACCATTTGCATTACGCCGAACGCAAAAGCCTGCAAGAGCGTATCGGGATGGCGGCCAGTGGGTCGGTGGATCGCGTATTGCTGAGCTGGTGGAGCCGGTTGACCCAGCAACGCTTTTGGTAACACATTAAATTAACGGTCGCTTGCACTGCCTTGCAGTGAAAGCGACCGTTTTTTTGTGGCGGTATATAGATAGCGCTTTTTAAAAAAGTGGCTCGATAGGCTAGCGATCCTAGTCAGTTTCGAGTGATCACAATGTCTTCTCCGCCCACAAACTCAAACACGCCTGTGTTGACGCCAGATCAACAGGGTGTCTTTTTTGATCTGATTAAAAGTAATGCTCCTGCCTGGTTGCTGACTGCCTCAAGTCAACGGCGAAGTGAACTTTATGAAAGCCTGACCGCCAGCCATCGTTCAAGAGGTGAACTTGCCGACCTCCTGAAAGGCTTCAAATCGCCTGAAAGCGTCTGTCGCCCCTTACTGGCTCAAGCCATGTCGGACAAGCTGGGTACGCCACTGGATACGCAGGGCGTCATTTTCCAGCACGTGCGGTCAACGTCCAGCCTGCTGGGACTTCGCAAGAAACTGGTGCTGCCGATTGATCGGGATCTGCTGTCGGCCGCCTGTGAAAATTTTGAACTCAGCGAGACACTGGCCGGAAACTATAGCGATACATCGTTAATTTATATCCCGCAAACCATCACCGGCACAGTCAATAAAGTCTTATCGATAGAGCCGCATGAGTTCGCCGCGTTGTGCCGCAAACTTGATCTTGGAAAACAATACCAGGCGCATGTCAAATCACTGTTTGAGCCAGCGTCAGGTATCAACCACTTATCTAACAAGTATGTTGCGCACGCCAAGAACAGCTTTGAAGTACAGCGGCATGTCGCGCTGATGAAGAAAGCCATCAGTGTCGAAATGCACCAGGCATTGAAGTCAGTCAAGGAACAGCGCCCCGTCAAACTTGGCAAACACACGCTGGGTTACCAGGCGTTGGAAATGTTTGATGTCACGGTCAATGGCGCGATGTTTATCGGGCCGGTCGAGGAGCATGACGATGACGATTACCGCTGCGTGGTCTACCTGCCGGATGACCCGCTGCACCCGTTGAAGGAATACGCGTCCTTCACGGATTTCGAGGTGGAATTGAGTAAGCGTCTGAGAACCTCCGCGTTCCAAAAATTCTTCATGCGCTACATCAAGCTGGGTGAACGGTCCGCGTTTCTGCAAGCCCTTGAAAAACGCTTGTCCGTCCCCGTTTCCTCGCCGCTTCCCGCGACCAGTGTCTACGTGTCGCTGTCGGGTGTGGACATACAAGGCGACATGTTCGAGGAAATTTTTCGTCAGTATGCGAATCAGGTCATCGCCGATGCCCGGCTTCTGGTGGTGCCCACGGACGACGAAGACGAAAAATCCCGACTGGACAGGCTGGAGACCTACAAGGCCATCAGCCTTAATGTCCTGTTGTTCGGTGCATCGTTTGTGCCGTTTGTTGGCCACATCCTCTTGGCTGTGACGGTGATGCAGTTGCTGTCGGAGGTGTATGAAAGCGTGGCCAGTTGGTCCAGGGGCGAGCAGGAGCAAGCCACGGATTATCTGTTCGATACCATCGAAAACCTGATCCTGATGGCCGCGTTTGCCGCCGGTTCGGCGGCTGTTGGTACCGCGTTTAAAAACATCAGGACATCCGTCTTCATCGAGCGCCTGAGAAAGGTTCCGGGTGTGGACGCTCGGGGCCGTCTGTGGAATCCCGATCTTACGGTGTATCAACAGAGCCGACGGTTACCCCCGGCACTCGCAGCGGATCCGAGAGGACTGCACTGGATGGACGGTCAGGCGTACCTTCCAATCGATACACATCTGTATGCCGTGCGGCCAAAAACGGCGACGGACCTGTGGGAGGTGATTGCCCCGGTGGGGAGCGGCGGCACCTATTCACCCGAGCTCGAAACCAACGATGTCGGGGCGTGGCGCCATGACTCTGAGCTGCCGCAAGAATGGGATCGGCTTAAATTGTTTCGCCGTTTCGGTTACACCCGCGACAAGGTGCCCGATACCACGGCGACGCACATCCTTGCCGTCTGCGGGATCGAGGACACGGTCTTGCGCCAGGCACACGTCGACCGCAGCCGGCCACCGGCACTGCTGGTCGATACAGTGCAGCGGTTTCGGGCGGATGCTGCGGTCACCGACTTTATCGAGCAGTTGAAAACCCCGTCGTCGGCAGTCTTGGCAGACCCGGATCTGCAATTGCACCTGCTGACGACGTCCCGTCATTGGCCAGACAACTCGGCCATCAAAGTCGTCACTGCCGCAGGCAGGCAAACGGGTTTCTATGGCGCGGCCACGGCGTTACCGGGGAAAACCGTCAGCCTCAATCAGGATGCTTTGCATAAGGGCCAATTACACACCTCGCTGCTGACAGCCATGGACAGCGCCCAACGCCAAAGCCTTCTGGGCTCCACTACCCAGGACGCGAGCGCGCGGGCAAAGGCCCTGACAAAGCTCATTGCCGATCAAGCCGAAAGCAGCAAACTCGCGCTGTTCGAGCGGATTTACAAACGTACTGAAGTACCGGCTGATGCCCGGGTCACGGTGTTGATCGACAAGATCGCCCAGTTGCCCTCGGCGATTGCCGAAGAACTGGTGCGGCATGCCGATGCTGCTGAGTTGAGCAGCCTGGAGGAGGGCAACGTACCCTTGCGTCTGGCGGAGGAAGCCCGTCGTTATTTGCAACGGGTGCAGGTCAGTCGCGCTTACGAAGGGTTGTACCTTAATGCCGTGGGTGGGCTGGCCACCGACCGCCTGGTGCTCAACACCCTTGAGCAACTGCCGGGATGGACGGGTAATACCAGGGTTCAGTTACAGGCTTCGTCAGGTGTGCAAAGCGAGTCGACCAGCATTGGATCGGCGGACGCTGCGCAGAAGCTGCAGATCGACGTCCATCCTGATCGATACAGCGTGTCGATCGACGACATTGCTCCCGCCACCGCATTCGCGGGACGCACGCGCGAACAGTATTTCAAGGCCCTCTGGCATGGCCTCTCGACGCCGCTCAAAACAGCACTGGGCGTTAACCTGAGCGACGGCGGGGCAGCGTTGCGAGAGAAAATAACGCAGCTCGCCCTGACACGGCGAACCGCCATCGCGCAACTGATCGATGCACGCCCCCCGCGAGCGGGCTACACCTCCCCCATGCGGCTGGCAGACAGGCACGCGACGTCGTCTTCTCCCGTTATGCCGAGGCCCGTACTCATCAAAACCACCCAAGACGTCCTGGTCCGCAGGGCGCTGGAACTGTATCCGATGCATTCCCCGGTTCGCATTCACGCGTTGGTAAATGATCTGGGGCAGAACGTGACGGTCGTCTTGAAGAAGCTGGAAGCGTTGAGGCTTCAATTTCAGACCATCAGGCAGGTACTGAGTCACTGGGTCAGTCGGCAAACCTGGTATCTGCGGCCCGATGGCTCAAGGCAGGAGGTCAGTCGTCTCAGCAAATATCGCATCGCTCAGGCGATCATTCGCTGCTGGCGCAACGAGCCCGAGGCGAGTGAAGCGGGCGCTAACCTACGCTCCACACTCAGCTTTGACGCCCAGCCTCTGGGCGAATTGCCGGTTATCGTCGGGGACTTCAGCCACGTCGAGAGGTTGGTGCTGGACGGCGTGGGCGCCAGCGCCGGGCTGAACGCCTTCCTGAGAAACTTCCGCACTCTTCGAAGCTTGTCATTGAGAGGCAATCAACTGACGAGGCTGCCGCTGGCGTTGAGCTCAATGTCCGGGTTGGCCCATCTGGACCTGAGCGACAACCTCATTCAACTGACCTCTGAGTCGGTGACTCAATTGGCCGATATGACCAGCCTGCAATCAGTGAACCTGGCGTTTAACCCAAACCTTGTGAGGGCTCCCGATGTCAGCAAGTTGCAGCACCTGGAACACCTGAACCTGCAAGGCACCGGGATAAAAAACTGGCCTTTGGGCGCCTCCGGTTTGCCCAGGCTGAGTGAGCTGGATTTACGAGACAATCAGATCGAAACCCTGCCTGAAGATGTCTTCAAGGGGCATGCGGTCCCAAACAGAGGCACCAACCTGTATGGCAATCCTCTGTCCGCCGACACGTTGAAAAAGGTCGTGGTGCATCAGCAGAAGACCGGTGCAAGCCTGGGGATCATTGCTTCGGACTACCGTCGCCCAGGCGCTTACTCGCCGACCGAGGCTCACAGTTCCGCGTGGCTGACCGGGCTTGGCTCTACCGAAACCCGGCGCAAGCGCGGGTTGTGGGATTCATTGCGCGCCTATCCGGAATCCAGGAGCTTTTTCACTGTGCTTGCGCAACTGTCCGAGACGGCCGATTACAAACGACTGTTCAGCCACTTCAGCCAGCGGGTGTGGAGTGTCGTGGAGGCTGCGACGGAAGATGATGGCTTGCGACGCAGGCTGTTTCGTCTGGCCCGGGTCGGAAGGTTCAGCGCTGATGGCTACTCCGCACTCTTCAGTGAGATGGAAGTGCAGGTGTTGTTTTATCGGGCCATGGCCGCAGCCCTCACCGGGCCTGCTTCGGTGGAGCAGCAACTGATCACCCTGCTCAGGGGGTTGTTCAGGCTGCATGAGGTCGAGGGGTTTGCGCTGGCGGATATCAATGCGCGCACCGGTCCACAGTCCGGAAGCTACGAACAAGCTCTGGAAATCAGTCTGGCGTATCGCGTGGGGCTGGCCGAACGCCTGAGCTTGCCGGCTCAGCCCAGAATGGTGACATCGGCGTTGGATGTCGAGGTGGCGCCGGCGGCGCTGGAACGGGCTTATCAGAAAGTCCTGACCACCGAACGCACCAGCGCGTTGCTGGAATGGATGATCATCCAACGGTTTTGGGTGGAGTATCTGGAGGTGTCAAATCCAGATCGTTTCCTGGCAATCGCCGACCGCTCGGCACGAGATTTTGCCCAGGTGGAGAGGCAGGCTGAACTCACCCGTCCAGTGGCCACCGAACGCCTGAACGCCATTTTCGATAACTTCAAAAATGAACGTCGGGCATTGATCAGGCAGCTCACCGGTGCGGCGCTGATGCGCCATCCTGCGCCGCCAGTCCCGGGGCCCAGCCATTCGGGGGCCGCTCAATGAACGACATCGCTCACGAGTCTGCTGATAGCCCGACACCGTCGGCGTCGCCGAAATGGCGTGATGAATTGAAAGCCGTTATCGATCTCGCCTTGCCACAATCCCCAGGCCAGTTCGGCGAATGCCTGATCAAGCAAAAGTGGGGCGCGGGCATCGACCCGCAGACGGCCTTGCTGGTCACGCTCGATTACCATTACAAGGGACATCCTGCCGAGAACGGTTTCGAGCAGGGACGAGTGGCAAGTTCCCGGTCGCTGCTGCACGCGCTGCTGTCCAACGACCAGACGGTGGGTGACGGGCGTTTTGCCGAGACGGCGTTCGGCCTGTACACGCCGCCGGACGTGGGACCGACGATTCGGATCGTCGAGCACGTCGACGAATTCGCCGACCACGGCAGCGGCAATCACCAGACCTATGAAGGCATCTACCGGCAGACCACCCCGCAGGTGTATGGGCCGCTGACTCAGCTCAATCTCAGGCCCGCCTATTTCAAGAAATGGGTCTGGGAGCTGGAGCTCAAGGACCTGTACCAAGCGTATCTCGATCAGGCATGGCCAGCCGACGCTGTGCAGGTGGCGGCCAGACCGTCCGCATTGAGAACGTCGGTCAAGGCGGCGTTCGTCATGGCGGCCTGGTTGCAGAGACATGAACAACGCCTGACGCAAGAAGGTCTGGCGCTGGCGATGCGGGCGGCAGGTCTGTCCGCCGATCAGTCCTGGCAAACGCTGACCCTTGAGCAGCTGCAAGCACCGACTCGCGTGCCTTCAACCGTCAAGTTCGGCCTTCTGAAACTGTACCGCTACACCGCGACCGATATCTGGGCCTTCCGTGACACCGTCAGTGCCCGTGTGCTGGTGTACATCCCTGGCAATTCTTCCCCGCTGCATGAATTCGCCAATACCGCGCAGTTGCGCCAGTGGGTTGCCACGCAGGGCAAGCTAGACACGACCAGGCAGGCCTTGGCCCGTCACTTTGCCGAGGACGATCGCGAAGATGGAACGTTTCACGCCGGTGTCCTGACAGCGCTGGATGGCATGGCGATTTATCCGGCTAAACATTGGCTGGGCAACAACGCCGGTTTCTTCAACAACGATGGCTATTGGGACCCGAACGATTACATCGGCTTCGATGATCCGGCGGCGGCGACCGACCCTTTTGCCCGCCTGCTAATGACAATGAAACAGGCCGCACGGGCAGAGCTTCAGGCCATCCATGACGATGCGCAGGTCAACCGGGATCAGTTGAGCGCCGTCGTCGAACCCGTTGTGCAATGGGTCAACCGGTTTGGTCCGCTCGCCTTGTTTGTCCCAGGAGGCGAGGGGGTGCTGGCATTGGCCGGGCTCATTGACGCCGGGTATGGCCTGAATCAGGCGGTCAATGGAAAAACGCCGGGCCAACGCTCGGAGGGCCGGACACGCACGGTGTTTGGCTTGCTGAATGCGTTGCCGATGCTGGGTGCCGAGTCAGCGCTCAATGGGAGCGCTGCGCAGGCCGATAGCATGGCGGAGCGCGTCCGCGAGCCCAGCGTCGATCCGGCAGAGCCGGGCGCCCGTCCTGCGTCGGAACCGGCCGTTGCGCCGACGCCCTTGAACTCTCGCATCGAATTGATCCGTGGAATCGGCCCCTCGGTGGCCTCCTTCAGCGATGAGGTCCTGGCGCAGATCGCCAAGGTCAGCGCGGTCGACGATGACATGCTGCGGTTGATGCAGACGGGCCGTCCACCGACCCCTTTATTGGCGGATACCATCAGCCGCTTCAAGATCGATCAGGATCTCGGTCTGGAAGCAGACACTGTGCTTTTCAACCAACGCTACGAAGCGCTGCAAAAGTCGGAGCATGAATGGGTCCGGCTATTTCAGCGCGAGTACCCCGACCTGCCGACAATCGCCATCGAGCAGATGCTCGACCGCTATGGCATCGACATCACGTCGTTGCCAGATGCGAACGAGGCCAGGCAGGTATTCGCGCGACTGGACGGCAAAGCCCGGCAATACCAACAGCATGTCCGTCTCGACCGGGTCTATGAAGGCTTTTACCTGCGCTCGGTCGCGAATGCCGAGACGGACACGCTGGCATTGCACTCGCTGAACAATCTGCCCGGCTGGCCGAAAGACCTGCGCATCGAGGTCCTCGACGGTGCGTCCTCTGGCCGGGTGCTTGATCGTTGCGGCCCCCTTGACAGCCCTCACTGCCGAAACATCATCAAGGTGGGAAACCGTTACCTGCGCCAAGGCCGGCAAACGGATGTCTATGACGCGGTCCTCGGCGTGCTGACGGACGAGGAACGCTCGGCGTTGCACCTCACGTCACCAGACCCGGCCAAGGCGTTGCGGCTCAACCTCGGCGATCGGGCATTGTCCCGTGCCGATACCCTGCTCGGCCTGCAAAGGCTGGACAAGGGGCTGACCTTTGAACGGCAGGGACTGCGCGGCGGCGGTTACCCGACAACCCCTCAGGGTGACGCCCTGAAGTTGCAAGCGATCAAGTTGCAGTTCAAGGATATTTATCCGGACATCAGCGACGCGAGCATTGATCAGGTGTTGCTGCTGGCAGAGGGCAGGGTGCAGGCGTATATCGACCTGCTGGCTCTGCAACTGCAACAGCTCAATGTCGATTTGACCGAATGGGTCGATCAAGCGGTACAAGACATTGCCGATATGGACGTTCCCTTCGTGGCCATGGGCGATGAGGAGGCGGAGGGGATGAACCCTGCGCAAATCGCCGTGCACAATGCCCACGTCCTGCACACCGCCCTGCAACAGGAGCGCGGGGTCAGGACTGAGCTTGCCGTGGAGCTTGTCGCCATTTGGCAAAAACGCGGGCCGCTGCAAGATCGTGTCTATGTCGACGGGCAACTGCGTGGTGTCAGGCTGGACCTGACCTTCGAGGACTTTCACCGATTACCCACGCTGAATGCCAGGCTCAACGATGTGATCGAATTGTCGATGCATGGTTTTCACCTGACCGAGCACGAGAGTCTGAACGGGTTCCTGGAGGGCTTTCCGAACCTTGAAGTGTTGAATCTGGAAGGCTTCGATTTGCGTCCTTTCTTCGTGGGCGGTGACGCAGGGCGCGCCTTGCCGCCCGTTATCGGGCAGTTGCCGAAACTGGTCTCACTCAATCTGCGAGCCACACAGTTGGCATTCACTGAGCGCGCCGCTTCACAATTGAGTGATCTGACCCACTTGCAAACCCTGGACCTGAGCGACAACCCGTTGGGCGTTCCGCCGGTGGTGCTGGGCATGAACAATTTACGCCAGCTCAACCTGAGGAATACGGCGATCAATCGCTGCCCTGTCGGGGTCAAGGATGAGCCTTATCTGACGATGCTGGACCTGCGCGACAACCGTATTACCCGGGTTCCGCCCGCGATCATCAATCAGGCGGTGGCGGACGACCGCGTATTGCTATGGGGCAATCCGTTGACAGACGAGGACACGCTGCACCGGTTGATCAGTCATCGTGAACAGACGGGCATCAATCTGTGGCTGAGCGCTCCGGCCGCGGATTATGGTACGCCGACGGTGTGGTTGCGCGACTGCGACGAAGCGTTGCAACAGTCCCGGCAAGCCCTTTGGCAGCGATTGGCAGGTAAACCCTCCGGTACGCGGTTTTTAGCCGTCATAGACCGGCTGAGCCTGACGGCCGACTTTCGGGTCAGTTACCTGTCACTTCAGGCGCGAGTCTGGCGGTTGTTGCATGAGGCCGATGCTTCAGAGGACATGTGGGGGCGGATAATTCGCGGGAGCGGGCGCTTCGATCACCCGATGGCGGCATTCCGGGCGCTGGAGGCGCGTGCGGGTTTCTAAGCGAAGGAGGGCGCCTTGAACCCCGGGCGGGGTTCAAGGTTTTGCCGGTATCAGCGGCGACGGAACAACGGCAGCGGTTCGTCGGTGGCGGCCTGATAGGTCACCGAGAAGTCCTTGAGACCTTCAAGGGCTTCATACGGGTCTTTATCGGCGCGAATGGCAAAGGCGTCGAACCCGCAGCGGTGCATGTAAAAGAGCTGGTCGCGCAGCACATCGCCGATTGCCCGCAATTCGCCTTTGAAGCCATAGCGGTCACGCAGCAGACGTGCGTTGGAGTAGTTGCGCCCGTCGGTGAAGGCCGGGAAATTCAGGGCGATCACTTGGAACTGATCGACGTCTTCACCGATTTCCTCGGCTTCTTCATCGGCATCCAGCCACACGCCAAGACCGCCATCGCGGGCCTTGAGCATACGACTGTGTTCGCGCCACAGCTGCAGCGGGACGATCAGGTCATCGCAGTTGCTGATCTCGTCGATGTTGAAATCCTTGGGCAGCAAGTGCCAGGTTTCGTCGACGACCTCGTTGTTCTTAATGATTCGCTGCATAGACGCGTTCCTTGAAGAGGTCGATGCCAATACGCTGATAGGTGTCGATGAAGCGCTCGTCTTCGGTACGTTGTTCGATGTACACGTCGATCAGTTTCTCGATCACGTCAGGCATGGCTTCCTGGGCGAAGGACGGGCCGAGGATCTTGCCCAGGCTGGCGTCGCGGCTCGCGCTGCCACCGAGGGAGACCTGGTAGAACTCTTCGCCTTTCTTGTCCACCCCGAGGATGCCGATGTGGCCGACGTGGTGGTGACCACAGGCGTTCATGCAGCCGGAGATGTTCAGGTCCAGCTCGCCGATGTCGAACAGGTAGTCCAGGTCTTCGAAACGACGCTGGATCGACTCGGCGATCGGGATCGACTTGGCGTTGGCCAGCGAGCAGAAATCACCGCCAGGGCAGCAGATGATGTCGGTCAGCAAGCCGATGTTCGGCGTGGCAAAACCTTGCTCGCGCAACTCGCCCCACATCGCGAACAGTTGGGACTGTTCAACGTCGGCCAGGATGATGTTCTGCTCGTGGGACGTGCGCAGTTGACCGAAGCTGTAGCGATCGGCCAGGTCGGCCACCGCGTCGAGCTGCTTGTCGGTGATGTCGCCCGGCGCAACACCGGTCGGCTTCAGGGACAGGGTCACCGCCACATAACCCGGCTTTTTGTGGGCCAGGGTATTGCGGGTGCGCCAGCGGGCGAAGCCCGGGTGTTCTTTGTCGAGCTCGGCCAGTTGGGCCGCCTGGTTGTCCAGGGCCTTGTAGTCCGGGTCGACGAAGTGTTTGGCGACGCGATGCACTTCGGCCTCGGTCAACGTGGTCTGGCCACCGCGCAGGTGTTCCATTTCCGCGTCGACTTTCTGGGCGAAGACTTCAGGCGTCAGGGCCTTGACCAGAATCTTGATCCGCGCCTTGTACTTGTTGTCACGACGGCCATAGCGGTTGTAGACCCGCAGGATGGCGTCGAGGTAGCTCAACAGGTCTTGCCACGGCAGGAATTCATTGATGAACGCGCCCACTACCGGTGTACGGCCGAGACCACCGCCCACCAGCACGCGGAAACCGAGTTCGCCGGCCGCGTTGTGCACCGGCTCGAGGCCGATGTCATGGACTTCGATGGCCGCACGGTCAGACGTCGAACCGTTGATAGCGATCTTGAACTTGCGCGGCAGGTAGGCGAATTCCGGGTGGAACGTGGTCCACTGGCGAACGATCTCGCACCAAGGGCGCGGGTCAATCAGCTCATCGGCAGCGACACCGGCGAACTGGTCGGTGGTGACGTTGCGCAGGCAGTTGCCGCTGGTCTGGATCGCGTGCATCTGCACGGTGGCCAGCTCAGCGAGAATGTCCGGGATGTCTTCCAGCGCCGGCCAGTTGAACTGGACGTTCTGCCGGGTACTGATGTGGGCATAGCCCTTGTCATAGTCGCGGGCAATCTTGGCCATCATCCGCGTCTGGCGCGAAGTCAGTTGGCCGTAAGGCACCGCCACCCGCAACATCGGCGCGAAGCGTTGGATATAAAGCCCGTTTTGCAGGCGCAGGGGGCGGAATTCTTCTTCGCTCAGCTCACCTGCCAGATAGCGTCGGGTCTGATCACGGAACTGCTTGACGCGGTCCTCGATGATCCGCTGATCGTACTCGTCATATACGTACATATAAGTCCTGTTCTCAGGCTTGGGCCGGTCGGATCCCGTTGCGTTTTTTCGCCTGGAGGTCTCCGATGCTGCCTCGGCAATTCTGCGCGCACGGCCGCGCACTCCCTACGGAGCCGGGGCAAGATACCAGTTTGCAGTTATGCGCAAAAGTGATGTTTGAGTATATGTAAAGAACCAAAACGACTAACGAGATCCGTTATTGATAAACCCGTATTTGTCGTGAGGGCAATCGTCGTCTTTACTGTGGTCGAGTCTTTATGCAATCACCGATAAAACCGACAAGAGGCGATGCAATGAGCAACCCTACCAAAGCGACAAAACCTGATAGCACGGTCGATGCTTGGGCGATTCTGTTCCTGATCATTCTGGTCGTGGGCACCGCTGTATTTTGGGTCAGCCATCAATAACCGACCCCGTCCGGGCCCGGTTCCGACGATTGTCGGACAAAAACCGGAATAAACGCCGTTTGCCGGGACTTCGCTGGCTATAATACGCGGCGAAAATTTCCGGGGGCTCGGGCGTTAATGTTGAAGTTTGTCTACACCTTCCTGCTGATGCTTGGCGCGGCTTGGGGCCCTGTCGCGCATGCAGAGTCGGTGTTGTTCCTCAATCCGGGCAAGACGGATGAGGCCTTCTGGATCAGCTATTCGCAATTCATGCAGGCGGCCGCCAAGGATCTGCGCATTGATCTGCGAATTCTGTATTCCCAACGCATGCCCGAGCTCACCGTGGCGCAAGCCCGCTTGGCCCTGCAAGGTCCCGATCGTCCGGACTATCTGGTGTTCGTCAACGAACAGTATGTCGCTCCACAGATTCTGCGCCTGGCTCAAGGCAGCGGGGTGAAGCTGTTTACGGTCAACGCTTCGCTGACCGCCAATCAGCTGAGCCTGCTGGGCGAGCGTTCCGATCGATTGGGCAGCCTGGTGCCGAACGATGAGGAGGGCGGCTACCTGATGCTCAAGGAGCTGATTCGCCAGCATCCACCCGTGGCGCCTGGCCAGGTCATCGAATTACTGGCGTTCTCCGGCCTGAAGATCACGCCGTCGTCGCAACTGCGCGAACAAGGCATGCTGCGCGCCTTGGCCGAGCACCCGCAAGTGCGCTTGCGCCAAGTGGTTTACGGTGGCTGGAGCCGGGGAAGGGCCTATGAGCAGGCCAAGTTATTGTTCCGGCGTTACCCGAATGTCTCGTTGGTGTGGTCTGCCAATGACGAAATGGCGTTTGGCGCCATGCAAGCCTATTCGGAGACGGGTGGCGTGCCCGGCAAAGATGCCTTGTTCAGCGGGGTGAACACGTCGCCCGCTGCATTGCAGGCGATGATCGACGGTCACCTGAGCGTGTTGGTGGGCGGGCACTTCACATTGGGCGGTTGGGCGCTGGTGGAGTTGCATGACGTGGAAATGGGCGTGGATCTGGACCAGTACGGCGGGCGCGACCGGTTGATTCCGGTATTGCAACTGATCGACAAGGCCCACGCCAAGCGGTTGCTGGCCATGGGCGCATCACCGGATTACGGGGTGAATTTCCGTCGTCTGTCGGCCAAGGGCCGGCCGACCTCCTATCGCTATCCGTTCAGCCTGCAAACCCTGATGCGCTAACGCCCCGCCAGATGCACCACCAGTTGCACGATGCCGAACAGCGTCAAAGCGAACACGGCCGTGAACAGAATCCCCAGAATCACGAAATGACTCGGCTTGCCGTGGGTGAAGTCCCGCGCCCGATTCTTCCCGCTCTGCACACCGAACGCCGCCGCCATGACGCTTTGCAGCATCTGCCAGAAGGTCGGTGGCTTGTTGTCGACTGGATCGTCCATAAATCCCTCGTCATCAATGTGTGAAGAGTAAGCATAGACAATCCGCGGCATGCACAAAGCAAATGTGGGAGCGAGCTTGCTAGCGAAGGGGTCGTAACACTCAACATTTTCGTTGACTGTCACATCGCCATCGCGAGCAGGCTCGCTCCCACACTTGATCGGGTTGATCCACACGTTTGTGAACGACCCAAAACAACTGTGGGAGCTAGCCTGCTAGCGAATTGGCCATAACATTCAACATCTTCGTTGACTGTCATATCGCCATCGCGAGCAGGCTCGCTCCCACACTTGATCGGGTTGTTCCACACGTTTGTGAACGACCCAAAACAACTGTGGGAGCTAGCCTGCTAGCGAAGTGGCCATAACATTCAACATCTTCGTTGACTGTCACATCGCTATCGCGAGCAGGCTCGCTCCCACACTTGATCGGGTTGTTCCACACGTTTGTGAACGACCCAAAACAACTGTGGGAGCGAGCTTGCTAGCGAAGGGGTCGTAACACTCAACATTTTCGTTGACTGTCACATCGCCTTCGCGAGCAGGCTCGCTCCCACACTTGATCGGGTTGATCCACACGTTTGTGAACGACCCAAAACAACTGTGGGAGCTAGCCTGCTAGCGAATTGGCCATAGCATTCAACATTTTCGTTGAACGTTATAACGCCTTCGCGAGCAGGCTCGCTCCCACACTTGATCGGGTTGATCCACACGTTTGTGAACGACCCAAAACAACTGTGGGAGCTAGCCTGCTAGCGAAGTGGCCATAACATTCAACATCTTCGTTGAACGTTATAACGCCTTCGCGAGCAGGCTCGCTCCCACACTTGATCGGGTTGATCCACACGTTTGTGAACGACCCAAAACAACTGTGGGAGCTAGCCTGCTAGCGAATTGGCCATAACATTCAACATCTTCGTTGAACGTTATAACGCCTTCGCGAGCAGGCTCGCTCCCACACTTGATCGGGTTGATCCACACGTTTGTGAACGACCCAAAACAACTGTGGGAGCTAGCCTGCTAGCGAAGTGGCCATAACATTCAACATCTTCGTTGAACGTTATAACGCCATCGCGAGCAGGCTCACTCCCACACTTGATCGGGTTGATCCACACGTTTGTGAACGACCCAAAACAACTGTGGGAGCTAGCCTGCTGGCGAAGTGGCCATAACATTCAACATCTTCGTTGAACGTTATAACGCCTTCGCGAGCAGGCTCGCTCCCACAGGGGGCTCATCTGGCCACAATATTGTGGCCAGGCGCCTGGGTTAGTTGTCGTAACCGAGGTTAGGCGCCAGCCAGCGTTCGGTCACGCTCAGTTCCTGCCCTTTGCGCGATGTGTAGCTCTGCACCTGGTCCTTGTCGATCTTGCCCACCGCAAAGTATTGCGCCTGCGGATGAGCGAAGTACCAGCCGCTGACCGCTGCCGCCGGGAACATTGCGTAGTGCTCGGTGAGGAACACGCCGCTGCGGCCAGCCTGCATTTCGCTGGCCTCGGGGTCGAGCAAGGCAAACAAGGTGCTTTTCTCGGTGTGATCCGGGCAGGCCGGGTAGCCCGGGGCAGGGCGGATGCCGGTGTATTGCTCTTTGATCAGCGCCTCGTTGTCGAGCGTCTCGTCCTTGGCGTAACCCCAGTGTTCTTTTCGCACCTGCTGGTGCAGCCACTCGGCACACGCCTCGGCCAGTCGGTCGGCCAGTGCCTTGACCATGATCGAGTTGTAATCATCGCCGGCGTCTTGATAAGCCTTGGCCACTTCTTCGGCGCCGATCCCGGCCGTGGTGATGAATCCACCCACGTAGTCGGTGATTTCGCTGTCCTTCGGCGCGACGAAGTCGGCGAGGGAGAAGTTCGGCTTGCCATCGGTCTTGATGATCTGCTGGCGCAAGTGATGCAGCTTGGCAATCGGCTTGCCGTCATCGCCGTAGACTTCGATGTCATCCTCACGCACCTGGTTGGCCGGCCAGAAGCCGAACACCGCACGGGCGCTGATGAGTTTCTCGTCGATCAGCTTGGCGAGCATTTCCTGGGCATCGGCATACAACGCGGTTGCTGCTTCACCCACTACTTCGTCCTGGAGGATGCGCGGGAACTTGCCGGCCAGGTCCCAGGAGATAAAGAACGGCGTCCAGTCGATGTATTCGGCCAGAACCTTGAGGTCGATGTTGTCCAGCACCCTGGAACCGGTAAAGGTCGGTTTGACCGGCACATAAGTGCTCCAGTCGAACTGCGGCTTCTTGGCGATGGCGGCCGGGTAGCTCAGGCGTTCGGTGCGGGCGCTGCGATTGGCGGTGCGCTCGCGAACGTCGATGTATTCCAGGCGAGTCTTTTCGACGAACGCCGGTTTCAACTCCTTGGACAGCAACTGCGTCGCCACGCCCACGGCGCGGGAGGCGTCGGTGACGTAGATCACCGCATCGTTGCTGTACTTCGGTTCGATCTTGACCGCCGTGTGCGCCTTGGAGGTGGTCGCGCCACCGATCATCAGCGGCAGATGGAAATCCTGACGCTGCATCTCGCGGGCCACGTGGACCATTTCATCCAGTGAAGGCGTGATCAGACCGGACAGGCCGATGATGTCGCACTTCTGCTCCTTGGCCACTTGCAGGATCTTCTCCGCCGGGACCATCACGCCGAGGTCGACGATGTCGTAGCCGTTACAGCCGAGCACCACACCGACGATGTTCTTGCCGATGTCGTGCACGTCGCCTTTCACCGTGGCCATCAGGATCTTGCCCTTGGCTTCCGGCTTGTCGCCTTTTTCCAGTTCGATGAACGGGATCAAGTGGGCCACGGCCTGTTTCATCACACGGGCGGATTTCACCACCTGCGGCAGGAACATTTTGCCGGCGCCGAACAGGTCGCCCACGATGTTCATGCCGGACATCAGCGGGCCTTCGATCACTTCGATCGGGCGGGCGAACGACTGGCGCGATTCTTCGGTGTCTTCCACGATGTGCGTGGTGATGCCCTTGACCAGCGCATGCTCCAGACGCTTGTTGACGTCCCAGTTGCGCCACTCTTCGGTCTCGGCTTCCTTGACGCTGCCGTCGCCCTTGTATTTGTCGGCGATGGCGAGGAGGGCGTCAGTGCCGTTCGGCGTACGGTTGAGCACCACGTCTTCAACGGCGTCGCGCAGCTCGGCCGGGATCTGGTCGTAGATCTCCAGCTGACCGGCGTTGACGATACCCATGGTCAGACCGTTGCGGATCGCATACAGCAGGAACACCGAGTGAATCGCCTCGCGCACCGGGTTGTTGCCACGGAACGAGAACGACACGTTGGACACGCCGCCCGAGGTCAGCGCGTAGGGCAGTTCGTCGCGGATGTAGGCGCAGGCGTTGATGAAGTCCACAGCGTAGTTGTTGTGTTCTTCGATGCCGGTGGCCACGGCGAAGATGTTCGGGTCGAAAATGATGTCTTCCGGCGGGAAGCCGACTTCGTTGACCAGAATGTCGTAGGAGCGTTTGCAGATCTCTTTCTTGCGCGCTTCGGTGTCGGCTTGGCCGGCTTCGTCGAACGCCATCACGACCACGGCGGCGCCATAGCGCTTGCACAGTTTGGCGTGGTGAATGAACTGCTCGACGCCTTCTTTCATGCTGATCGAGTTGACGATGCCCTTGCCCTGAATGCACTTGAGGCCGGCTTCGATCACTTCCCACTTCGAGGAGTCGATCATGATCGGCACACGGGAGATGTCCGGTTCACCGGCAATCAGATTGAGGAAGGTCACCATGGCCTTCTTCGAATCGAGCATCCCTTCATCCATGTTGATGTCGATGATCTGGGCACCGGCTTCAACCTGTTGCAGGGCCACTTCCAGCGCTTCGGTGTAGTTGTCTTCACGGATCAGGCGGGCGAATTTCGCCGAGCCGGTGATGTTGGTGCGCTCGCCGACGTTGACGAACAGCGAACTGCGATCGATGGTGAACGGCTCCAGGCCCGAGAGGCGGCAAGCCTTCGGGATTTCCGGAATGACACGTGGTGCATAACCGGCCACGGCTTTGGCGATGGCTTCGATGTGGCCCGGCGTGGTGCCGCAGCAGCCGCCGACGATGTTGAGGAAGCCGCTCTGGGCGAATTCTTCGATGACCTTGGCGGTTTCCGCTGGCAGCTCATCGTACTCGCCGAATTCGTTCGGCAGGCCGGCGTTCGGGTGCGCCGAAACGTGGGTGCCAGCCTTGTTCGACAGTTCTTCCAGGTACGGGCGCAATTCTTTGGCACCGAGGGCGCAGTTCAGGCCGACCGAGATCGGCTTGGCGTGGGCGACTGAGTTCCAGAACGCTTCGGTGGTCTGGCCGGACAGGGTTCGGCCGGAGGCGTCGGTAATGGTGCCGGAAATCATGATCGGCAGTTCGATACCCAACTCTTCAAAAACACCCTGCACGGCGAAGATCGCGGCTTTGGCGTTCAGCGTGTCGAAAATGGTTTCGATCAGGATCAGGTCGGCGCCGCCTTCGATCAGGCCTTTGGTGGCCTCGGTGTAGTTTTCCACCAATTCATCGAAGGTCACGTTGCGGTAGCCGGGGTTGTTCACGTCTGGTGACAGCGAGCAGGTGCGGCTGGTCGGCCCGATCACGCCAGCGACGAAGCGCGGCTTGTCCGGCGTTTCCAGGGTCTTTGCGTCGGCCACCTTGCGTGCCAGGCGCGCGCCTTCTACGTTTAACTCATATGCCAGGCCTTGCATGCCGTAGTCGGCCAGGGAAACCTGGGTGGCGTTGAACGTGTTGGTCTCCAGAATATCGGCGCCGGCATCCAGGTAGGCTTTCTCGATCGACCCGATCACGTCCGGGCGCGTCAACACCAAGAGGTCGTTGTTACCTTTGACGTCGCTTGGCCAGTCAGCAAAGCGTTTGCCCCGGTAATCCTGCTCTTCGAGCTTGTAGCTCTGGATCATCGTGCCCATGCCGCCATCGAGAATCAGGATGCGCTCTTTGAGGGCGTGCTTGAGAGCTTGAAGGCGAACGCTGCGATCGGACATTGGGACTACTCGAAAAGACCATGACGAAGGGCCGGGATAATAGCAAACCTGTGCGCTTTTAGAGCATGCTCCGGTTTTGCATGAATATCGCTCATGTTGGTGAGGGGGCGAGACCGGTAGAATCGCGGCGTTTTTTCAGGATCAGGACCAGGGACATGTCGTATCGCGTCATCACCAGCATCTTTATGCTGCTTATAAGCTGGGATGCCGCTGCGCAGGGTCCGGCGATTTCCTACACACGTGACATTCAACCGATCTTCACCGAAAAGTGCGTGGCCTGCCATGCCTGCTACGACTCCGCCTGTCAGCTCAATCTGGGCAGCGGCGAAGGGGCGGCGCGTGGCGGGACCAAATCCCCGGTTTACGACGGCGAACGCAGTCAGGCCGCGGCGCCGACCCGGTTGTTTTATGACGCTTTCGGCAAGCGTGCCTGGCAGCAGAAAGGCTTCTATTCGGTACTTGACGCCCAAGGCAGCCAGGCGGCGTTGATGACGCGAATGCTGGAGCTGGGCCACACAACCCCGCTGCAACCCAACGCCAGGTTGCCGGAAGACATCGTCCTGGGCCTCAACCGGGAAAACATGTGCGCCATGCCGGCGGAGTTCGACGGCTACGCCAGTACCCACCCGAAAGAAGGCATGCCGCTGGCCGTCACCGGCCTGACCGACCAGCAATACCAGACGCTCCAGCGCTGGCTGGCTTCGGGTGCGCCTATCGATGAGCAAGCCCTGGTCCCGAGCGCGAAAGAGGCCATGCAGGTGGTGCAGTGGGAAAACCTGCTCAACGCCCCGGGTGCCCGGGAAAGTCTGGTCGGTCGCTGGTTATTCGAGCATTGGTATATCGCCCATATTTACTTCAAGGACGGTGAGCCGGGGCATTTCTTCCAATGGGTCCGTTCACGCACCCCGACGGGGCAGCCGATCGACCTGATCGATACGCGCCGGCCGAATGATGATCCGGGCACTCGGATTTATTACCGTTTGTGGCCGGTGCAGGGTGTGATCGTGCACAAGACCCACATCACTTATCCGCTGAGCGCGTCGAAGATGGCGCGGATCAAAACACTCTTTTACAGCGGCAACTGGCAGGTCGATGCCTTGCCGGGATACGGGCCGGAGCGCCGGGCCAATCCGTTCAGTACGTTTGAAGCGATCCCGGCTCAGGCGCGTTATCAGTTCATGCTCGATAACGCCGAGTACTTCGTCCGTACCTTCATTCGCGGTCCGGTCTGCCGTGGCCAGATCGCCACGGACGTGATTCGTGACAACTTCTGGGCATTGTTCCAGGCGCCGGAACATGACCTCTACATCACCGACCCGAACTACCGCGGCCAGGCCACGCCGTTGTTGGCGATGCCGGGACAAAACGACGATGTCGGCAGCGTCCTGAGCCTGTGGCATGACTACCGCGACAAGCGCAACGAGTACGAAGCGCTACGCCGGGACAACTACGCCGATCTGCCGGCGCCGAGCTGGTCGACCCTGTGGGCAGGCAACGACAACGCGTTGCTGAGCATCTTTCGGCATTTCGACAGCGCATCGGTGAACAAGGGCCTGATCGGCGACGTGCCGCAAACCATCTGGCTGTTTGACTATCCGCTGCTGGAACGCACGTATTATCAGTTGGTGGTCAACTTCGACGTGTTCGGCAACGTGTCTCACCAGGCCCAGACACGCTTGTACTTCGACCTGATCCGCAACGGCGCCGAGCAGAATTTCCTGCGCCTGATGCCGGCCGATTCGCGGGACGATTACCTTGATGATTGGTATCAAAGCGGTGGCAAGTTCAAAATGTGGCTGGATTACGAGTCCATCGACAATGACACGCCGACGGCCCTGAAGCTGGATGAAAAGGACCCCAAGCGCGACTTCGCGATGCAACTGCTGGCCCGTTATGGCGAGCTCGATGCCAAGCCTGATCCGATCAACCGTTGCGACGGCGCTTACTGTTCGCGACCGAACATCGACCCGGCGTTGCAGAGTGCCGAGCAAGCCTTGAGTCGCCTGACGTCACGCCCGGCGGCCGGTTTGAAGGTCATTGATCAGTTGCCGGAAGCGACGGTGCTGCGCATCGAGACGGCGAGCGGCAAGCGCGAGGTCTACAGCCTGCTGCGCAATCGGGCCCACAGCAATGTGGCCTTCCTGCTCGGTGAATCGCTGCGCTATCAGCCTGGGCTCGACACTTTGACCATTTTCCCGGGCGTGCTCAGCAGCTACCCCAACTTCATGTTCAACATACCCGCCGACCAGGTGCCGGCGTTCGTCGATGCGATGGAAAACGCCAAGGATGCGCACCGCTTCGAGAAAATCGTCGAACGCTGGGGCATTCGCCGCAGCCATCCGCAGTTCTGGTTCTACTTCCATGACCTGAGTCGCTACATCCACGAAACCGAGCCGGTGGAAGAGGGCGTGCTGGATATGAACCGGTACGAGAATCTTTAATCGACCTTTGACTGCTGGTCGGTGTCGGACTCAATAGGCACCGCCATTCCCCTGTAGGAGCGAAGCTTGCTCGCGAAGAGACCGGTACATTCAACATCATTGTTGGCCGGTCGATCGCCTTCGCGAGCAAGCTTCGCTCCTACAGGGGTCTGCGGTGATGTGTGAAGTGCGATCGGAGGGGCGCCGATGTTGATTTCAGTACAGGCACTGCGCGCCGTCGCGGCATGGACGGTGGTCTGCCACCACTTCATGCAGATATTTTTCGACTTCAAGGCCCGTGGTCCCGTGGGTCAGATGTTCATCGACAAGGGCGCGGTGGGCGTTGATATCTTTTTCGTCATCAGTGGCCTGGTGATCTTCCTGTCCACCGAAGGGAAATCGCTGCCACCTGCACGGTTTCTCCTGTATCGACTGTTTCGCATCGTTCCGGCGTACTGGCTGTACACGGTGCTGATGGCGCTGGTGGTCGTGTTCGCACAGCCTGTGTTGCCGGATCAGACGGTCGACTGGTCACATGTCCTGCTGTCGCTGTTATTCATTCCCACGCAAAACCCCGGTGGCTACGGCATCTATCCGACCCTCAATGTCGGCTGGACGCTGAATTACGAAATGCTGTTCTACGTGCTGTTTGCCTGGGCATTGCTGTTCCGTTTGCAGGTTCGGCTGCTGATCGTCGCGGCGTTGCTGTTTGCGGTGTGCCAGGCGTGGACCGGTTATGGCTGGATCAGCGAGTTCTACCGCTCGGACATTGTTTATGAGTTTCTGCTGGGGATCGCCATCGGCATGATCTACCGGCGGGGCTGGATCAAGCCCGGTGTCTGGCTGCCCTTGCTGGGGATTGGCGGCGCGTTGCTGGCGATTTATAACCTGGCACCGCAGCCACGCTTCCTGGCCTGGGGCGTGCCCGGTGCGGTGTTGGTGATGGCGTGCATGGCGCTGGAACGCTTTTTCGAGAACACCCGTCTGTTCAAGGTGCTTGGCGATTGTTCCTATTCGGTTTACCTGATGCATGTGCTGGTGCTGTCTGTCGGCGGATTTGTCGCCCAGCGTTATGGGGTAAATCCCTACGTGATGTTCGCCGTTTGTGTGGTGACCATCGGCGTGGCTTCCTGGGCAAGTTACGAATATGTAGAAAAATGCAGCTATCGGTGGCTTAAAGAGTGGATCGACGGCGAACCGGCAAGCAACGCTGTTCCGGCTCTTTCCCGACAAAAATACTAGGACTTTGTACGGCGCGATGATTGGCGTAAACTGCGCCCAAGCCTGCGAGGAGTTTCCATGACCGCTATTACCATCACCGACGCCGCACACGATTATCTGGCTGATCTGCTCTCCAAGCAGAACACCCCGGGTATCGGCATCCGCGTCTTTATCACCCAGCCTGGCACCCAGTACGCCGAGACCTGCATTGCGTACTGCAAGCCGGGCGAAGAGAAACCTGAAGACACCGCGCTGGGGCTCAAAAGCTTCACCGCTTACATCGATTCGTTCAGCGAAGCTTTCCTGGACGACGCGGTCGTCGACTACGCCACCGACCGCATGGGCGGCCAACTGACGATCAAGGCGCCCAACGCCAAAGTGCCGATGGTCAACGCTGACAGCCCAGTCAACGAGCGCATCAACTACTACCTGCAAACCGAGATCAATCCGGGGCTGGCCAGCCACGGCGGTCAGGTCAGCTTGATTGATGTGGTCGAAGACGGCATCGCCGTATTGAAATTCGGCGGCGGTTGCCAGGGCTGCGGCCAGGCAGACGTCACCCTTCGCGAAGGCATCGAGCGCACCTTGCTCGAGCGCATTCCCGAGCTCAAGGGTGTACGCGATGTAACTGACCACACGCAGAAAGAAAACGCCTACTACTAAGTAAGGTGTTCGCTGCGAAATGAAAAAACGGCACCCGTGAGTGCCGTTTTTTTATGGGTGAAATTCACTGGCCCTATCGCGAGCAGGCTCGCTCCCACAGGGGGCTATCATTGGATACCCAATCTGTTTCCGCCGCAGATCCAATGTGGGAGGGCCCTATGGCCTGTAGAGATGTGCATGTCCGGCGCGATACAGCGATGACTCACTGAACTGATCACTGCCCAACACCCGACCCACCAGAATCAACGCCGTGCGGCGAAATCCCTTGGCTTCAACCTTCGCGGCAATGTCCGCAATCGTCCCCACCACCCAATCCTGATCCGGCCAGGTCGCCCGGTGAATCACCGCAATCGGGCAGTCGGCGCCGTAATGTGGTAGCAACTCCGCCAGGATCTTCTCCAGATGATTGACCCCCAAATGAATCGCCATGGTCGCCCCGTGCTGGGCCAGGCTCCCCAGTTCTTCGCCGGCCGGCATCACGGTTTTGTCGGCGTAGCGAGTCAGAATCACACTCTGTGAAATGTCGGGCAGGGTCAGTTCAGCCCCCAAAAGCGCCGCACACGCGGCAGTCGCTGTGACCCCCGGGATGATTTCAAACGCAATCCCGAGTTCACGCAGACAGCGAATCTGCTCGCCAATCGCGCCGTAAAGACTCGGATCACCGGAATGCACCCGCGCCACGTCCTGGCCGTTGGCATGGGCGGTCTTGATCAGTTCGATGATTTGCTCCAGGTGCAATTCGGCGCTGTTGACCACCTGTTCGGCACCATGGCCTTCGAGCACGGCGGCGGGCACCAAAGAGCCTGCATAGATGATCACCGGGCAACTGCGAATCAGCCGTTGGCCTTTGACGGTGATCAGTTCCGGGTCACCGGGACCTGCGCCAATGAAGTAGACGGTCATCGTCCGTTCCTTTGAATAAAGAGTCTGTCAGAAAAGGGGCTTGGGCAAGGCTTCAGATGAAGATTGCTCATGATCGAAGGCGGGGATTATCGGGGATCTTACGCAACGCAGGCCAATGCCAGGGTGGCCTGGGCATATTTTTGTCGCGAAATCAGCAGTTTTGCCGGGGCCTGGGCCAAGTGTTCGGCGAGGGCCAGGGCGGCACTTTCCGCCACGCCGTAGCAGCCGGTGCGTTCGAACGCGATGTCCGAATGATGGCTGAGTTGGGGTTTGTAACCTTCCAATTGCTTACTGCTGAAATACATCAGCGGTAACGCCAGTTGTTCGGCGAGCTCGACCAGGCCAGGCTCATCACGCTTCAGGTCGATACTGGCCAGGGCCTTGATCTGGTGAAGTCCGATTTGATGAGCCTGCAATGCCTGATCGATCAACGCCCGCAACGTGCTGGCGGGGCAGCCGCGCTGGCAGCCCAGGCCGACGACTAAAGTCGGCGCTGTGCGGGGATCAATCATGCGTGGTATTGGCCATCGCTTTTGCGGCGGAACAACCAGGCGCTGATCAGGCCCAGGGCCAGCCAGAACGCGACGTTGGTCAGCTGCGACGCGATTTTGAACTGCGCTTCCAGCGCTTGCGGAGCGAGCATCGAGTGCACTTCCGGTTGCGGCGCGCCGATCACGTGCGGAACGGCGAGAATCGCCACGCCAAGGATCTTCATCAGCCAGTGACGGCTGAACACGATCAAGGCGATGCCGACCGCCGTGGAGGCGGCTGTACTGATCCACCAGAGTTGCCGTTGCGCCAGATCAGCCGCGGCAGTGCCCGGCAGTTCAGGCGGCAGGCCGAGGGTCGGGGCCAGCACGAAGGTCGCGTAACCGGCCAGGCCCCAAAGCAAGCCCTGGGAGGTTTTGGTCGGTGCACGCAAGGTGTAGAGGCCAGCGAGCATCAGGGCGAAACCGACGGCGACCACCAGGTTACCGCCCGTGGTCGACAGCAGGCGCTGCCAGCCGTCTTCCGGCTCCCAGGCTTCGGCGTCGTGAGTGTGAGCGGCGACACCGGCGGCGTGTTCGTGAACTTCAACAGCGGCCGGCTCGGATTTTTCGTAAGTCTCGGCCTGCAGAATCAGCGGCGAGACCCAGAAACTTTGCAGCAGCGTCAGCAGCAGGGCGGCCAGCAGCCCTGTGAAACCTGCGGTTTGCGCAATACGCTTGATCATGTCAGCAGGTCTCAATGGCACGGGAAGGCAGAGCTGTGACGGGTGTCGTGCGCGGCATTGTGCACCGCTTCGATGTGCGAGAACCCAGCGAAATACACAAGGCACGCGCCAAGGATCGACGCACACACGGCGGCGGTCAGGCGTTGGCTCAGGGTTGTGGTGGTACTGGCGGTGCTGTGGTCGGTGCTGCTGATGATCGACATGGCGCATCCCTCTGGTCTGTCAGCGGGTGAATAGAGCGCATGGAAGACCCCTGCGAGTCGGGCGCGCAGAGGTTCAAACAGCGCCCGCCCACCGCGGGTTTGTTATTCAGTGACGTAAAGGTCACTTTGTGTTGCGGGCCGGTCTCCGGGCTCACGAGGGGTCAAGGCTTGCGCCTGAACCTGCAAGCATCACCTTCCCATGCCGAACTGCTGGCACAGTGGATCTGACGCTTCGCTCGCTTACCGTTGCGGGGGCAGCACCGGACTGACATGGCTTGGAGTAAAGCACATGATTCACCGGTTTCCCGTTTCACCCTGTGAAGGGCACCCGTAACAAGGCGTGTAGGAGAGCATGGGCGGGGGTTTGACGTCAATTGGCATGGGTTCTCATTCGATAGCCAGGTGAATTCTTCGCGGGCACGCCTCGCTCCTGTAAACGCACCGCTGTCCCGCAGGAGCGAGGCGTGCCCGCGAAGGCGCCGGTGAGAGCGCCACAAGACATTGACCCGCCCCCACACCATGCGTAGCCTTGCGCTTTCGAGGTTCTTCGGCATTTGCCGAAGCTAAGAAGGGAACGCGGTCGATGCCGCGGCTGCCCCCGCAACTGTGAACGGTGATGTTCGCTGCCACGCCACTGCAAACCCTGTGCAACGGGTTCGCGGGAAGGCGCAGCGAATGCCAGGTCCATCGACCGGCACACCGTCAGCCAGGAGACCTGCCTCGACACAGATTCTCACTACAACCGGGCGGGGTGATCCGGTGGCGAACTCTTCCGCGCGCGCATCCGTCGCAGCGATTGTCGTCCCGTATGCCCGCCACCTTGCCAAAGGGCATCCGATGAAAACACTGGCCAAACTCCCCGTCACCATCGTTACCGGCTTCCTCGGCTCGGGCAAAACCACCTTGCTGCGGCACATGCTCGACAACGCTCAGGGCCGCCGCATTGCGGTGATCGTCAACGAGTTCGGCGAGCTGGGCATCGATGGCGAAATCCTCAAGCAGTGCTCCATCGGCTGTACCGAAGAAGAGGCCAACGGCCGCGTCTACGAATTGGCCAACGGCTGCCTGTGCTGCACCGTTCAAGAAGAATTCTTCCCGGTGATGCGCGAATTGGTCGCCCGTCGCGGCGATCTCGACCACATCCTCATCGAAACCTCGGGCCTGGCCCTGCCAAAACCGCTGGTGCAAGCCTTCCAGTGGCCGGAAATTCGCAGCGCTTGCACCGTTGACGCGGTCATCACCGTGGTCGACAGCCCGGCCGTCGCCGCTGGCACGTTCGCCGCGTTCCCGGATCGGGTCGATGCCCAGCGCAAACTCGACCCGAACCTGGACCACGAATCGCCGCTGCACGAGCTGTTCGCCGACCAACTGGCCAGCGCCGACCTGGTGATCCTCAACAAGGCCGACCTGATCAGCCCTGAAGATCTGGCCCGGGTGCGCCTGGAAGTCGCCGAAGAACTGCCACCGGCCGTCAAAGTCATCGAAGCCAGCAGCGGCCGCGTGCCACTGGACGTGCTGATCGGTCTCGGTGCCGGTTCCGAAGAACACATCGACAGCCGTCACAGCCATCACGATCACCACCACGAAGGTGAAGACGATCACGACCACGACGCCTTCGACTCCATTTCCATCGAGTTGCCCCAAGCCGACGAAAGCCTGCTGCTGGACGCGCTGACCCAACTGGTGGTCCAGCACGGCATTCTGCGGGTCAAAGGTTTCGCGGCGATTCCGAACAAACCGATGCGCTTGCTGATTCAGGGCGTGGGCACACGTTTCGACAAGCACTTCGACCGTCAGTGGGGCATCGATGAAGCGCGCAACACGCGTCTGGTGTTGATCGGTCAGGAGCTGGACGCCACGCTGCTTGAAGCGCAATTGCGCGCCGCGCTCAGCGTTTAAGCCATGCACCTGCTCAGGACCCAGCCCGGCGGTTTCGTGTCGGATGACAACATTGCCGACCTTGGACAAACCCCCGCCGAGCTGGTGATCCTGTGCAGCGGCGATTCCAGCCTGGCGCTGCTCGCCGAAGCGGCGCAACAGTTGCCGGACAACTACCCGAGCGTGCGCCTGGCCAACCCGATGCAGGTGCAGAATCACGCGTCGGTCGACCTGTATGTCGACGAAGTGTTGCGCCACGCCAAGGTCATTCTGATTTCGTTGCACGGCGGCATCGCCTATTGGCGTTACGGGGTCGAGCGTCTGGTGGAGCTGTCCCAGCGCGGTGTTCAGCTGATTCTGGTGCCTGGCGATGACCGCCCGGACCCGGAACTCAGCGACCTGAGCACCGTAGCCGCCGCCGACCGTGACCGGCTCTGGCAGTTTTTGCGTCAGGGCGGCATGGCCAATGCCCTGGATTTTTTCCGCTGCCTGGCCAATCGCTGGCTGGATCGCGATTACGCCTGGGCCGAGCCGCAAACCCTGCCGCGCACGGCGATATACCACCCGCAAAAAAGCCCCGCCGACCTTCACGATTGGCAAGCCGATTGGCAGGCCGGTCAACCAGTGGCAGCGGTGCTGTTCTATCGATCGCATTTACAGGCAGCGAACACCGCGTTCATCGATGTTTTCTGCCAGCGTTTGCAGGCGGCGGGTTTGAATCCGTTGCCGATTGCTGTGGCCAGTCTGAAAGAACCCGGCTGCCTGACGGTGGTCGAGGACCTGCTGGACGACGTCGAGGCGGGGGTGATCTTGAACACCACCGGTTTCGCTCAATCCAGCCCCGAAGCGCCGCATCTGCGGCCGTTTCGACGCAATATTCCGGTGATCCAGGCGATCTGCGCCCAGGACAACGAGCCGGGTTGGCTCGCCAGTGAACAGGGCCTCGGCCCCCGTGATCTGGCGATGCACATCGCGTTGCCGGAACTGGACGGACGGATCATCAGCCGGCCGATCAGCTTCAAGGACCTGGCGTGGCGCAGCGAGCGCAGTCAGTCGGAGGTGGTGTGCTATCGGGCGCAACCGGAGCGCATGGATTTCGTCGCCGAACTGGCGCGGCGCTGGATCGATCTGGCCCGGGTACCGAACAGCGAAAAACGCATCGCGCTGATCCTCGCCAACTACCCGACCCGTGACGGGCGCATCGGCAACGGTGTCGGCCTCGACACCCCGGCCGCCGCGCTCAACATCCTGCGGGCGCTGCACACCGAAGGCTATCCGCTGCCTGCCGGGTTGCCGGACAGCGGCACTGCGTTGATTCAACAGTTGCTTGGCGGCGTCAGCAACGACCTCGACACCCTTGATCAGCGTCCCTGCGCGCAAAGTTTGGCGATGGACGACTATCGGCTGATGTTCAACCAATTGCCCAAAGCCAATCAGCAAGCGGTGCTGGAGCGCTGGGGCACGCCCGAAAGCGATCCGATGTGCCGTGACGGCCGCATGATGGTCGCCGGGCTGCGCTTTGGCCTGACCTTCGTCGGCATTCAACCGGCGCGGGGTTATCAGGTTGATCCGAGTGCGGTGTATCACGACCCGGACCTGGTACCGCCCCACGGCTACCTGGCGTTCTACTTCTGGCTGCGCCATACCTATGGCGCCCACGGCGTGATCCACGTCGGCAAGCACGGCAACCTCGAATGGCTGCCGGGCAAAGGCGTCGGGCTGTCGGAAAACTGCTGGCCGGATGCGCTGCTCGGGCCACTGCCGAACATTTATCCATTCATCGTCAACGACCCGGGCGAGGGCGCCCAGGCCAAGCGTCGCACCCAAGCGGTGATCATCGACCACCTGATGCCGCCGCTGACCCGCGCCGAAACCTACGGCCCGCTGCGCAATCTCGAACTGCTGGCCGACGAGTATTACGAAGCGCAATTGCTCGATCCGCGCCGCGCCCGAGAGTTGCAGCGCGACATCCTGCAACTGGTGCGCGACACGCACATCGACCGTGAACTGCAACTGGACGAAAAGCTCAACAGCGACGTCGATGCGGCGATCTGGTTGCCACGGCTGGACACGTACTTGTGCGACTTGAAAGAGTCGCAGATCCGCGATGGCCTGCACATCTTTGGCGAGTCGCCGACCGGGCGCTTGCGCATCGATACGTTATTGGCGCTGTTGCGCATCCCCCGTGGCGACGGTCGTGGCGCGCAATCAAGCCTGCTGCGGGCGTTGGCCAAAGCGTTTGAACTGGGGTTTGATCCGCTGGATTGTGCGTTGGCCGAGCCATGGACCGGGCCGCGTCCTGTGGAACTGCAATCGCTTAATGAGGAGGCCTGGCGCACCGCCGGGGATACCCGCGAACGCCTCGAACTGTTCGCTGCTCAACTCATTGCGCAAACTCTGAATACCAACGCCGAACCTCATGGGAACGAGCCTCTGTGGCGAGGGAGCTTGCTCCCGTTGGTTCGCGAAGCGGACCCGGAAAATGGGACTGCTGCGCAATCCAGCGCGATTATGCAGCATTCCGACAAACTCCCAGCGGGTTGGTCCGACGTCCGCGCCATCCTCGACAGCCTGCGCGAAGTCGTCGCCCCGCGCCTGGACGCCTGCGGCCCTGCAGAAATGCGCGGCCTGCTCGATGCCCTGAGCGGTCGTTTCGTCCCGGCCGGCCCCAGCGGCGCGCCGAGTCGCGGTCGTCTGGACGTGCTGCCGACCGGTCGCAATTTCTACTCGGTGGACGTGCGCAACCTGCCAACCACCACGGCGTGGCGCATCGGTTTCCAGTCGGCCAACCTGATTCTCGAACGGCATCTGCAAGACCACGGCGATCACCTGCGTCAGCTTGGCCTGTCCGTCTGGGGCACCGCGACCATGCGCACCGGCGGCGATGACATCGCCCAGGCCATGGCGCTGATGGGCGTGCGTCCGGTCTGGGCCACCGGCAGTCAGCGGGTCGACGACTTTGAAATCCTGCCACTGAGCTTGCTCGACCGTCCGCGGGTGGATGTGACCTTGCGCGTGTCCGGATTCTTTCGTGATGCCTTCGCCAATCTGATCCGCCTGTTCGACGCTGCCGTGCAAGCGGTCGCCGCGCTGGACGAGCCGGACGATCTCAACCCGTTGGCCGCCAAAGTGCGCGCCGAACGTGAAGCACTGATGCAATCGGGCCTTGATGAAGACGCGGCCAAGCGTCAGGCCGGTTGGCGCATCTTCGGGGCCAAGCCCGGTGCTTATGGCGCAGGCGTGCAGGGCGCCATCGACGGTCGTCTGTGGCAAAGCCGCGAAGATCTGGCCGAGGTTTACTTGAACTGGGGCGGCTACGCTTACGGCGGGTCCGATGAAGGCACCGCCGCCCGCGAACAGTTCGCCCAGCGTCTGAGCCAGGTGCAGGCGGTGCTGCAAAACCAGGACAATCGCGAGCATGACCTGCTCGATTCCAACGACTATTACCAATTCCAGGGCGGCATGCTCGCTGCCGTGGAAAGCCTCAGCGGCGAAGCGGCGGCCAGTTACCACGGCGATCACAGTCAGCCGGACTTGCCGAAGATCCGCACCTTGAAGGAAGAGTTGAACCGGGTGATCCGCTCCCGGGCGGCGAATCCGAAGTGGATCGACGGCGTGAAGCGTCACGGCTATAAAGGCGCATTCGAATTGGCGGCGACGGTCGATAACCTGTTCGCGTTCGACGCCACGACCCGGTTGATCGACGATCATCAATATGCGTTGCTGGCGGATGCGTATTTGCTCGATCCGGCAACCCGGGATTTTGTGCGTGAGCATAATCCGCATGCGCTGCGCGACATGACCGAGCGCATGCTCGAAGCGCAGCAGCGGGGAATGTGGCAGGAACCGGGCGCGTATCGCGAGGCGCTGGAAAACCTGTTGCTGGACATAGAAGAAGACGGCTGATACACCGCAAACCCCGTAGGAGCGAGGCTTGCCCGCGATGAGGCCTTCACATTCAATAGTGATATCGACTGAATAGACGCCTTCGCGGGCAAGCCTCGCTCCTACAGGTACAAAGTGTGCCTGCTACAGACCATGACCGAGTATTGAAGATGACCGACACCCCGCATTTCCCGCTCTCCGCCGTGGTCGGCGCCGACGATCTGAAGCTCGCCCTCTATCTGACCGCCATCGACCCGAAAATCGGCGGCGTGCTGATCGAAGGCCCGCGCGGCATGGCCAAGTCGACCCTCGCCCGAGGCCTGGCGGACTTGCTCGCTAGCGGTCAATTCGTCACCTTGCCCCTCGGTGCCACCGAAGAACGGCTGGTCGGCACCCTCGATCTCGACGCCGCCCTGAGCGAAGGCCGCGCGCAATTTTCCCCCGGCGTACTGGCCAAGGCCGACGGCGGTGTGCTGTACGTCGATGAAGTCAATCTGCTGCCCGATCACCTCGTTGACCTGTTGCTCGACGTGGCCGCCAGCGGCACCAACTTGATCGAGCGCGACGGTATATCCCATCGGCATTCGGCGAAGTTCGTCCTGATCGGCACCATGAACCCGGAAGAGGGCGAGCTGCGTCCGCAACTGCTCGACCGTTTTGGCCTGAACGTCGCCCTCAGTGGTCACACCGCACCGGTCGAGCGTGGCCAGATTATTCGCCGGCGTCTGGATTTCGACACCGATCCCCAGGGTTTCTGCGTCGAGTGGGAAAGCCAGCAGCAGTCCCTGCGTGAACGTTGCCAGAAGGCGCGCGGCGCATTGGCGAGCATCCCCCTGGATGATGCCGCACTGGCGCAGATTACCGAGCGCTGTTTTGCCGCCGGTGTCGATGGCCTGCGCGCCGATCTGGTCTGGTTGCGCGCGGCCCGTGCCCACGCCGCATGGCGAGGGGCGGGCGCCATCGCCGAGGAAGACATCGACGCCGTCGCCGAGTTTGCCCTGCGTCATCGTCGTCGCGAGCAATCGCCACCCGCGCCGCACCACAATCAGTCGCCCTCGGCGCAATCTTCCAGCCCGAGCGAAGGCCAGGGCCAATGGGGCGAAATGCCCGCTCAGGCCCTGCCGGTCGGCGCCCGACGTGAAGTGCCGAGCTGGCCAAAAAAGCCCTAGGCATTCGCCCTCGATCTGACGCGGGGGCGAATGCCAGACCCCGCGCAGGCCGACTGGATAACGGTAAACAGGGCAAGCGTCACGCTGCGCGCAGTGGCTCGATCAACTGGCCCGGCACTTTGCTCAATGGTCGGCCGCGTCAACGCAAAGATGTGCTGTTCCACCTGCGCACACGTTCCTCCCATGAACTGTGGCTGGTGATCGTCGACGCATCGGCCTCGACACGCCGTCATCAGGCGTTGAGCGATGCCAAGGGTTTACTTGCGCAAGTGTTCGACGATGCGTACCGCCAACGCGCGCGCCTGGCCTTGTTGACTGCCAGCGGTCAGGCGCCGAAGTGGCAGGTGCAAGGCTTGAAAGCGTCGGCGGGGTTGCGTGCCTGGCTCGATGGCCTGGGCGCGGGCGGCGGCACGCCGTTGTTGGCGGCGCTGGGTGAAGCGGGGCGTTGGCTGGCGGCACGGAAAAAACGCTTTCCGGCGGAACAGCAAAGGTTGCTGCTGGTGACCGATGGGCGATTGAAGGACTGGCCGGGGTTGCCGGTGCTGGACTGCCCGGGGTTATTGATTGATATCGAGCGCGGGCCGATTCGGTTAGGTCGGGCCAGACAGATGGCGGCAGAGTTGCAAGCGGATTATCGCCACATTGATGAGCTGGTTTCAGGCTGAGGACTGTGTTGTCTGCAAAGGCCCCATCGCGTGCAGGATTTGTTTACGCCGCAGATCCCTTGTGCGAGCGAGCCTGCACCCGATGGCATCACCCCGGTTCCGGAATTCATGGTGAATCCGCATCGCTCCCCTATGCTCTGAGTGCATTCGATCAAAGGAGTGAATCATGCGCGCACTTGCCGTTAACCATCAGAACGATTTCCGCGTCAAAGCCTATGCCGGCACCAATGGCGTGCTGTTGGCCATGGATGTGGCCGAACCCCGCCGCAAAGGCCTGCTGGGTTTCGCCATCGAAAAGCAGCAGGGCAGCAAACCCTGGCAGTTTCTATTCAACAGCCTGACGTTCCCGGGCAAGACCCATACCTTCCCTCAATACCACGCCACCCCCAGCAATATCGCGCCTTTGCAGAAATTTCGCTGGGCCGATTACGCGGTCAATCCGGGGCTGACGATCCAATACCGGGTCTATCTGGCTTACGGCAGCGCCGATGCGCCGCAACTGGGCGAATCCCTGGAGGTGACGGTCACTTCCGACGACGGCCATCCCGGCAACCAGAGTGTCAATTTCAACCGCGCCGTGGCCGCCAGCCAGGCGTTCCAGCGCAAGTTTCCAGAGCTCGACGCGCTCCTTGGCGGCAAGGAAAGATTGCCCCTGGAATCCTGGCCCGATGCCCCGCGCCGATGGCTGGAAAACGGTCTGCTCGGGCGTTTGCTGGGGTTTATCGAGCGTGCCGTCGGCAGCGAGTGGGCACTGGATGTCGCCATCTATGAATACCAGTTACCGGTGATTGTCGAGGCGGTGAACGCGGCGCGGGAGCGCGGGGTGCACGTTCGCGTTCTGTATCACGCGCAACCGGGCGAAGACACCACCGCCTTTAACGAGGCCAGCCTGGAAAAGATCCCGGCGGCAAACAAGCGCGGACGCGTCACCCACAGTATTTTCCATAACAAGTTCATCGTCCTGAGCCGGTTCGATGCCGCGGGTCTGCGTCAGCCTGAAGCCGTGCTCTGCGGCAGCACCAACTTCACGCCCAACGGCATTTACCGTCAGGCCAACGTGGTGCATGTGCTGGACGATGCTCGGGTCGGCGCCCGTTATCTGCAAACGTTCGAGCAGGTCTGGGGCACACCGGCGAATGTCGGTGCCGCGCGGCAGTGGATTACCGAACACAACCCGATGGACCCGAGCCAACCGTTGTTCGCCGGATTCTCCCCGCGCTCGGGTCAGGGCGACTTGCATGAGTTCGTCGACATCATCAATGCGGCGAAGAAAGACCTGCTGTTCGTCACTGCCTTTACCTTGCCCGACGCCATCCTCAACGCGTTGCTCGGTAAGCCCCACGACGACATTCTGCGCTACGGCCTGCAGAACTCCGTGAGCAAGATCACCGGTTTTCACGCCGACCGCAGCGCCGAATTCACTACGGTTGCGTTGCTCAATACCGGCCTTGAAGGCTGGCTCCTGGAAAGCAAGGAAGGACAGAAGGGCAACCTGCTGGTGCACACCAAAGCGATCGTCACGGATTTCACCAGCGAAACGCCAACGATCATCAGCGGCAGTCATAACCTCAGTGCGGCGGCCAGCAACAGCAATGACGAGAACTACCTGATCATCCGCGGCGATACCGACCTGGCGGACCGTTATGGTCTGGAGTTGCTTCGGTTTTATGAGCATTACCGGTTTCGCTATTACGCGAAAAAACTGGCGCTAAAGCAGGTCCGGCCGTTGGCGGCGGATGACAGTTGGACGGATGATTATTATGTCGAGGGGAATTTGCGACAGTTGTCGCGATTGCGTTTTTCCGGGCAGTAATCGTTGGCCTCACGGGGGCCCATCGCGAGCAGGATTTGTGAACAACCGAGATCCAATGTGGGAGCGAGCCTGCTCGCGAAGGGGGCGATGCGGTCCAGGCGCGTCAGCGGAACAGATTAGTACGCGCCAACTCAATCACCTCATCCCCACGCCCGCTCATCACCGCTTTGAGCATGTACAAACTGAACCCTTTGGCCTGTTCCAGCTTGATCGTCGGGGGCATCGCCAGTTCCTGGGTCGCCGTCACCACGTCCACCAGCACGGGCCCGTCATGCGCCAGCGCGCGGCGCAAGGCCGGTTCCAGCGCTTCGGATTCCTCGACACGAATCCCCAGGATCCCCATGGCATTGGCCATCGCCGCGAAGTCTGGATTGTGCAGGTCCGTACCGGTGTCCAGCAGCCCGCTGGATTTCATTTCCATGGCCACGAACCCGAGCGAGGCATTGTCGTAGACGATGATTTTCACCGGCAGCTTGAGTTGCGCCAGCGAAATGAAGTCCCCCATCAACATGCTGAAGCCGCCATCGCCAGACAGCGAAATTACCTGCCGCCCGGGAAATGACGCTTGCGCGCCAATGGCCTGGGGCATCGCGTTCGCCATGGAACCGTGGTTGAACGAGCCGAGCAATCGGCGCTTGCCGTTCATTTTCAGATAACGTGCGGCCCAGACGGTCGGCGTGCCCACGTCGGCAGTGAAGATCGCATCGTCATCGGCCAGCTCACTGAGCAGGCGAGTGAGGTATTGCGGATGAATCGGCCGACCCGGCGCCGACGGTTGAGCCAGGTCATCCAGCCCCTGACGGGCCTTCTGGTAGTGCTTGAGGGATGACTCGAGAAAGCTCCGGTCGCCACGATAAGGCAGGCGCGGCAGCAACGCGGCGAGGGTTTCACCAACATCGGCGGCGATGCCCAGATCAAGCGTGGTCCGCCGTCCGAGGGCTTGCGGGTCGTGGTCGATCTGAATGATGGTGGCGTCGGAGGGGTAGAACTGGCGATAGGGAAAGTCAGTCCCGAGCATCACCAGCGTGTCGCAGTTGAGCATCGCGTGATAACCGGAGCTGAAGCCGATCAACCCGGTCATGCCGACGTCGAACGGATTGTCCCACTCCACATGCTCCTTGCCGCGCAACGCATGCACCACCGGCGCGCCGAGGGCGTCGGCCAATGCCACCACCTGATCGTGGGCGCCCGCGCACCCGGCGCCGCACATCAGCGTCACGGCGTTGCTTTGACTCAGCAATTCGACCAGCCGATCCAGGTCGTGAGGCGCAGGCAGGGTGCGAGGTTTGGACAGCGCCGGCCAGGGTTTGAGGTTGTCTTCGACCTCCTGCAGCGCGACGTCGCCGGGAATCACCACCACCGCGACACCGCGATTGAGGATGGCACTGCGCATCGCCCGATGCAGCACCTGGGGCATCTGCGCCGGGCTGCTCACCAGCTCGACGAAGTGGCTGCATTCCTTGAACAGTTCCTGCGGGTGGGTTTCCTGAAAGTAATTCAGGCCTACTTCCGAAGAGGGAATCTGCGCCGCGATGGCCAACACCGGCACATGGTTTTTATGGCAATCGAAGAGCCCGTTGATCAAGTGCAGATTGCCCGGCCCACAGCTGCCAGCGCAGACCGCCAGTTCCCCGGTAACCGCCGCATCGGCGCCGGCGGCGAACGCGGCGACTTCCTCGTGGCGCACGTGCATCCACTCGATGCTGTCCATGGTGCGCAGGGCTTCGGTCAGGCCATTGAGGCTGTCGCCCGTCAGGCCCCAGATGCGTTTCACACCTGCTTGTTCAAGGGTGGTCGCCAGTTGCTGGGCAAGGGTGATTTTCGCCATGGGGTGCTCCAGTGGTTAATGAATGGTCCTCAGGGTTAAAAGAGGACAACGCTGCGGCAACCATGACTCACCCCGATTTGAGATTACTTGCCCATCGCCTGCCGGTACTGACGCGTGCGCCGGGCGAGATACAGCTGATCAACGATCAGCGCCCATAGCGCTGAAACCTGTGGCCGGGTCTTGCGTCCGCGGCTCAGGCGATTGAGCTGGAACTTCACTACGGCCATGTTCGCCAGGGCGGCCAGCGGTTTACGTTTCCAGAGGATCGGCGGCAACTGCGGGTGGCTGTTCTGGCCTTCGCGCCAGCGTTTCACCAGCTGCGGTTCAATGGCGAGCGCCGTGCCGATACCGGCCATGGCGATGCCGCTGTCGAGCACCTGTTCGACGATGGCCAGACGTCGAATCCCACCCGTTACCATCACCGGCATGCTCGCAACGCTAGCCAGTTCGCCGGCCATTTCCAGAAAGTACGCCTCTCGGGCCAGGGTCCTGCCGTCGCGGGCGTCGCCTTGCATGGCTGGTGCTTCGTAGCTGCCCCCGGAGAGTTCGAGCAAATCCAGTGGTTGGTCGTTGAGCCACTGGATCACTTGGCGGGCGTCGTCAGCGTCGAAACCGCCGCGCTGGAAGTCTGCCGAGTTGAGCTTTACCGAGACGCAAAACTGAGGCGACACCGCTTGGCGAACGGCGCTGACCACGGCCAGCAACAGCCGGGCGCGATTCTCCAGGGAGCCACCCCACTGGTCAGTCCGACGGTTGGTCAAGGGCGACAGAAACTGGCTGATCAGGTAGCCGTGTGCCGCGTGAATCTGCACGCCGGTGAAACCGGCTTTCTCTGCAAGGGCGGCACTGGTGGCGAAGCGTTGGATAACCTCGGCGATATCGCTTTCCGACATCGGTTTGGGCTCGGCAAACATCTTGGAAAAAGAACCCAGGTCCAGCGCCACGGCGGAGGGTGCCCAGGCTTGCTGACCGAGGTTGGCCATGATCTGGCGCCCGGGATGGTTGAGCTGCATCCACACATGCGCGCCACCGGAGCGGCCAATGGTGGCCCACTGACGGAACAGCTCAAGATGGCGCTCGTCTTCCAGTACGACACCTGCAGGGCTGGTCATGGCGCGGCGATCGATCATCACGTTGCCGGTCAGCAACAGGCCCGTTTCACCTTCGGCCCAAGCCTGATACAACTTGAGCAGCGCAGTAGAAGGCGCTTGTCCGGTATCGGCAAGGTTCTCATCCATCGCAGCTTTGGCGATGCGATTGTCGAGGGTCTGGCCGTTGGGTAACTTCAGCGTTTGAAAGGGTGACATGCTTGACTCCTCATCAGTAATGCGAAGAGGCTAAGCTTAAAGTTAACTTTAATGTCAAGCAGGCAAATGAGGCCGAGATGAAGATTGGTGAATTGGCACAATTGAGCGGGTTGAACGCGTCGCGCATTCGGTTCTACGAGGCTCAAGGCCTGATCCGGCAAGTGGAGCGCATGGCCAACGGCTATCGGCGTTACCCGCCGCAAGTTCTGCAAACCCTGAAGATTATTCAGTGCGCACAGCAGGCCGGGTTCAGCCTCGACGAGCTCAAGTTATTGTTGCCAGACGCCGTAACAGGCGAGTTCGACGACGATGCACTGGTGGCGAGCCTTGGGCGCAAAGTCGAACAGATCGAAGCGATGCAACTGCACCTGGCGCAAAACAAGGCGCAGTTGCTGGGGTTGATCGAGAACATCCAGACGCGGCCCGAAGGAATGGCGTGCGGTGAGAATGCCGAGCGAGTGCTGGCGTTGATCCAGCATTAGTTCTGACCGAGACAGTTATCGCCAAAGGCCTGGTAGCGCAGGACATGGGTGGTGCCCGCGGTATCAATGTAAGTCATCTCCCGCGGCAGGGGGCCGCAACCATCGTCGCGGGTCATGTTAAGCACTTTGGCGATATGGAGCGGCGTCGAATACTTGTAGTCCTCGACGTTCGGCGTGCTGGAGTTGTCGACGGCGGCGGCCGCTGCAACACCGCTCAGGCTGATGAGAAACAGGGCGGACAGAATGCGTTTCATGATGGGGCTCTCGTAGTGACTACTGAACGATTTCAGTGGCAGTACGACGAGCCCCGTTGGGGTTTATTCCAGGCTCAGGGAAAAACTTTTCGGCGCAGGGATCGGATTGCGCATCAGCGTGCCGACCACCAGTGCCCCCAGCAGGGCCAGCAAACCAGCGACCAGAAGCAGCAGGCTGAAGCCGCCGACGAAGGCCTGACGCGCCAGTGGCTCGACCAACGCACGCGCGGTTTCCGGCAGCAGGTTCATCGCCGCCGTCATGTCTCCGGCGACCACCCGTGAGGCAATGCCCTGGGTCTGGCCGAGCCATTGCGGACCCTGTGTCGACAGGCTGGTGCGCAACAGCAATTCGGTGTGGCTGGACAGCAGCGCGCCAAAGACACCGATGGCCAGCACGATCGCGCTGAAACGCATGGTGGTGCTCATGCCTGAGGCCATGCCGGTGCGCTCGCGAGGGACGCAGGCCATGATGTTCTTTTGCGTGTCGCCATTGAGCAGGCCGGCACCGGCGCCCGTCACGGCGATGGCCAGTGCGAAGGGCAGGTAGCCGCCGCTGCTGACGGCCCAGGCGCTGAGCAGGTTGCCGCTGCCGACCAGGGTCAAACCCGCCGCCATCAGCGTGGCTGGGGCAAGTCGATTGGCCAGCCGAGCGCCGATGCGCGGGCAAATCAACATGGTCACGGCAAACGGCAACATCCCCAGCCCCGACGCGATGGCCGAGAAGCCCAGGCCGTTTTGCAGGTAGAACGGCAGCAACGTCATCATCACCTGAGCGCAACCGGCGTAGGCAAACATGCCAAGGAGGGCGCCGATGAAACGCGGATGCCTGAACAATTTCAGGTCGACCATCGGCCGCTGTTGCATCCGCTCAATCAGTACAAACAGCCCCAATAGCAGCGCGCCCCCGATGATCCGGGCGTAGGTGAGCGGGTTGCTCCAACCGATTCGATTGGCTTCGATCAAGCCCCAGATCAGGCACAGCAAACTCGCACTGAACGCCAGGCTGCCCCAGGGATCGAGTCGCGCCGATTGGGGGTCCCTGGATTCCGGCACAGCGCGCCAGACCATGAACATCAAGAACGCGCCCACCGGCAGGTTGAGGTAGAAGATCCAGCGCCAGCCCACATATTCGGTGATCAGCCCGCCGACCGTCGGCGCAGCGGTCATCGCCACGCCCATGCACGCGCCCCAGAACGCCCAGGCCTTGGCCCGTTCGACTTCATCGTGAAAGGTGTGGCCGATGGAGGCCAGGGCCGAGGTCAGCAACAGTGCCGCGCCGACACCCTTGACCGCCCGCGCAATGTCAAGGAACAACGCCGTGGGCGCCGCGCCGCAACCGATGGAGGCAAGGATGAAAATCCCCAGGCCCCAGAGCAGGGTTTTCTGCCGGCCAAAGCGGTCGGCGATGCTCCCGGCGGGCAGCAACAACGCTGCGAACGCCAGCATGTAGGCGCTGACCACCCATTCAATGTCGGCAAAGTTCGCGCCCAGGTCCCGTGCGATGGTCGGCAGAGTGACGGCGACGATGTTGGTGTCGAGCACGATCAGCGAGCACACGCCGGAGGCCGTCAGCAGCGTAAGGCGCGGACTGACCCGGGTCATGACGTGATTGCCTTTTGGGCAAGGTCGTTGATCGTGGCGGCGCAAAGGTGTTTGACGTACATGGCGTTGGCTCTCTACTGTGATTGCCATTGAGCTTATCGCGGTCGATTGTCGGCTCTGTTAGCCCGGCACCGGGACTTCATTACCTTTGAGCTAATGCACCCATGGACATACGGCATTTCCGCTACTTTCTGGCCGTTGCCCGGCAAGGCAACTTTACCCGCGCCGCCGAACAACTCGGTATCGCGCCGCCGACCTTGACCCGGCAGATCCAGGACATGGAGAACGAACTCGGCACGCGACTGTTCGTGCGCCAGACACGTGAAGTCAGCCTGACCGAGGCCGGCGCGGCGTTAATGATCGAAGCCGAGGCGACGGTGCGGCAATTCGAGTACGCCCAGCACAATGCCCAGCGGGCCGGACGCGGGGATATTGGCCATATCGAACTCGTTTACGTGGCGTCGGCGGTGTACTCGGGGGTGCTGCAAAAACAGGTGCAGGCTTTTGGTCGTGAATGCCCGGACGTCAGCTTGAATGTTCGGGAAAGCCCTATGGCGTCATTGCCAGCCATGGTGGTCGAGGGGCGATTTGATGTGGGCTATGTCCGCTCACCGATGACCTTGCCCGAGGGGTTGGAAGCCGTTCGCCTGGATGCAGAAGGCTTTGTGCTGGCGCTGTCCTCCGAGTCCTGGTTGTGCCGACTGCCAGAGATTGCTCCGGAGCATCTGCAAAACGAGACGTTCATCCTGCCAGAACAAATCAGCGGCACTTTGCAAGTCGCCGCCGAGGGCGGGTTTGCACCGAAACTGGGCGCGCAGCCGGGCGGTCTGGTGGCGGTCATTGCGCTGGTTTCGCTGGGGCAGGGCGTGGCGGTCGTGCCGGCGTCGGTGGTCGGGCATGTCGGGTTGCCCGGTGTGTTGTACCGCACGATCAAGGGCTGCGAGGCGACGTCGTGGTTGTCGTTGATTCATCGACGGTTCGAGAAATCGGCGGCGGTGTCCAGGTACATCGAGCAGGTCAAAAATCGCTAAGGCCAAAAGCTTTCGCGAGCAGGGATCTTGTGAACACTGAAGATCCAATGTAGGAGCGAGCCTGCTCGCGAAAGCAATCTACCCAACACCCCCAATGCCCCAACCTAACAGCAAACCCGGCGATTCAACCGCTCAGTGGCACGAGGCACCGTGCACAGCCGGCGCAAGGTCCGTCGCAACCATGTCAGATCGTGCGTCGGTTTACGCTTCTCCTTCGCCGGTTTCACCCTGCCAATGTGCCTGGCGAAATCCTCTTTCAACGTTTGTTCGGTTCCAATCCCTTTGAGCTTCTTCAGCAGTTTACCGTTCTGATAAAACAGCACGGTTGGAGTTCCGGTGACGTGCGGATGCCGAGGCGACTCAATGGTGTTCAGCATGTAGACGTGCGCGTGATGCCGATAGGCCTCGGCAACCTGACGGAAGATCGGCCCGGCCATTTCGCAGGCCGGACAGTGCTGGCTGCCGAAGTACAAAATCACTGGGCGCCAGGTTTTCAGGGCTTTTCGGTAGATCGGGGCCAGGGGGTGGTGGGCGGTTAACGAGTGCATTGAAATTCCCCATATTCAGAAAAACACGCCACAACGATGAAAAACTGGTGACCGTGATCGTCGGTCACCAGCCATTCAGGTTTTAACGGCGCTCAAGCCGGACATCATCGAAGTACGCCCCGAAATGGGGCTGGCGATAGTCCGATCCCAGCTTTACAGTGATAAGAGTGTTATCAGCAGGGGCCTCGAAATCTAAATACTGCACCGACCAGTCGTTGCCACTGAAGGGTTCAAGGCTGATTAACGTGAATGAAGGTGCCAGCAGCACCCACGCTTTGCAGATAAAGTGTGGATCTGCTTTCATTTTTAGAGTGAGCCGATATTTACCCTCTGTAGCGTGGATGATCTGATGACACTCAGCTCCTGCCTGCACGAGGCAATAACCGTTTTCAAATTTCGCCGTGTCTGGGGATGGCACTCCCCAGTGCCGGTCCCGTTCCGTGAAATCACCATTTAGCAGCAAATTACTGTTTTGTTCAGACATGCTGGACATCCTGTAAGTGATGTTTGAGTCCCTATCACATCCTGTCAGGACTGCTTGTCGGATGGACCTTGATACGGGGGTCAAGCAGATTTGGCCTTCCTTTGGCATTTACCACAACTGTCAGATCTGACAGGTAAAGCCCACTTCCTGACGAACGGCACAGTAGGCGTACCGGTTTTCTCCGTCATGCACGTTCGCTTTTGAGTGAGTGAAAACGCACCCAAATGTGGCCTTGTTTCCCAGCTTGTTGCCTGCGGTAGCGTTTTTCCCACCTACCGCACAATCTCTCGGTTCAACCCGAATATTTACTATCCAGTTGAATTCGTTAGCTTTCCCGTTTCCCTAGGATTTATCGCCAAGTCTGTGGCACACTTTCTGCTGTCTATTCCGTTGTTACACACCTATGTCCGGTATAGCGGAATAAACATCACCCTGGAGTGCTTGCCATGCAACGCCGACCTTCCTTGTTTAAAGCGTGTATTTTTCTTGTCGCTGCTTCGGCTGCTGCCATGGGCGTGGCCCAGGCGGCGGACAGCAAGCTCGATAGCGTGCTGGCCCGCGGGAAACTGATCGTGGGCACGGGCAGTACCAATGCGCCGTGGCACTTCCAGGGAGCGGATGGCAAGTTGCAGGGGTTTGATATCGATATCGGGAAAATGATTGCCAAGGGGTTGTTCAACGACCCGACCAAGGTTGAATTCGTGGTGCAGTCGTCCGATGCGCGGATTCCCAACCTGCTGACGGACAAGGTCGATATCAGTTGCCAGTTCATCACCGTGACCGCCAGCCGTGCCCAGCAAGTGGCGTTCACCCTGCCTTACTACCGCGAAGGTGTCGGACTGCTGCTGCCGGCCAACAGCAAGTACAAGGAAATCGAAGACCTCAAGGCCGCCAACGACAGCGTGACCGTGGCGGTGCTGCAGAACGTGTACGCCGAGGAGCTGGTGCATCAAGCCTTGCCCAAGGCCAAGGTCGATCAGTACGACAGTGTTGATCTGATGTATCAGGCCGTGAACTCCGGCCGTGCCGACGCCGCCGCCACCGATCAATCGTCGGTGAAATACCTGATGGTGCAGAACCCTGGCCGCTATCGCAGCCCGGCCTACGCCTGGAGCCCGCAGACCTACGCCTGCGCGGTCAAGCGCGGCGATCAGGACTGGCTGAACTTCGTCAACACCACCTTGCATGAAGCCATGACCGGCGTTGAGTTCCCGACTTACGCGGCATCCTTCAAGCAATGGTTCGGTGTAGATCTGCCAACCCCGGCCATCGGTTTCCCTGTCGAATTCAAATGATCCCGTGAGAGCGGGGCGCCGATGACGCGCCCCGTTCAAGGTACTGCTGACCATGAACTATCAGTTGAACTTTGCCGCCGTATGGCGCGATTTCGACACCTTGCTGGCGGGGCTCGGTCTGGGCCTTGAGCTGGCGCTGGTGTCGATCGCCATCGGTTGCGTGATCGGCCTGATGATGGCGTTTGCTTTGCTGTCAAAGCACCGTGCATTGCGGGTGCTGGCGTCGGTGTATGTGACGGTGGTCCGTAATACGCCGATTCTGGTGTTGATTCTGTTGATCTACTTCGCCTTGCCGAGCCTGGGGATCCGGCTGGACAAGATCCCGTCGTTCATCATCACCCTGTCGCTGTACGCCGGGGCGTACCTGACTGAAGTGTTCCGTGGTGGCTTGTTGAGCATTCCCAAGGGGCAGCGTGAAGCGGGCCTGGCGATCGGGTTGGGCGAGTGGCAGGTCAAGGCCTACGTCACCGTGCCGGTGATGCTGCGCAATGTGTTGCCGGCCTTGTCGAACAACTTCATTTCGCTGTTCAAGGACACCTCGCTGGCCGCCGCGATTGCGGTGCCGGAGCTGACTTACTACGCACGCAAGATCAATGTCGAGAGCTACCGGGTGATCGAAACCTGGCTGGTGACCACAGCGCTCTATGTTGCGGCCTGTTACCTCATTGCCATGATGCTGCGTTACCTCGAGCAGCGTCTGGCGATCCGCCGATAGGAGGCCACCATGTACGAATCCCCCAGTTGGTTGCATGAGTTATGGGTGGCGCGGGAAGTTCTGTGGCAGGGCTTTTTGACCAGTGTGCAGGTCTCGGCCCTGGCGATTTTGCTGGGTACGATGGTCGGTATTGTTACCGGTCTGGTGCTGACCTACGGCAAGTTCTGGATGCGCGCACCGTTCCGGTTTTACGTGGACATTATTCGCGGCACACCAGTGTTTGTACTGGTGCTGGCCTGCTTCTACATGGCGCCCGCATTGGGCTGGCAAATCAGCGCGTTTCAGGCCGGTGCCTTGGGGCTGACGCTGTTCTGCGGCTCCCACGTCGCGGAGATTGTGCGCGGCGCGTTGCAAGCGTTGCCCAGTGGCCAGATGGAGGCAAGCAAGGCCATCGGCCTGACGTTTTATCAGGCGCTCGGCTACGTGTTGTTGCCCCAGGCGTTGCGGCAGATCCTGCCGACCTGGGTCAACTCGTCGACCGAAATCGTCAAGGCGTCGACCTTGCTGTCAGTCATCGGAGTGGCGGAATTGTTGCTCAGCACGCAGCAGATCATCGCGCGTACCTTCATGACGCTGGAGTTTTACCTGTTCGCCGGATTTCTGTTTTTCGTCATCAACTACGCCATCGAATTACTCGGCCGGCACATTGAAAAGCGGGTGGCCTTGCCATGACTCAACCTCAAGTTTCGACACAGAACCAGGCCCTGCTGGACATTCGCGGCCTGCACAAACAGTACGGCAAGCTTGAAGTGCTCAAGGGCGTCGACCTGACCATGCAGCGCGGCAACGTGGTCACGCTGATCGGCTCCAGCGGCTCGGGCAAGACCACGCTGCTGCGTTGCGTGAACATGCTCGAAGAATTCCAGGGCGGGCAGATCGTGCTCGATGGCGAGTCCATCGGCTATGACGAGGTCAACGGCAAGCGCGTGCGTCACCCGGAAAAAGTCATCGCCCGGCACCGGGCAATGACCGGCATGGCGTTCCAGCAGTTCAACCTGTTCCCGCACCTGACCGCGCTGCAGAACGTCACCCTTGGCTTGCTCAAGGTCAAGAAACTACACAAGGAAGAAGCGGTGGCGCTGGCGGAGAAATGGCTGGAGCGGGTTGGCCTGCTGGAGCGTCGTGACCACTATCCCGGCCAGTTGTCCGGCGGTCAGCAACAGCGCGTGGCGATTGCCCGGGCGATTGCGATGAACCCGAGCCTGATGCTGTTCGATGAAGTGACCTCGGCCCTGGACCCGGAACTGGTCGGCGAAGTGCTGAACGTGATCAAGGGCCTGGCCGACGAAGGCATGACCATGTTGCTGGTCACCCACGAGATGCGTTTTGCCTTCGAGGTCTCGGACAAGATCGTCTTCATGAACCAGGGGCGGATCGAAGAGCAGGGGCCTCCCAAGGAGCTGTTCGAACGCCCGCAATCGCCGCGTCTTGCCGAATTTCTCAAGAACACGCGGTTTTAACTTTTATATTTTTTCGATCAGGAGAAACACTCATGAGTATTACTCGTTACGGCACCGGCAGCACCGCCGCTGGCGGTCAGCCTCGCCCATTCGCCCGAGCCGTTGAAGCCGATGGCTGGCTGCACGTTTCCGGGCAGGTGCCGGCGGTGGACGGCGAGATCATTACCGGTGGCATCGTCGAGCAGACCCACCAGGCCATGAAGAACCTGATCGCGATTCTCGAAGAGGCCGGTTATGGCCTGGAAGACGTGGTGCGTGCTGGCGTGTGGCTGGAGGATCCGCGGGATTTCACCAGTTTCAACAAGGTCTTCTCCGAGTACTTCAAAAGCGAGCACGCACCAGCCCGGGCCTGTGTGCAGGCGAACATGATGGTCGATTGCAAGGTCGAGATCGACTGCATCGCGTACAAGAAAAAGGCCTGAGCCTAATGATCGATCCCACGCTCTGCGGGGGAATGCAGCCCGGGGCGCTCCGCGTCCCAAAGCGGACGCAGAGCGTCCATTGAGGCATTCCCCCGTCGAGCGTGGGAACGATCATTAGCGGTAAACTCCCCGGCGAATTTGTATGGGAACCACTGACATGACCGAAGACACCATCAAGCGCAGGGCTCGCGGTCTGGACCGGGCGTTCGATATCCTCGATTTCCTCAAGGAAGTCGGCAAACCGCTGCGCCCGAATGAAATCGCCAGCGGCATCGACAGCCCGAAATCCACGATCTACGAACTGGTCGCTTCCCTGCTGGAACGACGCATTCTCGAACCCGTGGGCAAGGACGGTCACGTCTACCTCGGCCGTCAGTTGTACTTTCTCGGGCAAGCGCATTTGCGCCATTTCGACCTGACCCGCGAAGCCGATCACGCTTTGCAGGACATCGTCAGCCAGACCCATGAAACCGCGCAGATGTGCCTGCTTAACGGGCGCAAATACACCGTCGCGCTGATGAAAGAGGGCGAGCGGCATTTCCGTATTTCCTCGGACATCGGCGAGAACGCGCCAATCCCCTGGACTGCTTCCGGGCGCCTGCTGCTGGCGCACCTGAGTGATCAGGAGATCATTGACCTGATCGACCACGACGACTTCATCCTGCCCGACGGCGAACGCCTGCCGCTGGAGCAGTTTCTCAAGGAAATCCGTCAGGCCGGTATCGATGGCTTCTTCTCTTTCGATAGCGTCGCCGACACCTTCACCCATTGCTTCGCCGCCCCGGTCAAAGACCCGAGCGGCGTGGCCATTGCGACCCTGTGCATCGTCGCCCCACGGGACGACGCCAAGAACAATTACAACGACTATCGCCGGGTGCTGATCGACAGCGCCAATAGCCTGGCCCGGCGTATCAACGAATAAAAGCGGCTGTCTGCAGCCGCGAATGTGAGGAGTTCGACCATGTCTTCTGCCCAAAACACTGCCGCTGTGGAAAAGGGCTTTGCCCAGACTGGCGCCAATCTCGTGCGCGACGTCAGCCTGCCTGCGCTGGTGCTGCACCGCGAAGCGCTGGAACACAACATTCGCTGGATGCAGGCGTTTGTCAGCAACAGCGGCGCGGAACTCGCGCCCCACGGCAAAACCAGCATGACGCCCGCGCTGTTCCGGCGCCAACTGGACGCCGGCGCCTGGGGCATCACCCTGGCCAGCGCCACGCAAACCCGCGCGGCCTATGCCCACGGTGTGCGTCGGGTGCTGATGGCCAACCAATTGGTCGGTACGCCGAACATGGCGCTGATCGCCGATTTGCTGGCGGACCCGACGTTCGACTTCCATTGCATGGTCGATCACCCGGACAACGTCGCTGACCTGGGCGCGTACTTCGCCTCGCGCGGTGTGCGCCTGAACGTGATGATCGAGTACGGCGTGGTCGGTGGTCGTTGCGGTTGCCGCAGTGAAACGGAAGTGATCGCGCTGGCCAAAGCCATCAACGCCCAACCGGCGCTGGCGCTGACCGGCATCGAAGGCTACGAGGGCGTGATCCACGGTGATCATGCGGTCACAGGCATTCGTGAATTCGCCGCCTCCCTGGTGCGCCTGGCCGTGCAGTTGCAGGACAGCGGCGCCTTTGCGATTCCCAAGCCGATCATCACCGCGTCGGGTTCGGCCTGGTACGACTTGATCGCCGAATCCTTCGAAGCGCAGAACGCGGGTGGACGCTTCCTCAGCGTGTTGCGCCCCGGCAGCTACGTGGCTCACGACCATGGCATCTACAAGGAAGCGCAATGCTGCGTGCTCGACCGCCGCAGCGATCTGCACGAGGGCCTGCGCCCGGCGCTGGAAGTCTGGGCGCATGTGCAGTCGTTGCCGGAGCCGGGTTTCGCGGTGATCGCCCTGGGCAAACGCGACGTCGCCTACGACGCGGGGTTGCCGGTGCCGCTGCTGCGTTACAAGGCCGGCGTGGTGCCTGCCACCGGCGACGATGTCAGCGCCTGCAAAGTGACGGCGGTGATGGACCAGCACGCGTTCATGACCGTGGCGCCGGGGGTTGAGTTGCGGGTGGGCGACATCATTTCGTTCGGCACTTCGCACCCGTGCCTGACGTTCGACAAGTGGCGCACGGGGTGTCTGGTGGATGAGCAGCTGAACGTCATCGAAACCATGGAAACCTGTTTCTAAGGCTTCGGACCGAGGCGCGGCCTTCGCCAGCAAGCGGGCTCCCACAGGGATCTTGTGAACACTGAAGATCCAATGTGGGAGTGAGCCTGATCGCGATGGCATCCTCCCAGACAACACCGCAATACCAGAGACCCCACAACAATGAACACCATCAACACCCTCGGCCCCAACACCCCGCGCATCGCCTTGATCGGCGAGTGCATGATCGAGCTGCAACAACGCGCCGATGGCACGCTGCAACAGAGCTTCGGCGGCGATACCTTGAACACTGCGGTCTACCTGTCCCGGGAACTCGGCACCCGCGGCATCGTCGATTACGTCACCGCACTGGGCGACGACAGTTTCAGCGATGCCATGTGCCAGACTTGGGCCGACGAACACATCGGGTTGGGCATGGTTCAGCGCCTGCCCGGGCGACTGCCCGGTTTGTACTGCATCCAGACTGATGCGGCGGGCGAGCGCCGCTTCCTCTATTGGCGTAACGAAGCGGCCGTGCGCGACTGCTTCACCACCCCGGCCGCCGCGCCGATCCTGGCCGCGCTGCCGGATTACGACGTGCTGTATTTCAGCGGCATCACCCTGGCAGTGCTCGGCGTGCAAGGTCGGGTGAAACTGCTGGAAACCCTGATCGAGGCCCGCCAGCGGGATGCGCGGATCGTGTTCGACAACAACTACCGGCCACGCTTGTGGGCGTCAGTCGAAGAGGCGCGGGCGGCTTATCGCAGCGTCTTGCCCTATGTCGATCTGGCGTTGCTGACCGTCGATGACGAGCAGGCGCTGTTTCATTTTTCCGATGGCGAGGCGGTGTTTGCCGCTTACGAGCAGATTGGCACCCCCGAAGTGGTGCTCAAGCGTGGCGCCGAGGCGTGCCTGATTCGCTGTGATGGCGAGTCGTTCGAGGTGCCCGCGCAGAAGGTCGAGCGCGTGGTGGACACCACGGCGGCGGGGGATTCGTTCAGCGCGGCGTATTTGGCCAGTCGGCTCAAGGGTGGAAGTGCGGTTGAGGCGGCCGAGGCGGGGCATCGGTTGGCGAGTCGGGTGATTCAAGTGCCTGGAGCACTGATTCCCAAAGATTGAAATAAGCTTTTGTGGCAAGGGAGCTTGCTCCCGTTCGGGTGCGCAGCAGCCGTAAATTGGGGGCGCTACGCAGCCCAGCGGGAGCAAGCTCCCTCGCCACTGGGCCTTTAAGCCAAACCCATCAATCCCGGTAAAACACCTGCACCAAGTGATACCCGAACTTGCTCTTGATCGGCCCATGCACCACCCGCAGCGGTTTTTTGAAGATCACCGCGTCGATCACCCCGACCATTTGCCCGGGCCGCACTTCACCCAGGTCGCCCCCGCGTTTGCCGGACGGGCAGGTGGAGTACTTCTTGGCCAGCACATCAAAGGCTTCGCCCTTGGCGATGCGTTGTTTGAGCTGCTCGGCTTCTTCCGAGGTTTTCACCAGAATATGGCGGGCTTGAGCTTTCATGGGGGGTATACCTTGCAACGGTGGTGGCTATGTTGATGCCAGCGGGGCGCGCGATTATGCCTCAACTCACTCCGGTTGGCCGATCATCGTGCGAATCTTGTTGGCCAACAGGTCAATGGAAAACGGTTTGGCGACCATGTCCATGCCTTCTTCCAGGAAGCCTTGGCGTTCGGCGGCTTTCTCCGCGTAACCGGTCATGAACAGGACCTTGAGTTCGGGACGGTGCTGGCGAGCGATCTCTGCCAGTTGCCGACCGTTCATGCCCGGCAGGCCTACGTCGGTCACCAGCAGATCGACCCTCAGGTCGGATTCCAGCAAGGGCAGGGCGGTCTTCGCATCCTCGGCTTCGTGGGCGTGATAACCCAGCTCGTTGAGCAGGTCGAGCACCAGCATGCGCACCGCCGGGTCGTCTTCCACCAACACCACGGTTTCGCCGGCAATCGCCGCCGGAGCCTCGCCCGTGAACGGCAGCAGTACTTTTTCCGGTTCCGTGGCGTGCAATCGGGGCAAGTAAAGGCGAACGCTGGTGCCCTTGCCCGGCAAACTGAACAGGCTGACATGCCCGCCCGACTGCTGGGCGAACCCATAAATCATCGACAATCCAAGGCCGGTACCCTGGCCGATGGGTTTGGTGGTGAAGAACGGGTCGAACGCCTTGGCCAGCACCGACGGTGTCATCCCGGTGCCGTTATCGCTGACGGCAATCATCACGTAATCCCCGGCCTTGACCGGTTCCAACGTGGTGATGTCGCTGCCGTCGAGGTAAACGTTGGCGGTTTCGATCAGCAACTCGCCGCCATCGGGCATGGCGTCCCGGGCGTTGATGACGAGGTTGAGCAGAGCGTTTTCCAGTTGGCTGACGTCAGTGCTCACTGGCCAGACCTCGCCGGCCAGCAGCAGTTTGAGTTCGATGTGATCGCCCTTGGTCCGGCTGAACAAGTCTTCCAGGGAGTGCACCAGGTCATTGGCGTTCAGCGGCCTGCGATCAAGCGACTGACGCCGGGAAAACGCCAGTAGCCGATGGGTCAGGGCGGCGGCACGATTGGCCGAGGACACCGCGGCTTCGGTGAAACGGCCAATCTCGGCGGCGCGCCCGTCCGCGATATAGCGCTGCATCAGATCGAGGCTGCCAATGATCCCGGTCAGCATGTTGTTGAAGTCGTGGGCGATGCCGCCGGTGAGCTGCCCGACCGCCTCCATTTTCTGTGCATGGCGCAAGGCGTCTTCCGCGCGTTCACGCTCGAACATCTCGTTTTGCAGCCGTTGGTTGGCTTCGGCCAACTGCTGGGTGCGGGCCGCGACCCGTTCCTCAAGGGTATCGTTGAGATTGCGCAGGGCTTCTTCCGTCTGTTTGCGCTCGGTTTCGTCAATGACAAAGATGTAGAAACCATTCACCGTGCCGTCGGCACCGTGGCGCGGCAAGTAATTCATCAAGGCATGGCGGTTACTGCCGTCCCGGTGCGGGGTATTGATGCTGAAACAGCAAGACTTGCCCGTCAGCGCCAGGGCAATGTGTTCGGCGCGCAAGGCATAGGCTTCCTCGCCCAGCACTTCACGAATGGTGCGGCCATAGAGTTCCTGCGGTGTCAGGCCATACCAGTCCAGATAAGCGGCGTTGTTCAAGCGAAAGCGTTCCTCGCTGTCCACGTAGCTGATCAGGATGGGCATGGCGTTGATGATCAGCTGCAACTCGGTCTGGCTCTGGCGCAGGGCTTGCTCGGTGAGCTTGCGTTCGGTCAGATCCAGCGCGGCGCCAAGGAAGCGGATCGGCCGGCCATGGTGGTCCTTGTAGCAGCGACCGCGGGCAAACACCCAGCGCAGGTGACCGCTGGGTTGCAGCAAGCGATATTCCTCGGCGTATTCGGTGCCGTGGGTGATGGAATATTTGATGCTGCGGGCGACCATGGCGCGATCTTCCGGGTGCACGGCCTGGAGGTAGGCGCTGATGGGCAACTGACTGGCGAGCAGTGGGTCGATGTTGTGCAGTTCGGCGAAATGCGCATCGGCGATGAAGCGATCTTCGCCGATGTCCCAATCCCAGGTGCCGACGGCGTCGGTGGCCGCCAGCGCCAGTTGCAGGCGCTGTTCGGTTTCGTGCTGGGCCTTGAGACTGGCGGCCGACCGCTGTTCCAGTTCCAGCGCGATGCGTCGGCGTTCATTGGTTTCGATGGCGGTGACCAGAATGCCAGCAACCTCAGCGTTTTCATCGCGGATCGGGCTGTAGGTCAGGTCCAGCCAGAAGTCGGAATCACCTTCGTCGCGTTGCAAGGTAAAACGTTGTTCGCTGTAGGTACGCACCTGGCCTTGTAGGACAGCGCTGTAAATGGGGCTGGTAAAGTCCTGAAGTTCTGGCCAGATCTGGTGCGTCGGTTGTCCGAAAGCGTGTGGATGCTTGCTGCCGGCGAGGAGGGCGAAGCCGTCGTTGTAGATCTGCGTGAGGTGCGGACCCCACAGCAACAGCATCGGCATCGGTGAATGAATCACGATGTCCACGGCAGTGCGCAGGCTCTGTGGCCAGGTGCTGGCAGCGCCCAGCGGGGTGCGTGTCCAGTCCAGTCTGGCGATCAAGGCCTGTGCATCGCTGCCCGTCAGTGTTGCGTTCATCAAATTGTCCTGCACTTAAGTCGGTGGCGCGGCGTCTACTATCCTTGCAGGGCGGTAGACGCTGGATGATCTGCCATGGGTCATTACTTTTTCATTGAATGCTTCGCGGGTGTTTTTTGCCATGGAAATCGATGCACTGTTGCAGATACTGTCTGACCGGAATGGATCCGATCTTTATCTTTCCACCGGCGCACCACCCAGTGCGCGGTTCGACGGTGTGCTCAAGCCGCTGACCGACCAGCCATTCAAGCCGGGAGCAGTCGCGGCCATTGCCGAGTCCATCATGGACGCCGAACAGCGCCTGGAGTTCGATCGGGAACTGGAGATGAACCTGGCAATCTCCCTGGCGGGTATCGGGCGCTTTCGGGTCAACATCTTCAAGCAACGCAACGATGTGTCAATCGTTGCACGCAACATCAAGCTCGACATCCCGCGTTTCGAAGACCTCAAACTACCGGCGGTGCTGCTCGAAACCGTGATGCTCAAACAAGGATTGATACTGTTCGTCGGCGCCACCGATTGCGGCAAGTCAACCTCTCTCGCGGCGCTGATCGATTACCGCAACCGCCACAGCACTGGCCATATCGTCACCATCGAAGACCCGATCGAGTACATCCATCGGCACAAGCAGTCGATCATCAACCAGCGTGAGGTCGGCGTCGATACCCGCAGTTTTCATGCTGCCCTGAAAAACACCCTGCGCCAGGCCCCGGACGTGGTACTGATCGGCGAAATCCGCGACCGCGAAACCATGGAGCACGCGCTGGCGTTTGCCGATACGGGCCATCTGGTGATCTCGACGTTGCACGCGCACAACGCCCATCAGGCGCTGGACCGCATCATCAATTTCTTTCCCGAAGAGCGGCGGACGCAGTTGCTGCATGATTTGAGCAACAATCTGAAAGCCTTTGTTTCCCAACGATTGGTGCGGACTCTTGACGGTCAGCGCAGGGCGGCAGTGGAAGTGATGTTGGGAACACCCACGATCGGTGACTTGATAAGGCGCAATCAACTGGACGAACTTAAAGACATCATGGAAAAGTCCGCAGAGTTCGGTATGCAGACGTTCGATGGCGCACTGTATGCACTGGTGATGGAAGGCGCAATCAGTGAGGAAGAGGCGCTAAAACATGCGGATTCGCTGAGCAATCTGAAGTTGCGCCTCAAGCTGTATGGCGGTGGGCCTTCGACCGCCAATGCGCCCATTGGGGACTGGGGGTTAGTGGATTGATGAGGTGGGTAAGGCGGCGACGATGAAATGTTGTCTTATGAAGTTTTACTGTTTAGTTAATTTTTGGTGGGTCAGGATTCACCTTCGATTAATGAATCAGTGAACTAAATACATAAGGTTGTTTTATGGTTGTTAAGTTGAAATATAAAGACTATCCGTTGTCCGGAGCCGTTTCCGAAGTCCAGCACCAGTGGTTAAGGGCCGATGCCGCTGAACGACAAGTGGTCGCGCGCTTGTTGCAAAGTGTCTTCGAGGATCAAGAGGATGAAGGGCCGTACTGTTGGCAAGGTTATGAGTTTGAGCTGGCAAAAGGTTCTTCGCTGTATGAAGTCCATATGCCGGGGCGAGTGGCATGGAATAACCTGGCCAACTACACGGTCGTAATGGACGAACTCCGTCGCCACCGTCCGGAGAATATGGCGGCAACCCGTATTAACGAAAACGGCGGACTTGAGATATTCCGAAAAGACCGGCAAGTGTGGGAAGTCGTCGACGTGAATATCGTCCAGGCGTCGCACTATTATCAAAAGCTGCTGGTGGTAGGTGATATTGCCAGGCAAGCCGGTGGATACATTTACACCGAAGATTTCGTCGATGTGGACCAATGGCTGAGGTTTCATGGCCTGACGGTTCCAACGAACGCGAGCGAAACCAGAAACCTGATCGCGCTTTTCGAGTTTGATCCTGATGTCGATGAGTTGGGGCACTATTGGGGGCAGTTGGTTACGGATGATTCATCGTTAGCCGTCTTGTCGGCTGAGCAACGGACCGCCATTCGGCAGGTTACTCAGCGTGTTACCCAGAACACCAGACTGCTGGACATGTTGTACCGCGAAACGGGACGCGCCGTTGCGACACACGAAAATGCCGCCGAGCGGATCGTCGCGTTGGTCAAGCATCCGGTGGCCCAGGCCTGTGCCAGGGAGATTCTGGAAGCGTCGGACTGGTTCGGCGCACATCCCGGGCAGAACGTCTTTGCGCAAGATCTCGAGCAACTGCTGGTCACCAGCCTGTTGCTGGATCTTTATCCGTCTCTTGGTAGCACCGGGGATCGCAAGAGTCTCGGTGGTTTCGCTTTATATGCGCCGAGTAACGTAGAGCGGTCGCCGGCCGTGGTCCGCGAAGAGCTGCAAGCGTTTCTCTATACCAAGGGCTGGGTTGATCCTGCGGCGGTGCCACTGGCGTGTCATCTGCTGCTGGCGGACATTGCGCCGGAATTTCTGGTCAGGGGCGTGCCATCGTCGATGACGATGGGGTCGGTTGCCTGGGTAACCTTTTGCCATGGCGTTGCCTTGGCGGAAGCGGTCAGGAAGGGCGCGTCGCGTGTGCTGACGTATGCGCAAATCATGGCGTATGTCGAACTGGAGCCTGTCAGCGAGCCGCTGTCCCGACTGCGGGATTTGGCAATGATCGATCCGATCGTCGACTGGGCCCTGATCAACAGCGTTATCAGCGCAAGCGAGCTGACTCAAGCGGCAAAGGACACCACCGAGCGGGCCATCACCGCGTTCCAGGCATATGCGGAAAACTTCACCCATCTGGCGCGCGTCTATTCCATCCCGATGCCCAACCGCGAAACCATCGCGCGCGAAGCCTTGCAAGGCGCGGTGCCGGAGTGTGATTTTCTCGACGATAAAGTGCTCTATCAACACCCCGGCCTTTATGCGTCCTCCAACCCCATGTCCATGGTCGAGTTGCATATGTCGGCGGATCTGGAAGGTGGCCAGTGGGATTTTCCTGCGGTCTTTCCCGATAAAGTTATTTCCGGGACCCCTGATTTGTTGGCCGGTATCACCCATTACAAAAGACCAACTCAGTACGACCCCTCCGTCACTAGCCTTTATAGTCGCTTTCCAAGGTTGCGAAGCCTGCCCCCCAACAATGTCGAGTACCATCGCCAATTGCGCGATTATCACGGCCAGTTGAATAACGCGCTGGCGAGCAACATCAAGTTGGCCCTTTCACACATGCTTCCTCATGATCTGGACGTCTTTCTGAACGGAAAAATCAGCTTTTTTACCGTTCGTCTTCCGGCCACCAGAACCGAGTCTTTCTTTTCAATATCGCCGGTCCCTGTTTCAACGACTTACGAAACCCGGCAAGGTAGCGATGCTGTCAAGGGACGCTTCGGCATTGTCATGTTTGCAACTCACGCAAACACGGCGGTGTGTTATGAGTTGTTTACCTTGCGGGGTGAGTTACGGAGAAACAACACGCTCGCCTCGCTGATCATCTCAACAGGCAAATTGCGAACGGCCGCGAGAATGGATTTCACCGGGGACCTGAATGCGCCGGAACGACCTGCGCCCCCCGAATGGTTGCCTCTTTCTGTTATTGAATATACCGACGGCGTTTTCGCCGGGAATGACGCCAGCAGCGACATGGCAATTATTGAAAAACTGGGCGAACTCCCCGCGCCACTGCAAGTAACGGCTCGCCAGCAGAGTACTTATATGAATGTTGGCAATCCGCAACTGGCGCGAATTGCGGCGTTCGTTGTGAACAATCATCCGTTGCGCACGTTGGACGAAATCGAGTTGATGGCCACCGTGCCGACAGCGCTTGAAACCGAACGCAAAAAAGGCGAAGAGACTGCAGATTACATCGTGAATCTGGTGGTTCCGTTCAAAAAGTGCATCGAGGATTTGTCTTCCGGAGAGCACAACAAGGTCGTAGACGGGATCTACGGTTGCGTCATGGACGCCATGGCGTTGGGCGGGGCATTCGTGGGGGCGGGCGCCAAAGCGCTGAGCATCTCGTCGAAGGCGATCTCCCTGTCGTCCAAAGGCGCCCGTCTGACCAAACTGGCCTTTGTCACCTCCATTTCCCTCTTCAACCCCGTGGATGATGTGCCAACGGTGTTTTATGGTGCCGGCAAACTCATCCATAAGGGCGCGTTACGTTTCAGCAGTCAGGCTGAAGCGCTTCTTGGACTGGCGAAGTCCCAGTTGGGCAGACTCCATGGCAGCCACAAATCCTATGACCTGCTCCGCGCCGCCAGTCACGTCCACACCGGACAGGGTAGCTGGCGGCCACGTGGTGCAGTGGGTGAGACCCTGTCAGTGGTGGCCGCGCGCAACCAACTCCAATGGTATGCCCTCGACCGCCTGGGCAAAGCCTGGGGGCCCAAACTGGAGCACTTTGCCTACATGGCGCCTGTCGCCTTGCCGCGCCCAACCAAGACATTGCCTGTCAGTTACACCCGACAGTTCATTGAACAAAGTCTGCCGCGAGCCCGGACTAAAATTGAAAACGCAATCAATGCCTTGATCCACCGTGACTTTGAGGCGCAGCGCACGCTGGTCGCGAGGCTGCTGATGGGAAGCGATTCGAATGAAGCAATCAATCAGTTATTGAATTATTTGAGAGCGGTAAGGGCGGACTTCGCGGGCGTTTCCATCAGTAACTTCGTCCTTGATCCACTCAAGGACACCCACCACATTGCCGCTTTCGACACGAACGCTTACCAGCAGTGGAAAGGTGCAACCGGGCAATCCGACGCGAAGTTCGTTGAAATCTACACCGTCAATCTCAACCGTCACTTCATCGGCCAGGGTTTCAACCTTGACGTCGTCGCAGACGACTTGATCCATGAGCTGTTTCACGGACCTGCGCAGATCGGTGATGTCGCCTATGCCCGCGACGCCGGCAACGTTGGCGGTGGGCAGTCGCTGGACGTGGCGTCGCTGTTGAACCTGGCCTCCGGACAGCTTGCGGTGACAGATGGAGGCAATGCCCGTCACGCCCGTGCCAAAGCCTTTGAAAACGCCGACTCACTGGCGGTGGTCACTTCGCTGCTGAGCCAGTTGTACACCGACGAAGGCGGGTTTGACCGCAACATGTCCCTCCTGCGGAGCACGCTGGAAGCAAACCCCGAACGTGCGATTGTCGATCCGGTGCTGATCACGCTGAACAAACCCGTGACTGCGCAGAGGTTTGCACAGGGCACGGCAGCCCCGGCCCGAGCGTTCGATCGAACCGTTTAAAAAGCCAGTTCCGGCCGATCCCGAAATTGCTCCAGCGCCTCGGGATTGGCCAACGCATCGGTGTTCTTCACCTTCTGCCCATGCACCACGTTCCGCACCGCCAGCTCGACGACCTTGCCGCTGATGGTCCGTGGGATATCGGTCACCGCGACAATCTTCGCCGGTACATGCCGGGGTGTGGTGTTGGCGCGGATGACCTGGCGGATCTGCTGCTGCAAAGCTTCATCCAGTTCGACGCCGTCGCGCAACTTCACGAACAGCACCACCCGCACGTCATCCTGCCATTGCTGACCAATGGCCACGCTGTCCAGCACCTGTGGGACCTTCTCCACCTGACGATAGATTTCCGCGGTACCGATGCGCACGCCGCCCGGGTTGAGCACCGCGTCCGAGCGGCCGTGGATCATCATCGCGCCGTGGGGCAGCTGTTCGGCGTAATCGCCCTGGGCCCAGACGCCGGGGAACTGACTGAAATATGAAGCGTGCAGCTTCTCTTGCTGCGGGTCGTTCCAGAAACCAATGGGCATCGCCGGGAAGTGCCGGGTGCAGACCAGTTCACCTTTCTCGCCGATCACTGGCTTGCCGTGGTCATTCCAGACTTCGACCGCCATGCCCAGGCTTTTGCCCTGGATTTCGCCGCGACGCACAGGCTCAAAAGGATTGCTGTTCACAAAGCACGAAACGATGTCGGTACCACCGGACATCGAGGCCAGGCACAGGTCGCTCTTGAGGTCGCGATACACGTAGTCGTAACTCTGCGGCGACAGCGCGGAACCGGTGCAAAGCAGGGTTCTCAGGCTGCTCAGGTCATGGCTTTCGCGCGGTTTGATCCCGTGGGTTTCCAGGGTGGCGAGAAATTTTGGACTGGTGCCGAAGACGCTGATGCGTTCATCGTCGATCAGGTCGATCAAACGCCGGGGGTCCGGATGGAACGGCGAGCCGTCGTACAGCACCACTGCACTGCCCACGGCCAGGGCAGAGACCAGCCAGTTCCACATCATCCATCCGCACGTCGTGTAGTAGAACAAACGGTCGCCGGGGCCGAGATCGCAATGCAGGCCGTGTTCCTTGACGTGTTGCAGCAACACGCCGCCGGTGCTGTGGACGATGCATTTCGGCACGCCGGTGGTGCCGCTGGAGTAGAGGATGTACAGCGGATGGGCGAACGGCACGGGGACGAAATCCGGCTCGCCACCGATGTCGTAAAAATCATCCCACAGCGTCACGTTGGCTCGGGTGTGGAACTGTTCGATGCGTGCCTGTGGTCGGGCATAGGGCACCAGGATCAACTGTTGCAAGGATGGCAGGCGTTCGAGGATTTCATTGACCTTGGCGGTCTGATCGATGTCCTTGCCGGCGTAGCGATAACCGGCGCAGGTGATGAGCACTTTTGGTTCGATCTGGCCGAAGCGGTCGATGACGCCCTGGGTGCCGAAGTCCGGTGATGAGCAGGACCAGATCGCCCCCAGGCTGGTGGTGCCGAGCATGGCCACCAGAGTTTGCCAGGTATTGGGCATGCACGCGGCGACACGGTCGCCGAGGCCGACGCCAGCGGCTTTCAGACTGTTTTGAAAACCGGCGACATGCTCGGCGAGTTCCGCCCAGGTCAGGTGTTCACGCTGGCCGTTCTCGCCAATCGCAATGATCGCCACGGCATCGTCGCGACGGCGCAGCAGGTGCTCGGCGAAATTCAGGGTGGCGCCTGGGAACCACTCGGCGCTGGGCATTTGCGCGCCTTCCACCAGCACTGCGTCCGGCTGATCGTGGAAACGGATGTCGAAGAAGTCGACGATCGCCTGCCAGAAAGCTACGCGCTGATCGATGGACCATTGGTGCAGGGCGGGGTAGTCGTCGAGGTGAATGTGGTGCCGTTTAATGATGAAGCGCCGAAAGGCCTCCATGCGGGTTTTGCTGATGCGCTCGGCGCTGGGTTGCCAGAGGATGTCGGACATGGCTTGCCTCTTCTTCTATTTTCAGATTCATTCGCGGGCAAGCCTCGCTCCTACAGGTTTTGCGTCGAGCCACAAATCCGGCTGCAACCACAAAACCTGTGGGAGCGAGGCTTGCCCGCGAAGAACGATAACGCGGTTTACTGCCGAATTACTGCGCCAACCACCCACCATCAATATTCCACGCCGCGCCGCGCACCTGGCTTCCGGCCTCACTGCACAAGAACAACACCAGTTCGCCCAATTGCGGCGGGGTGACGAATTCCAGCGACGGCTGCTTCTCCGCGAGCAAATCATGCTGCGCCTGTTGCGGCTCGATCCCGGTCGCTATGCGAGCATCAATCTGCTTCTGCACCAGCGGCGTCAATACCCAGCCCGGGCAAATGGCGTTGCAGGTCACATTGGTCGTTGCCGTTTCCAGCCCGACGACCTTGGTCAAGCCGATCACGCCATGTTTGGCCGCGACATAGGCGGCTTTACCCACCGAGCCCACCTGGCCATGCACCGAGGCAATGTTGATGATCCGCCCCCAACCTTTGGTGCGCATGCCCGGCAGGCTCAAGCGGGTGCTGTGAAACACCGACGACAGGTTGATCGCAATGATCGAGTCCCAACGTTCCACGGGAAAGTCTTCTACCGCCGCTACGTGCTGGATACCGGCGTTGTTCACCAGGATGTCGACGCCGCCGAACTCACGCTCGGCATAAGCAATCATGTCGGCAATCTGCACCGGGTCGCTGACGTCGGCCGGGTGATGGCCGACCTTGCCACCGAATTGCTCGACCTCGGCAATCACCTTGGACGCATCGCCGAAACCGTTGAGAATCAGATTGGCGCCAGCCTTGGCCAGGCTCAGGGCAATGCCCAGGCCGATGCCGCTGGTGGAACCGGTGACCAGTGCAGTCTTGCCCGAAAGAGTCGTCATGAATACCTCACACAATGCCAGTGGCGTAGAAAGTACCGATCACCACAAAAACCGCCAGGGTCTTGATCAGCGTAATACAGAAAATATCTTTGTAGGCTTCACGGTGGGTCAGGCCGGTGACCGCCAGCAGGGTAATCACTGCGCCGTTGTGCGGCAGGGTGTCCATGCCACCACTGGCCATCGCAGCCACTCGGTGCAGCACTTCCAACGGAATGTTGGCAGCGTGGGCCGCAGCGATGAAGTCATTGGCCATGGCCGCCAGCGCAATGCTCATGCCGCCCGACGCCGAACCGGTGATACCGGCGAGCAGGGTTACGGTAATCGCTTCGTTGACCAACGGGTTGGGAATGCTCTTGAGCCAGTCGGCCAATACCAGGAAGCCCGGCAAGGAGGCGATCACCGCACCAAAACCGTACTCCGACGCGGTGTTCATCGCCGCCAGCAATGAACCGCTGACTGCACTTCGACTGCCCTCGGCCAACTTGCCGCGAATCGCCTGGAAGCCGAACACCAGCACCATGATGATGCCGACCAGCAAGGCCGCTTGCACTGCCCAGATCGCCGTGAGCTTGGCGATTTCGGTGGTGACCGGCGCGGCCATGCCCGGCAGTGCGAGGCTGTGGGTCTTGCCATACCACTGCGGAATCCACTGGGTAAACAGCAGGTTCATGATGCCGACTGCCAGCAACGGCGACAGGGCAATCCATGGATTCGGCAGTTTGATGTTGGCCGCGGTTTCCGGCTCGTTGCGCAGTTCGGTGCCATAACCTTCACCGGCGGCCTGCGCCTTGTTGCGCTGGCGTTGGAGAAACAGCATGCCGGCGCAGACTACGAAGATCGCGCCGATTACACCCAGCCACGGCGCCGCCCACGCGGTGGTGTTGAAGAAGGTGCTGGGGATGATGTTCTGGATCTGCGGGGTGCCGGGCAGGGCGTCCATGGTGAACGAAAACGCGCCGAGGGCGATGGTCGCCGGGATCAAGCGCTTGGGGATGTTGCTCTGGCGGAACATTTCAGCGGCAAACGGGTAGACCGCGAACACCACCACAAACAGCGACACGCCGCCGTAAGTCAGCAGGGCGCAGACCAACACGATCACCAACATCGCCTGACGTGTACCGAGCAACCGAATCGCTGCCGCGACGATGGAGCGTGAGAATCCCGACAGCTCGATCAGCTTGCCGAACACCGCGCCGAGCAGGAACACCGGGAAATACAGTTTGATGAAACCGACCATTTTCTCCATGAACACCCCGGTGAAGGCAGGGGCGACGGCGGAAGGGTCGGTGAGCAAGACGGCGCCGAGGGCGGCAATCGGGGCGAAGAGAATAACGCTGTAGCCACGGTAAGCAGCCAGCATCAGCAGCGCGAGGGCTGCCAAGGCAATGATCACACTCATGGTGTGTCTCCTGGATTGTTATTTTTGTAGGGTGGGACTTTTGTGGGAGAGGGCTTTAGCGAGATTCGTGCCATTTGTTTAAGGTATTGAAATATAAGGATATTTAACTATTTTATAAGGTGATTCTGAATGATTTGTCTCTTATTCGAGATTTTTTTGCGGCTGTGAGAGTGCCTTCGCGGGCAAGCCTCGCTCCTGCATGATTTGCGGTCGTCCGCACAAACAAGAGCGCCTTGGTCCCGTAGGAGCGAGGCTTGCCCGCGAAGAGGCCCTGTCTACCAATAGAGATCAATGTCTCTTTATGGAGACTCGGCAATCCCTAGCGCCACCATCTTCTTATACAAAGTCGACCGACCCAGCCCCAACCGCGCCGCCGCTTCAATCACCTTGCCCCCGCATTGTGCCAGGGCAGATTCAATCAATTGCCGGTCAAACCGCTCCCGCGCCTCACTGAACGTCTCATGCGCAACGGCCTCAACGACCCTCGGCGCCACACGCGTCACCGGTGTGAACGTCCCGATTGCCGCGCGGATGTCCCCTGCATTCAGCACCAGGTCATCACTGAGCAGCGCCGCGCGTTCCAGCACGTTGCGCAGCTCACGGATATTGCCCGGCCAGGCGTGATGCGCCAGCAGGTCCAAGGCTTCGGTGTTCAGCTCATGCTGGCTGCGAAGTTCCTCAAGGATCGCTTCACTGAGCGCTGGCAAGTCATCAAGACGATCGCGCAGAGGCGGCACGTTGATCGGCAGCACGTTGAGCCGGTAATACAAATCGGCGCGAAATTCGCCGCGCTTGATCGCCGCTTCCAGGTCCGTGGAGGTCGCTGCGATCACTCGCACATCACTCTGGATCACTTCATTGGAACCGACCGGCTCGAATTCCTTTTCCTGCAAAACGCGCAGCAACTTGCTTTGCAGCGGCAGCGGCATGTCGCCGATTTCATCGAGAAACAGCGTGCCGCCCTGGGCGATCTGCAACTTGCCGGCCCGGCCCTTGCGATCGGCGCCAGTGAAGGCGCCCGGCGCGGTGCCAAAGAATTCGGCTTCGAGCAAAGACTCGGGAATCGCTGCGCTGTTGATGCTGACGAAGGCTTTGTGCGCGCGGGGTGAAGCGCCGTGGATCGCCTGGGCCAGCAGCTCCTTGCCGGTGCCGGTTTCGCCGAGCAACAGCACCGGTGACTCGGCACTGGCACTGCGCCGGGCGCGGCGTTTGACTTCCAGGCTGGCGGCGCTGGTCCCGATAAAGTGGGCGAAGTTGTATTTGGTCTGGCGCGACCGCAGCAACGAGCGGGTAGAGGCCAGTTCTTCCTGCATGCTCAGGTAGCGTTTGAGCATCGGAGACAGGCTGTGCAATTCGTCGAACAGCGCAAAACCAATGGCGCCGATGACGGCGCCCGCGTCGTCGTGGATCGGCAAGCGCATGACCACCAGGGGTTCTTTCGGCGTGTCCTGCATATCCAGCAAAATCGGGCGACCGGTGCGAACCACCTCACGTAACAAGCTGCCCGGTATCACGCTTTCGCACGCTTTGCCGATGGCCACTTCGGCTGATTCCAGGCCGAAGCGGCGGGCATAGCGCTCGTTCATCCAGACGATATTCGCGTCGCGGTCGACAATCACCGTGCCCTCGCTGGATTGCTCGATGATCTCGAACAGCGAACGGATCGCCAGCAGGCGAACGCGCTGGTAGTCCTTGAGGCTTTCGGTGGTGTTCATGGGTTTCATGTCCAGAATGTGTGTTGTCTTGGCGGGCCTCTTCGCGGGCAAGCCTCGCTCCTGCAGGATTTGTGTCGAGCCACAAATTCAACGATAACCACAAAACCTGTGGGAGCGAGGCTTGCCCGCGAAGGCCGCGACGCGGTTCATCGATGTGGACGCGATTATGCCTACCGCGTATGCGCCGCCGCCAACAGCTCTTTGGTGTACGGATGCTGCGGCGAATCGAATACGTCGTGGCTGGCACCGCTTTCCACCACTTTGCCGTCCTTGATCACGATCATGTCGTGGGCCAGGGCGCGTACCACCGCCAGATCATGACTGATGAACAGGTAGGTCAGGCCGTGTTTTTCCTGAAGTTGGCGGAGCAGGGCGACCACTTGTTTCTGCACGGTGCGATCCAGTGCCGAGGTCGGTTCATCGAGCAGAATCAGCGCCGGTTTCAGCACCAGCGCCCGGGCAATGGCGATGCGCTGACGCTGGCCACCGGAGAACTCGTGGGGATAGCGATCACGGCTTTGCGGGTCGAGGCCGACTTCTTCCAGTGCACGAATCACTTCGGCTTTGCATTCATCAGCGGTCAATTGGCTATGCACTTCAAGCCCTTCGCTGATGATCTGCGCCACGGACATGCGTGGACTGAGACTGCCGAAGGGGTCCTGGAACACCACCTGCATCTTCTTGCGCCATGGCCGCAACTGCTTTTGCGTCAGACCGTCCAGTGCCTCGCCCTGAAAGCGAATGCTGCCTTCGGAATCGAGCAAACGCAGAATCGCCTGGCCCAGGGTCGATTTGCCCGAACCGGACTCGCCCACGATGCCCAGGGTCTTGCCACGCTGAATGTTGAGGCTGATGCCGTCCACCGCGTTCAGATACGTCTTGCGCTGGAACAAGCCGCCACCAAGGGCAAACTGCACGCGCAGGTTGTCCACTTCCAGAACGTTCTCGCGCTCGTCCCGGGGCAGGGCTTCGCCTTCCGGTTCGGCGTTCAGCAGCACGCAACTGTAGGGATGTTTCGGTTCGGTGAAGATCGTTTCGCAGGTGGCCTCTTCGACGATTTCCCCGGCCTTCATCACGCACACACGCTGAGCGATGCTGCGCACCAGATTGAGGTCGTGGCTGATCAACAGCAGCGACATGCCGAGACGCTGTTGCAGGGACTTGAGCAGAATCAGAATCTTGCGCTGCACTGTCACGTCCAGCGCCGTGGTGGGTTCGTCGGCGATCAGCAACTGCGGCTCGCACGCCAGGGCCATGGCGATCATTACCCGTTGCCGCTGGCCACCGGACAGCTGATGGGGATAGGCCTTGAGCCGCTCTTTGGGTTTCTGGATGCCGACCAGTTGCAGCAACTCCAGAATCCGCGCTTGCGCCGCGTTGCCCGTCAGGCCCTTGTGCACCAGCAGGGTTTCGCCGATCTGCTTTTCGATGCTGTGCAACGGGTTGAGCGAGGTCATCGGTTCCTGGAAGATCATCGCGATCCGGTTGCCGCGTAGCTCACGCAACACCTGGGGCGGGGCCCCGAGCAACTCCTTGCCGCGATAGCGAATGCTGCCCGTGGTCCGGGTGCCGGTCTCGGGCAGCAGTTGCAGGATCGAGTGGGCGGTCACCGATTTGCCGGAGCCCGATTCGCCGACCAATGCCAGGCATTCGCCGGGATGGATGTCCAGGCACAGATTGCGCACCACCGTCTGGCCATTGAAGGCCACGCTGAGGTCACGGATTTCGATCAGGTTGGTACTCATATCTACAGTCCGCGTCAGGATCGGGGATCAAAGGCATCGCGCAACGCCTCGCCGATAAACACCAATAAGGAAAGAATCAGCGCCAGGGTGAAAAACGCCGTCAGCCCCAGCCACGGCGCTTGCAGGTTCTGCTTGCCTTGCCCGATCAGCTCGCCCAGCGATGCGCTGCCGGCCGGCATGCCGAAGCCGAGAAAATCCAGGGCCGTGAGGGTGGAGATGGCGCCGGTGAGAATGAACGGCAGGTAGCTCAAGGTCGCGTTCATGGCGTTGGGCAGGATATGCCGGACAATCACTTTTCGATCCGTGAGGCCCAGCGCCCGGGCGGCTTTGACGTATTCCAGATTGCGACCGCGCAGGAACTCGGCGCGCACCACGTCGACCAGCGCCAGCCAGGAAAACAGCGCCATGATCCCCAGCAGCCACCAGAAATTCGGTTCGACGAACCCCGAAAGAATGATCAGCAAGTACAGCACTGGCAGACCGGACCAGACCTCCAGCAAGCGTTGACCCAGCAGGTCGACCCAGCCGCCGTAATAGCCTTGCAAAGCGCCGGCGGCGATGCCGATCAAGGCACTGACGAAGGTCAGCATCAACGCAAACAGGATCGACACCCGTGCGCCGAAAATCACCCGGGCCATGACGTCCCGGGACTGGTCGTCGGTGCCCAGCCAGTTGACGCTGGAGGGCGGGCTCGGCGCCGGTGTATTGAGTTCATAGTTGGGCGTGTCATCGCTGAACGGGATCGGCGGGAACAGCATCCAGCCGCCGTCCTTGTGAATCAGCTTTTGCACGTAGTCGCTGCGATAGTCAGCCTGGAATGGCAGTTGCCCGCCGAACTCCTGCTCGGTGTGGCGCTTGAATACCGGGAAGTACCACTGGCCCTGATAACTGACCACCAGCGGTTTGTCGTTGGCGATCAACTCACCGCCCAAGGTCAGCAGAAACAGGCCAATGAACAGCCACAGCGACCACCAGCCCCGACGGTTTTTCTTGAAGCGTTCAAAGCGGCGACGGCCTAACGGCGAGAGCTTGAACATCAGGCGTTCCTCGCGGCAAAGTCGATACGCGGGTCGACCAGGGTGTAGCAGAGGTCGCCGATCAGTTTTATCAAAAGCCCGAACAGAGTGAAGATAAACAGCGAGCCGAACACCACCGGATAGTCCCGCGACACGGCAGCCTCATAGCTCATGCGCCCCAGGCCATCGAGGGAGAAAATCACTTCGATCAGCAGCGACCCGGCGAAGAACACGCTGATGAACGCCTGGGGAATCCCCGACACCACCAGCAACATCGCATTGCGGAACACATGGCCGTACAGCACGCGTCGTTCGCTCAAGCCTTTGGCCCGTGCGGTGACCACATACTGGCGCGTGATTTCATTGAGGAACGAGTTCTTGGTGAGGATCGTCAGCGTGGCGAAACCGCCGATCACCAACGCCGTCACCGGCAGCACCAAGTGCCAGAAATAGTCCGCGATCTTGCCCACGGTCGACAGCGATTCGAAGTTGTCCGACACCAGTCCGCGCACCGGGAACCAGTTCAGAGAGGTGCCACCGGCGAAGACCACGATCAGGAACATCGCGAACAGGAACGCCGGCATCGCGTAACCGATGATGATTGCCGTGCTGCTCCAGATGTCGAAATGGCTGCCATGATGCACGGCCTTGCGGATGCCCAGCGGGATCGACACCAGGTACGTGATCAGCGTCGCCCATAGCCCGAGGGAAATGGTCACCGGCATTTTTTCCAGGATCAGGTCGGTGACGGTGGCGCCGCGGAAGAAGCTCTTGCCAAAGTCCAGGCGCGCGTAGCTGGTGAGCATCAGCCACAGGCGTTCGTGTGCGGGCTTGTCGAAGCCGTACTGCTTTTCGATGTCCTTGATCAATTGCGGGTCGAGACCGCGACTGGCCCGGGAGGTGCCGGACATGGTCTCCCCGGAGCCGCCGCCGACACTGGCGCCACCGATGCCTTGCAAGTGCGCGATGGCCTGCTCCACCGGACCGCCCGGTGCAGCCTGGACGATGACGAAGTTGACCAGAAGAATGATCACCAGCGTCGGGATGATCAGCAGCAGACGCCGCAGTATGTAAGCCCACATCAATGCGGCCCTCCGGGTGTGCCACGGCGGATTTTTTCCGCCGTCATCTGCTGGTTGGTCAGCGGCGTGGTGCTCACTTCCCACCAGCTTTCGATGGCTTCGTCATTACTGGCCTGCTCGTTGGGCATGCCGAACCGGTTCCACCACACCGTTGAAGTGCCCGGCGGGTAATAGTTGGGAATCCAGTAGTAGTTCCATTGCAGCACCCGGTCCAGTGCGTGGGCGTAACGCAGCATTTCGGGCTGGGTGTTGGCGCGGACCAGGCCGTTGATCAGGGTGTCGACCGCCGGGTTCTTCAGCACCATGTAGTTGTTGGCGCCGGGGTCGTTGGCCGAGACCGAGCCGAAGTAGTTGAACAGCTCGCCACCCGGTGAAGTGGTGACCGGGTAGCCGGTGACGATCATGTCGTAATCGCGGCTCATCAGGCGATTCACATACTGGGACGCGTCGATGCGGCGGATGTTCAGGTCGATGCCGATCTGTTTCAAGGTGCGCTTGTATGGCAGGAGCAATCGGTCCATGCCGTTTTGGCTGACCAGAAAAGTGAAACTCAGTGGCGTGCCATCGGCGTTGACCAGTTGGTCGCCGTCGGGTTTCCAGCCGGCCTGCTCGAGCAAGTCCAGCGCTTGCAATTGTTTGTCGCGAATCAGACCGCTGCCATCGGTTTTCGGCGCTTCGAAGACCTGGGTGAAGACTTCGTCGGGAATCTGCCCACGCAGCGGTTCGAGAATGGCCAGCTCTCCGGCGTCCGGCAGTTTGCGGGCGGCGAGGTCGGTGTTGGAAAAGAAGCTTTGCTGGCGGATGTACAGGTCGCGCATCATCTGCCGATTGCTCCACTCGAAATCCCAGAGCATGGCCAGGGCCTGGCGCACTCGTCGGTCCTGGAATATCGGTTTTTGCAGGTTGAAGACAAAACCCTGGGCCGATTGCGGAGCTTCTGTGGCCAGATGCGCTTTTTGCAGGCGACCGTCGCTCAGGGCCGGGCTTTCGTAGCCGATGGAGTAACCGGTCGCGGAGAATTCGCGGTTGTAGTCATAGGCGCCGCCACGCAGGACCTGGCGGGCGACGTCGGTATCGCCGAAGTACTCGATGCTGAAATGATCGAAGTTGTAGAGGCCGCGGCTGACCGGCAAATCCTTGCCCCACCAGGTGGCATTGCGCTCGAAGGTGATGCTGCGGCCGGAGTCGACCTTGCCCACCTTATAAGGGCCGCTGCCCAATGGCGCCTCATAACCACCGCCATTGGCGAAGTCACGGGTCTTCCACCAGTGTTCGGGAAATACCGGCAACGTGGCGATGTCGAGGGGCAGGGTACGGTTTTCGTTGCTTTTGAAGTCGAACCGGACCGTTAGCGGCGCTTCGACTTCGACGCCTTTGACGTCGGCGAACTGGGTGCGATAGCGCAGGCTGCCCTGGGTCATCAGCAGGTCGAAGGTGTAGCGCACGTCCTGGGCGGTGATCGGTGTGCCGTCGGCGAAACGCGCCTTCGGATTCAAATAGAAGCGCAGCGACATACCGTCGTCGGAGCGCTCCATTTTCTGTGCCACCAGACCGTACACGGTATAGGGTTCGTCCAGCGAACGCTGGGCCAGGGGCGAGTAGAGCAAGCCGTCGATCTGCGTGACGCCAATGCCTTTGTCGATGTACGGCAATATATGGTCGAAATGCCCGATCTCGATGGCCGAGCGACGCATCGTGCCGCCCTTGGGGGCTTGCGGGTTGGCGTAGGCGAAATGACTGAAGCCGGCGGGGTACTTCGCCGGTTCGCCGTACACGGTCAACGCATGTTGCGGTGCAGCATTCACACCGACGGCACTCAACAGCAGGGCCATGGCAGTGAACAACAAAGTGGGGAAAGCCAGTCGCATTGTCAGCCTTAGAGCCGGGTGGTCGATAACCGCAATTTGTACGCTAGCGGCGCGTCCCTCGCCAGCCGTATTACGTATCCGAAACACAACGGCCCGCCAAAAGGCGGGCCGCTGTGCAGAATATCAGAGTGCTGATCAGTCCTGACGGCTGGTCACTTCCAGCAGGTGGTAACCGAACTGGGTCTTGACCGGGCCTTGCACCACGTTGATAGGTGCGCTGAAGACGACGGTGTCGAATTCCTTGACCATCTGTCCTGGACCGAACGAGCCGAGGTCGCCGCCCTGGCGGCTGGATGGGCAAGTGGAGTTGGCTTTGGCAACTTCGGCGAAATCAGCGCCGCCTTCGATCTGGGCCTTGAGTTCGTTGCACTTGTCTTCCGAGCTAACCAGGATGTGACGGGCAGTGGCTTTAGCCATGGAAAATTCTCCTTTCAATGTTCAGTAAAGTGCGGAGCCTACCGGATTCAGTGGCCTATTTCTCGACAAAGTTCCGGACAGATTATAGGCCGGCATTTCTCAGGCGCTCGGCATGCTGCACATACAAGGCAATCGGATCGATGCCCTTGCGCAGCGGGCCGGCGGTTTGACAGAGGCTGTCCAGATGATCCAGCGGATAGTCGGAACGGATGACTTTGCCTAAATGGGAGCTGTAGCGGCCCACCATGCCGTCATTTTGCTCTGCCTCGGTGGTGAAGTAGCGAGAGAAGGCCTGGAGGAAACCGTGCAGCGGACTGACCGCCCCCAGCCCTTTATCGAGAAGGTCACCCTGCAATGTGCCGCTCCAGGAGTAATAACGCACGCCGTTCACCAGTTCGCGCCCCTTGCCGCCCCAGGTTTTCGGCAGTCCTTGCGGGTATTTGTCGTTGAACGCGCCCACACCTTCGGTGGTCAAGGCGTTGAGCGCGGCGATGGCGTTCTGCGGCAAACGCTGATGACCGCTGAGCAACGACAGAAAATCAGCAAACAGCGTGGCAACCGTGGCCGCGACGTGTTCCGGCAGGCGTCCCGGTGTGAGGGCCTTGCGCAGGAAATCGGCCAGTTCCGAGCCGTGGTTCGGGCCGCTGACCGAAGTCACCGACGCGACGATCTCCGGCGCGATGGCGGCGGCGTAACGTGCTGCGAGGGCACCCTGACTGTGACCGATCAGGTTGACCTGGTGGGCGCCGGTTCCTTCCAGCACCCGTTCGATCTGTGCCAACAGTTGGTCACCGCGCACTTCGTTGCTTTGGGTAGCCGAGAGGTGGGGGATGAACACTCTTGCACCGGCACTTCTGAGGGCCTGCTTGACGTCATGGAAGAGTTCGACTTTGCCAATGCGATCAAAGCCGAAGAGGCCGTGGATCAACAGGATTGGATACTGAGTAGTTGCATTCCGTAGCATGTTCATTCCTTTTTCGCGATGGTTCAGAGAGGTGAATATGGGCTCACTCTAAAGCACACCAGCGGCTCGGCGATGTATGAGGAATCCGCTGTAAGTTGATGAAAAAGGTATAGAAAACGTAGGAAAGTTCGAAAGAGCCTGAGGTCCCGTTCGGAATATTTGGACATCTTTTTGTCGCTCGCCGAGCGCATCAATGCAACGGCCTACTGTGTCAACGCCGTTTACCTGTCAACCGATTCGCTTTTCAGACGCCCAGCCCTCGAATCGAGGGCTGGAAGGTCGGCGGTGGTTATGCCGGTCGCTGAACGCCGTTCTGTGCCCGCAGCCGGTCGACGGCCTGTCGCAACAGGTGTTCCGTTCCGGTCCAGCCGAGGCAGCCATCAGTCACCGATACGCCGTAGCGGAGCGATGGGCTCAAGGGCTGGCAGCCTTCGAACAAATGGCTCTCGATCATCATGCCGATCAGCGATTGATCGCCTTGCAGGCGTTGCTCAAGCACATCGTTGAATACGGCGGGCTGACGAGCCGGGTCTTTGCCGCTGTTGGCGTGGCTGCAGTCGACCATGATCCGTGCGGGGATCTTGAGTCGGGTCAAGTCGCTGTTCACTTGGGCGACGCTGTCGCGATCGTAGTTCGGCCCGCGATGACCGCCGCGCAACACCAGATGGGTATCGGGATTGCCCGGGGTTTGAATGATCGCAGGATGCCCCTGGCTGTCGATACCGAAATGACGATGCGGGTGGGCGGCCGAACGCATGGCATCGCTGGCAACGGCCACGCCGCCATCGGTGCCGTTCTTGAATCCGACGGGCATGCTCAGGCCGCTGGCCATTTCCCGGTGGATTTGCGACTCGGTGGTGCGGGCACCGATGGCGACCCAGCTCAGCAGATCGTCGAAGTAGCCGGCCGCCATCGGTTGCAACAGTTCGGTGGCAATTGGCAAGCCGAGGCGCAGCATCTCGCGCATCAGTTCACGGGACAGGGTCAAGCCGCCGGCCATGTCATCGCTGCCGTCAAGCTGCGGGTCGTAGGCCAGGCCTTTCCAGCCGACCGTGGTGCGAGGCTTTTCGACGTAGGCGCGCATTACCAGCAACAGCTGGTCGCTGACTTCGGCGGCGAGGCGAGCGAGGTTGGTGGCGTATTCGAGGGCGGACTGGGGATCGTGAATCGAGCAAGGGCCGACGATGACCAGCAGACGGGAATCTTCACCGTTGAGGATCGCGCGGACCGCGTCGCGGTGGGCGGCGACTTGCCGGGTCAGGGCGTTGTTGAGGGGCAGTTGCTGCTTGAGTTGCAACGAGCTGGGCAGACGCAGGGTCAGCGCTTCATTGGCGGGACTCAAGGTGGACAGCGGCAGAGCAGAGACGGACGAGTTCATATTCAGGCTTCCTGGGCTGGCGGCGGGTTCGTTCCCGCGCGCTCGGCCCTACTGGGGTGTTCGACAATTGGCCGGATTGGCTGCGTGTGTGTGCTTGCCACCTGTGGGTGACCGATCGGAGGCGGCAGGCTGTCCCGAGCGGAGGCTGCTAAATCGCCAGGCGGAAAAACTGTCGTAACGGTAATAAGTGGCGTAGTTCATTTCGTAAATCCTCTGGTTGTCTGGTGTGTCGCAAAAAAATCAGGGGCTGAAAAAACAAAACCCCCGGTCGGGAAGCCGACCGGGGGTTGAGAATTCTCTGGTGGCGACCCGTTTAAAGTGGGCGCCGTGTGGGTATCAGGCGCGCCAGTGGCTAAACCAATACCCAAAATAAAAGCTGACCGGAGCACAAACGTCAGTCGCCCGGGCAGCCGTAACCGAGCGCGAGGCGCTGGCGGTACGAAGCGGTAAGAGGGCGTTGAACATGGTCTGTCTCCGATGAATGCCCCGAGCTTACTAGAGGCCGGTGCGCGGTTTCAATCAGAAAATGCTATCGATGACCGATCACCTTTTCTATCGCTTGAGTGGTCGAGGTTTGTGACACACTTTGGGCGTCACTCACGAGTGATGTCACAAGGGCGAACCATGACGACACTGATCGTTGGCACCTGCGGAGGTTTTAATGGCTTTTGACTGGCGCCCGGCAACATCCGGCGACCTTGATTTCGCTCGCGAACTGACCTGTCGCAACATGCTCCGCTATTACATTCAAAATGACCTGCTCTGGCAGGACGAGGCGTTCGATGTCGCCTGGGCCGGGCGCGAGAACTGGTTGATTGTCCGGGACGATGTCTTGCTGGGTTATGTGAGCCTCAGTCGCGACTCCAGGGCTTTGTATATCCGCGAATTGCACGTGCTGGAAGCGTTTCAGGGGCAGGGTGCCGGTTCCTGGGCGATCGATCAGGTATTGGCCATGGCGTGCAAGGAACGGCGTCCAGCATTACGCCTGACAGTTTTTGAAACGAATCCGGCCAAAGCGCTGTACGAGAGAAAAGGACTGAAGGTAGCCGGCCAAGACGAGTGTTTCCTGAGAATGCAGCGTGATCTCGATGAGCTGTATCGCTGAAACACGCTAGCGACAAGCCTTTCAAGATGTATTGAAACTTTTTATATAGCGCTTGCCGCTAGGTCTGCCAGTCGCTTTTTGCTAAGGTGTCCGGCAACCCAATAAGACCATATCGCGAGGTGTCTGCTTGATTAGGGTGCTAGTAGTCGATGACCATGATCTCGTTCGTACAGGCATTACACGAATGCTGGCTGACATCGATGGCCTGCAAGTAGTCGGCCAGGCTGAGTCGGGGGAGGAATCCCTGCTTAAAGCGCGTGAGTTGAAACCCGATGTGGTGCTGATGGACGTCAAGATGCCCGGGATCGGCGGTCTTGAAGCCACGCGCAAGTTATTGCGCAGTCATCCGGACATCAAAGTCGTCGCGGTCACCGTGTGCGAGGAAGATCCATTTCCTACGCGGCTGCTGCAGGCCGGTGCCGCCGGTTATCTGACCAAGGGCGCCGGGTTGCCGGAAATGGTCCAGGCCATTCGCCTGGTGTTTGCCGGGCAACGCTACATCAGCCCGCAGATTGCGCAGCAACTGGCGATCAAATCCTTTCAGCCCACCAACGATTCGCCCTTCGACGCGCTGTCGGAACGCGAGATCCAGATCGCATTGATGATTGTCGGCTGTCAGAAAGTCCAGATCATTTCCGACAAGCTCTGCCTGTCGCCCAAAACGGTCAACACTTACCGTTACCGCATTTTCGAGAAGCTCTCGATCAGCAGTGATGTCGAGCTGACGCTGTTGGCGGTGCGTCACGGCATGGTCGATGCCAGCCTCTGAAAATGACCGAAGTCTTTGATCCAGGCGCTTTTCTGTCGACCGTCAGTGGGCGCCCCGGCGTCTACCGCATGTTCGACAGCGATGCTCGCCTTCTGTATGTCGGCAAAGCCAAGAACCTGAAAAATCGCCTGTCGAGCTACTTCCGCAAATCCGGTCTCGCGCCCAAGACGGCGGCGCTGGTCGCCCGTATCGCCCAGGTCGAAACCACCATCACGGCCAACGAAACGGAAGCCTTGCTGCTTGAGCAGACGCTGATCAAGGAGTGGCGTCCGCCGTATAACATCCTGCTGCGCGATGACAAATCCTACCCTTACGTCTTTCTTTCGGATGGTCAGTTTCCTCGTCTGAGCATTCATCGCGGTGCGAAAAAGGCCAAGGGCAAGTATTTCGGTCCGTATCCCAGCGCGGGCGCGATTCGCGAAAGCTTGAGCTTGCTGCAAAAAACGTTTTTTGTTCGCCAGTGCGAAGACAGCTATTACAAGAACCGCACGCGCCCTTGTCTGCAATACCAGATCAAGCGCTGCAAGGCCCCGTGTGTCGGGCTGGTAGAGCCCGAAGTGTATGCCGAGGACGTTCGCCACTCAGTGATGTTCCTTGAAGGCCGCAGCAATGCGCTGACCGACGAGTTGTCCGCGGGCATGGAAGAGGCGGCGATCAACCTCGAGTTCGAGCGCGCCGCCGAGTTGCGTGACCAGATTTCGCTGCTGCGTCGAGTCCAGGATCAGCAAAGCATGGAAGGCGGAACCGGCGATATCGATGTGATCGCTGCGTTCGTCAATCCGGGCGGTGCCTGTGTTCACCTGATCAGCGTGCGCGGTGGGCGGGTGTTGGGCAGCAAGAACTTCTTCCCTCAGGTCGGCATCGACGAGGACGTTTCCGAGGTCATGGCTGCCTTTCTCGGCCAGTACTTCATTACCAGTCCTGAGCGCGACCTGCCGAGCGAACTGATCGTCAACGTGGTTCACGAAGACTTTCCGACCCTCATTGCGGCCATTGAAGAGCTGCGCGGTCGCGAGTTGACCATCAGCCATCGGGTACGGGGTACGCGAGCACGCTGGCAACAATTGGCGGTCACCAATGCCGAGCAGGCGTTGGGCGCGAGGCTGGCCAACCGTCAACACGTCGCCGCGCGTTTCGATGCCCTGGCAGAAGTCTTGAACCTGGACGAGCCGCCACAGCGCCTGGAGTGCTACGACATCAGCCACTCCAGCGGCGAAGCCACCGTGGCGTCGTGCGTGGTGTTCGGTCCGGAAGGCCCGATCAAGTCCGACTATCGTCGTTACAACATCGAAGGCGTCACCCCGGGCGACGACTATGCGGCCATGCACCAGGCCCTGACCCGACGCTTCAGTAAACTGAAGGACGGGGAGGGCAAGTTGCCGGACATTCTGCTGGTTGACGGCGGCAAGGGTCAGCTGTCGATGGCCCGCGACGTGCTCAATGAGCTGGCGGTGCCTGATCTGATTCTGCTGGGCGTGGCCAAGGGGGCGACGCGCAAGGCCGGTTTTGAAACCCTGTACCTCAACGACGCAGCTCACGAATTTACCTTGCGCGGTGATTCCCCCGCGCTGCATCTGATTCAACAGATACGCGATGAAGCCCACCGTTTCGCCATTACCGGGCACCGGGCCCGCCGTGGTAAAACCCGGCGCACCTCGACACTTGAGGGCGTTGCAGGCGTCGGACCGACACGCCGCCGAGATTTGTTAAAACATTTTGGTGGATTGCAGGAGCTGTCTCGTGCCAGCATCGAAGAGATCGCCAAAGCACCCGGGATCAGTAAAAAGCTCGCAGAGTTGATTTATGCAAATCTGCACAGCGAGTAGAATGCCACCTCACCTCGTAGCCAGTTGTGCCGATGAATATCCCTAATCTGATTACCGTTCTACGCGTCCTGCTCATCCCGATCTTCATTTTACTGTTCTACCTGCCGTACCAATGGAGCTACATGGCCTCCGCTTCGGTCTTCGCATTTGCCGCCGCCACAGACTGGCTGGACGGTTATCTGGCCCGTCGTCTGGAGCAAAGCACACCATTCGGGGCGTTCCTTGACCCCGTGGCTGACAAGCTGATGGTGGCCGTTGCGCTGGTGTTGCTGGTGCAAGAACACGGCAACCTGTGGCTCACGCTGCCGGCGGCCGTCATCATCGGTCGCGAAATTGTCGTCTCGGCACTTCGCGAGTGGATGGCCGAACTCGGTGCACGGGCTCACGTTGCCGTGTCGAACCTGGGCAAATGGAAAACCGCCGCGCAAATGCTGGCGCTGGTGATCCTGCTGGCCAATCCATCGGACTTTACCTTCTGGGTCTTGATCGGTTATGCCTTGCTGCTGGTATCTGCCGGACTGACATTGTGGTCCATGGTCCAATACCTGCGGGCTGCCTGGCCGCATCTGAAGACCGACGTGGAAAAGAAATAAAACTTTTTTGAATCAAAGGGTTGACGGGGCTTCTGGATTCTATAGAATGCGCCACACCAAGACGCGGGAATAGCTCAGTTGGTAGAGCACGACCTTGCCAAGGTCGGGGTCGCGAGTTCGAGTCTCGTTTCCCGCTCCAGATGTTGTTTTGCAGAGCTCCATTGAGCTCTGCAAATCTAGAAAATAGAGGCTTCGGCCTCTTTTTTCGTTCCGGCGAATTCTACCGAAATCTACCTGCAGCCACGAATTTTAAGTACATCAATGAGTACATTGAAATCCGCGCTTTGCTGATAGCCGTTTCCAGATAGATGACGCATTTCCGGACCCGTACATCTCTCACTCTTTTTAGCCTTTTTAAGCGGACGCCCATTCCACAAGAATGCCGTCCCTATTTCGAGTCCTTCAAGGTCCAGGTCATTGCCAATATGTGGTGTCGCAGGAGCGCCAGCGGTTTGGGGATTGTATGCCTCCAGGCTTTCCGAACCTGATCACAGCCTGCTTTGCCGGAGTCTTGCCGGCGTACAGAAAATGGTTAGGTGCAGAAAGTGGGGTTAAACGGCTTGGCGTTTCTCCAGCGGTTGCTACAAGAGATTGGGCTTGGGGAAGTGGCTTTACTTAAAGTTTGAAGACTTCCTTTAGCATCCCTTCCAAATGTTTTGGCTTACGGCCCAACAGTTTTTCAAGCGTACGACTGCTCTGGTCAAAAGCGCCATTATCGATGGCGTTACCCCAGCCGCTGATGAATTTCGCGACCGCAGTTGGCCAGCCTTCACTTTCCCGAGCTGCAATGAATGCTTCAGCGGAAATTGGCTGGTACTCAATGGGCATGCCCGTCAATCGAGAAAACCCGTCTGCGACATCTTGGAATGACCACGTCTGTCCTGCATTTAGCAAGCAGGTGCGGTTCTCGTACCCAGTCTGGGTGAGCAAGGCAGCACCTGCTTCTGCAAGCTCTGCGTAGGTGACTGGCCCAATTCGACCTTGGCCTGCTGGGACGCTGAAGCCTTCATTTGCCGCATTGGCACCGATGAAGAAGGGCAAGTCGTCGGCGTATAACGGATGTTGAATAATCGTGTACGTGAGGCCCGACTTTTCAAGAAGTCGCTCGGTAGCAATATCGCTCTCCGTCACCCCTTCAATAGGTGCCAGCTCATCGTTGATCCGTTGAATACTGGTGTAAACCACATGGCGAACACCCGCCCGGCCGGCAGCAACGATCACGTTTGTATGGTGGGCAACACGATCACTGAACGCAACGGCTGATACCAGGTAGATTTTTTCAACTCCTTCGAATGCCGCCACCAACGAATCGTAGTCGGTGTAATCCCCGTAGCGCACTTCTATGCCTAAGGCAGCCAGAGGCTCAGCCTTTTCAGTATCACGTGCCATTGCCACAACATTTGATGCCGGGATTTTTTGTACCAGTGAACGCAAGACTGCATTGCCCAATCTGCCTGTCGCGCCAGTAACTAGAATTTTTGTCATGAGTCTTTGCTTTCCAATCGTAATGATCCGGTAGGCACAATCATGACCAAAGCATCAGGGATAAATTAGTCTCCAATCGGTAGAATCACCTTCAACCAAAAGTTGGAGATGACCATGGAAACCCTCGGCAATCTGGAATCGTTCGTTCGCGCCGCGGAGGCCAGCAGCTTTTCCGAAGCAGCCAGGCGTATGGGGATTTCCGCTGCTGCCGTGAGTAAGAATGTGGCACGGCTCGAAGCCAATTTAGGCACCCGACTCTTCCAGCGCAGCACAAGAAGCCTGACCCTCACTGAGGCAGGAGAATTGTTCTACCAGCAAGTCTCGGGCAGCGTCGAAACCATCCAAGGTGCTATCGCGCAAATAGGTGATGCCCGAGAAGTCCCGGCAGGGCGATTACGGGTCAATTTGTCTCCGTCTTTCGCTTACGATTATGTCCTGCCACTACTCAAAAGTTTCAAACAGCGTTACCCCGAGGTAGTTCCGGACTGGCACTTGGAAATCCGTCGCGTCGATTTGATTGGTGAAGGTTTTGATGTGGCCATTGGTGGCGGTATTGAATTATCTCCGGGAATCGTAGCGAGAGAGTTGGCCAAACTTCATCTTGTCGCTGTTGCAGCTCCGCAGTGGTTGGAGGGGCGGACAATGCCCGTTGTTCCTGGCGATTTGCAGGGGGTGGATGGCATCGTAATGCGTTCGACCAGCACAGGGCGTTTGCTCAACTGGACACTTCGGGATGCTGGAGAAGGGCGGTTTGATGTCAACCTGAAACCGACGGCCATAATGAACGATCCAGAAGCATTGTGTAGCTGTGCATTGATGGGGTTGGGTGTCGGGCTGGTACCGATGGAGCGCGCGTGGCCTTGGTTGCAACGCGGTGATCTAGTTCGTTTGTTACCGGATTGGTATGTGGATCTAGGTGTCGTTTCGGTGTACTTCTCGTCCCGAAAAGCTTTGCCGGCCAAAACACGAGTGTTCTTGGATTTTCTGCTGGAGCATTTTCAAGGATCGCTCAGCCAGCGTTTCCGTGCCGATTGAGCGCCCAACCTCGGTTGGGCGCCTTCTGACTCAGCCAGTGTGATGACTCTTTGCAAGGCCGTAGATGGATGTGTCGAAGCCTTCGAAGCGCGCCTTTAACTGCAACGCCAGATACAGCGAATAATGCCGTGACTGGTGTAGGTTGCCACCGTGGAACCAGAGGTTTTCCTGCTGTGTGGGCTTCCACATGTTGCGCAATTCGCCCTCATACGGACCAGGATCATTCGTGGTTCCAGACCCCAGTCCCCAGCAACGGCCGACCTTGTCAGCGACTTCCTGGGAAATCAGCTTCGCCGCCCACCCATTCATTGAGCCATAGCCCGTGGCGTAGACGATCAGATCTGCAGGTAGGCGGCTGCCATCGTTGAGGACGACGGCATCTGCTTCGATGCGTTCGACACCCAGGCCTGGCGCGCTTTTGAGCTTGATCGTGCCGTTAGCGATGAGTTCGCAGGCGCCGACGTCGATGTAGTAACCAGAACCACGGCGGACGTACTTCATGAAAAGGCCAGATTCGTCATCACCGAAATCGAGCATGAAGCCGGCCTTGGTCAAACCCTCGTAGAAGTCCTTGTCACGCTCCTTGATCGCTTCAAAGATCGGTTGATGAAAGCTTGGCATTACCTTGTAGGGGATCGAGGCGAACAGCATGTCGGCCTTGTCGGTGGTCAAGCCTGTCTCCAGGGCGTCTTCAGAGTAGAGCCCGCCGAAGACCAGCTCCATCAAGCTGTCGGAGCGTACGATGTGGGTGCTGGAGCGCTGCACCATGGTCACCTCGACACCGTTCTCCACCAAGTCGGCGCAGATATCGTGAGCAGAGTTGTTGGCACCGATGACAACCGCGCGCTTGCCGCGCCAGGCGTCCCCGCCTGGGTGGCGGCTGGAATGGTGCTGCTGGCCATTGAAAATCTCAGCACCCGGGTAAACAGGAACGTTGGGGACGCCAGACATGCCAGTGGCGAGGATCAACTGGGTGGGCTGTAAAGTCACACGCTCGCCATCGCGCTGCACTTCAACCTTCCAGGTGCCACTTTGCTCGTCAAAGTTGGCACTCACGCATTCGGTACGCGGCCAATAATTGAGCTCCATGACTTTGGTGTACATTTCCAGCCAGTCTCCAATCTGGTCTTTTGGGGTGAAGACTGGCCAGTGATCGGGGAAGGGCAGGTAAGGCATATGGTCGTACCAGACAGGGTCGTGCAGGCACAGCGACTTGTAGCGACCGCGCCACTGATCTCCAGGACGCTCGGCTTTGTCGACGATCAGAGTTGGCACGCCCATTCGCTTGAGCCGCGCAGCGAGCCCCAGCCCACCTTGGCCGCCACCAACGATCAGGCAGTAAGGTTGGGTGGTAATGCCTAGCGAAGCTTCTTCATCTTGGCGACGCTCTAACCAGTTGCGTTTGTCGGCGTGGGTGTGACCATGACTTGCACCCATTGGACGACGGCGGCCACTGGGTTCTTCAAAGCCTTTGAGCTCGCGCATGGCTGTCAACAGCGTCCAGCACACACCGTCTTTTAGGCGAACGTAGCCTTTACCTCGCGCCGCTTCGGTTTCCAGGCTGATCCAACCTTCGAGCACACCGTCATTCAGCGTCGCTTCACCTTCCAGTTTCCATCGCTCAGGACGAGTCTGGTCGAGGCGTGCTTCGAGCATGTCTCGGATGGCAGGCTTGCCTTCGAGGGTCACCAGGTTCCAGCTGAAAAGTAGCAGGTCACGCCAGTGACACTCTTCGGCAAACAGTTCCAGTACGCCGTCCACATCACGTTGGGCGAGACGCTCGCCGAGGTTTTCGACCCAAGCCGCGAGTTGAGCAGTTGGCGTGTGCAGAGGTGTTTCAACAGCGATGTTCATGGGGCTTCTCCGATCTTGTTGTTTTTGTACAACTTGCCCCTGAGCAAGGCTCGGGCCACCTTCGCGAAAGCCCCATTGCAGAGCGGCTGCTGCGGTGTTGCTCAGGCTTGGATTCGCAGATCTGTCACGATTCTGAAAATGGTGGATGACAGAGTGTCACTCGGTGCAAAAAGCGCTGGTTGCGATCTTTTCATATAAGCTGCGAACAGACCCGTGTCCTAACCGTAACGGAGAACAAGAATAATGAAGCCGGCCTTGATCAACGCCCATGCACAACAAGTGCTGCAAGCCGTGCAGGGTACTCACGCCACCCATGGCCCTATTGCTGACTTGGCCATCACACGATCCTGGCGCCGGTGCCTGGATCAATATCAGCTCGATCCTGCCAGTCGCCGCGCACCTAACGTGGTTGAGCATCCACGCTTGCAGGATCACCGCGCGCCACTGGAACACATCATCGCTGTGGCTCACTGGCAGATGAGCAACTTGCACCAACAGCTCGGACGTGATGGCCACGTGGTGCTACTCACCGACGCTCGCGGTGTGGCGATCGACAGCGTGTTCAATGACTCCGAACGAGCCGAATTGCAGCGTTCCGGACTGTGGCTCGGTTCGGTATGGAGCGAGGATTGTGAGGGAACCAACGGTGTCGGCACCTGCCTGGTCGAGCGACAGCATGTCACTATCCGTCGTGATCAACATTTCCGTGGCAAGCATGCCGGCTTAACCTGTTCGGCCAGCCCAATATTTGATGCGAGCGGAGAGTTGCTCGCCGTTCTTAACTTCTCTTCTGTGCGACAAGAACAAGGTCTTCAGCAGCACTTCAAAGCAATGGCATTGACCAACCTGACGGCCCATTTGATCGAGAGCTGTTATTTCCTGGGGCAGGATCCGCAGCGATACTTGCTGCGCTTCCACCCGGAGTCCGGCTACGTCGGGCTATTGGGGGAGGGGTTGCTCAGTTTCGACGAGAGCGCTTGTATCTGTTCAGTCAATCATGCGGCGCTCGAGCTGCTGGGCCTCAGCCGTGAGCAGGTGGTTGGGCAATCTCTGACGATGCTGTTGGAGACACCTCTCGATCAGGTGATGAGTCAGGCCAGCTCGCAGCCAAGTGTCTGCTGGCCAATGCGGCTGCTGGACGGACGCCAGCTCTACGGACAGTTGCGAGAACCCTTACGCCGAGTGCCTTCCGGCACTCCTGCAATCCCCAAAATTGACGACGGGCAAGTGTGTCTCGAAGATCCGCGCTTGCAACGCGGCTTTGCTCGCGCATTGCGTGTTTTGGAGCGTGACGTACCCGTGTTTTTACAAGGTGAAACCGGTACAGGCAAAGAAGCTTTTTCTGCTGCGCTGCATCGCGCCAGCTCCAGGGTTAGCCAGCCGTTTGTAGCGATCAATTGCGCGGCCATTCCAGAAACGCTGATCGAGAGCGAGCTGTTCGGCTATCACGGCGGCAGCTTTACTGGCGCACGCAAGGACGGAATGATCGGTAAGCTGGAGCAAGCCCATGGCGGCATTCTATTTCTCGATGAGATCGCCGATATGCCCCTGGCGTTGCAGACTCGCCTGCTGCGGGTGCTGGAGGAACGTCAGGTGGTGCCCCTAGGCGGCGCGACGGCACGTCCGCTCGATATTCGCCTTATCAGTGCCAGCCACCAGGATCTGCACACCTGTGTGGTCGAAGGGCGTTTTCGCGAAGACTTGTTTTATCGCATTGCCGGTTTCTCCGTGCAGCTCCCACCGTTACGTGAGCGTTCAGACAAGGGTCGTTTGCTCGACCTTCTACTGCGCGAAGAGACAAAAGATGCAAGGATTCGGCTCGAGGCCGGAGTTAGAGAGCGTTTGCTGACGCATCCTTGGCCGGGTAATGTCCGGCAGCTGCGTACGTGTCTGCGCACACTGATAGCGTTGTCGATGGAGGGACGTGTCACTCTGGATGACTTGGCGGAATTGCTACCGGCCGTTCCAGCCGTGTTAGCCGAAAACCCACTTGGAGTGTCCGAACGGCAGACACTGCTAACGTTGATTGAGGCGGAACATTGGCACATCGCTCATGTCGCCGCCCGCCTGGGGATCAGCCGTAATACGCTCTACCGCAAACTGCGCCAGCATGGTATTTCGCGCCCCGGTTGAATGCCGAACCGCTGTGTCTGACTGACGTCTTGAAGGATACCGGCCAAGTGATGTCGGTTTGAGCGGGCTACAACCCTGACCGGGGCGCCGATAGTCGTGTCGAAGGCGTGCTCAAATTGGCCACTGGCATCACCACTCAGATATTGACCTTGAACCGGCAGTTATTCGGCTTCATGAAGCGAGCTGAACCACTCCGCATACGGAGTATTCGTCACCCGGTACCTGTTGAGGTCAGGACTATCATCTTCCCACCAGACAGGGCCCCGTTCACCGAGCGCTACCTTGGCCTTTTGCACCTTTTCCCGAGCCAGCTTCGTTTGCGATGCGTCTCCCGAAGCCTTAGCTTTCTTCACCTCACGTCGAGCTGCCATGAGCTCATCTACGAGACTCTGCCGCACATCCTCCTTAAGCGATGGATTAGAACATCGCCACAGCTGCCCTTTGACAACAAAGTAACGACCGTCGGGTGTTACTGGGTTCATTCCACACCTCCGATCTTCCAAAGGGCGCTCGTTCAATGAAGTCACAATGGATGACTACCTAAGTTCTCGGGTAGGACGGCGGTTACGTTGTTTAACCCCAAGCAGTATCCCTGGTATTAGCACTGTGCCCGTGGCGCTTTGGCGTCAGCCTTGATAGCTGATGTGCGATACGTCAGCAAAACGATACAGGTGACCACAATCGCCCCACCCAGAACCTGCCCCGCATTGAGCATCTGATCCAGCACAATCCAGCCCATCAGCAACGTCGCCAGCGGCTCGATGTTCATTACCGGCGCATTGCGTGGCATGTCCAGCCGAGGCACCAAAATAAACAGTGCGATAAAACCCGTGCCGTACAGCACCACCAAGGTGGCAAGGGCCAACCATCCGGTTGACGTCGCGGGCAGATTTAGTCCGCCTGGAAGGGCGCCAGCCAACCCCGCAAGATTGACGCTGCCGAATACGATAAAAATGGTCAACAGACTGCGCACCGAACCACGTACCTGAGACAACTTGTGGTCAGTAATCCACAGCGCGCATGCGAATACGCTGGCGGCGCAGAACGCGAACACGACGCCCAGCAGCCATTCTTGGCTGACGTTGGTCGTGGTCGACACACGCCCGGGGACATCCAACACAAACACCAGCCCAACCAGAATCAAACCCATCAACGTAGCGGTGCGTGCAGTCGGTCTCGGGCCACCCACTACCCAGGTGAGCAACGCCAGCAAGATAGGAAACACGTTGGCCACCAGCAGCGCCAGCGCCACTGGGATCCGTGCTACAGCGGAGTACAGACACAGGCTCTGCACGGTAATCAGAAGGCCCAACAGCAACTGCCAGTGCCAGGTACCCGGCGGCGGACGCAGACTTTGTTTTTGCCACAGCACCAGGATGGCGAGCACCAGCAAGGTCCCGCCAGAACGCATCAAAATCGCCAACAACACACCCGCGCCATCGTCAAAAGCGACCCGTGCCGCCACATGGTTACCGGCGAACGCGCAGCCCATGCACAAAAGTATGATCACGGCGAGATGGCGGGGGAAGGGCGGCGGTATGGTTTGGGCATACGTAGGGCGGGGCATGGCAGGTCTCGAAGAGGATAGGCCGACTCAGGTGGCGGGGGCATTTTTATAATGTTGTCGTACAACTTGATTGATTTGTATCGTATTCGAGTAGGTCGGGCAAGAGGGGTTCGGGTGCTGGAGGCTCTGGTTTTACGTTGTAGGGGTAATTTTTGCTTCTTTGGTTAATCGATTGGAGATCGTATGACAAGGGGCGCAGGCCAGTTCCGACCATATTTTTGGTGGTTATGGCGATAAAAATATTCGGCCAGACGAGAGCCTTTCAGGCCCTCTCCAATTGCCATACATCTTTAAACTAGCTATTCGCTTGAGGACTTGCTTGTCCGTTGCTTACCTTGAACCGATCCACGCTGCTCGACGCAAAGCGTGAGTTCCATGATGGCGGCCTCAAAGGCAAACTGGTTTTGATAGATCTTGAGTCGCAGGGAAGGGAGCAGATCTGAATTTGGCGTCGCGAATCCTCCGTGGAAGAGATCGGCGTAGCAGCACGAAAGTTTTTAGGACTGGAAGATCTTTCTAGTAGGGCAGAGCAATCCGCAGACCGCACAGGTTTTGATCGGTAGTTCACTCTTCTTCAAAACGACTCCCCGACATCCAGTTTGGCGAGCAGTTTCTGGCCACGATCCCAGAGTGCTTGCTGCTTGGATTCAGTCATACGATCGAGGTTTTTATAGACCATGCCCATGCGCTGGTTGCTGCGCAAAAGGTCGCCGTGACGCATTAGAAAATGCCAGTAAAGCGAATTGAAAGGGCAGGCGTCGTCCGTCGTGCTTTCACTGACTTTGTACGCGCAGTTACGGCAGTAGTCGGACATACGCTTTATATATTGGCCACTGGCGCAGTAAGGCTTGGAGCCCAGGTAACCACCATCGGCATGCATGACCATGCCCAATGTATTGGGTAGCTCGACCCAGTCGAATGCGTCCATGTAGATCGCCAGGTACCAGTCGCAAATCTGGGGCGGCGCGATGCCGGCCAGCAGTGCAAAGTTGCCGGTCACCATCAGCCGCTGGATGTGGTGGGCATAGGCATGTTTCAAACTTTGGCCGATCGCCTGGCCCATGCAGTTCATCTTGGTATCGCCTGTCCAATAGAACTCTGGAAGCGGCCTGCTGTTGCCAAACAGATTGCCGCCGGCGTAGTCGGGCATTTTCAGCCAGTAGACGCCGCGTACATATTCACGCCAGCCAATGAGTTGACGGATAAAGCCTTCGGCAGCGTTTAATGGAATGCTGTGCGCCCAGTAAGCAGCCTCGACGTCGCTGCACAATTGACGCAGATCCAACAGGCCAATATTCAGCGCGGCGCTGATCCGTGCATGGAACAAGAAAGGTTCATCACTGGCCATCGCATCCTGGTAGTCGCCGAAGGCTGCCAGACCCCAGTCAAGGAAGTAGTCCCACAGCGCTTGGGCATCGGCGTGAGTCACCGGGTAGTCAAAGGTGTCGAGGGCGCCGTAGTGGCTGGAAAAGTTTTTTGCAACCAGCGCCAGCACGTCCTGGGTGATGGCATCGGCCGAAAAACGGAGGGGTGAGGGGGCTCTAACGCCTTTAGGCAGTGCCTTGCGATTTTCGGCATCAAAGTTCCAGGCGCCGCCGACCGGGCTGCCATCGCCGTTGAGCAACAAGCCACTCTTGCGTCGCATCTCGCGGTAGAAGAACTCCATGCGCAGCTGCTTTTTGCCTTCGGCCCAGGATGCAAATTCGAATCGGGTGCAGTAAAAACGGGTATCGGTATGCCACTGAATCGCCAAGCCGCAATCTTTGAGCGACTGCTCCAGGCGCCAGTCACCGCATTCTGTCAGGTGCAACTCATCCGGCTGCAGCAGCGACTGCCAGCGCCGTAACTCGCCCGGCACCGAGCCGCTATTTTGCGGATCATCGAGCGTGACGTATTGCACGCGAATGCCACGCTGCTGCAATGCCTCAGCAAAATGGCGCATGGCACTGAAGATCAGTGCGATTTTTTGCGGGTGATGGGGCACATGACTGGCTTCCTCCATCACTTCGACCAGTAAAACCGTATCACGCTCGCTGTCCAGCCCCTTCAATGAGGCCAGGTCAAAGGACAACTGGTCGCCCAAAACCAGGCATAGTCGGTGAGTCTTATTCATTCGACAGAGTCCAACGGAAGGTGACTCACCAAGGCGCAGTCAGCGAGAAAGGAATGCGTAACGGCTCAATGCGCCCTTCACGTGAGCCGCACATCTCGTCATGGACGCACTGCTGCACAAGCACGCAGGGGAATGGCGGGACAAACTGCAACAACTCACGCAGGTGATTGATGGAGCGAAGGTGCATAGGCTTCGCTGTATCGTCCAGCAACGTGAACTGGCCGTGATCCAGCCCGACTCGCGCCAGATAAAAACCGCCTTCCAGAGACAGCAGCTCCAACTGTCGTACTTCGCCATTGGCGGCCCGTTCGGTCAACGCTTGCAGATTCAAGGTTCACTCCCTGCCTACCACGGTAGGCGTTCTCCGTTATAAGCAAAGAAATCGCCGCTGTCGGCAGGCGCCAAGCGGTCAATCAGTGATAACAATTCGCGGGCAGCGAGGCTTGCAGGCCTGGCGGCAGAAGCGCCTTTAAAGGGCTGGGACAGGCCCGAAATGACCGTGCCTGGATGAAGACTCAGCAAACGGGTCTGAGGGCGTGTTCGGGCTAGTTCAATCGCAGCCGTTTTAATCAACATGTTCAACGCTGCCTTGGAGGCGCGATAGGCATACCAGCCGCCCAGACGGTTATCGCCAATACTGCCGACCTTGGCGGAGAGCACGGCCATTGCGCCGCGAGCGTCAAGCAAGGGCAAGAAGTGACGCAAAATCAGTGCAGGCCCGAGTGTGTTGACTTGGAATATCGCCTGAAGCGCATCCGCTTCAATAGAGGTGTAACTTTTTTCAGGTTTGATGTCTTCGCGATGAAGCAGACCGGCAGCATGCAAAATCAACTGATACGGGGCTTCTTCGGCTAATTCGGCGGCTGCGCTGGCGATGCTGTCGGGCTTTTCCAGATCCAATCCTGGAGCACTGTTGCGCCCCAGTTCACGAACAACCGAGCATCGTGGATCTTCGTTGAGCAACTCACAAAACGCCGCGCCGAGCGCTCCACTGGCGCCTATCACCAAGGCGCGGTAGCCGTAGCCGAGTGAGTTCATCTCAAAGGAACTGTTCATTTTGCCTCTCCCACACCTTGTACGGATTTTGGGCCTTAACTGCGTCGCCCAATCAGTTGCAGGAACTCGAGACGCGTAGCGGATGACTCGCGAAAGGCCCCCAGCATCACTGAGGTCGTCATCACAGAGTTTTGCTTTTCCACGCCCCGCATCATCATGCACATGTGCTTTGCCTCAATGACCACGGCCACGCCGGCCGCATCGGTGATGTGATGGATGGCATCAGCAATTTGTTTTGTGAGGTTTTCCTGGATCTGTAAGCGGCGGGCGAACATATCGACGACTCGGGCGACCTTTGATAGACCCAGTACCCTTCCTGTGGGGATGTACGCGACATGAGCCTTGCCGATGAAGGGCAGCAGGTGATGCTCACACAATGAATACAGCTCGATATCGCGCACGATGACCATTTCATCGTTTTGCGATTCGAACAGGGCACCGTTGGTCACGTCTTCCAGACTCATCGTGTAACCGTTGCAAAGGTATTGCATCGCTTTGGCTGCGCGCTTGGGCGTGTCCAGCAGTCCTTCACGCTCAGGGTTCTCGCCTACGGCGACGAGAATTTCACGGTAATGCTTGGCTATTGATGGGTTCATTTAGATTCCTCGCAGCCATGCTGCGCTTCATGTGGCGGCAATCCTTGGCAGTAGGAAAGTGCCTGCTGCGCACCAGAAAACACGTTGTGCACCCGATCAGCTATGACCCAGTTTCTTCGTCGGGCCAATGTCAAAGCGAAGCGTTCTAGGGCTGCTTTGTTTTCAACGTGGGCCGCTCGTCTGGTGCGGGTTTTGACTCCGGCACCCCGCAACGGTCATCCACACAGCGACGGCGGCCATCAGGGTGAGGAAGCCATGCCAAATGGGGGCGTAAGCGGCAGAAGCAGCGATAACCTAAAGCAAGCAGCGGTCGGATGGCACGCCATGTCAATGGCGCAGCCCAAAACCCCAGGCCTGCGGCTCGCCAGCTCCACAAGATGGCGTCCAGACCGGTTACCCAGCGGCCATCGGCGAAACGGGCGTGCAGCGAGGACTGCATTTGCTCGAAAGTGAACCCGAGTGCCTTGGCGTCGAACGCACCGCTGCTGATGTCAATAAAAAGCAGTCGACTCTCTGTGGCGTGTCGATTCAGGATTTTGATTTCACGCGCACACAGTGGACATTGACCGTCGAAGTACAGCGTCAGTGGCCAATCCTTTTTATTGTACATTTCTAGCGACCTTGTATAGGTTTTGTACAAGATATGCTGAAAGAAAAGGACTGACAATGGGCACGATTCATTTGGCTGTTACGCTCAAACTGGAAGAGCGGCTGGTGTTCATTCGAAGGCTGCACTTTTCCCCGAGCATTTTGAGCAGGTTCGTCAATGGGAGTCCGGAATTTGCACATCAGGTCAAGGCGCAATTGCCAGGCTAGATGGACAGCATTGAAACCGCGCTCAGGAGCCTGGCGCTCATGTGCTACGTGTAATGTGCGATACCGTAAATCCGCCGGGCTTCATGAATCGCCTTGGTGAATCCCCCCGAAAATCAGGGCTTGCTGCAGTTGGTGCCGGTCATTAACCGCAACGACGACGACCACCGAGCCAAACACCTCGTGCTGAAGTAACTCGTCATTGTTGATCAGTAGCTCAGCGTCGGCTTCGAATAGCTGTGGATGAGCCTGGCTGCCTTCTTGATGATGGCCTGCTCGATGGTGAATTTGACCAATTCCATACGGATCCACCGCAAATGGCGTCTGCCTCTGTCCTAATCTTGAATACTCAGTGCTTGCCAGCTGAACCTCCCTCGACAAGATCAACGACCCTATATTGCTTGGGCGGTTATGTTCGGCATTGAAAGAGGGAGGCTTCGGCCTGAGGAAAAGGGCTTATGTCCAATGCGGTCGTGAATGATTTCATCCCGCAGCGGATCAGCGTCGTCCGGTCCGGGTGCTCACGTCTATCCATACGGCCAACACCAAAATGCTGCCTTTGACGATCATCTGCCAGTAACTGTCGACGTCAAGCATGGACATGCCGTTGTCCAGGCTAGTAATGACCAGCGCGCCGAGGAGGGCACCGTAGACCGTACCGGAGCCCCCGCGCATGGAGGTGCCACCGATAAAGCATGCAGCGATGGCGTCGAGTTCGCCCATGCTGCCGGCCGAGGGCGAGCCGGCGGCCAGGCGCGCCGTGTTCACCACGCCGGCGAGCGCGCACATTACGCCCATGATGCCGAAAATCCAGAGCTTCACGGCTTGCACATTGATACCGGACAGGCGCGTTGCTTCCATGTTGCTGCCCACGGAATAGACGCGTCGACCGAAGACGGTCTGACTGGTCACGTAGCTGAACACACCCAGCAGAATCAGCAGAAGCAGAACCGGCACGGGGATGCCGTCATAGCTGTTGAGCGTTTGGACGAATCCGGCCAGCACTGCACCGATCAACAGCACTCGAAAAACGTCACGCGCCAGTGAATGTGGCGCCAGACCATGCAGCGCGCGATTGCGCCGTTGTTTCCAGGTCAGGAACAGCGTCAATGCGAACAGCAGAACGCCCAGGGCCATGCCCATCGTGTGTGGCAAATAACCCTGGCCAATGTAGACAAGCTCCGGCGACACCGGGGCGATGGTCGTGCCGCCGGTAATCCCCAGTAAAATGCCGCGAAAAGCCAGCATGCCCCCCAGCCCCACGATGAAAGACGGGATGCGCAGGTACGCGGCCATGTAGCCGTTGGCAAGACCGATCAGCAGTCCGCACAGGGCGACAAGGCTGAGATTCGCCAGCAGCGGTATGTGGTAGATCACGTCGAGGATGGCCGCCACCCCACCGAGCAAGCCCAGCAATGAGCCGACCGACAAATCGATCTCGCCACTGATGATGACCAGCACCATGCCGCAGGCAAGAATCCCGGTGATGGACATCTGCCGCAGCAGATTGGACAGGTTGCGCGGTGTTAGAAATCCGCCCTCGGTCTGCCAGCTGAAGAACATCCATATCATTGCCACGGCAACCAGCAGCGCGAGCATTTTGTAGCGGGTAAAAAGTTGTTTGACCTGATTCATTACGCGGGTATCCGATCATTATTGTTATAGCCACCAGATTGACTGAGTGCAGCGGCGAGCACCTGTTCCTGGGTGAGTTCGCGGTTGATGAAGTCGCCACGCAACTGCCCCTCGCCGATGACCAATACTCGGTCGGACACACCTAGCACCTCGGCCAGCTCCGAGGAAACCATGATGATCGACACGCCTTCGGCCGCCAGCGCTCCCATCAACTTGTAGATTTCGTACTTGGCGCCGACATCCACCCCCCGGGTGGGCTCATCGAGGATCAGGACCCGGGGTTTGGTCAGCAGCATCTTCGCCAACACGGCTTTTTGCTGATTGCCGCCGGAAAGACTGGTAATCGGCAGGAACGGGCTCGCGGTATTGAGGTGCAAGCGCGATATTTCCCGATCGATGCAACCCAGCTCGGCTTCAGCATCAATGCGGGTCAGTTTCGAGTAACCGTCCAGCACGGCCAGGGTGATGTTCTGGCCGACGCCCAGGTCTGGAATGATGCCTTGACGCTTGCGGTCCTCGGGCACCAGGCACAGACCGGCACGGATTGACTTGAGCGGCGTGCGGGTGTCGATGGGTTGGCCGTCCAGCCAGACCTCGCCTTCATGGCGGCCTGGGTAGGCGCCAAACAGCGCGGTCACCAGTTCTGTACGGCCGGCGCCGACCAGGCCGGCAATTCCGAGGATTTCCCCACGTTTGAGAACGAACGAAATATCGTCGACCCGTTTGCGTTTGGGGCTATCGACGTCGTAGCAGGTGATGTGACGGGCCTCGAAAATCACGTCGCCGATGTCGTGCGGCTCGGTAGGGTAGAGGTTGCTCATTTCCCGTCCGACCATCTGGGTGATGATCTGCGCAATGTCCATGTCCGCCATGGCGGTCGTGGCGATGTGCTTGCCGTCACGGATCACTGAAATGGTGTCGCACACGGCGGCCACTTCGTCGAGCTTGTGGGAGATGTAGACGCAGGCAACACCCTTGGCCTTGAGGTCGCGGATGATGTCCAGCAACACTTCGATTTCTGAGCGGGTCAGGGCCGATGAAGGCTCGTCGAGGATCAGCAGGCGCGCTTGCTTGTTCAGTGCCTTGGCAATTTCCACCAGTTGCTGATAGCCGCCGCCGTACTGCGAGACCGGTAGCGACACGTTCATGTCCGGCACTTTCAGTTCACGCATCAAGGCTTCGGCACGGTGGATCATCGCCGGGTAATTCATGCGTCCACCGGGCAGCGTCAGTTCATGGCCCATGAAAATGTTCTCGGCCACCGACAGGTCGGGAACCAGCGTCAGTTCCTGGTGAATGATGACGATACCGGCGGCTTCGGTTTCGCTGATGGATTGGGCCTTGAGCGGTTGACCATCCCAGAGAATTTCGCCGTCCCAAGTGCCATGGGGGTAGACCGCCGAAAGGATTTTCATCAGTGTGGACTTGCCGGCGCCGTTCTCGCCGCACAGTCCAACGCACTCACCCGGCCTGACTTTGATGTCGATGCCATCGAGCGCTTTGACACCGCCGAAGGTTTTGACGATACCGTTCATTTGCAGCAGATAATCGGGCATGGCAGAGACTCATGAGCGTGAGGTATGTGGCTGACACTGCAGGAACCAGGGGCTGGCCGGGCTCCCGCAGCGGGCCGTTGAGACGTTACGCTCTGCTGTTCATTTCCCGGCAATCTGTGCCTTGGTGTAGAACCCGTCCTGCTCCAGCAGGTCAATGTTGTCCTTGGTCAACGGGGTTGGCGTGAGCAGGATGGTGTCCACTTTTTTGCTGCCATTGTCGTACTGCGAGCTATAGGCGGGTTTCTCGTTACGCGCCAGTTGTACCGAGAGTTTGGCGGCTTCGGAGGCGATGAGTTTCAGCGGCTTGTACACGGTCATGGTTTGAGTGCCATCGATCACTCGCTTGACCGCTGCAAGGTCCGCGTCTTGCCCAGAAATCGGCACCTTGCCAGCCAGTTGCTGAGACGCCAATGCCTGGATGGCGCCTCCTGCCGTGGCGTCGTTGGAGGCAACGATGCCATCGATTTTGTTGTCGTTGCGGGTCAAGGCGTTTTCAACAATGCTCAGCGCTTCGGTCGGGCTCCATTCCTTCACCCATTGTTGGCCAACAATCTTGATGTCCCCCTTGTCGATGGCCGGCTGCAGCACTTTCATCTGCCCTTCGCGCAGAACTTTTGCGTTGTTGTCGGTGGGCGCGCCACCCAGCAGAAAGTAATTGCCCTTGGGCGCTGCGTGCAGCACGCCGCTGGCCTGCATTTCGCCGACCTTTTCGTTATCGAATGAAATGTACGCGTCGATATCGGCGTTGAGAATCAGACGGTCATAAGACACAACCTTGATTCCGGCCTTCTTCGCTTCGGCGACGGCGTTGGTCAGGACGGTGGCATTGAACGGCACGATGACGATCACATCGACGCCGCGGGAAATGAGGTTTTCGATTTGCGAGATCTGCTTTTGCTCGTTGCCATCGGCCGATTGCACGAAGACCTTGGCGTCCATTTTATCCGCTGCCGCGACAAAGTAATCGCGGTCCCGTGACCAGCGCTCCAGCCGCAGATCATCAATGGAGAAACCGATTTTCGGGTGGGCGGCATCGGCCATCACCGGCAACGACAGCAGAGCCAAGGCGCCGGCCAATAGCGTGCGTTTTACGTTCTTCATGGTGGTGCGTCCTTTTATTGTTGTTGGAAAGACACTGCCTGATGATGAGTATCGGGCTGGTAGGACTGTAGAGAGTCGGCAGGCGTTGCGGACACAGATTTGTCGCGTAAATGTCACAGCCCCGTTGCCGACTGACTTCGCTGGCGATCAGCGATAGATGAACCGGTTGACGACGTTCTCGAGCATCTCCTGCCTGCCGCTGACGGCTTGCGGGTTCAGCTCGTTAGCGAATGCATGTTCGGCCAGTGACTGGAGGTTGAAGTCACCCGTCAGCACCGCCTGCCCGAACGGCTGCTGCCAGCCGGAGTAGCGTTGATCCTTGAGTTGCTGCAGTCGGTCGTCTTGAACCATGGTGGCTGCCCGTTCCAGGGACAGGGCAAGAACGTCCATTGCACCGATATGGCCATGGAACAGATCAATCTCATCGAGGCTCTGGCGGCGGACCTTGGAGTCGAAGTTGAATCCGCCATTCATGAACCCGCCGGCCTTGAGAATTTCATAGGTCACCAGGGTCATTTCTTCGACGCTGTTGGGGAACTGGTCGGTGTCCCAACCGTTTTGCGGATCACCGCGGTTGGCGTCGATGCTGCCGAAAATCCCCAGCGAGACGGCCGTCGCAATCTCGTGATGAAAGCTATGGCCTGCCAGGGTTGCGTGGTTGGCCTCGATGTTGACTTTGATTTCCTTTTCCAGACCGAACTGCTGGAGAAAGCCGAAAACGGTCGCGCTGTCGTAATCGTATTGGTGCTTGGTCGGTTCCTGCGGCTTGGGCTCGATCAGCAGGTCGCCTTTGAAGCCGATCTTGTGCTTGTGCTCGACCACCATGCGCATGAAGCGGCCCAGTTGTTCGCGTTCACGTTTCAGATCGGTATTGAGCAAGGTTTCGTAACCTTCGCGACCGCCCCACAACACGTAATTGGAGCCTTTCAGGCGTTGGGTGGCGTTCATGGCGCTGAACACCTGGGCGGCGGCGCAGGCAAACACTTCGGGGTCCGGATTGCTGGCGGCACCGGCGGCAAAGCGTGGGTTGCTGAAACAGTTGGCGGTTCCCCACAGCAGCTTGATTCCGCTGTCTTCCTGATGTCGCTCCAGGTGATCAACCATTTGCGCGAAGTGGTTGCGGTACTCCTTCAGCGAATTGCCCTCCGGGGCGACATCCGTGTCGTGGAAGCAGTAATAGTCGATACCCAGTTTGGAGAAAAACTCGAACGCGGCGGCCGCCTTGTCAATGGCCACCTCCATCGGGTCGCCGGTGTGTTGCCACGGGCGCTTGAAGGTTGCTGCACCGAACACATCGGACCCTGGCCAGACGAAGGTGTGCCAATAACAGGCAGCCATGCGCAGGTGTTCACGCATGGGTTTGCCGAGGATGACTTTGTCGGCGTCGTAGTGCCGGAAGGCGAGAGGCGAGTTGCTGTCAGGGCCTTCGTAGCGAATCTGGTCGACATTGGGGAAGTACGGCATCAGGCAAATGTCCTTGTTGTTCTTGGCGGTGTCCCGATACTAGCAACGGCCCCGTTACCGCTGATTACGAAAATCATCAACACAGGGTGCGATTTTGAGTATTGAGATTCGTCGACCGCACGCCTAGTCTGTGCCAATCGCCGTCCAGGACGGCTTGCCTCCAGACCATAATAAAAACAATGAAAACCGTACCTCCCGTGCACCGCATTGCGCTGCTGTTCAACGGCAGCAAGATCTATGACCGCGGCATCATCAGCGGCATCGGCAATTACCTGAGCAGCACCCGTGCCTCTTGGGACCTTTTTCTGGAGGAGGATTTTCTCTGTCGCCTGAAAGGCATCGAACGATGGCAGGGGGATGGGATCATTGCCGACTTCGACGATCCGCTGATCGGTGAGGCGTTGGCCGGTATCGAGTTACCCGTGGTGGCGGTGGGCGGTTCTTACGAGGATGAGCGCGCCTACCCGAAAGGTATCCCGTATGTGGCCACCGATAACGACGCCTTGATTACCCTTGCTTACAAGCACTTGATCGAGGCAGGGCTGACACGTTTTGCCTGCTTCAGCCTGCCGGAAGCGCAGGCCAACCGTTGGGCGCAGGAACGGGAAAAATCCTTTCGACGATTGATGCAACGCGATGGTCTGCACGCTGAGGTCTATCGGGGCATGGGCACCAGCGCGCCACTCTGGGACAGCGCCGTCGAGCAGCAGATCGACTGGCTACAGAGCCTGCCCAAACCCATTGGTATCATCGCCGTCAGTGACGCCCGCGCCCGGCAGCTGCTGCAAGCCTGCCTGACCGCCGGAATCGCCGTCCCGGAGCAGGTGGCACTGATTGGCATCGACAACGACCCGTTGACCCGCTGCTTGACCCGGGTCCCCCTGAGTTCGGTCATCCAGGGCACCGAAACCATGGGGCGCACCGCTGCGCGATTGCTGCACCAGATGCTGCACGGCATGCCCTCCACCGGCATGCACATCCTGATACCCCCGGATGCGATCAACGTGCAGGTCTCGAGTTTGCACCAACCCTTGGGCAACCCATATGTCATGCAAGCCCTGCTGTTCATTCGCCAATATGCCTGCCAGGGCATCAAGTCCGCGCAAGTGGCGGACTACGTGGGGGTGTCTCGCTCATCGCTGGAATCGCACTTTCGCGATGTGCGAGGCTGCAGCGTCCACGACGAGATCCTGGGTTTCAAACTGGCAGCCGCCACCAACGGGCTGGAGAACACTGATTCAGCCATCGCCGACATCGCGCGCAATTGCGGCTTCAAATCGGCGCAGTACCTGCACACCGTTTTTCGCCGCGAGTTTGGGTGTACGCCCCGTGAATACCAGCAGGGCGCCAGATAGCGACGCGAGGCGTGTTTGGTCAATTGCTGTGGGGTGCGACCGTCAATTGCCTCCCTTTCTTTGCAAGGTCGACGATACCGCCGCCCGCTGTCAGTGTTCTCATTGCCTTATCCGAGTGGCGCTGTGACCGGAGCGATCACTCCATGCGCCGCGAGGATGAGATCGGCTGCTCGCTCGCCAATGACGACGCAAGGAGCCATGGTGTTGCCAACGGTGATTCGCGGCATGATCGAGGCATCGGCGATCCGCAGTTTCTCGATGCCATACACGCGGAGTTGATGGTCGACCACCGACATCGCATCTCGGCCCATTTTCGCGGTGCAGGACTGGTGCCAGTAGGACACTGCAGAATTGCGCATGAACTGCTCCATGGCGCGGTGATCTTTTGGCCCGGGGACCACCTCGCGCTTTACCAACCCATTGAAGGCTTCGCTGTTGCCGATTGCCCGGCAGAGGTCGATCGACGCAAACGCCGACGCAATGTCCTCGGGTGCGCTCAGCGAGTTCGGCTCAATCAGCGGTGCATCCAATGGCCCGGCGCCCGATAGGCGCACGCGCCCTCGACTGACAGGCCTGGCCAGCCCTGCGAACGTCGTCCAACCCTGTTGCGGCGGCGGGATACCCACTTCAGCCGGGGAGGGCACCGCAAATTCAAGCTGACAGTGCAGCAGGTCTGGGGCGTCCAGGCGACTGTCGCTTTTCCAGTACACAGTGGTTTCACAACCACCGCCGCCCACAGCTTGGGGTCGCAAGTATTCCCAGGTACAGGCAAAGGCAATATGGTCCTGAAGATTCTGACCCACGCCGGGAAGGTGATTGATCGGAACGATGCCATGGGTGCGCAGTTCGCGCTCCGGGCCGATTCCTGACTGCATGAGCACCTTGGGCGTATTCACCGCGCCCAGGGACAAGACGACTTCGGCTTCGGCATAGAAGCAGTGGCGTTGCCCTTCGATGATCACTTCGACACCGACCGCCCGTGAGCCGTCAAGAAGGACACGGGCCACCAATGCGCCGGTGAGGACCGTCAGATTCGGTTGGTGCAGCCGTGGCCGGATATAGGAATCGTAAACGGACTCGCGCCTGCCCTGATTAATGCGCAGATCAGTGATCGCGGCCCCGCCCGGGCCTTCCATCATCGCTCCGTTGGGACTGTCATATCGGGGAATACCGAGACGGCTGGCCGCTTCCAGTATTGCCCTGGCGAGGGGCTGAGGTGTAGCCGGCTGCTCGACATGCACGGGGCCACCAGAACCCCGCCGTGCGGCATCCGGGCTGCCGTGCCAGTTCTCGATCCTCCGGTAGTAATCCAGTACCGAATCGTATCCCCAGGCAGCGTCGCCGGACTCGGCAGCGAAGTGATCCCAGTCCGATCGATGCCCGCGTGCCCAGACCATCACGTTGATGCTGGATCCACCCCCGAGCCCCTTGCCCATGTTCAAGGAAAGACGACGACCGTTGAGGTGGGGATTGGCTTGTCCTTCGAATGCCCAGTCGCGCTCCGAACCGAGGTTCAGCGGCCACTGCGCGGGTTCTACAACCTCTGGGCCGGTGTATTCGCTGCCTGCTTCAATCAATAACACGCGTGCGTTGGACTGTTGGGCAAGGCGGGCAGCAACCACGCAGCCCGCCGTGCCTGCGCCACACACGATGAAGTCGTAGTTGCGCTCACTCAGATGATTCATGCGTCCGTTCCGTATCGATGCAGCGGTTGAGTTCTGGGTTATTAGTGGCGCCGCACGCAGCAATCACTGCTCGCCGACTTTTTTCACTGCCTCGAGAATCACCTTGGCCACTTCGGCTGGCTGCGACTGCTGGGGGACATGGCTGGTGCGCAGCTCCGCCAGGGTGGCGCCGATACGCTTGGCGGCAGAGCGCTGGACATCGGGATGGATCATCCGGTCCTCGGTGGCGAGCAGATACCACGACGGTTTGGTCTTCCAGGCCGAAACGGTCGTTTTATCCTCGAACGCGGAGGCTTTGATGGGGCCTTGCGTCGCGGTCATCACGGCGGTCTGCGTCGCAGGGAGGTCCTGGGCGAAGTCCTTGGCCATACCTTCTGGCGTCAAGTAGAGGAAACCGTTGCCGTCAGCCTTGATCTGGCTGATGCCCGGAGGCGTGGGCGCGCCTTTTCCTTGCTCGCCGCTTGTTTGACCGGCATCAGGCGCAAAGGCGGCGACGTACACCAGGGCGCGGACTTTTTCGTCGCTGCCGGCCTGAGTAATCACGGTGCCGCCCCAGGAGTGACCGACCAGAACGACCGGGCCTGGCTGATTGTTCAAGGTTCTTTGCGTCGCGGCGACGTCATCGGCAAGCGAGGTGAGCGGGTTTTGCACGACCGAAACTGCAACCCCTTTGGCCTGAAGAAGCGGCACGACCTTGGCCCAATCGGAGCCGTCGGCGAATGCGCCGTGTACGATGACCACCGAAGGCGTTGTATCTTTGGCCTGACTGACACCCGCGACCAATGTGCTTGCAAGGGCAAAGGCGACGGTGGCGGCTTTCGATCTGAATGTTTTCATTGCATCAGCTCCTGTGTGGGAGCTCAAATTCTGCTGACTGGCCTGCTTCGTGGGCATCGGTCATTTATCCGACCCAAGGCATTTTTTCATGGATAGCGCGTTGCACCTGGACATCTCATTGAGCGGAGCGTTGTGGGCGATCGGCCAGGTCGGGGACCTCAGCATGGGACAGCCCCTCGGGCATTCCCGACGCGTTGCCGCACTGGCGCGGAGGTTGGCGCAGGCCGCACACGGCGAGGGCGAGCATCAGAGGGTAGCGGAGCAGGTCGCCTTGCTGCGCTGGTCAGGTTGCACCGCCAACGCCGAAGGGTTTGCAAATTTGCTGGGTGATGACGTCGATGGCCGCCGTGCGATGCTCGATCTGACCCTGAGCAAAGAGAAAATGAACGCGGTGCATCAGGCGGTCCCGCTTGCCGTGGTGCACTGCGAGGTCTCTGGCGAAGTCGCGAGAACCCTCGAACTGGGTGCCGCTGTCGAGGCCGGCTTGTGCGGCGTATTCGAAACCTACGATGGGACTGGCCGACCGCTGGGCTTGACCCATGAACACATTCCGGAGGTCGCCTATCAGGTGGTGCTTGCAGGTGATCTGGATATTCTCAGTCGAGCACATGGCCTGGACGCGGCGCTGCGCTGGATTCGCGACCAGTCGGATCGGCGTTATCCCGCCTCCCTCGCGTCGTTGCTCATGGATAACGCCAGGGAGTGGCTGGCAGACCTGGAAGGCCTCTCGCAACACCCGGCCGACGCGCAGGCCGAACGTTCGGTCTCGCTGACATTGGTGGGGGACGTGATTGACTTGAAGCTACCTTGGCTGGCGGGGCATTCGCGGCGGGTGGCGCATGTTGCGATGGAGGCTGCACGTTCGTGGGGGCTAGGTGAACCCTCCCTGACTGCGATCGGCAAGGCAGCGCTCGTTTACGGTCTCGGCCGGGCAGCCGTTTCCAACCAGCTCTGGAATACCGCCGGGGCGCTTTCTTATAGCGCCGTGGAGCGGGTGCACCTCGTCCCCTACTGGACGCAGCAGGCGCTGAGGCCTATCAGTGAGCTGGCCGTGTCTGCGGAGATTGCAGCCCATGCTTACGAACGGCTGAATGGCAGTGGTTATTTTCGAGGCGTGATGGGTGATGCACTGTGTGCCGAGCACCGACTGTTCGCCACCTCCGTGGCCTGGGTCGCACTAAGGGAAGCCCGGCCATGGAGGACGGCCTATGGCGAATCGGAGGCGGCCAGACTGCTCGCACAGGATGCCGCCGGTGGCTTGTTCGACAAGGATGTTTGTGACGCGGTTATCGCCGCTGCCCGTGGCGAGCGTCGGACTCATCAGCCGAAGGGCTCGTTACTCACCGCACGCGAGTGTGACGTGCTCCTGGAAATCAGCCGCGGCGCTAGTAACAAGCAGGTGGCGCGACTGCTGGACATCAGTCCGAGCACTGTTCGCACCCACATGGAAAGCATATTTCGCAAATTGGAATGCTCGACCCGAGCCGCCGCGACCCTGAAAGGATTGACGCTGGGTTTGATCGCCTGATGCCGAGTAGCGCCAGGTTAATCAGTGTGTGAGGCTCGTTTGTACAATCGATGGGCGACGTTTACGCGGGTCCATCTTTGGCGGGCGGATTGGCGCGAGCCAGGGCGATGAATGCCTTGATCGCGGCGGAGGGGTTGCGGCGGTTAGGGTAGTACAGGCAGAGCTTGTCTCTGGGGGGCGTCCAATCGTCCAATACCCGCTCGAACTGTCCAGCCTCGATTTCATCCCGGACGTCCTGCTCCATGAAAAAGCCGAGCCCCATGCTTTCCTGCACCGCTGCTTTGACGACGCTCGGTTCATCAAGCGTGAGCGGCCCACTCACATCGAGCCTGGTCACTTCTCCATCTCGCTCGAAATGCCACGGGAAAATCGCCCCATTGGGCAGACGGACACGCACGCACCGATGGTTGAGCAGATCAGGCGGTGTCCGTGGCCTGCCGTATTGGTCGAAGTACGCCGGTGTACCGACCACGGCGTACCGTTGCGGCAGGCCGAGGGGGATCACGATCATATCGCTCGGCACGAGGCTTGCGGAACGTACGCCGAAATCGAAGCCGTCAGCAACGATATCCACCAGGCGGCCTTCGGTGACAAGGTCGATGTGTACCTTCGGATGATGCCGCAAGAATTCCACCACCAATGGCAGGAGTGCTGCGCGAGCAGCGCTGGCGAACGCATTGATGCGCAGCGTACCCGAAGGGCCGGCATTGTGGGATCGCACCGCGTCGAGCGCCGCGCGCAAATCCTGCAGCGCCGGCCCCACCTGCTCCAGAAAAATCCTGCCGGCCTCGGTGACGGCCACGCTGCGGGTCGTGCGATTGAACAACCGCGTTTCGAGGCTTGCTTCCAGTTTAGCGATGGTGCTGCTTAACGCGGTGGTTGAGACATTCAGATCGATGGCGGCTTGTCGAAACGAAGCCCTGCGGGCAACCGCTATAACGGCGTCCAGCTCGCTCAGGCCTAAACGAGGGTCTGACATGAATTGTCCTGGATTATGGGATAGGTCATAAAGTTTATCCCAGTTGAGCAAACTATCAGTCAGGTCGCAAGATCACTCCAGGTAATCCATCCAGGAGATCAACAAATGAGCCTTAAGCTTCCCGTCGCCGTTGAGACGTACTTCGATGTCAGCAATGGCGGCGACCTATCACAACTTGCGAGCTGCTTCTGCTCGCATGCCAGGGTGTTCGATGAAAACAAAACGCATGAAGGCATTCAGGCCATCGAAGTCTGGCAGAGGGAGGTCCGGCGGGCTTTCTCTTTTGACGTTCAACCTCTGCAGGCAATGCAGGGAGAGGGCAGGCTGACCGTCATTGCACGGCTTACCGGCCATTTTCCCGGTAGCCCGGTTCAGTTGAGTCACGTCTTCACGCTGGAGAGCGATCGCATAGCCTCCTTGGAGATCACGCCATGCTGAACCTTGGCTTGAGTGGTAAGCGAGTCCTCGTCACCGGAGGCACCAAGGGCATCGGGAAGGCCGTCGTCGACCTGTTCCTGGCCGAGGGCGCGAAGGTGATTACCTCTGCTCGGGAGCCAAACAGTGCCCTGCCGGATGGCCTGTTGGTTCTGGCTGATCTTTCGACCCGGGAAGGCTGCGATGCAGTCATCGCCGCGACCCGACAGCGACTGGGCAGTGTGGACATCATCATCCATGTCCTGGGTGGTTCGTCGGCACCTGGCGGTGGCTTCGCTGCACTGGACGAAGAGCAGTGGCAACGTGAGCTCAATCTGAATCTGTTTCCGGCCGTGCGCCTGGATCGTGCCTTGCTCCCGGATATGCTGGGGCGAAAGGAAGGGGTCATCCTCCACGTGACCTCCATCCAGAGTCGGCTGCCTCTGCCGGACGCTACGACAGCCTACGCAGCGGCCAAGGCTGCGCTTTCGACTTACAGCAAGAGTTTATCGAAAGAGGTTTCGCCCAAAGGCGTCCGTGTTGTCCGGGTTTCGCCGGGCTGGGTTGAAACCGAAGCCTCGGTCGCATTGGCCGAGCGACTCGCGCAGGAGGCAGGGACTGACTATCAAGGCGGCAAGCAGATCATCATGGAAGCACTAGGGGGCATCCCGCTCGGGCGCCCATCGACGCCGTCAGAGGTTGCCGACCTGATTGGCTTTCTGGCTTCGCCTCGAGCTTCATCTATCACGGGCAGTGAGTTTGTCATCGATGGCGGAACGGTGCCGACTGTCTAGCCGTCTTTTTCGCGCGAATGTGCCGAATGCCGAAACCAGCGACCAGCGCGTGTTCACTGCCGGTGGACATTTGGCGGATGTCCGCTTGGCCGTTAGCTGCATTTCATCATTGGCAGCTACCGACCCCGGCATTCGCCCCCTCGGAATCGGGCATCGGGACGGGACAATTTGCCTGATTGAGCTACTGTCTAATCACATTACCGCAGGCCACAGCGCTATGAGCAATTCGGATTCTTTGCCTCCCGTCCCTGAACCGGGCCGGATTGCACGTCGCGGTGTCGGTAACGAAACCGGGTGGGGTCGCTGGCTTCCTGGACTTCGCACGCTACGCGGGTACCGGGTTGCCTGGTTGCGTCACGACATCATGGCCGGGTTGGTGCTCACCACGATGTTGGTGCCCGTTGGCATCGCCTACGCCGTGGCATCGGGCGTGCCCGGCATCTATGGCCTCTATGCGACCATCGTTCCTCTGATCGCTTACGCGTTGTTTGGGCCCAGCCGAATTCTGGTGCTTGGCCCGGATTCTTCACTGGCCGCCGTTATTCTCGCGGTCGTCCTGCCCCTTTCGGGCGGCGATCCACAACGCGCCATCGCACTGGCGGGCATGATGGCGATCGTTTCAGGAACCGTGTGCATCCTGGCGGGCATCATGCGCTTAGGGTTCATTACGGAGTTGCTGTCCAAACCGATCCGTTACGGGTACATGAACGGCATCGCGCTGACTGTACTCATCAGCCAATTACCCAAGCTCTTCGGTTTTTCGATTGAGTCAGACGGCCCGCTGAGAAACATATGGGCCGTCGTCACCGCGGTGATGGAAGGAAAGACCAACTGGACCGCGTTCATGATCGGCGCAGCCACCTTGATCGTGATCCTGCTACTCAAGGATTACAAACGCGTGCCGAGCATCTTGATTGCAGTGGCAGGCGCCACTGTCGTTGTCGGTATGCTGGACCTTGGTACACGCGCGGGGGTGTCGGTACTCGGTTCGCTTCCACAAGGTTTACCGGAGTTGACCATCCCCTGGATCACCCGAGCCGATATTATCCCCGTGCTCATCGGCGGCTGCGCCGTCGCACTTGTGTCGTTCGCCGACACCAGTGTGCTCTCTCGTGTCTATGCAGCACGGACCAGAACCCACGTCGATCCGAACCAGGAGATGGCAGGGCTCGGTTTTGCCAATCTGGCGGCCGGATTTTTTCAAGGCTTTCCGATCAGTAGCAGTTCCTCTCGTACCCCTGTCGCCGAAGCTGCGGGCGCCAAAACCCAGTTGACCGGCGTTGTCGGCGCATTGGCCGTGGCCCTGCTGCTGATGGTGGGGCCGGACCTGTTGCAGAGTTTGCCCAGCAGTGCATTGGCAGCGGTGGTGATCGCGTCGGCCATCGGTCTGATTGAAGTCGCTGACCTGCGACGCATTTATCGCATCCAGCGCTGGGAGTTCTGGTTGTCGATCGTCTGCACTGTCGGCGTGGCTGTGTTCGGCGCAATCGAGGGCATCGGTCTGGCCATCGTGGTCGCCGTCATCGAATTTCTGTGGGATGGTTGGCGGCCGTATTCCGCAGTGCTGGGACAAGCCAAGGGGGTCAAGGGCTACCACGATATCCAGCGCTATCCCGACGCAAGCCTCATCCCCGGCCTGGTGCTGTTTCGCTGGGATGCGCCGTTGTTTTTCGCCAACGCCGAACTGTTCAATGACCGCGTGCTGGACGCAGTGGCGGCATCGCCAACGCCCGTGCGCTGGTTAGTCGTTGCAGCGGAACCCGTCACCAGTGTCGACGTCACTTCTTCCGACATGCTATTGGAGTTGGACGAAACCCTGCGCGCCGCAGGCATCAAGTTGTGCATGGCCGAGATGAAGGACCCGGTCAAAGATAAGCTGAAGCGATTCGGTCTTTTCGCGCGACTTGGCGAAACGGCATTCTTTCCCACCATTGACGATGCCGTCGACAGCTACCTGGTGATCCATTCGAGGGATGGGGCAGGGCAGGACGAGACACGCTGAGTCGCGATCGTGCTCGAGCGACTGCTATTGGGCCTGCAGCAGTCGCTTGCGAGTTGCAGAATCGGCGATAAGCGGTCCGCCTGCGTCCAGGGTGATGCCTCTGCATGCAGATAGGATCTCTGCCTATCGGCACTCCGACTTCCGCTACGGCCTACCGATTTGAAATAACTTGCAAACCTTGCGTGATTGAGAAACCCCACACGCCTCTCTAGATTTGAACTCGCAATGCCGGGCCCCTCTGACAGCTAACCGCTGCCATGTCGGAGTTGCAGTTTGTATAACTTCGACACCTAGAGGAGGGGCTTATGACTGCCCTGGAACCGTTCTTCCTGGCCGAGTTTCTCGGCACCGCCACTTGGTTGTGGCTCGCCTTTATCAGCATCGTAATAGGCCTGTTGGTGTTCGACCTCGGGGTGCTGCACCGTGAGCAGCGAGAAATCGGTGTTCGTGAAAGTCTGCTGCTGTCTGCCGGCTATATCACGGCCGGTTTGCTGTTCGGCCTCTGGGTCTGGCAGATCAAAGGCGGTGACGCCGGGATGGATTTCTACACCGGCTTTCTGATCGAGAAATCGTTGTCGATGGACAACGTATTCCTGATGGCGATGATCTTCAGCTTTCTCGCAATCCCCCGTAAGTATCAACACGAGGTGCTGTTCTGGGGCATTCTCGGTGTCATCGTGCTGCGCGCGATCATGATTGGCCTGGGGGCGGCGCTGATCGCCGAGTTCAGCTGGATTCTCTATGTGTTCGGCATTTTCCTGCTACTGACCGGCGTGAAGATGCTGTTCAGCAAGGTCGATGCCCACCCGAACCTCAGCGAAAACCTGCTGGTGAAGTTTCTGCGCAAACACATGCGGGTGACCGAGCGACTGCATGAAGGGCGCTTCTTCGTCCGCCAAGCGGACGCCAGCGGCAAGTCCGTGGTCTGGGTGACGCCGTTGTTCCTGGCCCTGGTGCTGATCGAGTGTGCCGATCTGGTGTTCGCCGTGGACAGTGTGCCGGCGATCTTCGCCATCACCCAAGACCCCTTCATTGTCTACACCTCCAACATCTTTGCCATCCTTGGTCTGCGTGCGTTGTATTTCGCTTTGGCGGCGATGATTCACCGTTTCGCCTACCTCAAGTACGCGCTGGCACTGGTGCTGGTGTTTATCGGTGCCAAGATCTTCCTGGTCGGCATCATCGGCAAGATTCCCGCGGTCATTTCCTTGAGCGTGACCCTGGGGATGCTGCTGAGCGGTGTGCTGCTGTCGCTGTGGAAAACCCGCGATCAGGCCTCTGCTGGCCCGCAGGTGTAAATCCCCAAAGGTGGCGGCCAGCACCGCTTGTTCGCCTCAGTTTCAACCGAAACTGACGTCCAAATCCGTCGACCACTGGGTGTCAGTGTCGGTGTCCTGGGCCGGGTTCAAGACGGGCGGTTCTGGCAAGAGCAGTGGCAAGGCGCACATAAACGTAGCGCCTTGTCCCTTGATACTCGTGGCCCAGATCCTGCCGTCATGAAATTCGATGATCGAGCGGCAAATAGACAGCCCCATGCCCAGCCCTTCAGCCTTGGTGGTATAGAACGGGTTGAACAGTGACGGCAAATCGGCGACATCAATGCCTTCGCCGCTGTCATTGACTTCTATGATCACTTCGTTGCGCTCAACCCTCGTGCAAATGTTCAGCGAGCGCGCTCCTTCACACAGATTGCCCATGGCCTGGCAGGCGTTCATGACGAGATTGATGATGACTTGTTGCAACTGCACGCGATCGCCATTGATGCGAGCGTCGGCGGCATCCAGCGACAAATGCTGTTTGATGTGTTTATGACTCATCTCGTGCTGAACCAGCAGCAGAGTGTCAGTCACGATTTTGTCGAAGGCATGATGTTGACGTTGTGGAACGCACTTCTTCGACAACGCACGGATGCCGGTGATGACGTCACTGGCGCGCATCGAACTCTGGATGATGCGATTCAGAGACAACTTTGCCTCTTCCAGTTCCGGTTTATCACGGTCGATCCAGCGCATGCACGACTCTCCGCTGGAAACGATCGCTGCCAGCGGCTGGTTCACTTCATGGGCGATGGAGGCGGCGAGTTCACCCAGCGATGTCATCCGGGTGACATGCGCCAGTTGAGCTCGGGAGTCGAACAACGCCTGCTCGGCTTGGCGCTCCGAGGTGATGTCCATCACCGCCGCCACGTACTCGCGACTATGGGCGCTATTGCTCAGGTTGATGGCGTTAAAAACCATCTGCACGTAGCGGCAATTGCCATCCGGCATGATCAAGCGCTGTTCCAGTTCAATGTCCGGCACCCCGGCCGCCAGTCGGGTAAACAGTCCGCCAGCCAGCAAGTGATCTTCCGGGTGCAGCCTTGCCGTCATCAGCGCCCAGGACGGCTCGATATCCCGAGGGTAACCGTAGATGCGAAAGGCTTCCTCGGACCAGCGTATTTCTTTGCATTGGCCGTGATCGAAGCGCAACCCGACGCTCCCGGTCCGGCTCAAACGTTGCGCCCCGGTCAGAAAAGCCTGATTGCGGCGCAATTCATTGGTCGACCATTTGCTGCGTACAGTCAGCAAGGTGATGGTCACCAGCGAGACAAGGCACCTGATGTAGCCAACAATGCTGCCTGTGGCTTGGTAGAAGTAATCGATGATGAAACTGCCGGTGACCAGGAGGAAGCAGAACAGCGCGACAATGGTCACTGTCCGGATCGAAAAAACATGCGCCGACATGAACAACAGGGTGATGTAGAGCACGGCATGCGCGAGATCCGAGTCAATCAAAAGATTGATGACGGAGATAGTGATTGCCGCCGATACAGAGGCGATAAACGCCAGCCGGTCTGACTCCAGGAAACGTTTGCAAAGTCGCGTGAGCAGCATGTTTTTTCCCTTTAACAATGGCACAGGTTGACCGTCGCGGTCAGCGTCGCCGAGGGGCGACGCCCATTTACCGCTGGACCGTTACGCAGCCTCACTCACCAGCGCTTTCGACGACGTCCACATTAACCCGCGAGTGATCTGTGCAACGACGGCGAAGGCACCCACCATGAACACCACATCACCAATGGTTCTCATCCAGCGCAGCGTCTGCATCAAGTCTTGCTGCATGAACGCTTCGCTGCGTGCATACCACAGACCCTGGCTGGCGCTGGCGTAGAACTGCATCAGGCCGATGGGCAGCAGGCTGGTGAAAATCATCAGCAGCAGGCCCGCGTTCAGCCACCAGAACCCAACGGTCATGAGGCGATTGTTGAACCGCAGGTCGGGGCGAATGTAGCGCAGGATCAACAAGCCAAACCCCAGCGCCAGGAAGCCATAGACACCGAACAGGGCAGCGTGGGCATGTAGCGGGGTGGTGTTCAAACCTTGTATGTAGAACAGCGCGATTGGCGGGTTGATCAGGAAACCGAAGACTCCGGCACCGAGCATGTTCCAGAAGGCGCAGGCTACGAAAAACTGTAATGGCCAACGCACGCGTTCCATCCACGGGGCGCGGTCGCGCAGACGCCAGTTTTCCCAGGCTTCATGCCCCAGCAGAATCAGTGGCACGACCTCCAGAGCGCTGAATGTCGCCCCTACGGCCATGACCGGCGTAGTAGTCCCGGAGAAGTAGATGTGGTGAAACGTGCCGGGTACACCGCCGAGCATGAACAACGACGCGGACGCGAGCGTGGCGGTCGTCGCCATTCTCTTCGAGACCAGGCCCATGCTGGTGAAGATGAATGCCAGCGCACTGGTAGCAAAAACTTCAAAAAAACCTTCGACCCACAGATGCACCACCCACCAGCGCCAGTACTCCATTACCGAAAGGTGAGTCCGTTCGCCATAAAACAGTCCGGCTCCGTAAAACAGGCCGATAGCAACCACCGAGCATGCGAGCAGCGCCAGCAGATTTTTATCGCCCGGGCTGCGTAGCGCGGGGACCATGGCACGCAACATCAGCACCAGCCAGAAGACGATACCGGCGAATTTTCCGATCTGCCACAGTCGGCCCAGATCGACATATTCATAGCCCTGATGCCCAAGCCAGAAACTCCACTCGGCTGGCAACAACTGGGCGATGGCGAGAAAGTTGCCGCAATAAGAGCCGATGATGACCACCACTAGCGCCCAAAACAGCAGATCGACGCCGAGCTTTTGCCACCGCGGATCTTTTCCGCCGTTGATGATCGGGCCAAGGAACAGCCCGGCGGCGAGAAAGCCGGTGGCGATCCAGAACATCGCACTCTGTAGATGCCACGTGCGAGTGAGGGAGTAGGGGAACCACTTGGACAGCGGGATCCCGTAGAAATCTTGCCCCTCGACGGTGTAGTGGGCTGTCAATCCACCCATCATCACTTGAAACCCGAACAGGGCGCCGACCAGCAACAGGTACTTGCCCAAGGCTTTCTGCGAGGGCGTCAAGGTCACCAGGCTGATGGGGTCTCGGGCGGGTGCAACGGGTTCAGCGTCGTCGTGCTTGCGTAAAAACGCCCACGCCCAAACGAGGAAGCCCACTCCCGCCACCAGCATGATGATACTGGCCATCGACCAGATGATGTTTTCGGCCGTCGGTGTATTACCGATCAGGGGTTCATGAGGCCAGTTGTTGGTAAACGTGGCGTTCTGGCCGTCTCGCTCGGTCGCGGCTGCCCACGCTGTCCAGAAAAAGAAGCGGGTCATTTGCTTGCGCCGTGCAGGGTCCGGCAGGGTTACCTCTTTCATCGCGAAGCTTTGACGGCTGCTGTGCAGGGTGGGATCGCCGCCGAACAGGGCATCGTAATACGTTGCTGTCTGCTCCATTGCCTGGCTGCGGCGAGCGCTGAGTACCAACGTGCCGTCAATCACGCGATTGCTGCGGTACTCACGCTTGAGCTGATGTTGTAAAAAGGCCTGTTGCTCTTCACCCAGCTCGGCATAGGGTCTGTCATAGCTGTCAGTCGCCGCCAGTTCGAGCCAGGCAAGTAACTCGCGATGCAACCAGTCTGCCGTCCAGTCCGGTGCCTGGTACGCGCCGTGCCCCCAGATGGATCCCAGCTGCATGCCACCGACACTCTGCCAGGCCGTTTGCCCATCCAGAATGTCATCGGCCTTGAACAGCGTGTGGCCGTCGACACTCTGTATGTATTGCGGAATCGGTGGCGCCTGGCGATAGATCTCGCGCCCAAACCAGCCCAGCAGGCAGAACGTGACCCCAAGAATGCCGATCAAAATCCACCATAATCTTCGGTATTCACCCATGAATCACCTCGGCGTTTGCCTGTTGAATTCACACAGCGAGCGCGTGCGCTGCATTTGTGTAATTCGGTTATAAAAAAATGCGCAACTTCGTATTGATAAAAAAAGCGCTCTTTCGGTAAAAAGAGCGCTAAAGCCCGCTTTGAAAAGGAGGTATCAAACCGGGAGTGTCAATTCCAAACGGAGCGGTATCGCGTTGAGCGCATAAAAACGACGGTATGTCGTTTTTTCAGCGTTGATCGAATAATAACGGAATGAATAGGCGAGTCACTTATGCCTAGGGGTTTTTCGGAGGTATGTTCGTATGAGTTGATCATTCTTTGGTATTAACTTAAGCGCATTTAATGCGTTTTTGGGGCTTTTCAGGTGCTGGCTTGCCAATGAGTATCATGAACTGGCGTGTTATTTATTTTTTTCGGATTGTAGGGTGGAATTTGACAATTGATAGTAGGTCGTCGCATTGGGCAGGAAGGTGCTATTCAACAACCACGGGTAGAAGTTACGAGCTCTGAAAAACTATACTTTCATATAATGTGACCATACCTAATTGCCCATAAATATTTACGTTTATCTGGCACTCTGTTCCAAGTGTTCAGGGGCGACATTCCCCGATTCGGTGGACATGGCCATCGAGAGCCGTGTCATCGACTTTGTCGCTGTCTGTCTTTAGCCGAAGCGCGGTGCCGCAAACGTTTCGCGTGTTTGATGATTTTCTGAAGCAGCATGAATATTGAGGTGCGGATGCGCGTCTTAACACAAGTGGAGTTCTGTCAATCAGCTCCCATAACCTCAAGGTTGAACTAATTGTCAAATATTCCAATCATTTCGATCGTTGACGACGACGACACACTTCGCATGTCGCTGGACAGTCTGGTGAGGTCAATGGGATATGTGACGCGAACCTATGCCTGTGCCGAGGAATGTCTGGCCGATTATGCGCTGGATTCGACCTCATGCATGATTTCGGATATTCGCATGCCGGGGATGAATGGCTTGCAAATGCTGGAACAGTTGCTGGCGCGCGACATGCGGTTTCCGGTGATATTCATTACCGCCTGCATCGGTGAGACTCCCGAAGTAAAAGCGCGGGAACTGGGGGCCGTGGGCTACTTCAAGAAACCCTTCGATTCTGAGCAGCTCATGCGGCGAGTGCAGCATGTCCTGAGTGGGAGACCTGCCGAATAGAAATGAGTGGCCGAGTGACGATTCGCTCTGCTCCCTATCGTTATCGGGTGTTTTGCCAAGTCTGCACGTGGCGTCGGGTTATCAGGCCAACTCAGTTTCCCACTCAAGTCGTTGGTTTCGACTACAGTGGTAAGACTCTGCATAAAGCCATAACAAGACGGAGAGTTTTCCATGCGAGTAACCAGTCGCTTTAGCCTCTTTGCGGCCACCGCTGCGTTGACAGTCTCGTGCGCAGCTAACGCCGCACCTGTGTTCATAAATATTCTTACCGGAGGGACTAGCGGGGTTTATTACCCCATTGGGGTTGGGCTGTCACAGATATACAGCGATGGGATACCGGGGGCGAAGACTTCTGTGCAGGCGACCAAAGCCTCGGTGGAAAATCTCAACCTTTTACAAGCTGGTCGTGGGGAGCTCGCTCTGGCGCTTGGGGACTCTGTGGCTGATGCAAAAAACGGCGTGGAAGATGCAGGATTCAAGGCCCCGCTGACAAAGTTGCGAGCAATTGCAGGCGCCTATCCGAACTACATTCAAATTGTTGCGAATAAAGAGTCCGGCATCAAAACCTTGGCGGATTTGAAAGGGAAAACCATCTCCGTCGGCGCCCCTAAGTCCGGTACCGAACTGAACGCACGTGCGATTTTCAAAGCGGCGGGATTGACGTACGAAGACATGAGCAAAGTCCAATACCTACCCTTCGCGGAGTCGGTAGAGCTGATCAAAAACCGTCAGTTAGATGCCACGCTTCAGTCCTCGGGTTTAGGCATGGCGGCCATCCGCGACCTTTCCTCAACCATGCCATTGAACTACGTCGCGATTCCTCCTGATGTGGTTACGAAAATCGGCAATGCCGCTTATCAGCCTGCACAAATTCCAGCCAATACCTATGACGGACAACCTGAGTCACTGCCTACTGTGGCGATCACTAATATTTTTGTGACGCGCGAGGACGTCTCAGAGGATGTTGCCTACCAGATGACCAAGCTGATGTTCGAAAACCTCACTCGCCTGGGTAATTCTCACTCAGCCGCCAAGGACATCAAGTTGCAAAATGCTGCCAGGAATTTACCCATTCCACTTCACCCCGGTGCCGAGCGCTACTACAAGGAAGCTGGAGCGCTGTAATCCAAAAATGCGCCACGGGGATGGTCGCTAGAGCGATAGAGCGGTTCGTACCCTTCTATGTAGTTTTGAGGCAGGTACCCAATGAGCGAAGATCATCATGGCATCGCCGCCAACCCACGCGACTGGCCTAAGACGCTGTTCTACGTGGCGTTGTTGTTTTCTGTTTTCCAGATTGTTACCGCTGCGTTTGCGCCTGTTTCCAGCCAGGTGCTGCGCGCGGTGCACGTTGGTTTCCTGTTGTGGGTGGTGTTTCTGAGTTACCCGGCGTATGGCAGAGCACGTCCTTGGCAGCCGCTGGCCTGGATATTGAGCCTCGCGGGGATTACCACTGCTTTGTATCAATGGTTCTTCGAGGCGGATTTGATCCAGCGTTCAGGTGACCTGACTACAGCTGACATGGTGGTTGGGCTGGTATTGATCGCCTTGGTGTTTGAGGCCGCGCGTCGGGTGATGGGGATCGCTTTGCCTGTCATCTGTGGTTTGTTTCTGGCCTACGGTCTATTGGGTGAATACCTGCCAGGCGACCTGGCTCATCGAGGCTACGGATTCGATCAAGTCGTCAACCAGTTGTCATTCGGCACCGAAGGTCTCTACGGGACACCAACCTACGTTTCCGCTACCTATATTTTCCTGTTCATTTTGTTCGGGTCCTTTCTCGAACAGGCCGGCATGATCAAATTGTTCACAGATTTCGCGATGGGACTGTTTGGCCACAAACTCGGGGGGCCGGCAAAAGTATCGGTCGCGTCATCGGCTTTGATGGGGACGATCACAGGCTCAGGCATTGCGAACGTTGTCACAACCGGGCAGTTCACGATTCCATTGATGAAGCGCTTCGGCTACAAGGCAGCATTTGCTGGCGGCGTAGAGGCGACTTCGAGCATGGGCAGCCAACTGATGCCGCCTGTGATGGGGGCTGTCGCGTTTATTATGGCGGAAACAATTAATGTCCCGTTTGTAGAGATCGCCAAAGCTGCGTTAATTCCAGCCATCCTGTATTTCGGTTCGGTGTTCTGGATGGTTCACCTTGAGGCAAAACGCTCCGACCTTAAGGGGTTACCCAAAGACCAATGCCCCAGCGCATGGGGTGCGGTAAAGGAAAGCTGGTATTTGCTGATTCCGCTTTTTGTCCTGGTCTACCTGCTTTTTTCCGGACGTACTCCGCTGTTCTCCGGAATGGTGGGTCTGGCGCTAACAGCCATCGTTATTCTCGGTTCGGCAATCATTCTCCGGGTGTCCAGTTACGCGATGCGGTGTGCGTTCTGGATTGCGCTTGGTGTCCTCTGCGTCGGTTTTTTCCAGTTGGGTATTAGCGTGATCTTTGCGGTGATCGCCACGTTAGTGGTCATCTGCTGGTTCATTCAGGGAGGCCGAGCAACCCTGAGTATTTGCCTGCATGCGTTAGTCGAAGGTGCTCGCCATGCTGTACCGGTCGGGATTGCTTGCGCGCTAGTGGGAATCATCATCGGCGTAGTGTCATTGACGGGGATAGCCTCGACTTTCGCTGGTTACATACTGGCCATCGGCAGGGATAATTTGTTGTTGTCACTCATACTGACGATGATTACCTGCCTTGTGTTGGGCATGGGTATCCCGACGATTCCCAACTACATCATTACCAGTTCGATTGCAGCACCTGCTCTGCTTGAGTTGGGTGTGCCGCTGATCGTGTCGCACATGTTCGTTTTCTATTTCGGAATTCTTGCAGACCTTACGCCACCGGTTGCTTTGGCATGCTTTGCCGCAGCGCCCATCGCCAAGGAAACAGGATTCAAGATCAGTCTGTGGGCGGTTCGTATTGCATTGGCTGGCTTTGTCATTCCGTTCATGGCGGTCTACAACCCTGCGCTCATGATGCAAGGCGACAATTTGTGGATGACGGCTTATATGTTGGTGAAGACAGTGTTGGCCGTTGGCCTCTGGGGAATGGCGTCCACAGGTTATCTGCAACAGAAGATGCCGATTTGGGAGCGTGTATTGAGTTTCGCCGCAGGTGCTTTGTTGGTCGTTGCGCTGCCGTTGACTGACGAAATCGGTTTCGTGCTGGGTGTGTTGATAATACTTCAGCATGTCTGGCGATCTCGTCGTGTCAGACCGGCCATCGCATGATTGGCTTGTGCCTGGGTTTGGCCGGCGTCGCCTGGGCCCAACTCCCTGTTTCAAGCTTTACACTGGCTTGGAACCACTCAATTGAAAAAATTCGTTGGGAAGAAGACTACCGAGTCTCGGAGCAGGGACTTGTGCTCACCGAGGCCAGGGTCAAAGGGAATGGCGCGGGTATGGAGATTCCCCCGGAGGCCAGGTTGGAAAAAGGCAGTTGGCACTATCAACGTCACCTGCCGCCTTTGCAGCCTCTGAGTCTGGGACGCACCCCGCAAGCAGGTGACTACCAGTTATGCTTCCAACAGCAATGTCATGAGATGAGCGAGTGGCTAGGGCCACCCGTCAGCAACCCGGCCTCAGTGGATCTATGGAGTTGCTGGACGGACTCAGGACAACACTAAGTGGCCGGGGTAGCACAAACGTGAAAGCCCTGTCCGGATACGAACGTCCAGTACCCGGACAGGGGAGGCATCAGCTCATGCCCAGCCAGTTTGGTAAAGCCAGGGAGATCCAAGGCACGTAGGTAATCAGGATCAGGAACAGGAACAGTATCATCAGCCAAGGCATGGCGGCTCTGATGGTTGCCGGCAGTGTCATACCCGTCACAGCAGAGGTCACGAACAGGTTCAGACCCACGGGCGGCGTGATCAAGCCGATCTCCAGATTCACCACCATAATGATGCCCAGGTGAATGGGATCGATACCCAGCTTCATGGCGATGGGGAAGAGGATCGGTGCCAGGATCAGGATGATGGCCGAAGGTTCCATAAAGGCCCCCGCAATCAACAGCACAATGTTCACCACCAGCAGGAACATCATCGGTGTCAGACCCGCCTCTATCACCCACACGGTGATCTGTTGCGGTAGTTGCTCGGTGGTCAAAACGTGCGCGAAGAGCATGGCGTTGGCAATAATGAACATCAGCATGATGCTCAGCTTGGCCGAGTCCAGCAGGACCTTTGGCGTTTCGCGGAACGTCAGGTCTTTGTAGACGAACAAGGCGATGAAGGCCGAGTACACGGCCGCCACCGCCGCAGCTTCGGTGGGGGTAAACATCCCGGAGTAGATACCTCCCAGGATGATGAACATCAGCAGTAGACCCCAGATCGCCTTGCGTGCCGTGCCAAGCCATTCACGGAACGTCGCGCGCGGCATGGCGGGCAGCTTTTTCTTCACGGCGACGATGTAGATCGCCACCATCAGCGCCAACCCCAGCAGCAGGCCTGGTAACACGCCCGCCATGAACAGTTTGCCGACAGACGTTTCGGTCGCGGCGGCGTAGACCACCATGACGATCGAGGGTGGAATCAGGATGCCCAGCGTCCCCGCGTTACACACGATCCCCGCGCCGAAGGCCTGCGGATAACCGGAGCGGACCATGCCGGCAATGGCAATTGAACCCACCGCCGCCACAGTGGCTGGGCTCGATCCTGAAAGGGCAGCGAACAACATGCACGCCAACACGGCAGCGATAGCCAGACCACCACGAATATGACCGACACAGGCATTGGCAAAGTCAATCAGCCGCCGAGCGACGCCACCGGTGGTCATGAAGGCCCCTGCGAGCAGAAAGAACGGGATGGCCAGCAACGTGTAGTGCTCAGACGTTTCGAACAACTTGATCGCCAGTGAGCGCACCGAGTCCGGGCTGAAAAAAACGATGGTCAGTGAGCCTGCCAACCCCAGGGAGATAGCAATGGGAACGCCGATCAACATCAGCACGAACAATGATGCAAAGAGGAAGGCAATGGTCATGACTTGTCATCCTCGTGTTCGGTCAGCTTCAACGCATCTGCGGCTTCATCAGCCAGGCCCAGGCCGGTCTGCCTGTTTTGCAGGATGCGCACGAGAATTTCAGCGAAACGGATGAAAACCAAGGCGAACCCTACGGGGACGATCAACCCGATGTGCCATTGCATGATCCCGTACTGGCCCAGGTCTTCGGCGCCAATTTGGGCAACCATCAGGGTCTGGATCCAGCCAAAACTGGCGATGCTGAGCAACCCGGCATAAGTCAGGCAGAAAAGGCAGGCGATGATGCCAATGAACCGTTGCACCGGTTTGCTGGCCAGCTTGACCAGGGCGTCGACGCCGATATGGCCTGCGGTGCGCACGCCGTACGACAGCCCGAAAAATATCAGCCAGCCAAACAGGGCCTTGGTCAGTGAGGTGCTCCAGGTCATGGCTTGCGCCATACCCATGACGCCGTCGCCGATGGCGAACAGCGATTCGCTGGCGCCTTCCCAGCTCTCGGCGAGGCGGTAGAACAGGGTGTAGAGGTTGTTGAGGACAACGTAGACGAATGTTACCAACGTCATGGCCGCCAGAAGGAAGACGATGAAGCCTTCCTCGAAGTGTTCCCAGATGCGCCGAAGAGCATTCATGGATGGCATCTCCTGTAGCGGATGGCAGGCAGGTGCTGCCAGGGCGGCAACACCTGTCGTCCACCGATCATTGGGCCTGGTTGGCAGCTTCAGCCGCGGTGATCAGCTCGGCGCCGATATCGCCTTCGAACTTCTTCCACACGGGCTTCATCGCAACGCGCCATTGGTCGCGCTGCTCAGGCGTCAGGATGATGATCTCGGTGGTCTTGGCCGCAATGATGCTCTGCTTGGCGTTCTGATTCAGCTGCTCGGCCTCTTTGTTCACATGGGCGGTGACTTCGACGAGGATCTTGTCCAGCTCGCCACGAAGCTCTGGCGATAAACCATTCCAGAATTTGGTGTTGGTGATCAGCATGTAGTCCAGTACACCGTGGTTGGATTCGGTGATGTACTTCTGTACTTCATGCATTTTCTGGCTGTAGATGTTCGAGTAAGGATTCTCCGCTCCGTTGACAACACCGGTCTGCAAGCCTTGATAAACCTCGGCGAAGCTCATCTTGCGTGGATTGGCGCGTATGACCTTGAACTGTTCCTCTAGCACGGCAGAGGCCTGTACCCGGAACTTCAACCCACGGGCATCACCCGGCACTCGGAGCGCTTTGTTCGCGGACAGTTGTTTCATCCCGTTGTGCCAATAGGCCAGTCCTGTGATGTTCTTGTCTTCCATTGACTTGAGCAGTCCCTGGCCCTGCGGGCTCAGCTGAAAGCGGTCAACGGCGGAGATGTCATCAAACAGGAAAGGCAGGTCGAACAGTTGAACGGTCTTGGTGTAGTGCTCGAACTTGGCCAGCGACGGTGCAATCATCTGTACGTCCCCGAGCAGTAAGGCTTCCATCTCTTTGCCATCGCCAAACAACGAAGAGTTGGGGTAGACCTCTACTTTGACCTTGCCGGGCAAGCGTTCTTCCACCAGTTTCTTGAACAGCAGGGCCCCTTGGCCTTTGGGAGTCTGCTCTGCAACGACGTGGGAGAATTTTATAATCACCGGATCAGCAGCCATGACCGTGCTCATGGTGCCAAGGGCAAGGGCGCAGGCGAGTGCTTTCCACATGGGTTTGAACATGGGGGGAATTCCTCTTGTTTTAGTTTTTCGTGCGATTCCATGCTCTGAAAAGCATGCGCACGGCGGACAAGAGCAAGTTTAGGCAGAAAACCGCCATTTGAAAGGAGATGACTGAATGTAGTTAGAAATCTTGTCTGTAAGAGGGTGCCGCCTTCGGAAACACTCTCTTACAATATTAACGCTTGGCGTGAATGCGCTAAGGGTTAGCGGCGTGTCGTGTTTAATCGGCTTCGGTGATTTCGGCGTTGTTATCCGGCGTTTATCGCATGGTCAACGTCAACTGATACGCCCCCTGGGCCCGGTTAGTACGGGTGATCGTCACGACGCCACTGCCCACTTCAAGTTGCACGTTCTCGCCTTTCAGTATCGATTCGTCAATCTTATGCGGTATTGATAAGCCCAGCGCTCTCACCGAGAGGCGCTTGGTGGCTTTGATCATTTCACGCTTGGCATCATCGGCGAGAGAGGGCGACGCGATATCGATGATCAGACTGAGATGTTCAGGTATGTGGTCGGCGCCTTGTGCAACAAATCTAATAGTATTGCCGCTAGTACTGTCGACGCTGACATCCCGTACAGGACTCGAACAACCTTCCGTCCCATCCGCGCTGGTTGACCATGTATTCGCGCGCAGTCGAGTATCGCTGAGCACTGTACAGGCATGGTCAGGTGAAGTAATTCGCAACCCTGCCGAGCAACTGAATGACACCAGGATGGCGGTTGTCGCTAGAAAAAAACGGATCATTAAAGTGCCTGTAGATATAAGTACAAATAAGCAACCAAGGCATTTATGGGCCATGGCGGCGCGGACGTAGAAGTTTACAACTGTGTGTTGCATTATTTGCGCGGTTGCATTGGCGCTATAGCATTCTGTTCTTTTCTATGATTTGCGATTGATATCACTTCGCTTGGTAATATCAGACACACGACGATTCAAGCCAAGGCGATCCGTTTTATCGTATGCAAAACCAATCGATCCGACGTTACCTGCAGTGTCGGATGCAACCGGAGCTTTCGAAGATATGTCCTTCGCATTAGTGCTGGCGCGCGTGTCAGGGCCCGAAAACACAGTATCTTTCGCAATCCAGCTAGGCGGACCAGCGAATCCAAAATTCGCTATCGCAACAATAGCCAATAGCATGGACAGAAATTTCATAGCGTTTTCTCCAATGCAAAAATATGGGCTAAGACATTCCTCCACGGAACGAATTTATTGTCCGCTGAAAATAGCATTTAATGGCTTCTACGATCGGTTGCCTGACTAACCTCTTAGTATGACCAGGTAACACCTAAGAATGATTTACTCGGCTTGTCTAAGCGCTTCGATAACGAAGGTGACAGCTGCAATTGTGCGCAGTGCCTTTGTATGGCGAAATTATACAAACGCTGTGAATTGTCATGGTTCAATGAGGCGATAGGAGCGCCGAATCTTTATGGGGGCCGCTCATTGAGCAAATGCTTTACGTTACTATCGTTCGGCAGCGTAGGGCCGACATTCTGGACATCAGCTTAGGCGACAAAAAAAGGCGATGCAGGACACCCATCTGTAGGCGATGTGGTGTTCCATATCAGGAGGCTGGCGCTTTGCCGGCGGTGTAGCAGGGCTGTCGGTTAGGACATTGAGGATAGGGCGTTGATAGGCGAAAGCATGCAGGTATTGTGGGACGACGGTGAGCGTGTCTTGAGCCGGGGACAGCGCTCCGGCAAATTTGGCCGTGAAAAGGTGCTGGTTGCACGGCCCACCTTGGAGCAACCATCGCTCGCTACCCTGGATCGCCTTGCTCACGAGTTCGGCCTGAAGGATGAGCTCAAAGACGAATGGGCAGTGCGTCCCATCGAACTCGTGAGCGAAGGTGGCCGCACAGTGTTGTTGTTTGAAGACCCGGGAGGCGAGCCGCTGGCGAAGCTGCTCATTGGTCCTGTCGAGACGGCAACGTTCTTGCGTCTTGCGATCAGCATCGCCGTTGTGCTGAACAAGTTTCACCTGAGCGGACTCGTCCATAAAGATATCAAGCCCACGCATATATTCGTCAATTGCCCGGACGGTGAGGCCCGGTTCACCGGCTTCGGGCTTGCTTCGCGTTTGCCACGGGAACGGCAGGCGCCCGAGACCATCGCCGGTACGCTTGCCTACATGGCACCTGAACAGACCGGCAGGATGAATCGCTCGATCGATTCGCGCAGCGATCTTTATTCGTTGGGTGTGACCCTTTATCAGATGTTGACCGGTGTGCTGCCATTTACGGCCTCTGACCCTATGGAATGGGTGCATTGCCATATTGCCAGGAAGCCGATGCCACCGAGTGAGCGAGTTGGCACCGTCCCGGAGTCGATTTCACGGATTATCATGAAGTTACTCGCCAAGACGGCCGAGGAGCGTTATCAGACGGCTGCCGGCGTCGAGCATGACTTGCGGCGCTGCTGGTCCGAGTGGCAGCAGCAAGGACATATCAGCCCATTTACGCTGGATGAACACGGCAGGTCTCACCGGCTGGTGATTTCCGAGAAACTGTACGGGCGCGAGAGCGCCGTTGAAGACCTGGTCTCCGCTTTCGGGCGGATAGTTCAAAGTGACGGGACAGGGTTGGTGCTGGTCTCCGGTTATTCCGGGATGGGCAAGTCCTCTGTCGTCAATGAATTGCATAAGGCATTGGTGCCGTTGAGAGGACTGCTGGCTTCTGGCAAGTTCGACCAGTACAAACGTGACATCCCTTATTCAACACTCGTGCAAGCATTTCAGGGACTGGTCCGCACGCTTCTGGGCAAGAGCGACGCGGAGCTGGATGGCTGGCGCACGGCACTGCTTGAGGCACTCGATCTCAACGGGCGGCTCATGACTGACCTGATGCCTGAGCTGAAACTCATTATTGGCGAACAGCCCATGGTTCCAGACCTGGAACCGCAACAAGCGCAGCGTCGTTTTCTGTTGGTATTTAGCCGATTTATTGGCGTATTTGCCCGGGCGGAACATCCCCTCGTGCTGTTTCTAGACGATTTGCAGTGGCTTGATACGGCAACACTTGACCTTATCGAGGACTTGCTCACACGCTCTTCGTTGCGTCACCTCATGCTGATTGGCGCCTACCGTAATAATGAAGTCGCTGCAGATCACCCTCTGAGGCAGAAGCTTCAAACGATGAGGAGTGCAGGGGTCCCGATCGATGAGATAACGTTAACGCCGCTTGCCATTGGGCACATCGAGCAGTTAATCACCGACGCGCTTCATACCGAACCGACGCCGATCAAGCCGCTGGCTCAATTGGTCCACGATAAGACCGCTGGCAATCCTTTCTTCGTGATTCAGTTTCTTCATGCGCTCGCCGAAGAGAAACTGCTGAACTTCGACCATGACCGCAGGCAGTGGGAATGGGATACCGATCGGATTCACGCAAAGGGCTACACCGACAACGTCGTGGATCTGATGGCAGGCAGATTGAACCGCCTGCCGCACTCGACGCTGCAGGCGTTGCAGCAAATGGCCTGCCTCGGCAATGTCGTTGATATCTCGACGTTGGCGACGGTCATGGGGATTCCCCGTGCGCAGTTACACAGGGAGTTATGGGTAGCGATTCGCCAAGAGCTTATCGAGCGCTCGGACGGTGTCTATCTGTTCGCTCATGATCGAATTCATGAGGCCGCCTATTCACTGATCCCCACGCATCTGCTTTCGCAAGCCCACCTGAAGATTGGTCGGCTGCTAGTTTGCGAAATGCCTGCGGAACAGCACGAAGAGGTAATCTTCGACATAGTCAACCAGCTCAATCGCGGCGCCCAGCTGATCACCGAGCAGGAAGAACGAGAGCAATTGGCCCGGTTCAACTTGATCGCCGGCCAGCGCTCCCATGCTTCGACCGCCTATGACTTGGCGCTCAAATATTTCATCACCGGCGCCCAGTTGTTGGACGACCCGTGCTGGCTTCGTCGGCATGAACTGAAATTCAAATTGGAGTTGAACCTGGCCGAATGTGAATTCCTGACCGGGCAGTTGCTTGTGGCGGACCAGCGGCTACAGGCACTTTCGGAGCGCGCGTTAACGATCGTCGAGCAGGGTAGCGTCGCGTGCATGCGGATGAATGTGAATCTACTCCTCGACCGCAGTGATCAAGCGGTGGCTGTCTGTCTGTCCTTTCTACGTCACGTCGGTATCGAGTGGTCCGCTCACCCGAGTGACGAAGCGGCTCGGAGCGAATACGAGGGCATCTGGTCCAGTCTTGGAAATAAAACAGTTGAACAAATCATCGATCTGCCGCCGATGGAGGATGCTGTCGCTCTCGCAACACTTCATGCGCTGACCATGTTGATCTCGCCGGCTTTGCACACGGACACGAACCTTGCCTGTCTGACCATTTGCAAGGCGATCAATCTCAGCCTTGAGTACGGCAATGGCGATGCCTCATGCGTGGCCTACGCCAATCTCTCTCTCGTCACCGGGCAACGTTTTGGCGATTATCAAGTGGGATTTCGATTTGGCCAGCTGGGTTGTGAACTTGTCGAGCGCAGAAACCTTGAGCGTTATGAGGCGCGTACGTACTTATCCTTTTCACTTTTTGTCGCGCGCTGGGCACGTCCTGTGCGCAGTTGCCGCGCGTTGCTGGATCGTGCTTTTGATGCTGCAAACCGGGTCGGCGATTACTCATTTGGCGCGTTTGCTTGCAACATTACCGTCTCTAACTTGCTGTTCGCTGGCGAGCGGCTGCCCGATCTGCAACGTGAGGCCGAGCGAGGCCTCGCGTATGCCAGGAAAGTGCACTTTGGCCTTGTCATAGACTTCATCGAAAACCAGCTGGCACTGATACGGATGTTGCGTGGTTTGACACCGGTATTCGGTTGCCTGGACAGCGAGCAGTTTAATGAGAGCGACGCGGAGCACCATGTTTCCAAGACTTCGCCGGTGTTGACGTGTTGCTTCTGGATCCGCAAGTTACAAGCGCGCTATCTTGCCGGCGATTTTACGTCCGCCATTGAAGCCGCCGCACTGGCGCAGCCTTTACTCGAGGTATCGCACTCCTTTCTCGAGGAAGCCGAATACTACTTGTATGACGCGCTGGCGAGGGCGGGCCTGTGCGCCAGCAACTCGTCAGATGATCGACAGCAGCATTTGACTGTTCTCAATGCACACCACCAGAAACTGCGGGCCTGGGCAGACATTTGTCCCGAGAATTTCGCCAGCCACAAGGCGCTGGTGGGCGCCGAAATTGCCCGGATTGAGAACCGCCTGGTGGATGCGGAGCATTTATACGAAGAGGCAATCGACTCGGCGCAACATGGCGGGTTTATCCATATCGGAGCACTCGCCAATGAACTCGCTTCGCGCTTCTACGCCGCACGCGGTCTTGCCAAAATCGCCCGCGTCTATATGCGCGATGCCCATTATGGGTATCTGCGCTGGGGCGCGGATGGCAAGGTCCGGCAGCTTGAAGCGGTGCACACGTATCTGCGGGCGGAAGCATCCACGTTCGGTCCGGCGACGACCATCGCCACACCCATCGAACAGCTTGATCTTGCCACCGTGCTCAAAGTGTCGCAGGCCGTCTCAGGTGAAATCGTTCTGGAAAAGCTCATCGATATGGTCATGTCGACGGCCGTCGAACAAGCCGGCGCGGAGCGAGGTCTGATGGTGCGCACAGATGGTAGTCACCATCGAATAGTCGCCGAGGCGACTGCGGGCAATGACTCGCCGCAACTGCGTCTGCGTGATGTGCCGGTGAGTGCGTCGCTGCTGCCTGAATTGATCCTCTACCATGTGCTGCGCACGCAAGAGAGCGTTGTCATTGACGACGCGATTACCCAACCCTTGTACGCCGCGGACCCCTACATCCAGAAACATCGAGCCCGCTCCATTCTCTGCTTGCCGTTGATGAACCAGGCGAAACTCATTGGCGCGCTGTTCCTGGAAAACAATTTGACCGCAGGGGCATTCAGCCCTGCGCGCATTGCCGTGCTGAAGCTGGTGGCCTCCCAGGCCGCCATCTCTCTGGAGAACGCCCATTTATATCGCGATGTCGCGGAGCGCGAAGCCAAGATCCGGCGGCTCGTAGACTCGAATATCATTGGCATTATTTTCTGGAATACCGATGGTGAAATCACGGATGCCAACGATGCGTTTTTACGGATGGTCGGTTACGAACGCGAAGACATTGTCTCAGGCCGTGTCAGATGGAGAGACCTGACAGCGCCGAAATATCGTGAGGTTAGTGAAAAGACAATGATAGAAGCGCTGCAGGCTGGGAGTGCCCGTCCTTTTGAGAAGGAGTACATCAAAAAGGATGGCAGCCTGCTGCCCATCATCATCGGTTTGGCCACGTTCGACTCAGGGAGCCAGGAGGGTGTCGCGTTCGTGCTTGACCTGACCGAGCGTAAGCAGGCGCAAGAAAACGCTCGTCAAAGCGAACAGCGTTATCGCAATGTCCAGATGGAGTTGGCGCACGCTAACCGTGTCGCGACGATGGGCCAACTGGCAGCTTCGATAGCCCATGAAGTCAGCCAGCCTATTGCCGCCACCGTTATGGGGGCTCACGCTGCGCTGCGTTGGATGGGCGCCCAGCCACCTAATCTTGGCGAGATAAAACAGGTACTCGACAACGTGATTAAGGATGCTCATCGCGCGGCCGAGGTTCTGGATCGGATCCGGGGGCATATCCGCAAGGCCCCGCCACAAAAGGGACCCGTAGACATCGCGAAAATCATCGGCGAAATGGTCGAATTCACTCGCAGTCAGGCAACCAGTAACGGTGCTTCGGTGCATACAGACATCGCGCAAGATTTGCCGTTAGTACACGGCGATCGTGTAGAACTGCAACAGGTGTTGCTGAATTTGATTCTTAACGCTTTAGAGGCAATGAGCAGCGTCAACGGCGGCGAGAGACAGTTACAGATCAACGCCGAGATGGAAGAGCAGGGCAGCGTGCTGGTGCAGGTGAGCGACAGCGGCCCAGGGTTCGCTGCAGGTGAAGCCGAGCGGGTGTTCACCGCTTTCTATACGACCAAGGCGACCGGCCTGGGCATGGGGCTGTCAATCTGCCATTCGATCATAGAGGCGCATGGCGGTCGATTATGGGCAAGTTCGAATCAGCCCCGGGGAGCGGTGATTCAATTCTCTCTGCCGCCTCATACGCCTGCCTGATCGGTCGCGACTAGCCCTCTGCCTTGTCGATATTCGTGGGTAGGTCGTCCTGCCCCGGTAACTCAGTAATTACACTGAAGTCACTCACCTCAACGGCCCCCAACCCGTAGCCCAGCAAGTGAAAAGAGAACGCCTTGCGCGGCTGCGGATTGTCGAAACTGAAGTGCATCTCCAATGGCTGATCCGCAGTGACAATCATTTCTGCGGGGAGGCCCAACGGGACATCCTGTTCCCGCTCCTTGGCCTTGAGCAGAATGTAGGCATCCTGTTGTGGATCTACCGAGCGCACGGTCAGACGCACGCGAGTGAGTGAGCCCTTTGGCATTTCCAGGTACTGCGCACCAATGAGGTTATCGGCCCAGTCATCCTTGATCGCTGTCTGAAGAGGGATGATGGCGGAACTGCCGAACTGGTAGTGCTGGTTCAAGGGTGTGCGCAGCAGCGAATGATCCAGCGCCGTCGCTCTGGCTGCGATTTGGCGGGCGCGCTTGCGTCCGTACTGACCAGTCAAGGTCGCATGTTCCGCGATGAAGCCTGGGCTGGCGTAATTCCGGCAGCGCTGTTGAAAGTCACACTCGGTCAAGGTGCCCTGACCATTGTGATAGCGCAACTTGTCGTTGGTGTACGACATGATTTCGCGGCCCGTTTCATAGTCGCGAAACAGGGAGCGACCGCTCAAGGCTGGGGGGAAGGGCAAGGCGAAATAGTCGAGTATCGAGGCACTCAGATCGACATGCCCGTAAACCCCGGGCTTCACCTTGGGCAACTGATCCTGCTCGGGCGCGAGCATTAGATTGAAGCCCCAAGAGGACGCCAGGCGCACTCCATCGATACCGTGGGATTCATCCGAGGTGATCACCACCAGGGTGTCTTTCAAGACTCCCTGACGTTCAAGGCCGTTGAGGAATTGCCCAAGCGCATCATCCAGATACCCGACGGCGGCCTGCTTGGGTGTGTCGTAGCGCTCCAGGTAGTCTTCAGGGGCCGAATAGGGCTGGTGGGTGCCAACGGTCAGTAGCGTCAGCATCCACGGTCTTTTCTGTTTTTTCAGCTGGCCAACGTACTCAAGGGCCCCTTCGAAGAAGGCCTTGTCGTCCTTGCCCCAAGGGAATTCCAGGTAGTTGCTGTTGGTGAACCATTCCAGTCCATGAGTGGCATCGAAACCGATGTGCGGCATGATCTTGTCTTTTGCCATGAAACGCAGGCCCGCACCCTGGAGATAGTGCGTGGCGAATCCGTTCTGTTGTAACTGGGCTGGCAGACACGCTTGATTGCGTTCGCTCTGGGTCAACATTTCCACACCCTTCGGCGTGCCGTTGTCCAGTTTGTCGTAATCGCCACACAGCATTGCATACAGACCGCGAATGGTTTGGTGACTGTGAAGGACGTAGTCCGGCGTATTCATGCCGCGCTCTGCCCATCGACTGAGATTGGGCATGAGATTTTCCTGATAGCTGCTGTGCAAGGCTTCTCGATTAACACCCACGTAGGCGCCGGGAATACCTTCCAGCGCGATGATCAACACATTCCGCGCCCACCCGGGAGCGGCGAGCAGTTTCTGTCCTTCCAGATCGAGTTGGGTGAGTCCCGCCATTTCTGGAGGGACATCGACAACATCACCTGCCAACCATTCTTCAGCACTTGACTGAACGTCTCCAACGCTCGCGGACAGTAACTGATGCGGGAGGTTGAACAAGCGCCAAGGGTCTTCGTCGGTGGGGTAGAGGTGCTGGGCGCCCCAGTGGCCGATCAACAGCAGCAACGGTGCTGCCCACACGCTGCGTGGTAAGGCTGGAGTAGGTTTGGAGCGGCCCATCCACTGCGTGATCAACCAGATCGCCAGTCCAAAGCACAGAGTGGCTGCCAGCCATGGCTGGGCGAAACCACCGCCGGCAGAGTTTTCCAGAAATTGAGGGTCAATCAAGTACTGCAGGTCTGTGGCGTTTGGAAACCTCCCGACCGCACTGACGAGTTCAGCAGTCGCCAACGTCATAATTCCCCAAACCAGTAACACCGGCAGCGCTAACCACCAGGGACGACGATGCAGGGTGACGATGAGAAGACTGGCAGTTCCCAGATCTGAAAGGTAGCCGAGTGGACTCGACCAACCCAGTGCCGCACGCAGGCATAGAGGCAAGATCAGGACCAATCCGATCAGCGCGACGAGGCGCGCATAGGGTTGTCGTAACCAGTGACGGATAACGTTCACAGAAAGACCTTCCAGACATTAAAGCTTCATACAAATGTGCTGAATGGTATCAAGCGATGGCAGGACTGGTCGGGACATTCGAAATAGGGGGAGGGGTACTGAAACGGTGGGTAGCCTGGATAATGGCCTGCCGGCTAAAGGCTTCAGCTCTTAACCCCCGTTCCAGAGCCCTGAATGTAGGGTGTTAATGCCGGGAGATGGCCGTGAACATTAACTGTTTCAAGCTGTTTAGCGATGGGTGTTCCGTCCGATTGCGGGCGGACGTGCGCACGGCATCACAATGCAGGGTGACGAGAACGTTGTAAATCGCCACACTTTTGGCATTTTTCTGTGGTTAAACTATTAATCGAGTCACCATTCCACTTAGATCAACAGCCAGCCGTGACAACTCATTACTGGCCGCACTGGTTTGATTGGCACCTGCTGCAGACTGAGTCGACCAGATTACGATCAACCTCTCTAGATACTTGTGCCTGCTCCTCCGAAGCGCTTGCAATGACCAGATTTCGCTCGTTGCTCTGAGAAATAGACTCGGTTATCTGTGTTAAAGAATCACCCGCGGCATTTGCCAGGTATTTCTCCGCACCATCCCCGCTCAACAAGTTGGCTCATCGTGCATGCCGTCGGTAATAACAAGGGCAGGTCATAAATCTGCCCCATACCTGGTATGAGTGACTCTCTCTCGCTCGGTTGACGGGTCAATCCTTGATTTCACTCGGATCGCTGACCAACATTACTTTGTCCTGGATAGCGGCCAAGGTGTATTCGAGAAATGACCTGCCTCGTCCCAGATTCGCCGCCTTATCCTGCTGCAGTGCCTGTTGCAGAACGACGAGAAGATTCTGCGTCTTCGAGGATGAGGCAGGCGTCAAATTGTCTTCTTCCAAATTCCCCTTTACGTATTTGGCAATGCGAGTGGACTGGCTTGCCGAATGGCTGATGGAAGCCTCGACCAACTCACCTTCGGCATAACCGATGCGGCTCGTGCTGCTGGCCTGATCGTTGATCTGGTAGTACAGGTAATTCTGCGATTCCGAGTCCGTCGTCAGTTCCAGCTTTTGCCCGGCATACAGAGGCTTATGGTACTGGGCTGTCAGATGGGATTGCTGATCCTGAACAAGCGTGCGATTGAGCCGATTCGCACCTTTGGATTGCGTGGATTGGGACACGTCATAGCTGAATGAATCAAGTTCGGCAGGCCGCGCAGGATTGCCGTTTACAGTCTTCTCGGTGACCGTCGCACTGAAATCGGCCAGGCCGGTAAGCATGCTGCGGTCGGTGTCTGTCAGGTAGTTCGAGCCTGGGGGCTGCCGCACGGTTGCGGCGAGGCTTTCCGAGTAATTTGTGTGAACGGCCTTAAATGCACTATCGAACATCGACAGCAGGTGTCGGTCGCCGTCGCCTCGGTCGCGCGCCGCTTCTATTTGACGGATGTACCCCTCAAGCGCCTTGGCCTTCTGAGTGCTGTTGCCCAGAATCGCAGCATTTTTCAAGTCCACGGCTATGTTGAGATCGCCCGATGCGCCCTTCATGCTTACCCGGCGCTGGCTTGCATCGGCATGCTGCTCAAGGGTCTGCGTGCTGTCATCGCTGAGCTTGAATCGTGTCACCAGATCGACCGAGGAAAACACCTTGGAGTCGAACTGAATCAAGGTGTCCAGTTTGAGTTGCGGAGGCACCGCAGTGAGCCCTTGAATGGCCGACTCAAATCCGTCTGCCATTGCGCCCAGCGCAGCAAGTTCTTCTTTGCTGAGATCACCACCCTCGACCTGCGCCTGTACCGCCAGCGCATTGTCCTGACTGGAGAGGGTCAGTTGGATAGTTTTGCCACTCGCTGTATTCAGCGTGAGGCTGATGGAGTTATCTGCGATGCCACTATGGAGTTTGGCTTGGGCAGCCGCCAGCTCGCCAGCTTCAAGAGGCCTTCCAGTCGATGAGCGAAGGACTGACTGGGAAATGTTCTTGTTGGTCTCAGCCAGTTGCAAGAGTAGCGATGCGCCCAGATTTTGGAACCGGCCGGCCGTCGACGAACTTCCGAAATTGCCCCTCATGTGCAAGGACACTTTGTCATGCTGCGTGTATTCCCAGGAAAGCGGTGCGTCAAGCTGCGCTATCCCGCCCCGGGAGGTATACGTCAGTGCATCGACGGCTTTGTTATCTTGCAGCAAGGTGACTATCGACGAGGGCGAATCAGTGACGGCTGTTGATTCGATGGGATTGCCGATGGGCACGGTGGCCGCCACTTTAGCGATTGCCAGTGGCTGGGGGGCGGAGATTGAAGATATCAGGGTCACGGCAGCTCCATGCTCATTAAGTTCCTACCTCACTAGTCGGCGGTGATAGTGACAACTTGAGGTCCGCCCGGAGGTACTACAGGAAAACGACAACCTTGCGGGGATCAGATACCAAGCCCATCACCTTATGATCAGTCTCTTGTTGCCTGGCTGTAGAATCGTGCATCAATGCCCGGGCGATCAGAGGGAAGGGCACAAACACCCGGGGCCAAGAAAACGTGCTGCCAGAATTTTTTTTGAAATCAAGGGGTTGCCAGCCTCAGGAAATGAGTACATAATTCACGCCATCGAAAGCACAGACGGCTGAAAAAGCTCAATGTTTTCAAGGAGATAGAGCGTGAATCATAAGCTCGTTTCCTGTTCTAGGTTTGTACACATTCGATGTTGCGCTACATGACATCAAATGTTTGAGGCCGAGTAGCAAAATGGTTATGCAGTGGATTGCAAATCCACCTACGCCGGTTCGATTCCGACCTCGGCCTCCACTATAAACAAGCTCCGTAGATCTATGATTTACGGAGCTTTTTTATTTGCGCAACCTTGCAAGATTTTGTCTTGAAAAGGGGATCTGCGAACTTGCTTCACCGGGGCGGGATGTATATATTTCGTCCTCTGTTGCACAAGCCAGACAGCTTCACCGCGCTACCGCCCGAATGGCGAAACTGGTAGACGCATGGGACTTAAAATCCCCCGCTCGTAAGGGCGTGCCGGTTCGATTCCGGCTTCGGGCACCATACATATCAAAGGCCTGCATGAGGAAACTCATGCAGGCCTTTGTCGTTTCTGCTCCGCAATTCTTGATAGATGATCCTCGTCAACCTCAAGCCTGGTTCTCCCAGATTTTTGTAGCAGCGGTGCGCCGAACATAATCGCTGAAGTCGCGCGCGGGCCGGCCAAGTGCGCGCTGAACGCCATTGGCTAACGGCGTGTTGCGACCGTCGAGCACCGTGGTGAAGAGATAAAGCACCAGGTCAATCAACGGCGCAGGAAGTTGTGCCTGCTCCAGTGCCTGACGATATGCATCCGGCGGTACGGCGACGAAACTGATCTCGCGCCCGGTCCCTTGAGCAATCTCATCGACCGCTTGGGCAAAAGTCAGTGCCCGTGGCCCGGTCAATTCATAGAGTTGGCGTGAATGCCCCGGTTGGGTCAGTGCCTGGACTGCAATTTCGGCAATGTCCTCCACATCGACGAAGGGCTCCGCGATATTACCGACGGGAAGGGCCAGTTCTCCTTCAAGAATGGGCTCCAGAAAATGCGCCTCGCTGAAGTTCTGGAAGAACCAACTGGCCCGCAGGATCGTCCAGTCGACACCGCTGTTTTGAATGACACGTTCGGCTTGTTCCGCTTCAACCTCGCCACGTCCGGACAGCAGAACCAATTTGCCGACGCCACGATCGACGGCCAGGTTGGTAAACGCCTGGATTGTATCGAGGGCGCCCGGAACGGCGAGGTCCGGTTGATAGGAAATGTAAACAGCGTGAACGCCATCAAGCGCCGCATCCCAGGTCCGTCGATTTTCCCAGTCAAAGGGAGGATTCGCGCCGCGAGAACCCAAGCGCACAGGCAATCCTGCGGCCTGGAGATGCTGGGTGATCCTGCGCCCTGTTTTACCGGTCGCACCGAGAACGAGGAGGGTGTCCTGAGTGGTTTTCATCGCGTTCGTCTCCATCGGGTTAATGTGAGTAATACTCACGTTAAGAAGATGATAAACGCTCATGTTCTACCGTCAACCAATGTTAAGGAGGGAACCGACATACGGATGCAACCACTTGGGGGCGTTCGCGGGGGGTGCTAAGGTGAGTGCTTGTCATGTTATTGATCGGAATCACGCCAGTGCCAAAGAAAGCTGCCACCGGGCTCGAGCAACCTGCTGCAGAGCCGACCCGCCGCAATCCCACGCAACAACGCAGTCGCGAGCGGCAGGAGCGAATCCTGGCGGTGGCGACGCAACTGATCGCAACCAAGGGCAGCGACCAGGTAAAAATGAGCGAAATTGCCGAATACTCGGAGATCTCGATCGGATCGCTTTATCAGTACTTCCCTGACAAGAGCTCGGTCATTCGTACACTGGCCGAGCGCTATAACGCGGCAAGCCGTCGTTGTATCGAAGAGGCGCTGGTGACGGTGCAAGATGCGCAAGGGTTGGCGGATGCCTATTCGGACCTGCTGGATCAGTATTACGAGATCGTTCAGGCCGAACCTGCGATGCGTGATATTTGGTCAGGCATGCAGGCAGACAAGCAGTTGCTGGCGTTGGAGCTGGAGGAGAGTCGTGTGGCGGGCGGCTTGCTGGCCGATGCGATGCTGCGGGTGTTTCCAGGCAGCGATGCGCAGCGGGTTGCTGATTCTGCCTTTCTGATCTGGCAGCTAGGTGAAGCGACTATGCGACTGGCCATTTCTTGTGCGCCCGAAGAGGGCCGGCGGTTGTTTGAAGCCTTCAAGCGCATGTCGCTCGCTGAAATCATGGAGCCGGCGAACCTGAACACGTGCGACTCATCAACAGACCTGTCAGGGCCAATCCCCCGGTGAGAGCGAGCCGGCTCGCGATGGTTGAAGGTCAGTCACATCAATGTTGAATGTGCTGCCCTCATCGCGAGCAGGTTCTCTCCCGCATGAGATCTTTCCTGGCGCAGTTTTTAAACGAAAGGCTGGCCGGTAAAACCGCGGGGTAACCTTTGCAGTCCGGCCATGGCGGTCAACCGTTGTACCCAGGCGGCGCGCCAGTCATTGGCGGTGTGAGTGACTTTGGCCTTACGCGCAGCACGGCGTGCTGCGTTACGTTCGGCTTTGCGCGCGTCCTTGAACGCGTCGGTGTTGCGGCAGCTTCTGCACTTTACGCGGGTCAATTCGCTGGTTGATGTGAGATTGCTGCCTTTGTGACCGCAGGCCAGATGCCCGCTGACTTTGAAGTGAGTGACCATGGGACGTCTCCTTCGTGACGTGTGACTGTTTGACCTCCAGCTAATGAAGACGTTCGTTGGCTGCCGAGCGGGCAAAAAAATGGCCTGCATGCGGGCAGGCCAAGGGGTTCATCAAAGGAGTGAACCCACTGTAGGGTGTGTGTTGTGAACGTTACGTGAAAAGAAGTCACAAAAAATCCCGGCGTCAGGCCAGGTGGGGTTTGGAGAAAAAGATAATCAGACAGGCAAGGACGCGCTGACGATCAAGTCGCCGTTCACACGTCCTGGATCAGGCCCTGTTCTTGAATCGCGCGCCCAGATCGAATCATCTGAACCGCGGAAGAGGCGGGTCGACAGGTTTTAACGAAGACAGGGTGTTTCGAATCAGTGGCGCGTCTTTTTCAATGTCGTTCAGGCGGTCACGAATTCTGAGGGCTGTAGGATGCCCTCCTTGATGATCTACCCAATCGGCAATCTCCTTGCACGCAGCGGCAAGTCGAGCCTGGCGGGAGTCGAGCAGGGTAAGCAGAGTGGTGATGGACTCTTTTTCGGACATGGCAAACACCTCCGTTCAAGAAACCTGACAAATAGCAGCAAAAAGCCCGCTGGGTGCGAGCTTTCTGCCGATGGGGTCGCTGGTCCTTCAGCTGATTTCAGTATAGACCCGGACTTCAGGCTTGTCGGGCCGTCACTTGTGACCTGGTATTGAGCTGCCGGCATTCACGTTGGGCATCTTCTTCAAGATCGAAGCCGTCACCGATAAAGCCACGGGTGCGGGTATCTTCAATGCGATACCAGACGGCGGCGTCGGGTGGCGGGTGGCCGGCTTCTCCGGCCCGGCGGCCATGAATGATGATCTTGTTGCAACGCTTCACAACGAAAATGTCTTCCATGGCGTCACCGCAGCTGATTCATGTCCACATCAACTATAGAAGTTCTTTGCGATCGTGCAAAAAATGGATGGGTCATTTTGTCGATTCTGCCTCAGCGATCATTTTCTCCAGATACATGGCGAGCCCGACTTCTTCTGCCCTGAGACCTTTACGCAGTCTCGGCCGCGGCAGTTGGGCCAAGGCGCCGAGCATAAAACCTTCGAGCACCGCCGGGTGGATGTAGCACTTGCGGCACACGGCCGGGGTGTTACCGAGTTGCCTGGCAACGTTCTTGACCATCTCGACCACATGCCGTTTCGCGTCCGACTCAGGCTCCCACTGCAACTCACGCAGCACCGACAACGCCAGGACGCTCCCGGCCCATGTCCGATAATCCTTGGCCGTGAAGTCGGCGCCGGTGAGGGTTTGCAGGTAGGCATTGACATCTGAGGAGCTGACGGTGTGTCGCTCGCCATTTTCGTCCAGGTATTGGAAAAGGTCTTGTCCGGGAATCTCCAGGCAGCGCTTGATAATTCGCGCCAGGCGTCGGTCTTTCACGGTGATCTGGTGTTCGACACCACTCTTGCCGCGAAACTGGAATAGGATCGCGCTGCCGTTGACCTCGACGTGACGGCTGCGCAGGGTGGTCAGGCCATAGGAGCGATTTTCCCGGGCGTATTGCGTGTTGCCGACCCGAATCAGCGTCGCATCGAGCAAGGTAATCACGGTGGCCATGACTTTATCTCGGCTGAAACCCGGAGCGTCCAGCAGCGTTTCAAGCTGTTTGCGCAGCTTCGGCAGTGCCAGGCCAAAGTCCCGCAGGCGTGAGTATTTATCGGCATCGCGCACTTCGCGCCAACGCGCGTGATAACGGTATTGCTTGCGACCGCGAGCGTCACGGCCGGTGGCTTGCAAATGACCACGTGGGTCGGCGCAGATCCACACATTGGTATAGGCCGGCGGCACGGCAAGGGCGTTGAGGCGCTTGATTTCGTCGGGATCGGTAATGCGCTGGCCCGCAGGATCGAAGTAGCAGAATTTGCCACGCAAGCGTTTGCGGGTGATTCCAGGCTGCGTGTCGTCGACGTAGTGCAGGTCGGGTGGCAGCACATCGGGCAGCGCGGTATCGGGCATGGCAAAAAATCCTTGGCGACGAAGTCAGGGGGCCTGTACAGCCATTGACCGCGTCCATTCGCCGTGGTGCCGACGAATTTACGCCAGCACGGCCACCGCTTTGATCTGCGCCCAGAGTTGCTGGCCGGGGTGCACGCCCAGTTGGTCCCGGGAGTAGCGGGTGATGCGTGCCAGCAGCGGTGTGCCGGCCGCATTCAGGCGGATCAGCACGTGGGCGGCGTTATCGGCGCCGATTTCGCTGATCACCGTCACCGGCAAGCGATTGAGGATGCTGCTGTGCTCGACGCCTTGCAGGCTCAGGCTGACATCCCGCGCCTGGACCTTGCAACGTAGCGCCTGGCCTTGGGTCATCGGAGCGTGCGCCACGCGAATGCTCAGGTCGGTATCGGGCAGCTGCAGCGTCAGCAACTGATAGTGCGGGTCATAGGCGCTGACATGGCCTTCAATCACCACGCCCGCATCGTCGCCCAGCGCCAGGGGCAAATCGAGACGCGCCAGGGTTTCGCCGATTGGTCCGCTGGCCAGCGCTTTGCCGTCGCTGAGCAGGACGATGTGGTCGGCCAGTCGGGCGACCTCATCCTGTGAATGGCTGACGTACAGCACCGGGATATCGAGTTCATCGTGCAGGCGTTGCAGATAAGGCAGGATTTCGTTTTTGCGCTGGCTATCCAGCGCCGCCAGCGGTTCGTCCATCAGCAACAGTTTGGGGCTGGTGAGCAGCGCGCGGGCGATGCCGATTCGTTGCCGTTCGCCTCCGGACAGGTGCTGCGGATGGCGGTCCAGCAGATGACCAATGCCCAACAGTTCAGTGGCATGCGCCATGTCAACCCGGCGTTGCTGCTTGGGGATGCGCTTCAGCCCGAACTCCAGATTGGCCAGCACCGAAAGGTGAGGAAACAGGCTGGCCTCCTGAAAAACATACCCAAGCGCACGTTTATGCGGCGGTACGAAAATCTTCTTGTCACTGTCCTGCCAGACTTCATCGTTGACCTGAATAAAGCCCTGTTCGGCCTGCTCCAGACCGGCGATACAGCGCAGGCACGTGGTCTTGCCTGACCCGGAATGGCCGTAAAGTGCCGTTACTCCGCGGCCGGGCAATTGCAGATCCACCTCCAGGGCGAATCCTGAATAAGTCAGTTTAAGGCGCATATGAATCATCGATCAGCTCCAGCCCGCTTTGGTTTTACGGCTGGAATAGAGCGCCAGCAATACGGTAAAGGAGAACACCAGCATTGCCCCGGCGAGCCAATGGGCCTGGGCATATTCCATGGCTTCAACGTGATCGTAGATCTGCACCGAGACCACGCGGGTCTTGTCGGGAATGTTGCCGCCGATCATCAGCACCACGCCGAACTCGCCGACAGTGTGGGCGAAACCGAGAATGGCCGCGGTGATGAAGCCGGGGCGAGCCAGCGGCAGAATCACGCTGAAAAAGGTGTCCCATGGATTGGCGCGCAAGGTGGCGGCCACTTCCAGCGGGCGGGTGCCAATGGCGGAAAAGGCGTTTTGCAGCGGCTGGACCACGAACGGCATCGAGTACAGCACCGAACCGATCACCAGTCCCGCAAAACTGAATGTGAGCGTGCCGAGCCCCAGTGACTGGGTGAATTGGCCGACAAAACCGTTAGGGCCGAGCGCCAACAACAAATAAAAGCCAATCACCGTGGGCGGCAGGACCAGGGGCAGGGCGACAATTGCCCCGACCGGGCCGCGCAACCACGAGCGGGTGCGCGACAGCCATAACGCAATCGGAGTGCCGATGATCAACAGGATAACCGTCGTCAGGGACGCCAGTTTCAGGGTCAGCCAGATGGCGGAAAAGTCGGCACTCGTCAGCGTCATTTAGAGTTGGTAACCGTAGGACTTGATAATGGCGACGGCTTTCGGCCCCTTGAGGTAGTCAGCCAGTGCCTTGGCGGCCGGGTTGTCCTTGCCCTTGTTGAGGATCACCGCGTCTTGTTTGATCGGGTCGTGCATGTCGGCCGGGACGATCCAGGCCGAACCGCCGGTGACTTTGCCGTCTTTGTAGATCTGCGACAAGGCCACGAAGCCGAGTTCAGCGTTGCCGGTGGAAACGAACTGATAGGCCTGGGTGATGTTCTGGCCTTCAACGAGCTTGTCTTTGACCTTGTCGGTCAGGCCCAGTTTGGCCAGCACCTGAGTGGCGGCAAGGCCATAAGGCGCGGCTTTCGGGTTGGCGATGGAAAGGTGCTTGTATTCGTTCCTTTTCAGCACATCGCCCTTGGCATCGACGTAATCCTCCTTGGCTGACCACAGTGCCAGCGTGCCAACGGCGTAGGTGAAGCGCGAACCCTTGACGGCGTCGCCTTCAGCTTCGAGTTTTTGCGGGGTGGTGTCGTCGGCAGAGAGGAATACTTCGAACGGCGCGCCATTCTTGATCTGGGCGTAGAACTGACCGGTTGCACCAACGGAGGTGACCAGTTTATGCCCGGTGTCTTTTTCGAAATCGGCGGCGATGGCCTGGATCGGCGCGGTGAAGTTGGCGGCGACGGCCACCTGGACTTCGCCTGCCTGAGCGGAGCCGAACGCGAAGACGGCGAGCAGGCTTGCGAGGCAGGTCGGGGCAAAACGTGAGGCACGCAGGGGCATGAAACGGCTCCGTGATAGGCGAATGCAACGAGGGGGCGAAACGCTATATATCGAAATATATAGCGTAATGCCCGCAAACGGAATGTGTTGGAGCCGAATCTGTGAAGTTGCGTGATCCTGGAGCAGCAGGCTACAGCAGCGTGCTTCAGCGACGGAGCAACTTGGCCAAACCTTCCTCCGCCAAACGCCGAGTCAGCTCTGCCGTACTCACTTCAACGCCCAACGTGAATGCCTGCCCAGCCCAGAGATTGCTGAAATCCGCTTCGCCCTTGGCCCGCAACGGCATCAACGCACCACCGGCCAACGGGAAGGCCGGGGCTTTATCGCTCATGGGGCCGAGTTCGCGCATCACCCGATTGAGGATTCCTCGTGCTGGGCGGCCGGTGAAAAGATTGGTCACCGCCGTCTCGCTTTCCTTGGCCGTGCGCAGCGCCTTGTGGTGAGACGCGCTGACCTTGGCCTCTGGCGTGAACAGGTAAGCCGTCCCCACCTGCACCGCCGAAGCGCCCAACAGAAAAGCTGCCGCCACCCCCCGCGCATCACTGATCCCACCCGCTGCAATCACCGGCACTTTCACCGCATCGACGACCTGAGGCACGAGGGCGAATGTGCCGACCTGACTGCTCAAGTCATCGCTGAGGAACATTCCCCGATGTCCGCCTGCCTCGTAGCCCATGGCGATGATCGCGTCGCAGCCATGTTGTTCCAGCCAGACGGCTTCTTCGACGGTGGTCGCCGAGGAAAGAATTTTCGCCCCGGTGGCTTTTACCCGATCCAGCAGTGATTGTTCCGGCAGGCCGAAGTGAAAACTCACGACTTCGGGACGGAATTCTTCGAGCACTTCGCAGGCGGCGTTATCGAACGGCGCGCGATTGGATACCGGTGTGGGTGCCTCGAAATCGACGCCCAGTTCTCGATAATACGGTTCCAGCAGGTTTTTCCATTCCCGAGCCCGTTGCTCATCGGCGGCCGGGGTCTGATGGCAAAAATAGTTGATATTGAACGGACGCTGGCTCTGTTGGCGGATCGTCTTCAGCTCTTCGCGCAACTGCTCGATGCTCAGCATCGCCGCGGGCATCGAGCCCAGGCCGCCAGCGTTACTCGCGGCGATAACCATGGCCGAGCCGGTAGCGCCGGCCATAGGAGCCTGGATGATCGGCAGTTCGATGCCGAGCAGGTCAAGAATACGGGTGTCTGGCCATTGGCTCATTTCAATGATTCTCCGGCGGATAGAACCGGTTTTTTACCAGCAATGGTTGATGCAGAGCCAGTCGACTTTTGTATCCGGGACGTTTTCCGTTATTCAAGGGCCTTAAAAAAAGGCGTAACCGCACGTCATGGTAGCGCTCGGTGCATCGTAGGTTTGGCTAAAGTCTTGTACGGCGAGATGTTTCTTTGTGGTATTTCAATGCCCCCACAACCGGATCGATTGCATTGAGAGGCAATGATGTTCAAAGGTATTTTGATCGACAAAGACGACAGCGGTTACCGGGCCACACTGCAAGAGATCAATGACGATCAACTGCCCGAGGGCGATGTGACGGTGCGGGTCGCGTACAGCACCTTGAACTTCAAGGATGGCCTGGCGATCACCGGCAGCAGCCCGGTGGTCAGGAAATTCCCCATGGTGCCGGGAATCGACCTGGCCGGTACGGTCGAAGTCAGCGAGCATCCGGACTACAAGGTCGGTGACCAGGTCTTGCTCAATGGGTGGGGCGTAGGCGAAGGGCATTGGGGCGGGCTCGCACAAAAAGCGCGCCTCAAGGGCGACTGGCTGATCCCACTGCCCAAGGAATTCACCGCGGCTCAAGCCATGGCAATCGGCACGGCCGGTTACACGGCGATGCTGTGCATCCTGGCGCTGGAGCATAATGGTGTCACGCCTGAGCAGGGCGAAGTCCTGGTCACCGGGGCCAACGGCGGCGTAGGCAGTTTCGCCATCGCGCTGCTGAGCAAGCTTGGCTATAAAGTCGTAGCGTCCACGGGGCGCACCGCCGAGCACGATTACCTCAAGCAACTGGGCGCCAGCGAGATCATTGATCGCCCCACTCTGTCCTTGCCGGGCAAGCCGCTGGCCAAGGAACGCTGGGCGGCGGTGATCGACTCGGTCGGCAGCCACACGCTGGCCAACGCCTGCGCCAGCACCAAGGCCAATGGCACGGTCGCCGCCTGTGGTCTTGCACAAGGCATGGATTTCCCGGCCTCCGTCGCGCCGTTCATTTTGCGTGGCGTGACGTTGGCCGGGATCAACAGCGTGACCCAGCCCAAAGCCAAGCGGATGGAAGCCTGGAATCGGCTGGCCAAGGATCTGGACTTCGCGTTGCTGCCACTGATCAGCCATGAAATCGGCTTGAGCGAAGCTATCGACGCCGCACCGCGCTTGCTCGCCGGACAATTGCGCGGGCGAGTGGTGGTCGATGTGAATCGGTGATTACACGGTTTCGCGTTCCAGCAACTGACGCTTGCGCTCGACACCCCAGCGATAGCCCGAGAGGTTGCCGTCGCTGCGTACCACGCGGTGGCACGGGATCGCCACTGCAATACTGTTCGCGCCGCAGGCCTGAGCCACGGCGCGCACGGCTTTGGGCGCGCCGATACGCTGAGCGATATCGGCGTAGCTGGCGGTGCTGCCTGCAGGAATCTCCCGCAGCGCCTGCCAGACCCGCTCTTGAAAAGCGGTGCCGCGCACGTCCAGCGGCAAATCCAGGCCAATTGCCGGGGCTTCGATAAAACCGACAACCTTGGCAATCAACTGCTCGAACGCGTGATCGGCGCCAATCAGATTCGCACGCCGAAACTTGTCCTGCAGGTCGCAAACCAGTTGATGCGGATCATCCCCCAGCAGGATCGCGCAAACACCGCGTTCACTTTGCGCCACCAGAATGGCCCCCAGGGAACACTGGCCAACGGCAAAACGAATGTCGTTGTTCTGGCCCGCCGCGCGGTAATCCCCCGGCTTCATGCCCAGCAGTTTATCGGCCGATTCATAGAAGCGGCTGTTGGAGTTGAAACCGGCGTCATACAGGGCGTCGGTGACTGAGCCGCCGTCGGCCAGGCGTTCGCGCACTTTGCGGGAACGATGGGCGGTTGCGTACCCCTTGGGTGTCAGCCCGGTCACGGCTTTGAATACGCGGTGGAAATGGAAGCTGCTCAGGCCTGCTGCCTGCGCCAGCTCATTTAACGCAGGCGGATTTTCGGCGGATTCGATGTGGCGGCAGGCGACAGCGACGGTTGCTGCGTGTTGTGCGGCTACATCGCTTTGATCCTTCGTGGCCCGTTTGCTGGGACGATAGCCCGCCGCCAGGGCTTGTTCTGCCGTGTCGAAAAATTCGACATTCTGCGGTTTCGGCAAGCGTGCCAGGCTGCTGGGGCGGCAATAGATTCCAGTGGTTTTCACGGCGTAGACAAACTGCCCGTCGGCACCGGGATCCCGTGCAACGACGGCGGCCCAGCGAGGATCGTCCTCGGTGGCAATCCTGGTCGAATGAGTTGTCATGGTTTCATGTCCGTTGACCCGTTTTTTCCAGATTAACAAGCCCCCAGCACCACAGCACTCCGAGTCTTGCGGTTGAATTCTTGGGCTTCATCCGGCGGTTCGAAAGGTGAAGTTGATCCGTTGTTCACCCAGGCGCGGGTGATGGCCGTCCTTGATCGGCAGCACGCCGTGATAACGCAAACGATCGACGCCACCCCAGACCACGATATCGCCATGCAGCAACGGTACACGCTGGCTTTTATCGCTTCGTTCAAACCCGCCGAACAGGAACATTGCCGGCAATCCCAATGACACCGACACGATCGGTGCGGCGTAGGAACCTTCGTTCTTGTCTTGGTGCAATGACATCCTGGCCCCGGGGACATAGCGGTTGATCAGGCAGGAGTCAGGGACAAACCCGGCAAATCCCGCTTCCCGTGCCGCCGCTTGTGCCAGTTCGAAAAACACGTCAGGCATCTCGGGCCAGGGGCGTCCGGTCTGTGGGTCATTGCGCGTATACCGGTAGCCGCTGCGGTCGGTGGTCCAGCCCCAGGTGCCGCAACTGCTCAAGGCCACCGACATGGTAAAGCCGCCGGGGGTGACCATCTGCCGAAACGGAGCGGCCGCCAGAACCGCTTCAAGTGCTGGCAACAATCGATCGAGCCGGGGCAGGGCAAAGCCGCGCAAGACGAAGGACTGTTCACCGATCTGCTCACGTCTGGGCTCCTGCTCGGGTTCGGCATCGGCAAAAAGATCGAAAGTGGTCGGGCTCATGGGGTCATAACGCATCGTGAAAGATGATTCCAAGGGTATGCCGTTTTCCGCTGTGCAGGCGACTCACGCCGTGACGCATGGTCACTCGGTAATAGCCGCGAACGCCTTTGACCGGTCGCTGGCTCACGGCAAAGATCAGACCATCGCCTTTCTTCAGGCGGATCACCTGCGGGCGTGACTGCATCCGCGGGCGTTGTTCGGTTAGCACAAACTCGCCGCCGGTAAAGTCTTCGTCCGGTTCCGACAGAAGAATCGCCACCTGCAGCGGGAACACGTGTTCGCCGTACAGATCCTGGTGCAAACAGTTGTAGTCCTGCGGGCCATATTGCAGCAATAACGGAGTCGGGCGTTCCTGACCGGCGGCATGGCAGCGTTGCAGGAACGCTTCGTGGGTTGCGGGGAAACGGGACGGCAAGTCCATGCATTCATACCAGCGGTTGGCGATCGGCACCAGTCGAGGGTAGAGCGCACTGCGCAAGCGGGCGACTGTGTCCGGCAAGGGGTAGTTGAAATACTTGTACTCGCCACGGCCAAAACCGTGTCGCGCCATGATCACTTGAGAGCGGAAGGGCGCTGACTGGGTATAGAGCGCACTGACGTCATCGCACGCCTGCGCACTCAACAGCGACTTGATGACAGCGCAGCCATCCTGATCGATTTGTTGCCCCAGGGCCGCCCAGTCCAGCGCATCGAAGGTTTGCTCGCTCATCGCTGAGCCTCGCGATCCAGCAACTGCCGTTTGCGCTCCAGTCCCCAGCGATAACCGCCGAGGCTGCCGTCCTGGCGCAGCACCCGATGGCAAGGCACGATAACGGCCACCGGGTTGGCCCCACAGGCATTCGCTACCGCCCGGGAAGCGCTGGGCTGACCCAGGCGCTGGGCGATATCACGGTAGCTGGCGGTTTCACCGACGGGGATTTTCCGCAGGACTTCCCAGACTCGCCGTTGAAATACGCTGCCGCTCAGGTGCAGTGGGAGATCGAGTGCGGTGTGTGGGTTTTCGAGGTGGCGCAGGGTTTGCTCCAGGGCCGGCATCAAACCTTCATCGCGCTGCGGCGGTGGCGGGCCAGGGAAACGCCGCGCCAGATCGCGTTCGAGCGTGATCAAGTCTTCACCGAGCAGCAACGCGCACAGGCCCTCGGCGCTGAACGCCAGCAACAAGACGCCTAGGCTGGAAGTGCCGCTGATGTAGCGAATCGGGGAGGTAGACATGTTCTGACTCCTTAACCAAAGGTCGAGGTGGCCAGTCTAGGGGGCGCCAAGGGAGTGAACACTCCGGCGCTTGCGGTCGAATTCAAGACGGGCGCGGAGCACGACGTCCATGTTGTCGCTCCGGGTGCCGGGTCGCGTTACAGTGCTTTGCTGACGGCAATGTCGCTGATGACGTCGTCGCTCGAACCATGAATGGCGTCCAGCGCAGCTTTGGCTTCTTCTTCAGTGCCTTTTTCGAGCTGGGCAAATTCGAAGCGGCGTTCGCCGTTGAGTTTGTATTTGATGACGTACTTGGTCGTTTGGGCCACGGTCATACCTGCTTTTATTCGTGTGGGAGCGTCACTCAGCTCAGTTTCGTGCTGGAGCGACGGATGATCTTGATCGAGTGCGTCAGGGTCGGTTTGCGGGTCACGCTGATCGGACGGCGGTTGACCGTGTCGATGGTGATGTTCCAGAAACCGGTGCTCGGTGCAGTAATCCGGGCCGGGAAAGTATCGAACGCACCGCCGTGGTAAGTGTGACGGCCGCCGTTCTTGAAGCTGCGGAAGTTGGCGTCGTTCATCAAGCGGATGTTGCATGTTTGGGAGCACTGGATGACGACGATGTCGTCTTCGTTGAGGTGCTCGCGCTGGTGGATAAATTTCATGAGGCGCCTCCAGAAGGGCTTTTTCTACAAAATCAAAACGATAGCATGGGCGATTGGCGCAGTTTATCAGCCCGAACAGGTTATTATCCGGTCGTCGAGGTTCGCTTTGACAATTAAAAACAGTTATTCGGAATTCTATGAGCGATAAACGCAGCGAGCCTCGGAGAAAATCAGCATTTGTGCTGTCGGAGGGTCTTTATCGGAGGTTTTGTATGAAGTGGGGTGTGTTGGCCTTGCCGTTGGCATTGGTGATGAGTGGCTGTGCGAATGTCTCGGAGATTAATGAGACGTTGCCTACCATGAACGTGATCTCAGGCAAAAAGCCCAATGAATACGCGCAATGCCTGGTCGAAAAACTGGCCGACAGTCGTGGCGCCCTGCAACTGGAGTCAACCAAGGACGGGATGCGCGTCATCGTGCCGGCGAAATTTTCATCGGCCCCGGCAGCCGTGTTCGACATCGAAGACCGTTCGGGTGGCAGTGGTATAAAGCTGCATGAGCGTATGTCCAATGTGCCGGTGCGTCCTAAAGACGTGCAGAAAGCCGCCAACGCCTGCATTTCCGGCTGATAGACTAGCCACCGTTCACACCGATGCCGTCAAAGTCATGCTTTGGCGGCATTGTCTTTTCTGGAGTCGAGCATGAAGCGAGAGCAGGTACAGGAACGCCATGCAGAGGGACTGATCTCTGCCACCCACGTCATTCAAAATCCCGCGAACCCGGGGGAATGGATCGTGTTTTTCAAGAAGAGCGCCGGGCGCAGCTATTTTCTGGTGGATGATAACGATGAGGTCGAGTCGTTTGCTCGTCTCGACGATTTGATCGAGACCGTGCGTGGTCTCGGAATCAAATTTGCGGAAATTCACATGTAGGGCAGGGCGCCCTACTTGCAGACCACCACGACACTGCGGTTCTTGAAGTTGCCGACATCGACCCCCAGGGTTTTGTCGCTTTCCTTGGTGGAAGGCGATCCGTCGGTGCCGACGATCCGGTAGCCGGTCCCCGCGCAAGAGGCATCGGCTTTTTCATAGCACGTGGCCCAGGAGTTGGCTTCGCCGGAGCAGTCGATTGCCAGGCCTTGCTCTCCGTTGTTCAGGTACATTTTCTCGGAAGTGGCGCAGCCGCTCAGGGCCAGGATTGCAATCAGGGGCAAAAATTTAGTCATGTCGTTGTCGTCGTCAGGATGATGGGGCTAAGCCTGTGACAGCGCAGGCAGCAAAAGGTTATAGCGAATGGCCACTTGTTTGTACCTGACCACAAAAAAGCCCTGCTCAATGGCAGGGCTCTGCGAGTGCCGCAGGATATCAGTCCTGACTCTTGCCGCGTCGCTTCGGCGCGGGGTGGGTGTAGTCGAACACCGACGCCACTTCAATCGCCATCGCTTCGCTGGGTAACGGCCCGGAAACATCTTCGCCATTGGCGGCGGTAATGCGCCACTGGCCATCTTTTCCTTTGTCGACCGTGTACCCGTTGATGATTTTTGCTACGGTCATCTATCTGTCTCGTTCACTGGTTCAAAGTTGCCATGATACCGGCAAATGCTCGCATTGGGGGACGATAAGCGTATGGTGGTCGAGTTTGTCGGCCTCTTTGAGCTACGCTGATTTGACCGCGTGAAAATGCGGATTGAACTATCCGCGGGAATATTTCTCTATGATGGCATCGGTTAGCCAGCGCGGGGCATTGTAAGGTGCACTCCGCCTGATTAGACTGCGCCGAAACTCGTACACACAGCCCTTTCAAGGACTTATATGATCAAGAAATGCTTGTTCCCAGCAGCCGGTTACGGTACTCGCTTCCTGCCAGCGACTAAAGCCATGCCCAAAGAAATGCTGCCGGTGGTAAACAAGCCACTGATCCAGTACGGCGTCGAAGAAGCACTGGACGCTGGTTTGACTGAAATCTCCATCGTCACCGGTCGTGGCAAACGCGCCCTGGAAGACCACTTCGACATCAGCTACGAGCTGGAAAACCAGATCAAGGGCACCGACAAAGAGAAGTACCTGGTCGGCATCCGCAAGCTGCTCGACAACTGCTCGTTCTCCTACACCCGCCAGACCGAAATGAAAGGCCTGGGCCACGCGATTCTGACCGGTCGCCCACTGATCGGCGACGAACCGTTCGCCGTGGTGCTGGCGGATGACTTGTGCGTCAACCTCGAAGGCGACGGCGTACTGACCCAGATGGTCAAACTGTACAAGCAGTTCCGCTGCTCGATCGTTGCCATCCAGGAAGTCGACCCGCAAGAAACTCACAAGTACGGCGTGATTGCCGGTGAGATGATCCGCGATGACATCTACCGTGTTCACAGCATGGTCGAGAAGCCAAAGCCTGAAGATGCACCGTCGAACCTGGCGATCATCGGTCGTTACATCCTGACGCCGGACATCTTCGACCTGATCGAACAAACCGAGCCAGGCAAGGGTGGTGAAATCCAGATCACCGACGCCCTGATGAAGCAAGCCCAGAACGGCTGCGTCATGGCTTACAAGTTCAAAGGCAAGCGTTTCGACTGCGGTGGCGCTGAAGGCTACATCGACGCGACCAACTTCTGCTTCGAGAACTTCTACAAGACTGGCAAGGCTTACTGATAGCGCTTGACCTGCTTGTATTGAAAAGCCACCTTCGGGTGGCTTTTTCATTTGCCGCCCCCCGATATCGCTTGCAGCGCTTGCCCAACGGACGTCTGCGGGTATGCTGGTTGCCTGCCGAGGAGATTGAAAATGGCCTACGATTTTGACCTTTATGTAATTGGCGCCGGTTCCGGCGGTGTACGGGCTGCGCGTTTCGCTGCTGGTTTTGGCGCGAAAGTGGCGGTGGCTGAAAGTCGTTACCTGGGTGGTACGTGCGTGAACGTCGGCTGCGTGCCGAAGAAATTGCTGGTCTACGGCGCGCACTTCGCTGAAGACTTCGAGCAGTCTTCGGGCTTTGGCTGGACGTTGGGTGAAGCGAAGTTTGACTGGGCGACGCTGATCGCCAACAAGGATCGCGAGATCAATCGCCTGAATGGCATTTACCGCAACTTGCTGGTCAACAGCGGTGTGACCTTGCATGAAGGCCACGCCAAAATCGTCGACCCGAACACCGTCGAAATCAATGGCGAGCGTCACACCGCTAAAAACATCCTGATTGCGACCGGTGGCTGGCCGCAGATCCCGGAGATTCCGGGGCATGAACACGCGATCAGTTCCAACCAGGCGTTTTTCCTCAAAGAGTTGCCCAAGCGCGTTCTGGTGGTGGGCGGCGGTTACATCGCTGTCGAATTCGCCGGGATCTTCCACGGGCTGGGCGCCGACACTACGTTGTTGTATCGCGGCGAGCTGTTCCTGCGCGGCTTCGACGGTGCGGTACGCAAGCATTTGCAGGAGGAGCTGACCAAGCGCGGCATGAACCTGCAATTCAACGCCGACATCGAGCGCATCGATAAACAGTCCGATGGCAGCCTGAAGGTGACGCTCAAGGATGGTCGCGAGCTGGAAGCGGATTGTGTGTTCTACGCCACCGGTCGCCGGCCGATGCTCGACAACCTCGGGCTGGAAAATACCGGCGTCAAACTCGACAAGAAAGGTTTCATCGCGGTCGATGATCAGTATCAGACTGCGGAGCCGTCGATTCTGGCGCTTGGCGATGTGATCGGCCGTGTCCAGCTGACCCCCGTCGCTTTGGCTGAGGGCATGGCCGTGGCGCGTCGCTTGTTCAAGCCTGAGCAATATCGTCCGGTGGATTACAAGATGATCCCGACCGCCGTGTTCAGCCTGCCAAACATTGGCACTGTCGGCTTGAGCGAGGAAGATGCGCGCGAAGCTGGCCACGAGGTGCAGATTTTCGAAAGCCGTTTCCGGCCGATGAAGCTGACCCTGACCGAGTGCCAGGAGCGCACGCTGATGAAGCTGGTGGTCGATGCCAAGACCGACAAGGTTTTGGGTTGCCACATGGTCGGGCCGGATGCCGGTGAGATCGTTCAGGGCTTGGCGATTGCCTTGAAGGCTGGTGCGACCAAGCGCGATTTCGACGAAACCATCGGCGTGCATCCTACTGCCGCCGAAGAGTTCGTCACCATGCGCACGCCGGTTGCCGGTTAATCGCTCTTTTCACTCTCTGATGCGTCTGGCGCTGTTGCAATGACAGCGGCCAGGCGCAGGCTTTCGTCGAGGCTCGCCCGAGTCTTGAGCAAATCGATTTCCAGCACTTTGTTTATCTGCGACTGCTCGTCGACGCTTTGCTTGAGCGACTGACTTTCCAACAGTGCGGCACGCAAGCGTTCCTGGAGGAGGGTGCGTTCACTGTCGATGCGGTTGACCTGCTCCAGCAGTTGATCCTGGCGGCTGTGGGTGTGTTTGAGTTGCTCCTGTAGCAGCCCAAGTTCGCGTAGCGTTCCACGGTTCTCAGTGAGCAGGCGCTCGTTGTCGCGGTGCAATTGTGTGATTTCGTCCTGACGCACCAATGCGCTTTGCTGGGCCTGGCGCAATTCCATCTGAATCTGTTGCAACTGGCCTTCGTGGCGGCTCTGTTCCTGCTCGCGCTGTTCCTTGATGGCGTTGCGGTAGTGTTCCAGTGCATCGCGTGCGTGCAGGTGCTTTTCTTCCAGTGAGCGGATCTGCACATCCTTGTCTTGCAAGCGTAAATCGAAATCGGCCAGTGCCTGGTTCAATCCGGCGTTGCGGGTTTGCTCGGTCTGCAGCATGGCGCGGGTTTCGTGCAGCGCTTCGGATTCTTGAGTCAGGGCCAGGCTTTGAATTTCGTATTGCTGGTGCAGTTCAGTGTTGGCTTGCCGGGCTTCAGTCAGCTGGATTTCCAGTTCCTTCCGTTGCTGATCGAATTGCGCGCGTGCCTGGTCGATGGGCTCTTGCGCCTGCTCCTTGAGGCGCTGCGCCAGACGCGCGACCAAGCCTGCGAGCTCATCATCGATGGGTTCAGAGGGAGTTTCGGCGCGCTCGCTGCCATCGTCCAGCTCCTTCAAATAGCGGTGAATGGTGGTTTTTGAGCCGGTATTGCCCATCTCGATCCGTACTGCATCGATGCTGGGGTTTTCGCCACGGGCAAGGATTGCCAAACGTGCCGCCTGCACCACCGCTTTGTTTACGCCGCCACGAGCCATTTCTTCTCCTACGATTTCGTACTGTGGTACATGCCACTAAAGTAAGCAGTGTACCATCATCAACAAAAAGATAAAAAATGTAAGTTGTTGAGGCGGGATATACTGGTATTACCCCGCGTGATACGCCGTGTTACACGTTTTACTTCACCAAAGCGGTACATTTTCGAGAGATAGCCCATGACCGACCTGGATCGCTACCTGCAAGCCGCCACCCGCGACAACACGCGTCGCAGCTACCGGGCGGCCATCGAGCATTTCGAAGTCAGTTGGGGTGGTTTCCTGCCTGCGACGAGCGACAGCGTGGCGCGTTATCTGGTGGCCCATGCGGGCGTGCTGTCGATCAATACGTTGAAGTTGCGTTTGTCAGCGCTGGCGCAGTGGCATAACAGCCAGGGATTCGCCGACCCCACCAAGTCGCCGGTGGTGCGCAAGGTCTTCAAGGGCATACGGGCGCTGCACCCGGCCCAGGAGAAGCAGGCCGAGCCATTGCAGCTTCAGCATTTGGAGCAAGTGGTGGCATGGCTGGAACAGGAGGCCAAAACCGCCAGGGCGCAAAACGATCAGCCAGGATTGCTTCGCGCCAAGCGTGACACCGCGCTGATCTTGCTGGGCTTCTGGCGTGGCTTTCGCAGTGATGAATTGTGCCGCGTACAAATCGAACACGTGCAGGCGATCGCCAGTTCAGGCATCACCCTCTACCTGCCGCGCAGCAAAAGCGATCGCGAAAACCTCGGCAAGACTTACCAGACCCCGGCCCTGCAGCGCCTCTGCCCAGTGAACGCCTACATTCAATGGATCACGGAAGCTGCGCTGGTCCGCGGGCCGGTGTTTCGCGGAATCGACCGCTGGGGTCACTTGAGCGAGGAGGGCTTGCACGCCAACAGCGTGATCCCTTTGTTGCGCCAGGCCTTGGAACGTGCCGGCATTTCGGCGGACCACTACACCAGCCATTCCCTGCGCCGCGGCTTTGCCAGTTGGGCCCATCAGAGTGGTTGGGATCTGAAATCGTTGATGAGTTATGTGGGTTGGAAGGATGTGAAGTCAGCCATGCGCTATGTTGAAGTCAGCCCGTTTCTCGGGATGGCGCGAGTCGCTGAAAAGCCATTGGTGAGCTAGATACCGTTTTCTTCTATTAATACTGTCCGCTAATAGCGAAAACCAATCAGCAGCATGAGCTTTGCCAATGAGCCAGGCGGCGATCGAGTGGGTAGGATTCACCCCATCAACTTCTCAACCAAACTTTTCAACCCTGACGGAGAGTCATCGATGCCTATCATCAACAGCCAAGTTAAACCGTTCAAAGCTGACGCCTTCAAAAATGGCGACTTCGTAAAAGTGTCGGACGCTGACCTGAAAGGCAAGTGGTCTGTCGTGTTCTTCTACCCAGCCGACTTCACCTTCGTTTGCCCGACCGAACTGGAAGACCTGGCTGACAACTACGACGCGTTCCAGAAACTGGGCGTCGAGATCTACAGCGTTTCCACCGACACCCATTTTGCCCACGCTGCCTGGCACAACACTTCGCCAGCCATCGGCAAAATCCAGTACACCATGATCGGCGACCCGACTCACGCTATCTCCCGCAACTTCGACGTGCTGATCGAAGACGCTGGCCTGGCTGACCGTGGCACCTTCGTGATCAACCCTGAAGGCCAGATCAAAATCGTTGAACTGAACGATGGCGGCGTTGGCCGTGACGCTTCCGAGCTGCTGCGCAAAATCAAGGCTGCCCAGTACGTCGCTGCTCACCCAGGCCAGGTTTGCCCAGCCAAGTGGAAAGAAGGCGAGGCCACTCTGGCTCCGTCCCTGGACCTGGTCGGCAAGATCTAAGTCTGTGAAAGCACTATCAGGGCGGGTTTCCGCACCTCAGTAAGCTGCAACCGCCCTCAAAAACGCCCGGGCGAGATTCGCTCGGGCGTTTTTTTTCGTCTCAAGTAAAAGGAAATCGCCCGTATGTTGGACGCCAATCTTAAAGCCCAGTTGAAATCGTACCTGGAACGGGTCACCCAGCCGATCGAGATCATTGCTTCCCTCGACGACGGTGCGAAATCCCAGGAAATGCTCGAACTCCTGAAAGACGTTGCCAGTCTTTCCAGCCAGATTACTTTGTTAGATAACGGTGACGATGCACGTAAGCCATCGTTCTCGATCAATCGCCCGGGTGCCGATATCAGCCTGCGTTTTGCCGGCATCCCGATGGGCCATGAATTCACTTCGTTGGTGTTGGCCTTGCTGCAAGTGGGCGGCCACCCTTCGAAGGCCAGTGTCGAAGTGATCGAACAGATCCGTTCGCTCAAAGGCGAGTTCAGCTTCGAGACCTACTTCTCGCTGTCCTGCCAGAACTGCCCGGACGTGGTCCAGGCGCTGAACCTGATGGCGGTACTGAACCCGAACATCCGCCACGTCGCCATCGACGGCGCGTTGTTCCAGGCCGAAGTCGATGATCGTCAGATCATGGCCGTGCCAAGCATTTACCTCAACGGCGTGAACTTCGGCCAGGGCCGCATGGGCCTGGAAGAAATCCTCGCCAAGATCGACACCAGCGGCATCGAGCGCCAGGCCGAGAAAATCAGCGCCAAGGAAGCCTTTGACGTATTGGTCGTCGGCGGTGGCCCGGCCGGTGCTTCGGCAGCGATCTACGCTGCTCGTAAAGGCATTCGCACCGGTGTGGCGGCTGAGCGCTTTGGTGGGCAGGTGCTCGACACCATGGCCATCGAGAACTTCATCTCCGTGCAGGAAACCGAAGGCCCGAAACTGGCAGTAGCGCTGGAAGAACACGTCAAGCAATACGACGTCGACATCATGAACCTGCAACGCGCCGACAAACTGGTGCCGGGCAAGAACGGTGAGTTGCACGAGATCCACTTCGCCAGTGGCGCGACCCTGAAAGCCAGGACCGTGATCCTCGCGACCGGTGCGCGGTGGCGTGAAATGAACGTCCCGGGCGAGCAGCAATACCGCAACAAAGGCGTGGCGTACTGCCCGCACTGCGACGGTCCGCTGTTCAAAGGCAAGCGCGTGGCGGTGATTGGCGGCGGTAACTCCGGCGTCGAAGCGGCCATCGACCTGGCGGGCATCGTGTCCCACGTCACATTGCTGGAGTTTGACGTACAACTGCGCGCCGACGCGGTCTTGCAGCGCAAGTTGCACAGCCTGCCGAACGTCACTGTGATCACCAGTGCGCAAACCACTGAAGTGTTGGGCGACGGTCAGAAGGTCAATGGCCTGCGTTACAAGGATCGTCAGTCTGACGAGCTGCGTAATGTAGAGCTGGAAGGGATCTTCGTGCAGATCGGTTTGCTGCCCAACACCGATTGGCTCAAAGGCACCATCGAGCTGTCGCCTCGCGGCGAGATCATCGTCGATGCCCGTGGTGAAACGTCGATGCCGGGCGTGTTTGCTGCCGGTGACGTCACCACCGTGCCGTACAAGCAGATCGTGATTGCAGTGGGCGAGGGCGCCAAGGCTTCGCTGAGCGCATTCGATCACCTGATCCGCACCTCCGCGCCGGCTTAAACACCAACGCTGAAACACAAAACCCCATGAGCGATCATGGGGTTTTTGTGTGCGTGATACTGATCGTTCCCACGCTCTGCGTGGCTGAATTCCACGCAGAGCGTGGGAACGATCAGTGGCAGCGAATTTTTTACATCGGTGCCGGTTGGATGATCTCGACCCAGTACGCATCCGGGTCTTTGATAAAGGCCAGGCTCTTCATGCGCCCGTCGTTCAGGCGTTTCTGGAAATCGCAGCCCAGCGCTTCGAAACGTTCGCACGCCGCACGGATGTCCGGCACGGAGATGCAGATATGGCCGAAGCCGCGCGGGTCGGTGTTGCCGTTGTGGTAGGCGAAATCCGCGTCGTTCTCGGTGCCGTGGTTATGGGTCAGTTCGAGAATGCCAGGGATCGATTTCATCCATTCGGTACGGGCGGCGGCGTCGGCCGGAATCTGGTTTTTATCAACCAGCGCCAGGAAATACAGACTGAACTCGGCTTCCGGGAAGTCGCGTTTTTCCACCAGTGAAAAACCCAGGATGCGCGTGTAGAAATCCAGGGACTTGGTGATGTCCTTGACCCGTAGCATGGTGTGGTTGAAGACGAACTTCTGGGTGGCGGTGTCAGGTTGAGCGGTCACGCCGGGGAAAGTGTTCAATTCGTGCAGGCTCATGGGCCCTCCGGAAAATAAGTGGGGCTAACGAATGGCGACAATGATACGCAAGGGCTGGGACATCACCAAACGCTAAGAGTCTGCTATTGCCTGACGGACGGGTGAGGCTCAGACTTTACGGTTCAATCCGTGAGTGCTCATTGCAATGATCCGATTCTGTAAATCGACGTGGGTCCTGATTTTCCTGTTGTCAGGTGTCGCCAGCGCTCAAGCGGATGCACCGGTGGTGACTTGGCCGAAGGGCTGGGAGGTGGAAGCCGTTCCGCAAGATGATGCCAAACCAGGGGTTTCCCGACAGCGCGCGGTGAAAGTCGACCAAGGCGGCACGCCGGTAATGGTGATGGAATTGACCATGACTCAAGTAGAAAGCGGTCATCAGGTCAATCTGGAGGGTGTGCTGCTGGAAATGCGCAAGTCGGTGCAGAAGGACTTCTTTCAAGGCGGCTATCAAAGTGTCTGCAACAAAATTCATCCGGCGACCTTGAGCCGCTTATCGGGATTGGAAACTACCTGCACGATTACGCAGAATGGTCGACATGTGCTGTCGCAAACATTGGTCGCAGCGGTGGATGCCGATAAGGCCTATGTTCTTTCCTACGCGGGGCAGGCCGAGGCTTATAAGGCAAGTGAGGATGAAATTGCGGCGGCTCGTAACAGCTTGAAACTTTAGTTGCGGGTTTGCGTGACTGCAGATTTCAGCGCGATCTGAAATCTTTAGATACCCAAACGGATTAAGCATAAAGTTTAGTCGGCAAGTAGCGAGTTGAACGACTCCCCTCGTTGCATTGAGAGGCCGGCCATAAAAAAAGCCCTGCATTGGCAGGGCTTGTTTATCACCGCGAGCGCTTAGCCTCGCAGCCAGGAATCTACGGTGGCGGCACCGTATTGTTCCTTCCAGGCTTTCAGGCCACGGTGGTTGCCGCCCTTGGTTTCAATCAGCTCACCGGTATGCGGGTTGTGATAAACCTTGACCACACGGGCGCGACGGGTTTTAGGGGCTGCTGCCTGCAGACCGGATTTTGCCGGGTTCGGATCGAGGATGGCGATGATGTCGCGCAGGCTTTTGCCGTAGGTTTTCATCAGCCCCTGGAGCTTTTCTTCGAATTCGATTTCTTTCTTGAGCCCGGCATCATTCTTCAGCGATTCCAGCTGCTTGAGCTGTTCTTGAAGGGCCTTCTCAGCGGCACGAAATTCAGCGAGTCTGGACAAATTCATTACTCCAATAGTGTGTTTGGCTGATACCAACCGCAAACAAAGCTATAAGCCAAGAGCCTTGAAGCGACTCGGTGATAGTGGCTCACCTGCCAATCTTGCGCAGGCATGAAAAATTGTAGTAGTTAATTGGCCAAGAGTAAATCCTGTCTTTTTCTTCATGTAACTACAGTAGTCTTTTGATTCAATTTGGTGCGCTGCTTCGTTTCCTCGTCGCTTAAACCGCAGGTTAATGGTGCCTTAATGCATTAATGAATTCGGCTCCTGGCATCGGTCGACCGAACAAATAACCTTGCAGAAAGTTCACGCCGTGTGCGGCCAGATAGTCACTTTGCTCCTCGGTTTCCACGCCTTCGGCGACGATGCCCAGATCAAGCTTGGCCGACAATTCGATAATGCTGTCCAGAATGTGCCGGGAAAGCGCGTCAACGCCGATCATCGCGACAAAACTCTGATCGATTTTCAGAAAGTCCACATTGAACTGACGCAGATAACCGAGGCTTGAGTGACCTGTGCCAAAGTCATCGATAGCGATCATTACGCCCAAGGTGCGAAGCCGCTCGAACAGCAGGTGCGTAATGGCCGTTGGTTCAATCAGTTCGCGCTCGGTCAATTCCAGCACCAGGTGGATGGCCCCTGGTGCGAAGGCACTGAGAAACTCCCGGCAGTCTTCGACCAGGTCCAAGTCCTTGCAATGACTGGCGGTGATGTTGATGCCAATGTGAAATGGCCCATCGAACGAAGCAGCGGCAGGCGCCAACAGCGCCGCGGTGTGTCGCATCAACGAGCGGGTCATTGGCACGATCAACCCGGAATGCTCGGCAAAAGGAATGAACAGGTCCGGGCGTACCAGGCCTTCCTTCGGGTGATTCCAGCGCATCAACACTTCGGCGCCGGACCAGGTTTTAGTATCGCCATGCACCACGGGCTGAAAGTACGGAACAAACTCACCTGCCTCCAGCGCACGCTGCATTTCATGGCTGGGGGACGACGAGCGTTTTTGCAGGACATGTCCGATTGCGCCCGAGACCACGCCGAAGAAGATCAGCAAACTGAACAGCGGTGGGTACTCGCTGTTCATGTAGCGCCAGGTTTCACCCTCGGGGAAACCGGCTGCGACCGTAAAGCCATAACGCGTGGACGTCAGTTTGCTTTCGGCTACGGGCGGGACGGGAAGGGCGACATCGTGAGCCTTGCCGTCGGCGGATAACCAGTTGGGACCGACTTGCAGCAACAGGATCGTCTTGCGACCAATCATGCGCAGCACGTTGCTCAGGTGATAACCGTCCAGCGTACTTAAAGCTCCCTGTTTTCCTTCGCCCAGTCGATACACCAGTATCGCAGTGTCAGGCGTGACCAGGTTGCCTTTCATCAGTAGCAACCGGCCTTTGGAGTAGTCGCCGGCACTGAGCTTTTCGTGGTAGTCACCGAACAAAGAACTGCAATAAATGCTGTCGTCCCACACCAGATTCGTCGCGCGCACGAATGGACCGCGGGTGACCTGTTCACGCAGGGCCAATTTGACGTCTTTGCAGTTTTGGCCGGCCAGCGGCAGCAGTTCTCGTGCCGCCTGGGCGTTACGGTCGAGCATCAGTTCGAATTGGCGGATGGCTTCTTCGGCCGTCAGCTCGGTGCTCTGCTTGAGCGCACGCTCGGCCTGCATATAGAGAATGACAACCCCCAACAGCACCGGGAGTACCCCGCTCAAAACGGTCACAGCCATTCGTTTGCCGCGTTTGTGGGTCTTGGCGTTTAGTGGCATTCACAAAGCCTGTGACGAAGGGATACGGCTCTCAAATGCAGGGAGGACAACGGCACGCCTCCCAAAAAAGAGTTCAGGTAGTGGGCATGATAGATGGCTGTCGGTACTTATGCCGGTCAACGATAGTCAAGGTTTGTAGCCATTTGGATAAACGCCAGCGTTGCGGGCGACGATTGACGTTGGTCGAGCACTGCCAGGCCCACCTGCCGATTGACGGATGGAGACAGCGGTTTTTTCACGTAGCGGCTGTCGTTGTCGTCGGGCAACGAACCTTCGGCGACCACGGTCACGGCATCGCCTCGGCCTACCGTGTCGAGGGTGCTGAGCAGCTGCGAGCAGCGATAACGGATGTTCGGTGTCAGCCGGGCAGCCGTGAACAGCCGTGAAACCAGCTCCGAAGACCCGGCTTCGGTCAGCACGAACGGGTCGTGACACAAGTCGCTCAAACTCAGGCTGTCGCGACCGGTCAGCGGGTGATCGGAGGGCAACAGCGCGACCATCCGGTCTTCGATCAGCCTGAAGGTATCGAAGCGATCTTCGGGCAGCACCACGAAACCGATATCGATTCGTCGTTCTTCCAGCCACTGGATAATCTGCCGGTCCGGACCTTCGTCGATGTGCACTTCGATACCGGGGTGAGCGGCGCGGTAGTGCGCCAGGATCTGTGGCAGCAGTTTGATCGATGAGGTGGGGCCGAACGAGCCGATGCGCAGGGTGCCGCGCTTCATCCCGCGAGCGTCGGCGGCTTCCTGGCGCAAGGTGTCGGCCAACCCGAGCATGGCCCGGGCGCGCGACAAGAGCTGTAGACCGATGTCGCTCGGCTCGACTTGGGACTGGTGGCGCCGGAACAACTCGACACCCAATTCCTGTTCCAGCGACTTCAAGGCATGCGACACCGCCGATTGGGAGATCCCCAGCCGATTGGCCGCCGCCGTGAACCCGCGCAGTTCGGCGACCAGCGAAAAAATCTCGAGTTGTGTCAGGGTCATGAGTCTTTACTCATTTTACGATGATCATGCATTAGTCGAATGATACGTCATCTTCCCTGACTGAAGTCCTTGCACCTCATGAATGCTTACGCGCAAACAACCTCATCGGATGTGCCGGTTTATTTGAAACTCGCCGCCGTCACCATGATCTGGGGCGGGACGTTCGTGGCTGGCCGGTTTCTCGCGGACAGCCTCAGTCCATTGTTCGCCGCCAGCCTCAGATTCCTCCTGGCCAGCGTGGCATTGCTGCTGTTTTTGCTGCTGGCCCGCGTACCACTGGCGAAGCCGAGCCCCGGGCAGTGGCTGCAACTGGCGCTGCTGGGGTTCTTCGGCATCTTCTTCTACAACCTGTGCTTCTTTTATGGACTGCATTACATCAATGCATCGCGTGCGTCATTGATTGTGGCGCTGAATCCCGCCGTGATCGGACTGGCGTCGTGGCTGCTGTTCAAGGAGCGCTTGAGTCGGGCGAAGGTTATCGGGATCGCGATCTGTATCGCCGGGGCGAGTCTGGTGATCGTCAGTCGCAACCCGCAGTTACTGGTCGACAACGCCGACGCGTGGATCGGTGACCTGCTGATTTTCGGCTGCGTGCTCGGCTGGGGGATTTACTCGCTGTTCTCCAAAGAACTGAACCACTCGCTGGGGCCGGTGCAGACGGTGGCGTATTCGATTCTGCTCGGCACCCTGATGCTGTGGGTGGCAAGTGCGATACGGGGTGAACTGAGTGTCAGCGCGCTCATGAGCCTCGGTCCGCAGCAATGGATGAGCCTGATGTACCTGGGTGTATTGGGCTCGGCGCTGGCCTACATCGGCTATTACGATGGCATTCGCCAAATCGGCGCGACACGTTCGGGGGTGTTCATTGCCCTGAATCCGCTGACGGCGGTGATCCTCGGCGCGTTACTGTTGGGCGAGCAGTTGACGCTGACGATGTGCCTGGGAGGCGGGCTGATTCTCGCGGGGATTTTCCTGTGCAACAAACCCCTTGCGCGAGCAGGGAAAAAGGGGATTTGATACAGAAGGCGGACAAACCTATTTACGCTGTGTAGAATCGGGTTACGCATACAATAATAATCGTCTTCTGCCAGCAGAAGCCTCGCCCGCATCAGCCTTGGGTCGACAATGAAAAGTTTTGGGTTTCAATTGATCTACGGTGACTTCCTCGCCCGCAGCGTGCGGGGCATCTCCTGCGCGCCACCCGCCGGCTTCAGCATTCTTAGCAACTAACGTTCCGTTAATTCTAAAAAATGATGAGGCGCCAAAATGGCAGATTTATACGAAAACCCAATGGGCCTGATGGGCTTTGAGTTCATCGAGTTCGCATCGCCGACCCCGAACACCCTGGAGCCGATCTTCGAGATCATGGGCTTCACCAAGGTCGCGACCCACCGCTCCAAAGACGTGCACCTGTATCGCCAAGGCCAGATCAACCTGATCCTCAACAACGAACCGCACAGCGTTGCTTCGTACTTCGCGGCCGAGCACGGCCCATCGGTGTGCGGCATGGCGTTCCGCGTCAAGGATTCGCAACTGGCCTACAAGCGCGCGCTGGAAATCGGCGCCCAGCCGATCCACATCGAAACCGGGCCGATGGAACTGAACCTGCCGGCGATCAAAGGCATTGGCGGCGCGCCGCTGTACCTGATCGACCGTTTTGGTGAAGGCAGCTCGATCTACGACATCGACTTCGTGTTCATCGAAGGTGTTGACCGCAACCCGGTCGGCGCCGGTCTGAAAATCATCGATCACCTGACCCACAACGTGTATCGCGGTCGCATGGCGTATTGGGCCAACTTCTACGAGAAGCTGTTCAACTTCCGTGAGATCCGTTACTTCGACATCAAGGGCGAATACACCGGCCTGACCTCCAAGGCCATGACCGCGCCGGACGGCATGATCCGCATCCCGCTGAACGAAGAATCGTCCAAGGGCGCCGGGCAGATCGAAGAGTTCCTGATGCAGTTCAATGGTGAGGGCATCCAGCACGTGGCCTTCCTCAGCGATGACCTGATCAAGACCTGGGATCACCTGAAAAGCATCGGCATGCGCTTCATGACCGCGCCACCGGAAACCTACTACGAAATGCTCGAAGGCCGCCTGCCGAACCACGGTGAGCCGGTCGATCAGCTGCAATCGCGTGGGATCCTGCTGGACGGTTCGTCCGAGTCGGGCGACAAGCGTCTGTTGCTGCAGATTTTCTCGGAAACCCTGATGGGGCCGGTGTTCTTCGAATTCATCCAGCGTAAAGGCGACGACGGTTTCGGCGAAGGCAACTTCAAGGCACTGTTCGAATCGATCGAGCGTGATCAGGTTCGCCGCGGTGTACTCGCCACCGATTAAGCCGCTTCACCGTTAAAACTGCAGGAGTGAGCCTGCTCGCGATAGCGTCGTCAAATTCAACATCATTGTTGACTGACAGATAGCTATCGAGGGCAGGCTCACTCCTGCATTTGGTTTTGTGTAGGGCTTAAGGTTTGCGATGCCGAACCAGGTGCTTGAACCCTTCAAACACCAGCACCACCACCGCCAGCCAGATCGGAATATAAGTCAACCATTCCCCGGGCTTGATGCTTTCCCCAAGCAGCAACGCAACGCCCAGCAGCAACACCGGCTCTACATAACTCAACAGCCCGAACAGACTGAACGGCAACAACCGGCTGGCGATGATGTAGACCACCAGCGCCGACGCGCTGATCACTCCGAGTATCGGGATTAGCAGCGACAACCACGGGTGTTGATCAAACACGCCGAAACCCTGTTCGCCACTCTGCACGAACCAGAATGCCACCGGCAGCGTCAACGCCATGTCCAGCCATAAACCGCCAAGGTTGTCGGCGGCCAGGCGCTTGCGCAGGATGAAATACAAGGGATAGCCGATGCAGACCAGCAAGGTTGCCCAGGAAAAACCACCGACCTGATACACCTCGTTGATCACCCCAAGGCAGGCCAGCACCACGGCGATTTTTTGCAGATACGAGAGGCGCTCGCCATAGGCGATCCGCCCGGTCAGGACCATGGTCAGCGGCAACAGAAAATAGCCGAGCGACACATCCAGGCTGTAGCCGTTGAGCGGCGCCCACATGAACAGCCAAAGCTGCACGCCGAGCAGGGCAGAGGAGGCGATCAGGCCGGCGATCAGTTTGCGATTCCCGGCGATACGCCGAAAAATCTCGACCACGCGTTTCCATTCGCCGGAAACCATCATGAACACGGTCATGCACGGCACGGTCAGCAGCATGCGCCAGCCGAAAATCTCCACGCCGCTCAAGGGGGTGAGCAGCGAGGTGTAGTAATACATGACGGCAAACAGCACCGAGGCCGAGACCGATAAAGCGATACCTTTAGACAAACTGCCCTCGCGAGGTTGAACGTGAAACGGGCGCAGAGGATACGTGGTTTTCACGTTCAGTATTGACCAACATCGATCGAGTGCGAGAGCGGCGCTTCGGTCCTAGCTCAGAAGGCGAATCGGCTCACCCGCCGACCACGCTTGAATGTCCTCGATCATTTGCGAAAAGAACTGATGGTAGTTCTGTTGGCTGACGTACCCGACATGCGGCGTTGCCAACACGTTGTCCAGCGTTCTGAACGGATGATTCCCTGGCAATGGCTCAATGTCGAACACATCCAGTGCCGCCCCCGCGAGTCGATTCTTTTGCAAGGCCTTGATCAGCGCAGCCTCATCGACAATCGGTCCGCGGGCGGTGTTGACCAGCAGCGCCGAGGGTTTCATCCAGTCCAGCGCCTGGGCGTCGACCAATCCGCGGCTGCGATCACTGAGCACCAGATGAACCGACAGCACATCGGCCTGCTCGAACAGTTCCTGCTTGCTGACATAGGTCACGCCCACTTCAGCGGCACGTTCGGCCGTGAGGTTTTCGCTCCACGCGATCACCCGCATCCCGAACACCTGACCGAACTGCGCGACCCGTTGGCCGATGCTGCCAAGGCCGAGGATCGCCAGTGTCTTGCCGTGCAAGTCACCGCCCAGGCCTTGCTGCCATTTCCCGGCGCGCAAGGCATTGGCTTCGGCCACGAGATTGCGGGTCGCGGCCATTATCAACGCCCAGGTCAGTTCTGGAGCGGCGTGTTTGTAGCTGTCGGTGCCACTGACCTGGATACCCAGTGCCGCAGCGGCCTTGAGATCCAGCGCAGCATTACGCATACCACCGGTGACCAGCAGCTTGAGTGTCGGCAATTGGCGCAGAAGATCTTCATCGAAGCGGGTGCGTTCGCGCATTACGCAGATCACTTCGAATTTACCCAGACGCTCCGCCAGGGTTGCGTTGTCGGCGGGGTAATCATGGATGAAACTCACCTCGCCGAGGCTGTCCAGCACTGACCAGTCGACCACGTCACGGGCCACGTCCTGCCAATCATCGATCACCGCAATCTGCACCGCCATCAGCCTTACCTCATTAACGCACGGGATTGGTTTTGTTCAGCCAGTCGAGCAATGCCTGGTGGAATTTCGCCGGTTCTTCCATCTGCGGCGCGTGGCCCATGCCGGGGAATTCAACCAGTGTGGACTGCGGAATCAACTTTGCCACTTGCTTGCCGAGCACGTCGTAATGACCGAGCCTGGCCTTGACCTCCGGGGAGGCAATGTCACTGCCGATGGCCGTGGTGTCGGACGTGCCGATCAGCAACAGCGTCGGCATCTTCAGGTCCTTGAACTCGTAGTACACCGGCTGGGTGAAGATCATGTCGTAGATCAACGCCGAGTTCCAGGCCACCTGTGTGTGCCCCGGGCCTTTGTTCAAGCCGGCAAGCATATCGACCCAGCGATCGAATTCAGGCTTCCAGCGGCCACCGTAATAGGTGTTGCGTTCATAGGTGCGGATGCCGTCGGCGCTGAGCTTGAGTTCGCGCTCGTACCACTGATCGACGGTGCGATAGGGCACGCCAAGGGCTTTCCAGTCTTCCAGGCCAATGGGATTGACCAGCGCCAGTTGCTCGACCTGATCGGGGTATTGCAACGCATAGCGTGTGGCGAGCATGCCGCCGGTGGAGTGCCCGAGCACGCTGGACTTCTGGATGCCAAGCGCTTTGAGCAGTTGCTGGGTATTGGTCGCCAGTTGCTGGAATGTGTACTGATAGTTATCCGGTTTACTGGAGGTGCAGAAACCAATCTGGTCCGGCGCAATCACCCGGTAACCGGCTTCGCTCAGGGCTTTGATCGAACTGTCCCAAGTGGCGCCGCAGAAGTTTTTACCATGCATCAACACCACGCTGCGCCCGTTGGCCTTGCCGTGGGCGGCGACGTCCATGTAACCCATCTGCAAGGATTTGCCTTGGGACTCGAACGAGAAGTGCTTGACCGTATACGGGTACTCGAACCCTTGCAGTTCCGGCCCGTATTCCGGGCCTTCGGCGTGAGCCAGAACAGGCAGTGCAGCGGTCAGAAACAGGCCGGGCAGCCAACGGGAGAGGGGAAGGGACATGGGTGAACTCCATAGAAAACCCGCCGATGCTGGATCGGCATGATTAGGGCGACATTAAAGACAGGCAATCGCCGCCGCCGATCGTTCAACCGATCCAGCCGAGCGTGGCCAGGGCCAGCACGCCATAACGAGCACATTTGGCGAGCGTCACGATCAGCAGGAACCGCCCAAGCGGCTCGCGCATGACGCCGGCCACCAACGTCAGCGGGTCACCGATGATTGGCACCCAACTCAGCAGCAATGACCAATGACCATAGCGTTGATAGTGTTTTCGGGCCTGTTCCAGATGGCGCGGGCTGACCGGAAACCAGCGCCGGTCGCGAAACCGCTCGATGCGACAGCCGAGCCACCAATTCACCACCGAACCGAGGACATTACCCAGCGTCGCGACGGCCAGCAGCAACCATAGCCAATACTGTTCGCTGAGCAACAGCCCCACGAGCAGCGCTTCGGACTGCAACGGCAGCAAGGTCGCGGCACCGAACGCCGCGAAGAACAGCCCGATGTAGGCGCCACCCATCAATGGGCCGGGTAGTCCGCCACCACCACATCAGTGCCGTCCTTTTTCAGGCCGATCACTTGATAGGCATCGCTCATGCCGTCCATTTCCATGCCCGGCGAACCCATAGGCATGCCCGGTGCCGCAACACCCAGCAGGTCATTGCGTTTGCTCAAGGCCAGGACTTGATCCGCAGGCACATGGCCTTCGACGAATTTGCCGTTGATCAGGCCGGTGTGGCAGGACGCCAGGCGTGGAGGCACGCCGTGCTGCTGCTTGAATTCGCTCATGTTGGATTCGACGTGGTCTTCAACCTTGAAGCCGTTGGCCTCGAGGTGGCTGATCCATTTTTTGCAGCAGCCGCAGTTGGCGTCACGGTGGACTTCGATCGGGACCAGGTCGGCGGCCTGGGCCATGGAGGAGATAAACAGGGCGCTCAAGGCGACCAGACGCAGGTGGATTCGCATGGGGGATCTCGTCTCGGGTTGCGGCCAAAAAGATGCATTTTGACCATTTTTTGCCGGGAAGAGATACGAGGTTGTTTCGAAGTAATACAGGTACGCCAAGCTGTCGTGGCGAGGGGGCACGCCCCCTCGCCACAAAGATCCTCACCAGACCCAACTCCCCGGCCCCAGGGAGCATGTGTAATTCAGCAGCGATCAACGAACCTTGAACCGCCCCATGATCGAGCTGACACGCGCGTTGGCTTGCAGCAGTTGTTGGGTATTAAGTTCGCTGGCCTGGCCGCTTTTCACCAGCTCATCCACCATGTGACGGATCTGCACCATGCTGCGGTTGATCTCTTCGGTCACCGCGCTTTGCTGCTCGGCGGCGGTGGCGATCTGCGTACTCAGGCTGTTGATGTGGCTGACCGAGCCGGCCATTTCATCCAGGCCCGTGTTGACCCGCGCCGTGGCATCGGCGGCAGACTGGCAACTGGCCTGGGTATTTTCCATCGCGGTTACAGACGAACTCACGCCTTGGGTCAGGCGCTTGAGCATTTCATTGATTTGCGAAGTGCTGGCTTGCGTGCGGGCGGCGAGGGCGCGGACTTCATCGGCGACGACCGCGAAACCGCGACCTTGCTCACCGGCCCGGGCCGCTTCGATCGCGGCGTTGAGCGCCAGTAAGTTGGTCTGCCCGGCAATCGCGCCAATCACCCCGAGGATTTCGGTGATGCGTTGCGCGTCTTCCTGCATGCTTTCGACTTTATGGGTGGCGCTCGCCACCTCGTCGATCAAGGCGATCACGCTGCTGGACGCTTCACCGACCACGACCCGTGAACGATCGGCGTTCTCGTTGGCGCGCTGGGTGAAGGCCGCCGTTTCAGCGGCATTCTGCGCGACGCTTTCGGCGGTCGAACTCATCTCGGTAATCGCCGTGACCGTCTGATCCGTTTCAGACGCATGGCGCACCAGAATCTGACTGGTGTGGGCGGAAGTCCGCTGCAGGTTGTCCAGACTGGAGGCCATGGCACCGGTGGCCTGGGTGACTTCGCCGATCATGTTCTGCAAATAAATGATGAAGGCGTTGACCGAGTGCCCGATGGCGCCCAGTTCGTCTTCGGCGCGGATAGTGATGCGCTTGGTCAGGTCGGCATCGCCCGCGGACAGGGCATCAATGTTGGCTTTGAGGATTTTCATCCGCTGGATCAGTTGGCGAATCGCATAGATCTGCAGCAACACCAGCAGAATCACCATCGGGATTTGCAGCAGGCTCAAGGTACTGAGCACATCGTCACGCTGGGCGGTGATCAGCGAGGTCGGCAGGGCCGTGGCGAGGAACCACGGGGTGCCTTCGATCGGGCGCATGAAGAAGGTGTTGGCTTCACCGTTGTTGTCGAACTCGACCCGCTGCGACTGATCACGGTTTTGCAGGCCGGCCTTCACTTGACTGGCGAACGGCGAGTTGCCGGCCAGTTCACTGATGTTCTTCAGCACGATCGGCCCACTGATCCTCGAGCTGTTGCTGATGATCTTGCCGTCAGCTTCGACGATCAGCATTTCGGCGCCGAGGTCTTTTTCCTTGCGGGCGATCAAGTCATTGAAGAAGCCCAGCGTCACGTCGATAGTCGAGACGCCATACGCCGCGCCATTTTTCTGAATGGCCATGGCGCAGTTGGTCCGTGGCTCGGCGCTGGCGTCATCTTTATAGGCCGCGGCCCAGGCGCATTGGCCGCGCGGGGTTTGCATGCCGCCCTTGTACCAGGTCTGGTCGTAATAGTTGGGAGCGGCGTCACTGTTCCAGAACGTATTGACCGCCAGCTTGCCCGAGGCGTCGCGGTGCCAGAAGGTGCTGAACTTGTTACGCCCGGCCTCACGCTGGCCGGGTAACGGCCAGATACCGCCTCCGAACACTTTCAACTCGCCGTATTGATCGACCAGGCCTGGCAGCACCGTGTCGATGGCGGCGCTGTCGAGCAACGGAATGGTCTGGGTGATGCTGCGCTGTTGCGCCTGAACCTTGTTCAGTTCGCCCTGGATTTGCTCGGCCACTTCGGCGATGCGGTTGAGGGCCACCTGTTCTTCGGTGTGACGAAGCTTGGGGGCGACCAACTGGCTGATGCCGACCACCGTGAGGACGAATAACAGAAGGATGAACAGGACCAGAAACAGCGTGTAACGAGCCTGGATGGTGCGGAATGCGGGCATGGGACCGGTCCTTGTGCAGCGTTCTTATTGTGGTTTTCGGAATGAAAATCGGCGCTTCGAAGAGCTATCGGCTTGCAAGGGACGAGCTTTAGGTACGAGCGTGCTAGAAAGGGGCAGGGTGACGAGCGGTCAAGGGCCGGACAGTGTCGATGTTGATACAAATAAACTAACCAAGACGTACAAGAGGCTGATTAGTTGGCTAGACCTCTTTTGAAAAGAATGTGTAGACCAATGAAACAAGGCGCTTGGTGCTTTGTATCTAACATGTACAAAAATTGTAAAAACTGGAAAAAAGTTGTTGGTATGGCTAGTTGCCAGGCCGATACTCGGCGGCTCTAAAACTGGACTTAACAAGGAATTTTTTATGGTCACGCAGTCGGGAGTTCATTCATGACTATCGGCTACACAGGGGCCTGGACTCCCAAGGCAGGGTTGCTGGTTCAGGATACGGGCGGGGGCAAACCTGTCACCCACAGCGCCAGGGTCAAGCAGATGCTGGCACTGGTGGGGACCAATCCAAACGCGCTGAACACGGCGAAAATGGATGAGCAGAAAATCCATCGGAACGTGAAAGGCTTTGACCCGGAAAATGTCTCCGCCAAACAGCTGGGCAATCTCAGCGCCTTTTTGCGAGGCAAGGGATTGATTTCCGATATCACGTCGATGACGTTGATGAACGCCGGTGACAAATTCGACCGGTTTGGTATTCAGAAAGACCCGGATGCAAAATTCAATGCGCTGGAGTATTTCGCTACGCAACTGGACACCATCCAGAACAACAGCATCAAGGGCGACAGATACGCCGCCGGCCTGATTCCGGAATACAAGACGGCGATTTATGTGCTGCAGAACCTGCAGGCTTACGGCAAGGGCAACGGTACAACGGTGCCTGCTACCGACGGTGGCGTCAGATCCAAGGCTTGATGCTCGCAGTGCCGGCCCACTCAGACCGAATGGGCCTGGCGTTGGTTACCGATCAAGTAATTTCATGACTTCCTCTGGATAGCGCAAGCCTGCGGTGGCATTGGCCGGGAAAATCGCTTCCAGGGCATGCAAGTCGTGGTCGCTGAGTTTCACCTCCAGTGCGCCAACGTTTTCTTCAAGGTATTTACGCTGTTTGGTCCCGGGAATCGGGATCAGGTAGTCACCTTGCGCCAGCACCCAGGCCAGCGCCAATTGGCCCGCCGTCACCCCTTTGTCGGCTGCCAAGGCTTGTACCTGCTGCACCAGCAACAGGTTTTTCGCGAAATTTTCCCCTTCAAAGCGCGGGCTGAAGCGCCGGTAATCGTCGGCGGCAAAGTCATCCGGGCTTTTCAGTGCCCCCGTCAGAAAGCCACGACCCAATGGGCTGTAAGGGACGAACGCAATGCCCAGACGCTGGCACGCAGCCAGGCAACCGTTCTCTTCCTGGTCACGGCTCCACAGCGAATACTCACTTTGCAGGGCGCTGATCGGATGAACCTTGTGTGCCCGTTCCAGCGTGGCCACTGACGCCTCACTCAAGCCCAGATAACGCACCTTGCCGACTTTGACCAACTCGGCCATGGCGCCGACGGTTTCCTCAATGGCCACCTGCGGATCGATCCGGTGCTGGTAGTACAAATCCAGGGTTTCAACGCCCAGTCGTTTGAGCGTGCCGTCGATAGACGTGCGAATGTAGTCCGGTCGGCCGTTGACGCCCCGGGCGCCGGGATTGGACGGATCGCGGACAATGCCGAACTTGCTGGCCAGGAACACCTGCTCGCGTTTGCCGACGATGGCCTTGCCGATCAACTCTTCGTTGGTGTGCGGGCCGTACATGTCTGCGGTGTCGAGCAGGTTGATCCCCAGCTCCAGCGCCCGATGTAGGGTGGCGGTGGCTTCACGGGTATCGACACCGGTCGTATAGAAATCGGTCATGCCCATGCAGCCCAAACCGATGGCAGAAACCTGTGGGCCGTTTTTGCCCAATTGACGTGTTTGCATGAAATGAACTCCCTGTGGTGTAAGCCTCCAGTGTTGACCTCGACAGAAACAAGATAAACCGGCTACAACTGCTATCACTGTTCGCAATTTCTAAATAATCAACCGGATCGCCTGACAATGGACCGTTTTAACGCCATGCGCGTGTTCACCCGAATCGTCGAGCTGGGCGGCTTTGCCAAAGCCGCGGACAGCCTGCAATTGCCCCGCGCGTCGGTGACCATCCTGATCAAGCAACTTGAGGCTCACCTTGGCGTGCAACTGCTGCAACGGACCACGCGGCAGATCAGCCTGACCCTCGACGGCGCAGCCTATTACCCCCGTTGCGTGCGGTTGCTGGCCGATCTGGAGGAAACCGAAGCGGTGTTTTCCGCCGCCCACCACAACCCCAAAGGCCTGCTGCGAGTGGACATGCCGTCCGGGATCGGGCGCCTGATCGTGATTCCGGCATTGCCGCAGTTCACCCGCCGCTATCCGTTGATCGAACTGGAAATCGGTTTGAATGACCGACCTGTCGACCTGATTCGTGAAGGCGTTGATTGTGTGCTGCGCGGCGGGGCGGCGCTGGATGAGTCACTGGTGGCGCGGCCGCTGGTCATGCTCGACCAGATCACCTGCGCCAGCGCCGAGTACCTGGCGCGCCATGGAACCCCGCACAATCTGGCTGACCTTGAGGGCCATCAGATGGTGGAGTATTTCTCCGGCACCACCGGCAAGCGGTTCGGGCTGGAATTCATGGTCGATGATCAACTCCGGTTGATTGACCTGCCCAAGCACGTGTCGGTCAACAGTGCCGACGGGTACCTGGCTGCTTGTGAGGCGGGTTACGGACTGATCCAGACGCCGTACTACCATGTCGCCCGCCAATTGAAGGAAGGGCGTTTGTGCGAAGTATTGAACGCGACGCCGCCCCCCGGCATGCCGTTGACGGCGCTCTATCCTCCACACCGCCAGTTGTCCCGGCGGGTGAGGGTGTTTGTCGACTGGCTGGTGGAGCTTTGCGCGCAGCCGGGCAATGAGTTTTACCGAAAAGACTCAAGCGGCTGAGCGAGCGCTGCCCAGTGCTTCGGTGTTTTGCTGCAAATCGTCGTGCAACTGTTGCATGTAGGGGCAATGCAGATTGAGGGACCGAGGCCGCGCCCCTCGATGAAAGAGGGCAAACCATCCATGACTGCCGGGAGCGGGCATCAACCCGGTAAACGAGAAGCCAAGCGTCGTCAAACTGCGCAAGTCTTCGGCGAAGTGTCGCGACAGCGCAAGTCGGGTCGAGATCATCCAGTGACCGGGCAATTGCCGGATCTGGTCGAGCAGACGTTTGGTCAGACGGTGAATGACCATGTCGAAGCGGTGATGGTGCTGCTTGATCTGCAAGGGTATCGAAGGTTGTGGGGGCATTTCTGGATGGGTTCCGAACAGCGAACTCAGGTGCTGCATAAACCCCCGGTAGCGTTCGGGCCAGGGAATGTCGGGAAGAGGACGCGCCTGCCCTTCGACCACGTGGCAGCCCATCACAATGGTTTCCGGGTGCGGTTCGGCGAAGGGCGAAGGAACGTAGTCGGGCAGCACTCCCGTGCTGTGGAAACCGATGTTTGCGGCCATGCGTTGCGTGTACGGATGGTGGGTCACTTGCTTGATCAGGACGCTCTTAAAACCCAGTGCCCCGGCCTGCAACAGTAACTCCCGGCCCAGACGTGTCGCGATACTTTGCCCCTGCGCCGCGGGATGCACCACGCTGAGAGCCAGTTCCGCGCTCTGCGGGGACGATGCGTGGCATAACGCGGCATGCCCCAGAACGCGTACATCATCCACCGCCAGCATCGATTTCCAGCGACCCTCGGCGGTGTGCTGGCTGATCATGTGCGGCAGGTAAACATCCGGTTGAACGTAATGATCGCCATATACCTCGCGAAACAACTGGCTCACGGCGCGGGCGTCGGAAGGGCGGTAGCGTCGAAAAATCAGATGAGACATCACGCAGTCTCCAGCGATGGCGCGTCATAGGGGCGCAAATCCAGGACCCGCATCTGTTTGCCGGAACGAGGGTGAAGCTTCAGGTCGGTGACGTTGCAGGACAGCACTCGCAACTCCAGCAGCCCTTCGCGATTCAGATGATCGAGCGCGGGGTAATGGGCCATAAGCGCTTCATACAATGCCAGGCATCGTGGGGCGGTGGCCACGGCGTTTGCGTCAGGCACCCATGTCACACTGACGATGTCCTTGTAGCCGTCATGTTCGATGCGCAATTGCCATTGGTCGGTGCCAGCAACGCGCTGGACGATCTGTCGCATTTCGTCGATCAACAACGACGCCGACCCCACACGAACCCGCTGACTATGGGCGCTACGCCCCTTGAGGGCGAATTTGCGCATCGGGGTGTTGGCGGGCTCACGCCAGCAGGCACGGTCGCCTACCGGATAACGCAGCAGCGGCATGAGTTGGCGGGTCAGGTTGGTCACCAGCAATAATCCGGTGTGGTCGCATTGTTCAATGACTTCACCGGTCAGTTCGTCGACGATTTCCAGCAGGGTCTGGGGTTCAAATACCCGATGCTCGCCCAAGGCGCAGTCGCGGCTTGTCGCGCCGATCAGGCCCGCATCGACACTGGCGTAGCCGATTGAGGCGATGCGCACATTGGGAAATACCTGGGTGAGGATGGCCAATTGCGGGCCGAACAGGCTTTCGCCGCCGTACAGCAACGTATCAACCCCACACAGCACCCGCTGATGCTGATTCAGGTACGCGGCGAATTTCAACAACTGCGCCGGCACACCCACCAGCACGTTGATCCGGTGCTGATCCAGCGCATCCGCCAGGACATCCATGCTGACTTCGCCGGTGAACGGAAACTCACAGATGGACCTTTTGACGTGCGCCAGCGAGTCGTGGATGAACAGAAAACTGGCGTAGAGATCGCCGGAAAAGAACAGGTTGGCGACCCTGTCACCGTCCTTCAGTTGAGAGGAAACACTGTTTCCAAACGTACTGACCAAGGCTTGCCACTCGCGGGTCGAGTAAACCGTCAGTTTGCCCTGACTGGTGGATCCGCCGGTTTTAAACACCAGCGCGTCTTCGATGTTGCCGGTCAGCACAGGCCAATGATTCAGGTCGTTACTGTCAGCCCAATAGTCGGCCACATTGGTCAGCGGCAGGTCTTTTAAAGTAATACCTTCTGCCGGTAAGTGTTGCAGGTGTTTGCGATAGAAGTTTGAGTGTTGCCTTATATAAGGCAAGAGTTGTTCAAGCGAATAAGTTGTTTTCACTGGGTTCTCTTTTTTTTATCAGGCGTTGTGAGATTAAAAGACAAACGAGATGTTTAATGTCTGTTGTCGATAACCAACGGTGTTTTTCCGCTGTGTTTGTTTTTGGTGAATTCGGATTCAGCACACTCGTGAACTTCTATCGTGATCAGCGCGGCATTCACGGCATTGGTCAGTGCGGCGTGGGTCAATAACTTTTCATACGCCTTTTCGGCCTCCAGGTTCACTAAAACCTTCAGCCGCTCGCTGCCATCGCAGGCGTGGTCCAGCACAAGTTGAACGGGCAGGCCGAGGCTGTCCTGCAGCGCCGACGGTGAAATGAATTCCGTGCCCATCCGTATCAGCTTGCCGTGGCGCTGCAGCAATTCGAATCGCGGTGAGTCGAGCCCGCAAGGGCAGGCTCCGGATATCCAGCGACCGGTGTCCCCCACGTCATACCGGCGCACGGCCTGGCCTTGCCGGGCCCGAGAGGTGAACAGCAGCCGGCCGATCTCATCGGCTTGCACCGGAGAATCGTGTTCGAGATGCACGATTTCCAGATGCTGGGTATCGCACATCAAATGAAAGACGCCGTCTGCCGTTGCCGAGCAGGCATGCCCCAGCGGACCGGCATCGACCGAGCCATAAATCGCGGAGCGAATCGTCGAGACTCCGCAGCTTTCCATCAGGCGCAGGCTGGCCTGGCCAGGGTGCTCGCCGCCGAGGAACACTTTGCTGATGCCCGAGTACGCGCGAAGCTGGCTTTGTTCGTTGAAAAACAAGCGATGTAACGTACTCGGCATGCCGATCAGCACGGTGATGCGATGATCCACGATCATTCGGGCCATTTCGCTGAAGTCATCATCGTGCGGCGCCCCCATGGGGAAATGTGTAACGCCCATCAATTCCAGAACCTTGGTGAAGCTGGAGAATCCCCCATACAGGCTCCCGCCGTAAAACAGGTTCATCACCCGATCCGTTGACGGGTCGAGACCGGCGGCGAACAGGCCGTCTGCCGCCGCGCGCATCTGCCGTTGAAAGTCCTGATAGCTGAACCCGGCCAGGGCTGGCGTGCCGCTGCTGCCCCCAGAGCGGAAAAACAGCTGGGCCATGGCGTTGATCGGCTGGGTCATGAATGTGTTTTTGTCCATGATCGGCTCATGACGTGTATCCGCAGCGGTTGGCAGCGCGTCGAGTGTTGCCCGGCCAGGCACGGCCTCAGGCGACAGACTCACCGAGAGGCGGCGACTGAAGCGCGACAGCGCGTAGACGCCGTCATGGGGTTCCCCAGGGTAGCCGTCATGAATCAGCCCGCACGGGGCAATACGCGTAACGCCGGCATTGACCAGCGAGCGCACCAACCCGGGCGTCTGCACCGCAGAACACATCAGCCCGCAGCTTTGCAGGACGGTGCGCCAAGGCAATAGCGTCTCGGCGATCAAGTGTTGCGGCACCGGTTTGAGCAGCAGTGTACGAAACAGCGGCGAGGGCGCGAGCGTCTGATGGTGATCCCAGATGACCCTCCATCCCGGGCCGGTCCAGACCTGACCAGTCTGCTGCGCAAAGCAGTGTTCCAGCCTCGCCATCGCGGTACGGGTGGTGACTTCCGAAGCCTCCTGGTCAGTAGGAACCAGCGCCGGCCAATGTGAGGAACGACGTGTAAAGGCTTTGGCCAGACGTTCACCCAGGTCCAGCAAAACCGCCGGATCGTTGCTGTCTACCAGCAGCCATTGCGGGCTGGAGCAAGCTTGCTGATCCAGACTGCACACTTCATCCACCAGCGCGTCCAGCGCCGAATCGCTCGCCGCCTCGGGCGACAGATAAGCGAAGCTGATCCTGTGGCCCCAATCGATCCAGCGACACCCGGCCGGGATCTGCTGACGAATCGCTTTTAGCGCGTTTTCACCACCCCAGGCGGCGACGCCATCGGCGCGGGTGCAGAGTTGCGCTATCTGAGCCGTGCTGACCGGCAGCACCGCGATGAAATCAGCCAACTGGCCACTGGTGTCGCAATGCACCAGCGCGGCGAGTAACCGGGCGGTCAATCCTTGATCGCTGGAGCTGGGGCGCAGCCAGTTGATGTTGCCGGCCAACAGGCTTTCCAGGACCGCGCAGAATGCCAGCATCGGCGCATTGCCCGGCGTGATGTGCACCACCAGCCCCAGCGGATGCCAGCTTTCAAAACAGGCTTGCCGGTAATCAATACGCCGTAACGAACGCGGTTGCACACCCAACTCACGTTCAAGTTTGGTGGTGAGGTGGCTGCGTTGGCAGAAGTCGACAAGCCCCAATCGTTGATCGTTGTCGAGGGGCACATCCAGTCGGCCAGCTTGCAATTGCAGGGCAAATCGAGCCGCTGCGTCGATGACGGTGTCGCTGTCGATCGGTGCATTCAACCGCTGTGGCAATTGTGGATGCAGTTGCTCGAGGGCTGTCTCGAGGGTGATATCGTCCCGCAGTTCACCATTGATCAAGTACATGTCAGGCTCCTTCAATCAGTTCAGACGCGGCCATTGCGCAGCTTCGGCTGGCGGTCGTTCCGGCGCGTCCGTGCAGTTCAAACCAGTCGGTCTGCAAGCCGCATCCGCAGCTGGCACCAGAGTGCAGCGTCGCCAGGTCGCCCATGACAACGGCGTGCGCGGGGCTGGACGAAATGTACGGCGACACGAACTCCAACAAGCCGCGCTGACCGTAGGGTTGAACAGTGAAACTGGTTGGGTTGCGCACGAAGACCTTCGAATAAACCGGCACATGGAAATGCTGCCGAGCACACTGGATGTAGGGCACGGCATGCTCGACAGCGCCGTAACCGTCCCGGCAGCGGGACAGGTCGATGCCCAATTGGCGGTGGATGCGTTGATACAACTGCGACAAAGGAATTTCCTGTGCGGCCTGGGTTTTCCAACCCCCCCCGAGAAACACCAGGGACTCGGCCGGTAGCTTCAGATCCGAGACGCCGGTGTCTTCCATGTGCTGCAACGCGTGGGAGAGGAACGCCGGGAAGCCGAGAATGCGCACCGGCAATCCTTCTTCGGCGAATTCCTGCAAGGCGCGGATCACCCCAAAAACATCGAACGCGTGACCGTTGCCCGTCAGGCGCAATCCATAAGCGATGCGGTTGACCGGCGCATAGCTGCACAGAAACTGGTCGGTGTACGCAGTGCCCAAGGTGATCGCAGCCTTGGGTTCATAGCTCAGCAGCAAGTAGTTGCAGGGACTGTCCGGAGTGTCCCAGCCGTAATGGCGAAAAATGTGGCTCACCATGCCCTGGGCGGCCGCCATGCTGCGCTGGTCATAGCGCAGGCGACTTTTCTGGCCGCTGGTACCGGACGATGTCAGCTCCAGCGCGCCTTCGCCCGTAGGGCCGAACAACAGGTGACGTTTGAAATAGTGAGCGAAAATCGGCGGTAGTCTTGACCAGTCATCCAGTGTCGCCAGGTCTTGAGCGACCAGCCCGTTGCTGTTGAGCCAGCGCTCATAGCCAGGCGTGTGGTGACAATGAAACAGGCTGATTTCCCCCATGGCCCGGTCGAACAGGCCTTCAGGCACGGAATCCAGGCAATAGGGTTGCGTTAACGCGCAAAGCGCATCGGTGTGGGGTAAATGGATCATCAAAGGACCTTTCGGGTGGAGTCAGGCAGCAAGCGGGAGGTGAGAACGCCGCAGAAAAAGGCGCAAGGGCAGCAGGCACATGAGCCCTGCAATAGCCGCCATCAGGGCGAAGGATTCGTGGTTTTCACCGGCACCGGCCGCCGCAATCAGCGAGCCGCCGCCGCCCATGACGGCGATCGAGATCATGCCGATCATGGCCGAGACCAGGCCTTTGCTGTCGTCGCTTGAAAACAGCGCGAGCCGGTACAGGGCGGCGTTGCTCATGCCAAGGCCTATGGCGTAAACGGCCAGGGCGCTGATGAGCAAAGGCGTAGACGCCCCGTAGAAACTGCTGGCGAGCAAGGTGAGGAGTCCGCCGCAAAACGGCCACAACGCGTATCGAATCAGTTGCGGCAATTCAGTGTCGGCGATCAATCGATTGAGTATCAGGTTGCCGAGAATGACGGCCGCAAACACCGGGATCTGCCACAGGCCGTACTGCAAGGGTGAAAGTCCCTGATTGTGAATCAGCAGGAGCGGAGCCAGCCCGATCCACGCAATCAAGGGCAGGCTCATGACCCCCAGCGCGACCGAGGCGCTGAGGAATCGCGGGTTGCCGAGCAACGCGGCATAACGGCGCACGGTGCCGCGCCATTCGAACGGCACCGCCGCCAGTCGCTGACCGTCATGACGCGAGGTACCCACGGTTTCCGGCATGAACAGGTAAAGCCCGAGCCAGACCAACAGGCCGCCGATACCCAGCAGTAAAAACAGCTGCCGCCAGGACAACCACTCCAGCAGCAGGCTACCGAGCAACGGCCCCAGCAGCGGAGAGAGCAATGCAACGTTGCCCAGCAACGCCATGATTTTTACCGCGTCGGCTTCGCAGAAAACTTCTTGCAAGGCTGGATAGCTGACCGCGATGACAAATCCCAGCCCCATGCCCTGAATCACCCGCAAGCCGTTGAACGCATAAATGCTGTGCACGCTGAACGCGGCGGCACAGGACAGGGCGAATAAACCGCAACCGATGAGCAACATCGGTCGGCGACCGAACTGATCCGACAGCGGACCAATAAGCCATTGCAGAAGAATGCCGCCCGCCAGATAAAGATTGAAGGCGTAGGGGACATGTCTCCCGCTGGCATTCAGATCATGAGTGACGGTCAACATGGCGGGCATGATCATGTCGCTGGCCATATACGTCAGAAGTTCAAAAAAAGTAATGGCAAGGCAAAAGCCGAACACCTGATAGGGGCTAATATTTATGAGCGGTTTGTGCATGGCATCCCTGTTCTTCTTCGTGAAGTTAAATAGTGGGTCTTATTGCGATGCGCCAAGATTAATCAAGCGGGTATGAATACCTCAAACGGACTATTAAGACTGAAAGCTTCAATAGTTTTCGCCAGGTTTCGATGGGGGGAGGGCAGTAAAAAAAGAAGGGAAAGTGTATGTACGAAAAATGCCCGCAACGGGGCGGGCATTGGTTCAGCAATCACGGAATATCCACTTTTCTTACAAGCGGGTGTTCAATTACTTACGCGTCATACGTTATCGATGCTGGTAATAACCCGGTCCACCGCGATCGTAATGGTGGTCGCCGTGCCGGCCACCGTGGGGGAAAACGATGCAGCCGCTCAGCATCAGCAGCGCGAGCAGGGGAATCAGCCGTGTGATTCGACGGAACATTTGAAAATCCTCATGGTTATCGCCGTAATAAAGCCAAATCTCTTCATCGGCTGTAACATGAGACCCCGTTTGCAGCGTCCCATTCCTGCACAAAGGTAGGGGCTTGGCATGCTTTCGGATACATACCGGACACATTTTTCAGGTTCAGGAATTCGCAATGACTCAGTCGCAACGTTTGAAATACTCGATTCTGATCTCCCTGGTGGTGTTGGGGATCATGTTCGGCCTTTCGTATCTGCAAAACGCAGGCGTCATCAGTGAGAAGCTGTTTCAGTACATCGCCATCGGCGTCGCGGTGATCGTGGTGGTGGTCAATGGTGTGATGCGTCGCAAGGTCAAGCCTTGAGCGACGCACCTTGACCTGATCAGTCGCGATGGAGCATGGCTACAGCGTGCGGATGCAGGCTGTAGCTTTTGTCGGCATTGAGGGTGATCACGCCTTCGCTGCACAAGCGTTTCAACACTTCTCGCACACTCAGAAAGGACAGGGGAATATCCAGGTCCAGCAAATGGCCGTGCACGCCTCGCACGCCCAGGCTGCGCTCGCTTTCGGCGGCGGTCAGCAAGGCGTCGATGACCTTGAGGCGAATCAGGCTGGTTCGCAGGCCGAAGCTTTTGAGCAGCAATCTGATCCGCTCGTTACCATTACGCTCGCCTCGTTGACTGAAGACCCCGGAGTCCATGGCTGAACGCTTGGGCGCGTGACTACCGTCCGTTGGCAGTTGCGAGTTGTACATGCAAAAACTCCTTTTCCGAGCCGGCCAGGAAATGTGATGGGTGCTCTCATTCAATAAGACGTATGAGCACGGCAAATAATGAAGGATCGAATGTAGAAAATTCGTCACCATCACGTCAGCGTCCTGTGAGCAGGCTGGTTAAAGCGCCTTTCAGGGCCTAAATTTTTGTCGTGGGTTTCGTTCCTAGGGGAAGGCGCGATGCGTGTTTGACGCAGGGTGTTTGTCTTTTCGATCAGGAGCGAGCGTGATTATTTCCAGGCAATTTACCAGGTTGAGCCTTGCGGGCATGTTGGTAGGGCTGAGTCTTGCGGCAAATGCACGCAATGCGCCGGAGCAGGCCAGCGCCGACATTCGCCGCACCAGTTTTGGTGTGCCGCATATTCGTGCCGAAAACGAGCGTGGACTCGGTTATGGCATCGGTTACGCCTATGCGCAGGACAACCTGTGCTTGCTGGCCAATGAGATTGTCACCGTCAATGGCGAGCGCTCACGCTACTTCGGCCCGGATCAGCTGACGGTCGAGGAGCGCGAGAACCAGGTCAGCGACCTGTTCTTCGCCTGGCTCAATACCCCTGAAGCCGTCGCCGGGTTCTGGAAGGCGCAAACTCAGGCAGTGCGTGATCTGGTCGAGGGTTATGTGGCCGGATACAACCGCTCGCTGACCGAGCGTCGTGCACAGGGTTTGCCGCAGCAGTGCCAGGGCGAATGGGTGCGCGACATCACCTCGCAGGACCTGGTCAAGTTGACCCGCCGCCTGTTGGTCGAAGGTGGCGTAGGGCAGTTCGCCGAAGCGTTGGCGGGGGCGACGCCACCCAAGGCCGTTGCTCAGGCCGCGGGCGAAGGGTCGTCATTTCAGCTGGCGGCCACGCGCATGCAGCGGTTCGCGCTGGATCGCGGCAGCAACGCGGTGGCGGTCGGCAGCGAACGTTCGTTCAACGGCCGTGGGATGTTGCTGGCCAACCCGCATTTCCCGTGGATTGGCGGGATGCGCTTCTACCAGATGCACCTGACCATTCCCGGCAAGCTGGACGTGATGGGCGCGGCGTTGCCGGGGTTGCCGATGATCAATATCGGTTTCAACCAACACCTGGCGTGGACCCATACGGTGGACACGTCCAAGCACTTCACCCTGTATCGCCTGCAACTTGATCCCAAGGATTCGACCCGTTATCTGCTCGACGGCCAGTCGCTGCCGATGAACAAGCAGACCGTGACGGTAAACGTGAAACAGCCCGACGGCCAGACCAAAGCGGTGTCCCATGTGGTCTACAGCTCGCAGTTCGGTCCGATCGTGCAGTGGCCCGGAAAACTCGACTGGGACAATCAGTACGCCTACAGCCTGCGCGACGCCAACCTGGAAAACGACCGGGTGTTGCAGCAGTGGTACGCCATGAACCAGGCCTCCAGCCTCAAGGATCTACAGGCCTCGGTCCACAAGATTCAGGGTATCCCGTGGGTCAATACCCTGGCGGTGGATGATCAGGGGCAGACGCTGTACATGAACCTGTCGGTGGTGCCGAACGTCAGTGCAGACAAACTCGCCAAGTGCAGCGACCCGCGCGTCGGGTTGCAGTTGATCGTGCTCGATGGTTCAAACAGCGCCTGTGCCTGGGACATCGACCCGAACGCCGCGCAAAAAGGCATTTATGCGGCGGACAAGTTGCCGCAACTGCAACGCAGGGACTACGTCCAACACTCCAACGATTCGGCGTGGATGGCCAATCCGGCGCAACCGCTCACCGGCTTCTCGCCCCTGATCAGTCAGGAAGGCCAGCCGCTGGGGCTGCGCTCGCGGTTCGCTCTGGACCGGTTGAGCACGCTGAGCAAGGCCGGTCCGGTCTCGGCGGCGGATCTGCAACGGATGGTGATGGACGATCAGGTGTACCAGGCCGGGCAAGTGATGCCGGACCTGCTGCAATTTTGCGCCAACGATCTGGGTGCCGATGCAGCAACGCTCGCTCCGATGTGCGCGAGCCTGAAGACCTGGGACCGCAGTGCGAATCTGGACAGCGGACTCGGCTTTGTACACTTCCAGAATGTCATGGAACCGTTGCAGCAGGTCCCGGACATCTGGCGAGTGGCGTTCGATCCGAAAGATCCGCAGCACACGCCCCGTGGCCTGGCGCTCGATAATTCGCAGGTCACCCAGGCGATTCGCGAGGCGATGCTGGCGTCGGTGGAACAGGTGGAAAAACTGGGACTCAAGGATGACAGCCGTTGGGGTGATATTCAGGTGGTCAGCAGCGGTGGGCAACAGACACCGATCCACGGCGGACCAGGCACGCTTGGCGTGTACAACGCCATCCAGAGTGTTCCGAGAACCGACGGCAAACTTGAAGTCATCAGCGGCACCAGCTATTTGCAAGTGGTGACCTTTGATGACAAGGGGCCGCACGCCCAAGGCCTGCTGGCTTTCTCGTTGTCCAGCGACCCGACGTCGAAGTACTCACGGGATCAGACCGTTGCCTTTTCGAAGAAGCAGTTGAGCACGCTGCCGTTTACCGAGCAACAGATAACCTCAGATCCGCAGTATCAGGCGCAGACGATCCGCGAGCAGGATGAAAAAGCCGGGAAGGTCGCCGCTCAGTAAGAGGGCGATTCAAGCAGTAAAAAAGGCCGCACCCCCTTGAGGGTTGCGGCCTTTTCAGCTTTTAGGGGTTTGTTGCGGGATCGAATTGAGTACCGGATTACCTTCCTTGTTACGGGTCAGGTAGACCGGCAGCACCTTGGGCAGGGACGCCACCAGGTTGTTCAATTCCTTGATGTTGTAGATGCCACCCAGGCGAATCGTGCCGGTGCTGTGGTCAGCGACCATGACCGGTTTGCTCAGGTAACGGTTGATCAACGGCAGGGCATCGTTCAGCGCCAGATCATCGATCACCAGTTTGCCACTGCGCCACGCCAGGGAATTGTCGTTGGGGTAGGTCTGATTGATCTGCGGCGTGAAGTCGCCGTGTTTATAACGCGCCTGCATCGCCGGCCCCAGGCGCAAGCCATCCCCTGGAAGGTCATCGTTACTGCTCACCAGCACCGAGCCTTCAATCAGGTTCACGCGTACCTGATCCTCGTACATCCAGACGTTGAACTTGGTCCCGGTGACGCGAATCCTGCCGTCCGCTGCCCTGACAACAAAAGGGTGGGCCAGATCGTGGCTGACGCTGAAGAAGGCCTCGCCTTTTTCCAGCGTGACCCGGCGCTGATCCTTGTAGTTGCTGAAGATCAGTTCGCTGCCGAGGTTCAGCTCCACCTGGCTGCCATCGCTCAGGGTGACCTGACGGACCGTGTCACTCGCTTCGAAATGCTGATACGAATTCGGTAGCCAGCCCATGTTCCAGCCGCTGTACGCCGCCAGCGGCAACGCCAAGGCGCACACGGCGGCGGCGATGCCGACCGTGCGCCAAGGTGCGGCCTGTTTGAAGCGAGGTACCGATGTAACGGCTTCGGGACGCGGCAAATCCCCCGCGACTTCCCAGATCTCGAGCATGGCTTCGTACTCGAACGCATGCAGCGGATGAACATCACGCCAATGTTCGAAGGCGATCCGCTCTTCGGCGGTGCAGTCGACGGCGTGCAGACGCATGCACCAGTGCGCAGCGGCATCGGTGATGGCGTCATATTCGGCTTGCGAGAGAGAATTGTCGGTCATTGACTCATCCTGATTTCGTGCATTCTAACCTTGAGGGGAAGTCTGCGAGAACAGCCGTCATGGCAATTAACCATCAAATGAGAATTATTTTTGACATCAGGGCGTACTGACGTGCAGTTCACGACCCAGATGACTGACCAGCCAGGCCACACTGTCGGCGTTGCCCAACTGTACGGTCAGCCTGACCAGCGGGTTTTTCTTGAACGTTTCGCGGGCTCCGCTGAGGTTCTCTGCGCCAGTCAACGCCAGGATATGGTCCTTCACCCGATCGGATTCCTTGTCGGAGTTACTGCCCAGATCTTCCCACACACCGGTATCAGGATCCTGGGTCATGAACAGCCGGGTATAAGGGGTCTGGATCGAAAGCGCCGTTTTCTGCACGTGGGTCAACGCACGTTTGAGCTCTGTGGCCAGCGGGGTGGCTGTTCCAATCAGGTCGGTGAACGGCCTGCCGGGATCGAGATAGGAAATGTCCTCGGTTTGACAGGCCATGTGCGACAACTCATGTATCAACGTCACCGCCCGTGCATGGGTGTCGATCGGGAAGGCCGCGTCGGTCAGGTGTTGACGGTAGTGATCGAATCTAAGGTCGAAGAATCTTTCTGCAAGGTGAATTCTGCGGTTTTTGTCTTTGGCGACAATGAAGGCAAACGTGTTTTGGGCGTCTTCGGTCAGCCTGCCGACGGCAAAACGACTGGACTTCGGTTTTCTCAGTGATGGCTCCAGCAGCGCTGCGAAAACGTCGCCAATGACTTTTTCAAGCTGCTCGACATGCGCGGGCAGCACATGCTGCACACCGAGGAAATCCATGATGAGCTGATGCACGGGCGTGACGGTGTCGTCGGAGGATTTGAGTTGTTGCAGGTTTCGGTAGCTGTTCCAGGCGTAGGTCGTTGCCAGGTCCATCGCTTCGTCAATCTGACGGGCCTTCTGTGGAAACAATCGTCGGATACGGGACATGCCCGAGGCATCGACGTTCATGCCATCAAACACCGATCTCGCAGTCTCCAGGCGTCCGAACAGACTGAAGCGAGGCGCCGACTCTCGTCCATCAAGCAACCATTGCTTCGATTCGTTCTGGCGCAGATGAGGGCCCAGCTCGCGTGTGTCGCCGATGCGCCAGCGGCTGCCGCGCTTGATGACCGGATACACCTTTCCTTCAACCGGCCCGTAGTGTTGTTTTGTCGTTGGGTGGGTGTAGAGCCCAAGCGTGGCGTCTGAAGTCAGCGAACCCAGATCAACGTTCATGCTTTCGTGGCGCGCGAGTTTCGTGCGTTCGGGTCCCGTGACATCGATGTCCTGCCATTTGAGCCGGGTATCGGGTTTTTCCGGTGCCGGTAGGGCCGGTGCCGACGACAGCAGCGTTGAATCCCCCAGTGTCTGGCGCAGCGTGGAAAGTTCGGCCACGCCGCTGATGAACGCTTTTACGGCGGCTCCCCACCGATGGGTTTGCAGGTCTTCGGCAGATTGCTTGATGTCGCGGTAACTGCGCCACACCGTCTCCGGGTAGGCGAGCTTGCCCATGAAAAATGTATAGGCCTCGTGCAGGTCTTCGCCCAGCACATGCTTGATGGTTGCCCATTCGCCTTGTTTTCGCTCATCGGACTGGCAACCGAGCAATCGGCCCAGCAAGGCGACGTTGTCATTGAGCAGGTGTTTGAACAGGTTCCCCTTGATCGGATGGGAAGCCAGCGTGGTGATGTTCGACGACGCGGCTCTGGCAACGCGGTGATGGGGGGTCGCCATCCGGGTTTCCAGTAACGTCCGGTCAGGGTTCTGCAGATTCAGGAGTAGCCAGTCGAGCAGCGGTCCGCGGGTCTCCAGTTCTGTCAGCAGCTGGGCTTCGTTTTCATATTCCTTCACTCCGTGCCCAGGGCTGTGAGGCGCAATCAGCACCTGCGGTCCAGTGCGATCCGCCGTCGAGCCGATCAGATAGACACCGGGCACTTTGATCGATTGGGCCTGCCTGATACCCAGGAACTCAAGCGGACGGATGATTGCGTGGGCACCGTCGACCGCCGCGCGGGCGAGGGCGTCGGGCATGTCCATGACTTGCCGGATCAGATCAAACCCGGTCTCGCTCAGGCGCTCCTGAAGTTTTTCCGCGTGGGCGTAATGCATTAATTGCCAGGGCAATTGTGTGTAGAAGCGCTTGCGGCGCTCTGCGTTTGCCGGGGTGTCGGCCAGGGCGTCGTTCACTATTTTCTGTTGATGGTCGCCCGGTTTCAGGTTGCGGATCAGCTCTTTGATGTAGCGCTCGTTCATCCCCTCGGGAATCACGGTGCTATCAAGCGATACCAGTTTGAAATGGAGTGGGTCCAGCGACTTGAGATGAGTCAAGGCAAAGTCGGTCAGGGTTTGGGTGTGGGCCGTCGATGTCGGGCGGGCGTTGATTTGCACCCGGACAGTGTCAGGGTCGATGTTGAAGCCGTCCGCCTTGAGTTGTTTCTCAAGGCCATGGTGCGCCGTGCGTTGCAGTGACCGCAGGCCGGTCAGGTAATCCTGGTCGTCTTTCACATTATCGACGTATTGCTGAAGCAGCTCGGCATGCACAATCAGCTCTTTGACGGATGCCTGGGCCAGCCATGCCGGCAGTTTTTGCCGGGTGGTCAGGGATTGTGCAATGTCCATCGGACGGTCAAGCCCTGTCATCGGTTTACGCAGCGAGACAAGATCCAGGAGATGGGTAAGTGGCGTTGCGGAGAGTTTTGTTGCCAGCGCATCGGTCAGGCACGGCTCATCGAGGTGCACATAAGGTTTTTGCAGATAATCAAGAAAATGCCCATAGACCCGCTGCAGAGGCGCCAACGTGTAAGTCTGGCCAGGCAAACGCTCGCTGCGACCAAGGTTCTCCAGCAGCATTGAGCGATGGTTGACGTCGGCGAGGCGTCGACCGAGTTCGGTCAGCAACGGCGTCAGCCCTTTGAACGCTTCAAACCCCAACGCAGGTGTCCACACAATCGCCTTGCCCGAATGCACCGGATCCTGGCCGCCTCGTTCAGTCAGGACAAAACAGCTGGCCAGCTTCAACGGATCCGCTGCATCGCCGGCCTTGAGCGCCAGGGAAAACACGTCCGGCAGAAAGCCGTTCAATGCCGCTCGCTGCAGGTGTATCGGGCTGTCGAGCACGGTTTTGATGATTGCCTGCTCCGTTGTACTCAAGGTGCGGGTGACGGCACGCAGCTTCAGTTCACTGCGCAATGCCGTTGACAACGTATGAGAAAACGTCGATTGCAAGCTGGCCACGGAGTCACTCAGGACGCGCTCAGCGTCAGTGATCGAGCGGGTTGCCGTGGAGATAGCCGGGTGTTTATCCAGAAGCTGATCGAGCGCCTGTTCGACGGAATCGAGCCGCGCCAACTCCTCCCTGGCCGACTCGGCGCGGACGGTGGCCGGTTGCGCGCCAAGACGCCGATCCACGCGTGTACTCCAGCGTCCTGAAGGGTCGGAGGCCAGCAGACGGTCATCGATCAACCCCCGGACATCCAGTGCGCTGTCGAGCAAGGCATGGGGGTCGAGCGTACCTTCACTTTCGCGCAAGCGGCTCAGCGCATGAGACAGGTTGTCCCGTTGCTTGCCGAGGATGTCGGCCATCAAGTGATTGAACACCGGACCAACGATCGGTTTGCCCTCAATCACGCGCTCAACCGGCTCCAAAGCAAGAAAGGTGGCGCGTTCGTCCAGCGACATGAAGTTGAGCAAGGTGTCTTCATGCCCTTCGGTTTTCATCATCTCCAGCACGATATTTTTGACTGCCGGCAGATTGTTCGTCGCTTCGATGCCTCGGGAAGGGGAGTACAGAAAACCCAGGGTGTTGGTGCCTCCGATCATCAAGGTCGAGGCCAGCTCCGCAAAATGCCTGAAGGGTGCGGTCACTCGTATTTTCTCGATGCGAAGAGGGTCGTGCGCGTCAGGCGGGAGGCTGACGTTCATCAGTCGCAGGTATTCCTGCGTGGTCAAACCACCGTTCTGGCGCTGGTGCAGCAGTTTCAGGTGAAAGGTGTCACGCAGGCCCTCGGTGAAAAACGCCAAGCGTGAAAGGCCTGTGCTCATGGATGTGTTCCAGAACAAGGCGAGCAGGCTGTGCAAGTGCGGCGTGAAGCTCTGCGCGATTTCTTTCACCGCGCTTTCCCACGTCAGGTTATCCGCGTCGTTGCTGACGCTGTGCTCGGGATTGGCGAAGACTCTTGAATCGCCGGTGGGCCACTGGTTGGTCAGATAGAAGTGCAGAAGTGCATCGCTCAAAGGGATCGAGGAAATTGTGTGCAGGTCTTCGTTGCCGTCGAAGGCTGAAACGGTCTTCACGAAACTCTTGAGCCGGGTCAGACGCTGGTCCAGCGCGGGAAATGCCTTGTGCAACGCGTGCTTGAGGGTGTCATCGAGCATCGATTGCAGGGTTGGCGTCTTCAGCAGCTCAGCCTTCATCGCTTTGATGTTCTGTTCCTGATTGTGATCGAGGGTCAGTTGCTGGTCCTGGAACACCGCGCCTTCGATGTCTTTCGTGGCAATGTCGGGAACGGTGGCGACGGGTAAAGCGCTGCGTTGTTCGATGGAGAGAAAGCGCAACAGCTCGCGTTTGCCTTCGGCCTGCGTCAGCCACTCCTTGAGTTTGCTTTTGAGGTCGGCCATATCGGCAAACTTGATCAAGCCTTTCCACGGTGTGTAAAGGATGACCTCTCCATTTTCGGACCGGCTCAGGGCAAAGGCTCCGGCCAATGGAATGTCTGTTTTGCCGGTTACTTTCAACAACAGTTGGCAGGCTTGCATGGGCTCTTTTTGCGCGACGCGAGCAGCGTGGGTGGCCAAATACACGTGCTTCAGCCATTTCAGGTCGTCGAGGGTGAAGTTCAGCGTGTTTTCGCGCTCACCGGGTTGTCTGGCATTGGATGCGCGTTCAGCCTCGTCGAAAAAATAGGGCTCAGCGGGGGTGGTCATGGATGTTCCTCATTGGCTGCGATCAGTGGCCATCGCAGGCTATTGGTTGAGGAAAAACATTAAGGTCAGCGGAGTGCTTCGGTGCGGTACATATTGCTTGAGCCGATCAGGTGCTCGAGACTTGACAGGACGCCGGTACAACAGCGCTTAATCGACGTCTGCTGTTGGTTGCCGAGCAACCTCGTTTCCCCTGGTGCCCGTATTCAATAATAAAACTGGAGCTTCAGATGACCGCAACGCCCGAAGTGGCCGTCAGTTCGACCACCCCATCGCTCGATTTCGACGCGCTTGTTGTATTGCTTGAGCAAATTTTCCTGCGCCATGGCACCTCCGCCGATGTCGCCAAGACCCTGGCGTTGAACTGCGCCGGCGCTGAACGCGGTGGCGCCCACAGCCATGGCGTGTTTCGTATTCCAGGTTATGTCTCGACACTCAAGAGCGGCTGGGTCAACGGCCAGGCCGTGCCCGTGGTCGAGGACGTCGCCTCGGGGTTTGTCCGGGTCGACGCGGCTAACGGTTTTGCCCAACCCGCGCTGGCGGCCGCCCGGGCTCTGCTGGTGGAAAAGGCCCGCAGCGCCGGGATTGCGGTGTTGGCGATCCGCAACTCCCATCATTTCGCGGCACTGTGGCCGGATGTCGAGCCGTTTGCCTATGAAGGGCTGGTGGCGCTGAGCGTAGTGAACAGCATGACGTGCGTGGTGCCCCACGGCGCCGACCGGCCGCTGTTCGGCACCAACCCGATCGCCTTCGCCGCACCCCGGGCTGACGGTGAGCCGATTGTCTTTGACCTGGCCACCAGCGCCATCGCCCATGGCGATGTGCAGATTGCCGCACAAAAAGGTGAACGCTTGCCGGCAGGCATGGGCGTGGACAGCCTTGGCCAGCCGACTGAGGATCCGAAGGCGATTCTGGAGGGGGGCGCGCTGCTGCCGTTTGGTGGCCACAAGGGTTCAGCGCTGTCGATGATGGTCGAATTGTTGGCGGCGGCCCTGACCGGCGGCAATTTCTCCTTCGAGTTTGACTGGAAGAACCATCCGGGAGCCAAAACTCCATGGACCGGCCAACTGCTGATCGTGATCGATCCGAGCAAGGCCGCCGGGCAGAATTTCGCCGAACGCAGCCAGGAACTGGTGCGTCAGATGCACAGCGTAGGGCTCAAGCGCCTGCCGGGTGATCGACGTCACCACCAGCGAGCTCAGTCCAACGCTCAAGGCATTCAGCTGAACGCTCAGACGTTGGCAAACCTGCGAGAACTGGCAGGGCTCTGAAACTTTTTTTTGTAGGAGCCAGGCTTGCCGGCGAAGGCGCATTTGAAATCGCCTTCGCCAGCAAGCCTGGCTCCTACAGGTTCGATGTGTTTCTGTTTAACGGCGGCCCAGCAGCAACCCGACCACCAGGCCGAACCCGGCGGAGATGGCCACGGTTTGCCATGGATGGCCACCGATGTAGGTCTCTGTCGCGTCGACCACCGGTTTGGTGCGGTCACGAACACTGGTGACCGAGTCCCGGGCCTGCTGGAGTTTCTGAGAGATTTGCCCGCGAAGGGTCTCGGCTTCCTCACCCACCAGAGAAGCGCTGCTTTTGAGCAGTTTTTCCGATTCTTCGATCAGTGCCTGAAGTTCGCTGAATGCCTGATCCTTGATCTGGTCTTCGGCGGTTTGTGCGGCGGTTTTCCGGGCCATTGGGTACTCCTTGCAGGTAAATGGGCAGTGAACAATGGAGTCTGCGGCAACTGAAAAAGTTGCAGCGACTTTGCGTATTGACTGTACGCCAAGGAAAAATCCCGAGTCGGATATTTCGTCCTACAGTGTAAGATGTCGCCTATTTTACGCAGCAGGTAACTCCCATGAGCTTCAATCTGGCCGACAAACCCCTGGCTGAGCGCGCAGCGCTTGAAGATGAGAAATCCCGTCTGTTCGACCTCTGGCAAAGCAACCTTGGCAAATCCAAGGGCGAGGCCGCGCGGTTGTTTGGCGAACGCGCCAAGCGCAAAGGCAAATGGGCTGAATGGGTTCGTGCCGAACTTGACGCCATGTCGCCCCCGGAATTCGCCAATATGGTGCGCAGTGAAGTGAATCGCTTGATGGCCGCCAAGTAAGGCCTGCCTTCACGCAAAACTCGCGACAATGGCCTCGCGCACTTTCAACACCACCGGATCGAGCTGCGTGCTGGTGCGCCAGCCCAGTTCAATCGGGTAGCGCGGTAACGCCAAAGGGCAGGGCAGCAGCGCCAGACCGCAGAGCGTCGCGATGCTTTGAGCGGCGTGGGCCGGAATGGTCGCCACCGCCTGACTGCCCTTGAGCAAGTGTGGCAACGCCGCAAAGTGGGTGGTCGAGGCGCATACCCGCCGACTCAGCCCCAGCGCCGCCAACCCCTCATCGGTGATCCCGATAAAGCCGCCGGACGACACCAGAATGTGCTCGCGGGCGACGAACTCCTCAAGCGTGAGAGTCTGTTGCCCCGGGGCCAGGCTGAGCGGATCCACCAGGCACGAATAACTGCCTTCACCCAGCACCTGACGACTGAGCAACCGCTCGCTGAACCCGCCCGCGGTGATCGCCAGATCAATGCTGCGCTCCATCAATGCCTGGGCGACGATCTGGCTGTGGGTTTGCCGAAAAATCAGGCGCAACTTCGGCGCGCTGCGCGCAATGGCCTCGATCAATCGCCGGCCGTAGGCCACCTCGAAATCATCCGATAACCCCACCGTGACCGAGCGCCCGTCGTAATGATTGGCTGCCGGATCGACCATTGCCAGGCTCTGACGGCATTTGTTCAGCGCATCGCTCACCACCGGTTTTAACTGATTGGCCTTGAGCGTCGGTGCCAGGCCACGGCCGGTGCGCACGAACAATTGATCGCCATACAGCTCGCGCAGTCGCCGCAACGCCGCGCTGACGGCCGATTGCGTCACGCCCAGGCGCAACGCCGCTCGGCTGGCGCTGGACTCTTCATGCAGCGCTTCGAAAACTTTGAGCAGATTGAGGTCAACAGTGGCGATATTCATTTGGCTCATATCATTAAGCAGTGAGTCGGGCTTTATTCATGATCCCGTGGCGCATGAGAATGGGCAACACCTCAACGCTTTCGGAGATATCGCCATGCCAAAATCCATTGTCGCAGCGTTGCAAATCGGCGCCTTGCCCGGCGGCAAGACCGAGACCCTGGAACAGATTCTTGCCTGGGAAAACGCGATTATCGAATCCGGCGCCGCGCTGGTGGTGATGCCCGAAGCGTTGCTCGGGGGTTATCCCAAAGGCGAGACGTTCGGCACTCAGCTGGGCTACCGACTGCCGGAAGGTCGCGAAGCGTTTGCCCGCTATTTTGCCAACGCCATCGACGTGCCCGGGGCCGAAACCGACGCCCTGGCCGGGTTGTCGGCGCGCACCGGGGCCAACCTGGTCATTGGCGTGATCGAGCGCGCCGGGAGCACGTTGCATTGCACGGCGCTGTATTTCGATCCGCAGGCCGGCCTGGTCGCCAAGCACCGCAAACTGATGCCCACGGGCATTGAGCGATTGATCTGGGGCAAGGGCGATGGCTCGACGTTGCCGGTGATCGACAGCCAGGTCGGGCGAATCGGCGCGGTGGTGTGCTGGGAAAACATGATGCCGCTGCTGCGCACGGCGATGTACGCCAAAGGCATCGAGGTCTGGTGCGCGCCGACCGTGGATGAGCGCGAGATGTGGCAGGTCAGCATGCGCCACATCGCTCATGAAGGCCGTTGTTTTGTGGTCAGCGCTTGCCAGGTTCAGGATTCACCGCAAGCCCTGGGCGTGGAGATTGCCAACTGGCCGGCGGATCGGCCGCTGATTGCGGGCGGCAGTGTGATCGTCGGGCCCATGGGCGACATTCTGGCGGGGCCGTTGCGTGACGGGGCCGGGTTGCTCACCGCCGAAATCGACACCGACGACCTGGTCCGCGCGCGTTATGACTACGACGTGGTCGGTCACTACGCGCGCCCGGATGTGTTCGAATTGAGCGTCGACGAGCGCGCCAGGCCCGGCGTCCGTTTCACCGCATAACCGTCACTGGTTGAACAGCATCATCCCTGTAGGAGCGAGCCTGCTCGCGAAGGCAGTGTGTCGGAAAACCGTGTATTGACTGACACTCCGCATTCGCGAGCAGGCTCGCTCCCACAGGGGATATTCATTGTCGGTATGACCGAGTTCCGGCTGTCGACCCCGGCAAGCTCAGTTTTCCGGTGTCGACGAAGCGCACCGTTCCAAACAAGCCGCCCGCCAGTTTGCCGCGTAACACGTAGGGAAGATTATTCAGTGTCTGCGTCTGGCTCAGCCCCAACGTCTGGCGCAACACCGAGAACGCCGAAACGCTCAGCACGGTTTCGGAAAAGCGTGCAATCGAGCCCGATTGATCGCTGACGCCGGACGCCATGCCATGGCTGGCCACGCTGCTGACCCAACAGCATTCACGTGCTGTCATCGGTTGTTCTTGTCCCTGGTATGCAACCATTCCTGCCAGGCTTGTCGGTATTTTTCATCCGCCCGTTTTTTTGCGTCAGAAAATTTATGGATGGTCTGCGCCGAAACGGGCTCGTTCAAAAATGCGTAGGCTTGATCGTTCAAACGGTCGGCTTCAAAAAACAACGCCCTGCTATGGCTGATCGATTTAAGGTTGGTTGCATGCGGCGAGGCTGATTCATTGATGGCCATGGTCGTACTCCTTCTGGAAGCACAAGAAGGTGAGCTCGATGTCCTGATCCCCCCTCAACTTTCCATATTGAGACAACCGCGCCCGGTTCTATTCGTCACGTGTCCAGTTGACGCTCAAGCCATACTTATCATCGCCGTACCGGTAATCAGAGTTCCCTTTGAACGCGGCTTCCAGTGCATGGCCCAGGCGATTCGCGAGATGGATGCCGGTCGTGGTCACGATTAGAGCAGCCGCTGAGTCGGTAAGGCCGATGATGCGCTCCAGGGCATGCTCGGCTTTTTCCTTTTTTTCGGTGTTTTTGATCAGGTTGATGATTTCATTTCGATGCTTGAGCAAGAAGCTGCCCGATAACGTGAGCGTCCCCGCTGGCATGTTGTCATCGATGCGTCGGCAGGCTGGGCACGTCACTGTTTGCGCATCATGAATGACCGTGTTTTCAGGGTGTTTCCAAGTCCAGTTCCCGGCTTGATAGACCGCGTCACACTGCGGGCAGATGGCTGAACCTTCAACCCGCTGCGAGCAATAGGGGTCATGAGTGGATGTTTTGAACAGCTTGCTTTTTTGACTCTGCTGAAACTTGTCCATGGCTTTTCTCCTCGCGCATAAAATGGGAAAAGATCTCACCTGTAACCGTGAAACCGTGACCGAAAAACAGATCCCTTCTCCTTTCAGCCTGCTGAACACACACCTTCATTTGGACTCTGTTTCTTGCTGCGCGAATTGATCTTTGTCAATTCCGGGACGTGAACTGACAGTCGGTCATCCCGACGGTGCGCGCATTGTTCGGGCCGTCTGGGGCGCGGTGGCGTTGTGAGTTTGTTGATAAAAGTCAACGTCGCCCGGGCCAGTTCATAGAAGCTGCCAAAACGCACTTGTTGTAAAACTGGCCAGGAGAACACCCTGATGGCTCACACTAAAATCGTGTTTCGTGCTGCAGCCCGCGAGAAAATCCTGAGTGGCGCCACACAGTTGGCAGACGCCGTGCGAGTGACGTTGGGGCCAAAATCAAAATCGGTACTGATCCAGAGTAAATGGGGCAATCCGACGGTCTGCAATGATGGCGTCACGATCGCCAAACGCATTGACTTGCTCGACCCCGAGGAAAACCTGGGCGCGCAAATGCTGCGTCAGGCGGCCGAACGCACAGGCGATGCGGTAGGGGACGGAACCAGTACGTCAACGGTGCTGGCCCATGCAATCCTGGCCGATGGCATCCGTAACGTCGTCGCGGGCGCCAGTGCAATCGACCTCAAGCGCGGCCTGGATCGCGGGCTGTTGTTGGTCGTCGAATCCCTGGCCGCCCAGTCGCGTCCGGTCAGCACCCCCAAGGAAAAGGCCCAGGTCGCCACGCTGTCGGCGCATAACGATGCCGTCATCGGTCAGCTGGTGGCAGACGCCCTGGAAAAGGTCGGCGTTGAAGGCGTCGTCAGTGTCGAGGAATCCAAGACCACCGAAACAGTGGTCGAAGTCATGGAAGGCATGCGGTTTGACCGGGGTTATGTCTCACCCTATTTCGTCACCGATGCCGAGAAGATGCAGGTCGAACTCGATGATGCCTACTTGCTGCTCTGTGACCATAAGATCGGTGCACTCAAAGACTTGCTGCCCTTGCTTGAACTCGTGGCTAAAAGCGGGCAACCACTGGTTTTGATCGCGGATGATATCGAGGGTGAGGCGTTGACCACGCTAGTCGTCAACCAGATACGCGGTGTTCTGCGAGCGGTGGCGATCAAGGCTCCGGGCTTTGGTGATCGGCGCAAGGAAATGCTGCAGGACATGGCCGTTCTGACGGGGGCAACGGTGGTTTCCAGCGAACTGGGCGTCACTCTGGAACAGGTGGAACTGAACCAGTTGGGACGTGCACATCGAGTCGTGGTGCAAAAAGACAGCACGGCGCTGATAGGGGGCGCCGGTACGCGCGAGGCCATCGAGGCGCGTTTGCAGCAGATCCGTGCGCAACTAGACAGTACCACCAGCGATTACGACCGTGAAAAGCTTCAGGAACGACTGGCAAGGCTGTCTGGCGGTGTTGCGGTGATCCGGGTCGGGGCGCCTTCCGAAGCAGAAATGAAGGCGCGCAAGGATGCGCTGGATGATGCCATCTCAGCGACCCGGGCGGCGATCGCCGAAGGCATTGTGCCGGGGGGTGGTCTTGCGTTGCTCAAGGCCGTCCCGATTATCGCGGCCGAAGAGGCCCGATATGAGGGCGATGCCAGGACCGGCTTGCAGATTCTTCGCCGGGCGCTGGAAGCTCCGGCCAGACTCATCGCTGAAAATTCGGCAGTGGATGCCGGCGTCGTGGTTGCGCGCATGCTCGCCGAACCTGGGAACATTGGCTTCGATGCGTCTGCCAATTGCTATGTCGACATGTACGAAGCCGGCATCATTGACCCGACCAAGGTGGTGCGTATTGCCCTCGAAAATGCTGTTTCAGTCGCCAGTATCTTGCTGCTGACCGAGGCGACCATGACGGATATTCCGGAAAAGGAATCACCGGCCCAGGCTCCTTTCCCTGAGTGAAACGCCCATCGTGGATAACGTCATGTATAGGAGGCCGCCTCAGACATCGCCAGGTGATTGAGAATCGGGTTTTCGCCGTGCAAGTAACTCAGTGCCTGGTGCATCAACTGGACAGCTTTTTCTTTTTTCTCGTATCGCTTGGCCGGATCGGCATGACGTAGCGCTGCACCCGCAAGGGAGAAGCTGCGCGTGGCGGCCCGCAAAGAAAGGAAAAACGCCAAGGGTTTGCAGTCCTCCTGCACATCACTGTGGTTGAGGTAACTGGACAACAGCCGAGCACCTAACCTGTTCAGGCCATGGTGTTGCAGGTCCATCAGCACAAAAGCCAGGTCGTAGAGCACATCGATGCAGGAAAGCCGGTCACTGAACTCGATGCCATCGAAGAGGGTGGGCTGACCGTCGAGCAGGCAGATATTGGCCAAGCGCATATCACCATGGCAACGGCGAACGCGGCCCTCACGGCGGCGATCTTCGAGGCAGCCGGTCAACGACTCCAACAGGGTCCGGGAGGTATGAGCAATCGCGGTGACTGTCGCGAAATCGAGGATGGGTGGGTAGCGAGACATTTCCCGATGGTTTTTCTCGATTTCTTCATACAGGTCCGGGATGTGACCGTAAGAAGGAGTGATGGGTGCATTGGCATGAAAGCGGGCGATCTCAGCCCCCAACTGTTCCATCATCGGTTCAGTCAGACGTCCTTCAACGGCCATACGGTCAAACAGCCGATCCTGAGCGAAGCGGCGCATCACCACGAGCCAGTCAACCGCTGGTCCGCAACCGTTGAGCGCCAACTGGCCATTCGCCTGGCGATTGATCGGACACAGGCTCAAATACAGCGTCGGCGCAGTCCGTCGATTGAGCAGTAACTCTGCCTCACAGGCGTTTTTGCGGCTTTCCAGGCTGAGGAAATCCAGCTCGGCAAACGCCACGGCGCGTTTGAGTTTGTAGGCGCGGTTGGCATGCAGAAAAATCACCGAACCATGGGTCTCGATACGCTCCACGGGCTGGTTTGACGTGCCGTAGCTGGACGGCCTGGAGAGAAAGGCTATGACCTCGTCTTGCAGGGTGTGCATTCTCGCCTCCACGTCGCCTGCGGACTTTTCGGCAGTGTGAAGAAGGGAAGGCCCGCTCCGATTGATATTGATCAAGTACGGTGGAATGAAAGGCTGCTCCTCTTATGGGGGCTCACGCCGGTAGTTGATATTTATCAACGTCAGGCACTTTCCAGCGGAGCAACCTGAATCAGCGCTGGTGCTTGGTCCGGCGTGGACGCAACGGCTGAGCCCTACGAGGCCAACGGCAGGCGTTGAACCCTCTGCCTGGAGTCAGACCATGAGCCAGTATCAACAACTGTTACTCATCCTCCACCTGGCCCTGCGCCATTCTCCGGCAATCGACCATGCAGCAGCGCTCGCCAGGGCCAGCGGTGCACGTTTGCATATTGCGACGTTGATTCCTGCGTTGAAACTGTTGTCGCTGCTCGAAGAAGGCGACCGGGAAAAGGCTCGGGAGCGTTACCTGCAGGACCATCACGATTGGCTGGAGGACCAGTCCAAACTTCTGCGTGGCAGAGGGATCGAGGTGACCACCGAGGTGGCGTGGGCTGATGACATGGAGCAAGACATCCTGGATCACGTCAAGGAATTGCAGCCCGACCTGTTGATTAAGGAAATCCAGCAAGAATCAGCGCTTAAGCGCACGTTTTTCACCCCGCTGGACTGGCACTTGCTGCGCCACTGTCCGGTACCGGTTTATCTGGTGGGCGAGGCTCGCCATGTCCTGCCGCGCAAGATTGTGGCGGCGGTTGATGCTTCGGCGGGTGGGCCTGAGAACAGTGAGTTGAATGACCGCATTATCCACCAGGCTTCCAGCCTCGCCATACAGTGTGATGCCGAGTTGCACCTGCTGTATGCCTATGACATTACGGAAGACTACCTGGAGGAATTGGGCGGTGGCTTGAAACTGTCGGAGCTGACCAAGGGGCTGCGCAAAGAGCTGGAACAATCGTTTCTGAAACTCGCCGGTCGGTACGGTGTGCCTGCTAACCGTCGACATTTCATTCTGGGACATCCCGTTTCGGCGCTGAGCGAGTTCGCCAACAAGCACAACATAGATGTGATCGTGATGGGCAGAGTCCAGTACCACGGGGTGGAGAAACTGCTGGGCAGCACGACCGAACATATTCTGTATCAGGTGCCCTGCAGTGTCCTGGCGGTCTAGGGACGGACCGAAGACGACTCAAGGTGGCAAACATGCATCCAGCGATCATTAAGAAAACCCTGGCCAACTTGCCGTTAGCGCCGAATTGGCTCGATAGCGTGCAAGCTCGGGAGTCCTTTTCCTGGCAGGTGGAAGCCAATGCGCTGGCCGGTTTGCCGGGCGGCGGTTTGAACCTGGCGTATGAGGCCGTGGATCGGCATGCGCAGGGTGCGCATCGACGGCATACGGCATTGCGCATTCTTGATCGCAACGGGGGTAGTTGCGACATCAGTTACGCCCAACTGAGCATCCTGACCAACCGGTTTGCCAATGTATTGCAAAAGCTGGGCGTGATGCCGGGTGATCGACTATTTGTACTCTGTGGCCGAGGGCTGGAACTTTATCTGGGGGTGCTCGGTGGCCTGAAACTCGGTTGCGTGGTGTCGCCATTGTTCTGTGCGTTCGGCCCGGAGCCCATCGAAACCCGTATGCGTCTTGGCGAAGGCAGTGTGTTACTGACCAGCGAAACCCTCTACCGGCGCAAGGTCGCGGCCATACGCGAGCGTTTGCCGGCCCTCAAACATGTGCTGCTGTATGACGAAAACGGTGGCGATACGGCGCAGATCGAGGGGACGCTCAATCTGCATCAACTGCTGGCGCAGGCAGAGGAAGCCTTCACCGTTGCCAATACGACCGCCGACAGCCCCGCACTTTTACACTTCACCAGCGGCACGACAGGCACTCCGAAAGGCGTGTTGCATGCCCATGGCGCGGCGCTGACCCACCGCGTCACCGGGAAATACGCCCTGGACTTGCACCCCGAAGATGTCTATTGGTGCAGCGCCGATCCGGGTTGGGTGACCGGTACTTCCTACGGGATCTTTGCCCCGTTGTTGCTGGGCGTCACCAGTGTGGTCGAGGGCAACGAATTCGATGCCGAGCGTTGGTACCGGATACTTGAGAAGCAACAGGTGACGGTCTGGTATACCGCCCCGACGGCCATTCGCCTGCTGATGAAAGCGGGGGCGGAGTTGGCGCGCGGCCATCGTTTTCCGAGTCTGCGGTTTATTGCCAGTGTCGGCGAACCGCTTAATCCCGAGGCTGTCTGGTGGGGCAAAGAGGTGCTTGGGCTGCCGATCCACGACAATTGGTGGCAGACCGAAACCGGCGGCATCATGATTGCCAACACGGTTGCCATGCCCATCAAACCAGGCTCCATGGGTAAGCCGCTGCCGGGTGTCGAGGCGGCCATCGTCGTTCGAGGAGAAGAGGGCGGACTGGCGTTTCTGGGTGACAACGAGGTCGGTGACCTTGCCTTGAAACAGCCATGGCCTGCCATGTTCCGTACCTACCTGGGGCAGGAGGAGCGTTATCGTCACTGCTTTGTCGGCGAGTGGTACCTGAGCGGCGATCTCGTGCGTCGCGATGCCGATGGTTACTACTGGTTCATTGGTCGCAGCGACGATGTCATCAAGTCGGCGGGTCACCTGATCGGTCCGTTCGAAGTTGAAAGTTCCCTCATGGAACACCCGGCCGTAGCCGAGGCCGCGGTGATCGGCAAGCCCGACCCGCTGTTGGGTGAAACCGTGAAAGCCTTTGTTTCACTCAAACGTGGTTTCACTGCCAGCCAGGCCCTGCACGACGAATTGCTCGGTCATGGACGCAAGCGCCTCGGGGCGGTCGTTGCGCCCAAGGAACTGGAATTTGTGGAAGTGCTTCCGCACACCCGTAGCGGAAAACTCATGCGGCGTCTGCTCAAGGCCAGGGAACTGGGTTTGCCTGAAGGCGACACTTCCAGCATGGAGAGTGCGCCATGAGCCTCCCACCGCGGTCCCAGGACATTGCTCTCGACCTGCTGCGGGACATGGTGCGTATCCGTCGTCTTGAGGAGCGCGCTGGCGAGTTATACGGGGAGGGCAAAATTCGTGGCTTTCTGCACCTGTACATCGGTGAAGAAGCGGTCGCCGTCGGCGTTCTGCATGCACTGGCAGCCGACGATGCGGTGGTCGCGACGTATCGCGAACATGGCCACGCCCTGATCAAGGGCGTCCCCATGAAAGCAATCATGGCCGAAATGTATGGGCACCAGGAAGGCTGCTCGCGAGGGCGCGGCGGCTCAATGCACCTGTTTGATGCCACGACGCGATTCTTCGGCGGCAATGCCATTGTCGCGGGTGGCTTGCCACTGACGGTGGGTCTGGCGCTCGCTGAACGTATGCAAGGTGGAGCGCGTCTTTCAGCCTGTTTTTTTGGTGAAGGCGCGATGGCGGAAGGGGCTTTCCATGAGTCCATCAACCTGGCCGCATTGTGGCAACTGCCGATGCTGTTTTGCTGTGAAAACAACCTCTATGCGATGGGGACTGCCCTGGACCGTTCGCAGTCGCAAACGGACCTGTGTGCGAAAGCCTCGGCCTACAAAGTCGATACCCGGTCCGTCGATGGCATGGACGTGATCGCGGTGTATGAAGCCGCTCGTGATGCGGTTGAACACATCCGTGCGGGGCGTGGGCCTTTTTTTCTGGAGTTCCGCACCTATCGGTTTCGTGCCCATTCGATGTTCGACCCACAGCTCTATCGTGACAAGGACGAGGTGGAGCAATGGAAGACCCATGGGCCGATCCATACGTACAGTGCACAGCTTAAGGCCGAGGGCCTTTTGGACGAACCCGGATTTCTGGCGATCCTCGCCCAGGTGGACGCTGAAGTGGAAGCCGCCGTTACTTATGCCGAAAGCGGTAGCCTGGAGCCGCTCGAGGATTTGTCTCGCGATGTCTACACCCCAAGGGCGGCGCCATGAGCATTCGTATGAGCTATCGCGAGGCGCTGCGCGAGGCAATACGTGAGGCGCTGCAGCGGGACCCACGGGTATTCCTGATGGGCGAAGACGTCGGTCGCTACGGTGGCAGTTATGCCGTGTCCCTGGGATTGCTTGAGGCGTTCGGCCCCGAGCGCATTCGAGACGCGCCATTGTCCGAGCTGGGTTTCGTGGGAGCCGGAATAGGGGCGGCATTGGGGGGCATGCGGCCGATTGTCGAAATCATGACCGTGAACTTCAGTCTGCTCGCCCTCGATCCGTTGATGAATACGGCTGCTGCCTTGAGGCACATGTCCGGTGGACAGTTCTCCGTGCCCCTGGTTGTGCGCATGGCGACAGGCGCCGGACGCCAGCTTGCGGCGCAACACTCGCACAGCCTGGAGGGCTGGTACGCCCATATTCCCGGGCTGAAAATCCTGGCGCCGGCGACCATCGAAGATGCACGCGGCATGCTCTGGCCAGCGCTGCTGGATCCGGACCCGGTGCTGATATTCGAACACGCCCAGCTCTACAACCTGGAGGGTGATGCGGGCGAGTGGGAGACGGTGGACATCAGCTCCGCCAAGGTCCGCCGAACCGGCAAGGACCTGACCCTGATCACTTACGGCGGCACACTCGGCAAGACCTTGGAGGCTGCGCAGGTACTGGCCGGGGAGGGTATTGATTGCGAAGTCATCGACCTGCGTGTCCTGCGCCCTCTGGATGACAAGACTTTGATGGCTTCTGTCTGCAAGACCCGTCGGGCCCTGGTGGTCGATGAGGGATGGCGCAGCGGCAGTCTATCCGCCGAGATCATTACACGGATCATAGAACAAGGCTTTTTCGAGCTGGATGCACCGCCGGCACGGGTGTGCAGCGCCGAGGTGCCGATACCTTATCCCCGGCATCTGGAAGAGGCGGCCCTGCCACAAGTGTCGACGATCGTCGCGGCCGCTCATGAACTGTGCCGGGGGACATCAGGGTGAGCGCAATGACGTGGCGTATTCAAGTATCAGGCCAGGAAGGTAAACGATGATCGAATTCAAATTGCCCTCTCTGGGGGCTGATATGGATGAAGGCACGTTGCTGGAGTGGAAAGTCCACCCGGGCGATGTGGTCAAGCCGGGCCAGGTGATTGCCGTCGTCGATACCGCCAAGGCCGCCATCGATGTCGAGTGCTGGCATGAGGGCACGGTGTCGCAACTGCTGATCGATATCGGCGCCAAAGTCCCGGTCGGTACCACCATCGCCTGGTTGTTGGAACCGGGCGAAGATCCGCACAGTGCGCGACGAACAACGACGGCGGCGCCGCTGCTGATCGAAGAGCAGGCATCGTCCGGCAGACGCCCGCGGATATCTCCCGCGGCGCGCAAGCGTGCAGCCGAGCTAGGCGTCAGCACCGCTGATTTGAAAGGCCATGGTCCACAGGGAGTCGTTACCCTGGAGGACATCGAGGTCGCCGCTCATGTGGCGCACCCGCCGGACCCCGACCAGGCCATGCGGCACGCCATTGCGGCGGCCATGACTCGTTCAAAACGCGAGATTCCCCATTACTACCTCAGCGAAACCATCGCCCTGGATAAAGCCATGGCCTGGCTGCAGGCACACAATGCGCAAAGCACACTTCAAGCGCGCCTGCTGCCCAGCGTCTTGCTGCTCAAAGCAGTGGCGCTGGCCTTGCGCGACTATCCGCAGCTCAATGGTTTCTGGCTGGATAACGCCTTCAAGCCCGCACTCGATACCGACCTTGGGGTGGCAATCACCTTGCGCCAGGGTGGCCTGGTCGCCCCGGTGCTGCATCATGTGGCGGACACATCCTTGACTCATTTGATGAGTGAACTGGCCAGCCTGGTCGAGCGCGCCCGCAGCGGATCCCTGCGCAGCTCCGAGCTGGGAGGCGCCGGCATGACGGTCACTCAACTCGGCGATCAGGGCGTGGACAGCGTATTGGGGGTGATCTATCCGCCCCAGGTTGCCTTGGTCGGTTTCGGTCGTATCAGTGAGCGGCCCTGGGTGAAAGAGGGCCAGCTGTGTGTCATGCCCACTGTCATTAGCAGTTTGTCCGCCGATCATCGAGTCAGCGACGGTCATTACGGCGCACGTTTTCTGGGCGAAGTTCGTCGCTTGCTGCAGACGCCAGAGGCGCTTTGAGGAGAGGGCACATGAACCCGCAAATGATCCGCGATGAAGTATTGAAAGCCTTGAAAGGCATTGCCCCGGAACTTGAAATCGAGCAGTTGCGATCTGATCGTTCACTGCGCGAAGAGGTTGATCTGGATTCCATGGATTGGCTTCGTGTCATCGAGGCTCTGAATCGGAGCCTGGGAATAGCAATTCCTGAAAGCGATTACCAACACGTGGACACCCTGGACAAGCTCATCGGCTATCTGGGGCAAAAGGCGAAATCCGGCGAAGCCGAGCCTTCGATCCGCAAGGGGTGAAGGTACCGGGCAGTAGTGCCGTCGCGCATTGTTTGCCACTCAAACGGTGAGCCGATCGAATCGTCGGTTGCCACCGGTTCCGCCCTGATCTGATTTAAATCAGCAGCAGGTCTGCGTGAGTGGACGACTTTATGAAATGACCTACCTTGAGGTATGCACTCATGAACATCGACAAGGCAATCTCCGGCCGGCGCTCTACGCGTGAATACACGACAGAAGCCGTTGATGAAAATGTCATTCGTCGTTTGATCAATGCCGCTGCCCAGGCGCCCAGCGCGGTCAACCAACAACCGTGGACGTTCACGGTGATCCGAGACCAAGCAGTGCTGGATCGGATCTCGCGAGAAGCAAAGGCCTACATGCTCAAGACGATGCCCGCTGGCCCCCATTCCGCGCACTTCCATTCGTTACTCAATGACGAAAACTTTCACATCTTCTACCACGCGCCAGTACTCATCCTTATTTCGGGGAACGCGCCAGGTCAGTGGGTCGTCGAAGACTGCGCATTAGCCGCCGAAAACCTGATGCTCGCCGCGTACGCTGACGGGCTGGGTACCTGCTGGATCGGTTTCGCCCAACGTTTTCTTGATACGCCGCAGGGGAAGCATGCACTGGGCCTTCCTGCCGAGTGGACGCCAGTGGCGCCCATTATCGTTGGCCATCCGAAATCGGCGCCTGCACCGGTCTTGCACAAGGCGCCGGAGATTCGCTGGGTCGGCTGATCGCAAAACACGCACAGCATGTGCCTCACCGGCATTTAGCGCTGAACTCGGCTACCGTGGCGAGCTTGCATATTGCCGCTTTCGTAAAATCGTCACTGCTTGAGGAATCGCGCGGGAAAAAGCCCGACCTGTTAGTCAAGGACGTGCAATACGAATCAACGCTCAAACGCGCGTTCTTCATTTCACTGGACGGGCACTGCCATGAAGCTCACCGCCGTACCGCCTCAGGAACCGTTACCAGACTGGCTATCGGCCTCGCTCAAGGACAGGCGGCTGATTGGCAATGATCAAATTGCCGAGGTTTTTGACGAAATCGCTGATCTGCTGGAAATCGATGACGCCAACCCCTTTCGGATCCGGGCCTACCGTAATGCGGCGCGCACCTTGAGGGCGTTGACCTTTGAGCTGGCAGAGATCATCGCGCGTGGCGAACCACTGCCCAAACTGACCGGTATTGGAGTTGATCTGGCAGGCAAGATCAACGAAATCGTTACCTGCGGAAATTGCGCTTTGCGCCAGCGGTTGCGTTCGACATTGCCGCCCGGATTGGTTGAACTGTTGTCCATCGCCGGATTGGGCCCCAAACGCGTCAGGCACCTGTATCACGATCTGGGGATCGAAACCGCGCAGCAGTTATGCGAGGCTGCTCGACAGGGGCGCATTCGCCATCTGCCCGGTTTCGGCGAAAAGATGGAAACGCGGCTGTTGAGCGCCGCGCAGAAGGGGATTGGAAGCGATCGCCGTTTGCCGCTGGCGTTTGTCGAGCCCGTGGCGCACCGTCTGATCGAATACTTGCAGCAGCTTGCGGGTATCGAGGAAGCGACGGTGGCCGGAAGCCTGCGTCGCATGCGCGACACTGTCGGTGATATCGACCTCCTCGTGGCCGCAGCGCCTTCTGTGAATGTCACGGCACACTTGCTCAAGCACCCGGAGATTTCCACCGTGTTGGTTAAAGGGCGCACGCGTGCCAGCGTCGTGCTGGGCTCAGGCCTGCAAGTGGATATGCGCATTGTAAAGCCGGCGCAATTTGGCGCCGCTCTGGTGTATTTCACTGGCAGCAAGGCGCATAACATCGCGATTCGCCAGAGGGCCCGGAAGCTGGGGCTCAAACTCAACGAATATGGGGTGTTCAAGGCCGAAGAATGCGTGGCCCGTGCCACCGAGGTGGCGGTTTATCAGGCCTTGGGATTGGTATGGATCACGCCGGAACTGCGCGAAGATCGCGGTGAAGTCGAGGCGGCACTGACAGGTCGTTTACCGAGGCTGATTGAGTTGAGCGACCTCAAAGGTGACTTGCATGCTCATACCCGTGACTCGGATGGAGGCAATAGCCTGGAAGAGATGGCATTTGCGGCGCAGCACGCCGGACTGGAATACCTGGCGATTACCGACCACTCCCGGTCCCTCAGGGTGGCCCATGGCCTGGACATTGATCGATTGTTGAAGCAAATCGACCAGATCGATGCGCTCAACGCCCGCTTGCAGGGCATGACCTTGCTCAAGGGCGTTGAGGTCGACATTCTCGAAGACGGTCGCCTGGATCTGCCAGATGACATTCTGGGGCGCCTGGACCTGGTGGTGGGCGCCGTCCACAGTCATTTCGGCTTGACGCTGCATCAACAAACCCAACGCCTGCTCAGGGCCATGGATCATCGCTACTTCAGCGTACTGGCACATCCCCTATGTCGGTTGATCAATGAACGCGCGCCCCTGAACATGGACCTGCCTGCAATCATCAAGGCAGCCTCAGAGCGTGGTTGCTGCCTGGAACTCAACTCGCAGCCCCAGCGCATGGATCTGTTTGACCTTCAGTGCCAATACGCCAAGGATCAAGGCGTGCTCATCAGCATCAATTCGGACGCCCATCGCGCCGCGGATTTTTCCTATTTGCGCTACGGCGTCGCTCAGGCGCGTCGAGCCTGGCTGGAAAAACACGATGTGCTCAATACCCGTTCGCTGACCTCACTCAAGAAGTTTTTACGCGATGGCGGTGGCGGTCGCCCTCAAAGCGCACAAAACTGATGTCAGGCCGTAGAGCGCCTTGTTGCCCGGGGCAGCCCCACGATCGGCACCTCATTTGAGCTTGTCGGCGAGCCATCGAATCCTTCAGGGGATTAGGCGCGGGGCGGATCGAACTTGCTAATTGGCTGGCTCTGTCAGGCGCAGGGCATCGAGCGCCGTGACCCATTCTTCGTTGGTGGCCTCGACCACCACCTTGACTCGGCTGGCCGAGGTCGAGATCACTGAGGCATTGGCCTGGTTCGCCGTTTCGTTCAGTTCGACACCCAGATACTGCAGGCCAGCGCACATACGAGAGCGAATCGCCGCGTTGTGTTCGCCAATACCTGCCGTGAACACCAGCATGTCCAGACCACCCAGTGCCGCGACAAGGGCACCGGCTTCGTGGATGAAGCGGCGCAGGTACAACGCAAGGGCCATGGCCGCGCGAGGCTCAGTGGCTTCGACTTTGAGCAATTCGCGCGGGTCGCTGGAAATGCCGGAAACTCCCAGCAGGCCAGACTCGTGATACAGAATATGGCTGACCCGCTCCAGGCTCAGCTTCCAGATTTCCATCAGGAAAATCACCGCGCCAGGGTCCAGCGCCCCGCAGCGGGAGCCCATCATCAAACCGTCCAGCGCTGAGAAGCCCATGGTGGTGGCGACGCTTTTCAAGTCCCGCATACCGCACAGGCTGGCACCGCTGCCCAGGTGCGCGACCAGCGTCCGGCCGCGCGCCTGATCGCCATAACGTTCGGCGAGCGCAATGGATTGATAGCAATAGGAAAGTCCGTGAAACCCGTAACGACGCAAGCCGCTTTCCCAGGCCGACCAAGGCAGTGGCAGGATTTTCTCCACGTCTGGCAGGGTCTGGTGGAAGGCGGTATCGAAACACACCACTTGTGGCAGGTCGGGGTGGGTTTGCAGCAGCGTTTCGATGGCCTCCAGTGCGAAGGGCTGATGCAGAGGGGCTAGCGGGATGTAGCTTTTAAGGTCGGCCAGCACCTGCGTGTCGATCAATACCGGTTTGGAGTATTTAATCCCTCCATGCACGACGCGGTGGGCGATGGCCCTGATCGAACGGCCTACCAGTTGAGTTCGCAACCGCTCACGAATATACCCAAGGGCATCGTGATAAGGATGTTTTGCATCGAGGGTCAGTGGCTGATCGTCGCCGCCGTTTTCGCTGACCACCGAGTTTGGCCCCGTGATGCCGTCGACCTTTGCGCGCCACAGTGGTGTGCGAGCCAAAGGGCTGCAGGTGGCGTCGAACAGGGCGAACTTGATGCTCGACGACCCCGCATTGAGGACCAGAATCACTTCACCGTTATCCGTGTCGTTCATGGCGGGGTGACCCGATAGTGATGGGCGACCAGCGCGGCGATGGCGCAGGACGCGATGCGCGATTCGACGGAGTCGGCGCGGCTGGTCAGGACAATCGGCACTTTGGCGCCAAGCACGATACCCGCGCTGGAGGCACCGCCCAGGTATTCCAGCTGCTTGACGAGCATATTGCCGCTTTCCAGATCAGGCACGACGAGAATGTCGGCTTTACCGGAAACAGCTGAGTGAATGCCCTTGATACGCGCCGCCGCCAGGGAGATGGCGTTGTCGAACGCCAGCGGCCCGTCAAGGACGGCGCCAGTGATCTGGCCGCGATCAGCCATTTTGCACAGCGCTGCGGCATCAAGGGTGGCGGGCATGTTGGCATTCACCGTTTCCACGGCAGCGAGAATCGCCACGTGGGGATTACTGACGCCGAGGATATGTGCCAGATCGATGGCGTTACGCACGATGTCCACTTTGTCGACCAACGCCGGCGCGATATTGATCGCTGCATCGGTGATGATGAAGGGGCGCGGATAAAAAGGCGTCTGCATCACGAAGCAGTGGGTGATGCGCCGCTTGGTACGCAGTAGCGCCGACGACGGCACCACGGCGGACATCAATTCGTCGGTGTGAAGGCTACCTTTCATCAACGCTTCGACTAGACCATCACGGGCCATTTGCGCACCGCGCAGGGCGGCAGCATGGCTGTGGGGCACGTATTCAATGGTGAGACCGCAAAGGTCGTGGCCGCCCTTGGCCGCCAACGCTTCGAGTCTGGCTCTTGGGCCAATCAGGATCGGGTCGATCAACCCAGCATCGCGGGCATCAAGGGCCGCCTCGAAACTCACCTCGTCGCATGGATGTACCACCGCAACGCGGATCGGTTCCAGCGTCTGGCAGGCTTGCAACAAACGATTCAGACCGTCGGCGCTGTGGCGCAGCTCTATGCCCGGCAGGCTGGCTCGATGCACATCGATATGCTCGCCGGCCGCGTGGACCAGGGATTCACCTTCCAGCACGACCACGCCTTCCTGATTGATGCCGGTACAGGCCAGCGTGAGCAGATACCGCGCTACGTCGCGAGCAGTAACCGTCACCGAGACCGTCAGTGTGTCACCGATGCGTACCGGGGCAAGGAACTTGAGGGTTTGCCCCAAGGGCACCGAACCGGGCCCTGGCAACTGCGTACCAATCAACGCCGAAATCAACGCTCCCCCCCACATGCCATGGGCGAAAACAGTGTTGAAGTGGGTGGTGGCAGCAAATTCCGGATCGACGTACAGCGGGTTCACATCGCCCGAGACCAGTGCGAACAGCTGAATGTCTTGAGCTGTCAGGGTGCGCTCCAGAGAGGCGGACTCGCCGATGACGATTTCCTCGAACGATCGATTATGCAGTCGCTCCAGATCGTCGGCGTTTACAGGAACAGAACGGGTCATGGGTTTGATCCTGAATAGGATGGCGGACGGCTCGGCTACATCATTCAACGCTCAATCGGCGCAGGTGACCAGAGCCGGCTGCCATTGCGGACGGTGAGGTCTTGGTAGCGGCGGTACTTCTCGTCCAGCTACGCCCTCTGCATACATCAAAAAGCGGGCTGATACTCCCGGCTATTACTGCTCAAAGGGCGCTCATTGATCTAAATCAACACACGCAGGCGGCATCAAGCCATAAAGCTCTATATCAAATAGAAGCGGCCGACACAGTCTCCCCCCATCAAAAGGAGAAATATCGTGATGCATTCACATATCCGCTGGTTCAAAGAGCTGGGTATCAACGATGTATCGCTGGTCGGTGGCAAGAACGCCTCGCTGGGTGAGATGTACCAGAACCTCACGACTGAGGGTGTATGCATCCCCAACGGTTTTGCCATCACCGTTGAGGCGTATCGTTATGTGCTTGATCACAATGGCGCCTGGCAGCCTCTGCATGCGGCACTTGACGGACTCGACCCCGACAACATCAAGGATTTGCAGGCGCGGGGGAAAAAGGCGAGGGCGATCGTATATGGCTGTTCATTGCCGGAAGATCTAAAGACGGCGATTTTGCAAAGTTATGCCCAACTCAAACAGGAATACGGCGAAAACATTTCATTGGCGGTGCGGTCCTCGGCGACCGCCGAGGATTCGCCGCAGGCCTCATTTGCCGGGCAGAACGATACCTATCTCAACATCGCCACTGACGGTGATCTGCTCGATGCCTACAAACGTTGCCTGGCGTCCAACTTTACCGACCGCTCCATCCACTACAAATACGACAATGGCTTTGATTACTACAAGGTCTATCTCGCCGTCGTGGTCATGAAGATGGTGCGTAGCGATATAGGGGCCAGTGGCGTGATGTTTTCGCTGGACACGGAAACAGGCTTCAGGGATGTCGTCTTCATCAATGCCGCGCTGGGGCTCGGCGAGAATGTCGTGCAGGGCACGATAGACCCCGACAGTTTCTATGTGCACAAACCCAGCTTTCTGCAGGGTTATCGTGCTGTCTTGAAGCGCAGCCTGGGTAGCAAAGCAAAGAAGATGATTTTTGCCGGCGAGCTCAATACCGGCACTATCGCGGTGGAATACACCAAGAATATTGACACGCCCCGCGAAGAACGAACCCGCTTCTGCATCTCTGATGCGGATGTGATGGTGCTGGCCGACTATGCCATCAAGGTTGAAAACCACTATTCGGGCAAAGCCGGTTTTTACAAACCCATGGATATGGAATGGGCCAAAGACGGCATCGATGGCCGGTTATATATAGTGCAGGCGCGACCGGAAACGGTGGAGTCGCAAAAGAAAGGCAGCGTGCTTGAGATTTACCATCTCAAGCAAAGATCGACAGTGCTGCTTAAGGGCAGGGCGGTCGGCACCAGAATTGGCGCCGGCAAGGCGCGTGTCATCAACGATGCCAAGCATCTCAGTGATTTTCAACCGGGCGAGGTGCTGGTCTCAGATACCACGGCACCCGACTGGGAACCTGTCATGAAGACCGCCGCGGCTATCGTGACGAGCAGGGGCGGACGTACTTGCCACGCCGCCATCGTATCGCGTGAACTGGGCATTCCCGCCATCGTGGGAACCGCAAACGCGGCAGACAAAATAGAAACCGGCACACCGATCACCATTAGCTGCGCCGAAGGCGAAACCGGAAATGTCTATGAAGGCATTCTGGGTTTTGACATTCAGCACACCGATCTCAGCCAGCTGGGACATCCAAAAACAAAGATTATGATGAACCTGGGCAATCCTGATCAGGCCTTTAGTCTTGCCTCGCTACCGGTGGATGGCATTGGTCTGGCGCGTATGGAATTCATTATCAATGAATACATCAAGGTGCATCCGATGGCGCTCGTACACCCGGAAAAGGTGGATGACGCAACACGTGAAAAGATCGCGGCCCTGAGCATTGCTTACAATGATCCTGCGGATTTTTTCGTCAAGACCTTGGCCGAAGGCGTGGCCACAATTGCGGCGGCGGTGTATCCGAAACCCTGCGTAGTGCGCATGAGCGACTTCAAAAGCAACGAGTACGCGACCCTGCTGGGCGGTCAGTATTTTGAGCCGGAAGAAGATAACCCGATGATCGGTTTTCGTGGGGCGTCCCGTTATACCCATAGTGCCTATGCCGAAGGTTTTGCGCTGGAATGCGCGGCAATGAAGCGGGTGCGCGACGAGATAGGCCTGACTAACGTCAAGTTGATGATCCCTTTTTGCCGCAGAGTGGAGGAGGGCGAAAAGGTATTGGCAGCGATGGCCAGCCATGGCCTCAAGCGCGGAGAAAACGGACTGGAGGTCTACGTCATGTGCGAGATCCCCAACAACGTCATCCTGATCGACGCCTTCGCCAAACTGTTCGACGGATTCTCCATCGGCTCCAATGACTTGACCCAGCTGACGCTCGGCGTGGATCGCGATTCGGAAATCGTCGCCTTCGATTTCGATGAACGCGATCCGGGGGTTAAACAGATGATTCGCCTGGCGGTGGAGGGAGCAAAACGTAACGGCCGCCACTCCGGTATTTGCGGACAGGCGCCGTCTGACTATCCTGAGATGGCTGAATTTCTGGTGGAAATTGGCATCGATTCGATAAGCCTCAATCCGGATGCAGTGCTCGCCACGACTCGGCATGTTCTGGCGGTGGAAAAGCGCCTGTCACTTAATCGCACACCGTAAAACCGTTGCCTCATGGCACGCCTGATCAAGATCCGAAAAACTGCCGATTACTTTGAGGTGTCGACGTGTATGCCTTCTTGCCACGTGAGTTGCCGGAGCAACTCTGCGCACTGACCGACCTCGCGCTTAACCTGCGCTGGACCTGGAATCATGCACTCGACGACCTGTGGAAATCGATTGACCCAGAACTTTGGGTGCGTACCCATAATCCGTGGATGATTCTGCAGAATGCTTCGCAGCAGCGTCTTGACGAACTCTGCCGAGATCCTGACTTCTCGCAGAAACTGGCGCACGCCATCGCAGAGCATCGGCGTTATCTCGACGACTCAGGCTGGTATGCACAGCAGCAAGGGGCCAGGGATTCGGCGCGGATCGCCTATTTCAGCATGGAGTACGGTTTGAGTGAGGCCTTTCCGCTCTACGCTGGCGGACTCGGTGTGCTTGCAGGAGATTACCTGAAGACGGCGAGCGACATGGGCGTTCCGATACTTGGGGTGGGTTTGCTCTATCAGGAAGGCTATTTTCGGCAATACATCGACGCGGGAGGAAGGCAGCATGAGGCCTATCCTTACAACGACGCCACCAGCCTGCCGATTCAGCCAACGATCGGAAATGACGGCGCCTGGCTGAAAATCGTGCTGCAACTTCCCGGTCGCACTTTGTATTTGCGTATATGGCAGGCCATTGTCGGACGTACGCGCCTGTATCTGCTGGACAGTAACGATCTGCGCAATGGGCCCGCCGACCGCGGTATCACCTCTAAGTTGTATGGCGGCGGCTCGGAAATGCGTTTGCTCCAGGAAGTGGTGCTCGGCATTGGTGGCTGGGCGGTACTCGACGCACTGGGTATCGACGTTGACGTGTGCCACCTTAACGAAGGTCACGCCGCACTGCTTGTGCTGGAACGTGCCCGTCGCTTTATGCACAAGATGGGTACATCGTTCTGGGAAGCATGGTGGGCAACGCGTGCAGGTAACGTATTCACAACGCATACGCCAGTGGCTGTGGGTTTCGACTTATTTCCACCCTCGCTCATTTACAAGTACGCGCGTGAGTATCTCGAAGACTGTCGCATTTCATTGCGCGAGCTGCTTGCGTTGGGCCGGCGTGATCCGGCGGACGACGATGAGCCGTTCAACATGGCTTTTCTGGCATTGCGTGGGTGCGCCCAGTGCAATGCCGTGAGTCGTTTGCATGGCGAGGTCAGCCGTCAATTGTTCAGTGATCTTTATCCACGCTGGCCGCTTCAAGAGATACCTGTGGGGCACATTACCAACGGCGTCCATGTGCCATCCTGGGATTCGGTGTGGTCCGATCACCTATGGACTAGCACCTGTGGCAAGGAACGTTGGCTCGGCACGGTGGAGTCTCTCTCAGGGACGGTCTCCCACAGTGATGACAGGGCCTTGTGGACGATGGCCGCCGAGCAACGCCGCGATCTGGTGCATTACACGCGTCACCGTTTGGCATGGCACCTTGGACAGCGTGGCGAGTCACCTCAGCGGGTCGAAGAAGCCGCGCAGGTGCTCGATCCCAATTGCCTTACGCTCGGCTTCGCGCGGCGATTCACCGACTATAAGCGACCGAATTTGTTGCTGCATGACCCGGAGCGCCTGAGCCGCCTGCTAACCGATGAGCATCGACCCGTCCAACTGATCATCGCCGGTAAAGCCCATCCCAGTGACGAGCAGGGCAAGCAGCTGATCCAGGCATGGATGGAGTTTGTTCATCGTCCAAATCTGCGAAGGCATGTCGTGTTCCTGGAGGATTACGACATTGAACAGGCCCAACATCTGGTGCAAGGCGTCGATGTCTGGATCAATACACCGCGACGACCATGGGAAGCCTGTGGCACCAGTGGGATGAAGGTTCTGGTCAATGGCGGACTTAACCTGTCCCAACTGGACGGTTGGTGGGCGGAGGCGTACCAGCCCACCTGCGGTTGGGCAATCGGCGACGACGCCCCCAGCGACGATGTAGCCGACGCCGAGTGCTTGTACCGCCTGCTCGAAGAAGAAGTAGTGCCCACCTTTTACACACGCGACACGCAGGGAATTCCACGAGACTGGGTGCAACGCATGCGCGCCAGCATGTCGCAACTGGGGCCGCAATTCAGTAGCAATCGCATGCTGCTCGAATACCTGGGTTGTTGTTACCAACCGGCGATCCAGGCGTTCCGACGCCGTAGCAAGGATAAGGCTGAACTCGCACGTGGGCTTCATGCCTGGCACAAGGCGGTTGCCTTGGGATGGGACAACATACATTTCGGCACGGTCGATGCGAAACACGACGGCGAGTGGCTGTACATCAGCGTGCCGGTCTATCTGGGGGAGATCGCACCGGAGTGGGTAAGGGTGGAACTCTATGCCGCCCCGTGCGATGGACACCCGGCAGAATGCCTGCCGATGAACGCTGTCGGCCCCATACCCGGCGCCATCCAAGGCTATATCTTTTCCACCTCGGTCGCTGCCACGCGGCCCGTGGATGGCTACACCCCTCGGGTACGCGCCTGGCACTCAGACGCCTTTCTGCCAGCGGAAAATGCACTTATTGCGTGGCAACGTTGACGCTGGCTCGCCTTCACCTGACAGGTCTCAACGTATTACCCGGAAGGCTTTTATTAACGCTCGGGAACGCACCAGGTCAGTGACTCGTCGATGACTGTTCATTGCCTGCCAAGTGGACGCCGGTGGCGCTCATTATCATTGACTAACCACCTGGACACCCTCTGGTAGCTTCGACTGCATCATTTCTCTTCTATCCAGTTTGCGTCCGTCCACGACAAAGGAACCATCACCCACTGAATGAAGGGTTCGTGTCTCTTTGCGTGACTCATCGATGTAGGCGGCGAGGCCTTCGAGGACAACAATGTTGTGTTTCTCGATGATATCGACAACCTTGCATTCGATATTGGCCAGGCATTCCTTAATCAAGGGTGACCTGACATGTTTGCCTTTCACGGGCGTCAATCCGAAGGTTGCAAACTTGTCTGTGTCGGCACCAGAACAGGTTCCCACACCAATAACGCAATCGATCAAATCGACAGTGGGGATTGAAATGACGCACTCCTTGGTTTTCAGAAGCGCGGCGTACGAATAGTTCCAGGGCCCGGTGGTGATGGCAAAAATCGGCGTGAAGCCCATCACCATGGTCCACGAGATGGTCATAATGTTGTTCTTGCGGCCATCATTTGTGGTGACGAAGACCACCGGGCCTGGCTCCATCAGTGTGAATGCTGTGTTGATTTTCATCTTTTTCAACGTCAGGCACTCCCCATTGTCTTTGATCGGCCTCTTCATCTGCTCAAACGGTATCGAATGCTCCACTTTCAGCCAGCAAGGTGGCTATCAGGGCGGTGCTGTCGATTACGTGCACGTGCTGCGTCACGCACTCGGGGGATAGGCGAAATGGAGGCACGCTGTCAGAGATCGCAATGTGCTCGAAAAGCGGCTTGTCGAACAGATGGCTGCCCGCCGTGAACAAACCATGGGTCGCCGCGGCAAACAATCGGCTGGCTCCACCCTTTTGACAGGCAAGGCCCGCATGCTTCAGCGTTTCACCGGTACTGATCAGATCGTCGAAAACAATGGCTGTCTTACCCGATACGTCGCCCACCAACAGGGCGCCTGTCAGCGTCGCGTGAGCACGGTGCTTTTCCATCAGCGCACTGCCCACTGAGCGTCCCAGATGTCGTTCGAGGGCCTGACGAAACTGTTCGGCGCGCTTGGCACCACCGGAATCCGGGGACACCGCCACCACGTCGGCGTCGCCGACGAACCTGGCGAAATGCTCGGCAAATAATTCTGTGCACTGCACGTTCCACGTCGGAATGCGAAAGGCATTGTCGAACGCGGCCGGATTATGCACCTCCAGGGCAACCAGACGATCAACGTGGCAGGCTTCAATCATGGCCGCCAGGTAGCGGGTGATCGTGGGGTCTTGAGGTTGGCTGCGACGATCTTTGCGTCCATAACAGAGGTAGGGTGTTACGACCTGCACATGGCGAGCGCCGGCATCCTTGAGTGCTCCGCAAAAGAACAACAGGCGACACAACTTATCGTTAGCGCTCTGCCGGTCATCTCCATACAAAGCATGGAACACCACGACCTCGCGACCGTTAACCGACGCCAGCGGTCGGCATTTATGTTCGCCATCTTCATAGTCGCGCTCTTCATGCAGGGCCAGTTGGCAGCCAAGCCGCTGCGCGACGCGGGTTGCATAGTGCTCACTGCCTTGCAGGGCAAAAAGAAGCGGGCGGTCGGTGAGCATGCATTGGCTCCTTTGAGGCTTATCGAACAGTTGCGCCGTCATCGGACAGCACCATGCCGCAACACTTCAATGCAGAACTCCATTTCGTAGGGCGGGACGTTGCATTCGACGATGTCATGGGCGGCAACTTGCAGGTGCACGCCGACAATGTCGGCACGGATCGGTTGCTGGCAAACATGCCGGTCAACCAATACCGCAGTGTAGACCCGACGAGCGCCCAGCTGCGCCAAATAGGCACAGGTGCGCAGAAGGGAGTGGCCTTCAAAAAGCACATCGTCGACAACAAGCAGGGTGGTATTGGCAAGGTCCAGCTCGCCCAGAAGTGGGTTCTCAGTCAATTCCGTCTGTGCATGCAGGACCTTGAGGTCATCGGCATAACGCTTGACCTTCAGGGGGTAAAGTGGCAGTTCTGGCTGGCCGGTCTGACGCGAAAGATGCTGCTGTAAGCGCTGTGCCAGCGGCTCGCCGCGACGCTGGATGCCAATCAGTGCCGATTGAGCGGGCGGCAACAATATCGCCGCTTGGCGCGCCATCGCCTTCAGCACGCCATCGAGTTCATCGCTGTCGTACAAGCGCAACCGCTGACTCGCAAGTTGGGTCGACATTGCCGTCTCCTGTCGAAAGCCGGTGCGGTGGGGGCATCACACCATCAAGGAACCGGCAAGCATCAAAGTCCTGAGCACAGCAAACATGCCGTCCCATTTTGCCAACGTAATCCTGCTCGGCCCGGCCCTGTTGATATTGATCAAGTACGGTGAAATGAAAGCCCGATCCATGACCCGCATTGGTCCAATGAACGGCGTTACGCGGGGATTTGATATAAATCAACGCCAGGGCGACATCAACAGAGGACGCTGAATCAACGCGGGTGCCTGATCCGGCGCAGGCGTTACGACTAGTCTCAGCAATGGGGCAGCGATGGACGTCGAGTCCCCCTGTATGGAGTCAGATCATGAGCCAATATCAACGCTTGTTACTCATCATCAACCCGGCCCTGCGCCATTCCCCAGCGATAAACCATGCGGCCGCTCTGGCCAAGGCCAGCGGCGCGAGCTTGCATATTGCTGCGCTTGTAAAACCGTTGGAGATACTGTCACTGCTTGACGAAGGCGTGCAGGAAAAAGCCCGGGAAAGCTACCTTCAGGACCATCGCGACTGGCTGAAAAACCAGGCAACCAATCTCAATGCGCTGGGGCTCAAAGTGACGACAGAGGTGATGTGGGCCGACGACATGAAGCAAGACATTCTTGATCACGTCACGGAAATGCAGCCCGACCTGCTGATCAAAGAAGTGCAGCACGAATCAGCGCTCAAACGCGCATTCTTCACCCCGCTGGATTGGCATTTGTTGCGCCACTGCCCGATACCGGTCTATCTGGTGGGCGGCGGTGGTCATGCCTTGCCGCGCAAGGTCGTGGCGGCGGTTGACGCGTCGGATGCGGCGCCTGCGGACAGCGAGCTGAACGAGCGGATCATTCAGCAAGCCACCAACCTGGCGTTGCAGTGCGATGCCGAACTGCACCTGCTGTATGCCTGCGATCTTTCAGGGGTCTATCTGGCAGACATGGGGGGGCTGGCGCTTCCAGACATCACCAAAGAGTTGCGCACCACCGAGGAACAATCGTTCAGCAAATTGGCCGGTCGGTACGGCGTCCCCTCTGACCGTCGGCATTTTGTTCTCGGACATCCGGTCGCGGCGTTGAGCGATTTTGCCAACGAGCAGCAGGTGGATGTGATCGTGATGGGCCGAGTCCAGTACCACGGCCTGGAGAAGCTGCTGGGCAGCACGACCGAACATATTCTGTACCAGGTGCCTTGCAGTGTTCTGGCGGTCTAGCCGGACAAGGCCATGGTGTAACGAAACGACAGGCGTCATCGCCTGAGGAGGTTTTTCATGAGTCAAAGCCCCTCATTACAAACCACATTGGAGGACCGGGCAGAAGCCGGTCGACGTCTGGTGGAACCGTTGCTCAAATACGCCCATCGACCCGATGTCATCGTCCTCGCCTTGCCCCGTGGCGGCGTTCCGGTCGCCTATGAAGTGGTCAAGTCCCTGGACGTGCGCCTGGACCTGATGCTGGTGCGCAAACTGGGCGTGCCGTCCAACCCCGAGTTCGCCATGGGCGCCATCGCCAGTGGCGGTATCCAGATCCGAAATGAAGAAGCGCTGCGGGCTCACCCGATTTCCCCGGCCGCATTCGACGCCGTGGTCGCGCGTGAAACACGGGAATTGCAGCGGCGGGAGCACCTGTACCGGGGCGCCCGGCCACCCTTGCAGCTCAAGGGGCAGGTGGTGATTCTGGTGGATGACGGCCTGGCGACGGGCGCCTCGATGATGGCGGCGATCCGCGCGGTGCGTATGCAGGCACCTGCTCGTATCGTCGTTGCCGTGCCGGTTGCTCCGCGGGAAACGGTGGACACGCTGAGCTTCGAAGTCGATGAGGTGATCTGCCCACTCATACCTGAATGGATGATGTCGATCGGGTATTGGTACTTGAGTTTCCCCCAGACCTCGGACGAAGAAGTCATTGATTTGTTGCAACGGGCCTGGCAGCGAGAAGCCGCCACGGATTCCGCCTCGCGGGAGCCTTTCGATGATTAAGCCTCAATCTCGACAGCTGGAATTGCGAGAGGTTGAGTTATCGGCCGATCTGCGTCTGCCGCTGCAGACTGACGGTCTGGTGATCTTCGTGCACGGTAGCGGCAGTGGCCGTCTGAGCCCACGCAATCAGTTTGTCGCAGAGTCGTTGGCCCGGCGGGGGCTGGCGTCGCTGCTGTTCGACCTGCTCACGGAGCCAGAGCAACGCCTGGACAACCTCACCGGGGAGCTGCGTTTCGATATTGCCTTGCTCGCCAGGCGACTGGTGGACGTCATCGACTGGGTCGGTCGGGACGTGGAGTTGCACTCGCTGCGAATCGGTCTGTTCGGCGCAAGCACCGGTGCTGCGGCGGCGTTGTTGGCGGCGGCCGTGCGCCCGGAGGTGGTGCACGCGGTGGTCAGCCGCGGAGGGCGCACCGACCTGGCGGGGGCGGCATTGTCGCAGGTGAGGGCACCCACCTTGCAGATCGTAGGCGCCCAGGACCCAGTGGTGCTCGAACTGAATGATCAAAGCAGTCAGGCCTTGCAGTGTGAGCAGCAGCTGGAAATTGTGGCGGGCGCGACTCATCTTTTCGAAGAACCTGGAGCCCTTGAAGAAGTCGCCAGACTCGCTGGCGACTGGTTCGAGAAGTATTTGCACGACCCCGCCTGACAACGCCTGACCGGCCTCACACGCCAAACGGATAGGTTTCGTCTTCCGGTTCGAGTCTCTGGCTTTTCGGTAGCGCCAGTGCTGTCACGGGTTGGGTCTGTTCAATCCAGATCATGGCGTCGAACTGTTCGGCCAGCGTCGCTTCGAAGTAGTGACTGCCACGCTCGGTTTCAGGGCGGTAAATCACCCCGATGGCCCGTTCCAGCAACGGTTTGGACAGCACCCGGCGCAGCGCTTTGCGCGTTGGGTCTCGCCAGTCGGTCAATGACGCCGGCACACCCGCCTTGAGGAACTGGTGCTCCCAACTGTCCGGGCGAGAGGGCCGGATGTCCTTGATGAGCATGTCGCCGTCCCAGTCATCGGCTGCGGCCACCTGGCCACGGTCGGTGCTCATACCGATCAGTACGGCATCGCGCCCATAAGCACTGCGGCACAGCTGACCGATGTTGAACTGACCCTTCCAGCCCATTTCCGTCGCAGCCGCGTTGCCGATATGAGAATTGTGCGCCCAGACCACGGCTTTGGCTTGTGGACCGCGGTGCTCAAGCAGTGCCCGAAGTGTGTCGAACATGTGCCGGTCACGCAGGTTCCATGAGGCGGTCGACCCTCGATAAATCGCACGGTAATACTGTTCCGCCGCCTGCACCACCCGAGCGTTTTGCGCCGCATTGAAGAAGGCCTCGTCGTTCTGGATAAGCCCGGCCAGTTGTTCGGCCAGCATGGCGTCGAGCTGTTCAATCACCGGTTGCTCACAAGGCATCAAGCCGGCACGTTCGACGAAGTGACCATACAACGCGGGATCATCCTGCCAAGGGGTCAGACAGCCATAGCGCCGCCGGGCCTCGTGGGCCAGCTGTGGGTCGACCCGGTCCAGATAACTCAGCACCTCATGGATGGAGTTGCGCAAGCTGTATACGTCCAGCCCGCGGAACTCGACGCGACGTTCAGTGGCGAGGGTGTGGTTGTAGAGATGCAGCCAGTGGGCGAATGCTCTCACGTCGGTGTTGCGCCACATCCAGGTCGGGAATCGGCTGAAGATGTGACGTTTCCACGCCGAGTGTGCCAACCCCCGGACATACTGGTCGACATGGCCGGCGTCCGGCCAGTCGGCTTCAACGGCCACAATGTTGAACCCGTGTTGCTCAATCAGCCTTTGGGTGATCGCTGCCCGGGTTCGATAAAAATCACTGGTGCCATGACTGGCCTCACCAATCATCACCACGCGCGCATCCGCATAGCGATCGAACATTTCACCAAAGGCGGATGAGTCCAGCGCCGGCAGAGGCTCAGCGTATTGGCGCAGAAGCGGTGCGATGGCAGCCTGGTCAATGTGCCGAGGTGAGCCATACAGGTTATCCAGCATGTCTTGGGAGGGTGTGTTCATGACCGTCGTCCCCGTAAGGGTGGGTTACCGCCAGCGGTATTGCGCTTGCGCACAACCGCCGGAGATCGATCCGCAGGTCCTCGACACATTGTGTTTAAACGCAAACTTTTGTGTCGATTCATCACCTGTTTGATTATTCCTACGCCTTGCTCCAGATGAACAATTGAGTTTCGTCAATAAAGGGTGCAAAGGCTTGAGAGAAGGTGTCGGGGGCCAGATTCCTCGCCTGGCGGGTTAATAGGCCGCTTATATGAGTCGCCGGATCAAGGTGCTTCAACAGCCCCGTTGTTTTACAGGTACAGGCAGTGAATCACCTGACGGGTATCGTAGGGATCGTCGCGCGTCTCGAAGCCCAGTGATCTGGCCAGGTCGCGCATCGGGGCATTGCTGGAGGCGTCGAGCGCATACATCTGGTGAAAACCGTTCTTGCGCGCGGCCGTGATCAAATGTTCCAGCAATAGCGTACCCAAACCCAGACGCTTCCATTGATCGGCGACTGTCACCGTACATTCACACTTGTATTCGCCCGTGGCGACATACCGGCTGACGCCGATCTCGATCAATTGGCCATTTTCGTGGACCAGTGCGATGTAAGCCAGGCACTGCTTGTTGCCGGGTTCGCTGCTCTGCATGAGAAAGCGCATGTGCCGGGACTCAGGGCACAGATGTTTGATGAAGCGGTACTCTCGCTCGCGGTCTTTTTCCGTCAGTTGCCGGATCAACACGTGACGACCATCCTTGAGCGCTTCGATCCAGTATTTCCCAGTGACGTTGGAATAGGCTTCAGAGGCCCGATCATTATGGTCTTTGACAGTGAGCATGATGCGATCCTCCAGCCGTCTTCATAGGTTGGCGCGCAGTGGCAAATCTCGCGATTCACTTCTTTCTACTCCGCTGACTGCGCCTGAATATGATCTGGATCAGATCTCTTGTGACAGTGCACTCAATTGCCTGGATTTGATGTAAATCAAACAGGCATAGGGCGCAACGAGCGCAGTCTTTGAACATGGCCAAGCTATGGGCCGGTGTATAGACGAGGTGTGTCATGGCCCACTATCAACGCTTGCTGCTGATCGCCAACCCAAACCTCAAAGAGGCCCCAGCCTTGCTGCGTGCCATCGCCCTGGCCAGGGCCAGTGGAGCCATGCTGGACGTACGAGCCTTTATCGAACCCGCGCCCATGGCGCATGTGTGGGAAGAGAACAAAGACGAGGAGGGGGATCAGCGATATCAGCATCATTATCTCCACTGGAGGGACCTGACGCTTCAGCGTCTCAATGCGCAGGGATTGGAGGTGAACGTGCAAGTTGTCTTCACCTGCAATCCACTGCTCGACATCTTGAAATGTGTAGAAGAGCTCAAGCCCGACCTGGTCATCAAGGATGTCACGGTGGACCCGGTACTTGGACGGGTGTTCGTCACACCTCTGGATTACCATTTGCTGCGCGGGTGTCCCGTTGCGTTGCACTTGGTCAACCAGGTCCATCATGAGTTGCCTCATCAGATCGTCGCCGCTGTGGACCTGTTTGATACGGTCACACAAATCCGTGATGTGAACGATGCCATTATTCAGGCAGCTCATACGCTGGCCGTGCAATGCGACGCATCGCTGCACCTGCTTTACGCCTATGACTTATCGCCTGCATTCAATGGCGATACGCCGCTGATCACCGGCTGCTGGAATGTGGCCTTCATGGATGAGTTGCGAGCGTCCCTTTATCAGGCCTTCAACACCCTGGCTGAGCGCTATGGCATTGCTCCAGAGCGCCGGCATTTTTTCATGGGGCTGCCGATGCCGGTGATCAGTGCATTTGTCGATGATTACCAGGCTGACGTCGTGGTGATGGGCACCTTGCATCGGGTGGGTACTAATCGATTCATCGGCAGCACTATGGAGCGCGCGCTGTATTCGTTGCAGGGCAGCATTCTGGCGGTCAGACAATCAGATTCGTGTGTCGAAGAGAACATGTGATCGCAGCGTTAACGCACGCCTTGCTTCAGCCTTTTGCACTGTCTAGTCCTGAAATAGGTTTACACCTGGTTCGTCCGGGCACAACCGCGACTTCTGTTGTGTCCAGCGCTGAAATTGCGGCGCGCCGGGGACACGAAAAACATTCGAGTCCTAAGCTATACCTCGATGAGCGACAGCTGTTTTACAGCGAGGCCTGCAAATCGCTTTTGAGGAACTCACTTCGATGCTCAGTAAGTGGCTGGACCCTGTTCTGTTGCTGCTCACCGCACTGACGCTGCTGGCCGGCGGCATTGCGTATGTTGCGCAAGCACCTGATTGGGCATCGAGGTGCTGGGCCGCCGGAAGTCTGGTGATGGCTGCGGTACTGCTCCTTGAAATCGTCAGGCGCCTGGCCCGGCGCGAGGCCGGTGTCGACCTGATCGCGCTGCTGTCGATCACTGCCGCCCTGGTCTTTGATCAGACACTGGTGGCAGCGGTGATTGCCTTAATGCTGGCGACCGGACGGACCCTGGAGTTTTTCACCAAGCAACGCGCCGACCGTGAGCTTCGTGCGCTCATCGACCGGGCGCCACGTTTTGCTTGGCTGCAGGAGGAGGGCGGCTTGCGCGAGATCCCCGTTGAGCAGGTCCAGCTGAATCAGACATTGCTGGTGCGGCTGGGGGAGGTGATACCGGTCGACGGTCGGTTGCTAAGTCCTGCGGCCATTCTGGACGAATCGGCGCTCAGCGGTGAGTCGTTGCCCGTCACCCGTCGAGAAGGAGAGCAACTGCCCAGCGGCGTTTCCAATGTCGGTGCGCCCATCCTGATAATCGCCACGCGAACGGCCGCGCAGAGTACCTATGCCGGCATAGTGCGGCTGGCCGAGGAGGCACGTCGTTCACGCGCACCTTTCGTGCGCCTGGCCGACCGCTATGCATTGTTCTTCATCCCGCTGACGTTGCTGATTGCCGGATTGGCCTGGCAATTGAGTGGTGATCCTTTGCGAGCGCTGGCGGTACTGGTGGTGGCCACACCTTGCCCTTTGATTCTGGCCGTACCGATTGCCATCATGTCGGGGATTTCCAGGGCAGCGCGGCGCGGGATACTGATCAAGGACGGCGTGACCCTGGAAGCGTTGGCCGGAGTCAAGCAGGTGTTCCTCGACAAGACCGGCACGCTGACCAGCGGCCATGCCCGTCTGCAGTCGATAGAGGTCAACGGACTGGTCGATCCGCAGCGCCTGCTTGGCCTGGCCGCTTCGCTGGCGCAGGCCTCGACGCACCCTGTCTCCCAGGCCATCGTTGAGGCGGCGCATCAGCGTCAATTGCCTCTGAGCGTCCCACAGGAAGTAGAAGAAAGCCCAGGCTCCGGACTTTGTGGGCAAGTCGATGGCGTGCAGGTGCGTTTCGGCTCGTTGTCTTTCGCTCACAAAGACGCCCCTGAAACTGACTGGGTCGCCGCCATGCTGCGCCACATGGATTACCTGGCGTGCAGTGGAAGCTTCATCGACGTGGATGGGCAACTCGCGGGCCTGCTGGTTTTCTCGGACAAGGTTCGGCGCGAAACGCCACAGACTCTGCATCGACTGCGTAATAGGGGCATCGAAAAGATAGTCATGCTCACCGGGGATCGCCTGGAAACCGCCGAGATGATTGCGCTATCTGCCGGGATTGACGAGCTGCGTGCCGGGTTGACCCCTGAGGATAAAGTGCGTGCTGTACAGGAAGGTTGCCTGCGCACCAGCACACTGATGGTCGGTGATGGCATCAACGATGCCCCGGCCCTGGCGGCGGCCACCGTCGGCGTAGCCATGGGGGCCAGCGGTGCCACTGCTTCTGCACAAGCTGCAGGTGTTGTGCTGCTGGTGGATCGGCTGGATCGTCTGGTAGAGGCGCTGGACATTGCCCGACGCACCCGCTACATCGCCCGCCAGGGTGTGCTGGTCGGCATGGGGATGTCGTTGCTGGCCATGGCGGTGGCGGCCCTCGGTTACCTGCCGCCGCTGATTGGCGCCGTGGTGCAGGAGGGTATCGACGTGGTGATTATCCTTAACGCCTTGCGGGCACTGAGGCCGTTGTGGGTGCTGAGGAAACGAAAGCTTGCCGCAGAACATATCGATCGCCTACAAGATGAACACCAGCAACTCTCCACCGTACTGAGCGATCTGCACCAACTGGCCAATGACTTCGCCCGGCGCCCACTTGCGCAAGCACAGACCGACCTGGTGCAACTGGTCGACAAGCTGCAAACATCACTGGCGCAGCATGAACACGAAGATGAAAACATACTGTACCCGCTGCTGACGCGAAGCATGCCGGGCGAGGACCCGATGTCGGCTATGAGCCACGCTCACCGGGAGATTTTTCGTCTTATCCATTTACTGGCGCGCATGAGTAGCGACTTCAGTTCCGACCCCGCAACGGCATCTGCTGATGAGATCCAGCATCAGTTGATTCGTCTGGATACCCTCGTGCGACTGCACTTTGATCAGGAGGAGGAACTGTTTCGTTATCTGGATTGGCGCTAGAAGATCAAGTCGCGCGCGTTATGACTACGACGGGATCAGTCACTACGCGCGCCCGGCCCGGGCCGTTGCACCGCATAACCGTCACTGGTTGAACAACATCACCCCTGTGGGAGCGAGCCTGCTCGCGAAGGCGGAGTGTCAGTCAATGCGTGTGTTTTCTGACACACCGCCTTCGCGAGCAGGCTCGCTCCCACAGGGGATATTCATTGTCGGTATGACCGAGTTCCGGCTGTCGACCCCGGCAAGCTCAGTTTTCCGGTGTCGACGAAGCGCACCGTTCCAAACAAGCCGCCCGCCAGTTTGCCGCGTAACACGTAGGGAAGATTATTCAGTGTCTGCGTCTGGCTCAGCCCCAACGTCTGGCGTAACACCGAGAACGCCGAAACGCTCACCGGCACGCTCAGCACGGTTTCGGAAAAGCGTGCAATCGAGCCCGACTGATCGCTGACGCCGGACGCCAGTGGCTGGCCATTGACTTCCAGATCCAGCGCCACGCCGTTGTAGTCGATCGGCGTTTCGTTGGGGTTCTGTACCCGGATCTTTACGGCAAAGCGCACTTCCATATCCTGGCTTTGCAGCGGCTCGATGCCGACCACGTTGATGTTCAACGGATCGCGATGAGGGAAGAGGGCGCAGGCGCTCAGGGAGAGCAACAGCAGAGAAAGGATGACGGCGTGGACGCTGCGCATGTAGACACTCTCATAAAGAAAAGGGCTGAGCCGCCACGGGCTCAGCCCTCGAGCTTTCTAGCGGTTCAACTGTGCGACTGCCGCAGGCCGTGGGGGTTCACCCTTGGCCGGGACATCGGGGTTTTCCATGACCTGCAAGATCGACGCTTCCGGATCGAAATCGTCCTCTTCCAGCTCGATGAATTCCTCGGGCAGGAAGACGTTCAGCACGATAGCGCACAACGCCCCGACGGTGATCGGTGATTCGAAGATGTTGTGCAGCGCCTTGGGCAGCTCGCGCAGCACTTCGGGCACCGCTGCGACCCCCAGGCCCATGCCGATGGAAATCGCCACGATCAGCATGTTGCGCCGATGCAGACCGGCCTCGGCGAGGATCTTGATGCCGGCCACCGCCACGGTGCCGAACATCACCAGTTCCGCGCCGCCGAGCACCGGTTTGGGCATCAATTGCAGCACCGCGCCAATCATCGGGAACAGCCCCAGCAACACCAGCAGGCCGGCGATGAAGAACGCCACGTAACGGCTGGCCACGCCGGTGAGCTGGATCACCCCGTTGTTTTGCGCGAAGGTCACCATCGGCATGCTGTTGAACACCGCCGCCATGGCCGAGTTCAGGCCGTCAGCCAGCAGGCCGGACTTGATCCGGCGGATGTAAATCGGACCCTTGACCGGTTGCCGGGAAATCATCGAGTTGGCGGTCAGGTCACCGGCGGCTTCCAGCGGCGACACCAGGAAAATCACCGCCACCGGCACAAACGCCACCCAGTCAAAATTGAAGCCGTACTTGAACGGCACCGGCACGCTCATCAGCGGCACGTCGGGCAGGCTGGCGAAATTGACGTCGCCCATCAGCCAGGCCACGACGTAACCGAGGGTCAGGCCAATGACAATCGCCCCCAGGCGCAGGAACGGCACATCGACCCGGTTCAGCACCACGATCGTGCCGAGCACCAACGCCGCCAACCCCAGATGACTGGCCGCGCCAAGGTCCGCCGCGCCAAAGCCGCCGGCGATGTCGGTCATCGCGACCTTGATCAGCGAAAGCCCCATCAGGGTAATGATGGTGCCGGTCACCACGGGTGTGATCAGCATCCGCAGCTTGCCGATGAACTGGCTCAACACCACTTCGATAAATGCCGCGAAAAAGCACACGCCGAAAATCGTCGAGAGAATTTCATCGGTGCCGCCACCCCGGGCCTTGACCATGAACCCGGCGCTGAGAATCACGCTGATGAACGAGAAACTGGTGCCTTGCAGGCACAACAGGCCGGAACCGATCGGGCCGAACCGACGCGCCTGAACAAAGGTGCCCAGGCCCGAGACAAACAGCGCCATGCTGATCAGGTACGGCACTTCGCTTTGCAGGCCCAGAGCGCCGCCCATGATCAGGGTGGGCGTGATGATGCCGACAAAACTCGCCAGCACATGCTGCAAGGCGGCGAAGACCGTGGCGGTGAGGTGTGGGCGGTCGTTGAGGCCGTAGATCAGGTCGGAACGGGGCTGGGGTTTTGCGTGTTCGGAAGAGGTCACGAGGAAAGCGCCAGGGGCCAGGTCAAAAAATGGAGGCGCAGGATGCCAGCAGCGGGCACCGAGGGCAAACGATACACACGGAGCTGTGGCGAGGGAGCTTGCTCCCGTTGGGCTGCGTAGCGGCCCCCGGCATTCCTTCAACCACACCTTGTGTGCAGATCTTGCGACGTCTGCGCCGCCGAACGGGAGCAAGCTCCCTCGCCACAGGTCCGTACGTGTTCATTCAAACGCGGCGAGCAGGTCTTCTTCAAAGGCTTTCTGCGCATCCCCCGGCACCTGGGCACGATGGCGCGCCAGATGAAACGCCACATCAAAACTCAGGTCATCCCGGCGCACGGCGCGCAGCAAACCTTTGTCTTCCCAGCTGCGGGCAAAATGTTCAGGCAAATAGCCGACATGCTTGCCGGACAGGATGAAGGCGAGGGTGCCTTCGACCTGCTCGGACCGTGCCGAACATAATTTGCCTTGAAACGGCTCGTCACTGCGCAGAAAACGATAGGGATGATCGACCCGGTCGCACGCCTGCAACGCCAGATCGTCCGGCGCGTCGTCGGTGAACAACGGATGACCCGGGGCGCAGTACAGGTGCTGGGTTTCGCTGAACAGTTCGCGGTAGTCAAATGCGCTTTGCACTTGGGAGAAATAGCCGATCGCCAGGTCCAGCCGTTGTTGCAGCAACAGGCGTTCCATTTCGCCGGGCATGGCGCTCATCAACTCGATGCGCACCGATTCGTCCCGTTCACGAAAGCGACGGATGGCATCGGCGACTTTTTGCAGCACCGATTGATCAAGCGCTTCGGACAAACCCAGGCGCACTTCGCCGATCAACCGACCCGCCACGCCGTTGGATTGATGGCGGAACGCTTCGATGGATTCAAACAGCCCGCGCGTCGCGCTCAGCAACTGTTCGCCCTTGGGCGTGACCCGGAATCCACCCTTGCCGCGACTGCACAAACGATAGCCGAGCCGGGTTTCGAGTCTGGCCATTTGCTGGCTGATGCTCGACTGGCTCAACCCCAGTTCACCTTGCGCTGCGCTGAACCCGCCGCATTCCACCACGCGAACAAACAGGCGCAGCAGTTGCAGGTCGAGGTCGTGGAGTTGACCGAGCATCAAACATTACTCCGCAATAAAGTCAGGTTAACAAACTTGGTATTTCGCCAATGTATCCGAGGGCGCACGCTGCAACCACTTCCTCTGGTCAGGTGTTCGTCATGGCTCCCGTATTCAAACTGGGTTTACCCGCGCTCTTTCTCGCCATGGCCGCGTCGGCCCAGGCAGAGGAAAAAACCCTCAACCTCTACAGTTGGGCCGATTACGTGCCGCCTGAAACCCTGCAGCATTTCGAAAAGGAAACCGGCATTCATGTGCGTTACGACACGTTCGATTCTTCGGAAGTGCTGGAAACCAAACTGCTCACCGGCGGCAGCGGTTATGACGTGGTGGTGCCGTCCTCCAGCGTGCTGGCCCGTGGTCTGGCGGCCGGTGCGCTGAAGGAGATTCCCCACGAAGGGCTCAAGGGCTACGCCAACCTCGACCCGGACCTGCTGGAAAAACTGGCGGCCGTCGACCCCGGCAATCGTTATGGCGTGCCGTATACCTGGGGCACGCTGGGGCTGGGGATGAACGTCGAGGCGGTGCAAAAACGCTTGCCCGGTGTGCCGCTCAACAGCCTCGATCTGCTGTTCAAACCGCAATACGCCGGCAAGCTGAAGGACTGCGGCATTGCGATTCTCGATTCGCCCCAGGAAGTGATTGGCCTGGCGTTGCACTATCTCGGTAAAGATCCCTACAGCACCGACAAGGCAGATCTGACCGCCGCCGAGGCGTTGTTGCATCAGTTGCAGCCCAATGTGCTGTACGTCGCCACCGGGCGGCAGATCAGCGATCTGGCCAATGGCAGCGTGTGCCTGGCCTTGACCTATAACGGCGACGCCAGCATGGCCGCCGACCAGGCGCGCAAGGCCAACAAACCGTTCGAGGTGGCCTACCGGATTCCGAAGGAAGGCACGCTGGTCTGGCAGGACAACCTGGCGATACCCAAGGACGCGCCGCACCCCGAAGCGGCTCGGGCATTCATTGAATTCATGTTGCGCCCCGAGTCCGTCGCGGCGCTGACCAACACGCTGTTCTTTGCCACGGCCAACCGTGCAGCGACGCCGCTGGTGGACGAAGCCGTGCGGACCGACCCGGACATCTACCCCCTGGCCGACACCCGCGAACGGCTGTACGCCGACCGCAGCATGAGCCTCAAGGACATGCGCTCGCGCACTCGTCTGTGGACCACTTTCCGTAGCCGCCAATAAATAATAAGGAGATCCCATGGACGTCCCGATGCAAAACGATCAGGCCCTGACCCGCGACAGCCTCTTTGGTACTGCCGCCGAAAGTACTTACGCCGGTATCACCAGTTTCATGCGTCGTCGCTACAGCCGTGATTTGCGCGGCGTCGACGTGGTGGTCAGCGGTGTGCCGTTCGACACCGCCACCAGCAACCGTCCCGGTGCGCGCTTCGGCCCGCGCGGCATTCGCGCCGCATCGACCGGGATTGCCTGGGAACGTCACTGGCCATGGACGTTTGACCCGTTCGATCATCTGGCGGTCATCGACTACGGTGATTGCGCCTTCGATTACGGCTCGCCGCACGCGGTGCCGGAAAGCATCGAGGCCCACGCCGAGCACATCCTGAACGGCGGTTGCGCAATGCTGACCTTCGGCGGTGACCACTTCGTCAGTTATCCGCTGCTCAAGGCCCATGCGCGCAAACATGGCCCCCTGTCGTTGATTCACTTTGACGCCCACAGCGATACCTGGCCGGACGAAGAGGGCAAGCGCGTCGATCACGGGACAATGTTCTGGCACGCGGCCAAGGAAGGTTTGGTGGATCCGTCGCGCTCGGTGCAGATCGGCTTGCGCACCACCAATGATGATCACCAGGGCTTCCAGGTACTGGATGCGCGGCAGGTGCATCGGCAAGGGTGTGAGGCGATTGTCGAGGCGATTCGTGCGCGGGTGGGGGATAACCCGGTGTACCTGACGTTCGATATCGATTGCCTCGACCCGGCGTTCGCACCGGGCACCGGAACGCCGGTGTGTGGAGGCTTGAGCACGGTGCAGGCGCTGGAGATTCTCGGCGGGTTGCGCGGGATCAATCTGGTGGGGATGGACGTGGTGGAAGTCGCGCCGGCCTACGACCATGCGGACATTACGTCACTGGCGGCGGCGACATTGGCGATGGAGATGCTGTGCCTGTATGCGGCCAGGCACAAAATAGACCGGTAAGACGCCTTCTTGTGGCGAACACAAAGTCTGTGAACGCCACAAATCCGTAGGAGCGAGGCTTGCCCGCGAAGCTTTTTCAGGCCACCGGAATGATTGGCAGGTCAAGGGTTTCAGCCCCTGTATACCGCGCCGCCGAACCGGCAATCGTTTCATGTGGCACGCCCTTCGGCACGTTGCTGACCCCATCAAGCCGCGACAATTGCTCCGGGCTCAATTGCACCGTCAACGCGCCCAATGTTGCATCCAGTTGCTCACGAGTGCGCGAACCCAGAATCGGAATCAGCGCCGTCGTCGAACGCTTGGCCTTTTCCCGCAGCCAGGCAATGGCCACATGGGTCGGCGTGGCTTCAAGCTCCGCTGCCACTGCGAGCAAGGTGTCGAGCAGGGCGGTTTCGTGGGCGCTTTTCTCGGTGTGGACCAGCATGCCGAGTTTGGCGGCGCGGTTGTTGTCATCATTGCTGCGGTACTTGCCCGTGAGAAACCCGCCACCCAGCGGCGACCAGATCGTAGCCGCCAGCCCGAGCGCTTCGGCCATCGGCAGCAACTCACGTTCGGCGGTGCGTTCGGCCAGGCTGTATTCGGCCTGAATCGCTGCAATCGGCGCGAAACCGCGTACTTCGGCCAGGACATCGGCGCGAGCAATGCGCCAGGCCGGGAAATTCGACAGCCCGGCGTAGTGAATCTTGCCGGCGCGCACCAGGTCGTCGAAGCCGCGCAGGATCTCTTCCATCGGCGTCACGCCGTCACTGATGTGCGCCCAGAACAGGTCGATGTGATCGGTGTTGAGCCGTTTCAGGCTTTCTTCCACGGCACGAACCATGTTCTTGCGGCTGTTGCCGGTGTGGGAAATGCCCGCGGATGGCGTGGTACCCATGGTGTATTTGGTGGCGATAACCAGACGATCGCGTTCCGGTGCGATGAACTCGCTGAGCATGGCTTCCGACTGGCCGGCCTGATAACCGTTGGCGGTGTCGATGAAGTTGCCGCCGGCTTCCAGGTAACCGTCGAAAATGCGCTTGGCTTCGTCACGCTCGGCGCCATGCCCCCAGCCGGTGCCGAAGTTACCGGCGCCCAGCGCCAGTTCCGAAACCCGCAAGCCGGTTTTGCGGCCGAAGACTGTGTAATGCATGAGGTAACTCCTGAGGAACGACGCCGGGGGGCAATTTAAATGTCCAGCAACATGTATTTAATATGATGCGAGTAATATGGCTCGTCAAGGCGCTTTTCCATGCAGGGAAAAACAGCTGACCACCAGGGCGGCGCTCCTGCCAACTTCTGACAGCGGCCTCTGCTAAGCTCCGACGACTTTTCAGGAAAGAGCCTGCCGATCGTGTCGCGTACCACTCGTTTACTCACGTTGTTGCAAGTGCTGCGGGGTAAAAGTCGTCCGGCCACGGCCGCGACGCTCGCCGGGGAATTGCAGATTTCCGAACGCACGTTGTACCGCGACATCGCCGAGTTGACCGCGCTGGGCGCACCCATCTTCGGCGAAGCAGGGGTCGGCTACGTGTTGCGCAGCGGGTTGTTCCTGCCGCCTCTGATGCTCAATGCCGACGAAACCGAAGCCATCGTGCTCGGATTGCGTTACGTCGATCAGCGTGGCGACGAGGTGTTGAGCAAAGCCGCGGCCGATGCCCTGGCGAAGATTGCCGCCGTGTTGGCGCCTGAAGCTCAGGATGCTTTGCGCAACCCGACGGTGTTGCCGGGCCCGCGCGGCTATGGGTATCCGCAAAACGCCGTGCCGTTGAACGTGTTTCGCCAGGCGATTCGCGATCAATCCAAGCTGAACATCGATTATGCAGACGCTCAACAGGTGCCCAGTCAGCGGCTGATCTGGCCATTGGCGCTGGGTTTTCTCAATGAGGTGCGGATCATTGTCGCCTGGTGCGAATTGCGCAGTGCCTACCGCACGTTTCGTACCGACCGGATCTCGGCCGCTCACGAGCAGGGCGAGCGCTATCCGGGGCGACGCAGCGACCTGTTGCGCACCTGGCACAAGCAGATGCAACTGGATGACGCCGGGCGTTTCACTCCTGACAAGAATTGACACAGACCTGTTCTAGCATGGCTCCAGAATCAAACAACAAGGAGCCGCACCCATGTCCAATCCAGCCTCTTCACTGGCACCCGCCATCGCCGCCTACATTGCTGCCGCCAATGCCCGCGACACCTCGCGGGTCGGCAGTTTTTTTGCTGAGGACGCCAACGTGTTCGATGAGGGCCAACACCGGATCGGCACGCAAGCCATCGCCCAATGGATGCAAGACACCGCGCAGCGTTATGAACCACGGGTCGAAGTGCTCGACGTTCAGCAACGTACCGGCAAAGTCCTGGTGCACAACCTGATTTCCGGAACCTTTCCCGGCAGTCCGCTGGAACTGCGCTACATGTTCCGCCTCAACGAGCAGGGCAAGATCGCCCGGCTGGACATCTCTCTGTAAACCCGAGCGCATGGCATACTGCCGCGCATGAATGTCGACTCTCCCCTAAGCGCCTGGCAACACGCCATTGAACAGAAGGGCTTCGTCCAGGACGAAGCCCAGGAACATGCCGTGTGGGCGCTGCAAAAATGCCACGAAGCCCTGCATGAAGGCCGCACGCCGATCACCGGCGTTTACCTCTGGGGGCCGGTCGGACGGGGCAAAACCTGGTTGATGGATCAGTTCTACCAAAATCTCAAGGTCCCGGCCCGACGCCAACACTTTCACCATTTCATGGGCTGGGTGCATCAGCGCTCGTTCCAGCTGACCGGCACCGCCGACCCGTTGAAGGCGTTGGCCCGTGAGTTGAGCCAGGAAGTGCGGGTGCTGTGTTTCGATGAACTGTTCGTCAACGACATCGGCGACGCGATCATTCTCGGGCGTTTGTTTCAGGTGATGTTCGAGCAGGGCGTGGTGGTGGTCTGCACCTCCAATCAACCGCCGGACCAGCTATACGCCGATGGCTTCAACCGCGACCGCTTCGTGCCCGCCATCGAAGCGATCAAAAAACACATGCAGGTGATCGCGGTGGATGGCGGCGAAGACCATCGCCTGCATCCCGGCGCGGGTCTGCAACGGTATTGGGTGGCGGCGCCCGGGCAGCCGAGCGCGCTCGGTGAGGTGTTCAACGGGTTGACCGCAGGCCAGCCCACGTCCAGCGATCCGATCATGGTTGGTTACCGCTCGGTCACTGTGGTGCAGGCCAGTTCGACAGTACTCTGGTGCCGCTACGCCGACCTGTGCGAACAACCGTTCGCCGCCATGGACTTCATGGCGCTGTGCGACACCTTCAGCGCTATTCTGTTGAGTGAAGTACCAAATCTGAGCGCACAGAAACGTGAAGGACGCATCGCCCGAGGCACGGAAGACGGTGCCGAACGGGTCGTGGCCGGTGATCGCGAGCTGCCGCAATTGTCGGTGCATGACGACGGTGTCCGGCGTTTCATTGCCCTGGTGGACGAGTGCTACGACCGCAAGGTGCCGCTGTACCTCGAAGCGCAGGTGCCGATGGCGGCGTTGTACACCGAGGGTTATCTGGAATTCCCGTTCCGCCGCACGTTAAGCCGTTTACAGGAAATGCAGTTGCAACGTTTCGCCGAAGCCTGATGGCCGGGAGCCGCGAATATGAATCAGCCTCTGTCTCATCATTTGCTGACCATGGCGTATCAGAATGCCTGGGCCAATTACCGACTCGCCAAGGCCTGGACTCAGCTGAGCCCGGCCGAACTGGCGGCACCGCGAGTGAGCTTCTTCCCCAGCCTGATCGCCACCCTCAACCACATCCTGACGTGCGACTGGTTTTACGTGGATGCGCTGGAGCGGGAACTGCGCGGGGACGATCCGCATCCTGATTGCTATGTGTTCTTTGCCAAAGACGAGCCGTTCGCTGCGGCTGCCGACTTGCAGCGTGAACAAGCGCATGTGGACCGTCGTCTGATTGCCTATTGCGAACAATTGCGCGACGCCGACCTGGGACGCATCGTGACCATCGCCCGGGACACGCCGCAACATGACAGCCGTCTGCGCCTGCTGTCGCATTTGTTCGAACACCAGCTGCATCATCGCGGCCAGGTCCACGCGATGCTCAGCGGCACCTCGGTCACGCCGCCGCAGCTGGACGAGTTTTTCTGTGCCGGGGAGTCGCACCTGAGGGCTGAGGATTTTGCCGAGTTGGGCTGGACCGAAACGCTGATCTGGGGCGTTTGAAACAGGTTCGGGTTGCCGCCGAATGCACCTCGCGATAATGTCCGTCGACCTCCCGGCGCGAGCGACGCGCTGGGCCAATTTGACGGGACGTTGACGATGGAAATGGAATCCGCAGACATTCTGGTGCTTCAGGCCAGCTACACCAATGGGCTGCATGCCGAGGCGATCGGTGTGGTGCTCAATGCCTACGCCGAAGACCCGATGGGCGGCGGGCACCCACTGCCCGAAGACATCCTGCGGCAACTGCCGGGGGAACTGGCCAAGCGTCCTCATGCATTCAGCGTGCTGGCGTTTGTCGGTGGCGAACCGGCCGGGCTGGTCAATTGCTTCGAAGGTTTCTCGACGTTTGCCTGCCGGCCGCTGGTCAACGTGCACGATGTGGCGGTGATGCCCAGGTTTCGCGGCCTGGGGTTGAGCCAGAAGATGCTGCAAAAAGTTGAAGACATCGCCCGCCAGCGCGGCTGCTGCAAGATCACCCTGGAAGTCCTCGAGGGTAATGCCGTCGCGCAGGCGTCTTATGGCAAGTTCGGATTTGCCCCCGGCATGTTCGACCCGGCCCATGGCCGAGTGCTGTTTTGGACCAAGGACCTTTAACGCCACATGAGCCGCCTCGATGACGCGCAAGGCAGGGCACCCGTGAAAACGGACAAGCCGTGGGCGATTTTCCTGATCTTTCTGCGCCTGGGGCTGACCTCGTTTGGCGGTCCTGTCGCCCATCTGGGCTATTTTCGTGACGAGTTCGTGGCGCGTCGGCGCTGGCTCGGCGAAGCCGCCTACGCCGAACTGATTGCCCTGTGCCAGTTTCTGCCGGGCCCGGCGAGCAGCCAGGTGGGCATGGCGCTGGGTTTGTCCCGCGCCGGCTATTGGGGGGCATTGGCGGCGTGGGCAGGGTTTACCTTGCCCTCGGCGCTGATCCTGACGCTGCTGGCATTGGGCATCACCCACGGTGGCTGGGCGTTGCCGGCCGGTTTGATTCACGGGCTGAAAATTGTCGCCGTCGCCGTGGTTGCCCAGGCCGTGTGGGGAATGGCCCGCACGTTATGCCGAGGTCCGGTGCAAGTGGCCATCACGCTGCTGGCGACTGCCGGGGTGTTGCTCTGGCCAACGATGGGCGGGCAACTGACGGTGATGGCCGTGGCGGCGCTGATCGGCCTGGTCTTGCTGCACAACGCCAATGCAGCGCCACGGGAGGGTTTGTCGATTCGGGTCAGTCGCGTGGCCGGCTGGCTGGCGATGGCTGTGTTCGTGACGTTGCTGTTGGGGTTGCCGTTGATTGCGCATTACTGGCCGGACTCGCTGACCAGCCTGTTCGACCGTTTCTACCGCACGGGGGCGCTGGTGTTTGGCGGCGGCCATGTGGTGTTGCCGCTGTTACAAAGCCAGGTCGTGAGCACGGGATTGCTCGACAATGACGTGTTTCTCGCCGGTTACGCCGCCGCGCAAGCGATGCCAGGACCATTGTTCACGTTTGCGGCGTTCCTTGGCGCGTCCATCAGCGGCTGGAGCGGCGCGCTGGTGTGCGTCCTGGCGATATTCCTGCCGTCGCTGCTGCTGGTGATCGGCGTCCTGCCGTTCTGGCAACGCTTGCGTGGCATTGGCCGAGTGCAAGCGGCGCTGGCCGGGGTGAACGCCGGGGTGGTCGGGTTGTTGCTGGCTGCGTTGTATCAGCCATTGTGGACCACCTCGATCCTCGGGCCGCTGGATGTTCTGATGGCGGTCCTGGCATTGATGGCGCTGCTGTTCTGGCGGTGCCCGCCGTGGTTACTGGTGCTGCTGGGCGGGTTTTGCGGGGTGCTGCTGGGCGCGTGAAAACTGTCGAGCGGGCATAAAAAAGGGCGTCCCTCAGAACGCCCGTTTGCCATCGTTTATGTCGGCCGATAGGTTTCGGTCACTTGCGCGGTCTGATCGTTCGGAACCCTCAGCTCGATCGTCCTGGTCTCGATGCCGTTGGCCTGCTGTTGTTTGAAGTGCAGGGTTTCGAAGTAATACCTCATGCGCTCGGCACCGCCTTCGGCAAAGGCTGCGGTCGAACCGAACATCATCAGACTGGCAAGGATCAACGCGGTACGTTTCATGGTGTGCCTCCTACTGCGGATAGGGTGCTCTTTCGTCCATGAACCAATGTTGCCAAGCCATTATCCGCCGATTCCGTCAGCTGGATATGATCTGCGTCAGAGCTTCCAGTCCAGGCTCAGGGTGACCGTGCGCGGGTCACCCCAGTAGACGCCGTTGTAGAAGCCGACGTTGTCGTAATACTTCTTGTCGAACAGGTTATCGACGTTCAGCGAAGCCGACAGGTGCTGATCAAATGCGTAGCGCGACATCAGTTTGACCACCGTGTAGGCCTCCTGACGGATGTGGGTGCTGGCGGTAATGATTTCGCCATCGGCGCCACGGCCGACCGGGCGTCTGGCGGCGCGGTAGACGTCGCTTTGCCAGTTCACGGCGCCGCCCACGGTCAGTGCCTGCCAGTCGCCGGGCAAGCGATAAGCCGTGGAGAAGCGGAACATGTTCAACGGCTGGTTGGTGTTGTTGCGCTGCTTCTCGCCATTGGCCGAGTGGGTGTAGGTGTAGCCGGCCGTCATGTTCCAGCCTGCCATCACTTCACCTGAGACCTCGGCTTCGAAACCCTGGACTTTGTTGCCTTTGCCGCCCGATTTAAAGAACTCCTCTCCGGTGACCGGGTCCGGTGGCACCGAGTCGTCGAGTTCGGCCACGTTATCCTGCTTGCTCCAGAACACCGCGGTGGCGAGGTTCAGTCGCTCTTCGAGCAGGCTGCCCTTGAGCCCCAGTTCATAGTTGCTGCCGACCACTGGCTCGAGGTAGTTGTGATTGCTGTCACGCTCGTCCTGCGGCTTGAAAATATCGGTGTAGCTGACATAAGCGGTGTATTCAGGCGTGATGTCGTAGAGCAGCCCGGCGTACGGTGTCCACATGTCGTTGTGCTTCTGGCTGGTGGATTCGACACCGGTCAATTGCAGATTGCCGTCGTATTGGTTGGCCTTTCTTGAAATTTCCCACGTGCCATAGCGACTGCCGAGTACCGCGTGCAGGTCGTCGGTCAGGGTCAGGCGCGTGGCCAGGTAACCGGCCTTTTGCCGGGTGCTTTCATCGGAGCCTTTCAGGCCGGTGACGGTGTCCGGGAATTTGGGAATGCCGCCCATGTACTTCCAGTCGGGGACTTTCTCGTAATCCGGCGACCGCGGGCCGTCTACCGTGTAAGGGTTGTCTTCGCTGCGTTCGGCTTCGCCATAGCCGATCATCATTTCGTGCTCACGCCCGAGCAGCGAATAAGGGCCGGACACGTTGAAGTCATAGGCTTTCATTTTTTGCGTGCCGACCATGTGGCTGACGTTGGCGATCATGCCGCTGCGATCTGCCTCGGGGAAGCCGCCACCGCCGTAGTAGATCTTGCCGTCGGTGTCACTCTCACGGTGGGTGTAAGCGGCCTTGAGGTGCCAGCCGGCGCCCAGTTGCTGGTCCAGCGTGGTAAACGCGGTCTTGTCTTTCAGTGGCCAGGAACTCCACGGCGTGGCCATGTTGGTGGAGCGTCCGAGGTTGGCTTTGCTGCCGTCAGCATTCCAGTAGGGCACGGTGCCCCAAGAGGTGCCTTGCACCTGTTTGTTTTGGTAGTCGTATCCCACGGCCAGCACGGTGTCATCGGTCAGGTCGGCTTCGAGAATCCCGTAGCCGACTTCCCGTTGCAACGCGTACTTGTCTCGGTAGGAACCGCTGTCGCGATAAGCCAGCACACCGCGACCGCGCAGGCGGCCGTCGAAGGCCAGCGGTCCGCCGACATCGACGTAACTGTAGTAATCGTCATAGCTGCCGCCGCTGACACCGGTCTGGGCCTCCCATTGTGCGGTCGGCCGTTTGCGCACCATGTTGATCGTCGCGGAAGGATCGCCGGCGCCCGTGGTCAGGCCGGTCGCGCCGCGAACCACTTCGATGCGGTCGTAAATAATGGTGTCGGAATCGGACTTCATGTAGCTGAAGGTGTTGAGCATTCCATCGATCTGGAAGTTGTTGATCGAGTAACCACGGGACGAATAGCTGACGCGGTCCGAATCGTTGTGCTGAACCACCACGCCGGTGGTCTGGCTCATGGCTTCGGAAAGCGTGCCGAGTTTGAAGTCGTCCATTTGCTGGCGCGTGACCACGGACACCGATTGCGGCGTTTCCTTGATCGACAGGTTGAGCCGCGTAGCGGTGCTCATGGCACCGGTGGTGTATGACTCGGTGTTTTCGGTGGTGCTGCCCAATCCCTGGGCTGTCACATTGGTTGCACCCAGTTCAAGGGTGCGGCTCGGCTCTTGATCCGGGGCAGTTTCAGCCAGCAGGTCGGGGCTCAGCGCAGCACTGCACAGGCCCAGGGTAAAGGTCATGGAACGGGTGATAGGCGCGAACATCGCAGCCGACTCCTTGTCTTCGAGGGAAAAATTCCGTTTGTTCAAAGACGAAGGGGGGAGAGGGGATTTAGGTCTAAACGAGAATTATTGTTATTTTAAGATGTTTCGGAGAGGTTATGGCGGGGGCTTGTGTAACCCTGTGGGAGCAAGCTCCCGCAGGGTTCTCGACAGAGTGAAAGATCGGCGCCGATCCCTCAGGGCATCATTTCTGCGCGACTGCCGGATCGGTCGACGTGCTTTTCGGTTTCATCAGGCTGAAGTCGATCAGCGGGCGCGACTGACGCTCATACGGATTGCCGATCATCAACGGACGCGGCGTGAAGCTGTCGCTGACCAGGCTCTTGCTGCGGTCCAGCTCATCAAAACTCAGACCCGCCAAGTCCGCCCAGGTGTGGATCAGTTGCGAGCTGCTGTAAGGCCGCGCCAGGTCACCGGCAAAACTCCAGTCGTGGGTTTCACGCCATTTCGGCGAAGCCCAGGCCATGAACGGAATGGTGTACATCGGCGCCGTCGGCTTGGCCTCGTTGCGTCCCAGCGTGCTGTGGCCCACGGAGTCGAAGACATCTTCGCCGTGGTCCGAGAGGTACATCAGGAAGCCGTTCGGATCTGACTTGGCGTAGTCCTTGATCAGGCTGGACACCACGAAGTCGTTGTACAGCACGGCGTTGTCATAGCTGTTGTACGTCGGCACCTGGTCGTCACGCACGCCGTCCGGCACGCCTTTGCGATCGGTGAACTTGTTGAAGGTCGGTGGGTACCGGTACTGATAGCTCATGTGCGTGCCGAGCAAATGCACCACGATCAGCTTGCGCGGTGCGGCGTCTGCCAGGGCCTTGTTGAATGGTGCGATGACGTCGCCATCGTACTGCGCGGCGTTCTGGTTGCGGTTGTTGTTCAGGTACACCTGCTCGTCGGCCTGTTCGGAGAACGTGGTGAGCATGGTGTTGCGCTTGGTCATGGTTTGCTGGTTGGTGATCCAGAAGGTCTTGTAACCGGCCTGTTTCATCATGCTGACCAGTGACGGCGTGGACAGGTAAAGGTCCGGGTTTTCTTCGTCGGCGAACGTCAGCACCTGCTGCAACGCCTCGATGGTGTACGGGCGCGGGGTGATGACGTTGTCGAAGACCGCCATCTGATCCTTGAGCTTGTCCAGTTCCGGCGTGGTTTCACGCGGGTAGCCATAGAGGCTCATGCGCTGACGGTTGGTGGACTCGCCGATCACCAGCACCAGGGTCGCTGGCTGGTTGGCCATCGTGTCCTTGAGGTTCTTGAGCGGTGGGATCTTGCTCGCGCTGTCGAGCATGTCTTGCATGCCGGCCAGGGTGTCGAGGTAACGGTGATACGCCACTGCCATCTGCCAAGGCACCGCCGGCTCGATACGGGTTTCGAATTTCTCGAAGCCACCAGCCAGGCTGCCGGTGCGCGCGGTTTGCTTGATCAGCGGGTAACCGACCACGGCCACCAGAATGGCGGTTGCAGCCACCAGCGCACGTCCACGGGGCATGTACACCGGGCGCAAGCGGGTCCACAGGAAATAAGCAAACAGCGTATGGGCGAGGAACGCCGCCACCATCCACCAGGCGAAATACTGGGTCATGTACTCGCCCGCTTCACTGATGTTCGATTCGAACATGATGAAGATGACGCTCTGGGAGAATTCCTGCTGATAGATGAAGAAGTAACCCAGGCTGGCCATCGAGCAGGCCCACAGCACCACGCCGATCACCGCGGCCATGACACGTGTCTGTCTAGGGAACAGCAGCATCGGTGCAAGCCAGATGGCGCTCATCACAAAGGCTTGGCGGAACCCGGTGAAGCCCGAAGTGCCCGTCAATTGAATGAGTAATTGGGTGATGCCGGAAAAATACCAGAAGAACAGGAACAACCAGAGAAATCCTGCCCAATCAAAACCTTTCGCAGTCGTATTGCTGCGTTTAAACACAGTCATTCAGCGCTCCAGCCAAAAAAATCAAATCGCGTCGACCCGTCGGGAGCCTTCCATGTTGCCGACGAACGGAAACCGCGCGGATACCGAGCGGCCATAGTGAGCCGGAGTATCAACACTTCGATGTGAAAACTTTGTGAGTTGCCGCAAACGGCAAGGCTGGGAAGCGGTGTCGGAAACAGCAGAAGGCTGTTTCCGAGTCAGGCGGGGGATCAGGCGTGTGGTGCGCGCGCGGTGACGGGCAAGGGCTGAGCCGAAGAGCTTTGTGTGAGTAAGCGCAGCTGCGCGAGCTCCTGCTTCAACAGGTCGCGCTCTTCTTTCAACTGGCGCAATTCATCACGACGGATCGTGACGTAAAGGGTTTGTGCTGGCCGTGCTGCTTGTACTGTGCCCATTGCTCACCTCGCAAATGGCGTGCATCAACTGTAAAACCGCCCCGACATCGGGTGCTGTATTACTATCGGCACCGATTTTGATTTCTTTTGCCCCTGAAGGGAACTTTTTTATTTTTCATGGTCGTTGTGTCTTGAGTTCGATTTCCGACGTTATCAGTCAGGATCGGGCACAATGCCCGGAAACTTCACGCCAACGCTCTGGACTAACCCTCATTGGTCGCGTTGGGCTATAACCTTTGACACACTTTATTTGTAGTAGGGAGCATCAGCACATGCAACTCGGGATTATTGGACTGGGCCGCATGGGCGGAAATATTGCGCGTCGCCTGATGCTCAACGGGCATACCACCGTTGTTTACGACCGCAATACCGCCTTCGTCGACACCCTGGCAGCAGAAGGCGCCAAGGGCGTCATCGACTTGCCGGCGCTGGTCGCAGGCCTGGCCAAGCCACGTGCGGTGTGGGTCATGCTGCCGGCCGGTGCGCCGACCGAAGACACCATCGACTCCCTGAGCACCTTGCTCGAAGCCGGCGACACCATCATCGACGGCGGCAACACCTTCTATAAGGACGACATCCGCCGGGCGAAAACCCTGTCGGAAAAAGGCCTGCACTACGTCGATGTCGGCACATCCGGCGGCGTCTGGGGCCTGGAGCGCGGTTACTGCATGATGATCGGCGGTGAAGCCGAGGTGGTGAAACGCCTTGATCCGCTGTTCGACAGCCTGGCCCCCGGCATGGGCGGCATCCCGCGTACCAAGGACCGCAAGTCGGAAGACGATCGCGCCGAGCGCGGTTACATCCACGCCGGCCCTGCAGGTTCTGGCCATTTCGTGAAGATGATCCACAACGGCATCGAGTACGGAATGATGCAGGCCTTTGCCGAAGGCTTCGACATCCTCAAGACCAAAGCCAGCGAAAACCTGCCGGAAGACCAACGTTTCGACCTGAACGTGGCCGACATCGCCGAAGTCTGGCGCCGTGGCAGCGTGGTGTCGTCGTGGTTGCTCGACCTGACCGCCGACGCACTGGCCAGCGATCCGAAACTCGACGGGTACTCCGGCTCCGTGGCTGACAGCGGTGAAGGCCGCTGGACCATCGAAGCCGCCATGGAGCAATCGGTGCCTGTTCCGGTGCTGTCGAACTCGTTGTTCTCGCGCTACCGTTCGCGCGGCCAAGGCACCTTTGGCGACAAGATCCTCTCGGCCCAGCGCTTCGGCTTCGGCGGCCACGTGGAGACTTCGAAAAAATGACCCGTCTGATCCGCAATAAGTCGAAAGCAGAACCCGCACCACCGACCACGCTGTTTCTGTTCGGTGCCCATGGTGACCTGGTCAAGCGCTTGCTGATGCCGGCGCTGTACAACCTGAGTCGCGACGGTCTGCTAGGCGATGGACTGCGGATCATCGGCGTTGACCACAACGCCATCAGTGACGAAGCCTTTGCGCAGAAGCTTGAAGATTTCATCCGCACCGAAGCGGCCACCAAAGTCGGCAAGGGCGATGAAGCCCTTGACCCGGCGCTGTGGGCCAAACTGGCCAAAGGCATCAGCTACGTCCAGGGCGATTTCCTGGACGACAGCACATATCAAGCGCTGGCGGCGAAAATCGCCGCCAGCGGCACGGGCAATGCGGTGTTCTACCTGGCGACCGCGCCACGTTTCTTCAGTGAAGTGGTGCGCCGCCTCGGCGCCGCCGGCTTGCTGCAAGAGACACCCGAAGCGTTCAGAAGGGTGGTGATCGAAAAACCGTTCGGCTCCGATCTGCACACCGCCGAAGCGTTGAATGCATGTCTGCTCAAGGTGATGTCGGAAAACCAGATTTACCGGATCGATCACTACCTGGGCAAGGAAACCGTGCAGAACATTTTGATCAGCCGGTTCTCCAACAGCCTGTTCGAAGCGTTCTGGAACAACCATTACATCGACCACGTGCAGATCACCGCCGCCGAAACCGTCGGCGTGGAAACCCGTGGCAGTTTTTATGAACACACGGGCGCCTTGCGGGACATGGTGCCCAATCACCTGTTCCAGTTGCTGGCGATGGTCGCGATGGAACCGCCGGCAGCCTTTGGCGCCGATGCGGTCCGTGGCGAGAAAGCCAAAGTGGTCGGCGCGATACGTCCGTGGTCCACGGAAGAGGCGCGGGCCAACTCGGTGCGTGGCCAATACACGGCCGGCGAACTCGATGGCAAATCCTTGGCGGGTTATCGTGAGGAAGCCAACGTAGCGTCCGACAGCAACACTGAAACCTACGTCGCGCTCAAGGTCATGATCGACAACTGGCGTTGGGTCGGCGTGCCGTTTTACCTGCGCACCGGCAAACGCATGAGCGTGCGTGACACCGAGATCGTCATCTGCTTCAAACCTGCGCCCTACGCGCAGTTCCGCGATACCGAGGTCGATGAGCTGCAACCGACCTACCTGCGGATTCAGATTCAACCCAACGAAGGCATGTGGTTCGACCTGTTGGCCAAGCGGCCCGGGCCGGCCTTGAAAATGGCCAACATCGAGTTGGGTTTTGCCTACAAGGATTTCTTTGAAATGCAGCCGTCCACCGGCTACGAAACGCTGATCTACGATTGCCTGACGGGTGATCAGACGCTGTTCCAGCGCGCCGACAACATCGAGAACGGCTGGCGCGCCGTGCAGCCATTCCTCGATGCCTGGCAGCAGGACGCGAGCGTGCAGCGCTATCCGGCGGGCGAGAACGGCCCGGAGGCGGCTGATGAACTGCTGGCCCGCGACGGTCGCGTCTGGCACAGCCTCGGATGAGTGACGTCACGCCACAATCCATCCGTTTTCTGCTGAGCGACATGGACGGCACTTTGCTGCTGCCCGATCACAGCCTCAGTCAGCGCACCATCGAGGCCGTCCGTTCGTTACGTGAGGCCGGCGTGCTGTTCAGCCTGGCCACCGGGCGTCCACCGAAAGCCATGCTGCAGCAGATCGAAGCGCTCGGTGTCGACCTGCCGACGGCGGCATTCAATGGCGGCACGATCGTCCATCCGGACGGCAGCGTGCTGGTCGCGCATTATTTGCCGGCCACGGCTGCGCTGACGGCGTTGGCGCTGTTTGCCGATCAGGCGGACGTGGAAATCTGGGTGTTCAGTGGCGGTGACTGGTTGCTGAAAGACCCGAACGGGCCGATGGTCCCACGCGAGCAGCACGGCCTCGGCTATCCGCCGGTGGTGGTCGAGAGTTTCGAGCCGTATCTGACGCGCATCGACAAGATTGTTGCCACCAGCCAAAACACGCAGTTGTTGATTGAGCTGGAAGCGCAGCTGCTGCCGAAAGTGGAAGGCCAGGCACAAGTCTCGCGGTCGCAACCGGTGTACCTGGACGTGACAGCGATGCTCGCCAACAAGGGGGCCGCACTGGCGACACTGGCGGAGTTTCTCGGTGTGCCGCTGGAGCAGACTGCCGCGATGGGCGATGGCGGCAATGACCCGGCGATGTTTCATCGTGCCGGGTTGTCAATTGCCATGGGGCAGGCGGAAGAAGCGGTGAAGCGCCAGGCCGACGTGGTGACAGGTGCCAATACCGAAGACGGCGCGGCCCAGGCGATCGAGCAATACATCCTCAACGTGGATTAAACCGCGTTATCGTTCTTCGCGGGCAAGCCTCGCTCCTACACTGACCTGTGGGAACGAGGCTTGCCCGCGAAGGCGTCAAACCTGCTAACTCAAAGCCAGAAACTCACGGCGTACCAACCCAGCACACCCATCACCACCGTGTACGGCACCGCCATCCACACCATCCGCCCATACGACAGGCGAATCAGCGGCGCAATCGCCGACGTCAGCAAAAACAGAAACGCCGCCTGGCCATTGGGTGTCGCCACGCTCGGCAAGTTGGTGCCGGTATTGATCGCAATGGCCAGCGTTTCAAAATGCTCGCGGCTCATGTGGCCGGAGATGAACGCCTGTTTCACTTCGGTGATGTAAATGGTCGCCACAAACACGTTGTCGCTGATGGCCGACAGCAAGCCGTTGGCAATGAACAACATGCCCGGCTGTTGATCGGCCGGCAGCGCCAGCACCCACTGGATCAGCGGCGTGAACAGCTGCTGATCGTGGATAACCGCAACCACCGCGAAGAACACCACCAACAGGGCCGTGAACGGCATCGCGTCCTTGAACGCGTTGCCGATGCGGTGCTCGTCGGTGATGCCGGTGAAGGCGGTGATCAACACGATCACCATCAAGCCGATCAGGCCGACCTCGGCGATATGAAACGCTAGCCCGGCAATCAGGATCAGCGCCGCCGCGCCTTGCACCAGCAAGGCTGCGCGCTGGCGTGAAGTGCGTTCGGCATTGTCTTCGGCGGCATAGTTGGCCAACACCGCGCGCACGTTGTCCGGCAGCAGCGTGCCATAACCGAACCAGCGCAATTTCTCTAACAGCACGCACGTCACCAGGCCCGCTGCCAGCACGGGCAGCGACACCGGGGCGACCTTCAGGAAAAACTCGGCGAAGTGCCAGCCCATTTCATGGCCGATCAACAGGTTCTGCGGCTCGCCGACCAGCGTACAGACGCCACCCAATGCCGTGCCCACGGCACCGTGCATCAGCAGGCTACGCAGGAAAGCACGGAACTGATCGAGGTCGTCGTGGTGCAATTTGGGCAGGTGCTGGTCATCACTGAACTCACTGTCCTGACGCGGATCATTGCCCGAGGCGACGCGGTGATACACCGAGTAAAACCCCACGGCGGCACTGATGATCACCGCCGTCACCGTCAGGGCGTCGAGGAACGCCGACAGAAACGCCGAGAGAAAGCAGAACATCAAGGCCAGCAGGGCCTTGGAACGAACCCCCAGCAGCAGGCGCGAGAACAGAAACAGCAGCAGGTCTTTCATGAAGTAGATGCCCGCCACCATGAACATCAGCAGCAGGATCACCGGAAAGTTGTGTATCAGTTCGTCATAGAGCGCCTGTGGCGTGGTCATTTTCAGCAGCAGCGCTTCAATCAGCAGCAACCCGCCGGGCATCAGCGGATAACATTTGAGCGCCATGGCCAGGGTGAAGATGAACTCCAGCACCAGCAGCCAACCGGCCGCCACCGGACCGACGGTCCACAACACCAGGGCGTTGAGAATCAGGAAACCGACAATGCTCGCCTTGTACCAGCGAGGCGAGTGGCCTAGAAAGTTGTGCGCGAAGGCCTGGGCCATTGAACCGGACATCGGCTACTCCTTGTATTAAGAAGCGCGCAACTTGCCGTAAGCCGACGGGAAGATCAAGTGGGGGAAAAGTCGTTGGCTTAGCCGAGATAGCGCACCACAACCGCCCGGTAGTTGCCGTCCAGCGAATAACCGCCTACGACGATGCCTCCATTCGGCTGAACGGCCACTGATGTGGCGGTGTCCAGGCTGCGCCCCAGACGGGTGCGAACCCAACAAGTGCCCTCGGCAAAACCAGGGTCGAGTTGCCCGCCCGGCAAGTACCGAGCCAGAAGAAAGTCGGCTTCGACTCCGCCAATCGTGGCGCCAACCGCCAGTACACGGCCGTCCGGCTGGAGTTGGGCGGCGTTCCACTGGCAGCCACTGGGTCCGATTTTCAGCAGGTGGGGCTGGCCACCGTTGCAATGAACGTCCGGGCGACCGTTGCTGTGCAGTGTCAGCGCCAGGCAATGCATCGGGTCGCGGCTGCTGCCAAAACAATGCAAATCACCATTTTCCTGCTGGACGATCTGGCTGACCTGAGCGCTGTGCCCCTCAACACTGAAAGTCATGAAACCATCCACGGCGAAGTGATCATCCAGACTGCCGTCGGGCAGGTAGCGCGCCAGCAAACCTTCTTCAGGGAAATTGATCGATCCGCCGACCATGATCCGGCCGTCCCGCTGCAACAGCAGGCTGCTGAGCCAGGTGTTCATCAGCAAATGCCTAACCATGACAAAGCCGCGGCCGTTGAAGGAGGTATCGAGTTCGCCAGCGTCGGTCAGGCGAATCAGCAGGCCGACGTGATCGGCCAGTTCGAAAGGGTGATTGGCCAGCAGCAGGATTCGGCCGTCAGCCTGTACCTGGACGTCGCAGGCTTCGGCCCCCGGTACGCCGGGAGGGAGCCAGGCGTCGCGCACGCCCTGGGACAGATTCCCCGGCAGGCGTATGACACAGCATCCATTGTCGCCAAAGTCCCTGACCGGGTGACCTTGCGCGTCGAACATCGCCAAGGCCGGCAGCGTCCGATGAGCGTCCTCATAGTGCAGGCCGGCGACCAGGATGTTCCCGTCGCCCAATACGAGGACTTTTCCCGCCATGGCCTCATGACCGCGCTGAAATTGCCCGATGACGCTGCCATGAGCGCCGAATGCCAGGTCTGCCGAACCGTCTTCAAGCAAGCGAGCCAGGCCAAAGCAATGGCCGCTTCGAGTGCCGACTTTCGCCGCTACCAGTACGCGACCGCTCGAGTCGATCGCCACGCCGTTGGCGATGCTCGACGTACTGCCGGCGAAATACACCTGGGTTTTGCCGTTGGAGGCGAAGCTTTTATCGAGGAGGCCGGCCGTGCGCTGCGCGGCAGGTCGGGCAAAAGCAGTCAGGGTGGGCATGCGCGCATCTCCTTGCGAGCTGACCGAAACCCGGGAACCGGGAGGGCAACTGCGTGTGCAGAACATTCAATCCCTGAACGCTCGATTGCACAACTGTCACAACTCACAGGTGGAGGGTCGCTTTGTGCCAGAACAGTGACTTTTCGAACCACTGACAAGCCTGCCAAGTAATTCGTGGCGGGCAAGTTGGAATGGGGGGGCGTGACGAGCGACGTAGTTCGCTAAAAGAAAGGAGAAGAGGCGGACAACTTAAGTCATCCGCCAACGTCCTTAGTGTGGCATCGACCACGATTGCAGCGTGTAACCTTCCTCGCTCAATTCGGCGCGAGCTTCTTCAAGAATGTGTTCAAGTTGCGCGGGGTCGGAATAAGTACTGCTCGGAATTTGTGTGCGGCCAATGTGGGTATTGGTGCGGTCGATAATGGTCAGGCTGAGTTCGCCATTGCCGTCTTGTGGGGCCCAGGCCACGCATTGAAAAGGTTGGAATGCGCGGTTGGCAATCAAAAGAGCTTCGTTGATACGGAGCGGGGCAGTCATGGGGTCTTCTCTCTATATGCCCAATCAAGTGACAGGCCGTCGGTTGGGCTTACCGTTCGGCTGGTTACTTGTACTGATGCCCTCAACCGGGGGTCAGGTCACACTCAATCAAAAGAAATTTCAACTTTCTTTCATATACTCAATGGCAGAGCGGTTTTTGAAAGCTGAATGAAAGGTTGAACTCGTTAGGTAACTAACAAACTCATTCTTATAACTAATAATGCGGTGTTCCTATAGTCAAACGGTACAAGGGTGCGTCAAATTCTTGCTAATGTTACAGCCAGATCCGCCAAACGACTGTTTTTAATAATATTTCCTAAAGTTTGGCGTCAAGGAACAGTCATGATCGAAACGCCTGCGTTACGACGTCTGTTAGTAGTAGATCCCTGCGACGACTGCTATCGTCTGCTGCCGGGTCTGCGCTCTGTGGGCTGGGATGTTGACAGCTGTTCCTTGGAGAACGCCGCCGACCGAACGTGCGACGTCGGCCTCCTTCGATTACAACCTTTTCATCTGGAACGCCCGGAAGCGGTCAAAGAACTGATCAGCCGCAGCGGTACCGAGTGGATCGCCGTGCTCAACCAGGAAGTCCTGCGCCTGCAAAATGTCGGAGATTTCGTTTGCGAATGGTTTTTTGACTTCCATACCTTGCCGTTTGACGTGTCCCGGGTGCAAGTCACGCTGGGCCGCGCGTTCGGCATGGCGCGCCTGCGCGGACAGGGCACGATTCATATTGATCAGCCTGAGCACGAGCTGCTTGGCGACAGCAAACCGATTCGCGAGCTGCGCAAGTTACTGAGCAAGCTGGCGCCTACGGAGTCTCCGGTATTGATTCGTGGTGAAAGCGGAACCGGTAAAGAATTGGTCGCCCGCACGCTCCATCGACAATCCCAGCGTCACAACAAGCCGTTTGTGGCGATCAATTGCGGGGCCATTCCCGAACACTTGATCCAGTCGGAGCTGTTTGGTCATGAGAAGGGCGCCTTTACCGGCGCCCATCAACGCAAGGTCGGTCGGATCGAAGCGGCGAATGGCGGCACATTGTTTCTCGATGAGATCGGTGACCTGCCACTGGAGTTGCAAGCCAATCTGCTGCGCTTTCTGCAGGAGAAACATATCGAGCATGTCGGCGGCAGCCAGCCGATTCCGGTGGATGTGCGGGTGTTGGCGGCGACTCATGTCGACCTTGAGGCGGCCGTCGAGAAAAAAACCTTCCGTGAGGATTTGTACTACCGCCTTAACGTATTGCAGGTCGTCACCGCGCCGCTGCGTGAGCGTCATGGCGACTTATCCATGCTGGCCAACCACTTTTCCCACTTCTACAGCCATGAAACCGGCCGCCGCCCCCGCAGCTTCAGCGACGACGCCTTGATTGCCATGGGCAAGCACGACTGGCCGGGCAATGTTCGCGAGCTGGCCAACCGGGTACGTCGCGGGTTGGTACTGGCCGAAGGCCGGCAGATCGAAGCGCGAGACCTTGGGCTGATCAGCCAGCACGTCATTCCTGCGCCGATGGGCACGCTGGAAGACTACAAGACCCGCGCTGAACGCCAGGCCTTGTGCGATGTACTCAACCGCCACAGCGATAACTTGAGCATTGCCGCCAAAGTGTTGGGGATATCCAGGCCGACCTTTTACCGTTTGTTGCACAAGCATCAGATCCGTTAGACGCAGATTTAATGTTCCACATACAAAAGCCCCGCTGGGATTGAAGTCGCAGCGGGGCTTTGTTGTGGCGGATCAGAAGTAGTACGGGAATTTCAGGCTGAAGGAGAAGTCTGGCGAGTCGTCGGTCAGGCCGATGGCCAGGTTGGGTACGATCGTCAGGTTATCGGAGGCGGCCAGGGTCATGCCGATGTTGAAGTTGGCCGAGTTGTAGTCGCTGTTGGAAATCGACTGCCAGTCGCCGCCGTCTGGCCTGATCTTGCTCTTGCGGGCGAACTGATCAGTGAACGAGAACGACATACTCATCTTCTCGTTCAAGGCGAAGGCAATGCCGGCGCCGATCTGCCAGGAATCGCCCAGCTTCACGTCCCCTTTCACCTTGGAGCCGACCTGAGGGCTGATGTCGCTGAAAGAGTCCTGAACGTTGTAGGTGTAGGACAGGCTGCCGAACAGCACGGCAGGGTCGAAGGTCTTGACCAGCGAGATACCCGGGGTGATCGCCCAGACACCATTGCCGGTCGGCAAATCCTCGGGGACCGAGAGGTTATCGTTGGTCGGGTCGCTGACCAGCTTGATGCCGTAGGGGTCCTTGCCGGTCGGCGCCTTGACGCGCAGTGTAGCAACCGCATCGGGCAGGCTGACCGACTCATCCAGAAACTTGTAGGCAACGCCAACGTTCACATCGCCGATGGTCGGGTCGCGAGTCACGGTGGCGTCAGACGTCACCGGACCAGCGCCACCAGCGCCGCCGGAGGAGTACGTTGATTCGCGGTAAACCACGGGGACGTTAATGTCGAACTGCCAACGTTGTGCCACGTTGTAGCGGGCAGTCAGGTCCAGGGTCCAGTTGTCGGCCTTGATGCGGTCGAGGTTGATGTTGCCGAGGAAAATCGAGTCCAGTGCCAGGAAGCCGTTGAGCGTCAAGGCGCGAGTATCGTAGTGCGTGTAGGTCAGGCCGGTTTCGACGCTGAACTTGCCGCCACCGAAGAAGCCGCTGGCTTCGTCATACAGGTTGGAAACGCTTTGCGCAGGTTCCGAATCGTCCTTGAGCGATTGGCCATATGAGCTGCCGGTGGTGCCCGGCGCACCAGCGGCGACCGCCTGGTTACCCCGGGAGGGTTCGGCGGGGGATTTGGTCAAGCGCTTGGGAACTGGTGGCTGCGGTGTTTCTTCGACTTGGCGAACGCGTTGCTCAAGTACCATCAACGCGTTCTGTTGTGCTTCGTAACGCTGTTTCAACTCCATGAGTTCTTGTTTTAGGATTTCGACCTGGGGGTCCGGTGCTGCGTATAGCATTGTGGCCGGGGCCAGGCTACTCAAACATACCAAAGCTCTGAACGTAAAAGATCGTTGCATGTGTTAGCCGTCCCTTCTGACTACATCTGATGAGACTGAGCGTAGATCAGAATCCGAGAGTGCGAAGACCTTTGAGCTGGTCCAGATTACCGCTCACCGATCCGGCTGACGGCACGTTGTCACGCAGCACGACATTGAAGGACGTGAGGTTGCGGACCTGGTTGCTACTGCCGAGCAATGTCGTGTTCTGCATCAGGCCACCCTGGGCCAGGCGTTGTACGGTATTGCCCTGGTTGTTGTTGGCCACGATGTTGAATTGCACACCCGTACCGGTCGAGGAAACGCTCATTGAGCCCGCGCCATTGGCGCCGACCAATGTCGTGCCTGCGGCCAGTGCCTGGCCCTGCTGTTGCGTTGCTGGCGCTTGGTTTGCCTTGGTGACGTTGATATCAACGTTGTTGTAGGCCGTATTGTTGTCGCCGGCAGCCCGTACGACTTGAGTGACGCCTTCGGTGGTATTGAGGCCGTTGCCGCCAGTGACGGTGCCGGTGCCCGTGCTGGCGCCTTGCGAACGGGTTGATCCATTCCCTTTTTCGTCGATCATCGACACATAAAACTGTGGCTTGATGGTCGATTGTTGAATTTGCATCGTGGACGTTGCCCCGATCACTTCACCATTGGCATTTTGCCAAGTGCTGGTCATCGAAATGCCGAAACTGATAATCCGTCCTGGCATGACATAACGGCCACGCAGGGTTGCCAACTCCTGATCCTTCAGTTCAATGGGTTTGAACGTCTGTGCCTGGGTCGGCAGGCTGGCGGCCAGGCAGACCACGGCCAGCCAGATTGGAGTCTTCATGGGATGCTCCCGGAGCGTCGTGCTCCCTTGTTATTAGAAGAAGTCGCTTTGGATAAATCCAAAATCCATCAACTCTGCGTCTTGCACCGGGCTAAAGGCGTTGACGCGGTTCCTGGCGGTCAGCGGCATGGGCGGGTCGAGCAACGCATTGGTTTTGTCGTAACCCTGGCCGATGATGGCAAAGATGATGCCGTTCCAGCCTTTGATAAAGTCGTCGACTTTGTAGCGTTTATGACCGAGTACCGGATCTCCGATGTAGACCCAGCCCTGATGGACTCTTTGCATGACCACAAAGTGTTTGTAGCCACGGATATCCATGAGGACCACTACCGGGATTCTGATATCACTCAACGTTTCCGGTGCTACCCGATAGCCACGGGCTCGCATGCCGATGCTTTCCACGTAACGCTTCATGTCGAGCATGGAGAAGCCCTGGACACGGACAAGATCTTGATCGGAGTGTGCCAGCATGCCTTCGATGATCTGTTCTTCATTCACGTCCAGCCAATAGGCTTGGCGCAAGATGGTCGCCAGCGCCGCAGCGCCGCAACTGAAGTCGGTTTTCTGTTGTACCAGGTCGGCAAATTTGCGCTCGCGAACGCTCTGGATCGGCTTGTACACCAACGCGCCGCCCGGCAGGATGGAGAGCGGCATTTGTGCGGCCTCGATCACGGTGGCCACGCAAAGCAAAAATGCCAAGGCGAGAATACGCATGATTGGACGCCCTCTGGTGATGTTGAAAAAGGCCCCCGTAAGGGGGCCTCCAGAGACAGCATTTAGAACGATTGGTTGGAAATGGCCAACGAGTTGCTTTGTTGGTTGCCCACACCAGCCGCCACGTTGACGCCCAGGTTGCCGCTGCCGCCGTTCACCGAACCGCTCAGGGTTGCAGTGTTGGTCACAGGGTTGGCCCAGCCAGTTGGAGTCAGCACTTGATAAGAGTAGGTGTTGCTCAAATCATACGAGCTGCTTTCACTGTAGGCTTTCGCTTTTGCGTACTCAGACTCGGACGATTTGCTGCCCGATTTTTCGTACGAGGAGTCAGACGACTTCGAGTACGACTTGTCATACGATTTTTCGAACGACGAATCGCGCGATCTGTCGTACGAGGAGTCGCGCGATCTGTCGTACGAAGAGTCGTGCGATCTGTCATACGATTTGTCTATCGATGCATCAAGCGTCGCGTCGAGCGATGCGTTAAGCGATGCGTCGGAAGACGAGCTGCGGGTGCGGTCGCCGAAGCCAAAATTGACGGTAGTGGAGTTGGAAGCCGCCGAAGTAGCGTCCAGCGTAGCGTTCAAGGAAGCACTCAAAGAAGCGCTCGAAGAACCGCTTGCACTACTGCTGTTGGAACCGCTGGCATTGCTGCTGTTGGAACCGCTGGCATTACTGCTGTGAGAACCGCTTATATCAACGCTTTTTGACCCGCTGGCGTCATAGCTTTTGGAACCGGCTTTGTTCCAGCTGGAAGAAGCGCTTTGACTGCCGCTTGCCTCAAACGACTTATCTTTGGAGAAACTGCCGCTCGCCGTATTGGTAACGGTGATCGTATCAACGCGGTAGGTCCGATCAGCGTTGTTGTTCACGATCAGGCCGGGACCGTTTTGAACGGCGGACGCGGTGGCGGTTGCATTACCCAGTGGAGCATTGGCGTTGGCAATTGCCATGGTATTTTTCTGCTGGTTCAGATCGCCGCCAGCAATGTTGATACCCATGTTGCCGCTGCTACCGCCGCCGGATCCGCTCATCACGGCAGAGTTGGTGGAGCCAAAGTTGTCGACGCGGTTATTGTTGCTGACTTGCCTCACGTCAGCGGTGGCAGTGGCCGTGCCGAACACAAAGCTGTTATCGATCGCGGCGTTGTCGGAGGCTGCGTTGGCGATGGCGGCGGCGTTGTCTTGCTGGTTGCCGTTACCTGCCGCCACGTTGACGCCGACGTTGCCGCTCGCGCCTGCGGCCGAACTGCTCATCTCGGCCGAGTTTTCTGTCCCTTCATTCCAGATGCTATTGCCGGTACTGTTCTGCCGGTCCGTCGCATTGGCAGTCGCATTGATTGGGACCATTCTTGCAGGAGGGGTTTGTTGTTGGCCACCGTTGTGATGACCATGATGGTTGCCACGCCGATCATTTTGCCCAGCTTGTACAGCAACAGCCATGACCGCAGCAATTGCGAAAACCAGAGGCTTTAGTGCCATCGAAGGTTTCATGGTGATTCTCCGTACTTTATTTTAGGTTAAGTGTTGTTTCTTACCTTTTCGGGTCAATCCACGACCCTTACGCTCAGGGTATTGGCCATTCGGTTTCCCACCCCGGCGCTCTGATTCAACTGGATCACCCCACGGCTACCGGTGAATGCCTGGTCACTGGTAGTGACCTGGCGATGGCCTGGTGCAGAGTCAGTTGGATCGGAGTTGTTGAGCAGCGCCACGTTCTGTTGCATGAGGACGCTGTCGTCGATGCTTTGCGGCTGTTTACTAATGCTTATCCGCAGTGCGTTGGCTTGCTGGTTACTGGCGCCCGCGCTCTGGTTGACACCCAGTACGCCGTTGCCGTGACTGAAGGAGTCACCCTGGATGTTGGACTGGGCATCAATTCTGGGGTCGACAACGGTGCGCAAACGCTGGCGAATCTGCGTGGTCGCACTGGCATTGGTACCAATAGCGATGGCCCTGGCGTTGGCCTGTTGCTGAAGATCGCCCGCCGCCTGGTTGACCGTGAGGTTGCCTTGGTACTGCATACCCGAGCCGTCGATGTCGGCGTTATTGATGACGGGAGGTTGGGCAAAGGTCGATGCACTGCAAAACATGGCGATCATCAGCAGCGAACGATTCATCTTAACGGTCTCCCGTTATGATTTTCAGAGCACCCAGGCCTTGCTGGATGTTGGAATTGACCATGTTGGCAATGCCATTGCCTGAATTTCCCGAACGTCCGGCAGGGAGGTTGGACAGTTGGGTTTGGTTGCTGATGTTGCCGCCCAGGTTGTTAGTGTTTTGAGTGACCAGGCGGTTGATGCCTGCACCACTGGCAACGTTGGCAAAATCGCCGTCGCTCAACTCGTTCGTTTGCTGGAGAATTTGTCTGGACGGGTTGGCATTGACGGTCGTGGGGTTAGGGTCGGGGATGAGCGGCGGGATGGTTGCGTTGCGGGTCTGCACATCACGTTTGATAGTTATGATGCCGTTGTCAGCCTGCACGGGCAGGCAGACTGTTGAGCCCAGTGCGCATCCGATCAGCAGGCTAAAGATGCTTCTATCAAATTTCCCCACGGCGGCAATTCCTTCTGTAAATGGAACGCTGGCCCTTATCAGCGTTGCGAGGTAGAGAGCAGAAGGTGTGCCGCTTTCGGTTATTCGTTTAAAAACAAGTGGTTGGATTAAATTGTCGGGGTGGTCAAAAAAATTGTGTAACGCCACTGAGACAGAGCTACGCAAAAACGACATCCACACGGGCGGCGGTGCACGCTGGGGGCGTTGAACGCAGGCTGTATCAGTGGCTTAACATTTTCTTGCAGGAACGCTCGGGCCGCTTTAGTTCGGGGGTTTGCGTGGGATTGGGTGTTTCAGGAATGGACAGTTGCAGCGGGGCGGGGCACTCCGGTCAGGCCTTGAGCAAACGTGTCACAGCCTCGAATGCGGCGTCCTTGCGCTGTTGCCAGTCACCTTGCAGCACCTGACAAGGTTGGCGGTGCAGGTCAAGCCATGCACGGCTGGCCTGAAAAAACGCCTGGCGTTCTGCCAGTTGCGGCTGGCAACGCTGCCCGTCGTCATGCCAAGCCACGGTTTCAGGGCTCAGCAGCAAATGCAGGTCATAGTGCCGGGCCAGCAAGGCTTGCTCGATCCATGCCGGGCAATCGCTAAACAACGTGCGACTCCAAAGGATATTGCTTAAGAGGTGCGTATCGAGGATCAGCAGTGACGGTTGCCTGGCGCGTGCTTCGTCCTCCCACGAAAGCTGGCCATGAGCTATCGATGTAATGTCATCGTAGCGGGTTTCACGGGCTTCGCTGTCGATAAAGTGTCGAACGTACTCATTGACTAATATGCCGCCAAAATTGGCGTGAATCTCGCCCGAAAGCCAGCTTTTACCGCTGGATTCAGGGCCCGCGAGCACCAGCACTTTCATGCGCGCAGAGCCGGGTCGGCGCGCCATTCACGCCAGCCTTGTACGGCAAGCAACAGGAACAACGCATAGAGGGCAGCAGTCAGGTACATGCCTTTATAAAGGAACAGCCCGACGAAAATCACATCGACGGCGATCCACAACGGCCAGCATTGCACGCGTTTTTGCGCCATCCATAACTGCGCCACAAGGCTGAAACCGGTCAGCGCAGCATCAAGCCAGGGCTGCGCGGCATCTGTCCAGTGCGCCATGGCGGCGCCCAGCAGCAGACTGCCGATGGCACCGGCCGCAAGGCCCGCAGCGATCGATTTGCTCTCAAGCCGACTGACCTGCCGGCCGCTATTGGCTTCGCCCGCGCGGGTCCATTGCCACCAGCCGTAGAGCTGCAGCGCGGCGTAGATCACTTGCAGGAGCATGTCCGAATACAGCTTCACTTCAAAAAAGATCCAGCTATAAAGCAGCACCATGACCAGGCCGATCGGCCAGCACCAGGGGTTCTGTTTGACCGTCAACCAGACGGCGATCACGCCGAGGGTGGCGGCAAACAGTTCAAGGCCGGACATGGGGGTTCCTTGGTGAAAACGAAAGAGGGGGGCGGATTGTACCCAGAGAGAAGGCAAATGCGTTAGCAACCCGAAACTGGCGTCTGACGCACACTTGTGGCGAGGGAGCTTGCTCCCGCTCGGCTGCGAAGCAGTCGCAAAGGCGCTATCGCGGTTTACCTGAAAAAACGGGATTGCCTATTCAGGGCCGCTTCGCGGCCCAGCGGGAGCAAGCCCCCTCGCCACAGGGTTCTGTGTCTGCTTTTACACGCGGAACTGTTTGAGCAGGCTGTTAACCTGCTCGCTCAAGTCCTTGAGCCGAACGCTGGCCACACTCGATTGCTCGGCCGCCAGCGCAGTGCTGTGGGACAAGCCTGCCGCCTGGGTGACGTTCTGATTGATGTCTTCCACCACATGGGCTTGCTGCAGGGTTGCACTGGCGATTGATGCGTTCAGCCCGTTGAGGTTGCGCAGCGCCTGACCGATGGCATTGAGGCTGGCGCCGGCCAGACCGGCCTGTTCGATGGTCAGTTGCGAGGCTCGACTGCTGTCGCCGATCACTTTCACCGCCGCTTCGGAGTGAGTCTGCAGGCGCTCGATCATCGACTGGATCTCCGCCGTGGACTTCTGGGTACGCTGGGCCAACAGGCGCACTTCATCGGCCACCACCGCAAAGCCACGGCCTTGTTCACCGGCGCGGGCAGCCTCGATGGCGGCGTTGAGTGCCAGCAGGTTGGTTTGCTCGGCGATGGAGCGGATCACCTCCAGGACACTGCCAATCTGGGTGCTTTCAGCGGCCAGTGTGCGAATCACTTCCACGGCTTGATCGATGGTGCCGGACAGTTTGTCGATCTGCTGCAAGCTGCCATCAATATTGATCTGCCCCTGCTGCGCCTGGGATTCGGCATCGCGCATTTCGCTGGCCGCATGCTCGGCATTCTTGGCCACGTCCTGCACACCGTAAGTCACTTCGTTGATCGCGGTCGCCACCAGCTCCATCTGCTGGGACTGTTGCTGACTGCGTTGCTGGGCCTGGGCGGCGTCATTGCCCAGTTCACTGGACGACTGGCCCAGGGCGCTCGCGGACACTTGCAGCTCGCTGATCACCCCTCGCAGTTTGGCAGTGAAGGCATTGAAGTGCCGGGCCAGTTGCGTGACTTCATCCTGGCCATGGGTGTCGAGGCTGCGGGTCAGGTCGCTTTCGCCGCTGGCGATGTTGGCCATGGCGTTCACCGTGTCCTGAAGCGGTCGCACGATGCTGCGAGCGATCATGATCACCAGCAACGCCATGATCAGCGCAATCACCAGGCCGACGAACGAAGCCTTCCAGACCTGGCCGTAGAACTCGGCCTGCATGTCATCGATGTACACGCCCGAACCGATCACCCAGCCCCAAGGCTCGAACAATTTGACGTAGGAGGTTTTCCCGACCGGGTCGCTGGCGCCCGGCTTAGGCCAGCGGTAGTTGACCGTACCGGCGCCTTTGGCCTTGGCGACGGCCACCATTTCGTTGAACAGCGCAAAACCGTCCGGGTCGCGGATCGCCGAGAGGTTTTGCCCATCGAGTTTGGGGTTGGCCGGGTGCATCACCATCACCGGCGTCAGGTCGTTGATCCAGAAATAGTCGTTTTGGTCATAACGCAGCCCGCGCACGGCGGTCAGTGCCTGCTTCTGCGCGGCATCGCGGGTGAGCGTGCCGGCGGTTTCCAGGCCGTGGTAGTAAGTCAGAATGCCGCTGGCGGTCTGCACTACGTGCTGGGTTTTCTGGGCTTTTGCCTGGTATAGATCGGTATGGATCTGCTTGAGCATCAACACGCCCAACGTCAACAACATCAATACCGACACAATCAAGATGAGCCACAAGCGTCGGCTGATCGACACACTGCGCAAGCTGTTCATAACGCTGTCACTCCGATTTCTTTTTCTTGTAATTAACGATTGCCAGCATCCAACCACGCTTTGCCGGTCGGGCCTATACGACCCAAGTCTCATTACGCGGCAGCGTTATCGGGGCTTGTCTGATAGGATTTCGGCCCCGCGCGGAAAAACCTGAATCCAAGTTGATTTTTCACGGAGTTTTTACGGCTCCGTCTGGATCCTTTGCGCGCGGGACTTCAGCTACGCTTGGCGCGGTGAACGCTTAAAACACTAATGGGGCATGCCTTGGCGCATCGCCTTTGGGGGATTGATGGAACTTTGGACCGCCTTGCAGGCATTGATTTTAGGGGTTGTAGAAGGGCTGACGGAATTTTTGCCCATTTCCAGTACCGGTCACCAAATCATAGTCGCGGACTTGCTCAACTTCGGTGGCGAACGCGCGATGGCTTTCAACATCATTATCCAGCTCGGGGCGATCCTGGCGGTGGTGTGGGAATTTCGCCGAAAGATCTTCGACGTGGTCGTCGGCTTGCCGACACAACCCAATGCGCGGCGTTTTACCGCCAACCTGTTGATCGCTTTCCTGCCTGCGGTGGTATTGGGGGTGATTTTTGCCGATCTCATCCACGAATACCTGTTCAACCCGATCACCGTGGCCACGGCCTTGGTCGTGGGCGGGATCGTGATGTTGTGGGCGGAGCAGCGTCAGCATGAAGTGCATGCCCACACTGTCGACGAAATCACCTGGAAAGATGCCTTGAAAGTCGGTTTCGCCCAGTGCCTGGCCATGATTCCCGGGACCTCGCGTTCCGGCTCGACCATCATCGGCGGCTTGCTGTTCGGGTTGTCGCGCAAGACGGCCACCGAGTTCTCGTTCTTTCTGGCGATGCCGACCATGGTCGGTGCGGCGGTGTATTCGGGCTACAAATACCGCGACCTGTTCGTACCGGCTGATCTTCCGGTGTTTGCGATCGGCTTCGTCACGGCGTTCATCTTCGCGATGATTGCCGTCAGAGGCTTGCTGGTGTTCATCGGCAGCCACAGCTACGCGGCATTTGCCTGGTATCGCATTGCGTTCGGCCTGTTCATCCTGGCCACCTGGCAATTCGGCTGGGTCGATTGGGCCGCCGCACGCCCATGAATGACTCCAGCGCGCGCAACAATCCCGGACGCAGGTCCGGGGGCGAGCGGGTCCAGCACCCTCGGCTGAAATTGCTGGTGTTGGCGATCCTGTGCGCGCTGCCACTGACGGGTTCAATGTCGTTGTGGCTGCATGGGGTGTCGCTGATTCCGCTGGCGGCTTACGGCATCGTCAGCGTGCTGGCGTTCTTCCTGTACTGGAGCGACAAGCGCAAGGCTCGCGCCGACAGCTGGCGGACACCGGAAAACGTGTTGCACGCGGTGGAGCTGGCGGGCGGATGGCCGGGTGCCTTGCTGGCCCAGCAAGTGTTTCGGCACAAGACTCGCAAGGTCTCGTTCCAGCTGGTGTTCTGGCTCATTGTGCTGATGCATCAGGTGTTCTGGATCGACCAGCTATTCCTCGGCGCTCACCTGTTTGCACTGCTTTAAAGCAACAGGCTGACCTGGGTGCGCTTGGGCAGCTTGCTCACCACCAGTTGATGGGAACGTTTCAACAACGCCTGAAGCTCCTCGGATCCCAGCGGGTAGGGCGTTTGCATGATGATCCACTGGGCCCGCGCCAGGTACGGCGCCGGGTGAATCCCCGGGCGGTCGCAATGCCCGAGGAACAGATCCTTGTCGACCTTGAACGCCAGGGAATCGCCGCGCAGGTTCTGCAAGGCGAACATCTTGTTCCCGGCAATCGAAAACACCCGAACGCCTCCCCACTTGTAGTCTTCCCGCGCACCGGGTAGCGCGAGACAGAATTGCGCGACGTCCTCTTCGCTCATGCGTCCAGCCTTCATATCAATCGGTCCCCACAGGCATTGAATGATTCGATCAAATGGTCGATCCAGGCCCGCACGGCCGGCATCACCCCGCGCCGATGAGGGTAGACCGCTTGCAGCCAGCCGCCAGGCAATGACCAGTCGGGCAGCAACTGCACCAGCGAACCATTTTCCAGCTCCTGTTCGCAATACATCATCGGCAGCATGGTGAACCCCTGGCCGGCGAGCGTGCAGGCCTTGCGCACGATGAAATCGTCAATGCCCAATCGCGCTTCCAGGCTCAAATCGTAGCTTTTGCCCTGCTGATCGAGCATGCGAATGTGCACCAGACGGTCGGCTTCCAGCGCACCAAGCACCGGCAAGGATTTCAGGTCTTCGGGGTGGTTGATCTCACGTCCGTGCAGGAAGGCCGGGCTGGCGACCATCGCCATCTGTGCCTGGCGCAAGCGACGGGTCACCAGCAACGGATCTTCATCGCCCAACTCACGGACCCGCAGCGCGACATCGACGCCTTCGGTGACCAAGTCGACCCGGCGATTGAGCAACATGACTTCCAGTTGCACCTGAGGGTGTTTTTCGAGGAAGCGGCTGATCACCGTCGGCAGCATTTCGTGGGCCAGCCCGACGGGGCAGGACACCCGCAAGCGTCCGCGAGGTTCGCTGGACATACTCGCCACGGCTTCATCGGCCATCTCGGCTTCCAGCAGCATCGCCTGACAGTGCCGCAGGTAACGTTCGCCTACCGCCGTCAGCTTGAGTTGCCGGGTGGTGCGTTGCAGCAGGCGCGCGCCGAGGCGTTCTTCCAGCTCGGCAATGCGTCGCGACAATCGGGACTTGGGAATCCCCAGCAAACGCCCGGCTGCGGCGAAGCCACCGGCTTCGACCACTTTGGCGAAATAGTAAAGGTCGTTGAGGTCTTGCATGATTGGAAATCCGATTGTTCTATCAGTGGGACGAACTATCGCATTGTTGCGGACTAATCAGCTATTGGTTTCATCTGTAGGATCCTCCCCATCAGATCGCCCGGTGGCGATCCTCACCTGGAGATCCCTTATGAAACTGCTGCATATCGATTCGAGCATTCTTGGTGACAACTCGGCTTCCCGTCTGCTGAGCAGCGAAGTCGTCAAAGCCTGGCAAGCCGCCGAGCCAACCGCGGTGGTGACCTACCGCGACCTGGCCGCCGATGCCATCAGCCATTTCTCCGCCACCACCCTGGTTGCCGCCGGCACCACCGCTGAACTGCGCAACGCCGCGCAACAGCACGAAGCCGAACTCAGCGCCACCACCCTGGCCGAATTCCTCGCGGCCGACGCCGTTGTCATCGCAGCGCCGATGTACAACTTCACCATCCCGACCCAACTCAAGGCCTGGATCGACCGCATTGCCGTTGCCGGCCAGACCTTCCGCTACACCGAAGCGGGCCCTGAAGGCCTGTGCGGTGGCAAGAAAGTCGTGATCGTCTCGACGTCCGGCGGTCTGCATGCCGGTCAGGCGACTGGCGTTGCGCACGAAGAGTACTTGAAGGTGCTGTTCGGCTTCATCGGCATCACCGACATTGAGTTTGTTCGTGCCCATGGCCTGGCCTACGGTGACGAAGTGCGCACCAAAGCCATGAGCGATGCCCACACGCAAATCAGCGAGCAATTGTTCGCCGCCGCGTAAGGCTTGCGTAAAGCGCTCAAACAGCTCAGGCACCACCCAAAAAACTCTGTATTCTGATCACGCAAGTGCCAGATGCAGGGTTTTTTGTTTCTGGTCATTACAGGTTGTGGCCCGGGTTATGCAGTCGAGGGTTACCGACTCCGGTCCAGTAACAAGGTGGGGCATCCCATGGTGCGTCTTTGTGCAACGTTTCTGATTTGCCTGCTCAGCAGCCTGAATTCAGTGCACGCCGCGCCTGCGCCGCACCCTCACTGGAGCGTCGGCTTCCATGAGATGAGTTTTCTCGATCCTCTGGACTTGCAGCCGATGCGCGCCATCGCGTTCTATCCCTCGAGCGACCGGGAACACACCAGCAAAATCGAGGGTTACACGGTCGAGGCAGGGGAAGACACCCGCGTCGCCATGGGCCGTTTCCCGATGCTGATGCTGTCCCACGGCAACACCGGTACCCCGCTGGCGCTGCACGACCTCGCCACCTCGCTGGCACGCAAAGGGTTTGTGGTGGTGGCGGTGATCCATCCCGGTGACAACTCCAAAGACCACAGCCGCCTCGGTACGTTGAGTAACCTTTACGGCCGGCCCATCCAGATTTCCGAAGCCATTACCGCGACCCTGGGCGACCGTATGCTCGCGCCTTTCGTCAATGCCGATCAGGTCGGCGTGATCGGTTACTCGGCGGGCGGCGAAACGGCGCTGATCCTCTCCGGCGCCACGCCTGACCTGGATCGTCTGCGCCGCTACTGCCAGGAACGCCCGGACGACCACGATGCCTGCAACACCCAGGGCGAGCTGATTGTCGACCGGGATGATTTGCAGCCTGTGGCGGATCCACGGGTGCATGCCTTGCTGCTGATGGCGCCGCTGAGTCTGAAATTCGGCCGCCACACCTTGGCTGACGTACATGTGCCAGTGCTGCTCTACAGCGGTGATGGCGACAAACTGGTGGCGTTCGACAAAAATGCCGCCGCCCTGGCGCGCAAACTGCCGATTGCACCAGACTTCAAATTGCTGGCCGGGGCAGGGCACTTCGTGTTCATGGCACCGTGCAACGAAGAGCAGATCGCCGCCATGCCGGCGCTGTGCACCGATGCCGATGGTGTTGACCGCGAGGACATCCATCGCAACATGGTGTCCGAAGCCGGGCGGTTCTTCTCGCACGCGCTGGGCAAGCCTACCCGGGCCGGGATGCAGACTGCGGATCAGTAATTTCCCCACCACCCCTGTGGGAGTGAGCTGGCTCCGGGCGGCGTTCCGATGATAGCGATCTGTCAGGCGACTGATGTATTGAATGTTCTACCGCCATCGCCAGCAGGCTAGCTCCCACAGTGGCGTCAGCTTGTTGCGCGGCGTTTGAGTAACAAGGTCAAGCCGAGCCCGGTGACAGACAACATCGCCGCACTGAAGAAAATCCACGAATACCCAAGATTCAACGCCACCGCGCCCATCAACGGCCCGGCAATCGCCAGTGCCAGGTCGAAAAACACCGCATAAGCACTCAAACCCGCGCCGCGACTGGAGTTGGGCACTTGCTTAATTGCTTCCACCCCCAGCGCCGGGTACACCAGCGAAAGACCGAACCCGGCCAGGCCCGCGCCGATCAGCGCATAAGCGGTCGAAGGCGCTAGCCACAACAGCACCAGGCCCACGGTTTCAATGCTCATGCACACAATCGCCGAGGTGAAACCGCCGAAGCGGCTGATCGCGGAGATAAACAGCAAGCGCGACAAAATAAAGCAGATCCCGAAGACCGTCAGGCACCAGGCCGCGCCGGTCCAGCCACGGCTGACGTAATACAAGGTGATAAAGGTCGTCAGGGTGCCGTAACCGATAGAGGCCAGGCTCAGGCTGGCACCGAAGGGCGCAATACGCCCGAACACCGCCCAGAAGGGCAGGCGTTCGCCACGAATCACCGGCACCGAGGGTTTATTGCGGATCAGCAACAAGGCGGCCAGGGCCAGCAATGACAACGCGATCCCCAGGCTGGCGAAGCCGTACTCGGCGACCATCACCACGCCCAGCGGCGCCCCGATCGCAATGGCGCCGTAAGACGCAATGCCGTTCCACGAAATCGAGCGCGCGGTGTGCTCCGCGCCGACCTGGCCCATGCACCAGCTGATCGTGCCCACACCAATCAAGCCCTGGGCGATGCCGAGCAACAAGCGTCCGGCGATCAGGATCAACAGGCTCAGCAGTGGAAAGCTTTGCAGCAAGGTTGAAATCAACGTCAACACGCCGCTCAACACGATCCCAGACAGGCCGTAGACAATCGCCCGTTTGGTGCCAATGGTGTCTGACATGCGCCCGGCCATCGGGCGGCTGAGCAGGGTGGCCAGGTATTGAGAGCCAATGGTCAGTCCCGCGACGATCGCGCTGAAACCCAACTGCTCATGGACATAGCCCGGTAACACCGCAATAGGCAGGCCGATGCAGAGGAAGGCAATAAAGGTATAGAAAACGATGGAGACGATCTGCAGGGTGATCGCCATGGAGCTTTGCGGTGGCAGTTGCTGCACAGACATGACGGCTCGTTCGCGGGCGGCGGTGGGAGAACTGCATCATGGCTTGGGTGGGGTATAAAAGGAAGCAGGCTAACTATATTCGTTGTGGTTGAGGGCACCCAAATCCATTCAGCCTCGAATGCAAAAAGCCCCATCACCAGGACAGGGCTTTTACTTGCCGCTTGCAGCTTGAAACTAATAGCTGCTCTTAAAACACAACGCCCTGGCTACGCAGGTAGTCATCATAAGTACCGCTGAAGTCGATCACGCCGCTTGGGCTTAGCTCGATGATGCGGGTGGCCAGCGACGATACGAACTCACGGTCGTGGCTGACGAAGATCAGCGTGCCCGGGTAGTTTTCCAGCGCCAGGTTCAGCGCTTCGATCGATTCCATGTCCAAGTGGTTGGTCGGTTCGTCCATGATCAGCACGTTCGGCTTTTGCAGGATCAGCTTGCCGAACAGCATGCGACCTTGCTCACCACCGGAGATAACCTTGACCGACTTGAGGATTTCGTCGTTGGAGAACAACATGCGGCCGAGGGTGCCGCGAACGATTTGCTCGCCGCCCTGGGTCCACTGGCCCATCCAGTCGAACAGGTTGCAGTCGTCTTCGAAGTCGTGCGCGTGGTCCTGGGCGTAGTAGCCCAGTTCTGCGGCGTCGGTCCACTTCACGGTGCCGGCATCCGGGGTCAGTTCGTTGACCAGGGTGCGCAGCAGGGTGGTTTTACCAATACCGTTCGGGCCGATGATCGCGACGCGTTCGCCCGCTTCAACCTGGAAGCTGAAGTCCTTGAACAGCGGCTTGCCGTCGAAGCCTTTGGCCATGCGCTCGACAATGACAGCCTGACGGTGCAGTTTCTTGGTTTGTTCGAAACGGATGAACGGGCTCACACGGCTCGAAGGCTTGACTTCGGCCAACTGGATCTTGTCGATCGCCTTGGCGCGGGAAGTGGCCTGCTTGGCTTTCGAGGCGTTGGCCGAGAAGCGGCTGACGAACGATTGCAGCTCGGAAATCTGTGCCTTCTTCTTGGCGTTGTCCGACAGCAGTTGCTCGCGGGACTGGGTCGCCACGGTCATGTACTCGTCGTAGTTGCCCGGGAACAGGCGCAGCTCGCCGTAATCCAGGTCAGCCATGTGGGTGCACACGCTGTTCAGGAAGTGACGGTCGTGAGAGATGATGATCATCAGGCTGGAGCGCTGGGTCAGAATGTTTTCCAGCCAGCGGATGGTGTTGATGTCCAGGTGGTTGGTCGGTTCGTCGAGCAACAGTACTTCAGGATCGGAGAACAGCGCCTGAGCCAGCAATACGCGCAGTTTCCAGCCCGGGGACACTTCGCTCATCGGGCCGAAGTGCTGCTCGATGCCGATACCCAGGCCCAACAGCAATTCACCGGCACGGGATTCGGCGGTGTAGCCGTCCATTTCGGCGAACTCGGTTTCCAGCTCGGCCACGGCCATGCCGTCTTCTTCGGTCATTTCCGGCAGCGAGTAGATGCGGTCGCGCTCGGCTTTAACCTTCCACAGCTCTTCGTGACCCATGATCACGGTGTCGATGACGGTGAATTCTTCGTAGGCGAACTGGTCCTGGCGCAATTTACCCAGACGCACGTTCGGCTCAAGCATGACCTGGCCGCCGGACGGCTCGAGGTCGCCGCCGAGGATTTTCATGAAGGTCGACTTGCCGCAACCGTTGGCGCCGATCAGGCCGTAGCGGTTGCCCGCGCCGAACTTGACCGAAACGTTTTCGAATAGCGGCTTGGCGCCGAACTGCATCGTGATGTTAGCTGTAGAGATCAAAGGTTTTTCCTGCGAAGCATTCAGAGTAGCTAGGGTTGCGGCAGTACCGATTCAGTACCCGTTTCCGTTTTTCAAACCACGGGAAATGCATCCCGGTCAGAAGCGGAAGGTCCATCTGGCAATAAGTGGACAGCAGCAGTTGGAGCGCTTGGCCCGAGTCGAAGTGCGCTGAGACGGGGTTCATTCCCGTCATCAACCAAGGGGGGCGCGTAATGTTTGGCGGCGATTGTACTGGTCTGGCTCTTTAAACGATAGGGCGTTGAGGCCGCACGGGCGCTTTGGTGGCACCAGCGGACAGATTTTCACATTTGAAGGTTAACTATTGGTTACAAAATGAGACTAAAATGCCACTTTTCAACAGGCGCCGCCCCTCGGTAGAGGCTCAAGGACGCGCCACCGGGACCGCTGTTTCGTATTCAGACGCTGCACAAGACCCTTGGGCCGCTAGGTTGGCCGGGGACGCAGTTTGTTCACTTCTGACATGTGACGATTTCTGTGAAACTGATCATTGCCGCTATTTACGTTGTATCCATTGCCTACGTCCACCTGCGTGGGCGGGTGCGCCACAAGCTGGGCCGCCAACTGAGCGATCACTCGTCGTTTCTCGCGCCGATCAATTGCTTCCTTTATCTGTTCTCGAAAATCCCCAACAAGCCTTATCTCGATCCGGCCGATTTCCCGGACCTGAGTCCGTTGCAGGCGCACTGGGAAGAAATTCGCGCCGAAGGCCAGAACCTGCTCAGGGCCGGGGAAATCAAGCGCTCGAACCAATACGACGATGTCGGTTTCAACTCGTTCTTCAAGACCGGCTGGAAGCGTTTCTACCTGAAGTGGTACGGCGACAGCCATCCTTCGGCGACGAAACTCTGCCCGCGCACCACTGAGTTGGTGCAAAGCATCGGGTCGATCAAAGCCGCAATGTTCGCCGAGTTGCCACCGGGTTCCAAACTGGTCCGCCACCGCGATCCCTACGCTGGCTCGTACCGTTATCACCTGGGCCTGGAAACGCCGAACGATGCCGGTTGCTACATCAACGTCGATGGTGAGAACTACCATTGGCGCGACGGTGAAGCGGTGATGTTCGACGAGACCTTCATTCACTACGCCGAAAACACCACCCAGCAGAACCGCATCATTCTGTTCTGCGACGTCGAGCGGCCGATGAAGTATCGCTGGGCGGCGGCGTTCAATGGCTGGTTCAGCCGTAACGTGATGTCAGCGGCGGGCGCGCCGAATGATGCCGGGGACAAGACTGGGGGCATCAACCGGCTGTTTGCCAAAATCTACGCGATTCGGCTGCGGGGCAAGGCGCTGAAGAAGCGTAATCGCAAACTTTACTACCTTGAAAAGTGGGCGATTTTTGGTGGGTTGCTGGCGGTATTTGTGCTGATCTGAATGTTGTATGCCGGCTTGCAAACCCTTCGCGAGCAGGCTGGCTCCTACAGTTGACCGCGATCACTTGTAGGAGTGAGCCTGCTCGCGAAGGGGGCCTGACAGCCAACGCGAAAACAACAATCAGCCACGAGACGTCTTCGTGGCTTTTTTGTTCGCTGCGGGTTTAGCCGCCGGTTTGGCCTTGCCGGCAGTCTTGCCACCCAGACTACGTTTAAGCAATTCAGTCAAATCAATCACATCAGCCGTCTTGCGTTCCTCTTCACCCGTCGCCGTTTCCACATCCTCGATCTTGCCTTCGTTCGCCTTCTTCTCGACCAGCGCCATGATCTTGTCTTCAAAACTGTCGCGATAATCCTCGGGCTTCCAGTCGGCGCTCATGTCCTGCACCAGACGCTTGGCCATGTCGAGTTCGCCCTTGGCCAGTTCGGGCTTGGTCACCTCAGGCCCCAGCTCTAGCGTATCGAGGCTGCGTACTTCAGCGGGCCAACGCAGCATGACCAGCACCATGGCCGATTCCAGGGGCATCAGCGCCGCCAGGTGCTGACGGGTATGCAGGACAACATGGGCGAGGGCAACTTTATTGGTTTTGCTGAGGGTTTCGCGCAACAGCGCATAGACCTTGCCGCCGCGTTTATCCGGCGCGAGGTAGTAGGGCGTGTCGATGTTTTGCAGGGGGATCTGTTCGGCGTCGACAAAAGAAAAGATGTCGATGGTCTGCGTGGACAACGGGTGCGCCGACTTGATTTCTTCCTCACTGAGGACCACGTACCGGCCCTTTTCGTACTGCACACCTTTGACGATGTGTTCCTTGGTGACTTCCTTGCCGGTGACCTTGTTGACGCGTTTGTAACCTACCGGCTCCATGCTACGGCTGTCGAGCCAGTCGAAATCCACCCCCTGCGAGGACGTCGCCGACACCAGCGCCACAGGGATATGCACCAGCCCGAAACTGATTGCGCCTTTCCAGATTGCCCGTGCCATGGTCGTCTACTCGCGAGTGATGTGTTCAGGTGACCCGCGGCGCGGCGCAAAAGTTTCAGCGGGCTGCGGCCCGGTCCTGCTGGACCGTCAACTGGTGTTACATCTTAAGAAAGAGGTTTTAGTTAACAAATCCGAACCCCGGGCGTAGCGTGCTATCGAAGATTCTATCCACGCTGACGCCCAGAGGCTTCCCATGAACAGATTCGTGCTCGCCTGCACCGTACTGGCATTCAGTGGCCTGATGAGTCAGCTGGCCCAGGCCTCGCCACCTTCGTTGATGCTGCTGGCCCAGAGCCCCACAGGCAATTCCAGCAACCCCTACAACAGCCCGATCCGCCGGGCCAATCCCAATAGTATGCAAGGCACACAACCCGCTGCCCCGGTCATTCGCGGGCCAAATACCGTCCCGGTGCCCCGTCCACCGACCCTTGATAACGGCGGCATCGGCAATCGCTATCCCCAGAACCATACCGCTCCCGCCAGCCCACCCAAATTCATTCCCAATCCGCCCCCTCGAGATGCAGGCACAAGCAACCGTTGAACGGCAGGACAGCGCTCTTGCCAGCTATTCGAACGACAAAAGGAATCGTGCATGTTGCGTAAAACCCTCTTGGCCACCTTCTGCGCCAGCATACTGATCACCGCCACGGCACCCGTTCTTGCGGCAACGCCCCGGGAGATGAAAAGCGAACAAGGCACCCTTGAGGTCTGGCAAGTTGCGAAGGGCCTGGAACATCCGTGGGCTCTGGCGCTCCTGCCCGATCGCAGGGGCATGCTGGTCACCGAACGGCCCGGCAACCTGCGAGTGGTGGATTACGATGGCAAGCTCTCGGCACCGATCAATGGGGTGCCAAAGGTCTGGGCCAAGGGGCAGGGCGGCTTGCTGGACGTGGTGCTGTCGCCCGACTTCAAGCAGGACCGGACGGTTTATCTGTCTTACGCCGAGGGCGGTGGTGCGGGCGACAAGGCCGGTACGGCGGTCGGGCGAGGCCAGTTGTCCGAGGACCTGAAAACCCTCAAGGACTTCAAAGTGATTTTCCGCCAGGAGCCGAAGCTGTCGGTCGGCAACCACTTCGGCTCACGATTGGTGTTTGATCGCGACGGCTACCTGTTCATCACCTTGGGCGAAAACAACGATCGGCCGACCGCTCAGGACCTCGACAAGCTGCAAGGCAAGGTCGTGCGAATCTACCCGGACGGCAAAGTGCCGGACGACAACCCCTTTGTCGGGCAGTCGGGCGTACGCCCGGAAATCTGGTCCTATGGCCAACGCAATCCGCAAGGCGCAGCGCTCAATCCATGGACTGGCGTGCTCTGGGAAAACGAGCATGGCCCACGCGGCGGTGATGAAATCAACATCATCGAACGCGGCAAGAATTACGGCTGGCCGCTGGCGACCCACGGCATCAACTATTCCGGACAACCAATCCCGGAAGCCGAGGGCAAGACCGCAGAAGGCGCCGTGGCGCCGCACCATGTCTGGGAAAAATCCCCCGGCCTCAGTGGCATGGCGTTCTACGACGCTGATCGCTTCAAGGCGTGGCAGCACAACGTGTTCATCGGTGCGCTGGTGAGCCAGGAGCTGATCCGCTTGCAGGTCGATGGCGACAAAGTGGTTCACGAAGAGCGCTTGCTCGGCGAACTCAACAAGCGCATCCGCGATGTGCGACAGGGGCCGGACGGCTACTTGTATGTGCTGACCGATGAGGACGACGGCGGGCTGTACAAGGTAGGCCTGAAGTAACCCGATTCGACCTCTCTGGGGGTTTGGTGGCGAGGGAGCTTGCTCCCGTCCGACTGCGGAGCAGTCGCTTGAATGGGGCGCTTTGCACCCAGCGGTAGCAAGCTCCCTCGCCACAGGTCTATTTTCGGCAGTAGATAATCACCGCCGCCCGAAGCTTGCCCCGGCCAAAACTGCACATCTTGTCGAACTCGCCGTGGCTGACCGGCAAATGCTGGCAGTCCATCGGTTGGCGATGTTGGCTGTGGTCCACATCCGGGTCGTGCAGGTAGACAAATTCGTCATCGCAATCGGTGACGATCACCCAATGCGGCGCCTTGGAGCGGGTCAGCCGATAGCTGCTGATCAGCACCAGCGGTTGTCCGCCATCGTCCAGTAGCCGAGGGAGGTTCAGCGGGCCGCCGATCACTCGCTCCACATCCGTCTCGAGTAGCTGCGTGGTGAACTCCTCGTGCACCAGACGCATTACGTCTTTTTTATGCTCATCGCGCACGCCATCGAGAAACAGCGGCCCTTCCATGCTCAGTTGCAGACGCACCCGAAATCCACGGCGCCATGCCGCCAGTGCCAGGCCTTGAGGGCTGCAGCCGCCATGGCCTGCGGTCATGAACACCGTCGTCGCCTCACGCCAGATTTGCAGCTCTTCGCGACGCTCCAGCCATCGATTGCCTTGCAGCGCTGCCATGGCCATTAACAGGCAGGCCGGGCCGCAAGTGAAATCGGTGGTCTGCCGGTACCATGGGACCTGGATGTTGCGCGAATCGCAGTGCTCAAGAATGCGTTTTTCCAGGCGCAGCGCATCGGCATGGTCCTGGTAATAATCATGGATCAGCGCGAAACGCCGGTAACCATTGCGCTCATACAAGGCAATCGCCGCGGGGTTGTCGATCCGCACCTCAAGGCGCAAGTAGGCGCAATCATGTTCAAGGGCGCAGGATTCGATGCGTTCGAGCAACTGCTTGCCCAGTCCGCTGCCGCGGGCCTCGGTCGCGATCGCAATCGAGTAAAGCCGCGCCAGCGAGGTGCCTCGGTGAAACAGCACCACCGCATAGCCGACCAATTGCTCGCCATGCTGAGCCACCAACAACTGCCCGTGCGCTCGAGTGATCATCCACAGAAAGCTGCGACTGTTGAGCCGGTCCGTGGTGAAACATTGCTGTTCGAGTTCGAGCAGCGCGGGTAAGTCTTCAACTACCGCCAAGCGAAAGACAGTGTTCATATGACCGCCGTAAAAGTTACGTAACGAAACGGGACTTTCGAAAAAGTTCGTGCTTAATAGGAAAGGTCTTGTTCTCCAACGGATCAATCACTATGTCAGCGGTACAAGGTCATTGGCGCGAAGTATCCGAGCAAACTTTGCCGGCAGCAACTTATTTAAATGACGCAGGCAGAACTTCAAGTCAGTTGATAATCATCGTCGAACGCAAGGAAGACTGGGCCTCGTATTTCCCCAGCGAGGACATTGTCAGCGCCCAGGAATACCTCGAACAGACGCGGGACAACGAACAGGGCAAGCGGGTCCAGGTGATCAACCTGTGCCGCAGCTACAAGTATCTGGGGCACGGCTATTACTGCTCGTTGCTGGCCGAAGCGCGGGGGCACAAGGTCATTCCATCGGTGCGGACCATCAGCGAATTGACCAGAAAATCTCTGTATGGCCTGGCGCTGGACGACTTGGACAAACCCCTGGAAAAAGCCCTCAGCAATCACCTTTACAGCGACACCGAAGGCTTTACCCTGACGTTGTACTTTGGCAAAACCAACATCGAGCCGTTGCAGGATTTGGCGCGACAGTTGTTTGAAGTGTTTCCGTGTCCAATATTATTAGTTGAGTTTCGCCGAACTAACGGCTGGCACATCGAAGGTATAAAGTCCGGCGCCTTGCATAGGTTGCGCGAAGATCAGGAAGATCAATTCGCTAACTCTCTGGACAGTTTCAGTCGCAAGATCTGGCGCGTGCCGCGTTCACGGCGGCTGGCCCGTTATGACCTGGCCATCCTGCATGACCCGCAGGAAGTCTTGCCGCCCTCCAACGCGAAGGCGCTGGATAATTTCATACGCGTCGGCAAGACCTTGGGCATCGATGTGGAGTTGATCGAGCGTAAGGACTACGCGCGCATCGCTGAATACGACGGGCTGCTGATCCGCGAGACCACCAGCGTCGACAACCACACCTATCGCTTTGCGAAGAAAGCCGAAAGCGAAGGGTTGGTGGTGATGGACGATCCGGCGTCGATCCTGCGCTGCACCAATAAGGTCTACCTGACCGACCTGCTCAAGAGCCATCAACTCGGCATGCCCGCCACCGAAATCCTCTATAAGGAACGACCGGAAGATTTCGAACGGGTCGGCGAGCGCCTGGGCTTTCCCTTGGTGCTGAAGATCCCCGACGGCTGTTTCTCCCGGGGCGTGATCAAGGTCGAAAGCCAGCAAGCCTTGCTCGAAGCGACCGCCGAACTGTTCGAACACTCGGTGCTGTTGCTGGCCCAGGAATTCTTCTACACCGAATACGATTGGCGTATCGGCGTGCTCAACCGCAAACCGATCTTCGCCTGCCAATACTTCATGTCCAAGGGCCATTGGCAAATCTATAACCACAAGGCCAAGGGCCAGGACATCAACGGTGAATGCCGCACCCTGGCGGTCCACGAAGCGCCGCGAGCCGTGGTGGACCTGGCCGTGAAAACCGCCAATCTGATCGGCGACGGCCTCTACGGCGTGGACCTCAAGCAGTCCGGCGACAAAGTGGTGGTGATCGAAGTCAACGATAACCCGAACATGGACGCCGGCATCGAAGATGCGTACTTGCAGGACGATTTGTATTCGCTGGTACTGGAAGAGTTTGTCCGTCGCCTGGAACTGAAACGTCGCGGCCAGGCCTGGTGATCGGCCGATGATCAAAAGCTTTCAACTGGACGGCGGCGCCTTGCATGCCGTCGAACGACTGGATGCCGAGGTAATGCTGTTCAGCAACCCCGATGCCGCCGAACGGGACCTGTTGCACAGCCATTTCAAGCTTGATGAGCACGCGTTGGCCTCGGCCCTGGACCCTGACGAGGTGTCGCGCATCGAGTTCCACCCCGACAACCTGTTCCTGATCTGGAAGCGCCCGGAAAATTACTCCGGTGCCGGCAGCCTGGCCTTTGAAGTGTCGTCCTGTGGCCTGTTGTTTTCTGCGCAGCGCTTGCTGGTGATCGCCACCGACGATGCGCCGCTGCACGGGCTCGGCACCCGGCAGCGGCTGAACACGCCGCTGGATGTGCTGCTCGATCTGCTGTTCAACAACATCCATCACTATCTGGGCCACCTGAAGGTAATCAAGCTGGTTGCCCGGGAGTTGCAGCAGAAGTTCAACGCCTCGATGCAGAACCAGCACCTGATCCAGATGTTCAACCTCAGCGAAAGCCTGATCTATTACATCAACGCGATTCACAGCAACGGCGCAGTGCTGACGCGGTTGCGCAATCATGCCGCCAAGGAACACTTCAGCGCCGAGGCCATCGGCCTGATCGACGACCTGATCATCGAAAATAACCAGTGCTATAAGCAGGCGGAAATTTACTCCACGGTGTTTTCCGGGCTGATCGACGCCCGTGGCAACCTGATGAACAACAGCATGAACAATCTGCTGCGCAAGCTGACATTAATTAACGTGGTGTTTTTGCCGCTGAACCTGATTGCGAGCATTGGCGGCATGTCCGAGTTCAGCATGATGACCGGGGGCACGCCGTGGTGGGTGTCGTATCCGTTGTTTCTGGCGGCGATGATGATTGGGGCGGGGGCGATGGTGCTTGGGCTCAGGCGGTTGGCGAAATGACGATGTCGACTGTCAGGCCGTCTTCGCGGGCAAGCCTCGCTCCTACAGGGGGATACGCTCCAATGTAGGAGCGAGGCTTGCCCGCGAAGGCTCTATCCGCAACACAACACTGCTTTGGATCAAATTTGCTGGCGTGCATCACCGCAATTCCTGCGATTCTTAAGCCCCCGAACCACGAGGTACAACAGCGGCCCGACGGACACGAAAACCGCCGTAATCAGCAGATACGGAATCACCGATAACCCCGACTGCCCACGCTTGCGCGCATCCTGGTACATCCAGACGCCCGCAAGTGTCGCCAACAGATAAAGATCAATCACCACCTGCGCAGTATCCGGGCGTGACATCAAACCGATGCCGAAGTCGATCAACGACTGCTCCGCCTGAAGCATCACGGAAACGGTGTAGCCGGCAAAGGCGATCAAGGCAATGAGGGGCAGGGCGACAGACTTCATGGTTTCCTTCCTTGGGACAATGAGCGATGTCCGCCAGCCTACAGAGACCGAGGAAAATTGACCATTGACTTGCCCGCAACGCCCGGCTAATTTCCAGCCATGACTTCCACCGTATTGCGCTGCCAGCCAAGCATTATTACCGCCATTCCTTATTTGGCGGGCTAGCTCACGACTGCAGCACCCAACCCGCCCTAGAGGCGGGTTTTTACTTTCTGTCTCCTGGGCCCCGATCAATGTCAGGAGACGACCATGAGCAGCACCCCCGCCCAGCAGGCCTTGCTTGAGCACTATGTGAAAAAGATCCTCGCCGCGCCGGTGTATGAGCTGGCCGTGCGCACACCGTTGCAACCCGCGCCAGCGCTGTCCGAGGCCTTGGGTAATCAGATCCTGCTCAAGCGTGAGGACTTGCAACCGACCTTTTCCTTCAAGATCCGTGGCGCTTACAACAAATTGGTGCAACTGAGCGATGAGCAAAAGGCTCGGGGCGTGATCACCGCTTCAGCGGGCAATCACGCCCAAGGCGTAGCGTTGGCGGCGCGTGAATTGGGGATCGCTGCGACGATTGTCATGCCTTGCACAACACCAGCATTGAAGGTGCACGGGGTGCGCAGTCGGGGGGCAGAGGCCGTGCTGCACGGCGAGAGCTTTCCGTTCGCCCTCGAATACGCCCTGAGCCTCGCCGAGCAAACCGGTTGCACCTTCGTCTCACCTTTCGATGACCCGGACGTAATCGCCGGGCAGGGCACCGTGGCCATGGAGATCCTGCGCCAGCAACAAGGCCCCCTGGATGCGATCTTCGTCCCGGTGGGTGGAGGAGGTCTGATCGCCGGCATCGCGGCGTATGTCAAATACCTGCGCCCGGAAGTCCGCATCATCGGCGTCGAATCAGAACATTCCGCGTGTCTGTACGCGGCGTTACAAGCAGGCGAGCGGATCGTCCTGCCCACCGTGGGCACGTTCGCCGATGGCGTGGCCGTCGCGCAGATTGGCGTTTATGGATTTGAGGTCTGCCGGTTTTGCGTCGATGAAGTGCTGACCGTCAGCAACGACGAACTGTGCGCCGCCATCAAGAATATCTACGACGATACCCGCTCGATCACTGAGCCCTCCGGTGCCTTGGCGGTGGCCGGCATCAAGAAGTACGTCGCTCAAACCGGTGCGCGTGGTCAAACCCTGATCGCGATCGACTCGGGCGCCAATATCAACTTTGACAGCCTGCGGCATGTCGCCGAGCGCGCCGCGTTGAGCGACGCCTCAGCGTGAGGAGGGGCGCTGCGGTTACTCTTGAACGGCTTTCTCGACCCTGTCCGACGCCGACCAAATCCGATAGCGGACTTCGACGTCCTTGGGCACGTAGAGCACGATCGGCAACTTGCTGTTGTAACGAAGCATGAAGCCGTCACCGACCACCGGCACAAACGCCTTTTTACTCTTGCCGTCGGGGCAGGCCATCATCGTGCTCATCGGGCCGATGATTTTTTCCAGACGGTAAAAGGGGTAGCCCCAGCCTTCAAGGTTTTTTTCCTCAAGGATACCGCCCAGACGTTGGCGATTGCAGTCCACCGTCAGCGTCTTGCCCGCCAGCACCTCGACCTGGAAGTTTTCTTCCTGTGGCTGCGGCGCTACATGAATGACCTGGCGGGTAAAACCGCTTTCCGGTTTAGGGAACGGCGCGACGGTTTCGAGCTTTGCCGCACAGGCCACGCTGGAAAGGCTGGCAACAATCAGCCCGACGGTATTGATACAGGTCAAAGAACCCATGATGCCTCCTTGCGTGTGAGTAGGGTCAGCGGATACTGGATTGGCAGGCGCATTCTTACTGCCGACCGCCACCAATGCAAACCCGGTCGGGAATGTATGCAAATTGCAGGGTTCAAACTGCCCTTTCTTGCAGATTGCATGAGGCCATTTTCAGGCATGTCCGTTAAATCATTGATTTACCGATGAGCTGCACGGCGAAATTTGCGGCATGCTTTATGCTCAAGCAGATCTTAAGTTGACCAGGACATTATTGAGTCAGCTCTAACCACAAGGACGGTCTGCTGTGTGAAACGTAGAAACTCCGTCGACGGAAGAAACGGCGGGAGATTTCACCACGGACCGACGTTGAATTTTTCTGGCAGTCTCACAATCAGGAGAGAGTCGCCATGTTTCTTTCTGCCTTGGAACTTCGCAATATCGTTGAAAGCAGTTTTCTGCCGAAGCGCTGTCAGTGCACGCTGTCGCCGGACCTGTCGATGACCGTCAAGGTGTATTCAGACCGCAAAACCGATCACCTTGATTTGATAAAGACCGGGATAGATGCCAAGCACCTGAACGGTTGCCGTGAAATAAACGACCTGATTGCCGGTCTACGCTCTGAGATGCAGCATCAGGAAGAGAATCGACCACTGCATCCCGCCGGGAAAGCGCTTTAACCAGCCGTTTCGAGTTCTGCTGATACGCGCCGGGCCTGGACAAACCCCAGTCCCAGCGCCGATTCGACCATCACCGCCAGCAATATGCCCGGCCCGGCATGGCCATTGAGCCATTCGCCAAAACCCAGTATCGCCAAGCCGAAACAACCCACGGTAAACCCGGTGCTCAGCGCATTGCGGGTGACCGACGGCGCCTCGTTCCGAACCAGATAAAACATCACGCCCAACGCCGCGAACAGCACTGCACTGCGTCGCGCGACAAACCCTGCCACAGACGAATACTCAATACTCCAGATCGCCAGCAGCCCATCCGGCATCAAACCCCAGACCAGGGCCAGCAGAAAACAGAGGAGGGAAGTGAAGGTCGACACGATACGAAACGATAACTGCATGGCGGATCCTTGCGGCAGTGAGGGAGGCGCCAAAGCATAGCGCCTGATCCCTCACAGGAGTACCGCAAAGTGCAAAATCAGACCTTTCAGTCAGTTCTGATAACTGCAAGCGTCAGAAAGCTTCCGGTAGCTGATTTCTTCAGGCTTGCCTGACGTATCGATGTACTTCATGTCGGCCGTGATCACTTTGCATTCCAGCGTGTTCGGCTCAGTCAGCGCGACCACTTTGCCGATGTTCAGCGGCATGCCGTAGTGATAGGGGGTGGCTTGCGAGGACGACGTGTCATTGGCCTGCGCAAGACCAGTAAACGCGGTGCAGGCGAGGGCGGAAGTCATCAGCAGCATACGGATGTTCATGGGGCGATCTCCAGTGCAGGCGTTGAGTCGGCTCGACGGTTGAGCGTCGAACCTGCCGCACTGGGCGTCAGAGGAACCTGAGGGCGTGCGGTCCAGTAAAGTCTTGGACCGCGGAGTTAAGCGATGGTTAACCCGGTTGAATGCCGCCTGTCGCGAGGTTTTTTCTGTCGGATGATTCGTTAGGAAAGCGTCTACGAAGTCTTCGGCTTGGTCCTACAAAGACAGACGCCTTGTCGACTTTCGCCGGATGGGGTGAAGCGACTACTGTTTGGGCTCGCTGCAAAATCAGCGGACAGGTTTGGTCACCTGTGAGAACAGTGCACATATGTGTGCCATGATTCGCGTCGCGGACATCTACGTCCTTATGGCGCATCGTTGTGGCGGCTGTGTGCAGGACGCCTTCGGGCGAGCTGAGTTACTGTTCTCGGTTGACCAAGCCTGTATACAGTCCGCCTCCCATCGTTTGGTCACGGTGGGGCGGTTACTTCAAAACAGATGAGTAACTTACTATGACAACGCTAAACGCATTTCCCGATCGCTATCGTTCAATCAACAGCAGCGTTACCGACTCAAGTCCTTTGGTGATCGACACCGAAGCCAATCCTCAAGACATCCTCGAAGCCGCTCTACAGCGGGTCCGGGCCTCCAGTCAGCTGCTTGAAACGCTCCACTGCCAATGCTTCAAGCACGGCGATGTTCAGGATATCCCGCACATTACCCATGCGGTTTACCTTCTGACTCAGGACGGCTGCGACCTATTGCAGGTTGCCCAACAGCGGATGATGGGGTGGAAGGCACCGGTCTGACGCCACTGCGGTACATAACAAGCCAGTCTCCTGCGGACACTGGCTTGTTTACACGCGTACCGAGTTAAAGCATTCCTGAAAACTACGCTGTCCTCAGGTCACTGCTGCTTGCATCAGGAATCATCGCGAGCTGGACCTCGACACTGTTTTCTTTTTTTGCCATCCAGCGATCTACGTTGATTTTATGTTCCGGCGCTTGAGTGGCGGAGCCGTAGATGTCCTCAGGCACTAGTTTGAGGAAGCTAAGGGTGTGAATCCGTTGTCTTGATGTATCAAGCCGTCCAATTTCTGCTCTCAACACATTTGCCTCTTGCTGGTACTGCCGACGGTCAGATTGGTAAACGAACCTCAGTTCAGCTTCTTTCGCCTTCAGCCGCTCCTGCATCTCTTGCAATTGGTAGTAAACCTGGTCGTACTCTGTTTTGGTAACCACGGTAGTCCCGCTTTCCTGGGTTTGCTGCCAGCGGCGCAATGTTGCCCAAGCGTACGGAATGTAGGAGGGCACCATGTAGTGATCGCTCATCTGGAACAGTTGCATCACAAAAGCATCACGGTCGGGCATATCGCCGAACTTTTTCAATGCCTTGGTGCAAGCCGCCTCTTCGATGGAGTCGCAACCTGGGTCCCAGAGAACCGCGGATTGCTCGCGCCCTTTAAAATGAACGGGCATGAAATGGTGCAGATTACCCTGGTGTTCGTATGGAGCACCGCCAGTTCGCGACAGGCCTATAGCGAAAATAAGTGCGCCTAAAGGGGCGGTGACAAAACTGAGGACCACGCCGGGCATCCAGATACTTTTGCGGGTGTTCATCCATGGCGCGGGAACACTTGGAATCGGGTCATTGCTGTTGACCATGCGGTGATGGGCCAAGTCTGCCGCGCCATTGACGAAGTCGGCGTCGCCGGCTCGTAGGGAGCCGTAGGTGTAGAGAAGGACGTCGTATTTTTTGGTATCGCGTCGTAGTGCTTCAGCGAGCAAAGTCGCAATGGCTCCGCCGAGGCTATGACCGCAAATAATCACTTTTTGGTCTACGTGAAAACTATCGAGATAGGTAAGTATAAAAGTACTCATTGCTCGGTAGGCATCGTAAAAGCCTTTGTGCGCTTTACCTATGCCACCCGTAATAGGAACTTGCTCTGCATCTGTGTCTCGCACGAAGTCCACTAGTTCTAACGTTCCTCGAACGGAGATTAGAATAATTTCGTCATGGTGGGTTATGAAGGCCTGAGTATTGGTGCCGCCCTCGGCTTTGCCATCATCGAAGAAGTGCCACGTGGCGGGATGCTCTTGATTTGGGCCTAATTCACGATTGTTTTTTTTGTATAATGTGGGGTCGAACGGCAAAATCTCGAAACGCTTGGAGTAAGGCACATCTTCATAAAGTGGATAGTAAGCTAATGTCTGGGTTGAGTTGATTTTCCAAGACTCTGTGTAACTGGCAAGGCTATTACCAAACATATGCCCGACGCTCGGATCCAATGGAAACGTTACAGTGTCGATTGGTTTTTCGGCAGGCTCTTGACCAAAATTACAGTAGCTCAAGCTTGAAAATAGAGACAGTTGATACAGGTTCAATGTAGTGGTCAACTAATCCCGGACACGACGTTAAGTTTTTCCTCGGCCCGCGCTGGTGCCAACCCCTCGTTGAATTGGTGAGGCCGAATCCAGTTGTAGCGATGCATCAAAAAATGGCTGATATCGCGCTGTGCTTCCTGCGCAGTTCGATAGCCCACGGTCGGTATCCATTCTGTTTTCAAGCTGCGAAATACGCGCTCCATCGGTGCGTTATCCCAGCAGTTTCCTCGTCGACTCATGCTCTGGCGCATGCGGTATCGCCACAACCGCTGGCGAAAGAGTCGGCTTGCATATTGCGATCCCTGGTCCGAGTGGAATAGCAGATCCGAAGGCCTGCCACGCTGCTCGTAAGCCATATCCAGCGCTTTGATCACCAGCTCAGCGTCTGGCTTTTCCGACAGCGCCCAGCCCACGATCCGACGCGTACAAAGATCCAGGACGACAGCCAGGTAATGCCACTTTCCTTGCGCCCAAATGTAGGTGATATCGCCGCACCAGACTTGATTGGGCGCTGGCACGTCGAACTCGCGGTTCAATGTGTTCGGGATATCCAGTCTTTCTACTGTTGCTCGTTTGTAGGCATGGGAGCCGGGTTGTTTGCTGACTAAATCAAGCTCGCGCATTAAGCTACGCACTTTGAATCGACCGAGTTGCTCACCGTCTTCACGCATCAGCGACAGGATGCTGCGACTGCCCGCAGAGCTGCGACTTTGCGAGAACAGCTCACTGACGCGACTACGCAATCGAAGCCGTTCAACATCCGGCGTGCGGCGCCGCAGGCGCTGGGCGTAGTAACACGAGCGAGTGACGTCAAACACCTTGCACAGCCAATCAACCGGCTCATGTGCCCTCAACTGGTCAATCAGCGCGAACGCTCGTGATCTTCCGACATCAAGAGCGCGGTAGCCTTTTTTAGTATTGATTTCTCTCGCTCAAGCCGAGCAATCCGGGCTTCCAGCTCCTGAATTTTTTGCTGTTCCGGAGTCAGTGCCTTGCTCTGCGGGGTGACGCCTTTATGTTCTTTCTGAATCTGGTCAACCCAGCGGCGCAATGCCGATTCACCAATGCCGAGTGAACGGCTGGCTTCGATGTAGCTGTAGTTTTGTTTGAGCACAAGGTCGGCAGCCTCGCGCTTGAATTCAGGAGTAAAGGAGCGGCGTTGTTTAGTCATCTGACACCTCGATCTGGCGAGCATTCTCGCCTAAATGGGTGTCCGGTTTCATTAGACCACTACACAATGCGCTGAATGCGTTGTCTTTCGACAGCATGGGGCGGAAGGCGCGCAGTGGGCGTACTTCAAGAACGGTATGTTTGTTAGGTATTAGGCCAATTCCATAGAGTTCCGATTCTATTGGTCCGAACCCGAGGTCGCCCATGGCTTTCATTAAACTTTGGTTTGGAGGGTATTTTCTAGGAGAGCAGGGTGGCAGGTGAGCAGTAAATTTCACCAAGTCTTTCACTTCGACATGAAAAAACTGGTCTGCCTTTTCCTTTGCAGGATTTTTCTCAACGCGTAAACCGTCTTTCCGTACAAAACGTGTTTTCTCGGCTTTTACCTGAAATTCTGTGATGGGAATGGGGTAGCTTTCTCGCTGCGAAAGGACAGAATAAAGATCATCAGTTCCTATATAAGGGGCGTCAAGGGTCAGTACGACGGGGCCTTGATAATGGTTGAAAACCTTCGCTTTTCCATCAGCGTCCAGTACTCCGGAATATTTTTGATGCGCACTATCCTGAAGGACATAGGAGAGCCCAGCGTAAGACTTTCCATTGCCGGTTTCATCTACTACTTGAAAACTAATCCAGTCGCCACGCAGTGGGCATGCTCCTGATTTTTCACTTAAGAGTGGATTGCAAGGCGCCTTCGGCTCCATAAAAAATATCCTTATTCAGTACAGGTGGGATAAACGGTGCAATCACGTCCATCTGGCATTTTAAAGGGCTTAAAATCGGTAGTATTGCCGCGACAAAACGCATAAGGATCTTCGAGGCTCTTTCCCATGCACCGTTTCCAGCCTTCAGGAAATTTAACCCATGTATCTCCCATGTATGGGGTTTCTTCCGTGGCAATTGAAAATACAACTTTGATCATTTGACCCGCGAGCTTTGCTCGTTGTATGGGACCATTTTCAGCTTCGTCACTCACCTCGTTGGCCGCTGTGACAGATTTACATTTCAAAATTTTCACAATGTAACGATCGGGTCCAGCGGTGCGAAACAACCATTGACACTGCTTTTGCTTTATCAAGGTTTCGGGAGGTCTTGGTCTTTCTAAACTTCCATCCTCAAACGAAACCCCTGTGTGTGCCCTACCTACATTCCGGAAGTCAGCACCATATTTGGCATCAACCTCATACGCGAAGGTATCAAGCACCAAGGGGCACCCCCCTTCGATGCTGGTTAGCGGTACTTCGAATTGCGCTGTCTGGGCGTCGTTACTAAGCTTTTGCTCGAAGAACTTCAATCCGGGGTAGCTTCTGCTTTTTCGAGGTGGGACTGTACAACTCTCTCCCGTACGAGGCACATAGGATGCTTCACCTTTAATGCTGAATCCGGGTGGCAGTTCAGTGATCAGCGTGAAGCTATCCTGTTGTGCGACTGAGCATCCTGCAGTCCCGAGCGCCCCTAAGCCGATGGCCGCAGCTCGAACAAATCCAGTGAAAAAGTTTCGAAAAAACATTTTATTGTCCTTGTTCAGTGCAGTTGGGATAGACGGTGCAATCACGTCCATCCGGCATTTTGAAAGGTTTGAAATCGGTTATGTTCCCATTACAAAACGCATAAGGGTCTTCGAGGCTTTCCCCCATGCAGCGCTTCCAGCCAGTGGGGAATTTCACCCAGTTATCACCCATAGCCGGACTCTCTTCGCTTGAAATAGCGAAAACTACTTTAACCGTCTTTCCCACCAACTGAGCAAGTTGCAGCGGACCTTTTGCAACTGTGCCGTTTTCCTGTTCAGGTGTTGCTACAGATTTACACTCCAGAATTTTTGCTATGTAACGTTTGGGCCCTACCGTACGAAAAAACCATTCACACTGTTTCTGCAATACCATGGGAGAAGGTGCATTTTGGCTGTCTGCGATTCCATCCTGAAACGCAATCCCCGTGTAATCCCTACCTAAATTGAGCCGAGCAGCTCCGTACTTTGCGTCTACTTCATATCCGAAACTTTTTAGTACCAAAGGACAACCACCTTCCGTACTCGTCAGCGGAACTTCAAACCGCGCCGTTTGTGCACCAGCGCTCAGCTTCTGCTCAAAAAACTTCAACCCCGGAAAGTTCCTGCCTTTCTTCGCAGGCACTGAACACATCTCCCCCGTACGAGGCACATAGGAAGCTTCACCTTTAATGCTGAACCCAGGTGGCAGTTCCGTCAGCAACGTAAAACTATCGGCAGGCTTGATGGCCGAACAGCCAGAAGCCACCATCACGCCCGCCGCAGCGAGGAACAAAGGCAAGCATCCAGAAAAGTGTTCAGCCGCAAACGCTGTTATGCCAGCCGCCACAAACTTACTCACGCTCTGGTTTGCCCAAACTCGCATCAAACACCCGCTGACACCGCGCAAAATGCTGCTCTGGGGTTTCACTCGGCAATGGCTGCCAAGCCACGTCTTCTGCGCATTTGGGATCAAGTCTCAGGCTGAGCATGAATTCGCGTTGTTCTGGCGTGTTCCATTGCCAGGTTTCAAGCAGGTCCATCTGTTCTTCCAGCCATTCGCGGACATTGCGGGTTTCGGAGAGTTTGGCGGTGGCCTCGACGTGGTACACCAGCAGCCAACGTTTCAGGTTTTCGCGCAAGATGCTGCGGGTACGCTCCGGCGCGTTTGGAATTCGCAACCACGGCGCGGGGTTGGGCACCGGGTACATGCCGGGGCGGGCGTTATCGGCGCTTTTCCATTGCTCCTCGTCCCAATACAGCACGCTGCTGATCGGGCCTAACAGCAACGGCCATTCGGTTTCGCTCAAGTTAGCGAGGCATCGAGCAATCACCCTATTGTCCTGAAAACGGAACAACGAACGTTCGCCGTCTTCCTCAATGACCATCCGCGCTTGCCAGTGTTGGGTCAGGCCGTCGAGATCGGCTTTTTCCATGCTGCCGATCCAACCCCAGTTGCGCTGCGGGTCGTCCAGCAGTTTGCGGAAGGCATCGGCGTTGGGTTCGTGCAGTTCGGTGAACCAGGGGCTGATGGCGGCGAAGTCGGCGTACTGGGTGCGTCGATAGAGCTGCACCGAGCGCTTCATCAATCCGGCGCTGTAGAGCGAAGTGACCGGGTTCGGGTCAGCGAGGCTGTCCAGGGCCAGGATCAGCACGCGATTGAGTTTTGCCTGTTCGCCGAGCCAGTTGTTCAGTGCGTCGCTCATGCTGCAGTCCCCAGATCGCACTTGCCTTCACGGCAGGCTTCGCAAATCGGGCAGCGTATGTCGCCCGCCGCACGGGCGGCTTTGGCCATGGCCATTTGTACGGCGGCCGGGACGAGCAGGGCGCCGGCTTTGTCCTGAGCGGCGGCCCACGGGATGACGGGCGGCAAAATCTGAATCCCTGTCCCCACCCCAGGCGAGCCCCCGGTGTTCACCTTCACCTCAGCCCCACTGATCGTCACGCCCCCCGCATCAACCTTGACGAAACTCCCGCCAGCTTTCGCCGTCAGTTCCATCCCACCCTCAACCACCACCTTCTCGCCAGCGTGGTAATGAATCTCCTGACCCGCCTCGACAAACTGCGCCGTCCCCACTTTCACATGCTGGGTCACCGCCACGGTCAGGTGATCATCCGCCCGCGCTTCAGTCTTGCGATCCAGTTGCGTGATGCGATGTTCTTCAACCTTGAACTCGCTGAAAACATTGGCCTCAACCGTGTCATGGCGCTCATTGCCGATGCGGATTTTCTGGTCGTGTTCGATGTTTTCATCCCAGTCGCGCTGGGCGTGCAGGTAGATCTGTTCCGCACCTTTCTTGTCTTCGATACGAAACTCGTTGTAACCCTTGCCGCCCGGTGAGCTGAGGGTTTTGAAGGTGCTGCGGGTCTTGTTCGCAGGTAGGTCGTAGGGGACGACGTTTTCCTTGTGGAACAGGCAGCCGGTGATCAGCGGTTGGTCGGGGTCGCCTTCGAGGAAGGTGACGAGGACTTCCATGCCGACGCGCGGGATGGCGATGCCGCCGTAGGCACTGCCGGCCCAGCCGGTGGCGACGCGTAGCCAGCAACTGGTGGTGTCGTTGGCCTGGCCGTCGCGGTCCCAGTGGAATTGCACTTTGACGCGGCCGTATTCGTCGCAGTGGATCTCTTCGCCGGGCGGGCCGGTGACGATGGCGGTCTGGCTGCCCAGGACTTTCGGTTTCGGGTGTTCGAGGGCAGGGCGGAAGTGCGCGTCCCACGGGGTGGCAAGGAAGGTGTTGCGGTAGCCCTGATGGAAATCGTCTTTGTTGTGGGTGACGTCGCTGGTGACGTTTTTGCCGAGCACTTGCGGCTGCTTGCCTTCGTGCACGACTTCGAGCAACAGCCAGAGGTCGTTCCACTCGGCGCGCGGGTGTTCGCTCAGGGCCACGGCATCAAACCCCAGACCAGGGCCAGTAAAAACAGAGGAGGGAAGTGAAGGCCGACACGATACGAAACGATAACTGCATGGCGGATCCTTGCGGCAGTGAGGGAGGCGCCAAAGCATAGCGCCTGATCCCTCACAGGAGTACCGCAAAGTGCAAAATCAGGCCTTTCAGTCAGTTCTGATAACTGCAAGCGTCAGAAAGCTTCCGATAGCTGATTTCTTCAGGCTTGCCTGACGTATCGATGTACTTCGGTCCGAAGTAGATTGTGCGCTAACCTCTGAGGACAAACCGATCGCGAAGAGGGCTACGAAAAAATACGCTTTCATAGTGTTAATAGTTCATAGCTTGTCAGGGAAGAAGGATAGTGGTGGGCGGGTTGCTTTCCATTCCGTCAGGGTTTTTTTTGATTTTTCGATCTGTTCCCCAGTCATTTTTGCCGCGATTTCCGGGAGTTCATCTTGTGCAAATTCTCGCATGCCGCCCCCACCGTCTAGTTCAAGCACCCAGGAAATGGATGCATAGGCTGTTACTAGATCCTCCTTAAAGCCGTATTCCGGCGATTGTCCTGCTAAGTAAGAGCCATAACCATATACAGCGCTGACATATCCAGTCATTGCTGCTTTTTCATTCCACGACCTGAATTGCTCCCAGTCCTTTTTTCGACCCTGAATCGCGGCATACGCCAACATACCTTGAGGGTTGCCACCCTCCGCAGATGCCTTCATCCAGCGTTCGACCATCTCCGCGCGTTTTGAAGGTGTCAGGAAGAAACCTTTACCTTCACGGTAATCCGCCGCTAGATAGTACTGCGCTAGCGCAAAACCTTCGTCTGCGGATTTTTCAAACCATTTGTCGTCTCCGGTTATCCGGTACATCAAATACATAGCCTCGGCGTCACCTTTTTCAGCTTCTTTCGTAGCAGCCTCTAAGGCACTTTTGGACCACTCGTTTGGCGATTTTTTTTCACCTGAGCAGTTGTTCATCTCAACGCAGAGATCGTTATTGCGCTGAGACAATCTTATCATTGCATATATATCACCTTGGCGAGCAGAGGCTTCATACGCGCTCTGAGCTTCTGGAGTTATATATTTGTTATTTTTGCGTAACGCTTCGCCCAAGTAGTACTGTGCTTCACGATCGCCACCTTCCGCTGCTGCCTTCAGATAGGGGACTGCAGATATGGCTTTGAATTGATTGTAAAGCTCAATACCCTTTTCCTTTGCTTTCACTTGCTGTGTCGATACTTCTGCCTGCGCCACAAAGCTAAAGAATAGGGTTGATAAGGCAATGCAAACGGCATTTTTCATTTTTAACATATTTAGTTGACTCGATTATAAAGGGCCGGAATATTTCATGGTGGTCATCGGGATATAGCTATTTTCCCGAAAGTCCAGCTTGCAGAACGCGTCTATACGCTGACCCATTTTCTTCACATTTGATTTATAGCGGGCCCGAGCTTTAACGCCTTCCGCACGTTCCATGCTAAGTACAGGAACTGCCATAAAATTATCTAGTCTGTATCTATTCTCACAATACGCTTGCCCGGACTCTTTAGGTGCGACGCCTAGTTTGTTCATGCATTTACAAGCGTCCTCAAATAGCTGTTGAGCTTTGGTTAACGCTTCTGCGCCATCCGCCGTTGATCCTACCCAATAAATCACTCTGTCGAGAGCTCGTTGTTGGAGCAAACGTGCTTCCTGTTTTACGTACTTACGATCGGTACTTTTACTTTCACTTGTGTCTTGGTTCGTTGAAATTACTGAAAACTCTTCCGGCTCAGAACTGAGCGTCATAAGGAGGGGGCCCAAGGCCGCGGGAGCTGCTTCCATAAACCATTTTTGCAATTCGGCTTGATTTTCATATTCAATAATAGTGTCTGCAATGGGCCCTCCCTTTCCACTACTGGTCATCGCGTCATATAGATTCATAATAACGTCGATGCCCATCATATAGATCATTGCAACATCCAACCCGACCGCACCGAGCATGTTCAGTGCAGAAGCCTGTTCAGCAGCCTCTGGAGTAATCCAGCTAATAGAAGCGCCTTTAGCTTTATACAGCTCACGTCGATAAATATTGATAAGCTCTACAACAGCCTCGTAACCTACCTCAAATTTGAAACTACCACTTGCACCCGGCCCAAGAACAACCGTTGCTTTAAGATTGAGAATGAATTTACCCTTATCCAGAGAAACTCCAGCATTGCCCTGCAAGCCCGCGCCATAGGCAGCACCTAAAGATCCGCTGAGGTTGGCAAGCGTTAGCCATTGGCTAGCGCTCGTAGCCTCCTTGCTGTTATTGATTCCGGTGGAGGGTCCTGCCCGCAATACAGCCAATGCTTTAGGCGGAGCCCAATTCAAAGCCCCTGTCAGTTGGATACCTGCTTGCACGCCGGCGAACAGATTGAAGTTGGCCTTTATGCCATTTTCAATTTGTACGTTGGCGGCCTTGCCGGACATGACTTGGCCACTTGATTTGGTATCGACAGCCGTGAGCGCCTTGGACTTGTATTCAAGGTCTGGGGTAGGGCTGGTATCACCATTGTCGGCTTTGGTTTTGATCGTTTCTTCGTAGGTCTTCCGTTCGGCCTTTGCTTCGGTATCTTCGCGCTGTGCCGGTTTGACAGGGCTGAGTGTCGCGCCATATTTGGTATTGCCGCCTATAGGGACCAGCTCAATACTACCGGCGAGCATGAGCGACGCACCGGCGTATCCCCACGCACGGGCACCGAAATGGAAGGACATACGGCCGAGGTTCAAGGTCTGAAGTTGAGGATTACCTTCGAGATAGTAATCGACCGTCACATCCTTGGCTTTTTCGCGAGTCGGCATGTCGATTTTAAGCAGTTCCACTTCACCTCGAGCCAAGTCAAAGCTCAGTGACGCACTGGCCGACGTCTTGAAGCCTTCAGCGGCAGAGAAGGAGGGACCTTCCAGTTTCACTTCGCCATGCAGTTTTTTTTGCGGCGGCGCAAGGCAGCGGACAAATTGCGCCTGCTGGCTCTTGTCGAAAAGCCTCACTTCACCACGAACACTCTTTTTGAATACGACCTGCTTTAGATGCTCGCCCCATTCTTTTCGCGCACCGGCATCCTCAAGCTGAGTCACTTTATAGCCGTTGGTTTGCAAGAAGCTGTAAAACTTGTCGATATTGAACCAACCATTGGTATCAAACCAATCGCCGGCTTGATCTCCAATTTTTAGCGCGCCCTGGCTTGCCAGCCACTGGCCAAATACCTTCTGCGCGCTGTTTTTATTTGCACCACCGTCACCATTTTTTGGGATGCCTTCAAGAATTTTTTTTGCGCTCTTGCCGGCTTTTTTCAAGTCTTCCTCAAGAAGGTTTGGCGCACCCTTGAGGTTGAGCAAACTGAACCACTTCAACGGCGTGCCGCTTGTAGCCAGTGTGCTGACCTCTCTTAGCGGAAAGCCATCTTTGACAAGCCGATCAACCGGCTGAGGCTCAAACTGTTCAGGCTCCCATAATAAGTGACGTCGAATAGGGTCAGCAGCGACTTTTTGTTGAGCCTTTTCGTGTAAGCCCTGTTTTACAACTTGCAAACGGTCCCATTCGGCACGTTCGGCTTCGACCAGACCGGCAGGTGCCTGGGCATTTTGACCCGTCGCTTCGATCCAGTTTTTGTATTTTTCACGCAAGCGGTTATTGATTTCCGATTGCTGTTTTTCCGTATCGAGATACAACTTGAACTGCTCGATACCTGTAGTGATGTCATCGCCACTGATCAATGCGTACTCAGGTAAGGCGATCCCGTATTCCGCTACTTTGATAATCGCGTCGGTGTATTCGTGATAGGCAAACGACTTGGCTTCGCCATGCTTCCACGCCAGGTAGGCGTATGTATCGCCTTCGCAGGTGTATAAACACTTCTGCAGTTCATCACGCTTTTTCTTGTCAGTTTCAAGGAGCTTGGCGATATCTTCCTGAGCCTGTGGCTTGATGCCACCTTCACTGATCAGCGCCTTGCGTTTCTCCAGGTAATTTTGGACGCGAGCGCGAGCCTCGATTGCCCCGGCAGCGAACAACGTACCGTTCTCGTACGTATGACCCTTCTTTTCGGCGGCGGCAATAGCTGTTTTTTTTAGCGCCAACCACTCGCTGCGTAACTTGCGTAGCTCGCTGTAATCATCCCGGATACGGTTCTGAGTATCGATATCCGACTGAAGCTGATCTATACGTGAGCGCTGAGTATCGGTTTTCGGCGTTTCGGCCTTTGGTGCGTCCTTTTCTTTTGCGCGTTTTACTTCTTGGCGGCTGCGAAGGACCATTCCTGGGTCCATTTCGATATTCGGTTCCTGAGCTTCAATCTCCTCCATTCGCTGGCGCTGTTCGCCCTCGAGAAAATTACTCAGTTTTGGCTCAAGGAAGTAATTCAGTAATCCGCTGTCATCTAATCCCTTGAGGCGCTCATCGCGGGATTTACTCGGGGCAATTTGATTCTCCAGAGCGTGCATCGCCTCCTTCATCGAGGAGGCGGCGCGCTCGGGCAGTAACCAAAACTCTTCTTCGTCAGTTGCATAAATTGCGGTGCCGTACGTGTTGGAACAAGGCTTGGGCTGATCCTTGAAGCTGGGGGCGCACGTTTCTGTAAAGTCTTTTTTCGGCCCCAAGTCAATGGGCTTAGGGCCAGGCGCACTTGCACTTTCGGCTGTTGGAGCAGGTTGGGAAGCTGCCGTTGAAGGGGCCGCTGGTTTTGCAACCGCTTCAGCCTGAGCACTCTTGGGAACACTAAGATTCCAACCCGGTTTAATCGCACTCGGGTTGGTAATGAATGGATTCATCTGGCGCAGTTGCGCAACATTGGTGTTGTAGCGAGTAGCAATCTGGCTGAGCGTTTCACCAGGATTGACTGAATGATTGGTAATTTCCATGGTGCTTCCGTTCTGTTGTTGCGTCGGGTTCATTGGGGATTGGCGGATGCTGTTTGCATCAGCTGTTCAACCTTGATGAACGACTCTTCCCTGGATTGCAGGATGGCCATTGCTTCTGGCTGTGTTTCAAGCCGCGGTCCGTCGACGACGGAGGCGAGCTTGAGCAAGTGATCACCTTCGTAGATGTTGTTTTTGAGCAAAAGGTCCAGGTTCTCGGTAATTTCATTGATCCGGTCATCACCGGGCTTACCGAACGCTGCATATTGCTCATCGACCCAGTACAACCACCCCAGCCGCGCTTGAATCTTTGCTGCGTTGTCGGGAAGGTTGAACGCCGGGCCATCGCCACGCCACTTCAGTTCCGACTTCGCCGTCCAGGACAGCCACGCGCCGCGCTCTTTGCCGAAGTGTCTCGGGGCAGGGCTATACACTGCTTGCCAAGGACCGAACAATTGAATGGACGTGTCGCCTGCGGTGTAGGCCAGCGCAGCCCACAGGCTAGGTTTGTGATAACTCAACAGGCTTTGGCCGCCGGAACCGTCGTTGGCTCGTAGCAACCAGCGCGCGTGTGCGAGTGCCTGAGTGGCGTCTTCTGCGACCAGGGCAATGCCCGAGTGATTTTCTTCGCACAAGCGCGTGGCTTCGACTGCCAATCGGCTGCCCCAAGGTGCTGTGAGCCAGAGCGGACCGTCATTGGCGATTTCCGCAAAGTCAGTGCTGCTGTACAAGGCTTGAGCATTCATCGGTTCGCCGATGCGATACAGACGCGACATTGCCTCGGGTTGGCGTGCGCGATCGATGATGAAACACAGGACCTGACTGGACTGTTCCCTGGGCAGCGACTCGAATCCGTAACGAGGTGCGGCCAGCAGGGTGTTCATGGCGGTCACATGCATGTGCAATCCTTACGGCTGCAGGCGCCGTTGCTTTGTTTGCCGCACAACGGCGTAATACCCGATTCGTTGAGGCGGCTGGGGAGAGGCGCTTTGCCCGCGACATCCGCATCCGCCACCTTCATCGGCCCCGGCAACAACGGCGCAGCAGGCGTACCCACCCCAGGCGAGCCCCCGGTATTCACCTTCACCTCAGCCCCACTAATCGTCACGCCCCCCGCATCAACCTTGACGAAACTTCCGCCAGCTTTCGCCGTCAGTTCCATTCCGCCTTCAACCACCACCTTCTCGCCAGCGTGGTAATGAATCTCCTGACCCGCCTCGACAAACTGCGCTGTGCCGATCTTCACATGCTGGGTCACCGCCACGGTCAGGTGATCATCCGCCCGCGCCTCAGTCTTTCGGTCCAGATGGGTAATCCGGTGTTCTTCAACCTTGAACTCGCTGAAAACATTGGCCTCGACCGTGTCATGGCGTTCATTGCCGATGCGGATTTTCTGGTCGTGCTCGATGTTTTCATCCCAGTCGCGCTGGGCGTGCAGGTAGATCTGTTCCGCACCTTTCTTGTCTTCGATACGGAACTCGTTGTAGCCCTTGCCGCCCGGGGAGCTGAGGGTTTTGAAGGTGCTGCGGGTCTTGTTTGCCGGCAGGTCGTAGGGGACGACGTTTTCCTTGTGGAACAGGCAGCCGGTGATCAGCGGTTGGTCGGGGTCGCCTTCGAGGAAGGTGACGAGGACTTCCATGCCGACCCGCGGGATCGCGATGCCGCCGTAGGCACTGCCGGCCCAGCCGGTGGCGACGCGTAGCCAGCAGCTGGTGGTGTCGTTGGCCTGGCCGTCGCGGTCCCAGTGGAATTGCACTTTGACGCGGCCGTATTGGTCGCAGTGGATTTCTTCGCCGGGCGGGCCGGTGACGATGGCGGTCTGGCTGCCGAGGACTTTCGGTTTCGGGTGTTCGAGGGCAGGGCGGAAGTGCGCGTCCCAAGGGGTGGCGAGGAAGCGGTTGCGGTAGCCCTGATGGAAATCGTCTTTGTTATGGGTGACGTCGCTGGTGACGTTTTTGCCGAGCACTTGCGGCTGCTTGCCTTCGTGCACGACTTCGAGCAGCAGCCAGAGATCGTTCCACTCGGCACGCGGGTGTTCGCTCAGGGCCATGAAGTGGCCGCTGACGAGGGTTGGCTCGTCGCCTTTGCCTTCGGCCAGTTTGTAATCGCTGCGATGGCGCTCCAGCGCGCGGGTGGCCAGTTGTTTGCCGCGCTCGCGGGTCAGGAAGCGGCCGGGGTAGTCGTAGTCTTCGAGGTCCGGGGCGAGAGCGCTCTTGGCGGCGCCTTCGGGCAGGATGCGTGGTTTTTCGAAGTCGTAGTCGCGGCGGCTGACGCGGGTGGTGCGGGTTTCCAGGCGCAGGTTGAAACGTTTGATCACCGGTTTCGTGGCGGCCATGCCGGAGTCTTGCTGGTAGGCCACGGGTGCGAGTTTGCGGAACACCGTCTGGTCATCGCCGAAGACGAGTTTGTGGCCGCTGGCGCTGTGTTGGAAATGGAAGTGAATGCCTTCCTCTTCACACAGACGCTGGATGAAATGCAGGTCGGATTCGTCGTACTGGACGCAGTAATCGCGCTCGGGGTAGATCGCGCCGAGCTGGAAACTGTAAGCGTCAGACAGGATGCCGCGCGCCTCCAGTACCTGGGCGATGATCTTCGGCACACTTAAATGCTGGAAGATCTGCTGGTCATGGTTGTGGCGCAGGTAAGCGAGTTGCGGGACCAGACTGATGCTGTAGCGCGTCAGGCTTTTGCCGGAATCGCCTTGCTCGATGCGATAGACCAGACCGTGAATGATGCCCTTGCCGGTGGCGCCGAAGGTCAGGCAGCCAGGCTTGTGCAGCAACTCTTCAAGTTTCAGGTCGGGACGGGCGCTGACCAGTTCGATGTCGAAACAGAACGGTTGATTGAGGGTTTCGCGACCGACGAAGCTGAGCACTTGCAGGTCAACGGAAACGCCTTCCAGCGTCAGGGAAATATGGGTTGCGTTCGCGTCCAGCATGCCTTTAATTCCGTCCTTTGAATAAGCTGGTGCGGATGGTGCAGGATTAAACCGCCACGTTCAAGGCGCAAATGGCGTAGGAGTGGATGCATTGGGCTATCGGGAAAACCCTTAGATACAAGGTTTCGGCCAATGAATGCAGGGGATTTTTAGTTATCTTTTCCTGGGTATCACTGCGCCACACCTTCCAGGTGGCCAAGAATCAACAGTCATTTCCAGACTAAAGTCCTCTTCGACCGATAAAAGCCTGCTGCCGCCATTGCCGATGATCCTGTTGATCGTTCCTGCGCTCTGCGTGGGAATGCCTCACTGACGCTCCGCGTCCGCTTTGGACGCGGAGCGTCCCGGGCTGTATTCCCACGCGGAACGTAGGAACGATCTGTCAGTTGAGTTGCTGCCGATACGGCAAATCCGGGCCGGTCTTGCTGCACGTCAGCGCCGCTGCCTGTACCGCAAACTTCAACATCCCGTCGATTTGCCCGCGCTCAAGGGATTGAACACCTTCAACCGAATCGAGCTGCTGCTCGGTCAACCAGGTAATCAACGCCGCCTGGAACGTATCGCCCGCGCCCACGGTATCAGCGATTTTCACTGAGCTCGCCGGTACTGACCACGAACCCTGAGTGCGGCTGAACACCGTGGCACCCTCACCACCTCGGGTCAGGAACACCAACTGACAGCGATGCTGCAACCAACTTTCAATCACCCGCTGCGGATCTTGTTCGGGGTACAACAGACTCAAATCCTCATCGCTGACTTTGATCAGATCCGCCAACTCAACCAGCGTCGCAATCCTCGAACGCCACAGGTCGATATTCGGTTCAGGATTGAGTCGGACATTCGGATCAAGGCTGATCAGGCGTTTTCCGCTTTCACGCTGCACCAACGCCAGCAGCGTGTCGGCAATCGGCTGCACCACCAGGGAGAACGAGCCAATGTGCAAACCACGCACTTGCGGGCCCAGCTCAGGCAAATGTTCAGTTCTGAGCTGCCTGTCCGCGCAACCTTCACCACGAAAGCTGTAGTGCGGCGAGCCATTGGCCCCGACCGCGACCATTGCCAGTGTGGTAGGTGCGGCGAAGTCCACCAGGTAATCCGGGCGCACACCTTCGTCCTGCAGCACTTGCTGCAAGCGTCGGCCAAGGTAATCGGTGGAGAGTCCTGCAAAAAGCGCCGCTTCCACGCCCAATCGCCGCAAGCCAACCGCCACATTGAACGGCGAACCGCCGGCAATTGCCTTGAAATTCACTTTTGAAGCCAGGCCGCCGGCGTCGTCTTCACTGAAGAAATCGAACAGCGCTTCGCCACACACCAGATACATAGTTGTTCGCTCTTTAAAGGGTTGCGACATGTTGTTGATAACGTTCATAGGCCTGCTGACAGGCCGCCACATTGTCGGCAATCGGCAAGGTTTCACTGGCCAGATCGAGCTTTACACAACGCTCGCAAAGGTCCGCCAGACTGTCCTCGTGGCCGTTTGCCCTGGACTTGCACCACGCCGCCTGAATCGCTGCGCCCAGGGCTGCCGCTTCGCTCTGCTCGGTACAGATCACCGGGGTGTTCATGATGTCGGCGACGATCTGGCGCCACACCGGGCTTTTCGAGCCGCCGCCGATCAGGCAAATGCTGCGGCTTTGTAAGCCATTCTGGCGCAGCAGGTCCAGTCCATATCGCAAACCGAAGGTCGTGCCTTCGACGACTGCGCGGCACAGGTTGGCCTGGGTCAGGTTGGTCATGGTCAAGCCCAGCAGGCTGCCGGTGGCATGGGGCAGGGCGGGGACGCGCTCGCCATTGAGGAACGGCAGCATGCACACGCCTTCGGCACCGATGGGCGCCTGCTCGACCAAATCGTTGAAGTGTTCGATATCAAGGGCGAACAGCTCGCGAATGACCCCCGTGACGTTGGTCAGGTTCATGGTGCAGATCAACGGCAGCCAGCCACCGCTGGACGAGCAGAACGTGGCGACCGAAGCATCCGGGCTGACTTTCGGCTGGTCAGCATAGGCGTACACCGTCCCCGAAGAGCCGAGGCTCATGGTGATCGCACCGGGCTTGATATTGCCGGTGCCGATCGCACCCATCATGTTGTCGCCGCCCCCGCTGGAGACCAGCGCCTGCGGGTTGATGCCAAGCTGTTCGGCGATGCCGGGCAGGATCGTGCCGACGGCTTGATGCGCATCGATCAACTCCGGTAACGCGGCTTGCAGGCGTCCGCTCGGGTCGATGTCGCGCAGCAACTGCAAATCCCATTGGCGGGTCCGCACGTTGAAATAGCCGGTGCCTGACGCGTCGCCGTACTCGCTGCAACTGCGGCCGGTGAGCCAGTGGTTCAGGTAGTCGTGGGGCAGGAGGATGTGGGCGATCCGGGCGAAAATGTCCGGGTGCTGTTCTTTGGTCCACAGCAGTTTGGAAACGGTGTAGCCGGGCGCGATGACCACACCCAGACGCTCAAGTGAACCCTTTTCGCCACCGAGTTGAGCCAGGAGACGGTCATTTTCCGGGGTGGATTCGGTGTCGCACCAAAGCTTCGCCGGACGCAGCACCTGACCTTGGTCATCGAGCAATACCAGGCCGTGTTGCTGTCCGGAGACGCCGAGGCCAAGGATGTCCTGACCGTCGACTTTCGCCGCGAGTAACGCACGGCGGGTGGCCAGGGTGAACGCTTCGAGCCACTGGCCGGTGTCTTGCTCGCGGCGACCGTTGGCGCCGCTGATCAAGCTGTGCACAGCGGCGCCCTGGCCCAGGACCTGGCCAGTGTGGGCGTCTAGGATCACGGCTTTGGTGCCTTGGGTGCCGCAGTCAATGCCGAGGAATAATTGTTGGTTTGCCATCGAAGGTCCTTGGATCGTCAGGTTCGACATTTAGGTTGTCGGTCAGTCCGTCATCGCGGGTAAGCCCGCTGCCACAGGAGATGTTTAGTCATGTTCGACAACGATCCAATGTGGGAGCGAGCCTGCTCGCGAAGACGGCAGCATTGTCACCGCCACATTTACGCCAGCACCCGCTCCAGCGTCCGCGTCACACCCACCTCCCGCAAGCTGTTACAGCACCATTCAAACGCCGCCACAAACGCCGGAGAACGGGGAATCGCCGTACCAAAGATCTCCTCAACCTGCAGCAACCGCTGGGTCATTAACGCATCATCGGCCACCAAGGCCTGGCAGAACGCCGCCCGCGGATCGGGAATCGAGTAGGTATCTCCATTCTCATCCACCCCCTTCAAATACAACGCCCAGGCTGCCACCACCAGCGCGGCACGCTTGGTCTCCTGGCCATCGGCAATCAGGCGATTAATGGTTGGAATGGTGAACTTGGGAAACTTCGACGAGCCGTCCGAACACACACGCTCCAGCTGATCGGCGATGGCCTGATTGGAGAAACGCGCCACCAGCGTGTTCTTGTAATCCGTCAGGTCAATGCCCGGCACGGGCGACAGTTGCGGGGTGACGTCCAGGTCCATGTAGGCACGCATGTAGCGCACAAACAGCGGATCATTCATGGTCTCGTGCACGAAGCGATAACCCTTCAGAAACCCCAGATACGTCAGGGCCAAATGACTGCCGTTGAGCAGTTTGATCTTCATCTCTTCATACGGAGTGACATCGTCGGTGAATTGCACGCCGACCTTTTCCCAAGCCGGACGCCCGTTGACGAACTTGTCTTCCAACACCCACTGCACAAAGGGTTCGCAGACCACCGGCCAGGCGTCGTCGACGCCATGTTTGTCGTGCAGTTGCAGCTTGTGTTCGGTGCTGGTCATTGGCGTGATGCGGTCGACCATCGCGTTGGGGAAGCTCACGCTGTTGGCGATCCAGTCACGCAGATCGGCATCGCGCAACGCGGCGAAGGCCAACAAGGCTTTGCGGGTGACGGCGCCGTTGTGCGGCAGGTTATCGCAGGACATCAAGGTGAAGGCCGGCGTGCCGGCGGCGCGACGTTTGGCCAGCGCGGCGCAGAGGAAGCCGAACACGGTTTTCGGTGCGTTCGGGTTGGCCAGGTCGTGCTGGATTTGCGGCAGGTGCGCCATGAACTCGCCGTTGCTGTCGTCGATGCAATAACCGCCTTCGGTGATGGTCAGCGAGACGATGCGGATCTCTGGGCTGGCGAGCTTGTCGATCAACACCTGCGCGCCGTCTTCGGCCAACAGCATGTCGCGAATCGCGCCGATGACCCGTACTTCAGTGTCGTCGGTGTCGCCCAGTTCGAACAGGGTGAAGAGGTAATCCTGCTCTTTCAGATCGTCCCGGGCGCGACGGTCTTCGGCGCGCAGGCCGACCCCGCAAATCGCCCAGTCCAGGCCTTCTCCGGTATTCATCAAGGCGTCGGTGTAATACGCCTGATGGGCACGGTGAAAACCTCCGACGCCGATGTGGGCGATGCCTTGGCGCGTATCGCTCAGGGCGTAGGCGGGCAGGGCCACTTCGGGCGCAAGGCGGTTGAGGTTCTGTTGGTTGAGTTTCATCACAGGCTCTCTAAATCAGGCCGCTGCACGCAGCGGGCGGGTGAGCGCCACGCCGTCGGCATCGAATAAATGGCAGTGTTCGGCGTCCAGGTGCAGGCTCAAGGCTTCGCCGTAACGGCTGGCGAGGTCGCCACGAACGCGCATGGTCAACGCTTCGCCGGAAGCGGTGACGACGTGGCAGAAGGTGTCGCTGCCCAGGCGTTCGCTGACGTCGGCGGTGACCTGCAAGGTGCAGTCGCCGGTTTGTGCGAGGTTGAGGTGCTCCGGACGAATGCCCAGGGTCACCGCGCCGCCGACGTTCAGTTGGGCACCGCTCAGCGGCAGGGTGATGCGGGTGCCGGCGTCCAGCAGGACTTCACAGCTTTGGCTCTCGACTCGGGTGACTTTGCCTTTGAGGAAACCCATTTTCGGCGTGCCGAGGAACCCGGCGACAAACAGGTTGGCTGGCTGGTGGTACAAGTCCAGCGGCGAGCCGACTTGCTCGATTTTGCCGCCGTTGAGGACGACCACTTTGTCGGCCATGGTCATCGCTTCGACCTGATCGTGGGTCACGTAGATCATCGTCGCTTGCAGGTCTTTGTGCAGGCGCAACAGTTCCAGGCGCATCTGCACGCGAAGCGCGGCGTCGAGGTTGGACAGCGGTTCGTCGAACAGGAAGATTTTCGGGTTGCGCACGATGGCGCGGCCGATTGCGACACGTTGACGCTGGCCGCCGGAGAGTTGCTTGGGCTTGCGCTCAAGCATTGGCCCCAGCTCGAGGATGCGCGCCGCTTCACCGACTTTCTTCTCGACTTCAGCCTTCGGTACGCCGGCCAGATCAAGGGCGAACGACATGTTCTTTTTCACGGTCATGTGCGGGTACAGGGCGTAGGTCTGGAACACCATCGCCAGGTCGCGTTTGGCCGGACTGACTTCGGTGATGTCGCGGCCATCGAGTTCAATGGTGCCGTCGCTGACTTCTTCCAAGCCGGCGATCAGGCGCAGCAGGGTGGATTTGCCGCAGCCCGACGGGCCGACGAAGACCACGAATTCCTTGTCGTTCACTTCCAGGTCGATGCCTTTGATGATGGAAAAGCCTTCGAAGCCTTTTTGCAGATTCTTGATTTTCAGGTTGGCCATGATGATGGGCCTCCACGTGTTGTTATTCAGTTGAGCCGGGCGGGCTTTTCTGTGGGAGCGAGCCTGCTCGTGATTGCGGTGTGCCAGATGCATTAATGCTGCATGACACTCCCTCATCGCGAGCAGCCTCGCTCCCACAGGGATTTGCATGTCGGCAGGTCATTTCACAGCGCCAAACGACAGGCCGCGGACCAGTTGTTTCTGGCTGATCCAGCCGAAAATCAGGATCGGCGCGCAGGCCAGGGTCGACACCGCCGACAACTTGGCCCAGAACAGGCCTTCGGGGCTGGAGTACGAAGCGATCAACGCGGTCAGTGGCGCGGCTTTCGACGAGGTCAGGTTCAGCGACCAGAACGCTTCGTTCCAGCACAGGATCAGCGACAGCAGCACGGTGGAGGCCAGGCCTCCCTTGGCGATCGGCAGCAGCACCCGGACCATTTCCTGCCAAAGCGTGGCACCGTCGAGGCGCGCGGCTTCGAGGATGTCTTTGGGGATGTCCTTGAAGTAGGTGTAAATCATCCAGACAACGATCGGCAGGTTGATCAGCGTGTAGATCACAATCAGCGCGATGCGCGTATCGAGCAAGCCGAAGCTCTTGGCCAACAGGTAGATCGGCATCAGCACGCCCACCGGCGGCAGCATCTTGGTGGAGAGCATCCACAGCAGCGTGCCTTTGGTGCGCTGGGTTTCGTAGAACGCCATGGAGTAGGCCGCCGGCACCGCGATCAGCAGGCACAGAGCCGTAGCGCTGAACGAAATCACCACCGAGTTCCAGGCGAAGCTGAAGTAATCGCTGCGCTCGTTGATGTGCAGGTAGTTCTCCAGCGTCGGCGTGAAGATGAACTGCGGCGGCGTGGCGAAGGCGTCGATTTCGGTTTTGAAACTGGTCAACACCATCCAGAAAATCGGGAAGAAGATCAGGATCGCGATGGCCCAGGCCAGAGTGCCGAGCAGCAGGCTTTGCAGGCGGCGGGATTGTTGAAGAGTCATGGCGCAGGCCTCAGGCTTTGTCTGTCAGGTTTTTGCCGATCATCCGTACCAGAACGATGGCCGCGATGTTGGCGATCACCACCGCGATCAAGCCGCCGGCGGACGCCATGCCGACGTCGAACTGCACCAGTGCCTGGTTGTAGATCAGGTACGCAAGGTTGGTCGAGGCATAGCCGGGACCGCCGTTGGTGGTGGTAAAGATTTCGGCGAACACCGAGAGCAGGAAGATGGTTTCGATCATCACCACCACCGCAATCGGCCGTGCCAGGTGCGGCAGGGTCAGGTGCCAGAAGATCGCGATCGGCCCAGCCCCGTCGAGGCGTGCGGCTTCTTTCTGTTCCTGGTCTAGGGACTGCATGGCGGTCATCAGGATCAGGATCGCGAAGGGCAGCCATTGCCAGGACACGATAATGATGATGGACAGCAGCGGGTAGTGCGCCAGCCAGTCCACCGGCTGTGCGCCGAACAGCTTCCAGACGTAGGCGAGAATCCCCGACACCGGATGGAAAATCAGGTTCTTCCAGATCAGCGCACCGACGGTGGGCATGATGAAAAACGGCGAGATCAGCATCACCCGCACGATGCCGCGACCGAGGAATTCGCTGGCCTCCAGCAAGGCACTGATCAGCACGCCCAGTATCACGCTGATTAGCAGCACGCTGCCGACCAGCAACAGGGTGTTGGTGGCGCCGGGCATGAACCCGGAGTCAGTCAGGAAGTAGGTGAAGTTCTCCAGCCCGACGAATTCGTTTTCGCCGGGATAGAGAAGGTTGTAGCGGATCATTGAAAAGTAAACGGTCATGCCCAGCGGCACGATCATCCACAGCAGCAACAACGCCACCGAGGGGCTGACCAGAAACCAGCCGGGATTGGCCAATCGGCTTTTACGCACCGGTTGGGGGATGTCCATGTGAGCTTTGGCAGTTGAAATATTCATGGCGATCACTTGCTCGAAATGCGGCGAGACCCTGTGGCGAGGGAGCTTGCTCCCGCTCGGCTGCGAAGCAGTCGTAAATCCGGAAAATGCGGTCTGTCTGATGAATCGCGTTTCCCGGATTTGGGGCCGCTAGGCAGCCCAGCGGGAGCAAGCGCCCTCGCCACAAATTGGATGGCTAGGGGTTATTTGGGATAACCGGCGCGTTTCATCTCACGTTCGGTGGTTTGCTGGGCCGCCGTCAGTGCCTGGTCGACCGTGGTCTGGCCAATCAGCGCCGCCGAGAACAACTTGCCGACCTGGGTGCCCACCGCCTGGAATTCAGGAATAGTCACCAACTGGATGCCGATGTAAGGCACCGGTTTGAGGGTCGGTTTGCTCGGGTCCGCCGCTTTCAGCGATTCCAGCGTGACCTTGGCAAACGGTGCGGCGCTCATGTAAGCCTCGCTGTAGGTCGAGGCCCGAGTGCCGGGCGGCACGTTGGCGATGCCGTCTTTTTCGGCAACCAATGCGCCGTATTCCTTGGAGGTAGCCCAGGCACTGAAGGTTTTCGCCGCGTCCTTGGCCTTGGAACTGGTCGGGATCGCCAGCGCCCAGGAATACAACCAGGCTGAACCTTTGTCGGTGGTCTCATGCGGCGCATAAGTAAAGCCAACGTGCTCGCTGACCTTGCTTTGGGTTTTGTCGGTGACGAAGGAACCGGCAACGCTGGCGTCCACCCAGATCGCGCACTTGCCGCTGTTGAACAACGCAAGGTTTTCGTTGAAGCCGTTACTGGAGGCACCCGGCGGGCCGGATTTCTTCATGGTGTCGACGTAGAAATTCAAGGCGTTTTTCCACTCGGGGCCAGTGAATTCCGGCTTCCACTGCTCATCAAACCAGCGTGCCCCATAGGCATTGGCGACGGTGGTGATCAGCGCCATGTTCTCGCCCCAACCGGCCTTGCCACGCAGGCAGATGCCGTACTGTTCTTTGTCTTTATTGGTGAGCTTGCTGGCGAATTCGCCGATCTGGGTCCAGGTCGGGCGCTCGGGCATGGTCAGCCCGGCGTCCTTGAACAGGTCGGTGCGGTAATAGGTGATGGAGCTTTCCGCGTAAAACGGCAGGGCGTAGAGCGAGCCCTTGACCGAAAGGCCTTCACGCACCGAAGGGAACACATCGTCGAGGGCGTAGGTGGCCGGCAGATCCTTCATCGGCTCCAGCCAGCCCTTGGCGCCCCAGAGTGCGGCTTCGTACATGCCAATGGTCAGCACGTCGAACTGCCCGCCCTGGGTGGCGATGTCAGTGGTCAGGCGTTGGCGCAGGACGTTTTCTTCCAACACCACCCAATTGAGCTTGATGTCCGGATGCTCGGCCTCGAAGGTTTTCGAGAGCTTTTGCATGCGGATCATGTCGCTGTTGTTGACGGTGGCGATGGTCAGCGTCTGAGCGCCAAGACTGACGCTGCTGAGGGTCATGCAGGTGAGGGCAAGCAGAGCTTTTACAGAAGGTTGCATCGTGCACTCCTTTTCTGCACCCGATGGGGGACAGAAGGACAGTTATTGTTTTTGTGTCTTCCGAGGGCAGGAAGAATGTGCACTGATTACAGCCTTCAATTGAGGATGTGACAAATCATCCGTCGCACTTGAATCGATACTTTTTTGCACTGGGATTAATGGGGGGAGATACAAGGACAGGCTTCACAGAGGTGAACAGTCATCGATTTTGTACAGGTTTTCCGGCCCATTCGCGGGCAAGCCTCGCGCTCCTACAGGTATGGCGTATGGCCCAAAACGCCCTATGACCAAGACGTTCAGGCCAGATTCTGTTCGGTCAGCCGCTGTACCGCCAGCCGCCGGTAATGCGAGGGCGTCATGCCCTTGAGCTGTTGGAACCGCCGATTGAAGTTGGAAATATTGTTGAAACCCGATTCGAAACACACATCGGTCACCGGTTTGTCGCCATCGGCCAGCAACTCGCAGGATTTGCTGATGCGCAGGCGATTGACGAACTCGATGAAGCAGCGCCCGGTGGCTTGCTTGAACACCCGGCTGAAATACGTTGGCTTCATGCCTAAATGCTCGGCGACTTCCTCGAGCGGCAGGTCCCGGGCGTAATGCGCAAAAATGTAATCCACCGCCCGGTTGGTGCGATCGATATTGTGTTCATCCGCCAGTTGCGGCGTGGTGGCACCCGACAGCAACTGAAAATCGTCAGAAGCCGCGAGCAGCTCCAGCAGTATGAAAAAGTGCCCGAGCCGGGTGACGCCTTTAGTGTCGGCGATGCGTTGCATCAACGTCATGGCCTGGCGGATGGTGCGCTTGCAACGAAATTCGATGCCGTACTGCGCGCGCTCCAGCAGTGGCGCAAGGGTCTTCAGTTCTGCGAATACCTGATGACCGCTCTCGAACAATTCATCCGTGAAGTTGACCAGCATGTCGCGCTTGGGCACTACCTCGTCTTCGGCCACCTGGCTGATCCAGTTGTGAGGCAGATTCGGGCCGGTCAAGAACAGGGTTTCCGGGTAGAAGTTGCCAATGTAATCGCCGATGAACACCTTGCCGGAACTGGCGACGATCAGGTGCAGTTCGTATTCCTTGTGGAAATGCCACCGCACCAACGGGCAGGGGAATCCATGCTGGCGATAGATGATCGACAACCCGTTGTGGTCGTCCATCAGTTCGTAGGAAGGATCTGTGACTCTTGCGGTTCGGGTCATGTCAGGGCGCTTTTTATTATCATTGCGCCCTGATCATGCCTCTTTCCAGGCCCCTAATGCCAGTGTGCAACGTCCCGTGTGTCAGCCCGGAGTCCGCTCATGCAACGCATGGCCGTAAACCGCTTTCATGCTGTTGGCCGTCCAGCAATAACGAACGATCTCTGATTCGTCGAAAAAGTCGGTATTGATGATGCTGCAGCGTGTGACCCAGTCCCGGGTGGGATTGAACCAGTCATTGATCTGGGTTTTGATGTCCTGAGGCCCTCCCAGAAACGCGTAGCTGGTGGCTGATAACGACCATAGAAACGTTTCGTACGGCGCGTCTTCGAGTGCGCTGGAAACATGGTTTTGCAGATCCTCGGTATCGGTAAACCGTTTGTTTATCCACTTGTGTGGGATGCGCGGCCAGAAGTAATCCTCATCCAGTTCCCGCCGTCCATGCGCCGCCAACACCACCCGGCGGCGAGAACTGATCCGCTTCAGTTCGCCGATGGTTTTTTCAGCGTCGCCGGGGGGGATCACTCGCTGCCCGAGTCGACTCACCAGAAGATCGTTGAGTTTCTGATAATCAAAGGGTTTGGACCCATCCGCGAGTTGGTGGAAATCCAGCACGATGAACTCATCGGGATTGCGGTCAAGGAACGCTGACACGTCTGTCATCAGTTCATCGAGGACCCGATGGGACTGGTATCCGTTGTGGTGAAAATAGAAAATCGACTGGTCCGCGCCCTCGGTGTAACCCAAGCGGATATCAAAGGCCCGGGCACCGTTGGACAGTTGCCAGGCAAATGAACCGTTTTGACACGTTGTCCAGTTGCCGATAACAACATCATAATTGGGTGCCTGTTTATCCATGCCGGCGTTATGGGCGCCCGGCCAGACGATATCGGTCAGTTTTAATCGATGGATATCCAGGACGTTACTCATCCACTTTTGTTTGTCTAACGTGCCCGCTGTGTTTTGGGTCATGACAGTTCCTTGTCGTTGACGCGCCCCCTCCGTGGGGCGACGAAGTTCATGTATCAGAGTTGGCTGCACGCCACACCTGTGTTGATCGCCCTGCGCAGAAAGGCTTTCATGACCCAGCATAGAAGTGAGTAAGAGGATTTCCAGTCATGGAAACAGTTACACATAGATGGCCGTTTAATGGCACGCCGATTAGTTGGCTCGTTTGGCGGCTTTATACACGTTTGCGGTTCGGCAGTAGGAAACAATTTGCGACTCTTCAATGAAGTCAACATTGATGATGTTGCACTTTGCCGCCCAATCACTTTTTTCGGGGTCGAACCAGGCATTGAGTTCATCATGAATATCCACGGGGCCACCGAGGGCGCTGTAACTCGCTGCCGAGAGCGACCATGGTGCCCATGTGCCTGGCGGGTAGGTCAGGACGCTCGTAATGTGCTTCTGCAGATCGGCGGCGCTTGTGATGCCGCTGCCAGACCATTGGTGTTCAATCTGTTCAAGGAACACGTTTCGATCAAGCTGCCAATGCCCAGGGGCCGCGACCAGGAGCCTTTGCTCAGAACTGATTTGCTTGAGTTGATGCAGGCTCAGAGAACGGTTTCGAGTGGGAATTATCAGGTGCCCCATAAGATGGATCATCATGTTGTTGAAAAAAGTGTAATCAAACGCATCCCCTTTTAGTTCGTGGAAGTCCAGGACAATGAATTCATCGGGGTTCTCGTCAAGAAACTGCCTCAGGTCGGTAAACAAGTTCCCCAAGGTACGATTGTTGCGGTAGCCGTTGTGATGCATTCGGAATTTTCCAAGCCCCGGTTCCTTGGCGTCAAATACGAGTCTGATATCCAACGCTCGAGAGCCTTTGCACAGTTGCGAGTAAAACGATTGGTGCTGACAAGCCAGCCAGTGGGCGCCTGGAATAAGCGGCCAAGAGGCTTTCCAGTCGCTGCCAGCGTTATGGGTGCCCGGCAGGGTCAATTCGCAGAGTGACAACGTGTCAATGGCCGGCGTGCTGGCCATCCAGTCGTTAAGTGTCAGGTTGTTTTGAACAATGGTAGTCATTTAATGCATCCTTGCATCAAGTGGTAAGTTAGATAAAAGCCGCCGGATAAGTTTGTCTGAATCTAATCCGGCGAGTTGTTTATAAGGTGGGGTGTGGAAGGGGTCAATAAGCGTGACAATGCAAAGTGTGTAGCGATAGTGTCGATAGTTAGTGAGTGCGGTTTTTTGCTTCAATCCATTGCGCCATATACTGCGTACTTTTATGGTGGTGATGACGCAGCATGCTGCCGGTAAAGTTATCCGTTCTAAGTTGGGCAAGACGTTGTCGGCAGTCTATTAACTTTTCGATAAGTGCCGGGCCATGTTCGGCTTGTCTATAACGATTGGCCAACAACACCTGCCCTCTGGATTGGGCGTCCGTCCAGAGTGCTTCATCCTTGTACAACCGCACCGCATCATCGGCGAACTCCCGTGCCGTCCGGGCCACGGCGCCAGGCCAGGGATGCTGGCCGTGCATTGCTTCTGCGCCGATAGGCGTTGTGACTGTAGGCGTGCCACACAGCATGGCGTCGATGATCTTGCCCTTGATGCCCGCGCCGAAACGTAGCGGTGCCAGGCACACGCGCGCCGCCGACATCACTTGCAAGGCGTCTTCCGCCCAGTTCATGACATGGAACCCTTGGGCCGCGTTATGCAGCGCAGTGGCCTTGGGCGGCGTGTAAGCGCCATAGATGTGCAGTTGGGCGCCGGGTAGTTGTTCGCGGATCAACGGCCAGATCGCCGTTTTCATCCAGAGCACCGCATCCCAGTTCGGCGCATGTCGAAAGTTACCGATGCTGAGAAAGTGCGCCCGATCTTCAAAGGCAGCCGCCGGCACGCTCGGCGGTTCGACCATCAACGGGCACCAGTGCAGCAAATTGCGCGGCATCTTGAACTGCTCGACCAGCAACTCGATTTCCACTTCAGAGATCATCAGGTTCAAATCGCAACGATACAGCGCGGCCATTTCCCGTTTGGCCAGATCGGTATCGGCCATCAAGTCAAACTCTTCGCGCAATGCCGGTGCGAACAGGTCAGTGAAATCATTGTTATCGTCGCTGGTCTTCAAGCGATCCTTGAGACGCTGATGTCGGGCGTGCCGCAGGCTTTGCAGATCCGAAGTTTCAAGCACTCGCAAGGCGGCGGGGCAGTGTTTCTCGACACGCCAGCCGAATTGCTCTTCCATCATGAATTGATCAAACAGCACGATATCCGGGGCCAGTTGGCTGACGAAGTCGTCGAAACTGCTGTTGTTCAATTCGATCGGGACTTCGCGAATGCCTAGCGCCGTCAGATCCGCGCGATGTTCACCGGTACCGGCCGGACTGCTGAAGGTAATATCCCAGCCTTGTTTCAGAAACGTATCCAGAATCTGCATCACATGCCCACTGGCGGCCGAAGAGCGGGGCTCGGGCCAGACGTAACCAATGACGAGGACTTTGGTTGCGCGGGGCTGATTCATGAACGGTATTTCCTTGACTCGGGATGAGGGCTGAGTGACGCGAGAGGCGCGGGATTTAACCATATCTGGCCGCAAGGGATCACGACGTCGATGGAATGTTCTGCCATCCAGGGCGGCCTGTGCAACCGGTGGTGGGCAGGCTAAGGCTATGGAAAACGTGCTCAGGTTTATCCGCACAGGTCCGGTAGCAAGGTTGTTAGTGTGATGGATTGTTTCAATAAACAGGGAAGGCGCATTGATTGCTCAAGTGCAGCAGGATCATTTATAGGCAGCTAAGGTTTGCCGTTGATACGGCAAACCATTTTTTGGAAAAAGTGCGCCTAAGAAAATGTAATGAATGATTAAGCAAGCATGCCTTTGACCTTGTCGCGCAACTTATCAATCGAAAACGGCTTGCCGATCACTTGCATGCCCGCAGGGAGCTCGATGCTCTCGGCATAACCGCTGGCGAACAGGATCGGCAATTCATGACGCAGCATCCGCGCCTGTTTCGCCAGTTCTCTGCCATCCATATCCGGCAAACCCACATCGGTCATCATCAAATCGATGTGCTGGTCCTCATCGTTTAGAAACTCCAGCGCCTTTTTGCTGCCATCGGCCTCAAGGACCTTGTAGTCCAGTTCCTCCAGTACATCGACGATCAGCATGCGCACGATGTCATCGTCTTCTACTACCAGGATGGTGGACGGGGTGGAGGACATAAGAGGGCTCTCAAGGTAAATTCAGGGTCGCAGGTCGATCGAAATCGCCGGGCTCTATCATGAGTAAGTGGCAGATCCCGACAAGTTCCCGGCGTTGTGCAAAAAAGAATAGCTGTACAAGAGACGGCAGGATAACCGCTCCTTAGATCGATCGCAGCTAAATGCGGGTATTTGCCCGGATCGGCCGCAGAAAGTTGGATCAATGTGCCCGTTTTGGGGCAAACTCCCTGGTTTTGAACAGTTCGACAAGGCCTCCCCATGACCCCTGCGTCTTCGGTTGATGAGCAACGATTCCGTAAACTCCTGAGCCGCAACATCAGTCTGCCGTTGGGCGTTGGTGTGCTCAGCGCGGTGTTCTTTGTCTCGCTGATCACTTACCTGCTGTCGGTAATCCAGTGGGTCGAGCACACCGACCGGGTGATCAATAACGCCAATGAGGCGGTGAAACTGACCGTTGATCTGGAAACGGGGATGCGCGGCTTTCTGCTCAGCGGCGATGAGCATTTTCTCGACCCTTACGAAACGGCCAAGCCGAGAATCGCGGTCGCGCTCAATACTTTGCTCGAGCTCACGGCCGACAATCCGGTTCAGACCGATCGTCTGCGCCGACTCCAGGCCTTGCAGGTTGAGTGGGCCAACTATGCGCAATCCATGATCGAGTTGCAGCGCACCAACGGTGATTATCGCGGTGCTGTCAAAGCTGGGCAGGGCAAACGGCTGACCGACGAAATCCGCAAGCAATTCGAAGACGTGATCGACATGGAGCAGCAGTTGCGCACCACGCGCAACGAGGAAGTGCGCCGCACCACGATCTGGAGCATCTCCCTTTACCTGCTGTTCATCCTCGGCATCAGCGGTTTGCTGGCCTATATCGGTCGTCGCGATTTGCTCAACCTGTCCCAAAGCTATAGCGCCAACCTCGCCGCACAACAGGCCAGCGCCCGGCGCCTGGAACAGCAAGCGTGGCTGCGCAACGGCCAGACCGAACTGGCCGAGCAGGTGCTGGGGCAACTGTCCCTGAATCTGTTGGGGCGCAACATCCTGCAGTTCTGCGCGCAATATCTGGGCACTGCGGTCGCTGCTATTTATGTGCGCGAAGAACATGGCGGCCTCAGACGAATAGCGTCCTACGGTTTTTCTCGCGAGCAGGAAGAGCGCGACCAGCAGATCTACAGCGATGAAGGGATTGCCGGCCAGGTGGCGCAACAGGCTCGCCTGATCCGTCTCGATGACGTGCCAAGCGACTATTTCAAAGTCAGCTCCGGTCTGGGCGAAGGCCTGCCGCGTAGCGTGCTCGTGGTGCCCACCAGCGACGATGATCGGGTTAATGGCGTGATCGAGTTGGGTTTCCTGCGCCCCTTGGACGACCGCGACGTCGAATTGCTCGAGCTGATCGCCGGCAACATCGGCACGTCAATCGAGGCCGCTCGCTACCGTCAGCGTTTGCAGGAAGTGCTGGCCGAAACCCAGCAGCTCAACGAAGAGCTGCAAGTTCAGCAAGAAGAACTCAAGACCGCCAACGAAGAGCTCGAAGAGCAATCGCGGATTCTCAAGGAGTCCCAGGCTCACCTGGAAACCCAGCAAGTCGAGTTGGAGCAGACCAACGAACAACTCGCCGATCAGGCACAGATTCTGGCCGATCAGCGTGATGCGATGGACTTGAAGAACACCGAGCTCAACCAGGCCCAGGCCCAGCTTGAAGAGCGCGCCGAAGAATTGCAGCGCTCGAGCAAGTACAAGTCCGAGTTCCTCGCCAACATGTCCCACGAACTGCGCACGCCGTTGAACAGTTCGCTGATCCTGGCCAAGTTGCTGGCGGAAAACCCTCAGGAAAATCTCAGCGCCGAGCAGGTGAAGTTCGCCGAGTCGATCTACTCCGCCGGCAATGACTTGCTCAATCTGATCAATGACATTCTGGATATTTCCAAGGTCGAGGCCGGCAAGCTGGAAATGCGCCCCGAGAACACCAGCGTTGCGCGTCTGGTGGACGGACTGCGCGGAATGTTCGAGCCGATGGCCGCTGACAAGAAGCTGGAGTTCGAGGTCGACGTGCAGCCCGGTTCGCCGATGATGCTGTTCACCGACCGCCAGCGTCTGGAGCAAGTCGTTAAGAATCTGCTGTCGAACGCGGTGAAATTTACCGAAAAAGGCATCGTCAGCCTCACGGTGGCGTCCCAGCCGAACGACGGCATCGCCTTTATCGTCCGCGATTCCGGGATCGGCATCGCCGCCGACCAGCAGGACAGCATTTTCGAAGCCTTCCGCCAGGCCGACGGCACCACCAATCGCCGTTATGGCGGCACGGGGCTAGGCCTGTCGATTTCCCGCGATCTGGCGGCGTTGCTGGGCGGTTCGATCAGCGTCACCAGCGAGCCGGGGCAGGGCAGTGTGTTCACCCTCGTGCTGCCGCAGCAATACGTAGAACCGGGTGATGCGCCCCTCGCGCCGATGCAGGCTACCCCGGTCGCCGCAAAACCTAGGGTGACAACGCCCGCGCTGGTGCCGCTGATTGCCGAAGTCGACATTCCACGTTTCGATGATGACCGCAGCAAGGCGCCATTCACCACCCGTTGCATCCTGGTGGTGGAAGATGAGCCGAATTTTGCAAACATTCTCTACGATCTGGCCCACGAACTGGGTTACCAGTGCCTGGTCGCTCACGGGGCCGATGAAGGCTACGACCTGGCCAAGGAGTTCATTCCCGACGCCATTTTGCTGGACATGCGCCTGCCGGACCATTCCGGGCTGACCGTATTGCAGCGTCTGAAAGAACATGCCGAAACCCGCCACATTCCGGTGCATGTGATTTCGGTGGAAGATCGGGTCGAGGCGGCCATGCACATGGGCGCGATCGGTTATGCGGTCAAGCCGACCACTCGCGAAGAACTCAAGGACGTGTTTGCCCGCCTCGAGGCCAAGCTGACCCAGAAGGTCAAACGGGTGCTGCTGGTCGAAGACGATGATTTGCAACGCGACAGCATTGCTCGCCTGATCGGCGACGAGGACATTGAAATCACCGCCGTCGGCTTCGCCCAGGAAGCGCTCGACCTGCTGCGCACGACCATTTTCGATTGCATGATCATCGACCTGAAGCTGCCGGACATGCTCGGCAACGATCTGCTCAAGCGCATGTCCACCGAAGATATCTGCTCGTTCCCGCCGGTCATCGTTTACACCGGACGCAACCTGACCCGGGACGAAGAGGCTGACCTGCGCAAGTACTCGCGCTCGATCATCATCAAAGGCGCTCGCTCACCCGAGCGTTTGCTGGATGAGGTCACACTCTTTCTGCACAAAGTCGAATCCAGGTTGTCCCATGAACGCCAACGGATGCTCAAGACCGCGCGCAGCCGCGACAAGGTCTTCGAAGGCCGCAAAGTGCTGCTGGTGGACGACGATGTACGCAACATCTTCGCCCTGACCAGCGCTTTGGAGCAAAAGGGTGCAGTCGTGGTCATCGGCCGGAACGGTCGTGAGGCGATTGAAAAACTGAATGAAGTCGAGGACATCGATCTGGTGTTGATGGACGTGATGATGCCGGAGATGGACGGTTTCGAAGCCACCATCGAGATCCGCAAGGACCCGCGCTGGCGCAAGCTGCCCATCATTGCGGTGACGGCCAAGGCCATGAAGGACGATCAGGAGCGCTGCCTGCAAGCCGGCTCCAACGATTACCTGGCCAAGCCCATTGACCTGGATCGCCTGTTTTCGCTGATTCGCGTGTGGTTACCGAAGATGGAACGCATTTAGTGGAACGCATTGAAACAGTGGCGCGTAACAGCGAGATCGAATTGCGGTTGTTGATCGAGGCGATCTACCTCAAGTACAGCTACGACTTTCGCGATTATTCCGGCGCTTCGATCAAGCGCCGGGTCAATCATGCGTTGGCGCAATTCGAGTGCAATACCATTTCGGCCCTGCAAGAAAAGGTGCTGCACGATCCGACCGCGTTCATGCAGTTGCTGCAATTGCTGACGATCCCGGTCAGCGAAATGTTTCGCGATCCTTCGCATTTCCTCGCGATCCGCAAGGAAGTCGTGCCACTGCTCAAGACCTATCCGTCGATCAAGATCTGGATCGCAGGTTGCAGCACGGGTGAAGAAGTCTATTCGATGGCAATTCTGCTGCGCGAAGAAGGCTTGCTCGATCGCACGATCATCTACGCCACCGATATCAATCCGCGCTCGCTGGAGAAGGCCAAACAGGGGATTTTCTCCATGGAGAATGTCCGCGCCTACACTCACAACTACCAGCAGGCCGGTGGCCAGCGTTCGTTCGCCGACTACTATACGGCGGCGTATGGCTACGCGATTTTCGACAAGACGTTGTGTGAGAACGTGACGTTCGCCGATCACAGCCTGGCGACGGACAGCGTCTTTTCAGAAACGCAATTGATTTCGTGCCGTAATGTTTTGATTTATTTCAATAAAAAGCTTCAGGATCGCGCGTTCGGTTTGTTCCATGAATCCCTTTGTCACCGGGGATTCCTGGTGCTGGGCAGTAAGGAAACCCCGGATTTTTCCGCCTTCGGCAACCAGTTTTCGCCCTTGGTCAAACAAGAACGGATTTACCGTAAATCATGAACAATGCAGCGGATTTGCCTTCGATAGAAGCTATCGTGATCGGCGCTTCGGCCGGTGGGGTGGAGGCATTGCTCAACATTCTCAGTCCGTTGCGTAAAGGTTTCATGCTGCCGATCATCGTAGTCCTGCACCTGCCCGACGAGCGGCGCAGCCAACTGGCCGAAGTCTTTGCCCGCCGGGTTTGCATGCCTGTCGAGGAAGCTGGCGACAAAATTGATGTGGCAGCCGGAACGTTGTATTTCGCCACTCCGGGCTATCACTTGTCAGTGGAGCAGGACCGCAGTTTTTCCCTGAGCCTTGAGGATCGCGTGCATTACTCGCGGCCTTCCATTGATTTTCTGTTCGAGTCGGCGGCCGATGTCTATGGCCCAGGCCTGGCGGCCGTGCTGCTGACTGGCGCGAACCGTGATGGCGCACACGGATTGGCGCGGGTCAAACGTTGTGGCGGCCTGACCATCGTGCAGGACCCGGACGAAGCCCAGGTCGCGACCATGCCTCGGGCGGCGCTGGATTTGCACTGCCCTGACCACATTCTCCCAATACGCGGCATCGGCCGTCTGCTTGTCGAGCTGGAACGAATAGCATGCTAAGTAACATCCAAGCCAAATTGCTGATTGTCGACGATCTGCCGGAGAACCTGCTGGCACTTGAGGCGCTGATCAAGCGTGAAGACCGCATGGTCTACAAAGCCTTGTCCGCCGACGAAGCCTTGTCGTTGCTGCTGCAACACGAATTCGCCATGGCCATTCTCGACGTACAGATGCCGGGCATGAACGGCTTTGAACTGGCCGAGTTGATGCGCGGTACAGAGAAGACCAAGAACATCCCGATTGTGTTTGTCAGTGCCGCGGGCCGCGAGCTGAACTACGCGTTCAAGGGTTACGAAAGCGGGGCCGTGGACTTCCTGCACAAGCCACTGGATATTCACGCCGTCAAAAGCAAGGTCAACGTCTTCGTCGACCTCTACCGCCAAAGCAAGGCGATGAAGCAACAGGTTGAAGAGCTGGAGCAGGCTCGCCGCGAGCAGGAAGCGCTGCTCAAGCAGTTGCAGACCACCCAGAATGAACTGGAGCAAGCGGTGCGCATGCGCGATGACTTCATGTCGATCGTCGCCCACGAAGTCCGCACGCCGCTCAATGGCCTGATCCTCGAAACCCAGCTGCGCAAGATGCACCTGGCCCGGGACAACGCGTCGGCGTTCACCCTCGACAAGATGCACGCCATGGTCGACCGTGACGAGCGGCAGATCAAAAGCCTGATCCGTCTCATTGAAGACATGTTGGATGTGTCACGCATCCGCACCGGCAAGTTGTCGATCCGCTCGACCAGATTTGACCTCGTGCAGTTGGTCAGCAACCTGCTGCAAAACTTCGCGCCGCAAGTTGACGCCGCCGAGTGTTCCGTTGCGTTTACCGCCGAGCAGCCAGTGGTCGGCAACTGGGACGAATTTCGTATCGAACAAGTGATTTCAAATCTGCTGACCAACGCCTTGCGTTATGGTGGCAAGAGCCTGATTGATGTCAGGGTCTACAGTCACGAGGGTCAGGCACGGGTCGAAGTGCAGGACCGCGGGATCGGTATCAGTGAAGAAAACCAGAAGCGCATTTTTCAACAGTTCGAACGGGTGTCAGCCAAAACCGTGGTCGCGGGGCTGGGACTGGGGCTGTTTATTTCCGAGCAGATCGTCGCCGCCCATGGCGGATCCATCGCCGTCGAGAGCAAGATCAACGAGGGCGCCTTATTTCGCGTTTGTCTGCCGTTGTAGGAAAACAGCCGGATAAACGCAACCTCTGATCGACCCCATGGTCGTATCAGCAGCTATTGACCGAACAAAGGCTTCCCATGAGTGAAGATGCACAAGATGTAGTACTCATTGTCGAGGATGACCCCTCGATTCTGATGGTATTGTCCGCTTACTTGTCGGGTGAGGGTTACCGGGTGCTGCAGGCCGAAAACGGCGAGCAGGCCTTCGAAATATTGGCGAGCAAGCCGCACCTGGACATGATGATCACTGATTTTCGCCTGCCTGGCGGCATCTCCGGCGTGCAGATCGCCGAGCCTGCCGTAAAGCTGCGACCAGAGCTCAAAGTGATATTTATCAGCGGTTATCCGCAGGAGATCCGCGAGACCGACAGCCCGATCACGCGCAAGGCGCCGATCCTCGGCAAGCCGTTCGATCTGGACGTGTTGCAAGAGCTGATGCAGGAAATGCTGTCGTAAATAGCCCCGAAGCCCCCGTCATGGGGGCTTTCAGATTCGGATCATCTCCCGCACCTTGGCCGTCAACAGGTCGAAGGTGAACGGCTTAGTGATCATCTGCATGCCCGGGTCAAGGAATCCACCGCGCACTGCCGCGTGTTCGGCATAACCGGTAATGAACAATACTTTCAGATCAGGCCGGTACTGCCGACCGATTTCCGCCAGTTGCCGGCCATTCATCCCTGGCAATCCCACATCGCTGATCAACAAATCGATACGCTGGCCGGAATCGAGAATCGGCACCGCGCTGTCGGCATCGCCTGCTTCGACGAAGGCGTAGCCCAACTCACTCAGTACCGCGCTGACCAACACCCGTACCGCCGGATCATCCTCAACGATCAGCACGGTTTCTCCGTCCTGAGCATGAGGCGCGTGTGCGATGTCGATCAGCGTGTCCTCGACTAGCGCACCGTTGTAGCGCGGAAGATACAGGCTCACCGTCGTACCGTTGCCCACTTCACTCTCGATGGTGACGTGGCCGTGGGATTGCTTGCTGAAACCGTAAATCATCGACAAGCCCAAACCGGTGCCCTGGCCGATCGGTTTGGTCGTGAAGAACGGATCAAAGGCTCTGGTGATGGTGCCTTCCGGCATGCCGCAGCCAGTGTCGGTCACGCGCAGCACGACGTAATCACCCGGTTGCAGGTTGCTGTGAACCTGCGTGAAACCTTTGTCCAGATGCTGATTCGAGGTGTTGACCACCAGTTTCCCGCCTTCGGGCATGGCGTCGCGGGCGTTCAGCACCAGGTTGAGGAGGGCGCTTTCGAGCTGGTTGGGATCGGCCTCGGCCACCCACAAGTCCTCGCTCAACTGCATGTCCAGCTGAATGCTTTCGTTGATGCTGCGCTGCAGGAGTTCGCCCATGGACACCACCAGGGTATTCATATTCACGGGTTTTGAATCCAGCGACTGGCGTCGGGAAAACGCCAGCAGACGATGGGTCAGACCGGCCGCGCGATTGGCCGAGGTCACCCCCAGATCGATCAGGCCGTCCAGGTCATCGGTGCGACCTCGGGCCAGGCGTCGACGTAGCAACTCGAGGCTGCCGATGATGCCGGTCAACATGTTGTTGAAGTCGTGGGCGATACCACCGGTGAGTTGGCCGACAGCCTCCATTTTCTGCGACTGTCTGAGGGCTTCTTCGTTATGACGCAGTTGGGCGGTACGTTCCTCGACCTGTTGTTCGAGGGTTTCCAGCGTATTTTGCAGACGCAGTTCGCTTTGGCTCAGGTCAATCAACCGGTCCCTGGCTTCATACTGCCGTCGTCGCCCACGCAATGCGGTAGTGACCAGGCTGATCAATGTGACCGGATGAAACGGGCGCTCGAGGAAGGTCACGTTGCCCAATTGCGGTCCGAGACGTGACGCGGGGTTTTGTTCCGGCCCGCCGTGGTGGGTCAACAGTACGATCGGCAGGTCTGACCAGGCCGGTTGTTCCTCGATCAAGCCCAGCAGCGGTTCGAGGTCGCAACCCAGCAAGGCTTCCGAAGAAATCAACAACAGGCCGGCACCTTGTGCCAGCTCGCTGCACAGCGTGACCAGATCCCGTGTCACAAGACCTTCGAATCCCGCCTCGTTAAGCATCATCAGTGCAATCTGGCTGTCACGTCCCAGCGGCGCGAGAATAAGCGCGCGCTCGGACATCGCCTCGACAACGCTCACCGTTCATCATCCTTGAGCAGTGGCTGGCTGGCACCCAGATAGGTTGGAACGCCGCGCAATACACCCTGGAATGCATCCAAAGGCTCGCCGATGGTCATGCCTGCGCTGCCGATGCGGTATTCGCGAATGGTCGATTCGTGGCTGCCGGTGCGTTTCTTGATAATTGAAATGGCCCGGCGAACCTTGCCTACCGCTTCGAAGTAGCGCAACAGAATCACCGTGTCAGCCAGATAAGTAATGTCGACCGGGGCCTGCATGTCCCCGACCAGCCCATGTTGGGCCACGGTCATGAACGTCGCGGCGCCTCGGCGATTGAGGTACAGCAGCAACTCGTGCATGTGCAGCACCAGCGCGTTTTCCTCGGGCATTGCGGCCTGATAGCCGTTGATGCTGTCGATCACCACCGTTTTGATGTTGCGCTCATCGACGCAACGACGAACCCGGTGCGAGAACTCGCCGGGGGACAGTTCGGCGGCGTCGACTTGCTCGATCAGCAGGTTGCCGGTGTCTTGCAGCGCCTGCAGGTCGATGCCCATGTTTTTCATGCGTTCGAACAGCAGTCCCAGCTCTTCATCGAAGATAAACAGCGCGGCTTTCTCACCCCGGGCGACGGCCGCGGCGGCGAAGATCATCGAGATCAGCGACTTGCCGGTACCGGCCGGGCCGAGAATCAGCGTGCTCGAACCGGTCTCGATGCCCCCGCCGAGCAGGGCGTCCATTTCCTTGATGCCGCTGGTCAACTGCTGGCGGATATAACCGCCGCGGTGTTCAGCGGCGACCAGACGAGGGAACACGTGCACACCGTCGCCCATGATGGTGAAGTCATGGAAACCGCCACGGTACTTTTGACCGCGGTACTTCACGACACGAATGCGCCGGCGTTCGGCGCCGTAGTTGGGCGTCAGTTCTTCCAGACGAACCACGCCGTGCGCCACGCTGTGCACGGTTTTATCGAGGGATTCGGTGGTCAGGTCATCGAGCAGCAGCACGGTTGCGTCGTAGCGCACGAAGTAGTGCTTGATCGCCAGAATCTGCCGGCGATATCGCAGGGAACTCTGGGCGAGCAAACGGATTTCGGAAAGGCTGTCGAGGACCACACGGGTCGGCTTGACCCGTTCGACCACTTCGAAAATCTGTTTGGTTGCTTCGCCCAGTTCAAGGTCCGAGGAGTAAAGCAGACTCTGCTGATGCTCGGCATTGAGCAGGCTTTCTGGCGGTGTGAGTTCGAAGATGTGGATGTTTTCATCCAGCTCCCAACCGTGGGACAACGCCCCTTGGCGCAGTTCGCGCTCGGTTTCTGAAAGCGTGATGTACAACGAGCGCTCGCCGGCACGGGCGCCGGCCAACAGAAAATGCAAAGCGACGGTGGTTTTGCCGGTTCCGGGTTCACCCTCCAGCAAGAACACATGGCCGCGGGACAATCCACCGGCCAGGATGTCATCCAGACCGTCGATGCCGGTGGCGGCTTTTGCACTGAACAACTCGTTAGATGTAGACAAAAAAAACCCTCTCATGACTAGGGGAAGCGAGGCAGCAGGCTTGAAGTGCCTGAATGGACTGCCTGATCACTTGACCTTTTGCCGTGGCGACGGTTCAACCTTTTTGCCGGTGTGATATCAGTGGCGTTATAAACCCTGCTGCAACGCCGGATCGTCTGGATTGAGTTGTTCCAGCTGCGCCAGAAGGATCTGCACGTTCTGCAATTGTCCGCTTTCTTTCCAGTAGTTGATGAGCAGCACACGCGCCTTGCGATCCGTCGGATGGCGCTGGACGATTTCCTGCAACTGTTTCTGCGCCGCTTCCAGCTCTTGCTCACCGTGCAACGTAGTCGCAAGGTCGTAGCGGTAATCCTTGTTGTTCGGCTCTATCTCGACCGCTTTGGACAGCCCAAGCAGGGCAAATTCACTTTGCCCGTGATGCAGCAACCAAAGCCCCAGGGCATGTTGCAGGTAGGCAGAGTCGGGTTGAGCCTTCAACTGTTTCGCCAGCAATTGCCGGGCTGCGTCGCTTTGGCCTTGTTTATCCAGCACTTCAATCTGCATCACCAACGCAGGCAGATTGCCCGGCTCCAGTTGCAGCGTGCGTTCCAGCGCCTGCTGCGCATCTTTCAGTTCGGCATTGTGCAAGTGCAGACGGGCCAGCTGGTATTGGGTTTCGGCGCTTTCCGGGAGACTTTTCAGGTCCCGTTCCCAGGCATCGATGGCTTGCTGCAACGGCCCGAAATACAAGCCCAGGTCATCCGGCGATAAACCCAGCAGCGCGTTGATCGCGGCAGACCGGACGCTTTGTTCGCTGTCGTCGAGTAATGGTCCGATCAGCAAACTGCGCTGCCCACTGGGCACCAGTCCGCCAATGCTTTTGATGGCGGCGATGCGCACGTCGGCCGACGGGTTTTGCAGGTCTGCATCCGCCAGTTTCAAGGCTTGCGGGCTCGGGTAGTTCGGCAGTTCGGCATGCAGCCAGACACGGCGCTTGGGCGACAGGTCAGGGCGACCCAGCTGCTGGTAGAGCACCCGTGCGGCCCCCGGTTGCCCGGCACGTGCCTGGGTCAACGCTTCGCTATAGCCGCGCTTGATGGCTTCCGGCACCACGGGCGTCGTGCTGCGCAGGAAAAACCAGGCAAGAGCGATGGCGAACAGGACACAGAGGCTGATGAGCAAGTAGCGGCGGGACTGGGGCATGCAGGAATCCGGGGGCTGGCAGCTTTTGCAAAGCTGTCAGCTTCGGTCAGGTGGGCGTGTGAGTCAAACCCTGACTCAGTCCGATGCTGGCGATTTTGCCTACAAGTCACGTCGACATTGAAACCCGTCGAAGCCCTGAAGCAGTGACTACGCTTGCTGGAGATGGCTCGAAGAGTGTTCCCATGCAACCGCTGCTCCAGTACTTCAAGGCGATGATCAACCCCGGGCTCAAAACCGACCCTGATCCCTGCTATGGCAACGGGCTCACATTGTCTTCTGAAAAAGCAAAAAAAAGCCCCGCGACCGAATGAGGCGCAGGGCTAAAAAGTTGGTTGGTTGCGGCCAACCAAAGGAGCTCTTTAAAAATTACTTGCTGGCGACCGTCTCTGGTTGCCAGCCACCGCCAAGGGCTTTGTAGATCGCGACAATGCCGCGATAAAGATCGGTTTCCGCCGAGGCCTGGGTATCTTCAGCCGCCAGACGCTCACGTTGGGCATCCAGCAGGACGAGGAAGTCCACGGTGCCTTCGCGGTAGCGGATTTGCGCCAGGTCTGCGGCGGCGCGGCTCGCTTCGCTTTGACGGATCAGCGAGATCAGCCGTTGCTGACGTTTACCGTAGTCGCTGAATGCGTTTTCCGATTCTTCCAGCGCCAGCAGCACTTGCTGTTCGTAAGTCGCCAGCGCGCCTTCGGCATCGGCATCGGCGCCGCGCAGACGGGCTCGCACGCTACCCAGGTCGAACGCAGCCCACGTAATGCTCGGGCCGAGCGCCCAGGCATTGGCCGCCGCAGAACCGATCTGCGAACCACGGCCGGCGGTAAAACCAAGGAAGCCGCTGAGGCTGACCCGAGGGAACAGATCCGCCTTGGCCACGCCTATACGGGCGGTGGAGGAGGCCAGTTTGCGCTCGGCGCTGAGGATGTCCGGACGACGTTGCAGCAACTGCCCCGGGTCACCGATCGGCAATGCTTTGGCAATGGCCGGCAAGTCTTTTGGACTCAAGTCGACAGTCAGCTTGTCCGGACGCTCTCCCAGCAGGGTGGCGATACGGTTTTTCTGTCGAACCTGTTCGGCCTGTAACTGCGGCACGCTGGCTTCGACCGAGGCCAGGCGTGCATCGGCACGCTCGACGTCCAGTTGATCGCCGACGCCGGCATCACGCAGGCTTTCGGTGATCTTGCGCGACTCCTGCTGGTTGTTCAGGTTGGCCAGGGCAATCTTTTCGCGCAACTGTGCGCCGCGCAATTGGCCATAAGAATCCACCAGTTCGGCAATCATGGTGACTTGCAGTTGGTACAGATCGGCTTCGAGCGCCTGCTGTTCGGCATCGGCGGACTCGAGGTTGCGCTGGATACGCCCAAACAGGTCGATCTCCCACGCCATGTCCAGGCCAAGGTCGTAACGTTCGCTGTTGACCCGTTTGGTGGTCTGGCCCGGGATCTGACCCTTGCCCAAGTCACTGCTGGCGCGGCTGGTGATGGTGGGCATGGCGTCATTGCTGACGTCATCGCGAATCGCCCGGGCCGCTTTCCAGCGGGCGAAGGCCACGCGCAGATCACGGTTGCCTTGCAGCGATTGAGTCACCAACTGGTTGAGGGTCGGGTCTTCGAACTGCTGCCACCAGATGCCTTCGAAACGCGAGCGGTCGAAGTTTTTCTGGCCGGCAGCGCCGTCAGTGGCAGTGGTGATGTTGGCCGGCTCTGTGGCGGGTGTCTTGTAGTCCGGGCCGACGGCACAGGCACTCAAGGCCAGTACCAGAAGGCTCGGCAGGAAGGCTTTAAGGCTCATTGTTGCGCCTCCAGTTTGAGGACCTTGGCCGCTTTGCGCTTTTCACCGCGCTCCACAAAGTTACGAATCAATACGTAGAACACGGGTGTCAGCAACAGACCGAAGAAGGTCACCCCGAGCATCCCGGAGAACACCGCCACACCCATGGCGTGACGCATTTCGGCACCGGCACCGCTGGAGAAGACCAGAGGCACAACACCCATGATGAACGCGAAGGAAGTCATCAGGATCGGACGCAGACGCAGACGGCATGCTTCCAGGACCGCAGCCAGCGGGCTGAGACCTTCGTCCTGCTGTTTATCCTTGGCAAACTCGACGATCAGAATCGCGTTCTTACACGCAAGTCCCACCAGTACGATCAAGCCGATCTGGGTGAAGATGTTGTTGTCGCCTCCCGAAGCAATCACACCGATGATGGCCGACAGCAGGGTCATCGGTACGATCAGGATCACCGCCAGTGGCAGGCTCCAGCTTTCGTATTGGGCCGCGAGCACCAGGAACGCCAGCAATACGCAGAGCGGGAACACGAACAGCGCGGTGTTGCCGGACAGAATCTGCTGGTAGGTCAGGTCGGTCCACTCGTAGGTCATGCCGTTTGGAAGTTCTTCCTTGAGCAGTTTCTCGATCGCTGCCTGAGCCTGGCCGGAGCTGTAGCCTGGGGCTGCCGCACCGTTGATTTCAGCGGTGATGAAACCGTTGTAGTGCATCACGCGGTCCGGGCCCGAGGTGTCGCTGACCTTGATGAAGGTCGCCAGCGGGATCATCTCGCCTTTGTTGTTACGCACTTTCAGCTGACCGATCTGGTCCGGTTCGAGACGGAACTGTTGTTCAGCCTGGACGTTGACCTGATAGGTGCGACCGAAGCGGTTGAAGTCGTTGGCATACAGCGAACCCAGGTAGATCTGCAGGGTGTCGAAGATGTCGCTGACAGCCACGCCGTGGGTCTTGGCCTTTTCACGGTCGATGGCGGCATCGACCTGCGGCACGTTCACGGTGTAGCTGGTGAACAGCGCGGCCAGTTCCGGCACGTTGTGGCTCTTGGTGATGATGTTCATGGTTTCTTTGTACAGCTCGTCGTAGCCCAGGTTGCCCCGGTCTTCGATCTGCAGGCGGAAACCGCCGATGGTGCCCAGGCCTTGTACCGGCGGCGGCGGGAAGATCGCCATGTAGGCTTCCTGGATCCCGGCGAACTGGCCGTTCAATGCACCGGCAATCGCACCGGCCGACATGCTCGGGTCTTTGCGCTCGTCGAACGGTTTCAGGGTCACGAACACGATGCCGGCATTCGGGCTGTTGGTGAAACCGTTGATCGACAGGCCCGGGAACGCTACCGCACTTTCCACGCCAGGCTGTTTCAGGGCCAGGTCGGACATGCGTTTGATCACGTCCTCGGTGCGGTCAAGGCTCGAAGCGTCCGGCAGTTGCGCGAAGGCCACCAGGTATTGCTTGTCCTGGCCGGGTACGAAGCCGGTCGGGGTGTGGGCGAAACCGAAGAAGGTCAGCACCATCAGGCCTGCGTACAACAGCAGGGCAATACCGCTGCTGCGGATAACCCGGGCTACGGTGCCGACATAACCATGGCTGGCGCGTTCGAAGAACCGGTTGAACGGACGGAAAAGCCAGCCGCCCAACAGTTTATCAAGCACTTTGGTAAAGCCATCTTTCGGCGCATGGTGGCTCTTGAGCAGCACGGCGGCCAGGGCAGGGGACAGTGTCAGCGAGTTGAACGCCGAGATCACGGTCGAGATGGCAATGGTCAGGGCAAACTGTTTGTAGAACTGGCCGGTGAGTCCGGAAATGAACGCCGCCGGGATAAATACCGCACACAGCACCAGCGCCGTCGCGATGATCGGCCCGGTCACCTCTCGCATGGCTTTCTTGGTGGCTTCTACGGGCGTTTCTCCCAGTTCGATGTGCCTTTCCACGTTCTCCACCACCACGATGGCGTCGTCCACCACGATACCGATGGCCAATACCAGGCCGAACAGTGACAGGGCATTCAGCGAGAAGCCGAACAGGTGCATCACCGCAAACGTACCGATCAGCGAAACCGGCACCGCCACCAACGGAATGATCGAGGCACGCCAGGTTTGCAGGAACAGGATCACCACCAGAACCACGAGGATCAGCGCTTCGAAGAGGGTGTGGACCACCGCCTCGATGGAGCCGCGCACGAAGATCGTCGGGTCATAGACGATGCTGAAGTCCATGCCTTCCGGGAAGTTTTTCTTCAGTTCGGCCATCTTGTCGCGAACTTCGTTGGAGATCTCGATCGCGTTGGAGCCAGGGCGCTGGAAGATCGGGATCGCCACCGCAGGCTGGTTGTTCAGCAGCGAGCGCAATGCGTATTGGCTGGAGCCCAGCTCAACGCGAGCGATGTCTTTCAGGCGCGTGATTTCACCGTTGTCGCCGGAGCGAATGATGATGTTCTCGAACTCTTCTTCAGAAACCAGACGGCCCTGAGTGTTGACCGACAGCTGGAACGCAGTGGCATTCGGCGCAGGGGGCGCACCCAGTGCACCGGCAGCGACTTGACGGTTCTGTTCACGAATCGCGGTTACCACATCGGTGGCAGTCAGGTTGCGCGAAGCGGTCTTGTTCGGATCGAGCCAGACCCGCAGCGAGTAGTCGCCCATACCGAACAGTTGCACGTCACCGACACCGCCCAGGCGCGCCAGCTCATCCTTGATGTTGAGCAAGGCGTAGTTGGACAGGTAGAGCATGTCGTAGCGTTTGTCCGGCGAGGTCAAGTGCACAACCATGGTCAGGTCGGGCGACGCCTTGTCGACGGTGATACCGATGCGCGTCACTTCTTCTGGAAGTTTCGGCTCGGTCCGGGTCACGCGGTTTTGAACCTGCACCTGTGCATTGTCCAGGTCAGTGCCCAGTGCGAAGGTGATGGTCAGGGTGATCTTGCCGTCAGCGGTGGACTGCGAGGACATGTACAGCATGTTCTCGACGCCGGTAATGGCTTGCTCCAAGGGAGCGGCCACGGTTTCACCGATGACTTTTGGGTTGGCGCCGGGGAAGTTCGCACGGACCACAACGGTCGGTGGCACGACTTCCGGGTATTCGCTGATCGGCAACTGGAACAGCGAGATGGCACCGGCGATCAGGATCAGCAGCGAAAGCACCGCTGCGAAGATCGGCCGTGAAATGAAGAATTGGGAAAAATTCATCGGAGTTGTCGTCCCTTAACCGCGTGGAGTCGCAGCAGCCAGTTTCACAACCGTACCCGGCGCGACCTTGGCAGGTGCGACTTGGGGCAGGTTGCTGGCTTCCAGCGCTTGTCGTTGTTGTGCGAGTGCCGCGAGGGTTTGTTCGCTGGCCATCGGGATCACTTCAGGGGTGACCGGCGAGCCAGGGCGAACCCGTTGCAGACCCTTGACGATGACGGTGTCATCCTTGTTCAGGCCGCTGCGCACGATGCGCAAGCCTTCGATCTTCGGCCCCAGTTCGACGGAGCGATAGGCCGTCTTGTTGTCGGCATCCATCACCAGCACGAATTTCTTGCCCAGATCGGTTCCGACCGCTTCGTCGTTGATCAGCACGGCGGAGTAAGTGCCGCTGCCGACCAGTTTCAAACGGGCATACAAGCCTGGGGTGTACTGTCCGTCAGCATTGTCAAAGACCGCGCGACCGCGGATGGTGCCGGTTTTCGGGTTGACCTGGTTGTCGACGAAGTTCATCACGCCCTGATGCGGGTTGCCGTCTTCGTTGGACAGGCCGAGGTAAACCGGAGTGGTTGCACCGCGTTTGCCCTGGCGAGCGAGCTGGGTGTATTTGAGGAACACACGTTCGTCGGCGTCGAAGTAGGCGTAGACCTTATCGGTGGAAACAACGCTGGTCAGCGCGGTGGTGTCGGCGGTCACCAGGTTGCCGGCGGTGATTTCCGCACGGCTGACGCGACCGCTGATGGGCGCGGTGACGCGGGTGAAGCTCAGGTTCAGTTTGGCCAGGTCCAGTTGAGCCTGGAGAGCGCCGACGGCGGCGCGGGCTTCCTGGGCTGCACTGGTGCGCGAATCGGCCAGTTCGGCGGAGATCGCGTTGCTGGTGCGCAAGCGTTCGCCACGCTGGGCTTCGTTTTCGCTGCGGGTGGCGTTGGCGCGGCCTTGGGCCACCAGTGCTTCGAGGCGGCGGACCTCGGCCTGGAATGGGCGTGGGTCAATCTGGAACAGCAGGTCACCTTTCTTGACCAGTGCGCCTTCGGTGAAGGCCACTTCATCAATCTGGCCGGAGACCCGTGGACGAATTTCTACGGTTTCTGGCGCTTCAAGGCGCCCGGTGAATTCGTCCCACTCGTTGACCGGTTGTTCCAGGACCTTGGCGACGCTGACTTTCGCCGCAGGCATGGTAGCGGCAGACTCCGGAGCCTTGCCGCAGGCGCTCATCACCAGTACGGCCAACATGGCCAATGGGAAGCGCAAATGTTTGAGTGACTGTTCCATGGATGCATCCGCCAATGTATTGAGATGGGCGGATGATGAGCGGCGGGGTGGTATCGCACGAATCGAATGAAGCAAAGGTAACTATCATTCGGAATGATATAAGTCTGAAGCCAGCCCTCTAGCATGCGCCTTACATTGAACGGCGATCAATTGGATTGATGACAATTCTATGTTGCGCAGAATGCAAGGGATTGGCTTGAGACCGAGTCGTGGGCAAGCCCGCTCCCACAGGGAATTGTGGCGCTGATTAAATCCCTGTAGGAGCGAGGCTTGCCCGCGAAGAGGCCATCAGCCCCAACAAAAGATCAGGATCACGCCAGGCTATCCGGATCCCCGAAGAACATCTGGATCCTGGAGCGCAACCAACGTTCACCCGGGTCATTATCCTGCGACCCACGCCACGCCATGTGCAATTCAAAGCTGCGCACCGGCAAGGGCGGATCTTCAGCTCGCACCCCGCCAGCCGCCGTCAACGCCTCAGCGGTATAGTCAGGCACCGTCGCGACGATATCGGTCCCGCTGATGAGTGTGCTGAGCCCGTTGAACTGCGGCACCGCGAGCACCACATGACGTTTGCGCCCGAGCTTTTCCAGTTCTTCATCTATAAAGCCGCTCAGGTCACCGGCAAACGACACCAGCGCATGGGGGCGGGCGCAGAAGTCATCGAGGCTCAATGGCCCCGGCACCGTATCGGCGCGCAACAGCTTCGGCATGCTGCGGCGCAGCACTTTGCGCTTGGCGTTGGCCGGCAGGTCGGCGGTGTAGCTGACGCCGATGGAAATCTCCCCCGAGGCCAACAGGCTCGGCATCAGGATGTAGTTGGCCCGACGCACCACCAATACGATCCCCGGCGATTCCGCACGCAAACGCTTGAGCAGCATCGGCAGCAGCGCGAACTCGACATCGTCCGACAGGCCAATGCGGAACACCGCCGTACTGGTCGCCGGGTCGAATTCTGCCGCACGGCTGACTGCCGTGGAAATCGAATCCAAGGCAGGAGAGAGCAGGGCGAATATTTCCACCGCGCGAGCGGAAGGCTCCATGCTGCGCCCGGTGCGCACGAATAACGGATCATCGAACAGCCCGCGCAGGCGTGAGAGCGCCGCACTGATGGCCGGCTGGCCGAGGAACAATTTCTCCGCAGCACGGGTCACACTGCGTTCGTGCATCAATGTTTCAAAAACGATCAACAGGTTCAGGTCGACACGACGCAGGTCATTACGATTCATCTGGAGTCCTGGCAGAGTCATCAAGCTTGACGAGAGCGGCCATATGAGAACAATGGCCGGCATGAATATTACGGGGAAAGGCTGCTACTCTGCACCGAATAATTCAGTTTCCCTGGAACGGATGCTCCGGATTTTTACGATAACCGTTGATCCAATGGATGCTGCGGAATCAATGACAGGCATGTCGACTATTAATAGCCACTGATAGTCTTGGGTAGAAAGCCCAGATAGAGTTCAGGGCATTAGAGGTTTCTTTGACGAGGTTTGCGATGTCCCGCACGATCCGTTTTCACAAGTTTGGTCCAGCCGAGGTGCTCAAATGCGAAGAGCATGCGGCCGCTCTCCCTGCGCCGGGCGAAGTGCAGGTGCGCGTCGAGGCGATTGGCATCAGCTGGTACGACATTCTCTGGCGCCAGAACCTGGCCTCATCCCATGCTCGTCTGCCTTCTGGCCTTGGCCATGAGATGTCCGGCGTCGTGACAGCAGTCGGCGAGGGCGTCGATGACCTGGCAGTCGGTGACAAGGTCGCCAGCTTCCCGGCTGAAAGCCCCAACGACTATCCGGTCTACGGCGAGCAGATCGTTCTGCCTCGCTCGGCATTGACCCGTTATCCGGACGTGCTCAGCCCGATTGAAGCGGCCGTGCATTACACGCCGCTGCTGATTGCCTACTTCGCTTATGTCGATCTGGCGCGTGTCAAACCTGGGCAATTTGCCTTGGTGACTGACGCGAGCCACTGTGCCGGTCCATCGTTTGTGCAACTGGGCAAGGCATTGGGCGTGCGGGTAATTGCCGCCACCAAGACCGCTGAAGAACGTGAATACCTGCTGTCACTGGGTGCCGAGAAAGTAATCGTCACCGAGGAAGAGGATCTGCTCATGCGGATCAACAAAATCACCGACAACCGCGGCGTGGATGTGGTGTTCGATGGCCTCGGCGGTCCGCAGATGTCACTGCTCGGCGATGTGCTCGCGCCTCGTGGCAGCCTGGTGCTGTACGGCCTGCAAGGTGGTAACCAGACGCCGTTCCCGGCCTGCGCAGCGTTCCAGAAGAACATTCAGTTCTTCGTTCACTGCATCGGCAACTTCACTGGCAAGCCGGAGCTGGGCATCATCCAGGATCAGGTCGCACTGCAACGTGCCTTGCGCGACATCAACCAGCTGACCGCAGACCGCGTGTTGCTGCCACTCAAGACTCGGGTCTTTCCGTTTTCCGAGTTTGTCGAGGCGCACCGCTACATGGATGAATGCCCGTGTCGCGAACGGGTTGCGCTCCAGGTCGATCCGGCGTAACACCACTGAAAAAGTCCGTGCTTGCACGGACTTTTGCATTTCCCCCTCCGAAATTCCGAGACGTCCCCCTCAACCTGCGACGAGTCAGTTCAGCAACTGAACTGGTTTTTGCTCTCAATCTGTATCTTCTAATCACCCTATAAGCCCCGATAATTGAATGATTACTTTCATCTCAAGGAATGAGCTATGGCTGGGTATTGGACAGATACTTTTCTTCGCACTCCGGTAATACAAGCTCAACAAATAGCGTGTTATCGATCAATTGCCGAAAAATTAATTGCGACTTCTTTCTTTATTTCTCGTGCTACATGTCTGTGGGACGCTGTCGGACATTTCCTAGGATCCCTCGTGTGGTCGCAGGACCCTTGTCCTGCGGGGCTTTCCTGCCATCGTGTGCGGACAGGGTCACAAGTAAGCTCGATTCATTTCAAATAATTACTCAAAACTAAGTGTTAGGATTTCATATCAATCGAAACACTTTAATCATGTCAGTCAGCCGTGTGCGCAATGCACACAGTTGTTTGCGTGACATCGAACCTATGCGTAACAGGTAAACAATGATGACCCATACCCATGAACAGGCAATGAACTATGTTTATCAGCAAGTATTGCAGCGATTGCTGAGTTTTTTTTCACGCGCCGAGCGCACGGCACTGCAGCTGATGATTCAGCGCCTGGTGGTCTCCGCGGGTGGCATGGAGCGGATCGGCGAATACAAGGTGTTGTCGATCCAGTCCGGAACCCGCGACTGTTGCTACACGCTGGCATTGCTGCGCGCCGCACAATTGAGCATCGCTGGCCGGGCGCCTGCGACGTTCCAGCTGAGAGTCGCGACCTTGCGCACGAATGGCGCAAGCCCGATGGCCCTTGAAAACATCCATCACAGTTGCAGTGCGCTGTTTCTCTACGACGATCCTCGGGTCGAAGTGGTGATGGTCGATAACCGGGAAGTCCTGCCATTCAGCCATCTGGCGCCGGTCTCCGATGCAGGTCGCGAGTCAAATCGCCTCAATCTGTTGATGGTGGGTCATCGGCGAACCTGGAACGGGCCGCTTGACCTGTGGGATGACGGGTACCTGGCGGCGGGCGAGTTTTATGGGCAAATCTGCCGTTGGGACCGAGGCGTCGATGCGTTGGTCAGCAGCGATACACCTCGTCAGCAAAAGCAGTTCATGCATGGGTTGACCCGTGCGGCGCAAAAGGCTGGCCTCAATGCATCGAATGCCCCTGAATCCGGTTACGAGGAGCTGTTCGCGCGACTGGATGAACTGGGCAGCGATTGCTACCGCGAGTTTTATTCTGAGCATGGGCAGGCTGAGTGGCGGCCGGCCGAATCATTTGAAGCGTGTCGGCGCACAACCTTCATCGATATTCACGACATGCTGGTCAGCAATCTGGAAGATCGCTGGCCGCTACTCACCGATTTCCTCGGGTTTCAGCCTGACGAACTGGCGGCCCAGCTTAGTGATAACGAGTTTGTCAGCCTGACGATTTCTGCGCACGTTCGGGGGCTGGAGGCGTGTTTTGTTCATGGCCGCACCTATGAAGCAGGCGTCGCCGATTACGTACAGCGGGCCTTGGTCATGATGCGTCGCAAACAGCTTCCCGAGCGCTATTGCGAGCAGGTAATGGAAACGTTCGTTAACCCGACGACAATGTCCGACCAGCGTGCATTGGCAGCGGCGCAGGCCCAGAAAAGCCTGGGCTTGAGTGAGGCTCAACTGGTGTGCTTGCTGTTCGCGCCCTTCGTCGATAACGGCGCCTCGCTTGAGCGTTTTCTACGCCAATGCCATCCCGGTATGCTCGTGGCGTTGCCTGATCTGCACCGGGCGATGCAGGGCAAGTCGGCTCCCGAGCAGGTGCTGCAATGGATGGTCGACGTCAGCGGGTTGACCGTCAAGTTGATCGGCACGCTTTACCGGATGGGACCGGTTGCGAGGGGCGAAGGGCCGGGCCCGGCAGTCGGTAATGCGGATGAGCCTGCGCTGGACCTCGACGCGGGCAACGCCGCAAATGGCGAACGGTCAACGGGTCGTTGAAAATTCTCGGGGTTACCGCGCTCATCCACCCACCCCACGCGGCGCGTGGCGTGCTTGGTCATCACCCATGAAAGGACCCCGCGAAACCGACTTTGCCTATCAGGCGGTGTACCGTTACCTGACTAACCTCATCAACGAGCCCGTCAGCGACACGCGGGTCCGCCTCCCTTCATTAAGGCAATTGGCGGACCGTTTGAGCGTATCGATTTCGACGATTCAGTACGCCTATTCGCTGCTGGAAAAGGAAGGGCGGGTGTATTCGGTCGCCAAATCCGGCTATTACGCGCTGCCGGTGTCGTCCATTCACCCGCTCAGCAGCGGCAATGACCTGCTCGAGACGGTTTATGTGAACGCCAGGCGACCGGGGATGCTGGTGTTGAGTGCGGATGAACCGGCGTTGTTGCAGCCCTTGGACAGCCCGTTGTTGCTGCTTGAAAGAGAACTGCTGCGTCAATATCCGCGTCAGCCGCAACCGACTTCACAACCTTGTGGCGAACTGGAACTGCGCGCCGCACTGGCCGCACGCTATACCTCGTCTCCGGCACGTTGCTGGCACGCCGATAACGTCTACATTGGCGCCGATTTGCGTGGTGTCCTGGAAATACTGATCGCTGTACTGTGTCTCAAAGATGCCATTGTAGTCGTCGAATCGCCCTGCGACTGGATGATCCTGCGCTTGCTCCAGGACGCTGACGTCCAGGTCATAGAGTTGCCCCTGCAACCCCATGGCGGCCTGGACCTTGAGCAGCTCAAGCAACTGCTGGAGACCAAGCCGGTGCGGCTGGTCATGCTTTCTTCCGGCCTCAACATGCCGCGCGGCAGCGTGGCTTCCCACAGCAACAGGCAGTCAACCGCTGAACTGCTGGAGCGTCATGGCAGTTGGGTGTTGGAGAACGACTGCTATGGCGAGCTCGCATTCGAGCCCGACGGCCTGCGGTTTCGCGATCTGCTGAACCCGGACCGGCTGATCGTTTTCTCCACCTTCGAAAAATCCATCGGGCCGGAAGCGCCTTATGGTTATCTGCTCTCGCGGCAATTGAGCGTCGAACTGCAGCGGCATTTCCTGTTACGTTCATTCCGGTTGTCACCGATTCGCCAGAAAGCCATCGCACGGCTTTACAGCAATGGACGAATCGATCAGCACTTGCTGGTATTGCGCCGGCTGCTCAAGGACCGCAAGGTGCACATGACCCAACTGTTGCAGGAGCGTCTGGGGGATGCCTTGCACTTTGTCGAACCCTTGGGCGGTGCGACGATCTGGGTGCAATCGCTGCGTCAGGTCGATGTGCGTCGGGTGTTCCAGCGCCTGCTCAGGCACCAGGTGGTGATTGCGCCAGGGGAGCTGTTCAGCCTCCAAGGGTTGCACGCGCAACACTTGCGCCTGAGCCATACCTTCGGCGGCGACCACGACCTCGCGGCGGCCATGGGTTTGCTGGGCGATGCCTTGCGCCTGGAATCGATCGATTGAGCAGGGGTGGGGCTTTGGCGATTGATAACATTTCCCTCGGGATCGATAACGTCGCGCTGCGGTCAAACTGCCAGTAAACTGCGCTCCTACTCCTGAACCACTCTATTCCAGAGGTTTTGCATGACACTCAGTCCTTTTGCGGGCAAACCGGCACCGGCAGAATTGTTGGTCGACATCCCGCGACTGGTAACGGCCTATTACACCGGCCAGCCTGATGCCGCCATCTCTACCCAACGCGTAGCCTTCGGCACGTCCGGACACCGAGGCAGCTCGTTCGATCTGAGTTTCAACGAATGGCACGTTCTGGCGATCAGTCAGGCGATCTGCCTGTACCGCGAAGCCCAGGGTATCGATGGTCCGCTGTTTGTCGGCATCGACACCCACGCACTGTCCACACCGGCCGGCGCCAGCGCCCTGGAAGTGCTGGCCGCGAACGGCGTGACCGTGATGATCGCCGAGGGTGACGAATACACGCCGACCCCGGCGATTTCCCACGCGATTCTTTGCTACAACCGCGGCCGTACCTCGGGCCTGGCGGACGGTATCGTCATCACGCCATCGCACAATCCGCCGCAAAGCGGTGGCTACAAATACAACCCCACCAACGGTGGACCGGCCGATACCCACATCACCAAGTGGATCGAAGCGAAGGCCAACGAGCTGCTGGGCAACAAGCTGGCCGGCGTCAAACGCATCAGCTACGAGCAGGCATTGAAGGCCGGCACGACCCATCGTCACGATTACCTCAATACCTACGTCGCCGACCTGATCAACGTGATCGACTTCGATGCCATCCGTGGTGCCAAGCTGCGTCTGGGCGTTGATCCGCTGGGCGGAGCAGGGGTGCGCTACTGGTCGGCGATTGCCGAGCACTACCGTCTGGACCTGGAAGTGGTGAACAAACAGGTCGACCCGACGTTCCGCTTCATGACAGTCGACTGGGACGGGCAAATCCGGATGGACCCCTCGTCGAGCCATGCCATGCAAGGCCTGATCGGTCTGAAAGAGCGCTTTGACGTAGCGTTTGCTTGCGACCCGGATCACGATCGCCATGGCATCGTGACCCCGTCCGGTGGTCTGCTGGCACCGAACAGCTACCTCGCCGTTTCCATCGATTACCTGTTCCAGAACCGTCCACAGTGGCGCGCCGATGCTGCCGTGGGCAAAACCGTGGTCAGCAGCGGCTTGATCGATCGTGTGGCCAAGCGCCTGGGCCGTCGCCTGTACGAAGTGCCGGTCGGATTCAAATGGTTTGCTGACGGTCTGTTCGACGGTTCGCTAGGCTTTGGCGGCGAAGAAAGCGCGGGGGCCTCGTTCCTGCGCAAGGACGGCGGCGTCTGGAGCACCGACAAGGACGGCTTGATTCCGGCATTGCTGGCGGCAGAAATGACCGCTCGTACCGGTCGCGACCCGAGCCAGGCCTACCGTGCGTTGACTGACGAGCTCGGCGAACCGTTCTCGGTGCGCGTCGACGCCAAGGCCAACCCTGAACAGAAGGCCTTGTTGAGCAAGCTGTCACCGGATCAGGTCACCTCGACCCAACTGGCGGGCGAAGCGATCCAGAGCATCCTCAGCCACGCGCCGGGTAACGACCAGGCCATTGGCGGTTTGAAAGTCATGACCGAGAACGGCTGGTTCGCAGCACGGCCTTCGGGGACTGAAGATATTTACAAGATCTACGCTGAGAGCTTCGTCAGTGACGAGCACCTCAAGCAGTTGGTTGCAGAAGCTCAGACCCTGGTGGATGGCGCTATTTCTGCGAAGTGATTGAGCGACCCTTCGCGGTCAAGCCTCGCTCCTGCATGGGCGGAGTCGATCACATGATTGTGAGCGATATCTATCCTGTAGGAGCGAGACTTGCCCGCGAAGACGCCAGCACGGCCACTCAGGATTCAGATGTAAAAAAAGGGGCGACCATCAACGGTCGCCCCTTTTTTTGCCCTGCATTTACCCGATCAAGCCAGATCCACCAACACGATCTCACTGTCCTCAATCGCAGTTACCCGCAACACCTGCTCATCCGCCACGGCAACACCGTCTCGAGCTTGTGCACGCAAGCCATTGACTTCAATGACCCCGGTAGCCGGCCAGATAAGCGCGACGGCCACTGTCCAGGCGATACTCGGCGGATTCACCGGCCTTCAGATTGGCGGCCACCAGCCGTGCATCGGCACGGATTCGCAGGCTTTGATCGTCACCCGCCTTACCGCTGGCCAACGTCACGAAGCCTTCTCGCTGGCCTTTCGGGAATGGCTTGGCGCCCCAAGAGGGGGCCAGGCCGGATTCGTTCGGGATGATCCAGATCTGAAAGATCCTGGTTTCGTTCGCTTCCAGGTTGTATTCACTGTGAGCGATCCCGGTGCCGGCGCTCATGACCTGAACGTCGCCCGCTTCGGTGCGGCCCTTGTTGCCGAGGTTGTCTTCGTGGGTAATTGCACCTTCACGAACATAGGTGATGATTTCCATGTCCCGGTGCGGGTGTTTAGGGAACCCAGTGCCGGAGGCAATCACGTCGTCGTTCCATACCCGCAGGTTGCCCCAGTTCATGCGTTTCGGGTCGTGGTACTCGGCGAACGAAAAGTGGTGGTGGGCATCCAACCAGCCATGGTGGGCGCCGCCCAGGGAGCTGAAAGGTCTGAGTTCAAGCATGATCGTCTCCTGAAAAAGGTTCGTCATGGGGCAGAGCGCCTGAGCCACGAAACGAGAACCGGTGGTTGATGGCGGGCATCATCTATCAGGCACCAATCGATAAAAAGCGTAAAAAATGCCTCATCATGATCGGATAAGTTGATATCAAATAACCTCGAAACGTTCTCATCCAGCCTTCACTTCATCGTATAAGCCAATGACCTGTAAGCATTTCACTAGAACTCAACGGCAAATACGGACACCATAGCCCTCGTCAGCCTCACACCCTGGAGTCAGCCCGCGTGCCGCAACACACCCCCGATCTTCCTCCCGAACTTCGTCCCCTGGCCGAGATGCCACTGCTCAAGCGCCTCGCCGCCCGGTTCTTTGGCCATGGCTTGACCCGGCTGCGCGCGCAACACCGTGCCTCGTGGTTGCACGGGCAAGCCGATGGGTTTCGCAGTGGTCACAGCGCCGGGGTCGATTACGGCTATAAGGAAGGCAAAGCCGAGGGGTTGGAAGAAGGCCGGCAGGTCCTGCTGATCCGCGATTCGCGCTCCACCGAGCACCGGCCACCTAATGTCGATCACAACTTGTTCGACGATTGGCGCCTGCCACTCGGCACTGACCTGAAGAAGCGCATGAAGGCCGATGTCGCCCGACTGCTGCCACCTCACGCCCAGCCCAGCGCCGCCCAGTGGAAAATGATTTTCAGCGACACGCCTTCGACGTCGGTGATTGCCGGGGCGGGTGCAGGCAAGTCGACGACACTGGTCCTGCGTATCCTGCTGCTGACCCATTACCTGGGCTTCGAGCTGAGCTCGATGACCGTGGTGACCTTCACCCGTGAGTCGCGCAAGGACTTCATTAATAAGCTGATCGAATTGTTTGGTGTGTGGGGTCGGGCACTGAGCCTCAAGGAGGCGCGCGACCTGGTGCGCACCTTCCACTCGCGAATCCTGCCGATGGTGCGCAGCCTGCCGGGCTTCGAGCGCCTGCAAGCATTCGAAAACCTCAGCAATCGCGCGCAAAACGGCGATGAGGACGTCGACAGCAATCCCTTCGACCTGCGCATCAATGACGCGCAGCGTCAGCAACTCAATGCGTGTTTTCACAGCCTGCACACTCGCGATGAGCGTTTTCGCGAACTAATCAAGCCATTGTCCCGTCATGCCTTGCAACTCAAGGAGCTTGAGCGCGATCACCCCGACGTGCAGAAGCGCGTGGCGGTGACCGAGTTGGCGGCCAAACGTGACGAGGAGCTCTGCGACACGATTGAAGACCTGTGGTTTCGTGCCGGCGCCTGGCCAATAAAAGGCATCGAGCCCAATCGGCAGGCTTTCGATATCAATGGTGCGACTTTCCATTGTCACGGCTACATCCCCACGCTGGACGCCTGGGTCGTACTCGGTTTTGACCCACGGGAAAATCCGCAGGTCTGCCGCCCGAATGCCAAGTTAACTGTCCGCGCGGAATGGGCGGTGAAGCGCACCCTGTTTCAAGCTTTCTGTCGTAAACCGTTGATATGGCTGGATAGTTACGAATCATCAAAGCGCGTACTGGCTTCCCTGGCAGGGGATGCCAGTGCCGGTCCGGGTTTCGATTACAAGGTCAAGGGTGAGCTGGGATCAGCCCCCTTGCTGGATTGTTTTGTGGCCGCCGCCGGGTTTATCGAGAACCTCGGCCTGGATGTTCCGAGTGCCGTAGGCCAGATGAGTTTCGCCAAGGATGACCCGGACCGGTATTTCTTCGAAGCTCTGAGCCTGTTCTGGCGCGCCCTGGAAGATCATTTGCTTGATCAAAAACCACCGGTGATGACCTACAACCGGATGTTTGCCTTGTTTAGCGAGCATTCCCCGGAAAACCTGAAGCTGCTGAGCGATGAGCTGCTAAGGCCCTTGTCACACCTGATGATCGACGAATTTCAGGACGTATCGCCGCAAATTGTCTCGTGGATCCGTGCCAGTCTGGCCGAGATCCGCAGTCGCGGCCCGGCGATGCATGTGGGGCGAGGCGCGCAACGTTCGTCCTTGCTCTGCGTCGGCGATGACTGGCAGTCCATTTATGGCTGGCGCGGCAGTTCTCCAGCGTATTTCATGGAGTTCAACAAGGAATTCCCGTCACCGAGCACGACCAAAGTGATGCTCAGCGACAATTTCCGCAGTCATCAGCACATCATTGATGCGGCCGAGCATATCGTCCGCGCAGCGCCGTCGATCGCCGGGAAGAAGGCCAAGGCCAGCGGTGAACCCAAGGCACTGTTGCCGGTGAACGTCATGGATCGGGATGATCAAGGCATGGCTCAACGCCTGATCCAGCATTACCGACAAGGTGATTCAATCTTGATGCTTTATCGAAAAAGCAGCGATAAGTTATTGATTGAACAACATATTCAGTCTGTAGTTAATGTGGATTCTAACTTGCCGTATGAAGCGCGGCGCATCAAACAGCTGACGTATCACAGCGCCAAGGGCTTGCAGGCTGACGCGGTGTTTTTGCTGGGTGATTGTCAGCATCTGACCAGTTCTCCCTACAAGAATCAGGTCTATCGCATGGCGGGCCTTGGCAAGACGGGCGACAACGAGCCATACGACAACGCACAGAAAGACGAAATCCTGCGACTGGCTTACGTCGGCATCACTCGGGCGGTGAGTCATTGCTACTGGTATGTCGACGGGCAGGATACTCAGGCGGCGAACATGCCCAAGGCGTCTGACCGGATTGGCAAGGACAAGCCATTCTTTACTGATCATCGCCAGGGTCAGAAACTGGCCTGAACCCGAGCCCCACAAAAAAGCCCACATGATGTGGGCTTTTTGTTGGGCGTTTGGCCTTCAGGCATAACTCTTGAAGGCCTGGGGAGGTATGAAAGACTCTAGCTCGTCTTCCACGGCTTCGATTATTCGTTCTACGTCCGCGGCATTCATCACGGTTGCGCATGGAATGCCTGCAATGGCGATCATGGTCTCGCCACTGGCGCGGTCAAACAGGCGGGCGATCATGCTGCCCGGCGCGTCCATGCTCGCCTCAAATCCCATGGGATGGAAATGCCAGCGCATCAGCTGACAGGCGTTTGGAAACGTAACTTTGCTGAAAGACCCTTTATTCATGTGTTGCCCGCCTTCTTCATCGAGCGCTTCCTTTAGCTCATGTTAGGAGGGAAGAGCCTTCAATGGCTCAACCGGTGACTGCCTTTAAAAGTAGCACCCGGATGTGAAAACCATGTGATTTTTTTCAGTCCGTTTGGCGATTGCTACCGTTTTTTTGATATGGATCACGTGCCGGGCCTTGCTCGGCGTTACCGGCGACCAGGCGTGGTCATTGAAGCCGCGGCCGAACTTCGGCAAGCTCGGCTTTTTTCGTCGAGTCCCTTATGCACGCCGATGATGATGGCCCCCTGCAAACCCAGGCCACGGGCGAGACGGTCATGCGCTACCACCTGTGCTGGAAACACCGGGATCTGGACGGTGTGATGGCGCTTTATCACCCGGACATTCAGTACAACGACTTTTTCCAGAACCGGGTCATGGGCCTGGATGAGTTGCGCGAGTACGTGCGCGGCAGCATGCCGCGTAACCCGGACGAAGCGCTGGAGCATTCCGATCGCATACGGCTGGACGGCAACACTGCGTTCATCCAGTACCAGATGACCTTGCGCGGCGGCGAAGGGCTGGTGTCGTTCCGTTCCAGTGAAGCGATCACGGTGCGCGACGGGTTGATCTGGCGAGTCAACGAATACGCATCACTGGTGCGCGAACAACCGCAACGCAACACCGCTACGAATTCGCGCCCGGCCGCCAGCCGACTTGGGCTTTCACCGCGCCAGCTGAGTTTCATGGCTGAGGACCTGCAACAGTATTTCCAGCGCCAGCAGCCTTATCTGGATCCCGAGCTCGATCTGCAACGGGTGGCGCAGGAGTGCGGGTACAGCCGCAATCAGATTTCCTATCTGCTGAATCAAGTGTTGGGCCAGAGCTTCTATCGCTATGTCAATCAGGCGCGGCTGCAGCATTTACTCGCGGCGCTGGACGCCGCCATGCCACCGCTGCGCATTGATGAGCTGGCGTTTGCCGCCGGCTTCAACTCCTTGTCGGCGTTCTACAGTTGTTTTCGCCAGCACACAGGGCTGTCGCCCAAGGCTTACGTCAAACAAATTTCTTTGCGTGCACGCGCGCACGACAGCCCCTGAGGTCACGCACTAGGATCGACGCCATCGAAGTTTGAGTGGCGGAGTCTGGCATGTCGGCGTGGCGCACTATCAGTTTGTGGATGGATCAACTCGACGAGCCGTTGCTGGCGCGTCCTGCGCTGGAACATGACCTGGACGTCGACGTGGCCATCATCGGCGCAGGCTACACCGGGCTCTGGACCGCTTATTACCTCAAGCGCCTGGCGCCAGGCCTGGACATTGCCATCGTCGAAGCGCAAACCGCCGGTTTTGGCGCGTCGGGCCGCAACGGCGGCTGGCTGATGGGTAACTTGCTGGGCGAGGACCGTCTGTTGGCGGGTTTGCCGCCAGACCAACGCCGCGCCTCTTTCGATCTGCTGCACAGCATTCCTGATGAAGTCGAGATTGTCATCGAACGGGAGGGCATCGACTGCGATTATCGCAAAGGCGGGGTGCTGTACTGTGCCGCGCGTTATCCCGAGCAGGAAACCAGCCTGCGCGACTATCTGGACAAGCTTTACCGCCAAGGCCTGACCGAAAGCGATTACCGCTGGCTCAGCCCGGAGCAACTGACGCAACAGATCAGAGTGGCGAAGCCTTATGGCGGTATCTATGCACCGCACGTTGCGACCATTCACCCGGCAAAGTTGGTGCGAGGCCTGGCAGAAACGGTCGAGCGCATGGGTGTCAAAATCTACGAAAACAGCGCGGTCACGCAGTGGCAGTCGGGGAGTTTGCGCACGGCAAAGGCTCAGGTCCGCAGCCGCTGGATCGTGCCGGCGGTAGAAGGTTATTCGGTCACGTTGCCACCCCTCGGTCGTTATCAGTTACCGGTACAAAGCCTGATTGTCGCCACCGAACCATTGTCTGCCGCGACCTGGGACGAAATCGGCCTGAGCCGCGGCCAGGCGTTCAGCGAAAGCAGTCGACAGGTCACCTACGGCCAGCGTACGGCCGACAACCGCCTGGTGTTCGGCGCCCGGGGCGGCTACCAGTTTGCCGGAAAATTGCGCCATGACTTTGACCTGACCACCAGGGAAGTGGAGTTGCGGCGCTACCTGTTCAGCGAACTCTTCCCGCAACTCAAGAACGTGCAGATTACCCACGCATGGGGCGGCAACCTGGGCATGTCCCGGCACTTCAAGCCGCACATGCTCTGCGATCAGGCCAGCGGCATTGCCTTGTCCGGCGGTTATGGCGGGGAGGGCGTCGGCGCCAGCAACCTGGGCGGCCGAACCCTGGCGGATCTGATTCTTGAGCGCGATACCGAACTGGTTCACCAGCCTTGGGTCATGCCTCAACGCGGTCTGGACACGCTCCGGGCCTGGGAACCCGAACCCTGCCGCTGGCTGGGTTACAACGCAATCATCCGCAGCTTCGTCCACGAAGACCAGACCCTGGCCAACCCGGCGACAGCCCCTTGGCGCCGCAAACTGGCGAGCAAGGTGGCGGGGTTCATGGAAGGTTTCATGCACTGAACAGCACGCTTTCATCTACAGGCTCAATCGACAGGTACTCCCATGGGCATCACGCAATTCAAGAACACCGCAACACTGGAACTGGAGGAGTCGAACCCCGTCGCCGTGCCGTTGGGAGCGCCGGTGGCGGTGGCTTCGACCACCAGCGTCGAACGCGACGACGGCGTCGAAACCGGCGTCTGGGAATGCACGCCCGGCCGCTGGCGTCGGCAGATCGTTGCCCAGGAATTCTGTCACTTCATTCAGGGCCGCTGCACCTTCACCCCCGACGACGGTGAAACCCTCTACATCGAAGCCGGCGACGCACTGATGTTGCCGGCCAACAGCCTCGGCATCTGGGATATCCAGGAAACCGTGCGCAAGACCTACGTTTTGATTTTTTGATTTTTGATCCTTTGATTGCCTGCCAAAAACAACCCATACAGGAATCGACTCATGATCCGAAAGACACTGACCCTGGCACCCCTTGCGCTTGTCGCGTCCCTCAGCCATGCCGCCGAGACCGTCAAGATCTATAACTGGTCGGACTACATCGCGCCGGATACCACTAAAAACTTCCAGAAAGAAACCGGCATCGCCTTCAGCTACGACGTCTACGACAGCAACGAAACCCTGGACGGCAAGTTGATGACCGGAAAATCCGGGTACGACGTGGTATTCCCGTCCAACCACTTCATGGCACGGCAGATTCAGGGCGGGGCGCTGAAGAAGCTCGACAAGAACCAGCTGCCGAACTGGAAGAACCTCAACCCGGTATTACTCACGGCATTGCAGACCAACGACCCGGGTAACGAACACGGTTTCCCATACCTGTGGGGCAGCACCGGTATCGGCTACAACATCGCCAAGGTCAAGGCCGTGCTGGGCGACAACGCGCCAGTGGACTCCTGGGACCTGATCTTCAAGCCCGAGAACATGGCCAAGCTGCAAAAGTGCGGCGTCGCCATCCTCGACAACGGCCCCGAACTGCTGCCGGCCGCGCTGAATTACCTCGGGCTGCCGCACCACAGCAAGAACCCGGAAGACTACAAAAAGGCTGAAGCGCTGCTGATGAAAGTCCGGCCCTACGTCAGCTATTTCCACTCATCCAAATACACCAGCGACCTGGCCAACGGAGACATCTGCGTGGCCGTCGGTTTCTCCGGCGACATCCTGCAAGCCGAAAACCGTGCCAAAGAAGCCAAGAACGGTATCGACATCGGCTACGCCATTCCCAAGGAAGGTGCCGCCATCTGGTTCGACATGGTCGCCATGCCCGCCGACGCCCCGGACGAAAAGGCCGGCTACGCGTTCATGAACTACCTGCTGCGCCCGGACGTCATGGCCAGCATCAGTAACTATGTTCACTACGCCAACGGCAACCAGCAGGCCGACAGCCTGATCGACCCGGCCATCAAGAATGACACCAAGGTTTATCCGAGCCCGGAAATGATGGGCAAGCTGTTCGCCCTGGAGGCGATGCCGCTGAGTATCGACCGGATTCGGACGAGGGTGTGGAACAAGATTCGGACGGGGAGTTGAGGCCATACCCCAATCGCGGCATTGACCGTCTGGACCTGTAAATTCTGACAGTAGATGGCTGGCAAAATCCTTTGTAGCGTTTCCGGCACAGACATAACGTCTGCAAAGGAGAATCGCGATGAACAAATCAGCTTTGCAAGCTTACGTTGAAGGAGAGATTAACCTCGCTGCCAAGCGAATCATCGATAAAGGCGCCCAGTCCGATGAAATCGCCTATGGCAGGTTGACGGTCAACCTGAGCTTGCGTCGTATCTTGGTCGAAGCCCCGACACCTGAGGATCTCGGCCTATGGGGGGGCATCAATGACATCCTCCAGCAACTGGGGATTCTGGACAGTCGAGAAACGGTCTTGTCCGTTGTTGATGAGGTTTAGAAAGCAGTGATGGCGGTGGGTAAATGCGATGGTGAACACGCAACGTGTTCACCATTGGCTCCTGTTCGTCTGGAAGTCATCGCGGATGACTGCCCTCATCGGGCGTTTGATTTGGCTGATGGCATTGCACTGGCACTCATATTAATAAGTCACGGAAAAGTGAGACGCTCTCGACAAAAACCAACTTACCTCTATTTAATATTTAAATACGCAATTGTCAGACAATTAGTCCGAAACCCTCAACTAAAAACTATATTTCGACAGCGCAGGCATTGTTTCCGGGTACTTGCCGGGGCAGAACAATTTGACGTCAAAAAAAATGTAGACGTTCGATTTCGAATTGTGTCAGTTTTCTTTCGCCTTCATTGGGCGAGTGATAGGACGATCTCGCCAGAGATTGTCGCTATCTGACAAAAACTGTTCCATTGCTAAACAAGGAAGTGTGTTTATGTCGAAAGTTAAAAACAACGCTATTGATCTTGCCGAACAGGCCTTTTCGCCATTGCAAGCATTGGCTGCGCCCAGTTCTGCGTACAACCAGATCGACAGCTTCAGCCATCAGTATGACCGGGGTGGCAATCTCACGGTCAATGGCAAACCGTCCTACTCCGTCGACGAGGCAGCGACGCAATTGCTGCGTGACGGCGCTGCCTATCAGGACAAGGACGGCAGCGGCAAAATCGAACTGACCTACACGTTCCTGACCTCGGCGTCGTCGAGCACCATGAACAAGCACGGGATTTCCGGTTTCAGTCAGTTCAGCGCCCAGCAGAAAGCCCAGGCCGTGCTCGCCATGCAATCCTGGGCCGATGTGGCCAAAGTCACTTTCACCGAGAAAGCCACAGGCGGCGACGGTCACATGACCTTCGGCAATTACAGCAGCGGCCAGGACGGCGCAGCGGCATTCGCCTACCTGCCTGGCACCGGCGCCGGTTATGACGGTACTTCCTGGTACCTGACCAACAGCAGCTACACGCCCAACAAGACACCGGACCTGAACAACTACGGTCGTCAAACCCTGACCCACGAAATCGGTCACTCCCTGGGCCTGGCCCACCCCGGCGACTACAACGCCGGTGAAGGCGCGCCGACTTACAACGACGCGACCTACGCGGAAGACACCCGCGGCTACAGCCTCATGAGCTATTGGAGTGAAAGCAACACCGACCAGAACTTCAGCAAGGCCGGCGTCGAAGCCTATGCGTCCGGTCCGTTGCTGGACGATATTGCCGCCATCCAGAAACTCTACGGTGCCAACACCACCACCCGCACCGGTGACACCACCTACGGTTTCAACTCCAATGCCGGTCGCGATTTCCTGAGCGCGTCTTCGTCGTCGGACAAGGTCGTGTTCTCGGTGTGGGATGCGGGCGGCAAAGACACGCTGGACTTCTCCGGTTTTACCCAGAACCAGAAGATCAACCTCAATGAGGCCTCGTTCTCCGATGTTGGCGGCATGGTTGGCAACGTTTCCATTGCCAAGGGTGCAACCATCGAGAACGCGATTGGCGGTTCGGGTAACGACCTGCTGATTGGTAATGGCGTGTCCAACGAGCTGAAGGGCGGTGCCGGCAACGACATCCTCTTCGGCGCGGGCGGTGCGGACAAGCTGTGGGGCGGTACCGGCTCGGACACTTTTGTGTTCGCAGCGAGCAGCGATTCCAAGCCGGGTGCGACTGATCAGATCCTCGACTTTGTCAGTGGCCTGGACAAGATCGACCTGACCGCCATCACCAAAGGCGCGGGCCTGCACTTCGTGAATTCGTTCACCGGTGCGGCAGGCGATGCCGTGTTGACCTCTTCGGGCGGTAACAGCCAGTTGGCGGTGGACTTCTCCGGGCATGGCGTGGCTGACTTCCTGGTCAGCACCGTTGGCCAGGCGGCGTTCTCGGACATCGCCGCGTGATGTAGCGCGATAAGGAGGGTGGCGCCGATGCGCCGCCCTCTGTGCCAAAGACCGCAGCCGGAGTACAACAACCTATGGCTCATAAAGCCTTTACCAACCTTACAACCGCGTGGCTCCTGGCGACGTTGATGATTTTTTTTGGAGAGACAGCCATGTCAAGCAGCCTGAAATTAGCGGATCCGTCGGAACTGGCCGGCAAATGGCAGGCGACTCTCAGCGCCAAAGATGACTCGCCAGAGTCCCGGGCGTTGCAAGACAAACCGTCCAACGTGTGCGTCATCGACTTTCAGCAAACCCAGACATTGGGTGAGGGCGCCAGCTGCCTTAGCGCCTGGCTGGATGGCAAAACCGCTACCGGTTGGTTCCCGGAACCGGACGGCATTGCGATCACCGGCAACGAAGGTTCGAAGATTCTATTTCTCAGCCGTCAACGTGACGGCGCTTATAAAGCCACATTGAAATCCGCGCTGGTCATAACACTTGTGCGCCAGACGCAGTAATTAAAAGGCAACGGCGAAAGAGCGACGGTCATTATCGTTATAAGCACCAAACCAGAATAAAAGTTGTTATTGGTTTGTAAGCGCTGATGCGCCAAACCTATATCTGCCTCTGCGCGGACAGTTAATGGAAACTTCGTCAGGCATGACGAGGATTAACACCTCAGGAAGAAACCATGAAGATGGCAATGAGCCCGGCCACCGCACCGTTATTCAAGGCACTGGGCGACTATAAGAGCATCCTGATCAGCGTCGGTTGTTTTACCGCGTTAATTAATGTGCTGATGCTGGTCCCGTCGATTTACATGCTCCAGGTCTACGACCGCGTGTTGTCTTCGCAAAACGAAACCACCCTGGCCATGTTGTCGCTGATGGTGGTCGGATTTTTCGCCTTCATCGGGTTGCTTGAGATCGTGCGCAGCTTCATCGTCATCCGCATCGGCAGCCAGCTGGAGCGCCGTTTCAACCTGCGGGTGTATCAGGCCGCGTTCGAGCGCAACCTGCTCAAGGGCGAGGGCAACGCCGGTCAGTCCCTTGGCGATCTGACCCACATTCGCCAATTCGTCACCGGTCCTGCGCTGTTTGCCTTCTTCGACGCGCCGTGGTTTCCGGTCTACCTCTTCGTGATTTACCTGTTCAACGTCTGGCTCGGTGTGTTCGCGACCGTGGGCGCGCTGGTGCTCATCGGCCTCGCGTGTCTGAACGAGGCAATGACCAAAAAGCCCTTGGGCGAAGCCGCCGGGTTTTCCCAGAAGTCCAGCCAACTGGCCACCAGTCATCTGCACAATGCCGAAACCATCCAGGCGATGGGCATGCTCGGCGTGTTGCGCAAGCGCTGGTTCCAAGTGCATTCGCGTTTTCTCGGCCTGCAAAATCAGGCCAGCGACACCGGCGCCATCATCAGCTCCCTGAGCAAAACCTTGCGGCTGTGCCTGCAATCCCTGGTCCTGGGCCTCGGCGCGTTACTGGTGATCAAGGGCGATATGACCGCCGGTATGATGATCGCCGGCTCCATTCTGATGGGCCGCGTCCTGAGCCCCATCGATCAGCTGATCGCGGTGTGGAAACAGTGGAGCGGCGCCAAGCTCGCTTATCGTCGTCTTGATTCGCTTCTGCAAGCCTTTCCACCGAGTGACGAAGCCATGGCGCTGCCGGCGCCGAAGGGGCAGATCACCTTCGAACAAGTCAGCGCCGGCCCTCCGGGGCAACGCGCGGCGACCCTGCACATGGTCAATTTCAGCCTGAGTGCCGGCGAAGTGTTGGGCGTACTCGGCGCCTCCGGCTCCGGCAAGTCGACCCTGGCCCGGGTGCTGGTTGGCGTCTGGCCAACCCTTGGCGGCACGGTGCGGCTTGATGGCGCGGACATCCATCGCTGGAACCGCGACGATCTGGGTCCCTACATCGGTTACTTGCCCCAGGACATCGAATTGTTCAGCGGCAGCATCGCGGAAAACATCGCCCGGTTTCGCGAAGCGGATTCGCAGAAAGTCGTCGAAGCGGCGCAACAGGCGGGCGTCCATGAACTGATCCTGCGCATGCCGCAGGGCTACGACACGGTGCTGGGCGAGGACGGCAGTGGCTTGTCTGGCGGCCAGAAGCAACGGGTGGCGTTGGCCCGCGCGCTGTACGGCAAGCCAAGCCTGGTGGTGCTCGATGAACCCAATTCCAACCTCGACACCGTGGGCGAAGCGGCGCTGGCCGGCGCCATCGCGCAAATGAAGGCTCAGGGCACGAGCGTGATTCTGGTGACCCATCGTTCCTCGGCGCTGGCTCAGGCTGACAAGTTGCTGGTGCTCAACGACGGTCGTTTACAGGCCTTTGGCCCCAGCCAGGAAGTGCTCAAGGCACTCTCCAGCGCCCAGGAACAGCAACGTGAAAAACCGGCGCAAGCACCGGGCGGGCTCAGCATGAGTCGCCAGTATCAGCCTACGACAAGGAATTCGGGTGTATGACCAGCGCTCGCATGAACACTGAAAACGAAGCGACGATGGAACACGATTACATCGCCGAACGCCCTGAGCGTGATGCTCGTTTCTTCTCCCGCATGGGCTGGATTCTGGCGATCGTCGGTGCTGGCAGTTTCTTCACCTGGGCCAGCCTCGCGCCGCTCGACCAAGGAATCCCGGTGCAAGGCACAGTCGTGGTCTCGGGCAAGCGCAAGGCCGTGCAATCGATGAGCAACGGCGTGGTCAGCCGTATCCTGGTGAGCGAAGGCCAGGTGGTAAAGCAGGGCCAACCGCTGTTCCAGCTCGACCAGACCCAGGTCGCGGCCGATGTGCAATCGCTGCAAGCGCAATACCGCATGGCCTGGGCCAGCCTGGCGCGTTGGCAGAGCGAGCGGGACAACCTCAAGCAGGTGAATTTCCCCGCGGAACTGAGCAACGATCCCGACCCACGCCTGGCGCTGGTCCTCGAAGGCCAGCGGCAATTGTTCAGCAGCCGCCGCGAAGCGTTTTCCCGCGAGCAGGCGGGTCTGCGCGCCAGCATCGAAGGCGCCAGCGCGCAATTGGCCGGCATGCGCCGCGCGCGTACCGACCTTTCGGCTCAGGCCAGCTCCTTGCAGCAACAACTGAGTAACCTTCAGCCCCTGGCAGACAACGGCTACATCCCGCGCAATCGCTTGATGGAGTTCCAGCGGCAGCTGTCGCAGGTGCAGCAGCAATTGGCGGAAAACAGCGGCGAAAGCGGCCGGGTCGAGCAGGGCATCCTCGAGTCGCGCCTGAAGCTGCAACAGCACATCGAGGAATACCAGAAAGAAGTCCGCACGCAACTGGCCGACGCGCAACTCAAAAGCGTGACCCTGGAAGAGCAGCTGACTTCCGCCGGGTTTGATCTGCAACACAGCGAGATCATCGCCACCGCCGACGGCATCGCGGTCAACCTTGGGGTGCACACCGAAGGTGCGGTGGTCCGCCAGGGCGACACCTTGCTGGAGATCGTGCCGCAAGGCACCCGCCTGGAAGTGGAAGGGCACTTGCCGATCAACCTGATCGACAAGGTCGGCACCCACTTGCCGGTGGACATTTTGTTCACCGCGTTCAACCAGAGCCGTACACCGCGCGTACCCGGCGAAGTCAGCCTGATTTCCGCCGACCAGATGGTCGACGAGAAAACCGGCGCGCCGTATTACGTGCTGCGCAGCAGCGTCAGCGACCAGGCCATGGAAAAACTCAACGGGCTGGTGATCAAGCCCGGCATGCCGGCGGAAATGTTCGTGCGCACCGGTGAACGTTCACTCCTCAACTATTTGTTCAAACCGCTGCTCGACCGGGCAGGCTCCGCGTTGACCGAGGAATAAGGATGTTCGGCTGTATGAATAAGCTTTCAATGCTCACAGCCACCCTGGCGTTGCTGACGTGCAACAGTGTGATGGCCACCATGGGGCCGTTCGATATCTACGAGCAAGCGTTGCGCAATGACCCAGTGTTCCTTGGCGCCATGAAGGAACGCGATGCCGGCCTCGAAAACCGCATCATAGGCCGGGCCGGGTTGTTGCCCAGGATCGGTTACACCTACAACAAGGGGCGCAACACCTCCAAGGTCACCCAAATCAATGAAGGTCGGCCGGACTTCACCGAGGACCGCAACTACGGCAGCTACGGCTCGAACCTGACCCTGCAACAGCCGTTGCTCGATTACGAAGCCTACGCGGGGTATCGCAAAGGCGTGGCGCAGTCGCTGTTTGCCGACGAAGCCTTCCGCGGCAAGAGCCAGGAATTGCTGGTTCGTGTGCTGGAAAACTACACCAATGCGCTGTTCGCCCAGGATCAGATCGACATCGCGCTGGCGAAGAAGAAGGCCTTCGAACAGCAGTTCCAGCAGAACGAGCAGATGTTCCGCCAGGGCGAGGGCACGCGCACCGATATTCTTGAGGCCGAGTCTCGCTACGAACTGGCGACCGCCGAGGAAATCGAGGCACGCAACGAGCAGGACGCGTCCTTGCGCGAACTGGGCGCGCTGATTGGCGTGCCGGCCGTCGACATCACCGATCTGGCGCCACTGGACCAGAACTTCCAGACCTTCAGCCTGCTGCCGGCCAACTACGACACCTGGCACGAGATGGCCGTGGCCAACAACCCGAACCTGGCCTCCCAGCGTCAGGCGGTGGAAGTCGCGCGGTATGAAGTCGAACGCAACCGCGCCGGACACCTGCCGAAAGTCAGTGCCTACGCTTCGGTGCGCCAGAACGAATCGGAAAGCGGCAATACCTACAACCAGCGTTACGACACCAACACCATCGGCATTGAAGTCAGCGTGCCGTTGTACGCCGGCGGCGGGGTGTCGGCGTCGACCCGTCAGGCCAGCCGCACCATGGAACAGGCCGAGTACGAACTGGACGGCAAGACCCGGGAAACCCTGATCGAGCTGCGTCGGCAATTCAGTGCCTGCCTGTCGGGGGTGAACAAGTTGCGCGCTTATCAGAAAGCCCTGAAATCGGCGGAAGCGCTGGTGGTTTCGACCAAGCAAAGCATCCTGGGCGGTGAGCGGGTGAACCTGGATGCGTTGAATGCCGAACAACAACTATTTACCACCCGCCGGGATTTGGCTCAGGCAAGGTATGACTACCTGATGGCCTGGACCAAGTTGCATTACTACGCCGGGACCTTGAATGAGCAGGATCTGGCAAAGGTGGACGAGGCATTCGGTCAAGGCCCGAGATCTCAATGATTTGAGCTGTTGCGTTGCAGCCCCTAGTGGGCAACCAGAATTCTAAAAACGCCAAAAAAGCGAGAAGTTGACATGGACGTACAGATCAAGCCGATGTCGGTCGGCACGTTATTGCTCTGGATTTCAGTAGCGCCAGGCTCGGCCCAGGCGCTTTATCAGGAAAACGGCACCCTGGGCGATGCGGCCAGTTGGCGCTCGGTGGAATTTCAGCGGGACTGGGGACTGGCCCGCATGCAGGCCGACCAGGCCTACGCCGCTGGCATCACCGGCAAGGGTGTGAAAATCGGCGAACTCGATTCAGGCTTCGATGCAGCCCATCCCGAATTCGCCACCGACCGTTACCACGCGGTGCTGGCCAGCGGCAGCTACGTCGACGGCTCACTGTTCAATGTCGACGGCACCCTCAACGCCAACAACGACTCCCACGGCACCCATGTCGCCGGCACCATTGGTGCCTCCCGCGATGGCACCGGCATGCACGGTGTGGCGTACAACGCGCAGGTCTACGTCGGCAATACCAACAAGAACGACAGTTTTCTGTTCGGCCCCAATCCGGATCCGCGCTACTTCAAAGCGGTCTATAACGCCTTGGCCGACGCCGGTGTGCGGGCGATCAATAACAGTTGGGGCAGCCAGCCAGCGGACGTCAGCTATCGCACCCTCGACGATCTGCACGCCGCCTACGCCCAGCACTGGAACAAAGGCACCTGGCTAGATGCGGCGGCTGACGTTTCACGTCGCGGTGTGATCAATGTGTTCAGCGCCGGCAACAGCGGTTACCCCAATGCCAGCGTGCGTTCGGCCTTGCCGTACTTCCAGCCGGACCTGGAAGGCCACTGGCTGGCGGTGTCGGGGCTGGATCAAAGTAACCAGCAAAAGTACAACCAGTGCGGAATCGCCAAGTATTGGTGCATCACCACCCCCGGCGCGAAGATCGACAGCACCATCCCCGACGCCGGTTATGCGATCAAGTCCGGCACGTCCATGTCCGCGCCGCATGCCACCGGCGCGCTGGCGCTGGTGATGGAACGCTATCCGTACATGACCAACCAGCAGGCGCTGGAAACCCTGTTGACCACCGCCACCCAACTCGACGGTTCCGTCACCCAGGCGCCCAATACCCGCGTCGGCTGGGGCGTGGCCAACCTCGAACGGGCGATGCGCGGGCCGGCGCAATTGCTCGGCCGCTTCGACGCCAATCTGGGGGCAGGGCAGAGCGATGTCTGGAGCAACGACATCTCGGACAACGCGCTGATCCAGCGGCAGAGTGAAGACGCGGCCGAACGCAGTGCCTGGCAACAGACGTTGAGGACCAAGGGCTGGGAGAATGGCGTACCGGCCGGTGCCAGTCAGCAGGATCAGACGGATTACGCCGTCGGCATGGCCCGCGATCTTGCCGCCACCACTCGGGTCTACGAAGGCAGCCTGATCAAGTCAGGAGCCGGACGCTTGATGCTGACTGGTGACAATAGCTATCGCGGGCCAACCACGGTCAATGGCGGCCTGCTGTCGGTCAACGGTTCGTTGGCATCCAGTGTGACCGTCAATGACGGGGGCACGCTGGGCGGTTCAGGACGAGTCGGGGATCTGACGGCCAACCGCGGCGCTACCGTCGCGCCGGGCAATTCCATTGGCACCTTGCAGGTCGCCGGCGACGTCACGTTTGCACCCGGCTCGACCTACGCGGTGGAGCTGTCGCCGACCGATAGCGACCGGATCGTTGCGAGCGGCACGGCCACGGTCAGCGGTGCGACGGTCAGCCTGTCACTGGAAAACAGCCCGACCTTGCTCAGCACTCAACAAGTGCAAAGCCTGCTCGGTCAGCAATACAACATCCTGCAAGCGGCCGGCGGCATTCAAGGTCAGTTCGGTGCGGTGTTGCCCAACTATCTGTTCATCGGCGGCAGCCTCGATTACGCCGCCACCGGTATTCAACTGAGCGTGGAGCGTAACGACACGACGTTCGCCAGCGTCGGCCAGACGCCGAACCAACGCGCCGTCGCTTCCGCCGTGGAGGGGCTTGGGGCGGGGAATGCGGTGTACGAAAGCCTGTTGCTGTCGCCCACCGCGACGTCCGCACAGCAGGCGTTCCAGCAGTTGTCGGGGGAAATCTACCCGGCGTTGGGTTCGGTGCTGATCAACGACAGTCGATACCTGCGCGATGCAATCGGTGAGCGACTGGTTGACGCCAAAGGCGCGCAAAGCAATGGCTGGATCAAGGCGCTTGGGGCCTGGGGCAAGACCGATGACCGCCATGACACCGCCGGTTACACCACCTCGATCGGCGGCATGCTTGCCGGTGTCGATGGCGCGATCGACGAGCAAACCCGGATCGGCCTGGTCACGGGTTACAGCGACAGTTCGGTGAGCATGGGCTCGGGCACGCATTCATCGGCCAAGGTCGACAGCTATCACTTGGGTGCTTACGCCGGCCGCGAACTGGGCGCCTGGCGCCTGAGTGCCGGCGGTACCTACAGCTGGCATCGCGCCGACGTCAAACGTGACCTGCAATACGGCGACGTCAGCGCGAAGCAGAAAGCCAAGGTCGATGCCGGCACCACTCAAGTGTTCGGTGAAGCGGCGTATCGCCTGAATCTGCAACCGCTCGCGCTCGAACCCTTCGCCAACCTGGCCTACGTGCACCTCGACACCGAGGGTTTCACCGAGAAAGGTGATGGCGCTGCACTGAAAAGCACTGGCGACACGCGGGATGCGGTGCTCAGCACCCTGGGCGTGCGCGCATTGAAAACGGTGAACCTGTCCGGCCAGCAGCAACTAGACCTGAGCGGCAGTCTCGGCTGGCAGCACAACCTGAGTAATACCGATGCTGAAGAACATCTGGCATTTGCCAGCGGCAGCACGGCGTTCTCGGTGGAAGGGACGCCAATGGTACGTGACGCGGCACTGGTAGGCGCGCATGCCAGCCTGGCCCTGAGCCGGGACATTCGCGTGAACCTCGATTACACCGGCCAACTGGCCAGCCGCGAGAAGAGCCATGGCGTAGGGCTAAGCCTCAATTGGCAGTTTTAAAAACACGAACAAAAAACGTGGCAAACATTAAATGTGGCGAGGGAGCTTGCTCCCGCTGGGTGGCGAAGCCGCCCCAAAACAGGCAGCGGTGATTTGGCAGACAAAACGCATCTGCCGGGCTCGCGACTGCTGCGCAGCCGAACGGGACGATGCGGCGTTCCGACAAGCCCCCTCGCCACGGGGATTTTGGCAAGACAACTAAGGATGGTCGCTGTATGAAAGTTAAGAACAACAACTTATTCGCCTTGAAAGCACTCAACCGAGCCCTGCTTTGTGCGCTGGCTTCAGTAGGCACCGCACAAGCGGTGCCCTACGTGGAAAGCGGCAAAGCAGGCGATCCCAACAGTTGGCGCAGCGCTGAGTTCAACGCTGACTGGGGCCTGGGCGCCATCAATGCCCAGGATGCCTACGCCGCCGGTTACAGCGGCAAAGGCGTGAAACTGGGGATCTTCGATCAACCGGTTTACGCCCAGCATCCGGAGTTTTCCGGTGCCAACAAGGTCGTCACTCTGGTCACCCGCGGCATCCGCGAATACACCGACCCATACATCCCGGTCAAAGCCGGCGATGCGTTTGTGTATGACGGTTCGCCCTCGGTCGGCTACGACGGCAAGCTCGGCTCCCACGGCACTCACGTCGGCGGGATCGCCGCGGGCAGCCGTGACGGCAATCCAATGCACGGCGTGGCGTACAACGCGCAAATCATCAGTGCCGACAACGGCGACCCGGGCCCCGAAGACGGGATCATCCTCGGCAACGACGGCGCAGTGTACAAGGCCGGTTGGGATGCATTGATCGCCAGCGGGGCGCGGATCATCAACAACAGTTGGGGCATCGGCATCACCGATCGCTTCGACCTGGGGGGCCGCGACCCGGCGTATCCGCACTTCACCGTGCAGGACGCGCAACTGCAATTCAATCAGATCCAGCCCATCCTCGGCACGCGCCAGGGCGGTGCCTATGACGGTGCGATCGCGGCCGCTCGCAGCGGCATCGTGACAATCTTCGCCGCCGGCAACGACTACAACCTCAACAACCCGGACGCCATTGCCGGCCTCGGTTATTTCGTCCCCGAAATCGCACCGAACTGGATGACCGTCGCGGCCTTGCAGAAGAACCCGGACCTCAACAGCCCGGACCTCTACAACATCAGCATCTTCTCGTCGCGTTGCGGCTACACCGCGAGTTTCTGCGTGTCGGCACCGGGCAGCAAGATCTTCAGCGCAGTCATCGGCGGCACCAATGCCGATAACATGACCATCGGCTACGCCAACAAAAACGGCACCTCCATGGCGGCGCCGCACGTCGCGGGCGCGGTGGCGGTGCTGATGGAACGCTTCCCGTACATGACTGGCGCCCAGGTTGCCAGCGTGCTGCGCACCACGGCCACCGACATGGGCGCACCGGGTGTCGACGCGCTGTATGGCTGGGGCATGATCAACCTGCGCAAAGGCATCGATGGCCCGGCGATGTTGGTCACCGAGCAAGACATTCCCGAGGAGTTCCGCATCCAGGGCGCCTACGGCTCCAGCCAGTTTGTCGCGGACTTGCCCGGCATCGGCGCGATTATCGATGCGGGCAAACCGACCGAGCGCGTCTGTAATGACGTGCAGTGTGGCCGGGACGTCTGGCGCAACGACATTTCCGGCCACGGCGGCCTGACCAAGCAGGGCATCGGCACGTTGGTGCTGACCGGCGCCAACACTTACGCCGGCCCGACGCTGGTCAATCAGGGGCGATTGGCGATCAACGGCTCGCTGCTCTCGGCGGTCACCGTCAACGACAGCGGGATCCTCGGCGGTAACGGCCGCATCGGCGCATTGACCGCGAAAAGCGGCGGCACCGTGGCCCCCGGCAATTCCATCGGCACCTTGCAGGTCGCGGGTGACGTGACGTTCGAGCCGGGCTCGACCTACGCCGTGGAATTGTCGCCGACCAGCAGCGACCAGATCATCGCGGGCGGTAAAGCGGTGATCGAAGGCGCGACTGTCAGCCTGTCCCTGGAAAACAGCCCGACCTTGCTGACCACCAGCGACGTGCAATCGCTGCTTGGCAATCAATACAACATCCTGCAAGCAGCTGGCGGCATCGAAGGGCGGTTTGGCGCAGTCCTGCCGAACTACCTGTTCATCGGCGGCGCGCTCGACTACTCGGCTACTGGCATCCAACTGGCGGTAGAGCGCAACGCCGCGTCCTTCGCCAGCATCGGCCAGACCCCGAACCAACGTGCCGTCGCTGCCGCTGCCGAGCAACTGGGCGCGGGCAATCCGCTCTATGAAACCCTGTTGCTGTCGCCAACCGCTGCCGTCGCGCAACAAGCCTTCCAGCAACTGTCCGGTGAGATTCATCCGGCGATCGGCACGTTGCTGATCAACGACAGCCGTTACCTGCGCGATGCCGTCGGCGAACGCCTGCGTGAGCGTGATCTGTTCGATGCCGCGGCACCCACCGATGACCGCAGCAATGCCTGGGTCAAAGTCCTCGGCGCCTGGGGCAAGAGCGACGGCGGGCATGACAACGCCAGTTCCACCAGCTCCATCGGCGGCTTGCTGGCCGGTGTCGACGGTCTGATCACTGAAGATACGCGGCTCGGTTTCGTCACCGGGTATAGCGACAGCTCGTTGAGCATGGGCGATGGCACGCATTCGTCGGCCTCGGTCGACAGCTACCACTTGGGCGCCTACCTGGGCCATGAAATCGATGCACTGCGCTTGAGTGTCGGCGGCGCTTATAGCTGGCATCGCATCGATGTGAAACGTGACCTGCAATTCGGTGACGTCAGCGGCAAACAGAAATCCAAACGCGATGCGACCACCGCCCAGCTGTTTACCGAAGCCGCGTATCGCCTGGACCTGCAACCGCTGGCCCTGGAACCGTTTGCCAACCTGGCTTACGTGCACCTCAACCGCGACAGCTTCACCGAGAAAGGCGATGCCGCCGCGCTCAAGGGGGGCGAAGACAACCGCGACGCCGTGCTCTCGACCCTCGGTGTGCGGGCGAGCAAAGCCATTGCCCTGTCGGACAAACAGCAACTGGAACTGTCCGGCACCCTGGGCTGGCAGCACAACCTGAGCAACACCCGTTCCGAAGACCACCTGGCCTTCGCCAACGGCAACACCGGGTTCAGCGTGCAGAGCGTGTCTCTGGATCGTAACGCCGCCGTCATTGGTGCGCGCGCCGGTCTGGCGGTGGCCAAGGATGTGCGTGTAAGCCTGGATTACAACGGACTGCTGGGCTCCAACGAAAAAGACCACGGTGTAGGTCTGACACTCGACTGGCAGTTCTGATTTAACGCAAAGGAAGCAAACAACATGGGACTGTTTGATTACAAAAATGCTGACGGCAAGGCGCTGTACAGCGACGCCATCGCCCTGACGCTGTATGCGTACACGCCAACCGGTCAGCCACTGCCGGCCACCGCGTGGGCGCCGATTGGCGCCAAGCAACTGGGTTATCAAGGCAAGGTCGGTGCTCAGGGCACTTTCTATGGTGAGAAGGACGGCTTCACCAGCGCCGAAGCCGAAGTGCTCGGCAAGTACGACACGGCGGGCAAGCTGATCGGTATCGGCATTGCCTTCCGGGGCACCGGAGGCCTGGGGTACAGCGACACCTTCGGCGACATGAAGAACAACCTGCTGGCCGCCGTCGGCCCGGTGGATTACGCGACGAATTACGCGAAAAACGCCTTTGACAACTTGCTCAAGGACGTTGCCGCGTTTTCCATCGCCCATGGCCTGAGCGCCAGGGATGTCATGGTCAGCGGCCATAGCCTCGGCGGGTTGGGGGTCAACAGCCTCGCCGAGTTGAGCGGCAACAACTGGGGCGGCTTCTACAAGGACGCCAATTACATCGCGTTCGCCTCACCGACCCAGAGCGCCACCGGCAACAACGTGTTGAACATCGGCTACGAGAACGACCCGGTGTTCCGGGTGCTCGACGGCACCACGTTCAGCAGTGGGTCCTTGGGCAAGCACGACGGTCATCAGGATTCGGCGACCAACAACATCGTCAACTTCAACGACCAGTACGCGTCCACCGCGCAGAACCTGGTGCCATTCAGCATCCTTAATCCGCTGAACTGGTCAGCCCATGGCTCGTTGGGCTATGCCGACGGTTTGAACCGGGTGATCGACTCGCGGTTCTACGACCTCACCGACAAGGACTCAACGCTGATCGTCTCCAACCTGGCGGAGTCGTCTCGGGGCACCACCTGGGTCGAGGACCTCGGACGCAGCGGCGAACCCCACACCGGCAGCACCTTCATCATCGGCACCGACAGCGACGATCTGCTCAAGGGCGGTGCCGGCAATGACTTCATCGAAGGCCGCGACGGTAACGATCGCTTGCGCGACGACGGCGGCTACAACCTTCTGCTGGGCGGCAAGGGCAGCAACACCTTCGAATTGCAGAAGCCGTTGCAGAACTTCAGTTTTGCCAACGACGGCGACGGCACCCTGTACGTGCGCGACGCCTATGGTGGCATCAGCATGACCCGCGACATCGGTTCGCTGGTGAGCAAGGAGTCGGGTTCATGGTGGGGCAGCAAGGAGGTGACTTACAGCGTCACTGCCAATGGCTTGCTCAACGGCAGTGAATTGACCCACTACAACCACTCGCTCAACGGTGACGCCTATGGCAACACACTGGCGGCCAGCGTCGACGGCGATTGGTTGTTCGGTCATGCCGGCGACGACCTGCTGCGCAGCGACAAAAGCCAGGTGACCTTCGTCGGTGGCGCGGGCAACGACCTGATGCAGGCCTCGGGAGGCCACAACACTTTCCTGTTCAGCGGCGCCTTCGGTTTCGACGCGATCAATGGCTACCAGGGCAACGACAAGCTGGTGTTCCTCGGCGTTCAGGGCGCGGGGCAGGGTTATGACTACAAGCAACACGCTTCGCAGTCGGGCCATGACACGGTGCTGAAAGTGGGCGATTTTGCCGTGACCCTGGTGGGAGTAGGACTGGACAGCCTGTCGGCTTCAGGCATCACGTTTGCGTAAAGGCTGCATGCACTAAATGCTCCGGGGCGCCTCGTGAATGAGGCGTCCTGGTTGTGAGCTATCTCTGACAATTCCAACAAAAGAGAGGCAATACCAATGGGTGTGTATGACTACAAAAACTTCGGCACAGCCGATTCCAAAGCGTTATTGACCGACGCGATGGCGATCACGCTGTATTCCTATCACAACCTCGACAATGGCTTTGCCACCGGCTACCAGCACAACGGCTTCGGCTTGGGCTTGCCGGCGACTTTGGTTACCGCGCTGCTGGGCGGCACCGACTCTCAAGGCGTGATCCCCGGCATTCCCTGGAACCCCGATTCGGAAAAAGCCGCCCTGGAGGCCGTGCAAAAAGCCGGCTGGACGCCCATCACGGCCTCGCAACTGGGTTATGACGGCAAGGTCGACGCTCGCGGAACGTTCTTCGGCGAGAAGGCCGGGTACACCAGCGCACAGGTCGAAATCCTCGGCAAGTACGATGCTCAAGGCCATCTCAGCGAAATCGGCATCGCCTTTCGCGGCACCAGCGGCCCGCGGGAAATCTTGATCGGCGATTCCATCGGCGACGTGATCAACGATCTGCTGGCGGCGCTAGGTCCCAAGGATTATGCGAAAAACTATGTGGGCGAAGCCTTCGGCAATCTGCTCGGCGACGTCATGGCATTTGCCCAGGCCAATGGCCTGTCGGGCAAAAACGTGCTGGTCAGCGGCCACAGCCTCGGCGGGCTGGCGGTCAACAGCCTGGCGGACTTGAGCGCGGAGAAGTGGTCCGGGTTCTACCAGGATTCCAACTACATCGCCTACGCGTCCCCGACCCAGAGCAGCAGCGACAAAGTGCTCAATGTCGGCTATGAAAACGACCCGGTGTTTCGGGCCCTCGACGGTTCATCCTTCAACCTGTCGTCGGTGGGTGTGCACGATGCCGCCAAGCCCTCGGCGACCGATAACATCGTCAGCTTCAACGATCACTACGCCTCGACCGCATGGAATGTGCTGCCGTTCTCCATCCTCAACATCCCGACCTGGATCTCGCACTTGCCGACCGCCTATGGCGATGGCATGAACCGGGTGATCGAATCGAAGTTCTACGACCTCACCAGCAAGGACTCGACGATCGTCGTCGCCAATCTCTCGGACCCGGCACGCGCCAATACCTGGGTTCAGGACCTCAATCGCAACGCCGAAACCCACAAGGGCAGTACCTTCATCATCGGCAGCGACGGCAACGACCTGATTCAGGGTGGCAAAGGTAACGACTACCTGGAGGGGCGTGACGGTAACGACACCTTCCGTGACGGCGGCGGCTACAACATCCTGCTGGGAGGCAATGGCAACAACGTGCTGGACTTGCAGCAGTCGGTGAAGAATGTCGACTTTGCCAATGACGGCGCCGGCACCCTCTATGTTCGTGACGCCAATGGCGGTATCAGCATCACCCGAGACATCGGCAGTATTGTCACCAAGGAACCGGGGTTCTTGTGGGGGCTGTTCAAGGATGATGTGACACACAGCGTGACGGCCAATGGACTTGCCGTCGGCAACAACCTGACGTCATACGCGTCATCGGTGAAGGGCGGCACGGGGGCCGATACGCTCAAGGCGCATACGACGGGCGATTGGTTGTTCGGTCTGGACGGCAACGATCATTTGATCGGCGGCCAGGGCAACGATGTGTTTGTGGGCGGAGCGGGGAATGACCTGATGGAATCGGGGGGCGGGATTGATACGTTCCTGTTCAGCGGTGCGTTTGGTCAGGACCGGGTGGTGGGGTATCAGGCAAACGACAAGCTGGTATTCCTCGGGGTTCAGGGGGTCGCGCCGAATGATGACTATCGGGCTCATGCCACGACGGTGGGGCAGGATACGGTGCTGACGTTTGGCGGGGATTCGGTGACGTTGGTGGGAGTTGGGCTGGACAGTTTGTCTGGCGCCGGGATCGTAATCGCCTGAGGGTGATGTGGCGCCGGTAAGGGCCTCTTCGCGGTCAAGCCTCGCTCCTACAAGGAATCGCACAACCCTGTAGGAGCGAGGCTTGCCCGCGAAGAACAATAACGCGGTAAACCTGCCTGAGCACGTGACCCGACAGTCACCTGCGGACTCCAATACCTTGCAACAACAGGATTGAGTACTGGATCAGGAGATTACGCAACGTGAGTAACAGCAAGAAGCACCTCATTGGTCTGGCGCTGGCCCTGTTATCAGGAAGTGCCGCCGCGGAGTTGCCTCATAGCTCGATTTTGAGCCGCTATGGCATGACGCCAGATCAACTGCCGACACCGGCACCGTCGGAACCCGCCGACCCGCTGGTAGAAAAAAGCCGTTTCCAGCTCCAGCCGGAAGAGCCTTTTGTGACATTTCGCTCGGGGGAAAAGCAGCCGGAGATGACAGGCAACATCAGCATCGACCACGCGATGCAGCAGGATTACGAGCGCTGCCAGAAGATTCATGAAGAACTGAGGAGGCGGGGAGGGAAGTTCATCTCCTGCGATAACAGTACGCCGTGGATGCCGTAGATTCTCGGTCTCTTCGCGGGCCAGCCTCACATCGCACAACCCTGTAGGAGCGAGGCTTGCCCACGAAGAACGATAATGCGGTTCTCAGTCTTCCTCGCGGACCGTGGCCACATCTTTGGCATTGACCTTCACCTTCGCGCCGGAAATATCCTCAAACTCGTAAAACCCGTCCTTGGTCTTGGTTTTCGGCATGTCCTCGGTCAAATACTGGGTGCCGTTCTGCAGCGTCACCACCGTTGGCGTGGAGCAACCGGCCAGTGCCAGGAAGGCTGCCGCTGCCAAAGGCAAACCCAGAGTCTTGATATTCATACCCACCTCTTAAATGCGTGAAAAAAGCCGCTATGCCGGTTGGTGCCGTGGAACGGCAGAAAGTTCGATGGCCACCTGAAAATAGCCAAATAGCGCCGCCGCTTATCCTTTTCCGTTTGCACCGAACGCGCTGTAACTGGTATCTGTACGCATAACCAGTACTCGCTCGCCATGGCCCTTTTTTCCTGTGACTGAAAATCCTCTCGACGACCCGTTCTATTACTTGAACAACTTCATGCAAGTGCTTGATTGGCTTGAGCATCGTTATGCCGATGTGCTGAGCGTCGAGGAGCAAGCCTTCATCCGCGATTTTCGTCGGCAACCCCGCGAGTCCCGGGCGCTGCTGGTCAGGATGGTGATGCGCAAGGGCCGGCATTTCAGGGCCGGCAAATTGAGTTACGTCGAGATTGGCGACATTGCCAGTGCTGCCGAGCCATTGCTGGCGGCAGGCTGGATTTCTGCGCAATCGCCGCTACAGATCGAGGAACTGTTCGACGTTCTGCTCAAGGCCGAGATTCTTCACTGCTTCGGTGCCGCCATCGATCAACCCAAAGGCAAGAAGACCGAATGGCTGGCGACCCTGAGCGAGCAGTTCTGCGAGTCGCAGAGCTTCGCGCAATGGTGCCCGCAACTGAACGACCGGCTGTTCACGCTGACCATCATGGACCTGTGCGACCGCTTGCGGCTGATGTTCTTCGGCAACCTTTATCAGGACTGGTCAGAGTTCGTGCTGGCCGATCTCGGCATCTTTACCTACGAGAAAGTCGAATTCTGCGCTGAATCCCGGGGCTTGCGCAGCCGTGAAGACGTGGACGCCTGCCTGTTCCTGCACCACTGCCAGCAACGTTTCGAGGCCGGTGAAGAGGTGGCGGACATTGTCGAGCAGATCAACGAGGTGCTACTCGACAACCCTTGGCTGCAACGACGCCGGGGCAAGTTGCTGTTCCAGATTGGTCAGCATTGTGAACGCATGACGGATTTCTCCACGGCGCTGTCGATTTATCGCGATTGCGCCTACCCCGGCGCTCGGGTGCGTCTTATCCGTGTGCTCGAACGCTGTGGTGAATATCAGTTGGCCCTGCATCTGGCCACGCACGCGGAGCAATCGCCGGAAAGCGCCACCGAGCATCAGCATGTGCTGCGTGTGTTGCCCAGGTTGCGGCGCAAACTGGGCGGCCCGGCAATGAAGCGGCCATCTCCCCGGGAGATGCTGCGCCTGGACCTGCACTTGCCCAGGACCGATCCGGCGCTGTCGGTCGAATTTCATGTTCAGGCGCACCTGGCGGAGGATTCGGCGCCGGTGCATTACGTCGAGAACAGTCTGATCAACTCGCTGTTCGGCCTGTTGTGCTGGCCGGCGATCTTTGCGCCGTTGCCGGGGGCGTTTTTCCACCCGTTCCAGCGCGGGCCGGTGGACCTGCTCAACGAAGACTTCCATGCGCGTCGGGCGGAGGTGTTTCAGGCCTGTCTCGCCGAACTCGATGACGGGCGTTATAGCCAGACCATCCGTGAGCGTTACGTCGCCAAGTGGGGCGTGCAGTCACCCTTTGTATTCTGGGGCGCGCTGAGCGAAGAACTGCTGGATCAGGCGCTTGACTGCCTGCCCGCCGAACACCTCAAGCACTGGTTCAATCGCCTGTTGCTGGACATCAAGGCCAACCGGGCCGGGATGCCCGACCTGATCCAGTTCTGGCCGCAGCACAAGACCTACCGCATGATCGAAGTCAAAGGCCCCGGCGATCGCCTGCAAGACAACCAATTGCGCTGGCTGGAGTTCTGTCACGAACACCAGATGCCAATCGCCGTCTGCTACGTGCAATGGGCGGAGCAGAGCGCTTGAGTTACAGCATTGCGGTGCGGGCGCTGTGTGAATTCACCGCCAAGGTCGGCGACCTCGACCTGCGTTTCACTCCGTCGCCAACCGCGCTGGAAGGCATCGTCGGGCACCGCACTGTCGCCTCGCGCCGAAGCGAGGGCTATCAAAGCGAAGTCGCCCTCGAAGGCCTGTATAAAACCTTGAAGGTCAAGGGCAGGGCGGACGGCTACGACCCGGCGCAAAACTGCCTGGAAGAAGTCAAAACCTATCGCGGCGACCTGAGCAAGCAACCGGCCAACCACCGGCAATTGCACTGGGCACAAGCGAAGGTCTACGGATGGCTGATGTGCCAGAAGCTGGAACTGGCGCAGATCAATCTGGCGCTGGTGTACTTCGACATTGTCAGCGAAAAGGAAACCTGCCTGGTCGAGGTCTTCAGCGCCGGAGAGCTGCAGTCGTTCTTCGAGCATCATTGCGGGCTGTTCCTGCTGTGGGCCGAGCAGGAGATGGCCCATCGCGAAGCACGCAATCACGCGGCGCAGCAATTGGCGTTTCCCCATGCCGACTTTCGTCCGGGGCAACGGCACCTGGCGGAATCGGTGTTCAAGGCGGTCAGCACCGGTCGTTGCCTGATGGCTCAGGCGCCAACCGGCATCGGCAAGACCGTGGGCACGCTGTTTCCGATGCTCAAGGCCCTGGCGCCGCAGCAGTTGGACAAAGTGTTCTTTCTGACGGCGAAAACGCCGGGGCGCAAACTGGCGCTGGATGCCGCGCAAGTCATCCTGGAGAGCGCCGATGCGCCGCCGCTGCGGGTGCTGGAGATGATCGCCCGGGACAAGGCCTGCGAACACCCGGACAAAGCCTGTCACGGTGAATCCTGCCCGTTGGCCCAGGGCTTTTACGACCGTTTGCCGGCCGCCCGCCAGGCCGCCAGCGAACTCAGCCTGCTGAATCAGGACGCCTTGCGCCGAGTGGCATTGGCGCATGAGGTCTGTCCGTATTACCTGAGCCAGGAAATGGCCCGCTGGGCCGATGTGGTGGTCGCCGACTACAACTACTATTTCGATTTCAGTGCGTTGCTGTTCGGCTTGTCTCAGGCCAATAACTGGAAAGTCGCGGTGTTGGTGGACGAGGCGCACAACCTGGTGGAACGCGGCCGGCAGATGTACAGCGCCACGCTCGATCAGTCGACCCTCAGCGGGGTACGAAAAACCGCACCGGACGCCCTGAAAAAACCGTTGCAGCGGGTCAATCGTGAGTGGAATGCCCTGCATAATCTGCAATTGGCGCCGTATCAGGCCTACGACAAGGCACCGGAAAAACTTCTCCAGGCGCTGTCGTCATGCAGCGCGAGCATCGGCGATTATCTCAACGATCATCCCCAAGGCCTGGACAGCGCCCTACAGAGTTTTTACTTCGACATGCTGCAGTTTTGCCGGGTGGCCGAACTCTTCGATGAACAGTTCCTGTTCGACATCAGCAAGCGCGACCTCGAACGCAAACAAAACCTGTCGCAACTGTGCCTGCGCAACGTGGTGCCGGCCGGTTTCATCCGCCCACGCCTGAAGGCTGCGCGCAGCACCGTGCTGTTTTCGGCGACGCTGAGCCCTCGGCATTATTACGCGGACCTGCTGGGTACGCCGCCGGATACAGTGTGGATTGATGTCGAATCGCCGTTCCATGCAGACCAGTTGAAAGTGCACATCGTCAGCCAGATATCGACCCGATTCGTCCATCGCCAGGCGTCCCTCGAACCGATTGTCGAACTCATCGCCCGCCAATTCAGCCAACGCCCCGGCAACTACCTGGCATTTTTCAGCAGCTTCGATTATTTGCAGCAAGTGGCGCAGTTACTGGCCGAACGACATCCGCAGATCAGTTTGTGGTCGCAGTCCAGGGGCATGGCGGAAGGGCAGCGTCAGGCCTTTCTCGACCAGTTCACCGTGCACAGCCAGGGCGTCGGATTTGCAGTGCTCGGCGGAGCGTTCGGTGAAGGCATCGACCTGCCGGGCGCGCGCCTGATCGGTGCATTCATTGCCACCCTGGGGCTGGCGCAACTCAATCCGGTCAACGAACAGATGAAGCATCGAATGGCGGCGATTTTCGGCGCCGGTTATGACTACACCTACTTGTATCCCGGCGTACAGAAAGTCGTGCAGGCGGCAGGAAGGGTGATCCGCACTCAGCAGGATCAAGGGGTGGTGATGTTGATCGATGACCGGTTCGGCTACAGCAAGGTCAAGCACTTGCTGCCGCGTTGGTGGTCGGTCGAACAGGCGCATTTGGCTTCTGGTACGTAGGATTATTTACCTTTTAAAACAGGTACATATCTTGAAAGACAGACGTATTTGAACAAGCGGTGAAACAGCGCTTTATTCAAAGGGCAGGCAATCAATTTCAGCCGGCTCTTTGATAAGGAAATCAAGGCATGTCCTCCGCACCTAACTACACCTACACCACTGAACAAGTCAGCGCCGCGTTCAATGCCATCAAAACCACGCTGTTCCGCGGTATCACGGCCGAGGAAACGCCGAAAATCCTGGTGGTTGCCGGGCTTCAAGGCTCGGGTAAAACCTTCCTGCTGGAAAACACACTCCTGCCGACCAGGCGCTACGACAAGTATGTTCGTCTCTACCTGCCCGAATACCGGCAGAAACATCCTCAATACGCAGAGATGATCAAGCTTGGCGTGCTGCATGCCTATGAACATACCGAAGCTTTCGTACGAGAGCTTTGCGCCAAAATCTTCACCGAAGCCTTCACACTCAAATACAACATCATCATGGAGTGTGCGTTCGACAGCATCGATTTCGCGGCATTTCCACCACTCGCGACGGCGGCCGGCTATCAGTTCGAAACGCATATCGTTGGCTGCACGCTGGAGTTCGCTCACGTTTCGTGCATCAAAAGAGCCTTTAAAAGCCTGGAAAACCGCGAACTGGAAAGGTTTGTCACGCGATCGACACTGGAGAGCTCCATGAGGAATGAGCAAGCGGTGATCCTGGCCTTCGAAACCGCCTCGAAGGCGGTCGATCGTTCACAAATCACGGTGTATGAACGCGGGTTCGGGGCGCTGAAGGAACGCGTCTCGCGTGCTCATATCACCTACACCACAACCGCTTGCGTGACGCCCTCTGCGACGCCAACGGCATACAGCGCCTATGAAAGCATCATCAATAATCATGTCCACACCCTGAGTGAGCGTGACGAGATAGTTAAAGAATGCCACCTGGCGTTACTCAACACCCAGACTTACGCCCAGGTTGTTCCTGACTTCGTTTACAACGACCTGTACGCCTGCATCGTCAAATACGTGAACCGGTAAGCAGGCGAACCCACTCGGCGGCAAAGCGATGACAGTCTCCCGGCCAGCGCGCGGTCAACAACAGGCCATCACGGACAACGAACCCGCGTTGTGGCTGGTCCGCCGAATCACGCACCGCGAGGACGGGCCCGCGCAGGAAATCCGTCGGGCTGGACAGGGCGGCCGTGACTTCCGCTTCGACGGTTTGGGTATAGGTCCGGTAGTAGCGTCCGAGCCAGGCGGCGGTGATTGCCCAGGCAGGCAGCTCCATGGTGTTGGCGACCAGGGCGGTAACCTTGCGCCCCTGCAACACCGAACGTCCGGTATCGGGGTCGAGGGTTCGGGCAAGCAACAGTACGCCGTGGCAGACCGCTGCCACGGGTTTGTCTGTCTTGAAAAAGTGCAGGGCGATCCGTCGCGCCTGCTCGGACTCCAGCAGGCTGCGCATGCCCTTGGCATGCCCGCCGGGAATCAGCAGTCCTTGGAACTCGCCGGGGTCCACATCGTCATAGTTCAGCGGTCGGCGGAAGGAGGGGTCTTCGATCATCCTGGCGTAGCTGGCAAGGTCGGCCTTGCGCGTCATCAGCAGCGGGTTCAACAGGCCGAAGCCGATGTCCACCAGGCGTGAATCGGCGTAGGCGGGCAATCCCTGGGGGGATGCAAAGCGCACCTCGATGCCGGCCTGACGCATGGCCTGCCATGGAACGCTGCTCTCTGTGGGATCGTAGTCAGACGTGGGTAACAGAATCAGGATCATCGGGGCGCCTTGGAACCGCCAGGAATGGCGTTTGGCATCGAGAATAGGCGGAGTGAACGCTATGCTCCAGTGCACAACCGTTTTCTGGCTTACCAAACCCACGGTTTGACGCATACTTCGCAAAACAACAGTCACGGGTGTGATCGATGAGTGATAACCAGTCCAAAACCAACGCCATCGAGGAAATGCGCTTTCGCCTGTTGATTGATGCCGTGGTGGACTATGCGATCTACATGATTGACCCCGATGGCATCATCACCAGCTGGAACGCTGGCGCCAAACGTTTCAAGGGGTATGAGGAGAAGGAGATCCTCGGACAGCATTTTTCGCGCTTTTATACCGAAGAAGACCGCAGTGCCGGTCTGCCCCAGCGCGCGCTGGATACGGCGATTCGCGAAGGGCGGTTCGAGGGTGAAGGCTGGCGGGTTCGCAAGGACGGAACACACTTCTGGTGCCATGTGGTGATCGATCCGATTCGCGACCCGGCAGGCAATCTATTGGGGTTTGCCAAGATCACCCGGGACCTCACCGACCGCAAAATGGCCGAAGAGACGCTCAAGCAAAGCGAGCAGCAGTTTCGTTCGCTGGTTCAAAGCGTGACTGACTACGCGATCTATATGCTCGCCCCGGATGGACGATTGACCAACTGGAATCAAGGGGCCCAGCGCATCAAGGGCTACCGACCCGAAGAAGTCATCGGTCAGCATTTTTCACTCTTCTATACGCCCGAAGACCGTGAAGCCGGGGAACCCCAACGTGCGTTGGAGACGGCTATGCGGGAAGGGCGCTTTGAAAACAGGGCCTGGCGCGTGCGCAAGGACGGCACGCGGTTCTTTGCCCATGTGGTGGTCGATCCGATCTGGGGCGATACGGGCACGTTGCTGGGCTTTGCCAAAATTACCCGGGACATCACCGAGGCCACACAAGCACAGAAGGTTCTGGAACAAACCCGTGAAGCACTGTTCCAGGCGCAGAAGATGCAGGCCATCGGCCAACTCAGTGGCGGGATCGCCCACGATTTCAATAATCTGCTGACCGTTATCCTGGGCAACCTGGAAATCGTCCGTAAACGCGTGGGAGACAATCCGAAAGTCACTCGATTGGTCGACAACGCCACCCAAGGTGCCCTGCGAGGGGTGTCCCTGACTCAACGCATGCTGGCGTTCGCCAGACGTCAGGAACTCAAGTCCGAATCCGTCGAAATACCCGCGCTGGTGGAAGGAATCAGCGGATTGTTGCGCAGCTCCCTCGGGCCTTCCGTACAGCTCGAAACCCGTTTTTCCCCCGACCTCGTTCCGGTCATGGCCGATGTCAATCAGCTCGAACTGGCCGTGCTGAACCTCGCCACCAATGCCCGGGACGCGATGCCCAACGGCGGAAAAATCGTCATCAGTACCCGGACGGAAGACGTCTGCGACCAATCGACACTATTGCCGGAGCCCGGACGCTATGTTTGCCTGAGTGTTGCCGATAACGGGGAGGGCATGGATGAGGTCACCCTGGCGTCGGCCATGGACCCGTTTTTCACCACCAAAGGGGTGGGCAAAGGCACGGGGCTGGGGTTGTCGATGATCCATGGCTTCATAGAACAACTGGGCGGACGATTCATTCTCAAGAGTCAGAAGGACATCGGCACTGTCGCCGAACTGTGGATACCCGCCGCGACCACAGCTGCGCTCAATCATCCCGCCGTATCGGAAGTGGCCGCTCCGCCAGTGGCTCAGTTGTGCGTCATGGTCGTGGACGATGACAGCCTGGTGCTGACCAGCACCGGCCTGTTGCTTGAGGATCTCGGCCATCGGGTGATCAGTGCGGTGTCCGGTGCCCAAGCGCTTGAGCTGTTCGAACGCGAGCAGCATGTTGACCTGGTCATTACCGACATGGCCATGCCACAAATGAACGGTGAGCAGTTGGCCAATGCCATCCGGGCGTTGAAGCCGGACGTACCGATCATTCTTGCCACGGGTTATGCCGAACGCCTTGAAGGCTTCGCGACCACACTCCCTCGCTTGTCCAAACCGTATACCCAACTCAATCTGGTCGAGGTGATTGCGCTGGCCATGAAGTAACGGGCGTCGTGCTCAGCCTTTCACGTTCTTCTTGAAACCGCGCAAGTTCATGGCACACAGGCAAAACTGCAACACGATCAATGCGTAGGCGTGGGTGTGGTAACCCCAGATCACCCACAAGAGGTTGCTGACGATAAAGCAGCTGAAGCCCCACACCCTGCGCGAGGGTGATTGCGAGCCGATCAACCACGCCGCCAGTACCGTGACCAGCATCGCTGGCCATTGCACCCAATCGAGAGTGTCCATCCGCAATCCTTGAAGTCAGCCTGTGTACTTGAAGGACCACGGCAGCGAAATAGCGTTCGAGCGAGGCGCATTAAATTCGGCTGAACTTTGCCGGGACAGTTTTCGTCATAACGCTTTCCCAGTCCTTGTGTAATTTCCGTGCCCAGAATACTGACCGAACCTACCGCCGAAGAAGCCTTGTCCGAACACAACGCCAAAATGTTCGGCTCGCCCAAGGAGCGTCTGGATTTCTACCGTCGGGAAATCCAGTACGAAACCAGCATCCTCGCCAATCGAACCGACGCTTACCTGGCCGCGCAGTCGTTCCTGGTGATTGCCTTTGCTTCCTGCATGGCCAACCTCAATCCCGAATGGGGAAAACTCTTCACCCTGGTGGTGCCGCCGTTCCTCGCGCTGCTGGGTTTACTGAGCTCGCTGAACGCCTGGCCGGGCATTCGTGCGGCCTACGACATCATCGACCACTGGCACTTCAAGCAAAGTGAGCTGTTGCGCAGCGAGCCATTGATGGGGCTGGCGTACGATGAATCCCCGCTGTTCAGTGAGATGGAATCGTCCCACAAGGGCTACCGCAAATCGCTGCTGTTTTCCGTGCGGACGCCGTGGATTTTCGCGACGTTCTGGGTGTTGCTGGGCACTTATGCGGTTTACATCCAGGTCACCAATCCCGGTGGCTGAATCGCAGACTAAAAAGCCCGGCATTTGCCGGGCTCTCTGACATCGACTACCAAATCAAGCCGCCAGATTGGACGCGCTCATTTCTTTCTTGTACTGAGCCTTGAGCGTTTCCATTTGCGCGCCCAATTCTTCCAGGGTGGCCTTGCCCAGCAGTTTTTTCGCCTGAGGGAACATTTCGGTTTCCTCTTCTTCGATGTGGTGTTCCAGCAGCTCCTTGACCACTTTCACCCGACCCGCGAATTCCGGGGTGGAAGGGTCGGTGACTTTCAGGTCCGGCAACACCAGGGAATCCACGGTGCGGTGTTCTTCCTTGGCTTCGTAGTACATAACGTCCTGTTCCTTGCCACCGGCTTTTTTGTACGCCGGGTACAAGACTTCTTCTTCGAGCCGGGTATGGATGGTGATCTCCATTTCGAGCTTGGCCAGCAACTCGGTGCGTTTTTTGACACCTCGTTCGGTGGATTCGCTTAACTGAGTCAGGATGCCTTTTACGCGTTCATGGTCGGCTTTCAACAGGTCGATGGCGTTCATGGTCGAATCTCTCAAATAGTCACGGAATAGGCGCAAACGGTCTCATGGCCGTAGGTCGCTTTTACACTGGGAGCATTTGTCGTGCCGATTTCAGCGCCATGAGTAACGTTATATAAAACAATAAGTTAGAAGCTCTGATGGCGAATTGAGGTCGTGCAGGCTGCATGAGTCTGTAAATTGACTCATGCAGTTCGCGGCGCGAAGTTTTCCGTCGAGAAATGTGAATTGTCGGTGTTACCGTCGATCAGATTCGCCGCATCCTGACACCGGGTTCAAGGGATGTTCCGCTGACGGAGCGTGGAAACTGATGCGATAGCCGAAGGCGAATTCGCCAGCGGCTATATGGAGTGCGTCAGGGCTGATGCCCCGGGGGTTTTCAGGATCAAACCCGGTCTTCAAGCTGCTGGCGCAACCGGTGGGCGTTATTCACGGACATCGGGATCGGTGGGAAGTCCGCGTTGAGCAAACGCAGGTGCTCAATCGCTTCCTGAAACTTCAAATCAGCCTTCCTGCGCATCGCCCTGTAATGCTCGAACCGTTCCAGGTCCATGTCGCCGTCCTCAAGCATCTCGAAAGCGCTTCGGCTCAACGCCTGGGCGTCTTCGAACATCTGGCGATTGCATTCCAGGGCAAACGCCCGGCAGGCTTTGATTTGATCGGGAGTTGAATAGTGAACCATGACCGGCACCTTACTTTTTTCGAGGTCCCTTTTAATAGGCATCGTTGCCACAGTGGAACCGAACCTGTCGGGTTCCGCCGTATAAAAGAAAACAGGCGGAATTAAGGTTGTGACTGTCGAGTTGCACAGGGATTTCAAATTCTTTGAGGCGAAAATTCGTTTGATTCAACCTGTAAACACGCAGGTAAAAATCAAATAATTTGTTTCTTGCGCCGTTCATAGCGGGCGAGGGTGGGTTGCGTGCTGATGCCGTGGATCAAAATGCTCAACGCGACCACGGACAACGTCAGGTCCATGCACAGCGTCGACACCGACTGACCCAGCCCGTGATTCAAGGCGTAGAACAAGTAATACAGGCTGCCGATGCCACGGATGCCAAACCAGCCGATCAACATTCGCTGGCGCCAATCGAGCAATCGGCCCCACGGCATCACGGCGACACTCAAAGGGCGAACCAGAAAAAACAACACCCCGCCGACCAGCAGGGCGCGCCAGTCCCAGTGAGCGATCAGCACGACGCCGAGCAGTGTCACCAGAAACACTTCCATGGCCCGCTCCACGAGACTGCCAAAAGCGAGCATGTCACCCATCATGATGCCCGCGGCGACCTGGGTGTCTTCAAGGTTGTCGGTATCGCCATGCACCGCGTGTTGTGGTTCGACGTTCTGGTGACCGACCACCGGCTGGACCAGATGCTCGGCAGGGGTTTCGTCGTTGCCCGTGGAGCTGACTTCTTCCTGGCGCAATCCGAGGCCGGCGGCGAACACCGACAGAAACCCATAGGCGTGGATAGACTCGGCCCCGACATACGCCAGGGCAATCAAAGCAAGGGCCAGGTAATCGTTCGGAGACAGCGTGCTGTCATCGTTCTTGATCCGCAGCGCCAAGGTCAGGCGCCCGATGCCGCGTCCCATCCAGTACCCCGTCAGAAAACCGGCCGGAACCGCCCAGATCAGACTGCGCAGCACCCAGTCGCCCAACCAGCCGGGGTTACCCTCGTGTTGCAGCAGGAGCAGGCCAAGGATCACGAACGGAAACGCGATCCCGTCATTGAGCCCGGCCTCACCGGAGAGGCCGAAGCGCACGCTGTCGTCATCCCGCGCGTCGTTGACCTGGACCAGCGCGGCGAGCACCGGATCGGTGGGGGCCAGGATCGAGCCGATCAGCACTGACGCGCCCCATGACAATTGCAATGCGTAATGCAGCAACAAGCAGACGCCGACAATGGTCAGCAGCATCACCGGGCCGGCCAGGCCGACCGCAATCCGCCAGTTTTTATGCTTGAGCGGCGAGCGCAATTTCAGGCCGCAGACAAACAGCGAAAAGAGCACCGCGACTTCCGTCAGGTGCTCCATCCAGATCGAAGCGTCAGCGGTGTCCAGTTTCAACAGCCCGAACCCGGCCGGGCCGATGGCGGCGCCCAGCACCAGGCACACCGCCGACGTGGTCACTGGCATCCATCGCAGGTAGGACGAGGTCAGCGCCAGCGTCAGGAGTACAGCACCCAACACGGCCACCCATAAAATGAAACTCATACTCGGTTCTCGCTGGGGGTGGACCGCGTTTGTTGGTCTCTGCGGATCAACCGACCGTGGCGCGCAGGTATTCAGGCGTCAGCACGTTGAACCACAGCAGAATCATCTCTACCAGAATAGTCACCAATACCAGGAGCCCGACGCCCCAGACGCACGCCGCATTCAGCAGGCCTTGTTCCTTGCGCTCGTGCATGAACGTCGGCAAGCCGACGAACAGCAAAAACGTCGAATAAGCCGAAGCAGCCATCAACACAATGATTGCCAGCCAGCGACTCGGGTACAGCCCGGCAATCCCTGCCAGGAAAAACGGCGTCGCGGTATACGCCGCAAAACCGATGCATTGATTGATGGTCGGACGCGCGTCGAAGGTGCGCGACATCCAGCGGATGAATCCCCCCATCAACGCCACGCCGGCGATGATGGTGACGTACAGCAGCACGCAGAGTTGCAACGCACTTTGGGTACTGAGTTTGACGGTTTCGTTCTCGGCCAGGCTCCAGCCGACATAGGTGGTGCCGATGAACAGGCAGACGGCGGGGATCAAGGCGAGCAGCAGCAAATGCGCGAGGTAATGGCGCGGATGTGCTTCCTCCTCCCGGCGAATATCCGTCCAGGCGAAATTGGGCTGGATGAACAGTTTGACGATAGGTGCGGACATGACGACCTCCTCGAACGGCCCGTGATGGGGGCCTAAACGTATTGAGGGGAGAGATTTGTCAGGGGTTCATTTTTTCGCGACTTCGAATGACGTGTAGCCGTTGGCGCAGCTTGTGGCGAGGGGGGCAAGCCCCTCGCCACAAGGCAGCTGCTATTACAGCGGGCGGTCACAACATCGGTTTACCGCCGGTCACGCCGTAGCGTTGGCCGGTGATGTAGCTGGCCTCGTCCGACGCCAGCAGCACGTAAATCGGCGCCACTTCCACCGGTTGGCCCGGCCGGCCCAGCGGGGTGTGCGCGCCGAAGTTCTGCACCTCTTCATCGGGCATGGTCGAGACGATCAGCGGTGTCCAGATCGGCCCCGGCGCCACGCTGTTCACCCGAATGTTTTTCGGCCCGAGCATCTGCGCCAGGCCACCGGTGAAGTTGGCGATCGCCCCCTTGGTCGTGGCGTAGGCCAGGAGGGTTGGTTTGGGCATGTCCGAGTTGACCGAACTGGTGTTGATGATCGAACTGCCGGCCTTCATGTGCTTGAGCGCGGCCTGGCAGATCCTGAACATGGCGGTGATGTTGACGTCGAAGGTCATCACCCATTCTTCGTCCGGGATGTCTTCGAAGTGTTCGTGCGTCATCTGGAACGCGGCGTTGTTGACCAGAATATCAATCCGCCCGAAGCGTTCGACTGTCTTGTCCACCAGGGCCTGGCATTGCGCTTTCTGCGCGATGTCGCCGGGCAGCAGCACGCATTGACGTCCGGCCTGTTCGACCCAACGTGCGGTTTCCTGCGCGTCTTCATGTTCATTGAGGTAGGCAATCGCGACATCGGCGCCTTCACGGGCGAAGGCGATGGCGACCGCACGGCCGATGCCGCTGTCGGCCCCGGTGATCAGGGCGATCTTGCCATCCAGCCGGCCCGAGCCTTTGTAGCTTTTTTCGCCGCAGTCTGGATACGGGTCCATTTTCTTTTGGGAGCCTGGGACAGGCTGGCCTTGTTTGGGGAAGGGTGGTCTTGGGTAGTCAGTCATGGCAAATCTCCGATCTCGGGGCACAGGATTCAAAGGGTTGACCCTGATGTTTTGCCTTGAGTTCGGTTGGATTCAGGTGGGTGCGCAAAACCCCGAATCCTGGCAAATCCCTTGTAGGAGCGAAGCTTGCTCGCGAAGGCGGTGTGCCAGTTGACACATGTATGACTGACACACCGCCTTCGCGAGCAAGCTTCGCTCCTACAGGGGGATTTGTCGTGTTGTCAGGCCTTGAGGTTGAGCAAACTACGCGCCATGCGTGCCAAGCCTTCTTCGAGCAATGCCCGTGGGCAGCCGAAGTTCAGGCGCACGAACTGGCGGTTGTTGTCGCCGAAATCCAGGCCGGGGCTGAGGCCGACCTTGGCCTGGTCGAGGAAGAACTGCTGCGGATTGTCCAGCCCCAGGGCGGAGCAATCGAGCCATGCCAGATACGTCCCCTGCGGGATATTCATCGTCACGCCCGGCAAGCGCGTGCGAACCGCTTCCACCAGGTAATCCCGATTGCCTTGCAGGTACGCCGTCAACCCGGCCAGCCACGGGCCGCCTTCGCTGTAGGCAACGCGAGTGGCTTCCATTCCCAGCGGGTTGACGCTGTCGACCATGCCGCAACGGGCATGATTGACCCGCGCACGCACCGCCGAGTCTTGAATAATCATGAAGGAGGTTTTAAGACCGGCAATGTTGTAAGCCTTGCTCGCCGACATCAAGGTGATGGTGCGCTGGGCGATCTGCGGGCTGAGCGATGCCGTGGGAATGTGCACGCGCCCGTCGAAGCACAACTCGGCGTGGATTTCGTCGGAGATGATCCACGCGTTGTGTTCCAGGCAAATGTCCGCCAGCGCTTGCAGTTCTTCCCGCGGGAAAACCTTGCCCAGCGGATTGTGCGGGTTGCTCAGCAGCAGCGCGCCGCCGCCGGTCAGTGCCTGGCTCAAGGCCGCAAGCGGCGTGTCATACGTGCCGTCAGCCAACGCGTCGAATTCCAGTTCAACCTTGTTCAAGCCCCAATGACCTGGCGCATGACGCAGCGGCGGGTAGTTCGGCACCTGGACCACGACGTTTTGTTGCGGCTCGATCAGCGCCTTCAGGGCCATGTTGAAACCCGACTCCACACCCGGCAGGAAGATCAGTTCCTCCGGCAAGACGCGCCAGGCGTATTTGTTCCAGAGGTCGGCGACGATGGCAGCGCGCAAATCGTCCTGAGGCACGCTGTAGCCGACCATCGGGTGTTCCAGGCGTTTACGCAGGGCCTCAAGGATGACCGGCGGCGCGGCGAAATCCATGTCGGCGACCCACATCGGCAACACGTCGGCCGGGTAGCGGCTCCACTTGGTACTGCCGGTGTTGTGGCGGTCGAACACCTGATCAAAATCGAAGGTCATGCTCAGTCTCATAAAAAGCGGGGTTGAACGTGGCGCCATGATAAACGCCAAGCCCCTGTGGGAGCGAGACGGTAATCGCCCAAACAACACAAACCCCTGTGGGAGCGAGCCTGCTCGCGATGGCGTCAGCTCATTCAACATCTATGCAAACTGACCCACCGCTATCGCGAGCAGGCTCGCTCCCACAGGGTTATGCGTGATGGCTGGCATTTGGGCACTGCCCGATGGTCGGTTTTCAGGCAGTCAGTTCTCCCATTGTCTAGAGTTCAAAGTGTCGGTAGCCACGCTGCCGGCACCGTGATCGTCCAGAAAAACCCGGCAAAAGTACCGGGTCTCCACCTGATCAGGAGTGCACGATGGACCTCAACCGTCGTCAGTTCTTCAAGGTCGCCGGTATCGGCCTTGCGGGCTCGAGCCTCGGCGCGCTGGGCATGCTGCCCACGCCTGCCTTCGCCGAGCAGGTACGCCATTTCAAACTCGCCCACACCCATGAAACCCGCAACACCTGCCCGTATTGCTCGGTCGGCTGCGGGTTGATCATGTACAGCCAGGGCGATAACGCCAAAAACGTTGCGCAAAGCATCATCCACATCGAAGGCGACGCAGACCACCCGGTCAACCGCGGCACCCTGTGCCCTAAAGGCGCCGGCCTGCTGGACTTCATTCACAGCCCCGGGCGCCTGCAATATCCGCAGGTGCGCAAACCCGGCAGCACCGAGTGGACGCGCATCTCCTGGGATGAGGCACTGGATCGCGTTGCCGACCTGATGAAGGCCGACCGCGACGCCAACTTCATCGAGAAGAACGACAAAGGCCAAACGGTGAACCGCTGGCTGACTACCGGTTTTCTCGCAGCCTCGGCGGCGTCCAACGAAGCGGGTTATATCACCCACAAGGTCATTCGCAGTCTCGGCATGCTGGGGTTTGATAACCAGGCGCGTGTCTGACACGGCCCGACGGTGGCAAGTCTTGCCCCGACGTACGGCCGTGGTGCCATGACCAATCACTGGACCGATATCGCCAACGCGAATCTGATCCTGGTGATGGGCGGCAACGCAGCAGAAGCGCACCCGTGCGGTTTCAAATGGGTGACCGAAGCCAAGGCGCACAACAAGGCGCGCTTGATCGTGGTCGATCCGCGTTTTACCCGGACCGCCTCGGTGGCCGACTATTACGCGCCGATTCGCACCGGCACCGACATCGCCTTCATGGGCGGGTTGATCAATTACCTGCTGAACGAGGACAAAATCCAGCACGAATACGTGCGCAACTACACCGACGTGTCGTTTATCGTCAAAGCGGGGTACGGCTTCGAGGACGGCATCTTCAGCGGTTACGACGCGGCCAAACGTGTGTATACCGACAAATCCGGCTGGGGGTACGAATTGGGCCAGGACGGTTTCGTCAAAACCGATCCGAGCCTGCAAGACCCGCACTGCGTGTATCAGCTGATGAAGCAGCATTACAGCCGCTACAACATCGAACTGGCGAGCCAGATTTGCGGTATGCCGGTTGATGCCATGCAGAAGATCTGGGAAGAAATCGCCACCTGCTCGCAACCGGGCAAGACCATGACGATTCTCTACGCGCTGGGCTGGACCCAGCACTCGATCGGCTCGCAAATCATCCGCAGCGCGGCGATGGTGCAACTGCTGTTAGGCAACGTCGGCATGCCGGGCGGGGGCGTCAATGCCTTGCGCGGGCACTCCAACATCCAGGGCTTGACCGACCTCGGCTTACTGTCCAACGCACTGCCGGGCTACCTGACCCTGCCGAACGACGCCGAGCAGGATTACACCGCCTACATCACCAAGCGCACGCAAATGCCGTTGCGTCCGGGGCAGCTGTCCTACTGGCAGAACTACAGCAAATTCCACGTCAGCCTGATGAAGGCCTGGTACCGCGACAACGCCACGCTGGAGAACAACTGGGCTTACGACTATTTGCCGAAACTGGACATTCCCAACTACGACATCCTCAAAGTGTTCGACCTGATGGGCCAGGGCAAGGTCAACGGCTATATGTGCCAGGGGTTCAACCCCATCGCGGCGCTGCCTGACAAGAATCGCGTCATGGCGGCCCTGGCCAAGCTAAAATGGCTGGTGGTCATGGACCCGCTGTCCACCGAAACCTCCGAGTTCTGGCGCAATGTCGGGCCGTACAACGATGTGGAAACCGCCGGCATCCAGACCGAAGTGATTCGCCTGCCCACCACCTGTTTCGCCGAGGAGGACGGCTCGCTGGTCAACAGCAGCCGCTGGCTGCAATGGCACTGGAAAGGCGCCGATGGCCCGGGCGAGTCGCGCACCGACGTGCAGATCATGAGCGAACTGTTCCTGCGGCTGCGCCAGCGCTATCAAGCCAAGGGCGGGGCTTATCCCGACCCGATCCTCAAACTGTCGTGGCCGTACAAGATCGCCGATGAACCCTCGCCGGAAGAACTGGCGCGAGAAATCAACGGCACGGCCGTCACCGACTACACCGACGCCACGGGCGCGACGATCAAGGCGAATGCGCAACTGGCCGGGTTTGGCCAGCTCAAGGACGACGGCAGCACGGCGTGCGGCTGCTGGATTTTCTGCGGCAGCTGGACCGAGGCGGGCAATCAGATGGCCCGGCGCGACAACAGCGACCCCTACGGCATGCACCAACATCAGGGCTGGGCCTGGTCCTGGCCGGCCAACCGACGGATTCTCTACAACCGCGCTTCCGCCGACCCGCAAGGCAAGCCATGGGACGAGAAAAAGCGCCTGGTGTGGTGGAACGGTAAAGCCTGGGGCGGCACCGATGTGCCGGACTTCAAGGCCGACTCGCCGCCGGAAGCCGGGATGAATCCGTTCATCATGAACCCCGAAGGCATTGCGCGGTTCTTCGCCGTCGACAAGATGAACGAAGGCCCATTTCCCGAGCACTACGAGCCGTTCGAGACGCCGATCGGCATCAACCCGCTGCACCCGCAAAACAAGAAAGCCACCAGCAACCCGGCGGCGCGGATCTTCGATTCGGTGTGGGATTCCCTCGGCGTGGCCAAAGACTATCCGTATGCGGCGACCAGCTACCGGCTGACCGAGCATTTCCACTTCTGGAGCAAGCATTGCAAGCTCAACGCGATTTCCCAACCCGAGCAATTCGTCGAGATCGGTGAAGTGCTGGCCAAGGAGAAAGGCATTGTCGCCGGCGACCGGGTCCGGGTCAGTTCCAAGCGCGGGCACATCGAAGCGGTGGCGGTGGTGACCAAGCGGATTCGTCCGCTGCAGGTCAACAATCAGGTGGTGCACCAGATCGGCATCCCGCTGCACTGGGGCTTTACCGGCCTCACGCGCCACGGTTATCTGACCAACACCCTGGTGCCGTTCCTCGGCGATGGCAACACACAGACCCCGGAATCCAAGTCATTCCTGGTCAACGTGGAGAAAGTCTAAATGGCCAGCCAAGACATCATTGCCCGTTCGGCCACCACCACCGTGCCGTCCTCGGTGCGCAACCAGGAGGAAGTGGCCAAGCTGATCGACACCACCAAGTGCATCGGTTGCAAGGCCTGCCAGGTCGCCTGCTCGGAATGGAACGAGTTGCGCGACGAGGTCGGCCACAACCTCGGCACCTACGACAACCCGCACGACCTCAGCGCAGAAACCTGGACCCTGATGCGCTTCACCGAGCATGAAACCGATGCCGGCAACCTGGAGTGGCTGATCCGCAAGGATGGCTGCATGCACTGCGCCGAGCCGGGTTGCCTGGCGGCGTGCCCGAGCCCGGGGGCGATCATCAAGCACGCCAACGGCATCGTCGATTTCGATCAGGACCATTGCATCGGTTGCGGTTATTGCATCACCGGCTGCCCGTTCAACATTCCGCGGATCTCGCAAAAGGATCACAAGGCCTATAAATGCACCTTGTGTTCAGACCGGGTGGAAGTGGGGCTGGAACCGGCCTGCGTGAAAACCTGCCCGACCGGCGCCATCGTGTTCGGCAGCAAGGAAGACATGAAAGAACACGCCGCCGAACGCATCGTCGACCTGAAAAGCCGCGGCTTCGATCACGCTGGCCTGTACGACCCCGAAGGCGTGGGCGGTACGCACGTCATGTACGTGCTGCATCACGCCGACACGCCGACGCTGTACGCCGGTTTGCCGGGCAGCCCGACGATCAGCCCGCTGGTGGAATTGTGGAAAGGCGTGAGCAAACCCTTGGGCTTGCTGGCCATGGGCCTGGCGGTGCTGGCCGGGTTCTTCCATTACGTGCGCGTCGGGCCGCAAGTGGTTGAAGAAGATGAATTGCCGCCACTCAACGACCCGGCCGTGCATGAAGTCGATCCGTCGGTGCATACCTTTGATCCGCGTGGGGAGGACAGACCATGATCCGCAGACAGATCCTGCGCTACACCCCAAACCAGCGCACCAATCACTGGCTGGTGGCGATCCTGTTTTTCACGGCCGCGCTGTCAGGCCTGGCGCTCTTTCACCCGGCGTTGTTCTGGCTCAGCCACCTGTTCGGCGGCGGGCCGTGGACACGCATCCTGCACCCGTTCCTGGGGGTGGCGATGTTTGTGCTGTTCCTCGGCCTGGTGATCCAGTTCTTTCGGGCGAATTTCTTTATCAGCAATGACCGGTTGTGGCTCCGGCGCGTCGGGCGGGTGATCCGCAATGAAGAGGAGGGTGTGCCGCCGATCGGCAAGTACAACCCGGGGCAGAAGCTGCTGTTCTGGATCTTGTTGCTGTGCATGCTGGTGTTGCTGTTCAGCGGGCTGGTGATCTGGCGTGCGTATTTCAGCGAATACTTCGGCATCACCTCGATTCGCTGGGCGATGCTGCTACATGCCTTGGCGGGTTTTGTGCTGGTGTTGAGCATCATTGTCCACATCTATGCCGGCCTCTGGATCAAAGGCTCGGTCAGCGCCATGGTGCATGGCGGGGTCAGCCGCGCCTGGGCGAAGAAGCACCATGAGCTCTGGTATCGGGAAGTGACCCGGGACGAGCACCCTGAGCGGCCGATCAGCAAAAAAGGATAAGCCCTTTGGCAACCATTCTTGAGCCTGGAGAGATCGAAGCGGCGGCGGGTTCTCCGCCGTTCCTGCACCTGCCACCGAACAACCTGTTCGCGTTGCGGGCGCTGCGCCTGGAAAAACTGGCAGACGGGCACCCACTGGCCGATTACCTGCGGCTGGTGGCGGACCTGTGCCGCGTTCAGCAGGACCTGTTGGACAATCCACCTGACTCGGCGCCACTCGATCCCGAGCGTCTGCGAATGTGCCAGCAACACGGTCTGCCACCGTTCGCTGCCGACAGCCTGGTGCGCGAAGACACCTGGCTGGCGTATCTCGACGCCTTGTTGCAGCGGTACTCGCCACCACCAGACTCCGCCGTCGAGAAAGCCATCGCGTCCTTGCGCAATGCCAACAGCGGGCAACGCAAAGCCTGGGCGATCGCACTGGTCAGCGGCCAGTATTCGCTGCTGCCGGCGGCGCTGGTGCCCTTTCTTGGCGCAGCGTTGCAGGCCGCGTTCAGTCATTGGCTGCTGCACACGCCGAAGCTTGCGCTCAAACCCGGCGACAGCCTCAACCAATGCCCGGCCTGTGGTTCGCCGGCCATGGCCGGGGTCATTCGCCATCGCGGCAAACACAACGGTTTGCGTTATCTGGTGTGCTCGTTGTGTGCCTGCGAATGGCACGTGGTGCGGGTCAAATGCGTGTATTGCGAACAAAGCAAAGGCCTGGAATACGTCAGCCTCGATGACGACCGCCATGCCGCCAATCAGGCGCCGCTGCGCGCCGAAACCTGCCCCGGCTGCCACAGCTACCTGAAACTGCTGTACCTGGAAAACGACGCCGAGGCCGAAGCGCTCTCGACCGACCTGACCAGCCTGATGCTGGACATGCGTCTGGAACAGGAGGGTTACGTGCGCCCGGCACCGAATCTTCTGCTCGCACCGGGAGGCGATTAAGCACAACGGCTACACTCAGGCGCGACAGTTAACGTTTGCGGGAGCGCCTGATGCCTGCCAGATCCGCCAGCCCAGCCTTGCGGCTGCCTTCCATCGACAGTTTGCTGCGCCATCCGGCGTGCGTGCCATTGACCGAGCGCTATGGGCGTGACGCGCTGCTGGCCAGCCTGCGGCAGTTGCTGGATGACCTGCGCGAACCGGTACTGTCAAGCCAACTCGACGCCGTTGAAATCACCCCCGAAGTCTTGGCTGGCAGAGCGGGCGAGCGCCTGGATCTCCAGCATCGCAGCCAGGTACGCCGGGTGTTCAACCTGACCGGCACAGTGCTGCACACCAACCTCGGTCGCGCGTTATTGCCAGACGAAGCCATCGATGCGGTGCAAAGGGCCGCTCGCTATCCGCTCAATCTCGAATTCGACCTGCAAAGCGGCAAGCGCGGCGACCGTGACGACCTGATCGAAGGCCTGATCCGTGAACTGACCGGTGCCGAAGCCGTGACCGTGGTCAACAATAACGCCGCTGCCGTGCTGCTGACGCTCAACAGCCTGGGCGCGCGCAAGGAAGGGATCATTTCCCGGGGCGAGCTGATCGAAATCGGCGGCGCCTTCCGCATTCCCGACATCATGGCCAGGGCCGGCGTCAAACTGCACGAAGTCGGCACCACCAATCGCACCCACGCCCGGGATTACGAGGCGGCGATTGGCCCGCGCAGTGGGCTTCTGATGCGGGTGCATGCGAGCAATTACGCCATTGAAGGCTTCACCGCCCGGGTGCCGACGGCCGAGTTGGCTGAATTGGCGCACAAGCACGGGCTGCCACTGCTCGAAGACCTTGGTAGCGGCAGTCTGCTGGACCTGACCCGCTGGGGCTTGCCCGCCGAACCCACGGTGCGCCAGGCGCTGATCGATGGCGCGGACATCGTCACCTTCAGCGGCGACAAGTTACTCGGCGGTCCACAGGCCGGGTTGATCGTCGGCCGCAAAGACTTGATCGCGAAGATCAAGAAGAACCCGCTCAAACGTGCGTTGCGGGTCGACAAACTGACCCTGGCAGCCCTCGAAGCGGTGTTGAGCCTGTACCGTAATCCCGATCAACTGGCCGAACGACTGCCGAGCCTGCGCCTGCTGACCCGACCGCAGGCCGACATTCTTGCGCAAGCCGAACGCCTGCAACCGTCATTGGCGCAGGCTCTGGGCGATGGCTGGAGCGTCAGCGCAGTGGCGGCGCTGGGCATGATCGGCAGCGGCAGCCAACCGGTGGCTCGCCTGCCGAGCGCGGCGTTGTGCCTGCGCCCGTTGGTCAGTAAACGCCTGCGCGGCCGGCATTTACTGGGGCTGGAGGCCGCGTTCCGTCAGCTGGCCATTCCGGTGCTAGGCCGGATTGACGACGACGCGCTGTGGTTGGACCTGCGCCAGCTGGACGACGAAGCCGCGTGGCGGGCGCAACTCGATCAATTGCAGGTGCCAGGGTGATTGTCGGCACCGCCGGGCACATCGACCACGGCAAGACGGCGTTACTCCAGGCATTGACTGGCCAGGCCGGCGACCGTCGCCGGGAAGAACGCGAGCGCGGCATGACCATCGACCTCGGTTATCTCTACGCCGCATTGGAACCGGGCGCTGCATTGACCGGTTTTATCGACGTACCGGGTCATGAGCGCTTCACTCACAACATGCTGGCCGGAGCCCAGGGCATCGATCTGGTATTGCTGGTAGTGGCAGCGGATGACGGCGTCATGCCCCAGACCCGCGAACATCTGGCAATCGTCGAACTGCTGGGCATCCCTCGGGCGCTGGTGGCGATCAGCAAATGCGACCGGGTCGATCCGGCCCGCGTGCAGGCCGTGCGCGAACAAATCGAAAGTTTGCTGGCGCCCGGGCCGTATGCCGGCGCGCCGCAGATTGCCCTGTCGAGCGTGACCGGGGAGGGCGTCGAGACGTTGCGTCTGGCCTTGCTGGATGCGCAGCGTGATGTGCTGCAACGCAGCACCCGTGGCAGTTTTCGTCTGGCGATTGATCGTGCGTTCAGCGTGGCCGGGGCCGGTATCGTGGTGACCGGCACGGCGCTGTCCGGGCAGGTTGCCGTGGGCGATACGCTGATGCTCGGTCCGTTGGGCAAACCCGTGCGCGTGCGTGGCTTGCATGCGCAAAACCAGGCCGCAGAGATTGGGGTTGCGGGTCAGCGAGTGGCGCTGAACCTGAGTGCCGAGCGCTTGGCACTGGAGCAGATTCACCGTGGCCTCTGGCTGGTGTCCGAGTGGCTCTACGCACCGACCCAGCGCCTGGACATCGACATGCGGTTACTGGCCAGCGAAGCCAAGGCGTTCGAGCACTTTCAAACGGTGCATGTTCACTTGGGGACGCAGGATGTCACGGGGCGAGTGGCGCTGTTGGAAGGTGCCAGCGTTGCGCCGGGTGAACGGATGTTCGCGCAAGTCCTGCTGAATGTGCCGGTGCAGGCGGTGAAGGGCGATCCGTTGATTCTGCGTGACCAGAGCGCCCAACGAACCCTCGGCGGTGGCCAGGTACTCGACCCGTTCGCCCCGACCCGACACCGTCGCAGCCCCGAGCGATTGGCGCAGCTGCAGGCACTCGCCACCCGCCATGAGCTGGAAGACGTGCTGCCTGCGTTATTGCTGAACAGCGAAACCGGGCTCGACCCGCGACGCCTGGAGCGTCAGTTCAACCGGCCGCGTGACACCTGGGTCCTGCCCGCCAATATCCGTTTGATCGATACCCGCCAAAGCCCCTTGCTGTTCAGCGCTGACCGTTGGGAAGCGCTGAAAGCGCCATTGCTGGGGCATCTGGCTCGTTTCCACCAGCTCGAACCGGACCAGATGGGCCCCGACCGGGATCGCTTGCGCCGCTTCGCCGGGACATCTTTGCATCGGCCGACTTTCATCAGCCTGGTCGACGAATTACTCACCAGTAGCGCCATGCTGGCCAGCGGGCCGTGGCTGCATTTGCCCGAGCATCAGGTGCGCTTGAGCGAAGAGGACGAAGCGTTGTGGCAGCAGCTGCAACCGTTGTTCGAACAGGCCGGATTCAATGCCCCATGGGTGCGCGACCTTGGCCATGACGAAGTGACGGTGCGCCTGCTGCTGCGAAAAATGGCGAGGCTGGGGCTGGTGCATCAGGTCGTCCGCGACCTGTTCTACACCGAAGCAGTCATTCGCCGATTGGCGGCTATGCTTGTGCAACTGGCCGCGCAGAACCCGGTGATTCAGGTCACGGCATTTCGCGATGCCGTGGGCCTGGGGCGCAAGCGCAGCATCCAGATCCTCGAATACTTCGACCGGCTGGGCCTGACCCGACGCTTTGGCGACAAGCGCCATCTGCGGCTCGACAATGCCCTGGCCCAGCCATCAGGAAACTGACTTCAAGGAAGGCAATCGCGCCCGGTGGCGCGGCCGGGCTTCAAACCCGGTTGGGGACGGCATCCGTTCCCGGGCAGGTTCGACTCCGGCTGCCTTCCGCCATTTCCCTTCATAGATGCCCGAAATTCAGCGGGTACTGAACGACCACGTACACCCGGTCAATATCATCGCCGGCCTGCGCCGCATTGGCCCGATGCGAGACATGGGACAGTTGCAGCGATAACCCCTTGGCCGCGCCGGACTGCACGATGTAGCGCAGGTCGATGTCGCGCTCCCAATGCCGGCCGCCATCGCCTTGTTGTGGCACGTATTCGCCGATGGACTCATCGAAAGGGTTGTAGGCGCCGCCCTTGGGCGCACGGGTGCCGTCGATCCGGCTGCCCATGACGTAACGGGTCATGAAATTCAGGCCAGGTATGCCGAAGGTGCTCAAATCGAGGTCGTAGCGTGCCTGCCATGAGCGTTCGTGGGCGCCGTTGAAATCGGCGTACTTGATCGAGTTGGCGAGGTAGATCGAGTCGCCGCCGACAAAATCGAACGGCGTATCGCCATTGATTTTTTGATAGGCCAGGGTGAAGGCGTGGGCATCGACGGTGTACTTGCCCGACAGGCTGAACGCGGTGTTGTCGATGGCGCCGGCCAGCGCTTTGCCGGTGTCTTGCGTGTGGTAGAGATTGGCGTCGAGGAACACCCCGGGCTGCTTCAGGTGCAGGTTGGCGTAGTACTGATGCCAGGTGTCGCTGAGCTCTGAGGCATAGAGCGCGCCGCCGACGGGGCGTTGGGTGAATAAGTCAGCGCCCAGAAACGTAATGCCGCCGGCTTCGGTGTTGGCGCCGTAGCCGTAGAAATTGCCTTTGCTCGAAGAACTGTCCTGGTTTTTGAACGCGGTGAAATGCCCGGCCAGCAGATTCACGTCATCGATTTCGCGGCTGTTCAATAGAAAGCCCGTGGCGTATTCCGGTTGCAAGCGTTTGTCCGCGGTGTCGAACACCGGGGTTTCCACCATCATTTCACCGAACGCCAAGGTGGTTCGCGAGGCTCTGATTTTCAGTGCGCCGCCGCCACTGGAATAGTTGTCTTCGCTACGGCCGTCATCATTCACGGGCAGCAATCCGGTCCCGGAATGTCCTTTGCCGCCATCCAGCTTCAATCCCAGAAAGGCGTGGGCGTCGAGGCCTAAGCCGAGCGTGCCGGGTGTGAATGCAGATTCAAAAGTGCTGATAAAGCCTTGAGCCCACTCGGCTTTATAGCTTTTACCTGTCGGCGAAGGGGACCGGTAGTCGCTGTTGAGGTAGAAGTTGCGGCTGAGCACGTCAAGCGCCGCGCCATCCAGAAACCCTTGTGCGGGTTCATCCGCCCAGGCTGTTCCGGCGAACAGCACCGACAACCAAAAGGGCAACCGGGTACGCAGGTCTTGCTTGCCAAACTTCATCATCAATCACCACGCAGCAGCGACTGCGGAGGGTCCGCAGTCGCTCGCTTTTCAGAGGAGGACCGCTTAATGGCCTTCCGAGGCACCGAACATTGTTTTGGCGTAGATCAGGCCAAGACCGTAGGAGCCACCGTTGGCAATCGAGGTTTTCACGGTTTCTTCATAGGTTTCGGTACGTGCCCAGTCGCGTTGCAGTTCGAGCAGGTATTGCAGCGAGGTCATTGGACGGGCGCCGATCTGGATCATGCGCTGCATGGCCATTTCATGGGCTTCGGTGCTGACGTCGCCACAGGCGTCGGCAATCACGTAGACCTCAAAACCCTGGTCGATGGCCGACAGCGCCGGGCCGACGATGCACACCGAGGTCCACAGGCCGGCGAGGACGATTTTCTGTTTGCCGAATTTGTTGACTTCGACGGTGATGCGCTCGTCTTCCCAGGTGTTCATGCTGGTTCGGTCGATGACGTTGTGTTCCGGAAACACCGACTTGATTTCGTCGAAGATCGGCCCGGAAAAGCTCTTCTCGGCGACAGTGGTCAGGATGGTCGAGACTTTGAAGCCGCGCGCGGCCTTGGCCACGAGGGCTGCGTTGTTGCGCAGGGTGACGGCGTCGATCGACTTGGTCGCGAAGGACATCTGCGATTGGTGATCAATCATGATCAGGGTGTGGTCGGTCGGGGTCAGCAGGGTTTTGCCGGGAGCAGCTTTGGCGATGGCCATGGCGAGGTCCTTACAGGTGAGTGAGGAGGCCATGGTTGCGCAGATTCAGGCGGGAATATTGAAGCGATGTGCTGTGTTTGGTTATTTGCGAGGACGCCTGAAGAACGGCCCCGCGCAATATCGGTCAGTGCGCGGGGCTGTCGGTCATTGCATCACATAACGCCCGGGTGCCGATTCCAGCGCCGGGTAGTGCGCGTTGCCGATGTGCGACACCGAAGGCTGACGCTCGCCGGCCTGGTCTGCCAGCCAGACAAACCAGTCATTCCACCAGCTGCCGGCCTGTTCCTGGGCATTCATGAACCAGGTGTCGGGATCCTTCGACACTCGATTGTTGGTCCAGTAATGGCGTTTTTCCCTGGCCGGCGGGTTGATCACCCCGGCGATGTGCCCTGAGGCACCCAGCACAAAGCGCTTGGTCCCGGAGAGCAATTGGGTGCTGGCATAAGCGCTGCGCCACGGCACGATGTGATCGTCGTGGGTGGCGAGGATGTACGCCGGTGCATCGATGGCGCGCAGGTTGAGCTTGACCCCGCAGCAGTCCAGCTGACCGGATTTCAGGTCGTTCTGCAGGTAGGTGTGACGCAGATACCAGCAGTACATCGGCCCTGGAAGGTTGGTGCTGTCGTTGTTCCAGAACAGCAAGTCGAGGGGGATGGGTTTCTGGCCCTTGAGGTATTTGTCGACGTTGTAGTTCCACCACAAATCATTCGGGCGCAGCAGCGAGAAGGTGTTGCCCATGTCCTCGCCCTTGAACAGGCCGATGGGGCCCTCCTGACCACCGATGGTGCGCTCGCGGTAGGCCACCAGTTGTTCGTCGACAAAGATGTCGATGGGGCCGGTGTCGAGGTAATCGAGGAAGGTGGTCAACAGGCTCACGCTGCCAATGTCCTTGTCGCCGCGCGCCGCCAGTACCGCCAGCGCCGAACTCAACAGCGTGCCGCCGATGCAGAAACCCACGCAATTGGGGCGTTGTTCGCCGCTGATCTCGCGGGTCACTTGCAGGCCTTTGATGATGCCGGTGTCGATCAGGTCATCCCAGGTGGTGCCGGCGTGCGCCTGATCGAAGTTGCGCCACGACATCAGGAACACCGGGTGGCCTTGTTGCAGCAGATGGCGAACCATCGAGTTGTCCGGGCGCAGGTCAAGGATGTAGTACTTGTTGATCGACGGCGGGACGATGAACACCGGGCGCCGGTACTGGGTTTCGCTTTGCGGGTAGTACTGAATCAACTGGAACAGTTCGTTCTCGAACACCACTTCGCCGGGGGTGTTGGCCAGATCCACGCCGACCTTGAAAGCGCCGCTGTCGCACTGACGCATCTTGCCTTCTTGCAGGTCGCTGGCCAGGTGCAACAGGCCGGTGAACAGGCTGCCGCCCTGAGTGTCGACGACGCGTTGCAAGGCATCGGGGTTGCTCGCCAGAAAGTTGCTGGGCGCCCCGGCGGCAATCGCTTGCTCCACCAGATACAGCAGACGCTGGCGGGGTTTCTTGTCTTTGATCGGCAGTTTATCGAGCAGCTTCAGCAGAAAACCGGCATTGAGCAGGTAGAACGCTGCGAGGGAGCCGAACAGCGGCGTGCTCCAGTTGCCACTGGAAAAACGTCGATCTTCAAAGGAAAACGGCTGGCCGGTCAGCAGCCGCTGGCCCAGATCACCCCATTGGGTTTGATACTCGGCTTGCAGGCTTTCCAGTGTGGTGCGTGGCAGGTCAAACCACTTCTCGTATTCCTGGCCGGTGAACCAAGGATTGGTGCTCACCCACAAGCGTAATTGTTGCACTGCAAAGGAGGCAATGAACGGGACCTGGCCTGACCAGAAGGTGTTGAAGGTGTGCGCGTTATTGTCCATGGAACTCCTTGCCCACATCGGTAAACCGGGCAGAAAAAAACCGCGGTGCCGCCATTCGGCACCGCGTCAGCAGTCAAGCAAGCAGTCCTGTGATTCTTGTTATCGTTCGATGACCAGGCTGACACCTTGGCCGCCACCAATGCACAACGTGGCCAGGCCTTTTTTGCCGTCACGGCGAATGAGCTCGTGCACCAGCGACACCAGAATCCGCGCGCCCGACGCGCCGATCGGATGACCCAACGCAATCGCTCCACCGTTGACGTTGACCTTGGCGGTGTCCCAACCCAGTTCCTTGCCAACCGCCAGCGATTGCGCGGCGAACGCTTCGTTGGCTTCGATCAGGTCGAGGTCGTCCAGGCTCCAGCCGGCTTTTTCCAGCACCAGACGGGTGGCCGGGACCGGGCCGATGCCCATGATCGACGGGTCGACACCCGCACTGGCGTAAGCCTTGATGCGCGCCAGCACCGGCAAGCCGAGGGCCTGGGCCTTGGCGGCGCTGGCCAGCAGCAACACGGCGGCACCATCGTTGAGAGTCGACGAATTGCCGGCGGTCACGCTGCCGTCTTTCTGGAACGCCGGTTTAAGGTTGCTCAACGCTTGCAGCGTGCCGCCCGGTCGCGGTTGTTCATCCGTATCGAACACCAGCGGATCGCCCTTGCGCTGAGGGATCAGGATCGGGGTGATTTGCCCCTTGAAGTAGCCCGCTTCGATGGCGGCGGCTGCTTTCTGTTGCGAGGCGGCGGCGAAGGCGTCCTGATCTTCGCGGCTGACGCTGTACTGCGTGGCCAGATTCTCAGCGGTGATGCCCATGTGGTAGTCGTTGAAGGCATCCCACAAACCGTCCTGAATCACGCTGTCTTGCAACTGCGCATGACCCAGACGCAAACCGGTGCGTACCTTGGGCAGCACATAAGGCGCCAGGCTCATGTTTTCCTGACCGCCGGCAATCACCAGCTCGGCGTCGCCGCAGCGGATCGCCTGGACCGCCAGTTGCACAGCCTTGAGGCCCGAGCCGCAGACCTTGTTCAGCGTCAGGGCAGGGGTGGTGAAGGGCAGGCCGGCCTTGATTGCCGTCTGGCGTGCCGGATTTTGCCCCGCGCCTGCGGTGAGCACCTGGCCAAGAATCACTTCATCAATCAGCGCGCCGTCCAGGCCGGTTTCTTCCAGCAGACGGCGGATCACCGCTGCGCCCAGTTCAGTGGCTGGAATCGCGGACAAGGCCCCTTGAAAACTGCCGATGGCGGTACGTGTAGCGGCAACGATTACGACTTCGTTCATGCGTGACCTCATTAAGATGTTGTCGAGCGGGAGCAGGGCGTCCTTGCCCTGATCGGTCTACTGCATGTTCATGCCGCCGTTCACCGAGAAATCAGCGCCGGTGCTGTAGCCCGATTCATCGGAGGCCAGCCAGGCGACGATCGAGGCGATTTCTTCGGGTTGGCCGAGGCGCCCGACGGGGGTGGCGGCGATCATGGTGTCGAGGATGTCCGGGCGGATGGCCGCGGTCATGCTGGTCTGGATGTAACCCGGGGAGACGGTGTTGACGGTCACGCCCTTGCCGGACACTTCCCGCGCCAGAGCCATGGTGAAACCGTGGATGCCGGCCTTGGCCGCGCTGTAGTTGGTCTGGCCGAACTGGCCTCGTTGGCCGTTGATCGAGGAGATATTGATGACCCGTCCCCAGCCCTTGGCCAACATTCCTTCAATCACCTGCTTGGTGGTGTTGAACATGCCGCTCAAGTTGGTGCCGATCACGGCATTCCAGTCCTCGGGCGTCAACTTGCGGAAGGAGGCATCCCGGGTGATGCCGGCGTTATTGACCAACACATCGATCGGGCCGAATTGTTCCCGCGCCATCTCGAAGGCCTTGCGCGTCGACTCCCAATCGGTGATGTCGCCGTAGATGCATTCGAACTGATAACCGGCTGCCAATTGGCCGGCAATCCAGTCGTTTTTGCGGGCGGAATCCGAGCTGCAACCGACGATGACTTTGAACCCTTCCTTGTACAGGCGCTGGCTGATCGCCGTACCAATCCCACCCATACCACCTGTGACCAACGCAATACGACCAAGCGACTTCATAAGCTCCGTTCCTCTTTTTTGTTTTGCGCTGCAAGATGGGCGATTGTTCGGTATTGGCGGGGGATGCGGAAGTGTTTGGAGGTGACGGGCTGGTGTCCAAAGGCGCCATGGCTGGTTTAGTTGCATCCGGGCGACGAATGGCCGGGAACAGTGGCGAAAAATGAGGATTACCTATACTGGGATCAATATTGGCAACGGAACCACTCGTTAATATTTGATTTATTTCAGATCAGTCACGGCTCCGGACAGGATGTCCGGTTCCACAGGTCATTGAGGACGCCATGTATAAAATGAGTTCAGGCTATGCCAGCGTGCTGGTCAATACGCTCTCGGCCCAAGGACTGGATGTTGCCAGTCTGTGTCGGGAGGCTGGACTAGACATTGACCTCGCGGACCAACCAGGTGCGTTTTGCGAGCGAAAGGCCATCTATCGACTCTGGGAGCTGGCCGCCGAAGCCTCGGGCGATCAGGACATTGGCTTGAGGGCCTATGGCAGTTTCCACCCCGGCAGCTTTCAGATCATCGGCTACACCATGATGTCCAGCCTGAATCTGAAAAACGCCCTCGAACGCCTGGTCCGTTTCAGTCCGCTGATTGGCACCGGGTTCAGCCTTTTCTTTACCGCCGAACAGCAACATTACCGGTTGTCCGGGCTCGATCATCAGCAGCAGGGTTCGGTCAAACCGCGCCAATACACCGATGCCGGGCTGGCGTCGTTGTTGGGGTTCTGCCGCAAGCTGGCGGGCGGCAACGCACCGCAACCCTTGAGCGTCGAATTCACCTATCCAGAACCCGAAGACACCACCGAGCATCGACGGCTGTTTGGCTGCAATCTGCAGTTCAACGCGCCTTACGACAGCATTTTGTTTGACGGGCAGGAATTGATGCGACCGTTGAGCATGGCCAACGAAACGCTGGCGGTGCTGCATGACAGTTTTGCCGAGGCGCAACTGGACCTGCTGTTTGGTTTTTGCATTGTCGGGCGAATTCGCGCGCTGATTACCGAGCGCCTGAGTCAGGGCCAGGGGCAATGCGACATGGAATCGATTGCGGCGGCCTTGAACATCAGCAAGCGAACGCTGCAACGAGCGCTGGAAAAGGAAGGGACACAGTTCAAGGACGTGCTGAGCGCGGTGCGCCGGCAACTCGCTGATTTCTACCTTCGCCATTCTCACTTCAACATGAAGCATGTCGCCTATCTCCTTGGCTTTCATGACCACAGCAGCTTCAACAAAGCCTGTAGCCGCTGGTTTGGCATGACGCCGGGGCAGTATCGGTCCGATGAATCGTTCGAGATCCAGGAAGCCGCGCCAGTGTGACGCGGTGAACTGCTCTAACATTTTGTCGACAACGAACCCCTGTGGGAGCGCGCTTTTGTGGCGAGGGAGCTTGCTCCCGCTGGGTCGCGAAGCGGCCCCAAAAGCCCTGCGACTGCTTCGCAGCCGAGCGGGAGCAAGCTCCCTCGCCACACACATAGGCTCGCTCACACAAGTTGCTCATCAGGGAGCAGGAGGTTTCTTCGCGGCTTTTTTGCCCTTCGCGGGTTTGCGCGTTTTTGTCAGCGCTCCCGGGGCAATCGGCTCAGCGACGACCACGGGGGCGCTTTGTTTGGCGGGCTCTGGTGCGACGACCGCGGTTTTCGGCTTGATCGGCTCCGGGGTTGTCGTCGGGGTGTCCTCCTCGACAACATCGGCTGCGCCCGGAGGTTGAGTCAGGTTGAACCCCGGCAGTGGCACGTCGAGCAGCGTGTGCAGCTCACACCAAAACGGATTGTCCGCGCCGCTGGTCAGCAGTTCCGGCAGCATGTTGGCGACGGCGGCCAGCACTTGCTGGCGTTCTTCGACCTCGGCCAGCATCAGGGGCAGACTTTGCAGGCTTTCCTGCGGATGGGTGGCGACCAGCAGTTTTTGCAGGCGCAGGGTTTCGCGCAAGTCCAGCGGCTCGGCGCTGTAGTCCTGCAGCAGCACCTGCAATTGCAGGATGAGTTTCTCGACGCTTTGCTTGCCCGGTTCGTCGCTGTCGCGGCCCAGCAGGAACAGGATCCGGATCAAGGCTTCCATCAAGCCGCCGAGGGGAAGGGCGTCCTGAAGGCGGTCGATCAGGACTTTATCGTGCTGCTCGGCATGCGCCTGGAGATTGCGAGCCAGTACGTTGCCGGTAAGGCTGTTGAGCAGGCCATACACGCCGTAAAAGCTCATTTCCTGAGCGGCATCACGCAGGTCCCGATAGCCGTTCAAGGCATCCTGTATCTGGTTGGAAAACAATGCCTGCCAGGCCAGCAACGGATTGGACGGGTTTGCCGGCTGACGGTTCTTGCTCACCTGGGAGGCACTGCCTGCCAACCACCAGAGCGCCGGGTTCAAACTGTTCCACATCACCTGTTGCTGGTGAAACGGGTGGGCCTTGCGCATCAGCTCGGCGGTCGGCTCGTTGATCAACTGGCGCAACCACGGCCTTACAAACCCGTCGTAAAGGGTGTTGTTGAAATCAGAGGCACGCTCGACCAGCGCAAATTCGCGATCATCGTCACGGGGCGCCTGCGCGTCACCGTGGATGTCGGCGATACGTCGTCGCTCGAAACGCACGGCGTAGGGCGTTGGCGAATGTTCCGGCAGGTCCTCGATGAGCATTTCATAGAGCCCGCCCGGCAGTTCGTTGATCGCGTCGACGGCGCCCAACAACTCCCGGTGCTCACGCCGCGCGACTTCGCCGGAAACAAAGATGCCCAGATGGCCAATGCTCGCGTGCCGCAGGTAAACGATGGTGCGACCGGCATTTTGCAGGGCGAGGTCGCTGGGGTAGACGTCGGTGATCCAGTCCAGTGCTTGCTGGGGCGAGGTGATGTTATCGCCATAGGAACAGAACACCACCACCGGCACTTCGATGCGTTTGAGGTCGAGCCCGCTGCTCTTGCGCCCGAGGCCGCCGGACAGTTGGTTGCCGATGAACAGGTCATCGACAATCATCTCGATCTCTTCGCCATTGAGCAGGGTCGGGCTGCCCCACCAGCGTTCGAAATCGAGGAAGCGCGGGGCCTCGCTGTCGACCTCGCTGAACAGGTGGTAGTACTTGCCCCACCAGGTGTTGGCCGGGTCGAGGCTTTCGAAATTGCTCACCAGCCAAGTGCCGTCGAAACGGTCATTGCCCAGGTCGCTGCCCAGGCGTGCCATCCAGCCACCACCCAGCAAACCGCCGGTGTAGCGCATCGGATTGCGGCCATTAACGCCCGCCCAGTACGACAACGGCGCGCCATTGACGATGATCAGTCCCGGCAGTTCCGGACGGGTCGCCGCCAGGCCCATCAAGGCCCAGCCGGCCTGGCAGTTGCCGATCACCACGGGTTTGGTGCTGGAGGGGTGTCGCGCGCTGACCTCTTCGATAAACCGCGCCTGGGCTAAAACAATGTCCGCCAGGGTTTGCCCCGGGCGTGGCGAATGGCTGAACGAGATGAAATAGGTCGGGTGGCCGGCGCGCAGGCTTTCGCCGATGACCGAATCCTGTTTGAAACCGCCAATCCCTGAACCGTGGCCGCCGCGTGGGTCGATAATGATCACCGGCTGCTTTTTGCTGTCGAGCTGTTGCCCGGGGCCCGCGATGATCTGCAGCAGCGAGTAGTTGACCGGGCGCGGCAGGTCTTCACCGGCAATCAGGGTTTCATGGTTGAACTTGAGCAGCAGCGGATACCCGGCGCGTTCGTGGGCCAGGGTGTTGTCGCCGCGCTGACGCAAGGTGTCCCAGAACAGCACGCTGCGTTGGCCAAGGTCGGTGAAGTATTCCTGCCAGTCAGCGGCGGTCGGCTGCTTGAGTTGTTCAAGACTTGAAGGGGCGTAGGTTTTGGCCTGGCGCTGTTGCACGGCGTCAATAACGTTGCGGGTATTGAGGCGCTGCAGATGGTTCAGGTGCTCGAACACACCGGACGCAGTCGAAAGCCCTTTATCTTGCAGCGCAATATTTTCTTCCTGACCCATCGTGAACTCCTGACGCCATGCGTGGGAACGTTGCCCTGACTAATAGCAATCAAGCCGGTCGTTCGATTTTCACGAGTGTATAGGGAATAACGGTCAAGGAAGCGAACTTTATTGTGCGCCGCACAAAATAGCCGTTGCCAAATAGTTTTGTGCACTGCAATATCAAGGCTAACGCGATGTCTGGCAGGATCGCTATCGCGTCCTCAGGCCCATCCGGGCCTTCCAGAACCAGGAGATTCAAGCATGTCTTTTTTCAATTCGGAAAAACTGCAAACCGCTCAGAAAGCCAACCTCGATCTTTTGCAGCAGATCAGCGGCAAAGTCTTCGCCAGCGTTGAACAGCTGAGCCAGTTGCAGTTCAAGACACTGCGCGACTCCACCGAAGAGCACTTCGAAGGCGTGCGCAAGCTGCTGGCCGTGCGTGACCCACAAGGTTTTGCCGATTTGCAGGCATCGTTTACGCAGCCGAGCGCGCAGGCCGAACGTCTGGCCGAGTTCAATCGTCAGGTTCAAGCGCTGATCGTGGGCACGCAGTCGGACATCGCCAAACTGACGTCGAGTCAGGTCGAGGCGGGCACCCAGCAGGTCAATGAGTTTGTTGAATCGATCAGCAAGAATGCACCGGCCGGCTCCGAGCCTGTCGTGGCTGCATTCAAGTCGGGCCTTGCCAATGCCAGTACCGTGTTTGAAAGCGCACAGAAAGCCGTGAAACAGGCTTCCGATGTGGCTCAGAGCAATTTTGACGCCGCCACTGCCGCTGCCACCAAAGCAGCACCAGAAGCGAGCGCCAAGGCCACCAGCGGTAACAAGTAAGTCATTTCAGGCCAGCGGCACAAACGATGGCGATGGGTTTATTCCCCATCGCCATTTTTTTTCGGCCCTTTATCGGTGCCGGGCTTGGCGCCAAACATGCCGAACAGGTTCTGCGTATTGAGGTACAAGGCCTTGGACTGGTCGACATACTGGCGCATCAGGTCCTGCATGACCGGGGCCTGTTGATGCATGAAGTCGCTCCAGGCTTCGGATGACTGCGCGCCGGTCTGGGACTGGATGTCGATGACGGTCTGGATGCTTTTATCCAGGTAGCTGCCGAGTACACCCTGGTACGGACCGTAGAACTGGATAATCCCCATCAGCATCTCGCTGGTGAAGATCGGCTCACCGCCGCTTTCGGCTTCCAGAATCACTTGCAGCAGGATACTGCGCGTCAGGTCTTCGCCGCTCTTGGCATCGACCACCTTAAACGCAACTTTATCGACGACCAGTTGGCGCACATCCGCCAGGGTCAAATGACTGCTGGTGTGGGTGTCGTAGAGTCGGCGATTGGGGTATTTCTTGATCAGGCGGGGGGTGGTATCAGTCATGCGGGGCGTCTCGCGGCGGGCCTGGTTTGCAGGCATCTTAACCTACTCTCATGTTTGGCGCCTTTGAGGCCGCCTTCGCGAGCAGGCTCGCTCCTACCGTTGACCGCGTTCCCCTGTGGAAGCGAGCCTGCTCGCGAAGAGGCTCGCCATCTCAGCGAAAATCCACAACAAAAAGGGGAACTGCGCCGCCAAGCGAGTCCCCCCTTGTGAAGCCTGAATCGTTACCAGATCGGCAGGGTGTAGCTGACAATCAAGCGATTCTCATCCAGATCGCTGCCGAAGTTGGTCGAACGCACCGTCGCATTACGCCATTTCACCCCGACATTCTTCAGCGGACCGCTCTGCACGACATAACCAATGTCGGTATCACGCTCCCATTCCTTGCCTTCGGGGCGGTTGCCGCCCAGGTCGATATTGTCGCCAGTGATATAGCGGGTCATGAAGGTCAGGCCCGGCACACCCATGGCTGCAAAGTTGTAGTCGTAACGCGCCTGCCAGGATTTTTCATCCTTGCTGGCGAAGTCACCGATCTGCACGAAGTTCACCAGAAACGCATCGGTGCCATTGATGTAGGCAAAACCGGTGTCGCCGCTCATGCCTTGATAACCCAAGCCAAACGCGTGACCGCCGAGGCTGTAGGTGAACATGGCGCCAATCGCATTGTTGTCGACATTGCTGCCGCCATCATCCGTGGAGCGGGCAAAGCGCAGGTCAGTCTTGAACGATTGCCCCGTCGTTACCGGCATCACGTAGGTCAGGTTCACCAGGTGCTGGCTGTAGAAATTGTCGAGGTGGCCGTAGCTGTAGCCGGTGGCGAGGTTGCTGGTCCATTTGTAGTTCAGGCTGGCAAAATCAAAGCTGTCGCTGTCGAGGTGCCGCGTGGTGATGCCTTTGGCGCCGGTCCGGGTGATGCCCATGTCCTCGTAGTCCGAGGAGTCACGCTGATTGACCTGGGTTAGCCGCCCGGCATCCACGGTCAAGCCTTCAATCTCCAGCGAGTTCAATTGACCGCCCTTGAAGGTTTGTGGCAACAGCCGTGAATCGTTGGCCAGTACCGTCGGCAACTTCGGCAGCAGCGTGCCGAGTTTCAGGGTGCTTTTGGAGGCGCGCAGTTTGGCGGTCAATCCCAGTTCGCCGTACTCGTCCTGAGCGCCTTTGCTCGTGTCGCGATGGCGTTTGAGCAGGCCGGAACCGGCGCGGTCAGGACTCGAATCAAGCTTGACGCCGACCAGGCCGATGGCATCGAAACCGACACCGACCAAACCGTCGGTGAAGCCCGACTCGTAGCGCAGCAGGAAACCCTGGGCCCATTCCTCTTGTTTGGATTGGGCGGCGTTGTCCTGGCGATAATCCCGATTGAAATAGAAGTTGCGCAGCTCAAGGCTGGCCTTGCTGTCTTTGACAAAGTCAGCCGCGGCGGGGGCCGAGAGGCTGATGACGCCGCCGGCCAGCAATAGTCGGGTAGCGAGGATGCGGGTGTTGCGGTCCATGGTGAAGCCCCTTTGTTTTTATTATGGAAAGACAGGTCCCGCGGCCCTCTCCGGGTGGACGAGGGCTTATCAATAAAAAAAACGCGGACGCCGAATCGAGAGGAGCGTGGCGCCGCGTCGGTTCAATCGTTAGAACTGTTCGGCGCTCAGGCCGTACAACGAGGCGCTGCCGGCGAGAATGGAATGCTCCAGGCTCAATGTGCGCGGAAGCAGGCGACGGATGTAGAAATCGGCGGTGGCGATCTTCGCACCATAGAATTTGGGGTCGTCGCTGAGTTTTTTCTTCGCGACCTGGGCCATGCGCGCCCAGAGCCAGGCGTAGGCGACGTAACCGAACAGGTGTAAATACTCGACCGAAGCCGCGCCGATTTCGTTGCGGTTGGTGGCGGCCTGGTCTTGCAGCCAGTCGCTCAGGTTTTCCAGACGCTGCACGGCATCGAACAGTTGCACGGAGTAGGGCGCGTCTGGCTGATGGGCGAAACGACGTATCTCCCCGGTGAATTGACGCAGCGCGAAGCCGCTGTCGGCCAACACTTTGCGGCCGAGCAGGTCCAGCGCCTGAATGCCGTTGGTGCCTTCGTAGATCTGCGCGATGCGCACGTCACGGACCAACTGCTCCTGGCCCCATTCGCGAATGTAACCATGGCCGCCGAACACTTGCTGGCCGTTGATGCAGCTTTCCAGACCCGTGTCGGTGAAGAACGCCTTGGCCACTGGTGTCAGCAGCGCGACCAGGGTTTGTGCGCTGTCGCGCTCCTGGGCGTCATCGGAGAACTTCGCCAGGTCCAGTTGTTGACCGACGTAACTGGCAAACGCGCGGCCACCTTCGGTCATGGCTTTCATGCTCAGCAACATGCGGCGCACATCGGGGTGGACGATGATCGGATCAGCCACTTTGTCCGGGGCCATCGCGCCGGTCGGTGCGCGGCTCTGTACACGTTCACGGGCGTAAGCCACGGCGCTCTGATAGGACGCTTGCGCACAGCCGATGCCCTGAATGCCGATGGACAGGCGCTCGTAGTTCATCATGGTGAACATCGCCGCCAGGCCTTTGTTGGCTTCGCCGACCAGCCAACCGCTGGCGCCGTCGAAGTTCATCACGCAGGTGGCCGAAGCCTTGATGCCCATCTTGTGTTCGATCGAACCGCAGCTCACGGCATTGGCGTCGCCGAGAGAACCGTCGGCATTGACCAGCACCTTGGGCACGACGAACAGCGAGATCCCTTTTGGTCCGGCTGGCGCGTCCGGCAGTTTGGCCAGCACCAGATGGATGATGTTTTCCGTCAGGTCCTGATCGCCACCGGTGATGAAGATCTTGCTGCCGGTGATGCTGAAACTGCCGTCGGTCCGGGGTTCGGCGCGGGTGCGGATGATCCCCAGATCAGTGCCGGCATGCGCTTCGGTCAAGCACATGGAACCGGCCCAGCGGCCTTCGTACATCGGCGGCAAATACAGATTTTTCAGGGTCTCGCTGGCGTGGGCATCCAGCGCCAGGCAGGCCCCGGAACTCAAGGCCGAATACAGGGCGAAGCTTGAGTTGGCGCCGTAGAGCATTTCTTCAAACTGCACGGCAAGCATCTTCGGCATGCCCATGCCGCCGAAATCGGCGTTACCGGACAGGCCCACCCAGCCGCCTTCGATGAAGGTGGCATAAGCCTGTTTGAAGCCGATCGGCGTGCTGACCTGGCCATCGAGCCACTGGGCGCCTTCTTCGTCGCCGCTGCGATTCAACGGCGCAATCAGGTGCGAAGTGACTTTCGCCGCTTCCTCAAGAATGGCGTCAGCGGTGGCGGCGTCGACCGTGTCGGCCAGGGCCGGCAAGCGCGCCCACAGGGCCGGGGCATCGAACACTTCGTGCAGCACAAAGCGCATATCGCGCAGCGGGGCGTTGAATTCGGGCATAACGTGAACCTCAAAAGGTATGCGGTGGGCACGGCGCCGTTACGGCAGACCGTGCCCTTTCAATCAATGAGCGGAAGCGCTGGCGGCACCGAGGCCGGTCTGGGCGCGAACGAACTGGTCGGCGTAGGCGTCACGCTCCTTGTCGGCGCGCACGCTGCGGTCGAGTTTCGACACCACGACGATCACGAAGAACGCCAGCGGCATGGAGAACAGCGCCGGGTGGTCGTAGGGGAAGATCGCGTGAGCGTGACCGAGCACGGTGACCCAGACCGCTGGCGACAGGATTACCAGCACCAGTGCGCAGATCAGGCCGGCAAAACCGCCGAGGATCGCGCCTTTGGTGGTCAGGCCTTTCCAGTACATGGCCATGATCAGCACCGGGAAGTTGGTCGACGCGGCAATGCCGAAGGTCAGGCCTACCAGAAACGCAACGTTCATCTTCTCGAACAGAATGCCCAGCAGAATCGCGATGATGCCCAGGCCTACCGTCGCCATGCGCGTTACGCGCATTTCCTGTTTCTGGCTGGCCTTGCCTTTCTTGAACACCGTGGCGTAGAGGTCATGGGAAATCGCCGAGGCACCGGCCAGGGCGAGTCCGGAGACGACCGCCAGAATGGTGGCGAAGGCCACGGCCGAGAGGAAACCGAAGAACAGGTTGCCGCCCACTGCTTTGGCCAGGTGCATGGCAACCATGTTGCCGCCGCCGATCAGGGCGCCGCCGACTTCACCGTTGACGTAGTACTGCGGGTCGGTGCCGATGATGACCATCGCGGCAAAGCCCAGGGTGCAGACCACCAGGAAGAAGAAACCGATAAAGCCTGTGGCGTAGAACACCGACTTGCGCGCTTCCTTGGCGTTCGGCACGGTGAAGAAACGCATCAGGATGTGCGGCAGACCGGCAATCCCGAACACCAGGCCCAACGACATCGACGCGGTGTTGATCGGGTCGGCGAGCATCGAGCCTGGCCCCATGATGTTCCAGCCGCTGGCATGGGCCTGGACGGCTTTGTCGGCCAGGGTTTCGTAGCTGAAACCAAACTGCGACATGGCCATGACCGCCAGGGTGGTTCCGCCGGCGAGCAGCAGCACAGCCTTGATGATTTGCACCCAGGTGGTGGCAATCATGCCGCCGAAGATCACGTAGACCAGCATCAATGCACCGACGATCACCACCGCAACCGGGTAGTCGAGACCGAACAGCAACTTGATCAACTGACCGGCCCCGACCATCTGCACGATCAGGTAGCAGCACACCACTGTCAGCGAACCGAACGCGGCGAAGATCCGCACCTTGTTCTGGTCGAGTCGATAGGAAACGATGTCCGCGAAGGTGTAGCGGCCCAGGTTGCGCAGGCGCTCGGCCATCAGGAAGGTGATGATCGGCCAGCCGACAAAGAAGCCGATGGTGTAGATGAAGCCATCGTAGCCCTTGGCAAACACCAGGCTGGACAGCCCCAGCAGCGTGGCGGCGGACATGTAGTCACCGGCAATTGCCAGGCCGTTCTGGAACCCGGTAATGCCACCGCCAGCGGTGTAGAAGTCCGACGTGGATTTGGTTTGCCGTGCGGCCCACCAGGTAATCGCCAGGGTGCCCAGCACGAAGACGAAGAACATGCCGATCGCATGCAGGTTCAGCGGTTGTTTTTCCACTGCGCCCATTGTCGGGGCGGCGAGGACGATGGAGGCCGGCAACAGGCCGGCAGCGGCGAGGATGAGCTTACGCAGCAGGTTCATCACTTGCTCTCCTCGAGAATGGCGGCGCCCAGTGCATCGAAACGCGTGTTGGCGCGATAGACGTACCAACCGGTCAGCAGCCAGGAAAAAATGATGATCGCCGCACCCACCGGCATGCCCAGGGTCAACATCCGATGCTCGGCGACTGGCGCATGCAGCCATTGCGGGGCAAACGCCACCACCAGCATGAATCCGTAGTAAGTGCCCAGCACGGCGGCACTCAGCGACCAGGCCAGGCGCGAACGGCTGCTCACCAATTGAAGGAATTTCGGATTGGTCCGAATGCGTTCACAACGTTGGGTATCGGTTGAATGGATGTCGATCATGGGTGGCTCCACATTGTTTTTGTTATGTGTCTGGGGGCAGGGCAGGGCCGAATTCGGCCTGCACGAGCCCGAAGCGGCAGATGAAACACCTGCCGCCGGGTGGGTAAAACGTCGGTTCGGGTTAGAGCGCTTTAGCCCTGTCGCGCAGGACGTACTTCTGGATTTTGCCGGTGGACGTTTTCGGCAACAGGGTGAAGATCACCGTGCGCGGGACTTTGAAGCCCGCCAGATGCTCGCGGCAGAAACTGATGATGTCGGCCTCGCGAACGTCCTGGTGGTCGGCCTTCAAGGTGATGAACGCACACGGCGTTTCTCCCCATTTTTCATCGGGACGGGCAACCACGGCCGCTTCCATCACACCCGGATGGCGATACAGCACGCCTTCCAGTTCGATGGTGGAAATGTTCTCGCCGCCGGAAATGATGATGTCCTTGAGTCGGTCCCTGATCTCGACATAACCATTGGGATGACACACCGCCAGGTCACCGGTGTGGAACCAGCCGCCTTCGAATGCTTCGGCGGTGGCGGTCGGGTTTTTCAGATAGCCCTTCATCACGGTGTTGCCGCGCATGAAGATCTCACCGATGGTCTGACCGTCCCGTGGGGTAGGTTCCAGCGTCTTTGAGTCGCCGACCATCACACCTTCAAGCGTCGGGTAGCGCACGCCCTGACGGGATTTGATCTGTGCCCGTTCGTCCAGCGGTAACTCATCCCATTCGGCATGCCAGGCGCAGAGCGTCACCGGACCGTAGGTTTCGGTCAGGCCATAGACGTGCGTGACCTTGATGCCCATTTCTTCCACGGCGCCGATCACTTTGGCGGGTGGTGCAGCACCGGCAACCATGGCGTTGACCGGGTGGTCGATGGCCGCTTTCGCCGATTCCGGCATGTTGACCAATGCATTGAGCACGATAGGCGCAGCACACAGGTGCGTGATTTGATGCTCGCGAATCAGCGTGAGGATTTTCTGCGGATCGACCCGGCGCAGGAACACATGCACACCGGCCATGGCGGTGATGATCCACGGGTAGCACCAACCGTTGCAGTGAAACATCGGCAGGGTCCAGAGGTAGACCGGATGGTTGCCCATGGCCCAGGTCATCTGGTTGCCCAGCGAGTTCAGGTACGCGCCGCGATGGTGGTAAACCACACCTTTCGGGTTGCCGGTGGTGCCGGAGGTGTAGTTGAGCGAGATGGCTTGCCACTCGTTGTCCGGCCATTGCCAGGCGTAATCCGGATCGCCTTCGGCCAGCAGCGCTTCATAATCCAGGTCGCTGACGGCCTTGCCTTCGCCGTATTCCGGGTCATTGACGTCGATGACCAGCGGCGGGTGATCGAGCATGCCGATGGCCGCGTGAATCACGTCATGGAATTCACGGTCGGTGATCAGTATCTTGGCTTCACCATGCTGCAGCATGAAGGCAATGGCTTCGGCATCCAGGCGCACGTTGAGCGGGTTGAGCACGGCGCCGATCATCGGCACGCCAAAATGCACTTCAAGCATCTCGGGAATGTTGGGCAGCATCACCGCCACCGTATCGTTCTTGCCGATGCCACGACCGGCCAGCGCCGAGGCCAGGCGCCGGCAACGGGTGTAGGTCTGCGCCCAGGTACGACGGATCGAACCGTGGATCACGGCGGGGTAGTGGGGGTAAACGCTGGCAGTGCGTTCGATGAAGCTGAGCGGCGACAAAGCAATGTGATTGACAGCCGAAGGGCCTAGCCCTTGTTCATAGATCGACATGACGGGTACTCGGTGGCTGATTGTTAGCTCTATGGATGGGCCTGTTCAGCGTAGCCGCTGAGGTCATCCTTTATGTCCGGTGTGCTTTATATAACAATCTGCCATGGATATGGAAGTACAACCTACGCAGCATAGTAGATGTACTATATTTGATTCTTCTGCTTCCAAATGAATGCGGCGATACCTCTAGCGCCGGTATATTCTTGGCTCCCCCGACAATGCGGACCTGTGATGACCCTGACTCCCGTTCGATTGCACAGCTGGTTGCGCCTGCAGCGCGAGGGCGTGTCCCTGGCCGCTCGGGCGGATGCGTTGTGCCGTGCGCTGCAGGAATGTCCCGAGGTGCGGCGGGCGGTTTACCTGAGTTGGCAACCCACCGCGCGAATTTACAGCCACGAAGGCGCCGCCCAGCATTTCCCGCCGGGCCTTGGCGATCCGTCGCTGGCCAGCGATCAGCTGCTGTTTGATCGGCTGGGCGAGACCGGGCGCCTGGACCTGGCCCAGGTGCGGCAACTCGATTGCTGGCTGTCCGGCCGATTACGCCGCGCAGCCATCAGCCATGGCCAAGTGTTTGATCTGGCCTTGCAGGCGGGGCAGTCAGGCCTGTTGCTGGTGGAAGTCTGCGACGGCGTGAGTCTGGACTGGCTGGGTTGGGTGCAGGATTTGTTGACCACCTTGCTCAGCAGCGTCAACGGCATGCTGCGGGGGTCGCCGCTGTTGGGGCACGACCCACAACCGAGTCTGTTGCTCGATGCGCAGGGCCGACCGCTGGAGTTCAATGCCGCGCTGCTGGCCCTGCTCGCGGAAAAGCCGCTGACCGAGGTACTGGGCTTTTTGCCGGTCAATCATCGGGTGTTGGTGCGTGCCTGCCTCGACCAGCAACGTGCCATCGAAGGGGTCGAAGCCCAGTTCGAGGCGCAGATTCTGATCTGGACGTTTATCCCCGATCCCCAGGACAACCGCGTGCTCGCCCGTTGCCGCGACGCCACGGTACAAGTATTGGCCGAACGCGAAGCCGCCACGGCACGGCGGCTGTACCGGCTGATCATCGAGAACACCACCGACCTGATTTCCCGGCACACCCCGGACGGGCGTTTTCTCGATGCCTCGCCGGCATCCTGGACATTGCTTGGCTACTGGCCCGAAGAGTTGCGCGGGCAAATGGCCCAGGGCCTGTTTCACGGCCAGGACCTCGCCAACCTGGTGCAGCGTGCGCGGGACGCGCTGGAGCAGGACGGTTATCACACCATGACGTACCGCATTCGCCACCGCGCCGGGCATTACCTGTGGTTCGAAACCGCCAGCCGGGCGATCCGTGAAACCTACACCGGCGCGGTGGTCGAGGTGGTCAGCGTGTCCCGGGATATCACCGCCCGGGTACAGGCCGAAGAAAACAAGCGGCGCCTGGCGGAAGTGGTCGAGGCCAACACCGATCCGGTGTTGTTCATCGACCCTGACGGGCAAGTCACTTACCTCAACCCGGCCGCACGGCGCATCCTCGATATCGACGAGCAACAACCGATGCCGGCCCTGGCGCAGCTGTTTGCCAGCGCTGACCTGACGCGCCTGCAACGTGACGGCTGGAGCAGCGCCGAACGCGACGGCGTGTGGAGCACCGATGCACGGTTGCAACCGCCCGGTGGCGGCACGTCGGTGCCGGTGTCGCTGGTGCTGCTGGCGCACCGTTCGGCCGGCGGCGAGCGCTACTACTCTTTGGTGGCGCGGGACATGACCGAGCGTGAATTGCGCGAGGTGCAACAGCGCCGCCATCAAGACGAATTGGCCCACACCGCACGGTTGGTGACCCTGGGCGAGCTGGCCTCGGGCATTGCCCACGAAATCAACCAGCCACTGGCCGCCGTGGTCAATTACGCCAATGCCAGCCAACGCTATTTACAGACGCTCGACACCAACCCCGAGGCCGCCGAACGCGTGGCGAAAGGACTGCAACGCATCACCCATCACGCCACCCATGCCTCGGAAGTGATCAAGCGCTTACGGGCGTTTCTGCGCAAGGGGCAGCGGCGCATGCAGGCCCTGAATTTTACCGACGTCGCCCGTGAGGCCGTGCGTTTGTGTGCCTGGGAAGCGAGCAATTGCCAAGTGACAATCGAGGATCGACTGCCGGATAATCTGCCGCCCGTTTATGCCGACCGGGTGTTGCTGGAGCAAGTGCTGCTCAATCTGCTGCGCAATGCCATCGACGCCAACCGCGAACAACATCCGGGGCAGCCCTCGCTGATCGTGATGACGGCGGAGCAGGGCGGTGGTGCCACCGTGGAAATCCGTGTGCAAGACCAGGGGCCGGGCGTCAGTGAGCCCGAACTGGAGCAGATATTTACCCCGTTCTATACCAGCAAGGCCGATGGCCTGGGCCTTGGCTTGTCCATGAGCCGCAGCATCATCGAAGGTTTCGGCGGTGAATTGCAGGCCCGGCGCCAACCGGTCGGGCTGCTGATGGGTTGCCGCTTGCCGCTTGCCGGCCCAACAAAACAACAACAGGAATAACGCAATGGCAGGTGTGACTGAGCACGTGGTGTATGTGGTCGACGATGACCAGGGCATGCTCGATTCAACGGTCTGGCTGCTGGAATCGGTCGGGCTCAAGGCCTTGCCCTTTACCAGTGGCGTGGAGTTTCTCAGCGCCTGTGATGCCACGCTCGACGCCTGCGTGCTGCTGGATGTGCGCATGCCCGGCATGGGCGGGTTGAACGTCCAGGAAGAAATGCGCGCTCGGGAGTTGAACCTGCCGATCATCTTCGTCAGCGGCCACGCCGATGTGCCCATCGTGGTGCGCGCGTTCAAGGCAGGCGCCCATGACTTCATCGAAAAACCCTACAACGAGCAGTTGTTGCTGGACAGCGTGCAACAGGCGCTGAGCAACTGCGCGGCCAACCGTTCGGGTAATCAGGGCCATGACGCCTTGCAAGCCCGTTTGCTGACACTGACCCCCCGCGAGCGCGATGTCTTGCTGCCGCTGGTGCAGGGTTACACCACTCGGGAAATCGCCGAGCAACTGGGCGTCAGCGCAAAAACCGTCGACCTGTATCGCTCACGCGTGATGAAGCGCATGCAGGCCAGCAACCTGCCGGACCTGGTGGGCATGGCCATTGCCGCCGGACTGGTCGATCCACTGAAATTGCGTTGAGGCCTCACGCCGTGTATTGAGCGTCTATGCTGGGCTAACCGATCCGCTACCGTTGCAGTGATCTGCAAGGAGCCACCCGTGGAGCCCACACCCTTTACCGAGAAAACGCTGAGCCGCACCCTGCTCGATGTAATGATTCGTGCCGGGTTGATCGCGGTGCTGGTACTTTTCTGTTTCCAGATATTCAGCCCGTTCCGCGACTTGATGTTGTGGTCGCTGATCCTGGCGATCACCCTCTATCCGCTGCAAGAGCGACTCAGGGGGAGCCACAAACCCGGGCACGTCGCGACGCTGATCATTCTGATCGCCATCGTCATCCTGATGGTGCCGATCTACCTGCTGGGCACCTCGATTGCCGATTCGGTCGAACGGGCGATGGACGTCGTCAAGGGCGGCGGTTTTCACATTCCACCGCCGGCCGAGTCAGTTGCCAGTTGGCCGTTGGTGGGCCGGCCACTCTCTGATCTGTGGCTTCAAGCCTCCACCAATCTTCCCGAGCTGACCGCCAAATACGTACCGCAAATCAAACACGTCAGCCTGGGCCTGTTGGGTAAACTCGCGGGTGTCGGCATGGGTTTCCTGACGTTCATCTTCGCCTTGATCATTGCCGGGATTTTCATGGCCCATGGCGAAGGCGGCAGTCGCGCCGCGGTCCAGATTGCCTCCAGATTCAGCGGTCCGGCACGGGGCCCGAAAATCGCTGAACTGTGCACCGCCACCATCCGTGCGGTGGCGTTGGGCGTGGTCGGCATCGCGTTCATCCAGATGCTGCTGGTGGGCCTCGGCTTTGTCTTCAAGGGCATCCCCGGTGCCGGTCTGCTGGCCTTGGCGGTGCTGCTGCTCGGCATCATGCAATTGCCGGTGACGCTGATTACGCTACCGGTGATTGCCTTCGTTTTTGCCACCGAAGGCGCCAGCACCGCGACCATTATTTTCGCCATCTATGTGTTCATTGCCGGCCTGGTGGACAACGTCCTCAAACCCTTGCTGCTGGGGCGCGGTGTCGACGTGCCAATGCCGGTGGTGTTGATTGGTGCGTTGGGCGGCATGGTCACCAGTGGCATCATCGGGCTGTTCATCGGGCCGGTGGTCCTTGCCGTCGGCTATCAATTATTCTGGCAGTGGGTGCAGGATCGACCATCGGAAACAGGAGGGCCGCCACTGTGAATGCGCAGGATCATCCACTGCTGGATCAGGTGCTGATCGCCCATGGCGGTCTGGACCGCTGGAACAGCTTCAACACTGTGCGCGCCACCCTCGTGACCGGCGGCTCGCTCTGGGCCGCGAAAGGGCTGACCCAAGACAGCGCCCCTCGCCAGATGACCGTTTGGCTGCATGAACAGAAAGCCTCGGTAACCCCCTTCGGTGGCCCGGATAAACGGACAGCCTATTCACCCGATCGAATCGCCATCGAAACCACCGACGGGCAGGTGATCGCCGAGCGCCAGGCGCCCCGGCAATCCTTTGGCGACCACACCGAAAACACCCCGTGGGACCCGCTGCATCGCGCGTACTTCAACGGGTATGCGCTCTGGTCCTACCTGACGATGCCTTTTCTGTTCAAGTGGCCGGGGGTGGTGACCGAGGAAATCGAACCCTGGCAAGAAGCAACCGAGCGCTGGCGCCGCTTGCGGGTGCACTTTCCCGAAAGCATCGCCACGCACTGCGCCGTACAGGATTTCTACTTCGGTGAAGACTTCCTGCTGCGGCGACACGACTACAACGTGGATGTCAGTGGTGGTATGCCTGCCACCCAATATGTGTCTGACTACATCGAGGCTGACGGGCTGCGCATGCCCGGCAAGCGTCGTGCCTACCGACGCGGGAAGGACGGCCTGGCTGACATGGATGCCTTGCTGGTAGCCATCGATCTCAGCGAAATCGGCTATTCCTGATGCGCTGCGCAGGGAACAATCATGACCGTACATGCCTGGGAAAAACTCTACCTCGATGACCTGAGCCTGGGTCAGCAGTTCGAAAGCGACAGCGTGCGGGTCCATCGAGCGTCGATGCTGGCCTTCGCCCAGGAGTACGACCCGCAACCGTTTCATCTCGACCCTGAAGCTGCCGAGTTGAGCCTGTTCCGCGGCCTGGCCGCCAGCGGCTGGAACACCGCCGCCCTGACCATGAAGCTGCTGGTGGACAGCGTGCCGTTGGCGGACGGCATCATCGGGTTGGGCATCGAGCTGAGCTGGCCGACACCGACTTACCCCGATGACCTGTTGCGCCTGCAATGCACCGTGCAGGCCATCGACCCGTCCAGCTCCAAACCCGACCGGGGCGTAGTGACGATGTTCATGGAGACCCTCAATCAAAATGACAAGGTGGTGCAGCGAGCCACCGGCAAATTGTTGGTCTTCAGGAGACCGCCGCCTGACTGAAAAGTAGTCATGGGTTTTAGGGTGCGCGCATGATGGCGGAGGCCAGTTTTCACCGAGTCAGTCGAGTGCGCTCTGTCGATGGCAGGGACCGGAGGAGGCGTCGTGAAACCATTTCTGCCCAGGCCCAGCGCCTCAACAATGAATATGTTGCGTGAAGGGTGCCTGCAACGCCGTGATGCAGTGCCGCAAGACCTGACGGAACAAGCAGTCATTCCGGGCATCCCGAATGCGCGCTACTGGCTGGACCGGGACCTGACGGCGTTCATTGTGGATGCGAGCCTGGCCAACGATCGCGAGGTCGAGGCGCTCGCCGACACAGAGTTGCCGACCGATGCGCTGCCACTGGCTTACTACCTGGCCATTTCGGGGGGCGGCGACGCCGGCACCTTCGCGGCGGGCATCATCGCCGGCTGGAGCTTGCATGGGAGCCGACCGCCTTTCAAAGTCGTCACCGGCATCAGCGCAGGCGCCCTGGTCGCACCGTTCGCATACCTGGGGCCTGAGTATGACCCGGTCATCCTGGGGATCTGCAGCGCAATCGGTCCGAAAGATGTGTTCCATGCGCGAAGTGTGCTGACCCGCCTGGCCAGCGACGGCATTGCGGACAGCAAGCCCCTGGCGCGCCTCATTGCCAAGTACATCACCGCCGACGTGTTAGCGGCCATCGCTGCGCAATACGCCAAGGGACGACTGCTGATGATCGGCACCACCGACCTCGATGCCGGGCGGCCCGTCACCTGGAACATGGGCGCGATTGCTTCCAGCGGAGCACCGGGCGCGCTGCACCTGTTTCGCAACATCATGATCGCGTCGATGAGCATTCCCGGTGCCGTTTCACCGGTCATGATCGATGTGGAGGTCGACGGCCAACAGTTTCAGGAAATGCACGTGGACGGAGGCGTCCTCACTCAGGTGTTCCTTTACCCGCCGGGCACCGTGATGGCGTTGAACAGCGTGGCCGGCGCGCGTATCCGCCGTGCCCGGCATTTCTATGTCATTCGCAATGGCAAACTGGAACCGCAGTGGTCCGGTACCAAGCGCCGGACCTTGAGCATCGGCGGGCGAGCCATCAGCACCTTGATCCAGACCCAGGGGATCAGCGACCTCAATCACATTTACCGGATCGCCCAGCAGGACGGCGCAGATTTCAATCTGGCGTACATCGGCGCGGATTTTATCTGCCCGCGCAATCAGAAATTCGATGGCGAGTACATGAAGCGTCTGTTCGATTACGCCTTTCAACTCAGCGCGCAAGGCTACCCGTGGCATAAATCGCCGCACACCTGAGTTGCCCGCATGAAATTTATGCTGTAGTTTTTCATGAAATTATAAAAATATAATTTCATGAGGCTTGTATGTTTCAGCAGTCCACGCAGCATGTCGCCAGCTATTACGCCCACAGTTGCGCTGATCGCCTGACCACCCGACCGGCGCTTGCCGGTGAGCAAACCACCGAAATCGTCATCATCGGTGCCGGTTTCAGCGGCCTGCATACTGCGTTGCGCCTGGCTTTGGCTGGTAAGCGGGTGACGCTGCTGGAAGCCAGCTGCGTGGCATGGGCCGCGTCGGGGCGCAATGGCGGGCAGGCCATTCTCGGCTGGTCGTGTGACATGCCGCCGCTGGAAGCAGCGTTGGGCTACGAGTGTGCGCGGCGGTTGTGGGACGGCATGCGCTGGGCTGCGCAAGAGCTGCGTGAGTTGCCGGCTCGCCATGGTTTCGACTGTGATTACCGTGCTGGCCATTTGTGGACATCGGTGATGCCCCGTCGGGTTGGTCTGCTGACCGAGTGGCAGCACGAAGCCAGCCACAAATGGGGCCACGATGGCTTGCAGTTCATCCGCCGTGAACAGTTGCCGGAATGGGTGGCCAGCGAGCGCTATCAGGCCGGGCTTTATGACCCTGAAGGCGCGCACCTGAATCCACTGAAACTGGCCCTCGGCCTGGCCGCCGCCATCGAGCGTGCGGGCGGCCGTATCCATGAACAAAGCAAGGCGCTGAGTTATCGAGAGGAGGGCGGTCAATTCCTGCTAAACACCGAACGCGGATCGATTCGCGCGGATGTGCTGGTGCTGGCCTGCAATGCCTATCTCGACGAGCTCGACCCGCAGCTGGCCAGTTGCGTGTTGCCGGTGGGCACTTATCAAGTCGCCACCGCGCCCCTGACGGCCGAGCAGGCCACGGCGCTGTTGCCGAGCAATGTCTGCGTCACCGACAACCAGTTCGTCCTCGACTATTTCCGTCGCACGCCGGACAACCGCTTGCTGTTCGGCGGTGGATGCACGTATCTGGGTGGGATGCCCAGGGACATTGCCGGCGCAACCCGGCCGTTTCTGGAACGGGTTTTCCCGCAGCTCAAAGGCGTGAAGCTGGAGTTCGCCTGGGGCGGGCACATTGACCTGACGCTCAAACGCACCCCAGACATCGGTCGCAAGGGTGATCGCTACTGGCTTCAGGGGTATTCCGGGCATGGCGTGCTGCCCACGCTGGCCGCTGCCCGCGCCGTGTCCGACGCGATTCTCGGCCAGAGTGATGAACTGGCGTTGTATCAGGGCTTGAGTAACCCCAGCTTCCCCGGCGGTAAATACCTGGCGGCGCCGCTGGAAGCCATCGGCAAGGCATGGTATCGACTGCGCGACAGTATTTGATGAATCACTTGGCGGAATTCCAGGCATGAACAAACAAGAAGAAATCGCCGCGCTGGCGATCCTGATTCACGATCTGCGCAAGCATAAGAAGTACACCTTGAAGGATCTGGCTGATCAGATCGGTCGTTCCGTCGGCTTTCTCTCGCAGGTCGAACGCGGCCTGTCACGACCCACCGTGGCCGACCTGACGGCGATCAGCGAAACCCTGGGCGTGCCGACCACCTATTTCTATAGCCTGCCCAAACCCAAGGAACTGCCGTGGGTCACCCGGCCGGATGAACGCCGCACGTTGTACTACGCCAACGGCATCACCGACATTCTGGTGTCGCCGAAGATGCGGGCTTCGTTTTCCATGCTCGAAAGTCACCTCGAAGCCGGCGCCAGCAGTGGCGAACGGCACTTGAGCGACAGCTCGGAGCAGGGCGGCTACGTGCTCGAAGGCGAGTTGACGCTGTGGTTGGGTGATGACGACGCCGTCACCTTGCAGGCCGGCGACAGCTTTCAGTTCGACAGCCATACCCGTTGCCGCTACGGCAACCTCACCGAGCACCTCACGCGAGTGCTCTGGGTCTACACCTGATCACCACAATAGGACCAACCATGATGGACGCTGATCTGCTGGCCGAGGTGCACGCCTTTCGCCAACGCTACCCTGATGTACGTTATGTCGACCTGATTTCCCTGGACATTCCGGGGCACTTCTACGGCAAGCGCTATCCCGTGGAGATGCTGGAAAAGGTCGCGTCCGGCAGCGCGCTGAAACTGCCGCAAAACTGTGTGCTGCTCGGTGTGCAAGGCGGTTTGTTCAAGATTGGCGACTACTGCTTTAACGACGGTGACCCGGATGCGCTGCGCCGCCTGGTGCCCGGCACACTCAAGCCGGTCAGCTGGGAAGCACAACCGCTGGGGCAAATGCTGATCACCTCGGACGGCACCGAGAAGCCGATTGTGTTCGAGCCGCGCCAGGTCCTGGCGCAGGTGTTGGACAGGCTCGCCGGCAAAGGCATCCATCCGGTGGTGGCGTTCGAGCTGGAGTTCTATCTGTTCGATAAAAAGCTGCGCGACGGACTGCCGCAATTCCCCCGGGATGATCTGACCGACGATGCCGACGATCAGCCGAACATGCACATCGAGCGCCTGTCACGTTTTGCGCCGGTGCTGGATGAGATGGTCGAAGCCTCGCGGGCCCAAGGCATCGATACCACAGTGATCACCGCCGAGCTTGGCCCGGGCCAGTTCGAGATCAATTTCGGGCATCTTGATGATGGCTTGCGAGCGGCGGACTGGGCGGCCCTGTTCTGTCGCAGCACCCGTGGCGTGGCCCTGAAACACGGTTATCGCGCCAGCTTCATGGCCAAACCTTACTTGCAGCACCCGGGCAGCGGCATGCATGTGCACGTCAGCCTGTATGACGCCGCCGGCAATAACCTCCTCGCCGCGAATCAGCAGCAATCGTTGCGTCATGCCGTGGCCGGTTGCCTGGAACTACTGCCGCATTGCATGCCGATCTTCGCGCCGAACCAGAACGCCTTTCGCCGTTTGGGCGGCACCACCAACATCGCCACCCGGGCGAGCTGGGGCTTTGAGGATCGTGATGCGTGCCTGCGCATTCCGGAATCGGATGCGAAAAACCTGCGCATCGAATATCGCCTGGCCGGTGCCGATGCCAACCCGTACCTGGTACTGGCGGCGATTCTGGTGGGACTCGAGCAGGGCCTGGAAGCAGGCAACGAACCGATCCCGCCGCTCAATGAAGACCGCAACAGTGGGGTCGACTTCCCGCTGGAGATGCTCGAAGCGGTGCGCGCCATGCAGCATCAACCGCAGCTGCGCGAAGGGCTGGGAGCGGAGTTCGTAGACGTGTATTGCGAGAACAAGCGCCAGGATCATCTGGCGTTCATGCAGGAGATCAGTGCGCGGGAGTATCGCTGGTATCTATAAGCCAAGCGTGCGAATGCACTTTAATAAAGCTTTCGTGCGGTGGCATGCACTAAGCCAAGGCAGAAACCGCCACGTTGATCTCCTTAAAGCCCCGGAAGGTACCGTAAAACACTGACATTCAGCGCTTGGCACAATCGCTGCATTACATCGATCAGGCCCACCGTGAACGCAGTCGAGTGGGCAGCCCTCTCGGTCAACGACGATCGATTCGTGGGCAACATCGGTGGGTCAGGCATAGACGTCTGGTTTCAACACCGCAAAAGAACAGGCAAAGACGCCTGGAACCGCAAGGTTTCAGGCGTTTTTTTTTGCTTTTTGAACCGTGATGGGCTTAGTCGGGTACTTCTTATGAATTCCAATGTCGCCGCGTTGAACAAGCTGCAAACGCTGATCGTGATCGGTAACGGCATGGTCGGACATCATTGTGTCGAACAGCTGATCGAGCGCGGTGCCCTTGATCACTATCGGCTGCACGTTTTCAGCGAGGAGCCAATGCGCGCCTACGACCGCGTGCACCTTTCCGAATACTTCACCGGACGTGATGCCGAGTCGCTCGCCTTGGGTGAAGCCTCGTTGTACCAGACCCCGGGCGTCACCTTGCACTTGGGTGTGCCGGTCCTGGAAATCGACCGCGCCCGCTGCCAGGTGATCACCGCGCAAGGCTGCGTCGCCTACGACAAATTGGTACTGGCCACCGGGTCCTACCCGTTTGTGCCGCCGATCGAAGGCGCCGAGGGCGATTCGCGCCTGGTGTACCGCACCCTTGAAGACCTTGATGCGATCCGCGCCGCTGCGTCCAATGCCCGCCGTGGCGTGGTGGTCGGCGGTGGCTTGCTCGGACTGGAAGCCGCCAATGCCCTGAAAAGCCTGGGCCTGGAGGCTCATGTGGTGGAATTCGCGCCGCGCCTGATGCCGGTGCAGCTGGACGAGCAGGGCGGTCGTGCACTCAAGGCCCAGATCGAACGCCTCGGCGTCGGCGTGCACCTGTCGCGAGGCACTCAATCGATCAGCCCAGGCGAGGAATATCGCTATCGGATGAATTTCGCCAATGACGAATTTCTGGAGGCCGACCTGATTGTGTTTTCCGCCGGGATCCGCGCCCAAGATACCTTGGCCCGCCAGTGCTCGCTGGAAGTCGGCCCGCGCGGCGGCGTGGTGGTTGACGACCAATGCCTGAGCAGCGATCCGAACATTTATGCCATCGGCGAGTGTGCCGCGTGGAATGGCAGCATTTTTGGCTTGGTCGCCCCGGGCTACCAGATGGCGCGCGGCGTGGCTGCACGGCTGTGCAACGAAGTCGCCGAGCCGTTCATGGGCGCGGACATGTCGACCAAGCTCAAGTTGTTGGGCGTTGACGTCGGCTCCATCGGCGATGCGCATGGCAGCACGCCGGGCTCGCGCAGTTATCAATTCATCGACGAAACCACCGCCAGCTACCGCCGATTGGTGGTGGATGCGACAGGCAAGCACGTACTCGGTGCGGTGCTGGTCGGCGACAACAGCTATTACGACACGCTGCTGCAATACATGCAGAACGCGATTGCCTTGCCCGCGGAACCCGCCAGCCTGATTCTGCCCTCGTCCGAAGGCGCGCCGACCCTGGGCCCGGGCGCGTTGCCCGAATCGGCCACGGTGTGCTCGTGCCACAACGTCACCAAGGGCTCCATTTGCTCGGCCATCGACGGTGGCTGCACCGACCTCGGCCTGCTCAAGTCGCAAACCAAGGCCTGCACCGGCTGCGGCGGTTGTGCCGGGTTGCTCAAGCAGGTTTTCGAACATGAGCTGATTGCCCGCGGCGTCAGCGTCGACAAAAGCCTGTGCGAACACTTTGCCTATACCCGTCAGGAGCTTTACGCATTGGTACGGGTAGAAGGGGTGATCACCTTCGAAGAACTGCTGGCCAAACATGGCCGTGGCCACACCGGTTGCGACGTGTGCAAACCGGCGGTGGGCTCGATCCTCGCATCGTGCTGGAACCAGCCGATCATGGACGCCTCACTGGTGCCGCTGCAGGACACCAACGACACGTTCATGGCCAACATGCAGAAAAACGGCACCTATTCGGTGGTGCCGCGCATCCCAGGTGGCGAGATCACCGCCGACAAACTGATCGCCATCGGCGTGGTGGCGAAGAAATACGACCTCTACACCAAAATCACCGGCGGCCAGCGTATTGATTTGTTCGGCGCGCAGTTGCACGAGTTGCCGGACATTTGGGCCGAGCTGATCGAAGCCGGTTTCGAAACGGGGCACGCCTACGGCAAATCGACCCGCACGGTGAAGTCCTGCGTCGGCAGCACCTGGTGCCGGTATGGCGTACAGGACAGCGTGAAAATGGCCCTGCTCATCGAGGACCGCTACAAGGGCCTGCGTTCGCCGCACAAGCTTAAGTTCGCGGTGTCCGGTTGCACCCGTGAGTGCGCCGAAGCCCAGAGCAAAGACGTGGGCGTGATCGCCACCGAGAAAGGCTGGAACCTGTACATCGCCGGCAACGGCGGCATGCGACCGCGTCACGCCGAACTGTTTGCCACCGACCTCGACGATGAAACCCTGATCCGCTACATCGACCGTTTCCTGATGTTCTACATCCGCACCGCCGACAAATTGCAGCGCACCTCGGTATGGCGTGAAAGCCTGGAAGGCGGCCTCGACTTCCTCAAGGAGGTGATCATTAACGACAGCCTCGGCCTGGGTGAAGAGCTCGAATCGCAGATGCAATTGGTGGTCGACCGCTATGAATGCGAGTGGGCCAACGCCCTCAAAGACCCGGAAAAACTCAAGCGTTTCCGTACCTTCGTCAACGACAAACGCCCGGACCCGGACATTCACTTTGTCCAGGAGCGCGGTCAGCGGCGTCCGATCATGGCCGCCGAACTCAACCTTATTCCTGTCACCGAGGAGATTGCCTGATGAGCCAGTCCACTACCCGACGCATTGCGCCCCTGGAAAACACCGGCGCCTGGCAAACCGTCTGCGACCAACAGGACCTGGTCAGTAACTCCGGCGTGGTCGTCTGGCTCGACGGCGCACAAGTGGCGCTGTTCTACCTGCCCGGAGCCGAGGGGCAGACCCTCTACGCCATTGACAATCATGACCCGCAATCCGGGGCGAATGTCATCGGTCGCGGATTGATCGGCAGCATCAAGGGCGACCTGGTGGTGGCGTCGCCGATCTACAAACAGCATTTCCGGCTCGAGGACGGCAGTTGCCTGGAGTACCCGCAACAGCGTTTGCGGGTCTGGCCGGTGCGGTTGAACGGGGGGAGGGTGGAGGTCGGGGCGGTTTGAAGGCCATTAACTGCATCACGCAATCGAATCGGAGCCACGTATGAAAACAGCCGCACAGTTGCTCAAACTCAAGGTCGTGCAGAACCGTCAGGTGCATAGCATCGCACCTGATGAAATGGTGCTGGAGGCCCTGAAGCTGATGGCCGAAAAGAACGTCGGGGCACTTCCCGTCATCGACAAAGGCCAGGTGGTCGGGGTGATCAGCGAGCGTGACTATGCCCGCAAAGTCGTGCTGCAGGGGCGCTCTTCAGTGGGGACGCCAGTGCGCGACATCATGAGCTCGCCGGTAGTGACTGCGCCGAGTCAGCAAAGCATCGAGCGCTGCATGGCCGTCATGACCGACAGTCATCTGCGTCATTTGCCGGTGGTGGAAGACGGTGAACTGATTGGCCTGCTGTCGATTGGCGATCTGGTCAAGGAAGCCATCGTCGAGCAGGCCGATCTGATTCGGCAATTGGAGCATTACATTCGCGGGCACTGAGACGGTGGGTGGTTTTGCGCCAAAGCCATCAACTGACCGGTTCGACCGTACAGCTCATTTCCCGTGAGCCTGGCTTCTGGAAAAGCACCGCGTTGCCGTCTTGCCAAAAGCTGTAATTGCCCTGGTAATCCTTGCCGGTGTATCGAGTGCCCGAATCGCTCGGCACCTGGCTCAGGGTGATCGCGGTGTTGGCCCATTTCAGGTACACGACACCCGGCTGCGTACTGAAGAAAGTGGCGGTAATCAGCGTGTTAAAGCCTGCACAACGAAACGCCAGGGGGCCTTCGGTGAGTCGGTCTGGATCCTTGGTTCTCACGATGGCCGAGCCTTGGCGAAGCTGGTGCGCACGCTCGGCATAACTGCGGATGATGCACATCTTTTGCTCCGGTCCCGAGGCACACCCATTGCGGGCATCGATCCAGAACTGCTGGTCGATGATGACTTTGTCCGGGGGCGGAACTGAACGTTCATCGGTGAGCGCCAGGCGATAAAGACGCGTCAGTTCGATGTCCATCTGCGTCAGTTGTGGATCGCGACAGATAAGCTTTTCGACGGAGACCCTGGTCTTGGCGCAGTCGATGCCGGGAGGGGACGCAGCGTGGGCGCAGGTGCTCGCCGCCGCGCACAGGCTGGCAGCGAACAGGCATCTGAACAGGGCCGTGACCGTTTTCATGTTGGCTTCACCCAGATCAATTTGGGATGCCCGGATTGCCGAGGACCTGGCGATCCGTTGAACAGTCATTCGTTTGCATGGGTGTACGCAGTGTATGCCAGTGTTTGAAACTTGCCACACCCGCCCGGCGGCGGGTGACCTTCAGAATCGATCCAACCTGTAGGGCGCAATGTCCGGTAATTCATGGGTATGAGGCGCAGGCGAAGCCAGTTGCGCGATGAGTTCGGCTGTGACTGCGGCCTGTGTCAGGCCCAGGTGCTGGTGACCGAAAGCGAGCAGCACTTTGCCGTCGCACACCCGGTCGATGATCGGCAGGGAATCCGGCAAGGACGGGCGAAACCCCATCCACGGCGTCGCCGCCTCAGCGTTCAAGTCTCGTTTGAACAGGCCTTCGCTTAACCGGTGCAACTGCCAGGCACGCTCCATCACCGGCGCTCGGTCGAGGCCGGCGAACTCGACGGTGCCGGCCAAGCGCAGTCCATCGGCCATCGGGGTCATGATGAACTTGCGCTCCAGCGAGGTAACGGCGAACGGCAGCCGTCCGTGTTCATGGGGCAACATCAAGTGATAGCCGCGCTCGGTATCCAGCGGTACTTTTTTGCCGATCAGCGCTGCCGTCAACTTCGCGGAGTGAGCACCGCAGGCGATCAGGGTCTGGCGGGCGGTGAAACGGCCCTGGTCGGTGATAAGCGAGACGCCGTGCTCATGCAGGTGTGCGCCCAGGACCTGGTGCTTGAGGAAGTGCACGCCGCAGGCTTTGGCGGCATGGACCAGTTCGCAGACCACTCGGTAAGGGTCGAGAAAATGACCGGTGCGCGGGAAGAACAGACCGCCCTGAATTCGCTCGCTGAGTTGTGGCGCCGCCTCGCGCACCGCGTTGGCCTGCCAGTAGTCGACCGGTACGTGTTGATGGCGCATCCGAGCCTGTAGCGCTTCGATTGCTTTATGCGAGTCTGCCCGTTCGAACACCAGCAACGAGCCGTCTTCGCGCAGCAGATGGGGGCGGGCAATGTCCTCCAGCAGTCGGTGCCAGGCGCCCAGGCTGCTTTCGTTGAGTGCGCGCAGGCCGGCGATGGTTCGTTGGAAGGGGGCATGTCGCAGGTTCAGCAACAGGCGCGTGAACCAGGGCAGGGCGCGTGGCAGGTATTTCCAGTCCAGGCGCAACGGCCCCATTGGGTCTGTGAGTATGGCGGGCAGACGTTTGAGGATGGACAGGTCGGCGATAGGAAACACCTGTTCGGTCGCCAGGTGCCCGGCATTGCCAAACGAGGCGCCCCGGCCAGGGTCTTGCTGGTCGAGGACCACCACCCGCAGACCCTGACGTGCCAGCCGCACAGCGCAAGCGACGCCGATGATGCCGGCGCCGACCACGACAATGTCGGCGATGTCGTGCGGGTTGTGTGCAGCAGGCAGAGTCATGGCGCTTTCCTGGAATAAGTGGCCCGGCTGCAAAACCGGGCGGGTTTACAGCGGGCGCAGTCAGGGTGGGATCAGGCAACGTTCTGTTCGGCCGACCAGTTTTTGTACCACTGACGGAACAACGTGTACTGAGTCTCGGCATAGCGCCGTTGGGCATCGCTGAGCGCATCGGTTTCGTTGAAGTGCAGGGTGTATTCCTTGTCGCCATTGAGCACCATCAGGTGCTTGTAATAGAGCACCAGGTCGCAGCCCTCATCGAAGGACGACAGCACCTGCAGCGCAGATTCCAGCTCTTTGGCCAGGCGGCGAGCCGTGGCGTCACCCTTGGCCGCCTGCTTGCTCAGGGCCACCAATTGCAGCACTTCGCGGGGCAGCGCGTTGCCGATGCCGGTGATAGCGCCGGTGGCGTTGCAATTGACGAAGCCATGCACCACTTGGGTATCGACACCGACCATCAGGGTGACGTCATCGTCCTTTGACGTGATGTTTTCGGCGGCGTAACGCAGGTCGGCAGCACCGCCGAACTCCTTGAAGCCGATCAGGTTCGGGTGTTCGCGGCGCAGTTCGAAGAACAGCTCGGCACGGGTGGCGAAGCCGTAGTAAGGACTGTTATAGATCACCGACGGCAGATTTGGAGCAGCCTCCAGAATCGCCGCGAAGTGAGCTTTTTGCGCGGCCGGCGAGGCACCCCGGGAGAGGACGCGAGGGATGACCATCAGGCCCTGGGCACCGACCTTGGCCGCATGCGCCGCGTGGGAAATCGCTTCACGACTGTTGACGGCGCCAGTGCCGACGATGGTCGGAACGCCGGCAGCGACCAGACGCGCCACACCTTCCTGGCGCTCGGCTTCGGTGAGCAGAGGCCAGTCACCCATGGAACCGCAATACACGACAGCACTCATGCCGATATCGATCAGTTCGCGACCTTTGGCCACCAGCGCGTCGAAGTCGGGTTTGCGCTCGGCGGTGCAAGGGGTCATCAGTGCAGGCATGCAGCCAGTGAAGATGTTTGCGCTCATTGTTGGCACTCCTAGAAGCGTTTATTCAGCTTGATTGAGGTGGGGAATGCAGCGTGTTCGCTCAAATGCCCCACGCGAAGGGGTCCTGTTCGTCGATCAGCAGCGTGCTGTCGGCGGTCATGAAGGCCTGGCCGGTAATGAACGGGCGGACGTGTTCGCCTTCCCATTCGTAACTGCCGACGAATTGACTGGCGGTGATGCTGGCTTGTACCCAGGGCGCACCCGCGGCCAGTTTTCCATCGGCAGCCAGGCATGCCAGTTTGGCGCTGGTGCCAGTGCCGCAGGGCGAGCGGTCGTAGGCTTTGCCCGGGCACATGACGAAGTTGCGGCTGTCGGCCTGGTCGTCGTCGGCAAACAACTCGACATGGTCGATGACGGCGCCGTCTTCGCCATGGATGCCTTGGGCTTCGAGGGCCTTGAGCATCGCCCAGGTGTAATCGGTGAGCGCTTCGACGTTATCGAGTTGCAACACTTGCCCGTGGTCGGACACCAGGAAAAACCAGTTGCCGCCCCAAGCGATGTCGCCGTAGACGCAGCCGTGCCCGGGGACGTCTACCGGCACCTGTTGGCGATAGCGGTAGGCGGGCACATTGCGCAGGGTCACCGTGCCGTCTTCATGCAGCGTCGCGCTGACCGGGCCGACCGGCGTGTCGATCTTGTGCACACCGGGAGCGATGTGCCCCAAGTAATGTAACGAGTTGACCAGGCCGATGGTGCCGTGACCGCACATGCCGAGGTAGCCGGCATTGTTGAAGAAGATGACGCCGCAGGTGGCATCCGGCGAGACCGGCTCGCAATACAGGGCACCGACCAGAACATCGTTGCCCCGGGGCTCCAGCAGGCAGGCCCTGCGCCAGTGGTCATGCTGATCGCGCAGGGCATCACGCTTCTCGATCATGGTCAGGCCGGGCAATTGGGGAAATCCATTCATCACCAGGCGAGTCGGTTCGCCGCCGGTGTGGGAGTCGATGACATGTACTCGTTTCATGAACCCATCCTTTAGAAGTGTGCCGGTACACCGGTTGCCACCACCAGGCCACCGAACCTGCGGATAGAGTGAACGCGTCAGGGGCGATAGCGATTGATGTTTTCCATGAATGCAAATGACGAAATCAGCACAATCCTTGTGGCCTCGACACGGGGTAAACCTTGGGGCAATCTGCTTGCGCGCGCCTCGACAACGGCTCCGAAGTGAAGGGCAGTTGCTGAGCGGAGAGGGCGCAAGGGAGGATTTTTGCTTGTCCGCAGAGTGGGAGAACAAGCGTCATGACGCAGAACGCATTGGCGATCCTGTGCCAAGGAAACGACCTGAATCGCCCCGATACCCTCGAAGAATTACTGGCGGGCGTGGCACTGCTGTTGCCGATGCTGGACGTGATCCCCAATGCCGCGATCTTTATCAAGGACATGAAGGCGCGTTATGTCATGGCCAATAGCACGCTGGTTCAGCGCTGCGGGTTGAAACAGTTGCAACCGCTGCTTGGCAAAACCAGCGCTGAAGTCTTTCCAGCACAATTGGGGCCTGGCTACACCGAACAGGATCGTCGTGTACTGGAGCAAGGCTTTGTTCTGGAAGACCAGTTGGAATTGCATTTATACGGGAGTCGAGAACCTGGTTGGTGCCTGACGCATAAACGCCCGTTGTATAACCGCAGCGGTGAAATCATGGGCCTGGCGGGAATTTCGGTCGACCTGCAATCGGCCAGTGATGCTCACCCGGCCTATCAGCGCCTGGCGGCGGTGGATGAATACATTCGCGCGCATTTCAATCGCCGTATCACCTTGGGCGAACTGACGCGGATCGCCGGTATTTCGGTGGCGCAACTGGAACGGTATTGCAAGCGAGTGTTCCACCTGACGCCACGGCAGATGATTCAGAAGGTTCGACTGGAACATGCGCACCGACTGCTGCACACCGAAATTCCCATTACCGACGTGGCATTGCAGTGCGGCTACACCGACCACAGTGCGTTCACACGACAGTTCAAGGCATTGACCGGGTTTACGCCGCGCCAGTATCGACAGGTGTCATGAATGCATCGGGGGGACATTCATTCGCCAGAAACTAAGTTAGAGTGCCCATCAGTGTCTGCTCATAAGGGCCCTGCACTCGATTCGCGTAATCGCGCCAAGCGGTTCCAGCGAACGAACAGGGCAAAGAAAACCGTGTATCAATCGTTATGTGAAGAATGAATCGTCCGCTGTTTGTTTCTCTAGATGGGCCCAAGGGAGCCGGCAAAACCACACTGTTGGAGGCCGTCACGAAAGTACTGAGGGCAGACAACAAAAAAGTGATCCGGCTTTGCGAGAAAAAAAGCGATCCCTACAGGGGTGAAACAATGGCCCTCGTGAACAAACTCGTCAGAAATCCCAGCCGGGATCTGGAGTTGGAAGTTTGTGAGCGCTTCGCCGATAGCCGTGCCTGGATCTCCCGGCACGTGCTGACTAAACAACCACCAGGCAGCATCATCTTGATTGATCGCTGGTATCCATCTGATGCCGCGTTTCGCCGGATAATCCCGTTTGCAGAGATTCTGCAGTTGAACATTGATCGAAACGTGCGAGTGCCAGACCTGCATGTCGGAGTTGTCACCGCCCCTGATATTTCATGGGCGAGGGCAGCGGCACGACAGCGTGGGCTGAGCAGTACTGTGATCCATCGGTTGGAAGAACATGTCGCTTGTACCCAGGCGTTCGAACGAGCGATTGCAGATCACGGCTGGGTTTTATGCCGTAATGAAGGAACGATCGAAGCCGCAACGATGCAGGTGGTTTCGCAGATCAATGGAGTCCTTTGATGTGCCCCGTAGACGAAGTTCGCTGCGCCGGTCTTGCGGCGCTGACAGTTTTTACGTAGCAACGACTTCTTCAAGAAGGTGCCCGCGCTTTTACACACACGCACACACAGCCTGGGCCAGAGGTCGGCAATCGAAAGCTTATGCGGGAGCAGCGTTGATTAGCTGTTTGAAATATTACATTTCTGACAGCTAACCGGCAGTAGGCAGTCCATGGGCTAGAGTGAAGTACCAACGTAGCTATTCAAAGGGCTTGCAGATGAACTTAGCCATTGATGCTATTGCAAACGTGATTGGTGGAAACGACAGTGAGATCTAATTGGCGTTGGAAATTGCATCCGCGATAGCTTCACTCAGCCAGGAGCACTTGAGATGACAAACACCCAAAAGTTGCTGTTCGCTTTAGGATCCGCAATAGCACTGCCAGTCGCCACATGCCTTGCGCAAGCGGAAGAGCCGCAGATCAAGACGCTCACCTCACCGAAAGATCCAACGGAAAGCGCAGTTCTAATAGGTAGAGTCATCAACGACGGGCTGACAATCCAGTTGGAGCTTGAGGGCGCCGAAGCTATGTGGATGCAGATGGGAACACCTGCTCAGTGGAGTGAACATGTTCCCGCAAAGAACGAGCGGTATCATATTGAGATCAAGGTGACGGACAACGCAACCAAGACGCGACTCCCGTACTCCACGGTTACCTTCGCTGCGACGAACAAAGCCAATGGAAAGAGCGTAGAAACGATTCTACCGCCGATGTGGGGCGGCAGTGGTTTGCATTACTCTGAAAACAGCCCCTTAGCTGGTGATGGTGTTTACGCCGCCACGGTCACTGTTGGTGTTCCAACGTTCGCTCGTGAAATGCAGGACAAAGACCTGTGGTCGAAACCGGTAAACGCCCACTTTCACTTCAAATTGAAGGAAGGTGTGCTTGTCGAGGTATCAGAACCCGTCTCGGCAGCAAACTAGCGGAGCCCATTTTGCCGAAGGAGGGCGCAGATAAGGGATTTCGGAAGAACTTCACCACGGTGCTGGAGCATAAATTCCAATAATGAAAACTCTTTCGCCGTTAGGTCGATCCGTTTCCCTCCTCGAAACGCCTGATGCTTGAGTAGGTCAAGCTCAAGATCACCGATTACTAAATGGGGCTGACTGGATGGAGGGTCTGCTCTATGCAGCAAGACTCGGACTCTAGCAAGTAGCTCGGGGAACGCAAAAGGCTTGACCATGTAGTCATCAGCACCCAGATCCAATACTTTAACTCGGTCTTCTACGCCATCGCGAGCTGAGAGGAACAACACTCGCATACTTGCGCCTGCGGCCCGGATCTTTGTCAGCACGTCCCAACCGTTGAGCACCGCCATTAATAGGCTTTTTTGCTATCGTTGCATTAAATTGAGTGATCACAAAGGGATAAGAAATGGCGATTCCAATGTGGCAAGGTCAAGTCGCGCTGGTCAGCGGTGCGGGCAGTGAAAGTGGTATTGGACTCGCAATCGCCCGACGTTTGGGCCGCGAAGGCGCGCGAGTCTTGATCACTGCCAGCAGTGCGCGAATTCAGCAACGTGTCGCCGAGTTGCAGGCTGAAGGTATAGACGCTCGGGCGATGGCAGCCGACCTGACTGACGAATTGCAAGTCAAAGCGCTGACCGATTGGGCTCATGAGCAGTTCGGCCATATCGACATTTTGGTCAATAACGCCGGCATGGCTATGGTCGGCAGCCCGGAACCCTTCGTCGAAGTGGCGGACATGGATTTGGCGACCTGGAATCTATCTCTGGCGCGCAACCTGACTACCGCTTTTTTGCTGACTCGTGCGGTGTTACCTGGGATGAAGACGCGCGGTTACGGACGTATCGTCCACATTAGTTCGACGTCCGGTACACGCGGAAGCAATCCAGGTGAGTCGGCTTACAGTGCGGCAAAAGCAGCAATGCTGGGGATGAATATGGCCCTGGCGCTGGAAGTCGGTAAACGGGGCATCACCGTCAACAGTGTTGCACCAGGCTGGATTGATACGGGAGCATTGACCGAAGAAGAAAGCCGCGCGGGTACCTACACTCCGATCGGTCGCGCCGGTCGTCCAGAAGAGGTTGCCGCTGCAGTGGCGTTTTTGGCGTCTCCGGAAGCCAGCTATATCACCGGTGAAGTGCTGGTGGTGGATGGCGGTAATTGTCTGATCGAAAACAAGGCGCCCTGACGTTAGCTTGGACTGCTGTCTTTTAGTGAGCCTACTATTTAACGAAGAAATCAAACGCGCAGATACTTGCTAGCCTTAAGCCGGATGCTAGCTCCGCCAGCGTTGAAATAGTGACTCAGGTTGAGCGATTACTTTCAGGTGCTTCCATACCAGAACATCCGTGCAGCCCAGCCATCCTTAAGCACCACGTTTGTCTTTCGATGACGTAGGGCATCGGCATACACCAAACTCGGCCGAAGGCCGGGCCATTGGCATCTCGCCGGATAGCTGGAATGGGCCATGATCTTGTGCACCATCTGATTACGATTACGGCAGTGCACAAATTATGGCGGATGATTGCGAGGGTGGGGGTGGTACGTTGCTTGAGAGTTCACCAGTCCCTGGTTCAGAAACAGGGACGTTTTTACGGGTGGATACTGGATCGTTAACCCATCAAGTGCGGATTCATCTAGGTTTTAGATTGTAATAGAGCCAGCTGGGTCTTCAGCTGTGCGACTTCAGCTTCCAGTTCACGCACTCGCTCCTTGGCCTCAACTTCGACGCTGACGTCCTTCTGGATACCGATGAAGTAGGTGAGTTGATCTGTGTCGTTGAACACTGGGGTGATCGACAGCTCGTTCCAGAAGGCGCTGCCGTCCTTGCGATAGTTGCGAATGACTTGGCGGCAGGGGAGCATGTTCCTTATCGCCTCGCGGATTACTGTCAAACCAGCTTGATTACGGTCATCACCCTGCAGGAAGCGGCAGTCCTGGTACAGGATGTCGTCAACGCTGTACCCCGTTAGGCGCTGAAAGGCGGGGTTGGCATAGATCAGGATGTTTTCGTCGCCTTCCTGCTCTGCTACCACGATGCCGTCGTTGGATGCTTCAACCACCAGTTTCAGCAGTTCTGCGTCGATCATTTTCAGAGCCCCAGTGAGTGACATCTCATTTTTAGCGGTTACCCGCCATACACGCAGTAATCAGTATAACCCTCGGCATTACCGCCATACACTGTGGCTGAGTTTAGAGGGGGCAGCGGCCAATCGTTCGAGATTCTGGCTGGCAGATCCGGGTTGGCCATGAACGTACGGCCAAAAGCGACAAGGTCGGCCAGTCCTGAATCCAGCAACTGCGTAGCGCTTTGTGCAGTGTAACGACCGGCGTAGATGATCGCACCGCTGAAAGAACTACGGACTGCGCGACGGAACGATTCCGGCATCCGTGGTGCATTATCCCAGTCCGATTCGGCGATGGAGAGGTATCTCAGCATGGGTTATACGGGGGGATGAGTGGCCCGCTATTCATGTTCAAGGATCAGAAAGGCACTGTTACCGGCATCACACCTGTAACGTGAACCAAGCCTAAGGCGTGAACGTGGTCATCGCTGAAGGTTTTGATGCCCAAAAGTTAAGCGACAGTGCCGCCCTTTTGAGTAGGGGCGGCTGTCTTCACCTTCGGGCGGTATCCTTTGGTATCGCTTTACGATCAATTTCCTCGGTATGTGGAGAAACCGTAAGGGCTCAGAAGCAACGGGATGTGATAGTGAGGAACGGTACCGTCCACCTCAAAAATGACGGGTACCTCCGGAAAGAAGCTGGACGTTTTGTGCGACTTGAACCACTCACCAGTCTTGAAGGTGACACGGTAGGTACCTTTCTCCAGACCCCGACCTTGCGGATACAGCCCGGTGATACGACCTTGCTCGTTGGTAGCCGCGCTGTTGAGCATGTCCCAGTTTTTCCCATCCTGTTTTTCCAACGTGACATTGACTCCAGGGGAGGGCAGACCATCCTGCAAGTTGAGTACATGCACGCTCAACGGATTTGTTGCCGCTGATGCAAGGGCTGAAAGGGCACTCAATACAGCGCCAGCGAAGATACTTTTCAATACAGTCATGGTGATGTCCTTAGTTTTTAACGGCAGGTAAAACTTTGTTGATAGCGACCTCTGCGCAACCTTCATCGTGTGTTGCGCCCCCCGCACCAGCCACCCCAATGGCGCCGATGACCTGACCATCGAATTTCAATGGCACGCCTCCACCGAGCAGTAACAACTCATCGAGGGTGTTGAGGTTTTCAGCATCTGGATTAGCGCGAGCGCGCTCAGCTAACAACCGCGTCGAAGTCTTGGTCGACAGGGCGGTATAGGCTTTGCGTTGCGCGGCTAACGTGTTGTGCGGGCCGACATTGTCATCGCGTTGCACGGCAACCAGATTGCCGCCACGGTCGACAACTGCGGCGACGGCTGTGCGGCCATCGGCATGACAGGCGGTCAGCGCGGCCGTTAGCAAATCGTTGGCCATTGCAAGTGACACGTCCTGGCGCTGCGCAACCTGATCCGGAGCTGCAACGGCGAACGCAGAGTTCATTGCGAGTGTGATCAGCAATGAAGTCGATAGGCTTGTACGCATGCTGTTTCCTTGGTTGGTTGGTTGAGTCTGTCTGGGTCATTGCCAGACATCATGACCAGCCCGCTCCGTCAGAATGATTACCTCCTGATTACCAATATGTAATGTGAGAAATCAGCGAAGCGGGCTAGCCTGTGCGCCAGTCCTGGAGGAAAAAATGCGTATCCTGGTGGTTGAAGATGAAACGAAAATGGCGGATTACCTGCGCAAAGCCCTGACTGAATCGGGCTATTCGGTAGAGATCGCTCTTGACGGCCTCGATGGCCAGCATTTGGCACAGGAGAGTGAGTTCGATCTGATCATTCTGGATGTCATGTTGCCGGGGTTGGACGGCTGGCAATTGCTGCAAATCATCCGGCGTAAGTGGCAGACCCCGGTACTGTTTCTTACCGCACGTGATTCGGTTGATGATCGGGTCAAAGGGCTGGAGTTGGGGGCTGATGATTATCTGGTGAAACCCTTTTCCTATGCCGAGTTGTTGGCACGCGTACGCACTTTGCTGCGCCGTGGCCCGCCTCGCGAGGTGGAGCATTTTGTGGCTGGCGACCTAAGTCTGGACTTGTTGCGACGCAAGGTAACGCGCAACGGAGAGCGCCTCACCCTGACCAATAAGGAGTTCGCCCTACTGCACTTGCTGCTTAGTCGTGAAGGGGAGGTGCTATCGCGTTCGTTGATTGCCTCACAGATCTGGCAAATGAACTTTGACAGTGACACTAATGTGGTCGATGTCGCCATCCGCCGACTGCGCGCCAAGGTTGATGATCCTTACCCGCTGAAATTGATCCACACAGTCCGTGGTATCGGTTACATGCTCGAGGTGCAATCTTGACTCTGTTTCCGCGCACTCTGAGCCTGCGCCTGGCGATCATGTTCGCATTGGTCAGCGCACTGTTATTGGGCTCCATCGGTTTTTATCTTTATCAATCGTTACAGCGAGAGATTGCGTGGCGCGACGACCAGGCCCTGCTGGGACGCCTGGAGCGAATGCAAGCATTGATCAGCGATAGCGACAGCATCGAGCAACTGCGAGGTCGGCCCAAGCTCTACGAAAACATGTTGGGCAATCGCGACAGTCTGCTATGGATTGTCGATGACACCGGCAAGGTGTTGATCGAAATCAACCCGGTGGGTATGACTTTTCCAAAGTTGCCGGCTGCCCCCCAGGCGCGCCTTGTTGAGGATCACTCTTCCGAGGCTGTGCGGCTTGCCTGGCAGGATGTCATACAAGGTGATCGCGGCTTGACCTTGATCGCTGGCAAGTTGTTGGGTGAGCGCGAGCAGATGCTGGGGGTTTACCGACTCAGGCTTTGGCTGGCCATGTCAGTCGGAGCGCTATTGGCTTTTGGATTCGGTTGGTGGGTTAGTCAACGAGGCCTGCACCCTGTGCGCCTGCTGGCCAAGCGCGCGGCCGCTATCGATGTGCAGCATCTGCATCTGCGGCTGGATGAGTTCAGTGAGCTGAATGAACTCAAACCGCTCTGTAGTGCCCTCAACCAGATGCTTGCACGTCTTGAGGACGGATTCGCCCAGCTTTCACGTTTCTCGGAAGACCTCGCCCATGAGATGCGAACCCCACTAGGCAACCTGATGGGACATACCCAACAAACTCTGAGGTGCAGTCGCTCTATAGAGGACTATCAGAACCTGCTGGTTTCCAATCAGGAAGAGTATGAAAGGCTGGCCCGCATGATCGACAGCATGCTGTTTCTCGCTCGCACCGAGCAACCAAACGCTTGCGTAAAATTCGAGCAAATCAACCTGCACGATCTGATCGAGCAGCTCTGTGAGTATTTCGAAGGGGTAGCGCAAGAACGAGATGTACAGCTGATAAACCAGGCCCAGGATCAATTGCTGGGTGATCCAGGCTTGATCCGTCGAGCACTTGCTAACTTGCTGGCGAATGCGCTGCGCTACGCAACTCCTGCCTCTGCAGTGACGATCAGCAGCAGGGTTTTGGAGCACCGTCTCGACATCACTGTGCACAACCACGGCGAGCCGATTGCGGCAGAACATCTTCCACGATTGTTTGAGCGTTTTTACCGGTGTGACCCATCACGCAATCAACCCGACGATTCCGGAGGGCTGGGATTGGCCATCGTTCGTTCGATTATGCAACTGCATGGCGGTCGTATAACCGTTGATAGCACTGACGCAGGTACGAGCTTTCACTTGGAGTTTCCCCTTATAAACGCCTGAGCTCGAACCGAAGGTATTGCACACGACACAGCGAATACTGGCAAATTGCCCTATAGTGAGTTTCGTTGCGGTGGTGACCATCTAGGAAGCAGCAAATGGGGCTCGAAAATTTTTCTTTCGAGCACATGCGAAAGGGGTAGCCGCAGTGCAGAGCAGAAATCGTATCGGATCTGATTCCTTGGGAGTTGTTTTCAATGCTCAGCGACCTTCAAATCGGCACTTATCGGTCGTTCACCCGCGATCTCTTTTAGCTTCAACGGTGCTTGCCAAGGCTCGGCTCTCGCTCTGCGCTTTGGAAAAGTTAAAGTGATGCTTACTAGGCGGCGCAGCTCCCTGGCAGGTTTCATTTTCCTCGCTGTCGGATTGGTTGTTTTTTCAGCTCTGTTACTGCTGAAGTCTGAGACTGAACGTAGAGAAAAGCGTTTCTCGGAATACGTACAAAATATTTCCGGCATCGTGCGCAATCAGCTTGATACTAATGAGGCTGTGCTGGCGGGTTTCTCGGCATTTCTTCAAGCCGTCGATCAGAGCGATACGGAAGCTGCGGCCCGGTATGCAGCCGTCGTTTTAGCCGCTTACCCTCATATTTATATGCTTGAGGCGGCGCGGGCGGTACCCATCGCCGAACAGGCGGCTTTTGAAGATCTGTTGCGCCGTACTTGGCGACCAGACTTTCAACTCAAGGATTTTCCGAGTCTCACTCACCAACCTGCGCAACATCAGGTCTATCTCAATGAGACTTGGCCTGTATTGTTCATGTACCCCTTACTCCCTGAATCGAGTTCGATCTATGGCGTCAAGCTAGAAACCGTCGCCTATCTCTCCTATGCGTTGGCTCGAACACACAATAATCAGAAGCCGGTCGTATCGCCTGTTTTCTCAATGTATGAGGGGGGGAACGCTTACATTCTGATGCAGTCAGTCATTCGTCCTGAACAGGATCGAGGGAACACTCGCCCCAATTTCTTTGGCAGCACGATGGTGTCTTTGCTTTTGATCAAGACGGACTCGCTACAGGAGGCTGTGAGTTATGCGAACGTAGATCCCCTGGTTCGCGTCAGTGCTGTCCTGAAAACCGCTGCAGGATCTGAAAGCAATGTTTTTTCAACGCAGACCGAGCAAGCCTGTATCTTGGATCGCTTCCTATTACCGGCGCTATCTGACCGAGTCGAGATCAGGAATGTTTCACAACCGATGATCTTGTTGTTTGAGCGTCAGTTGCGATTGGGGGATATTCTGACCGCGGAAACATTGATCATCCTTGCGGTTCTCGCGGGGGCATTCGTGCTTGTGCCTGTGGTATTGATTCGGCATTTCAAAGCGATCGAAAGAGCAGAGGTTGAACACGAACGCTCGGCTTATCTCGCAACTCATGACGTGCTCACCCAACTGCCTAATCGCTACCTTTTCGCCGATCGATTTGATCAGGCCTTCTCCGATTGGAAAGTGAACGGGGTTCCATTTGCCGTGCTGTTGATCGACCTGGATCACTTCAAGGATATCAACGATAAGTACGGCCATGAGGTCGGCGATCAGGTTCTCCGAGCGGTCGCAAATCGCATGCTTCAAGCCACTCGCTCGTGTGACACCATCGCACGCTACGGCGGGGATGAATTCGTGATTCTGGTTACAGGCATTACCCACACCGAGAGTGCGGAACTGAAGGCGGCGAGGGTGCTCGAAACCATCGCGCAGACAGTCGTGACCAGTGCAGGAGAGCTTTCAATATCGTGCAGTATTGGCGTCTCGCTGTGTCCTACCCATGGCAAGAGTCTCGATACATTGCTTAAGGCGGCGGATCAGGCCATGTATGGCGTTAAACAACTGGGGCGAAAAGGAGTCGCGATGACTGAGTCCCCGGAAGCTTGAGATGCTCACTAGCACCGCTAGTCGCTTAGTCAGGCAAGGATCCATCGGATGTAAATTTACTTTAGCGTCCCGTTGGCCTCGATGCGGCATTGGCCTTCGTCATATTTAAACTCGCAGCACGCCCCCCTAGAACAAAACGGGAACCCAACAAGGCGTCAGTTTTTATTTGCGCGTTACTGACTTAGAGGCGGCTTTGCCTTTTGCGGTCTTTCTTCGGTAGCGATCTTGCGTCTAGGATATTCCGGCTCATTTAATCGCTAAGTTCGGCAACAAAGACCCAGGGAGCCTGTCAGGTTCTGTTAGAAATGCTCTGAATACAGATATCATTTCTGCATATCGGCATTCCGACTTCCGATGCGGCCTATCAGGTTGAAATACCTTGAAATCCTTACGTGATTGAGCCCCCCCCGCGTCTCTCTAAGTTTGATTTCGCAATGCCGGGCCCCTCCGACAGCTACGCCGTAACCGTCCGCCAAACACACCTTCCCGACTCCGGCACTCAGGGTAATGATGCCAAATCAATCCAAAGTGGACACCTAAAATGCCCGTACCGGCGCAGTCGAATTAGTTTTGGCCAAGGTCAGTTACCCCACCACGCGTCGCGAGGCGTGTTTGCCTGCGATAAAAGGCGTGAATTGCCCATACCACCCCGACCAATAGCAACCCTGTCCCAAGCGCTTCCATAGGAGAGGGCCAGCGTTGGTTGATCAGCAGGCCCATCGTAGTTGCATAAATGGTTCCGCTGGCGATCAATTGCCCGCTGAGCGCCAGAGGTAGACGTCGAGTTGCAATTGACCATGCCCAGGCACCCGCAAGGGTAGCCCCTAACCCCTGAATCAACCCACAGACTAATAGCGCCTGAGTACCTGCTAACCCGCTCGGATGGCTAGCGAAGTGGGACAGGTTCAAGTGCAGACCAACGGGTATGAACGCCAGCATCTCGACGCTGCACATGAAGATCAACATGGCTGACCACAACATGGGGGACATGCTTGGGCGCTGAGCCAAAGCACTTTCATTTAACAATCCAAAGCCCGTCCAAAATCCAATTGCCATTAACGATGCGAGCAGCCCCAGCAGTATCGAATGGGTCGGGAGCACCACCTTTGCGGCGCTAAAATCAAACACGCTCAAGTTGACCAAACTTATGCCCAATGCCGCCACCAGCAGCGGCCCGGCAATGGCGCGCCAGGGCACGCTGGAGCTTCGCATGTTGCCGGCGATCGCAAGCACAATCGGTACTGACCCCATCATCACCGGAGGGATCACCGGCCCAGCTGCCAAGACCGCAGTGGTGATCAGGAAGAAGTAGCCGATGTATCCCAAGAAGCCCAGCAGTGCGGCACAGGCCCAGTCGCTCAGTCGCAATTGCCGAACTTCGCTGCGGTAAACAAACAGCACAAGCAGGCTACCTAAACCAGCAAAGGCATAGCTCACCACAGCCAGATCAAAAAGGCTGTAATCGCCGACCAACCCCGGAAAGATGTAGAGCAGCGACCATGAAAAAGTGGCGGCAATGGCCGCCAATAGGCCTAGGGTCATACGCTCTGCTCCTGTTGGGCCTGCTTCCGGATCCAGCAATGAGCTACGTGTCGGGCAGTGTCGAATACCCTGACGTCCTGGCCCATGGCGCCGCTGACAAAACTGCCCTCCAGTAAGATAAACAGCCCCTCAGCAACTACGTCAGGGTCACTTATACCGGCGCTCACGGCCAAGGTAGTGAGATTGTCGCGTATCCCTTGCTTATGCCTGCTCACTGCCAAATGCACAGGGTGGCTAAACTGGGGGAATTCGGCCGCACTGTTGACGAACAGGCACCCGCGTTCGCTGTCTTGTAAAAGAAAGCGTTGATACAAATCGAAAAAAGCGAGCATGCCACTGACCGGGTCAGGATGCCCTGCCAAGGTGCGCTCTACCTCTTCACGCCAGCGTCGGTCGCGCTCCTCAAGGCAAGCCACTATCAGCGCATCCTTGGAGGGGAAATGGCTGTAGAGCGTCATCTTGGTAACACCTGCCATCGCGGCGATGGCCATCACACCAGTAATGTATATACCTTGTGAAAGAAACAGCTTCAGCGCTGAGTCAATCAAGCGTTCACGGGTATTGTCCAATTTAAGGCACTCCGGCATAGGGACGGAGCTAACTATACTGACCGGTAAGATTGGGGTGCATCCAAATACGACCTGAATCATGGCCGTTACGACGCAGACCGCAGTATGCAAAAGCAGCAGTAAATCGCAGGATTTGGCCAGCCAGGACGTTCGTTACGCTAATTAAACGCACCCTGCACCCGAGTGGTTAACGCATACGCTCTTGCCTCTGGTATGTGACGGGAATCGATCCACGGGTAAGGATGTGCATTTATGGGGCTAGTTGTAGAGGTCGGCAAATCGCCAATAACATCATCTTTGAAGCCGATTACGCTTGCAGCGACGTTTGAGGGCTTGCCTATTACGCCGGATAAATTACCGAAGCTGGAACAAGCCCGTTTTCTGGCAATTCAGTACCACGATGCTATCTTTTAACGGCTTCCAACCGAGATGGAGTTCTATGAAATGGCTAGTCGTCTTCAAGAAACCGATCGCTTCGAAGCAATAGGTAAGTCTGGACGGCAATATACGATTGTTGAATCAACGAGCCAGTCGTCACGAGACGCCATGATTGGCGATGAGTCAAAGTGGGTTAACGGATCATCATATTTGCGCGCGATAGATTTTGGGCCGGTCAGTCAAATCAGCGATTCCGAGTTTATAATTTTCCTCACTGGAGAAAAAGTTAGGAGGCTTAAATGAGCGCATTGCAATATTCCGATTACCAAATCAAGTAAAGCAAACCGAGTTTGTTAGATCGCGGATCTGAGTAGTTGCTAGAATATTAAGGTCTACGGTAAGACGCAATTAATGCCACTGACGCTTTATTTCCTGCCACTGCTCGTCTGCCAGCCATTTATCTGCCAACGGAAAGAAAATATTTTCCTCCGAGTCCATATGATCGAAATATTTTTTGATAAAGTCATCGATAGTATCAGCAATTACTCTCGTTTCCTGAGTTGTGTCCTCCAACATCTTCAGCTGTCCAGCAATGCGCCCAAATGCTTGATGATCTCGCTCGATATCCTTGACCCGTTGGTGGATCGGCGCCTCAGTCGCTAGCAATGCCAGCCTAATAAGTTCTTCATTTTCATGGTGTTGTCGTTCTGCATCACCATGCATGGCTTCCAGCATCTTGAACAACAGCTTGCAGTCATCAGCACCATCGGATTCGGATTCATGCCTCATCTTCCTCAGCAACTCTTTGATCTGATTGATTTTTATAGCGACCTCATGATGATATGCCTGAAGTTCTTTCAACAAGACGTTCATATCAAAACCTCTAAACGACACCAAACCGTCACGGCGAAATATTTCTTAACCCGCGACCTCCAAGGCAAACAATTTTTTAAATCTCCATATTTATCAATGCCTTGTTAGCCGAGCTCACCAGCATGATTTAACATTATTAGTATAGGCGAGCACAGAGTTCGCGCTTTGTCTCGCTGAAAGGAGGTCTGTAAACATCTTAAACTCGCCGCAGGGCAGGGAGCCTTGGACGACCAGGCAAAGCACAGCTGGCGCGGTTTCCCTATTAATTTTGGTTTCAAGAATCTGTTCATTGCATTGGAACGCTTTAAAAACCCGATCACTAAGAACTGAAGACTGGAAGGGTTCTAGGGTGCGGTCGACTTGGTAAATGCAGGCACTGAGCATGATCTCAAGGATGCGAAACTCCTCATATGCCGTCGCCTCCTTGCCCGCAAAGCAATGGGCAATGATCCAATTCTACAAAGCGATTCATTACGCTGACCCCAGCTTCGGATCGCCATCAATCTCGCCCAAGCGGGGCTTTTGGGCCTACAGTCTTGAGTGTCGCTCACTGCAAGGAATACAAATGAACGTGTTGCCTTCAACCTCTCCGCCAAAGCACGTCAGCCTGCTGGGTTATGGCGGTCTGTTGCCGTTTATTTTTCTGGCGCTACTGATCCCGTTCTCTCTCGACTATCGGTCGTTGTTTACGATTGCGCTTGTTAACTATGGCGCAGTCATCCTGAGCTTTGTCGGCGCCTTACACTGGGGCTTCGCCATGACCGTGCAAGACATGAGCGCCGAGCAGGGCAGAGACCGGTTCATCTGGAGTGTCATTCCTGCGCTTGTTGCTTGGATTGCCACGTTACTGCCAATGCCATTGGGTTGCTTGCTGTTGGTCATCGGCTTTGTTGCCCACCTCCGGCAGGACAGGCAGCTGTTGCGGGTTACGAGCTTGCCCGCTTGGTACTTGCCGATGCGATTACGGCTTACCTTCGTGGCGAGCGTCTGCTTGCTGCTTGCCGCGATCGTTGAGGCGCTTCATTCATGAAGCCTCGTGAGCCCGGTTCGTTGCCCGTGCCTGGCAGCCGCTTATCGCGGTTGATGCGTTTTGGCAGTTTGGCCTCGGGCGTCGCGGGCGGCATGCTAGCCGAAGGCGCTCGGCAGTGGGTTCAGGGCAAACGTCCGGCGCTCAGCGAACTTCTGTTGACGTCGGGCAATGTGCATCGGGTGGTCGAGCAACTGTCGCAACTGCGTGGCGCCGCCATGAAGGTTGGCCAGTTGTTATCGATGGACACAGGTGATTTGTTGCCGCGCGAGTTCAGCGAAATCCTTTCTCGTCTGCGTTGCGACGCTCACCCTATGCCTATGAGCCAGTTGGTGGCAGTCCTCAACGGAAGCTGGGGCAAGGGGTGGGAAGAGCGCTTCGAACGGTTTTCCTTCACGCCATTGGCGGCAGCGTCCATCGGCCAGGTTCATGCTGCGAAAGATAAGGACGGCCAACGCCTGGCGATCAAGGTGCAATACCCTGGCGTGCGCGAGAGTATTTCCAGCGATGTGGATAACGTTGCTACCTTGCTGCGCATGTCCGGGATGCTGCCTAAAGGCATGGACATCGGCCCATTGCTCCAAGAGGCCAAGCGTCAGCTACAGGATGAAGCGGATTACATGAAAGAAACCGAGCACCTACAGCGCTTTGATCAACTGTTGGCGGACAGTCCTGACTTTCTGGTTCCTCGTGCGTATGCCCAGTTCAGCACGCCAAATATTTTGGTGATGTCCTTCGTTGATGGAGTAGCGGTGGAGTCACTAGAGCACGCGCCGCAGGCAGAGCGCGACCGGATCATCATGTTGCTATTCGGCCTGTTTCTGCGCGAGGTGTTTGAGTTCCAGTGCGTGCAGACCGACCCTAACTTTGCCAATTACCGTTATCAGCAAGACTCCGGCCGGATGGTATTGTTGGACTTCGGCGCCACGCGACTTTATGACCGCAACACTACCGAGGCTTATCGCCGCTTGTTGATTGCAGGCCTGCATGAAGACCGTGCCGCCATCACCAATGCCGCGCTGGACGTCGGCTACTGAAGCCGTCCAATGCCTTTAGATTCACTGCGGCGTGTTTTACAGATCTGGATAATCGTCCAGCCTAAGGCTAGGAGCCCCCGTCTCCTGAGACTCACGCTTAGGCGTATGTATCACTCCGGCTTCGGCATCTGCACGCATTTGCTCTAACTCTTTGTGAAAAGCCTTGTCCTGAACCGTGGGCTTACTGGTGTATGGCTTCCGTTCGGGTTCAGGCTGTGCTGCATAAGTCGTTACCGCATCAGGGTCGTGCTGTAGCTTTTCTTGAACTTGCGATTCGAGCATTGCACGTAGCGCATCTTTGTCGGGTCGAGTCAGCAATTTGTCACTCCTATGAGGAAACCAGGCACCCAGTAATCGACTAGGCCAGTGGCCGGTTGGGGAACATCCAATCGATCGTGTCGAAAATTTGGGCTGCAGATACAGCCACAGGATTTCAGGTCGAAGAGAGGAGGCGGATCATCAATTTCTTCCAACACGGCGATCGTGTGAAATTGGGAACATGCCAGGGATGATTCCGTACTCGATCTTATCGGTCGACTGGAGAGGGGAGTGCGACCGTGCCTGGCTCAGGCTTGGCTGATTCATGTAGATACCTTTGCAGGCTTCGATTGCTTGCCGTGCAGAAAGGCTTCCAGTGAATCGTCCATCGCATCCATCCACGGCGTGTGATGCACGGGCGCCATGGTGCCGGTCAGCGTGGAGCGGTAGCTTTTGTTGCGATAGCCGAGGATGTCCGCTTCTTTGTCATGCTCCCACTCCTTGAAGATATCAGCCACGGCGAGAACATCGAAAGGCGGGTAATCGGTGGGCTCAAGCAGGTCGAGTATGTAGGCGGCTTGATAGTCGATGGCTTCAAAGGGATCGGCCACTTGCTCTTCGCGAGCCACCCATTCACGGCTGTCGCTGACCATGGCTTGCTCTACTGGTAGCGTGATGCGGCCAAGCATAATGTCCCGGGCATACCAGGCCTGGGCATCGAACATGTTGAACGTGTAGTACTGATCCTGCATGCCGAGGAACATCAGCTTCGGATTGGCCAAAGACACGATGCCTTTGTACAAGCCTTCCGGGTAGAGCCGGTTGCGCGTGGTCAGCGTCAACTCGTTGGGCATGAACGGGAAGTGATGCTGATACCCGGTGCACAGGATGATCGCGTCGACCTCTTTGCTGGTGCCATCCTTAAAATGTGCGGTCTTGCCGACCACATGGGTGAGCAACGGTACTTCGGCAAAAGATTCCGGCCAATCAAAGCCCATAGGCTTGGTGCGATAGCTGAAAGTAACCGACTTGGCGCCGTACTTGTGGCACTGCGTGCCGATGTCTTCTGCGGAGTAGCTGCTGCCAACCAGCAGCAAATTTTTGCCTTGAAACTCGCATGCATCGCGGAAATCATGGGCGTGCAATACGCGACCGGGGAACTGCTCCAAGCCTTCAAAGTAGGGCGCGTTGGGGGTCGAGAAGTGCCCGGTGGCGACGATTACGTGATCGAATTCTTCGGTGATCAGTTGGTCTTGCTTGAGGTCGCGCACGGTGACCGCGAACTTGCCGGTGCTCTCGTCATAGGCAACCCAATGCACCGCTGTATTGAAACGGATGTGCTGTCGCACGTTGCTTTTGGCTACGCGGCCGATGATGTAGTCTCGCAACACGGCGCGTGGCGGGTAGGAAGGAATCGGCCGGCCGAAGTGTTCTTCGAAACTGTAATTGGCGAACTCCAGGCATTCCTTGGGGCCGTTTGACCAGAGATATCGGTACATGCTGCCATGGACGGGCTCGCCATACAGATCCAAACCGGTGCGCCAGGTGTAATTCCACAGACCGCCCCAGTCACTCTGCTTTTCGTAGCAAACGATCTCGGGGGATTCAGCGCCGTCGCAACGGGCAGCTTCAAAAGCACGTAATTGTGCCAAGCCGCTAGGGCCGGCGCCAAGAATGGCAACTCTAAAAGTCATAAAGACTCCTTTCTTTAGGCGGTTCATCGCGCGCGGGATCTTGGCCCTGACGACGACTGAGCGCGGGAAAGAGTGATGCTCGTACCGGCAACGGTCGGGCCATCAAGCTCTGTAGTGATGCGCACTAAAATCGGCTTTACCGATAGTGCAATGTGATGAAGGCAGCATCTGTCGGTGAAACAGAAGGCCGGAGGGTGGGCAGGCCACCAATGAAGCGAGGGTTCTCGAGAAAACGCTGGAAGGCAGCGTTCGATCCGGTCAAACAGGAGAAAAAATGCTTGAAACCGGTCAGAACGTTAACACACCTGACGTAGGGAGAAGCCTTTTTCCTGCAAAGAACCATTGATGATGGTGAAGATCGCATGGGCCAACTTATGTATTTCCAGCAGGTGCCGGAAGGTCATGATCGTGGTGTCTTCGGAGTTAGACGCGCTGATGGTCAGGCATGCGAACTGACGTATTGGCGCGATTTCATATAGCGCTTCCTCCATCCTTCGAGCCACCGGCTCGGCTCAGTACGTCAGATGAATCCCAGTTGGTCATCGCACGAATCGCTTGAGTGACAGGCGACTCGCTATCACTTGCACTCAGAGAGCTCTGTCGGTGCGGGGTACAGCAGTGGTAGCTCGAAAGAACCTTCGGTTGTTAGCGGTATCTAAAAATAGTAGTACGCCCAACACCCCCATAATACCTGGCCTCAAAGGCTCCTAGATTTAAAAATGAGGAAAAAACGAACGTTTTATTATTTTTAATAACCGACCTAAAAGTCAGTTAAAACTTAAATATTCATATGTATCATATAGATAGGAAAAAAATGATAAATCCAATTTGACGATGCTTGAGTTGGTGCTAAACCTCATCATTCAGGCATCTAGAAGACACCCTTGCATAAGCGATAACCGATGACCTATAGATGATGTTGTGTGCAGCAAGCATCCTATCGCTTCCCTACAGATCTCTTCTTCCTGCCATTAAATAAACTTTAATGGGAAGATGGATATGAAAAGTGCAATTCATTTCGAACTGTCGAAAGTGGTTCGTGTTAAGTCTCTGCCGAACTTCACTTGCGAGGGAGGTTTTTCTCGCTCCTTTTCTTGCGCTCGTAAATATAACCAGGTCAGCTATGTCGCATTTATTGCGGCAATAGCTTTAGACCTGGGACGGGAATAGGAGGTCATCATGTATCAGGCATACATGTACAACGGCGCTATCTGGATTCTTCAGTCGGTCAACCCCAGTACTCGGAAGTTTGTCCTTCAGTTGCTTGGCGGAAACAAAGTAGTCACAGTTGACCCTTCAGAGGTCAAACTGGTCGACGTCCAACAGTTTTCTGAGCAACTTCAGCTGCAAGTGGAGAAGCATTCTGAACTCCTTGCTATCGATACTGACAAGGTAAGCGATAAACGCAAGGAGAAGGCAAGGGAACGCTTCGATGCTATTACCCTCGAAGTGAGCGGTGAGATTGACGCGGTAAAGGCTGCTGCAAAATGCAAACTGTCCCTCAGCCAATATTATAAGGTCAAGCAAGCCTACGATCCCGCTGTTGGAGTTCCATCGCTGTTGGGGCTGGCGCGTGGTCGCCCAGAGGGCGCGAAGGTCATTTTACCTGAAGTCGAGCAGATCATTCGGGATCAGATCGTTGTCTGGTACGTGGGAGAAAACCCTTCAAAAAGGAATGTCTGGAAGGGGGCTCAAGCAGAATGCGACAAAAGACATCTGCCTGTGCCTGCATATGAAACGGTGTGTGATCGGATCGATGAATACTCAAACTATGCTCTTGCCCTGTCTTCGCGCGGCAAGGACTATGCCTCAGATCACTACCAGCTCAGGACAGGCACGCGCGCACTGCTGAGGCCGCTTGAGCAAGCTCAAATGGATCACACGCTTGCAGACTGTTTTTTGTGCGCCAAGGATGATCGTAACAAAGTGGTCGGCCGGCCCTGGTTCACGCTCATCGTTTGTTCCAAGACAAAGGTCATTGTTGGTTTCTGCGTCAGTTTTCGGTACCCCTCGCTCGGCACCGTGGCGATTGCGCTTAAGCATGCCGTTACGAGCAAAGAGGAGTTCATGAAAAAACTCGGGCTGGAAGATCACGAGTACCCATATAGAGGGGTAATGATCGAGCTCTTCATGGATAACGCTCGAGAGTTTCGATCCAAGAACCTCTATAGCGCCTGCGTGCTTGAAAATATCAAAGTTCGGTATCGTAGGGAGAAGCAGGAAGGCGGCATCTGCGAGCGGCTCTTCGGCACACTGAATCTCGGGACTATTCGCGTCCTCCCGGGCGGCACCGGCGCCAGGCCTCGGAAAGACCGAGACTACGATCCTGCTAAGCATGCTTTGCTGACCCTTGATGAGTTCATTCGCGAGCTGACATTGGGTATCTGCGAGTACCATGACACCGTTGGCGGTGATGATCACAAGAGCCCACGTCAGCGCTGGAATGAGTATTTCACCGGCGAAAATGGGCAGCCTATAGCGCCAGCTCCGATACACAACTTGAAGAAATTCATCATTGAGATTCTTCCGGAGGTAACGCGGCGGGTGCAGTCCTACGGTGTGCCAGTTAATACCATCTTCTACCACACACCCTTGCTCAAAGACTTGGTCGGCAAGAAGGTTCGCGTCAAGTACGACAACGCCAACCTTTCTCGTGTCGTGATTTGGATTGATGGCGATTGGGTAGAGGCAGCAGCAAGGGGAAACCCGCCAGAAACGCTCACCGAACTTCACATCAATAACAGGTTCCGGGCGAAACACGGAGAGCTCGGTAAGCAGGGGTTAGCGGCGCGTATCAAACGCACAGAGTCCCTGAAAGCGCTCAAGGAGCGTGTCCTACTAAAGTCCCGTGAAATGATTGCGTACGAGCTAGATTCAGACGTTCCAGCGATTCCCCGTACTTCCAGTCCCGCTCCACTCCGCGAGATCATTGCCGAGCGCAGGGACTTCACCAGGATCATCAATCCGTATCAGGGAGAGGAGCAATGACGGTTTTGGACTATTACGCTGGCACGGCCAAACGTAACAGCGAGCAGACTTCTGCGCCCCCTCCTAACGTCGCAGTCTCGATTCATTCCAAGGGCGATTGCACGTCAAGCATCTGCTCCCACAGTGCGGGCGGCAACCTATGGGCTCCAACCATTCCTACTTAATCTCCCAGCTGGGCCGCATTTCTGCGGCCCCACCACCTGTTATGTTCATTTAGCCTCCCGGAGGCACCAAATGTACGAACATCTTGCTCCCAAAACAGCGCTTGTCGCAGATATGTCAGACGACGAGCGTATCGATTACTGCAGGAAAAACTTCTTTATTCATACCGACTTTACAAAGCGCGTTATTGACGACGTGCGAACGATGATCCGGATGGAACGTGGCGGGACGAACGTTTGCAGAGCGTTGGTAGGCGATACCGGCATAGGTAAAACATCTTTGATCAAGGCGATCGTCGCGGCTTGCAACACGCCTGATAGTTCCCCAGTGGCAGTTGTAGATCTCGCCAACACCGGGCGGCGAACTGATCTCCAGGAAATCCTGGTGTCGCTGCTTGGCTTTACGCAGCCCGCACAAAAGATGGCGAACATCAACGGAACCAAGCTGATCAAGGCCAGAATCGAAGAATTAGCCTTGCGCTTGCTCATTCTAGATGAAGCCAATGCCCTGGTGTCCGCTACGTTTTTCGCAGAGGGAAACCGGACGTTTATTCGTGCGATGTCCAATCCGGATATTGGCTTGAATTTAATGCTAGTGGGCACACCGCACTGTCTTGGATTTCTGCGGAAGAACGCTGAGCTCCCATCGCGGTTCGGACGTATTGATATGGTGAGCTGGGATCCTGTATCGGCAGACTTTTCACGCTTCCTGAATGGCTACCTAATGTTACTTCCTTTACGGAAGAGGTCAGCAATCGACACTCTGGACATGCAGCAGTTAATCGTCACCCTTGGTGGGCAACTCACCCGTGATATCAAGAGAATACTTACGGATGCAGCCATCTATGCAATCGTCCACGCGGTCGAATGCATCACCGAAGAAGTAATACTGAAGAGTTATAAGGAAGCCTTGGCCTTTTATGCCCCAAACGGAGTGATCTGATGAGGCCGCAATGGCTCGATTGTTCAGGAAATCAATCAGTCCTGAAGCAGTGCGAAGCCCTATTAGATGGTGATAGAGCCAACTATGGAGCACAGGGGCGTCTCATCTTCGTTATGGGTGCCCCTCGTGCGGGCGCGTCCGCGATCGCGAAGGCGCTTTATGCGGTAGCGGTACGCCGAGGAGTGCGTTCCCTAGGGTTGGGGGAGGCTCCTTGGGGTACTAATGTAAATCTGCGAAACCATTTTCTTCGATCGCTTGAGGTACCTCTGCTACCTGATGATTTCTGGAGCAACGAACTCTCCTCAAGGCCTTATGAAGCGGTAGTCGCGCTTCGGGCGTATCAGGCAGTTCTTATTGACGATGGCCACGATTACTTTCGTTGTAATAAATCAGTGGTTAGACGCAATTTCGACAGAATCCTTCAACTCACTGAGGTTCGGGCCAAGCTACAGGTGTTCATATTCGGCCTTCACGACATACTTGAACCTGTCGCGATCAAAGCAGCCAACGCAGGTATTGAGGTAATAAGGCTCTCTCTCTCCGCCATGCCAAACGACGAGCAATACCATAAGTTCGTGAATGGACTCATGAGTCGATATCCGTTTAGCAGCGAAATGGATCGACCGTTCGTAGATATTGGTTCGGTACATCGGTTCTCTAAGGGACGCGTTGGCCTGACCGCAGATGTGGTACGAGATATTTGTAGCGGCTTGGTGCTGATTTAGCACTACCGGAATATGGGAAGTAGGAGAGGCTAGATGCGATCCAGAAACCTCATCAGACACATGACTAAGCCGCTAGATGACGAAACGCTTTCATCTTGGCTTTCTAGAAACGCCACCAACCCCTATGTCGGTAATGTCCACAGTGAGTTCTTGGACAGTTGTCAGGCTATGGCAAAGGCTAGTCTAGAGGGCGATGTAGACAGGCTATGCGAGCATCAGGGGTTTCTATCCTGCTTTTCAGAACGCGATCAGGAAGTGCTCGCAATCACTTTCAAGCTACCTGATAACCTCATTGAGGTCGGCGGTAGCTTGAACTACTGCCCACAGTGCTTAGCCGATGATATCGCCAGTATGCATGCGCCGGCCTGGCGCAAAGGCTGGCGGGTGCGGGGTAATTGTTTTTGTGCGGTTCATGATGAACTGGTGCTCCTTCAGCGTCTGTCGGTGTCCGGCAGGGGGCAGTTCAATCGGGCTTGGCTGGCATTCAGTCAGCATGCATCCACCGGGGAGTTCATATTTGGAAACCACTTTATTCAGCGCCTAATTTCATTGCCTGATACCGCTGCAAAAGAACAAAAGCTGTGCAGGATCGTTCTTAAAGTTATGCGTTGGATAGAATCAGCACCGGAGTACCCAACTTACGGCCGGCCTTCCAAGCAATGCTTGGTCTTTGTGCTGGGTTTTTTTCTTTACCGTCCGTTCGCTAGATGCAAAGGAGGCATTGGTCAGTGGTTTTTTAGCTCAGTAAGATCCACTGCAGAAATCTCGTCTCAGCCCTTTAGACCTCCAAGTGTTCGTGAGCTCAGCGTCGGGGTAAAAGATTCGACACCTCGAAATATTGCATTAAGCTATCTTTTTTTAGGGTGCGCTTACAACTTACTCAGCGAAGATGACATGGAGTTTATAAACCACGCACTTTATTTCTCTAATTCCCCTTTTCCGCGGCGGGCTAGTGAACTACGGGCTCTCGCTTGTTGTTTTCAGCCTGGCCACATTTTTCAGTTCAAGCTGTCGGCTAGCAGAAATCTATATGCTGGCGACATAGCACATTTAGATTGGCTGTTTGGATAGTGCTGCACGCGTCACACATAGACGGCAATCGTCTGTCATACACCCCCTTGCAACTCACTCCCATGTCTCCTGCAGCTAAGCCGAACTCCGTACTTCCTACAATGGAGGCTATCTCCCTGCGTGGTTCTAGCAGATGATTTTCTCGGCAATAGTTAACCCCTATCGTAAAATTTGAGGTTCGCACTGGAGAGGTACCAGTATTCACGGGTTAAAAAATTCCAAGAATTGTCACTACTTAACCAATTGAATTTTCAAGCCTTATTCTTGCTTGGCTTTTTCATATGTGCCTTCCAAGCGCCTCCTCACCAATAATATGCTATAAATTGACAGTAGGTAGGGGGCAGCGCGGGCGTAGTTCAGGATTAGGAGGTGCTGGAAATTGGAAAGATATTCTCGCACCTCGGCCTCGCAAATGCTGATGATTCCCCATCAATCTGATTGATGATTGGCCTTAATGCTGCCTAGCCGCCTCCATCAATGCATCGATTTTTCCGATGGTATCTTGACGTTTGGTGCCATCATTGATGCATCTTTGGGGGGGTGCTAAAACAGTCCTAACGATTACGGATGGATTGATGATGGACGTAGAGTGCTGTTCACATGCAACAAGGCAGGCTAGCGAGGCTGGGAATTTTACCACGCTTACCTGCGACACATCCCTTTCCCGGCAGTGAGCACGAATTATGAGTAGGCCCCATTCCCTGCTGAAATTCAAGAAAGCACAGTTCGTACTTTCTAGAGTCCTTACTGAGCTGACCCAAAATGAGTCTGTCGACCCCAACTATCAGCTCGATCTTGAATTTGATCGTGAGATTAATGCTCTGCTTGAGCGCTATGGATATGATACCCAGCAGGCTATAGCACTGATTAAGCGCCACGAGGCGTTAGAGGATAGCCTCCGAATGTCTCCAGATGGAGCATTGGCACAGATCTACTTCGAGATTCTCCGCAAAAAACAATTGAAAGTTGAGCAGAAGTCTAAGGGGCTAGTTACCTGAGCTAAAGGGGTTGCTATGGGAAGTGTGGAGAATTACAAGGCGGCTGCTATGTCCGAGGAAGATGATCTGGCGATAGACCGGTTGCTCCGGCTCAAAAGTGAGATAGATGCCAAACTGGTTGAGCTTTCTCGGATCCAAGGTAACTCCGAATTCGTCCGTGAAGTAGCTTTTGTTGCTGAGTTCAAGGCGCTTAGGCAAAAATATCAGTTCACGTCTAACGATGCCTTTGCCATGTTGGATCCTGGCTCTTTATTTGGGGGCAAGCTTGACGTAGAAAAATTTTTTGAAGCTTTGCAAAGTGTCACCCCACAAGATGCTCTCATCACACCAGCCACGAAGGGTAGGGCGTTGATGCGGTACCGCAACCCTTTTACCGGCGAAGTAATTGAGACAAAGGGAACGAACAACAAGAAGCTGCGAGAGTGGAAGTCCAGCCACGGGAGTCAGATCGTGGAAGGATGGAGGGAAATTTAGCAAGCTCCAAGCCTGGTGTTTGATCAAGTCACCACTAGGGCACTACGCAAGCATTTGAATGCGTGATTTCATCTGCCAAGGATGAACTCTAATCGCTAATTCTTTTTCCAATACTCCCTCACCGACGTCAAAGCCAGCCCCAACTGCGCCGCTGCCTGCTGCTGCGTTGCACCTTCCGCTTTGAGTGCCAGCACCGCTCTCTCGTTATCTGCGTTTAGCGGTTTGCCGCGTCCTCGTTTAATGAGATTACCGTCAGCATCGAACTGATCGCTGAGCACCTTCATGCCACCCTCAGCCTCGAAGGCCGCCACGTCGGTCAACGCACGGCCAATTACAGTGAGCGGTTGCTCACCCTGGCGGTGGGCAATGCAGAGGGTAAGCATTGCGATCGGGTCGAGGCCAAGGGATTGCGCCAGCTCGTCAAATTGCTCGACGGTGATGCTGGTCTGCGCGTTCTCGAGAGCACTGACTTTACGTCGGTGGGTCGCATCCGAGACGTCAGCGTACTTGGCGCGCCGGATAAGGCGGAGCGCCCGAAGTACGCCAGCAAATGCGGTTCTCAGTTCCATGACTTTCTCAAAAGTCAGGATATAGCCATAGCTGAGCCTTACGGATAAACGTCAATATAGTGTATTATCCGTATTTCCAGGCTCGTAGGAGAAATGCGGGGAGCGCTTGAGTAGGCTACTGGAGCGAAGAAGTCCCTCTGTATGGGTGTGGTGCGCAGACCAGCTCTAGCCTTCGTGCTGATGCCTCTCTAGCAGCGGGATCGTGGTCGGCCAATCAGGTCGTTCGAGCGCGTTTCAGTCTTTCGATTACGCACCCAGTCAGGGGCTCGCGTGATAAGCACAGCAAAAGTATTCACGGAGATTTTGAGATTGAGTACAGATAAGAACGAAGGTGCTGAAGGGTTACTCGGCGGGCCTGGCAGTCCTCGCCAAGGATCGACTGACGACGACGAGATTCTCATCGAACTGGTTAAGGCTCTCTTCCCCCGAAAGCCTTACTGCCTTGTAGAGGACTGGACAATCTTCAACGTTGACGTCGCCGAAGACGAGCTACAGAAAGTCCACGCAGCCGGAAAGCTACCGCTGGTGTTGTTTGCTCACAATGTCCGCTTTGACAGCGAGCGGCGTTTTGACGTCGGCGACTGGGTACGTTCCACAATGGCGGTGTCATTTCAAGACGGCTTCCTTTTTGAAACCTGGAACACGATTTATGTGCTTAAGGGGCCCGGTCACGAAAAAACAGCAAGCCTCGAGACAATCTTTTCTTTCTTTTAGATGACGCGTTGCCCAGGCACGATTTCAGATCGAGACAAAAATGTTTAGAACCAACATCGAAGACATTGAAGGTAAACCGGGCATGTTCGGGGAGGGGCTCGCGCACTGGCACGGTATTTCGCGTGCGTTGAACATCCACTGGTATCACGTATGCGTCAAAAAGAGGCTCGACGGTCGTTTCATAAACATGATTGATATGTTGAATGACGAGACACGGCTGCTCGAGGCTCTTGAGTTGCAGAACGAAGACTTTGTCATTACAGAAATCCAAGCGTTGACACCCTCTTGGATGAACGGCAGTAAAAGCTGGCGAATGGAAATAATCAAGGCGGTTTCCATCGGCCATGATCGTAATGGCGGCGTGATATGTGTGCTTGAGGTTGAGAGCGGCAAGATCTACACAGACACTCACGATCGCTCTTTTAAGCCGGAGTCGTTGACCAACGTCAGGAAAATTTACTGACGTTTTTACTCCATCGCTGGGCGATTACTGAATCGGACAAAATTAATGAGCGACATCCACGAAGTCGAGCTTCACTCAAAACGTCTCACGGATTTCCAGTTACGCCGGATCGTTGGTGCAAGTGAATACGTCTACGACGCGCCCATTACTGCATGCTTGAGTGACGTTTTCATATATGCAAAATCAGCCGTGGGTGTAGTTTATGGCCACGTAAATCAGGGCCCGCACGGGCGGTACGCAGACGGACGACTTCTGCGCACCAGCGATATCCGTCAAGTGCGGAAGGAAGGGCGGTTTTGGGTGCTAACTACTCAGAATTCCCGATATGTCGTCGCATCTTTCAAGCGAGAAAACGGCAGGGCTAGTTTTAGAAGCTTTCTACGGCGAGCTGAATATAGTTTTCAATAAACGAGCTCTCACTACCAACGACGATCAAGAAAGCTGCTGGCTGCTAGGGTCGTCTTTCGGATGATTCGCGAAATTTGAGGGGGTAGGAGATGGAATTGCTCATTCAAAAAGGGGAGCCACTCAGCTTATCGTACGGCATCTTTGCGTCATACCATCGCGACGGCCCTCTCAAAGCCCTCCGAGATTTCGACCTTCTAGAGGTGATTGAGGTATACAAAAGTCAGATCTCGGAAACTGAGGATGAATACTCATTGCTGTCGAATTTTCATGATTACCTAATCGCACACGCGTACATAGAGAAAACGCCGTGCCGAAATATTCACCTCGGCGAATTCAATGGTTTCGATGTGAGACAAAAAGTCGATTCTGATGAATGAGCATCAAGGTTGAAGCTTTTTCTGGACTGCGAGTTTACTCGGCTCAACAAAGACACCAGGCTCATCTCTTTGGCGCTAGTGGCTGAGTCAGGTCAGGAGTTCTACGTCGAGCTTCTGGATACCTATGACGTCACTGACTGCAGCGAGTTTGTGATCGAGCACGTACTCCCACAGCTCAGTCCATCGGATTACGGTCAAACCTTGGTGGTAGCTCGAGCATCCTTGAGCGGCTACCTCGCGCGCTTCGATGAAATACTCGAAATATGTACGGACGCCCCGGACTGGGACTGGGATTTTTTTTGTGACCTGGCATATGTGGATCACCGCTGGCCAGCAAATGTCATGAACCGGCCGACCAACCTCATCACGCTATTCAGCGAGGCAAACACCGACGCCCTGCAAGATGTCGAGCTCCCTGAGCTGCCACATCACGCTTTATTGGACGCACGGATCCTTGCATTGCTTTGCAGCAGCCTGGCGTCAGCTCGTACCACGCCTTAGGTCAGAAAATATGCGGAGGATCTTTGATGGCTCTTGATGACGACACGGTGTACTGCGATGTTCAAATGCCCGTCACGCAGGGTCGAGAGCTACTGCGGTTGGTGAATGCCTTGCGCGATTCAGGAGGCCATCCGAACCTCGATACAGTTTTTGCACATATGCAAATTGAATTGAGGATGTCGATCGATATCGTCGAAAACCCACCAGATTGGGGAGCTGCCGAGCCTACTAAGCATTGAAGGCATAAGGCTAGGCGCTGGCGCGAAGAGGCGATTGCAGGTTGCAGGTTGCAGGTTGGGGAATCAAAAGTCGTCCTTGATCAGTGTGCGTCAACGAGGCGCGCGAGCTCGTCTGCTACCCCGGCACTAGCAGCGAGCTCAAATACAGAAAATGGAGCATTGAATCATATGACGGATGACCTATTGCCCATTTTACGAGGGCGCTATCCAGAGCTTTTCTCCGATACCCATCTTCGGGAAATTGCATGCTTGCCGGGATGGTTAAATCTGATTGATGAACTGTGCCGCACTTTGCAAATTCACCTGGATTCTCATCCTGATGTTCCTCAGGTGGAGGTGCTCCAAGTGAAGGAAAAATTTGGTGGGTTGCGCTTCTATTTTTCTGGCGGTGATACGGCGTGCCGTGGGGCGGTTGCCGCTGCAGAAGAGCGGTCGCTCTCGACTTGCGAAGTTTGTTGGCAGGCCGGGAGTTTAGGAGGGGGGCGTTGGCTGACCGTACGATGCATCGAGCACGTCCATTGGTCACCCTCTGACGACTACAAATGACGTGATCGGATGCGAGCCATCGACCTGATGAAACAGCAGACCGCTCACACACCGGTTTAAGAATGCGGGGAGCGTTGCTCGGTCGGGTAATCCAATGAAGCTTCAGATCTATTCAGATCTGCACTATGAATTTTCTAATTTTGATCCTGGCCCTAGCGGTGCGGACGTGGTCATCCTCGCGGGTGACATAGACTTGAAATCGCGAGGGGTGAAATGGGCAAACGAGGTGTTTCAGTGCCCGGTAATCTACTTGTGTGGCAACCATGAGTACTACGGTGGGCACATCGAACATACGCTGCGCAAAATGAAGAAAGCGGCAGCGCCGAATGTTCATGTGCTCGAAAATGAAGTCCTGATCCTGGATCAAACCCGGTTTCTGGTCACTACAGCATGGACAGATTATTCGTCGACTGGAGATGTCGTTGCGGCGAAACGCATCGCTTGGGAGTGGATGAACGATTTCACTGTGATCAGAACAGATGAGAGTTACCTGCGGCTTCGCCCTGATGATCTGATTGCGAAATCCAAAGCAGCCTAAGCTTGACTCTCTGCAGAGCTGGATAAGCCATTCGACGGCACAACCGTAGTGGTTACGCAACACGCGCCAACCTTGGAGCATGTCGGTGATGACCTGCCTGAACAGGTGGTCGCAGCCTATGCGAATGATTTGCCGGAGCTATTGGGTAAGGCTGATCTTTGGGTGTACGGACATACCCACGTCGCAGCGGACTTCGCTAAACAGGGTTGCCAGATCGTTTCCAATCCTCGTGGCTACCCGGGTCAGACAACCGGTTTCGATCCTAATTTTTTGATCGAGCTTTGAAAAGCAGCGGTTTAGCGAGGAGGGTCACACGCTCGCACAGTGGTACCCCCTGTCGACTGTGATGAGTCTTTGTTTGACCGCAAACCCGGTTCAGCGGTTTTCTGTACAAACATACAGTATTTCTGCGATTTGCATTATGATCACCATCCTAGGCCCGCTTTCCAGTAGCGGCGTTAAGCTCCCGTTTTATTCCTACCGCGTTCCAGCAGGCTTTCCGTCGCCAGCGGCAGACCATCTCGGGCAAAAGGTTTCACTGGATGAGCTTTTGGATCTGAGAGCACCCCATATGTACCTGGTGCGCATCGAAGGCGACAGCATGATCGGTGCCGGAATTTTTCCGGGTGAACTGGCCATTGTGGACAGATCCCAAGAAGCGGAGTCAGGGCATATCGTCATTGCGGCATTAGATTGCGAGCCCGTCTGTAAGCGGCTGGTCAAGGAGTGCGGGCAGATCATTCTGAAGTCTGAGAACCCTAAATACCCTTCGCGGTACATGATGGATGGAGAAGAGCTGTTGGTCTGGGGCGTCGTGATGTACAGCGTGCGCAGCCATGAAAAAGCTTGATCCTCTCTTCTTACTGGTCGCATGCAACAGCCTCTTCCCAAGTAAGAGAGGATGCACCGAGCGCAGCAATGACTATTCCGTGGCGTACTAATAGATCGATTAATCCAAAGTGAATAGATATGTCGCCTGTCTTCGGTTTTTCAGTTATTGGTGATCTAGTTGAGACTATTTTAATTTCTAATCGCGATATTTGTAACGGCCGTGAAGCAAGTTTAACTGCGGAAGGTTGAGCGCGAGATAAACAAAAGATAGTAAAATCAAGTAGTTATTAAGGGATACGAAAAAAAATCTCAACAGGGTCATTTTTTATTTTAAACAGGCTAGTATTTTTGTAGAACGTTTGTTCTGTAGAGACTACCAAGCGTGAACAATGTGGTGATAATCCAAGAAAGGTATCTTCCATGTTTATTGTCACAAACCGTGAGGTGAAACCTTCTGCTTCTGGCATTAAGCAACTCGGACTTAAGCCGAACTCCGAGGGGCCTAATGAGCTGCGCTTAGCTGAAGCTGAAAAGGATGAAGGCAAATGGAAGATAAAAATACTTCCAAATATACTTACCGCTCCCATGCGAAAAGCAGTCGGCTTGCCGAGTGATTCTGAAACGGCCTATGCGAGTGAATACGTTGCTCGGATAATTTTTGAACGCATTCTTCAACAGAAGAAAAATCTACTTTTCTTTGTCCATGGCTATAACAATGACGTGGAAGCTGTTCTGGACAGAGCTCAACGCCTTGAAGAACTGTACGGAGTAGAAGTCCTGAGTTTTTCCTGGCCCGCCAACGGAGGTGGTGCCGCTGGAGTTGCCTCCTATAAAAGTGATAAACGTGATGCTAGAGCCTCCGTAGGAGCGCTTGATCGGTGCCTGGGCCGTATGGCGGAGTTATTCCGCGATTTAACTCTGGAGCGAAACAAGGATCTGGAGGTAAAGGTTGATGCGAAATTCAAAACAGCTGCGAACTCTGAAAGGCGTGATGCTCTGCTAGTAGAGTTGCAGGAAAAAACTTGTCCTTTTACAGTGAACATGATGGCTCACAGTATGGGGAATTATCTGTATGAGCATACCCTACTATCGGTGAGTTCATATGCTAATCTTCTCTTATTTGATAATGTCGTCCTCGTTGCCGCTGATGTAAACAACCTAGATCATCCAAAGTGGGTAGATAGAATCCCGTGTCGAAAGTCAGTTTTTGTAACTATTAATGAGAATGATCAAGCGTTACGCCTTGCGAGAGCCAAGATTGGCGACGATCAACTTCCTCGTTTGGGGCATTACCGACACAATTTGGAGGCTAAACAAGCTATCTATGTGGATTTTACGGAGGCTCCGGGGGTGGGGAGCAGTCATGCTTATTTTGAAGGTGAGCCAGTAGTTAATGTGGCATCCGCGCCATATAGATTTTTTTATAAAACACTAAATGGTCAAAGTGCCCATGATGACTTGACGTTCGATAGTGGCATCAAGGCGTATCGACTTAAATAGGTTAGGTGACCCTATGATAATTAGAAATAGATACAAAGTAAGCGTCCGACGCGCAGGCCTATCTTTGAAAATTTCTAGTTCGCTTCGATGGGCCGATCGAGGTGTGCTCAGATGCGCCAAAGTGGGATTGGGATTTCTTCTGTGAAATGGCCTATGTGAATTCAGGCCTGCTGCTCTCGACTCTTGAAGATGGTAAGCACCCAGGGAGTCGCGATGAGCGGTAAACCTAATCAACACATCCTGTTGGAAGCTGACCCAAATCGCTAGAGACGTAGAAATCCCTAAAAACCGTAAAATAATCATTTATCTTACAGCTGTCTCGATATTGTAACGCCTTATGAAGAGTTACGGATTTGACCAATCGTATTTCATGAGCTAAACGGTAATGGAGCGTTTCAAAAAGCCATCTGGAATACACGTCATGAACAAGAAAATTTCGTTGATGATTTTTGTTCTTTTTACTCCATCTTTTTCAGTGTCCGCTGAACAAATCATAATTCCAGAGGAATATGGAAACTGGTACAAGGAAAATAAATTTACTGAAAGTGATGCTTCGTTGTCGGCTGATAGTAAAGCAATAGATATGGCTATAAAAAAATGGAAGGTGCCCAGAAATGATAATGCCTGGCATGTAAGTGATGAGCAACTCGAAAAGTTTGATAGCTTGGTTCAAGGTAAGTCACTAAAAGATATTGCAATCATCAAAAGTTTGACAGGCGATCCTGTTGTCGAGCACAGAAAACAATATCTAATTGACTACGCTAATAAACAAGCTGGCACTTTTAAATCCTTAAATCCTCAAGATCTAAGGTCTTATTTGGTAAATGAAAACTTAGGGTTGTACCCGCACGAAAGAATTTTCACGATACCTGCCACAGAAAAATTGAAAAACAATAGAGATTCGTACATCGACTACGGCCCCCCAAGGCTGGAATCGAAACTTCCGTATTACAGTAAACTCCCGAAGGGTTCGAACGAACAAACCACTGGCGAAGGAAACGGGCCTGAGATATACACACCGAACTCAACTTTCGAAAATGATTATTCAGCGACTACTATTTCGTTGCCATCTGGAAGCTATAGTTCAATGAAGTCTGAGTCTGAAGGGTGTTTGGGTAATCTAAGAGCGACTGCTGGGTCAAAAGACCCAGAAAGAGCCGAAGTGTATAAGTGCTTTAGGTTCTTGAACGATGAACTTTATGATGCTGTAGTTTCTCGCAAAGACTTTGGTTATCTCAGTGCATTACCCCTGCTTGCCAGTATTGTTGGGGATGATTCAAAGCATATCTGTATGGCCTCCTTTTATAAAGAGGGTGTTTGGATCACAGCCAAGCATTGTGTTACTACTCTGAGATTATCAGAAGGTATCAACCTTGTCGTTGGCAATGAATTAATAAAAGTTATGAAGGATATGGTCACCCGGTGCTCTGGATCATTCTGTGATGTGGGATTCATTTCCGCTAAAACTCCTGTTGTAGATTTGAATAATTTAGAATTGCAGAACCCAAATCTGGCAGCTGTAAATTGGGGGGCGGAGATCTTCATTCCCGGAATAGAAGAGGGGGAAAGTATAGACAGGAAAGCACCCATGAACAGTTTTCGAGCCCAGCTAATGTGGTCTGATGTGGGCCGAGGATATTGCAAAGCCTTTAAGGTAAAGAAGGGCTGCATTAATCATACCTGCAGCACACTTAACGGGTTTTCTGGAGCACCGGTTTACTGGATTGACAAAAAAGATAGGAAAATCCAGCTGATTGGAATACATACCGGGAATTCCAGGTTTTTTGGTTGCGCGGGCTCTGAGACAAATTATGCTGTTACCTCTGACCAATATCGTGGAGAAAATTAATGAAATATAATTTCATTATAGCCTTGGCCGTATTGGCGGGCTGTAGTAATTGGGAGGACAGCTCTTTCAATACTGGTGAGATTGAGTACACAGCGCTGAAAAAAAATCCACCTGTCAATGAGGTTAGAGTTTTTCAATTTGCAGATGAGAAGGGGGCGTGCCCGCTTCAATCCACACTGGAAACACCGGAAGCATTAGTTTTGGCAGCCATTGGTTATGGTGTTAAAGAACTCATCGCTTACGGCAAAAGCGAATTGGAACGGAGAGCTCAATACCTGGACAGTAATATTAAATTGAATGGTCGTAGCGTACTGACAACTGCTTGGCCAACCCAGGAAACGGATGATAAATCTGGATTGTGTCTGCTCTTGGTGGCAGGTGAGTTTTCCGCTAATTCGACTGGTGACGAGGTCTTGAAGAAATTTGGACAAGCCGTCAAGCCCAATATGGCGTTTGAGGGGCGGACGGGGCTTAAGGGGATACTGAATCAATACGAACTGCCTGTGCCCGGTCTGACAGCGATCGTGGGGCCATTTACTGGGCTTGTCAAAGATCCTTCCTTTCTGGCAGAGGTTAGGATCACAACAAAAATGAGTCCCGATGGAAAAAGAGCTTACGTCGTGACACCCACCTACCTTGTCTACCCCGCGCCACTACATAAGATGACTGCTAATGGGCCACGTCGCAAGGTGAGCATGGACTTTGTACTGGGAGATGCAACAGCGTCTGTTTCTCTGGATGATTTTCAGAGTGGCGGAATCTATGACTCCGCAAGCCTCAAAACACGTTATTCGATTACTGAAAGCGTAAATGGCACCCCTTTCGGCGCGGTCGGAATGGTAGTGACAGAAGGGCCTGACAAACTCCCTACCGCAAAACTTTTACGAGAGCTCGCAGCCCAAGATGAAGCACTTAACAAACTCGTGGATTCGAAAATTAAGGCTATGACCGCAGAGAAAAGCGCTGGGATCACTGAACAATAGTGGATATCCGAACGGGCATTGCGCCAAGGATTCAGGGCTTTTTCGTAACAAATACGAGTTTATCCGCGTTACGGATTTTCCTCACCCTAATCGCTAGGCTCCTCATCATAAATATCGCCCATTGTGGTTTCGCCAGGCTTGCACATCACGGCTTTGAAAGCCTTCTCCATAGGCCCAGGCTGGCTCATCGAGATTGGAAGGTATGTTGAGCACGTGGAAATCGAGCTTCATCCAGGAGCAGAAACTAGGATGGTCGTTCGCCTGTTTCAATTTCTGGTACAGGGTGTGCCGGCTACCACAGCCGCACAGGTACACAGCAAGATTTTTTAAATAATCGAGGCAAGCTGGTTTTTAACAAGTTGAGGTTTGATTTCGGATACCACGCCATGTCGGAAATATTTAAAAGAAAGAGCATGCGGAGCATATTGTTTGCATTGCCAATAGTGCTTGGACTGAGTGGCTGTACAAGTAATCCTCCGGTAGTATTTTATAAGGGGGTATCGCTAGATATACTGCTGCATACTATCTACATCGACGGGGACGGCAATTTTCTAGACCCAATCAGCAAAAAAAACGTTGCGAGTGGTGGAAGTCCTAAGGTCATTCAAAGTCAAGAGCAAATCTATGTAGATGCAATCCTGGAAAATTTTACGGCAAAAAAAGAAGTGTAACCCAAACTTAAAAATGGTTGTTTTTGTTCATGGAGGCCTCAACAATTTTGACAGTGCTACCAGCCGCCCAGTTAAGGCAACCAAGTCTATGCTAGATGATGATAGGTACCCGGTTTTCATTTGCTGGGACTCGGCGTTCATACCTAACAACGTAGACCATCTTTGGCGCCTACGAAAGGGTGTTACTCGCTCTGTACAAGGGCTGCTCAGTTCGCCTTTTGTCGTGCTGGTGGATTCGGGGCGCTCAGTGGTCAAAATTCCTTCCTCCACTTACAAGGAAGTAGCTGAGCCTATAATCGTGTCCAAACGAATCAATAGCTCTACCGAAACGGATTACCAGCTAAGGGTCGATCGGTTACCGGCGATGGATTTTTACATAAATAACCAGGGTAAGCACACCAGTGTGGGCTCAGACTACTACACTGTCTGGAACCCCATTAAAGTTTGATGGCGCCTCTTGTAGATGGTTTTGGAACCGATGCCTGGGACGGAATGCTGCGGCGCACCGATCTGGTTCTTACAAAAAATAGTGCATTCGAGGGCGATATAGCCAGAGCCGACGAACCTGTTAATTTTAGTAAAAGTTTAAGACCAGACGATACCGCTGCGGCGTTGTTTCTGCATGGTTACGAAACCGGTGAACTGACGCGGAATCAGCCCGTGGAATCGATAGGCCACAGCATGGGCGCCATAGTTGCAGTAAACATACTGGTTAGGCGGATCATCATTTATAACAAGGTAATATAAAGACCGACTAATGGTAGGGCGCAGCACCTGGCGCAGAACATGCCTCTGAGCCAGACTCACTTTGGAAATGCGATAGCTTTGATGCTTGGGCGTTTGACTGGGCAGAAAAATTAATTAACTAGGAAATTACGAAGGGGATTTTTATGTCTTATAAGGATGATTTCACAAGTGCTGACGGTTGTTCGGCAGTGGATGTCAGTATTCGACTCAACAATGCTAAAGGGAGAGTATTTCTTACCCTCCTGCGTGAAAAAGGCGTTGATACGATCATTCGCTATTATGCAAGCTCGGCTAGGCCAAAAACTATTACATCCGAAGAAGCGAAATTTCTTTCAAAAGAGGGTTTTGGGATTCTTCCGGTATTCCAAGATAGCAGCCGAAGCATTACAGATTATTCCCAGCAAAAAGGGTCTGCCAATGCTAAAAGCGCGATGGATTTCGCCAAGTTAGTGGGCCAGCCAAAAGGCAAGGGTAGCACGATCCTGTTCGCCGTCGACGCAGACTATTCCCCAGAACAGATTGATGGCCCAATATTTGATTATTTCCAAGCGATCAAAGATCAGATTGGTAGTGACTTTTCTATAGGGGCCTATGGCAGTGGAGCCGTACTTTCGAAGCTCCTGGCAGAACGGCTGATCACAGTTCCGTGGATATCAATGTCACGCCTTTTTTTGGGAACTGAGCAGTTCTTCTATTCCAATCGTTGGGCTATGCGTCAGGTGCCTCCAGAGGCGAAGCATTCAGCTTCTGGTGTTGGATATGACCAAAACGTCGTAAGAGTTCCTCGGAAGGAGCTTGGTGCCTTCCTAGTCGATGAGGTGGGGCGAGGGTATCTGGTCTTGGAGGAGGAGGTCGACGCGACACTCGGTGGCCATTCAACAACTTTGGCCACGGAAAATCTGGCTGGAACTGATCGATTCGTCGCGACCGAAGGATTGCGACTGCGAAGTGCCCCCAATGGCACTATTATCCGGGATTTGACTATCGGCGAGAAGGTGATCGATCTCGGTACCGCGACTGAGGACGGTTGGCGCAAGGTCAAAGTGGGATCCGAGGAAGGGGTCGTATTCGGTAAATATCTACGCGAATCGAGTCGCCCGGAGGTTGAGGCTCTACTGCGTGCAGCTTTTGATGAGTGGTTGCGTTTCGACAAGGGGCATGCCAATGAATCGGCGGATCCATATTACAGATATGTCCGAGAGATGTGGGCTGCTATCGGAGAGCCATATGACGGCCGTAGTCGTTATTCTAATGGTTCGGAAGTCCCTTGGTCAGCAGCATTCATTTCATGGGTCGTACGAAAGGCTGGCGCTGCTTATGCTAATTTCCAATTTGCGGCAAGCCATTCGGTATTTGTGAATAACGCTATCAAGGCACGCTTTACGAATCGCTTGGATAAACCATTCTGGGGGTATCGCATCACCGAAAAGCAACCGGAGATCGGCGACATCATCCAACGCAATCGTGGATCTGGTACGTTTAGCTACTCCTATGCCGAAAATCACTCTTCATATAATAGCCACTCGGACATCGTCGTGGAGGTGACCCCCGACGTTGCTCGAGTAATTGGTGGCAATGTAAGTGATACGGTCACATTAAATCGTGACCTTCAAGAGTACCATCTAGATACCGAAGGATTCATAAAGCCAAATCAACGGGTGATCGCGCTACTCAAGAACCGCACCGGCCTCACGACCTGATGGCGTAGTTGGATTCCATTAAAGCACGGCAGGGCGGGTTATCGATGTCGTAACCCGCTATTTTACGAAAAAAGTTTTTTAAAGCGCCCGGCAAACACACCCTCCTTTGCGAGAGGCTTAGAGGCCTGAAAGTTTGTATTTAAGTCACTGGCCATGCCATAGCACACCGACTTTCGGGAGCGAATCTGTAGTGGTCAACTAATCCCGGACACGACGTTAAGTTTTTCCTCGGCCCGCGCTGGTGCCAACCCCTCGTTGAATTGGTGAGGCCGAATCCAGTTGTAGCGATGCATCAAAAAATGGCTGATATCGCGCTGTGCTTCCTGCGCAGTTCGATAGCCCACGGTCGGTATCCATTCTGTTTTCAAGCTGCGAAATACGCGCTCCATCGGTGCGTTATCCCAGCAGTTTCCTCGTCGACTCATGCTCTGGCGCATGCGGTATCGCCACAACCGCTGGCGAAAGAGTCGGCTTGCATATTGCGATCCCTGGTCCGAGTGGAATAGCAGATCCGAAGGCCTGCCACGCTGCTCGTAAGCCATATCCAGCGCTTTGATCACCAGCTCAGCGTCTGGCTTTTCCGACAGCGCCCAGCCCACGATCCGACGCGTACAAAGATCCAGGACGACAGCCAGGTAATGCCACTTTCCTTGCGCCCAAATGTAGGTGATATCGCCGCACCAGACTTGATTGGGCGCTGGCACGTCGAACTCGCGGTTCAATGTGTTCGGGATATCCAGTCTTTCTACTGTTGCTCGTTTGTAGGCATGGGAGCCGGGTTGTTTGCTGACTAAATCAAGCTCGCGCATCAAGCTACGCACTTTGAATCGACCGAGTTGCTCACCGTCTTCACGCATCAGCGACAGGATGCTGCGACTGCCCGCAGAGCTGCGACTTTGCGAGAACAGCTCACTGACGCGACTACGCAATCGAAGCCGTTCAACATCCGGCGTGCGGCGCCGCAGGCGCTGGGCGTAGTAACACGAGCGAGTGACGTCAAACACCTTGCACAGCCAATCAACCGGCTCATGTGCCCTCAACTGGTCAATCAGCGCGAACGCTCGTGATCTTCCGACATCAAGAGCGCGGTAGCCTTTTTTAGTATTGATTTCTCTCGCTCAAGCCGAGCAATCCGGGCTTCCAGCTCCTGAATTTTTTGCTGTTCCGGAGTCAGTGCCTTGCTCTGCGGGGTGACGCCTTTATGTTCTTTCTGAATCTGGTCAACCCAGCGGCGCAATGCCGATTCACCAATGCCGAGTGAACGGCTGGCTTCGATGTAGCTGTAGTTTTGTTTGAGCACAAGGTCGGCAGCCTCGCGCTTGAATTCAGGAGTAAAGGAGCGGCGTTGTTTAGTCATCTGACACCTCGATCTGGCGAGCATTCTCGCCTAAATGGGTGTCCGGTTTCATTAGACCACTACATAGGTGTAGTCAACGACTTCTCTACAAACTTCTTATCGAGCGCTTCTGATCTAGTCTATCGCTTGTTTCGCAATGGCCACATGCTCGCATCCACCATTGTTCCAATCTCGATCAAGATCCACCAGACGGTCTTTGAATGCGATGACTTGGGGTACATTTACGACAAAGTGATGCATGAGTTTTTCGAAGGGCAGGAGCGAGAGAGTTTTCTTGCCAGTTGGACTGGCCCCTGCCAAACCGGACACCAATACCCCGTTAAATTGATGCCGCTGCCAAGCGCCTAAACTCCCGTGGTGAACGGTATTTCAACGCGCTGTGCGGATGCTCCTCGTTGTAATGCTCAAAGGCAATCGTCAGGTTGCGCAAGGCTGTTTCACGGTCAGGTTTGGGCATGTGCGCGACGTAGTCGCGCTTCATCGTTTTGACGAAGCTCTCGGCCATGCCGTTGCTCTGCGGGCTGCGCACCGGTGTCGTCAGCGGCTGCAAGCCGATCTGTCGGGCAAACAGGCGTGTCTGTTCAGCGATGTAGGCCGAGCCGTTGTCGCTCAGCCATTGCACTGGGGTGGCAGGCACCTCTTCACCGAAGCGTTTTTCCACCGCCTCCAGCATCAGATCACGGATATCGTCGCCGCTGTACCCGGTCGGGCTGGCCACCCAGCCGATGGCTTCGCGGTCGCAGCAGTCCAGGGCAAAGGTCACGCTCAGCTTGGCGTTATCATCACAGCGAAACTCAAACCCGTCCGAGCACCACCGGGTATCGCTGGTGGCGACGGCAATGCAGCCTTCATGGCGACGCGCCACGCCGGGTTGTTTAATTCGTCGCTCAAGCAGCAACTGATGATCGCGCATGACGCGATAGACTCGCTTGACGTTGATCGGCGCCTGACTTTGTTGTTCACGCCGGCGACGCAGCAAACCCCACACGCGGCGGTAGCCGTAGCTGGGCAGCTCACTCACCTCAGCCTGAATTTCTTCCACCAAAGCGACATCGTCCAGTCTCGGACGACGCCTTTGAGGTCGTGCCGCTGGCTTGAGTCGAACCGTTAATTGCGAGCGCGCTACACCGAGACTTTCACTGATCAGCTTCACAGGTCGTCCCCCGGCAACAAGGGTGAGTGCGCAATCCATTTTCGCGACCGAGCAATCTCCACGGCTTCCTGGAGGATCTCGACCTGCATAGTTTTCTTGCCCAGCATGCGCTGTAGCTCGCGGATCTGCTTGAGCGCATCGGCCAGTTCGGAAGCAGGCACAACACTCTCTCCAGCACTGACCGCAGAGAGACTGCCGCTCTGATAGAGCTTGCGCCACTGAAACAGCTGGTTGGCATTAACGCCATTCTGCCGAGCCACCATCGAGACGCTTTGCCCCGGTTGCAGGCTCTCGCGAACCATGGCCAGTTTTTGCTCTGGGCTCCAGCGGCGACGCCGCTCCTGACCCAACAGCTCCCCACCCTTATCGTTTCTATTAGTCATATACACAGTCGTTTGCCTATCCCTTATGTTAAGGGGGAAACGGTGTCCTGTCTTTCAGAGGGCTCGTCCACCAGTGTGCAGAAGCATACGCTGACCAACCTCGATAGGATTCGCACATGGCACACTGATGCTTACGGATACCTTCCTCTACGATGTCATGAAGCAGTTGGATGGCATTGTTGAGGCTTACCCTGAATGGCGGGGCGTGGGGGATGCGGTTGCTACACAGATGCAGCGTACCGACGATTGGATCGCCGAGGTATCACGGGAACGTAGATGTCAGCCAGCAGGGGGGCCGGAGTGATCTAATTCAGCCGGCGGTTCAGCATACTGGTCGCGATATTTTCGATGATGTGGATCTCTGATCAATTACTTCTAGATCCTCAACGGGGAGAGCATATGCCAGCTTTTGCTGATCGCGACCTAGAGCAGCGTATTCAGAACGCTCAACGAGACATAAAGTCGTGGGCACAAAGAAACGACTTGTGGCGCGATAGCGGATTCACATCATACGCAGAGCGCGTGCAAGGTGAGCCTGGTGAAGAGGCTGTGGTCTTCATCCTTTACAGCGATGGGCACCTTGCTCGCATGCTGGATGAAGATCTTGACCCTCGATCGCGAGCTGAGCTCGATCAGATTTGTGGGGCACACGGTTTCTGGTTTGAAAACTATGACGGCTGCTCCTACTACTTCTTTGCGACAACGGAGGAAATGCAGGCGGCCTACGATGAGTACTTCTATTGGAAATGGGTCTGTAGCTTAATTGTTGAGGATTTCGGAGATGTGTACGCTGAGCTGTATAGGTATTTCCAAGCGCGTCCTGAGCGACTGTATAACCTGCACCACCGCGATTTCGAGATCTTGCTTTATCGGGTCTTCCAGAGCTTAGGGTATGAGTCTGAAGTCGGGCCCGGAATTGGTGATGGAGGTGTAGATGTTCGGTTGCTCCAGCGAGGGCCGCTAGGGGACACCCTTACCTATGTGCAGGCAAAACGTTACGCGCCCCACAGGCCCATACGCCTCGACGCTGTTCAGGCGCTCCGTGGTGCCGTTGCTAACGATGGCGCGCACCATGGCATCTTTGTCACAACATCGCGGTACCTCCCCGGTGCGGCGGATTTTGCGCGCCGTTCAAATGGAGTGCTTCAGCTTAAGACTTCCGATGACGTTGCTGAGTGGTGTAAGCAGGCTCAGGAAGGAATTATCCAGGATAAGTCGCTACTGATTTCAGACGCACATCTACTGTCAGTTTTACGGCGTGTTGATCGCGGAGAACATGCATTGGTGACCCACGCTCACACTGGCTACCGCACGATCACTAACTCGTTCGCGCTGGTTCTCAAGGAAACCAAACATGCGGCTCTGCTCATGCGTCTCCCTAGGCGGAACCTCTCACAAGATTCTTATGGGCTTGAGGGCCATGAGGCGCCTGTCCTCGATTCCCAGATCCTAGGGATGAAGCAAATGGAAACTGTCTTTCGTGCCAAACGGTCAGTGAGCAGTGATGGATGCGTGAGCTACTGGGATGGTAGAAACCTCTACTCGATCTGGAATCGCCAATCCTGTTTCTTCAGCCACATTGATTAGTCAAATCACCTTCATCATCCAGGCGTGTTCGCCAAACCGGCGCATCTAGGGCGAGGAGGTGGGTTGGAGCCGCGGCAGTTCGGAGCCGATGTTTTCGGCGATGTGACGCACAAGATCTCTCGGACTCTTGCTTTCAATGGTCTCCCATTTGATGTCACGCTTGTTGCAATGCAGCTTCTTGACAACATTTTTGGCGGCTTTGCAAATGGCCGCATCTGTTCCGGAAATGCGTTCTGCGGGCAGAGCTACTAAAACTGCGTGTGACAATGTCATGCAATCAGCCACGCTTCTTTCTCACCTGACTCGACCTGCCTCCAGGAGTAGGGCAACTGGTTGGTCGAAACGGAGCATCACATTCTCGGCATGCTGCAGCGTGTGATCCCCTTTGTCCTGGATCAACTTCACAGTACCGCTGGCAAAATCACCCACGCTGGCCACAAAGCCAAGCCGACGCGTTCCCTGCGCGTGGAGCTCGTAAGCGATACCACGGTCGTCCACACACGACGCACCGACGATGTCGATGTACCCTCCGTTTTTGTCTTGAGAAATCCCCCTCCCTTTTCCGAGGAATCTGCAGCCGTCGCCTCGGAAGATCGTATTCATTCCGGTAGGTTTGAACGGACTCACCAGCGAAAACAGAAAAGGCATGTCAGCGCCTGAGTTTGGATCATCCAAGCTAGCGCGGGTAATCACCTTGGCCACTAGGGTCTCACTGGTGGGCGCCGTTGTGTAGTTGACCCCCTCAACCACAGCAGACTTGATCACATCTGTTAGCGATACCTGAGGAGGATTGATCAAGCCCGCGAGGTCACGTGGCATGATCGATAGCCAGCCCAGAACAGAGGTGGCATTGCCTGCGAAATTTAAAGCACTCCAGATGATTAGCGGGATTGCCAATAGACCCATCAGTCGATGCTCAGCGCAAAACAGCCACCAATTTCCAGATCTTTTGCATCTGGTTCCGTTGCGCGTCCTTCCAAAGCATTGTCTCATCATGCCGTCTCGTTTCTGGAACCCATGGCCGTATGATATTCAGAATTAGGAATAGCTCTAGTCAAAATACAGCTTCTAAATTCAGAGCGTGCCTCAACGCTTATCCTGGCCTTCGGGCCCAAGGGAAACGATGAGTTCAGATTTCGCTTGCCGGCGTACCAAGCGGTAACAGCTGGCACGTAAATCGTAAGCTTTTGGTTTGCGTGGGAACAGGTCAAGCCGTTGCTTCCTTGATCGCCGCCTCAGCCGCCGACCACCCTCTTATGAATGAGCGGGTGCAAGATTTCGAGGATTGGATGGCCAGTAAAATCAGATCGCCGAATCCTTCAATGGATCCCCATCAAGTATGTCGGGCCGATTTACGCATCCGTGCGGCTCCCGACTTCAAAAAACGATCGGCTCTTTGTCAGGCAAGAGGCACGTGCTTGAGGCTTGTATTGCGCAAAGCAATTCCACCAAATGACACGCTAGCATCCACATATCGCAACGCCGACTTCATATCCTTCCAGCCCACATAGCTCATCAGCCCCTTGATGTCCCACCCATTGGCGGACGCCCAAGTTGCAAAGCCGCGTCTCATCGAGTGGCTGCTATACAACTCCGCTGGCAATCCTGCCTCTTTGAAAATGCGGCGCAGCACCGGGATCAGGCTATGCGGCTGCATGGCGTTGCCTGACAGATTGCCCCAGCGATCAATCCGCTGGAACACGGGGCCTTTCGCGATTCCGGCAACTGTTATCCAGTTGATGTAGGCATCTACGGGGCAGAGCATGGCGAGCGCCGGTGTCTGGAACGTAGTTCCTTCATGCTGGCGGTCACCCTTGGTATAGGGCAGGAAAAAGGTAATGCCTTCACCACTTATGGCTTGGGTGTCTTCCACCGTCAGCCTTGCCAACTCGTCACCTCGAAAGCCCCTCCAGAATCCAATCAAGATGATCGCCACCGAGCGACGGTGACGCACCAGCGATTTGTAATCTCCGCGTTCAAGGGCGACTGCAGCTTCCCTTTCAAGCCATGTCACCGCCTGCTCCAGGTGCTTTAGCAGCAGTGGGGCGGCCTGTTTAACCTTTGCAGGGTGAACAACCCTGATGCCTTTGATCATCTGGCGAACGTCAGGCGTCTTGGTCGGATCAGGGAAACCTTGAGTGATGTGCCATTGCGCAAGGGCTGCCAGACGCTGCTTCAGAGTGTTGATGGAGAGCTTGTCGGCGTACTCCGCCAGATAGCGAACGACGCCAACGCCGGTCGTGGGTAGGTACCCGCCCCAAGTCACCTCGAAGTGCTCGATCGCCGCCCGGTAACTTTTCCGGGTGTTCTCCCTGGTGCCGGCGCTGAGGTACCGATCTGCCTTTTCCATCGTACTTTGCCTTCAAAATCGGAACGTTTGCGCCTGATACGCATCTAGGAGGATTTCCGGGCGCCATAATGAATCAAGAAGCCATAAAGCACTATTATGGGCTTCTAGTAAATCAAGATCAAACGGCGTAAAATCTCTATAATGTGTTATGTAGATACATGACATGTAACACAGTACGAAATAGTAGGAGGCCCCATGGCTCGAGGCGGAATCAATAAAGCTGTTGTGCAAGAAGCACGTCAGGCGCTGCTGGCCAGGGGAGCCAACCCCAGCATTGATGCAGTGCGCGTAGAGCTTGGAAATACGGGCTCCAAGACAACGATTTCTCGGTACCTGAAAGAGCTTGAGCCCTCCAGTCGAGAGCCTGTATTAGCACGTGTACGTATGGGCGACACACTCAACGGTATGGTGCAAACGCTGCTGGATCAGCTTATGGAGGAGGGCCAGGAAGTAATCTCCCAGGCGACCGCAGCTTTTGACCTGCAGCGGGCCGCGCTCGAAAACCAGATCATCGAGCTCAGATCTGAGTTGGCTACCACACAACGTAATTCGGCCATCCAACAGGCCGCGATAGAGACGCAGAACGCTGAACTTGCGACCACCCAGTCCTCACTCCAGGCTGAGCTGACCCGTAACGCCGGCCTCAGTCAGCGCTGTACCGACCTTGAGTCGCTGGTTGCTGAAAAGGACAAGCACATCCAATCGCTGGAGGAAAAGCACGTCCAGGCGCGTGGAGCGCTCGAGCACTATCGGGAGGCGGCGAAGGAACAGCGAGATCAGGATCAACGCAAGCACGAGTCTCAATTGCATGAGATGCAAGTTGAGCAGCGCAAGCTGCGGGAGACCATCGTTATGAAACAGGATGATTTGACGCGACTGAATCGCGACAATGAACGCCTGCTCGGTGAAGCTAGGCAGCAAACCAAAGCCCTGCACACGCAAGAAGCCTTGGTTCAGTCTCTCAACACGCAAATTCAAGCACTTCGCCACGGTGAGGCCAAGTCCGCTGGGGTGGTTGAGCACCTTATGGAGCAGATCTCAGCTCTGCGCGAAGAGGTCAAGGCACTTCACCAGTCCGCCGCTGTAGCCGATTTGCGTGAGCGAGAAACCACGGTATTGCTGGCGACTGCACAGAAAGAGAATGAACAACTGCGGCCCGCTAGGGTTGATGAGCCAAGCCTGGAGGAGGGTAGCAATGCCTCCTCAGGAGTAGAGGATAAGCAAATCGCCGGGCACGCCAAGCCTTCGAAACGACCTAGGAGTTGAAACATGGATCAGATCACAGGAAATCCACGTAGCCATGATGCAGGCACCTCAGGTTGGAAGTTCGCTCATCAGCGTCTATCCCAAATACTCATAGAAAGGGTTGAGCCATTCGGCTCCCTTACTCCGATTATGAAGCTGGATGCCGCCGGTACCAGGTATCCATGGCTGCCCGGCTCATCGTCAGATAGAAAGGCCGTAAGAGCCTGAGAGAGCATGACTCTCCGATCGGTTTGAAAGGCGTTTTGGGCGCGTGACAACCTAAAGCGCTGGAGCTAGCTCCTTAAGTAGTTATCACCTTAGTAGAGATCATGCGTACGACACGCTGGCGCTAGATTCTTTGGGTGGATTTTGCCTTGCCTATCCAGGACGTCGCCTAAATTTGTTGCATCGCGTAGAGTCTGCCGCGTGCTCCGCCTGTGCTGACCGGTCTGATACAGAGGATGGGGCCTTAGGTAGGTCACGACGATGGCGACTCTGGAATGTCGGCATCGCCAGTTCAACGACGGAACGTGGGGGACGTGAATGCAAATCAGCCGAAAGCTCAACCTTTATGAGATCGAGGATCTCTACCAGTCGCTTGGTACGGATCCCAATCTCCGGCTTCCCATCAGCATGAGCCACGGCGGTGGATTGGGCGTGGATGCGGCATTGGCTCAGTTCATCGTGACTTGGTCACGTGCTTACGAAAAAACCGTCCTTCACCTGTACTCACCTGCCGGTGATGACGCCATCGCCCAAATCACACAATTGGCTCAAAACGCTGCTGGATTCTTCGCGTTGATCATGTGCAGTGAAGTCCACGCCCAGGATCATCAACTGATCGATCGGCGGGAAGCGCTCCTGGCAATCAGACCCCTTGTCGATGCAATGTTTGAGGGAGATCTGCGCAACACCTCCAACCTCCGAGGCGCCCGCCCAACGGCCATCAACCTGTTCTGCGTGAACAACGCAAAACGTGAGTTCATCAAACCGTTTTACTTCGATCACGCCGAGCCGAAAGTCCAGCCGAGATCTTGGTTCTCGACGCTCGTAGAGACGTCATCGAAGCTAATGAATGCTCGCAGTGACCAGGGGGCACTACTCAGGTTAGGGCTCCCAGCACTGGGCAGCGTGCTCTGGGAACTGATCTCCAACGCCGATCAGCATGCTGTCACGGATGTGGACGGGAACAAGTACAAGAAAGCGCTGCGCGGCACCTCCATCAAACTCAATCGGATGAGCCGTAAGGATGCGCTTGAGTACTCAGACAATGAGCCTGAGCTCGCTCGGTTCATCCTGAAGCGTTTCCTGCAAGCACAGACATTGGACTTCCTGGAGATCTCGGTCATCGACAGCGGCCCAGGAATGGCACGTCGGTGGTTGACTGCTAAAGAGGGGCGGCCAGTAGAAAGCCTGGAGGCGCTGACTCTGGAGGCCGAGTTTGAGGCCACCCTTGATTGCTTCAGAAAGCACGTTACCTCCAAACCGCAATCACCAGCCTCCGGGATGGGGCTGCATAACGCTGTTCAGGCACTCAACAAGCTCAAAGCCTTCGTGCGTGTTCGGACGGGACGACTTTCGCTGCATCAGGCTTTTCATGGAAGTGATGAGATTATGGAGTTCGACCCGTCGATCCGATACGGTGGCCGGGTACTGGCTGCTGTGGAAGGCACTGTCTTTACCATCTGCATTCCGGTGAACTGACATGTTCGATCTCATGGATTTTGAAGTCGAGTTGCGTCAGGCCGGAAAGTCGGTTCATGCGGTGGTCTTCTTCACTGGCGTCGATCTCCTAACTGACACCCAAGCGGCTCACGCCCTGCAGCATCAGTTGTCCGGTTACATCATGCCCGACCTTGTGATGTTTCTGATGCCAGCTTACGCATTGGATGAATTTCGCGCACACCAGGCGACGCCCACATCGCCCCTGATGGCGGAGCTCGGCCGTCAAGGCCCCGGCTCGCCCCGCACCTATGCTTGCGCGTTCTATGACGTTAATGGGGTCATCACCGAATACGTCAACATTTCTGGGCCAGAAGAGGGTTTCGAAGAGCTCATCAAGCGCAACTCGCTGGCGATCGCAAAAACGGGCCTGACCCACCTTGTGGAACGTTCCAACGTTCTGAAGAAGGCGCCTGCAGGCTTCTTCTACTCAAAGCCGTCGTCTCGGGCTTCAAACTACTTCATCCGGGCAGAAGACCTGCTGTCTGAGACCTTGCACGCCCATTATCTGGCGTTTGCATGTCTCCCCCTAATACAGACAGCGATGGAAGATGGGATGGGGGCGCCCGACATCTTGTATCTGGACACGATCGCATTGTTGCCCTTGGCGCTTTCCATGCAGTTGTACCTCATGCGGTTTGAGCAGCCGGGCTTTGCGAACATCCGGTCGTTCCATTCGCATGAGGGCCTTATCAAGGACGGGCCTTTACCCAAGGCCGTTTCTGCCCTGTGCCTCATCTCTGCGTCGACCCAGTGCGGGCTCGCACAGCAATGGTTGAAGGTAAATAGCGCTCTGCCGACTCGCGTGGCCACCATTCTTTCATTTGAGCGCTCATCGGACTCGTGCTCGGTCTTGCATACGCTGAAGCAACCCGAAGATTTCGAAATGTTGGGTGAGGGTGAAGCGGGCGGGATTCGTTTGATCCGGATCCATGGTGAGCGGTTCGTGGCTGAACACAGCGAAACCAAGCTGCTGAACATCGGCACTGATCATGCGCCGCCTCTGCTACAACCTCTGTTCTATTCCTTCATGGGGGCCAACCTGTTCAGCTGTTTTACTCTTGACCGGCCAGGGCTTAGAGCTAGGACTGTACATGTCGATAAAGACAACCTGGTCGCTGCCCGCGATTTTGGTGTGTGGTTCGACAGGGTACTGCTTGAGGAGGCCGTCGCGTCGACCCGCTGGATCATTCACGATAACGATGCTGCCAGCGCTGCCCTGGCCGACCGTGCGATCGCTTACCTGGAGTCTTGTGGCGTCAAGGTCGATAACAAGGTGTCTTTCGATCACTTTGATGCCAACGTGAGTTTTGACGGGTCTGTCATCGTCATTGCCGCTGCCGCCGAACGCGGGTCTCGCCTGCAAAGCGTAAGCCGCCGCCTGCGTACCGCTCAGCAATCGGGCACCAGGCTTTACATCACGGGGGCACTCTTCGGGCGCAGCTATCAGCTAATGAAGGATCTACAGAGCAACCTGACGCAACCGGCCAAGGATCACAGTCGGTATGTCTTCAAGACGTATATGGAGATCCCAGCAGCGGAGCTCGCCTGCACGAGTCACTGGGCCGAAGAGCAGCGGCTGCTCATCTCCTTGCATTCATTTGCGGACACTTTCTCGCCGGTGATCACGCAGCGCATGGAAGTGTTCGACCGCGCCTCCACTGCGGGACTTGGCCTTAACCCGTTCTGGCCGAGCAGTCATACCGGAGAGCCGATGACACTCAGCCGAGGTTTTGCGTTCGTCGACGGTACGATGGATGTGAGGGGCGCGACGTCGACGGACATCTACCTCACCATCTTGTGGATTCTGCAGAACGCTCGGTACAGCGGGAAGGTACAGAACGCCAAACGGCTTGAGTCCGGAGAGCTTCAGCAGGTACTCCTATCGCCGGACGTGTTCTCGCGCTTCGACGATGGCGTCATCCAAGCCGCATTCTTGCGCGCAGCAGTGCCGGCGGAGCTCGACTACAGAGCTCACGAAACCCACAGCCTGTCGATGTCTGACATTATTCACCGCATCGCGGCTGGGTATGGGCATGAGCGCGGTGAGGCCGGTATGGAGTTCGTCATGGCGTTGGCTATCGGCAAGATCCGGCTGCATAAGGATGTCGACAACCGGCTGCGGGGCAACTTGATCGATATCTTGTCGCCGCACGTTCCCGAGATCCGTTATCTGCTGGATCCTGATTACGAGTCGCCGCTGTGATCAATATCCGCTGAGCCCGTTGTAAGCGAGGTGCCCAGTTACTGGCAACTCTACTCGGCTCAGCCCATAGCTGAGCCCTGATTACTCTTCTACTGAGTGTGGGTGATTACCAGTTGCGAGATTAGCCGAGCATTAATGACATACTGCCGAGGATAAACATCATGAGGATACCTATGAGCTTGATTAAAAAGCTCAGCCCTCGATGCCCTCCGTAAAGTGCTCGTATCCCTTCAGTGTTGTTACGGGTTGTGAGGTGCAGCAAACCGCTCAAGGCGCAAACAATCGCTATGTGCAAGAACGGTTCAGTCAGGTTACTGGCGTTCGGCACGTAGGCAGGTTGCCCTGCGCTTACCCACCATTTGACCGCCTGAAGCAGGCCATATCCGTAGATGGCAAACCACATTCCCCAACCCGACGTATTGACAACAAAGAACAGGCAGTGCGGCATGCTGATAGTGGGGAACCATCTCCTCAGTAGCCGGATCGCAGCACAGTGAAATCCCCAACGTAGAATACTGATGCTGTATAGCAGGATTGCGGTCGAAGCAGTCACCAACACCCACGCCATATTCTTGAGGCGACCACCGATTTTCAATGCTTCGGCAACCGACACTCCAGGCCCCACTGAATTTCCATACGCCCACTCCAGGCTGAAGCCGGCTATTGCCGCCCACACCCCAGCAACAACTAAAGGCAATCCCCAGAGCCCCTTCAGCCGCAAATGGATCGGCCTCCTGGCAGCGGTGAAATCTAACGGTTTTACAACGACAGGAGCAATCAGGAGTAGGGCGTACTTACTTACCTGATGGCCGCGAATTCTAGACCAAGCGAACCTTAAAACGGACAACGACATTATTACCTCGGGCGGAAACAGTGGCGGAGTTACATGGCTAAAATCACTGTGCAGGGGGAGGGGTCAGGCGGCGCTGCGCTTTATTTGGTTCTACAAGCTCAGGCATCCCCCCATTTGCCGCGGCTATGCATTCTTTGAGCTTATCAATACTCAAGACCTCGGCGCCACGATGTACGACTGCGTGGCAGTTCGGGCACAGCGGTATCAAATCGGTTATTGGATCGAGCTTGTATTCCGCGCCGATCGTGCTCAGGGGTACGATGTGATGAACATGGATAAGCCCTTTGGCGATCTCGCCGTAGACCGAGCCGAAGTCGAATTTACAAGCTGCACACACGGCCTTGTGATGTCGAATGCATGCTTCCCGGGCCTGAGCATTGCGCTCGTATGCGTTGACCTTTACCTCTCGCAGTGCCCCCTCTAGGTAGAGCTCGGGATGACTGACTTCTTCAGGGATTGCAGGGATAGGTTCTTCTTCACACGCGTACCATAGACCTTCCTGCTGAAGCAGCCATTTGCGAGTGATAAAACGTTCAAAATCTTTGATCTTTGCAGGGCCTACGCCGTCCTCGTCCTGGAGTTCGTCCGAGTGCGTAATCTTGAATGTATAAAGCTCGTATCCCTGCTCGGCGACTAACCTGAGATGCTCGACGCTCTGCGCGTAGCCATTGTTGCGCCGCCCCTTCTTTATCTCCCACCCCTCGCAAAGTATGAGTGTACGGTCGCCGTTCATATGAATGTCCCAAGCACCGAATATGACCTTGCGCTGTTGGTGATTCACAAACGACCAACTCCAAGTCCAGTTTTTACACGTGGCTCCCAAGGATTCGATAAATGCTTTACGGCTTGGGTAGTAATGGGTGGTCATGCGAAATCCTGTGCGCTAGGTTGTCTGGTGGAGCAGTGAAAGTAGGGGGCGTACAGCAGAGCACGACGGAGTCGACAACGTGCCGCTTCGCTTATAGCATCAGGCAACACGGCCATCAAAGCGCCATATAGCAGCAATTCGCCAAGGAACGTCGAACGTGATCACCAAGATCCGCATCCGTGGGTACCGCATCTACAAAGATTTTCTGCTAAAGCCCAACCCGGGCGTGAACATCCTGGTCGGAGACAACGACGCCGGTAAATCCACCTTAATGGAGGCCATCTCGCTGGCGCTCAACGGGCGGATCGGTGGCAGAGGAATCCTGGAGGAGCTGAATCCTCACTGGTTCAACACCGAGATGGTGGCTGAGTTTCTTGCACTAAGAAGGGCTGGAATGAAGCCGGCACTCCCACAGATTCTCATCGAGCTCTATCTGCAAAACACGGAAGATCTCCAGGGACTGCTGGGCGCAGTGAATGCCGACGTTCCAACGAACGCTTGTCCTGGTGTCTTTCTCTCCGTCTTCCCCAACGAGGAGTACAAGGATGAGCTGGATGAATGGCTTAAATATCCTTCTCCGCTACTCCCCGTTGAGTACTACACCTACGAATGGCGGTCGTTCGCTGATAATGAACTCACACGACGGCCGCGAGCGCTCTCGGTGGCCACCATCGACTCCCGTACGGTCAAATCCGCCGCCGGCGTCGACTACCATCTTCGCCAAATCCTAAGCGATCACTTGGAGTCATCCGAGAAAGCAGAGATTTCGTTGGACTACCGCAATATCAAAGCGTCCATGACAGATGGCGCGCTGGCACCGGTGAACAAGCGACTTTCGGGTCTAGGCGCAGCGCTCCAGGAAGAGCCCATGGCGCTGGCCATGGATCAGACATCCCGCACATCTTGGGAAAGCGTGGTCACTCCACACGTCGACGGCTTACCGTTTGCGATGGCAGGCCAGGGTCAACAGGCTGCGATCAAGATCTCTCTCGCAATGAAGCGTCATTCCTCAAGGGCGAACATCGTGATGATCGAGGAGCCCGAAAACCATCTATCTCACACGAGCTTGACGACCCTACTCAATCGTATCGAAGATCTGGCCACGGAAGAGCAGCAGCTATTCATTTCGACTCACAGCACATACGTGTTGAACCGGCTCGGTCTCGACGCATTGCTGCTTCTTCACCGGAACAGCGCGTCCAAAATCACAGAACTTCATCCTGATACAGTGAGCTATTTCCAAAGGCTGCCTGGCTACGACACCCTCCGTCTAGTGCTAGCGAAAAAGGTCGTCTTGGTCGAAGGCCCATCTGATGAAATCATCTTCGAACGCGTCTATGAGGATTGCTTCAGCGCACGCCCGATGGCCCACGGTATAGATGTCATCAGCATGCGTGGACTGGCTTTGGCGCGATGCTTGGAGCTTTGCGCAGCGATCAACAAACCTGTAGCTGTGATGCGCGACAACGACGGCGTTGATCCAGCCGAGCTACGTGAACCGGTTGAAAAGTGGCTGGACGCGAAGCGAAGAGAGCTGTTCATTGGCTTAGTCGCCGACGGCACCACGCTCGAACCACAACTCATTACGGCGAATGGCGAGCCTCACTTGCGCACGATGCTTGGCATCACTGCGGCAGCGACGTTATTGACCTGGATGGCACGAGAGAAAACGGAAGGAGCAATTCGACTAGCTGAGTCGGATGAGGTACTTAGCCCACCGGCCTACATGAAGGCTGCGGCGGAGTTCATCCACAATGCCTAACCTACTGACCTTGGCTGTCGCTGGTGGTAGGAAAACTCAAGGACTGGTCGATCACTGCAAAGCGCTACCTACCGAACGGCGTGTGCTCGTTGTCACGTTCACCCAGACCAATCAGCAGGAACTGATCCATCGCCTCGGCTCCCAAGCCGGCGATCGCCACAATCTAGAAGTTCTAGGCTGGTACACATTCTTGCTTCGTCACTTTGCAAAACCGTTCCTGCCATTCAAATTCCCGGGGGAACGGGTAGGGGGCTTCAACTTCGAGGGCCGTCCCAGCATGTTTGCGAAGGACAGGCAAAGGTTTATGGATGGTAGCAACCAAATCTACGCATGCGAGCTCGGTCGCCTCGCGCGGGAGCTTATGGCGGCCACCCCAGCGTTGATACGCAGACTTGAGTGTATCTACGACGAAATTCTGATCGACGAGGTACAAGATCTCAGTGGCTACGATTGGGAAATCGTCCATGAATTACTTGAGTCGCGGATCGACGTCCGCATGGTTGGTGACGTGCGCCAAGCGGTGCTCTCAACAAACCCACGGGGACAGAAAAATAAACAGTATGGGTATGCAGGTGCACTTGAATGGTTCCTTGTACGCGAAAAGGGAGGGCTGCTTAGCATTGACTATGCGACCACGACTTACCGATGCCGAACCGAGATTGCGACGTTCTCTGACGCCATTTTTGATGAGTCATGGGGTTTCCCAGGAACCACATCTGAGAACCACGTGGTGTCTGAACATGATGGCGTTTACCTGGTGCACTCAAAAAATGTCGACCAATACGTCGAGCGATACCGACCTCAGTGCCTGCGCAGCACCATAGCTTCTGGTAAGGAGTTCTCATTGGACTTCATGAATTTTAAGGTATCAAAAGGCGCCACGTTCGAGCGTGTGCTGATCATGCCAACGGCGCCGATCAAGGCTTTCATTCAGAAGCAGACCTTCCTGGAATCAACGCCGGCGGCGGCCTTTTATGTTGCAGCTACGCGCGCCAAGCAAAGCCTGGCGATCATTATCGATAAGCCTGGCAACTCGAAACTGCCGGTATGGGTGCCTTGATCCAGAAGCAGACCTGATGAGATCTACAGAATAGCTGGAAAAGCCCAAAGCCCTAACCTGAAAGCTTCATTCAGGAAGAAAGGTAATGCCAATTTGTTCACATCTTGCATGGCTATCGACACTGGAGTCGGCAGGATCCTGCTTACGGCCGAGTCGACTTTCCTCGTAGGCCATCGCATACCGCTTGCGCTCTATAACTTTGAGATCTTCAGCTTTTAGCTTGGCGATTCTGTCACGTTTTTTGTTGAAAAAAATGCGCGATTTAAGCGACTGGAATAATTTTGTCGATGGCCATTCTTCCAAACATAAACGACCCTCCATAAATTTCTTGCCTAACACGACATCTGTCGGCCAAAGGTTATCGATGAAGTCGTCAACGGATCTACAGTCCCTGGCAAGAATATATGAACTATAGCCCAGCGCGCCAGAAAGTGCGGCATGAATAGAGTGCAGCTTAATATCCGCTCCTGCTCTCTTAAACTCACGCTTGAGGTGTTTGGCATCTGCCTTTAGGCTCTTTAAGGAACAGCCTTTGGAAGTACTGAATTTTAGAAGACGGTCGCTCAAGAGGTTGTAGTTATATTGATACTGCTCCTCACTCAGCCAAGAATTCCTGTTATTGAAGAGCAGGAAGAATTCTTTGTGATCTGCTAGGTGATGGATCGGCGCCTTTGCTGTGAGTTGATGCTTGTCAGGCTCGGGAGGGAGTTGAATGATCATAATCGACTACTCTGCTCAGTGAATGCGCTCCGAAACAAATCTAGTGTTGTTGATCCGAAAATGCAACCCTAGTTGCGGCGAATTGATGACTGGCTTTTGAGCCCTCATCATAACCGACGAATCGCACATATTAAAACACCATAACAAACCATACCCGTAATAATTAAATCCTCACAACAAATTGGGGAACTCTGACAATATCACTGCATTGTTTGAGGTCTCAGCGCAAAAAATAAAATTGCAAATATTGCCGAATTGGCAATTGATTAAAAATTAACAACCAGTATTAACGGCTATCTCACTATCTAACCTATTGATTTTACTCCACTAGCACTCACCCTTAAAACAAATAATATAAATTGACAGCACGCCGATTGCAAAAAACTACTGATTGGCGGAATTGCCTCTGTTGCACGATGGAAACGTAATTTAACTTTTTCGCACTTCCACTAAACTCATGAAGTTAAGATCTGTACCTTGACTCTTCCGGAAAAAATCCTAGGATAGTTATTTGGAGTAAAAAAATTTCAATTCGAAAACTAGAGGAAATTCAAAAAATGAATGAGAAAAATCAAATCCCCTCACTAAACGGTGGCATACACCTAAGTAGAATCCCGCACAAGCTCAAGCAGCTCCCGTACAAGCCGATTATCACACTCGCGGTCGATAAATTAACTCAAAGTATTATCGGCTTCTCAATTCAGGAAACACAGATCGCGAAGAACTTTCAGATTCATACTCGTCAACTGAAAGCCACGCCTATCAACTATGTTCGGAATGCAATGGCACGCCACTTTGCTGGTAACCCAGGCTACTTCAGCGTTGACAGTTCGCCCGACTTCAGTACTGCCAGCTATGTTAAAGCAATGAAAAAGCATGCTTTGCAACCAAAGCTAGCCTGGGATAATACAGTAGTTCGAACGGCCAAAATCGAGCGCATTCTGGCAGACGTATTTTTGACCCTATCACAGTCCCTTCACGGAAATTCCAGGCCATCGCCTAAAAATTATTCGTTTGGTGAGCTGTGGCGTAAGGGCGGCCACCGCTTCCCTCGGAGTTAGTATTGATGATGCTCATGTGCTCAGCACTACAAGCAGTAGGGCTGAGCACGTTTAACTTACCTCCAGAGGGTAATTGGCGCCTTGCCATCAGCTACTCGCAGCGCTATAGAACCTCGACTCAGTGTAGTTCAATGAGAGACAGCCCTGGGGTGAGGCTTATCTAGGAGCGTTGAAGTGCGTAACGACGAGAGAAGTAAAGTAATCCATCGTCGCGGAGATAGTCTCGAGATTCAAAAGTCCAGAATCAAAAATGCGGGTGATGGATGGAGCTTGTCGATAGTCAATTAGACCATTGATTCTGAGCCGTCCGCATTTAAAAACTTCGTATAATCTATAAAAATTTTGACACTGTGCCTGCAGTTCCAGAAATTCGGCCTTCAAAGCCTCCAGTTCCTTCTGCATCCCATTAATCGAGCGAAGCTCTCGGAAGCTGACTCTTATGCGGACGGCCACGCCTCTTCGTTTCTCGAGTAGGCACAGGACGTGATTTCCGAATTACCCACAAAGAGAATTTTTGCGGTATTTCCTGAGATATGTTGAGATGATAACTGCTGTGATTTTCAACTAATTGATATAGTTCATGACGCAAGCTTTCCACCATTTCTGCAAGATAGTCATATCCAAACCCTTGCTCTTTTTCTGGACGCCTAAATATATGCGTGTCTGGCAAAGGCTGATCCCAAGCAAGACCGAGATATCTGAGATAACGCTGAATATATGAATCTATTTGTGCGTCAAGCTTATAAATACGTTCCGTGGGTGCGCTTGAATCAATTACGAAATACCACTCGCCATTCTGACGGTAAAACTGGCTCAAAAGTCCTGTGGAGTTAGACGCGCGACATAACGACTTGATTGGCAAACTGGAGTACCGCATAATCGCCATTGCGAATAGAACAAGCTCATATTGCCATTTGACCTTACTGAATTCGGTGGCCTTTTCGAATATCCAGTCTAACTCCAACGAATTCATCTTAAAGAGTCGTTTTCTGTACTCCCTTCGTAAACTGCGAGGAGGCCGTTTGGTAGGAATTTCACGACGAAGCTTCTCCATAATATTCGCATCGAGGTAGGCGAGGGGGTATGAAGTTCTTTGGGATAAGTAAAGAAAAAAGTCCAGGATTATCGTCCGTTCTTTATCGAGCTCCCCCCAATATGGCGGAATCACTGCACCATCTGAAAATTTACGTTTGAAAGGCCTCCAACGTTCATTTATCGGCCATTTCTCATAAGGCTCATTCTTATTGATTACAAACCGACTAAAACTGCTGGAGCACACCCATGAAGAGTCTGGGGTTTCCACGAAGTCCAGGTACCGTTGTATATCCTCCTGATCCCAGTCAAATACCGATTTTTTGGCGACGATGAAACTCCAATTTAAAATCCTTTCCAAAGATACCGAGTATTTCCGAAGATGCCTTTCAGACGCACCGTCGGAGGAAACCACTTTGTGAAGTAGAAACATCGAGGCCGCGTCGTAGCATTCCAGGGCTTTGCAGGAATTATCGAGGGATTCTAGCTTCGCCCTAAGATGCGCATTGGTAGGTAATCCGGAGTTAATGCTGGCTCCCCAGCCGATCGGGGCCAGCATTGGGACAGGCTGATGCAAAATAGACATTGGGCTGTTCCAGACCGTACTAGACTGTATGGGAGAAATTATGGCCTAGGTTGGGCGGAACAGGCGCGATTATCAATGCGGGGCGACATCGGTTACGGGGTCATTGCTATATTGATGCGAGCGCACCAAGTCAGGGTAGCTGCAGTCCGGTTTTTAGGTCTGAAGGACGGAAGCTTCGAACGGGGACATCCTGAAGGAGCAGCAAAGCCTTACCTCGCAACACATTGATTTACCACGTAACGGTTTTTAAATCTGAATCTCTGGTTTTCAGGTACGGCAAACATCGGTAGAAGTTCCGCTCTGACACATCATTTAACATAATATACATTATGCGTAATCTCTTATATGGGACTGGGGGGCTCTGGTGATCAGATTTGAAGGCAGGCTCACAGGTTGTCCGGCTCCTGATCGGAATCCGGCAACTGCTCCAGCGGCGGCATTCCATAAAACACGATGAACACATCTTTGCTGCCCAGCTCACGATACCAGTGCACAACGTCCTCAATCAGTTCGTCCAAGACACCGATCAAAATATCGTCGTAACCTCCAGGAGCACCGGCTTCATATCGATAACGCGCATTGGTGAAAACTTCACGATCCTTCTCGATCCAATGCTCGTGACGATCAAGCCGAATATGCTGCCTGATCGGTTCAGGTATCGCGTGAAACAACGTAGGCAGATCGTGCTTATTTGGCGCTCTGTCTTTCCGATAAGCCGGAATTCCGTCTGTCGCTTTCAAATGCTCATGCGCAGCTTTTATTGCGCCCGGGTCCAGTTCGTAAGTTTCATTGACCTGGCCAAGGTTGCCATTGGGCTTTGACACGAAGCTTTTGAGCAGGATTTCCATGCCAATTGCAGCATTGATCTGCGCAATGTCCAGCATGTCATGGCCACGTCTAAGGTGCTTCGCAGCCTTCAAATAGCGATAAGCGCTTTCAACCATCCAGGGCGATAAATATGTCATTACAACAATCTTTTCACTCGTTTTCGTTCAGCTCTTAGAAGCCAAAGCCAGAAGCTTCACAACGCTGGAGCCCCTGATTTACTTGGCTTGTTACCGATTACACGTGTCTGCTTGAAGCTTTGAAAGATACCGTACATGATTGAAAGATAGCGACCAAGGAAGAACGACCCCTAGTTCATTTAATGCACTACCCTTCCCCATTAATAACGAATAATTATAACTAAGCTAAATGTTTATTTAGTTTAGTTATATTAATGTGGCGAAATCGCATAGATGATCGATGTGATGTTTTTTGAGCAGCCTGCCAGCTATCCGAACTAAATAACCTAAAAAAATGGTAACTAAAAGCATGAAACTGTCTGGTTGTTTGCTTCTGTCACCCGCTACTCGCTCCGACTGCCAGTCCAGGTGTCCGCAACATCATCTGTCGGCTTGTCAGTAGTGATGAGCTTCTCGATGCCCCAGTCACCAGGCACATTCCAATCCTCGCCGAAAAGTTCGGCCGGGTGCATCGTACGGTCGGAACCATTGCCGCAGGCCAGGGACTTCGCCGGACAATAACGGTCGCACCCCCAACAAATCCGTTCGGGGTGCTTGGGGTTGATGGGGAAGTTCTTAGCCATGCCGATCTCCGGTCATTGGGAGGCGTTCTTCCAACCTATAGCCCTTACGCAAAGCCAGCCTTGATACACATCAAGAATCGACATCAGATGACTGCGCTCACCTCCTTCGCAATCCCGGGGCTAAGCTAACGCTTTAACAGACTTGGAGACGCCTCTCATGCTCAATAAAAATCCTTTCCCAAGCGGCCTATCAACTTGGGACGATCAAGATGCTGCAACATCTCTTGATGACAAAGCGTTTACCGCCCCGCCCGCCTTGACCAACGCTGAACTGGTTCATCTGCGTGTCCGAGTGATTGCCTTGGAAAACCTGGTCATCGCCCTGCTGGCCGATGGTTCGGAACACCAGCTCGCCGTTGCGCGCGAGATGGCCACCTACATATCCCCCAGACCCGGCTTTACCCAGCATCCGCTGACCATTCACGCAGCCGAACAGATGACCCACACCGTCGAGCGCGCCCAGCGATTTCGCCAGAGTGATGTGCCATCGGTTTAATTTCTCGAAACTTGATGCCAATCATTATTGTTCGCAGCAAAGCTTCCTAGACTCGGGCTCCTACTCGTCAATGCCCAGGAAGAAATTATGCGTACCCCCTTGTCGCTTTCGCTTGCCCTGCTCTTGCTCACACCGCTGGCTCACGCTAAGGAATACCCGATCGGTGAGCCACAGTTGTGTCCTGGGCTGGAAGTCGGGGCGGTGTATTTGCAGCCGATCGAGATGGCACCTGCCGGAATGATGCGGGCCACCGCGGATTCCGATGTGCATCTGGAAGCCGACATTCGCGCCACGGCGGACAATCGACAGGGCTTTCAGGAAGGCAGTTTCGTGCCTTACCTCAATGTCTCGTTCAATCTGAAAAAACAGGGCAGCGAGAACGAACTCAAAGGCGATTTCCACGCCATGGTCGCCAATGACGGCCCGCACTATGGCGACAATGTAAAGCTGCTCGGCCCAGGCAAATATCAGCTGACCTTCAACGTCCTGCCACCCGGCGGTCATGGGTCCCTTGGCCGTCATACCGATAAGGAAACCGGCGTAGCCCCCTGGTTTGAACGCTGCGAATTGCACTACGAGTTCATCTACGCCGGCATTGGTAAAAAAGGCGGCTATTGAATGAAGCGCCTGCAGATTGCCTGGCTGATGCTTGCCGGAGCAGTGGCGCCGTTCACGGCCTATGCCGAATTACCCAGCTATGAACTCAGCCTGCGCGATGGCCACTTCACTCCTGCCCTGTTGGAGGTTCCGGCCGGTCAGCGCTTCAAGATCATCCTGAGAAATATCGGCCAAGGCCCAGCCGAATTTGAGAGCACACCATTGCGGGTTGAAAAAGTACTGTCGCCGGGCGTGACAACCTTCGTGGTCATTCACCCGCTCAGGCCCGGCCACTACCCCTTCTTCGACGAGTTCAATCCACAACTGCCCGAGGGCGGCATCCTCGCGAAATAACCCGTTCAAACACGGAGTTTTCATGTATCAATCAATGTTCATTGTCTGGCGCGAAAGCGTCGAGGCGCTGCTGGTGATCGGCATTCTCCAGGCCTGGGTCAGTCAGCAGCATCAGGGTGATCGACTGGCGAAGTACTTGTGGGCAGGCGTCGTGCTGGGGTTGATGCTTTCGGGCCTGCTGGCGGTGTTGATTCTGTTTGCCGGTGAGGCCATGAGCGGTTCAGCCAGTGAATGGTTTCAGGCTGCACTTGCGCTGGTGGCCAGCCTGCTGATAGTGCAAATGGTCGGCTGGATGCACCGCCACGGGCGCACGCTCAAGCACGATTTGCAACGACACGCTGATAGCTACCTGGCTCGGCATGGTGGCGCGAGTCTGTTACTGCTGGCCCTGCTCGCCGTCAGCCGCGAAGGCAGTGAAACGGTAGTCTTTCTCTATGGCTCCGGTGCTCAGTTGCGAGGTCCGCAGCTCAGTTTGTTTGTCGTCGGCGGCGCAATGGGATTGGTGCTGTCGGCGCTGACCATTGCCTTGCTGCACAGCAGTCGCCGGTTCATCTCGTGGCAGCGATTCTTTTCCATCAGCGAAGCTGTTTTGCTGATACTCGGCGCGGCGTTGCTGGTCAGCGGTACCGAGCGAATTGGCGGCCAATTACTCGCCATGGATTTACCGGAGGTGATGTACAGCCTCGTTGGTGATGCGCTTTGGGACAGCAGTGCCTTGCTCAGCGACAGCCATGGACTGGGTGGTTTTCTTGCCGGTTTTGCCGGTTATCGTGCGACGCCCAGCGGCATGACGTTACTGGTGCTGGCCGGTTATTGGCTGACCGTCGGGGGTTGGCTGCGCCAGCGTGCTGTGGAAAAAGTCCCATGCCTGAGCTGAGTCGCCGCAATCAATGGCTGCAGCGCCTGGGCGACGGCATGCGTCGTCACGCGCCCGTCATCCGTGCCGTGCAGTGGGTCGTTGTACTGTTTTACGCGTTGCTGTTGGTGATCCCGGCGGTGTTGTCGCTGCCGGACAGCCAGGCACGGCTGCTCGATAACCTGACCCTGTTCGCGCAGTTTTTGTTCTGGGGCATTTGGTGGCCGTTCGTGTTGCTGTCGATCGTACTGTTTGGACGAATCTGGTGTGGCGTTCTCTGTCCGGAAGGCTCACTCAGCGAATGGGCCAGCCATTACGGCAAAGGTTTGGGTGTACCGCGCTGGTTGCGCTGGGGCGGCTGGCCAACCCTGGCGTTCTGCCTGACAACCCTCTACGGCCAGTTGATCAGCGTCTATGACTACGCCCAGGCGGCGCTGTTGATTCTGGGCGGTTCGACCGTCGCCGCGGTCGTCGTCGGGTTGCTGTTCGCCCGAGGCAAACGGGTCTGGTGCCGTTACCTGTGCCCGGTCAGTGGCGTCTTCGCCCTGCTCGCCCGACTGGCGCCCGTGCATTTTCAGGTCGACGAACAACGCTGGATGGAAAACCCCGCGCCACGCCTGCCGCCGCCCAACTGCGCGCCCTTGCTCGATATCCGTCGTATGCAAGGCGCCAGTGACTGCCATGCCTGCGGACGTTGCAGCGGACAACGCGGCGCGGTTCAGCTGATCGCGCGCTCCAGCAACCAAGAGATTCTTCATGCGACGGCGCAGACGCTTTCACCATGGGACGCGCGTCTATTGCTGTTCGGTGTGATCGGTCTGGCCATGGGCGCCTTTCAGTGGACGGTCAGCCCATGGTTCGTCGCCCTCAAACAAACCCTCGCCCAATGGCTGGTCGAGCACGACCAACTCTGGGCCCTTGAGGACAACGCGCCCTGGTGGCTGCTGACCCATTACCCGCACCTCAACGACAGCTTCAGCTGGCTCGACGGTTTCAGCATCGTCGCTTACTTGAGTTTGAGTTCGATGGTGTTAGGCACGGCGTTGATGATCCTTCTGCGCCTGACGGCTCGACTGGCGCAAGATCCTGCACTGTATTGGCCCCTGGCGCTGACACTCACGCCCTTGGGTGGTGCGGGATTGTTTCTAGGGCTGTCGGCCACAACGGTGAAATTGCTGCGCTATGAAGGTCTGCTACTGGAGTGGGTACAACCGGCCAGGGCTTGTCTGTTAATGGCTGCGATGGGCTGGAGCCTGTTGCTGGGTTGGAAACGGCTGGACCGCGAAGGCCTTTCCCAGGTTCGTCGCTGCGCTGGCAGCACTTGCCTGTTACTCGCCATCGGCTTGGTAGGGTTCGACTGGTGGTTGCAGTTCTGGGGCTGGTCCTGAGCGCCCTCATCCACAACCACCAACCCGAATTACCTAGACTTTAAAACGCGCCACCGTCTGGTGCAGCGCCCCGGCCATCTGCGCCAAATCGTGACCTGCGGTGTGAGTATGTTGGGCACCCAGCAAGACCTGCTCTGACAAGTTGCGAATCCCCATCAGATTGCGGTCCACCTCACGCGCCACCAATGCCTGCTCCTCCGTAGCGCTGGCAATCATCATGTTGCGCTCGTTGATCTGCGAGATCGACCGGGTGATTTCATCCAATGCATCGCCCGACCGTTGCGCCACTTCCAGGGTGGCCCGCACCAGGTTGCTGCTGCTTTGCATGGCCGTCACCGCATGCCCGGTATCGAGACGAATGTTGCCGATCATCTGCTCGATTTCCTGGGTGGACTCTTGAGTGCGATGCGCCAGGGCGCGCACTTCATCGGCGACCACGGCAAAACCGCGTCCGGCATCACCAGCACGAGCCGCTTCAATGGCCGCGTTCAGGGCCAGCAAATTGGTCTGCTCGGCGATGCTGCGAATCACGTCCAGCACCTTGCTGATGTCCTGCACCCGGCCCGCCAGTTGCTCGATGCGCTGTGAAGTGTCGGTGACCCCATCGGCCAGTGCGCCGATTGAAACCACGGTTTCCTGAACCTGTTCACGCCCGCGTTGCGCGGTTTGCTCGGACTGCCGCGAGGCCTCGGAGGTGCTGACCGCATTGCGCGCCACTTCATCGACCGCAGCGGTCATCTGGTTCACGGCGGTGGCCGCCTGCTCGATCTCCAGCCCTTGCAATTGCAGGTTGCTGCTGGTCTGGCTGCTGACCGCACTCAGCTCTTCGGAGGAACTGGCCACCTGGTCCACCGACATCGCGATGTGCCTGACCATGGCATTCAGACTTTGCTGCATCTGATGCATGTTCATCATCACGCTGCCGCCGGCACTTGAGTTCACGGGTACCTGAATCGTCAGGTCGCCTTGAGCGATCTGACTTAAAAACCGTGCGGCATCGTCCGGCTCGCCGCCCAATGGACGGGTCACACTGCGCGTGACGATCACCGCCGCGGCGATGACCAGCGCCACACAGAACAAAAACAACCCGAGCATATTGCGCCGGGCATCGCTGTACAACGCCTGCGCTGATTGTTCTCTGTCGGCGAATATTTTGCCTTGCAGCGCCATCAATTGATCCAGGCTGCCATAAACCTCGCGTTCGGCCGGCACGACCTTTTGTTTCAGCTGTGCCATGGCGTCATCGAAAGCCCCTTGCCGGATCAACACCTGCACTTGAGTGAACGCCGCCACGTAGGCTTCACGATTCTTCTTCAACGCGGCATAAGCGGTTTTGCCCTCTGGCAAATAGAACAATGGTTCAAGCGTATCGAGTGCCTGGGTAATCCGTTTCTTGGTAGCGTCGATTGACTGCTGCACCTGCTGATTATCTTTATCGATCAGTAGATCCCTAGTGTTCCTGGCGTTATCACGTACGCCGGTGGCGATGACCATGATCGGATCGATCTTCGGCCAGTCCTGCTTGACGATTACTACCGCCTGTTCCTTGAGCGTTGCCAGATCGTGCAACGCGTAAAACGCCATGCCCATCAGCGCCAACGGCGCGATGGCAAAGCCGATGACGATACGTTGTGCTGTCGTTAATTTGGCCATATCAAATGCTCCCTGTTTGATACCTGCCGATTGGCAGCGCATTTGAAAACCTAATGATGGATGTCACCGTTAAACGTTGATTCGCAGCCACGGTTACCCCCGTAACACGAAAGCGGGAAACAGCTCGCGCATGGCTTCCCATAAGTCAGGTAGCAAGGCTTGTGCCGAAACACTCGGCAGCAGCGGATCGAACATCCGCTCGGTGCGAACCAGTTGCACGGCGAAACGCTTGACGCCGAGTTCGCTCAAACGCTGCGCGAGGACCAGTAACCGCGCCGGCTCGAACAGATGCCAGTGCACAGTGGTACGACATTCATAATCGACACCACTTGCCAGCAGATGCTCAAGGCTGCGCCAATTGGCGGTACCGCTGCCTTCGACCCGGGTGATCGCCTGGCAATCCTCCGGCAGCGCCTTCACATCGAAGCCAACCCAATCAGCGCCAGGCAATGCCTTGGCGAATGCAGCCGGCTTGATACCGGCACTGTGCAAACCAATGCGAAACCCCATCGCCCGCACCTCCTCCATGGCGCCGAGCAAACCGTCCTGCAGGGTCGGCTCACCGCCACTGAACACCACCGCATCGAGCAGGTCCTGACGCCGTTGCAGAAACGCCAGCACCCGCCGCCAATCCACTTCGTCTGTGCCACGAGGCGGGATCAACTGCGGGTTATGGCAGTAACGACAACGCCAGGCGCAACCCTGGCAAAACAGCACGCAGGCGAGCTGTCCCGGATAGTCGATAGTGGTCAGGGGCACCATGCCCCCGACCCGAAGCGTTCGACTCATTGGCGCCCGGCCAGCGCCGCGCTTTCAGTGAAGTGCACCCGCTCACGGTGCTCCGACTGTTTACCCGGATTGAACGCCGACACAGGGCGGTGATAGCCCATCACCCGGGTCCAGACTTCGCAGCGTTGACGTTGAGCCTGGGGCAGTGCTTGCGATGCAGTCATGGTGAAGCTCCTTGCGGTTGAGTGGATCGAAATCAATGAACGGTGCCGAGCTTCTGTTCTTGCAGCAGCAAGACCTCGTCGCATTTGGGGCAGAACTCATGCTCGCCATCGAGGTAGCCGTGCACCGGGCAGATGGAGAACGTCGGGGTCACGGTCAGGTACGGCAGGCGGAAGCGGCCAAGGGCTTTGCGCACCAGTTGCTTGCACGCCTCGGTCGAGGAAATCCGCTCGGCCATGTACAGATGCAAGACGGTGCCGCCGGTGTATTTGCATTGCAGTTCGTCTTGAAGCTCCAGGGCCTCGAAGGGGTCTTCGGTGTAGCCCACGGGCAGTTGGGAAGAGTTGGTGTAATACGGCGCTTGCACGCTGCCAGCCTGGAGAATGCCGGGGTAACGCTTGAGGTCTTCCTTGGCAAAACGGTAAGTCGTGCCCTCAGCTGGCGTCGCCTCCAGGTTGTACATGTGGCCGGTTTCCTCTTGGAAACGCAGCAACGTGGCGCGCACATGATCGAGCATGTTCAGGGCAAACTGCCGGCCATGCTCGGTGTGCATGCCCTCCTCGTCGCCGGTGAAATTGCGCAGCATTTCATGCATGCCGTTGAGGCCGATGGTCGAGAAATGGTTGCGCAGGGTTCCGAGGTAGCGCTTGGTGTACGGGTACAAACCGGCATCCATGTGGTGCTGAATCACCTTGCGCTTGACCTCCAGGCTTTCCATCGCCAGTTCCATCAGTGTGTCCAGACGCTGCAATAATCCACTGGTATCACCCTTGAACACATAGCCCAGCCGTGCGCAGTTGATGGTGACAACGCCAAGCGATCCGGTCTGTTCCGCTGAGCCGAACAAGCCGCCGCCACGCTTGAGCAACTCGCGCACATCGAGCTGCAAACGGCAGCACATTGAACGCACCTGATTGGGTTGCAGATCAGAATTGAGGAAGTTCTGGAAATACGGCAGGCCGTACCGCGCAGTCATCTCGAACAGACGATCGGCGTTTTCACTGTCCCACGGAAAGTCATGGGTGATGTTGTAGGTCGGGATCGGAAAGGTGAACACCCGCCCTTTCGCGTCGCCGGCCTGCATCACTTCGATGTAAGCGCGGTTGAGCAGCTCCATTTCGGCTTGCAGTTCACCATAGGCAAACGGCATTTCTTCACCGCCGATGACGGGTATTTGCTCACGCAAATCCTGGGGGCACACCCAGTCGAAGGTCAGGTTGGTAAATGGCGTCTGCGTGCCCCAGCGTGACGGTACGTTGAGGTTGTAGATGAACTCCTGGATCGCCTGGCGTACTTCCTGAAAACTCAGTTGATCCTTGCGCACGTAGGGCGCCAGATAGGTGTCGAACGAGCTGAACGCCTGGGCACCGGCCCATTCGTTTTGCAGGGTGCCGAGAAAATTCACCATCTGCCCCAAGGCACTGCTCAAGTGCTTTGGCGGACCGGCTTCAACACGCCCCGGCACACCGTTGAGCCCTTCGTGCAACAGGGTGCGCAGCGACCAGCCGGCGCAGTAACCGGCGAGCATGTCGAGGTCGTGCACATGCAAATCCGCCTCGCGGTGGGCCTGGCCTATGGCCTCGCTGTACACCTCGTCCAGCCAGTAGTTGGCAGTGACCTTGCCCGACACGTTCAACACCAGTCCGCCCAGTGAATACCCCTGATTGGCGTTGGCCTGGACCCGCCAGTCTTCACGGTCCAGGTATTCGTTCATCGAAGTCGCCACCTCGACCATGGTCCGGCGGTCGCGGCGCAAGCGCCCGTGCTGTTCGCGGTAGACGATGTAGGCACGCATGGCGAGGAAATATCCGGCGTCCATCAACACCCGTTCAACACGGTCCTGGATTTGCTCGACATGGAGTCTTGGCAAACCTTCGAGCCTGGCCAATACCGCGTTAAGCAAGCCTTCAACCTCAACCTCGGCGTACTCCCCCGTCGCCTTGCCGGCGGCGATCAATGCCTGACGGATTTTGTCGGCATCGAAGGCGACCTGACTGCCATCGCGTTTGTGCAAGCGGTTACATCCTACTGCGATCAGCGTGCTTTGCATTTGGCCTCCAGATACTACATATAGATTTAAAAAAATCTAAAACCACAACATGCAGTGAAGGCTACGGAAAAAGTGCTGATCTGCAATTGATCGACATCAAGATTCCCCGGCGAAAGAACGTCCGATAACGGCAGAAGAAAATCTAATGTGGGAGCGAGCCTGCTCGCGATGACTGCAGCACGCTCAACATTGATGTCGATTGTTCTACCGCTATCGCGAGCAGGCTCGCTCCCACAGTGATTTGCTGTGTTTTACAGATCAGCTCAACCGCCACTCATGTTCATGAACCGTACAATCTGCACCTCCCCTTCGGGGCTGAAATCGTGGCGCAACGGTTTGCCGCGCAAGGCCTTCTGCACGGCATTGATCACGGGCTGATCATCCAGCGGATAACGCCGCAGCAATCCTCTTAAATCCAGGGCATCGTCCTGCCCCAAACACAGCAACAGCTTCCCTTCAACGGTCATCCGTACCCGGTTGCAGCTGCCGCAGAAGTTGTGGCTGTTGGGTGAAATGAAGCCGATCCGGGTCTCGGGATGGCGTTCCAGACGCACATAGCGTGCCGGTCCGCCGCTGTTTTCGGTGCTGTCGAGTAACCGATGCTGGCTGGCGATCAGCGCCCGAACCTCGTCGCTGGAACAAAACGATTCACCCCGGGAACGCCCGACATCGCCCAAGGGCATTTCCTCGATGAAACTGATATCGATGCGCTGGTCAATGGCGTACTGCACCAACGCCGGGACTTCATCAAAGTTGCGGCCCTTCATCACCACGCAGTTGAGTTTGATCCGCTCGAACCCCGCGTCCCGTGCTGCCTCAATGCCGTTGAGCACTTGATCGAGATCGCCAATGCGGGTGATCGCGCGAAACTTCTGCCCGTCCAGGCTATCGAGGCTGATGTTCATCCGCTTCACCCCGGCATCGACCAACGGCCGGGCCAGACGGCCCAGCTGCGAGCCGTTGCTGGTCATCACCAATTCGCGCAAACCGGGCAACGCGGCGATGTTGCGACAAAGGTCGACAATGCCCGGACGAATCAGCGGCTCGCCGCCGGTCAGGCGAATCTTGCGTACACCCAGACCAACGAACAGCGTTGCCAAACGCTGCAACTCTTCAAGGGTGAGCACCTGCTGACGCGGCAGGAAGGTCATGTTTTTCGCCATGCAATACACACAGCGAAAATCACAGCGGTCCGTCACCGACATCCGCAGATAATCAATCTGCCGTCCAAAGCCATCCTGCATTACAGCGTTCATCACATCTCCCGGTTTGCCTCGATGCTCACTGCACCAGCGGTGAGTCGGCGCCCTGCAAATGGATACCGCGAATATCCGCCGCACCGATCAGGGTTTGCAGGTACTGCACCAGGGCTTTTTGCCACACGCCTTGCTGCAACTGCGTGCGGATCGCCGTCGACACCACTTCATAGGGCAACGGCATGCCTTCGATTCGCTGATCGACACTGACTACATGCCAGCCGTAGCGACTTTCCAGCGGTTTGCTGGCCAGGCCCGGCGCCAGAGTGAACAACTGACGTTCCAGTTCAGGCACGGTTTGGCCCTTGCTGATCTGCCCCAAAGAACCACCCTGAGCCTTCGACGGGCAGGCCGAATATTTCAACGCCAGTTCGGCGAAAGTGCCGGGGAATTCATCCAGACGTTGCAGCAGGACTTCCGCCTGAACATGCGCAAGGCTGCGCGCCTCGACATCGTCCGGCGCACATTCGAGCAGGATGTGCCGTACCGCCAGCAATGGTGCGCTGTGAAAGCGCCCGCGATTGTTTTCGTAGTAACGAAGACTGGTTTCCTCGTCGCACTGCGGCACATGCACCTCGCGTTCAAGCAACAAACGCGTGGCCGCTTCTTCTTCGTTCTCGCCAGCACCGATCTCCATCGATACGCCGAGTTCGGCAATGCGCTGCTGCAACAACTCGCGGATCACCAACGCCCGGGCGGCCAAGTACACCGCTTCTTCGCGGCTTTCGGCCGGATGATATTGCAGCTCCAGCGCCATCGCTTCCGGGGTGATCGACACCTCGTTGACGCTGATGATCGGCCACTCCTGTTCACTGCTGGCGATCAACTGCGCCGGGGCGTCATCGGCCCCTGCGGGCTCAACCGGCAGCGCCTCGAACTGCGCCTCTGCGACCGGCGCCATGTCGAGAACGGCCTCCGCTTTTTTTGAAGAACCGCAGCCACCGCTGCCCCCATTACCGCCACCACATCCGCATCCACCTGACATGATTGTCTCCTCAGTACTTCTGACGAACGATTTGATAACGACGCCCCAGGTACCAGATCGGTGCGCTGATCATGTGTACGAGACGGGTGAAGGGGAACAGCACAAACAGGGTCAAACCGAGAAACACATGCAGCTTGTAGATCAGCCCGACCGGCGCGATGGCCGCCGCGGCTTCCACCGGACGCAACAACACGGTGTTCTGTGCCCAATCGGCGAGCATCACCATCACCGAGCCGTCCATGTGCGCGGTGGACGCAACGATCGTCAGCAGCCCCAGCAGCAACTGCGCCAGCAGCACCAGCAGAACCAGAATGTCCGAGGGGCTGGACGTGGCGCGGACCCGTGGATCGGTCAGCCGCCGATTGACCAGCATCAGCAAGCCAATCAGGCACAACAGACCGAAGAAGCCACCGGACACCATCGCCAGCAACTGCTTGTTCTCAGTGCTGATCACGTGGTGATACACCGACGCCGGGGTCAGCAGGCCGACAAAGTGTCCGGCCAGTACGAACAACACACCGATGTGGAAAAAGTTGCTCGCCACGCGCATGCCGCGCTGATTGAGCATCTGGCTCGAGCCGGCCTTCCAGGTGTACTGCGACAGATCGAAACGCGCCCAGCTGCCAATCAGGCAAATCGCCAGGGCGACGTAGGGATAGACCCCGAACAACAACAGGTTCCATTTAGACATTACCTACCTCCTTGGCCGGCACGACGGCCAACCCTTCATGCTGAAAATCCACCCAGTGCAACGGCACCGCACTTTCTTCCCGGGCCTTGCCCGGTGCGCTTGGCAGTCCACTGCAACGGTCCTGCTGTTCGGCCTGGAGAAAGTCCACGGCCTCCTCTTCCCAGATCTTGTCGAGGGCTTCCAGGGAGTCGTCGCGCGGCTCCGCCGCCACCTGCGCCCGCAGGTCGGCCACCGCTTGATGCGGCTCGGCCCCGGCAATTTGCAGCAGCGCCCGGAAGCAGCTGGCATAGGCACTTTCACGCTCTTCAAGACGCGCCGCGAGCAAGGCCAGCAAGTGCGACACATCCGCCAGGCCCTCCCGGGCCTCGATGTCTTCGCGGGTGGACAGGAACTCCAGATACAGCGGGATGTAATCGGGCAGCTCTTTGACACCGATGGCAAAACCGGCTTCTTCGTATTGCGCCATCATGTCGACCATCGCCTGGCCACGATCGCGGGATTCGCCATGCACGTGCTCGAACAAGAGCAGCGACAGCGAGCGACCTCGACCGAACAGCGCACCGTAGTGCTCCTGCCCATCCATCAGGTCATTGGCGCAGATCAACTCCAACAATTCGAACAACGCGCCGCGTTGCTTGGGGCTGATTTCCCGTGACTGGATGATCGCTTGCTCGAGTTCGTCGCGACCGCCAATCAGTGTCTCGGTCGGGTAATCGAGCAGCAGCGAAATCACTTTGAGAATTTGCATGCTCATTCCTCCCACAACTGGACGGTTTTCAGGATGTCGCGGCGGTTGGCTTTCTTCGCACCGAACATGTTGGTGTCGGAGCTGCCGCTGCAGCCGCTACCAAAGCTGAAACCGCAACCGGAGCGCTCGGCAAAGGCGTCGCTCATGGCGTCTTCACGGTGGGCGCTCGGTACCACAAAGCGGTCTTCGTAGTTGGCGATTGCCAGGTAGCGATACATCTCCTCGACCTGGGCCACACTCAGGCCGACATCCGCCAGCACCTGCAGGTCCTGCACGCCGTCGACTTGCTCGGAACGTTTGTAGGCGCGCATCGCCAGCAAGCGTTTAAGCGCACGCTTGACCGGTTTTTCATCACCCGCCGTCAAAAGGTTCGCCAGGTACTTCAGGGGAATACGCAGGCTGTCGACATCCGGAATCACCCCGTTCATGCCGACAGTGCCGGCGGTCGCGGCGTTCTGGATCGGCGACAGTGGCGGCACGTACCAGACCATCGGCAAGGTGCGGTATTCCGGGTGCAGCGGCAGGGCGAGTTTCCAGTCCACGGCCATTTTGTAGACCGGCGAACGCTGAGCGGAATCGATCACCGATTGCGGTACGCCATCGGCCAGGGCCTGACGAATCACTGCCGGATCGTTCGGATCGAGGAAGATCTCCAGTTGTTTCTCGTACAGGTCCTGCTCATTGGCGGTGCTCGCCACTTCGCTGATGCGGTCGGCGTCATACAGCAGCACGCCGAGGTAGCGGATGCGCCCGACGCAGGTTTCCGCGCAAACGGTCGGCATCCCGGCTTCGATACGCGGGTAGCAGAAGATGCATTTCTCGGACTTACCGCTTTTCCAGTTGAAATAGATCTTCTTGTACGGGCAGCCGCTGATGCACATCCGCCAGCCACGGCATTTTTCCTGGTCGATCAGGACGATGCCGTCTTCTTCACGCTTGTAGATCGCACCGCTCGGGCACGACGCCGCGCACGTCGGGTTGAGGCAGTGCTCGCACAAGCGCGGCAAATACATCATGAACGTGTTTTCGTACTCGCCGTAAATGTCCGCCTGAATCTTGTCGAAGTTCTTGTCCTTGCGACGTTTGGCGAATTCGGTGCCGAGGATTTCTTCCCAGTTCGGACCCCACTCGATTTTTTCCATGCGCTTGCCGGAGATCAGCGAACGCGGACGCGCGGTGGGCTGATGCTCGCCCAGCGGCGCGGTGTGCAGGTGCTGGTAATCAAAGTCGAACGGTTCGTAGTAGTCGTCGAGGCTCGGCAGGTCCGGGTTGGCGAAAATGTTTGCCAGCACGCGGAATTTACCGCCGATGCGCGGGTTGATCGTGCCGTTGGCGTTGCGGATCCAGCCGCCCTTCCACTTGTCCTGGTTTTCCCATTCTTTCGGGTAGCCGATCCCGGGTTTTGATTCGACGTTGTTGAACCAGGCGTATTCCATGCCTTCGCGGCTGGTCCAGACGTTTTTGCAGGTGATCGAACAGGTGTGGCAACCGATGCATTTGTCCAGGTTCAGAACCATGCCGATTTGTGAGCGAATCTTCATCTCAGTTCTCCTCAATATCGGTCGGCAGCGGACGTGGCAGGTCATCGCCACTTGAACCATCGAGCCAGTCGACTTTGGACATTTTGCGCACCACGACGAATTCATCGCGGTTGCAACCGACCGTGCCGTAATAGTTGAAACCGTAGGCTTGCTGCGCATAGCCGCCGATCATGTGGGTCGGTTTGAGCACGACACGGGTAACCGAGTTGTGGTGGCCGCCACGGGTCTTGGTGGTTTCCGAACCTGGCACGTTCACGATCCGTTCCTGTGCGTGATACATCATCACCATGCCGTCCTTGACGCGCTGGCTGACCACCGCCCGGGCGGTCAGTGCACCGTTGACGTTGAAGCACTCGATCCAGTCGTTGTCCTCGATGCCGGCGCTTTTCGCGTCGTTCTCCGAGAGCCAGACAATCGGCCCGCCACGGCTGAGGGTGAGCATCAGCAGGTTGTCGCTGTAGGTGCTGTGGATGCCCCATTTTTGATGCGGGGTAATCCAGTTCAGGACGATTTCGATCTCGCCGTTGCTGCGCTTGCCTTTCACCCCTTCGATGGTGCGGGTGTTGACCGGCGGCCGATAACTCATCAGTTGCTCGCCGAATGCCTGCATCCACGGGTGATCCTGATAGAACTGCTGGCGACCGGTGATGGTGCGCCACGGGATCCCTTCGTGAACGTTGGTGTAGCCGGCGTTGTAGCTGACGTGATCGTCTTCTAGGCCCGACCAGGTCGGGCTGGAAATGATCTTGCGCGGCTGTGCCTGAATGTCGCGAAAACGAATCGCCTCGTGGGCCTTCGACAGCGCCAGGTGGCTGTGGTCGATGCCGGTGAATTCTGACAGCGCGGCCCAGGCCTTGACCGCCACCTGGCCGTTGGTTTCCGGCGCCAGGGACAGAATCACTTCAGCGGCATCGATGGCCGTGTCGATTTTCGGACGGCCGTGACTGATACCGGCATCGCCTTCTTTGTGATTGAGTTCACCGAGGAATTTCACTTCGTCTTCGGTGTTCCAGTTGATGCCCTTGCCGCCGTTGCCGTGTTTTTCCAGCAGTGGTCCGAGGGACGAGAACTGTTTGTAGATGTTCGGGTAGTCACGCTCCACCACGTGCAGATTCGGTGCGTTTTTGCCCGGCACCGGTGCCACGCCGTCGCTTTTCCAGTCGGTGCCGCCAAACGGTTGGGCCAGTTCGCCAACGCTGTCGTGCATCAGCGGGATGGTCACCAGATCCTTTTCAACGCCCAGGTGCCCTTCGGACATACTGGAAAACGCCTTGGCGATGCCTTTGTAGATTTCCCAGTCGGAACGCGATTCCCACGCCGGGTCGATCGCTGCCGACAACGGGTGAATGAACGGGTGCATGTCCGAGGTGTTCATGTCGTCTTTTTCGTACCAGGTTGCGGTCGGCAAGACGATGTCGGAATAGACGCAGGTCGAGGACATGCGGAAGTCCAGCGTGGTGACCAGATCGAGCTTGCCGATGGCGCCCTCATCCACCCATTCGGCTTCTTCAGGTTTGCAATCGCCGACCTGGCCGATGTCTTCGTTCATCACCCCGTTTTTGGTGCCCAGCAGGTACTTGAGCATGTACTCGTGGCCCTTGCCCGAGGAGCCCAGCAAGTTGGAACGCCAGATAAACATGTTGCGCGGGAAGTTGACGGGGCTGTCCGGCTGTTCGCAAGAGAAGCGCAGCGAACCGTCCTGCAGCGACTTGACCACGTAGTCTTTCGGGTCCATGCCGGCCGCCGCCGCGTCACGGCAAATGTGCAAAGGGTTAGTGTTGAGTTGCGGTGCGCTGGGCAACCAGCCGGCGCGTTCGGCGCGGATGTTGTAGTCCAGGGCATGCTCGGGGAATTTTGATTTATCGGCCAATGGCGAGAGCACATCGTGCATGCTCATTTTCTCGTGACGCCATTGCGAGCTGTGGGCGTAGAAGAAGCTGGTGCCGTTCATTTGGCGAGGCGGACGGTTCCAGTCCAGGCCGAATGCCAGTGGCAGCCAGCCGCATTGCGGACGGAGTTTTTCCTGACCCACGTAGTGCGCCCAACCGCCACCGGTCTGACCGACACACCCGCAGAGCATGAGCATGTTGATCAGCCCGCGGTAGTTCATGTCCATGTGGTACCAGTGGTTCATCGCCGCGCCGACGATGATCATCGAGCGGCCCTTGGTCTTGTCGGCGTTGTCGGCGAACTCACGGGCAATCTGGATGGCTTTCTCACGGCTGACGCCAGTGATCTGCTCCTGCCAGGCCGGGGTGCCGGGCACCGAGGCGTCGTTGTAATCCTTGGCGACGTTTTCACCCCCCAGGCCACGGTCGATCGCCAGATTGGCCGCCGACAGGTCGAACACGGTGGCGACTTTGGCCACACTGCCGTCCGCCAGCACCACGCTGTGTACCGGCACGCGGCGGTATTGCACGGCATCGCCGGCCACGTGCTGGAAGTGTTCGTGGGACTCGCCGGCAAAATACGGGAACGCCACTTCGGCCACGTCATCGCCGATCAGGCTCAGCTTCAGATCGATCTCACGGCCTTCGCCGCCTTCGCGGGGAAGGATGTTCCACTTGCCCTTCTCTCCCCAGCGATAGCCGATGGAGCCCTGAGGGGACACCAGTTCGCCACTGACATCCAGCGCGATGGTTTTCCATTCCGGGTTGTTTTCCTGGCCGAGGTTGTCGGTCAGGTCGCTGGCGCGCAGGAAACGGTCCGGCTGGTAACCGGCGCCCGGTGCCTTGTCGACCATTTGCTTGAGCAGCACCAGCACCGGCAAATCGGTGAAGCGCTTGGCGTAGTCGGTGAAATAGGCGCTCGGTTTGTCCAGGTGGAATTCTTTGAAGATCACATGGTTGAACGCCTGGGCCAGCGCCGCATCGGTGCCTTGCTTAGGGTTCAGCCACAGGTCGGTGAGTTTGGCGACTTCCGAGTAATCCGGGGTGATCGCGACTGTCTTGGTGCCCTTGTAACGGACTTCGGTGAAGAAGTGCGCGTCGGGGGTACGGGTTTGCGGGACGTTGGAACCCCAGGCAATGATGTAGTTGGAGTTGTACCAGTCGGCCGACTCCGGCACGTCGGTCTGCTCGCCCCAGACCATCGGCGAGGCCGGTGGCAAGTCGCAGTACCAGTCGTAGAAGCTCAGGCAGGCGCCACCGATCAGTGACAGGTAACGCGAGCCTGCGGCATAGCTGACCATCGACATGGCCGGGATCGGCGAGAAGCCGACGATCCGGTCCGGGCCGTATTGCTTGATCGTATAGACGTTGGCCGCGGCAATGATCTCGTTGACCTCCTCCCAGTTGGAGCGGATGAAGCCACCCATGCCACGCTTGCTTTTATAGGAGTCGGCCTTGGCCTTGTCCTCGACGATGCTGGCCCAGGCTTCCACTGGCGCCATGGTCTGCCGCGCATCGCGCCAGAGCTTGAGCAATGGCTTGCGGATTTTCGGGTACTTGAGCCGGTTGGCGCTGTAGATGTACCAGCTGTAACTGGCACCACGTGGACAGCCACGGGGCTCATGGTTCGGCAGATCGTTACGGGTACGCGGGTAGTCGGTCTGCTGGGTTTCCCAGGTGATCAGGCCGTTCTTGACGTAGATTTTCCACGAGCAGGAACCGGTGCAGTTCACCCCGTGGGTGGAACGCACGATCTTGTCGTACTGCCAGCGCGAACGGTAGACGTTCTCCCAGTCACGGGACTCTTTGCGGGTCTCGCCATGACCGTCGGAAAACTCGTTTTGCTTGCGGTTGAAAAACCGCAATTGATCCAGTAAATGACTCACGGTGTAGTCCTCTCAGGCTTTGTCGCGGAGTCTGTGCCCCGCCCACGCAATGGTTGGATTCGGCTCGACTCAGCAGGGTGTCGCGGCGCCTTTGCGCGCGTACCACCACCAGGTCACCACGATGCAGCTCAGGTAAAAGCCGACGAACATGTAGAAGGCCATCTCCGGGCCGCCGGTCTGGGCCATCGAAGTGCCGAAGGATTTGGGAATAAAGAACGCGCCGAAGGCGCCCATGGCCGAACTGAAGCCCAGGACCGCAGCTGATTCTTTGCCGGCATCCTTGAGCGCTTGTTCGCGCACGGCGGCTGGTTTGCCGGCCGAGGCTTTTTCATGTTGGGTACGGAAGATCACCGGGATCATGCGGAAGGTGGAACCGTTGCCGACGCCGGTGGTGATGAACAGCAGCATGAACATACCGAGGAAGCCGTAGAAGTTACCGCCCTGGCCGCTTTGCGGCAGAAAGTGCAGAACACCGAAGACCATCACGATCATCAGCACGAAGTTCCACAAGGTCACCTTCGCACCGCCGAGCTTGTCCGCCAGCCAGCCGCCCAATGGACGCACCAGCGCACCCACCAACGGGCCGAGGAAAGCGAATTTCAAGGCAATGACGTCAGGGAACGAGGTTTTGATCAGCAGCGGAAACGCGGCGGAGAAACCGATGAACGAACCGAAGGTCGCCAGGTACAACCAGCACATCAGCCAGTTGTGTTTGCGTTTGAAGATCACCGCCTGTTCGCTGAACGAGGCCCGGGCACTGGACAGATCATTCATGCCAAACCAGGCCAGCACGGTCACCAGGACAATAAACGGCACCCAGATGAAGCCGGCGTTCTGCAACCACAACTGGCCGCCGTCCGGCAGTGCTTGCGGCGAGCCGCCCATGAAACCGAACACACCGAAGGTAATCACCAGCGGCACACAGAACTGCATCACCGAGACGCCCAGGTTACCCAGCCCCGCGTTGAGGCCAAGGGCCGTGCCCTGCTGCGACTTGGGATAGAAGAAACTGATGTTGGACATGCTCGACGCGAAGTTGCCGCCACCAAAACCGCAGAGCAACGCAATCAACACGAACACGCTGTAGGAGGTGCTCGGGTCCTGCACGGCGAAGCCCATCCAGATCGATGGCAGCAACAGCGACGCGGTGCTCAGGGCGGTCCAGCGACGGCCACCGAAGATCGGCACCATAAAGGAATAGAAGATCCGCAAGGTCGCCCCGGACAGCCCCGGCAACGCCGCCAGCCAGAACAGCTGGTCGGTGGTGAAGGAGAAACCGATGGCGTTCAAACGCACGATCACCGTGCTCCAGACCATCCACACCGCAAAGGCCAGCAGCAGCGCAGGAATGGAAATCCACAAGTTGCGCGTGGCGGTCTGTTTGCCGCTACTTCCCCAGAACGCGGGGTCCTCGGGGCGCCAGTCATGAATGACCGGGCCTTTGTCAGGCTTTTGCAGAACGGACATGTTCTTCTCCTAGGGCAATGCTGGAAATCGGGGACGGTGTCAGCAGCGGCGCTTTACCCAGCACCGGGCTTTTGCGTATTTCGCTGAAGTACATCCAGGTGAGGGAGACCCAGACCACGCCGTACATCAACATGAAGCAGGAAGAGCGCACGCCGGTGAGGTCCACCAGGGCGCCGAACAGGATTGGCAACACGAAGCCGCCCAGGCCACCGGCGAGGCCGACGATGCCGGACACCGCACCCATGTTTTTCGGGTAGTCATTGGCGATGTATTTGAAGACCGAGGCCTTGCCGAACGCGAAGGCGATGCCCATGACGAACAGCAGTACGGTGAACAGCGCAGGGTTGAGGCCGATGTGAAAATCCACCGGGCCGTTGATCGTTTGCACTTGCAGTTGGGTCTGGGGATACGAGAGCAGGAACAGACAGATCCAGCTGACCCACAACACCCACCAGGTCACGCTTTGCGCACCCCAGCGATCCGACATCCAGCCACCGACCGCACGCAGCACGCCACCGGGCAGGGAAAAACAGGCCGCCAGCAGCGCCGCGCTTTGCAGGCTGAAACCGTATTCCTGTACGTAGTATTTGGTCATCCACAGCGCGAGGGCGACGTAGCCACCGAAGACGATCGAGTAGTACTGGCAGTAGCGCCACACGGCCGGGTCCTTCAGCGAACTCAATTGCTCACGCAACGTGGCGCCCGAAGCGCTGCGGTGGTTTTTGTTCTCGGCGCTGAGGAACCAGAACAACAGCGCGGTGATAAATAGAATGGCGCTGAAAACTTTCGGCACCAACTGCCAGCTGCCGGCAGCGATCAATGCCGGGGCCAGAAACTTGGTCACCGCGGCTCCGGCGTTACCGGCGCCGAAGATGCCCATGGCGAAGCCCTGATTCTCCTTGTCGAACCATTTGGCGACGTAGGCAATCCCCACCGAGAACGAGCCGCCGGCCAGGCCGACGAACAAGCCCAGCACCAGGAACTGCCAATAGGCGGTGGCGTGACTGATCAGGTACAGCGGCGCGACGCAGGCCAGCATCAGCAGGAAGAACACGCTGCGCCCACCAAAGCGGTCGGTCAGCAGCCCCAGTGGCAGACGCACCAGCGAACCGGTCAGCACCGGCGTCGCGGCCAGCAGGCCGAACTGGGTTTCGTTGAGCTGGAGAAGGTCCTTGATCGGCACCCCGAGCACGGCAAACATCATCCAGACCATGAAGCAGACAGTGAAGGCCAATGTGCTCATGCCCAGCACCAGGCCTTGTCGTACACGGGGTTCGGTCACAATGCTCTCCAGTCAGTTAGCCATGGCGGCAGACTAGAGAGGCCAACCCCGCAAAAACTTGACCTACGTCAACGAAGCCCATGGGGGCATAGGCCTATGCTTGCGGGGTCTACCTCTAAGGAGGTAGTACAGAAGAACCCTGAAACCGTTTGTTTATCAGTGTTTTAAGGTTTTTCGCCAAGGTTTTTGCTGACAAGGATCAGTCGACAACTCTTTAGAGGTAGCGCGCCCGGGATCGGCGGCAAAGCCCTGACCTGGGGTTCCGCATGCTCTGTTTTCCTGAAATTTTCCGGGACCTGCGCTGATGATGCGCTGGTTGCGCAGCTCCCTGCCCGCTCGCGCCGGGCTGGCCGTGATCCTGATTGCCGTGCTCGCCCTCGCCAGTTCGTTGAGCGCCGGACTGATCGCCTGGTTCAGCCAGGGTGATGCGGCTGCCATCAACACCGCTGGCTCTGTGCGCATGGAGACTTACCACCTGAGCTGGAAACTGGCCGCAGGGGCAACCGGCGAAGAAATCCTGGCCATCACCGACAGCCTGCAAACCCGTCTAAACAGCCAGTCACTCAAAGCCGTGCTGGAAGATGGCCCGACCACCGCGCTGCAGATCAGCTACGGGCAAATCCAGCAACAATGGAACGAGGATTTGCGTCCGGCACTGGAGCGCGGTGATGCCGCCTATTTTCAGGTCCAGGCCTTGTCCTTCGTTGAGCAACTGAACCATTTCGTCGACCTGTTGCAGCGCCAAAGCGAACAGAAGCAAGGCTGGCAACAAGTTATCCAGGGCTTGGCGCTGTTCACCACGATGATCGTCCTGCTGCTTGGGCTGTACGAACTGCAATATGGCGTGGTCACGCCCTTGAAAGAGTTGGTGGACGCGACCCAGCGTTTTCGTCGTGGCGATTTCAAGGTGCGGGTCAACCATCAGTCCCAGGACGAATTGGGCCAATTGGCCATGAGTTTCAACGCCATGGCCGAGACGATCGAAGACTCGCATCGCACCCTTGAGAGTCAGGTGCAGCAAAAAACCCTGAACCTGCAACAAGCCAATGCTGCCCTTGAATTGCTGTACCAAAGCAGTCGAAGCCTGGCCACACGCCTGGCCAATGCCGAAGGTTTGGATGAGTTGATCCGGCGCTTTCAGCAACGCCTGCCCGGCTTGCGCCTGTCGCTGTGCCTGCAAGGTCAATTACATGCCCCGGCCCAACAGTTGCTCGCCCTGCATGGCGCCAACATCCGCGAAGTTTGCGCCAGCAGCGATTGCGCCACGTGCCAGAAACACCATAAAGCCAGCCCGCAAACCTTCAGCATCAGCAACCAGGGCAGCGAACTGGGTGAGCTCAAGGCGCATTTTGTCGATGGACACCCGACGCAAGCCTGGGAAACCCAACTGATCCAGGCCCTGGCCAACCTGATTGGCACCTCGCTCTCGCTCAAGCGCCAACGGGAACAGGATCATCGCCTGCTGCTGCTCGACGAACGCACGATCATTGCCCGCGAGCTGCACGACTCACTGGCCCAGGCCCTGTCCTACATGAAGCTGCAAGTCAGCCGCCTGCAAACCCTGATGCGTCGTGGCGAACCGATCGAGACCCTGGAAAACGTCACCGCCGAACTGCGCGAAGGGCTGAACAATGCCTACCGCCAGTTACGCGAATTGCTGACCACCTTTCGCTTGCAGATTCACGATGCGGGGCTGGTGCAGGAGCTCAAGGACACCGCCGAAGAGTTCTCCCGTCGCGGGGAGTGCCAGGTGCACCTGCACGTCGACGCGCTGGCCTTTCAATTATCGGCCAGCGAACAAATCCACATTCTGCAGATCACCCGCGAGGCGCTCTCCAATTGCCTGCGTCACGCCCATGCGCAAAACGCCTGGCTGCAACTGCGTCAGGACGGTGAAACCGTGAGGCTGATCGTCGAAGACGACGGACGTGGCTTCAGCGGCAACGTCGACCAACGCGAGCATCACGGCCTGAAAATCATGGATGAGCGGGCCCGCAGCTTGCGCGGTCAACTCGAAATAGTCTCCAGGGAGCCGCAAGGCACCCGTGTCCAACTGGAATTCCAACCGGAGTTTCTGGGACAAAAAACAGAAGGTAGCGTCACATGAACCCGTCCCTGCAACACACCATCCTGCTGGTCGATGACCATCCGATGATGCGTCACGGCATCCGCCAGATGCTCGAGCTCGAAGATGATTTCCTGATCGTCGGTGAAGCCAGCAACGGTGAAGAAGCGCTCGGACTGATCGAGCCGCTGCAACCGGATCTGGTATTGCTCGATAACAACATGCCGGTGATGAATGGCATTGAAACCCTGCGCCAGTTACGGGCGATGCACTACACCGGCAAGGTGCTGCTATTCACGGTATCGGATGCCGAAGACGATATTCGCGACGCACTGCGCCTGGATGCCGACGGCTACCTGCTCAAGGACATGGAGCCCGAACTGCTGATTCAGTACATCCGCAATGCCTTGAACGGCGAATTGGTGATCAGCCCGGGGCTGACCCAGGTCATGGCCCAGGCACTGCGCTCACCCCAGCGCCAGACCGTGGTGGAACTGACCGAGCGTGAACGTCAGGTGCTGAAAACCATCGCCAGCGGCTTCAGCAACAAAGTCATCGGGCACAAGCTCGGCATCACTGAAGGGACGGTCAAGGTTCATGTGAAAAACCTGCTGCACAAACTCGGCTTGCGCTCGCGGGTCGAGGCTGCCGTATGGGCCATGGAACATCTGCGCAATGCCGGATGACGGGTATGCCTCTTTGGAGGTAGGCCGGCAGAGGCATAGGTCATCTGGCCGACGCTCTCTACTATGAGCGTCAGCGGAGGTACGCCATGCTGACCCACCCTTCCATCGTTTTAACGTTGCGCCGTCACCATCTGTTCAGCCAACTACCGGAGAAAATCTTCGAGGAGGTCTGCGGCCTGGCGATGCTCAAGCGCCTGAGTTGTCACAGCACACTCATGCACCAAGGGGATCCGGCCAAGCGTTTCTTTCTGCTGGTCAGCGGCCAGATCAAGTTGTATCGGCTGACCGGCGAAGGCCAGGAGAATCTGGTGGAGATCATTCAGCCGGGCCAGACCTTTGCCGAAGCCTTACTGTTCAGCCAGGCCCGTCTCTACCCGGTCAGCGCCACGGCGCTGAAAGACAGCGTACTGGTGAGTATCGAGGGCAACCACTACCGCAATGCCCTCGAAGATCAGCCGAAAGTCTGCCTGGCGATCCTGGCGAGCATGAGCGTGCACCTGCACCTGCGTCTGCGCGACATCGACACCTTGACCATGGCCAGTGCGAGCCGCCGGGTGATCAATTTCCTGTTGCAGGAACGCAACCCGGTCAGCGGTTTGATTGTGTTGCAGGTGTCCAAACGCCTGGTGGCCTCGAAGCTGGGCATTCAGCCGGAAACCTTTTCGCGGATCTTGCACCGCCTGGTGGACAGCGGCCTGATCGCGATGGAACGCCGCACTATCAGCATCCTCGCCGAAGAGGATCTCGCGGCCTTCCAATAGTCGTAATTGACCGCCGTCAATGCGCAATGCCACCGCTCTTGCAGACTGAAGAAGTCCATCCATGGAGAGTGCTGATGCCCCGTTCAACCTTGCCACTGATTTATGCCTGCTCAGGCTGTTCCAACGTTGCCCAACTGGCCAATACCCTGGCGGTGCGGCTTGATCGCAGCGGACTGGCGGAAATGTCCTGCATCGTCGGTGTTGGCGGGCATGTGGCGGCGCTGGTCAACAAGGCCCGCTCGGGACGGCGGATTTTTGCGCTGGACGGCTGCCCGCTGCAATGCGTCGAAAACTGCCTGAAGCAACATGGCCTGCACGCGGACGTGCACTTGATTCTTAGCCATTACGGGTTGCGTAAACGCAATGGCGAGGATTGCACGCCAGCGCAGGGGGATGAGTTGTTCGAAGAGATCAGGCAGTTGATTGCGAGTGATGCTCGCCAGCATGAAAAACGCCAGTAAACGATGGTCTGACAGCCACCGAAAATCCAACAGGGGGAGCGCGCCTGCTCGCGAAGGCGGCGTGTCAGTCAGCCTCCATATGGATGGACTGGCCCCTTCGCGAGCAAGCTCGCTCGCACAGTTAATCTGTGTGGGTCAAACCGTCGCCAACCCCTTCCCTGCCCGCTCCAGATTGCGCCACAGCCACACAGGCAACACGTCGGGATCGAGGCTGTCGATCAGGTTCTTCAGCGCCAGCCCCAACTCCGTATCCCCCTCAATCACCAAACGCCTGCGAAAGAACAACGTATCCGGATCCTCCTGACGGCTGGCCAGCAATAAAAACTCGCGCCAGTTACCGCTGATGGTCACATGCGCCGTGGCATGCTCGGCAATTCGCAACCCTTGACGGGTCAGCGTCAAATACCAGGACAAGCCCAAATCCGGAATCCGCAGGCACAACCAGCGCCCACGCAACACTTCAAACTCGCCGTCGCGCAACGGCTCGGCAAGGCAACGATTCAACGCCTGCTGCAACGCCAGACGCTGCACGGCAAAAGGCACCCGGCGCACCAGTGGCAACAACCGATCGGCGCCTTTGAGCAGCCACTTCTTCCGATTCAACACAGGCCGACCTCCTCGATGCGCAACATGCCGGCCTTGCCATGCCAGTAACCGTTACAACCGTCGACGAACACCGGCGGTGTCTCGCCCAGACGAACCCGTTGATAGGCGGCAATGACCTGCGCCATGCCTTGATAACGAGGGCTCAGTCGCAACAAATCAGCGCCGCAGGCCACCAGACCCGCGTAATCTGCCAGGAGATTGGTCACCTCGGCCGACATTGTTTGAATGCCGTTAATGGTGAACAGTGCTTGCCCTTCCTGACTGGTCAGCGGCAGACCGTCGGGGTAGTTGATGCAGCAAAACTGGCAGTCGTCCTTGGGCCGGTTTTCCGCCCGCGCGGTGAAGCAGCGTGCGGAATAGGCCAACGGCAAATGCCCGTAAGCAAAGACTTCGACTTCCGGGACCTCTCGACCCAGTTCCCGCACCTGATCGAGCACATCGCTAATCAGCGTCGCCGAACACTCCACGGGCGGCACCCAACGGGTCATCCCGCCGTCCAGCAGTTGCGTGAGCGTATGCCCGTTGTACACATTCAGCGCAGGACCGCCCACGAACGGCAACTTGCGCTCGGCCAGAAACTGCACCGCGCCCATGTCGTTGGCTTCCACCAACAGTTGGCCGTTGTCGCAGAGCCGCCGCAGGCTAGAGAGCTCAGAGGCCGCTTCGATAAGCGTCAGGCTGGAGAGAACCAGTTGTGCCTGGCTGCATTCTTGTAACTCGCGCCCCAGGCCCAACCATTGATCCAATGAAAATGACCGGCGTTTCGAGCACACGGTTTCCCCCAGATAAATCACATCCAGGGGCAAGGCCGACATCTCGGCGTAAAAGTTGCTGAGTTGCGCTTTGTCCCAATAAAACAGGACCGGTCCAAGGCTGAGCTTCATGTCGCCTCCCTCATTGCCATGATCGATGGTAAGCACCCAAAGTGGTCTGGCTGCCTTCGGACAAACCGGCCAACACCCGGCGCCATTCCTCCTTGACCCGAAAACTGCCCGGCGAGCCACGATGGGCATCCAGCGCCGCACGCCAGACACGGGTGACTTGTTCGACATACGCCGGGCTGCGTTGCCGGCCCTCGATTTTGACCGCCTCGACGCCGATGGCCGTCAATTCCGGCAGCAAGTCCAGGGTGTCGAGGCTGGTGGGTTCTTCCAGCGCATGAAAGCGTTTGCCGCCGACCAGGAAACGGCCTTTGCACAAGGTCGGATAACCGGCGGGTTCCTCAGGGGTGTAACGGTCGATCAGCACTTCACTGAGCCGTGCGCTCAAGCCGTCGGCGTCTTCGCTCCAGCGCACCGCTTTGGCCGGCGAGCAGACGCCACAGAGGTTCGGCGACTCACCGGTAATGTACGAAGACAGATGGCAACGCCCTTCAGCCATGATGCACAAGCTGCCGAAGCCAAAGACTTCGATGGGCACCGGGCTGCTTGCAGCGACCTGGCGCACCTGCGCCAACGACAACACCCGAGGCAGTACCGCGCGACGAATTCCGTAGCGCTGCGCATAAAACTCCAGGGCCGCGGCATGGGTCGCCGAACCCTGCACCGACAGGTGCAGCGCCAGTTGCGGATGCCGCTGGCTGGCGTAGTTGAGTACGCCGGGGTCGGCGGCGATCAGCGCATCCACACCAAAATCGGCGGCGCGATCAACCGCGCGCTGCCAGCGTTCCCAGCCCTTGGGTTGCGGGTAGGTGTTGACCGCGACGTAGAGTTTGCGTTGGTGCTGACGGATGTGGGCGACCGCCGCGTCGAATTGTTTGTCGTCCATGTTCAGCCCTGCAAAATGCCGGGCATTGGTGTCATCGCGAAAACCGACATAAACGGCATCGGCGCCTTGGCGCACCGCCGCTTTCAGCGCAGGCAGGTTGCCTGCCGGGCAGACCAGTTGCATGGGTAATCCTCATGGAAAAACGCGTCTGGACCCTCCCTCGATGCCTGTGGCACAGCGATCGAAAAAGGCGCTGCCAGTCTAGCGAGACCGGCAGGCACGGCCTTGACGGCAATCAATTGCGATCAATGCATCAGGTCGGCGAAGGACAGGAACATCACGTTGTCGTGCTTGAGCACTTGCTGCTCGCACTCGATCACCGCCAGGCCATCGGCCCAGCACGCGGCGGTCAACATCGCCGAGCTTTGCTGAGGGTGCAGCTCCACGCTCAACTGACCATCAGCACCGGGTGTCAGCCGAGCCCGCAGGTACTGCCGACGTTTGTTGCGCTGCAACCAATCGAACCCGGCGGGCACGGCCAGTGGCGCCGGCAACACATCGCTGACGCCCTGAGCCCTGAGCAGGAACGGGCGCACCACCACCAACGCGGTAATCAGCGCCGCCGAAGGATTGCCCGGCATGCCGATCCAGGGTTTGCCGGCGACTTCGCCGAAGGCCAGCGGCTTGCCCGGCTGAATGGCCAGCCGCCAGAAATCCAGGCTGCCGAGTTCCTCGATCGCTTGTTTGAGGTGATCTTCCTCACCCACCGAGACGCCCCCCGAACTCAACAACAGGTCGCATTCCGAAGACGCCAGGCTCAAGGCATGCCGGCTGGCGGCCAACTCATCGGCCATGACGCCATAGTCATGCACCTCGACCCCCCAACCGCTCAACAACGCGGCGAGGCAGTAGCGATTGCTGTTGTAAATCTGCCCGGGCGCCAATGAATCACCCGGCTCACGCAGTTCATTGCCACTGCTGAGCAAGCACACCTGCAACGGTCGATAGACCTCGACCCGCCCGATGCCAGCGCCAGCCAGCAACCCCACTTCTTGCGCACGCAGACGTTTGCCGGCCTGGATTAACAGGTCGCCGCGGCGAACCTCCTCACCTTCTTTGCGCACGTGATCGCCAGTACTGACGGGCGGGAACCACACGCGCTCGCCCTCGATCCGACAGCGCTCTTGCGGCACCACGGTGTCGGCGCCTGCAGGTAATGGAGCGCCGGTAAAAATCTGCACTGCTTGCTGCGCGAGCAACGGTGAGCACGCCGAATCCCCCGCTGCGATTCGTCCGCCAATCAACAACCAGCCACCCTCCGGTGGCAGGTCAGCGGCCCTGAGGGCATAACCGTCCATGGCGCTGTTGTCCCAGGCCGGCAGGTTGACGGGGGAATGAATGTCCGCCGCCAGCACCCGACCCAAGGCTTGATCCAGGTCGATCTTTTGCGCCAGGGGCGGCGGCGGTGCCTGGTCCAGCAAACGATTGATGGCCTCGTCCACCGGCATCAAGTGACCAAGGTCACACACCCGGCCGGTCATGAGCGGGTCTCGCAGGCGTCGACGACCCGTTGCCCTTGCGGTTTCAAATGGGGGGCGAAATTGCATGGGCCGGTGCGGCTGTCCAGCTGTTCGAGCAGGATCTGGTTCCAGGCCGTTCGACACGCGCCCGGCGAACCCGGAACGCAGCACACCAGCACGCCATTGCTCATCCCTGCCAATGCCCGTGACTGCAGGCTGGACATGCCGATTTCCGCAAGGGACACCTGACGGAACAGTTCACCGAAGCCTTCCACGTGTTTGTCCAGCAACGGCAAGACCGCTTGTGGTGTGTTGTCGCGCGCGGTGAAACCGGTGCCTCCGGTCATCAATACCACCTGCACCTTGGGGTCGGCGATCCAGTGGGAAACCTTGGCGCGGATCTGATAAATATCGTCCTTGACCAGACTACGATCGATCAATACATGCCCGGCCGTTTGCAGCAAATCCGTGAGGGTCTGCCCCGAGGTGTCGGTGTCAAAGGTGCGCGTATCGCTGATGGTCAGTACGGCTATGTTCAGGGGTTCAAACGTGCGTTGCGCCAGATGGGCCATATCCAAGCCTTCCCGTAAATGAGGGTATGGGGCAAAGCCTGAACTGGAATGCCCGATGAGCCTATTCCTCCAAGGAGGTACCTCTACAGGGACATATGAAGAACGTGTAGGCCACACGATACCTGTGGGAGCGAGCCTGCTCGCGATAGCGGCTTGTCAGGCAACATTGATGTCGACTGACCCACTGCTATCGCGAGCAGGGCTCGCTCCCACATTGTTCTCCATCGCTGCGTGTTCTGCGGGTTCAAGGTGCCAGGCGGTTCCGTTGCCATACGCCATCGCGCAACCGGTAATCGAGGCGGTCATGCAAGCGGTCGGCACGGCCTTGCCAGAATTCCAGGCGATCCGGCTGCAAGCAGTAGCCGCCCCAATGCTCGGGCCGCGGCACGGTCTGGCCGGCAAACCGTTGGGTGGTTTGTGTCAACAGCGATTCAAGCTCAGCCCGATTGGCCAATGGTCGGCTTTGCGGTGAGGCCCAGGCGCCCAGGCGACTGTCCTGTGAGCGGGAATCGAAGTACGCATCCGACAGCGTCGGGGCGAGCCTGGACACCTGACCCTCGATCCGCACCTGACGCTCCAGCCCCGGCCAAAAAAAGGTCATCGCAGCATACGGATTAGCAGCCAACTGCTGCCCCTTGTCGCTCTGGTAATGACCAAAAAACGTGAAGCCTTCATCACTAAAGCCCTTGAGCAGCAGGACCCGACAGTGCGGGCGACCTTCACTGTCGACGGTCGCCAACACCATGCTGTTGGCTTCGACAGGCGCGCGCTCGGTGTCGCGGGCCAGTTGCATCCACTGTCGGAACATGGCCAGCGGGTCGTCCAGCGCCGCCTCGTCTTGCAGGCCAAAAAGGGTGTAGTTGCGGCGCATCTGTGCCAGAGAAAGGGGCATGACGGTGATCTCCGAAAAGGTTCTGCCCAGCGTGCGAGACTTCGCGCAACAGCACCTTGACCACCATCAACACTGAGCATGCCCCGCCTTATTTGAGGCGTAACCGCCGCGCCAGTTTGTGCAGGTTGCTGGGATCGATTTCCAGGATCCGCGCGGCGCTGGCCCAGTTATCCCCGGACAGGCTCAAGGCCTGGAGAATTTTCTTGCGCTGGTAATCGTCGACCGCTTCCCCCAGGGGCTGGAACGGCGCGTCAGCCGTTTCGTCCAGAGGACTTTCGACGACCACGCCCTGCCCGCCCATGGCACTGTCGAGGTCCAGAATCTCGGGTTCCAGCGTCATGATCAGGGTACGACTCGTGCCGCGGCTGAGCGTCTTCAACGCGGCTCGGCTGATCACATGTTCCAGCTCGCGCACGTTGCCCGGCCAGTTGTAAGTCAGCAGCGCGCGCTCGGCGGCCGGCGACAGACGCAAACCGCGCAAGCCAAGCCGCGCCCGATTCAGCTCAAGGAAGTGCCCGGCCAGCATCAACACATCGTTACCCCGCTCGCGCAACGGCGGAATCGGCACCGGATAGACCGAGAGCCGGTGATACAGATCCGCCCGAAACAAACCATCGCGGATGCTGTCCGGCAGGTGCCGGTTAGTCGCGGCGATGATGCGCACATCGACGTGCAACGGCTTGTCGGCGCCGAGACGCTGGATCTCGCCGTTCTGCAGGGTGCGCAGCAGTTTCGCCTGCACCGCCAATGGCAATTCACCGACTTCATCGAGAAACAGCGTGCCGCCGTTGGCCGCATCGAAACGCCCGGCACGGTCACTGGTGGCGCCGGAAAACGCGCCTTTGACATGGCCGAACAATTCACTTTCCGCCAGAGACTCCGGCAAAGCGGCGCAGTTGACCTGCACCAGCGGCTTATGACTGCGACGCGACAGACGATGCAAGCGCCGGGCGAACAGCTCTTTGCCGACGCCGGTCTCGCCCAGCAGCAACACCGGCAGCTCGGAATCGGCCAGTACATCCAGTTCATTGAGCAACTGGTGCAGCACTTCACTTTGCCCGAGGATTTCGCCTTCGTCCGCCGGTCTGCGTACGTCTTGAATATCGCTGCGGGACAAGCGCAGGCTGCGGTTTTCCTGTTCCAGTCGGGTGACTCGCACGGCGGCTTCGATCTGCAAGGTGCAGCGCTTGAGTTCTTCCCGCGCACGGCTGTCGAAGGTCCCGGCATGCAGCGCATCGAGGGTGATCGCCCCCCAGATCCGACCTTCCACATACAGACTCACGCCCATGCAGTCATGCACTGGCATCGGTTCGCCGGCGTGATTGTCGAGCAAGCCATCATATGGATCCGGCAGCCGACTGTCGGGCTCGAACCAGGTGGGTTCGCGCGACGCCATGATCGCCGCCAGCCGCGGATGCTGAGCGATGACAAACCGGCGGCCCAACGCTTCATGCACCAGCCCCACCGTCGCGACCGGCCTGAGGCTGTCGTCATCCAGACGCAGCAATCCCACGGCGCCACTGTTGAAGTACTCGCGCAGGGTCTGGACCAAACGTTGCAACCGCACAGCATTCGGCAACTCGACGATCAGGTCGGCCGCCAGGCTTTCACGCAGCATGGTAGTTATTACCCTCTATGGTTGGATTCACCCTAAAGTGTCCGGGTGTCTATCACCACAACTAAAAATTAAGCCATATTTTTCAATACGTTAAATATGGCATGTCAGATGCAATGAGCCTGGGGAACCGTTGAAATCCAAACAAGGAACCCCTGATGAGCCTGACTCTATTGGAACAAAGCCTCGGCCAACTGGCGTGCGACATTCCCGGCGCCACGCGGATCTTCCACACCTTTAAACTGGACTTCTGTTGTGGCGGGCATAAAAGCCTGCTTGAAGCGGCCGCTGGCAAAGGCCTCGATCCGGCCCTGATTGCCGATGCGCTGCACCGGCTGCAAGACACCGGCGAAACCCAGCACGACTGGCGCAACGAACCCTCGGAGCTGTTGATCGCCCATCTTCTGGCGCGCTACCACGCCCGCCATCGCGAACAACTGCCGGAACTGATTCGTCTGGCCCGCCGCGTCGAGCAGGTCCATGGTGCCCGCAGCAGTTGCCCCAACGGCCTGGCCGATCTCTTGACCGACATGCAACAAGAACTTGAAGGCCACATGCTCAAGGAAGAACAAGTGCTCTTCCCGATGCTGCAACAAGGCATCGGCCCTCAGGCCGCACCGCCGATCCAGGTGCTGCGCTTTGAACATGATCAACATGGCGAAGCATTGGAAAGGCTGCTTGCGCTGACCAACAACATCACCCCGCCGGCCGATGCCTGTAATACCTGGCGTGCCCTGTATCGCGGGCTGCTGGAGTTCCGTGATGACTTGATGCAACACATCCATCTGGAAAACAACGTGTTGTTCGTCAACGCACTTAAACCTCGCCATTGATCGATTGCGGGTCATACAAAACCAGTGAACACAGCTTTCGCGAGCAGGCTCGCTCTCACAGGGGAACGGTATCCCAATGTGGGAGCGAGCCTGCTCGCGAATGGCGCCGTTACAGGGTTGCGGGTTCTCCAGCGCGATCAACCGTGCCAATAGAACATGGCCTTGGCCAGGATCACGATCAACACCATGTGCCCGAGGATGCTGCGGCGAATCCAAGTGGCGCGGGTCGTGGTCAGGCATGCACTTTTCAGCCAGTACGCCAGCAGAAAGTAATGGCCGATGATGCTCAGGGCCAGGATGATCTTCAGGCTCAGCAACGTACCAAAACTGCTCGCCAGCGGCTGACTCAATACACCCCGGTGTTGCCACGCCAGGCTGATACCGGCGGCATACAACAGCAACACCACGCCATGCAGCACCTTGCGCGAACGCACTGCAATCGCTTGATCGGCGCTCGTTTGCGCGCTAACGGCCACCTGCTGGCGGGCGTTGTGCCAGATCACCACCTCGAAAAACAGCGTGCCGATGAAGGCAATCGCCGCCAGCAAGTGGGTGACCAGTAAAAAGGGATACATCACCGGCAGCCTCCATCAGTTAGCGTGCTTAGCCCGGATGGCCGTCCACCCGGGACTGCAACAGCATCGGCCCATAGCGCCAGGCGTATAGCGCAAACGCCAGCACCCAACACAGACCGGCCAGCCACAACGCCGGCAAGGGGAAAAACAGGATCAACACGACCCGGCTCAGACAGGCCAGGTTGAGCAGAATGAACGCCAGGGTCATGCCCGACGGCGGCTCCAGCGCGCGGCCGGTATGCCCCAGGCTGACTCGTGCAATCATCGCCAGCACCAGGCCGCCCATGGCGCCAATGGTCAGGCAATGCACCGCCAGACTCGGATTGATCGGCACACCGAAATGCCACAGCGCCATCCCGAGACAGGCCACCGCCAGCCAGGCATAAGCCAGGTACAACGACCACAACAACGGCACATGCCAGAGGGCGCGATCATGCCAGCGCACCAGGCGCACCAGATGCCCAGCGGCCAACACCGCGAACAACAGGCCCACCCAGAAATCGGGGGCAAGCGCAGGTCCCGCGGCATAGAGCAACGCTACCAGCGGTGAGCCAATCAGCAGCAGCCAATCCAGCCACGGCCAAGGGGTTACGCCCTCGACCTTGCCGAGGCCGCGCTGGATGAAGAACGGAATGACGCGCCCACCGATCAAACCCATCATTGCCGCCACCAGCCACATACCCGTCAACACGCCTTGACGCTGCCAGCCTTCATGACCTTCGACCAGACCATACAGGGACAACCCATCGGCCGCTGCTAACAGCAGCAACACCACCGCAATGGGGTAGTTACGTTTCTGCCGCACCTTCCACAAGGTGAATCCCATGAGCGCAGCCACCGCCAGCGGGAACGCCAGTTCCAGCACCGCAAGCACCGGCAACGGTGCATTGACCAGCCAGGCCACGCGCGCCAATAACCACAGCAGCGCCAGCATGGCCAGTGGTTGCCCGCTGATGCCGGGGCGACCGGTCCAGGTCTGCACCGCCGTCAGCAGAAAGCCGGCGATGATCGCCAAGCCGAATCCGAACAGCAATTCGTGTCGATGCCAGTTCAGCCAGCCACCCGCCGGCTGCCAGCCGGAAAGCTCACCACTGAAGGCGAACAGCCAGAGCGGAATGACCAGCACCGCCAGCAGGCAGCCGGCGAGGAAAAACGGCCGAAAGGCCAAACGCAACAGCGGCGCGATAGCCATCGCTTTACGGCGGTCAAGCACTTGCATAAAGCTACTCCTTTACCTTGCTGCTGACCTGACGCCAACCCACACGCGTCGAGGCAAGTCCGGGGGCAATCATCGGGTATTGACGATTAATTGCCTTTGTCGCAGATCAAGTGTGCAAGGGCCGTGCCCTGATGTTCATTCGCCCGCTGTGGTGAGAGGACCCGCGCCCCTGCGGGACCGGGCCAGGGTAGAAATGACCATCAAAGGGTTATTTGAACCCTAAACCCCGTGGTCGTTTTTACCCTCCTATCTGGCAGCCCCAGTAAACAAAGGACTCCAGGCATGGCCCGCGTCTTGCTCAATGGTTCAGAAATTAAGGAAAACCTGATCCTTCTCGATCCCCAGGAGTCGTCATGAAAAAAGTCATCCAGCCATTGGCCTGGTTTGTGGTGCTGACCTCGGTGCTGGCGTTGGCCAGCGGTGTCTCGCTGGGCCTCGTTTGACTTGATCGCCATCCCCTCTTCAAACTTCAGGATGAATTCTTATGGTGCTTCATCGCGTCCATCACCAGATTCTGCGCAGTCATCACTTGTTCGAGCCGTTGAACGAAGAACAGCTGGATGAGTTGATGAGTACCAGCCATTTGCTGAGCATCGACAAAGGCGAACCGTTGTTCCGTCAGGGCGAGCCGGCAGACTCGTTCTATTTCGTGATTGCCGGCGCGGTGAAAATCTATCGCCTGACGCCGGACGGGCAGGAGAAAGTGTTTGAGGTCATTGGTGACCGGCAAACCTTCGCCGAAGCGATGATGCTGATGGACACCCCGAACTATGTGGCCTCGGCCGAAGCGATCTGCCCCACTCAGCTCTATCGGTTATCCAACAGCACCTATATGCGCCTGCTGCAAAGTAACAGCCGCCTGACCTTTGCGCTGCTCGGCAAGCTGTGCGTTCGCTTGCATCAACGGGTCAACGAAATCGAAACCCTGTCACTGAAAAACGCCACCCACCGGGTCGTGCGTTATCTGCTGACGCAACTGGTGCGCCAGCAAACCGTTGGCAGCCAATTCGAATTGCCAATGGCCAAGCAACTGATTGCCGGGCACCTGTCGATCCAGCCGGAAACCTTTTCGCGGATTATCCGTCGCCTGATCGATGAAAACATCATCACCCAGGACGGCCGCCAGATCGCCATTCTCGATCGTCTGCGCCTGGAGCAGTTTGAGTGAGTGCCATGCCCGTCTGCTTGTATTGCCAACGCGCCAACCCCGCACAAGAAACCGAGTGCCGCCAGTGCGGCATGCCCTTGCCAGTATTGGCCGCACACGCGGCGCAATGTCGGCTGCGCCGATTCACGTGGTTCTGCATTGGCCTGACGATCTTCTGCGTGACGATGTTTTTCTGGCTGCCACGCGGCATCAGTTGATGCTGCGTCCCCCCCTCAAGGTTGGGTCAACTGGCGGTACAGCTGCGGCAATCGCAGAGGTAATTGCTCGGGCTGACGGATCAAGGTGTAGCCATTGGCGCCGAACATGTAAGGCAGGTAATCCCCGGCCTCGCGATCAATCGTGATGCAAAACGGCGTCAACCCCTTGCGCCGCGCCTCCAGCACCGCTTCGCGGGTGTCTTCAACACCGTAACGTCCCTCATACAAGTCCAGATCATTCGGTTTGCCATCCGTGAGCAGCAGCAACAATTTGCTGCGGCGCTTGCTCTTGCCCAGCAGTTGGGTGGCCTGGCGGATGGCGGCGCCCATGCGCGTGTAATAACCCGGTTTGAGCCCTTGAATACGCCCGCGGGTGTTGTCGTCATAACGCTGGGTGAAAGACTTGAGTTCCTGCATCCGCACTTGATGACGGCGCAACGAGGAAAACCCGTACAAGGCGAAATCATCACCGAGCACCGACAGGGTCTCACCGAACAGCAGCAAGCTGTCGCGGATGACATCAATCACCCGATGCTCATCGTTCAGGTGCGCGTCGGTGGACATCGACACATCGGCCAGCAACAGGCACGCCAGGTCACGGCGTGTCTGCCGTTGTTCCATGAACAAACCGCGTTCCGCACACTGGCCATGCTCGCGTTCAACGTGAAAATCCAGCCAGGCCTGCATATCCAGTTCAGACCCTTGGGGTTGCTGGCGTAACCATTGGCGGTCATTGCGCAGGTGCTCGAACTGGCGCCGCAGACGGTGCGCCGAAGCTTTCAGCCGTGGCGGCAGTGGCTGCGCCTCGCAGTCCCGGGGCACCATCATTTGCAGATTGACGAAGGCGTCTTGCATCTGCTGTTTGCGATAGTCCCACTCCGGCAACTTGATGCCCTCGCCCAGGGGAATATCGTCGACATCGGCCGGTGGTAAATCCAGGTGCAGCTTGAGGCCGCCGCCCTTGCGCAGACGGGTGCGCGACAGGCTCAACTCGTCGAGGTCCTCGGCGACTTTGGCCGCGTCCGGGTCCTCGCTGTCGTCCGACCAGCGATCCAGGTCCACGTGTTCGGTCCAGCTGAACAGGTTCTCCAGACGCACGATTAACAACCCGCCGTCGCGGGTGCTTTCATCTATCCGCTTGGCGCGTTTGCTTGCGCCCTTTTGCTCACCGGGCGGGGTCGTCAACGATTCTTCGGACTCCTCCCCCAGGTCGGCAGCCTGAGGGCTCGCAAGGTTTTGCGGCGGGTACAACCACAGGGGCAACGGCCACGCGGCCCGTTCGCTGCGGGGAAAATGTTCGACACTGCCGGGCTCGCGCAGCGCCTGGCATAACGCCCGTTCCAGGGCCGCTTCGCCACGACTCAATGTGGCCGGATCCGGGCGCAATTGCAGGTGAGCATCGACCAGACGTTTGTACCGGGCACGCAACGCGGGATAACGCCCTAACAGCAGTTGCGTCCAGCGTTGATTGTCCCGTCCCCAGTGCCGCATCTGGCCGGCCTGTGCCGCCAGCAAGGCGAGCCAACGATAGAGTTCTTCGTTCAGTGCGACTTCGGGAAACACCGCGAGGCTCGACGGTAGACGAAGGTTGCTCGCATCGCACCACGCCAGGGGCACTTGCTTGCAGGTGCCGGCGATCTGCTGCAACACGTTGCGCCGCAACAGCAGATCGCGGTCGCTGGCGGCTTCGACACCGATGCCACTGGCGCCGCCCATGGCGCGAAACAGCAGCGCCAGCGGACGTTGCTGGCTGGCCAGTTCAACGCGTGCTTCGGGGAAGTCCGGGCTGGCGCGCCGGGTGATGAAGCGATGCCAGACGCTGCCGACCCACTCTTCCAGTTCGACGGTAAAGGCCATGATCATTGCCCTTTTTGTAAAGCAAAAAAACGGCCCGCTGTCTCAGCCGGGCCGACCTTTTCTAACCTTGACAGCAGCTCATGAAGGCACCACGGCCGCCGGGGCGCGCAAGGCTGCGCGGGCACGTTGCTTGAAGCTGAACAGGTAACAGAGCAGTCCCGCAAGGAAACCAAGACCGGCGCCAAAACGGGCCCAGAACAGCACCTGCAGTTGTTCGACCGTGGCCATGAAGGGCAACGCGACACCATCGACCTGCCAGCGTTGCAGGTAGACCTGAACGACACCGGCAGCGGTGAGGAACAGCGTGATCATCACCATCGACAGGGTCATCAACCAGAAGCCCCAGATTTCGAAGGTCTGCGAGCGCTCATCGCCTGCTTCACCCAACCCGCGCAGTCGTGGCATGGCGTAGCTGATCAAGGTCATCACGATCATCGCGTAAGCACCGTAGAAAGCCAGGTGGCCGTGCGCCGCCGTCAGTTGCGAACCGTGGGTGTAGAAGTTGACCGGAGCCAGGGTATGCAAGAAGCCCCAGACGCCAGCACCGAAGAACGCTGTGACGACGGTTCCCTTGGCCCACAGGGTGGCGGCCCGGTTTGGGTGTTGCCGGCGGCGGTTCTTCACCATGCTGAAGGCGAAGATCACCATGGCCAGGAACGGCAGAGGTTCGAGTGCCGAGAAGATTGAACCGACCCACAACCAGACCTCAGGCGCACCAATCCAGAAGAAGTGGTGACCGGTGCCGATGATCCCGGTAATCAGCGCCATGGCGATGATCACATACAGCCATTTCTCCACGACTTCCCGGTCTACCCCGGTGATCTTGATCAGGACAAACGCGAGCATCGAACCCATGATCAGTTCCCACACGCCTTCCACCCAAAGATGCACCACCCACCACCAGTAGAACTTGTCGCGGGCCAGGTTGCCGGGGTTATAGAAGGAGAACAGGAAGAACACCGCGAGCCCGATCAACCCGGTCATCATCACCATGCTGACGGTGGTCTTGCGACCTTTGAGCAGGGTCATACCGATGTTGTAGAGGAAGCCCAGGCACACCACCACAATGCCCATCTTGGTGATGGTCGGTTGCTCCAGGAACTCCCGGCCCATGGTCGGCAGCAATTCGTTGTGGGTCAGCCTGGCCAGGCCGGCATACGGCACCAGCAGATAGCCCAGGATCGTCAGCACACCCGCGGCGGCGAAGACCCAGAACAGGATGATCGCCAGCTTCGGACTGTGCAGTTCGCGGTCGGCCTCTTCCGGAATCAGGTAATAGGCAGCGCCCATGAACCCGAACAGCAGCCAGACGATCAGCAGGTTGGTGTGCACCATCCGCGCCACGTTGAAGGGAATGATCGGGAACAGAAAGTCCCCTATCACGTATTGCAGGCCCATGATCAACCCGAACAGCACCTGCCCGAGAAACAGCATCAGGGCGAACACGAAGTAAGGTTTGGCCACGGCTTGCGAGGCAAATTTCAGATGCGGATTAGCAATGCTCATCGCTTAGCCCTCCTTGTTTGGCGGCCAGCCATTGGTGTTGATGTTCGAGCTCCATTTGAGGAACTCGGCGATGTCATCCACCTCCTGGTCACTCAACTTGAACTGCGGCATCGCGCGCCGGCCGGGTACGCCCAGTGGCTGCATTTTCATCCAGGCATGCAGAAAGGGTTTGAAGCCCGCTTCCCCACCGCGCCGCTGGAACACGTTGCCCAGCTCAGGCGCAAAGTAGGCGCCCTCGCCCAGCAGCGTGTGGCAGCCGATGCAATTGTTTTGCTCCCAGACCAACTTTCCGCGCACCACGGATTCGGTGAGCTGCGCCTCATTGCTGCGGGCCGGAAAGGTCTGTTCCGTGTGATAGGTCAAGGCCAGGAATATCAGGAAGAAGAAGATGCTTCCCCCGAAATAGATATTCCTGGCCATGCCTTTGGTGAAGGTCTCTGACATGGTCGCTTCCTCTTTGCTTGGCCCGTCCATGATAGGAAGCGAAGGGTTGGAACCTGCTTGATGGCGATCAAGAAAGTCAGATGGTTTTGGTCGGGTATTACTGACAACGCAGATCGAATGTGGGAGCGAGCCTGCTCGCGAAGGCAGAGTGTCAGTCAACTTGGATGTTGAATGTGACGGCTCCTTCGCGAGCAGGCTCGCTCCCACGTTGAAAGTCGGGCTGTTTTACGGGCTGTATTCCTTCAGCGGACCACCTCCAGCGTCAGGCCTACAACCGCCGCCAACACCAGAGCCCAGCTCAACATCAACCGGCGCCACAGTCGCGGCGCGTGGCGCATCTCCATGAAGCCATCGGTGATCAGCCACGCCTTGCCCACCGCCACCAGCAAGATGGCCATCGACAGCAGCGATGTCGCGCCAACGTGGGCCAACGCCACCGTGCACACACTTAACGTGGCAAGCGCCGCCCAACAGGCGAGCAATACCCTGGAAACAGACATGAGAACCTCGTCAACTCAGCACGTAGACCAGCGGAAACAGCATGACCCAGATCAGATCGACCATGTGCCAATAGAGCACGCCGGATTCAAACCCGCTGCGCTTGCTGGCGTCGTACAAGCCACGGCGACAGCGCTCCGCGAGCCACCCGAGAATGACCATGCCGAGCAGTACGTGGAGAAAATGAAAACCGGTGAGGATCCAGTAGAGGGTGAAAAAGGTGTTGTGCTCCATGCCCAGCCCCGAGGCGAGCAAGTGCCGGTATTCCGTGAGTTTCAGCACCACGTAGACACTGGCGGCGAGTAACGCCATCAGCAGGAAGACCGCACCGTGACGCGGCCGCGAGCGCCTGACTTGCTCCTGCGCCAGCGCGGCGAACAGCCCCGCAGTGAGCAGGCTCAGGGTCATCGCCAACCCGGTTGAGGTGTTCAGCAACAGGCGGCTTTCACTGAACATCTGCGGTTTGAGCGCTTGGGTCACGGCGAACGCCAGGATCAGGATGGCGAACACCGACAGCTCGGCCAGAATGAAAAACCACATCGCCAGATCGCCCGGCAAGTGACGGCGCAAGACGCCCGTGGACTCAGCCGAAGTGGACATCAACCACGTCCATCAGCGCGGCAACGGTCAACGGATCGTCGCTCAGCGGCTCGGCCAGGCAGGCCATGCAGGCCTCACGCGGGCTCATGCCGGAGCGGATCATGCGCGCGGTAAAGATCAGCAGCCGCGTTGAGGCGACCTCTTCCAGATCATGTTGATCGAGCCGGCGCAGCGCCTGGCCCAACCGCACCACTTGCGCCGCCAGCGCGGTGTCCACCTGGGCTTCCCGGGCCACGATACGTTCTTCGTCGGCCACCGGCGGATAGCCGAAACGCATCGCCACGAAACGTTGGCGGGTGCTGGGTTTCATGCCTTTGAGCAGGTTCTGGTAACCGGGGTTGTAGGAGACCACCAGCATGAAGGACGGCGGCGCCTTCAGCACTTCGCCGGTGCGTTCCAGGAACAGTTCACGACGATCATCGGCCAATGGATGCAACACCACCACGGTGTCCTGACGCGCCTCGACCACTTCGTCGAGGTAACAGATGCCGCCTTCACGCACCGCGCGGGTCAGCGGTCCGTCCTGCCACCAGGTGCCCTGGGCACCGATCAGGTGGCGTCCGATCAGGTCGGCCGCGCTCAGATCGTCATGGCAAGCCACGGTGTACAGCGGCAGTTTCAGCCGATGGGCCATGTGCTGGACAAAGCGGGTCTTGCCGCATCCCGTCGGGCCTTTGATCAGCACCGGCATGCCGTGTCGCCAGGCTTGCTCGAACAGCGCCTCCTCATTGTTGAGCGGTTGATAGAAGGGTTCGCAAGACGGGTTACGGTCCATGGGCTGCCTGTTCCAAAAGCGGATTCAAGGAACACGCTACGGGCCCCTGCGACAACCTGGCAAGTGAGATGGCCGGCAAACTTGATCGTCGTCAAGCGAACATTGGCCTGCTCGGGCATAGCCTTGCACGGCACTAAGAACCTGCGTTCTGTGCTGCCGTTTCAGCACATCGCAAAGGTCTTGCCTGAGGAGAAATGGAATGCTGATCAGCAATAGAAAAACGTTTGCCCTGACCCGCGCTGCATTGTGTTCGTCACTGGCCCTGGTGGTGGGTCATGCCGCCAGCGCTGAAGAGCCCGCCGCAGTGGTGGCCAACCTGCCCATGGTTAAAACTGCTGGCGCTCCCGACATGAGCCAGGCCGAGTTCGACTCATCCAAGGAAATCTATTTCCAGCGCTGCGCAGGCTGCCACGGCGTTTTGCGCAAAGGAGCCACGGGCAAACCGCTGACGCCGGACATTACCCAAAGCCGCGGGCAACCATATCTGGAAGCCTTGATTACCTACGGGTCACCGGCGGGCATGCCGAACTGGGGGACGTCCAATGCGCTGACCAAGGATCAGATCACGGTCATGGCCAAGTTCATTCAGCACACGCCGCCGACGCCACCGGAATGGGGCATGGCCGAGACGCTGAAAACCTGGAAAGTGTTGGTCAAACCCGAAGATCGTCCGAAGAAGCAGCTGAGCAAACTCAACCTGCCGAACCTGTTTTCGGTGACGTTGCGCGATGACGGCAAGATCGCCCTGGTCGACGGTGACAGCAAGAAGATCGTCAAACTCATCGAGACCGGTTACGCGGTGCACATCTCGCGGATCTCTGCCTCAGGCCGCTACCTGCTGGTGATCGGTCGAGACGCCCGGATCGACATGATCGACCTGTGGCCGGTGGAGCCGACCAAGGTCGCCGAAGTCAAAGTGGGCATCGAGGCGCGCTCGGTCGAGACCTCCAAGTTCAAAGGCTACGAAGACAAATACACCATCGCCGGTTCTTATTGGCCGCCGCAGTTCACCATCATGGATGGCGAAACCCTGGAGCCGAAGCAGATCGTTTCGACCCGCGGCATGACCGTCGACAAACAGGAATATCACCCCGAGCCTCGGGTCGCAGCGATCATCGCCTCCCATGAATGGCCGGAGTTCATCGTCAACGTCAAGGAAACCGGCAAGGTCATGCTGGTCAATTACCAGGACATCAAAAACCTCACTGTCACCTACATCGATGCCGCGCCGTTCCTGCATGACGGCGGTTGGGACAGCACGCACCGCTACTTCATGACCGCCGCCAACAACTCCAACAAGGTCGCCGTGATCGACTCCAAGGAGCGCAAGTTGACCGCACTGGTGGACGTCGGCAAAACCCCTCACCCGGGTCGCGGCGCCAACTTCAACCACCCGACCTATGGCCCGGTCTGGGCCACCAGCCATCTGGGTGATGACGGCATCTCGCTGATCGGCACCGACCCGACCAAACACCCGCAATACGCCTGGAAGCAGGTCGCCTCGCTCAAGGGTCAGGGCGGTGGATCGCTGTTCATCAAAACCCATCCCAACTCCCGTCATCTGTACGTCGATACCACCCTCAACCCGGATACAAAACTCAGCCAGTCAGTGGCGGTGTTCAACCTCGACAAACTCGACGCCGGCTACACCGTGCTGCCCATCGCTGAATACGCGGGCATCAAGCAAGGCGCCATGCGCGTCGTGCAACCGGAATACAACAAGGCCGGCGATGAAGTCTGGTTCTCCGTGTGGAGTGGCCAGGCAGACGAGTCGGCGCTGGTGGTGATCGACGACAAAACACTGAAGCTCAAGTCAGTCATCAAGGACAAGCGACTGATCACACCCACCGGAAAGTTCAACGTCTACAACACCCAACACGACATCTATTGAGCTCCATCAATGCAAGGAAACACCATGAAAAATACTCTGTTTTCACTGTTCGCCCTGACCGCTGCGCTGAGTGTGCAACCGGCCATGGCCCAAGACGCGCTGGAGCTGTTCAAGAGCAAACCCTGCGCAGCCTGTCATTCCATCGACACCAAGATTGTCGGCCCTGCGCTCAAGGATGTAGCGGCCAAGAACGCTGGCGTACCCGGAGCCGTGGACACCCTCGCGAGCCACATCAAGAACGGTACACAAGGCAACTGGGGGCCGATGCCCATGCCGGCCAACCCGGTGACTGAAGAAGAAGCGAAAACGCTCGCGACTTGGGTACTGACACTCAAATAACCGCCAGGAGGGCGTCTTGATGGTGTATCGACACGCTGTGATTCTGGCGGCCCTCCTCCTCATTTGCGCAACCGCGGTTGCGGCGCCGGACGCCCAGCGTCAGGCGCAACTCGAACACCTGCTGACCCAGGACTGCGGTGCCTGCCATGGGCTGCACCTGACTGGCGGGCTAGGCCCCGAACTGACGCGCGCAGCGCTGGCCGGCAAATCCAGGGACAGCCTGATTGCCACCGTCACCCAAGGCCGGCCCGGCACCGCGATGCCCGGTTGGGCCCCGTTGCTCAGCCCCGGCGACATCCGTTGGCTGGTCGATCTACTTCTCCAGGGATATCCCGCACCATGATCCGTTCAATCCTGCTGTCAGCGGCGACCGGGCTGTTGTTGTCCGCTTGCGTTCAGCCACCATTGCGTGGCACCGGCGACTTGGGCCTGGTCGTGGAGCGCGCCACCGCCAGCGTACAAATCATCGAAAGCGACACCCACACCGCACTGGCCCGACTCGAGGGTTTGGGCGATCTGTCCCATGCCTCGGTGGTGTTCTCCCGTGACCAGCGCTACGCCTATGTGTTCGGGCGCGACGGCGGGTTGAGCAAAATCGACTTGCTGACCTGGCGTATCGACCATCGCGTCATCCAGGGCGGCAACAGCATTGGTGGCGCCATCAGTCAGGACGGCAAGCTGATCGCCGTGTCCAACTACGTGCCCGGCGGGGTCAAGGTCTTTGATGCCGACACCCTTCAGCAGGTGGCCGATATTCCGGCCACGCCCCTGGCCGATGGCAGCAAGCGCTCCCGGGTGGTCGGCCTGGTGGACGCGCCGGGGCAACGTTTCGTGTTCAGCCTGTTCGATACCGGCGAGATCTGGACCGCCGATTTCAGTCAGGGCAGCACACCACAAATCAGCCGTTTCACCGGCATTGGTGAGCAACCCTACGACGCCTTGATCACCCCGGACGGACGCTATTACATGGCCGGCCTGTTCGGTGAAGACGGCATGGCGCAACTCGACCTCTGGCATCCAGAACGCGGCGTGCAGCGAGTACTCGGCGATTACGGACGCGGTCAGGCGAAACTCCCGGTCTACAAGATGCCGCACCTGGAAGGCTGGGCCGTCGCCGATAACCAGGCCTTCGTGCCCGCCGTCGGCCGGCATCAAGTGTTGGTGATGGATTCACGCACCTGGCAGCAGACCGCCGTGATTCCGGTGGCCGGCCAACCGGTGTTCGTCACGTCGCGCCCGGACGGTCGGCAGCTGTGGGTCAATTTCGCCTACCCGGACAACGATCGGGTTCAGGTCATCGACACCGAAACCCACGCCGTGGTCGCCGATCTGCGCCCCGGGCCAGCGGTGCTGCACATGGAATTCACCGCACGCGGCGACCAATTGTGGCTGTCATTACGCGACGGTGATCAGGTCCAGGTCTGGGATCCGTACCGCCTGAAGCTGCTGAGCACCCTGCCCGCCAGAGCACCGAGCGGCATCTTCTTCAGCAGTCGCGCGCAGAAAATGGGGTATTGAAATGGACCTTGAACGACTCAGCCGCCAACTCATCGACCGCTTTCAGCACGGCATGCCGCTGTGTCCGTCACCGTACAAGGAGATGGCCAGGATTCTCGGTTGCCGCGAATCCCAGGTGATGGCCTGCCTGGAAGAAATGGATCAGGCCGGCACCCTCTCACGCATCGGCCCGGTGTTCGAACACAGCCGCGCCGGGGCCAGCACCCTCGCCGCCCTCGCCGTGCCCGCCGACCGCCTGCAACAGGTGGCCGATCGCGTCAGTCAGTACCCGGAGGTCAATCACAACTACGCACGGGAGCATTTCTACAACCTGTGGTTTGTGCTGACCGGCCCTGATCGCCAACACATCGACCGCGTGCTCAAGGAACTGGAGGACGACACCGGCCTCATGCCGCTGGACCTGCCGATGTTGACCGCCTACCGCATCGACCTGGGCTTTGCCCTGGGAGAAAACTCATGACACCAGGATTGAACCCCAAACAAGCATTGGCGCTGCGCCGGCACCTCGAAGGCGGGTTGCCGCTGGTGTCGCGCCCGTATCAGGCTCTCGCCGAACGGCTCAACGCTGACGAAAACCAGGTGCTCGAACAGATGCGCCAATGGAGCGAGCTAGGGCTGTTTCGCCGTATCGGCCTGGTGCTGCACCATCGAGCGCTGGGCTTTACCGCCAACGCCATGCTGGTGCTGGATGTTCCCGATGCGCTGATTGACGAAGTCGGCCAGCGCCTGGGGCGAGCGCCCGGCATCAACCTCTGCTATCAGCGGCCCCGGCGCCTGCCGCAGTGGCGGTACAACCTGTTTTGCATGGTGCACGGGCGTCAACGTGAGCAGGTTGAGGCGCAGATCCAGGCGTTGTTGGAGGAGCATCTACTGAGCGACCTGCCCCATCAATTACTGTTCAGCACCCAGGTCTTCAAACAGTGCGGCGGCCGTTTTGCGCCCTCGCGCACCGGAGTACCGACCCATGGATGACCTCGACCGCCGACTGATCAACCGTTTGCAATTGGGCTTGCCGCTGGTGCGCCACCCCTGGCGGGTATTGGCGGCCGAACTGCAGAGCAGCAACACTGAACTGCTCGACCGATTGCACACCCTGCTCGCTGATGGCGTGCTCACACGCTTCGGCCCGATGTTCGACATTGAACGGCTGGGCGGCGCCTTCACCCTCGCCGCGTTGGCGGTGCCGGAAGAACGTTTCGATGACGTCGCCGAACAGCTCAATGGCCTGCCGGAAGTGGCGCACAACTACCGACGCGAACACGCCTGGAACATGTGGTTCGTGCTTGGCTGCGCGACCGAAGAAGGCATCGCCGAGACGCTGCAGCGCATCGAAACCCTGACCGGCCTGCCCCTGCTCAACCTGCCTAAGGAGGAGACTTACCATGTCGGTCTGTATTTCCCGGTCTGAAGACACCCTCGCCCAGCGTCTGATTGCGTTGACCCAGGCCGGTCTGCCGTTGCTGGATGACCCGTGGGCGTGGCTCGCCGAACAACTGGAATTAAGCATCGAATCCACCCTGGACCTACTTAAGCGCTTGCAGGCCGAGGGCGCGATTCGGCGCATTGCCGCCGTACCCAATCACTACCGACTGGGCTATCGCCACAACGGCATGACGGTCTGGGATGTGCGCGACACCGACATAACGCGCCTCGGCGCGCTGATCGGCGCGCAGCCTTTCGTCAGCCACTGCTATCGCCGCCCGCGCCGAACCGGATGGCGCTACAACCTGTTCGCCATGGTGCATGGCCGCAGCCGCGATGAGATCAACAGCTACCGCGAGCACCTGCGCTATTTGTTGGGCGAGGCCTGTTTTGCCGACGAGATGCTGGTGAGCAGCCGCATCCTGAAGAAAACCGGCTTGCGATTACCTGTCGCTTCGCACTGAACACGCCCTGACTCAAGGAGAGTTGCATGTTGAGGATCAGCCAATACCTGCGTGCGCTGGCAGGCCAGGCGCCTGCACCCAGAACCAGTCCACCGGGCAGTAACCGGGCGCCGGTGGTGATCTGGAACCTGCTCAGGCGCTGCAACCTGACCTGCAAACATTGCTACGCCACCTCGGCCGACAGTGTCTTTCGCGACGAACTGGATACGGCCGCCGCGCTGACCGTGATCGACGATTTGCATGATGCCGGGGTGAAGGTGTTGATACTTTCCGGTGGCGAACCGCTGTTGCGCGAGGATCTGTTTGTGCTCAGCGCCTACGCCCGGGCCAAAGGTTTCTTTGTGGCCTTGTCCACCAACGGCACGCTGATCGATGAGCAGAACATTGCGCAGATCAGCGCAGCGAATTTCGATTACGTCGGCATCAGCATCGATGGACTGGAAGCCACCCATGACGCTTTCCGCCAACTCAAGGGCAGCTTCGCCCGCTCCATGCAGGCGATCCGGCTCTGTCGCGAACAAGGCATTCGCGTCGGGCTGCGCACTACCCTGACCCAGGAAAACCATCCGCAGTTACCCCAATTACTGGCGCTGATGCGCGAGTTCGACGTGCAGAAGTTTTATCTGTCGCACCTCAACTACAGCGGTCGCGGTAAACGCAGTCGCAAACTCGACGCGCACCAGCAGATGAGCCGCGAGGCCATGACGTTGATCTTTGAGCGAGCCTGGGAAGACATCCAACAGGGGCGCGACAGCGATTTTGTCAGCGGTAACAACGATGCCGATGCCATTCTGCTGCTGCAATGGGCAGCCCTGCGTATTCCCGAGCATTACCCACGCCTGGAAAACATGCTCCGCGCCTGGGGTGGCAACGCCTCCGGCAGCGGCATTGCCAATATCGACAACACCGGCGAAGTGCACCCGGACACCTACTGGTGGCAGCACTCGGTGGGCAATGTCCGCCGCACGCCGTTCCGCACGTTGTGGCTGGATCAGCCGGATGCCCTGCTGTTGCGCTTGCGTGAGCATCCCCGCGCCGTCGGTGGTCGTTGCGCGCAATGCCGCTGGTTGCCCATCTGCAACGGCAACACCCGCACGCGTGCCTGGGCCGAGGGAGATCTGTGGGGCCAGGACCCCGGCTGCCACCTCAGCGATGACGAAATCGGTGTTACGCCGTCAACGAACATCCCTGCATCACCCACTGAATAGCCCGTCCGGCCAACCACCTGACAAAGGCTGGGGCCGGCCAACCTGATGAAGCACCAAGGACGTCCCATGCCTCCATCAATTGCTATACCGGCCACACTTGAGTCGCCGTTCCGGCCGGGCGAAGTTGCCCTGGTCGGCGCCGGCCCCGGCGATCCACGCCTGCTGACCCTGCGCGCCTGGAGCCTGTTGATGCAGGCCGACGCCGTGGTGTACGACCGGCTGATCAGCCCCGAACTGCTGAACTTGATTCCCCTGACCTGCGCTCGGCATTACGTCGGCAAGGCCAGTGGCTGCCACAGCCTGCCCCAGGAACAGATCAACGAGCTGCTGGCCGACCTCGCCGATCAAGGGCAACGCGTGGTCCGGCTCAAGGGCGGCGACCCGTTCATTTTCGGTCGCGGTGCCGAGGAGCTGGAGTACCTGCTGCAACGCGGCATTGATTGCCAGGTGGTGCCGGGAATCACCGCCGCTTCCGGCTGCAGCGCCTATGCAGGCATACCGTTGACCCACCGCGACCTGGTCAATTCCTGCCGGTTCATCACCGGCCATTTGCAACGCGATGGCGAATTGTCGTTGCCCTGGAGCAGCCTCGCCGACAGTAGCCAGACGCTGGTGTTTTACATGGGCTTGTCGAACCTGGGGATCATCGCTCAACGCTTGATCGAAGCCGGGCTGTCGGCCGACACACCGGCGGCGCTGATCAGCAACGGCACGCGACCCGACCAGCACGTCGCCCGAGGCAAGCTGCACCAATTGCCGACCCTCGCGCGGGATTGTCCACCGGGTATTCCGACACTGACGGTAATCGGCTCAGTGGTCGATATGTTTGACGCAGAACAGCTGGAATACCCGGCGCGACTCTACCCGACCCAAGCCCTGCTACGTCGCGCCAAGGTGGCGATATGAGGCGCATCGTCCTTGCCCACCTGTTAGGGGTCAGTGCGGCCCAGGCCGGCGCAGCAGTGCCGGCACTTGAACACGCGGCGCAACTCTATCAGCAGCATTGCCAAAGCTGTCACGGTATCAACCGTCTCGGCGGCGCTGGGCCGGCGTTGTTGCCTGAGAGCCTCAGCCGGATCAAACCTGATGAAATCCGCAGCGTGATTCAAAACGGTCGCCCCGCGAGCCAGATGACCGGCTATGCCAACGTGTTCAGCCCCGCGCAGATCGACGCGCTGGTGGATTACCTTCAGCAACCGCCTGCCACCCCGCCCACCTGGAGCAATGACGACATTCTCGGCAGTTACTCGATGCTCGCGGACCTGAGCAAACTGCCCTCCACGCCCCAGCACGGCGCCGACCCGATGAACCTGTTTGTGGTGGTAGAAGCTGGCGACCATCACATCGACATCCTCGACGGTGACCGATTTGAGGTGCTCACGCGGTTCGCTTCGCACTTCGCCGTGCACGGCGGGCCGAAGTTCTCGCCCGATGGGCGCTTCGTCTACTTCGCTTCCCGTGACGGCTGGATCAGCCTGTATGACTTGCACAACCTGAAGCTGATCGCCGAGGTCCGCGCCGGCCTTAACACCCGCAACCTAGCGGTGAGCAAGGATGGACGCTGGGTGCTGGTGGGCAACTATTTGCCCGGCAACCTGGTGGTGCTCGATGCCCGCGATCTGTCGCTGGTCAAAACCATCCCGACCATCGGTCAGAACGGTACCGCGTCACGGGTCAGCGCGGTTTACTCCGCCCCGCCGCGCGACAGTTTCATCGTCGCACTCAAGGACGTGAAGGAAGTCTGGGAGCTGTCCTGGGCGGGCACACCGGATTTCGAACCCCGGCGGATTCCTGCCGGGGATTTTCTCGATGATTTTTCCTTTTCGCCGGACTACAAACAGCTGCTGGCCACGTCGCGCAAGGCCCAGGGCGGCCAGGTCATCGACCTCGACAGCGGCAAGGTGGTCACCGACATACCGCTGCCGGGCATGCCGCATTTGGGGTCGGGGACCTATTGGAAACGCAACGGTGAATGGGTGTTCGCCACGCCGAATATCAGCAAGGGTCTGATCTCGGTCATCGACTTCAAGACCTGGAAACTGATCAAGGAAATTCCGACCCTGGGGCCCGGGTTTTTCATGCGCAGTCATGTCAACTCGCGGTATGCCTGGACTGATGTGTTCTTCGGGCCCGACAACGATGCGATCCACCTGATCGACAAACAGACGCTGGAGATTGCCCACACCTTGCGCCCGATGCCCGGTAAAACCGCCGCTCATGTTGAGTTCACTCGCGACGGCCGCTACTTGCTGCTGAGCATCTGGGCCACCGATGGCGCGCTGATCGTCTACGACAGCAACACCTTGCAGGAGATCAAACGCATTCCGATGAACAAGCCTTCGGGCAAGTACAACGTGGGGAACAAGATTGAGTTTGCCGAGGGGACTTCGCACTAGGCCTTGGGGGTATATCCGTTTCTTTGGTAACGGCGGCTATTGGTTTCGCTTTTACCCTTTTCGTTCGGTGGGCCTCTCGAGGGGGCGACTACCGCAAAAACACTGCGAGGCGGCCTACCGGCCGGCCTGTATCTTCAAGCGTACGCATTCCCCTGTGGGAGCGAGCCTGCTCGCGATGAGGCCCTGTCAGTCGACATCAATGTTGAATGTAAGTCCGCCTTCGCGAGCAGGCTCGCTCCCACAGTTGGATTTTTGGCGGGCATGACATAGAGGTCCACCGCCGATGACCTTGACAGACATCAGGTCGGCTATCAGGCCGCCTCGCTTTGGCTTTTGATCTGGCTTTTGAGCTTGATCTTGATCTGCCCCGTCGGAAGGCCGAGCGCAGGTTCTGCGCAGTGGGCAGCGCGGCAAGGATGCCGCGGTAGCCGCCCCCGGCCATGGATGGCCGATGGCGGCGGGCCCACGGAGCAGGACCGGAGCGAGGGCATGCCGAGCCTAGGCGAGGCACCGTACGTCAGGGGCGAAAGCGTTTGGTTACTTGGCGCTTTTCCAAGTGACCCGCTGTAAAAGCGGAACCAATAGTAGCCGTTACCGCAGAAACGGATATGTACCCCGAACGGACTTCAGCCCAAGGTGTAACCGTTATCAACCTTCCAGTCCTGGCCGTAAACACCCCGAGCGCCCTGCGACAGTTGAAAAACAATCACATTGGCCACCGCCCCTGCGTCGAGAAAGTGACCGGGCAACAGACGTTTACCCAGGGTGTCGGCGACGTCGCCGAGTTCCCCCTCGCTCAACCCCAGGTTGTCCCACATCGCGGTGGCGGTCGGTCCCGGCGAGACCAGATTAATGCGCACATCAAAGCTCGCAAACTCCACCGCCAACGTCCGCGCCTGAGCCGCGAGCGCCGCCTTGCTGGCAATGCAAGCGGCCAACCCGGGAAAGCTCGAGCCGGTCAGGAAGCTCCCGACAAACACCACCGAAGCCGGGCTCGCCAATTCACCGCGTAACGCCGCCAGGGTGTTCAACGCCCCGGCGCCGTTGACCGCCCACTGACGCTGGAAGGCCTGCATATCCAGGCTGTCGGCCATCTCGGCGACACCCGCGTTAGGCACCAAATAGTCCACGGGGCCCATCGCCGCAGCGCGCTCGGCCAGTTCGCTCAGGTCTTGCTGACTTGTGACGTCCCCGGCAAACCACTGCAACCGCTCGCCGTAGATCTGCTGCAAGGCCGGCAATTCACCGAGGGTCCGTGACATCGCCAGCACCTTAACCCCGCGCGGTAACAGCGCGGCGCACAGCGCAAGGCCGATCCCGGAGCTGGCACCTGTGACCACCGCCAAACGATCTTGAAACTCGGTTTTCATCATTTTCTCCTGGGCATCACGGATGCCAGCACTGGGGACGTAGCGAGCCCTATCTTTGAGCAGGAGACGAAAAAACGACTTGACGGCGATCAGGCTTTTAAAACGACGTTAGTGCTGTGCCAGCAGCGCCGGAGTGATCTCGCTGAAGCGCAGCAAGCGACCGCCCTGTTCAGCGGCAAGCTTTTCAGCGGCCTCGCGACTTGAGAACGACGCCAGCACCACGCCCATGGCGCCTTTGAGTTGGGTACCGACCACGTAGAAGGCGTCTTTGGCATCGATCAGGTGGGCGTCATTCGGCGCGTTCCACGGGCTGCGGCCCATGTCATGGACATACAGTTTGGCATCGCTATGATGGTTTTCCGGCTGCAACCACCAGCCGATCATTTCCGCCGTGGAACAGAACTTCTTGATCCCCGCTCGCTCGACCACTTCGCCCTTGGGCCCGGGGAATCCGTCGATAATCATCCCGCAGACATGGCATTCATCACTGGGATGAAAGGCCGCGGCGGTGTCGCTGTAAGTGGCTTGCACTGGGTTGTCACAGGCCGTCAGCAGGAGGCACATCATCAGGCCCGCCACCGCGCGCATCGTCGTCAGATAAAACGCATTCATCGTCAACTACTCCAAAACCATCAAAGTGAAAATTCATGTCGCCCGGCGACGAAACAACAACCAGGCCGAACCCAATGGCACCGCCACCCACAGCGACAGGCATAGCCAGAGCATCGAGCCCGGCATCGGCAAATCGCTGCCAAGCGTCAGCACTCCCGTGTTGCCGGCACCGGGTTCAAAACCGGAAAGGTTGATCAGGCGATAGATGTCAGCGGGATTGAGCAGCAGCAACCAGGGCAGCACTTTCGGGTTGAACTGCCCTTCGCTGAGCACCAACAGCGCCAGCAGGGCCAGGTCGAACACCAGCACGAAGAAGAACCACACGCCCAGTGCCAGCCCGGCCGCCGTGGATTTTTCGGCCGACGCACTGCTCAGCACATAGGCCAACCCCAGAAACCCCCAGCCCAATAACGTCGACGACGCCATGAACCGACCGAAGGCCCAGAGCAGCAGGCTCAGTTCGACGTTGTCCACCAGCACCGCGATGGCCAGCATGGCGCAGCCGAAACCGATCAGCGTCGCCAGCGCCAGGATCAACCCGTGGCCGACAAACTTGCCGAGCAGAATCTGCCCGCGACCCAAGGGGTACGTCAGCAACAGCAGCAACGTGCCGCTCTCGTCCTCGCCGACGATGGCGTCATAGGCCAACAGCAACGCAATCAACGGCATCAAAAACGTCGCCAGACTGGCGAGGCTGGCGATGGTGGCCGGCACCGAGGTGAAACCCAACTGCCCGGAGGCCGCGGCGCCCAGCCAGGCGATGCCGATGGCCAGCACCGCGAACAACACACTGATTGCCAACAACCAGCGATTGCGCAAACCGTCACTGAATTCCTTGCGGGCCATGTTCCAGACAGCGTTCATACGGCCTCCCCGATTGGCGCCGCACCGGCCCGGCTCATGTAGTAGCGGTAAATATCTTCCAGCGACGGTTGATGGATTTCCACGTCGGCCGGCTCGTCTTCATTGAGCAGCTGGCGCAACAGCCCGAGCTTGCTGCCATTGAGTGCGGCCACTTCAAGACCTTCGACGCCCCAGCGCTCGGTGAGGTGCCCGGCGTTGTTCCAGCGTTGCTGCAAGGGCCCGGCGTGCTTGAGGCCGTTGGCGCGAATCAGCGTCGGCAACCCGGCTTCCTCGCGCAAACTGCGTAGGCTCCCCAGTGCCAGCAGACGTCCCTGGGTCAGAATCGCGGCGCGGTTGATGTGCGCCTCGACACCGGGCAAGACGTGGGAACACAGAATGATGCTGGTGCCTTGGCTGCGCAGGCGATCGAGCAACCGATACAAGTCCTGAGTGGCGATGGGGTCGAGGCCGACTGTTGGTTCGTCGAGCAGCAACAAACGCGGCTCGCCGAGTAGCGCCTGCGCCAGCCCCAACCGTTGACGCATGCCCTTGGAGTAGGTCTTGACCCGCCGATGCGCCGCACCGGCCAGGCCGACTTCCTCCAGCAGTGCGTCCACTTGGGCGGACGCGGCGCCTTTGAGTCGCGCGAAATGGCGCAAGGTTTCAACACCGCTCAGCTGCGGGTAAAACGTCACGTTCTCCGGCAGATAACCGAGCAGGCGTCGTACGTGGGGATCGCAGGGCAAGCGACCGAACACCCGGACCTGCCCTTCGCTGGGCTGGAGCAGGCCCAGCACCAGTTTCATGCTGGTGGTCTTGCCCGCGCCGTTATGACCGAACAAACCCAGCACTTCACCTTCCGCCAGGCTGAGGTTGAGCTGATGCAACACGGTGGCATGCCCATAGCGCTGGCTGACGCCTTCGATGTCGATGACGTTCATGAGTTGGGCTCCTGGGTCAGGGGTTGAGTGGATGATTTCATCAGCGGATGGCTGTCCAGCACCCCCGGCGATTTCATCACAGGAAAGGCCCGTTGCACCCAGCGCAGCAACTCGATGCCGGGGCTGTTCATCAACAGTCGTACCTGCGGGTACAGCCAGAGCAGGCGGTCGACGTTGTCATTGGGTTCGTAGGCGATATCGCCGAGGCCGTCGTTGTTGCGGTCCCAGCCCAGGTAATCGCTCCAGTAGTTACCACGGCCATCCACCGACCATTCCTGCAAGCGGGTGGCGACGTACTTGACCTGCCGCTGGTTGCCGACAAACGCGTTGTCGGCGATGCGGTTGTCTTCCGAGCCGGCGGTGAGATGGATGCCCACGGCGCTGTGCTCGAAGTGGTTGTGTTCGATGCTGTTGAACAGCGAGTTGTAGATGAACAGCGCCTTGCCCTCGGCGCCGCTGATCATGCTGTCGCCGGTCGAGCCGTCGCGCACGTCAGTGACGAAGTTGTCACGCAAGGTTGAATAGGTGATGTAGTTCATCAGGATCCCGTAGTTCTGGTCCTGTTCGGAGCGATTGCCGATCACCGTGAGCTTGCGGCTTTGCATCAAGGCGTAGCCGGTGCGGGTGCGGCGGGTGGTGTTGCCGATCAGTTGGTTATCGTTGGCGAACATGTAATGCACCCCGTAGCGCAGGTCTTCAAGGGTATTGCCCTGCAGCAGGTTGCCGTTGGAGGTGTCGATGTAGATGCCATCGCGGGTGTCGCGCACCTGGTTGCCAATGACCTTGGCGCCATGCACGGCATACAGGTGAATGCCGTTGCCGCGATCTTGCGAACGCATCGCCGGATCACCCTGAATGCGGTTGTCGATCAGGCTCACATCCTGAGTGCCGTCGACCCAGATACCGAAGCCCTTACCCTGCAGGCGATTGCCTTTAATCACCGCACCATGGGCCTTGGGCTGGATAAACACCGCCGCATTCATGGCGGTGAGGTCGTGTCCCCAGTTTAGAAAGGTGCAGCCTTCGATGGCGACATCCGGCGCGCTGATGATCACACCGTTGCCCTGCCCCTCCCCCTGAAATACCGCGCCGGGCTCGCAGAGAATCTGCATCGGTTGATCGACACTGAACGAGCCCCGGTATTCCCCCACCGGCAGGTGCCAGCGTTGATTGGCGTCCACCCGCAGCGGCAACGAGGTGATGGGTTGCACCGCCAGCGCGCTGCCGGACATCAGCAGGAGCGCAAATGCAATGACCGTCACCGGGTTTCCCTTGCTATCAGTCATTGCTTCGCTCCTGTCGATGGGCAACGGTCAGGCCTTCTCGACCTTCATGCGGCCGACCATTTCCATGTGCAGCGCATGGCAGAACCAGCTGCAGTAGTACCAGTGCAGGCCGGCCTTGTCGGCGATGAAGGTGATCGACGAGGTCTGCTGCGGGCTGATTTCCATGCTCACGCCATGGTTGGTCATCACGAAGCCGTGGGTCACGTCTTCAATCTGGTCGATGTTGGTGATGGTCACCGTGACCTCGTTGCCTTGTTTGACGGTGAACTCCGGCAAACCGTAGGCCGGGGCCATCGAGGTCATGTAGACGCGGACTTTGTTGCCGTCGCGGATGACCTTGTTGTCGGTCTCCAGCTTGATCCCGTCTTTGGCGGCGATCGCCACCGTCTCGGCAAAAAACGGGTCGTTGCGGTCCCAGATCTTCTTGGTCTTGATCTGGTCGCGGCGGGCCATGACGCAGTCGTGGGGTTCGGCGAAGGCCGGGCCGTCATGCACCAGTTTCATTTCCTCGCCGGAGATATCGATCAGTTGATCGTTTTCCGGGTGCAGCGGGCCGGTCGGCAGGAAGCGATCCTTGGAAAACTTGCTGAGCACCATCAGCCATTGGCCGTCGGCCTCACTGGTTTCGGTCAGCGACGCATGGTTGTGGCCTGGCTGGTATTGCACGTCGAGTTTCTGCTTGATGTAGTTGACCTTCTCGCCGGTGTACGCGCGAATGGCCTCCTCCACGTTCCACTTCACCACCTGGCTGTCGATAAACAGCGTGGTATAGGCATTGCCGCGGCCGTCGTAAGTGGTGTGCAGCGGGCCCAGACCGAGCTCGGGTTCACCGACCACCACGTCGCGCGGGTCCTTGAATTTGTCGTCGAACAGATCGTCAAGCTTGGCGATGGCAATGATGGTGCAGGTCGGCGAAAGCTTGCCGTTGGCAATGAAGTATTTGCCATCAGGCGAGGTATTGAGGCCGTGGGGGTTCTTCGGCGTCGGGATGTAACGGGTGAATGCGCTGTCCTTGCCATCGGTTTTACGACCGTCGACCACCGGCACTTTCGAGCCATCCAGGGTGATGAACTTGCCAGCCTTGATCGCCGCTTCGATGCGCGGGATGTTAAACACCACCACCCAGTCGCGCTCGTTGCGCATCATGCCGCCCAGGTCGTAGGCCTTCTCCGAGTTGTAGCAGGTGGACGCCGCGTATTTGCCGGTGTAGTCGGCGTCGGTGTTGTCCAGGTTGCCATCGACAATGACCTGGAAGGCCATCTCCATTTTCTCGGCATCGATGGCGTTAAACATCGTGTAGCTGTTCTTGTCCTGCAGGTCGAAGGTGCTGCCGTCATTGGGGTGTGGAATCACGAATTCGGCATTGGCGAACACGTATTTTGTGTGCGGCACTTTTTGCAGGCGCAGCCCGTGAACGGCCTGCACATTGGGCACGGTGAGCATCTTGTCGCACTTCATGATGTCCAGACGGATTCGCGCAACACGGCTGTTGGCCTTGTCATTGATGAACAGGTATTTGCCGTCGTACTTGCCGTCAGTCATGGACAAATGCGGGTGGTGGCAGTCGCCATTCTGGAAATGCGCGCTGTCGCCCATGATCCGTTTGCTTTCGTTGGTCAGGCCCCAGCCAGTGGCGGAGTCGACGTTGAACACCGGTACACGCAACAGCTCGCGCATCGACGGAATGCCCATGATCCGCACTTCCCCCTGATGACCGCCACTCCAGAAACCGTAGTACTGGTCCAGTTCGCCCGGCCCGACGTGGGTTTTGAGTTGCGCGTCCTTGGCCGCAGCCGCCCAGGTCTCACGGGTAAACACCGCGCCACCGATGGCCGTGGCACCGGCCAGTACCGCACCGGTCACCGCACTGGTGCCCAGGAAACCGCGACGACTGAGGCCGGTCGATTCCGGCACTTCAGTGGTTTTCTTGGATTCTGTGTCGTTCATCAGGTGTGTTCCTTGAAGGGATAAAAACGGTCGCAGCGCACAGGCGCTCGCGGGATTCATTCCAGAGCGCTCACTTCCACGACAGGTATCAGTTGCACAGCGATGGGTGCCGGTTTGCCGCGCTTCTTGCGCTTGTTGATCAGCGGCGGACACTTGTTGTCGTTCTGGTAAGTCATCTGGCAATCGAGGCAGTAGTGGCACTCGTTGGCATTGATTCGGCCATCGGGATGAATCGCCTGGATCTCGCACTCCTTGGCGCACAGCTGGCAGGGAGTGCCACAGTCCTTGCGGCGTTTGAGCCAGTCGAACAGGCGAAATTTGCTCGGAATCGCCAGCGCGGCTCCCAACGGGCAGATGTAGCGGCAATAGACTTTGCGGGTGAAGAGGTTGATGACCAGCAGTGCTACCGCGTAGAGGACGAACCACCATTGGCGGTCGAACTTGAGGGTGACAGCGGTCTTGAACGGTTCCACCTCGGCGAACAATTCGGCGGTGGACATCGACTCAAGGGAGAGGCCGAACAGCAGCAGCAAAATGATGTATTTGATGGCCCACAGCCGTTCATGCACCGCGAAAGGCAATTCGTATTGGGGGATTCTCAGCTTGCGCGCGGCTTCGTTGATCAGCTCCTGCAACGCACCGAACGGGCACAACCAGCCGCAGAATACGCCCCGCCCCCACAGCAGAATGCTCGCAGCGGTGAAGACCCAGAGCATGAAGATCAGCGGGTCGGTGAGAAACAGCTCCCAGCGAAAGTGATCGAACAGCGCATGGGCGAAGGTCAGCACATTGACCACCGACAGTTGCCCCAGCGCATACCAGCCGAGAAACACCACGGTAAAGACCAGGTAACCTCGGCGCAGCCAGTGCAGAAAACGTGGCCGACGCGTGAAGGAGTCCTGCAGGAACAGGATCGCCATCAGCAGCAGTAATGCGCTGCCGAGCACGGTGATCTGAAAGGATTTCTGGTACCAGATGGTCAACCATATCGGCCGACCGGCTTCCTCGAGGGCGGCCAATTCTTCGGCGCTGGGCAGTGGCCGCTCAAGGTATGGCTCGGGCAGTTGATAAGGCAGTTCGAAGCTGCTGAACGTGCCACTGAGCGGCCCGGTTTGACGACGCACCAGCAACTCCAGGGACCAGGGCGATCCCGGGTCGAACCGGGCCGGCTCGCGCACAATGAAAATCGACATTTCAGTGAATTCCGGCATGCCCTTGGCAAAGACGTCGGAGAGCCGCTGGTGGTCCATGTCGCGAAAACTGATGACGTTGCCGAACTGGCGCAATTGCACCCGATCGAAAATCCCGCCGCGCACATACCCCGAGCCTTTATAGGAAAAAAGCCCACGACCCAGCACCACAATGGCCTGCTCGCCGGGCTTGAGGTCCTGCATAAGTAAGCGATATTGATTGTCGCCCAGCAGCGCACGGCCGATGGTCGGCGGATTCAGGTCGGCGGTGTAGAGCTCGATAAAGGTCTCATCCACCTGATCGGCGGCGGCGTTTTCCACGCCTTCGGCGTCGGTGCCCTTGAAGGCGGCGTCGACCTGGCCACGGGTCAGGTTCAAGCGGCGGATGGCGCCGTTGCCGGTCAGTTGTTCCCAGGTGACGGGTTCGAAAAAGTCCTGGCGCACGGTGGCAGGCATGCGCGCCACACCGCCCGTGTCCTCGATCAGCTTGAGCGATACGGCCACGTCGTGGGCGGCGCGCATGATGACCTCGTTGACCACCATCGCCGTGACGGTAGCCCCGGCAATCGCATCGACGGTGACGGCCTTCGGGTCGCTGGAATGGCCGACGACCACCCGCTGGCTGACCTTGATGCCCTTGTACCTGGCACTGAAGCCGTGAAGTTTTGCCTCAGGAATGCCGATCAGCAGAATGGGCTCATGGTGCTCCAGCACATAGGCATCCTGAATCGCACCAGCAGTGTCGAGGATCACCTGGGTATTGATCGGCTTGCCCGAGTAGGCAGGAATGTCCACCACGTCCAGACTCTGGAACACATAGCCGAGCACTTTGCCGGCGGCGGACAGCGTGCGCACCTTGAACCGGCCTTCGGGGGCGGAAACGGAATCGGTCTGAGGGAAGGTTTTCTCGATGCGCTGCTGCTCGATGTCGCCGTATTGCTTGGCTTGCACCGCCTCAAAGGTGGCGAGCATCAGCATTAGCATGACCACCAGCCCGACGCCCCAGGCGCGCAGGTTGCCGTGTATCGAAGGCGGATGGATTGTCATGGGCTCGCTGATTTCAAAAGGGCTTTCGGTCATGTTAGGGAGCGTTGCGCCCCCTGCCCTTGATTGAAATCAACTTGAGAAATTAGCCCTTGAGGACAGGCGCCAATGACTCAAACCGTGCGTGAAAACAGGCCTTTTTGCTCACTACCCAGATAGGCGTCAAACGCCATCGCGGCACTGCGCATCATCAAGTGCCCCTGTGGTAACAGCACCAGTTCGTCGCAGTGGATCTGCAGCAGTCCGTCGCGAACATGCTCCTCCAGTTGGGCCAAGGCGTCGGCAAAGTACTCGGTGAAGAGAATGTCATGACGCATTTCATAGCGGTTAAACGTAATACGGCCATGGCACATCAGGTCGCTGATCACTTCGCGGCGCAGCAAGTCGTCTGCGCTCAAGCGGTAACCGCGATGCACCGGTAGCAGGCCTTGGTCCAGACGCGCGTAGTACTGAGACAGCTCCTTGACGCTCTGGCTGTAGCTGTCGCCGACCTTGCCGATCGAGGACACGCCGAGGCCGATCAAGTCGCAGTCGGCGTGGGTGGAGTAGCCCTGAAAGTTACGCTGCAGGGTGCCATTGGCCCGGGCCAGCGACAGCTCGTCGTCCGGCAAGGCGAAATGATCCATGCCGATATAGACGTAACCGGCCGCGGTCAGACGGCGGATGGTCAGTTCAAGCAATTCCAGCTTGCGCTCCGGCGGCGGCATGTCGGCGGGACGAATCAACCGTTGTGCGCGAACCATTTCCGGCAGATGCGCGTAGCTGTAGGCGGCAATCCGGTCCGGACGCAGCGCGATGATCTTGCCGAGGGTGACGTCGAAACTCTGCACGGTTTGCAACGGCAGGCCATAGATCAGATCGACGCTGATCGACTTGAATTGCGCCTCGCGTGCCGCAGCAACCAGCGCATAAATCTGCTCTTCACTTTGCTGGCGATTGACCGCGGCCTGCACGTCGGGGTCGAAATCCTGAACACCGAAGCTCAGGCGATTGAAGCCCAACTGGCGCAGCGACTGGATCTGCTCGGTGCTGATGGTGCGCGGGTCGACTTCGATGGAAAACTCATGGTCATCGCTGTCATCCATGTTGAACGCCTGGTGCAGGCAATCCATCAGGTCCGCGAGCTGTTCACTGGTTAAATAAGTAGGCGTGCCGCCGCCCAGGTGCAATTGCGTGAGTTTACGGGTGCTATCGAACAAGGCCGCCTGCATCGCAATCTCAAGCTTGAGGTACCGAAGGTACTCGACGGCGCGATGGGTTTTCTGGGTAATGATTTTGTTGCAGGCGCAGTAGTAACAAAGACTTTTGCAAAACGGAATGTGGATATACACCGACAGCGGTTTCGACGCGCTCGCCTGGTTGCTCTCGCGGGCGGCACGCTGATAGTCGTCAACGGCAAAGGCCTGATGGAACTGTGGCGCGGTTGGGTAAGAAGTGTAGCGCGGCCCCGGGCGGTCATACTTTTCAACCAGGGCGCGATTGAAATCAAAGGAAGGCTTCATGATCAATCAACTCGCAAATGGGTTAACACCTCGCACCGCCCACATCCTTTTCAAACAGGTTGCAGATGGCATCCACTTCCGGCCGACCGGCAGGGAGAATGCTGATGAAGCGGTCCGACAACTCAATCAACCCCTCACGACTCAATTGCTCCAGCAACGGCCAGACCGACGAGAAATACCTGGAAAAAACCAGCCCATAACGTCTTTCGATGGCGCGTATATCCAATTCCAGATCACACGCCAGTCGCTCCATGACCATTTGCCTGATTTGCTCCCCCGCCTCGAAGCGCCAGCCTCGACACGTCGGCAATTGCCGCATGTCCAGTTGCTGCTGATAGCGTTCAATCTCGTCGGTGTTTTGCGTGTACAAATCGTCGATCTGGCTAATGGCACCCAGACCGAATCCAACATGATCGCAATAGCCGTGACGGGAGAAACCCTCACAGGTACGGCGCAACCGGCCTCGCTCCTGGGCGACGGCCAAATCATCATCGGGCCGGACAAACTGCCCCATACCGATGTAGTGATAACCCGCGCAAAGCAGTTGATCAAAGCAGATTTGGCGCATCGCGCCTTTATCGACCTGGCTGCACGGCGCTCTGACTTTGTCACCGGGCACAGGACGATAGCGCCGTGGTGGCCGGGCATAATCGAACACCATCAGCCGGTCTGGCTCCAGCTTGATAATGCTCGCCAGCTTCAACGCAAAACTGTCTGGCGTCTGCCAGGCATGACCAAAACCCAGATCGACGTTGATGGATCGAAAACCAAAGGTCCGCGCCGCGTCCATGAGCGACTGGATCGGCGCCGGGTTCTGGTAACAGGCCACCGACCTTTCACAGTCGCTGTCGAAATCCGGAACGCCGATACTGACATGGTTGAAACCGTGGTCGCGCAGCACACCCATGGTCGCCCAATCGGTTTGATAGAGGTCCACCTCGACGCTGTAGTCGCCGCAATCATGTAAGAGAAAGTTGAAACGGCTACGCAGGTGACTCATCAGCCGCCCTATGTGAGCAGTGGTGAGTGTTCCGCCGCCCAGATGAAACTGTTCCACCCGTTGCTGCGCATCCAGGTGGCAACCGACGAGGTCGATCTCCTGCTCCAGATGCTGGAGGTACTGCTCAATAACCTGGTGCTCGTCGGCGCTGTCACGAGGGGAACAAAAGGAAAGCTTGAGGCTGGAGGGTAGCTGCACGTTCAGGGACAGCGGACGTCGCTTCTGGCGGCTGACGCGCAACGCGCGAAGCAGATCCAGTGATCCGATACCCTCATGGAATTTTTGCGTGTCGGCATGACAGTTGGGGTCGAGCACGCCCTGATCGCACCGGGCGACCAGCTCGCCGGGGTTGTAAAAGAAATCGAGCATGAAGGTCTCCGACACTGGCTGCGGATCATCAGTGTCGGGGTTCAACGATCAATACGCCTTGATTTGCATCAAGCACAAGCAAAGTCTTGGAAGAACAGACTACCCGTCAAAGCCGATCACCAGGTCAGATAAAACATTCCCTTGGCCAGCAGCACGATAACGATCATGTGACAAAACAGGCTGCCGTGGATGAACTGAAGGTACCGCGGACTCATTCGGCCACGCTTGAACAAAAACATGGCCACCAGGAAGTGCAGCAGTACGCTCACGGCCACCGCGACTTTCAAGGCAAGCAATGTGCCTAACGATGAAGCCAATGGTGAGGCAAGGACTGGCAGGTAGCGTAGCCAGACCATGCCGAGCCCCGCACCGAACAATACCAGCAGCACCCACGGCATCAGCGAGCGCGCTCGCCGGCCGATGCCTTCCTCCACCAGCAACATGACCCTGGTGGGTAGCTGTTTGCGGATGCTTTCAAGGAACAGCACTTCGAAGAACACCGTGCCGATAAAGATCAGGGCGGCAAACAGATGCAACGTCAGAATCAGCGGATAGATCATGGAGGTGTCGCCTTGAGTCAAGGCAACCCGTTACGCACGGGTATGTCGATCTCTGGAGACTACAGAACCGTCCGCTCCATGTGGTTGACATCGATCAAGAAAGCCACAAAACCCACACTCACCGCACTCCATCAGTATCGAACGTGCAGGAGCGACCGTTCTTATCGTTGGTCGAGAGAAAAAACTGAAACCTGGGTCACCACTGAGTCAGTTGGCAAGGCAATACTTGTTTCAATGGACGTACCGAGTGGCCCTGCCTTGATTTAAATCAGACGAATCGACAACGAACGAACTCATCCTGCGTTATCGCTTCTCCAGTCTCGACGATGTCAGGGCGCAGCTGGGTTTGAAGTCGGGCGACCCGGTCAAACCCGAGCATGTGGACTAACCTGATGTTTTGATTTCAGCTGCGCCTCGTCCTGGCAATGACACCATTGCCTTTACATCAACCTGGATAAGCAGGTCTGCGATGTATCAGAACTTAGCTCTGCTTGCCGCCTTCCTCCTGACCTACAGCATATTTGCGGGGCGCTTCGAATCTCGCCTGCTCAACGGTCCACTCATGTTCATGCTTGCCGGCCTGATTCTTGGCCCTGCGTTCCTGGGAATTCTGCAACCCCGGATTGACAAGGACGGCCTCAGGATTCTGGCAGAGCTGACACTGGCCATTGTTCTCTTTAGCGATGCGGCCAACGCTGACCTCAAGGTTTTAAGGGCGCACGAAGGGTTGCCATTGCGTTTATTGATGATAGGTCTGCCACTGACCATGCTCAGTGGCTGGCTGGTCGGTATCTGGCTGTTCCCGCAAATACCGCCATTGGAACTGGCCATACTGGCGACCCTTCTGGCGCCCACCGACGCTGCGCTGGGGAAGGCGGTGGTGAGTAATCCCAAGGTGCCCGCCCCCGTGCGTGAAGGACTGAACGTAGAAAGCGGGCTGAATGACGGGATCTGTGTTCCAGTGCTGCTGATGTTCCTTGCACTGCTGGTCGAAGAGCAGACGCAGTCGCCGCTTTCACTCGCGGTAGAGTTGGTTATCGAGGAGCTGGGCATCGGTGCAATCAGTGGTGTGGCGCTTACGCTCATTGCCTGGCTGTTGCAGCGTTACGCCGCAAAACACCATTGGCAAGCCCCCATGTGGTCGCAACTGACACTGCCGGGGCTCGCCATTTTGTGCTTTGCCACCGCGCAAACATTGGGCGGTAGCGGTTTTATCGGCGCGTTCGTCGGTGGGTTGCTCGCCAGCTTTTTGTTTACCGAACAAAAGCATCATCTGCTCGAAGCCAGTGAAGAATTCGCCAGTCTGCTGTCGGTCATCACGTGGGTCGTATTCGGCGCAATTGTGATCCCTTGGGCCTGGAACAATCTCACCCTGAACATCTGCCTGTATGCAGTGCTTAGTCTGACCGTGATTCGCATAGTGCCCGTGCTGATCAGCCTGACAGGAACCGGCTTTGATTTCGAAACCCGCCTGTTCATCGGCTGGTTCGGCCCACGCGGCCTGGCCAGCATCGTCTTCGCCGTCATGATATTGGACTACCCTCTAGAAACCAGTCGCACCTTGGTATCTGTCGCTGCCTGTACCGTTTTACTCAGCGTGCTGCTGCACGGCTTGAGCGCCAATCCATGGGTCTCGCGGCTGGCCGGTCGTATTCATTGATTATTGTCAGAAATGCCACGGTCTGCGGGTGTTAGCGTTTTACGAAAGCGTGGCTAAGCGTTTAGGGAGCGTGAGAATGGGCGCAAACATGATTGTTGTCAGGCAGCTCGTCGGCTTGCCTGTTGCCATTATGGTCGGGGTCTTGAGCCTGGTCGGTTGCGGCAAAGAGCCCGTGACCCTGGCTCGCCAAGCCCCCGATGTGACGGTCATGACGGTCACCGCCCGCGACACCCCGGTAACATTCGAATTCGTTGCCCAGACACAAAGTTCCCGCGAGGTTGAGATCCGCGCCCGGGTTGCCGGCTTCCTGGAGAAGCGGCTGTACACCGAAGGCGATTTGGTAAAAACCGGGCAAACGCTGTTCCAGATGGACCGTAAACCTTTTGAAGCGTCATTGCTGTCGGCTCAGGGCCAATTGGCTCAACAACAGGCACGCTGGGAAGTCGCCAAGGCTACGCTGGCCCGTGTCCGTCCCTTGGCGGCGCAGAATGCGGTCAGCAAGATGGATCTGGACAATGCTGTCGGTGATGAGCGTCAGACACGGGCTGCCGTGCTTGCCGCCGAGGGCACGGTTCGAACCGAACAGTTGAACCTCAGTTACACCACCATAGCCTCGCCCCTCACCGGCCTTTCAAGTTTTGCCAAAAAGCAGGAAGGCAGTTACGTCACGCCGGGTGAATCCGGGCTGCTGACCACCGTTTCACAGATGGACCCTATCTACGTCAACTTCAGTCTTTCGGAAAACGAGACGCTCAAGTTCCGCGACGAGATTGCTTCCGGTCACCTCATTTTTCCCCTGCGCAGTGAGTTCGTCGTAGAGGTCGTGCTGGCCGACGGCACCGTTGTCCCTGAGCGTGGCCGCCTGAATTTTGCAGCGCCTTCTTATAGCCAGGATACCGGGACCTTTCTGGTCCGGGCGGTGGTTGCCAACCCGACAGGCCTACTCAGACCCGGACAGTTCGTGCGGGTGCGGGCCATCGGGGCTTCCAGGCCGAACGCCATTACGGTGCCGCAGAAGGCCGTTCTGGAGGGAGCCAAAAGCCGTTTCGTCTGGGTGATCAATGCACAGGGCAAGCCCGAGCAACGGGTGGTCGAAGTGGGTGACTGGCATGGCAATGACTGGTTTATCACCCAAGGATTGCAAGCCGGTGAACGCATCGTGGTCGATGGTGCGATCAGAGTGACCCCCGGAGGGCCGCTGAATATCATCGCCCCCCCTCCCCCGGCAACCGAGACGACGGCAAAACCGACAGCCACCGCGTCGGTGCAAGACAGTGGGCGTCGCCCATGAGCATCTCTCACTATTGCATTGATCGTCCCATTTTTGCTTCCGTTATCTCGATCATCATCACCTTGGCCGGTGCAGTGGCGATGGTCAGTTTGCCGGTCGCCCAGTACCCGGATATCACACCGCCGCAGATTACGGTGTCAGCCACCTACCCGGGCGCGGATGCCCAGGTCGTGGCCAATAATGTGGCAGCGCCAATCGAGCAGCAGGTCAACGGCGCCGACAACATGATCTACATGAACTCGTCGAGCTCAGCGACCGGCAACATGACCCTCAATGTGTTCTTCGAGATTGGCACCGACCCTTCCCTTGCCCAGGTAGACGTGCAGAACCGGGTCAACCTGGCCCTGCCGCAACTGCCCTCCGCGGTTCAGAGCCAGGGTATTCAGGTGCAGAAGAAATCTTCGGCCTTCATGATGGTCCTCGCCGTGTACTCCGCAGGTGATCGTTTTGACAGCACCTATGTGGCCAACTACGCCAACCTCTACATTCTGGATGCGATCAAGCGTATTCCGGGCGCCAACCAGGCCAGTATTTTCGGCACACCCGACTACGCCATGCGGATCTGGCTCAAGCCCGACCGGATGGCCCAGTTGGGCATCACTGCGGCAGACGTGCAAAAAGCCGTGTCCAATCAGAACCAGCAATTTGCTGTCGGTCGCGTTGGCCAGTCGCCCACCGGCCAGGCGGTAGAGCAGTCGTTTGCCGTGACCACCAAGGGACGTCTGACCGAGCCGGTAGAGTTCGAGAACATCATTCTGCGCGCCAGCAACGAAGGGGCGGCAATCGTTCGTCTCAAGGACATCGGCCGTGCCGAACTCGGACAAAAAGACTACTCGCTGCGCAGCACCTATCAGGGCCGTCCGGCAACGCTGATTGCGGTGTATCAACAACCGGGCGCCAACGCCCTCGACGTGTCTGCTGCGGTTACCAAGACCCTGGCAGACATGAAGACGACCTTCCCCGAGGGCATCGAATACAAGATCGTAATGGACACCACCGCATTTACCCGCGCCTCGATTTCCGAGGTGATATACACCTTTTTCGAAGCGCTGGTGTTGGTGGTCATCGTGGTGTTCATCTTTCTGCAGAGCCTGCGTGCCACCCTGATCCCGGTGCTTGCGGTGCCGGTGTCGATCGTCGGCACCTTCATCGGGATGTCGGCATTGGGCTTTTCAGTGAACATGCTGACGCTGTTCGGGATGGTCTTGGCCATCGGTATCGTGGTCGACGACGCCATCGTGGTGATCGAGAACGTCGAACGCAACATGCACGTCCATAAGATGACGCCCAAGGACGCCGCGAAAAAAGCCATGGATGAAGTGGCAGGCCCGGTGGTGGCCATCGTGCTGGTGCTGTGCGCGGTGTTCATCCCGGTGGCCTTCATGGGCGGGATCACGGGTCAGCTCTACAAACAGTTCGCGATCACCATCGCCATCTCTGTGGTGATATCCGGTCTGGTGGCATTGACACTTTCGCCTGCCTTGGCGGCCCTGCTGCTCAAACCCCAACACGGCGAAAAAAATGCTTTTTTCCGCTGGTTCGAGCACAGCTTCGAACGCATGACCGAGGGCTACTCGCGCTCGGTGGCCTTCATGATCAAGCGCTTCGTGATGGCGTTGTTACTGTTCGCCGGCATGATCGCGTTGATTCTGCTCATGGCGCAGCGCATTCCCAGCGCCTTTTTGCCGCCGGAAGATCAGGGGTATCTGCTGGGGGCCGTGATCATGCCCGATGCCGCCAGTCTCGATCGCACCGGCGAGGTGGGCAAAGTAGCCAGTGACTTCTTCATGAACGACGAGGCCGTCGAGGGCGTTGCCATCGTTAATGGTTACAGCCTGCTCGACGGCCAGAACAAGAACAATGCCGGCGCCTTTTTTGTCGGGTTCAAGGATTTCGAGGAGCGCTACAAGGACTCGGACACAATCAAGGAACAAAGCGCCCCCGCCGTCATCCAGAAAGCAGTCCATGCTTTTGCCAACGTTCAAGGCGGGATCATTCTGCCGGTGAATCCGCCGTCCATTCCCGGCCTTGGCACCACCGGCGGCATGGAGGTATGGATTCAGAGCAAGGGGGATGCCGGCGTCAATCAACTGGCAGAAATGGTCGGCACGTTTGTCGCCAAAGCCAGGCAGCGCCCCGAACTCGGCGCCATCACCTCCACCTTCAACGTGTTTTCCCGGCAATTGCTGGTCGACGTAGACCGGGAAAAGGCAGAGTCGCTGGGTGTGCCGGTGGAAGAAGTCTATAGCACCATGCAGACCATGTTCGGCTCGCTCTATGTGTCGCAATTCAACAAATTCAGCCGGCTGTGGCAGGTGATCCTGCAGGCAGAACCAAGCTATCGCCTCAAGGCCGAGGACCTGCAACAGATCTACGTGCGCAACAAAAACCAGGAGATGGTGCCGCTCAAAGCCGTGCTGACCACCCGCTACGTCACCGGTCCCGACCTGCTGACCCGTTTCAATAACTTCCCCGCAGTCAAACTCACCGCCAACGCAGCCCCCGGTTACAGCTCCGGCCAGGCACTCAAGGCGCTGGAAGAAATAAGCGCTGAAATCATGACCAACGACTACGCCCTGGCCTTGAGTGGTGAAGCCTTCGAGGAGAAAAAAAGCGGCGGTGCCTCGTCCCGGGTGTTCATCTTCGGCCTGATCATGGTGTTCCTGATCCTGGCGGCTCAATACGAGAAATGGTCACTGCCTGTCGGGGTGCTGCTGGCGGTGCCCTTTGCATTGTTCGGTGCGCTGCTGGCTGTGCTGATCCGAGGGTTGAGCAATGACGTTTATTTCCAGATCGGCTTGACCATGCTGGTGGCCCTGGCCGCCAAGAACGCCATCCTGATTTTCGAGTTTGCGGTACTGAACCGCGAAAGCGGCATGTCTGCCTACGATGCCGCGATGACCGCCGCGAAGGAGCGCTTGCGCCCGATTGTGATGACATCCCTGGCGTTTATTCTTGGCTGCGTCCCGCTGGCCATTGCCGTCGGTGCATCCGAAAACAGTCGCCACTCCATCGGCACCGGGGTCATTGGCGGGATGCTGGCGGCGACGGTCATCGCAATCTTCTTTATCCCGCTGTTTTACTACCTGGTCGAACGGTTGACCGAGAAAAAAGGCACGGTCAGGCAGACCACTCAGCCACCGCCGTCTACGTCGACCGGGGAGATTCCCGGCGGCGCTGCGCAACACCGACATGAGGGGGATTGAGATGCGCACCTTTCATCTTCCCCTCGTGGTGTGCCTGGGCCTGACGGGCTGCATGCTCGGCCCGGATTACCAGCGTCCGACCACGGACACCCCGGCAACCTACCGTTATGCAGACCAGGAGGCCCATGACCTGTCCAATACGCTGTGGTGGGAACAGTTCAAGGATCCGGCGCTCAATGACCTGATTCGCACGGCGCTGGCGGAAAACAAAGACATCAAGATTGCCGCCGCCCGGGTCGAGGAATTCCAGGGCCGTTACGGAGTGGTGCGCTCGCAGATGTTTCCGCAAATCGGCGCCGGCGCGCAAGGCAGTCGGTCCAGGGCGCCACGCGACAACGGCCCGGTGCCTTTGGATGCCAACGTTGATCCGATTTACAACAACTACCAGGCCACCCTCAGTGTCAGCTGGGAGCTGGATATCTGGGGTCGTTTGCGGCGCCTCAATGAATCCGCACGCGCTGACCTGCTGGCCTCTGAAGAAGGCCGGCGCACGGTCATTCTGAGCCTGGTGTCGTCGGTGGCATCCAGCTACATCCTGCTTCGCGATCTCGACCGCGAACTGGAAATCGCCCGCACCACTGCCAAGGCCCGCGGCGACTCCTACGAGATTTTCAAACTGCGCTTTGGTGCCGGCACCATTTCCGAAATGGAACTGGCGCAAAACCTCTCCGAGTTCCAGCGCACCCAGGCCTCTGTATCGCAATTCGAGTCCCAGGTTGCGCAGCAGGAAAACAACCTGGCCGTGCTGTTGGGACGCAACCCGGGCCCAATCCTGCGCGGACGTGACCTGGCCCAACTGACGCTACCGTTGGTGCCTGCCGGCTTGCCTTCGGACTTATTGGAACGACGCCCCGATCTGCGTCAGGCCGAGCTGGATCTGATTTCCGCCAATGCCCGCATCGGTGCCGCCAAGGCGCTGTATTTCCCGACGATCTCCCTGACCGGGCTACTGGGCTCAGTCAGTGATCAACTCTCGAATTTGTTCACCGGGCCGGCCGCCACCTGGTCCTATGGTGTCGCCGCGAGCATGCCGATTTTCACCGCGGGTGGCATCGCCGGTGAAGTCCAGCAAGCCGAGGCGTTCCAGCAACAAACCTTGCTGGCCTACCAAAAGACCATTCAGTCGGCTTTCAGGGATGTTGAAAACGCACTGGTGGCGGCGAGCAAATCCCGCGAGCAGATGGTGTCCCAGGCCAATCAGGTCGAGGCGTTGCGTACTTACACCCGGTTTGCGCGCTTGCGCTACGACAACGGGTACACCAGCTACATAGAAGTACTGGATGCCGAACGCAGCTTGTTCGACGCCGAGTTGAATTACACCCGGACCCGGGGTTCGGTGTTCAGCGCCATGGTCGATGTTTACAAGGCCACTGGCGGAGGCTGGGTTACCGAAGCGGACAAGCTGACTGTCACTGCCAGCGAAAAGCCACCCTGATTAGCGCTAGGCAGATGGGGTCAAAAAAACACCAAGGTTAAGCCCTTGCCCGACGACAAGTATCCAAGCGTCGGGCACAGGGTCAATGCGTCGAGCAGATCCAGGAGTTTCCGATGGCCGACTCAAGCAAGAAAATGAGCCTCATGGGGCTCACCACACTGGTCACGGTGAACATGATGGGCTCAGGCATCATCATGTTGCCGACAAGCATGGCGCAACTCGGGGCTGTTTCATTGTTGTCATGGATCGTCACGGCCATTGGCTCAATGTCCATCGCCTACTGCTTTTCCCAGTGCGGTATTTTCTGCCCGCGTCCAGGAGGGTTGTCTGCCTACACCGAAGAGGCACACGCCAAATCAGGGTTTTTCCTCTGCTCGTACCTGTACTTCCTTTCGCTGGCTATCGCCAACGTGGCCGTCGCCATCTCCGCGGTGGGGTACATGACATCGTTCCTGCCGTGGCTGGGAAGTGGCGCCATTCCATTGTTCATCGGAACGGTCGGCTTGCTCTGGTTGACCACCGTGGCCAACTTTGGCGGCCCCGGCATCACCGGCAAGATCGGTGCGATCACCGTGTGGGGTGTCATCATCCCGGTGGCCGGCTTGTGCATCATCGGTTGGTTCTGGTTCAAGCCTGACGTGCTGGCTGCCGCATGGAACCCCAACGAACTGCCCATCTCCGAAGCCATCAGCAAAGCGATCCCCCTGACGCTGTGGGCCTTCCTCGGCATGGAGTCGGCGGCTCAGGCTTCCGATGCCGTGGACGATCCCAAGCGCACGGTGCCGCTGGCTTGCCTGTTCGGCACGCTCGGTGCAGCAGTGGTTTACGTGCTGTCGACGTCCGTTATTCAGGGCATCATACCCAATGCCGAACTGGCCAACTCATCGGCCCCTTTCGCGCTCGTCTATGCACACATGTTCAACCCGACAGTCGGCAATATCATCATGGCGCTGGCAGTATTGGCTTGTGTCGGTTCGCTGCTGGGTTGGCAGTTCACCCTGGCGCAAACGGCCAAGATGACGGCTGACCAGGGCATGTTTCCCAAACTGTTCAGCAAGGTCAGTGCGCTGAACGCGCCCATTGTCGGCATGCTTGTCTGCGGTGTGTTGCAGACCTTGATGGCGCTGTCGACCATATCGCCCAACGCCAGCGCTCAGTTTGCAAAACTCGTCAGCCTGGCGGCAGTGACCAACCTGATCCCCTATGTGACGGCGGCCACCGGCCTGCTGGTCATGATGTACAAAGCCAAAGTCAGCGCAGGCGTATACACCCGCAATACGGCGCTGTTACTGATTGCCGTGGCTTACTCCTTGTACGCTTTGTATGCCTGCGGCAAAGAAGCCGTGTTCGGCGGCGCCCTTGTCCTGGCGTTCGGCTACCTGCTTTACGGCTTCCTCTCCAAACGGTTTGTCGAGCCATCTGCACCGCCTCAGACTCAGGCCAACATCCCTTGACCGTCGTCTTCAGGACTGCCAGCCATCTGAATTCGGGGAACCAGGATATGAACGTTAAATTGTCCAAAGCCAACAACCTGCTGCTCGTCTGCCTGCTCACGCTGATGCCGGTATTGGCGGGTGCCGATACGCTTGAGCGCGTGCGGACGACTCAATCCTTCACCCTCGGCTACTTGCCGAACTTCCCCCCTTTTAGCGCCCAGGCAAGCGATATACCGAGCGGTTATGCGATCGATCTGTGCCTGAAGATCGCCGACAAGGTCAAGACCGAATTGGCTCTGCCTGGTTTGCAAATACGCTACCTGTCGGTCTCACCCACCGACGAGATAAATGCCGTCAGCTCGGGGAAAATCGACATTCTCTGTACACCGACCGCCCCCACTCTGGAGCGGCGCAAGAGGGTGAGCTACTCAGTACCGGTCTACACGGCTGGCCTTTCGGTAGTGGTGCGTCAGGATGCACCGCAGCCGTTGCTCAATGCGCTTGCTGGCAAGGTGGCTAACACCGGACCAACGTGGCGAGCGACGATCAACCATGGGTTGTCCAACCAGACCTATGCCGCCATTGCAGGCGGAGTCACCGAGACATGGATCCGTGAGCGGATGCGATTACTCGGGGTCGTGGCCACGCTTGTCACTGTCGAAAATACCGCGGCAGGCCTCAAGCAGGTCGCCGAAGGAAAGGCCGATGCCTTCTTCGCCGAACGCATGGTGCTGAAAAATCTTCTCGCCACGGATAAGTCTGCAAGCAATCTGGTTTTGCTCGACCGAATTTTCGAGTACGCACCGACTGCAATGGCAGTGGATCGAAACGATGAAGACTTCCGTTTGCTGGTCGATACCGCGCTAAGTGACATGTACCGCTCGGGCGAGATTGAGCAGGCATTCGACAAATACCTGGGGGGCGCCGACGACACGGCTAAAAAGCTGTTCAAGGTCTATGCATTGCCGCAATAACACACCCCGTTTTAGCGAGAGACAAGTAACGTATCCAGCAACGCCTGCAACCCCATGGGCTTGGCAAAATAGTAACCCTGAGCCTGCCCTGCCCCCATTTCGCGCAGCAAGATCAGCGTCGCTTCATCCTCGACACCTTCGGCCACCACGCTCAGGTCCAGCGATTCGGCCATCCGCACAATTGCCCGCACGATCGCCCGACTGCGGGCGCTGGTGGTCAGTTCAAGGATGAAAGACTTGTCGATCTTCAAGCCGCTGAAACGGTATTGATGCACGTAGCTCAGGGATGAAAATCCTGCACCGAAGTCATCGAGCACCACCGACATGCCATTGTCGGCCAATTGCTGCATGTTCTGCCGGGCAATAGCCGGCTCGGCCACCAGGGCACCTTCGGTCAATTCCAGGCAGATCCGCGACGGCGCGACCCGGTGCTGCGCCAACAGGGCAAGCACATCACTGGCAAAGTCCGGGCGCGTCATGCTGTAGCTGGAGCAATTCACGTGCACCGGCGGCCAATTGGCGTGTTGAGGGAGTGCGAGGATTACTGCAACGCTGGTGAGCATGTACAGGTCCAGTCGACCGATCAGGCGCAACCCTTCGACGTTCGGCAAAAACTCCCCTGGTGCGATCACTCGGCCGCCCGGCTGATGCCAGCGGATCAGCGCTTCAAGGGCCAGGAGTTCACCCGTTTCAACGCTGACAATCGGCTGGAAATACGGCAGCAGTTCGTCGGTGCGTTTCAGCGCATTGCGCAAGGCCCCTTCGCGCTCCATCTGGTCCGAGACTTCTCGGCGCACTTCCTGATTGAACACCGCGTAGCTGTCGCGACCGGCACTCTTGACCCGGTACATCGCCGCATCGGCATCGCGCAGCAAGTCGGCCGGTTCGTGATGGAACTGATTGTCGGCGCTGACAATACCGATACTGCAGGATGAAAAAACCTCATGGCCATTGATAAAAAATGGCAGGTCAAACGCCACCAGGATCCGTTCGGCGATTTCGATCACCACGTCCATCGGCGCGTCGGGAGCGAGCACCGAAAATTCATCGCCCCCCAGTCGTGCGAGCATGTCGGTGTCACGCAGGCAACTGCGCAAACGGTGGGCGGCTTGCCTCAACAGCAGATCGCCAAAATGGTGGCCGAGGCTGTCGTTGACCATTTTGAAACGATCAAGGTCGATGAACATCACCGCCAGGTGCCCGCCTTCGCTGCCGAATCGCAACCAGGCCTGATTGAGGTGCTGTTGCAGGTAGGTTCGGTTCGGCAGCCCGGTCAGCGCATCGTGGGAGTTTTCGTGTTGCAGCTTGGCATTGGCGTGATCGAGTTCTCGGGTGCGGCTCTGCACCCGGGCTTCGAGCTTGAGGTTGGCGGAATGGATGGCTTCGGCGGCCGTGCGTCGCGACAACGCGGTGTCGATGTGCCGCGACACAAACGTCAGCAGTTCCTGATCACGCAGGGTATACCGCACTTGCGAGGTATAGCTTTGTACCGCCAGTACACCACGCACCACATCGCCATCGAACAAGGGAATGCCCAGCCAGGAGTAGGACCGGTAACACTCTTCGGCAATTTCGATTTCACCGTGCACATGCAATCGTTCAGCCTCGTCGGCGTCAATCAAGCAAGGACGACGCTGACGAATAACGTACTCAGTCAGGCCCCGGCGTCCACGCCGTGCCGACGGACAAGTTGTCTGCCGATCATCAACGTAATACGGAAAAGTCACTTCAGTGGTCGTGTCGTCGAACAGTGCGATGTAGAAGTTCTGCGCGAACAGCAGATCACCGACGATGCCATGCAATGTTTGAAACAGTTCAGCCATATCGCCAGGCTGGCTTGACAGTTCAGCAATCTGGAACAGCGCGCTCTGCAAATGTTCGGCGCGCTCACGTTCTGCCACTTCCTGCCTCAAGGCGTCGTTGAGTGCCGAAAGCTCCAGGGTGCGACGCATGACGATCCCTTCGAGATTCTCGCGGTGCAGGATCCGGTCCAGCGCCATGGCCACGTGGCGGACCACCACCAGAAACAATGCGCGGTCTTCGGCGCTGTAGGTACGGGAAACGTCGTAGACCTGCATGGCCAGCATGCCAAACACGTCATCCGAGGCATTTTTCAACGGCGCGCCCATCCAGAACTCGGGACGATCCCCCACGCAGTAGAAGCGGCCCTCGGCCTGAGCTGCGCGAATGCCGGCGGCGTCGATCAGCAACGGCTGGCCGGTGGTCAACACCTGGCCGGTCAACGACAGGTGTGAAACATCAAGGTACTCGTAGTGTTCGGCCTCCACGGCATCAACGTCGATGATGTCGACGTAATACGGATAGTCAATCTTGCCGGTGTGCGGGTCATAGAGTGCGAGATAGAAGTTCTCGGCGTCGATCAGGCTGGCGAGTAGCCGGTGAACCCCCACCAGAAATACAAACCGGTCGCGGGTCGAACTCGCGAGGTAGGTAATTTCATACAGCACCCGTTGAGTAATTTGCGCTCGGGCAAGGGTATCGGTCTGTACCTGCATGCCCAGGCGCTGGGCAAATTCGGCGAGCGCCGGTTCCGCAGCATCCTTGATGGGCGCGAGCAGCCATCCCAATACACTTTCGCCTCGACCGGTGGGCCATCGGTGCAAGTGTCGGGCCTGGCAAAAGGCCTCAAATTCTTCACTCGCCACACTGGACGGCCACTTCGCCTGCGGGTCGCCCTGCCCGACCAGATGCATGTGTTCGCCGGCACGGTACACCCCCCATGCGGTGGTGTGAGACCAGTGGCGAGCCGAGGTCAGCAATTGTTCAACCGTTTCTTCATGGCCCTTGCAGGCTGTGCCGACAGCACCTGGCCGACTCTTCGGTAGCGTGGCGACAACGGATTGCTGCGGGGAGTCGGACAATGGACAAAAACTCATCAGCGCTCCCTGTGCCAAAACTGGCGATATCCACTTTTTAGTTGCTAGCAATACGCCAGTGTTCTTCCCGTTTAAAGCTTATGTACCTTTTTATCAATAGTTTTATTCGCTTTAGTACCCATGAAAGATTTGACGACGCACTCAGAACTTTTCGGGAATGCGTTTTAGTGGGTAATCCGGTTCGTGATAACCGCCTGGCCGCTGACGCTTGGGCAACTTCACTTTCTCGCGCGGCACCTCTTCATAAGGAATGCGGCTGAGCAAATCGGTGATGATGTTCAGACGAGCCCGTCGTTTGTCGTTCGAGTTGGCTACCAGCCAGGGAGCATGTCCGGTATCCGTCGCCTTGAACATGTCATCACGTGCACGCGAGTAGTCATACCAGCGGCTGTACGACTTCAGGTCCATTGGGGTGAGCTTCCAGATTTTGCGGCCGTCCTCAATCCGCGCTTCAAGTCGTCGGGTCTGTTCCTGCGGGCTGACTTCCAGCCAATACTTGAACAACATGATGCCCGAGTCGACGATTGCGCGCTCGACCAAGGGGACAGCCCTCAGGAAACTGACTGCCTGCTCTTTGGTGCAAAACCCCATCACGCGCTCGACGCCCGCACGGTTGTACCAACTGCGATCAAAGATCACCACTTCGCCAGCCGCAGGCAAATGTGGCAGATAACGCTGCACATACATCTGGCTTTTTTCGCGATCGGTCGGGGCAGGTAACGCCACAACGCGAAAGATCCGTGGGCTCACGCGCTCGGTCAGCGCCTTGATGGTGCCGCCCTTGCCCGCCCCGTCGCGGCCCTCGAAGACAATGCAGATCTTGATGCCCTCATGCCGCACCCATTCCTGCAACTTCACTATTTCGACATGCAGTCGGCGCAGTTCACTCAGGTAGTCCTTGTTGGACATCTTCGCGATGTCGACGGAATGACGTTTCTTGGTGGATTTCTTGTCCTTTGCCATGAACAACACCTCGCAGTCGATTGGCTCGCTGAGTTTAGTCCATGGTTGAAGATTTACCGGCGCCGAGGACGCCGTCGAGGATTTAAAAGACAACACAAAACAAAAGTGGGAGCGGGCTTGCTCTCGAAGAGGTCGTGTCAGTCAACATCAGTGTTGAATGACACACCGCTTTCGCGAACAAGCCCGCTCCCACGGGGATTGCATCAAGCCGCCAGTTACCTCAACAACATTTAGGCCCGGCCTTGCTCCCGTAACGCGCTTCCTGGCGTTCCCGGAAGAACACTTCGTAGCTCATCACCGGCTTGTCCGGGTGTTTGCCCTGCATGTGTTCGACGTAGGTGTCGTAGTCCGGCATGCCCACCATCAAGCGCGCGGCCTGACCGAGGTATTTACCGAGGCGACTCAGGTCATTGAACATTTGGCGCCCTCCTCCCTCACGCTTGCGGCAGCGCCTGGTATGGGGCTTCTTTATCCGTACGCTCCTTGGAGCCCCAGGCCGCAATGCCGACCTTGAGCGCAAAGAACAGGATGCTGAAGACCACCAGCAGGAACAGCGCGGTCAGCGTTGCGTTGGTGTAGGCGTTGTAGATCACGTGGTGCATCTGGTCGATGCTCTTCGCCGGGGCGAGGATCTGGCCGTTGGCCAGCGCATCGCTGTACTTCTTGGCCAGGGCCAGGAAACCGATCGCCGGGTTGGCATCGAACAGCTTGATGAAGCCTGCGGTGGTGGTGCAGATCAGCAGCCACACGGCTGGCAACATGGTCACCCAGACGTAACGCTGACGTTTCATTTTGATCAGCACAACGGTCGCCAACATCAGCGCGATACCGGCCAGCATCTGGTTGGAGATACCAAACAGCGGCCACAAGGTGTTGATGCCGCCCAGAGGGTCGATCACGCCTTGGTACAGCAGATAACCCCACATTGCCACGCAACCAGCGGTCGCGATCAGGTTGGCGGTCCAGGATTCAGTGCGCTTCAGCGACGGTACGAACGAACCGAGCAAATCCTGCAACATGAAACGCCCGGCACGGGTGCCCGCATCGACGGCTGTCAGGATGAACAACGCTTCAAACAGGATCGCGAAGTGGTACCAGAACGCCATGGTGTTTTCACCTGGCAGAACGTGATGCAGGATCTGCGCGATACCGACCGCCAGAGTCGGCGCACCGCCGGCACGGGCCAGGATCGTGGTTTCACCGATGTCCTTGGCCACCGCTTGCAGCGCTTCCGGAGTAATTGCAAAACCCCAGCTGCTGACGGTCTGAGCAACCGACACAGCATCAGAGCCAACCAGCGCCGCCGGGCTGTTCATGGCGAAGTACACGCCCGGTTCGATCACCGAAGCCGCGACCATCGCCATGATGGCGACAAAGGATTCCATCAGCATGCCGCCGTAACCGATGTAACGGGCATGACCTTCGCTGGCCAACAGTTTCGGCGTGGTGCCGGAGGCAATCAGTGCATGGAAACCCGAGACCGCGCCGCAGGCGATAGTGATGAACAGGAACGGGAACAACCCGCCTTTCCACACCGGGCCAGTGCCGTCGATGAACTGGGTCAGTGCCGGCATTTTCAGGTCGGGCATGGTGATCAGAATGCCGATCGCCAAGGCCACGATGGTGCCGATCTTCAGGAAAGTCGACAGGTAATCACGCGGGGCCAGAATCAGCCACACCGGCAATACCGCGGCGACAAAACCGTAGCCGATCAACATCCAGGTGATCTGAATGCCAGTAAACGTAAACGCTTTGGCCCAGACCGGATCAGCAGCAATCTGCCCACCGAGCCAGATCGAACCGAGCAGCAACAGCACACCAATGATGGAGATTTCACCAATGCGACCCGGGCGGATGTAGCGCATGTAGATGCCCATGAACATCGCGATCGGGATGGTCGCCATCACCGTGAAAATTCCCCACGGGCTCTCGGCCAAGGCTTTCACGACGATCAATGCCAGCACCGCAAGGATGATGATCATGATCAGGAAGCAGCCGAACAGCGCAATGGTCCCGGGGATGCGGCCCATTTCTTCGCGGACCATATCGCCCAGGGAACGGCCGTTGCGGCGGGTGGACATGAACAGGACCATGAAGTCCTGAACCGCACCGGCCAGCACCACGCCGGCAATCAGCCAAAGCGTACCGGGCAGATAGCCCATCTGCGCCGCCAAAACGGGACCGACCAGCGGACCTGCACCGGCGATGGCCGCGAAGTGGTGACCAAAAAGTACGTGTTTGTTGGTCGGCACGTAGTCCAGGCCATCATTGTTGATGACGGCGGGCGTGGCACGATTGGGGTCGAGTTGCATCACCTTGGTGGCGATGAACAGGCTGTAGTAGCGGTAGGCAACGAGGTAGATAGCGACTGCTGCGACTACGATCCACAGGGCGTTGATCGCTTCGCCGCGGCGCAAGGCCACGACACTTAGCGCAAACGCTCCCAGAACAGCCACGGCAAACCAGGCGAGGTGTTTAGCCATACGGGGCATAGCGTGTCTCCTGCCGACAGCCAGTGGACTGCGGCGGTAATTTTTTATAATTGTGTCCGCGGTGCGGAGCTGGCCCAATATCCCCGCATGCCGTCCACAAATAAATCCGCGTTACTACGTACATGGCGTCTACGTAGTTCTACGTAGATGCGCTGATTCCTCTGTAGGAGCGAGCCTGCTTGCGATAGTGGACTGACATTCGCCATCAATGTCCTCTGACCTACCGCTGTCGCGAGCAGGCTCGCTCCTACAAGGGTTTTGCATTTCACCTGACAGACATCCCCGCCGCAGGTCATTCCGTCCAGCACCGCTACTGGACGCGCGTATCTTTGGCATATGATGCCGGGCCATCGCCTTCCCTCGGTCCGGTCAGGAGCCAAGATGCAGCTCAAACACAAAATCGTCGCGCTCGGGATTCTGCCGCTGGTGTTGGCGATCGCGGTGATCTGCGCGCTGGTGATTTCCCTCAATCGCCAACTCGGCGATCAACAGGCGCAGCTGATTGAAGACAGCATTCTGGCGAGCAAACGCGCCGAGCTTAAAAACTACGTGGAAATGGCCCAGAGCCTGATCGCGCCGCTCTACGACGACGGCCACGGTGACGAGCACGCCCAGCAACAGGTGCTGGAAGAACTGCGCAAGCTCAGCTTTGGCATCAACGGCTACTTCTTCGTCTACGACCGTGAGGGTCGCAGCCTGATGCACGCGCGCCAGTCGGAACTGGTGGGCAAATACCTGTGGGACATGAAAGATCCCCAAGGTTTGCCGGTGATTCAGGCACTGCTCAAAAGTGCGCAATCCGGCGAAGGTTTTCAGCGCTACGCCTGGAACAAACCATCTTCCGGCCAGGTCACCGACAAACTCGCGTATGTAGTGATGCTGGACCGTTGGGGCTGGATGCTCGGTACCGGCATCTACCTTGAAGACGTTGAGCGCGCCACCCAGCAGGCGCGTGACGAAGTGGCCCACGGCATCCGCAAAACCATGCTGGCGATTGCCGCGGTGGCCCTCGTGGCCGTGCTGTTTGTCTTCGCCAGCGGCATGACGCTCAACGTCAGCGAGCATCGCCTGGCGGACAAAAAGCTCCAGCGTCTGACCCAGCGGATCGTCAGCCTCCAGGAGGAAGAGCGCTCACGGGTTTCCCGAGAGCTGCACGACGGCATCAGCCAGGTGCTCGTCTCCATAAAATTCCAGTTCGAACTGGCCAGCCTGCTGCTGGAGAATGGCCAGGCCAATGACAAGGGTTTGAATACGCTGAAAGATGCCACGGAGCGCCTTGGCGACGCGATTGGCGAGGTTCGCAGCCTCTCTCACGATCTGCGCTCGTCATTGCTCGACACGCTGGGCCTGCCGGCGGCGATCGGGCAGCTCGCCGCCGAATTCGAGCAGCGCAGCGGTCTCACCGTGACTTACGACGATAATGAATTTGACTGTGACCTGGTCGACGGCGCGGCGGTTTCGCTGTTCCGGATTGTGCAGGAAGGCCTGACCAACATCGAACGCCACGCACAGGCTAAAAACGTTTCGATTACCCTGCATGGGTCACAGGAATCCGTGCGGTTGACGGTGGTCGACGACGGTGTCGGTTTTAATGTCGCCCAGGTCGAACGTCGCCACGCGGGCATCGGCCTGCGTAATATCCGTGAGCGTGTCGAACATTTTGGCGGGCGGTTCGACCTGATATCGATGCCTGGAAGAAGTGAGCTGGACGTGCTGCTGCCGATGAAAATGCCCGGTGCGAAACGCTGACCCACCCCCTTACAACAAGAGTGAATATCTGCGATGAACCTGCCCTATCCGATCCGCGTCGCCTTGGTCGACGATCACTCCCTGGTCCGCGACGGGATCAAAGCGCTGCTCGCGGTCATGGCGCCCCTGGAAGTGGTGGGCGAAGCCGAAAGTGGCGCGCAGGCCATCGAGATGGTCGGGCGCTGCCAGCCAGACTTGTTGCTGGTCGACATCAGCCTGCGCGACATGAACGGGCTTGAGCTGACCCGCGTGCTGCGCAGCCAGTATCCGTCGCTCAAGGTGCTGATGCTGAGCATGTACGACAATTATGAATACGTGAGTGAATCCGTTCGCGCCGGCGCCAGCGGCTATGTGTTGAAGAACTCACCGTCGCGGGAAATCATTGCGGCCATCGAAGCCATCGTCAGTGGCGGCACGTTCTACAGCGCCGAAATCGCCCAGCGGCTGATAGCCGACAAAAGCACCGACAATGAGCTGACCCCTCGCGAAAGCCAAGTGTTGTACAAAATGGCGCAAGGATTGAACAACAAGGAAATGGCCCGCGAGCTCGACATCAGCGTGCGCACTGTGGAAACCCATCGTTTGAGCATCCGCCGCAAACTGAACATCGACAAACCCGCAGCCCTGGTCAAGTACGCGATCGATCACGGGATCATTTCGCGCTAGCAGGCACGCCTTACACCGCCTCGGGATTGACCACCTTGGCAGAGCGGATAAACAACGTCCGCGCCTTCTCCCAGAAATTCCCCCCCCAGCACAAAAAGACTCATGAGTGTCCTGCCTATCAATGATCGCAGAAGGTTTGAGGTTGCCTGAGAAGCTTAACAGCCGGTTGCTCATTTGGACGGCTATGCTCCAGTGACCTTCTCTGGTTGGACGATACGCGATGCCTCGAGGCCGTTCCTTGCAAAGACTGCCAGGCCACCTCCTCCTGCTCGGCGCACTTGGCCTGAGTGGCTGCGTGCGGCTGGGGCCGGACTTCCAGCCGCCGGGCGAAACGTGGGTCGAACACTGGAATACCGCAGCCCTTGAACACGCCAGTCAACGCGGACCGAATCCGGATATCCGCCAGTGGTGGCAGGTCTTCAACGATCCGCTACTGAATCAGCTGATCGCCGAGTCGGATGCAAATAATTCCAGCCTGAAAATCGCCGGCTTGCGCGTGATGGAAGCCCGTGCCCAGCTGGGCATTGCGCAAAGCGCTCTGTACCCGCAACTGCAGCAAGCCAGCGCCGACAGTTTGTACTTCAATCGCCGGCAATCGGGTGGCACCAATCCCCAGGACAGCCATTTCTGGCAATACAGCGCTGGGTTCGACATGGGCTGGGAGCTGGACTTCTGGGGGCGTTTCAGCCGGGCCATTGAATCGTCCGACGCCAGTTATTTTGCCGCTCAGGCCAACTATGAAGACGTGCTGGTATTGCTGCGCGCCCAGGTCGCGGACACCTACTTTTCGTTGCGCACCACCGAGGCCCGGTTACGCGTTGCCCGGGAGAACGCCAAACAACAAAAGCGTAATTTCGAGATCACCGAAAAACTGTTCAACAGCGGCCAGCAAGCGGAACTCGACCTGCAACAGGCCAAAACCCAATACCTCGGCACCCTGAGCACCATCCCCTCCCTCGAAGACCAGTTGCAACGAACGCGTAATGCGTTGGCCGTGCTGATCGGGCAACCGCCCGGCGCGTTACCGATGCTCGTGAGCAACGAAGGCTTGATCCCGCTGGTCGATCGCGCCGTGCTCCAGGATGTGCCGGCCAATCTGCTGCTGCGTCGGCCCGATGTGCGCGCCGCCGAGCTGAATGTCGCCGCCCAGTCGGCATTGATTGGCGTGGCCGAAAGTGATTTCTATCCGTCGCTGACCTTGCTTGGCAGCATCGTCTGGTCGGCCGACACGCTAAACGGTACGTCCCGAAGCCTGGACCTGATCGGCGGCCCCAGCCTGCGCTGGAACCTGTTCGACCATGGCCAGATCAGCAATAACGTGCGCGTCCAGGATGCGCGGTTGCAGCAACTGATCGAGGCGTACCGCGACAAAGTCCGACAGGCTGCGCGGGAGGCTGACGATGCCGCCACTGGTTTGATCAAATCGCTGGAGCGCGAACGCATCCTGAGCGAAGCCGGAGTGGCCGCCAAACGCTCGCTGGTGCTGGCCAGCACGCAGTACCGCGAAGGTTACTCGGACTTTCAGCGGGTGCTCGATGCTCAGCGCGCACTGCTCGAACAGCAGGACAGCTACCTGGTCGCCCGCAGCAACGCGGTGAGCAACCTGATTGCCCTGTACAAATCCCTCGGTGGCGGTTGGTACAGCGCCCAGCCCAAAGTCGATGAAGCCACCCGCCAGCAGATGGAAAAACGCACCGACTGGGGCGACCTGCTGAGCGAGCCCGCCGCCCTCCCTGCCTCACAAGGTAAACAGCCATGAGTGAAACCGCGCAGCCTGTCCCCGAGGCGCCCGCCCCAAAGCCTCCTGAGCCTGCCGCCGACCCGGCGAAAAAAGGCATCAAATGGGTGCTGCTCCTGATCCTCCTGAGCCTGGCGTGGTACCTGGCGGCCGACCGTTTCACGCCCTATACGCAACAAGCCCGCGTGGGCGCCTTTGTCATTCCGGTCGCCTCGGAAGTCGCCGGCCGGGTGATCCGCGTCAACGTGCGCAACAATCAGGACATCCAGGCGGGCGACGTGCTGTTCGAAGTGGACCCGCAGCCGTATCAGATCGCCGTCGACCGCGCCCGCGCAGACCTTGAATCGACCCGTCGGCAGATCGGCGCCAGCACCGCCGGCATCGCTTCGGCGCAAGCCAACTTGCGCGCGGCCCAGGCCAACGAACTGAAGGCGAAACAAGACAATCAACGTTTGGAAGGTTTGTACCGCGAAGACCCCGGAACCATTTCCGTGCGTCTGCTCGAAGTGTCTCGCGCCAATCGTGAACAGGCGGTCAGCCAGGTCGCGGCCGCCCGCGCCGAAGTGCAACGAGCGCGCGAGCAAGAAGGTGGCAGCGAGGAAGACAACGCCCTGCTGCGAAGCGCCGCCACGGCGCTGTCGAAAGCCGAGCTGGATCTGTCCAACACGCAGATTCGCGCCCGTTCGGCGGGGTTGGTCACCGACCTGCGCACCGACGCCGGGCAGTTCGCCGCGGCCGGTGGCCCGGTCATGACCCTGATTGCCATCCACGATGTCTGGATCAGCGCGGACATGACTGAAAACAACCTCGGTCTGGTGAAAGTCGATACGCCTGTGGCGATCGTCCTGGATGCATTCCCGGGCGAAGTGTTCGACGGACGCGTGCGCAGTGTCGGTTATGGCGTCAGTGTCGGACAGACACCGGCGCCTGGCACCTTGCCCAGTGTCCAGAACAGCCGCGACTGGCTGCGACCGGCCCAGCGTTTTCCGGTGATTATCGAGCTCTCCGAAGACGCCCGAAAAACCTTGCGTGACAGCGGCGCCATCCGTGCTGGCGGGCAGGCCGAAGTCATGGCCTTCCCGACTCAAGGCAACCCGCTGAACCCGTTGGGTCGGCTGTTTGTGGGTTTCATGAGCTGGCTGAGCTATGCCTACTAAACGCACGCCCCGGGAACAGCGCGCATTACGCCTGGCCACTGGCACGGCGCTGTGCCTTGCCGCCAGCTTCGGCCTCGGGTTGCCGATCCCCTTTCTCGCGCCGGTGCTGTGCCTGATCCTGCTGGCCTCGATCAATCGCCCGTTGCCGTTCAAGGCAGCCGTGGTGCTCGCACTGGCTGCGATGTTGACCACGGGCCTTGGCCTGTTGTTGATCCCGATCCTGCGTTATTACCCCGTCAGCGGCGTGCTGCTGATCGGTCTGAGCCTATTCCTGGTCTTCCGTTTTGGCCTGCGCGGTGGAAATGCCCTGATCGTGACCTTTCTGGTGATTGGCCTGACGATGATTTCCTCGGCCGGCGTTGCCGAATTCGATCTGGCGGCGATGGTCATCGGTGCCCTGGTCAAGGGCTTGCTGCTCGCCGTAGCGGTCGTGGCGGTCAGTCACGGGTTATTCCCGGATCCGCCCAACGCCCCTTCCCCGCCGCCTGCCCCGACGTTGCCCGCCGAAGAGGTCAGCCGAGTGGCGCTACGTGCAACCCTGATTGTGTTACCGACGTTCCTGCTCGCCTTGATCGACCCGGCCGGTTACCTGCCGATCATCCTCAAGGCCGTCAGCCTGGGCCAACAAAGCTCCACGACCAACGCCCACACAGCCGGTCGCGAACTCGTTGGCTCAACCTTGCTCGCAGGCCTGCTGGCGATCCTGTTCTGGAGCGCCCTCAGCCTGTTTGTGCACCTTTGGATGTTCTTTCTGTGGATGCTGCTGTTCGGCCTGGTGCTGGCGCGCAAGCTCTACGCGCTGAGCCCGACCGGGTTCAGCCCGGGGTTCTGGCTCAACACCCTGATCACGCTGATTATCCTGCTGGGCCAGTCGGTTCAGGACAGCATCGCAGGCAAGGACGTGTACACCGCGTTTGCGGTGCGCATGGGCTTGTTCCTCGCCGTCACGTTGTACGCCTGCCTGATGGTTTATCTGCTCGAGCAGCGGCCGCGAAAGGCTCAGGGATTAACCTGATACCCCTTGCCCTGCAGGCAACTGGTGTACGCCGTCGAGGTAGTTGCAGCACTGGTTTTCTCTTGTGCCCGGCGCTCCTGACGCTGACGCGAGCCGCCCACCACTGCACCGGCCACGGCGGTCTCTTTCGCGCGGTCCTGCCGATAGTCCTGTTTCGTGTCGTCATCGATGCGCTCATAAAACTCGTCATGCTGACGCCCGCGCACTTCTGCCCCGGCCGATCCCGCGGCGGCCCCCGCGGCAGCACCGCGCAATCGCCCTCCGGAAGCAGGCTGTGCGGTCGACGCGGCCTGACTGGACGCGATGCTGTTGCATTCATTGATGTCCAGCTGGGTCTGTTGCGAACTCTGCCCTTTCATCGGAACGACCGTTGCAGCCCAACCCTGGGTGCACGCAACCGTCAATGCGATGCTCAGGCCGATGGATGACACCTTGCTCATAATGACCTCCAACGCAGCCCGTCACTCTGCACTAACCCCGGGTAGCTGATCCCGGGCTTGATTCAGCAACAAAGAGTGTAGATCACGCGGCACCCACTCTCTGCACGGTATTGCCTGATCCTGACGGCGAACAGGATTCTTTTCGATCGTTTTGGCGTGATGGCCTAACCTCATAGGTTGAGCGACCCACCACAGAGTCGAGCACCCCCATGCGTAATGCATTGAAGTCAATGATGTTCGTCGTGCTCACGCTGCTTGCAACCAGTGACGGAGCGCTGTCGGCCGCCGACATACTGCCGGCTGCAGGTATTACATCGGGTACTTCGTCGTTAGTCATTTCTCAGAGTGATCTGCAAAACCTGCAAATCCGCCTTGACCGAATCAAGCAACAGATTTCGCTGGCCAATAACCTCACCCAGATGGTCGGCCTGCAAGATGCTGTTCAGTCGTTTATCAACGACGTGGATAGCCTGCAGTCATCCCTGCTGCCCGAACAGAAGCAACTGCAAGCCCAACTTGATGTGTTGGGCCCGGTATCACTCGACGATGTAGAGTCAGAGAAATCGGATATCGCGACGCAAAGAGCCTATCTCTCCGAGCAAAAGACCAAAGTCGATTCCAGCCTCAAAACCCTGACAGCACTCAGAAACAATGCTGCCGGTCTCCTTATTCAAATCGCCGGTATTCGCCGCAACCTGCTGGAAAGCGAAGTCACGCTGCGCAGCGGCAGTATCCTGGGGCCGGGGTTCTGGGCGCCATTGTTCAGTCCGCTGAAGGAGGACCGCCAGCGGCTGAGCGAATTCATCCAGCAGGCTTCCAGCGCAATCAAGGCCGCCTGGCAACCCGGCGAACGCCTGTTCACCATCGCATTGATCGTGCTGGCCCTGGGTGTTTGGTCCTGGGGCCGAAGAATCGCGGAGCGCGGGCTGACCTGGGTGTGTATTCATCGAATGCCGGAGGGACGTTTGCGTCGAAGCTCGCTCGCACTGGCCTCTGTCGTGGCCACGCTGCTGACCACGGCTTTTGCGATGCAACTGCTGTTTTATGCGCTCACCCGGCAATTGCCGTTGTCGCCTTTGATTCAGAACTTTGCCGATGAATTCGAAAAAATCATCTATGTGTGCATCCTGATTACCGGTCTGAGCCGGGCGCTGCTGTCGACCCGACATCCTTCCTGGCGGCTGCCGGCCATCTCCGATCCCGTGGCACTGGCAATCCAGCCCTTCCCCAGGATACTGGCCGTCACACTGCTGATTCTGGTCAGCCTGGCACAAATCACCAACGTCACCGGCATGAGCCCGCCGGCCATTCTGTTTGGCCGCGGTTTGATCGCGCTGGTGGTCACGCTGATTATCGGCACGTTGTTCCGGCGAGCCAGCAGAGTCCGCAGAGCCGTTGCGGCTACCGGGGAAGCGCCCGAATCGAGTACCACCCTTGCCGGCCTGATTTATTCGTTGGCCGGTTTTGCGACGGTGGTATCGCTGATTGCGCTGCTGATCGGCTACATCTCCCTGGCACGGTTCATCACGTACCAACTGGTCTGGGGTTTTATCATCCTGTCGGGCTTCTACTTGCTGACGCAATTGTTCAGAGACAGCTGTGAGTACCTGTTTTCACCCAAGAGTCCAAGCGGCAAGGCGCTCAAACAATTGCTCGGAATCGGCGATGTACGCCTTGAGCAAGCGTCGATCATTCTGTCCGGTGTCGGTCGCGCCGGTTTAATGCTGCTGGCGGTCATTTCACTGTTTGTCGGTGGCGTCGGCACGACGCTGGGACAACTGTTTACCCAGACGTTCGCCATCCTCGGCGGCGATGGCCTGCGCAAACTCAATATCATCCCGGGCCATTTGCTGAATGCGCTACTGGCCCTGTTCATCGGCATCTACCTGATTCGCGCACTGCGCCGATGGCTGGATAACGAGTTCCTGCCCAAGACCGACATGGACCCCGGCATGTGTGCCTCGCTCAGCACACTGTTCTCCAATATCGGTTACGCCCTGGTGATACTGCTGACCTTGTCATCCCTGGGCATCGAGTGGACCAACCTGGCGTGGATTGTCAGCGCCCTGTCGGTGGGGATCGGCTTCGGCTTGCAGGAAATCGTCAAGAACTTCGTCTCCGGGCTGATTCTGCTGACCGAGCGCCCGGTCAAGGTCGGCGACCTGATCAGCATCAGTGGCGTCGAAGGCGACATCCGCCGCATCAACGTCAGGGCCACCGAAATACAACTCAGTGACCGCTCGATCGTCATCGTGCCCAACTCACAACTGATCTCGCAGAACCTGCGCAACGTCACCCTCGGCGGCAGCGCACAAGGGGTGGCGACACTGGAGCTGATGTTCCCGCTGGACATCGATCCGGAGCAAGTTCAAAACCTGCTGTACGACACGTACCGCGAGAACGAAACCATCCTCGACAAACCGGCTACCTTCGTCCGGTTCAGCAAACTGACCCCCGAAGGCATCACGCTGACGGTCACGGGCTACGTCAGCAGCCCGAGAATCGTCGGCACGACTAAAAGCGATTTGTTGTTTGAAATTCTCAAGCGATTGGGTGCGGCCGGGATTGAACTGGCGAAACCTGCATCGACGGTTTGAACAAAAAACCGGTCGTTCAGCCAGTCACTGCGCCCTCTCGGCGAGGCTGAACTTGCGAATCAGGTCCTGCTCGGGCGAATGCGCTTGAGCGTTTCACTCGGCAGTTCCTTGAACAGCGCCCGGTAACTGCTGGAAAACCGCCCCAGATGCCAGAACGACCAATTCATCGCCACTTCGGCAACGGTGGTGTCATTCGGTGTTCGCGCAAGCAATTCGCGGTGGGCGCTGTTGAGGCGGCGCAGGCGCAGCCAATGGGTGGGCGTCATCCCGGTGAAGGCCTTGAACGCGTGCTGCAACTGCCGCAGGGAAACCCCGGCCACCTGGGAGAGCTCCAGCAGGTTGAGGGTTTCTTCCGGTGAGTCGGCGGCCCATTCGCCAATGCGCTTCATCACTGCGCGTTCTTCGGTGCGGCGCTGCAGGCCGCCGTGATCGAGGCACACACAGGCGTTGTCGAGGATGTACAGGCAGTCTTCGAGCAGTTGCTGGGTCAGCGCTTCTTTGCTCGGCGGGTCGAGCGTTTCGGCGAGGCGGGTCAAGGTGCCGCTCAACCAGCGGCTGAACAAGGCGTTCTGCCCCGAGTTCAGCGGCGACATGAACAAGCCTTCCAGCCGCGCAACATTCAAACCGTGACGCTGCACGAACTCCGGACCAAACACCACGGCGACTTCCTGGTAGTTCTCCGGGGTGATCCAGATGTTGCGGCTTTCGCCATTCAACACATACAGCGCGTTGTCGCTGCGATCGAAACAGAACGCCAGCGAACCCTCGGGCGCGCTGAAATTCTGTTCGACCCGGGTGTTCATCTGCTCTTCGTAAATCTCCACGCCTTGCAGGTCCAGGTAGCGCACACGCCCGGCGAAATGCCCCGGCGACATTTGCTGGTAATGCTGAACCCAACCCGGCGTGGCGCGGATTTGCGCAGCGACATCGTCGGTGTTGAACGCTTGGACCTGAATTGGACTGGACGCTGACATGAATGACCTTACGCACTCGTTTGGTGCGTTTTGGTGCTGCTGAAAGTGGATAGATGGAACCGCAAGGCTCGCCCAAGATAGTCGTCAACGCGTCTCAGGGGAAGTGTGCGGTGGATGAAACCGTCCTCCCCGGCGTTAAAAAAAACCAATAACGAGGTCTTTATGAATGCCCCTTTCGATCAGCTCCTCACGTGGCTGAAAGATCACAAGATTACCGAAGTCGAGTGTGTGGTCAGTGACTTGACCGGCATTGCACGCGGCAAAATCGCACCCACCAACAAGTTCCTGCATGAGCGAGGCATGCGCCTGCCGGAAAGTGTGCTTTTGCAAACGGTAACCGGGGACTTTGTCGACGACGACATCTACTACGACCTGCTCGACCCGGCCGACATCGACATGGTCTGCAAGCCCGTCGCCGACGCGGTGTATGTGATTCCATGGGCCATCGAGCCGACCGCCATCGTGATCCACGACACCTTCGACAAGTTCGGCAACCCGATCGAACTGTCGCCGCGCAACGTGCTGAAGAAAGTGCTGCAGCTGTACACCGACAAAGGCTGGCGGCCGATTGTCGCGCCGGAAATGGAGTTCTACCTGACCCAGCGCTGTGAAGACCCGGACCTGCCGCTCAAGGCGCCGCTGGGCCGTTCGGGCCGTGCGGAAAGCGGTCGTCAGTCGTTTTCCATCGACGCCGCGAACGAATTCGATCCGCTGTTCGAAGACGTCTACGACTGGTGCGAACTGCAAGGCCTGGACCTCGACACACTGATCCACGAAGACGGCCCGGCGCAGATGGAAATCAACTTCCGTCATGGCGATGCGCTGGACCTGGCCGACCAGATCACTGTGTTCAAACGCACCATGCGTGAGGCGGCGCTCAAGCACAACGTCGCGGCGACGTTCATGGCCAAGCCGATTGGCGACGAGCCCGGCAGCGCCATGCACATCCACCAGAGCGTAGTCGACATTGCCACGGGTCAGCCGATCTTCGCCAATGCCGACGGCACGATGAGCGAGCTTTTCCTGCACCACATCGGCGGTCTGCAAAAGTACATCCCCAAAGTGCTGCCGATGTTCGCGCCCAACGTCAACTCGTTCCGCCGCTTCCTGCCGGACACCTCGGCCCCGGTCAACGTTGAATGGGGCGAAGAAAACCGCACCGTCGGCCTGCGAGTGCCGACCTCGACGCCAGATTCGATGCGCGTGGAGAACCGCTTGCCGGGGGCTGACGCCAACCCGTACCTGGCGATCGCGGCCAGTTTGTTGTGCGGTTATCTGGGCATGGTTGAACGCGTCGAACCGAGTGCGGCGGTGCAAGGTCGAGCCTACGAGCGCCGCAACCTGCGCCTGCCGATCACCATCGAGGATGCGCTGACGCAGATGGAAGAGAGCGAAACCATCGGACGGTATCTGGGCGACAAATTCGTGCGCGGTTACGTGGCAGTCAAGCGTGCCGAACACGAGAATTTCAAGCGAGTGATCAGTTCCTGGGAGCGTGAGTTCTTGATGCTTAGCGTCTGAAAACCACGCGAGATCACGCGCCCCCCTGTAGGAGCGAGGCTTGCCCGCGAAGAGGCCGGTCCGTTCAACATCGTCGTTGACAGTCAGGCCGCCTTCGCGGGCAAGCCTCGCTCCTACACAGTCTAATAACTAAAGAGGTGTCGAATGCGTCTATTGAAATCCATGGTGCCGGCCGCGCTTGCCGTGCTGTTCAGTGCCGTTGCCCAGGCTCAACCCACCGTCAGCGTCTACAACTGGACCGATTACATCGGCGAAACCACCCTCGCCGACTTCCAGGCCAAATCCGGGATCAAGGTGATCTACGACGTCTTCGATTCCAACGAAACCCTGGAGGGCAAGTTGCTCGCCGGGCGTACCGGGTATGACGTGGTCGTGCCGTCCAACCACTTCCTCGCCCGTCAGGTGAAGGCCGGCGCGTTCCTCAAGCTGGACCGTGCGCAGTTGCCCAACTTCAAGAACCTCGACCCGAAATTGTTGGCGCTGCTGGAGAAAAACGATCCGGGTAACGAGCATTCCGTGCCGTACCTGTGGGGCACCAACGGCATCGGCTACAACGTCGACAAGGTCAAGCAAGTGCTCGGCATCGACCGCATCGATTCCTGGGAAGTGCTGTTCGAACCGGAAAACATCAAGAAACTCAGCCAGTGCGGCGTGTCGATGATGGACTCGGCCGATGAAGTGTTCCCGGCGATTCTCAATTACATGGGCATGGACCCGCGCAGCGAGAACCCTGAAGACTTCAAAAAAGCCGAAGCCAAACTGTTGAGCATCCGGCCTTACATCACCTATTTCCACTCCTCCAAATACGTGTCGGACCTGGCCAACGGCGACATCTGCGTGGCCTTCGGCTATTCCGGTGACGTGTTCCAGGCCGCCAACCGGGCCAAGGAAGCCAAGAACGGCGTGAACATCGCCTACGCCATTCCGAAGGAAGGCAGTAACTTGTGGTTTGACCTGTTGGCGATTCCTGCCGATGCCAGCAACCCGAAAGAAGCCCATGCCTTCATCAACTACCTTCTGGACCCGCAAGTGATTGCCAAGGTCAGCGCCTCGGTCGGCTATGCCAACCCGAACCCCGCCGCCAAGGAGTACATGGACGCGGAGCTGGTGAACAACCCTGAGGTTTACCCACCTCAGGCAGTCCTCGACAAACTCTACATTTCGACCACCCCGCCCCAGGCGATCATGCGACTGATGACCCGTTCCTGGAGCAAAGTGAAGTCCAACAAATGAATAACGAACACGCACATTCCTACTACGCGGCCACGGCCAAAGGCCTGACGCCCTACCCCACGCTGGCCTCGGACCTTGTGGCCGATGTCTGCGTGATCGGCGGCGGTTTTACCGGGGTCAACACCGCGATCGAGCTGGCTCAGCGCGGGCTCTCGGTGATTGTGCTGGAGGGCCGGCGGATTGGCTGGGGCGCCAGCGGGCGCAATGGCGGGCAGTTGATCCGCGGCATCGGCCATGACGTCAGCGGTTTCACCCGGTACGTCGGTGAGGACGGGGTGCGCTATCTGGAGCGTGCGGGGATCGACTCGGTGGAACTGGTGGGCAATCGCATCCGTGAACACGGGATTGAGTGCGACCTGCGCTGGGGGTTCTGCGAGCTGGCCAACACCAAGGCGCAATTCGCGGCGTTCAAGGCGGAGCGCGACAGTCTGGCCGAATCAGGTTACGCCCACGAAACCCGTCTGGTCGGGCCGGAGCAGATCCGTGAGCAAGTGGTGGACTCAAGCGTCTATGCCGGTGGTCTGGTCGACATGGGTTCGGGCCATTTGCATCCGCTCAATCTGGTGCTGGGCGAAGCAAGGCTGGCGCAATCCCTTGGGGTGCAGATCTTCGAGCAGAGCCCGGTTCTGGAGTTGATCCATGGCAGCACGGTGCAGGTTCGCTGTGCCGGTGGCACGGTACGCGCGGGAAGTCTGGTGCTGGCCTGCAACGCGCACCTTGAAGAACTCGAACCGAAGCTCAGCGGCAAGGTGCTCCCGGCCGGCAGCTACATCATCGCCACCGAGCCGTTGGCACCTGAGGTTGCCGCGCAGTTGATCCCGCAGAACCTCGCGTTGTGCGACCAGAAAGTCGGCCTGGATTACTACCGGCTCTCGGCGGACCGGCGCTTGCTGTTTGGCGGCGCCTGCCATTATTCCGGGCGCGATCCGGCTGACATCACGGCGTACATGCGCCCGCAGATGCTCAAAGTCTTCCCGCAATTGCGCGATGTGCGCATCGACTATCAATGGGGCGGCCGGATCGGCATCTCCGCCAATCGCTTCCCGCAAGTTGGCCGCTTGAGTCAGCACCCGAATGTGTTTTATGCCCAGGGTTACTCGGGGCATGGGCTGAACGTCACGCATTGGTGCGCGAAGCTATTGGGTGAAGCGATCCATGCCGGGCACAGTCGAGGGTTCGACGTGTTCAGCGCCGTGCCGCACATGACTTTTCCCGGCGGGCCGATGCTGCGCTCGCCGTTGCTGGCGCTCGGGATGTTCTGGTATCGCCTGCGCGAACTGGTTGGCTGACAGGCCGCTATCGCGAGCAGGCTCACTCCCACAGGGGATTTTCGGCGGACACAGCATTTGTGAACGACGACGATCCCTGTGGGAGTGAGCCTGCTCGCGATAAACGATAACGCGGTCAATCAGTTGTTTAGGCCTTTCGATTTGCTCAATCGCAAGGCACTTCTATATTGAGGAGGTGCTCTGACTTTCCTGCGTCCTGGCGAGTGCGGCCAATGGCTACGACTGACCAACTGATCATCTGCGAGCACTGCGACTGCGTGTATGAAAAAGTCACGCTCGCCAAACATCAAAAAACCCTGTGCACACGCTGCGGCGGTGTGCTCCAGCGCTATAACGGCCTGACGGTGGAACAACGCCTGGCGTTGACCTGGACGGCGTTGATGCTGTGGATTTTCGCCAATTTCTACCCGGTCATGAGCATCAGCCTCAAAGGCCTGAAAAACAGCGCAACCCTCTGGGACTCGGTGCTGGCCCTGAGCCTGGGGCCGATCACCTTCATTGCCATGGTGGCGGCGATCGCGATGATCATCGCGCCGATTTTTCAGCTGTTGTTGCTGATCTGGGTGCTGAGCTATGCCCTCGCCTCCCGGCGCTCGCCCGGTTTCAGCTTCTGCATGCGCTGGCTGGAAACCCTGCGGCCCTGGAGCATGCTCGAAGTCTGTCTGCTGGGGGCCATGGTCGCGGTGATCAAGCTCGCCGGGTTGCTGGATGTGCTGCCCGGCATCGGTCTGTTTGCCCTGGCCGTGCTCAGCCTGATGATGATCCGCATCGCCGGGCGCGATATCCGTGAGCTGTGGGACATTCTATGACAACGCCTCCGGTCGCCAGCGAACTCAACCTCTGCCTGTGCCACAGCTGCGGACTGGCCTGCGACATGACAGGTGAACCGCACGAATGCGAGCGCTGCGGCGCGCCGTTGCATCGGCGCAAAACCAACTCGCTGACCCGCACCTGGGCCTACCTGCTGACCTCATTGGTGTTTTACGTCCCGGCCAATCTGCTGCCGGTGATGAATACGAAGATGGTCGGCAACGGTGCTGACAGCACAATCATGGGCGGCGTGCTGGATTTCTGGCAGCACGGTGCCTGGGACATCGCCCTGATCATTTTTATCGCCAGCATCGCGGTGCCGGGCGTCAAGTTCGTCGCGTTAATGCTGCTGCTGATTACGGTGCATCGCAACAGCCTATGGGCGCGCAAGGAGCGATCGACGTTATACCGCTTCGTCGAGCTCATCGGTTATTGGTCCATGCTCGACGTGATCGTGGTGGCCCTGGTGGCCTCACTGGTGAAGTTTCAAGCCCTGGCCGATATCGAACCGCGTCCGGGCATTCTGTTTTTTGGACTGGTGGTGGTGTTCACCATGCTGTCAGCGATGAGTTTCGACCCGCGTCTGATCTGGGATAACGAGCAGGATAAAAACTCACACACCGAGGAGGACATGGATGAAGTCGCAAGCCACTGACGGGCCGCAAGCCCCTGGCCAGGCCCCAATCAAGACTCGTCGTTTCAGCGTTTCGCTGGTCTGGATCGTGCCAATCGTCGCAGTACTGGTGGGCATTTCCCTGGTGGTCCACAGCATGATGCAGGAAGGCCCGACCATCACGGTCACGTTCAAGACCGGCAGCGGCCTGACTGCCAACAAGACCGAGGTCAAATACCGCAATGTGGTGATCGGGCAGGTCTCGGACGTGGAACTGAGCAGCGACCAGAAGAGTGTCAACGCTACGATCAAACTGGCCAAACAGGCGGAAAGCTTCACCCGTGAAGACTCACAGTTCTGGGTGGTGCGTCCGCGTATCGGTGCCGGCGGCGTGTCGGGCATCGATACCCTGTTCTCCGGTGACTACATCGGCGCGGATATCGGCCAGTCCAACACCCGCTCGAAACACTTCAAAGGCCAGGAAAACCCGCCAGCGATTACCTATGGCGAACCGGGCAAACGCTTTACCTTGCACACCCAGGACCTCGGATCGCTGGACATCGGCTCGCCGGTCTATTACCGAAAAATTCCGGTCGGCCAGGTGGTGGCCTATGCGCTGGACCCTGACGGCAACGGTGTGAACATCGACTTGTTCATTCACGCGCCCAACGATGCCTATGTCACCGAAAACACCCGGTTCTGGAACGCCAGCGGTATTGATGTCAGCGTCGGCGCCAATGGCTTCGCGGTGAAGACCGAGTCGTTGTCATCGCTGCTGGTGGGCGGCATCGCCTTCCGCGCGCCGGAGTACAGCCCCAACGATAAACCGGCGGCCGAAGAGTATGCCTATGAACTGTTCCCCGACCAGCAAACCGCCCTCGCCCCGCCCAGTGGCAAGGGCCAATACTTGAGCCTGCGTTTCGACCAGGCCCTGCGGGGCCTCAAAGTCGATGCACCGGTGGAGTTCCTCGGCGTGGAGTTCGGCAAAGTGGTGTCGATCAATCTGGATTTCGATGCGAAAAAGCGCAGCTTCCCGGTCAACGTTGGCATCGTGATCTACCCGCAGCGCCTGGGTTCGGCCCATACCAAAATGCTCAAGGCGCTCAATCATGATCCCAATGATGAAGCCGCAGCCGTGCGCTTGATGGGTTCCTTTATCGAGAACGGTCTGCGCGCCCAGGCACGCAGCGGCAATCTGCTGACCGGCCAGCTGTACATCTCACTGGATTTCTACCCCAAGGCCGAGAAAGTCGCGTTCGATCCGAGCGCCCGTCCGGTCAGTATTCCGACCATTCCCGGCAGCCTCGAACAGTTGCAGGAAAAACTCGAAGGCATGGTCAACAAGATCAACCAACTGCCGATCGAGCGAATTGCCGGCAATCTTGACAGTAACCTCGTCGAACTGCGCAAAGGCCTCGCCCAATTCAACGCCAAGACGCTGCCGGGCGTGCAAACCACCCTGGCCGACGTCAGCAAAACCCTGCAATCGGCCAGTTCGACGCTCGCCGAAGACTCACCGCAGCGCGAACAGCTGACCCAGACCCTGGACGAACTCGGACGCATGTCGCGCTCCTTGCGTGAGCTCTCGGATTACCTGGGACGGCATCCGGAATCGCTGATTCGCGGCCGCCCCAACAACGCCGCGCCGATGGATCTGCAGGCGCCACCGCGCAACTGACCACAGGAGCAACACCATGGCTTTTTCGCTGAAGATCACCTTGGTCACCGCGCTGTTACTGCTCACCGCTTGCCGCAGTGATCCGATTCAGTTTCACACCCTGATTCCGGCGCAATTGGGTAATCAATCCAGAGGCGGTACCTCGGAGATCGAGATTGAAAGCATCAGCGTGCCGCCCCAGGTCGATCGTCCGCAGATCGTGATCCGCCAGGGCAACAGCGGCCTGGCGATACTCGAAACCGAATGGTGGGCCGCGAGCCTGGTGGATGAATTGCGCAGCGCCATGGTTGACCAACTGCTCAACAGCCACTCACAACGCAAAATGTCACTGCGCCTGGATGTGCAGCGCTTCGACTCGATTCCAGGGCAATACGCGCTGATCGATGTCAAATGGCGCCTGCGCAGCCTTGGCGACAGTGATAACACGCTGATTACTTGCCGCAGCACGTTGCAGTCACCTTCCGGTCCCAGCATTGATGAATTGGTGGTGGCCCATCAGAACAACGTCAAGCGTCTGGCCGCTGCGATCAATCAGGCGGCCGGCGGAACTTCGAAAGGCTGCCCATCGAGCCAGTGACCACACCGTTTGATTCAGACCCATCGGGCAAGGGGCCGAGGTGCTGCTAATCTGAATGTAAATGACATGTATTAACGGTTTCTTTGACGTTTTTTTCTCATTTTGAGCTCTACATTCCCTGCGATTCAAACATGCAAATGGTTCGCATTGATTGATCCGCGAATGGACGTGCATGCCTTCCAAAAGAACAGGAGCTGCCGACAGAATGTTCACCTCTACCCCTTCCTTCCTCAAAGCGGCCTTGCTGGCCACCGCCCTGCTCGGCGCCACACAGGTGTTTGCAGCGGATGACGGCATTGTGGTCTACAACGCGCAGCACGAAAGCCTGACCAAAGCCTGGGTCGAGGGCTTCACCAAGGAAACCGGCATCAAGGTCACCGTGCGCAATGGTGACGATACCGAGATGGGCAATCAGATCGTGCAGGAAGGCGCCGCGTCCCCGGCCGATGTGTTCCTGACCGAGAACTCCCCGGCGATGGTGCTGGTGGACAACGCCGGCCTGTTTGCGCCGGTTGCCCCGACGACGCTGGAGCAAGTCGAGGCGGCTTATCGTCCGGCACATGGCAAATGGGTCGGGATTGCCGCGCGCTCAACCGTGTTTGTCTATAACCCTGCGAAACTGCCCGAGGCCGACTTGCCGAAATCACTGATGGACCTCGCGGGTCCGGCGTGGAAAGGTCGTTGGGGCGCTTCTCCGGCTGGTGCTGACTTCCAGGCAATCGTCGCTGCAGTGCTGGAACTCAAGGGTGAAGCCACAACGCTGGAATGGCTCAAAGGGATGAAAACCAACGTTACGGCCTATCGCGGCAACAGCGCCGTGCTCAAGGCGGTGAATGCCGGGCAGATCGACAGCGGCGTGATCTATCACTATTACAGCTTCGGCGATCAAGCCAAGACCGGCGAAAACAGCAACAACACGGCCCTGCACTACTTCAAGCACAAGGACCCGGGGGCCTTTGTCAGCGTCTCGGGGGGCGGCGTATTGGCGTCCAGCAAGCACAAGGAACAAGCCCAGGCGTTGCTCAAATGGATCACCGGCAAGGACGGCCAGGACATCCTCAAGACTGGCAAGTCGTTTGAATACGCCGTGGGCAAAAACGCGCCATCCAATCCGAAACTGGTGCCTTTGTCGCAACTCGACGCCCCGGTGGTCGATGCGTCGAAACTCGACAGCAAAAAAGCCGTGGACCTGATGACTCAGGCGGGGCTGCTCTAATTGATCCCTGAATCCCTGCCAACCGGTATCCCCGCGGCGATACCCGTCAACCTGCGACGACGCGCCCGTAGCGTCTTCGCCGGTCGCGGTGGCGCCTGGGTAATCGGTTTGTCGGTGCTGGTGTCGTTGCTGGCACTGATGCCGATTGCCTTCGTCATCGGCGTGTCGATACAAACCGGCTGGACAACGCTGGTGCCGCTGGTGTTCCGGCCTCGGGTCGGCGAGTTACTGATCAACACCGTGTTGCTGGTGGTGATCACGATTCCGATGTGCATCAGCCTGGGCCTGGCGCTGGCCTGGTTGACGGAGCGCACCAACCTGCCCGGGCGACGTGGCTGGTCGTTGCTGGCGATCGCGCCGCTGGCGGTGCCAGCCTTCGTGCACAGCTATGCCTGGGTCAGCCTGGTACCACCGATTCACGGCCTGTTTGCCGGGATTCTGGTCTCGGTGATCGCCTACTTCCCGTTCCTGTACTTGCCGATTGCAGCGACGTTGCGCCGGCTCGACCCGGCGATCGAAGACGTGGCCGAATCCCTGGGGCTAAAGCCCTGGGCGATCTTTTTCCGGGTGGTGTTGCCGCAACTGCGCTTGGCCATCTGTGGCGGTGCGTTGCTCGTGGGCCTGCACCTGCTGGCCGAATATGGCCTGTACGCGATGATCCGCTTCGACACCTTCACCACGGCGATCTTCGATCAGTTCAAATCCACCTTCAACGGCCCCGCTGCCCACATGCTGGCCAGCGTGCTCGCCCTGTGTTCCCTGCTGATGCTGACCGCCGAATCGGCCGCTCGCGGTACGGCGCGTTACGCCCGGGTCGGTTCCGGCAGCGCGCGTGAACAACGGGTGGTGCGCCTGGACGCTCAAGCCACCGTGCTGGGGTTGATGCTGCAAATCACCACCTGCGCCCTGGCCTTGGGTGTGCCGCTGATCACCTTGGGCAAATGGCTGATCGCGGGCGGCCCGCAAGTCTGGGACTTGGCAGAGCTTGTGCCGGCGCTGGAACAAACCCTGCTGCTGGGGATTTGCGGCGCAGTCCTGACCACCTGCGCCGCCATCCCGATTGCCTGGCTGTCGATTCGCTCGCCGGGTCGGCTGCAGCGTTTGCTGGAAAGCTGCAACTACATCACCAGCTCGTTGCCCGGGATCGTCGTCGCCCTGGCCTTGGTCACCATTACCATTCATTTCGCCCGACCGATCTACCAGACCACGATCACCGTCCTGTTGGCGTATCTGCTGATGTTTTTGCCCCGCGCCCTGGTGAGTTTGCGTGCGGGCATCGCGCAGGCACCGGTCGAACTGGAAAACATGGCGCGCAGCCTCGGCCGCTCGCCTGCGCGGGCACTGTGGCTGATCACCCTGCGCCTGGCCGCGCCCGGGGCCGCCGCCGGTGCCGCGCTGGTGTTTCTGGCGATCACCAATGAGCTGACCGCGACCCTGCTGCTCGCCCCCACCGGCACGCGCACCCTGGCCACCGGTTTCTGGGCCATGACCAGCGAAATCGACTATGCCGCCGCCGCGCCCTACGCCCTGCTGATGATTGTGCTGTCGCTTCCGTTGACCGCAATTCTTTATTACCAATCCAAACGAACGGCTGGACGATGAACGCTCTGGAACTGCACGCGATCTGCAAATATTACGGTTCTCAGCGAGCGCTGGAGAACGTCAGCCTGTCGGTGCCAAAAGGCAGCCGGACAGTCATCGTTGGCCCATCGGGTTCCGGCAAAACCACGTTGCTGCGGATGATCGCCGGTTTCGAATTCCCGGACACGGGCAGTATTTCGCTCGACGGCCAGACACTCGTCGACGACACCCATGAAGTCCCGGCGCATCAGCGCTTGATCGGCTATGTCCCCCAGGACGGCGCGCTGTTCCCGCACATGACGGTGGCCGCCAATATCGGTTTCGGGCTGTCGACCAAAGGCGAGGCGAAGCACCAGCGAATCGCTGAGTTGATGGACAGCGTGGCCCTCGATGCGAGCATGGCCCAACGTTGGCCTCATGAGCTTTCCGGTGGTCAGCAACAGCGAGTGGCGCTGGCGCGTGCGTTGGCGCAGCAACCACGGCTGATGTTGCTGGATGAGCCGTTTTCGGCCCTTGATACCGGCCTGCGGGGCGAAATGCGCAAAATGGTCGCGCGATTGCTGTCCGACGCCGGCGTCACCACCATCCTGGTCACCCATGACCAGAGCGAAGCCTTGTCGTTCGCCGATCAGTTGGCGGTAATGCGTGACGGCCGGCTGGTGCAGTCGGGCCATCCGCTGGACCTTTACCGCTATCCCGACGACGAACAGACCGCGCTGTTTCTTGGAGATGCCGTGGTCATGCCCGCCAGGATCGAGGCCGGGTGGGCCCATTGCGATCTGGGCCGCATCCCGGTCAACAACCACCGGAACAACAATGCGGCGCAGATCATGCTGCGCCCCGAGCAGTTGCAACTGGTCAGCATTCAGCCCAGCCCGACCGAAGTCGCCGGGTGCCGCGCCGTGGTGACAGAGCGGGATTTCAGCGGCAACACCTGCACCTTGACCGTGGAGTTGCAGCCTACCGTCGCCGGCGACCCGCACGGTCGATCACTGATGGTGCGCAGCTCTGGCCTGTACGCGCCGCCCGCTGGCAGTGAGGTTCACGTATCAACCATCGGCCATGCCCATGTGCTGAGTGAACCCTGAATCCACGCCATCACAGATCAAAGCGATCCACCGCCCGACGCCGCTCGTTGTCGTCGCGCACATCGTAGTTGGCCGTCGTCTGGATGTTGCTGTGATGAGCGAGTTTTTGCGCGATCGACAGGTCATGCTCTTCGATCACCCGGGTGATGAACGAGCGCCGGAAATCATGCGGCATGATCTTCACCCCGACCTGCGCACCGCGCTGCCGGGCGATGTAATAGATCGCGTGTTTGGTGATGCGCTCGCGGGTGATGTGGCTGCCGCGACGGATGCGGTTGAACAGGAACGGGTCGTCCACCTCGCCTTCCTTGAGGTGCGAACGGCGCAGTTCCAGCCAGGCCTGCAGTTTTTCAAAGGCCCAGGCCGGGGCGTATTTGATCAACTGCTTGTTGCCCTTGGCGGTGACCCGCAAGCTGCGCTCGCTGAAATCCACCTGTGACAGGTCCAGGTTCACCGACTCGGATTTGCGCATTCCCGAACCGTACAAAATCCCGATGATGGCGGCGTCTCTCAGGCCTTGAGGACGCGGGTCGGCGGCACACACCGCCATCATCTCCTGAATCAGCGAGCGCCTGAGGTTGCGCCCCTGGGACAGACGCGTGCCGGCAATCCCTTTCACCGAGCGCATTTTCAGCAAGTGTTCCTGACTGATCAGGCTCATGCGCCACGCTTCGTTCATCACCCCGCGTACCGCATTGACGTACAGCGACGAGGTATTCGGTGCGTAGCCGTCTTCGCGCAATGCCGCGACCAGCGCAATCACATTGTCGGGTTGGAGCTGATGCCAGGGAATCTCCTCGACGTTCATGTCTTCGAAACCCAAACGGTCGGCCGCATCCTGCAAAACGTAGCGCATGGTCAACTGACTGGAGGGCGCCAGTCGGGCCAGGTAGACAGTCATCGGGTTGGTCTTCGAAGCAACAGAGTGGGTATTAACTAAGTCAATCAAACGAAACGGCCTTGAGTGGAAACAATTCAGTAAATACAACTAAGGATTGAAACATTGTTCATATAAAGGGGAACACTTCCGCAGGACTTCTCTTCTAAAAATCGCGATAAACGGCAGAAGTCTGAACAGTGGCTGTATGACTTTCAGATAAACGATTCGAAGACCGGTTTTTCATGTTCCTTTCACAAAATCGGGCATAACCTTCAATCAAGCCGACGAGCCCTTGTGGGTCGTCACGCTGCCGGTCGCGGCCCGGAAAGTCAATTGATGGCTACCTGCTCCGACAGTCAACCCCTTGAAAACACGCTTCTTTCGGCGATTTTGCTGAAGGAAGCCGTTCGCCCGGAGATTCTTATGAATGCGGCGTTTCTCCCCTTCTCCCGCCCGACTATCGGCGATGAGGAAATCGCAGCCGTAGAGCAAGTATTGCGCTCCGGCTGGATCACTACCGGGCCGAAAACCCAGCAACTGGAAGAGCAATTTGCCCACTATGTCGGCTGCCGTCATGCCGTTGCACTTTCTTCGGCCACTGGTGGTATGCATATCACGTTACTGGCCTTGGGCATTGGTCCGGGCGATGAAGTCATTACGCCGTCGCAGACCTGGGTGTCCACCGCCAACATGATCTGCCTGCTGGGTGCCAAACCGGTCTTCGTCGACGTTGACCGCGACACGCTCATGTGTGACCTGGCCAGCATCGAGGCGGCGATCACGCCGCGCACCCGGGCAATCATTCCGGTGCATTACGCCGGTGCCGCCTTCGACCTTGATCCACTTTACGCATTGGCCGACAAACACGGCATCCCCGTCATCGAAGACGCCGCCCATGCAGCAGGCACCTTCTATAAAGGTCGACATGTCGGCGCTAAAGGCACGGCGATCTTCTCATTCCACGCGATCAAGAACATGACCTGCGCCGAGGGCGCGATGTTCGTCAGCGACGACACCGCGCTGGCCAACCGGGTACGCATGCTCAAGTTTCATGGGCTGGGCGTTGATGCCTACGATCGGCTGACCCACGGTCGCAGACCTCAGGCACAAGTGATGGAGCCGGGTTTCAAATACAACCTGGCCGACATCAATGCCGCCATCGCCCTGGTGCAGCTTGAGCGTCTGGGTGCGATCAACGCCAAGCGCACCGAGCTGGCGCGCACCTACCTGCAACGCCTCGAAGGTTTACCGGTGCAACCGCTGGCCATCCCGACGTATCCGCAGCGGCACGCGTGGCACCTGTTCGTCCTGCGCATCGACGCCGAGCGCTGCGGACTGGATCGCGATGCCTTCATGAGGGCCTTGCAGGAACAGAACATCGGCACCGGCATTCACTTCATCGCCACGCACCTGCACACCTGGTACCGCCAGCGTTTCCCTGACCTTCACCTGCCCAACACCGAATGGAACTCGGAGCGCCTGTGCTCGATTCCGTTGTTCCCCGACATGACCACCGATGACGTCAATCGTGTCGTCGACGCCATCGAAAACACACTGGAAAAAAGCCTGTGAAACCGTATCCGATCCGTTGCGTGTCGATCGTCATCCCGGTCTACAACGAACAGGACAGCCTGCCCGAGCTGCTCAGGCGGACCGAAGCGGCCTGCCGTTTGTTGCGCCATGACTATGAAATCGTGCTGGTCGATGACGGCAGCCGCGACAACTCCGCACAAATCCTCGAGGAGACCGCCAATCGAGAGTGCAGCCCGGTGGTGGCGGTCATTCTCAACCGCAACTACGGCCAGCACGCGGCAATCATGGCCGGTTTCGAGCAGTGCAAAGGCGATGTGGTGATCACCCTCGACGCCGACCTGCAAAACCCGCCGGAAGAAATCCCTCGCCTGGTGGCGCAGGCCGAGCTGGGCTATGACGTGGTTGCCACGGTACGCAACAACCGCCAGGACTCCGCGCTGCGCCGCTGGCCGTCGAAGCTGATCAACCTGGCCGTACAGCGCTCGACCGGTGTGGCCATGAGCGATTACGGCTGCATGCTGCGCGCCTACCGCCGCAGCATCGTCGACGCGATGCTCGCCTGCCGCGAACGCAGCACCTTCATTCCGATCCTGGCCAACAGCTTTGCCCGGCACACCACGGAGATCCTGGTGACCCACGCCGAACGTGAACACGGCGAATCCAAATACAGCCCCATGCGCCTGGTCAACCTGATGTTCGACCTGATCACCTGCATGACCACCACGCCGCTGCGGTTGCTGAGCATCGTCGGTTTCGCCATGGCCGGACTCGGCTTGCTGTTCGCCACGGCGTTGATCGTCCTGCGCCTGGTGTTCGGCGCCGAATGGGCCGGCGACGGCACATTCGTGTTGTTCGCCGTGCTGTTTGTGTTCACCGGCGGGCAGTTCATCGGCATGGGCCTGTTGGGCGAATACCTGGGCCGCATGTACAGCGACGTCCGCGCCCGCCCCCGATTCTTCGTCGAGAAAGTCCTGCGTAGCCAACCCGCCACGCCAGCACCCGTTGTCACCGTCGACGGCCTCACTAACACTTCTTCCGATCAGGTTCTCTCATGAGCGCAAAAGCTGTTGTCTTCGCCTATCACGATATCGGCTGTGCCGGCATCGAAACCCTGCTCGACTCAGGCTTCGAGATCGCCGCGGTGTTTACCCACGCTGATGATCCGAAGGAAAACACCTTTTACGCCTCCGTGGCGCAACTGTGTGCGCGCAAGGGCATCCCGGTTCATGCCCCGGAAGATGCCAACCATCCGTTGTGGATCGAGCGCATCAGCAAGCTGAAACCCGATTACCTGTTCTCGTTCTACTACCGCCAGCTGCTGAGCGAACCGCTGTTGGCCACGGCACGCAAAGGTGCGTTCAACCTGCACGGTTCGTTGTTGCCACGCTACCGGGGACGGGCACCGGCCAACTGGGTGCTGGTCAACGGTGAAAGTGAAACCGGCGTGACCCTTCACCGTATGGTCAAGCGCGCCGACGCCGGCGCAATCATCGCCCAGCAACGGGTGGCCATTGAACGCAGCGACACGGCGTTGAGCCTGCACGGCAAATTGCGTGTGGCCGCCATCGACCTGCTGCGCGATGCCTTGCCGGCGTTGCGTCAAGGCACCGTCAGCGAAACCCCGCAGGATGAATCCAAAGCCACGGTGTTCGGACGTCGCACCCCGGCCGACGGCAAGCTTGTGTGGAAGCGCCCCGCCGAAGAACTGTTCAACCTGGTCCGCGCCGTCACCCAGCCGTACCCAGGCGCGTTCTGTGCCGTTGGCGAACACAAGCTGATCGTCTGGAGCGCAGAAGTTGCCAAGGGCAACGCAGGCCAGGCACCGGGCCGGGTCATCAGCGTCGATCCGCTGCGCATTGCCTGTGGCGAAGACTCTTTGGTCATCACCTCCGGCCAGCGTAACGACAACGGCTTGTACCTGAGCGGTCCGCAACTGGCCAGCGAACTGGGGCTGGTCGACGGTTCCGTGTTGCGTGGCGCCGAGTCCGGCCGCGCGCCACGCCGCACTCGGGTGCTGATCCTGGGCGTCAACGGCTTCATCGGCAATCACCTGTCCGAGCGGCTTTTGCGCGACGACCGATACGAGGTGTACGGCCTCGATATCGGCTCCGATGCCATTGACCGCTTGCGCAGCCATCCGCGTTTTCACTTCGTCGAAGGCGACATCAGCATTCACTCCGAGTGGATCGAATACCACATCAAGAAGTGCGACGTGATCCTGCCGCTGGTGGCGATAGCCACGCCAATCGAATACACCCGCAACCCGCTGCGGGTGTTCGAACTGGACTTCGAAGAGAACCTGAAACTGGTGCGCTACTGCGTCAAATACAACAAGCGCGTGATCTTCCCGTCGACCTCCGAAGTGTATGGCATGTGCCAGGACCAGAACTTCGACGAAGACAGCTCCAACCTTGTCGTCGGCCCGATCAACAAGCAACGCTGGATCTACTCGATCTCCAAGCAGTTGCTCGACCGGGTGATCTGGGCCTACGGCCAGAAAGGCCTGAACTTCACCCTGTTCCGTCCTTTCAACTGGATGGGCCCGCGCCTCGACCGGCTGGACTCGGCGCGGATCGGCAGCTCCCGGGCCATCACCCAACTGATCCTGAACCTGGTGGAAGGCACGCCGATTCGTCTGTTTGACGGCGGCGAGCAGAAACGCTGCTTTACTGACATTGCCGACGGCGTCGAAGCGCTGGCACGGATCATCGACAACGAGAACGATGCCTGTAATGGCCAGATCATCAACATCGGCAACCCGGACAACGAGGCCAGCATTCGTCAGTTGGGCGAAGAACTGTTGCGTCAATTCGAAGCGCACCCGTTGCGCGCCAACTTCCCGCCGTTCGCCGGTTTCCGCGACGTGGAAAGCAAGGCGTTCTACGGCACCGGCTACCAGGACGTATCCCACCGCAAACCGAGCATCGCCAACGCCAAGCGCCTGCTGGACTGGACGCCGACGGTGGAGATGAGCGAGACCATCGGCAACACCCTGGATTTCTTCCTGCGCGAGGCCATGCTCGAAATTGCCGAGCACTCCAAAGAAGAATCATGCTGATGCGGGCAGGCCTTCGGATCGATGTCGACACTTACCGGGGCACCCGTGAGGGGGTGCCGCGACTGCTGGAAATCCTCGATGAAGCGCAGGTCAAGGCGACGTTTTTCTTCAGCGTCGGGCCGGACAATATGGGGCGCCATCTGTGGCGCCTGATCCGCCCGCAATTCCTCTGGAAAATGCTCCGTTCCAACGCGGCCGGCCTGTACGGCTGGGACATTCTGCTGGCCGGCACGGCCTGGCCGGGCAAACCGATCGGCCGCGACCTCGGGCACTTGATGCGTCAGGCCCGGGATGCGGGCCATGAAGTCGGTCTGCACGCCTGGGATCACCATGGCTGGCAGGCCAATGCCGGGCGGTGGAGCGAGGCGCAGCTGATCGAACAGATCCGCCTGGGCGTCGACACCCTCAGCGACATCCTCGGGCAAGCCGTTGAGTGCTCGGCGTCGGCCGGTTGGCGTGCGGACGAACGCGTGATCGAGGCCAAGCAGGCCTTCGGCTTTCGTTACAACAGCGATTGCCGCGGCCAGAGCCTGTTCCAACCAAGGTTGGCCGGCGGTGGCTTGGGGGCGCCGCAGATTCCGGTGGACCTGCCGACCTTCGATGAAGTGGTGGGCCCTGCCGTTGCGGCCAAGGACTTCAACGCCTTCATCCTCGATCGCTTCACCCCTGAACACCTCAACGTTTATACGATCCACGCCGAAGTAGAAGGGATTCTGATGGCCAACGATTTCCGTCAACTGCTGGCCGATGCGCGCCAGCGTGGTATCGGCTTTAAACCCTTGGGCGACCTGCTTCCCGCAGCCCCGGGCGCCTTGCCAGCGGGCCGGGTCGTGCGCGGCCATCTCGAAGGCCGGGAAGGCTGGCTGGGAGTGCAAGGCGCATGAGCAAACGCTGGGGACTGCCGCTGCTATTGGGGTTTTTTCTGTTGGCGTATCTGTTGCCGTTGGGCAGCCACGGCTTATGGATTCCCGATGAAACCCGCTATGCGCAGATCAGCCAAGGCATGCTCCTGAGCGGCGACTGGGTATCGCCGCATTTCATGGGCCTGCGTTATTTCGAAAAACCGGCAGCCGGGTACTGGGTGATTGCGGCCAGCCAGGCCTTGTTTGGCCAGAACCTGTTTGGAGTGCGCTTTGCCTCGGCGCTGAGCATGGGCCTGAGTGTGTTGTTGTGTTTTCTGATCGCCCGTCGTTTGTGGAACGAACCGCGCAAAAGCTTTGCCTGTGCGTTGCTGTACATGAGTTTCACCGTGGTCGCGGGCCAGGCCGGCTACGCCAATCTCGACCCGCAATTCACCTTCTGGGTCAATCTGAGCCTGGTCGCGTTATGGTTCGCGCTCGACAGCGACCGCCGGGGTCCGCGCCTGACCGGTTGGGCGGTGCTGGGGCTGGCCTGCGGTATGGGATTCATGACCAAGGGCTTTCTCGCCTGGTTACTGCCGGTGCTGATCGCCCTGCCCTTCATGATTTGGCAAAAACGCTGGCGTGAGCTGCTGGTCTACGGCCCCGTGGCAATCATCGTGGCTATTGCGGTCAGTCTGCCGTGGGCGCTGGCGATTCACTCGCAGCAACCCGATTACTGGCGATTTTTCTTCTGGCACGAACACATCCGTCGCTTTGCCGGTGACGACGCCCAGCATGACGCGCCGTGGTGGTTCTATTTGCCGTTGCTGGTGGCGTTCAGTCTGCCGTGGGTGGCATTGCTGCCGTCGGCGTTGCGGCAAGCATGGACAACCCGTGGCCAGGTCCGCATTGGTTTTCTGCTGCTGTGGCTGGTAATGCCGCTGCTGTTTTTCAGTCTGAGCAACGGCAAATTGCCGAGCTACATCTTGCCCTGCCTGCTGCCATTGGCCTTGCTGTTGGGGCATACCCTGGCCGACCGACTCAAGCTGGAGCAAGGCCGGGTGCTGGGCCTCAACGGTTTGCTGAACTTGCTGCTGGGGCTGACCGCCCTGCTCGCACTGGTTTACCTGCAACTGAAAAAGCCGCTGTATAACCATGAACTGCACAACCTGGTGCTGGTGTTCATCGGCCTGATCGGCTGGATCATGGCCAACCTGCTGCAAGCTTTCAGACCCCTGCAATGCTGGGCCGCACCGGCCTTCGGCAGCCTGCTGCTGATCGGTCTGCTGCCCGCCGGGCTGCCCGACTCGGTGGTGGCCAACAAGATGCCCGACCAGTTCATCCGCCATCACGCCGATGAACTGGCGCAGACCGGGAAACTGTTGAGCAACGATCTCGGCGCCGCGGCTGCCTTGGCCTGGCGTCTGAAGCGCCCGGACGTGGCGTTGTACAACACGATAGGCGAACTGAAATATGGCCTTGCTTATCCTGACTCGGTGCAGCAGCGCGTCGATCCCGATCAGGTTCAGCAGTGGATGCGCAACGCCCGTCAGAGCGGCTCGGTCGGCGTGGTGATGCGGGTCAAGGGTGAGGACGAGCTGCAAGAAATCGAACGGCTGCCCAAGGATGGCAAGCGCTATGAACAAGGCAATCTGGTGATTCTGATCTTTCCTCAGGGTGCGTCATGAGCCTGCTCCTGCTGTTGGCCGCGTGCCTGCTGACCTGCCTGGGCCAGATCGCCCAGAAGTACGCCGTCGACAGTTGGCGGGCGAAGCCGTCAGCCTGGGGCGAGAAACTGCGCTCGCCGTGGTTGTGGCTGGCACTCGCTGCGCTGGGGTTGGGTTTGCTGGTCTGGCTGCTGGTGTTGCAGCGCCTTGAAGTCGGCATTGCCTACCCGATGCTCAGCCTGAATTTCGTGCTGATTACCCTGATCGCCCGGTTTGTCTTCCACGAGCCCATCGACCGCCGGCACTGGCTGGGCGTGGCGCTGGTGATCGGCGGTGTGATTCTGCTGGGGCAACACGCATGAGCCTGCGTCGCGGAATCAGCTTCGCCATGGGCAGCGTGCTGCTCGGCAGCGCGGCGCAGTTGGGCATGCGCTGGAGCATGACGCGCCTGCCTTCCCCCGAACATCTACTGACTTCCAGCATCGATCCAGTGGCGGTCGCCGTGGTGCTGGGGGCGATTCTGGCCTACGGAGTTTCAATGCTGTCCTGGCTCGCCGCCCTGCGGGATGTGCCGCTGGGCCGGGCCTATTCGCTGCTGAGCATCAGCTACGCGCTGGTGTATCTGCTGGCCGCCAGCCTGCCGCTGTTCAACGAAGCGTTCAGCGTTACAAAAACCCTCGGCGTGGCCCTGGTCATGCTCGGAGTCATCACCATCAACTCACGTCCGGCTCGCGCGCCCGAACGCAGGAGTGCCTCATGAAAATCAGTGTATTTGGTAGCGGTTACGTTGGCCTGGTGCAAGCCGCCGTCCTGGCGGAAGTCGGCCACGACGTGGTCTGCATGGACATTGACGAGAAGAAAGTCGAATTGCTGCAACAAGGCCACGTGAGCATTTTCGAACCGGGGCTGGCCAGCCTGGTGCGCGAAAGCCTGGAAGCCAAACGCCTGCAATTCACCACCGATGAAAAACTCGCGGTGCAGCATGGTCAGGTGCTGTTTATCGCGGTCGGTACACCGTCCCGGGACGATGGCTCGGCGGACCTGCGTTACGTGTTGTCGGTGGGCGAAGCGGTTGCACGGCATCGTGAGCAGCCGGTGATTCTGGTGGAGAAATCCACGGTACCGGTGGGCACGGGCGACACCTTGCGTGCGCATATCGACAAGTGCCTGATCAAGGTCGGCCGCTTGCTGCAGTTCGATATCGTCTCCAACCCCGAATTTCTGAAGGAAGGTTCGGCCGTGGCGGACTGCCGGCGCCCGGACCGGATCGTCATCGGCTGCGACAGCGATGACGTGCGCGACGTGATGCGCGACCTTTACGCGCCGTTCAATCGCAACCACGACCGCATCATGTTCATGGACCTGCGCAGCGCCGAGCTGACCAAGTACGCCGCCAACTGCATGCTGGCCACCAAGATCAGCTTCATCAACCAGATCGCCGAACTGGCCGAGCATCTGGGTGCGGACATCGAGTCGGTGCGCCTGGGCATCGGCGCCGACTCGCGCATCGGTTACCACTTCATCTACCCCGGCTGCGGGTATGGCGGCTCGTGTTTCCCCAAAGACATGCGCGCGCTGATTCACAGCGCCGAAGAGGCGCACTGCTCCAGCGACCTGTTGCAGGCAGTGGAAGCGATCAATCAGCGGCAGAAGCACAAGCTGTTCGAGCGCATCAACGCGTTCTACAAGGGTGACTTGCGCGGCAAGACCTTCGCCGTGTGGGGCCTGGCCTTCAAACCCAACACCGATGACATGCGTGATGCGCCGAGCCGGGTGCTGCTGGAATCACTGTGGGCCGCCGGCGCCAGCGTGCGCGCATTCGACCCGGAAGCCATGCAGGAAACCCAACACCTGTATCCCGAGGAGTCGAAGTTGATGCTAATGGGCACACCGGAATCGGTTTTGGCCGGTGCCGATGCGCTAATCATTTGCACCGAGTGGCAGCAGTTCAAGGCCCCGGATTTCAACCTGATCCAGCAACGGTTGAAGGCGCCGGTGATCTTCGACGGACGCAATTTGTACGACGCCGAACGCCTGGCACGCAGCGGTTTCCTGTACTTCCCGATAGGTCGTGGGGAATCACGCAAATTGCCGATTCCGTTCCAGCAGTGGCCCGCGAATCAGGTCGTCGCTTGATCGCCGTATCGGCGCCCATTCGCCGGCAGTCCTTGTGGCTGGGGCTGCTGGCGCTGGGGCTGTTCAGCGCCGGGGTTTATCAGCAGGCCGCCATCGGTTTCGATTCGCGTTTTGTGCTGTTTGCCCAGGAAATGCTGCGCCATGGGCCGACGGTTTTTCCGACCACCTATGGCCAGCCCTACGCCGATTACTCGGCGCTTTCGACCCTGTTCATCTGGGTCCTGTCATTGCCCTTCGGACAGGTCAACAGCCTCAGTGCCTGGTTACCAAGCGCGATTGCCGGGGCGGTAATCGTTACGCTGATGTACCGCTTGCTGGCGCCCTACTCCCCACGTTGGGCGCTGCTGAGCATCGCGTTGATGTTGATGACCAACACCTTCGTCACCGAAGTCCGAGCGGTGTCCCAGGACCTGATGCTCGCGGCGATCGCCTTTGCAGTGTTCTATCTGGGTTATGCCGCGGACCACTTTTCGGCACCCCGGCGCTGGCTGCTGATTTTCGCCCTGTTGCTTCTGGGCTTTGCGGTTCGTGGCCCGATCGGGCTGGTGGTCCCGACTGGCATGCTGTGCAGTTATTGGCTGCTTAATCGCCAATGGCAGCGGCTGTTCGGCTTCGGCCTGACGGCGGCGGTGCTGCTGGCCGCAAGCGTCGGCATGTTGTTATGGCTGGCCGAAAGCCGTGGCGGTCCCCTGTTCATGCAGGATGTCGTGCGCATGCAGTTTCTGGGGCGAATGGACGGCAGTGAAGGCGTGAGCGGTTCGCTGTATTACTTCACCGGATCGCTGGGCAACTATGCGCTGGCGTATCCGTTGGCGCTGCTGGTGTTGGCGGCAGTCTGGCTGCCCCATCAGCGCCAGGCAGGTCCGGCGCTGCGCCTGTTGCAGTACTGCACGGCGGCGGCGTTGATCGTGATGGTCGGACTGTCGATTCCCCAAGCAAAAAAGGCCCGCTACCTGCTGCCGATGTTGCCCATGGCCGCGATCATTGCCGCGTACCCGTTCCAGGTGGCGGGGGGGCGGGTTTTCGTTTGGTTGCGCGGTTTGATGCAAGGAGTGTGGTTGTTGACGCCCTGCGTATTGATCGGCGTGTTGCTGTACGCCCATCGACGGTTTCCCGAGCAACTGACCTCGATCACTTCGATGCTGATCATCCTCGCCGCGCTGCAAGTGATCGCACTGGCCACGCTTTTCAGGCCCCGATGGCGGGCACAGACCTTGGCGTTTTGCGCGGTTCTGGCGTTGTGGTCGGTGTACATTCTGGTGTTCGAACCGGTCGAACGCCGGCTCTACGACACCCAGACGTTCAGCCGCGCGGCCTTTGCGCTCGTGCAAAACGATCCGGCGCCGCTGGTATTGCATGGCATGGGTAAAGACGCGAAGGCGATCAAGTTCATGGTCAATATCGACAAGGACTTACAGCCGCTGTTCACCGAATCGATTCAGGAGCTGGAACAGCTTCAACTGCCGGCGTGGTTGATGATGGACGCGCGTGATTATCGGGCCTTGCAAGGCTCGCCGTTCGCAGCCGTGCCGCCGGTGTTGAGCGGCCGATTCGACAAAGATGATTACGTCTTGCTGCACCTCAACCTGCCTTCGCAGATGCCGAGCCCGTGAGGCTGCTGCTAAAGTGCGCGGATCAATGTCGTTGCCCGCCGTGCCCACTCCACCGACGCCGCTCTACCCGCCATCGAGCGTTCGGCGGCTGGCCACCGCCAAGTTTAAAAGAAGAATATTTTTCGCAAGAATTTACTTGTTGATCATTTTTTGCGCTGGCTTCCACACCATGATTGTTTTTTCCGTGATTACTGACTTTGCAGATATTGATTCTATTATTCGCAGAATAAGGGGCGGGACTTGTTATATCGGCTTATCAATTTATCTTTTGATCGCCTTCCCAAAAAAACTTGAGAAGGTACTGTAAAAAACAAATCAGATTGATTAAAACAGATGACGATGCGCAGCCTGAAATAATCCCTGTCTTGCGTATCAGATGTGTCTGACTTTCAAACCGGCGCCTTCAGATCCACACCCAATGCCTGCGCAAACGCCTTGACCAGCGGGCTGCGCACGGTGTTGTGGCGCAGGATCAGATTGAACGGCGTGACGATGCTGATCAGGTCCGGGCGCACCGCGCGAAATTGTCCCTGAGCCGCCATCGATGCGGCGTAATGCTGCGGCAAAAAGCCCAGGAAACGCCCGGTCTTGATCAGCAATGCCACGGCTTCCACCTGAGTTGCCGAGGCTGAAAAACTGTCGTAGTGGACGAAATTGAGTTTGTCGCGATGAATCGCGTAGCGGTGGTTGATGAACTCGTAATCCTTGAGCACGTGGCTGCCGATTTCGGCGTCCGGCATCGAGAACAGCGGATGACCGAGCGCGCAGTAAACCTCCGAGCGTTCTTCATACAGCGCGTAGTAATCGAACTCTTCACGCTTCTGATAAACAGGAACGATGCCCGCCACTAACCGCCCCTCTACGACGCCTCTTTCGACTTCATCCAGTTGCGATGACTGAAGTTGGAACCTTACTTTAGGTGACTCTTCATTGATTCTTCTAAGCGCAGCCACTAACGGTGAATTATCGTCGGAGATTGTATTGTCAATAACACCTACCCCAAGGTCACCGACAAGTTCATTCTGCGCCGAACTAAGCCGATCACGAAAGTTGTCAACCGAGGCAAACAAGTCGATGGATGCCTGGTACACCAGACTGCCTTCTTCGGTCAGATGAAAGCCTTCCCGGCCTCGGGTGCACAGGCGCATGCCAATGCGGATTTCAAGGTCGGAAATCTGTTTGCTGATGGCTGCCAGCCCCACATTCAGCTCGTTCTGGGCGGCACTGAAGCCTCCGGCCTCGACCACGGCCTTGAACACTTTTAGCAGTTTGAAATCCAGGCCACTGAGGGCCAGCGGCGCCCGATGCGACGTTTTCGGTGGCGGGTTTCCGGAATTGGAAAGTGGGGTTTCCATAATGCTTATTTACCTCTGGCGCCCTATTCAACACTCTGTGTCCAACAACAAAAATAGTGCTGGTAAATAATAATGAACACAGAAAACCAGGCTTGGCAACCGCTAATAATCCCCGTACTTCAGTGCCAACTCACTGATTTCGAACTATTAAAAGCTGACACTTCGATCAGCTCTCGCAACGATATAACTGCCCCTATTGAAACTGCTTTGGCCTGACCACGCCCGGTTGATTTTTTAACGATCCCGGCACGGGTTCCAGGTCCGGCATACCGATCTGTAGGAGCGAGGCTTGCCCGCGAAGCTCTTCGGCATCACACCAAACTAATGACTAACTTCCGGCTACGACGAGGAAAACAACAATGTCTCAATCCACCGACCGTCTCTGGGGTGCCCGCTTCAAAAGCGGCCCGTCCGAAGCCCTGGCGGCGTTGTCCCGTTGCCCCGAACGCTACTTTCGCCTTACCCCGTATGACCTCGCCGGTTCCAAGGCGCATGCCCGTGAACTGCAACGCGCCGGGCTGTTGAGCGAGCAGGAAACCCAGACCATGCTCGATGCCTTGCAGCGCATCGGTGATGACTTCCGCGCCGGCAGTATTGCGCCGACCCTTGACGACGAAGACGTCCACACCTTTATCGAACGCCTGCTGACCGAACGCCTCGGCGCCCTCGGTGGCAAACTGCGCGCCGGGCGGTCCCGTAACGACCAGACCGCCAACGACCTGCGCCTGTTCCTACGGGATCACGTGCGCACCCTGGCCGTCGAAGTGCTGGCCTTGCAGCAAGCGCTTGTGGATCAGGCCGAGCAACACATCGAGAGCATCTGTCCAGGCTTCACTCACTTGCAGCAAGCGCAACCGATCGTCTTCGCTCACCACTTGCTGGCTCACGCTCAATCGATGCTGCGTGACGTGCAACGCCTGGTGGACTGGGACAATCGCACCTCGCTGTCGCCACTCGGCGCGGCGGCCATGGCCGGTTCCGCCATCGCGCGCCTGCCGCAGCAGTCGGCCAAGGAAATGGGCTACAGCGGCGTCTGCGAAAACTCCATTGACGCCGTGGCCAGCCGCGATCACGTCGCCGAGTTTCTGTTTATCGCCAGCATGCTCGGGATCAACATTTCCCGCCTCGCCGAAGAGTTTTGCCTGTGGTCGTCGCGGCAATTTCGCTGGGTCGCGCTGGACGATGCCTACGCCACCGGCAGTTCGATCATGCCGCAGAAGAAGAACCCGGACATTGCCGAACTGGCCCGGGGCAAGGCTGGCCGCTTGATCGGCAACCTCACCGGGTTGTTATCGACGTTGAAATCCCTGCCGCTGTCGTACAACCGCGACTTGAGCGAAGACAAGAACGGCGTGCTCGACAGCGTCGACACGCTGCTGCTGGTGTTGCCGGCCATGGCCGGGATGGTCGCAACCATGAAGGTCAACGTCGAAGAGCTGCGTCGCCAGGCACCGCTCGGTTTCACCCTGGCCACCGAAGTCGCCGACTGGCTGGCCATGCGCGGCGTACCGTTCAAGGAAGCGCATGAAATCACCGGCGCGCTGGTCCAGGCCTGTGAGAAACACGACATTGAATTGTGGGAAGCATCGCCGGCGCTGCTGGCCGAGATTGATCCACGCCTGACCGCGGAAGTGCGCGAGAGTCTGACCCTCGAAGCTGCCATCGCCGCCCGCAGTGGCTGGGGTGGCACGGCGCCGCAACAGGTGCGCGAGCAGATCGGCCGTCTGAAAACCGCCCTCGCGGCGCAGCAGCAATGGACCGAGAACTATCAGGGTTTCCGCCTCTGAAGCAGCACGCAAAAATCCGTAGGAGCGAAGCTTGCTCGCGAAGAGGTCATGTCAGTCGACCTCAATGTTGAATGTCACACCGCTTTCGCGAGCAAGCTTCGCTCCTACAGGGGATTTTGGTTGATCTGAAAGAACAGTGTACGGAGAAACAACATGAGCCAGACTCAGGCAGAACGACTCCAGCGGGAGCGAAAACTGGCGGAAAACCAGTTCGACATTACCCAATACCACCACGTGCCCCGGCGTTATTACGGGCGGATTTTTTTCGCCACCGTCATCGTCATTGCGATTCTCGGGCTGGTACGCGCCTTCGCCGAAGGCAAGATCGAATGGTCGTACATCGGCCAGTTCCTTACCTCGCAAGCGATCATGTGGGGTTTGCTCAACACCATCGTCATGGCGGTGCTGGCGATGGCCCTGGGCATCGTCTTCGGGGTGATCACGGCGATCATGCGCATGTCGGCCAATCCGATCCTGCGTTATGTCGCGGTGACCTACACCTGGCTGTTTCGCGGTACGCCGCTGATCCTGCAACTGCTGTTGTGGTTCAACCTGGCGCTGATCTTTCCCACCATCGGCATTCCCGGCGTGTTCGAGATGGACACCGTGACTCTGATGACCCCGTTCGTGGCCGCCCTGCTCGGCTTGAGCATCAACCAGGGCGCCTACACCGCCGAAGTGGTGCGCGCCGGCCTGCTGTCGGTGGACACCGGGCAGTACGAAGCCGCCAAGTCGATCGGCATGCCACGCCTGCAAGCCCTGCGCCGGATCATCCTGCCGCAAGCCATGCGGGTGATCATTCCGCCGGTGGGCAACGAGTTCATCGGTATGGTGAAAATGACCTCCCTGGCGAGCGTCATCCAGTACTCGGAGCTGCTCTACAACGCCCAGAACATCTACTACGCCAACGCCCGCGTGATGGAGCTGCTGATCGTCGCCGGTATCTGGTACCTGGCCACCGTCACCGTGCTGTCCTTCGGTCAAAGCCGTCTGGAGCGTCGTTTCGCTCGCGGCGCCGGCAAGCGTTCTTGAGGAGCCCCACATGAGAAGCATCGTCAAGGCCGTGAGCCTGAACAAATATTACGACCAGTTCCACGCGCTCAAGGACGTCAATATCGAAGTCGAGCAAGGCGAAGTGCTGTGCATCATTGGCCCGTCCGGCTCCGGCAAAAGTACCTTGCTGCGTTGCGTCAACCAGCTGGAAAAGATCGACAAGGGCGGCCTGTGGGTCGACGGCGAACTGGTGGGTTACCGGGTCGTCGGCAACAAACTGCACGAGCTCAATGAGTCGCAGATCGCCCGTCAACGCCTGTCCACCGGCATGGTGTTCCAGCGTTTCAACCTGTTCCCGCACATGACTGTGCTGCAAAACATCATCGAAGGGCCGTGCCAGGTGCTCAAGCGTTCGCCCAAAGAGGCGCACGAAGAAGCCGTGGAATTGCTCGCTCGCGTCGGCCTGGCCGACAAGCGTAACAGCTACCCGATCGAACTCTCGGGTGGTCAGCAGCAACGCGTCGCCATTGCCCGTGCCCTGGCCATGCGTCCCAAGCTGATGCTGTTCGATGAACCCACTTCGGCACTCGACCCGGAACTGGTCGGTGAGGTGCTGTCGGTGATGCGTGACCTCGCGCAAACCGGCATGACCATGATCGTCGTCACCCATGAACTGGGCTTTGCCCGTGAGGTTGCCAACCGCATGGTGTTCATGGACGGCGGGCAGATCGTGGAGGCTGGAAGCCCCGAAGAAATACTAATAAGTCCGCAAAACCCGCGCACCCAAAGCTTCATTTCTGCCGTTCGAACCTAAGCGCCGTTTGGCGCTCACAACACTCATAAGAGAACGACCATGAAGAAAATAGTTATCCCAACAGTACTCGCAGGCGTTATGGCTTGCGGCTTCACCTTCGCCGCTGAGCTTCCGGCCGGCATCAAGGAAAAAGGCGAGGTCGTTGTGGCGATCATGCCGAACTACCCGCCGATGGATTTCAAGGACCCGGCCACCAACACCCTCACCGGTCTCGACGTTGACCTGGGCAATGCCCTGGCCGAACGTCTGGGCGTGAAGATCAAGTGGCAGGAAACCGGCTTCGAGCAAATGATCAATGCCCTGACCACCGACCGCGTGGACATGGTGATGTCGGGCATGACCGACACCGCTGAACGCCAGGCCAGCGTGACCTTTGTCGACTACTTCACCAGCGGCCCGCAGTTCTACACCTTGCAGAAGAACAAGGACTTCAACGAGATCACCGACCTGTGCGGCAAGAAAGTCGGCACCAGCCGTCGTACCACCTTCCCGGCGGAAATTGCTGAATACAGCAAGGCCCACTGCGAAGGCGCCGGCAAACCGGCGATCGTGGTGGTCGGCACCGAAGGCTCGGCCGATGCCCGCGCGCAATTGCGTCAGAGCCGTATCGATGCGGCCATGCAGGGTAGCGAAACCCTGCCGTATCTCAAGACCCAGGAAAAGGACATGTACAAGACCGTGGGCCTGCCAATCTCCCAGCAGTTCACCGGCCTTGGCGTGAGCAAGAAAAAGCCTGAGTTGAGTGAAGCGGTGAAGGTCGCGTTGCAGAGCATGGTCGATGACGGCAGCTATCAGGCGATCCTCAAGAAATGGGACCTGGAACTGGGCGCGATCAAGACCGTGACCATCAACGCCGGCAAGTAATGCTTGCCCTGTAGGCGCGAGGCTTGCCCGCGAAGGCGGTGTTTCAGTCAGCAGAGATGTTGAATGTACCGGCCTCTTCGCGAGCAAGCTTCGCTCCTACAGGAACTGCGTTTTACTTATAGATAAAATGGAGCGCCACGATGTCCTCCTCCCCCCAACCCTCCTGGCCCGACCCGCACAAAGCCTGCCTCGCCCTGGCCTTCGACCTCGATGGCCCGACGGGCGATGCGATGCTCAACGGTTCGATCTGGCGCAAGCCCGAGTACTTCGGTTTTGGCGGTTATGGTCCTTACCGGGCCTTGCCGCGGATTCTGGATTTGCTCGACGAATACCGGATCCCGACGACCTTTTTCGTCCCCGCCTGGGTCGTGGAAAACTGGCCGAAACAGTGCCAGGCGATTGTCGAGCGTGGGCATGAGGTGGCGTACCACGGCTACAAACACGAATCCTTTTACGCCCTGGCGCTGGAACAGCAAAAGGACGTGATGAACAAATCCCGCGAGGTGTTCTGGAAACACCTGAACATCCGCGCCGAAGGTTTCCGCACCCCCTCCGGCGACTGGCGAGCCGAGACCCCGGCGATGCTGGTGGAAGCCGGCGTGACTTACTCCAGCAGCATGCGCGGCGATGACCGCCCGTACCTCGTGAAAGTGCCGGGCCATGAAACCCCGCTGGTGGAAATCCCCGGCCGCTGGGAAATGGACGACTACGCCTCCCTCGCCTACACCCGGGCGCCGGACTTCCCCTCGGGGCTGGACCGCACCGCCAGCTACGCACTGACCCTCGACAACTGGTGCCGCGAGTACGACGGCGCGATGAATGAAGGGCTGTGCCTGACCACCCTGTTTCACCCCAAGATCACCGGCAAGCCGGGGCGCATCCTGCTGCTGGAAAAGCTCTTCGAACATATGCGTCAGCGCGACGACGTGTGGTTTGCCACCTGCCGCGATGTCGCCCAGTGGTGGCTCAAGGAGCATCACCATGGCTGATTCCACCGTCTGGCCCAAAGGCTACCGCTGCGCCGTGGTCCTGACCGTCGACTACAACGACATCCACGGCATCCTGACCCAGGCGCCTGAAGTCGCCGGCCGCGACAAGACGCTGTCGGTCTGGCGTTACGGCACCCAGCGCGGCGTCGAGCGGTTGCTCGGTTTGTTCGCCGAACTCGGGGTAAAAAGCAGCTGGTGCATCCCGGGCATCGTTGCCGAGGAAAACCCGCAACACCTTCGGGCGATTCAGGCCGGCGGGCATGAGATCGCCTGCGCCGGCTATCGCCACCAGAACTACGACCTGCTCGATCTGGCCGGACAAAGCGCCGAGATTGCCAAGGGTTGCGAAGCGCTCGCGGCACTGACCGGCCAGCGTCCGAGCGGGTTTCGCATCCCGGCCGGTAACGGTGCGCCGGGCTTCATCGAGGCGCTGAGGAACCAAGGCATTCGCTGGTCTTCGTCGTGGCGCGGCGATGATTTGCCGTTCGCTCACCCCACCGCCCCCGAAGTGATCGAGCTGCCGTTGCACTACGAACTGGAAGACGAGCCCTATTTCGCCTTCAACCTCAGCCCGGCGGTGCCGCCGGCACAATCGCGAATCGCCTCTTACAGCCACACCCTGGGCAACCTGCAAATGGACTTCGCCGGGTTTCGCCGGTTTGGGCTGTGTTACGTGCTGCGCCTGCACCCGGAAATCATTGCCACGCCGGGGCGAATTGGCGTGTTGCGTGAATTGCTTGAGGGCATGCAGCAGCACGATGACGTGTGGATCGCCACGGCCGGCGAGGTCGCGCAATGGTGGGCCGATTCGGCAGTCCCCGTGACCGAGGATCATCCGGCATCGGTGTATGAGCGGCATTACCGGGATTACCTCGTATGACTGAACGCATGCAGCGACTCGCGCAGTTTTGCGTCGACACGCGCTTTGAAGATTTGCCACCGGCCCTGGTGGCGCAAGCCAAACGGCACATCCTCGACACCTTCGGCGTGACATTGGCCGGGGCTGACAGCGAAGTGGCGAAACAGGCGCGTCAGGTATTCGCAAGTGAAGCCGGTGACACCCTGGTCTGGGGCACTGATCTGCGCATGGGCGCCGCTCAGGCCGCGATCCTTAATGGCATCGCCGCCCACGCCCTGGAACTGGACGACACCGGGGGCTGCGACCACTCCGGCGCGGTGGTGCTGCCGGCGGTGATGGCTGCGGTGTCGATGCAGACCGAACCGGTCAACGGCCGCGAGTTGATTACCGCCGTGGTGATTGGCTACGACGTCAGCCGTCGCGTGCTCGAAGCCTGCGGCGGCTATTCGGCGCACAACGGCGCGGGCTGGCATTCGACCGCCACCTGCGGGGTGTTCGGCGCAGCAGCGGCGAGCGCGCGGATCCTTGGACTGGACGCCGCGCAAACCGTGTCGGCACTGGGCATCGCTGGCAGTTTCAGCGGTGGGCTGTGGGCCTTCATCCACGACGGCTCGCAGAGTAAAAAGCTGCACAGCGGTCGAGCGGCCGAAGGTGGATTGCTGGCGGCGCGGTTTGCTCAACAAGGCATCAGCGGACCGAAAAAGTTGTTCGAGGATGTCTGGGGCGGTTTTCTCAGAACCCTGGCCGGCGTGGCTTCAGAGCCGACCGCGCTCGATGCGGATCTGGGCGTCGTGTGGAAGCTCGCCCGCTGCTCGATCAAGCCCTACGCCGCGTGCCGGGGGACTCATTCGGCAATCGATGCGTTGGGGTTGTTAATGGATCAACTGCAGGTCGGCGCCGATCAGATTGAAGACATCGACGTCTCGTTGTGCGGGTTTCTTCAGGACATGTGCGGTGGGCAGGATGTCAGCACGCTCGCGGCGGCACAGATGAGTTTGCCCTATGCCCTCACCGCCCGGCTGGTTCATGGTCATTGCCGGCTGGAAGCCTATGACGAGGCACAACGGGGCGACCCTCGGATTGCTCACTGGATGGCGCGCATTCGTCTTGAAGTGGATCCGCAACTGTCAGAGGATGGCGAGCCCGTCATCTGCGTGCGGACCGTGGACGGTCGGCAGGCAAATATTTGTGTCGACCCGCCATTGGGCGCGCCGGGGAATCCGTTGAGTGATGCGGCGCTGGAGGAGAAGTTTTTCAGTCTGGCCGGGCGGGTGATGGCCCAGGAGCAGGCTGGGGAATTGCTTGAGCAATTGTGGCGGTTGGACACGTTGGAATCGGTGTTCTGCCTGTGCGGGTCTCTTCGCGGGCAAGCCTCGCTCCTACAGGTCCTGCGTTGATCATGCGGACACCAACAACCTGTAGGAGCGAGGCTTGCCCGCGAATGAAGGCGACGCGGCTCCACGACGAACACTACACAACCTAAATAAGGACATTTGCCCCACCGTGGCCACTTACTCGCTCGTAATCCGCCGGTTGATGATCGTTTCGCTGACCATCGTCGTCAGCCGCGCCATCACCAGCCCGCTGCTCACCTTGTTCCTGAGCAACAAGCTCGGCCTCAACCAGCAGGACGTCGGTTTGCTGTTGGGCATCGCGGTATTTATCGCCACCCTGCTCGCGCTCTATGGCGGCTACATCATCGACCGCCTCGAAAAACGTCGGCTGCTGATTCTGGCGATGCTCTCCAGCGCCATCGGCTTCGTCCTGCTGACCTTCGCCGAAAACCTCTACCTGACCACCGCCACCCTGGTCATCACCGAAACCGCCTCGGCGTTGTTCCTGATCGGCTCGAAGGCGATCCTCAGCGAAAACCTGCCGATTGGCCAACGCGCCAAGGCGTTTTCCCTGCGCTACACCCTGACCAACATCGGCTACGCCACCGGCCCGATGCTCGGCGTGGTGATTGCCGGGGTGTACCCGATTGCGCCGTTCCTGATAGCCGGCGGCATCGCGTTCTTCAGCATTTTCCTGATGATCGGCATCCCCAGGGACTCGTCGCAGACACCCCCGATCGGCCAACCCCAAAGTTTTCTCAAGACGCTGATTACTCTGAAGAACGACCGCACACTGATCATGTTCACCTGCGGTTGCCTGCTCAGCACCGTGGTCCACGGTCGATTCACCCTGTACCTGTCGCAATACCTGCTGGTGACCCATGATTCCAAGCGCGCACTGGAAACCATGGCCGCCCTGCTCGCCTGCAACGCCATCAGCGTGATCCTGCTGCAATACCAGATCGGCCGATTCCTCAAGCGCGAACAGCTGCGTTACTGGATCGCCGGCGGCACCAGTCTGTTTATCGTCGGGCTGATCGGCTTCAGTCTGGCCGACAGCCTGGTGAGCTGGTGCGTGGCGATGTTCATCTTCACCCTCGGCGAAATGATCATTTACCCCGCCGAATTTCTCTTCGTCGACACCCTGGCCCCGGAAGAACTGCGCGGCAGTTACTACGGCGCACAAAACCTCGCGGCCCTCGGCGGAGCCCTGAGCCCTGTGATTTGTGGTTTCCTGCTGATGCACACACCGGCGCCCACCATGTTTTATGCCCTGAGCGCGCTGACGGCCATGGGCGGGTTCCTGTGTTTCATGAGCGGTCGCCGAGTCGCTTTACAGCAAATATAATGCACTCAAACTGCATTAATATGAATTTGTCAGCATCGGGAATGAACGGCACACTGTGCCCCGTTCCTCCCCCAATAGTTGGAACACCTTCAAGGGCTTTCTGGGTTTCCCAGTTAAGCCTTTTTTTTTCCTGGATTTTTACCAACGGATCGTTTGCCTCATGCTCGCTCGCTGGTTACCTGCCGCCATCAACACCCGTCCTTCCGAATGGAGCCGTGCTGCCATTGGCATGTCCCTGGGCACGCTGTTCAGCGTCTGGCTGTGCGCCCAAGTGTTCGGCATGGAAGTGGCGCAACATTTGATCGGGCCGTTGGGCGCATCGGCGGTGTTGCTGTTCGCGGTGTCCTCCGGCGCCCTCGCCCAGCCATGGTCGATTCTGGGCGGCTATTTGAGTGCCGGCGTCGTTGCGCTGCTGGTCGCACATGTTCTCGGCCGAACCCTTGGCAGCGCCTGCCTGGCGGCGGGCATGGCGCTGATCCTGATGTGCTGGCTGCGTTGCCTGCACCCGCCGGCCGGAGCGCTGGCGTTGCTGTTGGTGCTGGCCGATCCGGCAACCATCGCGCTGGACTGGAAAGCCCTCGGCGCGGTCATGCTCGCCGCATCGACCATGCTGCTCTGCGCGCTGGCCTATAACAACCTGACGCGCATTCGCTACCCCAAGCGCGCCGCCGAACCGGTGCCCATGGTGCCGGCGGATCATCCGCCGATCGACAGCCAGGCCATCACCGCCCAGGACTTGAAACTGGCATTGGCGGACATGGAGGCGTTCTTCGATGTCACCCCGGAAGACCTGGAACAACTGATTCATATCAGTGAGTTACACGCCAAACGTCGCAGTATTAGTGAAGTGCTGCGTCATAGTTCCTGACGGCACACCTCCCTGCTCGCGAAGACGCCCTGCCCGTCAACCTCAATGTTGAATTACACAACGCCTTCGCGAGCAGGCTCGCTCTCACAGGTTCATGCAAATATGCAGAAAGCACCTGCACATATCCCGGTTGTACATCACAATTTTGCACTGTTACGATCCAGCATCGCTCGCGCGCGAGCTTCTCTATAAAGAACAATAAAAGCAGGGAGTTAGTGATGACTGCTCAGGTTTCATCGAAAGAGACTTCGTTCATGGATGCCACGCCAAACGAAGTGCTGGCCGAGGTCCGCAACCACATCGGTCACCTGACCCTCAATCGCCCCGCCGGTCTCAACGCCATTACCCTGAACATGGTCCGCCACCTGCAGCGCCAGCTCGACGCCTGGGCGCAGGATCCGCAGGTTCACGCGGTGGTCTTGCGCGGTGCCGGCGAGAAAGCCTTCTGTGCCGGCGGCGATATTCGCTCGCTGTATGACAGTTTCAAAAGCGGCGACACGCTGCACGAAGATTTCTTCGTCGAGGAATACGCCCTCGACCTCGCCATCCACCACTACTGCAAACCGGTGCTGGCCCTGATGGACGGTTTTGTCCTCGGCGGCGGTATGGGCCTGGTGCAAGGCGCTGACTTGCGCGTGGTCACGGAGAAGAGCCGTCTGGCGATGCCGGAAGTGGCCATCGGTTATTTCCCGGACGTCGGTGGCAGTCATTTCTTGCCACGGATTCCCGGTGAGCTGGGGATTTATCTGGGCGTCAGCGGCGTGCAAATCCGAGCAGCCGATGCGCTCTATTGCGGCTTGGCAGACTGGTTTCTGGAAAGCGAAAAACTCGGCGCCCTCGACGAGCAACTCGACCAGCTCGAATGGCGCGACACGCCGCTCAAGGACCTGCAAGGCCTGCTGGCGAAACTCGCGGTGCAACAACTGCCCGATGCGCCATTGGAAGCGCTGCGCCCGGCCATCGATCACTTCTTCGCCCTGCCCGATGTGCCGAGTATTGTTGAGCAACTGCGTGAAGTGACGGTCGCCGACAGCCATGAATGGGCCATGACCACCGCCGACCTGCTGGAGAGCCGTTCGCCGCTGGCGATGGGCGTGACCCTGGAAATGCTGCGCCGTGGTCGGCATTTGAGCCTTGAAGACTGTTTCGCCCTTGAGCTGCACCTGGACCGTCAGTGGTTCGCGCGCGGCGACCTGATCGAAGGCGTGCGCGCCTTGCTGATCGATAAAGACAAGCAACCACGCTGGAATCCGCCAACCTTGCAGGCGCTGGACGCCGAGCACGTCGCGAGTTTCTTCAGCGGTTTTGACCAGAGCGGGAGCTGAGCCATGCACGATATCGAATTGAGCGAAGAACAAGTCATGATCCGCGACATGGCCCGGGACTTTGCCCGCGGCGAAATCGCACCCCATGCGCAAGCCTGGGAAAAGGCCGGCTGGATCGATGACGGTCTGGTGGCGAAGATGGGTGAACTGGGCCTGCTGGGCATGGTGGTGCCGGAAGAATGGGGCGGCACCTATGTCGACTACGTCGCCTACGCCCTGGCGGTAGAAGAGATTTCGGCCGGCGACGGCGCCACGGGCGCATTGATGAGCATCCACAATTCCGTGGGCTGCGGCCCGGTGCTCAACTACGGCACCGAAGAACAGAAACAAACCTGGTTGCCGGATCTGGCCAGCGGACAGGTGATCGGCTGCTTCTGCCTGACCGAGCCGCAAGCCGGCTCCGAAGCGCACAACCTGCGCACCCGCGCCGAACTGCGCGACGGCCAATGGGTGATCAACGGCGCCAAGCAATTCGTCAGCAATGGCAAGCGGGCAAAACTGGCGATTGTGTTTGCCGTGACCGATCCGGACCTGGGCAAGCGCGGCATCTCGGCGTTCCTGGTGCCGACCGATACCGCCGGTTTCATCGTCGACCGCACCGAACACAAAATGGGCATTCGCGCCTCCGACACCTGCGCGGTGACTTTGAGCAACTGCACGATTCCCGAAGCCAATCTGCTGGGTGATCGCGGTAAAGGGCTGGCCATCGCCCTGTCCAACCTCGAAGGCGGCCGCATCGGCATCGCTGCCCAGGCGCTGGGCATTGCCCGGGCAGCGTTCGAAGCCGCACTGGCGTATTCGCGGGATCGGGTGCAGTTCGACAAACCGATCATCGAGCACCAGAGCATCGCGAATATGCTCGCTGACATGCACACCCGGCTAAACGCGGCGCGCTTGCTGATCCTGCATGCGGCTCGGCTGCGCAGTGCCGGCAAACCGTGCCTGTCCGAGGCTTCGCAGGCCAAGCTGTTTGCGTCGGAAATGGCCGAGAAAGTCTGCTCGTCGGCGATGCAGATTCATGGCGGGTACGGGTATCTGGAAGATTACCCGGTGGAGCGCTATTACCGGGACGCGCGGATTACGCAGATTTATGAAGGGTCGAGCGAGATACAGCGGATGGTGATTGCCCGGGAGTTGAAAAACTATCTGGTGTGAAGCTTGAAAGCTTCGCGGGCAAGCCTCGCTCCTACAGGTTATCGGTGTTCGCATGAACGACTCGTAACCCAGTAGGAGCGCGGCTTGCCCGCGAAGGCGTCGGTGAGGTCGCTACATCACTTACCTTGGAACTGCGCCTCACGCTTGGCAATGAACGCCGCCATCCCTTCCTTCTGATCCTGCGTCGCAAACGCCGCATGGAACACCCGGCGCTCAAAGCGCACGCCTTCCGACAGGCTCACTTCAAACGCGCGGTTGACGCTTTCCTTGATCATCATCGCGATCGGCAACGACTTCTTGGCGATCAACGCGGCGACTTTCAGCGCTTCTTCCAGCAGTTCATCCGCCGGCACGATCCGCGCGACGATCCCGCAGCGCTCGGCTTCTACCGCATCAATCAAACGTCCGCTCAGGCACATTTCCATGGCCTTGGCCTTGCCCACGGCGCGGGTCAGGCGCTGGGTGCCGCCCATACCCGGCAGCACGCCGAGGTTGATTTCCGGCTGGCCGAATTTCGCATTGTCGCCGGCAAGGATGAAATCGCACATCAGCGCCAGTTCACAGCCACCGCCCAGGGCGAAACCGTTGACCGCTGCAATGATCGGCTTGCGGCGGTTGGCCACGCGATCGCTGTCGCTGAACAGATCGTCCAGATAGATCTGCGGGTAGGTCAGCTCGGCCATTTCCTTGATGTCGGCGCCGGCGGCGAAGGCTTTTTTCGAGCCGGTCAGCACGATGCAGCCGATGTTCGAATCAGCTTCCAGGCCATCGAGGGCGTGGTTCAGTTCGCTGACGATCTGCGCATTCAACGCGTTCAGCGCCTGCGGACGGTTGAGGGTGATCAGGCCTACACGACCGTGGGTTTCCAGCAAAATCGTTTCGTAACTCACAATGGACTCCTTCTTAAAGATTGCGCGAAATAACCATGCGCTGAATATCGCTGGTGCCTTCGTAGATCTGGCAAACCCGCACGTCGCGGTAGATCCGCTCCAGCGGGAAGTCGTTCAGGTAACCGTAACCACCGAGGGTTTGCAACGCCGAGGAGCAGACCTTCTCGGCCATTTCCGAGGCGAACAGCTTGGCCATGGACGCTTCGACCAGGGCCGGTTGACCGCTGTCCCGCAGTGCCGCTGCGTAATGCACCATCTGCCGGGCGACGGCGATTTGCGTCGCCATGTCTGCCAAGCGGAAGGCTACGGCTTGATGTTCGATGATCGGCTTGCCGAAACTCTCACGCTCACGGGCGTAGTCGCGGGCCGCTTCAAACGCGGCGCGGGCCATGCCCACCGATTGCGAGGCGATACCGACACGGCCGCCTTCAAGGTTGGCCAGGGCGATCCTGTAACCTTCGCCCTCCTCACCCAGCCGATTGGTCACCGGCACTTTGACGTCTTCGAAGAGAATCTGGCAGGTGTCGGAGGCGTGCTGACCGAGTTTGTCTTCGACCCGGGCGACTTTGTAGCCCGGCGAATCGGTCGGCACGATCAGCGCCGTGATGCCGCGCTTGCCGGCACTCGGGTCGGTCACGGCAAACACGATCACCACCCCGGCGTTCTGCCCGGACGTGATGAACTGCTTGCAGCCGTTGAGCACGTAGTGATCGCCTTCCAGGCGCGCACGGGTTTTCAGGCCGCTGGCGTCGGAACCGGCCTGCGGTTCGGTCAGGGCAAAGGCGCCGAGCATCGCGCCGCTGGCCAGTGGCTTGAGGAAGCGTTCTTTCTGATCGTCGTTGCCGTACTTGAGGATAGGTACGCAACCCACGGAGTTGTGCACGCTCATGATCGTCGAGCAGGCGCCGTCACCGGCGGCGATTTCTTCCAAAGCCATGGCGTAGGCCAGGTAACCGGTGTTGCAACCGCCCCACTCCTCCGGCACCAGCATGCCGAAGAAGCCCAGTTCGGCCATCTCACCGATGGCTTCCTTGGGGAAGCGGTGTTCGCGGTCCCACTCGGCGGCAAACGGTTTCAGCCGTTCCTGGGCGAATTGTCGGGCCATGTCGCGGATCTGTTGTTGGTCGTCATCGGGAATCATGGTGAATCCTTAAAAATTGAGCCTGACGCAGAACCTGTAGGAGCGAGCCTGCTCGCGAAGAGCCGTGTCAGTCGACATTAACGTTGAATGACACACCGCATTCTCGAGCAGGCTCGCTCCTACAGTGGGAATTGCGTCAACCTTGGTAAAGGCATTCCACAGCCATGGCCGTGGCTTCACCGCCGCCGATGCAGATCGCTGCAACGCCGCGTTTCAGGCCTTTCTGGCGCAGGGCCGAGAGCAAGGTCACGAGAATCCGCGCGCCAGACGCACCAATCGGGTGGCCCAGGGCGCAGGCGCCGCCGTGCACGTTGATCTTCTCGTGGGGGATTTCCAGTTTGGTCATGGTCACCAGACTGACCACCGCGAATGCTTCGTTGACTTCGAACAGCTCGACGTCGTCCACGGACCAGCCGGTTTTCTTCAGCAGCTTCTTGATCGCGCCCACCGGTGCCACCGGGAACAGGCCCGGGGTATCGGCAAATGCAGCATGGCCGTGAATCACTGCCAGCGGTTTCAGACCTTGTTTCTGTGCTTCGGACCGGCGCATCAGCACCAGCGCCGCCGCACCGTCGGAAATCGAACTGGAGTTGGCCGCGGTCACCGTGCCGCCTTCGCGGAATGCCGGTTTCAGCGAAGTGATCTTGTCCAGCTTGGCTTTCGGTGGTTGTTCGTCGTTGCTGATCAGCACCTGCTCTTTTCCGACAGTCACGGTAATCGGCACGATCTCGTCCTTGAAGCTGCCGTCCTTGATCGCCTGCTGCGCGCGGGTGGTCGAGGCAATGGCGAACGCGTCCTGGGCTTCGCGGCTGAAACCGTTGGTTTCGGCGCAATCCTCGGCGAAGGTGCCCATCAGGCGGCCCTTGTCGTAGGCGTCTTCCAGACCGTCGAGGAACATGGAATCGAGCACGCGGCCATGGCCCATGCGGTAACCGCTGCGAGCGCGGTCCAGCAGGTACGGTGCGTTGGACATGCTTTCCATGCCGCCCGCGACGACCACGTCGGCGCTGCCGGCAACGAGCATGTCGTGGGCCAGAATCGCTGCTTCCATGCCCGAGCCGCACATCTTGTTCAAGGTGGTGCAGCGGGTCGATTTATCCAGCCCCGCGCCCAATGCAGCTTGCCGCGCCGGTGCCTGACCGAGCCCGGCGGGCAGTACGCAGCCAAACAGCACTTCTTCTACGGATTCAGGTTTGATACCCGCGCGTTCGACGGCAGCGCGGATCGCGGCAGCCCCCAGTTGCGGCGCGGTCAGGCTTTTCAGGTCGCCCTGGAAACCGCCCATCGGGGTGCGGACGGCGCTGACGATAACGATGGGATCGTTGGCAATAGTCATGACAAATCCTCCTTATTTAGCGGCCATGCGCAAGGCACCGTCGAGACGGATCACCTCGCCATTGAGCATGCTGTTTTCAATGATATGCCTGACCAGCGCAGCATACTCGCCCGGTTTGCCCAGACGCGGCGGAAATGGCACACCAGCCGCCAGGGACGCGCGGACTTCCGGGGTCATGCCGGCCATCATCGGGGTTTCGAAAATGCCGGGGGCGATGGTCATCACGCGGATGCCGAAGCGCGCCAGTTCACGGGCGGCGGGCAAGGTCAGGCTGACGATCGCGCCTTTGGACGCTGCATAAGCGGCCTGGCCGATCTGGCCATCGTAAGCCGCGGCTGAGGCGGTGTTGATGATCACGCCGCGTTCGCCGTCGGCATCCGCTTCGGTTTCGGCGATGGCCGCCGAAGCCAGGCGCAGCATATTGAAGCTGCCGATCAGGTTGACGTTGATCACCTGGCTGAAACTGGCCAGCGCGTGCGGGCCGGTCTTGCCGAGGATCTTCTCGCCACGCACGATGCCGGCGCAATTGACCAGACCGTTGAGACCGCCGAAGGCTTTCACCGTCGCCTGCACAGCGGCTTCGGCAGCGGCTTCGTCGCTGATGTCGGCCACTACGCTTTGCGCGCCGAGACGTTGCGCCTCGGCCGCGACCGCCTCGGCGTTCATGTCCACCAGCATCACTTTGGCGCCAGCCGCGACCAGCATTTCAGCGGTGGCCGCACCGAGGCCCGAGGCACCGCCGGTGACGAGAAAAACCTTGTTTTCGATCTGCATCATTGTGTCCTTGATTCAAGCTAAACGTTCTTCGCCGCAGCCTCTTGAGCCTTGGCGATTTCCTGGTTGCGCAAGATAAAGCGCTGCAATTTGCCGCTTGGGGTTTTCGGCAACTCGCTGACAAATTCGATTTCACGCGGGTACGAATGCGCGGCCAGACGCTTGCGCACGTGTTGGCGCAGTTCTTCGGCCAGCTCCGGCGTCGGGCGGTATTGCTCGCAAATCACGACGAAGGCTTTGACCAGTTCGGTGCGCTCCGGATCGGGTTTTCCGACGACGGCGGCTTCGATCACTGACGGGTGTTCGATCAATGCACTTTCCACATCGAACGGGCCGACGCGGTAGCCGGAAGTGGTGATCACGTCATCGCTGCGCCCGACGAAGCTGATGCTGCCGTCCGGGTTCCACTCGACGGTGTCGCCACTCAGGTAGTAGTTGCCAACGAAGGCCTTGGTTGGCGCGCCTTCGTAACCGGCGAACCAGCACATCGGCGACTGGGTACGGTCGATGGCGAGGATGCCGGGCTGGCCGACGCCGAGCTCCTTGTATTCGTCGTCGAGCACCACGATGCGGTGGCCCGGCGAGGCAAACCCGGCGGCGCCCATGTGGATCGGGTGCTCCAGGCCATGGTGATTGCACAGGACCATGCCCAGTTCGGTCTGGCCGTAATGGTCATGAATGACCACCCCGAGGTTGTCGGCGAACCAACGGATCACTTCCGGGTTCAGTGGCTCACCGGCGCTGCTGACAATGCGCAGTTTGCCCTTGATCGACTTGGCGAACTCGTCGCCACCGGCAATCAGCAAGCGATAGGCCGTCGGTGACCCGGTGAGGTTGGTGATCCCGTATTTATTGATCACCCGGCAGGTGCTTTCGAGGGTGAACGGGCCATCGTAAAAGGTGATCGGATGCCCCATCGCCATGGGACCGGTGACGCCGAAATAGATGCCGTAGGCCCAGCCCGGATCGGCGACGTTCCAGAACGCGTCTTCGGGGCGCAGGTCCACGGCGTCGCGGGTGTAGCTCTGGAAAGCGACAATGGCTTTGAGCGGCACCGACAGGGCTTTCGACGGGCCGGTGGTGCCCGAGGTGAACATCAGCAGGAACGGGTCTTCGCCGGTCAGCAACACCGGTTCGCACTCGGGGGAATAATTGGCCAGTTCGGCCCAGAAGCTGTAATCGCCACGGACGATGCCTTGGCCTTTCGCACCGCCGACGGTAACGATGGTCGGGCAGTCGGCGACTTCAATGAGTTTGGGGCGATTGACCGCATCGGTCACCACCACTTTGGCGCCGGAGCAGCTGAGTCGGTGTTCGATGGCTTTCGGGCCGAAGGCGGTAAACAAAGGCTGATAGACCGCGCCGATGCGCCAGGTGGCGAAGACGGTGATCAGCAATTCGATATTACGTGGCAGCAGGCCGGCGACCTTGTCGCCTTTTTTCACGCCCTGGGCCAGAAGGAAGTTGGCAAAGCGCGCGGCTTTGTCCTGCAAGTCCTTGAAGGTGTACGTGGCGCTGGCGCCGTCGCGGCCTTCCCAGAACAGCGCAATACGCCCCGGCAAGGCATGCCGGTCGCAACACTCGACGCAGGCGTTTAGGGCAGTCAGATCGCCGGCCAGGGCGGCGTCGACGGTGTGCTGATAATTGAACTGTGACGTGGCAGACAAGTAATCGCGCATTGCCAGAATCCCTGTGTATTTTTATTAGGTTGGGGGAACCGTAAAAACCACAGAAATACTCACCCCACGCGGGGCTCGGGGCAATGGTCAAAGCTATCAAGTTGTCTGACTGGTTTGGCCAAGGTAGCCAATGCGTGGGAATGATCGGTATCTAGCTCGCTTCGTTGAGGATCAAACTCCGATAATGCCCAGGATTGGACCCCGACCACTTGCGAAACGCCTTGTAGAACGAACTCGCATCCGCAAACCCCAGCCGCGTGGCGATCTCGGCAAAGCTGATACTCGGCTCAGCCAGCCAGACAATGGCCAATTCCTTGCGCACGCTGTCCTTGAGCCCTTGATAGGTCTGCCCTTCCTCCGCCAGGCGCCGGCGCAAGGTCGAGGCCGACATGCACAGTTGCTGCGCCAGAGGCTCGGTCTCCGGCCAGTGATCGGCGGGCAACTGGCGTAGATCATGCTTGATCCGGCTCGCCAGGCTCTCCGGGTCGCGGTACTTGACCAGAATATTCGCTGGCGCATGGGCCAGGAAGCGCTTGAGTTCTTCCGGGCTGCGCTTGATCGGCAGGTCCAGGCAATCCGCCGAGAAAATCATCCGCGTGCGGGGCCGGTCGAATCGCAGGTTCTCGGAGAACATCACCTGATAGTCATCGCAGAAATCCGGCGCCGGGCAACGTAATTCAATGGCCAGAATCGGTATCCGCCGCCCCGCCAGCCAACAGGCAACGCCGTGCACGATCATCCAGTAGGTGAAATAGGTAAAGGCCCGGCGCGGGTCCAGCTCATCTTCCAGCAAGACGATCTCCGCCAGGCTTTGCTGACGAACCAGCTGCGCCGGCATGCGTTCGAGCATCAACGACAGGAAACTCAGGCCTGAGGTCAGGCCGGCTGCCAGGCTCGGCTGGATCATCGAGCTGCGGCAGAGAAACTCAAGGCTGCCGGATTTGAGCTTGCGCGGGTCCATGCCAAAAAATTCATCGTCCCCGCGCCGGGCCAGCAAGCGCCAAAGCCGTGCATACGCCGTCGCCGGAACGCGGGCATCACTGGTTTGCAGCAGCTGCGGATCAATGCCGACCTTGTTCAATACCTCGTCGGTGGCGGCTCCGGGGGCGCAGCTTTGCAACAGGGCTTCACGCACCAGTTGGATGGCGATGGTGTCTTTTTCCGACATTGAGCGAGGTGGGCCTTGATCTTGTTTGAGTGCCGGCATCTTAGCGCACAGCGACCCAATCCTGTAGGAGCGAGCGGTGCGGCGATCCGACTTGCCCGCGAAGCAGGCGACTCGGTCTTGCCCTGATACCGAGTGATCGTTCTTCGCGGGCAAGCCTCGCTCCTACAAGGGGGGGTGTGATCTTTAGAGTTGTTCAGGTTAGGTTCAGGTAAATGCCAATGAATGCCATTTGGGAATGAGTGTCATTATGTTACAACTTAGCACCCTATCTAATTCCACGACGGTGCTGAATGCTTGTTCCTTTTCTGATCATGCTGCGCGAAGGCATTGAAGCCGCGTTGATCGTTGGCATCATCGCCAGCTACCTTAAGCAGACCGGCCGTGGCCAGTGGATGCCCGCCGTGTGGATCGGCGTTTTCCTTGCCGTTGCGCTGGCCTTGCTGGTGGGCGGTGGTCTGGAGCTGGTGAGCGCCGAATTCCCGCAGAAACAACAGGAGTTGTTTGAAGGTGTGGTCGGCCTGGTGGCTGTCGGCATTCTCAGCTCCATGGTCTTCTGGATGCGCAAAGTGGCGCGTTCGATCAAGCACTCGCTGCACGTCTCCCTCGACCACGCGCTGACCGGCTCCAAACACCAGGTCACGGCACTGATCGCCATGGTGTTTTTCGCCGTGGCCCGGGAAGGCCTGGAGACGGTGTTCTTCCTGCTCGCGGTGTTCCAGCAGAGCGAAGGCCCGGCGGCACCGATCGGCGCCCTCCTCGGCCTGATCCTGGCGATCATCGTCGGCTTCCTGATCTACACCGGCAGCATGCGCCTGAACCTCGGCGCGTTCTTCCGCTGGACCGGCTTGTTCATCCTGGTGGTGGCGGCGGGCATTCTCGCCAACTCGGTGCAGGCGCTGCATGAAGCCGGAGTCTGGAATCACCTGCAAACCGTGCTCTTGGACTTCAGTGCGACGCTGCCGATGGACGGCCCGGTGGGATCGGTGCTGGCCGGCATGTTCGGTTACCAGGACGCGCCGACGGTCAGCACCCTCGGGGCCTATCTGATTTACCTGGTAGTGGCGCTGGTGATGTTCTTCATCCCAGCCCCGGCACCCGCTGAACAACCTTCTTCCGTTTCCAGCCAATAAGGGCACCCATGCCAAATCAAGCCCCTCCCCAGGCCTCGCCTCCCCGCGCCTTGCGCTGGGCGGTGGCCGGTTCGGTAATCGTGATGATCGCCGCCGGCGGCCTGTTCTACTACGCCTCGAAAATGGCGGCGGCCAAGCGCCAGGTTAACCATGACGAAGTGCTGGTGACCATTCACCCGCACAGCTGCGAGCCGAATGCGCTTGCCGTTCCGGCGGGTCGCGCCAGCTTCCGCATCGTCAATCGCTCGGATCGGGCGGTGGAATGGGAGATCCTTGACGGCGTGCTGGTGGTCGAAGAACGGGAAAACATCGCGCCGGGCCTGAGCCAGGTGATCAATGCCAACCTGCTACCCGGCGACTATGCGATCACCTGCGGATTGCTGAGCAACCCGCGAGGCACCTTGCACGTGACTCCGACTGCCGCCTCCGACGCGGCCGCCAAGGCCAAGCCGTCGATGGTCGCCTTCGTAGGGCCGTTGTCTGAATTCCGTGTGTACCTGAGCAGTCAAAGCAACGCGCTGATCAAAGCCGTCGCCGCCCTTGAGCAAGCAATCGCCGCTGGCGACCTGAGCCAGGCACAAGCGCTGTATGTGCCCGCCCGCGCCGCTTATCAACGGATCGCCCCCGCCGCCCAGCGTCTGGCTGAACTGGACAACGCCATCAATGCCCGCGCCGATTACTTCGAGAAACGCGAACAGGATCCAGCCTTCAGCGGTTTCCACCGCATCGAGTACGCGCTGTTTCAGCAACGCAACCTCGACGGTCTGGCACCGGTTGCCCAGCGCTTGAACAGCGACGTCGCCACGCTCAAACAGCAACTGCTCGCGCAATCGCTGCCACCGGAGCAGTTGGTGAGCATTGTCGTGCGCAATCTGCACAGCCTCGCCGATGTGCGTGCCAGCAGCGGTGAAGAAGAACGCTACAGCCACACCGACCTGAACGGTTTTGCCGCCAACCTCTTTGCTGCGCGCAAAGTCGTCGACCTGTTGCGCCCGTTGCTGACCACGTCCGCCGTCGAGTTGCTGCCGAAGATCGACAGCGCGATCACCGCCCTCGATGCCGAACTCAATGGGTTGAAGGTCCAGGACGGCTACGCGAGCTACGACACGGTGAGTGCCGCGCAGCGTAAACAGATCGCCGACAAGGCCAAGGCGCTGGCCGACGCACTCGATGGAATCGATCCCGCCCTCGGCCTTTCCGGCCTTTAAGCAGAAGACTCAAAACCGATGAACGATTCAGAACACTTCAACCTCCAGCGTCGCCGTGTATTGATGGGCATGGGCGCTGCGGGTGTTGCGCTGGCAGGCTCCGCACTGAGCTGCCCGGCGATGGCCGCAAGCCCCGCGCAAGTCACCGAAGCACCAAGCAGCGACAAGACCGAAGACCGCCACGCGTTCCACGGCAAGCACCAGACCGGCATCGTCACTCCGCGCCCGGCGTCCGGCATGCTGGTGTCGTTTGATGTGCTGGCCAGTGATCGCGAGGACCTGGAACGGCTATTCCGCACCCTCAACGAGCGCATCGCGTTCCTGATGCAGGGCGGACCGGTGGCGCAAGTCGATCCGAAACTGCCGCCGATGGATTCGGGCATCCTCGGCCCGGTGGTCACGCCGGACAACCTGACCATCACCGTATCGGTGGGCGAGTCGCTGTTCGACGAGCGCTTCGGCCTGGCCGCGGCCAAGCCCAAACGGTTGAGCCGCATGGTCGGTTTTCCTAACGATGCTCTGGACGCCGATTGCTGCCACGGCGACCTGAGTCTGCAGTTTTGCGCCAACACCACCGACACCAACATCCACGCCCTGCGCGACATTGTGAAAAACCTGCCGGACCTGCTGCTGGTGCGCTGGAAACAGGAAGGCAGCGTGCCGCCCCAGGCCCCGGCGAAACCCGGTGTGCCGGCGCAGAGCGCACGCAATTTCCTCGGTTTTCGCGACGGCTCGGCGAACCCGGACTCCAACGACGCCAAGGCCATGGACAGCCTCGTCTGGGTGCAACCGGGCAGCGACGAACCGGCGTGGGCCGCCAATGGCAGCTATCAGGCGGTGCGGATCATCCGCAACTTCGTCGAGCGCTGGGACCGCACGCCCTTGCAGGAACAGGAAAGCATTCTCGGCCGCATAAAAGCCACCGGCGCGCCCATGGGCGGCGCCCATGAAACTGAAGTTCCGGACTACGCCAAGGACCCGCAAGGCAAACTGACCAAACTCGACGCGCATATCCGCCTGGCCAACCCGCGCACTGCTGCGACCCAGGTCAACCTGATCCTGCGCCGGCCGTTCAACTACTCCAACGGCGTGAACAAGAACGGCCAGTTGGACATGGGTTTGTTGTTCATCTGCTACCAGGCCGATCTGGACAAAGGTTTTATCACCGTCCAGACCCGACTCAACGGCGAGCCGCTGGAGGAATACCTCAAGCCGGTCGGCGGCGGTTACTTCTTCACCCTGCCGGGTGTGACGGGCGACCAGGACTTCATCGGTCGCTCGCTGCTTGACGCTACCTCACCCAAAACAAACACCTGAACAACCCCCACACGGAACCGTCCCATGAAAAAGTCGCCCCTCGCGTTATTGCTGACCCTAGGCTTGCTCAATACCCCGCTGTCGGCTTTCGCGACGACGGCGCCGCTGGAGCTGGTGCAGCCGATTTCGGATTACAAAATCTATGTCACCGAGCAACTGGATGAGCTGGCCAGCCACACACAGCAGTTCACCGATGCAGTGAAAAAAGGCGACTTGGCCACCGCCAGGAAACTGTACGCACCGACCCGGGTTTTCTACGAATCGATCGAGCCGATTGCCGAGCTGTTCAGCGACCTCGATGCGTCCATCGACTCACGCGTTGATGACCACGAAAAAGGCGTGAAGGCCGAAGATTTCACCGGTTTCCACCGCATTGAATATTCGCTGTTCTCGCAAAACAGCACCCAGGGTCTCGATCAACTGGCCGATGGCTTGAACAAAGACGTCAAAGACCTGCAAACCCGCGTCGCCAGCCTGACCTTCCCGCCCGAGAAAGTGGTGGGCGGCGCCGCTGCCTTGCTTGAAGAAGTGGCGGCCACCAAGATCTCCGGTGAAGAAGACCGCTACAGCCACACTGACCTGTATGACTTCCAGGGCAACATCGACGGCGCGAAGAAAATCGTCGACCTGTTCCGTCCGCAGATCGAAAAGCAGGACGCGGCGTTTATTGCCAAGGTCGACAAGAACTTTGCCAGCGTGAACAAGATTCTGGCGAAGTACAAAACCGGGGATGGTGGGTTCGAGACATATGACAAGGTGAAAGAGAACGACCGCAAGGCGTTGGTTGGGCCGGTGAATACGTTGGCTGAAGACCTTTCCACATTGCGTGGGAAATTGGGTTTGAACTGATTTTTTGTAGCGTTTTGGCGGGCCTTTTCGCGGCCAAGCCTCGCTCCTGCAGCGAGGCTTGCCCGCGAAGGCATTATCACGCTCACCGATATTCCTCCTGCCTTGCACATAACCCGCGCTAACATCCCCCGCCAAGAATAAAAGCTCACGGAAGACTCACCATGACCACCCCTGCCTTCGACCTGCGCCCACTCATGGTCGCCAACATGGCCTGTTCCATGTCGATGATGGCGTTCGTCTCCCTGATCGGACCGATCGCCCGGGTGTTGGGCCTGGCCACCTGGCAGGCCGGCGCGGCGGTGACGGTGTCCGGGGTGATCTGGATGTTGCTCGCCCGCCCCTGGGGCCGGGCCAGTGATCGCTATGGCCGGCGACGGATTCTGTTGATCGCCACAGCCGGCTTCACCCTCGCCTACTGGGCCTTGTGCCTGTTCATCGATGCCTCGTTGCGTTTTCTGCCGTCGGCGCTGTTGGGGTTTATCGGGTTGATGATCGGACGCGGCCTGATCGGCGTGTTCTATGCCGCGATTCCGGTGGGCGGCAACGCGCTGATCGCCGACAACATCGAGCCGCAACACCGCGCCAAAGCCATGGCGGCCCTGGGCGCGGCCAACGCCTGCGGGCTGGTGATCGGCCCGGCGATTGCGGCGTTGTTGTCGCGCTTCAGTCTGAGCCTGCCGTTCTATGCCATGGCGATCCTGCCGTTACTGGCGTTTGTGGTGCTGCACTACAAACTCAAGGGTCAGGAACTGCACCTGCGGCAAGCGCCGCGCAAGGTTCATCTGAACGATCCACGACTGCGTCGCCCAATGGCCGTCGCGTTTGTGGCGATGCTCTGTGTGTCGATTGCGCAGATCACCGTCGGCTTCTTCGCCCTCGACCGACTCGGCATGAACCCGGCCGATGCCGCGCAAACCGCGGGCATCGCCTTGACCATGGTCGGTTTCGCGCTGATCTGTTCGCAACTGCTGGTGCGCCGGCTTGAATGGCCGCCGCTGCGGCTCATCCGCGCGGGCGCACTGGTGGCGGCCGTGGGCTTTGCCGGCAGCATCCTGGCGGATGCTGCGTGGGGTTTATGGCTGTGTTTTTTCGTGTCGGCGGGTGGGATGGGGCTGATCTTTCCGTCGTTCGCCGCACTGGCGGCCAACGCGGTCGACGCCTCGGAACAAGGCGCCACCGCCGGCTCCATTGGTGCCGCGCAAGGCTTTGGCGTGGTAATCGGACCGCTGGCGGCGACGTTGATCTACGACGTCGATCCGCGCCTTCCCTACCTGGTTGCCGCTGCGCTGTTGCTGCTGGTGGCGTTGTGGCCACAGACGCGGCAGCACTGAGGGTTACAAAATCCGATAGAGCAACCGCTCGATCCGCACCCGACTGACACGCTTGAGGAACTTGGCCACCGCCGCCGGGTATTCCAGCAGCGTTTCCAGATCCTGATATCGCTGGATGCGCGTGGTGTTGTGGAAAATCTCGCCCAGTTCTTTACTGCGCGGCTCCAGCAATTCGCCTTTCGGGTCATCGATCAGCAACGCGTTCTCAAGGTCGAGGCGGAACGCCCGTGGGTTGAGGTTATTACCGGTCAGCAAGGTGTAGCGCTTGTCGATCCACATGCCTTTGAGGTGATAGGTGTTGTCGCCGTCCTTCCACAAATGCAGGTTCAACTTGCCGCTGTCGATGCTGTGTTGATGGCGTTTGGCAAAGCGCCGCAGGCTGATCTCGTAAAGATACGGCAACGCGGCGATCACCTTGAACGGCTCGCTCGGCGGGATGAAGAAGTCGTTGGCGGTCTTGTCGCCGACCACGATGTCGATTTTCACGCCGCGCCCCAGAGCCCGGTTGATTTCCCGGGTCACCGCCAATGGCAGGTTGAAATACGGTGTGCAGATGGTCAACTGATGCTGAGCGCTGGCGATCAACTCGCAAATCACTCGGCTCAACGGGTTGTTCTTGCCCACACCGAGCAGCGGACTCACCGACAAACCGCCCTTCGCCGTACTGCCGGCCGTGGTGTCGTACGCCGCGTGCTTGAGGCGGCTGCGCAAATCGCCAATGTCGTTGCGCAGGCTGCGGGTGGTCGGCAGGTTCGGCAGGTCGAGGCGATGCACCGCTTTGGAAGCGATCAGACCGTGCTGGATCAAGTGCTGCATGGAATCAGCCAGCGCGTGGTTCTGCAGCAGGTGATAACGGTCGTAGCGGTACTTGTCGAACTTGTGCAGGTAAACGTTGTTCAGGCTCGCGCCGCTGTAGATCACGCAGTCATCGATCACAAAGCCTTTCAAATGCAGCACGCCGAACAACTCGCGAGTCTGCACCGGCACGCCGTACACCGGCACAACACTTTCGTGGGTGCGCGTCGCTTCCTGGTACCAGGCCGAGTTGCCCGGCTGTTTGCCGGCACCGATCAAGCCGCGCTGAGCGCGCAGCCAGTCAACCACCACGACCACGTCCAGTTCCGGACGCTTCAGTTTGGCGGCGTGCAAGGCATCAAGGATTTCCTGACCGGCCTCGTCCTGTTGCAAGTACAGCGCAACGATATAGATGCGTTGGGTGGCACTGGCGATTTTTTCCAGCAGGCAACGCCGGAACTCGGCAGCGCCGGAAAGAATGGTGACGGCATCGGCGGTCAGCGGAAAACTGCGCAGCTTAGGCAGCAGAGAGCGTTTGAAAAGCGACGGCATAGGGCTCGCAAAGGGTCAATTCCGAAGAGTCCGAGAGCTTACACCATGGATCCGCTTGGGTCTTCCCACGGCACCGATCGTTCCCACGCTCTGCGTGGGAATGCCGCCATGGACGCTCTGCGTCCGCTTCGAAATGTGACGCGGAACGTCACGGGATGCATTCCCACGCAGAGCGCGGGAACGATCTTTCTAAAAACCTGTTGACCAAGGAGAACGATCGTTCTACTGTTCGCCACATGAACGAAATCACAAGCAACGACACACGCGACATCATTCTGGATGTCACCGAAAAGTTGATCTATAAAAGTGGCATCGCCGCCACTGGCATGGATCTTCTGGTGAAAACCGCCGGCGTCTCCAGAAAAAGTATCTACCGCTACTTCGCCAACAAGGAGGAGCTGACCGTCGCCGCCCTGCAACGCCGCGACGCGCGCTGGATGCACTGGTACAGAAGTGAAGTCGACCAGGCTGAAACCCCGGCCGACCGCCTGCTCAACCTGTTTACCGTGCTCAAGGCCTGGTTCGCCTCTGAAGGCTTCCGTGGCTGTGCGTTCATCAATACCAGTGGTGAAACCGGCGACCCGTCAGACCCGGTTCGCCTGGTCGCCAAAGACCACAAACAAAAGCTGCTCGACTACGTGTGCGAGCTCTGCACCGAACATGGCGCTAACGACCCGGAGACGCTGGCCAAACAGCTGCTGATCCTGATCGACGGCGCCATTACCGTAGCGCTTGTGATGGGTGATCACAGTGCCGCCGATAATGCGCAATGCATGGCGCGAAAGTTATTGGACCTGTAACACTTGAACCAAGCCTGACAACTTGCTCGAACTCTAACTTGAAAGGGAGACTATATATGTCTAACGCCGAAGTTCGTCCGCCATTGCCGCCGTTTACTCGTGAATCAGCCATCGAAAAAGTTCGCCTGGCCGAAGACGGCTGGAACTCCCGCGACCCGGAACGCGTGTCGCTGGCCTACACCCTGGACACCAAGTGGCGTAACCGCGCCGAGTTCGCCTACAACCGCGAAGAAGCCAAAGGTTTCCTGACCCGCAAGTGGGCCAAGGAACTGGATTATCGCCTGATCAAGGAACTCTGGGCCTTCACCGGCAACCGCATCGCCGTACGTTATGCCTATGAATGGCACGACGACTCGGGTAACTGGTTCCGTTCCTACGGCAACGAAAACTGGGAGTTCGATGAAAACGGTTTGATGGCCAACCGGTTTGCCTGCATCAACGACATGCCGATCAAGGAAAGCGACCGCAAGTTCCATTGGCCACTGGGACGCCGCCCGGATGATCATCCGAGCCTGTCCGACCTCGGTCTGTAACCGCTGATCCCCTGTAGGAACGAGGTTTGCCCGCGAAGGCGATGTAACAGGCCACTTATTTGTTGACTGTGAATCAGCCTTCGCGGGCAAGCCTCGCTCCTACGGGATTGTGGTCATCACAAAACGGGCGGACGACATAAATCCTGTAGGAGCGAGGCTTGCCCGCGAAAGGGCCAGACCAGTCGCCGCAAAGTCTGGATCTAGGTAAGATATCGGCCTTTCCCCGCAGCCCCTTGCTGCACCCCGCCGAATAAGCCGATTTCCATGCCTTTTGAACTCAGCGTTGACCTCACCACCCTGGCCATTCTGGCCATTGTCGCCTTCATTGCCGGTTTCATCGACGCCATCGCCGGCGGTGGCGGTCTGCTGACTACCCCGGCGCTGTTGACCGCCGGCCTGCCGCCACACCTGGTGCTGGGCACCAACAAGCTGAGTTCGACCTTCGGCTCCGCCACCGCCAGTTTTACCTTCTATCGCCGCAAGCTGTTCCATCCCCGGCAGTGGGTGCACGCCATCGTCGGTACGCTGGTCGGTGCACTGACCGGCGCCGTGGTCGCGCATTACCTGCCCGCCGAATGGCTGAACAAGATGCTGCCGGTGATTGTGTTTGCCTGTGGCCTGTACCTGTTGTTCGGCGGCACACCGAAAGCGCCGCTGGACAGCGACGCACCGATCAAGAAAAAGTGGCAATCGACCCAAGGCTTCAGCCTCGGTTTCTACGACGGTGTGGCCGGTCCGGGAACCGGCGCGTTCTGGACTGTCAGCAGTCTGCTGATGTATCCCATCGACCTGGTGAAGGCCAGCGGCGTGGCGCGCAGCATGAACTTCGTCAGCAACATCGCGGCGCTGTCGGTGTTCGTGTTTTCCGGGCAGGTGGACTGGATCATCGGCCTGAGCATGGGCCTGTCGGTGATGGTCGGCGCGTTCTTCGGGGCTCGCACCGCCATCAGCGGCGGCGCGAAGTTCATTCGCCCGGTGTTCATCACCGTGGTGCTGGGCTTGACCGTGCGGCTAGCCTGGCAGCACTGGTTCAGCGTGGCCTAAGCGCCGCGCCACGTAGACGTCGATGAGGTAACGGGCAATCGAGCGCGACGCCGGCAAGGGTGGCAACTCATGAACGTTGAACCACTGGGCGTCTTCAATCTCGTCTTCCTGACAGACAATCTCGCCACCGGCGTACTCGGCGTGAAAGCCGAGCATCATCGAATGCGGGAACGGCCAGCACTGGCTGCCCAGGTACTGGATGTTCTTGACCTCGATCTGCACCTCCTCGCGCACTTCGCGAATCAGGCAGTCCTCGGCTGACTCGCCCGGCTCGGCAAACCCCGCCAACGTGCTGTAGACCCCGGCCACGAAACGTGGCGAACGGGCCAACAGCACCTCGTCGCCCCGGGTCACCAGCACAATCATGCTCGGCGAGATGCGCGGGTAATAGCGTAAATCACACGGTTCGCAGTACATCGCACGCTCACGAGGAACTTGCGTCGCCGCCTGACCGCAATTGCCACAAAAGCGATGCTCGCGGTACCAGGTGCCGATCTGCGCGGCATAACCAAGCACCTTGTACACCGTGTGATCGCCATCGAGCATGAACGCCCGCAAGCCTTTCCAGTTGCAGCCCGGTACGTCGCTGTGACTGCGCAATTCCAGCAGGTAGACCGGTTCGCCATCCAGGTGACCGATGCCATGTTCGGCCAGGATCGACAGGTCCTGGCGTTTGAGCCATTCGCGGGGGAACAGCGCGCCATTGTCGTCGAACAGAAAGCCTTCGGGGCTGCGAGCCACGGCCCAGCCGCCAGGTTGATCGGTGTCCAGTACTGCGGTGGTCCAGCGTGAAGTCATTTTAATCAGTCCAGAAATTCGGGTTTCTGTTTGCTCATATGGGCAGCCATGGCCACGCGCAAATCGGTGGATTGCAGCATGGCGGCGTTCCAGGTGGCAACGTATTCGAGGCCGTCGTCGATGCGGTGGTCGCGCATGTAGCTGATCATCTCTTTGGTGCCGGTGACCGCGATCGGCGACTTGCTGGCGATTTCCCGGGCAATGCCCATCACACCATCCAACAGGCTGGCCTGGTCGCTGTAAACGCGATTGACCAGGCCGATGTTGCGCGCTTCCTCGGCGCCAAAGGTGCGACCAGTGTAAGCCAGTTCACGCAGCATGCCGTCACCGATGATCCGCGGCAAACGTTGCAAAGTGCCAACGTCGGCGGCCATGCCGATGTCGATTTCCTTGATCGAAAATTGCGCGTCCTCGGCGGCGTAACGCATGTCGCACGCGGCAATCAGGTCGATGGCGCCGCCCAGGCAATAACCCTGAATCGCCGCCACCACCGGCTTGCGGCAGTTATCGACGGCGTTGAACGACGCTTGCAGAGCGAGGATCTTGCGGCGCAGCAGGCGCGCATTGCGGCCGACGTCCTTGCCCAGTTCATTGGCCACCCCGGCCAGCATCATCAGGTCGATGCCGGAGGAAAAGTGCTTGCCGGCGCCACTGAGTACAACAACCCGGGCTTCATCGGTGTCATCGATCCACTGGAAAATTTCGATGATCTCGCTCCAGAACGCGGCGTTCATCGAATTGATCTTTTCCGGGCGGTTGATCTGCACATGGGCGATTTTATCGGCCAGTTCGACGGTGAACGCGGTGTACTGAGACATGGCAGTGATCCTTTTACCGGGCAAAAATGAGGACCGGACTATAACAAGGCATTGCGTGGGGGAGTAAGGCAGTGGTTCGGCCAAAAGCGGGACTGCCTCGGGTTCTCCAGTGTCTGATCTGACCTCTTCGCGGGCAAGCCTCGCTCCTACGGGCATACGGTGCCTTTGTAGGAGCGAGGCTTGCCCGCGAAGGCAGCACCGCCGATCTAACTGCCCTTCACCGCCACAAACGCCACGGTTTCATAAGGTACGGTCACCACATCCTTGCCGCGCAAGTCAGGCTCCCCGGCAATCAACGCCCGCATCTGTTCATCCACCCTCTCCCGCTGCTCCTCGGGCAACGCCGCAATAAAACTGGTGGAGCGCACGCGATTGAAGATCACATCTTCCGGCGCCCCCGTGTGCCCATGGCTGAAATACTGGGCTTGCAACGGCCCGAACGCCGGATGAGGAAAGGCCTGACGCCAGGCTCCCGTGTAGTAGCGCGGCGTATCGCCTTCCAGCGCGTTGACGATCGCATCCAGTTTCGGCACCCAACTCACCTTGGTATCGCGCAGGTTCCACACCAGGCCCAGTCTGCCACCGGGCTTGAGGACCCGGGCGATTTCGGTCAGCGCTTCAGTGCTGGCAAACCAGTGAAAGGCCTGGGCGCAGACCACCACGTCCACTGATGCATCCGGCAGCGGCAAATCCATCGCGGTGCCGCTCACCGCCAACACATCGGGGAACGCGTCGGACAACTTCTCAAGCATCTGCGGCACCGGTTCCACGGCAATCACCTGCGCGCCGGTCGCGACCAGGCGCCCAGTGAATTTACCGGTGCCCGCGCCCAGATCGATCACGGTTTTGCCCGCGTTCAAGCCCAGGGTTTCGCTCAGCCACTCGGCCACTTGCGGCGGGTAGTCCGGGCGGCCGCGAAAATACGTATCGGCCCCGGTTTTGTAACCCGCAGCCGCAGAATGATGGACCTGATCTTTCATGGCAGTGCTCCTGAACAACAACGAATGCTGTCGAGCATAGCGCCTCGATTTGAGCTTTCCCCGCCAAAGAAATGAATAATTGTTCACCCTGCGGTGTTCTCCAATCAACGCCCCATGAGAATTGCCCCTGCGGCTGCCGCCTGCGGCCGGGGCGTGGTTTACACTCAATCGAATCAACTCGCCGAGCATTTTCCATGACTATCCGTTTTGCTGTTTTCACCGCCCCGCTGTTGCTCGCCGTTGCGTTGTCCGGTTCACTGGCCCTGGCCGATGGCGACGATGACGCTCCGGCCAAACCCAACTGCCCCAAAGGCCAGGTGTTCGACACCAAATCGCAGAAGTGCGTCATGCAAACCAGCAGCCTGGTCCCGGACGCTGACCGCACCGATTACGCCTACCGCCTGGCCAAGGACGGTCGCTACGAAGAAGCCCTGGCCCTGCTCGATACGCTCAAGAATCCAAATACGGCCAAGGCTCTGAACTACCGCGGCTATGCCACGCGTAAACTGGGGCGTACCGACGAAGGCATCGGTTATTACCTGCAATCGGTCAAACTCGACCCGCACTATGCGCAAGTGCGTGAATACCTCGGCGAGGCTTACGTGATCAAAGGTCGGCTGGACCTTGCGCAAGAGCAGTTGCAGCAGATCAAATCGATCTGTGGCAGTACGTGTGAGGAATATCAGGACCTGGCCGAAGCGATCAATGATTCATCGAAAACCTGACACACCGAACAGACGGAGGTCGCCATCGCCAGCGATCAGGCAATACGAACAGAACTGGGCCAGCATTTGACGCGTTTATGGCGTTACGGCCTGCTGCTGTCCCGGCAACGGCATGTGGCCGAAGACCTGGTGCAAGCCACCTGCGTTCGGGCACTTGAGCGTGCCGGGCAGTTTGTCCCTGGCACCCGCATGGACCGCTGGCTGTTGAGCATTTTGCATTCGATCTGGCTCAACGAAGTGCGCTCCCGACGGGTGCGCCAGGGTCAGGGCCTGGTCGATGCCGACAGCCAGTTGTCGGTTGACGGAGAATCCGTGGCGCAGACCCATGTGCTCGCCGCCCAGGTCATCCGCCGCGTCGACGCCCTGCCCGAGGCCCAGCGTGAAACGGTGTACCTGGCTTACGTTGAAGGCCTGTCGTATCGCGAAGTCGCCGAGGTGCTGCAAGTGCCCATCGGCACCGTCATGAGCCGCCTCGCCGCCGCACGGGTGAAACTGGCTGAATATCCGCCACTGCACACAGTGCCGAACCCTTTCACGGGAGAACGTCGATGAACGAGCGCGCGACACCTTCGGACGAGGAACTGGTGGCGTACCTCGACGATCAGCTCGATGCCGACCAGCGCACCCGCATCGACGCGGCCGTCGCCGAAGACTCGACACTCAACTTGCGCCTGCAATGGCTGGCCCGCAGCAACCTGCCGTTCAAAGAGGCTTATGACGAACTGACCCAACAGGCGCCTGTCCACCGCTTGCAGTCGATGCTCGACACTTTGCCCTCGCCTGAACGTCCGGCCCTGAATCGACGCCGATTCCTCGCGGCTGCGGCCGGCCTGGTGGTGAGTGGCGTGGTGGCGGATCGATTGTTCCTTGCCTGGCAACTGAGTCAGGAGAAAAGCAACTGGCGGGGCCTGGTCGCCGACTATATGTCGCTGTACGTGCCACAAACCCTGGAACACTTGCCCGTCGACGAAGCCTCACAACGGGCGCAACTGCGAACCATCGACGCGCGCCTGGGCCTGAACCTGACGCCTGCAAAACTGGCCCTGCCACGGTCCGAATTGAAGCGCGCGCAGATCCTCGAATACGACGGCATGCCGATCGCGCAGATTACTTATCTGGACCCGGCACATGGTCCGATTGCCTTGTGCGCCAAGCGCTCCAACAGTGGTAGCCGGCATTTTTCCCATGAGATTCGGCACAGGATGAATGTGGTGTATTGGGCAGACATGGAACATGCGTGGATGCTGATCGGGCATAACCCGGCGGCGGAACTGGAAGGCATGGCGAAATCGTTGCGTAGCCGACTTAGCGCGTGAGCGAAGTTGCCCTATGCTTGGCGTCTGTTTTCCAAGGAGGAACCTCCCCATGCCAAACGTTTCTCGCACAGCCTTGCTGGTCATCGACGTACAGAACGACTTCATCCCCGGGGGGCAACTGCCGGTGCCCGAGGGAGACTTGATCGTGCCCTTGATCAACCGCCTGGGCGACCGGTTCAAACAGGTCATCATTACCCAGGACTGGCACCCGCCCGGCCACGCCTCGTTCGCGTCCAGCCATCCCGATCGCGAACCTTACGAGGTCATCGAGCTGCCTTACGGCGCGCAAACACTGTGGCCGGATCATTGTGTACGGGCGACGGCAGGGGCCGAGTTACACAAGGATCTCAACCTGCCCCACGCGCAACTGATCATCCGCAAGGGCTGCAACCCGGACATCGACAGTTACTCGGCATTTCTGGAAGCGGATCGCAAGACCACCACCGGCCTGGCCGGCTATTTGAAAGAACGCGGCATCGACACGCTCTACCTGGTCGGACTGGCGCTGGATTTCTGCGTGATGTTCTCGGCGCTGGATGCGCGGGCAGCGGGTTTCAATGTGTTCGTGGTGTTGGATGCGTGCCGGGCGATTGACCTGGACGGATCGTTGGCGGCTGCGATCGAGCGGATGCAGGTGGCTGGCGTTGATCTGGTTTCAGCGGATCAAGTGCCGGGTTAACCCCGGCACCTGCCCACAAGGACTGCGATCGAGTGCGCCACGACTCGAACGCAGTTTCGCAGGCTTGGCAGACGCTACCTGGAAATTGCAATCGCTCACTCACCGATAACCAAGTCTGTTCCGTTTCGGCCCCACACTAATCAGCCACTCTGAAATTATCGAGTGAGAACCAGTCCGGCGTAGGGCAGTGAAAATCCAGCCGAGCGATACCCGGTGCATCAAATGAAACATTCACCGGACCACCGTATGATGTCCCCAGTTTCTGTGTGCCCAGCAAGGCTCCAGCGGCGGTGTAATACGACACAGTGCTGTTGTCGTAATTGGAGCTGACGTGCCAGAAACTGATCCGTGAGTAACTGTTCTTGAGTTTCAATTCCACGTTCACCGCCGCTGTGCCAAACGCCTCGCGACCGATGCTCAGCACCTGGTTTTCTACCTGTCCCGGAAACGATTCGCCAATTTCAGTGCGGGGGGTGACGGCAACCTCGCCTTCTCCCGACTTGAACGTGATCCGCATGCTGGACAGATCAATGACACCGCCGTGCCGCACCGTTTGGGTGGGCGCACCGTCAAAGTCCTCCAGAGGCTGAGCGGGCAGGTTCAATACTGTCAGTTCCTGTGTGGCAAACACCACGGCAGCGCTTTCATCGTCCTTGCCGTCGAACCCCACTTTCAACACCATTTGCAGCTGGCTTCCGGGCTTGAACTTCAGCAGCAGATCCCGTGGCACCGTGTTGTCCAGCCCGCCTATCTCCACATTCGTGACAGGTGCGCCCTGAGCGATAGGGATGACGTACTCGTTGCCATTTACATCAACACCGTGCAGGCGAAACCAACGCAATTGCCCAAGTCCTATCCCGGGCCATGGCGCGCATTGCGCCTGCACTGGGCCCGCAAACGAGCCGAGATCCAGCACCTTATTGCCGAGGGCTTGAGGGATCGACGGCTTTGGCAGGCGCGGATCCTTGTCTTTTATTCGATTGATCGTCACATCCAGTGAATCGCTGGCTTGTGCCGCAGTATCGCGGAGCAACACCCAGGACAGGCTCATGACCGCACCATGATTGGCCATCAACATCTGTGGCTTGAGCAGAAAGTTCGCCCGATGATTTTTGTTGAAGGCCATGGCGGCGAACGTCGGCGAGCCGAGACCGGGTGTACCTTCGGCCAACAGTCGGGCCTGATCACCGGGAACATCGTCAAGAAATTCCACACGAGCGGTCACGCCATCAACAAAGTCCAGTGGGTCCAGTGGAGTGCCCGCCCCCACCAGCGTTGGCGGTTGCAGCAAGGAGACAGCCTTGCCTTTGACGTCGACCTTCAACGCAATGGAACGATCAAGCCTATTGCCCTGACTCATGCGGGTGTAACTGAACACGGCAGTCCCGCCCGCAACTCGGGCGAATCGATCGTATGGAACGGACAGCGAATACATGAAAGGGACATTCTTGATTGTTTCAATGAGCGTCAACACGTCTTCCGGTTCCGATCCGTCGGCGCTGCGGAAGCGGCAAGTGAGGTGGATTTCGTCGTCTTTCAACCAACCGCGCGGCACGTAAACCTGTGCCGTGGCCGGTTTGCCCGCGAGTTTTTCAAGCTCGATGGTATCGGGATCGTCTTCGGCATCGGCGGGGTCTTCACTGACGATCGGTGGGTCATACCACGTGCCCTTCAGGTTGACGTACAGATACAGACTGGCCGAGTACGGGCTGTTGACATCCGGCCCGTTACCTACGCGATCGATCACTGTGTAATTGATGCGAAAACGCGGATTATCGCCAGCCGCAACAAATGTCGCTTCGTCGACCGTCATCTCGAGCCAACCCTGATCGACTTCAGGCTGGGTCACCGTGTGGTTGAGCACAATGGAATTGCAATCGAGCCGAATCTGGTCAAACGTCCTCATCAACGGATAGGACAGCGTGACGATAACACCTTCGCTCGCCCGCTCAGGGTCCACGCCTTGATCCAGCACTTCTGACTCGACTTCAATCGATAGCTCCGAATGACCTTCCTCGCCAGGAAACTGATCCACGAGGCCGGGGCGCTGCGCATGGAATAACACTCGCAACGGCGCCGAAGCGTCGATCTCGGTGCCTGCGCGATCAAGCAAGCAATCGAGCGTATTGAGCCCGTCCGTCCAGTGCCGGGTCTGCACGTAAACAGTCGCACGCTTGTCTTCTTCACCCGCCATCACGGGGAATGAGGCCACCGTTGCGCCGTTGAGCTGCAACTTGAAGGTGTCACCGGCTTGCGCGAGGGACGAAGGCTCGATGAACACTTTGACCCCTTCCGGATACAGGTAAGTCAACGCCAGTGGCAGCCCGGCGTCGACGCCGTCCGGCCCCGGAATCGGTTCTTTCATTCCCGGAATGAGGGGTTTGTCGAGGGTGAATGTGGTCATCGTATTCATGGGAAAGTCCCTGTAGGCCGGGCTGCGATGGCTGGATAGAAAAGAGCACGTCCTTTTTATTCAACACCGCCCGGCCGATGACCGCTACTGTCAGATCTGACAGGTACAGCACCTTAAAAACCTGAATGACTACCTTTAGTCTGAAAACGCGCCTGACCTTAAGCCGAAGTGCTGGCCGGCGTCGGCAACCACAATTTGAATCGCGCTCCGCCGAGCGGCGATGCCTCAACGGTCAGCGTGCCACCCTGCGCTTCCAGCGCCCGACGACTGATCGCCAGCCCCAGGCCAAATCCGCCCGTTGCCCGATCCCGGCTGCGATCCAGTCGATAGAACGGTTCAAAAATCCTCTCGCGCTCATCGTCGGGAATGCCGATGCCGTCGTCGTCGACCCAGATTTCACACCCTTTCGGACAGACCTTTACGCCAATCTGAATACGCTTTTCGCAATAGCGCATGGCATTGCGCAGCAGGTTCTGTATCGCGCGAGCCGTCAGTCGCGGGTCCAGCACGAAGCGTTCAAGTTGCCCATGCAGCAGCACGTCGATCACGATGTCCGGCGATTCCAGTTCTTCATCGACGCTGCCCAGAATGCTGTCGATGAACTCGTCCAGCGACACTTCAACCTGCTCCGGCAGACGCGCCGGGTTTTGCAGTCGGCTGTAGGACAGCAACTCCAGCACCAGCTCATCCAGCTCCCGTATGTGCGCGACCAGCCCCAGCAGCCGCTCGCGACTGGCGGCCGGCAAGTCGTCGGACAGCGCCAGGGCCAGGCCGAAGTCCAGGCGCGTCAGCGGTGTGCGCAGTTCGTGGGACACGGCGTTGAGCAAGTCGCGTTGCTGGTTGAGCAGGTTTTCGATGTCGCCGGCCATGGTGTCGAAGACAGTGGCCAGGCTGCCGATGTTGGAGTGCGAGGAGATCTGTGTGCGTTCGCCGAGGTGGCCCTTGCCGAAACGTTCGGCGGTGCCTTTGAGCCGTTCCAGATCGCGCCAGTGCGGACGCAGCCACAGCAACAGGCAGGCGAGCATGGTCGCGCCGATCAGGACGTTGATGCTCCAGTACAACAGGCTGACGTCCATCGGGTCCGGCGGTACGACCATTTCGACAACGGACTGCTCATTCAGCGGTGCCACGGCGAGCGTGCGCCAGCCCCAGTCGCCGATGCGCACGATGTTCTCGCCACGCTGCAAACGCTGGCGCTCCTGGAGGGTGAAGTCGGGATCGTCATGGCGGGTCAGAACGATGCGCAGCGGGGCAAACTCCTTGTCCATTTCAGTCGCCAACGCTGGCCATTGAGCTTCCGGCACGGCATGGAACTGTTTGACGATGAGGGTTTGCAGCCCGCGCGAATAATCGAGGTTGTAGGTGACGAACCGCTCATGGAAGAGCTTGATCACCAAGTCCGGCATCAGGTAGATCGCCGCGCTGTACGAGACGATCATCACCAGATAGAGGCGAAACAGGATCCTGAACATCGTCTCAGCATTCCCACTCGGAACGGCTGAACAGGTAGCCCTTGCCCCACACGGTCTTGATCTTGCGCGCCTCGCCCGCGTGGTCGTCGAACTTGCGCCGCAACTTGGAAATCGCCACGTCCACCGAGCGGTCGGTGCCGTTGAATTCGATGCCGCGCAGGCGTTGCAGGATCTGGTCGCGGCTCAGCACTTCGCCGGCATGCCGGGCCAGCACCACCAGCAGGTTGTATTCACCGCTGGACAGCTCCACCAGCTGATCGCGCCAAGTCACGGTGCGCTCGGACAAGTCGATGCACAAGTTGCCCATGAGGATGCGGTCGTTGGCGGTCTGCGGTTCGCTGAGGCTGCTGCGGCGCAACAGCGTGCGCACGCGGGCCAGCAAGACGCGGGGTTCGCAGGGTTTGGTGACGTAGTCGTCGGCGCCCATTTCCAGCCCCAGCACCTGGTCGTGGCTGTCGTCGCGAGCGGTGAGCATCAGGATCGGCAGCGTGGCCGAATCCGCCCGCAGCAAGCGGCAGACTTGCAGGCCATCGAGCCCGGGCAGCATCAGGTCGAGGATGACCAGGTCCGGCGGATTGACCCGCGCCCGCTCGCGCACGTGGTCGCCACGGCTGATCACACTGACGCTATAGCCATTGCGTTCCAGGTAGCTGGCAATCAGTTCGGAGAGCGCGGTGTCGTCTTCGACCAGGAGGATGTTGGGCATGGGTGTTTCCAGAAAGTGCAGTGGCGACCTTTGGGGCCTCTTCGCGGGCAAGCCTCGCTCCTACAGGGAAATGCGCATACTCGCTCCAACGAGGGAATGCGATTAACGGTAGGAGCGAGGCTTGCCCGCGAAGGCGGCCTGACAGGCGCAAAAAGTTTCAAGCGGCCAAGGATATACGCCCCCGCACGCCCGCGAGCAAAACCCTTACACAATTTCACACAGCACCAACAAAGCTTCACCGCTACTCTCCTCGCCTCCCCGTAGGATGCGGGCAGTCATTATTGGGGTAATTACATGTCAAAGAACCTGCTTGCCAAGCTCAGCCTGATGGCGCTGGCATTGACGCTGAGCGCTTGTGACAAGTCCTCGAACGCCGAAGAACAGGCGCCTCTGGCCACGGTGCGCGTCGAAACAATCGAAGCCCGGCCCCTGTCGATCACCAGTGAACTGAGCGGGCGGATTGCCGCGCCACGGATTGCCGAAGTCCGCGCCCGGGTCGCCGGCGTCGTGTTGCAACGCACCTTTCGCGAAGGCAGCGACGTCAAAAAAGGCGATGTGCTGTTCCGTATCGACCCGGCACCCTTCAAGGCTGACCTCGACAGCGCCGAAGCGTCCTTGCGCAAGGCTGAAGCCAATGCGTTCCAGGCCAAATTGCAGGAACAGCGTTATGCCCAGTTGATCGAAGGCAACGCCATCAGCGGCCAGGATTACGACAACGCCCGGGCCAGTGCCCGGCAAACCGCTGCTGATGTCGCCGCCAACAAGGCCGCCGTGGACCGGGCGAAACTCAACCTCGGCTACGCCACCGTCACTGCGCCGATTTCCGGGCGCATCGGCCGCGCGCTGGTGACCGAAGGTGCGCTGGTCGGGCAGAACGAAACCACGCCGCTGGCACTGATCCAGCAGCTGAACCCGATTCACGCCGACCTGACCCAATCGACCCGGGAACTCAACGACCTGCGCCGCGCCTTCCGTTCCGGGCAGTTGAAGGAAGTGGGCCAGGGCCAGGCCAAAGCCACGCTGATTCAGGATGACGGCAGCCTTTACCCGCTGCCGGGCAAGCTGCTATTCACCGACATCACTGTCGACCCGGGCACTGGCCAGATTATCGTGCGCAGCGAGTTCCCCAACCCGGACCTCGACTTGCTGCCGGGCAGCTTCGTGCGGGTGCGCCTCGAACAAGCCGTCAATCAGCAAGGCATCAGCGTACCGCAACGGTCCATTCAGCGTGACAGCGCCGGCATTGCCCAGGTGTTGGTGATCGACGCCGAGCAGCGCATCGGCCAGCAAACGGTAGAACTGGGCGCGGTACAGAACGATCGCTGGATCGTCACCGCCGGCCTTAACCCCGGCGACCGCATCGTCACCGAAGGCCTGCAACACGCCAAGCCCGGTGAAAAAGTCCAGATCGACAACACCCCTCTTCCACTTGCCCAGGTTTCTGGTCAGTAAGCAGGACGCTTTTTATGCCGCAGTTCTTTATCGATCGCCCGGTGTTCGCCTGGGTGGTTGCCCTGTTCATCCTGCTGGCCGGCGCCTTGGCCATTCCTCAGTTGCCGGTGGCGCAATACCCCGACGTCGCGCCGCCGCAGATCGAAATCTACGCCGTGTACCCCGGCGCTTCGGCGCAGACCATCGACGAGAGCGTAGTCAGCCTGATCGAGGAAGAGCTCAACGGCGCTGATCATCTGCTGTATTTCGAATCCCAGAGCAGCCTCGGCAGCGCCACCATCAAGGCCACTTTCCAGCCGGGCACCCACCCGGAAATGGCTCAGGTCGACGTGCAAAACCGGCTGAAAGTCGTGGAGTCGCGCCTGCCCCAAGCGGTCAATCAGCAAGGCTTGCAGGTGGAGAAAGTCTCCGCCGGTTTCCTGTTGTTGATCACCCTGACTTCCAGCGACGGCAAGCTCGACGATGTGGCGCTCAGTGATTACCTGGCGCGCAACGTGATGAACGAGATCAAGCGTCTGGACGGCGTCGGCAAAGCCCAGTTGTATGGCGCCGAACGGGCGATGCGCATCTGGATCGACCCGCAGAAGCTGATCGGTTTCGACCTGACCCCGGGCGACGTCAACGCCGCCATCGTCGCGCAGAACGCCCAGGTCTCGGCCGGCAGCATCGGCGATTTGCCGACGCGTACCACCCAGGAAATCACCGCGACCATTCTGGTAAAAGGCCAATTGTCGACGCCGGAAGAATTCGCCGACATCGTCCTCAAGGCCAACCCTGACGGTTCCACCGTGCGCATCAAGGACGTGGCGCGGGTCGAGATCGGCAGCCAGGAATATCAGTTCGGCACGCGCCTGAACGGCAAGCCTTCCACCGCCGTCAGCGTACAGTTGGCGCCGGGCGCAAATGCGCTGAGCACCGCTACCCTGGTGCGAGCGAAGATGGATGAACTGGCGCGCTACTTCCCGGCGAACGTGGAATACAAGATTCCTTACGACACCTCGCCGTTCGTCAAAGTCTCTATCACCAAAGTGGTTTACACCCTCGGCGAGGCGATGCTGCTGGTGTTTGCGGTGATGTTCCTGTTCCTGCAGAACATCCGCTACACGCTGATCCCGACGCTGGTGGTGCCGGTGGCGCTGATGGGCACGTTTGCGACCATGCTCGCGCTGGGCTTCTCGATCAACGTGCTGACCATGTTCGGCATGGTACTGGCCATCGGCATTCTGGTGGATGACGCCATCGTGGTGGTGGAAAACGTCGAGCGGATCATGGCCACCGAGGGCCTGTCGCCCAAAGAGGCGACGCGCAAGGCGATGAAGCAGATTACCGGGGCAATCATCGGCATCACCCTGGTGCTGGTGGCGGTGTTTATTCCGATGGCGTTCATGCAGGGCTCGGTCGGGGTGATTTACCGACAGTTCTCGCTGTCGATGGCCACCTCGATCCTGTTCTCCGCCTTCCTTGCGCTGACCCTGACCCCGGCGCTGTGCGCGACGCTGCTCAAGCCGATTGCCAAGGGTGAGCATCACGAAAAGAGCGGGTTCTTTGGTTGGTTTAACCGTGGTTTCGAGCGTCTGACCGAGCGTTATCAAGGTTGGGTGGCGTATGCACTGAAACGCACGGGCCGTTATCTGCTGATCTACGGCGTACTGCTGATTAGTCTGGGCCTGTGTTTCAGTCGCCTGCCCTCCTCGTTTCTGCCGGTTGAGGATCAGGGCTACACCATCACCGACATTCAGCTACCACCGGGCGCGAGCAAAAACCGCACGGTCAAGGTCGTGGAACAAGTTGAAGCGCACAACGCCACTGAGCCGGGTGTCGGCGACAGCACAGTGATTCTCGGTTTCAGTTTTTCCGGCAGCGGACAAAACGCCGCGCTGGCATTTACCACGCTGAAGGATTGGTCGGACCGGGGCAGCGACGACTCGGCGAGTTCGATTGCCGACCGCGCCAACATTGCCCTGAGTCAGATAAAGGATGCGGTGGCCTACTCGGTGCTGCCGCCGCCGGTTGACGGTCTCGGCACTTCCAGCGGCTTCGAGTTCCGCTTGCAGGACCGTGGCGGCCTCGGTCATGCCACGCTGATGAAAGCGCGTAGCGAATTGCTCGCCGCCGCCGAGAAAAGCCCGATCCTGATGAACGTGCGCGAAAGCGCGCTGGCCGAGGCGCCGCAAGTGCAGCTGGAAGTCGACCGCAAACAGGCCAACGCTTTGGGCGTGTCCTTTGCCGACATTGGCAACGTGCTCTCCACGGCGGTCGGTTCGGCCTACATCAACGACTTCCCCAATCAGGGGCGGATGCAACGGGTGGTGGTTCAGGCTGAAGGCGATCAACGCAGCCAGGTGGCCGATCTGCTGAAGATCCACGTGCGTAACGACGGCGGAAAAATGGTGCCGTTGTCGGCCTTCGTCCAGGCGAAATGGACCCAAGGCCCGGCGCAGTTGACCCGTTACAACGGCTACCCGGCGATCAGCATTTCCGGCGAGCCGGCGCCCGGCCACAGCACCGGCGAAGCCATGGCGGAAATCGAGCGGCTGGTTGCACTCGGCCCGGCCGGGTTGGGTCAGGAGTGGACCGGGTTGTCTTTGCAGGAACGTTTGTCCGGCAGTCAGGCACCGATTCTGCTCGGGCTGTCGCTGTTGATCGTGTTCCTCTGCCTGGCGGCGCTGTATGAAAGCTGGTCGATTCCGACATCGGTGCTGCTGGTAGTGCCGCTGGGTGTGCTCGGCGCCGTGCTGGCCGTGACCTTTCGCGGGATGCCCAACGACGTGTTCTTCAAGGTCGGACTGATCACCATCATTGGCCTGTCGGCGAAGAACGCGATCCTGATCATCGAATTCGCCAAGAGCCTGTACGACGAAGGGCATGACTTGGTCGACGCCACGCTGCAAGCCGCGCGCTTGCGGTTGCGGCCGATTGTGATGACGTCGCTGGCGTTCATTCTGGGTGTGGTGCCGTTGGCAATTGCTACCGGGGCCAGTTCGGCGAGTCAGCAAGCAATCGGCACCGGGGTGATCGGCGGGATGATCACAGCGACGCTGGCGGTGGTGTTTGTGCCGGTGTTTTTTGTGGTGGTGATGAAGCTGGTCCGCAAACGCCATAAAGACATCTAACCCACCACATATCCCCTGCGGGAGCGGGTTGTTTTCTCTGGTGTGGTCACAACAGACCACACTGGACTAAGGTGGTCGCATACCCTGGCCCATCGAGCACCCATGCCCTATCTCGCCCGCACCCACCCTCGCCTGTCTGCCGCAGCCACCCTTGGCCTCGCAGCAGGCATTCTGGCTCCAGTCGATTCGATCATCAGCAAAATCCTCATTGGCTGGAATGTCGGGGTCTGGACGTACTTGATCCTGATGCTCTGGCTCGCCGCCCGCGCCAAGGCGCCTGATGTAAGGCGTATTGCCGAGATCGAAGACGAAAACGCCGGGTTGGTGTTGTTTGTGGTGTGCATCGCGGCGATTGCCAGCCTCGCGACCATCACCTTCGAGCTGGCCGGCAGCAAAGACCTGGAAACCACCCGCAAGCTTCTGCATTACGGCTTCACCGCGCTGACGGTCATCGGCTCATGGCTGCTGATCGGGGTGATTTTCAGCGTGCATTACGCTCGCCTGTTCTACACCTGGGACGGCAAGGACCTGGCACTACGCTTCGCCGAAGGACTGGAAACTCCCAATTACTGGGACTTTCTGTACTTCTCTTTCACCATTGGCGTGGCGGTGCAGACTTCGGATGTGGGCGTGGCGACTCGGAGCATGCGCAAGATTGTGCTGGCGCAATCACTGATCGGTTTTTTGTTCAATACGGCGATTCTCGGTTTTTCGATCAACATCGCAGCCGGGTTATTTGGCTGAGCGCTGCACAAACGTTCTAGTCATTGTTCCCGGCGTCGGCGTTAAATACGTCGGTAAACGGTTTCGCAGGTGCAACATGACCACCCACAACTGGATCGACCTGACCCAAGACGCCGACACCGGCATCGAAACCCTGCGCGCGCATTTCAAGGGCCACGCTTACGATCCGCACTGGCATGACAGCTACCTGGTGGGCGTGACCGAGCAAGGCGTTCAGCAATTCAATTGCCGGCGCGCCAAGCATCAGAGCACGCCGGGCAAAGTGTTCTTGCTCGAACCGGGAGACATCCACGACGGAGAGGCGCCGACGGAGGATGGGTTCACCTACCGCATGTTGTATCTCGACCCACAGTGGCTGGAACGTGAGTTGAGCGCGCTGTTCGAAGACGCGCCGCTTAATAGTCAATTGAGTTTCGCCACCACCCTGGCCAGTGATACAAGGCTGGCTCACGCCATCAGCCTCGCCTTTGAAGCCTTGCACGGGGCGGAATTGAGAATCGTGCGCCAGAGCGCTCTTGACGGGTTACTGGAGCGCCTCACCACTCACTTGCACTGGCGCACCCGTTATGCGGAAGACCCGCGCCTGCCCCGGGTGGCGCAGAAGGCCCGGGAGTACCTGCATGCCAACGCCCGTTACGACATCGGTCTCGATCAATTAGCTGCGGCAACTGGCGTAGATCGATTCCGTTTGACCCGCGCGTTCAAGGCCGCTTATGGCATCGCACCCCATGCTTACCTCGTGCAATTACGCCTGGCCACCGCGCGTCGCCTGCTGGCCCGCGGAGAACTACCGGCCACAATCGCCATGGAATTGGGGTTTTCCGATCAAAGTCATCTGGGCCGCTGGTTTGTAAGAGCCTATGGCCTGACACCCGCGCTGTACCGCAAGCGCTGCTCAAATCTTCCAGACAGGTGATACGCCGATTGTGAAGATCGTCATCATCGATCTTCACCGGAGTTTGCCCACGATGCTGCCCTCTTTCCCGACGTTCCTGCCTTTCCTGCTGTTTGCTTTCGTGGCGTCGATCACGCCCGGCCCCACCAACATTCTGGTGCTGAGTAACAGCGCCCGATATGGACTTTCTGCCGCGCTGCCGATCATTCTCGGTGCCTGTGCCAGCGCCGCCACCCTTGTTTTGGTGGTGGGTACCGGAGCTGGTTCGTCGCTGAGCGCGTTGCCCGCCGTGCAAACCGCCATGCAATGGATCGGAGTGATGTGGCTGAGTTACCTCGCGTGGCAGATTTTCAGCGCCCCGGCGCAATCCGTTGCCGCGCAGGAAACCAAGGCGCGACTTGGAGCGGTGGGCGCCGCCAGCTTGCAATTGATTAACCCGAAAACATGGATGATGGCCCTCGCCGTCGTCAGCGTCTTTGCCGGAACGGGTGAACATCGGCTGGTACAGGTGGTGTATCTGTCGCTGGCATTTTTCCTGATTTCCCTGCCTTGCCTCGGCGTATGGGCACTGCTCGGCGCAGGCTCCATGCGCTGGTTACGCTCGCCGCAGGCGATGCAACGTTTCAACCGTGGCATGGCGGTATTGCTGCTGGTTTCGGCCTGGCTGAGTGTCTGGCTGTGACCTCCATCCGTCGGCGTTTATAGGCTCATCGTTCATTCGCTACTTGACGGGGGATTCGTTTCTGGTGTCTTCTGAAACCGGTTTCATTAAATCCAATAAGAAGGTTTCAGACCGTGAACGATTTCTCCGCCGCCCAGCGCAGCCGCGTCACCATGCTTGACGTCGCCGAACACGCCGGCGTCTCCAAGGCCAGCGTCTCGCGCTTCATCGGCGATGATCGCGCTCTGCTCTCCGATGCCATTGCCTTGCGCATCGAGCAGGCAATTGCCCAACTCGGCTATCGCCCCAACCAGATGGCCCGCGGCCTGAAACGCGGCCGCACTCGCCTGATCGGCATGCTGGTAGCCGACATCCGTAACCCTTATTCGATTGCCGTGATGCACGGGGTGGAAACCGCCTGCCGTCAGCACGGCTACAGCCTGGTGGTGTGCAACACCGATCGCGATGACGAGCAGGAGCGCCAGCACCTCGCGTTGCTGCGCTCGTACAACATCGAAGGCTTGATCGTGAATACCCTGGGCCACCACCGCGATGAGTTGCGCGAGCTGCATCGGGAGATGCCGATGGTGCTGGTGGATCGCAAGGTTGAGCAGCTTGAAAGTGATCTGGTCGGTCTGGACAACCCGGCCGCAGTGGAAATGGCCATCGCCCACTTGCAGGAACGCGGCTATCGCGACGTGCTGATGGTGACTGAACCGTTTGACGGCACCAGCTCGCGGATAGAGCGGGTCAGCAGTTTCAAGGCGCAGATCGGGCAGCGTCGGACGCTGACCGGCGCGGTGGTCGAAACCGGTAGCGAGCTGACTGCGCAACTGAAAACCTTCCTGACAACCCCCGGCCCTGGTCACAAAGCGTTGTTCTGTGCCAATGGCATTGCGGCGTTGGCCGCAACCCATGCCTTGCGCGAGTTGCAGTGCAATCTGTTCGAGGATGTCGGGTTGATTGCTTTGGATGATCTGGATTGGTATCCGCTGGTGGGCAGCGGGATTACGGCGCTGGCCCAGCCGACGGCGGAGATTGGCGCGAGCGCGTTTGAGTGTTTGCTCAAGCGGTTGCGTGGGGATGACGGACCGGTGCGGACGATGGATTTTTCGGCGCGGTTGATTGTGCGTGGGTCGACCCTTGGGAATCTTCAGTGAATGTGATGGCCCTATCGCGAGCAGGCTCGCTCCCACATTGGAATGCGTACACCTGCTCGCGATGAGGCCCGAAAGAACCCCACATTACTCAAGCCATTTTTTTTGAACAAAAATGAAACCGGTTTCAGAGGTGCAAAACAATGAATAAACCACCCGTTTCCATCAGCCTGTCGAGCTACGGCGCCGATCTGGTCCGCCAACGTGGCCAAGGCAGTTTTATCGAGGTATTGGCGGCTGCCGGTGCCACGCGCATTGAATGGCGCGAAGAATTGCTGACCCATGAAAACCCGGTGCAACTGGCCGACGCCACTCGCTCACATGGCCTGGAAAGCATCTATTCCTCACCGATGGAACTGTGGCTGGCCGGCCAGTCGAAACCCAACCCTGAACTGCTTTGCACCCTCCAGCGCGCTGAAACGTTCGGCGCCAAATGGCTGAAAGTTTCCTTGGGCTACTTCACCGACAACAACGATCTGCACACCTTGAGCCGGATCCTCGCGCGAAGCCCGGTGCAGCTGCTGGTGGAAAACGACCAGACCTTGCACGGCGGGCGTATCGAGCCGTTCCAACGCTTCTTCGGCGAAGTCGAGCAACACCGACTGCCGATCAAAATGACCTTCGACATCGGCAACTGGCAATGGCAGGACCAGTCCGCCGTCAATGCCGCTCGGCTGCTCGGTCGGCATGTCGGCTACGTGCATTGCAAAGCCGTTGCGCGCCGGGCTGACGGCAAACTGGTCGCCATCCCACCGGCTGCCAGCGATGTGCAACTGTGGGAACAACTGCTGCGGCACATGGCCCAAGGCGTGATGCGCGCGGCGGAATATCCGCTGCAAGGCGATGACCTGGTGCAGTTGACCACCGACCACGTCGCCACCCTCGCCCGCCTCGGCCAATCCCGTCTGGAGAGTGCCCATGTCTGAGTTCGATATCCTCTCGTTCGGCGAAACCATGGCGATGTTCGTCGCCGATCAGAACGGTGATCTGGCGGCCGTCGGCCAATTCCACAAGCGCATTGCCGGGGCGGACAGCAACGTCGCGATCGGCCTGTCGCGGCTGGGGTTCAACGTGGCGTGGCTGAGCCGGGTCGGTGCCGATTCGTTAGGACGGTTTGTCGTCGATACGTTGGAAAAGGAAGGCCTGGATTGCAGCCATGTCGCCATCGACCCGGCACACCCGACCGGGTTTCAGCTCAAGTCTCGTACCGACGATGGCAGTGATCCGGCGGTCGAGTATTTCCGTCGCGGCTCGGCGGCGAGTCATTTGTCGGTGCAATCGATCTCCCCGCCGTTGCTCAACGCGCGACATCTGCACGCTACCGGCATTCCTCCGGCGCTGTCTGCGTCGGCCCGGGAAATGTCTTTTGAACTGATGACCCGCATGCGCACTGCCGGGCGCAGCGTGTCCTTCGACCCGAACCTGCGCCCAAGTCTGTGGGCCAGCGAGCAACTGATGATCAGCGAGATCAACCGTCTCGCCGCCCTCGCCCACTGGGTGTTGCCGGGGTTGAGTGAAGGACGTTTGCTGACCGGGTATGAAGACCCGGAGGACATTGCGGCGTTTTATCTCGATCAGGGTGCAGAAGCGGTGGCAATCAAACTCGGGTCTCATGGCGCGTATTACCGCACGCAGCAAGATCAAGGGTTTGTCGCGGGTGTGCCGGTGGCAACGGTGGTCGATACCGTCGGCGCCGGTGATGGCTTTGCCGTCGGCATGATCAGCGCCTTGCTCGAAAACCACAGCTTCGCCGATGCCGTGCAGCGGGCCAACTGGATTGGCAGCCGTGCGGTGCAGAGTCGCGGGGATATGGAGGGGTTGCCGACCCGACTTGAGATGTCCGTCGAATTTGAGACCGCTGTTCGCGGGCAAGCTTCGCGCCCACAGGACAGCGGCGCTCTTGTAGGAGCGAGACTTGCCCGCGAAGAGCCCCGCACAGCCACTGAAGATTTCTGACCCGTTACCTGCTGCGACAAAAACAACAAGCTCAGGAGCACCACCATGAAAACCGCCTCACTCGCCACCCGCCGTTGGTGGTACATCATGCCCATCGTCTTCATCACCTACAGCCTGGCGTATCTGGACCGCGCCAATTACGGCTTCGCTGCCGCCTCCGGGATGGCCGCCGACCTGATGATCACGCCCGGCCTGTCTTCAATGCTCGGCGCGCTGTTTTTCCTCGGTTACTTTTTCTTCCAGATACCGGGCGCGATCTATGCGCAGAAGCACAGCGTGAAGAAGCTGATTTTCCTCAGCCTGATCCTCTGGGGCGGGCTCGCGACGTTGACCGGGGTCGTCTCCAACGCCTATTGGCTGATTGTGATCCGTTTCATGCTCGGTGTGGTCGAAGCCGCGGTGATGCCAGCGATGCTGGTGTACTTGTGCCACTGGTTCACCCGCGCCGAACGCTCCCGGGCCAATACTTTCCTGATCCTCGGCAACCCGGTGACCATGCTGTGGATGTCAGTGGTGTCAGGTTATCTGGTGCAGCATTACAGCTGGCGCTGGATGTTCATCATTGAAGGTTTGCCGGCGGTATTCTGGGCGTTTATCTGGTGGCGTCTGGCCGATGACCGTCCGGCCCAGGCCAAGTGGCTGACCGACCAGGAGAAGCACGACCTGGAAAGCGCTCTCGCCGCCGAACAGGTCGGCATCAAAGCAGTGAAGAACTACGCCGAAGCCTTCCGTTCGCCGAAAGTGATCATCCTTGCGCTGCAGTTTTTCTGCTGGAGCATTGGTGTCTACGGTTTCGTGTTGTGGCTGCCGTCGATCCTCAAGGCCGGCGCGCAGATGGACATGATCGAAGCCGGCTGGCTCTCGGCGCTGCCGTACCTGGCCGCAGTGATCGGCATGCTGCTGGTGTCCTGGGGCTCGGACAAATTGCAGAAGCGCAAACGCTTCGTCTGGCCGCCGCTGCTGATCGCCTCGATTGCGTTCTACGGTTCCTATGCCTTGGGCGCCGAACATTTCTGGTGGTCCTACACCCTGCTGGTGATCGCCGGCGCCTGCATGTATGCGCCGTATGGGCCGTTTTTCGCCATCGTTCCGGAAATCCTCCCGGCCAACGTTGCCGGCGGGGCCATGGCGCTGATCAACAGCATGGGCGCGCTGGGGTCGTTTGGCGGTTCGTATCTGGTCGGCTACCTGAACAGCTCCACCGGCTCGCCCGGCGCTTCTTACTTGCTGATGAGCGGCGCGTTGATGCTCTCCGTGATTTTGACGATTTTCCTCAAGCCCGGCGCCAGTGACCGGGTCGTGGCCAAGGCCGATACGCAACGGCCAGTGCCGGCTCACCCTTGATTTGAAGTTGAGATGATGACGATGAAAAAGCAGGTCGTGCTGTACAAGAAACTCTCGCCGCTGTTGATGGCTCGCCTGCATGAGCACACCGACGTGACACTGATCGACAACCTCAACCCGGAGGGCATCGAACAACTGCGCGCCGCCCTGCCCCGCGCCCATGGCTTGCTTGGCGCAAGTCTGAAGCTGGACGGCGAACTGCTTGATCTGGCGCCCAATCTTGAAGCGATTGCCAGTGTCTCGGTGGGCGTCGACAACTATGACATCGACTACCTGACCGAGCGGCGCATTCTGCTCAGCAACACCCCGGACGTGCTGACGGAAACCACGGCGGACACGGGGTTCGCGCTGATTCTGGCGACGGCCCGGCGGGTGGTGGAACTGGCCAACATGGTCCGTGCCGGTCAGTGGAACCGCAACATCGGCCCGGTGCATTTCGGCACCGACGTGCACGGCAAGACCCTGGGCATCATCGGCATGGGGCGCATTGGTGAGGCGTTGGCCCAGCGCGGGCATTTTGGTTTTGGCATGCCGGTGATCTATCACAGCCATTCGTCAAAACCGGCGGTTGAGCAACGCTTTGATGCTCAGTACCGCAGCCTGACGGCGCTGTTGCAACAGGCCGATTTCATTTGCCTGACCTTGCCGTTGACGGCTGAAACCGAAGGGTTGATTGGCGCTGAAGAGTTCGCCTTGATGCGCCCGGAGAGTATTTTCATCAACATTTCCCGAGGAAAAGTCGTCGATGAGGCCGCGCTGATTGAGGCATTGCGCACCGGACAGATTCGCGCTGCGGGACTGGATGTGTTTGAGCGTGAGCCGCTGAATGTTGATTCGCCGTTGTTGACGTTGAACAACGTGGTGGCGACGCCGCATATGGGGTCGGCGACGCATGAGACTCGGGAAGCGATGGCTGGGTGCGCGGTGGATAATCTGCTGATGGCGTTGGCTGGAGAACGGCCGAAGAACCTGGTGAATGTCGGGGCGTGGTCCGAGCGTAAGGATTTCGGCGTCTGTTAGTCAGCCTTCGCGGGCAAGCCTAGCTCCTACGGGTTTCGCCGATCCTGTAGGAGCAAGGTTTGCCCGCGAAGAGGCCGGCACTCACACAACACTGTCAGGCCCGCCGCGCTTCGAGCAGGTCCGCAGCACACAATGCAATCCGCCGGCACGCATCCGCCAGTTTCACTTGATCCACCACCAACCCGATGCGGATATGCCCCGCCGCACTTGGCCCGAATGCCTCGCCGGCAAGCACCGACACGCCGTAACCCTCCAGCAGACGCTCGGCAAACCCTTGGGCGCACAACCCGGTCGGGCGCACATCGACCATCACGAACATCCCGCCATCCGGCCGGATCGGGCGGATCCCCGGGCAACCACTCAACCTCGCGCACACCAGATCGCGACGCAGGCGATATTCCTCTCGCATCAGCGCCACTTCCGGCAGGTCTTCATCCAGCGCCACTTGCGCGGCTTTCTGCACAAAATCGGGAATGCCGAACAGCATGCACAACGACAAATGCACCAGGTGCTCGGCCAACAGTTTCGGGCCGATTGACCAACCCACGCGCCAGCCGCTCATGGCGTGGGATTTGGACAGGCTGTTGATGGTCGCGGTGCGTTCGGCCATGCCCGGCAGGCTTGCCGGGCTGATGTGTTCGCCCTCGAACAACAGGTCGCTGTAGACCTCGTCGCTGATCAGCCACAGATCATGACGCACGCACAACACCGCCAGCGCTTGCCAGGTCTTCAATGACAGGCTTGCACCGGACGGATTGTTTGGACTGTTGAGCAACAGGACGCGGGTCTTCGGCGTAATCAGCGCCGCGACATCCGCCGGGTCAACGCGAAAGCCGTTCTCCGGCCGCACTGCCACCGGCACCACCTTGGCCGCACAAGCGCCGAACACGCCTTCATAGGTCACGTACATCGGTTCGGCGACGATCACCTCATCGCCGGGATCGAGCAGGCATTGCGCGACCGAATACACCGCACACTGCGCGCCCGGAAACACGATCACATGATCGGCGTCCACCGCCTGACCACTGCGCTGTCGATGGCGCCGCGCAATGCTGCTGCGCAATCCGCGACTGCCGCGCACCTCCGGGTAATGCGTGTCGCCGGCCCGCAAACTGTCGATGGCCGCCTGCACGATGGGCGCCGGCGTATCGAAATCAGGATCGCCGATCGACAACAGCAGTACGTCGACTCCTTGCTCGCGCATTTCCAGCGCTCGGTCATGAATCTGCCAGGCTGCCGCTCCGTCGCCGGCGATTCGTTGGGTCAAGGCTGAATAGCGCATGTGTTTCTCCTGTCGCGCGCGGACTCCCAGTCTCAACCCTATCTCAAATCACGAAACGCGCCACCATCGCATTCAAATCGACCGCCAGGCGCGACAGCTCATGCGTCGCGGCGCTGGTCTGATTGGCACCGGCGGCGGACTGGGTGGCGAGGTCGCGGATGTTCACCAGGTTGCGGTCGACTTCACGGGACACCTGGGCTTGCTCTTCCGACGCGCTGGCGATCACCAGGTTGCGTTCGTTGATCAAGTGGATTGACTGGGTGATCTGCTCCAGCGCCACACCAGCGGCGCGGGCCATCTCCAAGGTGCTCTGGGTGCGCTGATTGCTCTGCTGCATCGACGAGACGGCTTCGCCCGTGCCGTTCTGGATGCCGGCGACCATTTTTTCGATTTCCTGGGTCGATTGTGCCGTGCGATGGGCCAGGGCCCGGACTTCGTCTGCGACCACGGCAAAACCACGTCCGGCTTCACCGGCCCGGGCCGCTTCAATGGCTGCGTTGAGCGCCAGCAGGTTGGTCTGTTCGGCGATGGCGCGGATCACGTCCAGTACTTTGCCGATGTCGCGGCCCTGTGCGGCCAGGCCTTCGATCATCAACGAAGTGTTTTGCACGTCGTGGGTCATGGTCTGGATCGCGTCCACGGTTTCCACCACGCGGTCGCGACCTTCACGGGCGGCCTGGGTCGACTGGCTCGACGCTTCGGAGGTCGACACGGCGTTGCGCGCGACTTCTTCCACGGCAGCGGTCATTTCGTTGACCGCCGTGGCGGCTTGTTCGATTTCGTTGTTCTGTTGTTGCAGGCCGCGGGACGCTTCCTCGGTCACGGTGCTGAGTTCTTCTGCGGCGGCCCCCAGTTGCGTGGCGGAACCGGCGATCTGTTCGATGGTTTTGCGCAGGTTGGCCTGCATGACGGACAAGGCCCCGAGCAAGCGTGCCGGTTCGTCCTTGCCGTCGATTTCGATGGCTTTGCTCAGGTTGCCGCCGGCAATGGTTTCTGCGGCCTGGACTGCGCGATTGAGCGGCGTGACGATGCTGCGGGTCAGTAGCCAGGCCAGCAGCACGGTCAGGAGCGACGCGACCACCGACACCACGATGATGCCGTTCACGGCGGTGTTGTAGTTTTCTTGCGCAATCATCCCGGCCGCTTTTGCGCCCTGCTGGTTGTAAGCCACCAGTTTATTGAGCTGCTCGCCCATCAGGTCGGTGCCTTCCTTGATCCGCGTGTTGATCAAGGCGCGCATCTCATCCACCTTGTTCTGGCGCGACAGGTCCAGCATCTCGCGTTGCGCTTGCATGTATTTTTCCAGCGTCGCGCTGAATACCTTGTACAGCGCCTCTTCGTCCGGCTCCATCGGCAACTCGGCATAACTGGCCTGGGCCTTGCGCGCCTTGTCGATAAGCACCGCGATCCGCGCTTCAGCTTCCTGCAAACTGGCCGGCTCGCGGTTGACCAGAATCCGGAACGACAGGATGCGCATGCGCAGGATGTTTTCGGTGACATTGCCCAGGAAGCCGATGCTGGGCAGTTGGGTACTGCCCATGTCGATCGAGGCCTGGCGGATGATCGACATGCGATTCACCGCAAACACACCGAGCACGATGACGAGCAAGGCAATGAAAGCAAACCCCAGGAAGGCTCGAGGTGCGATATTCAGATTACGCAGGGACATAGGACGATACTCGGGTGATTGAGGCGGCGAGCGTCCTTGCGGTGATGGCTGAGTGGCGGGCGTGAGGCGCACAGGATCAGCGGGGCGCCACTGTTGTAATAGGTTTGTGTGCGCTTATTGGCTGTATCGGCTGGGGATGAGGTTTTTTGCGGGGATTGGAGAAAAATATTTTTGCTGGGCGACATCTGTTTCAACGCTGAAACACAGTGGTGGCCCTGATGAACATTTGTGGCGAGGGAGCTTGCTCCCGTCCGGCTGCGCAGCGGCCGTAGATTTTGGGGCCGCTTCGCAGCCCAGCGGGAGCAAGCTCCCTCGCCACAGGATTCCTGTGTGCAGACAATTTGGGTCAGGGCTTGCGGTTGGCGATCCGCCAAACCCGTGCGATATCACTGGCGCGATCACGCAACAACCGTGGTGCCTCGGCACAGGCCTGTTCCAGCGTCATCGGCCCACTGGCCAAGGCAAACGCGGCATCGATGCCATGTTCATACAGGTCCTGATAACCCTCGCCCAACGTCCCGGCGATCACAATCACTGGCACGCCCTGCTCCCGGGCAATGCGTGCGACGCCGAATGGGGTTTTGCCGCGCAAGGTCTGGGCGTCAAAACGGCCTTCGCCGGTGATGACCAGATCAGCGCCCTTCACCGCCTCGGCCAGCCCGACCAGTTCGGCCACCACTTCAACCCCGGCCTTGAATTGCGCCTCCAGAAACGCCTTGGCCGCGAACCCCAAGCCCCCTGCCGCGCCGCTGCCCGGTTCGTGCTGGACGTCCTTGCCCAACGCCTGGGCGCACAGCTCGGCGAAGTGCCCCAGGGCAGCGTCCAATTGCAGGACTTGCTCGGGCGACGCACCTTTCTGCGGACCAAAAATCGCGGAAGCGCCGTGCGGACCGCACAGGGGGTTGTTGACGTCGGCGGCGATGTCGAAACGCACGTCGGTCAGGCGCGGATCAATTGCACTCAGGTCGATGCAAGCCAGTTGCGCCAGGGCCAATCCACCTGGGGCCAGAGCCTGCCCTTGCACGTCCAGCAACTTCACGCCCAGCGCCTGCATCGCTCCGGCACCGCCATCATTGGTGGCGCTGCCGCCAATGGCCAGGATCACCCGTTGCGCCCCGGCATCCAGCGCCGCACGAATCAGTTCTCCGGTGCCGAAGGTGCTGCTGATGCACGCATCGCGCTGCCCCGGCGGCACCAGTTGCAGACCGCTGGCTTCGGCCATTTCGATGATTGCGGTGTGGGTTTGCGGCAACCAGCCCCACGCGGCATCGACGGTGATGCCGAGCGGACCGCGAACTTGGGTCCTGCGCAATTCGCCTTCGCACGCCGCCAGAATCGACTCGACCGTGCCTTCGCCGCCGTCGGCCATCGGGCATTTGACCAGTTGCGCATCCGGCCAGACCTGCGCCAGACCGAGGGCAATGGCGTCGGCCACACCCTGGGCACTCAGGCTGTCCTTGAACGAATCGGGGGCGATCACGATTTTCATGCGAATTCTCCAGTTCCAATGCGTTCCATGCTGCCAGCAGCCCCGCACAATAACGCCGGTCCGCTGCACAAGCGGGGGTGGCGTTTGTTGTTCATTTCTACAAAACGCCTGTTTTCAGATCCAGCATCTGTGCGGCTGCTGGTCCGCCATCGCGAGCAGGCTCGCTCCCACATTGGTCCTGCGGTGTTCACAAAACCCCTGCTCGCGATGGCGTCCTTGAGATCGCTACGGGACATCCGTTTGTGGCAAAAGCTGCACGCCGAGGTAGAGCGCGAGCATGCCGTCCAGTTTCAGCGGATCAACCCCGCTCAACTCGGCAATCCGCTCCATCCGATAGCGCAAGCTGTTGCGATGAATCCCCAGCGCATCCGCGCAGGCCTGACTCTGCCCGTCGTGCTCGCACCAACTGCGCAAGGTCGCCAGCAATTGGCCGTTGCCGTCCTTGGCGATGACTTTGCGCAGTGGCTTGAGCAATTCATCCAGCGCGTCATCGTTGCGATGCCGCCACAGCATCACCGGCAACCGATATCGGTTGAGCGTCAGCAAACGCGAACGCGGCAGCACATCGCGCCCATAGGCCAGTAAGTCGCCAACCCGTCGATAACAACGACGCAGCCCGGACAACCCATCCGCCTGCCCCCCCACGGCAATGCGCACAATGTTCCAGCCCAGGCCATCGAGTTTTTCCAGCAGCCGTTTATTCTCGATCGCCTGACTCGCCGGCCGACACCACAGCAACGAAGACTTGGCCGAACTCACGCACCAGCTGTCCGGGTAACGCGAAGTCAGCCAGGCACTGAGCGCCTCCACCGTCTGCCCGGGACCGTGCTCCATGCCCAACTCGAACAGATAAGGCACCCGCGTCATTTGCGGTTTCAGGCCCAATTGCTGCGCTTCATCCAGCAAGCGCGGCGAATCCCCGGCCTCGCTCAACAGCAATGCCAGCAGATCATCGCAACGCTGACGCCGCCATTGCTGCTCGGCCTGCTGATTGCGCTGGCCTACCAACATTTCGGCGGTCATCCGCACCAGCTCGGCATAGGTGCGCAGTTGCTCCGGCTCGCCGGTAATGCCCAGCACACCGATCAAGCGCTGATCGAGCAGCAACGGCAAGTTGATCCCCGGCTGCACGCCTTTGAGGTGAATCGCCGTCTGCGCATCGATCTCCACCACGCGCCCATTGGCCAACACCAATTGCGCGCCTTCATGGCGGGTGTTGATGCGCTCCGGCTCGCCGCTGCCGAGAATCAATCCCTGGCTGTCCATCACGTTGACGTTGTACGGCAGGATGGCCATCGCCCGGTCGACGATGTCCTGGGCCAGGTCGTGATCGAGTTCGAACATATCGGGATCCTTTAAAGCGTGATGGGACAGGTTGTTCACCCGCACAGGGCTGGGTCGCAAACCCTGTGCTCAGGCACAAAGACAGCCACCCCGAGGGTGGCCGAGACTCTCTGGGCGATCAACGTTACCCTGCGCATCGCAAAAAATCATAATAAAGAGAGAGCCCGCCATGTCACAGAGCGCCGCCGCTACCCAGGCCATCGTTGACGACAAAAACGCCGTCTACAAACGCATTACCCTGCGTTTGATCCCCTTCATCTTCATCTGCTACCTGTTCAACTACCTCGACCGGGTCAACGTTGGATTCGCCAAACTGCAGATGCTCGACGCGCTGAAATTCAGCGAAACCGTGTACGGCCTCGGGGCCGGGATCTTCTTCATCGGCTACGTGCTGTGCGGCGTACCGAGCAACCTGGCCCTGACCAAATTCGGCCCACGGCGCTGGATCGCGCTGATGATGATCGTCTGGGGCACGCTGTCGACCTGCCTGCTGTTCGTCACTACCCCGACCGAGTTCTACACCTTGCGCCTGTTCACCGGCGCAGCCGAAGCCGGGTTCTTCCCGGGCGTGGTGCTGTATCTTTCGCAGTGGTTCCCGACCTTCCGCCGTGGCCGCATCATGGCGCTGTTCATGTCGGCGATCCCGGTGTCCGGCCTGCTCGGCAGCCCGTTCTCTGGCTGGATTCTTAACCATTTCGCGGCGGGCCAAGGCGGTTTGGCGGGCTGGCAGTGGATGTTCCTGTTGCAAGGCATCCCGACCGTAATCCTCGGCGCCCTCGCCTATTTCCTGCTGAGCGACAGTTACGCCAATGCCAAGTGGCTCACACCGTTCGAGCGTTCGGTGCTGGAAGCCGACCACGCCATCGATCTGGCCAACAAACCGAAAACCGCCACTGACTCGCTGCTGGCCGTGTTCAAGAACCCGGCGATCTGGGCCTTCGGTTTGATTTACTTCTGCATCCAGAGCGGCGTCTACGCGATCAACTTCTGGCTGCCATCGATCATCAAAAACCTGGGCTTCAGCGATAACCTGGTGATTGGTTGGTTGAGCGCGATTCCGTATCTGCTGGCGGCGCTGTTCATGTTGATGGTTGGGCGTTCGGCAGACCTGCGCAAAGAACGACGCTGGCATTTGGTGGTGCCGATGCTGATGGGCGCGGTGGGCTTGCTGATTGCCGTGAACTTCGCCACAACACCGGCCATCGCGATTCTCGGTTTGACCATCGCCACCATGGGCGCCCTCACCGGTTTGCCAATGTTCTGGCCAGTACCGACAGCGATGTTGAGCGCGGGCGCGGCGGCGGGTGGTCTGGCGCTGATCAACTCCATGGGACAGATGGCGGGTTTCCTGAGCCCGTACCTGGTGGGCTGGGTCAAGGACAGCACCGGCTCGACCGATGCGGCGCTTTATCTGCTGGCGGGCGTGATCGTGTGCGGGAGCTTGTTGGCGCTGCGCATGACGCGCACGTTGCGGGTGTAAGGCGTTACAGATGATCGTTCCCACGCTCCGCGTGGGAATGCAGCCCGGGACGCTCCGCGTCCCTTCCGATCAACAAAAAAAGGCCCTTTCGGGCCGTTTCTTATTTCTCGTGTGCACACAGCTCTTATGTGGCCAGACACACTTTTGTGAACACTCAAGCTTTTGTGGCGAGGGAGCTTGCTCCCGCTGGGCTGCGAAGCAGCCCCAAAAGCTGCAACCGCGACCTTTCAGGTACACCGCAGATACCGGATTTACGACTGCTGCGCAGCCGAGCGGGAGCAAGCTCCCTCGCCACGAGTATGTGCCTCTTCGAAATTGGCTTTAGCCCTGCGGGCCAACGTTATCCAGCAGCCGATTCGCCGTGATCTCCGCCGTCATAATGCTGTTGGAAATACCCAACAGCGCATAACGCGATTCACCCGCCAGATGATCCACCAACTGATGAACCATCACATCGACCGACGCCAGCGTCTCGACCAGATACACCGCAAGGGTTTCAGTCGTGGCTTCGGGGTCTACGGAAAACAGGGTGCTGCGGGTTCGCGGGGTGGCCTTGATGTCGGCATTGGATGGGAAGTGAAAGTCGAGCGCTCGTTCGGCGGCATCGTTGAGTTTTTTGGAATCGGTGGATTCGTAGGGGGAAACGTCGTCCGCTTCGGGTGGGTTTGGTGTTGGTTTGAACATAGATGAAACTCCTAATTGAAATTAAGGAGCCCTCACCCTCGCTACCAAACGAAAGGTGGTGGCCATACGCGGGTTGGTAGACCGGCAATTAGGACCCGGCGCCCCCGAAGGAGCCCTGCGCATGGCCACCATAAAAACAGAGACCTGAAGAGGCCTGTAAACGGTGGCTATATGCGCCTAATTGCCGGGCTACCAAACCCGATCACTGATATTCAGCGACGGGACAAACGATAAAACCCAGGCCCAAGACGCACAAGCCGGCGGATTCTGGCGCAGTCGTAGGCAACGGCGCAAGGTTGTGTAGTCCGAGAGAGTGTCTGGAGATGTCTGTTAAACATCTCCGTTTATTACTTACTCATCACGGCTGTTGCAACAGCCCTGACTAACCCGCTTGCACCTGATAGGAAACCTTGCCATCCAACAGTTCTTGCACCGGACTGCTGTCGCCGCCCGTTTGAGCGCTCCCCCAAGTCACCACGCGGCCGTCCGAGGTCAGCGCCGTGAACGCGGTACTATTGGCGTAAATGGCTCGTACATCGGTCAACCGGCTTTCCACCGCAGATGTATCGCCCCCCAAGCTTTTATTCCCCCAGGCCACAACGCTGCCATCCTTGCACAGGGCTGCAAAGGCTGCCGACGAGCCAACCACCTGAACAATGTCGCGCCGTTGTGCAATATCGGCAGGTATTTCGCCACCAGCTGAGCCATCTCCCCAGGCGACAACCTGACCGTTAGTGCAAAGAGCAGCAAATGCGGAAAAGGTGCAGCAAACTACTTCAATATCAGTCCGGGCCTCTATTTCTGGGTTGCCGATGGTGCCACCCCCCATTTGGTGCCCCCAGGCCACAACCTGGCCGGTGGAACGCGTTGCAGCAAAGGCGAACTGATTGGCGCAGCACAGTTCGTTGACATCGGTCAGTGAGGCGATGGGTGCCGGCAGGGTTCCCCCGGTACTCCGGCCCCAGGCGACGAGACTGCCCTTTGCGCGCAATGCGGCAAAAGCATATTGGGTGCCGAGGAAGGTTTTGAAGTCGGAAAGCATCGCGATCTCGGGCGGCAGCGTTCCACCGGTGTCAGGTTTGCCCCAAGCCACCAAATGCCCGGTTTCCCGTCGTGCGACAAATACACCGTCGCTGCCCACGCACTGCACAATGTCCCTCAGCGCGCCGATGGACTCGGGCACTTCGCTACCCTGCCCCCAGGCCACCACTTGCCCGGTGTTTTTTATACCGGCGAACGCGCTTTTGCCACCGCTGACCTCAACAAAACCCGAAGAACTGACACCGCCCATATTCCCGCCAGCGCCCGCGTCGCCCCAAACCGCCACCGTTCCATCGGCTCGAAGGGCGGCAAAAGCGCTGGAAGTGGCGCTGACAGCAGCGATGTCATTCGGGGGCGCAGTGTCCGCAGGGATCGCTGCACCCAAATCCGGATGCCCCCAGCCGACGAGGCCCCCGTCATCAGTACGCGCGACGAAGGCGCCCCAACTGCCAATAATGTTCGCCGAATTCAGGATGACCTGATCGTCGCCGACGCGAACATGCAGTGCCTGTTGCTGGGTATCGCGCCAGGTGTGGGCCGTTGTCCAGTCGTTGTCAGTCGCGTACTTCCACTGCGCAACGACTGGCTCCCCGGTAAGGGCATCAAAGGCGCGCAGTAGACGTGACGTACCGGACAGCCCAAACAGGTGGGGATTTGAGCGCGCGCCCATGACTTTCAGGCGACCTGAGCCTATCACGGCTTTTTCGGATGCTTCTGACGTTGAAGTGGTGCGGTCGGATTGAACAGACATGATGATGACTCCTGTCGAGGGTATGAGTGACGGAGTCAATTAAGGCGTAAGACGATGGTATTGGCTACTGTCAGAAATAACAGGTAACCGGAGGTGGCTGACAAGCGGTAGGCGTGCTTATACGGGGTTAGCAGACCAGGACTCTAGAACCCGGCGCACCGAAGTGCCCCATGCAAAGCCGCCATAAAATGAAGAGCGAACGTTGTACGTCTAAAGATGACCCGGGCTACCAAACCCGATCGCTGATATTCAGCGACGGGACAAACGATAAAACCCAGGCCCAAGGCGCATAAGCCGGCGGATTCTGGCGCAGTCGTAGGCAACGGCGCAAGGTTGTGTAGCCTGAGAGAGTGTCTGGAGATGTCTGTTAAACATTCCTGCTTAATCCTCACTCAGGGCTAATCAATAAATGTCCGCCGGATAAAATAAATACGTCCCCATTTCCTCAATTTTATTTATGGCAACAGGTGTTTGGGGGAACGGAAATAGATGAGCCTCCTTTTCTCTAGCAAATAGATCCGCCCCCTTAAACAGCACTTAAACAGCACCCGCAAACATCTTTTGGGCTACAACGAAAAAGAAAACGTATCTATAAAACTATTTCCACGGATAATTAGCTCGATTCGCTTAATCCCGGCAAACGTAAAAGTGCTCTGTGCAACCGAATCAATAGGCTCTACAGTTTCTTCGTACAAAATCTCACCTCCTACCCCATAGATAACGGCAGTAAATTGCGCCCAGTGCCAAAAGCTGACTTGAGAAACTGGCGCTTTGAGTTCCAGTCTGACTCTTGCATTAACACCGTCTATACATTGCCCCTCCAACTTCCCGGGCACTGGATGGGCGATTGGGGCAATGACTACATAGCCGCCTTGCAAAACGCTTAGAAAAAGTGCAGGCGTTTCTAAAGGAGTTCCATTTACAGGAACGTCTCCAGTTGGCAGGCTTTGAAAGTTCTCAAAGCTAACAAATGGTTTAATTTCAAATGTTCGTGCAGCTGACGTTTGTTCACTTCCGTACAACGCCTTCGCCGTAAAACTGTGCGGCCCCAAGGCCAGGCCGGTGTCGGTCAAGGTCCAGATTCCCGTCGTCGCATCGGCGGTGGGTTGGCCCTTCGGTGTTGTACCGTCGAGTACCTGGACTTTCTGACCTTTGCTGGCCGTGCCGGTCAGCGTCACGCTGGTCTCGAACGATGTACCGCTATTGGGAATTTCGACCCCGCTTGGCGAGCCTTTGACCGAATCAATGGTCGGTTTATCCTCCACCGCCACGGTAAACGTGAACGGTGGAGCGGACTCTTCGCCCTCGCCATACAGCGCCAGTGCCTTGAGGCTGTAAGCCTTGACGGTCAATGCACTTACCACCTGAGTCCAGACACCCGAACCATTGGCGGTAGGTTCCCCCAGTGAAGTGGTGCCATCGAGCAAGCGGACTTTCTGGTTGGGGCTGGCCTTGCCAGTGACGGTTACTGATCGGTCAAAGGTGATGCCACCCTGGGCGACCGGGCCTTTGGAATCGGTGACCGAGTCAATGGCCGGTTTGAGCGCCGCCGCCACGGTAAACGTGAACGGTGGAGCGGACTCTTCGCCTTCGCCATACAGCGCCAGTGCCTTGAGGCTATAAGCCTTGACGGTCAATGCACTTACCACCTGAGTCCAGATGCCGCTGCCATTGGCGGTAGGTTCCCCCAGTGAAGTAGTGCCATCGAGCAAGCGCACTTTCTGATTGGGACTGGCCTTGCCAGTGACGGTTACTGATCGGTCAAAGGTGATGCCACCCTGGGCGACCGGGCCTTTGGAGTCGGTGACCGAGTCAATGGCCGGTGTGACCGCCACCGCCACGGTAAACGTGAATGGTGGAGCGGACTCTTCGCCTTCGCCATACAGCGCCAGCGCCTTGAGGCTGTAAGCCTTGACGGTCAATGCACTTACCACCTGAGTCCAGACACCCGAACCATTGGCGGTAGGTTCCCCCAGTGACGTGGTGCCATCAAGCAAGCGGACTTTCTGATTGGGACTGGCCTTGCCAGTGACGGTTACTGATCGGTCAAAGGTGATGCCACCCTGGGCGACCGGGCCTTTGGAGTCGGTGACCGAGTCAATGGCCGGTGTGACCGCCACCGCCACGGTAAACGTGAATGGTGGAGCGGACTCTTCGCCTTCGCCATACAGCGCCAGTGCCTTGAGGCTGTAAGCCTTGACGGTCAATGCACTTACCACCTGAGTCCATATGCCGCTGCCATTGGCGGTAGGTTCCCCCAGTGAAGTAGTGCCATCGAGCAAGCGCACTTTCTGATTGGGACTGGCCTTGCCAGTGACGGTTACTGATCGGTCAAAGGTGATGCCACCCTGGGCGACCGGGCCTTTGGAATCGGTGACCGAGTCAATGGCCGGTGTGACCGCCACCGCCACGGTAAACGTGAATGGTGGAGCGGACTCTTCGCCTTCGCCATACAGCGCCAGTGCCTTGAGGCTGTAAGCCTTGACGGTCAATGCACTTACCACCTGAGTCCATATGCCGCTGCCATTGGCGGTAGGTTCCCCCAGTGAAGTAGTGCCATCGAGCAAGCGCACTTTCTGATTGGGACTGGCCTTGCCAGTGACGGTTACTGATCGGTCAAAGGTGATGCCACCCTGGGCGACCGGGCCTTTGGAATCGGTGACCGAGTCAATGGCCGGTGTGACCGCTACCGCCACGGTCAAGGTTCGTGGCGCGGAGCTCTGACCCGAACCGTACAACGCCTTCGCGGTAAAGCTATGGGCCCCCGCACTCAACCCGGACACCAGCAAGGTCCAGCCCCCCGTGCCCGGATCCGCCGTCGGCTGACCTTTGGAGACCGTACCGTCGAGCACATCGACTTTCTGACCCTTGCTGGCTGTACCGGTCAGCGTGATGCTGGTATCAACCGTGCTCCCGCCTTCTGCGATCTCATCCCCATTGGAATCGGTCACACGGGTGATCGCAGGTTTCACATCCTCCACAGTCTTGATCGTATAAGTACGCACCTGAAACGGCAGCGCATTGTTTTCATCGGTCCCTTTGTCCAGTGCGGCCTTGAACACCAGCTCTAGTGTTTTTCCATCGCCCAGCCCCTGAAGGTAAGCCAACGGAATGGGGGCGTCGTAATAACCGCGGTTCAGCCAGTCCTGATGTACGGCATTTCTCGGGTAGGCCAGCAGTGTTGTCTCGTGAGCACTGCCACTCGCACTCTGGCTGCGAAGGTGTAGCCAGACTGGCTGGTGGAGGGCAATCAGTGGCCATGCCTTGCACCGCACCGTGGCAGTGGTCAGGCCGCTGATATTGAACTCCGTCCCGGCACCCTCGTTGTCAGCTTCGAGGATCAATGGTTTGTCGAGCACGTTTTCCGGCAGTGGCAGCACCGATAACGTCAGGGTGTCCGAGGGCATGGGGCTGCTGCCGCGAGTTACCTTGTAGTTCACCGTTACCGCTTTGCCGAGGCTGAAGGCAACCACCTTAGGCTCCAACGGTATCTCCTGCGGCCCGAGCGTGGTCACAGGCCACGGTGCGGTGGTATGCGAACCCTCGGGCAGCGTGCCGTCGGCACCGGTCCAGATTGCAGTGATCTGGTCGCCGACCAGCATTCCGTCGTAGTTGACGACGGCGGTCAGATGGGTCTGGGCATTCAACGGATCAAGGCGGGTGCCGCCGTCCGCTTCTTTCACGGCCGGGGGTAACAGTTGGCCAATCGCCTGGCCAACCCCAAATTCCAGCACATTCGAATAACTCGTCTCGCTCGTCGCCGCCCGCCAGATCCGGTAACTCACCGTCACCTTCTTGCCGCGGTTCGGCTCGATGTGTTCGGCGACAAACGTGGCGTTGAGGGTGAAATTCACATCCTTGTCTTTGGACAGCCCGTTGAGGGTGACGGAGTCTTCCGTGGTACCCGTGACTTCACCCGTCCAGGTGTAGGTCACGATGTCACCGGATTGGGTCGGTTTGACGGTCGGCCTTGGCGCGGTCAGTTTGCCGATGCCGCCGGGCAGGTCCCCGGGCTCCAGCGCTCCGTCCTGTTCACCCTGCACGATCGGTTTGACCAACTCGAACTGCGGCTCGCCCACCTGTAGCGGCGCCGCATGCAGCGATTCGCGGCGGATGACTTCACCGTTCGGGCCTTCGCGGAGCAGGTAGTACGACAGCTCCAGCGTGCCGCCTTCCAGGGTTTTCAGGTGCCTGCCGTCCACCGCGATGAAGAAATCTTGCTGGGCTTCGATCTCTTCCCAGGTTGGAAAATACCAATCCAGCTCAGGGGTGTAGCTGCCGGTATCCGGGCGGGTGCCGGCCCAGATGAGGTCGATGGCCATGCCCTGCTGCATGATCGGATCGAACGGAATCCGCACGCGGGGGTGAGGCAGGTCCGGATCAATCGCGCCGTTTTGTTCATCTTCGGCCTTGGGCGCGGCCAGGTGTTTCGGTTCGCCGATGAAGGTGACAAATTGCCCCTTGGACGGCAGGGGGTCGGTCACGCCCGGGCGCTCTACGCGATAGGAAAAGGTCACCTGGGTTTTGGCCAGTTGGCGCACGTCGGCGTTGGACAGGATGACTTTGTAAGTATGCGGCAGGTTGTCGACCGTCTGGGCCGGCGCGATGACTTCCACGGCCTCGTTGTCCACGGTGGTGCCGCGCATCTTCAGGATGATGCGGTCGTCCTGCTCGAACGCCGGCGCTTTGGCCCAGACCTCGCCCGTGATGTCATCTTCGCCCAGCGCATCGAGGTCGAGAACGTTGTTCACGGCCTCCTGGACGACCGGTGCGTCCAGAAAATCGACGCCGGTCATGACCACCAGCCGCGTGGCCTTGCACCAGTCTTCCGAAAAATTGTGCACCACATCGCGCACGCGGAAGGTGACCGCCAGCCCGGAGATGTCGGTGTCGCCCGCGGCCAGGATGGTGGCTTCGTCGACGTGGATCACGATCGGGTGAGTGGCCGGGTCGCTGATCTGCTCGGCAGTCAGCGGCGCGGATTCCACGAGCACACCGCCCCAGCTCAGCACCATGACATCGCCCACCGCCGCATCCGGATAAGGCACGCCGGTCCCGGACTCGGCCCGAACGATGATGTCCACCCCGGCCGCGGCGATCTCCTTGTCGACGATGTTCTCGACGATGGCCGGATCGATGAACAGGTACAGGTTCGAGTGGCTGCCTTCTTCCGGGTTAAGGTCCTGGCCCGCAGGAATCTCCAGCTTGGCGTAGAGCTTGAGCGCCGGCGTAAACGTCTCGGCGCCCTGATTGAAACGGGTCACCCGGTACGCCAGCGTGTGCGCCCCGGTCAGCCAATGCCTGGGCTCGACCCACAAGGTCACTCGCTGACCGACTTCGGCGTCGTCGGTGATGATGTGCTGATTGACCACCTGGCCGTTGAACTGCAGCTCGACCTTGTCGCCTTTGCCCATGCTTGACCAGGCCGGGACGTAGACCTTGAGCCCGCTGATGGGGAAGTTGTCCAGGGCGGCGGCACGGTTGATTGCCCAGACGTCAGTGGAAGAGTCCAGTAGACGGGCACCGGGGATTTCTGGTTCACGCAGCAGCCTGGAAACGGGGTGACGGACGGGTTGCACGAGCATGGGGAGACTCCTGTCGAGGGGGGCTGGGCGACGGAGTTATTTAAGGTGTGAGTCACGGCGATTGGCTACTGTCATAAATGACAGGTGGAGGTGCTTTCCCGACAAGTGGTACATCCCGTATGGGAGCGACGCGTCGCTTCGATCTCAAGCATGTGCTTGCGAATCAACAAAATATGACGGTAAAAGCGCCGGATCTTTAAAGGATTTTTACCCATGAGCTCGATTCTCGACCTGGAGATCTTCGTTCGCACCGCCGACTCCGGCAGCATCTCCGCCGCCGCCCGTACTTTGGAACTCACCCCTGCCGCTGCCAGCATCGCCCTCAAACGCCTGGAAACCCGCCTCGGCATCCGCCTGTTCGCGCGCTCCACGCGCAGCATGCGCCTGACCGAGGAAGGCCGGCGTTATCTGGAAAGCGTGCGTCTGGCCTTGGCCGCCCTGGCGGAAGGTGAACAGGCCCTCAAGCCTCAAACCCAAGGCTTGAGCGGCGTGTTGCAACTGGCCGCGCCGTCGGACTTCGGGCGTAATGTGTTGTTGCCGTGGCTGGATGACTTCAAGCGCCAGCACCCGAATATCCAGCTGCAACTGCTGCTCAATGACCGCCACTCAGACCTCTTTCGCGAAACCGTCGACGTCGCGTTGCGTTTCGGCGTGCCCAGCGATTCGACGCTGGTGGCGTTGCCGATTCTGCCGGGGCATCGTCGTGTGGCCTGCGCCAGTCCCGATTACCTCGCCCGCCACGGCACGCCGAAAACGCCGGCGGACCTCGGCGAGCACAGCGCCCTGCTCTACCTGCGTAACGGCCGGCCTTATAACTGTTGGCGTTTCAGTCGGCAGCATGAAGTGTTGGAGGTTGAGGTGCGCGGAGACTACCTCACCGACGACGGCGAAGTCGCCCGTCGCTGGGCGTTGGCCGGGCATGGCATTGCTTATAAAGCCTGGCTGGATGTCGCCGCCGATGTGCAGGCCGGGCGGCTGGTGACGCTGTTTGATGACTGGCAAGGCGAAAGCGTGCCGTTCAATTTGCTGTGCCCGCATCGGGTGCAGGTCTCGGAGCGGGTCAAGGTGTTGCAAGCGTTTCTGCAAGAACGTTGTCATGCACTTTGCGTATAAATTCACTTTTCGACGCGCAGGCGTTCTGGTATTTGATTGAAGCTTTCCCACGGTAAAAGGATTTCCTCATGAGTTATCGCACGCTGGGTCATTCGGGTTTACAGGTGTCGACCCTGACCTTGGGCACCATGATGTTCGGCGAACAGACCAGTACCGAAGATTCCCTGCGGATCATCGACAAGGCTTGGGACCAGGGCATCAATTTCATCGACACTGCGGACGTCTACACCGGCGGCCGTTCCGAAGAGATCGTCGGCGAAGCGATTGCCGGCAACCGTCACGAATGGGTGCTGGCGACCAAGGTCGGTTTTGGCCCGGTGGACGGTGTGCCGAACCGCAGCGGGTTGAGCCGCAAGCATATTTTCAATGGCCTTGATGCCAGCCTGACGCGTTTGGGCACTGACTACCTCGACATCTATTACCTGCACCGCGAAGACCACAACACGCCGCTGGAAGTGACCGTGTCGGCGATTGGCGATCTGATTCGCCAGGGCAAGATCCGGTACTGGGGTCTGTCGAACTACCGTGGCTGGCGGATTGCCGAGGTGATCCGGGTGGCGGACCAGTTGGGTGTTGATCGGCCGGTGATCAGTCAGCCGCTGTACAACATCGTCAACCGTCAGGCCGAGACCGAGCAGATCACTGCCGCGCAAAACTATGGTTTGGGCGTGGTGCCTTACAGTCCGCTTGCGCGCGGAGTGCTCAGCGGCAAATATGCGCCGGACGTGAAACCGGACGCCAACAGCCGCGCCGGTCGCGCTGACAAACGCATTCTGGAAACCGAATGGCGAGTGGAGTCGTTGCGTATTGCCCAGCAGATTCATCGGTACACGCAGGAACGTGGCGTGGGCATTGTCGAGTTCGCCATTGCCTGGGTGTTGAACAACAGCGCCGTGACATCGGCGATTGTCGGACCGCGCACCGAGGAGCAATGGGATGCTTACACCAAGGCGCAGGCGGTGAAGATCACGGCTGAAGACGAGGCGTTCATTGATTCGCTGGTCACGCCGGGGCATTCGTCGACGCCAGGGTTCAATGATGTGAGTCATTTTGTTTCAGGGCGTAAACCGCGTACCGCCTGATATTTTTCGCGAGCAGGCTCGCTCCCACAGTGGACCGCATTTCAAGGTGGGAGCGGCTTGCAGTGAAAATAGTCCACGGATGACCGCGATCCTGTGGGAGCGAGCCTGCTCGCGATGAGGCCCTCACACCCGACACACCTCGCACTGCAATGGTGCAAAACCCCGTAAACCACGCCCATTACCGTGACTTGCCAGTCCCGTTTTGACCCGTGCCGAAAAATAAACCTGCCCTTCGTCGGTGCGTTTCCCCCTACAAGCGTTGTGCCTTTACCCTCTCCCCACCGATTGTCGAACAATTTCGCCACTTGACCTGCCCCGCTCTAGGATCTGGCCTAGACTCATTTTCGCGAGGTAAAACCGGTCAGTCATCTGGTGGTAAAAAACTCGAAACTTTCGGTCCTGCCCAAGGGTCAGGTTAAAGGTAGGGCCTCAGCGACTGGTGCATTCCTTGCAACGGCCCCTTCACCCTTTCTGCATTAGCGCATGGGGCAGCATTTGCTCACCGATGCGAAGCGCGTTTGCGCCCGGCCACAGGATTTGGCCACGAACACCGTTGGTGCCAGACCTAGAATTAGATCAACAACACGGGAGATTCATATGATTAGTGCGGCTTTAGATATTCAGGGAGAGCGTGCTCATCAGCAGGTCGGCGAATCAAGCGCCGTGAATGCTCCGAGCGCCAAATCGATCAGCGTACCAGGCACCAAAACGCTGTCACCGGCTGCCAGTCAGAATCCGAACAGAAAGAAGGTATTGTTCGTCACCTCCGAGATCGCCGATCTGGTCAAGACCGGCGGCCTGGGTGACGTTTCCGCAGCGCTGCCTCGGGCCATGTCTCATCTGCACGATGTGCGGGTGCTGATCCCCGGTTACCCGCAAGTGCTGCACAGTGAAAACCCGATCCATATCATCGGTGAACTGGGTGGGCACGCCGCACTGCCACCCTGCAAGATCGGACGCATGGACATGCCGGACGGTCTGGTCATTTACGTGTTGATCTGCCCCGAACTCTACGAGCGCGAAGGTTCGCCTTACGGCGCCAACAACGGCCGCGATTGGCCGGACAACCACATTCGTTTCGCCCGCCTGGGCCTGGCCGCCGCCGATATCGCCGCCAATCTGGCACAAATCCACTGGTGCCCGGATCTGGTGCATGCCCATGACTGGCCAGCCGGCCTGGCGCCAGCGTACATGCACTGGCGTGGACAGCGCACCCCGACGCTCTTCACCATTCACAACCTGGCCTATCAAGGCGTCACCAGCCTGGGCTCGTGCCCTGAACTCGGTATTCCCAACCATGCCTTGCAACAGGAAGGCATGGAGTTCTACGGCAAGATGTCGTTCCTCAAGGCCGGCATGGCCTATTCGAGCCACATCACCACCGTCAGCGCCACTTACGCCCAGGAAATCACCACGCCGGCCTTCGGCTGCGGTCTCGACGGCTTTCTCGCCGCCAAGACCCAGCAAGGCCTGCTCAGCGGTATTCCCAATGGCATCGATGAAAGCTGGGACGCCGCCACCGACCCGCACCTGTTCTGCCCGTTCGGCATCGGCGACTGGGACGGCAAAGCAGTCAACGCCGCCCATGTCCGCGACCTGTTCGGCCTGGAAGACTCCGAAGGCCCGCTGTTCGCCGTGGTCTCGCGCCTGGTCTATCAGAAAGGTCTGGACCTGACCGAAGCGGTCTCCGAATACATCGTCAACAACGGGGGCCAGATCGCGATCATCGGTCGTGGCGAGCCCGAAGAAGAACAAGCCATGCGGGAACTCGCCCTGCGCTTCCCCGGGCAAATCGGCGTGCGCATCGGCTTCAATGAAACCGACGCCCGTCGCATGTTCGCCGGCAGTGATTTCCTGTTGATGCCGTCGCGTTACGAGCCATGCGGCTTGAGCCAGATGTACGCCCAGCGCTTCGGCTCGCTGCCGGTGGCCCGCAATACCGGCGGTCTGGCCGACACCATCGAAAACGGCGTGACCGGTTTCCTGTTCGACGAATCCACGGTGGAGAGCTATCAAGAAGCCCTGAGCCGCGCGTTCAAGGTCTTCGCCTTCCCCGGCCTGCTCAGCGCCATGCGGTGCCGCGCCATGGCCGCGCCGTTCAACTGGTGCAAGGCGGTTGAACCCTACGCCGAACTCTACGAACGACTGGTCGCCAAAGCCCTGGGTAAATCGGGCAAACAGTAAAAAGAGGTTTTCAACGATGCCGTTACGGACCCTTGAGACCTGGCCCCACGGCGCAATCATGCTGGACGCAGAACACACGCGTTTTGCCTTGTGGGCGCCAGATGCGTTTTACGTCAGTGTCGAACTGGAAGATGGACAATCCTTGCCGCTACTGCCTCAGGCTGATGGCTGGTTCGTGATCAAGACCCGTTGCACGGCGGGTACGCGTTACCGCTACAACATCGATGGCGAGCTGGAAGTGCCGGACCCGGCCTCCCGCGCGCAGGCCGGCGATATCGGCGACCACAGCGTGGTGGTCGATCCACTCGCCTATCAATGGCAGAACAGCGCCTGGACCGGCCGCCCCTGGAACGAGGCGGTCATCTACGAATTGCATGTCGGTGCGCTCGGCGGCTTCAGTGAAGTCGAGAAGCACCTGGCGCGCCTCGTTGACCTGGGCATCACCGCGATCGAGCTGATGCCGCTGGCGCAGTTCCCCGGCGATCGCAACTGGGGTTACGACGGGGTTCTGCCCTACGCGCCCCAATCGTCCTATGGCACTCCCGAACAACTTAAACATCTGATCGACACCGCCCACGGCCATGGCCTGGCGGTGATTCTCGACGTGGTCTACAACCACTTCGGCCCGGACGGCAATTACCTGCATCACTACGCCAAGGGCTTTTTTCGCGAAGACAAGCACACGCCTTGGGGCGCGGCCATCGATTTCCGGCGCCGAGAAGTGCGGGACTTTTTTATCGACAATGCGCTGATGTGGTTGCTGGAATACCGCTTCGATGGTCTGCGGCTGGATGCCGTGCACGCCATTGAGAGCCCGGACTTTCTTCAGGAACTGGCGCAGACGGTTCGCGAGCAAACCAACCCGGCGCGGCACGTCTGGCTGACGGTCGAGAACGAACACAACCAGGCCAGCCTGCTGGAGGAAGGATTCGACGCGCAGTGGAACGATGACGGCCACAACGCCTTGCACGTTTTGCTGACCGGTGAAACCGACGCCTACTACGCTGACTATGCCGACAACCCCACGGAAAAACTGGCGCGCTGCCTGAGCCAGGGCTTCGTGTTTCAGGGCCACGTGACCCGCCACGGGACAACCCGGGGCGAGCCCAGCGGTCACCTGCCGCCCAGCGCGTTCGTGCTGTTTTTGCAGAACCATGACCAGATCGGCAACCGTGCCTTCGGCGAACGCTTGCATCAACTGGCTCCCCTCGAAGCCCTGAAAGCGGCGACCGCGCTGTTGCTACTGTCGCCGATGATCCCGCTGATGTTCATGGGCGACGAATTCGCGGCCGAAGAGCCGTTCCTGTTTTTCACCAGTCACCACGGTGAACTGGCGGAGCTGGTCCGTGAAGGGCGACGGAATGAATTCGCGGCCTTCAGCGCCTTTGCCGATCCTCATAGACGCGAACAGATCCCCGATCCGAACGCGCCTCAGACCTTTGAAGCGTCGCGGCCAAAACTGACCGCCACCCGGCAATCGGCCATGCAGGGGCTGTATCACCAACTGCTGCGGATTCGCCACGACCACATCATCCCCCACCTGCCGGGCGCTCAAGCCCTGGGTGCCGAGGTGTTGGGCGAAGGTGCAGTGACAGCGCGCTGGCGACTGGGCAATGGCCGTCAGCTGCGCATTGACCTGAACCTCAGCGACAAGCCAGTGGTCCACTCCCCACAGGCCGACGCCAGGTTGTTGTTCGAAACGCCGCCTCAGTCAGCCGGCCTGTTGGAACAGGGCACCCTTGCCCCGTATTGCGCGCTAGTCAGCCTCACGGCCGCAGCCCCCTTGCTACCCCCGGATGGAGAGCGCCAATGAGTGATGCGCAATTGGAAATACTGGCCGGCCGTGCCGGTTTGGCAGTCGACTGGATCGACGCCAACGGCCGCCCGCAGAAAGTCGCCCCCTCGGTATTGCGCAATGTCCTGATCGGACTCGGCCACCCGGCCAGCACCGCACAGGAAATCGACGCCAGCCTCCTGCAATTGCAGGAGGTGCAACAGACCCGGCATCTGCCGCCGCTCATTACCGCCGATTTCGGCGTCAGCCTCGACCTGGCGCATTTCTTTGAACCGGAATCGCCGTGCGAGATCCACCTTGAAGATGGCTCACGACTCAACCTGAAACTGGACGCCGAGGCCCAACTGCCCGGCCTGGTTCCGGTCGGGTATCAGCACGTCAGCATCGACGGACAATCATTTACCCTGGCCGTGGCACCGGCGCGTTGCTACAGCGTCGGCGATGCCGTCGACAGTCCGATCCCGCGCACCTGGGGCCTCAGCGTGCAGTTGTACTCGCTGCGTCGCGCCGGCGATGGCGGGTTCGGCGATACCCAGGCGCTGGAAGACCTCGCTCGAGTGGCCGGCGAACGCGGTGCCGAGGCGCTGGCGATCAGTCCGCTGCACGCGATGTTTGGCAGCGACACCCAACGCTACAGCCCGTATTCACCGTCCAGCCGGTTGTTTCTCAACAGCCTCTACGCTGCGCCGGGCGCTATTCTCGGCGAGCGCGCGTGGCGTGCCGCGATAGACGCCACCGGCCTCGCTGCCGAACTGCAACACCTGGAAGAACAGCCGCTGATTGACTGGCCCGTGGCCGCCGAAGCCAAGCATCGTTTGCTGCAAGCCTTGTATGAAGGCTTCGTCCAGGGCGAACACCCGTTGCATGCCGATTTCAGCAGTTTCCGCCACGCGGCCGGTGAGGCACTGGAAAACCACTGCCGCTTCGAAGCCATACAAGAAGCGCGCGCCGCCAAGGGTGAAACCCTCGACTGGCGCGAGTGGCCGGAACAATGGCGCGACCCGCGCAGCGCCGCCCTCGCCGAATTTGCCGAAGAGAACGCCGGTCGCATTGGCTTCTTCGCGTTCAGCCAATGGCTGATCACCCGTTGCCTGGAGCGCGCACAAACCGCCGCCCGCAGCGCGGGGATGAGCATTGGGCTGATCGCTGATCTGGCGGTGGGTGCCGACGGCGGTGGCAGCCAGGCGTGGAGTCGCCAGGACGAACTGCTCGCCTCACTGACGGTGGGAGCGCCGCCGGACATTCTCAACCGCACCGGCCAGGGCTGGGGCATTTCCGCATTCTCTCCTGAAGGCCTGGTGCGCAACGGCTTTCGCGCTTTCATCGAAATGCTCCGGGCCAATTTCGCCCACGCCGGCGGCTTGCGCATTGATCACGTCATGGGCCTGCAACGGCTGTGGGTGATCCCCAATGGCTCGCCGCCCGCCGACGGCGCCTACCTGTATTACCCGGTGGACGACCTGCTGCGCCTGCTCAGCCTTGAATCCCATCGCCATCAGGCGATCGTACTGGGCGAAGACCTCGGGACGGTGGCCGATGGTCTGCGGGAAAAACTCATCGCCCGCTCGATCCTCGGCATGCGCGTGCTGCTGTTTGAACAGGACAACGCGCACTTCAAATCGATTCTCGACTGGCCGGACAACGCCCTCGCGACCACCAGCACCCATGACCTGCCGACGCTCAATGGCTGGTGGCATGGCCGTGACATCGACTGGAACGCCCGATTGGGCCTGGTCGATGCCACGGGTGAAATCGAATGGCGCCATCACCGTGAGCGCGAGCGTGAAGGCCTGCGTCGCGTGCTGAGCGAGGACCCGCAGAACTTCCGCGAAGAATCCCATGAGACGGACCAGATACTGGACGCGGCGGTACGCTTTCTAGGGCATACGCGGGCACCGCTGGTGTTGCTGCCGCTGGAAGATGCCCTGGGCATCGAACAACAGGCCAACCTGCCCGGCACCATCGACACGCACCCCAACTGGTCGCGGCGCTTGCCGGGCAGCAGTGAAGCGCTGCTCGATGACCCGGACGCCTCGCGGCGCCTGGAATTGCTCGCCTGCGCTCGACTTCAGGCTGGCGAGCGTGACCAATGAATCAGTCAATACAACCGCTGCCGCTTCGCGCGTCGTTGCGCCTGCAATTCCATAAAGGCTTCACGCTGGATCAAGCCGTGCCGTTGGTGCCGTACTTTGCCAGCCTGGGCATCAGCCACGTCTATGCCTCGCCACTGCTTGCTGCCCGCGCCGGTTCAATGCACGGGTACGACGTGGTGGACCCGACCACGGTCAACCCTGAGCTGGGCGGCGAAGCGGCCCTGCGCCGCCTGGTTGCGGCCCTGCGCGAACACAAGATGGGGCTGATCCTCGACATCGTTTCCAACCACATGGCCGTCGGCGGTAGTGATAACCCCTGGTGGCTGGATTTGCTGGAGTGGGGACGCCTGAGCCCTTACGGCGAGTTTTTCGACATTCAGTGGCACTCACCCGACCCGCTGATGGAGGGCCAGTTGCTGCTGCCTTTCCTTGGCAGTGATTACGGCGTCGCCTTGCAAGACGGCACCCTGCCCTTGCGCTTTGATGCACAACGCGGTGCGTTTTATGTCGAGCACTACGAGCATCACTTCCCGATCTGCCCGTCGAGCTACGGTGAACTGCTGCGAACCGACGACGAGCAACTCAAGTTTCTCGCCGACCGTTTCAGTGCTTTGAGCTACCAGACCGACTCGCACAGCCTGGCGCAACCGCTGAAGGCAGAGCTGCGCGAACTGGCCAGTGACCCTGCGATCCTGCAGTGCATTCAGCAGAATCTCAGTGCCTACGATTCGCTGACGCCCGATGGTTTTAAGCGGCTGCACAACCTGCTCGAACGCCAAAGCTATCGGCTGGCCAGTTGGCGCACGGCGGCGGATGACATCAATTGGCGGCGTTTTTTCGATGTCAACGAATTGGGCGGCCTGCGGGTCGAACGCCCCGCCGTGTTCGAAGCGACCCACGCGAAAATCTTCGAGTTGGTGGCTGAAGGGCTGGTCGACGGTCTGCGCATCGACCACATCGACGGCCTCGCCGACCCGCGCGGCTACTGCCGCAAACTACGGCGTCGGGTCGATACCCTGTCGCCCGACCGGCACCTGCCAATCTACGTCGAGAAGATTCTCGGTGAAGGTGAAACCCTGCACCGCGACTGGTCGGTGGACGGCACCACCGGTTACGAATTCATGAACCAGTTGTCGTTGCTGCAGCACGATCCCGAGGGTGAAAAGGTTCTGGGTGAACTGTGGAATCGCTTCAGCGAACGGCCCGCCGACTTCCGTCAGGAAGCGCAATTGGCGCGCCAGCAGATTCTCAACGGCTCCTTGGCCGGTGATTTCGAGAGTGTGGCCCAGGCGTTGCTGCAAGTGGCTCGGGACGATCTGATGACCCGCGACCTGACCTTGGGCGCGATCCGTCGGGCGTTGCAGGAACTGATCGTGCATTTCCCGGTGTACCGCACCTACATCAGCCCGCGTGGCCGTTCTGCCGAAGACGATGTGTTTTTCCAGCAGGCCATGGACGGTGCCCGGCAGACCCTCGGCGAGGCCGATTGGCCGGTGCTCGATTGCCTGGCCGGTTGGCTCGGCGGTGAGCCGTGGCGCAAACGCCCGGTGGGTCGTCAGCGCAAGATCCTCAAGCATGCGTGTGTGCGGTTCCAGCAACTGACTTCACCCGCCGCAGCCAAGGCTGTGGAAGACACCGCGTTCTATCGCTCAGCGGTGCTGCTGTCGCGCAATGATGTGGGCTTCAGCACCGAGCAATTCAGTGCGCCGGTCGCCGATTTCCATGCCGTCTGCATCAATCGCCTGGAGCAGTTTCCGGACAACCTGCTAGCCACCGCCACCCACGACCACAAACGCGGCGAAGACACCCGCGCGCGGTTGGCGGTGTTGAGTGAACGCAGCGCCTGGTACGCCGAGCAGGTCCCGCTGTGGCGGACACTTGCCCGGCCCTTGCGTGAAGACGACCAGATGCCCTCGGCGGGCGATGAATTGATCCTGTATCAAGCGCTCCTCGGCAGCTGGCCACTCGATTTGCACGGTTACGATCAACCGGCGCTGGAGAACTACACTCAACGGGTGTGGCAGTGGCAACAAAAAGCCTTGCGTGAAGCCAAATTGCAAAGCAGCTGGAGCGCGCCGAACGAGGCTTACGAAAACGCCGTTCAGCAATTCCTGCAACGCTTGCTGCTCAGCCCTGAAGGCGAGCTCTTGTGCACCGCACTCAGCAAAGCCGCCAAGAGCATCGCCGTCCCCGGTGCCCTCAACGGGTTGGCGCAAACCTTGCTGCGCATGACCGTGCCGGGGATCCCGGACCTCTACCAGGGCAACGAGTACTGGGACTTCTCGCTGGTGGACCCGGACAACCGCCGGCCGGTGGATTACGTGAGCCGCCAACAGACGATGCAGGTGCCGTTGAATCTGCCTGACCTGTTGACCAACTGGCGTGACGGGCACATCAAGCAAACCCTGATCAAGCAGGTGTTGAACCTGCGGGCCGAGCATGCGGAGCTGTTTCGACGAGGGACGTATCAAGCACTTGAGGTCGTGGGCAGCCAGGCTCACCGAGTGCTGGCCTTTGCTCGCGAACATCAGGGAAAACGGGCCATCGTGATCGTACCGATTCGATGCGCCCCGCTGCTGGAAAACAGTGCCGAACCCCGGGTTGACGCGCTGCGCTGGGGCGATACACGGGTGAAATTACCGTTCACCGCCTCCGAGGAAAATCTGAAGGGACTTTTCTCGAGCACCGCAGTCACACACCACAGGGAGCTGAACATCAGCGCCGCGCTGGGGGATTTCCCGGTCAATCTCTTTATTCAAACGTTTACCCAAGCTTGAGTTCAGTTCAGGAGTATTGCGATGAGTACCGACGATAAACGCGTTCGCGAATTTGCCTATCAAATCTGGGAATCGGAAGGTAAGCCTGAGGGCCAGGACGCCCGGCATTGGGAGATGGCGCGCAAGCTGGCTGAAGCCGAAGCCCTGGCCCCCAAAAAATTGCCCAAGGCTGCCGGCAGTAAAACGGTTGCCAAGCCTGCTGTGGCCAAAGCCAATGGCAAGGTGCCCGAGCCGAAAGCCAAGGCCAAGCCTGCAGCGGCTTCAAAGGTAATTCCGCCCGGCGAAAAAGCTGCCGAGAAGAAGCCTAAAGCAGCGCGCAAACCGCCTGCTGTCTGACGCTTCACTATCGCGTCCTGATTGACCTCGTGGCCAGCCCCCTGGCCACCGTGGGCTTGCTCGCCCACGAAAAACCTGTAGGAGCGAGGCTTGCCCGCGAAGGCGGCATGTCAGTCGATTCAACTGTGACTGAAACACCGCCTTCGCGGGCAAGCCTCGCTCCTACAAAGAATCCCCTTTTTGCAGGAGCATCTATGTCCAATCCAAAGAAAGCCGCGCCAGAACCTCACGCCGAGGCCTCGCGAATCCGTGAAGGCTTGCCCTTCCCGCTGGGTGCGACCTGGGATGGTCTGGGGGTCAACTTTGCCTTGTTTTCCGCCAACGCCACCAAAGTCGAACTGTGCATCTTCGACGATGCCGGCGAGGTCGAACTCGAACGTATCGAACTGCCGGAATACACCGACGAGATCTATCACGGCTATTTGCCCGACGCCCACCCAGGGCTGATTTACGGCTACCGTGTCTATGGCCCCTACGACCCGGCCAACGGTCATCGTTTCAACCACAACAAACTGCTGATCGACCCCTATGCAAAACAACTGGTCGGCCAGCTGAAATGGTCCGAAGCGTTGTTCGGCTACACCATCGGGCATCCTGACGCCGATTTGAGTTTCGATGAACGCGACAGCGCACCGTTTGTCCCCAAGTGCAAGGTGATCGACCCGGCTCACACCTGGGGCAACGACCATCGCGTCAGCGTGCCGTGGGACAAGACGATCATTTATGAAACCCATGTGCGCGGCATCAGCATGCGCCACCCTTCGGTCCCCGAGAACGTGCGTGGCACCTTCGCCGGGTTGATGGTCGATGACGTGCTGGAACACATTCGCAAGCTCGGGGTGTCGTCGGTGGAGTTGCTGCCGATCCACGCTTTCGTGAACGACCAGCACCTGCTGCACAAAGGCATGACCAATTACTGGGGCTACAACAGCATCGCCTTCTTTGCCCCGGACCCGCGTTACCTGGCCAGCGGCAAGATCGCCGAGTTCAAGGAGATGGTCGCGCACCTGCACGAAGCCAATCTGGAAGTGATCCTCGATGTGGTCTACAACCACACCGCCGAGGGCAACGAACAAGGCCCTACCCTGTCCATGCGCGGCATCGACAACGCCTCGTATTACCGCTTGATGCCTGATGACAAGCGTTACTACATCAACGATTCCGGCACCGGCAACACCCTCGATTTGAGTCACCCTTGCGTGCTGCAAATGGTCACCGACTCCCTGCGCTATTGGGCCACGGAAATGCACGTGGACGGTTTCCGCTTCGACCTGGCGACCATTCTCGGCCGCTACCATGAAGGCTTCGACGAACGTCACAGCTTCCTTGTGGCCTGCCGCCAGGACCCGGTGCTGCGCCAGGTGAAGATGATCGCCGAGCCATGGGATTGCGGCCCCGGCGGTTATCAGGTCGGCGGTTTTCCACCGGGCTGGGTCGAGTGGAACGACAAGTTCCGCGACACCGTGCGCGCGTTCTGGAAAGGCGATGACGGCCAACTGGCCGACTTCGCCAGCCGCATGACGGCGTCCGGCGAGATGTTCAATCAGCGCGGCCGGCGGCCCTATGCCTCGTTGAACTTCATCACCGCCCATGACGGTTTCACCCTCAATGACCTGGTGTCGTACAACGACAAGCACAACGAAGCCAACGACGAGAACAATCAGGACGGCAGCAATAACAACCTGTCCTGGAACCACGGCGTCGAAGGCCCGACTGACGATCCGGAAATCAATGAACTGCGTCAGCGGCAAATGCGCAATTTCTTCGCCACGCTGCTGCTGTCCCAAGGCACCCCGATGCTGGTGGCCGGCGACGAGTTCGCCCGGACCCAGGAAGGCAACAACAACGCCTATTGCCAGGACAGCGACATTGGCTGGGTCAATTGGGACCTGAGCGAAGACGGCAAGGCCCTGCTCAAGTTCGTCAAGCGCCTGATCAAGTTGCGCCTGGCCTATCCGATCCTGCGTCGCGGACGCTTCCTGGTGGGTAATTACAACGAGGACATCGGCGTCAAGGACGTGACCTGGCTCGCCCCGGATGGCAGTGAAATGTCCATCGAGCAGTGGGAAGAACCGCACGGCCGCTGCCTCGGCATGTTGATGGACGGCCGCGCCCAGGAAACCGGTATCCGCCGCAAAGGCGGTAACGCAACCCTGTTGCTGGTGGTCAACGCGCACCACGACATCGTCAACTTCACCTTGCCGGAAGTGCCGGACGGCTATCACTGGACGTGCATGGTCGACACCAATCAACCGTCGATTCGCGGGCAGGAACGCTTCGAGTTCGGGCACGAGTACTCCGTCACCGGGCGTTCGCTGCTGCTGTTCGAATTGCAGCATGAGGAAGAAGAGTGAAATGGACCTTCAAGCGTTTCTCACTCGCCAGCCACCGGACTACGCCGATACTCAGGCGCTAGGCCGGTGCCTGCGGGCGTTGGTGGAGGCTGGGCTTGATCAGCTTCCGCTGCCCGGCAGTGGCCAGACGCTGGAACGCTTCCAGCGGTTGGCCGAAGTCGGCGGGCATGACCTAGGGTTGTGCAAGTTGTACGAAGGCCATACCGATGCGCTGGCGATCATCCAGCAGTTGGGTGGCTCGCCGACACCGGGCAGCACGTGGGGGATGTGGGCCGCTGAACCGCCAAACGCCCGGGTGCGCGTCCGTCCGCAGGGACACATGGTCGAGTTGAACGGGCGCAAGGCCTGGTGCTCGGGCGCGGTGGTGTTGAGTCATGCGCTGCTCACGGCCTGGGATCAACAGGACTGCCAGCAATTGGTTGCGGTGGCGCTGGATCAACCCGGCGTGACCGTGACCGATCAAGGCTGGCAAGCGGTCGGCATGGGCGCCTCCGGCAGCGTCGAAGTGCTGTTCGAAGGCGCCGAGGGCCAAGCCATCGGTTCACCCGGCGATTACCTGAATCGGCCCGGTTTTTGGCAGGGCGGCATCGGCATTGCCGCCTGCTGGTACGGCGCGGCGCAAAGCATTGCCGAACGCCTGCGCAGCCATTGCGCGCACCATGAAGAGCCCCACGCCCTCGCTCACCTCGGCGCCGTCGACAGTGCGCTGCATGCCGCCGCCGAGGTCTTGCGGGTCAGCGCACTGATGATCGACGCCGCCCCGCTGGACGACGCCGAATTGCTGGCCCGGCGCGCCCGTGCGGTGGTGGAACACACCGCCGAACAGGTCATGTTGCATGTCGGCCACGCCCTCGGCGCGGGTCCCTACTGTAGGGATCGGCAGTTCGCCCGATTGATCGCCGACCTGCCGGTGTTCCTGCGCCAAAGCCACGCCGAACGCGACCTCGCCGCCCTCGGCCAAACCGTCATTACCGGAACATGGACGTTATGAAAACCAATCCTATCGTCGGCCAGGGCACGCCGCTTCATCGGTGGCAGACCTCCAGCCACCTGGCGCAGTTACCGGTGATCGATATCCTGAGCCTGGTGCCGGAAGGTGCCCGCGCAGTGATCATCGCTCCGCACCCGGATGACGAAGTGCTGGGCTGCGGCGGTTTCCTGCAATTGCTCGCCGCCGCCGGTCGGCCCTTGCAACTGATCTCGGTCACCGATGGCAGCGCCAGCCATCCCGGCTCCGAGCGCTGGCCGGTGGAGCGCCTGAGCGCGGTGCGGCCACAGGAATCGGTCGAAGCCTTGCGACGTCTCGGTGTGCCCCTGCACAGCCTGAAATGGCTGCGCGGTGGATTCAAAGACAGCCAGGTCGCTGATCGAGAAAGCGAGCTGAGCGAGTTCATCGAACGTCACTTGCACCCCAACGACGTGGTATTCACCACGTGGTGCGAGGACGGCCATTGCGACCACGAAGCCGTGGGCCGGGCCAGCGCCACAGCGGCAAGACGAGCGGGTGCGACCGTCTATGAATTGCCCGTATGGACTTGGCACTGGGCGACACCTGAAGACAGTTTCGTGCCGTGGCACCGGGCGCGAAAAATCCTCCTGGCCCCGCACCTGGTCGCGCGCAAACGCCACGCGATCCACGCCTTTGCCAGCCAGTTGGAGGGTGACCCGCACATCGGCTTGCCGCCCGTGCTGGCGCCCTATGTGCTGGAACGGCTGCTGCAACCGTTCGAAGTGGTGTTTGTATGAGCGTCGACGACCGCTATTTCGACGGTCTGTTTGCCGGCAACGATGATCCCTGGTCGTTCCGTCAGCGCTGGTATGAACAGCGCAAACGCGCAATCACCCTCGCCGCACTGCCCCGCCCTCACTACCGGGCGATCTTTGAGCCCGGCTGCGCCAACGGCGAGTTGAGCTTTGAGCTGGCCAGCCGCTGCGATCGTCTGCTGTGTTGCGACACCGCCGCCGCAGCCGTGACGCTGGCTCGCACCCGACTCGGCCCGTTCGACCACGCCGAAGTCCGCCACAGCCGCTTGCCTGCCGATTGGCCGGACGAGAAATTCGACCTGATCGTGCTCAGCGAGGTCGGCTACTACCTCGACGCCGATGATCTGAAACGCCTGATCGAACAGGCCGCACAATCGCTGACCGCCGACGGCCAGCTGCTGGCCTGCCACTGGCGCCCGCCCATCGACGGCTGTCCGTTGAACGCCCGGCAAGTCCATGACTTGCTCCACGAACATTTGCATTTGCCGCGACTGGCCCTGCATCAGGAAGCGGATTTTCTACTGGAACTCTGGAGTCGTGAACCACGCTCCGTGGCGGCTCTGGAGGGCTTGCGATGATCGGCATTCTGATCCCCGCGCATAACGAAGAAGACTTGCTTGAAGACTGCCTTGAGGCGGCCCTGCTCGCCGCGCAACACGAGCGGCTGGGCGGTGAAACCGTCGAGGTGCTGGTGGTGCTCGACAGTTGCACCGACCGGTCCTCGGAGATCGTCAGCGCCTATCCGGTGCACAGTCTGGCGATCGAGGCACGCAACGTCGGTCAGGCCCGCGCCGCCGGCGCACGGTTTCTGCTGGAGCGCGGGGCTCGCTGGATTTCCTGTTCCGATGCCGACAGCCGTGTGGCGCACGATTGGCTGGTGGCGCAACTGGCCCTCGACGTCGATGCGGTGTGCGGCACGGTTACGGTGGAGGCGTGGCACGAGGCGTTCGATGAGTCGGCTCAGATTCGCTATCACCAGCACTATCAGGCCCGCGAAGGTCATCGGCACATTCATGGAGCCAATCTGGGCATCAGTGCTGACGCCTATCAGCGCGCCGGCGGTTTCGAACCGCTGGCCTGTGACGAAGATGTGCAACTGGTGCGACAACTCGAACGCTGTGGCGCAAACATAGCCTGGAGCCATCGCCCGCAAGTGCTGACCAGTGCTCGGCTGGACAGTCGCGCACGCGGTGGTTTCGGCGATTATTTGCGAGACCTGGTACAGCCTGGTTAAAAAATACCGTCTCAGATGACAGCACCACGCGACGAATAGCGAGACTTGAGCAATACTCTCCTCGCGGCAATCCAGGGTATGGAGCGCTGCACATTGCTCTCAAACAGAACAAGGACGTAGCCCGATGAAACCCGTTTCCCTCATCGAAAGCAGCTTGCCGGGACAGGTCTGGAACAGCGCCCGGCAACTGGACAACATCCCCGTCATCAACACCGAGACCCTGGTCCCCACTGGCGCGCGTGCCGTGGTCATTGCGCCGCATCCTGGCGATGAAGTGGTCATGTGTGGAGGCTTGCTTCAGCTCCTTTCCTCGTTGGGTCATCCCCTGCAATTGATCTCGATCACCGATGGCAGCGCCAGCCATCCGGGCTCGCAACAGTGGTCAGAGAAACGCCTGAGTGTGTTTCGCGGCCAGGAAAGCGTCGAAGCCTTGCGCCGGCTCGGTTTGCCGATGCACAGCCTGAAGTGGATTCGCGGCGGCTTTACCGACAACGCCCTGGCCAAGCATGAAACCCAATTGACCCAATTCATCGCCCGTTATTTGCGCCCCGGCGATGTGGTGTTCACTACCTGGCGCGAAGACGGCACCTGCGATCATGACGCCGTCGGCCGCGCCAGCGCCAATGCGGCGAGCATGGTCGGCGCGACGATCAACGAACTGCCGGTCTGGGCCTGGCACTGGCCGACCCGAGATCAAGGACTCTTTCCCTGGCATCGTGCGCGCAAAGTACGCCTCGACACCTGGACCGTCGCGCGCAAAAGCCACGCCACCCACGCCTACGCCAGCCAGCTCGACGGCGAACCGGCCATCGGCATCGCGCCACTGCTGCCCCGGGTGATATTGGAGCGCATGCGTTTGCCCTATGAAGTTGTCTTTGTCTGACCCAATTCCCCATCCAACCCATCCCTGCGGGAGAGAGCCTGCTCGCGATATCGTTGGGGCAGTCGACATCAATGCTGGATGTCACTCCGCTATCGCGAGCAGGCTCGCTCCCACTTGGAATGGGTGTCGCTCAAACTGAACTGCCCGCCGCTGCATCAGTCGCATGCATAAGCAGCCCAGATTCAGAGGAGTGAACGTGACCAGCGATTCCGAGCAGCGAGCCGTTGAATCAGTGCCCTTGGACTCGCCCCCGGCGATTCATCGATTGAGGGTGCTGACGGTCAACACCCACAAAGGGTTTACCGCCCTCAACCGGCGTTTCATCCTTCCGGAGCTGCGAGAAGCGGTGCGCAGTACGTCGGCCGATCTTGTATTCCTGCAGGAAGTGGTCGGCGAGCACGATCGGCATTCCTCCCGTTACAACGACTGGCCGCAGACCTCGCAATACGAGTTCCTGGCCGACAGCATGTGGAGCGATTTCGCCTACGGTCGCAACGCCGTTTACCCCAACGGCCATCATGGCAACGCGCTGCTATCGAAATACCCGATTCGCGAACACCGCAATCTCGATGTCTCGATCACCGGCCCCGAACGCCGCGGCTTGCTGCACTGCGTACTGGACGTGCCGGGGCACGCTGAAGTCCATGCGATCTGCGTGCACTTGAGCTTGCTGGAAAGTCATCGCCAGTTGCAGCTGCAACTGCTCTGCCTACTGCTCGAATCCCTGCCCGACGATGCGCCGGTCATCATCGCCGGCGACTTCAACGACTGGCAGTTGCAAGGCAACGCCGCCCTCTCCCGTCGCCATTACCTGCACGAAGCCTTCGAACGCCACAATGGCCGCCCGGCGAAAACCTACCCGGCGCGCTTTCCGCTGCTGCGCCTGGACCGGGTCTACCTGCGCAACGCCAGCAGCCACAACCCGCGAATTCTCGGCAATAAACCCTGGACGCACCTGTCGGATCACTTGCCGTTGGCGGTGGAAGTGCACCTCTGAGCGATCAATGCATCAAGGTGCGTTGACCACAACATAGGTCACATTGCTGCCCTGATACTGCGGCTGGTACCAGGTCGAACCGCACTGCATGTACACCGTGTTGTATTGCATGACCTGCACGCAACTGGTGGGCATTTGTGCCGGCGTCAGGATCGAGCCAACCACCGCTGCTGTCACCGCGACCGTTGCAGTCACGGCCGCCGCCGTGGCGATCGGATGATAGTGATCGTCGTAGCCATAGCGGCCATGCCCGTCGACATCAATGTCGACGTCGCGATTGTTGTTGATGTTGACGTTACGAGTGCTGTTGTTGATGTTGGTACGGTTGCCGACAGTGTTCCCGGCATTGACCCGGTTGCCTGAGTTCACCCGATTGCCCGCATTGACGTTGCTCGCGCGCGGCGGGGTATTGATCCGCTGCGCCCGCTGGGCATTGGGGGCTGGCGCACGGTTGACTGACGCCCTTGCCTGCCCCTGGCCCCGTGGCCGGGCATCCGCTTCGGCGATCAGGCCGACAGTCAGCACTGCGGCAGTGGCTAGCGATACAAACAGGCTCCACGACATCGACCGGTTCATGTCATTCCCCTCCCTGATCAGCGGCTTTCTTCAGCGCAATCGCCACATCACCCTTGGCCGGTTTGAAGGTGAACATCGACTCCTGGAGGCCAGGCTTCAGGTTCCAGTGATACACCGCGCTGTATTCCGGAAAGCTTTGCTCATCGGTGGTGGTAATCACCAGTTTGCACGGCAGTGGCTTCTCGGACCGTGTGATCCACAATTGCCAGTCGACGCCCTCCTGCCGAAAGGCCAAGTGATCACAGAGTTGGCCCTTGATCGTCGACGGTCCCACGTACAGGGCTTCCTTGAGTGCATCGATCTGGGCCTGATCGCTGCCAAACAGAAACAGGTCTTCCATGGGGATCTGGATCCCGTAATGGTTTTCGATCATGTGCAGGGTTTCGGACACCTTGGGTGGGGCATCCACCGTGGTGTAGTACTTGAGGTACGGTGAGTACTGGGTCAGTTTCTTGCCGTTATAGAAGAACTCTCGCGTTCGGACATCGCCTTCTGTCCGGGCGTACATTCGGTCATGCCCCAGCACTTTCAGGGTAGTGGAAGCCTCGGACTTGATCTTCTGCCCGGTCTCCAGGACGGTATCCAGGGTCACTTCGGCATCTACCTGAAACTTCGACAGGCTGCGCAGGTAGTTGCCCATATCAATCAGCTTATCGACCACCTGCGGATTGATGATCGGGGTGGCGTCCGCCGCCGGTACCTCTTCGGCGCGAGCCCCTGGGGCAAGGAGCAGGGTAAACATCAGGCAGAAAACACTGGGTTGGGTTTTCATCGATTTTGCTCCTGTCCCTGCGCCGGGCTGCCGCCCGAAACCTTGTGGCTGAATGTTCAGCCTAGTTGCGGCCAGTCCTGTTCGCCAGATAGACAAACCGGTGTGAGGACAGCGATTTCCTTGCGTTCATTTCAGCGCAGCATTACTGACAGAATCGAGACATGGACATCGTCGGGCAAGCAGGCCCTGAACCCCGCCCGGACAGACCGGTAGCCCACTATCCAAAGGCTCTGGCCCGAGGGTTTTTTGACGATTTTTCGAACAAACAAGTACTTAGATGCGCGGCAAAAATCAGTCACTTGCGAGCACTAAAATTCCATTACCGCCTATCGGCCATTTTCTTGACGCATTGTCAAGGGTCTTCTTAGCTTCACGTTACTACCCCCGGAAATCCACCAGGGGCAAACCTCCAGACACCCGCGAAATCGGGCGGCCAGCGGCTTGCCTCAATCCATTCGGTCGCCCCTCATTCGGGGTAGGAGAGACGCCAAAGCGAGATACGGCATGCGATTGCAAGGTAGACCCCCATGAAAACTTCATTCACCCAACAAGAGATCAAAATCACTTTTTGCACTGTCTCGAGTTCTCTGCTGCTGTGTTCGTCCATGGAGGTGCAAGCCGGGCACGCAGAGGATGAAACCGCCCCCTGGTATCGCCAGGATGTTCCGGCAATGACCTTGCCCACGATACACATCACCGCCCCCTACCCCGGCCATTTCAGCGCCGCCTCCGATACACGAAGTTCTCGCCTGACCATCGAAGATGCCGCGCCTTCGACCTGGGACCAGTTGTACGGACAGGCATCGCGACAAGCACAGACCGATGTAATGACCCAAGGGTTTTCCAGCCCTGGCAGCACCGAATTCAAAGGCCCGGCGATCCTGACCCTGCAAAGCGGTAGCGGCCATACCCAACGGGTCGGGCTGATCGGCGGGATGACGCAGTTACAAGGCAACAGCAACGGCCTGTTGACCAGTCGCGCCCTCGCCGCCCCCGAGACCGACACCCTCAACCTTCAAGGCCAGAGCCTCGGCGCCTACTGGAGCCTGACCGGGCCACAAGGCTGGCACGTGGATCTGTCGGCCAGTGGTGGACGGGTCGCCGGTTTCAGCCGTAACGACCAGGGCGCGCGGATAGCAACCGAAGGCAGTGCGGTGACGTTGTCGGTGGAAGGCGGATTTCCGATTGGGGTCAGCGAAAACTGGGTAGTCGAACCGCAAGCGCAGTTGATTAATCAGCGCATCACGCTGGATACGCCTTATGCCGGTTCAAGTAATGCATCGTCCAGCGACCTGACGTCCTGGAGCGGCCGGGTCGGCGCAAGGTTGAAAGGTAGTTACGACATCAACGGCCTGGGGGTCGAACCCTATGTGCGGACCAACTTGTGGCACACCGTGTACACCGGCAACACCGTGACCCTCGATCAGGTCGACAAGATCAGCAGCAGCCGCAACTCATCGACGGTCGAAGTGGGGTTGGGGCTGGTGGCCAGAGTCACGCCCGCGGTGAGTTTCTACGTCAGCGCCGATTACAGCAGCGATGTGGATGAAAATGATTTGAACGGCTTGATCGGGAGTCTGGGTGTGCGGATGCGGTGGTGAAGTGATCGTTCCCACGCTCCGCGTGGGAATGCCTCCAGTGGCGCTCTGCGTCACATCGTAGGGACGCTAAGCGTCCCGGGGCTGCATTCCCACGCGGAGCGTGGGGAACGATCATGTCGCAGCGAGCCTGCTCGTGATGGGAGAGACCCCGTACTGGATCAACCCTCAGGACTCAGGATCAACACCGCCAACGGTGGCAGATTCAACACCAGTGAAATGTTCTGGCCATGGCTCGGCTCTTCCTCGGTAAACGCCCCGCCGTTGTTGCCATAGTTGGACCCGGCATACATCGCCGCGTCGCTGTTGATCACCTCGCCCCAGCGCCCGGCGAACGGTACGCCGATGCGATAGGCCTGACGCGGCACCGGCGTGAAGTTCGCCACCACCAACACCGGCCGCCCTTCCTTGCTCCAACGCAGGAACGCGTAAACGCTGTTGATCGCATCATCGCCGATCAACCACTGGAAGCCTTGCGGCGCGTCGTCCTGGTCATGCATCGCCGGCTCTTCGCGGTACAGCCGATTGAGGTCGCCGACCAGTTTCTGCACACCCTTGTGTTCGGAGTATTGCAGCAGGTACCAATCCAGTTGCTGATCGTGATTCCACTCGCGCCACTGGCCGAACTCGCAGCCCATGAACAGCAGTTTCTTGCCAGGATGCGCCCACATGAAGCTTAAATAGGCCCGCAGGTTGGCAAATTTCTGCCAGCGGTCGCCAGGCATCTTGTCGATCAGCGAGTGCTTGCCGTGCACCACTTCATCGTGGGAGATCGGCAGGATGAAACGCTCGGACCAGGCATACACCAGGCCGAAACTCAGCTCGTTGTGGTGATGGGCGCGGTACACCGGATCCTGTTGGATGTAATGCAGCGAATCGTGCATCCAGCCCATGTTCCATTTGTAGTCAAAGCCCAGCCCGCCCTGTTGCGTGCTCTGGCTGACACCCGGCCACGCGGTGGATTCCTCGGCAATCACCAGCGCACCGGGCGCTTCGATGTTGACCACGTCGTTGAGGTGACGCAGGAAGTCGATGGCTTCGAGGTTCTCGCGACCGCCGTGACGGTTTGGCACCCATTCGCCGGCCTTGCGCGAGTAATCGCGATAGAGCATCGACGCCACGGCATCGACCCGCAGGCCATCGACGTGGAAATGCTTGAGCCAGTGCAGCGCCGAGGCCAGCATGTAGCCGTGCACTTCGGTGCGGCCCAGGTTATAGATCAGCGTGTCCCAGTCCTGATGGAAACCTTCCTGCGGATTGCCGTATTCATACAACGCGGTGCCATCGAATTGCGCCAGGCCGTGAGTATCGGTGGGGAAATGCGCCGGCACCCAATCGAGGATCACGCCGATGTCAGCCTGGTGACAGGCGTTGACGAAGGCGGCGAAGTCATCCGGCGAACCATAACGGGCGCTCGGGGCGAATTGCGAGAGCAGTTGGTAACCCCAGGAACCGCCGAACGGGTGTTCCATGATCGGCATCAGCTCGATGTGGGTGAAGCCCAGTTCCTTCACATAAGGAATCAGCCGCTCGCCCAGTTCGTGCCAGGTGTACTGGCGCGCCACTTCACCCAGATCGTCCAGCTCGCATTGCCACGAGCCGGCGTGCAACTCGTAGATAGACAGCGGCGCACTCGGCAGATGACGCTCGCCACGAGACTCCATCCACGCCTGGTCCTGCCAGTCGATGTTCAACGGTGAGGCGACTTTGGACGCGGTATCCGGCGGCAGCGAGGTGGCCAATGCCATCGGGTCAGCCTTGAGCGGCAGAATCCCGTGGGCGCCGAGGATTTCGTATTTGTAGGTTTCCCCTGCCTGTAAACGCGGGATGAACACTTCCCAGACCCCGGTGGGATGGCGCAAACGCATCGGGTGCCGACGACCGTCCCAGTTGTTGAAGTCACCGACCACCGACACCCGTTTGGCATTCGGCGCCCACACGGCGAAACGCACGCCGTCGACGCCGTCCACCGTCTTCAGCTGCGCGCCGAGGCAGGCGCTGAGGTCGCGATGATTGCCTTCGGCGAACAGGTACAAGTCCATTTCGCCGAGTAATGGACCAAAGCTGTAAGGGTCCTCGGAAACCTGTTCGCCACCGGCCCAACGGGTGCGCAAAAGATACGGCTGCGCCCGATCGAAGTGCCCGACAAACAGGCCCGGCGTCTGGGTGGCTTCAAGGTTGCCGAGTTCTTCCCCGGAGTCCCTGGCCAGTACCTGCACGCTCAGCGCGTCTGGCAGATACGCTCGAATGAATTGCCCGCCGGCGTCATCGCCGTGGGGGCCGAGAATTGCAAAAGGGTCGTGATGTTCGGCGCGTACCAGCGCGTCGATATCCCGCGATCTGGGCAGCAGCGCTTCTTTAGCGTGACCCTGTTCCTTGTTCGAGAAACTCATGACTACTCTCCACCAAGCTCGGAAAAGGGTTTAAGCCCACTCAATAATCCATACAAACCGTGCAATGGCACCGGCAACCACGTGGGGCGATTTTCAGCCTCATAAGCCACCTCATACGCCGCCTTCTCCAGCCCGAACAACGCCAACGCGGCGTCCTCGCCTTCCGGATCTTGCCACGCATGAGCAAGACTAGCTGCCGCCAGCCGATAAGCGTCGACAAATGCCTGTTTTGCTTCATTCAAATAACGGTCGGCTACCCGTTGCCGTGCCGCTCGGGCTTCGGCGGTGTTGTCGACGTTATGCACGTTGATCGCCATCGCCGCGGCGTAATCGAAGGAGCGCAACACGCCACTGACATCTTTGTACGGGCTGTGCTTGCCGCGTCGCTCGCTCAGCGGCCGTGCCGGCTCGCCTTCGAAGTCGATCAAGAAGGCGTCGCCCTTGATCACCAGCACCTGACCCAGGTGCAAATCGCCGTGGACGCGAATGCGCAAACCACCGACGGCTTTTTCGCCCAGGTCCTGGACATGACTGAGGATGGCTTTTTTGTTGTCCAGTAAACGAGTGACCAGCGCTTTGTCCGCCGGGTTCAGTTCGCTTTGATGCTGTTTGAGCAACTTCAGCGAGTGCTCCAGTTGCGCCGCGACGTCCTTGGCCGAGGCCAGGGCCTCTTTTTGCGTGGTGACCTGCGGGGCGAAGTCCGGGTCATCGGTCGGGGCCGCCAGCACCTGGTGCATCTCACCCAGCCGTTGGCCGAGCATGCCAGCGAAGTCTTTGAGCTCACCCAGTGCGTTGTAGTGCTGCTCCTGCTCGGACATGGCGTCGGCCAGTTCGTCACGCAGTGCCCGTTCGAGGTTGTTCTGGGTCCATTCCCAGGCATCGCCCTGATTGCTCAAATAGCCTTGGGCAATCATCAGCAGATTGTCCTCGCCCTTGGCGTCGCGGCGAACCACCGACCCCAGCAGCGGCGAGATGTTGCTAAAACCAGCGTTGGTCAGATAGGCGCTCATTTCCAGTTCCGGGTGCACGCCCGAGGCGACCTTGCGGATCAGCTTCAGCACCAGGCTGCTGCCGATCACCACCGAACTGTTGGACTGCTCGGCCGACAGGTAGCGCACTTCGGATTCGGCCGTCAGGCCCAGTTTGGCCAGCTCCTCGGTCGGTTCGAAACGGATCTCGCCGCCATCGGAAGGCAACACGGTGTTTTCCTGCATACCCCGCAGCACCGCGCGGATGAAGTTTTCCAGGCTGAATGCGTCGGTGATCAACCCCACTTGAGGGCCACGTCGAACCCGAGACAGCGCCAGTTGCTGCGGCAACGCCGGCCCGACCTGATCATCGGCAATGAAGCCGAAAGGCAACTGGTAACGGCTGGTCTGGCCGCCACTGGTGACTTCGATTTCACTGAGCAACACCGGATGCTGCGCATCGCCGAAGCGCACGCCATAGACCAGGTTGACCTTCTCGATGGCCGCGTCCTTGCCGGCGAACCAGCGACGGTTTTGCAGCCAGTTCGGCAAGATGCCCTGCTCCAGCGTGCCGCGTGACGGCGCTTCGAGCAGTTCTTCCATGCGTTTTTTCAACACCAGGGTGGTGAAGTCCGGCAGGCTTTGCGCCGGTTCTACGTGCCAGCTGGGCATTTGATTCTCCGCAGCAAGTCCAAACCAATAAAAGCCGTAAGGCGCCAGCGTCAGGAGGAAATTCAACTGGCCGATCGGCGGGAAGGCGTTACCCCCGAGCATCTCCACCGGCACCATACCGGCGTAAGCCGACAGGTCCAGCTCCGCCGCTTGCGCACTGCGCGATACGTTGGCCACGCACAGGATGATTTCGTATTTGCCGTCCGGCCCGTTGTATTCACGGGTGTAGGCCAGAATTCGCCGGTTGCTCGGCGAGAGCATTTTCAGCGTGCCACGCCCGAAGGCCTTGGACTGCTTACGCACGGCGAGCATGCGCCGGGTCCAGTTCAGCAGCGAATGCGGGTCGCCGGCCTGGGTCTCGACATTGACCGACAGGTAACCGTATTGCGGGTCCATGATCGGCGGCAGTACCAGGCTCGCCGGGTCGGCGCGGGAAAAACCGCCGTTACGGTCGATCGACCACTGCATGGGCGTGCGTACGCCGTCACGGTCGCCGAGGTAGATGTTGTCGCCCATGCCGATTTCATCGCCGTAATACATCGTCGGTGTGCCCGGCATCGACAGCAGCAGACTGTTGAGCAGTTCCACCCGACGGCGATCCCGTTCCATCAACGGTGCGAGGCGGCGTCGAATACCGAGGTTGATCCGCGCCCGACGGTCGGCCGCGTAGTAGTTCCACAGGTAATCGCGTTCCTTGTCGGTGACCATTTCCAGGGTCAACTCATCGTGGTTGCGCAGGAAAATCGCCCACTGACAGTTGGCCGGGATCTCCGGGGTCTGGCGCAGGATGTCGGTGATCGGGAAACGATCTTCCTGGGCCAGCGCCATGTACATGCGCGGCATCAACGGGAAGTGAAAGGCCATGTGGCATTCATCACCGTTGAGGCCTTTTTTATCGGTGTCACCGAAGTACAGCTGCGTGTCTTCCGGCCATTGATTGGCCTCGGCCAGAAGCATGCGGTCTGGATAGTTGGCGTCGATCTCGGCACGGATCTGCTTGAGGACGTCGTGGGTCTCGGGCAGGTTTTCGTTGTTGGTGCCGTCGCGCTCGATCAGGTAGGGAATCGCGTCCAGGCGCAGGCCGTCGATGCCCATGTCGAGCCAATAGCGCATCACCGACAGCACCGCTTTCATGACTTGCGGGTTGTCGAAGTTGAGGTCTGGCTGGTGCGAATAGAACCGGTGCCAGAAGTACTGGCCGGCGACCGGGTCCCAGGTCCAGTTGGACTTTTCGGTGTCGAGAAAGATGATCCGGGTGCCGTCGTATTTGTGATCGTCGTCGGACCAGACGTAGAAGTCCCGCGCCGCCGAACCGGGTTTGGCTTTTCGTGCGCGCTGGAACCAGGCGTGCTGGTCGGAGGTGTGGTTGATGACCAGCTCGGTAATCACCCGCAGGCCGCGTTTGTGGGCCTCGGAGATGAAACGTTTGGCGTCGGCCATGGTGCCGTAATCGGGGTGGACGCCACGGTATTCGGCAATGTCGTAGCCATCATCGCGCCGTGGCGACGGATAGAACGGCAAGAGCCAGATGGTGTTGACGCCGAGGTCGGCAATGTAATCGAGTTTGGCGATAAGGCCGGGAAAGTCGCCGATCCCGTCGTTGTTGGAGTCGAAAAAAGACTTAACGTGAACCTGGTAGATCACCGCATCCTTGTACCAGAGCGGATCCTTGATAAAGGTGGCTGCCTTGGGTTTCTTCGCCATTTGAAACTCCTGTTGAATTCAGTGCAGCCCCTGAGCCGAACGCCTACCTGTGGCGAGGGAGCTTGCTCCCGCTCGGCTGCGAAGCAGTCGCAAAACCTGTAAATCAGTTGACCCTGAAAAAATAGGGCCGCTGCGGGAGCAGGCTCCCTCGCCACAAAAGTTCATCCCATCGCAAATCTGGGGTCTTCAAGAAGTTGTGATTCGCCAGATACCGAACGGTTGATGCGCCGGGTCGATTCGCATGAACTGATACTTGCCGTACCAGGTCCAGCGATGGCCGCTCATCAAGTCTTCACCCTCAGTGCTGGCGTCATCGGGCAAGCCCATTTCCCAAAGAGGCAATTCAAAATTCGCTTCCTGGACGTTATGCGGATCGAGGCTGACGGCCACCAGAATGAAGTTGCTGCCATCCGCGCTGCGTTTGCCGAAGTACAGAATGTTGTCGTTCCACGCGTTGTAGACCTTCAGGCCCAAGTGCGTGTGCAACGCCGGGTTTTGCCGGCGGATGCGGTTGAGCTGGGCGATCTCGGCGATGATGTTGCCCGGCGCGGTAAAGTCCCGTGGGCGGATCTCGTATTTCTCGGAATTGAGGTATTCCTCTTTGCCCGGTACCGGCGCGGCTTCACAGAGTTCGAAGCCCGAATACATGCCCCACAAACCGGAGCCCATGGTCGCCAGCGCCGCGCGGATGAGAAAGCCGGCGCGTCCGGATTCATGCAGAAACGCGGGGTTGATGTCCGGCGTGTTGACGAAGAAATTCGGCCGGTAGCATTCGCGCCATGGCGACTCGTTGAGTTCGGTGAAATAGGTCGCCAGTTCCCGCTTGGTATTGCGCCAGGTGAAGTAGGTGTAACTCTGGGAGTAACCGACCTTGCCCAGCCGCGCCATCATCGCCGGCGTGGTAAAGGCCTCCGCCAGGAAGATCACCTCGGGATACAACGCCCGCACATCGGCGATCAGCCATTGCCAGAACGGCAGCGGCTTGGTGTGAGGGTTGTCGACACGAAAGATCTTCACGCCCTCTTCGACCCAACCGACCACAATGTCCCGCAGCTCGACCCACAGGCTGGGAATTGCATCGCTGGCATAGAAATCGACGTTGACGATGTCCTGGTACTTTTTCGGCGGGTTCTCGGCGTATTTGATCGTGCCGTCCGGGCGCCAGTTGAACCAGCCCGGGTGCTGTTTGAGCCACGGGTGATCCTGGGAACACTGGATCGCGAAATCGAGGGCAATTTCCAGTCCGTAATCCGCCGCCGCCGCCACCAGTCGACGAAAGTCTTCGCGGGTGCCGAGTTCGGAGTGAATCGCCTCGTGCCCGCCCTCTTCGCTGCCGATGGCATACGGGCTGCCCGGATCGTCGGGGCCGGCGCTCAGTGAATTGTTCGGGCCCTTGCGGAAGCTGCGCCCGATCGGATGAATGGGCGGGAAGTACAGCACATCGAAACCCATGTCCTGAATCATCGCCAGCCGGGCATGCACGTCGTTGAACGTGCCGTGACGGTTTGGATCGTCGGTGATCGAGCGCGGAAACAACTCATACCAGCTGGCGAACTGGGCGAGCTCGCGCTCGACGTCCAGCGGAAATTCGGGACTGAGGCTCAAGTAGGCACGGTGATCGGCCTGAGCCATCAGGTCCGCACTGCGTTGGTGCAGAAACAAGGTGACTTGTTCCGCTTCGAGCAACCCGGACAATTCATGGTGCAACGCCGCCAGGTCTTCGCTCAGCGGCCCTTCCGAGCGCTCGGCCGCCTGTTTCACCTGGTTGCGCCCTTCCTGCAACTCCAGGCTGATGGGCACGCCGGCAATGTGCTTCTTCTCGATCTCGTATAGAAAGCTGGCGTACTGATCGATCCAGGCTTCGATACAAAAGACGTAGCGGCCTTGATCCTCAACGCGGAACTGCCCTTCCCAGCCGTTATTGCCGAGTTCGGTCATGACCTCGCTCTGCCAGGCCTCGTCGCCGTCGGCACGCCAGCGTATGCGTACGGCCAGTTTGTCGTGGCCGTCGGCGAACACTTTGCTGGTCACCACCACGTCCTGGCCCACCACGGCCTTGGCCGCGAACTGCCCGCCATCCAGGGTCGGCATCACGTTTTCAATCGCGATGCGCGGCAGCAGTAACGCCTGCGACAGTGGCATATGAGGGTTGTAGTTCAGCTCTGTCGGTTTTTCAGCAGTCATCGAGCATCTCTCCTTAACGCCCCATGGACGCTCTTGTGTCTGGTCGTCTTTCACACGAAACCCGTCGGGCCCGAAATGAACTCACTTAGGTTCCGAGCGACAAGCGCGGGGAAAAGTTCACGCCCATTTGCTGCGGAATCAAATCCCTTGCGTGACGGTCAACTCACTTAAGCACGACTTACGCCATGTGCCACTGGAGGCTTCAACGATGAGTATTCCAATCCCTGCCGAGACACCTGATCCGAACATCGACACCCCGACCATTCCGCCGACCGAACCGCAACCGGTGCCTGAGAAGGAACCGCCTGGCACTACGCCGCCACCCCGGGAAGAACCACCGAGCACGATGCCGCCGGTGATCGTCTCGCCTGAGTGACGATGGCGATCTAGGGTCGTTCCTGCTCGTCTTTGTCCCTGTCGAGCATTTGCACGATCCTCGGCATCACGCTGAAAATCGCCAACGCCAGCAGCGTACTAAACACCGCCGTCGCCTCGCGGCCCAGCCCGGCCGAGACACCGATGGCGGCGGTCAGCCATAAACCGGCGGCGGTGGTCAGGCCTTTTACGTGGCCTTCATCGCCCTCCTGGTTTTTCAGAATGGTGCCGGCGCCGAGGAAGCCGATCCCGGCGATCACGCCTTGCACCACCCGGCTCATGGCATCGGCCTGGGAGCCGGACATCTGTGGCACCAGCACAAACAATGCAGCTCCCAGCGCTACCAGCATGTGCGTACGCACGCCGGCGGCCTTGCCCTTTTGCTCACGCTCGAAACCCAGAATGCCGCCCAGGATCGCAGCCATCAGTAATCTCACGGTTATACGCGTCAGTTGTGACGCATCGCCGATGTCGGCGAACTCCGCTTGCAGCGTTACCCAAACCTCATGCCACCAGGCGTTCATGGTGCAATCCTTGTGATTGATCGTTATGGGAGGATGGACCGCGCCGACCATTAATCAGTTGCACAGAACGATGTCCGTCGGATGCGCCCTAACAGTTTAGAACCCGCTAAAAAAGGACATCGCCATGACTGTGCGCATCGAAAGCCAGACCTGCTTCTTCATCACCGAGAACGGCGAAGAAATTCGTCTGTGCCCCGACGTCACGATCATCACCGACTCGGAAAAAGCCATGTCGGCGGTGGAACTCAACGGCCAGCGCGTGTACATCACCGAAGCAGAAGCCGATGCATTGACCGTAGCAGGCGCAGTGGACGGCCGTAAGCATTTGAAGGCTACCGACAGTGATTCGGTGATTTGACTGACCCCGATCAACAAGCCCCGCAGGCGCCTGATATAGGCGTCTGAGCCCTGCTGTGACGGGGTGCATCAAGTTGTCGCAGGCAGCGGATCAATCCCCATCTGATCCGCTTTTTATTGCAATACCTGAGTCTGTTATGCAAACAGATCGCTGGTCATAGTACTCATGCCTGATGGAGGCTGATGAGCGAAAGACCATGAGCGAAAGAATCCCCGTCCGAATCGTAGAACCTGCCTCATTTATAAAAACCGAGCCTTTGCGTCCAAAGATAAAGGCCAAATCCAGCGACAACCTGATTCACACCCGCAGCTTCACCGGCCTGTTCCGCACATTGCGCCTGAGCGGTGCGGGGGTTCTGTTTTTGCTGTTCTTCGGCACCGTGTGGCTGAACTGGGGTGACCGTCAGGCGGTGCTCTGGGACCTTTCCGAAAGCAAATTCCACATCTTCGGCGCAACTTTCTGGCCCCAGGACTTCATCCTGCTTTCGGCGCTGCTGATCATCGCCGCGTTCGGCCTGTTCGCAATCACCGTGTTCGCCGGCAGGGTCTGGTGCGGTTACACCTGCCCGCAGAGTTCCTGGACCTGGATCTTCATGTGGTGCGAGAAGATCACCGAAGGCGAACGCAACCAGCGCATCAAGCTGCAAGCCGCGCCGTGGGGCCTGAACAAACTTATTCGCCGCTCGGCCAAGCACACACTGTGGCTGGCCATCAGTCTGCTTACCGGGCTGACCTTTGTGGGGTATTTCACGCCGATCCGGCCCTTGGCCGAAGAGCTGCTGACCTTGCAGATTGGCGGTGTCAGTCTGTTCTGGGTGCTGTTTTTCACCGGCGCGACTTACATCAACGCCGGCTGGCTGCGTGAAGCGGTGTGCATGCACATGTGCCCGTATGCGCGGTTCCAGAGCGTGATGTTCGACAAGGACACCTTGACCATTTCCTACGACGTGGCCCGTGGTGAAAACCGTGGCCCGCGCAAACGCGAGGTGACACCGGCCGAGGTGGGCCTGGGTGATTGCATCGATTGCCAGCTGTGCGTGCAAGTCTGCCCGACCGGGATCGACATACGCGACGGCTTGCAAATGGAGTGCATCGGCTGCGCGGCGTGTATCGACGCCTGCGATTCGATCATGGACAAAATGGGCTATGCCCGTGGCTTGATCAGCTATACCTCGGAGCATGAGTTGCAAGGGGGCAAGACTCATCTGCTACGGCCGCGGCTGATCGGTTACACCGCGGTGCTGCTGGTGATGATCGGCGCCCTCGCCCTGGCGTTGGTCGAGCGGTCGATGGTGTCGCTGGACGTGAGCAAGGACCGCGGCCTGTTCCGAGAGAACAGCCAGGGGCAGATCGAAAACATCTACAGCTTGAAGGTCATCAACAAGACCCAGCTGCGTCAGGACTATCGGCTGAGCCTGGTGGACGGCGAAGGCTTCGTGCTGCAAGGCAAGACCGAGCTGAGCCTGGCGCCGGGTGAGATTGTCGATGTACCGGTGTCAGTGGCCATGACCGCCGAACGCCCCAGCAGCAGCTCGCAGACGATCAGTTTCAAGATTGTCGACAGTGACGAACCGGACATCTATAGCGTGGCCAAGAGCCGGTTTGTTGCGCCGATGAACCGTTGATCCCTTAGACTGCGGTGCTGCCATTCGCGGGCAAGCCTCGCTCCTACGGTTTCGTGCTGACTGTAGGAGCGGTGCTTGCCCGCGAAGAAGTCACCTCGATTTCACTGAAAAACACCAATCCAGGCACTCGATGAAACGCTACGAAAAATTCGCCGAAGACATCGCTGAACTGATTCGCTCCGGCGTCCTGGGCCCTGGCCAACGCGTGCCGTCGGTGCGCTATGCCAGCCAGACTTACGGGGTCAGCCCGTCCACGGTATTCCAGGCTTACTACCTGCTCGAACGCCGTGGCCTGATCCGCGCCCGGCCGCGTTCCGGCTATTTCGTCAACGCGCACGCGCCGAGTCCGTTCTCGGAGCCGGTGATCAGCAGCCAGGTCAATGAATCCACCGAAGTCGACGTCAGCGAGCTGGTGTTTTCGGTCCTCGACTCGATCAAGGACCCGACCACCGTGCCCTTCGGCTCGGCCTTTCCCAGCCCGACCCTGTTCCCGTTGCAGCGCCTGTCCCGCTCCCTGGCCAGCGCCGCACGGGACATGGACCCGCGCATGGTCGTCACCGACATGTCGCCGGGCAACCCGCAGCTGCGGCGCCAGATTGCCCTGCGCTACATGGTCGGCGGCCTGATGTTGCCGATGGAAGAACTGCTGATTACCAACGGCGCGCTGGAAGCCCTGAACCTGTGCCTGCAAGCGGTCACCGAACCCGGCGACCTGGTGGCCATTGAAGCGCCAGCGTTCTATGCCTGCCTGCAAATCCTGGAACGGCTGAAACTCAAAGCCGTCGAGATCCCGGTGCACCCGCGCGACGGTATCGACCTGGGCGTACTCGCGCAAACCCTGGAGCGCCACCCGATCAAGGCCTGCTGGTGCATGACCAGTTTCCAGAACCCGATGGGCGCGACCATGCCCGAGGCGAAGAAGCAGGAGCTGGTCGAGTTATTGCGCAGCCACCAGGTGCCGCTGATCGAGGACGACGTCTACGCCGAACTCTATTACGGCCAGCAGGCGCCGAAACCGGCCAAGGCGTTTGATACCGAAGGGCTGGTGATGCATTGCGGTTCCTTCGCCAAGAGCCTCGCCCCCGGCTACCGCATCGGCTGGGTCGCCGCCGGGCGATATGCGCAGAAGATCGAACGGCTGAAACTGATGACTTCGCTGTGCGCCTCGATGCCGGCCCAGGCCGCCATCGCCGACTACCTGCAACACGGCGGCTACGACCGGCACCTGCGCAAACTGCGCTACGCCCTGGAAGAACAGCAAAGCGCCATGCTCGCCGCCATTGCCCGCTATTTTCCGGCGCAGACACGTGTCAGCCAACCGGCCGGCGGCTACTTCCTGTGGCTGGAACTGCCGCCGCAGATGGATTCGTTGAAGTTGTTTCAGATGGCACTGGCGCAAGGCATCAGCATCGCGCCGGGGCCGATCTTTTCACCGACGCAGCGGTTCAGGAATTGTATCCGGCTGAATTATGGCAGCCCGTGGACCGAGGATTCGGAGAAGGCGATGGAGACGTTGGGGCGGATAGTGCGGTCGTTCTGAAGCGTTGATGTCGTTTGGGCTACCGTCATCGCGAGCAGGCTCGCCCCCACAGGAATTTAGTGTCGTTCACAAATACTGTGTTCACATCAATCCACTGTAGGAGCGAGCCTGCTCGCGAAGGAGCCCGGGCCGGACAATACAAATCTTAAGGATTAACGCCCACCGCCCAAGTCAACAAAAGTCCCGGTCGCATAAGAAGCCTTGTCCGACAGCAACCAGATAATCGCCTCGGCCACTTCGTCCGGCCGTCCACCGCGGGCCATCGGGATCGCCGATTCCAGCTTGCTGACCCGATCCGGATCACCGCTCAGCGCATGGAAGTCGGTGTAAATAAAGCCTGGCCGCACCGCGTTGACGCGAATGCCTTCGCCCGCCACTTCCTTGGACAGGCCGATGGTGAAGCTGTCCAGCGCGCCTTTTGACGCTGCGTAATCCACGTATTCGTTGGGTGAGCCCAGACGCGAGGCTACAGAGGACACATTGACGATGCTGCCGCCCTGCCCGCCATGCTTGGGCGACATGCGCATGATCGCGTGCTTGGCGCAGAGGATCGGTGCCAGGACATTGGTCTTGAGCGTTTTGAGAATGCGGAACTCAGACATTTCGTCGACGCGGGATTTTTGACCCACGGTGCCGGCGTTATTCACCAGCGCCGTGACGCGACCCAGTTCGGTGTCCACGCGGTGGAACAGACTGATCACTTCGTCTTCGATGCTGACGTCGGCACGCACGAGAATGGCTTGAGCACCCAGAGCCCGAACTTGCTCAAGGACGCTTTGTGCAGCCGATTCGTCGGACTGATAGTTGATACAGACCCGATAACCAAGCCCTGCAGCCAACAGCGCGGTTGCCGCGCCGATACCACGGCCGCCGCCGGTGATAACAATGACTTTGTCCATGTTGACTTCCCCTTCACGCGTAAGCAATCGGGGGCAAGAATAACCTCCATTGCCGGCTTTTGCATGGACTCACATCAACTGAACTCGCCAACGCTGTGTGCATTGGGGTCTCTGTAGACGCCGTCGCCCCTCACGATCAGGCAGGCTCGACAGCGGCCACAGGCACCCATCGTTCACCACGGACGATGTCGGCCATGAAGCGATCCGCCGGCAGCGGGTGCCCGAGCAGGTAGCCCTGCAACGAATCGCAACCGAGTTTGGTCAGGAAGTCTTGCTGGACACCGGTCTCGACGCCTTCGGCGACAATGCGCAAGCCCAGCGCCTGGCCGAGCGCGACGATGGCGGACACGATGGCGGCGTCGTCACTGTCGTGTTCCAGATCGCGGACAAAACCGCGGTCGATCTTCAGCTCATTGGCCGGCAGGCGCTTGAGGTACATCAAGCTCGAATAACCCGTGCCGAAGTCATCGATGGACAGATCGACACCCATTTCCGAGAGTTCCTGAAGCACCGTCATGCTCGCATCGGCATCGCTCATGGCGGTGGTTTCGGTGATTTCAAGGGTCAGGCTGTTGGCCGGCAACTGATGCCGGGCCAAGGCGTTGGAGACGCTCTTGACCAGGCCCGTATGGCAGAACTGCAACGCCGAGAGGTTCACCGCAATGCGCCAGTCGGTGTAGCCGAGCACGTACCACTCGCGCATCTGGCGGCAGGCTTCGTTCAGCACCCATTCACCAATGGGAATGATCAGCCCGGTCCTTTCCGCCAGCTCGATAAACTTGTCCGGCAGCAGCATGCCCTGGGTCGGATGCTCCCAACGCAGCAACGCCTCAGCACCCACCGGACGACCATTGCTGGCGTCGAACTTGGGTTGGTAATAGAGGCTGAACTGCTGCTGATCGAGGGCATTGCGCAAATCCTGGAGCAGTTGCAGCTGTTTACGCGCGTTGCTGTTCATCGAGGCGTCGAAGAAGCTGTAGCCGTTTTTCCCGGCGCCCTTGGCGTGGTACATCGCAGCGTCGGCGTTCATCAGCAATTCCTGGGCGGTCTGGCCGTTGCCCGGGTACAGCGCGATGCCAAGGCTGGCGGAAATCTGCAGGTCTTGCTCGGCGACCCGGAACGAACTGCCGATCAACCCGACCTGCCGCGAGGCGACGTTCAGCGCGTCATTTGGCTCGCTGAGGCGTACCAGCAGGACGAATTCATCGCCGCCGATCCGCGCCAAGGTGTCCTGACTGCGCATGTCTTCGCGCAGACGTAAACCGACCTCACGCAACAACTGATCGCCCATGTGGTGGCCGAAGGCATCGTTGACCGGTTTGAAGCCGTCGAGGTCGATAAACATCAGCGCAAAGCAACCGCCCTGCTCCTGAACCTTGGACATGGCCTGTTCGATACGGTCGGCCAGCAACATGCGATTGGGCAACCCGGTCAGGGTGTCGTGCAGGGCCAGTTGGGTCAGTTCGCGATTGGCTTGCGTCAACGAGCGCGCAAGATCCGCGGTGCGGGCTTCAAGACGCGCATCGAGAACCGAGGTCAACAAGGCGATGCTCAATACCGCAAGCGTGGTGATCAGCACCAGGTTGTCGAGGCCTTTGCCGTTCAAGCCGCTGAGGGCGGCGCCACAGAAACTGCCGTCCGGGAAGCGTGCCGCCGCCATTCCGGTGTAATGCATGCCGACGATGGCCAGGCCCATGATCACCGCCGCACCGGCGCGAAACAGGCCCACATACGGCGTGTGCTGGCGCAGGCGGAAGGCGATCCATAACGCGGCGCCGGAAGCACCGACGGCGATGAGCAGCGATGCACCAAACAGCGTCGGGTCGTAATCGATGCCCGGCTGCATGCGCATGGCCGCCATGCCGGTGTAATGCATGGCACTGATCCCGGCGCCCATGATCAGCGCGCCGAACGCCAGTTGCCAGGACGGCAACCGGGGCTGACTGACCAGCCACAGGGCAAAACCGCAGGACAGGATCGCGGTCAGCAGCGACAGGGACGTAAGGCTGAAGTCGTAACCCAGATCGATGGGCAAGGTGAACGCGAGCATGCCGATAAAGTGCATCGACCACACGCCCACGCCCATGGCAAAGGCGCCGCCCGCGGTCCAAAGGAACACGGCACGGCCCTTGGCGGTGGCAATGCGTTCGGTCAGGTCGAGCGCGGTATAGGAGGCGAGAATCGCTACACAGAGCGAAATGATAACCAGCGTGGGGGAATAGCTACCGATGAGCATGTGACTTCTCGCGATCGCCCCCCGTACTGCTTCCGTTCTCGGCAGGGCAAATCGGGCGATTGTACTGATTGCGCAAAAGAACGCACTGACAAAGTAATCAAATGGCCATCAACCCGATGAAACGCTTGTTTGATCGCCCCAAAGGCTCAAGTTGATCGTTCCCAGGCTCTGCGTGGGAACGATCAACAAAGGGGTTGGGTGTCAGGGCTATTTGTTCTCGCTGACTTGAAGCGCCCCGTCCCAACCACCGCCCAGCGCTGCGATCAACTGCACACTGGCGATCAAGCGGCTCTGTAACAGACTCAACACGTTACGTTCGTTATTCAACGCCGTGGCCTGGATGACTACCACGTCCAGGTAAGCAATCAATCCGGCCTTGTATTGATTTCGCGTCAACCGCAGGGATTCACGCGCAGCATCCAGTGCTTCCTGGCGCACGCCGGCTTCGTCTTCCAGCACCTTAAGCTGAACCAGATAGTTTTCCACCTCGCGGAAACCATCGAGCACGGTCTGGCGGTACTTGGCGACGGTTTCGTCGTAGGCCGCTTCACTGCGATCGACCTCGGCCGAACGCTGGCCGCCATCAAACAGGGTCATGGCCAGTTGCGGCCCTACCGACCAGAAGCGGTTCGGCACGCTGATCCAGTTGGCATAGGTGCTGCTGCTGTAACCGCCGTTCAGGCTCAGGGTCAGGTCCGGGTAGTAGGCGGCCTTGGCCACGCCGATGTTGGCGTTGGCCGCCATCACCGAACGCTCGGCGGAAGCGATGTCCGGGCGACGTTCGAGCAGCTGCGACGGCAGGCCCAGCGGCACTTCAGGCAATGCCGGGATGGTCTTGGTTTCGGCCAGGCTGAACTCGGCGGGTGGTAGCCCGATCAGCACCGCGATGGCGTTCTCGAACTGGGCACGCTGCCAGATCAGATCGACCATGTCCGCCTGGGTGCTTTTAAGCTGGGTCTGCGCCTGGGCCACCGCGTCCTTGCCGGAGACACCGGCGCGGTACTGGTTTTCGGTCATTTTCAGCGAGCGCTGATAGGCCTCGACGGTCGCTTCCAACAGGCGTTTCTGTTCGTCGATCACCCGCAATTGCAGGTAGTTCTGCACCAGCTCCGATTGCTGGCTCAGGCGCATCGCCGCCAGGTCGGCGAAGCTGGCTTCGGCGTTGGCGGTGTCGGCTTCCAGGCCCCGACGCAATTTGCCCCAGATATCCGCCTCCCAACTGACCCCGGCCTGCGCGGTGTAGGTGTCGCGAATCCCGCTGGAGGAACTGGTCAAACTCGAACTGCTGCTGCCGGTACCCTGGCTGGAACGATTTTTCCCGACTGTAAGGTCCACCGTCGGAAAAAACGCGCCCCGGGCACTGCGCACCAAGGCTTGGGCCTGACGGTACTGGGCTTCAGACTGGGCGACAGTCTGGTTGGAGCGGTTGAGTTTTTCGATCAGGCCGTTGAGCTGCTGATCGCCATACAACTCCCACCAGGCACCACGGGCCAGTGAATCACTCGGGCTGGCCTGACGCCAGCCGGCGGCTTCCTTGTATTGCACCGGCGCGGCGGCTGGCGGGCGCTGGTAGTCCGGGCCGACAGCGCAAGCGCTGAGCATCGCCACGCACAGCGCCAGGCTCAACAAACGCGAGCCTCGGGCGGCTGCCAGTGGCGTGGCCAGATTGATAAGCGAACGGTCAGTCATAGCGGAGTTTCCAGAGCAGCATCGGTACGCACGCCACGCCATTTGTTGAAGCGATGGCGCAGTTTGTCGAGATAGAGGTAAACCACCGGGGTGGTGTAAAGGGTCAGCACCTGGCTGAAAATCAGCCCGCCGATGATGGTCAGGCCCAGCGGCTGACGCATTTCCGCGCCTTCGGCACGGCCCAACAGCAACGGCAACGCGCCGAGGATCGCCGCCAGGGTGGTCATCAGAATCGGCCGCAGACGTTGCAGACAGGCACTGCGAATCGACTCCAGCGGCGCCAGGCCCTGCTGGCGCTCCAGTTGCAGCGCGAGGTCGATCATCAGGATGGCGTTTTTCTTGACCACGCCGATCAGCAGGAACAGCCCGAGCAACGAAATCAGGCTGAACTCGCCGCCCAGCGCGTAGATCGACAGCAACGCGCCAACCCCGGCCGACGGCAATGTCGACAAAATCGTCAGCGGATGAATGTAGCTTTCATACAGCACGCCCAGCACCAGATAGACCGCCACCAGCGCGCCGAGAATCATCCACGGCTGGCTCTTCTGGGTGGCGGCGAAGGCATCGGCGGTGCCGGCCATTTTCGCAATGACATCTTCCGGCAGGCCCACCTTGGCAACTGCGCGCTCGATGGCGGCGCTGCCCTGCTCCACCGTGACGCCTTCCGCCATGTCGAAGGCAATGCTTTCGGAGGCGAACTGGCCTTCATGGCTGACCCGGTCATCTTCCAGACTGTTTTCATAGTGCGCGATGGTCGACAGCGGAATTCTCGCACCGTCGGCGGTGATCACTTGCACCTGCTTGAGCGTGATCGGGTCCTGGGCGTATTTCGGATTGACCTCCATCACCACCTGGTATTGGTTGAGGCTGTCGTAAATCGTCGAGATCTGCCGCTGGCTGTAGGCGTTGTTCAACACCGAGGTGACCATGTCCATGTCGACCCCCAAGCGTTTCGCCTGATCGCGGTCGACGATCAGCGTTACTTGCTGGGCGCCCCGACCTTCACGGGCATCGATCGCCGTCAACTCTGGCAACGCTTTCAAAGCGGCGACGACTTTCGGGTACCACTGGCGCAATGCGCCCAGATCACCGCTTTGCAAGATGTAGGAATACTGCGCAGTGGTCTGTTCACGCCCCCCGCCGAACTGCAAGTCCTGGTCCGCCATCAGCATCAACTGCGCACCAGGGACCTTGGGCATTTCCTTGCGCAGGCGCTCGATGACTTTCTGCGCGGAAATGTTGCGTTCCTTGATCGGCTTCAAGCGCACCAGCATAAAGGCGTTGTTGGTGCCGTTGGTGCCGCCGATGAACCCGGCGACGCTTTGCACCGCATCGTCCTTGAGCACGGCACGGCGGAACGTTTCCATTTTCGGCTGCATGACGCTGAACGACAGACCGTCGTCGCCGCGCACAAAACCGATGAGCTGGCCGGTGTCTTGTTGCGGCATAAACGTTTTAGGAACAACGACATACAACGCAATGTTAACGCCGACTGTCACGATCAGGCTGAGCAAGGTCAGCCGGCGGTGACGCAGCACCCAGTCGAGGCTGGTGGCGTATTTGCCGACCATCCACTCGTTGGCCCGCTGGCTCCAGCGCTGCAAACGGTTTTCCTGCCCCGGCGTGTGCGGCTTGAGCCAACGGGCGCAGAGCATCGGCGTCAGCGTCAGCGAGACCACCAGCGAGACCACGATGGACGCTGCCAAGGTGATGGAAAACTCGCGGAACAGGCTTTCGACAATCCCGCCCATGAACAGGATCGACAGGAACACCGCCACCAGCGAGACGTTCATCGACAGTAACGTGAAGCCGACTTCCTCAGCGCCGAGGTAGGCGGCCTTCATCGGCGGCACACCTTCATCGATGTGCCGGGAAATGTTCTCCAACACCACGATGGCGTCGTCCACCACCAGCCCGGTGGCCAGGATCAGCGCCATCAGCGACAGGTTGTTCAGGGAGAACCCGTACAGGTACATCACCGCAAACGTGCCGACCAGCGACACCGGCACCGCCAGGGTCGGAATCAGCGAGGCGCGGAAGTTACCGAGGAACAGGAACACCACCAGAATCACCAGCGCCACGGCGATCAGCAGGGTCATTTCCGCTTCGTGCAACGTCGCCTTGATCACCGGCGAGCGGTCCATCGCCAGGTTCAGCTTGACGCTGGCCGGCAGCACCGCCTGCAACGCCGGCAGCTGAGCCTTGATTTCGTTGACCGTCTCGATGATGTTCGCACCGGCCTGGCGGTTGATCACCAGCAGCACCGCCGCGTCATTGTTGAAGAAGCCGCTGTTGTAACGGTCCTCGACGCCATCGCTGACCTTGGCCACGTCTTTCAGGCGCAATGCCGCGCCGTCGGCGTAGTGGATGATCAGCGATTCGTAATCCTTGGCCTTTTCCAGTTGATCGTTGGCCTGCACCTGCCACAGCCGCTGGCCGTCTTCGACCGAGCCCTTGGGCCGGCGCACGTTGGCATTGGCGATGGTGTTGCGCACATCGTCCAGGGCCACGCCGTACTGGTTGAGCGCCTGGGGTTCGAGTTCGATGCGCACCGCCGGCAGGGAGCTGCCGCCGATCTGCACCTCACCGACGCCCTGCACCTGGGACAGGCTCTGGGACAGGATCGTCGAGGCCAAATCATAGAGCTGGCCTTTTTCCAGCACGTCGGAGGTCAGCGACAGCACCATGATCGGCGCCTGGGACGGGTTGACCTTCTTGTAGGTCGGCATGCTGCGCATCCCGCTCGGCAGCAGGTTGCGCGAGGCGTTGATGGCCGCTTGCACTTCCCGGGCCGCACCGTTGATGTCGCGGTCGAGGTCGAACTGCAAAATCACCCGGGTCGAGCCCTGGCTGGAGCGGCTGCTCATGGTGTTGACGCCGGCGATGGCGCCGAAGGAGCGTTCCAGCGGCGTGGCCACGGTCGAGGCCATAACCTCAGGGCTGGCGCCGGGCAAGCTGGCCTGGACCACGATCACCGGGAAATCCATCTGCGGCAACGGCGACACCGGCAACAGGCCGAAGCTCACGCCGCCCAGCAGCATGATCGCCAGGCTCAGCAGCATGGTCGCGACCGGCCGCTTGATGAAAGGTCCGGACAGGTTCATGGCTGCTCTACCGCTTCCGCGGCTTCAGACTTGCGACCCCAGCGCCGACCGAGACGGTCGAAATACAGGTAGATCACCGGCGTGGTGAACAACGTCAGCACCTGACTCAGCAGCAAACCGCCAACCATCACCAGGCCCAACGGCTGGCGCAATTCAGCGCCGGAACCGGTGGCCAGCATCAACGGCACCGCACCAAACAATGCCGCCAGGGTAGTCATCAGGATGGGCCTGAAACGCAGCAGCGCCGCTTGATAAATCGCGGTTTCCGGGTCCATGCCCTGATTGCGCTCGGCGTCGAGGGCGAAGTCGATCATCATGATCGCGTTCTTTTTCACGATGCCGATCAGCAAAATGATGCCGATGATCGCGATCATGCCCAGGTCATTGCCGCTCAACAACAACGCCAGCAAGGCGCCGACCGCCGCCGAGGGCAAGGTCGAGAGAATGGTGATCGGGTGGATGTAGCTCTCGTAGAGCACGCCGAGCACGATGTACATGGTCACCACCGCCGCCAGAATCAGCAGCAAGGTGCTCGACAACGATGCCTGGAATGCCTCGGCGGCGCCCTGGAACTGGGTCTGCACGCCAATCGGCATGCCGATGTCTTTCTGCACTTGTTCGATGATTTCCACCGCGTGCCCCAGCGCCACGCCGGGTGCGAGATTGAAGGACATCATCACGGCCGGGAATTGGCCGATGTGAGTGATCGCCAGTTGCGCCTGACGCTCCTCGATGCGCGCCAGGCTGGACAGGCGCACTTGCCCGCCGTCGGTGGTCTTGACGTGAATCTGGTTCAGCGCATCCGGGCCGATCTTCTCGCCGGACTGCGATTGCAGCACCACGCGGTACTGGCTGGCCTGGGTGTAAATGGTGGAAATCTGCCGCTGGCCGAAGGCGTCGTACAGCGCATCGGTGATGTTCGACACCGATACGCCGACCCGCGACGCTGCATCGCGGTCAATCACCAGATAGACCTGCAAGCCCTTGTCCTGCAAGTCGCTGGCGACGTCGGTCAACTCCGGGCGTTGCGTCAGTGCGTCCACCAGGCGACCGCTCCACAGGCTGAGCAACTCGGAATCTGGCGAAGACATGCTGAACTGGTATTGCGTGCGGCTGACACGGTCTTCAATGGTCAAGTCCTGCACGGGCTGCATGAACAGGCGAATGCCGACCAGCTTGTCCAGTTCCGGTTGCAGACGGGCGATCACTTCGGTGGCGCTCAGGTCGCGGTTGCTGTGGGACTTGAGGTTGATCAGCAGGCGACCGCTGTTGAGCGTCGAGTTGTCGCCGTCGACACCGATGTAGGACGACAGGCTCTCCACCGCCGGATCGGCCAGGATCACCTTGGCCAGTTCCTGCTGCCGCTCGCTCATCGCCGCAAAGGAAATCGACTGCGGCGCCTCGGAAATGCCCTGGATAACGCCCGTGTCCTGCACCGGGAAAAAGCCCTTGGGCACGATCAAATACAGGAACACGGTCAGCGCCAGGGTGCCGATGGCTACCATCAGCGTCAGCGGTTGATGCTTGAGAACCCACTTTAACTTGCGGCCGTAAGCCGCGATCATCCAATCAATTGTCGCGCCGCTGGCCCGGTAGAAACGGCCCTGCTCTTCTTCCTTGGGTTCACGTTTCAACAACCGTGCGCACATCATCGGCGTCAGGGTCAGCGACACGACCAGGGAAATCAGGATCGCCACCGCCAAGGTGATGGCGAATTCGCGGAACAAGCGCCCCACCACGTCCGCCATGAACAACAGCGGGATCAGTACCGCGATCAAAGACAGGGTCAGGGAAATCAGGGTAAAGCCGATCTGCTTGGCGCCCTTCAGCGCCGCATTAAGGGGACTGTCCCCTTCTTCGATAAACCGGGAAATGTTCTCCAGCATCACGATCGCATCGTCCACCACGAAACCGGTGGCGATGGTCAGGGCCATCAAGGTCAGGTTGTTGACCGAGAAACCGGCGAGGTACATCACGCCGAATGTGCCGATCAACGACAGCGGTACGGCCACCGACGGAATGATCGTGGCGCTGAAGCGGCGCAGGAACAGAAACGTGACCATGACCACCAGCGCGATGGCGATCAGCAATTCGTGCTGCACGTCGGTGACGGAGGCGCGGATGGTCTGGGTGCGGTCGGTGAGGACCGTGACGTCGAGGCCGGCCGGCAGGTTGTCGGTGATGCTCGGCAGCAAGGCCTTGATACGGTCGACCACCTCGATAACGTTCGCGCCGGGCTGACGCTGAATGTTCAGCAACACCGCCTGGTTTTCATTGGCCCACGCCGCCAGGCGTTCGTTCTCGGCGCCGTCGACAATCTCGGCCACGTCCTTGAGGCGCAGCGGCGCGCCGTTGGCGTAGGCCAAAATCAGGTTGGCATAGTCCTTCGGCGAGGTCAGTTGGTCGTTGGCATCGAGCATCGAGACCCGGGTCGGGCCGTCGAAGTTGCCCTTGGGCTGGTTGACGTTGGACGCGCCGATCAGGGTGCGCACATCCGACAGGTTCAAGCCGTTGGCCGCCAACGCCTCCGGGTTGACCTTGATCCGCACCGCCTGGCGCTGGCCGCCGGCAATGCTGACCATGCCGACGCCGCTGATCTGGGCGATTTTCTGCGCCATGCGCGTATCGACCAAGTCGTTAAGCTTGGGCAACAGCATGGTTTTGGAGGTGATGGCCAGGGTCAGCACCGGGGTGTCCGCCGGGTTGACCTTGTTGTACACCGGCGGTGCCGGCAGGTCCTTGGGCAGCAGATTGGTCGCAGCGTTGATCGCGGCCTGCACCTGCTGTTCGGCGACGTCCATGTTGATGTCGAGGCTGAAACGCAGGGTCAGCACCGACGCGCCACCGGAACTGGTCGACGCCATCTGAGTCAGGCCGGGCATCTGCCCGAACTGACGCTCCAGCGGCGCGGTCACGGCGCTGGTCATGACATCCGGGCTGGCGCCGGGATACAGCGTCATGACGCGGATGGTCGGGTAATCCACCTGAGGCAATGCCGACACCGGCAGCAGCCGATAAGCAATCACGCCCGCCAGGATAATGGCCAGCATGCTCAGCGTGGTGGCGACCGGGCGAAGGATGAACAGCCGCGAGATGTTCATGCGCCGCCCTTTTTCGCCTTGTCGGTGGTCGCCGGCTCAGCCGAGCTGGCTGCCGACTTGCCTTGCAGGTGCCCGGTCGGGGTGGTCGGCACGTCCTTGGTGTCGTTGACCACCTCCACTTCGCTGCCTTCCTTCAGGCGGTCGGTGCCTTCGAGGACCACACGGTCCCCAGGCGCCAGGCCTTCGGTAATCACCGTGTTTTCACCGTCACTGGCACCGACTTTCAACTGGCGGATCGCGACTTTCTTGTCACCGTCCAAGGCGTAGACGAAGGTGCCGTTAGTGCCGAACTGAATCGCCGCCGATGGCGCGAGCACCACGTCTTTCAAGGTGTCGGCCAGCAGGTGGACGTTGACGAACTGATTGGGGAACAGCGCCTGATCACGGTTCTCGTAGCGTGCCTTGAATTTCAGGGTGCCGGTGGTCACGTCGATCTGGTTGTCCAGGCTCTGCAACACACCGGTGGCCTGCAACTTGGTGTCACCACGGTCCCAGGCTTCGGCCGGCAATTTGGCGCCGGTGCGGTAGCGTGCCAGGACGATGTCGAGGCTGTTTTCCGGCAAGGTGAAGGCGACGCTGATCGGCTGGGTCTGGGTGATGATCGCCAGCGCCGTGGTGTCGTTGGCCGCCACCAGGTTGCCGACGTCCAGCTGCCGCAGACCCACGCGCCCGGTAATCGGGGCGCGGATCCTGGTGAATTCGAGATTGAGCTTGGCGTCGTTGACCGCCGCCTGATTGGTCTTGACCGTGCCCTGGTACTGGGCGACCAGTGCTTCGGCGGTGTCCAGGGTTTGCTTGGCGATGCTGTCTTCCTTGAACAGGCCGCGATAACGCTCGACGTCGACCTGCGCGTTTTTCAGTTGTGCCTGGTTCTGCAGCAGCGTGCCTTCGGCCTGGAGCAAGGCGTTCTGGTAAGGGCGCGGATCGATTTCAGCCAGCAGGTCGCCGGCCTTGACCATCTGCCCTTCTTCGAAGGAAATCTTCATCAGTTCGCCGCCAACCCGACTACGCACATTGATGGTGTTCAGTGCGGTAACGGTGCCCAGTGCCTTGTAGTACAGCGGAAAATCACCCTTGACCGCCGGCGCCACGCGCACCGGGATCGGTCCGGTCGCCCCGCCGAAGCCAGGACGCATCCCCCCCGACTTGCCTGTGTGGCCGGCCACGGCTTTCGGCGCAGCTCCGTCCTTATTGGCAGTGCCGGCGGGCCAGAATTTCCAGCACAGGCCCGCGATGACCAACAGGACAAGCAGGCCGAGCAGCCAGCGACGAGGATTACGGGAAGCGGAGGATTGCATGGAATGATCAACCATTGGGCGCGTGAGCTTCTTTCTACAGGAGGCTGAACGATAAGCACTGGTGGGCATTAAGCAAAGCGCCTTTACCGGCAATTTACCTTCGGCTTACGTAACAGGAGATTTATCTAAGACACTGAAGCACAAATGAAAACGGCCTGGACAGAGGGGGCGTTCTCAGCTGATTACCCCGCCGCGCCGGGTCTGCTGTTGTGCAGAGCTAGGCGCGAGAAGCGTGGTTTGGTCATTCCAAATAAGCTTCGAGCAACGCAGCCCTGCACAACAGCAGGCCCGGCCCTTCGGGTTGTGCCTTAAAGCGGGCCAGCCTGCGTTGCAGGCCTTGGAAAGGGAACAACCATTCCCAGCGGCCTGCGCCTTGCCTGGCCCGCTTTAAGGCGACAACGCGGCGGGGAAATTAACTGAGAACGCCCCCTCAGGCCGTTAACAATTGTAAAAGTAACCTTATTTCAGAACGGCGAGTGCCGCTTCGTAGTTCGGTTCTTCAGCAATTTCCTTGACCAGTTCGCTGTGCAGAACGTTGTCGTTTTCGTCCAGTACCACGACGGCACGGGCGGTCAGGCCTTTGAGCGGGCCGTCAGCGATGGCCACGCCGTAGTTCTCGATGAACTCGGCACCGCGCAGGGTCGACAGGTTCTGTACGTTTTCCAGGCCTTCGGCGCCGCAGAAGCGAGCTTGAGCGAACGGCAGGTCAGCGGAGATGCACAGCACCACGGTGTTGGCGATGTCGTTGGCCTGGGCGTTGAACTTGCGTACCGAAGTGGCGCAGGTCGGGGTGTCGACGCTTGGGAAGATGTTCAGCACTTTGCGCTTGCCGGCGAAGTTCGCCAGGGTCACGTCGGACAGATTGCCGGCAACCAGGGAAAAGGCTGGCGCCTTGGAACCGGCTTGTGGCAGTTGGCCGTTGACTTGAACCGGGGAGCCTTTAAGAGTGACTTGAGCCATGAACGGAGTCCTTCTGACGTTGTTGTGGAGAATTTTGAAGAGGCCGAAGTTAACCACGAAATGGCCCGACGACCTATGCCCGGATACAAATTGTGAAGTGTCGCCCCCTAAACTGGATACAACTCTTCCAAACGACACAGAAACCTGTAGGAGCGAGCCTGCTCGCGATAGCAGACGAACATTCAAAATGGATGTCGATTGGTACACCGCTTTCGCGAGCAGGCTCGCTCCCACAGGGTCGGATGCGTGCCCACTGTCTCAGCAACCGCAGCACATTTTGGTGCCGTGTCTCGAAAATCCGGCGCATATCAACGCACCACCGACAGCCGAACAGTTCGCGCAGCCGGTGTACAGCGTACCGCCCTCTCCCGCCTTCACCCGGCGTTCAAGATGAAAGGCAGCCACCGCCTCTACATTTCACACATTGCCTGTCGATTCGGCTCACGCCCATTCGACTAGACAGTGAATCACCCACCCTCCAGCGGAGATAAAACCATGCGATTCATGATCATTGTGAAAGCCAGCCCGGACTCCGAGGCCGGTGTGCTGCCCACCGAGGAATTGATGACAGCGATGGGCAATTACAACGAGGAACTGACCAAAGCCGGCATCCTCATCGACTGCGACGGCCTGCAACCGAGCAGCAAAGGCGCCCGTGTGCGTTTCTCCGGCGAAAAACGCACGGTCATCGACGGCCCGTTCGCTGAAACCAAGGAGTTGATTGCCGGTTACTGGATTTGGGAGGTCAAGTCGAAAGAGGAAGCGATCGAGTGGGTCAAACGCTGCCCCAATCCGATGCCGGGCACTGAGGCCGAGATCGAGATACGCCCGATCTACGGGGCAGAAGATTTTGGCGAGGAATTCACTCCGCAACTGCGCGAGCAGGAAGAACGGATACGCGAGCAGATGAAAAAGCGCTGAACATTGCAGGGGGTTAAGCGTCCAGCGCCACCTCATCAACACCTTTCTCGGGCAAGTCGATCACCACACCGCGCTCTCTTGCAGGTGCCAGGCTTGCCCGCGATGGCTTTTCTGCCACATCACCCAAGCCTCAGGTTTGCATTCAATTTCAATGCACAAAAAATACCGAAAACCTGAACAAACATCCAAAGCCCCCGTCCGGCTGGCGAATCCGACGTTAGCTGCTAACTTCAACAAACATGTCATACAGGCTTGATAGGAAAGAGATTACGCAGCAGTGGCAACCGCGACACAACTGCCTTTCGGTAAATAGGAGTCTCGTATGCACTGTGCAATTCGCTTGGCCGGCTACAGCCTGATGACCATGTTCGTCAGTTGCGGCGTCGGTGCCCAGGACCTCGATACCCAAATCCGCAAGGCGGCGCTGGAAAACAGTCTGCCGGCCCAAGAAGCGATCCTTTGTTTCTACACGGGTTCTATGGCGATCGCCCCCCCATCCCGTCCGGTACTCGACGCCGTCACAGCGGTGAAATGACGCCCAAGGGTTCACTATGACTAACCGCCTGTTGCTCACCGCGCTCTCGCTCGCCCTGAGCACCAGCGCATGGGCCGACTTCACTGCTACTCCCGAAGACGCCCGGGGCATCGCCAAGGAAGCCTACCTGTACGGATTTCCGGTGGTGGAGATGTACAAAACCCTCTACTCCCAAGCGGTTGACACAAAGAGCGCGAACTTCAAGGCGCCGTTCAACCGGATCGGCAACACCGCGAAGGCGTTCACCGCCAAGGACACCGCGTTCGTCACACCCAACGCCGACACACCCTACTCCTTTGTGTGGATGGACCTGCGCGCCGAACCCGCTGTGCTGACCTTGCCGCCCATCGACGAGCACCGTTACTACTCCGTGCAATTGATCGACGCCTACACGCAAAACTTTGCGTACCTGGGCACCCGCAGTACGGGCAACAACGGCGGGCATTTCATGGTCGCAGGCCCCAACTGGCAGGGTCAGCAACCGGTAAAAATGGATCGCCTGTTGCGCAGCGAAACCGACATCGCCTACGCCCTGTATCGCACGCAGCTGTTCGATGAAAAGGACCTGGCCCAGGTCAAGAAGATTCAGAAAGGCTACAAGGTCGAAACGCTGAGCCACTACGTCAAGCAGAAGGCCCCACCCGCCGCGCCGAAGATTGCCTGGCCCAAACCCACCCCGACCATGAGCGATACCCCTGATCTGTTCCGCTACCTTAACTTCATGCTGGCCTTCGCCCCGGCGCAGGACGCGGAATCGGACTTGCTCGCGCGCTTCAAGACCATCGGCATCGAGGCCGGCGAGCCTTTCAACCTGCACGACTTCACCGCAGAACAACGCCAGGCCCTGGAAGACGGTATCAGTGATGCCAAGGCCGAATTCGCCCGATTCAAGAAAGACAAAGTCGATACTCACGAGGTCACCAGCGGCGATTTCTACGGCACTCGCGATCACCTCAAGGGCAATTACCTGTACCGCTACGCTGGCGCCAACCTGGGGATTTTCGGCAACTCGGCCGAAGAGGCCAATTACATCGGCTATTTCATCGACAAGGACGGCAAGCCGCTCGACGCCTCGAAACACGATTACACCCTGCATTTCGACAAAGGCGCCCTGCCCCCGGCCGATGCGTTTTGGTCGCTGACGATGTACGACAGCAAGAACAAGTTGCTGGTGGCCAACCCGTTGAATCGCTACCTGATCAATTCGCGGATGCTGCCCGATCTCAAGCTCGATACCGACGGTGGCTTGACCCTTTATCTGCAAAACAATGCACCGGCCAAGGACCTGCGAAGCAACTGGCTGCCTGCGCCGGAAGGCCCGTTCTATGGGGTCTTGCGCCTTTACCTGCCACAACCCGAAGTTGCCAGCGGGAAGTGGAAAATGCCGCTGCTAAACCCCGTGCCGGCTAAACCATGAATTCCCACCCCATAAACCGCAGGAGCACCCCGACCGACACACCCGGTGCAAAACTCCGGTGCAGATCGATGGCAAACCGGCACAACTGAGCGCCCTGTACCTCTGGGGCAGACGCAGCCGCCTGGGCCTGAAACCGGGCAACCTCGGCCCGCGCCTGCAAAACCTGTTGCGCGCCTGTTACAGCCGGCAACCGACCGAAGATCAGGCGTTGCGCCAACTGAAGAAATCCTTGGCTACGCTGCATAGTCAGACCTGTCACCACCCGCCCCCGGCAGCTGACGCGTTGCGCCCACTCAACCCTATTCACGAGAAGGACTTCCCATGACAAACCTGATGTCGACCCGCCGACGCCATGGGCTGAGGCTGCTGTTTGCGCTGGTCTTGAGCATGCCGCTGCTGGCCCTGGCAGCCGAACCCTTGCCCTCGTGGAACGACGGACCATCGAAGCAAAACATCATCGAGTTCGTCCAGGCAGTCACCGACCAATCCAGCAAGGACTTCGTCAAACCCGAGGACCGCATCGCCGTCTTCGACAATGACGGCACGTTGTGGAGCGAACAGCCGATGTATTTCGAGTTGCTGTTTGCCCTCGAAGAGGTCAAGCGCACCGCACCGCAACACCCGGAATGGAAAACCACCCAGCCCTTCAAAGCCGTGCTGGAAAACGATCACCAGGCCCTGGCTGCCACCGGTATGGACGGCATCCTGAAGATCTTCGGCGCCACCCACACCGGCATGACCACCGACGCCTTCGATGACTACGCCAAGACCTGGCTGAGCCAAGCCAAACATCCGAAAACCGGCAAGCCGTACACCGAGATGATCTTCCAGCCGATGCTGGAAATGCTCGATTACCTGCGCAGCCAGGACTTCAAGACCTACATCGTCTCCGGGGGCGACACCGCGTTCATGCGCGCCTTTGCCGAGAAGGTCTACGGCATTCCACCCGAGCAAGTGATCGGCACCACCTTTGTCACCGCGTTCCAGTTCAAGGACGGCAAGGCCTCGATCGTGCGCACCCCGAAACTGGCCCACAACGACGACGGCCCGGGCAAACCGGAAAGCATCGACGCAGTGATCGGGCGCCGGCCGATCCTCGCGTTCGGCAACTCCGATGGCGACCTGCAAATGCTGCAGTGGACCGCCGCCGGGCCGGGCAAACGCTTCATGGGGTTGGTGCACCACACCGACGCCAAGCGCGAATGGGCCTATGACCGTCAATCGCAGATCGGGCGTCTGGACAAGGCCCTGGACGAAGCCAAAACCCGTGGCTGGACGATTGTGGATATGGCATCCGAATGGCGCCAGATCTATCCGTTCGATGCGCCCGCTCCCGAGCAAGTGCAATAAAAAAAGCGTTACGCCGGACTGCAATAAACGTTTGTCGGTGACTGAAGGTAAGACCCGAGGACTTTTCGACGGGAAACAGGTAGGGTGCGCAAAATCAAATTGCCACCAGTGGACGCGTCCCGGGTTTCATGGAGTTGCACACGCAATGAGTTGCTGGACCACCCTTGGCCTCCCGGCCGATGCCGATACACGCAGTATCAAACGCCAATACGCAATCCTGCTCAAACAGACGCGCCCGGATGAAGACCCAGAGGGCTTTCAGCGTCTGCGTGAGGCGTATGAGCAAGCGCTGAGCATCAAGGAATGGGAGCAATTGCGCGAGGATGACTCGGGTAACGATGCCCCGTGGGACCTGAGCGGGCTGTCGGTGGTGGAAGTCGACACGCTGCAACGGGTCACGCGATCGCTGGACGGTGTCAGCCGTGTCGAGCTCGAACAACGTTATGCCGCCGCCCTCGAACATGGCGCGGCCGATGTGATGGAAGACGCCGTGCTCAGGCATTGCGTCGAACACTTCGAGACCTGTGAAACACTGCTCGAATGGGCAATGGAAACCTTTCACTGGTTCAGTCTCTGGCAGCGCCTGGAACTGGACGAAGAACTGATTGTAGAACTGTCGCTACAGCGCGAGCGCTTGGCGGAGCGTCGTGAAGCGCCGATATTTCTGGCCCGGCAACAACGCCTCGCCGCAGAACCCGCTGCCACGCCAGAGCATCGCGCCGCCCACTTGCTGCTGGCGCCGGGCCCATTCAGTCAGCGCCGAGCCCTGGCCCGACGCTTGCGCGAAGACGATTGGGTGCACTGTCGAAAGCTGAGCTCTGCGTTGTACGCCAACCACCCCGACATCTGCGCAGACCTGCCCGGCGGTACGCCGTTCTTCTGGCGTGACTGGGAACATACCTATGACAGCTGGCCGATTTACCTGGGTATTGTCCTGGCCTGTCTGGTCGGCACCTTTATTCAGTTCGCGCCGTTGGGCACGCGTCTGGGCGAATTGATCGGCGTCACGGTGTTCTGGTCGGTGATATTCGCGGTCGTCGGATGGGCACTCAACTGGCTGACGGCGCACTTTGCCCATCGCTTTTGGTGGCTGGACGATCGATTGAGTGTGCGCCTTTCGCCCTCGCTCATGCCCCTGCCGTTTGGAGTGCTGCGCGACTTGATTCCCTGCATTGCGATGGCGGCGGGCATTGGCAACGTGTATGGCGTGGTCGGCAGCATCGTTTACATCACGACACTGATGAGTGTCGGACTTATACGCCGACGGAAGGTCAAACCGCACGTTTCCTGGCAACACGCCAGCCCCTTGCTCAAGCGCAGCCTGATGGGCGCGGGCATTTTGGTACTGGTTTTAGTACTCGGCGTGTTCAAAGTGATCTCAAGCCAAAGTACGGTCAACCGCAACCAGGGCCTGCAACAGTGGACCGAACGCTTGTGCAGCCGGATGCCGGCCACCGCCAGCGAATGCAACGTGCCGGCCACTGTTGAGCAGTGGTACGGCCAGGAGAAACAGCCATGAACCCGAAATGGCTATTCCCGGTGGCGACCCTTGTGATGCTGATCCTGATGGGGCTGGCCGGCTCTTCGACATTCGTCGCCCGCATCGATTTGTGGCTGGATCAACACGACGCTCCGCTCACCGCACAGGCCAATGCCCTGAGCCCGATGATCGATTGCATCAACCGGGTCGACGTGCATTGGCGGGTGGCCTACGCACTGTACAAATCGCCGAAGCAACCTGCGGAACCGGTGCGAGACTGGATCACCAACCAGCATGATTTCGACGACAACGGTGCCCGTGATGCACCCGCCATTCAAAGGGATATCTGTTCGCCGAAAATCAGCGAAAAACTCAAGTTGCTGGACTACGACCCAACACTGGCGTTGAAAGCCGATGCCTACGCACAGGCATTACAGCAAGTGACGCCCTTTACGCAGCAAATCACCTTTTACCGACAGGCGCGTTTTTCGACCGCCATCAGTGAGGTGCAGCCCGCCTTTGCCGATCAATTCAGACCCAGGGCCGAGGACTACCTCACGGCGTCAACGGTACTGAGGCAGCAGGTTGAAGCGCTGGACCTTGAACAGCGGCGCGAGCAACTCAAACTGATCGAAACGCGCCTGGGCAAGGACATTCACTGGTATTTGCTGGCCTACATGATCCAGGCCAGGGACACGCTGAATCTTGTAACCGAGGGCGTGAACAATCGAACCCTGACGCCGCAGGCACTGGCTAAAGCCATCGCTGAACTGCAATTGGCCTGGGATTACCTGCAGCAGTTCGGCCAACGCCATATGCAGGAAACGCAAAAACGTAACGAAGCACCCAGTTATCTCTGGTCGCACATCGCCAGGCCGACTCAGAAGTATCTGGATGCCTTGAATGCGCTGCACAAGGACTGGAAGAACAAGGCTGAACCACAGCGATTGAGTGATGATTTTTATGCGGTGACGCGTGGATATGATTCGGTGATCAGCCATTACAACCGGCTGGCACGTGCTGAGTATTGAGTGATGTGTTGTTCTTGAGGCCGCCTGCGCGGGCAAGCCTTGCTCCTACAGGATCAGGTCGTTCATAAAGTTGACTAACGACTCAATACCGTAGGAGCGAGGCTTGCCCGCGAAGCGACCATCAAGCGTCAACGCATCACTTGGACTTAAGCTTTAGAAAAGACTGATGCAAATCCGACGCCCAACCATCAATCACGCCTTTCACGTCATCGGCCTTCATCACCTGAGACTCGTTTTCCAGCGGCTTGCCGGTGCCCTTGCGCACGACCTGGGCTAACACATGGTTATTGCCGCCATCGAGGAACACCGCTTCGGTGGCCAGATCGGTCTCTTGATCACGAATACCGCTGGCCGTGCTGACCGCCGCGGCCACCAGCGCAATCGGGATCACTTCATAAGGTTTCAGCCCTTCTGTCTTGCTGCTTACCGCCGTAATCGCGGCACGTACCACCATCACGCCCGGGCCAGGACCTGCGGCCAATGGCAGGGATTTACCCACCTCGCGCTTCAGCGCCTGGTCGTAGTAACCGGTGATGCCGTTGAGGGTCGCCTGGGGGATTTTCACCGTCGGTTGTGGTTTCGGATAGAGCTGGGTCGGCTCAATGTAGACGCTGGTGTATTGACGGATGTCGAGCTTGGGATCGACCCAGCGCATCACTGTCGCGCCCGAGGGTGACTTGGCTTCCTTGAGTTGACTGTAGTCCTTGAGAAAACCTGAATACTGGTCCGGCTCTACGACTTTGCTGGCACAGCCCACCACCCCGATCGAGGCAATGCACAACGTGCTCATCATTAACGCAAGCTTCATGCTGTAACTCCTGTCAGAAGGCCGACAACGGTATTGCATACGGGAATTACAGTTATAGCCAACGCACAGCGTGTTGTTGTCAAAAAGCACACTATTTATCTATCGCTGCGCAATGGCTCACAAGCGCCATTTGACAGACACAGAACCTCCGGCAAAGCTGCATCAAGCCTCAACGCACGCCTGACGGCAAATGCACTGGACTATGGAAGCTGCAATGCCGAAATATAAAAATAAAGCAGCAACCCCAACCCCTGATTCACCACCGACATTGATTAACCGTTACCTGTTTCCCGTAACCATCGGCGTCTTGCTGGTGGCCGTGGCGGCAATCGGCTGGTTTCTGCTGTACAGCACGCCAGCGCCGATCAATACCGTGCCCGTCAGTACGCCGACGGTTCAGCCGGCCAAAGCGCAACCCGTCGTCGTGACACCGGCGAAGATGGTCGATGAGCAACAATGCCGGGGCTGCCACAGCGAACAGATGAAAGATTGGCAAGGCTCCCATCACCAGTTGGCGATGCAGGAGGCCAATGCCGAAACGATGCTGGGCGATTTCAATAACGTCACGTTCAAGGCGCAAAACGAAACCACCCGTTTCTCGCGCAAGGACGACGGTTTCTGGGTCAACACGCCCGGGATTGACGGCAAGAATGCCGACTTCAAAGTGGCCTACACCTTTGGCATCGCGCCGTTGCAGCAATACCTGATAGAGGTCGGCGAAGGTCGCTTGCAAGCGCTGGGTGTGGCTTGGGATACCGAGAGAAACCGCTGGTTCCACCTCTATCCGGGCCAGGGCGTGAATTTCAAGAACCCGCTGCACTGGAGCAAGCCCAGCCAGAACGCCAATTTCATGTGTGTCGAATGCCACACCACTGGTTACAAGCGCAATTTCGACGCGGCCAAAAACACCTTCGACAGCCAGTGGAACAGCCTCGGTGTCGGTTGTCAGGCATGCCACGGGCCCGCATCCAACCACCTGGAATGGACGGCGAAGAAAGGCGGTCTGATCCACGCCGGCTTTGCGGTCGACCTCAAGGACAAGGACGCCACGGTCGAAATCGAAACCTGTGCCCGCTGCCATTCGCGCCGCGCACCGCTGGGCGACGGCTACACCGTTGGCAAGCGTTTGATGGACGACTACCTGCCGAGCCCCCTGACCCGCGAGCTGTACGCGCTGGACGGCAAGATCAAGGATGAAGTGTTCGAACACGGCTCCTTCGCCCAAAGCAAAATGCTCGACAAGGGCGTGCGTTGCAGCAACTGCCACAACCCCCACAGCACCGAACTCAAGGCCCCGGGCAACGGCGTTTGCCTGCAATGCCACAACACCGCCGGCAAGACTTCGGTGACAGGCGTCGATGGCAAGGGTTTGCAAGCCAAGAACTACGACTCCATCGAACACACCCGCCACACCCCGGGCCAGCCTGGCTCCCAATGCGTGGATTGCCACATGCCCGGCAAGTTCTACATGGGCAACGACTTCCGGCACGACCACAGCTTCAGCATTCCCAACCCGGAGCGGGCAAAAAAACTCGGCACGCCGGACGCCTGCCTGACCTGTCACCAAGGCAAGGCCGGCGACAAGGTCACTGAGCAATTCAAACTCTGGAACACCGCCACCACGGCGCAGGCGCCACGCTACGACGAAAGCCTGTGGCTGATTCGCAACGGCCAGCCCGGCGCCGCGCAAGCCTTGTACGAACAGTTGCAGCGCAGCAACCTGCCGGCGATTCAGCGCGCCACCTTGCTGGCAGAACTGCCGCTATACCCCAGCGAACAGGCCTTGAAACTCGCGACCAAGGACTTGAGCAACCCTGCACCGCAGGTGCGTGAAAGCGCAGTGCGGGCAATCAGTGCGTTCCTGCCGCCACCGGAGCGTGCGCCGCTGCTGACGCCGTTGCTGGACGATCCGGTGAAGGCGGTGCGGATCGTCGCGGCCCGAGACTTGCTGAGCGTCGCGCGTAACGGATTGGGCAGCGCCCAGGCCAACTGGAACGCGGCCATTGCCGAATACGAAGCGGTGCAAAAAAGCCTGGCCGAGCGCGCCGAGTCCAACCTGAACCTGGCGATGCTCTACCAGGCCAGCGGGCGCAACGACGAAGTCGAATCGCTGCTGCGCACCGCCCTCAAGCGTGATCCGGATTTCTACCCGGCGCTGGTCACGCTGGTGCAATGGCTGGAAGCCAATGGACGCGGCCAGGAAGCGCAGACGCTGTTGGCACAAAGCCTGAAAGAACACCCGGACAACGCCCTGCTGCAACACACCCAGGGCTTGGCGCTGGTGCGTGCGGGCCAGTCAGCGCAAGCCATGCCAGCCTTGCGCAAAGCCGCGCAACTGGAACCGCAGAACGCCCAATACGGCTACGTGCTGGCGGTGGCGTTGCACGACAGCGGCAAGGTTGATGAGGCATGCGAAGAGCTGGAGCGGTTGTTGAACGTGCAACCGGCCAACCGCAATGCGCGGTTGTCGCTGATCCAGTACTACCTGGATAACGGGCAGGAACCGAAGGCGCAGGTGCTGTTGCAACGCTGGAAGAAAATGAACGGGGGCGATCCGGCGTTGAAATGACCGATGGTTGACCCGAAGGCCTCTTCGCGGGCAAGCCTCGCTCCTACAGGGTTTATGCAATCCTGGTGGGAGCGAGGCTTGCCCGCGATGGCGTCAACCCGGTTTCAGATCGGATTTACCACGAAGAACCACTCTTCAACGCCAACTCCCGCCGGCTGTTCGCCCGCATCGCCTTGATCAGCGACACCGTGCCCACCAGGATAATCACCCCCGCGAACAAAAAGTCGATGGTGTACAGCTGGAAGTCCTTCATCGGCCCCACCAGCAACACCCGGATCGCGCCGATACTCACCAGCGTGGCGAGAAAATCGATCCCCGGTTCATCGCGATAGAACACGTGCAGCAGCGGCAGGCACAGCACCAGCAACAAGAGCAGCACGATCACCTTGAACGAGCCTTTGCGCTCAACGCTGAATGCACACTCGTGGGCGCCGTAGGCCTTGTAGTCTTCGTCGCGGATCATAGCGTTGCGTTCGTTGATGTAGTCGACGCGGTTGTACTTCTGGACCGGCGTGAACGTGTTCGACATCTCCATCAGCGTGGTGATGTTTTTGAACCTCAAGTCGATGCGCTCGTTGCCCTTGAGGTAATACAGCACCGGTTTGTAGCCATAACGGTAGGTATCGAAGGGAAAATCCGTGGCCCGGCCCTGCACTCCGATGGGCCTTGGCTCAAGTTCGGCGTAGGCGCTTTTGTTGGCCGACGCGAGGTTGCGGCTCAGCGGCTGGACCTTGACCTGCTCAAGGAACATCGGCGTGACGCCGAACGACCACTGCAAAGGTTCCAGACGCAGGCGCAGTTCGTTGCGGCCCAGGTCGTAGCGGTTGAAGGTGCGCTCGGACACCACCACGGCACCACTGAGCATGAACTCGCCGCGCACCGTGTTGGTGATGCGCAGCGTCAGTTGATCCTTGCCCAGTAGCACGGCATCGCTGGCCGGTGGCGTGCCGCACCAGGCCGTGCTGTCGAAGGCTCCGCCCAACTGGCCGTCACGGTTTTCCTTGAACACGTAAAAATAACTGGCCCACAGCGCCAACATCAGCAACAGCGCAATCAGCCCCAAAATCTTTTTGCCCACACTCAAACCAGACTCCTTTCTTTACCGACTCCCTGATGAGGCGTGGACTCTACCAAAATGCCATCAGCGGCCCAAGCAAAAATGCCGAGGGCGCGCCCGTAGCAGCTGTCGAGTTTGCGAGTCTGCGTTCGCCTGCGCAGCAGTCGAGAAATCAGTTTGCACGTTGTGTCATGAGTACCGCGTGCTCCGGGTTTACGACGGCTCCGCCGCCGAACGCAACCTCGTGCGGCTCGACCGTTGCTGCAAACATCGGTGTCGGTTTCAGCGTCTTCTGAATAACGGCCGCGGTTCAATCACTGAACGCCCATAGAGCACACTCATCCCGGCCAATCCCTTCAGCGCGTCCTCGGCGGATTTGTCTTCGCGCACCGCGAAACTATCGAATCCGCATTGGCGCATGTGGCTGAGCTGATCGCGCAGCACATCACCGACCGCGCGCAATTCCCCCGTCCAGCCCAACCGAGTACGCAGCAGGTACGCCTGGCTGTAACCGCGACCGTCGCGGAAACTCGGGAAATCCAGGGCAATCAGCGGCAATGCGTCAAACCACGGCTTCAGACTTTCCACCTCGTCGTCAGGCCCCAGCCAGACCGCATGCTGTGCGGGCGCTTGAAGCCAGCGACTCAACGGTAAAATCACTGACCCGTCCGGCAATTCACCCTCTGCGTCCCTGACCAGCACCCAAGGATCGTCAGCCACAATCCGCGCCACACCCTCCACCAGTCGCAACAGATTGTTCATGCCGAGACCTCCAGCAACTTTGGATAAACCTGCTCCTTGAACGGCTCAAGACCAATGCGCTGCAAGGTGTCGACAAACAGTTCTTCGCTCTCGCGGTAATCGACGAACGTGGCGATGATCCGCTCGATAACCTCGGGCACTTCGGCAGCGCTAAAGGACGGGCCGATGACTTTGCCCAGGGCGCTGTTCTTGCCCTGGCTGCCGCCGAGGGTGATCTGGTACCACTCGCTGCCGTTCTTATCGACGCCCAGAATGCCGATGTTGCCGATGTGGTGGTGACCGCAGGCGTTCATGCAGCCGGAAATGTTCAGGCTGATGTCGCCCAGGTCGTGGAGGTAATCCAGGTCCTCGAAACGTGCCTGGATCGCTTGGGCAATCGGGATCGATTTGGCGTTAGCCAGCGCGCAGAAATCGCCGCCGGGGCACGCGATGATGTCGGTCAGCAAACCGATATTGGCGCAGCCCAGGCCCTGCTCGCAGGCCAGGCACCACAGGGCGTAGAGATCAGCTTTGGGTACGTCCGGCAGCACGATGTTCTGTTCATGGGCGATGCGAATTTCGCCGAACCCGAACTGTTCGGACCACTCGGCCACGGCCAACATTTGCTCGGTCGTAACGTCCCCCGGTGGTGAGTCGAAGCCCGGTTTGGTCGACAGCACCACGCTGGTGTAACCCGCGACCTTGTGCGGTTGAACGTTGCGCGTAACCCAACGTGCGAAGGCCGGGTTCTCGGCCAGGCGCGTGCCGAAATTCAGGTCCGTGTCGGACAGTGAACGGTAATCGGGAGCCACGAAGGCACTGGCGACCCGCTCATATTCGACGTTGGTCAACTGCGCCGGACCGTCCTTGAGGTACTGCCATTCTTCCTCCACTTCCCTGGCGAAAGCTTCGATGCCCAGGGCCTTGACCAGAATCTTGATCCGCGCCTTGTACTTGTTGTCGCGTCGGCCGTGACGGTTGTAGACCCGCAGCACCGCCTCGACATAGGAAAGCAAATGTTGCCAGGGCAAGCCCTCGCGAATCTGCAATCCAAGAATCGGCGTGCGCCCCAACCCGCCACCGACAATGACCCGCAGCAGCATCTGCCCACTGTCATCGCGATAAAGATAAAGGCCAATGTCATGCATCATGATCGCGGCGCGGTCCTGCTCCGCCGAGCAGATGGCAATCTTGAACTTGCGCGGCAGGTACAGAAATTCCGGGTTGATGGTCGACCACTGGCGCAGGATCTCGGCCAGCGGTCGCGGGTCCATCAGTTCGTCCGCCGCCACACCGGCAAACGCTTCGGTGGTGATGTTGCGCACGCAGTTGCCGGAGGTCTGGATCGCGTGCATCTCGACCTGGGCAAGTCGTTCGAGGATATCCGGCACCTGCGCCAGTTCGATCCAGTTGAACTGCATGTTCTGCCGAGTGGTGAAGTGGCCGTAACCGCGATCATAGTCCCGGGCGATGCTCGCCAGCGTGCGCATCTGCCTGGCGCTCAGGGTGCCGTAAGGAATCGCCACGCGCAGCATGTAGGCGTGCTTTTGCATATACAGGCCGTTCTGCAGTCGCAACGGCAGGAACTCTTCCTCGCTCAACTCGCCCGTCATGAAACGCTCGACCTGATCGCGAAACTGCGCAACCCGCTCGAAGACCAAGGCCCGGTCATAGTCGTCGTACTGATACATGTAGCTACCTCATCAGGGTGGATCGCACGCTCTGCTACAGGGTGGCGGTGCTTGTGGCAGTGACTATGAACCTACGGCGCAGCGCGTTACAGATTCACCTGAGTGCTAAAAAACCGTATCAGAGTGCGTCAGATCACCGCAGGCAGGCCTCGTATCTGATCCGCATAAACTCGGTTTTTCTGAGTCTGTTTTGTTTCGGGCAGGGTTTCTACAGTGGACGACATGCCAGTCCGGGTGGCCTGGCAAGACTTTGCAACCGTGGAAGCATTGACCATGAGCACAGCAACAATCGGACAGGCCTATAACTACAAGGTCGTCCGCCAATTCGTCGTGGCAACCATCGTCTGGGGCGTCGTGGGGATGGCAATGGGGGTATGGATCGCCTCGCAACTGGTATGGCCCGAGATGAACCTCGACCTGCCGTGGACCACCTTCGGCCGCTTGCGCCCGCTGCACACCAGCTTGGTCATTTTCGGCTTTGCCGGCAGCGCGCAATTCGCCGCCAGTTACTACGCGGTGCAGCGCACGTGTCAGGTACGGCTGTACTCCGACAAACTGGCCGCGTTCACCTTTTGGGGCTGGCAGTCGGTGATTGTGGTGATGCTGATCACCCTGCCGCTGGGCTACACCACCACCAAGGAATACGCCGAGATCGAGTTCTCCGGCGCGGTGTGGATGACCGTGGTCTGGGTCGCCTACGCCATCGTCTTCTTCACCACCGTGGTGCAGCGCAAGACCAGGCACATCTACGTCGGCAACTGGTTCTTCGGTGCCTTCATCGTCGTGATCGCGATGCTGCACGTGGTCAATCACCTGTCGATTCCGGTGGACTGGTTCAAGTCCTATCCGGTGTATTCGGGGGCCACCGACGCCATGGTGCAGTGGTGGTACGGGCATAACGCGGTGGGCTTTTTCCTGACCACCGGGTTCCTGGGGATGATGTATTACTTCGTGCCGAAACAGGTCGGGCGGCCGGTGTATTCGTATCGGTTGTCGATCGTGCATTTCTGGGCGCTGATCACCCTGTACATCTGGGCCGGCCCGCACCATTTGCACTACACCGCACTGCCGGACTGGGCGCAGTCGCTGGGCATGGCGATGTCGCTGATCCTGCTGGCACCGAGCTGGGGCGGGATGATTAACGGCATGATGACCCTGTCGGGCGCCTGGCATAAATTGCGCACCGACCCAATCCTGCGCTTTTTGGTGCTGTCGCTGGCGTTCTACGGGATGTCGACGTTCGAAGGTCCGATGATGGCCATCAAAACGGTCAACGCCCTCTCCCATTACACCGACTGGACCATCGGCCACGTCCACGCTGGCGCCCTCGGGTGGGTGGCGATGATCACCTTCGGGGCCATTTACCACATGGTGCCGAAAGTCTTTGGTCGTGAGCAGATGTTCAGTACGCCGCTGATCAACTTGCACTTCTGGCTCGCGACCATCGGCACGGTGTTGTATATCGCCTCGATGTGGGTCAACGGCATCACCCAAGGGTTGATGTGGCGTGCGATCAACGACGACGGCACCCTGACCTACTCGTTCGTCGAGGCCTTGCAGGCCAGCCATCCGGGGTTCGTGGTGCGCTTTGCCGGCGGGGTTTTCTTCCTCAGCGGCATGTTGCTGATGGCCTACAACACGTGGCGCACCGTGCGGGTTTCGGACATGGCGATGGCCGAACGTGAAGCGCAGATTGCGTGAGGTTTGAGATGACCGAGATAGTGCTGAATCTGTTTGGGGTCGTGGGGTTTTGGCTGGCAATCGAGTACTGCCTGAAACACCAGACGGCCGAGAGCCTGGAGGACGCGAGCCTGATTCCGTTTGCCGATGACCCTGAGGTGGCGCGGCGGGTGGAGTTGGCGACGGGGAAGACTGTGAAGGCGGTAGCCCCCGAAGAAGCTAAACCCGGTTGGGTCAACCTGGAAATCTGACACACCACACATCCAAATGTGGGAGCGAGCCTGCTCGCGATGGCGCAGTGTCAGTCGATATTAATGCTGACTGATACACCGTCATCGCGAGCAGGCCCGCTCCCACAGGATTATGTGCAAGGTCGAGAATCAGCCGCGTTCGCGGGGGATCAGGCTCTGCAACTGCTGCGCCAGGAAGTTCGCGTCGAAGGCAAACGTATCCGGGTCTTTCAAACCATTGGTCTTGCGCCATTGCCAGCTCGTGGAAGGCGGCAGGCACACCAGCGAAATGCTGCCATACCGCGCGGCCGTCAAACCCATCACCGCCAACGAAATCTGACCACCGACGCCCATCACGTCCGGCACGAACTCCACCGGTTTGCCGGCAATGACAATGCTCAGTTTCTCGGTCTTGAACGTCGACGACTCGACCGGAACGCTCGGCCCTGAAGCGACATACACCTCGCGACTCACTTCCAGCAGGTTCGGCACCTGGATCGGCTCCAGCCATTGCTGGATCTGGTCGAACAGTTCACCAATGCGCGTCGCCCACACGGCCGATTGCGACTCAAACACTTGCTTCTTGTGCGCTTCGCTTTCTGCATAGTGGCGAAGCATCTCGCCCAGTTGCTGTACGTCGTCCATTGCGGTGTTCCTTTGGTTGAAGCGGTGCTGCGGACGTTGAGCATGGCAGATGCGCGCTGCCGGCGTACGACTAAAAGCGTGAACGGTATTGGCTGGGGGTCATGGCCAGGTATTTGCGAAACGCGCTGCCCATGTGCGACTGATGGGCGAACCCCGAATCCAGGGCGATATTGGCCAGGCTCAGGTCTGTGCGTTCGATCATGCGGCGTGCCGCTTGAAGGCGAACTTCCACCAGATAAGCATGGGGCGTCAGGCCCATGGCCTGGGTGAAATCGCGCAGGAAACGCAGCGGATTCTGCCCGTAAGTGTCGGCCAGTTGCGCAAGCGTCAGAGGCTGGTGGAACTGCTCGGCGATCTGCTCCAGCACCCGGACGAAGGACATGGACGTGATCCGCTGTGTGGTGTCGATTTTCTGCCGGGTCAAGCCAACGAGCCCCAGCGCACACTGCTCAAACGCCAGTAGATCGGGCTGCGGCGCGAGCAACAGACGCCGCACCGCTCGTGCCAGGGTCAGCGCACGTCGATTGCCTGAAGACTGCACACGGCGGGTGACACAGGGTAACTGTTCATCGGCAAACGGTTCGTCCAGGCGCATCAGCAGGTATTCACCACCGGTGACGGACTCGGAGAACACCTCGACGCCGATCGGCGTATACGCCAAGACGCCGGGCAAGGTATCGAAATCCACCCGACGGTCGGAATCGATGGCGTGTATGCCCTGCTGACGCTCCAGCGTGACCCCAAGCGTTTGCGACTGCGCCGCGTCACGCGCGCTGTACGCCGCACGGGGCAAGAGTTGCAGGCAGACTTTGCCGTCGAACAAACGCTGACTTATGACATCAGGCATGTGAAATTTCCTGATAGATCGAAACCGGGATCCACTGGACACTCTCTTGCAAAGGGTTGCCAACAACAGGAGCACGCCATGCGCACCATCGGCCTTATCGGCGGCATGAGCTGGGAGTCCAGCGCCGAGTATTACCGCCTCATCAACCAACAGGTTCGCGACCGGCTCGGGCCGTTGCGTTCGGCGAAATTGCTAATGTACAGCGTCGACTTCGGCCCTGTCGAACAGGCCCAGCATGCCGGGCGCTGGGACGACGCGGCGGCGATTCTGGTGGATGCGGCGCAGCGACTGCAGGCCGGTGGTGCCGAATGCGTGGTGCTGTGTACCAACACCATGCACAAGGTGGCCGGGCAGATTCAGGCCGCGATCAGTATTCCGTTCCTGCACATCGCCGACCCGACCGGTCAGGCCGCCGTGGAGGCCGGAACGCTGAAAGTCGGGTTGCTCGGGACGGCGTTCACCATGGAACAGGACTTTCTCAAGGATCGCCTGAGCGCGATGGGGTTGACGGTGCTGGTGCCGGACGCCGAGGAACGCAACGCCGTGCACCGGATCATCTATGACGAGTTGTGCGTCGGGGTGATCAGCGAGGCGTCACGCAAGGTGTATCAGCAGGTCATCGAGTCCCTGACTCGGCGTGGCGCCCAGGCGATCATTCTCGGCTGCACGGAAATCGGCCTGCTGATCAAACCCGAGCACAGCGCCCTGCCCTTGCTCGACACCACCGCACTGCATGCGCAGGCGGCGGTGGCGTTCGCGCTGGGTGACTGAGTCAGTCGGACTTGAGTGAGCGGCGCAGGCGCGCCATGCTCAGGGTATCGACCAGTCGGCCGTCCCGCACGGCGTAGTCACGGAACAGGCCTTCGGTCTCGAAACCGAACTTGCGGTAAAGCCCGATGGCCGCTTCGTTGTCGGCGTACACCGAAAGCTCGACCCGTTGCAGGTTCATCCAGTTGTCGGCGACGTCCAGCGCCGCTGCCAGCAGTTTTGAGCCCACGCCTTTGCCTTGCCATTGCACCGCGACCGCCATGCCGAGATTGCCGGCATGGCTGCGGCGGATCCGCGAGAACTGCTCCAGACCAATGTTGCCGATGACCGCGCCCTGATGCAGCGCCACCAGCTTCACCAGCCGCTCGTTATCCGAAGCCAGGCGTTGGCGCCAGATCTCGGTGGATTGAAACGGCATTTGCAGGACCTGACGGGTAATCGCCGGCTCGTTGTAGAGCGCGGTGACGCCGTCGATGTGGGATTCGCTGAAGCGTTCGAGGGTGATGACAGAATCGGTGGCGGGCATGGTTGACTCATCCTTGATGCAGACATGGCCGCTTACTCTACAACACCATCTCCTGGAATGGCGAGAATCCCATGTGGGAGCGAGCCTGCTCGCGATAGCGGCGGGTCAGTCACCTTGGATATTGAATGTTACGACGCTATCGCGAGCAGGCTCGCTCCCACAGTTTGGATCGGGGTTAGGCTTCGAACCACTCCCGCCGCTCGTTGAAGGTGTTGTGAATCAGTTCGACGATCATCTGCACCTCGGCCTGCCCCGCAGACTCGGCATTGACCGCCATCCACACCTGGCGCTGCATCGGCTGGTCGAACAACCCCGATAACCCGACCAGCCCCCTGTCAAACTGGCTCATGTAATTGGGCAGCAAACCAATGCAGGCGCTGCAACGAATCATTTCCAGCATCAGCTCATAAGAATGCAACTGCACCACGCCGGCCAGACGCTGATCGACCACGCCATTCCACGGCCGAAAACTCTCGACCTGACGATCAGGCTGCCATTGCACCAACATGAAGTCAGCGAGGTCATCGAGGCTGTCGGGGCGGGCCGCTACCCGTGAATAACGTTTGGCGATATGCGGCAGATAATCCAGTCGCGCCAAAGGCTGAGGCTCGCTGACAGGGAAACTCGGGCCCGGCAGCGGTGACTCGGTGCCTGCCAGCCACAGCACCACATCTGCACTGACCGCTCGCAGCGACAGTTCGCTGTCCAGCGTGATGATGTCCAGGCGCACGCTGGCGTTGCGTCGCAGCAACGAGACCAGATCGCGGCCCAGGATGTCGTGCAAGATCGACTCGGCCACAGCCAACCGAATCAGCGGCTGTTCGATCACCGGCACGTCGTGTTCATGGGCCAGGGCGATCAATTGCGCCTGAAGCTGCAACCCTTCACGGCTCAAGGCCAGGCCATTGTCCTGGTGATTGAACAGCGAACACTGCAATTGCGTTTCGAGCTGCGCGAGGTGTTTGCGCAACTGAGTTGATTTGATGTTGAGGCTGCGGGCCGCTTGCATGAAACAGCCGCAACGGGCGCTGACCCGGAAAGACTGCGCCAGTACCGGATCGATACCGGCGGCGCGGGTGGATTCCATGAATGACATCAATGACTCCTGTCGATCTATCCTTGAAGCCCTCATCCTGCGCAGCGTTTATGAACCTGACGTGACACCTACGGCGGAAAATCGATTCAGCTGCTGGGGCTTTGCCGAAAACTCACCGCCAGGCGATTCCAGCTGTTGATGGTGGTGACCGCGATGGTCAAGTCGACCATTTCGCTTTCGTTGAACTGCTCACGCGCCACGGCGTAGACGTCATCCGGCACATGGCTTTCGGAAAGCAAGGTCACCGCTTCGGTCCAGGCCAGCGCCGCGCGTTCACGAGGGTTGAAGAAGCCGCTGTCGCGCCACACCACAATCGAATACAAGCGCCGATCCGTCTCGCCAAGGCGCCGCGCGTCCACTGAATGCATGTCGGTGCAGAAGGCGCAGCCATTGAGTTGCGAGGCGCGGATCTTGATCAAATGCAGCAAGGCTGGCTCGATACTGAGGTTGCTGGTCAAGGCCTCCATGGCAATCATCGCTTTCATCGCTTTGGGCGACGCACTGTAGTAATCCAGGCGGGAACTCATGGGGTGACCCTCTTGGATCAAATGAAGACCCCCAAGGTAGGCGCTGACGCAGCGGCGTTACAGATCCAATTCGGCGAAAAAGCCGTGGACCATTCGGCGGCAGACCAATCCCGGGTTTTTCGCCCACGCAACTTCTGCACGGCGGCTCATGCGGGTAATCTGGCGCGACGCACACGCGCCTCAATCGCTCCAGGAGCCTCGCCGGTATGGAACTTCATGTTGTCATCAACGGCCGCAAGGACCTGGCAGGCCAGTTGTACAACCAACTGCGCAGCGCCATTGAATCCGGCCGCCTGGCAGCCGGGACGCAACTGCCACCCAGTCGTTTGCTGGCCGAACAGCTGGGCATTTCGCGCAAGACCATTTCCGACACCTACGCGCAACTGACCTATGAGAACTTCCTCACCGGGGTGATCGGCAAAGGCACGTTCGTCAACGCCCGGACGGCCAAAGCCGCCCCCAAGCAAAGCCATTCACAGCTGGCGAGCTTCGAGGTGATCGAGTCCTGGCGCAACCTGCCGGTGTTTCTGCGCCACCCGACCCTGGAGGGCTCGTTACGCTACGACTTCATCGGTGGGGCGACCAGCAAAGGCCAGTTTCCGCAGGACGATTGGCGGCGCTGCACCTCTCACGCGTTGCGCCAGATTGCCGGTTCCAAGGGCTTCTACAGCCTGCCCGAAGGCCTGCCGGCACTGCGCAACGCGATCGCCCGGCACATCGCGTTTTCCCGTGGGGTCAATTGCCAGGACGAAGACGTGGTGGTGTGCAACGGCGCGCAACAGGCGCTGGACCTGATCTCCCGGGTGCTGACCCGTCCGGGCAGCATTGTCGCCATGGAAGACCCCGGCTATCCGCCGGCTCGCCTGTTGTTTGGCACCCATGGGGCCACGGTGATCGGGGTGCCGGTGGATGCCGAAGGGATTGAAGTGGACAAGATCCCCTTGGGCACCCGGCTGATTTACGTCACGCCGTCCCACCAGTTTCCGCTGGGCATGCCGATGAGTCAGGCGCGCCGGGTTGCGCTGCTGGAACGGGCTTATGAGTTGGGCGCAATCATCATCGAGGACGATTACGACAGCGAGTTTCGCTACGAAGGCCGCCCGACCGATTCACTGCAAAGCATGGATGAGCGCGGCATCGTCGCCTACGTCGGGACCTTTTCGAAAACCATGCTGCCGGAGCTGCGCCTCGGTTATGCGGTGTTGCCGCCGGCGATTCTTGAAGCCGTCATCCGCGCCAAGCAACTGACCGACCTGCACACCTCCACCCTGCCCCAGTGGGCGCTGGCCAAGTTCATCGCCGAAGGTTGCCTGCTCAAGCATATCCGGCGCTGCCATACGATCTATGCCGGACGTCGCGAGCGGATCCTGTCGCGCATGGCGGGCGACCTTTCGCCCTGGCTTGAACCCGTGCCCACCACGGCCGGGTTTCACATGGTGGTGATGTGCAAAGTGCCTATCGATATTCCGTTGGTGATCGAACTGGCGAAAAAGGTCGAAGTCGGCCTCTACGCTATCGACAGCTTTTTCTACCAGCAAGCGCCACGGGCCGGGCTGTTCCTGGGCTTTGGCGCCATCGAAACCCTGGACATCGACATCGCCCTGGACCGTTTGCGCGACATTTTGCAGCAGGTGGCCTGATCGATTGGTCTGCGTCTTTATCCAGCGATTGGCTATTGGCGGTCCACAGGTGCAGGCCTATCCTGCATAAGCGTTATCCCTCAGTGAGCAGGATTCGTCCGGCCTGATTCAGGAGTGTGAGCAATGTCCAACGAAGTGATCAATACCGTACAGGTGCAGGCCGCCGCCGGCCGCTCGGAAGAACTGGGTAAGCAACTGCAAAAGATTGTCGACACCCTGCGTCAGCAACCGGGCTGTGATTCCTATATGGTCGACCGCTGCCCAGAGGACAGCAACCGCTGGACCGTCAGCGCCCGCTGGCAATCGGAAGCGGCCATGCAATCGCATTTCAACTGCCCTGAAGTACAAGGCTTTATTGGCCTGATCGACAACCGATTGGCGAACTCCGTCGACTTCAACAGCTTCCCGATCCGCTGAACGCCCTGTAGCGGCCCTGTGGCGGAGGGCTTGTCCCCTCGCCACAGGGCCGCTACAGATTGGTCCCCTCACCTTCGCGAATATTGGCTGTTTGATTGGCCCCACCTGCGCACTACTGTTGTTTCTGACAACTAAACCAACCGCAGGTGAATGACCATGAAAGCTTTGCGTATCCTTGCTGCTCCCCTGGCTGCCCTTGCCCTGACCGTTTCTGCGACTGCCATTGCTCACGAAGGCCCTTCAGAAAAGATCACGGTATTGCAGGATGAAGCGCTGAAAAACGTGCCCGGCAAAAAAGCCATGATGATCGAGGTCGACTACAAACCCGGCCAATCGTCGATTGCCCACAAGCATGAAGGCACTGCCATGGCCTACGTGCTGTCAGGTGCGGTTATTTCTCAAGTGAAGGGTGAGAAAGCAATCACTTACAAGGCCGGACAGTATTGGTACGAACCCGCCGGTTCGGAACACTTGGTTTCGAAAAACGCCAGTGCAACCAAGCCTGCCAAGCTGTTGGTATTCATGGTGTTGTCCCCCGACGAGAAAGTGTTGATCCCCTTGGAAAACTGATAGCTGAAGGGATAGCCATAAATAAAAAGGCGCGAATTAACATTTCGGGCCTTTTTATTTCCCGGCGTAATTACTGGGCCTCGCTTAAACCCAATTAAACTATCGCCCAGCCAAGAAGTGCAGCGACTGGCTATTTCATTGTGCAGCGACAGGTTTAGTCTGGACAACTCGCCGGATATTCCGACATTACAACTTCCGACTCATGTTGTTTCACTGGAGTAACACCATGAAACTCGCGCTTGTCAGTACATTAACAATGACCCTCATCCTGGCGGGCTGCTCTGTTCCCACTGCGCCCAAAGCCGGGTCTTCACTGGAAGGCCTTTTTACTGGACCGGTTGGCCGCAGCAATGCCACGCACGTCCCCAACGGCCACCAGGTTTCGTTGGGTATCGTCTACAGCCGCAACACCCAGGCCAACCGCGACTACCTGCAACACTACCAGGCCAACGCCGGCACCGGCTTCGGCCAGAGCCTGCTGGTGCAATCGATCCACGACGCCTACGTGGCCACCTCCAGACCGGACCATGCCGTGGACTGGGTCAAGGCATCGTTACAACGCCAGTTCGGCTCGGTGACGGTGTATCCGGACATGCAAAGCCTCAGGGCGGCGAAGCCCGACGTGGTCGCCATTGTCGACACCCGCAGCCAATTGATCACATCGCGCAGTTCGGATATCGAAGCGCATGTGAGTGCGCAGTTCTACGACTCAAACTTCAATTACATCGGCACTGCTCAAGGGCATGATGCCAAAGCGTTGAGTCCGTTATGGGCCGATTACAAGCGCAGTGAAGAGATTGTGGCGGATATTAACGAGCAACAGAATGTGCAAATTCGGGCACTGCAAAAGTTTGATCAATCGCTCAACAATTTAGTGATGCAACCCACAGAGACACTATCAGCCATTGAGTCAAAACAACTTCAAGCGTCGTACTAGCGCTCAGCATAATCTTGCCTTTAATCACAATGAAATGAGCACGTCTACCCCAAAAAAAAACCCGCATCTCTCAATGCGGGTTTTTTTCATTCAACAGCCGATCAGGCAGCCGGTTCCAGCTCCGCAGCTGCTGTGACAGGCGCAGGCACTACCGCTTGCCCGCTCAACGCCAGGTCCAGCAACTCACGGTTGGCCACCGCGTACATGGCGTAATCGGTACCGCTGGCGGCACGGATTTCCACCAGCATGGCGCGCCAGCGTTCGATCATGCCTTCGTGCTCTTCCATCCACAGCGCCAGGCGGGTTTCCACGTCCTGAGTGCCGTCGCCCTGTTGCAGGACGGAGATGGTGATCGCACGTTGCTGCCAGTCGACGTCATCACGGAACGCTTCACGGGCCAGGGCCTGCCAGTTGTTTTCAACCGGCAGAGCGCTGATCTGTTGCAGGTACCAGGTGATGTCCAGCGCGCTGCCCACGGCGAAGTAGGCCTTGGCCACGTCTGCAGGGTTCTGGCCGGTCACGTCGGAGGCCTCGATGATCGGCAGCAGGGTGTACAAGTGCGAAGTGCCAGCCACCATGCGTGCGAGCAACTCCGGCACACCGGCTTCGACGTACGCCTGATAGCGGGCCTGCCAGGTGTCGCGGATCTCGCCACTGAGCAGTTCGTCAAGCTTCAGCCCCAGCTCCTTGAGGTGCGGACCGAAGTGCGCAACGTCACGGGCAGCGTTCTGCTCGTTGCGACGGGCACGCAGGAACCAGCGCGTGGCGCGACGGCCCAGGCGCATCAGCTCGTCCATCAGCTCCAGTTGCACGTCGGCGGAAACCTGATAATCCAGGGATTCGATCTGACGGAACCAATGCGGGAGATGGAAGATATCACGCACGATCACATAAGCACCGGCCACGTTCGCCGGGCTCATGCCGGTTGACTCTTTAAGTCGTTGAACGAAGGTAATGCCCATGTGGTTGACCAGATCGTTGGCGATCTGGGTGCTGACGATTTCGCGCTTCAGACGGTGACGGCGCATGGCTTGGGAGAACTTGCTCACCAGGCTTGGTGGGAAAGCGGTTTCCATGTCGCGCGTCAGGTAGTCGTCGTCCGGTACCTGGGAATTGAGCAGCGCTTCCTTGAGGTCGATCTTGCTGTAGGAGATCAGCACCGACAGCTCGGCACGGGTCAGGCCATGGCCTGCAGCGACGCGCTCGTTGATGGCTTCTTCGGCCGGCAGGAACTCGATGGCGCGATCCAGCTTGCCGCGACCTTCCAGATCGTTCATCAGGCGCTTGTATTCAGCGATCCGCGGCAAGGCACGACGCGCCGCCAGGGACAGGGCCTGGGTCTGCTTGTAGTTGTTGCCCAGCACCAGGTTGCCGACTTCGTCGGTCATGCTCGCCAGCAACTGGTTACGTTGCTTGTCGGTCATGTCACCGGCCTGAACCACTTCGTTCAGCAGGATCTTGATGTTCACTTCGTGGTCGGAGCAGTCCACGCCACCGGCGTTGTCGATGAAGTCGGTGTTGGAACCGCCGCCATTGAGGCCGAATTCGACACGACCCAGTTGGGTCATACCGAGGTTACCGCCCTCGCCCACCACTTTGCAGCGCAGTTCGTTGCCGTTCACGCGCAGTGCATCGTTGGCCTTGTCGCCGACATCGGCGTGGCTTTCGGTGCTGGCTTTGACGTAGGTGCCGATACCGCCGTTCCACAACAGGTCTACCGGTGCCTTGAGCAAGGCATTCAGCAGTTCGGTCGGGGTCAGTTTGTCCGCCTGGATGTCGAAGCGCTCTTTCATCTGCGGGGAAATCGCGATGCTTTTCGCGCTGCGGGAGAAGATCCCGCCGCCTTCGGACATGATGCTGGTGTCGTAATCCGACCAGGCCGAGCGCGGCAGGTCGAACAGGCGCTGACGCTCGGCGAAGCTGTTGGCCGGCTCCGGGTTCGGGTCAATGAAGATGTGCAAGTGGTTGAAGGCTGCGACCAGTTGCAGCTTGTCGGACATCAACAAGCCGTTACCGAACACGTCACCGGCCATGTCGCCGACGCCCACCACGGTGATGCTGTCTTCCTGGACATTGATGCCGCGCTCGCGGAAGTGACGTTGAACGCCCACCCACGCGCCTTTGGCGGTGATGCCCATCTTCTTGTGGTCGTAACCGGCAGAACCGCCCGATGCGAATGCATCGCCGAGCCAGAAGCCGTAGTCGATGGCGATACCGTTGGCGATGTCGGAGAAGGTGGCAGTGCCCTTGTCCGCAGCGACCACCAGGTACGGGTCATCGTCGTCATGACGCACGACGTTGGCCGGCGGAACCAGCGCACCGTCCTTCAGGTTGTCGGTGATGTCCAACAGGCCCGAAATGAAGATGCGGTAGCAGGCGATGCCCTCGGCCGCGATCTCGTCTCGGCTGCCGCCCAGTGGCAGACGACGCGGCAGGAAGCCGCCCTTGGCGCCCACTGGCACGATGACCGAGTTCTTCACTTGCTGGGCTTTTACCAGGCCCAGCACTTCGGTACGGAAGTCTTCTTCACGGTCAGACCAGCGCAAACCACCGCGAGCGACGTTGCCGAAGCGCAGGTGCACGCCTTCGACGCGTGGCGAGTAAACGAAGATTTCGAACTTCGGTACGGGCTTGGGCAGCTCTGGAATCTGGTGCGGGTTGAACTTGAAGCTGAAGTAGGACTTGTTCTTGCCGTTCGCATCGGTCTGGTAGAAGTTGGTCCGCAGCGTGGCCTTGATCAGGTCCAGGTAGCGACGCAGGATACGGTCTTCGTTGAGCACCTGGACTTCGTCCAGCGCGGCAATGATCGCGTGTTCCAGGCGTTGCTGCTTGTCTTCCAGATCGTCGCTGGTCAGCTTGCGCGCCAGGTAGAAACGGGTCTTGAACAACCGGGTCAACTCGCGAGCGATGTCGGTGTGGTTGTTCAGGGTGCTGGCGATGTAACCCAGGTCGAAGCCCAGTCGAATCTGCTTCATGTAACGGGCGTAGGCACGCAACAGCGCCACATCGCGCCAAGGCAGGCCGGCGGTCAGCACCAGGCGGTTGAACGCATCGTTCTCGGCATCGCCACGCACGATGTGGACGAAGGCGTCCTGCAAGGTGTCGTTGAGTTGCTGGATGTCGAGTTCCAGGCCTTCAGCGGCGGTGAACGCGAAGTCGTGAATCCAGAACTCGCGGCCACTGTTGTGGCGCAGGCGATACGGGAATTCACCCAACACGCGCAGACCGAGGTTTTCCAGGATCGGCAACACGTCGGACAGCGCCAGCGGTGTATCGGCGTGATACAGCTTGCAGTGCAATTCGCGCTGACCAGACACCTGGCCCAGTGGTTGATAGAAGCTCATCACCAGCGGATTTTTTTCGGTCAGGCTCAGCAGGTGCTGCATGTCGACCACGGCCGAATGGGCAGCGAAACGCTCACGGTAACCGGCTGGAAAGCCTTTCGGGAAGTCAGCCAGCACGTTGGTGCCGTGGGCTTCGCCGAAGCTTTCGACTACCAGACTGGCGTAGTCGTCCTGCCAGCTGCGGCAGGCCTGGACCACTTCTTTTTCCAGCAGGACCGGGTCGATGTCGAGACGGTTCTTCGGATCGACGCGCAGAATCAGTTGCACGCGTGCCCAGCACGGACTCGGAGAAGAAGGTCCAGAACTCGCAGTCCGAGGCTTTCAGGCGATCCATCAGCACTTGCTGGATCTTCTGGCGCACTTCGGTGGAGTAGATGTCGCGCGGCACGTAGGCCAGGCAGTAGCAGAAACGGCCATACGGGTCTTTGCGCAGGAACACGCGAATCTTGTTGCGCTCCTGGATCTGCACGATCGACATCACGGTGCTGAACAGCTCGTCCACCGGCGTCTGGAACAGATCGTCACGCGGCAGCACTTCGACCACCTGCGCCAGTTCCTTGCCCAGGTGAGCCTTGGGCTGGAAGCCGGAACGGCGTTCGATTTCTTCGACCTTGCGGCGGATGTACGGAATGACCCGCACGCTCTCGCCATACACCGAAGAGGTGTACAGGCCCATGAAACGGCATTCCTTGATGACTTTGCCGTCGGCGTCAATTTCGCGGATCGACACGTAATCCGGGTAAGCCGGACGGTGTACACGGCTTGGGTGCGCAGCCTTGGCGAACGACAGCAGGGTCGGTTCACGCAGGTAGTTCACGGCGTAGTCTTCGATGCGCAGGTCATCGTAGGTCAGGCCGGTGCGCAGCAGTTTGGTCAGGCCCAGGAAGGAATCCTGGTCGTAGACGATGTGACCACCGTCGACTTCATCGCGAACCACGAACTCTTCATAGCCCAGGAATGTGAAGTGGTTGCCCACCAGCCATTCCAGGAAGCTTTTGATTTCGGCTTTTTCTTCTGGATCGACGGCGTACTGGCTGTTGTCCAGGCCGGAGAGAATTTCCTGGACCTTGTCTTTCATCGGTTCGAAATCGGTGACCGCGACGCGGACTTCACCGAGAACCTGCTCCAGCTCTTTGGTCAGGACATTGAGCTCGGCCGCGTTGGCGCAGCGGTCGATTTCCAGGTACATCAGCGATTCTTGCAGAATGCCTTCGCCCTGGGTGCCTTTCGGCAGGATTTCCAGCAGCTCGCCCTTGCTGCCGCGACGCACGCTCAGCACAGTGGTTTGCAGGGTGTGAATGCTGTAGCCGCGACGGTTCAGCTCGGTACGCACCGAGTCCACCAAAAATGGCAGGTCGTGGTGCAGCACTTCGACCGCGGTGTGGGTCGACTGCCAGCCGTGGCGTTCGTAATCCGGGTTGTAGACGCGCACTTGCGGTTGCGCGTGATCGAAGCGCTCAAGCAGGCGCCACGCAGAAAGGGTGCAGCCGGCGAGGTCGGACAACCGACGCTGGGTCAGCTCGTCCAGGGAAATGATGCCGAAGAATTGTTCAGCGAACAGCGCCACTTGTGGCAGTGCCTGTTCACTGATGTGCTGGGCCAGTGCCGCTTGCAGTTGGTGCTGGAAGTCGGCTTTGCTGGCTGCGGTGAAGAACGCCATCTGTGGTACTCCGCTTGGGCTTGTTATTGATGGAAGCGTCGCGTGCAAAACCCCTTTCGGGGCGATCCGTCACCCTGTTCCTGATTCTCGGGCAGAGGAAACAGGGTGACAGGTGGGTGAAGCTGGACGAGACACTCAGGTCACATTCACCTTCCATGAAGGGGTATCGGTAAAAACGCCTGTGCGATGAATTGCACACTGTCTTTACGGATATCCATTCGATGCGCAGCTTAACGAGTGCGGCAAGGCCTGTGCTTGCGGCGCTGCGACATATTCGGTCATCGGTACGCAGCTCACGACATGCGCCTCGAACAACACTAGCAGTCGTGCAGGAAAACGGGCGCTTTATCCCCGGTTTTGCGGCACATCCGTACCAGAAATGACCAGTAACACTCCAAGTGTTCACGACACATGATCTGACACTCAGACAAGCAGAAATTCCCGAGGGCTGGCAGAATTGCCTTTTGTTACGTTCACCACGCTCGCCGAGCCAGGATTTTCCCATGCAAATGACCACCGCACTCTTGATCGTCAACCCGTGCGATGACGAAGAAGACAACATGGCCATGCTCTGCTGCCACAGCGATCAGGGCGACATGTTCCTGATGACTCGTTACCCCGACGAGGACGCGCTGGACATCACCCTTGATGGCGAGCCTTCGACGCTGGATGGCGTGAAGGTGACCTTGAGCGCAACTCGCTTGCTGATTGAAATCGCCGCGGCGGATGCGGATGCGTTGAATGGGGATGATTCGCTGGAGATCACTCACAGCACCGATGCGAGCGATCTGGCTGAAGTGGAAGAAACCTTGCAGAACATCCTTAAGGGCACTGGCACCTATATAAGAGAGATTTGAGGGTGCCTTGACCGGCCCCATCGCGAGCAGGCTCACTCCTACAGTTGATCGTCGTACACCGTCAATGCAGGAGTGAGCCTGCTCGCGGTGGGGCCGGCACAGCCACCCAATCACTCCCCTGCTACAAATCTCCAACAATTTCCCCAACCATTTCCCACACTTTGCACAAAATGCCGTTAGTCGCCGCCCCCCGCGATGGATTAAAGTAACGCCCCCAGCCCTGGCGTTATTCGAACGTCTTCGGTCACCCTTTCCAGGAACAGTCATCGATGGAACATCGTGAAGCGCTGCTAGCGCTGCGAACCTTTCTTTCAACGCAGATTCTCGGCCAGGAAAAACTCATCGAGCGCTTGCTCATCGCCTTGCTCGCCGACGGCCACATGCTGGTCGAGGGCGCCCCGGGGCTGGCCAAGACCAAGGCCATCAAAGAACTCGCCGAAGGCATCGAAGCCCAGTTCCATCGCATCCAGTTCACCCCCGACCTGCTGCCGGCCGACATCACCGGCACGGAAATCTATCGCCCGGAAACCGGCAGCTTCGTGTTCCAGCAAGGCCCGATCTTCCATAACCTGGTGCTGGCGGACGAAATCAACCGCGCCCCGGCCAAGGTTCAATCGGCATTGCTGGAAGCCATGGCCGAGCGCCAGGTCAGTGTCGGGCGCAGCACTTACGAGCTGTCACCGCTGTTTCTGGTGATGGCCACGCAAAACCCGATCGAGCAGGAGGGCACCTATCCCCTGCCGGAAGCCCAGCTCGACCGCTTCCTGATGCACGTGAAAATCGGCTTCCCCGATGCCGCCGTCGAACGCCGCATCCTGCAACAGGCCCGTGGCGAAGCCCTGAACGGCGAAACCAAGCCTGAGCGCCGGGTCAGCCAGCAGGCGATTTTTGCCGCACGCAAGGAAATCCTTGGCCTGTACATGGCCGACGCCGTGGAGGAATACCTGGTGCAACTGGTCATGGCCACGCGCACCCCGGCCAAGTTCGACCCGGAGATGGCCGAGTGGATCGCCTATGGCGCCAGTCCTCGCGGTTCGATTGCCCTCGATCGCTGTGCCCGGGCCCATGCCTGGCTGGCCGGTCGCGACTTCGTCAGCCCGGAAGACATCCAGGCCGTGCTGTTCGACGTACTGCGCCACCGCATCATTCTGTCCTTTGAAGCCGAAGCCGCTGGCATCGATCAGGACCGGGTGGTCCAGCGGATTCTCGACGTCGTAGCCGTCGCTTGACCCCCATGAACGCCCTCCTTCCGCCCGAGCCGGGCATCCGCGTCAGCCTCGCCGAGCTGATCGAGATGCGCCATCGCGTGCGCGAAGTGCAGCTGTTTTCCACGCCGAGCCAGCGCAGCCCCCTGATCGGCCTGCACCACTCCAAACTGCGCGGCCGTGGCGTGGACTTCGATCAGGTTCGGGTTTATCAGGCCGGCGACGACGTGCGCACCATCGACTGGCGCGTTACCGCCCGCACCCAGGAGCCCCACACCAAGCTGTTTCACGAAGAACGCGAGCGACCGATTTTCATCATGGTCGAGCAAAGCCGTCGGCTGTTTTTCGGTTCGGGGCTGATGTTCAAATCAGTGCTGGCCGCTCAGGCAGCGAGCCTGATCGGCTGGGCGGCCCTTGGCCATAACGACCGGGTCGGCGGGCTGGTGTTCGGCGACAACGAGCACTACGAAATCAAACCCCGGCGCAGCAAACAAAGCCTGCTGCAACTGCTTAACCGTCTGGTGCGGGTCAATCAGTCGCTGCACACCGAAAGCGAACAGAACCGCGATTCCCTCAACATGGCCCTGCGTCGTGCACGGGAGGTGCTGCGCCCCGGCAGCCTGGTGATTGTGATCTGCGATGAACGCGCCTTGACCGAAGGTTCGGAACAGCAACTGAGCCTGTTGTCGCGCCATTGCGACCTGTTGCTGTTGCCGCTGTCCGATCCGCTGGACCACGCCCTGCCCGCCGCCGGGCTGCTTCGTTTCGTTGAACGTGGCGCGCAACTGGAACTCGACACCCTGAATTTCGACCTGCGCCAGACCTACCGCGCCCAGGCCGAAGCGCGCATCGCCCGCTGGGAATTGCTCGCGCAAAAACTGCGGGTATTGCTGATGCCGCTGAGCACCCAGAGCGAGATGGTCGAGCAACTGCGCGAGTACCTCAACCCACAGAAACCGGGGAAAGGTCGATGAGCAGCCTCGATCAACTGCAACCGCTGATTACCCCGCCGCCCATCGAGTTCTGGCCCCCCGCGCCCGGCTGGTGGCTGTTGCTGTTGTTGCTGCCGCTGATCGGTGTCGGCCTGTGGAAGGCGCGCCGATTCATTCCGAACAAGCGCCCGATCGTCCGTGCCGAACAACCGCTGGACCCGGTGCGCATCGCCGCACTCGCCGAACTGGCGCGGATGCCAAAGCCCTACGACGGCGCACCGGCCGGCGCCTGGTTGCAACAACTCAATGGTTTGCTCAAACGCCTGTGCCGCAATCACTATCCCTACAGCCAGAGCCACACCCTCAACGGGCGCAAGTGGCTGGCGTTCCTCGACAACCGCTGCCCGGCCGCCGGTCTGACCCGCTGGATGGTGCTGGTCGAAGGCGCCTACAAACCCGAATGCAAACTCGACGACAAGGCCATCGCCGGCCTCACTCAAGCCGTCGATACCTGGATTCGCAAACATGTTTGAGTTCGCCTGGCCGTGGATCTTTGCCCTGCTGCCGCTGCCCTGGTTGATGCGCGTCCTGCTGCCGGTGGCCGACAGCGGCGAACCGGCGCTCAAGGTCAGCTTCCTCAATGACCTCGAAGGCCTGGCCCGCCGCCGTGCGCGCGCCAACCTGCCGGCCTGGCGCCAGCAAGCACCGTTCATTCTGTTGTGGCTGTTGTTACTGATAGCGGCGGCGCGCCCGCAATGGCTGGGCGATCCCCTGCCGATTGCCGCCAGTGGTCGCGATCTGCTGGTGGCCGTGGACGTGTCCGGTTCCATGGATTTCCCCGACATGCAGTGGCAGGACGAAGACGTCAGTCGACTGTCGCTGGTTCAGCACTTGCTCGGTGACTTCCTTGAAAGTCGCGACGGTGACCGTGTCGGCCTGATCCTGTTCGGCAGCCAGGCTTACCTTCAAGCGCCCTTGACGTTCGACCGGCACACCGTGCGCGTGTGGCTCGACGAAGCGCGAATCGGCATCGCCGGCAAGAACACGGCGATAGGCGATGCCATCGGCCTGGCGATTAAGCGCCTGCGCATGCGTCCGGCCCAGAGCCGTGTGTTGATCCTGGTCACGGATGGCGCCAACAATGGCGGTGAAATCGACCCGCTCACGGCGGCGCGCCTGGCGGCCAAGGAAGGCGTGAAAATCTACCCGATCGGCATCGGCGCTGACCCGGAGCAAAGCGGCACCTTGGGGTTCCTGGGGGTCAATCCGAGCCTGGATCTGGATGAACCGGCGTTGATGGCCATCGCCCAAGTCACCGGCGGTCAGTACTTCCGCGCCCACGATGGCAAAGAGCTGCAAACGATCAAGGACACCCTCGACACACTTGAGCCCGTGACCCAACAGCCGACCCAGGCCCGCCCGGCGCAGGCGCTGTATCACTGGCCTTTGGCGCTGGCATTGTTGTTGAGCATGTTGTTGGTGGTGCGCGAGCGTTGGCCGGACAACCCGCTGCAACGGCTCTTTACCAAGGACCTGTTTTTGCAAACGCAATTGCCTGACTGGCGCCAGCGGCTCAAACGCCTGCGGCTGCGGAGGCGCCGATGAGTGCGCTGTGGCCGTACTGGTTCCGCCCCTGGTGGTTGCTGTTGTTGCCGCTGTTGGGCTGGCTGCTCTGGCAACTCTGGCATCGACAAAAACGCGCCGGGCGCTGGCAGATGATCCTGCCACCGGCCTTCCACGCTGCTTTGCTGAGCGGTGGCAACGGTCGCGACAGCAAACTGCCGTGGGTCGTCCTCGGCCTGGCGTGGATACTGACCGTCCTGGCCTTGTTAGGACCGAGTTGGCAGCGCGTCGAACAAATCAGTCAGAAACCCGCCGACCCGCTGGTGGTCGTGCTTGAGCTGACCCCGGAAATGCTCGCCACCGACGTTGCGCCGAACCGACTCGAACAGGCTCGGCGCAAACTGTTGGACCTGCTGCAAGTGCGCAGCGACGCCCAGACTGCAATCGTCGTTTACGCCGGCAGCGCCCACACCCTGGTGCCTCTGTCGGATGACCTGTCGACCAGCCGTAATCTGCTCGATGCGCTCAAGCCGTCGCTGATGCCCGAAGCCGGCCATCGCGCGGACCTCGCTGTGACCAAGGCCCTGGCACTGCTGAGTCAGGGGGGATTGGGTGAAGGCCGGATCCTGTTGATCGGTTCCACCCTGACGGACCTGGAACGTGAAGGCATTCGCCAGGCACTGGATCGAAAATCGACGCAGTTCCTGATGCTCGGCATCGGCACCGCCGAAGGCGCACCGGTCGCACAGGAGGACGGCAGTTTTCTCAAGGACGACCAGGGCGCGATCCTTGTGCCGTACCTGGACAGTCCAAGCCTGAAAGCTTTTGCCAACGAGCTTGGCGGACGCTATCGCCCAGCGCGACTGGGCGATACCGACCTGCGCGGGCTCGGCCTGCTTGACGGTCCACGCACCCTGCGCAACGACGGCCAGACCTTGCGCCTGGACACCTGGGCCGATCAGGGTTACTGGCTGCTGCTGCCGCTGTTGCTACTGGCGGCGTGCGCCGGTCGCCGTGGCTGGTTGTTCTGTCTGCCTTTACTGTTCCTGTTGCCGCAACCGAGCTATGCCTTCGACTTTGAAGACTTGTGGTTGCGCCCCGATCAACGGGGCCTGCATCTGCTCAGGCAAGGCCATCCGGCGAAGGCTTCGCAGCATTTTGAGGATCCGCAGTGGCAAGGCGTCGCGCTGTATGAGGCCGGCGACTACAGCGGCGCCGCCCAGCGGTTCGCCGAGGGCAACGATGCCCACGCCCACTACAATCGTGGCAACGCCCTGGCCAAAAGCGGTGAGCTGGAAGCGGCGCTGGACGCTTACGATCAGGCGCTGGAACGCCAGCCGGATCTGCGCCCCGCGCAGACCAACAAGGCACTGGTAGAAAGTCTGCTCAAACAGAAAAACGCACCGCCACCGGTTGAGCCGCAGAAATCCGCCGATGACGAGACCAAGGACACCGAGCAAGAAACGCCACCGGGTGCCGCCACACAGCCCGCGGACAACAACCCACCGAAGTCCGACGCCGGGCAGACCACGCCGGACGCCGGGCAACAGGCCACAACACCGCCGAAACCGGGCGCCAATGAAGTCCCGGGCAGCGAGCTGGGGGACGAGCAAAGCACCACACCACCGATGCGGCCGGCCAGCGACAATATCGACGGCGAACAGCGTCAGGCGCTGGAGCAATGGCTGCGCAAGATCCCCGATGACCCGGGCGAATTGCTCAGGCGCAAATTCTGGTACGAACAGCAACAACATCAGGATCAGGAAAAAACGCGATGACCCGCTTCACCCTTTTCATGCTCGCCCTGCTGCTCAGCACCGTCCAGGCTCAGGCGGCGGCGCTGGTCGCCAGTGTCGATCGCAGTCGCCTGAACTCCGGCGAGACGGTCGAACTGACCCTGGAATCCAACGACGTCACCCAATTCGGCAAGCCTGACCTGGCACCGCTGGAACCGCTGTTCGAAGTGCGTGGCACCCGCCAGGTCAACCAACTGACCACCCTGAACGGCGATAACCGCGCTACCACGCGCTGGATCATCACCTTGCTGCCCAAGGAAAACGGCAGCGTGACGATTCCCCCGCTGCAACTGGGCGAGGTGCAAAGCCAGCCGATTACCGTGCAAGTGGTCGAAAGCGAAACCCAGGACACCGCGAACAAACTGGCCCCGGTGTTTATCGACGCGAGCCTCGACCAGTCCAGTGTTTATGTGCAGGCCCAGGCCATTCTGACTTTACGCATCTATCATTCGGTGTCGCTGTACGACGACAGCAGCCTGACTCCGTTGCAGATTCCCGACGCGCGCATCGAACAACTGGGCGAGTCGCGCACTTACGAGAAAGCCATCAACGGCCTGCGTCATGGCGTGATTGAAATGCGCTATGCGATCTACCCGCAACACAGCGGCGAATTGACCATTCCGGCGCAGATTTTCAGTGCAACGCTCGTCGACACCCAACCCACCCAGGACGCCACCCAGGCGCCGAAGTCCGGGAAACTGATGCGTGTCAGCTCCACTCCGATTCTGCTGACGGTCAAGGCCAAACCCATTACCTACCCTGCCGACCTGCCCTGGTTGCCGGCCCGTAGCCTGAGCCTGAGCGAAAGCTGGAACCCGGAGCCGGACCATGCGCAGGCGGGTGATTCGCTGACTCGTAGCATGACCTTGAAGGCCGAAGGCTTGGCCAGTTCCCAACTGCCGCCGCTGCCCGCCACCGACGTCAACGGCCTGCGCCGTTACCCGGACCAACCGGTGCTGAGCAACCAAAGCACCGAGCGCGGCCTGATCGGCAGTCGTGAAGAGCGCGAAGCGCTGGTGCCGGGCCGCAGTGGCGCCATCGAGTTGCCTGCGGTGGAAGTGGTCTGGTGGAACACCTTCGAAGATCACCTGGAACACAGCAGCCTGCCGGCCCGAAGCCTGCAAGTGGCGAGTAATCCGAGCCTGGTGGTCGATACTCCGGCTGGCACGCCGTCGGTCATGTCCGCAGCCGACAGCGAAACCCTTTGGCGCTGGAAACTCAGCACCTTGATCCTGGCCTGCACCACCCTGCTCGGTTTCGGTCTCTGGTGGCGTGGCCGCTGGCAACCCGCCGTGCTGCGCGCCGCGCAGACCGGCCCGAGCCCACGCACCGTCCTCGACGAACTCAAGCGCGCCTGCCAGGCCAACGATCCCCACGCCACCCGCCAGGCCCTCGACGCCTGGGCCCGGCAACAACCGGAAACCCTCGCCGACATGGCCGCCCGCTTCGTGCCACTGTCCGACGCACTGGACGGCTTGAACGGCGCGCTCTACAGCGAAACCGGCCAGCACTGGCAAGGCGAAGAACTGTGGCGGGCGATCAAAGCGATCCCGATTGCCGAACGGGTTCAGGATCCGGTGGGTGACAGTGGCCTGCCGCCGCTGTATCCGAAGTAACGACCTCTAACTGTTGAGATGAAACTCGGCGTCCAGATGAATGGCCTGTAAAAAAGCGCTGTCGTGAGAGACGACGATCAACGCGCCCTGAAACTGATTGAGCATCTGTTCCAGCGCTACTTTGCTGGGCAAGTCCAGATGGTTGTCCGGCTCGTCCAGCAACAGTAACTGCGGTGGCCGCAGTGCATACAACTGCGCCGCCAGGGCTATTTTCAGGCGTTCGCCACCACTCAACTGACTGGTCTTGAGCGTCGCTCGATCCGCATCAATGCCCATCTGCGCCAACCTGGTTCGCGCCTCGGCTTCGGGCAACTCCGGATTGCTCTCGTAGAGCCATTGCACCGCCGTGCGCTCGGGGTGCTGCAACCCGGCGTGTTGATCCAGCCAGCCGACATGACAGGTGCGTATGACTTCGCCTTCGCGAACCGGCAACTGGCCGGCGATCACCTGCAACAAGGTCGACTTACCGCTACCGTTGGCGCCGAGGATTGCCATGCGCATAGGCCCGGTCAGCGTCAGATTGACCGGCGCCGTGTGACCGAACGGCAGAATGACGTCGTTGAGCTGCACAATCAGCTTGCCATTGGGCACCACGCTTTCCGGGGACAGCATCATGCGCTGGATATCCGGCGCACACCGCGCCCGGGCTTCGGCAATACGTTGTTGTTGCTGCTCCCGGGCCACTTGCTGATTGAGGCGCAATTTTCCCTGACTGTTTTCACTGCGTTCTTTCTGGGCGTTGGTGATCAACTTGGTCTGATTGCCGTCGCGGGCCTGACGGTCGCCGCGCGCATTACGCCGTTGCTGACGCTCCATCTGCACGGCCATCTCACGTTGCTCGCGCTTGGCCTGTGCCCGCTCGCCTTGCAATGCCGACTGGAACGACTGCTGTTCCTGCTCGCGCGCCGCCACATATTGACTGTAGTTGCCGCCATAGGCCGCCAACCCCAATGGCGAAAGCTCGACAATTTCGTTCACGTGCTCCAGAAGGCCCCGGTCATGACTGATCAACACCAGGCCGCTGGGCCAGCGATCGATCTGCTGCGCAAGCTCGTGTTGCTGATCAATATCCAAGTGGTTGCTGGGCTCATCCAGAATGAGCCAGTCGGCCCGAGACAACCACGCCCCCAGCAGCGCGACCCGCTGCCGCTCGCCCCCACTAAGGACGTCGGTGTGCGAGTCGGCATTCAAATGGCCCAGGCCGATCTTCTCCAGCTCCGCCTCAAGGCGTGTGGCGCAATCCCATTGATCGACCGCTAACGCATGGTCATCCTCGTCGACGCTGCCTTGGGCGATGCGATCAAGCGCCGCCAGAATTAAGTCGACACCGGCCAGCGCGGCAACGGTGGGATAGCGCTCGGGCTCCAATAACTGCGCCACGGCATAGACCTGACCTTCGCGACGGACGATGCCGTTGGTGGGACATTGTTGCCCCGTCAGCAGGCGGCCAAGCAACGACTTTCCGCAGCCATTGGCACCCACAATGCCAGTGGTCCTGGAGTTAAAGGTGTGATTCAAGTGATCGAACAGAACGCGCCCATCGGGCAGGTTGTACGACACTTGATCGAGTTGAAGTAATCGTTGGGTCATGACGTCTCCTTAACTATTCAAAACTCCCTGGTGGTGCGCTACAGCATCCGTCTCGTCACTGCGACTGCCTACCATACTGAAATCCCACACAATCGATAGGCAATCGTTTAAAGCTTTCAGCATCCCCCGGTCTTTTGCCATTAAACTCTCTCCCCTTTCGCCGCCCTCATTTTCCACGCGGCCATCACCTTATTTCCTACGGAGTACGCCTTGCGTCTGTTTCACACCTCCGACTGGCACCTTGGGCAAAACCTGCACGGCCAGGACCGCGATTTCGAGCACGCCTGCTTTCTTGAATGGCTGTTGCGCCAGCTGAAGCTGGACCAGCCTGATGTGCTGTTGATTGCCGGCGATATCTTCGACACGGTCAACCCGCCAGTCAAAGCCCAGGAACGCCTCTACGAATTCATCGTCAGCGCCCACGAGCAGCAACCGTTGCTGACCATCGTGATCATCGCCGGCAACCACGACTCCGGCTCGCGGATCGAACTGCCCGCGCCGTTGATGCGCCGTTTGCGCACCCATGCGCTTGGCCGCGTGCTGTGGCTCGACGACGGTCAACTGGACGCCGAACGGCTGTTACTGCCGTTGCCAGATGCCAGCGGTGAAATCGCCGGCTGGTGCCTGGCGCTGCCGTTTTTGCGCCCGGCCGAAGTGACCGGCGCGCAGTTGGGTGACAACTACTTGCGCGGCATCGGTCAGGTTCATGAATGGCTGATCGAGGCGGCCAATGCCAAGCGCAAGCCTGGCCAGGCGCTGATTGCCATCAGCCATGCGCACATGGCCGGTGGTTCCGTTTCGGAAGACTCCGAGCGCAGCCTGATCATCGGCAATGCCGAAGCCCTGCCCGCCAGCCTGTTCGGGCCGAGCATCAGCTACGTCGCGCTGGGGCATTTACACAAGCCGCAGAAGGTCAACGGTGAAGAGCGCATCCGCTACAGCGGCTCGCCGATTCCATTGTCGTTCTCGGAAATCGGCTATCAGCATCAGATTCTCGACGTCACGCTCGACGGTGAAACCCTGGTCAGCGTCGAACCGAAACTGATTCCCCGTGCGGTCAACCTGCAACGCATCGGCCCGGCACCGCTGGCCGAGATTCTCTTGCAACTGGCCGACCTGCCGAACATCGATTTGCTGGCCGACATCCAGCGCCAGCCGTGGCTGGAAGTGCGGGTGCGTCTCGACGAACCACAACCCGACTTGCGTCACCAGGTTGAAAGCGCCCTTCAAGGCAAAGCCGTGCGCCTGGTGCGCATTGCCGCCGAATATGCCGGCAACGGCAGTCGCGAGGGTGTCGAAGACGGCACCACGTTGATCGAACTGGACCAGCTCACGCCGCAGGAATTGTTCAGTCGTGCCTGGCAGGACAGCTACGGCAGCGAGGTCGATGAGCAAACGCTGAAAGACTTTGCCGAGCTGTTGCAGGACGTGCAGATGGAGAGCGAACAACCATGAAGATCCTCGCGATCCGCCTGAAAAACCTCGCCTCGCTGGCCGGGCCCTTTGAAATCGACTTTACCGCTGAACCGCTGGCGAGTGCCGGCCTGTTCGCGATCACCGGGCCGACCGGCGCGGGTAAAAGCACCTTGCTCGACGCCTTGTGTCTCGCGCTGTTTGGCGCCGTTCCGCGATTGAGCAACGCTCAGGTGTCGGCCAAGGCACCGGACGCCGATGGCGAAATCAGCACCGGCGACCCGCGCACCTTGCTGCGGCGTGGCACCGGCGAAGGGTATGCCGAGGTGGATTTCGTCGGCATCGATGGCCGTCGTTACCGTGCGCGCTGGGAAGCCAATCGCGCTCGCGAAAAGGCCGGCGGCAAGCTGCAAGCCAGTCGTCAGAGCCTGCGCGACATCGATCAGGATCAGTTGCTGGCCAGTCAGAAAGTCGAGTTCAAAACCCAGCTCGAAGCCGTGCTGGGCCTGAACTTCGAACAGTTCACCCGCGCCGTGCTGCTGGCCCAGAGCGAGTTCAGTGCCTTCCTCAAGGCCAACGACAACGAACGCAGCGAACTGCTGGAAAAGCTCACCGATACCGCGCTGTACACCCGCCTCGGTCGCCGCGCCTTCGACAAAGCCAAAGAGGCGCGTGAAGCGCACAAGCTGTTGCAGGATCAGGCCACGGGTGTGACGCCGCTGGCTCCCGAAGCCCGGGCCGAGCTCGATGCGCGCTTCAAAGAAGCGCAGCAGCAACTCAAGACCCAGCAAGCGCAGCTCAAACAACTTGAATTGCAGCACACCTGGCTCAAGGACCTGCGGCAATTGCGGGACGAACAACAGAGCGCCACCGAACAGCTGACCAGCGCCCGGCAGCACTGGGAAAGCCTGGTTGGCGACCGGTTGAAGCTGACGCGCCTGGAACAACTGGCCCCGCAACGGCACCAGTTCGCCCGCAAGACCGAACTCACCGCCCAGCTCACCCCGCTGGCGGCGCAGATTCAGCAGCACACCCAACAGCAGGCCGAGTTGAACGAGCGGCAGGCGCAACTCGAACAGAGCTTGAGCGCTGCGCAGACCGCGCTGGTCGACGCCCAAAGCCAGCACACGAAAAAAGCTCCGTTGCTGCGCCAGGCCTTTGAAGAGCAAAGCACCCTCGCTCGGCTGGTCAAAGACGCCAGTGTGAGTGCAGAGCACAAGCAACAGGCGGAACTGGCCGGCACTCAAGGACAGCACACGATTCAGGGCCTGCTCGAGCAACAAAAACAGGTGGCTGCACGTCTGGAGCGGATTGCCGGGGAGCTTGAGCAAAGCACGCATTTAGCACCGTTGAGCGAGGCGTGGAACGCCTACCGTGATCGCCTGCAACAGCTGATGTTGATCGGTAATCGCTTGAACAAGGGCCAGGCTGAACTGGCGGCTCTGGAGCAAAGCGCCGCCCGCGCCGGCGAAGAACTGGCGGCTCAAAAGCAGCATCTGGAAGTGCTCTACAAAGAAGCCGGTGCCGAGCCGGAAGCCGTGGCCGAACAAATCCAGTTACTGGGCAACTTGTTGCAGGACAACCGCAAACAACTGCGGGCGTTTGAAGAACTGACACGGCTGTGGGCCAGCCAGCAGGAGATCGACAAGCGCAGCGCCGAGCTGACGCAACGCCAGCTCAGCGCCCAGCAGGAACGTGATCGCCTGACCCAGGACGGCGTGAAGACCAAGAACGAGTTGGTCATCGCCGAACAGACCCTGACCGTCACTCGCGAACTGCTGGAGCGTCAGCGTCTGGCTCGCAGCGCCAGCGTCGAAGAACTGCGCGCACAGCTACAGGACGATCAGCCCTGCCCGGTCTGCGGCAGCCCCGACCATCCCTATCATCAACCCGAAGCGTTGCTGCAAAGCCTCGGTCGCCACGATGAAAGCGAGCAGGCCAATGCGCAGAAGGCCGTCGACCTGCTGAAAGAGAAACTCACCGATTTGCGCGGTGAAGTCGGCGGTTTGATTGCTCAGCAAAAAGAACTGCTGCAGCAACAGGAGCAACTCGCCAGCCAGCAACAAGGCCTGACCCCGAGCCTCGAAGCCCATCCGTTGTCGACGCAACTGCTGGCTCAGGACGCGAACAAGCGCGACAGTTGGCTGGCGCAGCAAAACAGCCAGTTAAACCAGAGCATCACCCAGGATGAACAACGGCAGACCGCCCTGCTCACCCTGCAGCAAGACGCGGCTCGCCTTCAGCAGCAACTGCGCAGTGCCGAGGCAGCTAGCCAGCAAGCGACGCAGCACCTGAGTAACCAGCAGCGTGAGCTGGGCAGTGATCGCCAGCGCCTCGATGAAGAGCTGAACGCCTTCAGCACCCTGCTTCCGGCCGAGACACTGGAGGCCTTGCGCAACGAACCGGCCGCGACCTTCATGCAACTCGACCGGCAGATCGCCCAGCGCCTGGAGCAACTCGAACAGCAACGCGATGAGCTCGGCGAACAGCAACAACGCCAGCAGACACTGGAAAAAGAACAGGACCGCCAACTGGCCCGCGCCCAGGCACTGGAATTGGCGCAGCAGCAATTCACCGTCCTCGCCGAGCAACAACAGGCTTGCCAGGAACGGCTGACGCAATTGCTGGGCGAACACAGCAGCGCCGAACACTGGCAGCAGCAACTGGATCAAGCCGTCGAACAGGCGCGCACTGCCCAGGCAACAGCCCATCAGGAACTGCAAACCGTGCGCACGCGGTTAGTCGAACTGGCCGCTGAACTCAAAGCCAGACAAGAGCGCCTGTTGGCCCTGGAAACCGAAGACCGCGAACTGAGCGCAAAGATCGCCGACTGGCGCGCCTTGCATCCAGAGCTCGACGATGGCGGACTGGAAGCGCTGCTGAGCGTCGACGACCAGCACGTCAGCGAACTGCGGCAGCACTTGCAGCAAAGCGAAAAAGCCATCGAACAGACCAACGTGCGATTGCAGGAACGGGACCAGCGTCTGCTCAATCATCAGGCGCAACACAACGGCAATCTCGATGCCGAGCAACTCGCCACGGCACTGACAGACCTGCAAAACCTGTTCGCCGCCAGCGAGCACCGTTGCGCCGAACTGCGCGCCGAACAGGCCGAGGATCAGCGTCGGCAGAACGCCAACCAAGCCCTGGCGCAGCAGATCGCCGACGCCTACAGCGAGTACCAGCGCTGGGCTCGCCTGAATGCGTTGATCGGCTCGGCGACCGGCGACACCTTCCGCAAGATCGCCCAAGCCTACAACCTCGACTTGCTGGTGCATCACGCCAACGTACAGCTGCGACAACTGGTGCGGCGCTATCGCCTGAAACGCGGCGGCAGCATGCTCGGGTTGCTGGTGATGGACACCGAGATGGGCGATGAGCTGCGTTCGGTGCATTCGTTGTCGGGCGGCGAGACGTTCCTGGTGTCGTTGGCCCTGGCGCTCGGTTTGGCGTCGATGGCTTCGAGCACACTGAAAATCGAATCGCTGTTCATCGACGAAGGCTTCGGCAGCCTCGATCCGGAATCCCTGCAACTGGCCATGGACGCACTCGACGGCTTGCAAGCCCAGGGCCGCAAGGTGGCGGTGATTTCCCATGTGCAGGAAATGCATGAGCGGATTCCGGTGCAGATTCAGGTCCAACGCCAGGGCAATGGCTTGAGTACCCTGGAGGTCAAATGAATACGCTGTACTCGTTCCGCCGCTGCCCTTACGCCATGCGGGCGCGCATGGCCCTGCGCTATTCGGGCGTTGCGGTGCAGATTGTCGAGGTCAGCCTGAAAGCCAAACCTGCCGAAATGCTTGCGCTGTCGGCCAAGGGCACGGTCCCCGTGCTGAGTATCGACGGTCAAGTCATCGATGAAAGCCTGGCGATCATGCACTGGTCCTTGGCGCAGAACGATCCGCAGGATTGGTTGCTCAAGGGTGATCCTGCCGGACAGGCGCACATCGCCGCGCTGATTGAAGAGAACGATCAGGTGTTCAAGGTGCATTTGAATCGCTACAAGTACGCCGAGCGTTACCCCGAGCAGCCGATGGACACCTATCGTGCTGAAGGTGAGGTGTTCTTGCGCAAGCTGGAGGTGTTGCTGGAGGGACGCGATTACCTGCTGGCGGCGCATCCGAGCCTGGCGGATGTGGCGTTGATGCCGTTCATACGGCAATTCGCCCATGTCGATCGCGAGTGGTTCGGGCAGACGCCTTATGTGCGGTTGCAGGGGTGGTTGCAGCGGTTTCTGGCGTCAGACCTGTTCACCGCAGTCATGCACAAGTAATCGCCCCTTCTGTGGCCGCTCGCGCTCAGGCAAACACATCGCACATCTGCAACACCGAGCAATCCACCTGGAAGGGCCCGAAGAAATCCTCCTGGCGTTTCACTGGTGGATTACCCGCCAACAACCCAAGCGCTTTCGCCGTTTCAATATTACGCGCCAGGTTGTGATTGGCTTCGATGGACCGCGCAACTGAACCCGCCGAGCCCTGCCCTATCCCCAACAGGGAAGCGCCATTGGTCATGAATGCCAGGAAGGCAATGACCCAGAGTTTGCTGCCTTTCATGCCCCTGCCACTCTCGCCGATGCGGCTTGATCGACCACGACGCTTTGAGCACGGTGTTCGAACTGGATGGCGGGATAAGCGACCTGAACCGGCGCTTCAAAGGTGTGCTGCAAATTGGACGAAACGCTGACGATCAGCACCAGGGCCACGTAAAGACCTATGGCCAGGTAGGCGCCGTATTTGGCAGAAGTGAGGATTGAGCTGGCCATGGTGTTCTCCGTGGGCATGTTTAAGTGCCCACAGAATCGATCAAAAAAGCGGTGACAACCACTCAGGGTTTTCCATAGTCACCATCAGCTTCATTGATCATTAAGCCCGTCTATCTCAGTCTTGAATAAAACTCATCAAGCGTTCGCGGGCCGCGTCCGGCTCCTGGGAAACGGGCTGAGCAGCCGAAAGAATGGGGGTTGAATAGAGGAACAGAAGAACCACTGCCAGACGCATCGCCATGCTGTCGATCCTTGTTATTAGATGTTGAGTCAAAAAATCAACGTCAAATCTAAATGCATGGCCATGTGATATCAAGCGATACATTGATGGCAATGTGATGCTGTCGTAAACGCGTTATGCAGGAGCGACATCACTCATCGACGTTCGACGTATTTCGATCGATCGGCGCAAGTGACTTCGCTCCTGCATAAAGGGTGCAGGGCTTGAATTTCAGGCTTGGGTCTTGTGATCCAGTGCCGCGTAGAAGTTGGCGCTCTGTTGCAGGTATTTCTGGGTGTAGCTCTGGGCGTGGGATTTTTTGTCGCTGATCTCAACGTTGGCGCTGGCTGGCAGAGCAACGGTGGCGGAGATGGCAGAAGCGGCGATGATGGAGAAGAGATTGAAGTTCATGGCGGTATTCCTCGGATTCAGTTGGCTTGTTTGCCCGATGGGGCCGTGGAGCAAACTTAACCTTCGAGGGTTGGCGCCTTGAAATCTTTTGTAGCATTAGCAGATATCAGCCTCATTAATACAAGGATGCAGGCCCCATCAACCGGGGCCTGCGGCCTATTGACGCACCAGAAACTTGAGGTCGCTCGGGGCATCCATCGGCAGTTTCTGTACGGTTTTACCCAACAAACCGCTCTTGGCATCGCGTTCGACCACAACAATCTGGTTGCTCTTCTGGTTGGCAATCAGCAAGAACTGGCCACTCGGGTCGAGGCTGAACTCGCGCGGGTGATCACCGTCCACCGAACGACGTTGTAGCTCCTGAAGATGGCCGGTCGCAGGATCGATGGCAAACACCAGCACCTGATTGGCGGTGCCACGGTTGCTGACGTAAAGGAACTTGCCATCGGCCGAGGCGTGCAACGCAGCGGCGGCCTTGTCGGAAACAGGCTGGCCCGCCGCCAGATCAACCATCTGGGTCTGCTCAAGTTTGCCGTTCTGGTAATCGAACACCGCGACCTGCGCGCTCATTTCCATGGTCAGCCAGGCGTGTTTGCCATCGGCGCTGAACAGCAAATGACGCGGCCCGCTGCCGGCTGGCAACTGGACCGACGCCGGTGTGGCGGCAGTCAACGGTAGCTCCGGATTGGCTTTGGGATCGAAGCGGTAGACAAAGATCTTGTCGGCGCCCAAGTCATTGGAGAACACGTACTGGCCGTCCGGCGAGGAAACCGTCGAATGCACATGCGCCGACATCTGCCGCTCGGGATTGACCCGGCTCGACGGGTGACTGCTCATCTGCACCACGGGCTGGAGCTTGCCGTCGGCGCCCACGGGCAACACCGCCAACGTGCCGCCCGGGTCTTCAACCACTGAATAGTTGCTGACGAACAAATGACTGGCCTCACCGCTGAGGCTCGAATGGGTCGGCTCGTTGCCCAGGCTCTGCACCTGATTGATCAGGCTCAGTGCATGGGTCTTGGGATCGATTGAATAACTGCTGACGCGCCCGACCGGGTCTTTCTGGCCGGGGCCGTTTTCATTGACCACGAACAAACGCTGCTGATCCTTGGAAACGGTCAGCCAGGACGGGTTTTCACTGGTGACCACTTGCAGCGGCTTGGGGTTGATCTGCCCGGTGGCGCTGTCGAAGTTCAGGCGATGAATCCCCTGGCTCTGCCCCGCCGTGTAGGAACCGACCAGCAACTGATAGTCGTCGGCCGACACGGCTTCAATGCCCATCGCGCCGATGCTGCCGGCCATCAACAGCGGCCAGAGCTTATGCATCCTCATTCCCTTCTTCCTCGTCGTCACCACCGCCGAACGCGTCCATAGGCACTAGTCGATGCTCACCGGAATCGCCGGTAATGATCCAGCTCTTCAAATCAGGATCGAAAGTCGCCGCTGTGATCTGCGCAATGCTGAACTTCCAACGTTTGAGTGCTCGGCCGTCCATGCATTCGATGTGCAGGTTTTCGTCTTCATCGAGGGAAAAATCGAAGGCGTGCAGCCCGTCGATTTCCAGCATGTCACAGTGTTCGAGGGCGTTGATCAAGGTGTCGGATGCGGCAGTCATGGCAGTCAATCTTTGAATGGGAAAGACGCAATGATAGCTCAATGTGAGGGTGGGTCTGTGTCGCTCATCCAACATGCTGGCGACACAAAATACTGTGGGAGCGAGCCTGCTCGCGAATGCGGAGTGTCAGTCGATATTGTTGTTGACTGATGCACCACTTTCGCGAGCAGGCTCGCTCCCACGGGGATTACGGTGAGCTGTTAAAGGGCGTCGCGGGAAGGTTTGCCGTCCACCAGGCGCTGGATGCGCAGGGGGTTGGCGTTCTTCAGCGGTTCCGGCAACAGGCTGTCGGGATAGTTCTGGAAACACACCGGCCGCAGGAATCGATCAATCGCCAACGTGCCGACCGACGTGCCGCGTGCATCGGAAGTTGCCGGGTACGGCCCGCCGTGGACCATCGAATCGCAGACTTCAACGCCCGTCGGATAGCCATTGAGCAGGATCCGTCCGACCTTTTGCTCCAGCAACGCCGTCAGCTCGCCGAACTGTTCGAAGTCCGCCGGCTCACCAATGATCGTCGCCGTCAGCTGCCCGTGCAGGCCGTTCAACGCGGCACTGAGTTGCGCCTGATCCGCCACTTCGACGAACACAGTGGTCGGGCCGAACACTTCTTCCTGCAGCACTGCATCGCCATTGATCAGCAGGCTGACGTCAGCCTTGAACAACTGCGGTTGCGCCTGATTGCCTTGCTGCGGATTGCCAGCCAGATGCTCAATGCCCGGGTGAGCAAGGAGTTTTTGCAGGCCGTTGCCATAGCTGCTCAACGTCCCGGCATTGAGCATTGTTTGCGCCGCCTGATCGCCGATGAGGCCCGCGACCTGCTGCACAAACGCGGTGAATTGCGGCGAGCGAATACCGATGACCAGACCGGGATTGGTGCAGAACTGACCGCATCCCTGCACGACCGAAGCGGTCAGGTCACGGGCGACGGTGTCGGCCCGAGCAGCCAATGCCTTCGGCAACACGATCACCGGGTTGATACTCGACATCTCGGCGAACACAGGGATCGGTTGTGAACGTGCGGCAGCCATGTCGCACAAGGCGCGGCCACCCTTCAGCGAACCGGTAAAACCGACCGCCTGAATCGCCGGGTGCTTGACCAGCGCTTCGCCGACCCCGCCGCCGTAGATCATGTTGAACACGCCGGCCGGCATGCCGGTTTTTTCCGCCGCGCGAATCAGCGCATCGGCGACCAGTTCGGCGGTGGCCATGTGGCCGCCGTGAGCCTTGAACACCACCGGGCAACCGGCTGCCAGTGCCGACGCGGTGTCGCCGCCCGCCGTGGAGAAGGCCAACGGAAAGTTGCTCGCACCGAACACCGCAACAGGCCCAAGACCGATGCGGTATTGGCGCAGGTCCGGTCGTGGCAGCGGTTGGCGATCCGGCAGTGCCAGATCAATTCGCGCGCCGTAGAAATCGCCGCGACGCAGTACTTTGGCGAACAGACGCATCTGCCCGCTGGTGCGCCCGCGCTCACCTTGAATACGTCCGGCCGGCAATGCCGTTTCGCGGCAGACCACCGCGACAAAGTCATCGCCCAAGGTGTCGAGTTCATCGGCAATCGCATCGAGAAATTGCGCGCGACGTTCCGCGCTCAGACTGCGATAGGCCGGGTAAGCGGCGGCAGCAGCCTTGGCGGCGGCATCGACTTCCTCAGGCGTTGCCTGGAAGAAATCATGAGGCAAGGCTTCGCCGGTGCTGGCATCAACACTTTGCATTTTGACGGTGCCAGTCGCGCTGCGCTGACCGCCGATGTAGTTGTGACCAAGAATCTGAGGCATGCGTATCTCCTTAAAGGGTGCCGACGGTGCCGGGCTCGAAAGCGGCTTCAACCGGGGCGATCCCGTTGATCAAAGGCGCGCCGAACTCGGCCTGACTGATCTCGAACACATCACCCTCCCGGGTGCGAATGCCGTCGGCAAAGGACAGGGTCGCGGTGCCGAAAAAATGAATGTGCACGTCCCCCGGACGCAAGAACTGGCTGTACTTGAAATGGTGGTACTCAAGGTTCTCGAAGCTGTGGCACATGTTGGCCTCGCCGCTGAGGAACTCGTTCTGCCACAGCACTTCACCGTCACGCAGGATGCGGCTGGTGCCAGCCAGATGTGCCGGCAATTCGCCGACCCGCAGCTCCGGGCCATAGCTGCAACTGCGCAATTTCGAATGTGCCAGGTAGAGGTAATTCTTGCGCTCCATCACATGGTCGGAGAACTCGTTGCCCACCGCGAAACCGAGGCGATACGGTTTACCGTCGTGGCCGATAACGTAGAGGCCGCTGAGTTCAGGCTCTTCACCCGCCTCTTCGGCAAAGGGTGGCAGCGGGAACGGCTGGCCCGGACGCACGACGATGCTGCCGTCCCCCTTGTAGAACCACTCCGGTTGCACACCGGCCTGCCCGGCCGCCGGTTTACCGCCCTCCACGCCCCATTTGAAAATGCGCATGGTGTCGGTCATTGCCGCTTCGTCGCCGGCCTGCTGGTGCATCTTGTCGCGGGCCGAAGCGCTGCCCAGATGGGTCAGGCCGGTACCGCTGACCAGCATGTGCGCCGGGTCCGGGTGATCCAGCGGAGGGAGGATCCGCAGTTGCGCCAGCAGCTCCGCGTAGTCATGACCGATGCCCAGGCCCAGGGTTTTCACCTGCTGCTGCAGATTGACGCCCGCCTCGATAGCCGCCAGGGCCAGGTCACGGACCGTGCGCGCGTCCTGCACTTCGCGCACCAGCCCCTCCTCGACCACGCCTACCCGGCGCTCGCCGTTACTCAGTTCGAACTGCACTAAACGCATGGATTTTCTCCTGTAAACAATCTTGAAGGCGGCATTGCACCCTGTGGGGGCGAGCCTGCTCGCGATGAGGCCGTCAAATCCAAAATCATTACCGACTGACACTCCGCCTTCGCGAGCAGGCTCGCTCCCACAGGGCATTTGTGTGATCTCTCAGGTGCGAGTCGCGCCGCGAGCACTGGCCGCGAACTGGTCGGCCGCCAGCACATGCTTGCGCTCCAGTAACCGATAGACCACGCCGGTCAACACCAGCCCGAACACCATCACCCCCGACAGGAAGTACAGCCCCGACGCCAGGTTGCCGGTGTACTCCTTCAGTGCACCGATCACGAACGGGCCAATGTAGCCGCCCAGGTTGCCCACCGAGTTGATCAACGCGATCCCGGCCGCCGCACTGGCGCCAGCGAAGAAACGACCGGGCAAGGTCCAGAACACTGCGGTGCAGGAAAACAGCGCAAACGCCACCAGGCACAACGCCGCAAGTTGCAGCACAGGCACCGTCAGCCAGGCGCTGAGGAACAGCCCGATGGCGCCCAGCACGTAAAGCACGGCGAGGTGACCGTAACGATCATTCAGGCGGTCGGAACTGCGCGGAATGATCAGCAGTCCGATGATCCCGAAGATGTAGGGCACCGATGACACGAAACCGGTCACCAGGTCCGTACCACCAAACTGTTTGATCAACGTCGGCAGCCACAGGCCCAGGCCATAAATGCTCAGGGTCACCGGCAGATAAAACAGCGCCAGCAGCAACACGCGTTTGTCTTTCAGGGCATGCAGCGGATTGCCATGACGGGTCTGGCCGTAGGCCTCCAGGTCCTTTTTCAGTTCGCCGGTCAGCCAGTCTTTCTCGGCCTGGTCCATCCATTTCACTTGCTGGGGTCCGTCCGGCAGGTAACGCAGTACCGGCCAGGTCAGCAGGATCGCCGGGGTGCCGATGACGATGAACAGCCACTGCCACCCGTGCAGACCAAGGACGCCGTCCATGCCAAGCAAACCGCCGGACACCGGGCCGGTGATCATCATCGCGATGGGCTGGGAAAGAATGAACAGGCCAAGGATCTTGCCGCGATGGCGAACCGGGAACCATTGGGTGATGTAGTAGAGAACGCCCGGGAAGAACCCGGCTTCGGCCGCGCCGAGCAGAAAGCGCATGACATAGAAGCTGTGCGGCCCTTGGACGAACGCCATGCCGATGGTGATGGCGCCCCAGGTGACCATGATCCGTGCGAACCAGCGTCGGGCACCGAAGCGGTCGAGCATCAGGTTGCTGGGGATTTCCAGCAGGAAGTAGCCAATGAAGAACAACCCTGCACCGAGGCCATAGGCTGCGTCACCCAGGCCAATGTCGGCGCCCATGTGCAGCTTGGCGAAACCTACGGCGGAGCGATCCACATAGGCGATCAGGTACAGCAGGATCAGGAAGGGAATCAGTTTCAGCGTAATGCGACGAATAAGCCGCAGTTCCTGGCTCATGAGATCGGTCTCCGATTGTTGTTGTTATAGAACCTCGGGGGACGCCTCTCGCTGAAAACCGCCAGGGCAATCCCTCCGTTGAAAGCGACTATATAGTATTACTAATTAACCAACAACACTTCCAAACCGGCGAAATTGCGCTTATGTTACGCCTTAGCCCGAACAATATAGTCATACAATAAGAGAATCGATCATGTCCGATAAAAAACCCAACCTGCGCTCCGCCCAATGGTTTGGCACCGCTGACAAGAACGGCTTCATGTACCGCAGCTGGATGAAAAATCAGGGCATCGCCGACCACCAGTTCCACGGCAAGCCGATCATCGGCATCTGCAACACCTGGTCGGAACTGACCCCGTGCAACGCGCATTTCCGCCAGATCGCGGAGCATGTCAAACGCGGGGTGATCGAGGCCGGTGGTTTTCCGGTGGAATTCCCGGTGTTCTCCAATGGCGAATCGAACCTGCGCCCTACCGCCATGCTCACCCGCAACCTGGCAAGCATGGACGTTGAAGAAGCGATTCGTGGCAACCCGATTGATGGCGTGGTCCTGCTGACCGGTTGCGACAAAACCACCCCGGCGCTGCTGATGGGCGCGGCCAGTTGCGACGTGCCGGCCATCGTCGTTACCGGCGGGCCGATGCTCAATGGCAAACACAAAGGCCAGGACATTGGCTCCGGCACCGTGGTCTGGCAGCTCAGCGAACAAGTCAAAGCCGGCACCATCACGATTGACGATTTCCTCGCGGCCGAGGGCGGCATGTCCCGTTCGGCCGGCACCTGCAACACCATGGGCACGGCGTCGACCATGGCCTGCATGGCCGAAGCACTGGGCACGTCCCTGCCCCACAACGCGGCGATTCCCGCGGTGGATGCGCGGCGTTATGTGTTGGCGCACATGTCCGGCATGCGTGCGGTGGAGATGGTCCGTGAAGATCTGCGGCTGTCGAAGATCCTGACCAAGGAAGCCTTCGAAAACGCCATCCGCGTGAACGCCGCCATCGGTGGCTCGACCAACGCCGTGATCCACTTGAAAGCCATCGCCGGTCGTATCGGCGTCGAGCTGGACCTGGATGACTGGACCCGCATCGGTCGCGGCATGCCGACCATTGTCGACCTGCAACCGTCCGGGCGCTTCCTGATGGAAGAGTTCTACTACGCCGGCGGCCTGCCAGCGGTATTGCGTCGCCTCGGTGAAGCTAACCTGATCCCCAACCCGAACGCCTTGACCGTCAATGGCAAAACCCTGGGCGAGAACACCAAGGACGCGCCGATCTACGGCCAGGACGAAGTGATCCGCACCCTCGACAACCCGATCCGCGCCGACGGTGGCATTTGCGTATTGCGCGGTAACCTCGCGCCCCTCGGTGCAGTGCTCAAGCCATCCGCGGCCAGTGCCGAATTGATGCAGCATCGCGGGCGTGCGGTGGTGTTCGAGAACTTCGACATGTACAAGGCGCGGATCAACGATCCGGACCTGGACGTCGATGCCAACTCGATTCTGGTGATGAAGAACTGCGGGCCGAAGGGTTATCCGGGCATGGCCGAAGTCGGCAACATGGGTTTGCCGGCCAAGCTGCTGGCCCAGGGCGTGACGGACATGGTGCGCATTTCCGACGCACGCATGAGCGGCACGGCGTATGGCACCGTGGTTTTGCACGTGGCCCCGGAAGCAGCGGCCGGCGGGCCTCTGGCAACAGTGAAGGAAGGCGACTGGATCGAACTGGATTGCGCCAACGGGCGTTTGCACCTGGACATCCCGGATGCTGAACTGGCGGCGCGCATGGCAGATCTGCAACCGCCGCAAAACCTGATCGTGGGCGGTTATCGTCAGCTGTACATCGACCATGTGCTGCAAGCGGATCAGGGCTGCGATTTCGACTTCCTGGTTGGCTGCCGCGGTTCCGAAGTCCCGCGCCACTCTCACTGATCACATCAATCCCCCTGTAGGAGCGAGCCTGCTCGCGATAGCGGTCGAACATTCAACATTGATGTTGACTGAACGACCGCTATCGCGTGCAGGCTCACTTCCACATTGGCTCTTCATCTGATTCAGGACCGGGTCCGCGCCTGCTATCATGCGCGGCATCTCCATCGCACAGGATCGCGCCGTTCCCCATGGATTACCGCAAACCCTCCGACCGCAAAAGCATGCACTCGCGCATCGTCCAGGAATTGGGCATGCAGATCGTTTCCGGGCGCTTCAAACCGTGCGACAAACTGCCCGCCGAAGCCCTGCTGTGCGAGGAGTACGCGGTCAGCCGCCCGGTGCTGCGCGAAGCCACCCGCGTGCTGGTTGCCAAAGGCCTGGTGTATTCCCGTCCGCGGGTCGGCACCGTGGTCAAGCAGCGCAAGGAATGGCACATGCTCGATCCGGATGTGCTGCACTGGCTGATGCAAAGCAGCCCACAGAATGAATTTTTCGAGTTGCTGACCAGCGTGCGCAGCATCATCGAACCCGCTGCCGCCGCCCTCGCCGCGCAGTTCGCGACCGACGCAGACATCGCCTCCATCGGTGAAGCCTACCAGCGCATGGAAGCCGCACCGACGCCGGAAGCGCTGTTGCAGCCGGACCTGGATTTTCACAGCCGCATCGCCGATGCGACCCACAACGATCTGCTGGCCAACCTGTGCAACATGCTGTCGGTGGCGATTGCTGAAGCGCTGAAACATTCCAACCAGCGGCCGAACCTGCATGAACTGGCGCTGCCCCGACACAAGGCGATCCTGACGGCGATCGAGAACCGCGATGCGCTGGGTGCGCGGCATGCGACCCTCGTTCAGCTCGACGATGCGCGCAGTGCGCTGAACGTCGTGCTCGGCACAGATCCCTCATAACCAACGCGATCCTTTTTAGGAGCCAGCAAGCCGGCTCCTGCAAAGGGTTGTGTTAATCCTCAGATGAAAAAAAGCCGCAACCCAGGTTGCGGCTTTTCTATTTCAGCCAGGGATCAGTGAGCGAACAACGAATTGCCCTTCTGCCCCGCCAGTTTCTCCGGCTTGATCAGGAAGCGAGCCAGCGCCGGCAGCAGCCAAAGCGCGCCGAACATGTTCCAGAGCAGCATGAAGGTCAGCATCAGGCCCATGTCGGCCTGGAACTTGATGGCCGAGAAGATCCAGGTGCACACACCGATCGCCAGGCACAGGCCGGTGAACAGCACGGCTTTACCAGTGGACTTGAGCGTCTGGTAGTAGGCTTCTTGCAACGGCAGGCCCGCACGCAGGAAGCTTTCCAGACGGCTATAGATGTAGATGCCGTAGTCCACGCCAATCCCCACCCCCAGCGCAACGACCGGCAGGGTCGCGACTTTCACGCCGATGCCCATGAAGGCCATCAGGGCGTTGCCGAGTACCGAGGTCAGCACAAGCGGCAGCACGATGCACAAGGTCGCCGCCCAGGAACGGAAGGTGATCATGCACATGGTCGCGACGCAGATGTAAACGAGGATCAGGATGGTCAGCTCGGATTCCTTGATCACCTCGTTGGTCGCCGCCTCGATACCGGCGTTACCCGCCGCGAGGATGAACTCCAGGCCGTCCTTGTTGTTTTCCTTGGCGAAGTCCTGCACCGCATGCACGGCGCGATCCAGGGTGGCGGCCTTGTGGTCGTTGAGGAACACCAGCACCGGCGCCAGGGAGCAACTGTTGTTGTACAAGCCATCGGCACGGGCAATGGAGTTGTTCAGTACGTCCGGGTTACGCGACAGGGTTTCCCATTTCAGGTTGCCCTCGTTCATGCCCTTGATCATCTGCTTGGACACGGTCACCAAGGAGATCGCCGACTGCACGCCCTCGGTGTTCTGCATCTTCCACATCAGTTCGTCGATCGGCGCCATGGCTTCGTAGCGCGAGCAACCTTCGGACTTGGTCTTGACCATCACCACCAATACGTCGGAGCTGGTCGAGTAGTTGCTGATGATGAAGTTGTTGTCCTTGTTGTAACGCGAGTCCGGCCGCAGTTCCGGGGCACCCTGGTCGAGGTCGCCGATTTTCAGGTTCTGGCTGTACCAGAGGCCACCGCCGAAGGCCAGCAAGGCCAGGACGATCGACACCGGTGCGACTTTCGGGCTGGCAAAGCTCGACAGCAGGCGCCAGAACGGGTGTTCGCGGTGCGCGTCTTTCTTGCTGCGTTCGACAGCGCGCTTGCTGATGCCGACGTAGGAGATGGCGACCGGCAGCAGGATCAGGTTGGTGAACACGATCACCGCGACACCGATGGAGGCACCGATGGCCAGTTCACGAATCACACCGATGTCGATGATCAACAGCGTGATGAAGCCCACCGCGTCCGCAAGGATCGCGATCATCCCTGGCAGGAACAACTGGCGGAACGTGCGTCGTGCGGCGGTCAAGGCGTTGTCGGCTTCGCTGGACTGCAAGGCGATCCCGTTGATCTTCTGTACGCCGTGGGAAATACCGATGGCGAAGATCAGGAACGGCACCAGCATCGAATACGGATCAAGCCCGAAACCGAAGAAGTGCATCAACCCCAACTGCCAGACCACCGCCACCAGCGTCGTACTCAACACCGCCACGGTGCTGCGCATGCAGTTGGTGAACCAGTACAGCAGGATCAGGGTGATGACGAAGGCGACGCCGAAGAACATCACCACCATGACCAGGCCATCGATCAGGTCGCCGACCTTCTTGGCGAAACCGACGATGTGGATCTGCACATTAGGGTTCTGCGCTTCAAACTTGTCGCGGATCTTTTCTTCCAGCTCGTGGGAGAACTTGCGGTAGTCCAGCGCCAGCAACTTGCCCTGATCCTGCGGGTCCGGGTAGGACTCCAGCAGCGGGATGTCGACGATGCTCGACTTGAAGTCGTTGGCCACCAGGCGCCCGACCTGACCGGACTTGAGCACGTTGTTGCGAAGCAGGTCGAGGCTTTGCTGGGAGCCGTTATAGCTCTGCGGGATCACTTCGCCACCGGCAAAGCCCTCCTCCGTCACCTCGGTCCAGCGCACGCTCGGGCTCCACAGCGACTTGAGGCCGGAACGGTCGACGCCGGAAATGTAGAACACTTCGTCGTTGATCTGACGCAGGGTCTCCATGTATTCCTTGGAGAATATGTCACCGTCGGTGGCTTCCACGGAAATGCGCACCGTGTTGCCCAGGTTCGCCAGATCGTTACGGTGTTCCATCATCTTTTGAATGAAGGGATGATCCAGGGGGATCATTTTTTCGAAACTGGTGGACGGCCGGATCAGCGTCGCCTGCCAGAACAGGAAGATGCTGACCAGCAGGCAGATGACGATCACTGCCGGGCGGTTGTTGAAAATCAGGCGTTCCAGAAACGTCGCCTTGTCTTGGTGATGACTGCTCAAGGATGTCATAGACCCGCCTTCTTATTATTTGCCCGGCTCATTTGGACGACCCGTTTTGCCATTCTCTGCGCCGGTTGGCGTGGTGACGCGAACGCCGCCCTGTCCTGCCAGAATCAGATTGCCGTTGCCTGCTGCGGTCACCGCCGAAACGGAAATGCGATCCGGGCGGTTGAACACGCTGAAGGTTTCACCGTTATCGTTGCTGCGGATCACCGAGCCGCCGTTGCCGACGATGACAATGGAGCCGTCGTCGAGCAGCGTCGCGCCGGACAGACCGAACTCCAGCGCACCGCGGGCAGCCTTGAGTTCGACCGGTTCCCAGGTCGTGCCGAAATCGGTCGAGCGGAACAGATTGCCCCGCAATCCGTAGGCCAGCAGTGAGTTGGCCTGAGCGGTGCCGATCACGCCGAACAGCGAACCTTCGTATGGACCTTCAAGCTTCTCCCAGGTCTGGCCCCAGTCGGCGGAGCGGAACATGCTGCCCTGCTCGCCGACGATGAACAGCCCGGCATCCTTGACCGCCGCAATGCCGTTGAGGTGGTATTGGTCTTCGTTGTCGAGGCGATCACTGGCATCTTCCCAGTGTTTGCCACCGTCGGTGGTGGCCAGCAACGCACCGTAGGCGCCCACGGCAAAGCCGCTGTTGACGTCCTGGAACCAGACGTCGAGCAGCGGCGATTCGCGTTTCAAATCTTCGAATTGCTTGGTCCAGGTGGCGCCACCGTCCTCGCTGGCGAGTATCTGAGCGTCATGGCCGACGGCCCAGCCGTGTTGGTCATCGGCGAAAAACACCGACGTCAACAATTGCCGGGTCGGCACTTTGGCCTGGGTCCAGGTTGCACCCTGGTCATCGGAATACAGAATGTGCCCGCGATCACCCACAGCCACCAGGCGCTTGCCGACGTGCACGACGTCGAGCATCAGGCTCTTGCTGGCTTTGGCAGATTCAACGGCATAAACAGTGTCGGACGCTGGCGCCGCAGCGGCCACCGCAGGTGCCGACAGCACGGCACAACCCAACAGCGAGAGCGCTGTGGCCAGCAACGCGAACTTGCGTAATGCCGGCGGGCGGCAGATACCCACACCCATGACAGGCTCACTCATAGACCTTCCCCCATTATTATTGTTAGGTCGTTCAACCTTTCAGGGCGCCGTAAGGGGTGCTCATCGGGATTGCCTGTTCTGGAGCATAGTCCTGAAATGCGCAATCTAGAGCCCCTTCGGAAGCTGGCTTATCCTATCGGGGTTTGGAAAGGTCTGACAATCGACGCCACGTTATGTTTTGTTAACTGGGGGGATGGCGGGTGTGGATGAATGGGGAGGCATTCGGAGGGGTGATGTTAAGCAAGATCGTGAAGATCGTTCCCACTCTGCGTGGGAAGGCCGCCATGGACGCTCTGCGTCCGCTGTAGAGGCTGTGCGCGGAGCGTCACGAGATGCATTCCCACGCAGAGCGTGGGAATGATCAGGTACTCCGCGGAACAGGGATCAAGCCAGGCTTTTGCTGACCACTTCAAACACATCGCTGGACAGCTGACCCGAAGCACGAATCCGCTCCAGCTCGCCTTTCATCAACGCCTGACGGGCGTCGTCGTATTTGCGCCAGCGAGTCAGCGGCGCCAACTGGCGGGAAGCGATCTGCGGGTTGAAGCCATTCAACTCGATCACCAGATCCGCCAGGAAGCGATACCCGGAACCGTCCGCCGCATGGAAGTTGATCAGGTTCTGTCCGGCAAACGCGCCGACCAATGCCCGCACCTTGTTCGGGTTCTTGATGTTGAACGCCGGATGCTCCATCAACTGACGAACGCGCTCCAGACCACCGGGCAACGTGCTGCCCGCCTGGACACTGAACCACTGATCCATGACCAGCGGATTGTCCTTGAAGTGCTCGGCAAAACTCGCCAGCGCCAAGGCCTTCTGCTCTTCAAACGGCGAATTGACCAACACCGCCAGCGCGGTCAGGCGTTCGGTCATGTTGTCGCTGGTCTCGAATTGTTCCAGCGTCGCCGCCAACACTTCCGGCTTGCCGCTGAGCATCAGGTACGACAGCGCGATGTTCTGCAAGGCACGACGGGCGAAATGCTCGGCCTCGGCCACATACGGGGTTTTCTTCGACAGATCGCGGTTGGCCTGATAACGCAACCAAAGCGCCTCGAACAAACCTTCAGCCAATTGCTTGCGGGCAAACTCGCGAGCGATATGGATGGCGTCGACGTCAGCCACGTCACTGATTTCGGTCAGATACGCCTCACCCGGCAGCGAGAGCATTTCCGCAACCATCGCCTGATCCAGCGTCTCGTCGGACAGCACGGTGCGCAGAGCAGAAACCAGACGTTGATCCAGCACCAGTGCTTCGCCCTTTTGCTGCTGAGTGATCAGCTCTTGCAGCACCTGAACCGACAATTGCTGACCGGCATCCCAGCGGTTGAAACCGTCGCTGTCGTGCTGCATCAGGAACATCAGTTGATCGCGATTGTACGGGAAGCTCAGTTTGACTGGCGCCGAGAAGCCGCGCAGTAATGAAGGCAGCGGCTGTTCAGCGATGTCGACGAAGGTGAAGGTCTGCTCCGCTTCGGTCACCGAGATCACCCGCGAAGTACCCTGCGTCTGGGCTTCACCGGAAAGACGCAACGCAATGGCCGCCCCTTTCGAGTCAAGCAGGCCCAATTCCACAGGAATCACGAACGGCAGTTTTTCCACCTTGTCCGGGGTCGCTGGGCAGCTTTGGCGGAAAGTCAGGCTGTAGGTTTTCGCGGCGGCGTCGTAGGACTCGCTCACCGCCAGACGCGGGGTACCGGCCTGGCTGTACCAGCGTTTGAACTGGGTCAGGTCGACACCGTTGGCATCTTCCATGGCTTTGATGAAGTCGTCGCAGGTCACGGCCTGGCCGTCATGGCGTTCGAAATACAGGTCGCTGCCTTTGCGGAAGCCTTCGGCACCGAGCAAGGTGTGGATCATGCCGACCACTTCCGAACCCTTTTCGTACACGGTCAGGGTATAGAAATTGGAAATCTCGATGAAGCTGTCCGGGCGCACGGCGTGAGCCATGGGGCCTGCGTCTTCAGCGAACTGGTGAGTACGCAGATAAGCCACGTCCTGGATGCGTTTCACGGTGGCCGAGTTCATGTCGGCGGAGAAGCCCGAATCACGGAACACGGTGAAGCCTTCCTTGAGCGACAACTGGAACCAGTCGCGGCAGGTCACGCGGTTGCCCGACCAGTTGTGGAAGTACTCGTGAGCGACGATCGCCTCGACACGCTGGTGCGCGGCATCGGTGGCGGTTTCGGCGCGGGCCAGTACGGCGCTGGAGTTGAAGATGTTGAGGCCCTTGTTCTCCATGGCGCCCATGTTGAAGTCGTTGACCGCGACGATCATGAAGATGTCCAGATCGTACTCGCGACCGTAGACCTCTTCGTCCCAACGCATCGACTTTTTCAGGCTGTTCATCGCGTGCTGGCACTTGTCGATGTTTTCCGGCTCGACATAAATGCGCAGCGCCACCGAGCGTTCGCTCATGGTGGTGAAGCTGTCTTCGACGCACCACAAGTCACCGGCCACCAGCGCGAACAGGTACGCCGGCTTCTTGAACGGGTCTTCCCAGGTCGCCCAGTGCCGGCCGTCTTCGCCGGGACCGGAGGCAATCGGATTGCCGTTGGACAGCAACACCGGATAGCTATGCTGCTCGGCAATGACCGTGGTGGTGAACGTGCTCATCACGTCCGGGCGGTCGAGGTAATAGGTGATCTTGCGGAAGCCTTCGGCCTCGCACTGGGTGCAGAACATCGTGCCGGATTTATACAAACCTTCCAGGGCGGTGTTGGTTTCCGGGTGGATCTTGACGCTGGTATCGACCGTGAAGGTGGTGCTGGTCGGGTGCAGGGTCAGGTGGTTTTCCGTCAGCTGATAATCAGCGTCGCTCAGCTCGCGGTCAGCCACGGTGACCGACAGCAGCTCGAGTTGCTGGCCGTCCAGCACCAGCGGCGGCAGGCCCGGGCCGCGCTCGGGATTGCGGCGCATCACCAGTTGCGCATGGACCAGGCTGTGGTCCTCGAACAACTCGAAGGTCAGGTGCGTCTCGTCGATCAGGTACTCGGGCGCCTGATAGTCTTTCAAATAGATCATCTTCGGTTGTTCGGTGCGCATGCTGGAGTCCTTACTGATGCACGGCGAGCTGATAAGCCGTGTATTTACGAATATTGATGACGCCGGTGTCGAAAATCAGGTATTGGCCCTTGATCCCCAACAACGTGCCTTCGGCAATCGGATTCTTGTCCAGGTTGAAGCTGACGATTTTGGCCGGGTATTGCTCGACCGGATAGCGGATTTCGAGGGTTTCTACGTCGGCAATGGTCTGGATTGCTTGTAGGCCGAATCGTTCCTGCAAACCTTGCAACCCTTCGGCGCAGCTGTCGAACAACTGATCGCGAACCTCGGCCAGGTTCACCGACACCGCGTCGCCCTTGAGTAAAGCACGCCAGTTGGTCTTGTCTGCCACCTGACTGCGGAACAGGTCCTCGACAAACCCCGATTGCTGGCGGGTCGAAACGCGCATGATCGGCAACGCCTGACGGGCGCCCTGGTCGATCCAGCGAGTCGGCAGCTGGGTGGCGCGGGTAATCCCGACTTTCACCCCGGACGAATTCGACAGATACACAATGTGATCGGTCATGCAGAACTTCTCGCCCCACTCCGGCTCACGGCAGGTGCCAGCGTCGTAGTGGCAACGCTCCGGACTCATGATGCAGAGGTCGCACTGCGCCAGTTTGGTCATGCACGGATAGCAATACCCCTGGCTGAAACTGGTTTTGGTCTTGCGCCCGCAATGGGTGCAATGAATCGCCCCCAGATATTCCAGACGCACCGTGCTGCCGATCAAGGGATTGACCGGCACCTCGACGTCATCCAGACGAAACGCGTACTGCACGTTCGGCCCGTCAAGGCGCGCCGACATTTTGCTGATTGCACCACGGCCAATCTCAATCAATGGATGGCATCCGATTTGAACAGGATGTTCGGCACGCTGATCGACTTCGAGCTGCATTCCTGCGGGCCCATGTAGCCGGTACGCTCTTCCTCGGGCAGGTTCTGGATTTCCCAGGCGATCATCGCTTGCAGCGACAATTCACGTTGTTCGGCGGTGAGTTTGCCACCGTCGGACCATTTGCCGATCTCCACCGCCAGCTTCAGGCTCTGGTAGATATCGGGGGTGATGTTTTGAATCATTTCGTTAAAAGAGGACATCAAGGGCTCCGCTCTTTAATACATAACTGATTAGACGGCCAGTTTACGGCGGTTGTACAAACCGCCCAACAAACCGGTCAAGCATCCGACGAGCAACCCGCTGACATGGGCTGCGTTGGCGATTTCACCGAAACCGATCATCGAGACCAGGCCCGACAGGCACAGCACCAGCCACACCAGCATCATCACCAGCACGCCGCGCGGCAGGCGATATGCCGGGTTCGGCGACAACATCTGGAAAATCCAGCAATGCCCGAGCAGGCCGTAAAGCACCCCGGACAACCCGCCGAACAGGGTCGGGCCACTGAAAACAAACTGGGCGTAGTTCGACACCAGGCTGAAAAGCAAGGTCAAGCCGATCAGGTTGATGCTGCCCTGACGCGACTCGATGCGCCGCCCCAGCTCCCAGTACCACATGCCGTTCATGGCCAGGTGCAGGATGCCGAAGTGGATCAGCATCGGCGTCACCAGACGCCACCACTGCCCCGCCGCCAGGCTGTCGGCCAAGGGCACAAAATGGATGTACTCGCCAACGATACGAAAATCGAGGAAGGTCAGCCAACGCAGCGTGTCGAGGTTTTCCCCCAGCAGCGTCACCGCACCGACGATCAGGCTCAGCAGCAACACCAAGCCGGTTGCCTTGGCATGGCGCATCTGCTCGACGAAACCAGGCCGCCTGGTGGTTTGCGCGACCGGAATGTCCAGCTGCTGATCAGGGTCGCCCGCCGGGAAACGTTCATATAAGGAACGGACGTCTTCGCTGATATTGGCCGGCACCCACAGCACCTGTTCACCGGACTCTTCGCTGACCCGATGCGGCACCTGCATGCGTTGCAGCAGTTTGACGAACCCGCTCAAATCCACGGCCAGCGGCAGGCGTAAAACAGCAACGGTAGTCATCGCAACACCTCCGGCCGCTCGACATCGACCCAGACAAACTTGTGCGGGTCGAGGCGGGTTTCCTGATCCAGGCGATAGGCGACCAGTTTGCCGTAGAGCACCGCGCTGTAATCCAGGCAGGCCAGGTTCGGACGGATCGGCGCCGGTTTGCCGCTGCGCCAGTAATGGCCAACGAACAACAGCGGCTCATCGACGCCGTAACGCAGCAAGGTATTTTTTTCGGTGGACGACAGGGGCGTCTGGGCCACGGGTTCGGGCAAGGCGTCGGGCTGGAACACAATGTCTCCATAGGTTTGCGGGTCGTCTTCCCAGAATTTGGTGCGGAAGAACGAACGCGTCAGGCCATCGCCGCTGGTCATGGTCAGCCCGTGGGGCAGGCGCATGTCGGTCCCGCGCAGCAAACGATCGAACACGGTGCAGGCGAAACTGCCCGGCACGGCCGAGGCCTGGAGGAAATGTTCGTCAACGCAGCCATCGGGGAACAGCGCGCGCAGCGGCTCGATCAGGCCGGCATCCCAGCAGGCGTGCACCACGCGGAAACGCCCGGCATCCACAAACAATGGCAGTTCGTAAAACCATTGCTGGAAGTCATGCCAGTCGCCGGGGTGATGTTCAAATTGCGTCAGGGTTTCACCGAGCAGGCGCGCATGGCGTGGCGTGTGTTCGCGCACGAACTGCTTGCCGCTGCCTGGCGGCGCCGGCGTGGCCCAGCCGAGGGCGTTGAATTCATGGTTGCCCATGATGCACAGCGCCTGACCGGCCTCGACCATGTCGTGGACGATATGCAGCGCCTCGCGAATCCGCGGGCCGCGGTCGATGATGTCGCCGACGAACACCGCCATGCGCGATGGATGCCGCCAGACGCCACCTTGTTTGTGATAACCGAGCCGGTCGAGCAAGTGCTCAAGGGTCAGAGCGCAACCGTGCACGTCACCGATCAGGTCGTAGCTACGCGCGGGATCGAGCATCAGTCGCCTCCACCACCCAACCGGCTGCCCCAGCCAAGCTTGGTCCGGCAGACCTCATAGTAGTTGTGGTCGAGCGGGTGGATCAGCCGCAGTTTCTGGGCTTTTTTGCTGATGGTGATGGTGTCGCCCGGCGCGCAGGTGAAATGGTTCTGCCCGTCACAGGAGACTTGCGGGTAAATCTGCATATCTTTGGACACGACGATTTTCAGCTCACTGTTGCCATCGACCACAATTGGCCTGCCCGACAAGGTATGGGGGTACATCGGCACAATCACAATAGCGTCGAGCTTGGGGTGCATGATCGGCCCGCCTGCCGACAGCGCATAGGCGGTCGAACCGGTGGGCGTTGCGACGATCAGGCCGTCGGCCTTCTGGCTGCAGACGAACTGGCCGTCGATGTACAACTCGAATTCGATCATCCGCGTCGATTTGCCCGGGTGCAGGACCACGTCGTTCAGCGCATCGCCCTGGCCGATGGCCTCGGCATGGCGCCGGACTTCGGCTTGCAGCAGGAAGCGGTTTTCCACCAGGTAATGGCCATCGAGCACTTCGGCGACTTTGACTTCCAGTTCATCCGGGCGAATGTCGGTCAGGAAACCGAGGCTGCCCCGGTTGATGCCGAGCACCGGAATATTGTGTCGGGCCAAGGCACGCGCGGCGCCAAGCAGGCTGCCGTCACCGCCGACCACAATCACCATGTCACAGACTTCGCCGAGCATCTTGCGAGACGAGGTTTGCAGGCCATGACCGGGCAGGACTTCGGCGATGGTGTCTTCGAGAATCACGTGCAGGTGACGATCTAGCAGAAACCGTTTCAGTCGGCGGACGGTATCCAGCACCTGCGAACTGCCCAGGCGACCGATGATGCCGATATTACGAAATTGCTCCATGGGGTTCCTGCGCGACGGTGAAAAACACGATTATGGGCGAAAGCGCGGGATAGACAAAATCCTTTCAGCCACAAGGGTGTACTCATGTTTAGGGCTATGCTCGCAAGATGATCCTATTTCCCGATTTGCTCCAGTTACCCCACCAGTTGCGCCACCCCGAGGTGCGCGACCTTGCCTGGGTCATCCTCGCGCCGCCGATGCTCGACACCACTCCGTGGCCGCAACGCCATCCGCTGGCCGGCAGCGACTGGGTGCAGGCACCTGAGCAGCTGGAACGCTGGCTGAAGCAACTCGACCGCGACAGTTACGACTTGCTGCACTGGCTGGCGCAGGCCAGGACCCGGCGACTGGGCCTGTATTACGAACGCTTGTGGCAATACGCCGTGCGCCATGCGCCGGGTATCGAGTTGATTGCCGCCAACATGCCGATCCGCCGCGAAGGCCACACCTTGGGCGAGCTGGACATGCTGTTGCGCGACCGCGACGGCGTACATCATCTGGAACTGGCGATCAAGCTGTATCTGGGGCCGCAGAATGGTGACGGACAGGACACGGCGCAGTGGCTCGGACCAGGTTGTCATGATCGACTGGACCGCAAACTGGCGCATCTGACGCAACACCAACTGCCGATTTCCGCCCGCCCCGAGAGTCGCGAGGTACTGGCGGCGCTGGATATTCAGCAGTTCAGCGCGCATCTGTGGCTGGGCGGTTATCTGCTGTATCCGTGGCCAGGACAAGCCGAGCCCCCCCACGGTGCCCATCCGCAGCATCTGCGCGGCAGCTGGCTGCATCAGAAAGACTGGGCGGACTTTGTCGTGCAGCGCCCGTTCGGCCGCTGGCAACCCCTGCCCCGCCATGCATGGCTGGCGCCGGCGCATTACCCGGCGGAACAGACCTGGAACACCGGGCAGCTGGAGGCATGGCTCAGTGACCTGGAGCCATTGGCCCCGGCGCAGTTGATGGTGCGCCTGATCGAGAACGCGGATGGGGATTGGGAGGAAGCGGAGCGATTGTTTCTGGTGGCGGATCTTTGGCCGAATGTGCCGGGCAGTGGTTGAGATTTGTAGTGCCTGGGTTGACCCCTTCGCGGGCAAGCCTCGCTCCTACAGGTTTTGTATCGTTCGCTGAATTTGCATTCGTCATAAATCCTGTAGGAGCGAGGCTTGCCCGCGAAGAAGCCACCCCATTCTAAATGGATAACCGCAAAGCCAAAGCCGCCAACGTCACCAACAACACCGGCACCGTCAACACCACCCCGACCTTGAAGTAGTACCCCCAGCCGATCTGAATGTTCTTGCGTTGCAGCACATGCAACCACAACAACGTCGCCAGACTGCCAATCGGCGTGATTTTCGGCCCCAGGTCGCTGCCAATGACGTTGGCATAAATCATCGCTTCCTTCACCACTCCCGTGGCCTGGCTGGCATCGATCGACAGCAAACCAATCAATACCGTCGGCAAGTTGTTCATCATCGACGACAACAGCGCCGTCAGCACGCCCGTGCCCATCGCCGCGCCCCAAACGCCGTACTGCGCAAACCCGTCCAGCCACCCCGCCAGATACCCGGTGAGCCCGGCATTGCGCAGGCCATAGACCACCAGGTACATGCCCAACGAGAAAATCACGATCTGCCACGGCGCTTCTTTCATCACCTTGCGCGTGGAGATCTTGTGGCCACGGGCGGCGATGGCCAGCAGCAACGCGGCACAGACAGCGGAAATGGCGCTGATCGGAATGCCCAGCGGCTCAAGGGCGAAGCAGCCGATCAACAGGATGGCCAGCACTGCCCAACCGGCATAAAACGTCGCCTTGTCATGGATCGCCGTCGACGGATGTTCCAGTTGTTCGGGGTCGTAAGCCTTGGGGATGTCACGACGAAAAAACCACATCAGCATCGCCAGCGTGGCGGCGACGCTGACGAAGTTGACCGGAATCATCACCGCCGCATAGCGGTTGAAAGTGATATCGAAGTAGTCCGCCGAAACGATGTTCACCAGGTTCGACACCACCAACGGCAGGCTCGCGGTATCGGCGATGAACCCGGCGCCCATCACGAATGCCAACGTCGCCGCCGGGGAAAAGCGCAGCGCCAGCAGCATGGAAATCACGATCGGGGTGAGAATCAGCGCCGCACCGTCATTGGCGAACAACGCCGACACCAGCGCCCCGAGCAGCACCATATAAGCGAAGAGTTTGCGCCCGCTGCCCTTTCCCCAACGGGCCACATGCAAGGCTGCCCAGGCAAAGAATCCCGCCTCATCCAGCAACAGACTGATGATGATCAGCGCCACGAAGGTGCCGGTGGCGTTCCAGATGATCTGCCACACAATCGGGATATCAGCCAGGTGCACCACCCCGAAAATCAGCGCCAGCACGGCGCCGAATGTCGCACTCCAGCCAACCCCCAGGCCTTTGGGTTGCCAGATCACCAGGGTGATGGTCAGCAGGAAAATCAGCGACGCTATAAGCATGCGGGTACACGCCTCTGGAAAAACGAGGCGTGAATATATGGAATTCCGAATATGCAGTAAAGCAAAGACTGAACAACCTGGCAGCTGCTACAGGGGATGTGTTGCGTTCAGGTCACTCTTTCTTATGCTGCTCGACCCATTTGCCATACGCATTGATGAAATTCTGCAAGAACGGCCTCACCGATTCGGACAATTTGCCCGACTCATCGAACGCCGAACCTGCGCCCCCCAGATAGGCTTCCGGCTGCTGCATGCACGGCACGTCCAGAAACACCATTGACTGACGCAAGTGATGGTTGGCCCCAAACCCGCCGACAGCCCCCGGCGAAACGCTGATCACCGCCCCTGGCTTGCCGCTCCAGGCGCTCTTGCCATAGGGACGCGATCCCACGTCAATCGCATTCTTCAGCGGTGCCGGCACCGAGCGGTTGTATTCAGGGGTGACGAACAGCACTGCGTCGGATGAACTCACTTGTTGTCGGAAAGTGCTGTAGGCTGCCGGCGGTGAAGTCCCGTCAATGTCTTCGTTGTAGAGCGCCAGATCGCCGATTTCGACGATGGTGAGCTTGAGATTGGCAGGCGCCAGGTCGGCCAGGGCGAGCGCAACCTTGCGGTTGATTGATTCCTTTCTCAAGCTGCCGACCAGTACGGCGATCGTGTAGACGTTGCTCATTGAAGACTCTCGACTGTTCGATGGGAAAGACTTGTAGTTATAGATGACGATTCACCCAGTGGGCTGTTGAATTCACCGCCCCTGACTATTTTTTTCCTGTAGGAAAACTTACTTCGCTTAACCACGGTCTACAGAACCGCAAATTGAGTGATTTATCTCCAGAGGTTCTAAGCAGATGGCAGCAGTACTCGTCGATCAGTTCCATGCAAGAGACGCGGAAGGCCGCGTTTATTCCGTGCATGAGTTCCAGGAATCCACCCCGTCGGCAGACGGCCTCGGCGACACGAAGCCTGTCACCACCTATAAGCTGGCCATTGGCGATCGCGTCAAGAAGCTCGATGACAACCAGTTTCTGCTGATTCAGTCGGATGTCACCATCGTTCGCGAACCCGACACTTACGTCGGCATCCGGCCGGAAATCACCACCGCCTCATAACCCCGCGTTATGAGCAGAAGTCATATGCGCGCACTTGAGTTAGGATTCAGTCACTGACTCCCTCACCTGCTGAACATGGACTTCACGCATGCGTTTACGTCATATCGAAGTGATCCACGCGCTCTTGCAGACCGGTCATCTGGGCACCGCCGCCGAATGGCTGCAGTTGCCGGTGGCCGAGGTCGAAGGCATTTTGCGCGACGCCGAGGATCAGTTGGGATTCATGCTGTTTTCCAGCGTGCGTGGACGTTTGCAGGCGACGCGCGAGGCGCGGGAGCTGCAGGTTGAAATCGCCCGCGTGTATGACGCGCTTGAACCGGTCCAGCGCCTGGCCAGCAGCCTCAAGCAGTATCAGGCGCACCCGCTGCGCATCATATGCACCCCGCCGCTGGCCCAGCAGTTATTGCCCCACAGCATCGCCGCCCTGCGCCGACGCCTTCCCGATGCGGCTTGCACCCTGCTGAGCCAACCCACCCGCGAGATCGTCAGAAGCCTGCTGCTGCGTGAAAGCGATCTGGGGCTGAGCCTGCACGATCCCGACCACGCCGACATCTATTGCCAAGTGATTGCCCAAGGCAAGCTCCAGCTGTTGGCGCCCCATGGCTGGCTGCAACCGAAACAGAAGTACATTTCGTTGCAGGACCTGGCCGGCCAGTCGATGGTTGGCCTGGAAGGTCATGATCCGCTAAGCCCGGCGCTCGATAACAAATTGCATGCCTTGCGCCCTGCCCCGGTCATCCAGACGCGGGTGCAAACTCATCAGATGATGCGCAGCATGGTCGAGGCCGGCGAAGGCCTGGCGATTGTCGACCCCTTCACCGCCCTTGGGGCCAAGTCGAGCGGCCTGGATGCCTGCCCCTTGGCGCCTGCGGTGCCGATCAGCCTCTATGCCCTGACCCTGAAGAACGGCGAGCCCATGCCCGCCGTTCAGGTGCTGCTGGACATCCTCACGGAACAAGCCGTGGCGATGTTGTCGCGCTGAGCGGGTTTTCCAGCGGATTATCGAACAGGCGATACCAGAACAGCGCGACTTCGGCGGTGTTCGGGTCGATGCCGCGATAACGCAGATGATCGATCCCGCCTATCACGAAACCACAGCGCTCATAGAGTCGACAGGCGCCCAGATTGTTGTTCTGGGTTTCGAGCATGATGCCAGGCAACTTCTTCTTGCGACTCCAGAACTGCGCCACATCCAGCAACGCCTTGGCCACACCGTGACGGCGCGCTGGCGCATGCACGGCCAACTCGTCGATATGGGCAAAGCCGTTCCAGTTGGTGCTGACCACCAGATGACCGACGGGCTCGTCATCGAGATAGGCCATGAACACCGCACTGTCGGCGGCATCGCGAAAACTGCTGAACTCCTCGGGATCAATCCCGTAGCACTTTCGATAAGGGGTGATCGGCGTGACCCGCCACTGCTCCACCGGTTTGCCGATTTCAGCTGCGCCATAGGCCGCGACTTCAAAACTGAAATCGCTGCCCCAGATATAGGGCGCAAACCCCTCATCGGCGACACGCACCGAGAGGCCTGGGTATTTGGGATTCATGATCGGTTGCATGCTGGGAAAGGTCCTCATTCCTTGATGCAATCGACGGTGTAATGCCGTCCATTGCCCTCGTCTTCGTGTTGCAGTCCGTGCACATCAACGACAAACCCGGGGAAGCTGCTGTCAAACGTGCGAGCAAACGACAGGTAATCGATGATCGACCGGGTCGACTCGGTGAACCGCTCCCCCGGCATGATCAGCGGGATGCCGGGTGGGTACGGCACCAGCATCACCGCGGCAATTCGCCCTTCCAGGGCATCAATCGACACTGCCTCCACCTCTCCCCGCACCAAATGATCATAGGCGTCAGCCGGCTTCATGGCGATTTCCGGCAACACGGTGTACATGCGCTTGAGGTGTTTGGCCGTGGCATTGCTGCGATAACAGGCGTGCAGTTGATCGCACAAATCCCGCAAACCCATGCCCTGATAACGCGCGACGTTCTGTTGCGCCACGCATGGCAGGCACGACGCCAGACTGACATTGGCGTCGTAACTGCGCTTGAACTCCAACAACTCGGTCAGCAACGTGCTCCATTTGCCCTTGGTGATGCCCATCGAGAACAGCACCAGGAATGAATAGAGGCCGGTCTTCTCGACCACCAGCCCGCGCTCCCAAAGGAACTTGCTGACCACGGCCGCCGGAATCCCGCGTTCGCTCAGCGCACCGCCCGCCGTCAGGCCAGGCATCACCAAGGTGACTTTGATCGGATCAAGCAACACGTAATCGTCAGTCACCCCACCAAAGCCATGCCAGTCGGCGTCGGGTTGCAGCAGCCAGTCTTCGGTGACCACGCGCTCGATGCCTTCCACCGACGGTGGCTGCCAGATGGAAAACCACCAGTCGTCCGCAGCGATGTGCTGGCGCAGATTGGCCAGCGCCCGGCGAAAACTCAGGGCTTCGTCGAACATTTCCTGCAACAGCGAACGCCCGGCCGGGCCTTCCATCATCGCCGATGCCACGTCCAGCGAAGCGATGATGCTGTACTGCGGCGACGTCGAGATGTGCATCATGAATGCTTCATTGAAGCGATCGCGATCCAGTTGCCGCGCACCTCCGTCCTGGACATGAATCATCGAGGCCTGGCTGAACGCGGCCAACAGTTTGTGTGTGGAATGCGTGGTGAATACCAGCGGGCTGTCTTCGCTACGGGACGTGCCCATGCCATAACGACCGGCGAAAAACTCGTGGAACGCCGCGTAGGCGTACCAGGCCTCGTCGAAATGCAGGACCTCGACGCTGTTGCCCAGGCTCTGCTTGATCAGTTCGGCGTTGTAGCAAAGGCCATCGTAGGTCGAATTGGTCACCACGGCCAACTTGACCTTGAGCTCACGCCCCTGGGTCAGCGGGCTGGCGTCGATCTTTGCCTGAATCGATTCGCGGCTGAACTCGCTCAGCGGAATCGGTCCGATGATCCCCAGCTCATTGCGTTCAGGGCACAGGTACAACGGAATCGCGCCGGTCATGATGATCGAGTGCAGTACCGACTTGTGGCAGTTGCGGTCCACCAGCACCAGGTCATCGCGAGCGACCATCGAATGCCAGACGATCTTGTTGGCAGTCGAGGTGCCATTGATCACGAAAAAGGTGTGATCGGCGCCGAAATTGCGCGCCGCCCTGGCTTCCGCTTCAGCGAGCGGGCCGGTGTGATCGAGCAAGGAACCCAGTTCCGGCACCGACACCGACAAGTCCGAACGCAGGGTGTTTTCCCCGAAAAACTGGTGAAACGCCTGCCCCACCGGGCTCTTGTGATACGCCACGCCACCGCCATGGCCGGGTGTGTGCCAGGAATAGTTGGAATCGGCGGTGTGTTGCACCAGCGCCTTGAAAAACGGCGGAAGCAAACCATCCAGGTATTTACGGGCCGCCCGGGCCACTTGCCGCGCCAGAAAGGGCACGGTGTCTTCGAACAGATAGAGAATGCCGCGCAGTTGATTGAGTTCGGCCATGGCATCGGCCGGGGCGTTTTCCAGCGTGACCTGTTCGCCCAGCGCAAAGATCGGCAAGTCCGGCGCCCGCACTCGCGCCAGGCCGATCAGCTCGGCCATATTGTGTAACAAATGAGAGTGGACGCTGGCGTCTTCGGCGGCGATCAACATGCAGGAAAGGCCGTGATGGGTCGAAGCGACCAGCCGCCCTTCGGTGTAGTCCACCGCCGAAACGATGCTGAAGCCTTCCTGCTCCAGTTCCCGGGCGATGCCACGCACGCGATCACCGGCGACGGTGTCGGCCTTGATGTCGCGATGCACGATCAAGACCGGGAATTTCAAATCTTTATACATGAGGCTCAGTGTCCTGAGGCTGCAGACCGTGGCCTGCCAATATGCTCAGGGTAGAGGGTTGAAGCGGATGTGGCGAGCGACGATGCCCTGAAGCGGGTCAATGAGTGCACCATCATGTGGCCATCAACTCTCCAACATTCAGCAGGACTACTTGTGGCAAGGAAGCTCCCTCGCCACAAAAGCCCTGTTACATCTGATTCGCCTCAAGCCTGCGCCTTGGCCTCGACCAACTGCTGCCACAGCGACGGGGCGCCGGCGGACTTGGCGATGGCTTCCAGGCGTGCCACGTGCCGGGCCAGGTCATCTTCGCTGGCGGGGATGATCCGGGTCGGCTGGCGGTCAGCCGGCAAGCGGCGGATTTCGGTGGCGGAGTTGTCAGCGCCTTCGCCGGAACCGTTGCCGTCGGACGCATTACCGGCCAGTGACAGGCTGGTCTGGCCGCCGGTCATGGTCAGGTAAACGTCGGCGAGGATCTCGGAGTCGAGCAAGGCGCCGTGAAGTTCACGGCCAGAGTTGTCGACACCATAACGTTTGCACAACGCATCGAGGCTGTTGCGCTGCCCCGGGTGACGTTCCCGGGCCATCATCAGGGTGTCGAGGATCGAGCAGTGTTGCGTGATGTCCGCACGGTCGTGCTGGCCCATCAGGGCGAATTCGTTGTTGATGAAGCCAACGTCGAACGCCGCGTTATGGATGATCAGCTGCGCGCCTTTGATGAATTCGAAAAACTCATCGGCCACTTCAGTGAAACGCGGTTTGCCCACCAGGAATTCGTTGGTAATGCCGTGGACGCCGATGGCGCCTTCGTCACTCTCGCGATCCGGTTGCAGGTAAACGTGGAAATGCCGGCCCGTCAGGCGCCGACCGATCAACTCGACACAACCGATTTCGATAATCCGGTGGCCGTCGGTCACCGGCATGCCGGTGGTTTCGGTATCGAGTACAACGGATCTGGTGGCCATCAGTGCTCAGCTCTCAACGGGTCAATCGTGCAAAAGCGGCGATGTTAACACGCTCGCGGGATCCGGCGCGCGCACTGCCAGGTGACGGGCGCTCATGCAGTTTTTAACAATCATTAGCAATATTCATAAAGTCTGGAAGCCGATGGATTGCTAGCGTGCACCCCTTGCTGACCCAGGGTTTGAAATCGTCATGAAGACTGCACGGCTGGTTTTATTGAGTACCTGTTTGCTGGGTTCCGGCGCCCACGCCACCAGTTTTGTCATTAGCACAGACGTCACCGTCAGTCTGACGATGAGCTCCACCAAAGGCACCAGTGGCTCATTCAGCGAAGACAAGATCGTACTGGCGGCCAAGGATGATGCGGCAGCGTTTGTGGCGAGCGAGGGGGTGATTCGCGGGGCGCGGATCCAGGCGGCGTTTTTGCGGATTCGCGGGGTGGTCAACGAACCGTATTCAGACCAACAACTGGCCACCGCGATCTTGATGCTGTGACGCCCCGAAGGAGCGAAGCTTGCTCGCGAAGAACGATAACGCGGTCTCTCAGTTACACCGCGGCGCTTTCTTCGCGGGCAAGCCTCGCTCCTGCATGGATTTCCGGCAGACAGTGCTCGCGAAGGGCGGCACTACCGATCAAGCCTGCTTGTACCCGCGCACTTCATCCACGCCACGGTTGGCCAGTTGGTCAGCCCGTTCGTTGCCATGGTGGCCGATGTGCCCGCGTACCCATTTCCAGGTGACGTTGTGGCGGTTGACCTGCTCATCCAGCAGTTTCCATAGGTCAGCGTTTTTGACCGGTTCCTTCGCCGCCGTTTTCCAGCCACGCTTCTTCCAGTTGTCCATCCACTCGTTGATGCCTTTCATCACGTACTGGGAGTCGGTCACCAGCAGCACGTCGCAGGAGCGCTTGAGTTCTTCCAGGCCACGAATCGCGCCCATCAGCTCCATGCGGTTGTTGGTGGTGTTGGCTTCGCCGCCCCACAGCTCCTTTTCAATGCCTTTGCACACCAGCAACGCGCCCCAGCCGCCAGGGCCAGGGTTGCCTTTGCAGGCGCCGTCGGTGAAGAGTTCTACGCTATCGCTCATGCCAATCTATCCAGAAAATGCGGTGGCTCGCCGATCAGTGACGACGATGCCCGAGGCCGGGGCGAACCCGGCCGGGAAAATAAAGAGTGTATTACGGCTCGATGTTACGACGGTTGACCTTGGCCATTGGCAATGGAATCAGCTTGCCCATCGGTTCGCGCCGCTCCTGACGGACGGGTCGCAGGCCAACAACGATCTTGCGCGCCACCAATAAATAGAAGCCGCCGCCCGACAGTTGCCAGTCTCCGGCCTTGCGCTCCCAACCGGCCAGGCGTGCCTGCCAGGCGGGTGACGCAAGCGGCGGACGATAGCACCCGAAGCGGCGTTTCTCCAGCGCGAAGCCCAGCAGATTCAGCCAGTCGCCGACCCGCGACGGTGAGATGCAGCGCGCCTTGCGCAAGCCGTCGTGAGCGAACACATGGCGCAAGCCCCAGCTGCTCCAGGGGTTGATCCCGATGATCAGCAGATGCCCGCCGGGCCGCACGCTGCTCGCGGCTTCACGCAGCAAGCCGTGGGGCGACAGGCAGAAATCCAGGCCGTGCTGCATCACCACCACATCAGCGGCATGCTCGCTCAACGGCCATGCCTGCTCTTCGCAGACGATCTCGACCCCCGGCAACGGCGCGCCAAGTCGCACATTGCGCTGAACCTGGGGTGCCGACGGCGGTGTCTGGGCCGACGGGCCGTAATGCACCAGATAGCCACCGAAGAAGCGGCCCAGCTCGTCTTCAAGCATGCGCCGCTCTTCGTCCAACAGAAATTGCCCGATGGGCCCGGACAGCCATTCACGGGCCGCGCTGATCAAATTCAGCCACTCAGGATCGGCCTGAGCGAACGCTTTATCGGTCATTGCATTCTCCAACGCGCCAGGAAGTTCTAAGATGCGCCATTGTTTTCCGCTTGGCGAATCCGACGATGATACAGATCAGTGCCCTGCCCGCCTTCACCGACAACTACATCTGGTTGTTACAGGACCACAACACCCAGCGCTGCGCCGTGGTCGATCCGGGTGATGCCGCGCCCGTGCAAGCATGGCTGGCGGCGCATAAGGGTTGGGTATTGAGCGATATCCTGATCACTCACCATCATCATGATCATGTCGGCGGTGTCGAGCAGCTGAAAAAAGCGACAGACGCGAAAGTCTACGGCCCGGCCAGCGAAACCATCCCGGCGCGAGACGTGGCGCTCAAGGACAACGACCGTGTCAGCGTGCTGGGCTGGGACTTCGACGTCTATGCGGTTCCCGGACACACCCTGGGGCATATTGCCTATTATCACCACGGCCTGCTGTTCTGCGGCGACACCCTTTTCGCCGCCGGTTGCGGGCGCTTGTTTGAAGGCACGCCCGAGCAGATGCACACCTCGCTGAGCCGCCTCGCTGAGCTGCCGGAAGATACGCTGGTCTATTGCACCCACGAATACACCCTGAGCAATCTGAAATTTGCCGCAGCGGTCGAACCCGGCAATCCTGACACCGCCGCACGTCTGGAAAAAGTTACCGAGCAACGTGCTGCCGGAATCATGACGCTGCCCTCTACTCTGGCGCTTGAAAAACTGACCAACCCCTTTTTGCGTGTGGACGAAACATCCGTTAAAGAAAAAGTGGACGAACGGAATGGAACCCAAAACCGGTCTCCGAGTGCGGTCTTTGCTGCTCTTCGGGCTTGGAAAGATAAGTTCTAAGTCGCCGCCCCGTTGGTACAAAAATTCTGAATGGTTGACCGCAGAGGGTGCGCTTTCTAGAATCGCCCGACATTTTTGCCCGGAACTTACTTCCAGCCAATGTCGTCATCTATTCGTAAAGCCATCAATTCAGACGCATTGACCCGCTTGGCTAAAGCCATAGCGGTGGCTGTGTCCGCCACTCTGGCGGGCTGTTCCAGCCATGTGCCGCAGACCGAAGCGACACACACTCCGAACATCGCCGCTCGCGCCAAGCAGAAACCTATCTGGCTCAGCGAAAAGCCGACTCCGCAAATTCCACAGGATGTCTGGGAGCGCATGCGCCAGGGCTTCCAGTTGCAGGACAACCTGGGCGTCAACCCGCGCATCGAGCAACAGCGCCTGTGGTTCGCCAGCAACCCGTCCTTCCTTGAAAACGCCGGTGAACGCGGCAGCCTCTACATTCACTACATCGTCGAACGCCTTGAAGAACGCAACATGCCGCTGGAACTGGCGCTGCTGCCAGTGATTGAAAGCGCCTACAACCCGATGGCCTACTCCCGGGCCAATGCGGTGGGCCTTTGGCAATTCATTCCTTCCACCGGCCGTTACTTCAACCTGCGTCAGACCCGCTTCTATGATGGTCGTCGCGACATCACCGCCTCGACCACTGCGGCCATGGATTACCTGACCCGCCTGCACGACATGTTCAACGGTGACTGGTTGCTGGCTCTGGCGGCCTACAACGCCGGTGAAGGCACGGTCAGCCGTGCCATCGAGCGCAACGAGAAGCTGGGCCTGCCGACCGATTACTGGAACCTGCCGCTGCCAGCCGAAACCCAGGCTTACGTGCCCAAGCTGCTGGCCTTGTCCCAGGTTGTGCTGTCCCCCGAAGCCTACGGCGTGAACCTCAACCCGATCGCCAACGAACCTTATTTCCAGGTCGTCGAAATCAACCAGCGCATGGACCTGTCCAAGGTTGCCGCGGTGGCCAACATCGACGAAGACGAGTTGTTCCAGCTCAACCCGGCCTTCAAACAGCGCACCACCATCGACGGCCCCCAGCATTTGCTCGTGCCAACGTCCAAGGCGCAGTTGCTGACCGCCAGCCTCTCGACCATGCGTCCTGAAGAGTTGATCAGCAAGAAGTCGCTCAAGCCGGTCTTCGAAGGCGCCGATGAATCCGAAGTCGCCAGCCTGAAACGTGCCTACCGCGTCAAACGCGGCGACAACCTGGCCGCCATCGCCAAGGCGAACAAGGTCGCCGTCAAGGACCTGCAGCGCTGGAACAAGATGACCGGCAAGAACCTCAAGGTCGGCCAGACCCTGGTGATGCAGGACACTGCCAAACGTAGCGGCGGTCGCGTCAACACCGTTGTGGCGGCGAACAGCAAGACCAACAGCAAAGCCGACAAACAGAAGCCGCAGACCCAATACAAGGTCAAGCAAGGCGATTCGCTATACATGGTCGCCAAACGCTTCAACGTTGAAATGCAGCACCTCAAGCGCTGGAATCCGCGTGTTGGCCAGGCCCTCAAGCCTGGGCAGATGTTGACGGTGTCTTCGCCGCGCTAAAAACGAGCCCCTGAATCCAGGGGCTTTTTTTCGCCTGCAATTTGAGCTCTGCTGGAATCGGGGGATGCATGGGAACTGTGGCGAGGGAGCTTGCTGCCGCTCGGCTGCGAAGCAGTCGTAAACCCTGAACATGCGGTGTGTCAGAAATTATAAAAATTTTCAGGTTTTGGAGCCGCTTCGCAGCCCAGCGGCAGCAAGCTCCCTCGCCACAGGCACAGCACCTGCCGCATCGTCACCTCGGCAATTAACAGCGCATTAACCCCCTGTCTTTTTCCTGTCGATACAAGCTGTTACTGTACGGCCCACAAAGCCCAAGCCGCCTGGATCGGATCTCTGACTTGAAGCGTCCCCTCCTCCTCTTCCTGATCAGCCTGGCCTTGAGCTCCACCGCAAGCGCGACGATCAGCGAAAGCCATGGTTATGCGCAGTTCGGCACGCTCAAGTACCCGGCCAGATTTACCCACTTCGACTGGGTCAACCCGCAAGCGCCCAAGGGCGGTACGTTGCGGGTGATGGCGTTTGGCACCTTCGATACGCTCAACCCCTACACATTCAAGGGCTCAAGCCCGGTTTCCACCGCCAATTTCCTGCAATACGGCATCAACGAGCTTAACGAACCGCTGATGGTCGGCACCGGTCAATACGCGCCGTCCGGCGATGAGCCGACCTCCAGTTATGGCCTGATCGCACAATCGGTGGAGTACAGCGAGGACCGCAGTTGGGTGGTGTTCAACCTGCGCCCCGAAGCGCGCTTTCACGACGGCACGCCGATTACCGCCTACGACGTGGCGTTTTCCTACCGCTTGCTGCTCAAGGAAGGTCACCCGCAGTACCGCACCAGCCTTCAGGAAGTGTTGCGGGTCGACATCCTCAACCCGCAGCGCATTCGATTCGTCTTCAAGCGTGCCGGCAATCCGTTGCAGATCCTGCGCCTGGGCGAATTGCCGGTGCTGCCGCAGCATTACTGGAAAGGTCGCGACTTCAAGGCTACAACCTTCGAACCACCGCTGGGCAGCGGGCCTTATCGCATCACCTCGGTGACGCCAGGACGCCAGATCATTTTCGAGCGGGTCAAGGATTACTGGGGCAAGGACCTGCCGGTCAATCGTGGCAAGTACAACGTCGACCGCATGGAAGTCGAGTTCTACCGCGACAGCGATGTGGCGTTCGAAGCCTTCAAGGCCGGCGAATTCGACATTTACATCGAGCACCAGGCGAAGAACTGGGAAAACGGTTACAACTTCCCGGCCGTGCGCCGTGGAGACGTGATCAAGGCGCAGATCCCGCACCAGATCCCGACCCAGACTCAGGGTCTGTTCATGAACAGCCGGCGCCCGATCTTCTCCGAGACCAAAGTCCGTGAAGCCATGGGGCTGATGTTCGACTTCGAGTGGACCAACCGCACGCTGTTCAGCGGCGCCTACAAGCGCGCCATGAGTTACTACCCCAACAGCGAATTCTCCGCCACGGGCCTGCCGGTCGGTCATGAATGGCTGTTGCTCAAGCCCTATCGCGAGCAATTGCCCGCCAAGCTCCTCACCGAGCCGTTCAGCCTGCCAAAGACCGACGGACGCGGCATCCCTCGGGAAACCATGCGCAAGGCCCTGGCGCTGCTCGCCGAGGCCGGGTGGAAGCTCAATGGACAACGGATCGAGAACGCCAAAGGCCAACCGCTCAAGCTCGAGATCCTGCTGGTCAACCCGAACCTGGAGCGCATCCTTCAGCCTTACGTCGAGAACCTCGCCAACATTGGCATCGATGCGCGGCTGCGCACAGTGGATCGCGCGCAGTACAAACAACGCCTCGATCAGTTCGATTTCGACATGATCCTGATGACGCTCAACCAGACCCTCAGCCCGGGCCTGGAGCAATGGCAGTATTTCCATTCCGGCCAGGTCGGGGTCAAGGGCAGTAAAAACTACGCCGGCATCGCCAACCCGGTGGTCGATCACCTGCTTGAACAATTGCTCGCCGCGCAAACCCGCGACGAACAAGTGGCCGCCGGCAAAGCCCTGGACCGGGTCTTGTTGTGGCAGCACTACATGATTCCCAACTGGTACCTCAATTATCACCGCCTGGCCTACCGCAACCGGTTCGCCTTCGTCACCACGCCGCCCTATACCCTGGGCCTCTCCGCGTGGTGGCTGAAATCTTCGGAGAAAGATCGATGAAGCCCCTATGCGCACTGCTGATGCAGGCCAGCGGTCTGCTGTTCGCCGGGCTGGCCTGCGCCGCCCCGCAACACGCCGTGACCCTGTACAACGAGCCGCCGAAATATCCGGCCGACTTCAAGCATTTCGACTACGTGAACCCCGACGCCCCCAAAGGCGGAATCTTTCGCCAGGCCGGGTTCGGCGGCTTCGACAGCCTCAACCCGTTCATCAGCAAAGGCGTACCGGCCGACGACATCGGCATGATCTACGACACCTTGGCCAAACAGGGACTGGACGAACCGTTCACTGAATACGGGCTGGTCGCCGGCAAGATCGAGAAAGCCCCGGACAACAGCTGGGTGCGCTTCTACCTGCGTCCTGAAGCGCGCTTCCACGACGGCCATCCGATGCGCGCCGAAGACGTGGTGTTCAGTTTCCAGATGCTGACCAAAGAGGGCGCCCCGCTCTATCGCGGTTACTACAGCGATGTCGAGGAAGCGGTCGCCGAAGACCCGCTCACCGTGCTGTTCAAGTTCAAGCACAACAACAACCGCGAACTGCCGCTGATCCTCGGCCAGTTGCCGGTGTTGCCCAAACACTGGTGGGCCAATCGCGATTTCAACAAAGGCAACCTCGAAATACCGTTGGGCAGCGGCCCCTACAAGGTGACCGACGTGAAGGCCGGGCGTTCGATCCGCTACGAGCGGGTCAAGGATTACTGGGGCAAGGACCTGCCGGCCAACCGTGGCTTCTACAATTTCGACGTGATGACCACCGATTACTACCGCGACAACACGGTGGCGCTGGAAGCCCTCAAGGCGGGGCAGTTCGATTACTGGCTGGAAATGAGCGCGAAGAACTGGGCCAACGCCTACAACATCCCGGCGGTCACCGAAGGCCGATTGAACAAGGAACAGATCCCGAACGGCAACCCGACCGGCATGCAAGGCTTTGTGTTCAACCTGCGCCGTCCGGTGTTCCAGGACGTGCGCGTGCGCCAGGCATTTACGTTGCTGCTGGACTTTGAATGGACCAACAAGCAACTGTTCAACGGCGCCTACGTGCGTACCCGCAGTTTCTTCGAAAACTCGGAAATGGCCGCGACCGGCCTGCCCGACGCCGATCAGCTTGAAATTTTGAGTCCGTTCCGCGGCAAGATCCCCGAGCAGGTATTCAGCGAAGCGTTCCAGAACCCGATGACCGACGCCAGCGGCATGATCCGCGCCCAGCAGCGCAAAGCCTACCAACTGCTGCAAGAGGCGGGCTGGCGGATCGTCGACGACAAGATGGTCGACGCCAACGGCAAACCGGTGACCATCGAGTTCCTGTTGGCCCAGACCGAATTCGAACGCGTGCTGCTGCCGTTCAAACGCAACCTCAGCGACCTGGGCATTGACCTGGTGATTCGTCGGGTCGATGTCTCGCAGTACATCAACCGCGTGCGTTCACGAGACTTCGACATGATCGTCGGCAGCTTCCCGCAATCCAACTCGCCGGGCAACGAGCAGCGCGAGTTCTGGATGTCCGCCGCGGCCGACAAACCCGGCAGCCGCAATTCCATGGGCCTCAAGGACCCGGTGGTCGATCAACTGGTCGAACAACTGATCAACGCCGATTCGCGCAAAAGCCTGGTGGCTCATGCCCGGGCACTGGACCGCGTGCTGCAATGGGGCTATTACGTGATCCCCAACTGGCACATCAAAACCTGGCGCGTGGCGTACTGGAACCACATCGGTCGCCCGAAAGTCTCTCCCAAGTACGACATCGGCACCACTACCTGGTGGGTCAAGCCTGATGCGAAACCTGCGGTAGAAGTCGAAACCAAACTGCAAGCCGACCCTGCGGGCACGGAGTAATCAGATGCTGGCGTATATTTTTCGGCGACTGCTGCTGATCATCCCGACCTTGCTCGGCATTCTGCTGATCAACTTCGTGATCATCCAGGCCGCCCCCGGTGGGCCGGTGGAGCAGATGATCGCCAAGCTCGAAGGCTTCGAAGGCGCCACCAGCCGCATTGCCGGCGGCGGTGCCGAAGTCTCGGTGGCCGGCTCGGCCTATCGCGGCGCGCAGGGCCTGGACCCGATGCTGGTCAAGGAAATCGAGCACATGTACGGCTTCGACAAATCGGCGCCGGAACGCTTGTGGATCATGATCAAGAACTACGCCACCCTGGACTTCGGCGACAGTTTCTTCCGCGACGCCAAGGTCATCGACCTGATCAAGGAAAAGATGCCGGTGTCGATCTCGCTCGGGCTGTGGAGCACGCTGATCATGTACCTGGTGTCGATCCCGCTGGGGATCGCCAAGGCAACGCGACACGGCAGCCACTTTGACGTCTGGACCAGTTCGCTGATCATCGTCGGTTACGCGATCCCGGCGTTCCTGTTTGCGATCCTGCTGATCGTGGTGTTTGCCGGCGGCAGCTACCTGGACTGGTTCCCGCTCAGGGGACTGACGTCGAACAACTTTGATGAGCTGAGCACCGGCGGCAAGATTCTCGATTACTTCTGGCACCTGGCATTGCCGGTGACCGCGCTGGTGATCGGCAACTTCGCGACCATGACCCTGCTGACCAAAAACAGCTTCCTCGACGAAATCAACAAGCAGTACGTGGTCACTGCCAAGGCCAAGGGCCTGACCAATCACCGTGTGCTTTACGGTCATGTGTTCCGCAATGCGATGCTGCTGGTGATCGCCGGCTTCCCGTCGGCGTTTATCGGGATCTTCTTCACCGGCTCGCTGCTGGTGGAAGTGATCTTCTCCCTGGACGGTCTCGGTTTGATGAGTTTCGAGGCGGCGATCAACCGCGATTACCCGGTGGTGTTCGGCACGCTGTTTATCTTCACGTTGCTGGGGCTGGTGGTGAAACTGATTGGCGATTTGACGTACACCTTTGTCGATCCGCGCATCGACTTCGAAAGCCGGGAGCATTGAGATGAATCTGTCCCCGCTCAATCGCCGGCGTTTTGAACTGTTCAAGGCCAACAAGCGTGGCTGGTGGTCGCTGTGGCTGTTTCTGGTGCTGTTCGGCCTGAGCCTCGGCGCCGAACTGATTGCCAACGACAAACCGCTGGTGGTGCATTACGACAACGGCTGGTATTTCCCGGCGCTCAAGCGCTACCCGGAAACCGCGTTCGGCGGCGAATTTCCGCTGGAGGCCAACTACAAGAGCCCGTACATCCGTGAATTGCTCAAGGCCAAGGATGCCTGGGTGCTGTGGGCGCCGATCCCCTACAGCTACCAAAGCATCAATTACGATCTGAAAGTCCCGGCGCCGGCGCCACCTTCGGCCGACAACCTGCTGGGCACCGACGATCAGGGCCGCGATGTGTTGGCGCGGGTGATTTACGGCTTCCGGATTTCGGTACTGTTTGCCCTGACGCTGACCATTCTCAGTTCGATCATCGGTGTGATCGCCGGGGCCTTACAGGGGTTCTATGGCGGCTGGGTGGATCTGGCCGGGCAGCGTTTCCTGGAAATCTGGTCCGGGCTGCCGGTGTTGTATTTGCTGATCATTCTCGCCAGTTTCGTGCAGCCGAACTTCTGGTGGCTGCTGGGCATCATGCTGCTGTTCTCGTGGATGAGCCTGGTGGACGTGGTGCGCGCCGAGTTCCTGCGCGGGCGTAACCTGGAATATGTGCGCGCGGCCCGGGCGCTGGGGATGCAGAATGGCGCGATCATGTTCCGCCACATCCTGCCCAACGCCATGGTTTCGACCATGACCTTCATGCCGTTCATTTTGACCGGCGCCATCGGCACCCTGACCGCCCTCGACTTCCTGGGCTTCGGTTTGCCGCCGGGTGCGCCGTCCTTGGGTGAACTGGTGGCCCAGGGCAAATCCAACCTGCAAGCACCTTGGCTGGGCATGAGCGCGTTTGCCGTGTTGGCATTGATGTTGAGTTTGCTGGTGTTCATCGGCGAGTCCGCTCGCGATGCCTTCGACCCGAGGAAGTGAAATGAATCAGGACAATCTGATCGAAGTGCGCAACCTGGCCGTCGAATTCGTCGTCGGCGATCACTGCCAGCGGGTGGTGGAAGGCGTCAGCTTCGACATCAAGCGCGGCGAAACCCTGGCTCTGGTTGGCGAAAGCGGCTCAGGCAAATCGGTGACCGCGCATTCGATCCTGCGACTGCTGCCCTACCCGCTCGCCCGGCATCCGTCCGGGACCATCGAGTATTCGGGGCAAGACCTGCTGAGTCTGAAAGAGAAAACCATCCGCCACATCCGCGGCAACCGGATCGCGATGATCTTCCAGGAACCGATGACCTCGCTCAATCCGCTGCACTCGATCGAGAAGCAGATCAACGAGGTGCTGGGTATTCACAAGGGCCTTGTCGGCAAAGTGGCGACCAGGCGCACCCTGGAATTGCTGGAAATGGTCGGCATTCCTGAACCGCACAAGCGCCTCAAGGCTTTACCCCACGAGTTGTCCGGTGGCCAGCGCCAGCGGGTGATGATTGCCATGGCCCTGGCCAACGAGCCGGAACTGCTGATTGCCGACGAGCCAACCACCGCGCTGGACGTGACCGTTCAGCTGAAAATCCTCGAATTGCTCAAGGAATTGCAGGCCCGCCTGGGCATGGCCTTGCTACTGATCAGTCACGATTTGAACCTTGTACGAAGAATTGCGCATCGCGTATGTGTCATGCAGCGCGGTTGCATCGTCGAACAGGCATCGTGCAAAGAGTTGTTCCGCGCGCCGCAGCATCCGTACACTCGGGAACTGCTGGCAGCGGAGCCCAGCGGTACGCCTGCGACCAACGTGATTGGCCCGCCGCTGCTGCAGGTCGAGGACCTGAAAGTCTGGTTCCCGATCAAGAAAGGCTTTCTGAAAAAGACCGTTGACCACATCAAAGCGGTGGACGGGATCAATTTCAGCCTGCCTCAGGGCCAGACCCTGGGGATTGTGGGAGAAAGCGGTTCGGGCAAGTCGACACTGGGTTTGGCGATTTTGCGGCTGATCGGCAGCAAAGGCGCCATCCGGTTTGAAGGCAAGCAGCTAGACTGCCTGACGCAGGCCGAGGTTCGGCCGTTGCGCCGGGAGATGCAGGTGGTGTTTCAGGACCCGTTTGGCAGCCTGAGCCCACGGATGTGCGTGAGCCAGATCGTCGGCGAAGGCCTGCGGATCCACAAGATGGGCACCGAGGCGGAACAGGAACAAGCGATTATTGCGGCATTGAAGGAGGTAGGCCTGGACCCGGAAACCCGGAACCGCTACCCCCACGAATTTTCCGGTGGGCAGCGGCAGAGAATCGCCATTGCCCGGGCATTAGTGCTAAAACCGGCGTTGATTTTGCTGGACGAGCCGACATCGGCCCTCGACCGCACCGTGCAACGCCAAGTGGTGGAGCTGCTGCGTTCACTGCAAACCAAGTACAACCTGACGTATCTGTTTATCAGCCATGACCTGGCTGTCGTCAAGGCGCTGAGCCACCAGCTGATGGTGGTCAAGCAGGGCCAAGTGGTCGAACAGGGAGACGCGCAAAGTATCTTTGCCGCCCCCCAACATCCGTATACACAGCAGTTGCTGGAAGCCGCTTTCCTGGCTCCGGCCACTGCGCAATAACCTGAAAGAGAGGAGCAACACATGGGTTTTCTCGCCGGTAAGCGCGTACTGATCGTCGGTGTCGCCAGCAAGCTGTCCATCGCATCCGGCATCGCTGCCGCCATGCATCGCGAGGGCGCTGAGCTTGCCTTCACTTATCAGAACGACAAACTCAAGGGTCGTGTCGAAGAGTTCGCACAAAGCTGGGGTTCCAACCCTGACCTGTGCTTCCCGTGCGACGTGGCCAGCGATGAAGAAATCGCCAAGGTTTTCGTTGAGCTGAGCAAGAAGTGGGACGGACTGGATTGCATCGTGCACTCCGTCGGCTTCGCCCCGGGCGACCAACTGGACGGCGACTTCACCGAAGCCACCACCCGTGAAGGTTTCCGCATCGCTCACGACATCAGCGCCTACAGCTTCGTGGCCCTGGCCAAAGCTGGCCGCGAAATGATGAAAGGCCGCAATGGCAGCCTGCTGACCCTGTCGTACCTGGGTGCCGAGCGCACCATGCCGAACTACAACGTAATGGGCATGGCCAAGGCTTCGCTGGAAGCCGGCGTGCGTTACCTGGCCGGCTCCCTGGGCCCGGACGGCACCCGCGTCAACTGCGTATCGGCTGGCCCGATCCGCACCCTCGCCGCTTCCGGCATCAAGAACTTCCGCAAGATGCTGGCCGCCAACGAAGCGCAAACCCCGCTGCGTCGCAACGTCACCATCGACGAAGTCGGCAACGCCGGCGCCTTCCTGTGCTCGGACCTGGCGTCCGGCATCAGCGGCGAAATCATGTATGTAGACGGTGGCTTCAACACCACTGCGATGGGTAGCCTGGAAGAGTGATCTTCTGCTAGCCAATAAGAAACCCGCCTCGTCTGGCGGGTTTTTTATGCCTGCATTATCAAGCCCGACGCAAATCCCCTGTGGGAGCGAGCCTGCTCGCGATTGCGGTCTGACATTCAGTATTGATGTTGACTGACACACTGCAATCGCGAGCAGGCTCGCTCCCACAAGGATTTGTGGCTTGCGTGGTCGTAAAGACGCTATCAGCTCAGGATACCCAAGACTTTCGGACCTTGAGCTTCACTTGAGTCCAGATTAACCGCGAGGATGAGTCGATTGCCGGTGCGCTGGACAATAATGTCATTCACCCGGCCAGCTTGCTGTCGAACCACCCCAGAATCACCGAAAGAAGTGTCTAGCTCACCGCCCTCGGTGGTACGCAGCCAGTACAGGTTTTGCACAGGAAAATTCTCACTCCCTGCGACCACGATTTTTTTATCCGGCTGTACGGTGATGGACGGGATGTTTATAAAGCCGGAACCCAGATCAACCACCAACGGCGCTCCATTGTTAAAGGTCTTATCCGAGGTGCCATCACCCAATACCCGTTGCACGGAAACATAACGGTTGCCATCGTTATTAATCGACGTGACAGCGGCGATGATTATCTTGTCATCATCCACCACCATCGAGCCAAAACCAGCGTAGCTTTTGTCTTCCCAAAATCCGTCAATGCCGAAGGTTTTGTTCAACGTGCCGTCTCGGTTGTAGCAAGCCAAGACCGCGTTCGGCACTGATGTGCCTGATGCCGGGCGGTCAACAATCCCAAACACAACGCTGCGCCCGTCTGACAGGACGCCGATACTATGAATCGTTGTAATCGGCCCCTTGAATCTGACTTCAAATCCAGTGTCGGGATGACCTTGGTCATCCAGGGTGTATACCCTACCTGCCGAATCGATAGTTGTGCCCTCGCTGTCCGCCAATTGGTAACTTGCGGCCACTAACACATGGTTGTCAGCAGTGAGGCATCCCGTAGGTCCGAATGTCTGCAAACCCTGCTCCGGAGGGACGGGGTCTACGGGTAAAGGCAGCATTTTTGTGCCAAAGACTAAATCAGGACTTCCTCCCTCGTTGAATCGCGTGATCGCAGCCTGCCGGATAAAGGGCTCATTACCCGAGTTACCAATCAAGAGGAATTTGCCGTCTCTTCGAGCAAGTAAACGTGTGAAACTTTCGAATTGGCCTTTGGCGAAGTCCCACGCGAACGGTTTGAAGGTCGGATCGGAAGTGCCATCAGCCATGGCCCGATAAACCCATGAGACACGGCCTGTTTGAGCCACGTAAAGAAGTTTGCCGGCAGATGTTTCAACGACACACTGAGACGAACCTTGGGGAATATTGATCATACCGTTGTCAGCAAATCCCACATCCAGGTCACCTGGTGCTTGCTGCGTGTTGGCTTGCGCTGTCATGCCGTTATCCTCCTGAAGTAAGGGCTCCATGCAATCAGGGGAATGCCAACAAACATCCATCCCGACAGCCAGATCCGTTTGACAGCGCCACCCTAATGCGAAAGCCGACACGCATATCACTGTCATAAATAACAGTCTTACTGTCTTCAAGAGCCAAAATTCATTCTTTACAGCACATACACTGCCACGCCTGCGTTAGCCGGCAGGTTGCGCCAGGCACTTGGCAAACAACAGCTGGATCGGCTGCGTGCGTTGGCTGTAGCGCTGCAACAAGACAATCTCCCGATAAAACGTCAGCTCGCCCAGCGCGATGATCCTGACCTTCGCCCCATGTTCAAGCCATAACCCGGCCTCGGGCAGCAGTGAAACACCAAACCCGCATTCAACCATTTTCACAATGGCTTCCAGCTCATCCATCTCCATCGCCACGTGCACATCAATCTGCTGTTCACGCAAAAATCGCGTAATCAGGCGCCCTCCGAATGAGTTACGGTCGTACCGCACGTGCGGCTGGCTCGCGAGGATCTGCAGCGGATCATCGCCCTCAAGATCCATCGGCACGATCAATACAAACGGTTCCCGGCGAATCACCTGCGCCGACAGCTCCTTGGGCAGTTCGAAGGGCGGCTTGATCAATATCGCCAGATCCACCTCACCCGTATCAACCTGACTCAGCAGGCTCAACGACACGCCCGGCACCAGTTTCGGTTCCAGCAGCGGTGCCTGCTCCCTCAAGCGCAAAAATGCCTTAGGCAACAACCCGGTCTGGACCGTGGCCACCGCACCGATTTTCAACTCGCCACGGTACTCGCTGACGTCCTCACTGACGCCCATCCGGCTAAACGTGTCGAGGATCTGCTGTGCCATCGGCAATGCCCGTTGCCCTGCGGCATTCAGAATCGCCTGTCGCCCGGTGCGATCGAACAGGCGGATGCCCAGCGCCTTTTCCAGGTTGCGCATCTGCGCGCTGACCGCCGACTGCGTCAGACCGATGTGCATGCCGGCGGCGGCGAATGTGCCGTAGCGTGTGACGGCGACGAAGGTTTTCAATTCGCGCAGCATTGGACTTCTCGATTGATCGAAATAATTTGAGCTCGACGCAAAAACTATCGTCTTTCAATCAAAAATCATAGCGCTAAACTCAGCCTCATCTCCTGACAATCCGAGGCGAATCCGATGCAACTCTCCCCTTTTCACTTGGCTGTACCGGTTTACGATCTGGCCGCTGCCCGGCGTTTCTATGGCGAAGTCTTCGGTCTTGAAGAAGGCCGTTCCAGCGAGCATTGGGTCGACTTCAACTTTTTCGGCCATCAACTGGTGATACACCTGGCACCGAAAAACGCTTCACAGGAAGCGGCGCACACCAATGCCGTGGACGGTCATGACGTACCGGTACCGCATTTCGGTGTGGTGCTGGGGATGGCGGAATGGGAGGCGCTGGCCGAGCGTTTGAAACGCCTTGGGACACGCTTCGTGATCGAGCCAGGCATCCGCTTTCAGGGATTGGTGGGCGAGCAGTCCACGATGTTTCTCTTCGACCCTTGCGGCAACGCGTTGGAGTTCAAGGCATTTAAAAACATCAGCCAGTTGTTCGCCAAATGAACCGCCCAGCCCTTGACGCGACCACCCTCAGTGAAGCGGTAGTCAATGGCGATACGACCGCTGCCGCCATCGCCGAATCCTTTCTTGAGTGCATTCAGGCGCGGGAGCCGGAGATTCAGGCGTTCGTCTCGTTCGACGACCGGCAGGTGCGTGCCGATGCTGCGCAGATCACCGGACGCGGCCTGCTGGCCGGCGTCCCCGTCGGCATCAAGGACATCTTCGACACGGCCGCCTACCCCACGCAATTCTTCTCACCCATCTACGCCGACCATCAACCGTCCCGGGATGCCCACGTCGTGACGCTGCTGCGCCAGGCCGGGGCGCTGATCATGGGCAAGACCCACACCACCGAATTTGCCTACATGCACACTGGCCCGACCCGAAATCCTCACGATCTCGCTCGCACGCCGGGCAGCTCCAGCGCGGGTTCGGCGGCGGGGATGGCAGCGGGTTTCTTTGCGGTGGCGCTGGGCACCCAAACAGCGGGCTCGTTGCTCAAGCCGGCGTCCTATTGCGGTCTCTTCGCCTACAAACCGTCCCTGGGACTGGTGTCGCTGGAAGGTGTAAAGCCGCTGGCGCCGAGCTTCGACACCGTGGGCTGGTATGGACGATCGGTGCGCGATCTGCACCTTGTGGCGCGGGTGTTGATTCCCGGTTTTGTAGTGCCTGACGTTGAGCGGCGTCCACTGCGGCTGGGTTTCTGCCGCACCTCACGCTGGGATCAGGTAGACGCCGAGGTGGCCTGCGCTCTGGAGCAGGCCACGGATCAGTTGCGCAGCGCCGGCCATTATGTGAGCGAACTGGAACTGCCCGATGAGTTTGCCGCAGTGTTCGACGACCATCAGCTGATCAACGATTGCGAAGGTGCCCGCTCGCTGGCCAAGGAATTCCAACGCCATCGTGCTCAACTGAGCCCATCGACACTGGCCATGTTCGAGCGAGCGGCGGCAACAACCTGGGAGCAGGAATCCGCTGCCAAGGCGCGCCTGGCCACCCTTGCGCCCCGTTTGAATGAGCTTTGCCAACCGTTCGACGCCATGCTCGGCGCCTCCTGCGGGATGGTCGCGCCGATGGGCCTGGAAAGCACCGGACCGTCGGATTTCATCAAGTTCTGGGGGGCGTTTGGCTGGCCGCAGGTGAACGTACCGCTGGTGCGCGCCCACCCCATGTTGCCGGTCGGGCTACAGATCATCGGGAAGTTCAGGGACGATGGCCGGCTGTTGCGAACGGCCGCCTACGTTGCCGCAGCGTTGCAAGGCGCCGCTCAGCAATGATCCGTGTCGTGCATCGCCTTATCGGCCAGGGTCAACACGTCTTCCGCTGTCGGGTTTAGCCGAGCATCAAACTCGACCTGGCCAATGCTGAAGTGAATGGCAAAACTGCGATTCGCCGTGGCATTGCGCTCGGCGAGTATTTCTTCGAGCCGGGCCTTGATCGAGGACAGCTCGACAACGCTTGCACCCGTCAACAGGGCGACAAACTCATCGTTGCCCAGTCGACCAATCACATCGCTTTCGCGAAAGGCGATACGCAGCACGTCAGCGAAGGTCTTCAGGGCGTGATCACCCTCGGCGCGCCCGTATAGATAGTTGATTCGCTTGAAGTTATCGAGGTCGAAAAACAGCAGCGTCGCCGGCAGCCCCAGTTGCTGGCAGGCGTCCATCCCCTGTTGGGCCAGCGCTGTAAAACCGTGGCGGTTGGGCAGCAGCGTCAACTCGTCCATGCTCGCCATCTGCACGCCCATCAGTTCTTGCTCGGCCTTGCGGGCCAGGTCACGCAACAGCTCACGCTCCTGCAGTGGCGAACGTAACGGGTCTGTACAAGCACCGCGCTTGACCGGTTTGCCTGGGATCAGCATGACTCACTCCATTGGCGGGTATGTACTTTAGAGTCGTGCATACCCGGTTTGACTCCCTGTTAACGGACCGCCGGTCAACTGCCCTGCACCGGACACGGGCCTCCAGCGGTCGCCCACAGCTTGAATTGGGTGACGAAAATGTCGTGCGGCACCGGCACCGGCGCCCTTCCCTCACCCGGATTCCAGCCCCAGAGCACCAGTTTGTCCTCGGTGACGTGCTTGATCAGGGCCGCGAAATCACGGTCACCATTACTGGAGCGATCCTTGATCATCGCGCACAACTGGTCGGCCGGCAGCCCGATCCAGGCCATCTTGTGCGCCGCGGGCGGCAAGCTCCAGTGCGGCGCCCCCGGTGGTGTATGCGGCCCGTAGCTGGCGGGCGGATTGGCCTCGGCGTGACAGGTCGCGCAGGGCAAACCCGCTGCGCCCTTGCCGTCCATCCCGCGCACTACGCTCATGGCGTGGGGGATGCCTGCATCGAACTGCAACGGCGAATCGCCCGGGATATGACAGTTCTGGCAACGCGGACTTTGAAAGACCTTCTGCACCGTATCAAACGCCTTGATCGCTTCCTTATCGTCAGCAAACAGGTGCTCGGCATAGCTGACCAAGCCGATCAACACCACCGTCCCCAGAATCAGATGTCGTCTCATCTCACACCCCCGACAGTTGCAACGGCAGTTCCCGCAAGCGCTGCCCGGTCAGGGCGAACACCGCGTTGGCCACTGCCGGCGCCGTGGGTGGGACGCCGGCTTCGCCAATACCGCCGGACCGTTCAGTGCTCGGCACGATATGCACTTCGACCACAGGCATTTCGTTGAGCCGCAGCACCTGATAGTCGTGGTAATTGGATTGCACCACCTGGCCGTCCTTGAACGTCAGTTTGCTGTGCAAGGTAAAGCCGAGGCCGAAGGTGATGCAGGACTCCATCTGCGCCGCGATGCTCATCGGGTTGACCGCAATCCCGCAGTCCACCGCGCACACCACCCGGTGCACGCGGATTTTCAGGTCGTCCTGGGACACCTCAGCGACCTGCGCGATGTAACTGCCGAAAGACTCATGCACCGCCACACCCAAGGCATGGCCGTCCGGCAGTTCCGCCTTCCAGTTGGCTTTTTCGACGGCGAGGTTCAACACGCCCAAATGTCGCGGATGCGCCTTGAGCAAGGTTCGTCGGTAATCCACCGGATCCTTGCCAGCCGCCTCCGCCAGTTCATCAATCAACGACTCCATGACAAACGCCGTGTGGCTGTGCCCCACCGAACGCAGCCACAACACGCTGATGCCGGTAGTCGGCGAGTGCAGTTCCACCTGGTGATTGGCCAGGTCTTCAAGGTACGGGCTGTCGGCAACGCCTTCGACCGAGGTCTTGTCGATACCGTCCTTGACCATCGTCGCCTCCATCATGGTGCCGGCCATGATCGACTGACCGACCATCACATGCTTCCAGGCCACAGGCATGCCGCCAGCATCCAGGCCGATCCGTGCCTGATGCAGGAACGCCGAGCGGTAATAACCGCCGCGGACGTCATCCTCCCGGGACCAGACGGTTTTCACCGGCCCGCCTGCCGCCTTGGCGACCTGCACGGCTTCAGCGACAAAGTCCGAGGTCGGATTGGCCCGACGACCGAAGCCGCCGCCGAGGAATTCGGTGTGGATTTCAACCTGCTCAGGTTTGAGCCCGGTGATCTTGCCCGCGATCATTTGATCCAGGGTCTGGAACTGCGTGCCGGTCCAGATCTCGCACTTGTCCTTGCTGATTTTCACCGTGCAATTGAGCGGCTCCATCGGCGCATGGGCCAGGTACGGCACGCTGTATTCGACATCGACGGTCTTGGCCGCCTTGCCCAGCGCGGCGGCGGTATCGCCGGCTTTGCTGGCCGAGACGCCAGGCGTGGTTGCGAGTTTGCGGAAGCTTTCCAGCAATTTCTGGCTGTCGAGGCCGGCATTCGGCCCCAGGTCCCACTCGACCTTCAGCGCATCGCGCCCCAGCTTCGCCGCCCAGTAATGGTCGGCAATCACCGCCACGCCGGTGGGCACCTGCACCACTTTATGCACGCCCGGCACGGCCAGCGCTTCGGCGCCTTCGAAAGATTTGACGCTGCCGCCAAACACGGGTGAGCGGGCGACCATGGCGGTCATCAAGCCCTCAAATTGCACGTCCATGCCGAACTTGGCCCGGCCGGTGATTTTCTCCGGGGTGTCCAGGCGCTTGGTGGGTTTGCCGATCAGTTTCCAGTCCTTGGCCTCTTTGAACTTGATCGAAGCCGGATCCGGCACCGGCAGCTTGCCGGCGTCGTCCGCCAGTTCGCCGTAGGTCGCGCGATTGTCGCCGGCAATGACCACACCTGACTCGGTGTGAATCGCCGAGGGGGCGACGTTGAAACGCTTGGCGGCTGCGTCGACCAGCATCAGACGCGCTGCCGCGCCGGCCTGGCGATAACGATCGAACTCCATCCACGTCGAAGTCGAGCCGCCGGTGATCTGCATTCCGCCGAAACCCGCCATGCCGTAGTCAGCCGCCGAGGCGGGTGAATGTTCGACGCGGATTTTCGACCAGTCGGCGTCCAGTTCTTCTGCGATCAGCATGGTGAGGCCGGTCCAGATGCCCTGGCCCATTTCCGAGTGGCCGAGCAGTACGGTGACGACGTTGTCGTTGCCGATCCGTAAAAACGCATTGGGCGCAAACACGTTGCCTTCATTCTCCGCCCCCACGGCAAAGCGATGGGCGCCGGGAATGACGAACGCCACCACCAGACCTCCGCCCAACAGCGCGCTGCCCTTGAGAAAACCGCGACGTGACACCGGGTTGATGCTGTTCATATTCAGACTCCCTTCAACGTGGCATCAACCGATCTCGGCGGCGCGTTTGACCGCGGCGCGGATCCTTGGGTAGGTGCCGCAGCGACAGATATTGCCGGAGAGCGCCTGATCGATGTCGCTGTCGGTGGGTTTGGGGATTTTCGCCAGCAGCGCGGCGGCGGACAAGATTTGCCCGGACTGGCAGTAACCGCACTGCACCACGTCGAGTTCGGCCCAGGCTTGCTGCACCGGGTGCGAACCATCCGTGGACAGGCCTTCGATGGTAAGGATTTTTTGCCCGTGGGCCACCGCGGTGGCGGGCGTGATGCACGAGCGCAGCGGCGCGCCGTCGACGTGCACGGTGCAGGCGCCACACTGGGCCATGCCGCAACCGAATTTGGTCCCGGTCAGGTGCGCGACATCGCGCAGGACCCAGAGCAGCGGCATGTCCGCGGGGACATCCAACTCCTGATCCTTGCCGTTGATATTCAGGGTCAGCATTGCGAATTTCCTCAGACTCACGGTGTTCTGAAGGGGCGTCGCTGTGACACGGAATGCCTACGCGCGCCTCCGGTTATCCCTACAGCTAAGCGCAAAATGCCGGGCGAGACCGGTTCATCGACCACCGGTCAAAAAAAGGCCACCTTGATGAGTGGCCTTTGAATGAGGTTTTGTAGTGATGGCGCTTGGATGGTTAGCGGGCTTTTGTGCCTGGTGGGCATTTGTGGCGAGGGCGCTTGCTCCCGCTCGACGGCGAAGCCGTCGCAAAACCAGCTAACACGGTTTTTCTGATGTACCGGGTTTGGAGGGCTTGGGGCCGCTTCGCAGCCAAGCGGGAGCAAGCTCCCTCGCCACAGCAGCTCCCTGGCCACAAAGATTGCGATCAGTAGTCGGTGGACACCGACACCTCGCGCCACGTCTGCAACTCATCAGCGACGAAGGCGTTCTTGGCTTCGATCGCCGCGACGCAATCACTGCCCAGCGGCAAGCGCAGCGGTGCCTTTTTCGCTTCCACCAGGATAATCATGGCCTGGGCGAGCTTGTCCGGGTCGCCCGGCTGGTTCAGGGTCACGGCCTTGGCAATTTTGCGCACCTCACCCGCCGTGCTGTCGTAGTCGGCAATCGTCGACGGGGATTCGACCAGGGAGTTGCCCTCGAGGAATTCGGTCCGGAAATATCCAGGCTCAACCACGGTGACTTTGACGCCCACAGGTGCCAACTCGGCGTGCAACGCCTCGCTCAGGCCTTCGACGGCAAACTTGGTCGAGCAATAGACGCCAAACCCCGGCCCCGACGCGTAACCACCCACCGATGACAGGTTGATCACATGCCCACTGCGGGCGGCGCGCATGTATGGCAACACGGCCCGAGTGATGTTCAGCAAACCGAAGACGTTGGTTTCGTACACACGGCGCACTTCATCGGCGCTGGCTTCTTCCACCGCGCCCAGCAAACCAAAGCCGGCGTTGTTGACCAACACATCGATGCGCCCGAAATGCTCGATGGCGGCCTTGGCGACCGCAACGCCTTGCGCTTCGTTGGTGACATCCAGGGACACGGCGAGCAACGCGGGTTGAGTGCCGAAACGTTGGGTGACGCTGCTGGCATCACGGGCGGTGGCCACCACGGCGTCGCCATTGGCCAGTGCAGCGGCCGCGATCCTGGCGCCGATACCGCGGGAAGCGCCAGTGATGAGCCAGACACGTTTGAAGGTGTGGGAAGTGGTCATGAATCGAGTTCCTTGTTCGGGTTGGGGTGAGCACAAGGTACGCAGGAAGATTGGTCTGAAAAATGCCCTCGTGTTACAAGCACTATGAAACTGTCTTTCATAATGGCGCCGATATGAATCACGATCCTTTCGATGGCTTGACCGAGTTTCTGGCGGTGGCCGAGCACAAAAGCTTCACCCTCGCCGCCACCCGGTTGGCGGTGACGCCCACGGCGGTCAGCCACGCGATCAAACTGCTCGAGCGGCGCACCGGCGTGTTGCTGTTCCAGCGCACTACGCGCCGGGTGGCGTTGACCGAGGCTGGCGCCAGCCTGTTCGCTCGCTTGCGTCCGGCGGCCAGTGAAATCGACGAAGCTTTGGCGGTGCTCAGCGGTTTTCGCGACCAACCGATGGGCACGTTGCGCATCACCGCGCCACGCCTGTCCGGCGCCTTGTTGATCGAGCCGCTGATGCCGCTGTTTCGCCAGGCTTATCCGCAGGTCAGCCTCGACATTTCATTGGACGACGCCACAGTCGACTTGATGGAAAGCGGTTTCGATGCCGGGATCCGGCTGGGAGAGTCCATCGAGAAAGACATGATCGCCGTGCGCCTGACACCGGACCTGCAATGGTCGGTGGTGGGTTCGCCAGCGTACTTCGCCAAGGCCGGCAAACCGCTCAGCCCGGAAGAGCTGACCCGGCATGCGTGCATCGGCTTCCGCTTCGCCAGCTCCGGCAGCGCGCATCGCTGGGAGTTTCGCCGCGACGGGCGAGACTTCACGGTGGGCGTCGAGAGTGGCGTGCTCGTCAATGATCGCAAGCTACTGATCAGCGCCGCCCGAAACGGGCTCGGATTAGCTTACGCCTGCAACCTGGAGATCATCGACGAGCTGGCGAACGGTCAGCTGGAGCGAGTGCTGCAGCCGTTTGTGCCGCTGAGTTCGGGGTTGTACCTGTACTTCCCCAGCCGTACCCAGACTCAACCGAAACTGCGCGCTTTCATCGACATGGCCACGCAGTGGATCGCTGATCGCGGCGGCCTTGGGCATTAGAGTCTCGGCCTCAACAGGATGCCGGTGTAGTGCATGAGAAACAGGCCGAAAGCGCCGCTCCACAGCAACGCCGAGAGTCCCAGCCCCCACCCGGAAAACGGTACCGGAAACACCCGGCTCGCACCGGCGATCGCCAGAAAGAAGGGTCGAAAGCCGAGACTGAAAAGGGGTGCAGCGGCGAGTCTGCGCATCAGGCCAACGCCCTGACCAAACCTTTACTCAACCGATGCTGGGCCAGCAGGCGCATCACGTAGCCGATCTTGAGCAAGGTCGGCCCGACGATGGTCATGGCATGCATCATCACCAGCGCCACGATTGGCACATGGCCGCCGTAGAGATACGCGCCGTAGATGCCCGCCAAAAGCAGTGCCAGACCCGCGCCCAGCACGCGACTCGACAGGTTCAGAACGTTCTGAGGATTGTTGAAGAACTCGAACATTTTTCCGTACTCCTGAAGCAGTTCAGTTGTACGTTTTACGTATCAAGTCTCATGCCAGTTTTTTAATCCTTCCAAATCAGCACCCTGAAGCGATATGAGTCATAACGACCACTCTCGTTAATGGTCTATATGACTCATATAAGTGTCATTTTGACTCAATCGCACACTAAGACCTAAGGGTAAATGTCGATCTACGGTCCAGCCAATCGACTACAAGCTGGCTACGCTGATAATCCAGCATGAATCACCCGTAGAGGAGCTTCATCATGCAACGCGTGCAAAAACTGACGCCCTGCCTCTGGTTCGACAATCAGGCCGAAGAGGCAGCGAAGTTTTACTGTTCGATCTTCGATCATTCGAAAATCACTGCCATCACTCACTACGGCAAGGCCGGCCAGGAGGTTCATGGCATGCCCGAAGGCTCTGTGATGACGGTCAGCTTCGAACTCGACGGGCAGCCCATGACAGGCCTCAATGGCGGCCCGGTGTTCACGTTCAGCGAAGCGATTTCGTTTCAGGTCAACTGCCAGACCCAGGAAGAAGTCGACTATTTCTGGGGCTCGCTTTCCGCCCATCCGCAGAACGAGCAGTGCGGTTGGGTCAAGGACAAGTTCGGCTTGTCCTGGCAGATCGTGCCGGTCGCCATGATGGACATGCTCAAAGACCCCGACACGAAGAAATCCCAACGCGCCATGCAAGCCATGATGCAGATGAAAAAGCTCGACATTGCCGCGTTGCGACGAGCCTTTGACGACGAGAGCTAATACACTCCGTTGCTGGCCTGCCGAGGACATTGACGATGAAGCACACCTTTGCCAAAGACGCTGACACAGCACCCCGTTTCTGGCGAGACGATGCCCTGCCCTTCATCGAGGCCCGTTCCATCGCCGACGGCCGCGAGGTCTGCTACACCCGGCATTCCCACGAGCACTTTTCCATCGGTGCGATCACCGCCGGGCGCAGTACTTACCTTCATGAGCAAGCGCAGTTCCAGGTCAGCGCCGGCACCGTGGTGTTGATGAACCCTGATGATGTCCATGCCTGCAATCCGATCGACGACCAGCCGTGGTCATACTTGATGCTGTACGTCGAAACGCCCTGGCTGACGGATTTGCAGCGTCAGCTCGGCTTCAGCCAGGACTCCGCCTTCAGGCGGTTTTCCGTCACCCACACCCGCGATGGCAACCTGTTCGACGGCCTCAACAGCTTGTACGAAATACTGGTTGATCCCTGGCAGGACGTGTTGTGCAAACACAGTGCGGCGGTGGAGTTTTTTACCGATGTGCAACAGCGGCTAAACCCGGTCGATCAAGCGTTGCGCGAACCCAACTTCAAGCTGGAACGGGCCGCCGACTACATTCGTGACAACTGTACACACCCACTCAAGCTCGAGGATATTTGCGACGCGGCTCAACTGTCTCCGTCCTACCTGATTCGCGCCTTCAAGCACCATTACGGCATGACGCCCCATGCCTTTCTGGTCAACCGGCGTATCCAGTTCGCCCGTGATCAATTGCGCAATGGCAAGTTGATTGCGGAGGTAGCACTGGAAGCGGGATTTGCCGATCAGGCGCATTTCCAGCGGGTATTCAAACAGCATCTGGCAGCGACACCGGGACAGTATCGAGGCTAAGCACGCCGTTGATAAAAAATGAGTTCAGTTTACTGCACGGTCTCGATTGAGGTGAGTGGCCGGGGGCTAGGAAACCAGCAGATACACGGCACTCGCCCCCAGCAATAGCGCCATGACGCGGTTAAACAAGCGCATGCCTGCAGGGTTATTCAGATAGCCCTGCAGGAAAGTTCCGGCATACGCCCAGCACCCCACCGACACGTAGCAAATCACCAGATACACCGCTGCAAACTGCCAGACCAACCGCGCCTCGCCGTCCGCGACGAAGGCGCCCATGCCCGCCACACACGCCAGCCAGGCTTTCGGGTTAAGCCATTGCATCACCGCGCCATACAGCATCGACGGTGCCCGGCGCGACTCTTTGGCGTCGATGCGACCATCGTCTGCCGCAAGCTTCCAGGCCATGAACAACAAAAACGCCACGCCCGCCAGTTGCACCACCTGTGTCAGCGCGGGCCAGATGCGCAACACCTCATGCAGCCCCAGGCCCATCAACACCAGCAATAACACAAAGCCCAACGTGGCCCCGGCCACATGCCGCTGACTGGCGCGAAAGCCGAACTGCGCCCCCGAACTCAACGCGACAATGTTGACCGGACCCGGCGTTATCGACGCCACCAGGGCAAATGTGGCCATGGAGATAATCAGACTCATCGCACACCTTCTTCAATTCAGGAAAACCAGCGCCCAAGGTACTGAGCGCCCTGCCCTGCGTATTGAAGAAAACTGCCTAATCATCCTCATGCAACTTGATGCCCCGAGCGTGCAGCAGATGGGGCACGATCAACACCAACAGGGTCAGCGCGAGAAACGACGCGGCGATAGGTTGCGTCAGAAAGATCATCCAGTCACCTTCGCTGATGGACAACGCGTTGCGCAGCTGTTTTTCGGCCATCGGTCCCAGCAGCATGCCCACGATCACCGGCGCGACAGGGAAATCGAAGCGCCGCATCAGCACCCCGCCCCAACCGATTGCCAGCATCAGCAGCAGGTCGAACGAAGAGTGGCGCATGCCGTATACACCAATGGTGGCGAACACCAGAATGCCGGCGTTCAGGTACGGTCGGGGAATCTGCAACAATTTGACCCACAACCCCACCAACGGCAGGTTCAACACCAGCAGGATGACGTTGCCGATGTACAGCGAGGCGACAAGGGTCCAGACCAGATCACCCGAGGTCTGGAACAGCATCGGCCCCGGTTGCAGATTGTAGTTCTGGAACGCGGCCAACAGGATTGCAGCCGTGGCGGAAGTCGGAATGCCCAGCGTCAGCAGCGGCACCAGGGAACCGGTCGCGCTGGCATTGTTGGCGGCCTCGGGGCCGGCAACGCCTTCGATGGCACCCTCGCCCTTGCTGCCTGCAAACTCTTTGGGAAACTTGCTCAGTTTGCGTTCGGCCGAATAGGACAAAAAGGTCGGGATTTCAGCGCCACCGGCCGGAATGGAGCCGAAAGGAAAACCGATCAGAGTGCCCCGCAGCCAGGCGGGAATCGAGCGTTTCCAGTCGGCGCGCGTCATCCACAAAGACGTTAGCCGGTGCCGACCGGACGCTTCTTCTTTTTGATACAGCAAGCTGTACAGCGCCTCGCCCACGGCAAACAAACCGACTGCCACGAGCACGACTTCAATGCCATCCACCAACTCCGGCACGCCCAGGGTGTAGCGGGCAATGCCCGAGGTCGAATCCAGGCCGATCAAGCCAATCGTCAAGCCAATCCCCAGCGAGACGAAACCCCGCAGCATCGAAGCGCCGAGCACTGCCGACACCGTCGTGAAGGACAGCACCAGAATCGCAAAATACTCCGCCGGACCAAACTTCAGTGCCAACGTGGCAACGATGGGCGCAAACAAGGTGAGCAGGACCGTCGCGATGGTGCCGGCGACAAACGACCCGATAGCCGCCGTCGCCAGGGCCGGCCCTGCCCGTCCGTTTCGGGCCATGAGGTTGCCTTCCAGGGCCGTGACCATGGACGACGATTCCCCGGGGGTATTGAGCAGGATGGACGTGGTCGAGCCGCCGAACTGAGCGCCGTAATAGATCCCGGCGAACATGATCAGCGCCCCCGTGGGGTCGACCTTGGCCGTGATCGGCAACAGCAGCGCAACGGTCAGCGCCGGTCCGATCCCCGGCAACACACCGATGGCCGTGCCGAGCAGGCAGCCGATGAATCCCCACATCAGATTGATCGGGGTCAGCGCGGCGGCGAAACCGATGGCCAGGCTTGAGAGAATATCCACCGTGCTTTACCTCCTCAGATCCAGGCGTTGATCAGGGGCGGAAGGGACACGCCGAGCCCGGCGTTGAACAGCCAGTAAATCGGCAGCGTCAGGGCAATGCCGATGGCGAGGTCGCGCACCGGGCGACGACTGCCAAACCCCCGGGCTGAACAGGCGAACAACAACCCCGCCGACAGCACGAACCCGATGAGGTTGATCAGCACTGCCACGCCCACCAGGCCCGCGGTCACCCAGGCAGCCCCGAGTTTGCCGCCGGGCAGCGCCTTGGCAGACTCGTCTTCGTGATCGGCCAATTCGCGAAAACCACCGGTGACGGCCTGATAACACAGCAACAGACCGACCACACCGAGGAACACCGCTAATGCGTAGGGATAGACGTGAGCGCCAAGGATGACGAAACCCATTTCCTCAGGAAAGCGGTTGGCGCCGAGCGCCAACACTGTACTGATGGCGACCACACCGAGGCCAATCGCCAGTTGCACCGGCAGGATTCTACGAGTCGGGTTCATTTCGCAATCAACCCGACCTCGACCAGCATCGCGCGCAGCCGCACGTGTTCCTCGTCGACGAATTTGCCGAACTCATCGCCGGTCAGAAGGTTGGGCGCCCATTTATTGGTCTCGACATTGGCTTTCCAGCCATCGCTGGCGGCGGCGGCCAGCACGGCGTCCGTCACTTCCTTGCGCTGCTCGGGTGTGAGGCCCGCGGCACCGTAAACACCGCGCCAGTTGCCGATAGTCACGTCGTAACCACTCTCTTTGAGCGTTGGCGCGTCGATGCCGGCAATGCGCTCGGGCGCGCCGATGGCGAGCACCCGGAACTGGCCGTTGCGGATGTATTGGCCCAGTTCGGCATAACCTCCGGTGATCACCTTGATCTGGCCTCCGAGTACCTGCGCCACCACTTCGCCCCCACCCGCGAACGCCACGTAGTTCACCTTGTTAACGGGGATTCCCATTTTGCCGGCCAGGTCGGCGATCCCGATGTGATCAATCGACCCCTTGGAACCTCCGCCCCACGTGATGCTGGAGGGTTTGTCCTTGAAGGCTTTGAGCAAGTCCTCCAGGGTTTTGAACTCGGACTCCTTGCGTACGGCAATGACGTTGTATTCGGTGAACAGCCGGGCAACCGGTGTCACGTCCTTCAAGGTGATTTGCGGTTTGTTCTGTTCAATACCTGCGACCATGATCGCCCCGACCACCAGCAGCGCATTCGGGTCGCCCTTGGTGCTGTTGGCAAATTGCGCCAGCCCGAGCGTACCGCCAGCGCCGCCCTTGTTCTCGAAGGTGACGGATTTGGCCGCCTTGGCCTCGACCAGGGCTTTGCCCAGATCCCGTGCGGTCTGGTCATAGCCGCCACCGACCGAGCCAGGGGCCATGAACTTGACGGTGTCCAGCGCAAACGCCGGAGCCGCGAGCGCGGCAGCGGTGACGGCAATTGCCATGAAGCGGCTTGATCGACGGAGCAAGGCAAGCATAGGGACTCTCCCGATATTATTTTTGTGGGGTGCCGATTGAATCGCGCTCAGGAGCAAACCCTGCTCTCTGAACATGCGTCTGTGAACAAGCGTAGGTCATGGTTGTGGTTATGGGTGTGTGGCTAGCGAAGTGATCACACCCGGGCAATGACTTCGCTACGTGTACGCCCCGACCACCCGCTTCACTTTCTCCAGAGCCACGGCAAGTGCGCCCAAATCCACCGAACCCAGCGCCAGGCGGATTGCGTGGGGCACATGGACAGAAGTCGCAAACGGTTCGGCGGTCGATACCGCCACCTGCTCGCGCATCAATGCCATGGCAATCTGGTCGGCCCGTGCGTCTTCCGACAAGGGCAGCCAGATAAAGTAGGAGGATGGATGGCGCACGAATTGCAGGCCGGCCAGGTGCTGATCGGCCACGGCCTGGCGGGCCTGTGCGTCTGCACGTTTTTGCGCTTCGAGCTGGCTGACGGTGCCGTCATCGATCCACGCACACGCAATCGCCGTCATCACCCCGGGGGTATTCCAGGTAGTCGCCCTGATCGTGCGCTCCAGTGCGGGCACGGTTTGCAGGGGCGCAGCGACGAATCCGACGCGCAGGCCGGTGGCGACGCTCTTGGAAAAGCCTGAAACGTACACCGTTCTTTCGGGGGCCAGTTGCGCGAGCGGCGGCAGCGAGTCTTCGGCCAGGAACGCGTAGGCAGCGTCCTCGATGATGTGCAGGTCATGCTGGCGCGCAATCGCCACCAGGCGTTCACGCTGATCGGCGGCCATCACCCATCCCAGCGGATTGTGCAGCGTCGGCATGGTGTAGACGGCTCGCACCGATCGGCTCCGGCAGAGCTTTTCCAGCGCCTCCAGATCCGGCCCGGTATCGGTCCCGGGAATAGGCACGACTTCCAGATGCAGCGTTTCAGCCAGCACCTTGAACCCTGGATAGGTCAAGGCGTCGGCCGCGATCACGTCACCCGGTTGCAGCAGCGCCATCAACGCCACCGTCAAACCATGCTGCGCGCCACTGACGAGCAACACCTGCTCGGCCTGTACCGTCAGCCCGCGCACCTCCAGATGGCGCGCGACTGATGCCCGCTCATGCAGGCGCCCCGCGTGCGGTTGATAGCGCAGATGGGATTCCAGGTCACCGGACAATGCGAGCTGACGCAAGGCATTGCGCAGCAGATCGGCCTGCCCCGGTACCGAGGGATAGTTGAAGTTGAGGTCGATCATCCCCGCCGCCACGCTGGGCTGATGAATGCCCAGGCTGGGCGGCAGCGAAGTCTCCCGGACGAAAGTCCCGCGCCCCGTTTCGCCACTGACGAGGCCCATGGCCTCCAGCTCTGCATAGACCCGACTGGCAGTGACCAAGGCCAAGCCATGGCTGGCGGCGAGCAAACGATGAGTCGGCAGGCGCGTACCGGGCGGCAAACGCCCTGAGCGGATATCGGCTGCGAAGGCGTCCACCAGCGACTTGTACCGGGAGCGAGGCATAGGGAAATGTATCCATGACAATTTTTTGATTGTATCGATAGTCGGTCATACGATGCGCTGAACGCAACCCCGCCCCTTGAGTGGACGCCAAATGGAACGCACATCGAAGCTGCAAAACCAGACCGTGGAAAAGAACACCAGCGGGTTGATCAATGGACTCATAGGCGTCCTGATCTTCAGCGGTTCGCTGCCCGCGACACGGGTGGCCGTCCTGGAATTCGAGCCGGTCTTTCTGACCGTCGCCCGAGCCACCATCGCCGGCGTGCTGGCGCTGTGCATGTTGTGGCTGTTCAAGGAAAAGCGCCCTGCGCGCCACCAGATGCTGCCCTTGGTCATCGTCGCGCTGGGCGTGGTGGTCGGGTTTCCGCTGCTGACGGCGCTGGCGCTTCAATATGTGACGTCCGCGCACTCCATTGTCTTCGTCGGCATGTTGCCACTCGCGACCGCCGCGTTCGGGGTGGTGCGCGGCGGCGAGCGTCCCCGGCCGGCCTTTTGGTTCTTCTCGGTCCTGGGCAGTTTACTGGTGGTCGGGTTCGCCGTTTCCCAGGGGCTCACCGCTTCGCCGGCCGGCGACATCCTGATGCTACTGGCCATTCTTGCCTGCGGCCTCGGTTATGCCGAAGGGGCGAAGCTTTCCAAAACCCTGGGCGGCTGGCAGGTGATTTCCTGGGCGCTGGTAGTGTCACTGCCGATCGTGGCGCCACTGACCTGGTGGCTGACGCCCTCTTCGTTCTCGGGCATCAGCGCGCCGGCCTGGTGGAGCCTGGCGTATGTGTCGCTCTTCAGCATGCTGATCGGCTTCGTATTCTGGTATCGCGGATTGGCCCAAGGGGGGATTGCAGCCGTTGGCCAGCTGCAGCTGCTACAGCCGTTTTTTGGATTGGCGCTGGCGGCCACGTTGCTTCACGAGCAGGTCAGCCTCGGCATGCTCGGAGTCACTGTTGCGGTGATTTTGTGTGTGGTGGGTGCGAGGAGGTTTGCGAGGTAGACCGACGGTGCCCGGCGAAACCGGCCGGTCTTGTGGCCAACAAAAGCCCCCAGTGATCGGCAGACCACTGGGGGTTCTTCGCGTTTGAAACGTACGAGTCGCGGCTATGTCACTTCTGGCCCTGATGAACAGCCAAACATTCGTTAGCCACTCACCACAGCAAGCGGCACCTACTTGGGCAGATCAATCTTATCCAACACCCGGTTCGCCGTGATCTCCGCCGTCATGATGCTGTTGGATATACCCAGCAACGCGTAACGCGATTCACCCTCCAGATGATCCACCAACTGATGGACCATCACATCGACCGAGGCCAGGGTCTCGACCAGATAAACCGCCAGGGTTTCGGCCGAGGCCTCGGGGTCTACGGAAAACAGGGTGCTGCGTATTCGCGGGATAGCTTTGATATCGGCATTCGACGGGAAGTGGAAGTCGAGCGCTCGCTCGGCGGCTTCGTTGAGCTTTTTGGAATCGGCGGATTCGTAGGGGGAAACGTCGTCGGTTCCCGGGGGATTGGGTGTGGCCTTGAACATTGTGATGCTCCTTGATTAGTGGAGCTGCCACCATTCGCGGTCAAACGAATGAAGGTGGCAGCTGTACGCGGGTTGACCGACCGGAAATCAAGGAATCCGGCACACCCGAAGATGTCCCGCGCACAGCCACCGCAAAAAAGCCGGAAACTTTTCTTGGGCACTGGTGCGCCTTGATTGAGTCGGACGGTCAAATCCGGACGCTGAATTGGCAGCGACCCGGAAACGATAGAGCCCAGGCCCAAGACGCACAAGCCGGCGGATTCTGGCGCAGCCGTAGGCAACGGCGCAAGGATTTGTAGCTTTCAGGAAGTAAACCCGGCGGGTTTTAAACAAGCGCCCGCAAATCATGTTGAATAAGCAGGCGCGCACTCACGACAAACAACAAAAGTGTACGGCGACTTGCGTCTACCGCTGTACGGGGAAAGCCCCTCACCGTCCATGATAAAAATACCGCTCTCGTGCGGTACGGAAATGGCGCAGTCACATCACTGCATACGTTCGACGCAGAACTAGAGGAGCTGGCCCATTGGGACATCTGACAACTGCGGAACGAGCAAGCATCCAGATCGCGCTGGCAGAGGCTTTTGTAGACAGCTCCGTCGACTACGCCTCTATCGCAGAACGAATCCGGGGCTATGACCCAAAGGTCGTTGAGGACATTTTGTACTCAGAGGTCGCGCCTGTGTGTTTCAGCAACCTCGAAACGCCAGTCCCTCCTGTCTGGACTGGTTTTAAGGATGAATGGTTGCTGGATGAAATAGCCAAAGAACTAAAAGCGCGAAAAAACAGTTGGCTACGACGTAACTTCGACTTGTTAAAAGTTGCATGGCTTCGCTACAGCTACGGTTACATTTGGAAGGAGCTCATGAAATTTCGTGCTTAACGAGAACGAGGCGATACGCAACATGTGACCGGGGGAGCATGACCGGCGATGAAACCGGCCGGTCTTGCGGCCAACAAAAACCCCCAGTGATCGGCAGACCACTGGGGGTTCTTCGCGTTTGAAACGTACGAGTCGCGGCTATGTCACTTCTGGCCCTGATGAACAGCCAAACATCCGTTAGCCACTCACCACAGCAAGCGGCACCTACTTGGGCAGATCAATCTTATCCAACACCCGGTTTGCCGTGATCTCCGCCGTCATGATGCTGTTGGATATACCCAACAACGCGTAACGCGATTCACCCTCCAGATGATCCACCAACTGATGGACCATCACATCGACCGAGGCCAGGGTCTCGACCAGATAAACCGCCAGGGTTTCGGCCGAGGCCTCGGGGTCTACGGAAAACAGGGCGCTGCGTATTCGCGGAGTGGCTTTGATATCGGCATTCGACGGGAAGTGGAAGTCGAGCGCCCGTTCCGCAGCCTCGTTGAGCTTCTTTGAGTCAGGTTCGTATGGGGAAACCGGATCGGTGTCCGGCGGGTTTGGTGTGACTTTGAACATGGTGAAACCTCGTTTACTGGTGAGGCTGCCACGTTCGTTTCCAAGCGAAGGGGTGGCAGCTGTACGCAGGTTGGAAAACCAGGGTAAACGAGCCCGGCAGACCTATAAGGTCTCCCACGCACAGCCGCCATAACGCAACGCACTTAGTGCGAAAAAATACGTTATGAAGAGGTGCCTTCGTGTCGTTTACCCGTCGAGTTTCCAAGCCCGACCGCTGAGTGTTCAGCGGCACGGAAACAATAGAATCAAGGTCTACAGCACAACAAGCCGGCGGATTCTGGCGCAGCCGTAGGCAACGGCGCAAGGATTTGTAGCTTTCAGGAAGTAAACCCGACGGGTTTTAAACAAGCGCCCGCAAATCATGTTGAATGAGCGGGCGCGCACTCACGACAAACAACAAAAGTGTACGGCGACTTGCGTCCACCGCTGTACGGGGAAAGCCCCCGCCGCCCATGATAAAAATACCGCTCTCGTTACCGGAGACCTGTCATGGACCTCGCCACGCTCACGCTGTTTATCCCCGCCTGCTTCCCTGAACATGGCGCCGGGCCCGAACAATCTGCTGTCGGTCAGCAACTCGACCCGCTACGGCTACCGCATCTCCTGCGTGGCCGGGATCGGGCGGTTGCTGGCGTTTGCCGGGATGATTGCCTTGGCATCGGCCGGGTTGGCGGTGGTGCTGCAAACGTCCGAGTTGCTGTTCTACGGCATCAAGATCGTTGGCGCGGCGTATCTGTTTTACCTCGCATGGCAATTGTGGCGCGCCGATCCGGGCGTCGAAAAAGCCGCGACGGGTGCGTCGGTCGGCGTGTTGGCGCTGGCGCGACAGGAGTTTCTGGTGGCGGCCGGCAACCCCAAGGCGATCCTGATCTTCACCGCGTTCCTGCCGCAGTTCGTCGACCCGACCCGCGCCGTGACGCCACAGTTTGCGTTGCTCGGTGCGTTGTTCCTGATGCTGGAATGGATCGCCATCAGCGCCTACGCCTACATGGGCCTGCACATGCGCCGCTGGTTTGCCGAGCCCCGGGGCAAGCGGCTATTCAACCGTTGCTGCGCGGGGTTGTTGTCGGCGGCGGCTTCGGTGCTGTTGATGGCGCGTCGCGCCTGATTCCAGGGGTTGACGGGATGCAGCGCAGGTTCAAACTGCGCTGCATCACTAATCAATACTCGCCGAGCCTCGAATGAACCTGAACGTTGTCTATGCCCTGAGCGCAGCCGCGCTGTTTGGGGCGAGTACGCCGCTGGCCAAGGTGTTGGGCCTGGACGTCTCGCCGATCCTGCTGGCTGGATTGCTGTATCTGGGCAGCGGGCTGGGCTTGACCCTCGTCAGGCTGATCCGCGACCGGGGCTGGCAGCCCAGCGGCCTGAAAGCGTCTGAATGGCCCTGGCTGATCGGTGCCATCGTGTTTGGCGGCGTGCTGGGGCCGGTGGCGCTGATGTTTGGTTTGACCCTGACCTCCGGCGCCACAGCCTCGCTGATGCTCAACCTCGAAGCGGTACTGACTGCCGTGCTGGCGTGGGTCGTGTTCAAGGAAAATGCGGACCGACGCATCGTCGCCGGGATGCTGGCCATTGTCGCGGGTGGATTGCTCCTGGCGTGGCCGCACGATTCGGCTCAGCCACAAGGCTGGATCGGGCCAATGGCGGTCGCACTGGCCTGCGCCTGTTGGGCGATCGATAACAACCTCACGCGCAAGGTGTCGGCCTCGGATGCCGTGTTCATTGCCGGGATCAAGGGGCTGGCCGCAGGGTTGGTGAACTGCTCGCTGGCGTTGCTGCTGGGGGCAAAACTGCCGCACATCACGGTGATCGGGCCGACGTTGATCGTCGGCTTCCTCGGCTACGGCATCAGCCTGGTGTTGTTCGTGCTGGCGTTGCGCGGGCTGGGCACTGCTCGCACGGGCGCCTACTTTTCCACGGCGCCTTTTCTCGGCGCTGCCATCGCCCTCCTGCTGTTCGGTGAGACGGTTTCCCTGACGTTCTGGATTGCGTCGCTGCTGATGGGCCTGGGCGTCTGGATACATCTCAGGGAGCATCATGCTCATGAGCATCAGCACGTGGCACTCACCCATGGCCATCGGCACGTGCATGACGAGCATCATCAACATGAGCATTCGTTCGAGTGGGACGGGACCGAGCCGCACAGCCACGAACATCAGCACACGCCGATCCGTCACAGCCATCCACACTTTCCGGACATCCATCACCGACACAAGCATTAGCAGGGGGAAAGTGCGTTGGTTTTGGTCGCGAGCCTGTCGATAACAAAGACTCTTCGGAATTCGCCGGCACAAAAGCCATTGGGGACTGGCCGGCCCGTCGCGGGTGCATGGCACCGCACGTCGAACCGAAAATCGAATGCGACCGCATCGCCCCCCCTGTAACGAGTCAGCGAAATTCCCTGTCGATTTTCCGGTGGAGACGTCGCCCAACGGGCCTTATGCTCAGCCCATGAACCTACAAAACGCTTTGCTTCCGCCCCACGCCGAGATGGTTCGCGCCATGCTCGAACGAGACACCGCCTACGAGGGGGTGTTCTTTACTGCCGTGAAGACCACTGGAATCTTCTGCCGCCCCAGTTGCACGGCGCGCAAGCCCAAGCCGGAGAACGTCGAGTTCTTCGCCCACGCCGATGAGTGCATGTCGGCGGGCTATCGCGCTTGCCTGCGCTGCAAACCGCTGGACGCCGCGGCCATTGCGCCGGACTGGGTGCAGGGGCTGCTCAAGTCGGTGGACAACGATCCCGACCTGCGCTGGACCGATGCCCAGTTATTGGCAGAGGGCATCGAGCCGCTGAAACTGCGCCGCTGGTTCAAGCAGCATTTCGGCATGACCTTCCACGCCTGGCTGCGCACCCGACGCCTGGGGATGGCGTTGGGCGGTATCAAACAGGGCGATTCCATCGACAATGTGGCGTTTGACTCGGGCTACGAATCCCTGAGCGGTTTTCGCGATGCGTTTCAAAAATCCTTTCACATCACGCCGGGCCGCGCGGCCAACAGCGAGCCGCTGTTGTTCACGCGCCTGACCACACCGCTTGGGCCGATGATCGCCATGGCCGAACGCCGTGGACTGGTGCTGCTGGAGTTTCTGGATCGACCGGCACTGACCCGGGAAGTCGAAGAACTGCAGAAGCGTTATGGCTATGCCGTGGCGCCGGGACACAACGCCCATTTGCAGCAGATTGAAGCCGAGCTGACCCAGTATTTCGCCGGAAAACTCACTGAATTCACCGTCGCACTGCACTTGCCCGGCAGCGAATTTGCGCGGCAGGTCTGGGCTGAACTGGCGAAGATCCCCTACGGCCAGACCAGCACCTACGGCACCATCGCCGCAACACTGGGCAAGCCCGGCGCCAGTCGCGCCGTGGGCCTGGCCAACGGGCAGAACCGTCTTTCGATTGTATTGCCCTGCCACCGGGTGATCGGTGCAGACGGCTCGTTGACGGGCTATGGTGGAGGTCAACCGCGCAAGGCGTTTTTGCTCCGGCTGGAAAAAGCCGCGGTGCAGCTGACCGGACAACTCGCATTCTGATCCCCTGATTTTCTGCAAACGTCATAAGGAACGACATTCGATGGACACTCGATTTCATCAACTGCACCACGACGGCTTACTGATCCTGACTAACGTCGCCGACGCCACCGGGGCGCGCATCGTTGAGCAACTGGGCTGCAAGGCCGTGGCCACCAGCAGCGCGGCGGTGGCCTGGGCGCATGGATATGCGGACGGCAATGCCCTGCCCCTCGAACGCCTGATATCGACCGTCGAGTCCATCGCCCGGGTGATCTCGGTGCCGTTGACCGTCGACATCGAGGCCGGTTATTCCGATGACCTGACGCGGGTGGCCGAAGTCGTTGATGCGGTAATCGCGGCCGGCGCGGTGGGGATCAATATCGAGGACGGTGCCTGCGCGCCTGAGCTGCTGGTGCGCAAGATCGAAGTCGCCCGGCAGGTGGCCGATCGGCGCAAGGTGAAGCTGTTCATCAATGCCCGCACCGACGTGTACTTAAGGGGTCTGGTGCCTGCCGAAGACCGCGTCGCCGAAACGCTCAGGCGTGCCGCGTTGTATCAGGCGGCGGGGGCTGACGGGCTGTTTGCGGCGGGCGTCACGGCGGAGTATGAAATCGCTGCGCTGTGCCAGGGCACACCGCTGCCGGTGAATGTGCTCGGGTTGCCGGGTTTGCCGTCGCCTGAAGCGCTGCAATCACTCGGCGTGCGACGCCTGAGTGCCGGCTCGGGCATCGCCGAATTTCTGTATGGCGCCATGGCGTCCCTGGCCAAAGGTTTTCTGGAAACTGGCAAACTCGACAGCAGCCACCTCAAGGCCTTCACGTATGGGGAAATCAATGCCCTGCTGAAACCTGCCGGGAACGCTTGATCGCCATGCCCGATCCCTATCTGCCCGCGACCGGGTTTCTGTCATCAATCGATGACGACTGGCGGCGCCACATCGCCGCCGTTGGCCCCTGCCTGCATGCGCCCCACGCAGCTCGCGATCCCTATGAATCGCTGGTGCGGGCGATTGCCTATCAGCAACTGCACGCCAAGGCCGGGGATGCGATTATCGGCCGGCTGCTGGCGTTGTTTCCGGCGACGACGTTTCCAAGGCCTGAGCAGATTCTGGCGACAGGCTTTGATCCACTGCGCAGTTGCGGGTTTTCCGCGGGCAAGATCGCGACCATTCAAGGGATTGCGCAGGCGGCTCTGGACGGTGTCGTACCGGATTACGCCACCGCACTGGCGATGGACGATGAGGCGCTGATCGAGCGGTTGATTACCTTGCGCGGGGTTGGGCGCTGGACGGTCGAGATGCTGCTGATTTACAGCCTGGAGCGACCGGATATTTTGCCGGCGGATGACTTTGGGGTGCGTGAGGGGTATCGCCGGCTGAAGGGTCTGGAGGTGCAGCCGACGCGTAAGCAGATGGTGGAGATTGGCTTGGCGTGGCGTCCGTATCGGACGGTGGCTTCCTGGTATTTGTGGCGGATGACCGGCAAATAAACCGGGTTATCGTTCATCGCGCGCAAGCCGGCTCCCACAAGGATTTTTGTGTACGCAGCATCTGTGCCCGACCTGTGGGAGCGGGCTTGCCCGCGAAGGCGATTGCCCATTCACCGCATCACTCAAAGCCGATCACAACCCGGATTTCAACCGACTGAACGCCCGAATCAGCGCCCGGTTGAACGCCTTGCCATTGTCATTCTTGCTATACAACGAAGCCCTCACCTGCGCCGACGGATACGTCCCTGGATCGTTACGAATCGCCGGATCAATCAACCCGTCCGCCGCCGTAATCGCATTGGCGTAGTGAATGGTGTCCGTGATCGGCGCAATCACTTCGGGTGTCATCAGGTAATCCATCAACGCCAGCCCGGCCTCGGGGTGCGGTGCATCCTTGGGAATGACCATGGCGTCAAACCAGATCAACGTGCCCTCCTTCGGTATCCGGTAACTGAGCTTGAACGGTTTGTTCGCCGCCTCGGCCTGCCCGGCCGCGATGGCCACGTTGCCGTTCCACGACATCGCCACGCAGGTATTGCCGTTGGCCAGGTCGCTGATGTTCAGGTCATTGTCGAAGTAGCGGATGTACGGCCGGATCTTCGCCAATTGTTGTTCGGCCAGTTTCAGGTCATCGAGGTTCTGGCGGTTGATGTCCAGGCCCATGTACTTCATGACCGCGGCAAACACCTCGTTCGGGTCGTTGAGCAGACTGACCCCGCAATCGGCAAATTTCGACACCACGGCCGGGTCGAACAGCATCGCCCAGCTGTCCCGTGGCGCATCGGGCAAACGCTGTTTGATCGCCTCTTCCTGATAGCCGACCCCGGTAGTGCCCCAGGCGTAGATCCCGGCATAACGATTGCCCGGATCGAACGCCGCCATGTGCTGGCGGAACTCTTCGCCGACGCCAGCAAAGTGCGGCAGCCGTTGCAGGTTCAGTGTTTGAATCGCCCCGCTCTGGATCGCCCGGGACAGGTGCTGCCCCGCCGTCAGCACCAGGTCATAACCGCTGCGGCCGGTCAGCAGTTTGGTCTCGGCAGTTTCAAGGGAGTCGAAGTGATCGACCACCACATGGATGCCGGTTTTCTTCTCGAAATTGGCCAGGGTATCCGGGGCCAGGTATTCGCCCCAGATGTACAGGTTCACCACCGGTTTCGCGGTGTCGGCGGCCTGCACACACATGGGTGCAAGCACCAGCAATAACGCTTGAGTCAGTTTGTGCAGGCCCATGATTAAACTCCCTTCCTGTTGTTGGCGGGGGCGGCGTATTGCGGCATGGTGATGCATGCGACGTTGCCGCCACCGAGGAGGATTTCCCGGGAGTTTTCGATGCCGACAATTGTGTGCTGCGGGAACAATTCGGCCAGCGTCGCCTGCGCCGCCTGATCGTTGCGATCACCAAACAGCGGCACCACGATCGAGCTGTTGCCGGCGTAGTAGTTGATGTACGACGCGCAGATTTGGGTCCCGGCCTGACGGGTATGGGTGCTGTCTTGCTGGTCCAGGCCTTCGGCTTCTTCAGCGGTCCACTCCAGCACATCCGGTTGCGGCAGCTTGTGCACGATCAACTCGCGGCCACGGCTGTCGCGGGTGCTGCGCAAAATGTCGTAGGCCTCTTGATAGATTTCCCACTGCGGGTCATCGCGATTATCGGTCCATTGCAGCACCACTTCGCCGGGGCGCACGAAGCAGGCGAGATCGTCGACGTGGCCGTCGGTTTCGTCGAACTTGCAACCCCGTGGCAGCCAGATGATTTGCTCGGCACCGAGGTAATCGGTCAGGCGACGGGTCACTTCTTCCTTGCCCAGATGTTGGTTGCGATTGCGGTTGAGCAGGCATTGCTCGGTGGTGAGGATGCTGCCCTGGCCGTCACTCTGGATCCCGCCCATCTCGGCAATCAACGGCGCGCGATAACGGTCGAAACGCTCGATTTCGAGAATCTTGCTGGCGATCTGATCGTCCTTGTCCCACGGGTAGTACAACCCGCCGTCGAGACCGCCATAGGCGTTGAACTCGAAGTCGACGCCGCGCACTTCACCGCTGTCGTCGTTGACCACAAAGCACGGGCCACTGTCGCGGAACCAGGTGTCGTTGCAGGTCATTTCCACCACGCGAACCTCAGGCGGCAACTGGCGGCGAGCGGTGGCGAACTGGGCGGCGGAAGCACACACCGTCACGGGTTCGCTCTGGGCAATGGCGGTGACGATCTGCACCCAGACTTTCTGCGCAGGCTTGGCACCGTTGCGCCAGACGTCGGTACGTTCCGGCCAGCCGAGCCAGCAACCGGCCTTGGTTTCGAATTCGCCGGGCAGGCGGAAGCCGTCGAGTTTCGGGGTGGAATCGAGCAAACGTGCCATGGTCAGACCTCATCAGCGGGGATTGGAATGACCACAGGCTAAGGTCGTCGGCGCCCTCCTCGCCAACGATGATTATTTCGGAATACTTGAATTCAACTCATCAATCGATCAGCTGATCGTTGAACCACTCCAGCATCTGCGCCACGGCCGGACGCTCCAGACGCACCCGCTCACACACCAGTGCATATTGCCCGAGCGCGGTCATGCTGGAGGTGAATGGCCGGACCAGACGACCGCTGAGCAAGTCTTCCTGAGCCGTCAGATTGTCGCCCATGGCCACGCCCTGCCCTTGCGCCGCCGCTTCCAGCGCCAGGCCCGCGTGGGCGAAATACAGTTGGCGTTCGGGACGCTGATCGCCGGCATGACTGGTGAGCCAGGCGGTCCAGGTCTTGCCGTCCTGATCGTCGTGCAGCAGGCAATGGCGCGCCAGGTCCTTCGGGGTTTTCAGGGTGCCTTGGTTGAAGAGGCCGGGGCTGCACACCGGGAAAAATTGCAACGCCGGCAAGGGACGGACGAAGTACGCGCTGCTGTCGACCGGGCCCGTTCCATACGTGATCGCCAGGTCGATGTCCTCCCCCGGCGCCGTGGCGTCGATCGGTTGTTCGTAGAGGTGCAGCGTGATGTGCGGATAGCGCGCGTAGAAGTCCGTGAGCCGACTCATCAGCCACTTTTGCGCCAGCTCGGCGGTGACCGCCAGGCGCAACACCGCCAACGACGACGGGTCGCGCAATTCATCGCAGGCCTCGCCGATCAGTTCGAAGGCGTGCTGCAGGCTTTGCATCAATCGCCCTGCGGCCATGGTCGGGCGGATTTGCCGACCTTCGCGGATGAACAAAGAGACGCCCAAGTGCTCTTCGAGCTGACGGATCTGATGGCTGACGGCGCTGTCGGTGACGCACAGCTCGGCGGCGGCCCGGCCGAAATGCGCGTGGCGGGCGGCGCATTCGAAGGTTCTGAGTGCTGCTAAGGAAGGCAGTCGTCGCATGAATTCAGCCCCGGTGATGAAGGCGACCATGCTGCCTTGGGCATGGGTGGGCGTCCAGCGGGACCGCGCTATCGTTCTTCGCGAGCAGGCTCACTCCTACAGGGGAATGCATTTCAACTGTAGGAGCGAGCCTGCTCGCGAAGGCGGCACATTCACCACAAATCCTGCGGCCCATCACCCTCCCTTATCCACCATGACTTCCCCCGGAACCCGGCGCATGTTGGTGTCTCAACCGGAGGGATTCGACATGCTCGACGCACTCAAACACATCAATTCAACCTCAGCCTTCAACCGCTGGGCAGGCTTCGAAGTGACCGCGGCCGCGAGCGGTGAAGCCGAGCTGACCCTGGCTTTTCGCGAGGCCGACATGGCGCAATACGCAGGCTTTCTGCACGCCGGCCTGATCGGCGCGCTGCTCGACACGGCCTGCGGATTCGCCGCAGGGACGGTTGCCGGCAACGTGCTGGCTTCACATTTTTCGGTCAACTGCCTGGCACCCGCCATTGGCGAAGTGTTCATCGCGAGGGGTCGGGTGGTGAAGGCCGGCAAAAAGCAGGTGTTTGCCCGCGCCGAGTTGTTCGCGCAAACCGGCGACCAGCTGAAGCTGGTGGCGACCGGTGATGCGATTCTGGTGCCGGTCGACGTCCGCTGACGGTCTAGGCTGTCTGGGGTAAACCCAACCCTTGTCGGAGGTTCCCATGCAGCTCGAAGGTTCCTGCCATTGCAGCGCTGTGTCGTTCAGTTTGACCAGCGCCCACCCCTACCCTTATCAGCGCTGCTATTGCTCGATCTGCCGCAAGACTCAGGGCGGTGGCGGTTACTCGATCAATATTGCCGGTGATGCCGCCAGCCTGAAAGTCCGCGGCCGCAAGCACATCGCGATTTATCATGCACGACTCAAGGACGAAGGCGACAAACGCGCCCACAGCAGCAGCGCCGAACGGCATTTCTGCAGCCTTTGCGGGTCAGGTTTGTGGCTGTTCAGTCCTGAGTGGCCGGAGCTGATCCACCCGTTTGCCTCGGCCATCGACACGCCATTGCCGGTGCCACCGGAACACACGCACTTGATGCTCGGCTCCAAGGCGCCGTGGGTGGAAGTCGAGGCGCATCCTGCCGACCAGCAATTCGACGTCTACCCCGAGGAGTCCATCGCCCAATGGCATGAACGCCTGGGTTTGAGCCGCTAAAGCCGCTTCACAGTCTTTGACAGTTTCCCGACAAAGCTCTCAAAGATTGCCGGCCGGCGGCCGCCTAGCATGGGCGCATCCAACCTCCCCTCGGGTGCTCCCATGTTACGTTCGATGTGTCTGTCGTTGACTTCGTTTTGCCTGCTGCTTCCCACCGACTCATTACGCGCTGAAGACTGGCAATACACCTTGCGCGCCGGTGCCGCCAGCGCGCCGCGGTACAGCGGCAGCGACGAGCGCGTAGTGGCGCCGCTGCTGGGCGCCAAGGTTATCAGCCCCTATGGCCTCTTTCTGGACACGGAAAAGGGTTTGGGCTGGGCTTTTGATGAAGACGACTTCGGCCTGAGCGTGTACATCGGCGCGAGCGATGTGCGCAAGGATCGCAAGAGCGGGTTCAAAGGCTCGGACGAGCTCAACGGCATGGGCTCGATCAAGTCGCGGCCGGCGTTGGGTCTGGACGGGACTTATCACATGGGCCCGATCATTCTCGGCGCCGAGTTCGAGCATGCGCTGGAAAAGGACGATGACGATCACGACACCGGTTCATCCTGGAATCGCCTGAAGCTGAGCATCAGCGCGCCGTTTTATGAGGGCGACTATGGCAAGGTCGTGGGCAGCCTGAACAGTCAGTTTGGCGACAGCCATTACGTGCGCACCTGGTATGGCGTCAGTGTGGCGCAGGCTTCGCGCAGCCAGTTCAGGACGCATGACACTCGCGGAGGGTTGGTGAGTCGAGGGGCGGAGTTGAGCTGGTCGATGCCGATTGATGATCAGTGGAGTGTGTCGACGGTGCTGGCCGCGCAGTATCTGGCAGGTGATGCGGCCGACAGTCCGATTGTCGAGCGGCGCATGCAGACCTCTTTGGCTGGGCAGGTCGTGTACACCTTTTAGCGCTTCGGTGGTGCGGATGGCCCCATCGCGAGCAGGCTCGCTCCCACACTTGGAATGCATTCTCCTGTGGGAGACTTCGGTGGCAGGACAGGTCGTGTACGCTTTTTAGCTCTTCGGTGTTGCGGATGGCCTCATCGCGAGCAGGCTCACTCCTACACTTGGAATGCATTCTCCTGTGGGAGACTTCGGTGGCGGGACAGGTCGTGTACACCTTTTAGCGCTTCGGTGTTGCGGATAGCCCCATCGCGAGCAGGCTCGCTCCCACACTTGGAATGCATTCCCCTGTGGGAGACTTTGGTGGGTGGGCAGGTGGTGTACGCCTTTTAGCTCTTCGGTGTTGCGGATGGCCCCATCGCGAGCAGGCTCACTCCTACACTTGGAATGCATTCTCCTGTGGGAGACTTCGGTGGGGTGGGCAGGTGGTGTACACCTTTTAGCTGTTCGGTGTTGCGGATGGCCTCATCGCGAGCAGGCTCACTCCTACACTTGGAATGCATTCTCCTGTGGGAGAATTCGGTGGGTGGGCAGGTGGTGTACACCTTTTAGCGCTTCGGTGTTGCGAATGGCCCCATCGCGAGCAGGCTCGCTCCCACACTTGGAATGCATTCCCCTGTGGGAGTGAGCCTGCTCGCGATGGGGGCCGGTGAGATCAACGCAATCAATCCAGATGCGCCCACGTCATGCGAAACGACGCCCCCCCCAAGGCGAATCCCCCACTTCCACCTGCCCGCCATGGGATTGCGACACCCGCCGCACCAACGCCAACCCCAAACCAAACCCACCTGTGCGGCGATCACGGCTGGCGTCAAGGCGCGAGAACGGTTCGAAAATTTTCTCGCGCCCGTCCACCGGCACACCTGGCCCATCATCGTTGACCCGCACTTCGTAGTGATCACCGGTACGGACCAACGACACCTCCACCCGCTCATCGGCATAACGAATGGCATTGCGCAGTAGGTTGATCACCGCCCGGGCCATAAAGCGTGGCTCAATGCGAACCTCATCGACCTGACACTCGACAATCAACAACTGCACCCCGGCAGCCTCGGCCTCCAGGGCCACGCTGCCGACCACGCTGTCCAGCCAACTGTTGGCCTGGATGTTTTCCCGGCTGATGACCGTAGCGCCGCGCTCAAGGCTGGCGTAGGTCAGCAGCTCGGAAACCATTTCTTCCAGCTCGCCCAGGTCGGCGTACATGTCGGCAATCAGTTCGCGGTTCTGGGTCGGATCGGGTTGTTGCTTGAGCTGATCGAGTTCGAATGACAGCCGGGCAATCGGCGTGCGCAACTCGTGGGACACCGCGTTAGTCAGTTCGCGCTGATTGGCGATCAAGCCTTCGATGCGCGCCGCCATCAGGTTGAAGTGCTCGGCCAGGTCACGAATGTTCGAGCGTTTGGACAGCTGGATTCGCGACGACAGGTCGTTATCGCCAAAACGTTCGGCCGCCAGGCGCAGTTTCTCCAGATCTCGCCAATGCGGGCGTACCCAGAACATCAACACGAAACCGATCATCACCGCGATCATCAGATACGCCGCGGCAATGTAGAACGGCATCAGACTGGGCTCGGCCGGCAGCTTGATGCTGAGCAACTGCGAACCCTCGTCAATGCGCGAGATGAACTGCGTGTACTTGTCACGGATCACCAGAAGCCCTTGGGCCAACTCGGCTTTCTCCTGATCGGTCAGGGACAGTTGACGGCTCTCGACCAGCGTCAGGCCCAAGCCATAGTGCGGGCGCACCGCTTCCAGTTCGCGCTCCCGGTCCGACCCGTCCAGATCGCGTAATTGCTCGGCCAGCGACCAGGCCTGGCCACGCACCGCCTCGCGGTTGTAGCTCTGCATCTGATCATCGAGAAGTGCATCGAACGTGCGCTCGACCGTTTGCAACCCCAGTACCAGGCCGACCGTCATCACCAGAAACAGCCCAAGAAATAACCGCAGCATTTACAGCTCCCACGCAAACGGATTGAACAGGTAACCCTTGCCCCAGATGGTCTTGATGCACACCGGTTCGCGCGGGTTGTCCTTGAGCTTGCCGCGCAACTTGCTGATGTAGACGTCGACACTGCGGTTGAGGCCGTCAAACGCAATACCGCGCATGCGGTTGAGGATGTCGTCGCGGGACAAAACCTTGCCGGCAGCGCTGGCCAGCAACCACAGCAGTTCGAATTCCATGGTGGTCATTTCGATGACCTCCCCCGCCAACCGCACTTCGCGACAGCTGCGGTCGATGCTCAGGTTGCCGAACTCCAGGGCGCTGCACACGCCGCTGTCCGGCGCCTGACGCCGTTGCAACGCACGCAGGCGGGCCAGCAATACAGGCGGTTTGATTGGTTTGATCACGTAGTCGTCGGCACCGGACTCCAGGCCGAGGATGTGATCGAGGTCATCTTCCTTGGCCGTCAGGATGACGATCGGCGTGTCGGACACGCTGCGGATCTCGCGGCACACATGCAGGCCGCTCTGCCCCGGCAGCATCAGGTCGAGCACGACGATTTTCGGTTTGAATTCGAGGAACGCGGCCAACGCGAGGTCGCCGCGGTGAACCTGGCGGACCTCAAAGCCATGTTGGGACAGGAAATGCGCGATCAGCCCGGCGAGCTTCTCGTCGTCTTCCACCAGCAATACTTTGCCAAAACCCAGGTTATCCATAACGACCGTCTGCCAACCCTTGTGAGAAGTGGGCGGCATTATGGCGCCAATCGGAGACGGGACGGTGATGACGGGCAGCAAAAACCGGCCTCGAGGGCCGGTTTTCAGTGATCTTTCATACTCTTAAGAGTTTTTAACAATTCAGTCGCAAAAGATTGCAACGTGCGGAGGGCGAATCACGCCGATGCCGGGACACCGCTGTGAAAACGGAACTCCACGTCCGGCGACTCGATCAGTTCCTGCTCGGCGGCACGGACCCGGTCAATGACTTGCGCAACATCCTTGGCATCACCGTACTGGTAAGCCAGTTTCAGGTAACCCTGGAAATGCCGCGCTTCGCTTTTCAGCAAGCCGAAATAGAACTTGCCCAGTTCTTCGTCCAGATGCGGTACCAGCGCCTCGAAACGCTCGCAGCTGCGGGCTTCGATAAATGCGCCGACCACCAGCGTGTCCACCAGCTTGACCGGCTCGTGGCTGCGCACCACTTTGCGCAGGCCCGAGGCATAACGCCCGGCGGACAGCTGACGCAGCTCGATCTTGCGCTTTTTCATCAGGCGCATGACCTGCTCGTGGTGCACCAGCTCTTCCCGGGCCAGGCGCGACATCAGGTTGATCAGGTCGACATGGGAGTGATACTTGGCGATCAGGCTCAACGCCGTGCTGGCCGCCTTGAACTCACAGTTCTTGTGGTCGATCAGCAAGGTGTCCTGATCGGCAAGCGCGGCCTGGACCCAGCCATCGGGGGTTCGGCAGCCGAGGAACTCGTGAATTTCGGGAAGGATCATGGGGCTCACGGAATAAAAGGTCTGAATCGAAGGGCGCCGATTATACCGGCCTGCCGCCAGACCACCAGTCGCCGCCGTTGATATGCATCAAGTACCGGGTTGGCGGCGACCAACTATAGTTGTCCAACGCAGTATTTTTTACCTTCCTGGAGATCCCGATCATGCAAGCCATTCGCAGCATCCTGGTGGTCATCGAACCCGAACACTCGGAAAGCCTGGCGCTCAAACGGGCCAAACTGATTGCAGGCGTGACCCAGGCGCATCTGCATCTGCTGGTGTGCGATCGCAAGCATGACCACAGCGGCATGTTGGGCGTGCTCAAGGCGGCACTGTTGCAGGACGGCTACAGCGTCACCACCGAGCAGGCCTGGAATGAGAGCCTGCACGAAACCATTGTCGATGTGCAGCAGGCGGAAGGCTGCGGGCTGGTGATCAAACAGCATTACCCCGACAGCCCGTTGAAAAAAGCCCTGCTGACCCCGGCGGACTGGAAACTGCTGCGTTATTGCCCGACGCCGGTGCTGCTGGTGAAAACCTCTAAACCGTGGACCGGCGGGGTCATTCTCGCGGCCATTGACGTCGGCAATGCCGATGGCGAACACCGCACGTTGCACGCCACCATCGTCGATCACGGTTACGACATCGCCAGCCTGGCCAAGGCCAAACTGCACGTGGTCAGTGCCCATCCGTCACCGATGCTGTCGGCGGCGGACCCTACGCTGCAGCTCAGCGAAACCATCGAGGCGCGCTATCGCGAGCAGTGCAAGGCCTTTCAGGCCGAGTTCGATATCGATGATGATCACCTGCACATCGAGGAAGGTCCGGCGGATGTGTTGATTCCGTTCATGGTGCACAAGCTGCAGGCGGCGGTGACGGTGATTGGCACTGTTGCGCGGTCCGGGTTGTCCGGAGCGTTGATCGGGAATACGGCGGAGGTGGTGCTGGATGCGGTGGAGAGCGATGTGCTGGTGCTGAAGCCGGATACGATCATGGATCATCTGGAGGAGATTGTGACGCAGCATTGAGATTTGCGGCGTCGGGTAGTACGCCTTCGCGGGCAAGCCTCGCTCCTACAGGGTTTGTGTCGGACACAACGGGTGTGATCAACACAAAACCTGTAGGAGCGAGGCTTGCCCGCGAAGCACTTAATGTTCAGCCGCCAAAAGCGTCTTTCAGAAACCCCGGCGCAATGTAGCGCTGATAATGCGCCTCAGAGAGCAAAAAGAATTCCCGATCAATGGCGTCACGCAATTCCGGCAGGTTCCAGTCGCGAAACTCCGGCATCAGCACCATCCCGTAGGCTTCCAGGTTATTGATGACCCGCGCACCACGGGCGATCAGCTGATAAGCCCAGCAATACTCGGATTGATGCGGCACAAAGCGGATCTTGCGCTGCTCCAGTTGCAAGCGCAGGCGCTGCGGGTCGAAAATTTCCAGCTTGCTGGCCATCACCTGGGACAACAACTGCTCAAGACGCAGCCACACCGCGCGCTTTTCCTCCTCGTTGTAACCATTCCAGTTGATCACTTCATGGTGGAAACGCTTGCAGCCACGGCACACCAGATCACCGTAAACAGTGGAACAGAGGCCGACGCAGGGGGTCTTGATGGTCTGATTGGGCATAGGTCAGGAGGACACGGGAAAGCAGAACAGGCCGGCATGTTAGCCCTTTGTCTAACATTGATCACCCCTCAATCTTGAGGGGCCAACTTACCTTTAATTTTTTTTTGCCGTAGAATCAGCCAGCCTTTTAAGGCGCCAATGTCCGTTAGAAGCTGTTTTCAAAGCGTCACGAGCACAGTCGTTCCTTCAGAGCGGAGTTGGCGAAGGGTTTTTCCAGCGGGGAAAAGCTCTACGCCAACCCTCATCAGCTCCCCGTTCTGCAGGCGTAAAACTTTGAAAGCAGCTTCTGTAAGGAATTGTCGGTAATTCTGGCTAAGTGGCCCACAACGCCACGCAGCGCATGAGTACGGCAATTTCGGGATGAGCGTCCCGGACACCCATTTGGGACCACTGATGAGGGTAATAACTGTGCTTGAAGCCTACCGCAAACATATCGAAGAGCGTGCAGCACTGGGTATCGTTCCCCAGCCGCTAAACGCCGAACAAACTGCAGGCCTGGTCGAGCTGCTGAAGAATCCCCCGGCTGGCGAAGAAGCTTTCCTCGTTGACCTGATCACCAATCGCATTCCGCCAGGCGTGGACGAAGCAGCCTATGTAAAGGCCGGTTTCCTGTCTGCCCTCGCCAAAGGCGAAGCAACCTCCCCTCTGATCGACAAGAAACGCGCTGTTGAACTGCTCGGCACCATGCAGGGCGGCTACAACATCGTGACCCTGGTCAATCTGCTGGACGACGCCGAACTGGCGCCAGTCGCTGCCAAAGAACTCAAGCACACCCTGCTGATGTTCGACGCGTTCCACGACGTCGCTGAAAAAGCCAAGAACGGCAACGTACACGCTAAAGGCGTGCTGCAATCCTGGGCTGACGGCGAGTGGTTCAAGAACCGCCCTGTGCTGGCCGACAAGATCAGCCTGCGCGTGTTCAAGGTCACCGGCGAAACCAACACCGACGACCTGTCCCCTGCTCCGGACGCCTGGTCCCGCCCGGACATCCCGCTGCACGCCCTCGCCATGCTGAAAATGGCCCGTGAAGGCATCGTGCCTGACGCCCAGGGCGTCACCGGTCCGATGAAGCAGATCGAAGAAATGCGCGGTCAAGGCTTCCCGATCGCCTACGTCGGTGACGTGGTCGGTACCGGTTCTTCGCGTAAGTCCGCCACCAACTCGGTGCTGTGGTTCTTCGGTGACGACGTGCCTTTCGTGCCGAACAAGCGTGCCGGCGGTTTCTGCTTCGGCAGCAAAATCGCTCCGATCTTCTACAACACCATGGAAGATGCCGGCGCACTGCCAATCGAATTCGACGTGACCAACATGCACATGGGCGACGTGATCGACCTGTACCCGCATGCTGGCAAAGTCTGCAAACACGGCACTGACGAAGTCCTGACCACCTTCGAAATGAAGACCCCGGTTCTGTTGGACGAAGTTCGTGCTGGCGGCCGTATTCCGCTGATCATCGGTCGCGGCCTGACCGACAAGGCACGTGCCGAACTGGGCCTGGGCCCTACCGATCTGTTCAAGCTGCCTGAAGCGCCTGTCGATACCGGCAAAGGCTTCACCCTGGCACAGAAAATGGTCGGCAAGGCGTGCGGTCTGCCAGAAGGCAAAGGCGTTCGTCCTGGCACCTACTGCGAACCGAAGATGACCACCGTCGGCTCTCAGGACACCACCGGTCCTATGACCCGTGACGAACTGAAAGACCTGGCGTGCCTGGGCTTCTCGACCGATCTGGTGATGCAGTCCTTCTGCCACACCGCGGCCTATCCAAAGCCGATCGACGTGACCACCCACCACACCCTGCCAGACTTCATCATGACCCGCGGCGGCGTTTCCCTGCGTCCGGGCGACGGCATCATCCACAGCTGGCTGAACCGCATGCTGCTGCCGGACACCGTCGGTACCGGTGGTGACTCGCACACCCGTTTCCCGATGGGCATTTCGTTCCCGGCCGGTTCTGGCTTGGTAGCGTTCGCCGCCGCCACTGGCGTCATGCCGCTGGACATGCCGGAATCGATCCTGGTGCGCTTCAAAGGCAAAATGCAACCGGGCGTCACCCTGCGTGACCTGGTTCACGCCATTCCTTACTTCGCGATTCAGGCTGGCCTGTTGACCGTTGAGAAGAAAGGCAAGAAGAACGCATTCTCCGGTCGCATCCTGGAAATCGAAGGCCTGGACAACCTGAGCATCGAACAAGCTTTCGAGCTGTCCGACGCCTCGGCTGAACGTTCGGCTGCCGGTTGCACCATCAAGCTGTCGAAAGAATCCATCACCGAGTACCTGAACTCCAACATCACCCTGCTGCGCTGGATGATCGGTGAAGGCTACGGCGATGCGCGTACCCTGGAACGTCGTGCTCAAGCGATGGAAGCCTGGGTTGCCAACCCTGAGCTGATGGTTGCCGATGCTGACGCCGAATACGCTGAAATCATCGAAATCGACCTGGCCGACATCAAAGAGCCTGTGCTCTGCGCGCCAAACGATCCGGACGACGCCCGTCTGCTGTCCAGCGTTGCTGGCGAGAAGATCGACGAAGTGTTCATCGGTTCGTGCATGACCAACATCGGTCACTTCCGCGCTGCCGGTAAACTGCTGGATCAGGTCAAAGGTCAGCTTCCAACCCGTCTGTGGCTGTCGCCGCCGACCAAAATGGACGCTCACCAGCTGACAGAAGAAGGCTACTACGGCATCTACGGCAAGGCCGGCGCTCGCATGGAAATGCCAGGCTGCTCGCTGTGCATGGGTAACCAGGCACGTGTAGAGCCGAACTCCACCGTGGTGTCGACATCGACCCGTAACTTCCCGAACCGTCTGGGTGACGGCGCGAACGTCTACCTGGCCTCGGCCGAGCTGGCGTCCGTTGCTTCCATCCTGGGTCGCCTGCCGACCGTCGAGGAGTACATGGAATACGCTGGCAAGATTGACAGCATGGCGGCCGACGTTTACCGCTACCTGTCCTTCGACCAGATCGCCGAGTTCCGTGAAGCTGCTGCGAACGCCAACATCCCGGTCGTTCAAGCCTAACGCTGCAACGCAATAAAAAACGCCGCCCATCGTGAGATGAGCGGCGTTTTTTTATGCCCGCAAACCCGCTACCACAGGGGTTATGTGGATGGCTTGAGGGCTTGTTGCACCGCGCCGTCGACGCTCAGGCCACTCAGAATCACCTGCTCCATTTCCTGCGTCGGTAACCGTGCGAGCACCGCTTTGGCTTCGTGCTTGAGCCGCGCCAGGATCAACAGCATGTCCAGCGCCCGCACCTGCATAAAGAACGCTTCCAGCGCTTCGATACTGGTGCCGTCCAGATCGGGGGATTCTTCCAGGCTGAGAATGATCGTATGCACCGGCGGCTCCGCGTGCCGGGCCAGGTGCAGCGCGCCACTCAGAATGCGCTCCACGTTCGCGAAAAACAGCGCCTCGCTGGGCCTCACGATCAGCACGCCAGGGATCGCCCGGGCATCGGGATGGCGCTGCAGGTCGACATAATCATGGCCGTTACCCATTTGCCCCAGCACTTGAATATCCGCCGAAGACATCTGTTTGAGCATCAGCACCACGCTGATCACCACCGCCACCAGCAAGCCGTCCAGCACGCCGAGCACCAACACGGCGGCCACCGCGCAGATCACCAGCAAGCGGTCGCGACGCCAGATGAAATACCGACCCAATGGCTGCAGGCTCAAGCCGCGCGCCAGTGCATGAATGACGATGGCCGCCAGCACCGGTTCGGGCGTCAAGGCAATCCAGGGCAACACGGTCAAGACAATCAGCAACACCACCCCCGCCGCAACCACACCGGCCAGGCGTGAACCGGCACCGGCCGCCTCATTGGCCGACGTCGCGGAGTAACCGGCGCCGCTCGGCATGCCGTGGAACAGGCCTGACAGCAGATTGGCCGCCCCGAGGGCCAGCAGGTCGCGGTTCGAGGAAACCCGGTCGCCATGCTTGAGTGCAAACGAGGTAATCGATCCATAGGATTCGGCATACAGAATCATCACCATGGCAAACGCCAATTCCCCCAGGTGCAGCCAGTCGGCAAACGGCAGCACCGGCAGCCGGGGCACTTCAAGGCTCAGGTCGATCACACCGATCAGTTTCACTCCGTAGGCCGGCAGGTTCAGCCATTGGCCGGCGGCAATGCCGAGCGCCACCACCAGCAAGCCTCCCGGTAATCGCCGAAAACGTGCACACACCCACAACACCAGCAGCGCCACCGCGGCGACCAGCAAGCCAACCCGATTCCACTGCGCCCACTGCTCCAGCAGTTGCGGCAGGAAACGGATCAGGTTGCCGTTGCTCAAGTGCACGTCAACGATGCTCGCCAGTTGCTTGAGGATGATGGTCACGGCCAGGCCCAATGCAAAGCCGCGCAGTACCGGTTTGGCGATAAATGACGTCACGCGGCCAAGCTTGAACAGTCCGGCCAACAGGAAGAAACCACCCGTCACCAGCACCAGGCCGATCGCCAGCGTCATGCGCAGCCCTGAATCACCGTTGGCCAGCGTGGCGGTGGCGGCGGCCAGCACCGCTGCCGAAGATGAAGTCGCGGAAACAATGGCAAAACGGCTGGTGCCGAACAGTCCGTAGCACAGCAACCCGGCAAACAGCGCAATCACCCCGGCCTGGGGCGGCAACGCCGCAATGCTGGAATAGGCAACGGCCTCGGGCAACAACAAACCGGCAATCGACACACCGGCCATAACGTCGAGCCAGCGGTTGGGCGTATCGGCACGGGGTTGCACCGATGCGCCGGGGGCACCTGCCATAAAGCGTCTCCAGAGAAAGGGTCAATCTGCGGCAAACGGTCTACGACGCGCTGATGCAGCCGCAAGCTTAGCCGCTAATCCTGGGGGACGGGTGCGCTGGGTCAGGGGTGTGCGTTCTTCTACGCAATAAAAAACGCCGCCCATCGAAAGATGAGCAGCGTTTATTTATGCCTGATCGTTCCCTGATCGTTCCCCCGCCCCGCGTGGGAATGATCAAAGCAGTGCTCAGGCCGTCAGCGAATAGATCAACGCCGAAATCGCCACCAGCCCCACCGCCGTCACGAAGACGTTGGACGCCTGACCTCGGAAGCGCGCCATCGCCGGCACTTTGCGGATCGCGTACATCGGCATCAGGAACAGGATCGCGGCGATGATCGGGCCACCGAGGGTTTCGATCATGCCGAGAATGCTCGGGTTCAGGGTCGCGACAATCCAGCACACCACCAGCATGAACGCGGCGGTCATGCGGTCCAGGGTCTTCGGCGCCGGGCGTTTGCCGCTTTTTACGATCAAGCCTTTGAGGCCTTCGCTGGCGCCGATGTAGTGGCCCAGGAATGACTTGGAAATGGCCACGAACGCAATCAACGGCGCCGCAAAGGCAATGGTCGGGTTGCTGAAGTGGTTGGCCAGGTACGACAGGATCGACAGATTCTGCGCCTTGGCTTCCGCCAGTTGCCCCGGCGACAGGGTCAGCACGCAGCTGAAGACGAAGAACAGCACCATCGCCACCATCAAGAGGTGGGCGCGGGAGAGGATCTGCGAACTGCGTTCTTCAGCGCGTTCGCCGTAACGACGCTTCTGGTCCACCGCGAACGCCGAAATGATCGGCGAGTGGTTGAACGAGAACACCATCACCGGAATGGCCAGCCACAGCGTGTGCAGCAGCGCCGACGGTTCAGGCAGGGTCGACGCCGTGGCCAGGATGCCACCGTTCCAGTGCGGAATCAGGAACACCGCGAGAAACAGCAGCGCCACGATGAACGGGTACACCATCAGGCTCATGGCCTTGACGATCGCCTGCTCGCCACAACGCACCACCGCCAGCAGGCCGAGGATCAGCACCAGCGACAGCACGGCGCGCGGGGGTGGCATGATGTGCAGTTGATGTTCAAGGAAACTGCCCACGGTGTTGGTCAGGGCCACGCTGTAGATCAGCAGGATCGGGAAGATCGCGAAGAAGTACAGCAAGGTGATCAACGCACCGGCCTTGATGCCGAAGTGTTCTTCCACCACTTCGGTGATGTCCGCGCCTTCGCGGCCGGACAACACGAAGCGGGTCAGGCCACGGTGCGCATAAAAGGTCATCGGGAATGCCAGCACCGCCAGGATCAGCAACGGCCAGAAACCGCCCAGGCCTGCGTTGATCGGCAAAAACAGGGTACCGGCTCCGATGGCCGTGCCAAACAGGCCGAGCATCCAGGTGGTGTCATGGCGATTCCAGCTAGTGAGAGTCGCTGGTGTCGCCGCTACATAGCGTTCGTCGACGCTATTGGCCTGATCATTCATCCGGTGGGATCTCCGCATTCCGGTCATTTGCTACCCGGTCAGGACGAGTCGGAAAAATCCGACGGGCAGCGCCCTGGCCGAAACAGGGGCGCGATTGTCCGGGATTAATGAACAGAAGCAAAGACTTAGCTGAGGAGTGGTTGTGCGGATCAGATCCAGACCCAGTGGGCGCGTGCCTTTGTGGCGCTCTCCTACACTTGCTCCCGTGGCGCTCTTGCATCAAATTAAATAGATGTCTTGATAAATCTATTCGATGAAGGATTAGCGTCATGTAATTTCAAATCACCTGCTGACCGGCAGCCCTCTTTTACGGAGACCTCTCATGCCACTCGTTCGCGTCGATATCAAAAAGAACCAGGACCCGACCTTCGCCAAGCGCATCGGCAAACTGATCTACGCTGCCATGCATGCCACCATTGGCGTCCCCGAGAACGATAACTTCCAGATCCTCGCCGAACACGACGAGAACCACTTCATCTTTGACCCCGTTTACATGGGCATCAATCGCACGGACAACCTGGTGATCATCCAGATCACCTTGCGGGAAGGCCGCACCCTCGAGCAGAAAAAACTGCTCTACAAGACCATCGCCGAAAGCCTCAACGCTGAACTGGGTGTTCGCCTGGAAGATGTCTTCATCAATCTGGTGGAAGGCAAACCCGAGAACTGGTCTTTCGGCAATGGAATCGCTCAATACGCCAACTGATTGCCGCCACGCCTGGCGTTTTACAAGGTCTCGGAGGACATCTCTCAATCGGGATAGAAACATCCTTCGACCGGGCCGACTGTTGCCGCGAAAGTCATTCACTGACACGCGCTCGACAGTTCCTTATGATGCCAGTCATCTAAACACCTTCCCTACCTGTGAGCCGCCATGCCTCGAGTCTCTCGCAAACAAGCCGAACTCAACCGCGAGATCATCGTCGAAGCCGCCACGCGACTGTTTCGCGAGCGCGGCCTGCACGGGATCAGCGTCGTTGACGTAATGGGCGCGGCCGGCTTGACCCATGGCGGGTTCTACGGTCATTTCGACTCTAAGGAAGCGCTGGCGAAAGAGGCCTGCACCCGGGCGTTCACCCAGTCGATGGAACGCTGGAAGCAGAAAATCGACGCCAACGATAACCGCGTTTCGGCCCGCACGAGCATCATCGCGCCCTACCTGTCGGCGGCCAACCGCGATAACCCGGGCGAAAGCTGCCCGGTCACGGCGTTTGCCGGCGACATGTGCCATGAAACCGCCGAAAGCGGTTTGCACCAGACCTATACCCAGGGGCTGGAAGCGTTGTTGCAGATGCTCACCCCTTTGATGGGTTCGGATCAGCCCCAAGCCAATCGCCAGCAAGCCTTGGTGGATTATTCCTTGATGGTCGGCGCGCTGACCCTGGCCCGCGCCACGCGGGGGGATGAACTGTCTGATGAGATTCTCGACGCCGCCCGCCATTTTCTGACCTCCCAAGGTGAATCAGTCTGATCAACGGCGTGTGCAATCCCCGGTCGTTGCTAAACTCCTCTGGAATCAGCAATCTGAAGCAACATTCGAGATCCGACATTCAATCCCCACAGGAGCTCAGCATGCCTGCAACCGTTCTGGTACTGGTTGAAACCATCAACGATTACTTGCCGATTCTCGAACATCAGGGCTTTCACCTGATTCTGGCCCCGACGCCGGCCGAGCGCGCCGCCGCCATCTCACGGCATGGCCCGCAGATTGATGCGGTACTGACTCGCGGTCCATTGGGCTTGTACGCCGATGAAATTGCCGCCCTGCCCAACCTCAAAATCATCTGCGTGATCGGTGCCGGTTACGAACACGTCGACCTGCAAGCCGCCGCCAACCGGGACATCACCGTCACCAATGGCGCCGGCGTCAACGCCTCTTCAGTGGCCGACCATGCCATGGCGATGTTGCTGGCGCTGGTTCGCGACATTCCCCGTTGCGACGCAGCGGTACGCCGCGGCGAGTGGCCGAAGATCATGCGCCCCTCCCTGGCCGGCAAGCGCCTGGGGATCCTCGGCCTCGGCGCGGTCGGCATGGCCATCGCCAAACGCGCCGCCGCCGGCTTCGACATGACCGTGAGTTACCACAACCGCCAGCATCGCAGCGACGTCCCCTATACCTTCTGCTCGACACCGACCGAACTGGCTCGTGCCTCGGACTTTTTGATCGTTGCCACCCCTGGCGGCCTGGGCACCAAACACCTGATCAATAAACACGTCCTTGATGCCTTGGGCCCCAAAGGGTTCGTCGTGAACATCGCCCGAGCCTCGGTGATCGCCACGGCAGACCTGGTCACTGCGCTTGAGCAACGACGCATTGCCGGTGCCGCCCTGGATGTGTTCGATGCCGAGCCTCACGTGCCGGAGGCACTCAAGGCGCTGACCAACGTGATCCTGACGCCGCATGTCGCAGGGTTGTCTCCGGAGGCAACGCAAGGCACCGTGGAGTTGGTGGGTCGCAATCTGGTGGCATTCTTCTCCGGCAGTCCCGTGTTGACGCCCATTGCCCTGCCGGCCTCACTGAGCAAGGTTGCGCCTTGAGGGTCATTCAAACAGGTGTATCAAAAGCAATGATTGCCCGGCAACACGCTCACCTATAAGGGCCGTTCGTGGTTGTGGGTGCCGGGTGCGCGCATTAGATTAGCCAATAATCGCAGGCCTCCAGAATAAGCAGAAGGGATAAGCATGGCGCTTACTGACCAGTCCACCCGTATCCGCACCGGCGAAGAACTCGATGCCAGCCTGATCGATCCGTACCTCAAGGCCCACATTCCGGGCTTGAGTGGCTTGCCTCAGATCAGCCAGTTTCCAGGCGGTGCGTCGAACCTGACCTACCTGCTGGAATACCCGGAGCAGGAGTTCGTCCTGCGTCGGCCGCCGTTTGGCCATAAAGCCAAGTCCGCACACGACATGGGCCGCGAATTTCGCATTCTCAATCAACTGCGCGACGGTTTTCCGTATTGCCCCAAGGCCTATGTGCACTGCACCGACGAATCGGTGATCGGCGCCGAGTTCTACGTGATGGAACGGGTCAACGGGATCATCCTGCGCTCGGAACTGCCACCGGAACTGGGCCTGGACTCGGCGAAAACCGAAGCCTTGTGCAAAAGCTTCATCGACAAGTTCGTTGAACTGCATCGTGTCGACTACAAGGCCTTTGGCCTGGGCGACCTGGGCAAGCCCGAAGGTTATGTGGCACGGCAGATCAAGGGCTGGAGCGATCGCTACGAAAAAGCCCTGACGCCGGACGCGCCGAAGTGGGAGGCGGTCAAGGCCTGGCTCAACGACAAGATGCCGGCCGACCACCCGACCTCCAGCATCGTCCACAACGACTACCGCTTCGACAACGTGATCCTCGACCCGAACAACCCGATGCAAATCATCGGCGTGCTCGACTGGGAACTCACCACCCTCGGCGACCCGCTGATGGACCTCGGCAACACCCTCGCCTACTGGATCGAAGCCACAGACCCGGCGCCGGTGCAACTGATGCGTCGCCAGCCGAGCCACGCCCCGGGCATGCTGACCCGTCGCGAATTCGTCGATTACTACGCCCAGCGCTCTGGCATCCAGATCGACAATTTCGACTTCTATTACACCTACGGCCTGTTCCGCCTGGCCGGCATCGTGCAGCAGATTTACTACCGCTTCTTCCACGGTCAGACCCAGGACAAACGCTTCGCGCAGTTCATTCACATGAACAAACTGCTGGAGCAGATGAGCCTGCAAGTCATCCAGAAATCTACGCTCTGATCGCGGCTTTAACTACATTCCGGGCCCTAATAACAAGGAAACCTCATGTCCAAGACTCACTTGTTCGACCTCGACGGCAAAATCGCCTTCGTCTCCGGCGCCAGCCGCGGTATCGGTGAGGCCATCGCCAAACTGTTGGCCCAGCAAGGCGCTCACGTCATCGTCTCGAGCCGCAAGCTGGACGGCTGCCAGCACGTGGCCGACGCCATCATCGCCGCCGGCGGCAAAGCCACCGCCGTCGCGTGCCACATTGGTGAAATGGAACAGATCAGCCAGGTCTTCGCCGGCATCAAGGAACAGTTCGGGCGCCTGGACATCCTGGTCAACAACGCCGCGACCAACCCACAGTTCTGCAACGTACTGGACACCGACCTAGGCGCTTTCCAGAAGACCGTCGACGTCAACATCCGTGGCTACTTCTTCATGTCGGTCGAAGCCGGCAAACTGATGCGCGAAAACGGCGGCGGCAGCATCATCAACGTCGCGTCGATCAATGGCATCTCGCCGGGCATCTTCCAGGGCATCTACTCGGTGACCAAGGCCGCCGTGATCAACATGACCAAGGTGTTCGCCAAGGAATGCGCGCAGTTCGGCATCCGCTGCAACGCCCTGCTGCCGGGCCTGACCGACACCAAGTTTGCGTCGGCATTGGTGAAGAACGACGCGATCCTGAAGACCGCGTTGCAGCAGATCCCGCTCAAGCGCGTAGCGGATCCGAGCGAGATGGCCGGCGCGGTGCTGTACCTCGCCAGCGATGCGTCGAGCTACACGACCGGGGTTTCGTTGAATGTGGATGGCGGATTCTTGTCCTGATTCACTGCTCAGGATGAACAAAAGGCAGCCTCAGGGCTGCCTTTTGCCGAGCGGACTCCGGCTTACTTTTTACGCAATCGCACCCTCGTCACTCGTCGTTCTTCGACCTCCACAACGGTCATGCTCCACTCCTGCCAATCGAGCTTGTCGCCAATGACCGGCAGACGATCCAGCAAACTCATGACCAACCCTGCGAGCGTCTGATAGTCATCAGTCGCTTTAGCCTGGAAGCCAATGTGTTCGCGAATCTGGCTGAGATTCAGCGCACCACTGACGAGGAAGCCTCCCTCCTCGACAATGATGTTCGGGCCTTCAATTTCACTGGCATCCGGCAACTCACCCGCGATGGATTCGAGAATGTCGGTCATGGTCAGAATACCCATGAAGTCACCGAACTCGTTCACCACGAACGCGATGTGAGTCGACTCTTTGCGCATCTGTTCCAGCGCGTTGAGAATCGAGAAGTTGTCCAGCAAGTTGATGGCCTGGCGGGCAATGGTTTCCAGGTTGGGCTGGTGCCCGGCCAACAGCTCTTTGAGCAGCTCCTTCTTGTGGACGAACCCCAAAGGTTCATCAACGCGCCCACTGCGGATCAACGGCAATCGGGAGTACGGCGAGTGCATCAGCTGGGTGCGGATTTTTTCCGCAGAATCGGCCAGGTCAATATGGTCGATTTCCGCACGCGGAGTCATGACGCCGCGTATCGGGCGTTCCGCCAACTGCAGCACGCCACTGATCATGACGCGCTCCCGTCGATGGAAAACCTGCTCGGCCTCTGCACCTGACAGCATGTCAGCGATTTCCTCGCCGACTTCATCGGCCCCCAGCTTGTGGCCACCCAGCAAACGCAAAACGGCATGCGCAGTACGCTCACGCATAGGGCGATGACCTTGCACACTCTTCTTGCGGCGTGAGCGAGCCACCTGATTGAACAACTCGATCAGGATCGAGAAGCCGATCGCTGCGTAGAGATAGCCTTTCGGAATGTGGAAGCCAAGGCCCTCAGCGGTGAGGCTGAAGCCGATCATCATCAAGAAACCCAGGCAGAGCATGATGACGGTGGGGTGCCCGTTGACGAAATTGGTCAATGGCTTGCTTGCGATGATCATCAAGCCAATGGAGAAAATCACAGCGATCATCATGACCGACAAGTGCTCCACCATGCCCACGGCAGTGATCACAGCGTCCAGCGAGAAGACGGCATCCAGCACCACAATTTGCGCAACGATAGGCCAGAACATCGCATAGGCCGCATTGCCTGTGCGTTGTGTCACATGCCCTTCAAGTCGCTCATGTAATTCCATGGTTGCCTTGAACAACAAGAACACACCACCGAACAGCATGATCAAATCCCGGCCCGAGAACGTCTTGTCGAAGACCTCGAACAAAGGTTCGGTCAGGGTGACCATCCAGGAGATGCTCGCGAGCAAGCCAAGACGCATCAGCAATGCAAGGGACAGCCCGATGACACGCGCGCGATCTCGCTGCTCTGGCGGTAGCTTGTCAGCCAGGATGGCAATGAACACAAGGTTGTCGATGCCGAGCACCAGCTCCAGCACGATCAGGGTCAGCAGGCCAAGCCAGGCCGTGGGATCAGCAATCCATTCCATAGGAATTATTCAGTCTCTCGTAGAGTGGGGGCGAATGAGTGAATGGCAGAAACACACGAACGCCTGCTCGACGGAGCGGATGCGATGTTCAGGGCACAAGGCGCAAGAAAGAAAGGTTTCACCGAGCGCAGGCAAGGAAGTGAACCCTTCGAGATGGCACGGTCAGTCCTGGAGAAGGACATCACTGAGCAACCTGCCGCCGGGATTTCGAGGTTAAGCGATATTAGAAAGCGAGACCTGCGCCGAATAGCGGAGGCCAAATGGATACAGGGTGTGGATTGAAAAAAGCGACTGGGAGGCTCCAGGAGGGTGTTCATATAGACCTGAAAGAAATGAGGGATGAAATCCTACAATGTTTCGGAGCACCTCATACGAGACGAGTTATTTCAGAATCTGACAGAGCGGTAAAAGAGATCAGCAAGAGCGGTCCACCGAATACTCCACCAATGACTCGCCCCCTCACCTTCCAGCACCGCTTACTGAGCGCATAGCGTTGTTGCCATTTCGCTGATGCCATACATATAACGAATTATTATTCCATCAATTGCATTTTAGGAATTTATATTCCATAAATAGCATCCCAACAACAAAAATCCCAAAAGGCCCCCAGCTATGCGCGAACTCGGTATCGGACTCATCGGCACAGGTTTCATGGGTCGCGCCCACGCCCTGGCCTTTCGCAACGTCAGCGCGGTGTTCGAGCTCCCGCTGAAGCTTAGGCTGGCGGCCCTCGCCGACGTCGATCCACATCGTGCACGGCACTGTGCCGACGCCTGGAGTTTCGAAACCGCTCACACCGACTGGCAACAGCTGATCGATGATCCCAAGGTCAATCTGGTCGCCATCACTACACCCAATCACCTCCACTACCCCATGGCCATGGCCGCCCTCGCGGCGGGTAAAGCGGTGTATTGCGAGAAGCCTCTGGCGGTGAATCTGCAGCAAGCCAACGCGATGCGTCAGGCCGCCAACGCAGCGGGCATCGTGACGCGGGTGGGTTACAACTATCAGCACAACCCGATGATCGGGCTGGCCAGGGAGCTGATCGACAGCGGCAAACTGGGGCAGCTCATCAGTTTTCAGGGCGAATTCAGCGAAGACTTCATGGCCGATCCAGCTTCGCCGTGGTCGTGGCGCTGCGATGCCGATCACGCGGGCGGCGCGCTGGCGGATCTGGGCAGTCATTTACTGGCGATGGCGCGCTATCTGATGGGCGATGTCGAATCGGTGTGCGCCGACGCTCAAACCGTGCACCGGCAGCGTCCTGCGACGTCAGGCAGTCAGGAGCAACGGCCCATTGCAGTCGACGATCAGGTCCACGCGCTGCTGCGGTTTGCCAACGGCGCACGCGGTACGTTCAGCAGCAGTTGGCTCAAGCATGGCTACAAGAACCACCTGAGCTTCGAGATCAGCGGCACTGAAGGCACGCTGGCGTTCGACCAGGAGCGCTTGAACGAGCTGCGGCTGTATCGCGCCGGCCAGGACGGTTTCCAGCGCTTGCTCGCCGGACCGAACCTGCCGGGTTACGCGGCGTTCAGCCCGGCGGCGGGTCATCAGCTGGGATACAACGAACTCAAGACGCTAGAGGTACATGACCTGGTGATGGCCCTGGCTGGCCTTTCCCAGGGCGGGACTGACTTTGAGCAAGCATGGGAAGTTGAACGTCTGGCGACGGCGATCCGGTTGGCGGCAAGCGAGTCACGCTGGGTCAGGATCGAGGATGTCTGAGGTTCAGGCCCCCAGGTGTCGGCACCCGTGAGGGTGCCGGATCATTGCGCATTCAACACATGAAGAAAGCAACGAAGCAGTCACTCAGACCTACTGAGTGACACAACGGGTCACTTTCGTTTGCCGGGTCACTTCCTCGGTCACTCTTGCATCGCCCATCACATCCGTTTGTTCAGTGGTTTCGCAGGTGCGCTGCGGAACAGGCGGTGGTGCGGCGGGCGGTGGAGGTGGCGGACTGGCGCAACCGCTGAGCATCGCTATGCAAAAGGCGAGCGACAGGGGCGAAAAAGCACGTTTCCCAAGACTGTTCATAGGCTGTCCCGCGATAAGTCATCGACACTTTCCGCGACCCGACACCCCTACCGCGTAGCCGCGGATTGGTCACAGAAAATAATACCCTCGCATTTCTTATAGCCTAGCCCGCCGCCAATGCCAGTCAATAAGGCACTTAACTCGTTTTCAACACTGAAAAACGACAGCTACGAAACCGAGTCCTGCCTCTGATGCAAATTGTTGCTTTCGAGCTCGTAACGCAGCTCTTCAATCAACGAAGCGACCGCTTCCGGCGTTCTGAGGTGAGCGACACTCAGCCCACTGACCACCAGATCCACCTGCCCCGACGCCGGGTGATACAGCTTCACCGTCACCGAGTTGTCCCCTGACACGCTGCAATCACAAGCCAGCGGGGAAAAGTGCTGTTCCAGTTGCGCACGCAATTGCGCCAGATAAATCATTGCGATTCACCCATGGGCCGGCTGACTCCGTCGACTGAAAACTGGTTGAATTGGCCGAGCATACGACTGTTCCTTAAGCTGTTTCGTAGAGGACGCGATACCGACCAAAGGCCCGTTTCGCACCCTGACAGGTTAGGAACTGCTGCACCCCGCCAGAACCTCCATTTGCACTGCCTCGCCTAGTGCATTTGCACCTTAACGCTGGCCTTTGGGCCGCCACTCACTGGAGAACAAACCTCGCTCCCGCGCCCACACAATTGCTTCGCTGCGACTGTGCACATCCAGCTTGGAATACACCGTCGACACGTGGTTGCGCACAGTGTTGGGCGCCAGTTTCAGGCGTGCCGCGATTTCCTTGTCCGCCAGGCCTTCGCAGATCAGGCCGAGCACATCGCGCTCGCGGGCGGTCAGGTCGGTGAAGGACACGCTGGGTAACTGCGGCGAGTTAATGTTCTTCACGTTGGCGAGTTTTTCGATCAACGTACGGGTGAACCAGGAAGCGTCTTTCATCACTTCTTCGATCGCCGCCACCAGTTCCAGCTCGGTACGTTTGCGTTCGGTGATGTTCATCAACACCAGCAGGTAGCAAGGGTTGTCCTGAATGTTCACGGTGTCGGCCGACACCGTGCAGTCAATCACGCTCGAGTCTTTCCTGCGGATTCTGACATCGACCCGATCCAGGCTTCCCGCCTTCTCCAGCGCCGCGAACAGCCGTGTGCGCGCGCCCTTGTCATCGATAAAGTCGAGTTCGGCAACGGTTTTTCCGAGCACTTCTTCGCTGGGGTACGCGAGGGTATCCAGGAAGGCCTCGTTGACGTCGATCACCACCTGATCCTGTGCACCACAGACCAGCGTCGGCACCGGCGTCAGGCGAAACGCCTTGGCGAACCGCTCCTCGCTCTGGCGCAGGGCAACCTCGGCCTTGTGCCGCGGCTCCATGTCGACGAAGGAAAACAGCATGCAGTCTTCCTCGTTGAACTCCAGCGGCTGACCGGCGACGATCACCTGCTTGCTGCCGCCTTCAGGCAGTTTCAGCTCAGCCTGCATCTGCGGGATCGTGGCGTGCTCGCGCAGACGCTCGATGGCCAGGTCCCTGTTTTCGGCGCCGTCCAGAATGTCCAGCTCATAGGTCGAAGTCCCGATCACCTGATCGCGGGCATAGCCAGTCATTTCCAGGAAGCCCGAATTGACTTTGATGTAACGCAAATCGCTGAGACGACAGATCACCGCCGGTGCCGGGTTCGCATTGAACGTCTTTTCGAAACGCTGCTCGGCACTCGCCCATTCCGTGACATCGTCCATGATCAACACCAGCGACTCCGCCTCGCCGGCGCTGTCGGCGAGGACCATGCTGCGCACGTTATGAACCCACATGCGTTCCTCATCGTCGACCGGCGTCACCTCGACCAGCACATCGGCGAAGGTCTCGCCCTTGGCGACGCGGCTGATCGGGTAGTTCTCTGGCGGCACCGGGTGATTATTGCGATAGCGCAAGGCGAAGCGCTTGGCGTATTCCTTGGCATTGGCGCCCAACTCGCCGACCTGACTGACGCCATGCATGGCCAGCGCGGCTTCATTGGCCCACACAATGGTCTGGTCGAGTTCCAGCAAAATCACCCCATCGGACAAACCGGCGATGATTTGCTGCAACTGACGGCGATTGGCTTCGGTGGTCAGGACGTCCTGGCTCATTGGATCTCCACGGGTGCAGCGGCGCAGTGATGCGCCGCTCTGTGAAGTTTACGACCGCAGCAGAATGGGATAGTGCAAAGCACCTGAAGTTGCACTGACTGTGCAGCCTCACAGGCTCGATAGCCGCTACAGCGGCCGGGCAAGGCGTTCGGCGAGGGCTTTGGCCTGACTGGCGACGTCGGTGACGGCCGTGCTTTCCCACCACATGCCGCGCAACGGCGGGCCCATGGCGAACAGCCGTTGGGCGACCTGTCCGTCAGCGTCCAGCACCGCGCCATCAACCGCCGCCGCAATCCCCAACGCCAACGGCCCCGGACGAATCAGCCCGCGCGCCAGCAGTTGCTGCGGCAGCGGTCGGGCCACCCGGCGCCAGTCGTATTCGATGCCGCTGGAATTGATCAACGCTGCGCCGCTGACCACCGTTGTTTCAACCTCGCCACGACGGCGGATGCGGATGCTCACTTGCCCCTCGACCGTCGATTCCAGCCCTTTGAACGACGCCGCCTGGATCCGTAACCGCCCTTCCTCGTGCAGCCGCGCCACCAACTCGGCACTCAACGGTGGCGAGCGGTGGTGATGGCTTTCCCACCAGGGCCGCACATGCCGCACAAACTGCCGGCGCTGCACGTCCGTCGCCTGACTCCACAACCGGCCGATATGCGCCCGCACGGTATCGAGCGGCGCCTGCCAGTCGATGCCCTGAGCGATAGCGTCCCGGCAATGCCGGCGCAGTTCGCGCACCAGCTGTCGAGGCGTGCGAATGCGCTGATCATCGGCGAGAAAATCCACCCAGGCCGGCGGTTGCCGGCGCACGTGCGGCAGCAAGCCGTGGCGAGAAAACACTTCGATCGGCCCGCGATGCCCGGCCTGCTCCAGCGACACCACGGCGTCGACCATAGTCAGGCCCGAACCGATGATCAACACCGTCGACTGCGGGTCCAGCCGGCGCATGGCCGCGACATCCCACGGATCCAGCGCCGCCGCGTTCAAACCGCTGGATTCGGTCTGCGGTGTGCGCGCAGCGGGAAACATCCCCGTGGCCAGCACCGCGTAAGCGCCTTGCAAACGCTGCCCGTTACTCAAGGTCAGCAACACCGAGTCGTCCCGGGTTTGCAGATCAACCACCTCGGCCCGCACATGCTCGACCGTCGAACCGTTCGCCACCCCCACCGCTTGCGCTTCCGCCAGGCGCTGCTGCACATACACGCCGAACAGGCCCCGGGGCGGGAACAACTCGCTGACTGGCACATGTTGCTCATCGGACTCCGGCCAGCCACCGGCCGCGATGTGTTCGGTAAGCCATTGGGTCAGGTCGTCAGCGTTGTCCGGGTCAACGCTCATGCGCGCAGCGTTGCCGTTGAGCGTATGGCCCAGCTCGACCGCGCTGTACGCCTCGCCCCGCCCGAGTTCCGCGCGCGGCTCGATCACCAGCACCGAACGCTTGCCAGGCAATCGCAACAGCTGCGCCGCCAGCATCGCGCCGCTGAGGCCGCCGCCGACGATCAGGATGTCCGCGTGGCGGATGGCGTCGGTCGCCTGTGCGCGCTGGGTTTGAGTCATGGCGTTCTCACTGATCAATGTTTACCTGAATAGAAACCGGGCAGGTCGCCCCGCGCCAGCAACGACTCGGCCGGTATCGAGGACGTAAGCCGTCGATGCGTAGTCGAGTGCCACGTTAATGTTTTGCTCGGCAATCAGAAAGCTCACCTGCTCGGCACGATTGAGTTGCGCGACGATCTCAACAATCTCCGGGTCGATAATAGGCGCCAAATCCATGGAGGGTTCATCAAGCAGTACCAAAGTAGGACGTGTCATCAGCGCTCGGCCGATGGCGACCAGGTAGCTCATCGTTTCCGCTGAGCGATAGTCCGCAGTCAAATCACCACATTGCGCACAAACCGCGTCGCCACAACCCCATCATTGCGGTAGGCGTGCGGCTGGTTGCTGGGGAACATGTAGAACTCGCCGGCGGCGATCTCATGCGGCGTGTCGCCCAGCATCAAGGTCAGGCAGCCTTCAAATACAAAGATCTGCTCACTCCAGCCCTCGGCATCCGGTTGCGAGGGGTAGATTTCTCCTGGTTGCAGGCACCACTCCCATTGCTCCACTTCGCGGGTAGCGGTGGCTTTGGACAGCAGAACGGCTTTGCTCCCGGGGATCGTACCGGCCCAGGCCACTTCGTTGATACGGCTCGGATCTCGGGCATCCGGCGCCTGGATCAAATCACTGAACGCCACGTCCAGCGCTTCGGCCACGCGATCAAGGGTGGTCAGGCTGACGTTTTTCTCGCCAGCCTCGATCGCCACCAGCATGCGACGGCTAACTCCGGACTTTTCGGCCAGCGCGGTCTGGCTCATATCGGCGGCATGGCGCAGGCGTCGGACGTTCTGGCTGACGTGCTGGAGGACCGAAGCCCGAGGGGTAGAATCTTTGTGCACTATATTGCTCACTCGGTGGGGTTGGGCAGTATACTGCGCAACATTCGACGCATTGTGCGTCGCCCTCAGGTAGCGCGCAAGGTCATGACGTCTGTGAACCCCTCTCACACTTCTCCCCGTTTCTCTCGGTTCAGCAAGGCCGAGTGCGTGCTGGTGCTGATCACCATGGTCTGGGGCGGGACATTCCTGCTGGTGCAGCATGCAATGACCGTCAGCGGGCCGATGTTTTTCGTCGGCCTGCGCTTTGCTGCGGCGGCAATCATTGTTGCGTTGTTCTCATGGCGTCACCTGCGGGACCTGACCCTGTTCGAACTCAAGGCCGGTGCCTTTATCGGCGTGGCGATCATGCTCGGTTACGGCTTGCAGACCGTGGGTTTGCAAAGTATTCCCAGCAGTCAGTCGGCGTTTATTACCGCGTTGTACGTGCCCTTCGTGCCGTTGCTGCAATGGCTGGTGCTGGGGCGGCGTCCGGGGCTGATGCCGAGCATCGGGATCATGCTGGCGTTTACCGGGTTGATGTTGCTGTCCGGGCCTGCGGGCGCTTCCTTTAATTTCAGCCCCGGTGAAATCGCCACGCTCATCAGCGCGGTCGCGATTGCGGCAGAGATCATTCTGATCAGCACCTATGCCGGTCAGGTCGATGTGCGCCGGGTGACGGTGGTGCAACTGGCGACCACGTCGGTGCTGGCGTTCCTGATGGTGGTGCCGACCCAGGAAGTGATTCCGGATTTCTCGTGGTTGTTGCTGTGCAGTGCACTGGGCCTGGGCGCCGCGAGCGCGGCAATCCAGGTGGCGATGAACTGGGCGCAGAAGAGCGTATCGCCGACTCGGGCGACGTTGATCTATGCGGGCGAGCCGGTGTGGGCCGGGATTGTCGGGCGGATCGCCGGGGAGCGGTTGCCGGCGATTGCTCTGGTGGGTGCGGGGTTAATTGTGGCGGCGGTGATAGTGAGTGAGTTGAAGACGAAGGGTAAGGCAGCTGCGACCGAAGAAGAGTTGGAACGGGAAATCCAAGGTTAAGCTTTAAGATTTTCAGTGCCTGGCGGATTGCCTTCGCGGGCAAGCCTCGCTCCTACGGGTTTTGTGTCGTTCGCAAGTTCGGGTATCGACACAAAACCCGTAGGAGCGAGGCTTGCCCGCGAAGGGGCCAGACCTGCTAAAACAGTCCTTCGCAACACTGTAAATCCGGCTTTTCCCGTCTACCTTGAAGGATTCTGCGACAGCTTGGCGTTTGGTGATCCGAGAGCTGGCACGTATGATGCTTCACAAACTTCCGCAGATTAGAAGCCTATGTCCCTGATAGTTCTACTGCTTCTGCCTTTTGTTGGCAGCTGTCTGGCGGCTTTGCTGCCACACAACGCGCGTAATACCGAATCTTTACTGGCTGGCCTGGTGGCTTTGATTGGCACCGTCCAGGTTGCCCTCTTGTACCCGCAAATCGCCGATGGCGGCGTCATTCGTGAAGAATTTTTCTGGCTGCCCAGCCTGGGCCTGAACTTCGTCCTGCGCATGGACGGCTTCGCCTGGCTGTTCTCGATGCTGGTGTTGGGCATCGGCACGCTGGTTTCTTTATACGCCCGCTATTACATGTCGCCGGACGATCCGGTGCCGCGTTTCTTTGCGTTTTTCCTGGCGTTCATGGGTGCGATGCTCGGGTTGGTGATCTCCGGCAACCTTATCCAGATCGTGTTTTTCTGGGAGCTGACCAGCCTCTTTTCATTCCTGTTGATCGGCTATTGGCACCACCGCGCCGATGCGCGACGCGGCGCCTATATGGCGCTGATGGTCACCGGCGCGGGCGGTTTGTGTTTGCTGGCGGGGGTGATGCTGCTCGGCCATGTGGTCGGCAGCTATGACCTGGACAAGGTCCTGGCCGCCGGCGACCTGATTCGCGCGCATGACCTCTACCCTATCCTGCTGCCCCTGATCCTGATCGGCGCCCTGAGCAAAAGTGCGCAATTCCCCTTCCACTTCTGGCTGCCCCACGCGATGGCAGCGCCTACACCGGTTTCGGCTTATCTGCACTCGGCGACCATGGTCAAGGCCGGGGTGTTTCTGCTCGCGCGGCTCTGGCCGTCGTTGTCCGGCAGTGAAGAATGGTTCTACATCGTCAGCGGCGCAGGGGCTTGCACCCTGTTGCTTGGCGCGTACTGCGCGATGTTCCAGAACGACCTCAAGGGTTTGCTGGCCTACTCGACCATCAGCCACCTCGGCCTGATCACCTTGTTGTTGGGACTTAACAGTCCGCTGGCCGCCGTGGCCGCCGTGTTTCACATCCTCAACCACGCCACGTTCAAGGCCTCGCTGTTCATGGCCGCCGGGATCATCGACCATGAAAGCGGCACCCGTGACATCCGCAAGCTCAGCGGCCTGATCAAGCTGATCCCGTTCACCGCCACCCTGGCCATGGTCGCCAGTGCCTCGATGGCCGGTGTGCCGCTGCTCAACGGCTTCCTGTCCAAAGAGATGTTCTTCGCCGAAACCGTGTTCATCAACGCCACGGCCTGGGTCGAGATGACCTTGCCAATCGTGGCGACCATCGCTGGTACTTTCAGCGTCGCCTACTCGCTGCGCTTTACCGTTGACGTGTTCTTCGGCCCGACCGCCACCGACCTGCCCCACACCCCGCACGAACCGCCACGCTGGATGCGCGCGCCGGTGGAGTTGCTGGTGTTCGCCTGTCTGGTCGTGGGGATTTTCCCGGCGCAAGTGGTCGGCCCGTTGCTGTCCGCTGCAGCCCTGCCGGTGGTGGGCGGCACCTTGCCGGAGTACAGCCTGGCGATCTGGCACGGCTGGAACGCGCCGATGATCATGAGCCTGATCGCCATGTCCTGCGGCATCGTGCTCTACCTGCTGCTGCGCAATCAGCTCAAGCGCGGGCGTTTCAAATACCCGCCGATCATTGGGCGTTTCAACGGCAAGCGCCTGTTCGAACGCAGCCTGGTGGTCATGATCCGCCTGGCCCGTCGGCTGGAGCGGCGAATCAGCACCAAGCGCCTGCAAACCCAATTGTTCCTGGTGGTCCTCGCGGCGGTGTTCGCCGGGTTGATTCCGATGCTGCACAGCAGCCTGAGCTGGGGTGACCGGCCGAAGATTCCGGGCTCGATCGTGTTCGTGACCTTGTGGCTGCTGGCGATTGCCTGTGCCCTCGGCGCGGCGTGGCAGGCCAAGTATCACCGGCTCGCGGCCCTGACCATGGTCAGCGTCTGCGGCCTGATGACCTGCGTCACCTTTGTCTGGTTCTCGGCCCCGGACCTGGCATTGACGCAACTGGTCGTGGAAGTGGTGACTACGGTGCTGATCCTCCTCGGTCTGCGCTGGTTGCCACGGCGGATCGAAGAGGTGTCGCCCCTGCCGAGCACCCTGCGCAAAGCGCGCATCCGCCGGATCCGCGACTTGCTGCTGTCGAGTGTCGTCGGTGGCGGCATGGCGTTGCTGGCCTACGCGATGCTGACGCGCCAGACGCCCAACCACATTTCCTCGTTCTACCTCAGTCGCGCCCTGCCCGAAGGCGGCGGCAGCAACGTGGTCAACGTGATGCTGGTGGACTTCCGTGGTTTCGATACCCTCGGTGAAATCACCGTGTTGGCCGCCGTGGCCCTGACCGTCTTCGCCCTGCTGCGCCGCTTCCGACCGCCGAAAGAAAGCCTGCAATTGCCGGCTCAGCAACGCCTGCTGGCGCCCGACGTGGTCACCGATCTGGTCAACCCGCGCCAGGCCAGCGACACCGCGCTCGGTTTCATGATGGTCCCGGCGGTGCTGGTGCGCCTGCTGCTGCCGATTGCGGTGGTGGTGTCCTTCTACCTGTTCATGCGCGGACACAATCAACCGGGTGGCGGCTTTGTCGCCGGGCTGGTGATGTCGGTCGCCTTCATCCTGCAATACATGGTTGCCGGCACCCAGTGGGTCGAAGCGCAAATGAGCCTGCGACCGTTGCGCTGGATGGGCACCGGCCTGTTGTTCGCCACGATCACCGGGCTCGGCGCGATGGCGGTCGGGTATCCGTTCCTGACCACCCACACCTGGCATTTCGAACTGCCGGTGCTGGGCGACATTCACATCGCCAGTGCGCTGTTCTTTGATATCGGCGTGTACGCGGTGGTGGTCGGGTCGACGCTGTTGATCCTCACCGCCATCGCTCACCAATCGGTCCGGGGTCACAAGACCGCTGCCCTGCCCAGATCCGTCGCCACCAAAGGAGCCGTCTGATGGAAGAAGTCATCGCAATCGCCATCGGCGTGCTCGCCGCGTCCGGCGTCTGGCTGATCCTGCGGCCACGGACGTTTCAGGTGGTGATGGGCCTGTGCCTGCTGTCCTACGGCGTCAACCTGTTCATCTTCAGCATGGGCAGCTTGTTCATCGGCAAGGAGCCGATCATCAAGGACGGCGTGCCACAGGACCTGTTGCACTACACCGACCCGCTGCCGCAAGCGCTGGTGCTGACCGCGATCGTGATCAGCTTCGCCATGACCGCGCTGTTTCTGGTGGTGTTGCTGGCCTCGCGCGGCTTGACCGGGACCGACCACGTCGATGGCCGGGAGCCTAAAGAATGAATGCGATGACGCACCTGATCGCGGCACCGATTCTGCTGCCGCTGCTGACCGCCGCCCTCATGCTGATGCTCGGCGAGAAACACCGCCCGTTGAAAGCCAAGATCAACCTGTTCTCCAGCCTGCTGGGCCTGGGGATTTCCGTACTGTTGCTGCAGTGGACGCAAGCCACTGGCGTGCCCGGTTCGATCGGCGTCTACCTGCCGGGCAACTGGCAGGTGCCATTCGGAATCGTACTGGTGGTCGATCGCCTGTCGGCGTTGATGCTGGTGCTGACCGGGATCATCGGCGTCAGTGCCTTGCTGTTCGCCATGGCCCGTTGGGACGGCGCCGGCTCGAGTTTCCACGCGCTGTTCCAGATTCAGATGATGGGCCTTTACGGCGCGTTCCTGACGGCGGATCTGTTCAACCTGTTCGTGTTTTTCGAAGTGTTGCTGGCGGCCTCCTACGGCCTGATGCTCCACGGTTCGGGCCGGGCGCGGGTGTCCTCGGGCTTGCATTACATCTCGATCAACCTGCTGGCGTCGTCGCTGTTCCTGATTGGCGCGGCGCTGATTTATGGCGTCACCGGCACGCTGAACATGGCCGACCTGGCGCTGAAAATCCCGCTGGTGCCGGAAGCCGATCGCGGCCTGCTGCACGCCGGCGCGGGGATTCTCGCGGTGGCGTTCCTGGCCAAGGCAGGGATGTGGCCGCTGAACTTCTGGCTGGTGCCGGCCTATTCCGCCGCCAGCGCACCGGTGGCGGCGATGTTCGCGATCATGACCAAGGTCGGCGTCTACACCTTGCTGCGCTTGTGGACCTTGTTGTTCTCCGGCCAGGCCGGGGCGTCGGCGTACTTTGGTGGCGACTGGCTGATTTACGGCGGCATGGCGACCATCGTCTGCGCCGGCGTGGCTATCCTCGCCGCACAACGACTGGAACGCATGGCCAGCCTGAGCATTCTGGTGTCGGCGGGGATTCTGCTGTCGGCCATCGGCTTTGCCCAGCCGAACCTGATCGGCGCGGCGCTGTTCTATCTGGTCAGCTCGACCCTGGCGTTGAGCGCGTTGTTCCTGTTGGCCGAGCTGATCGAGCGCTCCCGTTCGGCCAATGAAATGCCGCTGTTCGACGACGGCGACCTGCTTCCACGGCCGATGGAATCCCTGCAACCGCCCAAAGGCATCAACCTCGATGACGAACAGAAAGCCGTGGTCGGCCAGGTGATTCCCTGGACCATGGCCTTCCTCGGCTTGAGCTTCATTGCCTGCTCGCTGCTGATTATCGGCATGCCGCCGTTGTCCGGGTTTATCGGCAAACTCAGCCTGTTGAGTGCCCTGCTCAACCCGTTGGGGTTGGGCAATAGCACCGATGTGCCGATATCGAACGCGGCGTGGGGCTTGCTGGCGTTGCTGATCCTGTCCGGGCTGGCGTCGTTGATTGCCTTCTCGCGGCTGGGCATCCAGCGTTTCTGGACACCCGAAGAACGGCCATCACCGTTGCTGCGACGCTTCGAGTGCGTGCCGATCATCGTCCTGCTGGGGCTGAGTGTTGCGCTGACCTTCAAGGCCGAACCGCTGATGCGCTACACCCAGGCGGCCGCTGATGCCTTGAACAATCCGCAGCAATACGTGATGGCGGTACTGGGCACGCGTGTGGTGCCGAGCCCGGAAGCCAGGGCGGCGATGCTGGAGGTGCAGCCATGAAGCGTCTGTTTCCGGCACCGTGGTTGTCCCTGGCATTGTGGCTGTTGTGGCTGGTGCTGAACCTGTCGATAAGCCCCGGCAACCTGTTGCTCGGCGCGGTGCTGGGGTTCTGCGCGCCGCTGATGATGCGCAAGCTGCGGCCGCTGCCGATCCGCATTCGTCGACCGGGGGTGATCCTGCGTTTGTTCTTCCTGGTCGGTCGTGACGTGCTGGTGTCCAACCTCGTCGTGGCCTGGGGCGTGCTCAATGCCGGTCGCCGTCCACCGCGCCCGCGCTTCATCAAGGTCCCGCTGGACTTGCGCGATGCCAACGGCCTCGCGGCACTGTCGATGATCTGCACAGTGGTCCCCGGGACGGTCTGGTCGGAACTGGCGCTGGACCGCAGCATTCTGTTGCTGCACGTGTTCGATCTGGAGGATGAAACGCTGTTTATCGAACACTTCAAGGCGACCTACGAGCGCCCCTTGATGGAGATCTTCGAATGAGCGAATTGCTGTCGAACGCGATCCTGCTGAGCCTGTTCATCTTTTCGCTGGCGATGATCCTGACCCTGATTCGCCTGTTCAAAGGCCCGTCGGCCCAGGACCGGGTTCTGGCACTGGACTACCTGTACATCATCGCGATGCTGATGATGCTGGCGCTTGGCATTCGGTATGCCAGTGACACTTACTTCGAGGCGGCGCTGCTGATCGCCCTGTTCGGCTTCGTCGGCTCGTTTGCCCTGGCCAAATTCCTGCTGCGTGGCGAGGTGATCGAATGAACGCGGAACTGTCTCTGTGGGTTGAAATACCCGTGGCGATCCTGCTGGTGCTCGGCAGTCTGTTTGCGCTGATCGGCGCCATTGGCCTGGTGCGGATGAAGGATTACTTCCAGCGTATGCACCCGCCGGCACTGGCCTCGACCTTGGGGGCGTGGTGTGTGGCGCTGGCCTCGATCATATATTTTTCGGCGCTAAAGTCCGGGCCGGTGCTGCATGCCTGGCTGATTCCGATCCTGTTGTCGATTACGGTGCCGGTGACCACATTGCTGCTGGCGCGGGCGGCGCTGTTTCGCAAGCGCATGGCGGGGGATGATGTGCCGGCTGAGGTGAGTAGTCGGCGCACAGAAAGCGGGAGTTAGTTCAGGAGATTTGTGTTGGATGTCAGGGCCTCTTCGCGGGCAAGCCTCGCTCCTACAGGATCGTGGGAAATCACCAACGTGTGATCGACCCAAAACCTGTAGGAGCGAGGCTTGCCCGCGAAGCTTTTCAGATCCAGGCAACAGCCAACAACCCGACCCCCAACACCACACACAGCGGCGAATAAGCCCAGGTGTCGAGTCGGGCAAACTTCGAATCCTTGACCTGCTTGAAAAACCCGACCAGATTCGAATCGCCGATTGCCCGGGCAAACATCAGCATCGCAATGGCGCTGATTACCCATTGCAGCGACCAGTGATGCACCGTCGGCAAATACAGGCCGACCCGCAGGCATACCAGCATCGCGATCAACAGCAACCCCACCGCGACCAGCAACGTGGCAAACCCCGACGGCTTGAACGCCGGCCTGGATTCCCCGCCCCCCTCTGGCGATATTCGCGGGACCGCCGCCTCGCTACCTAACTTGCCACCTGCCGCCCAGTACAGGTGGATCAGGCTGATCAACAGGAAGATGGCAGCCATCCATTGCGCGATCAATAGGCTCATGTTCAGACATCCAGCGTGAAATGTCGCAGCAGGATGAACTTCATTGAACGATTTTGTAAGGGTATTCGTCATCGACGATGATAAAGTGCCGCTCCATGAAACTCGCCCGAACTGATCGCACATTGATGGCATGGATGCTTTATTGCTGCGTCCTGTTCAATGTGTTCGCCTGCAGTATCGGTCACGGGCAAATGGTCGGGATGCAGCTCAACGGCATCGGCGGCCCGTTCTGTTCGGTTGATCCGGCGACCCAGGCGCCAGTTTCCTCGAACTCCTCGGACGACAACCTGCCGACCCTGTCCAAAGCCTTTGTTTGCCCGCTGTGTTCCACCGGTGGCATGGGCCCGGCGCTCAACTCCAGCCTGACCCTGGCGATACTCCCGGAGCAGCACAGCCCGCCTCTGGCTGTCATCGCCAACGCTGACCTCCCCGCCCGTTTCACCTGGCCCTCGGCCAATCCTCGCGCTCCGCCTGTCGCCTGAATTTCTTCGCCTTTCCCGATCAGCCCACTGCGCCAACGCGTGGCGTTCGCTCGTGCGCTGTTTTTTAGCCAGGAATTCAGGATTCATCGATGAAACATGCTGCTTTGTTAGTAAGCCCTTTGCTGGCCAGCCTGTGCGGCTGCCTGTCTGTTAACGCTTGGGCGCAATCCACCGTCGACCTCGCACCGATTACCATTGATGGCGAAGCGACGACCGAGCCAGGGCTGAGCCTCGATCAGTCCAGCGGCATGGCCTCGCGTCTGGGCCTTAGCGTGCGGGAAACCCCGGCATCAGTCGCCATCGCCAACCGCCACGACATCGAGCGCCACGGCGCGCAAAACTTCCAGGACGCCGCCAACACCTTGCCGGGTGTCAACGCCAGCGCACCGCCGGGTTTCGGCGGGTTCGTTTCCTACCGCGGTTTCACCAGCGGTCAGATCACACAGATGTTCAACGGCATCAACGTCTCTGGCGGCCTCGCCCGGCCAGTGGATGCATGGATATACGATCGGGTCGAACTGGTGGGTGGCCCCTCGTCGCTGATCAATGGCGCCGGCTCCGTGGGTGGCTCATTGAACTACGTGACCAAACTTGCGACCCGCGAAGAGCAAGCGGTAGAAGGTCGTGTCAGTTACGGGACTTATGACACAACCGAGACCGCGTTCGGCCTTAACCACGCACTCAGCGAGGCCGGGGATGATGTGCAGCACTACGCGCGCCTCGACGTCAGCCACAACACCGGCAATGGCTACATCGACCGCCAGGAGCGCGATGCCTGGAGTGTCGCGTTTTCGCTGCTCAGCGACCTGACGCCCAACCTGTCCCACACCCTCGCGCTGGAATACCAGGACGAACACGAAGACAGTCCTTACTGGGGCACACCCGTGCTCAATCCCAAGGCAGGCGAGCTGAAAATCGACAAACACAATCGTTTCAACAATTACAACGTTGAAGACGGGCGTTACGAGCAGCGCACGATCTGGGCTCGCTCGATCATCGACTACCGGATCACCGACAGCACCACCCTGCGCAACACGCTTTACCACCTCGACAGCCAGCGCGATTACCGCAACCTGGAAACCTATCAGTACAACGCCGACAACAGCGCGGTGAATCGCTCCACGGCGTATCAGGTCCGGCATCAGGGCGAACAGAACGGCAACCAGTTCGAACTGCGCCACGACAACACGCTATTTGGCCTGGAGACCACCTGGTCTGGCGGTTTCGAGTACAAGGTCAACCAGACCACCAACTCGCCGTTGAACGTCAAAGGCGCAAGCACCGTTGACCCGAATAACTTCCAGCCGGGGCACTTCTACGACATTCCCGGCACCCGACCGGGATTTGTCAGCGACAAGACCAACGAGGTCACCACCAAAGCCCTGTTCGCCGAAAACCGCCTGGCGCTGACCGACAAACTGGCGTTGCTGACCGGCCTGCGTTACGACGATATCGACCTGGACGTGACCAATCACCGGCAAGTGACCGCCAGCAATCCCCGCCATTTGAAACGCAGCTGGGAGCCGGTGACGGGAAGGGTCGGCCTGACCTACCAGTTCATTCCCTCCGCCAACGTCTACGTGCAATACAGCACCGCTGCCGAACAACCCAACGGCACGCAGGATTTCGACGTGTCCACCGGCAAGCAATGGGAAGTCGGCAGCAAGTTCGATTATCTGGACGGGCGCGGTTCGGCAACGGTGGCGGCGTACACGATTGAGCGCAAGGATTTCGCAGTGACCGATCCGCTGGACCCGACCCTCAGCATTCCAGTGGGTCAGCAGACGTCGAAGGGGATTGAATTGGCCAGTTCGTTGCAAATCACCGACAAGCTGTTGGCCGAGGGCAACTTCGCGTGGGTTGACGCACAGTACGACGCGTTCACCGAGAAAAATGCGGCGGGCGTGGTGGTATCACGCAAGGGCAACACGCCGACCAATGTGCCGGACCGGGTCGGCAATGTGTGGCTGACCTATGACTTCGCACCGCAGTGGCAAGGGGGTGTCGATGCGCGTTATGTGGCCTCAGTGTTTGCCGACAGCGCCAACACCATGACGGTGCCGTCGTACACGCTCTACGGCACGTTTCTCCGTTACGAGGTCGACCGCCACACCACCGTCACCGGCCGAGTGCGAAATCTGACCAACGAGGTGTATGCCGAGTTTGCGCATGTATCGCCGGCGTATTATCTCGGAACACCGCGAACGTTTGAGCTTGCGGTGCAAACGCGTTTTTAACCCTGCACATCTCTTGTGGCGAGGGAGCTTGCTCCCTAGCCACAATAGTCACTGGAGACTGGCGGAGACTTTATCCGCCACATCCTTCGGCACCCACGCCTGCCATACTTCTGGGTGCGCCTTCATGAACGCCTCCGCCGCTTGCCGTGGCGGGGTGTGTTTTTCGCTCATTTGGGCCAGTGCCTTGTTCAAGGGGTCGATCGGAAAATCGACCTTGCTGAAGAAATCGGCAATCTGCGGGTACTGCTTTTGAAAAGGTGTGGACACGCCAATCGACAGCTTCGAGGCCAGCGAGCGAGTCGGTTTCGGATTAGGGTTATCAGCGTCCGTCAGGGTTTTCCAGGCTTCGGCATCAAAGGGCGGTTCCTCCAGCTGAATCAGCTTGAAGCGCCCAAGCAACGGCGTCGGTGACCAGTAATAAAACAGCACAGGCTTGCCACGACGGATAGACGAACTGATCTCTGCATCCAGCGCTGCACCGGAACCGCTGCGGAAATTCACATAGCTGTCGTTCAGGCCATAAGCCGTGAGTTTCTGTTTGTTCACCACTTCCGATGTCCAGCCAATCGGACTGTTGAGGAAGCGTCCCTTGCCCGGGCTTTCTGGATCGCTGAACACATCCTTGTACTTGGGCAGGTCGCTGACACTGCGCAGATCTGGAGCCAATGGCTTGATGCCCTTGGCCGGGTCGCCCTTGATCACATATTCCGGCACCCACCAGCCTTCAGTGGCACCCTTGACCGTGTCGCCCAGGCTCACGACCTTGCCCTCGGCTTCAGCCTTGACCCAGACCGGGCTGCGACCGGCCCACTCTTCGCCAATGACCTGAATGTCATTGTTGGCCAAGGCGGTTTCCAGGGTGATGGTGGTCCCGGGCAAGGTGTCGGTCGGCAGGCCGTAGCCCTTCTCGACGATGATCCGCAGGATGTCGGTGATCAGGCTGCCACTTTCCCAGTTCAGGTCGGCAAAATGGATCGGCGCCTGGGCAGCGGATACCGGAATGGGTGAACTCAATACACCCAATGCGGCCAGTGCACCAACCAACAACCGTCGAAATCCTTTCATGCTTTTGCACCTCGTGCTGTTCACAGCAAATAGCAGGATGGCCTGACAGAAGACCGCAAGCCTCTGAATACTCAGTCAACTGACTGTAGTAGAGGTTCCTGCTTTCGAGAGGGGCGATTCAATTTTCGGAAGTTTCCTGCAAGCGTGCCAGCTCTCTTCTGACCATGCTGGCGTAAGCCGCCGGGCGCAGCGTGTAAATCTGTGACGCCACCCACGTCAGCCAGCCTCCCTGCAGAACAGCCTTGTGCTCGAACAGCCGTCGGGCTTCGAGGTGCGCATTGGCCTGGTTCTGTTCGTGGAAGTCGGCGCGGGTCAGGGTCATTACTCGCTGGCCTTGAACGTGATCAGTTCGCCTTTGCGCCACTTGGCGGCTTTGGCGGTCACGGCTTTCAGGGTTTTGGTCAGGCCTTCCTGCAACTGCTGGTGCGCGGCGAAGACCATCACCACGCTATGGCCTTCCTTGAACACAATCGCGTGACCCTCTGCGGTGGTGACAAAGGCGTAATCGCCCAGCCCGTAAACCGTCAGTTTGATTTCACGGAACTTGATGTCGAGCTTGCCGCCTTCACGACTGGGCAGAACCGAAGCGCTGAAATGATCGCCGACCTTGAGCTTCAGCCCAGGCTTGTCGTCGACCACCAGCGCCTCTTCGGTGTCGATCTCGGCAATGTAAATGCCTTCAGCGTTCTGTTCGGTGATGTAAACGAAACGTGACTGAAACTGTTTAACCAGCTTTGCGCGCAAATCACCCAGCACGAACAAAGCATGCATATCGAGATTACTTACTGCCAAGGAAACATCCCCACATCTGAAAATGATGCCGCACGCAGAAAAAGCGCACAGCAGAAAAAAGCGGCCATGCCGAAGTGTTGCCGTAAGACCCGGGTTGAAATCCTGAGCCGAGCAGAGCGCTCATGCCTCGCGAGGTCAGTGAGATTACTGGAATATCACTCGCGCCGTCCTCTGTGAAAGTCGTCAGATGTTGAAGGAAAAAGCCCTTCTCACAGCCAGAGGAAACCGGATTACCAACTTTAGGGAAAAAACTCTTTAAAAAAAGCACTTTTCCGACATATCGCAAATAAAAAATTGCTTTAGATGAACACCGTTCGCTAACCAGTGCGGGTGATTCTAGAGCAGCGATGCTCACCGAGACTACCCAAAACGATGTACACACGTCGGTAAAACAATGAAAAGGACTTCACATGTGCACCATGACTCACTTCGCTTCCCCCCAGACAACGCGCGCAAACAATTACGCCCCGTTGCACCCGGCGGTGTTCCAGCCGCATGAATTGCAGCCTGAAAGCCTGCTGCTGCCACGCTTTCAGGTGGTGCTGGCCGGTAATGCCTTCTTCCATATCAAGGAAATTTCTACGGGTCGTGTAAGAGGTTTCCGTGGCTGCCATAACGAAGCCTGCGCACTTGCCCGCTCACTTGAGTCTCGCATCTGACGCGTTCGCCTGCCTTCATGCCTATAGACGTTTCGTCATGCCGGCGACTTAACTCAGCCGCCGGCAGGCAACTACTGCCATACTGCCCGACCAATGAAATTCGTCCCCAGGACGGACGGCATTCAACACAACAATATATTTCCAAGGGAAGGCAGCTACGTGACGGAATTTGATATCGGTGAATTTTTTATCCGGGGCGAAGCCAGAGAGGTCGAAGGCGAATTCCAGGCAGTCATTGTCATGCGTGCCAAACCACCGTTGACCACGGTGACGTATCACCAAGTCGAGAAGGATCGCTGGTTCAAGACCTCGGACGTCGCTGCCATCGCCGCCAAAGAAGCTGCCCAGGCTCTGAAAACGGCTGTCGATGAAGGTGCATTGAAAGCCTGATCGTCGGATTTGCCGTCTATGCTCTCTCCTGCTTCCCCACATCGCAATCGAACTCCTGAAGCGCGGCCCGCTCAGATGCCATGAAGCCGCACCTCAGATCGCGACCCGCAAGGAGATGAAGATGGATTCACCTATACACGACTTGAAAGGTTTGTTCGACCAGCTCGGTCTGGACTCCAGTCAGAAAGCCATCGATGAATTCATCGCCAGCCATTCACCTTTGGCCGACGACAAGAAACTCATCGATGCGGAGTTCTGGACGCCGCAACAAGCCGGCTTCCTCAAAGAACAATTGCGTGAAGACGCCGATTGGGCGCGGGTGGTCGACGACCTGAACCTGCGCATGCATCAGATTCACTAGCCCGCCTGTCTTCCGTCAGCGATAAACCTGTGGCGAGGGAGCTTGCTCGCGTTGGACTGCGCAGCAGGCCCATCTTGGGGCCGCTACGCAGCCCAGCGGGAGCAAGCTCCCTCGCCACAGTTGAGTTTCAGGCTTGCTCACCGGTTATCATGTTGAGCATCTAGCGAGGACTTTGCGGTTTGTACCCCAACCGCAACCCACCCCAATGCCGCCCCTTGAGCATGATCGGCACTGAAAGGTCGTGCATCAGTTCGCCTGTGTCGCGGGTGTAAGTCTGCAACAACACCGGCTGTTGATGGCTGCCACAGCGGATGCCGGTGCGGTCGGCAAATTTGCGCTTGGTGCGGTTTTGGACCGTATCGACCTGCGCATCGCCGGTCAGCGGTTGGCTGAAGATTTTGTTATGGGTGGGCACGTAACCCTGCTGGGTACAGGCGATGGCAAACACCAGGCCTTCATGGCGCGGCAGCAACGGTTCCTGGATGGCGGGCAAAACCTGATCGGTGTAACGATCAAAACGCGTCTGAAACTTGGCCGGGCTGGTGTTGGGGATCGCCTGGTAATTGCGATCAAACAGATCATCGAGGCTGACACGGCCCTGATCAATATCCGCTTCGAAGCGCGCGGCAATCTGGCTGGCGCCTTCGCGGGCCAGGTCATAGATGCGTTGGTGGTAGTCATCCAGCCCGACTTCGGCCAGACGCTCGCTGATGGTTTCGGCCTGACCTTCCATTTGCACCGCAGCCTGGGCCAGGCGCTGGGTCTGTTGGTCGCTGATCGCCAGGTCGCTGCGCATCTGTTCAATGGCATGGAACAGGCTGTCGAGTTGTTCGCGGTTGGTGTCCGCCCCCTTGGCGATTTCCCCAACCTGATGCTCGACGCCGGCAGCCAGGCGCGCGATGTTTTCCAGGTGCTGGCCGGTGTGCTCGACCTGCTTGACGCCGATGTCGAGGTCACTGGACAGTTGGCGGATCTGCTCCACCACCTGCGCCGTGCGTTGCTGGATATCGGCGACCATCTCCCCGACTTCGCCAGTCGCCGTCGCCGTGCGCGCCGCCAGTCCGCGAACCTCATCCGCCACCACCGCGAACCCGCGACCATGTTCCCCGGCCCGAGCCGCTTCAATCGCGGCGTTCAAGGCCAGCAGGTTGGTCTGACTGGCGATGGACTGAATCACCAGGGTGACCCGTTGAATATCGTCGCTGCGCAGGCTCAGGGCTTCGATCAGTTCACGGCTGTTATTGGCGCGCTGACTGAGCTGATGCATGCGGCTGATGGACTCGATCAGTTCCGTGCGCCCTGCTGCGCTGCTCTGATGAGCTTCGCTGGCGGCACTGAGGGCTTCGCGGCTGAGTTTCGACGTGGCTTGTTCGGTCCCGATCATCACTTCGGCGTTGCTGACGATTTGCGCCGCCGCGTCGAGTTGCGATTGCAGTTTGTCCGCCAGTTGCTTGACCGAAAAGGCCACGCCCGCGGCCGACAAAGCGTTATGACTGGTGGTGTAGGAAAGATCGCGAGTCAACTCGGCGATGGCGCTGGCGCCGTCGGCGGGCGCTGCTTCGGGCGTGGCGCGCGAGCGCAGGCGAGGCAGCCAGATCACCAGCACCGCCAGTGGCAGGCAAAGGTAAAGCGACCAGCCACCCAACGCCATGCCGCACAGCAAGAGCATCAGGGCGATGCTTTGCAGGGTTGGCGTCAGCCAAAGGTTTTTCGGCAAAAACACTGGTGCAGGCACTGCCGCAACCAGAGATCCGTCTCTCGTCATCTTCGTCACCCCAAGGCTCTTCTAATTGTTGTGCATGCATTAAACGCCACCACAAGGCCATTATCTATGGTCCATTAGTAGTGGGCGTTGCAGCAGATCAATAGAAGTGCCTGAGGTTTTCGCAGACGGCAAAAAGCATCGCGGGCAAGCCTCACTCCTGCAGGTTCATCGTGAACCGTGGGAGCGGGCTTGCCCGCGATGCGGGGCGCTACGAAATCAGGCCTGACGCTGGTGCTTGTCGATCTGTTCGTGACGCTCTTGAGCTTCGATGCAGTACTTGGTGGTCGGGCTGATCAGCAGGCGTTTCAGGCCGATGGCCTCGCCGCTGTCATCGCACCAGCCGAAGCTGTCTTCTTTGATGCGTTCCAGAGCCTGTTCCAACTGAGGCAGCATGCGCTGGTCGCGATCGATCGCGTTCACCAGCCAGGTGCGCTCTTCTTCAACAGAAGCAGCGTCGGCCGGATCGGCTGGAGTGTCCAGGCTCTCGATGGCGATGCGGTTCTGTTCGATGCGCTCATGGGTTTCGACTTTCATGTTCTGCAACAGCTCATAGAAAAAAGCATGTTGCTCGGCATTCATGTAGTCATCCGCCGGCATGGCCAGCAACTTGTCCTTTGTCATTGATATCTCTATAAAAAAACGTGCATTAAGGCGAATTAGGGAGCGTTCCGGTGGACCAGGTCTGGCCATCGGAAAGGCGCCGTTTATTCCAAGCGCCACCCGGCACTCAATTTACGAGGGCCGGCAGTCTAAGGCCGACTTGAGGCCTCAGCAACTGAAAAGACAGCGAATTTGTCCGACAAAGCCCGGAAAGTGCTCTATGGCAGCCTCTGCGGTGGTTATCGGAGTGCGTTTATAGCAAGAAATTCAATCGAGCGGCTGTATAGAGAAGACAAATGGTTGCGCCACGCGGGTCAGGCGTGGCGCATTGGCTGTCGGTTCTACGACTCAGCGCTTGAGTTTACGCTTGTTGCGGTATTGGTCGATCACCACCGCCACCACAATAATCAGTCCCTTGATGATGTCCTGAATATACGCATCAACACCGACAAAGGTAAACCCACTGGCCATCACTCCGAGAATCAAGGCACCGATCACGGTGCCGGTAATGCGCCCGACGCCACCGGCCAGGCTGGTGCCGCCGATGACCGCCGCGGCAATCGCGTCCAGCTCATAAGACATGCCCATCCCCGCCTGCCCGGTCGCGGCACGCGCCGAAGCGACCACGCCCGCCAGGCCCGCCAGCAACCCGGCGATACTGTAGACGATCACCAGATGACGCTTGACGTTGATCCCCGAGGTGCGCGCCGCCTGCATGTTGCCGCCGATGGCGTAGGTGTACTTGCCGTACTTGGTGTAGCGCAGGGCGATGTGAAAGATCACCGCCACCACCAGGAAAATGATCACCGGCATGGCGCCATGACCGATGGCCGTGTAGGAATCCGAGAGCATGCTCACCGGCTGGCCTTCGGTGTAATAACGCGCCAGGCCACGCGCCGAGACCATCATGCCGAGGGTGGCAATGAACGGCGGAATCCCGGTGATGGCAATGATGCTGCCATTGATCGCGCCCGCCAGCAGCCCGACGCCGAGCCCGGCGATCACCGGAATCCACACGGGCAAGTCGGTCAGCGACGGAAACACCGCCCGGGCGAAATCCGAGGTCTGGGCCAGACTCGCAGCGATCATCGCTGACAGCGCCAGCACCGAACCGGAGGACAGGTCGATCCCGGTGGTGATGATCACCTGGGTCACGCCAATCGCCAGCAGGCCGATGATCGACACTTGCAGGATCATCAGCACCAGGCGCTGGGAGTTCATCAGGAAGCTCTGGTCGCGCACGATCCAGCCAAAGACTTCGAAGACCAGGCCGATGCCAATCAGCACCAGGAAGATACTCAACTCGGTCGGAAAGCGCCGACGACTCTTGACCGGTGCCGTTGCTGGCTTGTTTTCCAGTATCGCGTTCATAACCATTCACCCTTCTAATGAATTCCGGCATCGACTACATACCTGTGGCGAGGGAGCTTGCTCCCGCTCGAGTGCGCAGCGCTCGCCAGTTCTACGGTATGTTCGAGACATTGGGGCCGCTTCGCAGCCCAGCGGGAGCAAGCTCCCTCGCCATAGAATCCCGGTTCACCCCTGGACTCTGTTTGCCCTTGACTCAATGGCGTACGGACATGCCCGAGGCCAGTTGCATGACTCGTTCCTGGGTCGCTTCGCTGCGGTCGAGGGTGCCCATCAGGTCGCCCTCGTGCATGACCATCACCCGGTCGCTCATGCCGAGCACTTCCGGCAGCTCCGAGGAAATCATGATCACCGCCATGCCTTCGCTGGCGAGGTAGGAGATCAGCCGGTAGATCTCGGCCTTGGCGCCGACATCGATGCCACGAGTCGGTTCGTCGAGGATCAGGATGCGTGGATTGGTCATCAGCCAGCGCGCCAGCAAGGCTTTCTGTTGGTTGCCGCCGGACAAGGTGTCGATGCACTGCTCAAGCGACGGGGTTTTCACCCGCAGCTTCTTGCACATGTCTTCGCACAAGACCCGCAGGGCTTTCTGCTGGATGAAACCGTGGCCGGCGTAATGCGGCAGCACCGCCATTTCCATGTTCTCCAGCACCGACAGGCACGGGAACAGGCCGCTGAGCTTGCGATCCTCGGTCAGCAAGGCGAAGCCCTTCTCGATCGCCATGTGCGGATCGCTGATGCGCACCACTTCGCCATCGAGACGAATCTCGCCACCGTCGCTCGGAGTGATGCCAAAAATCGCTTCGGCAACGTTGGTGCGGCCCGAGCCCATCAGCCCGGCGATGCCGAGGATCTCGCCCGCATGCAGGTCGAAGGACACCCCTTTGAAAATGCCGTCGAGCTTGAGGTCGCGCACCGACAGCAGCAGATCGCCAATCGGTTTTTCGCGCACCGGGAACAACTGGCTCAACTCGCGGCCGACCATCATAGAAATCAGGCTGTCGCCATCCATGCTGTCAGCCCGTTGCAAGCCGATGTAGGCGCCGTCGCGGAACACCGCTACTTCATCGGCGATCTCGAACACTTCGTTCATTTTGTGGGTGATGTAAATGATGCCTTTGCCCTGGCTCTTGAGGTCGGCAATGATCGAGAACAGGTGCGCGACTTCTTTGTCGGTAATGGCCGAGGTCGGTTCGTCCATGATCAGGATGTCGGAGTCGTAGGACACCGCCTTGGCGATCTCGACCATCTGCCGCTCGGCGATGCTCAGGTTGCCGACCTGCTCCTCCGGGTCGAGGTTGATCCGCAGGCGTTCGAGCAGTTTCGCAGTGCAGCGGTGCATTTCGCGGTGGTCGATCATGTGCAGGCTGTTGAGCTGCTCGCGGCCGATCCAGATGTTCTCGGCGATGCTCATGTGCGGCATCAGGTTGAGTTCCTGGTGGATCATTGCGATCCCGGCCTGCAGCGCGGCCAGCGGCGTATCGAACACCACCGGCTGGCCGCGAAGGCGCAACTCGCCGGCGTCCGGCTGGTAGATGCCGGCGATGATTTTCATCAGGGTGGATTTGCCCGCACCGTTCTCGCCCATCAGCGCCAGGACGGAGCCAGGGCGCACCCGCAGCTGCACGTCCGACAACGCCACCACACCGGGAAAACCCTTGCTGACGTTGATGATCTCCAGCAGGTACGGCTCATCGACAGGTGTTGCGGTTGGCTGGATACCCACCAACGGGGTGCTCGAAGCAGTCGCTGAAGCGAACATGATCAGGTACTCCATCAGCAAGGTCGCGGTGGCAACCTTGCGTGCTTATTGTTGTTATGGGGCGGACGGGCTATTTGAACGTGTCGACGTTTTGCGGCGTGATCAAACGGTATGGCACCCACACGGCCTGTTCAACCGGCTCGTTTTTGGTCATTTTCACTGCCGTGTCGATGGAGCCGTCGGCCTGACCTTTCGCATCCTGGAACACCGAGACCGCCAGACTGCCTTTCTTGATTGCGTTCAAGCCGTCCGGCGTACCGTCGACACCCGCGATCAGCACACTGCCCTTGTCGACGCCGGCCTGTTGCAGGGCCATCGCGGCACCAATGGCCATTTCGTCGTTGTTGGCCACCACTGCATCGAACTTGCGGCCCTGGGTCAGCCAGTCGTTGACCAGGGTCATGCCTTTATCCCGCAGCCAGGTACCGGTCTGTTCTTGCTCGATCTTGATGTTCGGGTATTTGGCCAACACCTCTTTAACGCCTTTGGTGCGGTTGGTGGTGGAGTTGTTCGCGAGGTCGCCCAGCAAAATCACGATGTCGCCCTTGCCGCCCATTTTGTCGGCCAGGTATTGCATCTGCATTTCACCGGCTTCCAGATCATTGGAGGCCACCGTGACCACGCCTTTGGGCAGTTTCAGGTCATCGGGACGACGGTTGACGTAGACCAGCGGGATGCCGGCCTTGACGGCGGCTTCGGTGATTTTCTTGGTGGCGGCGGTGTCCACCGGGTTGACCACGATGGCATCGACTTTCTGGCTGATGAAGCTTTCGACCTGGCTCAACTGCTTGACCACGTCGCTGCGCGCATCTTCGAACTGCAGCTGCACGCCGTCGGGGTAGGACTTGGCTTTCTTGTCCATGGATTCGCGCAGGTAGGTCAGCCAGGTGTCATCGAACTGGGACATGCTGACGCCGATCTTCATGTCGGCGAGTGCAGCGCCACTGGCGAACATCAGGGACAAGGCCAGTGAGGCAAAACGGATCTTGGTCTTCATGAAAAGTCTTTCTCCACATTCTTGTTGGTTTTATGGATGAGGCGTGACGATTTTCAGTAAGCAGGCAAGCGGGAAAAGCTGTGAAAACGAGCGAGAGGCAGTTCGCTGGAAATGACTTTATTGGAATATTATTTCTATATCAACTCATTTTAGAATTTTATTCTGATTTTGTTCCATGGCTCTCAAACGGGCTCAATTCAACGACCTGACGGCGTTCGAAACTCAAGCGCGCAGCGTCTAGAACGCGGGTGGTCGCCAGTGCATCACGGGCTTCGACAGGCAGTGGGCCACCGCTCTGTAACGCGGTTTGTAGCTGCAAATAGAACTGATTCCAGCATCCGCGTTCCGACGGCACCCGCTCACGCACTTCGCCCTGTTCAAACCAGCCCCAGCGGCGATGCTCTTCCCCGCCCCAGCGCTCTCCCTCGGATTTCGGCGATAGCCCGGCGAGCGCTGAAGCTTCCTGCCCGTCCAGGCCATCGACGCTGTAACAACCTTGGGTGCCGGTCACGCGAAAACGCGGGCCAGGGGTGTTTTGCAGGCAACTGCCGCCCAGGTGCGAGATCACTCCGTTGGCGTGGGTCAGGGACACAAAGAAGCCGTTGTCGAAGGCCTGGTCTTTTTCCCGGTAATCCAGTTCGGCGTACACCCGGGTCACCGGGCCGAACAGCAGCAACGCCTGATCCACCAGGTGGCTGCCCAAATCGCGCAGGAAGCCGCCGCCACTGCCGTTGTTCACCGATTGCGGCGAGTAACGCTCGATCCGCGACTCGAAACGGGTGACACGGCCCAGAGCGCCGGACTCGATGAGTTTGCGCACGGTGAGGAAGTCCGAGTCCCAGCGACGGTTCTGGTAGACGCTGAGCCGCACGCCCTGGCGCTCGGCCATGGTGATCAGGGTTTGCGCTTGCTGCGCATCGGCGGCAAACGGCTTGTCGCTAACCACCGCCACGCCGTGTTCGATGCCGTCGAGCACCAGCGCCGGTCGGCCCTTGAGCGGTGTCGACACCACCAGCACATCGATCCCGGCTTCGACCAATTGGCCGATGCTGTCGAAGGCCGATACGCCGGGGTGTTCGGCCGCCAGCAATTGTCGGCGTTCCGGGGAACGGGTGACCACGCCCACGAACGTCGCCGCCGGCAGGCTGCTGATCAGCGGAGCATGGAAAAACCGGCCGCCATGGCCGTAACCGACAAGTCCGATGCGCATGAAAATGTTCTCCTTATAAATAGCTGCCGGATATACACGCCCCCTGTGGGAGCTAGCCTGCTCGCGATAGCGGAGTGTCGGCCGACATTAATGTTGAATGTGCTGGCGCTATCGCGAGCAGGCTCGCTCCCACAGGGGACGGTGCTCAACCGTAGAAACGGGGGCGGTCAGGGAGTGTGACTTTGACGATCGCTCCGCTGTTTTGTGCTTCGATGCAGGCATCTGCTGCGACGGCAGCGGCGAAGCCGTCCCATGCTGAAGGGCCACCGACCTGCCCCGCTCGCACGCCATCAATGAACGCCTGCAACTCAACGTCATACGCCGCAATGAAGCGATCCTTCCAGTCCATCAAAATCGCGTTCGACAACTTCGCGCCACTGCGCAGTTGAACCTGCGAAGGCTCCGGCAGTTTGGCGATGCCGGTCTCCCCCACTACTTCGCACTGGATGTCGTAGCCGTACTGGCAGTTGACGAACACTTCGACGTCGATGCGTGTGCCCTTGGCAGTCTCCAGCAGGACGATTTGCGGGTCTTTCAAATGCGCGAGGGCCTTGCTGCTCTTGCGTGGGAACACCACTTGCACGGACACGTAATCGTCATCGAGCAACCAGCGCAGCACGTCGAGTTCGTGAATCAGCGTATCGGTGATGGCCATGTCGGTCTTGTAGTTCTCGCCCACGGTCGGGTTGCGGTGCGCGCAATGGAGCATCAACGGTTCACCGATCTGACCGCTGTCGATCACCGCTTTGAGTGCGCGATAGCCTTCGTCATACGGCCGCATGAAACCGACCTGCACCAGGCGCTTGCCGTGGGCCACTTCGGCCTCGACGATGTTGCGACAGCCTTCGGCGGTGACGGCCAGGGGCTTCTCGCAGAACACCGGTTTACCCGCCGCAATCGCCGCCAGCACAAACGCTTCGTGGCTCGGGCCCCAGGAGGTGACGAGGATCGCTTCGACTTCTGGCGCGTTGATCAGCGCCAGACCGTCGGGGTAGACCTCGGCGGTCAGATTCAGGTCGGACACGACTTTGGCCGCTTGCTGCAAATTGATGTCGGTGACGGCGACCACCTGGCTGTTGAGCAAGGTCTGGCTGCAACGACGGATGTGGTCCTGGCCGATGGCCCCGGTGCCGATGACGCCTAACTTTAATGACATGTAAGGACTCCTTATTGTTCGATTCAGGGCAATCAGTACTGACGGGCCTTGGCCAGTCGTTCATTGAGGGTCTTGGCCACCGCGTTGGTGCGGGCGCTGGTGGAGACTTGCGCCACGCCGACCCGCCACCACGACAGGTAGCCATGAATCATGGTCTTGGGCAGGACCTTGATGTCGATCAGCGTCGACACGGTCTGCAAACGCGCATCCGCCAGCGCGGCTTTCAGCTCGTCAGCGGTGTTCACTTTGTAAGTCTTGCAGCCATAGGCCGCCGCGCTCATGGCGAAATCCACCGGCACAAAACCGCCGTCGAGCTTGCCGGTGTCCGGATTGCGAAAACGGAACTCGGTGCCGAAGCTGTCCATGCCGTTGCCCATCTGCAAGTTGTTGATGCAGCCGAAGGTCATGTTGTCGAGCAGCACCACGTTGATCTTGCGGCGCTCCTGGATCGAGGTCGCCAGCTCCGAGTGCAGCATCATGTAAGAGCCGTCGCCGACCAGCGCATAGACCTCGCGCTCCGGCTCGGCGAGTTTCACGCCCAGTGCGGCGTTGACCTCGTAACCCATGCACGAATAACCGTACTCGACGTGATAGGTGTTCACGCCCTTGCTGCGCCAGCTGCGCTGCAAGTCACCGGGCAGACTGCCGGCGGCGGCGACGATCACGGCGTCATCGTCGAGGGTTTCATTGAGCACGCCGAGCACGCGGCTCTGGGTCAGGCAGGAGCCGGTCAGCTCGATGAATTCGCGCAGGACCGCCGGGTCCATGTGGTCGTTGATTTCCGGGGAGAAGTCTTGAGTCTGGTACTCGATCTGATAGAGACGATCGACCTCCTCATCCAACTGAGCCTTGGCCTGACGCGGTTGATCGCCCCAGCTGGAACGGTAATCGCCCAGTGCTTCGGCCAGCGCCAGCAAACCGGTTTTCGCATCCGCCAGCAGTTGCACGCCATCCAGTTTCAGGGCATCGCACGGGCTGATGTTGAGGTTGAGAAACTGCACGTCCGGATGCTGGAACAGGGATTTCGACGCGGTGGTGAAATCGCTGTAGCGGGTGCCGATACCGATGATCAGATCGGCGTCTTTTGCCAACAGGTTCGCCGCCAGGCACCCGGTTTCGCCAATCCCGCCGACGTTCAGCGGATGGCTGGACACCACCGCGCTCTTGCCGGCCTGGGTTTCGGCGAAGGGAATGTCGAAGCGCTCGGCAAACGCCTGTAACGCCGCGTTGGCCCCGGAGTATTTGACCCCGCCACCGCAAATGATCAGCGGTTTGCGCTTGCCTTTGAACAGCGCCAGCGCATCACCCAGCATCGCGTCGGTGGCCGGACGACGTTCGATGCGGTGCACGCGTTTTTGCAGGAAGTAATCGGGATAGTCGTAGGCCTCGCCTTGCACGTCTTGCGGCAAGGCCAGGGTCACCGCGCCGGTTTCGGCAGGGTCGGTGAGCACCCGCATGGCGTGGATCGCCGCGGTCATCAACTGCTCGGGACGGTTGATGCGGTCCCAGTATTTGCTCACGGCCTTGAACGCATCGTTGGTGCTGATGCTCAGGTCGTGGAACTGTTCGATTTGCTGCAACACCGGGTCCGGCTGGCGGCAGGCGTAGACGTCGCCGGGCAACAGCAGCAAGGGAATGCGGTTGGCGGTGGCCGTCGCGGCGGCGGTCAGCATGTTCGCAGCGCCTGGGCCGACGGATGAGGTACAGGCGTAGATTTTGCGCCGCAGGTGTTGCTTGGCGAAACCGATGGCGGCGTGGGCCATGCCTTGTTCGTTGCGGCCTTGATGAACGATCAGGTCGCCGCTGTCCTGCTCCAGGGCTTGCCCCAGGCCCAGCACGTTGCCGTGGCCGAAAATGGTAAAGATCCCGGCGACGAATTTGCTCTGGACCCCGTCGACCTCGATGTACTGGTTATCGAGGAATTTCACCAGGGCCTGGGCCATGGTCAGTCTTGTTGTGGTCATAACTGATCCTTCAATACACGCAGAAAACTTGTAGGAGTGAGCCTGCTCGCGATTGCGCAGTGTCCGTCGACATTGATGCTGCCTGACACTGCGCAATCGCGAGCAGGCTCACTCCTACAGGGGTTCTTCATTAGCCTTGGGATTTTTGTAGGTGATTCATGCTTGCGCCGATGGCCTGCTCGATGTTGGCCAGGCCATGGACGCTGTCGGCAAACGGCTCGAATGACAGGTAGCCGCTGTAACCGCCGCTGAGCAAGGTGTCGATCTGTGCGGCATTGCCAAGAATGTCGCCCTCGCCCACCAACACTCTATGGCCGTCGCGTATCGTCGCCAACGGCGCCTCGGCATCCTCGACACCGGAGATATGCACCAGCCCGGTCAGCTCGGGGAAAAACTCCTGCTCACACGCCAGGTGATGGTGGAAGGTGTCGTGGACGAGCCGGAACACATCCAGCCCACCGACAACCTTGATCGCTTCCACCGCCGTGCGTTTACGCCGCAGCGAGCATTCTTCGAAACCCAACGGCTCGATGAAACCGAGAATGCCGTGATCGCGCAGGATCGGCGCCAGTTCACTCAAGGCGGTGCGCAACCCTGAAGCGCGCTCGGCTTCGCTACGAGTATCCGCGCGATCATTCAGCGGGCACATGACCACCCCCTGCGCGCCGCAATCACGAGCATAAGCCGCCAGTTTCAAGGCCAGCGTCCGGCGCTCGTCATTCCACACATCAAACGGGTACAGCGCGTTGATCGACAGCACGCTGATGCCTTGGGCCGCGCACAACTCGCGGACGCGCTCGGGCGCGGTGCCGTCTTCGATCTCGACACCCTTGAGGTCATTGCGAATCTCGATGGCGTCAGCCTTTAGGGCTACCGCCAGGTCGATGAACGCGGGCAGGGACAAACGTGGGGCGACCATACGGTTCAGGGCGAAACGCAGGGGTTTGCTCATTATTGTTATTCTCCGCACAGGTGAATCACTTGGCTGTCGGCATGCTGAATTTAGGGCCCTTGGCGATGCTGTCGGGCCAGCGTTGCATCACGCTTTTGTAGCGGCTGTAGAAACGGATGCCTTCTTCGCCATAGGCGTGATGGTCGCCGAACAGCGAGCGTTTCCAGCCGCCAAACGAGTGCCAGGCCATGGGCACCGGAATCGGCACGTTGATGCCGACCATACCGACCTTGATAGTGCGTGCAAACGCCCGGGCGATGCCGCCGTCACTGGTGAAACACGACACGCCGTTGCCGAATTCGTGGGCGTTGATCAACGCCACGGCGCTGGCGAAATCCGGGACGCGGACGATGCCCAGCACCGGGCCGAAGATCTCTTGCTGGTAAATGCTCATCTCGGTAGTGACGTGATCGAACAACGTCGCGCCGACGAAGAAGCCGTTCTCCGCCCCCGGCACCTTGAACCCACGACCATCGACAATCAGCTGCGCGCCTTGCGCCACGCCCTGGTCGATAAAGCCTTCGACCTTGGCCTTGTGTTCGGCCGTCACCAACGGCCCCATGTCGCTGTCACCCTGCATGCCGTTGCCGACCTTGAGTTGATCGATGCGCGGCAGCAGTTTGGCAATCAGTTGGTCTGCAACATCGCCCACCGCCACGGCAATCGAGATCGCCATGCAGCGCTCGCCGGCCGAGCCGTAAGCCGCGCCGATCAAGGCGTCTGCGGCCTGATCCAGATCCGCGTCGGGCATGACGATCATGTGATTCTTCGCCCCGCCCAGCGCCTGCACCCGCTTGCCGCGCGAGGTGGCTTGCTGGTGGATGTACTCGGCAATCGGCGTCGAGCCGACAAAGGAAATCGCCTCGATGTCCGGGTGTTGCAGCAGCGCATCGACCGCTGTCTTGTCGCCCTGAACCACGTTGAACACGCCGTCCGGCAAACCGGCTTCGGTCAGCAAACGGGCCATCAGCAAACTGGCGGATGGGTCGCGTTCGGAGGGCTTGAGGATGAAGCAGTTACCGGTAACCAGCGCCAGCGGGATCATCCACAGTGGCACCATCACCGGGAAGTTGAACGGCGTGACACCGGCGCACACGCCCAGCGGCTGGCGCAGGTTCCAGTTGTCGATGCCGCCGCCGATGTTGTCGCTGAATTCGGTTTTCAGCAGGCTCGGCGCGCCACAGGCGTATTCGACGATTTCGATGCCACGGGTGACTTCGCCCTTGGCGTCGGAGAACACCTTGCCGTGTTCGCGGCTGATGATTTCGGCCAGTTCGTCGTGATGACGGTCGAGCAATTCCTTGAACTTGAACATCACCCGCGAACGGCGCAAGGACGATTGCTCGGACCAGGCCGGGAATGCTTTCAGGGCCGAGGCAACGGCATCGTCCACGGTCTTCGAACTGGCCAGCCCGACACGCGCTTGCACCTCGCCGGTCGCCGGGTTGAAGACATTGCTGAACCGCTCGCTACCGCTGTCTTGCACGTGACCGTCGAGGTAATGGCCGATGACCGGGGCGTCGCTCATTGTTCTTGTTCTCCGTTCGAATAGTGGAATTCAGGCTTTTTAGATCAGAGATCAAGTAGCCAGCTGTGCTGCGGATCGTTGTGGAACTGCCAGACCCGTTTCGGGCCAGCCATCACGTTCAGGTAATACGACTCGTAGCCGTAGGGCACGCTGACCGGGTGATAGCCCTTCGGCACGACCACGAGGTCGCTGTTTTCCACGGCCATGGCTTGATCGATGCTGCGGTCGTCGGTGTAGACGCGCTGGAACACGAAACCCTGAGGCGGGTTGATCTGGTGGTAATAGGTTTCTTCGAGAAAGCTCTGGTGCGGCAAATCGTCGGTGTCGTGCTTGTGCGGCGGGTAGCTCGACGAGTGTCCCGACGGTGTGCGCACTTCCACCACCAGCAGCGAATGGGCGGGCTCGGTGTCCGGCAGGATGTCGCAGACGTAACGGGTGTTGGCGCCCTTGCCGCGCACGCTGCGTTTCATGGTGTCGGGTTTGATCAGCCGTGGACCGAGGCCCTTTTCGGCTGAGCCCGGTGCGGCGCAGACGGCGATCTGCACATCGCTCAACGCGACGACCTGGGCCTGACTGCCGGGCGGCAAATAAGCGGCGAACGGCGATTTGTCCTCGAACACCGACTGGCGATCGCCGAGGTTGTCCCAGTCGAACGCCCCCTGCCCCGGCGCTTCACCCTTGATGCTGACCCGGCCGCTGAGCAGCACCAGGCACAGCTCTTTATCACCCGCCGCCACCGGCAAGGTTTCGCCCAGGCTTAGGCGGTAGGCAGCGAAGCCGACGTATTCCAGCTCACCTTTGCCCAACTCGACCATGGTCCGGCCACGGGCATTGCTTTTGACCAGCAGGCTCATAGCGCAACCCTCTCGTCGAGCAACGCACGCAAGGTGTCGTAGCCTTTTTTCGCGTAGACGTAACTCGGCGCCACGGCCGGGTCTTGCTCAGCCTCGACCACCAGCCAGCCGTGGTAATCGTTGGCCAGCAACACATCGAGCAGCGCGGCGAAGTCGATGTCGCCATCGCCGGGCACGGTGAAGGTGCCGTTGATGATGCAGTCCGGAAAGCTCCACAGGTTGTTGCGCGCCAGTTGCACCACCGGTTTGCGCACGTCCTTGAAATGCACGTGGCAGATACGTTCGATGTGTTTGCGCAAGACGTGCAACGGCTCGCCGCCGCCCATGTAGCAATGGCCCGAATCGAACAGCAGACCGACTTCGCTGCCGGTCAACGCCATCAACTTGTCGATGTCGGCCGGGGATTCGACGTAAGCGCCCATGTGGTGGTGATAGGCCAGGCGCACGCCTTGGGACAGGGTGAACCGCGCCAGTTCGGTGAGCTTGTCGGCGTATTCCTGCCAGGCCTGTTCGGTGTGGAAACGCGGGCGTTCAACCAAGGGGATGCGCTGGCCCTGAATCGAGTCCGCCACTTCGCCGTAAACCAGCACCTTGGCGCCGTTCTTCGCCAGCAACTCGACGTGACTGCCAATGGCGTCGATTTCTTCGGCCACGGAACGGCGCGCCAGACGGCTGGAATACCAACCGGACACCAGCGCCAGATCGTAAGGCCGCAGCACGTCACCGACGCCTTTGGCATCCTTGGGGAATTTGCCGTTGAGTTCAAAACCTTCGTAACCGATCTCCTTGCCTTCGCTCAACGCGGTGCTCAACGGCGTCTCGCCACCGAGGGACGGCAAGTCGTCGTTGCTCCAGGAGATCGGGTTGATGCCAATTCGGATAGCGGGCATGGCTGCACCTTTTTGTTGTTTTCTAAATTTCCGTTGAGTCTGAGGCCGACTTCGCGGGCAAGCCTCGCTCCTACAGATCAACGCGGCTTCCCGTAGGAGCGAGGCTTGCCCGCGAAGAACGATAACGCGGTGTCGCGTCAGGCGCGGGCCGTGCGCCAGGCGTCGATGAGTTCGACGAAGGTGCCCTGCACCTGAGCAATCAGCGCCTCATCATCGATTTCACCGGCCAGCCACGCGCGGCTCGGTTCCTGGAAGATCGTCCTCCCGACCGCGAACCCGCGACAGGTCTGGCTCTGGCTCGCTTGCTGAAACCCTTCGGCCAGTGCCGCCGCCGGCGCATTCAGCCCCAGCAACACCACGCCCCGGCAATACGGATCTCGTTCCTGAATCAACTCATCAAGCTGCTTCCACTCCTCGGCACTCTGCGCTTCGATCTTCCACCACGCCGGGTAAATCCCCAGGTTGTAGAGGCGTTTCAGCGCGCGATACAGCACGTCCGGATGGGTCGACGGATGATCCTTGGGCGGGATGATTTCCAGCAGCAGTTCATGACCGCTGACCTGGGACGCCTGATACAAACCCTTGATCTGCGCTTCCTGTTCCAGGCGCAACAACGGCTCATCATCAGGATGAAATTGCACCAGGCACTTGATGATCTGCTCTTGCGGCCAGGCAATCAGGTTGCTGCCGATCGAGCGCCCATGTTCGAAGGCCAACGGCCGCGAGCCCTGCACTTCCACCGGCCGCGCCACCCACCAGCCACGACCGGTGGCGGCGTTCAGCGAGTCCTGGCCGAAACGCTGATCCGCCAGCAAGCCGACATCAGCGTCGATCCCTTGCTCACGCAAATCCGTTTCGACCCGCTCCACGGCTTTGATAAAGAGTTGCTTGAGTTCGCAGATGGCGTTGAGGTCGCGACCGCCCTTGTGCGCCAGTTCCACCAGTTGTCCACGGTGATCAAAGGCAAAAATGAACAGCTGCTTCCACTGTTTGCGCGGCACGCTGACCTGATGCAGACGCTGCAGCACTTCGTCCTGATCCGGCCGGGTAATCGGCACCGGGCTGTTGAACAGGTAATCGAGTTCGGCCCGTGTCGGCATCGCCGGGGCGCAGGCATGACGCGACACCACCAGACCGCCGCAAGCATTGGCCAACTGGCAGCAGCGCTCATCGCTGGCGTCCTCCAGCCAACCGCTGAGGAAACCCGACATGAATGCATCGCCGGCCCCCAACACGTTGAGCACTTCCACCCGAACGCCGGGGTAAATCGCCCCGTCTTCAAGCCGCACCGGAATCACTCCGTGAATCACCGTGCAACCCTGCGGCCCGAGCTTGACCACCAGCGTCGCGTCGCTCAAACGCCGAACATTGCGCAACGCCGTGAGCAAATCCTCGGAACCGCCCGCAATCAAAAACTCTTCTTCAGTGCCGACAATCAGGTCAAAACGCGGCAGGATTTTCTGCACATGCTGGCTGACGTTCTGATCGGCGACGAAGCGGGTTTCCCCGTCCGCCTTACCCGCCAGCCCCCACAGCACCGGGCGATAATCGATATCGAGCACCCGTTTGACGTTGTGCTTCTCGGCGTAATCCAGCGCTTGGATGCTCGCTTTATAGACGCCGTCGGTGGAGAAATGGGTGCCGGTGATCAGCAAGGCTTTGCTGGAGGCAATAAAGGCTTCGCTGATGTCCTCGGCCCGCAGCGCCATGTCGGCGCAGTTTTCGCGGTAGAAGACTAAAGGAAAGGTTTCGCGGTCCTTGAGACCGAGCAGGACCATGGCGGTCAGGCGTTCCGGATCGACCTTGACGCCGCTGACGTCACAGCCTTCACGGGCCAGGGATTCCAGGAGGAATCGCCCCATGTGGTCGTCCCCTACCCGGCTCAACATCGCCGATTTCAGGCCCAGTCGAGCGGTGCCGAACGCGATGTTGGCGGACGATCCCCCAAGGTATTTGGCGAAGCTTGAAACATCTTCCAGCCGCGCCCCGACTTGCTGCGCATAGAGGTCGACGCCAAGGCGCCCCAGGCAAATCAGATCCAATTGACGCCCACTGGCAAAACGAGTCTGGCCCATGCTGGCTCCTGTTATTTTTATCAGCCTGCGTTCGGGGCGATGGAGGCGCCGAACGCTCTTGGTGGGATGCAGACTAAAACGACCGGGACCGAACAATCAATAATTATTCCAAATAATTTTTACGTGGAATATTTTTTCCAATAAACTTTTACAAAAGCATTCCAGACACAGTGCATCGTTTCAGCAAACCGTATGCCGGCCGCAAGCTCAAGATTTTATTCCGGCCTACCCTGTAGACTGCGCACAGCCAACCTATTGTCAGGGGCCGACACACCAGTCAGCCCTATAAGAACAAGCCAGAAGGATTCCCTATGTCCCGCACCGATCAGCCGGCTACGACCGAGAGCACGCCCGACAGCGATCTCGCCAGCCCCCCGATCAATGCCGAGCGTCTGTTGCAGCTGATCACCAATGAATACGAAAGCCTGCCGCGCCAGCTCAAACGCATCGCCAGTTACATGAGCCAGCAAAGCGACCGGATCATGGTCGACCGCATCAGCGACATCGCCCGCGAGTGCGAGGTGCACCCGTCGGCCATCGTGCGGTTCTCGCAGCGTTTCGGGTTTAGCGGTTTCAGCGAAATGCAGGCCCTGTTCCGCGAGGCGTACACGCACAAGACCACGCCGGTGCAGAACTACCAGCAGCGCATTCGCAGCATGATCGCCAACAAATCGCAGAAAGCCAGCGGCGGCGACCTCGCACGCGAGTGCATCGACGCGACCCTGTCCGGCATCGAACGGCTGGGGCTGGAACTCGATGACCAGGCCTTCGACAAAGCCGTGGACCTGGTGGTCAACGCCGACAACATCTACGTGGTCGGCGTGCGCCGCTCGTTCGCCGTCGCGGATTACCTGGTCTACAACCTGCAACACACCAACAAGCGCATCCACTTGGTCTCCGGCCTTGGCGGCAGCTACCGCGAGCAGATGCGCAGCGTGCGCGCCAATGACCTGGTCATCGCCATCAGCTTCACGCCCTACGGCAAGGAAACCCAGCACTGCCTGCGCATCGCCCAGCACAACCAGGCGAAAACCCTGATCATCACCGACAGCAACCTCTCGCCCCTGGCCAAACGCGCCAACACCGTGCTGCTGGTCAACGAAGGCAGCTCGTTCGCCTTCCGCTCGTTGAGCGCGACGTTGTGCCTGTGCCAGGCGCTGTTCATCGCCGTGGCCTATCGCCTGGAATTGAAGGTTGACGAGATTCACGAACAGGTCGGTTTCGAAGATTAACCAAGGCCGTTTGCAGGTCGCCGAACCTCAGCTAAGGTAGTCCATCCCGACATGGACACCTGAAGGAGCGGCTCAATGAAACTGATCGGCATGCTGGATTCGCCCTACGTGCGGCGCGTGGCTATTTCCGCCAGACACCTGGGCATCGACCTGGAGCACGAATCGGTTTCGGTGTTCCGCCATTTCGAGCACTTCCAGCAGATTAACCCCGTGGTCAAGGCGCCGACCCTGGTGCTGGACGACGGCGAAGTATTGATCGACTCGACCCTGATCATCGACTACCTCGAAGCCCTCGCCGGCCCTGGCAAAAGCCTGATGCCCGACGACCTCAAGCAACGACTGCGCGCATGGCGCCTGATCGGGCTCGGGTTGGCGGCGTGCGAAAAGTCCGTTCAGCTTTACTACGAACGCAACCTGCGCCCCGCCGAAATTCAATACCAGCCTTGGGTTGAGCGCGTCGAAGGGCAACTCGCCGCAGCCTATTCAGCGCTTGAACGCGAACTGGAAAAACAGCCTCTGGCAAACGGTGCCTTGATCGAACAAGACGGCATCACCCTCGCCGTCGCCTGGAGCTTCACCAACCTGGTGACACCGGACCAAGTCGACGCCTCACGCTTCCCGCGCATCGCCGAATTCACCGCGCAGGCGGAAAAGCTTGAGGCCTTCATCAGTACCCCGATAACCTGACCGGCCCCCTCGAACGGACCCGAGCATGACCGTCGCCGAACAATCTGCCCCGGCGCTGCACGACGGGTCCGCTAGGCACTTTCTGCGACTGGCGACGAGTACGCGGGATAATCGATGTAGCCATGCGCTCCCCCGCCGTAGTAAGCCTCCCTTCCCGCTTCGGCCAGTGGCCAGCCATGGCGCAAGCGATTGACCAGATCGGGGTTGGCTATAAACGGCCGGCCAAACACCACCAGGTCGCTTAATCCTTCTTCGATGGCCTGCTGCGCGGTTTCAAGGGTGAACCCGCCCGACACCATCAAGGTGCCGTCGTAAGCGGCGCGGAAGTCTTTTTGAAAGTCCGGCGTGCCGAGATGGCTCGCATGCAAGTAGGCAATCTGGCGTTGGGACAATGCTCCGGCCAGAGCGAGCCAGGTGGCCTCTTCGCCATCGAACGGGTGCAGGTCCGCCAAGTGGGCAAAAGGCGACACGCGCACACCCACCTTAGCACTGCCGATCTGCGCACTCACCGCATCGACCGTCTCAAGCAGCAATCGCAGGCGATTCGCAATCGGCGCACCACCGAAACGGTCTTCACGTGTGTTGAAGCCGCCGTTGATGAACTGTTCAAACAGATAGCCGTTGCCGGCGTGAATTTCGACGCCGTCAAAACCTGCCGACAGGGCATTGGCCGAGGCCAGGCGAAAGTCTGCAATGACCTGCCGAATCCCCTCGGCATCCAACGCCACGGGCGCACTCACCGGAACTTGCCCAGGCTTGCCGTCGCTGTCGTAAGCATGCACCAGCGTTTGACTGGCCGGCATGGCCACAGGCGCGACAGGCGAGCGTCCGTCCAACAGCGAAGAGTGCGAGACGCGCCCCACATGCCAGAGCTGGAGGAACATGCGTCCCCCGGCTTGATGAACCGCATCAGTCACGCGCTTCCAGCCTTCAATTTGCGCTGCGCTGTGGATCCCCGGGGTATACAGGTAGCCACGTCCCTGCGGAGAAACCTGCGCGCTTTCACTGATGATCAGGCCGGCTCCGGCGCGCTGGGCGTAGTAGGTCGCCATGTCTTCAGACGGCACGGTGCCCTCGACGCGAGCGCGGGTCATCGGCGCCATGACGATGCGATTGGGCAGCACCTGATCCGCGAGGTCATAAGAGTCGAAAAGTGATGACATGAGTGATTCCTCCCCGTGATCTCAGGCATGTGACGGGAAGTACGGCAGAACGTACTCGCCGAGTTCGTCGAGGATTTCGCCATAGGGTTGACGGCTGACCTTGGGGTTGAGCGCGATATGCGAAACACCGGCAGATTGCGCGTGCTCCAGGTAATTGCGCAGGCCGTTGCGCCCTGCCCGGAAGCCACCCTGGATGCGCTGGAATGGCTGATCCGGGTTGTCGCTGAGGTCGAAATAGCCGCCCAAGCCCAACGGTTTGAAAGCGTTGCGGTTCTCCGCCTCCTGCACGGCGGCGTGCCAGCTCTCGCCCAACGCTGCCAACCGCTCCGGGCTTTGGACGCCAGCAAGATAGCCATCAAGGTGCTGAGCCAACCATTCAACGCTCTGTTGCGCCTGGCCGACAGCAATGGACGGGACGCGGCCATACGGCGCTTTCGGCACCAGGTCCAGGTTTCCGTGTGAGCCACCGAATCGCTCGGAGCGGAAACGCGGAAAGCTCTGCTCGATCAGGGTTCGAAACACCGAAAAGGCATCACGGTAGCGATCACCACGGGATTCATAATCGATGCCCAGCATCGGGTAATCACTGTATCGATCACCCGAGGACAGCCCCAACACCAGTCGACCTTCACTGAGTTGATCGAGGGACGTCGCTTGCTTGGCCAGATACATCGGATCACGGGTCGGCAGCACAATACCCGTGGTGCCCAAGACAATGCTGCGGGTGGCGGCGGCCAGGTAACCGATGTAGACCAGCGGCTCAAAGATCTGCGCCACATCGCCATAATCCGGGTCGTAGAAAGGTATGTCGCGCATCCATAAGGCACCAAAGCCAAGCGCTTCGGCGCGTTGCGCCATCTCCACGTGATCACGCATGGTCGGCGCCGGTCTGCCCGGGTGGGTTTCGAGGGGCAAAATCAGGCCAATCGTGAGCGCCTGCGGTTTAAACAAGCGTTGAAACCCGGGATGGCGCTCAAGCGAAGGATGGGCGGTCGGTAAAGTCGCAGGTTCAGCTGGCGGCGAGAAGTGTGTGGCGATAGTCATGATGGCAGTCCCGTGAGTGACGATGACTGACATATTTATTGATTCCCCAGGCTGGATAAACAGCAGTTCGCGACCGTTACACGGTCCGCTGAGTCCCCAATATCGCTATCTTTCCCAAGGCACGCCTGTTTCCCAACGCTCGATCAACAGGTCAATAAACCTGCGAACGCGGGGGGACAGGTGACGCTTGCTGGTGTAGACGACTCTGATGGGATCAGGAGGTGCGCGATAGGGTTTCAACACTTCCACTAACGTGCCATCGCGCAGGTCGTTACCCGTAATGTAGGTCGGCAGATGAATCAGGCCGATGCCTGCCAGCGCCGCTTCTCGCGTGGCTTCTGAACTGTCGATATTCAGTCGCCCCGGCTGTTCGTACAGATGAAGGCCGGCAGGTGTCTGGTAACGCCAGACGGTCGGCCGCTCGCCACTGAACAACGCGATGGTGTCATGCCCGACAAGGTCAGCGGGCGTTTGCGGCACGCCGCGTTGGGCCAGATAAGCAGGCGATGCACACGTCGCGAATTGCTGCCACGCCACGGTACGGGTAAATAATTGGGAGTCATCTTTCGGCATGCCAATTCGTATGGCGATGTCGATGCCCTCCTCGATCAGATCAACAAAGCGATCGGTAAACCAGACATCCGCCCGCAGTTCAGGCCACTGCTTCAGATAAGCATCCAGAATCGGCAGAATGTGGCGCTGACCAAAGGACAGCGGTGCCGTGAGCTTAAAGGTCCCGGTGGGCCGCCCTCGACGCAAGGCCATGGTCGCGTCCACTTCATCCAGATCTTCGAGAATCTGACGCCAGCGCTCATAGGCGACCTGCCCCTCGTCAGTCAGGCTCAGTTTGCGCGTCGTGCGATTGAGAAGCCGTGCACCCATCCGGCTTTCCAGGCGAACTATACTTTTCCCCACCGCCGACCGGGTCAGGCCAAGAGAAGCCGCCGCAGCGGTAAAGCTTCCAGCCTTTACGGCGCAGACAAATGCAGCGATGTCACCCAATCGGTTGGCTTCCATGGGTCGCTTTACTCCAGGACATGCATAGAGTGTATGCGGAGCGTGAGGCCCATAAAATTTCCTGTTCATTTATCAATAGGACCGGATCATGATCCTCAAGCGCGCAGGCTCGCAACCCTCGATAAAAGGCCCGGAAGCGTACTTCACAGGCACCGTCCGTATGGACCCACTCAACTCCCCTCCCGAACCGGCCCGAGCGTCCATCGTCAGCGTCAGCGAACGTCGATCCCCCGGGGAATGATTTGACCCGTGAGCCCGCCACTATCACGGAATTCGCCGCGCAGACAGAAAAGCTTGAGGCTTTCATCAGTACCCCGATAACCTGACCGGCCCCCTCGAACGGACCCGACCATGACCGCCGCCGAACAACCAGCCCCGGCCCTGAAGGAAATCTTCAACGCCGAACGCCTCAAACACATCGCCACCGAAATGACGGCGGTCTACCCGGCCTTCAACGCCAACGCCTTCCTGAAAATGGCCAACGACGGCCTCGCCGACCTGTCGATCATGCAACGCATGGCCCGCGTCAGCGAATGCCTGCACGCCGTGCTGCCGCTGGACTACGACGAATCCCTCGAAGTGCTACGCGCCCTCGCCCCCCGCCTGAACAGCGGCTTCGTCAGCATCTCGCTGCCGCACTACGTGGCGATGTATGGCGCGCATGATTTCGAGCAATCGATGGACGCGCTCAAATACTTCACCGCATTTGGCTCGGCAGAATTTGCCATCCGGTATTTTCTGCGCAGCGATCTGCAACGGTCATTGGCGCTGATGCAGGCATGGTCTCGGGATGAGAACGAGCATGTGCGGCGCCTGGCCAGCGAAGGCAGTCGACCGCGTTTGCCGTGGTCGTTTCGGTTGGAGCAGATCCAGAGCGATCCGACATTGGCGGCGGCGATTCTCGACAACCTCAAGGCAGATGACAGCCTTTACGTGCGCAAGTCGGTGGCCAATCACCTGAATGACATCACCAAGGACCATCCGGAGTGGGTGCTGGACTTGATTGAGGGGTGGTCGCTGGAGAACAAGCACACGGCGTGGATTGCCAAGCATGCGTTGCGCAGCTTGATCAAGCAGGGAAACCAGCGGGCGTTGGCGATTATTGGGGCGAGTGGTAAGGCTGAGGTTGAGATTGTTGGGGTGAAGGTGGAACCGGCGGTAATTCGGTTGGGGGAGAAGATTACGTTGTCGTTTGCGGTGAAATCCACGGTGGCGGAGAGTCAGCGGTTGGTGATTGATTATGCGATTGATTATGTGAAGGCCAATGGCAGCACTTCGGCGAAGGTGTTCAAGCTGAAGGCGTTGACGTTGGATGGTGGGGCGATTGAGCGGGTTAGTCGTGGGCAGCAGATCAAGGAACTGACTACTCGGAAGCACTATGTGGGGAAACATGCAGTGCATATTCTGGTGAACGGGGAACGCCTTGCCAGTACGTCATTCGAAATTCTCGTCTGAGACATACTGCTCTTCTGTAGGAGCGAAAATTGCTCGCGATGGCTTCAGGCCTGACCTAGCGCGTTATCGCAAAAAATGAGCCTTTCCTTTTCGCCGTCCGATTCGAGTCGATTGCAGGGCTTCGCGATATGCAACAATCGGCCAGAAGCAGCCCCTCGTGAGCACCAGCTTACGGACACGCCACCTAGCCAGCAGGCCTAGTCGCTGGAGGTAGCCCAGCGCTGCCGGTGTCCACAGGCGAAAATCGGCCTAAAGCGGTCATCTCACGTCTACAACAGCTAAGGCGGTTCCTAGCTTTGACCCACACCATCAGTGCCAACCTCGTCAATAAATGGATTCGGGGTCGCTGGATACCCTCAGTAGGAACGGGTACTGGCTCTTCAGCCAACGGGGGGCTAACCTAGTAGCTCCGTAGTGGCTGAACGCCATAAGCGGTAAATAGGAACTCTTATCTGAATTGGCAAGGTTAGCTACGTATGAGTCGTGAAGCTTTCATTGAAGATATCGTCAATCATCTGTTGACCGAGGTTGACCCGCAGGTGCTAGCGGTAATGGCCTCAGACGGTCGCGAAACATACCGCTTCGGATTAGTCGGCGGATTGATGGGTGGGCAGGATTTGAAGGACCCGCAAGCTTCGCTGTACGTTATGCTCAGCGATGCGCAACGGGCGAAATTTCGCGACACTTTCGCCAGCCGCTATCGCAGAATGATTTTGGAATTTATTGAGTTGAAGGAGAAACTGCTCCATCACCAGAAAATCCCTGAATCAGAGTTCAAGACGGAGATCATTAACTATGTCACGCGCTCTGACGCCACTCTAGGAATGTCGATCTATCAGGTTGCGGCCAATCACCACGTGACTGAGGCGATCAATGCTGCGGACAGAGAAGCCTTACTTAATAAATTAGACTCTAATAAAATGCAGAGCCTTAGCGATAGGGCTGAACTGGATAGCCTCAAGATGAACGTTAACCTGACTTCAGCGCAGTGTACGCAGCTATTTTCCGTGTTAAAAACCTCAGCGAAAGGCATGGTTCAATTGATAGGCTCAGGTAAACCGTTCATTTTTGAAGCGTGCCACATAGCAGAAATTTTGCCTTGCCATAAGACCGAACCGCGCAACGATTTTGGTTTTATATATGACACCATCAGAATGCTTGCAGGCCAAGACTCACCGGAAAAAACTGTCTACACAGCCATCCGAATGAAGGGTAAGTACACAGGTGTCAACTTCATAGAAGTTAGCCTTGATGCCGCACTCCCTAAACTTAAAGAGGCAATCCGAATCTCAAACGCTGCACAGGTAAAGCGATATGGAGAATTCAAGTAGTCATACACGACGACCGCACGGCTGACGCATCTCAGCTAGCGTAGCGGGCAGTCGATGAATGACTGCAATTGGCCGATAGCGGCTTGTGAAACCATTAAAAGTACCCCCCGAATTCAGCCAGGGGCACCACCAGGCGACGTTGATCTGCACTTGCGGCATGCACCCCAAAGAGGCCACCCCACGATGACAGGACAACCCCAAGAAGCCAACTTACAGCCTCCGTCGTTCGAGGCCCGCGCCGCCAAGGCCCAGCTAGGCGTGCTGGCCGAACTGCACGCCGCCGAAGAGCGCATCGCCCTGATCTACGGTACCCTGCTGGTCGAGCCCATGGACGGGCAGCGCCCGGATGCGCGCCGACTGTTCGCGATCCTCGAAAGCCTGCGAGCCTTGCAAAAGCTCTACCCTCCGGTCACCCTCCGCAAAGGCCAGCAGCGCCACGGCGAGTAACACCGCTTATGTCAAACAGGCCCCGACACTTGCACAGAGCGCGGGGGCCTTTTTCATCGGACTCGGAATCCAGCCACACATATCCTGATGCCAAGACCCACCTCACTGATGAGAGACGGTGGCTGCGCCAGGTAGCTACCGACCCATAGACGACGTTCAGACAATAGATGTGATCCATCACTGCCGGGTGATTGCCCGTGAATCTAAGCGTCAGGTTATTTTTTTGCCAGCCTGATGGCTGTAGTCATATGCGGTACAGCGTAGGCCTTGTACCAATGATTCATTCCCGCAATAGCTTTCTGAGCTGGTGCCTTGTCTGCTGCTCCGACCAATTCCGCACAAGCCTGTGCCATTGCGACAAGAATGCGGGCTGCTTCGGGAACGTAGGGAAGGTCATTTCCAGCTTCATGACGCTCACGAATGATCTGGTAGCGAATGTTCTCCGGAAGTGTCCACGCACTGATCAAAAACTCCTGGACGGAGTTCGACGCCTTTGATTTCCACAGTCGCTGAGCGATGTTCCTCACGGAATCCTGCCGTTTCGATCTGCTCACAGCTATCGATAACAGTGTTCATCATCTCTCGAATTTGTTGCCAATCAGTTTTCATTTGAACTCCTTTTCATTGTTGTCTTTTAGCAGGATGTAGTGGTCTAATGAAACCGGACACCCATTTAGGCGAGAATGCTCGCCAGATCGAGGTGTCAGATGACTAAACAACGCCGCTCCTTTACTCCTGAATTCAAGCGCGAGGCTGCCGACCTTGTGCTCAAACAAAACTACAGCTACATCGAAGCCAGCCGTTCACTCGGCATTGGTGAATCGGCATTGCGCCGCTGGGTTGACCAGATTCAGAAAGAACATAAAGGCGTCACCCCGCAGAGCAAGGCACTGACTCCGGAACAGCAAAAAATTCAGGAGCTGGAAGCCCGGATTGCTCGGCTTGAGCGAGAGAAATCAATACTAAAAAAGGCTACCGCGCTCTTGATGTCGGAAGATCACGAGCGTTCGCGCTGATTGACCAGTTGAGGGCACATGAGCCGGTTGATTGGCTGTGCAAGGTGTTTGACGTCACTCGCTCGTGTTACTACGCCCAGCGCCTGCGGCGCCGCACGCCGGATGTTGAACGGCTTCGATTGCGTAGTCGCGTCAGTGAGCTGTTCTCGCAAAGTCGCAGCTCTGCGGGCAGTCGCAGCATCCTGTCGCTGATGCGTGAAGACGGTGAGCAACTCGGTCGATTCAAAGTGCGTAGCTTAATGCGCGAGCTTGATTTAGTCAGCAAACAACCCGGCTCCCATGCCTACAAACGAGCAACAGTAGAAAGACTGGATATCCCGAACACATTGAACCGCGAGTTCGACGTGCCAGCGCCCAATCAAGTCTGGTGCGGCGATATCACCTACATTTGGGCGCAAGGAAAGTGGCATTACCTGGCTGTCGTCCTGGATCTTTGTACGCGTCGGATCGTGGGCTGGGCGCTGTCGGAAAAGCCAGACGCTGAGCTGGTGATCAAAGCGCTGGATATGGCTTACGAGCAGCGTGGCAGGCCTTCGGATCTGCTATTCCACTCGGACCAGGGATCGCAATATGCAAGCCGACTCTTTCGCCAGCGGTTGTGGCGATACCGCATGCGCCAGAGCATGAGTCGACGAGGAAACTGCTGGGATAACGCACCGATGGAGCGCGTATTTCGCAGCTTGAAAACAGAATGGATACCGACCGTGGGCTATCGAACTGCGCAGGAAGCACAGCGCGATATCAGCCATTTTTTGATGCATCGCTACAACTGGATTCGGCCTCACCAATTCAACGAGGGGTTGGCACCAGCGCGGGCCGAGGAAAAACTTAACGTCGTGTCCGGGATTAGTTGACCACTACAGGATACGTTGAGCGTGTTTTTGTGGACAGCGTTGAAAGGCAGCTTCTGGCCGGTTGCTGCCCTCCATGATAGGCAGCGACTGGCCAAAAGGAGTCAATCGGATGTGTCTGCGAACTAGGGGCGATTCACCACGACCCGGTATCGTTTATAGAAAGCAACCGACACGGAACGCGGAAGGTTTTCAGCAAGACTTTTCGGATTTGTCTTGCAGCCATTGTTTGAGCTTCCCGATAAAGTCAGACTAGCCAGCCCCAAGTAGGAATTCTTCGCAACGACTCAAGGACGATACATGATTTCTTCTGCACGACTGGGTGACAAGCATGTCTGTCCTTTGCCTGGACATGGCACCACCCCGATTGCCTCCGCAAGTGGCGACGTAAATATCAATTTTATGGGCTCCGCACGTGTTGGCGATACATGTGGTTGTGGCGCCGTAATCACCACAGGGTTTCCATCGATTCAAGTGAATGGCCGTCCTATGGCCCACCTTGGCAGTCCTACCAGCCATGGCGGAACCATCATCACCGGGTCAGGCGATGTAGGTGGCGGGTTTGTAATGGGCGATGCTGGCGGTGCAACTATCATCAACTTCATGGCACTGGGAGCGTTCCGTCCAGATGGCACCGTGGACGATGAGAAGATGGCGACCTTGCTCTCTGATCCAAATTTGAAAGAGAAGGCTCTGGCGGCGAATGCCTTGGTAGATCCGCAAGCCAGCACCGAAAAACCCACAGCGAAGACAGAGCCTGAAGCACCTACTACGTGCAAAGACCCTGACATGATGGAGCAACTGGCCGGTTACATCGCCGATGAGATGAACCGCAATATCAAAGACCCAGCAGTCTTGGAAATGAAAGAACTAAACAGCTTCGATCCTGAGGCGGAAACCAAGAAGTTCATGGAGCTTCCGCTCTACCTGCGCCTAGGGCAAGCCCCCCAGTTTTACAACATGGCACTTGGAAAAAAGGCGATGGCTTTCGCCATCTGGACGAAACAGGTGGGTCAGGGTCAGGATTGGGATCACAAGCCCAAATTGGCCAAACTGTTTGGTGCACCTTGGCACAAGCAAGGGGCGTATGACTTCTACTACGACATCTGGTCGAACATCCATTATGGGTATGTCGGCTTAGCCGGTGGACTCTCCGACAGCATGCAATTGGACGGCGCTGGTGTTGAGCAAATAGGCTCAGACAGTTGGCGCTTCCTCAAAGACCCCAATAGGTTTGATGGCCCACGAAAGACGGAAGGAGTCGAAGGGATGCGAGCATGGGACGATGCTCCAGATAGGGTGTCGATCATCCTGGGAATGGAGCTTTACAAGGAGTATCCGAACGGCGGTGTCACTGCACAAATCATCATGGACAAAGTGTTGGCAGTGCCAATCGCTGACTGGGGTACAGGAGTTCAAAAACATGTCTGCAAGTGAAAAGCGACCACGGCATATTGGGCGGTGGATAGCGCTGGTTCTCATTGGTGCTGTGGCGTGCTGGTACGTAGCTATCCCGCGAGTTGTCATTTTCTACTCAAAAGACGGCACCAAGAAAATTAGTTACGTCCTAAACACACAGCACACCATCGTTCGCGGTGAACTGCAGCCCGGAAAGACTATGGGTGATGCAGGACATATCTTTCCTGACGATGAGTTCTTTATGCGTCTCGATTGGTGGAACGCGAAGGGCCTGAACCGTTGCATCAGCATTACGCCCCAATGGCCGACAACGGAAATACATCTTGACCGTAACGGCGAGATTGACATCAGTGAAGGCAGTGGCACTGATGGAGAGCGATTGAAAGCTTGCGAGTAGGATTTAGCCAAGCCATAGGGGACATAAATGTCCATGACAAATCCGTGCGTGATCGATTTCCGGGGAATTTCCAAGTGAGAGCTACACGACCTGGTACTCGTTATTACTGACCACCTTGGATGCTGAAAACAAACCCAAAGAATCGGCGCGCCAAGGCATCATTGTTGGTGCGGGTGCGGGAGCGTTGGGCGGTATCCTCGCTGGGATGGGCGTCAGCACGTTTTGCGGCCCTGCCATGCCCATTTGCGCGATTGCGATAGTCTTGGCTGGAACAGTCGCTGGCGGTTTCGCGGGCGAAGCGGTTGCGAGTTCACTGGATGAAGAACTGGAGGAGTTTTCGCATTGGGACATCTTCTGACTGAACCACAACTGACAAAGATCAGAGCCGCACTCTCCGAGCCATTCAACGATTTTCCGGTCGAGTATGACTTTGTAGCGCAGAAGGTCAGAGGCGTTGACCCTGACATTCTGTACGAAATCCTCTATTCAGAAGTCGCACCGGTGTGTTTCACCAATCTAGTGGCCACTGTACCACCGGTATGGACGGGCTTCGATCCCGACATACTCAGGGAATCGATAGAGACAAGGCTGGTAGCAAGAGAGCGTAATTGGTTTCGCCGGCAGTTCGATAAAGTGCTGGTTCGCTGGCTGAAATATAACTACGCCTACATCTGGAAAGAGATCTCCAGCAGGCTTTGAACCGGAATGCACTAGGGTCAAGAGACTTGCTGAACGTTATAAAAAACCCGCTGACCATTTGTGGCTGCTTTCCATTCGGAAAGTCAGGCAGCTTTTGGCCGGTGCGTTAGGCGGCGTACTGCTGGATAGGGCGTCAGTGCATTGTGGTGCCCTGGAGCCCCGATCTGCGCAATTGGGGAGGTCTTGATGGGATCGGTCGTCGGTGGCGTCGCGGGCGGAGTGGTCGCGGAGTCGCTGGATGAGGTACTGGAGGAACTTTCGCATTGGGACATTTTCTGACCGAACCACAACTGACAGACGTCAGAGCCGCACTGTCCGAACCATTCAACTATTTTCCGACCGATTACGACTACATCGCACGCCAGATCAAAGGCGTCGATCCTGACGTACTCTACGAAATCTTTTATTCAGAAGTGGCGCCCGTTTGCTTCTCCAACCTTGCAGCAGTCTTGCCCTCTGTCTGGACAGGCTTTGACCCCGACTGGCTCAGAGCGACGATCGAGGAAAGGCTCGCGGCGCGGAAGCGTAATTGGCTACGCAGGCAGTTTGATAAGTTGCTGGTCCGATGGCTGCGATACGAATACGACTACATGTGGAAGGAAATTGCTTGCAGGCTCTGAACCCGAACGCTCAATGGACTGTTTACTCGCTGAACATCCTGAAAAACCGGTGACCATTACTGGCTACTTTCTGCTCCCGTTTTAGCCAGCTTTTGGGCTATGACCGCCAGCAATTATCCAATTTTCGGCCAAAAAACTGAGACCTCATGGATACCGTTGCCGACTTGCCCTCCCTCCGTGACGGCGGCCTACCCGACCGCCACAGAGGGATTGCCCTTACTCCTTCACCTCAACCTTATCCAGCGCCTGATTCACCGCCAATTCCCCCAACATCACCACCTGCGTAATCCCCAGCAGCGTCTTGCGGTGCGAGTTATCCAGCAACGCCGCAAAATTGCTGAGCATGGTAGTCGCAGAGCCCAGTGATTCGCTGGCGTTGGCCAGCAGGGATTCGGTGTCGTATGCCGGGTTGGCGAGGAACATGGGTTCGGGTTCGTGGGTGCTGGCCATGATGTTGGCATCTGGATTGAGGTAGTGGTCGAGGGCGCGTTCGGCGGCTTCGTGGAGTTTTTTGGAATCGAGGGATTCGTAGGGGGATGCCGGATTGGTGTCCGGTGGGTTGGGTGTTGGTTTGATCATGAATAAAACTCCTGATACGAGTTTATTTAAAAGAGAGCCGTCACCCTCGCTACCAACGACAGGTGGCGGCCATACGCGGGTTGGTAGACCGGTCGTATCAGTTCCCGGCGCCCTCGAAAGGACCCCGCGCATGGCCACCATAAAAGGTGATGCTATGCGCCGTGATACGAAACCGGGCTACCAAACCCGATCACTGTTTTTCAGTGACCGGGAAACGATATAGCTCGCCCCACAGGCGCACAAGCCGGCGGATTCTGGCGTACGCGTAGGTAATGACGCAAGGCGTTGTAGGCCTTGGGACGTAACACTGAGTGTCTTTAAACGTGAGCCTTGAAACCTGTTTAAGTGCATCAATAGTCGAGCAAAACATCCGAGCCTGGATCTGGGGCGTCAGGTCTGACGCCATCGCGAGCAGGCTCACTCCTACAGGGGATTGTGTCGGCCTGAACGTTCGGGGCGAGTTTGCCTCTACTTGATGGGATGACTGGACCGGACCGGCCTCAGATCATGGATTGAATTTCAAATGCCGATTTCACCGGAAATTTGAGGTGGCACGGATACGGTTGCCGACGGACTCTCCCCTTTGACGAACGAACCGACCGCCATAAAGGGGTTTGGACTTACTCCTTCCCCCCCACATCACCAACCGGGTAATTCCCAACAACGTCTTGCGGTGCGAGTTATCCAGCAACGCCGCAAAATGGCTGAACATGGTCCTAGCCGAGCCCACTGATTCGCTGGCGTTGGACAGCATGGGTTTAGTGTCGTTAACGACTCGTCTAAACCCAAGGGGCTGCTTTGGGCCCAGAGTGTGTAAAAACGCTTCGTCAAAATTGAAGTTTGCGCGTCTATGCGAAATCTGAGAATTATCGGCTGCTCAGCCGAGCTGGATTTTGCGTAGAAACGCGATTTTCAGTCCAACACTGGGCTCCAATCGCACTGAAAAACGTTTTTACACAGCCTCGGCCGGAAGCGGACACTACTCAAGGGCTATGCAGACCTGCTCGAACCAGGCGGAAAAGGTTGGCCAGCTTTCGTCTGTACTTCCGTTGTGTGACCAGTATCGAACAACACCAGCCTGCGATATGCAGAAGTAGTCGCTGTTATCTTCAATGAAAGGCAACCAATCCCGCGGAACACCCTGAGCCCAGGCGGCTTCGGCAATTTCAAAGATATTTAGATGGCTGCATCCACCCAAAATTACCGCGGGCTCAAATACGGTGTTTGCGACATCGCTGCCACCTTTCAGGAACTGGATATATTCATCGGGAAAGCGAAAGTTGAGCCTGCTCTCCGCGTCAGCAATTTCAGCATCTGTTGGAATACGAAAAGGATTATCTGTCATTCGTTCAAGTCCGAGTGTTGATCAGTATCGTGCGGTGGGCTTATTCAATCAGAAAGTGCAGAAGTCCGCTTTGGGTCGATCTCCGCCCTCCACGACCGGCAGTCTTTTTCAAAAAGTTTTCTGAATGTAATCGGTTGTCCTCCAGCTGAGTGACTCAAACGCAATACAAGTTCACAACAGCCTTTGCTGACCGCACACGTGCAACCCACACAAGAAAACGCAGCAGCTATCGCCCTCGATATTTAGCTGAATGGGGTCGGCTTTTATTGTGCGGCCGCACCTCCACCACTGCATATGAGCTGCTTTTAGGGGCCCGCGACACTTTAAACCTTCCAGTTCGCACGGCTAATCGACGGCAATAACATTCATGGGATGCGAGGGTTTCGCATACGTGACCGGGTAAGGATTGTCGAATTTCACATAGTCTTTAAGACTAGCCAGTAGTCATATGGACTAATTTTTTAGTTGTACATATGACTGCATGATTTCCTATCTAATTGATATATAAAGAATAAAATATTGGCATGCTTTATGGATTGTTTAGGGAAATGAACCCGAAGCAGGAATACGCCATGTCTCGTTCTATCCTCCTACCTTTCACCCTCTTCTTGTTGCTCTCGCCCGTGTGTATGGCCGATCAGGTCGTTCGTGAGGTGCCTGACACCACCGCCGGCAAGGCCGTCGGTGTCGTGACCGGGTTGATGGTCGGTGCCGTGGGTGGCCCCGTTGGAGCACTGATCGGTGCCGGCGCCGGATTCTTTGCCGGCAGCTCGGTTCAAGAAGCAACCGGCCTCACGGAAACCGCTTACGAAGTGAAAGACACCCAAGGCGAAATCAGCACCGTTCGCTCGCCCAATGCTCGCTTCGAACCGGGTCAGCAAGTCACCCGGAAAGGCCCGCGCCTGATACCTCAGGACAGCTGAAACCGCCATCGCCACAAACTCCTTTTTAGGATCCGCTCATGGGTCGGATCCTCTTTTTTCTCAGTATGCCCCTCAGTCAGTTGACTGATTTATAACGACTAAAAATAGAAGTGCCTAAGCCGTGGGTGCGCCGAATTCGAATTCGCAGCAACAACTTTTCAATCATTTCAGGGGAAACACAATGCAAGCCATCAACGCCAAAGTCTTGAGTGCACTGGAAAACGTCATGGTTATTTCCACCACTGACTTGCAAGGCAACATCACTTACGTCAATGACCTGTTTTGCAAGCTTACCGGGTACACCAAAGAGGAATTACTGGGCCAGCCACATAACGTGGTGCGCCATCATTCGGTGCCAAAGAGCACCTACAAACAGATGTGGGACACCATCAAGAAAGGTGAGATCTGGACCGGCGTGATCCCCAACGTTGGCAAGGGCGGCGGCCTGTACGTGGTAGATACCACGGTGCAGCCGCTGTTTGATGAACAGGGAAATATCGTCGAGTACATCAGTATCCGCAGGGTAATCAACGACTTGATGAGTGACTTCGAAGCACTGGAGTTTTCCAAGGAGCAATTCGACGAACATTACGACAGGTAACCGTCATGACAGACGTAATCGAACGCATTGTGATCGGTTACGGCTCTGAGTCCGGCAATGCACGCGGGTTGACGCAACGCTTATTGCGTCTGCCCTGTCTGCAGCCGTATGAACTGGCCGTGCAGGATCTCAACTCGCTGAACCTCGACAAACTGACGCCTCGTGACGTGTTGATCATCGTTTGCAGCTCTTTCGGCGACGGTGATCCGCCGGGAAATGCCGATCGTTTCATGGATCAACTGAATGCTTCGCCATCCCTGAACGGCCAGCCCTACGCGATCTTCGGGCTGGGCGACACGGCTTACCCGACCTTCTGCGGTTTTACCAAAAGCCTGGATGCCGCACTGCTGCAAAAACAAGCCCGCCCGTGGATCACCCGCGTGGACGCCGACACCGATTTCGACGGTTTTTTCGACATCTGGTGCGCAACCCTTGCAGCAGTGCTCAAGGGTGATCGGCGTGCCGGCAGCACCTTGAACCTGCAAGTCACCGCCTATGGCGAAAACGCCGCGTGGCCGGCACGCGTCATCTCTCGCACCCGGCTGAACACCACGGCGCCTTACGCCTGGCAGATTCGCCTCGACATTGAAGGCAGCGGCATCAAGTACCGTGCGGGTGACAACCTGTACGTGCTGGCGCAAAACGATCCGCAACTGCTGGCGCAAATCAGCCAATGGTTCGGCCGCGAAGAGGCCGCCACTTTGCTGACTACCAAGGAGCTTCGGCAGCTGGGCAAATCGCTGCTGCGCGAACTTGCTCGGTGCAGTCAGCACGACACCTTGAAAACCTTACTGAAAGTCAGCAACCGCAAGGATCTGGAAGTCTATCTGTACGGCAAGGATGTGCTCGACGTGCTGGACGATTTCTGTGATCCCGCGCAGCTGAGCCTGGAAGATTTGATCGAATGGTTGCCCGACTGTTTGCCGCGCGCCTATTCGATTGCCTCTCATGACAACCCCGGTTACGTGGACGTGTGCATTCGCGAAATCGCTTATGACATGGCGGACCGCTCGCGCACCGGCACCGCGACCGGGCACCTCACCGGGGAGCATCCCAGCGCCCGGGTATTTGTCCGCAGCAATCCGCGATTTCACCTGCCACGCCAGGTCGGACACCCGGTAGTGCTGATCGGTACCGGCACCGGCATCGCGCCATTGATCGCGCTGCTGGAGCAGATGGAGCAGCAAAACAACCCTCTGCAAACCTGTCTGATCTTCGGGGACCGGCGCCGTGAAGCGGATTTCCTCTACCAGTCGCGCCTGGAAAATTGGCAAGCCAATGGCGTGCTCGATCGGGTGATTACCGCGTTCTCCCGGGACTCGCAAACCCGTTACTACGTGCAGGACGCAATGCTTGAACACGGTGCTTACTTGTGGGGAATACTGAACCTGGGCGCACATCTGTATGTGTGTGGCAACAAAAATAATCTGGAACGCGCCATCGAGCAGGCCCTGAAGAACATCGCAATGAACTTCGGCCAACTGGATGAGGACGACGCGCAGGCCTTCGTCGACGAGTTATCAGCCGGAAATCGTCTGCACAAGGAAGTGTATTGAGCCTATGAAGCGATGCCCGGCAACGGACGCCGAGCCCAGTGACTCGCTGGCGATGGCCAGCAGGGATTCTGTATCGTACTTGGGGTTGGCGAGGAACATGGGTTCGGGAAACCAGGAACCCGGCAGACCGTGAGGTCTCCCGCACAAAACCGCCATTTCAAAGACCTGAACAAGCGTCCTGTAATAGGGCTATGCGACTGGCATTCCGGCGGGCTTGCAGACCCGATCACTGATGAGCAGTGACAGGAATCAAGTTACCGACGGGGCCCTAGACGCACAAGCCGGCGGATTCTGGCGTACGCGTAGGCAACGACGCAAGGCGTTGTAGCCGTTGGGACGTAACACTGAGTGTCTTTAAACGTGGGGGCTCAAACATGTTTAAGGCAGTGAGTATCGAAGTGGGAATCCATGGCTGAGATTGATGGCGTCTGGGATGACGCCATCGCGAGCAGGCTCGCTCCCACAGGGGGTTTGGGGTGAATTCGGGGTCTCGGGGTGGCTATGGATATGGCCGGTGTCTGGTTGGCACCGGGCTTGGGATTAACGCTGGCGCTGGTTGATGGGATTGTTGGATCGGCCGGGCAGCATGCGGGTCAGGGTGTTGTCGCGGACCCAGTAGTGGTGAAACAACCCCGCCGCCGCGTGCAAGCCGATCAGCCAGTAACCCGCACTGCCCAGCAGTTCGTGCCAGTACTTGAATTGCTTGGCCAGGTCCGGGTCTACCGCGACCGGCGATGGCAGGTAGAACTCGAAATAAGGCATCGGTTTGCCGCCGGCGGACAGCATCAGCCAGGCCAGCAGCGGCGTGGCGATCATTAATACGTACAAGGCCAGGTGCATCAGGTGCGAAACGCCGGTCTGCCATTTGGGCAGTGCCGGGGTGATCGGTGGCCGAGGCGTCAGGCGACCGAGCAAACGCACCCACACCAGGGCGAAGATGCTTAAGCCGAAGAGGCCGTGCAGCCCGAGAAACATGGCTCTCAACGGTTGGCCCTTGGGCAGCAGGCCTTTGATTTCGATGCAGGCGTACACGCCGACGAACAGTGCCAGCATCAGCCAGTGCAAGGTGATCGAGAGTTTTCCATACCGATGGGTCATTGATTCGCGGGTCATAACGGGCCTCATGAATGTCATTGCCGGCGGCCGAGTCATTCGTGCGGCCGGGGTGCGGTGTGTCAACGCACCGACGGGCCACACCCTGCCCGCGAAGTCTTAAGGCAATCTGAAGACAGCGGAAGATGATCTTTTTCTTACCTTCAGATTCCGTTAAGAAATGGCTTCGATACTTCTCCCACACTTACTCGGGAGGCGTCTTCCAATGCCTGACTTTGAATGGAATATTCCTCTACCCCTACGCTTCGGCCAGGCCGAAGCTCCGCTGATGAACCTGGCCAGGGCGTTACCGGACGACGTCGAGCGCCCGGTCTTCGAAGCCTTTATTCAGCAACGTTTTCGTAAGGCCCATGGCGCCGATATTCGTCATTTCATGCCGGAGCTGTTTGGCATGAGCGATGCCTCCGGCTCGCTGTGTGCGGTGGCCGGTGTGCGCATGGCCAATGCTGAGTCGTTGTTTCTGGAACGTTATCTGGACGAATCGATCGAGCCGCTGATCAGCGCTGCGGCGGACCGCCCGGTGGATCGTGCCGGTATCGTCGAGGTCGGCAATCTGGCCGCCAGTGACACCGGCAGTGCGCGGATGAGCATCATTGCCATCACTTACTTGCTGGCCATGGGCGGCCTGGAATGGGTGGCGTTCACCGGCAACATCGGCTTGGTGAACAGCTTTCATCGCCTGGGCTTGAAACCGGTGACGCTGTGCGCGGCCGACCCTGAGCGGCTGGGGGACGAACGCCAGCACTGGGGCAGTTATTACGAGAGCAAGCCTTGGGTGCACGTCGGCAACATCCGCGCCGGTTTTATTCATTTGCGCAACATCGGGATGTTCAATCGCCTGGGTTTGCCGACATCCCTTGAGGAATCCAGCCATGTCGCCTGAAACCGAGCGTTTCAAACAGACCTTGCGCAGCCATGCCGAGCGCAAGACCAGCGCCATCGCGTTGTGGGGTGATCATCAGAAGGTGGATTACGCCACGCTGTATGCCGAGGTGGTGTATCGCCAGCAACGGCTGCGCGATGAGCAGGTCAAGGTGATTGCGCTGGCGTTGGACAATGGCGTCGAAGCGATGCTCTGGGACCTGGCCGCGCTGTTCGAAGGCCTGACTTGCCTGACGTTGCCGCCTTTTTTCAGCCCCGCTCAGCGCGCCCATTGTCTGGAACAGAGCCAGGCCGAACGGGTGATTGCCGAACCCGCGCTGGACGACGAGTTACAAGCGGCCGGCTACGAGAAAACCGGTGAGTTCTGGCGCCGCACGTTCAGCGGCCCGAACCGTATGCCGGAAGGGACCGCCAAACTGACTTTCACCTCGGGCACCACGGGTACGCCCAAAGGCGTGTGCCTCAGCGCCGAGAGCCTGTTGACGGTCGCTCGCGAACTGAATCAGGCGAGCAAACCCGCCGATCCGCAGCATCATCTGGCGTTGTTACCCCTGGCGATTTTGCTGGAAAACCTCGGTTGCTACGCCGCGCTGTATGCCGGGGCCACGTTGAGTTTGCCCAGCCAGAAAACCCTGGGGATTCAGGGCGCCAGCGGTGTTGATGTGCCGCGTCTGCTCGGTTGCCTGGCCACCCGGGCGCCCGAGAGCCTGATCCTGGTGCCGCAGTTGTTGCAGATGTTGGTCAGCGCCGCCGAGCAGAAAGCCTTCAGTCCCTACTCGTTGCGGTTTGCGGCGGTAGGTGGCGCCCGGGTGTCCGAGGAGTTGCTGCACCGCGCGCAACGCATCGGCATCCCTGTTTACGAAGGTTACGGCCTGTCGGAGTGCGCCTCGGTGGTGTGCCTCAATCGCCCCGAAGCGCGCCGTCTCGGCAGTGTCGGCCGGCCCCTGCCCCACGTCACGATTCGCCTGGCCGAGGACGGCGAGGTGCTGGTCAAGGGTTCGACCCTGCTCGGTTATCTGGGAGAGGCGCCGCACACCGATGAATGGTGGCCGACCGGCGATCTCGGCGAGTTTGACCCGGACGGTTTTCTCTACCTCAAGGGGCGCAAGAAGCATCAATTCGTCACCAGCTTTGGGCGCAACGTCAACCCGGAATGGGTCGAGGCAGAATTGACCCAGCGCCGCCATATCGCCCAGGCCTTCGTCTACGGCGAAGCCATGCCGCACAACCATGCACTGCTCTGGCCCCATCGCCCGGACTGCACCGACGCCGAACTGGCTGCCGCCGTCGCCGAGGCCAACGAGGCCTTGCCCGGTTATGCGCAGGTCCATCACTGGACCCGTCTCGATCAACCGTTCACCCCCGCCAATGGCCTGCTTACCGCCAATGGCCGCCCGCGCCGTGACGCCATCATCGAGCGTTACCGGGCGCAACTGACTGAATCTGTACTTTCCGAGGAATCCGCATCATGAGTTTTTTCGACACGCTGCAAGAAGCCACGCAACACGAACGTCATGAACTGTTCAACCTGCCGGTCATCCGCGATGCCCTTGAGGGCAAGGTCAGCCTGGAAAGCTACCGGGCCTTCCTGGCGCAAGCCTATTACCACGTGCGCCACACCGTGCCGTTGATGATGGCGTGCGGGGCGAAATTGCCGTCGCGCCTGGAATGGCTGCGCAAAGCGGTGTGCGAGTACATCGAGGAGGAATACGGTCACGAGCAGTGGGTGCTGGACGATATCGAAGCCTGCGGCGGCGACCGCGTTGCCGTGCGCGACGGTCGTCCGAGCCTGCCGATTGAATTGATGGTCAGCTACCTCTACGACCTGATTGCCCGCGACAACCCGGTCGGCCTGTTCGGCATGGTCAACGTGCTGGAAGGCACCAGCATTGCCTTGGCTACCCACGCCGCCGGCAGCATCCGCGAGCGCCTGGCATTGCCGGAAAGCGCCTTCAGTTACCTGAGTTCCCATGGCTCTTTGGACATCGAACACATGCAGACCTATCGCCGGTTGATGAATACCCTCGACGATCCGGACGACCAGGCTGCGGTGATTCACGCCTCCAAAGTGGTGTACAAACTTTACACCGATATGTTCCGCGGCTTGCCGCGTGACGGGGAGGCCCTGCATGAAGTTGCATGATGCCCGCGTGGTGCTGACCGGCGCCAGCGGCGGTATCGGCCTGGCGATCGCCACCGCGTTGTGCGCCAGCGGCGCCCGGGTGCTGGCGGTGGCTCGGCACCAGGAACCGCTGCGGCCTTTGCTTGAACGCTATCCGCAAAACCTGTGCTGGGTCGGCGCGGACCTGACCGTGCTGTCCGACCGACGCAAGGTGCTGACCGCAGCCGAATCGATTGGCGGGATCAACCTGCTGATCAACGCCGCCGGGATCAATCACTTCGCCATGCTTGAGCAGCTGGAGGACAGCGATATCCACGCCATGATGGCCCTTAACATCAGCGCGCCGATTTGCCTGACCAAAACCCTGCTGCCGCTGCTCAAGCAAGCCGAGAGCGCGATGGTGGTGAACGTCGGCTCGACTTACGGCTCCATCGGTTACCCCGGTTACGCCAGTTATTGCGCCACCAAGTTTGCCTTGCGCGGGTTCTCCGAGGCCCTGCGCCGGGAGTTGGCGGACACCCGGGTCAGCGTGCTCTACGTCGCTCCGCGCGCTACCCGCACCAGCATGAACAGCCCGGCGGCGCAGGCGTTAAACGATGCGCTCAAGGCCAACGTCGACGATCCGCAAACCGTTGCCGCTGCGGTGATGCATGCGATTGCCGGTGACCGGCGCGACTTGTACCTCGGCTGGCCGGAGCGCTTTTTTGTGCGCCTCAACAGCCTGCTGCCCAATCTGGTGGACCGTGGCTTGCGCAAGCAATTGCCGCTGATCCGTCGCCTGAGTCAGAAGCCCGACAACGAGACCCTCAAACCATGAAGAAGATCATCGCTTGCCTGCTGCTGGGAGCCCTGAGCCAGACTGTTTGGGCACTGGAACCCGCCGATCAGCAACGCCTCCAGGGCATCCAGCAAAGCTGGGCGCACATTCAATACGAAGTCCCGGAAGCGCAACGCACCGCTGCATTCGAGAAACTGGCAGGCCAGGCATCCGCGTTCACTCAGGAACGTCAATCGGTGGCCGAAGCCTGGATCTGGTCCGGCATCGTCAACAGCAGCTGGGCCGGTGCCCAAGGTGGCCTCGGTGCGCTGAGCAAGGTGAAGGCCGCGAAAGCCGATCTGGAGAAAGCCATGACGCTGGACCCCAAAGCCCTGCAAGGCTCGGCCTATACCAGCCTCGGCGCGTTGTATGATCGCGTCCCCGGCTGGCCCATCGGTTTCGGTGACTCGGACAAGGCCGAACAGTTACTCAAACAGGCCTTGCAACTGAACCCGGAGGGCATCGATAGTCTGTACTTCTGGGGCGATCACCTCTACCGTCAAAAACGTTACAGCGAAGCCCGCAGCGCGTTGCAAAAAGCCCTGCAGGCCGCCCCAAGGCCAGGCCGTGAACTCGCCGACGCCGGGCGACGCAAAGAGATCGAAACGTTGCTGGTGGACGTGAACAAGAAACTCAACTGACAGGAGTCCGTGTGCGCTTATTACTGATTGAGGACGACGTGGCCCTCGGCGAGGGCATCCATCAAGCCCTGGGCCGCGAAGGTTATACCGTCGATTGGCTAAAGGACGGCACCAGCGCCTTGCACGCGCTGCTCAGTGAAACCTTTGACCTGGCGGTGCTCGACCTCGGTCTGCCGCGCATGGACGGGCTGGAAGTGCTGCGCCGCTTGCGGGACAGCGGCTCCAACCTGCCGGTGCTGATCCTCACCGCCCGGGATGCGACCGAAGACCGCATTGCCGGGCTGGACGCCGGGGCCGACGATTACCTGGTCAAACCCTTTGATCTGGCGGAACTCAAGGCTCGCCTGCGGGCCTTGTTGCGGCGCAGTGCCGGCCGCGCCCAGGTGCTGATCGAACACGCCGGCATCAGCCTGAACCCCGGCACCCAGCAAGTCAGTTACCTGGGCGAGCCGGTGGCTCTGACGCCCAAGGAATATCAGCTGCTCCACGAATTGCTCTCGCCGCCAGGCCGGGTCATGACCCGCGATCATCTGATGCAGTTGCTGTATGGCTGGAATGAAGAAGCCGAAAGCAACACCCTGGAAGTGCACATCCATCACCTGCGCAAAAAATTCTCCACCGACCTGATCCGCACCATTCGCGGTGTCGGTTACCTGGTGGAGGAGCGCCGATGACGTCGATCCGGCGCCGCACGCTCACGCTGATCATTGGCCTGATGCTGGTAGGGCTGGCGGTGATCAGCCTGTTGAACCTGCACGACAGCAATCACGAAATCGCCGAAGTCTACGATGCCCAACTCGCGCAAAACGCCCGGCTGTTGCAGGGGGTGATGCGCATGCCGATGGCGAGCAAGGAACACGCCGATCTGTATCAGGCCTTCAACAAGGCGCTGGGCGAGGCCGAGCCGAGGGTCGATGGCCATCCCTATGAAACCAAGATGGCCTTTCAGGTCTGGACCCTCAACGGCGAAGTGCTGGTGCACACGGCCAGTGCGCCCTCCTTCAGCGCGCCGCCGTCGACACCCGGCTTCAGCGACGTCGTGGACCTCAACAACCGCCATTGGCGTGCGTTCCTGTTGGTAGACAAACAGAACGGTCTGAGAATCTGGGTGGGCGAACGGGACGACGTGCGTTCGGACCTGGTGGACCGGATCGTGCGCCATACCTTGGGGCCCAATGTGCTGGGCAGCCTGATTCTGGCGGCGATGATCTGGTTGGCCATCGGCTGGGGCCTCAAGCCGCTGGAAGACATGGCGGCGACCTTGCGCGCGCGGCACAGCGGTTCGCTGGAGCCTCTGCAACTGACGCCGTTGCCCAGTGAACTGGAGCCGATGCAAGCGGCGCTCAACCGCATGCTCGCGCAGATTCAGGAAGTGATGGGTCGCGAGCGGCGCTTCATCGCCGATGCCGCCCACGAAATGCGTACACCGCTGGCCGTGCTGCGTGTGCATGCGCAAAATCTGCTGGAAGCCGGCACGGAACAGGAGCGCCGTGAATCCCTGGAATTCCTGATCGCCGGCGTCGACCGCACCAGCCGCCTGGTCAATCAATTGCTGACCATGGCCCGCCTCGAACCCAAAGCCATCGCACCTGTACAGCAACGCATCGACCTGGCCGCCACCGTGCGCGACAGCCTCGTGCAGCTCACGCCGTGGTTGCTGAGCAAGAACCTTGAGCTGGCCTTCGACGTCACCGATCGCCCCTTTGAAGTGGTGGCCGACGCCGCCGCCATCGACATCGCCTTGAACAACCTGATCAGCAACGCGGCGAACTTTTCCCCGGAGCATGGGGTCATCACGGTGCAACTCAGTCAGGCGGACGGCTTCTATTCGCTGAGCGTCGAGGACCAGGGGCCCGGCATCGACGAGGCGGATCGCGGGCGGTTGTTCGAACGCTTCTACAGCCGTGGCAATGCCCATGGCGCGGGTTTGGGCCTGACCATCGTCAACACCATCGCCACCCGACTGGGCGGACGCATCACCCTAGCCAATCGCCCGGAAGGCGGCTTGCGCGCCACGCTGTCGATTCCCGACAGCCAACCCCGCGACCCACTACAGCGCACCACCCGCGAGTTGCCGCCGAATGTTTGAGTGATCCCGGCAGAATGTGGTGAGCCAGCTGGCGCCATCGCGAGCAGGCTCACTCCCACAGGAGGCTATGCTGACCACAACACTCGCGAACGACGCAGAACCCATGTAGGAGTGAACCAGCTCGCGATGGCGGTGGCACATCCGGCCCCCCTCTCACCGCCATTTCACATTGCAGCCTTTTACAGCGGCCTCACTTTTTAACACCCGCCAAATAATGCGCCACCAACGCATTCGCATGGCCATGCCCCATCCCATGCTCATCCTTCAGCAAAGCCACCATTTCCATATGCTTCTTGCCGCTCACCGTCCCGAGCAGGTCCAGCCAATGGTTGATGGGCTGACCGTACTTTTTCTCGATGGACGGAAAATACGACGCCGGGCCTTTCACTTTTGTCTCTTCGCTCATGCTGCAAGCTCCCTTGTTCGCGACGGAGAGTCGGAGGACGCTCCTTGTCTTCATCCCGAATTGAAGACCAGGACAGCTGTGCAGTCCAGCGGGAGCAAGCTCCCTCGCCACAGGGGTTGTGTTGGTTGCTTCATTGCTTGGTTGATCAGAGATCTATGATGGAGGATTGGCAGGCTATCCCATCAACAACCCCTGCTCCGTCTCGCACAACTCCACCACGTAATCCCACATCACCCGCAATCTCACCGACTTGTGCAATTCCCGCCGCGTGCTGATCCAGTAGCTGCGCTCAATGCTCTCGTCCGGAAACAGCGGCACCAGTTCCGGATCGGCGCTGGCCATGTAGCACGGCAGCACCGCAATCCCCAATCCCGAACGTGCCGCCTGTTGCTGGGCGATGACGCTGGTGCTGTGGAACACCACCTGCGGGTTGCGGCAAAAACTGTTGAGGAACATCAGTTCCTGGCTGAACAGCAAGTCGTCGACGTAGCCGATCCACGCGTGCCGGCCGAGGTCTTCGCGGCTGTGCAGCGGCGGTGCCTTGTCGAGGTAGGCCTGGCTGGCATAGAGCGCCAGGCGATAGTCGGTGAGTTTGCGCGTGACCAGCATGTCGGCGGCCGGGCGTTCAAGGTGGATGCTGATTTCGGCTTCGCGGTTGAGGATGCTGACGAAGCGCGGCACCGCCACCAGCTCCACTTCCAGTCCGGGGTAGCGTTCGAACAGCCCGTTCATGCGGCTGGCGAGGAACATGATGCCCAGCCCTTCGGTCACGCCGACGCGAATCTTGCCCAGTGGTGCCGTGGACTGGGTGATTTCCTCTTGCGCCAGCAACGCGACGTTTTCCATGGCTTCGGCGTGCTTGAGCAGCGCTTCGCCGGCCGGGGTCATTTCGTAGCCCTGGGCATGCTGGACAAACAGCGCGGTGCCAAGGCTCTTTTCGATGGCCTCGATGTGCCGGGCGACGGTGGCGTGGGTGGTGTTCAAACGGCGGGCGGCGGTGAGCAAGCGCCCGCTGCGTTGCAATTCGAGAAAAAACCGCAGGTCATTCCAGTCGAACATGAGTCGTCCTTGGGGCTACGCTGTTTGAGGCGCTGTCTGAAAACGCACAGCGGCTGCGCAAAAACTAACATTCTTTTGACGAAAGCTAACAACTAGGATGACCGACAACAAGAACAACAATACGAGGTCAGGGATGCAGACTTCCCTTGATGAATTCGACTACATCGTGGTCGGCGCCGGGCCGGCCGGTTGTTTGCTGGCCAATCGGCTGTCGGCCGACCCGCAACACCGCGTCTTGCTGCTCGAAGCAGGCGGCCGCGATAACTATGCGTGGATTCACATCCCCGTGGGTTACCTGTTCTGCATCGGCAACCCGCGCACCGACTGGTGCTTCAAGACCGAAGCGCAACCCGGCCTGCAAGGTCGCGCCCTGAGTTACCCGCGCGGCAAAGTGCTGGGCGGCTGTTCCTCGATCAACGGCATGATCTACATGCGCGGCCAGGCGGGCGACTATGACGGCTGGGCCGCTGACGGCAATCCGGGCTGGCGCTGGAACGACGTGCTGCCGCTGTTTAAGAAAAGCGAAAACCATTTTGCCGGCGACTCGCAATTTCACGGCGCCAGCGGCGACTGGCGGGTCGAGCGTCAGCGGCTGTCGTGGCCGATTCTGGATGCGTTCCGCAGCGCCGCCGAGCAAAGCGGCATTGCCAGCATCGATGACTTCAACCAGGGCGACAACGAAGGCTGCGGCTATTTTCAGGTCAACCAGAAGGCCGGGATTCGCTGGAACGCGGCCAAGGCGTTTCTCAAACCGATCCGCAATCGCGCCAATCTCACCGTGCTGACCGACGTCGAAGTGGACCGCGTGCTGCTGGAAAACGGCCGTGCTTCGGCGGTCAGTACGCGTTATCAAGGCCAGGCAAAAACCTTCAAGGCGCGCAAGGAAATCGTGCTGTGCGCAGGCTCCGTCGGTTCACCGAGCATTCTGCAACGCTCCGGCATCGGCCCTCGCCCGCTCCTGGAAAAACTGGGGATCGGTGTGGCTCATGAGCTGCCGGGAGTGGGCGACAATCTGCAGGATCACCTGCAACTGCGGCTGATCTACAAACTGGAAAACGCCCGCACCCTGAACCAGATCGCTGGCAGCGTGTGGGGCAAGATGGGCATGGGTCTGCGTTATCTGTACGACCGCAGCGGCCCGCTGTCGATGGCGCCGAGTCAGCTGGGGGCGTTTGCCCGGTCAGGGCCGGAACAGACCTCGGCCAATCTCGAATACCACGTTCAACCGCTGTCGCTGGAACGCTTCGGCGAACCGCTGCACGCCTTCCCTGCTTTCACGGCGTCGGTTTGCGACCTGAGGCCACAGAGTCGCGGACGGGTGGAGATTCGTTCCGCCGATCCGCAGGAAGCGCCGCTGATTCAGCCCAACTATTTAAGCCATCCAGAGGATTTGCGGGTCGCGGCCGATGCCATTCGCCTGACCCGGCGCATCGTCGCCGCCCCGGCCCTGCGAGCGTTCAAACCCGTCGAGTACTTGCCCGGCGATAGCTTGCAGACCGAAGAGGAACTGCACGAAGCCGCCGCACGAATTGGCACGACGATTTTCCATCCGGTGGGCACCTGCCGCATGGGCAACGATGTGCAGGCCGTGGTCGATGCCGAGTTGCGCGTTCACGGGATTCCCGGACTGCGCATCGCTGATGCCTCGATCATGCCGCGCATTACCTCGGGCAATACGTGCTCGCCTACGCTGATGATTGCCGAAAATGCTGCGCTGATGATCCTCAACCCCAGCACAAGGAGCCTCAACTCGCAGAAGGAACTGCTGAGCAACCCACTGTAGGAGCGAGGCTTGCCCGCGAAGAACGATGACGTGGTGTGTCAGGTTTGACGCCTTCGCGAGCAAGCTTCGCTCCTACAAAGATCGACGTACACCCGGCTTTATGGAGCAACCCACTGTAGCAGCGAGGCTTGCCCGCGAAGAACGATGACGCGGTGTGTCAGGCCTGACGCCTTCGCGATGTACACCCGGCTTTATGGAGCAACCCACTGTAGGAGCGAGGCTTGCCCGCGAAGAACGATGACGCGATGTGGCAGGTCTGACGCCTTCGCGAGCAAGCTTCGCTCCTACAAAGATCGACGTACACCCGGCTTTATGGATAAACGCGGCGCCCGCCCACAAGGCTGGCGCCGACAGTGGAACAACAAAAACAATCACTGTGAGGGATACCGATATGTCAGAACATGTTCAGCCCCTGGATGCCACGCTCAGCGTCGACACCAGCCCCGATACCCGCAAAGTCATCTTCGCGTCGTCACTCGGGACGGTGTTCGAGTGGTACGACTTTTTCCTCTACGGCGCCCTCGCGGCGGTGATCAGCAAGCAGTTTTTCGCCGGGGTCAACGACACCACGGCGTTTATCTTTGCGCTAATGGCCTTCGCCGCCGGTTTCATCGTGCGGCCCTTCGGCGCGTTGGTGTTCGGACGGCTGGGGGACATGATCGGGCGTAAATACACGTTCCTCGCGACCATCGTCCTCATGGGCCTGGCGACCTTCTGTGTCGGGCTGTTGCCGACTTATGCGAGCATCGGCATCGCCGCGCCGATCATCCTCGTGGTGTTGCGCATGCTTCAGGGCCTGGCCCTGGGCGGTGAGTACGGCGGCGCTGCCACTTACGTCGCCGAACACGCGCCGATGGGCAAGCGCGGTTTCCACACCAGCTGGATTCAGTCCACCGCCACCCTCGGCCTGTTGCTGTCGCTGCTGGTGGTGCTTGGCTGCCGTTATTTCACCGGCGACCAGTTTGAAGTCTGGGGCTGGCGCATTCCGTTTCTGTTTTCCATCGTGCTGTTGGGCATCTCGACCTGGATTCGCTTGAGCCTGCACGAGTCGCCGGCCTTCGTGAAAATGAAAGAGGAAGGCAAACTCTGCAAGTCGCCGCTGCGCGATTCCTTCGGTAAATGGGAAAACCTCAAAGTCGTACTAATCGCCCTGTTCAGCATCAACGCCGGGCAAGCGGTGACCTTCTACGCCGCACAGTTCTATGTGCTGTTTTTCCTCACGCAGTTCCTGAAGATGGACCCGGCGTTGGCCAACAGTCTGCTGATTGTCAGCGTGATCATCGGCGCGCCGTTCTTCATCTTTTTTGGCTGGCTGTCGGACAAGGTCGGGCGCAAACCGGTGCTGATGATCGGCCTGTTGCTGGCGACTGCGTTGTACTTCCCGATCTTCAAGTCCATCGCCCACTACGCCAACCCGGCCATCGACCAGGCCAGCCGTCAGGCACCGATTACCGTACTGGCCGACCCGGCCACCTGCACCTTCCAGTTCGACCCGGTGGGCAAGGCGAAATTTGACAGCCCGTGCGACAAGGTCAAAACCTTCCTGGTGAAGCAGGGCCTGCCCTACACGAGCGAAGCCGCACCGGCCGGCAGCGACGTGCAGGTCAGCGTCGGTGACGTGAAACTGGATGGCTTCGACGAAGCGGCCCTGCGCGGTGCGGTGACCTTGGCGGGGTATCCGTCACAAGCCGATACGCAACAGGTCAACAAGCCCATGATCGTGGGACTGATGGTGGTGCTGATCATCATTTCCGCCATGTGTTACGGCCCGTTGGCAGCGCTGATGGTCGAACTGTTCCCGACCCGTATCCGCTACACCTCGATGTCCCTGCCGTACCACATTGGTAATGGCTGGTTTGGCGGTTTCCTGCCGACCGTGTCGTTTGCCTTGGTGGTGTATACCGGGGACATCTTCTACGGGCTGTGGTACCCGGTGGTGATTACCGCGGTGAGCCTGGTGGTGGGGATGATCTGTCTGCGTGAGACCAAAAATGTGGATCTGGACACTAACTGAGTCCACCACAATCCCCTGTGGCGAGGGAGCTTGCTCCCGCTGGCCTGCGTAGCAGGCCCAAACCAGCCGCCTCGGTGTGTCAGAACAATCGAGTCGGCTGGATTGGGGTGGCTTCGCCACCCGGCGGGAGCAAGCTCTCTCGCCACAGGTTAAGCTCAACGATCTCTACAGCCCCGACACTCACCAGACCGAGGCCCCATGATCATTTCATCCGCATCCGACTACCGCGAGGCAGCACGTCGCAAACTTCCGCGTTTTCTGTTCGATTACATTGATGGCGGGGCGTATGCCGAGCATACGCTACGGGCCAACAGCGCCGACCTGGCGGGCATCAGCCTGCGTCAGCGGATTCTGAAAAACGTCGAAACCCTGAGCCTGGAAACCACCCTCTTCGATCAGCCCCTATCAATGCCCGTCATATTGGCGCCGGTCGGCCTGACGGGCATGTTCGCCCGCCGGGGTGAGGTGCAGGCGGTCAGAGCGGCGGAGAAAAAAGGTATTCCGCTGTGCCTTTCAACCGTATCGGTGTGTTCGATCGAGGAAGTCGTGGCGCAGAGCCAGCAAGCCATCTGGTTTCAGCTGTACGTGCTCAAAGACCGGGGCTTCATGAAAAACGCCCTGGAGCGAGCGAAGGCCGCCGGGGTGAAAAACCTGGTGTTTACTGTCGACATGCCGACCCCCGGCGCCCGCTACCGGGATGCGCATTCGGGCATGTCCGGGCCTTTTGCGTCATCGCGACGCATGCTTCAGGCCATTACACGCCCCGACTGGGCGTTCAACGTTGGGGTCATGGGCCGCCCACACGACCTGGGCAACATCTCGAAGTACCTGGGCAAAGCCGTCACGCTTGAAGACTACATGGGCTGGCTGGCCAATAACTTCGACCCGTCGATCAGCTGGAGTGATCTGGAGTGGATTCGTGATTTCTGGAAAGGCCCGATGATCATCAAAGGCATCCTCGACCCGCAGGACGCCAGGGACGCGGTGAGCTTTGGCGCGGATGGCATCGTGGTGTCGAACCATGGGGGACGGCAGCTCGACGGCGTCCTTTCTACCGCCCAGGCATTGCCGCCGATCATGCAAGCGGTGGGCAATGACCTGACGGTGCTGGTCGACTCGGGTATTCGCTCGGGGCTAGATGTGGTGCGGATGCTGGCCATGGGCGCCAAAGGTGTATTGCTGGGGCGATCCATGGCTTATGCGCTGGCGGCCGATGGTCAACGCGGGGTGGAGAACATGCTGGATATTTTCGCCAAGGAAATGCGCGTGGCCATGACCCTGACCGGGGTCACTTCGATTGGGCAGATTGATGAATCGACGTTGGTGGGGGCTGTTCGCTGAAATGAACACGCCCCATCAGTGTGGGCATTTGCTCACCTGATCACCTCTTCAGCCAATTAAAAACCTGTGGCGAGGGAGCTTGCTCCCGCTTGAGTGCGCAGCACTCACAAAAATCGGTAGCGTTGCCCTGTTTTTGGGGCCGCTACGCAGCCCAGCGGGAGCAAGCTCCCTAGCCACTAAAGCAGGTAGGCCTGAAAAATCGAGCGTGAGTGAGCAGCATTGCCGTCAATGCCGAACCTCACTCAACGTCTTTGAGCACCTCAAACGTAACCTGATCGGGATAGAACGCCACATACCCGCGAATCTGATCGACCGACACTTTGGGGTCTTCATAGCGCCACACCGCGTTGGCGCCCTCATGCCCCGGGATTTGCAGGCTGTAATACGTGGCGTCGCCCTTGTACGGGCAATAGGTCGTGTGGTCGGTGCGGGCGAAATACTGTTCGTCGATGTCCTCCCAGGGCACGTAGTACACCGGAGGATAATTGGCCTCCAGCAGCACCCGTGCGCGCGAGGAAGCGGCCACTTGAATACCGTGAAATTTTACCAACAGGCAGCCCGGCTGCTCGGCGATGGTGATGACAGGACTGGGACCGGTGCTTTTCATGGAATACGTGCCTCATGAAGGTGATGGACCTGTGGGAGCGTGCGGTACGGTGATCCGGCTTGCCCGCGATGGGTCGCGCAGCGGCCCCGAAACCTGAGACTGCGAATGTCAGGTATAACCCAAATTTCGTCAGCACGACGGCCCCGCAGCCGAACGGGCCGTTTTGACTGGCGCAAACAAACGCAACAGCTTTGCTGTACATCCATACAGATAATGATTGATCCCTTGCTCATCACCCGCCATTCTGTGCGCCTCTTGCACACTTGATGAACGATGGTGGGTGGTTATGCAGCTGTACCTCTGTGAAAAACCTTCCCAGGCCAAAGACATCGCGGCAGTGCTCGGCGCCAAGCGTCGGGGCGACGGTTGCTGGCTGGGAACGGACGTCACGGTGACCTGGTGCATCGGCCATCTGCTGGAAACCGCGCCGCCGGACGCCTACGACGCGCGCTACAAGCGTTGGGTGCTGGCGGATCTGCCGATCATTCCGGAAAAATGGAAGATGACGGTCAAACCGCGCACGGCCAGCCAGTACAAGGCCGTCAAACGCCTGCTCGGCGAGGCGGATGAACTGGTGATTGCCACTGACGCCGACCGTGAGGGCGAGATGATTGCCCGGGAACTGGTCGAACATTGCCGCTATCGCGGGCCGATCCGGCGCCTGTGGCTGTCGGCGCTGGACGATGCGTCGATACGCAAGGCGCTGGCGGCGCTCAAACCTGGAGCCGAAACTTTCAGCCTTTATCATTCGGCGCTGGGACGTTCCCGGGCCGACTGGTTGATCGGGATGAACATGAGCCGCTTGTTCACGTTGCTGGGCCGTCAGTCCGGTTATCAGGGCGTGTTGCCGGTGGGCCGGGTGCAGACACCGACCTTGCGGCTGGTGGTGGATCGTGACCGCAGCATTGCCGATTTCGTACCGGTGGCCTATTGGGCCATCGACGTGCAGCTGTTGCATGACGGCACGGCGTTCACCGCCCAGTGGCGCGCGGCATCCGACGTCTGTGACGATCAGGATCGTTGCCTGAATCAGGCGCTGGCCCAGCAAGCGGCTGCGGCCATCAGCAGCGCGGCGAGTGCCCGGGTGATCAAGTTGCGCACCGAGCGAATGCGTGAAGTCGCGCCGTTGCCGTTCGACCTGGGCACGTTGCAGGAAGTCTGTTCGAAGAAGCTCGGGCTCGGCGCCCAGGAAACCCTCGACATCGCCCAGGCGCTCTACGAAACCCACAAAGTCATCACCTACCCGCGCAGCGATTGCGGTTTCCTGCCGCTGAGCCAGCACAGTGAAGCCCCGGGCATTCTCGCCGCGCTCCGGCAGGCCGATCCGTCCCTGAACGCCTTGAACGATCACCTGGAGCCACAGCGCCGTTCACGGGCCTGGAACGACGCCAAGGTCACGGCTCACCACGGCATCATCCCGACGGCGGCGGCCAAGCATCTCGATCGACTGGTGGGCAAGCAACGGGCGGTCTACACCCTGATCCGCGCACGCTATCTGGCGCAGTTCCTGCCCAACCATGAATACGACCGCACCCAGGCCGACTTCGACTGCGCCGGTGAAGCCTTGCGCGCCGTCGGCAAGCAGATCGTCGAGCCCGGCTGGAAACGCGCCCTGCCCGAGGCGCTCGCCCCGGCCAAGGGTCGCGAGGCACCCGCACCGCAAACACTCCCGGCATTGGCCGAAGGGCGTGACTGCGCGGTGGCCGACGTGAAGCTCAAGGACCTCTGGACGCAACCGCCCAAGCCATTCACCGAAGGCGACCTGATCAAAGCGATGAAGAACGTCGCCAAACTGGTGGAAGACCCGCTGCTCAAACAGAAGCTCAAGGACACCACCGGCATTGGCACCGAGGCGACACGCGCCTCGATCATCCAGGGCCTGCTCGACCGTGGTTACCTGATCAAGAACGGCAAGGCCCTGGCCGCGACCCCGGCGGCCTTCAGCCTGATCGATGCGGTGCCGCGCGCCATCGCCGACCCCGGCACCACGGCCATCTGGGAACAGGCGCTGGACATGGTGCAAAGCGGCGAGATGAGCCTGGAAGAATTCGTCACCAAACAGGCCGCGTGGATGAGCAAACAGGTCGCCCGTTGCGCCGGCCTGAGCCTGACCATCAGCGGGCCGGCGAGCCCGGCCGGTCGTGGCGCCACTCCGTGGAAAAACAAACGAAAGCCCGCCAAGCGCAAGCCGTCGACAGGCGCCAAACGCGCGGCGAAACCGGCCAGTAAAGCTTGAGGGCACTTCGAACGGACCGTAATGGTCTAGTGTTCTTCAAGCCCGGCGATGGCCCCATTTTCTGAAACGGCATCGCAGCCTCGTTTCAATCGACAGCTGCTACAGGAATCTTGTTTATGATTATCGTGCACCACCTCAACAACTCCCGCTCCCAGCGGATTCTCTGGTTGCTGGAAGAACTGGCCATTCCTTATGAGCTGAAACGCTATCAGCGCGACCCGAAAACCAATCTGGCACCGCCGGAATTGAAAGCGATCAACGCCCTGGGCAAATCGCCGGTCATCGAAGATGGCGCGCAGAAATTGATCGAGTCCTCTGCGATCATCGATTACCTGATCCGTCGTCATGGCCAGGGGCGCCTGCAACCCGATCCGTCTACCCCCGCCTATGACGAATACGTCCAGTGGCTGCACTTCGCCGAAGGCTCGGCCATGCTGCCGCTGATGTTGAACCTGTACGTCGGGCGCCTGGGTGAAGCCGGTGCGCCACTGCATCCGCGCATCAACTCCGAAGTGGCCAACTACCTTGGCTACCTCGACACGGCCTTGAGCCAGTCCGATTATTTGCTGGGTGACGAATTCAGCGCCGCCGATATCCAGATGAGCTTTATCGGCGAGATTGCCCGCGCCCAAGGCAAGCTGGGCAACTACCCTCATGTAGCGGCCTGGGTTGATCGCTTCCAGGCACGTCCTGCTTACGCCGCGGCGTTGAAGACGGGTGGGACATACGACTTCGCTCCGCACTGAGTGATCCCGAAAGAGCCACGGACGGCCCTTCGATCTGGAGAAAACCCAGCATGCCCTCGATAGAACTGCATGCCGCACACCGCGACGAACTGGAAACGATTGAAAACCTGATGCAGTTCTACATGCATGACTTCAGCGAGTTTCTACCGCTGAAACTCGGCGAGCACGGTTTCTTCGACATCCGATCCAACCAAGATTACTGGCGCAAGCCTGGGACCCAGCCATTTCTGATCAAGGTGGACGGTGAACTCGCCGGTTTCGTGACCGTGGACGACGACACGCATATCGACGGCGCCGAGCACAACATCGGCTACTTGTTTGTCAGCCGACGCTTTCGTGGCCAAGGTGTCGCGAAGTTTGTCGTGTCCACCCTCTTGAGCCGGTTCCCCGGTCAATGGCAGATTTTCCACATCGACGCGAACCTGCCTGCACGGCACTTCTGGGCCAAGGTGATGCCCGAGATCGCAGGCGATGAATTCACCCTGCATCAACGGTCGGTAGACGGTTATCCCTGCACCTTCTATCGCTTCCAACATCTGCTGCCATCGTCCTGACCCGGGCGTTGCGTCGCTGCTTTTTAATTCCAAAGCGCTTTGTCCGACAATATGTAGTGTCTAAAAATAATCACTACATAACGGTTGACGCCTCCGATTTGCCCTTGCATGATGCAGACATCTCCCCGATCGGGAGTACAGCAACATGTTTGAGCAAGCTCGTCTGACCGCCGAGCTGTTTTTCCCGGATACACGCTGCCCACAAGGCAGATTGAAGAAGCTGACCTGGCCCGAACGTCCAGTACAAGGACGAGAAGCGCTGGCGATCAATCCTCATGAAGCTTGTGGCCGACCCTCAAAAGTCGGCGGTGGCCTCCAGGTTTTCGCTGCTTCTCTTCGTTGTGACGCTATTGCGTAGCAGTTATTCAACACGACTACATGCAACAGACGCGAGACCCCGTCGAATTGACGGCTGACCGCTGACGTCCTGGTTTCGGTGCCAGGGATCAACTAACCGATGGGCTACCTGTATTAGCGAATCAACTTTGAAAGATCACCAAATGGTCAAGGGGCATATTATGAATCTGAACAATCAACCTACTATCGATGAACTGGCTCGCATCTTCGCGGCGCAAAAAGACAGCCACGACAGCCACATTCTGTGGATCAGCAAATCGGGCCAGGTTCATATCGATTGCCTGTCGCCACACGCCCATGAAGCGGAGTTCGACCAGAACAACCAGAACCTGCTGGCCCGACTGAAGATGTACCGTCGCGGCCAAGGCTATGTCGGCAAGAAAGCCGCAGCCGACAAGGACTTCATCGGTAATGTTCTGCAAACGCTGAAACAGGCGTGGGCCTCGATGCAGAACCAGAATGAAGTTCGGGTGATTGACCGGTTCTACTGATATCCCCCCCCGCTGCTCCTCAATAAATAAGGCCCCGCTCGTATGATCGAGCGGGGCCTTTTTTTGTTTGTCTCGTGCGCAGTAAATACAGCTATCGTTAAGCGTATTCGCTGCTGTGCCCATGGAGACTTGCGATGAAAAATGCCCTGACAACCCTGCTGTTACTGACAATGGCAAATGTTGCCCACGCAGACAGCATCCCCAACCTTCCTTCATTTGATGTGATTTGCCCCGGCAATATTGCCGTCCATGCAGATCAGGAGGGTCCGGTAACAATCAATGACAAAGATGCCGTTACCAAAGCCATCAACGAGCGCAGTTTTGAAGCCAAGGGTTCGGGCGTCACGATCTTGATCATTCTCGCCGATGACGACTCGGTGACCGTGAGCTCCACGGGCAAAGCCCCCAATGGCATCTGCCAATCACTGGACGACTGACTCCGTCGCCACCGCGCCCAACACCAGATTCATGAACGCCACCGACGCCGCGCTGTGATAGTTGTTCTTGCGTCGAAGCAGCGCCGCCCCGCGTGTAGGCGCGTCCCCCAGCAACGGAATTTTGCGCAGTGCCCGGTCCTGGGTGGCAATCGGTTCGGGAAGAATGGTGGCGATAGCCGTGTGCCGAATCACCTCCAGCAAGGTGCTCACCGAATTCACCTCAATCACCACCTTCGGCGTGATCTGCTCCTGCGCAAAATAGTCATCGATGCGGGTGCGGGTGACGAAGTCCGGGGCCAGCAGCGCAAAATCCAACTGCGCCACCTCTTCAGCGGACAACGCGGCTCGCCGTTCATATAGCGGGTGATCCCGTCCCACCATCACCCCCAGGGTTTCGGTAAACGCCGGGATCGATTCGATGTCGGCGTTTCTCACCTGAGTAAACGCGATGGCGATGTCCAGCGAGTCATCCACCAGCCCCGCCTCGATGTCGTCCATCGACAACTCGAAAATCTGCAGATGGATGTTCGGATACCGCGCCACGTAATCGCGCACCAACGGCCCCACCAGATACGCCATGAACGTCGGCGTCATCGCCAGGCGCAAGGTGCCGCGCGATAAATCCTTCACGTCATGCAGCGCCCGTTTGCCGGCTTCCAGTTCCACTAATACCCGACGTGCACACTCGATGTAGGCCTGCCCCGCATCGGTCGGCTTGACCGTGCGCGACGTTCGGTCGAATAGGCTCACGCCCAGGGTTTCTTCAAGCTGGCGGATTTGCTGGGAGAGGGTCGGTTGTGAAACGTGCAACGCCTCGGCGGCGCGGGTGAAGCCGCCGTGGTCGGCAACCGCCAGCAGGTAACGCAGATGTCGCAGCAGCATGGGGCTCACCATCTATAGGCAGTACTTATGCAACGCATTGTATATCGGTCTTGGACGCTATGGATCAATCGGCAGAAGATTGCTTCACACCCAAGCAACACAACCCCGATAGGAGAAACACCATGCAACAGTCCCACGCTTACAACGACACCAGTCTCGAGCTGACCGCCAAAATCCTCGACGCCAAAGCGCGCAAAAACCTGTCCTTCGCAGACATGGCCGAGGGCACCGGCCTGAGCCTGGCCTACGTCACCGCCGCCCTGCTCGGCCAACACCCGCTGCCAGAAAAAGCCGCCAAAGTGGTTGGCGAAAAACTGGACCTGGACGCCGACGCCGTGGCCCGCCTGCAAATCATTCCGCTGCGCGGCAGCCTCTCAGGCGTTCCAACCGACCCGACCATCTACCGTTTCCACGAGATGATCCAGATCTACGGCACCACGTTGAAAGCCCTGGTTCACGAACAATTCGGCGACGGCATCATCAGCGCGATCAACTTCAAGCTGGACATGAAGAAAGTCGAAGACCCGGAAGGCGGCCACCGCGCAGTCATCACCCTCGACGGCAAGTTCCTGCCCCTGTGTCCTTTCTAAGTTGAACCGGTCCGCACTCCGGTGCGGGCCAGACCCAACACCCCAAACACTTTGTCAGCCACCACACTCGTCTGGAGGATGCCCCATGAAAAAAATGATGCTGGCTCTTTTGTTGATCGCGGGCGTATCGGCCCAGGTTCAAGCCCAGGACGCAGCCGTTGCCTATCAATACGGCATGAGCCTGGACATCGCCCACGTCGTGGCAATCACCCCGACCGCCGATGTCTGCGGCGTGGTCCCGGTGGAAATGACGTACCAGGATTCCAAAGGCACCACTCACATTCTGCAATTCAGCGAATTCGGCACCGGTTGCTCGAGCTGAGTAGCCCCTGTTCATCACTTATGAGGACGTCACCATGAAAGCGCTCATCGAAGGTTTTTTGAAGTTCCAGAACGAAGCGTTCCCGCAACGCACCGACCTGTTCAAACACCTGGCCACCACCCAGCATCCCGGCACGTTATTCATCACCTGTTCCGACAGCCGCGTGGTCCCCGAACTGCTGACCCAGCAAGAACCCGGGGAACTGTTTGTGATCCGCAACGCCGGCAATATCGTGCCCTCCTACAGCCCGCACCCGGGTGGTGTCTCGGCCACGGTCGAATATGCAGTCGCAGTGCTGGGCGTGACTGACATTGTGATCTGCGGCCACTCGGATTGCGGCGCCATGACCGCCATCGCCAAGTGCACATGCATGGATCACCTGCCCGCCGTCAGTGGCTGGTTGCAACACGCTGAATCCGCCAAGGTCATCAACGAATCCCGCCCTCACGCCAATGACGCGGCGAAGGTGAGTTCGATGGTCCGGGAGAACGTCATCGCGCAACTGGCCAACATCCAGACGCATCCGAGCGTGCGCCTGGCCCAGGAAAAAGGTCAGTTGAACCTGCATGGCTGGGTCTACGACATCGAGACCGGTTCGATCGATGCCCTGGAGGCCGGCAGTCGCCGCTTTGTGTCACTGGCCGAACACCCGACCACGTGCGCCGTGTATGGCAAAGCCGTCGAAGCTGCTTGATGGGATGGGTGGCAGAACCTGGAAGGTCGAGCGCGACGAATGCGCTCGACTAAAGCGGTTCCCTGGATGTACGAGGCAAATGAAGGGCGTGCCGGATCAAGGCACTTGCGGCGTTTCATACCACTGGCGAGACGGTGTTGGAAAACGCATTTTCTGCCGGATATCCGCCGCATTTGCAGCGCTGGTCAGTTGTTCCAGCAGCACGAAGGCGACTTCCGTTGCCGTGCCGGGGCCGCTTGACGTGATGATGCGGCCATCCACCACCACAGGCCAGTCGACGAAACGGGCGCCGGTTTCAACCAGCTGGTTTTTGCGCTTGCCACCGACCTGGTGATAGGTCGTGGCATCTTTGTCTTTCAGCACCCCGGCAACGCCCAGGCACACCGACGACACGCAGACACTGGCGACGGTTTTACCGGCCGCGACAAAGTGCCGGATGACCGCCAGAAACGGCTCACTCAAGGCCTCTTCGTAGAAGCCCGAGGGTTCGAAACCACCGGGCAATGCCAACGCGTCGAAGCTGTCGAGATCAACCTCGCTCAATAAATGAGCCGGATTGAACGATAACCCGAAGGTCGTCACGATATTCCGTCGGAGGCCGGCGTTGATCAATTCCACGGGTTGGTCGCCAAGCAGATTGGCCCAACCGAGCACATCGGTGAACGCCGCCATTTCCAGTGGCTCGACACCGTTGGCCAACAACATGAGGACACGTTTCATCGGGTACACCTCTCTGGGGAACGGCCAATCATCCGCCTTTGCTTCCCGCGAGAGAACACCCAAAAAACGCAATCCATTGTTGTTTGAGCTGAAATGCCCACACCAAGGCGCTCCCGGTTCACGGGAGCGCTGCACTCACAAGGTCGCCCTGATCAGTGATCGTCTTTTGCTGACGATGATGGCCGACGCTCGGCGGTTTCTTCGGCGTTGGGGGGAACTGGATTACTGCCTGGCGTGAACACGTGGGTCAGCAAATCCCTGGCATCGATTTCGACGACGCCCGGCACCGAACGGGCCAGAGCAACAGCCTGCTCACACTGTTTATGGGTGTTGACCCGACCGCTCAACGCCACCGTACCCGCAAGGGTTTTGACATGGATCTGCAGGCCGAGGCTGGGTTCGGCCAAAGCCAAGGCGGACTTCACCCGGCCGGTGATCCATGTGTCGTGCACGACCGTTTCCAGATCGTGGGAGTAATGCCGAAAAGAATGAAGTTTCATGACGCAGCCCTCACTCAAGACACAGACGCAAACACACCTTAATTATAGTGCGATCGTTGCCTGTGCCAGGAATGTCAGCGTTTTACCGACAGATCGGTCTGGGTCATGCGACTGCGAATGGTGAACACCCCGTCTCCCGAAAGAATCGCACTGCGGGCAAACAGGCGACCGCTCTCCCAGTTCGAAAGCCCCAGTTCCGGCTTGTTCAGCGCATATTGGCCGTCGACCCAGCGGGTAATTCCGTTGCCCACAAACGGCGCGTTGACCGCGTTGTAGAAACGCTCATGCGCGGCCCCGTCTTCGCTGATCAGCGACACGGTGAACTGCGGGCTGTAGCGATTGAACAAGGCGATGGCGCTGTCCAGGTCATCGACGATCTTCAGGCTGACTTCCGGCGTCTCTTCCCATTCCCACTCGCGGCCCAACTGCTCCTCGGACAACGGTTCGGCCAGTGCCTCGGTCTGGTAGCCTTCGGCGCGATACACCTCAACGCTGCCGGTTTGCCATTCAGTCGGCAACCACGACTCGCTGCCTTCAACGATATGCAGCTTGCAACCCTGGCCCCGGGCGGTGCCCGCCTGCTGTAGGGCGTCGAGAAACAACGGCACCAGCTCAGCGGCGCGGTCACGCTGGATCAGGCAGACGTTCAAGGTGTTGCAGACTTTGCGGTCCAGTGAATTGCGTACCACGGCGGCAAAGCGCTGGGCATCGGCGTCTTTGTCAGCGATCAGCCAAGCGCCACCAGTGCCGTGCAGACTGACAGCGGTGCCGGCCTGTTGGGCGATGCTGCCCAGTTGGCTGACCGCCCGCCCCGAACCCCGGGCCACGGCCAGCGACAAACGACGGTCGGCGAACATCGCCCAACCGGCGGCGTGATTGACGCTTTCCACCAACGACACCGCGCCGTTCGGCAAACCGGCGTCGCTGAGTGCCGGGTTCAATGCGTGAGTGACGATGGCCTGAGCGGTGCCCAACGCATCGCTGCCAATGCGCAGCACGGCGGTGTTGCCGGTGCGCAACACACCGGCGGCGTCGGCGAACACATTCGGCCGGCCTTCGAACACAAACGCGACGATGCCCAGCGGCGACACCACTTGCTCGACCTTCCAGCCGTCGTGCTCGACGCAACTGATGACCTTGCCTCGTGTCGCCGACGCATCGCGCCAGGCCCGCAGGCCGGCGATCATGTCGCGGCGCATGCGTTCATCGGCGAGCAGTCGCGTGGTGGAACGCCCGCGGGCCTTGGCGCGTTCGATGTCGGCCAGGTTGGCGGCCTCGATCAAGGCCCAGCACTCGGGGGTTTCCAGGCGTTGGGCAAACAGATCGAAGAACGCACTGATCGCCTGATCCGGGACGCTGGACAGCGCACCGAACGCCGCTTCGGCGCGCTCGATGGCGACGGCGGCCGCTTGCTGGTCAACTACCGGGATCAGCAACAATTCGCCACTGACCTGCTCGACCAGTAAATGGTCCCCGGGCTGAAAGCGCGCGGCCAGTTCGGGGCTGACGACAGTGACACGATTACCGGCAAAAGGGATCGGCGTGCCAGCGACTAGACGTTCGAGCGCAAGAGACATGAAGCGGTTTCACCATGCTGTGGGCGGCTGGAAAATGTATAGGAAAATCCAGGGAGCGTCATTAATCGCTCAGGCCCGAATGCCTCAGAACACCGACCAGCCAATCCGCTGGCTCAACAATTCCAGCGCCGCCATGCCGGCCAGCGAGTTGCCGGCGGCATTCAGTTCCGGTGACCAGACGCACACCGTGAACTGCCCCGGCACCACCGCGACGATTCCCCCGCCCACACCGCTTTTGCCCGGCAAGCCGACGCGGTAGGCGAAGTTGCCGGCTTCGTCGTACAGCCCGCTGGTGGCCATGATCGAGTTGACCTGCTGGGTCTGGCGCGCGGTAAGGATCTGTTCGCCGCTGTGTTTGCAGAACCCGTCGTTGGCCAGGAAGCAGAACGCCCGGGCCAGGTCCACGCAATTCATGCGCACCGCGCAATGGCTGAAATAGCTACGCAACACGGCCTCGACGTCGTTGTGAAAATTGCCGAACGACTGCATCAGGTAGGCCATGGCCGCATTGCGCGCGCGGTGCTGGTATTCGGATTCGGCGACCTTGCCGTCCACCATCACCTGCGGATTGCCGGACAAGCGACGGACGAAGTCGCGCATCGACAACGCTGGCGCGGCAAAGCGTGACTGGTTGATGTCGCAGATCACCAGTGCACCGGCATTGATAAAGGGATTGCGCGGGCGGCCGCGCTCGAATTCCAGCTGCACCAGCGAGTTGAACGGCTGCCCGGAAGGCTCGTGACCGAGGCGTTCCCAGATCGCCTCGCCGGAGTGATCGATGGCCTGCACCAGGCTGAACACCTTGGAAATACTCTGCACCGAAAACGGTGTATCGGCATCGCCCGCGCAATACAGCTCGCCATCGTTGCCATACACGGCAATGCCCAACTGATTGGCCGGCACCGTGCCGAGGGCGGGAATGTAGTCAGCCACCTTGCCCTGACCGATCAGCGGCCGGACGGCGTCAAGGATCTCGTTCAACAGCGCTTGCATGCCGGGTTCCGAAGTCTCGCCCCGTGGGATTGCGGGGACACGGAGGCTAGACGCTGTTGGTGAGCGCCGGATCACAGATGACCCGACCACAATCTCAACTTCACCCATCCCCCTGTAGGAGCAAGCCTGCTCGCGATAGCTGCCTGTCAGTCGACATTGATGGTGTCTGACACACCGCTATCGCGAGCAGGCTCGCTCCCACAGGGGGGTTGCACAGGCTCAAGGTGTCGGGGCCGTGTATCGGAGTGTGTACAGACGCCCTTGCGACACACCCCATCCATAAAACCCCGCACCAAAGACACATCGCAGATACACCCGCTTGATGAACTGTGCGTGTCGATTGGCCAAGCCGATCAAAGCGCTCAACTCACTCAACGCTACGGAGTATCACCATGTTCAAGCTCTCGACTTCTTCCCTGACCCTCGGCCTGATCATCGCCGGTGGCCTGGCCCTGTCCAATGCGGCTTCGGCTTCCGAATCCGAAGCGTTCAGCATGAAACAACTGGCCCACGGCTACAGCCAAGCCCAGGCCGACACCGCGGAAAAACCGGCTGAAGGCAAATGTGGCGAAGGCAAGTGCGGCGAGGGTAAGTGCGGCGCCAGCGAGTAACCCGATTACGCGGGGCAACCGCTGCCCCGCCTTCCTGACTGAACGGAGATCACGCTCATGACCACCTCACTTTCATCGGCCGTGAAAGGCCTGCACCTAAACCTTGATCGTGCCGGCAGCTGGCTCGCGCCTTTGACGCTGCGGCTGTTCATTGCCTGGGAATTCTTCGAGTCGGGCCTGGAAAAATGGAACGGCGAGAACTGGTTCGCCGACATCCAGGACGCCTTCCCGTTTCCGTTTAACCACGTGCCGGCCACGCTGAACTGGGAACTGTCGATGTGGGCGGAGCTGATTTGCGCCCTGGCCATCCTGGTCGGCTTCGGGACGCGGGTGTCGGCCATCATTCTGATCGTCGTCACGATTGTCGCGACCGCTGCCGTTCACTGGCCGACCGATTGGTCTACATTGAGTGAGCTTGCCCAGGGTTACGCCATCAGCAACAAGGGTCACGGCAACTTCAAGCTGCCGCTGATCTACCTCGCCGCCATGATGCCGTTGTTGCTCTCGGGTGCCGGCAAGCTCAGCCTGGATGCACTGTTGGCTCGATTCTTCTGGCGTCGCCATAACCGTTGACCGACCAGAGTCTCGGGCGCGTCCTCCACTCCCTTGAAAACGGAGCAATCGCCATGAGCCTCACTCTCTACGGTTTTGACGGCAGTACCTATGTGCGCACAGTGAAAATGCTGCTTGCGGAAAAAGACGCGGACTTCGACCAGGTGCAGGTCAATGTGATCAAAGGCGAGCCGCATCTGCCGGAACATTTGGTGCGGCACCCTTTCGGCAAAGTGCCCGTCATCGACCATGACGGCTTTCGGGTCATCGAAACCGGCGCGATCATCGCCTACCTGGACGAAGTCCTGCCCGGGCCGTCCATCACACCGGATAACGCCCACGACCGCGCTCGCACTCACATGGCCCAGGGCATCTACGATGCCTATGGCTATGGCAACCTGGTGCAAGTGTTCGGCTACCATCTTTTTCCTGACTTCATTGGCGGTCAGAATGAAGAGGCGCGCCGCAAAGGGATCGAACATTCGAAACGGGTGTTGCGCGAGCTGATGAAAATAAAAGGCACCGATCCGTATATCGCCGGTCTTGAACCCAGTATCGGTGACTTTTACCTGGCACCGGGCTGCGCCTACATCGCGATGACGCCGGATGCGCCACAGGTGTTTTCGGTGGACGGTTTCGACGGATGGTGGAAACGTATGCAGTCTCTGCCAAGCTACAAGGCCACGCAGCCGAAATAAGCCTCAACCTCACTCACTTGCGTAGACAGGAGCCACCATGAGCGTAACCACCCAATGGATCGAGATCGACAGCGACGAAGGCACCTTCGGCGCTTACCTGGCGATTCCGCATACTCGCAAAGGTCCGGGGATCGTGCTGATCCAGGAGATCTTCGGCGTGAATGAACACATCCGCTCGGTCGCGGAGCAATACGCCGCCGATGGTTACCTGGTGATTGCGCCGGACCTGTTCTGGCGCAACGGCCACCGTATCGAACTGGGTTACGACGAAGCGGGCTGGAAACGCGCCGTCGAGCTGATGAACGTTACCGACATCGATAAGGCGCAGGACGACATCAAACTGGCCATCGAAGCGCTCGATGCGCAACCGGGCCTGGACGGCGGCATCGCTTCCATCGGTTATTGCTTCGGCGGCTTGCTGTCCTACCTCACCGCCACTAACGGCCTGGTGGATGTGGCCATCGCCTACTACGGTGGCGGCATCCAGAACCACCTGGACCGCGCCGATGAAATCGAGGTGCCGTTGCTGATGCACTTCGGTGAACAGGACAGCCACATTCCCCTGGAAGCGGTGGAGAAAATCGCCGAGCGTTTCGACAACAACGACAACGTGGAAATCGTCGTGTACCCGGAGGCCGAGCATGGCTTCAACTGCTCGCATCGCGACAGTTACAACCAGCGTGCAGCGGCTGAGGCCCATGGCAATACGTTGATCTTTCTGGGGCAGGAGTTGTAAAGACAAAATGTGAAAAAAAGGGACTTCCATTGCTTCGTGGAAGTCCCTTTTTTGTCTGCCACTGTGATGGCCTCTTCGCGGGCAAGCCTTGCTCCTACAGTTCATGCGCCCATTTTGATATGGCGCATGATCTGTACGCGAAGGGGGCGGAGCGGTCTCAAGCCAATCAGCGGTTGATCTCTTCCACAGCATCGATCACTGGCACCTGCGGATGAGCACCGCGCTCATGCATAGGGGTCGTCGGCGTGCGGTCGATCAGCAGGCTGAGTAACTCCGGGCGGCTATAGTGGCCGCGCGAATCCATCATGCGTTTGCGCTTGTCGATAAGGCCCATGTCGAGGTCGACGATCACTTCTCCCTCGCCTTCCTGCAGCGAGCCAAGCACCACACCATCCGGGCTGATGATTGCCGTGAAGCAACCACCGGAAATCGGGCCGATAGGGCAACCGGTGTCGGCCATGATTTGTGCCTGTTGCTCAGGGTTGAGCCAAGCTGTGGAGTTCACCACAAAGCACGCCGATTCGAGGGCATGCTGGCGAATGTTGACTTCCATTTGCGAGGCAAACAGCGGACCGGCAAACGACCCCGGGTACATCGAGGCATGAATCTGTTCGCCATCGGCCATCAAGGCGTAACGGGCAAGCGGGTTGTAATGTTCCCAGCACGCCAGTTGGCCGATGCGCCCTACCACGCTGTCGACAGCGCGCAGCCCGGAGCCATCGCCCATGCCCCAGATCATCCGCTCGTGATAAGTCGGGGAAATCTTGCGCCGGTGCTGGATCAGCGTGCCATCGGCATCGAACAGCAACTGCGCGTTGTACAGCGTGCCGCCGTCACGTTCGTTGACGCCGATGGACACGACCATGCCGGCCTGTTTGGCAGCGGCGCCGATGGCATCGGTGGCGTCCGAAGGGACCGTAACGGCCTGATCCAGCAGCTTGAGGTGCTCGGCGCCCATTTCGAACGGCGCCTGCACGAAAGAAAAGTACGGATAGTACGGCACGATGGTTTCCGGGAACACGGCGAACTGAACGCCTTGGTCACCGAGTTCAAGAATCTTCTGCACGACTTTATTGACGGTGCCTTCACGGCTGTAGAGCACTGGGCTGATTTGTACGGCGGCAGCTTTGACGAGGGTCATGGTGGTGATCTCACTGAGGGAAACGGCTTCAACGAGATCTAGATTACGGCAGTCATATTTTGTCTTAAATGTCGAATACACCACCTTTCAGGACATGATCCGATTGGCGCGCTGGATCACTTGCGGCGGCTGCCCGAACGCCCGGATAAACGCCCGACGCATACGCTCGCGATCACCAAAACCGGTGTCGCTGGCCACCACATCGATGGAGTGCCGACCGGTTTCCATCATCAGCCGGGCGGCTTCCACCCGCAGGTTTTCGATGGCTTTGGCCGGGGATTGACCGGTTTCGGCATGGAAAACCCGGCTGAACTGCCGTGGGCTGAGATTGGCTGCGCTGGCCAGCTCTTCGACCGACAGCGTTGATTTGAGGTTGTGTTTGGCATAGGTCAACGCGGCCTGGATGCGATCGGTCTTGGGCTCGAGTTCGAGCATCACCGAAAACTGCGACTGCCCTCCCGCACGACGGTGATAAACCACCAATTGCCGGGCCACCACACGTGCGACCTGGGCGCCCAGATCCTTTTCCACCAGCGCCAGTGCGAGGTCCACGCAAGCGCTCATGCCCGCTGCGGTCCAGATATTGCCGTCATTGATGAAGATGCGGTCTTCTTCGACCTTCACTTTCGGGTACGCCCGCTGCAAGGCCGACGCATGACACCAGTGAGTCGTGGCCCGCCGACCATCCAGTAAACCCGCCTCCGCCAGCACAATCGCGCCGGTGCAGATCGAGCCCAGGCGTCGGGTGGTCAGGCTGGCGTTGCGCAAAAACTTAACCATGCCCGGTGATGTCGGCCGGATCAGGTTGTCCCCCATCACCAGCAGCGTATCGAAGGAACGCTCGTCAAACGCGCGGGTTTCCACGCCAAAACCGGCCGACGTCATTACAGAGCCGCCCTGCTCCGACAGCAGCGCAATGCTGTACACCGGCTCGTCGGCCGCCATATTGGCCAACTCGAAGGTAGCGCACATGGCCAGGCCCAGCACCTGGAAACCGGGGGTAAACGATGAGTCCGATGTTGTGCATGGCGGCTGTCCGATTACGTGGCATGACGTGTTTCAAGCCATCGTAGTAGAACCCTGCCTCCGTCGAAATGGAACCAGTCGTTGGTCAAATAAGGATATGGCCTGGACCTACTTCGCCGAACCATCATGCGGTTTATAAAACCGGAACATCCCGATTTCAGCGGTTTTGATGTACTCCTTGGCCCAGTCCGGTTTCACCGTGCGGTCATGAAAATACATCGCGCCACCGGTGCGATCCGGGAGCTGCTTGTTCAGCGCCTTGCGCGCGATTTCCTTGGCCAGGGCATATTGCGTCTCTTCCTGGACGGTGTCCGGGCGCCCGTCACACCACCACGAAAACTGGCAGCTCTTGGTCTCTGAACCTTGCTTGACCACCGCGCACACGGTGTCGGGGAAACCAGCGTGGCCGAGGCGGTTCATGACCACGTTGGCGACGGCGGCCATGTCGTCGGTGTCCTTGCCTTTGGCCTCCCAGTAGATGGAGCGGGCCATGCAGGTTATTGCATCGTCCAGCGGAGACTTGCCGGCGGGATCGACGGCCTGGACTTCGGATTGGGTGATCGCCTCGGATTTAGGCACCGGTACATCGGCGCTCTTGTCCGCGGCTTTTTGCTCAAGCACCTGAGCCTTGTCTTCAGCCACTTCTTTTTTTTGCTGCTGGTCGTCGGCAATAACCTGGCCTGCGACAAGGGTAACCACGAGAAACGCAACGGACCATTTGAAGGACATGATGGAGACACTCTGTTTGGCGTCGAGGGAAGCGCCCGTTTGGCGACTTGGCTTCAGTGTAGTAGCCAAATCATGTCAACCGCCGGACAACAAAGCGCAAAAAGGCATTGCGCGGCATGGGGTGGAATCGCGCATGATGGGCGCAGTCAATTCAAGGGAGATTTCCATGCGCGTCCTGTCATCCGCTCTGCGTTTTGCCGTGTTGCCACTGGGGTTGGTGTTCGCCGCCACTGCTGTGGCCAGCGAAGAAACGCAATTGGTCGAGTCGATCAACGTTTACCGCAGCCAGGTACAGCGTTGCGCCGGTCAGGCGTCATCGGTGTTGCCGCCGCTGACGAGCGATTCGCGCCTGAACCTGTCACCCAGCGGAGCTGTCGACTTGCAGCAGGCCATGGCTCAAGCGTCGTACCCGATGACCAACGTGCAAGCGATTATGTTGTCCGGACCGCGTGATGCACAGTCCGCCATGACGGCGATCAAGGAGAGCTTCTGCCAGGTCGTGCTGAACCCGCAATTCATCGACGTCGGTGTCAGCCACCAGGGTCGCGACTGGCGCATTGTGCTCGCGCGACCGCAATTGACCGCGCGCATGGGTGACGCCGCGGCTGAGGGCCAGAAGTTGCTGGGCTTGCTCAATACCGCCCGCGCCCAACCGCGCCAATGCGGCGGCCAACCGTTTGCCGCGACCACGCCGCTGGCCTGGAATGCGACGTTGGCGGCCGCGGCCGAAGCGCATACCCGGGCCATGGCGAATAACAATTTCTTCGACCACAAGGACCAGGACGGTCGCACACCGGGGGATCGCGCTGAACTGGCGGGATACACCTATCAGGAAATCGGCGAGAACATCGCTGCCGGGCAAGACACCCCGCGCAAGGTCGTCGATGGCTGGCTGGCCAGCCCCGGGCATTGCGCCAATCTGATGAACCCACAGTTCCGCGAACTGGGCGCGGCCTATGCGGTTGATCCAAAGAGTGACGCCGGGATTTACTGGACAGCCATGTTTGGTACGCAATAAAGGCGATGGTCAGAGCGGTGGTTCACCGCTCTTACAACGTGTGCTGGCGGTTACCGATGTCTTTGGCTTTTTCAACTGCCCAGGCCAAAGCGTCCTCCATGTCCAACAGATGCGGACGCGGGTCATTGTCCTCTTTTATGACCGAGCCATCCGGCCGGTAAACACCGATGAACATCTTCAGGGAGCCGTCCCTCAATATCTCGGCTTTCACGTCGATCCTGCATCCGTTGGATAGCGTTTCCTTGTGTTCCTCATGGCGTTCAGTCATCGCTGTCTCCCTCTCGTGGTGAATGGATCGGGCCAGAGCATTGGACGCGAAAGCCCTGATTCGGGGCTCGCGCCGTCATTCTTTCTGAGCGTAGTAGAAGATCGGCCGGGTCAGGACTGGCCACTGATACAAGGTATTAACGCCGACAAACCTCACAGGACAGCGGCGTAATGCCACCTATACTCCATGCCACCAACCCCGTCCGGGGCCTGCACTACCAACAATAAAAAGCAGAGGTGGAACATGGTCTGGCAGCAAATCTACGATCCCTTTGGTAACCCGGTGCTTTCAACCATCATGGCGGCGGTGCCGGTGGTGGTGATGCTGGCATCCCTGGCGTTTTTCCATATCAAGGCGCATCTGGCAGCCTTGCTGGCCCTTGGCTCGGCGCTGTTGATTGCCATTTTTGCCTTCGGCATGCCCGCGGACATGGCCGGCTCGGCGGCACTCTACGGCGCCGCCAACGGCCTGCTGCCGATTGGCTGGATTGTCCTCAACATCATCTTCCTGCACCGGCTGACCACCGAAAACGGTTCGTTCAAAGTGCTGCAGGATTCCCTTGCGCGCATCACCGACGATCGACGCCTGCAACTGCTGCTGATCGCCTTCTGCTTCGGCGCCTTCTTTGAAGGGGCTGCCGGGTTCGGCACGCCGGTGGCGGTGACCGGGGCGATTCTGATCGGCTTGGGCTTCTCGCCGCTGGCCGCCTCAGGCCTGGCGCTGATCGCCAACACCGCGCCCGTGGCGTTTGGTGCACTGGGCACGCCCATCATCACCTTGGCCAAGGTCACCGGCCTGGATGAAATGGAGCTGTCGATGATGGTCGGCCGGCAGTTGCCGTTCTTCTCGGTGCTCGTGCCGTTCTGGTTGATCTGGGCCTTTGCCGGCTGGCGCAAAATGCTGGAAATCTGGCCGGCCATTCTGGTAGCCGGGGTCAGTTTCGCCGTGCCGCAGTTTCTGGTGTCCAACTACCACGGGCCGATGCTGGTGGACGTGATCGCCGCGCTGATCTCCATGGCCTGCCTGACCGGTTTCCTCAAGGTCTGGAAACCGGCCACGATCCACACCTCGGCAGCCCTGACAGGGCATGTCGACAACTCGAAGATCGACGAGGAGCATCAGCAAAAACCCGAGGCCAGCGGGACCTTCGCCAGCGATGCCAAACCGGCGGTGATGCGCGCCTGGATGCCGTGGATCATCCTCACCGTGTTTGTGTTCGCCTGGGGCACCCAGGGCTTCAAGAACATGTTCGACACCCGTCCGGCAATCGATCCGGCCACCAATTCGGCCAAGCTCGACCCTCAGGGCAAACCGGTGCGCGAAGCCAACCCGATCTTCGCCCCGATCGTGACCTTCACCACCATTCATCAGCAAATCGAAAAGGTGCCGCCCGTGGTGCCCGCGGCAAAAACCGAGGAAGCGGTCTACAAATTCACCTGGTTCACCAGCACCGGCAGCGGCATCCTCCTGGCGGCCATCGTCGGCGGCCTGCTGATGGGCTATTCCATCCCGCAACTGGCCCGCCAATACCTGCGAACGCTGTGGGTGGTGCGTTACTCACTCATCACCATCGTGGCCATGCTTGCGCTCGGTTTCCTCACGCGCTACTCGGGCCTCGACGCCACCATGGGCCTGGCCTTCGCCGCGACCGGCATCTTCTACCCCATGTTCGGCACCCTCCTGGGCTGGCTCGGCGTGGCGTTGACCGGCTCCGACACCGCCTCCAACGTGCTGTTCGGCGGCTTGCAACGAGTGACCGCCGAGCAACTGGGCATCAGCCCGGTGCTGATGGCCGCAGCCAACAGTTCCGGTGGGGTCATGGGCAAAATGGTCGACGCCCAGTCGATCGTGGTCGCGTCCACGGCGACTCGCTGGTACGGGCATGAAGGGGAGATTCTGCGATATGTGTTCTTCCACTCGATTGTGCTGGCGATCTTGGTCGGTGGGTTGGTGACGTTGCAGGCTTATGTGGCGCCGTTCAGCAGTATGGTGGTGGGCGGACACTAGACGTCAAAAGGTCCCAGACCCGGGCGAGTCGCCCGGGTCAGGGCTTGAAAACGCGCGGATCAAGTCAGACGGCCGCCCGACATCAACCCCTCGGTCAGCAACGACACCAACGGCTGCACCAGATGCTGAGTCCGAACATCATCACCAATCACCGCCACCTCGGTGCTGGGTAAAGTCGGCAACTTCTGCGACGGTTCCAGTATGCGCATCCCTTCCTGCAAAAATGACGTTCCCAACGCCGTAATCCCCAACCCCCCCGCAACCGCCGCCTGCACCCCCATCAAATTGCTGGCCAGGCACGCGGATGCCCATTCCCGCCCGACCGTGGCCAGGGCTTCGATCATGATGGCGCGGTACGCACAGGGCGGCCGCATCATCACCAACCGCACCGGTTTCGACGATTCGATTTGGTAATCCTTCGCGGCAATCCACACCAGCGGCTCACGCCAGATGACTCGGCCTCGCGTGGTCCCGGAGCTGAATTTTCGCTTGGAAATAACCACGTCCAGTAGCCCGGCTTCGTAGTCGGTGAGCAGGTCGTCGCTCAAGCCTGTGGTGAGTTCGAGTTGAATGTCGGGATACAACTGGGTGAAGCGCGACAGCAGCTTGGGCAGCTGGGTCGGCACGAGGTTTTCCGAGATCCCCAGGCGCAGCAGGGTGACGGTCGCCGGCGCCTTGATGTCCCGCATGAAGGTGTCGAAATGCACCATCATTCGGCGTGCGCCTGCCAGCAGTCGCTCGCCGTCCGGGGTCAGGGTCAGGGCGCGGCTGGTGCGTTCGAAGACACGAAAACCAAGCACCTCCTCCAGCCGGATGATCTTCTGGCTCACTGCCGATTGCGACCGCGCGATCACCTCGGCAGCAGCAGTGAAACTGCCGGTCTCCGCCACGGCGATAAACGCCCGAAGCAGGTCGATCTCAAGGTCGCTGGCTTGCATGATGGATTCGCCTTTCTACTGGATGCCATTAAATTTATGCGTTTGTGTTCTAGATAGCAATTGCCGAACATCGTACTCAATCCAATACGAGGCGTTCGAAAATGGCAGTCAATAAAGCAGTAGATATTGTTGAAAGTTTCTGGCGCGAAGTCTGGCAAGCCAAGGACCCGCAAGCCGCAGCGCGCTTTGTAGCCGAAGACTTTGTGATCACGTCTGGCGGGATGGATATCGTCGGCCGCGATGCCTTTATTCAATGGATCGGTGTCTTTCTGTCGAAGATCGAAGACTTCGAATTCAGCAGTATCGAGACGTTTCAGAACGCCGAAGGCACTCGCGTCGCTTCCCGCTGGAAACTGGCCGGAAAGAACCAGGGCTTTATTGGTGGCCGCACGTGTAACAGCCCCTTTGAAATGCTCGGCACTGCGGTCTGGGAAGTTCGACCGGACGGGCTGCTGGCGCATAACTGGGTTGAGCGTAATTCGCTGGAAGTTCATCGCGATTTGATCGGGCTCTGAACTTCAACGCTTCAAGTTGCCAACTGCAGAGTTTCACCCCGCTCCCTTTGTTTGCGTCCACGCAACGCGCTCGGAGGGAGCACCCTGATTGAATTGAAAATGACATCGACGACTTTATTCATCTTGCTTCTACAGATCCTCACGCCCCCACACGGTGCGCGACCACCTGAAGTGGTGATGGATATCCGACGTCATCTTTATTGGGCGGCGCTGCAACTAACGACATAAAACCACATGCGTATTTATTCACATGTCAGGTGAGCCTATGGGGAATTTCGCATAGAGCGCTATATCTCCAGAATGACCCGAGCCTGCCAGACGGCAGACGTTGCTCACTCATCATCATGACAGGAAGCACATCATGAACATTCGAACATTACTGGCTACAACCACGCTAACCATTGCCGCGTTCACCGGTTACGCCCAGGCGGACACGCCCGACGTACCCGCCAAGCCTTATCACTACGGCATGCCGATACACGTGGCCAAGGTCATTTCCCTTGAAGAGCCTCGTTCCGCCGATTGCGAAGTGGTCAACGCCAAACTTACTTATCTGGACGACTCCGGGAATGTCGAGGCTTTCACCTACTTCAAAATGGCCCAAGCCTGCGAAGAGCAGAACTGAATGAGGGGCTGTAAAACAAAAGCCGCATTGAACGGCAAGCCAATTGACCCGCTGGTGCATCGCATCAGCGGGTCTTTTTTTACGATGGGTTAAATAAGATCAAGCGCTGGGCAATGCCACGACTGACCGCACCTAATTGGGCAGATCAATTTTATCCAGCACTTGAGCAGCCGAACGCAGGCTTCGTCAGCGGCCACAGAAGTTGTGTTACCAGAGGAATTGGTTAACGACCACAGCTAAGGCATCAAGCGGCCTTATCTGTAAGCCCACCGCGAACCTTCACCGCCGAAGATTGCCCCGCACCGAACACCAACCCCGAAGCAAACACCACCCCAAGAATCACGCCGCCCGCCCCCAGCAACTGCCACACATTGGGCAGCACACCGAGTATCGAGGACACCAGCATGGTGAACACAGGCGCCAGGTTGAAGAAGATCGACGTGCGCGCCGCACCGATCGCATGAATGCCTTTGAACCACAGCAAGTAGGCAATCAACGAACCACAGACCGCCAAGTAGAAAACCGCTCCATGCACAGACAACGAAGCCGTACTGATCGAGGCCATCGGGCTTTCATAGATGAAGCCCAACACGATCAGGCCAATGACACCGAACAGCATCGAAAACGTGGTGGTTTCCAGCGGTGTCGAGTCTTTGACGAAGCGTCGGGTGCCGACCATGTTGGCTGCCCAGGCGATGCTGCCGGCCAGAATGATCGCGTCGCCGGTCGCCACTTTCAGCCCGAGCAGCACCTGGATATCCCCGCGCGTGATCACCAGTCCCACGCCCAGCAATCCCAGCACCAGCCCGATGGCGCGGCCGCGATCAATGCGTTCGCCTTCCAGCAGCACCGCGAAGATCATGGTCCACAGCGGCGTGGTCGCCAGGATCAGCGCGCCGTTGATGGGCGTGGTGGTTTGCAGGCCGAAGAAGGTCGCGAGGTTGAACGCGGTAAAGCCCAGCAGGCCCAGACCGATAAACGCGGCAAGATTGTTTTTCAGCGTGGTGAGGCGCAACTTGCCCGCCAGGCCGAAAACCAGCAACAGCAACAGGGTAGAAATGGCAAAGCGCTCAATGGACGCGCTGATCGGTGCCATGCTCTTGATGATATAGGCACCGGCATTGAAGTTGGTGCCCCAGAAAAACGTGGCGCCGACGATGCCGGCATACGCGAGAGGCGTTGATTTGGACATGGCTGTTTCCTCGTCAAGTCGTGCGATGAACACGCCGCACACGGCGCGCTTCAGACCTGCTTGTCAGGTGTTGAAGAATTCTTGCAGGCTTGGCGATGGGGCAAAATTCCCCATTTATTCACCCTTCATGTGAGAAAACGCCCATGTTCGATTGGGAGGATCTTCGCTACTTCATCGTCTTCGCCCACGAGCAGTCGTTGTCGGCGGCGGCGCGCAAGCTCAAGGTCGACCACGCCACCGTGGCGCGACGCATCAGCGCGCTGGAGAGTTCGCTGAACCTCAAGCTGGTGGACCGGCGCCCTCGTTCCTATGTCATCACCGAGGACGGCGAGCGAATTGCCCAGCTCGGGCGGCGCATGGAAAGCGAGTCCTTCGCGGTGCAACGCTCGGCGCTCGCCGGGCAGGAAAGCTTTACCGGCGAAGTCACCGTCAGTGCCCCGCCCGCCCTGGCCTGCGCGTTGATAGCGCCGCGAATCAAGGCGTTGCGCACCCTGCATCCGCAACTGTCTGTGCAGTTGATCGGCAGTCTGGACAGCGCTTCGTTGTCGCGGCGCGAAGCCGATATTGCCGTGCGCCTGAGCCGCCCCAAGGAGCCGGACCTGGTGGCGCGCAAGGTGGCGACGGTGCAGTTTCACCTGTACGGCTCGGCAGATTACTTGTCCAAGACCGCCCCGGAAGATCTGGCGTTCATCGCTTACGACCAGACCATGGAGCAAACCCCGCAACAGATCTGGCTCAAGCAACAAGCGGGGGATCGGCCGATCCTGCTGCGCAGCAATGATCTGAACATCCAGGCGACCATTGCCCAGGCAGGCGCCGGCGTTGCGGCACTGCCGTACTTCCTTGGCGAGCACTACGGATTGCAAGCGATGGAGACCGTGGGCGCGGGGCTGGCGCGTGAAGTGTGGCTGGTGGTCCACAGCGACATCCGGCACACCCCGTCGGTGCAGGCGGTGATGAGTTTCCTCGCGTCCTGTTTCGAAAACTGAGTCAGTGCGCCAAACGCTGCTTTACTGATTCAGATCCTGAACCAACGGGAAGTGCCCCCATGGAACGTCTCACCGCCAAAGACTTCGCCCCGGAACTGCTGGAGCTCTACGACTACTACGCCCACGGCAAGATCAACCGGCGCGAGTTTCTTGATCGAGCAGCGCTGTTCACCCTGGGCGGTTTGACAGCCAGCGCCCTCCTCGCCTCCCTGAGCCCGAACTACGCGCTCGCCGAGCAAGTTGAATTCACCGACCCGGACATCCTCCCCGAGTACATTTCCTATCCATCACCCAAGGGCCACGGCAATGTCCGCGGCTATCTGGTGCGCCCGGCCAAAGCCACCGGCAAGGTGCCGGCGGTGTTGGTCGTGCATGAAAACCGTGGGCTCAACCCTTACATCGAGGACGTCGCCCGGCGCGTTGCCAAAGCGGGGTTTATTGCCCTCGCACCCGATGGCCTGAGTTCGGTGGGCGGCTATCCGGGCAACGATGAAAAAGGCAAGGAGTTACAAGCGACTGTCGATCCGGAAAAGCTGATGAATGACTTTTTCGCCGCCATTGACTGGTTGATGAAAAATGACAAGACCACGGGGAAGGTCGGCATCACCGGGTTCTGCTATGGCGGCGGCGTCTCCAATGCGGCGGCGGTGGCCTACCCGGAACTGGCGGCGGCCGTGCCCTTTTATGGCCGTCAGCCAAAGGCTGAGGATGTGCCGAAAATCAAGGCGCCGCTGCTGTTGCATTACGGCGAACTGGACAAGGGCATCAATGAAGGATGGCCGGCGTATGAGAAAGCGTTGAAAGCGTCGGGTAAAACTTACGAGGCATTCATTTACGCAGGCTGCAATCACGGTTTTCATAACGATTCCACGCCTCGCTACGATGAAGCCGCCGCGAAGCTCGCGTGGGACAGGACCGTGGCCTGGTTCAACAAATACCTGGTTTAGGCTGCTGTTTGCCGGTGTGGGCTACACCGTTATCAATTGCTTCGATCTTTTAAATCATGAAGCCGAATTTCTTATTTTTCAGCGGCGAGTTCAGGATGGCGCCACTTCTGATTATTCGGGCGAAAGCTTCATGAACATCAATTTTGCGTTTGCGTGCTTGATCGTGGTGTCGTTTGCGATTGCCCTGGGGCATGGCTGATCGCTCAGGCGTGCGCTTGCACCACTTCGATTCCCAGCTTGCGATAGTCGTCGATGTCGCCTGACGCCACGTGACGCTCGGTAATCAGGGTGTGCAATCGTGAGCACGGCACGACGATGTACGGTTCCACCGCACCCAATTTGTCCGCCGTTGTAACGGCGATCACTTGAGAGGCACTGTCAAACAGCGCCTGCTTCACTGGCACCTCATCAAAATGCAGCGAGCTGATGCCGACCTCCGGATGAATCGCACAAACCCCGGTAAACAGCACGTCAGCCTTGATGCCTTGCAACAAGCGCACGGTCTCGTGACCGCTGACCGACATCGTCGCCAGGTTAAGTTGCCCACCCGCCAGAATCACCTTGATGCCTGGGTATTCCGCGAGGGTAATCGCGGTTAACGGCGATGTGGTGATGGCCGTGATGGAAATAGTCGAAGGCAAGGACCGGGCGATCTGCAGCGTGGTACTCCCCGAATCGAACATCACGATCTGACCATCCCGGACGTGTCGCGCGGCGAGTTGTGCGAGGTGCACTTTCACCTCGTCGGTTTCACCTACCCGAGTGAGGAAATCCTTGCCCGTATCCTTGGGCCGAGGCAGCGCGCCACCGTGCACGCGTTGCACCAGACCGGCGCTGTGCAGCTCCGACAGGTCGCGACGAATGGTGTCTTCCGAAACGGCGAAATGCTGGCTCAATTCAGAGGCCATGACCTTGCCGTCGCGCTCGAGGATCAGGAGGATTTTTTGCCGGCGCACGGAAGGAAGCTCGGTGGCCGAATGCTGATCTTGCATGTTTATGCCTGAATTTGCGTGTTTGTGCGAGATTAGCCAAACCGTTGCGTAAACACAATCGCGGTTTTGTTTTCTGGCAAACTCCCCGGCGTCTCCCCCAGAGCAGTCAGCCCATGCCCTTCGCCCTTGTCTCAAACGGTTCACTCCTCACGCCTGAGCAGCCCGACGTAACCGTGCCCTGGTGGAGTTTCACCAAGACAGTTCTCGCCGCCGCAGCGTTGTCGCTGGTGCGTGATGGATTGATCGGTCTGGATGAGGGCGTGCCTGAAGGCCCGTTCACGTTGCGTCAACTGCTGCGGCATGAAGCCGGATTGGCGGATTACAGTGAACTCGCCGATTACCACACCGCCGTCGCGCGCCATGAGACACCGTGGTCAGCCGCCGAAATGCTGCAGCGTCTTGATGCGACCAGGTTACGTTATGCACCCGGAGACGGCTGGCGATACTCGAACGTCGGCTACTTGTTCATCGCCAGGCTCATTGCGCGCGTCACCGGGCTGAGACTTGAAGAAGCGCTGACGCAACGCGTGTTTGCCCCGCTCGGTTTATCGCGCATCCGCCTCGCCACGACCCGCGCCGATCTGGCGTACGTAATCATGGGAGCGGCTTCGACTTACGACCCGGGCTGGGTTTATCACGGTTTGCTGGTCGGCCCGCTTGTTGAAGCGGCCCTGTGTCTGGATCGTCTATTGGACGGGCATCTGTTGCCGCAATCACTGCTGCGGGAGATGCAAACGGTACGCACGCTGGGCGGACCGATCGCTGGGCGTCCCTGGGTTGCTCCGGGATACGGCCTCGGTCTGATGCAGGGCATGGTGGAAAGTGGCCTGACCTTGAGTGGTCACACGGGAGTCGGACCGGGCAGCATCATTGCGGTTTACCGCTGCATTGATGGAAACAGCACGGCGAGTTGCGCGGTTTTTGATGAAAGCGGCAACGAAGGGGCTGTGGAGGCAGAGGTCGTGCGCCACCTGATATGCGCGGCACTTGAATAAACCTGAAAATCACCTGACCGCCCTTCCTCAAAAAAGGAGCGTTGAGACCTCGATGCGTCGAACTCACCAATATCCTGTGGCAAGGGAGCTTGCTCCCGCTGGGGTGCGAAGCGGCCCCAAAATCCGCAACCCGGATCATTCAGATAAACCGCGTGTACTGGATTTACGACGGCTGCGCAGCCGAGCGGGAGCAAGCTCCCTCGCCACAGGTACAGAAGCGGTCACACCTCAATGTGTTGAATTCACAAATAAGCTATTGATCACGTTGAATGTGCATCAGTAACTGGCGACTTGCGCCCCATTACCAGACGTCACCAACGCCTTCAACGACGCATCAAACTGCTTCAACGCATTTACCTGCACCACATTCTGCTGGTCAATCTGCGCGGCAATCTCCGGGGCGGCTTTGCCTTGCACCCACACCGAAGGCATCTGCTGCTCACGTGAGCCTTCAGCCTTGCCGATGTATTGCAGGTTCGAGTCGTAGAACTTGGCGAGGAATCGCGCTTCGACCTGGTTGTTGCGCTTGGACACCAGACGGTTGTAGGTGTCGAGCATCACCACCACATCGGGATGGGCTTGTACCAGGGCGTCGAGATTGTCGTAGACGGTCACCGAAGCAAATTGTTTTTGCAGCGACCCCATCAGCCAGTTGATCGCCCGCTTCGGATCGGAGCTGTTGACGAAGGCGCTGCTGATGCGCGAATCCAGCGCCGGGTTCTTCGCCCCATTCAGCGCGACCGAATGGTACTGCTCAAGGTATTCGATCGTGTTGAGGGTGTTTTCGCTGTAGAGCACGCCCACCGATTGAGTGTGCTGCAAGCTGGCGGGGCTGTCGCCCATCGGCAGGAAATGGCAGGACGGGTCGGCCGCGTAGGCCGGCACGGTGGCGGCAACACTGCCGGTCAATACGGCGACAAGGGCCAGCAAGGTAGAGATTCTCATCGCGCAGGTTCCTTCAGAGGCGACTTTGGTATGACGCTATCCTCCTCTCATGACAAAAAAACAGAACTTGCATTCCTTGATGGTGATTATTGATTAAACGAATGGTTGCGTACCGAGGCGTCAGGCGTGACTCCGTGGGGTGAGAAGTGACGTCGAGTGGATATCTGCGTGAAGCCGATTATGCTTCAAGAACCTTGCAGCGATGCGAGGCGGTCAACCTGTGTGCATGCTTCGTGCAATCCGTAATCCGACGACATCAGCCCAAGGGCCTGGGTGCGGCAAAGAGGTAACAAGGTACTCCGGCCTATAACAAGAACGACGGAGAAGACTCATGGCCGCAATCGACAACATCTCCACGGGCAGCGCGCCCCAACGCGGTATAACCAAGGAGGAGCGCAAGGTCATTTTTGCCTCGTCCCTGGGCACCGTGTTCGAGTGGTACGACTTCTACCTTTACGGCTCCCTGGCCGCGATCATCGCCAAGCATTTCTTTGCCGGGGTCAATGAGACAACGTCCTTCATCTTCGCGCTGCTCGCGTTCGCTGCGGGTTTCGCGGTGCGTCCCTTCGGCGCCATCGTGTTCGGGCGCCTGGGTGACATGATCGGGCGCAAGCACACGTTCCTCATCACCATTGTGATCATGGGTGTCTCCACCGCCGTCGTCGGTTTTCTGCCCGGTTACGCGACCATTGGCGTGGCGGCGCCGATCATCCTGATCACCTTGCGCCTGTTGCAAGGCCTGGCGCTGGGCGGTGAGTACGGTGGCGCGGCGACCTACGTCGCGGAGCATGCGCCGAAAGGCAAACGCGGTTATTTCACCTCATGGATTCAAACCACCGCGACCCTGGGCCTGTTCCTTTCGCTGCTGGTGATCCTTGCTTGCCGGACGATCCTGGGCAACGAAGCTTTCGAGGCCTGGGGCTGGCGGATTCCGTTCCTGCTGTCGATCCTGCTGCTGATTGTGTCGGTGTACATCCGCTTGCAGCTCAGCGAATCACCGGTATTCGTGAAAATGAAGGCAGAGGGCAAGTCTTCCAAGGCGCCGCTGACCGAATCCTTCGCCCGCTGGGATAACCTGAAAATCGTGATCATGGCCCTGCTCGGCGGTACGGCCGGCCAGGCGGTCGTCTGGTACACCGGGCAGTTTTACGCGCTGTTCTTCCTGCTGCAGACGCTGAAGATCGAGCCGCAGACCGCCAACCTGCTGATTGCCGGCTCGCTGCTGATTGGCACGCCGTTCTTCGTCATTTTCGGCAGCCTGTCCGATCGCATCGGCCGCAAGGGCATCATCATGGCCGGCTGCATTCTCGCGGCGCTGACCTACTTCCCGATCTTTAACGCGTTGACCCAATACGGTAACCCCGACGTGTTCGTCGCGCAGGAGAAGAACCCGGTCACGGTAATCGCCGATCCCGACCAGTGCTCGTTCCAGTTCGACCCGGTGGGCAAGGCCAAATTCACCAGTTCCTGCGACCTCGCCAAGACCGTGCTGGCGAAACGGGCCATTCCCTACAAGAACGAAAAGGCTGAACCGGGCACGGTCGCGCAGGTGCGCATCGGCGATAAAGTGCTTCAGAGTTTCGAGGGCACCGGCATGCCGGCCGCCGACTTCAAGGCCAAGAACGACGCGTTCACCGCCACTCTCGGCACCGCCCTCAAAGAAGCCGGTTACCCCGAGAAAGCCGACCCGGCCAAGACCAACTACCCGATGGTGCTGTTGCTTCTGACCATCCTCGTGATCTACGTGACCATGGTCTACGGTCCGATTGCCGCCTGGCTGGTGGAACTGTTCCCGGCGCGCATCCGCTACACCTCGATGTCGCTGCCCTACCACATCGGCAACGGCTGGTTCGGCGGCTTCCTGCCGACGGTGGCGTTCGCCATGGTCGCGGCCACGGGTGATATCTACTACGGCCTCTGGTACCCGATTGTCATCGCCGTGATGACCGCCGTCCTGGGCATATTCTTCATGCCGGAAACCAAGGATCGGGAGATTCATCACACATAAAACGGGCACCTGCCCTCTCGTGAGCGAGAGGGCAGGCCTTTTTAATGCACGCAGATGGATTAAATGCCGTCGCGGCTCAAAAACGAATTGAACCCCACGCCTCATCGTGTTTTCGAAACTCCATAAGCGCCGATCTTTGATCACGAGCAGCGCCATTGGAGAGGAATTCCCGATGAACCGTAGACTGCTGTTTCTGCTCGCCAGCCTGAGCCCCACGCTGGCATTCGCTGAAGGCTGTGACGTCCTGACCCGATCCCAAAGCCCATCCGTTCCGGTGGTCGAGTCCCATAGTTGCTATGAGTACGAAGGCATGCCGGTAAATGCCATCGATTGGTCATGCAGCAACGAGAGCAAGGACATGCTCACCAGCACCAAGAAAAAAGTCGACCAGTGCGACGACCATTATCAGGCCTCCTGCATCGCGACCCTGACTCAGGAATCCCTGGCCAACCCTCACTCCACCAGCAAGGACAAGAACAGCAAGTCGCTGAACATCCCCGACAACGCTCAGGTCACCACGTATTACTACGGTGCGGAACACTTGGCCCAATCGAAGACTGATTGCGAATCGGGCGGTGGACACTGGAAAGCGAAATGATGCCACTGGCTGATACGTCGCCGTTACATCGTGCGATTCGCTGTATCCGCGGTGTTACCTTACCGACCGTGTTGTCACTTCTGCGGTGCCCGGCGGGCCAATAGAGTGTTGGCTTCGGTGTGTTGGCCGGGTCGAGAACGTCTTGACCCGACTGTCCGCCGATCCCCCCATCACGGAAGAGGTGACACCATGAGTTTCGTAACCGTTGAAAAAAACCAGAGCAGCGCCCCGTCGGAAGCCGATATGAAAAAGGCCATGACTGAATCTGGCGGCAAACCCGGGGAAGTCACCGGGACCAATGCGGCCCGAAAGCTGACTTACACCGGCACGGTCAATCACACCGTATATGAGAACAAGCTGATCGAGATTGCCAAGGGCAAACGAACCAGTTGGAACTTCGTCTGGGCCGACGCGAAGGTGAGTAGCCCGACGGCATGAAGCCACGGTGGGGCGGTCGCACGGCCGCTCCGCTGTTTCAACTCACAGATTCCCTTGATACAACCCGGTTACGCAGGCTGTTACCTTGCTGGTTTAACCGCCCTCCCCGCTGTAACGCCAAGACACTTCGCCGCCCTGAATCCTGCGCCTACTGTGAAGCCGTCGATGTGTTTAGAGGGTGCTGCCCGATCACTTGTCGGATTCGCTGCCCGCTGCCCATTGATTGCCCAACACAACCAAGGAAGAGGAAAGCCATGAGTAAGTCGAGCGCTGTAAGCAAGCAAGCTCTGCAACTTCACAATGATGTGCAAGAGGCCCTCAAGTCGTTCCAGAGCATTGCCCCCACGGCTCTGAAAACGTCGGACTACTGCAAGGTGTTGACGTCAACCCTGGCAGCCACGCAAAAGTCCGTCACGATCGAGATCGCAGCCGATGACCTGACCCTTCTCAAGCAGTCAGGCTACAAGCTGTGCTTCGCCAAGAAAGTCGGCAACGAAGCCTATAACGTTGTCTGGCAGTCCTATGACAAGTACCTGAGCAACAACGGCTTCAGCTGGACCCCGCAATACCAACTGTTCGGGTCCAATACTTTTCAGGCTGACGTGACGGTGAAGGTGTCGACCAACATCGTCACGATCGGCCTGGGGCAACAATCGATACTTAGCCCGGAAGGCTTGCTGGGCCAGGCGGTAACCGGCGGCCCAGACATATCCATTACCCTGGATAACGAATACGGCCCGATCCACCCCGGCATCAACCAGTTGTCAGTCGGCATCGACGGCACGCAGGTCAGCACGCCGATCTACGTCGCCACCAAGCAGGTGGTCACCGGCAATATCGTTTTGACCCCTGTCGAGGCCATTCTCGTGTGGTTCGAACAGAACGTGCAGACCAGCACCATGTTCAGCACGTCGCGGTCCAAGGCCATCGAAATCGACCTGACTGTCGTTAACGATGCAACCCGTCGCTACGAAGACGGTGCATGGAAAACCGTGTAATCGTCGCACCGGGGGCAACCTCGCGGTTGCCCCTTCCTCTCAAGAAACATCACCGCTTCCCCGGGCGAAATAGCCCGTCAACGACCGACAGATGGACTCCGCCAGATCTTCCTGGGTCGCGATGCCGTAAGGTTGATTGCGATCGAACTGCTCGGACCAGCGGATCCGCCCCTGTGCGACATCAATCAGGCGCACCGATGCCCGGACTCGGCTCGGTTCCACCCGCACGCTGCCCTCAAGGGAATAGTTACCGCGCCCGGCACGCACAACGTCCAGTGCCTTGACACTGGAGCGTGACACTTTCATCAACACGTGGTTGCCATGGCTTTGCGTCTGCTCGAACGACTCGAAAAGCCGGCAGCTCAATTCTTCAGACAAGCCCCTGGTGAAGTCATCGCCGTCACGGGTGATGCAGGTAAACGGCTGTATCTGCAAAACAGGATGGCGCATCGAGATGGTTTTGGGTCTGATCCGCTGGTAAGCCAGCCGATAACAACCGGCCGGAATGCTCAGGCGTACCGGGTCTTGCTGCCCGAGGGTGGCGTAATGGATCGCGAGTTTGCGCCGCAACCGGCCCACCTGCACGCGCACCACCGGATCGTCTCCGGTGCAGTAAACAGCCGGGTCACGGCGAAACACGGCGATGCCGATGGCATGCTCGGTGAGTGGGATAGTGGAAAACTGAAGATCGTGATCGACCAGGAAACGCAGCAAACTGCCCATGCGCCTGGACTTGGCAAACACCGGACTGGCCAGCAACAGCGCCAGCACCCGCTCTATCTCTTCGTGATCGAGTGGCTCGGGAACGCCCTCGGCACTTGAATGGCCTACGTGCTTGATTACCATTGCCTGCCTCCGTGCAGGTTACCGACAATCGCTCGCCACCCCTGTAGAAGTGGATATTGATACTGAAGTCGTACTCCATGGCCACGCTCAACGCCCGATCCCGTAAAGGCTCGGACGCTGCAACGTCGAAGCTTAGCAGTGGTTACGCAATGGCGAAGATATTGTGCTGATCGCGGCGTTTGCCCGGGTAATCAGCAGCAACGCGTGGTGCATTGCTTGCCGCCGTAGCGGGCTTCCTGACGCTCGCGAAGAAACGCCGAATGGCTCATCACCGGTTCTTCGGGGTGTTTGAGCGCCATCTGGGCGACATAGTTGTCGTAATCAGGGACGCCGACCATCAAACGCGCGCTCTGGCTGAGGAAGCGGGCGGCTTGCTGCAGTTTACGGATCATGGCAACGCTCTCATTGTGAGGGGGGACAGGGCTATGAAAGCGCACTTTTGTATCTGGAATGTGTCGACGCTCGACCGGACGTAAATCAGTACCTGTAGGAGCCAGGCTTGCCGGCGAAGGCGTACTTGAGAGCGCCTTCGCCGGCAAGCCTGGCTCCTACAGGTCCGACGCTGATCCGTAGTTTTCTGCAACTTCTGATGCTGTACCAAAACCACCCCTCGTCCAACAATGAGCGAAACACGGCCACAGTTTGTTAATATCCACGCGCTTTTTTCGTCTGACTCATCAGGCGCTACAGATTTCCCGTCGCAACACAGGAATGCTTTTCCATGAGTACGTTGTTTACCCGCCGCACGGTCCTGCGCGGTATGGGCTTGTTGAGTCTTGGCCTGCTCGCCGGCTGCGATGACAGCTCCAGGCTGTCGTTCAAGTACGGCAAGGACCTCAGCGACAAGATCATGGGGCGTACCTTCAAGCTCAAAGACGCCCAGGGCGAAACGAAGATGCTCACCAGTTATCGCGGCCTGATGCCGATGGTGTTCTTCGGCTTCACCCAATGCCCGGCGGTCTGCCCCACGACCCTGGCCCGCGCGGCACAGGCCAAGAAACTGATGGGCCGAGACGGCGAGAAGCTGCAGGTGATCTTCATCACCCTCGACCCGGAACGCGACACGCCGCAAATGCTCGACGCCTACGTCAAGACGTTCGACCCGAGCTTCGAGGCGCTGCACGGCACGCTGGAAGAAACCGCCGCCACCGCCAAGGAGTTCGGCGTGTTCTTCGAAAAGATCCCGAGCGGTTCGACCTACACCCTTTCCCACACCGCGACCAGCTACGTCTTCGACTCCCGGGGCAACTTGCGCCTGGGGCTGTCCGCGTCCCTTACGGCTCAAGAGTGCGCAGAAGACCTGCTCACCGTCATGGAAGTCTGCTGATGAATTCGATCCACGCCAACACCGCTTTCTCGCGACGCGTCAAACAACTGGTCCTGGGGTGCGCCCTGATCGGCATGGCCTGGCAGGTATCGGCGCAAACCAGAGTGGACGACGCCTGGGTCCGCGCGACCGTTGCCGGCCAGCCATCGACCGGCGCCTTCATGACCCTGCAAGCCGACAGCGACAGCAAGCTGCTCAGCGTGCAATCGCCTGTCGCCAAAACCGTACAGATTCACCAATCCAGCATGAAAGATGATGTGATGAGCATGCGTCAGGTCGAGTCTGTCGAGCTGCCGGCCGGCAAGCCGGTGAGCTTTGATCCCCACGGCTATCACGTGATGCTGATGGACCTGACGGCGCAGGTGAAGGAAGGCGATAAAGTCCCGCTGATCCTGACCGTGGAAAACGCCAAGGGCGAGAAAGAGACGATTAAAGTGGAAGCCGAGGCCCGGGCACTCGGCATGGCTGATCACAGCAAGATGCATTAACGGTCGGGGTTTCTCGGGGCGAGCGGCTCTTATTTGACGAGTCGCTTCTCCTTGGAAGGCCGGTAGCCGAAATACGAGCTGTAGCACTTGCTGAAATGGCTCGGCGACACAAAGCCACACGCCACCAGCACGTCCACCTGGGACAGCTCCGTATGCTGGAGCAGCCGCCGCGCTTCGGTAATTCGCAGTTCCATGTAATACCGTTGCGGTGTCGTGCCCAGTTGCTCCTTGAACAACCGTTCGAGCTGTCGACGAGAACGACCCGCGTAGACCGCCAGTTGCTCCAGCTCCAACGGCTCTTCGAGGTTGGCGTCCATCAGCTTCACCACCTCGCGCAATGGCGCGCTCACACAGACATTTTCCGTAGGCTTGATGCGCCGGTAGCGCGACTCCTCGAACGCCAGGATGTCCTCGATCCCCTCGACAAGCGCTTTGCCGTAAAGGCCTTTGATCCAGTCCAGCGCCATGTGGAAGGCCCCGGACGGGCTCGAAGCCGTCAGCCGGTCTCGATCAATGATGTAGGGCTCGCTGCTGACCTGCGTGGCCTTGCAGAAATCCGCCAGCGCCGGGCGATGCTCCGGGTGAATCGCACAACGGTAACCGTCCAGCAGACCGGCCTTCCCCAAAAACCATGCACCATTCCACAGCCCGGCCAGGCTGACGCCCTGGTCCGACGCCGTGCGCAACAGACTGATCAAGCCTTCGCTGGCCTTGAGTTCTGTCCGGTAGCCACCGCAGATCACCAGCAGGTCCAGCGCTTTGACCGTTGCGCAATCGATACGGGCATCGGGCCGAATGACCAGGCCCAGATCGCTGACGACTTCGCCATCGTTCAAACCAAAGGTGCGAGAAGAGAACGAGTCGGGTCGTAGCAGATTGGCCGTGACGACCGTATCCAGCGCCTGGGTGAACGCCGGCAGCGAGAAATGTTCGAGCAGCAGAAAGCCTGCGCGGACCGTTTGCCGGGTCCCATCAGGGTGTTCATTGAGATAGCGAAGGTTTTTGCCCTTCATGCCTCCGCTGAATTGGCGTCGTTCGATCAATGCTCGATCCACTCCATTACATTACCCAACCGGTTGTATGGTGCGCTGATAAAGCGCCATGTTAACCCGTGGCGCCTCTTCGGCGTATCCACCCGAGCGCCAGACGGCGCTCTGCCTCAGTTATTTATACTCAAATGCCAGCTTAATAATATTTTACCGATACCAGGGTCATCCCTAGTCTTGAGCCCAAGAAATGGCGGGGCGTTCGCGACCTCACTCCAACTTCGAAGGGTATTGAGATGACCACCGAAAAAATAAAAACAGATACGCTGATTGTTGGCGCCGGTCAGGCTGGCGTGGCCATGAGTGAACACTTGAGCAAACTCGGGGTGCCGCACTTGGTGCTGGAGCGCAGCCGCATTGCCGAGCGTTGGCGCACCGGGCGCTGGGATTCGCTGGTGGCCAATGGTCCGGCGTGGCATGACCGGTTCCCGGGTCTTGATTTCGACGACCTCAGCCCCGACGAATTTGCCCCGAAAGAACGCGTCGCCGATTACTTCGAAGCCTACGCCAGGAAATTCAACGCGCCGATCCGCACCGGCGTCGACGTGCTGAAAGTCGAGCGCAATGTCGGTCGCCCGGGTTTCACCATTGAAACCTCTGAAGGCGTGATTGAGGCCAACCGCGTGGTGGCGGCCACCGGGCCTTTCCAGCGGCCGGTCATTCCGCCGATTGCGCCGAAAGATCAGCCTTTCATGCAGATCCACTCGGCCGACTACCGCAACCCGGCGCAACTGCCTGAAGGCGCGGTGCTGGTGGTCGGCGCGGGTTCGTCCGGCGTGCAGATTGCCGATGAATTGCAGCGTGCCGGGAAGAAGGTTTACCTCTCCGTCGGCGCCCACGACCGCCCTCCTCGCGCTTACCGCAACCGTGATTTCTGCTGGTGGCTGGGCGTGCTGGGCGAGTGGGATCAGGCGGCGATGAAACCGGGACGGGAGCACGTGACCATCGCGGTCAGCGGTGCCCATGGCGGGCGCACGGTGGACTTCCGTGGACTCGCCCATCGCGGCATGACGCTGGTGGGTCTGACTCAATCGTTCAACGGTAGCGTAGCGACGTTCCAGCCAAACCTGGCCGACAACCTGGCGCGTGGCGATGAGAACTATCTGGCGCTGCTGAATGCCGCCGATGCCTACATCGAACGCAATGGCCTGGACTTGCCGGAAGAACCTGAAGCCCGCCACGTGTTCCCGGATCCCGAATGCGTGACCCACCCGATTCTTGAACTCGACCTGACCAGGGCCGGCGTGACTTCGATCATCTGGGCCACCGGCTTTGCCACGGATTACAGCTGGCTCAAGGTCAATGCCTTCGACGACAACGGCAAGCCCCAGCATCAGCGCGGTGTGTCGAGCGAGGCTGGCGTGTATTTCCTCGGCCTGCCGTGGCAGTCCCGTCGCGGCTCTTCGTTTATCTGGGGTGTCTGGCACGACGCCAAGTACGTGGCGGATCACATCGCCATCCAGCGCTCTTACCTCGACTACCACGATGCGGCGCAGCGCGAGGCTGAACAGGCCCCGGCCGCCCTCAAAACCACGGTCAGTGCCTAAGCCTTTTTCTGTCAGGAGCTAAAAATGTCCACGCCAACCCATACCCGTATTCGCATGTTCAACACCAAGGAAACCTACCCGAACCAGAGCCTGGACAATGACCTGTGCCAGGCGGTCCGGGCCGGCAATACCGTTTATGTTCGCGGCCAGGTCGGAACGGATTTCGAGGGCCGGCTGGTGGGTCTGGGTGACCCGCGTGCGCAGGCCGAGCAGGCCATGCGCAACGTCAAGCAGTTGCTGGAAGAGGCTGGCAGCGACCTCAGCCACATTGTGAAAACCACGACTTATCTGATTGACCCGCGGTATCGCGAGCCGGTGTATCAGGAAGTGGGCAAGTGGCTCAAAGGCGTGTTTCCGATTTCGACCGGGTTGGTGGTGTCGGCGCTGGGGCAGCCGCAGTGGCTGATGGAGATTGATGTGATTGCGGTGATTCCTGAGTAAGTCGTTAGACCGAGTCGCGGCCTTCGCGAGCAGGCTCGCTCCCACAGGGAAGTCTTCAGTGGCCGCGGATTTGTGTACGACACAGATCCAACTGTGGGAGCGAGCCTGCTCGCGAAGAGGCCCGCACAACACCTATTTCTCCAAGGCAAACCAAGGAGCTAAACCCATGACTTTCTCCATCGCCGCCCGATGCCCCGAAACTGGTCAGTTCGGCATTGCGATCAGTTCCTCCAGCATCGCCGTCGGCGCCCGTTGCCCCTGGCTGTTGCCGGGTGTCGGCGCCGTCTCCACACAAAACATCACCTTGCCGTCGTTAGGCCCGGAAGTGCTCGCGCTGATGGAACAAGGCCTGGCGCCGGCCGAGGCGCTGGACAAAGTCCTGACCCGCAACGGCTACAGCCAATACCGTCAGATTACCGCCATCGACCACCTCGGCCAGACCGCGCATTTCAGCGGCGCGCAAACCCTCGGTAACCACAACGCCGTGTCCGGTGAACAATGCGTCGCCGCCGGCAACATGCTTGCCGACCGTTCGGTCATCGAGGCCATGGTCCAAGCGTTCGAACACGGCGAAGGACAACTCGCCGACCGCTTGCTCGCTGCCATGAAAGCGGCCATCGCCGCCGGTGGCGAAGCCGGGCCGGTGCATTCGGCGGCGATGGTGGTGGTCGGCGAACTGACCTGGCCGATCATCAACCTGCGGGTCGATTGGGCGGACGAAAATCCCATCGGCCAGCTGGAAAAACTCTGGGACGCTTATCGCCCGCAAGTTCAGGACTACATCGACCGCGCCCTCGCCCCTGACAAGTCCCCCGGCTACGGCGTCGCCGGAGACGACCGATGAGCAGCAGCCGTGATTTGCTGGAAACCCTGGTGGCGTTCGACACCACCAGCCGCGAATCCAACCTGCACCTGATCGAGTTCATCCGCGACTACCTCGTGGGTTTCGATGTGCCTTGCGAGCTGATCTACAACGAGCAGCGCAGCAAGGCCAATCTGTTCGCGACCATTGGCCCGGCGGATCGGCCGGGCATCGTGCTGTCGGGGCACACCGACGTGGTGCCCGTCGACGGCCAGCCGTGGACTGTTGCGCCGTTTGAACTCACCGAGCGCGACGGCAAACTGTTCGGGCGCGGCACGGCGGACATGAAAGGCTACATCGCTTGTGTACTGGCCCTCGTTCCGTCGCTGGTGAACGCCCGGTTGCGGCTGCCGGTGCACATCGCGCTTTCATACGATGAAGAGGTCGGCTGCCTCGGCGTGCGTTCGTTGCTGGCGGAGTTGGAACAGCGCCCGGTCAAACCGATGCTGTGCATTATCGGCGAGCCCACCGAGCTGAAACCGGTGCTCGGGCATAAAGGCAAACTGGCGATGCGCTGCGATGTCCACGGTGAAGCGTGCCACTCCGCCTACGCGCCGCTGGGGGTCAATGCCATCGAATACGCCGCCGAACTGATCGGTGAGCTGGGGCGGATCGGCAACCGACTCAAAGCCCCCGAGCATCACGATGCGCGGTTCGATCCGCCGTTCAGCACCGTGCAAACCGGGGTGATTTGCGGTGGCAAGGCCTTGAACATCGTGCCCGCCGATTGCCGCTTCGACTTCGAAATCCGCGCGTTGCCCTCGTATGATCCGAGTGAAGTTGCACAGGCGTTGAAGGCCTTTGCCGAGCAACAGGTGTTGCCGCGCATGCGTGCCGTGAGTGAACAGAGCGAGATTCGATTCAGCCAGTTGTCGGCGTATCCGGGATTGGCGACTGATGCACACAGCGAAGCGGCCGAGTTGATCGCCAGTTTCTGTGGCTCCCGAGCGTTCGGCACCGTGGCCTTCGGCACCGAGGGCGGCCTGTTCGATGCCGCCGGCATTCCCACCGTCGTCTGCGGCCCCGGCAGCATGGACCAGGGCCATAAACCCGACGAATTCGTCAGCCTCGAACAACTCACTGCCTGCGACGCCATGTTGCAACGGATGCTGCTATCGATCACTGAATAACAAAGATTCCGAACACCCGAAAAATCCCTGTGGGAGCTAGCCTTCCAGCGATAGCGATCTGACAGCCAAATCAATGTTGACTGTCAAATCGCTATCCCTGGCGGGCTAGCTCCCACAGGGTTTTGCGGTGACCAAACGACCTACTTTTTTTAACGTCTATACCCACAATCTTACTAATTTATCTATCCGTCCCCACCGCACATCATCACTCCAACAAGAAAAGCGTCGCCCCCGTGCGGCGCTCACCGAAGTACGTCCACGTACTCAAATTGCCTTGGAGTCCGTCATGGTTACCACCGCAACAACCGCCGCCCCGCTCATCGAAAAACACACCATCGGCTACGTGCCGCCCGAAGATCGCCACGGCAAGACCCGTGACCTGTTCACCCTCTGGTTCGGCGGCAACATCGCCCCGCTACCCATCGTCACCGGCGCCCTTGGCGTGCAGATGTTCCACCTCAACCTGGTGTGGGGCATCGTCGCCATCCTCGTTGGCCACCTGGTCGGCGGCGTGCTGATGGCGCTGCACTCGGCGCAAGGCCCACAGATGGGCATTCCGCAAATGATCCAGAGCCGCGCCCAGTTCGGCTCCCTCGGCGCCCTGCTGGTGGTGCTGATCGCCGGCATCATGTACATCGGCTTCTTCGCTTCCAACATCGTTCTTGCCGGCAAATCACTGCACGGCGTGGTCGACAGCGTGCCGGTGCCGGTCGGCATCGTCATCGGCGCCCTCGGTTCCGGCATCATCGGCATCATCGGCTACCGGTTCATCCACGTACTCAACCGCATCGGCACCTGGGTGCTGGGCGCCGGCATCGTGCTTGGTTTCGGCTACATCTTCACCCACGTGCAGACCGCCGATTTCCTCACCCGTGGCAGCTTCAACATCTCCGGCTGGCTGGCCACCGTCTCCCTCGCCGCGCTCTGGCAAATCGCCTTTGCCCCCTACGTCTCCGACTACTCGCGCTACCTGCCGGAGAGCGTGCCGGTGGCCGCTACGTTCTGGACCACTTACCTGGGCACCGTCCTCGGCTCCAGCCTCTCGTTCATCTTCGGCGCCGTCGCCGTCCTCGCCACGCCCGTGGGCATGGACACCATGGACGCGGTCAAACTCGCCACCGGCTCCATCGGCCCGTTGATGCTCGTGCTGTTCTTGCTCAGCGTCATCAGCCACAACGCCCTCAACCTCTACGGCGCTGTGCTGTCGGTCATCACCCTGGTGCAAACCTTCGCCTACCGCTGGATCCCGACCGCCAAAAGCCGCGCCGTCCTCTCTCTCATCATCCTCGCCGCGTGCTGCTTCGCCGCCGTCGGTGCCTCCGCCAACTTCATCGGTCACTTCGTCGACATGGTGCTGGTGCTGCTCGTGGTACTGGTGCCGTGGACCGCGATCAACCTGATCGATTTCTATGCGATTCACAAAGGTCAGTACGACATCGATTCGATCTTCAAGGTCGATGGCGGGATCTATGGACGCTACAACCCGCAGGCGTTGCTGGCGTATGCGATCGGGATCGCGGTGCAGATTCCGTTCATGAACACGCCGCTGTACGTCGGGCCCATCTCCGAACACATCAACGGCGCTGACCTGTCCTGGCTGGTCGGCCTGCTCATCACCTCGCCGCTCTACTACTGGCTGGCCAACCGCGACAGCGCCTACAAACGCCGCCTCTCCACCGGAAAACTCGCCAACTCGATCTAATGAACCCCCGCAATCCCTGCAGGAGCTAGCCTGCTCGCGATGAGGCCCTGACAGTCAAAGCAGATTTGACTGACAGATCACCCTCGCGAGCAACCCAGCACAAGCCTCCACCAAAATTTAATGAACCCTGCCCACCACGGCTCACCTAACAGAAGGACTATCTGGAGGGTGACTCATGCAAATCGAAACAATCTGGATCGTGCTGACAGCCGTTCTGTTGCTGGTCGAGCTATGGGCAATCAACCGAGTGCGCAAAGCCGAAGGCAAATCGACCAACAAACTCTTGTGGATCGTGGTGATCGTGTTTGTGCCGCTGATTGGGGTGGTGGCGTGGGCATTGGCGGGACCGAAACACACCGACCACAATCCGCATTCGCCGCAGGCCAGGCAATGATGCTTGGAGGGTTTGTGATGACCCGTTTCTGATCGACAGGGGCGAGCCCACGGACGGCCGCTCGCCATACCCGGTAACTCACACTGACACCACTGAGACGCACGTACTTGACGCCTCACGCCATTAAGTGGGAAAACGTACACGGCCCAAATGGAAGCGTTGGCGCACTTCAAGAATCAAGGAAGACTCATGAAAACCCTGGTGTGTTTGCTGATCGCCACCGGCGTCGGCACCGTGTTGCAATACGCCGGTATCCCCCACGGCCTGTTACTGGGCTCGATACTCGCGAGCGCGTTGATCGCCAGCAATCTGCGATTTTCCCCCACCCTGCCCTTCGGCCTTGGCTATGTGCAAATCGTGCTGGGGATTGCGACCGGCCTGATGTTTACCTCGTGGGACAATCACACCGTGGCGGCCATGTTGCCCAGCCTCGGCTTCATGCTGCTGTGCCTGATGGTCCAGAGTTCCGTGGCCGGTTTCTGGTTGTTCAGAGTCTCGGGCTGGAACCTCAAGGACTCGCTGTTATCCGTGTACCCCGGCGCACTCGCCGCCGTCTTCGACTTGATCGAGTCTGAACGCGCGTCCAGCAAAGTGATCGTCGTGCACCTGGTCCGCCTGTTGTCGATCACCTTGCTGGTCAGTTTTTGCATTCCCGGGCATGTCGACGTGGCGCTGGCCCAGAGCAGCCCGCTGAACGTGAGCACGGCGCTGACCCTGCTGTCGCTGATCGCCTTGTGCCTGCTGCTCGGCCGCGTGCTGTTGAGCGTCGGCGTGCCAGCGCCGTTCATGCTCACCGCCATCGTGCTCACCGCCGCCTGCATCAAGCTGGGCTACCTCCAGACATTCCACCTGCCGCAGTGGAGTGTCGACTCCGCCTCCGTGCTGATCGGCGTGCTGATTGGCTCGAAATTCAAGGACATCAGCTTCGCCGAGCTGGTCCGCCATGGCCGCGCCGGGCTGCTCGCCGTCGGCCTCATGTTGCTGATCGCCGCCGCGTTTGCCGGTGTAGCCGGGCAGTTGCTGGGCAGCGATCCGCTGTCGTTGTGGCTGGCGTACATGCCGGGGGCCATTGAAACCATTGCCATCGTCGCGTTCAGTGGCGGGCTGAATGTGGTGTTTATCCTGACGCATCATTTGGTGCGGATGGTCGTGCTGCACTTTGCCCCGGCGCTGATTGTGCAGGCGCGGCGCTGGCGGGCTGAGTGATTGCCGAACACAAATCGCAAACACCTCCCGATGTGGAGGCGTTTTGCTTTGTGCTGCCGGGAGGAAGGGACTAAACGGGAGAGATGGTGGCCAGGGCACCAATCAAAATGGTTAACACCAGAAATCCACCGAGGAAAATTGCCATCTTGCCCATGGGGCCTCCTACATTATGAGTTTACGGTGCAGTGACTGCGCGACTGCGGACCGTGCTGTCATTGTGAGCGTGAGGGTGGGTGCATGACAGAGGCAGATGGCGAAGGAAAATACGGATCAGATGCTGGACGTGTAGCCGCTGCCGAGCAGCGCGAGGCCTGTGGGAACGAGCCTGCTCGCGATAGCGGATTTACATTCAACAGAAATGTTGCCTGACCCACCGCCATCGCGAGCAGGCTCACTCCTACAGGGGGCAGCGGCGATAACAATACCTGTGGGACGACCCCATCCAATGTGGGAGCGAGCCTGCTCGCGATAGCGGATTTACATTCAACAGAAATGTTGGCTGATCCACCGCCATCGCGAGCAGGCTCACTCCTACAGGGAGCAGCGGCGATAACAATACCTGTGGGACGCCCCCATCCAATGTGGGAACGAGCTTGCTCGCGATAGCGGATTTACATTCAACAGAAATGTTGGCTGATCCACCGCCATCGCGAGCAGGCTCACTCCTACAGGGGGCAGCGGCGATAACAATACCTGTGGGACGACACCATCCAATGTGGGAGCGAGCCTGCTCGCGATAGCGGATTTACATTCAAAAGAAATGTTGGCTGATCCACCGCCATCGCGAGCAGGCTCGCTCCTACAGGGATTGGTGACTTACGCCTTGGGCTCGACGTTATCCAGCGCCTGGTTCACGGCCAATTCCCCCAGCATCACCACTTGTGTGATCCCCAGCAGGGTCTTGCGGTGTGAGTTGTCCAACAGCGCGGCGAAGTTGCTGAGCATGGTGGTGGCAGAGCCCAGTGATTCGCTGGCGTTGGCCAGCAGGGATTCGGTGTCGTACTTGGGGTTGGCGAGGAACATGGGTTCGGGTTCGTGGGTGCTGGCCATGATGTGGGCCCCCGGGTTGAGGTAGTGGTCGAGGGCGCGCTCGGCGGCTTCGTGGAGTTTTTTCGAATCGAGGGATTCGTAGGGGGAAGCAGGGTCGATGCCCGGCGGGTTTGGCGTTGGTTTGATCATGGATGGAACTCCTGGATAACTAATGAGGAGCCATCACCCTTCGCTACCAAACGTAGGGTGGCGGCCATACACAGGTTGGTAGACCGGTCCAGGAACCCGGCGCCCCCGAAGGAGCCCTGCGCATGGCCACCATAAAAAACAGAGATGAAAACGACCTCTGCATAAGGTGGCGCCATGCGCCTGGATATACCGGGCTACCAAACCCGATCACTGTTTTTCAGTGACCCAGGAACGATAAAACCCGCGCCCCAGACGCACAAGCCGGCGGATTCTGTCTTACGTGTAGGGGGTGGCGCAAGGCGTTGTAGCCTCGATGCGGTAACAGCAAGCTTCATTTAAACGTGAGTGATTTTTTCTGTTTAAACAGACTGCGGGCAATCCTCATTCGATCATCACTTCAACAACCACCGCGACATCAACCGCGTCGTCAACGGCATCAGCCAATACACCATGTTGAACGATACCAACCCGGCTACCGTGACCTTGAATACCCAGACCGGCCATCGCAGATCAGCCAGTTCAAGCAGCACCGCCAACCCCCAAGGCAAGAACACCGTCAACGGCAAAACGATCATCCAAGACAGCACCCATTGCTTCCATCGCGCAACAGTCACCCGCCCCTGCACCGGTTCAAACCAGAATTTCGAATCATCGTCAGTACGGTGATAGTCCTGCCGCAACCAGGGCAATGACTCGCGCAACAACGCATGCCGCACCTGAGATTCCAGCCACGCCACAACATGCCCCTTGCTGACAAAGCGCAAAATGATCGCGTAACGCAGGTGCGAGCCAACAGGCTTGACCACATCCGTTGCCAGGTAACCCGGAAACTGCCGATGCGCGTCGATGGCCTTGTTCATCCACTGCTCATACAACGCCTGATGCTGCGGATTGACCTCATGCACAATCACGCTGACGCCAATCTCAGCCTCGATGCTCATGGTTGCTGCCGCCGGAGCAGCGCCCGTTGGTAGATGCGTTCGCGCGCCAGAATCATCGGGTCGTCACTGGGTGCAATGCCGTCGATCAAGCGACCGGGGTTGAAGTCGAGGCGCTGTTGGGCGGATTGCTGCTCCCCGGCCGGGACAAGCGCATCGAGGGTCAGAATCCCCAGCTCAACTTCATCGTGGCTGCGCGACCAAGGGATCGAACCGTCCTCGATGGCATCCCCGGGCGCCGCCAACTGCACCACCAGACGCAACTTCACAGCGCCCCTGCCCAACCGTGCGCTGATTTCATCCTGCAAATAATCGGCAGGCAGCGCGGCGGCTTGCTGCTCACTCAATACTGGCTCCACTCGCAACGGTTCAATCCGGTATCGGCCGATATGCGCTTCACCCTGACGGTTGGTGAACACCAGGGCGTTGATGCCGAAGTACTCGATACCGGCGTAACTGCTCGGCGCGGGCTTGGGCGTTTGAAGGAAATGTTCGGCTCGGGGATGACTGGCCAGAAAGGTTTGCAGCGGCAGCGGGTCCGGCGGCGTGGCGACATTGGCGGCGATGCCTTGCAGAAAACTCAGGAAGTCTTCGGGGGTGGCCACCGGGAAGCCGTCGAACGAGTGGGTCACGATATCCGTGGACTCACCGTCCGGCAGGGCAAAACGAATGGCCAGGCCATGAGGACTGGCCATCGGGTCGCCGTCCTCGGTGGCGGGTACGCCGCTGAAGTTGGAGAACCGCAGCAACACCGGCACTGGTTGACCCTGCAAATGCGCCGCCCGACTCAATACCGGCGCGGGCGGCGATGCCATAAAGGTTCCGCTGAGCAACACACCCTTGGCATGGGTCGCGCGAAAGCCCGGATGGTGGCCGAACGTTGCGGTCAGCGCGTCCAGTAAGGCGTCGTAAAGTCTGTCCTTGGACATGGGGGCACTTCTCATGGGTGACACATCATTTTCGTGGGCGGCAAAAGCGGAGGACGCAGTCAGCGTCCCCGCCAGCAGCGCGCCAATCATAAATCGGGTGGGCCGCATTAGATTCAGCCCTTGCGCAGGCCGGGATTGAGGGCGATGTGTTTGTACTCGACAAAATCATCCATAGCCGCCACGCCGTTCAGGCGCCCCTGCCCCGACTGTTTGAAACCGCCCTCTTCAAACTCGTCGTAGACCACAGCCCAGTCATTGACCCATACCGTGCCCGCCTCCAGTTCGCGAGCCACCCGCAGCGCGCGGTCGACATCGCGGGTCCAGACACTGGCGGCCAGGCCGAACTCGCTGTTGTTGGCCAGTTCGATGCCTTCGGCTTCGCTGTCAAACACTTGCAATGTCAGCACCGGGCCGAAGGTCTCGCGCTGGACGATGGCCATTTCGGGGTCGCTGACCCGCAGCAGCGTCGGGCGATAGAACGCACCCTTGGCCAACGGCCCCTCGGTCACCGGGCCACCGCGAACGATGACCTGGGCACCGGCGGTAATCGCCTCTTTGACGATTTGATTGACCCGTTGCACGTTGGGCTTATCGATCAACGGCCCCATCTCGCTGGCCGAGTCGGCGGCGGGCCCGACGCGCACTGCGTCCAGTTTTGCGGCCAAACGCTCAGTCAACACCGTGGCGATATCCCGTTGCACCAACAGCCGCGAACCGGTCATGCAGAACTGGCCGGCGAATACCGTCAGGGCTTTCACCAGGGTCGGCACGGCGGCGTCCAGGTCGGCGTCGTTGAACACCAGCATCGGCGTTTTTCCACCGAGCTCCAGGCCAAAACGCTTGAGGTGCTGGGCACCCGCGGCGGAAATCGCCCGGCCGGTACTGGTGCTGCCGGTGAAGCTGATCACCGGAACACGCGGTGATTCCACCAGATGGATCGAGCCCGCCGCGCCCTGCTCGCTGAACAGATTGATCACGCCACGCGGCAGCGACAGCGCCTCGCTCATGATCCGGGCCACCAGGCAGTTGGTCTGGGCGGTTTGCCCGGGCATCTTGATGACCGTGGTGCAACCGGCCGCCAGCGCCGGAGCCAGCGAGCGGATCATCAAGACCACCGGCGAGTTCCACGGCACGATGATGCCCGCCACGCCCACCGCCTGACGAATCACCAGGGAAATCCTGCCGGGTTTTGGCTCCGCCGCACGCCCGTATTCGGCACGCGCCAGGGCCGCGTAATAGCGCAACTTGGAGGGCACCATGCCGACTTCAAACTCGGCTTCGGGCCGAATCTTGCCGTTCTCCAGTGCCAGAGTGTCGATCAGGTCATCGGCGTTGCGCTCGAAGGCATCCGCCAGCTCAAGCAAGACCTGAGCGCGCAAGTGTCGGTCATCTTTCCAGGGCGATTCGGCAAATGCCCGTTGCGCGGCCTCGATGCCGGCTTGCGCTTCGTTCAAGCCGCCTTCGGCGTATCGGCCGATCAGCTCGTAAGTCGCCGGGTCGATGGAGTCTTTGTAAACACCGGAGTCCAGCCATTGGCCGTCGATCCAGTTCAATACCGGGGTGCTGTTCATAGAGGCAGGTTCCTGAAAATTAAGCGTAGAGACGGGCAATGTGCTCGGCGGCGGCAATCACGGTGATGTTGGTGGCGACCGAGGGCACGTCGGGGAAGATCGACGCGTCCACGACGCGCAGCCCCTGCACACCAATGACCCGCGCTTGCAGGTCGACCACCGCCCGCGCATCCCCCGGCTTGCCCATCGGCGCCGTCGAGGTCGGGTGGTGATAGGTGTCGAGACTGGCTTTGACGCTGGCCAGCAGCGCCTCGTCCGAGTCGTTGCCTTGACCGGGGTTGAGCTCGGAATGAATCAACGCATTCAGCGGCCCCGTGCCGCCGATTTTGCGGGCCAGGCGGATGCCATCCAGCAGGCGCTGGCGGTCCTTGGGCTCGGCGAGAAAATTCAGGTCGATGGTCGGTGCCACGAACGGATCACGACTGGCCAGCGTCACCTTGCCCCGAGACAGTGGCCGCGTCAGGGCGACGGCGAGCACGAAGCCGACGCCGGTCGGGCTTTGATCATGAGGAAACAAGTGGGTGGCGGTGATGTGCAGGTCCAGCTCGCCAGTCTCGGCGGAACGGCTGTGGGTCCAGAGTTTGGCGCCGATGGCGGGCGACTGGCTGCCGATGGCGTCTGGCTTGGCGGCGTAGGCGTTGTAATAGAACGGGTGATCCACCAGGTTTTGCCCGACCGGCAGCTCGGCGACTGGCGGAACCTGCAAGGCACGCAGGTCTTCGCCAGGCCCAACGCCGGAACGCAAGAGGATCGCGGCGCTGCCGTAGCTGCCGGCGGAAAGGATCACTTCAGCGGCCAACAATTTTTCACCGTTGGCCAGTTGCACGCCGATCGCACGCTTGCCGTCGAACAGCACTTTGTCCACCAGGCTGTCAGTCTGGATGTGCAGGTTGTCGCGGGCGCGCACCTCGTCGGTGAGGTACGCCATGCCGGTGTTGACCCGCACGCCGTTGACAATGTTCATCGGGTACGGGCCGACGCCGTGGGCGTCAGCGCCGTCAAAGTCTTCGATTACGCGATAGCCATTGGCGAAGGTCGCGTAGATGAACGCGCGCTGCATGGGCGTGACGTCGGCCTTGCCGAGTTGATGCACCGGCAGCGGCCCTTCGTGGCCGTGCAACGCGCTCGCACCACCGCTGTGGGTTTCCAGTTTTTTGAACGACGGCAGCAGCTCTTCGTAGCTCCAGCCTGGTAGATCCCAGCGCTTGAAATCGGTGGCACGGGCACGGATGGCCACCGCGCCGTTGATCGCCGAACTCCCACCCAACACTTTGCCGCGCAAGGCGCCGATGGGGTGGTCGATGTAGCCCGGTCGGGTCTTATAACCCCACTCGAATTCAGGGTTGGCGTTAGCGCCAACGATGTCGCTGCTGGCCACGATCTCGGGGTAATTGTGCGGGCCGTAGCCATGGCCGGCTTCGAGCAATAACACCTCACGCGTGGTGTTCTCGCTCAACCGACGGGCCAGCACCGCGCCCGCCGAACCACCGCCAACAATGATCACATCAACCGACGCGCGATCAGCGCCACGCTTGCCAGCCATACCGCTGGACTCAAACGCCTGCGCCAAACCACTGCCCGCCGCCAACGTCGCAGCGGCCACAACTCCGCCGGCCAGGACCGCCCGGCGAGCAGGATTGTCAAGGGTACTCTTCATTCGTTTTCTTCCCTGTCAGACGTCAGAATGCGTCTGTTGGGAAAAAGCATATTGGACGGTGCGCAGGCTCATAAGCCGGCAAAAGACGATTCCCGGTTTCGTTTTTCCAGAACGATTGAACGCGTGTGAGCCGCAAGCATTTGCTCCCACACCGGCGGGTTGCCGATCTGTTCGATGAGGAAGCTGGTCAGCGCATGAAGCTTGGGCGACGCTCGCTGGGATTGCCGGTAGACCGCCGAAATATTGCCGCCACGTGGGGCATAAGACGCCAGCACTTCATTGAGCTCACCGGCCACAATCGCTGGCGCCGCCAGGAAAGTCGGCAGAATCGCCAGGCCCATGCCGGCCTTGGCGCCTTCCATGAGTTGATGGCCGTTGTTGGTGCGCATCCGGCAGCGCACACGGAACGATTCCAGGGTGTTGTTCACCGGCAGCGTCCACATGCCGTGGGGTTCGCGATTCACATAGAGCATCGCGAAGTGCCGGGACAGCTCTTGCGGGGTTTGCGGTGTGCCGTGTTCGGCAAGATATCCGGGGCTCGCGCAAATGATGTGGCGGTTGGGCGTGATGGTCTTGGCGACCAGGGAGGAGTCCGGCAACTCGCCGATGCGGATGGCCGCGTCATAGCGTTCTTCGTGCAGATTGACGTGGCGGTCATCGAACTCGATATCCAGCTGCAACTCCGGGTAACGCACCGCGAAGGACGACAGAATCGGCGTCAGGTAACGAATGCTGAAGGCCATCGGCGCAGCCAGCCGCAGCACACCGCGCAAGCTCGATTGAAACGCCTGCACCGCGTCTTCGGCATCTTCGACATCGCCCAGAATGCGCACGCAATAACGGTAAAAAACATCGCCCGCCTCCGTCAGCCGGGCCTGGCGCCCACGCTCCAGCAGAATACTGCCCAGGCGCTTTTCCAGTTGCTGGATCCGCAGGCTGACCATGGATTTTGCGATACCCAAACGCCGAGCGGCTTCGGAAATACTACCGGTGTCCACCACCATGACAAAAGATTGCATCTCGGACAGCTTGTTCAAGTTTTAGTCATCCAGTAAAAAAAGCGTGGAGACATCGCGAGAATCATCCTGTGTAACATCTGAAGCTCCTTTAATGAATCCACCGAACGGCGGCAATCTAGGTGCTTCGCTGTCTTGTGAACCAGTCCCGAAAAACGGGTTTGTCTTTCCCATTCATTGGACGATCGTTCTTGTATAGTTGGCCTCTTTTGGCCGAATGGATGTCGCCCGGTGCTCGACCTCAATGACCTTCAGTACTTTGTGATGGTGGTGGACCACGGCGGCTTCGCGCCGACCGCACGGGCGCTGGGCATTCCAAAATCCAACCTCAGCCGGCGCATTGCACTGCTCGAAGAACGCCTGGGCGTGCGCCTGATCATCCGCAACACCCGCCATTTCACGGTGACGGAATTAGGGCAGACGTATTACGCCCATTGCCGCGCCATGCTCAAAGGGGCTGAAGCCGCTGAAGCGGCGGTTGCCATGACCCACTCAGAACCCGGCGGCTTGCTGCGCGTCACCTGCCCGACGGTCTTACTGGAAGAATGCGTCGGCGGCATCATCACCCGGTTCATGGCCATGCACCCGCGTGTCGAAGTGCATCTGGAAGCCAGCGACCGTCAGGTCGACGTGGTCGCCGAAGGCGTTGACCTGGCACTGAGAGTCCGCCCGCCTCCCCTTCAGGACTCGGACCTGGTCAACCGCGTCATGTCCCAGCGGCCGCAATGCCTGGTGGCCAGTCCCGCGCTGTTGAACCGCCTCGGTGAACCCAAGGAGCCGGAAGACCTGTCACGCTTCCCCAGCGTCCATCACGGCAGCCCGCAACGCGATTACAGCTGGACGCTGTACCATCAAGATGGCTTGGAATTCACGATCCAGCACCGTCCTCAACTGATTACTAAGGGGCTGCCGATGCTGCGCTGCGCGGCGATAGACAGCGTCGGCATTGCGCAGATGCCGATGTCGCTGGTGCATGACTTTATCGAGCGCGGGCAGCTGGTGGTGGTGTTGCCTGATTGGGCACCGCGGACCGAGATGATTTATGCGGTGTTTGCGAGCCGGCAAGGGATGCTGCCGTCGATGCGGATGTTGATTGATTTCATGGTGGAGCAATTCAGGTTGCTGGATGATCCGGCGCGGGGGATGCGCGGGAGTCCGTTGGTTTGATAAAGCCAAATGCTGGACCTTGCAGGTGAGGTGCCAGACGCCCGCTTTTCCACTGCTATGCTGATAGCATCAGTTTCTGCGGTCGAGACGAGTAGCATGGCAGCACAAGGCAAGCATTCCTCGTTCACACCCAAGGCTATGGCCTTCCTGGCTGGCATTTTCGTTGTCGCTTGGGTGGCCATAACGTCGCTCGAAACTTATTTCGACCTGACATTGTTGGCCGACACCACGAGCTGGCTGCTACGTTTGGGGGATTGGCTTTTGCTGGAAACGCCAATGCCGAATTGGTCGTTGCTGGTGATTATCGCGATTTTCATCAGCACGCTGTCTGTAGCGATTTACTACGTCCGTATCCCTGATGGAACTGACGGCGAGTTACACGAGATAGAGCGAAAGGTTTACAAAAAGAACAACCCTCAGTTTCCAAAATTGACCGATAACCAAACGCTGCTGATGGAAGTTTTGGCCTATCATGCGAACTTCAGAAAAGTTGCAAACTTGAACTCGGTTTGCAAACTTGTCTCCCTCAGCACGGTAGAAGTTGAAGCCGGCCTAAAGCAACTCCAGGCTAAACGTCTGGTGACGCAAAAAGTGACCCGCGGTACGTTTGGCGCCACCATTTTTGAACTGACCTTGGCAGGTAAGGATTATGCGTTGGAGCGATTTGACCTTACGTAACAGTGATGTCTAAGGCGGCGAAAGAAACCGCGCAATATAGTGAAGATGTTCCATTCAATCCTTCAACTGCCCTACCCCATGCTCATTACCAGCTACCTGTGAGTGCTCCCGAGAAAGGCGCTAGATTGGTCGAGTTTCGCGAGTCCACAACAACGAAGTCATCGCCATTGGCGTGCATCTTGTGAAATCTCAGTGGGATAAATTGATCCTGGCGAGGAGACAAGGGTGAAGGCGATCTAGCCCCATCAGCATGACTTAAGCAAGATAAGACGAGCATTGCCATCGATATCAAGCCCCGAAAAGTTCGGGGCTTGATAGGGTCAGACGACATCAGGACTTACGTCCTCCACCTCCGCTCATCCCATCATCATTGCGCCCCGTTCCAGACGACTTATCGCGGTCATCGGCGAAATTGCCACCGCGTCCGCTTCCTTGCCCGCCGCTGGACGATTGATCAGCCTTGTTGGGCTGTTGTCCGCCGGAAGCCTGGCCGCCTTTTTGGCCTGGTTTGGACATGTTTTCCTTATCGTCGGCAAATTCCCCTCCGCGATTTGTACCCTGCCCACCTCCGGACATGCTGTCTTTATCGCGCGAGGGCTGTCCGCCAGAAGCTTGACCTCCCTTTTGACCCGCTTCAGACGCGCGTTGTGGATCGTTCGCAAAGTTGCCGCCAGACGCTTCTCCGCCTTTCTTTCCGGCTTCTGAAGCCTTGTCAGGATCATTGGAAAAATTGCCTGGATTGTTATTTCCTGTATTGGCCATTTTGTTCACCTCTACATCGTTGGCACGAGCATGGGCCCGTACAATTCGGAGGATGCACAAAACGGAAAGTTTGAACGGAAATACGGGGCTCGCGACGAGCGGATTCGGGCGTTTGGTTCCATTGGAAACGGCGACCAGTCGACTGACGGCTGTCCCATTCGTCGGTGTCACCTTACGGCGGTTTTTCGCCCTGAATAAGCGATGTTTACTAGACTCAATAGCGCTTGGAAGCCCTCCCCCGCATCGCACCCAGGAGGTCAATCAATGACTGAACACATCGTGCATTTTCATTGCCAGATCGACCAGGCAACGACCGAGCGCTTCAGGGATTGCTGCCTTGAAGCTATCGACCAGGGTGCCACCTCCCTTCTCCTGAACCTGTCCACTTGCGGGGGCAGCACCAATTTTGGCTTCACGCTCTACACGTTCCTGAAGTCGTTGCCCGTACCGCTTTGCGCAATCAACGCCGGCAATATCGAATCGATGGGCATCATCATGTTTCTGGCGGCAGGCCGGCGCATCACATCCCCTCACGCACGCTTTCTGATTCATCCGATGAACTGGTACTTCAGCCAAAAATCCGTCGACCATCAACGACTGCGAGAATACCTGTCCAGCCTCGACAATGACCTTGCGCGCTACGTGCAAATCTTCATGCTCGAAACCGCTGACGCAGCGACCAAACTCGATATTTTTCATTGCTTGTCTGCGGAGGAAAAGGTCATCGCCGCCCATGAATCGCTGGCTTATGGTATTGCTCATGAGATGAAGCAGATGGTGTTTGCTGATAACGTCAAACACTGGAAGGTCAGTGGTGGATGATTGATCTTAGTCTTGGCGCCAAAATCCGAGTTCCGCACGCCCAGAACATGGCGGTTCTCTGCAAAACCGCCTACGCTTCTTGCATGAATCCAAGTCCGTTGCTGAGTGATCAGTATTGGGCTGGAGCGATCTGATTGCCTTTGACCGCCCGTTCCTTGCCAATCCGGACCTGCACGCGCATATCGCCAACAACTCGCCTCTCAATCCGGTCGACCCGCGGTTCACGTTCTTCCATTGAGGAAGATGATTATGTATCGGCCAAGCACGGTTCCTTATCAGGAGCATCGAGGGTTCAGGCGAACGTTCACTCCGGGTCATTTGAGCCTGGGATTGTTCTTTCCTTTGGAGGCCTTCGATGGGGACACTCCGAGCATGCTCAACCAGGTCGAATTGGCCAAGCGAGCAGAGGCACTGGGCTTCTCCGCGCTCTGGTTTCGCGACGTGCCTCTTCGGGACCCTGGTTTCGGCGATGTTGGCCAAGTCTTCGACCCCTGGGTTTACCTGGGCTATATGGCCGCTCATACGTCGGAGATAGCGCTAGGCACCGCATCCATCGCCATCCCTTTACACCATCCTCTGCACACGGCCAAGGCATCAGCCAGCGTCGACCAGTTGAGCGCAGGTCGATTGATTCTTGGGGTAGCCTCCGGCGATCGCCCAGTGGAGTTTTCGGCCTTTGACGTCGATCCCGAAAGGCGCGGAGAAATCTTTCGAGAGCACTACGAAGTGATTCGCCGAGCCCACAGCACAAGCTTTGAACCCATCCGCTGGAGCGGTGGTGAGCTGCAGGGCGCAGACCTCATTCCGAAACCCACAACCCAGGTCATTCCAATGCTCGTGACCGGGCATAGCCGCCAGTCACTGGATTGGATCGCGCGCGAAAGCACCGGATGGATCAACTATCCACGCCAACCGAAAATGCAGCGACTGATTGTGGAAGATTGGCGGCTGGAGGTCATGAAGCAATGTGGTTCAGTCTATAAGCCCTTCACTCAGTCGCTTTACATCGACCTCAGTGAGAACCCGTCCACGCCACCCACTCACATTCATTTGGGGTTCAGGCTTGGACGCGTCCACCTCCGGGCTTTGCTGGAGGCGCTTGAGGAAATCGGGGTGGACCACGTTATCCTGAATCTCAAGTACGGAAAGCGCCCTGCTGCGCAAGTCATTGAGGAGCTGGGCGCTCACCTCGTTCCGCAATTCGGAGTCAAGCCGCGCCCTGGAGCAAATTGATACGCCGGCCGCGTCCACGCCCGGCCGAGGTGGTGCGGTTCAGCAGGTTGAATGATCAAGCCGATACCTGCTCAAGGAATATCAGTTGCAACGGCTCTTTCAGCAGGTCATCTGCCGTCGCAGCAAAGCGCTGAAAGTAAGGCATCGAAAAATGCGCATCCAGCGCCGCCTGATCCCTGAAAGCCTCGCGCATGTAGAACGTGCCCTGCTCGTCACGCAACTCAAACAACACATAGTCGAGATTGCCCGGCTCTGCGCGGGTCGGCTCTACCAGCGCCAGCAATTCCTGTTTCAATGCCAGTTCTTTGCCTGCCTTGGCCTTGAGCACGGCAATCGATACCAACACGTTACTGGACGTATTCATCGTCAACGCTCCAACATTAAAGATTGGCTAGTGATGCCGCAGGTGGTTCAGCGGCCCCGCCTGATGAGTAAAATCAGAAACCTTCGAGAACGATTTTGCCCCGGGCCTTGCCGCTCTCGACCAGCGCATGGGCACGACGCATGTTGGCCGCATTAATCGCACCGAAGTGCTCGCCCACAGTGGTCTGCAGAACACCTTGGTCAATCAGAGCGCTGACCCGATTGAGCAGGTGATGCTGGTTGATCATGTCCGGGGTTTCGTACAGGGACCGGGTGAACATCAGCTCCCAATGCAACGACAGCGACTTACGCTTGAGCGGCATCACGTCGAGGCTTTCGGGATCGTCAATCACACTCAGGCGCCCTTGCGGCTTGAGCACGTCAATCAGTTGTGCAAAGTGCTGTTCCGTGTGAGTCAGGCTGGCGACATAGTCGATCTCCGCCACGCCGAGCGCTTGCAACTGTGCGAGCAGTGGCTGGCTGTGATCAATCACGTGATGCGCGCCCAACTGCCGCACCCAATCAGCGGTTTCCTGGCGTGAGGCGGTACCGATGACGGTAAGGCGGGTCAACTGTCGGGCCAGTTGCACCAGCATCGAACCGACGCCGCCAGCCGCTCCAGTGATCAACAGGCACTTGCCCTCCCCCGAACCCTCGACGACACCGAGCCGGTCAAACAACAATTCCCAGGCAGTGATTGAGGTCAACGGCAACGCGGCCGCATCGGCTGCACTCAATGAACGAGGCTTGTGCCCGACGATCCGCTCATCGACCAAATGGAATTCGCTGTAGCTGCCGGTGCGGGCAATCGAGCCTGCATAGAACACTTCATCACCCGGCTGAAACAGCGTCACCTCAGAGCCGACCTCGCGGACAATGCCTGTGGCATCCCAGCCGAGGATTTTCGGTTCTTTTGTGAAAGTTCCGGCGCGCACCTTGGTATCGACCGGATTCACTGATACCGCGCGAACTTCGACCAGCAGATCCCGTGGGCCAGGCCTGGGCACCGGGAGGCTGATGTCGATCAATGCGTGTGGATTGTCGATGGGCAGGGCGTGTTGGGTAAAGGTGATGGCTTTCATGGAAACTCGCTGTCTGAAGGGTTGATGCGCTCACTTGCAGCCATCTTCGACTTCCCATGTACAAAGAAAAACAAGCAGAATGCGCCAACACTTTCACTGCAGGAGTGAAAATGATCCGCATCGATGATCTTGGTTTATTTATCCGCAGTGCCGCGCTGGGCAGTTTCACCGCAGCGGCGCTGGAGGCTGATCTACTGCCTGGTCAGGTAGCCGCCGCCATCAAACGTCTGGAACGCGAACTGGACGTGCGCCTGTTCGCCCGTACCACTCGCAGCCTGCGATTGACTGCCGAGGGCGAGCAATATCTGCCCACCGCCCACTCAGTGCTTGAGACCCTGAAGCAAGGCGAGGAAAACCTGCGTGGTGAGAACGCCACGCTGCGGGGCGTACTGCAAGTGACAGCGCCATCCGATCTGGGGCGCAACATACTGCTGCCGTGGTTGACGCTGTTCCGCCGTCAGCATCCGGAATTGACGTTGCGTTTTTTCCTGTCGGACCAGATGGCCAATCTGTTTCGCGACCCGGTGGACGTGGCGATTCGATACGGCCCGAATGAAGATGCCAACTACGTGGCACTGCCGCTTGCGCCGTGGAACCAGCGGGTGCTGGTTGCCTCGCCGGAGTATGTGCAACGCTGCGGTTCTCCCCAAACACCGGATGACTTGAGCAAGCATGCCTGCCTGCTCTATCTGCAAAATGGCCGGGTCTACGACAAGTGGAACCTGGGCGGACAAACCGTGCAGGTTTCGGGGCCACTGTTCAGCGATGACGCCGATGTCGTGCGGCGCTGGTCATTGGAAGGTGAAGGTATCGCCAACAAATCCTGGCTGGATGTCAGTGCAGATGTCGCCGCAGAGCGTCTGCTTGTGCTGCTGCCGGATTATCCTGGCGAAGCGTCACCGTTGAGTCTGGTATGCCCGCATCGCAAGCAGATCAGCCCTGCGGTTTCTCAGCTTTATACGTGGTTGAGTAGCCAGTTTTCTGCTCTGGAGCGCAGTTGAACCGAATGACTGCGATTGATGCTCACGGAGCATCCCGCGCGTCGTGGTCCGGCGGATCAATGCGTTCAATATTCCCCAGTACCAGCGCTCGTCCGGCAAACAGCCCGCCCGATGTTTCCAAGGCAAAACGTTCGGCATCGCGTTTGCGCACTTCGTCGATCACCGCGTCGGCTTCGTGCTCCGACGCCCCCAGAGTCACCACGGCCTGACGGCCGAGCAGCAGGGCGGCCTCAAAGGTTTCCCGCACGATGTAGTCGGCGTCGTGTTTGACCAATTCCAGCGCATGTTCGCGGTCAAAAGCGCGTACCACCAATTTCACCTGCGGGCAGAAGTGCCGCGTACTTTCGACAATGCGAGTCGCGGCTTTTTTATCGTCCACACAAACAATGATGGCGCGAGCGTGATGGGCGCCAGCGGCGTGCAATATTTCATGGCGGGCGCCATCGCCGTAATAGACCTTGAAACCATAGGGTGTCACGGCGCGGATGACCTCTGGATTTATATCGATGATGGAAATTTTCGCTCCCTGAGCGAGCGGCGCTTGGCAGGCAATCTGCCCCACACGGCCAAAACCGATGATGAGTACATTGCAGCGCAGATTCTGTGCGGCTTCCACACCGTCCAGGGAAACGGTCCGCGCGCGAGCAAACCGTTTGTACAACAATAAAGTCACCGGCGTTATGACCATGGAGAGCACCACAATAGCCGTCATATTGGCGTTGACTTCAGGACTGATGGCCCTGAGTTTGAGCGCTTCGGCAAACAGCACAAAAGCAAATTCGCCACCCTGCGCCATCAGCAAGGCGCGATCCAGCGCGTCGTCATGACCGCTTTTCGCGAGGCGCGCGACCGCATAAATACACAGCGCCTTGACCACCATCAGCGCCAGCACGCCGGAGATGATGAGCTTCCAGGCCTCGGCCACCAATTGCAGATCCAGCGACATGCCGACGCCGAGGAAAAACAGCCCCAGCAGCAGGCCGCGAAACGGCTCGATGTCGGCCTCCAACTGGTGGCGGAAAGTGGATTCGGACAGCAACACACCGGCCGCGAAAGCCCCCATCGCCATTGAAAGACCGCCGAGTTCCATCAGCAACGCTGCGCCCAACACAACCAGCAGCGCAGCGGCAGTCATTACCTCGCGCGCTTTGACTTGGGCCAATACCCGAAACAGGGGATTGAGCAGCCACAACCCGATGGCCACCAATGCACCCAAGGACAGCGCTGCGATACCTATGCGTTGCCAAAGTGGAGACGTGGGTCCATTCGCCAACTCCGTGGGCGCCAGAAATGCCACCACCGCCAGCAAAGGGGCTATCAACAGGTCTTCAAACAGCAAAATGGACACGACGTGCTGCCCTCTCGGCTCGGTAATGTCACCGCGTTCCGAGAGAACTTGCATAACCAGAGCCGTGGAGGTGAGTACAAAACCCGCTGCGCAGACAAATGACACCTGCCAAGAGAATCCGAAAGCCATGCCGACAAAAGTGAGCAGACATGCACTGACCACCACCTGCAGGCTGCCCAACCCAAAGATCTGCCTACGCAGGTCCCATAGGTGAGAGGGTTTCATCTCCAGGCCAATCACAAAAAGAAACATGACCACGCCCAACTCGGCCACCTCAAGGATGGTGTGGGGGTCATTGAAAAGTTGCAGTCCGAAGGGGCCAATGATCAGGCCCGCCGCCAGGTAACCGACCACTGAGCCGAGCCCGATGCGTTTGAACAGCGGCACTACCAGCACGGCGGCGGCAAGCAAAATGACGACGCCCAATAATTGTCCTGCATTGCCTTCAACGGCCATAGCATTGACCCTCATCCCACATCAGGACCGGTAATGCTTCCACGGCCAGGCGTGTTGAGCAGAGCTTTCAAGCTGAGCGCTCAGTTCTGCAAATTCTTCAGGACTAAGCACCAGATCCGGAGCGTTCACCAAGAATTGTAGCTATTCATCCTTATCACTTTCTCGTAAGTCATCCTTATCACGCTCTCGTAAGAGCCAGCAGACGATGCCGAGTACCAGGGTGGCAAATCCTAGTGCGGCAATGGTGAGCGCAGGAGTAGCGGCAGAATCGAGAATAACGAACTTCCGGCTGAGCGCCAGCAGGGCGATCAACAGCACTGTGCGAACCTGAACGATGCTGTTGCGTCTTAAGGCGGGGCGCACAATCGAATGCTTGAACTCCAGGGCTATCAGCACGGTGAAGATTGAGCCAAAGAGGGCCTGGAAAACATCGTGGTCCAGAGGATCAATCGCACCACTGATCAACAACGGCACGACCCTGCGACAGAGCTGCAGTAGCGCCATCATAATCACAGACGCGATGATGAGACTGAGCGCAAGAACAACCAATTGTTCGAAACGTTCGTAAGCACTCATCAGCGCCCACTGAAGTCTGAAATTTTTCAGCGTCGAGTTGCGCTCACGCCTTTCAGAATCAGGCTTTGACACGATAACCCTCCACACTTGCGTCTTCAGTCTGCCGGGCCCGTCCAAGCATGAGGCTAAGTCCCAGTCTCCGCGGCAGGTGTCAGATCATCCGATTGGCCAGGTGGACTACCCTTTTCGGAAGTCTTTGACGCATCCACCTCGACCTTTTTGAAGACCACTTCGCCACGCTCTTTGTCGTAACCCAACTCGACACTGTCGCCGGCTTTCAGCTTGCCAGCGAGCATTTCCTTCGCAAGCCGCGTTTCGACGGTCTGGCGAATCTGACGTTTCAACTCGCGCGCGCCAAACTCTGGCTGATAACCAACGTCCGCCAGATGATCAATGAGTGAGCCATCAACTTTCACTGTAATGTTCTGTGCAGCTGCGGTTCGAATGACCCGATCAAGCTGAATGTTCACAATCGATCGGATGTTGTCACGGGTAAGGGCATGAAACACGATGATGTCATCAATACGGTTCAGGAATTCGGGACGAAAATGCCCTTTCAAGACTCCCATCAATTCATTACGTAACGCTTTTTCCGTAAGGCGTTCATCTTCAGGGCGCTCGAGATTCTCCATGATGATGGGAGAGCCCAGGTTACTGGTGGCAATGATGATCGTATTGCTGAAGTCCACAACACGTCCCTTGCCGTCCGTGAGACGCCCATCGTCGAATACCTGAAGCAATACGTTGCTCACATCGGGATGCGCTTTCTCGATCTCGTCGAGCAGAATCACACTGTAGGGCTTGCGGCGGACACGCTCTGTCAACTGACCGCCTTCGTCATATCCCACATAACCGGGTGGCGCACCGATCAAACGAGCAACCGCATGCCGCTCCATGTACTCCGACATATCAATACGAATGATCGATTGCTCGTCACCAAACACCGTTTCCGCCAACGCTTTGGCAAGTTCAGTTTTGCCGACGCCCGTAGGGCCAAGAAAGAGAAACGTGGCAATAGGTCTGTTGGCTTGGCCAAGACCGGCCCTAGACAACCGAACGGCATCGCTGACTGCGAGCACAGCATCTTCCTGCCCCACCAGCCGATCACGCAAAGTGTCTTCCATATTCAAAAGCTTTTGACGCTCTTCTTGCGTAAGCTCGGTCACAGGAATACCGGTGAGACGGGACAGCACCTCGGCAATTGACTCCAGGGTCACCTCAAGGGTTTCGGAACCTGTCTTGCGCTCCCAGGCTTCTGTTTCCTCTCCCAGTTGCGCTTGTTTTTGACCAATGCGTTCTTCAAAGCCTTTGGATTCATCAAAACGTTTACGGGAGGATGCATAATCCTGTTCACGTTTAAGTTGCGTAATCTCGGCTTCCAGCTCCTGGATGCTGGCCGGCCTTGACGAGGAACTGATTCGAACGCGGGCCGCGGCCTGATCGATTAGGTCTATGGCTTTATCCGGCAAATAGCGCGAGGTGATGTAACGATCCGACAGCTCTGCTGCCGCCACAAATGCTTCATCGGCGAATGTGACTTGATGGTGAGCCTCAAGCTTGTCGCGCAGCCCACGCAGGATAATGATGGTCTGTTCTACGGTGGGTTCGGCTATCAGCACAGGCTGAAAACGTCGTTCAAGCGCTGCGTCTTTTTCGATGTGCTTTTGATACTCATTGAGTGTCGTCGCACCGATCAAGCTAAGCTCTCCGCGTGCCAATGCGGGTTTGAGTACGTTGGCAATATCGAGGCCGCCCTCCTCACCACCCTGCCCCGCGCCAACGATCGTATGTAACTCGTCGATGAACAGAATAAGCTCCGAGCTTTTTGCGGCGACTTCATCAAGCAGTTGCTTGGCTCGCTCCTCAAATTCACCACGATATTTAGAGCCCGCAACCATTGAGTTCAGATTGACTTCAACAAGCCGCCTGCCACGCAGAATCTCAGGGACATCGCCCTTTACTATTCGTTGTGCAAGCCCTTCAACGATGGCTGTTTTACCGACGCCAGGTTCGCCGATAAGAACCGGATTGTTCTTTCTGCGCCGCGCCAGCACCTCGATGGTATTTTCGATTTCCTGCGCGCGCCCCAGTACGGGATCGAGTTTGCCCTCACGAGCCAGTGACGTCAGGTCGCGACCGAACTTGTCGAGTGTCGGTGTTCCCGTCGGGGTGTCGACTCGCCCATCCTCAGCCCCCTTACCCACCACCTTGACCACCTTCTGCCGCAAGGCTTCAGGCGTTACGCCGTATTTTTTAAGCAATGTCCCGGCGATACTTTCTGGTACAGAGGCAAGCCCGATCAACAAATGCTCTGGGCCAACGTACGAATGTCCTAAATCACGAGATGCCTGGAACGCAAAATTGAAAACTTTCTTTAACCGTGGCGAAATGCTCATCTGGTCCACTGGGGCCTGGGCCTCCGCTGTGCCCCTCTGAGCATGTTGATCGATGTAGCCTTTGATCTCGTCCGGAGAAAGCTTCAGCTCCTTAAGCAACGCCGTACCCACATCGGTATCCGCAAGCACATACAACAAATGCTCAGTATCGAGCTCGCTACGGTTGAGCTCATGGGCTTTCTCACCCGCGCGTTGCAGGATTTCCAGCGTCTGGGAACTGAATGCATCGGTTGCATCGACAGATTCTCGAGGCACTTGCGCAGAGAGCCTGAAGTCATCACCCGCTTGATCCTTTGCTCCGCCCATGCTGTCGAAAAAGCGGGACACACCCCCGCCCAGTAGAGAGTCGAATGGATTCAACATGCTTTGATGGCGTAAGAGTTGACGGTAATCGTGGTCGCAAATGGACATTGTCCTGGCTTGGCCATTTTGCGATACGGTCACTCGCGCTACAGCGGGTCTCGCATTACATATTTCACAGAGAGTAGCCATGATGAGTTGTCTCCAAAGATGGATAACACGGACTCATTCGGATGGATCTACGTCCCCGTAAACGATGCTCAAGACATAGGGGCATGAGATCCGCAATACGCTGAGATTGCTCAGGAAGACGATTACGTTGGAGGGAATGGCAGTCTCGGCAGACTACGCCATCCAATAACGATAGTCGGATCTCATCCAAACACGCTATGGGCGACCCAGGATACCGACGAACGACGTCTGATAAATTCGTGCTCAAAAATACCGCTAGTCGTAAACCACCAACTCATCAGCAAATGAGGCTATGGAATCACCAGCGTGATCGAGCAACGATTCGATGTCGGAATTCGCAGGGGCGAATCGATCAGCAAGGACATGATTGCGGTTCGCACCAAAACCATCGGATAAAAAAACCGCCGAAAATGACAGCAAAAGAACGAGCGCGCGAGATCTTGCCTGCACTGGAGGAAACGGAGAACGCGTTCAGCGATTACGGCAAGCGCCAACAACGACTATAGTCAATGGTGCGTCAGAGCGAATCCAGCCTTTCCGCTACCAACCTGGCCTCAATCCAATACCGCGAAGGCACGGATGATCTCCTCGTGCTTCTTGATGCGGATCGTGAACGTCTCGCAACCGAAGACACTTAGGCTCAGGCCTCGAACGAGGTGTATCGAGGCATCGTCGCCATTTATAAATCACTTGGCGGTGGATGGAGTTATCCCCCCGGGCAAGTCGTATCCCGCTGAGCAGACCCCAACCGCCCATCTATAAGGGCTCAAGCCATGCACACTTCAGAATTGGATGATGCGAAAGAAACGAATGGCGACCTGGTTCAGGGGCCGCTGCCGGCCGGCACTGTCGCGCCCGACTTCACTCTGTACGCAACCCCTGATCAGCAGTTGTCCCTGCGCGAGCTAAAGGGAAATCCCGTGATACTGGCGTTTTATCCCGCAGACTGGACTTCGGTTTGTGGCGACCAACTGACCTTGTACAACCAGTTGCTACCCACATTCAGAGAATACGGTGCGACGCTACTGGGTATCTCGGTTGACAGCGCTTGGTGTCATCAGGCCTTTTCCAAAGATCGGAATTTTCACTTCAGCCTGCTCGCCGATTTCGAGCCCAAAGGGGCTGTGGCGCGACAGTATGGAGCGTACGACTCCCACCTGGGAGTTTGTAAGCGGGCGTTGTTCGTGATTGACAAGGAGGGAGTGATCGCCTGGAGCTACATCTCACCAATGGCAATCAATCCGGGGGCGGAAGGCATTCTGGATGCGCTGGATGCTCTGGCGAATTCATCACAAAGCACGCCAACCTAAAATTAACAGGTGATCCCATGGCCACTCTCAAAGTCCCGGTAAGTGCCAGCGACCATCGCCAGGGAAGTGCGCATGCCAAGGTCACACTGGTGGAATTTGGCGACTATCAATGTCCCTATTGCGCTGAAGCGTATTGGATAGTCAAGAATCTGCAACAGCATTTTCGCGATGATTTGCTGTTCGTGTTCCGTAATTTTCCACTGACCACTGCTCACCCGCATGCGATGGCTGCAGCTGTCACCGCTGAGTTTGCCGGGAGTCGAGGATTCTTCTGGGAGGCGCACGACGAATTGTATGAAAATCAGGATCGATTGGGCCTGCCGCTGTTTCGGGCCATCGCTCTAAAACATGGCCTCTCCGACGAAGAACTCTATCTTGCCATGCAAGACGGTACCTACGTACCCAAAATAAAATCCGATTTTAATGGCGGCGTACGGAGCGGCGTGAATGGCACCCCAGCGTTTTACATTGACGGGCTTCGCTATGACGGGGCTCCAGAGTTCACCGAGATGAGTCAGATGATTGAGCTTTCGTTAGTGAGTTGACGAAATCGCTAGATAGTGAAATCGCTTGGCATCACCCACACCGTAGCCGAGGGCGAACGTGCCCCATTGCGCACGCGCACCAGGTGTGCATTCGATAATATTTCAATACGGGAGATTGAGGAATCCACGGTGCTGCCAACGATAAGCATCGCTCGTAAAGCAGCGGCACGAAAATATCAGCCCAGCGAACCGAGGACATAAAAAATGGCGATGTTAATTTTTGACAGCTCGGAAGATTCCATAGTCGAGGCGCGTGTCCTGGTCGAGGCGCTGAATGAATGGTTGGCGGAACAGCAGCCCAGTTGCCCGCTAAGGTCCGCCCGTGCGCAATGTTGCTATCGGCCCGACGGCACGCTGGATTCCGTATTGACCGTACTAACAGACGTGGTGGTGGACTAGGTCAGGTGTTGCACTCAGTTTTTGCGACCGCCCCCCAAGGTTGACGCCTATGCCCGTCCACCCGTTCGCTTATCCGTTAGTTTCCTTCTACATTAAAGAGGTACACACGGAGCCAGCAGCGAATGAAATCTTTGAAGTATTATGAAAAAAATCGACACGCCACATGGTTAGAGTTGTTTTTTGACCTGATTTTTGTTGTTGCAATTGGCAAGGTTACGCATACTCTTGGACATCTTCATCACGGCCACTTTGAACAGGAGCAATTATGGACATTTTTACTGCTTTTTGTTCCATTATGGTGGATCTGGTCCAGCCACACGATTTACTCAAATAGGTTTGATACAGACAGTAACCTTCACCGCTTGGCAACATTATTTTTAATGTTGCTGCTCATTGTGCTGTCTGCACGGATTGGGGAAGAATTGGAAGTAAACTATGCGCTTGTCATTGCCTGCTATTTTGGTATACGTGCCATCATCAGTATTATGTACATTTCGTCCATAAATAAATTCGATCACCGTAGCGAATTCTCCTCCAGGCTTGGCTTCGCCCTGTTAGTTAGCGCAGTTGTTAGTCTTTCATCCATTCTTTTTGACCCACCTATGCGTTACCTTGTCGCTTACATTGGGATTTTACTTGACATTCTGCTCCCTCTATTTTCTTGGGGTAAGCTAAAGCCATTGCCCGCACATACAGAACACTTGGTTGAACGACTAGGTTTACTCACCCTCATCTTATTGGGCGAGTCGGTAATTAGCCTTTCTGGAGGGTTATCTGACATTCAATGGGATCGTTATAATGTGATGGCGGCAATCACCGGATTTATCATGATTTGCAGTATCTGGTGGATCTATTTTGATAGCTTTTACCTACTGAGCAAAAATGAAAGTAGTATGAGTGGACACTCCTTAATCTACTCGCACCTTTTTCTATTTATGGGGCTAGCACTTCTCGCAAATTTGATCAGGCATGCGATCTTGAATGACATTGCGATGCGCGATTTCCAGATTACGTCAATCATCGGCATGGCTTTATTTTTCTTAGGCAAGCAATATGGCTACTTCATAGCGGTACCTAAAATAAGGAAATACATACTACAAAACACCTTGATCGTGTTTTCTCTAGGTGGGTTGGTTATATTCCTACCCCGCGTCGAGTACATATTGGTCGGCCTGACAGCAACCATGATCTGCTATGTTTTCCTAAATTTCAGGTATCGTTGAATCTTTATAATTAAGCCATATCACGGGTGGATCAGCTATCCGCGCGCACCAAAGACTCAGCAGCTGATTGTCGAGGACGGGCGCACTGCGGATCGTGCCGAATGTGGTTAGCTGTTCAAGCCCTTCACCCAGTCGCTATACATCCCTACCAACGAGAAGCGGGTGGTCGCCTGGTAAAGCACGGGGGGGAAACACCGCGCGGCGGGAGGCCCGCGCCAAGCGGCAAAAACCTAATCAAAGAAGGCTAGGGTGCGAACTTCGATACTCTCGCGCGGCGGGGCTCCCGGCGGCGTATTGGGGTCTTTGAAGGCGGTATGGGGCGTGAAGCGGGCACGGCCGTCGTGACGTGAGTCATACCCCTTGATCAGCAAGACTTCGTCACGGCGCATGTCCGGAAAATAGTACCAGCGCTGTTGCGGATTGTAGGCCAGGTGGTAGATCTCACCGATACGATCCGGATAGACCAAGTCGGTGGCCAGCAGGTCATTGGAGTCAAGCGTCGAGGCGTCCAGCACGGCCAGCGGCGAGCGCTTGACGGGCCCGCTCATCGGGCGCCAGAGGTTAATCTGGGCCACCGACACCAGTGCGGCGGCCTGATCCAGGCCCAGCACGTCGCGAATACGCTCAGGACCCGAGCGCTCGGTGTAGTCATTATGCACACGGCTGGCTGGGCCGCGAATATCCCGCCCCTCGGCGTCGCTGCGCCTGGTGTGGTCGAAGATGACGACCCGGCTCGCGCCCGTCAGCTCCTTGATCAAGGCCTTGACCTCGTCATAGTAGACGCTTTCCACCAAGGCATCGTCGTAGAGGTCGTCGACCACCGTATCCCGCCGATGGAGCTCAAACCCCTGCTTGTCCAGAGACAGGCTGCCTGCCAACGGACGACCGTTGTGTATCGTGACCTCGCGCTCCTCCTGCTCGGCAAAGTAGTGCGGTTCACTGTCACCGGTCAAAGCCTCGGTATGCACATAGGGCTTCGCATCGTGCTTGACCAGGTAGGTAAGTGTCGTGATGACGCTAGCGGGCGTATCAGTTGTGTGCTTCAAGTAACACCTCCCGGTCTGCTGACCGCTTCCGGCGTGGTGTCACCGTGGCGGATCTGTAACTTGTACGTAGACACCTTCCAGCTCAATCGTATGCCTTCGAATGGACACTATCAAATGCAGCCCGAGGTGCATGGCACCCGACCGGTAGAAAAGGACCACTCTTACCTCGGCATCGACGACCAGCTTGACCATGACTGGCGTGTCGCACTCCGGGTCTGCGCCGATCATGAGCATCCGATATCCCGGCCCGCCCGTTACAATCGTTTGTCTGCCATAACGGGTTCGGACGTTGGTTAAATCAAACTTCCCGTACCACTATCTAGAGAAGCGGAATGCTATAACTCACAAAAATACGATTCTGATCTACGTTTCGAGATGCTTCGCTGTTGGACTTGCCGTTACGCCAGCCGAACCCGACGCCTTTGAGCGCTCCGGATTGAAGGACGTAGTCCAGACTAATGTCTCTTTCCCATTCCTTTTGGTTGTTGCCTGACGTAGTTTTAATATTATCGCCGGAGAGGTACATGACCGAGCCTTTCAGGCCAGGGACACCCAGAGCGGCGAAGTCGTAAGCATACTGACCGAAAGCTGTGCGCTCGCCTGCACGGGTGAAAGTTTGGATCAGGCGGTCTGTATACAGATACAGGCTTGCTCCACCGGCGCCCTTGTCTACCAGGCTACCCTGACTGAGTTGAGTGAAGTTGCTACCATCCGACACACTTTGGTACCCCGCAGTAATCGCGTGGCCACCCAGTGTGTAAATCAACGCGGCACTCCAGGTACGGTTGTCGATTTCTCCATCACCGTTTTTGGTGTAGCCACTAACTCTGTAGCCTGACGTACCGGAGCTATTTGCACCTGACGAGTCAGTTTTGAAGTAGCGCAGGTCGGTTTTTAGGGACTGATTGTCCGAGATGGCAAGGGTGTGAATCAATCCCAAAAAATGCTGCGTATAGTAATTATCGAGGCCGGCGTAGTAGTACTGAGCTGTCAGATCCTTGGTGACTTTCCAATCGCCCCCGGCGAAGTCAAACTGATTGCTTTCACGCGTACCACCAGTAACGGCCAGCCCCGTCTGATCGCTCGAACCACGTCCTATTGCATGTTCGATCCGACCTCCAGTCAAGGTCAGGCTATTGAGCTCGCTCGAGGTGATTTGAACGCCCTCGAAGGTTTGCGGAAGCACGCGCCCATCGTTGGCGACCAGAATTGGGAGTTTCGGAATCAAGGTGCCGTAGCGAAGTTCAGTTTTCGACATTTTGACTTTTCCGGTCAGCCCCAGCCTGCTCCACTCGTCGACGGCACGGTTGTCACTGTCAGAAGGCATCATGCTGCTGCCGACATGCCGTCCTTTGCCGCTGTCCAGGGTAACCCCCAGCAACCCCAAGCCATCGACACCAAAGCCAACCATGCCATCGGTATAGCCCGATTTGAAGTCCAACATGAAACCCTGCGCCCATTCTTCGGTTTTGGAAGGGGCGGCAATGCCATCGCGGTTGTCGTTATTGAAGTAAAAGTTTCTCATTCCCAAGGTGGCTTTGCTATCACTCAGGAAGTCCGCATGCACCTGGGCACTCAGGGTAATACTAAGAAACACCGAACTTGCAGTTATTGTTTTTCCACTCATTTATATAGCGCTCCATTTGTTATTTTAAAGTAATAGAAGCAACGCAAGATTTTCAGGTGCGCGTTTTTTTATTATTCTTAACATCCTGCTGAAAACGAGAAATCGACGATGCCTCGCCCCTCCTGCATCAAGTTAATATTGTTAATGCAAGTTCCAAAGTCGCTCATCGCACCTGTTTCTGTTATGCAACGCGATAGCGATAGAGCGGATTGTGTGAGAAAGGCGCAGGGAGTGCCTTGCCTAGGGAAATGGAGTTCTGCGTTGCAGTCTGAAAATTTATCTTATCGTCTGAATTTCAGGATTGGGGCCGGACCCAATTGTCGGTCGAGTACCCAAAGGCTCAGCGGGCTGACCTGACGACTGACCTCTATAGCAACCCGTGGCGCGCCGATCACGACGCCCAAGGCCCAGACTGCGGTCTAACCATCTGCGACAGGTACCGAGACGGACGACGAACATGGCGGTTCCCCGCAAAGCCGCCTACTCTTGCTGGATGGTCCCCATGCTTTTGCTCAGGCGATGTATCGGGTTGGAACGATCTGATTTATTTTGACCGCCCGCTCAATGCCAATCCGGACCTGCCCGCGCGTATCGCCAGCAACTGGCCCCTCACTCCGGTCGACCCGACCAGCATGTACGGCGCAACGGGCAAAGATTGCACCCACTACCCCACCTGTCGTTCCCAAGCGACCGATGCCGCAGCACCTCTGGAAACAGGGGCGCTGTTCACGTTCTCCCCATTGAGGAAGATTAGTATGTATCGGCCGAGCACGATTCCTTATCAGGAGCATCGAGGGTTCAGCCGAACCTTCACTCCGGCTCATTTGAGCCTGGGATTGTTCTTTCCTTTGGAGGCCTTCGATGGGGACACTCCGAGCATGCTCAACCAGGTCGCATTGGCCAAACGAGCCGAGGAGCTGGGCTTTTGCGCGCTCTGGTTTCGCGATGTGCCTCTTCGCGACCCTGGCTTCGGCGATGTCGGCCAAGTCTTCGACCCTTGGGTTTACCTGGGCTATATAGCCGCTCATACGTCAGAGATAACGCTTGGCACCGCATCCATTGCCATCCCTTTACACCATCCACTGCACACGGCCAAGGCGTCAGCCAGCATCGATCAGTTGAGCGCAGGTCGCTTGATTCTGGGGGTAGCTTCCGGCGATCGCCCTGTGGAATTTTCGGCTTTTGGCGTCGATGCCGAAAGGCGCGGAGACATCTTTCGAGAGTACTACGAGGTGATTCGCAGAGCCCACAGCACCAGCTTTGAACCCATCCGCTGGAGCGGTGGTGAGCTGCGGGGCGCAGACCTCATTCCGAAACCCACAACCCAAGTGATTCCAATGCTCGTAACCGGGCATAGCCGCCAGTCACTGGATTGGATAGCGCGCGAAAGCACCGGATGGATCAACTATCCACGCCAACCGAACATGCAGCGACTGATCGTGGAAGATTGGCGGCTGGAGGTCATGAAGCAATGTGGTTCCGTCTATAAGCCCTTCGCTCAGTCGCTATACATCGACCTCGCTGAGAACCCGTCAACGCCGCCCACTCGTATTCATTTGGGGTTCAGGCTTGGACGCGACCACCTCCGGGGTTTGCTGGAGGTGCTTCAGGAAATCGGGGTGGACCACGTTATCCTGAATCTCAAATACAGTAAGCGCCCTGCTGCGCAAGTTATTGAGGAGCTGGGCACTCACATCGTTCCGCAATTCGGAGTACAGCCTCGTTCCGAAGCGAACTGAAACCAATACGTTACTGGACGGATTCATCGTCAACTCTGCGACATAAAAAATGGCAGTGATGCCGCAGGCGGTTCAGAGGCCCGCAAGCGAGCCCGCCCGAGGAGTGAAGTCAGAAACCTTCTAGAACGATCTTGCCCCGGGCCTTGCCGCTCTCGACCAGCGCATGGGCACGACGCATGTTGGCCGCATTAATCGCACCGAAGTGCTCGCCCACAGTGGTCTGCAGAACACCTTGGTCAATCAGAGCGCTGACGTGCTGCCCTCTCGGCTCGGTAATGTCACCGCGTTCCGAGAGAACTTGCATAACCAGGGCCGTGGAGGTGAGTACAAAACCCGCTGCGCAGACAAATGACACCTGCCAAGGGAATCCAAAAGCCATGCCGACAAAAGTGAGCAGAACAGCACAGACCACCACCTGCAGGCTGCCCAGCCCAAAGATCTGCCGACGCAGATCCCATAGGTGCGAGGGTTTCATCTCCAGTCCAATCACAAAAAGAAACATCGCCACACCCAGCTCGGCCACCTCAATGATGGTGTGGGGGTTATTGATCAGTTGCAGTCCGAAGGGGCCAATGATCAGCCCCGCCGCCAGGTAACCGACCACTGAGCCGAGCCCGATGCGTTTGAGCAGCGGCACTGCCACCACGGCGGCGGCAAGCAAAGTGACGACAGCAAATAATTGTCCGACGTTGCCTTCAGCGGCCATAGCATTGACCCTCATCCCACATCAGGACCGGTAATGCGTCCACGGCCAGGCGTGTTGAGCAGAGCTTTCAAGCTGAGCGCTCAGTTCCGCAAACTCTTCAGGACTAAGCACAGCATCTGGAGCGTTCTCCAAGAACTCTCTGCGGTAGGAATGGCACCTGAAGTGTAGTGCAGCACACCGGCATCGTTTGAAAGGGTGACAGAAAATTCAGTTGCTTCTCCCCGTCCGTACCGTAAAGGGCCGGCTAACAATCCTTTCATTTATACCGAGCGCGCAGGCTTGGCTTGAATCTTTGGCCAGGTACTTTGGCCACGATATTAACCTTAAATATAAGTGTTTTAATTGGCCCTCATCAAATCCATCTGATACGGCTTTTTTTTGATCACCTGAGCCTTTTTCGTCAACCAACAGTCTATAAAGTGCATGCCCGATGTTCTTTAAAACAACAAAAAGCAGCCAACTCGTTTTGGCGCTTGGGCACACTGACGCGCTCAAGAATCCAGACCATCCCAGGATCAAAAATAGAACCCTGTTTTATCAGAACAAACGGGACAAATAACAATTCATTTGATTTGGAGATGGTGTCGTGCGAAAGCTTGGCTTGGGCTTCCTGGTAACTGGCGTTTTTGGGCAACTATCAGCACTACTATGGACCTACACGTCCACAGGACAAACTTGTCAAAATAACGTCGACAATTCATACATCCAGCAAAAAATGACAAAGTTCGAACAACTATTCGATGACACCGCAAATAAAGTTGCGGCAGAGCTCAGTGCAAAAGATTCCGACGGGCTCGCGCACCTTGCGAAAAACGAATCCCGCATACCCGACTCAACGGAGGCTGAGGCCGTACAGTTTTTGATGGAAAAGCCAGATGAAACTACAGTACTTACGCTGCCTTCATTGCCCACACAGGCACACAAATGGACAATTATTCTCAGCGGTCTGATTACTTTTATCGGCCTGCTGCTGGCACTCTTCGCTCGCAAAAAAACCATTGATCCGCAATGGCATGCCTTTCGCACAGTACCAGGCTCGCTGATCACGCTGGAACGCCCGTGTTTGACATGCGGCGGCTACATTTCCCACACTAAAAAAGAAGCTTCAATCACGCCTTCATCCGGCGTATGGGTGGTCGAAATTGCATTGAATACACCTAGCCGCCATCGCGCAGTAAAAGCCATTCAGCAGTTGGAGTTGCCGGTAGCGCGTAAAGAAAACAACTTTGTCGTCATTGGCCCGTATAAACAAAAGCAGGACGCGGCTCGAGTCGTGAAAGAGTTGAGTGAAAGTCATGGTGTTAGAGGATGGATGATGGCGGGAAATTGACATAATCCTGTGTAGAGCTACTGATCTCGAAAAAAATGTCTACCTATTTTATGACACGAGAGTGTATTCATGATCGCAAAAGAACTTAGAGCCGAACTCGCCCTGAAGAAATTCCTGGACGCCAACTTATGGATCCAACTTGAACTCAGCGAGCTGAACTACAGCCTCGCTGAAAACTGTGGGCTCTCGCCGGAAGAATATCGCCTTAAATTTCTGAAAGAAGCATTTGAAGCAGAAGCCGACGCGCACGGCTGCGATTGCTGGGACTTCATCCTGCAGTGGGTGGCCGAAACCAAGGAAGAACTTGAGTTGATGCGCGAAGAGCGCATGAAAGAGATTTATGACTTTCTGGACAATTAACAAGTGTTACAACTTACGTAATCTATAAAAGCCGTCAGCTTCAAGATGAAAGACTAACTTCATCGGCGGGAGTATTGCCCAACACCCCCGCCTTCGTCTCTATTTAAACCGTCGCATAACAATCCACTACACGCCGATACTGGCTGGGAGAAGCTCCGATGTGCTGGCGGAAAAACCGTGTGAAATGACCTTGCTCGGAGAACCCGAGGTTCTCCGACAACAGGCCCAACGTTCCACTGCGCTCACGCTCCAGCCAGGTAAAAGCCCGGCGCATGCGCGCGTCGTTCAGCAGCAAGGTCGGGGTCATGCCGGTATCTTTCTTGAACAGCGCAAAGAAGTGCGCCCGAGACAGTCCACAAGCCCGCGCGGCGTTGTCGATCGGGTTCGGATCATCGAGGTGCTCAAGCAACCAGGCGGTGCCACGGCGCACGCGCGCGTCCCGGAACTCACCTGAGTTCGGCGCACCCAGCATCGACAAATGCCGCCAACTGGAAAAGTCCTCGATCAGTTCGATCAGGAAGTCGAACAGCATGAATTCCATGCGTTCTTTCGGCACGATCCCGCAGCCATGCGCTTCGGCGACCAGGATGTCGGCCAAGGTGCGATTACGACTCGACAGCTCGATGCACGACCGGGCAAAAAAGTCCGGCCGACCGCTGAGCGCCAGCGACTGCTGGGCAGTGGCTAGCCAGGCGGGCTCGATGTAGAGCGCAAGGATCAGGGTGGCACCGGCGCCCGGCTGCGGATCGTAGAAATGCGGCTCCCAGGCGTTGACCAGCACCGCCGTGCGATCGCTGAGCGGAACCCGCCGACCGTTGACGTTGAAGTAAGTGTCTTCACCGGACACTTTAACCAGGACATGGCATTCGGAATGGGTGTGGGTGACCAGCGAACGATCCATATTCAGCAAGGCGACCCGTCCAAACCTGCCGTGGAAAACCCGTTGGGCAATCGACATCAGATTCCTCCGCTCGCTAGAAGCGATATTGTTACCGACCACAATGCATATCATCGGGGCGTCTATCTATTTCTCAACCCCGACGGTCACTCAATGGTTCAGCAACACGTGGCTGGCCACTATCGCGCGCGAATGACCGAGCGTCTACCTCGACTTTCGCAGCCCCCACACTCGTCGGAAAAACCGCCTTACAAGGCATGGCGTTCTTTCCCGTGATAAACGCGCAGGATATCGGCCACCACCGCCAGAGCGATTTCCGCCGGAGCCTTGCTGCCCAGATCCAGGCCGATGGGCATGTGCAAACGGGCAATCTGTTCATCCGTCAGACCACCGATGCGTTTGAGCCGCTCGGCGCGCTTGGCCGAGGTTGCCTGAGAACCCATGGCACCGATGTAAAACGCCGGGGTGTGGACCGCTTCCATCAGCGCCAGATCATCGATTCGCGGATCGTGAGTCAGCGCCACCACCGCGGTCGCCGCATGGCAACCTCCGGCGGCAATGAACATTGAGGGCAGCACACGTTGCATCTCCACACCTTCGAGATGTATATGCAGCATCTCTTCCCGGGGATCGCAGGCGATGACTTCGCAGCCGATGGCACGGGCAAAACCGGCGCAGACTTCAGCGACCGGCGAGAGCCCTGCCAGAATCAGTCGTAACGCCGGGCCAACGCTGATACGCACGCTTTCGTCGACGACTTGCACCCGCTCGCTGCCGTGTCCAGTGTCCGGGTCCAGGCGCAAGGCACCGCTGCTCAGCTCGACGTGACGCATCAGACGGCGCTGGCCGAGCAACGCCGCTTGCAGACTCTCCAGGTGGGCGATCCATTCGAGACTGGCAGCGCGGTGCTCGACCAGCACGATCAGCACGCCACCACAGGGCAATCGCAGACGGTGGCGTTGCTCGACGCTGTCGCCATAACTGACGATCTGCGCCGGTTCGCGTAACTCACCGCGCGTCAGGCTTTCGAGAAACTCCTCCTCGACGCAGCCACCCGACAGCGAGCCGACGTGTTCGCCTGTGCCATTGGTCACCAGCATCGCACCCGGCGCACGCGGCGCCGAGCCATAGGTGGAGAGCACTGTGCACAGCCACTGGGCCTGCCCGGCGCGAGCCCATTGCAGTGCCTGGTCGATCACCTGAACATCGAGATGACGCATGTTTTCTATACCTCAAGCAAAGCGTGGTACTGCATGCTGGGTTACGTTTACGGTAACCTGCGAGCAACCTTGTTCAATCGTTGATTCAACATGTCGCCACAACAATTTTTGCAACTTGGGCCGCTGCGCCTGGAATATCGCCAACTGCCTGCGGCTGACCCGTCGCGACCAACGTTTGTGCTGTTGCACGAAGGCCTCGGCAGCGCCGAACAATGGAAAGACTTCCCCCTGCGCCTGGCCCAGGTCAGCGGCTGCGGTGTGGTCACTTACAGCCGTCAGGGTTATGGGCAATCGAGCCCGGTAACCCTGCCGCGGCCGCTGAACTACCTGAGCAGCGACGGCCCTCGTGAACTGCGGCAATTGCTGGATGCCTTGCAACTGCCGCAAGTGGTCTTGCTCGGTCACAGTGACGGCGCATCCATCGTCCTTGCCTATGCCGCTACCGACGATCCACGGGTGTTGGGCAGCATTGCACTGGCGCCTCACGTGATTGTCGAGGCTGAGAGCCTCGACGGCATTCGCCATACCACTAAGGTGTGGCATCAGGGCGAACTGCGCGAGCGCCTGGCACGCCATCACGGGACCAATGTCGATGGCGCTTTTCACGGTTGGAGCGACAGTTGGTTGCACCCGGACTTTTCCTTGGATGATCTCGAAGCGCAGTTGGCTTATATCGAAAGGCCGCTGCTGGTCATTCAGGGTCGCGACGACCACTACGCCACGCCCGAGCAACTGGTGGTCATCCAGCGACAGGTCGCTGGACCGTGCCGCTGTGTGTTGCTGGATGACTGTCGACACTTTCCCCAGACCGAAGCGACCGAGCAGACCTTGCAGCTGATCTGCGATTTCCTGAAGCGCCTCCCCGCCTTTACTTGAAATTGCCTTGGGTTTCTGGAATCACCACGCTGCCGATCAGGTAGATCACCGACAGACCGACGGCGAACATCGCCAGCACCATGGGGATCTGCGCCGGGCTGCCGCTGACCAGGGACACAAAGGTTGGCATGGTTCCGCCGAGGGCGAAACCGATGTTCCAGGACAATCCGGTGCCGCTGGCTCGCAGCTCGGTGGCAAAGCGTTCGTTGAGGAAGATCAGAATCGGCGCGATGATCGCCCCACCTATGAAGCCTATACCCACGCAATACAGCGCAGTACGGGTCAGCGAACCCGATTCGGCGACACCCAGAAACATCATCGGCAGGCTCACCAGGTTGATCACACCCAGCAGCAGGAAAGTCTTCTTGCGACCGATCAGGTCACTCAGGTAACCGAAGGCCAGTGCTCCGACAATGGTTGCCACCGACCCGTACATGAGCAGCTGCGAAGTCTGCGCATGAGGCACTTTGGCGACCACGTTGAGCAATGTCGGCAGATAACCGCAGGCCAGGTAATACGTGGCACCGCCTCCGAACGTAATTAGCAGGTTGACCAGCATCACGCCGCGGTACTCGCGACCGAACAGTCGCTTGAGCGGCGACACGACAACTACCGCCGGCCCCTTGGTTTTGCGCGCTTGTTGCAGTTGCTGCCAGACCGGGGTCTCTTCCAGGTAACGGAACATCACCAGACCGAAAAACGTGCTTAGCAGGCCGCAGAAGAACATGAAGCGCCAGCCCCAGACGTCAAATTCTTCCCCGGGAAAGATCTCCGACAACACCAGATAAGTGAATGACGCCAACAGCGCGCCCATACCGGCGCCGGCACCACCGATCAACCCGGACATCAAGCCGCGATAGCGCGGCGAGATGGATTCGGTGCCGATGGTGTGAGTGGAGGCAACGATGCCGCCCACGAAAATGCCCTGAATCACCCGCAAGACCAAAAACAGTATCGGGGCCAATATGCCGACCTGATGAATGGTCGGCAACGCGCCAAACAGTGCCGTTGAAATACCGACGCCGACCATCGACACCATCAACGCACGCTTGCGGCCGTGTTTGTCGGCATACGCGCCGAAGATCGCCGAGCCCAGCGGACGCACCAGCAACGCCACGGCGAACGAGGCATATACCGCGGCCAGCGACAATGTCGGGGTGTCCGAGGGGAAGAACAGGCGGCCGATAATCGGTGCCACATAAAGCAGAATGAACAGGTCAAACAAATCCAGCGCCCAGCCGAATGTCGAGGCAAATGCCGCGAGCAAGGCCTTGCCCGGTGGAATCTGTGGTGTATCGCTAGCGGCGCTGGAGGGTGATGCAGTTATTGTTGTTGTCGTAGTCATGGTTGCCTCACACAAACGGTGATCGAACGTTCTGCATCCCGGTGCACGGGTTGCGAGTAATCAGCAGGTCAGCGGTGAAACCTTGATGTGCCCTTTCAGTTGTATTGAAGGGGCGGCAGGCCCTGCTCCGTAAGGCGTACGCTGTTACCAACATACTCCCGGGCCCGCTCGCCAGTACGATTTACTCGCCGATAAACACGGCCGTACGCTTGCTGTGAAACGCTTCAACGCCTTCCTTGAAGTCTTTGGAGCTACGCAGACGGCTGTAGCAGTGACCTTCCATTTCAATCGCGACGGTCAGCGGCGCATCTTCGTTGTCGTTGATCAGTTTTTTCGCCGTGCGCTGAGCCAGCGGCGAGAAGCGGCGCAGTTCATCGACCAACGCGTCGACGGTGCTTTCCAGTTCGGTATCCGGCACGACCTCGGTCGCGATACCCCAGGCGTAGGCCTGGTCACCGGTGATGCGTTTGGCGCGCATCACCATGTGTTTGGTGCGGGTGATGCCGATGATTTTCTGCAGGCGCGCGGAGCCACCCGAGCCCGGGATCTGACCGAGGTTCTGCTCAGGCAAGGCGTAGCGAGTGGTTTGCGAAGCAATGCGGAAATCGCAGGCCAGGGACAGTTCGAAACCGACGCCGAAGGTGTAACCCCGGTTGGCCACGATCACCGGTTTTTCGCAACGTGCCGGTGCCGCGACGTTCCAGGCCAGTTTCGAAACGTGCTCTGGCGACGCTTCGAGGAAGCCCTTGATGTCGCCACCGCTGGAGAAGTGTTCGCCCACCGAGCGCAGCACGATGACGCGCACGCCTTTGTGTGCATCGAGGGCTTCGAAGACCTGGCGCAGTTCATCACGCTGCCCCATGGAAATGACGTTCAACGGTGCGCGGTTGAGGATGATGTCGGCGCGCTCGCGGGACACATCGACTTCAACCTGGAAGCCATCGAACTGAGTGTCGAGAAATTGCTGGATCGCTTGCTGTTGCATGAGAGTGTCCTCTGGATGATTAGCTGATGGCCTTCAAGGCCTGTTCCTGAAATTGAGCCAGCAGCACGCGCCGCAGCACCTTGCCCACTGGAGATTTGGGAATCTGATCGATGAACTGATAACGCCGTGGCCGCTTGAATTTGGCCAGGCCCGAAGCAATGCAATGGGCATCGAGGTCGCTTTCCGATACCTCGGCGCGCAGCTTGATAAACGCGGCGATGATCTTGCCCCACTGCTCGTCGGGCAGACCGACCACCACCACCTCTTCCACTGCCGGGTGCAGGGAGAGCATGTTTTCGATTTCTGCCGGACTGACGTTTTCGCCGCCGGTGATGATCAAGTCATCGACACGCCCCGTGACGAACAGATCGCCTTCAAGATCGAAGTAACCGATGTCACCGGTGAAATACCATCCGTCACGCAATGCCTTGGCGGTCGCTTCGGGACGGTTCAGGTAGCCTTCGAACGCCTCGTCACTCGCCAGGTCGGCGATGATCTGGCCCTCCTCCAATGGGTTGACCTGCACGTCTGCCGTTTCAGCATCGATTGGCACCACGCGCACGCGCTGGTTCATTGCACTGCGCCCTGACGAACCGGGTTTGCGGCTGGCTTGCTGGTCGATGGTGAAGGTGTAGATCTCCGAGCTGCCGTAATGATTGACGAACAATTTCGGCTGGAACGCCTGCTCGACGCGACGCATCAAACCGTCGCTCATCGGTGCACCGGCAAAGCCGATTTTCTCCACACTGGCGACTCGCTCGCGGGCAAAGGCCGGGTGTTCGATGAGCATGTGGTAGAGCGTCGGCACCAGGTACAGGTTGCTGACCTTTTCCCGCTCGATGGCCTGCAGCGTGGCTTCCACGTCGAACTTCGGCACACAGACGAAATGCCCGTCGATCAACGCCATGGACAGCAACGAGCGCACGCCCATGGTGTGGTAAAGCGGCATGACACCCAGCGTGCACTCGCCCTGGCGGTAAAGGTTTTGCGCTACGTGGGCAACCGCCGCGGCGCGTTCGCTACGGTGCCGACGGGGCACGCCCTTGGGCTTGCTGGTGGTTCCGGAGGTGTACAGCAGCAGTGAAAAGTCTTCGGCGTCGGCCTGCAAAATCATGCCGGAGGGGGTCTGCGAACACAGTTCCTCGAAACTCAGGTCGGTGTTGGCGGCACGCAGACCGGTGGCGATCCGTGGCAGCCTTGTGGCGGCGCTGCAACCGGCCACGGCGGTCACGGTCGCGTCGTCGTAAGCCACTGCACGGATTTGCGCATCTTCGATGCAGTAGCCCAGTTCCTCGGCAGTCGAACGCCAGTTCAACGGGGTCATGACGATGCCCGCAAACTGACAGGCCCAATGCAAGGTTGCCATCTGCCAGCGGTTTTGCATCACTACCAGCAGTCGATCGCCGCGTTGCAGCCCAAGGCATTGCAAGCCCCAGGCGGCACTCTGGATATCGACGAACCATTCTTCATAGGTTTTCTTCAACGCACCGTCACTGACCGCCACGGCGTGCGGGCGGCGTTCAACGGCAGCGAGGAAACTGCGTCCGAGATCGAACATTTTTGTTATACCCCTTTGTTCGTTTGGCGCTGGGCAGCGACTTCGAGCACGGCCTGAACGATGCCGGTGTAACCCGTGCAGCGACATAGGTGCCCCGAAAGCATGTCGCGTACCTGGGTCTCGTCCGGGTTGGGTACCCGCTCGAGAAAATCCACGCAGGACATGAGAATGCCCGCAGTGCAAAAGCCGCACTGCAAGGCGTGATGACGGCGAAAGGCTTGTTGCAGGTCGCTCAGTGTGTCGTCGTCGGCCAGGGACTCGACGGTCTCGATACGCCGCTCGTGCCCCTGTACCGCGAGCATCAGGCAGGAACGCATGGCGACTCCGTCCACCAGCACCGTGCAGGCACCGCAGACACCGTGTTCGCATCCGACATGGACACCGGTGGCACCGAGGTCGTGGCGCAGGAAGTCACAGAGTTGGGTCCGCGGTTCAGCCAGCGCTTCGCGGGCGCGGCCATTGAGTTCCAGGCGAATCGGAAAGGTTTGGTCGGCAGTTACACGCATGTTCAGACTCCTTCGATCAGCTGGTGACCCAGCTCGCGAATCAGTTGGCGGCGATAGGCAGCGCTGGCGTGCACATCGTCTTGTGCGTCGAGCGACCAGGCGGTTTGATTGAGCGCGTCCGGCAGCCCCGCACCGCGAGGCAGACTGCGACGTTGCGGACGGTCAGCGACCCCGCCGATGCCGAGTTCGACCTGGTCCGCGCCGATGGCCGCGGCCAGGGAGACAATTGCGAAGTCGCCGTGGCGCATGGCGATTTCGCGGAAGCGATAGGTGATGCCTTCGCGCTTGAGCGGAAAACGCACCTCGACAACCAGTTCATCCGCACGCTTGTCGGTGGTGAGAATGCCTTGGAAGAAGTCAGCAGCCTTGACAATGCGCTTGCCTTTTTTCGACTCCAGAACGATCTCGCCACCCAGCGTCACCAGGCACAGCGGCAACTCGGCGCTCGGGTCGGCATGAGCCACCGAACCGCAGACTGTGCCGCGATTACGCGTCTGGAAGTGACCGATCCAAGGCATTGCAAGCGCCAATAAAGGCACCTCGTCCATCAGGGTCGAACGCGCCAGCAACTGCGCCTGTCGTACCCCGGCACCTACCGCCAGACAATCCTTGCGCAGTTCGATATAGGCCAGGTCAGCCACATGATTGATATCGATCAGCAACTTGGGCTGAGCCAGGCGCATGTTCAGCACCGCCATCAGCGATTGGCCACCGGCGATGATGCGAGCTTCCTGGCCGTACTCGGCGAGCAACTCAACCACCTGACGACGGTTGTCAGCCCGAACGTAATCGAAAGCAGCCGGTTTCATTGCGCACCTCCCTTGCCAAACAGCGCGCCAAGCGAGGCCCGCAATCGCGCCCACCAGCCGGTGGAGATGGCTTGGCCGCTGACCCGTTGTGACAGGCGAGTAAATATTTGTCCGATGATCACTTTCGAGGCCCCTTGCAGCATTCGGCCGCCGACCGCGGCGACTTTGCCGCTGACCGCCACCTGGTATTGGTATTCCAGGCGTGTGTGGCCGTTTTCCAGTTCAACGAAACGCACCTTGGCCTGCCCCTGGGCCGACCCCATCGAGCTGCTGCCGGAACCGGACAGACGCAATGAATGCGGCGGGTCCAGATCACTCAGGGCAACCTTGGCCTCGAAGCGCGCGCGGATCATGCCGACGCCGACAGTGACGTCTGCGCGGTAACGGTTTTCGCCTTCAAGCACGAGGTCGTGACAACCGGGAATGATCGCAGCCAGCGTCTGCGGGTCGAGCAAGGTGTCGAAGACCTGTTGCGGCGAAGCAGGAATCACCACAGAGTCGTTGGCCCGCAGTGCCGGTCCACCGGCAGGTACTGCGTCGAGGTTTTCATCGGGCTCCATACCGGCGGGCCGTGGCGGCTCGTCGATCCCGATCAGCGTGCGTACTTTCGATGGCGTCAGTGGCAGACGGATGTCCGAGCGGCCGAGGGCGTCGGCCACCGCGTTGGCGACGCACACCGGCGTGCTCATATTGTTGCCCTCGCCCACACCCTTGGCGCCCAGTGGGGTGAAGGGCGATGGCGTTTCCATGTGCAGGATCATCGGTTCGATCACTTCCGGTGCGGTCGGCACCAGATAATCAGCGAAGGTCCCGCTGAGGAAACTACCGTCCTCGCCGTAGGCGAACTCTTCCATCAGCGCCGCGCCGAGCCCTTGGGTGAAGCCGCCACGAATCTGGCCATCGACCAGCGCCGGGTTGAGCAGGCGGCCGGCGTCATGACAGGTGACGTAGCGATCGATGTGGATCTCGCCGGTCATGCGGTCGATTTCCAGACCGCAGATGTCGAAGACAAAGCCGTAGCACAGCGAGCTGTTGACCTGATCCTTGTCGTCCGGTGCCTCCAATTGCGGCGGGCTCCAGAAGGCGGTTTCACGCAGACCGCCGTTTTCCCCTTCCGGCAGCAGGCCCGGCGACCAGTGGGTCGCACCGGCAATCCGATGAAATGGCGCTACCGCCCCGCCATTGACCACGAATATCTTGCCGCCCGCGAAACGAATATCTTCGGGACTGGCCTGCAATTGCTCGGCGGCAATCGCGGCGAGACGATCGCGAATCTTCAGCGCTGCCTTGTAGACGGCACCGGCCACAGCACCGGCGAAACGGCTGGAATAGTTGCCAGAGGCAATCGACCACGCGTCCTTCTGAGTGTCCAGTTCGACGTTGACCACGATCGATTCCAGCGCAACCCCAAGCACTTCGGCAACGACCTGAGCCACGGTGGTTTGATGGCCCTGCCCTTGCGGTGCGGAGGACACGTGCACACTGACGTCACCCAACGGGCCGACGTTGATGGTTGCGGTGGCGACAGCGCCGTTTTTCGGACCGGCCTTGCGCCGCTCTTCGGGCGTCATCGCGGTGGTGATGTAGCCCATGTTGGAAATCGACGGTTCGATGACCGCGGCATAACCAATGCCATAGATCCGGCCTTCGGCACGCGCCTGATCACGACGTTTGAGCAACTCGTCGAGACCGCCATCAGCCGCCGCCAAGGCAATGCCAGCCTGGTAGTTGCCGGAATCGAGCAACGCACCGGCGGCCGCGCGATACGGGAAGGCATCGGCCGGCACCAGGTTGCGGCGGATCACGTCCAATGGATCAAGCTTTAACTGCACGGCGATGTGTTGCAGCAGCCGTTCAAGGGCGAAATACACCTGCGGTCCACCGAAACCCCGGTTCAGGCCGGAAGGGGTTTTGTTGGTCAGCACCACTCGGTTGCGCACTTGCAAATTGCGGATCGCGTAGGCACCCGTCAGGTTGCCGTGCATGCGGTAGAAAGTCGCCGGTTCGGGCGCTCTCAGGTAGGCGCCACAATCGTCGATCTGGTCATAACGCAACGCGGTGATGCGGCCATCGGCTTCTACCGCCGCTTCAATTTCGGTCACCCGATTGGTCGCCGAAGAAGCTCCCTGAAGATGTTCCAGACGGTCCTCGACCCACTTCACCGGTGCACCGACCTTGCGTGACGCCAGCCCCATCATCACCACGTAAGGGAAAACCCCTTGCTTGATGCCAAAGCTGCCGCCGGAATCTTTCGGTGTGCGTAAACGCAAGCGGTTACCGGGCACGTTCAGTGCCCTGGCCATGACCGTGTGCAACGCATAAGGGCCCTGAAAATTGGCCAGCACGTCATAAATGCCGGTGGCGCGCTCGTACTGAGCCAGCACCACATAGCATTCAATGGGTGTGCAGGAGCTGCGCGGAAACTTCACTTTGAGCGAGACCTTGTGCGGCGCCTGCTCGAAGGCCTGCTCCGGCTCGCCATAACGAAAGTGCCGCTCATTGACCACGTTGCTGCCGACTGCTTCGTGCAGGACCGGCGCCTGTTCGGCAGTGGCCAGTTCAGGATCGATGATCGGTGGCAGCGGCTCGTATTCAACGCGCACCCCTTCGATGGCGTCCTCGGCCAGATAGCGGCTCTCGGCGATCACCACGGCCACCGGCTCCCCGACGTAACGCACCTTGTCAACGGCGACGCACCAGTGCTCCATCGGCTGACGCACACCCACCGGGAACGGCAGCGCCCAGCGTTTGACGTCTTCGCCGACCAGCACGCCATGCACGCCTTTCATCAGCAGCGCACGGGAAAAGTCCACCGAGGTGATACGTGCATGAGCGTGGGGTGAGCGGATGATCGCCGCGTGTAGCGTTCCCGGAGGGATCGCAGCGTCATCGGCATAGCAGCCGAGGCCGCGCAACAAGGCGGCGTCCTCGACACGGGTCTGACGGGCGCCGATGTGGCCGGTCTGGCTTTCGGTAGCAGGTTGGAAACTAGTCATTTTTTCGCGGCTCTTGTTGTTGTGCAGCGCGATAGCGTTAGAGCCGAGTGTGTGAGAAAGGCGCCGGGAGCGCCTTGCCTGAGGAGAGGGAGTTCTGCGCTGGAGTCTGAAAATTTGCCTTAGCGTCTGATTTTCAGGACTGAGACCCGACATAATGGCCGGTCAGGGATGGGACGCGGGATGGCTCAGGAAAGCTTCGATTTCTGCACAAGGCATCGGTTTGGCGAAGTAATACCCCTGAAAAATATCGCAACGACTGCCCTTCAGGAAATCCACCTGGGACGCCGTTTCCACGCCCTCGGCGACCACCGTCAGACTGAGGTGATGGGCCATGGAAATAATGCCTTGGGTGATCGCTGCATCGTGAGGGTCGGTAGCAATTTCCTGAATGAACGAGCGGTCAATCTTGATCTTGTCGATGGGCAAACGCTTGAGATAGCTGAGGCTGGAAAAACCGGTGCCGAAATCATCGAGCGCAATGCGCACCCCCAGCGCCTTGAGCCGGTGCAACGTGTCGATTGCCTGTTCCGCGTTATGCAACAGCAGCGACTCGGTGATCTCCAGCTCCAACTGCTCACCACGCAGACCATGTTTCTCCAGGGTGGCCTGGACACACTGGACGAACTGGCCACGCTGAAAATGCATCGGCGAAATATTCACGGCCATTGAGATGCTCGTAATGCCCTGCTCGCCTAGCTGGCGCAGTTGCGCGCAGGCCGTATCGAGTACCCAAAGGCTTAGCGGGATGATCTGACCACTGTCCTCTGCCACCGGCACAAACACCGCGGGTGAGATAAATCCTTTTTCCGGATGCTCCCAGCGCAGCAACGCTTCGATCCCGACCACCCGCCCCGTGCGCGCTTCTATCTGCGGTTGATAATGCAGCTTGAGCGACTGGGTTTCGATAGCCTTTTGCAGGTCATTGCGCAGGCTCGCGTGCTCGCAAACGCGCTGATTAAGATCACTGGTGTACCACTGAAAGTTGTTGCGCCCTTGCTGCTTGGCTTTGTACATGGCCATGTCAGCCTGCTGGATCAGCTGCATCGGCTGCTCGATGTGACCATCGCTCAGGGTGATGCCGACACTTGCACTCACGTGCAGGTCAATGCCCTGGATGCAGTAGGGTCTGCCAATGCTGGCCATCAACCGCTCGGCCACCGGTACAACGTCCTCATCACGAAGCAAGTCCGGCAGCAGAACGATAAATTCATCACCGCCCATGCGCACGATGGTATCGCCGGGACGAATCTGCTGGGTCATACGCTGCGCCACCTCAATCAGCACCTGATCGCCGAAGTAGTGTCCGATCGAATCGTTGATGGATTTGAATCCATCCAGATCAATGCACATCACCGCCAGACGACGCTTGCGCCGACGACTGATGTGACAATCCAGAACAAGCCGTTCTTCAAGCGAAACACGGTTGAGCAAGCCGGTCAGCCGGTCATGGCTGGCGTTGAAGCTCAACTGGCGCTCGTAATGCTTCTGCTCGCTGATGTCCCGGGCAATGCCGAATACCCCGACGATTTCTCCGTTGACCATGATCGGCAGGTTAGAGATGTCCATGGTCAGCAGATTGTCACTCTCGTCGAGAACCCGTGCCTCGAAGCGCTGAGGTTCTCCGGCGCGGGCTGCGGAAAAATGCTGACTGACCCGCTCCAGGTCCTCTTCGAGTACCAGATGGGAAAAGTGATGACCAATGAAATCGGTTGCGGTGTACGGTTTCAGCTTCAGGCCTGCTGCGTTCACACTTTGGATATTGCCGAACAGATCGAGGGAGAACACGGGGTGGGGGTTGTAGGTGAACAATGAACGAAAACGTTGTTCGCTTTCCTCCAGTCGTTGGCCATCACGCTCATGGCGGATCGCGATGACTGCCAGTTGGGCCGCGCGGTCCAGTCGTTGAATCTGCGCCTCGTCCGGCGCATGGACGCGGTTCTGGTACAGGGCAAATGTACCCAACACGCGTCCCTGATGGGAGAGCAAAGGCACCGACCAGCAGGAACGCAGGTTATGCCCCAGCGCCAGGCTGCGGAAACGCTCCCAGTTGGGGTCCCGGGCGATGTCTTCGGTGACTACAAGCTCGCGCCGGAACGCAGCGGTGCCGCAGGTTCCTTCCTGTGGACCAATGGCCATTCCATGAATCGCGTCACTGTATTCGACCGGAAGGCTGGGCGCCGCGCCGCTCAGCAAGCGTTTGCCCTCGGCATCAGTGAGCAGTATCGAACAGAAGGTTTCGGGGGCCTGTGCGTCGTGCATCTGGCAGATGGCGCAGAGTATGTCGCCCAGATGATGATCGGTCGCGATCATACCGAGAATGTCACGTTGCGATTCGGGGAGTGTCTTGCTGCGAAAACCAGGACGAGTATTCATGGTGGTTCCTGAAGACTCTCGAGGTCGTCCGGTCTTCAGAGAGCCAGAAATAGTAGGCGGCCGATCACTGTCCACTAGTGCGTCGGACGCGCACTCTATAGAGCACCGACGCACTAAAAAAAGACTCAGATCCAACATAAAAAACAGTATCAGATTTATGAAACTGTCATCTCTGTCCATTGCTCCGATGCGGCCCAAAGACGCTCGGCATACTCAAGATCGACTGCCCATCTGGCCACGCCCTTGCGTCCCGTCTCCGATTCGTTGATAGAGGCGATATTGCAATCTTCGCAGTAAACACCGCCCAAGGTTGCAAGCGTGGCGCTGGTCGCACACCACAAGCCGGTTGCAGCGCCCTGCTCCAGTGTCTTGAGTCCGATCTCCGGGTTCAGGCGCTGCCGACCGTGCTCATCCAGCACGTCGAATGCGGCTATTTCGGCGCTGCTCAGATGGCGTCCGAGGCTGGTCAGGACTTGCCCCGGGTGCAGCGAGAATGCCCGCACGCCGCGATGACGTCCGCGTTTGTCGAGCGCCAACGCAAACAGTGCGTTGGCGGTTTTCGACTGACCGTACGCCACCCACTTGTCGTATGGCCGGCGCAAAAAATCGATGTCGTCAAAATCCACCCCGGCGATCTGATGCCCTCGTGACGAGACCGAAACCACGCGCGCCGCGCCCGCGGCAATCAGTGCCGGCCACAGCCCGCAAGTCAGGCGGTAATGACCGAGATGGTTCGTAGCGAACTGACTTTCGTGCCCATCGCCGTCTCGCGTCAGTGGCGAGGCCATGACCCCGGCGCAGTTGATCAGCAGCGAGATCGGACGGCCACTGTTGAGCATGCGTCGGCTGAAGGCTTCAACCGATGCGGGTTGCATCAAGTCCATCTCCAGTACTTCGACCCGCTTGACCTCTGCCAGGGCGGCCAGGGCCCGGACCGGATCTCGGGCGGGAACGATAACGTGTGCGCCCGCCGCGGCCAGGCATTTCGTGGTGACCAGTCCGATTCCCGAATAACCGCCGGTGACGATCGCAATTTTGCCGGTCAGGTCAACACCTGCCATGACCTCGGCGGCGGTACTGGCGGCATTGAAGTCGGAGTGAATAGGGTTTTGAAGCGTCGGCATGAGAAATCTCCCTCGCAGGTATCGAAGTGCTCGATTCTTCACTAAGCTCGCTGGACGAAACAGCTCAAGAAACCCGGTTTTCTATCGTGATCATCCAAAATTCAGTTTCTGACCCCTTGTCCGAAGTCCTGGCGCTGTCAGGACTGCGTGCCGCCTGCTCCGTGCGATTGCAGGCAGGCGGCACTTGGGCATTACAGTTCCGGCCCATCGAATTGAAATTCAATGTCGTGCGACGAGGCGAGTGCTGGTTGCGCATGGACGGCATGGCGCCTTGTCATCTGAGGGCTGGCGACTGTTTTGTCGTTGCTCGTACGCCGTTCGTTCTGGCCAGCGGGCCGGATGTGGAGGCGATAAATGCCTCCGATGTGTTTTCCCATGCGGGGGCGTCGGCAATGTTCGGCGTGGGTGACGATGTCGAGTTGCTGGGCGGCAGCGTTTCACTTGTCGGTCCTGCGGCGATGGAGTTGCTCGATGCATTGCCGCCTGCACTCATCATCCGCGCCGGGTCCGGAGGCGCATCGTCGTTTGGCTGGCTGCTGGATGAACTGGATCGTGAGTGGCAATCGAATCAAGCTGGCGCGCATGCAATGTGCAACGATCTACTGCGGCTGATCTTCATTCACGTGCTTCGCCATCGCATCACCGCCGCCGACTCTACTGATTTGAATTGGCTGGGAGGACTTCGAGATCCGGTCATCGCCAAGGTGTTGCGTGCCATTCATGGCGCACCCGAAAAATCTTTGAGGCTGGCTGAAATGGCGGATATGGCTTGCATGTCCCGCTCTGGCTTTACTGCATTATTCAAGACGCGCGTGGGGCAGTCGCCCGGCGAATATGTCACGCGATGGCGCATGCAAGTGGCGGCGTCGAGGTTGCGCGATGGCACGGACAACGTCGCTACCGTTGCCGCTTCGCTGGGTTATCTGTCGGACGCTGCCTTTGGAGTCGCGTTCCGCCGTGTTCACGGAAAATCGCCCGGACAATATCGACGTGAAGCACTGCGATAACCGGGTATTGAGGTGGGCCAGGCTTGCTCGCAATTTGGCCTGAGGAAGCTAGGGCGTAACGCCCTAGCAGATCGCAGAGGTCACTTATTCTTTTTCGCCGGCTTTTCTGCCTTGTCTGATTTCTTAGCCTTGTCTGGCTTGCTATCAGCTTTTTTTGCAGATTTCTTCGGTTCGGCATCTTTTTTCTTGTCTTTCTTTTCGGAAGATTTCGAAAGAGCCGAGGCCGCAGCTGATTTCTTTGCCTTCGATGACTTTTTGTCTTTCAAATCCTTGCTGGCGTTCGAAGCATCACCTTTGCTTTTCTTCTCGTCTTTAGCCACGTTGACCACCTCTCGGAAAATGCCGGTATTGGCACATTGCCTGTGCGATTCGTCCACAAGCTAATCATTAGGCGAGCGCACCCAAAGGCGGTTCAAAATTTTTGATGCGTTGAGACAGGCTTTGGATGAAGCACCGAGACGTGAGCCCAGATGAATCTACCCCCTCGAAAACCACTCCCCACAAAAAAGCCCACTGACCGTCTCCGATCAGTGGGCTTTCTCTGATTACGCTTCTACTTACAAAGCCATATCACTGGCAGCATTAGCCTTCGGCGCTTTCGCCTTATCAGCATCAGCCGGAGCAGCAGCCGGAGCCGCTACCTGACCAATCGCCGGCGGCGGCGTCAGTTGCAGCACCTTGGCGGTGTAAGCCCACTCCTGCGCAACCTTCTCAGGGCTGCCGTTCAGCTGAGTGCCATAGCTCGGCACGATCTGATGCAGCTTTTCCTGCCAGGCAGGCGAAGCCACCTTGTCCTTGAACACTTTCTGCAGCACGGTCAGCATGATCGGTGCAGCCGTCGAGGCGCCCGGCGATGCGCCCAGCAGGCCGGCAATGGTGCCGTCTTGCGATGCAACGATCTCGGTGCCCAGCTTCAGCACGCCACCCGCTGCTTCATCACGCTTGATGATTTGCACGCGTTGGCCGGCTTGCCACAGGCGCCAGTCTTCGGCTTTGGCGTTCGGGAAGTATTCTTTCAGGGCGTTGAGGCGGTCTTCGTCAGACAGCATCAGTTGGCCGGCGAGGTACTCGACCAGCGGGTATTCCTTGATGCCGACTTTGGTCATTGGCCACACGTTGTGCGTGGTGGTGGTGGTCAGCAGGTCCAGGTACGAGCCTTCCTTCAGGAACTTGGTGCTGAAGGTCGCGAATGGGCCAAACAGAATGACGCGCTTGCCGTCCAGGACACGGGTGTCCAGGTGCGGAACCGACATTGGCGGTGCGCCAACGGAGGCTTTGCCGTAGGCCTTGGCCAGGTGTTGTTCGGCCAGGGTCGGGTTTTCGGTGACGAGGAACGAGCCGCCTACCGGGAAGCCTGCGTATTCCTTGGCTTCAGGAATACCGGACTTCTGCAGCAGGTGCAGTGCACCGCCGCCCGCGCCGATGAACACGAACTTGGCGTCGGTTTCGGACTTGGTGCCGTCTTTCAGGTTTTTGTAGCTGACGCGCCAGGTGCCGTCGTCGTTCTTGGTGATGTCTTGCACTTCGCTAGACAGTTTCAAGTCGAACTTCGGTGTGGTTTGCAGGTGCGCGACGAACTGGCGGGTGATTTCGCCAAAGTTGACGTCGGTGCCGATCGGGCTCCAGGTGGCCGCGATTTTCTGGTTCGGGTCGCGCCCTTCCATCATCAGCGGAACCCACTTCTTGATCACAGCCGGGTCTTCGGAGTACTGCATGCCGGCGAACAGCGGGCTCGCTTGCAGGGCTTCGTAGCGCTTCTTCAGGAACTTGATGTTGTCATCGCCCCACACAAAGCTCATGTGCGGCGTGGAGTTGATGAACGAACGCGGGTTTTTCAGCACGCCTTGCTGAACCTGCCAGGCCCAGAACTGACGGGAGATCTGAAACGCTTCGTTGATTTCAACGGCTTTCGGGATCTGTACGTTGCCCTTGTCGTCTTCCGGGGTGTAGTTCAACTCGGCCAGGGCGGAGTGACCGGTACCGGCGTTGTTCCAGCCGTTGGAGCTCTCCAGGGCGACGCCGTCGAGGCGCTCGATCATTTCCATCGAAGTGCCAGGTTCCAGCTCGTTGAGCCAGACACCCAGGGTCGCGCTCATGATGCCGCCGCCGATCAGCAGTACATCGACTTTCTTTGCCTCTGCCGCGTGAACGGACGTGATCCCCATCGACAAAGCCAGCCCCAGCAGGGCCGTGTTCATTTTCTTAAACATCTGTAGCACCTATGATAAAACGCCATCCGCCCTTCCATTCCCGCTCACGGCCCCTTGGTTCACGACATTCAGGCAGGACGTCGTGGGTGCTCGTACACAAGAATCGAAGGGTGGGCACACAAGGCCGACTGTCTGCATCGACCTCAATTTATATGTCCCTACTGAACTGACTTTTTATCATTATTGGCTTCAGCTACTTGAGCGACATTGATCCTGTCGGCACGTCTCAAGGACGGGCCAACTGAATAGGTCAAACCAAGTTGGCGCGCAGAATATCATGGCAGGACGACCACGCGCTCCCAAAAGGACTTATGAGTCTAGTCCAGACGGGGCTCGTTCGCCGCGTCCCGGCCCAAACGATTCAGCACAAACACCTTGGCGTTGTGGGTCATTTGGTCCAGATGCCGGTCGCGTTGCTTTTCGGCATCGACCATCGCGCGCTTTCCGTGTTTTTGCAGCAAGTAGTTATGTATCTGCCGAACCTCTAGAGAACTGTAGATAAATGTGACATCCAACAGTCCCATCAAGCCTTCGCTGCTGTGGTCGCGGGTGTTCATCAGCACCTGCGTGCCGCGCACGCCCAGCACCTGAAAACCCATCGACTCGAACCACGGCACCTTGGCCACGGTGCAGGTCAGTTCGGCGTGGGGGTAGCGGCTGATCATGTCTTGCAGCATGGCCCGTGCGACGCCTCGGCGGCGATGACCCGAGTCAACGGCCATGTAGGCCACGCCGCAGGCTTCGGGATCGTCCTTGACCGGCAGGTACAGCAGAAAGCCGATGACCTTTTCAGGGTCTTCATCGTCGGTGGCGACGATCAACTCGACCGCAATGCCCTTGGACCCGCCGAGGGCTTCCAGGTACAGATGCACTTCGTAACCGACCGCGTACTGATACACGTTGTACAGCGGGTTGCTCGGCGCGATGCCGACCATGCTGATGTCGGTCAGGTTGTCGACGACCATCTGCAGGATCTGGCTGTTGATGTGCTCCGGGCACGGGGCGTCGAAGTGGGTGAGTTCGGGCATTGAAATTCTGACTCCGGGATCGCTTTACTGGGTTTCGGCGGGGCTATTGTCACAGATTGATCGCCACGCCGCTTCCGCCAGCAATTCCCGGTAGGCCTTCGGACTGGCGACCACCCTCCCCGACAACCAGGCCCGGCAGTAACTGTCCGCCTGGCCGATGATCAGCGACGGCAGCAATTCGGCCGGAAACGCGCGCAATTCATCGCGTCGGCCGGGCTCTGCCAGCCATTGGCCGAGTGTCTGGTTACGGATTTTGTTGCGAGTGGCCAGTTCTTCCTTGAACGGCCCTTTGGTGACGGCGAATCGCGCGTGGTACTGGAAACGTGCCCAGTCGGGTTGGCTGTCGACCCAATCGACGTAGCTGTGGACCAGCGCGTGCACGCCCTCTTCGGTGGTCTGTGCCTCGGCGAGGTAGCTGTCGCGAAGCAGTGCCTGGTCATCCAGCGCGGTGAAAAACAGCGCGGCCACCAGGCCTTCCTTGTTGCCGAAATGATGGTAGATCGCGCCAACGCTGGTATCGCATTCGGCGCGGATCATTTCGATGGTCGTGGCTTCGAGCCCTTGTTCGTTGAACAGGGCCAAGGCTTTTCTGAAGATGTCGCGCTTGAGTTCGGCTCTTCTGCCGGGGTAGCTGCGCTCGAGTAGATCTGCGGTTTCCATGCGGGATACAGGCCAGAAAATTCATGACAAGGCAGGCGGCTGCCGGTGAGAAAGCTGCGCTAGGTTGACAGATTTAATCGCAACAGAATACTGTTCCGTCACAGAACATTATTCTGTTACGGAACATCATTCTGTAAAACCATCCCTCAGCGAGGCTTCAAAATGAGTCAGTTTCTCAGCATGTTCAACAGCGCCGGCCCGGAAGCGTTCAGCAAAATGGCCTGCCAGGTGGCGCCCTACTTCAGCACCATCAAGCCGCTGATCTCGGCGTTGCGCCCCGGTCATGCCACGGTGCAGGTGCCGTTCAGCAAGGAGATCACCAACCACTTGGGCTCGGTTCATGCGATTGCGATGTGCAACGCCGCCGAACTGGCGGCAGGGACGATGACCGACGTGTCCATTCCCGCCGGTGCGCGCTGGATTCCGAAAGGGATGACGGTCGAGTATCTGGCCAAGGCCAAGAGCGATGTGACGGCGGTGGCCGATGGCGAGGCGGTGGATTGGCGGACGGAGGGCGACAAGATCGTGCCGGTGGATATTCATGATGCCGAAGGCAAGAAGGTGTTCACTGCGCGCATCACCATGAATGTGAAGCTCGCTTAAACGCCCACGCCCGCTACCTGTAGCAGCCAGCGTCTGGCTGCTACAACAATTGCGCAACCCGCTATCGTTCTTTCGAAGGGCAACAGGCAACTGTCGATAATCCCGCCGCGACTAAAGTTGTGCCCTCGCTCGCCGAATCCTTCCTGTGAACCCACAAACGAAGGACCGTGAAATGTATTACCCCCGCGAAGCCGAAAAGGATCACCTGTTCAACCGCGTGATCCTGCTCACCGTGGCCTGTTGCGTGGTGCTGATCCTCGCTGGCATGGCCCGGCACGAGGGCATTGCCTACGCCGCCATCCGCTTGAGCCCCGTAGAGACCACCGGCACGGTGACCCGGCTGGACAACATCCTCATGAACAGCGACGGCAAAGTGATCCATTACCGCTACACCGATCACAACGGCCAGGCGCACGACGATCAATACGTTGACGAGCGCTACGCACAGAAAACCGCCTATGAAACCGGCGGCAGCATTGACCTGCTTTACTCGCGCTGGTTACCGGGGCAGAACAGCATTGCCCGCGAGCTGAGCGGCAATCGTCCGGGGTTTTACATCATGATGGGTGGGGTGTTGCTGGCGTTGTTGTCCCTGGGGATATCGGCCAGGACCCTGGGGCGGATTTATGCGATGAAGGAAGAAGACCGGTTTTATTGAGACTGGCCTAAAGGTGGTTCAACCATGAATCTGCAACGTGCAAGGCAACTGTTTAATGGCCAGCCAGTCCGGGAAACTCCGACTGAGCGACTCATCCATATTCTCGAAGCCTCTATCGAATTGGTTTCGATGGAGGAGAATAATTTTGACTGGTCGAGCTGGGAAGATGCCGCTGCGGCAGAAGCGGAGCTGCTCGGGCTGGTCAACCTTCTGAAAGCCGGCACACTACCCGAGCGACTGAAAGTAGCGGTCCTGTTTGCAGTGACAGGCCCGCTGCAGGAAGTCAGTCTGAGCAGTGGGTGGGCAAATACCTTTCTGAGGTTAGCTGGCACGTTTGACGAAGTTGAAGCGTTGCTGTGGGATACCGCCGATTTTTCTTGAGCCGTTTACGGATAAGGCCTGAGGTCGAAAATCCGCTATTCGTTGACACCCCATCCGCCTCTCCCGCCTGATGCAAAGAGGGACATATGAACATGCAGGAAATAATTGATCCTTGATTGCAGAGCCGAACTCAGGAAGAAATAAAATGTGCGCCGGTCCAATCCTTCCTCCCTACTCCGAAACGGCTACCTGATTACGCCCACGCGCCTTGGCTCGATACAGCGCTTTATCCGCGTTATTCAGCAAACTTTGAAAATCGTTATCGCCGATATCCATCGCTGCCACACCGAGGCTGGCCGATATACGGTGAACCGGTCCGGTCATCAATCCACCGATCGACTGGATAAGTTGCTCGGCGATGTTAAGGGCGACTTCAATGGAAGTATCCGGGAGCAGGATCGCGAACTCTTCACCGCCGAGCCTGCCGAAGACATCCGTGTCGCGGAAGGACCGGTTGATGATCACGCCCATTTGCCGCAACACCTGATCTCCGACCTGATGACCGTAGGTGTCATTGATGTGCTTGAAGTGATCCATATCCAGCATCACCGCGCACAACGGTAAGCGGTTGTGTTGGCAGTCATGGAACAGTTGCTGGGCATGCTCGAAAAAAGCGCGGCGATTTTTCAGGCCGGTGAGTTCATCGGTCTGTGCGGCGTAAGTGGCAATGCGATGGGCGCGTTCCATTTCGCGGGTTAGCAGGAAGGCGGTTTCCAGGGCTTCGGCCAGTTTGCGTGTCGCGCTGGCCACGAATGAGGCGAACACAATCACGGCCAGCGCCATGCCGACCTGAATCGCTGACGATTGAAACAGCAGCCAGAGCGTACACGGCAACAACACAAGGCCAATGGACGCCAGCGTCATGTATCGATACGCCGAATAACACGACACCGCGCTGACCGACATGCCGACGGCAAAAAGCATGACCAGTGCCTGGGCCAACAGGTCGTTTGCCGGCATGACCGCAAATGCACCCGCCCCCCAGATACCGGCGGACAACACCAGCGTGAACCCGTATTTCCTCTCCCAGCGTTGCGGGGTGCGCTCACTGTCCGGGCAGCGAAACCAGGCCACGAACATCAGGAGGCGCAGCAACGACGACGCTGTCAGCAGCCCTATCCAGGTGAAAATGATGGAGTGATCAAAACGCTCCCAGCACAGCCCGCACAGCATGATCGCGGCCAGAAAACTGCCGAAAATCGCAGGGAATGACTGGTGGAAAAGCTGATGCAATCGATCACTGCGCACCTGCGCTGCGATGAAAGCATCCTGGTCGTGCCGAAATCCTGGGCCACCCATTTGATCCGCCTGATCATGATGCTGCGACAAAAAAAGCGATTGTGGCATCCTGCCACCTAGGCAAACAAACAATTACGACTCGTGGGTACCCGCACATTCACGGCAATGCGCCCTTAAAGCCTCTGTGACAATCGTCAGAAAAGTAATAGCACAAAGTGAGCTATCCCTAGGCATCGAGCCAAATGACATTGCCCCGGCAACGTACAACGCGTTCGTCCTGCTACGCTTTTGAAGCCTCCCATGGAATCGGGCGATAGTGACTCATACGGATCCACTTGAATGTTGAGGTTGCGCAATGTGAGAGCCCAACTTATCAGCGCCGTCATTACCCTGACCATGATCGGAGTGACGACGTATGGGTTTATAGAATGGAACACTGGCGAACGCGCGCGCCGGGATGCAGTGTGCAAGGCAGCTCGACAGCACAAGGAAGAGGTGGAAATTCGAGCACGAGCGATGGCTGCCGGGCTGTCTGTCGATGCTTACGCCGAAGCCGAGAAAGCCGAAGTCGGCAAATTGGTCAGCTCCCTGGATACCGCGAAGAATGATGCCGAGGTTGAAGCCGTCATAGACGCACACGCTGCCGAGTTGCAGGCGCAGGACGCCGCCACCGACGCAGAGCTGAAAAACCAGGGGAGCCAGCAATTTCTCGAACAGAAGTTCAAGGAACAGCGGATCACCACGGACATCAAGCAGGAAATTGAACGGGCCGAGAAGGCCGTGGCGGATGCTTGCCGTTAGACCCCACTGACCGCTACCGCTGCGGCGCAACCATCCGAAACCGGATAATGATGTCGTCGGAAACAACCGTGTCGCCCCATTCACCCTCGCCGACCTTGAAGTCGCTACGCTTGAGCGTTAGCTGGCCATCGAAGATCCCGATGGCCTCCTCCTCTTTCAGGAGGACCGGAACAGTCACCTCACGGGTGACGCCCCTCAGCGTCAGTTTGCCGGTGATCGAATAGCGGTGGTCACCCAGCGCGTTCACGGCGGTCGATTCAAACGTCGCCTCGGGATACTTCTGCGTGTCGAACCAGGCGGGCCTTTGCAGTTCGGTGTTGGCGTCTTCGCTACCGGCATCGATGCTATCGAGCTGGATGGTCAGCGCGGCACGGCCCTCCTCGGGGTTGTCCGTGTCGAAGTCGAGCGTGGCCTTGAACGTGTCAAAGGTGCCGTACACCCGCGAGCTGAACTGGTTGTACGTAAAGGAGATCGTGCTGGCGGTTTCATTCACTTGCGTGTATTCGGCCGCTTCGGCACCTGGAGAAAAGCCGAAGGCAAGCGCAGCAGCCAGTACGGAAAACGACGGGAATCGAGTGTTCATGGGGCGCTCCAGTCGTGGCACACGCTGGCCAGACAGGTGGACTAAAGCAAAGAACCACCGTTTATTCCACCAGGCATTGAGACTTCCGACCTCCTGTCGGCAACGTGCACCAGCGCCCGATACGGCCACCTGCACAGGTGTTTAATGATTCAAGCACTCACCGCTTCGGGAGACAGGACATGAAAATCGTCGTCATCGGTGGCACCGGGCTGATCGGCAGCAAGCTCTGCCAGAACCTGCAGGATCTGGGGCATGAAGCCTTGGCGGCGTCGCCAAGCACCGGCGTCAATATCATCAGCGGCGAGGGGCTGACGCAGGCGTTGAAAGGTGCGGACGTGGTGGTCGACGTGTCGAACTCGCCTTCGTTCGAGGACCACGCGGCGTTGCACTTCTTCGAAACCGCCGGGCACAACCTGATCGCGGCGGAGAAAATTGACGGCGTCAAACACCATGTTGCGCTGTCGGTGGTCGGCACCGAGCGGATGCTCGACAGCGGTTACTTCCGGGCGAAAATGGCCCAGGAAAAACTCATCAAGAAGTCGGGCATTCCCTACACCATTGTGCGGGCCACGCAGTTTTTCGAGTTTATCCATGCCATTGCTCACTCCGGGCGCGAGGAAGGCGACACCATTCACTTGACGTCCGCCGCGCTGCAGCCGGTAGCCTCGGCCGATGTGGCGGCGGCACTGACGGACATCGCGTTGAAAGCACCGATCAATCAGACCGTCGAAGTGGCCGGCCCTGAAAACCGCCCCCTCATCGAGTTCGCGAGCGACTATTTGAAGCACACCCGGGACCCGCGCCAGACCGTCGCGGACGACACGGTCCCTTACTTCGGTGCGCCGATCAATGACCAGTCGCTGACACCAGGTGCCAATCCCATTGTCGGCGCGACCCGGTTTCAGGAGTGGCTTGAGACCCACTAGGCGACAACGCCAGATCAAATATGAGGCGTGGCCGTTGCGCTAGGCCACCGCCTCGATCAACTGCATCGGCGTCATCTTCGTGACCATCATCATCACGATCACAAACATCCCCGCAAAACCCATCACGCCCATCCAGAACCACTTCTGGTAGACCGACCGGTATTGCGCGTCGAGCCCCTCGCCCGTCTCCACCGCGCTCAACGCCATCCCGTGCAGCCGCTTCTGCAGCACCAACACCGGCAGCCACAATGACCCCACGCACAGGAAAATGATCAACGAGGTCAGAATCCATTCAGTGCTCATGGGCAGCCCGGACACTTTCATCAGCAGGTAACCGGAGACGATCTGAATGAAGCCTGCCGGGGTGGTAATCCAGGTGTCGAAGCGCACCACCATTCTGGCGACGTGCGCGATCACTTGCGGGTTGGCTGTGCGACTGGCCGCGATCAGATAGAGGTAGGAGCCCATACCGAACCCGAACAGGAAAATCGCGGCAATGACGTGCAGGTATTTCAGGCACAGATAGAGCATGCTCAGCCCTGCTCGTCAGAAAAGCGCACGGACAGCTGCAGATTGGCGGGGTCGTTGATCGCGGCCATGTACTCGTCGACGCTGATCTCGCCCACGCAGGGACGGGCACCGGGTGCCGGCACGTAACCCGCGCCCCGTTTTGCTACCAGGGCGACAGCCGCGCAGCTCGGGATTTCAGGGCCCTTGTCATTGTGCGCCGTCAATTGCACGGTCATGGACAGCGGTTGCCCGTCAACGCCCTGCCCTTCGACGTCGATGTACATCGCACTCAAGCCATCACCGAATCGCTCAAACCACGTCCCCCAACGATGCAGCCTTGCCGCCCACGCCGCAGAGTCTCGCACCAGCCCGATTCTCAACGCCTCGGCGAGCACGTAGTTGACCACGCCACCGAGTTTCAGGCCCGAACCTGCCTTGAAACTCAAGGTATGGGCGCCGTAACGGGCCGCGAAGATATCCATGTCCGGCACATCGACATTGGACAGGACACGAGTCCCCAATTGCGGCATCTTGCGCAGGGTCAAATCCTGCCAGCCCGACACTTCGTGCACCTGGCCGTTCTTGAGCTGCTTGATTGGTTTGCCCGCATAGGCCAGCACCCCTTCGACGGTCGAGAGGCCGGGCATCTTGGCCGAGGAAGAAATGCCATGCGCGATCGAGTCGATGCGTTTGAAGCGATATCGATAGTGGTCGATGAGCGCCGACGACAGCGTCGGCACCGAACTGCACCCACTGAGAACGGCCACGCCGGCCTGTTTCGCGCTCGCGTCGAGCACATCAATGCCATTGACGAAGGTGCGGCAGTCAGCCAGATCGCAGTAGTTCACGCCCGCGTCGATGCAGCTTTGCGCGACGGCATAGGATTGCCCCTGAAACGGGCCGCCGGTGTGCACGACCCACTGGATGCCCATCGCGCTCAGCGTGGAGCCGAACGCACTGCTCATGGCATCACCGCACCAACTTTCACAGACACGACCGGACTGGGTTTTCAGTTCATTGACCTGGCGCTGCAACTTGTGTGAGTTACGACCGGAGACCACCAGCTCTACGTCTGGCATCGCAACTAAATGCCTGCAAACGATGCTGCCGAAATTTCCGTAGCCACCGACCACCATCACCCTGAGTGTCATTCAACGCTTTCCTTAACCATTGGATCATGTAGCTAACCCGCCCGGGACCGGGCGCGGCAAAGCTTTACTGATATCGAACGGACAGGCAAGCCGCGAAGCACCGCTAGCCATAAGCGAGCATCCATTCACCGTGCCCGCTTACAGTTACGCGCCAAGATGGCGGCAAAAAAAAAGCGACCTTCTCAGTGCAGGCCTATATTGCCTTGCACTAAGAAAGTCGCCACTGCCAGGCTTTAAAACAAGCCCGCCAGACTTACGCGCTGAACGGACCTAGCACTGGCTCGCAACGGTCCGCGCTGAGAAAACGGCGTAGTCCTGTTGTTTGACTCGCTGAGTCAACACCAGCATGGTCAGGAAACCCAATGCGATCAGCACCGGATACGCCATCAACAGTTCGGAAAGCGAGTATTTCCAGGCCAACGGGCGACCGACGCCCAGCATGGCCGCGTACATCCACGACACCGCCGACAGCGAGCCGCAAAACAGCGCCAGCATCCGTGCGCTGAATCCGAGATCGAGCAAGGAGCCGGCCTTTTGCAAAGCGGGCAATACCAGGCGATGCAACAACATGCCGTTGTAGGTCAGCAACATGACAATAATAACTTTGGCTTGAAGTTTTGGGTTCATGAAGTAGTTCATACCTTTATCCAGGTAATCAATTCCCATGACAGCGATACCGGTTACCCACAACGCGATTAACGCAACCACCACCGACTTCTGCAGACTTTCCATGTGAGCATGATCATGCCCAGTGGACGTTTTCCGTTTCAATAAATCTTTAACCATTGCAATATCACTGGTCAACACCAGACCAATAGCCACGCAACACGACAATAAATGAACGTAAATAACGCCCAGCCGCAAAAATTCCATACATTCTTTGTTTTCCAACAGGCTCATAATTGTATTTATCGCCACGGTAAGTTCCCCACCTTATTCGATAGTACAGATCGGTTCTTCAACAGGGCATTTCGCTCTTCAAACCCTGTGCGATCTTACTTTTTATAAGATATGCCAAATCGTCGACCTGACACTGCTTAGCCCATTGAATTACCAGGCAATTCAATGACCGGCTTAGTTATTACCTCCTGAATTTCAGATAAAAAAATCCCCATTTGCATTCACTGCACATGAGGTTTTTTTCCACTTCTTTTTTACGACAGCAATAGCACGTCATGGTGACATGCTGAAGTATCAGAGGGCGCAGAGGCTAGAATGTTCATTTTTTGAGCAGACTACCGACAAACGGTTATTTCAGTCAAAGCAACTCACCCCGACGGTAAATCGGCAACTTCCCGGAAAGCCGCATGATAACTGGCCCGCGTAAATTAGATGAGCGCCAGATACTTTCATTGGATCCATTAGTTGTTGCATTACTTACGATAAGTGCCTGAGAGACCCGCGCTCATTTACTGTCCTCACCGCTGAAACAGTCGGACTTTTTAACGCAAGCGGACTTACGACAATGACCCGGCCGTTGTCAGTCTCCGATCACCGTCGCGAGCGGTAACCAGACGCACACTTCAAAACCCTCTTGTCGACCGGTTGCAGGAGAGACCAATTTCATACTCGCGTTGACCCCTTGGACAATGGTTTTGGCGATCGCCAGCCCTAATCCAGAACCGCTTATTTCACTGTGACCTCGCACAAAACGCTCGGTCAGGTGCTGTAACACCGATGCCGGCACCGCCGGGCCGCCATTGACTACCCGCAGTTGGGCCTGTTCGGTGAGGCTGACTTCGATCGGCTGGTCGGTGGCGCCGTACTTCAGCGCGTTCTCGATCAGGTTGCGCAACAAGATGCCAAAGGCATCCGGGTCGATGTTCGAGTACACGCTGGCCTGCCCTGGCAAATGCAATTCAATGCGCTGGCCGCTGCGCTGGTTCCACTCATCAACGCCATGGGCCAGCAACGGAATCAGGTCCTGAGGCGTTTCGGACAACAGCCCCCCGCCCTCGGCCTTGGCCAATTGCATGAGCTTTTCCGAAAGCCGCGCCAGCTCACGCAAGGCGTTTTCGATCTTCGCCGCCCGCACCCGCAACGGCCCTTCGGGCGCCTCGTGGTGTAAACGCTGGATCTGCGCCAGGGTCGCGGCCAGTGGCGTGCGCAGTTCATGGGCGCTGTTGGCGGTAAAACTGCGCTCGGCCTCCAGGGCCTTGCGCAAGCGCTCCAGCAGGTGGTTGACCGCCTCGGCCAACGGATCGATTTCTGCGGGCAGGCGGGCCACCTTGATCGGCGACAGATCCCCCACCCCACGCGCCTCGACCGCCCGACGATACGCCAACACACTGCGCAGGCTGATCCGCACGAACAACCAGGTGCCCAACAGGCTGACGGGAATCAGCGCCAACAGCGGCAACAACAAGGCAAACAAAGCCTCCCGCGCGGCTTCACGGCGATGACCCAGCGGCTCGGCGATCTCAATGAACAGCGTCTCGCGTAACGCACTGGCGCCATACAAACGGTACTTTTCAGAGGTGGAAAATCCTTCGGTCGGCCGCTTACTGAAGATCTTCGGGTTGGCGTCGTGGGACTGCATCAGGATTTTGCCGCTGGCATCGCGCACCAGGTACGTCAGGTATTCGTTGTGCATTTTCAACGTCGCAACGTGCTGCGCTTCACGGGGTTCCTCCCGGTTGCTGATTTCCAGCACGGCCAGCGGCAAGATCCGTTGCGCGGTCTCTTCCAGCGCACTGTCGAACGCCTCGTTCAACTCATGTTGCACCACCAGCCAGGCGCCGACAGTCGCGCCCAGCCACAGTAAGGTCATGCCCAGGGTCAGCCCCAGGCCGAGGCGTTTTTGCAGGCTCGAAGAAGACTTCATGCGGCCGCCAACCGGTAGCCCATGCCGCGCACGGTTTCAATCAGATCGCGCCCCAGTTTTTTACGCAGACGGCTGATGTACACCTCGATGGTATTGCTCTCGATTTCGGCACCGAAGGCATACAGCCGCTCTTCGAGCTGCGACTTGGACAACAACGCGCTGGGGCGCTGCACGAACGCTTCGAACAGCGCCCATTCGCGGGCCGTCAGGTCCACGGTGGTGCCGGCACGCTGCACGGTGCGGGCGCTCATGTCGACCTGCAAATCACCAAGTCTGATCTGCGGATTGGGATTGCCGCTGTAACGTCGGGCCACCGCCGCCACACGGGCCGAGAGTTCAAACAGGTCGAACGGTTTGACCAGGTAATCGTCGGCCCCGGCATTGAGGCCGGCGATGCGATCGGAAATCTGATCCTGGGCCGTCAGGATAATCACCGGGGTCACGTCCCCCGCCGAGCGCTGCTGACGCAAAAAATCCAGCCCGCGACCGTCCGGCAGCATCAGGTCCAGCAGGATCAGGTCGTAAGGCGTGGTGCGCACGCTGTTGCGCGCATGGTCCAGGCGCTGCACCCAATCGACGGCGTGACCGTCATCGGCGATCTGTTCGCGCACCGCTTCCCCAAGCCCTGGGGCGTCCTCGACCAATAAAACCCGCATCTGGCACCTCCTGTGGTGGTTGTCGTGCCGCACCTTAATCGCCTTACCTGACGTGAATCTGAAGATTCAGCTGGTTGTCAGGAATGCACCTTAGGGTATGCCACAGACGCCGACCTCGGCAGGAGACAGATCATGAAATCAGGTTTTATTGCCCATGCCGCGCTGTTGAGCCTGCTGCTTAGCGGTTTCGCCATGGCCGACGACGACTGCAGCGACCCGGTGAGCGACTGGCAACCCCGCGAGACTTTGCGACAGCAGGTCGAGCGGCAATACGGCTGGAGCGTGCAACGCATCAAGGTCGACGACGGTTGTTACGAACTCAAGGGGTTGGACCGCAAGGGCAACACCATCGAAGCCAGCTACTCACCGGCCTCGCTGCGCCTGCGCACGCTCGAGATCCATTTCCGCGACGACGGCGATGCCAGGGATTATCTCGGCAGCCCGCTCACCGAATGACGCCTCACCCGTCGATGAGTTTTTCCTGCGATTCAGGTTGCTGTCAGCAAGCAGGTCCAGGCTCTCGACCTAACGATCACAAGGACACCCTCATGAAAAAGATCATCGCAGCCACCTGTCTCGCCGGCGCCATTGCCCTGCCGGGGTTGGCCCAGGCCCGGGAAGTAACCCTGACCACCCAGCTCAAGGACTACAGCGGCAATGATGCCTACCTGGCGATCTACGTGACCGACGCCAACGGCCAATACCAGAAAACCCTGTGGGTGGCCGGCAAGAAGGCCAAGTACTACAAACACCTGGGCGACTGGGCCCGTGGCAGCGGGATGAACCCGAGCGAGTTTGACGGCGTCAGCGGCGCCAGTGTCGGCAGTGGGCGCACGCTCAAAGTCAGCGTCGAACTGGCAGACACCCTGATCGATGCCGGGTATCAGATCCGCATCGACAGTGCCGTCGAGGACAAACGTGACGCCCGCGCCGATGTCAGCGTGCCCCTGACGTCCAAGGGCGCAGGCCAGCCGGCGACCGGCAGCACCTATGTCGAGTCCTTTACTTACGATTTGTAGCACCTGCCCTTTCTGGAGGCTGAACATGCTTCGCCAGTCCCATTCCCTGTCCGGCCTGATCGCCGCCCTGTTGGTCATGCTGTTGGCCATCAGCGGCGCGATCCTGTCGGTCGACCCGGCCCTGGAACGTTTGCACAGCACCCCCACCGCGGCCGGGCAACTCAACGTCGGCCAATTGGCCGGGCGTGTGGCCAATCACTTCCCGGGCGTGGAGCAGATCCAGCGCACAGCGTCCGGGACGGTCATCGTCTACTACAACCAGAACGGTCAGGCCGGGGCTGAAACGGTCGACCCACTGACTGGCGAAGGCCTCGCGCCTTATGCGCCCTCCGCGTTCACGCGTTGGGTGAAAGAGCTGCACCGCTCGATGTTCCTTGGCACACCGGGCCATGGGGTGTCGGGTGTCGGCGCGTTGTTCATGCTGATGCTGTCAGTGTCCGGCGCGCTGTTGCTGGCCCGACGCCTGGGTGGCTGGCGCAACCTGCTGCGGCCACTGCGCGGCACGTTCAACCAGCGCTGGCATGCTGAAGTCGGACGACTGGCTTTGCTCGGGCTGCTGCTGTCGGCCTTGAGCGGGCTGTATATGTCCGCCACCACCTTCGGCTTTATCGCCGACGGCAGTCAGAATGAACCCGCCTTCCCCGCCCACGTCAGTGCCGGGCCGGCCTTGCCGGTGGCGAGCCTGCAAGCCTTGCAGGCCACCGACCTGAATGACCTGCGCGAACTGGTCTACCCCAGTCCCGGCAACCCGAAGGACGTGTTTTCCCTGCGCACGGCCCAGGGCGACGGCTACGTGGATCAGGCCAGCGGCGCCTTGTTGTCCTACCAGGCCCATGACTCGATGCACAACCTCTACGAATTGATCTATCAGCTGCACACCGGTGAAGGCCTGTGGTGGCTGGGCCTGCCGCTTGGGCTCTGTGCCCTCTGTGTGCCGTTGATGAGCGTCACCGGCCTCCTGTTGTGGTGGCGCCGGCGCAAGGCGAGCCCGAACATCCGCCACAACAGCCCTGCCCACTCTGCCGACAGCGTGATTCTGGTGGGCAGTGAAAACAACAGCACCTGGGGCTTTGCCAAGACCTTGCATGACGCCTTGCACCTGGCCGGACACCGAGTGCATAGCGCGGCGATGAATCAATACGCCAACGACTACCGCAGCGCCCAACGCGTGATCATCCTCACCGCGACCCACGGTGACGGCGACGCGCCAGCCTCGGCTTCGCAGTTCATGGCGCGGCTGGCCAAAACCGGCCTCAAGCCCGGCCTGCCCTTTGCCGTGCTGGGCTTTGGTGACCGCCAGTTTGCGCAGTTCTGTCAGTTCGCCCATCAGGTGCAGGACGCGATGTTACAAGCCGGTGGCTCGCCGTTACTGGGGCTGGAAACCGTCAACCGCCAATCCTCTCAGGAATTTGCACGTTGGGGCCACGCGCTGGGCGACGTGCTCAAACATGACCTGACACTGGTCCATGCCCCGCAGCGGCCACAGACCCGTCCATTGCTGCTGACAGAGCGCATCGTCTATGGCGAACAGGTGAACGCACCGACCCACGTCTTGCGCTTCAAGGCACCCGGTGCGCTGCCGGACTTCCTGGCCGGTGACCTGGTCGGGATTGTGCCTCCGGGCAGTCCGATCCCCCGTTTCTACTCGCTGGCCAGCGGTTCGCAGGACGGCGTGCTGGAAATCTGCGTGCGCAAACACAACGGTGGCGTGTGCTCGGAATTCCTTCATGGCCTGGACATCGGAGCATCGATCGAAGCGTTTATCCAGCCCAACCCGCAATTTCGCCCGGCGTCGGGCACGCACCCGGTGATCCTGATCGGTGCCGGTACCGGCATCGGTCCATTGGCCGGTTTTATCCGCAACAACACGGCCCACCACCCGATGCACTTGTATTGGGGCGGGCGCAACCCGGCCTCGGACTTCCTCTACGAGCCGCAACTCAAGCAGTACCTGGCCGACCGGCGCCTGACGGCATTGCGCGCCGCCTTCTCTCAGGTTCAGGACCGCTGCTACGTGCAAGACCGGCTGATCGGCGATGCCCAGGCCCTGCGTCGACTGATTGAAAAAGGCGCCCAGGTGCTGGTGTGTGGCAGTCGCGAAATGGCCAAAGGCGTGATGCACGCCCTCGATGAGGTGTTGGCACCTCTCAACCTGACGGTGCTGACCCTCAAGGCACAAGGACGCTACCGTGAAGACGTCTACTGAGTTGCAGCGCTACAGCCTGAACGGCGAAACCATGGGCAGCCGCTACACCGCCCTGTTCTATGCCGGAGCCGGGATCGATACCGACGAAGTGGGTCAGCGCCTGGCGTGCGCCGTGGCCCGGGTGGATCAGCAAATGTCCACCTGGAAACCCGACTCGGACCTCAACCGCCTCAATGCCGCTCCCGAGCAGCAATGGATTTCGGTGCCTCAGGAACTGGCAACGGTGCTGTCAGCGGCACTGCGTGTCAGTCAGCAATCCGGCGGCGCCTTCGACATTGCCGTCGGTGATCTGGTGAATGCCTGGGGGTTCGGCCCCACAGAACCGACCGTTACAGAACAGGCGCTCGCGACGATGCCGCCGCGCACCCGGCTGTCAGCCAGCGCCGCGTTGGTGGTCGACCCGTTACGCAATCAGGTGCGCAAACGCGCGCCGCTGCACCTTGATTTGAATGGCATCGCCAAGGGGTTTGGCGTCGATGAGTTGGCCCGTTGCCTGGATGGTTTTGGCATCACCCGCTACCTGGTCGGCATCGATGGCGAGATGCGCGCCCGGGGCGTCAAACCCGACGGCCAGTGCTGGACCGTGGCGGTGGAAAAGCCTGACCGGGGCGTGCGTGAAGTCATGGGTGTGATGGAACTTGGCGACGCCGCGATCGCGACCTCCGGGGACTACCGACAGTGGGTCGACGTGGCCGGTCAAGCCTATGCTCATACCATGAACCCGGCTACCGGCGCGCCGCTGTGCAACCCGCTCGCCGCCGTCACTGTGGTGGCGGCTTCGTGCATGCTCGCCGATGCCTGGGCCACGGCGCTGATGGTGCTGGGTGAAACCGAAGGGCCACGTCTGGCACAGGAACGCGGGATGGACGCGCTGTTCGTGCTGCGCGACGGGCAACAATTCAAGGAAATATCCATTGTCGGCGGCCAGTTGCAGGCGCAGATTGAAACCCGCCCGATGTGAACCGCCCAATGACAGTGAGTCGCGCTCAACCATGAAATTCATGCACAGACACACCGAATCCCACCGCAGTGATCGTATCGGCTGGCTGCGCGCCGCCGTCCTGGGGGCCAACGACGGGATTGTCTCCACCGCCAGCCTGCTGATCGGCGTTGCCGCCGCCAACGCCAGCCACGCCACGTTGCTGGTCACGGGCATGGCGGGACTGATGGCCGGCGCCATGTCCATGGCGGCAGGCGAGTACATCTCCGTACACTCCCAGGCGGATACCGAGCGTGCCGATTTGTCCCGCGAACGGGCCGAGCTGGCCAGTGACCCGAAAGCCGAACACATCGAGCTCGCCAACATCTACATGCACCGTGGCGTATCACCCGAACTGGCGCATCAGGTGGCCGATCAATTGATGGCCCATGATGCGTTGGGTTCGCACGCCCGGGACGAACTGGGTATCAGCGCCACCCTTACCGCCAAACCCTTGCAGGCCGCCCTCGCCTCCGCCGCCAGCTTTGTGGTGGGTGCCGCCCTGCCCCTGGCGGTGACGTTTGTCGCGCCGGAGCTCAGCGTGGTGCCCTGGATATCGGGCATGTCATTGGTGTTTCTCGGGACGCTGGGCGCCATTGCCGCCAGGGCCGGCGGCGCCAAGGTCATCACCGGGGCATGGCGGGTGACCTTCTGGGGGGCGCTGGCCATGGCGGTTACGGCACTGGTGGGGCACTTGTTTGGCGCTGTGGTCTAGCACACGTCCCTCCCGCAAAAACAAAGGGCGTCCCTTGATGAAAAGGACGCCCCGACACCATCGCTCGTCAGATTGGCATTCTGACACCACGGGCCTGTTGCCCCATTGTTGATATAGCTCAATGACGCTTCCTCGTTCAGGCGTAGAAAAGACTGACCGGGCATTCACGGTCCGTCCTGTCTCACGCCCTTCACAGAGGACTTCATCATGAACGACTTGAGTCTGCGTAATGCCATTCTGGATGAACTGGAATTCCAGCCTGAAATCAATGCTGCGAACATTGGCGTGGCCGTGGACGATGGTGTGGTGACCCTCACCGGTCACGTTTCCACCTATGCCCAGAAAATCGACGCAGAACGCGCGGTCAAAAGCCTCAAAGGCGTACGCGCGGTCGCCGAAGAAATTCAGATCCGCCCCGAGAAAGGCGCCGGCACGGCAGATGACACCATTGCCAGTCGCGCGTTGAAAATCATTAATTGGAGTTCCGACGTGCCCGAAGGCGACATCAAGGTCGTCGTGCAACATGGGTGGGTCACCCTGGAAGGCCAAGTGGACTGGCAATACCAAAAAGAAACCGCGGAACGGGCCGTTCGCAAATTGTCCGGCGTGCTGGGCATCGACAATCAGCTAGCCCTTCGTCCCCGGGTCGACGCTGGCAATATCCAGCGCAGCATCGAAGCGGCACTCAAGCGCAATGCCGAAGTAGAAGCCGAGGGGATACACGTCAAGGTCCAGGGCGATGTGGTGATACTCGAAGGCCGGGTCCATTTATGGCGCCAGCGTCAGGTTGCAGAACGGGCGGCCTGGTCAGTACCCGGTGTAAAAGAGGTGATCGATCACATACTGCTGGCCTGAGTCACGGCACCGGGGAGTGTGCAATCTCCCCGGGCTGCAGCCGTGAGGTTCATCACTGAGTCTCAAAGATCATTATGGTTTGGCGCCGAGTGTCGCCATGTAACGAGCGACAGATTCGGTGTCCGCCTCAGACAGTGAATGATTCGACGACTTCATCGAGTCGTCACGGGGACGCTGCTCCGTCTGCTGCAGCACCTTGATCTGGCGAATCGCATACTCCGCATGTTGACCTGCCACCCGGGGAATCCGGCCATTGCCCTCCCCGCCAGCACCGTGACACGAACCGCACCGAGCGACGCCGGACTCGGGAATGCCATTGCCAAAGATGGATTCACCCCGGGCATCGGCGCTGTCGGCATCCGCCTTCATTGGACTTTGACGTGAAAAATAATCGGCCAGTTCGGTGATCTGGGTCTCGGTCAAATGATCAAACCCGCGCATGTACTGAGCCCCGGATGTATCGCTGCGCAGATGCCGCTTGAAGTCGCCCAGTTGCAGCTTCAGGTACTCTTTTTGCTGCCCGGCCAGCTTGGGAAACATCGGTGAGGCGGACTCCCCCGTCAAGCCATGACACAAGGAGCAGATCTGATCCACCATGGCGACACCGGACATGGCTGACGCGTCTTGCGAGGTCTGCTCGTTGCTACTCGTGCAGCCCATCAACGTCACGATGCACATGGCAAGTAAACGATGTGATTGGCGGGGAGTACGCTTCTTGTCACAGGCTTCCATGGTCTCACCCTCGATTCGACGATCAATACACGCCCGTCACACCTTGAGGCTGTCGGAGTGACCCTCTGAATTGAGCTTAGCCAGAGGCCGCCCGTTACAGGTCAATGACAACGAACCGTTCAGCCTGATTCGAACTAAAGGCCATCGCTTCGCCTTATATCCCGTGTGCCGGGAACGCTGTCTCAAACACCATCGCTCAAGGCATTGCCCCCTTTGTTGATCAAACTCAATCATTTGTCTGAATCGAGGTGTTGGAATACCCACCAGACGATAGAGCATCTGATGGAAGACGCGCGCCAGGCCTGTGGCAGTGACCTGACTCAAGGGGATAACCGTCATGAACACCCCCTCCCACGACTCGCCGGACAGGGATGGCTCTCCTCGGCACATCGATGTGGCCACCATCGCACCGCTCCTGCGTCAATACGCAGAACCCCTGCCGACGCGGGACTCATCGACCTTTGGTGAAATGTTCGATCGCTACGCCGATGCCCGTGTCGTCATGATCGGTGAGGCCAGCCATGGCACCCGCGACTTCTATGAAACCCGGGCAGCGATCACCCAAAGGCTGATTGAACACCACGGGTTCAACATTGTGGCGGTGGAAGCCGACTGGCCGGACGCCGGCCAAGTCGACCATTACGTCCGGGGCCTGGCCCGTTCGGCGTGGAAGCGTCACATTTTCAGCCGTTTTCCGACCTGGATGTGGCGCAATGCCGAGGTGAGGTCATTCGTCCACTGGCTGCATCAATTCAATCACTCACTCGCCCCTGAACGTCGTGTCGAATTCCGGGGCCTCGACATTTACAGCTTGCGCAACTCCATTCATGAAGTGCTGCGCTACCTGGACCAGGTCGACCCGCAGTTGGCCCACGAAGCACGGCGGCGTTATGGCTGCCTGACGCCGTGGCAGGATGATCCGGCGCTGTACGGTCACTTCGTCGAACGCGGCGGCCTGATGCCCTGCGAACAGCCGGTGGTCGAGCAACTCAACGCCATGCTGGCCAAACAACTGGCCGGGCTCGTGCGGGATGATGAAGGGTTCTTCAATGCGGCGCAAAACGCCCGGGTGGTGCAGGCAGCGGAGCAATACTACCGCGCGATTTATCGAGGCTCGACGGCCTCGTGGAATCTGCGCGACCGGCATATGTTCGACACCCTGCAGCGGCTGCTTGAGCATCGGGGGCCCCACGCCAAAGCCGTGGTCTGGGCGCACAACTCCCATATCGGCAATGCGGCCGCCACCGAAATGGGCTGGAAGGGCCAGTTCAATATCGGTCATCTATGCCGCAGTGCCTATGGTCGCGAGGTCGTGCTGATTGGCATGAGCACCGACCGGGGCCAGGTGGCGGCGGCCGATGACTGGGACGGCGACCTGCTCATCAAGGACATCAGGCCCTCGCACCCGGACAGCTGGGAGCATCAGTTTTTCAAAGCCGGCATTCCAGCGTCGTTGACCGACTGGCGAGACCCGCGCCGCAAAGAACTGCGTCGCGTCCTGAGCAAGCCATTGCTGGAGCGGGCCATCGGCGTGATTTATCGTCCTGAAACCGAGCGTCGCAGCCATTACTTCGAGGCGGCGCTGGCCGACCAGTTTGACGCAATGATCTGGATCGAACAGACCCGCCCCGTGACCGCACTGGCGCTGCCGAAAGGCCAGGCGATCGAACCGGAGGACGAGACCTTTCCGTTTGGTTTGTGAGGCGCAGCAAGATCGATGAAAGCGGCTCCCCTGCGAGGTGCCCCTTCTTCAAATGCTCAGGCGCTTGGCCAATTCAACACTGGGCACCCACAGCGCGTTGATGCAACTGTCCTCATCCTTTTCCGTCACCGGCTCAAGAGCCAACGGATCAAGCAGGCGCCAGTTGACCATCGCCATCCGCGCAATGCCGTTTTTGTCGAGGAGCGAATTCGCCAGACATTCACACAATGACCGAGGCAGGGCTCTTGTGAGGGAATCGATGTCGGCATTCTCAAGCTCGATCTCAAAACGCGCTGTGCACCTGTCTGCCAAGTCTTGCGCCGCCTGGGAGGCGAAATGAGACACCGTAAAGTATCCCGCCGTCAGCCCCATCAGGATCGCCACCAGGAAGGTTGCCTCACGTTTCCAGGAACGGGGACCCGGCCAGCGGAAGTGCCCGAGTGCCGTCCCTCTGCCTTGGGTCACGTGAACCCCGCTGCTGACGAGTTTGTTGTCTGTCATGACCGTATCTCTCGCCCATGTTTATCAAAACAATGACGCCGATCAGCAAATGCCGTTTGATCTTGATCAACTTGAGTGCAGTTGTGTCCTGTCTTCTCGTCTTGCACGGTGCCAATGCCTGCACAGCTTGCGCAGCTCGCTGAACCAGAAGACCAGGCTCGCCATTGCCAGACAAAGACCCCACTGGCTGAGCGTCAATGCACTCGTGCCGAACGCCTTGTTGAGTGGCGCCCAGTGCACCACTGCAATCTGCAAGACCATGGCCAGGACGATGGCGCCCCAGAGCCATCGATTGGCGAACAGGCCGATAAACGCACTGGTTGATTCAGAGCGCGCGTTCAACGCGTTAAATAGCTGCGCCAATACAAGGACGGTAAAAGCGCCCGTGCGTGCTTCCTCCAGCGACGCATCCCCCGGTATCAACCCTCCCGGCAGCATCCAGTCGACCGTTAACAAACTCGCCAATGCCATGACCAGCCCCACCTCGAACACCCCCACCCACATGCGTGTGTCGATGATTCGGTCGGAAGGCTTGCGCGGGCTGCGTGTCATGACATCCTCGCTATGCGGATCAAGGCCCATGGCGATGGCCGGTGCCGCATCCGTGATCAGGTTGATCCACAGAATCTGCGTGGCCAGCAGCGGCAGGATGATCCCGCCGTTCTCATCCACCAGGCCGATGACGCTGGCCCCCACAACGGCGAGAAACACCGTCAGCACCTCGCCCATATTGGAAGACAGCAAGTAACGAAGAAACTTGCGGATATTGTCCAGAATCCCGCGGCCTTCACGCACGGCCAATACGATGGTCGCGAAGTTATCATCGGCCAGGATCATTTTTCCCGCCTGCTTGGTCACCTCCGTTCCGGTAATGCCCATGGCAATGCCGATGTCGGCTGACTTCAGTGCCGGAGCGTCATTCACACCATCGCCGGTCATCGCCACCACATGCCCCTGCGCTTGCAGCGCATCGACAATCCGCAACTTATGCGAGGGCGCCACACGGGCATAGACCGAGGTCGACCGGACCGCCTCGGCCAGGGCCGCATCGTCCAGCTTATCCAGATCCGCCCCGGTCAACGCCCCGGCACCGGCCTGGATGATGCCCAGATCCTCGGCGATGCGCGCAGCCGTTCGCGGATGGTCACCGGTGATCATAATGATGCGGATGCCTGCCCGATGGGCTTCGGCAATGGCCGGCGCGACTTCTTCACGCGGCGGGTCACTGATACCGACCGTACCGATGAAAACAAGGCCGGCCTCAAGGGGTTCACCGCTCGTGACCTCCTCGCCAGCGGCCAAGGGACGGTACGCCACGGAAAGCGTGCGCAATCCCACGCCCGACAACTCATTCACATCAGCCACGGCTTTTGCACGCAGGTCGTCGGTGAGTGGCACGACATCCATGCCGACCTGGACTTGTGTGCAATGCTGGAGGAGCACATCGGGCGCGCCCTTGCTGATCAGCAGCCGCTCGTCGTTGTGCTCATGATCGATGACCAGGGCCGACATCATTTTTCGATCAGAGGTAAAGGGTATTTCAGCCACACGCTCGAAGCGGTTCACGCTGCGTGCCGGCGCATCAAGCTTGCGCTCCGCCACCAGAAAGGCACCCTCGGTCGGATCACCTTGAACCACCCAGGTGCCGTCTTCCTGCTGCGCCAGCACGGCATTGCCAGCCAGGCTGCCGCCGCGCAATAACAGCACGTTTTCGCTGTGCACCGGCCCCCCACTCAAGGGCAGGTCCTGGTGATGAATCTGCCCTTGCGGGGCGTAGCCGACACCGCTGACCACTCCTTTACCCGACGCAGTCATGGTTTGCTGGATGGTCATTTCGGAACGGGTCAGCGTGCCGGTCTTGTCGGTACAGATGACCGATGCAGACCCCAGGGTCTCCACTGAAGACAGTCGCTTGATGATGGCTTTGCTGCGCGCCATGCGCAGCATGCCGAAGGCGAGCACCAGTGACAGAACGGCAGGCAGCCCCTCTGGCACCGCCGCCACCGCCAGGGACACACCCAGCAGCAAAACCCGCAGCACGTCGTCGACCGTCTGAATGTCAGTGAGCATCAGCACGGCCACGACGACCACCGTAGCGATCACCAGAACCGCAATGCCGAGCATCCGCCCTATGGCGCGCACTTCCTTTTGCAGAGGTGTGACCTCTTCGGGCGTGACATCCAGCAGATGAGCGATGGCCCCGACTTCAGTCGCCATACCGACCGCCGTGACCACGCCGACTCCCGTCCCCTGGGCGATGGCTGTGCCCTTGAAAATCATATTGGCGCGCTCTGCCAAAGGCACCTCGGTGCTTGAACACGCGGTATTTTTCGACACCGCTTCACTCTCTCCGGTCAGTGACGCTTCCAGCACGCGCAATTCATTGGCCTGGATGAGGCGAGCATCGGCGCCCACCGAATCGCCCTCGGATAACACCAGCAGGTCACCGATCACCAGTTGCTGACTGGGGATTCGCGTCAGGGCCCCGTCGCGGATGACGGAAGAAGAGGTCTGGGTCAGGTTGGCCAACGCCGCAACAGCTCGCTGTGAGCGGGTTTCCTGGAAAAAACCGAGCAACGCATTAGCCAGCACGATCAGCGTGATCACCAACGCATCGACCGGCCATTCCTGACGGTCCATCAGCAACCAGGTGGCCAGGGTGATGCCCACCGCGACAAGCAGCAGGTACACCAGCGGATCTTGAAACTGCCGCAGAAGATAATGCCAGGCGGGCTTGACCGGTTGGGTCCGTAACTCATTGGGTCCGTCACGACTCAGACGGGCCTGGGCTTGCGCGCTGGACAAGCCCACGCGCAGATCAGCGTCCAGCTCGCGGACAAGCGTTTCGACGTCTTCGAGGTGGGGAGAAACGATACGGCGTTTACCACTCTCAACTGCGCGATTCATTTGATCCCCTTTTACAACGGAGCGTGCGCCGTTGATCCATTGATAGCGTAACGAACGCGAATGCACCGAAATGATAGGTGACGATAACCGGTTGAGTGCGTTGTGCAGCATTCCCTTAATCAGCCGCTGCTTTAATCGCTTGAGCAACATCAACAAATAGCCGATCTGCATCGGGTATCTTGGCGTGACTTTGCGCCCTGAGGATTCGCCATGCCTTCTACCCCCACCGAAGTGGACGTCGCAATTATCGGCGGTGGCCAGTCCGCACTCGCCGTGGCTTACTTTCTGCGCCGAACAGGGCGTTCGTTTGTGATTATTGATGCCGAAGCCGGGCCGGGCGGCGCCTGGCGGCACGGCTGGCATTCCCTGCGACTGTTTTCACCCTCGACCTGGAGCTCCATCGCCGGCTGGATGATGCCGCCGGTCACGGACGGCTACCCAAGCCGCGACAACGTCCTCGATTACCTGCGCGAGTATGAGCAACGCTACCAATTCCCTACCGCGCGGCCCTATTGGGTGAACGCTATTGAACGCCGGGATAATCGGCTGCTCGTCAAGACCGATAGCCTTAGCTGGCTGGCCCGCGCGGTGGTTAGCGCGACGGGCACCTGGCGCCATCCCTTCCTGCCTCACTACCCCGGCAGTGAAACCTTTACCGGCCAGCAAGTGCATTCGGCCCACTACGTCGACGCCAGGCCGTTTGCCGGCAAAAAAGTCCTGGTGGTGGGCGGCGGCAACTCCGGTGCCCAGATCCTCGCTGAAGTCTCGCAAGTGGCCGACGCCACCTGGGTCACGCCGCAGCCGCCACAGTTTCTCGCCGATGACGTCGATGGCCGAGTGCTGTTCGAACGCGCCACCGAACGCTGGAAAGCCCAACTCGCCGGCACCGTCATTGAACAACCGGTCGGTGGCTTGGGCGATATCGTGATGGTGCCGCCCGTCGTCGAAGCCCGGGAGCGCGGTGTATTGCACGCGGTTCGGCCGTTTCTGCGCTTTACCGACACCGGCGTGGAGTGGGCCGATGGCTCGCAAACGCCGGTCGACGCGGTGATCTGGTGCACCGGCTTCCGCCCTGCCCTCGGCTATCTGGGATCACTGGGCGTGTGCACCGCCGATGGGCGCGTGGCCGTCGAAGGCACGCATTCCATTCAAGAGCCGCGCTTGTGGCTGGTGGGCTATGGCGACTGGACCGGCGCCGCTTCCGCGACACTGATTGGCGTCACGCGCACAGCACGCAGCACCGTGGAAGAAATCGACAGATTTTTAACCGAACATTGAATCCAGGGTGATCGCCGCGATGGGGCGATTCATCCCCCCAGGGTCCTTCGTCAATAACTCGCCGACGCCGGCAAAACTGTTTCCCCTGTCTCTGACTTAAATCAAAGACGGGCAGCCCGTTCACGCCGACATTTAGAGCCAGTATTCGCACCAGCGCATTCGCGGTGAGTGCAGAGAACTCTCGTCTCGTCTCGTGGAGGCTGACATGGCTACCCAACTGCAAGGCACTCAACCGATTATCCCACCGACGGTCCCCCATCCGTTGGCGGGCAGCTTGCGAAAGGTCGAGCCCAAACGACTTTCCCTGAGTTTGCTGATCGCGCTGGTGGTCGGTTCGATGATCGGCAGCGGTATTTTCAGTCTGCCGCAGAACATGGCGGCCAGTGCCGGAGCCGGGGCGATTCTGATTGGCTGGCTGATTACCGGCGTGGGCATGCTGTCCCTGGCCCTGGTCTACCAGACCTTGTCCAACCGCCAGCCGGCCTTGGACAACGGCGTGTTTGCCTATGCCCGCGCCCTGGGCGGCGAATTCCTCGGCTTCAATTCCGCCTGGGGCTACTGGATCAGCGCCTGGATCGGCAACGTCAGTTACCTGGTGATTCTGTTCGCGGCGTTGAGCTACTTCTTCCCGCTGTTTGGTGAAGGCAATAACAAAGCGGCCATTGCCGGGGCGTCCGTGGTGCTGTGGTCGTTGCACTGGATGATCCTCAGGGGCATGCGCACCGCGGCGCGGGCCAACGCGTTGACGACGATCGCCAAAATTGTGCCGTTGCTGCTGTTTATCGGCCTGGTGATCGCGGCCTTTCAGAAAGAAACCTTCTCGGTCGACTTCTGGGGCTCGTCGGCACTGGGCAGCACGCTTGATCAAGTCAAAAGCACCATGCTGGTCACCGTGTGGGTGTTCATCGGGATCGAGGGCGCCAACGTGTTTTCCGCCCGAGCCGCAGAACGGGCCAACGTCGGCCGTGCCACGGTCATCGGTTTTGTCATCACCCTGTTGCTGCTGATCGCGGTGTCCCTGTTGTCGCTGGGCATTCTCAGACAGCCAGAACTGGCGGCGCTGAAAAACCCGTCGATGGCTGGCGTGCTTGAGGCGGCGGCCGGGCCATGGGGCGCGGTGCTGATCAGCATCGGCTTGATTATTTCGGTGGGCGGTGCCCTGCTCGCCTGGACGCTGCTGGCAGCCGAATCAGTGTTCACACCGGCCAAGGAAAACGTCATGCCGGGGACACTCGCCGTGGAGAACACCCAAGGCGTGCCGGCCCATGCGCTGTGGATCACCAACGGCTGCATTCAACTGTTCCTGTTGCTGACGCTGTATTCGAGCGCCACTTACCTCGCGCTGATTTCCCTGGCCACGTCGATGATTCTGCTGCCGTACCTGTTCAGCGGTCTGTACGCGCTGAAATTGACCTGGCAGGGCCAGACCTACGCCGGTCACAGGGGCCTGCAACTGCGCGACATGGCCATCGCCCTGGTCGCCACGCTGTATTGCACATGGCTGCTGTATGCCGCCGGGCCTAAATACATGCTGCTCAGCGCGTTGCTTTACGCCCCCGGCTCGTTGATTTACCTGGTCACGATGAAGTCTCGCCAGGGCCAACCGCTCAGCGGCCCTGAAACCGGGCTGTTAATCATCATCTGGACGGCGGCCGCCTTTGCCGGGTGGATGCTGTGGTCCGGGACGCTGGCCTTGTAACGCAAAGGCCTGCTGAGTGTTTTCCGGGTGGAGTGTAGCGAGGGATGTTCAGTCCACCCTTCAATCCCAAGAGGAGTATTGAAAATGAGCAATTCCGTGAAAAAAATGCCGATAAAGACTGAGGACAAAGGGAGTCAGCTCTCCGCCACGACAGACCTTTGGAGACCTCTGGAAAAACTCCGGCAGCAGGTCGATCAACTGTTCTCGGACTTTGGTCACGGCCGGGGGCTATCCCCCTTCAGTCGTGGGCTGTTCGATGTCGAGCCTTTATGGTCGCAGGAGTTGACGGTCCCCAGCCTGCCGGCCGTGGACATCACCGAGAAAGACAAAAGCTACGAAATCACCGCCGAACTGCCCGGCATGGATCAGAAAAACATTGAGATCAAACTGTCCAACGGCAGCCTGATCATCAAAGGGGAAAAGAAAGAAGACAAGGAGGAAAAACGCAAAGGCTATCACCTCAGTGAGCGCCATTACGGCTCCTTCGAACGGGTGTTCAGCTTGCCCAAAGGCGTCGATGCCGAGAAGATCGACGCGAGTTTCAGCAAAGGCGTGCTGAGCATCTCGCTGCCGAAAAAGCCTGACGCGATGAAAGCGGACAAAGTCGTGCCGATCAAGGGCGAGTAAGTCCCGAGCAGCCCTCGCCCCCTGGCCGGAAAACCGGCCAGGGGGCTTTTTTATCAGGACGATGAACTTGAAGATGGATCGATGGGCGTGAGCTCGACGCTGTCACGGTACTCCGGCACCGACACCGACCAACCCAGCTCCAGGCTGATGCGCCGGCGCAAGACATCCGAGGCATTGGGCTCGCCGTGCACCACATAGGTGTGTTTCGGCGGCCGCTTGAACCCGCGCAACCACTCGATGATCTCGTCGGCGTCAGCGTGCGCCGACAGGGTTTCCATCGGCACCACCTCGGCCCGGATTGGCACCTCCTTGCCGTGGATACGCACCGAAGGCGCACCGGCGATGATCTGCGCACCGCGGGTGCCGCCGGCCTGAAAGCCCGGGATCAGCAGGGTATTGAGCGGATTGGGCGCCAGCGCCTTGAGGTGGTGCAGCACCCGTCCTCCGGTCGCCATGCCGCTGGCGGCGATGATCACCGCCGGGGTGCGTTGCTGATCCAGCTCGATCGAGTCACGGGTTGCCCGCACAAAATGCGTGCCCTGGCACATGCCTTCGCAGTCCTCCAGCGACAACCGGTGCTCACTGCGAAAACGCTGATACAAGCGCGTGACATCCGTCGCCATGGGGCTGTTGAGGTAGATCGGCAGGTCCGGGATCGCGTGCTGCTGTTTGAGTCGGTACAAGTGATACATCAACAACTGTGCTCGCCCGACCGCAAACGAGGGCACCAGGGTGATGCCATGGCGCAGCGCGGTGCGGGTGATGACCTCGGCCAGTTGCTTCTCCGGCGACTCTACAGGGTGCCGACGGTCACCGTAGGTCGACTCTATGAGCAGGTAATCGGTCTGTTCGATGGTTTCCGGGGCGAACATCAACGGATCGTTCGGCCGCCCCAGGTCCCCGGAACACACCAGCGTGATGCCATCGGCGACGATTTCAACGGTCGCGGCGCCCAGGATATGCCCGGCCCCGCGCAACAGAATACTGAGCCCCGGAACAATCGTGACCCGGTGATGCAACTCAACCGGATGCAACAGCTTCAGTGCGCGTTCGGCGTCCTGCTCGGTATAAAGCGGCAAGGCCGGGGTGTGTTTGGAAAAGCCGTGTCGATTGGCGAATTCGGCCTCTTCTTCCTGCAAGCGACCACTGTCTCGCAGCAGGATTTTGACCAGTTCACAGGTGGCGGGCGTGGCATACACCGGGCCGCGATAACCATTGCGCGCCAGCACCGGCAAGTAGCCGCTGTGATCCAGATGGGCATGGGTCAGCACGATGGCCTGGAGGTCGCGAACCGGCAGCTGGAAAGGGTCCCAGTTGTGCAAGCGCAGTTGCTTGTAGCCCTGGAACAATCCGCAATCGATCAGCACATGTTGATCGCGATGCTCCAGCAAGTACTTGCTGCCCGTGACGGTGCCCGCAGCACCAAGAAATGTCATTCGCATGGCCGTCTCCTTGAACATTCATGGAAGCGCTATTGATCGCTCCTTTCGGCTCAAGGGCAGTTGATTTTTATCAACTGTGGCGCAACGGGTGGCCGTTCAGTCGAGCCAGGGGCGTGGCTTGACGAATATCAAACTGCACGGTGCGCGGTTCAATACGCTCTCGGCGGTACTGCCGATGAACCGGTCAACCCCATGGCTATAGGCCGTCCCCAGCACCACCATGTCGAATGCGTGCCGTTTGGCGAACAGCCCGATGACTTTGTGCGGAATGCCGGTCAGCAGGTGTCGGTGTTGTCTGTCGATGCCATAGCGTTCGGCAAGCGCCTCGAAGGCCTCTTCCTGGGCATCGTTGACCGCATCTCTGAGGCTGTCATTCAGACTCAGCGTCGGCACACTCATCGTTGCGTCGCCCACCACCGACCAGCTGCTGACGTTGAGCAGTTGCAAGGTTGAGCCACAGGAGGCCGCCAGCGTCGAGGCCAGGTCGAGAATCCGGTCGTTGAGACCCTGCGTCAGTTCCTCCAGATGGGACAGATCGATGACCGCAAGAATGTTCAACGGCTTGGGATTCCTGGCCTCGGTGACCAAATGCAAATGGGACGGGCAGTCGCGCAGCAACAGCCAGTCCAGTGGCCGATGGAACGCGCGGTCGAGTGCCGGTACATGGTGGGTGTCCTTGATCACCAGGTCCGGATGGAAATCGTTGACGTACTCAAGCACGTTCGCCCGGCTGGATTTGGCCCAGACCACTTCAGTGGTCACTTGCAACCCGATGCACCGCTGGAACCGGGCCTGCTGCTCCAGCCAGTGACGGTGCACTTGCAAATAGCCTTCCCGCGCCTGAGCCATCGCATCGTGGTCAAACAGTCCGGCAACGGCCAGCACCTGCACATAGTCGAAGGCAACGATGTGCAGCAAGGCACCGGTGGCACAGGCCAGTGCATGTGCGCGGTCGAATGCCGGGGTGCGGACCATCTCGGAAGGGGCAATCAATAAGATACGTTTGATATTCAGCATCACCTACCTCGTCCTGGGATCGACCTATTGCCTTACCGCAAACCCGATTCCTGTCGGCGTTTGTGCAGCTCTACAGGCTGATGGCGGCTGGAAAGCTGTTGTTTGAGTATCAGGCGTTATCCCGTGGTGGCTCTGATCTTTGTCAACTAATGGAAGGCTTTCGGCGGGCGTCCCCATCGACTTCGGGCGCACAGAAGCATTGTTGATTTAACTCAATGATTTTTTGTCGCTCAGGCGTAGAAAACACTGACCAGACTCACGGTTGCGCCATCCCCGCCGCGGCCCCTTCTCTGAGCCACGTCCATGAAAAAAACCCACCAATGGAACCTGTCTTACTTCGCCATCGCGTTTGTCGTGCTGACCCTCGTTCAGTTTTTGTTTATCGAACGGCGTGTGGTGCAGAGCATTCCGTACAGTCAGTTCCTGCAACTGCTGAGCGAACAGAAAGTCAGCGATTTGCGGATCGAGAAAGACCAGATCAGCGGCAAGCTTCAAGAGCCCATCGACGGACGCCTGCAGTTCTCGACGGTGCGGGTCGATCCAGCACTGGCGAGCGACCTCGCGCATTCAGGTGTCGGCTTTACCGGCATCAATGAAAATACTTTCCTGAGCGGCCTGCTGGGCTGGCTGTTGCCCTTTGTGCTGATTATGGTGGTCTGGCATTTCCTGTTTCGCGGGCTGGCGGAAAAACAAGGCATGGGCGGGCTGATGAGCATTGGCAAGTCCCGCGCCAAAGTGTTCGTCCAGCGCGATACCGGGGTGACCTTCGCCGATGTCGCCGGCATCGATGAAGCCAAGGCCGAACTGGTGGAAATCGTTTCATTCCTCAAGGACAAGGCCAAATACTCACGCCTGGGTGCGCACATTCCCAAGGGTACGTTGCTGGTCGGCCCGCCCGGCACTGGCAAGACGCTGGTGGCTAAAGCGATCGCGGGTGAAGCCGGTGTGCCGTTCTTCTCGATCTCGGGGTCTGAGTTCGTCGAAATGTTCGTCGGCGTCGGCGCCGCCCGCGTGCACGACTTGTTCGAACAGGCTCGGGAAGCGGCGCCCTGTATCATTTTCATCGACGAACTGGATGCCTTGGGCAAAATGCGTGGCGTCGGTGCATTTGGCGGCAATGATGAAAAAGAACAAACCCTCAATCAATTACTTGCCGAACTGGACGGATTCGACCCGCGTGAAGGCGTCGTTCTACTTGCCGCGACCAATCGCCCGGAAATTCTCGACCCCGCCCTGCTGCGAGCGGGTCGGATCGATCGCCAGCTGCTGATCGATCGCCCAGACCGCAAAGGCCGTCAGGCCATCCTCAAGGTTCATCTTCAAAAAATCGTCGTGGAACCCACGCTGGATAGCGAGCAGATTGCCGACATCACCACGGGCTTCACGGGCGCTGACCTGGCCAACCTGGTCAACGAAGCGGCCATCGTCGCTACGCGCCGCGGCGCTGATGCGGTCAATCTTGCAGACTTCACCGCAGCGGTGGAACGCATTGTCGCCGGGGTCGAGCGCAAGAGCAGCGTGTTGCGTGCCGACGAGCGTCAGGTGGTGGCCTATCACGAGATGGGGCATGCCCTGGCCGCCAGCAGTCTGCCGGCCATGGACCCCGTGCATAAAGTCTCGATTGTGCCCCGGGCCATTGGCTCGCTGGGCTATACACTGCAGCGCCCCACTGAAGATCACTTCCTCATCAGCTGCCAGATGCTCAAGGACCGGATTGCCGTGCTGATGGCCGGTCGAGCCGCCGAATTCCTTGCTTATGGCCAGATCTCCACCGGCGCGGCCGACGACCTGGCCCGCGCCACCGATATTGCTCGTCAATTGCTCACCCGGTTTGGCATGAGCGCCGAACTGGGTCTGGCGGTGCTGGAGCGAAAAACGGCCACCTACCTTGGCGAAGGTATGCAGGGCGTCAGTGAGAAAGACTACTCGGAACAAACCGCCAGGGAGATCGACCTGGGCATCCGTGCCCTGCTCGACGAAGCCTATACCCGGGCCAAGGCGTTGCTGCAGAGCCGCCGCACCGATCTGGACGCCGGGGCCCGTCTCTTGCTGGAGAAAGAAACCTTGACCCCTGAAGAGTTCCCCCCGCTTCAGCCCATGAAGCCGGTCCTGACACTCCCCCTCGCCGTGACACTGCGCGATCGCTAGAGGTTCGCCATGCTGGCAGTCACGCTGATCAATACACTGGTGGTGATCATCGTCGTGGTCATCCACTACGAATGCCTGTTACGCCTGAACGACTGGCTGCCCCGCCTGAGACTCTGGAGCCGCTTCAGGATCGTCGTCGGGGTATTCGGAGCCCTGTTTGCCCACGCAACAGAAGTCTGGTGCTTCGCACTGGTCTATTACCTGATGGTGCGTTCCGGCGAATGGGGCACCTTGACGGGTAACTTCGATGGCTCATTCATGGACTGCGTGTACTTTTCCTTCACCACCTACACGACCATCGGCTTCGGCGATATTTCACCGGTGGGCAACCTCAAATACCTGACCGGCCTGCAAGCCTTGACCGGTCTGGTACTCATCACCTGGACGGCGTCCTTCCTGTTTCTTGAAATGCAGAAGTACTGGAAGCGCAAATAGCCGGCCCGAAGGCACGCAGCCCTCCCGGGGCCTCTAGACCGCAAGCACGTTGCACGGCACCTGATACAAAATGTGCTCGGTGGTGCTGCCCAGGAGCTTGTCGACGCCGGAGGACTGGACCTTGCCCATCACGATCACATCCACCTCGTGTTCGTGGGCAAATTCACTCAACGCCTTGACCGGATGGCCGGACACCAGGTGACGACGATCCGCAGGCACACCGTATTGGCCGGCGAGTTTCACGAAGGCTTGCTGCAGGTCCTTGCGCAGTGCTTTGGTCAGGTCCGCCAGGGTCAATCCATCCATGTCCGCCAGAAAGGCCGCCGAAATGTCACAGGCGTACAGCAAATGCAATTCGGCATCGCACTGGATGGCCAGGCTGTTGGCCTGCCTGATGATGCGGTCGTTCAGCGTATTGTCGGGGAGTTCGGTGTCGGACACTTCCACCGCGGCCACGATCTTGCGCGGCCAGCCGTCGCCGCGCCCGCCCACCAGATACACCGGCATCGGACAGTGGCGCAGCAAGTACCAATCCAGCGGAGTGAAAAAGGCGCGCTTGAGCGCAGACTCGTGCTGCACCTGCTTGATCAACAGGTCGGGCTGCATTTCCGTGACATGATCGAGGATGTCTTGCTCCATATCCTCGGCCCAGGCCACCTCCGTGGTCGCATCGATGCCCTCGCAACGCAGCGTCTCGGCCTGCACCTGGAGCCAATCACGATGGTCTTGCAGGTAGCGCTGACGGGCCTGTTCCCGATCACCTTCCTCCAGCAGCGACAACAATTTGAACGAAGGAATGAAAGCGGCGATATGCAGGCTCGCGCCGCTGGCCCTGGCCAATGCCGCCGCGTGTTTGATCGCCGGGGAATGGCGCAGGGCCGGGTTGATGATGAGTAATAAGCGTTGATACTGGCTCATGATGTGACTCCCGTCAGGTGAACATTCGACACGCACCGCGGCGCGGCAAGACTCAGGGATTTGCCGGCGTCCATTGCCAGTTCAGCACCTCGGGCATGTCTTGCCCGTGCTCGATGAGGTAGAGCTTGTGCCGCTCCATCGTCGACCAGTAGCGCGACCGCTCGGTTTGCAGTTGATCGCGCAGCCGCGGCACCCGCTCGACGACGTCCAGCGCCAGTTGATACCGATCCAGATTGTTGATTACCGCCATGTCGAACGGGGTGGTGGTCGCGCCCTCCTCCTTGAAGCCCCGGACGTGGAAATTGTCATGATTGGTGCGTTTGTAGAGCAGGCGGTGGATCAGCGCGGGATAACCGTGGAAGGCGAAAATCACCGGTTTGTCGACGGTGAACAGCTCATCAAACGCCGAGTCCGACATCCCGTGGGGATGCTGATAGGACGGCTGCAACACCATCAAGTCGACCACATTGACCACCCTCACCCGCAAGTCCGGCACGTACTCGCGCAACAGCGTTACGGCGGCCAGGGTTTCGAGGGTCGGCACGTCACCGGCGCAGGCCATGACCACGTCGGGGTCGTCATCGTTCTGGCTGGCCCACCCCCAGCGACCAATGCCGGCCTGGCAATGGCAAATGGCGGCATCGATGTCCAGCCACTGCCATTCCGGTTGTTTGCCGGCGACGATGACGTTGATGTAATTGCAGCTCTTGAGGCAATGGTCAGCCACCGACAACAGGCAATTGGCGTCGGGCGGCAGGTAGATGCGCACCACGTCCGATTTTTTGTTCGCCACCAGATCGATGAACCCGGGGTCCTGATGAGAGAAGCCGTTATGGTCCTGACGCCAGACATGGGAGGTCAGCAAATAATTGAGCGAAGCAATCGGTTTGCGCCACGGCACTTCGCTGGCGGTTTTCAGCCATTTGGCGTGCTGATTGACCATCGAATCGACGATATGGATGAACGCCTCGTAACAGGACAGCAGGCCATGTCGCCCGGTCAGCAGATAGCCTTCGAGCCAGCCCTCGCACACCTGTTCGCTGAGGATTTCCATGACCCGGCCATCGGCGGCCAAATGGTTGTCGTCCGCCTCCAATGGCGCCATCCATGTCTTGGCGCTGACCTCATAGACCGCGTCCAGCCGGTTCGAGGCGGTTTCATCCGGGCCGAACAGGCGAAAGTTGTTCGAGGCCAGGCTGTTTTTCATCACGTCGCGCAAAAACGTGCCCAAGACGCGCGTGGCCTCGGCGCGCAGGCTGCCGGGAGCCTCGAGTTTCACCGCGTAGTCGGCAAATCGCGGCAGGTCCAGCGGTCGCAACAACGCGCCGCCGTTGCCATGGGGATTGGCACTCATGCGCCGATGCCCCGTCGGTGCCAGCGCCGCGATGTCGGGCAACAACGCGCCATTGGCATCAAATAGCTCATCGGGACGGTAACTGTGGAGCCATTCCTCCAGTTGCCGCAGATGGATCGGTTGCTGGAAATCGGCCAAGGGCACCTGATGCGCACGGCAGGTGCCTTCGACACGATGGCCATCGACGAATTTCGGCCCGGTCCAGCCTTTGGGGGTGCGCAACACCAACATCGGCCAAAGCGGCCGCTCTGGCGCCTCCGATGACCGAGGCTGGCGTGCTTCGCGCTGAATCTCGCGGATTTTCAGCACCATCGTGTCCAGCGTTTGGGCCAGGGCCTGATGCACCTGCGCCGGCTCATCACCTTCAACGAAATACGGGTCGTAGCCATAGCCATACATCAGGGCCGACAGCTCATCCTCGCTGATTCTGGCCAGCACCGTGGGGTTCGCGATTTTGTAACCATTGAGGTGCAGGATCGGCAATACCGCCCCGTCACGCGCCGGGTTGAGAAACTTGTTGGAGTGCCAGCTCGCCGCCAGCGTGCCGGTTTCGGCTTCACCGTCGCCAATCACGCAGGCGACGATCAAATCGGGATTATCGAACGCCGCGCCATAGGCGTGGGCCAGGCTGTAACCGAGTTCGCCGCCTTCATGGATCGAGCCCGGAATCTGCGCCGACACATGGCTGGAGATTCCGTAAGGCCAGGAAAACTGCCGGAAAAGACGAACCAGGCCGTTGGTGTCGCGCTCCACCGAGGGATAACACTCGGTATAGGTGCCTTCCAGATAGGTCTGAGCCACCACGGCGGGGCCGCCGTGACCAGGGCCTGCGACGAACAGCATGTTCAAGTCGTACTGTTTGATCAGCCGGTTGAGGTGCGTATAGATCAGGTTCAGCCCCGGCGTTGTGCCCCAGTGACCGAGCAAACGCGGCTTGATGTGCGCCAGGGTCAAAGGCTGGTGCAGCAGCGGGTTGTCCTTGAGGTAGATCTGCCCGACGGCCAGGTAATTGGATGCCCGCCAATAGGCGTCCAGCCCCACCAGTTGCTCATCACTGAGGAAATCGCTCATGAAGTTCTCCTTAAAAGATCCGACCGGCCGGCAATCCTTGACCAATTCTGGGAGTCTGGAACGCTCAAGACTTGATTTACATCAAGTATTACCGTCGGCGCTCAAGTTGAAGGGCGTTGAAATGCCATGAAAATCAAACCGTAAGGGACGGTTTTCCCCGTTCGTCGATTACCCCGTCAAACATTCGAATGAACCCTCCCCCCGATGGCTCACCAACTATGCTTAAACGACTCCCAGACGGCGTTCCTCTCATGCCTGAAATTCGTCCGCTGCAAGTTCATCACCTCAAGTCTGCGTGTTCCAGCTGCAGTGTGTTGGAGTTGTGTCTTCCCATTGGCATGACCGGAGAGGAGGTCGAACGGCTCGATACGCTGATCGTGCAACGCTTCAAGGTCAAAAAGGGCGCCGCGCTGTACCGCACCGGTGACCCTTTGCGTTCGCTTTACGCAGTGCGTATCGGTTCATTCAAGACCTGTGTGGTGTCCGTTGATGGCCGTGAACAAGTCACCGGTTTTCACATACCCGGCGAAATGCTCGGTCTGGACGCCATCAGTGCCGATGAGCACGCTTGCACGGCGTTTGCCCTGGAGGACAGCGAAGTCTGCCCCATTCACTTTGCGCAGCTGGAAAAACTGGCGCAAACCCTGCCGTCGTTGCAGCACAACCTCAACCGGCTGCTGAGCCGCGAAATCGTGCGCGATCACAGCATGCTGATGTTGATGGGCAACATGAACTCTGATGAGCGCCTGGCGGCTTTTTTGCTGAACCTGTCCCAACGGTTCAGCATCCGTGGCTATTCATCCAAGGAGTTCGTGCTGAAAATGCGTCGCGAAGAAATCGGCTCCTATCTTGGGCTACGCCTGGAAACCATTTGCCGGGGCATTGCGCACCTGCGGGACCAGGGGCTGGTGGAAATCGCCGGCCGCGACGTCAAGATCCTGGACATGGAAGGGCTCAAGCAAATGATTGCCGGCTGTCATCGCCAACCTCGCTGATTTCGCCCGCCTGGAGCTTTGTCATGCGCGCCATGGTTCTGTCTGTCCCCGGCCAACCGTTGCAATTGCAAGAACGTCCCATCCCGATACCTGGCCCACATCAATTGCTGCTTAAAGTGCTCGCCTGCGGCGTGTGCCGCACCGACCTGCACCTGGTGGACGGTGAATTGCCGCAAGCCGTGCTGCCACGGGTACCCGGCCATGAAATCGTCGGCGAAGTCACGGCGGTGGGCAGCGAGGTCGCGCCCGACTGGATCGGCCGGCGGGTCGGCGTTCCGTGGCTGGGCTGGACCTGCGGTGAATGCGCGTTCTGTACTTCGGGCCGGGAAAACCTTTGCGACCACGCGCAGTTCACCGGTTGTCACCTGGACGGCGGTTATGCCGAGTACACCGTGGCCGACCAGCGTTTCTGTTTCCCTATTCCCGAGGTGCTCTCGGACCTCCAGGCCGCGCCATTGCTGTGTGCCGGGCTGATCGGCTTTCGCGCGTTGCAAATGGCCAAGGGCGCTCGGCACCTGGGCCTTTATGGCTTCGGGGCCGCCGCGCATCTGGCGATTCAGGTGGCGCGGGGCCGGGGTCAACGGGTATCGGCCTTCACTCGACCTGAGGACAGCGAAGGCCAGGCCTATGCCCGGTCACTGGGCGCCGAGTGGGCCGGTCCATCGGACCAGCCTCCGCCGCACCTGCTCGATGCCAGCCTGATTTTCGCCCCCGTCGGTGCGCTGGTGCCGCTGGCACTGGCCGTCACTGCCAAGGGCGGCTGCGTGATTTGCGCCGGTATTCACATGAGCGACATTCCCTCGTTCCCTTATCGGCTGCTGTGGGGCGAACGCAGCGTGCGCTCGGTGGCCAACCTGACCCGTGAAGACGGCACCGCGTTTTTCGAAGAACTGCAACACACGCCTGTGCATTGCGACGTCACCCGTTTTGCCCTGGAAGACGCCAACCAGGCGCTCGCCTGTTTGCGGGCCGGGCAGTTCAAGGGTGCCATCGTGCTCACCCCCTGACGTTTGACCTGACGGCCAGAATGCTGCCCGGCACCGAGTACAGCGCCCGCTCGGTGTTACTGCCGATCAACCGGTCGATCCCCACTCTGTGCTCCGTGCCCATCACCACCACATCCGCCAGGTAGTGCTCGACGAATTCACTGATCACCGGCACGGGCAGGCCCATCACGAAATGCCGCCGCTCTGGCGGTACACCGTAGCGATCCGCCAGGGCGACAAAGGCCTGGTGCAAGGATTGGCGCAGTTCCTCGATTAAATCCACGTCCCAGCCACCGCTGGCCAACGGCGCATCGCCGTTGAACGCCGGTGACAAGTCGTAGGCGTAAAGCAGGTGCAGCGGAGCGTCGCATTGCAGGGCCAGGGCGTTCGCGGTCTGGATGATCGTGTCATTCAAGCCATTGATTTGCGTCGACGGGTCGAACGGGTCCACCGCCGCCACGACCCGGTGCGGCAAGCCGTAACGCGCCTGGTTGACCAAGTGCACGGGCACCGAGCACTCGCGCAGCAAGTGACAATCGAGCGGTGTGATGAACACCCGTTTGAGCAACGGTTCGAAGGTGACATCCTTGATCAGCAGATCCGGCTTGAAGTCTTCGACCGTCCGCAGAATATCCAGCAGCGGATGGGTGGTGAACACCACCTCGACCGTTGCTTCCAGCCCCATCTCATTGAGCCGTTCGACTTCATCGGCGGCCCAGCGACGGTAGCGGCGCAAATAGCCCTGATAGCGTGCGTCGTCGATTTTGTCTTCCCACACATGCACCACCGGCGCCGGCTCGACAAAGGCCCGCACCGCCAGTTCGGCCCCGCTCGCCCTGGCCAGCGCGACGGCCCGCAACATGGCGGGGGACTGATGCAGGGTTTGGTCGGCGATCAGCAACAAACGTTGATATTGGCCCATCACACACCTCGGCTCGACACCGGTCATCAAACGCCGGCAAGTGTCCAAGACTGCGCTCCTCGCCCCCTCCTCCCGCTTGATTTACATCAAACATGAGCCAATCAACGCCTGCCGTCGCGACTCTCTGATCCAGATCAGATTCAGGCGCCGCCAACGGCGTAGAAAGGAAGTCACCGAACGGCTCGTCATCGTGCCGCCCACCTTTCAAACCGGATGGAGGAACACCCCATGCTGACTGTCAAAGACCACAATGACCGAGCCGCTGCGGCCTATGCCGCCGTCACCGGCAAATACTGGATCGAAGCGCTCAAGGACGGGCGTCATGTGCTGATCCGGCCACTGGCGGAAAAAGACCGCGAACGTGAACGCGCGTTTATCAAGCGCCTGTCGCCCGAGTCCCGGCATATGCGCTTTCTCGCACAAATCAACGAACCCGGCACGGCGATGCTCGACCAGCTGATGGACACCGATAACAAACAGCGCACGGCTTTCATTGCGCTGGTCCACGAAAATGGCCAACTGATCGAGATCGGTGTCAGCCGCTATGCCGCTACGGGGGAACATGAATGTGAATGCGCCGTGACCGTCGCCGATGAATGGATGCACCTGGGCCTGGGCACCTTGTTGATGGAGCATTTGATCAAAGCCGCGCGCAAGAACGGTTTCCGCCAGATGTATTCGGTGGACGCCGCCAGCAACACGCCGATGCGTGACCTGGCCAAAGCGCTGGGTTTCGAAACACACAACGATCCTGATGACACGCGTCAGGTCATTCACCGTCTAGCCCTGTAAAAAATCGTCCCGCGATGTTCAGGCCAACGGTTCATCGCGGGACGATCCAGCCTTCAGGATTGTAAAACCCGGCCCGGCTTGATGGCCAATACGCTGCAAGGCGCCCGATGCAACAGTTGCTCGGCCGTGGTCCCCAACAGCTTGTTCAGCCCCTTGTGCTGCACCGTCCCCATCACGATGATATCGGTGCGGTGCTCAGCAGCAAAATCACAAATGCTCGTCAGCGGCGCGCCCTCGATGAAATGGCGATTTTGCGGCGCTACCCCGTGGCGTTCGGCAATCGCCGCAAACGCTTCGTGCTGGGCGCTGCCCAGGGTTTCATAAATCCCGACGGCCAATGGCAGCGCGCCAAAGCCAATGTCCTGGGCATACACGGCCGTCCAGTCATACACATGCACCAGCTCAAGGGTTGCACCACACACGGAGGCCAGCTTCGCTGCGGCGTCGATGATCTGGTCGTTGAACACGTGGTCCTGGTCCTCGCTGCGCAACACATCGATGATGGCCAGCACGTTGTGCGGCTTAGGGTTGACGGCGTTGGTCACCAGGTGCACCGGCACCGGGCAATCGCGTAACAACTGCCAGTCCAGCGGCGTGAAAAACACGCGCTTCAAGGCTGACTCTTCCTGCGCATCCTTGATGATCAACGCCAAGGACATCTCGTTGACGAAATGCAGGATCTCCTCATACGGATGCTGCACCCAGACCACCTCGCTGGTGACCTCGACGCCGTGCTTTCTCATCAGCGCGGCTTGCTCGGCGAGCCACTCCCGATGGGTTTGCAAATACCCGTCACGGGCCAGGCTGATCTGTTCGGGGGCGAACAACCCCGCCACCGCCAGGGCCTGCAAATAATCGAAGGCGACGATGTGCAAGGGCATCTGCATGGCCAGCGACAACGCGGCGGCACGGGCGAAGGCCGGCGTGTGGGTCATGTTTTGGGGAGCGATTAACAGTAAACGCTGAGTCTGCGACATGGGGCACCTCGGCACGTAGTCGTTTCAATGGAATGAACAGGTATTCAGAGTGAGCGTTCCTGCTTCGGGCAACTTGATCTTTATCAGCTATAACGCGCGTTTTTGATGCCCGTTGCGTCCGTAAAAGTTGATTTTGATCAACAGATTCCCGGTCCCTTCCTCTTAGCCTGAATCAAGGCCTGATGCGTCCAGGGCTACATGGGAGGGGGCAATGATCGAATATGACCAGCAGGTGTTGGCAAGAGCATGGGACGCTGCGACTAACCCGGTGTTGATCACCGAGCGCACGGGATGCATCGTCTGGATCAATAATGCGTTCTGCCGCTTGAGCGGCTATTCCAAGCCGGAACTGGTGGGGAAAACCCCGCACCTGCTGTCTTCGGGTCGACAAAGTTCCACCTTCTACCGTGACCTGTGGCTGACGATTCTGGCGGGCCTGCCCTGGCAGGGCGAAATGGTCGAGCGACGCAAGGACGGCGCCAGCTGCACGGTCAATCAGATCATCACCCCCGTGCTCGACCCTCATGGCGTGGTGACGCATTTCATCGCCATCCTGCACAATTTCAAGGTCACGGATGAAGAACGCGCCAACATGCAGCAACTGGCGTTCCATGACGCCCTGACTGGATTGCCCAACCGCAGTCTGTTTCTGAACCTGCTCAATCAGGCGATCAACCACGCCACCAAACACCAGCAGCCACTGGCGTTGATGTTTATCGACCTGGACCACTTCAAATCGGTCAACGACACGTTGGGACACGCCTGTGGCGACAAGCTGCTGGTGGCCGTCGCCGAGCGCCTGGGCCAGTCCGTGCGCAGGTCTGACGTGGTCGCTCGCTTGAGTGGCGACGAGTTCGCAATCCTGATCACGTGCATGGAACAAGCCGACCAGCTTGAAGCCCTGGCCAACAAACTGATCGCCGCGATCGGTGAGCCGTTCATGATCGATGCGCACCGCATCAACACGGCCATCAGCGTCGGGATCAGCCTGTTTCCTGCCAATGGCGCAAGTGTCGAAGACCTGCTCGAACAGGCTGACGGGGCCATGTACCTGGCCAAGCGAGCCGGTGGCAACGCCTGCCGCTTCAAACGACTGTCGCCCGATGACTAGATCGCAAACAGGGCCTCAGAGCAACCAGAGGCCCGCCCACATCGCCACTGTCAGCAACACCTGGCCGGGCACCACATACACGGCGAACCGGCGCCCGCCGCTGACCCAGGCCACGACGCATTTGCTCAGGGAATTGCTGCTGACCGCGAGCAGCAAAGGCGCGGCAATGACATCAAACGGCAACAACCCGGACTTGGCCAGGGCCGCAATCGAGGCCGTCGAGGCATGCGCATCGGCGAACCCGGTGAAGGCTGCCGTCAGCATCACCCCCACCTCGCCGAAGTAGTTGAGCATCATCGACGACAGAAAAGTAATACCGGTCATGGCCAGCGCGACCACCACGGCCAGCTTGAGGTTGAAGGCCCCACCGACCTTGATCGGCTGGCTGGGGCCGGCCACCGGCTTGTGAAACATCAGACCCAGGCCATAGAGCGCGGTGGCGATGGTCCCGCACAACAGCGGTCCCCACACGTGACGCAGCAGATCGGGTTCAACCGCCCCCAGGATCAGGCCGACCTGCGTGAAGGTGGCCAGGTTGGAGAAAATCGCCGCAGCGCCGAGGATCTTGATGTTGCCGGGCTCCGCGCTGACCCGATGCCCCATCGTGGCGATGGTCACAGTGCTGGAGGCAAACCCGGAGGCGATGGCACTGAGCGCATAGCCGTAACGGCTGCCGAGCGTTCGCACGGCAATATGGCCCACTGCGCCTATCGCCATCAGCATCACGGTCAAGGCGCAAATGGTTCGCAGGTTGATCGCCGAATAGGGGCCGATGAAGCGGTCCGGCGCCAACGGCAATACCACCAGCACCGCCACCAGCAGCAGCACCAGTGCGTCGCGCATTTCCGCCTCGGTCAATTGACTGCGCGCAAAGTGATGCAATTTCTGCCGATACGCCAGCAACCCCGCCATCACCACACCGATGGCCGTGGCCAGCGCCGGCGCGGTAACGCACAACCCGCCCAGCACCAACACCGTGAACAAGGCCACTTCGCTGGTCACGCCCGGGTCATCGCTCAGGCTGCGCCAGTACGCCACCGTGACCAGCAACGCCACACAGGTGGCCATGATCCCCAACAGCAAGCCGCCGCCCACTTGCATCGCGCCATACCCCAGCAACGCGGTAATCGCGAACGTGCGCAAACCGGCACAGGCACGGCTGTCCCCTCGCCCCTTGTGCCGTTCGCGTTCAAGGCCGATGAGCATGCCGATCCCCAGCGCAGCCGCCGCGCCGGTCATGCCGCCGAGGGTTTCATTCATTGGACTCTCAATCCGGCCAGGCCGGGGGGATCTGCATTCAGTTGACGCCAGCGTGCGCCAAACCCTTCATGCCCAGGTTGATCATGATCAACCTCTTCCAGTATGGCCCAGGCAACCAAACGTCGGCCGCCCTCGCGCCGACACGCGCAGGTTTGACAAAGATCAAGCGGCCCATCCTCACCATTGCCACTATGGACTTCAGGTAAACGCTCCAGCCAACCCTCGCGGCCACTTCAGGCCTGCGTCTGTGTGAAGACCCAAGGGAGAATTGTCATGACCGAACAAGCACGCTTCATGCTCATTGCCTCGCCCCTGATGGAAAACAGCCCCGCGTTCGACCGGGCCGCCGCGCTGGCCAAGGCGCAAGACGCGGCGCTGCACATCGTCGCGTTCGATTTCCTGGAAGGCCTGGCCACCGCCAGCCTGGTCAACCGGGACGCTCTGGAGCAGATGCGCCTGGGGTACGTCGAGCGCCACCGCCAGTGGCTGGAAGATCAGGCCCGGCCCTTGCGCAAGATCGGCGTGACCGTCACCACGGAAGTGGTCTGGGTCGAACGTCCGTTGCAGGAAATCCTGATCCACCTCAAAGAGCAGCCGATGACCCTGGTGATCAAGGCGCTGCAACACGAATCGCTGCTGTCACGGATGATGTTCACGCCGCTGGACATCCACCTGCTGCGCGAATGCCCGGTGCCGCTGCATTTTGTCAGCAACGTGCAACACGCCTTGCCGCGCCGGATCGTCGCGGCCGTCGACCCGTTCCATCGCGATGGCCAATACGAAGGCTTCAATGACCGCATCCTGCATGAGGCGGTGAAGCTGGGCACGGCCTGCAACGCCCAGGTCGACGTGGTGTACGCCTATGACCTGTCGTCCATCGGCGCCGATGAGTTCGGGTTCGGCGACGCCACCAAATTCTTCTCCTCGACCAAGGCCAAAACCCTGTTCGACGCCCAAGGTGAAGCCTTCAACGCGCTGGCCGAACGCAACGGCATTCCGCCGGAACAGCGGCACATGGTGATGGGCAACCCGGCCAAAGTCCTGTCCAGTTATGCCGATGCCTACAACGTCGACGTGATCGTCATGGGCCGGGTTGGCCACCGCGGCATCGGGCGGCTGATCGGCAGCACAGTGGAACACCTGCTGTACAAAATGCCGTGCAGCGTGTGGGTGGTGTCGCCGGAAGTCATCGAGGAATAAGCAACGACCGCGCGCCATCCAAAAAAATGGGCCGCCGTTTGCACGGCAGCCCATTTTTTATGGCGCGGCGCTACACCAACCGCTCGATCGCCTGATGCTTCCAGACCTTTTTGTAATACGCCGTCTGCAACACCAGCATGCCCAGGTACGCTACGGGAAAGGCCATCCACACGCCCTGCAACCCAAACTGCCCGTCCAGCACATACGCCACCGGCAACTGCACGCCGACCACGCAGAAAATCGAAATCGCCATTGGCACCAGCACCGAACCGCTGGCGCGCATGATGCCGCCGACAATCGCCTGGAAGCCAAACACCAACAGGCTCCAGAGCATGATGTGCAACAGATGCTCCGCCATCGCCCGGGTCGAATCCTCGGTGAGAAACAACCCCAGCAACCAGTGCGACAGCAAATACCCCAATACCACCAGACCACCGGTCAGGCACACATTGATCAACAGCCCCGTGCGCAAAATCGGCCCCATGCGCTCAAGCCGCCCTGCCCCGATCGCCTGAGCGCCAAGGATCGACGCGGTGATCGCAATCGACAACGCCGGAAACTGCACGTAATTGACGATCTGCGTCACCGCCCCATACGCCGCCGTCGCCTGTGAACCGTGCCGATTCACCAGCGCCAGAATCACCAACTCCGACACCGACAACACCACCATCTGCAACCCGGTCGGCAAACCGATGCGCAACACCTTGCCGAGAATCACCAGGTCCAGGCGCATCGCCGCAAACATCTCCCGATCCGGCGCCAACGGATGCCCCTTGCGAATCAAGCGCCACGCCAACCAGCCCATCGCCGACAAATTCCCCGCCAGCCCCGCATACGCTGCACTCTGAATCCCCATCATCGGCAACCCGAACCACCCCCGAATCAACGCTGGCGTCAGCGCCAACCCGATACACGTCGACACCACCAACGCAATCAACGGCGACACCGTATCGCTGACCCCGCGCAGCAACTGAGTGAACAGCACGTAGACCAGCAGCGACGGCATGATCCACATCATCACGTGGGCGTAAGACACCGCATCGTCAATCACGTCGGCCGGTGTGCCGAGGCCTTGCAGGGCGGGCCGTGCGAAGACGCTGCCCAAAATCGCCACTACCAGTCCGATCATTGCGCCCAGGAGCAACGTGGTGCCGGCGATGGTTTTCACCAAGTGCGGCTCGCGCGCGCCCCAGGCTTGGCCGATGAGCACGCCAGCACCTGCGCCGAGGCCAATGACCAGGGCGATGAAGAAGAAGACGATGGGGAACATGCCCGACACGGCGGCCAGGGCCTGGGTGCCGAGCATTTGGCCGATGTAGATGCTGTTGATGGTGCCCGACATGGATTGGAGGAAATTGGAGAGGACCATGGGAGCGAGGAAAAGGAGGTAGGTTTTCCAGAGGGGATGTTGAGGGGCTGGGGTTTGCATTGAGGGTCCGTCTCGGGGTGGGCGCGGTTTGGGAATTCTACGCTAGGGGGCTGGGCACTGCCCTTTCGATTTCGCGGATGTGAACAGCGTGAGTGATGTGTGCTTTCGGCCAGAAGCTGCCTGTCAATTCCACGGGCGTTCTCCCGTCCTCACTAACCGCATACACGATCACTGACTGCTTGATATATCTCAACTCTGCAGGCCTTGGCGTCGTAATACTCCAAGGGTAAACACAATAAATGCGGACCAGGGTGCGGAGCTAGAGTATCGAGTCAGTAGAGCACCGTCGCCCCCCCCCCAATGCGCCATGCAGCCACCCTGTTATGACCTGCGTTTTTCACTGCTTTGTACGAAATTATTCCCGACGTCAGAAGCTGTTTCGGGAGTGTGCTTGCAAACATGAGGAGACACGACATGCTAGCTCTGCTTCCCAGACAAATAGTACTCGCGGTGTTATCGAGTTGCGTGGTAATCGGCGCGGTGCAGGCCGCACCTAACGACGCCACCGATGCAACTCGAAAAGCCAACGATGCTTTGCTCAGCTATTTGCCCTTTGCCAATAAACAAGACTTCGACGATGCGAACCACGGCTTCGTTGCCGATTTACCCAGTCCTGTGATCAAGGGCGATGCGGGCAATACCGTTATCGACTTGTCTCAGTACGACTTTCTCAAGCAAGAAGGCCCGACACCGGCCACCGTCAACCCGAGTCTGTGGCGGCAATCGCAGTTGCTGACGATTCGAGGGTTGTTCAAAGTGGTGGATGGCATCTACCAGGTACGCAATATCGATCTGGCCAACATCACCTTCATCCGTGGCAAGACTGGCTGGATCGTCATTGATCCACTGACTTCGGCGGAAACAGCCAAAGCGGCGCTGGGGCTGGTCAATGACAAAGTTGAAAAACTACCAGTGTCTGCCGTGATATTTACTCACTCGCATGTTGACCACTTCGCTGGCGTGCGCGCGATGGTCGACGACGCCGATGTGAAGTCCGGTAAAGTGCCGCTGATCGCCCCTGAAGGCTTTATGGAAGAAGCGGTCAGTGAAAATGTGTTTGCCGGCACCGCGATGAGCCGTCGCGCTTCTTACATGTACGGCAATCTGTTGCCAAAAGACCCCAAAGGTACGGTCAGTGGTGGCTTGGGTATAACCACAGCAGCAGGCACCATCACCCTGCTCGAACCAAACAAACTGATCGAGAAAACCGGAGAAACACTCACCGTCGACGGGATCGAGGTGGTGTTCCAAATGGCGCCCGGCACAGAAGCTCCGGCTGAAATGCTGTTCTACTTCCCGCAATTCAAAGCCATTGACTTGGCCGAGGATGGCAACCACACCTTGCACAACATTCTGACCCTGCGTGGTGCAAAAGTTCGCAGCGCGCAAAAGTGGGCGAGTGCCCTGGGGCAAACCATTGATCTGTGGGGGGCGGATGCCGTGGTGTCGTTCGGTAGCCACCATTGGCCGCAGTGGGGTAATGATCGCGTTGTGCAGCATCTGGAGAAACAGCGCGACCTCTACAAGTACATTAACGATCAGACGCTGCGCATGGCCAACCAGGGCATGACCATGAACGAGATCGCCGAGGCGTTCGTCCTGCCTGACAGCCTGGCGAAAGAGTTCTATAACCGCGGCTACTACGGCAATCTCAAACATAACGTGCGCGCGACCTATCAACTCTACCTGGGCTTCTGGGACGGTAACCCGGCCAACTTCGATCCATTACCACCAACCGAGGAGGCTAAGAAGTACGTCGAAATGGTGGGTGCCGACAAGATGGTCAAAACCGCTCAGGATGCCTATGCCCAAGGCGACTACCGCTGGGCGGCGACTGTCGCCAACAAGGTGGTGTTCGCCGATCCGAAGAACCAGGCTGCTCGTTCTGTCGAGGCTGACGCCCTGGAACAGATGGGTTACCAGGCTGAATCGGGACCTGCGCGCAACTTCTATCTGTCCGGCGCCCAAGAACTGCGGGGGGGCGTCAAGAAAATGGTCACGCCCAATACCAGTTCACCTGACATCATTCGCGGCATGACCACTGAAATGTTTCTCGACTTCCTTGCCATTCACTTGAATGGCCCGAAAGTCGGCGAGAAGTCCTATACGTTCAACCTCAACTTCCCGGACACCAACGCCACGTACGTATTGACTGTAAAAAACGGCGTCATGAACTACAAAAAAGGCAAGCCATTGGATAAGACCGACGGCACGGTCACTCTTAACCGGACCACCCTCGATGACATCGCCTTGGGCAAACTGAAACTGGGCAACTTATCGGACAGTGGCGAAGTGAAAATCGAAGGCGACAAGGACAAGTTTAAAGACATGCTGACCCATTTCGACAAGTTCGATTTCTGGTTCACCATCGCGGAACCGTAGCGCTTATGCGCTTGGCACTCTGGCAATGGGTTTGATTGGTTTGCCTGATGCAATCTCAGAGGGTGCGCTATGTATCGAAGCAGCCACGCTTGCCGACTGAATATTGCTCCATAGATCCTTGTTTTGACACTATTGGGCAGTAACGCCTGGGCTGGCGGGATCCGGATTTACGAGGCCAGCCAGATAATTCTCAGATTTATTAATAGGGCAGGCAGTCCGCTCTTGGCCGATTTCTGCCCGTCGCGAAGGGCAGTCATCGACCCTAAGCTGCCCTTGATGTCTGTTTGTTGTCGTCATATGTTACGGGCATTCATGGAGGATTCTGATTGATGGCACGCGTGGGTTTGATACTGACACCCGGTTTTGCGGACTGGGAATATGCTTTCATTGCTGGTACGGCGTCCCCGTTTTACGGGATCGACGTCAGGTATTTCGCTCCTACTACGGGGCAGTTTCGTTCGCAGGGTGGATTGGCTGTAACGGTTGATAGCAGCTTGCAACAATGTCTGGACTGGAAACCGGACGTTGTCGTCGTCATTGGAGGAATGGTCTGGGAAAGTGCAGAAGCCCCGGATATTCGAGACTTTCTTCATGCCAGTCGTTCAAGTGGAGCAACCATTGCCGGTATCTGTGGAGGAACGCTGGCACTTGCGAGGGCCGGGCTTCTAGACATGGTTCCTCATACCTCGAACAGCGCTGACTTCTTACAGAATGCCGTCAGTTATGAAGGCTGCACGCTTTACCGAAGCAGCTCAATAGCGGTGATGGCAGACCGCATCATTACTGCTCCAGGCACCGCCCCCGTTAGCTTCACCTGCGCAGTGTTTGAACGTGCCGGGCTATCTTCAGAGAGCATTTCTCAGTTCAGGTCAATGTTGGCAGCAGAACATGGGTGATCGCGTCGTCCCGGCATGTCGGGCACATTCTCAGGAGAGAATTGATGAGCGCTGGCGATGTACCTGTGGAGCAAGTAGTACTAGGCTATGTAACCTTTGTAGGGAGTGAGGGGCCGTGGATCGGAGCGCAGTTCATGAGCTTCAGTTATAGTGCCAATGGGAAGCGGTTTCACAAGTCTCTCAACGAAACCATTGACGCTTGGTCAACTGCAACTCTGCGTAAAGCCTCATACGGACTGAAGGTAGGCGACCCTGTGTCGGTTTGGTGCTCTCTCAGCGACCCGGACGTGTGTTGCATCGGCGAAAAGCCAGCCGAAAAACCAGCATTGTTGCGTTTGATTGAGACTCTGGGAGCGATAGGGTATTTAAGTTGATCCACGCTGTCCAAGCCGACATTTTTTGAGGTGTTTGCTGTGTGGCGTGCTGGATCATCCGATGCCTGAATCCTGGCGCGCAATGGCAGCTTCTGGCCGTTTGCAACCGGTTGAAATCGACCCGATAGCAGCCTGTCACTCGGACCGGCACAAATTTCAGGTCAAGTTTCAGCGCGCGCGCCAAGCCACTCGCTCCGTGTGATCTCCCAGACTTCGACCTGCATGGGCCCCGAGACAAAATGCCCGTTCCGCGTCCCGATCATCCGCATGCCTTCATGTTGGGATACCTTGCGCGAAGCGTGGTTGGCGACAGCCTTGGGCACTTGCATGACCGGACGTAGTAATGTCGCGAACCAGTAAGCGTTGACGACCTCGCAGGCTTCGCGCATATAGCCGTTGCCCTGCCACAGAGGCGCGAGCCAGAACCCCCTATTGTTACCTGGCTGGTCATACAGGCTGATGCTCCCGATGCTGCGCTCAGGTTGCGCGCGCGTGCGAATCATCCAGTGCCACTCTTGTCGTCTAGCCATGGCGGGAAGAGCGACATCGCGCACGTAAACCAGCGCCCCATCCTGCGGGTAGGGCCATGGCACACGGCTGTCAAGGTAGCGGACCACTTCCCATTGGGGAAACAGCTGTTGTATCGCGGCTGCATCAGTCATTCGCAGTGGCGTGAGGATAAGACGGCTGGTGTATAGCGTCGGGGGGCAATCCATCGCATGAAATCCTTGGCAAGAGTTGTTGCAGATTTGATCAATACTTTCCTAAAGCAATCGTGCCTTTGTCGCGTGTCTACACTTGGCCGATTTCTGCCTGCCGTGGGGGCAGCAGCCACCCAAAGCGGACAGATCGACCCAGAACTTGAGTCGATCTATCAATGCCGGTCAGAAACGCCAGTCCTCAGCGTGAACGACACGACAGAATGGGCCCGCCAGGGTTGCATTGTGATGAGCGACGATACTTTCAGCCTTCAATGCGGGAGTGTCGGTGCAGGTATGACCATCGGCGATCAGCACTGCGTCGAATCCAAGATCTCGTGCGGCGCGGCAGGTGCTGTCGACACAATACTGGGTCTTCATTCCCGCAATAACCACGCCTCGAGATCCACAAGCCTTTAGTCGATCGGCCAGGTCAGTCATGGCGAAAGCGTTAGGTCGGCTTTTGTTGAAAATCACTTCGTCGCCTTGCAGCAACAGTTCCTGCACCAGTTGCGTCAACGGGCTTCCAGGTTCGATAGGCGAGCCGGGCGGCCCCACGTGGCGAGCAAGAAAAATTGGCGCGCCGGCCCTGCGGGCTTTATTCAACAGACTATTCAACGTATTCAGCAGCGCCTCACCAGCCCATGGTTCATCCGGGCCATGAAACAATCCAACCTGCATATCGAGAATCAACAGTGCATGCATAGTGCTTTTCCTTGCGTTTGGACCAGCGACACAAGGCCAAAAGAAAAGGCCCTTTCCATCACTGGCGGGCCTTTGAAGTTCGTGCGTTATTGGCTCACGACACCTCTCACGACCCGCCTCGGGCGGTCGTAGTCGTGGTGGTGGTCGAGGCAATGCGTAGCTGATTCATAAGCGGACAGTATCTGCACGGTGCCTGGTTGGCAAGGGGACAAGATCTACGCGATGGCTACTTCTTGTATTGCTCATTGAGGCCCGCTTTTGGCCGATAGCAGTCGCTCACAGAAGGTATGTAACGGTCCTAGGACCGCCATTAATCTCCTACACAAACTTCGGAATTCCTAACCTTGCCCGTCGTTCCGATGAAGTTTATAGTCCGCCCCGTCGCCCAAAATGGCGATTCAGGTTTGGCGACCTGATCGATCGGATGCAAAAGCGCTGTGCTTTCATGCAGTCGCTTTCGCATGCCCGCAAAGCTGTCTTTATGGCAGCTGTGCGCGGGAGACCTTCGGGTCTGCCGGTATTCCGATCCCGGTTCGCCAACCTGCGTACAGCTGTCACCCATTCGTTTGGCGACGATTGAGGGACAGTCAACCTTTGCTTTGATCGGAGTTTTACCTTTGGAAAGATACATGCCTCTCACCGGAATCGACCTGATCCCGGCCTCCCTGCTCATCGATACCCAAGCTCCACTCGACGTCCTTCAAGCCATGGCCGACTACCGCATCCGCACTGTCACGCAGGTGCTGGAAAACATCGCCTTCCGCGCCGAGCTCGGTTGTGACACGGTGGTGTTGACGGACTTCTCCAAATTGCTGGCCATCCCATTGCGCGATGGCTGTGACTTGATGGATGTGATCGGCCGACGCTTGCGGGCGCAGGCGGCGGAGTAAATGAAAACGGGCGCCTATCGGGCGCCCGTTTTGTTTGCGGTCCGGAATGCTTTACTGGGACGTAGCATCGGACAACTCAACACCCCTCCCCTCACTGCAAAGGACTGCCAAGTGAACACCTCCGTTATCCTGCACCCCTTACTCAACATCCTGATCTGGCTACTACCACTGCTGCTGGTATGGACGCTGCTGCGCACGCGCCTGTTCAAAGGCTGGTTCGGTGAGCGTCTGGTGCGTTTGCGCGCACACTTTAGATTGGATCGTCAGGTTTACCGTCGCCTGCATGACGTGACGCTGATCACCCCGGACGGCACCACGCAGATCGACCATGTGTTTGTGTCGCCCTTCGGCATTTTTGTGCTGGAGACCAAGCACATGAAAGGCTGGATCTTCGGTGGTGAGAAGCAGGCTCAGTGGACGCAGCTGTTTCACAAGAAGCGCTTCACCTTCCAGAACCCGAACCGCCAGAACTACAAACACTTGAAGGCCCTGCAAGCGGCGTTGGGCATCGGCCCGGACTTTGTGCATTCGGTCATCGTGTTTGTCGGCCCAAGCACTTTCAAGACCAGAATGCCGGCTAATGTCACCCGAGGCGGTGGCTGGGTCCATTACATCAAGTCTTTCCAGCAAACGGTGTTCAGCGAGGCGCAGGTGACGGCCATGTTGCAGACCTTGCAAGCAGGTCGCCTGGCGCCGACGCTCGCTACCCGGCGTGAGCATGTGCAACGCCTAAAGCAGCGCGACGATCCATCGGCCTCGCGCCAATGCCCGCGCTGCGGCAGTGCGCTGGTGGTGCGGACATACAACGGTGGCCCGAGGAGCGGTCAACAGTTTTGGGGCTGCAGCACTTTTCCCAAGTGCCGAACGGTGCAGCCCATTTCGCCAGGCAGCTAAGCTGAATGAGTAGGCCCTTTCGCGAAGTGCCGCAATTCAGGAGGCGCAAATGAGCAAGCAACCTCAACCCCGTAGCCGCTCCAACCCTCAGCCCAAGTCCCGCCCGGTCGTACCTGACCTGCCCAGCAAAACCGGCAACAAGTCCGGGGGCTTGCGCGGTAACTACCCGCCGAAGAAGCCTTGAAGATGAAAGGTGACAGATCTATTTAAAGCGTTTTGGGCGAATGGCTTTATGAAGCAAAGCAACATGACGCGCTGATACATTCGCCCTTTTTCAGCAAGGAAAGCATTATGCGAAGGATTATCGCAACAGGGGCGCTCTTGCTAGCCTCACTTATCCCGACGGGTCGCAGGCAGAAATTTTACGCAAAATTTACGGGTTTGACGGGGTGCGCATCCGATACTGCGCGGTGCAAATTTGGAACGTTATTGTTATGTCCCTCGCAGCCATTCGGCTTATCGGATTCATCCTTGGGCTTTTTCTGATCACGCTGGCCGTGAGCATGGCTATTCCCATGATCACACTGGTGGTCTATGAGCGTAGCGACGATCTGTCAGCATTTCTCTGGTCGAGTTTGATTACCTTTATCTGTGGCCTCCTGTTAATCGTGAGGGGACGCCCGGATACTGGCCAGCTTCGTCCCAGGGATATGTACCTGCTGACGACCGGAAGCTGGGTCGTTGTGTGCACCTTCGCAGCGTTGCCAATGGTGTTCATCAGCGATATCAGCTACACCGATGCATTCTTTGAAACGATGTCTGGTATCACAACCACTGGTTCGACTGTACTCACCGGTTTGGATAGCTCATCTCCCGGCTTGTTGATATGGCGCTCCATGCTGCATTGGTTGGGAGGCATCGGCTTCATCGGCATGGCGGTGGCGATCCTCCCGCTGTTGCGAGTAGGCGGCATGCGTCTGTTCCAGACAGAGTCCTCAGATTGGTCGGAGAAAGTGACACCTCGCTCCCACATGGCAGCCAAGTACATTCTTTTGCTCTACCTTGGGCTCACTGGCATCGGAGCCCTGGCGCTCTGGCTCGCTGGAATGACGCCATTCGAAGCGGTCAACCACGCAATGTCATTGATCTCCACCGGGGGATTTTCGACTTCGGACTCCTCACTTGGGCATTGGACGCAACCAGCGATTCACTGGGTAGCGGTGGCCATCATGATTCTGGGCAGCCTGCCCTTCACCTTGTACGTCGCGACATTGCGGGGCAATCGGCGCGCGCTGCTCAAGGATCACCAGGTCCGCGGATTTATTGGGTTCCTGTTCGTCACATCACTGTGCGTGGGCACCTGGCTGTACTTTCATAGCGATTACGGATGGTGGGACGCGTTTCGTATCGTGGCAGTGAACGTGACCTCGGTTGTCACGACCACCGGAATTGCGGTTGGCGACTACACCTTGTGGGGAAGCTTCGCTGTCTTGCTCTTTTTCTACCTGACCTTCGTCGGTGGATGTTCAGGCTCAACGGCAGGTGGCCTTAAAATCTTCCGTTTCCAGGTTGCAGCCGCTCTCCTGGTCAGTAGCTTGAAGCAGTTGATCCATCCTCGAGCCGTGATACAGAAGAAGTACAACGGTCATCCGATCGACGAGGAAATCGTGCGCTCGCTTTTGACCTTCTCGTTCTTCTTCACGATCACTATTGCGGCCATCGCCTTGGGCCTGGCGCTCATTGGGCTTGATTGGACTACAGCGTTGAGCGGTGCCGCTACTGCGGTGTGTAACGTCGGGCCAGGGCTGGGCACGATCATTGGGCCCGCCGGTAATTTCTCAACATTACCTGATGCGGCCAAATGGCTACTGACCATTGGAATGCTTCTGGGAAGGCTGGAAATCCTGACGGTGCTGGTACTTGTCACTCCAGTTTTCTGGAAATATTGACCCACCTTGTCGAGGGCTGAGTCTAAAAAGTACATGGGGGGCGGCGAGTACTGCCATAGAAAGATCAGTAGTCGTTTGAGTTGCTGGTTCGGCCGATAACTGTCCGTCGCCGTTGACAACAGGCCTATTGCATCGGTAGCGCAACGCGTCTTCGTGAAATCCCGTCTCCGGCAGACTGGGCAGACCTGCTTGGCGCGACGGACGGGCGCTCACTATTCAGCGTCGACTGCCGACAACCTGATATGTAAATAACTAGCTTCAACGAGTACCGGTCATTTATGCCTAACGCTCTCCCCACCATCTCTTGTTCTTCAACCAATCGCTCAAGCGTGGCCCTGACTCGAACTTCGCTATTCAAGTTTGTGGGTCTTTTGGCGGGGGTTTTCTTATTTGCCTGCTATTCACTTGTTTATGTTGCGCAAAATCTAGATCGGACGGAGGAGCGTGACAGTGCGTTTTACACGAAGAAAGCCGTGGAATCGTTGGAAAAATCGCTGAGCTCGACCGTCAAGGATTACGCCTTTTGGGGCGATGCTTACAAGCACTTGCATACTCAGGTAGACGTGGACTGGGCGTACGTACGGCAAAATCTCGGGACGACACTTTATACAGAGTTTGGGTTTCGGGGAGTGTTTGTAGTCAACGATGTCAATCGTACCGTTTATTCCTTGGTCAAGGGTCAGAGGGTGTCAGTTGAAGTCGAACAATGGCTAGAACAGTCTGTTGATGCGATTCTCGATCAAGCACGTGAGGGAGCGGAAACCGAAACGCCGACGACTACGTTCATTAATGTGGGAGGGATACCTGCCCTCGTCGCTGCGGCTGCGATTACGCCCGGAACCGATCCAACGGTCATAGCGGATGATAGATCGGCGTCGGTGTTGATATTCGTTGAAATGTTGGACAGCGCCAAGCTCGCAACAATAGGCCGGGATTTCGGGGTAGATGGCCTGCACACGGCCGCTCCCGACGAAATCCCCTTGGTGTCTGCCTATCCCCTGGGCGAGGCCGGTACAGCAGGCGTCCTGCAATGGAGTCCGCACAAACCAGGGCTGCAATTATTGGCGCTGGGGTTGCCCTTGGTGGGACTCGCTGCGCTGCTGGTGTGCCTGATGACGTGGGTGATCTTGCGTCGTACGACGGCCGCTGCGCAGGCGCTTGACGCCAGCTATGCATCGCTGCAAAGCAGTCAGACCGACCTTGCCACCAGTGAGGCGCGCTTTCGTGATGTTGTTGAGGCCAGTTCGGATTGGGTATGGGAAATGGACGCCGGTTGGCGCTTCACCTATCTATCCGAGCGATTTGAAGATATCACGGGCTTTTCCAGGACTGCATGGATTGGTGCGGCGATGGATGATCTGCTGCGCACTGAATTAGGCACTTTATCTCAGTGGCTCAGTATTCCGAATCGTCGTCCGGATATCAGTGTTCAGTGCCGCTACGTGGATACAAATGGCCAAGAGCGAATCACCCGTCTTTCGGCGCGAGTCATGGCAGGAGGAGGATTCCGGGGGACAGCAACCGACGTCACGGAGGAAGTTGAAGCCCGTCGACGAATCGAATTCCTCTCACAACATGATGCCCTGACCGGCCTTCCCAACAGGACACGACTACAGGAGTTTCTTGATGGCAAACTCAAAGCGTTGCCGACACTAGAACAACCCTTGGTCATGCTCAGTCTGGACCTTGATCGATTCAAACCAGTGAATGATCTGTTAGGACATGCCGCAGGTGACCTGGTGCTTAACCAGGTGTCGAGCCGCTTGGCAGACTGTGTTCGCCACGGTGATCTTGTCGCTCGGATTGGGGGGGACGAGTTTGTACTGATACTCACCGATGTCAGTTCCCAGGAGGAAGTCGAGGCGCTTTGTCGCCGTTTGATCGAGTCCATCGAGCAGCCGATTCAAATCAATGAGCAAGAGGTATTTGTCAGTGCCAGTATTGGTATCGCGATGGCGCCAAATGACGCTTGCGAGGCGACTGAGCTGCTACGTTATGCGGATATTGCGTTGTATGAAGCCAAGGCTGGAGGTCGTAATACCTGGCGTTTCTATGCGGGGGATATGAACGCCAGGATTATTGAGCGGCGTCGTCTGGAAAGTGATCTGCGCTTTGCGATAAAAAATGGAGAACTTCGACTCCACTTCCAACCGCGCTACCGTATCTCAGACGGGCAGATGGTCGGTGCTGAAGCGTTGATACGGTGGCAACATCCTGAGCGCGGGTTAATACCTCCCGATACGTTCATCCCCATCGCTGAAGAATCCGGCCTGATCCTTTCCTTGAGTGACTGGGTCATCGACACCGCCTGCCGTTGCGCCGCACGGTGGCCGGAACATTTGTTTGTATCCGTCAACCTTTCACCTAGCGAATTCAAGCGAGGCAATTTGGTGGAGCGTGTGCAGAAAGCACTTCAAGACTCAGGAATCGCGCCTACCCGGGTAGAGTTGGAGATTACTGAAAACGTCATGCTCGAAGATGCCCCCGGCGCACTAGAGCTGATGCGTACATTGAAGCGCCTGGGCGTGCGCATATGCATGGACGACTTTGGCACGGGGTATTCTTCACTGAGTTATTTGCGCACGTTCCCCTTCGATGGCCTGAAGATAGACCGGAGCTTTCTAAACAAACTGGTCGAAAGTGATGATGAGTCCATCATCCAGGCGATTGTGGGCTTGGGCCGCGCGTTATCACTCACCGTTACGGCGGAAGGGATTGAAACTGCCGAACAGTTGGATTTGCTCAAAGCAGTGTCGTGCGATGAAGGCCAAGGTTTCTTTCTAAGTCGGCCACTTGATACTGACGCCTTTAACCTGCTGGTGAAGGCCCGAAAAAACACAGACGCCAAGAGCAAGGTTTAGTAAAAGGTAACAAATCCATTTAAAGCGTTTTTGGCGAATGGCGTCATCAAGCAATACAGAATGGCGCCTGATGCATTCGCCCTTTTCGGGAGGAAAAACGATGCGAAGGAGTATCGCAACGGGGGCGCTCTTGCTGGCTTTGGGCGGGTGCGCAACCTCACCCCTGCCGGTTTCTGAAGCCCGGCCAGTGCCGGCCGACAAGATGTACGCGTTCAAAAGCCAGGGCACGAAAGAGCCTGGACGCCTGACTATTGTCCGTGATGACGGGTTTGTCGGTGCGGGATGTGACGCCATGTTCTACATCGATGGTCAGCGCGCAGCCAAGATAGGCCCCGGTCAAAAGGCATCTTTCGTTTTGCCTGCCGGTGAAGTGAATCTCGGTGCCGGGCTCGCCGAGTCTGGATTATGTGCGGGTGCCGCGATCAAAACGGTCGCGGCCAGGATCAAGCCAGGCAAAGAAGTGATTTATCGAATCAACTGGGATACGCAAGCTTTCTACTTGGGCCCTTACGTTGAAGATGGACGTTGAGCCCAGACGGTTCTGGTCTGTTTCGCACGCTGCACCACCCCGAGCGAGTGATCGCAAACACCAAAGCGTACGGATGGCTCACAACCCCGATCATGTTTTATTTCAGTTCCGTTCTTATTTCGGTTCCGGGTACGAAAAATTTGCCGGGATCATCGACCTTCTTCAGGTCAACCAAGGCCCGGCAAATGCAATGTGAGAATTGCTCCTGCAACGTTTCGGGGTCTGTCCATGCCATTTGCGATGCTGGCAAATGTTGTGCCTCGGTCGATTTATAGCAGACACAATTGTCTAGTCGGGTGACGCCATTATCATTTGTGCTCTGACAAGCAGTGGTCAGCAAAGAGATCGCGATGAGCATGACGAAACGTTTCATTGGCTCCCCTCCGAGGCTGTTGTGAAGGGCTGACGCTCAAGATCGGGCTGGCTGTTGTAACGACGTGGTGACCGCTGAAGGCGGCGACACGCCATGGCCGCAAAACCCGGTCTGCTCAATAAGCCCGACAGTAGAAGGAAGCTTAGCTGTCATTTTGCGTCGCTCCATTTACTGGCTGTTTTTAGCCGATCACCGTCATTAAAAGGCTCGTATTCAACACCCGTTTTCTGCCCTTCCCCACTCGGCTGTTTTGCAGAGAGAGGCAGCTTGGGCATAGACAACTGCCCGGTTTGATCTAGCCTTGGATGAGATCACGCGGGAGAAAAACACCATGTCCCTTGCTCTCAGAAATCTATCTACCTTTGCGTTGGGTGCCTTCCTTTGCGTAGCCGCGTGGGGTCAAGGGGTAGCAGACACCGATCAGCCACCGGCCATACTCCCATTGGAGTCTGAGGCAGGACCAAAACTCATTGCCTACCCGCCGCTCGCCGCGCCGCTGGCCCGCGGGGTTGTCATTATTCAGTATCGAACCGAGCACGCCCGGATCATGCCGGTATTTGGCAAAACGGCTGTCGAAGTATCACCACGGCTCGGCCACCTTCACGTGACCGTCGACGACTGGAAAGGTACTTGGGCGCACACCAGTGAAGACCCGATTATTTTGGTTGGGCTGACGCCGGGCGCTCACAAGGTTCTACTTGAAGTGGCTGATCCGAGTCATAAGATTTTGACCAGTACGGTGGTGAACTTTGTCGTTCCGCAGAAGAACCCAGCGGACGCTCCTCATGTTGAAGAAAGCCACGCAGTGAAACCATAACGGTTGTGCCATCAGCAGCCCTGGACCATTCATCAGCGGATTCGTCATGAGCGTTCGATGCCTGCTCTAACGTGCTAGAGCAGGCAGGCACACAACGAGTGACTGAAAAATCCTACTCAGCCAACACTAACCGGTGCCGATGGGATAAGCCCGACTGCAACGCAAATGCAACGATCACCGTAGAGGGTGCGGAAAAACTGCTCAGGCCACCGCCAACAAACATCAACGCAAGCCCCAAAGCGGTGGCACCAAACCACGCCGTCAAACCCACGGAATTGAACGCGGGTACCCGTTCGAGTGCCGCCATTTCATTGCGCCCGTAGTGTATCTGCGCCAACGCCACGCCGACCCAGGCCACCACGAAGATCCCCTGATAGGCCAACGCTTTGAGGAGGTAGGCAAACACGTCCGCGAGCATCAAGCCGTAGACGATCACCCCCACTACCAGTGCCCACATCAAGTACGAACCGCGCAGGCCAAAACGCCCGAAGAACGCCTGCATGTTCAGTGTCGCCAGGTAGTAATTGGCGGTGTTGATCCGGGTTTGCGTGGCCCAGACAAACAACAAGCCCCACAAGCCCATCAATTGCAGAATCGCCATCACCACAGAGACTTCGTTCAGCGCACCTTCGTGGGGAATACTGCTGACCAGATAGATGCCCGCCGCGCCATTGAGCAGGAAGGTCACCGCGTAGAACGGCATGCCGAAGTTCCAGCGCCCGTGATACTCGGCGTCTTCAGGCTTGCCGAAACGCGCGTAGTCGAAGGTGAACAGCATCAGCACCCAGACCCCCATGTAAGCGACAAAGCAGTCCCACCAGCCGAAGGCGCTGGGTGTTGCCGGGCCGAAATCCAGCCATTGCGGCTGGTAGCCATATCGACTGATCGAGAGCCCGACCGCCACCAGCAAACCGCCCAGATACACCGGCAACAACACGCCGTTGAGCTTGTCCAGCCAATGCTGCACGCTGCCCAGAATCATTGGCACGCTGTAGAGCACCACCGCCAATGCGGCCAGCGGATAAACCAGCTCCGGATACAGGTGATTGAGCGCCACGGCGATTACCGAGCCTTCGAATACCGCGTAGTAGATCGCCGTGGAAAAGAAGATCAACGTTGCCAGGCACGCCCCGGTACTGCCGAACAGCAACCGTGAAAACAACGCCACCGACAAGCCGCTGCGGATCGCAAAGCGGCTGAGCACGCTATTGACCAGCCCATAGCTGATCACCGACAGAACCATGCCGATCAGTGCGTTGCGGGCTCCATACGACAACGCCAGTGATGCGCCGACCACGATGTAAAACATCGCACTGCACACCGCCCGCCAGGCCATGGTCAGGGACAATCGCCCCATGCGCGCTTCGGCTGGAACGGGTTGATTGGCCGGGTCTTGCCCGGTTTGACTCGATTGCGATAAAGCAGCCATATGCGTGAACTCCAAAACCAGTCAAAGGTTGAAGCGCGGGCAGCCGCCACCGCACCGAAGTGCGGCGTTGGCTTACCGTTTGGCATTACCCGCGCAATGCGGCGGGCAGAATCAGGAAGGGAACAGCTTGCTCAGGCAGCTGAGTTTTTTCTTATAGGAACGTCGCGCTTCCAGCGCCTCTTCGAGGGTCACCGCGACAAAGCGGGCCTTCTGGTTCGGTTGCATCTGGCCGATCAAGTCGAGGTCGGCGCTGATCACCGTGCCGATCATCGCGTAGCCTCCGCCGGACACGGCGTCGCGATGCAACACGATCGGTTCGAGCCCGGCCGGGACCTGGATCGAGCCAATGGGGTAGCAACTGTCGACGATGTTCGACGGATCAGAACCGGCGCCGAACGGTTGCTCGCGGGGCTCAAAGCTCAGCGCGCTGCCGCCCTTGAAGCGGTAGCCGATGCGGTCTGCTTCCGAGCCCACCGTCCAGGGTTCGGCAAAGAAACTATGCGCGGCGGATTCGCTCAAGCGGTGGTAGTAAAGACCCGGCACCACCCGCAGAGTGATTTCGCCCCCCAAGGACTGGCGCAACGCCATGGGCAAACTGGCCCCGGCTCGGCTCTTGCCGCTGGCGATACCGACGGGCAGTTCATCACCCGCCACCAGCCTGCGCCCCTGAAAACCACCGAGCGCACCCAGCGCATAAGTGGAACGACTGCCGAGCATGATCGGCACATCGATGCCGCCGGCCACCGCCACGTAAGCGCGGGCGCCAGCCTTGGGAAAGTCAAAGCGCAGCACTTGCCCGGCCTTCACCGCAAACGCCGTGTCGTGGTGCATTTCCACGCCGTCGACCCGTGGCGTCATGTGCGCGCCGGACACAGCCACCAGCGCGTCTTGTTGAAACTCCAGCTCCGGCCCCAGCAACGTGCATTCCAGTGCTGCCGCCCCCGCCGGGTTACCGACCAGTTGATTGGCCGCACTCAAGGCGTACGGATCAAGCGCGCCGGAGGGCGGAATGCCCAAGTGGTAATACCCTTCGCGTCCCAGGTCCTGTACCGACGTGGCGAGACCGGGTTTGAGTACCTTGATCATGCCAACACCTCCTGCAGCGACTTGGGATAGCCAACGGGATCGGCCAGAAACGCATCCAGCGAAAACTCCACCGGCCGGATCCGCAGATCGAAGCAACCGGCTTCCACTTCGGCCACCGCGTGGTCATACGCCTCACGGTCCATCGGTTTGAACTGCACGATGTCACCGGGGCGGAAAAACACCATGTGCTCTTTCAGGTACGCCAGGTTCTGCTGTGGGTCGTAGATCGGTGCCGGCGTGACGCCAAACATCTGATATCCACCGGCACCGCGCACCGAGTAGATGCAGCCAAAGCAACCGCCATGACCCAAGGTCAGTTTTGGCGTGTCGGTACGCGGGCGCAGGTATTTGGGCACCTGCAACTGCCGCTCGCGCTCGACCATCTGGAACATGAACGGCAGCCCGGCGACGAAGCCGACCATCGAGACAAACCACGGCGCACCACTGTGGGCGGCGATAAACGCCTCGACGTCCGCCAGGCCGTTGATCCGTGCGGCGTATTCCAGGTCCGTGGCGCTCGGGTCCTGATGCCGGTCGCGAAAGCGCATCAGGGTTTCGTGGGTCCAGGGGTCGTTGTACAGCACCGGAATCTCGATGATCCGCGTCTGCAACGTGCGTTCGGCGACGGCCCCGACTTCGGCGATCTTTACCGCTTCGAGCAAGGTATGAGGGGCGATGCGATCCGGGTCAAAACGGATCTGGAATGACGCGTTGGCCAGGCAGATATCGAGCACGCCATCCAGTGCCAGCCGTTCCACCGCGCGAGTGACGGCCAGGCCCTTGAAGAACGCGTCCAGGGACATGCTGTCGCTGACTTCGGCGAACAGGTGCTCATCGGCGCCAAAGCTGTAGCGGATGGGAGTGCTCATACTTCACCTCCGAAACGGCGCTCGGCCAGCCAGGTTTCCAGGGTGCCGGTGTGAAAGTCGGCGCTGTGCAGCCACGGTTGCTCCAGCAGTACGCCGTGCAGGGACAAGGTGCTGGCCATGCCAGTGAGCGTGGTTCGCCTTACCGCAACCCGCGCACGGGCCAGGGCTTCGGCGCGATCAGCGCCATGCACGATCAGCTTGGCCAGCAGCGAGTCATAGTACGGCGGCACACGGTAGCCTTGATACAGATGAGTATCGACGCGAATGCCCTCACCCTGCGGCCAGATCAGTTCCTCGACCAGCCCCGGGCTGGGAAAGAAATCCCGCGCCGGGTCTTCAGCGTTCAGGCGCATTTGCAGGGCGGCGCCGTTGAGCTGGATATCACTCTGCTTGAAGCCCAGCGGTTCACCCCCGGCAATGCGCAACATGGCCTGGACCAGATCGATGCCGGTGATTAATTCGCTGACCGGGTGCTCAACCTGAATCCGCGTATTCATCTCGATAAAGAAAAACTCGCCGGTGGCGTCGTCATACAGATACTCCAGCGTCCCGGCGCCCTTGTAGCCGAGGGATTCGGTCAGGCGCACGGCGCTGGCGCAGAGGGTTTCCCGTTGCTGCTGACTGAGGGCCGGTGACGGCGCTTCTTCAAAGATTTTCTGCCTGCGACGTTGCAGGGAACATTCCCGCTCAAACAAATGCACGGCGTGCTGACCGTCGCCCAAGACCTGCACTTCAATGTGCCGGGCCTTGCTGATAAACCGCTCCAGGTAAACCGCGCCATTGCCAAACGCGGCCTGGGCTTCACGCTGTGAGCGGGGAAACTCTTCTGTCAGTTGCTGGGCGTTTTCCGCCAGGCGAATGCCGCGCCCGCCCCCACCGGCCGAGGCTTTGATCAACAGAGGGAAGCCCACGGCTTCGGCGGCCTTAAGCGCCGATTCGACGTCGAACAATTCACCGGGGGAACCCGGCACCACCGGTACGCCGGCGGCTTGCGCAGTGCGCCGGGCCTCGGCTTTGTCGCCCATGCGCCGGATCGTGTCCGGGCTCGGGCCGACGAAAATGGCGCCGGCGGCAAGGACCGCTTCGGCAAAATCGGCGTTCTCCGAGAGAAAACCATAACCGGGGTGTACTGCATTGGCGCCGGTGGTTTTCAAGGCACCGAGCAACGCTTCGACGTTCAGGTAACTTTTATCCGCACGGGCCGGGCCAAGGACGTGGACTTCATCGGCCATGCGCGCGGCCTGGGAATCGACGTCTGCCTCGCTGCATGCCGCAACGGTGGGGATCCCCAACGCTTTGGCGGCGTGGATAATCCGCACGGCGATCTCGCCACGGTTGGCAATCAATAATTTACGAATACCTTGAGTCATGATCGCGCCCTCACTCGTCGTCGAGTGTTGCGACGACCTGACCCGGTTCCACCGGATCGCCGTCTTCTACCAGGAATGCGCTGAGGCGACCGGCCTTTCCGGCGGTCAGTTCGGAAAACTGCTTCATGACCTCGATCAGGCCAATCACCGAGTCGGCACTGACCTGCGCGCCCACCTCGACGAAGTTCGCCGATTCAGGAGTCGCTTTGCGGTAGAAGGTCCCGGGCAACGGGGTGATTACAGTGTGTTCGGCCATGTCTGTTCCTCTTGGAATAGTTGTAGAAAGGCAGGCAAAAATGAATCGGTGTGCAAACCCTGGCATCTGTGTGCCAGGTGTCTCGTCCTGATTTAGCGCGGTGCACGAACCTCGATCCCAGCGCTGTCGAGGGCACTGCGCGTGGCTTCGACCAACGCCAGGGCGCCAGGGGTGTCGCTGTGTAAACAGATCGAATCGAATTCGATCGCCAGGTCTTCACCCTCGACCGTGCGCACCACGCCTTGCTGACAGGCACGCAGCACTCGCGCGGCCACTTGCGCCGGATCGTAGGCTCGTACGTTGCGGGTAAAGACGATGGAGCCTGTGAGGTCGTATTCGCGGTCGGCGTAGAACTCGCGGATTACCGGTTGGCCAAGCTCCTTGGCGACCCGCCAGATCACCGAGTCGGGCATGCAATACAGCAGCAACTCAGGCTCCAGGCGCTGAAGGTTTTCCACCAGCAGACGGGCGGCCTGTTCGTCCCGGGCCAGGTGCATGTAGAGCGCGCCATGGGGCTTGATGTGTTGCAGGGCTACGCCTTGAACCCGGGCGAGTTCACGCAGGGCGCCCAACTGGTAGAGCATGTCGTCGACCAGCTCCTGGGCCGGTGCATTGATGTGCCGGCGGCCAAATCCAACCAGGTCGCGGAACCCCGGGTGCGCGCCGATGGCCACGCCCAGGCGCTTGGCCTGCTCGATGGTGCGGCGCATGGTGCCGGGGTCGCCGGCATGAAAACCGGTGGCGATATTGGCTGAACTGATGAAGCCCATCAGTTCGTTGTCGACGCCATCGCCGATGGTCCATGGGCCGAAGCCTTCGCCCATGTCCGAATTGAAATCTACTGCTTGCATGACGCTTGCTCCTGACACTTGTGACTTCATGCAGGCCAAGTTAGATTCCTCCGTACCCCTTGGGAAGATCTATTAACAGATAGGGTATCTTCTGAAAAACAGATACCTCGTCATCCGGAGTGCCCATGTCACTGACCCTGCGCCAGGTCCGCTATTTCGTCGCCACCGCCGAGATCGGGCAAATTTCCCAGGCCGCGATCCATTTGAATATTTCCCAGTCGGCGGTGACCACGGCGATCAAGGAACTGGAGGGTATGCTGGGTGCGCTGTTGTTCCAGCGCTCGGCCCAGGGCATGAGCCTGACCGATGCCGGGCGGCACTTTCTGAATCGCGCGTATGTGATTTTGCGCAGTGTCGATGATGCGATGAACAGTCCGTTGCCGGACATTCGCGCCAGTGGCGTGCTGCGTCTGGCAGCAAGTTACACGGTGATCGGCTACTTCCTGCCGCACCACCTGCAACGCCTGGAACACTGGCATCCTGACGTGGCCATCGAAGTCCACGAACAGGAACGGACGGCCATCGAAGAAGGCCTGCTGGAAGGTCGATTCGACATGGCCGTGGTGCTCACCGCGAACCTCACTCACCCGGACATCGTCTCGGAAATTCTCTTCAACTCCGAACGACGGCTTTGGCTGCCCAGCCACCATCCACTGTGCGAACGTTCGGCGGTCAGCCTCGCCGACGTGGCGAAAGAACCCTACATCCTGCTGACCGTCGACGAAGCCGAACAAAGCGCCATGCGCTACTGGGAACACGCGCACCAACAGCCGAACGTGCGGGTGCGCACCAGTTCAGTGGAAGCGGTGCGCAGCATGGTCGCCAATGGCAGCGGCGTGGCGATCCTTTCGGACCTGGTACACCGCCCTTGGTCACTGGAAGGAAAACGCATCGAGACCCTCACCGTCACCGATAAAGTGACGCCCATGAGCGTTGGTCTGGCGTGGCATCGCGAGCGCGAATTCAGCCCGGCCATGCAGGCGTTTCGTAATTACTTCCACGATGCGTTTTTGGCGCCGCAACAACTGTCTGCGCGACGCTGAAGTCGAGCAAAGTTCGTCAAGCTTTACAGCGCTGGTTTGTCACTGCGCGCCTTGAGATTGGCTTTGAGTTGTTCGCTCATCGGCATGTTCAGATTCATTCCTTTTGGAGGAATCGGTGATTGAAACCACTTGGTGTATAGCCTTTCGAATTCGCCCGACTCCATCAGACGGGTTATGGTGCCATCGACCAATTGCTTGAATTCAGGATCATCTTTGCGAAGCATGCAGCCGTAGGGTTCAACTTGCAGCGCATCACCCACGACTTCGAGCGAATCAGGATTTTTCGAGTTCGCCATGAGGCCAAACAGCAGGATATCGTCCATGGCAAACGCCACGGCACGATCATTTTCAACCAGCGCCATGGAGTCGTCATAGTCTTTGCCCAAGACAACCTGTACGTCTAGATTGTTGTCGGCACTGTATTGGCGAAGGACCTTCTCGTTCGTGCTGCCGACGGTACTGGCGACAGTCTTTTTTGCGAGATCGGCGTAGTTCTTTATGCCGGAGGTCTTCTTGGTCAATAGGCGCGTGCCTGCGTAGAAATGGCTAATTGCAAAAGCCACATCCTTGCCACGGGCAGCGTTGTTGGTGGTGGATCCGCACTCCAGATCGTATGTGCCATTGACCAGCAACGGAATGCGGGTTTGCGAAGACACTGGAATGTGAGCCACTTCCAGGTTCGGCTTGTTGAGCTTCCTGCGCACATCATCAACGATGGCATCGGTTAAATCGACTGAGAAACCTACGGCTTCGGCAGGACTGATCAAGTAGCTGAAAGGTACCGACGCCTCCCGGTAAGACACGGTGATTTTGTTACTGTCGGAAACTTTTTCGAGTGTCTGCGAGTTCGCGGGAGATGCAATGGCGGACAAGCCTGCGGCGAGGATTGTCGTTGCTACGAAATATGAGGTTTTCATGGGACACCCTTGAAAGTATGAAAAAGGCAAAGACATCTCAAAACACACTGAAAAACGTAAAGGATGTGAGCACCAATTTCCGGCGTGTCTACGAAACGTTATTGCCAACACTACGCTCAGGGACGGTAGATACTTTGCGCCAGATCAGAAAACCAAGGCATGTGCGAGATCGCACGAATTTCATCGCGATGTTCAGGCGGCAGCTTTATCGGGGGATTACTTCGCGAAATGCCGACACGTCTGGAGGCGAATCATGGGCAAACAACCTCAACCCCGCAGCCGCTCCAACCCTCAGCCCAGATCCCGCCCGATGGTGCCCGACTTGCCCAGCAAAACGGGCAATAAGTCCGGTGGCTTGCGCGGACGGCACGGGCGTGAGGCGCATCCATTGCTGCCATCGATAGTCACCATCAACTCAATGAAGTTCTCTTAAAAACTCCGGGGCGTAACATCGCCTCCATACCAAACAACTACACCCCGGAGCACACCATCATGAAACGCCAAATCCTTCTCAGCATCGCTTTCTCGGTTTTTGCAGTTAACGCTTTCGCCGCTTCTTCTGCTCACCCGGTTGTCGCTGAAGGCGGCTCGGATCGTCTGATTGAAAGTCGTGTGGCTGAGGGTGGTTCGGATCGTCTGATCGAAAACCGCGTTGCTGAAGGTGGTTCCGATCGTCTGATCGAAAACCGCGTCGCTGAAGGTGGTTCGGATCGCCTGATCGAAAACCGCGTTGCTGAAGGTGGTTCCGACCGCCTGATCGAAAACCGCGTCGCTGAAGGTGGTTCGGATCGTCTGGTCGAAAACCGCGTCGCTGAAGGTGGTTCCGACCGCCTGATCGAAAACCGCGTCGCTGAAGGTGGTTCCGACCGTCTGATCGAAAGCCGCGCAGCCTGAATGAATGGCTTTACTGCGACATCCGACAAGAAGCCCGGCCTGACATGCCGGGCTTTTTTACGCTCTGATTTTACTCCGTCAAGCTCTGGACAGGCAGAACGGGCGCACAGTGCTGCCACAAAGGTCCTTCGATGAGCACCTGACTCTGCAATGGGACGCTCGTGGTTGGTACCAGAGTCAATCCACGATAAACAACTTCGCGCCTGTGGTGCTGAAAGATCGATGCCCCTCAGCGTTGTTGCCCACCTGATAGCTCATCCCCGCTGTAAGCGTGAATTGGCGACCATCCTCCAGTTCCGTGTGCAACTCGCCTTCCAGGCACAACAGGATATGCCCTCTCCAGCACCAGTGATCGGCCAGATAACCAGGACTGTATTCAACCATCCGCACACGCGTCGAACCAAACTGACAGGTTCGCCAATAGGCAGTGCCCGTCTGTCCGGCGTACTGGACAGGTTCGACAGTCGACCAATCGGTCGTACCAAAGGGAACATCCGTTAGATCCATGGGTGGCTCATCAATGACAGAGGATCTGTGGACCGTACCGCTCCAGTGGGATTCTCGATAGATACAGATGCTCCGCATTTAGGAGATACAGGCGCCCATCCAAGCTTGCAATCACTGACTCAAATGGATGCCGCTACGCCCATGCCAATCAAGCCCTGCGCGTGGAGCAATACTCCACAATGAGCTGAGTGACCGCTGCCACCATCGCCTGATCCGCGTCAGGTGAGGCGAACAGCCGACATTGCGCATCCGGCAATGCCGGCAATCCTTGTTCAGCCCCGATAACCGCCAGCCCCTGCCCCAACTGACTGAGAGGCATGGGCGCTATCGCGAAGCCTGCCAGTGCCGCCGCCCGCAACCCGGCGGTGCTGCTGCACAACATTGCCGTGCGTTGGGCGATGCCCGCCTGCGCCAGTCTCGTCAGCGCAGCTTCGCGATAAGGGCACGGCGCGGGGAACAGGGCCAGCGGCAACGGCGTCGGTAACCGGGTGACGGGTTGCGCCGACCACGCCCACACCAGCGGCTCCTGCCACAGCAGCAACCCCGCTTCGCTGGTTTCGCACAACGAACCGATGACCACGTCCAGTTGCCCTTGCTTCATCAGCGCCAGCAACGAACCGGGGATGTTCACCTGCACCTCGATTTCCATCCCGGGGTACTGCGCCGCGAAATCCTGAACAGTGCGCAGCAATCGAGACTCGACAAAATCTTCGGACAACCCGATCCGCAACCGCCCGTGAAACGGTGTGCGTGTCAGGTCAGTCCAGGCATCACGGTTCAGCGTGAGGATCGTGCGTGCGTAAGCGACCAGGCGCTCGCCATCGGCCGTCAGTTGCTGGGAACGGGTGGTACGCGTCAACAGCGGCTTACCAATCTGCTCTTCCAATCGCCGCACATGACCACTGACCGCCGACTGAGTCAGGTGCAGCTTCTGGGCGGCACGGCTGAAGCCGTCTTCATCGACGACCGTGACAAATGTCTTGAGCAGCAACGTGTCGAACATAGTTTTATTCGTGATTAATCTAGTTGGAATTTACGATTTATATTTCAAATACAACTATGTTGCAATGCGTCACCTGCCCCGCCCTCATCATTCAAGGTGTGCCATGACAACCCTTCTGCATATTCAATGCTCTCCACGCAAACAGCGCTCGGCTTCCCTCGAAGTCGCTCGCAGTTTCATTGCGCGTTATCAAGCAAACACCCCGGACACAGAAATCGTCACCCTCGACCTCTGGAACATGGCGCTGCCGGAATTTGATGATGTGGCGATGGAGGCCAAATACGCCGGGCTCAGTGGCACGCCGTTGACCACAGCGCAACAGGAGGCCTGGAACACGTTGAAAGAACTGGCTGCGCACCTGCACCGCGCCGATGTACTGGTGATGTCCGTACCGCTGTGGAATTTCAGCATCCCTTACAAACTCAAGCACTTCATCGACCTGATTTCGCAGAAGGACATCCTGTTCAGCGTTGACCCGGAACGCGGTCTGGAAGGCATGCTGCACAACAAACGCGCCGTGGTGATGTACGCCCGCGGCCTGGATTTTTCGGCGCAGTCGATCACACCGGCGGAGCGCTTCGACTTTCAGAAGCCCTACGTGGAAGCCTGGCTGAGATTTATCGGCGTCACGGATGTGCATTCGGTGATTGTGGAGAAAACCATCCTGGGGGAAGACGTTGACCTGCGCGCGCGTGAGGCTGCGACTCAGCAGGCCAGGCGTCTGGCAGACCGCTTCATCCCCTCCCCCGCAATAATGGCAGCAGGTATCTGAGGGTTTTGAAGCACGGCCTGCGAGACCTAACCTCTTATGGCCGTTCTCTGCTGTCCGAACAGGTCGACTGGCACGATTTGATGCCGAGCAACGTATAGACAGGGCAGAAACGGAAAATACCAGTGGCCAGCGGCACTAAACCTATCCAGCCCCATACGCCGATCACCCCGGACAGACTAAGGCCAATGAGAAGCAGACCGGCGACAATGCGCAGGGTTCGATCAATGGTTCCGACATTCGCTTTCATGGCGATCTCCCGATCAATGGTTGCGCCGGGTCTCCAGCGCAGTAAACAACAACATGCCGGCCAGCATGGCCAACATGAATAGGATTATTTGCCAGCGTCCTGTCAGCAGAATGGCCACTGCGGGGCCAGGACAAATGCCTGCTATTCCCCAGCCGATGCCAAACAACAGGCTCCCGCCAATCAGGCGTGGGTCCAACTCACGTTTGATCGGTAGCTGCATTGGCTTTCCCAGCAGCGAACTGGATTGCCGGCGTGCCCAGGTCAGCGGGCCAATGGCTATGCCGATTGCGCCGACCATGACCAACGCCAAGGAAGGGTCCCAGGCACCGGTCAGATCCAGAAAAGCGAGTACTTTGCTCGGGTTGGCCATGCCTGCCAGAAGCAGACCCAAGCCGAACAGCAGACCTGCAATGAATGCACTCAGTTTGGTCATGTCCAACCTCCCAGAAGATGACGCAGGACAAACACTGTGGCGAAACCACTGAACATGAAGCACGCAGTGGCAACCATCGATCGCGGCGAAAGGCGCGATATGCCGCACACCCCATGGCCACTGGTGCAACCTGAACCGTATCGTGTGCCGATGCCCACCAATACACCGGCGGCGATCAGCCCGAACCAGCCAGTTTTGAATTCGATCTGCGGCAGCGTGGCGAACAAGCCCCATAGAATCGGTGCGATGAGCAGGCCCAGGAGAAAAAGTGCTTTCTCACTCACCCCCTCGCTCCCACGCTGTAAAAGACTGCCGATCAGACCGCTGATGCCTGCGATACGCCCGTTGGCGACGACGAATAGACTGGCCGCCAAGCCAATCAGTGCGCCACCGGCAAGGGATGACCAAGGGGTGAAGTTGAGCCAGTCGACATTCATGAAGATTCTCCGGCACGAAATGGTTGATAGAGGGTGTGGATGACTGCCAATGCAGCGGGATTGCCGATGCGATCGAACACCTGCTTTGCGTCACGGCGACGTATGCACATGACTAAATAGCTTTCACTAGCAAGGCCACCGCCACCACCATGGAAACTGCGGCGAAGCCTTTTTGTAAGTGTGGACCCGCCAGCCGTGCAGCGATCAGACGTCCGCACACCATTCCGACCAATGCGCCAATGGAAAACGGAAGGGCGACCGCCCACTGCAAATGCCCGGCTGCGGAGCTTGCAGCAACGCCGGAAATGGAAACCAGCGCAATAACGGCAAGAGACGTTGCAAGCACCGACTGCGCTGTCAAATTGGTGTATCGCTGGAGTGCCGGCACCATCACAAAGCCACCGCCCACGCCGAGCAAGCCGGAAAGCCCGCCCGCGACAATGCCGGAAACGGTGAGTGCCCATGCACACGGCCCCGTCCAGTTAATCTTTCCTCGGTTCACGTCCAATAGACAAGGCGGTGGTTTGGATGTGACGGGGGTCTTCGACTCCGTGGAGGGAGTGAGCGATCGTCGATAGACCCGGAACGCAACGTACATCAGCACGAAGGCAAACATGATCGTCAACGGACGGTTAGGCGTGCGTTGCGCCAGCCAAAGGCCAAGTGGAGAACAGACGATCCCCGCGCCTGCAACTAAAAGCGCCGCTTTATAGCGGACGGTGCCGTTTTTGAGTCCCATTACGGCACCCAGGGTCGCGGCTAAACCGACAGCCAGTAAACCGATTGGCCCTGCCTCGGCCATGCTCAATCCCACTCCAAACACCAGTAACGGAACAGCCAGTATTCCTCCACCGGCGCCGGTCAGCGCCAGAATGACGCCAACAGTAAGCCCGAGCAGTAAGACGACGGTCATCTCAGTCTCCTTGCTTTCAGGTCTGATTTCATACGTCAGCCAACTCAGGTTTCGCCATCCACTCGTGGCCCTTGAGCATTCCCTTCCAATACAGCGGTGGAAGAATCCGCTCTTTGAGCAGCCATGCCAGCCTCGATGGCCGGGTACCGTCAATCAGCCAGGATGGAAAGCTGGGGGCGACCTTGCCGCCATAGGTGAACTCAGCCAATACGATCTTGCCGCGTTCAACCGTCAGCGGGCAGGAGCCGTAACCGTCGTAATGGGCACTGCCTTTGGCTTTACCCATTGCGGCCAACACATTATGGGCAACGACTGGCGCCTGCTTGCGTGCTGCAGCCGCGGTCTTGGCGTTGCTGGTGTTGGTGGCGTCGCCCAGCGCGTGAATATTGACCCAGGTTTTATGCCGCAGCGTGGCTGGGTCGACATCAATCCAGCCCGCCGCGTCAGCGAGAGGGCTGACGCGAATGAAATCGGGTGCAATCTGCGGTGGCACCACATGAAGTAGATCGAAGTCGCGCGTAACAAGATGGGCGCTGCCATCCGGCTTGACGCAGTTGAACGTTGCAGTCCGTGCAGGCCCATTCACGCTGGTGAGTGTGTTGCCGAAATTCAGGTCGATACCATAGGCCTTGATGTATTCCATCAGTGCGGGCACGTAGTCGGGAACTCCGAACAGCACCGCGCCGGCGCTGCAAAACTCGATCTCGACCTTGTCCAATACACCGGTACGTTTCCAATGATCGGCAGATAAGTACATGGCTTTTTGCGGCGCCCCGGCACATTTGATCGGCATGGGCGGTTGCGTGAAAATGGCTCGGCCACCACGCAGTTGCTGCACCAGTTCCCACGTATAGGGGGCAAGCTGATACAGGTAGTTTGAAGTCACGCCGTTGCGGCCAAGGGTGTCCGACAAACCTTCGATTGCATGCCAATTGAGCTTGAGACCAGGGCACACGATCAGTTGCTCGTATTTGACGACTCTGCACCCATCAAGAATGACGGCATTTCTCTCGGGTTCGAAAGCGGCGACCGCCGACTTGATCCAATGCACACCGCGAGGGATGGTCGAGCCCATCGTTCGGGCAGTTTGTGGCGCATCGAAGACTCCACAGCCGACCAGTGTCCAGCCAGGCTGGTAGTAGTGCACATCGGCCGGGTCGATGATGGCAACGTCGAGTCCGGGTTCTCGTGCCAGCAAACTGGAAGCGGTCGCGATACCTGCCGCACCGCCCCCGATAATGACCACGGTATGCTGCGCCTCGGCCACTTCGACCGGCGTGCGCCCCTGATTCGCGATCCGGCGAATGACGCCTTTCATATCGAACCCGGCTTTTTTGGCGGTCTCGACGATCTGTGGCAGGGGTTGCTGGCCCGCTTGTGACAGTGCCCACATCGTTGTCGAGCGCATGCCGGAACGGCAATAGGCCAACACCGGCTTTGGCAGTGTTTCAAGGAGCTTGCCAAAGGCAATACCTTGCTCGTCAGTGACTTTGCCTGACTCTGCGGGGAGGTAGTGCGCCTCGATGCCGGCCGCTTCGGCGGCTCGTTTGATTTCGGCAAACAAGGGCTGATCACTGCCTTCGCCATCGGGACGGTTACACACGACGGTGCGAAAACCGGCTTCTTTGAGTTCAGCCAATTGGTTGGGGAAAATCTGTTCTGATACCGACAGTCCGGGCGCAAGGTGGCGAATGTCCATAAGGATCTCCGTTATGGGTATTTTTCTTATGCGTTTTCTGGGAAAGGCAACGTCAGGCGACGTTGAGCGGGATTTTCAGGTAGCGCGTTCCGTTCGCTTCAGGCTCGGGCAAGTGCCCTGCTCGCATGTTGACCTGAACCGATGGCAGGATGAGTGTCGGCATTTCCAACGATGCATCACGCTTTGTGCGCATCGCCACAAACTCCTCTTCGCTGATGCCATTACGCACATGAACGTTGTGCGCGCGCTGGTCTGCAACGGTGCTGACGAACTGCACCTCGCGGCCACCCGGCTGGTAGTCGTGACACATGTACAGCAAGGTATTGGCCGGCAGACTCAGCACCTTGTTGATTGACTGGAACAACGTGCGCGCATTGCCGCCGGGAAAGTCACAGCGTGCGGTACCGTAGTCGGGCATAAACAAGGTATCGCCAACGAAGGCAGCCGTTTCGATCCCATCGCTGATGACATACGTCATACAGGCGGGTGTATGGCCGGGTGTATGGAGCGCGTGGCATTGCAGCGTGCCAATGGCAAACGGCTCGTCATTGACGAACAGGTGATCGAACTGGCTTCCATCGCGGGCCATATCGCGACCTGTATTGAACAGCGTGCCGAACACCTCCTGCACCGTAGAAATCTGACTGCCGATCCCTATTTTCCCACCGAGCTTTTCCTTCAGGTAGGGCGCGGCCGTCAGGTGGTCTGCGTGGACGTGAGTCTCAAGAATCCAGTCGACCCTCGCATTGAGTTCCTTCACCCTCGCAATCAACTTGTCGGCAGACGTTGTGCTGGTGTGGCCGGACTTAGGGTCGTAATCAAGTACGCTGTCGATCAAAGCGCAGTGGTGGGTCGCCTCATCCAGAACAAGATAGCTGACGGTATTGGTAGCAGAATCGAAGAATCCTTCGACGTGAAGTTTTACACTCATTGGCCTGTCTCCTTAGGGGGCTTTTACCAAGCCGCTCACACTGAGGCAGATATAGCAATAAGTCTGCCAAGCCCGACCCGCACAAAAATATGCTCCTACCTATTTGATTTTATTAAGTTTATTTTTTGCAGCATGGTTTGAGTTTTTCTACATTCACCTGGATTTACTGCCATTGGCAGTGCTTGTTGACAGAGGTGGCAGTGCCACAACAGGATGGATGGATTCTCAGGAGCCACGATGAAGATTATCCTGCCCGCCCCACCCCACTCACTCCCGCACTCGGATCAAGTGCAGTCACTTGTTTCGTTTCTTGAGTACGAACCCCAGCCGATGATCGTGCTCGATCCGGACTACAACATTCTGGCTGCCAACACGGCCTATCAGCGGCAGTTTGGCAGCGCTGACAAGCCCTTTATCGGCCATAAGTGTTATCAAATCTCACACCATTACGATGTCCCATGTGATCAGGCGGGTGAGAACTGTCCGATGAAAAAGGCGCAGGAAATGCGCGGACCGGATCGCGTTTTGCACATTCACCACACGCCTCGCGGTCCTGAGCATGTCGACGTCGAATTGCGCCCGATTCTAGATGAGCACGGTGTTATTACTGCCTATGTGGAGCGTCTGACACTGGTTCGCAGCGCATCAGCGCGGCCCAGCAACGAAGGGTTGGTCGGCCGTTCACCCGCCTTTAACCGTGCCCTGTCGGAGCTGCAGCGGGTGGCACCCTCAATGCTGCCGGTGCTGCTGCTCGGTGAGTCCGGTACGGGCAAAGAACTGTTCGCCCGCGCCGTACATGAAACCAGCGAGCGGGCCACTGGACCCTTTGTCGTCGTTGATTGCTCTGGCTTGACTGAAACGTTATTTGAGAGCGAGTTGTTCGGCCATGAAAAAGGAGCATTCACCGGTGCCACCATGCGTAAGCCTGGCCTGGTTGAAACGGCCCAGGGCGGCACGTTGTTTCTCGATGAGATTGGCGATGTTCCGCTGGCGATGCAGGTGAAACTGTTGCGCCTGATCGAATCGGGCACCTATCGCCGTGTCGGGGGTGTCGAGACCCTTCACGCTAACTTCAGATTAATAGCGGCGACCCACAAACCACTGGAAAAAATGATGGAGAAAGGTGAGTTCAGGCAGGACCTGTACTACCGCATCAGCGCCTTTCCCATTCAGTTACCTCCCTTGCGCGACCGAATTGAAGACATTGGGTTGCTGGTGAATTCATTTCTGCAACGCGCCGGTTCAGGCAAGCGCCGACTGACAATAGACGCTGATGCGCTGACGCAATTGCAGCGGTTTTCCTGGCCCGGCAATATCCGTGAGTTACGCAATGTTCTGGAAAGAGCCAGTCTGTTTGCTGACGATGGTGTGATTCGCTCCATACATTTGCCTCAGGTATCCGTGGTGGCATCTGCTCAGGCCTCTACTTCAACTGCTTTCGATGGCAGCTCGCTGGTACAGGAACTGGCTACTTTCAAAGGTACCCGCGCTGAACTGGCCAAGCACCTTGGAATTAGCGAACGTACTTTGTACAGACGATTGAAAGAACAAGGTTTGGCGTAGTAGTGAGTGCTCACACCGTAAGACTGCCAATGACTGCCAACCGTGGCAGATTGGCAGCGCACTGACCTGCCAACACATTTCACGCATCGCTGGATTATCATCTAAGCGTCTGTTTTAAAACGATAAAAACTTACTTCCCCCCCCTTGGCATGCCGTGTGCTAACTGCATAGTCATGACCATTTCCGACAAACGACTGCGACGCCATCTGCTCACAGCAGTAGTGATCAAGCTACTGGTGCTGACAGTGCTGTGGTGGCTGTTCATCCGGGATTCGCACGTCAGTGTCGACTCGAACACCATCGGAAACCGTTTCGGTGTACCCACCTCGACTCAAGGGGCAAGCAAGTGATTTCAGAACACCTGGTGGATTTGTCTCGGCTGCAGTTTGCAGCCACAGCGCTTTATCACTTTCTTTTTGTACCGCTCACGGTTGGCATGGTCTGGCTGCTGGTCATCATGGAAAGTGTCTATGTGATGACCGGTAATGTTATCTGGAAAGACATGACGCGCTTCTGGGGCAAGTTGTTCGGCATCAACTTCGCCTTGGGGGTGACTACGGGCATCACCCTGGAATTCCAGTTCGGTACCAACTGGGCGTATTACTCGCATTACGTCGGCGACATCTTCGGAGCCCCACTGGCGATCGAGGGCATGATGGCGTTCTTTCTTGAATCGACCATGATCGGCCTGTTCTTTTTTGGTTGGGATCGTCTGAAGAAAGAGCACCACTTGCTGGTCACGCTGCTGATGGCGATTGGTACAAACCTTTCAGCCTTGTGGATTCTGATCGCCAATGGCTGGATGCAGAACCCGGTAGGTTCAGAATTCAGTTACATCACCATGCGCATGGAGATGGTTGATTTTTGGGCAGTGGTTTTCAATCCGGTAGCACAGGCCAAGTTTGTGCACACCGTCTCAGCCGGTTATGTCACCGGTTCGATGTTTGTGCTGTCGATTTCCAGTTGGTACTTGCTCAAGAATCGTGATGTCGAGTTTGCCAAACGCAGTTTCCGGGTGGCGGCGGCCTTTGGTCTCGCATCAGTGCTGAGCGTGATCGTGTTGGGTGACGAGTCGGGTTACACGGTGGGTGAGGCGCAGCAAACCAAGATGGCAGCCATGGAGGCCATGTGGGAAACGAAGCCTGCTCCGGCGGGCCTGACATTGGTGGCCAGTATTAATGAAGCCGAGTCCAAAAATAACTGGGAAGTTGAAGTGCCGTGGCTGATGGGCCTGATTGGCACACGATCAGTCAGCAAGCAGATTCCAGGCATTCATGAGATCAAAGAAAAGAACCGCGCTCGAATTCTCCGAGGTATTACCGCCGTCAATGCCCTCGAAGCCGTCAGAGCCAATCGCACCGATTCGGCAGCTCTGAAGACATTCGATGAATACAAAACCGATCTGGGCTTTGGCCTGTTGCTCAAGAAGTATGTCGAGGACGTCAACCAGGCCACGCCGGCCATTATCGAAAAGGCCGTAAACGATACCGTACCGCGCGTGACACCTATGTTCTGGGCGTTCCGGATCATGGTCGCGCTAGGTTTTGCCATGCTTGTGCTCTTCGGACTTGCCTTTTGGAGCACCTTGAAGTCGACCTGCACACGACGCCGCTGGTTACTGCGTTGGGCGCTCTGCATGCTGCCTGCGCCATGGATTGCCTGCGAGCTGGGCTGGTTCGTCGCTGAATACGGCCGCCAGCCCTGGACCATTTACGGCGTGCTGCCGACCCACATGAGCGTATCCACGCTTAGCGTCAACAACCTCTATGGCTCGCTGGCGGGATTCATCGTTTTCTACACCGTGCTGCTGGTGGTTGAAATGTTCCTGATGGTCAAGTTTGCCCGTCAAGGTCCTGGCAGCCTCGGTACTGGCCGTTATGTACACGATGCCCATTTGAAGGAACTCCACCATGCTTGATTACTTCACCCTGAAAATTATCTGGTGGGTGCTGGTCGGTGTATTGCTGATCGGCTTCGCCATCATGGATGGCCACGACATGGGAGTCGGCACGCTGCTGCCCTTTGTCGGCCGCAATGACATGGAGCGGCGCGTCGTTATCAATACCGTCGGTCCGCATTGGGATGGTAATCAGGTCTGGTTCATTACTGCGGGTGGCGCATTGTTTGCGGCGTGGCCTGTGGTGTATGCCACCGCATTCAGCGGATTCTACTGGGCGATGATTCTGGTCCTCTGGGCGCTGTTCTTCCGCCCGGTGGGTTTTGACTATCGCAGCAAGATCCATAACTCCACCTGGCGCAGTACTTGGGACTGGGGACTCTTTGTGGGTGGAGCAGTGCCGCCTCTGGTGTTCGGGATTGCGTTTGGCAACCTGCTGCAAGGTGTGCCGTTCCAGTTTAACGACCTGCTGGTTTCGACCTACACCGGCAGCTTCTGGCAACTGCTCAACCCCTTCGCGTTACTCACCGGCGTTGTAAGCAGCGCAATGATCACCCTGCAAGGTGGTGCTTATCTGGCACATCGCACTGAAGGGGTTATCCAGGCGAGGGCAATCAAAGGCGGGGTGGGTGCAGCGATCGTGCTCGTGTGTTCATTTATCGTTGCCGGCATTTGGCTGCAATGGATTGATGGCTATCGCATTACATCGGTAGTTGATACGGCAGGACTGCCTGACATTCTCAGCAAGTCCGTGGTGCGCGAAGCGGGAGCCTGGATGGCCAACTATGGCCATTATCCTTTGCTGTGGCTGCTGCCCGCACTGGGATTGATCGGCGCAGCAGGTGCCGCCGTGCTGTTGATGGCGCGCCATACACTTTCAGCGTTTATTGCGTCATCGCTTTCAGTCATCGGTGTTATCTGCACGGCCGGCGTATCGATGTTTCCGTTCGTCATGCCGTCATCAACGATGCCTGCGGCAAGTCTTACCGTGTGGGACAGCGTCGCCAGTCACTTAAGCCTGGCCATCATGTTCTGGGCCGCGTTGATCTTCATGCCACTGATTGTGCTTTATACCTCGTGGGCGTATCGCGTCATGCGCGGCAAGGTCACCGTTGCACAGATCAAAGCCAACGAACATTCTGCCTACTAGTGCCGGCAAAGGAGTAATGAACATGTGGTATTTCGCCTGGATGCTGGGGGTCGGTTTTGCATTGCTACTGGCTATATTGAACGCGATGTGGGGCGAGAACGAAGTTGGCCGAGCCTTGAGCGACAACGACGAGACGCTGTCATGATGCCGCGCGTCGCTAACCCTCAACCAACCTCACACCTTCATTTGCCGAGTTTGGTGATCGCTTTAGCAATCATGCTCGCTTGTACGCTCTATCCTCCCATGATGGCCGCTCCTGACGGGAAGCCTGACCACGCGCTGGCTACAGCATTATTCGCAGCCATGAGCGTGGCCTTTGTGAAAGGTGTGGGTTTTGTCCCGCGGATGCTCGTCTGGCGCTGGCTTCTCTCAGGCTGGACTTGTTTCGTGTTACTTGCCGTTGCTGGCTGGGTAAAGTTTCTACAGTGAGGACTGACGACACGATTTGATCTGACTCTTCAACATAAGGAACTGAGGCCAGTCAGATCATGCTCAGATCGGCCAGCGCTGATGGTTATTTCGCCAAGCTAACGAGTGACTGCCGCCCTCCTGGTCCCCGCAAACGCACTCGTCCCCAGCCAGCGCCACAGGTTTTCCGCGTCCTTCACCGCGCCATCCACACGCAGCTCTTGCGACTCAAGCACCTCCCGCGGTGTGCGGTCGCCCGCCCATACTTCGGTCAACGCGCGCACGCTGGAGTCCACGACCAGCGTCAGCTCGCGGCCCGGGTCATCGCGGCATAGATCCGCCACGCCCTGCTCCACCACCAGCCACCACGCTTGCTCGCCGGGCCGCGCGTCGCGGAACGTGAACTGGATGACCACCGGTCGCGACGGAAACGTCTCAATGCGCACGAACCGCCGCACATCCCACATCAGCAGGCCGGCGTCGAGTTGGTCATCGCGCAGGCGACTGCCGATCCAGCGCGCTCCCCAGTGCCCCAGCGCCATGATGATGGGGCGCAGTTCCTCGCCCGCCGCGGTCAGGCTGTACTCCCAGACTTTGCCGGTGGCCGTGCGGTGTACGACGCCGATGTCTTCCAGATGGCGTAGCCGTTGTGCCAGCAGATTGGTGGACATTCGGGGGACGCCACGGTGCAGTTCGTTAAAGCGTTTGCTGCCGCACAGCAGCTCGCGCACCACCAACGGTGTCCAGCGCTCGCACAGGGCTTCAGCACCGCGGGCGACTGTGCAGAACTGGCCGTAGCTCTCTTCCATTGCCTGGACTCCGCAACTGCAACGCTTCACTTTTTGAACTAGCCCGGCCCCTTCGCCACGCGCACGCTCAAGCCTTCGAAAGCCAAAAGCCAATGGAGAACGCCATGACCAAGGTAGCCATCATTCAGCGCCCGCCCGTGCTGCTCGATCGCAGCGCGACGATCGCCCGGGCCGTGCAATCGGTCGCCGAGGCGGCGGCAGCAGGCGCCTCGCTGATCGTTTTGCCCGAATCGTTCATTCCCGGTTACCCGTCGTGGATCTGGCGACTGGCGGCGGGCAAGGACGGGGCTGTCATGGGCCAGTTGCACACGCGGCTGCTGGCCAACGCGGTCGATATCGCCAACGGTGATCTGGGCGAATTATGCGAAGCCGCCAGGGTTCACGCCGTGACGATTGTGTGCGGCATCAATGAATGCGACCGATCTACGGGAGGCGGCACGCTCTATAACAGCGTAGTCGTTATCGGTGCGGACGGCGCAGTGCTCAACCGCCATCGCAAGCTGATGCCGACCAATCCGGAGCGCATGGTGCATGGCTTCGGTGATGCATCCGGGTTGCGTGCGGTCGATACACCGGTCGGCCGCGTCGGTGCGCTGATCTGCTGGGAAAACTACATGCCGCTGGCGCGCTATTCCCTGTATGCCCAAGGGGTGGAGATCTATATCGCGCCCACCTACGACACCGGCGAAGGCTGGATCAGCACGATGCGGCACATTGCACTTGAAGGCCGCTGTTGGGTGCTCGGCAGCGGCACCGCGCTGCGCGGCAGTGACATTCCCGAGGACTTTCCAGCGCGTATGCAACTGTTTGCCGATCCGGACGAATGGATCAACGATGGCGACTCGGTGGTGGTCAGTCCTCAAGGCCGGATTGTGGCCGGCCCCTTGCATCGGGAGGCCGGCATTCTGTATGCGGACATTGACGTCGCACTCGTGGCGCCGGCGCGACGGGCGCTCGACGTCACCGGGCATTACGCGCGCCCTGACATTTTCGAACTGCACGTGCGGCGCTCGCCAGCGATACCGGTTCGCTACATCGACGAGTGAAGACAGGCATCCGTGCTGTATCGGCCATTGATAAAGGAGTCATGCCATGAGCATTGAACGGTCGTACAAAGGCAGTTGTTTCTGCGGCGCAGTCGAGTTCACCGTCAGCGGTGAACCGGCCGCAATGGGCTATTGCCATTGCGAGTCGTGTCGGCATTGGTCAGCAGGACCGGTCAATGCCTTCACGCTGTGGAAACCCGACGCGGTGCAAGTGACTCGGGGCGCCGACAACATCGGCACCTACAACAAGACACCGCGCAGCTACCGCAAATGGTGCAAGACGTGTGGCGGGCACCTCTTTACTGACCACCCCGAGATGGGGCTGATTGACGTGTATGCTGCGGTCATTCCGGATCTCGCGTACTCGCCGGGCGTTCACGTGCACTATCAAGAGACGGTGCTGCGGATCAAGGATGGATTGCCCAAGCTGAAGGATGTTCCCGGCGAGTCAGGGGGATCGGGGATCATCGTGGAGGAATAGTGCTGGCAAAAGAAGTGTCCGGGATTGCAGCTTATGCCGGTTGCTGCCTGATCGGCGCTCAAGCAGCGGCACAACTGAAAACGGGCACCGTAAAGGCGCCCGTTTTTTTCGGTGTAGTCGCGTACATCAACCGATACGGCTTCAACGCCCGGCCAGGCAGCAGACCGATTCAGCCTCGCGGGTCAGTACGGGTTTTTTGATCCCGAGGAAGTCGCGTTACTCAACCCTTTCGCGTTGTGATCGCCTGGAGTCGAGGTCGAAATCGCACCGGCTTTGGTGACGCCGCGCGCATCTCTGGATTGGGCGATGCCTGAAGTCGTTGAGCCTTTACTGCGATCACCGTTGCGTTCACTGCCATAGTGGTTTCCGCTTTCACCACGGTCGCGAACGGCCTTGCCGGCATGATCGCTGGACAGTCCCTTTCCACGGCCACTGCTGTCAGCGTTGCCGGCGTGACCGGACCCGCTGTGACCACCACCCGTGCCACCGCCATGGCCACCTCCATTGCCACCGCCGTTACCACCACCTCCTCCATTGCCACCGCCGCCACCACCACCACCACCACCACCACCACCACCACCACCACCACCCTCTTTCGCATAGGCGGAGTTCATGACGGACAGGTCAACGGGGAGCAATGGCGCAGCCGCAAGCATCAGGGCGCAGGACATGACAGCAAAAAGACTCTTGTTCTTTAAAAGCATGGTGGCTTCCGTAGGTTGATATCGCATGCCATAGGACGCAAGAATCCCATTTCGGTTCCTGGCCCTGCGACGGACGGACTGCAATGGATGCGGGCTCTGATCAGCATCAGAGCCTGGAATGAATCACGAGGCTTTTGTGAGTGGATTCCAATCGCATTCGCCACTCAAGCGCTAATCAAACGCACCGTTCAACACTTCATAAATCAGCCCGGTGGCCAGCGCCACCAAGATCAAATCGGTCCCCGCTTGCTGCCATTCGTATCCGTCGTAATGAGGCAGCCTGCCAACCAGGCGGCCATCCAGTTTTTTGGCAATGCCGGGGGGCAGCGGCTTACCGCGCGCGAGGTTCTTTTGGATACCCGGTGGTAACGCAGGGCCGGGGCTCCAGTAGTCCCGATAGCCGCCGACAATCCCCAGAATACTGTTGTGATTGATACTCGGGCCATGACCCCATTCGCCGCCCCCGGCGTTTTTGCCTTGGCCGGCCTGGCCTCCCTGGTTGCCATGGGCCTGGCCATTTTGCGGGTTTCCCTTGCCGTTCCCCTGGCCCTTTCCATTACCTGGATCGGCCAATGCCGTTGCCGAGCCGCAGACCAGTGCAAGACTTGTAACAGCGGCAATCAATGAGCGTGATGTGAACATTGGGTCGTTCCTTCAGTAAGGGGGAAATATCCCTCGTTAAAATTTAGTCGTTATTGAGGAGATTGGTTCCCTTCCCGTCGCCAAAAGTATTTAACCGATAACAATGACTTCAATGTCCATTGGTCGAAGCAGACTTGCTCTATAGATTCATTAAACCTATCTTCGAATCTACAGATTCAGAAGAGCTATTGAATATGGCAGTCCCCCTCCAGGAACAAGCCTTTACCAAAGCCCAATGCGTAACAGGCCTGCGCGCTGCCGTCGGCATCCTAGAAAAGTGGAGCGCCTCCAGCGATCAGGCCTGTCGCATCTTGCGCATTTCCCGCAGCACCTACACCCGCGCCCGGCAGCGCGATCCTTCGTGGTCCGTAGCGCTGGATTCAGACCAGATGCAACGCATCAGTTTCGTGCTCAACATTCACGCGGCACTGCGCCTGGTCTTCGACAACCCGGACAACGTCTACGGCTTCCCGTCGATGGCCAACCACAACGAGTTTTTCAATGGGCGCAGTCCGCTGGAGATCATGGCTCAGGGCGACATGATTTCCTTGTATGAAACCTTCAAGCGCATTGACGTGCTGCGTGGCGCGCAATGGTGACGGTGAGCGAACTGGCAGAACTGGCTGGCGAACAGCTGCAGGCTTATCGACTGGTCAATTCGAAGTTTCCACCGATTGCGATGTTTGATGACGTGGCGGATGCGGACGAGTTTGAGGTGCTGTATCAGATTCAGGCGCTGACCAATCCCCGGCTGAAAAATGAAGTGGGTCATCTTGAGTTGATTGCGCGGGATCAAATCCCGTTCGGCATCCCTGGCTGCTCTTATGCGACGGCACCGTTTACCCACGTCAACCCGGCGGGTTCGCGGTTCAGCGATGGTCGTTTTGGGGTGTTGTACCTGGCGGACTCCATGGACACGGCATTGGCCGAGGTTCGGCATCACCAGAGTCTTTATTGGTCAAATGTGCCGAGCCTCAATTATGAGCGGTTTGTGTTCCGGGGGTTGTCCTGCGCCTTCGTGGATGTGGCAATGAAAGACGCTGCTGCCATTGCGCTGACTGATCCGGTTTATGACCCTGACGACTACACGCACTCGCGGCGCTTGGGCAGGTCCGTCAAAGAGGCGCGCTGTCCAGGGATTCGTTACCACTCGGTGCGGATGCAAGGCAGTTATTGCTGGGCGCTGATGACGCCCAAGCCGGTTCTATCAATCATTCAAACTGCGCATTACGAGATGGTCTGGAATGGTCAGGTCACCAGTGTCAGCAAGATCAGCGAGGCTTGAAACGATCGTCTGATCGTTTGATCGAATTACACTGAAGCTGCGTTGCACGGGCCTGCCCATTGTCGTATTGGGCGGGCGTGATTTGCACCCAGGTTTACATCACTCCACGCACCGTTTTGGCGTGATCCGGATTTCCCGATGCAGGTTATCTCCCGTGAGCTCGTCGGCGCGCCACGCGGGTTCTTTGCCTGCGCTCAACTCGACAGGATATGGCCCGGTCGGTGCCAAGGCGGCCTGTGTCCGAGCGATGAAAGCATCGGTGCTTCGGGTGTCTGTGCCGGAAAGAGAGCCCGAGATCTTCGAAAAGTGCTTTGTATGCCAAGGCTTTGTCGAATTCCCGATCTTGCACACACGTATCGTAGACCGCGCTGTTGACAGGGCCAGCCTCCAGGCAGAGATCGCGGTAGACCGGGGTGACCGGTGGAGGCGGACTGGAACAGCCGGCGATGAGCACGCTTGCCAATACCGACAACCAAACCAAGAGCGACACGATGTGTGGATGTTTGAGACGCGCAGGTGTTGATGTGATTCAAAGTACCGTCCTTGGAGGCTGTGGCGAATTATGGTTGCGGTTTTCTATTGACCAGCGAGACGCCGCCGTCTTTACGTTTGATCGGTATCGGCCCGGATCACAGGCAGTTTAGGGATATGCGGTGTCAAGGAGCCGAAGACCGCGCGCTCGAAGCGTTGCGTTTTCGTCGTGCCTCTTCATCCTCCGCCAGTGCCTGACGCACCAGCGCCCGAGCCGCCCAAGCGGCGGCGTCGAGTGATTCTGCGACGCTCGCGCGGCTGATATCGCGCACGGCGATCAACGCCTCGGTGCCCATGACGATCGACAGCGCCTGCTTCAATCGCTTTCGCGCCCGAGGTGAGAGCACGTCCTTCAGCGAGTCGACAATCGGCTCGATGTAGCTCATGCGTCGGCCTGGTCGCAGTGCCTCACGGGATTCGTTTTCGAGCCACACCGTCATGAACGAACGCTCCATCACGTGCAGGCCGATCTCGTCGTCGATCAACAGTTTGTTCAGCGCGTTCGCCGCCAGACCGATGCCCTTTACCGGATCGTCCCCCGGCCGCCAGATCTGCTCCAGCGGCGTCATGTCTCGGTCTGCCGCCGTCTCGCTGATCAACGCCTCCGTCGAGGGAAAGTAGCGATACGCCGTGGCGCGCGACACCATCGCCCGCTCGGCCACTTGCGCAACCGTCGGGTTATGGCCCTCGTCGCGCAAGGCGATGGCGGCATCGATCAGCGCCTGACGCGTGCGGCGCTTCTGGTTGTCGCGGCCCTGATCGCCGTCTCCGCTGGACGGGCTTGACTTGGAAATTGGCATGGAGTAAATGAGATCCTGTCTTGTCGTGAGACACGAGTCTCATAATAGACACTCGATATCCAACCCACAAGAAGTCGCACGCAGGAGCGCCTGACGACTTCAAATCAATTGTTTGAGCAACTGAACGCGCCCCAGGGCGCATGAGGTGAATGCCATGAATCACACCCCCCGTTCCCGGACCTGGTTTCGGCTCGCTGCCCTCTACTTTGCCATTGGCGTGATGCTGGGCGTGGCGATGGGCGCTTCCGGCGATCATTCGCTCTTCGCGGTACATGCCCATATCAATCTGTTGGGATGGGTGTCGATGGCCCTGTTCGGCATCATCGGCACAGCCCACCCGTCCATCACCGAAGGGCGCGTGGCCGCAGCGCAGTTCTGGATATACAACGTTGGCGTCCCCCTGATGCTCGGCGCGCTGACGCTGCGGCTCAAGGGCTTCCCGTCAGTCGAGCCGTTGATTGGCGTCGCCTCGCTCCTCATCGGTTGCAGTGTGCTGCTGTTTGTGTGGCTGGTGTTCTCGCGCATCGGTGTGAAAACCGTGTACCTGAGCAGCCCGACAGGCGAATCGCGCCTGTCTTGACGCGCCAAACACATCCCCGCTTTTTCGGCAGCGTATCGGTCCGGGGTGACTCTGCCTCGGATCGATTGCTGCCTCCGACATGATCCGGCTGCGCTGCGATCAAGCCTGTGTCAACGGCCGATGCAGCCTCGCTCCAGGCGTGCACGCAATGCGCTGGACACACCCCATTTGATAAACCATCTCAAATGAGTATAAATCCTATTCCAGAATCAATTTCCATTGCGTATGATACGGATTCTCAATAACAGCAAAATCAAATGAGTGTTCGCATGACCGCCCCCATCTCCCTGTGTACACAAACCTCCGTGACGCCGCGCATGCCTTCGACCCTGCGCCCCCTGGCGCTCGCAGTGCACATGCTGGCAGCCGGTATCGCCATCACTGCGCCCTCCTTGCAGGCGGCGGAACAGACTGAGCAGACGGAGACTGGAAGCTCTGTGACCTTGGCCCCTATCGCGATCACTGAGACGGCCATTCGCGAACGCAGTGCCGTCACCGAAGACACCAACTCTTACACGACTGAGGCTGCACGCACGGCCACGCCGTTGAGCATGTCACTGAGGGAGACGCCGCAGTCGGTCAGCGTCATCACCCAGCAACGCATACAGGACCAGGACCTGCATACGATCCTCGACGTGGTCAACAATGCCACCGGTGTGTCGGTCAACCGCTACGAGACCAGCCGGGCGCAGTTCAACGCCCGAGGTTTTGAGCTCAACTCGCTGATGATCGATGGCGTGCCCACCATCTACGAGCAGCCATGGAGTTCGGGGGAAATTTTCAGCAGCCTGGCCATGTATGACCGCGTCGAAGTAGTACGCGGCGCCAACGGTCTGATGACCGGTGCCGGCGATCCATCCGCCTCCATCAACATGGTGCGCAAGCGCGCCAACAGTAAAGACCTGAAGGGTTCTGTAGAACTGAGCGCCGGCACCTGGGACACCTACGGCGTCGAGGCTGATGTGTCCACGGCGCTGAACGAGGAAGGCACCGTTCGCGCGCGGCTGGTCGGGGAGACCAACGAGGGCGACACGTGGATCGATATGAACTCGAACAAGCGCCAGACCCTCTATGGCACGATGGATATCGACCTGACGCCCGACACCACGCTCTGGTTCGGCTTGAGCCGGCAAGAAAGCAACGCCGACTCGCCGATGTGGGGTGGCCTGCCAGTCTGGTACGCAGACGGCGGCCGCACGAACTGGAGCCGCTCGAAGTCGACCTCCGCCAAATGGAGCAAGTGGGACACGACCTACGAGACCTACTTCGTCAATCTTGATCACATCTTTGCCAACGACTGGCAAGTCAATCTGAGCTACAACCGTGGCGAACGCACCGGCGACTCTTCCCTGCTGTACCTGTCCGGCAATCCAGGCAGGAACGGCAGCTCCGCGATGTCTTCGTTCCCGGCGACCTACAAGACCGAGACCACCCAGGACGACTACGGCATCCGCTTCAATGGCCCGTTCTCGTTCCTGGGTCGCGAGCACGAATTGGCCTTCGGCTATGTGGACAGCAAGCAGAAGTTCGACACCGATTCACTCGACGCGCAAACAGGCTTCGGCGGTGTCGCCGATTTCGATTCCTACAACGGTAATTTCGCAGAACCGGTATGGGGCCCGAGGACCGACTACGGTTACAGCGAGACCCGCCAGAAGGGCCTGTACGCGGCAACCCGCCTGAACGTGACCGACGATTTGAAAGTGATCCTTGGCGCGCGTGAAAGCTGGTACGAGAAGACCAGTGATGACGTCTTCTCGGAAGTGAGCAAGATCGATGTCGATCATGAGCTGACACCCTATGCAGGTATTGTCTACGACCTCACCGACAACCTTTCGGCTTATGCCAGCTACACAGAAATTTTCCTGCCGCAATCGGTACGCGACCGCAGTGGCCAGGCATTGGAACCGATCGTTGGCGAGAGCACTGAATTGGGCCTGAAGGGTGAGTACTTCGGTGGCCGCTTGAACGCCTCCGCAGCGGTTTTCCAGATCAAACAAGACAATCTGGGCCAGAACACCGGCGCGCTGATCGATCCTTCAAACCCGGTCGGCGGCTTCGCCTACGAGGCGAGTGAAGGCGCGACCAGCAAGGGTTTCGAGCTGGAAGTTTCCGGCGAACTCGCAACGGACTGGAATGCATCGGTGGGTTACACCCAGTTCACGGCCGAAGATGCCGACGGCGACGACGTCAACACGCTGTACCCGACCAAGTTGCTGCGCACCTTTACCACCTACCGCCTGCCAGGGGCTTTCAACAAGCTGACCATTGGCGGCGGGGTTAACTGGCAGGATTCGATCTACACCTACGCCGTCAACCCGGCCGGCAATTCCGAGAAGATCCAGCAGGATGCCTATGCCCTGGTCAACCTGATGGCTCGCTACGAGTTCACCGAAAACCTCTCGGGCCAGGTGAATGCCAACAACGTCACCGACGAGAAGTACTTCGACATCTTCGATGCCTACGGCGCCCTGACATACGGTGCACCGCGTAGCATTACGGCTTCGGCGAAGTACCGTTTCTAAGGCACCCGATCGGTTGGCGCTGCACTCTGCTGACACAACACCGGCCTTGCGCCGGTGTTGTACTTTTTGACGACACACAAACACGAAAGCGTCCTCGCCTCATGTCGAATAAATAGCCCATTCTCTCGTTCACCTGCGCCTGACTTCCGCACTCATTGACCGCTGTGTATCATCAGTCCCGGGCCGATGCTGCCCGCCGCTCGCTCCCGAAGGGAAAGGTGAAAGCATTGCTTCTCCCCCAAATCCTGTCGTATCTCTTGAGAGCCGAGGTTTGGCAACGCGAGCACCAGAATGCCTTGGCTACAGGAGGAACGATGTTTTCAATCGAACAAGCCAAGCAGATGGCCAAGAGGCTGCGTGCCTCGCTTGAGGGGCGCAATCAAGCGACGTCTCACTCAACCGCGCTTGAGCTGGTCGCGCATCAACTGGGTTACAAGGACTGGAACACAGCGTCTGCGACGCTTCCCCAGGAACCTGATCAACCCGCCATTACCTTCGACAGAGCCATCCCGATACTGCGGATGTTTGACGAAACCAAGGCGCGCGAGTTCTACCTTGATTTTCTAGGCTTCAGCGTCGAATTCGAGCACCGCTTCGAAGCAGATCTGCCGCTGTACCTGGGCATCAGCCGAAACGGTCTGCAGCTCCATCTTTCCGAACATCATGGCGATGCGAGCCCGGGATCGACGACATTTGTCCCTATGCACAATATCGAACTGTTGCGCGACGAATTACAGGGCAAACGCTACGGATACGGACGGCCAGATATCGTTCAGCAAGGTTGGGGGCAAGTGTTGGAAGTCCATGACCCCTTCGGCAATCGCATTCGATTCTGCCAAAGCTGATCCTGCCTGGCGGGCTGGGGTGACCCAGCCCGCTTCCTTGATACGTGTCCTATCCTTCTAACCAACCCACCACGCCAGACGCCAACATGCCCGCCTCCGAATCCACCCTCCTCGACAGCTGGCACCACAACGCCCACGCCTGGATCACAGCCATCCGCAGCGGCGCCATCGAAAGCCGCCTCACGGTGACCGACCAGGCCATCCTGCTGGCTGTGCTGGGCCGCCAGCCCGAGCGCGTGCTCGACCTCGGATGCGGCGAGGGCTGGTTACTGCGCGCGCTGGCTCAACGGGGCATCACGGCCGTCGGTGTGGATGGCGATGCGACGCTGGTCGAAGCGGCGCGGGCGTCGGGGTCATCGCAGGTGCATGTGGCGAGCTATGAAGAATTGGTGGAGGCCAAGGTGGACATCGGCCGCGACTACGACCTGATCTGCGCCAACTTCGCCCTGTTGCACCAGGACATCATTCCGCTGCTCGCCGCCATGAACGCCCTGCTCCGTCCTGGTGGTGCACTGGTGATCCAGACACTGCACCCGTGGGCTGTCGCGGCAGGCGACTATCAGGATGGCTGGCGGGAAGAAACCTTTGCCGGGTTCAAGGGCCAGTGGCAGCCCATGCCGTGGTACTTCCGCACCTTGTCCAGCTGGCTGAATGCGCTGGACATGGCCGGCTTTCGGCTGGCCGTCCTGCAAGAGCCGCAGCACCCGCAAAGTCCGGTGCCGCAGTCATTGCTGTTGGTGGCCGAAAGCGGGCAAGGCGTTGTTCAGACGGTCGATTGAACAACCGCTGCCTGCCGCCCCTTGAACGCCAGCGCAAAGCAGAAAAAGATCGCCAGGGCGAACCCCGCCGGAAACAACCAGATGCTCTTCCAGTCATGGCTGCCCGTCAGCGCATAGTGGTCGGTCACCTGCCCTGCAACCCAGAAGCCGATCAGCATGCCCAGGCCATAGGTCGCCAAAGTAATGAGCCCTTGGGCCGAGCTTCTGAAACGCTCCGGTGCTTTGGCGTCGGTGTAGATCTGGCCGGACACGAAGAAGAAGTCGTAGCAGATACCGTGCAAGGCGATGCCGGTAAACAACATGAACGCCAGGTCGCCATTGTTACCGTAGGCGAACAGCAAGTAGCGCAAGGCCCACGCCAACATCCCCACCAAAAGCGCAATCTTGATCCCGAAGCGGTGAATGAACAGCGGCAGAAGCAGCATGAACAGCACTTCGGAAACCTGCCCGATGGCCATTTTCGCCGTTGGGTTGGTTACGCCGATTTCCGCCAGAAACGGATTGGCATTCTGGTAATAAAACGCCAACGGAATGCAGATCAGAATGGAGGCGATGAAGAACACCAGGTAACTGCGGTCCTTCAGCAAACTCAACGCATCCAGCCCGAGCATTTGCTTGAGGCCGCTGCGGCCCACCTCAGGTTTCAGTGGCGCGGTGCGCGGCAAGGTGAAGCTGTAGAGGCCGAGCACCAGAGACGCAATCGCCGACATCAGAAAGGTGTTGCGCAGCCCGCCTGACGAAATCAGGGCCTGGGAGTCCCAGGCAAACACAAAGCTGATGACCACGCCGGCCACGATCCAGCCGATGGTGCCCCACACGCGGATGCGGGAGAACTCGAGGGCCGGGTCGCTCATTTGCCGGAACGCCACTGAATTCACCAGTGCCAGGGTCGGCATGTAGATCATCATGTACGCCAGCACGTAAGGGTAAAACGTACTGAAGTCCGGCACTCGATACAGCTGATACAGCAACACGGCGCCCACCAGGTGCAGCACCGCAAGGATGCGTTCGGCATTGAAGAAGCGGTCGGCGATCAAGCCGATCACAAAGGGCGCGATGATCGCGCCCCAGGACTGGGTGGAGAACGCCATGCCGATCTGCCCGCCGCTGGCGCCCAGGTTACTGGCGAGGAACGTACCGAGGGTGACGAACCATCCGCCCCAGATAAAGAATTGCAGGAACATCATGGCGCTCAGGCGCGCGGTCATCGTGGACATAACAGTCACCGTCTTATTGTTTTTCTTGTTGGAGAGAGAAGCGAATAACTTTTTGATCAGGCCTCGGGCAACCCCAGCAATCGTCGATTGAAACCTTCGTCCGACTGCACGCTGGCGAAATCGTCGAAGGCCTTCTGCGTCTTGCTGATCATGTGCCGCTCGATGAACGCCGCCCCTTCTGCGGCACCCTGGGCGGAGTCCTTGAGGCAACACTCCCACTCAAGCACGGCCCAACCGCTGAAGTCGTATTGGGTCAGTTTGCTGAAGATCGATTTGAAGTCGATCTGGCCATCGCCCAGGGAACGGAAACGCCCCGGCCGCTCAACCCAGCCCTGGTAACCGCCGTAGACGCCCGAACGCGCATCGGGCCGGAACTCGGCGTCTTTGACGTGGAACATGCGGATGCGCGCGTGGTAGCGATCGATGAAGCCCAGGTAGTCCATTTGCTGGAGCAGCAGATGGCTGGGGTCATACAAAATCGCGGCGCGTGGATGGTGATCCACCGCCTCCAGAAAACGCTCGAACGAGGCGCCGTCGTGCAGGTCTTCACCGGGGTGGATTTCGTAGCACAGGTCGACACCGGCCTCCTCGAAGCAATCAAGAATCGGCAACCAGCGTTTGGCCAGTTCGGCAAAACCCTGTTCGACCAATCCGCTTGGGCGTTGCGGCCAGGGGTAGACATACGGCCACAGCAGCGCACCGGAAAAGGTTGCGTGGGCCTTCAGTCCCAAGCGCTGACTGGCCCGGGCTGCGAGCTTCAACTGCTCGATGGCCCATTCGGTGCGTGCTTGCGGCTGGCCGCGTAGATGCGCCGGGGCAAAGTCGTCGAACAGGGCGTCGAACGCCGGATGCACCGCCACCAGTTGGCCTTGCAGGTGCGTCGACAACTCGCTGATCTCGACGCCCGCTTTAGCGCAGACTGCCTTCAATTCGTCGCAGTATTCCTGGCTTTCAGCGGCGCGCGCCAGGTCGATGTATTGCGTGCCCAAAGTCGGCAACTGAATGGCCTTGTAGCCTTGCGACGCCGCCCACTGGGCAATATTGGCCAGGGTGTCGAAGGGCGCTTCGGCGGACATGAACTGCGCGAGGAAGATCCCCGGGCCGCGCAGGCCTGCTTGAGAAGTAGGGTTCACGGGCGAGTGCTCCGGGTTCATTGAGGGCAGACCAGTTCGGTCCATTTCGTATCGCCACGATGACTGGCAATCACGGTTTCGATGAAGGCCATGCCGCGCAGCCCGACGTCGATGCCCGGCACGCCGGGGGCCACGTTGCCGTCGACGTTGCTGCGAATCGCCGTGGCGAAATCGCCGTAGAGGTTGGCCATGGCTTCCAGATAGCCTTCGGGATGTCCGGCCGGCAGACGCATGCGCCGGGTCGCGGCGTCGCACAACCAGGGTTGGCCGACACCGGAACGCAGCACGCGCATTGGTTGGTCAAGGGAACGATGGATCAGGCTCGACGGCTCTTCCTGGCGCCATTCCAGGCCGCCCTTGTCGCCGTAGACGCGGATTTTCAACGGGTTCTCTTCACCCGCGCAGACCTGGCTGGCAATCAACACACCACTCGCGCCGTCAGCCATCTTGAACAGCATCGCGGCATCGTCGTCCAGTTGCCGGCTGGCAACGTGGGTATTCAACATCGCGCACAGGTGCTGGATGGGCTGGTCCGCCACGAATTCGGCCAATGAAAAGGCATGGGTGCCGATATCGCCGATGCAGCCGCCCAACCCGGACTGCTCAGGCAGGTCGCGCCAGCCGGCCTGCTTGTTGCCCTGCCCCGCCACATCCTCGCTCAGCCAGCCTTGGGGGTACTCGACAATCACCTTGCGCACGGAGCCGATCACCCCGTCGCGAACCATCTGCCGCGCCTGCCAGACCATCGGATAGCCCAGGTACGTGTGGGCCAGGCCATAGAGGCGATCGCTGCGTTCAAGCACAGCCTTGAGCGGCAGCAACTCGGCCAGATTCAACGCCGCCGGTTTCTCACTGAACACATGAAATCCCGCACTCAGCGCCTGGCTGGCAATCGGCGCGTGCAGGTGATTGGGGGTGACAATGATCAGCAGCTCCATGCGCTGATCGACCGGCAGCGCGCGCTCGGCTTCCAGCATCCGCCGCCAGTCGCTGTAGCAACGCGAAGCGCACAATCCCAGCGCGGCGCCGGTGTCCTGATTGTTGCGGGCGTCGCGACTGAACGCGCCACACACCAACTCAAAACGGCCATCGAGCCCGGCGGCCTGACGGTGGGCCTGACCGATGAAGGCGCCCTCCCCACCACCGACAAAGCCCATTCTTATTTTTTTCACGGCAACACTCATCGCATCGTTTCTCTGTTTGAGGCGGTTTCCGGCGGCTTTACAGGAATGCATCCGAAAGCCGATGTAACCGGTTACATCGTGACGGAAATCTAGGCCCTGTTTGACGAGGTGTCAAACCCCGGATGAATCTCCAGGAAAATTTCAGGGGTGGGCTTACCTGCGTTAAGCTCGCCCCTGCACAGTTCGATAACGAGGTGGTCTTGTCCAATATCCGCGAAGTAGCCAGGCTGGCCGGCGTCTCCGTCGCCACGGTCTCCAGGACGCTGAAGTCGCCTGAACGCGTGCTCCCCGACACGCGCGACAAGGTCAACGCCGCGGTGGAAAAAGCCGGTTATCGACCGAACCAGATGGCGGTGCAATTTCGCTCGCGCAGAACCGGCAACCTGGTGATTCTGGTGCCGACCATCGCCAACACGTTTTTCGCCAAGGTGATCAGCGGCGCGCAGCAAGCCGCCCAGCTCGCCGGGTATCGGCTGTTGCTGTGCGACACCCAGGGCCGCGAGGAAGTGGAACGGGAGTTTGCCGAATTGGTCTACGCCCATCAGGCCGATGGCGTGATCCAGTTACGCGCCTATGACCCTTTTGAAGCGCCCTTCCCCAGCGCCGATTTACCGCCGATCGTCAATGCCTGCGAGGTGATACAGGGCGGCCGTCATCCCACCATCAGCCTCGACAACCGCGCGGCTGCCAAGGCCATGACCGAACATTTGATCGAACTGGGCCACCGCCGGATCGGCCTGATCAAAGGCCCGAAAAGCAGCCCGCTGACCCGCGATCGCGTGGCCGGTTATCAGGACGCCTTGCAACAGGCCGGTATCACGTCGGATGCCGCGCTAATCTGCCATGGCGATTTCAGTCTGAAGGCCGGACATGACGGCGCCGCCGCGATGCTGGAATTGCCCGACCGTCCCACGGCGTTGTTTTGCGAAAACGATGAAATGGCCATCGGCGCGTTGAAACGCATCAAGCAACAAGGCCTGCGCGTTCCTGAGGACATTTCATTGGTGGGCTTCGACGACATCCCCTTCGCGGCGTACTGCGACCCGCCGCTGACGACCATCTCGCAACCCGCCGAAACATTCGGTCAGAAAGCCGTCGAGATGTTGATCGCGCTGATCGAGAAGAAACCGATCGAACAGCGGCATGTGGTGTTGCCGTTCAAGTTGACGTTGCGCAACAGCACCGCAGTTGTCAGGGCGCGCTAACGGATGACCAAAGTGACCGCACCCCGATACCAGCGTTAGAATCCGACGGTTGAGTTCATTCGTATGAGGAAGCGCCTGTCATGTCCAGTCTCGACAACTCTCTGCAAGACACCGCCGCGCCTGACGGCGTCTGTTACGGCTGCGGCAGCAGCAATCCGCACGGGCTGCACATCAAGAGCTTCTGGCATGCGGACGGCGTGCATGTCATGGCCGAGCACGTGCCTGATCCCATGTATTGCGGCTGGCCGGAGTTGGTGTACGGCGGGTTGATCGCGATGCTGGTGGACTGTCATTCCAACTGGACGGCGATGGCTTATCACTACCGTGGGGAAAACCGCGAAGTCGCCAGCCTGCCCCGGATCAATTGCGTCACCGGCAACCTTGGCATCAAGTTCATCAAACCGACACCGATGGGTGTGCCATTGACCCTGCGTGCCAGAGTGGAAGGCGATGTCGGACGCAAAACCCGTGTCATCTGCGAGGTCTATGCCGGGGACGTACTCACGGCGGTTGGCGATTCCGTTTTTGTCCGCGTGGATACCGATCAATTGGCGGCGGCGGCGCACAGTCGGTAGGACCTAACCGAAAGCGGAATCGATCCTGCGTGTGGGTCGCGTAATTTACAAGGAGGTGTCATGAGCAACTTCCCCATCGTGGCCACGGTACTCGCGATGATATTGGGGCTCTCCGTCACTCGCCTGCTGATGGGTGCGTTGACGGTGTTCCGCATCCGCCGCGTCGCCGCGCCTGATTGGGTGGCGCTGGTCTGGGCGGTCATGCTTTTCACGTCCCAGCTGGATTTTTGGTGGGCGGTCAACGCGTTGCCGACGATCAAAGCGACCTTTTCGTTTGCCGAGTTTTTATTGCTGGTGCTCCTGGCGCTCTCGCTTTTTGTCTCTGCCGCGTTACTGCTGCCCAGTCGAAGTGAGGACGAGCAAAGCGGGCTTCGCGTTTACTTCGAACAGGATGGGCGCTACGCCCTTCTATCGTTTTCGACCTACCTCGTGCTCGGCCTCATCGTGAACGTCCTCTTCTTTCAGGTATCGCCGATGGCGCTTTGGGGTGCGCTGGATGTCGTCATGATTATTCTCCCGGTCTGCGCATTCAAGGCCAAATCGCGCAAAGCGTATTCGACGATCACCCTGATTTATGTGCCCATCTCTGCCTTGGACGTCGCCATTACACTGACCAGCTAGGCGGGTCGTGGAAAGTGGCGCGGGTGGCCGCAACCCTGGAGGGTGAATAGACCATCTTCGCAGTTGGCGAGAGTCGGCATGGCAGCTGTCCAGTCCAGTACAAGCGAAATCAAAAGGCAGCAATCGGCCAAGAGGGTCCACCTCGCCAGCCGCCTCAGGGACGAGCTGGTTGGACGGCAACTGGCGAGGCGAACACATAGACAATAGCTTCCCTTGCTGAACACGCCTCACGCCGCTCATCAAATACCCCTGCTCGTCCGCCGCCTCCCTCGGCAGCTTTCGTTTATACGCAAGCTCAACTACGGTGATTCCAAGACCGCTGTCCAACCGAGGAGCCCAGTGCATGTCCAGAATCTTCTCTCTGATGCTCGCCGGCCTGGTTCTGTACACCAGCCAGGCGATGGCAGACACCCTCAAGATCGGCGTGATCGGCGCCGGCAAGGTCGGCGGTACGCTTGGCACGCTCTGGGTAAAGGCCGGGCACTCGGTGATGTTTTCATCACGCCACCCCGAGGCGCTGGCGGACCTGGTCAAGGAGGCCGGCCCCAACGCGCGGGCCGGCTCGGTCACCGAGGCCGCGGCCTGGGGCGATGTGATCGTGTTGAGTGTTCCCTATGGCGCCATGCCGGCGCTGTCCGAACAGTTGAAGGGCAAACTGGACGGCAAAGTGATATTCAGCACCAGTAATCCATTTGGCGGCCGTGACGCAGATGTCGGGCGCAAGGCGCTGGACATGGGCGTGGCCCTGGCGGATCAGCAGTATCTGCCCGGCGTGCACCTGGTGCGGGCGTTCAACGCCATTGGCTTCGCCTCAATGAAAGGCCTTTCCGGCAAAAACAAGGCGATTCCTGTTTTCGCCGACGATGCCCAGGCCCGGGATATCGGCGTCCGGTTAGTGCGTGATGCCGGGTTTGTACCGGTGCTGTTCCCGCTGGCGCGCGCCAATGAGGGGTTGCCGGGCGGCCCGCTCAGCGGCGTCTGGCGTGAGGCCGACCTCAAGCAACGACGGGGCGTCGGTGAGCTTTGTCAGAATGTAGAGGCGACCTGCGCTGAAGCTCGTTAGTGTTGAAATCAATAGAGGGTCAGGTCCAACACCGTCTAATCTCAATGAAGCACAACCCCACACGGCTCGCCTCTTGATACAGGGGAAATGGGATGGCCAATAGAACAGCGCGCCAATGCTCGTCATGGGTCATACCCTCCCTGCTCGCCATCAACCTGGCGCTGATCGCGGGATGTTCCGGCAAAGCGTCCACCGCTCGCTATGCAACTTCAAGCGTGGGCTCAGCCTGCTATGCAAAAGCGCTTCCCACCGCTGGCGAGGGTGGACTGGCTTGGGGCTCCACCTTGAGCATGGCGCGTAAAAAATCCATGGATAATTGCATCCGCTATGCCGGCCGATCCGGTGGCACGCCGACTACTTGCCAAGTGGTGTTGGCGGAGTGCAGGCATTGAAACCTATGCAAAGCCGAGGAACGACAGGATAACCACGACGACCACCACTAACCCGACGATGTAGATGATGTTGTTCATGAAACCCACCTCTCAACCAGAATAGGACTGCGGCACGAAGGCTTACACCTACACGGTAGTGCAGCTTTGCTCGCAATGCCATTCAGCATGGGACGGTCGAGCCTGACAGTTTCCCTTGCTCGCGGACTAGAGCCGAAAATGCTGCTGCATGGCTTGGGAGAGCAAATCCACCGCTTCATCCCCATCTGAAGACGGCGATCGGATAAACACGACCTCATGCTCCGGTATGACGGGCAAACCGTCGAGAATCTGCATACTTTCCGTCACCCGGGCGCGGTCTATCAGACTGATCGCCAACCCGGCCTCCACGCAGGCGCTGACGGCCTGGTTGGACGGACTGTCCAGCACCACGCGCCACCGGCGGCCGCTTTGTTTGAGTGATGCCACCATGGCTTGCCGATAAGGGCATTGCGCCGCATGCACGGCCAATGGCAGCGGATCCATCGAGGCCAGCGACTTGTTTGCCGGCCCCACCCAGATCGGCGTGGTGGCGACGAGAAATTGCGCCTGCATGGTCAGCTGCCCCCTGGCTTGGGCAATCACCGCGGCCTGAAGCTTTCCACGCTGGACCTGGTCACGCAGCGAATCACTGGGGGCTGTCTTCAACTCCAGCACCACGTTGGGCCAGGCAGCGGCGAATGTCGGCAGGATGTCGCGGATGACATGGGCGGCGTATTCGTCGGGGACCCCCAGGGTGATGCGTCCTGCCAGGTGGCTTCCATGCAGGTCGGCCAGCACCCGGTCATGGGTGCTCAGCAGTTCTGTCGTCGACAAAAGCAAACGCTTGCCCAGTGCGGTCAGGGAGACGGACTGATTATCGCGATTCAGCAAGCGCCCCCCGGCGACTGCCTCAAGCCGCTGGATATGCACGCTCACCGCCGCCGGGCTTTTATGCAGCTGCTCGGCCGCCGCACTGAATTTGCCAATCCGCGCCACCGCATGAAATGTACGTACCAGCTCGATATCGAGTATCGCCGTCATGATTTAATCTTCGTGAATGACTGCTGCACTTTATTTTGATTTATTAGATTAGGCCGATTTCGTAGCCTGTGGCAATGAACCAGCCCACACCGATCTCCTGTCAGCAGCAAGTCATCCCCCACTGGCGCCAGAAGATGCCGCTGCCGCTGCTCGAGGCGGCTTTGATTCTGACCTGGAGTTCCGGATTCGTCGGCGCGCGATTCTCGATGGACTATGCGCCCCCCTTGTTGGTGGTGTTTTGGCGCTGCGTCGTGGTCACGCTGATCCTGTTTCCTTTCGTCGCCAGGCAATTGCGGCAAACCTCCCCTGCCGTGTTGCTGAAAAACGCCGGCATCGGTCTTCTGGCCATGGCCGGCTATCTGGCCGGCGTCATACAAGGCATAGCCCTGGGCGTACCGGCGGGCCTTGCCGCGGTGTTCGCCAACCTGCTGCCGATGGCGGTCGCATTGCTGGCCGCTGGCGTGCTGGGGCAAAAACTGGCCTGGCAAGTCTGGACAGGGCTGGTCATCGGCCTGGTTGGGGTTGTGGTGGTGACGCTTGGCGCGTTGGCTTGGGGTAGCGCGCCCCTCTGGGCGTATGGCCTGCCGGTGCTCGGTACGCTTTCGCTCGCCATCGCGACACTCTGGCAGAAGCATCTGCACGCCTCTGAATCGCTGGACCTGCTGCCCAACCTGTGGCTGCAATGTTGCGTGTCGAGTTTTGCATTCGCCCTGATCGAGGGCACGCAAGGTAGCCTGGCGCCGATACCCGGCATGGGGTTTGCGCTAAGCGTACTGTGGACGGTGGGATTGTCTACGTTAGGCGGCTACGGGCTTTATTGGGTCTGCCTGCGCCGGGCGACAGCCACACGAGTGGCCAGCGTCTTGTACCTGAGCCCGCCCGTCACGATGCTTTGGGCCTGGGCCATGTTCAACGAACCGTTGTCATGGCAAATGGTGTCAGGCATGGCAGTGTCCGGGGTCGGTATCTGGATGGTGGTTCGGTCGGAGGCTCGGCAGGCTCGGCGGTAAAAGCTGATGGATGTTTCGGGGCAGAAGTTGCTCTTGCCGACAGACTGCAATCGGCTGTGGATTCAACCGGTCGATGCAACACATCTAAATTCTGTGTAAGCCGAAGGAGTGTTGCAGATGGCCACGCTGGTTTACCAGCCCGGTATGACATGAAAATCCCGGTCTAGCGCTGGTTTTTAGATTATGTGCGCGACTCGGAAGGAATGAGGAGGACCAGATCAGTATCGCCTACGTCGACACCCGCTTGTGACAGCAAAGTAGTAACTTGGCCTCGGTGATGAGTCTGGTGGTTGAAGAAATGCATGACCAAGCCATAAAAGCTCCTGTCAGCGGGGGTTCCTTTCATGCTTGTGTAATTGAGGGTGTAATCTAAATCCGCCTCTGTAATCGAGCGAGACCACTCGACAATCACCTGATCGAGCCAAACGCGATGTGCCGAAAGTTCTCGAATATTTGAGAGCAGTAACTGGTCGAGGCTTTTAGGGGCCGGGAGCTGTCGAATCGGCTCCAGAGCCAAGTAATTCGCCGGGTGCCTGGCAAATCGCTTTAGCCAGATAGTGTCCCCGGCCACCAGGTGATTCAACGTCCCGAGAATAGAACCAAAGAATGCTTTCCTATCCACTGACAGCTCTTCATCTGTCAGACTTCTGGCCGCCTCATAAACCTTTGCGTTCATCCAATCGTTATAGATAGCCATCAGGCAGATATGGTCGGTGCGGCCCATCGTGTTCATCCTTTGAGTGAATACTAGACAAGCGTTCCACGCTCATCTGGGGCCATTCTAGAGCAAGGCTTTTTGAATCGCCCTTGATTTCGTAGACACGTGACCGGCTATATCGGGTCGGTTGCTGCACTTCGCGACAGGCAACAATCGGCCAATTGCTGCCTGTCGAAGCCCTGATATGAGGCTGCTGACTTGTAAAGTAGAACACATTAGAAATGCATCTTTAGCTAATCGATACTGAGTGCGCTCACAAACGAGGCAATGTAGGAGTGAAGCAAAGCGCAGGGACTAAAAAGCACAACGGTTAGCTTCTTTACTTGATGAAATTGGGGCACAGAAAACGTGATCTGTCCCCATTTACCCCTGTTCAGTACTCAAAATCGGTAGAAACCTCAAAATCGCGGTCAAATTTCATAACAAAGCAACGCCATCTACCGCCCGTATGCTGAAACATGTGCTCGTTCAACTTCGAAACCAACGCCGACACACCCACCTCACACGAATCGGATAAAAAATCCGAATGCCGAACTCCATTTTTAGAGTATGAAAAACTGGACTCAACCCAACCCTCATCTAAATCCAGCTCAGCTTTATAAACAATTTCTTCACAAGCGTTCGGCGCCTCTTCATAAATGATGGCGGCCAAGGAATTTAAAATCTCCAACTGTTCCTTCATTTAATTAACCACCCTTCTGGTTTAGAAAGCTTAGTTTTCGCTTCACCGTCGATTGTGTACTTTACAACAATGGAGTCAGGTCTGGCAGAGCTGTCGTACAGGTTGTTATGGGCCGGAAGCTGTCATCCACGTATGGCTACTATGGGTCGATTGCAGCCCCTTACAACAGGCCGAAACCGGCTAGGAGAAGCCGGTCGTGACCGGCAGACAACGGCCATAAGCGGACTAACAGAATTGTCTACGAAACACGGGAGATTGACACCGCTAGTAACCAGAAACGGTCGATTGTTGGCGCCACAAAAAACTCGGGGCTAGCATAGGCTTAGTTATTTTCATTCGTTAGGCAATCTGGACTGCTTCTGGAGGAGGACCAAACGGCGCCAACGATGCTTTCCCTGTCACCTTGTGTTCAAAGTGGTTGGACATAGCCTCTGCAAAAATTTTGACTACGACTTGCGGGTCAAAACCTGCCTGGTGCTGGAAAAGCACGGCGTCATGCATCGGCACTTTTAGCTCGACTCGTGGATCGCCACTCATCGTAATTAAAGCCTTTTTAAAAATAAGTGATGCGGTACCTTGGACTTGCTGACTGATTGAAGATCTCTTCTCCTTTTCACTTAGAGTTCCCGTTCGCTCTCGCTTAATGTGGTTGCCAAGAGCGGTTCCAATTTTGCCGTCTGTTTCAAACTGAGTATAAACTCTGGATTTCCAATCCTCAAATTCAGAGAATTGTCTAAAAAAAACTTTTGCATGTTGTCTGTCTGCGCCGTACCCGTACGCCGCATCAATTAAGTCACGATGCCTCATTCCATACGCGTAAGATAGGAATAGTCGCTTCGCCTCTTTTCGCTTTGTTGCATCCCGAAAAATAGATTCCGCCGCTATTTCATAGAGATCACCTTCCGCATAAAGTTTCGTAAGTAATGAATCGCCGGATAGCGCGGCCATTATTCCGGCCTCATACTGATCGTAATCGACGTAGGAGAAGAGTTTTCCTTCATCTGGGATCAGTATGTCTCGGTGTTGCTTAGCAAGATTTTGCAATGATGGGTCTTTGAAGTAGATGCGCGAGGTAATCGAACCGAATGAGTCTACTATTGGGAATATTTTTTTCTGGCTGAGCGGTATTGCCGCCAATACCATCCTAGATTTATGAATTTTTCTTAGTTTTAGTAAGTCGTCAGCATATTCGTCCTGCATTGGGACGAAATTGAGTACGTAATCTACATTTACGCCAGAAAAATCAAAGCCGCGAGGCTCTAAATATTCCACGACATCTTCATCCGACGGGACCTCTAGAGGAACACTGTATTTGGACGAAAAGTGCTTTAGGGCCATGTAAAAATCGAATTCTATTTTATCCTTGTGGCCTCTGAGCACTTCCGTGCTTATATTTATTCCAGCCGCAGCAGAACCTATCAGGTAGCGCGCGACAGGCTGTTCAACTTGGACTAGTCTGTCCCATTCCTGCTCGTGTTTTGCTTCAGCTTCAACTTGGTTATAATACGATACGAGAGCATCGGCAAACACGGAAAGAGTTTCTTCGCAGATTTCTTCTTTTCTGTTAAATATCGCGAGATATTTTTGTATGGTCTCTTTGGGTATAAGGCTTTGAAGCGAATTGGTGATGTCTATCTTTTCTTTTTTCTCTCTCTCGGATCTCTTCCCAGAGATGGAAATCCTTAGCTCTTCGACGTCTGTAATTAGTTTTGGAAGCCTCCCAGTTAGTCTGAAAAGTATTGGGGCTATAAGCCAGTAATCATGGCAAACCAGCTCTTCTGTTTGAGAGGAGATATCTTCAGCAGATGCCTCTTTCAGAACTTTTTCAGACCAAAGAAAAAATCTATCTTTTCCTTGATCCGTGTAATCCCTAATGAAAATGAGAGCCTTTTTAGTCATATGGGCTTATCTCTTCGTATAGTTCCATTGGGCTTCTTGATTCGCGTTCTGTAAGAGGCCGTCCGTCTTTGAAATGAGATCTTGCTCGCGTGGCAGTACCTTTTATCTTTGTTTTTAACTCTGATATTAAAGGCCGTAAGTCTTCCCTGCCAAATTCGCTAGTGGCAAGTAAAAAATTTCTTTGGTGGTAAAAAGGCCATGTACTTTTGAATTGCGGTATGACTGGAATTAATGCAGCACTTTCATCAACGCAGCGGAGGTATATGAAGATCGCGGATGCCTCTGCTTGAAGAACGTCCGTCTGTATTTTGGCGGATGCGTACTTAAGAATTCTTTCACTTTTGTAGCGGTTCTTTGCAAGCAACAACCAAAGATGAAAATTTTGCCAGGAATGAATGGATTTCTCATCATCCATCAAATATTGAGTGATTTTTCCGTGGTCATCTTCTGTTAAGTTTAGGGCTGAAAGAAGGCGGCAGTATTGGTCTGTAGAGGCAGCGTGATCTTCTAAAGTTTCTATTATTAACAGTTTAAGATCGTCTGAAATCTCTGTATGGATATCAAAGATCTTCGCTTCGCTTAGTTGAATTAAACGGTTCACTGCAAATCGAAACTGTCGCGACTGAGTTTGTTTGTTGTCTATGCAGTCTTTAAGTAACTGATATATGTACTTTGCTGATCGAGCTATAACCCTCCTACTTCTGGAGCGCCACATGCTGTCGATTGTAAGTGTTCTATCGTCGGTAGTCGGGAAATTTTCGGCGATTTCGGAGTCTGGAGTATCTTTTGTAAGGATCGCGGTTTTTCCTGAGTTAATATTCATTCCGAGTTTTCGGAGCTGATTTATTAAGTCTGTAAGCGCTTTTTTGGCTGTTCGCGGTGAAGAGCAAATGATCCTGATATCGTCCACATACCGATAGTAGTCGTATCCCAAAGCCACCATATTCTGGTCAACTGAGTTGAGTACTACGTTGGCAATGAAGGAAGAGGCATCTCTATTTTGAGGGAGGCCATGTTTCTCATTGTATCCCCATCTTGCCAGGAGCGTACATAGAGTATGTATCGCATTTCGAATTAAAGTCTTCTCAGGTCCTGATGCGCGCACTTGCTCAAGCATTGTTTCAAACGATGTACTTATGGCCGATAGGGAAATATTTTCGAAATAGTTAATTAGATCGGTGACTAGCAGTGATTGGTCATTAGAAAGTGCTGTTTTCGTTACGCCTTCGAAGGTTTTCCATAAGTCGATTCGGCTTTTGAATATGTATTTCTCGGACGATCGCTTTTTGTTAAATCGATGACCTAACACCCGATGAGATAATAGCGGATCATAAAATGGCATCAAATAAGAGCAAATAGCTTGATATATGAAGCGATCATAGAAGTCCGTTTCTAATGAATAACGAATTCCTAGACCTTTTTTTGGGATGTCGTACGCCTGTCTTTCACAGCCTAAGTAACGTCCATTTTCTTCAAGCAAGAGAGATTTTAACGTGTCGTGCAGTTGTAGCTTATTAGAAAATAAGTCTTGGTGCTGTATTACGTCAACGAACCAGTCATCGCGCATATCTTGGTTTAAGTGTTGTAATACTGCGTCGATGTCAATTGGGAATGCTAATAGCTCAAGGGGATCTTTACTATCTAAGGTTATCAGCTTTTTGGAGTTTGATTCTTTGAATAGGATGTTTAGTTTTTTTCGAAAAACATTATCTTTAAGTAGTGCTTTGTTATTTTGTATCTCTGACAACAATAAGTCTAGCGTAAGATGAAGTGAATCGCTTTCACAGGTGACTGTGATTTCGCCGCTGTTTTCGGAAGCAATTTCTGTTTCCATACTTCAATCCTTGATAGTTGAGGAAGCGCAGCCAAATCACCCATCTATATTGCTATTTTCCATGCCGCGAATTAGACCTTTTGTTGACGCTTGCGACGATGCGTAAAAATGCTGCGAGATAGCGTTTATCCGAATGTCCCGGCGAAGTCTACTTGGTAGCATGTCCGCTGGCGTATTGCCACAGGAATAGAAAGAATCATTGAGGCGAAAATTTTCTGTCGAATCGTGGGTCCTCCGTCGTAGTGACACCCGGCTGTCATCGGGAGTGAGGCAAGCGATGGCGTCTGTCACCGTCTGATCTGAATCGCTACTGATTTTGTAGATACCTTGAAGGTCAGCTATTGGCCGATGTCTGCCCTTCGCGACGGGCAGACATCGGCCAAAAACAGCCGGTGAACGAAGCGATAGCTAATGAGTAGCTATGCTTGGTGTACTGCCGGAACTGATTGAGCAGATGGGCTTTTCGACCATGGTGTATAACCCCCTTCAGCGGTCGCCCGACAGTCACAATGCCCGGTCTAGCCAGGCAAGATGACAGAGCAAGGAATGTAGTCGACCAAGCCCGTGAAGGTGTTATCACCCCACTTGAGGTCAACTTAGAGTTAGGCCCAAAGAGGAGTCCGCCATGACCGTAGTCGATCGCCTCAGGTATTTGCGCGTCGTTCTAGTTTTGGCTGGCCTCGCGTGCCTTGCTCTCTACCCACTTATGTTGTTCTGGCCATCCGGCTGGGCCTGGCACGTCGGTCACTCGGACTACCCGATGATGATCGTTGGCATCTACGCCACACTTGGGGTGTTCTTGATCCTGGCCGCACGCGACCCATTAGCCAATCTGAGCCTAATCTGGTTCACCGTATGGTCTAGCGCCGTTCACGGAGGAATCATGACCGTCCAGGCGCTCACCCAGCCGGGGCAAATGGGGCACTTGGCAGGTGACGTGCCGGCGCTTTTCATCGTGGCGGTTGCCTTGGCCATCTTGACGCCCCGCTCGCAATTGGCCGCTCAGCCCCGGACACACAATGGGGCCTAAGAGCAAGTTTGACTGTCAGGATCGGGACGAAAATTGCGTTTCAGTAAAGCAACCACGGGCGAGCTGTCGATACGTCAGATCTCAGGTCATCCCGTGGTTTCTGGAAGCTTGGCGATCACCTTGATCTCGAACTGGTAACCGTAGAGCCACGTGACGCCGACGCCGGTCAGCGTCGGGTGCGGCGCGTTACCCCAGAACTCTGGCAGAACCTTCCAGATCGTCTCGAACTTTGATTCGGGATCGACGATGAAGACGGTGACGTCAATCACATCGTCGAAGGTGCAACCGGCAGCGCCCAGGATTGCATTCAAATTGTTGAACGCGAGTCGAACCTGGGCCTCCAGATCGGGTTCGGGCGAGCCGTCTTCGTTACTGCCGACTTGTCCCGACACGAATAAGAAACCATTGGACTTGATAGCCGGCGAATAGCGATTGCGCTCATAAAGCGCCTGGCGTCCGGGTGGAAAAACAACATCACGCTGTGTCATAGATGCCTCCATCAATGGGTCTACGCAGACCCGGAACAAACGATGTCGAGACTGTAAGGACTTGTGCCTGGGCGATAAACAAGCAACCGTAGCTATCACTGTTTGTGAAATCCAAACAATCTGATCGATAGCCGGGGCAGCAATGGACCGTTTTGATGCAATGCAGGCATTTGCTCGAGTGGTGGAAGCGGGCAGCTTCACCAAGGCAGCCGAAACACTGCACATGAGCAAGACCACCGTGACACAACTGGTCCAGCAGCTTGAGGCACGGTTGCGCGTCAAATTACTTAACCGCACGACTCGCAAAGTCAACGTCACCGCCGACGGTGCCGTTTATTACGAGCGAGTGCTCCAATTGCTGGCCGACATGGACGACGCCGAGACCAGCCTGTCCGGCGCCTCGACGCTGCCCAGGGGCCGGTTGCGAGTGGATGTGCCAAGCCCGCTGGCCAGCATGATTCTCGTACCCGCGTTGCCTGCGTTTTACGAGCGGTACCCAGACATCCAGATCGACATGGGCGTCAGCGATCGTATCGTGGATATGATTGATGAGAACGTCGATTGCGTGGTGCGCGGCGGCGAGCTGACGGATCAGTCGTTAATGGCCCGACGAGTAGGCGACCTCCAGCTTGGTGTTTTTGCAGCGCCCAGCTACCTGGCACGCGTCGGTACGCCTGCGCATCCGCGGGAGCTGGAAGATTCGCATCACCGTATCGTCGGTTTCCTGTGGGCGCGCACCGGCAAAGCCGTGCCCTATGCCCTGCACAACGACGTTGAGAGTGTCCGGATCAAAGGTCGCTACGCGCTGGCAGTCGACGATGGCAATGCCTACCTCGCGGCCGGCCTTGCCGGACTGGGCGTGCTGTGGCTGCCAAAGTACATGTCCAAGACCTTCGAAGCGCGCGGCGAGTTAGTGCCCCTGTTCGAGAACTGGAAACTCGATCCGATGCCCATCTACGTGGCATTTCCGCCAAATCGGCATATCAGTATCAAACTGCGCGTGTTCATCGATTGGGTCGCTGAGCTGATGGCACACCATGCGCCGGTCAGCGACGGACATGACTCGTGAATACAGCGTTGGGGAATTCGCCATGGCGGTCGCTTTGTCCAAATGATCGCTGTGACGGCTCCCACCACAATCAGTGCGATGCCCCTCCGGCACCGAGGGCCCTGGTAAATACAACAGCAGCCCCAGGCAGGTCGCGAAGATCATTTCCAGGGACAGCAACAGGCTGGCCAGTGTCATGGGCAGGCGTCGGGACGCGATGGTCCAGCCGCCCTCCTCTTTTCAAGACCTGAAGTGAGTCAAGACGATCTGCACAGTTCTCAATACGTTCAGAAGCCAAGAGCGTGGAGTCAAAGGCAACACTGTGTCCACTCCCAACGTAAACCGCGCTGGGTTTGAATCCCCACATTATTGGAAGCCTGAATCATGACTACCTTGAACAATGAGAGCTTCAGAACGACCGGCGTCACTCAGAAAGCATCGCTCGGGGTTAGAACCACGGCGATCGGCACCTACGGTGCTTACGTTGCTCTGGCCATCATTTACTTCTGGTTCGGCGGCATGAAGTTCACGCACTATGAAGCCGAGGGCCTGGTCCCGTTGGTAAGCAACAGCCCTTTCCTCGGTTGGGTCTACAACATTTTCAGTGTGGATACGTTCTCCAGTCTGCTCGGTATCCTGGAAGTCTCGATCGGTCTCCTTATTGCGGGGCGTCTGCTGTCACCCAAGCTTTCATTGATCGGGGGTGCGTTGTCTGCCGGATTGTTTTTCACGACCTTGAGCTTCATGTTGTCGACACCTGGCGTGATTGAACCCGGCCTCGGTTTCCCGGCCATTTCGGTTGCACCTGGTCAGTTTCTCCTGAAGGATATCGGCTTGCTTGCCGCTTCGGTTTTCGTGGCCGGCCATTCTCTGACTGCACTGGAATCGCGTTGAACCGATGATTTGTCCTCCAGGAATGGCCTGAAACCGCTAGAGGTTTTCAGGCCATTTCGCCATCAGCCTCTCCTGCCGAATCCTTCATCCAGTCCCGAGGGCTGTAGCCCGTCTTGCGACGAAAAGCGCGGGCAAGCGCCGAAGGACTTTCATAACCGACCTCGGCGGCGATCAGCGTGATCGGTCGCCCTTCACGCAGACGCTTCTGCGCCAGGCTGATACGCCAACTCAACAGATAATCGGCCGGTGTCTGCCCGATGACGGCCCGGAAATGCACGGCATAGGCCGCGCGCGACATGTTTGACTCGCTCGCAAGCTCGGCAATCGACCAGGGACGATGCGGTGCGTTTTGAATCTGGACCAGGGAGCGCGCCAATCGTGAATCGGCCAGCCCGGCAATCATTCCGGTGTGCAACTGGTGGTGGTCGAGCAGATGCCGAAACAACAGGATGATCAGCAATTCGAACAAGCGATCCAGCGCAGCCTCCCTGCCGCAATGTCCGCCCGCCGCCTCAACAAACATCCATCTCAACGTGTCGGCCAGCATCGGTAGCTCATCCAGGGGCAGCACCAGCAGATCGGGTAACGAAGCCGACAGCGGGTTATCGACCCCACCCTCGAACTCCATTGATGCGCACAGGAGTTGAGCCCCTTCGGGTTCATTGGCGAACAGTTGATGCCGGCGTGGTCGGGGCAGAAAAATCAGACTGGGCCGAGTCAGCAGCAAGTCCTTGCGATCGAGCCCCAGCAACGTGAGGGAACCGGCCTGAAGCAGGTGAATATGACCTCGCGTGTCAGCACCGTCGTAAGACGCCATGCCGCAAAGCTTGCCGTTGTAAAAGAGGTTGGCGCGCACGCCGAACTGCGACAACAGTGTAGACAAGCGATCCATGGGCGATCTCTGGGCGAAGTGTAGACACGAAAGAGCATATCACCGAGGGGGTTGCGGTCCGATTGGGTCCTTTCCCCACGCGGCGGGCGCTCCAGGCGTTGTATGCTTGGCGCACCTGTGTGATACACAACACCTGATTGTGTGAGTCCTGAGTTCTGACGAGGTTTTGCTTATGCCCCACTCCCCACGCATCCCGCAACTGCTGGCCTGCGCCCTGATCGGTTTATTCGCTGGCGGCGCACAGGCGAGCACGCCCTCCCCAGCGCCCGAGAGTTTGCAACCGCTGCTGGTGACGATGAATGAGCGACTGAACATTGGTGATTTGGTGGCGCTGGCCAAGTGGGACAGCGGCAAACCCATCCAGGACAGTGCCCGAGAAGCGCAAGTGATCGCTAACGCCAGGAAGATGGCGGTTAAACGCAAACTGGACCCGGAACAGGTCGCCGAGTTGATCGCCGCACAGATCGAAGCCAACAAGCTCGTGCAGTACGGACTGCTCGCCAATTGGCGGGCGGCCGGCAAGGCGCCTGACACACCGCGGCCGGACCTTGCCAAACAGATCAGGCCCCAACTGGATGAGCTGCAAAACCGGCTGTTGCAGCAATACGCTGAGTTCGCGCCCTATCGCAAAGACCCGAACTGCCCCAACTGGCTGGGCGAGGCACGCGCCGGCCTGATCAAGGACCAACTGCATGGTCAGGCATTGATACGCGCGACCGGGGAGCTGTGTGTCGCCGATCAGTGACAGGCCGACGGTAGTCTCGGGCAGCCATTGACTGCATCAATAGTCACCATTAACTCAATGAAGTTCTCTTAAAAACTCCGGGGCGTAACATCGCCTCCATACCAAACAACTACACCCCGGAGCACACCATCATGAAACGCCAAATCCTTCTCAGCATCGCTTTCTCGGTTTTTGCAGTTAACGCTTTCGCCGCTACCTCTGCTCACCCGGTTGTCGCTGAAGGCGGCTCGGATCGTCTGATTGAAAGCCGCGTGGCTGAGGGTGGTTCGGATCGTCTGATCGAAAACCGCGTTGCTGAAGGTGGTTCGGATCGTCTGATTGAAAACCGCGTCGCCGAAGGTGGTTCCGAACGTCTGATCGAGAACCGCGTCGCCGAAGGTGGTTCCGAACGTCTGATCGAGAACCGCGTCGCCGAAGGTGGTTCCGACCGTCTGATTGAAAACCGCGTCGCCGAAGGTGGTTCCGACCGTCTGATCGAGAACCGCGTTGCAGAAGGTGGCTCCGACCGTCTGATTGAAAACCGCGTCGCCGAAGGTGGTTCCGACCGTCTCATCGAGAACCGCGTTGCCGAAGGTGGTTCCGACCGCCTGATTGAAAACCGCGTCGCCTGAATGAATGGCTTCACAGCGGTACCTATCAAAAAGCCCGGCCTGACCCGCCGGGCTTTTTCGTGAGCTACTTTTAGTACATTCGCATAGCCGCCAGTCGATCTTGGCGGCACTATCAGGGTCTTGCAGCAAGCCATCGGGCGACACTGCATGGGCAACACTGAAACGTTCTACAGAACAACAAAAATACAGGAGTTGAAAATGTCTGAGCTGAACCTGCACCCCAACGCCGCACACTCCCTGAAGCAATGGCACGACATGATCCGCAAGGGTGACTTGAGCGCCCTGCCCGAGTTGTTGGACCCACAGGCAATATTCCGCTCACCGATGGCCCACACACCCTACCCGGGAGCGGCCGTGGTATCGATGATTCTCAACACGGTAGTCAACGTATTTGAGGATTTTGCCTATCACCGGGAACTGTCGACGGCCGACGGCTTGAGCGTCGTCCTGGAGTTCAGCGCCAAAGTGAACGGCAAAGAGTTAAAGGGTATCGACATGATCCGCTTCAATGAACACGGAAAAATCGTCGAATTCGAGGTGATGGTTCGCCCATTCAGTGCCTTGCAAGCCTTGGGCGAGCAAATGGGACAACGCCTTGGCGCTTTTCTGGCCGCCAGCAAAGCCTGATTGCAAAGCATCGGTTGGGGCGCGGTGCTGCAGGGGGGCCGACAGGCAACCCGAGCACCTCGCTCTATACCGGCTAATCACCCATTGCAGTTCTTACGCAGGAGTTGGCAATGAACTTCAGATGCTCACTTGCAACCCTAATGATCAGCGTAAGCCTTTTCGGCTGCGCCACTTCAACAGACCATGGCGTGTCTGTCCCCTTGGTCGCCACCCGACAGAACACCGGGCAGATCGGCAACGTCACGCTGACAAGCTGGGAAAAACAGACCGGACTCAGCTTCTTCATCACGGGAGCTCCCAGCGGAGCGACTTTGCCCTTGCGTCTCTATAGCTTCATCCATAAAGGCACCTGCCAGCAGCCCGGGCCAGTGGCCTTTGCAATGAACGACAAGGTCAACACCCAGCGCGAACCTGTACGCGGCTGGTCGTTCTCAAGAAGTGCACCGATCGCCCTGCAAGACCTGCTTTCCAGCGAGTATTCCATCGTCGTGCGAACGGCTCCGGAGAGTGGCAACGTCGATATTTTTTGCGGTGACATCAAGCAGGGAGGCGCAGTGAAGTAGCCATTCGAAACGGCTTATTCCCTGTCTTTCGTAGTACGGATGAGGTTGTCCCGTAATTTCACAATGGCTTTCTGCATTTGCACGAATTCGTCGGGATCAAGACCGGTTTGCGGGAAGCCTTCTTCCGTGAGGCCTTCACGCAGTTTTCGCCCCTCGCTTGTGAGGCGGATGCGAACCTGCCGCTCGTCTTCCGGGTCGCGCTGGCGCAGCAGATAACCCATCGCCTCCAGTTTCTTCAGGATCGGCGTGAGGGTGTTGGATTCGAGGAACAGCTTTTCGCCAAGGCTGCCAACGGTCTGGTTGTCTTCTTCCCACAGCACCACAAGGGTGATGTATTGCGTGTAGGTAAGTCCGAGCCGTTCAAGCATTGGCTTGTATGCCTTGCCGAAAGCGAGGTTAGAGGAATAGACAGCAAAGCACAGGAAGTCTGAAAGCTTCAGGTCGAGGGCGGCTGTCTTTTCGGTGGATTTCATGAGCGTTCTCTGTGGCCAAAGACGGATGGACTGCAAGGTCAGACTATACGTCGCATGCGATGGCATCGGAAGTGCTCACTGCTACGGCCGGCGCTTTCAGGTCGATCAGGCCTTTGAAGGCCGACGACCGGTCCAACGGGAACGCCCCTTGATCGCGCGGTTCAGATCACTTTCACGCAGGAGCTGACCAGCATGCTGATTTCATACTCGCGCTTGCGTCACCGGGCCAAAGGGTAAGCCTGCCCCGCCCTTCTTCTTCACTTTGACGCATGACGAGGATCGTCACGACGGTCAATGTACTCAAGCCCAAGCGGACCTGTTCCGTACACCTGAGAAACATATTCCCCCGATCTGGCCCAGTGAAAATGCGGCGTATTAGCCGGGAGCACCACGACACTGCCCGGGCCATAAGCGACCAACTTGTCCGGATCAAACACAGAGCCAAAACCAATGTAAAACACACCGGACATGACGGTGTATATACGGTCTTCAGGATGGGTATGGGGCATTAACTTCGTGCCATTCGGTACTTTGACTCGCACGACGTAGGGACCTGGCTTGGCAGGATCACCGACCAGTACAGCCAGTTTTACTGCTTGCGGAAACGCTGGAAAGCTACGCCACTCCACGTCTTCGTTATACAAAGCACCGGTTTTACCGAGCGGCAATGGTTGTGCTTGAACCACCGACAGGGTTGTACACAGGGCAAGAAACGTAGTCAGGCAAGCAGTTTTCATAATGCTCTGAATCATGGGAGGCCCCTGAGAAAAATGTCCTCTCTACTGTAGGGGTGGCGATCTCCTGTGATAATGCCGCTGATGCGTATTTCAGTTGATACGCAATGTAATCAATTCAATAACAGGTGTCATAACAGCCCCCCGACTCACGGCGATGGCCAGCCCTTTCACTTCGCGAGCGTCTGCGCTGACACAACCTCCAACGGAGGGATGAATTCAGTCCGGGCTCTTGCCAACCAACAGTTCGCCCGGACGCTCACCCTCCCCCCTCACACCTGATCCATCGCCTCGAACACACCCTTGTCCTCACCCAGGAATCCGCCGCTTTGGTGCTGCCACAGCCGCGCATAGACGCCGTTCTTCCCAAGCAATTCGCTGTGAGTGCCCTGTTCAATGATGCGTCCGTCATCCATGACGATGAGCCGGTCCATGGCCGCAATCGTGGACAGCCTATGGGCGATAGCGATCACGGTCTTGCCCTGCATCATTTCATCGAGGCTTTCCTGAATGGCGACTTCGACTTCCGAGTCCAGCGCGCTGGTGGCCTCGTCAAGCAGCAGGATCGGGGCGTTCTTGAGCATCACACGGGCAATCGCGACGCGTTGGCGCTGGCCGCCCGACAGCTTGATGCCGCGCTCACCCACAAGGGTGTCGTAGCCGGTACGGCCTTGCCGGTCGCTCAGTTGGCTAATGAACCCATCGGCCTGGGCATTGGCCGCGGCGTTGCGAATTTGCGCCTCGGTCGCATCGGGACGGCCATAAGCGATGTTGTCGCGAATAGAACGGTGCAGCAGGGAGGTGTCCTGCGTGACCATGCCGATGGAGCCGCGCAGGCTTTCTTGCGTCACGTGTGCGATGTTTTGGCCGTCAATGCGAATCTCCCCGCTGTCGACGTCGTAGAAGCGCAGCAGCAGGTTGATCAGCGTGGATTTGCCAGCGCCAGAGCGGCCGACCAGGCCGATTTTTTCGCCCGCGCGAATGCTCAGGCTCAGGCCGTCGAGCACCTGGCGTTCGCCATTGTAGTTGAAGCTCACCTTATCGAAGGTGACTGCGCCGCCAGAGGTCACCAGCGCGCCCGCGCCCGGTGCATCCTGCACCTTGGCGCCCAGGGTCAGTGTTGCCATGCCGTCCTGTACGGTGCCGATGCTCTCGAACAGCGAGGTCATTTGCCACATGATCCAGTGCGACATGCCATTGATCCGCAACGCCATGGCGGTGATTGCCGCCACGGCACCCGCGCCAACCTCACCCAGGTGCCATAGCCACAGGGCATAACCACCGGCTGCCATGATCAACGCCACCACCAATGCCTGATTGACGATCTCGAACTGGCTGACCAGACGCATCTGGCGAAAGCCGGTTTGCTTGAAATCCTCCATCGCGGCACGCGCAAAGTGCGCTTCACGATTGGAGTGGGAGAACAGTTTGACCGTCGTGATGTTGGTATAGGCGTCCGAGATACGCCCGGTCATCATCGACCGCGCATTGGCCTGTTCCTGCCCGACTTTCCCCAGACGGGGTACGAAGTACAGCATGGCCAGACCGAACAACACGACCCAGGCAACGAACGGCAGCATCAGTTTCAGCGCGAAGCCGCCGGCCAGTGCGATGATCGCGATGAAATACACCCCGATCCCGGGTGCGATCTCGATCAGGGTGAAGAGCACGTCGCGCACCGCTAGCGCCGTCTGCATCACCTTGGTAGTGACTCGCCCGGAAAACTCATCGGAGAAAAACGAAAGGCTTTGCCGCAGCATCAGGCGATGGAAGTCCCAACGCAGCCGCAACGGCAAGTTAATCGCCAATATCTGGTGCTGCACCATGGTGCGCAACGCCACCAGCCCGACACTGGTCACCATGACGATGCCCATGCCCCACAACACGCGACTTTCCTGCGCCGCCGCTTCACCGCCCGCCTGCCAGGTCGAGAGCAGGTCCACGACCTGACCGAGGAAGGAAAACAGCCAGGCTTCGTAGATCGATACACAGGCACTGAGCAACGCAAGCGCAAGGATGTAACCGCGGGCGCCCCGGGTACAGGCCCACAGGAAACGAGCCAGACCGGCGGGTGGTGGTGGTACCTCGTCAGGAGGAAAAGGGTCGAGTCTTCGTTCAAACGCACGAAGCATGGTGTTCTCCAAAACGATCAAGTGGGGGAGATTCTGCCATTGAACGGTTGCTTTGAGGGTTTTGTGAAATTGAGGTAAGCCGCTGCTGGCCGATTGCACCGCCGAACTGACTCAGCAATGACAGAAAGTGCTCGGATTCATGTTCGCTTCGAGCGCCAAGGCACCGTGCGATCCATGGCCCCGGTCGCAGGAATTTGAAATGCACGGCGTTGCTCGACAGAATGGCGCCCCGATCCGGCCAAAGTGCCGGTCGTTTGTGGTGAAAAGGGGTTGCGGTTGAACGAACAGACATTGTCCATGCGCCTGGAACGCGTGGCGGCGCATGTGCCAGCCGGTGCGCGCCTCGCCGATATCGGCTCGGATCACGGCTACCTGCCGGTGGCGTTGATGCGCCGGGGCGTCATCGCATCGGCGGTGGCCGGTGAGGTGGCATTGACGCCGTTCCACTCGGCTGAACGCACCGTGCGCGAAAGCGGTCAAGACCTGCGAATCACCGTGCGCCTGGCCAATGGCCTGGCGGCCATCGAGCCGGAAGATGGGATCACGGCGATCAGCATCTGCGGCATGGGCGGCGAGACGATCCGCGACATCCTCGACAGCGGCAAGGCGCACCTGAGCGGCCAGGAACGCCTGATCCTGCAACCCAACGGCGGCGAGCAGCCGTTGCGCCAATGGCTGATGGACAACGGTTACCGCATCCTCTGCGAGGAACTGCTGCGGGAAAACCGCTTTGACTACGAAATCATCGTCGCCGAGCGCGCCTCTGCAGTGACGTACACCGCCGAGGAGTTGTACTTCGGCCCGCTGCAGATGCAGGCACGCAGCCCGGCGTTCCTGCTCAAGTGGCAGCGCATACTGCGCCACAAGCAGCAGACCCTGACCCACTTCGCCCGTGCGCGGCAGGCCGTGCCCGAGGCGAAGCTGCAAGAGATCGCCCGGCAGGCCCGATGGATCACCGAGCTGCTGGCTTGAGATTGTGCAGGGCTTACGCGAACAGTGCAGAGCGGTGATCCGGCAAAGCTAAAAACACCTCAGGCAACAGCATTCCCCATGCCGGCGGCGCTGTTCGGATCATCATATTCGCCTGTAGCAAAGGCTCCCCCCTCAAGGTGATAGACCGTCGGTTCCTCCGAAAAATATTCCTCCAAGCCCATCATGAATATCCGATGGTCTTCACTCGCCTCGAAGCCCGGCGTGTGATCCTCGAGTGATTGCCATCGCACGATCAGGTTGAATAGCTGGGGAGTTTCGATCCCTTGTGCGAGCAAGTGACCGCGGTAACCCTTTGCGCGGCGGAGCAAAGGAGCGACCTCGGCAAATGCACGCCTGAACGTTTCAATGTGTTCTTTGTGCACGGGTAGCAGAGCGATTTCGTAAATCATGGCGTTCCCTTAAAGTGAGTTCAACGGTCAAAATTACGCACTGACGAGATGGGACGACGGCCCTACTGCAATCGCGATTTTTCCTTGAACACCGTTGTTGGGCCTCTCCAGAAGGGCATGGGCGAGCGCAATGTCGGCAAGCGAATAGACAGCGCCAACGTGCGGCCGCAGCTGACCGCGTTCTATCAATGCGCTCAACTCATCAAGCTTGCCGCGGTTTTGTCTTGTGAAAACGAAGTGATAACTCGCGTTCTTGCCCCAGGCCTGAACGACGTTTTGTGGCTGGGCAATGTCCACAATCGAGACAACGCGGCCAAGTTGTGCGAGCACGTCGGGGCTGCGCGACAGTGTGTTGCCGCCGATGGTGTCGAACACGACATCGACTCCGCGACCACCGGTTTCCCGGATGATGGCGTCGACGTAATCCTCCTTTTCGTAGTCGATGATCACGTCGGCACCCATACTTCGAGCGAACTCAACGTTTGCTTCGCGCACAGTCGTGAACACCCTTGCGCCCATGGCTTTTGCCAGCTGGATCGCCACATGACCGACGCCTCCCGCGCCGCCGTGGACCAGGATGCTTTCCCCCACTCGGAGCTCAGCACGCACAGCCAGTGCTTCCCACGCCGTTCCTCCGACCAGACTCAGGCTTGCCGCCTCAAGATGGCTGATCGAGGGAGGCTTCTTCCCGACAATGCTTTCGGCAGCAACGTGGTACTCGGCATAACTGCCTGGCCCGTCGAATATTTGCGGGGTGTACCAGACTTCGTCTCCCGGGGCGAAGGTCGTCACACCCGGCCCAACGGCTTCGACAACGCCAGATACGTCGTGTCCGGTAATGGATGGCAGTTGCACCAGATCGGGATAATCGCCACGTCGTACCTGGTAATCCAGCGGGTTGATGGAGGTTGCGTGTACCCGGACCAGGACCTGTCCTGTGTGCGGTACTGGCTTGGGCACGTCACGAAGTTCGAACGATTCCGGGCCGCCAAATGATTTGAGTATGAGCGCTTTCATGGTCAATCCTCGTTTCGACAAAAAGGGATATCGGGATTTCTCGATATCTTACGGTAAAAAAAAAGCTACAGCTCTTTCCCCATGAGCTCGACAAGAGCACTGATGGTTGCTTCATTGCGCTTGTAGTAGGTCCACTGACCGATGCGCCTGACCTCGACCAGGCCCACTCGTTGCAGCGTTGCCAGATAATCAGACACCGTCGACTGCGACAGGCCGACGCCTTCTTGAATACTACTGACGCAGACGCCCACCGTATGAACGTCACCTTCATCCTGCGGAGGGAAGTTCTTGGCTGGATCCTTCAAACCTTTCAAGATTTCAAGGCGTGTACGGTTTGAGAGGGCTTTGAATATTTCGAGTAATTCCATAACTCGAAGATATCGACATTTACCGATATGTCAATACATTAATACGAGAGCAAGCGGCTGACGCTTGCCTCACCCTTTGACCGAGCAGCCGTTAATCGTAGAACGGCTCAACCGATACCCGACTGCCGACAAAAAAGCTGTCAGCCACCAGTCGCAGCGGCTGGAGGTCCAGTTCACTGGTTTTGTCGCCAATCAGTTGTTGGAAATGTCGGTACACCGCCGCGTACTCGCCCTCCTCCGAGACGGCTTGATGCACGCCATCGATACTCAACAATGCGCCACCGTTATCCAGGCGCAGGGTGCCTTCGGTGCAGCGAATCTCGATGCTCCAGAGTTCGTCATGACCGTGGTCGAAATCGAACTCTGCGCGCACGTCGAGGTGACGCGCGTCAGACATTTTGATCGAAGCGGCAATCGGCGACTGGCAGTTATTGGGGACTCGCAGTTCAGCAGACTCGACAAACAGCGGCAGCGCCAACAGATGGGTTGCAATCGACAACGCGTTGATACCGGGATCGAAGACGCCCAGGCCGCCCGGTTGCCAGATCCACGCCTGACCGGGGTGCCATTTGCGTACGTCTTCCTTCCAGTCGATCTGCACGCTGTGCAGGGTGCGGGTAGCCAGCCACGCACGGGCGGCTTCGATACCGGGCGCATAGCGTGAATGCCAGGCGAACAATCCGCTGACGCCTTGCTCCTGCACCTGGCTCACCAATGCCATGGCTTCACCCAGCGTGGCGCACGGCGGTTTTTCGACCAGCACGTGTTTGCCGGCGGCCAGCGCTTGTTGCACCAGCGCGAAGCGGCCTTGTGGCGGTGTGCAAAACGCAATCGCATCGACCTGCGGGCCCTTGTCGAGCAACTCGCCCAGGGACCGAAAGTTCTCGACCCCGGCGCAGGGCTGCCCTTGCGTGGCGACAGAAACCAACTGGAACGCGGGGTTGGCGTTGATAGCGGGGACGTGTTGATCCTGGGCAATCTTGCCGTAGCCCACCAGACCGAGACGGATCGGTTGCATCAATGACTCCTGTTTTTTTGTTTTTCTTGATACGCGAATCGGCAAGATTACGTTTGTGTGGCGGGGAAGTCATTGATGATGTGCTGACGTTTCATCTGGCACGCGAGCTGGAGCGATGCTATCCCTGCCAACGGACGCCGAGGGTCGATAGCGGCCCGCCACCGACGCCCCCCTGAACCCGGCGGGGCGAAGGCATCGCACCGTCGCCACGCCAGCGCAAAAACAGGTCAGCTCATCCAGTTACCGCCGTCGACATTGTAGGTCTGAGCCACCACATATTCGCTCTCGGACGACGCGAGGAAAATCGCCATGCCCGTCAGGTCCTCAGCGGTGCCCATCCGCCCAAAAGGCACTTCCTGCCCCACGCGCTTTTTCTTTTCACCCAATGGCCGGTTCTCATAGCGGGCAAACATTGCATCGACGCCGTCCCAATGCTCGCCATCGACGACACCTGGGGCGATGGCATTCACATTGATGCCATGCTTGACCAGGTCCAGCCCTGCGGATTGGGTAAGGCTGATCACCGCCGCTTTGGTCGCGCAATACACCCCCACGAGGGCCTCCCCTCTTCGTCCCGCCTGGCTGGCCATGTTGATGATCTTGCCGCCATGGCCCTGAATGATCATCTGACGGGCCGCTGCCTGCAGGGTGAAAAGCGTTCCTGCCACATTGATCGAAAACAGACGCTCGAAGCTGTCGCGGGTGATATCGACAATGGGCGCAAGGTCGAACAGTGCGGCGTTGTTGATCAAGATATCCAGCTTGCCGGTCTGCGCGATGACAGCGGCGATGGCCGCATCGATGGACGCCTGGCGGGTAACGTCCATCTCGACAGCGTATGCGTCAGGCCCCAGCTCGGTGGCCGTGGCTTGGGCGCGCTCCAGGTTGATGTCCGCGATAGCGACGGTCGCTCCCTCGCGAATGTAAGCCTGGGCAAAGGAACGTCCAATGCCTCGGGCAGCCCCTGTGACAAGCGCGCTTTTTCCTTCGAGTCGTTTCATTGATGGTTCATCCGTTTTCTAACATTCGGGTAAGCCCGATCAAGGGCAGGCGGGGTGTAGCGTTCAGGCAGCGAGACGCATCAGGACAGACCCGCTCCCACATTAATTGCGCAATCCTGTGGGCGCGTGGCTTGTCCGCGATGGAGGCCACTCAGTGTCCAGACAAACCAGGACAGTGGCCCCCGATGCACCGTTGGCTACTTGGGATAACCGGCGCGTTTCATTTCACGTTCGGTGGAGGTCTGTGCGGCAGCGAGTGCCTGATCGACCGACATTTGCCCCGTCAGCGCAGCGGAAAACAGTTTCCCCACGGAGGTGCCTATCGCCTGGAACTCAGGAATCGTGACGTACTGGATGCCGACGTAAGGAACCGGCTTGATCGAGGGGTGTGCAGGGTCAGCGTGCTGCATCATCTGCAATGTCACTTGCGCGAAAGGCGCCGCTTGCAGATAGGCCTCGTTGTACGTGGATTGACGCGTGCCAGGCGGAACATTGGCGATGCCGTCTTTTTCAGCGACCAGTTGAATGTATTCTTTCGACGTGGCCCACGTGATGAACGCCTTGGCTGTCTCTTTATGCTTGGAGGTGGCCGGTATTGCCAGCGACCACGCATACAGCCACGACGAACCCTTGTCGGTGACCTGCGTCGGTGCCGGGGCAAAGCCAACGCGGTCGACAACGTTGCTCTGTTCCTTGTCCGTCGTGAAAGATCCCGCCACGCTGGCATCCACCCAGATCGCGCACTTGCCGCTGTTGAACAGTGCGAGGCTCTCGTTGAAGCCATTGCTCGACACACCGGGTGGCCCATACTTTTTCAGGGTGTCGACATAGAAGTGCGCCGCGGCGGTCCACTCCGGGCTGGCCAGCTCCGGCTGCCACTGTTCATCGAACCAGCGGGCGCCAAAGGCATTGGCCATGGTGCTCAACAACGCAATGTTCTCACCCCACCCTGCCTTGCCCCGCAGGCACATGCCGTACTGTCCTTTATCGGGTTCGTGCAGCCTGGAGGCGAACTCGCCGAGCTGCGTCCAGGTCGGATGCTCCGGCATGGTCAACCCGGCGCCCTTGAACAGGTCGGTGCGGTAATAAGTGATCGTGCTTTCACCATAGAAAGGCAAGGCGTAGAGCGTGTTGTCGACCGACAAGCCCTGGCGTACCGAGGGGAAGATGTCTTGCAGATCGTAGGCTGGCGGCAGTGCCGTGATCGGCTCAAGCCAATGCTTGGCACCCCACAGCGGTGTTTCATAAGTACCAATTGTCAGCACGTCGAACTGCCCGCCCTGAGTCGCGATATCGGTGGTCAGGCGCTGACGCAGGACGTTTTCTTCCAGCACCACCCAGTTGAGCTTCACGTCGGGGTGCTGCTGTTCAAAGATCTTGGAGAGCCGCTGCATCCGGATCATATCGCCATTGTTCACAGTGGCGATGGTGACCGTTTCGGCTGCATGACTGACGAGGGCAAAAGACAGGCCGGCAAAAATGTACAGTGCTTTCGGGATGGTCATCGTAGTGCTCTCCGCTTCGCGCCCTGGACGACGGAAGCTATTATTTTTGTTGTTAACCATTGCCGGGCAAATACAGCTGCGCAGCCATGGTGGACGGCTTGATTACACCAGCTTGGAAAACCCCGGACAAACGCACAGAGGACAGCAACCCGATACTTTTTTTACCGTCCCCGGGACACAGCCTGGCGATCAAAAAAGTATCAGTGCCAAGCAATCCCCGAGCTAGCAAGCGCCAGGCAGGAAGGCGTATGTTGCCTGCATACGAACAACAAATAACAAAGAAAGAGACCTGCCATGCCTGATAGCCGAGCCGCGCTGTTTGAACAGCGCCCCGCCGAACTGGAGGTCATTCTTCCCGAGCCCGATCATTGTTTTCGCTGGTATGAACACGACTACCCCTACTCCCTGGCTCGCTGGAATCACCACCCGGAATTCGAAATCCACCTGATCCGCCAAGGCAGCGGCAAGCTGGTTGCGGGCGATTACATCGGCGCATTCGGTGCCGGACATGTGGCGCTGATCGGCCCTGATCTGCCCCATGACTGGATAGGCGATCTGGCACCCGGCGAGTTCCTGGCAGGACGCGATGTGGTTCTGCAATTCGACGGTGCCGCGATTCTGGCCTTGCGTGAAACGATGCCCGAACTGGGCGAGCTTCAGCACCTGTTTGAACGTGCACGCCGGGGCCTGGAGTTCTGCGGCGCAACGGCTGTGCAGGCCGCACATCTGCTGGAAGACATTGGCCCCGCTCAGGGGCTCGAACGCCTGATTCTGTTTCTGCAACTGATCAATGCACTGATGAAAGCGCCCTCCCAAGACGTCCATGTGCTCGCCAGCGCTTACTACGCGCCATCCCTGGATGCCCAAAGCTCCGAGCGCATCCACAAGGCCTTTGACTACTTGTTGACCGAGCTCACAGGCGACATTCGCCTATCGGTGATTGCCCAGCGCCTGAACATGAGCGAGCCCGGTTTTTCGCGCTTCTTCAAGCGAGTCACCGGCCACGGTTTCATCGACCTGATGCGCAAGCTCAGGGTTCAGCGTGCCTGCCGGCTACTGTTGCAAACCGAGATGTCAGTGGCGGGCATCTGTTTTGAAGTGGGCTATGAAAACCTGTCCAACTTCAATCGGCACTTCCGTATCGAAATGGACCAGACCCCGAGTGAATACCGTCGCGGTTCGGCGATGACCCTGTTCAATCGCAACGGTCCCCACGCCTCCCTGCCGTTCACCAAAGCCCATTGAATGAGCGATGCGAGCCAGTCGGTTCAACCTGGACTCGCTTCCATTGCGATCAAACCGCCGGCTGATGACTGGTCACACAGTGAATCCCTCCGCCACCCGCCGCGACGGCGTCGATATTGAGCTGTACCACCTCCCGGTCCGGATACAGCTGCGACAACAGTTCAAAGGCCTTCGTATCCGCCGCTTTGTCACCAAACTCGGGCGCAATGACCGCGCCATTCACCAGAAAGTAGTTGATGTATCCGGCAGCAAAGTCCGGGTTGTTGCGGGTGAACTGACTTTTGCGCGGATTGAGCGGTGGCGACAAGGTATGCACCTGCAGCTTGCGGCCATCCGCATCGGTGGCGTTTTTGAGGATATCCAGGTGCGCCAATGTCACGTTCCGGTCGTATGAATCGGGGTCGTTGTCGAGGTTGGCGACCACCACGCCCGGCTTGACGAACCGCGCGTAGAAATCAACGTGAGCGTCGGTGATGTCCTTGCCCTTGATGCCCGGCAACCAGATTATTTTGCGCAACCCCAAACGGTCTTTCAGTTCCTGCTCGACCTCGGCTTTGGTCCAGTCGGGGTTGCGGTTGCGGTTGATCCAGCTGCTTTCGGTCATGATCCCCGTGCCGTGGCCATCCACTTCGATACCGCCGCCCTCGCCCACCAGTTCGCTGCGCAGATAACGTGCCTGCGTAGTCTCGGCCACCAAAGCGGCCACTTGCGCATCCTCGTCATGCTGCTGTTTGTTGCCCCAGCCGTTGAAGTTGAAATCAACGGCGCCGAGTCCGCCTTCGCCATCGATGACAAAATTGGCGCTGATATCGCGCATCCAGATGTCGTCAAGCTCAGTGGTGACGTAGGTGATATTGGTCGTGCCGCACTGTTGTTCGGCCAGACGCCGCTCGCCCTGGCGGCAGAACACGGTGACCGGCTCATATCGGGCGATGGTGCGGGCGATCAGGCCCATGGTCGCTTGCACTTCGGGCGTGAAATCCTCCCAGATGGCGCTCTGTGCGCCAAACGCGATGAAGGCCCGTTCATGTCGGTCGCCCTCGTCCGGCATGCGCCAACGACCTTGTGTCGCTGCGTGCACGGGCGCAAAGCTGAAGCCGAGGGAAGCTGCGGCGCCGAGACCGGCAATCACCGACACCTGCTTGATGAAATCCCGACGTGTCGGCATGTGTTGATCCTTGTCTGAAGCACTCATTTCGCTGTCGCCGTCTTGAATTTGGTCCAGGTGCGCATCCGCGCCCGCATGTCGGATTGGGGAATGTCCTTGCCCGGAATCAGCCGCGCATAGGTGGCCTCATCGAGGTAAATATCCGGGTTGTTGCGCATCGTCGCATCGACGTCCGGGCGGGCCTTGGCGTTGGATGTCGGGTAGCCGGTGAAATTGCTGATGGCCGCCATGTTCTGCGGGCGCATGACGAAGTTGATGAACGCGTAGGCGTACTCCGGGTGTTTGGCGTCGACCGGAATGGCCATGGTGTCCATCCACACGGTCGTGCCTTCGCGGGGAATGCGATATTCGAAACGAGTGTGCTTGCCGGCGCTGTCCGAGGTGCGTTGTGCCTGGGTCATGTCACCGCTGTAACCGAGGGACAGGCACAGGTTGCCGTTGACCAGATCGGTCACGGGTTGCGACTGGAACTTGCGAATGTGCGGTCGCAGCTTCATCAGCAACTCACTCGCTGCGGCCAGGTCTTCAGGCTTGGCGCTGCGCGGTTCACGCCCGAGGTAGTTGAGCACCACCGCCAGCACTTCGTCCGGAGAGTCGATCATCGAGATGCCGCAATCGGAAAATTTCGCCGCCAGTTCCGGTTTGAACAGCATGTCCAGGCTGTTGACCGGGGCGTCGGGCGAACGCTGTTTGACCTGTTCGTTATTGTAGGTCAGGCCGATGGTGCCCCAGGTGTAGGGGACGGTGGCCTGGCTCGACGTTTCGTACTGCCTGCGCAGCTTCTGCAAACCGGGTTCGATGTCGTCCACAGCGGTGAGTTTTGAGCGATCCAGCGGCAGCAGGCTGCCGGCGCGCATCAAGCGTTCGGCGACGGTGTCGCCGGGGAAGATCAGGTCATAACCACTGCCGCCGGCGAGCATCTTGGCCTCCAGGGTTTCGCTGCCGTCCATGACGTCGTAGATCACCTTGATCCCGGTTTCGGCAGTGAATCTGGCGAGGGTGTCTTCGGCGAAGTAATCGGCCCAGTTGTAGAGCCGCAGGGTCTTCTCTTCGGCGTGCAGCGGCGACGAGGCGATTGCCCATCCCAAGGCGCCGAGCAACAGCTTGCGGGGAATGCGCATATCAAACTCCTTGAGTGTTCCAGCGTGCATGAAGGTGACGACCGTCCTGACTCAGCAACGCCCCGTACATGTCCGGGCGACGGTCGCGGTAAATGCCCCAGCTCAGGCGTTCTTCGCGCATGGCGTGCAAGTCCAGGCTGTGGACCAGCACGTCGCTGCTGTCGCGATCAGCCTCGGCGAGCAACTTGCCCTTGTGGTTGCAGATAAACGACGAGCCGTAGAAGCTCATTTGCAAGGCCGCATCGGTGGTCGCCACCTCGCGACCGACGCGATTGGCCGCCACCACCGGCAGGATGTTCGCAGCGGCATGGCCACGCATGGTCATCTGCCAATGGTCACGGGAATCCAGGGTTTCGCAGCCCGGCTCAGAGCCGATGGCGGTGGGAAACAGCAAGACTTCGGCGCCCATCAACGCCAGGCAGCGGGCGGTCTCGGGGAACCACTGATCCCAGCAGATCCCGACGCCGAGGCGCCCGAATGCCGTGTCCCAGACACGGAAGCCGGTGTCGCCGGGGCTGAAGTATTCCTTCTCCTGGTAACCGATGGCGTTGGGGATGTGGGTCTTGCGATACACCCCCAGCAAGCGCCCGTCGGCGTCGGCCACGCTCAGGGAATTGAAGTAGGCATTGCCAGCCTTCTCGAACCAGCTCAGCGGCAACACCACCCCCAACTCCTTGGCCAGCGCAGCAAAGCGTTTGAGTACGCCGCTGTATCGATACTCTTCGGCCAACGCCAAATGTTTATGGCTTTGTTCAATGCAGAAATACGGCGTAGCGAACAGCTCCTGTAACAGGATGACCTGGGCGCCCTTCGCGGCCGCCTCACGGATCAGTCGCTCGGCCTGATCGAGATTGTTCGGCAAGTCCCAAGTGCACGGCATCTGGGTGGTAGCAATCGTCAGTAGCGTCATGGTTTCACCCCTGCACTGGCCAGGCGGGCTGCTGCTGGGTGATGCAATGCACCCCGCCGCCGCCATGGGCCAGGTGATTGATCCGCACCGGCACCACCTCGCGCCCCGGGAACGCCCGGGCCAACACTTCGGCCGCCGCGTGGTCGGCGTCGATGCCATAGGCCGGCATGATGATCGCGTGGTTGGCGATGTAGAAGTTGGTGTACGAGGCACAGAACACTTCGGCTTCGGTGTCCACGGCATCGGTGGCTTCATAGAGTTCGATCAGCTCGAACGTGCGCCCGTGGGCATCGGTGGCCAGCTCCAGTGCGCGACGGTTTTCCCGTGCAACCTCGGCGTACACCGAATCTTTGTCGTGGGTGGCATCCACCAGCAACACGCCGGGGCGGGCGAAGGCGCAGACGCCATCGACGTGGCCGTCAGTCATGTCGCCCGTCACGTAGTCCGGGTCACCCGGCAGCCAGATGGTTTTCTTCACGCCCAATAACTGCGTGAAGATTTCCTCGATCTCGGCCTTGGTCATGCCCGGGTTGCGATTGGGGTTGAGCAACACCGATTCGGTGGTGATCAGCGTGCCCTCGCCGTCGACATGAATCGCACCGCCTTCGTTGCTCAGCGGGGTGCCAAAGCACGGCACGCCGAGGCGATTGAGTGCGCGGCGCGCCAGGCTTTCGTCGAGGTTATGCAGCGACTTGCCGCCCCAGGCATTGAAGCGCCAGCTCACCCCGCCCAGACCGTGTTGCGGATGGCAGACGAAGCTCGGGCCGGAGTCGCGGCACCAACTGTCGTTCACGGCCAATTCGATCAATTCGATGTTGGGCCCACACAGCGCTTTGGCACTCGCAACGGCCGACGGGTCGACGACCATTTTCACCGGTTCGAACCGGGCGATGGCGTTCGCCACCCGGGCGAAATCCTCTTGCACTAACGGCAAGGTGACGCCCCAGCCCGACTCCCAAAGCGCCTGGTTGTGTGGCCAGACCATCCAGGTCGCGGCGTGCTTCACCCACTCTGCCGGCATCCACCAGCCACTGTTCTGAAGTTCGTTCTGCTGCATGACAAGCACCCTTGAGTTAAGTCATTGTGTTCAATGAAAACTGCCTTCGCGGTCTTGGCATGCATGCTACGGCCGTAAAACAAGGCCAACAAACGATGGATTTTGTAGAAAAGTAATTAGAGGAACTTATCGATATGCTCAAGCACTGGCCTCCGCTCAACACCCTTCGCGGCTTTGAAGCCGCCGCCCGCCTGGGCAGTTTTCACAAGGCGGCCGACGAGCTGCACCTGACCCAATCGGCGATCAGCCAGCAGATCCGCACGCTTGAGGCGTACCTTGAGCAGCCGTTGTTTTTTCGCAGTGGACGCAGCGTCAGCCTGACCGATGCCGGTCACGATTTGCTCAGCACCACCCAGGCGTTATTGCAGCAACTGGCGGTCGGCATTCGTCGCCTCGGGCAATACCAGAAACCCAACCAACTGGTGCTCAACACCACGCCGACATTCGCCCGTCATTGGTTGCTGCCGCGTCTGGGGGATTTTCGTCGTCAGCACCCGGAGGTCGACCTGTGGATTTTCAGCACCGATGAAGTCCCGGACATGACCACCCAGACCATCGACCTCGCGGTGCGTGACGACATCAGTTCCCAGGCCGAGTGCAGCTTCAAGGTGTTGCACGCCGACCGCCTGTACCCGGCGTGTCATCCAGACGTGTTGACGGTGCCCGTCGAGCAGCGCACCACCCTTCACGGAGAGCGGGAGATGGACTGGAGTCATTGGGCGGTGGAGGCCGGGATTGATGTCGGGCAGAAGGATCAGGGGCTGAATTTCTCCGACCCCGGCCTGCTGCTGGACGCCGCCTGCGCGGGGCTCGGCATCGCCCTGGTCAGTCAGTTGCTGAGTCGGCCGGCACGTGACAGCGGACTGTTGCAGCCCTTGGTGGAAGACACCATTCGCGGCCCGAACTGGGCCTTGCTGACCCATCGTGACAGCGAGAACAATCCGCTGGCGCGTAGCTTCGTCGAGTGGCTGTTAAGTAACCTGGACGCAACGAGCCAGACGTCTCCCGCACTTGCAATATGAAAGGGGACTCGGCTAATGGCCAGTATCCTCAGCCAAGTCCGTTGATGAAGTTCATATTGAACAACAGAACACTCAGCCTAGTGCTATTGAGAGATAGTCGCTTACAAGAAACTTAATTAGTTCAAAAGAACTTCCAGTGCGCCATGACATTATTCAGGCGCCATTTAAGTGACTTGTATTTCACAAAAACCACTCGCTAATGCCGCCGATCGAGACTGCAACAATCATTCAAAAATTCAAACACACCGACGAATGGACTTTAAATATTTAAACCCTTTAAAAACAACAACTTAATATTCTATTACCAACTAAAACAAAACCCCGCCAGAAAAACACAAAACCAAAAAAAGACAGGGATCAGCTATAAAAGTTTCAAACTCATTTAATAAATAATAAATTCCATGTAACGCTTTAAAACATCTCTCTTCAATGCTAATAATTCCGCCGCTTCCGGGCTTACAGGCGCTCTCCCCCTCACACGAAGTGAATATCAGCATCAACGCTGATCCCCGGCATTAATCAAATTCAAATAACACCGGCTTGCTCAAGTTCAATAAAACTTGGGCCTGCATTGTGCTGCGCACTAAAACTGCGCGAGGAAGGCATCATCGCTCGTCATCATTCAAGGATTAAAATCCTTTCGATCTTCGGTACCCGTCCAGAAGCCATCAAGATGGCGCCGTTAGTCAAAGCCCTCGCTGCGGAACCCGGCATTGATTCGCAGATATGCATCACCGGCCAACACCAAAGCATGCTCAAACAGGTGCTGGACCTGTTCGACCTCAAGGCCGATTACACCCTCGATGTCATGACCCCGCAGCAAACGCTCAACTCCCTGACGGCGGCGCTTTACGGGGCGATCGACCCGGTGCTGGAAATGACCTGCCCGGACCGCGTGCTGGTGCACGGCGACACGACCTCGGCCATGGTGGCCGCGATGGCGGCGTTCCATCGACGGATCCCGGTCGGCCATGTGGAAGCCGGGCTGCGAACCGGTGATATCTACAGCCCGTGGCCGGAAGAAATGAACCGTCGCTGCATCGACCTGGGGGCGGACATGCTGTTTGCGCCCACCCACGAGTCGCGCCAGAACCTGCTCGACGAACGCCTACAGGGTCGCACCTTCGTCACCGGCAATACGGTGATCGACGCGCTGCAGATGACCGCACGGCGCATTGAACAGGATGCCGACCTGCGCGCAAGCCTGGACCGGCAGTTTTCGTTCCTGCAGACCGGCCGCAAGGTCCTGTTGGTGACCGGGCATCGTCGGGAAAATTTCGGTGAAGGCTTCCTGGATATCTGCAAGGCCCTGAGTCATCTGGCTCGGCGTTCGGATATCCAGATCGTTTACCCGGTGCACTTGAACCCCAATGTCATGGGCCCGGTCACCGAGCATCTGGGCGGTCTGCCCAACGTGCACCTGATCCAGCCGCTGGACTACCTGGCCTTCGTGCGCCTGATGCAACGGGCCCATGTGATCCTCACCGATTCCGGTGGCGTGCAGGAAGAAGCACCGTCCCTGGGCAAACCGGTGCTGGTCATGCGTGATGTGACCGAACGCCCGGAAGCTGTGGCGGCGGGCACTGTGCGCCTGGTCGGTACCTCGCCGGGCTCGATCATCGCTGGCGTTAACGCGCTGTTCGATGACGACCTGTTGTGGCGCCGCTGCTCCCAGGCGGCCAACCCTTACGGCGACGGCAAGGCCAGTGCGCGCATCGTCGATGCCCTGATGGGCCGTCCGGTGGACGATTTCATCGTGGCCGGCCAGTCCTTGCCCAAGTTCCTGCAATACCCGTCTGCACAGCCTGCGCCCGAGAAGCATTACCCCGCTTTTACCTCTCGATAAACCAAACCGTTCCTCCCCTTATCAGCTCGAGATCTACCTGAATGAAGTCTTCCGTTGCCATCCATACGGGTGCCCTCAGCGCCCTTGCCTGTGGTGTGAGCCTGCTCGCGCTCATGCCGACCCTTGCCTTGGCCGCGGACAGTCCGCTCACCCAGGCGATCAACCGGCTCAACGCCGACACCCGACAAGAGCGGGAGGTGCGCTTGAGCGATCTGGGGATCGATGCACCGATCATCCTCGGCTCCACCGATGCCCGCCGCGAACTGTATCTGCCGGTGCCGGCAGGTGTTCCGCTGACGGATGCGACGTTGAATTTCGACGCCAGTTACCTCAATGGCGAAGGCGGCCGCAACACGCTGCTGCTGTCGCTGGACGGTTATCCGGTGCGTGCCGAAGGGCTCAGCGACCCCCAGGGTGACGCCAGTGCCACGCTGGGCGTGGACAAAAAAGCGCGGGACAGCGGCTCGCTGCGCCTGGGCATCGCCTGGTCGTCGATCGTGTCCCGTGTGCTGTGCGAAGACGAACGCGCCATCGGCAATGTTCTACGTATCGAACCCGACACCCGCCTGACTTACAGCTATGACGCCAGCCAGTTGCGCGACGTCGGCGCTGCGTGGACGGCCTTGCCTGGCAAACCGGGGATCATGGTCGCGCCCGGCACCTTATCCGCTGAAAGCTACGATTCGGCATGGCGTCTGGGCGTGGCACTGGAGCGGATTGGCAAGCGCAGTCAAATCCTGCCCTTCCCTGCCGTACAAGACAGCGTCGACCTGAGCGGCCTGCGCATTCCGGCCGAACTGCAAGGTATTCCAGCGTTCGCCAGCCTCAACGGCAAAGGTCCGCACACCTTGGCGAACCCGGCGGAGATCGGCGCGTTGCTGGTATTGGGCCAGACGCCGAACGTTCAGGCGGATCTGGCGATCAACGACCCGCAACTGCTCACAGCGATCAATGCATCCCTCGACGCGCTGCAGAGCCAGATCCAGGGCTTCGATGCCACGGCGGCCAACGCGTTCACGCAATGGCGTGAGACGCATATCAATGCCGGCCTTGCCGCCGATGGCACTGACAATGTGCGCCTGGCCCTGGTGGGCACGCGCCCGGTTCTGATGATTGCGCCGCATGCCACCGGCAAGGCGCTGGCCTTGTTCAGTAGCGCCTGGAACAAACTGGCACGCAGTCGCCAATTGACCGTCAGCGAAGCACAGCTGCCCTTGAGCACCGACGGCCGTGTCGCCCTGTCTCGCCTGGGCGGCAATCCCGGCGCCATCGACGTGCTGGCCAAGTCTGACTGGAGCACGTCATTCCCTCTGGGCAGCGTGGCTTACGACGGTCGCTTGCCGGTGAAGGCTGTGGTCGACGTGTCTGCCGCGCCCGGCGCTTCTGACACTGCGCCGGTGGCCTCGCTGTTTCTCAATGACTACCTGATTGGCGCGCAGCAGCTGGTAGCCAACGGTGAAAAACAACGCATCGAAGCGCGCATCCCGCGTTACGCCGTGGGCGCGACCAACGTGCTACGCGTGTCGTTCCAGCGCCAGCCCGTGAGTGATCGCTGCCTGGAAACGCCGCAAGCCTTCCCGGTTTCCGTGCTGCCGACCAGCCACATCGTGCTGGAAAAAACCGCGCTGGGTGATGACTTCTCCGGCATGGCCGCGCGCTTTGCCGTGGACACCCAACTCCTGGTGCCTCAGGCCTACCTCGATCATCCGGCGAGCAGCTTGCCGCAAGTGATTTCAGTCGCCGATGCCGCCGGGGTCTCGCCGCTGCGTGCGCAATTGAAGGTCATCACAGATCCGAAAGCCTCGGTCACGCTGGACAAGGCCTTCCTCGCCTTCGAGCTGCCGATCAAAGACAGCAAGGAGTCCGTGCAGGTCGATGAGCAGGGGCGTCTGCGCATCAATCACAAGGATCAACTGTTGCTTGACGTGCATCCGCTCAATCACCTTGCCTCGTTGCAAGTGGTCGATGCCGGCGGCCAGCGCGGTATGGTCTATCGCGCATTGGGCAATGACTCGCCACGCTTCGCCAAACAGATTCTGCTGACCCGCGGCGATGTGGCCATCCTCGGCAACGACGGTGCACTGACCACCTTCGACACTCAGGATCCAAGCGGCAGCCAATTGATCGACAACGAAGAACCCAAGGGCCTCGACGCCTGGCGTACGCCGTCGCTGTTGTGGCTGATTCCGGGTGGCATCCTGTTGGTTCTCATCCTGTTGCTGGCTGGCCGTAATGCCCGTCGCAATCGCCAGTAACGGAACCCTTCGATGACGTCGCTTTATTGGCCCTATTGGCTGGCTCACTACTACAGCTTTCTGGAGATCTCGACCATCGTGGTCGCGGTGCTGATCCTGATTTCCAGCCTGGACGACCTGTTCATTGACCTGTGGTACTGGTCGCGCCGCCTGTTTCGCAAGTTCACCGCGGACCGCAAATACCGACCGCTGACCGCCGAGCAGTTGATGGCCCGGGATGAGCAGCCGCTGGCAATCATGGTCCCGGCCTGGCTGGAATATGACGTCATCGCGCCGATGATCGAAAACATGGTGTCGACCCTCGATTACCAGAACTATGTGGTTTTCGTCGGCACCTACATCAACGATCAGCGCACCATTGACGAAGTGGAGCGCATGCGTCGGCGCTACAAGCAGCTGCACCGCGTGGAAGTCCCGCACGCCGGGCCGACCTGCAAGGCCGACTGCCTGAACTGGGTGATCCAGGCGATCTTCCTGCATGAGAAAACCCACGGCATGACCTTCGCCGGCGTCGTGTTGCACGACAGCGAAGACGTGCTGCACCCGATGGAATTGCGTCTGTTCAACTACTTGCTGCCGCGCAAGGACATGATCCAGTTGCCCGTGGTTTCGCTGGAACGCAACTGGTACGAATGGGTGGCCGGCACCTACATGGACGAGTTCGCCGAATGGCACGGCAAGGACCTGGTGGTGCGTGAAAGCATGACCGACACGGTGCCGTCTGCCGGCGTCGGCACCTGTTTTTCCCATCGCGCCCTGCGTGTGCTGGCCGGGGAAACCCAGAACCAGCCGTTCAACACTGACAGCCTCACCGAGGACTACGACGTCGGCGCACGCCTGGCCAAGGTCGGCATGAACGCGATCTTCGTGCGCTTCCCGGTGCAGTTTCGCGTGCTGCGCAAATCCTGGTTTCGCAAGCCTTACGAATCGACGCTGAAGATGCCGTTGTGCGTGCGCGAGTTCTTTCCCGACACCTTCCGCACCGCGTTCCGGCAGAAGGCCCGCTGGACGCTGGGCATCGGCCTGCAAGGCTGGGAGCAAATGGGCTGGAACGGTTCGCTGGCCAACCGATATCTGTTGTTCCGTGATCGCAAAGGCGTGGTGACGGCGTTTGTCAGCATCATCGCCTACGTGATTCTGGTCCAACTGTTGGGCCTGATCATCCTGCGCCAGAGCGGCCTGTGGGACGTGAGTTTCCCCACGCCGTTCGAAACCAACGGCTTCATCAAATACTTGCTGCTGGCCAACGGTGTTGCGCTGGCCTGGCGCATCGCGCATCGCTGTTACTTCACCACCGTGCTGTACGGCTGGCAGCACGGATTGCTGTCCATCCCGCGCATGGTGGTGGGCAACTTCGTCAACTTCATGGCCGCGTCACGGGCCTGGCGCATGTTCCTGGTCGGCAAGGTCATGAACCGCAAACTGGTGTGGGACAAGACCATGCACGACTTCCCGTCCACCGACCTGGTCGCCGCCGCCCCGCGCAAGCTGGGCAGCGTGTTGCTGTCCTGGCAGGCGATCAACGAAACCGACCTGCAAAGCGCCCTCGCCGAACAGAAAACCCGGCACATGCCATTGGGGCGGATCTTGCTCAGCAATGGCTGGCTGGACGACGAGACACTGGCCGAAGCCATCGCTTTCCAGAATGACCTGCCGCGGGTGTTCGATGTGGCCCACAAGGCGCAGGCGTCGACCCTTACCCTGGATGATGAATTCGCGCTGCGCTGGCGAGTGGTGCCGGTGGGTTTGAATGCCGACGGACGAGCCCAACTGGCCGTGGCCAGTCCGTTGCCTGTCGAAGGTCTGCAACAAGTCAGCGAGGTACTGGGCAGCGAGCCGGTGCAGCTGATTGCCCGTGAAAGCGAAATCGTTGCGCAGTTGCGCCTGATGAATGTGCGCGAAGGCCAGTCGGTACCAGATGCCCGCGCGCCACTGTTGGGTGACCTGTTGATCGAAATGGGCCTGCTGGATCGCGACGTGTTCAACCGCACCATGTTGCAGTACCGCCCGCAGCGTCACGGACGCATCGGCGACTATCTGGTCGACAGCGGCGTGCTGCCCCGCGCCACCATCGAAAAGGCCGTGGCACGTCAACACAGCCACTATCCTGCGGAGCTTCCGGCATGAATCGCCCCTTGCTGACCCTCATGGCCACGGGGCTGAGCCTGATACCTGCGCTGGCTCATGCCGAAACACTGCCATTACCGTTGACCGGTCCGGCCTACGTCACCGCCAACGAGGCCTACAGCGCCTACGAGCGCAAAGACTACGACCTGGCCATCGCCAAGGCACGCGAAGCGTTGCGTCAGCGCGCCGACATCACCCGTTTGAACAGGCTGATCGTGCTGGCTCAACGGGACAAGGATCTGCGTGATCATCCCAAGCGCTACCCACAGTCACGTCAGGCTCCAGGCTTCGGCGCCGCCGCCCAAGCCTTCAAGGCCTATGATCGCGATGATTTCGGCGCGGCGGCACAAGCGTCACGCAAAGCCATCGCTCAGGCACCCAAACGCATGGATTATCGACTGCTGCTGATCGAGTCGTTGCAGCGTCAACAACATCTTCAAGAAGCGGATCAAGCCACCACTCAGGCATTGGCCGTGTTCCCGGACGACGATACGTTGCTGATGCGCCGCGAAGCGATTCGTCGGCAATTGGCCGCACCGCTGGCCGTCGAAAGTTATCGCGCCCTGGAGCAAGGCCAGGTGCCGTTGGCCGTGGATCAGGCCAGAAAGGCTGTCGCCTGGGCACCGGAAATCGGCGCCAATCAGCAACTGCTGATCAGCGCCCTGCTCGCAGCCAAGGATTACCGAGGAGCCGAGCTGGCCGCATCTGGCGCACTGGCTCAGGACGATGGCGAAATCGCGCCGTGGATCCTGCGCAGCTACGCCCTTGATCGTCAGGGTAAAACAGCGGCAGCCGAGGCTGACCTGAATCACGCCCTGGCCATCGATGGCCTGCTGGAAACCGAAACCCGCGACATACGCTTCTTCGCCGCCGACGCTGCGCTGGCCCATGGCGAGCCTCAGCGGGCGCTCGATCAGCTACAACCTTTGGCCGATGACGAAGGCGGCGAAGTGGCCCGTCGACGCACAGCCGCCCGAATGGCCCTCAGGCAAAAAAACAACGGGTTGAACGCTGCCGCCCAGTTTCCGGCCCCGGCCCTGAACTGTCAGGAAACCGCTTTTGGCCTGGTCTGCGATATCTGGCCGGGCAACCAGCGCGACGGCGGAACCGACAAGGCCGGTCAGGCTTACGCCGCACTCGCCAGCAAGGACCCCGCCTCGGCCGTCGTCCTGGCCAACGAAGCCATTGCCCGTGCGCCGCAGAATCCAGCGTATCGACGGTTGCTCGTCAGCGCCTTGAGTGATCAGAAGCGAGTGCCCGAAGCCATCGCGGCGGCCAGCGAGGGGCTCCGGCTCACAGGCGACGACGCCCGACTGCTGGCCCAACGCGGTCGTCTGCGCCAGCAATCGGGTGACGACGCCGGGGCTCGCCAGGACTTTACCCAGGCCTTGGCACTGGGCAGCCTGCCTGCTTATGAAGAAGCCAGTCTGTACAGCGCCATCGGCCAGCGCCGAACCGCGCGCGAACGGCTGCAACAAGCGCGGGACACGGGTGAACTGGAATCGATGAGCGACCTGCAGATCGCTTACTTGTCGGTCCAGGCCGGCGACGATGAGGGTGCCCACGCATCGTTCCGCAAGGCCGATGCCGAGACGCGACTGACGCCGACAGCCACTCAGGACGCGGCCTATAACGCGATGCGGGTCAATGATGACGAACAAGCCGTCAGCTACTTCAAGCGCGTCATCGACGCAAACAATGCCGGTGAACCGGACCTGTCCCCGCAGCAGCTGTTCGACACCCGTCGCGCCGTGGCCGATGTGTCGCGCACCTGGGGTTTGACCAACACCACCAGTTACCGCGGCAACAGCACCAGCAGCGGCCTGAGCTCAGCGCCGAGCGGCGGCAATAGCAGCAATGACAGCCTGCAAAACAGCACCGAATTGTCCTGGCGCCCGTTGGGCTATCGCAATGCACGCTTTGTCGAACTCTACGGACGCGTCACCGACACGCTGTGGAGCAAGAACAGCGATTCGGACACCGGTTTCGATGCGCTGCAAGGCGCGGTGGGTGTACGGGTCAAACCCTTCACGTCGCTGAACGTGATGGCCGCCGTCGAGCGCACATTCCCCTTGGGATCGTCGGACGTCGACGGTGACTGGCTGCTGCGTCTGGGCTATGGCGCAAGCGTCGGGACCGATCTGCGGGTCGATGCCTCCAGCTGGTGGACTTCGCAGTTGTTCGCTGAAGCCGGACATTACGTCAACGACTCGCGGGACTATTTCAACAGCGAATGGCAGGTCGGCCGCAGCTATGCCATCGGTGGCGCGGGCTCACGCTGGGTGACGTTCCCTCATGTGGTGGCCGCGTTCGATTACGACTCGAAGATGAACAGTGGCACCGACTCCGATGGCAAATCGGACTCATCGTCCGGCAAGGCCGGTGGCATCGGTGTCGGCAACAACGTGCGCTACTGGTTCCGCGAAGATGCGTACAACGCGCCCCGCTCCTATCTCGACTTCTCCCTGCAGTACCGCGTCAAGGTGCTGGGCGATGATCGCGCTCAAGGTGTCTTCGGTCGCCTGACTTATTCCTATTGAGGACTTGCATGAAGATTCGATTCTGTTTGTGGTTGGGACTTGGCCTGATCCCGATGGGGGCAAACGCCGCCCCTGAAATTGCCCAGTTGTACGCGCCAAAACTGCCGGAGGGTTCGGCCTGGGTGCGGGTGGTCAATCCCTCCGACACTGCCATGCAGGTCCAGGTGGGCCAGGGCGCGAGTTTCGCCCTTTCGACCCAGGCGACGGTGGCCAGTCCTTTTCAGGTCGTGGACTCGCGACAACCGCTGCAAGTGACCGTCAACGGTCGCGAGATAAAGGGCCTGAGTGCACCGAAAAGTGCGTGGGTCACGCTGATTCTCGACAGTGACCCGGCGCGGGCACCCCGCCTGGTCATCGACCCGCCGCTGCGCGGCAAAGACTTGCGTGCCGAACTCAACCTCTACAACCTGGCCAGCGGTTGCGAGAAGGCCGGGGTGAAACTGGCTAACCATGCCCCGGTGTTCAATCAAGTCCCGTTCAACGGTCAGGCTCAGCGCACGATTAACCCGGTGCAAGCAACGCTGGTTGCCAATTGCGAGCAGAACATCAGCCTGCCGTTCAAGCTGACGCCCTTCAAGGCCGGCGATCGTTACAGCCTGTTCCTGGTCGGCTCCCGGCAGGCTCCACGCCTGATCGGCCTTGTCGACCAGACCGCGCCATGACCCTTCAATGGAAATCTCGCTGGCCGGTTTCCGCCCTGATCGCCGGTGTCTTGTTGAGCCTGTCGGGCACCGGCGTTGAAGCGGCCTCGGCGGTCATTACCGGCGAAGGTGGCTGGCTGTTCCCGGCCTGGGAAAGCCTGAGCAAGGTCGATAACCCCGGCACGACTCGCAACATTGCGCTGGTGAAACAACTCCAGCAGAACCTTGCGCGGGAACACATCAGTCTGGTCGTATTGGTAGTGCCGATGAAAGCGCCGTTTTATGCCTCGCGCCTGCCCGCCAGTCAGCCCTTGAGCCCGGCCGTGATGCAGCGCTACGAGCTCTTGCAGAGCGAGCTGACTCAGGCAGGCCTGACCACGCTGAACATCAAGCCCGTCCTGCAACGCACTGAACACGGCAAACAGACCGCGTTTTATCGCGCCGACTACCACTGGACCGCCTGGAGCGCGGAAAACACCGCCGACGCCACGGCGCAACTGATTACCGAGCGTTACCGCCTGCAAGGCGAACCCGGCGGTGGCGCGGCGCTGGGCGAGTGGTTCGACCGACGCGCGTTCGGCGATCTGGCGAGCAATTTCCTGCCGGCGATCAAACGTAAATCGGTTGGTCGCGACATCTACACCGTTCGCCATCAGGCCCAGAACGACTTGCTGATCGATGACGCACCGGCACCGGTTCAGGTGATCGGCAACAGCTTTGTCCAACCTTACCTGGGCTTTACGCAAAAGCTTTCCAATGCCCTAGACCGTCCCGTCGCGCTGACCTGGAATCCTGGCGATGTCGGCCCATGGGCTACGCTGCTGCAATACTTGGAGTCTGCGGATTTCGCCCAACACAAACCGCAAGTGATCGTCTGGCAATTCAACGAGGGCCAATTCCACCTCGGCCCCGATGCCGCAGCTAACTGGAACGCCAAAGGCGTCACCTCGCTGAGCCAATGGCATCAGCGCATCAATAAGGCGCTTCCGTGAACATTCTTGGTTACACCGCCAGTCGCGCGACCATTGCGGGTCTGTTGTTTGCCGCCATTCTCGGCACCGGGACCGGCGTGCTCTACGTGACGGACAAAAAGGCCCAGACCCCAGGGATCGTCGGCATCGTCTGGCAGCCGGACAACAAGACCGTCGGCATCAATGGCCACTGGGAAAAGCTGGGGGCCCGCGAGCTGCTGGTGCAATGGTCTGTCGTCGACGATCAGGCATTCGTTGCCGGTTCCGGCCTGCCCAGCGTGCCGGTTCTGCCCGATTGGGCACGCATTGCCAAGGCCCCGTGGGCGCAAGACGTCATCCTTGGACTGGCCGGCTATTTCAGCGAAAACCGCTCACGGGACAACATCGAGCAACTGGCGGCAGTCTCGGCACGCATCGCCAAATTGCCGACGCCCTTGCACGTCACCGGCTGGTATTTCCCCGCCGAAGTCGACCCCAGCTGGACCCGCGCCAAAGAACTGCCCGCCCTGCTGGCCAAGCTGCCACGACCGTTATGGATCAGCGTATATGACGGCGCCAACATCGGCCCTGTCGCCACGGCAGAATGGCTCAAGCAGTGGCTGCCGAATGATATTGGCGTGTTCTTCCAGGACGGCGTCGGTGTCTACGCCCGCACCGCACCGGTCGCCAGGACCTACGCCGACGCGTTGCGCGAGCGTCTGGGCAAAGACCGGGTGCGCATCATCGTCGAAGCCTTTCGCCCCAACTTCGGCGGCGGATTTCGCTCCGCCACCGCCGCCGAGCTCAAGCCGCAATTGGCAGCCTATGACGGTTATCCGCTGTACCTGTTCGACGGACCGCACTACGTGACGCCTGAGCTGGTGGAGCAACTGGCGCGATAACGTAGATCATCAGCGTCAGGTCGGATTAACCCTTGACCGCCGCTTCGATCGCCGCGACATCGATTTTCCCCATCTGCATCATCGCGTTGAACGCGCGCTTGGCCGCTGCTTGATCGGGATTATTGATGGCATCCGTCAGGACGCGGGGCGTGATCTGCCACGACAATCCCCATTTGTCCTGGCACCAGCCGCAGACGTTTTCCTGGCCGCCGTTTCCGACAATCGCGCTCCACAAGCGATCGGTTTCGGCCTGGTCGTCAGTCGCCACCTGGAACGAGAACGCCTCGTTGTGCTTGACCCCCGAGCCCCCGTTCAGGCCGAGACACGGAATGCCCATCACCGTGAATTCGACCGTCAATACATCGCCCTGCTTGCCCGCAGGATAGTCGCCAGGCGCGCGAAGGATGGTGCCCACCGCGCTGTCGGGAAACGTCTTGGCGTAGAACGTCGCGGCCTCCAGCGCGGCGCCGTCGTACCAGAGGCAAATCGTGTTTTTGCTGACCATTCTGGTTCTCCATCAATGGGGAATGAATGATCATTCTAGCTGAGCGACCAGATGGACCACGAAGAGGGCCATGCCCCTTGTCGGCAGATCAATGCTGTAACGAAGTCCAGCGTGCTGATTACTGGAAACTCGGCTCGGCGCAAACCGCTGATGTGGCGCGAAGTGTACGCAGCCCCAACAGCACGATCACCACCATGACCAGCCCCGCGCCGATGGCGACGCCGAACCCTGCCCGTGCGCCATAGGCGTCGATGACCAGCCCCGCGAGTACGCCACCGAGCGCCACGCCGATGCTGATGCCCGTCGTCATCCACGTCAGGCCTTCGGTGATCCTGGACGGTGGAACGATGATCGTACCAAGGTTCATGACGACGACCATCGTTGGTGCGAATGACATGCCTGCCACAAACAGCATCCCGGAAAGGATGTAGACGTCCGGCGAGAAAATGGGCAAGACGGCTGTAACTGCCGTGATCAGAACGCCAACGAAGAACTGCTTTTCAATCGACAAGGAGACCCTCAACGCGCCGAACGTCAGGCCCGCGATCATTGAGCCGAGCGCATAGGCTGCGAGGATGAAGCTGGCGGACGCTGGCCAGTCTTGTGCGTTGGCGAAGGCCACCGCCGCCACATCGATTGATCCGCCAATCACCCCCATCGCCAGGAGTGCCAGAACGATGGTGCGAACGCCGGGAATCAGCAAGGTAGAGCCAGTGCTCTTCCTGACGCCCACGATGACCTTCGGTTCTGTCTGCTTTTGCAGAAGAAAAGCGCTCACGCCGATGACCAGCAGCAAGACCGCGACAAGCGGTCCGGCTTCGGCAAAAAAACTGACGCTCAGACCGATGGCCAGGGGTGGACCGATAATGAAAGCGAGCTCAGTCAGCACCGTGTCCAGGGAGAAAGCCGTGTGCAACTGCGGCTTGCCACGGAAAAGCTGTGTCCAGCGTGCTCTTATCATCGCGGGCATGCTGGGCATCGTGCCCGCCAGTGCCGCAAGAATAAACAACAGCGGGGTCGGCGCCCTCATAGAGACGGCAACGATCAGCGCCAGCAACATGCCAATGCTGAAGGTGGTGACTAAGGGCAGCACCCGACTCTGCCCCCGCTGATCGACGAGTTTCGACACCTGCGGGCCGATCAGCGCATTTGCCAGGGTAAAGGTACCGGCGACCGAGCCAGCCAGCCAATAAAGTCCCGTCTGCTGCACCAACATGGTAATGATGCCGATGCCGATCATTGCCTGTGGCAGACGGGCAATGGAACTCGCGATCACCAACCCCATGACGCCCGGGGTGGTGAGCAGTTCGCGGTAGGGATTTGCCATGATTTCTCCTTTTAATAATGCTTCGCCGATGGGTACCCCGCTGCACGCCCGCAAACTGTTGCGGGCGGTTTATCGGCGACTCAATGGCACAGGTGAACCAGCAAGCAAGCGAGGCAGTTGTTCACCATAGCTGAGCGTCTCACCCTCAAAGACCAGCGACGTGGCTTCAGGACTGCGTGCAACCCGGGCTTCGAATAGTTGATGAATACACAGATGAACAGAAAATTCAGACGTAACTTGGTCGTGCATCCTTGCCTCCAGAAGTGAACAAACTCACTTCTATCGATTGTTCGCACTTACATCATGCAAGTGCAGTCCTTGGAATATTATCTAATCAATCTAACCTGCCATCTGCCGCAAACTATCCAATGGCAACGCGTCGATCATTAGAACTAACTATTTAGGGCAGGCATATCCGCCAACCCCTCTTACCCGTGTTATCACATGTAACCAATGCCACCTAAAACGCCCATCCCAGACAGCTCGCAGCTAACAAACACGGTGTATTCATGGCGCATGAAAAACAACATTCACGGCCAGAAAACCAGAATGTTTTGTTTCTGCACTAGAGACACGATGATCTTCGAGTCTATTTGGCAAGAGCATTTCTATCCGGTTTCAGCTACGGGTTCCAGCGACGCCAAGACTCTCCCCCTGAAACATCGAAGTCAATACCGGGAGGAAACTGACACATCCTAACGAAGTAAAACCGCGCCATCGGGCGGTTATCCAGTTCGATTATGAGTGTGAAAAATCATGGTTTCGTGAGTTTCTGTAGGTGCCTTCCTACATATAGATCGTCATGGTCCGCACGTCGCCATGCTGAGGGTGGGTCCGAGCGTTTGATCGAAAGCCGCGCTGCGTCAATGCAGGGTGCCCTACTGCGGCTGAAAGGTCTGAAGATATGCCAACAGGTTTTCAATCTTCTCCGGATCGCTGAGCCCCCAGAAAATCATCCGGGTACCGGGCACTACTTCCTTTGGATCTTCGAGGTACGCGATCAGGGTCTCGCGGGTCCAGACAATGCCGGCCGATTTCATGGCGTCGGAGTATTGATAATCCGTCGTGCTACCTGACGGGCGTCCAAAAATGCCATTGAGTTGCGGCCCGAACGAACCCCGCGCCGACTCCCCCACTTGATGGCAGCCGCCGCATATCCGTTTGAACAGTGTCGCGCCGGCTTCAGCATCGCCGGCCGCCTGGACTTGCGCGCCGAACACCCCCGCAATAAGCACCATAAGGGCTGCGGCTTTATTCATGTCCTGCTCCAAATCATTTGTGGCCAAGCGCACGTAAATCAGCTCGCACCCGGTGAACCTACTTCCAGTAAGCCGCCGGCAGACGGGTGGAATAACGACCCCGCTATCCGCTGACAGCGGCAAGCGCAGACTCTATCCTGTGCAACCCTGCGATTCCACCGGAGATGCCCTGTGCCACCCTTGACCGCCCGCGAGGTTTACCAGCAGTTGCGCGACGCCGCGCTGGAACTCCGGCCGCTATCGCGCCTCGCCAGACAACCCGAGCCCGGCCACGTGCACGTCGATATCGAAGGCTGGCGCCTGAGCCTCGGTGTCGACGGCGCCCGTCTGCTGCATTGCCAACGTTGCCAGGCCCCGGACGGCCGCGAGGGTGAACTCGACCGCTGGCAACGTTACGGCACCGACCCGGTCAGTTTGCTCAGCACCTGGGAGTTAGCGCAGATCGAGCGCTTGCTGTGCCTTCAGCGCCAGCCTTAGAGATCAACGATCACCGTCCCGGCAATGCTCTCGGCGAATTCGACTCCGAACAGACGACCCGGTGTCTCGAACCCGGAACGCCGCTCCCCGGCCAACACGCGTCGCGCCGCTTCCACCGCGGCCAACGGTGTGTAGGAGTAGCCGTTGATAGTCTCAATCACCGACCGCGCAACCTGCCCATCTGCCCCCGTCACCTCAGCAACCGCATAGGCCCGATGCGACAGGCGCTCTTGCTCGCTGGGGCCATCGGGAAGTCGGGACAAGTCGCCCTCTGGGAATGCGTCACCGCTGATGTGCACGAACATCGCAATGTTGGGGATACCCGTCGAGCGCCCACCCGTGACCAGATCACCGAACGACAGCGGCGCGCAGAGCACAGGCCCGGCGCCGAAGTCGAAGTGACGCGGTTGCGCATCCGGCGCAGGAACGAGTACGCCGTCGACCCGCGCCATCAATCCTGCACCGATGATCTCGCCAACGCTGTTGGCCGATCCACGGGACATGGAGCCTGCAACCTGCAGCGCGATCCGTAGCGATTGCGGATGTTCGACACGACGGGCAACGTGCAGAGCGAGGCAGTCAGTGGGGACAACGTCCCAGCCGACGCCTGGCAATAGCATCACACCGGCATCCTCGCCCAACCGCTCCGCCAGCCGGTAAACGTTGATTTCGGCAGTAATGTCGAGATAGTCGACCCCGGCCTCGATGCAGGCCCGCATCAACGGCTCTGCAGTCATCACAAAAGGACCGGCGCAGTTCAACAAGACCGTGACGCCGCTCAGCGCTTGCGCCGTTTGAGCGTCGGCCGTGAAGGTGCGATAAGGCACGCTCAGCTGCCGGGCAAGCGCAGCCACGCTTGTCGCGTCACGTCCAGCGACTTCGAAGTCCAGCCCGGCTACCTTCGCTTGTGCCGCGACCATTCGGCCGGTGTACCCGGTTGCGCCATAAATCAGAAGTTTGCTCATTGTTGGTGCTGCCAGTTTTTATAGACGAATTCGAGGCTGTAGCCATCCGGGTCCAGGACGTTAGCCGCGTAATAATTCGGGTCGTAATGCAACCGTGCGCCGGGAGCGCCGTTATCGGTAGCGCCTGCTTTCATCGCAGCGGCATAGGCCGCATCGACCTCGCCCCTGCTGTTCGCAACGAACCCGACATGCGCAGCCCGCCCCTCCACCACCCCTTCACGCAGCCAGAAAAACACCCGGCCTTGCGCACCGAAACCCTTGAGGTCCGGGTGGCCCGGCGGGCCATCCTTGCCGTCGAAATCGAGCGAGTGAGTGATGCGGAGCGGTGTGAGCGCCGCGGTATAGAAATTGACGGAGCGTTGGGTGTCGCTGACTGAGATAAACACATGATCAAGCATGGAATGCGCCTCGCTGGTTCAGATGATGTAACCGCCGGAAACCTCAATGGATTGCGCGTTGATCCAGGCACTTTCTTCGGACAGCAGCGTGGCGATCACTCGACCGACGTCGTCCGGTTCGCCGATGCGACCGAGCGCCGTTTGCGAGGCCAGCAGCGTCTCGAATTCTTCGCTCAAGCCGCCGCCCAGTTCGGTGCGAATGGCGCCGGGCGAGACGGCATTGGCACGGATGCGCCGCTCACCAAACTCCTTGGCCATGTAGCGAGTCAGTACTTCCAGTCCGCCCTTGAAAGCGGCATAAGGCGCCACGCCTGGCGTGACCACCCGTGTCGTCGCGCTGGTCAGGTTGACGATGCTTGCGCCCTCCTCCATCAGCGGCAGCAAGGCCTGGGTCAGGAAGAACGGGCCCTTGAGGTGAACGTTCATGAGGTCGTCGAACTGCGCCTCGGTGACCGTCTCAAGCGGATTGAACAGGCCGTGGCCGGCATTGTTGACCAGACCACCCAAGGTGGTGGTTTGCCAGTTCGATTGCAGCGCCTGTCGTACCGCATCGACGAACACGCCGAAGCGCCCGGCATGGCAGACATCCAGTTCAAGGGCGACGGCATGACCACCTTCGGACTTGATGCGCTGAACCACCGAATCCGCCGCTTGCACGTTGCTCTTGTAGGTCAGGATGACGCCCATTCCACGCCGGGCACAGTGCACTGCGGCGCTGGCACCAATGCCTCGACTGCCGCCGGTAATGACGATAACGCTCATGGCTTGCTCCACTGTCAATCAGATGAGCAACCACGGTAACCATAGACCCTCGGGCGAGCGCAGCCGTTACTACTCCAATCCTGCCTGTTTCTGCTTTTCGCTTGCGCCGTGCGTCCCCCTGCGGTCAGATGTCTCCCCATGGAAAACCAACTGCATGAACTCAGAACCCTTGCCGCCAGGGCCGAAAACAGGCGTACAGAGACGGGCATTCCGCGCGTGGCCATGGTCCAGGGTGCGATTCCCGAACATCAGTTGGCCGCTGTCTATGAGCCGATGATCAACCTGATCCTGCAAGGCAGTAAGACCATCACCGTCGGCGATCGCACATTGAGGTATGACCCGGCGACCTATTTCGTGATGTCGATTGAACTGCCGGCGGTCGGCAGTGTGCACCCGGCCACGTCTGGCGAGCCGTACCTCGCCGTCGCCTTGACGCTGGACCCTGCCGTACTGGCAACGTTACTGACAGACCTGCCAAAACCTGTCGCACCGTCAGAACAGGAGGCCGGCTTCTCAGTGGCCGCGGTCACACCCGAGCTGATGGATGCCTGGGTGCGCATGCTGCGATTGATGGACCGGCCGGCGGACATCGCGGCCCTGAGCCCGGTGTACGAGCGGGAGATTCTCTATCGGGTTTTGCAAGGACCGCACGGCTGGATGCTGCGCGAGATTGCCGCGCCCGATACGGCCATGGCCCGTGTCAGCCTCGCGATCCAGTGGATTCGCCGCGCCTTCGCCGAGCCGCTGCGGGTCGAGGACATGGCCCGCACAGCGTCGATGAGCGTGTCAGCGTTCCACCGCCATTTCAAAGCCGTCACCACGCTCAGCCCCTTGCAGTATCAAAAACGCGTGCGGCTGCTTCAGGCGCGGACTTTGTTGGTGGCGAACGCTAAAAGCGTCACCAGCGCCGCGTTCGATGTCGGCTATGAAAGCGCTACCCAATTCAGCCGGGACTACGCCCGCGTTTTCGGTTTGCCTCCGGCCCGGGATGCCGCGCGGATTCTCGCGCAACTGCGCGGACGTGCCGACTGAGGGTGCTTCGGTCCGACTGACTCTGTTTCTTGTCATCGCGTTGGCGAATGCGTGTACCGATCGATGCCATGAAAGCGCCGCCACTGGCCCCCACCCGACCATTGCGCATACCATGCTGCGACTTCAAACCGTCAGGTGTCTTCCATGATCAAAGCCAGCTTGCGAAGCCACCTGACACTCTGGTTTGCCGGTCTGTCGTTGCTCACGCTGGTGAGTGTGGGTTTCTACGTGGGCCACATCGCCACCGAGCAAATGAAGCAGGCCAGCGGCAATGCGTTGTTGAGTACGGCAAGGTCGGCGGCCGAGCTATTGGGCGCACAACTGCATGAGCGTCAGCTCGAAGTGTCTCTGCTCAGTCGAGCGCCGTTATTCAAGCACGGCGACCTGGGCGATCCGGACATCTTGTCGTCGATGGAGCTGCGTTCGCAATCCCGTGCCGAGTACGCCTGGATGGGCTTGGCTGACGCCAACGGGCGTGTACGGCAAGCCGTGAACAGTCTTCTGGTCAATCAATCGGTGAAAGAGCGCCCCTGGTTCCAGGCCGGGTTGCGCGGTGCTTATACCGGCGATCCTCATGAAGCGGTCCTGCTGGCCAAACTGCTGCCCGGAACCGCCAGTGGCGAGCCTTTGCGCTTCATCGATTTCGCCGCGCCGATCCGCAATGCCGAGGGCCAGGTGATCGGTGTGCTGGGAGCCCATGCCCATTGGAGCTGGGCGACGCGGATTGTCGACGCGGCCGTGCTGCGCAAGGACATGACGCCCGAGGTAGAGGCGCTGATCGTCGACCACGACGGCAAAGTGCTCTATCCCGAAGCGCTCATGGGGCAACGTGTGGCGAACATGCCGGTCGCCCGGGAAAACCATTCCGATACCGCCGGCTGGTCAGTCGGCGACGGTTACCTGACCAGCGTGGTCGCGGTCCCCACGCCCTCGAGCACGGACCTGACGTGGTACATCGCGGTCCGCCAGCCACTGGATATCGCGCTTCAACCCGCACGTATCCTGTTTTACAAATTGCTGGTGTTGGGGGTCATTGCCGCCATCGTGTTTGCTCTGGTGGCGTACTACCTGGCGCTGTACCTCAGCCGCCCGATCGAACAGCTGGCAAAGTCAGCCAAACGGGTACAAAACCAACAACCGGGTGTGACGTTTCCGCGGGACCATTCGGTGCGAGAAATTGCCCAGCTGGGCCAATCCCTCCAGGGCATGACGGAGTCCTTGCTCGGCAAGGAGCGCGAGTTGCAGGAAGCCAATGCGTCGCTGGAAGCCACGGTCGCGCAACGCACCGCCGCCCTCACCCAGGCCAACGCCGATCTGTTGAAACTGGCCACCCACGACGCACTGACCGGCGTGTACAACCGGCGCCGATTCGACGAGAAACTGAATGAGTGCAACCTGCTGTTTCAACGCACCGGACGGCCCTTTGCGTTGCTGTTCATCGACGCCGACCACTTCAAGCAAATCAATGACACCCACGGCCACGCGATCGGCGATGAGGTGCTGCACCAACTCGCCCGGCTGATCCAGGACAACACCCGCGCCACTGACTTCGTGGCCCGTTACGGTGGCGAGGAGTTTGCGGTGCTGTTACCGGAAGTCGAGGAACCCGAGAGCCCCGAGGTCGTTGCCGAGAAGATTCGCGCCGCGATTGCCGCAGCCATTTTTGCTACGGTCGGGCACGTCACGGTCAGCATCGGCATTGGCCTGGCCGAGATATCGGACAGCAATACCACCGCGCTGATCAAACGCGCCGATCAACAGCTCTATCAGGCGAAGTGGTCGGGAAGAAATCGGGTGGCTCCGCAGGCTCGCGTGACGGAACGCCACTGACCTCCAGCTTCCACTGATGAAAACCCGGTTAAACCGCAAGGCTATTCACTTAAGAACATCTTCAGCTGAGAGACAACCTGTGGCGAGGGGACTGATCCCCTCGCCACAATTGCGCATCCGCAATCAAGACCGGGTATTGGGCTTACTGAACGTTTTTCAGCTTGACCACATCACCGGAGATCTTGGTGGTGTAGCCGGTCAGGACCCACGCCCAGAACCAGTTTTCCTGCACCTGGGTGTTGATCATCGCGTCACCGCCCTTGGCTTTGATCGCCGCGTTCTGAGCGCGAACAAAACGGTTGTTCTGCTGGATCGGGATCACGCCGAACAGCAGCAGGCCCGTGGCGCTCGCTTCACTGTGGCCCAGGACGGTGTATTGACTGCTTTCATAATGCTGGGTGTTCATCGGCGTGCCGGTGCAACCCGCCAGAACCAGACCGAACAGGGCCACTGCGACAACTTTACTAACGTACTTCACTGAAAAAGCTCCATGAGATATTGCCCGGGATCCATCTCTCGGGCGGCGCACACTCTAACGGATGAGATGGCCAATTGGTATCAGCTAACGCAGGTGATTGGCCGCCCCTTGGTTGGCGGCGGCTTTTGTTCGAGAGAGTGAAACGTCGCGTCTCAGCTCTGAGTTATCGCAGCCGGTGAACGTGCAGATGAAACAGGCTCGTCGTCCAGCTTGATAACATTGCCAGCATCGGCCCCAACCGCCGCCATGGGGATTGAAATGGCATAGCCGTAGAGATTGACTCACTGATCGGCATCAGTTCTTTGCTCATTTCACCGGTTTGGCACGCGCGGCAGCTCGCGAGAAGTTGAGCGCGACGGCAGCGTTAATCAACGCCTTCAACGCTTCCTCATCAATCTCATCGCCTTCATGCACATCAATCGCCCGTCGGGTATTGCCTTCAAGACTGGCATTGAATAGTCCCGAAGGATCCTCCAGCGAAGCGCCCTTGGCGAAGGTCATCTTCACGGCGTTCTTGTACGTCTCGCCGGTGCAGATGATGCCCGCGTGTGACCACACCGGAACGCCCCGCCATTTCCATTCCTCGACCACATCGGGGTCGGCGTGCTGGATGATCGTTCGAATCCTGGCGAGCGTTTCGCCCCGCCAGTCACTCAGCTCTTTGATTCTCGCGTCTATCAGCGCAGAGGCGCCTTCGTCCTCTGCGTTCTTTGAGCCGATGGGTTCCTTGTTCATGAGATAACCGCCTCCTTCAGGATGGATTCGCCCGGTTCATGATAGATGGCGTTCACCCGCCTTTGAGGCGCGCTGACTGACGGCTTGCGTCCCTGACCGGTAATGACTGCAGTCAGTCATCAGAATCCAGTCAATGCCTGGCCATCAATCCATGTAACACCCCGACCCTTAAACCCGCTTCCGAAGGCGTCATCTGCGACAGGCCAAAAACCTTGAACGCGGCCAGCATGACCACCAGTCCGCCAGGCAAGCTATTCAGGCGATGGGGTTGCAAACCCGCCAGCCTGAGGTGATTGACCTGCCCCGCTTCAAGCAGGCGCAACGACAGGCGCAGCAGGCCGCCGTAGGTGATTCCGTCTTGGTCATCATCGTTCAAGCCGTTGGCCTTGAGGACTTTGGCGAGCATCCGCGCGGTGCCTGAAGAGCCGATGGCCTGCTGCCAACCCAGCGCCCGGTAACGACGTGCGACCTTTTCAAACTGCACCGTGGCGACGCGCTCGGCTTCCAGCAGGCCCTGAGCCGTAATGCAGCCTCCGTGAAAATAACGCGTGCCAAAAGTGCTGCTACCAATGGCAATGCTTTCGGTCAATAGGGGCTGTGCGCCCTGCCCCAGAATCAACTCGGTGGAGCCGCCGCCAATGTCCACCACGAGCCGCATACTTGCGGCACTCGGTGTCGTGTGGGCAACCCCGGCATACACCAGCCGGGCTTCTTCATGCCCGGAGATCACGTCAATCCGAAAACCCAGGTGACGCTCGGCGCTGGTCAAAAACAACTGGGCATTGTCGGCTTCGCGCACCGCGCTGGTCGCCACGGCCCGCACCCGTCCAGCCTCAAAGCCGCGCAGTTTTTTGCCGAATCGCGCGAGCGCCTGCCAACCTCGATCCAACGCCAACTCATCCAGCGCGCCGCCCTGGAATCCTTCCGCCAAACGGACGGGCTCGCGCAGGGTTTTGACTTCCTGGATCACGATCTGCTGGTTGCGTCTGACCGACTGGCCAATCATCAGGCGAAACGCATTGGAGCCCAGGTCAATGGCCGCAAACAGAGAGGCGTTCCCTTTCATGGTGGGGATTCCTGGCAGATTCATCAGCCCGCGGGCGGGTGCGCTGGGTATTGAAGATGGTTTGTGATGATCCTGCCATGCCTTAGGTGACACCAAGATGACACCGCCCCCCCCTGCGTCGCTGTGTATCACAGTGTGTACGGCTACCCTCTTGATACATGCGTTTTCACCGGGCCTGCGTTTCGACACAGGCCAGATACGTCGCCGCGTTCAAATGTTTTCAAGGTTTCAAGGGGCTCAGCCAGAACCCCTGGCCAACGCCTTGCAACGGAGACATCACCATGAAGATGGCAATGCAGAACAAAACCGGCATGACTCGTCGCCACCTGGTCAGCTCGTCGATCCTGGCATTCGCCCTGTTCGGCGCGCTCGGTGCGGCCCACGCACAAACGAGCGCCACCGTGCAGCCGGCGGCGGTCAAGGCCGACGCCGCTCAGGCCACACCCTCCCCGTTCGGCCCGCTGAAGCACATCAAGGCAGGGCTGCTGAACGTGGCCTACGCCGAAACAGGCCCGGCTGATGGTCCGGTGGTGATCCTTCTGCACGGCTGGCCGTATGACATTCACAGCTATGACGAAGTCGCCCCGCTGCTTGCAGCGAAGGGCTATCGCGTGCTGATGCCGTATGCGCGTGGTTATGGCGATACGCATTTCCTGTCCGATAAAACCCTTCGCAACGGCCAACCGGCCGCATTGGCCAGTGACGTCATTGATTTCATGGATGCGCTGAAGATCAAACAAGCGGTGCTCGGTGGCTATGACTGGGGCGCACGTTCCGCCGGCATCGTCTCGGCGCTGTGGCCAGAGCGGGTCAAGGCGCTGGTTTCGGTCAGCGGCTACCTGATCGGTAATCAGGCGGCCGGCAAGAACCCGCTGCCACCCAAGGCCGAATTGCAATGGTGGTACCAGTTTTACTTCGCCACCGACCGTGGTCGTGCCGGGTACGAGAAAAACACTCATGATTTTGCCAAGCTGATCTGGCAACTGGCGTCGCCAAAATGGGCGTTCGATGACGCCACGTTTGACCGCAGCGCCAAGGCCCTGGACAACCCCGACCACGTCGAGATCACCGTCTTCAATTACCGCTGGCGCCTGGGCATGGTCCAGGGCGAGCCTCAATACGAGGCGCTCGAACAGAAACTGGCCACGGCGCCGTCCATTAGCGTGCCGACCATCACCCTTGAAGGCGATGCCAACGGTGCGCCGCACCCAGCCCCCGAGGATTACGCCAAGCGCTTCACCGGCAAATACGAGTTCCGGCTGATCAGCGGCGGCATCGGTCACAACTTGCCGCAGGAAGATCCACAGGCGTTCGCCAAGGCAGTGATTGATGCGGATCACCTTTGAGGCCGATCTGAAATAGTCCTTTCACAACGACGGCTCGTTTTATCAACGAGCCGTTTTATGTTGGAAAAAATTCCGCCGACCCCGTTCTGAACATCATTCCAGCAAAGACACCAGACGCGGTTCCAGGGACGTTTCGAACACATCCAGCAGCGCCAGCGTCACCGGCAGCTTGAAACGCCGCCGCCCCGCACTGCCGGGATTGAGGTAAAGCCGGTCGCCACGCCACTCTATCCGTGGCTTGTGCGAATGACCGGTGATCACTAGCTTGATGGCTGAGTCGAGCGCGGCCGGGACATCGGCGACGTCATGCACCAGCAGCGTTTCCCATCCGTCGAGATCAAAACGAAGAAGGTCAGGAAGTTTTTCTGCCCACGGGGCGTCCAGGTCATTATTCCCACGGACAACGTACAGCGCAGCGATAGCCTTGAGTTGATCGAGAATGTCGGCGTTGCCGATGTCACCCGCGTGAATGATCCGCTCACAACCCGCCAGGGCAGCCAGGGCTTCGGCACGGAGCAAGCCGTGAGTATCGGAAATCACACCAACTTTCATGCGCCGCTCCAGATCAGGTTCAAGGATGAGTGACAGCTCCGTCCCGCAACGTCCGCCTGACCTCAGCCTGTATGGCATAAGCCGGCGCCTCCACCGCATTGAAATCTTGTGTATACCGCTGGGCAAATCCTTCTACCCCCCATTCCTGGAACTGCTGCACATGCTTGAGCTCGTGCGCCCAGAGCACGATGTTCTGTTCTGCGGTTTCAGCATCCCGGAAGAGGATGATGTCGATCAGCGTCACGGCACCGACATCGGGGTTTTGCAGCATGGCAGTGGCGGCGTTGAACTGGCCGCTATCGCTGACTTTGTAGCGTGCGGCATCGAGGACGACGGGATCGTACCAGCGCAGCAATTGCTCCCGGATGTGCGGTGGAATGGGTTGCAGGCCGGTGACGGCGGCGTCGGCGCGGGCCTGGGTCAGCCACAGCGCCAAGGCTGGCGCGGCGATCTGGTAGAGGTCACCTGTCAGCCCCATGTCTGGCAGGCAGATGCAGCCGTCCAGGCACACTTGCTTCTCGCCAGCCGGGCAGGCGCCGGTCTGGGCTGGCACTTCAAGCGTCAGGCAAAGAACAACAAGCGCCACCAGGCGCGTGATGATGGGTGGCATTGGACGCTCCAGGGACGGATGCGGCGCTAACAGTGAATCGGCGTGTCGGCAAAACATCGCTGTACACCACAGACCACTCTTTCCTGCAACTCACTCGCTCTCAGAGGAAGTGGTGGGGTCGAGAGTGGATTCAGCCGCGAGCTTCAATCGATCAGCCTTGCTGATGTATTTAGACTTGCTTGCCGGTGCCAGTTTGGCACTGGCTTTTTTGGCATGCGCCTTTAATAGCTGCTTGATTTTTTTTTGACGATTCATGGTTTTTCACTCGGTGTGTCAGCGCCCGAATGATATCAGCTTAAATGGCCGGACCCGATCCCCGGGGTGCGCACAGGGTGCACAACGCGGGCAATTGACGACAAATCGCAGGCGCTGGCAGAACCGCCCGCCACCGAACGCCTGCCACCGCCGCAATCAGGCCAAGGCTGCGAAAAGCACTACCCCAGGGAATAGGCGGGGAAGTCCGTATAACCGACCTCGCCGCGGCGGGTGTAATACGCTGATCGGTCCGCTTCGGCTAACGGCCAGCCGTGCTTGAGACGCTCTGCAAGGTCCGGGTTGGCGATAAAGGGTCTGCCGAAGGCAATTAAGTCCACCAACCCGGTGTCGAGCGCAGCCTGCGCGCTGTTGCGATCAGTGAACCCGCCACACCAGATGATTGCGCCAGGGAACGCGGCCCGAACCTTGGCCAGCAGAGCGTGGTCGAGGTGGTTCGATTTGAACTCGGCCAACTCCATGTTTTCCTCAGGCATCAGCTCGTAGACCAGGTGCAGATAGGCGACGCCGAGACGACCCAGACGCTCAGCCACGTACAGCAAGGTTTCCTCGGTCAGCGGGTCCGCCGGAATACCGTTGAACTTGCCAAACGGCGACAGGCGCACACCCACACGCCCCGGCCCCCACTCACGCACCGCCGCGTCAACGACTTCCAGCAGGAACCGTGTACGGTTTTCCAAGCTGCCGCCTCCATATGAATCGGTGCGCGTATTGAGCACCGAGTTCATGAACTGCTCGACCAGATAGCCATTGGCACCATGGATTTCGACACCGTCAAATCCGGCCTCCCGGGCGTGGATGCACTCTTGTGTAAACGTGTCGACCAACGCCATCACCTCCTCTGACGTCAGGCGCCGAGGCTGGCCCGCCGGGATGTGGTCCAACTTGCCATCCGGGCCGTGAGCGAACACTTGCGACTCAGCCCTTTCGTCGGTCACGCCCCAAGGCGCCTCGCCGTTCGGCATGAGCGATGGATGGGCCATCCGGCCAACGTGCCACAGTTGCAGAAATATCGTGCCGCCGTTGCGGTGAACCTGATCGGTCACCAGGCGCCAGCCTTGCCGTTGGGCTGGCGTGTAGATACCAGGTGTCATGGCGTAGCCATTGCTGGAAGGCGCAACGTCCGTTGCCTCGGCGACGATCAGTCCGGCACTGGCTCGCTGCCCGTAATAGGTGGCCATCAATTCATTGGGGACGTCACCCTCGGACGTCCGCGTGCGCGTCATGGGCGCCATGACGATACGGTTTTTCAATCTGAGGGTGCCGCCAACCAACTGAGATTCAAACAGGTCTATCATTGGGCTTCCTTCGGGTCGGATCTGATCGGAAGGAAAAGCGTACTGTTCCTAAATCAGGCTTATCTACACACCGTTTAGTCAGTGGTACCCAATGAAGACAATCAATAGACTGCCGGGCTTGCCGATCGAGCGCACGCTGGCTGTGCTCTCCGGGCGCTGGAAGGGAGTCATCCTTCATGTGCTGCTGGACGGACCGCAACGCACCTGTGATCTGGAGAAGCGCATCGTCGGCGTTTCACAGAAGGTGTTGATCGAGCAACTGCGAGCGCTTGAGGAACACGGGATGGTGAGCCGCCAACCCAGCGCCCGGGATCGTCAGGGGATCGAATACCTGCTCACCCCGCTGGGCGAAAGCCTGCGGCCCATCCTCGAATTGTTGATCGAATGGGGCGTCCATCACGCGATGGAACTCGACGAGGCCGATCGGCTGTTGCCCTGCGAGGCAGTTGTTCGAGATCGCATTATCCGATCAGAGAATGAGAATGCCTGACTGGGTGCCCGACATCGCGTCGTGCTGATACGCATTGGGCCAGGTTAGCGCTGGCCCGGTAAAAGTTGTGCCCCCCGCTCGGCCTGCCTTGGCCTGAACGGAGGTCCGGCTCCCGCGAGCGATCAATAGTCCCAGATGGCCGCGATCCAGCGAAAGGCATCTCCGTCGATGGCCACTCGACCAACGGAGGGGAACGGCAGGTGCGTAGCGACAAACAGCTCGCCGCTCGCCGCCGCCTCGCGCATCAGGCGAACGCGCACGCGATACGCTTCCTCAGGGTCATGTTCAAAGCCGTTGTGCCATTCAGGGTGCTCGAAGGCAACCGGGAACAGCGCGTCGCCTGCGAACGTCAACCGCTCACCGCCAGAGTTCACGTAGACCACACTGTGCCCCGGAGTGTGGCCGCCGGTCAGCTTGACGATCACGCCCGGTGCCACCTCATATTCGTCTTCGAACGTCTTCAGCTGGTTGTGGAAGGCATCCATGAACTGCTGGGCCGTGGACCGCAAAACGTCGGGCACCGGCGTCGGCATGGTGGTTTGGGTGAAGTCGGGAGTCGCCCAGAAATCGACCTCGGTCGCCGAAACGTGAATTCGCACATCAGGACGCAACCGGTTCTTCACCTCATCGACGAGCAGCCCGCCGATATGGTCCATGTGCATGTGGGTGATCACCACGTCGGTCACCGACGCCAGGTCAATGCCGGCCGACTCCAGACGCTTGGGGAACTGCCCGGCCCGCGGAAAGCCGGGGAACTGCCCACCCAGCCCCGCGTCGACCAAGATTGTCTGGTCGCCGCTGCGCAGCACCAGAACGTTGAGCGGCCAATCGAATGCGTCCGGCCCCAGGTATTGATCCTTGAACCAGGCCTCGCGATCGGCGGGGTCGACATTGGTGGACATCGTCGACGTCGGCAGCGGCAGCACCCCATCGCTGATCACCAGTACGTCAATCTCGCCGACTCGCAGGGCATAGCGCGAAGAAACCATCTCTTGCGCCCCCGTTCCGCCGAAATTCGAGGTGGTGTACAAGCTTAAGCCGGAGACCGGCTGACCGCTCACTGGCTGAGATGCTCCATCCTTTGGGGTGGGGATGTTCAGATGCGTCGTCATGGTTATTCTCCGATTGCCTGACTCAAGGGGTCTTAAGCGAAAGCCACTCTCTCGAGGTGAAAGGGACTGATCGTTCAGGAATCGAGTCTGCATCGCGACGCACCACGCCAGCTACCATACCTGGGTATGGTGAGCTTGCACCTTAGCGTGATCGTTTCATGCAAAAGTGTGGAGACGGGCTCTACGAAGTCACACGCACTAAGCCACCTTTTCGCCGCCTCGCCGTTTACCCACGCTGAACCTCGCGCCCGCCCGAAGCGCATGGCGGAGTTTCAGCGCCGGCCGTTCGATGCTGTAGTACGAAACGCAACTCAACCCGAACGACAGGATCAGAACGGCGGCAACGATGTGCGCGTCGTAGGCAACCGGCCAGAAAGCACGCAGGAAGTACATCACCACAAAGTGATTCAAAAACACGCCATAGCTGATGTCCCCGAGGAATTCGTCAACCCGGTGAAACTTGAGTTTCGTCAGCACGTACACGGCCGGGATGCCTAAGGCGATGCCCGCCGTCACCTCCGCGTTAAACGGCCGACGCTCAATCAGTCCCGCTTCGATGGCCGCAAACATCAAGGCAGCCACCACGGCAGTGCCGGCAGCGATCGCTAAACCCTTCGCCTGCGGTTTGTACAGGTAGCTGCCGCACAGGAACATGAACAAGACGCCCGGCAACAGGCGATAGCCGTACACATCGGTGTTGAGGAAACCAAGACACGCAGTCATAAATACGGCGACAGACAGGACAAACGCAACGCCCCTCGCCTTGTAGATCAACAGGAATGGAATCACCAGGTAGAAACACATCTCCAGCCCCAGAGACCAGGCCGGCGGCAGAATCAGCGGCCCGGCGAGCCCGAACATGTAGAAGCCGAGGGGCACCATCGTGAGGCTCGCCGCGATGTTCCCGAGCGTCAGCTCGGCGGCTTGAGGCGTGCCGGGCAGCAGGCAATAAATCACGGCGCACGATGCCAGGAAGTAGAACAGGAATTGAGGGTAAAGCCTCAAGGCCCTGTCCATGTAGAACAGCCCGATTTTCTGCGGCGCCTTGTAATTGCGCTCGATGAGCGAGGTCATTACAAAGCCGCTGATGATCAGAAAGGAAATCACGGCAACCACGCCAGGGTTAAGCCCCGCGAACGTTTTACCCATATGAGAAACGGCTACAAGAATAGCCAACAGCAAACGATAAGCGCCCACTTACACTCCTGACGTCCTTGTATTTATGGCGCGTAAACTACGATGCTTTGCGTCCTGAGAACAGGATTATTTCGTGCCGCGGGGACCTGTTTTCATTCATGTGAGATCGACCAGGCAATCGATGCCGTATGGCGATTCGAATTGGCCCTGACAAAAAAAACCCCGCGACCGAAAGGCGGTGCGGGGCAAAAAATTGGTTGGTTGCGGCCAACCAAAGGAGCGCTTGAAAAACGTTTACGGGCCGGGGTCAGATGCAATCCTGGGCGGCGCGTCCGAAACTCGACGGCAGGAAGTTCGAGGCCAGCAAGTGCCGCTCGTAGATGAACACCTTGCCGCCACTGCCGGACTTGTAGGCCTCCAGCACGTTGTCCGCAGAGACTTTGCTCGGCACCACGATCCGGTAGCTGCGCTGGGTCTGCGAGACGGTCGGGTTCAACGCACTGCCCTGCAATTTCGGTACGACGCAGTCGGCGTATTGCGCAGGTGTCTTACTGGTCTGCAGGGTCAGCGTCGGGTCGTTCGGCGCAGAGGCGCAACCGGCGAGCAATAGAGAGGCAAACGCCATGGCAGGCACAAATAAAGGGCGCATGGGTGTCATCCTGAAAATAAAAAGTCCGGTTCATCGCGTGACGGGTCAGCGTCACGGGCTGTGTTCGATGGGGGCGATTTTCCGGTGATTACTGACAAAGCAGAACTTGTCTTTCGTGATTGTCACTATTACTTCACGCAATAGTTGCGCGCCGTGCAGACTCGTACACACTCAATCACAACCGAAATACATTGATGAGGCCTCTCCTTGAGAACGTTTGACCTGATCCGCGACGCCGTCCTGCCCGAGTTCCGTGACCGGGTGGCCGAGTACTTGATCCAGTACGAAACTGTACTGCTGTGCGAAAACCCGCACGACCGGGAGTTAACCCGTGCCACCGCCAACCAGCTGCGCGGTTATTTGCGCGGGCTGAACACCACGCGGGTGTTGGGCATGGCTGATTGGGAGGAGCTGGATCGGCGGGTGGTGGATACATGGCTAGCGCCCGACCAATGACAGCGGGTCCAGACTCCGGTCTCGGTCGATGAGACGGTTCACCCGTTGGTGGATCATCTAGTGGGGTAATCGCGCTACGCCCTGCTGGGTATGTCCAACAGGATCATGGTGGCGAAAATCAAGGCGAACCGGGTTTTAATCGGGACTGAAGCAATAGGCCGCCAGTTTGTTGCCGTCCAGATCACGGGCATAGGCAGCGTAGGCATTCGGTGCCCAGCCACGCGGTCCCGGCAGGCATTCACAGGTACCGCCAGCGGCCAAAACGGCTGCATGGAACGCGTCGATGGCGGCACGGGGCGGCGCTTCGAAACTGATGGTCACCCCATTACCGACGCTGGCAGGTGCGTCGTTCGCCGGTTTCAGAACAAAGAAGGACGGTGAGTTCTCGCCCCAGATAGAACCGTTGTCGCCGAGGTCGGCAATACGCTTCTGGCCCAATTCGCCCAGTAAGCTGTCGTAGAAACTGCGGGCGTTGTTCAAATCATTGGTGCCGACTGAAACGTCAGTGAATACGCATTTTTTTGCGCTTTGTCAGGTGGGAAATAACGCGCAGTACGGCGTCGGGGTTTGGCCAAAAATGTGCCCCGAGCCTTTGAAAAACAGTGATGAATCGGCATTAATCCGATGTGAGAAGCGCATAGGCACAGAGGTGGCCTTCACAACAGTCGATGCCTTGATACTCTATGTGCCCCATGACCATGGACATCAGCACATGGAAATAGCACCACCATTCGTCATTCTTGAAACCACCCATTGGCTTCTCAATCATCATAGGTCGTCGGCGCTTCCCGGCTATTTGATGCTGGGGGCGAAAACTCAGGTCAACTCACTGGCTGAACTTCCCGAAGGTGCACTCGCAGAGTTGGGTGGGCTGATGGCCAACATCCAGAAAACCCTTGAATGGCAGCTGAAGCCGAAATGGCTCTACATCAGCCGATTCGGTCACGCCCCTGGCTACCCCATCCACTTTCACTTCATTCCGGTGTACGCCTGGGTCGAGACGCTTTTCTGGAAAGATGCCCGGTACAGGCTTTTGCAGACTTTCGCCAGCGACGAAAACGCCCAGTCACTGACTGATGGAGCAGAACTCACGCTCTTCATCTGGCGTGAATTTGGAGAAAGCCCTGAGCCGCCTGAAGTTCAAGGGCCGTCAATCAAGCAGGTTATTGATGATTTACGAATAGCATTCAGATAGGGGGAGCGGTTTGTTCGTTTGGGGTCGATGTCCTTCGTGAACGGTAGCTATTGGTCGATTTCTGCCCGTCACCAGGGACTGCAATCGGCCAAAAGCGGACGTCCAGCCCACCACTTTTCTTCAGGCAAAAGCTGCCGACAGGAAGGCAATCTTGAAAAGAATTTAAACTCGCCTGGCGATTTCCCAAACGTCAACATACGGAAATAGATTCGTGCAGATTCATATTATCTACACCCGAACAGTCATGTTGCTCTCCAAGCATCCTTACCAATCATGGAGAGAAATTCAAAATCAGTACCCTGACTACATGACTTCGCTCGGCCCTTGGGAAGAAGATATGGTCATCCAATACCTTGCAGATGAATACCCAGAGCTTTCCCCGCATCCGCAAGAGCAAGTCAATGCGTTCATAGCAGATACTCAAGAGGCAAGAGTGCTTACTTTTGCCGCGTAAATCGTCTTATCGACCATTCTCAGAAGCTCGCCCTCGACGTCCGCTTTGGGTCGGTTGCTGCCCTTCGCGACAGGCTGTAATCGGTCATAGTCAGTAGACAGACTGGTTGTAACCTGATTGCCGCGTTACACCATCGTTGTCGGCCAACCGGACTGGGGGCAGTTGCACCGTTTTACTCGTTATCGGTAATTGCCTGCTTTTTACCGTTGTATTTCATGTGCGCAATCTGCGCAGTTAGAACCCGTTGCCGCCCACAGGTGATACCAGCCGCTCGACAGAAGTCGCAATTCGATCCCGAGCAATCTTGTCATTTGCCAAGGCTTAGGGCAGGGTCGATACCACTGACATCTCTGCCAAAGGAGTCACCCCATGTCAAAGGTATATCCCAGTATCGATCCCGAGGGGTTGGTCGAGTACTCAGTGGTCTACACCGACCGCTCGCTCAACCACATGTCGCAGTCATTTCAAGACGTGATGAAGAACATTTCCAGGACCTTGAAACAGGTCTACAACGCCCAGGCTGTTGCGGTGGTCCCGGGCAGCGGCACATTTGGCATGGAAGCGGTGGCGCGCCAGTTTGCCACCGACCAGCAATGCCTGGTGATACGCAACGGCTGGTTCAGTTATCGCTGGAGCCAGATCCTTGAGATGGGCAACATCCCGGCGGCCACCACGGTGCTGAAAGCCCGACCGGTCGAGACTGGTCGCCAGGCGGCCTACGCCCCGCCCCCTCTGGACGAAGTGCTGGCAGCCATTCAGGCGCAGAAGCCGCAGATTGTCTTCGCCCCCCACGTTGAAACCTCATCAGGGATTATCCTGCCCGACGAGTACCTGCGGGCCGTCGGCGACGCCGTGCACGCGGTGGGTGGCCTGTTCGTGCTGGACTGCATCGCCTCAGGCACGCTTTGGGTTGATATGCAGCAATGCGCAGTCGACCTGCTGATCAGCGCACCGCAGAAAGGCTGGAGCGCCTCCCCTTGCTGCGCACTGGTGATGCTCAGTTCTTTGGCCCTCGAGCGCATCGAGCAGACGCAAAGCACCAGCTTCGCCTGCGACCTGAAAAAGTGGCTTCAGATCATGCAGGCCTACGAACAGGGCGGACATGCCTACCATGCGACCATGCCCAGCGATTCCCTCGCGCGATTTAACGAAGTGATGAAAGAGACGCAAGCCTACGGTTTCGACAAGGTCCGCGACGAACAACAGGCCCTGGGCGATCGGGTGCGCGCAATGTTGACCGGCAAAGGCATCAAAAGCGTGGCCGCAGCGGGCTTTCAGGCGCCTGGCGTAGTGGTGAGCTACACCGATGATGCCGACATCAAGAGCGGCAAGAAATTTGCCAACCACGGCCTGCAGATCGCCGCCGGAGTGCCGTTGCAATGCGACGAGCCGGCCGACTTCCAGACCTTCCGCATCGGTCTGTTCGGACTCGAAAAGCTGCACAATATCGAGCGCACGGTCAGCACCCTCGAGCAGGCATTGGACGAGGTGTTGGTTAACTAAGCCCTCATCGTGCCCGCAGCAGATGCCGGACCTGTGAGTTCCAGGAAGGCATCCTGCCCCGGGCACTGCCGGCCCATGGCGCTAATCTTCGACAAATTTGACGCTAGTCGCCCGGACGTCATATTAGAACCACAAGGGAACGCCCATGCACGCGTCTTACTGACACGTGCACCCTTCAGCGCTATCAGAAAAGGGTTCCAACAAAGCCTTTCACGGGGTGGATGATTGGCGGCTGTATGACTCGGATTGCCCCATTGCAGACGGTGGCAACGGGCAAAAATCGGCCAAGAGCAGACGCTGCTTGTGCCTTAACCCCAAGTTACATTCACTGATGTGGGCGTACCCTAAAAATGGATCGCGTGCACCCTATGCACGCTCAAACGCGGCACACGCATGACGTCCCTGCTTGGGAAGACTCTGTAGGTGCTAACACACCGAATGTGAACGCCACACGTAAGCTCAGCTCACCCTTCCCCGAGAAGGTCGCCTGACCAGCCTCCTTATGTGACGAATTAATTCACGGATATTTACCGATGGAGTAGGTCCTTATACGATGGAGTCCGCATTTATTCCTGCCCATCACGTCTGAGTAAGCTATGGTTATTCAGTGTATGACAAAACGGATTAACAAATTGTGTTTTATAGTCACGCAAAATTTTTCGCAGACAAATAAGCGGCAACTGCCCACAGGTCAGTTATTTCTATATTTACATACAATACCGCTGGGTGCCTGAGCGATGAATAACACTAGTTTTCTGGGTGAAAGCGCTAAGAGCTTCAGTATAGTGATAGTGAATTACAAGACACCAGAAATCACCAAGATATGTTTGGATTTATTGCATCAGCATGTGGGTGGTATCGTTCCAATATGGGTAGTTGACAACTATTCCGCCGATGAAAGTACTGAGTACTTGCGGACTCTTGACTGGATCAACTTAATCGAGCGTACTGTTTCTGAACCAGAGCAGGGCCATATCGCCCATGGCAAAGCACTTGACATGGTGTTGGAGCGGATTGAGTCTGATTATTTACTCCTGATGCACACCGATACATTTATTTTCGATAAAAATGTTTTTCCAATGATGCTAAATAAATGCATGAAAAACCCCAACATTGTAGCCGTCGGTTGTGTAGAGCAACTAAATCGTGGGACCACGAGAACCCTTTGGCGGTTTAGCTCACGATTGTTAAAGCACCATTTCAGACGCCTGAAAATCTCCTTGGGATTACGTTCCAGAGAACCAAAACCGTACAGAGAAGTCTACTTGAAGAGTTTCTGTACATTGTGGAACTGCAAACTTATCAAACAGCACGGCTTGCGTTTCTCGATGGATGATCGTGTGCCCGGCTACACGCTCCAAGACCGCATGACCGAGCTTGGCTATGTCATTGAAATGTTATCGCCGCGTAAAATTTTCAGCTATCTAGATCACATTCAGTCCGGCACTGTCGCAGCGGCTGGTGGCTATGAAAAGACTCATAGACGAACCAAAATGTACAACAACATTCTCAAGCGTCTTAACAAAGACAACAGCCAAAGCTAAGCGTTGAAGGCACGCAGCGAGTAGTGTGTGCGACACGGCTTGAAATTATCCTTGGGTTTTTATATTAAGTTATTGGAGCGGTAATGGCCCCCATCACTCAAACACTACCTATCACCCTCTCCCCGGAGCTTGATTTCGACCAGAGCGCCGCCAGCGCTTTGGGTGACTCGCTAGCCAGTAGCTATATCCAGGCTACGCCATTTCCGCATATAGTCATCGATAACTTTTTACAGGAAGACCTGATTGCGAGTATCTGTTCGCACTTCCCAGTCGAGCCAACTAACAACGAAATGCTCTACGAGCGTGGCTATAAAGGTCAGCGCAAACGACAAATCAGTCCCAACGAATGCGCCCCCTATTTGAAGACTGTTTTCAACGCCTTTAACTCGGCCCCCATGTTGCAGTTTCTTGAAAAGCTCACGGGCATTGAAGGTTTGATACCCGACCCCTACTTTACCGGTGGCGGGCTGCATGAAACGAAAAGTGGTGGCTTCCTAGGTGTTCATTCGGACTTCAGACTCAACAAAAAGCTTAATATTGAACGCAGGTTGAATGCCATAATTTATCTGAATGAAGACTGGCAAGAGGAGTACGGCGGCAACCTGGAACTTTGGGATATCGACATGAAGACTTGTCTTAAAAAAGTGCTGCCAATTTATAACCGCTGTGTCATTTTCAACACAGACAAAGACAGTAATCATGGGCACCCCGAGCCTTTAACGACTCCGGAGCACATCACGCGCAGGTCTATAGCGCTTTATTATTACACCGCACAAACCATGGCGGCCGATCCCGCACAAAGAAATAAAACACATTACAAGCCAAGACCCAAAGATCGTTTAAGCCTCAAGTACTATTTGAACAAACTAATCAAAAAGAGAAACTAAGCTATATCGCTAGAGAGGACGCCTCCCCCCCCCCCGCCGTTCCGCCGACCAGGCTCAGGCTTGCCGCCTAAAGATGGCTCGGCGAGGGAGACTTCTTCCCGATAATGCTTTCTGCAGCAGCGTGGCACTCGGCATAACTTCCTGGCCCGTCGAATATTTGCGGGGTGTACCAGACTTCGTCTCCTGGTGCGAAGGCCATCACACCCGGCCCCACTTCTTCGACAACGTCAGATATGTCGTGTCCGGTAAGGGTAACCGCCGAGTTTATGCGGTAATACTCGGCCAACCGGATGACAATTGCGATGTGACTTCACTAGAACAACCTTGAACGCTCTGAATAACCAAGATTTCGTAGACTAGACCGACCGACTGCTTTTGGCCGATTGTTGCCTGTCGTGAAGGATGAACCGTTTGTCAGGCATACAAGCCATACCCTGCCGCGATGATCAGCGGAGAAACCAGGAGCGTTGCCCAGAACCCAGATTTTGGAACAGCAATGACGCAAATGATCGAGATCATCAGCACATAGATGCCAACAATCTTAAGTAGCGCAAGATCGCCAACGGCTACGGCGTGGATCGCTGTCTGCCCTGCGAGCATAAAAAGCGGCCCCAGCATGGTAAACCAGAAGGCTGCACGCCGATCTTCGTGCGCCCTGAACTGGTCAACGAAGCCAGCATTTACAGCGGCGGCGAATGCTGCTTTGAACTTGAAAATACCGAATGGAATATGGAGCACACCCAAGGAGAACAGGGTCCATGCGACGATGTTTGACATGTCTTATATGCTCCGTAACGGTAAGGTGGTTTAGAAGTGGTCACGGCAAATGCGACATTGCTGAGGGAGAAACGCAGCATGGTTGGCCGCAAGGACTGCAGCCCTCGAACGAAGCTATCCATTTGCCATCACCGTGTCCACCGTTCACTTTTGGCCGACTGCAGTCAGTCACGAAAAACCGCAGTCGACCCAAAGCGCAGGATGTGTCGAGGCAAATTCGTCGTTACTTTTTGCAGGGGCCTCGCGTCAGGGGGCGATGCGACCCCGCTCATCCCGCCAGTGCAACGGTTCTTCAAACGGGAAGGAAGAGGGTCGAACACACCTGGGCAATAGGCTGGGCAACTTCGTGCAAATCTTTCATAACCGAATGCCCTCCGGTTCGGACCTTTGATTCTGATGCAGTCACCTCCCCTCTGTGACGACGGGTTAACCCACCGTCACAGAGGGTGCACTCTTACTCCTTCACCTCAACCTTATCCAACGCCTGATTCACCGCCAACTCCCCCAACATCACCACTTGGGTAATCCCCAACAGCGTCTTGCGATGTGAGTTATCCAATAACGCCGCAAAATTGCTGAGCATAGTAGTGGCCGAGCCCAGTGATTCGCTGGCGTTGGCCAGCAAGGACTCGGTGTCGTATGCCGGGTTGGCGAGGAACATGGGTTCGGGTTCGTGGTTGCTGGCCATGATGTGGGCGCCCGGATTGAGGTAGTGGTCGAGGGCGCGTTCGGCGGCTTCGTGGAGTTTTCTGGAATCGAGGGATTCGTAGGGGGATGCCGGATTGGTGTCCGGTGGGTTGGGTGTTGGTTTGATCATAGATGAAGCTCCCGTCACAAATATAAGGAGCCATCACTCTCGCTACCAAACGAGGGTGGCGGCCATACGTGGGTTGGTAGACCGGTTGCGACAGGAAACCCGGCGCTCACAAAGGAGCCCCACGCATGCCCACCATAAAAGCAGAGTCCGAAAGAAGGGACTGCCTGAGGTGTCGCCATGCGACTGTCACAAGCGGGCTACCAAACCCGATCACTGTTTTTCAGTGACCAGGAAACGATATAGCCCACCCCAAAGCCGCACAAGCCGGCGGATTCTGGCGCACGCGTAGGCAACGACGCAAGGCGTTGTAGCCGTTAGGACGTAACGCCGAGTGTCTTTAAACGCGCGCGCCCAAACATGTTTAAAGCACTCAAAAAACAGCGACGCGTAGCGCTCGCCCAAAAGCGTACACGCAGGCCTGTTTGCGTCAGAAAACAATGACAGAGATTAAAATGCCGGTTAAATGCCAACGGCGTGGTCAAGGTTCAGTTCGAGCAATGGTTGTGCAGTCCATCACGACACATATTGACTAGGTCAAAACCGGTTAATATGCCCGCGCTTCGTCTACCCTCACAAAGCGCCAAGCAAGTTCAGCTTGCATCAGGCGCATCGATCATTTTTCAGTTCATTCACCGGAGAGCTTCCATGCTCAAGCGTACCCTGGCATTGGCCGTCGGCCTTACCCTGACATTTGGCAGCCTGTTGGCGCAGGCCGCCGACACCTTGAAAGTCAGCGCGATTCCCGATGAAGCCCCTACTGAACTGCTGCGCAAGTTCAAGCCGCTGGGCGTTTATCTGGAGCAAAAGCTGGGCATGAAGGTTGAGTTCGTGCCGGTGAGCGACTATCCGGCCGTGGTCGAAGCGCTGGCCACCGACCGCATCGACCTGGCCTGGCTGGGCGGCTTCACGTTTGTGCAGGCACGCCTGAAAACCGGTAATGCCATTCCGCTGGTGCAGCGCGAACAGGATGCCCAGTTCACCAGCAAATTCATCACCGCCGACCCGAACGTCAAATCCCTCGCCGACCTGAAAGGCAAGACCTTCGCGTTCGGCTCGGTGTCCTCCACGTCGGGCAGTCTCATGCCTCGCTATTTCATGCTCAAGGATGGCATCAAGCCAGAAACCTACTTCAGCCGCGTCGGCTACTCGGGCGCCCATGACGCCACCGTCGCCTGGGTCCAGGCCGGCAAGGTGGACGCCGGGGTGCTGAACGCCAGCGTGTGGGAAAAACTGGTCGCTGCCGGCAAGGTCGACACCGCCAAAGTCAAAGTGTTTGCGACCACCCCGGCCTACTTCGACTACAACTGGACAGTGCGCGGGACCCTCGACCCGGCGCTGGCGGCGAAGATCAAGGCGGCCTTCCTGGCACTCGATCCGGCTAACCCGAAGGACAAGGAAATTCTCGATTTGCAGGCGGCCAGCCGGTTCATCGAAACCAGCCCTGACAATTACAAAGGCATCGAGGAAGCCGCACGCGCTGCCGACCTGCTGAAATGACCTTGCGTCTGACCCAGGCCAGCCTGACCCATGCCAACGGCGTCAAGGCATTGCGAGAGGTTGACCTGCACATCGGTGCAGGCGAGCAGGTTGCCGTCATCGGCCCGTCCGGCGCTGGCAAGTCGAGCCTGCTCAACTTGCTGGCCACCGCATTGCGACCGGACAACGGCGAGTTGCAGGTGCTCGGCGAGCGAGCGTGGCAGCTGTCTGCCCGGCAGCGCCAGCGTTTGCGCGCACGCATCGGTCTGATCCATCAATCGCCGCCCCTGCCACCGCGCCAGCGTGTGGTCACCGCGGTGCTGGCCGGAAAGTTGGGTCAATGGGGCCTGGGCAAGAGCCTGCTGAACCTGATGCATCCTCTGGATATTCCGGGCGCCCGCGCGGCGCTGGCCAGGCTGGACCTGGGCGATAAACTGTTCGCACACTGCCAGCAACTGTCCGGCGGCCAGCTACAGCGCGTGGGCATTGCCCGCGTGTTGTATCAAGCGCCCGAGGTGCTGCTGGCCGATGAGCCGGTTTCGGCAATGGACCCGGTGCTGGCCGAACACACGCTTTCGGTGCTCTGCCGCCACGCCCGGGAGCACAACGTCACCCTGATCGCCAGCCTGCATGCGGTGGAGCTGGCCCTGGCGCACTTTTCGCGGATCATCGGCCTGCGTGACGGGCAGATCCTGTTCGACCTTGCGGCCGGCGACGTCGACCGCGAGCTGCTCGACACGCTCTACGCCAATGAGCAGTTGCACACCTCACCGGTGCCTCCAGTGTCCTTGAGTGTGCAGATTCCCCGATGCTGACGTCTGCCTCGCGCGATCCCGCCGCCCTGCCCCGTTTGCTCCTCACCCTGCTGGCGCTCGCCCTGTTGTGGCCGGGCATCCACTTCAGCGAATTGGACCTCGGCGTTTTAGTGGCGAGTGACAGTCAGAGCGAGATGGGCCGGTTTGTCTCCGCCTTCTGGCCCCCTGCCCATGACGCCGAGTTCATCGAACTGCTGTTGCAAGCCACTCTGCAGACCCTGGCCATCGCCACGGCCGGTATGGCCCTGGCGTTGCTGTTGGCCGTCCCTGCCAGCCTGCTGGCCAGTCGCGCCCTGTCGCTGTCGGCCGCATCCCGTGCCGGTCACCCAAGCTTAGGCGGCCAACTGCTGCGTTGGCCGGTACGCGGTTTGTTGATCTTCCTGCGCAGCGTGCCGGAAATCGTCTGGGCCCTGCTGTTCGTGCGCGCCGTCGGCCTCGGACCGACCGCCGGGGTATTGGCTATTGCGATTACCTACAGCGGCATGTTGGGCAAGGTCTACGCAGAAATTTTCGAGTCGGTCGATCAGCGACCGGCCCATGCATTACTGCGTTCAGGCAGCGGTCGACTGGCAGCGTTTTGCTACGGGATTTTGCCCAATGTCGCGGCGGAGCTGCTGTCGTACACGGTGTACCGCTGGGAGTGCGCGATCCGCGCCTCGGTGGTGATGGGCTTTGTCGGTGCCGGCGGTCTGGGTCAGCAAATGGATCTGTCGCTACGCATGTTCGCCGGGGGTGAAGTGGCCAGTTTGTTACTGACGTTCCTCGTCCTGGTGCTGCTCGCCGATCAACTCAGCCGCCTGCTGCGCTGGAGGCTGACATGAATCGCCTGATCAACCTGGTGCTGCTCCTGAGCATTGGCGCTGCGGCAGTCGCCTCGTTCAACTACCTGGGCATCGACCTTGGCGAACTCGGCAGCGCCGGCAATCTGAAGCAGATGGCTGCCTATGTGCAGCGTTTCCTCAGCCCGGACCTGAGCGCGGGTCATCTGCAAGCCATCGGTCACGGCGCGCTGGAAACCATTGCCATGTCCGCCCTGGGCACCCTGCTCGCGGCGGTCTTCGGGCTGCTGTTGGCATTGCCCGCGGCCGGGCGTTTCGGCTGGCCGTTGCAGAGTGCATCGCGCCTGGTCCTCAATGCCTTGCGCGCGGTCCCGGAACTGGTATGGGCGGCGCTGATGGTGCTGGCCGCCGGACTCGGCCCCAATGCAGGCACCCTCGCCTTGGCCCTGCACACCACCGGCGTACTCGGCCGACTGTTTGCCGAAGCACTGGAAAACACCCCGCCCGAACCGGCCGATGCCATCCGCCTGCAGGGCGGCAATGCCATCTCGGCGTTCTGTTACGGCACCCTGCCCAACCTGTTGCCGCAGCTTCTCGCCTACATCCTGTACCGCTGGGAAAACAACATTCGCATGGCCAGTGTGCTCGGATTCGTCGGCGCCGGTGGTTTGGGGCAAATGCTGTATGTCAGCCTCAGCCTGTTCCAGGAAGCTCAAGCCAGCACGGTAATCCTGGCCATGTTGCTACTGGTGATCGCCGTCGATTCATTGAGCAGCTGGAGCCGTCAACGCTGGGTCAAGGCTTGACTGCTTTCGCAGAACGCCCTACTCCTCCAAACGCCCCGTCCCCTCACGGTCGTGTTCGTAGTGCCTGATGAGCGCAAACGCCGGCAACCAGGACTCGCGACGCACAATCCAGCTTTCGTAGGTTGGCGTCAGTTGATCAGGGGCATCGAGAGACCCCAGGTTCACTTCGATTTCATCGGCGGTGCGTGCGAAAACGGACGATCCACAGCGCGGACAAAAATGCCGCCCGGCGTAGTCGCGTGTTTCGCCCTCGATCGTCACCGCCTCCTGAGGGAAGATCGCGCTGGCATTGAAAAGGGCCCCATGATGCTTGCGGCAATCGAGACAGTGGCAAAGGCCGACCCGGTAGGGCCGTCCTGACGCCTCGATTCGAACATTGCCGCACACGCAGCCACCGGTGAATCGGTCCATGTTGCATCTCCTCTGAATCAAACACGACGGGATGGAACAGAAGGTGTCGTAACCGGCACAATCCGCTGCACCGTTTCCCTCCGTGCCTTCCTTGGTGCTAAATAGGCAGCCCAGGTTTCAAGTCCAGACCCTGTCGTGTATTGCCGTGAAACGAGAAATCGATATGAACACCCATTTTCAGACAAGTGATACCCCTGAGCCCAAGACCTGGCAAGAGGCCAACCGCCACCTCCTTCACCATCAGCCGTCAGTGGTAACAGCATGATCGAAGTCACCGAAGTGTCCATTGCCCGATTGCGAGCGGCGCTGGAGTCTGGCCAGACCACGGCAGTTGAGTTGGTCCAGGCCTACCTTGCCAGGATCGACGCCTACGACGGCCCCGACACGCCAACCGCGCTCAACGCGGTGGTGGTTCGCAACCCCGAGGCGCTCAACGAAGCGCAAGCATCCGATGCCCGTCGGGCCAAGGGCGAAACGCTCGGCCCGCTGGATGGCATTCCCTACACGGCCAAGGACAGTTATCTGGTGAAAGGCCTCACCGCAGCCTCTGGCAGTCCGGCCTTCAAAAACCTGATTGCCTATCGCGATGCCTTCACCATCGAACGGCTGCGCGCCGCCGGGGCCATCTGCCTGGGCAAGACCAACATGCCGCCGATGGCCAATGGCGGCATGCAGCGCGGGGTCTATGGCCGTGCCGAGAGCCCGTACAACGCGGACTACCTGACGGCGCCATTTGCATCGGGCTCATCGAACGGCGCCGGGACGGCCACCGCCGCCAGTTTCGCGGCCTTCGGCCTTGCCGAAGAAACCTGGTCGAGCGGACGCGGTCCGGCCTCGAACAATGGCTTGTGCGCCTATACCCCTTCGCGCGGGGTGATTTCGGTGCGCGGCAACTGGCCGCTGACGCCGACGATGGACGTGGTTGTGCCCTACGCGCGAACCATGGCCGACCTGCTTGAAGTGCTCGACGTGGTGGTGGCGCAAGACCCGGACACACGCGGCGATCTGTGGCGGCTGCAACCCTGGGTGCCGATACCGAGCGTCGCTTCGGTGCGCCCCGCGTCCTACGCCGGGCTGGCCGCGACCACCGATGCGCTCGCTGGAAAACGCTTCGGCGTGCCGCGCATGTACATCAACGCGGACCCTGACGCGGGCACCAGCGAGGCGCCGGGCATCGGTGGCCCGACGGGGCAGAAAATCAATACCCGCCCTAGCGTGATCGGTCTCTGGGAAGACGCCCGGCGGGCACTCGAAGCCGCTGGTGCCGAGGTGGTCGAAGTCGACTTCCCGCTGGTATCGAATTGCGAAGGCGATCGTCCGGGCGCGCCGACCGTGTTCACCCGCGGCCTGGTGTCCAAGGAGTTCCTGCACCATGAGTTGTGGGACCTGTCGGCCTGGGCGTTCGATGATTTTCTGCGGGCCAACGGTGATCCGAAACTGAATCGCCTGGCCGATGTCGACGGGCCGCTGATCTTCCCGCATGACCCAGGCACCCTGCCCAATCGCGAAGACGACCTTGCCGCCGGCATGGACGAATACGTGAAGATGGCCGAGCGTGGCATCACGCCGTGGGATCAGATCACCACGCTGCCGGACGGCCTGCGCGGGCTTGAAGAAACACGTCGAATCGACCTTGAAGACTGGATGGACCGGCTGAAGCTCGATGCGGTGCTATTCCCGACAGTGGCCGACGTCGGGCCGGCAAATGCCGATGTCGATCCGCAGTCGGCGGACATCGCGTGGAGTAACGGTGTGTGGGTCGCCAACGGCAACCTCGCCATCCGCCACCTCGGTGTGCCGACGGTCACGGTGCCGATGGGCATCATGCCGGACATCGGCATGCCGGTCGGGCTGACCTTTGCCGGTCGTGCCTATGACGACTCAGCGCTGCTGCGCTTTGCTTCGGCGTTTGAGTCGGCCGGCAGCAAACGAATGATCCCGCCTCGGACACCGCCGTTGCAGGGCTGAAATAGCAGCGCGCGGGATTGGGCCAGTGCAGGCTCCAATCCCGCCTTGTCATCAATTCACCCGGACTCCAAAACTCAAACCTTCACTGATCCAAGACAATCGCCAGTCGAACAAGAACCCTGTGGCGAGGGAGCTTGCTCCCGCTGGGTCGCGAAGCGCCCCCAAAAAGGGCCTGCTGCGCAGTCCAACGGGAGCAAGCTCCCTCGCCACAGATACGACGTTGCGTTTAAGTGAACAGCATTACTCGCCACAGGGGGCTTGTTCGGCTGGAGATTATCTTCGGTCTTAGGTGAGCGCCGTTTCACTGATGCACGGCGCCTGCGACGTTTCCATCAGCAGCTGATCCACGACTTGCGACAACGCGGCGTCAACATCCCCTCCCCCACGCAAGGCTCGCCCATACACTCTCCGCTGCCGGTCTGCACTGGTGCCGTCCCGGAGAATCCGGCGGGCCTGGGCGAACACATCCTCCACGCCCATCTTCTGCGCCGTGTCTCCAAGAATCTGTTGCGCCCTGAACAGCCATTGCGCCGCAGAGAACGGTCGATCGTAGCCTTCAACGATGAAAGCTGCGTGGATGCCGGACCGTTTCGCCCGCCAGCGATTTTCCTTGAGGATCCATTGCGACACTTGCGAATAGCTCAATCCCGGGCGAGGTTGGTCAATGGCATGGGCCACCAGCAAGCGAAACAAAGAGGCGATGCACAAGACGTCATCCAGGCGCGGACAGGCATCCGTCATGCGCATCTCCAGCGTTGGGTATTTCGCGGCAGGTCGTAAGCCCCACCAGCAATCGCCCGCCTGCTTGATCGTGCCCGTGCGGATCAGCATGGCGACGTAGGCTTCATAGGCGCTTTGATCTTCGAAGAATTCAGGAATGCCCATCCGCGGCCATTCATCACACGCCGTTTGACGGTAGCTCATGAAGCCGCTGTCGGCGCCGTCCCAAAAAGGTGACGATGTGCTCAGTGCCAACAACAGCGGCAACCACGGCAGGACTTCGTTCATCACTTGAATACGGTCCACGTGCCCTGGCACTTCAACATGCACGTGCAGGCCGGACAGCACGCTGCGCCTTGCCACGCGCTGGTAGTCTTCAAACAGTTGAACAAAATGAGGATGGTCGGTGGCGTGCTGCAAACGCCAATCGCTCAATGGGTGGCTGCCGGCACTGAGCAGTCCCAGACCGTGACGTTCGAGCGTCCCCCGCAACCTTGAGCGCGCAGAAAACAGGTACTGCGCTGCTTGCGCGACGCTGGTGAAGATGGGGGACGCGACTTCGATCTGCCCCTTGAACATTTCATGGGCGAAACAATCGCCGAGCACCCCCTGACACGCTTCAATCGATACGTCGGGAGGATTCTCGGCCATGCGCCGGGTGGCCAGGTCCGTAATGAAGTATTCCTCTTCAATGCCAAACTTCAGGTGCCTGTCCATCGCCTCACCCCTCACCTTGCCCTTGAATCAAGCCTAGCCTAACGCCGTATCGAGAAACATCATGAGCCCGAACCCTAGCATCAGGCCCAGCGTCGCCGGGGTTTCGTGTCCATTGCGGTGTGTCTCGGGAATCACCTCGTGGGAGACGACGAAAATCATCGCGCCCGCCGCCAGGCCCAGGGCAACCGGGTAACCCAGCGCGAAGCCGGTGGAAATGCCGAGTCCCACGACAGCGCCCAATGGCTCCATCAGCCCTGAGCCGACCGCAATCAGCGCCGCCCGCAACGTCGACACACCCGTCACTCGCAGCGCCAGTGCAATGGCCAGTCCTTCGGGGATGTCCTGGATGGCAATCGCGGTGGTCAATGGCAGACCCACCTTCATGTCCCCGTTGGCAAAACTGACGCCGATGGCCATGCCTTCCGGCAAGTTATGTAGCGTGATAGCCAACACGAACAGCCAGACTCGATTGATGCGCTGTGCGTGCGGGCCCTTGCGACCAATCTTCTGATGCTCATGTGGGACAAAGCGATCCAGCCCGATCATCAGAGCCACGCCCAAACCCAACCCAAGGACCACGACACACGCCGCCAGCAGCTTATTGCCGCAAATGGCCTGCGCCGCCGCGATACCAGGAAGAATGAGAGAGAACGAGCTGGCCGCGAGCATCATGCCCGCGGCGAAACCCAGCATGATGTCCTGAGTCCGTGCGGCAATGTCACGCAAGACCACGGCCAAAACGGCGCCAAGTGCGGTCGCGCCGAAACCCGAGACGCCGCCCAGGAATGCATACCGCAAGTTGACTCGATCCGCCCCGGTCAAGGCGCTGTAGCCGCTGACCAGCAGCAGAGCGGTGACACCCACCAGAGTTGACCAGAACAGAATGCTCAGCCAACTGCCGCTTTTTCCTGGGGCAAACCAGGCGCGCCAAGGGCCTCTTGCAGGCGAAGAATGGTCCGACATCAGGACACCTGTTTTCCGTTGGAGCGCTTACGGGTCGCCTCAGGCGCAGCCATCCGGATCTGTTTTGATATCCGCAAAGCGTCTCGTTCGAACGCCATTGCAGTGGTATTGAACAGCCGATAAAAGTCCTGTGTAGCCTCTGCGGAAAAAGCGTCTGGATTGGAATTCATGGGGTTCACCTCAACTCTCCAGCACCACAAAAAACCGCACGCCGGGTGGCGTGCGGTGATCCTCGTCACGCATCGGGTTTTCCGTAGAGGCCCGCCCCCAAGTCAGCACCCGTGATCGGATCGCTTTCAGGGTCAGACATCGTGCGGACTTTCATGGCCAGCAACAGCTCCTCGTCTTCGGCGCTGAGCTGGACGCTTGCCGTGCCGTCCCCGCCATCGACTGCCGGCTGTGGATCGTCCACGTAATTCCAGTCCTCGCCCTGGTTCCATGGCCCGCGAGTGCTGCCTTCGCCTTGAGACAGGTTGAAATAGACGTTGGTGAATTCCGGCATGCCGGGAAGCTTGCCCTGCGGAAAGTTCGGCTGGATCGCGTGCAGGGCTTTTTCAAAGGAGAGTTGATGGGCGATCTCGCGCGTCATCAGAAACCCCAGCGCCTCTTTCACCCCGGGATCATCCGTGATGTTCATCAAGCGCTCGTAGACGATTTTGGCGCGAGCCTCGGCGGCGATGTTGGAGCGGAAGTCAGCGGTCGGCTCACCGATGGTGTCGACATACGCGGCCGACCACGGCACTCCGGCCGAATTGGTCAGCGGTGCCCCGGCGCCGTACAACAGGCTGGTAATGTGCGAGTCATTGCCCGCTCCATTGATCGCGCGGTACAGCTCGCCTTCTTCGTCCACCCCTTCTGCCAGTTGACCCTTGGCGCACTTGTTGAGCATCACGATGATCGATCCGACGACCTCCAGGTGACTGAGCTCTTCGGTTGCAATGTCCATTAGCAGATCCTTTCTTCCCGGATCATCCTCGGCCAAAGCCTGGGTGAAGTAGCGGGACGCCGCCGCCAGTTCGCCTTGGGCGCCGCCGAATTGTTCGAGCAAAAGGTTCGCCAACCCCGGGTTGGGTTGAGCGACACGCACGGTGTATTGAAGTCGTTTGTTATGTAGAAACATGACGAATCTCCTCAGGCCTGAAGGGGCGTCGATACCCATCCGGCAAATAACCAAATGCGCCGCCCACAGTTATCTGAAGGTGCCGCGCCTGAGAAAATTTTAAAAAGATTGGCCACTCGCGACAGGCGGCATTGGAGGCGGGTTTTGGCATGCTTTTGTCACCAGTCGTCGGCGATCAATCAATCGATTCAAACTTTTATCGGTCGCCAGATCTCCACCGCTGTCTCACCTGTTTTTCATCGTTCGACGGTGCTTGAGAAGCGGAAAAAAACGGGAGGTCTGTGTCAGGCCTCCCGCTGTTTTTTGCAGCCCTTTATGAAGCGCCGGATTACGAGGTGCCCAAACCTCGTGACAGATCGGCTGGTGTATCGGAAGCCGCGTGGTATTCCCCTTGCGGTTTCGTTTCTACGTCCGAGTGATCGGTGGTTTTGGTCACGGTGTCGCGCACAGCCTCGAACCCCTCCCTCGCCTGTTGCTTTACCTTATCGGCCAGGCCGGCGCTGGTTTTGCCCATGTAGCGTTGCTCGGTCGCTGTCGAAGGCAATGCCGCACCCAGCATGGCACCTAACGCGATGCCCGCGGCGGCGACCATCAGGGGTTGCTCCTTCAACAACTGACTGAATTGAGTCCCCAGCACCTGCGAACTGCGGACCAACCGGTCACTGGCATCATGCACGGCATGACTGATGGTGTCGGTAGCAGCACCCAGGTTGTCGCCCATGTGAGCGGCCTTGCCCTTGATAGTCTGATAACCGTCCTTGAGCGTGTCAGCCGTCTGGTGCAAATGGTCACGGGCACTGTCGATGCCATCAGCCAGACCGTCGGCCCACTCGCCGACTTTGTTTTGATCCGGACCCACGCGATAGCCTGGACGGGGTGACGGCGGGCGATTCTGACTCATCATCAACCACAGCAAACCGACGGATGTCAGGACGGCGGGAACCGGATTGTTGCGAACGCTGGTGCCCAGGTTAGTCAGGAATGTCGTGCCGTTGCTTTGCATCATCGTCAGCGCCTGATCGAACATCTGCCCAGGGGTGAACTTGCTTTCCAGCGCATCGACGATGTTGCCGATACTCGCCCGCTGAGCATCGATTTCACGCTCGATGGCTTCAGGGCTTTTTGCCGCTTCGATGTCGAATTCACTGTTCATGAGACTTTCCTCCGCAGCGCTTCCTGGTCTTTGTTCAAGGCATCCAGCGTGCGATCAGGCTTGAAGTGGGACGGCTCGAATTGTTTTTTCCCGGACTGCAGCATGGCGAACCCGACGATCATCACCACCACGCCGACAATCAGCGCCGCCAGCCACGGCGCCATCACGGTGCTGAGGCCATAGACTGCGGACATCAACAGAATGATGAACCCCGCCAACAGGACAATCGCCCCTCCCGCAACCCCGGCGATGCCGGCTTTGAGTGTTGTGAGACTGGCTTGAAGTTCGGCTTTGGCCAGCGCCAGTTCCTTGGTGAACAGCGCGGGCACTTCACGGGATAACTGACGTAACAGACCGACGACCGAAGCGTCATGGTCCGGCGCGTGTACCGGTCTTGAGCCTGGAAAATCTGGATCTTCTCTGTTCATCACAGTGCTCCATTGACGTTTGTCGAACCCGGTGTGGAGGTCGTCGCGAAGTTCGAAGGGTGGTCTTGCTCGCTCGGTGGGGCCGGCGTGTTGTCAGTGCGTGACGCGACGGAGGTTTCATAGGGGCGTTGCGCACCAAAACCGCCTGGCGGAGGCATCGAGTGGCCGGCTGCCGGGTTGTTGGCATCGGTGAAGGTGGCCGCCGGGGAACTGCCGGCCTTCAGGAATCGCGACAGGCCGAAGCCCAGCGCGATGCTGCCGGCAATGAACAGCCCTGGATTGCTGCGGGCCAGCTCGGCCCCGTCATGCAGCAGCTGTTCGGCACTTTTGCCGCGCAAGTTCCCGGCCAGACCACTCATGGATTCCGCCATGTCGGCGAGGTAGTCGGACATGCCGAGGGTGTCCTTGCTTTCGAGTTCGGAGACAACCGATTTCGCGCCCTTGGCCAAAGCCTCGATCTGATCGGCGGCGGTGTCGCGGTATTGCCCGAACTGAGCGTCCGCCTGTTGTCGTGCCCCCTCAAGTGCCTCCGTCACGTCCTCCTTCAAGTGCTCAAAGCCTGGCTCCGGCCCTGGGGAATCGGGCTTGTCTGGCTGACTCCCGGTGGTGCTGTCTGAAGTATTCATGTCATCCCTCGCCTTCTGTCTGTAATCAAGCGTTCCGGGAGTTCGCAGTGAGTGCAGCCTCCCTCACTGCAGATGACGAAGGGGGGTGATGGGGAGTTCCAACGGAGTGATGATCTGCTTTTCTGTGGGAGGCGAAACTAAATTCGTAGAGGGATAAGGGGTATCGCGAGGAGGCATGCAAGGTCGTTGTTTTTGAAACCGGGTCAGGCGGATCTTCATCACACCTGACCCGCACCGTCAGGCTTTGGCGGCCATCGCGGTGACTTCCACGCGCATGCCTTCGACCGCCAAGGCGGCCACACCGACGGCGGCACGAACCGGCCACGGTTTGGCGAAGAAGCGTTTATAAACCTCGTTGAACGCGGCGCGGTCGGCCATGTCGGTGAGGTAAATGGTCAGGTGCAGCACCCGGTCCATGGAACTGCCGGCACGCTCCAGCGCGACCTTCAGCGCCTGCAGCGTGCACTCGCTCTGCAGGGTGATATCGCCCAGTTCCAGGCTGCCATCGGCGCGGGTGGGGATTTGGGTGGAGACCAGCATGCCGCCGAAACCGGCGACGTCGGAGGAGATGGAATCCGCGTCGGGATCAGGGGTGAACGTGATGTCTTGGTTTGCCATGGAGGATCTCTTTCTTGAAGGAATAACGAGGCGGTCGATGCCTTGAGCGCGGACAGTTTACAGGCCGAAGCCGGGATTGCATGTGCGCTTGAACCACGGCAAAAAAAATCTCGAACTCCCTCTGCGCCGCTGCATCCAATGTGTAAGTCAACGGAGGTACACGCGATGAACAGCGATGACAGTGACATCGAACGGGATCGGAAAGACAAGGACGCCGAAGAGCTCGATTCAGAAACGCATCCCGAAGAGGATGAAGCCGAGGCGCTCCAACGAAAGATAGATGAGATAGAACGCAAAGTGGCGGATGGGAACTAGCGTGAAGGCCACCCCGCTTATCTTCAGCGGAGGTGGCCAACAGGCTGAACGAATGCTCTGCGCCTAGTTCGGGTCCAGCAACCCGCCACTCCAGTTGCGCGAAATCCGGCTCCCGGTGAATTTCGCCACCACCATGCCCTGCGACACGAGCCGGTCCCGATAGCGTGTGACCATCCGCCCCGCCTGCTCGGCCACCAGCACCACTTCGGAAGACGGATCACCGGGCCGTCGCAGAATCCGCGCAAAGCGCTGCCCTTCCTCGACGAAGTCACCGAGTTCCTTTTCAAAGATCAACACCCCGGGTTGCGGCGCGAGGATGGTTTCCATCTGGCCCATTTCCATCACTTCGACGGGCCAGTCACCGGGTGACAACGCCTCGTCGATGACCCCGCAACTGCACAGCCAGGCGTACAGTCCCGCGGCGTCCTGCTCGGCCAACCGATCGCTGACATCGCCCTGCCCACGCAGCTCCAGGGTCGCGGCCATGCGTTGCGCGGTGACGCCATCACGCAGCCACGGTGCGATGATGGTTTCTTCGAAGGAGCCGTCGCCGCCGTCATCCCAGATGATCGCCACGTCCATCTTCATCGCCGCCGCCAATTCGCGGGCACGGGGCCAGAAACTGCGGTGCACGTAGAGGTAGGGCAAGGCTTCGTCATCGGTGTGCAGGTCGAGCATCACCTGCGCCGTGGACGCCAGTTGCACCAGGCTTTTCTGCCATTCCTGGACGTTGGTCGAAGGTTGCTCCATCGCGGCTGACTGGTCGAACGCGCGGTTGAAGTTATGCCCGGTCGCATCGTGAAAGCGACCGAGAATCCGCCCCTGGCGAAACTGCCCGATACCCAGGGGATTGGCCTGCGGCACCACCGTCACACTGCCCTTGAGCCGGCCCTCGGCCTCGACGACTAGAAGCCGTTGCATCAACAGATGCAACACTAGCATCCCGGCGATTTCGTCGGCGTGCACCCCCGCCTGCAAATGCACCTTCGGCCCGCTGCCGTCGCCCCCGAAACGCCACGCGCCGACCTGCACCGGATCGCCATTGTTGTTGCGAACACTGAACGAAATATCCTGCGCCATCTGCTTGTCCTCCCCCGTCATGAACGTTAAAAACCGGTGCATCACTGCGGCCGACACTGGAGATTGAACGCATGTTCAACTAAGCTCGCCAACCTGGCACTGCACCCAAGGATTCCCGTGTGACAACCCCCTCTCCAAAAAACCGTCGCGCGGAGCCCGATGAGCGTCGCGAGATGCTGGTGGCCGCCACGTTGCGTTGCCTGGTCCGCGACGGCCACGCGGGCATTTCCGTGCGCCGTATTGCCACCGAAGCCGGGGTGTCCGTCGGCCTGCTCAATCACCATTTCGGCAGCATCGATGCGTTGATTGCCGACACGTACCAGAAGATCGCCAGCGAACTGACCACCGCCCTGCGCCAGGAAATCCAGCAGGCCGCCACCCCGGCGCAAAAAATGGACGCGTTTCTCGTCGGCTCTTTTTCGCCAAGGGTCATGGACCCACAATTGCTTGGCGTCTGGGTGGTGTTCTGGAGCCTGATTCGGCACTCCGAACACGTCAGCCAGTCCCACGAAAAAAGCTACCGCGCCTACCTCGATCTGCTGCGCCAGTTGCTCGATGACATGGCCGCCAGCGAAGGTTTCGTGATCCACGACACACGCCTGGCCGCCATCGGTTTATCGGCGATGCTCGACGGACTCTGGATCGAGTGGTGCCTCAACCCCGAAACCTTCAGCCCCGCCAACGGCCTCCACATCTGTCGCTGCTGGATAAAGGGGCTGCGTCACGGAGCATTCAGCACCGACGACATCCTGTGAGGGGTGGCGCCCGAAGATCATCGCCAGGGTGCCGCTGACCGCAATCAGGCCGGCGCCGATCATCAGCGACACATCCATCAATGTGCCCCAGATCAGACTCGACAGCAGGAACGCCCAGATCAACCCGGTGTACTCGAACGGCGCGAGCAAGGTGGCAGTGGCCCGTTGAAAACTGGCAAACAGCAGGAACTGGCCGATACCACCCACCAGACCGGCAACCAGCATGCCCAGCCACGCCGGCGTCGGTGCCGGGGTGAACGTCCAGGGCAGCGCGACGGTCATGCACAGCACGAACACCACGTTGGTGATCAGCATCTGCTCCAGCACTGACGTCTGGTCATCCACCTGACGCAACTGGATGTAAGTGAACGCCCAGCACATCGCCGCCAGCAGCGTCAGCACGATGGGCCACGGATCGGCGATGTTGCTTGGACGACAAGCGATGATCACCCCGACAAACCCCAGGATCAGGGAAAACCACTGCCAGCCGCTGGCCCGTTCCTTGAGAATCACCGCCGCCAGCACCGTGACCATGATCGGCGCGGAAAAATACAGGGTGGTCATTTCCGCCAGCGACAGGTCCCGGGCGGCCGTGTAATACAGCAGCCAGGCCACGATCGACAACAAACCGCGCACCACCAGCAAGCGCCGGCTCGGCGAACGCCAGGCCCGCTGGACCAGGCGCAGGCGCCCGGCCAACAGGCACGCGACGACCACCACCAGGCTGCGCCAGAACAGGATGGTGACCACCGAATAATCGGTCACCAGCCACTTGATGACCGCGTCCTGCAACGTCAGAAACATGTACCCCAAGGTGCACAGGCCGATGCCCTGCAGCGAACGGTCGACGACCTGCGAGGTGCTCATTACACCGACCTGCGCACAGGCGTCCCGCGCCGTTCGGCAAAGGCAAACAGCGCCTCGATCAGGAACGTCAGGCAGACGTAGACCCCGGCCACCAGCAACAACGGTTCATAAACCTGCAAGGTCTGCGCCCGCACCACGTTCGCGGCACCCAGCAGATCGACAATCGCAATCGTCGAGGCCAGCGCCGTGGATTTCAGCAACATCACGGTTTCCCCGGCCAGTGTCGGCAACAGCAACCGCAACGCCCGAGGCAATCGCACCCGCAGCAGCGATTGGCGCGGCGTCATGCCAAACGCCGAGGCCGCTTCCATCTCGCCTTTTGGCACCGCCAGCAGCCCGCCGCGAATCACTTCGCCGACATACGCGCCCACCGACAACACCAGGGCGAACACGATGTACCAGTAACCGTCGCGCAAATACGGCCAGAGAAAACTGCCGCGTATCAGCGGGAACTGCGCAAACACGCTGCCGAGCCCGTAGTAGAAGATGTAGATCTGGATCAGCAACGGCGTACCGCGCAACACGCTGGTGTAGAACTGGCTGGCCTTGGCGATCCCCTTGTTTTTCGAGATCCGCGCCAGCGCCACCAGCACCGCCAGCGCAAAACCGAGCACACTGGAAATTAACAGGATGGTGATGGTCGTTTGCAGTCCCCGGCCCAACAGCGCCGCGTATTCAACTATCCACGCTGGAATCATTTCATTCACTCAGCCAAAGGCATCCAGCGACGAATACGCCGCTCGAGCCGTCCAGACAGGTAGTTGGACACCAACGTCACCGCGTAATACAACGCCGCGGCCGTGAGGTAGAACAACAAGTAATGACGCGTCGAACCCGCCCCTTGCTTGGCGGTGTACAACAACTCGTTGGTGCCAACCACACTGATCAAGGCGCTGTCCTTGATCAGGTTGATCCACAGGTTAGCCATGCCGGCCATCGCATACGGCGCCATGATCGGCAGCGTGACGCGTCGGAACAGACCGAAACCGCTCAGGCCGAAGGCCTTCGCCGCTTCAATCTGGCCGAAGGGGATCGCCTGGATCGCCGCGCGGAAAATCTCCGAGGCGTACGCGCCCTGCACCAGCCCCAGCACCACGATGGCGGCCAGCGGACCGCTGACATTGACGACGCCGTAGCCCATCTGCGTCATCAGCGAATTGAGGAGCATTGAGCCGACGTAGTACAGCAGCAGGATCAACAGCAACTCCGGAATCGCCCGGAACAAGGTCGTGTAACCACGCATCAGCGCCGCAATCGGCTTTGGCGCGCCGAGCTTCAGGCAGGCCACCACCAGACCGATGAACAGCCCGACCACAAAAGCCCCGGCCGAGATTTGCAGGGTCATCCAAAGACCCTTCAACAGCGCACTGCCCCATCCTGTTTCGCTGAAGTTGATCAATTCGAACATGGCTGGCATTTCAGTCTCCAATCGGTGGCCTGGATGCACCACCGCCCTCTTGTAGGCGCGATGCTTGCCCGCGAAGCTTTTGGCGGCTTCAAGGGCCCTTTCGCGGGCAAGCCTCGCTCCTACGGGGATGGGTGTTTCCTCAGGAAAATTTCATTCCATGGAGTTGTTTTGCGCGTGGCCGTCAGAACGCGGGTTTCACGCTGGTACCGAAATAGTGCTGGGACAGGTCGTCATAGTCTTTGCTGGCCAGCAAAGAGGTGATGGCTTTGTCGAGTCGGGCCTTGAGTTCGGCGTCATCCTTGCGCAGGCCGGCGCCCACGCCTTTGCCGAAAATCGGGTCATACGGCACGGCGCCCAGGTATTCCAGGTTGCTGTTGCGGGCATCCGGGGTCTGCACGAAGGCTGCCATCGCCGTGCCGTCCGCCATCATCAGGTCGATGCGACCGGCAATCAGGTCGGCGTTGGCCGAGTCCTGGGTGTCGTAATACTTCACGTCAGCGATTTTTTCGTAGTACTGCTTGAGGTAACTGGCGCTCACCGTCGAGTTCTGCACACCGATGATCTTGCCCTTGAGGTCATCCGGATACGTTTTCACCGACGAGCCCTTCGGCCCGACAATCGCAATCACGGAGTCGTAATACGCCTTGCTGAAGGCGATCTGTTTTTCGCGCTCCTCAGTCACCGACATCGACGAGAAAATCACGTCGATCTTCTTCGCCAGCAACGATGGAATGATCCCGTCCCATGCCACTTCCTTGATCTCGCACTCGGCTTTCATTTCGCTGCACAGCTTGTGGATCAGGTCGACTTCAAAGCCTTTCCATTCACCGTTGGCCTGCTTCTCGGTGTACGGCGGATAGGGTTCGGCTGCGACTGCGAACCGTATAGGTTGTGCTTGTGCCGCGCTCATCCCGGCCAGCAATACGCAGGCCACGCCCGTCATCCAGTTTGCCAAACGTCGATTTCCCATGATTTTTCCCCGTCTTTTTATGATGTTTTCAGCGAGTCTGATGAGCGTTGACGAATTGTCGGCAACGCTCGCTGCGTGGGTGTACAAAAACGTCGTCCGGCGAACCGGTTTCCTCGATCAGCCCTTGGTGCAGGTAGGCGACTTGGGAAGAGACATCGCGGGCGAAAGCCATTTCATGGGTCACCAGGATCATGGTCCGGCCTTCTTCCGCGAGCGAGCGGATCACCCGCAGCACTTCGCCGACCAGTTCCGGGTCGAGTGCCGAGGTGGGTTCATCGAACAGCATGACCTTGGGCCGCATGGCCAGGGCCCGGGCGATGGCCACCCGCTGCTGCTGTCCCCCGGAGAGAAACGCCGGGTACTCGTTGCGCTTGGCCGCCAGTCCCACGCGTTCGAGCAAGGCTTCGGCCCGTTCAGTGGCCTCCGCACGGCTTTCACGCAGGACCTGGGTCGGCGCCTCGATGAGGTTTTCCAGCACCGTGCGATGGGGCCAGAGGTTGAAGTTCTGGAACACCATGCCCAGGCTCGAACGGATACGCACCAGTTGCCTGGCGTCCTTCACCAGCGGCGTGCCGGGACGATCGAAGTTCAGGTGAATGCTTTCGCCGTCCACCAGAATGCGCCCCTGGTCCGGCACTTCGAGCATATTGATGCAGCGCAGCAAGGTGCTTTTGCCCGAGCCGCTGGCACCGATCAGTGAGATCACATCGCCTTCGCGAGCAGTAAGGGAAACGCCTTTGAGGACCTCGATATTGCCAAAGCGTTTGTGCAGGCCATCGACTTCGATCATGGTTTTGGCCTTGACCGGCTCAACCGCCGCTTCGCAGGTCACACGGCTGATCACCGGCCGCGGCGCTTCGCCTTTCAACACCCGCACAAAGTCGCGAATGCGCTGGCAGGCCTGGGCCAGTCGTTCTTCACCCAGAGTGAACGAGAGCCGCACAAAGCCTTGGGCCGGCTCGCCGAACGCCGCCGCATCCAGCACCGAGACACGCGCCTCGCGCAACAGCCGCCAGGCGAACTCCAGAGAGGTCAGGCCGGTGTCACGCACGTCCACCAGCACGAACATGCCGGCATCGGGAGTGAGCACGGAAATTCCCGGGCAATCCGACAGGCTGGTCACCACCAGATCGCGACGACGGCGATAGATGTCGCGCATGCCGTGGGTCACCTCTTCATGGGCTTGAACTGCCTTGAGCGCAGCCTCCATGACAAAGCCCGGCAAACCGTAAAGCATGCTCAACACCAGGGTTTCGGCGTGAGCCACAAGGGCTTCATCGGCAACGATCCAACCGGTACGCCAGCCGGTCATCGCGTGGGATTTGGACAGGCTGCCGATCACCACACAGCGCTCGGCCATGCCCGGCAACGCGGCCAGGCTGAGGTGCTCGCGTTCGAAGGTCAGGCTTTCATAGACCTCGTCCACCACGACCCACAGGTCGTACTGGATGGCGAGGTCGGCGATGGTTTGCAGCTCTTCACGGTTGAGCACCACACCGGTCGGATTATTCGGATTGGAGAAGAACAGCGCCCGGGTGCGCGGGGTGATGGCCTTGGCCAGTACGGCGGCATCGAGCCGGAAACCTGAATCCGCCGAACACGGCACGCGCACCAGCGTGGCGCCGGACGCCTTGAGCGTTGCCTCATAGGTCACGTACATCGGGTCCAGGGCAATCACTTCGTCGCCGGTATTGAGCAGGCACATCGAGGTGATGAACAGCGCGTTCTGTGCCCCCGCCGAAATGATGACGTTTGGCGCCGTCACCTCACGGTCAAACAGCACGCTGTACCGAGCGGCGATGGCTTCTCGCAAAGCCTGGCGACCGGCGATCTCGGTGTAATGGGTGTCACCCTCGCGCAGCGCATGAATCGCGGCATCGGTGATGAAGTCGGGGGTGGGGAAATCCGGGTCGCCGACGCTGAGAATAATCACATCCTCACCGCGGCGCTGGGCTTCAAATGCCGCATTGTGAATATCCCAGGCCGCTACACCGTCGCCAGAAATCCGCTCAACAAAGGGTGAAAACCGCATGCCAGTGCCTCGTTCGAAAAGAAGAAACGCAAGCCCGCGCAACCAGCCGGGGAGGTGGAACGAACATAGTCGAAGCTGAACACTCGTTCAACAGAAAAGTGAACAGGGTTCGCGTTCAGCGTAAACAGGTCGTTTTTACGACAGTCGTGCCGTTTCCAGGGGTAATCGACAGCCCAATCAACTTAAGGGAAACAACTTGCCATGTGCACAACGCTTCTCTGAGCGACGCTTAAACGCCGGTTGCTAGCCATCTGCCATCAGTCGATAATCCTGCCCCCGGTAAACACTCACGTAAGGAAACGCCGTGAAAAAACTTCTATTGTTGGTCCCTCTGTTCGCCCTGTTGCTGCAAGGTTGTGGCGTGACCATGACCCGTTATGAGCCGAGCTTTGAAAACGTCCAACAGCTCAAGCAAACCCCACCCCTGCAATCGATCAGCAATGCTCAGGTCAAGGCGGATGCCGGTCAGGGCTCACTGACAGTCCGGGCCAACCCGATCAGCTCGCCGAGCGGCAGTATCACGCAACATCTACAGGACGCGATTACCGAAGAACTGGGTCGGGCGGGCCTGCTGAACCCGCAAGCTCAGCGACATCTGGATGTGCTGGTCGTCAAGAATGAACTGACCGCAGGCATGGGCACTGGCACGGGCCAGCTTGCTGCGCGCTTTACATTGCTCAAGGGCAACGAGGTGGTTTACGACGCGACCAAGGATGTCAGCCGCCAGTGGGACAGCAGCTTTTTCGGCGCCATTGCGATCCCCAATGCGGCCAATGCCTACAACCCGATGGTTCGTGATTTGCTGAAGACGTTGTACAGCGACCCGCAGTTCATTCAAGCCCTCAAGTAAGGGCAAAAAAAGAGCCGCTTGTGCGGCTCTTGTTTTTTGTCAGGCCCGCGGCACCTGTGCATCGAGTGCCGAGTATTTCAGGCTTTTGCTCTCGACGACTTGCTTGAGCAGAGCATTAACCTGGCGGCTGAAGGTATCGCTGATTGCCTCTTTCGGGGTGTTGGCCATCAACGGCACAAACCAGATGCCCATCCAGGTATTGATTCCGTCATGGTTACTCGCGTTGGTCAGCGTCTGCCCTTGGGAATCCAGCGTCTCCAGGCTCATGGTGTATTGGTCAGTCGCCAGTGTCGGGATGACGGTAAACGTCAGGCCACTGATAAAGGCCATGACCATCTGACCACCGCCCGGTGGATGGTTGTAAACCTTCAAGCGCAGGTTGTAATCACCCGGCTGCTTCTGGAACTCGTCCAGTGTGACGCGACCGAACAGACCGGAATCGGTCAGCACTTTTTGCAGCTCCGGCTTTAGCATGTCGCGTGCTTGCGGCATTTCAACGGCTGAAGCGCTTTTCGGCTCGCCTTGATAGAAATCGAAGTCTACGTAGACATTCGGTTTGTTCGAATAACTGGCCATCGACGGCAAATTGACCGGAGCGACTTCGTCTTTGGTAAAGCTGGCGCAACCACTTAGCCCGAGCACCAAGGCCAACCCTAGAATTTTCCCAAATTGCATGACAACTCCTTTAAATGATGGCATTGCGCCTCCACACCAGAGGGCGGCCGCGAATTCTAGAGCGTTGCCAGCAATAGTAAAAGGCCATCACTCAAAAACGGCAGGTCTCACGCCCACCCTTCCAGGCGCAGCGTGGCCCGGACCAGACGCTGCTCCTCGCTTTCGATTTCCCTGAGGTTCTCGCAGATGCTCTGGATGTGCGCGATCGCCGCCTTGCGCGCCTGCTCCGGCATGCGGCCGGTCACGGCGTTGTAGAGCCGGGCGTGCTGACGGTCGATCTGGCGTTTTTGCGGTGCGCGGTGGTAGAGGTTGTTGACCGAGGCGAACACGGTGTTGAGCAGCAAGTCCGTCAGCGAGCGCAAGGTTTGCACCAGCACCGGGTTGTGCGAGGCCTCGCAGATCGCCAGGTGAAAGGCATGATCAAGCCGCGCGTGTTCGCTCGCTTCCATCGACCGCGTGCGGGCATCGAGCAGCGCTTCATAGCTGCGGGTGATGAGGACAAAATCCGCCTCGGTCCCGCGCAAGGCGGCCAGGCGAGCGGACTCTCCCTCAAGCAGGCTGCGCACCTCGAACAAATCGTAAAGTGTGCGCGGTTGTGAGCTGAACAAATGCATCAGCGGCGATGCGGCGCCGTGGCCCGACAGATCAGCGACAAAGGATCCCTTGCCCTGCTCCGTCTTGATAATCCCCCGGGCGCGCAACAACTTCAGGCCCTCGCGCAGCGCCGTGCGCGAGACGCCGAGTTTTTCGGTCAGGCGCCGTTCCGAAGGCAACAATTGCCCGGTCTTGAGGACCCCGTCGACGATCAGGCGTTCTATGCGCTCACAGACCACGTCTGCGACTTGAGGATTACGGGTCACTTTCGCACTCTCCATCGAACCTCCCACTGGTATGACCAGCCTCACCGGCAAAACCCGTCACGTTCGAATACAACCCTAAGTTTATGTATAGGCAGTTATTTTTCTCAAAAACGGGGAAACAACCCCTGAAGAACTGGTTCGACCACTCAAACAACACATGGACAGTAGGTCGCGTCAGGCCAATGATGCAAGTGAGCTTTCACCGCAAACAAACCTCTAATAAAAACAAACGGAGGGTCGTGAACCGCCTATGAACATCCTCTACGATGAACGCGTCGACGGCGTTCTGCCTGATGTCGACAGAGCCGCCCTGCTCCAGGCACTGAGCGCTCGCCTGCCGGACCTGGAAGTCCTGCATCAGCGCGAAGAACTCAAGCCGTATGAATGCGACGGACTATCCGCTTACCGCACTACGCCGATGCTGGTGGTGCTGCCGCGCCATATCGACGAAGTCCAGGGTGTGCTCAAGCTCTGCCATGAGTTTCACGTCCCGGTGGTTGCTCGCGGCGCCGGCACCGGTTTGTCCGGCGGTGCTCTACCGCTCGAAAAAGGCGTACTGCTGGTGATGGCGCGTTTCAACAACATCCTGCACATCGACCCCGCCGCACGCACGGCGCGGGTTCAACCGGGTGTGCGCAACCTGGCGATTTCCCAGGCCGCCGCACCGTTCGGCCTGTATTACGCGCCGGACCCCTCCTCGCAGATCGCCTGTTCAATCGGCGGCAACGTGGCCGAAAACGCCGGTGGCGTGCATTGCCTGAAATACGGCCTGACCGTGCACAACCTGCTCAAGGTCGACATCCTCACCGTCGATGGCGAACACCTGAGCCTGGGTTCCGAAGCGCTCGACTCGCCCGGGCTTGACCTGCTGGCGTTGTTTACCGGTTCCGAAGGCATGCTGGGGGTAATCACCGAAGTCACGGTCAAACTGCTGCCCAAACCGCAAACCGCCAAGGTGCTGCTGGCAGCGTTCGATTCCGTCGAAAAGGCGGGTCGTGCAGTCGGCGACATTATTGCCGCCGGCATCATTCCGGGCGGTCTGGAAATGATGGACAACCTGGCCATTCGCGCCGCAGAAGATTTTATTCACGCCGGTTATCCGGTCGACGCCGAAGCCATTCTGCTGTGCGAGCTCGATGGCGTCGAAGCCGACGTCCACGATGACTGCGACCGTGTGCGCCAGGTGCTGGAACAGGCCGGCGCCACCGAAGTCCGCCAGGCCAGGGATGAGGCGGAACGCGTGCGCTTCTGGGCCGGGCGCAAGAATGCGTTCCCGGCAGTGGGCCGCCTCTCGCCGGATTATTACTGCATGGACGGGACGATCCCGCGCCGCGAGCTGCCCGGCGTGCTGCAGGCGATTGCCGCGCTGTCGGCTGAATACGACCTGCGGGTGGCCAACGTTTTCCATGCCGGTGACGGCAACATGCACCCGCTGATTCTGTTCGACGCCAACCAACCCGGCGAACTCGACCGCGCCGAAGCCCTGGGCGGCAAGATCCTCGAATTGTGCGTGAAAGTCGGCGGCAGCATCACCGGTGAACACGGGGTCGGCCGCGAGAAAATCAATCAGATGTGCGCGCAGTTCAACAGCGACGAGCTGACCCTGTTTCATGCCGTCAAAGCCGCGTTCGATCCGGGCGGCCTGCTCAACCCTGGCAAGAACATCCCGACGCTGCATCGCTGCGCCGAATTCGGCGCGATGCACGTTCACCTGGGTCAGATGCCCTTCCCTGATCTGGAGCGATTCTGATGCGCAGCAAACACGACATCGATGACAGCGGCGCGCTACTGGACCAGGTTAATCAGGCCCTGCAAAACGCCACGCCCCTGCGGATCCAGGGCGCCAACAGCAAAGCGTTTCTGGGCCGTATCGCGGCGGGCGAAGTGCTCGACACCCGCAGCCACCGAGGCATCGTCAGCTACGACCCGACCGAATTGGTGATCACCGCACGCTGCGGCACGCCGTTGGCAGAACTGGCCGACGTGCTGGATGCGGCGCAGCAGATGCTGCCGTGCGAACCACCCTCCTTCGGAGACGGCGCCACCGTGGGCGGGATGATTGCCAGTGGACTGTCCGGGCCGCGGCGCCCGTGGTCAGGCTCGGTCAGGGACTTTGTGCTCGGGACACGGGTCATCACCGGCCACGGCAAGCATTTGCGCTTCGGCGGCGAAGTCATGAAAAACGTCGCCGGCTACGATTTGTCGCGCTTGATGGCCGGCAGTTATGGCGCACTGGGTGTGATCACTGAAGTCTCGCTGAAAGTGCTGCCGAAACCTCGGCAAGCGTTAAGCATCAGCCTGGAAATGGACAGCGATCGTGCCTTGCTGCGCCTCGCCGAATGGGGACAGCAACCGCTGCCGATCAGCGCCGCGTGCCACGACGGTCAGCGCCTGCACTTGCGACTTGAAGGTGGCGAAGGCTCGGTGGCAGCGGCGCATGACCGCTTGGGTGGCGAAGTGCTGGACGCTTCGTATTGGGCGGATCTCAACGAACATCGACTGAGCTTCTTTGATGAAGACCAGCCGCTGTGGCGCCTGTCGGTCCCGCACAACACGCCTCGACTGTCCCTGCCCGGCCTGCAAATGATCGACTGGGGCGGCGCCCAGCGCTGGCTCAAATCCGATGCCGAAGCGGCGTTCATCCGCAAGGTCGTCGCTGAAGTCGGCGGGCACGTGACCTGCTACAGCCACGGCCTGATCGACAGCCCCTTCCAACCGTTGCCGGACGCGCTAATGCGCTATCACCGCAACTTGAAGGACCAACTCGATCCACGGGGCATCTTCAACCCCGGTCGCCTGTACGCGGAGCTTTGACCCATGCAGACCACCTTGAGCGAACAGGCCCGCCAACTGCCCCGCGCCGAAGAAGCCGAAAGCATCCTGCGCACGTGTGTGCACTGCGGTTTCTGCAACGCCACCTGCCCGACCTATCAACTGCTCGGCGATGAACTGGACGGGCCGCGTGGGCGCATCTACCTGATCAAACAGGTGCTGGAAGGCAACGAGGTCACCCAGAAGACCCAACAGCATCTGGATCGCTGCCTGTCTTGCCGTAACTGCGAAACCACCTGCCCCTCGGGCGTCGACTATCACAACTTGCTCGACATCGGCCGCGCGGTGGTCGATGCGGCTGTGCCGCGTTCGCTCGACCAACGCTTGTTGCGCGAAGGCTTGCGCAGCGTCGTACCCAACCCGGGGTTGTTCAAAGCACTGCTCAGCAGCGGTCAGGTGTTCCGTGCGCTGCTGCCCAACACGCTGCGAGCCAAGCTGCCGCGCCGTGTGTATCCGGCCAAACAACGTCCGACCGCCCGCCACACCCGACAGGTGCTGATGCTGGAAGGGTGCGTGCAGCCGAGTCTGTCGCCGAACACCAACGCAGCCACCGCGCGTGTCCTGGATCGACTGGGGATCAGCGTGACACCGGCGCGCGAGGCCGGTTGCTGCGGCGCGGTCGATTATCACCTGGACGCCCAGGCGGCCGGCCTTGATCGCGCGCGCCGCAATATCGACGCGTGGTGGCCGAGCATTGAACAAGGCGCCGAGGCCATCGTGCAAACCGCCAGCGGTTGCGGTGCCTTCATCAAAGACTACGGCCACCTGCTCAGCACCGATGCGGCGTATGCCGAGAAGGCCAGAAAGGTCAGCGCACTGGCCAAGGATCTGGTTGAAGTGTTGCGCGAGGAGCCGCTGGACCAGCTCGGCATCCACAGCGACCAGCGCCTGGCCTTCCATTGCCCCTGCACCTTGCAGCACGCACAGAAACTCGGCGGTGCGGTTGAGGCGCTGCTGACGCGCCTGGGTTTCAACCTCACGTTCGTTCCCGACGGTCACCTGTGTTGCGGCTCGGCGGGCACCTATTCGCTGACCCAACCGGAGCTGTCCCGGCAACTGCGCGACAACAAGCTCAATGCGCTGGAAAGCGGTCATCCCGAAGTCATTGTCACGGCCAATATCGGCTGTCAGTCCCACCTTGACGGCGCGGGCCGAACCCCTGTGCGCCACTGGATCGAACTGGTCGAAGCCGCGCTGCCCTCATCGAACCCCGGAGTCTCCCCATGAAAAGCAAAGCCGTCCTCAGCCAGACCGAAGTCAGCCGGATTCTCAACGCCGCACGTAACGAAGCACAGAATAATCAATGGGCCGTGACCATCGTGATTGTCGACGACGGAGGCCATCCTTTGGCCCTGGAGCGCCTCGACGGTTGCGCCCCGATCGGCGCCTACATCGCGACCGAAAAGGCCCGCACCTCAGCCCTTGGCCGACGGGAATCGAAAGGCTATGAAGAGATGGTCAACGGTGGACGCTACGCGTTTTTGTCCGCGCCGTTGCTGACGTCCCTGGAAGGTGGCGTACCAATCATCGTCGATGGCCAGGTGATCGGCGCGGTCGGCGTGTCCGGCGTCAAGGCCGAGCAGGATGCACAAGTGGCCAAGGCCGGGGCGCAGTGCCTGAACTGAACTGAAAACCCGATCAACACCGCATAACCCTGTGGGAGCGAGCCTGCTCGCGAATGCGGTGGATCAGCTGATATCAATGTTGATTGACACACCGCTTTCGCGAGCAGGCTCGCTCCCACAGGGAATTGCGGTGGGTCCTACACCTCAGTTTTACTTGCGCGCCAGTTTGTAGCGCACGCACTCTTCATAAAAATTCTGCCGGACATCCGCTGGCTTGAACCGCGACTTGCTGTCGTAAGTCTGTTCGGTGATGCCCATCGCCATCATGCGCATCCACGCCTTGCTGAATTTGTAGGCCTGTAGCTTCTGCCGGGCGGCATACAGGGAGACCCCGGCCAGCTTGAGTTCCTGGGCCCTCGCCGCCGTGCCCGCCCCCCAGCTGCACATATACCGGTCATTGGACGCCAGTTCCTTGGCTTGGGCAGAGACTGCAACGCTGGCCAGGGCAAACGAGATCATCGTGATAAATACACTTCGCAATTGCATTCCGCCTAACCACCTGAAAATGAAGTGGATTTTGGCGACAACCGTGACGCTTCGGGGCCAGCAAAATGCCTCTTTTTCAGCTATTGCAGCTTGAGCGTCTACGACAGGCAGGAATTGACTCAGAAGCACGAAATGGATCGGGCCAGCGGGCCTCTTGAGTCATTGATCGTGGCCAATCCCCAAGGACTCGGCCATGCGCACCAGGTCCGCAAATGACTTGGCGTGCATTTTTTTCATGGCATGGGCGCGGTGGATTTTCACGGTGATCTCGCTCAGGTTCATCTGCCCGGCAATCTGCTTGTTCATCAGGCCTTTGGCGGCAAGGGCCATCACCTCTTTTTCCCGGGCCGTCAGCGATTGGTAGTTGCTGTGCAGGTCTGATCGCTGTTGCTCGACTTCCCGGCGCCGGATATCGGCCTGAAGTGCGCCTGACACCGCGTCCAGCAGGTCCTGTTCACGGAACGGCTTGGCCAGAAAGTCCACGGCCCCCGCTTTCATCGCCTTGACCGACATCTCGATGTCGCCATGACCGGTGATAAAAATAATGGGGATGTTCGCGTTTGATTCCACCAACTGACGCTGGAAGTCCAGGCCACTGCTCCCTTGCAGTCGTACATCAAGGACCAGGCAACTGGCGCCCCCGGTCTTCGGATGCTGAAGATACTCGGCCGTGGAAGCGAATGTCTGGACCTGGATCCCGGCAGAGCGCAACAGATTAGCCAAGGCGTCGCGAATGGACGCATCGTCATCCACCACGTACACCATCGAACCTTGATTGCCTTGCTTACTGGAGGAAGAATTGCCGCTCATGGGCGGTCCTCAATGAGAATGGGTAGCAAAAAAGTGTAGCAGCACCTGAGGCCGATTTCCGAGGCGCGACGTTTTTGTAGGGTCGCGCTCGGGCCTAACCGCACTAGGCAATAAAGTTGTGCTCCAGCGCCGAAATAAAAGAGAACAAAGAACGTGGGCTGTGCAACCAGGCATTGACCTGGGCGCTGTAACTTTTGCCGCGGGTGCACCAACTGCAAAAGTGCTCGCAGTTATTGGAGAAAATCCGGTATTGATTCTCGCCGATCCTGGAGCGCGCCCGGTTGGCGATTTCATGGCAGGGAAAGTCGCCTGGCTCCTGATACATCCAGACCGGTTTGCCGTGGGCGAAACGTTCAAGATCGATGACTTCGACGGGGCCGGGTTTGAATGAACTGCTGAACCCGGAATAGTGAGCCACTTTTCCACCGCCTAGATGTATGCCGTGATGCATATAGAACGTGCGTGGCCCCACCAGATGCGCACCGACAGGCACCCTGTCCGCGGCCTCCTGGACGTCGATCAGTTTCAACACAACGCCGGACGACAGGTAGGTTTCGGCGAAGGGGTGATTGCCGGGCAACAGGGCGCTTAACTGACTGGACATCTCCGTTGTCATGATGGTCAGGCAAACACGTGCAGTTGAGCGAAGCGATAAACAGCGTTCGACGAACTTGGCGGTAAAAGCACTCATGACAACTTCCTCCGTAACCCTTGCATTGACTCTATCAACAGGGTTGCGGAGTTTCATTTGTACATACGATTAGTCTGAACGACCTATGAATATACCTCCCCTAAACCTAAGTATTAATCCGGGGGCCGGGCAGCGTGAATTGCACCGTGGCACGCAACATCTCAAGCGGCTGCACCGCCCACGTGCGATCGAGTTCGTCCTTCAGGCCAAACTCATGTGCGAGTCGGCCAAGGCAGGCCGGGAGAGGTTGTTCCGCCGCAGGCCGCGCGATGAGCACAGGGCTGTCGCTGCCGGCGTTCGCGCGTAGCTCCCGACAGAAAATACGCTCACCGTCGTCCCAGGATAAATGCATGCTTTTGTTCATCTGAGGGTGAACACACGTTGGTTTTTTTATAGGCCGCACTGCGGTCAGGCTGTCGTCCAGTGTCACCACCTTACAGACTAGCGCCACTTCGCAGACCTTCACACCACTGAGAACATTCCTGAATGTGTTGCTCCGCGCCCCTGTTAATACCTTTGTATAGATCCCTGCCACTGAGGTATGACTTTTCTGAACCGACGTAGCAGTGCGCCGGAAAAGTTCCGCCAATACCATGCACTCACAGCGGACGACTGCCGTCCCGCCAACTTGAAGAACAACTTCAAGACTATTGACCACTTCTTTTCAGGAACAAATCATGAAACAGCAAATTCTGGTTATCGGTGCGGGGTTCGGTGGTGTCTGGAGTGCATTGAGCGCCGCCCGTCTGCTGGACATGCACGACCGTAAGGACGTGGACATCACTCTGCTGGCGCCTCAGGCGGAATTGCGTATACGTCCGCGCTTCTACGAAACCGACGTGCACAAGATGTTCGCCCCCCTCGACGCGCTGTTCGATTCGGTGGGTGTGCGTTTCGTCAAAGGCATGGCCGAGCGTATCGACGAGCAGACCAAAACCGTCGGCTACCGCGATGAGGCGGGCCACGAGGGCACGTTGAGCTACGACCGTCTGATATTGGCCGCAGGCAGCCAGCTGGTCCGGCCGAAGGTGCCAGGTCTTGCCGAGCACGCCTTCGATGTGGATCAGATCGAAGCCGCCGTGCGCCTTGAAGACCACCTCAAATCCCTGAAAGACCGCCCTGCCAGCGTTGCCCGCAATACGGTGGTGGTCGCCGGTGGTGGTTTTACCGGCATCGAGACCGGCACCGAAATGCCGGCACGCCTGCGGGCTGTGCTCGGTGAAGATCAGGATGTGCGCGTGATCATTGTCGACCGTGCGCCGCAGATCGGCGCGACGATGGGTGATGGCATTCGTCCCTCCATCATCGAGGCGTCTGAACACTTGGGCGTCGAGTGGGTGGTCAACGCCAGTGTCGCGGCAGTGGACGCCAACGGCGTGACCCTCGCCGATGGCCGCCACATCGAAGCCCAGACGGTGATCTGGACCGTCGGGTTCCGCGCCAGCCCGCTGACCGAACACCTGACCAGCGATCGCGACCCACAAGGGCGCTTGCACGTCGATGAGAACCTGAAGGTATTGGGCCAGACGCATGTCTATGCTGCCGGCGACGTCGCCTATGCCGCGACCGACGACCTTGGCAACTTCGCCGCCATGTCGTGCCAGCACGCGATCGCCTTGGGCCGTCATGCCGGGAACAACGTCGCCGCGGATCTGCTGGGTGTTGCGCCGACCCCTTACCGTCAACCGAAGTACGTGACCTGCCTCGACCTGGGTGCCTGGGGTGCAGTGTTCACCGAAGGCTGGGATCGCCAGCTCAAACTGGTCAAGGATGAGGCCAAGGAGCTCAAGACGCAGATCAACACTCAGTGGATCTACCCGCCAGCCGCTGATCGTGCCACCGCTCTGGCAGCGGCCGACCCGATGATTCCGGTGGCCTGAAGACCCGCCTGAACGTGGCGTCCGCGACAGCATCGCGGGCGCCTTTGCGTTTTCCATCGTAATGCCTGCACCCAATATGAATCAGCCAGACACTGGCGGTCATGGTTTAAGATCGTTTGAAGCGTCCCCCGGACTTGATAACCACTTCATGCGCTTAAACCTGAAGGTTCGTATGCCCTCCTCGCTACCCTTGCCGGTTCAATGCCCCCGCCAGCCCGCCCGCACGTGGCTGCGGTCACTGCTGTTGCTGAGCGCCATCCTGCCAGGCATCGCCAATGCCGGGCCCAGACCCGACAACATGGTTTATCTGCGCACGATTGACCCCACCATCGAGCAAGATATCCGCTACGCCAGCGCCCACAACTTCACCGGACACCCGCTCGACGGATACGATGCCGCCGAGTGCCTGCTGTCGCTGGACACCGCCCAGGCCCTCTCCCGGGTGCAACAGGCACTTCAAAAGCAAGGCTACGGCTTGAAGGTGTTCGACTGCTATCGACCCAGCCGTGCGGTGGCCGATATGGGCCGTTTCGCGACTGAGCCGGGGAACCCGCGAAAAGCCGAGTTCTATCCGCGCGTCGACAAGCAGGACTTCTGGCGGCTGGGGTATGTGGCGCGGGTGTCGAATCACTCCAGAGGCTCAACCGTGGACCTGACGCTCATCGGCCCCAAGGCTCTGCCCGCCGACACCTGGATACCCAAGGCCGCGCAAGTCGATTGCACCGCGCCTTATGCCCAGCGCTGGCGCGACGGCGCACTCGACATGGGCACCGGGTACGATTGCTTCGATGAGCGTGCGCACACCGCCAACCCGACGATCAATGCGACGGCGAAGGAAAACCGTCAGCGGCTCAGCAGCGCCATGGAGAAAGAGGGTTTCGCCGGTTACTCGAAAGAATGGTGGCACTTCACTTTCGGTGGAGACGGAGCGCCGAAGAACGTGATGGATTTTCCCATCACGCCGCTGAGTACCAGCGAGGTACTGGACAGCAGTCACCAATTGATTGTGGTCACCACAAAAAACTGGGACGACATTCAGGGCATCGCCCAGCGCTATGAACGAGACGGGGCCAGCTTTCGAAAAGTCGGCGACGGCTTTGCGGTGGTGGTCGGCAAGAACGGGATGGCGTGGGGTAAAGGGTTGGGCAACGTTGAGCCTGGTGAAGGACCGGTCAAACGTGAAGGTGATGGGAAAGCACCTGCCGGGATCTTCAGACTCGGGACTGCGTTTGGTTATGACGCGACGGCCGAGACAAAGCTGCCTTATCTTGCGCTGACCTCGACCACAGAGTGCGTGGATGACAGAAAATCCGAACGTTACAACGAATTGGTCGACGGCGCGGCGATAGCCAAGGACTGGAACAGTTCCGAGCAGATGCGCGAAGAGGCTGGGTATCGCAAAGGGATCTTTATCGAGCACAACACGCCAGCGTCACCGGGTGCAGGTTCGTGCATCTTTTTCCATATCTGGCGGGGACCTGCCTCGCCTACGTTGGGGTGTACGGCAATGGATCAGGGGGATATTTCGCGGTTGCTCGAGTGGCTGAATCCCCGTGAGTCTCCGGTGTTGGTGCAGATGCCTGAGGGGGAATATGAGCAATTGCGCGAGCGATGGAAGTTGCCTCGGCGTTGATGGAAGAGGTGAATCGAGTGCTGGATAACAGGTTCCGGCCGGCTAAACACGGAGCCCTGTAGCGGCTGCCTTGGTCAGCCCTGCTTCAAATCAAGGCAGTAGGTGTAATACCCCGTGTCGCGCACGTAACCCAACGATTCATACAACCGTTGCGCCCCCACATTATCCGTGGCCGTTTCCAGCACCATGCCCTTGGCGCCAGTCGACAGCGCAAAGGCTCGGGCAGCGTTCATCAGCAACCGGCCCACGCCCTGCCCCCTGGATTCGGGTTTGGTGAACAGGTCGCTGAGCAACCAGGTGCGGTGGGCGTCGATGGAGGAAAATGTCGGGTACAGTTGGACGAACCCCAGCGCATCACCGGAAAGGTCCGATGCGAAAAAGATCACGGACTCATCCCGGTCAATGCGTTCGGCGATGAAGTCCCGGGATTGCGGCAGGTTCGAGGGCTGGCCGTAGAAGCCTCGATAAGCGTCGAAGAGGGGGGCGATTTTTTCGATGTGCGTTGCCTCGACGCGCAAGACTTGGACGGCCATGCCTGGGGTCTCCCTAGGGGTTACTTGGGTTGCGCCACCGTGCGCAAATAAGGTTTCACCGTTTTGAAACCATCCGGGTATTTCTTCTTCGCGTCCTCGTCAGAGACGGAAGTCGGAATGATCACATCCTCACCCGGACGCCAGTTCACCGGCGTGGCAACGGTGTGTTTGGCGTTCAGTTGCAGTGCATCGAGCAGACGCAATACCTCATCAAAGTTGCGCCCGGCACTCATCGGGTAGATGAGCATCGCCTTGACCTTCTTGTCCGGCCCGATGATGAACACGGAACGCACCGTGGCGTTGTCCACGGCGGTGCGTGCGCCGCCGCTGGCATTCGGATGGATCATGTCGTAGAGCTTGGCCACCACCAGGTTTTCGTCGCCGATCATGGGGTAGTTGACCGCATGCCCCTGGGTTTCTTCGATGTCCTTGGCCCAGCTCGCATGATTGCTGACGGGGTCGACGCTGAGCCCGACGATCTTGGTGTTGCGTTTATCGAACTCTGGCTTGAGCCCTGCCATGTAACCGAGCTCAGTGGTGCACACCGGGGTGAAGTCCTTGGGATGCGAGAACAGGATCGCCCACTTGTCGCCGATCCACTCATGGAAATGCAGCGTGCCCTCGGTGCTTTCGACGGTAAAGTCCGGTGCTTCGTCGCCAATGCGGATGGTCATATCGTTCTCCTGACTGTGAGTTTGTAGGGAGGCCGTCGCAACGCCAGTCGCTGTTCCAACGGCATTCGGGATCTGTGTTGAACCGATCAACGCGGATCAGTATAGGAGACGCTTCAAGACCTGCCGGTGACCGGCGCATTCACTTTGTAAGTCGTTGATTCAGGCCTCTGTACGCTGTCAGGCAACACCGCCAGCGCGACGTGCCAGCATGCGTCGCAGGCTTTTCGACGCCGGCCATTCATGCGTAATCCAGCAACAGTGTTTGTCCAGCGGGCCGCTGTTTGGGGGAGGGGTAACGCCCTAGCATCGTCTCTACCCGGTAAGCCAATGGGGACACCGGAGCAACCCAGACGAGACGGTGAATAAAATGAAAATCCTGAAAGTGGCGCTTTTCCTGACGCTGGGCGGTATCGCCGCACAGTCCTTTGCAAACGACAGCCAGTCAACGGCCGAAGCCGGTAAGACGCCGGTTGAACGCTACACCTACAGCACCCAACTGGACATCAAGAAAGTCATTGCCGTGACCGACATTGCGAACGAGTGCGGCCCCGTCCCGGCGCAAATGACCTATGAAGATTCGAACGGTCAACGCCATGTCCTTCAGTACCAGGTGATGGGCACCGGATGTTCAAATGGTTGAACGCTGCCAGGATGATGGAGGGTCGACACTCCATGCCTGCAGCCTGTGTGAATCAACTTTTTTTCGCTGAGCCGACGATGTTTTCATCCGCGGCCAACACGACCGGAATGGAGTGTTTGAGAAACGCTACCCAGGTCTTTATTTTTGCATCGACGAACTTTCGTGACGGATAGATCGCATACAGATTCAGCGCTTCAAGGTGATGGCCGGGCAATACACGCACCAACGTCCCGGCCCGCAAGCCATTGACCGCCGATGCAATGGGCTGGATACCAATCCCCATCCCATTGGTGATTGCGACGGTCATGCCATCGGCGGTGTTGATATGAAACGGTGATAACGCCACGTTGACGGTTTCCACGCCTTCGGGCCCGTCCAATACCCAGTTTTCAACCGGCATGACAGTGTTCACGATTTTCAGACAGTCATGTGCAGCGAGCGCGGCCGGGGAATCCGGATGTCCGCGTTTTTTCAAGTACGCCGGCGACGCGCAGAGAATGCTGTACGTGACGCCGAGCCGCTGCGCCACGAAGCCTGAATCGGGCAAGTCCCGGGCCAGCACGATCGACATGTCGTAGCCCTCCTCCAGCAAATCCGGCAGTCGATTAGTCAGGGTCAAATCAAATATGACCGTAGGGTGCAGCTCTCTGTATCTGGCAATGGCGTCGATCACGTAATGATTGCCAACGGCGGACATCGCATGGATTTTCAGCCGCCCCACAGGCTGGGTGTTCGCGGTGACTGCTTCCTCGTCGGCCTCCCGCACCTCGTCAAGAATCCTCTCGCAGCGTTCCAGGTAACGCAGGCCGGCTTCGGTCAGCGCCAGACGGCGGGTCGTGCGGTTGATCAGTCGGGTTTGCAGCCTGGCCTCCAGACTGGAGATCGCTTTGGAGACGTTGGTGGTGTTGGTGTCCAATACCTGCGCCGCCGCCGTAAAGCTGCCGCTCTGGGCCACCGCCACGAAAAACCGCAGGGTCTGGAACACGTCCATCGTTTTCACCTCGGGGGATGGAAAAAAGAGGCGGCCTTGCAAGGCCGCCTCTTCATCATGGGTTACTTCTTGCGCGGAATAAATCCTGGAACGCCGGTTTCGACCACCGAGTTGAATCGAATCCGGGTCGTGATGTCCTCCTGAATCTCAACCATGGCCCGTTGCGGTAAGGTCGAGATATCGAAGTTTTCCCGAATGTGACTTGGTGTCGCCGACGTGGTCAGGAACGCCACGCCCCGCTGCACCGACCAGGCCAGCGCCACTTGCGCCGGGGTTTTCTGCACACGTTGGGCGATCTGGGTAATCACCGGTTCTTCCAATACATTGGGCTCCATGCCGTGGCCCAGTGGCGCAAACGCAAGCACGATAATCCCATGCTCTTTGCAGAATTCGAGCAGTTCCCATTCCGGCAGGTACGGGTGAGCTTCAATTTGCACCACGGCCGGTTTGATCCGCGCCACTTCGACGATTTCTCGCAGTTTTTCCAGGGTAATGTCCGACAAGCCGATCGACTTGCAGCGGCCTTCATCCATCAGGCGCTCCAGCGCCCGCCAGGTCTCGATCAGCGTGACGCCGTCGTCGTAGATAACGTGGCCCTCTTCATCTCTCGGGTCCTGGTTGTCGCCGGGTTGAAAGGCAAACGGCGTGTGGATCAGGTAGCAGTCGATGTAATCAACTTGGAGGCGTCGGCAACTGGCCTCGAACGCCGGTGCGACGCGCTCGGGACGGTGGTTGGTGTTCCACAGTTTGGTGGTGACGAACAGGTCTTCGCGGCGGACTTTTCCGGCGTCCAGCATTTCCTTGAAGGCCACGCCCACCTGTTCTTCATTTCGATAACGCTCGGCGCAATCGAAATGGCGAAAGCCTGCTTCCAGCGCGTCCTTGACCGCCTGGGTGGTGACGCTGAGGTCGCGAAACAGGGTGCCAAATCCCACGGCCGGCATTGCGCCGGAGCCGTGATTCAACGGAAATTTCGTGTCACGAAGGTCATCGTTAAAGTGCTCGTAAGTCATGTCTGTACTCCAATCTCTGGGGCTATTGATACGAAGGTTTCGGGGCTTCGCGGCTGGCAACGCGCTGCTCGAACGCGCCGACGGAATTACCGCCGAGCGCCACGTACAGCCGCACGGTGTCGAGGTATTGCGCGGTCTTCACGCGGATCTGACCGAGCAACGCCTGCTCATAGGCACGCTCCGCTTCCAGCACCTGAAGGATGCTGTTCTCGCCTTGCGCATAGGCTTGCTGGTTCAAGCGCAAACTGGTGTCGGCGGCGCGTAACGCGTCTTCCTGCGCCAGGTTTTGCTCGGCGTCATGGTTGATGGCCTGCAGCGAGTCCGCGACCTGGCCGAACGACTGAATGACGGTCTGCTGGTAGCCAGCGAGCGTCGCCTTGTAGCCGTCGACGGCCGCCTGACGTTCAGCCTTGAGCGTTCCGCCATCGAACAGCGGCCCCGCGATCCCCGCCGCGAAACCCCAGAGTGCAGCGCCGCCATTGCCTGAGGCGGCCTGGGCCAACGACGCGGACAACGTGACGCGCGGGTAAAGATTGGCGGTGGCGATGCCGACGGCCGCGCTGGCCATGTGCAATTCGGCCTCGGCTTGCAGAACGTCCGGCCGGCCGTGGGCCATTTCCGAGGGCACGCTGACGGGCACGTTCGCCGGCAATACGAACTCGGCAAAATCAAAGTCCGGCGCGCTCCAGTCACCCGGGCCTTTGCCCGTCAGAATCGACAACGCGTGGCGTGCCGCATCGCGCTGCTGAGCGAGGGGCGGCAGCAGCGTGCGGTCCTGGGCGAGCCGGGTTTCGGCCAACGAAACGTCGATCTGCGTGGTGGTGCCGTTGGTGTGGGCCATGCGCACGAGGTCGAGGTTCTTGGCGTCATTGGCCAGCAGCTTCTCGACGGCCGCGATCTGTGCGTTGGCGGAAGCCACCAACAATGCCTGGCTGGCAACGTCGCCGGTCAGGGTCAGGTACGCCGCTTCATAACGATGCTTCTGCAGCGCGGTAAACGCTTCTTGCTGTTCGATCACGCGCTTGTTGCCGCCGAACACGTCAAGGTCAAAGCCAACCCGCGGCCCGATTGCATAGAAGTTGGAGGTGGCAGGCTCCTTGGCGTTGTGTACCCGCTGGCGGCCTGCCGTCGCGCCAAAATCGACTTGCGGATACAACGCACCTTCCGCGGCAGCTACCGAAGACGCGGCTTGCCGGATTGTTGCGTCCGCTGCCACGAGTTCAAGATTGCCCTCGATGGCGCGACGCACCACGCTGTTGAGCTTGTGCGACTGGAAAGCTGTCCACCAGTCACCGCGGACCTTTTTACCCAGGTCGATATGCTGTTCACCGGGCGTGTTGCCGCCCTGACCGAGGCGTTGCTCGGCCTGCTGGTCGTAGTGTTGCGACAGGCTCGGCGGCGGCATTTGGTAGTCAGGGCCGACGGTGCAAGCGGTCAGGAATACCAGCGCCGATACCGCACCGAAGGTGGTTTTGAACAGCTGTCTGTTGAGGAAGTGCGCATTGGATTTCATTGGGCAAACTCCACGAAAACTAGTTGGTCGGAACGGGCTTGCGAAGAAAGACAACCAGTGGGCTCACCACCAGCATCGCCACCATCAAAATCTTGAATTGATCGACCACCGCGATAAACGCTGCCTGGTGGGTGACCATGTGGTTGAGCTCCGCCAGGGCTTGCAGGGACATCGGCCCGACGCGGTACGGCGTCAGGTTGCTCACCAGCGCCACGTGCATCGCTTGCGTGTTGTTGAAGAAATACAGCTGCACAATCGCCACGCCCAAAGTGCTGCCGTACACACGGGACAGATTGAACAGACCGGTGCCTTCGGGGCGTAACGTCGGGTCGAGCGTGCTGAACGCAACCTTGGTCAACGACGGCATCAAGATGCCGATGCCAATGCCCTGGATCGCACCGGCCACCGCCACCGGCGACCAGTCCATCAACGGCGAGTAACCGAGCATTAGCCAGTTGGCATAAATCACCACGGCAACGCCTGCAGCGACGAACAGCCGACGGTCGAAGCGCTCAGGCACACGGTTCATCAGCAGGAACGCGCCGACCAGCCCGATGCCACGCGGAATGGTCAGGGAACCGGTGGTGTCCGGCGGGTAGCCGAGAATCTCGTCGAGCATTGGCGAGGTCAGCGCCATGGTCGACAGCAGCACGAAACCGACGGCGAAAAAGATGATCGTCGACAGCACGAAGTTGCGGTCGCTGAACAAGCGCTTGTTGAGGAAATGCACCTTCGCGGTCAACACATGCACGGCGAACAGGTACAGCCCCAGCGCAAAGCCGATCGCCTCCAGCCAGATCTCGGTCGAAGCAAACCAGTCCAGGCGTTCACCGCGATCGAGCAGCATTTGCAGGCTGATCAACCCCAGCGTGAAGCTGCCGAAGCCGAAGAAATCGAACGTCGGGCGCTTCTCGGCTTTCTTCTCGTTCAGCAACAGCGCCATCACCAGGAAGATGAATGCCGACAATGGAAGGCTGATGTAGAAGATCGGGCGCCAGTCGAAATGCTCGCCGATCCAGCCGCCGAGGCTCGGGCCGCTGACGATGCCGAACAGCACGATGGCGGTCCAGGTCGCGCCAAATTTTGCGCGCTTCTCCAGGGGCAATGTCTCCAGCGAAATCGCCATCGACAACGGTGCCAGCACGCCACTCGCCAGGCCTTGGATAATGCGCGCGCCGATGAATTCCAGTGGCGTGGTTGCCTGGGTGGAGAGCAGCAAGCCAAGGACGAAAAAGGCCAGCGCGGTTTGATAAACCAGTTTCAGGCCGAATCGCCCGGCGAGCCATTGCGCAACCGGCATGGTGATGGCGCTCGCCGCCAGGTACGAGGTGAAAATCCACCCGGCCTGGTCGTCGGTCATCGACAGGCTGCCCTGAATCAACCTGAGTACGGCATTCGGAAGCGGCAGGTTCGCCGACTGCATGTAAGTCGCGAGCAGCGCGGCGAACCTTATCGTTCCCGCACCTTGGGGTCCGGCAAGGTTGGCGTTCATCAGAAGTTACCTGCGGTCAACAGCGCCTTGAGCGGATGCCACCAGGGCGTGCGGTAGCCGGTATCGACCTTGACCGTGGCACTGGTGCCCGAGAACAGCGGCAACGCAGGATCGACCTCATCGAGCTCGAGCCGCACCGGTACGCGCTGCACAACCTTGACCCAGTTGCCGGTGGCATTTTCCGGCGGCAGCAGGGCGAAGTCCGATCCGGCACCCGGGCTCATGCTGGTCACGTGAGCTTTGAAAACGTGATCCGGATAGGTATCGATAATGACGGTCGCGGTCTGGCCGGGACGCATGTGGGTGACGTCGGTTTCACGGAAGTTGGCCTCGACCCAGATCTCGCGATCGGACAGCAGGGCAAAGGCTGGCGCGCCGTTGTTGACGAAGTTGCCAACCTGCAAATCGTCGACCTTGGCCACGATGCCGTCGTCCGGCGCATACACCGTCGCGTACGACAGGTAGAGCTGCGCTTCGTCGAGCTGAGCCTTGGCTTCGCGCACCGTCGGGTGGGTATCGGCGTCGATGTTTGGGTTGCCGTTCAGGGCAACCACAGTGCTGGCGATCTGTTGTTCAACCGACGCGATCCGTTGCCGGGCCACTTTGAGATCAGTGTCGGCGCGCTCGTAAATGGCGCGGGAGACGAATTCGGTCGCAACCAGCGCCTTCTTGCGGGCGAATTCCCGCTGGTCGAAATCGGCCGACTCTTTGGCCGATTGCAGCTCCGCCTGCTGCTGGCGATAACTGGCCTTGAGTCCATCGATACGCAGGCGCGCCACGCTCAACTGCGCTTCTGCACGGTTGACGGCGATCTGCAACGGTTTTGGATCAATGCGAAACAGCACCTGGCCCTTGTGAACCTGCTGATTGTCCTCGACGGCGATCTCGACCACTTGCCCGGAAACCCGCGCATTGATCGAGGCCTTCGCCACTCGGGCGTAGGCGTTATCGGTCGACATAATGGCAGCGCCGGCCTGATAGCGAGCGAAGCCGACGGCGGCGAAAATCAGCGGCAGACCGACAATAAGGAACGGCCGCAGTTTCTGTTTGAACGGTTTCTTGACAGGCGTATCGCCAAGGTTCGGCGCGGGGTGCTCGAAGCTCTGCGAAGCCGGGATGTCGAACTGTTTAGTCATGATCGAATACACCTTTCACCGGGACATCGGGCCGGCAAACAATGCGGCGGCCCCGACGTCAATAGTTGCTGTGAGGAATCAAGCCCGAGCACGGACTGGAGGATCGCTCCGCCGCACCTGTTTCGTCGCCGCAACACTCAGTTCGAGTTCCGCTTCAACAAACCGTAAACCAAGGAATTTCTGGTTCCTTAATTTTGTGCGATGGTGTAAGAATATCCCCACACCCACCCTCCATCAAGGTTTTTATACGACATGGCACAAAAAAAGATTACCGAAGGAAAAGGTCGCGGCCGCCCTCGCGCGTACGACCCGCAGACTGCGCTGCAGCAAGCGCTTGGTGTGTTCTGGAGCACCGGCTATTCCGGCGCTTCGCTGGACAGCATCGCCACGGCAGCGGGCATGAATCGCCCCAGCCTCTATGCCGCATTCGGCGACAAACACGCGCTCTACATAAAAGCGCTTGAGCAATATTGGGAATTTGCTGCGGCGGCGATGCATGAAGCGCTGACGGACACCACCCTGCCCCTGCGCGATGCCTTGATGCGTTTTTACGAGGGGCAGCTATCGATCTACTTCTCGGGTGACGGCCAACCGCGCGGCTGTTTTGCGATTGGCACGGCGACCACCGAAGCGGTCGAGGATGCGGAAATTCGTGAAGTGCTTTCCGAGCGGCTCAGCAGGCTCGATGCCGATCTGGAAACACGCCTGCGCACGGCCATTGATTCCGGCGAACTGAAAGCCGACGTCGACGCCGCCGCCCTCGCCGTCCTCGCGTCTTCCTTGCTGCACAGCATTTCGATACGCGCGCGGGCAGGCAAATCCCGAGAGGAATTGACGGAACTGGCACGCAATGCGGTCGGGGTGATGTGCGGTGCGTGAAGGACTTGAAGACATCCTGGCGGAACATCTGGCGGTGATTTTCTGCGGCATCAACCCGGGCATGACGGCCGCCGCTCAAGGGCACCACTTTGCCGGACGAAACAATCGTTTCTGGCGCACGCTCCATCTGGCAGGCTTCACGCCGGAGGAGGTGCGCCCGGAAAACGACCGGACGATCTTGAATTATCACTGCGGATTGACGGCCGTGGTGGATCGGCCCACGGCGCGGGCGGATCAGTTATCCCTGCACGAATTCACCGCCGCCGCCGCGAGTTTTGAACAGAAGATCGCTCGCTATGCGCCACGCTACGTCGCATTTCTCGGCAAGTCGGCGTACAGCGCGCTATCCGGCCAGCGAACCATTGCCTGGGGGCTTCAGGCACACACCTTTGGTAATGCCCAGGTCTGGGTCCTGCCCAACCCGAGCGGGCGAAATCTCGCCTTCACCCTGGACCAACTGGTGGCCGCGTACCGCCAACTCTGGTCGGCAGTGAATTAGCCTGCACCGAGGGCATGCACGGCAATGCCCTCTACCCGGCGTCGATCAACAAAACTTGCGTTCAACAACCGTAAGCTAAGCTTAGAGCAGCTTATTGCACACGATGCTCGCGTCTGCAGGTTTGGGGTTGTTCTGGAGAGCGTCTGCAACAGCTATTTCAGACAGGCCCAACCTATTCACGCAGGACTACGTGATGACCGAGCCCCTCCTCAGTTTTGATCAACTCAAACGTGCTGCCGCCTCCGGCGAGATTGATACTGTTCTTGTTTGCATGGTCGACATGCAAGGCCGACTGGTCGGCAAGCGATTCCAGGTCGAGTTTTTTATCGACAGCGGCCACGAAGAAACCCACTGCTGCAATTACCTGCTGGCCGACGACATCGACATGGAACCCGTGCCGGGGTACGCCGCCGCCAGTTGGAGCAAGGGCTATGGCGACTTCGTCCTCAAACCCGACATGTCCACTTTGCGACGGGTGCCCTGGCTGGAATGCACGGCGCTGGTGCTATGTGATGTCCTCGATCACCACCATCGGCGGGACCTGCCGCACAGCCCGCGGGCGATTCTGAAAAAGCAGATCGAGCGACTGCGCGAACGCGGCTACACCGGCATGTTCGCCTCGGAACTGGAGTTCTATCTGTTCGACGAAAGCTACGAGGCCATCCACGAGCGCAACTACCACAAGCCAAAAACCGCCGGCCACTACATCGAGGATTACAACATCCTCCAGACCACCCGCGAGGAGCCGGTGCTGCGGGCGATTCGCAAGCATCTGCAAGCGTCCGGCATTCCCGTGGAAAACTCCAAGGGTGAATGGGGCCCGGGCCAGGAAGAGATCAACATTCGTTACGCCGATGCGCTGACCATGGCCGACCACCACGTCATCATCAAGCACGCCTGCAAAGAGATCGCGCAGTTGCAGGGCAAGGCGATCACGTTCATGGCCAAGTGGCGGTATGACGCCGCCGGGTCCAGCAGCCACATTCACAATTCGCTGTGGGACAAAAACGCCAAGAAGCCGCTGTTCTTCGACGCCAAGGCCGAGTTTGGCATGTCGAAGTTGATGCGTGCCTGGGTGGCCGGCCAGCTGAAATACGCCAACGACATCACCTGCTTTCTCGCGCCGTACATCAACTCCTACAAGCGCTTTCAGGCCGGCACCTTTGCGCCGACCCGTGCGGTCTGGAGCCGCGACAATCGCACCGCAGGCTTTCGTCTGTGTGCAGAAAGCAGCAAATCCATCCGCATCGAATGCCGCATCGGCGGCGCCGACCTCAACCCTTATCTGGCCTTTGCCGCGTTGATCGCTGCGGGGCTGGCCGGTATCGACGAGAAGCTCAACCTCACGCCGCCCTTTGAAGGCGATGCCTACGTCGACGAACACTTGCCTGAAGTGTCGAAGACACTGCGCGAAGCCTGCGCCGCCCTTCAGGGCTCCACCATGTTGCGCGAGGCGTTCGGTGATGAAGTGATCGACCACTACGTGCACACCGCCGAGTGGGAGCAGAAAGAGTACGACCGGCGCATCACCGACTGGGAATTGCAGCGCGGTTTCGAGCGCTATTGAGACCGCCATCATGACTGCAACGATTCAACTCATCTCACCGGTCGATGGCCGGGTCTATGCCGAACGTCGCTGCGCCGATGCTGCGCAGATCGAGCAGGCGCTGGCGGCTGCCGCAGCGGCCCAGGCGCAATGGAAGCACCGACCGCTGAACGAGCGCGCCGACTTTTGCGGTGCCGCCGTTGACGCGATGCTGGCCATGAAGGACGAAATCGTCCCGGAACTGGCCTGGCAAATGGGCCGCCCCGTGCGCTTTGGCGCGGGCGAACTGCGCGGTTTCGAAGAGCGCGCCCGGCATATGATCGCCATTGCACCTGAAGCGTTGGCAGCCATTGAACCCACGCCTGTCGCCGGTTTCCGCCGCTGTATCAAGCGCGAGCCGATGGGTACGGTGCTGGTCGTCGCTCCTTGGAATTACCCCTATCTGACGGCAGTGAATACGATTATTCCGGCACTGATGGCCGGCAACAGCGTCATCCTCAAACACGCCTCACAAACGCTGCTGGTGGGCGAACGGTTCGCCGAAGCGTTTCGCCGCGCCAATCTGCCCGAAGGCCTGTTCCATAACTTGCTGCTCAATCATGACCAGACCGCCGCAATCATTGCCTCTGGCCGCGTGCAGCAGGTGAACTTCACCGGCTCGGTCGGCGGTGGCAGAACGATGGAAAGCGCAGCGTCAGGCCACTTCCTCGGCCTGGGCCTGGAGCTCGGCGGCAAAGACCCGGCCTACGTCCGCGCAGACGCCAACCTCGACTACGCGGTGGAAAACCTGGTGGACGGCAGCTTCTTCAACTCCGGGCAAAGCTGCTGCGCCGTCGAGCGCATCTATGTCGATGAAAACATCTACCCGGCGTTTGTCGAGCGATTCGTCGCGCTGACGAATCAATACGTGCTGGGCAATCCACTGGACGAAGCCACCACACTCGGTCCGCTGGTCAATCCGGGCGCGGCTGAATTTGTGCGCGGGCAGATCGCCGATGCGCTGGCCATGGGCGCAAAGGCGCTGATCGATCCGAAGGCCTTTCCCCTCGACGCACCGGGCAGCGCCTACCTCGCGCCGCAGGTGCTGGTCGATGTCAGCCATCACATGTCGGTGATGCGCGAAGAAAGTTTTGGTCCAGTGGTCGGCATCATGCCGGTGACCGGCGATGACCAGGCCATTGCGTTGATGAACGACAGCGAGTTCGGGCTCAGCGCTTGCGTCTGGACTCAGGACCTCGCCGCCGCCGAACGCTTGGGCAACGCGATCGACACCGGCACCGTGTTCATGAACCGCTGCGATTACCTGGACCCGTCCCTGGCCTGGACCGGCGTCAAGAACAGCGGTCGCGGCGTGACGCTATCGCGCCTGGGCTACGAGCATCTGACCCGAGCAAAATCCTTCCATTTGCGCCATGAGATCTGAGCCATGAGCCTGACCGGAAACTGGAACTACCCCACGAGCATCCGCTTCGGTGTCGGTCGCATCGGCGAGCTGGCAGAGGTCTGTCGCAGCCAGGGTATCCAGCGACCGTTGCTGGTCACCGACAGCGGCCTGGGGCGCGCGCCGATCACCACGGCGGCGTTGGATTCCTTGCGCGCCGCCGGCCTCGGCGTCGCGCTGTTTTGCGACCTCAAGCCCAATCCTGTCGAAGCCAACCTCGCAGGCGGACTCGATGCCTGGCGCGCCGGCAAACACGATGGCGTGGTGGCTTTTGGCGGCGGCAGCGGCCTGGACATGGGCAAGCTCATCGCTTTCATGAGCGGCCAGACCCGGCCGGTCTGGGATTTCGAAGACATCGGCGACTACTGGACACGCGCCAACGAGAGCCAAATCGCTCCGGTTATCGCGGTGCCGACGACGGCGGGCACCGGTTCGGAAGTCGGCCGCGCAGCGGTGATTATCGATGAACGCACCCACACCAAACGCATCATCTTCCACCCGAAAATGATGCCGCGCGTGGTCATCAGCGACCCGGCCCTGACCGTCGGCATGCCGGCCAAAGTCACCGCCGGCACCGGCATGGACGCATTTGCGCACTGCCTGGAAGCCTACTGCGCGCCTGGTTTTCACCCGCTGGCCGATGGCATCGCAGTGGAAGGCATCCGCTTGGTGGCCAACGCGCTGGTGCGGGCAGTCCACACCCCGTCCGATCTCGATGCGCGCGCGCAAATGCTCGCCGCCGCCGCGATGGGCGCCACCGCATTCCAGAAAGGCCTGGGCGGCATGCACGCCCTCTCGCATCCGGTCGGCGCGCTATACGACACCCATCACGGCATGACCAACGCCACCTTCATGCCCTACGTACTGCAATTCAATCGCCCCGCCATCGAAGAACGCATCACGCGCCTGGCGGCTTATCTGCGTCTCCCCTCGCCCGGCTTCGACAGCTTTCTGGCCTTCATCCTCAAACTGCGCAAAGACATCGGCGTGCCGCACACGCTGATCGAGTTGGGCGTGGATGATCGCCAGGCCGACTTGATCGCGGACATGGCGATTGTCGACCCGTCTGCCGGTGGCAACCCGTTGCCATTGACCCGGGCTGGCGCGGCAAGCATTTTCGACGCGGCTTATCACGGCCGTATCTAGAGCAGTTGTCTGTCCAGACATGGGCATGGACAGGGTGTACCGGTTGGAAAAGGAGCAGTACGACAAGGGGTTGAAAGCCAGCCCATCCGGGACACGGATGGATGCGTATCAAAACCTGGAGGGGCACACAACATGAAGCCAGCAAGCCAAGCCGGCACCAACGCGTCGCACGACGATGACGTCAAGGTGCTGCACAGCATGGGCTATGCCCAGCAACTCTCGCGACGAATGGGCGTTTTCTCCAACTTTGCCATTTCCTTTTCGATCATCTGCATCCTCTCGGGTGGCATCAACTCACTCGCCCAGGGCACCTCGGGCGCGGGTGGTGCGTCCATCGGCATCGGCTGGCCGGTCGGTTGCCTGATCTCCGGGGTCTTCGCCATGGCCATGGCGCAGATCTCATCAGCCTACCCAACCGCTGGCGGCCTCTATCACTGGGGCTCGATTCTCGGGAACCGCTTTACCGGGTGGCTGACGGCCTGGTTCAACTTGTTGGGGCTGGTGACCGTGCTCGGCGCGATCAACGTCGGCACTTACTACTTCTTTTTTGGTGCTTTCGGACCCGCATTGGGGATGGAAGACACCATCACGACACGGATGATTTTCCTGGCGATCCTCACGGGGTTGCAGGCCTTGTTTAACCACCTGGGGATTGGCCTGACCGCGAAGCTCACCGATTTCTCGGGCTATCTGATCTTCGCCACTGCACTGGCGCTGACCATCGTCTGCCTGATCTCGGCGCCCAGTTATGAGTTTGCCCGGTTATGGACCTTCAGCAACTACTCCGGCGAAGCAGGCGGCAACGTCTGGCCGCAGGTCTCGAACGGCTGGATCTTCATGCTCGGCCTGCTCTTGCCGATCTACACCATCACCGGTTATGACGCCTCCGCGCACACCTCCGAAGAAACCCGCAATGCCGCCCTGTCCGTGCCACGGGGCATGGTCATGTCGGTGGTCTGGTCGATGCTGTTCGGCTGGGTGATGCTCAGCTCGTTCGTGCTGATGCTGCCGAGCATGGACGAAGCGGCGAAGCATGGCTGGACCGTGTTTTTCTGGGCGATGGACACGCAAGTGAACCCGACGGTAAAAACGGCGCTGTACGTGGCCATTTTCATCTCGCAATTCCTCTGCGGACTGGCGACCGTGACCTCGGTCTCGCGCATGATCTTCGCCTTCTCCCGCGACGGAGGCCTGCCCTTCTCCAGAGCATTGTCATCGGTCTCGCCAACCCTGCGCAGCCCGGTGGCGGCAATCTGGACCGGCGCTACCCTCGCGGTGTTGTTCGTCTGGGGCTCGTCGGTGATCTCGATCGGTGAAACACCGGTCTACACCATCGTCGTGTCTTGCACGGTGATCTTCCTGTTCTTCTCCTTCATCATCCCTATCGTGCTCGGCCTGTTCACCTACGGGACCTCGAAGTGGCCAACCATGGGACCGTGGAACATGGGACGCTTCTGGTTCACCGTGTTCGCCCTCCTCTCGATCCTCTCGATGGTGATCATCTTCGTCATCGGCATCCAGCCACCGAACGATTGGGCGCTGTACATCACCATCGGCTTTCTGGTGCTGACGGCGATTGTCTGGTTCGGTTTTGAAGCCCGCCGCTTCCAGGGGCCGCCGGTGGGCGACGTGATCATCAGGCGTCAGGCCGAAATCGCTGCGGCGGAAGAGGCGCTGAACAAACGTTTCGGAGACTGATACCACCACCATAAAACGGGACGCCAAGCGTCCCGTTTTATGAAAACAGATAGATCAGGAGTTGTTTAATGAACTGACATTCACTTCCTACAGGCACTGATAGCTTCGACAACGCCCACAAAGCCACTACCGCCTGAGCCTGTTCCCAGGCAGCAATCCCGAAGTGTGTTGGCGCTGTGCGGGTACCGTCGTCGATTACAGCAGAGGAGTTTTACGCTGCGTTGGGTTATCAGAACATCCGCGACGAGTTCCATGGGGCTGAGCGCACCATCGTTATGGAAAAGCGGCTTGAGGCTACCCCCCCAGTCGCTCAGTTTGCCGGCACGGTGATCACAGGCGTCTGTGGCGCCACGCCCGTTTCGGCCAGCGAAAACAGTACAAGAATAAACAAGAACTCCGATTTGGATTTCATGTCACGGTCATCGATCCAGAACCAATAGTCGCGATAGCGAACGGCTGCATAGGCATCGATTGGCCGCTCCCTGCTTGAGTGAATGCGCACTAATGGTTCGTCCCATGGGCTTGGATGCTCAGGCGCGGCAGGCGCCGGGTTTGCACGGCCTTCTTGCACATGGGCAGGTGGAACCTCGATGGTAGCGGCCAGCTCCACGAAGATTTCCGACATGGAACGAGTGAGTAGCACGACCTCGGTATCATCCTGCTGCACCATGCCGAACTTTAGATTCAGCTCGCTGGCATCGGGGCTCAAGTGAAGGAGTTCGCGCACCTTTCGGCGATCTTTCTCGATGTCGTCGGAGACGTCCCGCGAGATCAGGACAAGCATGCTTTCATCGTTGCTTCGTTGATTGATGCGCATCCCCAGCGACTCAGAGCGCTGGATCCGTCTGAAGGCCTCCAGTAACTCATAGAAACGCGGATCTGCTGCTCGAAAACGCGAGGGGGATGTGGATCGGTTATAGACACCATTAACGGCGCTGGTGGTCAATTGCAGGACGCGATCAATAGGATAGCCGGCCTGAATCAGGGAGAACACGGCAGCCGGCGATAGGGGCTGCAGTAAATAGCGAGAGAATCTCTCCCCGGAAAGCGGGGTGTAGCTGATCGTCGGTCGATCCGTGTACACCCCGGATGCCCCTATGGCCTGGCTGTTTCCATCGCTGGGAAATCCAGAATACCAACTCGCTGCGAGGCTGACCTGGCTCTGCATCGCGCTGGAGGCAATGACCGAGGAAACCTCGAGGAACACGGGCGCATCTGCGTAGCGTAATTTGACGATATTGAGCAGTGTCTGTTCTTTCCAGGTCGAGGCAATAACTGCACTGTAATCTGTACGGTCACGCTGAATCGAGTTCGGTCCCATCGTTGTGCACCCGGTCACGCAGCAGGCAACGAAGAAGAGCGCTACTTGACGAGTACGGCCCGGCAATAGCCTGGTCTTCGCCGTTGAAAGATCGTGATCCATGACCTTGCCTCACAACGTATTGTTCTGTTGCACTGGGCAATCGGGTTCAGCACGCGAGGTAATGACTGCGCACTGGATCGGTTTCATAAGTCTTCTTCTATCAACACTTTGATGCGCCCTGATTTTTCAGCGGCCACCAACGAGGCATGGTCTTTCGCGTTTTGCTTGGCGTAGCTCTGGGCAAATTCGCCAATAGCCAGATCGAAGGTGTCCGACTTGCCCAAATAGCCGCTGATGAGCGCAGCATCCCCGGATTTGGCGTGGGCACGGGCCAGTGTGAGACCGCACAACTCGGCATACAGCTTCATCTGATCGACCGTCGCGCCCTCGACAGGGGCCGCCATTTTCATGTCTCGTAACTGCCGGACGAAGAAATGCCGGCCACTTTCCCCCTGCGTCCAGCCCAGGAAAATATCGCTGGAGGCCTGCATCAGGCGTTGCCCGGTGACCACGCGCTCACCTTGATTCTCAAAGTCACTCTTGCCCGCAAAAGGAGCCAACACCGAAGGACAGGCTTCCTTGAATTGAAGGAGCAACGGGTGATTTTCAGCAGAAAAGAACAGGCCGACAAAACAATAGGTGCCGACGCTTCCGATCCCGACAGCCTTGACGACAAAGTCTTCGAGACGGTAACGATCGAACAGCACACGCCGTTCAAGCGGTAGCGATAATCGATAGTCTTGCAGCGCCACCTGCACACGTTGTGCAAAGTCCTTTTCATAGATATGAAACAGTATCGGTGGCTGATCGAGCAGGCGTCGACGTCCCGCTACTACGCTGCTGATTGTCGGATAAAGGTATTCGCCGATGCGTGCTTTGGCCTTGGCAATCAGCTGAACTCGGTTCTTTTTGATTTTGGCGTTGGGGGCCATGTCGATGATCGTTTGAGCGTCCAGGCGGTCATACCAGACGTCCAGCGGGCTCATCTTCGACAGTTTGCGCAGGCGCTCGCGGTAAGCACGAACACACTGGACCGCTATGGCCTGGGCGTCTTTGTCGCTGAACCGGTTGTCACGGGCAGCCACGACGAAACTGATTGCGAGGCGTTTTACATCCCATTCCCAAGGGGCTGGAAGCGTTTCGTCGAAATCGTTAATGTCAAAAATCAGGTTGCGTTCAGGAGTGGCAAAAAGTCCGAAGTTCAAAAGATGACAATCCCCGCAGGCTTGGACTTGAATGCCTGTGTTCGGCGTATTAGCCAAGTCATGCGCCATCACCCCGGCAGAGCCACGCAAAAAGGTAAACGGGCTGCGTAACATGCGCCCGTAGCGAACCGGAATCAGATTGGGCAGGCGATATCGGTTAGACGCTTCCAGGATTTCAATAGGGTCGCGGTGTTTACGCTTTGGCTTCCAAACGGCGTGAAGTGCGTGCGGCACGCTCTCGGATAAACGCTCACCTGCTTCCAGTCGTTCCTTGCGCGAGCGAAATATCGGTTCATCGTTCTCCATGCCTTTTGCGTCCTTCAACGTACCTTTGACAGGACTCTGCTTGTTGCGAGACATGTCCGCTCCTTTGTTCTCTGGGGCACCATTGAGTCAACCACGATTGTAATGAGCCATATCAGGGCAAGGCCGTAGCCATTGTTCATCAAAACGCTAACACCAGATGGCATTGGCATTTCTGACAAAAATCAATGCAGCGACGGGAAAAGCGTTCAGTGATGGGATGCCTTCAAGCAGATGTGCCAACGCCCGGATCTACCGGGCGTTCGATGGAAAAATAAATCCGTCCCCTTTTTTTTCGGCTGCGGGGTGGCTTTGATATCGGCGTTCGACGGGAAGTGGAAGCCGAGGTATTCCTCGTCGAGTTTTTTGAATCGGGTTTACAAGGTGACCGTCTCAAGCTCAAACGGAGACGTTATCTGACTTCAAATAAGTCGTTGCCCATTCGCGGTATTTGTCCGAGTGTGTGTATTTTGAAAGCAACTCAGAGACCGAAAGCTCGCGCCCCGCTGTGCCGCTTTGTTCGCGTAACGCCTCGTAAGTCGCTTTGATCGCGGACAAATAGGAGGCATGTCCATTGACCACAATCCGTACATTAGCCGCACTCAGTTTCTCAACATCGCTCAGTGCGGGATTACCGTAGTTGATGAGCATGATCGGGACGCAAAGATGCGCTGTGAGTGCTTCCAAGTGCTGGAAGTCCTTGACGCCAACAAGGCAAACAGCGTCTGCCCCAGCCTTCTCATAGGCCGTAGTCCGAGCAATCGAATCGTCCAAAGTAGTGAGGGCCACATTCGTCCTGGCGATGATGCTCAATGCATCGTCTGACCGGGCAAATCGTGCAGCGTAGATCTTGCTCGCCGCCTCCTCCATATTGATGAGCACGCTCGACTGCTCGTCGTACCTGGCGGGTAGGTGCGTATCTTCGAGTGTCAGCGCAGCAACACCCGCCTTTTGTAACTCTGTGACTGTTCGCATCACATTGAGCGCGTTTCCGAATCCATGGTCAGCATCCCCAATGATCGGGATTTGGCTGGCGCGACCAACCCTGGAAACTTGCTCTGAATATTCATCGAGCGTGAGCAACGAGATGTCTGGGGCACCAAGCACTTGAAGCGAGGCGATGGATCCCCCCTGAATCGCGACCTCAAAGCCAAGGTCAGAGGCCATTCGAACGGAGATCGGATCGAACACGGATGCGGCAAATTTACAGACTGTTCCATGAAGCAAATCACCGAACGCCTTACGTAGTTCATGATGAGATCGCTCAATCATTTTTTCGGCTCCATCACCTTCCACTGAGTACATCGCTTGAATCGTCTTGCGAGTACGAAACATGCATTAGCTACCGGTCATTACACCCAGTTCGAAGCGCAATGGCCGGTAAGCGAGGCTGATTACTTTTGCGCTAACAAGGCTTTACGCTCTGCCTTTTCGTTTTTCATTGCGGCCATTTCACGCTCGCAGGCCTCGACATCAAACGAGTTGTCCCACTTGGCAATGGCGATGGTGCCGATACCGTTGCCGATCAGGTTGGTCACGGCTCGCGCTTCGTTCAGGAACCGGTCGATGCCCAGGAGCAGGACAAGGCCTACCAACGGAATGGAGTGGATGGTTGTGAGCGTTGCCGCCAGGGTGATGAACCCGGCCCCCGCCACGCCAGCCGAGCCTTTCGAGGTCAGCAGGAAGACGCCCAACAGAATCATCTGATCCATAAACGTCAGCGGTGTATTGGTTGCCTGCGCGATGAAAATCGCCGCCATGGTGAGGTAAATGCAGGTGCCATCCGCATTGAAGGTGTAGCCAGTCGGCAGCACCATACCCACGACCGACTTTCTGCAGCCCAGCTTTTCAAGCTTGACCATCATTCGTGGCAGCACAGCCTCAGTCGAGCAGGTTCCGAGCGTGATCAGAATCTCGTCCTTGAAGTAACGGAGAAACTGAAACAAGGGCATTCCCGACCATCGAGCAACCGTGCCCAGCACGACCACGATGAAGATCAGGGTGGTGGCGTAGAGTGCTATCAACAACTGGCCAAGTGACAACAACGTACCGATTCCGTACTTGCCGATAGTGAAAGCCATACCGGCACCAGCACCAATTGGAGCCAGACGCATGACCATTGCCACGATCTTGAACAGGCCTTGCAGGAACAGATCAATGGTATTGATCAGCGGCTTGCTGGTTTCACCCATTTGAACCAGGGCAACCCCCATCAGCACCGACAGCAGGATGACCTGGAGCATGACGCCATTGGAGAACGCGCCGACAAACGTATGCGGGATGATGTTCATGAAAAAATCGACGGTGCCACCCTGCTCACTGGCAGCCTGGCTGTACTTGGCGATTGAACTGCCATCCAGCGTGTCGACATTGATGTTCATCCCGACGCCTGGCTTTACAACGTTGACCACAATAAGGCCGATGACCAGTGCGATGGTTGAAAGAATCTCGAAGTAGAGCGGCGATTTAACGCCAATTCTCCCCACCTCTTTGATGCTGCCCATCTTGGCGATACCGACAACCACGGTGCCAAAAATAATAGGGGCCAACAGCATTTTGATGAGCCTGATAAAGCCGTCTGCAAAAGGTTGCAGCCTGGCTCCGAATTGCGGTTCAAAGTGACCGATTGCGGCACCGATGACGATACCGATCAGCACCTGCACATACAGCTGGCTGTACCAGCGGGACTTGGAGATTTCCACGGAAGCACCTCATTTTATTGTTGTGTTGGGCGTGTGGCGTGGCGTCAGGGGAAGACGCCAGATAACCGTGGCCTCCAGCGAAGAAGCCACGGTTCGGGCGCTATCAGCCCTCGCCCAGCTCGCGCATGACGGCGTACAAGGCGGACTTGGCTTCGAAGCCGACACCCGGAATATCCGGCAGACCCACGTAGCCGTTTTCTACGCGAATCCCGTCAGCGAACCCGCCAAAAGGCTGGAACACGTCTGGATAGGATTCGTTGCCGCCAAGGTGCAGGCCTGCGGCGATGTTCAGAGACATTTGATGGCCACCGTGCGGAACCACACGACGCGAAGACCAGCCCATGTCTTCCATCACTTTCAAGGTGCGCATGTACTCCACAAGCCCGTAGGACAGTGCACAGTCAAACTGGAGGTAGTCGCGATCAGGGCGCATGCCACCGTGGCGCAGCAGGTTACGAGCATCCTGGTGCGAGAAGAGGTTCTCACCTGTAGCCATTGGCAGCTCGTAGTGATTGGCAAGTTCAGCTTGCAGCGCGTAGTCCAGCGGATCGCCGATTTCTTCGTACCAGAACAGGTTGTACTTTTTGATCGCCTCGGCGTAAGCGATACCGGTTTGAAGGTCAAAGCGACCGTTAGCGTCGACTGCCAGGCGGCGGCCATCGCCGACAACCTCCAGCACAGCCTCAATACGACGAATGTCTTCATCCAGAGGTACAGCACCGATTTTCATTTTCACGACGTCATAGCCGCGATCCAGATAGCTCTGCATTTCTGCTTTGAGCTTGGTCTGGTCTTTGCCAGGGTAGTAGTAACCACCTGCTGCGTAGACCCAGACCTTGTCGTCGGCGACACCACCGCGATAGCGGTCAGCCAGAAGGCGGTACAGCGGCTTGCCTTCGATCTTGGCAACGGCATCCCACACAGCCATGTCAATCGTGCCGACTGCAACTGAACGTTCGCCGTGGCCTCCTGGCTTTTCGTTGGTCATCAGGGCTTTCCAGATGGCGAACGGATCCAGGTTGTTGTTCTCATGATCGACGAGAGTATCTGGATCAGCTTCAGTGATCCGCGCCAGGAAACGATCGCGCATCAGTGCGCCTTGACCGTAGCGACCATTGGAGTTGAAACCGTAGCCGATGACAGGTTTACCATCGCGAATCACATCCGTGACGACAGCGACAACCGAGCAGGTCATTTTCGAAAAATCGATATAGGCATTGGCGATTGGAGAAGCGATGGAGACGGTTTTTTCACGGATGTCTACGATACGCATGACGGGTTCCTCTTGTTGTTGATGGCCCCACGTTATGCTTTGCGATGCCCCCCGCCCAATGCTATTAATGCCGCACCCTATGCACAGGAGGCATGGCCTTTGGAACTCGTCTGGCTCGAAGATTTTTCAGCCCTTGCGGAATACGGCAGCTTCGTTCGCGCGGCTGAAGCGCGGCACGTTACTCAGCCGGCATTCAGTCGTAGAGTCCGCTCCCTAGAGAATTGGATGGGCGTACAACTGTTCGTTCGCACCCCTCAAGGGGCGACCCTGACCGAAGCGGGGAGGCAAATATTGCCGAGTGCTCAGGAGGCTGCCAGGCGCTTGTACCGAATGCGCAACGAAGCTCAAGAAGTGGCGGGAATGGCCGCTAAATCCCTGCACTTCGCCGCAACTCACTCCCTCTCGTTTACTTTTTTTCCAAGGTGGCTTCGTAGCGCGGAAAACGGTGCCCCAATCGAGGCTGTGCAACTGCACTCAGACAGCATGGCTGTCTGTGAGCAGATGCTGATACATGGCCAGGTTCAGTTTCTGCTCTGCCACCGCCACCCCGACGTTCCACCCTTGCTGGCCCCTGACCAGTTCATCGGCAAGAAAGTAGGTGAGGACGTTCTCGTTCCACTGGCCAGTGCTTCCGCCCACTTCGGCACCTCCCCAGCGGCATTGCCTTACCTCGCTTACACACATGAGTCCGGACTGGGGCGCATCGTTGCTCACCGGCTGCATGGCAAGGAAGATTACCTTCACCTCAAACCCCTTTTCAGCAGCCATCTCGCGGCAGTGCTGATGTCCATGGCCATGGAAAGCAAAGGCGTGGCGTGGTTGCCCAAGAGCCTCACCGAGCAGGAAATAATGGATGGACGCTTAGTCAGGGCACTCGATGAAAGCTGGGATATCCCGCTGGAGATTCACCTGACCCGCCCAACAGCGCCACTCAGTCCATCTGCTGAAGAGTTCTGGGCCAGAGTGGGCGACTAGCTCCATTGGCCGTCTCCAGTTTTAAATCACCCCATGGCGTGCTGGGGCCGTCGAAAACGCGGAGACGAAATCCGGCGTGCCCGAGGGCTCCCTGCGCACAGCTACCATAAAGTGCAGGCATGAAATGACCTGCCTCTCTGGATGCAGATACGCTTCGTCACGACGGGCTGCTAAACCCGATCACTGAAGGGCAGTGACGGGCAGTGACGGGAATCAGTTACCGAGCAGCCCAAAAGCGTACAAACCGGCGAACTCTGGTGCAGTCGAAGGCAAGGGCGCAAGGTTTTGCAGCTTTCAGGACGTAACCTTGCGGGTACGTAAACATACGCTTTCAAGAGTTGTTGAAAAGCCGATATGCACTTCCTACAGGCGGTGAAAGCATCGAAAAAAATTCAGGAAGCGACCGCCGTGATTACGAGGGTGAGCATCGCAAATGTGTCTGCAACGTGGTCTCTTGAATCAGCCTGCCACAGCCGATTGCTGTTTGTCGCCAGCCTCACCGGGTCGATTCCCGCCGCTTACAACTTTGGTATCTGGTTAGTCAGGTGCAATGCAAATAATGGGTCAGGTCGAACGCATATAAGTAGCCAGGTGAGATGCGACTTAGCAGATTATCGATCACATCTTGACTTCAGTTCGGACCAATCCGGTACTTTGTACGAGGCCCTCTACCAAGCGATAACGTCGTCGGCACAAGAATTTGAAGCCGGGCATTGGAAGGCGGGAACAACAACTATCGGGCGGTAAAATCTCTAAACGAGGGCATTACGAGCGGCCCTTGGGCTTGGACGAAATGTGCGGGTATCGTCTTCCGACACATTAGCGTGCAGCGTGTCGGGATAGACGGTGGCGCTGGAGCCAATGCAGATCGACCCCAGCACCTACGGCCCGGTTTGCCCGGAACGGCCGCCCAGGATTACTTCAGTTTCGCCAGCATGGCCACGGCGACTGCCTTGGCCGACTGTGGGTTCTGGCCGGAAATGACTTCGCGATCTTCGATCACGTTCTCGCTCCATGGCTTGGCTTCAAAGAAGTTAGCACCGGCTGCCGTCAGGCCATCCTGCGGGAACAGTTTCATATGGCCGCCGCCGAGGAAACCTTTGGCCTGCTCCTCTTCCGCGTCGGTGAAGGCAGTGACTTTGTAGCCCTTGTAAATCCAATTGGCTGGCGCTGCCGGCTGTTTGCCCGATTCCAGTGCGGAGACAAAACCGTGCGCATCCGGGATCGCCGACAACATGGCTATGGTGCCATGGCAGGTGAAGCCGGTGATCTTGCCTTTTTCATGGAAGTTGGTCAGCAGTTGGCCCAGTTGCTTGTCCTTCAGCAGATCCTGCATCGGGATATGACCGCCAGGCACGAATACGGCATCGAACTTGTCGTAGCCGATTTTCTGAACCTGCGCGAAGCTGATTGCCGGCGAGCCGCTCTTCGAGGTCAGCTTCAGCGTGTCCAGCAGCGCAAGACTTTCCTGACGGGCCTTTTCATCGCCGCCCCAGAAGCTCACATCATTGGATTTCTGGTCTGCGGTTGGCGCCTTGCCGCTAGGGGTGGCAAATACGACGGTTTGACCCGCCTCGATGAAGGTCTGCACCGGTTGCATTAATTCGTTCAGGAAGAAGCCTGTTTGCATGACCTTGCCGTCTTTCAGGTCCAGTTGAGCCTGATCCGACAGTACAACCAATACCGTACCGGCGTTGGCATAGTTAGCGGCAGCGGTTAGCAGGGCGGCAATAATGGTTTTTTTCACGCGATTCTCCAGTAGCAGTGGTTTGTTGGCGCCATCTTATTACTAGAGCAGAGAGTGATAGAGCCCCTGAATTGAATTTCACTTATTACACTGGGTAATCAATAGTTGGGGCTTGCTGTCGCTGAAGTGCTAGGCCTGTGGTTGAAATTTTCTCGGTGAAAACTCCGGGGCATGGATAACCCTCCGTATCAACGATCGTAGGGATTTCCTCAAACAGGACGTGCCAACGCCCGGAAATACCGGGCGTTGGCCAATTGAAAAGACTTGATGTGATTGTTCAGCCGGGCATTGATTCGCGGCTGAAAGCGTCCAGCTCCCGCACCAGGCTCTGTGCTGCCAGCATGACCAGTTCACGACCTTTGTCTGGCGTCGCCAGCGCCGGGTCCGAGCCCATGCGGCCATCGGGATGGCGTGCGCGAAAGTCCATCGCTTCGCGGATCGGGCCCCAAGGGGCGATCTGCGGCGAGTATTCAGCCGATTTGATCGAATCCGGGTAGGCCCATTGTGTGACCGCAATCTCGGACGGCGTGGCATGAACGCCGTGCCCCGTAGGAAACTGCTCGCGCGCAAGCTCCCCTACCCCCTCAAGGTCCCACCAATTGCACAACTTCAGCGCGAACCCTGCTGGGCGTCGAGCGAAGCTGGCTTCGGCGTAGAGCTCAGAGAACGCCGCCTCAATCGATGCAACGTTGCCACCGTGGCCATTGAGAAAGAGGATTTTTTCAAACCCGTGAGCGGCCAGCGAGCGCACCCAATCGCCAATCGCCGCAATGAAGGTCGACGGACGCAGCGAGATGGTTCCAGGGAACCCAAGATGGTGCTGGGCCATGCCAATATTGAAGGTCGGTGCAATCAGGATGTCTGCGTTTTTTTGCGCTTCACCGGCAATGATTTCCGGGCACATCCAGTCGGTCCCCAGAAGACCGGTAGGACCGTGTTGTTCGTTCGAACCAATCGGGATCACGATGGTGCGGCTGCGTTGAAGAAATTGGCCGATCTCGGCCCAGGTCGACAGGTGTAAAAGCATTTGAGTTCTCTCTTTTAAAGGGTTCCTTGCGGAACATGACAAAGGACGCGGGTGGCAACAGATCAACCCGCACTGTATTCCGGAATCGCGCCGTCACGGGTTTTCGGCTTGGTCGACAGGATCACCAATGCTGCGCACAAAAATACGCAACCCACGATAACGACGCCAAGATTCGCGCTGCCGGTTGCGGTTTTTGCCCAGCCGATTATGGCCGGCCCCCAGAAGCCGCCGGAAAGACCGATGGTATTAATCAAGGCAATGCCCCCTGCCGCCGCCTCGCCCTTGATGTGTTCGGAGGGCATCGCCCACAACACGGTGTAGGCCATGAACATCATGGCGGTTGCCACGGTCAGCAGTGCCAGCGCGGCCATCAGGTTGCCGTCGGCAAAAGGGTACATAAGGAGCAGGATCGCGCCGATCCCCGCCGGCACTGCGCAGTGATAGCGTCTTTCACCGACACGGTCCGACCGGCGCCCTATCCAGTACATGCCGCAAGCGGCGGCGACATAGGGAATCGCGGCGTACCAACCCAGTTGCATGGTGTCGTTGACGCCCTGGGCCTTGAGGATTGCCGGCAGCCAGAAACTCATGGCGTAGATCGAGAAGATGATGCAGAAATAGGCGCTGGCGAGAATGTAGATTTTCGGGTCGCGCAACACTGCACGGAACGAATGGACGCGCCCGGTCGATTCACCCAGCTCACTGGCCAGCAAGGCCTTTTCTTCCTGGCTCAGCCAGCGCGCCTCAGCGGGTCGATTGGAAAGGATGAAAAAAGTCAGCACACCGAGGAAAACGCACGGCAAGCCTTCAATCAAAAACATCCACTGCCAGCCGGCCAGACCACCAACGCCTTGGAACGTGGTGATCAACCACGCAGACAGTGGGCCGCCCACAATGCCGCCAATGGGGCCGGCGATAAACACGATCGCAATGGCCCGCGCCATACGCTTGGGACCGTACCAGCAGGACAGGTAATAAATCATGCCCGGTGCAAAACCGGCTTCGAACACACCCAGCAGAAAGCGCATGGCGTAAAACATCGGCACGTTGCGCACGAACAACATGCAGGCCGAGGTGATGCCCCAACACACCAGAATACGGCTGAAGGTTTTCCTCGCGCCGACCTTCGGCAGCATCAGGTTGCTCGGCAACTCGAACAATACGTATCCCAGAAAGAAAATACCGGCGCCCGCACCATAGGCAGCATCGGAAAGACCAAGGTCATTTTGCATCTGCAGTTTGGCAAAGCCGACGTTGATCCGGTCCAGATACGCAAATACGTAACAGATGAACAGCAGCGGCAGCAGCCGCCAGTTGAGCTTGCGGTAAAGGGCTGAAATGGCATCACTTCGTGCCGGCGCCTGAAGAATTGACATGCGAATCTCCCGTTATTCTTGTTGGTCCGAGTTCGTGTCAGAGAATGTTGCACCGGCACCTCAGGACCAGCAAGAGCAACTAAGTTCGTGTAGTGTTGCTCTACAGGCAACGCAACATCTCTGGAGAGAGTTCCCGGCATGCGCGAAATCAATCAACAACGGCTTCGGTATTTTCATGAGGTGCTGACTCACGGATCGATCCGTGCCGCGGCCGACAGCATCAATACGTCGCCCTCGGTGATCACGCGCCAGATCAAGCTGCTGGAAGAGGAAATCGGCGCCAAACTATTCGAGCGCCAGGCACGCGGTGTTCAGCCCACCGAGGCCGCGGCGCACTTGCTGGAGTTCTGGCGCGGCTATCGATCGCACCAGGAGAAACTCGAAGATCAGTTGCAAGCGATCAAGGGCCTGCAGCAAGGCCATGTGCGCGTCGTCATCAGCGAGGGCTATGTCGACGCGTTGGTCGACAACGTGCTCGCGCCGTTCTGCAAGCAGTACCCCAAGCTCGATGTGCGGCTGGACATTCTGCCCGTCGACGATGTCCTCAACGAAGTCGCCGAAAATCGTGCGCACATCGGCCTTGCGTACAATCCGCCGCCGCATCCGCACATCGACTACCGCGCGACGTTTTCGCAACCGGTGATGCTGCTGGTTCGCCCGGATCATCCGTTGGCATCGCGGGGCGCGGCGGCAACCGTCGAGGATATCCTCGCCTGCCAACTGGTCCTGACACCCACGACGTTCGGTATCGGTCATGCGATCAAGATGCTCGAGTATGCCGAGAAAATCGAGATCCGCCCGGTACTCGTCAGCAACTCCCTCGCGGCGCTCAAGCGCATGGTGGAGGACGGCGGTTTTGCTTCGTTGCTCGGCGAATTCGCGGCCTATCGGGAAATCGCCAACGGCAGCCTGGCGGCGGTATCGATCGACCATCCGTTGCTTCTTGGGGTTGAAGCAAAACTGTTGGTGAAGTCCGGCCGACCGTTGGCCGCCCCTGCTCAAGAGCTACTGAACTGGATGTTGCAGCGCTTGCCGATGTTTGCGTCTGATACGGGAGTGCCGAGTGCCTGACCAGAGACAAGTCATCCCTATTGCCTCGCCTTCTCTGCTGATGGAACAGACGCGTTCGAGATGCTCGAAAGGCCAAAGGAACAACCTGACCAGGTTGTAGAACAATGAAACAAGATCCGCTCGGCTCAAATCATCAGAAAAATGTGATCTCGTAGCCGAATCGCGAGGCTGCGTTGACGATATGTTCCCCCATGATCTGGCGTGCCGCCGTCGCATTTCGATCGATAAAAGCCTGCACGAGTTCTTCATGCTCCCCGCGCGCCGCGTGAGGAATGTTGCTGAACACCGGGCCGCGCCGCGCGAAGTTCATGGTGATCAGTGCGCGCATTGGCTCGAGCACTGTGCGAATCATCGTCTCGAGATAGTCGTTGCCCGACGCTGCCGCAACGGCCCTGTGAAAATCGAGGTCGGCGTTGACCGTTTCCAGGGTCGGTTCGCCTTCGTATTGCATGCGCAAGACCGCGGCCTGAATGACTTTCAACTTGGCCGGGGTCATGTGCGAGGCGGTGAGCGCGGCGGCCTGGCTTTCCAGGACGGCCCGCACTTCAAACATGTTTCGGATGGTGTTGTCACCGTCCAGGATCGGCGCACTCGCCTGCGGTGCCAAAGGCTCTGACGCTTGGGAGGTGGCGGAGACGAAGACGCCTACGCCCTGGCGAGACTGAATCAGCCCCTGCGCCCGCAGCGTGGCGATGCCCTCGCGCACCACGTTGCGGCTGACGCCGAAGTTCTGCGAGAGAAACTGTTCAGTGGGCAAACGGTCTCCCGGCCGCAGCCGCCCGGAAGCAATCTCATCGCTCAGCGAGCGGGCGATGTGCTCGGCCAGATGAGGTCGGCGGGTTACGGGTTGCACATTCATTTCACTCATTCTTTTTTCTCCCCTCACTTGTCTACTTAATCTACATCAGAAGACTTGTTCCTGACAGTTGAAACTGAAATTCGCAAAACACATCAAACACTTAATCCAATTAAAACAATGACTTATCTAATAAATAGATTAAAGCCTGCTGAAATGCCGCAGTTGTTCTGTTGAAGGACAACAGGATGTGATGTACGTTGCCCTCAACCTGATACGGACGAATAAAAAATTGCCGTGTCAGCTTCGCAACCCGCTTGAGGCGCAATCCTATGAAAATTGCCAGCATTGAAACCATTCCGCTTCGTATTCCCTTCACCACGGGCGGCCCGTCGGCCGGCGGGGTCTGGGGGCCGAAAGACCTGCAAATGGTCGACTCTCTCGTGGTCAAGATCACCACCGACGACGGGATCGTTGGCTGGGGCGAAACCTTCGGCTTCACCGCAATCCCGGCGGTAAAAGTGGTGATCGACACCATCCTTGCGCCTGAACTGATTGGCAGCGATGTCACTCGACGGGAGAAATTACAGGGCGATCTGCAGAGGAAGTTTCACGTTTTCGGTCGCAGCGGCGCGTTCATCTATGGCCTCTCGGCGATTGACATCGCGCTGTGGGATATCGCGGGCAAAGCCGCCGAAAAACCGATTTACCAGTTGCTGGGCGGCAGTGAGGCCACGTCTCTTGCGGCGTACGCAAGCCTGATCCGGTATGCAGACCCCGAACTCATCCGCGTCAATGTGCAGCGCGCAGTCAACAGCGGTTTCCGCCACCTCAAGCTGCACGAAGTGGATATCGACGTCATCCGCGCTGCGTGCGAAGCCGCTGGCCCCGGCGTGGAAATCACCCTCGACGTCAACGCTCCGTGGACGGTGCGCGAAGCGCTGGACATGACCGAGAAACTTCGCCCGTTGAACCTTCGCTGGATCGAAGAACCGGTGTGGCCGCCGGAAGACTATTCAGGGCTGGCAAGGGTGCGCGCGCACGGCGGCATCCCGGTTGCGGCTGGCGAAAATGCCTCGACGCTCATGGACTTCCAGCACCTGCTTGAGGCCGGCGCGGTGGATTTCGTGCAGCCAAGCCCCGCCAAAATGGGCGGCATCACCGAACTGCAAAAAGTCTATGCACTGGCCAACGCCCATGGCGTCACCGTGATGGTCCACGCCTTTTATGACGGCCCCGGCCTGCTGGCGGCGGTGCATGGAAGTGCAGCCCTGGGCGGCGCCAAGTCACTGGTCGAATGGCGTTACTTCGACCTCGAAGCGCAACTCTATGGCGACGCCATCATCCCGCGTAACGGACGCATCGACGTACCGCAAGGGCCGGGACTCGGCATCGAGCCTGACCAGGACGTCATCCGGGATTACCGCTTCAAACCTTGACCCCATAAGCCGCTGGCTCATTGCAACGTTGATCGACGCCGACGTGTCGGCCTCGATCAGCCATGACGACATTCTTGATAAAAATAAATACGAGGATTGATGACATGTTAGACAGGATCGTAGGACCCATCTTGCCCGTCGCCTTTGTGATCGCGCTGGGCTATATCGCCGGCAAGCGCGGACGGCTGACCCATTCGGACAGCCTGCTGATCAGCCGCCTGGTGCTGGGCTGGATATTCCCGGCGCTGCTTTTTGTCGGGATGGCGAGCACGCCCCGTGAACAGCTCTTCGACTTCAAGTTCATCGTGGCGACGTTCATCGGCATCATGGGCATGTACACGATAGCGCTGGCAATCGGCTGGTTCAGCACTCGCGATCTCAAGGTGGCAACGCTCAAGGGCTTCGTGAACGGTTATCCAGACGCCGCCTTCATGGGCATCCCTATCCTGGGTGCAATGTTCGGCGCGGGCAGCATCTACTCGGTGCTGGTACTCAACCTGGTCGCGAGCCTGGTGATGATCCCGCTGACGACCATGTTGCTCACCATCGCCGATGGAAAGGCCAGTGGCGGCCAGGCGTTTTTGTCGAGCCTTTCAGGGGCGGTACGTCGTCCCCTGATGTGGGCGCCGGCCCTGGGGATTCTACTGTCCGTGCTGCAGGTCGAGTTGCCTGCGCTTGCGGCGGAGTCTTTCACCCTGCTCGGCAAGGCCACGCCCGGTGTATCCCTGCTGTGCCTGGGACTGATCATGTCGTCGGAGAAACTGAAAATGTCCGGTGAAGTCTGGGGCAACCTTGGGCTCAAGCTGCTCATTCACCCGGTGTTAATGTTCGGCGCCACGGTACTGCTCGGCACTCATGGCCTGTACGCACAACAGATGATCCTGCTTTGCGCCCTTCCATCGGCGACGATCCCGGCGATGTTTGCGAACCAGACCGGCGCCTATCAAAGCGAAGCCGCGACCTCCATTCTGGTCAGCACCGTGCTGTCGATCGTGACGTTCTCCTTTGCGATCTACCTGATTGATGGCGGGCTTGCCGCTGCTTGACTGCTGGCTCGCGCAGGCGCCAGGCTGGAATCGCTGCAGCGGCAGAGGCGTTAAATAAACGCGCCGGAGGCTGATACCACCCCCCTAAAAAACGGGACGCCAAGCGTCCCGTTTTTTACAAACACAAATAGAACAAACAACCTGTGGCGAGGGAGCTTGCTCCCGCTGGCTGCGCAGCAGGCCCATCTGTTAAGGCCGCCTCGCCACCCAGTGCAAGCAATCCCCCTCACCACAGGTCAGCAACTACTTAGACGGCTCAACCCTATCCAACACCCGGTTCGCCGTAATCTCCGCCACCATGATGCTGTTTGAAATGCCCAGCAAGGCATAGCGCGACTCCCCCTCCAGATGATCCACCAACTGATGGACCATCACGTCGACCGACGCCAACGTCTCGACCAAAAAAACCGCCAGGGTTTCGGCTGTGGCTTCTGGGTCCACGGAAAACAGTTTGCTGGAGCTACGCGGGGTGGCTTTGATATCGGCGTTTGATGGGAAGTGGAAATCGAGGGCGCGTTCGGCTGCTTCGTTGAGTTTTTTTGAATCGGGTTCGTAGGGGGACACTGGATCGGTGTCTGGTGGGTTAGGTGTAATTTTGAACATAAGCTCGCTTCTCAAATTGAGCGCCAACCTTCTTGCTGCTAAACGAGAGGGAGGCAGCTGTACGCAGGTTAGCAGACCGGGGAAGCTAGCAAAGCCGGCGCGCCCGAAGGCGCCCTGCGCACAACCACCATCAAGTGCAGGCGTGGGAATGCCTGACTGACAAGAGCTCGTGCAGCTTGCTTGTAACCCCGGGCTGCTAAACCCGATCACTGAAGGGCAGTGACACGAATCAAGTTACCGAGCGGCCCATAAGCGCACAAGCCGGCGGATTCTGGTGCAGCCGTAGGCAACGGCGCAAGGTTTTGTAGCTTTCAGGACGTAACCTTGAGGGCGTTTAAACATGCGCGCTCAAGGGTTGTTGAAAAAGCTGATACGCGCTTCCTACAGGCGGTGAAAGCTTCGAAAAAAATTCAGGAAGCCACTGCCGTATTTACAAGATGACCGTCGCAAGTGTGATAGCAACGTGGTCTCTTGAATCAGCCTGTTATCGACCAAAAGCAGACACTCAAAAAGCGTCCTGAACGATCAGGTTCTCATGTCATGAAATCATCCAGCTGTCGTACCATCGTCACATCGACAGAACGGAGGTTGATATGGGAAATGGTCAGGGCAGACGAGTCGTTGTCATTGGTGCAGGCATCGTTGGCGCGTCATTGGCGTATCACTTGGCCGGTAAAGGCGCGAATGTCACCTTGGTAGAGGCTGAAGATATAGCTTCGGGAGTGACTGGCAGCTCATTCGCTTGGCTCAATACCTCACACCCCGAACCTGACCCAATTGCGCAACTGCGCGGTTCTGCCATCAAGGAGTACCGCCGACTCGAAACGCAGCTGCCTGGTCTGGAGATACGATGGACAGGTGCCTTGTCTTACAGCGTGATGGCGATTGGAGCGCTGCCGATCCCAGGTCACCAAGCTTCGGCAAATCTGGTGTCTCGATCGCAGATTCTCGACCTTGAACCAAATCTCAAGAACCCTCCCCAGTCTGCTCTATATGCGGCTGAAGAAGGAGCGCTGGACGCAGTGGCAGCTACGCATGCGTTGATCGCAGGTGCCCAGGCGTATGGGGCGAAGATTCTCACTCAGACGCGAGTGCTCGGTTTTGTAACCCAGAGTGCAACGGTGACCGGAGTCGAAACAACAATAGGCATCATCGATGCCGATATTGTCGTATTGGCAGCCGGGACAGGCATCACGAAGCTGACAGACATGCTTGGAGTGTCCCTGCCGATAGAGGCCTCGCCTGCCATTTTCATCCGTTACAAGTCACAACCCAACCTCGTGCACACCCTCATCTCCAGCCCTGAAATGGAAGTGAGGCAAAGTTCGGATGGTGCGTTGCTGGCGGCAGAAGATTACCTGGACGACGCCATGGAAAATCAGCCGGCAGCGATAGCGCTTCGAACTGCCAAGACAATCCAGAACGAACTCCATGGTGTTGTTTCCATAGATCCGGAATGGGCTTGTGTCGGACTCAGGCCCATGCCTGCCGATGGCATCCCCATCATCGGTTATCTACCCAAAGTAGGTGGCGTCTATGTTTGTGCAATGCACCCCGGAATTACTTTGGCGGCAATAGTGGGACGTCTGGCCAGCGAGGAGATCATCGATGACAAGGCGTCCAGTTCCCTTTGCCCATGCCGGCCCGATCGATTTTTGCAAGCGTAGGGGATCCTCTTGTGAGGCAGCAATAGGTCATTTCCGGCCTCTCGCGGAGATAGAATAGCGACCGCTGGTTCTTTCTGTGATGAGCTGATGCTTCGTCCGGTCGATATCAGGCATAACCCGTAGTCGATGCCTTATGAAGCTCCACCCTTAAAATTCCAACACTCAGCGATGGAATGAGAATGTCCAAAAAAACCATCTATGCCAAAGAATTCGACATCTGTGTTTCGATGTCAGATTTAGTAACCTGGGAAGGTGACCAGAAGGCTCCCAGCGCCGACCTGCAGGCGGTATTTACCACCCTTGAAATTCCCGTCAACATTATCGAACTCCACGAGTTGTATTTCGCCCACCTTTACAACGGCTACGGCGACGTGCATGTGTATCATGCTCAAAATAACGGAGGCAGTATTTTCGCAATCGACTTGTATCGAGAACTCACGGACCAGCAAGATTTGACAGGTCTATTTCTGCGTATTGAAAGCCCTGCATTTGATCAGGCACTCGCCCATCTCCGGTCATTCTTTGACAGCGCCAGGTGCCAAGTTGCCTTTGAGCAGGCAAGCTACTCTAGGCGACTTCGCGAAACGCTTGACGAAAGCAGATACCCTCGACTGGTCGAAGTCGATCACGACTTCATACAGCAGCATTACACTCATCGGTGACGCTAGCCAACCAGACACTGCACAAGTCCGATTCAGCTTTGGCATTTAGCAGTTGCGCCGATACTGTGTTCACTTGCCGATCGCCTCCTTGCGACCAAAGAATGCGATCACCCGGCCCAATGCCGTCTCGGTACCGGCACGCAGGTCCATCGGCTCAGTGGAGAGCCAGATAGCATTGATTCGAATCACTGGAGCAGTTCGCGGGCGAAACGGACGCAGCCCTCTGGACCAGAGGCGGCCATTTCAAAGTCATGATTTGCTCACCGAGAGGCCGCTCTGTGGTTACGGCACGATCAGTTGAGAGTATGGCGGTCGCTCTGAGCGGCATGAAAGCTGACAAGACGGTTGCTGGCCGAATTCTGCGGTTGCTGACCGGCAGCCATGGGTCGGTTGCTGCCCTTCGCGACGGGCTGTAATCGGCCAATTGCTGCCCCTCGCGAGACAGCAATCCGGCAATAAGCGCATCAATCTTCGGTTAAAGCGGAATAATCACTTGAGGATGAAAGAAGAGGAACTCGCCGCAATATGAGCCGCAGATGCGGCTCATATTGTGCTTTGTGAAATAAGAAGATCTTTTAGATTACCAGAACCGCCGCCCCAGTCGTGCGTCGCTCTTCCAGATCACGATGCGCTTTTACCAATTGCTCGAACGGATACACCCGGCTCGGCTCGACCTTGATCAGGCCATTGCTGATGGCGGCGAACAAGTCTTTGGCGGCGTGGGCCAGTTGTGGCGCGGTGGCGACGAACACCGGCAGGATGGGCCAGGTCAGTTTCAACGAGCGTGGTGCCAGGGCGAACGGGTCGATCAGCGGCGGATTGCCGGAGGCTTTACCGAACACTACGAGGGTTCCGCGTGGTGCGAGGACCGCCAATGAGTCGTTGAAAGTGTCTTTGCCGACCGAGTCGAACACGGCTTTAACGCCGGTGCCATCGGTGAATTGCAGCACCCGCTCAGCGAAGTTCTCCTCTTGGTAGTTGATGACGTGATTACAGCCAGCCGCTAGGGCAATGGCGGCTTTTTCGTCGGAGGACACAGTGCCGATCACCCGCAAGCCCAAAGCCTTGGCCCATTGTACGAAGATCAACCCGACGCCACCGGCTGCCGCGTGGTAGAGCACTGTGTCACCCTTTGCCAGGTCGACGACTTCCTTGAGTAGATAACGTGCGGTCAGGCCTTTCAGGAATGCCGCAGCGGCCTGATGATCGGTGATCCTGTCAGGAATAATCGCTACGCGGTCGGCGGGGTATAGGCACAAGGTTGTGTAAGCGCCATGGACGTCGTCGGAGTAGACCACTCGATCCCCCACTTTGACCGAAGTTACATCACTGCCCACCGCTTCGACGATACCGGCGGCTTCATTACCGAGGATCGCCGGGAACGAAGGTACTGGGAATGTGCCGCGACGATAATAAACTTCGACGAAATTGAGGCCGATCACGGTGTTGCGAATCAACACTTGCCCGGCAGCTGGCGCGCTAACTTGAACTTCTTCAAAAACCAAAACTTCGGGAGCGCCATATTGGTGTATGTACGCGGCTTTAGCGGTATAGGTCATGAGTGTTTCCTTAGCGATATAGAGTAGGTCCCGCGATAATTTGCTTGGAGAAGTTGATCGTGGATTTACCCAAGTGTTGATAAATTAGCTCCAACACCCACAATCTGTGACGCGGGATTCGATAATTAATACTGATAGTTTTGGACTGAGGATTACCGCCGCAGCCGTTACGTGTGCGTAACAATCCGCATCAGATATGAATAAGGCCGATGTGCGTTTAACAGCCGCACCCACCGCCCCGCAGTGTTCGGCTGACCAAAACTGGTGAAGTGTTCCACTACCTTGCGGAGCCATATATCGGTGAACAGAGATCGGCATTTAAGGGCCTGATGCAAGTCGCGGGGGAACCCAGCTACATTTTGATGCCGCTAGCTAACGGAACTGCGCGTCCAGTCAGGACCGGTATGCCGGAACTCGGCATTTTCTCAATCAACTCGATCGACTTTCAAATACGTCTTTGATGAAGGGCAGTGCCGAGTAGACGGTCGACCAGCCTGAGTAAAACGCCAGTTGAGTCATAACGTGCGCAACTTCCACGCGAGTTAGACCATAGTCCATGCTTCGGTTCAAATAGAAAGGCAGCACTGTAACCTGTGAAGTGGCAATCACCATGCAGACTGTGATCAGGCACCGATCTCGCGGCGAAAGGCCGGGCCGGCGCCATACGTCGCTGAACAGTATGTCGTTTGTGAATTGAACCAGCTCAGGCACTGTCGTGCCGAATTTTTCAACGACGGCAAGCGCACGCTGCTCTTCGGCAGCGGCATCAACCGGGAGCAAATTGACGATGGCTGGTGACAGCTGATCTGTCGTAATACCGCGTTGCTCGAAGACTGATCTCGTCACCTCCACAGCTGACATCGCGTTAGCCCATCCTGTATAAAACGCCAAGTGCGCAATGATTTCCGAAATTTCGTCAGGGCTTACGCCATTGTCGAGCGCGAGATCCAAATAGCTGGTCATGTGCGCACTCTGATTACGCGAAATCATTACCGAAAGCGTCACAATACTTCGGTCTCTGGTGGACAGTTCTGGGCCTTGCCATAGCGCGCCGAAAAGCACTTCTTTGGTATAGCGCTCAAGTACGGGCGATGCCGATTTTATGTTATCGAACATGCTTGTTAATTCGGGACTTTCAGAAGGGTGCATACAAAACTCCACAGTAAGTTCGAAACAAGAAAAGATTGTAGTGTTCGAATTACAAATTGGCGGATTCAAGGGTTGTAAACGAGGTTCTTCTCTTTGTCACGTGATTGAAGATAATGATATCTGTGTACAGGCTACGCTTTTTAGATTGGATGTAAATCATACTCAAGTATGAGCGAAAGAGTGTGCAGCTAAAATCGGTTTGGGCGAGCCCAAACGGACTTGGTTTTGGCTATTTCATTTCGTGCGACTAAGGCTGTCAACTAGTACCACTTGGCGGAGTTTGAAATTCTCCTCGATTAGTACCTGTAGATCGTAATCTCGAGATCTTACTAAGTTATCTTGTCCTTGAGCAAAAAATTAAAATTCCCAAACAGACAGGTGATTTCACCAGCTTTCGCTGAAGAAAGAAGGATCCGTCATTGAGCGTAGTTTGGAGCCAGCTACTCCGCCAGCTTGGATTTCCCATCTGGAAGTCCCGACCTTTTCCCATAACGCTCTATATTGATTTAGCTCCAGGCGAGATCGCAGGACTGACTGCTTTGGGTCGATAACTGCCCTTCGCGACGGGTAGGAAACGGCCCTAAACGGACATTCATGGCAGGCAATTATTGGCTGGCGGTTGTCTGTCGCGAAATAGTTATTCCAGCGTCATGAGCTATTAAGATTGAGTTGTAAAAAATCGCATTTGTAATTAATCGCTGCATCTTAATTGCTGGTGCGTTGATGGTGGTTTTTAACCATGCCAACCGCGTATCCGTTTGACTTAGATCAACCCGTCGATGCAACACCCTGCTGGCTCAATATTGAATGTTTTTGCATCGACGTGGTTGAAATGCACACATTAGCGCAAGGTTTATTTATTCAATTCGTTGAGGTGCGACAGTTTTACATCCCCGTAGAGAACTCAGGTGGGTGTTTGATTGCAGTTCGTATCGTGCGTAAGGCGTCATCGTATTGACAAAGTAAATGCAAAGCCCAGTCGATACGTGTGCGGATGCGAATATCATTTTCGTCTGAGGGAATTTCGCTATTCATCATCGATTCAACATTTCTTATGATGAGTTGTTCAGGCAAATACATGATCCGGCTGTTTTTGTAGCTCGAAGCACGCAATTCAGCAATTGGATAGGCTCCCCCGAGCCCAGCCGAAACCCCCACCAGGAGCGCAGGCTTGTGTCCAAGCTCACCGAGTCCTGCGTACAAAAAGAAATTTTTCAGCGCCGGGCAAGCCATGCCATTCCACTCCGGGCTGATCACGATCAGTGCGGTAGCTTTTTTGAGGATGGTTTGCTGGACATTCCAGATTCCATCAATGTCTTCTTCTGGCCACAGCGGTAGCCGACTGGAAGCCAAGTTCAGCAGTTCGCCTGAATCACAAAGACCAAGTTGCTCTAATCGGTCGCGCAAGTATTTTGCGACTTTGAGTGATTGGCTGTTTGATCTATTCGATCCAGACAGCAGAACGATATGACGGCTCATTGCGCCACCTTCTGTTTAGCCTTGTGTGCTTTGGGAGTGACACGGCGTGAACGCACGATGGGCCAGAACAACTCTTCTTTCCAGCTGATCGGTGACAAGTGTTCGATGCCGTATAAGGGCGGACGCCGGCGGGTAATTTTGGCCGTACCGAACAGGATGTCCCAGAAGAACAACAGGTTGCCGAAGTTGCCCTTGTAATGCGTGACACCATCCTCGGCAGTCAAGCCGTGATGGGCTGAATGAGTGGAGGGGGTGGAGATCGTTCGCTCCAGAACCCAGACAATAGGACGCAACACACGGATGCCGTACAGTTTGTCGTCCCACGCAACGCTGCTGTGCGCTGCGAAGATGACGATCATCTTCAGGATCAGATAAACATAGTAAATATGCGCAAGCCCTAGATAGATCAGTATGCCGGACAGCCAGATGCCGGGCATCAGCATGTAGTAGAAGCTGTTGTTTCGATAAACGATGCGGACACTCATGTAGGGCGCGGAGTGATGAGCGCGGTGCAGCGCATAAAGTGCCGGGACCCGATGTGTCAGTCGATGCCACCAGTATTGAGTCATGTCATCCAGTACTAGAAACAACACGAACCCTGCGACCCAAGGAATGGTGGCCAGGGCGCCTTTCATTTCCGGAACAGCCAGGCTCAGGATTTTTCCACTGAGCCACATGACACTGGGGAACGTGATTGCAACCAGGATCCCGGAGCCTATGACTTCGATCAGTACGTCACGCTTCCCGCTCAACGGGTGTCGGAGCGAAGAACACGCGAGTTCCAGCAAGATGAAGGCAAGGAATATCCCGGCCACTACTACGGAAGGATTGTTGGCGAGCATTATTGTATTCATGGCACTCTCGATTAAGGCCCTTGCGGGCAATGCCCTTTCATTAGAAGCCAACGAGTAAGCCGTCCCTATGCGCGAAACGGACAAAATTGAGCGAGAACAGGTCAATCGTTCCCCCCAGCGCTTTCACCGCGGCAAACTGGGCCAGGTGCTGGAGCGTTTCCTGGATAGCCAGGCCCTGAGAGAAAACAGGGATTACAGCCTGATCGAGCTGGATCAGCTTTGGCGCGAGGCGGCGCGCATCGATCCGGCGATCGGGTTGAAACTGTTCACGCTATTCACGCCTCAGGACTGGCACGTCCTGGCCTATCTGTGCTTGTACAGCCCCGACGTTTTATCATCCATGAAGCTTTGGGCCCGGTACGCGCGGCTTGCGGCGGACACAGACACGGTGAGACTGCTCAATGATGAAAACGGCGTCGGCATCGAGCTGTGCGTCGATGCGCCCAGTGAGCTGGCGCGCTATGTCATTGAGCACTACGGCGCAATGTCCATCGCGCAGTTGCGGCGTGGAACAGGGCAGCAGGTGCAGCCGGTCCTGGCAAGATTTACTCACTCTCGTCCGTCGTATTACAAGCAATACACCCAATGGTTTGGGGGCCGTGTCGAGTTTGACTGTCCGATTAACTGCTTCTATTTCGATGCTCGAAGCTTGAGCCTGCCGATGCAGACACGTCATCACGGGATGCTTGAGTTATTGACCCAGGAACTGGATCGACGGATCGCCGTGCATCGGAATTTCAGCGGTTGGTCAGCCAAGGTTGCTGAAGGAGCGCGACGATCTCTAGCGAGAGGTGAAACTCCCAATCTGGACAATCTGGCGAAGGCGCTGCACCAGACGCCAAGGACCTTACGGAGACGACTGGAAGAGGAAGGTACAACCTTCAGGCAATTGCTCGATCAGATTCGCGCAGAATTGGAACTGCATCTTGAATTGCAAGGAGAGTCATTAACGGAGATTGCAGCTCAACTAGGCTACAGCGATTTGACGGCGTATCTCCACGCCCGAAGTCGATGGCGTGACAGGAAGTAATGTGGCGGGCCCGAACTTTTCGGAACAACAGCGTTACCTCACAAATCACCTCATCCCACGCCAGTAATTTCCTTTGAAAAAAGGGGACGGATTTATTTTTAACAGCGCTTCAGGCACCTGGATCACAAATAAATCAGCCCCCTTTTACACATGGCTGCCGGTGCGACAGGGAGCAATGGGCTCTTTGAGATAGGCATATGGATCATGCCCCTTCATGTGGGCTTAGATATCCAGACAAATTTTACCGAAATGCTGGTTGGTTTCCTGATACTTGAACGCTTCGACAATCTCGCTCAAAGGGAAATGACGATCAATAATCGGGCGCATGCCATTAGCATTGATGGCCCGGATCATGTCTTGCTGCTGGCTGCGGCTACCCACCAATACACCCTGCAGACGCACTTGCTTGATCAGTGCCGGTACAAAATTCATTGCACCGCTTACGCCACTCAATATCCCGATGACGGAAATGTGACCAGCAACCCGAATTGCAATCATCGATTGCTCAAGCGTCGCAGGGCCGCCGACTTCGATGATGTGGTCAACACCACGGCCACCCGTTAGAGCGCGTGCAGTTTCGCCCCAGTTAAGGTCTTTGCGGTAATTGATGACATGATCAGCACCTAGAGCTTTCAGACGTTCAAGTTTTTCGTCGCTTGAAGAGGTCGCAATGACGGTAGCTCCGGCCATTTTAGCGAACTGCAGGGCGAAAATTGAAACGCCACCAGTGCCTTGAACGAGCACGGTGTCGCCCGGCTTGAGTGAGTCATCGGCCATCAGGGCGCGCCATGCAGTAAGGCCAGCGGTGGTAAGCGTCGACGCTTCAGCATGGCTGTAGCCAGTAGGCGCGAGGGTAAACGATGTGGCTTTGGCCGTCACTTGCTCACGAGCGTAGCCGTCAATGCCATCGCCTGGCACGCTGACAAAGCCTTCAACCAGTGGCACACCGTCGATCCACTCCGGGAAGAAGGTGCTGACGACCGAGTCACCCACCTTGAATTCAGTGACATCAGGGCCGACAGCAATGACTTCACCTGCACCATCGGCCATGGGGATGCGTTTTTCGCTAGGGCCCCACATACCGCTGACCACCGCGAAGTCGTGGTAGTTGAGCGAGTTGGCGTGAAGTCGTACGGTGATTTCGCCAAGCGCTGCGGCTTGGACTTCGCTGCTGCCAACCACAACGTTTTCATAGCCGCCACCGGGTTGGACGAAGATCGTTTTGCTGCTCATAGGGAATTCCTTATGTTTTCTAATTACGCGAAATAACGAAATGAAAGTTTAAAAATTACAATTCGATGATCAACCTGGCCGCAAAGTCGTCAATTGCCTGCTCGTTGCGCCGGTAGTAAGTCCACTTTCCGATGCGGGTGGTTAGCACGAAGCCTGCGCGCTGCAAGATAGCTAAGTGTGCAGACGCGGTAGAAGGTGAAAGCCCTGCCTTGTGCTGCAAATGGGTTACGCACACCCCTATCGCAGGATCTCCATGATCCTGAGGTGGGAAATTATTAAGTGGGTCTTTGAGCCACTCCATCATTTGCATGCGAGTGTCATTGGCCAGGGCTTTGAGCTGTTCGAGTATCATGGTCGGCAATGCTACGCTTTTTTACGAAATGTTCAATAAATAATCTATTAGCATTGGCATGGGTTTGAAATCAAAAACACTCATCCAGCTGAATCGCCCCTACTTTTGTCGATGTATTGGATGACTGCTTGAACTGTACCGCTCTGGTAGACATCCCCGGTCTATGTTTGTACGTCTGGTCGATTGCTGTCCTTCGTACCAGGCAGAAAATCGGCCAGAAGCAGTATGGGCGGATAGCCAATAGGCACAGCCTACCGCTTCACTCCTCGCCGCCTCCATACAACCCCAACCGCCGATCCCGATGCAAATCATTACGCGCACTAATCCGCTTATTCCGCGCCTCAGCGAGGTTAAGTGTCGCCAGCAAAATCTGCTCTCCCCCCTGCTCCGCCGGCCCCGCCAACGGATACCCATCAGCATCGACAATCACCGAACCTTGCACCCATCCAACCCCGCGTTCATGCCCATGCCGATCACACGCGGCAATGAACATCCGGTTCACCGACGCATTGGCCTGAACCCGCACCACCTCGGCCGGGCGCTCGGTTGGCGGCCTCGGTCCATCGGGCCAATTGACGGGAGCGCAGAGCAATTCTGCACCCGCCAGCGCCGGCAGTCGCACCCATTCCGGAAACTCCAGGTCGTAGCAAATCAGCATGCCGATCCGTCCATGGACCGTTTCGACCACCGGCGGCGCGTCGTTGCCGGGGCTGAAGATTTCGCTTTCCGCGTCCCACAGGTGTGCCTTGCGATACACGGCGCGCAGGCCTTGGGGGTCGATCATCGCCGCGCTGTTGGCCAGTGCATCGCCTTGCAGTCGTTCGCAGAATCCGGCCACTACAACGACGTTCAATTCTTTCGCCAACGCCGTCCACAGGCGCAGGGTTGGTCCGTCGGTTGTTTCGGACAGGGACAACGCTTCGTTGCGGTCAGCAAACAGGTAGCCGCTCTGCACCAGTTCGGGCAGCACCACCACTTGGGCGCCTTGCAACGCCGCCGAGCGAATCGCTCGTTCTGTCAGTGTCCGGTTGTAAGCGAGGTCGCCTATTTTCGGTGCCACTTGGCAGCAGGCGACCACGGTATTTTTCACGCGGTTCAACGTCCCTCCTCCACTGGCTGATGAGCCATGGCAACAATGTCGCTCTCGGTGATCGAGTCGATGATTCGGCGTTCGTATTCAAGGTCGATCGAACGGCTGAGCAGGTAATACGCCAGGCCCGAAACCACCAGGCCGACCAGCCAGGCGATGTCCACGCCTTCGAGCATGCGCGCCAGCGGGCCGACGAACACTTCTTTGCCGGCGGCGGCATCGAAGATGTAGAAAAACGGCACCATCGCGGCAAATCCGATCAGGTACGAGACGATCCCTCGGAATTGCCAGGCGCCGTAGATGCCCTTCGGTGTGAAGAAATGCGGGATCGCGTAGCGGCCTTTGCGCACGAAGAAGTAGTCGACCAGATTGACCGCGGTCCAGGGCACGAGGAAGTACAACAGCAGCACGAGGAAGGTGTTCAACAGCGCGATGCCATCGCCCTTGATCGACAGCACGCAGGTCAACAGGATGACGCTGATCGCGGAGATCGACATGACCCGGGCGCGAGGGGTTGGCGTGATTTTTTTGATCGAGTCGACGCCGGTCAATAACGTCAGCATGGCGCTGTAAGTGTTGAGCGCGATGATCGGCAGGAAGCCTGCCACGGAGACGATGACCAACACGTTGCCCAGGCCCGGGATCATCGACGATCCGACCTGGTTAAGCGCCACCAGCGCATCCGCCGCTTTCAACTGCTGCGCGAGCCAGGCGCCGAGGCCGATCATCCAGCTCCCCGACAATGATGCGCCGATGAACACGGCGGCGATCAGTTTTGGCCGACTGGTGTTTTTCGGCAGGTAACGGGAATAGTCGGAGACATAGGGCGCGTAGGAAATGTTGTAGCTCGCGCCGATGGCAAACAGCGTGGCGAACGCAACCCAGCTGAAGCCCAGGTCGGTCGCCGGGGCGACGCCTTCCTGGCCTGCACCGAACATCAGGGCGATGGTGACTAGCGCATACAGCGGCAAGGTCGCCAGCAACGCCCATTTGAAGGCTTTGTGCATCAGGTCGTGGCCGTAGATCGACAGCAGCGCGCCGATCAGCACCACGACGATGGCGACAATGGTCGGGTCGATGCCGAAGACGTGTTCAAGGCCGTTCATGATCAGCGAGATGTTCACCACGTTGAAGCCGACGAACACAAACATCGTCGCCATCAAGGCCAGGATCACTCCGCGATACCCGAACTGGGCACGGGACTGGATCATTTGCGGGAGGCCCATTTCGGGACCTTGCGAGCCGTGAAAAGCCATGAAGATGGTGCCGAACATGATCCCGAGCGCACCGGCCAGCATCGTCCACAGCGCCGACAAGCCAAGGCTTGGGCCGACAAAACCGATGGAGATGGTGAAGAAGTGGAAGTTGCCTAAAAACCAGAAAGGGCCCTGGCTGCTGAGCTTGGCGTGACGTTCGTTTTCCGGAATGTAATCGATCGAGTGGCCTTCGATGGCCAACCCGCCACTCGCCTCGAGGGCGTGCGCAGAATGAGGAGACCCTGACATACGATTGTTCCTATGCAGTTGATTGTTGTTTTTATGGGCAAAGCGCCGGTTTCATTGCAATGTAGGGCCTGGGTCAGGGCTATAAAATATCGCAGGCACACTGTTTACATAGATCCGCGTCTATGTGAATGAACATTGAGGGACACCCATGCTGGGCACTGTATCGGAACTGGATCTGCGTTTGATCCGGGTCTTTTTGACCGTCGTTGAAGCGGGCGGCATCTCGGCCGCGCAAACTGCACTCAACACCACTCAACCGACCATCAGTGCGCAATTGGCGACGCTGGAAGCGCGGGTGGGATTTCGACTGTGCGAGCGCGGTCGCGGTGGATTTTCGGTGACGCCCAAGGGCGGTCAGTTTGTCGAAGCGGCCCGCCGATTGCTGGCGGCAGCCGAAGGTTTCCGGGTTGAGGTCCAGCACATCAATCGCAAAGTGTCGGGCAACATCAATATCGGTTTGCTCGGCCAGATCGATCCTGTTGCCAACAAGAAAATCGCCTTGGCCATCGCGCGTTTAAGGGCTCGTCATGAAGGCCTGTATTTCCACTTCACGGAACTGTCTTCGTCGCTGCTGGAAGAGAAAATCATCAATAGCCATATCGATCTGGCGATCGGTTACTTCTGGCACCGCTTGCCCAACATCGATTACTTCCCCTTGTTCCAGGAAACCCAGATCGCCTACTGCGCCCCGGCTCACCCGCTATTTGAGCACGTGGGGGATCTGACCCGGGATGACGTCCGCGATTACGACTGGGTATGGCCCAGTCACCCCTTGCCGGAAATGCCTGCACCCACCTCGATCGAACGCCTGACCGTGCTCACCGACAGCATGGACGGCGCGGCACTGCTCATTCTGTCAGGCCAGCATTTGGGCTTTTTGCCGCAGCACTATGCGGCGAAGCATGAACAGCTGGGGCAGTTGCATCCGCTGAATCCCGAGCTGCTGCGTTATGAGGTGGGGTTTCATGCGGCGGTTCGGCATTCGGCGCGGCAGCGGGATCTGGTGAGTACGTTCCTGAATGAGCTAATCGATATTTTCAGTTCTTAATCGCTATCTCGCTGGCCGGGATGACGTCGATCCGTGCCACGGGCCCCGTCAAGTGCGCCAGCTCCGCGTTGTGCTGGGCGATGATGTCTTCGGCGGCGAGGTTGCCGTTGTCGACGGTGGAATGCGCGTCGGCGGCGAGCACCACGTCATAGCCCAGCTTCAGGGCCTGGCGGACGGTGGCGTTGACGCAATAGTCGGTTTGCAGCCCGCAGATGATCAGGCGGTCGGAGCCAAAATCTTGCAGTAGGGCTTGTAAGTGGGTCTGGTAGAACGAGTCTCGGTTGGTTTTTCGCACCCGAAGGTCTTGCGGTGAAGTCTTCAGGCTTTCGGCCAGTTGCCAGCCTTCAGAACCATGTTGCAGCTGGTCGCCCTTTTCTTCGTGCTGGATGAGGATGACCGGAATCCCTGCCTCCCTGGCCTTGGCACTCAGGCCGTTTATATTCTCGATGACGCGTTTGATCTTAAAACATTCGTACTCGCCAGTGCACAAGGCGTGCTGGACGTCGATGATCAGCAATGCAGTGGTCATGGGCTCAGGCCTTAAAGTAGTCCTTCAGATTAAGGGGTACGCCACCTGCTCCCTGGGGCCGAGCGAAGAGTGCGTACCGTCGATAATGCCGCAAAACACCTACGATGGAATAGCTTGAAATCGCTGCCTGTCCGCGAATTTATCCAGTCGGACACAGCCCGCCCCAACACCGCTAAGCTGAATTGAAAATTCATTAAACCACATCAACTATTACGGTATTACTTTATCTATTGTAACGAACAACATTAAACACTTCCAAAGCACAATAAGTGTGGTCATACCCGAGTCATTGCTTTAGGGTGAATCTTCGATATCGAGAAGTTTCGCCAGGGACTGCGACCTGTTTAATGACAGGACTGCGGCTTTGCCGCTGGCTCTTAATGGATTTCAGCCAGTGACGTGTAAGTAATACCTGACCGTTCTATTTGAACGCTATGGGTACTTACAATCCTGATTCCCGCTGATGCCGTTATATTCATTGAGCACATATGATATGAGTGACAACAAAGTCCTTGTCTTGCGCACTTGCGCCAACGACATGTCGGACCATGCCGGCCAAGTCTGGCCGGACGCCGGCCTGGTGGTGTGCAAGCACTGGAAGCCCAGCAAGAAACTCGAGAACGGCCTGGTCGGCTTATTGTGGGGAGAAGGTTCCTCTACTCAACTGAGTTTGCGAGCCGATGCCAAATGGGTTGTGTGCGAAGTTCACATTGGTCACATTATAAAACTTGATGAAGACGGCATGATCAAGTTCCCGGAGGCGGAAGTTGTTCACACGGGCACTCAAGACAGTTCGATCAATTACATTGCAGCGCACATTGAACACTATCAATCAGCAAACATCCCTTTAATCGACACCCCACTTGAATCACCAAATAAAACCTCCAGTCGCGAATTCGAAAGTCGGCGAGCACAGGGTTACAGTCCTTTCGGCATCGGCGCTAAAACCGACGCCTCGCAAACTTTCGAAACTGCTGTGTACGGCAGTACGCTCACGGGTGGGCATCAAAGTTATCTGCTGGCGGGTTACGGCAGTACGGAAACAGCCGGCGGTCAGAGCTCATTGATTGCCGGTTACGGCAGCACCCTGACGGCCGCCGACAGCAGCTCATTGACCGCCGGGTATGGCAGTACGGAAATGGCTGGCGATGACAGCTCGCTGATCGCCGGGTACGGCAGCACCCAGATCGCCGGGCAGAAAAGCACGCTGACCGCCGATTACGGCAGCAGCCAGACCGCCCAGGACGGCAGCACCCTCACCGCCGGTTACGGCAGTACCGAAACGGCGGGAAGCGACAGCTCGCTGACCGCAGGCTATGGCAGCACTCAAACCGCCCAAGAGGGCAGCGCCCTCACCGCCGGCTACGGCAGCACCGAAACAGCCGGATCGGATAGCGCCTTGATTGCCGGTTACGGCAGCACGCAAACGGCGGGACAGGACAGTACGTTGACCGCGGGTTACGGCACCACCCAAACCGCCCAAGACAGCAGCGCCCTCACCGCTGGCTATGGCAGCACCGGCACAGCGGGGCCGGAAAGCTCCTTGATCGCCGGTTACGGCAGCACCCAAACAGCCGGCCACGAAAGCACCCTGACCGCCGGGTATGGCAGCACCCAAACCGCCCAGGAAAACAGTTCCCTCACGGCCGGGTACGGCAGCACCGCCACGGCGGGATCGGACAGTACGTTGATTGCCGGTTACGGCAGTACACAAACTGCCGGTCATGAAAGCACGCTAACCGCCGGGTATGGCACCACCCAGACCGCACAGGAAAGCAGTTCGCTCACCGCAGGCTACGGCAGCACCGCAACGGCCGGGCACGACAGTTCGCTGATCGCCGGATACGGCAGTACGCAAACCGCTGGTTATGAGAGCACGCTGACCGCCGGCTACGGCAGCACTCAGACCGCCCAGGAAAGCAGTTCCCTGACGGCAGGCTACGGCAGCACCGGAACCGCCGGGTACGCCAGTTCCCTGATCGCCGGTTATGGCACGACCCAGACCGCAGGCTATGAAAGCAGTCTGACGGCGGGTTACGGCAGCACCCTCACCGCTCAGGAAAGCAGCTCCCTTACCGCCGGTTACGGCAGTACGGAAACCGCCGGCGGCGACAGTTCGCTTATCGCTGGCTACGGCAGCACTCAGACCGCCGGTTATGACAGCAGTCTGACCGCCGGCTATGGCAGCACCCTCACCGCGCAGGACGGCAGTTCTCTCACGGCCGGTTACGGGACCACGGAAACCGCCGGGCATGAGAGTTCGCTGATCGCCGGCTACGGCAGCACGCAAACCGCCGGCCACGACAGCACGCTGACGGCAGGTTACGGCAGCACCCTCACCGCTCGGGAAAACAGTTCACTCACGGCCGGCTACGGCAGCACCCAGACGGCGGGTTACAAAAGCACTCTGACCGCTGGTTATGGCAGTACGCAAACCGCACGGGAAAGCAGTGTTCTCACCGCCGGCTACGGCAGTACGGGAACCGCCGGTAGCAACAGTTCGCTGATCGCCGGATACGGCAGCACGCAAACCGCTGGCTACGAGAGCACGCTGACGGCAGGTTATGGCAGCACCCTCACCGCTCAGGACAACAGCTCCCTCACCGCGGGTTATGGCAGCACCGAAACCGCCGGCTACGAAAGTTCGTTGATCGCCGGTTACGGCAGCACGCAAACCGCCGGTTACGACAGCACGCTGACGGCGGGTTACGGCAGCACCCTCACCGCTCAGGACAGCAGCTCCCTTACCGCCGGTTATGGCAGCACCGAAACGGCGGGCCAGGACAGTTCCTTGATCGCCGGCTACGGCAGTAGCCTGACCAGCGGCATCCGCAGCTTCCTCACGGCTGGATACGGCAGCACATTGATCAGCGGATTGCGCAGTGTATTGACCGCCGGTTATGGCAGCAGCCTGACCTCCGGCATGCACAGCACCCTGACCGCCGGATACGGCAGCAACCAGATCGCCAGTTATCAAAGCTCATTGATCGCCGGTCCCGACAGCACGCAAATTGCCGGGCACAAAAGCATGTTGATTGCCGGCAAGGACAGCTCACAGACCGCGGGTTATCGCAGCACCCTCATCGCGGGCGCCGGCAGCGTCCAGACGGCGGGTGATCGCAGCAAATTGATAGCCGGCAAGGACAGCACCCAAATCGCCGGCGACCGCAGCAAGCTGTTGGCGGGCAGCAATAGCCACCTCACGGCCGGTGATCGCAGCAAGCTGACGGCGGGCGATGACTGTACGTTGATGGGCGGCGATAAAAGCGTTTTGACGGCGGGCAAAAACAGCATTCTGGTGGGCGGCGCCCGCAGCAAGCTGATTGGCAGCCTGGGTTCAACGTTGACCGGAGGCGAGAATGCGACGTTGATTTTCCGATGCTGGAACGGCAAGCGATTCAAGAATGTCGTGGCGCAGACCGGCAGGGATGGCGTGGAAGCGCATGTGCCGTATCAGGTGGACGAGGCGGATAACCTCGTCACCAAGCCCGACGAATAACCTTGTCGGCCGGGCCACCCTCGCAGCTTGAGGGTGGCCATGGACTTACGGCTTAGTAGCCGAGCGACAACCCCGTATTCCTGCGCGGGTCGTTGGCCCCATAGAAGCGGTTCTTGCCCACCGGTTTGCCTTCCAGCGAAGGCGCGCCCACCAGGATCGCCGCCAAATGGTTGGGATCCTGCGGCCCGGCAAACTTGTGGCCCCAGCTCTCAAGCATCTTCACCGTGTCCGGACTGGTGGTGAAGGTCTCCAGGTTGGTCTCTTCCGGCAGCCATTGCTGGTGGAAACGGGGCGCATCGACCGCTTCCTGGATGTTCATGCCGTAGTCGATCACGTTGAGCATGGTCAGCAAGGTGGCGGTGATGATGCGACTGCCGCCGGGGGTGCCGACAACCATGACCACTTTGCCGTCCTTGGTGACGATGGTCGGGCTCATGGACGACAGCGGTGCCTTGCCGGGCGCAATGGCGTTGGCTTCGCCTTGCACCAGGCCGTACATGTTGGGCACGCCGATTTTCGAGGTGAAGTCGTCCATTTCGTCGTTGAGGATGACCCCGGTTTTGCTGGCCATCACACCGGCACCGAACCAGTCGTTGAGGGTGTAGGTCACTGACACCGCGTTGCCCCATTTATCGACGATGGAGTAATGCGTGGTGTTGCTGCCTTCATGGGGCGCTACACCGGGTTTGAGCTCGCGGGACACGCCGGCTTTTTGCGGATTGATCGCCGCGCGGATTTTGGTCGCGTAGTTCTTGTCCAGCAGGTGCTCGATCGGGTTTTTAACGAAGTCCGGGTCGCCGAGGTAGCTGTTGCGGTCCACATAGGCATGGCGCATCGCTTCGATCTGGTAATGCATGCCCTGGGCCGAGTGGTAGCCCAGATCCTTCATCGGGTAGCCTTCGAGAATGTTCATGATCTCGCAGATCACCACACCACCGGAGCTGGGCGGCGGTGCCGACACCACGTGATAACCGCGGTAGTCACACTCGATCGGCGCCAGTTCGCGGGTCTTGTATTTGTCGAGGTCGGCCTGGGTGATGATGCCCTTGTTGGCCTGGCTGGAGGTGACGATGGCGTCGGCCACCCAGCCTTTGTAGAAGCCGTCTTCGCCCTTCTCGGAAATTTCCCGCAGGGTTTTGGCCAGATCCTTCTGCACCAGTTTTTGCCCGACCTGCATCGGCTCGCCATTACTCAGGAAGATCGCGCCGGAATCCTTGATGTCCTTCTTGAACACGTCGGTGGCGTATTCCAGCAATTCGACATCGCCCTGCTCCAGCACAAAACCGTCTTCGGCAAGTTTGATCGCCGGGGCGATTACTTCCTTGCGCGGTTTGGTCCCGTATTTCTTCAGCGCCAGTTCCATTCCGGACACGGTGCCGGGCACGCCAACGGCCAAGTGACCACGGGTGCTCAGGTCCGGCACGACGTTGCCCTCTTTGTCGAGGTACATGTCTGCTGTCGCGGCCAGCGGCGCTTTTTCGCGGAAATCGAGGAAAGTCTTGCGCCCGTCCGCCAGTTGAACGGTCATGAATCCACCGCCCCCCAGGTTACCCGCAGCGGGATAAACCACCGCCAGCGCATAACCCACGGCGACAGCGGCATCGACAGCGTTGCCACCGTTCTTGAGCACATCGACGCCTACATGGGAGGCCAGGTGCTGGGCCGTGACAACCATGCCGTTTTCGGCCGCGACCGGGGCCACGGAGGCTGCGTAAGCACTGAGGCAACTGAGCGCCAATGAGGTCGCAATCAGCGATTTGGCAAAAGGTTCGAACTTCATGAGTCGGTCTCTTTTTGTTTTTAGGCTCTGTTTAAAAACGGAGAAAACGCTTCAAAGCAGACGCAAGTATGGCCGGGATTGCGTTTTGCGCCTCCTCGCCGAGGCAGTATGCTTGGCCGCTGTTCAGCCCTTCTGAGGAGTTCGCCGGCATGACTTACACCTTCACCACTCTGGCGTCCCCGGTCGGCGAGCTGAAACTGGTTGCGAAAGATTCAAGACTGGCCGCCATCCTCTGGGAAAACGACAAGCCGAACCGTGTTCGGCTTGGCCCGATGAGTGAGGCACCGGATAACCCGATCCTCCTACGCGCCGTTCAGCAGTTGCAGGAATACTTTTCCGGCACGCGCAATAGCTTCGATCTGGAACTGGATTTTGCCGGGACGGACTTTCAGAAGAAGGTGTGGCAGGCGCTGCTGACCATTCCGTTTGGGGAGACGCGCAGTTACAGCGAGATCGCCGAGCAGATCGGCAATCCAAGCGCAGTCCGGGCGGTGGGCGCGGCGAATGGCAAGAACCCGATTTCGATTGTTGCGCCGTGCCATCGGGTGATTGGGGCGTCGGGGAAGTTAACGGGGTTTGCCGGCGGACTTGAGGCAAAGGAACGGTTGTTGACGCTGGAAGGTTGCGAGTGGTCCGGGGCTAGCCGGACGGGCGAGCTGTTTTAAGCCGACTGCCCCCCGATCTCTGTGGCGAGGGAGCTTGCTCCCGCTCCAGTGCGCAGCACTGGCAAAAATCTCCGACTAAGCCAGTATTTTGGGGCCGCTTCGCAGCCCAGCGCGAGCAAGCTCGCTCGCCACAGGGTTAAGGGTTCAGATCTCGGGACTCAGGTCTCAGGTAGCGGTGAAGATATTTTTCATCGCCGCATACTGCAGCAGCATGATGGTCTTCGCATCGCAGATCTCCCCGCGATAAAACGCCTCGAGCGCCTCGTCGAATGTCCACTCCAGCACTTCCAGTTCTTCGGTTTCTTCTTCCAGCCCGCCACCCTCGCTGACTTTCGACGCTGCGTCATATTCAGCGATGAAGAAGTGCAGTTTTTCGGTGACCGAGCCTGGGCTCATGTAGGCCTCGAACACCTTTTGCACGTGGTGCACGCGATAACCGGTTTCCTCTTCGGCTTCAGCGCGGATGCGTTCTTCAGGTGCCGCGCCTTCGAGCAGCCCCGCCGCCACTTCGATCAGCAAACCATCGTGGCCGTTGACAAACACCGGCAACCGAAACTGACGCGTCAGGACGACGGTTCTTTTCTCGCGGTTGAACAACAGAATCGCCACGCCATTGCCACGGTCATACACCTCGCGGGTCTGGCGCTGCCAGTCGCCGTTGTTACGCAGATAGTCGAAGGTGATTTTCTTCAGCAAGTACCAGTCGTGGGACAACACCTGGGACTCGATGATGTTGACCCGCTCGGCTGTGTTCGCCATCACAACGCATCCTTTTTTCGTCAGAAGGTCCCCATGGTAGGCGAAAACCAAAAAGCCCGGCATCTCTGCCGGGCTTCTTTTTTACTGCTGGCTGACGACGTCAGGTATCGCGCTGTCTTCCTGTGAAGAGAGCTGCTTGCCATTGATCAACGGCCCGTAACGACGGCTGAACTCCCAGTTGTAAGGCACGTGGTCCCTATTGACCCCGTTGTCCCAATTCACCGACCAAGTCATCAGGCCTTTGATCGAAAGCCCCTTGGCATCCAGACGTTTGAAGGCATTCACCACTGCCGCCGGATTGATCACGTAACCGGTGGCCGCCGCGTCGACGTTGGCAGGCAGGCCGATCACGAACTTGTCCGCCGGGATCTTCGTGAACCCGCGAGTGCCGCTCACCAGGCTTTCGGTCAGGTAAAACAGGAAGTCCTCTTTCATCGCGTCGTTGTTCTGCGCAATCCACGCGCCATTGCCGTTATTGGCTTCCGGCACCCAGATTCCGTCGCCGCCCTGGTTGTAATACTGCGGGGCGATGAAGTCGTAATAGCCTTCCAGGGCCTGGAGATAACCGACGTACTTACCGGCAGTGGTCAGGTACGGGAACTCCGGCGCCATGCTGATGATGAAGTGTTTGCCTTCACCGGCGTAATGGTCCTTGACCAGCTTCAGCGCGGCAGGCAGGACGCTCTTGTTGTCGGCGAAATCAATCGCGCTCTGTTCAAGATCGATGTCCAGCCCATCGAAGCCGTAGGTTTCCACCAGACGGATGATTTCGTTGGCCAGCGGCTGTTCGTTACCTTTGTGCAACTCGATGTGCGCGTCGGCGCCACCGAGGGAAATCAGCACCGCCCTGCCCTGACTGTTCAGCACGCCGACCTGGCGACGGAACTCGGCGTCGGACAAGTTGTACGGCTTGAAGGTCGGGATGCCGTTGCCCTTCATGAAGGCCACGGCCACCACGTTGTAATCCTTGGGCACATCCTGCAGCGCGATGTTGGCGAACTGGCCACGCTGATAACCGTCGCTCGGCCCGGCGGGCCAGTTGTGCCAGAAGCCCATGAGGATCTTTTTGCCGGCAATGCTCGGCATCAACGAAGCGGCGTCGGCGAGTGGCGATTTCAATAACGTAAAGTCGAATTTTGACATGTTCTATTCCTTCAGAACGTGTGGGGGGATTAACACTGCGGGCTTACTTGAAGTCCACGTCAAACGCTTGGTAGAAGGCGTTGCCGGTGTTGGCCACGATCCACATCAGCACGATCACGTGATGGCCTTTCTTGTTGCCCGGCAATTTCACTTCGTGGTTGATCTTGGCTTTCATCTCGGCGGAATGGCTGTAGTACGGGACCTGGGTGTAGAAGTCGTCGAAGAACGATGTCGGCTCCAGTTGCGCACGGCCGATGCGCTGTTCCGGGCTCCAGCCATCCTTGGTGATGAACCAGCTGTAGCCACGGGTGACATGGGGCGCGGTGTATTCCCAGGTGACCTTGAAGGTCTGGCCCGGATCGACGTTCAACAAAGGCCAGGTGAAGGGGCGGCCGAGCCTGACGCTCATTTCCTTGTTGGTGAAGTTGATGCAGTCTCGGGCATCCGTCTTGCCACCGCTGAGGATGTAGCGGTCGGCAGGTGGCGTGACACTGTCGCTGTCGGTTTGATACGGCGCCGCGAAAGGCCCCGCCGTCAGCGAAGGGAAGTTCTTGCCGCCTTCCATTTCGTTGACTTGCCAGCTACTCAGCAACCCCAGCTCTACGGCGACCGCACCGCGGCTGGAGGGGGATATGACACGACCGTGTCGAAGTTGAGGTTGAGTCTGTGGTTGGTTCATTTTTTCACTCCGTTGATTTTGAGAACTCTCCTTCCTGAGGAGAGGCCTCCAACCTAACGGCGCTGTTTTTTTTGTCCATCAGCCCATTTGAGCCCCGAATGAACCCGCCTTCGCAGATCACTCGCAAACACTGGATATAAAACCAGTACCCTGATCCAAGTCCTACGTCCTGTGTAGCAAAAGGATTACATCACCAGGTAGCAATCGGGGCATCGTACCGACTAGGGAAGCTGTGCCTTGTATTCCTTTTCGTATTGGCCGGCCAGGGCCTCTTTCTGCTTGTCGTCGAGCAGCTTGCCGGCCATCTGGAAGAACTTCTGCTCTTCCTCTTCCAAGTGATGATGAACCTTCTCGGACAGCTTCTTGGCGGTCGCCAGCCAGGCCGGGCTGGACATTTGTGTCTCATCCAGCTCTTCTATCATTTCGTCCATCTCATGGTGTTCGGAGATGGCGTGGCGGCTGAGATCGACGCCATTGTCGAACGCCATCAGCGGGATGTAGAAATGGCGCTCTTCGGCGGTTTCGTGGGCCTGGAGTTCAGACTTGAGCTGCTTGTAAGCCTCGACCCGCTCCGCGGTGTCGCCGCTGGTCTTGATGAGCGCTTTGGCATAGGTGCGCTGGCGGTCGTGACTTTCACGCAGGGCTTCAAAAATATTCACGGGTGATCCTCATTGGCCGCGTTCCGGAAGGACGCTCTTCAGGCTAGACATCCGGACGCGAGCGAGGGTTCCACTCAAGGGGCTGGAACAACCGCAGGGGGTCGCGTTAGGCTTGCGGCTGTTGCCCCTCATGGCCATAAGGATTGAGCTGATGGAACTGCGTATCGAACAGTCGCAAAACCCCACCGAAGCCGAGGAGCAGGCGATCCTGCTGCCGTTGCGCGCCTATAACGCTTCAAAGGCAGGCGTTTCGAAGCAGGAGCCCATTGCCCTGCTGATTCGCGACGAGCATGACGAGATTCTTGGCGGTCTGTATGGTCGGGTTTTTTATCAGTGGTTGTACATCGAGTTGCTATCGGTACCGGAACAGGGTCGGGGACAAGGCATAGGCTCGAAGTTGATGCGGATGGCCGAAGACGTGGCGCGGGAGAAGGAATGCATCGGGGTCTGGCTCGACACCTTCGACTTCCAGGCGCCGGAGTTCTACAAGAAGCTGGGCTACAGCGAAGTGGGGCAGATTGTCGACTACCCGCCGGGGCATAAGCGCTTCTTTTTCCAGAAGCGCCTGATCAACGACGCATAACCTGCTCGTATGATCCACACCATCCAACTGTAGGAGTGAGCCTGCTCGCGATGGCGGAGTGACATCCAACATTGATGTCGACTGACCCGCCGCTATCGCGAGCAGGCTAACTCCTACAGGGGATGGGGGGCAACGCCTCAGGTCAGAGGCAGGTCGCCAGCGCCGCCAGGCGGCGCTTGGCCACAAAGTCATCTTGCTGTGCGTAGTAACTCAACACGGTGCCTGACGCATCGGTGGTCACGTCGACAAAGGACTCCGCAGAACGCGTGTAAACGGTGGACCCACCCTTCTCTCCCGGCTGCAAATACGCGCCGGCATCGACACCGAACACCGCCTCGTCCTGCCAGGAAAACTGCACGCACTGGGCGACGACTTTTTCCGGCTTGTCCGATTTCAGGGTTTTGTAAGGGGCTTTGGTGCGGGCATCGTTCATCACCGAGCCGGCGCATCCCGCCAGCAACGTCACGGCCAGCGCCACCATCAGAATTCGCATTGTGTTCGCTCATCAAGAAAAAGCGGACTGTATCACCGTGGCACGGCGTATCGTTCTGCTTTACTTCATTTATACCGCGACATCGCGTGACGATTCGCGCACCCTGTCGCGCCATTAACGTCGCATCGCCCGTTTTTTCCGGGCTCATTTTCTGGAAAGGTCATGACACCCAACGCCGAGTATTACAAACCGACCGCCGAATACGCTGACAAGCTGATCAGCCAGATCGGTCAGACGCCGTCCTGGATCGCCAAGCGCATTGGCGTCACCGACAAACGAATCCGTTACATCCTCGACGGCGAACGCACCGTCAAAGGCGAGACCACGCCGATCCAGATGACCTACCCCGAGCAGTTTGCCCTCGAGTGCCTGGCGGCTGCGGCCAAGGCCAGCAAGAAGCAATCTTCGTAAACCCGGGCCTCAAGGAGCGACCATGGCGGCAACCGAACAGCAACACGAGAAAGCGCTGAAGAAGTTTCTCGATGAGCGTCCTGAGCTGCGCAATGAGCTCGACAACCTCAACCCGCTGTTGGCCCAGGCCAAAGGCGAGACCGCGGCGCAATATCGTGACGAGCGCTTGCATGAGGCCTTCGAGGCCGAAGCCGAGCGCCTGGGTCTGTTTGCCTGGGAGCTGACATTGCAATTGACCGCCGTGACGCCTGAAGACTACGATTCTCAGCGTCTTGAAGTGCACAAGGAAGTGGCCGAGATGGCCGGTATGGACTGGCTGGAGTATTGCGAACTACATGGATTGATCAAGTGACCCTGATGGTCGCTGCCTGAGGACGACTTTCGCCGATGTTGCCATCCCTCTCGACTTCTCGCGCCAGCCCGGGCCATCTTCATATCCAGAAATGGCGCGGACGCATCGGCATGGTGCTGGTGGCCGCGCTCTCGGTGCTCGCCGGCATGACTGACGCCATCGGCTTCATGGCCAGCGGCGACTTTGTCTCCTTCATGAGCGGCAACACCACCCGCCTCGCCGTGGCCATCAGCGACGGCGATCTCGGGCTGACCCTGCGCCTGCTGATTCTCGTGACCACCTTCATTGTCGGCAACGCCTTGGGCATTGTCGTCAGCCGCCTCGGTGGCCGCCGGGCGCTGCCCTTGCTGCTGGGCATCGCAATGCTGCTCTGCGGCGCCGCGGCCTGGCCTTTTGACGAACAATTGCCGGCACTGCTGGCGACAATCATCGCCATGGGCATGCTCAACGCGGCGGTGGAGGAAGTGAACGGCTTGCCGGTCGGCCTCACTTACGTCACCGGCGCCCTGTCGCGCTTCGGGCGTGGGCTGGGGCGCTGGATGCTCGGTGAGCGGCGTAATGGCTGGCGGGTTCAGTTGATTCCCTGGACGGGGATGTTTGCCGGTGCCGTGCTCGGCGCGGTGCTGGAACACCACCTTGGGCTCAAGGCGTTGTTTGTCAGCGGGTTGCTGGCGGGCGCGATTGGATTGCTGTCGCTGAAGATTCCACGGCGATGGCAGTTGGGGTATATGCCGCGTTGAGCGGGTTATCAGGTTCCGCATTGATGTCGCCTGACAGGCCGCTATCGCGAGCTGGCTCGCTCCCGCAGGGTTCTGTGGTGGATTTCAGTGTCATGCACCACCAAATACCTTGCAGGAGCGAGCCTGCTCGCGATGGCCGCGACTCGGTCTACGAGTAAACCCCCTTCGCCGCACTCGCGATAAAGCTTTATCATGACCGCAGTTTTGCTGATCGAGTCCGTCATGAAGTTCGCCATCGCGCTGTTTTCCGCCGCCCATGCGCCCTCCTCGCGCCGTGCCTTGCTGTTTGCCCAGGCAGCGCTGGCCGGCGGGCATGAGATTGTCCGGCTGTTTTTCTATCAGGACGGCGTCTACAACGCCTCCGGCAGCGTGGTCACGCCGCAGGATGAGCAGGACCTGCCCAAGCAATGGCGCGCCTTTGTCACCGAGCATCAGCTGGATGGCGTCGTGTGCATTGCCGCCGCCCTGCGCCGTGGCGTGTTGAACGCAGAGGAAGCCGGACGCTATCAGCGTAACGCCGTTGCCGTGGGCGCGCCGTGGGAATTGTCCGGCCTCGGCCAGTTGCATGACGCGGTGCAAGACGCTGACCGCCTGATCTGTTTCGGAGGCGCGTGAGATGGCTAAATCCTTGTTGATTATCAGCCGCCAGGCCCCGTGGTCCGGGCCGAACGCTCGGGAAGCGCTGGACATCGTGCTGGCTGGTGGCGCGTTCGACCTGCCGATTGGCTTGCTGTTTCTCGATGACGGGGTGTTCCAGCTCGCTGCGAAACAGGACGCCAAGGTCCTGCAACAGAAAGACCTGAGCGCCAACCTGCAAGCGTTGCCGATGTTCGGTGTGGAAGACCTGTATGTCTGTGGCCACAGCGCTGCCGAACGAGGTCTGGACCTCAACGGTCGGTCGCTTGAAGAAGCCCGGGTGCTGGTCACCCAGGAAATCACCGCACTTATTGACCGTTACGACCAGGTGATCACCCTCTGATGTCGACTTTGCATGTGTTGTCTCATTCCCCGTTCGGCGATGACCGCCTGACCAGTTGCCTGCGCGTGATCGGCACAAACGACGCGTTGCTGCTGACCGGCGACGCCGTCTATGCGTTGCAACCGGGTACCGCGCCGTTCAACGCGCTGAATGCCCGCCCGTTGAAACTGTTCGTACTGGCCGAAGACGCCCAGGCCCGTGCGTTGGCGGTTCCTGACGCGGCCAAAGCCATTGATTACCCCGCCTTCGTCGAGTTGTCGATTCACTACGACAAGGTGAACAGTTGGCTATGAATTCCCTGACAGTCGGCGCACGCGCCATCGAGTTGGACAAGGACGGTTTCCTGGCCGAACTGAGTGACTGGTCGAGCGAGGTGGCCAGCGCCCTCGCCGCCGCCGAAGACATCCAGTTGAGCCCGGAGCACTGGGAAATCCTCGAATTGCTCCGCAACTTCTACGCCGAATTCCAGCTATCCCCGGCCACCCGTCCGCTGATCAAGTACACCGCGTTGAAGCTCGGCCCGGAAAAAGGCAACAGCCTGCACCTCAACCGACTGTTCAAAGGCACCCCTGCCAAACTCGCCGCGAAACTGGCGGGCCTGCCCAAACCGACGAATTGCTTATGACTGACTTTCCAGCGCTGACCCTCGAAACGCCCGCCGAACACCCGTTCGCCCAGTTCGTGCGGATCCTCGGCAAAGGCAAGCGCGGTGCCCGCGACCTGACCCGGGCCGAAGCGCGTGAAGCCATGGGCATGGTGCTCGACGACAAGGTCGAGGACACCCAGCTCGGCGCGTTCCTGATGCTGTTGCGGCACAAGGAAGAAAGCGCCGAGGAAATGGCCGGTTTCACCGAAGCCCTGCGCGAACGGTTGAACCCGCCAGCCCTGGCGGTAGACCTGGACTGGCCGACGTATGCCGGCAAGAAGCGTCACCTGCCGTGGTACCTGCTGGCGGCCAAATGCCTGGCGCAAAACGGCGTGCGCATCTTCATGCACGGCGGCGGCGCCCATACGGCCGGCCGGCTCTACAGCGAACAACTGCTGGAAGGCTTGAACATCCCGTTGTGCCGCGACTGGCAACAGGTCGGCTCGGCGCTCGATAACGGCGGCCTGGCGTTTATGCCGCTGGTGGATTGGGCACCGCAGTTGCAGCGCATGATCGACCTGCGCAACACCTTGGGCCTGCGTTCGCCGATCCACTCCCTCACCCGCATTCTCAACCCGTTGGGTGCTCGCTGCGGCCTGCAAAGCATTTTCCACCCGGGTTACCAGGCGGTGCATCGCGATGCCAGCGGCTTGCTCGGCGACACCGCGATTGTGGTCAAGGGCGACGGTGGCGAAATCGAGATCAACCCGGATGCCGACAGCCACCTGTACGGCACCACCGGCGGCGAAAGCTGGGACGAGGAATGGCCGCAGTTGTCGAGTCAACGCCACGTCAAACCCGCCTCGCTCGATCCTGAACATTTGAAAGCCGTCTGGCGCGGTGACGTGGTCGACAGCTACCCGCAAATGGCCTTGATCTCGACCATGGCCCTCGCATTGCGTGGCCTCGGTCAGACCCGAGAACACGCCTTCGAAACGGCGCAGCAGTATTGGGACGCTCGGGACAGATCGATTTAACCGATCATAACCCTCGAACCTTTGCGCTATTTAATCGAACCTATATGAATAGACTCCTCTCCAACGCTTATTGATTGAGGAGTCTTGAACATGGGTTTGTTAGTTGAAGGTCGCTGGCAGGACCAGTGGTACGAAAGCAGCAAGGACGGCGCGTTCCAGCGCGAACAGGCGCAACGTCGCAACTGGCTGACCGCCGACGGCAAGCCCGGCCCGACGGGCGTCGGTGGCTTTGCAGCCGAAGCTGGCCGCTATCACCTTTATGTATCCCTCGCCTGTCCGTGGGCGCATCGCACGCTGATCCTGCGCAAACTCAAAGGCCTCGAAAACCTGATCGACGTCTCGGTGGTCAGCTGGTTGATGTTGGAAAACGGCTGGACCTTCGACCAGAACCTGGGCTCGACCGGCGACAAACTCGATCATTTCAATTTCATGCACCAGCGCTACACCGCCGATACCGCCGACTACACCGGTCGCGTCACCGTGCCGGTGCTCTGGGACAAACAGCAAAATCGCATCGTCAACAATGAATCAGCGGAGATCATCCGCATGTTCAACGGCGCCTTCGATGACCTGACCGGCAATGACCTGGATTTCTACCCAGCCCCCCTGCGCGGCGAGATCGATGCGTTGAATGAGCGGATTTATCCGGCCGTGAACAACGGCGTTTATCGCGCAGGGTTTGCCACGTCACAGCAGGCGTATGAAGAAGCGTTTGATGATGTGTTTGCCGAACTGGATCGATTGGAGCAACTGCTGGGCGCCAACCGTTACCTGGTCGGCGAGTACCTGACCGAAGCGGATATTCGGCTGTTCACCACGCTGATTCGCTTTGATGCGGTGTATCACGGCCACTTCAAGTGCAACCTGCGGCGGATTGCCGATTATCCGAATCTGTCGAACTGGCTGCGGGAGATTTACCAATGGCCGGGCGTTGCCGAGACGGTGGATTTTCAGCACATCAAAAATCATTACTACGGCAGCCACAAGACCATCAACCCGACCGGGATTGTGCCGAAAGGGCCGACGCAGGATTTCACAGCAACCCATGATCGGGCGCGGTTGAACGGGAAAGGGGTTTGGCGCAGGGCCTGAGGTTTGTGCCATTTTTGAGGCCCCCAATCGCCAGCAGGCTAGCTCCCACACTGGATTTGTGTCGTTCTCAAATCCCCTGTGGACGATAGCCTGCCAGCGATGGGCCGGGGTCGCGCTCGACCGACTCGGTCCGATCAGACTTGCGCCTGAGCCCCTTCAAACCAGGCCAGTTTCTCGCGCAATTGCACCACTTCCCCAACGATCACCAGCGTCGGCGCATGCACTTCATGCTCCGCCACCAGTCGAGGAAGATCAGCCAGCGTGCCGGTAAATACCCGCTGATTGACCGTGGTGCCCTGCTGAATCAGCGCCGCTGGGGTGTCCGCCCCGCGACCGTGCTTGATCAGTTGCTCGCAGATGATCGGCAAGCCCACCAGCCCCATGTAAAACACCAGGGTTTGTGCCGGCGCAACCAGGTCGGCCCACGGCAAGTCGGTGGAACCGTCCTTCAAGTGCCCGGTGACAAATCGCACCGACTGCGCGTAATCGCGATGGGTCAGCGGAATCCCGGCATATGCCGCGCAACCGCTCGCGGCGGTGATACCCGGCACGACCTGGAACGGGATGCCATGGGCCGCCAGTTCTTCGATCTCTTCACCGCCACGACCGAAGATGAACGGATCACCGCCCTTCAATCGCACGACCCGCTTGCCTTGCTTGGCCAGATCGACCAATTGCTGATTGATCTGGTCCTGCGGCACCGCGTGATCGGCGCGACGCTTGCCGACGTAGACCCGCTCGGCATCGCGACGGCACAGATCGAGAATCGCCGGGGCGACCAGGCGGTCGTAGAGCACCACATCGGCTTGCTGCATCAGGCGCAAGGCACGGAAGGTCAGCAAGTCGGGATCACCGGGACCCGCGCCCACCAAATACACTTCACCGGTGGCGACCGGCGCTTCGCCATTGATCTTCGCCAGCATCAGGCGTTCGGCTTCAGCACCCTGCCCGGCCAGTTGCCGGTCGGCAATCGGGCCCTGGAACACATCCTCCCAGAATGCCCGACGCTGCTGCACGTCCGGGAACAGGCGTTTGACCTGGCTGCGAAAACGCGCCGCCAGACCGGCCAGTTGACCGTAGGTGGACGGAATCCAGGTTTCCAGTTTGGCGCGGATCAGCCGCGCCAGCACCGGCGCATCGCCGCCGCTGGACACCGCAATGATCAAGGGAGAACGGTCGACGATCGCCGGGAAGATCACGCTGCACAAAGCCGGCGCATCCACCACATTGACCGGCACGCAACGCCGATGGGAATCAGCGGAAACTTGCGCGTTCAGCGGTTCGTCATCGGTGGCGGCGATGACCAGCCCGCAACCGTCCAGGTCCGCTTCAACGTAGCCCCGTAACAGGCACTCGCCGCCGCTGCCGACAACCAGCTCGCGCAGTTGCGGTTCGATTTCAGGTGCGACCACCCGCAGCAGCGCACCGGCTTCGGCCAGCAGGCGGGATTTGCGCAAGGCAATCTCCCCCCCACCAACGACCAACACACGACTGCCGCGAAGGTTATGGAACAGCGGCAGATAGTCCATTTAGCCGATGACCTCGAGGCCACCCATGTACGGTTTCAGCACTTCAGGCACACGGATCGAACCGTCGGCTTGCTGGTAGTTTTCCAGCACCGCCACCAGGGTACGACCGACTGCCAGACCCGAACCGTTCAGGGTGTGAACCAGTTCAGGCTTGCCGGTTTCCGGGTTGCGGAAACGCGCTTGCATACGACGGGCCTGGAAGTCGCCGCAGTTGGAGCACGACGAAATCTCGCGGTACTTGTCCTGGCTCGGGATCCACACTTCAAGATCGTAAGTCTTGACTGCGCTGAAGCCCATGTCACCGGTGCACAGTGCAATCGTGCGATAAGGCAGTTCCAGCAGTTGCAGGACTTTCTCGGCGTTGGCCGTCAGACCTTCCAGCGCGTCCATCGAGGTCGACGGTTCAACGATCTGGACCATCTCGACCTTGTCGAACTGGTGCTGACGGATCATCCCGCGGGTATCGCGACCCGACGCACCGGCTTCGCTGCGGAAGCACGGCGTGTGGGCGACGAACTTGATCGGCAGCAGCTTCGAATCGACGATCTCGCCGGCGACGATGTTGGTCAGCGACACTTCAGCAGTCGGGATCAGGTACAGATCGGCTTCGCCTTCGCGGCTGATCTTGAACAGGTCTTCTTCGAACTTCGGCAGTTGACCGGTGCCTTGCAGCGCCGGGGCCTGGACCAGATACGGCGTGTAAGCCTCTTCGTAACCGTGTTCGCTGGTGTGCAGGTTGATCATGAATTGCGCCAGGGCGCGATGCATACGGGCGATCGGGCCGCGCAACAGGGCGAAACGGGCGCCGGACAGCTTGGCGGCGGTTTCGAAGTCCAGCCAGCCGAACTTCTCGCCCAGGGCCACGTGGTCCTGGACCGGGAAATCGAACGCGGTCGGGGTACCCCAGCGGCGCACTTCGACGTTGCCGTCTTCGTCATCACCGATCGGCACGGATTCGTGCGGCAGGTTCGGGATGCCGAGCAGGATCGAATCCAGATCGGTCTGGATCCCGTCCAGCTCGACTTTACCGGCACTCAATTCGTTCGCCATACGCTCGACGTCGGCCATCAACGGCGCGATGTCTTCGCCGCGCTGCTTTGCCTGGCCGATGGATTTGGAGCGCGCGTTACGTTCAGCCTGCAGTGCTTCGGTGCGGGTCTGGACGGTCTTGCGCTGTTCTTCCAGCGCTTCGATGCGCGCAACATCCAGCGTGTAGCCACGGGATGCCAGGCGGTCCGCTACGTCCTGAAGGTTGCTACGTAACAGTTTGGAATCGAGCATGTCGGTCTCTCGTTATCAAAGTTTGGTCAAGGACAGGCCAGCCCAAGTGGCGAGCAGCCCGCCGAATACGCTGATGGCAGCATAGCCCAGGGCCAGCGGCATTTGCCCGGTTTCGAGCAGGCGCACCGTATCCAGTGAAAAGGATGAAAAAGTCGTTAGCCCCCCGAGGAAGCCGACCATCAACCCGGCGCGCACCTCGATCGGCACCTCCGGGCGTAGCAAAAACAGACCGTATAGAACGCCGATCAGCAAACAGCCGACGATATTAACGGCCAGCGTCGCGGTATAGAAGTGCCGCGGCCAATTAGCGTTGACCCAATTACCGGTGGCAAAGCGCAACAGAGTCCCGGCGACACCGCCAACGGAGACCGCAATAACCAAAGGAATCACTTATTTTCTCCGCTGCCGGGGGCTTAGACGGTCAAGTTGTGCAAGGTGATTGAGCTTTTCGCCGATCTTCAGCTCCAGGCCGCGAGGCACGGGCTGATAGAACGGTTGCGGCTCGAGTTCTTCCGGGAAATAGTCTTCGCCAGCGGCATAGGCGTCCGGCTCATCGTGGGCATAACGGTATTCATCGCCGTAACCCAATTGCTTCATCAGCTTGGTCGGTGCGTTGCGCAAATGCAGCGGCACTTCCAGCGAACCGTGTTCGGTGGCGCTGCGCATGGCGGCCTTGAACCCCATATACACCGCGTTGCTTTTCGGCGCGCAAGCCAGATAAGTGATGGCCTGGGCCACCGCCAACTCGCCTTCAGGGCTGCCGAGGCGCTCCTGCACTTCCCACGCCGCCAGGCACAGGCTCAGGGCCCGCGGGTCAGCGTTGCCGATGTCTTCGCTGGCCATGCGCACCACGCGCCGGGCCAGGTACAGTGGATCGCATCCGCCGTCGATCATCCGCGCGAACCAGTACAACGCGCCGTCGGGATTGGAGCCGCGCACCGATTTATGCAGCGCAGAAATCTGGTCGTAAAACGCTTCGCCGCCCTTGTCGAAACGCCGGCGGGTATCGCCGAGCAGACTTTGCAGCAGATCGATGCCGATCTCGCTGTTGTCTTCTGCCAGGTCCGAAGCGTTTTCCAGCAGGTTCAGCAGCCGCCGGCCATCGCCATCGGCAGCCGACAGGAGCATCTGGAAGCCTTCATCGCTGAGGGTCAGCTGGCGCTTGCCCAGGCCACGCTCTTCGGTCAGCGCCCGATGCACCAGTTTGCGCAGGGCCGCTTCGTCGAGGCTTTTGAGCACGTAAACGCGTGCCCGGGAGAGCAACGCGTTGTTGAGTTCGAAGGAAGGGTTTTCCGTGGTTGCGCCGATGAAAATCAGCGTGCCGTCTTCAACGTACGGCAGGAATGCATCCTGCTGCGACTTGTTGAAGCGATGCACTTCATCGACGAACAGGATGGTGCGCTTGCCGTACTGGCCGGCCTGCTGCTTGGCGATTTCCACTGCCTGACGGATTTCCTTCACGCCAGCCAGTACCGCCGAGACCGTTTCAAAGTGCGCATCCGAGACTTCCGCGAGCAACCGCGCCAGGGTGGTTTTGCCCACGCCCGGCGGGCCCCAGAAAATCATCGAGTGCAGGGCACCCTGCTCCAGGGCTTCGCGCAAAGGCTTGCCGCGAGCCAGCAGGTGTTCCTGACCGACGTACTCGTCCAGATTGGCTGCGCGCAAGCGGGCGGCCAAGGGTTGAGCGATCGGGGCACTGCGAAACAGGTCCATCACGTGCGGTTGAAACCTCGCTTTATTACGCAGTTCTCAAGTCTGGCGAAATCCTGTGGCGAGGGCGCTTGCTCCCGCTGGACTGCGCAGCAGTCCCATTTCGGGGGCGCTTCGCGCCCCAAGCGGGAGCAAGCTCCCTCGCCACACAAGCCAGCTCCAACAGGTTTTGCGTCTTACTCTTGAATGACGTCGGCACCCTTGGGAATGTCGAACTTGAACTTGGACGCCGGGATCGGCTCGTTGGCCTTCACGCCGGTGAACAGGATATTGGTGCGCTGACCGACGCTGTCGATCAGTTGCATGTCATTGACCAGGCCATTGCGGAACGACAGGCGCAGGCTGTCGAACAGGGTGTCCTTGGTTTTAGGTTTCAAGGTGAAGTCGATCACGCCGCCGGCTTCCTTGGCGCTGATGTCAAAGCTCTGGCTGATCTTGGACACGTCGCCGGACAGCAGCAGCGCAGGTGTCTGGGTCAGGCGCTGGTCAAGGGTCTTGATGGTGACCTGTTCCAGGTCCGGGTCCCACAGGGACACCTTCTTGCCATCGGAAACCATCAATTGCTCTTGCGGTGCGTCGGTATGCCAGTAGAACAGGCCAGGACGCTGCAGGGACATTTGCCCGGCCGTTTCCTGCAACTGTGTGCCGCTGCCATCCAGCGTCAGCTGAGAGAAGCGCGCAGTCAGGGTCTGGGATTTTTCCAGCAGTTGGGTCAGACGCGCCACGTCCTTGTCATCGGCGTGGGCCGAGAGCGTGGTCAAAGCCAGTACCGGCAGCAACAGCATGCGGATAAGACGCATGGGAGTCCTCATAACATTCGTGGGAGTTCGGGTGGCGCATCACTGCGCCATCCTTTCAAAATCAAATCAGTCGCGTACCGGGCCAGGCGCCAGGACTTCACGCGAACCGTTGGTATTCATGGACGTCACGACCCCGGCCATTTCCATGGCTTCGATCATGCGTGCGGCGCGGTTGTAGCCGATTTTCAGCTTGCGCTGAACCGCAGAGATGGACGCACGACGGCTTTCCAGGACGAACTGCACCGCTTCGTCGTAAAGCGCATCGGATTCGCTGTCTTCGTCGCCACCGCCACTGCCACCGTCGAAACCGCTACCGGCCTCCTCAACACCGGCCAGGATCTCGTCGTTGTATTCCGGTGCACCGCGCAGTTTCCAGGCTTCAACCACCCGGTGAACCTCGTCATCGGACACGAACGCGCCATGGACACGGATCGGCAGGCTGGTGCCCGGCGGCATGTAGAGCATGTCACCGTGGCCCAGCAGTTGCTCGGCACCGCCCTGGTCGATGATCGTCCGGGAGTCGATCTTGCTCGATACTTGGAACGCCATGCGCGTCGGGATATTGGCCTTGATCAGACCGGTGATCACGTCAACCGACGGACGCTGGGTCGCGAGGATCAAGTGGATACCGGCCGCACGGGCCTTCTGAGCGATACGGGCGATCAGTTCTTCAACCTTCTTGCCGACGATCATCATCATGTCGGCGAATTCGTCGACGACCACGACGATGGTCGGCAGTTTGGTCAGCAGCGGCGCTTCGTCATGAATGCTTTCGCGTTTGTACAACGGATCGGTCAGCGGCGTGCCCGCGTCCTGAGCTTCCTTGACCTTGGCGTTGAAGCCCGACAGGTTTCGTACGCCCATCTTCGCCATCAGTTTGTAGCGACGTTCCATCTCCGCCACGCTCCAGCGCAAGGCGTTGGCCGCGTCCTTCATGTCGGTCACGACCGGGCACAGCAGGTGCGGAATGCCTTCGTAGATCGACAGCTCGAGCATTTTCGGGTCGATCATGATCAGCTTGGCGTCTTCCGGGCCGGACTTGAACAGGATCGACAGGATCATCGCGTTCACACCCACCGACTTACCGGAACCGGTCGTACCGGCCACCAACAAGTGCGGCATTTTCGCCAGGTCAGTGATGACCGGCTTGCCGCCGATGTCGTGGCCCAGGGCCAGGGTGACCGGCGACTTGAAGTTGTCGTACTCAGGCGTCGACAGCACTTCGGAGAAACGCACGATCTGGCGGTCCTCGTTGGGAATCTCGATACCGACGGTGGTCTTGCCCGGAATCACTTCCACCACACGAACGCTGGTCACGGCCAGGGATCGCGCCAAGTCTTTCGCCAGGTTGGAGATGCGGCTGACTTTGACGCCGGCGGCCGGCTGGATTTCGTAACGGGTAATGACCGGGCCCGGATGGATCGAATCCACCGAGACTTCGACGCCGAATTCCTTGAGCTTGATTTCCAGCAAGTGGCCGACGGCGGCCAGCGATTCTGGAGAGTAATTGAGTTGTTTCTTTTCGGCCGGGTCGAGAATCGAGATCGGCGGCAAGGTGCCTTCGACGGCGCTGTCGACGAACAAGGGCGCCTGCTTCTCTTTCTCGACGCGCTTGCTCGGCGCTGCCGGCTTGGGCGGTGCGGGCGCGATGACGGGCGGCACCTGCTTCTCGCGGTCCGACATGTGCTTGCTCAGGGCCTGCTCACGCTCGATGAGGCGTTCCTTGACCTTGGCTTGCTCGCGTTTGTCCGTGACCGTCGGGGCGACCACGTCATGCACGCGATCGTCGACTTCACGCAGCTGCGCCACCAGTTGTTTGCGCTCGACACGGGCACTCCACCAGCGATTGGCCGCGCCCTGGAACAGCTCGAAAAGGTCGAGGGTGATCTTGCCGGTAACGTCCATCACCTTGAACCACGACAGGTCAGTGAATACCGTCAGGCCGAACAGGAACAGCGCGATGAACAAGAGCGTGCTGCCCTGGATGTTCAGCGCGTTCCTGGCCAGGTCGCCAAGACTTTCGCCCAACGCGCCGCCCGCACCGGCCGGCAGACCGGTCGCCGCATGGAAATGGATGTGCGCGAGTGCCGCGCCCGACAGCACCAGAAACACCAGGCCAATCAGGCGCCAGGAGAACAGCCAGCCGCTCCACTGCCACTGTTCGTGGCGCTGACGGAAGATCTGATAGGCCTTGATCGCCAGCAACAACGGGAAGATGTAGGCGAAGTAACCCAGCACCATGAACAGGATATCGGCGCTGTAGGAGCCGACCGGCCCGCCGAAGTTCTGTACGTCGTCGATCTTGCTGTTATGGCTCCAGCCCGGATCGTCCTTGCCATAGGTCAACAAGGCCATCATCAGGAACAGGCACAGGCCACCGATGGCGATCAATGCACCTTCCTTGAGCCGGTAGTGCAAGTGCTGGCGCCAGAGTGGAACGACGACTGTTTTGGGTGCTGCGGTGGATTTCTTCAAAACGCTTCTTTTCCTGCGCCCATGGCGCGTCCATCTGTTGAATGACTATAAAAAACTGCCCAATCCAGGCAGGTAAAAAAGTTAACACGCGCAACTGGGACTACTTTTAACATTGCACCCCGGTTTTTATAAACACGGTACGCACAGCTTATTTTGTTTCAATCACTGTTACAGACGGCATTGTACGGGTTTGTTCGCCCGATGCCATGCTTGAAGCCCTTCGGTGTAGCATAGCCAAAAGCACGTTACGCGCGTTTCAATTTGAGCATGCATTCTCTTTTGTGACAAAGGCTTATGAGGTGTTTTTATGAGCGAACCGAAGCATTCCCGCCTGATCATTCTGGGTTCCGGCCCTGCCGGATACAGCGCAGCGGTTTATGCCGCCCGCGCCAACCTCAAACCCGTTGTCATTACCGGCATACAGGCAGGTGGCCAGCTGACCACGACCGTCGAAGTCGATAACTGGCCCGGCGACGTTGAAGGCCTCACCGGCCCGGCGCTGATGGAACGCATGCAAAAACACGCCGAGCGCTTTGCCACCGAGATCGTTTACGACCACATCCACACCGCCAAGTTGCAACAACGCCCGTTCGAACTCATCGGCGACAGCGGCACATACACCTGCGACGCGCTGATTATCGCGACCGGCGCCTCGGCGCAATATCTGGGGCTGCCTTCGGAAGAGGCCTTTGCCGGCCGAGGGGTTTCGGCCTGCGCCACGTGCGACGGATTTTTTTATCGCAACCAAGTGGTCGCGGTGGTCGGCGGCGGCAACACTGCGGTTGAAGAAGCACTGTACTTGTCGAACATCGCCAAGGAAGTCCACTTGATTCACCGGCGCGACAAGTTGCGCTCGGAGAAGATTCTCCAGGACAAACTCTTCGAAAAAGCCGCCAACGGCAATATCCGCCTGCACTGGAACCAGAATCTCGATGAAGTGCTGGGTGATGCCAGTGGCGTGACCGGCGCCCGACTGCGCGACAGCCACACAGGCGAAACCCGTGAATTGCCACTGGCCGGCGTGTTCATCGCCATCGGCCACAAGCCCAACACTGACCTGTTCGAGGGCCAGTTGAAAATGCGCGACGGCTATCTGCTGGTCAAGGGCGGCAGCGATGGCGATGCCACAGCTACCGAGATCCCGGGCGTGTTCGCCGCCGGCGACGTGGCCGATCACGTCTACCGCCAGGCCGTAACCTCCGCCGGGGCCGGCTGCATGGCCGCGCTGGACGCCGAGAAATACCTCGACGACATTCCCACCGTTTGACGGCACACTTCACGGCGGGCCGCCAGCCCGTCACCGCCCTCCCCTTCTGCAAGCCCGGATGCCATGCTGACTTGGTTACAACGCAACACCCTGACGTTCCCGCCGTTGGAAAAAGCCATGCGCGACCCCAACGGGTTGCTGGCCGCGGGCGGAGATCTGTCCGCCGATCGTCTGATTCAGGCTTATCGCCACGGCTGCTTTCCATGGTTCTCGGAAGGCCAGCCGATCCTTTGGTGGTCGCCGGATCCGCGCACCGTCTTATTTCCCGACGAACTGCATATCTCGCGCAGCCTGAATAAATTGCTGCGCCAGCAACGCTATCAAGTGACCTTCGATCAGGACTTTGCCTCGGTGATCAGCGCCTGCGCCGCGCCTCGGGACTACGCCGACGGCACCTGGATCACTGACGCGATGCAGACGGCTTACCTCGAGCTGCATCGACGTGGCTACGCGCATTCCGTGGAGGTTTGGGATGATGGCGTGCTGGTCGGCGGGCTCTATGGCCTGGCAATGGGTCAGCTGTTTTTCGGCGAATCCATGTTCAGCCGCGCCGACAACGCCTCGAAATATGGCTTTGCCACGCTGGTGCGACATCTGAAAGACTCAGGCTTTGTGCTGATCGACTGCCAGATGCCGACCGACCATCTGCACAGCCTCGGCGCCCGAGCGATTCCTCGGCGCGATTTCGCCAACTTCCTCGCACAACATCTGGATCAACCCAGCCGTGCAACCTGGGTTTGCTGAGCGACTTTTGCCCGTGTGGCTTACACTTAATCCAAAGCTTATTCCCGAGGGTTGATCATGACCGAGTTGGCGCGTTTGAAGTTTTATGCCACTCAGCCCCACTCTTGCAGCTATCTGCCCGAGGAGCAGGCCACGACCCTGTTTCTCGACCCTAGCCAGCCCATGGATGTGCATGTCTACGCAGACCTGTCTGAAATGGGTTTTCGTCGCAGCGGCGATCATCTCTACCGGCCTCATTGCCAGAATTGCAATGCCTGCGTCCCGGCGCGCATCCCTGTGGCGCAATTTTCGCCCAACCGTCAGCAGAAACGCATTTTCAAACGTAACGCCGACCTGCAAGTGCGCCCGGCCCGGCCGAAATTCAGCGAAGAGTATTTCGATCTCTACCAGCGCTACATCGAACAGCGTCACGCCGATGGCGACATGTACCCGCCGAGTCGCGACCAGTTTTCGACGTTCCTGGTGCGCGACCTGCCATTCTCCCGATTCTACGAATTTCGTCTCGAAGGCCGGCTCCTGGCAGTGGCCGTTACCGACTTGCTGCCGAACGGTCTGTCGGCGGTCTACACCTTCTACGAACCCGATGAAGAACGTCGCAGCCTGGGTCGCTACGCGATCCTCTGGCAAATCGGCGAGGCCCGGCGCCTTGGACTGGAAGCGGTCTACCTCGGCTACTGGATCAAAAACTGCAAAAAGATGAGCTACAAGACGCAATATCGACCTATCGAACTGCTGATTAATCAGCGCTGGGTCATCCTGAACTAGAACCCCTTGGCTTAAACCCCATTTTTCGGGCACAATGCACGCCGCTTTTGCCTGGCGCAGTTGCACCGGGCCATTCATTGGACACCGAGGGCTTTACTGCATGTCGAAAGAAGACAGCTTCGAAATGGAAGGCACTGTCGTCGACACCCTGCCCAACACCATGTTTCGTGTGGAGTTGGAAAATGGGCACGTCGTAACCGCGCATATCTCCGGCAAGATGCGCAAGAACTACATTCGTATTCTTACCGGTGACAAAGTGCGCGTCGAGCTGACGCCCTATGACTTGAGCAAAGGGCGTATCACTTACCGCGCTCGCTAATCAAGTCAATACAAAACGCCCGGTTTATGCCGGGCGTTTTTGTTTGTCTGCGATTTGACGGATCAACACCATCCCCCAGTGGGAGCGAGCCTGCTCGCGATAGCGGCATTGCATTCAACATCAATGCAAGCTGACCCGCCGCCATCGCGAGCAGGCTCCCACAGGACGAGGTGTCAGGCGTTCAAATTCGGCGAACAGCAAAAAGGCGCCTCTCGGCGCCTTTTGCTTTGTCGCGGTTAACGTCAGGCCATTTCGGCCGTGGTTTCGAACTCGAAGGTCAGCTCGCCGTCCTTGAGGTCGATGTGCACCACGCCACCATGGTCGGCCAGTTCGCCAAAGAGGATCTCTTCCGCCAGCGGACGCTTGATCTTGTCCTGAATCAAACGCGCCATTGGTCGAGCACCCATTGCCGAGTCGTAGCCACCTGCTGCCAGCCAGCTTCGCGCAGCGTCGGTCACTTCCAGCTGCACGCGCTTGTCTTCCAGCTGCGCCTGAAGCTCGGTAAGGAACTTGTCCACCACGCTTTTGATGACCTCATGGCTGAGGCGACCAAACTGGATAATGGTGTCCAGACGGTTGCGGAACTCCGGCGTGAAGCTCTTCTTGATCACTTCCATCGCATCGGACGAGTGGTCCTGATGGGTGAAACCGATCGAAGCACGCGCTGCTGTTTCGGCACCGGCGTTGGTCGTCATGATGACGATCACGTTACGGAAATCCGCCTTGCGCCCGTTGTTATCGGTCAGCGTACCGTGGTCCATCACCTGCAACAGCAGGTTGAAGACTTCCGGATGCGCCTTCTCGATCTCATCGAGCAACAGCACGCAGTGAGGCTGCTTGGTGATGGCTTCGGTCAGCAGACCGCCCTGATCGAACCCGACGTAACCTGGAGGCGCACCGATCAGACGCGATACGGTGTGGCGTTCCATGTACTCGGACATGTCGAAACGAACCAGCTCGATGCCCAACGCCTTGGCCAGCTGACGCGCCGCTTCGGTTTTACCGACGCCGGTCGGCCCTGCGAACAGGAACGAACCGACTGGCTTGTCAGGCGACTTGAGGCCAGCACGGGACAGTTTGATCGCGGTCGACAGCGAGTCGATCGCGGCATCCTGGCCAAATACCGTCAGCTTCAGGTCACGCTCAAGGTTGCGCAGCAGCTCTTTGTCGGAGCTGGTGACGTGCTTAGGCGGAATCCGCGCGATTTTCGCAACGATGTCCTCGACCTGAGGCACCTCGATGCGTTTCACGCGCTTCTCGATCGGCTGCAGACGCTGATAGGCGCCCGCCTCGTCAATGACGTCGATGGCCTTGTCCGGCATGTGCCGGTCATTGATGTAGCGCGACGCCAGTTCAGCGGCGGCACGCAACGCCTCATCGCTGTATTCGATGTTGTGGTGCGCTTCAAAACGCCCTTTCAGGCCGCGCAGGATGCCGATGGTGTCTTCAACCGAAGGCTCCGACACATCGACCTTCTGGAAGCGCCGGGCCAAGGCACGGTCCTTCTCGAAGATCCCACGGAATTCCTGGAACGTGGTTGAGCCGATGCAACGGATATCGCCCGACGACAGCAGCGGTTTGAGCAGGTTCGAGGCATCCATGACGCCACCGGACGCGGCACCCGCACCAATGATGGTGTGGATCTCGTCGATGAACAGGATCGCCTGCGGACGTTTTTTCAGCTCATTGAGCAGCGCCTTGAAGCGCTTCTCGAAATCGCCACGGTATTTGGTCCCGGCCAGCAAGGCCCCCAGATCGAGGGAATAGACCACGCTGTTGGCCAGCAAGTCCGGCACCTGGTTGTCGACAATGCGTTTAGCCAGGCCTTCGGCAATCGCGGTTTTACCCACGCCCGCCTCGCCCACCAGCAGCGGGTTGTTTTTGCGACGACGCGCCAGGATCTGCGCGACACGCTCGACTTCCAGCTCACGGCCTACCAACGGATCGATACGACCCTGGCGCGCGAGTTCGTTGAGGTTGCTGGCATAAGCATCCAGAGGATTGCCTGAAGAAGAAGACTCACCGCCCTCGTCGTCCTGCATATCTTGCTCACCTTCAGAGTGATCGCCATGCCCAGGCACTTTGGAAATGCCATGGGCGATGTAGTTGACGACATCAATGCGCGCAACGCTCTGCTGTTTCAGCAGGAACACTGCCTGACTCTCTTGCTCACTGAAGATGGCGACCAGCACGTTAGCGCCAGTCACTTCGCGTTTGCCCGAGCTCTGTACGTGGAAAACAGCACGTTGCAGGACACGCTGGAAGCCCAGGGTTGGCTGGGTTTCGCGATCTTCGTCATGGACGGGGATCAAGGGCGTGGTGGAGTCGATGAACTCCTGCAGATCGTGCTTGAGTTTGTCGAGGTTTGCGCCGCAGGCACGCAAAACGGTGGCGGCAGCCTCATTGTCCAATAGGGCCAGCAGGAGGTGTTCGACGGTCATGAATTCATGACGCTTCGATCTAGCCTCCTTGAAGGCAAGATTGAGGGTGACTTCGAGCTCGCGGTTTAACATAGCTTCACCTCATACCCAAGTGGTCGGCGATTAACCGTCCTTCTCGATTTCACAGAGTAGCGGATGCTGGCTTTCCCTGGCGTACTGGTTGACCTGCATGGCCTTAGTCTCGGCGATGTCGCGGGTAAACACTCCACATACTGCCCGTCCTTCTGTGTGGACGGCCAGCATGACCTTGGTCGCCAGCTCCCGATTCAGGTTAAAAAACACCTCGAGCACTTCGACGACGAAATCCATCGGTGTGTAGTCATCGTTGAACAAAACCACCTTGTACATCGGCGGCGCCTGTAATGCAGGCTTTGCCTCCTGAACAGCAATGCCTGCGGAATCGTCGTCGTGGGGCTCCGGGTGATCTTTTTGGAGAGCCGGGCGATCCTGATTGAATGTTAGTCGAATCTGGCTGATTGCATGCATGGAAAGAAAGGTTCGTCAGTTGTTCAAATACAGTGGTGGGGGCGGCTATGGACGATTTCAACTCCGACCGCCCGGTCACCTTGACTATCGGCAAAACGGTGTTACAACCAATAGAGCCCACAGTGGGTAAAAAAGGTCCGCGGAGTCAATCTTATTTCGAGATTCGACTGCGGATGTACTGGATGATACTCCAGTGATGGAGTCTGTTGCAGAGGGATATGGGTATGTCAGGCGTCAAGGTCAGCGGCAAGGTCAAATGGTTCAACAATGCCAAGGGGTTCGGTTTCATTAATACCGAAGCCAATGTAGGTCGCCACGAAGATGGCTGTGCTATCGATTTTTTTGCCCACTATTCGGCCATCGAAATGGACGGGTACAAGACACTGAAGGCCGGGCAAATCGTAAGCTTCGAGATCGTCCAGGGCCCCAAGGGGCTGCATGCCGTAAAAATTACGAATGTACCTGTCGAGAATGAAAAGACGGCACCTGCCAACCAGCAGGAAAAGGTGTCGAGCTGACACAACCCGTCATCCAGTCATAAAAAAAACCGCCCGAGGGCGGTTTTTTTATGCCGATTCGCTTACATATCGGCTTACATGTGCGAGATGAGCGCATCACCAAACGCAGAAGAAGACAGCAGCTTCGCGCCTTCCATCAGACGATGGAAATCATAGGTCACGGTTTTGGCGGAAATCGCGCCGTTGGTGCCCTTGATGATCAGGTCTGCCGCTTCGGTCCAACCCATGTGGCGCAGCATCATCTCTGCGGACAGGATCAGCGAACCCGGGTTGACCTGGTCCTTGCCGGCGTATTTCGGCGCAGTACCGTGGGTCGCTTCAAACATGGCAATGGTGTCGGACAGGTTGGCGCCCGGTGCAATACCGATACCGCCCACTTCCGCCGCCAGGGCGTCAGAGAGATAGTCGCCGTTCAGGTTCAGGGTCGCGATCACATCGTATTCGGCCGGGCGCAGCAGGATTTGCTGGAGCATGGCGTCGGCGATGGCGTCCTTGACGATGACGTTCTTGCCGGTTTTCGGGTTCTTGAACTGCATCCACGGACCGCCGTCGAGCAGGGTCGCACCGAATTCTTCAGCGGCCACTTCGTAGGCCCATTCCTTGAAGGCACCTTCGGTGAACTTCATGATGTTGCCTTTGTGCACGATGGTCAGCGAGTCGCGGTCGTTGTCGACCACATACTGCAACGCCTTGCGCGCCAGACGCTTGGTGCCTTGCAGGGAAACCGGCTTGATGCCGATACCGCAGTTTTCGTCGAAACGGATCTTGGTGACGCCCATTTCATCTTTGAGGAACTTGATGACCTTGGTCGCTTCCGGCGAACCGGCTTTCCATTCGATACCGGCATAGATGTCTTCCGAGTTCTCACGGAAGATCGTCATATCGACATCGCCTGGCTTCTTGACCGGGCTAGGTACGCCTTCGAACCAGCGCACCGGGCGCAGGCATACATAAAGGTCGAGTTGCTGACGCAGGGCCACGTTCAGGGAACGGATGCCGCCACCGACCGGGGTGGTCAGAGGGCCCTTGATGGAAACCACGTAATCCTTGACTGCGTCCAGGGTTTCCTGGGGAAGCCAGGTGTCCTGATCGTAAACCTGAGTCGCTTTCTCCCCGGCATAGACTTCCATCCAGGAAATTTTGCGCTCGCCGCCGTAAGCCTTCTTAACAGCAGCATCGACAACCTTGATCATGACCGGGCTGATATCAACGCCAATACCATCACCTTCGATGAAGGGGATGATCGGGTTGTTAGGAACATTGAGAGAATGGTCCGCGTTGACGGTGATTTTGTCGCCGACTGCTGGAACCTGAATCTTCTTGTATCCCATGCTGAACTCCATTGTTTGGATTGAACATCTGGCTTCGTTCGAGCGTACCCCAGTTAAATCGGCACGCAAACCCTATGTTCCATCCATCTGCCGCAAAGCTGCACAGTTCGCGACGTACAAGCCTGAAAGCAAAGGGAAAAGCGCCAAACTCAAGCACGGTGCAAGACTCTACGCCCCCCTCGCCCCTGCGACCTTTAGACCAATGGACGAGAATCGTTGCATATGAACCATCGGCAGATTGCCAGCTACCTATGTATAATGCCGCCCGCTGACCGCAGAGTCACGATGGCCGACCTCTCTACTACGAGGCTTGGGGCCTGAAAAAGCAGGGTTGTTACCGCAACCCACCCGCTTGACGCTCGACCGATGCACCCAACATCACCGCAAAGAAACCTCGACATTCGGCTCATGGATGACTTTGAACGAACGCGCTTACCCGGCGCCCCTCGAGTTTCTGCGCACGCTTTAGCAAAGAAGAGAGAGTTAATCCGAATATGCCCACCCGCTCGAAGATCATCTATACCTTCACCGACGAAGCTCCCGCCCTCGCCACCTATTCACTGTTGCCTATCGTAGAAGCGTTCACCGCTTCGGCTGATATCGCCGTGGAAACCCGCGATATCTCTCTTGCAGGGCGCATCCTGGCCAGCTTCCCCGAGCAATTGGGTGACAAAGCCGTAGCCGACCACCTCGCCGAACTGGGCGATCTGGCCGTTACGCCTGAAGCCAACATCATCAAGCTGCCGAACATCAGCGCCTCGGTTCCGCAACTGCAAGCCGCAATCAAAGAGCTGCAAGCCCAGGGCTTCGCCCTGCCGGACTACCCGGAAACCGTGGCCACCGACGCCGACAAGCTCGCCAAGTCGCGTTACGACAAGATCAAGGGCAGCGCCGTGAACCCGGTTCTGCGCGAAGGCAACTCTGATCGTCGTGCACCGCTGTCGGTCAAGAACTATGCACGCAAGCACCCGCACAAAATGGGCGCCTGGGCTGCGGACTCCAAGTCCCATGTCGCACACATGAGCACCGGTGATTTCTACGGCAGCGAAAAAGCCGCCCTGATCGACGCCGCTGATGCCGTCAAAATCGAACTGATCGCTCAAGACGGCACCACCACCGTCCTGAAAGAAAAAACCACCGTGCAAGCCGGTGAGATCCTCGATTGTGCGGTCATGAGCAAAAACGCTCTGCGCAGCTTCATCGCTGCCGAGATCGAAGACGCCAAGCAAAAAGGCGTGCTGCTGTCGGTTCACTTGAAAGCCACCATGATGAAGGTCTCCGACCCGATCATGTTCGGCCAGATCGTTGCCGAGTTCTATAAAGACGCACTGGCCAAGCACGCTGACGTGCTGGCACAGATCGGTTTCAACCTGAACAACGGCATCGGCGACCTGTACGCTCGCATCAAGGCCTTGCCGGCCGAGCAACAAGCGCAGATCGAAGCGGACATCCAGGCGGTCTACGCCGTTCGTCCGTCGTTGGCCATGGTCAACTCCGACAAAGGCATCACCAACCTGCACGTGCCGAGCGACGTGATCGTCGACGCCTCGATGCCGGCGATGATCCGTGACTCCGGCAAAATGTGGGGCACTGACGGTCAGCTGCACGACACCAAGGCGGTGATCCCGGATCGCTGCTACGCCACCATCTACCAGGCGGTGATCGAAGACTGCAAGCTGCACGGCGCTTTCGATCCGACCACCATGGGCAGCGTGCCAAACGTTGGCCTGATGGCGAAAAAAGCCGAAGAGTACGGCTCCCACGACAAGACGTTCCAGATCAAGGCCAACGGCGTGGTTCGGGTTTCCGACGGCGCTGGCCGCACTCTGCTGGAGCAGTCGGTTGAAGCCGGCGACATCTTCCGCATGTGCCAGACCAAAGACGCGCCGATCCAGGATTGGGTCAAACTGGCCGTCAACCGTGCCCGTGCAAGCGCAACCCCGGCTATTTTCTGGCTGGACCCGATGCGCGCCCACGACGGTGTAGTGATCGAGAAAGTTCAGGCCTACCTGAAGGATCACGACACCTCCGGCCTGGACATCCGCATCATGTCGCCAGTCGACGCGATGGCCTTCACCCTGGGCCGCACCCGCGAAGGCAAGGACACCATCTCGGTGACCGGCAACGTACTGCGCGACTACCTGACCGACCTGTTCCCGATCATGGAACTGGGCACCAGCGCCAAGATGCTGTCGATCGTTCCGCTGATGAATGGCGGCGGTCTGTTCGAAACCGGCGCCGGCGGTTCGGCACCGAAGCACGTTCAACAGCTGCTGGAAGAGAACTTCCTGCGCTGGGATTCCCTGGGCGAGTTCCTGGCCCTGGCCGCTTCCCTTGAGCATCTGGGTGTTACTTACAACAACCCGAAAGCGCTGGTGCTGGCCAAGACCCTGGATCAGGCCACTGGCCAGTTCCTGGACAACAACAAGTCGCCATCGCGCAAAGTCGGCAATATCGACAACCGCGGCAGCCACTTCTACCTGGCGCTGTACTGGGCCCAGGCCCTGGCCGCCCAGACCGAAGACGCTGCACTGCAAGCGCAGTTCGGCGAACTGGCCAAGACCCTGGCCGAGAACGAAGCAACCATCGTTGCCGAGCTCAACGCCGTTCAGGGCAAGCCAGTGGACATCGGCGGTTACTACCACGCTAATGCCGAGCTGATCAGCAAGGCCATGCGCCCAAGCAACACCTTCAACGCCGCGATCGCTGCGTTGGTTTAAGGTTGTAAGGATGCAAAGAAGCCCCGGCCCAGTGCCGGGGTTTCTGTTTGTGCCCCACACTTTTCATCTATGAAATACGCACCAATGTGGGAGCGAGCCTGCTCGCGATAGCGATATATCATTCAACATTGATGTCGACCGACCCACCGTCATCGCGAGCAGGCTCGCTCCCACACTGTTCTTTATTCCAATATTAGAAACCGAGGAAGCTTCATGGATTGGCTACCCCACATCACCGTCGCCACCATCGTCGAAGACAATGGTCGCTTTCTGATGGTCGAAGAACTCAAGCACGGACAAGCGGTGCTCAACCAGCCGGCCGGCCATCTGGACCCGGACGAAACCCTGATCGAAGCCGCCGTGCGCGAAACCCTGGAAGAAACCGGCTGGGACGTCGAACCGACCGGCGTGGTGGGCATTTACCTCTACACCGCCCCCAGCAACGGCGTGACCTACCAGCGGGTCTGTTTCACCGCAAAGCCGCTCAAACATTACCCCGACTATCAACTGGATGACGGCATCGTCGGCGCAAAATGGCTGACGCGTGACGAATTGCTGGCACAGCGCGCAAACTGGCGCAGTGAGCTGATCATCCGCTGTATCGATGATTATCTGGACGGCCAGCACTACAGTCTCGAACTGATCCGCCCTTCTCTTTAGCCTTGCGGGCTTCGGCCTGTTAGAATCGCGTCCTTTTTCAAGACACTCATTGAATCCCTATGCGTGATCCAGCCCCTTCTGACACACAAAAGAAGCGCGTCATTGTCGGCATGTCCGGCGGCGTGGACTCTTCCGTTTCCGCTCTCCTGCTGATCGAACAGGGTTATGAGGTGGAAGGCCTGTTCATGAAGAACTGGGAAGAAGACGATGGAACGGAATACTGCACCGCCATGGACGACCTGGCGGACGCCCAGGCCGTGTGCGACAAGATTGGCATCAAGCTGCACACCGCCAACTTCGCTGCCGAGTACTGGGACAACGTGTTCGAGCACTTCCTGGCCGAGTACAAGGCCGGTCGCACGCCAAACCCGGACATCCTGTGCAACCGCGAGATCAAGTTCAAGGCGTTCCTCGACTACGCCATGGTGCTCGGCGCCGACCTGATCGCTACCGGCCACTACGTGCGCCGCCGCGACATCGATGGGCGCACCGAACTGCTCAAGGGCCTGGACCCGAACAAGGACCAGAGTTATTTCCTGCACGCCGTCGGCGGCGAACAGATCGCCAAGACGCTGTTCCCGGTCGGTGAACTGGAAAAGCCCGAAGTGCGCGCGATTGCCGAGAAACACGAACTCGCCACCGCGAAGAAAAAGGATTCCACAGGGATCTGCTTTATCGGCGAACGCCGCTTCAGCGACTTCCTCAAGCAATACCTGCCGGCCCAACCGGGCGAGATCAAGACCACCGAAGGTGAAGTCATCGGCCGTCACCACGGCTTGATGTATCACACCATCGGCCAGCGTCAGGGCCTGGGCATCGGCGGCTTGAAAGACGCCGGTGACGAGCCATGGTACGTGCTGATCAAGGACCTGGAACACAACGAGCTGATCGTCGGCCAGGGCAATGACCATCCTTACCTGTTCTCCCGCGCCCTGCTCGCCTCGGACATCTATTGGGTCAACCCGATCGATCTGACCGAGCCGCGCAAGTTGACCGCCAAGGTTCGTTATCGCCAAAGCGATCAGCCCTGCACTCTGGAAAAAACCGCCACCGGCTATCGCGCCACCTTCGATGACCCACAGCGCGCGGTCACCCCGGGCCAGTCCGTGGTGTTCTACGACGGTGAAATCTGCCTCGGCGGCGGCGTGATTGAAGTCGCAGAGCCATGGAGCAGCAAGGCATGAACCCCACTCAGGAGCAACTGACGGCGCTGGGCGGCGTGTTTCTCGCCGCCGTCCTCGTCGACAAGATTGCCAAGACCGGCCAGACCACCGAAGCCGGCCTGACCTGCATGCTCGGCAGCCTGCTGATCCGCGACCCCAAGGACACCCTGGAAGTGTACGGCGGCGACGACCTCAATCTGCGCGAAGGCTATCGCGCATTGATCGGCGCTCTGGAACGCGACCCGAGCACCCTGCAGCGCGAACCGCTGCGTTACGCCCTGGCCATGCTGGGCCTGGAGCGTCAGCTGGCCAAGCGCGACGACTTGCTCGATGTGATCGGCAAGCGTTTGCCGCAGATTCAGTCCCAGGTCGAGCACTTCGGCCCGGCCCACGAAAACGTGATTGCGGCCTGCGGTGCGCTGTACCAGGACACCCTGAGCACCTTGCGCCAACGGATTCAGGTCCACGGCGACATGCGCAACCTGCAGCAACCGAGCAACGCCTCGAAAATCCGCGCCCTGTTGCTGGCCGGGATTCGTTCGGCGCGCCTGTGGCGGCAGTTGGGCGGCCATCGCTGGCAGCTGGTGATCAGCCGTCGCAAGTTGCTCAAAGAGCTTTACCCGCTGATGCGCAGCAGCTGAACCGCGCCCGCAACACCGCTTTAGATCTGTAACGCGTAATACGCCGGTCAGTTGGCAACGGACCGGCGGATTTTTTCATGTATGATACGCGCCCCATTTCGTTGCCCGACTGTCCGAGAACACCCCATGCAGCTTTCTTCGCTCACTGCGGTTTCCCCTGTTGACGGCCGCTACGCCGGCAAAACCCAGGCCCTGCGCCCAATTTTCAGCGAGTACGGCCTGATCCGTGCTCGCGTTCTGGTTGAAGTGCGCTGGCTCCAGCGCCTGGCCGCTCACCCAGGCATCAGCGAAGTGCCGGCGTTCTCCGCCGAAGCCAACGCGGTGCTGAACACCCTGGCGGAGAACTTCGCTCTGGAGCACGCCGAGCGTGTCAAAGAGATCGAGCGCACCACCAACCACGACGTCAAAGCCATCGAATACCTGCTCAAGGAGCAGGCGGCCAAGCTGCCGGAACTGGCCAAGGTCAGCGAGTTCATCCACTTTGCCTGCACCAGCGAGGACATCAACAACCTGTCCCACGCCCTGATGCTGCGCGAAGGTCGTGATGATGTGATGCTGCCGCTGATGCGCCAGACCGCTCAAGCCATCCGCGAACTGGCCATCCGTTTCGCTGACGTGCCAATGCTGTCGCGCACCCACGGTCAACCGGCCTCGCCGACCACCCTGGGCAAAGAGCTGGCAAACGTGGTTTACCGTCTGGAGCGTCAGATCGCTCAAGTCGCTGCCGTTCCGCTGCTGGGCAAGATCAACGGCGCTGTCGGCAACTACAACGCTCACCTGTCGGCCTACCCTGAGATCGACTGGGAAGAGAACGCCCGCGCCTTCATCGAAGACGAGCTGGGCCTGGGCTTCAACCCGTACACCACGCAGATCGAACCGCACGACTACATCGCCGAGCTGTTCGACGCGATCGCCCGCTTCAACACCATCCTGATCGACTTCGACCGCGACATCTGGGGCTACATTTCCCTGGGCTATTTCAAGCAGCGCACCATCGCTGGCGAAATCGGTTCGTCGACCATGCCGCACAAGGTCAACCCGATCGACTTCGAAAACTCCGAAGGCAACCTGGGTATCGCCAACGCGCTGTTCCAGCATTTGGCGAGCAAGCTGCCGATCTCCCGCTGGCAGCGTGACCTGACCGACTCCACCGTGCTGCGCAACCTCGGTGTCGGCTTCGCCCACAGCGTGATCGCGTACGAAGCCAGCCTCAAGGGCATCAGCAAACTGGAGCTCAACGCTCAGAAGATCGCAGCTGACCTGGACGCGTGCTGGGAAGTGCTGGCCGAGCCGATCCAGACCGTGATGCGTCGCTACAACATCGAAAACCCGTATGAAAAGCTGAAAGAGTTGACGCGTGGCAAGGGCATCAGCCCTGAAGCACTGCAAACTTTCATCGACGGCCTGGACATGCCAGCCGCTGCCAAGGCCGAGCTGAAATTGCTCACCCCGGCGAACTACATCGGTAACGCCGTGGCACAAGCCAAACGCATCTGATCGACCGTTTAACCCGTTTGAGACGCCCGGCAGCGCCGGGCGTTTTTATTCCCGTCTGAAAAGTGCATTTTTTCAATAGGTTACACATGAATCCTGACATTCCTCTTCAACTTCTGGGCGGCATCACGGCGCGCGAATTCCTGCGCGACTACTGGCAGAAAAAACCCCTGCTGATCCGTCAGGCGATTCCTGAATTCGAAAGCCCGATTGACGCCGACGAACTGGCTGGCCTGGCGCTGGAAGAAGAAGTTGAATCGCGCCTGGTAATCGAAAACGGCGAGCGCCCTTGGGAATTGCGTCGCGGTCCGTTCGCCGAAGACGAATTCAGCAAACTGCCGGAACGTGACTGGACCCTGCTGGTTCAAGCGGTTGACCAGTTCGTTCCGGAAGTTTCTGAGCTGCTGGAAAACTTCCGCTTCCTGCCGAGCTGGCGCGTCGACGACGTGATGATCAGCTTCGCCGCCCCGGGTGGCAGCGTCGGTCCGCACTTCGATAACTACGATGTGTTCCTGCTGCAGGGTCACGGCAAGCGCAACTGGAAAATCGGCCAGATGTGCGATTCCGAGAGCAAGTTGCTGCAACACGCGGACCTGCGCATCCTCGCTGATTTCGAAGCCACCGATGAGTGGGTCCTGGAACCTGGCGACATGCTCTACCTGCCGCCGCGCCTGGCCCACTGCGGTGTTGCGATTGATGACTGCATGACCTACTCGGTCGGCTTCCGCGCCCCGAGCGCTTCTGAAGTGCTGACTCACTTCACTGACTTCCTCAGCCAGTTCCTGACCGATGAAGAGCGCTACACCGATGCCGACGCCCTGCCGGCGGTCGATCCGCACCAGATTCAGCACGACGCCCTTGATCGCCTGAAAGCCTTGCTGGCCGAGCACATGAGCGACGAGCGCCTGCTGCTGACCTGGTTTGGCCAGTACATGACCGAGCCGCGCTACCCGGAACTCGTGGTAGGCCCGGAAGAGATCGAAGAAGACGACCTGCTTGCCAGCCTGGAGCAAGGCGCAATACTGATCCGCAACCCGAGCGCACGCCTGGCCTGGTCCGAAGTCGATGACGACCTGTTGTTGTTCGCCAGCGGCCAGAGCCGTTATCTGCCAGGCAAGCTGCGTGAGCTGCTGAAAATGATCTGCGCTGCCGACTCCCTGCACGCCGACAATCTGGGCGAGTGGCTGACCGACGAAGACAGCCGCGGCTTGCTGTGCGAACTGATCAAGCAAGGAAGCCTGGGGTTTGCCGATGAATAAAATTCACGTTCGTGTCGCAGACTGGCAAAAGGACAACGCCGAGATCCGGCGCATTCGTGAGACGGTGTTCATTGCCGAGCAATCCGTTCCGCCAGAATTGGAATGGGATGCGGATGACGCAACGGCGGTGCATTTCCTGGCCTTCGAAGGCGACTTTCCGATTGGCACCGCCCGCCTGCTGCCCGACGGGCACATTGGCCGGGTCTCGGTGCTGAAAGACTGGCGCGGTTTGAAAGTCGGCGATGCGCTGATGCAAGCGGTGATCGGTGAAGCCGAGAAGCGCGATCTGAAGCAGCAGATGCTGAGCGCACAGGTCCAGGCCACGGCGTTCTATGAGCGCCTGGGCTTCAGCCTGGTCAGTGAGGAGTTCCTGGAAGCCGGGATTCCGCATGTGGACATGGTGCGGCACTCCGCTTAATTCCCTGTGATGGGAGATTACTGTGGCGAGGGAGCTTGCTCCCGCTGGGGCGCGAAGCGTTCCCAAGATTTTTAGGGCTGCCGTGCAGCCCAGCGGGAGCAAGCTCCCTCGCCACAAAAGCCCACCAGAACACCACAAAACGCCTCGCCATCGACCGATGCCGGGGCGTTTTGCTGTCTACGATTCAACTTGCCCCACGCCGGGCCGACAAACTGGCAATATCAACACTTCAAGATGTCGGAGATAACGGATATGTCCCTACGCACCCTGCTCACCACGCTGCTGCTGACGTGCAGTTTTTCAGTCATGGCAGCCACCGAGATCGTGCCCCTGAATTACCACACCAGCGCCGATATGCTACCCATGGCACAGGATTTCATCGGCAAGGACGGCCAGGTCAGCGCTTACGGCAACCAACTGATTGTCAACGCAGAACAGCGCAAGATCGACGAACTTAAGGCCCTTGTCGCACAACTCGACGTTGCTGCAAAGCGCCTGCTGATCACGGTCGACACCAACGAAAACAACTTCCAGGGCGACGAGGGCTACTCGGTCAACGGCGCCAAACCGAGCCAGACGCGCATCATCAATCGCAGCACCGACAGCCGTGATGGCGGCATCCAGCAGATTCAGGCCAGTGAAGGCACACCGGCGCTGATTCAGGTCGGCCAAAGCGTCCCGCTCACCAGCACTCAGACCGATTCCTATGGTGATCTGCGCAGCCAGACCGAGTACCGCAACGTCACTCAGGGCTTCTACGTCACCGCCAGCGTTACCGGCGACATCGTTCACCTGGCGATCAGTACCAACCGTGACCGCATGAGCCAGGAACGTCCAGATGTAGTGAATGTGCAAAGTACCGACACAACTGTCACGGGACGCTTGGGCGAGTGGATCACCCTGGCCGGTGTGAACCGTCAGACCCAAGCCGATAAACAGGGCCAGACCCGCAGCTACTCGACTCAGGGCCGGGATGACATGACGTTGCGGGTGAAAGTCGATACTTTGGACTAAACCACCGAAAACTGACTGATTAGTCGTATTAGACCAAAGATGTAGTGCTCGAAAAAAAGCACTACAAAACGTTTGACGATACAAAAAAGCAAAGGCATGATGGCCTCGCTCCCGCTAATCAGGGGCCCTGGCAAGGGCCTTCGAGGCGCTGCTCGCATCTACCCCGCGAGCCGCTTCGTGTCTGTACCGCCCACAAGGTGTGTTTGACGAGGTTGCCGACTGGAACGAAGTTGTCCCGAGGGACGGAAGCGTAATTAGGTAACCCGGCTCCACACTGAAGTTCGTACCAAGGCCCACGACGCCCGAATGCGCTCGCCAGTTCGCCCTTACCTGCTCACTTCCCCTCGAGCCCATCGTTCATCCCGTCGCCAATCCCGCCGAATCCGACTTGACCACCTAAGCTTCTGGTCAGCGAGCAGCCTCTTACGCCCCCAATTGAATCGCGTACTTGGCAGGAGCAGGAATTTTCCACACAGACCTATGCGACGAGGTTTATCTCCATGGCACTGACACGCGAACAGCAAATTGCAGCCCTCGAAAAAGATTGGGCTGAAAACCCACGCTGGAAAGGCGTGACACGCGCTTACTCCGCTGCTGACGTCGTCCGCCTGCGTGGCTCGGTTCAACCTGAGCACACCTTTGCAAAACTGGGCGCCGAGAAGCTGTGGAACCTGGTCACCCAGGGCGCCAAGCCATCCTTCCGTCCTGATAAAGATTTCGTCAACTGCATGGGCGCTCTGACCGGCGGCCAGGCTGTACAACAAGTCAAAGCCGGTATCCAGGCAATCTACCTGTCGGGCTGGCAGGTTGCTGCGGACAACAACTCCGCCGAATCGATGTACCCGGACCAGTCGCTGTACCCGGTGGACTCGGTTCCAACCGTGGTCAAGCGCATCAACAACTCGTTCCGTCGTGCCGACCAGATCCAGTGGAAAGCCGGCAAAGGCCCGGGCGACGAAGGTTACATCGACTACTTCGCACCGATCGTGGCTGACGCTGAAGCCGGTTTCGGCGGCGTTCTGAACGCTTACGAGCTGATGAAGAGCATGATCGAAGCAGGCGCCGCCGGCGTTCACTTCGAAGACCAACTGGCTTCCGTGAAAAAATGCGGCCACATGGGCGGCAAGGTACTGGTTCCTACCCAGGAAGCTGTACAGAAGCTGACCGCTGCTCGTCTGGCAGCTGACGTTGCTGGCACACCGACCATCATTTTGGCTCGTACCGACGCTAACGCGGCTGACCTGCTGACTTCCGATTGCGACCCATACGACCAGCCGTTCGTGACTGGCGAACGTACTCAGGAAGGCTTCTACAAAGTACGCGCCGGCCTGGACCAGGCAATCGCTCGCGGCCTGGCTTACGCTCCGTATGCCGACCTGATCTGGTGCGAAACCGCCAAGCCGGACCTGGACGAAGCGCGTCGTTTCGCTGAAGCGATCAAAAAGGAATACCCGGACCAACTGCTGTCGTACAACTGCTCGCCTTCCTTCAACTGGAAGAAAAACCTGGACGACGCGACCATCGCCAAGTTCCAGCGCGAACTGTCCGCCATGGGTTACAAGCACCAGTTCATCACCCTGGCCGGCATTCACAACATGTGGCACAGCATGTTCAACCTGGCGCACGACTACGCCCGCAACGACATGACTGCCTACGTGAAACTGCAAGAGCAAGAGTTCGCTGACGCTTCGAAGGGCTACACCTTCGTGGCTCACCAGCAGGAAGTGGGCACCGGCTACTTCGACGACATGACCACCGTGATTCAAGGTGGCACGTCTTCGGTAACCGCTCTGACCGGTTCGACCGAAGAAGAACAGTTCCACTGATCCGATTCGCCTGAGCAAACGGCCGTTGCGGACCGAATAGAAAGCTAACCGCAACGTCGCACATCTGACGCCCCGACTGGTTCGGGGCGTTTTTTTGCCTGCATTTTTTGCAACGCCACCGCCCCCCCCCCCGTAGGAGCGAGGCTTGCCCGCGAAGAACGATGACGCGGTAAGTCTGGAGCACCGCGGCGTATTCTTCGCGGGCAAGCCTCGCTCCTACGGGGGAACGCGTGCAGCCAGAAACCTTGATTCAGAGCAGTTTCAAGATCAGGAAAGCAGGGTAAAACAACCCCGCCCGCTACTTGTAGTAACGCGCATATAAGACAACTTCCCCGCCCCAACCAGGATAACCAGTTTAAAAACCATCGCAAACAATAATGATTGTCATTTGGCGACAACTATGTTCGTTACATTCCCTACAAAACAATATTGATGAAAACCCGGCTAATGCCCGCAACGCATGGGCTGCATGGCTTTGGAGGTGCGCTATGTCCTTATTCCTGTAAATAATTTCGCTATAGGAATTTTACTTGCACGGTGTTGTGCCATAAAATCAGCGGGATTGATTGCTGCGACATATCGTCACTGCGTTGTTTCTTTTTCAAGCTCAGAGACCTTTGCTCTCTGTTAAGGATTTCCAGCATGCCCGAAGCGACAGGACTCATGGCCCACAACTGGGGCTTTGCCATTTTCCTTCTGGGCGTTGTCGGCCTCTGCGCCTTCATGCTCGGCGTCTCCAGCCTCCTCGGGTCAAAAGCCTGGGGCCGCAGCAAAAACGAACCGTTCGAGTCAGGCATGCTACCTACAGGTGGCGCCCGCTTGCGGCTCTCAGCCAAATTCTATCTGGTCGCGATGCTCTTCGTGATCTTCGATATCGAAGCCCTCTTTCTCTTTGCCTGGTCTGTGTCCGTCCGCGAAAGCGGCTGGACCGGATTCGTCGAAGCTCTCGTTTTCATAGCAATTCTGTTGGCAGGTCTTGTCTACCTGTTCCGAGTGGGCGCCCTTGACTGGGCTCCGGAAGCTCGTCGCAAGCGGCAGGCGAAGCTGAAACAATGAGGCTTTGGCAATGCAATACAATCTCACCAGGATCGACCCCGATGCTCCTAACGAGCAGTATCCGATTGGCGAACGGGAAACCGTTTCCGATCCGTTAGAAGATCAAGTCCACAAAAACATCTTCATGGGCAAGCTCGAAGACGTGCTTAACGGCACAGTCAACTGGGGGCGCAAGAACTCCCTGTGGCCGTATAACTTCGGTCTTTCGTGCTGCTACGTGGAAATGACCACCGCCTTCACGGCGCCCCACGACATCGCGCGCTTTGGCGCCGAGGTTATCCGGGCATCGCCGCGTCAGGCGGATTTCATGGTTATCGCTGGTACCTGCTTCATCAAGATGGCGCCGATCATTCAGCGTCTCTACGAGCAAATGCTCGAACCTAAATGGGTTATCTCCATGGGTTCGTGCGCCAACTCCGGTGGCATGTACGACATCTACTCCGTCGTTCAAGGGGTGGACAAGTTCCTGCCCGTGGACGTCTACGTGCCTGGCTGCCCGCCCCGCCCTGAAGCTTTTTTGCAAGGCTTGATGCTCTTGCAAGAGTCGATTGGACAGGAGCGTCGTCCGCTTTCCTGGGTCGTCGGTGATCAAGGCGTGTACCGCGCCGAGATGCCTTCGCAAAAGGAACAGCGCCGCGAACAGCGAATCGCAGTCACCAACCTGCGCAGCCCCGACGAAGTCTGATCCAGCTCTGCTTCTTTAATAGAACGAGAAACTGGCTTCATTCTTTACGTTGACCGAAAGCGATAAATAACCATGACTACAGGCAGTGCTCTGTACATCCCGCCTTATAAGGCAGACGACCAGGATGTGGTCGTCGAACTGAACAACCGTTTTGGCCCCGAGGCGTTCACCGCCCAGCCTACCCGCACCGGCATGCCGGTGCTTTGGGTTGCCCGTGCCAAACTCGTCGAAGTCCTGACCTTCCTGCGTAACCTGCCCAAGCCGTACGTCATGCTCTATGACCTGCACGGCGTGGACGAGCGTCTGCGCACCAAGCGTCAAGGGCTGCCAAGCGGCGCCGACTTCACAGTGTTCTATCACTTGATGTCGATCGAACGTAATAGTGACGTCATGATCAAGGTCGCCTTGTCCGAGAGCGACCTTAGCGTGCCGACCGTGACCGGCATCTGGCCGAACGCCAACTGGTACGAGCGTGAAGTGTGGGACATGTACGGCATCAACTTTGCCGGTCACCCGCACCTGACCCGCATCATGATGCCGCCGACCTGGGAAGGTCACCCGCTGCGCAAGGACTTCCCGGCCCGTGCCACCGAGTTCGATCCGTTCAGCCTGACCCTGGCCAAGCAACAGCTTGAGGAAGAAGCCGCGCGCTTCAAGCCTGAAGACTGGGGCATGAAGCGTTCCGGGGCGAACGAGGACTACATGTTCCTCAACCTCGGTCCTAACCACCCTTCTGCGCACGGTGCGTTCCGCATCATCTTGCAGCTGGACGGTGAAGAGATCGTCGACTGCGTGCCGGACGTCGGTTACCACCACCGTGGTGCCGAGAAGATGGCCGAGCGTCAGTCCTGGCACAGTTTCATTCCGTACACCGACCGTATCGACTACCTCGGCGGCGTGATGAACAACCTGCCGTACGTGCTCTCGGTCGAGAAGCTGGCCGGCATCAAGGTGCCCGAGAAGGTCGACGTCATCCGCATCATGATGGCCGAGTTCTTCCGGATCACCAGCCACCTGCTGTTCCTGGGGACTTACATCCAGGACGTCGGCGCCATGACCCCGGTGTTCTTCACGTTCACCGACCGTCAGAAGGCGTACACGGTGATCGAAGCCATTACCGGTTTCCGTCTGCACCCGGCCTGGTACCGCATCGGCGGCGTCGCTCACGACCTGCCACGCGGCTGGGAAAAACTGGTGAAAGACTTCGTCGAGTGGATGCCAAAGCGCCTGGACGAATACCAGAAAGCCGCGCTGGACAACAGCATCCTCAAAGGCCGGACCATCGGTGTCGCCGCCTACAACACCAAAGAAGCCTTCGAATGGGGCGTCACTGGTGCAGGCTTGCGTTCGACCGGTTGCGACTTCGACCTGCGCAAAGCGCGCCCGTACTCCGGTTACGAGAACTTCGAATTCGAAGTGCCGCTGGCCGTCAATGGCGATGCCTACGATCGTTGCATCGTGCGCGTCGAAGAAATGCGCCAGAGCATCAAGATCATCGAGCAGTGCATGCGCAACATGCCGGAAGGCCCGTACAAGGCGGATCACCCGCTGACCACGCCGCCACCGAAAGAACGCACGCTGCAGCACATCGAGACCCTGATCACGCACTTCCTGCAAGTTTCGTGGGGCCCGGTCATGCCGGCCAACGAATCCTTCCAGATGATCGAAGCGACCAAGGGCATCAACAGTTATTACCTGACGAGCGATGGCGGCACCATGAGCTACCGCACCCGGATTCGCACCCCAAGCTTCCCGCACCTGCAGCAGATCCCTTCGGTGATCAAAGGCAGCATGGTCGCGGACTTGATCGCGTACCTGGGTAGTATCGATTTCGTTATGGCCGACGTGGACCGCTAAGCATGAACAGCACGCTTATCCAGACAGACCGTTTCACCTTGAGTGAAACCGAGCGCTCGGCCATCGAGCACGAGCTGCATCACTACGAAGACCCGCGCGCGGCGTCGATCGAAGCCCTGAAGATCGTCCAGAAGGAACGTGGCTGGGTGCCTGACGGCGCGCTCTACGCCATCGGCGAGATCCTCGGCATCCCGGCGAGCGACGTTGAAGGCGTGGCGACGTTCTATAGCCAGATCTTCCGTCAGCCGGTCGGCCGTCACATCATTCGCGTCTGCGACAGCATGGTCTGCTACATCGGCGGCCATGAATCGGTGGTCAGCGAAATCCAGAGCAATCTGGGTATCGGCCTGGGTCAGACCACCGCCGACGGTCGTTTCACCCTGCTGCCGGTCTGCTGCCTCGGCAACTGTGACAAGGCGCCGGCGTTGATGATCGACGACGACACTTTCGGCGATGTGCAGCCTGCCGGCGTTGCCAAATTGCTCGAGGGCTACGTATGACCCTGACTTCCTTCGGTCCAGCCAACCGCATCAAGCGTTCGGCCGAGACTCACCCGCTGACCTGGCGTCTGCGCGACGACGGCGAAGCTGTCTGGCTCGACGAGTACCAGGCCAAGAACGGTTACGCAGCAGCGCGCAAAGCGTTCGCTGACATGGCTCAGGACGACATCGTCCAGACCGTGAAAGACGCCGGCCTTAAAGGTCGCGGCGGTGCAGGCTTCCCCACGGGCGTGAAGTGGGGCCTGATGCCCAAAGACGAATCCATCAACATCCGCTACCTGCTGTGCAACGCGGACGAGATGGAACCGAACACCTGGAAAGACCGCATGCTGATGGAGCAACTGCCCCATCTGCTGATCGAAGGCATGCTGATCAGTGCTCGCGCGCTGAAAACCTACCGTGGCTACATTTTCCTGCGTGGCGAATACACCACCGCCGCCAAGCACCTCAACCGTGCCGTGGAAGAAGCCAAGGCAGCCGGTCTGCTGGGCAAGAACATCCTGGGCAGCGGCTTCGATTTCGAGCTGTTCGTCCACACCGGCGCCGGGCGTTACATCTGCGGTGAAGAAACCGCACTGATCAACTCCCTGGAAGGCCGTCGCGCCAACCCGCGCTCCAAGCCGCCCTTCCCTGCGGCCGTTGGCGTGTGGGGCAAGCCAACTTGCGTGAACAACGTTGAAACCCTGTGCAACGTGCCGGCGATCATTGCCGACGGCGTGGACTGGTACAAATCGTTGGCCCGCGAAGGCAGCGAAGACATGGGCACCAAGCTCATGGGCTTCTCCGGCAAGGTCAAGAACCCGGGCCTGTGGGAATTGCCGTTCGGCGTCACCGGTCGCGAGTTGTTCGAAGACTACGCCGGCGGCATGCGCGATGGCTTCAAGCTCAAGTGCTGGCAGCCAGGCGGCGCCGGTACCGGTTTCCTGTTGCCGGAACACCTGGACGCACAAATGTACGCCGGCGGCATCGCCAAAGTGGGCACCCGTATGGGTACCGGCCTGGCCATGGCGGTGGACGACAGCGTCAACATGGTGTCCCTGCTGCGCAACATGGAAGAGTTCTTCTCCCGTGAGTCGTGCGGTTTCTGCACCCCGTGCCGTGACGGTTTGCCGTGGAGCGTCAAGCTTCTGCGCGCCATCGAAAACGGTGAAGGGCAAGCCGGCGATATCGAGACCCTGCTGGGTCTGGTCGGTTTCCTCGGCCCAGGCAAGACCTTCTGTGCTCACGCACCGGGCGCCGTGGAGCCGTTGGGCAGCGCAATCAAATACTTCCGCCACGAGTTCGAAGCCGGCATCGCGCCCACCAGCGCCGTCGTCCCGCCTCTGGCAAGGCCGATCGTAGTCGGCGCGTAAACGCTTAAAAAAGCGAAGGGTCCGTGCCCTTCGCTTTGTCGTGTGATGACGCCGTAAACGGCTGTGTTGATTCACGCGAATAACAAGATTCCATTAGCCACGCCCGCTGACACCGGGCCAACGAAGAACTTTGAACCATGGCCACTATCCACGTAGACGGCAAAGAGCTCGAAGTCGATGGGGCAGACAACCTGTTACAGGCATGTCTGTCGCTAGGCCTCGATATCCCTTATTTCTGCTGGCACCCAGCCCTAGGCAGCGTTGGCGCTTGCCGCCAGTGCGCGGTCAAGCAGTACACCGACGAGAACGACAAGCGTGGTCGGATCGTCATGTCCTGCATGACCCCCGCCACCGACGGCAGCTGGATCTCCATCGACGACGAAGAAGCGAAAGTGTTTCGCGCCAGCGTCGTCGAATGGCTGATGACCAACCACCCTCACGACTGCCCGGTCTGTGAAGAAGGCGGTCACTGCCACCTGCAAGACATGACCGTGATGACCGGCCACAACGAGCGCCGTTATCGCTTCACCAAGCGCACTCACCAGAACCAGCAACTGGGCCCGTTCATTTCCCACGAGATGAACCGCTGCATCGCCTGCTACCGCTGCGTGCGCTTCTATAAGGATTACGCCGGCGGCACCGACCTCGGTGTGTTCGGCGCCCACGACAACGTGTACTTCGGTCGCGTTGAAGACGGCACCCTGGAAAGCGAGTTCTCCGGCAACCTCACCGAGGTCTGCCCGACCGGTGTGTTCACCGACAAGACTCACTCCGAGCGCTACAACCGCAAGTGGGACATGCAGTTCTCGCCGAGCATCTGCCATGGCTGCTCCAGCGGTTGCAACATCTCCCCGGGCGAGCGCTACGGTGAACTGCGTCGTATCGAAAACCGCTTCAACGGTTCGGTCAACCAGTACTTCCTGTGCGACCGTGGCCGTTTCGGCTATGGCTACGTCAACCGCGAAGACCGCCCGCGTCAGCCATTGCTGGCCAACGGCGCCAAGCTGGGCCTGGACGAAGCGCTGGATAAAGCCGCCGACCTGCTGCGTGGTCGCAACATTGTCGGTATCGGTTCGCCACGTGCCAGCCTCGAAAGCAACTACGCGTTGCGCGAACTGGTCGGCGCCGAGCACTTCTACTCCGGTATCGAAGCCGCCGAGCTGGAACGCATTCGCCTGGTCATGCAGGTGTTGAAAGACAGCCCGCTGCCGATCCCGAACATGCGCGACATCGAAGATCACGATGCGATTTTCGTCCTCGGCGAAGACCTGACCCAGACCGCTGCACGTATGGCCCTGTCCCTGCGTCAATCGGTCAAAGGCAAAGCCGAAGACATGGCCGATGCCATGCGCGTTCAGCCTTGGCTCGACGCGGCAGTGAAGAACATCGGTCAGCACGCGCTGAACCCGCTGTTCATCGCCAGCCTGGCTGAAACCAAGCTCGACGACATCGCTGAAGAATGCGTTCACGCCGCTCCAGACGACCTGGCGCGCATCGGTTTCGCCGTGGCTCACGCCCTCGACGCCAGCGCCCCGGCGGTTGAAGGCCTCGATGCTGAAGCCCTCGAACTGGCCAAGCGCATCGCCGACGCCCTGCTCGCGGCCAAGCGCCCGCTGATCATTGCCGGCACTTCCCTGGGCTCCAAAGCCCTGATCGAAGCCGCCGCCAACATCGCCAAAGCCTTGAAGCTGCGCGAGAAGAACGGCTCCATCAGCCTGATCGTGCCAGAGGCCAACAGCCTCGGCCTGGCCATGCTCGGTGGTGACTCGGTCGATGCAGCGCTGCAAGCGGTGATCGACGGCAAGGCCGACGCCGTCGTCGTGCTGGAAAACGATCTGTACACCCGCACCGACAAAGCCAAGGTTGATGCTGCCCTGACCGCCGCGAAAGTGGTGATCGTTGCAGACCATCAGAAAACCGCCACCAGCGATCGCGCGCATCTGGTTCTGCCGGCTGCCAGCTTCGCTGAAGGCGACGGTACGTTGGTCAGCCAGGAAGGTCGCGCCCAGCGCTTCTTCCAGGTGTTCGACCCGACTTACCTCGACGCGAGCATCCTGGTTCACGAAGGCTGGCGCTGGCTGCATGCCCTGCGCGCCACCCTGTTGAACCAGCCGATCGACTGGACCCAACTGGACCACGTCACCGCCGCCGTCGCCGCCAGCACACCGCAACTGGCGGGCATCGTCGACGCTGCGCCGTCCGCCGCGTTCCGTATCAAAGGCCTGAAACTGGCTCGCGAACCGCTGCGTTACTCCGGCCGTACCGCCATGCGCGCCGACATCAGCGTGCACGAACCGCGTACTTCCCAGGACATCGACACCGCGTTCTCCTTCTCCATGGAAGGTTACTCGGGCTCGGTCGAACCGCGTCAGCAAGTGCCATTCGCCTGGTCTCCGGGCTGGAACTCGCCGCAAGCCTGGAACAAGTTCCAGGACGAAGTCGGTGGTCACATCCGCGCTGGCGACCCAGGCACCCGCCTGATCGAAAGCACCGGTGATTCGCTGAACTGGTTCGCGGCTGTTCCACGTGCATTCAACCCGGCGCCGGGCACCTGGCAGGTTGTGCCGTTCTTCCACCTGTTCGGCAGCGAAGAGACCTCTTCCAAAGCCGCGCCGGTTCAGGAACGCATCCCGGCCGCTTATGTGTCGCTGGCCAAATCCGAAGCCGATCGCCTGGGTGTCAATGACGGCGCCCTGCTCAGCTTGAACGTGGCTGGCCAGACCTTGCGTCTGCCGCTGCGCATCAACGAAGAGCTGGGTGCCGGTCTGGTCGCACTGCCGGCCGGTATCGCCGGCATTCCGCCAGCGATCTTTGGCAAAACCGTTGACGGTCTGCAGGAGGCAGCTCAATGACCTGGTTCACGCCTGAAGTGATTGACGTGATCATCGCGGTCCTCAAGGCCATCGTGATTCTGCTCGCCGTGGTGGTGTGCGGCGCGCTGCTGAGCTGGGTCGAGCGTCGTCTGCTCGCCCTCTGGCAGGACCGTTACGGTCCGAACCGCGTCGGCCCGTTCGGCGCATTCCAGATTGCAGCCGACATGATCAAGATGTTCTTCAAGGAAGACTGGACGCCACCGTTCGCCGACAAGGTGATCTTCACCCTGGCACCGGTCGTGGCCATGAGCGCCTTGCTGATTGCCTTCGCGATCATCCCGATCACCCCGACCTGGGGTGTGGCGGACATCAACATCGGCATCCTGTTCTTCTTCGCCATGGCCGGTCTGTCGGTCTACGCGGTGCTGTTCGCCGGCTGGTCCAGTAACAACAAGTTCGCCCTGCTGGGCAGCTTGCGGGCCTCGGCACAGACCGTGTCGTACGAAGTGTTCATGGGCCTGTCGCTGATGGGCATCGTGATCCAGGTCGGCTCGTTCAACATGCGCGACATCGTTGAGTACCAGGCGCAGAACCTGTGGTTCGTGATTCCGCAGATCTTCGGTTTCCTGACCTTCTTCATCGCCGGCGTCGCCGTGACTCACCGTCACCCGTTCGACCAGCCGGAAGCGGAGCAGGAACTGGCCGACGGTTACCACATTGAATATGCCGGCATGAAATGGGGCATGTTCTTCGTCGGCGAGTACATCGGCATCGTGTTGATTTCGGCGCTGCTGGTGACCTTGTTCTTCGGTGGCTGGCACGGTCCGTTCGGCATTCTGCCGCAGATCCCGTTCATCTGGTTCGCGCTCAAAACCGCGTTCTTCATCATGTTCTTCATCCTGCTGCGCGCCTCGATCCCGCGCCCACGGTATGACCAAGTGATGGATTTCAGCTGGAAGTTCTGCCTGCCGCTGACCCTCGTCAACATGCTGGTGACCGCTGCGATCGTGTTGCTCAACACGCCCGCCGTCGCGGCTCAGTGAGGATAGAGAATCATGAAGTACATATTTGACATCGTGCATGGCTTCTTCACCCAGCTTCGCAGCCTGGTGATGATCTTCGGCCATGCCTTCCGCAAGCGCGACACGCTGCAGTACCCGGAAGAAGCCGTGTACCTGCCGCCGCGCTTTCGTGGCCGTATCGTCCTGACCCGCGACCCTGATGGCGAAGAGCGTTGTGTCGCCTGCAACCTGTGCGCCGTGGCGTGCCCGGTTGGCTGCATCTCGCTGCAGAAAGCTGAAACCGAAGACGGTCGCTGGTACCCGGACTTCTTCCGCATCAACTTCTCGCGCTGCATTTTCTGCGGCCTCTGCGAGGAAGCCTGCCCGACCACCGCGATCCAGCTGACACCGGATTTCGAGATGGCCGAGTTCAAACGTCAGGACCTGGTTTACGAGAAAGAAGATCTGCTGATCTCCGGCCCCGGCAAAAACCCTGATTACAACTTCTATCGTGTTGCAGGTATGGCGATTGCCGGGAAGCCTAAAGGCTCCGCGCAGAATGAAGCCCAGCCGATCAACGTGAAGAGCTTGCTGCCTTAAGGAAGAAAGATGGAATTCGCTTTCTATTTCGCATCGGGTATCGCTGTGGTGTCCACGCTTCGCGTGATCACCAACACTAACCCTGTGCACGCCCTGCTCTACCTGATCATTTCGCTGATCGCCGTGGCCATGACGTTCTTCGCCCTCGGCGCACCGTTTGCCGGTGTGCTGGAAGTGATCGCCTACGCTGGCGCCATCATGGTGCTGTTCGTGTTCGTGGTGATGATGCTGAACCTGGGCCCGGCCTCGGTTCAGCAAGAGCGCGTCTGGCTCAAGCCCGGCATCTGGCTCGGACCGGTCGCCCTCGGCACCCTGCTGCTGGTTGAACTGTTGTACGTACTGTTCAGCGACGCCAGCGGCCAGGCCATCGGCCACACCACCGTAGACGCCAAGGCCGTGGGCATCAGCCTGTTCGGTCCTTATCTGCTGGTGGTCGAACTCGCCTCGATGCTGCTGCTTGCCGCAGCCGTCACGGCGTTCCACTTGGGCCGCAACGAAGCCAAGGAGCAATGACGATGCCTGCTATCCCTTTGGAGCATGGTCTGGCGGTCGCCGGCATCTTGTTCTGCCTCGGTCTGGTCGGCCTGATGGTCCGGCGCAACATTCTCTTCGTGCTGATGAGCCTGGAGATCATGATGAATGCCTCCGCCTTGGCCTTCATCGTCGCCGGTAGCCGCTGGGGTCAGCCGGATGGACAGATCATGTTCATCCTGGTGATCAGCCTGGCAGCCGCCGAGGCCAGTATTGGCCTGGCGATTCTGTTGCAGCTGTATCGCCGCTTCCACACTCTCGATATCGACGCTGCCAGCGAGATGCGCGGATGAATCTTCTCTATCTGACTTTCGTATTCCCTCTCATAGGTTTCCTGCTGCTGTCGTTCTCACGCGGCCGCTTCTCGGAAAACCTGTCGGCGCTGATTGGCGTCGGTTCCATCGGCTTGTCTGCCATTGTCACGGCCTACGTGATCTGGCAATTCAACGTCGCCCCGCCTGAAGGCGGTCACTACACGCAAGTGTTGTGGCAGTGGATGGCGGTGGAAGGCTTCACGCCGAACTTCGCGCTGTACCTGGATGGCCTGTCCGTGACCATGCTCGGCGTGGTCGTCGGTGTCGGCTTCCTGATCCACCTGTTCGCGTCCTGGTACATGCGCGGTGAAGCCGGTTACTCGCGCTTCTTCGCCTACACCAACCTGTTTATCGCCAGCATGCTGTTCCTGGTCCTGGGCGATAACCTGTTGTTCCTGTACTTCGGTTGGGAAGGCGTGGGCCTGTGCTCGTACCTGTTGATCGGTTTCTACTACAGCAACCGCAACAACGGTAACGCGGCACTCAAAGCCTTCATCGTGACCCGTATCGGCGACGTGTTCATGGCGATCGGCCTGTTCATCCTGTTCCAACAGTTGGGCACGCTGAACATCCAGGAACTGCTGGTGCTGGCACCGCAGAAATTCCAGGCCGGCGACTTCTGGATGGTCATGGCCACCCTGATGCTGCTGGGCGGCGCTGTCGGTAAATCCGCGCAACTGCCACTGCAAACCTGGCTGGCGGACGCAATGGCCGGTCCTACCCCTGTTTCGGCACTGATCCACGCCGCAACGATGGTGACCGCGGGCGTCTACCTGATTGCCCGTACCCACGGCCTGTTTGCGTTGGCGCCGGACATCCTGCAGCTCGTTGGCATCGTCGGCGGCGTGACCCTGGTACTCGCCGGTTTTGCCGCACTGGTCCAGACCGACATCAAACGTATCCTCGCCTACTCGACCATGAGCCAGATCGGCTACATGTTCCTGGCGCTGGGCGTTGGCGCATGGGATGGCGCGATTTTCCACCTGATGACCCACGCCTTCTTCAAGGCACTGTTGTTCCTTGCGTCCGGTGCGGTGATCGTTGCCTGCCACCATGAGCAGAACATCTTCAAGATGGGCGGCCTGTGGAAGAAACTGCCGCTGGCCTACGCCAGCTTCATCGTCGGCGGCGCGGCACTGTCCGCCCTGCCACTGGTGACCGCAGGCTTCTACTCCAAGGACGAAATCCTCTGGGAAGCGTTTGCCAGCGGCAACCACGGTCTGCTCTACGCAGGTCTGGTCGGCGCGTTCATGACTTCGCTGTACACCTTCCGCCTGATCTTCATCGCGTTCCACGGTGAAGCGAAGACCGAAGCGCACGCCGGTCACGGCATCGCTCACTGGTTGCCGCTGTCGGTGCTGATCGTGCTGTCGACCTTCGTCGGCGCCATGATCGTTCCACCGCTGCACGGCGTGCTGCCGGAAAGCGTCGGCCATGCCGGCGGCGAAGCCAAGCACAGCCTGGAAATCGCCTCGGGCGCCATCGCCCTGGCCGGTATCCTGCTGGCCGCGCTGCTGTTCCTCGGCAAGCGTCGTTTCGTCACTGCAATCGCCAACAGCGGCATCGGCCGCTTCCTTTCGGCCTGGTGGTTCGCTGCCTGGGGCTTCGACTGGATCTACGACAAACTGTTCGTCAAGCCATACCTTGCGATCAGCCACGCACTGCGCAAAGACCCGCTCGACCAGACCATCGGTCTGATCCCGCGTATGGCCAAAGGCGGTCACACAGCCCTGAGCCGTACCGAAACCGGTCAACTGCGTTGGTACGCGGCATCGATGGCAGCCGGCTCCGTGCTGGTCATCGGCGCCATCGTGCTGGTAGCGGTCTGAATATGAACCTTGCGAACTTGCGAAAGGAATTGAGCCCGTCATGATTCTGCCTTGGCTAATCCTGATCCCCTTCATCGGCGGCCTGCTGTGCTGGATGGGTGAGCGCTTCGGCGCTACCCTCCCCCGCTGGATTGCGCTGTTGACCATGACCCTGGAACTCGCGCTCGGCCTCTGGCTGTGGGCCCACGGTAATTATTCATTTGCTCCGGCGCCTGGCGCCGATCCGACCTGGGCGCTTGAGTTCAAGCACATCTGGATCGAGCGCTTCGGCATCAGCGTGCACCTGGCGCTCGACGGCCTGTCGCTGCTGATGATCCTGCTGACCGGTCTGCTGGGTATCCTCTCGGTACTCTGCTCGTGGAAAGAGATCCAGCGTCACGTTGGCTTCTTCCACTTGAACCTGATGTGGATCCTGGGCGGTGTCGTCGGCGTGTTCCTCGCCCTCGACCTGTTCATGTTCTTCTTCTTCTGGGAAATGATGCTGGTGCCGATGTACTTCCTCATCGCGCTCTGGGGTCACAGTTCTTCGGACGGCAAGAAAACCCGAATCTACGCGGCGACCAAGTTCTTCATCTTCACTCAGGCGTCCGGCCTGATCATGTTGGTGGCGATCCTGGGTCTGGTGTTGGTCAACTTCAACAGCACCGGCGTGATCACGTTCAACTATGCCGACCTGCTGAAAACCAAGATGTCGCTCACCACCGAGTACATCCTGATGCTCGGCTTCTTCATCGCCTTCGCGGTGAAGCTGCCGGTGGTGCCGTTCCACTCCTGGCTGCCTGACGCTCACGCCCAGGCACCAACCGCGGGTTCGGTCGACCTGGCCGGTATCTTGTTGAAGACGGCGGCTTACGGTTTGCTGCGTTTCGCCCTGCCGCTGTTCCCGAATGCCTCGGCCGAGTTCGCGCCGATTGCCATGACCCTGGGTCTGATCGGGATCTTCTACGGTGCGTTCCTGGCCTTCGCCCAAACCGACATCAAGCGTCTGATCGCCTACTCCTCCGTTTCCCACATGGGCTTCGTGTTGATCGGCATCTACTCCGGCAGCCAACTGGCGCTGCAGGGCGCGGTGATGCAGATGCTGGCGCACGGTCTGTCGGCCGCGGCACTCTTTATCCTCAGCGGTCAGTTGTACGAACGCACCCACACCCGCGACATGCGTGAAATGGGTGGCCTGTGGTCGAAGATCGCTTACCTGCCGGCCATCAGCCTGTTCTTTGCCGCCGCGTCCCTGGGCTTGCCGGGTACCGGTAACTTTGTGGGTGAGTTCCTGATCCTGATCGGCACATTCCCGGCCGCACCATGGATCACGATCATCGCGACGTCCGGTCTGGTGTTCGGTTCGGTCTACTCGCTGATCATGATCCACCGTGCCTACTTCGGCCCGTCCAAATCGGACGCGGTGCTGCATGGCATGGATGGTCGCGAACTGATCATGGTGGTCGGTCTGGCGGCACTGCTGATTTACATCGGCGTGTACCCGCAACCGTTCCTCGATACCTCTGCTGCGACGATGCATGGCGTGCAGCAATGGCTCGGCACCGCCTTCACTCAACTCGCTTCGGCCCGGTAAGAGCGCTATGGAATTCACGACTCAACACTTTATTGCGCTTGCGCCGTTGTTGATCACCAGCGCCACGATCATCGTGGTGATGCTGGCAATCGCCTGGCGCCGCAACCACTCACAGACCTTCCTGATCTCCGTGGCGGGTCTGAACCTGGCGTTGCTGTCGATCCTGCCAGCCCTGAAAGTCGCGCCCCTGGCCGTGACTCCGTTGCTGCAGATCGACACCTTCGCTTGCCTGTACATGGCGCTGATCCTGGTCGCCACCCTCGCCTGTGTAACCCTCGCCCACGCCTACCTTGGCGATGGCGGTTCGGGTTACCCGGGCAACCGTGAAGAACTTTACCTGCTGATCCTGATGGCCGCCGCCGGTGGCCTGGTCCTGGTCAGCGCGCAGCACCTGGCCGGGTTGTTCATCGGCCTGGAACTGCTTTCGGTGCCGGTCTACGGTCTGGTGGCGTATGCCTTCTTCAACAAGCGCTCGCTGGAAGCCGGTATCAAGTACATGGTGCTGTCGGCGGCCGGTTCGGCGTTCCTGTTGTTCGGTATGGCCCTGCTCTACGCCGACTCCGGCAGCCTGAGCTTCGTCGGTATCGGCCAGGCCCTCGCGGCCACCGGCCTGCCAAGCTCGCTGGCACAACTGGGCCTGGGCATGATGCTGATCGGTCTGGCGTTCAAACTGTCGCTGGTTCCGTTCCACCTTTGGACCCCGGACGTCTACGAAGGTGCTCCTGCACCGGTGGCGGCGTTCCTGGCGACCGCGTCCAAAGTGGCTGTGTTCGCGGTGATGGTGCGTCTGTTCCAGATCTCCCCGGCGGCAAGCAGCGGTGTGCTGAGCGACGTGCTGACCATCATCGCCATTGCGTCGATCCTGTTCGGTAACCTGCTGGCACTGACCCAGAGCAACCTCAAGCGTCTGCTGGGTTACTCGTCCATCGCTCACTTCGGTTACCTGCTGATTGCCCTGGTGGCAAGCAAGGGTCTGGCCGTGGAAGCCATCGGCGTGTACCTGGTCACCTACGTCATCACCAGCCTCGGCGCGTTCGGCGTGATCACGCTGATGTCCTCGCCGTACAACGGCCGTGACGCCGACGCCCTGTACGAGTACCGCGGCCTGTTCTGGCGCCGTCCGTACCTGACCGCCGTCATGACCGTGATGATGCTGTCCCTGGCCGGTATCCCGCTCACCGCGGGCTTCATCGGCAAGTTCTACATCATCGCCACCGGTGTCGAGTCGCACCAATGGTGGCTGGTCGGTTCCCTGGTACTGGGCAGCGCCATCGGCGTCTTCTACTACCTGCGCGTCATGGTCACCTTGTACCTGATCGAACCGAACCTGCGTCGCCACGATGCGCAACTGCACTGGGAACAACGTGCAGGCGGCGTGATGCTGCTGGCCATCGCTCTGGTGGCATTCTTCCTCGGCGTCTACCCGCAGCCATTGCTGACCCTGGTTCAGCAGGCGGGTCTGGCGGGCTGATCGCATAGCGACACTCGGTAGAAAACAGAAACGGCACCTTCGGGTGCCGTTTTTGCGTTTGTGGATGGCCTCGAAGCGCTGGCCGAAGAGCGCCAAGGCAAGATCACTCTGCGCACCCACAAGGTCCAGCTGCCGAAACTGATGCCCATCACGGCCGAGGAAGTGGTTGCCATCCGCCAACAGCTCAACCTCTCCCGGCCAGTGTTCGCCATGTATCTGCGCACCAACACCCGAACCCTTGAGAACTGGGAACAGGGACGGGCAATACCCAATGCCCAAGCCACGACCCTGATACGTCTGGTTGAACGCTTTCCGCAGACGATCGAACAGCTCGCAGCCCTGACCTGAATGCTCAGAGCTGTTACTCCAGCCACATAACGAAATTGTAATTCCCCCATCACCTTGGCGTTATCCGCAGCTTGCAACGATGTCACCCGGCGACCATGCCGGCGGGCCTTCTCCGCCGAACAATAAAACCCACGCCGAAGCACGTTCCCGTCTGCCGAACCCAAGGAGTGATTGATGGTTAACAATACAAAAATGTCGATGGCCGCTTTAGCGGTGGTGCTCGGCTCCGGACCGTCCATGGTAATGGCGGATGATAAAGCCGAAGGGTTTATCGAGGGCAGCAGCCTGACGGTGCTCAACCGTAATTTCTACTTCAACCGTGATCACCGCAATGGCCAGTCCAGCCCCACTGGCAATGGTTATTCAGAAACCTGGGCCCATGCAGTGATCAGCAAGTTCGAATCCGGGTTTACCCAAGGCACTGTCGGCGTCGGTGTCGATGCGTTTGCGATGATCGGCTTGAAGCTCGACACCGGTGACGGGCGCAACGGTGGCCGTAGTTCGTTTGATGTGCTGCCAGTCAACAGTGATGGCGAGGCGCGGGACGAGTACACCAAGGTCGGTGGAGCCGCCAAAGTGCGAGCCTTCGATACGGTGGTCAAGGTCGGTGACGTGTTCCCGGCCAACCCGGTGGTGGCGGCAGGTGACTCGCGATTGCTGCCGGAGAGCTTTCGCGGTGTGACGGCGGTCAACACCAGCCTCGAGGGTCTGTCGGTTCAGGGCGGTCGGCTGCATGCGATGAGCCAACCCGTGTCCAGCGATATGCGCGAGAACTTCGCCACGTTTTATGCCGGCCCGGTCAATTCGCCATGGATCGCTTACGGTGGCGGCGACTATGCACTGAACAAGAACCTCAGCTTCAGCCTGTACTCCAGCCGCCTCAAGGATGCCTGGAATCAGTACTACGCCGGCACTGCCTGGACCTATCCGCTATCGGATGACCTGTCGCTGTTTGGCGGCCTGAACTATTACAAGGCGGTCGACGAAGGCAAACAACTGCTCGGCAAATTCGACAACAACATCTGGAGCGGCCGAGTGGGCGTGAAACTCGGCGCGCACTCCGTTGCGCTTTCACACCAGCGCAACAACGGCAACGACGACTTCGATTACCTGCGTCAATCCGACTCGATCTTCCTCGACAACTCCATCCAGTACAACGACTTCAACTCGCCCAAGGAACGTTCGTGGATGGCGCGCTACGACCTCGACATGACCACTTACGGCGTACCGGGGCTCTCGTTCATGACTCGTTACGCCCGAGGCACCGACGCCGATTACACCAACGCCAACGCCGTGTACATGCGCCGCGATGCTGACGGCAATCCACTGACCGACCAGAAGCGCTGGGAACGTGATGTCGAAGTCAAATACGTGGTGCAGAGTGGTTCGATGAAAGACCTGTCGCTGCGTTTGCGCCAGGCCACGACGCGCGCCACGGCATTTGAATCGGATCTGAATGAAGTGCGGGTGATTGTCGAGTACCCGTTGGCGATTCTCTGATCAAGCGGCTGATACACATTCACCTTTAGAAGCTCCTTGCTCCTTTGGTAAGAGGTGAATCTTTGGCGTCCTTCGGGGCGCCTTTTTTCGCCTGAGTAAAACCTGCAGACGTTGCCGAAGGTTCGGCAGCGCCTGCAGGGAATCCGGCCCTGGCCATCAGGGCGGTGTCAGCTGCCACGATTGCGGCAATCCCCCGCCACGGTGTATCTGATGGTGTTGAGTTGGCCTTTCGAGTCTTCATAGGTCATGGCGGCAGGCACCACAGCGCAAGCCACTTGCGGACGCACAACGCTTACCACTTTAGCCACGTCCAGCTTCATTCCGTATTCGTAGTCCTTGACCTGCGGCGCCGGTTTTCCCTGGTTGGCCGCGTACTGCTCCATGGCTTTGGTGTTAGCACTCAGCGCCCGTTCGAACGTCCGGTCACCTCCCCCCTCGGCAAACACATTCAGGGACATCGCCAGCATGCCGGCGAACGTCATCAACTGAAGTACTTTCATATCCACTCCCTTCCAATCCTGGCTCAAAAAAAAGCCCGGCATCGGGACTCGATGACAGGCCTGTTCAAGTGCGATGCGCTTACAAGTCGTTGGTGTTGTCGTCTTTCTTTTCATTGACGACGACCGGGTCGCGCGCTTTTTCCTTGGCGACGAACAGCTCTACGGAGCGGTCATTGGCAGTCATCATTCGTTGGAACGTTCGATCACCGCCGCCTTCGGCCAAAGTCAGGGAAGACATCGCCAACGCTGCTGCAAAGGTACTGATGTGTGCAAATTTCATGTTTGATTCCTCGTTTGGTAGCTGACGGAATCAAGGTAACAATCCGAACCTTTCGTGACGGTGGCGCACAAATTACATATCCGTTATGTGGGGTAGGCAGGTCAGGCCTGAGAAAGAACTGTGGCGAGGGAGCTTGCTCCCGCTGGGGCGCGAAGCGGCCCCCGCTCTTCATCTGAAAAGCGGGGCCTGCTGCGCAGTCCAGCGGGAGCAAGCTCCCTCGCCACAGGTTTGTGTTCACGGCTGGGTGGGAATCGTGTCCTCATCGCGGCGATGGGCGAGCTGATACAACACCGGCAATATCAGCAACGTCAGGATGGTGGAGGACAGGATTCCACCGATCACTACGGTTGCGAGCGGTCGCTGCACTTCCGCGCCAGTACCGGTCGCCAGGGCCATCGGAATAAAGCCCAGGGACGCCACCAGCGCCGTCATCAACACCGGGCGCAAACGTGTCAGCGCTCCAACGTTGATCGCATCAGACAGTGAACGCCCCTCCTCCCGCAGGTTGCGGATGAACGCGATCATCACCAGCCCGTTGAGCACTGCGACCCCCGACAGCGCGATGAAGCCCACCCCCGCCGAGATCGACAACGGAATATCCCGCAACCACAGCGCCATGACCCCGCCGGTCAACGCAAACGGAATCCCGGTGAACACCAGCAAGCCATCCTTGAGGTTGTTGAACATCATGAACAGCAACCCGAACACCAGCAGCAACGCCACCGGCACCACGATCCGCAGGCGCTTGGCCGCCGATTGCAGTTGCTCGAACTGCCCGCCCCAACTTGTCCAGTAACCCGCGGGCACCTGCACCTCTCGCTCGATCACCTCGCCCGCCTCTGCGACGAACGAACCGATATCGCGCCCGCGCACGTTGGCGCTGACGATCACCAGGCGCTTGCCGTTCTCACGGCTGACCTGATTGGGTCCCAGCACCAGATCAAGGCTGGCGACTTCCTTCAAGGCAATAAAACCAATCTGATCGGCCGCGGCATTGAGCGGTGCCGGCACCGGAATCAACAGCGCCGACAAACCGTCGATGTCCTTGCGCATGGCATCGGACAATCGCACCACCATGTCGAACCGTCGGTCGCCCTCATACAGCGTGCCGGCCTGACGCCCACCCACCGCGACGGCAATGGTGTCCTGCACATCGCCGATGTTGAGCCCGTAACGCGCTGCCTTGTCGCGGTCGATGTTGATGGTCAGCACCGGCAGCCCGGTGGTTTGTTCGACCTTGACCTCGGACGCACCGTTGACCTTCTGCATCGCGGCGGCAATCTTCGCTGCCGTGGCATTGAGCACGTCCATGTCATCGCCGAACACTTTGACCGCGACGTCGCTGCGCACACCGGAGATCAGTTCGTTGAAGCGCAACTGGATCGGCTGCGACAGTTCATAGTTGCTGCCCGGCAACGTCGCGGCGGCCTTTTGCAGTTGCGCCATCAGGGTTTCGCGAGACTTGCCCGGGTCCGGCCATTGCTCTTTTGGCTTGAGCATCACGTAGCTGTCGGAGATGTTCGGCGGCATCGGGTCGGAGGCGATTTCCGCGGTGCCGGTGCGGGCGAACACCCGCTCGACTTCCGGCACTTTGTTGAGGATCAACGTCTCCAGACGCTGCTGCATGTCCACCGATTGCGTGAGGCTGGTGCCCGGCACACGCAAGGCTTGCAGGGCGAAATCACCTTCGCTGAGGCTCGGCACAAACTCGCTGCCCATGCGGCTGGTCAGCACGCCGCTGAGCACGATCACACCCAGCGCTGCGCCCACCGCCACGGCGCGATGGTTCATCACCCACGCCAGCGCCGGCGCATACACCCGGCGCGCACCGCGCATCACGATGCCCTCTTCTTCCTTGACCTTGCCCGTGACAAACAACGCAATCGCCGCCGGCACAAAGGTCACCGACAGCAGCATGGCGCCGAGCAACGCGATCACCACCGTGAACGCCATCGGGTGGAACATTTTCCCTTCGACGCCGCTCAAGGCGAAGATCGGCAGGTACACGACCATGATGATCAACTGACCGAATATCAGCGGTCTCCGCGCCTCTTTGGCCGCCGCAAACACTTCATGGAAGCGCTCGGAACGGGTCAGCAATCGTCCGTGATGCTGCTGCGCATGGGCCAGCCGTCGCAGGGTGTTTTCGACAATCACCACCGCGCCGTCGACGATGATGCCGAAGTCGAGGGCCCCCAGGCTCATCAGGTTGGCGCTGACCTTGTTGCTGAACATGCCGGTGAAAGTGAACAGCATCGACAGCGGAATCACCATCGCGGTAATCAATGCCGCACGGATGTTGCCCAGGAACAGGAACAGAATTGCGATCACCAGAATCGCACCTTCAATCAGGTTCTTTTTCACGGTAGCGATGGCTTTGTCCACGAGGTGCGTGCGGTCGTACACCGGCACCGCGATCACGCCTTTGGGCAGCGATCGGTTGATCTGTTCCAGCTTGCTGGCGACGGCCTGGGACACGGTGCGGCTGTTTTCGCCGATCAGCATGAACACGGTGCCGAGCACCACTTCACGGCCGTTCTCCGTGGCCGCGCCGCTGCGCAGCTCGCGGCCGATGTCCACGGTGGCGACGTTCTTCACCCGAATCGGCGTGCCATCGACGTTGGCCATGACGATATTGGCGATGTCCTCGGTGCTCGCCACTTGTCCCGGCGCACGAATCAGCAACTGCTCACCGCTGCGCTCGATGTACCCGGCGCCGACGTTGGCGTTATTACGCTCAAGCGCCGTGATCAGGTCGGTGAGGGTCAGCTTGTACGCCGCCAGCCGTTTCAGATCGGGAGCGATCTGGTATTCCTTGGCAAAGCCGCCGATGGTGTTGATCTCGGCCACACCAGGGACGTTGCGCAGTTGCGGCTTGATGATCCAGTCCTGAATCACCCGCAGATCCGTCGGTGTGTAGGCGCTACCGTCATCCTTGAGCGCACCGTCTCTGGCTTCCACGGTCCACAGGAAAATTTCGCCGAGGCCGGTGGAAATCGGCCCCATCACCGCTTCGGTGCCCTCGGGCAATTGCTCCTTGGCGATCTGCAACCGCTCGTTGACCAATTGCCGGGCGAAGAACAGGTCGGTACCGTCCTTGAAAATCACCGTGACTTGCGACAGCCCCGAACGCGACAGCGAACGGGTCTGTTCCAGCGCCGGCAGACCGGCCATGGCGGTTTCAATCGGGAAGGTGATGCGCTGCTCGGTTTCCAGCGGCGAGAACCCGGCGGCGCCGGTGTTGATTTGCACCTGGACATTGGTGATGTCGGGCACGGCGTCGATCGGCAGTTTTTGATAACTGGCGATCCCGAGGCCGGCCATGAGCAGAACGGCGAGCAGCACGATAATGCGCTGCTCGATGGCAAACTGGATCAGGCGTTCGAACATGAGAACCTTCCACGGATTAATGGGCGTCTTCAGCGCGCTTTTTAATGACTGTGCTCGGCCGAGGCTTTGCCCAGTTCCGATTTGAGAACGAAGCTGCCGGCGCTGGCGACTTGCACACCGGCGTCCAGCCCTTGAGTGACTTCCACCAAACCGGCCGCGCGGCTGCCCAACTCCACCGCCTGCGCCTTGAAGCCATCGTCGGTGCGCAAGAACACCGTGGGTTTGTCCTCGACGGTCTGGATAGCGGCTTCGGGCACGGTGACCCTGGCCTGACGGCTGTCGGTCGCTACACGCGCCGTGACGAACAACCCCGGACGCCACGAGCCCTGCGGATTCTCCAGGGTCACACGTACGGTGGCCGTGCGGGTCTGTTCGCCGAGCAGGCTGCCAACATAGGCCACCGTGCCAGTGACCTCGGCGTTGAGTTCCGGCGCGCTGACGGTGACGGCTTTGCCCACTTGCACCTTGTTCAGATCCTTGGGCGAAACGCCGAACGTCACCCAGACCCGCGACAGATCCGAGAGCGTGAAGGCCGCCGTGGTTTCATCGACCACCTCACCCGGTGCCAGGTGTTTTTCCACCACCATCCCGTCGAACGGCGCGCGCAGTTCATAGCGATTGCCGCCGGTGGCGACCACGCTCCCGCTGAGCACGCTGATTTTCTGTCGGGCGTTGTTCACGGCGATTTCGGCTTCTTCCAACGCCTGTTTTGCCTGCAACACGTCCTGCTCGGCGGAGATCTTGTCTTCCCATAGCTTTTTCTCGCGCTCATAGGTGGTGCGGGCCAAGGCTAAACGACGTTGCGCGGCCGCCTGTTCGCTACGCTGATCGGAAATCTGCTGACTGGCGATCACCGCCAGCAACTGGCCCTTTTTCACCGGCTGCCCGAGGTTGACCGCCACCGACTCGACCACCCCGGGAACCCGCGGCACAACGTGGGCGGTGCGATCCTCGTCAAAGCGCACTTCGCCCGGGAACGACAGGCCGGAACTGATGCTCTGCGCCCGCGCTTCGGCCAGTTCAATACCCGCCGCCGCAATCTGTTCGGCACTCAACTTGATGCGCCCTTCTTCGCCATGCTCGCCCTCGGCTGCCGCGTTTTCTTCAGCGTGATCCGCGTGTTCGGCCGCTTCATCGGCGTGGGCCTCAAGCGGTGCCTTGCCCGCCCACATCGAACCGATACCCATGCCCAGCACCAACGTCGCCACCACGACACCCATCAGTTTTTTATCCATGGAAACTCCTCTGCGCCGTACCGTCGCGCAGTGATCAAAAGTGTGAAATTCAAGGGTTGACGACGAGGTCGCCGAAGATCCGTTCGATGCGCACGCGAGCGTCTGTCGCCTCGCTGACGGCCTGGATGTATTGGCTGCGGGCGCTGATCAGAGTGCGCTGGGCATCGAGCACGTCGAGAAAACCGAACTTGCCCATTTCGAAGCCGCGCGTGGCGCTCTCAACCGCATTTTGTGCGGCGGGCAGAATGGTCTGATTGAACGCCTGGACTTCGCCGTTGGCGGTCTGCCACTGCTCAAGGGTGGTCTGGATTTCGGTGCGCAAGCGCAGTTCGGTGGCGTTGCGCAGATCCCGCGCCTGATCGGTGCGGCGTGCCGCCGCCAGCACGTTGCCCTGATTGCGGTTGAACAGGGGAATCGGCATCGACAGGCCGACGACGTTGACCCGCTCACGCTCGGTTTCGCTGTATTGGCTGCCGATGCTCACGGTCAGGTCGGGGATGCGCAGGGACTTTTCCAGCCCCAGCGACGCTTCGCGCTGGCTGATCTGGAGCTTGGCCAGGCGCAGCTCGGCGGTCTCGTCGAGACGCTCAAGCAAACGGGTCGGCGGCGGCACTGTCGGCAGGTTTTGCGTGGCGGTCTGTACGGTGGCCGAGGTCGGCAACGGTGCGCCCATGACCTGCGCCAGTTGTTGATAAGCGTTGGTCTGATCGCGCTCGGCGCGGCTCAGTTCCAGGCGTACTTCCGAGCGTTGCACATGCGCCCGCGTGCCTTCGACCGGCGACGACTTGCCCGCCTCGATTCGCCCATTGGCCACGCGCAAGCCATCCTCGGCCAGTTGCAGCGACTGGCGGGACAGTTGCAGTCTTTGCTGCGCGGTTTGCGCACGGTTGAACGCCTGAATCACATCGGCGCGCAAGGCATTGCGTTTGCGCTCCAGTTCGATCCCGGCGGCGTCCTGGGCGCGGCTGGCGACATCGATCCGCGCACCGCGCTTGCCACCCAGCTCAATCGGCTGGCTGAGCATCACGGTGGTGGTGCGCGAATCGCGGCGGGTGTCCTCGGCTTCCCACGACAATTCGGGATTGGGGATCAGTCCGGCCTGTTTGCGCTCACCCTCGGCGATGCCAATTTCCCATTGGGCCGCGGCCAGATCCGGGTTGCCGGCAAAGGCTGTTTGCAGGGCCTGATCCAGGGTCAGGGTCGATGCCCCCGCAAGGCTTGTACTGGCCAACAACAGAATGCCGCTGGCTGTTTTTTTCAGGCGTGACCGCGCCGTCAGGTGTGTTAAACCGGGCAATTGGAAGTCTTCCTTTATTCAAGAATCTTTGATGCCGCCACGGTAGGGTTTTGAACTTATCGACAAGGTGACAGGAGCATTACAAATCCGTTATCCACGGTTGGCTGAAGTTGTTTTGTTCTAGGATGCGAAGTGCACCAGGGCTTTGTCGCAATGTATGGAAACAAATACTCGGCACTTATCTGCCGAACAGCACTTGCTGGATGCAATACATGGCTATTGACGCATTCTTGCTGCGACAGGCTGTCGCAGACCGCCGATTTAAAGGCCTCGGACGTTGACCCTGTAGCCACTACAGCCTTTACCGTATCCGCCATTCAGTGATCGAAACTCATTCGGACCCTTTACCAAAACAACAACTTCCCGCTCAACTTAATTAAATATCCCTTAAATAAAAGTGGTGATAGATCATGCGAATCCTTGTCGTCGAGGACGAGCTTAAAACTGCCGAATACTTGCATCAGGGTTTGACCGAAAGTGGTTATATCGTTGACCACGCGGCCACCGGCGCGGATGGATTGCATCTGGCGCAACAGCAGGCCTATGACCTGATTATTCTCGACGTGAATCTGCCGAAACTGGACGGCTGGTACGTACTGGAACAACTGCGCCGCACTCACTCCACCCGGGTGATGATGCTCACGGCGCGCGGGCGTCTGGCGGACAAGATTCGTGGCCTCGATCTGGGTGCGGATGATTATCTGGTCAAGCCGTTCGAGTTTCCCGAACTTCTCGCACGAGTGCGCACCCTGATGCGCCGCAGCGAGAACATCCCGCTGCCACAGGTACTGAAAGTCGCCGATCTGGAACTCGACCCCTGCCGTCATCGTGCGTTTCGTGGCAAGCAACGCATCGACCTGACCACCAAGGAGTTCGCCCTGCTGCATCTGTTGATGCGCCAGTCCGGCGAGGTGCTGACACGCACGCAGATCATTTCGCTGGTGTGGGACATGAACTTCGACTGCGACACCAACGTGGTCGAAGTGTCGATCAGGCGTTTGCGGGCAAAGATCGATGACCCGTTCGACAACAAGTTGATCCACACCCTGCGCGGTGTCGGTTACGTGCTGGAGTCGCGGGAATGAAGCCGGCCAGCCTGTCGATGCGGCTGGGGCTGACGGTCAGTATTCTCGGCGCGCTGCTGGTGGTGTCCCTGGCGATCCTGGCGTATTTCGCACTGACCCATGAGCTGAACGCGTTATCCAGGGACAGTCTGGAGAAGAAGATGGAGCAGGTCGAACACAGCCTGTCGCTGTACACCGACACCGGCGAAATCAGTGCGAAACCGCACATTCTGCTCGATCAGGTCATGGGCCATGACAACCTCACGCTAACGATTTACGACCGCGGCAACCTGCGCACGCAACTGCTCAAATCCGGCACTGGCATGGCCGATCCACGACTTGAATTGAAGGTGGTGCGGGCCGTCAGCGACGAGTTGGCCTACGCCACCAGCACTGACGCCGAGGGGGCGAAATTCCTCACGGCGTCCAGGCTGATCAGCCTCAAGGACGGCACCCGTGTCCCGGTGCTGTTGTCGATGGACAACGCCCACAATGAGGCCTTGCTCAGCGCCTACCTGCGCTCGACCCTGATTGCCTTGCCGTTGCTGCTGATCTTTATCGGACTGAGTGCCTGGGGTGCGGTGCAGCGTGGTCTGGCGCCGATGCGCGAGTTTCGCAAAGTGGCGGCGATGGTCTCGACTCAGGATCTGGATCATCGGCTGTCGGTGGTGAATATGCCCCAGGAGCTGAGTGAGTTGGCGCAGGGCATCAACTTCATGCTGCATCGCCTCGATACCGGTGTGCAGCAGCTGTCACAGTTCTCCGATGATCTGGCGCATGAGCTGCGCACGCCGATCAACAATTTGATGGGCAAGGCGCAGGTGACGTTGTCTCGCGAACGCAGCGTGGATGAGTACAAGGATGTACTGGTGTGCTGCACTGAAGAACTGGAGCGCGTGGCGCGGATCGTCTCGGACATGCTGTTTCTGGCACAGGTCAGTCACCCGTCGGCACTCGTGCCGTTCGAGTCGGTTGCCCTGGAAGAAGAAGCCTGGAAAGTCGCCGAGATGTTCTTCCTGTCGGCGCAGGACAAGCAGATCCATTTGAACGTGGTCGGCCGTGCGCGGGTGATGGGTGACCGGTTGATGATTCAACGGGCGATCTCGAATTTGCTGTCCAACGCGCTACGCCACTGCCCGGTCGGGAAAACCGTGACGCTGCTGATTGAGCGCGGCGCGACCCAGGTTTCGTTGCTGGTCAGCAACCCGGGCGCGGGGATTGAGGCACAGCATCTGCCGCACCTGTTTGATCGGTTCTACCGAGTCGATAGCAGCCGCTCGCGTTCACAGGGCAGCACCGGGCTGGGGTTGGCGATAGTGCGGTCGATCATGAGCCTTCATCAGGGTGTGGCCGAGGTGAAGAGCTTGCCGGGTGCGATGACGGTGTTTCGGTTGGGATTTCCTGCGGTTGACGGGGTGGAGCGCTGAGCCGGTCACACAGGCTGTGAACACCGCAGCTCATTGTGGGCGTGAGCCTGCTCGCGATGGCAATGGATCAGACGCTAAAGAAAACGGCACCTCTCGGTGCCGTTCTGCTTCACACGATCGAGCTATTTATTTACGCGCCGCCTCCCACGATTTCAGCAGTTCGGCATAACTCACGGTTTCACCCTTGGGCTTCTCGTTCGCCAGTTTCGGCTTCGGTGCACCCGGCTGATCGAACCAGTATTGAGCATCGCGCTCCGGGTTCATTTTCGGTGCGCAGGTGGCTTGAGCCTTCGAGCGTTCCAGACGCGCCATGATCGCGTCCTGATCCTTGGCCAGGCCATCCAGCGCCTGTTGCGGAGTCTTCTCGCCGCTGGCCGCTTCCGCGATGTGGCTCCACCACAGTTGAGCCAGACGTGGATAGTCCGGCACGTTGGTCCCGGTCGGGGTCCATTGCACGCGGGCCGGGCTGCGATAGAACTCGACCAGACCGCCGAGTTTCGGTGCCAGGTCGGTCATGGCTTGCGAGTTGATGTCCGACTCGCGAATCGGCGTCAGGCCGATAATGGTTTTCTTCAGCGACACGGTTTTCGACGTGACGAATTGCGCATAAAGCCAGGCCGCCAGTTTCTGCTTCTCAGGCGTGGACTTCATGAACGTCCACGAACCCACGTCCTGATAACCGAGCTTCATGCCCTCTTCCCAGTACGGCCCGCGTGGCGATGGCGCCATGCGCCATTTCGGCGTGCCATCGGCGTTCATCACCGGCAGGCCCGGTTTGGTCATGTCGGCGGTGAACGCGGTGTACCAGAAGATCTGTTGGGCGATGTTGCCTTGGGACGGCACCGGGCCGGATTCGGAGAAGGTCATGCCCGCCGCTTCCGGTGGCGCGTAGGCCTTGAGCCAGTCGACGTATTTCTGCGTCGCGTAGACCGCCGCCGGGCCGTTGGTGTCGCCACCACGGGTCACGCTGGAACCGACCGGGTGGCAATCCTCGACGCGGATGCCCCACTCGTCCACCGGCAAGCCATTGGGAATGCCTTTGTCGCCGGCACCGGCCATGGAGAACCAGGCATCGGTGAAGCGCCAGCCGAGGGACGGGTCTTTCTTGCCGTAGTCCATGTGCCCGTAGACGCGCTTGCCGTCGATTTCCTTGACGTCTTCACTGAAGAACTTGGCGATGTCTTCATAGGCCGACCAGTTCACCGGAACGCCCAGTTCATAACCGTATTTTTCTTTGAATTTCGCTTTCAAATCCGCCCGCTCGAACCAGTCGGCGCGAAACCAGTACAGGTTGGCGAACTGTTGGTCAGGCAATTGATAGATCTTGCCGTCCGGTGCAGTGGTGAACGAAATGCCGATAAAGTCCTTGAGGTCCAGGGTCGGCGAGGTGAAGTTCTTGCCTTCATTGGCCATCAGGTCGGTGATCGATTCGGTCTTGCCGTAGCGAAAGTGCGTACCGATCAGGTCCGAGTCGTTGACCCAACCGTCATAGATGTTTTTGTCCGACTGCATCTGGGTTTGCAGCTTTTCCACCACGTCGCCTTCTTGCAGTAAGTCGTGGGTCAGCTTGATCCCGGTGATTTCGGTGAAGGCCTTGGCCAGGGTTTTGGATTCATATTCGTGGGTCGCGATGGTTTCCGAAACCACCTTGATGCTCATCCCGCGAAACGGCTCGGCGGCCTTGATGAACCACTTCAGCTCTTCGAGCTGCTGCTCTGGCGTAAGGGTGGACGGCTTGAACTCGCTGCCAATCCATTTCTTCGCGGCGTCTTCGTAGGCATCGGCCCAGGCCGAAGCGCTCAGACCGCTGAGTGCCAGCATGGCTGCCAATGAAATGCTATGTCGCAGCTTATTGTTTTTGTCGAACATAGAGACCTCCTGTTTGGTTTTCGGAGCAACATTGCCGATCGATTTCGACTAGCCCCAACGCATCACAGCCAACAGCCACACCAGGGACAACGCGAACGCAACCCAGATGCTCCAGTCGGTGACGCCGATTACCAGCAAATGCAGGTAGGCGCTGCCGAGAAGACCGATAAACAGCCGATCGCCACGGGTGGTGGCAATCGGCAAGAAACCACGCCGAGGGACACTCGGCGAACGTAATTCCCAGGTCGTCATGCCCGTCAGAATCAGGCCAATGACAATGAAGAACGCCGCAGTGGGGACCGTCCAGCTCATCCATTCCATCATCAGCTCCTCAGACCCGGCCCAGGGCAAAGCCCTTGGCCACGTGGTTGCGAACAAACCAGATCACCAGCATGCCCGGCAGAATGGTCAACACCCCCGCCGCTGCCAGCACGCCCCAGTCGATGCCCGACGCCGAGACCGTGCGGGTCATCACCGCCGCGATCGGTTTGGCATTCACCGATGTCAGCGTTCGCGCCAGCAGCAGTTCGACCCAGGAAAACATAAAGCAGAAGAACGCCGTGACGCCGATCCCGGAACCAATCAGCGGGACGAAAATCTTCACGAAGAACTTGGGGAAACTGTAGCCGTCAATGTAGGCGGTCTCGTCGATTTCTTTCGGAACGCCGGACATGAAGCCTTCCAGAATCCAGACCGCCAACGGCACGTTGAACAGGCAATGAGCCAGCGCCACGGCGATGTGCGTGTCGAACAGACCAATCGAGGAATACAGCTGGAAGAACGGCAACAGGAACACCGCCGGCGGCGCCATGCGGTTGGTCAGCAGCCAGAAAAACAGGTGCTTGTCACCGAGAAAGCGGTAGCGCGAGAACGCGTAAGCCGCTGGCAACGCCACGCTCAGGGAAATGATCGTGTTCAGGCTCACGTAGTACAGCGAGTTGAGGTAGCCGTTGTACCAACTCGGATCGGTGAAGATCACCTTGTAGTTGGCGAAGGTGAAATCCTGGGGAAACAGCGTCAGACCGCCGAGGATTTCAGTGTTGCTCTTGAAGGACATGTTCAGCAGCCAGTAGATCGGCACCAGCAGGAACAGGATGTAGATCAGCAGTGGAATGAGCTTTCTTTTACTCATGGCAGACCTCAGCGGTTGGCGTCAGAGTGAGTCATGGCGGTGTAGAACAGCCAGGACACCAACAGGATGATCAGGAAGTACACCAGCGAGAAAGCCGCCGCCGGGCCGAGGTCGAATTGCCCTACGGCCATCTGGGTCAACGTCTGACTCAGGAAGGTCGTGGCATTCCCCGGACCACCGCCCGTGAGGACGAAGGGCTCGGTGTAGATCATGAAACTGTCCATGAACCGCAGCATCACGGCGATCAACAGCACGCTCTTGAGCTTGGGCAACTGGATGTGTCGGAAAACTGCCCAGGCCGAGGCCCGATCAATCCGCGCCGCCTGGTAGTAGACGTCCGGAATGGCCCGCAAACCGGAAAAGCACAACAGCGCCACCAGCGACGTCCAGTGCCAGACGTCCATCACCAGCACCGTGACCCAGGCGTCCATGGTGTTCGCCGCATAGTTGTAGTTGATGCCCATGGCCTTGAGGCTGGCACCGAGCAGACCGATGTCCGCACGACCGAAAATCTGCCAGATGGTGCCGACCACGTTCCACGGGATCAGGAGCGGAATCGCCAGAATGATCAGCACCAGCGATGACCAGCGGCCCTTGGTCGGCATGGTCAGGGCGATGGCGATGCCCAGCGGGATTTCGATCAGCAGCACGCAGGCGGAATAGATGAATTGCCGCAGCAGCGAGTCGTGCAGGCGCGGATCAAGCAGCACCTGTTTGTACCAGTCGGCACCGACGAAATAGCGACTGGACTGGTCGAAGATGTCCTGCACCGAGTAGTTGACCACGGTCATCATCGGGATCACCGCACTGAACGCCACCAGCAGAAACACCGGCAGGACCAGCCACCAGGCCTTGTTGTTCTGCACCTTGTTCATGGCTGCACCTCCAGAAGGTAATCGTCCGCATAGACCATCAACCACTGCGCCGGGAAGCTGATCCAGGCCGTGCCCTCCGGTACCGGTTTGTCTTCGGCCAGGCGCACTTTCAACGGCGCACCGTCGAGGTTCAGGGTCATGATCTTGTAGGTGCCGAGGTCTTCGACGTGTACGACTTGTGCCTGCATCGCGTCATCGAACGGCTCATCCCACACGTGCACGAACTCCGGACGGATGCCGACCTTCAGGGTTTTCCACTCGGACTCGGCGATACGTTTCTGTTGTGCGTCGGATAAAGGCAGATGCGTCGAAGCAAAACCGACGCCGCCCGGTTGTGGCTGCACCTCGATCAGGTTCATCCCCGGGCTGCCAATGAAATAGCCGACAAAGGTGTGGGTCGGCCGTTCGAACAATTCGCGCGGGGTGCCGAACTGCACGATCTGGCCGCCGTACATCACTGCGATCTTGTCGGCGAAGGTCGACGCTTCGAGTTGATCGTGGGTGACGTAGACCATGGTGATGTTGAACTGCTCGTGGATCTGCTTGAGCTTGCGCCGCAGTTTCCACTTCAGGTGCGGGTCAATCACCGTCAGCGGTTCATCAAAGAGGATGGCCGAAACGTCGTCGCGGACCAGTCCACGGCCCATCGAGACTTTCTGTTTTTCGTCGGCGGTGAGGTTGCGCGCCTTTTTGCTCAGCAGCGCCTGGAGGTCAAGGACCTCGGCAATTTCCTGCACCTTGCTGTGAATTTTCGCCTCGGCCATGCCCTGATTGCGCAGGGGGAAGGCCAGGTTGTCGAACACCGTCATGGTGTCGTAAACCACCGGAAACTGGAAAACCTGGGCGATGTTGCGCTTCTCGGGAGTCAGGTCGTTGACCACTTTGCTGTCGAACAGCACTTGGCCCTGGGACGGGCTGAGCAACCCGGAAATGATGTTGAGCAGCGTCGACTTGCCGCAGCCCGAAGGCCCGAGCAAGGCATAAGCACCGCCCTGTTCCCAGACGTGGTCCATCTCGCGGATCGCGTAATCCTCGGGGCCGGTCGGCGTGCTGGTGTAGCTGTGGGCGAGGTTCTGCAAACGGATTTCGGCCATCAGGCAACCCTCGCGATACGGCGACCGGGCGCCTGGACCAGCCGCCCCTGCGCATCGAACACAAACAGTTTATGGGTCGGGATATAGATGCGGATCGGCGCATCGACGTCGTATTCGTGGACGCCGGGCAAGTGCAGCACCAGCAGGAAATGCTCGTTGCGCACGTGCAGGAAGGTTTCCGAACCGCTGATCTCGGCGACCTCGACGGTCACCGCGAGTTCGAGGTCATCGTCGTTGCTCGGCACCAGTGAGATATGACTTGGGCGCACGCCAAAGCGGAACTCGCCCTCGCCCACCGGGCGCAAATCGACGTTCAACGGGAAGTGCACAAAATTGGCGAAGCTCACTTCGTTACCGGCAATCCGTCCCGGCATCAGGTTGATCGGCGGCTCGGAGAACAATTCGGCAGCCAGCACGGTTTTTGGCTGGTGATAGACCTCGGAGGATTTACCGCTCTGGACCACCCGGCCTTCGTGAAGAATGGTGGTGGTGCCGCCAAGGGCCAGTGCTTCGTTGGGTTCGGTGGTGGCGTAGATGGCGATGGTGTGCCGGGCCTTGAACAGCTCGCGCATTTCCTGGCGCAGTTCTTCGCGCAACTTGTAGTCGAGGTTCACCAGCGGCTCGTCGAACAGAATCAGCTCGGCATCCTTGACCAACGCCCGGGCCATCGCGGTGCGCTGCTGTTGGCCGCCAGAAAGCTCCAGCGGATAGCGCTTGAGGAATTTCTCGATGCGCAGCATCTTCGCGGTTTCCAGCACTTTGCTCTGGATCAACTCGTTGGAGACACCGCCCTGGCGCAATGGCGAAGCGATGTTGTCGAAGACGGTCATGGTCGGGTAGTTGATGAACTGCTGATAGACCATCGACACGTTGCGCAAACGCACCGGGCGTTGTGTGACATCGACACCGTTCATCAGGATTCGGCCGCTGTCGGGCTTGTCCAGGCCCGCCATCAGGCGCATCAGACTGGTCTTGCCGGACAGCGTGCGCCCGAGCAAAACGTTGAAGGATCCGGGTTCGAAACTCAGGCACGCATCGTCGATCCAGGTCTGGCCCTCGACGGTACGGCAGACGTGCTCCAGGGTTAATGACATGGCTCGGCCTTTTTATTATTTGGAGTCAAGCGACCCAGGCTGTAGAGCGAGTTTCATGCCAGAAAATGCAAGCTATTGATCTGCTTTGAAAATGTTTGAAGTGATGGCAAATCAACGTTCGTTGCTGAACAGAAATGAACAACGGCGACTGAACAATTGAACAATCCAGCCGTTGACAATGAACAATAGTGAACAACACTCTACGGATGCTTTTTGCCTTCCCGCGAGCAAAAACCTGTGGGAGCGAGCCTGCTCGCGATAGCGGTGGATCAGTCGACATCAGTATTGACTGACCCACCGCTATCGCGAGCAGGCTCGCTCCCACAAGGGAATACCTATAACAACAATAAAAGCGTTATTCAGAGGCTGACTGTCATGGCCGCACCTGCCCCCGTTTTGTCCCACGACACCATCATCCAGGACTCCTGGTCCCGTTGCCGCGCGTTCGGCCTCAATCATCAAAGCGCACCGGCGTTCGATCAGTTGCCTGCCGATGGCATCGCCCAGTTGCTGGAAAGCCAGCATTCGCTGGTGCAGACCACGCACCAGGAAGTCCTGCCGTATTACGAAAACATCCTGAGCAATTCCAATTGCCTGATCATGCTCGCCGACAATCAGGGCCAGGTGCTGACGTCCTGGGGCACCCAGCGCTTCATCGAGCCGAGCCTGACCCGCGGCTTTAGCGCCGGGGCCAGCTGGATGGAGCGTTGCAGCGGCACCAACGCCATCGGCACCGCCCTCGCCTGCGAGCAGGCCGTGCATATCGAACACGATGAACACTTCCTGAAAGCCAACCGCTTCATGACCGGTTCCGCCGCGCCGATTTTCGATGCCGAGCGCAAGGTAATCGCGGTGCTGGACGTGTCCAGCGACAGCTACCTGCCGCCGTCCCACACCCTTGGCATGGTAAAGATGATGAGCCAGACCGTGGAAAACCGGCTGATCCTCAACCTCTTTCACGGCCAGCATTTTCAACTGACCTTCAACACCGGGCTGAACAACCTCGACAGCCAATGGGCCGGTTTGCTGATCTTCGATGAAACCGGCCAGGTGCTGTCGGCTAACCGCCGGGCAGACAATCTGCTGGGCATCAGCCTGTCACGGGTCAGTGTCGAGAGCCTGTTCAAGGTGTCGTTGCTAGAATTGCTGAACCAGCCGGAAGGCCTGCCTTTTGCGTTGCAAGCCTCCGGGCGCAACCGTTTTCAATGCTTGTTGAAGCGGCCGAAACAGGTGTCGATTCAGGCTCGACTGTTTTCTGAGGCCAAGAGCGCGGAACCGGCGGCGACCATGCCCGCCGCAATCAGCCTCAGCACCTTGCATTTCGGCGACAGTCGCGTGGAAAAAGCCGTGCGTCAGGCCGAGCGTTTGCTGGAAAAAGATATTCCGCTATTGATCCACGGTGAAACCGGGGTCGGCAAGGAGGTCTTCGTCAAAGCGCTGCATCAGGCCAGTTCGCGAAGCAAACAACCGTTCATTGCCGTCAACTGTGCAGCGATCCCCGCCGAACTGGTGGAGTCCGAGCTGTTTGGCTACGAGAAAGGCGCGTTCACCGGCGCCAATCAGAAAGGCAGCATCGGACTGATCCGCAAGGCTGACAAAGGCACCCTGTTCCTTGATGAAATCGGTGACATGCCATTGCCGACACAAGCTCGCCTTCTAAGGGTCTTGCAGGAACGGTGCGTGCAACCGGTGGGCAGCAGCGAGTTGTTCCCGGTGGACATCCGCATCATTTCCGCGACCAACCGTTCGTTGCGCGAGCAAGTGCAGCTCGGGCGGTTTCGCGAGGACCTTTATTACCGAATCGGCGGTTTGACCCTGGAATTGCCGCCGTTACGGGAACGCACAGACAAACAGGCGCTGTTCAAGCGCTTGTGGGAACAGCATCGCGAGCCATCGCAGTGGGCCGGGTTGAGCCGCGAGGTGATGGAGTTGTTCGGCCGTCATCCGTGGCCGGGGAATTTAAGGCAGGTCAGCAGCGTGATGCAGGTGGCGCTGGCCATGGCCGAAGAACAACCGGTGCGGCCGGAGCATTTGCCGGATGATTTTTTTGTCGATCTGGAGATGGAGCCGGTGGATTCGCCGGAACCGCTGGCGGTGGATTTGAATGATGCCGAGGATTTGAACCGGTTGTTGCAGGCGGCTGGGGGGAATATTTCGCACCTTGCCCGGCGTCTTGGCGTTAGCCGCAATACTCTTTACAAGCGGTTGCGCCAGGCTGATTGACGAGTGAGCACTCGTGGCTGGGGCCGGCTGGAGACCCTTCGCGGGCAAGCCTCGCTCCTACAAGGTCGCGTCTTTCGACAATATTGTGTACGACGCGACCTTGTAGGAGCGAGGCTTGCCCGCGAAGGCGCCAGATCAAACACCACATAACCTCGCGGACTGCCCAAAAACAAAAACCCGCACAAGGCGGGTTTTGTTTTGCGGCATTCGAAGCAGTCAGTCAGCCAACCGCCAGGTCGTGCCGCCCTTCCCGTCTTCCAGCACCACGCCCATCGCGGTCAACTGGTCGCGGATACGGTCGGACTCAGCCCAGTCCTTGTTGGCACGGGCAGTCAAACGCGCCTGAATCAGCGCATCAACCTCAGCCGCATCCACGCGCCCTTCAGCGCCGGCCTGCAAGAAGTCATCGGCCTCAAGCTGCAGCACGCCCAGCACGCTGGCCAGTTCCTTCAAGCGCGCCGCCAAACCTGCCGCCGCATTGAGATCGCTCTCGCGCAGACGGTTGATCTCGCGAACCATCTCGAACAGCACCGCGCAGGCTTCCGGCGTGCCGAAGTCGTCGTTCATCACCTGGGTGAAACGCTCGACGAAGGCTTCACCGCCAGCTGGCGCCACGCTCGGCAGGCCTTTCAACGCATGGTAGAAACGCTCGAGTGCGCCTTTGGCGTCCTTGAGGTTGTCTTCCGAATAGTTGATCGCGCTGCGGTAGTGGCTCGACACCAGCAGGTAACGCACGACTTCCGGGTGGTACTTTTCCAGCACGTCGCGAATGGTGAAGAAGTTGTTCAAGGACTTGGACATCTTCTCGCCATTGATGCGAATCATGCCGCAATGCATCCACGCGTTGGCGTAGGTCTTGCCGGTGGCCGCTTCGCTCTGGGCGATTTCGTTTTCGTGGTGCGGGAATTCGAGGTCGCTGCCGCCGCCATGAATGTCGAAGGTCTCGCCGAGGCAGCAGGTCGACATCACCGAGCACTCAATGTGCCAGCCCGGACGCCCGTCGCCCCACGGCGAAGGCCAGCTCGGCTCGCCCGGCTTGGCGCCTTTCCACAGCACGAAGTCCAGCGGGTCCTGCTTGGACTCGTCGACTTCGATCCGCGCGCCGATGCGCAGGTCTTCGATTTTTTTGCGCGACAGCTTGCCGTAGCCCATGAACTTGGCAACGCGGTAATACACGTCGCCATTGCCCGGAGCGTAGGCGTAACCCTTGTCGATCAGGGTCTGGATCATGGTCTGCATGCCAGCGATGTGATCGGTGGCCCGCGGCTCCATGTCCGGCTTGAGGATATTGAGGCGCGCCTCGTCCTCATGCATCGCGGTGATCATGCGTTCGGTCAGCACGTCGAACGGTTCGCCGTTCTCCTTGGCCCGATTGATGATCTTGTCTTCAATGTCGGTGATGTTGCGCACATACGTCAGGTTATAACCGCTGAACCGCAACCAGCGGGTCACCAGGTCGAACGCGACCATGCTGCGGCCATGGCCAATGTGGCAGTAGTCGTACACGGTCATCCCGCAGACGTACATGCGCACATTGTTGCCATCCAGCGGCTTGAAGACTTCTTTGCTCTTGGTGAGCGTGTTGTAGATCGTAAGCACTTTAGTTTCCTTGAATCACTGGCCCCACGAATCACGCAAGGTCACGGTACGGTTGAATACCGGAGCACCTGGTTTCGAGTCCTTGATATCCGCGCAGAAGTAACCTTCGCGCTCGAACTGGAAACGGTCTTCCGGCTGTGCATTGCCCAGCGAGGGTTCAGCACGACAACCGGTGAGGACTTGCAGCGAGTCAGGGTTGATGTTGTCCAGGAAACTGGCGCTGTCTTCGGCCTTCTCAGGGTTCGCAGAGCGGAACAGGCGATCGTACAGACGCACTTCGCACTCGACGCTGGCCGCGGCCGGCACCCAGTGCACCACGCCTTTGACCTTGCGGCCTTCAGGGTTCTTGCCCAATGTTTCCGGGTCGTAGGAGCAACGCAGTTCGACGATGTTGCCCTCGGCGTCCTTGATCGCTTCGTCGGCGCGGATCACGTAGCTGCCGCGCAGACGCACTTCGCCGTTCGGCTCCAGGCGCTTGTAGCCTTTCGGCGGCTCTTCCATGAAGTCTTCACGGTCGATGTAGATCTCACGGGCGAACGGCAGGACGCGCATGCCCATGTCTTCTTTCGGGTGGCACGGCAGTTCGAGGTTCTCGACCTGGCCTTCCGGGTAGTTGGTGATCACGACTTTCAGCGGACGCAACACGCACATGGCGCGCGGGGCGCTGTGGTCGAGGTCGTCACGGATGCTGAATTCGAGCATGCCGAAGTCGACCACGCCGTCGGAACGGTTGGTGCCGACCATTTCGCAGAAGTTGCGGATCGATTTCGGCGTGTAGCCACGACGACGGAAGCCCGACAGCGTGGACATGCGCGGATCGTCCCAACCGAAGACGTGCTTTTCATCGACCAGTTGCTTGAGTTTGCGCTTGCTGGTGATGGTGTAGTTCAGGTTCAGACGGCTGAACTCGTACTGGCGCGGCTTTGCCGGAACCGGCAGGTTCTCGAGGAACCACTCGTACAGCGGACGGTGGCTTTCGAACTCCAGGGTGCAGATCGAGTGAGTGATGCCTTCGATGGCGTCCGACTGACCATGGGTGAAGTCATAGTTCGGGTAGATGCACCACTTGTCGCCGGTCTGGTGGTGATGGGCGTGACGGATGCGGTACATGATCGGGTCGCGCAGGTTCATGTTCGGCGAGGCCATGTCGATCTTGGCCCGCAGCACGCGTGCGCCGTCCGGGAATTCGCCGGCACGCATGCGGGCGAACCAGTCGAGGTTTTCTTCCACGGAGCGATCACGGAACGGGCTGTTCTTGCCCGGTTCGGTCAGGGTGCCGCGGTATTCCTTGGCCTGTTCAGGGCTCAGATCGTCGACGTAGGCCTTGCCGGCCTTGATCAGCTCGACGGCCCAGTCGTGCAACTGGTCGAAATACTGCGAGGCATAGCGCACTTCGCCGGACCATTCAAAGCCCAGCCATTTGACGTCGCTTTCGATCGCGTCGATGTATTCCTGGTCTTCCTTGGCCGGGTTGGTGTCGTCGAAACGCAGGTGCGTGACGCCGCCAAATTCCTGGGCCAGGCCGAAGTTCACGCAAATCGACTTGGCGTGACCGATGTGCAGGTAGCCGTTGGGCTCAGGCGGGAAACGGGTGACGATCTGCGTGTGCTTACCCGAGTCCAGGTCCGCCTGGATGATCGGGCGCAGGAAATTGACCGGCACGGCAGGGCCGGTCTTGGAATTCGAGGTAGGGTCGACAGTGGGCTTGCTCATAGGATCCTTGAACGTACAAGTGCGCGGCCAGTTGGCCAAATCAAAGCGGCTGTTAAAACAAAGGGGCTTATCATAGCCGATGCCGTCAAGTCGCTGACAGAGCAGGCCCGAAAACGGCTGCATTTAATCGGATGCAAATGAAAAACAGCCTCGAAATTCGCGCCCGGCACGCTAAACTGCGCACCTTGGCCGACATTGGCCGGACCGGTTGAGGGCTTAAATGCCCCGAAACCCACGAATTCATTGAATGAGTAGTAATCATGACCAAAGTCAAACTGACCACCAACCATGGCGACATCGTCCTGGAACTGAACGCTGAAAAGGCACCGCTGACCGTTGCCAACTTCATCGAGTACGTCAAAGCCGGTCACTACGAAAACACCGTTTTCCACCGCGTCATCGGTAACTTCATGATCCAGGGCGGCGGTTTCGAGCCAGGCATGAAAGAAAAGAAAGACAAGCGCCCAAGCATTCAGAACGAAGCCGACAACGGCCTGCCGAACGACAAGTACACCGTCGCCATGGCCCGCACCATGGAGCCGCATTCGGCATCCGCCCAGTTCTTCATCAACGTGGCTGACAACAGCTTCCTGAACCACAGCGCCAAGACCACTCAGGGCTGGGGCTACGCGGTATTCGCCAAAGTCGTTGAAGGCACCGACGTTGTCGACAAGATCAAAGGTGTTTCCACCACCATGAAATCCGGCCACCAGGACGTGCCAGCAGAAGACGTGATCATCGAGAAAGCCGAGATCATCGAAGCGTGATACTGCTGATTTCAGACTTGCATCTGGAAGAGGAGCGCCCGGACATCACCCGGGCGTTTCTGGATTTGCTCGCCGGACGCGCCCGCTCGACGAGTGCGTTGTACATTCTGGGCGACTTTTTCGAGGCGTGGATTGGCGACGATGCCATGACGCCGTTCCAGCGTTCCATCTGCCAGGCCCTGCGCACCCTTAGCGACAGCGGCACGGCCATATTTCTGATGCACGGCAATCGCGACTTCATGCTCGGCCAGGCCTTCTGCAAACAGGCCGGCTGCACGTTGCTGAAGGACCCGAGTGTCGTGCAGTTCAACGGCGAGCCGGTGCTTTTGATGCACGGCGACAGCCTCTGCACCCGCGACGAAGCTTATATGAAGCTGCGTCGCTACCTGCGCAACCCGATCACCCTGTTCATCCTGCGGCACCTGCCGTTGCGCACGCGGCATAAACTGGCGCGCAAACTGCGCAGTGAAAGCCGGGCGCAGACGCGGATGAAGGCCAATGACATCGTCGATGTCACGCCGGACGAAGTGCCGCGGATCATGCAGGAATTTGGCGTAAAAACCTTGATCCATGGGCACACCCATCGCCCGGCCATCCACAAGTTGCAGATTGGCGAGCAAGCGGCCAAGCGCATTGTGCTGGGGGATTGGGACCGTCAGGGCTGGGCGTTGCAAGTGGATGAGCAAGGGTTTGCCCTCGCCCCCTTCAACTTCGCCCCGCCGCCACAACTCGCAGCCCCCACGAACTAAAAGGCCACCACAGACCCCATTGTGGGAGCGAGCCTGCTCGCGAAGGCGGTGTGTCAGCTGAGATAGATGTTGACTGAGAGGACGCTATCGCGAGCAGGCTCACTCCTACATTTTTGATCTTCATGAGACGCAAATCCTGTGTCGCCGACAATACCCTGTGGGAGCGAGCCTGCTCGCGATGGCGGTGTGTCAGTTGAGATAGATGTTGACTGACAGGACGCTTTCGCGAGCAGGCTCGCTCCCACATTTTTGATCTTCATGAGACGCAAATTATGTGTCGCCGACAATACCCTGTGGGAGTGAGCCTGCTCGCGAAGGCGGTGTGTCAGTTGAGATAGATGTTGACTGACAGGACGCTTTCGCGAGCAGGCTCGCTCCCACATTTTTGATCTTCATGAGACGCAAACTCTGTGTCGCCGACCATACCCTGTGGGAGCGGGCCTGCTCGCGAAGGCGGTGTGTCAGTTGATATAGATGTTGACTGACAGGACGCTTTCGCGAGCAGGCTCACTCCCACTTTTTTGATCTTCATGAGACGCAAATTCTGTGTCGCCGACAATACCCTGTGGGAGTGAGCCTGCTCGCGATGGCGGATTCACATTCAACACTTTTATTGACTGACCCACCGCTTTCGCGAGCAGGCTCACTCCCACATTTTTGATCTTCATGAGACGCAAATCCTGTGTCGCCGACAATGCCCTGTGGGAGCGAGCCTGCTCGCGAAGGCGGTGGGTCAGTTGAGATAGATGTTGACTGACAGGACGCTATCGCGAGCAGGCTCGCTCCCACATTTTTGATCTTCATGAGACGCAAATTCTGTGTCGCCGACAATACCCTGTGGGAGCGAGCCTGCTCGCGAAGGCGGTGTGTCAGTTGAGATAGATGTTGACTGACAGGATGCTTTCGCGAGCAGGCTCGCTCCCACATTTTTGATCTTCATGAGACGCAAATCCTGTGTCGCCGAAAATACCCTGTGGGAGTGAGCCTGCTCGCGATGGCGGATTCACATTCAACACTTTTATTGACTGACCCACCGCTATCGCGAGCAGGCTCGCTCCTACAGGGTTTGTGTTTGGCTTAGTGGCCGGAGGCCGCCGGCCCCGCCTTCGCCGCAAACGGCGGTTTTGCCAGCCACACAATCACGATCAAGCCCATGAATGCCCAACCCAGCAACGTGAAGTAATCCACGGTGGAGAGCATGTACGCCTGACTGGTCAGCACATGATCCAACTGCGCATACGCCGGGTTGCTCGGCCCGCCCAGGGCATTCAGTGCCTCGCGGGTCGCCGGCTCATAAGTGCTGATGCTTTCGCTCATATAGGCATGATGCTGATCCGCCCGACGAATCCAGATCCACGTGGTCAGCGACGCCGCAAAACTGCCGCCCAAGGTCCGCAGGAACGTTGCCAGGCCCGCGCCATCGGCGATCTGGCTCGGTGGCAAGTCGGACATCAGAATGCTCAAGGTCGGCATGAAGAACAGTGCCACGCCAATGCCCATGAACAATTGCACCAGCGCGATGTGCTGGAAGTCCACTTCGTTGGTAAACCCGGCGCGCATGAAGCAGCTCAGGCCAATCGCCAGGAACGCCAGTCCGGCCAGCAGCCGCAGGTCGAACTTGTGCGCGTACTTGCCGACAAACGGTGACATCAGCACCGGCAGAATCCCGATTGGCGCCACCGCCAGCCCCGCCCACGTTGCCGTGTAACCCATCTGGGTTTGCAGCCATTGCGGCAGGATCAGGTTGATGCCAAAGAACCCGGCGTAACCCAACACCAACACGATGGTGCCGATGCGGAAGTTGCGATACGCAAACAGCCGCAGATTGACCACCGGGTGCTTGTCGGTCATTTCCCAGATCACGAACACCGCCAGCGCGACCACTGAAATCGCCGCGCCGATGAGGATGAAGTTCGACTCGAACCAGTCCAGATCATTGCCCTTGTCGAGGATCACCTGCAACGCCCCGACGCCGATGATCAAGGTGATCAGCCCGACGTAGTCCATCGGCTGGCGGCTGGTTTCCACCGGACGCGCCTTAAGTTGCTGGCGCACCACCATCACCGCGAAAATGCCAATCGGCACGTTGATAAAGAAGATCCACGGCCAGCTGTAACTGTCGGTGATCCAGCCGCCGAGGATCGGGCCGGCAATCGGCGCCACCACCGTGACCATCGCCAGCAACGCCAGGGCCATGCCGCGCCTGGCCGGCGGATAGACCGCGATCAGCAGCGTCTGGGTCATTGGGTACAACGGACCGGCGACCAGGCCTTGCAGCACCCGGAAGCCAATCAGCTCTGGCATCGAGGTCGAGATACCGCAGAGAAACGAGGCCAGCACAAACAGAATGGTCGCCCAGAGAAACAGCTTCACCTCACCAAACCGGCGGCTGAGCCAGCCGGTCAGCGGCAGCGCAATCGCATTGCTCACCGCAAACGAAGTGATCACCCAGGTGCCCTGCTCCGAACTCACGCCCAGGTTGCCGGAAATCGTCGGCAGCGCCACGTTGGCGATGGTGGTGTCGAGCACCTGCATGAAAGTCGCCAGCGACAGGCCGATGGTGCTGAGCAGCAGGCTGGGCGGCGTGAAAGACGCGTTATTGCTCATCGTGAATCCCTTGAAGCTGGGCAGGCGCGGCGCCTTTCAGAGGGTGCCGCTGAACCTGTAGGAGCGAGCTTTTGTGGCGAGGGAGCTTGCTCCCGCTCGGCTGCGAAGCAGTCGCAGAGCTTTTGGGGCCGCTTCGCGACCCAGCGGGAGCAAGCTCCCTCGCCACAAAAGCTCGCTCCCACAGGGGAGGTATCAGCGCTGGACGGTTTTACTGGCCGCAGCGCTGTTGTCGTGGATCAACTGAGTGATCATCGCGTCGGCCTCGGCCAACTGACGGTCGTAGACGTTGGTGCTGAAGGACGCCTTTTGCGGCGGCTGTTGCGCCAGCACCGGGCCGCTCTGATCGCGCAGGTTCACATCGACCTGAGTCGACAGGCCGACCCGCAATGGATGCTTGGCCAGTTCTTCAGCGTTGATGTGAACCCGCACCGGCACCCGCTGCACGATCTTGATCCAGTTACCGGTGGCGTTCTGCGCCGGCAGCAGGGCAAATGCACTGCCAGTACCGGCGCCGAGGCTGTCGATGGTGCCGCTGAACTTCACGTCGCTGCCGTAGAGGTCAGCTTCGATATCCACCGGTTGGCCGATGCGCATGTCACGCAGCTGGGTTTCCTTGAAGTTGGCGTCGATCCACAGCTGATCCAGCGGAATGACCGCCATCAGCGCCGTGCCCGGCTGGACGCGCTGGCCCAGTTGGACCGAGCGTTTGGCTACGTACCCGGTGACCGGCGCGATCAAGGTGCTGCGCGAATTGTTCAAGTAGGCCTGACGCAATTGCGCGGCCGCCGCCATCACGTCCGGGTGCGACGAGACCACGGTGTCATCCACCAAGGCGCTGGTGGTTTTCAGTTGCTGTCTGGCGTTGGCCAGGGCGTTTTGCGCTGAGGTCAGGTCGTCGCGAGCGTGGGACAGCTCTTCCTGGGAAATCGCCCCGCCAGCGGCGAGGTTTTTCCGGCGATTGAAGTTGTCCTGAGCCTTCTGCACTTCCGCCTGCTGGGCGTTGACCTGGGCTTTCATGCCGTCGACGTTGCTGTACAAACCGCGCACCTGACGCACGGTGCGGGCCAGGTTGGCCTGGGCACTTTGCAGACCGACCTGGGCGTCGTTCGGGTCGAAATTGATCAGCACCTGGCCTTCATGGACCAGGTCGCCATCATCCGCGCCAATACTGACCACAGTGCCGGTGACCAGCGGGGTGATTTCCACCACGTTGCCGTTCACATAGGCGTCGTCGGTGCTTTCATTCCAGCGCCCGTAGAATTCGTGATAACCCCAGACGGCGACACCGGCGAGGATCACCACGATCGCGAGCACCACCAGCATGACTTTGCGTTTGCGCGGGTTGCTGGTGTCAGGAGCGTTGTCAGGGGTTTGTGTGTGTTCTGCAGTGGCCATGACCAATACCTTGAATTAATTGTGCTGCGTGGCTGGGAGTGCGTTGGCTGCGGTCAGGGTTTCGCCCTGGAAGCCGCCGCCCAGCGCCTGCATCAGTTGGATCGACAGGTCGATCTGCTCGGCATTCAGGTTGGCCAGCTGGCGCTGGGCCTGGAGCAATTGCTGCTCGATGCTGAGCACGTCCAGGTAGTTACCGATGCCGGAACCGTACCGCTGGACCACGGTGTTGTATGAATCCTGGGCAATGTCGGTGGCGTGTTGCTGCGCCCCGATCTGCCGGCCGATGTCGCGCAACTGGTTGATGGTGTCACTGACATCACCCAAGGCTTTCACCAGGCTTTTGTTGTACTGCGCCACCGCGAGGTCGTAATCGGCGTCGCGGGAATCGAGGTCGGCACGCAAGCGGCCGCCGTCGAAAATCGGCACGGAGACAGTCGGCGCAACGTTAAAGAAACGGCTGGCCGAACCAAACATCGCATCCCCCAGCAACGACTCGGCACCGGCTGCGGCGCTCAGGTTGAGGTTGGGGTAGAACTGGGTCTTGCCGGCGGCGATGTTCTTGCTCGCGGCCTCGACCCGCCAGCGCGCGGCGACCAGGTCTGGACGACGACCGAGCAACTCGGCGGGCAACACCGACGGCAACGCCACGGCGCTGGCTTGCAGGATCTTCGGCCGGGCGATTTCATTGCCGCGATCCGGGCCTTTGCCGAGCAGCACGGCCAAGGCGATTTTTGCGCTTTGCAGGCGTTTTTCGGCGTCGATCAGGCTCGCTTCGGAGCTGGCTTCCAGGCTTTCGGTTTGCTGGAACTGGTATTGGCTGTCGATCCCCGAGCTCAGGCGGCGCTGGCTCAGTTCAAGCATTTGTTTGGTGCGCTTGAGGTCTTCATTGGCCAGGTCATAGACGATGTGCGCCTGCCCCAGGTCGCTATAGGCGCGGGCGACGTCGGCGGACAAGGTCAGCTGCGCGGCCTGCTGATCGACTTCCGCCGCACGGGCCTCGCCCAATGCAGCTTCCCAGGCATCCCGCTGACCGCCCCAGAGGTCGAAGTTGTAATTGAAACTGGCGCCGATGTTGCGCACGGTGGAATACGTACCGCCCTGCCCCCTCGGGTCTTGATCTCGTGCCAGGCGCGAACGGCTGACTCCGGCGCTGGCATCGAGGGTCGGCATCCGCGCGGCATCGGCGGCATACGCGGCGGCGCTGGCCTGGTGGGCGCGGGCGTCGGCGATCTGCATGTCGGGGCTGTCGTGCAGGGCTTCGCGGATCAGGCCATCGAGTTGCGGGTCACCGAGGCTTTTCCACCAGTCGCTTTTCGGCCAGGCCGCGGGCGACAGAGTCACGCCGCTGAGGGATTGCCCGGCCTTGAGGTTTTTCGCATCAAGGCTGACGCCTTCGGTGTTCAGGCCGCTGTAACTGGCGCAACCGGCCAGGGTCATGGCCGCCAGCACCAGGCTCAGGCCGGCACGCAGCGTTTTACTGCTCATTTGTCACCTACCCGCAGCAAGGTGATCGAGTCACCGGCTGCCACAAGGATTTTCTTGAGGATCTGCTCCAGGGTTTTCAGCTCATCCGGGGTGATCGCGCCGGCCAGTTCATTCATGGCGTCGGCGCCGATCTCCGGCAGACGGTCGGTCAATTGCTGGCCTTGCTCGGTGAGCACCAGTTGCACCTGACGGCGATCCGCTTCGGAACGTTGGCGGGCGAGGAAACCTTTCTGTTCCAGACGATCGAGCATGCGAGTCATCGAACCGCTGTCCAGCGACAGGTGACGGCACAGCTCGGCCGGGGTATCGACGCCGAACTGGGCCATGATGATCAGCACTTTGAACTGCGCGGCGGTGATGCCGTGGGGCTCCATGTGCGTGTCGATGATCCGGTCCTTGAGCAGCGCAGCGCGCCCGAGCAGAAGGCCGAGATGGCACGTGTGGAATTCGTCTGGGGTGAAGTGTTTCATCTGGCCACCAATTAGCTGCCTAGGCAGAGAATGTATGACGAGATGTTACTGCCTAGGCAGCGAATGTCAACGTAATAGTTAGGAAGCTTTCTATTTAGTCGATAAATGGCTTACAAAAAAAGTTGCTTCGGATCGATGACCGCAGCACGCCCATCGCGAGCAGGCTCGCTCCCACAGAGTTCGGTGTGATCTCTGTGGGAGCGAGCCTGCTCGCGATGGCAGCGACTCGGTTTGGGAGAAGACGGGGGTTTTAGAAGTCCCGCTTGTAGAAGATGTCCAGCGAACTGGCCACGCCGCCGGCGGCTTCGAGGTAGACCTTTTTGCTCAGTTTGTAGCGCAAGGCAATGGTGTTGGCCGGCTCGAACACACCCACGCCATAGCGCAGGCTGAGCTTCTCGGAGATATTGCCGCTGGCCACGACGCTGGTGGTATTGCCGCTGCCCTGGGTGTCGAGCTGGAAATCCTGAATCCCCAGGTCGTTGGCCAGTTTGCCGGTCACTCCCGAACTGCCCATCAACCCCAACCCGAGCGCAGCCTGGGCCAGCATGTTGTTGTCTTCACCGTTGGTGCTTAGCGGACGCCCCAGCACCAGATAGGACAACGCCTGCTCCTGACTCATGGCCGGCTCGGAGAAGATCTGCGTGGTCGGCTGCTCGGCGCTGCCGCTGAGGCGAATACCGGCGATCACGTCGTCGGTCCGGCGAATGGCTTCGATGTCCAGGTACGGCTGGTCAATCGGGCCGGCGAACAGCAGCCGCGCACGGCGCACCGTCAGCCGCTGACCGTACGCCCGGTAACGCCCGTCGTTGAGCCAGAGTTCGCCTCGGGTGTCCATGTTGTCGCCAATGTGCACATGCCCTTGCAGGTTGGCGGTCAGGCCAAACCCGGCGAAGCTGAGTTTGTCCTCACCCACCACCACGTCGATGTCCATTTTCATGGCCAGCGGCGGTTTGCCCTCTTCGGTCTGCTGGCCGACGATCACCGTGTCATCGGAAACCTTGACCGTCGACGGCGGCAACTCGCGCACGGTGATTTCGCCCTTGGGCACCCGCACTTTGCCGGCGATCGCCAGTTGCTCGTCTTTCATCGAGATCTTCAGGTCCGGCGCCACTTCGAGCTTGGCATAGGGTTCGACGGTGACGGGCAACTGTGAGCCCTTGAGCGTCAGGTCCACCACCAGCGCCTGGCCCCAGGCGATGTGGCCGTTGAGACTGCCCTGCCCGGCCTTGCCGCTTTTCCAGCCGCCGTTCAACTGCACCGTTTCGCCGGCGATCTGCGCTTGAAGCTGCAAGCCCTGCAACTCCATCGGCAATTCAGGCCCGGACACTTCGCCATCGCTGAGCAGCAGATTGCCGTTCACCTGCGGTGCCAGCAGATCGCCGGACAGCGTGCCACTGCCGTTCAAGCGCCCGGTGAGTTTCTCGACCATTGGCACAAATGGCCGCGCCACCGACAGATCCAGGCCACTGAGACGGAACGAGCCGGTGAGCGGTTTGTTTTTCAGCAGCGGATTGATCTGCGCCTGCACCCTCAGTTCGCCGAGCTTGCCGCCGACGAAATTGAGGTCGGTGTCGATGCGTTTGGGCGTGAGTTTGCTGGTGAGTTTCAGGGTCTGGTACGGGAAGTCCAGCCACTGATCCTTTTCCTTGATGCGCAACGTGCCGCTGCTGGCATCGACGCTGATCTGGCCGTTTGGGCCGCTGGCCGGCAGGTCCAGTTGCAGGTCGGCATTGAGCCGGCCCTTCCAGGCGAAATCTTTCGGCAACCATTGCGCGAGGCTTTCGATCGGGAATTGCTTGAGGTGATAACGCAGCTTCGGTTCCGGCATCAGGCGCTGGTCTTCGCCACACAGACTGGCGGGGCCGGACATCCAGCAATGGGCGCCGAAGTTGATCTTGCCGTCCGCCAGCCGTTCAAGCTTCGCCGGGCCTTGCAGCTTCCAGTCCTGACCGCCGGCCTGGATATCACCGCTGGCCAGGCGTCCGCGCCAATTGCCCTGGTCCAGATTACCGTCCAGCCCGAGCGCCAGTTTCAGCTTCGGCCCTTGCAGGTCGAGGGCGAGTTTCTGGTTCTTGATATCGCCCTGGCCGTTGGCGGTCAGCGTGCCCAGCGAGGTGTCGCCGGCCTGGATGCCGCTGCCTTTGAGGTCGATTTTCGCCCGCTGCGCGCCATCGAGGGTCGCGTCCAGGTTCAGGCTTTGCAGGCGATTATCTTCGAAAGCCAGCTGCGTGCCTTGCAGCCCGAGCTTGCCTTGCGGTGCCTTGAGCGTGCCGGCGACATCAATGCGCCCGTTGAGCTGTCCGCGCAGTTGCGGCCAGAGTTGGGCCAGACGTGGCAGCTTGATGTCGATCTGCCCGGCGAGCTTCTGTTGCAGACTGCCCTTGCCGGTGATGCTGTTGTCACCGAGGCGGATTTGCAGCGCGTTGAGGTTCCATTGTTCACCGCCGCCGTCGGCCTTGGCCTGGATCACCGCCGGTTGGCCGCGCAGTTTGCCTTTGAGGTCGAGGTCGGCGTCCAGGCTGAGTTTTTCATTCTTCATCTCGCCTTTGCTGCGCAACGGTCCGGCCAACGTACCCGGTAACTCCGCGACCCAATACGCCGGGTTGATCGCCGACAGATCGAGCGCAGTGTCCCAGCCGATGCCATCGGCAAACTGCAGGTTCAGATGCCCGATGGCTTTGCCCTGCCCGGCTTCGAGTTGAATCTGTTGCAGATAGATTTTCGTCAGGTCGCCGCTGAACGGGCTTTCGAGGCTGAACGCACCTGCCGGGCCATCGAGGGCCGATTTGAAGTGACCGATGTATTTCCCGTCGGTGTAGGAGACTTCACCGTTGAAGCGGCGCAACGCCACTTCTGGCTCGTCGATCAACGGATAGAGACGGTGCCACGGGAAATCCAGCCAGTCGATCTTCGCGTCGGCGCTCAGGCCTTTGCTCCAGTCGAGGTTGCCGGTGAGCTTGAGTGATTGCTTGTCGTTGGCCGTCAGGTCGAGGGCAGCAATCTGCGCGCCGCTGGCATCGACCTTGCCTTGCAGCACCAGCGCCACCGGGCCTTTTTCAGCGGGCAGCGTGGCTTTGCCGAGCAACTGGTAACCGTTTTTCAGGTCGCCGTCACCGGTGAGCTCGAGTTGATTGAGTTGCAAGGTGTCCGGCAGGTCGGCGCTGGGTTTGAAGCCGTCGGCGGTGATCCGTACTTTGGCCGGAAGGTTGTCGACCAACGGTTGCAGCTCGCCGGTCAGTTGGCCATTCAAGTAACCGCTGCTGTCGGCTTTCAGGTTCAGGGTTTTCAGCAGGTCGCCGTCCACCTTCAACGCCAGGCTCCAAGGCTCGGGGGCCGGCAGGGTCAACGTACCTTCAGCCTTGAGCGGCCAGTTGCCGCTGGGTTGCAGCAGGCCGGACAGATTCAGGCTGAGTTCGTCACGCTGCAACTTCACCGAATCGATCTGCAAGCCTTGCACCGTCCAGTGCGCGGCCAGCTGCAGGCCTTTGAGTTCTTCGCTGCCGTTGAACAGCAGACTGCCGACTTGCACATCACCCAATTCGATCGCCAGGGGCAAATCCAGATCCGGGAGCGTGATTGGCCCGCCGTTGTCTTCTTCGTTGCCCGGCGGGAATTGCAGGCTGACCTGATCGGCCTTCAATTGCTCGATGCACAAGGTCATGCGCATCAGGCACAACGGCGACCAGGCGAAGATCGGTTTGCTCAGCTCAACCCGACGGGTGTCCTGCTGCCACACCAGATGATCGGCACTCCACTGCCCGCCCAATCGGCCCTGGAAATTCTCCACGGTCAGGCCCGGCACCCAGCCGAGCGCCCAGCGACTGCCCGCCGCAGTGCCCAGCACCGTGGTCACGGCCAGAACGACCAGCATCAGCAGCGCCGGAATCGCCAGCAGCGTTATTTTCAAACCACGCTTCACAGCTCGGGCCCCATGGAAAAGTGCAGTCGAATGCCGCCGTCGTCGTCCATCGCGTGCGCCAGGTCGAGACGAATCGGCCCCACCGGGGACACCCAGCGTACGCCGATGCCCACTCCGGTCTTGAGGTTCGGCAGTTCGAGTGTATTGAAGGAGTTGCCCTGGTCAACGAAGGTTGCGACCCGCCATTTTTCGGCGACAGAGTACTGATATTCGACGCTGCCGGTGATCATATAGCGGCCACCGATGCGGTCGCCGTCAGAGTTTTCCGGGGACAGGCTTTGATAGTCATAGCCGCGCACGCTCTGATCGCCACCGGCAAAAAAGCGCAACGACGGCGGTATCGATTTGTAGCCGTTGGTGGCGCTGCCGCCGACCTGCACCCGACCGAGGAAACGGTGCTTGTCGAAGACCGTGGTCAAGCCTTTGACCAGCGCCGTGCCGTAGATCAGGTTGTTGTCGGACCCCAAGCCTTCCTTCGCCACTTTGCTCTCGAATTCCAGGCGATAGCCATTGTGCGGGTCGATGCGGTTGTCGCTTTTCAGGTAGGAATAACTGACGCCGGGCATCAGCAGGGTACTGAGTCCGGAGTCATCGCCGAGCCGGTATTCCTCGCGTTGCCACTTGAGCGACACCACGCGCTGCCAGCCACTGGGCAACTTGCTGTGCCATTCGGGGCCAACCGTCAGGAGTTTGCTCAGGGAGTCCTTGTCGGCGATTTCTTCGTTTTGATAACCACCGGCAAAACGCAATTTGTCGGTCAGCGGCGGGTCCAGGGGAATGTCGTAGAACACCCCGACGTTCTGCCGTGGCGCCGATATTTCGGTCTCCCAGCCATAGCTGTGCCCTTGCGGGTTGACCCAGTGCCGGGTCCAGTTGGCCTTGACCCGGGGACCGACGTCGGTGGAATAGCCCAGCCCCAGGCCCATGGTCCGTGGTTTGCGGGTTTCGAGCTTGACGTCGACCGGGATCACATCGTTCTTGGACGCCGTCGGCGCCGCGTCCACCCGCACGCTTTCGAAATAGCCGCTCGATTGCATCGCCTGATTGAGTTCGGCAATCAGTTCAGAGTCATAGGGTGCGCCTTCCTTGAACGGCACCATGCGCCGCAACAAGTCTTCGTCGAACGGCGTATCTCCCTCGAAACTGACCTTGCCCAGGGCATAACGCGGGCCGCTGTCATAGACGAGGTCGATGTCGGCGACACCGGCGCGTGGGTCCACCGACAACGTCTGATGCGTGAAGTGGCCGCTGAAGAAACCATAACGCGAGGCCTGATTCTGGATCAGTTTCTTAGCATCTTCATAACGGCCATGGTTCAGCACCGCGCCGGTTTTCAGCGCAGCGCTTTTGGGGACACGAAAGGATTTGAGCGAGGCCGCCGGGCCGTCGACGCGAATCGTGACATTGCGCAAATGCACCGGCTCGCCAGGATCGATGTTGAGGATCAGGCGCGGCGTCTCGCCGCCCTTCACGTCGCTGTCGATCTGCGGCTGGTAATAGCCCAACGCCTGGGCGGCCTTGCGCGCCTGTTCCTCGGCGCCACGACTGAAGCGCAGCAAGGCTTCTTCGTCACGATCGCCGAGGCTGCCGATATAGCCCTCTATATTGGCTTTCAGTTCATCGTTGGACGGTTTGATCCGCACATCCAATTCACTTTGCGCCAGTGCCGCGCAGCTGGTGAACAGCATCAGCACGCCACTGGTAATTCTTCCTGGAAACTTCATAGGCGCGGATGCTATCACGAGCTTGGGAGCGTGATAGAGCCTGGCATGCAGTGAAAGTTCTACCGAAAGTTTACGTTTATGCCGTTGCTGTTTGTAACACCTGGGGATTGGCGTGGAAAAATACGTGTTCGCGGATCGGTCCTACCGCTACCTCGCCGATTTCCTCGTAGCCCTGACGCTTATAGAACTCCAGATAACGAGGATTCCCGGTGTCCAGAATCACACCCTGGGAGGTTTCATCCACGGCACACCAGTTATGCACCGCTTGCAGCAGTTGCTCGCCGAAGTGTTTGCCCTGGAACTGCGGGTGAATCCCCAGCAACGGCAGGACATGCACCGAGTCGGACGGCACACAAGCGGCAACGGCAGCGTGGTAATCGAGGTAACGACGGGTACAACGGAAACCGGCGCTGAGCACCATACGCAGGCGCCAGGCCCAGCTTTCGGTGATACCCAATCGACGTTGCGGTGGAGCGATCAGGGCGATGCCGATCAGGCGGTCGTTGACCAGCAGGCCGATGGCCGGCAGATCCTGAAGAAAGTGTTGTTTGACCAGTTCCCGCACGGTCGCTCGCACACGATGCTCATAGCCGGGACGTTCGGCCTCGAACAAATAGCCGAAGGTCGGTTCGTGCCGGTAAGCGTGGTAAAGCAGGGAGCGCGCTTCGTGGGCGTAGCCGCTGTCGAGCATGTGGATATCGGCAATGGCGGTCGAGGTTTCGGGCATAATGGTAGATCTCCCCGGGGCGCTGCTCAAAATGGCGGCGCTCTTATTGGTACGAGCCTTTGGGTGGCAATACAGTTCCCCCACAGGTATAGACCAAGGCGGGCTCTTCATCGACTGGACGGGCCTCATCGCGGGCAAGCCACGCGCCCACAGGTTCTGTGGCGTACACAAAATTTGTGTCCGCTCGAAAACCTTGCAGGAGCGTGGCTTGCCCGCGATGAGGCCCTGACTGCCAATACAGATCTGACAGAACACAGTGAATCCCCCTCACCCCAACACTGGCCCGATTCCCATAGGTCAGCTAGCATCGCCCTTTTGCCAGGACTGCCGACCATGAAGATCGTCTCCTTCAACATCAACGGGCTGCGCGCTCGCCCGCATCAGCTGGCGGCGCTGATCGACAAGCACCAGCCGGACGTGATCGGGCTGCAGGAAACCAAGGTTCACGACGACCAGTTCCCGCTGGCCGAGGTACAGGCGCTGGGTTATCACGTGTATTTCCACGGGCAGAAAGGCCATTACGGCGTCGCCCTGCTCTCGCGTAAAGAACCGATTGCCCTGCATAAAGGCTTCGCCACCGACGACGAAGAGGCCCAACGACGCTTCATCTGGGGCACGTTCGCCGACGCCAATGGCGTGCCGGTGACCATCATGAACGGCTATTTCCCACAGGGCGAAAGCCGCGATCACCCCACCAAGTTCCCGGCCAAGGAGCGTTTCTACGGCGACCTGCAGCAGTTGCTGGAAAGCCAGTTCAGCAATGAACAGCCAGTGGTGGTGATGGGCGACGTGAACATTTCTCCGGAAGACTGCGACATCGGCATCGGCCCGGACAACATGAAACGCTGGCTGAAAACCGGAAAATGCAGCTTCCTGCCGGAAGAACGCGAGTGGATGGCCCGCTTGAAGAACTGGGGCTTGGTCGACAGTTTCCGTCACTTGAACCCGGACGTGGCCGACCGTTTCAGCTGGTTCGACTACCGCAGCCGCGGTTTTGAAGACGAACCCAAGCGCGGGCTGCGGATTGACCTGATCATGGCGTCCCATGGGTTGTTGCCGCGCGTCAAGGATGCGGGAGTGGACTACGAACTGCGTGGGATGGAAAAACCATCGGATCATGCGCCGATCTGGCTTGAGTTGAGCTGATTCCCCCAGGCTTTACACAGATCAAATTGTGGGAGCGAGCCTGCTCGCGATAGCGGACTTACATTCAATACAAGTGTTGACTGTTAAGCCCTCATCGCGAGCAGGCTCGCTCCCACATCCAGTGACTGTCATCTTTTAGAAATCTCACTGACTTATTCTCCCGGCACTTCCTTTGGCCAAACAAGGTGCCGGCATGACGCTGTGCAGATCGTTCCTGTTGACGCTGTGTGCCTGTTTGCCCTTCACCGCCTCAGCGGGCGATCTGCCGACGCCCGAAAACAGCCCCGTCCTGCGCATCCAGGGTTCCAACACCATCGGCGCCGCGTTGGGGCCGGCGCTGGTCGAAGGACTGATGCGCGAACAAGGCTTGCTCAAGGTCCGCAGTGAAGTCCCGGACAAAGCCAACGAACAACGTATCGTCGGCGAAACGGTTCAGGGACGACGGGTGATAGTGGACGTCGCGGCTCATGGTTCCAGCACCGGGTTCAGCGCCCTCAAAACCGCATCCGCCGACCTCGCCGCCTCGTCACGCCCGATCAAGGACAGCGAACGAGTCGAGCTCAAAACCCTGGGCGACTTCAAAAGCCCCGGCGCCGAACAAGTCATCGCCATCGATGGGCTGGCGATCATCCTCCATCCGCAAAATCCGCTGAACCAGCTCAGCACCGACCAATTGGCGCGAATTTTCAGCGGTGAGGCAAAAACCTGGGAAGAGCTCGGTGGCAGCGGCGGGACAATTCACCTGTATGCGCGGGATGACCAATCGGGCACCTACGACACCTTCAAGGAATTGGTCCTCAGCCGCCGCGGGAAAACGCTCAACAGCGCCGCGAAACGCTTCGAATCCAGCGAGCAATTGTCCGACGCCGTCAGTCTGGATCGGCAAGGCATCGGTTTTATCGGTTTGCCCTACGTGCGCCAGGCCAAAGCCGTGGCGATTGCCGATGGCCAATCCCAGGCCATGCTGCCGCTCAACAACCTTATTGCCACGGAAGACTATCCGCTGTCCCGGCGACTGTTCTTTTACCTGCCGCCCACCGGGAAAAATCCTTGGGCACAAGCGCTGGTGGCGTTCGCGCAAAGCAGCAAAGGGCAGGAAATCGTCGCAGCCAATGGTTTTATCGCGCAGACCGTCCAGGCCATGACGGTTACGCCGAATGCACTGATGCCCGAGGGATATCAGGCGCTAAGTCGCCACGCCCAGCGGCTGTCGGTGAATTTCCGTTTCGAGGAAGGCAGCGCGACGCTGGACAACAAGGCCCGACAAGACTTGTCGCGGGTGCTCGACTATATAAAGCAGCACGATAAAACCAATCGGCAGGTGACGCTGGTGGGATTTGGTGATGCCAAGAGCGATCCGGCGCGTGCCGATCTGTTATCGAAACTGCGGGCCATGGCGGTGCGGCGGGAACTGGTGAAAAGCGGCGTGGTGTTTCGCGAGATTCGCGGCTTTGGCGCCGAAATGCCGGTGGCGGCGAATAGCGCGGATGAGGGGCGGATCAAGAATCGGCGGGTAGAGGTTTGGGTTTACTGAAGCGGGCAGGCTTTTCCTCGTCACTAAATTGGCCTGAAAAGACACTAATACTGACATTTCTTACAGGTTTTTTTTATCGAAAGTTATTGCTGAATGGTGACCCCCTTGTTGAGGGTCTATCACCTGAAAGGAATAATGACATGCCAACCGACCCGCAAACTCCAACACCACTCAAATCTGGCGACCGGGATGAAACCTTCGGCTTTCTAGGCACGGTGACTGGCCCTGCAAACGCCATTGCTCATTCGATTGTCTCATCGGACAACGGAATGCTGACTTACGCCATCGAGAACGGCGGAGAATTTCAAATCCATAGGAACCACGTCGACGGCGATCGAGATACTACATTTGGTACCGACGGTATTGTGACAGGACAATTTGAGAGTGGCAGAAGATCCAAACCCTGCCGACTGATACTTCAAGAGCGCAAGATTCTGGTCATCGGCGATATTCTTACTGAGCAAGGAAAACCAGGAGCACCGGCAGTCTTACGACTGAATGATAGTGGGAGCCCTGATCTTGTTTTCGGCACCATACAGTTGCCCTCTCCTGCGTTTTCCTCAAATTACGATTCGACTGAGGGATGCCTGCAGCACGACGGCAAAATCCTCATCCTGACCCAAAAGACGGATGCAATGGGTATCGGCAATTTGGGTCAACTGACACGACTGAAAAAGGATGGCCTGGGCGATGGAAGTGATGGGACTGATCTCGAATTTGGCGAGCAAGGGAAAGTCGAGGTCAGCTTCGGCGAGCACCTTAGTCGAATGATTAACGTGGTTGTGCAACCAGACAGCAAGATCGTTGTTGGGGGTAATTACGTCACGGTGAGCGCTTCCGTCTCCCGAATTGTGTTGGCGCGGTTTGACATTGATGGAGCGCTCGACAAGAGTGTTGGCGACGATGGTTACGTGTGGTTGGGCCCAGTAGATGGCCGACACGAGTTGGGTGAGTTGATCGTTCAGGATGACGGTAAATTGCTTTGCGTGGGTATGACGGGGCATTCCGATGCCCTGGTGATGCGATTTGACGCAAACGGCAAGCCCGACCCAACATTTAACGGAGGTCATGAAGTACTTACGGCGCTAGGTCATCAAAACGCGAGCTGGAGAGCACTGTCGATTCAGCCCAGCGACAAAAAAATCGTCGTGGCAGGCTGGACGCCCGGGTTCCCTTCATCAATGTTTTGGGGACGATTGTTGTCTGACGGTACTTTTGACACTGGCTTTGGTAACGCTGGCTGGATCAAATCATCCGTGCCAGGAATCCCATATTCTGTAGCCATCCAGAACGGTGGGAGAATCATCGTTGCAGGCATAAGGGAAAATGCGCGAATGTCTGTAGTCTGCGGAGTTCAGGGCTGACACAACTTCTCGATGACCGCAGCTTGGACGCCAGCAGTCAAACCAAATCTGCTGGCGTTCCAAGGCTTCGTCAGTGCCCGCTACGCATCATCTCTTTCGGCACGTACTTGCCGATCTCGAACTTGCCGATTGCCGCGCGGTGCACTTCGTCCGGGCCATCGGCCAGGCGCAGGGTGCGTTGCATCGCATACATATAGGCCAGCGGGAAATCGTTGGAAACCCCTGCCCCGCCATGCATCTGGATGGCCCGATCGATCACCCGCAGGGCCACGTTCGGCGCGACGACTTTGATCTGCGCGATCTCGCTCTTCGCCACCTTGTTACCGACGGTGTCCATCATGTACGCCGCTTTCAATGTCAGCAGGCGTGCCATGTCGATTTCCATCCGCGAGTCGGCGATCTTGTCGATGTTGCCGCCCAGGCGTGCCAACGGTTTACCGAACGCGGTGCGGCTCACTGCACGTTTGCACATCAACTCCAGCGCACGCTCGGCCATGCCGATCGAGCGCATGCAGTGGTGAATCCGGCCAGGGCCAAGGCGACCCTGGGCGATTTCGAAGCCGCGTCCCTCGCCCAGCAGGACGTTTTCATACGGCACGCGAACGTTTTCAAACAGCACTTCGGCGTGGCCGTGAGGCGCGTCGTCGTAGCCGAACACCGGCAACGGACGAACGATCTTCACACCCGGGGCATCCACCGGCACCAGAATCATCGAGTGCTGGGCGTGGCGTGGCGCGTCAGGATTGCTCAGGCCCATGAAGATCAGAATCTTGCAGCGCGGGTCGCAGGCGCCTGAGGTCCACCACTTTTTACCGTTGATCACCCACTCGTCGCCGTCACGCACAGCGCGGGCAGCCATGTTGGTGGCGTCGGATGAAGCAACGTCCGGTTCGGTCATGGCGAACGCGGAGCGGATCTCGCCGCGCAGCAGCGGTTCGAGCCAGCGTTGTTTCTGTTCTTCGTTGGCGTAACGCACCAGAACTTCCATGTTGCCGGTATCCGGTGCGGAGCAGTTGAAGGGCTCAGGACCGAGCAGCGAGCGGCCCATGATTTCCGCCAATGGCGCGTATTCGAGGTTGGTCAGGCCGGCACCGAGTTCGGACTCAGGCAGAAACAGATTCCACAACCCTTCGGCCTTGGCCTTGAGTTTGAGCTCTTCCATGATCGCGGTCGGCTGCCAGCGATCGCCTTCGGCGACCTGGCGCTCGAACACGGCTTCGGCGGGATAAACGTAAGTGTCCATGAACGCGGTCACGCGCTCACGCAGTTCCTGAACCTTGGGCGAATAAGCGAAATCCATGAGCAATTACCTTCTTGGGCAGAGGTTGTTTTAGGTCATGCATCGATGCTAGAACAGCGTTGATAATTTACCTAGCCTATTCTCGGCGTGTATTAACATTCATCACCGATATATGATCGGCTGATTGAGAACCAACAATAAGAGTGCAGCGCAATGAATCTGAGCAAGGTCGACCTCAACCTTTTCATCGTCTTCGACGCGATCTACACCGAAGCCAATTTGACCCGAGCCGGGCAGATTGTCGGCATTACTCAGCCAGCCGTCTCGAACGCTCTGGCCCGCCTGCGCGAGACCTTCAACGACCCATTGTTCGTGCGTACGGCGCAAGGCATGGTGCCGACACCGATGGCGCAAAACATCATCGGACCGGTGCGTAACGCCCTCTCCCTGCTGCGGGTGTCGGTGCAGGAAAGCCGGATTTTCAACCCGCTGCAAGCGGTCAAGACGTATCGCATCAGCATGACCGACCTGACCGAAGCGGTGATTCTGCCACCGCTGTTCCAGCGCCTGCGCCGCCTGGCGCCGACGGTGATCATCGAAAGCTTTCTGTCCAAGCGCCGCGAGACCACCAAGGAACTGGCGGCCGGGCGTCTCGATTTCGCCGTGGATGCGCCACTCAACACTGACCCGCAGGTGCGTCACGTCAAGTTGATGGAAGACCGCTACGTCTGCGCCATGCGCAAGGGCCATCCGCTGGCGGGCAAGGAGAAATTCACCCTCGATGATTATCTGTCGCTGACGCACATTCATATTTCCAGCCGCCGCAGCGGTCTGGGTCACGTCGACCTGGCCCTGGGGAAAATGGGCATCCAGCGCAAGATTGCCCTGCGCTCCCAGCATTATCTGATGGCGTCCCAGGTGTTGCAGCAGACCGACATGGTCATGACCGTGCCGGAGCGCTTCGCCCGTCGTCATGACCTGTATTCGGTGAACCTGCCGGTCAACGACGTGCCGCCGGTGGAAACGCACCTCTACTGGCACGAAAGCACTGACCAGGACCCGGCCAACCGCTGGATGCGCGAACAGATGATCGAGTTGTGCCAGCAAGTGACGGCGCATGAGAAGAAGCTCGATAAGGTGTAAGGCTTTGGACCGCGTTATCGTTCGCGGGCAAGCCTCGCTCCCACAGGGATCTCTGCACACACAGATGTTGTGTTCCTTGCAGATGCAATGTGGGAGCGAGCCTGCTCGCAAAGAGGCCAGCAAGGACACCAACAATTCACGCCCCTTGACGTAAACGTCAACCTGCCATTAGCTTAGCGCCATGACCTTCTTCGAGCGCTTCCATGAGCAGCCAGACCTATAGCATTTCAGACCTCGCCCGCGAGCTCGACATCACCACCCGGGCCATTCGCTTCTATGAAGAGCAAGGCCTGCTCAGCCCGGAGCGCCGTGGCCAGGAACGCGTGTATACGCCCCGTGACAAGGTCAGTCTGAAGCTGATCCTGCGGGGCAAGCGCATTGGCTTTTCCTTGGCTGAATGCCGCGAGCTGATCGAACTTTACGACCCCACCGGCGGCAACCAGAAACAGCTGCAAACCATGCTGAGCAAGATCGCCGAGCGCCGCGAACAGCTGGAGCAGCAGATGCTCGACATCGAGCAGATGAAACTGGAACTGGACACCGCGCAGGAGCGCTGCACCCAGGCGCTGGAGCAGACGATCAAGAGCCAGCAACCCGCTCAATAAACATTCCGGATACTTGTAGGAGCGAAGCTTGCTCGCGAAAGCGTCACATCAGTCGACACCAACGTTGAATGACATACCGCGTTCGCGAGCAAGCTTCGCTCCTACGGGATTCGCTGAACATTCAGACAATTACAGCAGGTCGATTCCCATGTCCCTACCCTCTCATGTACGTTTGGTCGAAGTCGGTCCCCGTGATGGCCTGCAGAACGAAGCCCAACCCATCAGCGTTGCGGACAAGGTGCAACTGGTCGACGCGCTGACCGCTGCGGGCCTTGGCTATATCGAAGTCGGCAGTTTCGTTTCACCCAAGTGGGTGCCGCAAATGGCCGGCTCCGCCGACGTCTTTGCGCAAATCCAGCGCAAACCGGGTGTGACCTATGGCGCACTCACCCCCAACCTGCGCGGGTTTGAGGATGCAATCGCGGCCGGGGTCAAGGAAGTCGCGGTGTTCGCCGCGGCCTCCGAAGCGTTTTCGCAACGCAACATCAATTGCTCGATCAGCGAAAGCCTGGCGCGCTTCGTGCCGATCATGGATGCGGCCAGGCAACACGGCGTCAGCGTGCGTGGTTACGTGTCCTGCGTGCTGGGCTGTCCTTACGAAGGTAACGTCGCTCCCGAACAAGTCGCCCACGTCGCCCGCGAGCTTTACGCGATGGGCTGCTATGAAGTCTCCCTGGGTGACACCATCGGCACCGGCACCGCCGGCGCGACCCGCAAGATGTTCGAGGTGGTTTCGGCCCAAGTGCCGCGTGAAAAACTGGCCGGGCACTTCCACGACACTTATGGCCAGGCCATGGCCAACATCTATGCCAGCCTGCTGGAGGGTATCGCGGTGTTCGACAGCTCCATCGCCGGTCTCGGCGGCTGCCCTTACGCCAAGGGCGCCAGCGGTAACGTCGCCACCGAAGACGTGGTTTACCTGCTCAACGGCCTCGGTATTGAGACCGGCATTGATCTGGACGCTCTGATTTTGGCCGGCCAGCAGATTTGCTCCGTGCTGGGGCGACCGACCGGTTCGCGCGTAGCAAGGGCTCGCAGCGCACAGTGAGGCGTGCGGGTGTTACCGCTGTGTCTGAAACGTGGGGCACAAGCGAGTAACACGGAAACAAATTGTCTGGTTTCATCCGAAGGAAAAATCTCACAAAAAGTTAAATAGTTGATTTGTAAGGATTTTTTAAAGTTGGCACGGCTTCTGCTATCTCTACTGCATAACAAGAACAAAAAAAGCGGCAAACCCAATAAAAATAAGACGTAACGACTCTGACATAACAAAAACAACACGGCAGAGACGCAGCTAACAGATTTTTTTGGAGAGGATGTGCTTTTCAGGGTGCTTTTCGGAGTAACCCGCAACCGGGCAGAGAACAATAAAACTACCTTCAGGTAGCTCCCGAACTGGTTGGATCGCTCAGCGAAAAAGTAGATCAGCGCTCAAAAAAATACGTTTGCTCTTGATCCCGGATGGGGATCGACAAAAACAGCGGTAAAGGGTCACGGTCACTAAAAACAACAACAGACCGCCCCTCAATAATAAAAAAAGAGCACGTGCGACGAAAATTAAAGGGGAGCCTCGGCTCCCCTTTGTGCTTTCTGCAATCCAGGTTTTCACCACCGTCCCTTGTGAGAGCCAGCCTGCTGGCTCCCACAAGGGCGAATTTGTCAGACCTGCTTTTCGCGCAATTCCTCGATACTGATCTCGCGCATCCGGAATTTCTGGATCTTGCCGGTCACGGTCATCGGAAACTCTTCCACGAACTTGAAGTAACGCGGCGTCTTGAAGTGCGCGATGCGTTCCTTGCACCACGCTTGCAGCTCTTGTTCTGTCGCACTGTGGCCCGGGTGGAATTTGATCCAGGCGACAATCTCTTCGCCATAGCGCGAACACGGAATTCCGATCACTTGCACGTCCGCCACCGCCGGATGGGTGAAAAAGAACTCTTCCAGCTCACGGGGGTAAACATTCTCACCGCCGCGGATGATCATGTCCTTGTTGCGCCCGGCGATGCACACGTAACCCTCATCATTCATGCTCGCCAGGTCGCCGGAGTGCATCCAGCCCGCCTGATCGATGGCTTCAGCGGTGCCTTGCGGGTTGTTCCAGTAACCGAGCATCACGCTGTAACCGCGGGTGCAGAGTTCGCCGATGGTGCCACGCGGCACCAGGTTGCCGGCCTCGTCGATGATCTTGCTTTCCAGCTGCGGCTGAGTCCGGCCGACGGTGGTGACGCGCAGTTCCAACTCGTCCGATGGACCGGTCTGCAACGACACGGGGCTGGTTTCCGTCATGCCGTAGGCAATCTGCACTTCGCTCATGTGCATTTCATTGATGACCCGGCGCATGACCTCGATCGGACAGGTCGCCCCGGCCATGATCCCGGTGCGCAGGCTCGACAGATCGAAGTCGGCACGTTGCGGGTGATCGAGCATGGCGATGAACATGGTCGGCACGCCGTAGAGTGCAGTGGCTTTTTCTTCGGCCACCGTGGTCAGGGTCAGCAGCGGGTCGAACGCATCGTTGGGGTAGATCATGGTGCTGCCGTGGGTGATGCAGCCGAGATTGCCCATGACCATGCCGAAGCAGTGATACAACGGCACCGGGATCACCAGGCGGTCATGGGCCGTCAGCCCGAGGCTTTCGCCGACCATGTACCCGTTGTTGAGAATGTTGTAGTGACTGAGGGTCGCGCCTTTCGGGAAACCGGTGGTGCCGGAGGTGTACTGGATGTTCACCGCCTGATCGAAATGCAGGCTGTCCTGGCGCTCACGCAATTGTTCGGCGGACACGCTGGCGGCGAGATCGCCCAGTTGCGACCACGGCAGGAAGCCCGACGGGGGTTGTGCATCCAGACTGATGACGCCGCGCAAGTCTGGCAGGCGTTCGCTGTGCAGCTTTCCGATGGATTGCTCCGCCAGCTCAGGCACCAGGCCCTGCAGCATCCCGTGGTAGTCGGAGGTCTTGAACGCACCGGCGCAGACCAGCCATTGGCAGCCGGATTGCTTCAACACGTATTCAAGTTCGGAGCTGCGGTAGGCCGGGTTGATGTTGACCAGGATCACACCGATTTTCGCGCTGGCAAATTGGCTGATGCACCACTGCGCGCAATTCGGTGCCCAGATACCGAGGCGGTCACCGGTCTGCAAGCCCAGCGCCAACAGAGCTCTGGCGTGCAGGTCGACAGCCTCGGCCAGTTGCTGCCAGGTGTAGCGCAACTGTTGATGGCGCACGACCAGCGCCTCCCCGGCCGGGTATTGCGCGACGGTGTTGTCGAATGCTTGACCGATGGTCATAGCCAGTAAGGCTTTTTCCTGGGAACCACGGGTATAGCTGCGCTGCGGGCTTGCACTGGGTTGATCCATGACGACCCCTATTGTCTTTATTTGCGGGTGGGCGACCCAACCTGCAGGAGCGAAGCGTGCTCGCGAAGAAGCCAGTACATTCAACACTGAAGTCGACTGATCTGACGCTTTCGCGGGCACGCTTCGCTCCTACAGGATTTGCCGCTGTTCGATCTTGAACTGGCCCTACTGTCGCTCAAGTTGACGTTAACGTAAAGGGTGATTGACAGCCATTCGTCACAGGCTTACGTTAACGTAAAGGTGAGAGCCAATTGACGGCCTCACTAACCGACAAAAAAGCCAAAAGGTGACCCATGAGCTACCCATCCCTGAACTTTGCCCTCGGTGAAACCATCGACATGCTGCGCGATCAGGTTCAGTCCTTCGTCGCCAAAGAGATCGCCCCGCGCGCCGCTCAGATCGACATCGACAACCTGTTCCCGGCTGACCTGTGGCGCAAATTCGGCGACATGGGCCTGCTGGGCATTACCGTCGCGGAAGAATATGGCGGTGCTGGCCTGGGCTACCTGGCCCACGTGGTCGCCATGGAAGAAATCAGTCGCGGCTCAGCGTCAGTCGCCTTGTCCTACGGCGCGCACTCCAACCTCTGCGTCAACCAGATCAACCGCAACGGCAATCACGAACAGAAAACCAAGTACCTGCCGAAGCTGATCAGCGGCGAACACATTGGCGCCCTGGCCATGAGCGAACCGAATGCCGGTTCCGACGTGGTGTCGATGAAGCTGCGTGCCGACAAACGTGGCGATCGCTACGTGCTCAACGGCAGCAAGACCTGGATCACCAACGGCCCCGACGCCAACACTTACGTGATCTACGCCAAGACCGACCTGGAAAAAGGCCCCCACGGCATTACCGCGTTCATCGTCGAACGTGATTCGAAAGGCTTCAGCCGCAGCAATAAATTCGACAAGCTCGGCATGCGCGGTTCCAACACCTGCGAGCTGTTCTTCGATGACGTCGAAGTGCCGGAAGAAAACATCCTCGGCGTGCTCAACGGCGGCGTGAAAGTGCTGATGAGCGGCCTCGACTACGAACGCGTCGTGCTGTCCGGCGGCCCGACCGGGATCATGCAGGCCTGCATGGACCTGATCGTTCCCTACATCCACGACCGCAAGCAGTTCGGCCAAAGCATCGGTGAGTTCCAGCTGATCCAGGGCAAAGTCGCCGACATGTATACCCAACTCAATGCCAGCCGCGCTTATCTGTATGCCGTGGCCCAAGCCTGCGAGCGTGGCGAAACCACCCGCAAGGACGCCGCCGGCGTGATCCTCTACAGCGCCGAACGCGCCACGCAAATGGCCCTCGACGCGATCCAGATTCTTGGCGGCAACGGCTACATCAACGAATTCCCGGCCGGTCGTCTGCTGCGTGACGCCAAGCTGTACGAAATCGGCGCTGGCACCAGTGAGATCCGTCGCATGCTGATCGGTCGCGAACTGTTCAACGAAACGAAATAAATTTCGTCAGCGGCAGGCGGCAAGTTTCAAGCTGCAAGAGGACCGTGCTCTTGCTTCAACTTGTAGCTTGTCGCTTGCAACTCGAAGCTGCTACGGAGTAGCCCCATGATTCTGCATACCCAGCTCAACCCCCGTTCGGCGGAGTTCGCGGCCAACAGCGCGGCGATGCTCAAACAGGTCGACGCCCTGCACACCCTGCTCGCCCAAGTGCAGCAAGGTGGCGGTCCGAAGGCGCAAGAACGTCACACCTCGCGGGGCAAATTGCTGCCGCGTGAACGGATCAATCGCCTGCTCGATCCGGGCTCACCGTTTTTAGAGATCAGCCAACTGGCGGCCTACGCGGTCTACGGCGAAGACGTTCCGGCGGCGGGCGTGATTGCCGGGATCGGCCGTGTCGAAGGCGTCGAGTGCATGATCGTCGCCAACGACGCCACAGTGAAAGGTGGCTCGTATTACCCGCTGACGGTGAAAAAACACCTGCGTGCCCAGACCATCGCCCAGCAGAATCGCCTGCCGTGCATCTATCTGGTGGATTCGGGCGGTGCCAACCTGCCGCGTCAGGATGAAGTGTTTCCAGACCGCGAGCACTTCGGACGGATCTTCTTCAACCAGGCCAACATGAGCGCCATGGGCATCCCGCAAATTGCAGTGGTCATGGGCTCCTGCACGGCGGGTGGTGCTTATGTGCCAGCGATGGCTGACGAAGCGATCATGGTGCGCCAGCAGGCCACCATTTTCCTCGCCGGTCCGCCGTTGGTGAAAGCCGCGACCGGCGAAGTGGTCAGCGCCGAAGACCTCGGCGGGGCTGATGTGCATTGCAAGATTTCCGGTGTCGCCGACCACTACGCCGAGAGCGATGAACACGCGCTGGCCATTGCGCGGCGCAGCGTCGCCAACCTCAACTGGCGCAAGCTCGGCGAACTGCAGCAGCGCACACCCATCGCCCCGCTCTACGCCAGCGATGAGCTGTACGGCGTGGTGTCGGCCGACGCCAAGCAACCGTTCGATGTGCGCGAGGTGATCTCGCGGCTGGTCGACGGTTCGGTGTTCGACGAATTCAAGGCGCTGTTCGGGACCACGCTGGTGTGCGGCTTCGCGCATCTGCACGGTTACCCTATCGCGATCCTCGCCAACAACGGCATCCTGTTCGCCGAAGCCGCGCAGAAAGGCGCGCACTTTATCGAACTGGCTTGCCAGCGCGGCATTCCTTTGCTGTTCCTGCAAAACATCACCGGCTTCATGGTCGGCCAGAAATACGAGGCCGGCGGCATCGCCAAGCACGGCGCAAAACTGGTGACCGCCGTGGCGTGTGCCAAGGTGCCGAAATTCACCGTGATCATCGGCGGCAGTTTTGGCGCCGGTAACTACGGCATGTGCGGACGCGCCTACGATCCGCGCTTCCTGTGGATGTGGCCGAACGCGCGCATCGGCGTGATGGGCGCCGAGCAAGCGGCTGGCGTATTGGTGCAGGTCAAGCGCGAGCAAGCCGAGCGCAGTGGCCAGGGTTTCAGCGCCGAGCAGGAAGCCGAGATCAAGCAACCGATCCTCGATCAATACGAAGAACAGGGCCACCCTTATTACTCCAGCGCACGGTTGTGGGACGACGGCGTCATCGACCCGGCGCAGACCCGCGACGTGCTGGCCCTGGCCTTGTCCGCGTCGCTGAACGCGCCAATCGAACCGAGCCGCTTCGGCGTGTTCCGGATGTGATCCGACCCTGTAGGGGCGTGGTTTTCCCGCGAAGGCATTGGCACATCCAGCATCGATGTGACTGACAAACCACCTTCGCGGGCAAGCCTCGCTCCCACAGAATAGAGTTGTGGAGACGGACAAACATGAGCGACTTCAACACCCTCGAACTGCTGACCGACCCACGAGGTTTCGCGACCCTGTGGCTCAGCCGTGAAGAAAAGAACAACGCGTTCAACGCCGAGATGATCCGCGAACTGATACTCGCACTGGACAAAGTATCAACCGATGCCAGCCTGCGGTTTCTGCTGGTGCGCGGCCGCGGCAAGCATTTCAGCGCCGGTGCCGACCTGGCCTGGATGCAGCAATCGGCCGAGCTCGATTACCACACCAACCTCGACGACGCCCGGGAACTGGCGGAATTGATGTACAACCTTGCCAAGCTGAAAATCCCTACCCTGGCCGTGGTGCAAGGCGCGGCCTACGGCGGCGCGCTGGGCCTGATCAGTTGCTGCGACATGGCGATTGGCACCGATGACGCGCAGTTCTGTCTGTCAGAAGTGCGCATCGGCCTGGCACCGGCGGTGATCAGCCCGTTCGTGGTGCAAGCCATCGGCGAGCGCGCAGCACGCCGCTATGCCCTGACGGCTGAACGTTTCGGCGGGCAACGGGCGCGGGAAATCGGCCTGCTGTCGGAGAGCTATCCGGTCGCTGAGCTGGAGCAGAACGTGGAGAAGTGGATCGACAACCTGCTGCTCAACAGCCCGGCCGCCATGCGCGTCAGCAAGGACTTGCTGCGTGAAGTCGGCAACGGCGCGCTGACCCCGGCGCTGCGCCGTTACACCGAGAATGCCATCGCCCGCATCCGCGTCAGCCCCGAAGGCCAGGAAGGTCTGCGGGCTTTTCTGCAAAAACGTCCGCCGAGCTGGCAAGCACCGACCACCCCCAAGGAGCCGCGTTGATGAGCGCACCTGTGATTACCTCTCTGCTGGTGGCCAACCGTGGCGAAATCGCCTGCCGGGTGATGCGCACCGCCAAGGCGTTGGGCCTGACCACCGTGGCCGTGCACAGCGCCACTGACCGCGACGCCCGGCACAGCCGCGAAGCGGATATCCGCGTCGACCTCGGCGGCAGCAAAGCCGCTGACAGCTATCTGCAAATCGATAAATTGATCGCTGCGGCCAAGGCCAGCGGCGCTCAGGCGATTCACCCCGGTTATGGCTTTTTGTCCGAGAACGCCGGGTTCGCCCGCGCCATTGAAGACGCTGGCCTGATCTTCCTCGGCCCGCCCGCCTCGGCCATTGACGCGATGGGCAGCAAGTCGGCCGCCAAAGCCTTGATGGAAACTGCCGGCGTGCCCCTGGTGCCCGGCTACCACGGCGAAGCCCAGGACTTCGATACCTTCCGCGATGCCTGCGAACGCATCGGTTATCCGGTGTTGCTCAAGGCGACAGCGGGTGGCGGCGGCAAAGGCATGAAAGTGGTTGAGGACGTCAGCCAGCTGGCCGAAGCCCTGGCCTCGGCGCAGCGTGAAGCGAAATCCTCGTTTGGCGATTCGCGGATGCTGGTGGAGAAATACCTGCTCAAGCCGCGTCATGTGGAAATCCAGGTGTTCGCCGATCAGCACGGTAACTGCCTGTACCTCAATGAACGTGACTGCTCGATTCAGCGTCGCCATCAGAAAGTCGTCGAAGAAGCGCCCGCTCCCGGCTTGAGTCCGGAACTGCGTCGCGCCATGGGCGAAGCTGCCGTGCGTTCGGCACAGGCCATCGGCTATGTCGGCGCCGGCACCGTGGAGTTTTTGCTGGATTCGCGCGGCGAGTTTTTCTTCATGGAGATGAACACGCGTCTGCAGGTTGAGCACCCGGTCACCGAAGCGATCACCGGCCTCGATCTGGTGGCGTGGCAGATTCGTGTGGCGCGCGGTGAAGCGTTGCCGATGACTCAAGAGCAGGTTCCGTTGATCGGCCATGCGATTGAAGTGCGGTTGTACGCCGAAGACCCGAGCCATGATTTCCTGCCGGCCACCGGGCGCCTGGCGTTGTATCGCGAATCGGCCGAAGGTCCGGGACGTCGGGTCGACAGCGGTGTGGAAGAAGGCGACGAGATCTCGCCGTTCTACGACCCGATGCTCGGCAAGCTGATTGCCTGGGGCGAGGACCGTGAGCAGGCGCGGCTGCGATTGTTGAGCATGCTCGATGAGTTTGCGATCGGCGGGCTGAAGACCAACATCAACTTCCTGCGCCGGATCATCGCTCACCCGGCATTCGCTGCGGCAGAACTTGATACCGGGTTTATTCCGCGTTATCAGGAGCAATTGTTGCCAGAGCCTGCGGACCTCAGTGATGAGTTCTGGCAAGCCGCCGCTCAGGCGTTTGCCCAGAGCCAGGCAGGTTCTCCGCGTGCTGATGACCTGAGCTCGCCTTGGGCTGTGGGCAATGGTTTTCGTGCTGGACTGCCGAGGGAAATCACCCTCCACCTCAGTTGTGAAGGACAGGACCGGGCGCTGACGCTGGGTAACGTTGATGCCCACACCGCACAGCTCAAGGGCGAACAGCTGCTGACCGAGCACAACGGCGTGCGCCGCCAGCACCGGGTCATTCGCCGTGGCGAGGTTGTGTATCTGCAGTGGGAAGGGGAATTGCGCCGCATCGAGGCTTACGACCCGATCAGCGCCGTCGAAGCCAGTCACAGTCATCAGGGTGGGCTCACCGCGCCCATGAACGGCAGCATCGTGCGCGTGCTGGTCGAGGCTGGGCAAACGGTTGAGGCCGGTGCGCAACTGGTGGTGCTGGAAGCGATGAAGATGGAGCACAGCATTCGCGCGCCCCATGCCGGGGTGATCAAGGCGCTGTACTGCCAGGAAGGCGAGATGGTCAGCGAAGGCAGTGCGTTGGTCGAACTGGAAGAAGCGTGAAATGAAGATCGGTCCTACGCATTGCGAGGACCGATCTGATTAGAATTTGGCCGTTGCCTGAACCACCACGCCGAGGATTCGACACTCTTCGGTGAAAAGGGCTTTCGGATATGTCGGATTGAGCGGGACCAGGTAACGCTGCCCGCCCTCTTCGATCAGCTTGCGAAAGATCGCTTCAACACTGCCCGCCCATTGCGCGATCACCAGCTTTCCGGGTTCCGGCACAATGGCCGGGTCCACCAGGATCATCATGCCTTCGGCAATGCTGATTCCGCTGGGCGCGGTCATCGCGTCGCCGACCACCTCGAGCCAGAAGGCCGCGCCCTGAGCGTGGTAATCGGTCAGTTCGAAACGCGGCTTGCCGTAGACCGATAGCTCACCGTCACGCAGCTGCGCAGGCTCGCGCCAGTCACTGACCGGGTAACGGAAGTACGGGTTGTACTTTTGCGTCAGGGGCATCTCGTCGTCCGATACGACCAAAGGCTCCCGAATGACCATCGCCACTTCCAGAAAATCCATCCCGAGCGCCCGCAAGACACGATTCATGTCTTCGATGCTCGGCTGACGGCGCTTATTCAGCCAGTGACCCACACCGCCCTGGGACATCCCGAGGCGATCGGCGAGTACTTCCTGAGTGACTTTCAACTCACTCATCTTGGCTTTGACCAACTCAATCCATTTATCCATGGGCGGCACGATACGTGGCGGACTCCGGGCAACAAAACACAAATTGTAGTATTTAAATTCTCGTCACAAATACAGTTAGTACTAGGATTGGTTCACGGATCTGAATCTATCACGGAGCTTGCCATCGCCATGACGTTACCCCGCAATGACCTGTCGGATATGCAAATGGACACCACCCTCACCTCGCCCAAAGGCAACGCCGCCGCGCAAAAAGCCTTGGACTATTACTTGAAACCAACTGTGTCAGAAGCGGTGGTCGAGGAGCGATTTTTTGATGTGAACCCTGCGGTCAGCGGTGAAGAAGCGCTGGTGCATGCGTCGGATCTGTTGCGCTGTGCCGCAGCGACCGCCTACGAGTCGGCCAGCAACTTGCACGGCGCAAGTCGGGACCTGGCCTTTTCGACGGTGCATATGATCGATATGGCCAAGGCGATGATTGATCGTTCTTTACAGGGTCAGCGCGTTTGAGCCGGACGCACTTTTGAGGAAAGACGGGAAAGAATTTTCCAATCGAGCAGATAAAATCATTTGACTTGCAAACGAGAATGATTATTATTGCATGCAGCTGATCGCGAGATCAGTCGATGGACCAAGAGACCTTAGGTCGGTCTCCTGGACTATCTCCTCATCAGGCTAATCACGGTTTTTGACCCGGCTTTTTGCCGGGTCTTTTTTTGCCAGTTATTCTGGCTTTGGCTTCAGGCTAATGAAGTCTTCAGGTGTTGCGAATTCGATTGGCGCGGATGATATCAAAAGAATATCCATTGGCAAGAGAAGCCCGGCATCATTGGCTCAAACTAATGAAAAATAGCGCTTGAGAATCATTCACACAGTCTCTAAGCTGCGTCTGCGTCAAGGAAGACGCCCCCCTTTTACCCCGCAATTTCCCCCGGTTTTTCCCTTCCCAGCGTGTAAAGTAGCAGCCATAAAAATCATATTCAGGAATCGACTATGACCGTGGCTAAATCCTCTTTCGACATCAGCGCAAATTTCGACAGCGGCAACATTGAAGTGCTGGACATCAGTAATCCACTTCAAGCCCTGCTGGCCATCAAACCGGACACCCGCAGCCAGCATTTCCAGTGGTTTCATTTCAAGGCCAGTGGTCTGCATGTCGGTCAGGAGCACTGGTTTCGTCTGAACAATGCCAGCAAATCCTCGTACAACAAGGCTTGGGACGGTTATCAGGCGGTGGCGTCCTACGACCACGTCAACTGGTTCCGCGTACCGACCATCTTCGAAGGCGACTGCCTGCGCTTCAGCCTCGAAGCGACGGCCACCCACGCCTGGTTTGCCTACTTCGAACCCTACAGCCGTGGCCGTCACGACTGGTTGATCGAACAGGCGCTGACCAAGGCTGGCACCGAACTGCTCGCCACCGGCAAAAGCGTGGAAGGTCGTGACATCCAGTTACTGCGTAAAGGCAGCGGCGCCGAAGGTCAGCGCAAAGTCTGGATGATTGCCCAGCAACACCCCGGCGAACACATGGCCGAATGGTTCATGGAAGGCGTGATCGAACGCCTGGAAAAGCACGACGACCCGGTACTGAACAAACTGCTGGCCAGCGCCGACCTGTACCTGGTGCCGAACATGAACCCGGACGGCGCCTTCCACGGTCACTTGCGCACCAACGCCATGGGCCAGGACCTCAATCGCGCCTGGCAGAGCGCCAGCCAGGACATCAGCCCGGAAGTGCTGTTCGTTCAACAGCAGATGGAAAAGTACGGCGTCGACTTATTCCTCGACATCCATGGCGATGAAGAAATCCCCTACGTATTCACCGCCGGTTGCGAAGGCAACCCGGGCTACACGCCGCGGATCGAAAAACTCGAAGAGCATTTCCGCAGCCATCTGAAACACCTGACCAAGGACTTCCAGACCAAGCACGGCTATACCCGTGACGAACCGGGCAAAGCCAACATGACGCTGGCCTGTAACAGTGTCGGTCAGAAATTCGACTGCCTGTCGCTGACCCTGGAGATGCCCTTCAAGGACAACAACGATGCGCCGAACGCCTTGACCGGCTGGTCGGGCAAGCGCTCCAAGCAGTTGGGCAAGGACGTGCTGACGACCGTCGCCGATATGATCGATACCCTGCGCTGATCGCCCTCGATGGCTGCATGCCCTGCATGCAGCCATGATGCCTTCAGCCGCGATCCTTCCCGCGCAACATGCTGTCCAGCACATCATCACGCCGCACCCAACCGTGAAACAACGCTGCCGCCAGATGCAGCAACACGGTCAGAAACAGCAAGTACGCCAGATACCCGTGAGCCTTGCGCAAAAACGCAAACATCTGCGCATTGGCGGGCAGGATCGACGGCAACTGGAACGAATTGCTGAGCATCACCGGATCCCCGGCCGCTGAAATCATCGCCCAGCCCAGCAGCGGCAAAATGAACATCAGTGCGTACAACAAGACATGCGAAGCCTTCGCCGCCAGTGCCTGCCATCCGGGCAAATCCGCCGGCAACGGTGGTTGCCGAGTGGAAAAACGAACGACCAGGCGCACGATCACCAGCAGCAGAATCGCAATCCCCAACGGTTTGTGCAGATGGATCAGCCACTCATGCCGCTCGGACACCGAGGCCACCATGCCTGCGCCGATAAACAGCATTGCAATGACCATCAGCGCCATCAGCCAATGCAGCAGCCGCGCCAACGGCGCGAAATGATTCGGTTGAGCACTCATTGATGAGCCTCCTGTTTAGCGTTGGCGGCAGGCAACTGTTTGACTTCACTGGTGCGGCGCAGATAGGAACTGGCGTACCCCGCCGAGCGAGCGGCGAGCAATGGGTCGTCGGAGCCTTCGATACCGGCCGGCAATACGAGCGGGTCATAGTTGATGTCGCGGCATTCGCCATTGAGTTGCGGCTGGGTGCGTTCCAGCACCAAGGTGCCGGCATTCACCACTTTGCGACCGTCAGGCCAGGCCTTGCTGGCGTCGTTGACCGGATCACCGGGGTTAGCCAGGGTGATGTTCAACTGCCAACGCAGCGGCCCAGCGGATAAACGCTGAACCAGGTCTTTTTCAAGAAAGTCAGCCCCTTCAGGCGCCGTGGCACCCGCAGCATCCTGGGCAACCGGCGTCATGCTCCAGCGCACCGCTTGGCGCTGGCCGGCCGCGTTCACCAGGTAAAACGCGTTAACGCTGTTGTACGTCTCCGTCGCATAACTGGCCGAAGGCTTGGCCGTCTTGATCCAGGCCAGGAATGGCGCGGCTTCCGGGTGAGCGCCAAAGAACGCCGGAACCGCCCCAGGATTGGGCTTTCCGGTGGCCGGATCCGGCGATTGCGCTTGCTGCAATTGATAGAACGCTTCAGGCGTACCCACCGGGAACACCGGCATGCTGTTCATCCCGGTGCGCCATTGCTGGCCGTTAGCCTGAGTGAAACGCAACGCCATGCTGCGGATCGGTACGCTGCTGTCCGGCGCGTAGGGATTACCCGCAGGCAAGGCAAAACGCCCGACCACAGGGGTCTGCGCCTCGTTGAAGACCTGGGCGCTGGAATAGCTGCGCGCCTCGCCACTGCTTTCGAAATGCCCGATCACGCACACCCCTTTTGAGTGGTTACGGCGAAATCCGGGGTGCACGCCGTTGTTGGTTTCCAGCACATTGATCAGCTTTTTCGGCGTCAGGCGGTGTGGGTCGAGCGTGCCGTTGACGTAGGCAAAAGCACCGGCCAGCGCCGCGACTACCACGGCAATGCCGCCCAGGCGTAACGTCAGGCTTGCAGCACTCAGCGGTGGCCGGGTGGGCGGTGATGAACGATCTACCATGAATGACTCCAGGGCCATCGGCCACAAGTGAGAAGAACCAAGCAGACGTACGCCACAGCGCTTTATTCCATCGCCCGGTATTTATTTTTCCGGACGTGGAATAACCTCCAATGCCGGGCGTCTTCCTAGTCCACAGCGTAGTGACTAGTCAGAACTTCATGAACGATATCGACGAACAACTCAGAGAAATCATTCCCAGGTTGCGACGGTTTGCCGTGTCGCTGACCCGCAATCCCAGCAGCGCCGACGATCTGGTGCAGTCGAGCCTGGAGCGCGCCCTGTCGAGCTGGGGCGACAAACGCCCAGAGGGCGACTTGCGCGCGTGGTTGTTTTCGATCCTTTATCGGCAGTTTCTCGACGCCCACCGGCGCTCCCGGCGTTATGCGCGGATGCTCGAATTCTTTACCGGTCGTGACGATGCGCAACCGTCGGTAGAACGTACCGTGCTCGCCCAATCGACTCTGCAAGCCTTCGACCAACTCACCACCGAACAGCGCGCGCTGCTGCTCTGGGTGTCGGTGGAAGGTTTGAGTTATAAAGAGGTCGCCGAGATTCTCGACGTCCCCACCGGCACCGTGATGTCCCGCCTGTCCCGCGCCCGTCAGGCCCTGCGCCAACTCAGCGACGGCGAAATCACCAGCCCTTCTCTGCGGATACTCAAATGATCAGCATGCCCCCGAGCGAACGCGACCTGCACGCCTACGTCGATCATCAACTCAATGACGCCGACCGACGCCTGGTCGAGACTTACCTGGCCAGCAACCCTCAAACCGCCGCGCAAGTGCGCGCCTGGCAGCAGGACGCCCAGCACCTGCGCGCGGCCATGAGCGGCGCGTTGCACCATACGGCCAACCCGGACCTCGACCCGGCGCTGATTCGCCAGCGGATCAAACGCCAGTCCCGCCGTCATCTGGCCAGCGCCGCGGTGCTCTTGATCGCCGTCAGCGTCGGTGGACTGAGCGGCTGGCAGGCGCGGGAAATGACACTGGTCAGCGCGCAACCGCCGATGACCGATGCCCTGCAGGCGTACCGCTTGATCGCCCAGCAAGGCATTCTGCCGGCCGACTTCAAGGTCAGCGACGACGGTGACATGCAGGCCTGGCTCGACCGTTATTTCACCCGCGCCAATCGACTGCCGGACCTGACGGATTCGGGGTACAAGCCGGTCAGTGGTCGCTTGCTCAGCACCGAGCAAGGGCCGGCAGCGATGGTGGTTTACGAAGACCAGGGCGGTCACAAGATCAGCTTCTACGTGCGACCACCAGGACCGAAAAACAACCTGCTGCCTCGGGGCAGTCGCAGCGATGGCGAGTTGCAGGCCGAGTATTGGTCCGGCGCCGGCTACAACTATGCGATGGTCAGCCCGAGCGATACGCCAGCGGCGCAGAGGCTCAAGCAAACCACCCAATTCTGACCACCACCGCATTCCCCTGCAGGCTCACTCCTAAAGGGGGAGCGGCGGTTATTTGGAGAATGCGCTCAGCCCTGCCCGAACACCTGCGAAGGCCTACGCAGCAGCGGATCAAACGGATTGATCCGCGGCCCGATCAGCGCCGCTTCGCGCTTGAGCATCTCCACCACCGTCGGCAAACGATCCGGCCCCAGGCGATCACTCACCGTGGCCACGCTCAACGCCGCCACGGCCCGTCCTTCCCGATCGAGAATCGGCACCGCCACGCCGGCCATGCCTTGCAGTACGCCAGTGTTGCGCCCGGCGTAACCCAGCGTGCGCACGCTCTCGACTTCCGAACGCAGGAACACCTCGTCGTACAGGTGAAAATCCTTGAGCCGCGGCAAGTTGTAATGGATCACCGTATCGCGCTCTTCTTCCGGCAGAAACGCCAGAATCGCCAGACTGCCCTGGCCGACGCCCAGCGCCACCCGCCCGCCGATATCGCCGGTAAAGGTGCGGATCGGAAACGGCCCTTCACTGCGGTCCAGGCAGATTGCATCAAACCCGCTGCGCGCCAGTAAAAACAACGAATCCCCCAACGAAGCCGACAGTCGCAGCAACGACGGTCGCACCAGTTCGCGCAAATTCCCGGTGTTGCCGGCCCGCGCCGCCAACGCAAAAAAATCCAGGCTCAAGCGATAGCGTTTGCTGCGAGCGTCCTGTTCGACCATGCCTTCGTCCATCAGGCTGCGCAACAAACGGTGCGTGGTCGGTTGCGACAGGCCGATACGCTGGGCCAGTTGGGTCACACGCTCCCCGCCCTCGACGGCGTCACCCAGACTGCGCAACACGGCAAACAGTCTGGACACGGCCCCGACACCGACTTCATTTTTGTTTTCATTCCGCTCAGTGGAATCAGGCATGTGATTACTCGACAAAAAATTTACTCACCGAATGAAACTGAAAATAGTCATCGCTTCAGTGAAATAGGCCATTGAGCCCATCCTATTCTTCGTCCTACTCTGCGTCCAGACAGGGGCGATTCGAACAACAGCGGCAGCCGACTGAAGTCGAGCGCCAACGCACCCCGCAACATCTTTTCGTATCTGCCCATACAAAAAAGCGCGCCTTCGGGCGACGCATAACAATCTCAGGTGGAGCGCAGTCATGGCTTTTGTGCAACTTGAAGGACTCGGCAAACGTTACGGCGAGATCGACGCCGTCGTCGCCACCAACCTCTCGGTCGAGAAAGGCGAGTTCGTGTCCCTGCTCGGCCCCTCCGGCTGCGGCAAAACCACCACCCTGCAAATGATCGCCGGCTTCGTCGAAGTCAGCAGCGGACGCATCCTGCTCGACGGTCGCGACATCACCCACGCCAAACCCGCCAGCCGTGGCTTGGGCGTGGTGTTCCAGAGTTACGCGCTGTTCCCGCACATGACTGTCAAAGACAACGTCGCCTTCGGCCTGCGGATGCGCAAAGTGCCAGGCGCCGAGTTGCAGCAACGAGTGGATCGGGTGTTGAAACTGGTGCGCCTGAATCAGCACGCCGAGCGTTACCCACGGGAACTCTCCGGTGGCCAGCGTCAGCGTGTCGCGCTGGCCCGGGCGCTGGTGATCGAACCTCCCGTGCTGCTGCTCGATGAGCCGCTGTCCAACCTCGACGCCAACCTGCGCGAAGAGATGCAGTTCGAGATCCGCCGCATCCAGCGTGAAGTCGGGATCACCACGTTGATGGTCACCCACGATCAGTCCGAAGCACTGTCCATCAGCGACCGCGTGGTGGTGATGCAGGCCGGGCGCATCACCCAGATCGACGCGCCCTACACCCTTTATGAACACCCACGCACCGAGTTCATTTCCGGGTTCGTCGGCAAAGCCAATTTGCTGCCCGGCGAGCGTGATGGCGCGGGCGTGGTCCAGGTGCAAAGGGGCGGTGAACTGACCCTGAGTCTGCGCCCGGAAAAAATCGATCTGCGGGAGCACGGCCAAGGTCGGCTGCAAGGCCAGATCGTCAGCCGTTTCTTCCTTGGCAGCCAATGGTTGTACGGCGTCTCGACGAACTTGGGCGAACTCAGCGTGGTGCGCCGCAACGACGGCTCGGCACCCTTGACCGAAGGCACAGCAGTCGGACTCGATTGGGACGCGACCTTGCTGCGGGTACTGAGCGTGGATGAGGTGCCGGCATGAGTACGCTTGCTGCCATTCGCCAGGGACGCCAAGGGTATTGGCTGTCGGCACCGGCCCTGGCGTTGTACCTCGGCCTGCTGATCATCCCGCTGCTGCTGACCCTGGTGCTGTCGTTCAACGTGTTCGATTACAGCTCGGGGATCAACGGCGACGCCTTCACCCTCGACCACTACAGTAGCTTGCTGGGCGATCCGTACTTCTACGAGATCTTCCTGCGCACGATGTGGATCAGCGCCCTGACCACCCTGCTCTGCGTGGTGATCGGCGTACCCGAGGCCTACATCCTCAGCCGCATGGGCGCACCCTGGCGCTCGATCTTCCTGATTCTGATCCTCACGCCGCTGCTGATTTCGGTGGTGGTGCGTGCCTTCGGCTGGAGCCTTCTGCTGGGTGCCGACGGGCTGGTCAATCAGACCCTGCAAGCCTTCGGCGGTTCGCCGATGAAGTTGCTGTACACGCCGTTCGCGGTGGTGATTGCGCTGGTGCACGTGATGCTGCCGTTCATGATCATTCCGGTGTGGACCTCGCTGCAAAAACTCGACCCCGCCGCCGAGCAGGCCGCGCTGTCGCTGGGGGCCAGCCACTTCACGGTGATGCGCAAGGTGGTATTGCCGCAGATCATGCCCGGCGTGCTCTCGGGCACCTTGATTGTGTTTGGTCTGGCCGCCAGTTCGTTCGCCATTCCCGGTCTGCTCGGCGGACGTCGCTTGAAGATGGTCGCCACGTTGATCTACGACCAATACCTGTCGGAGCTCAACTGGCCGATGGGCGCGGCCATCGCGGTCGCGCTGCTGTTGCTCAACCTGCTGATCATGCTGTCGTGGAACCGGATGATCGAAGGCCGCTACAAGAAGTCATTGGGATAACTCGTCATGTCCAAGAACGGTCCTTTCGCCCTGCTGTTCCATGCCCTGGTGGTGCTGTTCATGCTCGCGCCGCTGGTGGTGGTGTGCCTCGTTGCCTTCACCCCGGAAAACACCCTGAGCCTGCCGACCACCGAGTTTTCGTTGCGATGGTTTCGTGCGGTGTTCGAGCGTGCCGACTTTGTCGATGCGTTCTACAACAGCCTGATCCTGGCGTTCTGCGCGGCCAGTATTGCCACGCTGATTGCGGTGCCGGCGGCGCTGGCGATCACGCGCTTCGAGTTCCCAGGACGGGACTTTCTCAACGGCCTGTTTCTGTCACCGATCATCATTCCGCACCTGGTATTGGGCGTGGCGTTGTTGCGTCTGTTTGCGCTGATGGGCGTCAACGGCAGTTTCGCCTGGCTGATCTTCGCCCATGTGCTGGTGATCACGCCGTATGTGCTGCGCCTGGTGTTGGCGTCGGCCATTGGCCTGGACCGCAGCGCCGAACACGCCGCGCAGTCGCTGGGTGCCGGACGCTTCACGCTGTTCCGGGAAATCACCTTGCCGATGATTCTGCCGGGGGTTGCCGGGGGCTGGCTGCTGGCGTTCATCAACAGTTTTGACGAGGTCACGCTGTCGATCTTCGTCACCTCGCCGGCCACGCAAACCCTGCCGGTGCGCATGTACGTCTACGCCACCGAGTCCATCGACCCGATGATGGCGGCGGTGTCGGCATTGGTGATCGGCCTGACCGCGCTGACCATGATTCTGCTCGATCGGGTGTACGGCCTGGATCGGGTTCTGGTGGGTAAACAATGAGGGCGCCATGGCTCTGCTGAAACGACTGGCCGAAGGCGATCGCCCGGCTGTGGAATTTACCCTGGACGGCGAACCGGCCAGCGGCCTGCTCGGCGATACCTTGCTGACCGCAGTGCTGACTTGCAGCGAACACCTGCGCGGCAGCGACTTCAGCGCCGAACCCCGCGCCGGTTTCTGCCTGATGGGCGCCTGTCAGGACTGTTGGGTCCGCATGGGCGACGGCCGCCGCGTGCGGGCCTGCTCGACGCTGCTCGAAGCAGGCCAACAAATAAGCCGCGAACCGGGACGCACCCTATGAATACATTGACTACCCGCAGAACCGGAATCCTCTGTGGGAGCGAGCCTGCTCGCGAAAGCGGTTTGTCCGCCAACACATCTGTTGAATGTGCCGCCACCATCGCGAGCAGGCTCGCTCCCACAGGGGATTTGCAGTGCTCATGGATGAGGTGGGTATGAAGGCTGTGGTCATCATTGGTGCAGGCCCGGCCGGGATTCGTGCGGCGCAGACGTTGGTGGCGCATGGTGTTCGTCCGGTGCTGCTGGACGAAGCGGCGCGCGGTGGCGGGCAGATTTATCGACGTCAGCCGGAGAATTTCAAGCGCTCGGCGGTCAAGCTGTACGGCTTTGAAGCGCGCAAGGCCAGTGCCTTGCATCAAACGATCGACACGCTACGCGGGCAACTCGACTACCGCCCCGAGACGCTGGTGTGGAACGCCGAAGACGGTGCGCTGGACACGGTGCATGAGGGCCGAGCCTCACGACTGGAATTCTCCCGAGTGATCGTCGCCACGGGGGCCACCGACCGGATTCTGCCGGTGTCAGGCTGGACGCTACCGGGTGTCTACAGCCTTGGCGCAGCGCAGATCGCGCTCAAGTTTCAGGGCTGCGCCATCGGTGAGCGGGTGGTGTTCGCTGGCAGCGGCCCATTGCTGTACCTGGTGGCGTATCAATACGCCAAGGCCGGTGCGAAAGTGCTCGCGGTGCTCGACAGCTCACCCTTCAGCGCTCAGGCCCGCGCCCTGCCCGGCCTGCTGTCGCAACCGGCCACACTCGCCAAAGGCATTTATTACCGCAGCTGGCTGACCGCCCACGGCATCCCGGTGCATCAGGGCGCAACCCTCAAACGCATCAATGGCGAACAGCGCGTGCAATCAGTGGATTGGTCCAACGCCAAAGGCGAACATCTGCTCGATTGCGACGCCGTTGCTTTCGCCCACGGCCTGCGCAGTGAAACCCAACTCGCCGATTTGCTCGGCTGTGAATTCGCCTGGAACCCACTCAACCGCGCCTGGCTACCGCAACGTGACCCCGCCGGTCGCAGCAGTGTCGCCGAGGTTTATCTGGCCGGTGATGGCGCCGGCATCATGGGCGCCGACGCCGCTGAAATGGCGGGCGAACGGGCGGCGCTGGCGTTGCTCGAAGACATCGGTTACCTGATTCCGCCAAAACATCCCGACCACCTTGAACGCGCCCTGCAGCGCATCGGCGAATTCCGCAACGGACTGGAGCGCGCCTTCGCCTTCCCCGAGCACTGGGCCAGCGAAACCGCCGATGAGGTGATCGTCTGCCGTTGCGAAGAAGTGCTGGCCGGCGACATCCGCCAGGTGGTGCGCGAAGGTCACTGGGAAATCAATCGGGTCAAGGCGCATTGCCGCATTGGCATGGGCCGTTGTCAGGGGCGCATGTGCGGCGCCGCAGCGGCGGAAATCATCGCCTGCGAAAGCCGGCGCCCGGTCTCGGACATCGGTCGCTTGCGGGCGCAGGCGCCGATCAAACCACTGCCGTTTGGCCTGGAGGTCGAGGCATGATCGAAGTCGATGCAGTGATCATTGGCGGCGGCATTGTCGGGGCCTCGGCCGCGCTGTTCCTGAGCAAGGCCGGCCGGCGTGTTGCACTGCTGGAGCGTGACTTTTGCGGCTCGCATTCCAGCGGCGTGAACTACGGCGGTGTTCGGCGTCAGGGGCGCCCACTGTCGCAATTGCCGCTGTCGCAACGGGCCCACGAGCTCTGGGGACAGTTGCCGCAACTGATCGGCATCGACGGCGAATATCAACGCAGCGGTCACTTGAAACTGGCCCGCAGCCTCAACGACCTGAACGCCTTGCAGCACTATGCCGTCAGCAGCCAAGGCTTCGGCCTCGATTTGCAGCTGCTCGACCGCCATCAATTGCGCGCGCGGTTTCCGTGGGTCGGCGACGTCGCGGCCGGCGCATCGTTTTGCCCGGACGACGGCCACGCCAACCCGCGCCTGGTGTCCCCCGCCTTTGCTCAAACGGCCCGTCGGCACGGCGCGCAAGTCCATGAACAATGCGCCGTCACAGCGGTAGAACACGACGGTCAGCGCTTTCGCGTCCGCACGCAAACCGGCCTCGAATTGCACGCGCCCTGGCTGCTGAACTGCGCCGGGGCCTGGGCCGGACGCCTGGCTGAACAATTCGGCGAAGCGGTGCCGATGCACGCCGGCCACCCGGCGATGCTGGTCACCGAGCCGTTGCCATGGGTGATGAATGCCAGCACCGGCGTCGAGGGTGGCGGCATCTATGCGCGTCAGGTGGCACGTGGCAATTGCGTGCTCGGTGGCGGCCAGGGTTTTGCCCTCGATGACGCGCGCGCACGCCCCGGCCAACACGCCGTGATCGAGATCCTGCGCCAGGCCGTCGAACTCTACCCGTTTCTTCAAGGCGCCCAGGCGATTCGCACCTGGAGCGGTACCGAAGGCTACTTGCCTGATCGCCAACCGGTGATCGGTCATAGCAGCACTCAACCCGGTCTGTTGCACGCCTTCGGCTTTGCCGGTGCGGGTTTCCAGATCGGTCCTGCGGTGGGCCAGGCGCTCACCGAGATCATCTGCAGTGGCGCCTCCAAGACGCCACTGGATGCGTTTTCCATCACCCGGTTTCACTCCATCTCCGTTGCTTGATAGAGGAAGGTCGCGCCAATGAATAACGTCAAACGCACTGCACTGCTCGGTTTCTCCTGTCTGACTGCCCTGCTCACGGTCACCCAGGCACAGGCCGAACCCACGCTTTATCTCGGCATGAACGGCGGGACCATGGAGCGGCTCTACGCCGACAAGGTGCTGCCGGTGTTCGAGAAAGCCAACAACGTCAAAGTGGTGATCGTACCGGGGACTTCCGCCGATATCCTGGCCAAGGTCCAGGCCAGCAAAGGCAACCCGCAGATGCACGTGATGTTCCTCGACGACGGCATCATGTACCGCGCCATCGCCATGGGCTTGTGCGACAAACTCGAAGACAGCGCACCGCTGGCGCAGATTCCGGCCAAGGGTCGCATCAAGGATCAAGCGGTGGCGGTCAGCCTCGGCGTGACCGGGCTGGCGTACAACACGCGTCTGTTCAAGGAAAAAGGCTGGGCGGCGCCGACCTCGTGGATGGACATGGCCGACCCGCGCTTCAAGGACAAGCTGGTGTTCCAGTCGATGGCCTCCTCGACCTTCGGCCTGCATGGCTTCCTGATGTTCAACCGGATTCAGGGCGGCAGCGAAACCGACGTCGAGCCGGGCTTCAAGGCCTGGCCGAACACTGTCGGCCGCAACGTGCTGGAATACATTCCGAGCTCGGCGAAGATTTCCGAAATGCTCCAGACCGACGAAGCCGCGCTGTTCCCGCTGACCCCGACCCAAGTCACTGCGCTGAAACTCAAAGGCATGCCGGTGGAATACGCGCAGCCCAAGGAAGGCGCCGTGGTGCTCAACGTGGCCGAGTGCGCCATCGCCAACAACACGCAGCCGGAACTGGCACAGAAACTCGCTGCGTTTTTGCTGACGCCGCAAGCCCAGGCCACGGCGCTGGAGGATGGCGACCAGATCCCGTCCAACCCGAATACGCCGACCACCGATAAAACCCGGGGTCAGGTCGAGGCGATGAAGCAGTACCTGACCACCGCGATTGCCGTTGACTGGGACCAGGTCAATGAGCAGCGCCCGGCGTGGAATGCACGGTGGAATCGCAGTATCGAGCGGTAGTGACTGACCCAACAGAATCTGCCGTACACCACACCCCTGCGGCGAGTTAGCTTGTCGGAACGCCGCATCACCCCGTTGGACTGCGAAGCAGCCCAACGGGCGACCGCCCATTATCCGTCGGAAGGTTTATTGCACACGGTTGGTGAAAGTCGGGCCGCCGTAAATTGTGTGTTGCAGCACCGGCTGCACACCTTTACCGCTATCATGTCGCCCATTTCCAAGCCCCCGCGCCCTCCCCTCGATCAATAGCGAACCCGCCCATGGATACCCTTGCCCAACTGCGCGCCGGTCAACTGACAGGTATCACCCGCCTGGACCTGGCCTGCGGCCTGACTGAATTTCCGCGAGAAATCTTCGACCTGGCGGACTCGCTCGAAGTGCTCAACCTCAGCGGCAACGCCTTGAGCCGGCTGCCAGATGATCTGCACCGCCTGACCCGCTTGCGCGTGCTGTTTTGCTCGGACAACCTGTTCACCGAACTGCCCGCGTGCCTCGGCCAATGCACCGCATTGACGATGATCGGCTTCAAGGCCAATGCCATCGAGACGGTGCCCGCCGCTGCCCTGCCGCCATTGCTGCGTTGGCTGATCCTGACCGATAACCGCCTCAGTGAATTGCCCGCCGAGCTGGGCCAGCGCCCACACCTGCAAAAACTCATGCTCGCCGGCAATCGCTTGCAGCGCCTGCCCGAAAGCCTGAGCCAATGCCATCGACTCGAACTGATCCGCATCGCCGCCAATCAACTGACTGAGCTGCCCGAGTGGCTGCTGACCCTGCCAAGCCTGACCTGGCTGGCCTATGCCGGTAATCCGCTGGAAACCGAAGCCGATGCCGCAGCCCTCGATGCCACGGCGAGTATTGCGTGGTCCGAGCTGCGCCTGGAGCAACAGCTGGGCGAAGGTGCTTCGGGAGTGATTCATCGGGCAGCGTGGGAGCAACCGGGTCAACCGGCCACCCAGGTTGCGGTCAAACTCTACAAAGGCGAAATGACCAGCGACGGTTCACCGCTGCACGAAATGAACGCCTGCATTACCGCCGGTCTTCACCCCAATCTGATCCGGGTCGAAGGCCGAATCATCGGGCATCCCGAAGAGCAGGCCGGGCTGGTGATGCAACTGATTGATCCGAGTTATCGCAACCTGGCCGGGCTGCCGAGCCTGGCGTCCTGTACCCGTGACGTCTATGCCGATGGCACCCGTTTCAGTGCGCACGTAGCACTGCGCATGGCCCGCGCAATCGCCTCGGTGGCCGAGCATCTGCATCACCAGGGCATCACCCATGGCGATCTCTATGGCCACAATATTTTGTGCAACGAGCACGGTAATTGTCTGTTGGGGGACTTTGGCGCGGCGTCTTTCCATGCGACGTGCGACAGCCTTGAAAGCCGTGCGCTGCAACGGATCGAAGTGCGGGCATTCGGGGTGTTGCTGGGGGAATTGCTGGAGCGGATCGACTCGGGGTTGAGTGATGAAAGGCGTTTGCAGCTGGAGGCGTTGCAGCAGCGCTGCTGCCAGCCGCAGGTGCTGGCGCGGCCGGGGTTCAGTGAGATAGGACAGGCGTTAGCCGCGTTCAACTGAGCTAAAGGCAAGTACAAAACCTGTGGCGAGGGAGCTTGCTCCCGCTGGACGGCGCAGCCGAGCGGGAGCAAGCTCCCTCGCCACAAATAGAATTACAACCGGCTCGGTTTAACCCGCCAAACCCACAAACATATCCTGCACATCATCATGGTTATCGAGGCCTTCCAGGAACGCCTCGACTTCAGCCATCTGCTCATCGCTCAAACCGCTTACCGGGTTTTTTGGCTGATACCCCAACTTGGCCGACAACACGGTAAAACCTTGCTCAGGCAGCGCTTTCTGAACGGCGTCCAGGTCCGCAGGGTCGGTCAGGAACAGGGTCGTGCCCTCTTCGTCTCCTGGCTCGAAATCCTGGGCTCCGGCTTCAATCGCAGCCATTTCCGGATCGGCGTCAGGGCTGTCCGGAGACGCTTCGATCATGCCCACATGGTTGAAGTCCCACGATACCGAACCGGAAGCGCCCAACTGGCCCTTGCGGAAAGCCACGCGGATTTCCGCGACGGTGCGGTTGATGTTGTCTGTGACGCATTCAACGATCAGCGGCACCTGATGCGGAGCGAAACCTTCATACGTCACACGATGGTATTGCACGGTTTCGCCCAACAGACCCGCGCCTTTCTTGATCGCACGATCCAGGGTTTCCTTGGGCATCGAGGCTTTTTTCGCCTGCTCGACCACCAGACGCAGGTGTGCGTTGGTGGCGGTATCGGCACCGTTGCGGGCAGCAATAGTGATTTCTTTCACCAGTTTGCCGAAGATCTTGCCCTTGGCGTTAGATGCCGCTTCTTTGTGTTTAACCTTCCACTGTGCGCCCATTACTCACTCTCTTATCTGTGGCGCCGAGACATCTATTGGCCGACGCTTTGCGCAAGTTTATACGGCCTAAAGTTGGCAATCGACCAAAAAATCCACCCCGGCTCACCGGCATGACCAATCGACTTCTTCACCGGCGGTTGTAGGGCGATTCTGAAATGTTCACTTGCGGTGACCATAAAGGTCCGTGGTTTCGTACCCTCTGCGCCCATATTCCATGGCAGAAGCGCGTTCGATGCACAACGACAAGGAAAGTCCCTACACCCTAACCCTCCTGGACAGTGGATTGACTCTGCAGGTGTTGCAGTTCAGTGGCCGAGAAAGTCTCAACCAGCCCTATCGTTTCGAGATCGAAGTAATCGGCCTGGCACCCGCCATGAACCTCGAGCAGTTGCTTCAGCAACCGGCGTTCCTGAGCCTGAGGGGTGACACCGGCATTCACGGCATCTTGCACAGCGCCAGTCGCGAGCACCGTGGCCCGCACCGAATCGGCTACCATCTGGTGCTGGTGCCGTGGTTGCAGCAACTGGACCGACACCCTTGCCGTCGGGTTTTTCATCAACTCGACGCGCCCGCCATCCTGCGTCAGTTGCTCAGCGAAAACGCGATCGCCGAAGACAGCTTCCGTTTTGAACTGCCCAACGGACGCTATGCGGTGCGACCGTTCTGCATTCAGTTTGATGAGACCGACCTGGCGTTCCTGCAACGGCTCTGCGAAGAAGAAGGCATCCACTATCACTTCGAACATCAGCACGACGGCCATGTGCTGGTGTTGGCGGATGACAGCCTGAGCTTTCCCCAGGAACCGCTGCTGATGCCCTTTCACGGCGAGACGGCCGACCCCGCCAGCGTGCCGGTGATCACTGAGTTGTTCCAGCGCCATGCCTCGCCTGCACCGCAACAGCTCCAGCGCGAGCAATCGAGTCGTCGATCACTGGAACGGCTGCGCTGCAGGCATCGGCAGATTCAGGGGCAGAGCAATCACAGTGATTTGCGCGGCGGATGCATCGTGCAAGTGTCGGAACATCCCATCGCGAACTTCAACGATCAATGGCTGCTGACCGAGATCCGGCATCAGGGCCGACAGCCGTCGATTCTCGCCGAGGACACCGACAAGCTCCGGCGTTACAGCAATCAGTTCAGCGCGATTCCGTGGTCCACGGTGTTCCGGCCAGCGCTCACACAGGCCAGACCGAGCATTCCGGGCTATCAGAAGGCGCGAGTGCTGGGCGCTGTCGGGCAACCCGCGGTGCTGGATGCTCAAGGGCGGATTGAGGTCCGGTTGTGGCCCACCGCGCAAGCCGACGACAAGGAATCCACCGGCCTCTGGCTACCCGTGGCCCTCGCCGCGCCGGACGGTCGGATCGATCCGTCCAGGCTGCCGCTCGCCGGCACTGACGTGCTCATCAGTTTTCTCGACAGCGACCCGGATCGTCCTGTGTTGTGTGCGGCGGCGAGCAACCCGCCAGCGCCTCGACCCACTCGCCAGCCACGCAGCGATGGCCTTCTGTTGCTCGATTGGCTGGTCAACCGTCGGGACTGATCAGCCCTTGTCAGCCTTGCCAGCCGCCGCGAACCTGGTCAGGCGCACATCCACAGCGCTTTCGCGAGCAAGCTTCGCTCCTGCAGGTTCCTGTATGTTTTTACGGCACGCAGGACCAGGCCTCCAGCGCCTGTTTCAGCCAGAAAGGACTCATCGGTTTTTCCTCAGGTACGCAGGGGTTTTACGGTCATCGCCTGGTTAGGCACGGAAGCGCTTTCGACGCGCAGGCCAGTCGGACGGCTGTTCCAGTGGGGGATCAGCACCAGGGCGGAAAACAATGCGCAGCCGGCGAAGACGATGAACACGGTGACCGAGTCGAAGTAACCCGGCAGCAATCCGCCGAGAATCGCCCCGACCGAGCCGCAACCGTTGACGAACCCGGCGGCCGTGGCGCCCGCCTTGGCGGTGCCGAAATCAATCGCTGCCGCCCCGCTGATCATCGAATCCGGCCCGTACAAGGTCAGGCCCATGACAAACAGCAGCGCCACCACCCACAACACGCTGCCGGTGTGCAGAGCGCCCATGAACAGCGCCAGGGAAACGGTCAATGCCAACAGACTGATCACGCAGGCCGGCATGCGCCGGGCGCCGAACAGTTTGTCCGAGGCCAGCCCGAGCAGGATCGGCCCCAGCAGCCCGGCCAGTTCAAACGCGGTAGGAATGATTGCCGCGCCCACTTTGCCCACCGAGGGCATCTGCTCGAAGACGATCACCGGCCCCCAGAGCAGAATCGCGTAGCGCGCCGGTTTCAACAGGAAATACGCCAGGCCCAATACCAGCACCGTGCGGTTGCGCAGGATTTCCTTTAACGGTTCAAGCACGCTGGTCTTGCTTTGCGCGCAGGCCTCTTTCGTTGTCAGTTCCGGCTCCACTGCGGGCAAGCCGACGTCTTGCGGTTTATTGCGCTGGAAAATAAAAAACAGCACGGCGACCAGCCCAACCACCGCCGCACTGGAAATGAACGCCGCGTGCCAGCTGCCGATGAGCGTATACGCCCACCAGCCGGCAAACGGCGAGGCCACCAGACCGCCAAAGGCGTAACAGGAACTCCACAGCCCCAGCACCCTTCCGCGCTGCCGGGCAGGGAAAAAACTGCCCATGTTCTTGCACAGCCCCGACCATCCGGTGGACTGCGCCAGGCCTTGAATCAGCATGCAGGTGGCAAAGATCGGTAACGTCGCGAAACTGCCCATCACCAGGGCGGCCGCCGCGGAAATGAGCAATCCGCCAAGCACCACGACCCGAGGGCCAAAGCGGTCGGCGAGGATGCCCCAAGTGAATTGACCGAAGGCGTAGGCGGTCAGGTAGAGGGCGTCGAGGTTGGCCATGGCCATTTTGTCGAGCATGAAGGTGGGGTCTTCGGCGATCCCCAGTTTGGCCACGGAAAAGGCTTTGCGGGTGAAGTAGAAAGCGGCGTAGGCGAGCCAGGTGATCGCGAAGATCTGCACGCGCCACCGCTTGATGGTGCCGATGGAGTTGTTCATTGTGATTTCTGACCTCAGGGTGTGAGTGTGCCGGCAGAAATTGAGAAATAACGCCTGTTTTTTTATTGTTGAGCACTTCGATACCGCTGCTTCCCTGAGGCGATACCGGTCAGATGAGGCCTGTAACTGCACGCGCAGGCTCATGGCCACCGACGCTGTTCGACTGATCAGTCACCGGGGCTCAGTTCGATAAAAACAATTACTGATTAATAAGTGAAATCGATTTATCGTATTTCCAATATAGGCTCGACTTGTTACTGGAGGTTTCGATGTCGGTTTCCCACGCCCAACTCAAAGCCTTCCACGCCGTGGCCGTCCACGGAAGCTTTACCAAAGCCGCCGAGCGGCTTTTTCTTACGCAACCGGCGATTTCCGACCAAGTGCGCAAGCTCGAAGAGCGCTTCGGGGTGTTGCTGTTTCACCGCAACAAACGCTCGGTGCGCCTGACGGATCTGGGCGAGCGCTTGTTGAGCATTACCCAGCGCCTGTTCGTCATCGAGGACGAGGCGCAGGAGCTCTTGCATGACTCCCGGGCCTTGCAGACCGGCAGCCTGATTCTCGCGGTGGATGCGCCGGTGCACGTACTGCCGCAGATTGCGCGTTTCTGTGAACGCTACCCCGGCATCAGCGTAAAAATCGAAACCGGCAACACCGACGAATCTCTGTTTCGCCTGTTCAACTATCAGGCCGACCTGGCGTTGCTCGGCCGGGATGTGAGTGACGAGCGGCTGATCTCGCTGCCGCTGCGCAATGACCCGATGGTGGCCTTCGTTTCACACAATCATCCGTGGGCGAATCGCGAATCGATTTGCCTGGCGGATTTACACGACACGCCCCTGGTGCTGCGGGAAATCGGTTCGGTGACGCGTCAGACACTGGAAGAGGAAATGGCCCAGGCCGGGTTTTCCATCCGCCCGGCGATCCAGGTTGAAGGCCGGGAAGCGGCGCGTGAGGCGGTGGTCGTGGGGATCGGGGTGGGCGTGGTGTCCGCCGCCGAGTTTGGCGCGGATTCGCGGGTGTGTGCGTTGCCGATTACCGATTGCACACGGCGATTGACAGAGACGCTGGTGTGCTTGCGCGAGCAAAGTTCACGGCGGGTGGTGGCGACGTTTCTGGAGATGGTGCGCGAGAGTCTGGTGTAGGCAGGTCTGGCCTCTTCGCGGGCAAGCCTCGCTCCCACAGGTTATGCGTCGTATACAAGATCTGCGGCCAGCATAAACCCCTGTGGGAGCGAGGCTTGCCCGCGAAGGTCGCGCCTCGGTTTATCGGATAGGCGCCAATTCAAAAAACGCCCGAATCAAGCGCAAATCCCGCCGCCGTTCCATGCACCCGATCATGTGCCGGTTAACCAACCCTTCACCCAAAATCGGCACTGCCGCCACCCGCGGGTCATGACTGACCTCAACCGAAGACACCACGCCAACCCCCAACTCGGCGGCCACGGCCTCGGTCACCGCCTCGCGACTGTCCAGCTCCAGCAACACCCTCGGGTTGACCGATGCCGACGCGCAAGCTTCATCGAATGTCCGCCGGGTAATCGAACTCGGCTCACGCAACACCATGATCACCTGATCCAGCTCCTTGAGCTTCACGCCCTTGGACGCCTTGGCCCAGGGATGACTGTCAGGCACCAGCGCGCAAATCCGTGATTCGCTCAACGCTTGCAGATGCAGGCCTTTGCGCGGCTCGACTTCAGTCAACACCGCCACGTCGGCATGCTCGGACAACAACGCTGCCAGGGTTTCCTGAGCATTGCCCAAGCGCAGATTCACGGTAATTCCGGGGTATCGCGCGCGCAGACTGGCGAGCATCGGCATCACCATGTGCGGCCCGTCCGCTGCGACTTCCAGGCGCCCGGTCAGCAACTGTCGATTCGCTTCCAGCAGCACTTGCGCTTCTTCGGCCAGGCCAAACATCGCCCGGGTGATCGCCGCCAGCTTGGTGCCCTCCTCCGTCAGCTCCACGCGTCGCGCGGTGCGGCGCAGCAAGGTGATTTGATAATGCTCCTCCAACGCCTTGATGTGCCCGGTGACCGCCGGTTGGCTGATGAACAGCCGCTCGGCCGCACGGGTGAAGCTGCCTTCGCGGGCCACGGCGTCGAAGGCTCGAAGCTGGAACAGGTTCATGAATAACTCTCACTGATGGCTGGCATAACAACAAACAATTTGATTGATAGCACCCGAAATTGCAATTTATGCCCCGTAGCTTCATCCCACAGAGAGCTTTTGCGAGGACACAAGAATGAGCACTGCCGAGCCAATCCTGCTCACCCCCGGCCCACTGACCACCTCGGCCCGCACCCGTCAGGCGATGATGGTCGACTGGGGTTCATGGGATGACCGCTTCAATCAACTGACCGCCAGCCTGTGCGAGCAATTGCTGGCAATCATCAACGGCGGCGACAGCCACCACTGCGTGCCCTTGCAAGGCAGCGGTACGTTCGCGGTCGAAGCGGCCATCGGCACGCTGGTGCCTCGCGACGGCAAAGTGCTGGTGCTGATCAACGGCGCCTACGGCAAACGCCTGGCGAAAATCTGCGAAGTGCTCGGGCGCTCCTTCAGCACCTTCGAAACCGCCGAAGACGAACCGACCACCGCCGCCGACGTCGACCGTCTGCTGCACGCCGATGCCAGCATTACCCACGTTGCGCTGATTCACTGCGAAACCAGCACCGGCATCCTCAATCCGCTGCCGGAGATTGCCCACGTCATTGCGCAACACGGCAAACGCCTGATCATCGACGCCATGAGTTCCTTTGGCGCGCTGCCAATCGATGCGCAACAGGTGCCGTTCGACGCGCTGATCGCCGCCTCGGGCAAATGCCTGGAAGGCGTACCGGGCATGGGTTTCGTCTTTGCCCGCAAAGACGCACTGGCCAAGGCGGCTGGCAATTCGCACTCGCTGGCGATGGATTTGTTCGACCAGCACACCTACATGGCCAAGACCGGCCAATGGCGCTTTACGCCGCCCACCCATGTGGTCGCCGCGCTGCACGAAGCCTTGCTGCAATACAACGAAGAAGGTGGTTTGCCGGCGCGGCATCAGCGCTATGCCAACAACTGCCAGGTGCTGCTCGATGACATGGCCAAACTCGGCTTGCGCAGCTTCCTGCCCGCCGCGATCCAGGCCCCGATCATTGTCACGTTCCACGCGCCGAAAGACCCGCGCTATCAGTTCAAGGAGTTCTACGAACGCGTCAAGGCCAAGGGTTTCATCCTCTACCCCGGCAAATTGACCCAGGTCGAAACCTTCCGCGTCGGCTGCATCGGACACGTCAACCAGGCCGAGATGCACGCAGCGGTAGCGGCGGTCGCCGAAATACTGCGCGAGATGGAAGTCCTCGAAATCTGAATGAGCAGGCACCGCTGATCCTGTAGGAGCGAGGCTTGCCCGCGAATGCAGACGACGCGGTTCTTCGAACACACCGAATTATCGTTCTTCGCGGGCAAGCCTCGCTCCTACAAGGGACACAACACATGAACTACAATAACCCAACCAAACTCCAGGCCGCCATCCTCGACTGGGCCGGCACCGTGGTCGACTTCGGCTCGTTCGCGCCGACGCAGATTTTTGTCGAAGCCTTCGCCGAGTTCGACGTCCAGGTCTCCATCGAAGAAGCCCGCGGGCCGATGGGCATGGGCAAGTGGGACCACATTCGCACCCTGTGTGATCAGCCGGAAGTTGCCGAGCGTTATCGCGCCGTGTTCGGCCGCACCCCGACCGACGATGATGTCACTGCCATCTACAAGCGTTTCATGCCGCTGCAGATCGAGAAAATCGCCGAGCACTCGGCGCTGATTCCGGGTGCACTCGACACCATCGCCAACCTGCGTCAGCAAGGGATCAAGATTGGCTCCTGCTCCGGCTACCCGAAACAGGTCATGGACAAGGTGGTCGAACTGGCCGCCACCAACGGTTACGTGGCCGATCACGTGGTCGCCACCGACGAAGTGCCTAACGGCCGTCCATGGCCGGCACAGGCCTTGGCCAACGTGATTGCGCTGGGCATCGACGACGTCGCGGCCTGCGTGAAGATCGATGACACTGTGCCGGGTATTCTCGAAGGACGTCGCGCCGGCATGTGGACCGTGGCGCTGATCTGCTCCGGTAACGCGCTGGGGCTGGATTACAAAGGTTTCCGCGCCTTGGGCAGCGAGCAACTCGACAGTGAACGCAAACGCATCCACGCGATGTTCGAAGGTTCGCGGCCGCACTACATGATCGACACCATCACCGACTTGCCGCAAGTGATCGCCGACATCAACAAGCGTCTGGCCAAGGGTGAGATGCCACAAAGCAGTTGATAACGTTTACTGATTCATAAAAAAGCGCCAGCTCCGTTTCGGAACTGGCGCTTTTTTTGGGCGATCACTTGAGCCAGAGCATTGAATGCCCAAACAGCCACAGGCAAATCGACCAAAGCGGTTTACAGTTAAAAACACCGTCGAACAAGAACGGTGGGCTTTTTGACCAGACTGTGAGGAACACCGTATGCCCTGGAAGAACTCCGAATCACGCTACAGCACTGTATCGATCACGCTGCATTGGTTGATGCTGGTCCTGCTGGCGCTGGTTTACGCCTGTATCGAATTTCGCGGGATCTTTCCCAAAGGGAGCGGTGGCCGGACGCTGATCACCGAATCGCACTTCATGCTCGGCTTGACGGTGTTCGTATTGGTTTGGCTGCGGTTGTTCGCGCGCAGCCTGGGCCCGGCACCACAGATCTTCCCGGCCTCGCCCCGCTGGCAGACCGTGCTGGCCAGACTGATGCACTGGGCGCTGTACATTTTCATGATCGCGATGCCGATACTCGGTTGGCTGGTGACCAGCGCCAAGGGGCATCAGGTGATGTTTTATGGCGTTGACCTACCGCTGCTGATCCCGGAGGACAAGACGCTGGCCAAGCAAATCGAGGAATGGCATGAACTCGGCGGCACCATCGGCTATTGGCTGATCGGCCTGCACGCGGCGGCGGGGATTTATCACCACTACGTGGTGCGCGATAACACGCTGCTGCGGATGATGCCCAAGCGCGGGTGAAAAACACCGATCCCTGTGGCGAGGGGCTTCAGGTTTTCAAGCTGTCCCCCCGACAGCCCTGCAATCCGCCCGTGTGGACGAAGATCAGCCGTGTGCCCTTTTCAAATGTTCCAGCCTCGACTTGCTGCTTGAGCATCAGCAGCGCCTTGCCGGTGTACAGCGGTTCGAGGGGAACTCCCGAAGCCTGTTCCGCCAGGTCGATGAAACTGAGCAGCAGAGGATCGACTTTGGCAAAGCCACCACGGCTGGCATCGAACAGTTCGTAAGCCACGTCATGACTACCCGCCTCTCGGACAATCGATTCAACCTGCTGTGCCACACCATGATCGTCGGGCACCGCGAGCGCGCCATACACCGGGTGTTCGCCCGCCTCCGCCAGCGTCAGGCCGGCCAGGGTCGTGCCGGTTCCGCAAGCCAGCCACCAACCGTCGTAATCGCTCCAGCCCAGGTCGCCGAGTTGATCGAGGACCATCGCCTTCAACTGCCTGCAACCCCGCGCCCCCCGAAGACCGCCGCCCCCTTCAGGCACCGGATACAGGTCGGGATATTGCACCTGCCAGGGCAGCCAGAAACCCGCTTCATGCCGCGCTCGATAACCGCCATAACCCAACCAGTGCAACTGCATGCCGAACGCTTGCAAGTCTTTCACCGTCGGTGTTTCCAGCGGATGACCGCGCAGCAGGCCGACCGTTTTGAAATCGAAACGTTTGCCGGCAGCTGCCAGTGCATGCAGATGATTGGAGTAGGCACCGCCGAGGCTGATGATGCCTTGGGCGCCAATCCGGTCAGCGGCGTTGAGGTGTTCGATGAGTTTGAACCACTTGTTGCCGCTGATCAGTGGGTCAATCCGGTCGAGACGCAGGATGGCGACTTCGATGCTGGCCGTGGTGAGCCAGTCGAGGTCAAGGGGCTGGAGCGGGGCTTGGGGTAGCCAGTCGTTGGGAGGGAGAAGCATCAATGCCGGCTCTGGGTGAAGAGTCGGCATCTTAGCAGCCAATGTGTGGCGAGGGAGCTTGCTCCCGCTCGGCTGCGCAGCGGCCGCAAAACTGGCGACAGTGATTAACCTGACACACCACGATCGCTGATAGAGGGAGTCCTTCGGACTCCAACGGGAGCACGCTCCCTCGCCACAGGGATTGAGTTGCTTACAACTCAGCAGCCAACCGCGAACCCTGATTGATCGCGCGCTTGGCATCCAACTCCGCCGCCACGTCCGCGCCACCAATCAAATGCACGTTCTGCCCGGCAGCCACCAGACCCTCCTGCAATTCACGCAGCGGATCCTGCCCGGCGCAGATCACGATGTTGTCCACCGGCAGCACCTGCGGCTCACCGGTTTCGCCGATGCGGATGTGCAGGCCTTCATCATCAATCTTCAAGTATTCGACGCTGTTGAGCATCTGCACCTGCTTGTTCTTCAGACCGGTGCGATGAATCCAGCCCGTGGTTTTGCCCAGGCCGTCGCCGACTTTGGATTTCTTGCGTTGCAGCAGGAACACCTCGCGAGCCGGCGCATGGGGTTCAGCCTTGATGCCGGCAACACCGCCGCGCGCTTCAAGATGCGTGTCGATGCCCCACTCCTTCCAGAACGCATCGCGGTCCAGACTGGTGGAAACGCCTTGGTGAACCAGGAATTCCGACACGTCGAAACCGATACCGCCTGCGCCAATTACCGCGACACGCTTGCCCACCGGTTTACGCTCGAGAATCACGTCCAGGTAGCTCAGCACCTTGGCGTTTTCAACGCCGGGAATCGCCGGGGTTCTTGGGGCGATGCCGGTGGCCAGGATGATTTCGTCGTAACCGCCCTCAACCAGTTTCGCCACGTCGACACGGGTGTTCAGGCACACCTCGACGTTGGTAGTTTGCAGTTTGCGGTTGAAATAGCGCAGGGTTTCGACGAACTCTTCCTTGCCCGGCACACGCTTGGCAATGTTGAACTGACCACCAATCTCGCTGGCCGAATCAAACAGCGTCACCGAGTGCCCACGCTCGGCCGCCACCGTGGCTGCGGACAGGCCCGCAGGACCGGCACCCACCACGGCGATTTTCTTGATCTGCTGCACCGGCAGGTAGTTAAGCTCGGTTTCATGGCAAGCACGGGGGTTCACCAGGCAGCTGGTCAACTTGCCGCCGAAGGTGTGATCCAGGCATGCCTGGTTGCAACCGATGCAGGTGTTGATTTCGTCGCCACGGCCAGCGGCCGCCTTGTTGACGAAGTCCGGGTCGGCGAGGAACGGCCGCGCCATGGACACCATGTCGGCATCGCCTTCGGCCAGAATCTGCTCGGCCACTTCTGGCGTATTGATGCGGTTGGTGGTGATCAACGGAATGCTCACCGAACCACGCAGCTTGGCCGTGACTTTGCTGAACGCCGCACGCGGCACTTTGGTGGCGATGGTCGGAATCCGCGCTTCGTGCCAGCCGATGCCGGTGTTGATGATGGTCGCGCCAGCCTGCTCGATGGCTTTGGCCAGGGTCACGATCTCTTCCCAGCTGCTGCCGCCTTCCACCAGGTCGAGCATCGACAGGCGGAAGATGATGATGAAGTTCGGGCCGACCGCTTCGCGTACACGGCGGACGATTTCCACCGGCAGGCGCATACGGTTTTCGTAGCTGCCCCCCCAACGGTCGGTGCGGTGGTTGGTGTGGGCGGCGAGGAACTGGTTAATGAAATAACCTTCCGAACCCATGATCTCGACGCCGTCGTACTCGGCTTTTTGCGCCAGGGTCGAGCACGTGACGAAATCGCTGATCTGCTTCTCGATACCTTCCTCGTCCAGCTCTTTAGGCTTGAACGGGTTGATCGGCGCCTGAATGGCACTCGGCGCTACCTGTTTCGGGCTGTAGGCATAACGACCGGCGTGGAGGATCTGCATGCAGATCTTGCCGCCCGCCTCGTGCACTGCACGGGTCACGATCTGGTGCTTGAGCGCTTCTTCCTCGGTGGTCAGTTTGGCCGCGCCGGAATACACCCCGCCCTCATCGTTCGGACCAATGCCGCCGGTGACCATCAGGCCGACACCGCCGCGAGCACGCTCGGCGAAGTACGCCGCCATGCGTTCGAAACCACCAGGCTTTTCCTCAAGACCGGTGTGCATCGAACCCATCAGGGTGCGGTTGCGCAGCGTGGTGAAACCCAGGTCCAGCGGGGCCAACAGGTGCGGGTAATGAGCGGCGGCCATTTGTAACTCCACATCGAGCGATCACGGAAAAAATGCAGGAGCTCTTCGGCCCCCGTCAGTCATGTTGGACAGACTAAGAGTCGCGCCCCCGTCACTCAATGACCGAAACTGACAACTTATTGATCCAAATGTGCAGCGCCCCTTGGCAAGCGTCAGCATGGGCCCTACCCTAGTCGCGAACCCTGCACACGGCTGTCGACTGTTTTCCATGCGCAAACTTCTGTACCTGACTTTCTCCATGGCATTGATTGCCGCCCTCACGACCTACGCCATGTGGGCCGCAGACCGTCCGGTGGGTCATTACCTGTCGGACCTGCGCATCCAACTCGCGGTCGATCAAGGCACACCCGCCGATCGCGGCAATCTGCTGGGTATCCAGCCCGAGCTGTTTCCCACCGACTATCAAAGCCCCGAACGCCTGCACCGCAAGCTCGCCGCCTATTTGCAGCAGGCCCAGGACCAAGGCTTGCTCAATGAAAAGACCATCGTCGTGCTGCCCGAACATATCGGCACCTGGCTGATGGTCAGCGGCGAGAAAGATGAGCTGTACCAGGCGACCACACTTGAGGAAGCCATGAACTGGCTGGCGGTGAGCAATCCTGTGCAGTTCGTCCGTGCGTTGATCAGCGCCAAGGGCGACAGTCGTCTCGATGACGCTCACTTGCGGATGAAGGCCAAAAGCATGGCCAAGGATTATCAGGCACTGTTCGGGGGGCTGGCGAAGGCGTTCAACGTGACCCTGGTGGCCGGCACTATCGTGCTGCCCGAACCGAGCATCATCGACGGAACACTGAAAGTCGGCCGCGGTGCGTTGTACAACAGCAGCGTGGTGTTCGGTCGCGACGGTGTGCCGATCGGCCAGCCGCAACGCCAGATGCATCCGGTCTTTGCTGACCATGACGTCATCCAGGCCAATGGCGAGCATACGCTCAACGTTGTCGACACACCGGCTGGACGCTTGGGCGTACTGATCGGCAGCGACAGCTGGTACCCGGACAACTACCGCAAACTCGACGCTCAGGGCGCCCATTTGGTGGCTGTTCCGGCGTATGTCGTTGGCCGCGACACCTGGGACAAACCGTGGCGGGGTTACAAGGGGCTGTCGACGCCCAGCTCGGTCAGCCTCAAGGCCGGTGAACTCAGTGAAGGCCAGGCCTGGCATCGTCTGACATTGACCGGCCAGCCGCCCAGCAGCCGGGCCATTGCCGGCATGAGCGTGTTCCTGCGCGGTCAATTCTGGGACAAGGGCAGCGCGGGTCAAAGTTTTCTCAGCAACAACGGGCAGCAGTTCGCCGACGGCAACGCCCGTGGCGCGCGTTTGCTGAACCTCTGGTTGTAACCCATGAAACCGCTGCCGATGCGCCTTGGGGATCTGTCGGTGGGCTTTGTTCACAGCCTGGCCGACGCCGTGCGCAGCCACGGTGTGGACCCGCAACCGTTGCTTGAGCAATACGGCCTCGATGCCGCGCGCCTGGCCGAAGCGGGGGCCCGGCTGTCGATCCCGCGCTACATGCGCCTGGGCCACGGAGCCATTCAACTGACCGATGATCCGGCGCTGGGTTTGCGCATGGGCCAGCTCAGTCGTCTGAGTCAGGCCGGCCTGGCCGGAGTCACCGCCGCCCAGGCGCCGACGGTTCGCGAAGCGGCGCGCTGCCTGATTCGTTTTGAAGCCCTGTATGGCTCCAACTACCGTGGTCAATCGAGCTTTCATGAAGACGCTCAGGGCGCGTGGCTGCGGTTCTATTCCATCAGTCCCTACAACGCCTACAACCGCTTCGTGGTGGATTCGATCATCGCCGGGTGGTTGCAGCAATTGTCCAGCGTGAGCCCTGCCCCCCTTCGCGCCGAACGGATCGAGATTGAGTTTGCCGAACCGGATTATCGTGAAGCATATGCCGCGCTGGGCGATTGTCCGATTCAGTTTGGTGCCGAACAGAATCAACTGCGCCTGAGCCTGGCCAGCCTCGCCCAGCGCAACCCGGAGCACTGCCCGAGTACCTGGCGACACTTGCTGCAACTCTGTGAGCGGGAACTGGAGCAACTGACACGCACCCGCAGCCTGCGTGAACGCATCACTCAGTTGCTGGGGCCATTGCTCAATGGTGGCCGGGAACCCGACCTGGAAGAAGTGGCGGCACGTCTGAAGCTGCCGACCTGGACCTTGCGTCGCAAACTCGCCGAGGAAGGCACGCAATTTCGCGCCATTCTCAATGACACGCGCCGCGACCTGGCCATGACCTACATTCGCGACACGGAACTGGCGTTCGGTGAAATCGCCTACCTGCTGGGTTTTGCCTCAGCCGAAGCTTTCCAACGCGCCTTCAAACGCTGGAACGGCCAGACACCCGGCGAGTTTCGCCGCAGCCATCGCCAATCCGCGTGATGCTCAAAGCTCTGTAGCGTCTTCTGCTGGCTCCAATGGGTCCAGTTCAAATGCCTGATACTCGAGCAGCTCTTCTTGATAATCGTCCATTGTGAAATCCCCCTACCGCTCGTTTAAAAATGCCTGAATAAATGACCAACGCCCCGAGCATAAAGTGCCCGCGTGAAAGAAAAATGACGCGGGCGCACCGCTCAGCGGCTACTTATAAAACGTAGCAGGCGGTCAGGAATTTATCACAGGATTTTTTCGATAAAGGCTGTAGGACTGCAGCCTGGTTGACGCGGATCAAACTAACAGCCATTTCGGGAACGGTGCCATCTGACACGATCCCGAAATGTACATCGATTACTGGCTGGCAGCCGGCATGGCCGAAATAGGCTCGCTCGGTGGCGGCAGGCTGGATTGCGGCGGTGGCGTAACGGTTTCCGGGGACGGAACCGGCTCCGGGTTTTCAACCGGGGTGATCGGCGCTGTTTCAGGCGGTGGTGCGACGGGTTCCGAGGCCGCGGGGGCTGGAGCAGGTTCAACCGCAGGCACTGGCGCAGGCTCCGCAGCAGGGGCTGGCGTCGGGGCCAAAGGCGCCGGAGCAGCCTTGGCTTCCGGCATGCCCAGGTCGGTCTTGGGTTTCTCGGGGATGTGTGCAGCCTTTTTCGCTTCCGGCGGCAGGAACAACTCCACCAGCGCAAAGAAACGCTCGTAGAACTTGGCCGACGAGACGGTTTCGCTGGCAACCTTGACCATCGAATCGTCGGAGGAACCGATCGGCATCGACACCGAACCCAACACACCCACGCCCACACTGGCCGAGTTATTGGTTTTCTTCAGCGCATAACGGTCCTGCAGGGCGTTGGCGAACATGGTCGCATGATGGCCCTCACTGCCATCATCGGCACACACCACACTGAAGCTGATCTCCATGTGGGTCTCGCCGGTCTGCTGGAAGCTTTTGTGTCCGCTGACCAGCTTCGGGTCGGCGCTGGTGATGATATAGCCCTGGCTCAGCAACGCCCGACGGGCGGCTTCGCAGGTCTGCGCATCCGTCACCGGGTAATTGCGCGAAAACGTCCCGGAGTCATCGAAGTTCTCATGCTCGTAGATGGGGGCTTTCTTCGACGAGCAGCCGGCAGCGGCGGCCAGCAACAACGCCAGCCCGGCAACACGCATGGGAATTGATTTAAACATTGAACATCCTGAGGGAAACGGTCCGGGGCGTATTGTGCAACAGATCGATGCTTAGCGGAGCATCGATTAGTGTCTTAAAACATTTACAAGGCTACTGACTGTCAGCTATGGGAAAAAGTCCCGTCTGAGTGACCGAAGGGCCCCTCGGAAGTCGCGGCCTGGATCGCACACATAAAAAACCCCGGCCTTTCGGCCGGGGTCTTTGTGGAACGGGCAACTCAGTCAAGCATCAGAAACGCTTGATCTCGGCCTGGCTTTCCAGCTGTTTGCGGTAGGCCGCAAAGTCCTGCTGGCCAATGCGCGAGGCGAGGAAGCGACGGTATTGGGCCTTCTCTTCTTCGGTCGGCGCGGCGGCTTCGTTCACGCCGTTCAGGCGCACGATCACGAGACTACCATCCGTCAGGGTCACGCTGCTGTAGGTCGGCTTGTCCTTGGCGACAGGTTTTGGCATGCGGAACAGCGCTTGCAGCACGGTTGGGTCAATCCCTTCCTGAGCGCGAGTTGCCGCTTCAGTCACTTTCCAGTTCTGACCGTCAATCGCCTTGTCCAGCGGAGTCTTGCCATCGCGCAGGCTGGCGATCAACTCATCAGCCTTGGTCTTGGCGGCAGCACTGGCGTGCTCCTTGGCCAACTGCGCACGAATGCTGGCATTGACGCTTTCCAGCGGCAGTTGCGCAGGCTTCAAGTGTTCCTTGGCGCGCAGCACGATCACGGTTTCCGGGTCCAGCTCGATGGCGGTGCTGTTGGCACCTTCATCCAGCACTTCAGGACTGAACGCCGCGGTGATCACGGCACGGTTAGCCGCCACACCTTCGCCACCCTCGCGGCCAAACGGCTTGGAGGTGTGAACAGTCAGCTTCAGGTCTTGCGCCGGCTGGGCCAGATCGGAGGACTCGAACGAAGAGTCTTCCAGTTGCTTGGTCGCCTCGACAAAACGCTGCTCGACCTGTTGGGTTTTCAGCTCACGGGTCAGCTTGTCTTTCAGGCTGGCCAGCGTCGGCACTTCCGGTGCTTCAACGCCCAACAGTTTGATCAGGTGGAAACCGAAGTCAGTGCGAATCGGTGCCGACACTTGATCCTTGGCCAACGCATACAGCGCGGTTTCAAATGCAGGGTCGTATACACCAGGGCCTGCGTAGCCCAGGTCACCGCCGTTGTTCGCCGAACCCGGGTCCTGGGAGAATTCCTTGGCCAGCGCCTCGAATTTCTCGCCTTTGGCCAGACGCGCCTGAATGTCTTCGATCTTGGCCTTGGCTTGCGCCTCGGTCACTTTATCGTTCACTTCGATCAGAATGTGCGCAGCCCGGCGTTGCTCGGACAGGTTCGCGATTTCTTTCTGATACGCCGCTTGCAGGTCTTCGTCCTTGACGCTGACCTGATCGAAGAAGGAAGACTTCTTCAATTCCAGGTAATCGATGACAACCTGATCCGGCGTCATGAATTCCTTGGCATGTTCGTCGTAGTAGGCCTTGACCTCATCGTCGGTCAGCTTCACAGCTGCCGGGTCAACCTTGACGTTCAGGGAAGCGAAATCGCGGGTCTGTTTTTCCAGACGGGCGAAGGCCAGAACCTGTGCGTCGGTGACGAAACCGCTACCCGCCAGGCCCGCGCGCAGCTGACCGATCAGCATTTCCTGAGCCAGCATCTGGCGGAATTGCATGCGGCTGTAGCCCAGTTGACGAATCACCTGATCGAAGCGCTCAGCACTGAACTTGCCATCCACCTGAAACTCAGGTGTTTGCAGGATCACTTGGTCCAAGGCCGCTTCGGAGAAAGCGAATTTCGATTCTTCTGCGCCTTGCAGCAGCAGTTTGCGGTCGATCAAGCCTTTGAGAGCCGATTCGCGCAGCATTTTTTCGTCGAGCAAGGAAGCGTCGAAATCCTTGCCCAGCTGTTGCATCAGCTGACGGCGTTGCATATCGACCGCCTGGCTCAGCTCGTTCTGGCTGATTTCTTCGCCGTTAACCTTGGCCGCATCATTACGACTGGTGGTGGCCTGAAAAATGGCGTCGAAACCGGTCAAAGCCATCAGTGCAACGATGACCCCGATAATGGTCTTGGCAATCCAGCCTTGTGAATTGTCCCTGATATTCTGCAGCATGCGTCCCCCAGAAACGGTTGAACTTCAAAATTAGGCAACCGTGGAGCGTGGGTAGAATCCGGATAGAAGAAAGGCGCATCCGAGGATGCGCCTTCTCGTAACTGGCGGAGCGGACCAAGGGTTCGAACTTGCGACCCTCGGCGTCTCGGACCGGCAACTTGCCGACTGGACTACCGCTCCGCTGCCAGGTCAGGCATGACCCCGACCCGGATAGGCAAAAACCTGAAACGAACTTAGTTGACAGCTTCTTTCAGTGCTTTACCGGCTTTGAAACCTGGTTTTTTGGCTGCTGCGATTTCCAGCGTCTTACCGGTCTGTGGGTTACGACCAATGCGAGCTGGACGATCGGTAACGGAGAAGGTACCGAAACCAACCAGAACAACAGAGTCGCCAGCCTTGAGAGCGCCAGTGACGGATTCGATTACAGCGTCCAGCGCACGGCCAGCAGCAGCTTTCGGGATATCAGCGGATGCAGCGATAGCATCAATCAGTTCCGACTTGTTCACTCTAAGTCCCCTTATATCTATTTGAGTATGATTCTAAGTTTTTTGGTGAAAGCAAAAACGAGTGCTGAATGGCCTACAGACACTTAAGAGCCGCTTTATAACAAGGGCTCTAAAAAGCTGTCAACAAGCCACTCAGGCAAATGCGTACTAATGCGTGCTAATTCTTTCCTTAGAGTCAGACTCGCGTTTTTCATCCTTTGCAACTATCTCTGGAACCACATCTGGCAGCGGCTCCGGCGCGTATTGCAGCGCAATTTGCAGGACCTCGTCAATCCATTTAACCGGTTTAATCTGCAGATCTTGCTTGATATTGTCAGGAATTTCCTTCAGATCGCGCACGTTCTCTTCAGGAATGATCACGGTCTTGATCCCGCCACGGTGAGCAGCCAGCAGTTTTTCCTTCAATCCGCCAATCGCCAACACCTGGCCACGCAAGGTGATTTCGCCTGTCATGGCAACATCCGCACGTACTGGAATCCCGGTCAATGCCGACACCAGGGCCGTGCACATGCCTACGCCGGCGCTAGGGCCGTCTTTCGGGGTCGCCCCTTCCGGCATGTGGATGTGCGTGTCGCGCTTCTCGTGGAAGTCCAGGGGAATCCCCAGGCTCTTCGCACGGCTGCGCACAACGGTCAGCGCGGCCGTGATCGATTCGACCATCACATCACCCAGCGAACCGGTCTTGATCAGCTGGCCTTTACCCGGCACGACAGCAGCTTCGATGGTCAGCAATTCACCACCCACCTGAGTCCATGCCAGACCGGTGACCTGACCGATCTGATCCTGCGATTCAGCCAGACCGTAGCGGAATTTGCGCACACCCAGGAAGTGTTCCAGCATCTCTGCAGTGACCTTCACCGAGAAGCGTTTTTCCAGCGCGTGCTCTTTGACCGCCTTGCGGCAAACCTTCGCAATCTGGCGTTCCAGCCCACGCACACCGGCTTCGCGGGTGTAGTAGCGGATGATGTCGCGGATCGCTTCGGCGTCGAATTCCAGCTCGCCTTTCTTCAAGCCGTTGGCAGTAATCTGCTTGGGCGAGAGGTATTTGACGGCGATGTTGATCTTTTCGTCTTCGGTGTAGCCAGGCAGACGAATCACTTCCATCCGGTCGAGCAGCGCCGGCGGAATATTCATGGAGTTCGAGGTGCACAGGAACATCACATCGGACAAGTCGTAGTCGACTTCCAGATAGTGATCGTTGAAGTTGTGGTTCTGCTCCGGATCGAGCACTTCCAGCAACGCCGACGCCGGATCGCCACGCATGTCGCTGCCCATTTTGTCGATTTCATCGAGCAGGAACAGCGGGTTGCGGACGCCCACCTTCGTCATCTTTTGAATCAATCTTCCTGGCATCGAACCGATGTAAGTCCGGCGATGACCACGAATTTCCGCTTCGTCACGCACGCCACCGAGGGCCATACGGACAAATTTGCGGTTGGTGGCGTGGGCGATCGACTCTGCCAGAGAGGTTTTACCCACCCCTGGAGGACCGACCAGGCACAACACCGGACCACGAATTTTCTTCACGCGCTTTTGCACGGCGAGGTATTCGAGGATCCGCTCTTTGACTTCTTCCAGACCGTAGTGGTCTGCATCAAGAATGTCTTCTGCGCGCGCAAGGTCCAGGCGCACTTTGCTCTGGGCCTTCCACGGCACCTGAACCAGCCAGTCGATGTACGAACGCACCACGGTCGCTTCCGCGGACATTGGCGACATTTGTTTCAACTTGTTCAGTTCACCCTGGGCCTTGGCCAAGGCATCTTTCGGCAGGCCCGCGGCATCGATGCGCTTTTTCAGCTCTTCGATTTCGTTGTGGCCTTCGTCGCTGTCGCCGAGCTCTTTCTGAATGGCCTTCATCTGCTCATTCAGGTAGTACTCGCGCTGGCTGCGCTCCATTTGTTTCTTGACGCGACCGCGAATGCGTTTTTCGACTTGCAGCAGGTCGATCTCGGCATCCAGCAACGCCAGAACGTGCTCGACCCGGGCCGACAAATCGATGATTTCGAGGATTTCCTGCTTCTGCTCGATCTTCAGGGCCATGTGAGCGGCCATGGTGTCAACCAGGCGACCCGGCTCGTCGATGCTGTTGAGCGACGAGAGGACTTCAGCCGGGACTTTCTTGCCCAGCTGCACATATTGTTCGAACTGAGCCAAAAGGCTGCGGACGAACACTTCCGACTCGCGCTCAGGCGCGTCGACTTCGTCGATCAGCGAGACTTCGGCACGGCAGTGGCCGTCCACTTCGCTGAAGCGCTCCACGGCGCCCCGCTGCTCGCCTTCGACCAGAACCTTGACCGTGCCGTCAGGCAGCTTGAGCAGCTGCAGAACGGTCGCAATGGTGCCTACGCGATAAAGTGCATCTTCACCGGGATCGTCGTCAGCAGGGTTTCTCTGAGCCAGCAGAAGAATCTGCTTGTCGCCCGTCATCGCAGCCTCGAGGGCTTCGATGGATTTCTCGCGCCCCACGAACAGCGGGATAACCATGTGCGGATAAACCACAACATCACGCAATGGCAGGAGAGGCAATTCGATGGTTGTCTTCATGATTTCGCCTCTACGGCGGCCATATGGCCGTAAACAGATGGAAGTAAGCTTGAAACCAAGATGGGGGCTGCTTTGAAAAAAAACAAGCGCAAAGAGGGTGTTAAAAACGCTTTAAAAGAAAAGGGGCCCGAAGGCCCCTTCTTTGCTCCAGCTGCCGGACGCTTAAGCGTCTGGCGCAGCCTTGGCAGCCGGCTCACTGTTTTCGTAGATATACAGTGGCTTGGACTTGCCTTCTATAACGCTTTCGTCGATCACTACTTTACTCACCTCGGACTGCGAGGGGATTTCATACATAGTGTCGAGCAATACACCTTCGAGAATCGAACGCAGTCCACGGGCACCGGTCTTGCGTTCCAGGGCACGTTTGGCGACCGATTTCAGCGCGTCGGCCCGGAATTCCAGGTCTACACCTTCCATCTCGAACAGCTTGGCATACTGCTTGGTCAAAGCATTTTTCGGCTCGGTGAGAATCTGCATTAACGCAGCCTCATCAAGCTCGTCCAGCGTGGCAAGGACCGGCAGACGACCGACGAACTCCGGGATCAGACCGAACTTGACCAGATCGTCAGGCTCGACTTCACGCAGGGATTCACCCACCTTCTTGCCTTCTTCCTTGCTGCGAACTTCCGCGTTGAAACCGATGCCGCCCTTGGTGGAACGGTTTTGAATAACCTTTTCCAGACCGGAGAACGCACCACCGCAGATGAACAGGATGTTACGGGTGTCGACCTGAAGGAATTCCTGCTGCGGATGCTTGCGACCACCTTGCGGCGGAACGGAAGCGACCGTGCCTTCGATCAACTTGAGCAGGGCCTGCTGCACGCCTTCACCGGAAACGTCCCGGGTGATCGACGGGTTGTCAGACTTGCGCGAGATCTTGTCGATTTCGTCGATGTAGACAATGCCCATCTGGGCTTTTTCCACGTCGTAATCGCACTTCTGCAACAGCTTCTGAATGATGTTCTCGACATCTTCACCCACGTAACCCGCCTCGGTGAGGGTGGTTGCATCGGCGATGGTGAACGGAACGTTCAGCAAGCGGGCCAGTGTTTCGGCAAGCAGGGTTTTACCCGAGCCTGTCGGGCCGATCAGCAAGATGTTGCTTTTGCCAAGTTCGACGTCGTCATTCTTTTTGTCGCGCTGGTTCAGACGCTTGTAGTGGTTGTACACCGCTACGGCCAGAACCTTTTTCGCACGCTCCTGACCAATCACGTACTGATCAAGGATGCCGCTGATTTCTTTAGGCGAAGGCAATTTATGCGCGCTGCTTTCGGCCTGGGCTTCCTGCACCTCCTCTCGGATGATGTCATTGCACAGGTCGACGCACTCGTCGCAGATAAAGACCGAGGGGCCGGCAATCAATTTGCGTACTTCATGCTGGCTTTTGCCACAGAAGGAGCAATAGAGCAGCTTGCCGTTGTCCTCGCCGTTGCGGGTGTCAGTCATTCGTTCGATCCAAATCCGATAGGCTTGCAACACAAGATGAAGGCTATTGCGGGCTTTTTCAAGCCCGCCGGTGATCGGACCAGCCGACCCACCCTATTTTGAGCTGCTTAATTTAAGCGGGGCGCTGGTTGATCACTTCATCGATCAACCCGTACTCACGCGCGGCTTCTGCACTCATGAAGTTATCGCGGTTGGTATCGCGCTCGATTTCTTCAAGTGTGTGGCCGCTGTGCTTGGCCATCAGCGTGTTGAGACGCTCACGAATGAAGAGAATTTCCTTGGCATGGATTTCGATATCCGAAGCCTGGCCTTGGAAACCGCCCAGTGGCTGGTGAATCATCACGCGCGAATTCGGCAGGCAATAACGCTTGCCGGCGGCACCGGCCGTCAAAAGGAAGGCGCCCATGCTGCAGGCCTGACCAATACAGGTGGTCGATACATTGGGTTTGATGAACTGCATGGTGTCATAGATCGACATGCCCGCTGTCACCGAACCGCCCGGGGAGTTGATATAGAGATGGATGTCCTTGTCCGGGTTTTCCGCTTCAAGGAACAGCAATTGCGCACAAATCAGGTTGGCCATGTAGTCCTCTACCGGGCCAACCAGAAAAATCACTCGCTCCTTGAGAAGGCGCGAGTAGATGTCATAGGCGCGCTCGCCACGAGCAGACTGCTCGACAACCATCGGGACCAGGCCGCCAGCGGCCTGGATATCAGAGTTCTGCTGAATATACGAATTACGGAACATGCTCTGCAGTCACTCCCAAATAGTTATGTCTTGAATACGCATAAGCCAGCACGAAGGCTGGCTTATGGTGTGTGCTTCTTACCGCAAAAACGATCAGTCGGCTTGTGGAGCTTCTACCGGCTTGACTGCTTCTTCGTAAGAGACCGATTTGTCGGTCACGCTAGCTTTCTGCAGAACAGTATCCACAACTTGTTCTTCCAGCACAACCGAACGAACTTCGTTCAGTTGCTGGTCGTTCTTGTAGTACCAGGACACAACCTGCTCAGGCTCTTGGTAGGCCGAAGCCATTTCCTGAATCATTTCACGAACGCGGGCTTCGTCAGGCTTGAGGTCGAATTGCTTGACCACTTCAGCCACGATCAGACCCAGAACAACACGGCGCTTGGCTTGTTCTTCGAACAGCTCGGCCGGCAGTTGGTCAGGCTTGATGTTGCCGCCGAACTGCTGAACAGCCTGCACGCGCAGACGGTCAACTTCGTTGGACAGCAGCGCCTTAGGCACTTCGATCGGGTTGGTGGCCAGCAGACCGTCCATTACCTGATTCTTGACCTTGGATTTGATCGCCTGACGCAGTTCACGCTCCATGTTCTTGCGAACTTCGGTGCGGAAGCCTTCCAGGCCCGTTTCCTTGATGCCGAATTGAGCGAAGAATTCTTCGTTCAGTTCTGGCAGTTTCGGCTCGGAAACAGTGTTCACGGTCACGGTGAACTCAGCGGTTTTGCCAGCCAGGTCGAGGTTCTGATAGTCCTCCGGGAAGGTCAGGTTCAGCACGCGCTCTTCGCCGGCTTTAGCGCCAACCAGGCCGTCTTCGAAACCAGGGATCATGCGGCCGGAACCCAGCACCAGCTGAGTACCCTTGGCAGAACCGCCAGCGAACACTTCACCGTCAACCTTGCCAACGAAATCGATGTTCAGTTGGTCTTCGTTCTGAGCGGCGCGCTCAGCCACTTCGAAACGGGTGTTCTGCTTGCGCAGCACGTCCAGCATCTTGTCCAGATCGGCGTCAGCCACGTCAGCGCTCAGGCGCTCTACGGTGATGCCGTCGAAGCCAGCAACGGTGAACTCAGGGAACACTTCGAAAACTGCAACGTATTCCAGATCTTTGCCAGCTTCCATCGATTTAGGCTCGATCGAAGGAGCGCCAGCCGGGTTCAGCTTTTGCTCGACAACAGCTTCGTAGAACGAAGACTGGATCACATCGCCTACAGCTTCCTGACGCGCATCAGCACCGAAACGGCGCTTGATTTCGCTCATTGGCACTTTGCCTGGACGGAAGCCAGCAATCTTGGCCTTTTGGGCAGTCTGCTGCAGACGCTTGTTGACCTGAGTCTCGATGCGCTCAGCCGGCACGGTGATGCTCATGCGGCGCTCAAGAGCAGAAGTATTTTCAACAGAAACTTGCATGGATATTCCTCGTTGCACAGACGTTAGCCGGCCGTTTCCGACCCCAGAATCAAGGGCATGCATTCTAGTGGGTCAAACTCAAGAAGTCACCCTACTGAAAACGGGTAAAAAAGCAGCAGGCAATTTATAGGCGGGGACAAACGGTTGTGCCTCGCCCTGTTAGCAAATACAGCCAGTCACGCCAGGGCTCTGCACCAATCCTTCTATATATAGAAGAAGTTGCCAATCATCTCCCTGACAGCCGGTCTTGCGAGCAAGCCGGCGGGCGGCGCGGCATCATCGAGAAACATAAATACGACGAAACACCCCACCCCTGCGACCCAGGACATGCAGCCGCTTGACACTCGAACCGCTAAAACAAAAAAGGCGCCAGACTGTTAAATCTGGCGCCTCTCGAAATATGGGGTGGACGAAGGGGATCGAACCCTCGACAACGGGAGTCACAATCCCGTGCTCTACCAACTGAGCTACGCCCACCATATTGCCTTGCAAAGAAGCCAATCAACTCCCTTGCTGCGCCCCAACCAGGCCAACCGGCTTGAGTGAAGCTTTATTTGGTGCGGATGAAGAGACTCGAACTCTTACACCTTGCGGCGCTGGAACCTAAATCCAGTGTGTCTACCAATTCCACCACATCCGCGTTTGAAGCTGTTAAAGCAAAGGCGCCAGACTGTTAATCTGGCGCCTTTTGAAATATGGGGTGGACGAAGGGGATCGAACCCTCGACAACGGGAGTCACAATCCCGTGCTCTACCAACTGAGCTACGCCCACCATATCGCGCTACTTGTGCCAAAGCTGCCTAATGGCGCACCCGGCAGGACTCGAACCTGCGACCATCCGCTTAGAAGGCGGATGCTCTATCCAGCTGAGCTACGGGCGCCTTATTAATCTGTACTCTTGGAGGACTACAAACTAAGAGCTTTCCAGTCTCGCAGAACCGTAATTCCGCTTGACCTTCTCATCCAGTGCTAGGCTGTGCCCGACAAGTGCGACGAATAGTATAGAGCGCCCCGAAGGCCGTCAAATGCTTTTTATAAAAAATTCATTTAATTAAAGGGCTTAGAGGAATTTGCAGACCAAGCGCCTTTGCCCTCACCTCATGACATGCGAGAATGCGTTCTCTTTTTTTCCCCTCTCGATGGTTAATCACGCGCAATGACTGCACAACTAATCGACGGCAAATCGATCGCCGCCAGCCTGCGCCAGCAGATCGCCAAACGAGTCACCGAGCGTCGCGAGCAAGGCCTGCGCACCCCGGGCCTCGCGGTGATCCTGGTCGGCAGCGATCCCGCCTCTCAGGTTTATGTCTCGCACAAGCGTAAAGACTGTGAAGAGGTCGGCTTCATTTCCCAAGCCTACGACCTGCCTTCCGAAACCACTCAAGAAGCACTGACCGACCTGATCGATCGCCTGAACGACGATCCGGCAATTGACGGCGTTCTGCTTCAGCTTCCTTTACCTGAGCACCTGGATGCCTCCAAATTGCTGGAGCGCATTCGTCCAGATAAAGACGTCGACGGCTTCCATCCTTATAACGTCGGCCGCCTGGCCCAGCGCATCCCGTTGCTGCGTCCGTGCACCCCCAAAGGCATCATGACCTTGCTGGAAAGCACCGGTGTCGACCTTTACGGGATGGACGCGGTGGTTGTCGGAGCCTCCAACATCGTTGGCCGTCCGATGGCGATGGAATTGCTGCTCGCCGGTTGCACCGTGACCGTCACCCACCGCTTCACCAAGGATCTGGCCGGCCACGTCGGCCGTGCCGACCTGGTTGTCGTCGCCGCCGGCAAACCGGGCCTGGTCAAAGGTGAGTGGATCAAGGAAGGCGCGATCGTGATCGACGTCGGCATCAACCGCCAGGAAGACGGCAAACTGGTGGGTGACGTGATCTACGAAACCGCCCTGCCCCGCGCTGGCTGGATCACGCCGGTACCGGGCGGTGTCGGCCCGATGACGCGTGCCTGCCTGCTGGAAAACACGCTGTACGCGGCAGAAACACTGCACAGCTGAGTGCGCGCTTCGACATAAGCGATGAACAAAAGAACCCCGCCAATGGCGGGGTTCTTTTTGCCTGGGGTGAAAGATCGACCATCCGCCGGAAAATGACTTTTTTTTCATGTTTCCAAGGACTTTCACCTCCTCCTTGAACAACCATCGACAGTTATTCAGCCATACTCCAGAATGTCGCGCTTTTTACGAAATAACCCGTTACATAACGGCTTATCAACACCTTATGAGTCCGCCAGCGTGAAAATCCGTCTTTCCATCCTGAGCCTATTTTTTGTATTTACAGGGACGTTCATCACGCCAATCGCCAGCGCCGCGGAGACCACCGCAGCCCCCCGAGACACGAAACAACTCAAGCTCGCTTCCGGCAGCTCTTTGCTGCTGGATATGCAGACCAACAAAGTCATCTATGCCAGCAACCCCGATGTGGTTGTCCCTATCGCCTCGGTCAGCAAATTGATGACCGGTCTGGTTGTGGTCGAAGCCAGGCAGAACATGGACGAGTACATCAATATCAACATCAGCGACACGCCAGAAATGAAAGGCGTGTTTTCCCGGGTCAAACTCAAAAGCGAATTGCCGCGCAGGGAAATGCTGCTGATCGCCCTGATGTCCTCGGAAAACCGTGCAGCGGCGAGCCTGGCTCATCATTATCCGGGGGGCTACGTCGCATTCATTGCCGCGATGAACGCCAAGGCAAAGGCGCTGGGCATGACCAGCACCCACTTCGTCGAGCCGACGGGCCTCTCCCCGCGTAACGTCTCTACTGCCCGCGACCTGAGCAAATTGCTGATCGCCGCACACAAATACCCGTTATTGACCGAGTTGAGCACCACCAAGGAAAAAACCGTCACGTTCCGCAAACCCAACTACAGCCTGGGTTTCCGCAACACCGACCATTTGGTCCGCAAGCCAAACTGGGACATCAAGCTGACCAAAACCGGGTTCACCAACGAAGCCGGTCACTGCCTGGTGTTGGTGACCAGCATGGGCAATCGCCAAGTGGCGCTGGTGATTCTCGACGCCTTCGGCAAGTACACGCATTTTGCCGATGCCGCCCGCATCCGCAGCTGGGTGGAAACCGGCAAAGGCGCAGACGTGCCGTCGGTAGCCTTGCAGTACAAGTCGGACAAGAACCTCAAGCACCGCCAGAGCGGTGTGGTTGAAGCCTCGAAATAAGTCAGCGACAGAAAAAACAAAGCCCCGATCATTCGGGGCTTTTTTTCGTCTGGCGTTAATCGTTGGGCAGCGGCATCTGATCGTCATCCGGAATGCCATCCCCGGCGCTTGGATCTTTCATGCCATGGGGATGCTCCGTCGGGACCACCATCGGACGGGCCAACGGATCCCTTAACGGATCGTTCGGATCCATCACCGGATCAACACCCTCTTCAGGGGTCGTTGGAACACTGTCCGGACGTTTGTCGTTGAAACTCGAATCAGTAGACATACGCACCTCACCAAGGGTTAGGGTTTCAGATCAGCGAGTGGGTCGTAAGGCTTCGCCGGAGCCTTGGGATTGTCGCCCGGCTTTACATCCCTCGGCGCCTTGGCGGGGCCGATGGGATCGACCTGAGGATCGGCGAGGTCCGGCGAATCGGGGTCGAATCCCAATTCGTCGCCCGAAGAATGTTCGGATGAATGCGGGCCGTCGGGGGTATTGGAATGTGCCATGGGGCGCCTCCTGGGATCTGGCCCGGAGAAACCGGGTCTTGTCCTTTAGAGGCCAGGCATGCCCGACGGTGCCGGGCACATGACGAACGGAAGCTTATTGTGCGGTCAACGCCTTCTTCGCGCGGGCAGCAGCCTGTTCCTGACCGGCCTGGCCAAGATCGCTCGCCGCCTTCAGCCAGCGCTGCTGATCAACGTTGGCAGGGATCTGATTGGGTTTCTGAATCAATACGGCCCAGCCGCCAGCATCCTTGAAAGAGGACTCAAACGAACTGAAGCTCATCAAGTTCCGGCGATTCATCCCGGCACGCAGCAACACCGTCTGCTTCTGGCGATTGTATCCGGCGAGAATGGCGTAACGCGGCTCAGCCCAGAGCGCCGAGCCTTCAGTGAAGCGCACCATCACCGGATAACCGGCCGCGACCTGGGTCAACAGTGCCGGCAATTGGCTGTCGAGGGGATACACCACCATCCCGTACTCACGCGCCAGGTTTTGCATATTCTGTTGCAGTTGTGCTTCGGCGCCGGGCAAGTGCAGGGGTTTTTGCAGCAACCCGGGCGTAATCACGATGCCCTGCTGTGCCAGCATGCTGGCCAATACCTGTGGTCCGCTCTGATAGTCCTGGCCACGGTAGAACGTGCCGCTGAGTTCTACCCGCTCGGGCAACCGCTTGATCTCCGGCGCCACACTCCCCGCGCATCCGGCCAAACCTGCAACGCAGCCGACAATCAGCGCCGCCGCTCGAATTCGAGAAAATACCCGCACGATCATCACTCTCTTGTTCAGACGCCAGTCAATACGCTCCCGGCTTGGCCGTCGATCATAGGACGCCACGCGGTGGCGGTATAGCCTTAACCTACAGTTGAGTGCATTCGATAGAGCGAACTGGTTGATGACAGCCGACCTTTGGTCAATAGCCTGAAACACAGCAGCGACTAGACTGTCATTTGCAAAGAGTGTGTGCCCGATGCAGGGCAAAGAGGAGGCACTGATGAGCCTGACAATGACAATCGTGATGTTGATTTCCGGCTGGCTGGCCGTGGCCGCCGCCATGCTGTGGGGCGTTTTGCGGATTACCCGTCGGCACCATCACCACCCCGTTCAATCGGCGCCTTTGGCGAAGACCGATAAACCACCGGTCCACCACGCGACCGCGCACTGACCCTTCGGATTCGCCAACAAAAACGGCCGCCTGGGCTCTTTCGAGCGCAGGCGGCCGTTTCGTTTTTCCGCGGGTTAAGCTTCAGCCGCTATTTTCTTCTGCTTGGCCCGACGCGACATCATGTTCAAGCCCTCGATGGTCGCCGAGAAAGCCATGGCCGCATAGACGTAGCCTTTAGGCACGTGAGCCCCGAAACCTTCAGCGATCAGTGTCATACCGATCATGATCAGGAAGCCCAGCGCCAGCATCACCACGGTCGGGTTGTCGTTGATGAACTTGGCCAGAGGATCAGCCGCCAGCAACATCACCAGCACCGACACCACTACGGCGATGATCATGATCGGCAAATGCTCGGTCATGCCCACAGCGGTAATGATGCTGTCGATGGAAAACACCATGTCCAGCATCAGGATCTGACCGATCGCGGCAGCAAAGCCCAGGGTCACGGTCGAGGTCGCCGACATCGGATCATCCGGGGCCGGGTCCATGCTGTGATGGATCTCGGTAGTCGCCTTCCACAACAGGAACAGGCCACCGGCGATCAGGATCATGTCCTTCCAGGAGAACGCATGGCCGAGAATATCGATCACAGGCTCGGTCAACTGGACGATGAACGCGATAGTGCTCAGCAGGCCCAGTCGCAGAATCAGCGCCATGCCGATACCGATGCGGCGTGCTTTCTGCCGATGCTGCTCGGGCAGCTTGTTGGTCAGGATCGAGATGAAGATCAGGTTATCGATGCCGAGCACGATTTCCATGACGATCAACGTGGCCAGGGCGACCCAGGCGGTGGGGCTTGCAGCAAGTTCTAAAAGATATTCCATGGGTCAGTCCTGACTCGTTGTAGACGGTTTAGATTTCCTGGGACGAAGATTCGGTTTTGCGCTGGTCTTCGGCCGATGATTCTTTCTTGCTGATCAGGCCGCCGGTGGCATCACTGATCGCTTGTTCGGCGGCTTTGTGGGTGTCGTCGATCGCCTGTTTGGCGGATTCGGCAGCCTTGCCCATCAATTGCTGCGCGCTTTTCTCGGCCTGGTCGCAACCGGCCAATACCAGTAAAGACGCAATCAACAGTGCCGTGGTTTTAAGCTTCATGATGCTTTCCTCGATAGAACAAAACGGGCCGAAACGATGGCCCGTTGATAGCGAGGCATTCTAGGGAGGCAAACACTTCAGGAAAATTCGTATTTTTAGCGGTTATACTTCGGTTTTTACGAACTGTAGGCCGTCATGCTCAACTATCGCCAATTGCATTACTTCTGGGTGGTGGCCAAGACCGGCAGCATCGTGCGCGCCTGCGAGCAGCTGAACCTGACGCCCCAGACCATCAGCGGGCAGATTTCCCTGCTCGAACAAACCTATGGCATCGAGCTGTTCCGGCGGGTCGGTCGCCAGCTTGAGCTGACGGAGGCCGGGCGTCAGACCCTGCCCTACGCCGAGCAAATGTTTCAGCTGGGCGGCGAACTGGAGTTGATGCTGCGGGCACAACCCAATGAACAGCAGATCCTGTTTCGGGTGGGCGTCGCCGATGTGGTGCCCAAATCCATCGTCTATCGCCTGATCGCACCGACCATGGAGTTGAGTGAACCGCTGCGCATCACCTGCCGCGAAGACAAACTGGAACGGCTGCTCGCCGACCTGGCGATCCAGCGCCTGGACCTGGTGATTTCCGACAGCCCGATGCCCTCGCACCTGGACATCAAGGGTTACAGCCAGAAACTCGGTGAATGCGGGATCAGCTTCTTCGCCACCGCCGAGTTGGCAGCACAGTACGGTCAGGATTTCCCACGCAGCCTGCACGGCGCACCACTGCTGATTCCCGGGCCGGAAACCGTGGTGCGCAGTCGCTTGCAGCGCTGGTTTGCCGAGCAGCAAATCCAGCCGCGCATTGTCGGCGAGTTCGACGACAGCGCGCTGATGCAGGCTTTCGGTCAATCGGGCAGCGGGATTTTCATCGGCCCGAGCGTGATTGCCGACGAAGTGAAACGCCAATACGGCGTGGAGTTGATTGGCCAGACCGACGCCGTGACGGAGTCGTTCTACGCCATTTCCGTGGAACGCAAGGTCAAGCACCCCGGCATCGTGGCGATTACCGAAGGTGCCCGACGCGAGCTGTTTACCGAGCTGTGAAGGTCAGGCGCAGATCTCGCGAGGTTTCATGGTCATCAGCGCCATGGCCAGGAGAATCGAAACCAGGATAAACGCGGCAGCCGCAAAACCCAGCCCGCCCAGGCCAACGCTGTCGATCACCCGTCCGCCGACCATCGCACCCAGGCCGATCCCGAGGTTGGCCCCGGCGATGTTCAGCGACGCGGCAAAGGCCGGCGCCTCGGGCGCGGCCTTCATCAATCGCACATGACTGACCAGGAACAACGCCGCCTGAGTCACGCCCCAGATGCCCATCGCTGCCGCCAGACCGAGCGGCGAATGAATGTTCGGTACCAACGCCACCATGCCAGCGATCATGAACGTGCAGAACATCATCGAAGCCATCAACGGATGACGATCCACCGCGCGACCGCCCAACGAGTTGCCGATCAGACCGACTGCGCCGAAGCCCATCAGGCACCAGCCGACCACCGTACCGTTGAAACCGGCGAGGCGTTCAAGGATGTCCGCCAGGTAGGTGTAAGCGGTAAACATGCCGCTGAACACCAGGATCGACAGGAGCACATGGCCCAGCATCAACGGGCTGCGCAAGATCTTGAACTGCGAACGGAAGCTCACCTGATGCTGATGCAGGTTGGTTTTCGGCAGGTAGATAAACAGCAGCAACGCCTTGGCAAACGCGATCACCGCCAGAATGCCGAAGGCACTGCGCCAGCCGAACGCATCGGAAATCAACGTGCCCACCGGAATGCCGAACACCGTGGCACAGACAATGCCGAAACCGATTTTGGCAATTGCCCGCCCGGCGTAATCCGGCCCGACGATGTCCACGGCGGTTTCACTGGCCAGCGCCCAGAACACCGGCAACCCCAACGCGGGGATCAAGCGGGCGATGGCCATCACCCAGATGTTCGGCGCAAACGCCGCGAGGGTGTTGGCCAGGCCGAACATGATCAGCACCGAGATGAACAGCTTGCGCCGCTCGAACCTTGCGAAGTACGCGGTCAGGAACGGCCCGAACGCGGCGACGGTAAAGGCGAACAGGGTCACCAGCAAACCTGCTTGGGGGATGCTGACTTCAAGGTCTCGGGCAATCGCCGGCAACAGGCCGACGATGACGAATTCCGTGGTCAGCACGGTAAAACCGGCGGCCGACAACAGAAGGATGGGCAACAGCATGCAGAACTCCAGAAAACGACGACACCAGCGATAACCCGAAGGCCCACTGGCATGACTTGAAAATGAGGATGCGCAATCTTAACAGAGTGTTTCCGATCAGGGTTGCACGAACCTGCCGATCTCGTTGATCACGCGGGCGGCAGATCGTCACAGGTCTGAAGGATCAAGACCACGCTGTGATAAAGTCCGCGCCCTGCGATACGTACACCTTGTTCATCGGCCATTCACTGGCATTGATGTCGCGACACCCCCGCACCTAATAATCAGAGATGCCGTTTTATGACTGCTTCATCCCCTTCGCTATTGCAACGCTTGAAACGCTTGAGCCTGGTCTCGCAAATCGTCATCGGCCTGATCGCCGGGATTGCCCTGGCGCTGATCGCGCCTGAGGTGGCGAAATCCACGGCATTCATCGGCAAGGTCTTCGTTTCGGCACTCAAAGCCGTCGCGCCGATTCTGGTGTTCGTGCTGGTGATGGCGTCGATCGCCAACCATAAGCACGGCCAGGAAACCCACATCCGGCCAATTCTGTTTTTGTACTTGCTGGGGACGTTTGCCGCCGCGGTGGTCGCGGTGGTTGCCAGCATGATGTTCCCGTCCAGTCTGGTGCTGTCCAGTCATGACGTCGCCGTGACTGCGCCGGGCGGCATCAGCGAAGTACTGCAAAGTCTGCTGCTCAGCGTGGTCGACAACCCGGTCAGTGCGCTGATGAACGCCAACTTCATCGGCATTCTGGCCTGGGCGATCGGCATGGGCGTTGCGATTCGCCATGCCGGTGACACCACTCGCGAGGTGCTCGGCGACCTGTCCAATGGCGTGACCCTGATCGTGCGCCTGGTGATTCGTTTCGCACCGCTGGGGATCTTCGGCCTGGTCGCGTCGACCTTGGCCACGTCTGGCTTCGGGGCGTTGATCGGCTACGTGCATCTGCTGGCCGTGCTGCTGGGCTGCATGTTGTTTGTCGCGCTGGTGATGAATCCACTGATCGTGTTCTGGAAACTGCGCCGCAACCCGTATCCTCTGGTGCTGATGTGCTTGCGAGAAAGCGGCATCACCGCGTTCTTTACCCGCAGCTCGGCGGCGAACATTCCGGTCAACCTGGAATTGAGCAAGCGCCTGGGCCTGCATGAAGACACTTACTCGGTATCGATCCCGCTGGGTGCGACCATCAACATGGCCGGCGCGGCGATCACCATTACCGTGCTGACGCTCGCGGCCGTGCATACCCTGGGCATCGCCGTGGATATCCCGACAGCCATTCTGCTCAGTGTGGTGGCGGCGATCTGTGCGTGTGGTGCTTCGGGCGTGGCCGGTGGTTCGTTGTTGCTGATCCCGCTGGCGTGCAGCCTGTTTGGCATTCCGAGTGAAATCGCCATGCAGGTGGTAGCGGTAGGTTTCATTATTGGTGTGTTGCAGGATTCTGCGGAGACGGCGCTGAACTCCTCCACTGATGTGCTGTTCACCGCCGCGGCTTGCCTGGGTGAAGAAGCAAAAGCCGAACGCCTGGCCTGACCCACATCTCTGTGGGAGCGAGCCTGCTCGCGAATGCCGACCAACACTTAACGATGATGTTGGTTGATGTACCGCCTTCGCGAGCAGGCTAGCTCCCACAGGATCTGCGGCATCGTTGAATAATACTTACCCATGAAAAAGCCCCCGCAACGTCAGGCTGCGGGGGCTTTTTTGTGCGCGGGCGGTTTAGAACGCGCCCATGTAGTCGCGCTTGCCCACTTCCACACCGTTGTGACGCAGCAATGCGTAAGCGGTGGTGACGTGGAAGAAGAACTGCGGCAGGCCGTAGGTCAGCAGGTAAGCCTGGCCACTGAAGCGCTTCTCTTTTGGCGTGCCTGGACGCGTCACGATCTCGATACCTTCCTTGCCGTCGATCTGCTCTGGCTTGATCTCGCCGATGTAGGCCAGAACCTTGGTGATCAGGGCTTGCAGTTCAGCGAAGGTGGTTTCGGTGTCGTCGTACTTCGGCACTTCGATCTCGGCCAGGCGCGAGGACACGCCTTTGGCGAAATCAACGGCGATCTGCACCTGACGCACCAGCGGGAACATGTCCGGGTACAGGCGGGCTTGCAGGAATGCGTTCGGGTCGATGTTCTTGGCGGTGGCGTGGGCTTCGGCCTTGTTCAGAACGTCGCTCAGGGCGTTGAGCATTTGTTTGAAAACAGGAACGGAAGCGGCATACAGGGAAATAGTCATGACAGTCTCGTGTGGTGACAGGAGGAAAACGTGGGCCGATTATAGCCATGCCCGCCGCTCCTGCGGCTTGTCTTTTATCCAGCAAGGATTAGGCTAGGCGGCTTCGACTGCATGCTTCGATTGCATAGGGAAAAGCGCGATGAGCACTGAGCAAGAAACGACCTTCGACGAACCGCGCCTCAACAGCACGGAAATCCGCATTCTGGGCTCGTTGATCGAGAAGCAGGCCACCAGCCCGGAAACCTATCCGCTGACCCTCAATGCGCTGGTGATTGCCTGCAACCAGAAAACCAGTCGCGAACCGGTGATGAACCTCACTCAGGGCCAGGTCGGCCAGAGCCTGCGCGCCCTTGAAGGCCGCGGGTTTACCAAACTGGTGATGGGCAGCCGTGCCGATCGCTGGGAACATAAGGTCGACAAGGCACTGGAACTGGTGCCGGCCCAAGTGATTCTGACGGGGCTGTTGTTTTTGCGCGGTCCGCAGACGGTCAATGAACTGCTGACCCGCAGCGCACGCATGCATGAGTTTGAAGATGCCGAGCAGGTTGTGCATCAACTGGAACGTCTGATTGCTCGCGGATTGGCACTGCTGATTCCGCGTCAGGCCGGCCAGCGGGAAGACCGCTATATGCATGCGCTGGGGGATCCGGCGGATATCGAAGTCATCCTCGCCGCCCGGCAAAACCCGGCCGAACGCAGTGCCGGTAGCGGTGTGTCGATTGAACGAATCGAAGAGCTCGAAGCGCGGATTGCCGCACTCGAAGAACGCCTGGCGCGCCTCGAATAACCAACGTTGTGATTTGTAGGAGCTTGCCCGCGAAAGCGATTCAACATTATCGTCGAACTGAAAATCGCCTTCGCGGGCAAGCCTCGCGCCTACTAAAGGGAGTGCTACTCGCCGTCCCAGTAATCCACGCCATCGCCCGGCCGGGCGATGGCGACGAAGCCTGAGGGATTACCTTCGGCGTCGACCTTGAAGTGGTCCATCACCACGTATTTGCCGGAATCCGGGTACTCGCAAATCTCCGGCGATTGCTGGGTGCTGACCGCCAGGTAGCGCAGTTCTCCCTTGCTGGTGTTGATGATCTGGTGCGCCGCTTCAGGACCGCCCGGCGGGCAGGCGATCACGTCGCCGGCGCGGATCGGAAACCGTTCGGCACCGAGGCGCACCTCCCCTTCCCCGGCCACGACGTAAAACATCTCCTCGTTGACCCGATGACTGTGAAACGGGCTGCCACGCATGCCTGGTTCCAGCACGTATAACCGATAACCGAGCTTTTGCGACCCCAACTGCTGGCCGACACGGGCCATTCTCTGTTGGTAGCGGCCGGCGGTATCACCGGTGGGCGCCAGGGCTTCGGGCAACGGTTCGAGTTCGACCTGATTCAGGTTGAGAATGGGGGGATGCATGGGAACCTCGGGCACGGTTTGTTGGTTGGGGCGGCAAGTCTTTGCTGGCGGGGAGTATAGGCGGCAGATGCACTTGAGAGACCGAGTTGCGCCCATCGCGAGCAGGCTCGCTCCCACAGGGTTTTCTGTCGGACACAAAAAATGTGTACGACGCCAATCCACTGTGGGAGCGAGCCTGCTCGCGATGAGGCCGGTACAGCCAACCAATAATCTGAAGGATCAACCGCGAGCAAACTCCACCGCTTTCTTGAACTGCTCATTCGTCGGCCGCACGCCGGTGTACAGGACAAACTGCTCCAGCGCCTGGATCGCGATCACTTCCAACCCGGTAATGACGCGTTTGCCCTCGGCGCGACCGCGCACGATCAGCGGTGTTTCCGAGGGAATCGCCACCACATCGAAGACAGTTTCGGCAGCCGCGATGGTTTCAGCGTCGAACGCCAGTTGATCGGCCTCGGGACCGCCGCTCATGCCGATCGGCGTGACGTTGATCAACATCTGCGGACGCTGAGAGCCCAGTTCCGCCTGCCACTGATAGCCCAGTGATTCAGCCAACGCCCGCCCGGCCTGTTCGTTACGGGCCACGATCACGCCGTTTTGATAGCCGCCATCACGCAAGGCACTGGCCACGGCTTTGGCCATGCCGCCGCTGCCGCGCAGGGCAAAGGTCGATTCCTTCGGCACCTGATGGGTTTCAAGCAGCTGGGCGATGGCGATGTAATCGGTGTTGTAGGCTTTGAGATGGCCATGGGTGTTGACGATGGTATTGATCGATTGAATGGCCGCTGCGGACGCGTCCAGCTCATCGACCAGCGCAATGCAGGCCTCCTTGAACGGCATCGACACGCCGCAGCCACGAATACCCAGCGCACGAATGCCGCCAATGGCACCCGGCAGATCCTGACTGCTGAACGCCTTGTAGTAGAAATTCAGGCCCAACTGTTCATACAGATGATTGTGAAACCGCAGGCCGAAATTGCCGGGACGCCCGGAAAGCGACATGCACAGCTGGGTGTCTCGGTTGGGGTTCATCTGCATGAAATATCTCCTTCATAAGCACTTTCAGATGGACGGGATGAGCCCTTCCATCGAATTCTGATCGATCATAACGGCGTGCCCGCGCAGGGTGGCAGCGGCCGTAAAGAAGCCGGTACAGACCTTACACAAAATTTACCCAACGGCTGTGCTGATTTTCAAAAAAACGCTGTCTTAGAGGTATCCCCGCGACGATCCTTGGGTCTATTGCAGACGCAAGCGCCGGGTCGAAGAACCGAGGAATTATCATGATCCGTAAAATCCCCACAGTTGCCTTGCTGCTCGGTGCTCTTGCTATCACAGGGCAGGCAGAGGCTGGCGGCGGTCACGGTTGGCAGGGTCCAGCGGTATTTGGCGCGATCGTTGGTTCGGCAATCGTCGGCTCGGCCATCATCAACAGCAACCGACCGGTGTATGTACAGCAACCGGTCTACGCCCAGCCTCAGCCGGTTTATATACAACAGCCACCACCGGTTTATTACCAGCCTGCGCCGGTCTACGTGCAGCAACCGGTCTACTACGCACCACCGCCGGTTTACTACGGCCCGCCCCGTGGTTATTACGGTCCACCGCGCGGTTACTACGGCCATCCCCACGGTTATGGCCGCTGGTAACAGACTCATCAGGCCCCGCCTAATCAGCGGGGCTTTTTTGTGACCGTTCGTCGGCGAAGGTCTGGAAAAATCGCGCCAATGTCGCTGTGGAGACAGTGTGGACGGTTCAAGTTGGCAAGATTGACTCGACCGCCCTTCCCCCGACTTGGGAAAAACGGTCATATTTATGTCATGTCAGGTCCGCAAGCTTGGATCTGTGCGTAAACAACAGGTTGATAAAAACAAGGACGACCTCATGCCCACGCAAAACCCGCACCGCATTGTCGGCTTGTGCACTTCCAGCAAGGTGCACAACGCTTTGACCGAACTCAAGCACCTGGAAGGCCATCGCAGCGCCAAGTTTCTTTCGCTGCTGGCCGAAAACCTGGTGCGCAAAGGCCTGCTCAACGAGCAGGAAGTGGTCCATATGCTTGACCTGGTGGTCGACTGAACTCAACACTCACTGGCGTCAATGACGACTATCGAAAGTGTTGATTGTCCGTTAACGAGGCAGGTCCGTAAGGTAGCTCCATCGATTGATGGAGGTATTTATGTCCCAGGTTCAGATCATGTCCGTAATTGGCAGCGCCGTTCCCGCACCGCTCAGAGAGCTAGGATTGCTCGCCTGTTGGTATCTGGTGCAGGACGGCGAACCGATCAGCGGACCGCTCACTTCGCTGCCGGCCGCCAAGGCACTGTCGCAACAAATCGGCCAGGGGCAGCTCAGCGCTTAAGGCAGCTGCACCCTTGGTTTGGTTTCGATGAAGATCGCCCAGCTCGACATGAACAACGCCGCGATCAGCGGCCCAATGACAAAGCCGTTCAGGCCGAAAATGGCCAGACCGCCAAGGGTCGAGATGAGGATCAGATAGTCCGGCATCTTCGTGTCCTTGCCCACCAGGATCGGGCGCAGCACGTTATCCACCAGGCCGATCACAAAAACCCCGAACAACCCCAGCACCACCCCTTGCCAGATCGCCCCTGTGAACAGGAAGAACGCCGCCACCGGTGCCCAGACAATCCCGGCCCCCACGGCTGGCAACAGCGATAGAAACGCCATCAATACCGCCCAGAGCAACGCGCTCGGGATGTCCAGAAACCAGAAAATCAAACCGCCCAATGCGCCCTGCGTAATCGCCACCAGCAGGTTGCCCTTTACGGTCGCCCGCACCACACGGTTGAACTTCAGCTGCAAACGGCGTTTCTGGTGCTCCTGCAACGGGACGGCGGAGCGAACTTTACGCGCCAGTTCCGCACCGTCTCGCAGGAAGAAGAACAGCAGGTAGAGCATGATGAAAAAACCCACCACAAAATCGAACGTGCCCTGACCGAAACTGAAGACTTGCGTGGCGACAAACTCATTGCCCGTCACCGCGCTCTTGATGATTTTCTCCCGCAGCCCGTCCAGCTCGCCGAGCCCGGCCCGATCCAGCAAATGCTGGAAGTACGGCGGCAGGCTGTGTTTGAAATGCGTCACATACCCCGCGATGTCCAGCTCGCCGCTTTCGATGCTCTTGTACAGCGCAGCCCCTTCCTGAACCAGCAAGATGCTGAGGATAATCACCGGCAGGATCGCGATCACCAGGCAGATGCTCAAGGTGAGCAACGACGTCAGGTTGCGCGGCCAGCTGAACTTCAGTTGTATCCGGCGTTGCAGCGGCGCGAACAGAATCCCGAGGATCACCGCCCAGAACACCGCGCCGTAGAACGGCAGCAAAATCCAGATAAAGGCGGCGGTGACCACCCCGAGCAAGATCACCAGCGATTTGTTGTGTACCGTCTGTTCGTTCATGTCCGATCCATGTCAGTGCGCTCTCGTATTGAAGAGCCGTGCTGATGCTTAGTCCGCCACGGTTCGCGCGAGTGCCATCCGTTTGTTCATCAAGCATAGATCCAGATCAATGAACCTCGCGGGCAAGGCGATTACCCTCGCGGACTTTTGCGATCGACACTGCCATGACGCTCCTTGCCCCAGAACTGCTCGCTCCCGCCGGCACCTTGAAAAACATGCGATACGCCTTCGCCTACGGTGCCGATGCGGTCTACGCCGGCCAGCCGCGTTACAGCCTGCGGGTGCGCAACAACGAATTTGACCACGCCAATCTCGCGCTCGGCATCAAAGAGGCACAGGCCCAAGGCAAGCGCTTCTATGTGGTGGTGAACATTGCGCCGCACAACGCCAAGCTCAAGACCTTCCTCAACGACCTGGCCCCCGTGATTGCCATGGCCCCGGACGCGCTGATCATGTCCGACCCGGGCCTGATCATGCTGGTACGCCGACACTTCCCGCAGATGCCGATTCACCTGTCGGTACAAGCCAACACGGTGAACTGGGCCAGTGTCGAATTCTGGCAGCAACAGGGCTTGAGCCGGATCATCCTGTCCCGGGAACTGTCACTGGAAGAAATCGCCGAAATCCGCCAGCACGTCCCGGCGATGGAGCTGGAGGTCTTTGTCCATGGCGCGCTGTGCATGGCCTATTCCGGCCGCTGCCTGTTATCGGGTTACATGAACAAGCGCGATGCCAATCAGGGCAGTTGCACTAACGCCTGTCGCTGGAAGTATTCGGCGACGCAAGCCACGGAAAATCAGCTCGGTGAAATCGTTCAGCAATTCCAGCCCGAGCCGACCCTGGGCATCGGCGCACCGACCGACCAGGTGTTCCTGTTGCAGGAAGCCAATCGCCCGGACGAATTGATGCCGGCCTTCGAGGACGAGCACGGCACCTACATCATGAACGCCAAGGACCTGCGCGCCGTGCAGCATGTCGGGCGACTGACGCAGATGGGCGTGCACTCGCTGAAGATCGAAGGCCGGACCAAATCGCACTTCTATTGCGCACGCACCACGCAGGTCTATCGCCGCGCGATTGATGATGCCGTGGCCGGTCGCGAGTTCGATCGCAGCTTGATGACGGATCTGGAGTCCCTGGCCCAGCGCGGCTACACCGAAGGCTTCCTGCGCCGGCATGTGCATGACGAATACCAGAACTATCAGCACGGCAGCTCGGTTTCAGAGCGCCAGCAGTTTGTCGGCGAGTTGACCGGCGAGCGCCGTGATCGCCTGGCGCAAGTGAAGGTCAAGAACCGGTTCAGCCTGGGCGATCACATGGAACTGATGACGCCCCAGGGTAATTTCCACTTCGATTTGCATCAGTTGCAGAACATCAAAGGTGAAGCGATCGAAGTGGCGCCGGGGGATGGGCACACGGTGTATGTGCCGATTCCGGATGCGGTGGATTTGAAGTTCGGGTTGTTGATGCGGGATGTGGGCGTGTAGATCCGTACCAAAGATCGCCGTCTGCGCCCGCGCCTACGCAAATTCCTCACGCAACATCGCCACAAACGCTTCCCGCGCCGGGTGAACCCCGGCGTTTTCATGCCAGTAAAACAGGTTGTCGATCGCCGTCAGCTCAGGGAACTCAAACCCCGCGCACCCCGCCCCTTTGGCGTACTGTTCAAATACCCCTTTGGGCACCAGCGCGACGCCGGCCCCGGCGCTGACACACCCGACTATCGCGCCATAACTGGCCAGACTGACAATCGGCAGCGCCTGCCCCTGCCGCAACAACCAGTGCTCCAGCGCCGCCCGGTAAGGACAGCCTTGCGGCCACATGAACACGGTCTTGTCCTGCAAGTCGGCGATATCGCGCACCGGCCCCAGGGATGTCGAGGCTATAAGCAGCAGCTCTTCGCGGTACATCGGCGTGCGCTTGAGCAGCGAGCGCTCGACATCCACCGCGACGATCGCGCCGTCGAGCCGATGATTGAGGGTGTCATCGAGCAGTTGGCTCCAGGTTCCGGTGGTCAGTTCCAACGCGACGCCAGGATATCGCTTGTGAAACTTGGCCAGCAGACGCGGCAGGCGACCGGTGGCCGAGGATTCGATGGCGCCGATGCGTAGCGGGCCGGACGGTTCGGCCGAAGGGTCCACCGCCCGTTTGGCTTCAACAGTCAGCGCCAGAATTTTCGAGGCGTATGACAGAAACGTCTGGCCCGCCGGGCTGATACGCAAGCCTCGGCCCTCGCGTAGAAACAGCGCCACCCCCAACTCGGCTTCCAGCGACTTGATGCGTGCCGTGATGTTCGACGGCACGCAATGCAACAGCTCCGCCGCCCGGGCGATGCTGCCGACCTCGGCAACGGTCTTGAACATGCGAATTTGCGCCAATTCCATACATCACCCAAAGTGAACAGTTGTTGCAGTATAAGTCAGTTGTTGCGAATGATCAGACTTCTGATACTCGGTGCATCAACCCACCGGTAATCGACCATGAAGCCCTCCACGCACACCCTGAAAATTCTCTTGGCCATGGCGTTTGTCGTCGCCTGCTGGGGCTTCTCACCGACCGGCATCCACATCGGCTTGCAGGCCTACGACCCCGGCCACTTAGCGCTGCTGCGCTTTCTGATCGCATCGGTGTTCATGGCGGTCGTCGCCGCCTTCAAAGGCATCAGTCTGCCGAAGCTTGGCGATCTGCCGTTACTGTTCGTCCTTGGTTTTTTTGCCGTGAGCCTTCACCACGTCGCCTTGAATATCGGCCAGCAAAATGTCAGCGCCGGCGCCTCCAGTGTGCTGGCGCAATCGACCCCGTTGTTCAGTACCTTGCTGGCGCGTTTCGTGTTCAAGGACCGGGTCAGCGCCTGGCGCTGGGGGTGTGTCTTGTTGGGATTGATCGGCGTGGTGATTGTGGTGGCCGGTGATCGAGGGCTGGGCAGCATGGATGCGCACGGGTTGCTGATCTTGCTGGCGGCGGTGTCGTGGAGTTTCTACTTCGCCTTGCAAAAGCATCATTGCGCTCGCTACAACGGGTTGACGCTGGTCTGCTACACGGTCTGGTCGGGCACGGCGCTGTTGCTGATTTACCTGCCGGGGCTGGCCGGCAAAGTCGCCAGCGCGCCGATGCAGGTGCAAATGACCGTGGTTGCCTTGGGCGTGTTTCCCAGCGCCCTCGCCTACCTGGCCTGGGCATTTGTACTGGCCCACATCGATTTGAGTCGCGCGACCATGACGCTGTATCTGATTCCGCCCACCGCCATGGCGATTGCAGCGTTTGCCTTGGGCGAGCAGCCAACGTTGATGGTCGGGATAGGTGCGATGGTGGTGCTGATCAGCGTGCTGGCGTTGAATCTGGAGCGGCGTTCCGCCGTCATCGCGGCGCCGCCCGCCCGGCCATGACTGCACGCCATGCGAATTAAAGAATCGCCTGGCGATGCCGACGTCCTCTGTTCACATGAACGTGACGCTATCGCCTGGAAATGCTTATGAACCGTTTCGCTGCTGCCTGTGTGCTAGGGATATTGTCCGGTTGCGCCAGCCCGCCACCCGCGACTCCCGCCACACCTCCCTACCGGCAGCCGGTACTGACGGTGCAAGAAGTGTTCAAGAAAACGCCACTGGAAAACTCGGTGATGCGTAACGGCGATACCCTCAGCTTTCAAGTCCACACACCGGCTTACACTCGCGATGGTTTACCGAGCGTTGTACAGCTGCAAGCGGACTGCAAGGTGCCCGATGTCAAACTACTGTTCCTCGACAACTTCCCCATCGCGACGACGGATGGCAGCCACCAACACACACCGCTGACCGTACTGATTCCCAAGGAACTGGCAACCGAACTGGCCAGCAAGCCGCACTTCAGCGAAGCCTGTTCGCGCACCGCAGCGTCGGACTGGCGCATTGTCCATCGCACTGAAGCCGCTCGCTGGGTGATGATCGACGTCAACAGCCTGAAAATCGAGGGCAACGTCAGGCGGTTCTGGGGCGGATTCGACGAACCCATGCTGCTCACCGACAAGCCCAACCTGCAACTGTTCGGACAGACTCGCGAGCGCTACGAAGTCGATTGCGCACGCAAGACCTATCGAGTGTTGAGCTCATTCCAGCTTGGCCCGAATGATCGGGTGTCCATGGGCGGGGTACTGAACAACCCGTCGCAGGCCTTCGCCCAAGGCAGCGCGGACACCCAGACCTTGCTGAGCGCTGCGTGCACCGCACCCTCGCAGCGCTCGACACTGCCTGCGTATGTCGCCCGCGCCAAACTTCCGCTGAGCTACCAGATAGAACCTGTGTCCGCTTCGGTATTGAAGGCCATCACCGATTTAAAGCTTGCGCCGCCCACCCGGACACTCAAGCGCACGGTGTCGAAGATCAATAACACGCACTTTTATTTTTCAAACTCAAGCACGGAAAATGCGCTGGTGTTCGACACCGACGCTCAGAGCGGACAATTGCGCGAGCGCCGGGAACAGGCTCCCGTCGGCCGGTACATCGTCAGTTTCAGGGGCTTGTTGCCACTGGCAGAACAATACTCGCTGACAGAGAGCAAGCGAAACAGACCACCGTTATCCACCGTCACCGACACTCAGCAATTGAGTTTCACCGGCGATTGGCAACGCATGCCGGTGGGTGCGTCACTGGAAATGCGTGCCAGCAAACGGGAACGAAGCACCCTCGACGGCGAAACAATGAAACGTGAAAGTGTGCAATGCACCGTGCAGCGTGTGCTCGACGCAGCCCAGGTCAACAGCGAACTGAAAGGCCCCGCCAAAGAACTGCGCTGTCAGTTTGACCTTGGCCAGAAGCTCAAACGTGACAGCAAGATTTTCTACCTTGAAGACTACGCTTACTTCTTTGTGTCCTCGTCCACGTTAGGGGGCACCGAGAGTCGAGTCAGGCTGGTCAAGGTCGAACAGTAAAGAAAAACCCGGCACAGTGGCCGGGTTCTGTTTATCGCCTGTCATCGGATAAAGGGGTTGGCTCATCCGCCGGCGGTACGTCCTCGTCAGCAGCCGGATCCTTCCAGTCTTCGGGTCGATCGGCGTCTGCGGCCGCCGGGTCCAGTGAAGGGTCCCTGCCAGGCGGAGCATCGTCATCCAGCGTCGGCTCGTCAGTGCCGGACATGGGTCTGGTGGGGTCGGTATTGGGTGTTCCACCCTGGAGCATTGAGTCGTTTGCCATGACGCACCTCACTGATGAGGTCCAGAAAATCCGGGCCATACTCGTTGGAAGCGGGTGCGGGAATAGCGTGCTATCAACTGGACAAACGGTTGTCAGGCACCGGCCGAAAACCGGTCGCGGCTGTTGGTCAGGTGCAGCCACATGGCGGCCCGCGCAGCGTCCGGATCCTGGCGTTTGATCGCGTTGAGAATTGCCTCGTGCTCGAGGTTCGCCAATTGCCCCAACTTACTCAAATCCGCCGCGCCACGTTCGGCGGCATTGACCCGGGTCCGGGGAATCATGGCGTTGCCCAGGTGCTGCATGATTTCGGTGAAGCACACATTGCCGGTGGCTTCGGCGATCAGCAGGTGGAAGCGCTTGTCGGCCTCGACGCAGCTGTCGTTGTTGGCGAGCAGGCTCTGATAGTCGTCGAGCGCTTCGCGCATCTGCATCAACTGCTGATCGGTGCGACGGCTCGCCGCCAGCGCGGCAGCCTGGGTTTCCAGGCCCATGCGCAACTCCAGAATGCTGCGCACTCCCAGCGCGGTATCGACATTCAATCGCAGCCCCTGCTCCGGTGCGCGCTCCAGCACGAAGGTGCCGATGCCGTGACGGGTTTCCACCAGGCCTGAGGCCTGCAACTTCGAGATCGCCTCACGCACCACCGTGCGGCTGACCCCGTGCTCCTGAACAATCGTGTTCTCCGACGGCAGCTTGTCTCCCGGCAACATCTGCCCGAGCAAGATGCTCTGGCTCAGTTTGGCCACCAGGTCATGGGCCAGGTTGTGGGTGCGCTTACGGGCAGGCGCGTAGAGGTCTTCTTGCATGGCGATCATCCGGAGGCAGGGCTAACGGAATCGTAGCACTGCGCTCAGCTGGAATCCCAAGAAAACCACGGCCAGCTTGTATGACAACACTCAACAATCGCTCAAAAACGACCGTTATTTAAGGTGCCATCCACCAGCAAAAAAGTTAATTCAGCGAAAATAAACGCCATTTTATTAGGTCAGACCGCTTGCAGGACAAAAAAATGTAGTTGTATGATGTCTATCAACACAGCAACATCCAGCCACACCCCGCATAAAAATAATCAGTGGGAGAAAACCAAGTGAATACCTCCATATCCGGGATGCACGAGGGCGCCGATTCGGTCCTGAAGTCCGCCATCTCGAAAGTGAAACGCCATGTCCTGCCGCTCTTCGTCATCATGTTCATCGTCAATTACATAGACCGCGTGAACATCGGCTTCGTCCGCGCCCACATGGAGCAGGACCTGGGCATCGGAGCTGCCGCCTACGGCCTCGGCGCCGGCCTGTTCTTCATCGGCTATGCGCTGTTCGAAGTCCCCTCCAACATGCTTTTGCAAAAAGTCGGCGCCCGCATCTGGCTGACCCGCATCATGCTGACCTGGGGCCTGGTCGCCGCCGGCATGGCCTTCATCCAGAACGAAACCCACTTCTACATCCTGCGGTTCCTGCTGGGCGTGGCTGAAGCCGGGTTCTTTCCCGGGGTGATCTATTACTTCACGCGCTGGTTGCCTGGCGTCGAGCGTGGCAAGGCGATTGCCATTTTCCTCAGCGGTTCGGCCATTGCCTCGCTGATCTCCGGCCCGCTGTCCGGTTTGCTGTTGCAGATCAGCGGATTCGGGATGCATGGCTGGCAGTGGATGTATTTCATCGAGGGGATGTTTTCAGTCGGGCTGTGCGTATTTGTGTGGTTCTGGCTGGACTCCAAACCCCACGACGCCAAATGGCTGACCCGCGCCGAGCAAGATGCGCTGGTCAAAGCCATCGATGACGAACAACTGGCCCGGGAAGCGGCGACACCGATCAAGCCATCGTTGGGCACGTTGCTCAAAGATCGCCAGATCATCCTGTTCTGCCTGATCTACTTCTTCATCCAATTGACCATTTATGCCGCGACCTTCTGGCTGCCGAGCATCATCAAAAAGATGGGCGACCTCAGCGACATTCAGGTCGGGCTCTTCAATTCGATCCCGTGGTTGCTGTCGATCGTCGGCATGTACGCCTTCGCTTCGCTGTCGGCGAAATGGAAACACCAGCAAGCCTGGGTCGCCGCCGCCCTGCTGATCGCGGCGGCCGGAATGTTCATGTCGACCACGGGCGGGCCGATCTTTGCCTTCGTGGCGATCTGCTTCGCGGCGCTGGGCTTCAAGTCGGCCTCGTCGCTGTTCTGGCCGATTCCTCAGGCTTATCTGGATGCGCGAATCGCGGCGGGCGTCATCGCGCTGATCAACTCGGTGGGCAACCTTGGCGGCTTCGTGGCACCGACCACGTTCGGTCTGCTGGAAGAACATACCGGGTCGATTCAGGGCGGGCTGTATGGCCTGGCCGCGACATCGATCATCGCCGCGATCATCGTCTTCGCCGCGCGCAACACACCGAAAACCGCACCCGCCGTTGCCTTGGGCAAACCAGCGCCCAATCACGCCTGAATCTCTGTGTTGAAGGACAAGACTATGAACCCACAAGACACCGCCAAAGCCCCGATCATCACCAGCATGCAAGTGGTGCCGGTGGCCGGTCATGACGGCATGTTGCTCAATCTGAGCGGCGCCCATGGCCCGTTTTTCACCCGCAATATCGTGATTCTCAAGGACAACGCCGGGCACACCGGGGTCGGCGAAGTGCCGGGGGGCGAGCGCATTCGCCAGACGCTGGAAGATGCACGTTCGCTGGTGGTCGGCAGTCCGATCGGCACGTATCAGAAGATCCTCAATCAGGTGCGCCAGACCTTTGCTGACCGTGATGCTGGCGGTCGCGGATTGCAGACGTTTGACCTGCGCATCACCATCCACGCGGTCACGGGCCTGGAAGCCGCCCTCCTCGACTTGCTCGGCCAGCATCTGGACGTGCCGGTTGCGGCCCTGCTCGGTGAAGGCCAGCAACGTGACGAAGTGAAGATGCTCGGTTATCTGTTTTATGTCGGTGACCGCAATGAAACCGACCTGCCCTATCGCAGCGAACCGGAGGCCGATAATGACTGGTTTCGCGTGCGCCACGACAAAGCCATGACCGCCGATGCCGTGGTGCGCCTGGCCGAGGCCGCGCACGCCCGTTACGGCTTCAAGGACTTCAAACTCAAGGGTGGCGTGCTCAGCGGCGACGCGGAAATCGAAGCCGTCACCGCGCTGGCCGAACGCTTTCCCGATGCGCGCATTACCCTCGACCCGAATGGTGCGTGGTCACTCAAGGAAGCCATTCGACTGTGCCGCGACCAGCATCACGTACTCGCTTATGCCGAAGACCCGTGCGGGGCGGAAAACGGGTATTCGGGTCGAGAAGTCATGGCTGAGTTCCGCCGTGCCACAGGCCTGAAAACCGCGACCAACATGATCGCCACCGACTGGCGGGAAATGGGCCACGCCATCCAGTTGCAATCGGTGGATATTCCGCTGGCCGACCCGCATTTCTGGACGATGCAGGGTTCGGTTCGCGTGGCGCAGATGTGCCACGAATGGGGCCTGACCTGGGGTTCGCACTCCAATAACCACTTCGACATTTCCCTGGCCATGTTCACCCATGTCGCCGCGGCTGCGCCGGGTGAAATCACGGCCATCGACACCCACTGGATCTGGCAGGACGGTCAGCGCCTGACCAAGGCTGCGCTGCAAATCGTCGGGGGGTGCGTGCAGGTGCCGAAGAAGCCCGGGTTAGGGGTTGAGCTGGATCTGGATCAACTGGCCAAGGCTCATGAGTTGTACAAAGGCATGGGACTGGGCGCCCGGGATGACAGCGTGGCGATGCAATTTCTGATTCCGGGGTGGAAGTTCGATAACAAGCGGCCGTGCCTGGTGCGCTAAACCCTCGCAGCACCAAGAATCCCCTGTGGGAGCGAGCCTGCTCGCGATGAGGCCATAACATTCAACCTCATCGTTGACTGTTACACCGCCATCGCGAGCAGGCTCACGCCTCCAGGGGAAATGGTATTCGTCAGTGTGTCCTGGCCGCTTGCAGCAGCCACTCCTTGAACATCGTCATCGCCGACGTTTCAGGACGCGACTGCAAGCGGGTCAGCCAATAGCAGCCGGTGGTGATACCGATGTCGAACGGTTGCTCGATCGCCCCCGCCGCCAGTTGCCGGGCGAACATCAGCGGCGGCGCCAAGGCAATGCCGGCGCCTTGTAGCGCCGCCTCCATCATGGCCAGCGAGGAGTCGAAGACGATGCTCCTAGGCGCCGGCGTATTGGCCCGTAACCCGGCGGCCAGAAACCACTCGGGCCACTCGTCCGTGCGATAGGAACGCAACAGCGTCTGCTTGAGCAAGTCCGCAGGTTCTTGCAACTGCCCGGCTATTTCCGGGACGCAGAGCACCGACAACGGCGCCTCGATCAGCTTTGACGCCTCGATCCCGTGCCATGCGCCGGCGCCAAACCGGATGGCGTAATCCAGGCCCTCGGCAGCCACATCCACCCGATTGTTGTTAGTCGACAGGCGCAAATCTATGAATGGATGTTTCGACTGGAAGTCCGCCAGTCGCGGCAACAGCCAACCCACCGCAAAGGTCCCCACGGCACCCACGGTCAACACTTCACGAAAATGCCCGCCCTCGAAACGTTCAAGGGTTTCGGCAATCCGGTCAAAGGACTCGCGCAACACCGGCAGCAAGGTTTCGCCTTCACTGGTCAGCATCAGACCGCGGGGCAAGCGTTTGAACAGCGTTACGTTAAGCTGGGCTTCAAGGCTTTTGACTTGATGGCTGACCGCCGCCGGCGTGACGAACAACTCCACCGCTGCCCGAGTAAAGCTCAAATGGCGTGCGGAAGCCTCGAAGGCCCGCAATGCGTTCAGCGGCAGATGAGGACGAATCATGCCCACTCCCAAATTTTTCTAATGGCTAACCCGAAATATCGTCGTTTGTCGATTTTCGCCCGACTGCCTAGATTTGGCGCGCCCATCAGCCGTCCGGTGTTGGATCCGGACGGAGTGTAGCGGTTAAAGTAATGGCAACTCATGGAGAGTGATTCCAATCATGTTCAAATTTCAACTGCCAAGACTGGCGTCCCTCAGCGCTTTCGCCCTGTTCCTCGGCGCAAGTCACTGTATGGCCGCAACAAAATCCGACGATCAGCTCGACGCCCTGGTGAAAGCCGCCATCGGGCCGGTCATGCAACAACAGAATATCCCTGGCGTCGCGGTCGCGATCACCTTAAAGGGTCAGCAGCATTACTTTAATTACGGCATGGCGTCGAAAGAGGACGGTAAACCCGTCAGCAAAGACACGCTGTTCGAAATCGGCTCCGTGAGTAAAACCTTTGCCACCACGTTGACGGCTTACGCCCAGGCGAGCGGCAAACTGTCTTTGTCTGACCGGGCCAGCCAGGTGTGGCCTGATCTGCGCGGCAGTGCATTCGACACCATCAGCGTGTTGCAACTCGCCACTTACACCGCTGGCGGGTTGCCGCTGCAGTTTCCTGACGAGGCCGATCATCCAGACAAAATGCTCGCCTACTTCAAACAGTGGAAGCCCGTTTATGCCGCAGGCACCCACCGCCAGTATTCGAACCCCAGCCTTGGGCTGTCCGGTTATCTGGCGGCCAAAAGCATGGGCCAGCCGTTCGATGAGCTGATGGAAAAAAACCTGCTGCCCAAACTCGGCCTCAAGCACACCTATCTCAAGGTGCCGCAGGATCAGATGGGGCTTTACGCCCAGGGTTACGGCAAGGATGGCAAACCGGTGCGGGTGAGCCCGGGAGCGCTGGATTCGGAGGCGTATGGGGTGAAAACCAGCGCGGCGGATTTGCTTCGTTATGTTGAAGCGAACCTGAAACCGGCGACGCTGGAGAAGCCATTGCAACAAGCGATCGCCCTCACTCACAGCGGTTACTACACCGTGGGCGAGATGACGCAAGGCTTGGGCTGGGAGCACTACCACTATCCGGCCAGCCTCGAAACGTTACTGAGTGGCAACTCGACGGAGATGGCGATGGAGGCGCAAAAAGTCCAGTGGCTGAACCCGCCACAACCTGCGCAAGACGCGGCATGGTTCAACAAGACCGGGTCGACGGGTGGTTTCGGCGCGTATGTCGCGTTCGTGCCTTCGGAAGACATCGGTATCGTGATTCTGGCGAACAAGAATTACCCGAACGCCGAGCGAATCAAGATCGCTCACAACATATTGAGTGCCCTTACCGAGTAATCCTCGCCACAGGGGTCAATGCTGGCAATAAAAATGGGCGACCTCTTTGGGGTCGCCCATTGTCGTTATTACGTCGGCTCAGTGCCGAGTCGGCGCTGGAGCGTCAGGCGCATCGTTCCTCGGATCAAGATTGTCCCGAGCCTGAGCCACCAACAACTCTGCAATCCCCGCCAACTGCTGAATCGCCCCCAGCATCACCCTGTTCGAGCCATCCAGCTTGACGGCAAAATTCACAAGCACCGCATTCAGCGACGCAAGGGTTTCGCTGGCCTGATGCAAGAGCGTGAGGGTGTCGACGCCCGGGGCAACAGACAAGATCTGGTTGATCGGGACGGAACGTCTGGGCTTGCGCACTCGAATGCGGGTGTCGTGCTCGGTCGTGTCGCCCGCCCGGACAAGCTTCAGGTGAGTGGCATCGGTTGGGCGTTGCGGATCATTTTTGCCGAACTTCTTCATAGACGAGGCTCCTTTCTGGCCATTGGTTATTTCGTCCCTGGATCCCTCAGTGTTGCGGACTCCCACGTCCGACCGCGATGGTTGCGGTGGCTGACGAAGGCTAACGGCGCGCTCTGACAGAAACCAGTTCATGAAGTCCGATAGGACTTGCAGGAAATTTCCGAGACCAATGAAATCAGGCCCCCAGCGGTACACGCGGTTTTTATAGCCGCTGTGGAGGATCGATTTGAACCCGATTGTCGACCAATGCAAAACCTGTGGTGCTGCACAATGGCCCCCTCGTTAAAGATTACATACCCCACCCAAACCAAGTAGCATCGCCCTCTTTTTTCTCACCCCACCACCACGCATCAGCCCTCCATACCGCTTATCTGCGACAGGACTATGCTGAATCAGAGCATTAAGGGCTGACCCATGAAAGTACTGTTGGTCGATGATCACGCTGTGGTGCGCATGGCAATCGGGATGATTCTGGCCCGTGAGGGCCATGAGATTGTCGGTGAGTGCGACAACGGTGTAGACGCCCTCAGCAAGGCATTCGAGCTGAAGCCGGATGCCATTGTGCTGGACCTCGACATCCCGCGACTCGACGGCATGGCAGTCATTGACCGGCTGCGCATCGGCGGCAGCCAGGCCCATGTGCTGGTGCACACCGGGCTGAGAAGCCAGGCCTACGCGGCGCAGTGCCTGCGGGCCGGCGCATCGGGCTTTTTGTCGAAAATCGATGATCCGGCAGAAATCGTCGCCGCGCTCAAAGCCGTGGCCAGCGGCAAGACGTGGTTTCCGGTCAGCACGTTCGATTCGGTGCGCAAAAGCGATTTCGCCCACAACGATGCGCAGCTCCTGAGCGCCGTTACCCGCCGTGAACTCAAAGTGCTGCACGGTCTGGCACTGGGCAAGAGCAACAAGGAAATCGCCGACGACATGCTGCTCAGCAACAAGACGGTCAGCACCTATAAAACCCGCCTGATGGAAAAGCTCAACGTCTCGACGCTGCTGGAGCTGATCGAATTTGCCAAACGCAATGATCTGGTCTGACTCATGACCGCGATCCGCCGAGTGCTGCTGGGCGTGCTGATGCTCCTGTCCTATAGCGCGTGCGCAGAACCGCTTTCATTGCTCAGCCGCGCCGCGGACAGCAGCGTCGCGCTCACACTCACGGCCGCGCAACGCCAGTGGCTCCATCAAAATGCCGTGCTGCGGGTTGGCGTGTATCTGCCCGACCGGCCGCCGCTGGATATCACCGCCAATCAAAAGGATTACGAAGGCCTCTCCGCCGATTACCTCGACGTGCTGGCCCGTGGGCTCGGTGTACGTTTGCAGGTTAATCGCTATGCCAGCCAGGAACAGGCGCTGGCCGCGCTGCAACAGGGCGAAGTCGATCTGGTGCCGCGAATCAATCACCTCGAAGCCGTCCGTGCCGATCTGCTGCTGAGTGCACCTTACGCCTACGACCAGGCGGTGTTGATCAGCAAGTTCGGTACGCACTGGCCCGCAGACCACCCCCCGGCCGGCACTACCGTATTGTTCGATCCCGACTGGATTCAGCGGGAACGGGTTGCCTCATTGTTCCCGCAGTTGCAGGTCGAGTCGGTGCACTCGACCGATGAAGGTTTGGGCCGGGTTGCCTATGGCGAAGGAATGGTGCTGCTCACCGACGCCATTTCCGCGCAGTACCTGGTGGAGCGCAGCTATCAGCAAAGCCTTAAGCAGACGATCCAGCGCGACTCCGAAGGCCTGGGCTTCAGCTTTGCGGTACAGCGCGGGAACACGCCGTTGCGCACGCTGCTCAACAGTGCCCTGGCAAACATTTCCCCCCAGGAACGCGGCGTGATGGCCCGGCGCTGGGGCATCGGCGCCAATCCAAGGCTGGGTTACAGCCGTCTGCAATTGACGCCGGTGGAACAGCAATGGATCAAGGATCACCCGCAGATCGATGTGCTGGCCAACGACTTGTATTCGCCCTTCAGCTTTTTCGACGCGGAAGGTCAACTCCGCGGTATGGCGGCGGACTTGCTCGAACTGATCAATGACCGAACGGGGCTGGTGTTCCGTCCGAGCAAAATCACTTCCGTCGATGCCATGACCAGCCGGGCACAACGGGACCCGGTCAGCATCATTGCCGCGCTGACCTACAGTGAACGCCGCGAACCCGGCCTGATGTTCTCCCGCCCCTACGTGATCAACCCCTTTGTGCTGGTGACACGCACGCAACCCGAGCATTCGGGCCTGACGGGCATGAAAGGCCGGCCAGTCGCGCTCGTCAAAGGCTCGGCCGCCGCCAACTGGCTGGAACGCGAGTGGCCGGACATTCAACAGGTCTCAGTGGACGCGCCCATCGAGACGTATGAATTGCTCGCTGAAGGCCGGGTCGAGGGCGTCATCCAGCCGCAACTGGGCGCGACGTACCTGATCGACCGTTTTTTCCGTGGCCGACTGCAAATCGACTCGGTGATCGGCTCCCAACCCGCGCTGATCGGCTTTGCCACCGGGCATCAGAATGCCGAACTGGTCTCGATCCTCAACAAGGCCCTGCTCGATATCCGTCCCGAGAAGTTCAGCGACCTGGCCAACCGCTGGCAGAACCCGCAGGAGAGCCAGGGCGGCTGGAGCGCTTACAAAAGCTGGTTCTATAAAGCGGTGCTGGGGCTACTGGTGGTAGTGCTGGCGATCCTGGCATGGAACCGCGGCTTGCGCCGGCAAATCGCCGAACGTCAGAAAGCGCAAAAAGCCCTGAATGACCAACTGGAGTTCATGAAAGTGCTGGTGGACGGCACGCCGCATCCGATTTACGTGCGCGACCGCCAAGGCTTGCTGCTGACCTGCAACCGCGCCTATCTGCAAGTGATGGAAATCGAACTGGAGCAGGTGCAGGGCAAAGGCCTGATCGAAGCAAACATTCTTGCCCCCGACGACGCCTGGAGCTACAAGCGCATTCATCGCGCGACGCTCGACAGCGGCGAGCCGTCCTTCGACAACTTCACCATGACCGTCAACGGCAAGACGTATCACATTTACCACTGGGCACTGCCCTACCGCGATTCCGACGGCACCATGACCGGGGTGATCGGCGGCTGGATCGACCTTACCGAACAGCAGCATTTGCAGCACGCACTGCATCAGGCCAAGGACCTGGCAGAAGCAGCCAACCGGGGCAAGAGTCACTTCCTCGCGGTGATGAGCCATGAGATCCGCACGCCGATGAGCGCCTTGATCGGCGTGCTCGAACTGATGCGCGACCATCGCTCCGACGCGCAGCTGATCGACATCGCACAAAAGTCCGCGAGCGGCATGATGGAGCTGATCGGCGAAATTCTTGATTTGTCGAAAATCGAATCCGGCAAGTTCGAGCTGCGCAGCGGCACCTGCCATCCCGAGCGATTGGTCAGCACGGTGATTCAGAGTTTCGCCAGCCTTGCGCAGCAGAAAAACGTCGCGCTGGAATTCATCAACCAAGGGCTCGATACCGCGGTGGAGCTGGACTCGCTGCGGTTCCGGCAGATTGCGTCCAACCTGATCAGCAACGCGATCAAATTCACTCCGCAAGGTTCGGTAATGGTACAGCTGTTGATTGAACCGCAAGGCGACCTCGCCCACGTGCGCCTGAGTGTTCAAGACACCGGTGTCGGCATGGATGATAAACAGCGCGAGCGGCTGTTCCAGCCCTATACCCAGTTCGCATCCAGCGACAGCGAGTTGCAGATCGGTACGGGGCTGGGCCTGGCGATCTGTCAGCAATTGACGCAGTTGATGGGCGGGCGACTGAGCTGCGTCAGCGCGCCGGGACAAGGCTCGTGTTTTACCCTGGAACTCGACGCGGACCTGGCGCCTGACGACGCCCCGGCGCCTTTGGACAGCACTGAACACCTGGCACCGCTGCCAGCGCGCGATATCCTGATCGTCGAAGATCACGAGTTCAACCGCGTGGTGCTGCAACGTCAACTGGAGTCGCTGGGCATGCGCGTGACGTGCGCCGAGAACGGGCTCGAGGGATTGCGGGTGTGGGACCGGGAAATCTTCGACTACGTGATCACCGACTGCAACATACCGCAAATGAGCGGCGACCAGATGACCCGCCAACTCAGGTCGGTCGAGGCCCGGGAAGGACGAACTGCAACCCATGTGGTCGGACTGACGGCCAATGCTCAGCCTCAGGAAATCCAGCGCTGCCTGGATGCCGGCATGAACGACTGCCTGTTCAAACCCGTCACCCGCTCGGCGCTTGAGCGCTATCTTCGCCAGGTCGAACAAGTGCAACAGGCGGCGGCCCCCTGCTTCGATATCTCGAAGGTCAGCGATATTACGGCGGGTGATGCGGCCATGACTCGCCAGTTGCTGGCCACGGTGCTGCGCACTAATCAGGAAGACTTCGACGCCATGCAGGCGCTGTATGCCGCTGGCGATTACAGCGCCATGGGGCGGCGCAGTCACAAGATCCTCGGCAGCGCGCGGATCATCCACGCGGCGCCGCTGATCAGCGCTTGCGAGGAACTGGAGCAGGCGTGTGGCCAGTCGATTCCGCTAGACGCCCTGAGTCGCCTGCATCAGGCCTTTGCCGAGCAGATGCAACGCCTGCAAAACAGCCTTCAAGAGCACCTCAACGGTCGACTTTTGTAGGACGCGTCCTACAAAAAGATAGGAAGTGCCTGCGTTATCCGCCTCGCCCACACCCGGAGAATCCGCGGCTCATTTCCATGCAGTCGGCGGATCGTTATGTTTACTTTTGGTGTACCGTTTTCTCGTGTCTCCCTGTCCGGGGCATTGTTGATGCTGGGCTGCGCGCCTGCCGGCGCCTTTGCTGCCAGCTGCGACTCGCTCAACTGCCTGACAACGCCTCAGGCCAATGTAGCGGTGAACGATGGCTCGACGATTTACGTCGGTACGGGCGGCACTCTGACCGATAGCACCGTGAGCAATGGGTTCATCCAACTTCTGGACGGCGGGCGCGCGAACGGCACCACAGTCGATGGCAGTGGAAGGCTGAGTGTCTATGACTCTGCGGCGGCATTCAGCACCGTCGTTGAAAACGGCACCATGGTCGTCGTCGGTTCAGCCACAGCCCTGCGCACCATCGTCAACGACGGCAACCTGGAGGTGGCGCAGAACGCGGTGGTCAGTGATACCCAGCTCAAAGGCGGCACTATGTGGGTGTATACCGATGCCACCGCCAAGAACACTTTCGTCAACAACAGTCAGATGACCGTTTACGAAAACGGCAATGCCGACCGCACGACGGTCAATGACGGTGGCGAACTTTCCCTCAGCGAGAACGCCTCGGTCATCAACACCGTGGTCAATCAGGGCGGGATGATGGATAGTGGGGCTGGCCCGCATATCCACTTCACCACCGTCAATCAGGGTGGCCTCATGGTGCTCGGCGACCTGGCCGAAGCCAGTGACACAACGATCAATTCGGGTGGTGTTCTGCGACTCAAGGGTGATGCAGTGCTGGGCGGCGCGAACCATATCGCCGGTCAAGTCACGTTCGCCGATCCGGCCATCAACGGTTTTCACACGCTGACGATTAAAGGCCCGTTGACCGGCAATGGCAGCTTCCTGATGAACACGGACCTGGCCTCACTGCAAGGCGACCTGATCAAGGTGCAAGGGCCGATCAGCGACAGCCACACCCTGGTGGTTGCCGACTCCGGGAACGCGCCGAGCGGCGAGCAGCAGCAACTGATGCTGGTGGATGGCAACGGTGGCAGCGGTGATTTTAAACTCCATGGCGGGACCGTCGATGCCGGCGCCTACCGCTACACCCTGCAACAGCACGACGACGATTGGTTCCTGGCCAAACCCGGCGAAAACACACCTGACCTGGATCCCGTAGATCCGGCAGATCCCGTAGATCCCGTAGATCCCGTAGATCCCGTAGATCCGACCGATACGGTCGATCCAGTCAACCCGGTGACCCCACCCGTCACTGAACAGCCAGACAAGCCAGTCATCGCCCCGCCACCGCAAACGCCGCAACCGATCCAGACTCACCCTGTTCCTCAGGCAAAAGTTCTCAGCAAAGGCGCCAACGCGGCGGTCGCCAGCCACGCCGCCTCCGCTGCGCTGATCGGCGCGCAGATGAATGCGACGACCCAGCATTTGGGCGATCTTCGTTCGGGTAAGGATCAGGGAGGTCTGTGGATCCGTGGCTATGGCACTGAACAACGCCTGGACACAGGTGCCAGTCGCGCGTTCCAGCAACAGGTCAACGGCCTGGAAATCGGCGCCGACACGGCCCTGTCCTTTGCCGACGGTACGCTGTATGTGGGCGGCTTGCTCGGCAAGGGTCAGGCGCGGCAACACTTTGGCGAGGCCAGCAATGGCACGATCGACAGCGCGACGCTGGGGGGTTATGCCGCCTATCTGGACCGCAGCGGGATGTATGTCGATGGCGCGCTGAAATACAGCCACCTGAACAATGACGTCGACATCACCAGCAACCTCGGCGACAAGGTCAAGGCGCGCTACAAGAACCACGCCGTGAGTGCTGACGTTCAACTCGGCAAGACTATCGACCTAAGCCAGGGCTGGTTCGTTGAACCCCAAGCGGGGCTGCAGGTAGCGCGCATCAGTGGCGGCAGCTACACGGCGAGCAATGGCCTGAGCGTTAAACAGGATTCGATGGTTTCGCTGCAAAGCCGTGTTGGCGGAGCGTTCGGGCGAAATCTGCAGCCAGGCAATGGCGTTGCGGTGAAACCTTACGTCAAGGCCGCCTGGATCACCGAACATGCAGGCGACAGCACAGTGAACGTCAACGGGGCAAAACTCGACAGCCGCTTGCCGAGTTCACGAGCCGAGGTAGCGGGTGGCGTCACTGTGACGGCGGTTGAAAAACACAACTTCTTCGCCGAAGCGGGCTACACCAAAGGCAACGATATCGAACAGCCTTGGGCGCTGACGGTCGGCTATCGCTACAACTGGTAACGCCCCAACCCTTATGCCAAACGGGCATCCCTGTGGGAGCGGGCTTGCCCGCGAAGGAGCTGGCACATCCAACATCAAGGTTGCCTGTCAGACCGCTTTCGCGAGCACGCTCGCGCCCACAGTGGGTGGCGACGTTTACAAGAATCGGAGTCTGCTCACCCGGGGTCAATAGGGATTCAATCGTCAGGCATCTCAGGGGGCTTGGCCGGTTTGGCGGGTTTGGCGGGTTTTGCACCCTTGGCGCCTTTAGCGGCCGGTTCGGCGACGACGGGCGTTGCGACTGTCGGCGGTGCGGCTTCTTTTTCGGCGGCTGGCAAGGCGTCGATGGTGTCGAAAATCTTCTTCAAGTCGACCGACTTTGATTCATCCCCCGAACTCTCGAACTTCTTCTCGCCGTCCTTGCCCACCAGGATGACTTTGGGAAACGCCCCCGCGCCGAGTTTCAGCGAGCGGATCAGTGCCATGGTGTCCTGTTGGCCGAGGTCCTTGCCGTCGAGCTGACCGAACATGTTCAGCACGGTGTACACCCTGATATTGCGTTGCTTGACGCCATCCTTGTTGGCCGGATCGTCCATCGCCTTTTTCAGGCTCACCCAGACCGGGTCAACGGTACTCGAAGCAATCACAATCAGTGGCCGGGATCTGCCTTTGTCATTGTCCAGCGGTGAGCCGTCTTCGGCGGCAAGCAAGGGGCCGGCGAAAGCCAGCAAGGTAGTCAGGGTCAAAGACCTGATGAGCATGCGCATCTCCTTTTGATATCCACGCTCTAATGATTGCGCATCGCGGCGATCGTTCCGGGTGACGCACCGCAATTGTGTTCCGCCTTGACCAAAGCTTAGGTCAGGGCGGTCATTGCGCAACAGGCTGAGCTAATCTCATCCCTTATTACGATACACCTGATCCGCCGTGAGAACCCGCCATGAGCGCTCCATCATCCTCGACCAGCGGTATGCTGTGCTCCGTACTCTCCCCCCGTTGCCACTTTAAAGTTGAGACAAACGCGGGTTCCTGCCTGCTCCTGGCTGGTCAGCTCGACCGAGCCCTCTAAGCGTTCCATTATCCTTTTGACCAGGGCCAGGCCTACGCCCAACCCGCCTTGTTTGGTGGTAAAAAACGGCTTGAAGACCATTTGTTGCTGTTGCTTGGTCATGCCCTTGCCGGTATCGCTCAGGATCATGCACACATGGCCCGTCTGCGGCGATTCAATCTCGATACTCAGCACGCCGCCCCTGGGCATGGCTTCCAGGGCGTTGGCAATCAGGCTATTGAGAATTTGCGTCAGCAACACCTGCTGACTAACCACTGGCGGGCAGACCTTGGGTGTGAAACGGACTTCAACGCCGGAGCGTTTGATCAGCGCGTCGAAGGCACCCAGGGTGTCATCAATGATCAATACCAGATCCACCGCCTCATAGTCGTCATTCATCGGCCGCAACGACATCAGCAATTCACGAACCCAACGCGACATGCGATCGACCTGATTGATGATGTCGCCGATGTTCTTTTGCGTATTCTGGCTGGCGATTTCCTGGGCCAGTTCGGCGCTCGAGCGAATGTTCGCCAGCGGATTGCGCAAACTGTGGGCCACGGCCGAGGACATTTCACCCAGCGCCACGAAGGTTTCGTTGGCGATCAACTGTTTCTGCTGGCTCTCGAGCAGCTCGGACGCACGCCAGACAATCCAGAATAGCGCGAGGTAAATGATGACACCACCAAGCAGGGTCGCCAGCCAGATCGACTTGAAACCACGCTGGATGCGCGCCACCAGGTCCGCAGGTTCTTTGTAGATCTCCACCATGGCGATCACTTTGCTTTTGTCGGCATTGAACATCGGGATGTAGTTCTCGATGAACAAGTACTTGGGTTCGCGCAGCAGCATCTGTTCGGGACGTTCTTCATCGATCTGGTGGTAGCTGGTGGACACGGTTTCCTTCATCTCAAAGGATTCGTCCAGCTCCTTATCATTTTCAATGCGCACGCCGACCAACTCCGGGTTGGTCGACCAGACCACCGTGCGATCCAGAGCGTACACCACCGCCAACAGCGTGTCCGGCAAGTGTGCGACATGATCAAGAAACTCTGTGCGGGCAGCCGCACGAGAGCCAGGATCGACGTCGGAATAGGCATTGTCACCTCGAGGATCGAGCATTTCGCCCATGGTTCTGTTCGGGGTAATCGAGGCGTGGCGGATTTCGGCATCACCAATGGCCTGAATGAATTGCGCAGTCAGCATGGAGTCGCGCTCGATGCTTTCCTCGACGACGAAGCGCGTAGATATATAACCCAGCCCCAGCGCCACGGCGGCGATGATGAAAAAACTGCCCAGGGAAAACCAGCGCAGCAGATTGAACTGGCCACGCAAGCCCGTGCCTTCTCCTGCCGCCGTGTGCGGCAGCGCAGGTACTTTTTGGCGCTGGAGTATCTGCATGGGTGGCTCCTGAGTACCGGGTTGAAGCCTCTTCATTGGATCAGTGCTGGTGGCATTGATCGAGCCCGACGGCTCAATGATTGTATTCAGCTGCTATTGCAGCTGCGCCGCCTGCAACGATTGTTGACGGTCAGTTTCTTCCTGCAAAAAATCCATGATGGACTGCGCTGCGTCTTCATCCAGGCGCAGGTTGGGCATTGGAATCTTGTCAAAGCGCTCAAACAGTTCCAGCGCAATCGGGTCCTTTTCGGCAAGCATGCGGTCCGGTTCGCGGATCCAGCGATTGAGCCAGACGGGGTCTCGCTGACGGGTCACGCCGATAAGGTCCGGGCCGATGCTGCGCATGCCGATGCCCTGCCCGTCTTGCGGCCCGAGGCTGTGACACGACGCGCAACGGGTGCGAAACAATTCTTCTCCGTTGCTCGGCGGACGAATCTCGGGCGCATTGGCGTAGCTCCCTTCGGCACTGGCCTGCTTCCAGTTCTGCAAGGTATTGGCCAACTGATCGGCGAGGATCCACGGGTTCTCGAACGGCGAGGCTTTCATCCAGCGACCGGTGCTCTGGTTGCCAACGATCAGGCTCAGGTTGTGATCCTTGCTGCGTCCGTTGTCGACGCCTTCGATAAACAGCCCGAGTTTTTTTCGCAGGTCGGTAACGGCCTCGAATTCGCCGGTGAGAAACTGCCAGCCCGGTCCCACCTTGAAGCGCTGGGCGTAGGCTTTAAGCACCTCGGGGGTATCGCTCAGCGGGTCGATGCTGATCGAGTAGAAAAAGATATCCTTCCCGACCCGGTCCCCGAGCAACTGTTGCATTTGGCGCAGGCGCGCGGTTTCCAGCGGACAGGAGTCGCTGCACGTGGTGAAGATGAAGTTGATCACCACCACTTTGCCCTTGATCAGGTCCTCGAAAAAACGCACCTGCCGACCGTCCTGATCGGTCAGCAAGGTGTTGGGGAAGTAATCGCCGCCCCAGGGTGTCGCCGATTCCGTGGGTGACGGTGCACCTTCATGAGCGAGCAGCAGCCAAGCGGCCAGCACGCCGGTGACCAGCAGCAAAATCAGGTGCATGCCCAGGGCGCGGGAGCGCGGCGCAGTTGATGTCATGTCGGCTCCCCTGCGGATCATGGTGTGACCGCTGCTTTGGTACCGTAGCCGTCGCCGGTGCGGAAGGTTGGCAGCGCAGCGGAGTTCACGTAGCGCACGCCATCCCAGCTCGGCAACGGAGTCGGCATCAACTGCACTTGCCCGGGTTTTTCAACGTCCCAACGCAACAGCATTGAGTTGTCCTCATGCTGAGTGTTGTGGCAGTGCTCCATGTAGGTGCCGGCGAATTCGCGAAATTGGATCGCAATCTCGACATTGTCCGTACCATCCTTTTCCGAACCGACGCGATACACGTCCTTGCGTGCCCATTTTTCCCATTCCGGTGGTGGCTTGCCGCCACGACTGAGGATGATCCCTTCCTCGAAGTGCACGTGCACCGGGTGGCCCCAGCCCGTGTCATTACCCTTGATGTGCCACACTTCCAGCGTGCCGAAGCCCGTGGCGCCGGCGTCGGTCGGACCGCTGGCCAGTTTGGTCGAGGTGTTCAGCCGACGTGGGTCCATGCGAAACCCGAAACCGCCGTCGGTCTTGACCGTCCAGGGTGCTTCATCGGTGCCATCAGAACGGCCGAAGGTAAAGGTGCGGTGACGAGCCTGAGCCAGCAGCGCCTTGTCGGCCGCATTGTCGCGATGGATTTTCAGCGGGATCATAAACAGGCCTTCAGCCTTGCCCGGTTTGGCCGGCTCATAAGCGGCCGGGTCCATGGCCAGGTCCTGACCGGTGTAAGCCTTGACGTTGAGTTGCAACACCTTGCCTACCGCCGGATCACCGTCCTCCCACTTTGGCCCCTTGCTGGTTTGCTTGATGATCGCCCGGTACTTCTCGGACAGCACGTCAGCCAGGGCGACGGGTTCTTCCGGACCCTTGCCGTCTTGGTGCACCAGCAGGTTGACGAAGAACAGCTTGTCGCCTGGTTTGATCCCGTTTTTCGAGAAGTTAACGATGATGTCGAAACGCTCGGCGATGCCCAGGGTTGGCAGGATCGCGTTGTGGTTCTGTTTGTCACCGTCGGCATCCAGGTCCATGGTGCCGTCGAACGGCACGGCGTGTTCCATGATATTGCCGTCGTTGGCGATCAGGTGGAACGGCACCCGGGCATACGACACGCCCGACCCGACAGGCCCTTGGAACTCGCCGCTGGTGCCCTTGATCTCGCGCACCAGCGCCATCTTGAAGTAGCGCGACACGGAGCCGTTGAGCATACGGAACCGATAGCTGCGGGCACGGACGTCCAAGGTTGGTTTCCACTTCCAGTTGACCAGCACCTGGTCACCGAGGAAGCCGGCAGTGTTGAAGGGGTTGAACCACAGTTGACCGTTCTTATCCCACGCCTTGTCGGCAAACATCAGGTTGACGTCGTAGTCGCGGTTACCCCAGGGCAAGGCGCTGCCGCTGGGGAGGCGCAGGTTGACGCCGTCATTCACCGATTCATTGGCGCGGTCCAGGGCGCTGTAGTAGTTCATCATCGCCGCGTTGCCCTTGTAGACGTTCTGCGCGGTGAAATCGAGCATGTGGTCGTGGAACCAGTGGGTGCTCATGGTTTCGCGCCAGTCACCGCGGATTTTGATCATCCCGTTGTCGCAGGTTTTGCGGCCGGGGGCGAGGTCGTTAGTCCACAGGGTTTCGCCCGGCGAGCACGGAAACGCTGCACGCGGGTCTTCAGCCTTGGTGTTGATGCTGTCGTAACCGGCCAACTGGATCGGCCAGCGATAGTCGTAGAATTGCCCTGGGAAGAAAAACGCATTGGTGTAACCGTCGCTTTCCGCCGGTACGTGACCGTTGTGTTCGTGGGTGGTGATGGTGTGCAGACCAAAACCCATGTTCGCCGACGGGTCGATCGGCAAGCCGTTGTAATGACGCATCAACACGGGTTGCCCGTACCGCACCATGAGCAATTTTGGCGGCAAGGTGCCGTCGAAGGTCCATAGCGAGTTGAGTTTCTGCACCGGCATTTTCGGATGAAAACGCGGTTCAGATCCTTTGGAGGTGCCTGCTGTCGCTGGCACGCCCGCCACATTGTAATAGAGACCACTGGGACCGAACTCACCCACGGCATAGCGGTGCATCTGGCGACTGTCACGCAAACCGGTATTCACCCGTGCGCCGGCTTGCACGGTCTTGTAGGCCACCTGCGGGTAAAACTCGTTCCAGCGCTGGTGCGACCAGCCTTTTCCTGGCGGACGGCCTTCAGCCGACGAGCCGATACGGCGGTTGAGGAAAAATTCAATCTGCTTCTGCCAAGGGTTGCGGTCGACCACGTTGGAATACTGGCTGGGGAACGGAGTCAGGCCTGGTTGACGCAAGAACGCGTCGAGCGCCGCACTCGGCGGAGCGCTGCGTGCGACGCTGGTGGGATCTTGTTGTGGCAGCGGGCCAATGGCGGCGGGTGGAAACGGCAACAGTGCCGCCGGGGTGGTGGGGTCGAGTTTTTCCACACCGAATTCTTCGAACAGCGCCAGTGGTTGAGTGAACGGCAGAGCACCATACAGCGGACTGGGTTTTCCGTTGGTGGGGTAATTGAAACTGGTCTGCAGCGCTGGCGGCAGGATGTTTTCCTTGCGCGTGGTGTCTTTGCTGCCTTTGACGCCACCCGGCAAGTCGAAGGAATCGAGGTTAGCCGGGGGCATGGTCAAAATGGCGTTCAAGGCGCCTACTTTGTCAGTCGGTTCGTCGTAGTACGCTGAAGGGTCGGAGGGTTCGGGCTGTCGTTCGTCGTCGATCGGGCTGGCGCGCAGGTTTGTTGTGCCGAGCGTCATTGTCAGAAGGACGCTCAGGGGCGTCAGGAGACCAAACCACTTGCAGGGGTGCCGCGCTTTTCTGTCCATCACCAGCCGCCTCTAAGTCGTGAAGGGGGTAATGGGAGGAGTGCAAGGAGTTCGCCAGATTCGTAATGTTCTATACAAAGCATCAATACCCAGCAGAACAATGGCTTATCAACATCAATTTGCCATGCCCAAAAAGCGACTGGGGCATGGCACCCGCTACTGGGTAAAGTTCCTCCCCATATTCAGGGAATTCGCTTGAACAACAGGCGGACACACCGTGCCGTCGCCCTCGCGACTTTCCCGACTGAACACCCCGCCGCACCGCTCCATCATCCGCTTGACCTGCACCAGGCCACCTTGCCTGGTGGTGAAAAAAGGCCGGAACGCCAGGCTGCGTTGCTCCAGGATTTTTGCGACAGGAACAGCCCGGCGTCTTATCAGCTTGTTCAGCAGGCAAGAGTCCGTGGGAAGCATTCATCACGTTTGGATTACAGGTGGCGGGCGCGTCGAAAACCGATCAACAGAAACAGGGTGAACAAGCCGAGGACAAATCCAAGACCAATCGCCGGGTTTACCACTGGCTCAAGGTGATCTTCTTCGCAGGCAGTGCTATTGAATTGCGCGACAGTAATTCGCTGATGATCCATCGAAGACCGCGTTTGGCCAATTTGGATCGCCGCCTGTTGCTCTAGATCCAACGCCTGATACTTCCAGAGCGTTGAAGATCCTTCTCGGCAGTAGGTAAATTCAGCGGGATGTGAAGCGGCGATAATACAAGCGTCGTTGATGCCCATTTTTTGCAGCGTTTCTGTTGCGGATCGGGTGAAGTCCAGCTCGAAGACCGGAATGATCCCGGTAGCAGAAGCGGTGAGCGAAACCAACAGGCTGCTCATGGCGCAGGTCGTTGAAATGTTCAAGGTCGGGCTCCCCTATTTCCATTCCCTGGTCAAATGTTGATCGAGCGTTTCCCACGAACCGACATACCGGCGTGCCAGAGTGGTTCACGCATTTTCGGCCGAACAAACGGCCAGAGTTTTAAAAAACGGAGGGCATCCATTGCCCTCCCCTCCGATGTCCACGCTCCCTGCGACATTGTTGATCAGAACCTCAAGTGGCCAGAATGAAGTCTGCGGCAGTGACGGTTGTTGCATCGGCCACACCGACCAGGCGGATGGATTCAGGCCCTGCGGAGCTGATCAAGGTATCCGCACCGATATCGGTGATGATAACGATGCCGGCAAAGGTCGCAGCAGTGACGCCGAACGCGGAAATATCGAGCCGGTCCTGGCCTCCCACCGCGTCGGCATCGAAGCCGATGATCTGATCGGCCCCGAAGCCCGCTGCGAACATGAAGATATCGTTGCCACTGCTGGCAACCATCATGTCGTTACCGGCACCGCCAGTGACCGTATCGTTGCCAATTCCGCCATCGATAAAGTCAATGCCGGTTCCACCCAACAATATGTCGTTAGCGTCACCACCGAGCAGCGTGTCGTTGCCTGATCCACCATTCAAGACATCCGCCCCATCACCGCCGTCGAGGCTGTCATCGCCATTGCCGCCGTTCAGGGTATCGGTGCCAATGCCACCGAACAGTTGGTCGTTGCCGTCGTTACCATTGAGGGTGTCATTACCCGCTCCGGCGGTGATGACGTTGTTCAACCCGTTGCCATTGCCGACGAAGTTGCCGACTCCGGTGTAGGTCAGATTCTCGACATTAGCGCCCAGCGTGTAGCTGGCCAGCGAGGTCTGCACGGTGTCCGTACCGCCACCTAACACCTCGACCACCACGTCCAAGGCTGCGTCGACGACATAGGTATCGTTGCCGGCGCCCCCCACCAACCGGTCAGCACCTGCACCGCCATTGAGGAGGTCACTACCCACCCCGCCGGTGATGATGTTGGCTAGCGCGTTACCGGTACCGGTGAAGTTTGCGGTTCCCGTATAGGTCAGGTTCTCGACGTTGGCACCGAGCTGGTAGCTCGTCAGACTGGTTCGCACCAGATCGGTACCACCACCCAGCGCCTCGGTGACAAGGTCACCGACGTTGTCGACCACAAACGTGTCGTTGCCGGCACCGCCGTTCATGGTATCCGCGCCGAGCCCACCGTTGAGGGTGTCGGTGCCGTCCTCGCCATTGAGGACGTCGTTGTCGTCTCCGCCGTTGAGGATGTCGTTGCCCGTGCCGCCAAACAACTGGTCGATACCGGCCAGGCCATTCAGCGTATCGCTCCCGCCCAGGCCAATCAGCACATCGTTACCCGCAGTGCCGGTGAGGGTGTTCGCAAACGCATTGCCCTGCAGGACCACGCCACTCAGTACAGTTACTGCCGCCGTCGCCGCAGAGGTCACCGACTCCAGCGTGCCGAAGCCATCGGTGTAGCGCACGATCACTCGCAGTTGCAGATTGCCTTGCGCCGCACCCGGGGTGAAGGTCGCAGCAGTCGCACCGTTGATGTCAGTGAAGGACACACCGACACCTTGCTGCCACTGGAAGCTGAAGGTGCCCAGCCCATCCGCATCGACAATCTCGCCCGTCAGCGCGGTTAGCACCTGCCCTTGATTCGGTGTCGTATCGCTGATCAGCAATGCGCCTGTCGGTGCATCATTGGCGTTGGCCACCGGCCCCAGGGTGTTGGATGAAACGCTTTCGGCCGCACCGAAGTCATCCACGTAACCGATGACCACGCGCACTGCCTGTCCGACCTGAGCCTGGCCAAGCGCGAACGTGCTACCGGTAGCGCCGTTGATGTCGACGAAGCCAGACCCGTTGTTCGCCTGCCATTGGTAGGTGAACTGCGGATTGCTCAAGCCATCGACGTCGATGATGCTCGCCGGGTCAGCGGTCAACACCTGGTTCTGCACGGCAAGCCCGGTTAAGGTTGGCCCTGCAGTCGGTGCATCGTTGACGTTTTCCACCGGCCCCAGGATGTTGGACGAAACGCTTTCGGCCACACCGAAAGCATCTACGTAACCGATGACCACGCGCACTTCCTGATCGACCTGAGCCTGGCCAAGCGCGAACGTGCTACCGGTAGCGCCGGCGATGTTGACGAAGCCAAGCCCGTCGTTCGCCTGCCACTGATAGGTGAACTGCGGATTGCTCAGGCCATCGAGGTCGATGATGCTCGACGGGTCAGCGGTCAACAGCTGGTTCTGCACGGCAAGCCCGGTAACGGTCGGCCCTTCGGTCGGTGTGCTGTTCCCGGACGAATCGACGATCTCCAGCGTGCCCTTCGCATCCTGGTACACCGCCCGGACGCGGATGTTCAGACCTGCCACATCGTCCGTCACCCGGTAGGTGGTGCCGATCGCCCGCGTTGCCTCGCCCGCAGCGAGGGAGGTGATGTCATCATAAACGCCCGTGCCGGCAATGGTTTCGACCTGCCAGTAGTAAGCCACCCCGCCAGTCACCGCACCGGTCGGGTTGGTCCCGCTTTGGTTGTCCGCGTCGTGTACCGCCCGATCACTGACTCGCAGCAACTGGCCGGCGACAGGCGTTTCGTCACGCACACCGGTTGCAGCATCGAGGATTGCCAGATGACCCGATGGGTCGTTGTTTTGAGCGGTGCCCACTCCGGACGATTGCGCCACGTCAGCGAACTGCAGACGCTCGATGCCTGTCAGGCGATCGACGCCATCACGCCCCGCCACCGAGTCGGTCACGATGACAGTGTCGCCATCGATCTCGATGCCGTATTCCCCCAAATTACCGGAGAACAATGCAGTGTCGTAGCTGTCATTGCCGGTCAGAATCTCCCGCACGATGACCAACTGGCCCGGGTTGTAAGTACCGTTCAACATAAACGGCACCAGCGGCTCCATGCTGTCGAACGTGGCGATTTCCTCGCCAGTACCATCGACATTTTCCCGCACGCTTATACGCACGTTCAGCCACTTGTCACCATCGATGATGTCGTCACCACCGCGACCTTCGATCAGGTCGCTGCCGCTGCCGCCGAGGATGATGTTGCCGCCGTCGAAGAACGTTGCTCCGGCGGGCAGAAGATCAACCAGGCCGTCGATCAGGTTGATGTTGGTCAGCACACTGCCAGTTGCTCCGGCGCCGGGCAGTGTTGTGGCATCTTCGTTATCACCGCGCAGGTAGTCCCCGTGTGATGAACCCGACAAACCTTCCATGATGTCGAACCGCACCAGCGCCGAAGCCCCCGAACCCGGCACCGGCGGAACATCGAAAAAGCGATCGGTGAAGTCGATGGTCACGCCCTGGGCGAGCCCCTTGAAGGTTGCCCAGTCATAGCCGGAGCCACCGATATAGCGGTCACCCAGGCCGAGACTGCCGACCATGATGTCGTCGCCGCCCTCGCCGTTGAACTTGTCGTTTTCGCTAGCGCCGATGAACACATCGTGGCCGATTATCGGGTCGTTGCCGAGCGGGTCGAAGTTGTCGCCAGGTGCACCGTCCGACGTGCCCTTCTCGATCCAGTCGTCGCCTTCGTTACCCATGTCCTGTTCGTTGGCTTTGCTGCCCAGAATGAAGTCGTTGCCGTGGCCACCAATAGCCTCGGAGGCGTCCTCTCCGGTCACGATGAAGTCATTGCCGAACCCGCCGATGATCAGGTTGACGCCATTGCCACCGTGCAGCACGTCGTTGCCGTCGCCCCCCTGGATGTTATCGTCGCCGCCGCGGTCAGTGATGATGTCGTCGCCGGCGCCACCGCGCAGTTGGTCGTTGCCGTCACCGCCTTCGATGACATCGTTGCCGCCGTCACCCCAGACCGTGTCATCGCCTTCACTGGCGATGAGGATGTCGGCATTGTTGGTGCCGCCCAGCACGATGTGCTGATCACCCGTGTACTTGATGTAGTTGGTGTCCGGTCCTGCGGTCAGCGGGTTGTCGCGGAACACCACCTGCTCGCCGTTCTCGCCAAGCGGATCAGCGTTGCCCAGGCCATCGTTGTACTGCTTGCTCTGGTCCCTTTCCAGATAGAAACCAGGGTCCGAGAACACCAGGCCCGGCAAGTGCGTAGCCGAGGTGTTGGCCATGATCAGCTTGGCGAACGAATTGCTTTCCAGTTCGGCATTCATCGACAGGCCAGCCGTACGCTCCAGATAGTAGAAGCGGTCACCGTCCTGCAGTTTTTCCAGCTGGTTCTCGAACACGAAGTTGAAGGTCGAGCCGAGCATGCCGCCGAACGGGGTTTTCTCTTCGGCCAGGCCGCCGATCCAGAGATCGATGGCATCTACGCCCGTGATCGTCACTCCCTTCAGATCGTCGGCAGTCCCCATCACCCCATCTTTGCCGGCCAGCGTGACGTTGGCCCAGGTACCGGTTCCGTTGAGGAAGTCCAAGCGGTCAGCCGGCGCATCATCACCACCAAATACCAGCGCCATGGCTGCAGCGCGTTTGGCTTCCAGTGTGGTCGCCTCCGTGATCGTGCTATGCGTGCCATAGGCCGCGATGAAGTTGATCAACGACTCTGGATGCTTGAGGTGCTGCACCAGGTCGACCCAGCTGATGTAAGGCTTGAGTTGGGTATCACCGGTTTGGCTGTAGATGTCGCGGCGGACCGCATTGAGCGAAGGAATCCCCACGTCGCGGCCACGGGCAATGTTGATCGCCGGCAGGTCGAGCGGCAGGCCGAGCAGGTTGTTGCGCAGCGCCTCGGTGACGAACTCGTCGATTTCGTTACCGGCTTGCCGAGTCATCCCACGCACGATCGCACTGGTCGCATCTTCGGGCGTCACGCCACTGGCGGCATACGCCAACGGGTTGAGGAACGCCGCGATCAGACCGAGTTGCTGATCAGGATCAGCGCTGTTCGGATCGCCGATCACGTTGAAGTCGACGTCGAAGCGATCGACGGTCTCGGTCAGCATCGAGTGGCCAAACCGGTACACGGTATGGGCGAACTCGGCGACGATCGAGGCATCGAGGTCAACGTCATAGACCTGGGTCGGTGCAAAGAACAGGTCAACGTTGGGCTGGATGGTCCGCGCAAACTCCTCGAACACCAGGTGCTGATACTGCATCTCGGTGCCGAACTTGGCAGCCTGGAACAAGCGCTCGCCATTCCACACAAGCGCATCGATCTCAGCCTGGTTGGCGGGCAAAGCGCCCACAGGAGTGAGCAGCCACTCGTTGAGGAAGGCTACGTCACCCGAATCAAGCACGGTGTCCTTGGTCTGCGCGACCAGCCGATTGTGCTCGGAGTGGAAGATCGCATGCACCGCGGTCAGGCCGATGTTCTCGTTGACCCGGCCGTCGCCAGCGATGTAATGCGCATCGAGCAACTCGTTGTCGTAGGCCAGGTTGGCCCCGGTCTGCGGATTGAACGGCACTGCGTTGCCAGTATCCGAATCCGCGTCAGGCACGAGCACGCCACCGCTGAACACCGGCGCTGCATTGTGGGCAATGTCGGCGAGGAACTGGTGACCGGTACGCACAGCGTTGGTCAGGCTAATGGGGTCAAGCGGATTGCCTTCGACAAGGACGTCATCAGCCGTGCCACCAAGACCGTCAGCGCCCTTCATCACGACCATCGGGAAGCCGTTCGGCCCCTTGATGAAATTGCCATAAGCGTCGGTCGCCAACAGCGGGGAGTTGTCGACGTCGGCGTCGGTAAGGCGAATACCCAGAATGTCGTTGGCCTGCGCCTTGACCACTTTCCAGGTCGCCATACCACCGATTTCGGTGTCGTCTGCGGTACCAAACTTGCCATCCGCCCCCAGGTCACGGTTAGTGATCAATCTGCCGGTCGCGATGGGGCCGTTGTCGGTCAGCTCATAACCGCGCAGGAAAACCTGGTGTGATGGGTGCGAGCTGTAGGTCTGGTTTTGATCCACGAATGGCGACGTGGTGTTGGTGTGCTCATGGATGTCGTCGGCCGTGCCGAGAACGCCATCCGCCCCGGGCAGGTTGGTCGCGCGGGTCAGCACCATGAAGTTGGTGTTGCCACCGGGCACATACAGCGGATCATCCGGTTGCAGCGGGATGAAGATCGTGCCCGAACCGCCTTTGGTCACCAGGTCCAGACCGTGATCGAAGAACTGCCCGAAGAAGGTCATCCAGGCGTTGAACGGCGCGGACAACCCTGCGTCCGACGCGGTGTTCTCGAACAGGTACACATCATGGTCGTCGGCAGTACCGAACTGACCATCCATGCCGGGGCTGGCGACTATTCGAGTGCCATCCTTGAGCACGTCGTCGTTCCCCTCTGCGCCGAAGTTGAGCACACCGTCCGCACCCGGGTCGTAAGCAGTGGCATAGGCCGCCGGGTTGTTCGACGTCTGGTCGACGATCAGATTACTGATCGTGCGCGGCTGCGAGTCAAACACAAAGCCGCTGTTCTGCTGATACGACGATCCCGGAATGGCCGGCGAGCCGGGGCCGAAGAAGCCGGCAGGAGCACCTTCCGCCGGATTGAAGACCGGATCGGTCAAGCGCGGGAAGGTGTTATCCGCGGCACCAAACTCGGTGTTGTTGATGCCGTTGAGGTTCATCAGGTTGTTGTTCGAGCCGTCGACCGCACGCAGGCCCAACGGCGCGCGGATATTCGGGATCAGCGAGAGGATGTCCTGACCGGCCGCATCAGCCTCGGCAATCTTGATCTGATCAAGGATGAAGTTGAGGTCGGAGCGGACCATGTTAAGGCCCTCGCCCCCCGCAGTGGCATTGACTACCGGTGTCTGCGCCGTCGGCACAACCGGCTCGCCGGGAGCCACCACATCAGTCGGTTGCGAGAACACCACTTCAGTCGTGCCGTGACCATCCTGGTAGATCGCTTTGACCCGCAGTGCCAGCCCGGCAAGATCCGGCGAGACCTTGAACGTGGTGCCGTCGGCACTTTGGAACGCCAGGTCACCCGCTGGCAGCTGGATGATGTCTTCGAACACGCCGGTGCCGGGGTCGGCTTCGAACTGCCAATAGTAGGACACCGAGGCATTGTTGACGAAACCCTGCGGGTTACCCACCGTGATGTTGTCGGAATCGCGCACTCCGGCCATGCTCACCGTCAATGTGTCGCCCACTGTGATCGCGCCGCCGTTTCCATCCGCGACGGTCGGTCTGCCCAACGGTTGTGCGTTCAGATCCGGCACCAGCACTTGCTGGGTATCGGCGAACTGCAGGCGTTCGATATGCAGCAAGGTATCGGTGCCGTCGCGACCCGCTTCGGTATCGGTCACTGTCCAGACATCGTCCGCCACATTGGCCGTGCCTCGGGTGTCACGCGTCACCACATACTCAGACTGAAGGCCGGAGAAAACGGCAGTGTCGAAAGCCGCCCCGCCTGTCGAAGTGCCGGGCAGGATTTCCCGCACGGCCTTGAGCTGACCTGGGTTATAGGTGCCGTCGATCATGAACGGAATCATGTCGACCATGCTGTCGAAGGTGGCGATTTCAGGGCCGGTATGGTTGACGTCGTTGGGGCCATACACCGCAATTCTGACGTTGATCCATTTATCGCCATCGATCAGGTCATCGCCACCACGCCCCTCGATCAGGTCACTGCCATTGCCACCGAGGATGATATTGCCCGTGGCAAAACCAGTGGTCGGCAAGCCGGCATCGGCCAGGAATTGCTCCAGTCCGCGAATCAACGCCACATTGGTCAGCGCACTGCCCGTGGTCCCGCCGTGGTCGGCAATCGTGACCGCATCAACATTATCGCCCTTGAGCACATCGCCAAATTGCGAACCGGACAAGCCTTCGACCTCGGCAAAACGGTCGAGGATCGAGGTCGGCGAGGCACCGACCGGATTGAACGGCCCGTTGTTCTGGTTTGGCGCGTTGCCGTGTGGTTGCGCCAGCGTGGCCATGGTCAGGTCAACGGTCACACCGACCCTGTCATTTTTGTAGGTCACCCAGTCGAAACCGGACATGCCGTCCATATTGTCCTGGGCATCGCTGCCGACGAAGATGTCATCGCCACCCTCGCCGATCATTTCGTCGAAGCCACCACCACCGACAAAGATATCGTTGCCGATCACGTCGTCATTGAGCAACGGCGAGGCGTTATCGCCTGGCGCACCGTCCTGGGTACCGCTCTCGATCCAGTCATCACCTTCGTTGCCCGTAGCTGGCAGGTTGGTCTTGGCCCCGAGGATGAAATCGTCACCCTGACCGCCGAAGGTGGTGCTGATGTCTTCGGTGGTGATGATGAAGTCCTGGCCATCGCCCCCCAGGATCAGGTTGCCGCCAACCAGCATGCTACCGGCGACGATCACATCGTTACCGGCATTACCTTCCAGACGGTTGTCACCGAACGAGTCGGTGATGATGTCATCGCCCGCGCCGCCCAGTACCGCATCGTTGCCGGCGCCGCCTTCGAGGCGGTCGTTGCCACCGTCGCCGTAAAGGGTGTCATCGCCCTCACCGGAGACGATGATGTCATTGCCAGCGGTGCCACCCAGGACGACATGGTCTTCGCCGGTATATTGCAGATAATTACTGTCCGCCCCCACGGTGTCGGGGTTATCGCGGATCACCAGCGGCACGATTTCCACACCGTTGATCATGAGGCCGCCAGTTGGATCGGCGCTGCCCGCGCCAAGGCCAGTGAACTGATTGGCCTGATTCACTTCCAGGGTGTAAGTAGGCGTCAGGAACACGGTGTTCGACAGGTGTGTGACATCGGTGTTGAGCATGATCAGCTTGGCAAAGGAGTTGTTTTCCAACTCGGTGCCGAAGTTCAGGCCCGCGGTACGTGACAGATAGTAGAAGCGGTCGCCGTCCTGCAACGCCTCCATCTGGGTCTCAAACACGAAGTTGAACGACGAACCGAGCATACCGCCGAACGGCATCTTCTGCTCGGCGAGGCCACCGACCCAGAAGTCGATATCGTCGACGCCCGTGATCGTTACACCCGCCACATCGTCGGCAGTACCCAGCAGCCCATCCTTGCCGGCCAGCGTTACGTTGCCATAGGCACCGGTACTGTTGAGGAAGTCCAGGCGGTCAGCCGGCGCATCATCACCACCGAATACCAGCGCCAGGGCTGCAGCGCGTTTGTCTGCCAGCGTGGTCGCCGCCGTAATCGTTTCATGCGTGCCATAGGCTGCGATGAAGTTGACCAACGACTCGGGGTGTTTGAGGTTGTCCGCGAAGTCTGCCCAACTGATGTACGGCTTGAGTTGGCTGTCGCCGGTTGATGAGTAGAACTCACGCCGCGCCTCATTCAAGGTCGGGATACCCGTGTCGCGACCACGCGCCAGATTCAAGGCCGGCAAATCGAGGGGCAGACCGAGCAGATTGTTGCGCAACGCTTCGGTGACGAACTCGTCGATCTCGTTGCCGACCTGACGGGTCACACCGCGAATGATCGCCCCTGCCGCTTCGTCTGCAGTAGCGCCACTGCCGGCGAACGCCAGCGGATTGAGGAAGGCCGCGATCAGACCCATTTGCGAGTCCGGGTTGTTCGGGTCAGTGAGCAGCGGATTGAACTCGGGGTCGAAACGATCGACGGTCTCGGTCAACATCGAGTGACCGAAGCGATACACCACATGGGCGAACTCGGCGAGGATGGCCGGGTTGATCGAGGTGTCATACCCGTTGGGGGCAAGGAATGCGTCAACCTGCGGCTGAATGGTCCGCGCGAACTCTTCGAAGACGAGGTGCTGGTACTGCATCTCGGTGCCGAACTTGGCGGCCTGGAACAGGCGTTCGCCGTCCCACACCAAGGCTGATATTTCGGCGAGTGTCGTAGGCATTGCGGCGACGTCGTCCACCAGCCACTCATTGAGAAACGCCAGATCGCCGGCGGCCAGGATGGTTTGCTTGGATTGCTGGACCAGGCGGTTGTGCTCGGAGTGGAACACATGGTGCACGGCGGTCAGGCCAATGTTTTCGTTCGCCCGGCCGTCGCCGGCAATGTAGTGGGCGTCGAGCAGTTCGTTGTCATAGGTCAGGTTGTTGCCGCCCGCACCCACGGGCTGCGCATTGCCGACATCGGCGTCGGCATCCGCTTGCAGAACCCCACCGACGGCGACCGGCGCGGCATTGTGGGCGATGTCGTCGAGGAAACCATGTCCGGTGCTTACGGCGTTGGCCAGACTGATCGGCGCATCCCGGTTGCCTTCGACCAGTTGCGTGACGTCATCAGCCGTCCCGGCAATACCGTCGGTACCGTTACTGGTGCGCATCACCACCTGCGGCATACCGTTCGGCCCCCGGATGAAGCTGCCATAGGCATCAGTCGCGAGCAACGGCACGTTGTGCACATCGAGGTCGGTCAGGTTGATGCCGAGAATGTCACGGGCCTGGGCTTTTACCACTGCCCAGGTCGCCATGCCGCCGCTTTCGCCGTCGCCATCATCGGCCGTGCCGAATTTGCCATCAGCGCCGAGATCGCGGTTGGTAATCAAGCGCCCCGTTGCAATAGGGTCACCGGCCGCGTTGAGGACGTACTCACGCAGGAACACCTGGTGCGACGGGTGCGAGCTGTATGTTTGGCTCTGGTCTACGAACGGTGAGGTGGTGTTGGGCTGACCATCATCGGAAGTGCCGACAATTCCGTCCGCGCCGGCCGTACGCACTGCACGTGGCAGCACCATGAAGTTGGTCGGGCTGCCCGGCACAAACAACGGATCGTCCGGCTGCAGCGGAATAAACACAACGTCGGTACTGCTCTTGCTGAGCAGATCAAGGCCGTGGTCGAAGAACTGGCCGAAGAAGGTCATCCACGAGTTGAAGCCGGCGGTCAGGCCGGCGTCCGGCGACTCGTTGGGGATGAAGAATACTTCCTTGTCGTCGGCCGTGCCGAACACGCCATCCAGACCGGGGCTGATCACTGGGTCAGCACCACCGTTCGCAGCGACAGCGGCCGGGTTGTTGGCGGTCTGGTCGTTGATCAGGTTACTGATAATCCGTGGCTGCGGATCGACCACCGTCCCTGTCCCGGCGTACGACGCACGATACGAAGCGTCAAGCAGGCGCAGGAAGGAATTGTCCGCAGCGCCAAATTCGCTTTGTCCGGCGACCAGGTTGTTGTAGCTGCCATCGACGGTTCGCAGGCCGTATGGCACCTGACTGTTGGGTAGCAAATCACTGAGGCTGGCGCCGTCGGCATGCGCTTCTGCGATGAAGATTTGCTTGAGAATGAACTCCAGGTCCGACTTGTTGAAATTGGCCATTTCGATTGCCCTCGATCTATATGGGAAAGGCTCGGGACGAATAAATCCTCCCGCGCCAAGTCACGTGCTGGCTTGCGCAGTTCGTTGGTTCAGTGTTTGGCGAGAGCAGGCGTGGGGCAGGCAAAGCCGTCCCCTGCGCCGGTGAATGCGCGCCTGGAATTCGCTGGATGAAATTGCTCGCTGAGCGTTTAGGCAGAGCGATTCCGAGCCACTGGTGGGCCATGGAATCGGGAAGTCGAAGCGAACTTCCTGAACAGCTCCGTCACGGTGCAACAGAACAAAATGATCGACATGCCGTGCTCCTTCAGGACCACCGTGCCCTGCACTTTCGAAGCGATGGCAAGATTCAGACGGGCGCCCTTGAACATGACTAAAGTTCTATAGCAATGCGCTGTCAATATTACGACGTAAAAAAATATCATCGTCATTGGGCATGCCAACTTACTGTTATTAAACGACATATAAATATTCATACGAACTACTAGAGCGAAATGTTATTTCAAACTGTATCGCTAGAGAGACAAACGCCACCTACGCTGCTGCATGTGAACATAAAAATTTACGGAACTTTTCCAGGAACGCTATGGCTTGTGTCCGCGAGAAGCATTCGCAACTACATCTATGGTTTTTCACACATTTTCCTTGCTGCTTTTTGCCGCAAGCACACCCGGCTTTTCGGTGAGGGTCTATCAAATGCACAAGCTCTCAAGTACCCGATCCGAACTGGCCGACGCGCTCTTTCGACTTCGCCGCAGTTTTTACTCGTTGGCCGGATTCAGCGGCGTCATCAACGTCATGATGTTGACGCCAGCTATTTATATGCTGCAGGTCTACGATCGGGCCTTGGTCAGTCGTAACGTCACAACATTGACGATGCTGACCTTCCTGGTGATAGGCCTGTTCTTGCTAATGGCCACGCTGGAAATGTTCCGCACCCGCGTGCTGATCCGAGTCGGCAACTGCCTCGACATGGACCTCAATCGACGCATTTTCACCGCAGCATTCGAGCGCAACCTGAGTCGCGCCGGAGGCAATCCGGCCCAGGCCCTGCAAGATCTCGCACAGGTGCGTCAATTTCTCACCGGCAATGGTCTGTTCGCATTCTTTGATGCGCCTTGGACCCCCATCTACCTGCTGGTCGCCTATTTGATCCACCCGCTGCTCGGACTGGTCACGCTGATCGGCTCGCTGATTCTGGTGGGCCTGGCTTATCTCACCGAGAAGGCAACGCAAAAGCCACTGGCCGAAGCCAATCAGGCTGCCCTCACCTCCGCCAGCTACGCCAACAACAACCTGCGCAACGCCGAGGTTATCGAGGCCATGGGCATGCTGCCTTCGATCGGCAAGCGCTGGTACCAAAGCCATTTGCACATTCTGGAAATGCAGACCCTGGCTTCCGACCGTGCTGCCCTGATCAGCAGTACCGGGCGCTTCGTGCGCATCACTTTGCAATCGCTGATCCTCGGCGCCGGCGCGTTGCTGGCGATCGAAGGCAAGATCACCCCGGGGATGATGATTGCTTGCTCGATCCTCACCGGCCGCGCGCTGGCCCCGGTTGAACAAGTCATCGCGTCGTGGAAGCAATTGCTTGGCTGCCGTTCGGCCTGGGCCCGGTTGAACGAGATGCTGAACGACTATCCTCGCCGGCCACCGAGCATGTCGCTGCAGCGGCCGCTGGGCATGCTGGCGGTGGAGAATGTGTATGCCGGTGCGCCCGGCACCAGCAACACGATTCTGCGCGGAGTGAGCTTCAACCTTTCCCCCGGCGAAAGCCTTGGCATTATCGGTCCATCCGCCTCGGGCAAATCCACCCTCGCTCGTCTGTTGGTTGGCGTTTGGCCGGCGCAGGCCGGCAAGGTGCGCCTGGACGGCGCGGACATATTCACCTGGAACAAGGGCGAACTTGGCCCCTGGCTCGGTTACCTGCCACAGGACGTGGAGCTGTTCGAGGGCACCATCGCCGACAACATTGCGCGCTTTGGCGAAGTGGACAGCGATGCGGTCATACGCGCCGCCAGGACGACTGGAGTGCACGAGATGATCCTGCGTTTGGCGCAGGGTTATGAGACCCGTCTGGGCACCGATGGCAGCCCGCTGTCCGGAGGCCAGAAGCAACGCATCGCCTTGGCTCGCGCGCTGTATGGAGAACCCAATCTGATTGTGCTGGACGAGCCGAACGCCAACCTCGACGACGTCGGTGAAAAGGGCTTGGTCGAGGCGCTGGCTCAACTGAAAAACCGCGGCGCCACCGTCATTCTGATTTCCCACCGTCCCAATGTGCTCTGCGCCGTCGATAAGGTGCTGATGCTGCGCGACGGCGGTGTGCAGATGCTCGGTACTCGCGACGAAGTATTTGCAGCGCTGCGCAAGGCCAGTGTGATGCCTGCAGGCGCATCGACTCCGCTGGCCTCCGTCAAATCACGGGAGTGACCGATCATGCAAATGAGCCAACACACCGAGATGATTCTCGCCGATCCCAGGAACGTGGTGGATCTGGACGTCGGTAAACCCGTGCGCTGGGGCATGTTGCTGATGCTCGCCGGCTTCGGTGGCTTCCTCCTGTGGTCCTGGCTGGCGCCACTGGATGCCGGCGTGGTCGCGACTGGCACGGTCAAAGTCACCAGCAATCGTAAAGCCGTGCAGCATCTGACCGGCGGCACTGTGGAGGCCATTCTTGTTCGCGAAGGTGATGCAGTGAAAAAAGGCCAGGAGCTGGTCCGCCTCGACTCGCTGCGCGCCGCCTCCGAACAGGGTGCGGTCAGCGCCCAGTACATCGTCAGCAAGACGGTGGAAAACCGTCTGGAAGCGGAACGCGACGGCCGCGACGTGGTGAACTACGACCCTGAACTGCTCAAGCGCTTCGGGAATGACCACCGCCTGGTGGCCGCCATGAATCTGCAACAACGCCTGCTGGACACCCGACGCGCCGGCCTCGCTGGCGAAATCAGCATCCTTCAGGAAAACCTCGCGGCGTCGGCGGTGCAGCTCAAGGGCCTGCAGCAGGTCTATGGCGCCCGCGCCTCGCAGATCGACTTCCTCAACCAGGAACTAAAAGGTACCCGCGTGCTGGCGGCCGAAGGCTATGTGCCACGCAACCGCCTGCTTGAGCTGGAACGCAGCAATTCCGACCTCTCCGCCGGCCAGGCCGAAAACCTCAACAACATCGCCCGCATACGCAGCCAGACCACCGAAATCAAGCTGCGCATCCTTCAGCGCCAGCACGATTACCAGAAGGAAGTCGAATCGCAGCTCACCGACACCGCCAAGGAAAATACCACCCTGGCCGACCGCTTGCGTGCGCTGGACTATGAAGTGACCCACACGGTGATTCGCTCGCCGATCGATGGCATCGTCCATTCACTGAGCATTGCGACCATCGGCGGGATCATTCAGCCCGGCTTCAAAATCATGGAAATCGTTCCGGACAATGAACCGCTGCAGGTTGACGCGATGATTCCGGTACAGGCGATCGACAAGATGGTCCCCGGCCTGGCCGTGGACATTGCGTTTCCGGCCTTCAACCATGCCCAGACGCCCAACATCCCTGGCCGTGTGAAGACAGTCTCCGCCGACCGCCTGCTCGACGAGGAAAGCAAGCAACCGTTCTATCTGGCACAGGTAGAAGTCACTCCCGATGGCATGAGCCAGCTTGGCAGCAATCACATTCGTCCCGGTATGCCCGCCAGCGTCACCATCAAGACCGGCGAGCGCAACTTGATGAGCTATCTTCTCAAACCAATGCTCGAGCGTGTCGACAGCTCGTTCAAGGAACAATGAAATGGACCGTCATTGCCTGATCTTTTGCCTGCTTGCGCTGTCCTTCCCGGTTGGCGCCATGGACCTCAAGCAAGCCTGGGATCTGTTGCAGTACCAAGGCCCCGTCTATCGCGCCGCCGTACATGAAAAAGAGGCCGGCCTGGAAAACCGCGCCATTGGCCAGGCCGGCCTGCTACCGCAGATCAGTGCCTCGGCCTACGACAACAAGGTCAATGGCACCCAGCGCCAGAGCGGCATCGAAAGGGATCTCGACTACGACTCCAAGGGCGCTAACGTGCGCTTGCGCCAGCCGCTGTTCAACAAACAGAAAATGGCCGAGTTCCGCCAGGGTAAACAGCGTGCCGACTACAGCGTCGCGGTATTCGATGCCAAGAGTCAGGACGCCGCAGTGCGCCTGGCCGAAAGCTATTTCGACGTGCTCCTGGCCAGCGAAACCATCATCCTTGCCAAAGCCAAGTTAAGCGCCTTTGACGAGCAACTCGCTTCGGCTAAACGACGCATGGAGTTGGGGGCCGGTACCGTCACCGACATCGACGAGTCGATCGCTCGCCGCGACCTCGCCGCGGTTGAGCTGATCGAAGCGCAGGACAACCTGGTCAACGCGCGCCGCAAGCTTGAGGAATACATCGGAGAATCCCCCGAATCCCTGACCACCTTGCGTCCGACCTTCAATACGCCACCGCTGCTACCGAGCAACCTGCAGGACTGGTTAATCAAGGCTCAGACTGACAGCCCGCTGATCCATGCGCGCCGTCATAGCAGCGACCTCGCTGAAGAAGAAGTGAAGCGCGCCAGGGCTGGTCACTGGCCGACACTTGATTTCGTTGCCGGCTACACCGCGGGCGATAGCCAATCAATCTCCGAGCTGAATCAACGCAACCGCTACGCCTCAATCGGGCTGGAGGCAAACTTCCCGTTGTACAACGGTGGTGGCACTAGCGCGTTGACGCGCCAGGCGAGCGCCAATAGCTATAAGGCCCTGGACGAACTCGACGCTACGCGCCAGGAAGTCATCTCCGGTACCACCCGTGAGTATCGCGGCGTAGAGAGCGGCGCCCAACGTATTCGCGCGCTGGAGAGAGCAGTGGAGTCCAACGAACGCTCACTGACTTCGACACGCAAAGGCTTCAAAGAAGGCGGCACCAGCACCAACTCGGACGTTCTCAATGCCGAAGAGCTGCTCTTCGATGCGCGCCACGATTTGTTCGAGGCCAAGCTGCGCTACTTGATGTCGCGCCTGCGCCTGGCCTCTTCGGTGGGCAGTCTGGGCGACGACGATATTGACCACATCAACGACTACCTCGGCCCGGAACTGTTGGTCACCAACTGACGTTCACCTGCGCAGCACTTTTTGAGCAGAGGGTGCGGCAGCGATCTTTATCGACAACCAAGAGTGCCCACACCTGTCCTTAAAATACAAAACGCCCGATGCGGTGCATCGGGCGTTCGGGTGAAACAGGCGTAGCCCTGCTTCAAGACTAGACAATTTACATTTTTATCTGGGGTACACGCTAAAACGCCAGTTTATAGCCGATCAACACCAGCATCGTGGCCAGGCAAGGACGTAGCACTTCGTCGGAGATACGACCGGTCAAGTGGCTGCCCAGGTAAATCCCCGGCAGCGAACCCACCAGCAAGTAACCCAGCACCTGCCAATCCATGTTGCCCATGCTGGCATGGCCCAGGCCGGCGACCAGGGTCAATGGCACGGCGTGGGCGATTTCCGTGCCGACTAGGCGGCGTGTCGGCAGCAACGGATAGAGGATGAACAGCGCTACGGTGCCGAGGGCGCCGGCACCGATCGAGGTCAGTGCGACCATGGTGCCCAAGACCAGACCGGTGATGACCGTCAACACATTCAGGCGCGAACCGCTGGGGTTGTAATGGCCGCCAGCCCGTTTGTGGGCGAAGTCGAGCAAGCGTTTTTTGAAGAAAATCGCCAGGGCCGTGGCAAACAGAACGAAGCCGAGGGCCTGTTTGATAACGGAATTCATCGCGTCGGGAGAAGTCTGCAAACTGCTCAGAAACCACAACGTCAGCGCTACTGCCGGCACGCTGCCGAGGGTCAGCCAACCGGTGATCGCCCAGTCGATATTGTTGTTCTTGCGATGAACCAGCACACCGCTGGATTTGGTAATGGCCGCGTACAGCAAGTCGGTGCCCACCGCCGTGGCCGGATTGATACCGAACCACAGCAGAATCGGGGTCATCAAAGACCCACCGCCTACCCCGGTCATGCCGACGATAAAGCCGACGACCAACCCTGCCACCACCAACCCGAAGTTAACGAAATCCATTAACACGCCCGCAATAAAACGCATGGAAAAACTGGACCGCAGCATAGCGATTTTTCTTATAACCAGTTATATCGATGCGAACTATCGTTATTCCACAACTTACTACTTTTCCTATTTACTCAACCCCCCCTGTAGGAGCGAGCCTGCTCGCGATGGCGATGTTTCAGTGACGTGATATTGAATGTGCCAACGCTATCGCGAGCAGGCTCGCTCCTACAGAGGGATCTGCTGTGTCAGTGAGTGCGGTGGGGTTGATTTACTGCACGGGCAGGAAATTCAAAAACAGCAAGCTCTGCGCGTAGTTCAGGCCGATCCGCCGATAACGCTCGTCCAGCATCTGCGTCAGCAGATCCAGCCGCGCGACGATTTTGCCGAACTCCACGGCAAAACTCAGGTTGCTGCCCTCCTCCGAAATTTCGTTGGAGAACAGCAAGGGCTCGCCGTTTTTGTTTTGCCGCTGGCTCAGGATCCAGGTGGCTTTCTCGATGTTGCGGGCGGCGTTATTGACGAAGGTCGGGTTGATAGCATCGGTCATATAGAACTCGAGACGGTTGCCGTGAGCGGTGACCAGCATGCTGCCGATGGCGTAGATGAAGGCGCCGACCCGGTCGCCGAGAAACTCAGGGCTCATGGCGTAGCTCAGCGCCGCGAGGTCCTTCTTGCCACCGAGGGTCGGCAGCGGCTGCTGTTGTTCGATGGCCAGGCGCACTTGTTTACCGGCGGTGCGGGCGTCGAGGAAGCCGGATTTTTTCAACTCGTCCGGGTTACGCAGGTAGAGCTTGCTCATCAGCAAGTAGAGGCTGTCGAGGTTGTCGCGCATCGCCAGGGTCGCCATGCGGTCGACGCTGGTCTGGAGGAATTCCTGGGGCGTGCCTTCGCGGAACTGGTTGACGATGTCGCTACCCTGTTGCTGGCTGCATCCGCTGGCGAAGAGCATCGACAGGCTGGCCAGCAGCAGGCATCGGCGCCGTAGAAGTGAAGCGAAGAAGGGTAAAACTCGAGCCATGGGTGCTTGAACTTGGGCATTGGCCGACGGAGGGGATCGCCGCAGGCTGGCCAAGGATAGAGCCGCCAAAGCTGAAAAAGTGCAGTGCCGATGGTCCGTAAACCCTGGCCTCCATAACGAACACCGACACATTAGTCATACTTTTAATTGCAACACTTCACATATCAGCTATAAATCCTTCCTTGATCGACGATCGAAATCGATCATTAGTATGACTACATTCCAAAAACAACAAAAAGGAAGGTCAACCATGCTGCACTCCCGACACCTGCTCTCCGGCCTCGGACTGTCCCTGATGATCGCCACCCTCCCCACTCAAGCGGCTGGCCTGTCCAGCGAACACAAAGCCTTCGGCAAGACCAACGACGGCACACCCGTCGAGCAATACGTCTTGCGCAACAGCCATGGCCTGCAAGCCACCATCATTACCTACGGCGGCATTTTGCAGTCGCTGAAGGTGCCGGACAAAAACGGCAAGCTCGACGACGTGGTGCTGGGTTTTGACGACGTTCAGGGCTATCAGAGCGGCACCGCGTACTTTGGCGCGACCATCGGGCGTTTCGGCAATCGCCTGGCCAACGGCGCGTTCGAACTGGACGGCAAACGCTATCAGGTGCCGCTCAACGACGGCTCCAACTCGCTGCACGGCGGCCCGCAGGGGTTTGACAAGCGCATATGGAAAGCTCAGCCGAGCAAAGGCAAGGATTCGGTGGGTGTTACCCTGACCTATCTGTCGGCGGACGGCGAAATGGGCTTCCCCGGCAACCTCAAGACCGAGGTCACTTACAGCCTCACCGAGAACAATGAACTGCGCATCGACTACAAGGCCAGCACTGATAAACCGACCGTACTGAACCTGACCAATCACAGCTATTTCAACCTCGCCGGCGCGGGCAACGGGGATGTTCTGAAACAGCTCGTCACCCTGCATTCGACCCATTACACGCCGGTCACCGCCAAACTGATTCCGACCGGCGAACTGGCCCCGGTCGCGGGTACGCCGATGGACTTCACACAACCCACCGCCATCGGCAAAAACATCAAGGCCGATCACCCGCAACTGAAATTCGCCGAGCCGAAACAGGGCGGATTTGACTTCAACTGGGCCCTGGACGCCAAGGGTGATGTGGGCAAGCTGGCGGCCGATGTCAGCGACCCACTCTCCGGGCGCCGCTTGCAGCTCTACACCACTGAACCCGGCGTGCAGTTCTACACCAGCAACTTCCTCGATGGCACGGTCAAGGGCAAGGGCGGCAAGGTTTATCCGCATTGGGGCGCGTTTACCCTCGAGACCCAGCACTACCCGGACTCACCGAACCAGCCGAACTTCCCGTCCACCCGACTTGACCCGGGCAAGACCTATACCCAGAGCACTGTGCTGAAGTTTTCGGCCCACTAAACATCCCCCCACAATCAAGCAGCTGCCGAGCAGCTGCTACACGTCCACGGAACCACCGGGGTATTCTGCTGCCAACTGGAGAGTATCTATCGATTCGAAAAAGGAGGTTTTCATGCGGACCCTCGAACTGGCCGGCGTCGACGTACCGGTCATCGGTCAAGGCACCTGGCGCATGGGCGAAGATCCCTCGCAACACAACAAGGAAGTCGCCGCGCTGCGCCTGGGCATCGAGCTGGGCATGACCCTGATTGACACCGCCGAGATGTATGCCGAAGGCGGCGCGGAGGAAGTGGTGGGTGAAGCCATAACAGGCCTGCGCGACAAGGTCTTCCTGGTCAGCAAGGTCTACCCGCACAACGCCAGCCGCAAAGGCATCCCCCAGGCCTGCGAACGCAGCCTGCGGCGCTTGAACACCGATTACATCGATTTATACCTGCTGCATTGGCGCGGCCAGTATCCGCTCGAGGAAACCGTCGCAGCCTTCGAACGCCTGCGAGAAGACGGCAAAATCGGCCGTTGGGGCGTGTCCAATTTCGACGTTGACGACCTGGAGGAATTGAACTCACCGGCCTGCGCTACCAACCAGGTGCTGTACAACCTGGAAGAGCGCGGCATCGAATTTGATCTTCTGCCCTGGTGTCAACAGCATCAGCAGCCGTTGATGGCATACTGTCCCATCGGTCAGGGAGGAACGATGCTGACCCATCCGGCGCTCAGGCAGATTGCCGCCCGTCACGCCGCGACGCCGGCTCAGATAGCACTGGCATGGATTCTGCGACAGACAAGCGTGATCGCCATCCCCAAAGCGGTCGCTCCTGAACATGTGCAACTGAATGCGCAGGCCGCACAACTGCGGCTCGACGACGAGGACTTGAAGGCGCTGGACCACGCGTTTCACGCGCCACAACGCAAGCACCGGTTGGCCATGGTCTAAGCCATCGCGGTACTGTCAGAGGGCTTCTGCATGAGAAGCACTGATCAGCTCGACGACTTCAATTTGCCACGCTTTGTGCAAGCACAAGACCCCGTGTTCGAGTGGGTCCGGGAAGAGTTGAAAGCCGGCCGCAAGCGCCGGCACTGGATGTGGTTCGTTTTTCCGCAGTTCGCCGGATTGGGCGGTAGCCAGATGTCTCGACATTACGCGATCCGCTCCCGCGAGGAAGCCGTGGCCTATCTTGAGCATCCAACGCTGGGCGCTCGACTGCGAACCTGCACTCAATTGGTCCTGGACATCAAACAACGCTCGATCGCCGAGATTTTCGGACATCCCGACAACCTCAAGTTTCACTCGTCGATGACCCTGTTCGCCCAAATCGCCCCCAAGGGCAGCGTGTTCCATAAGGCACTGGATCAATACTTTCACGGCATACGGGATGACTGGACGCTGCAGCTGCTGGACTCAAAACAAGCCCAGTTGCCCACCAATCAAGGTTGAAAAGTCGTCGTCCACGAAGGGCAGAATCGCATCCGCCACCGGTTGCAATTGCCGGGTGACGTAATGGTCGTAGTCGATGGGCGCGCTGCGAATCTCCAGCGGTTCGGGCCCGGCGACGCTGATCACGTAGCTGATCCAGCCGCCGTTCTGGTATTGCCGGGGGCGGCCCTGCTGGTCGTTGTAGTCATCGGCGATCCGCGCCGCACGGACGTGGGGCGGCACGTTGCGTTCATAGTCATCCAGAGTACGGCGCAGGCGCTTGCGGTAGATCAGGCGGTCGTCGAACTCGCCGGCCAGGGTCTTGCGCACGTAGTCGCGCACGTAATCCTGATACGGCTGACGATGGAAAATCCGTGAGTACAGTTCCTGCTGGAATTGCCGGGCCAGCGGCGACCAGTCGGTGCGCACGGTTTCCAGGCCCTTGTAGACCATTTCGTCAGTGCCATCGGCGCGGGTGACCAGCCCGGCGTAACGCTTCTTGCTGCCCTCCTCGGCGCCGCGAATCGTCGGCATCAGAAAGCGTTTGTAGTGGGTCTCGAACTGCAATTCCAGAGCGCTTTCCAGCCCGTATTCCTGTTGCACATGCTCGCGCCACCACTGGTTGACGTGGTCCACCAGCGCGCGGCCGATCTGCGCGGCCTCGTCCTGACCGTGAGCGCGACGCAGCCAGACGAACGTCGAGTCGGTGTCGCCGTAAATCACCGTGTGCCCCTGGGCTTCGATCAGCTGCCGGGTGCGCAGCATGATCTCGTGGCCGCGCAAGGTGATGGACGACGCCAGACGCGTATCGAAGAAGCGACAGCCGCTGGAACCGAGCACTCCATAGAAGGCGTTCATGATGATCTTCAGCGCTTGCGACAACGGCGCGTTGTGCTCGCGCTTGGCGGTCTCGCGGCCTTCGGCTACCCGCGCGACGATCGCCGGCAGGCAATGCCGGGTCCTGGAAAAACGCGCACCGCGAAAACCCGGCACAGACTCGCTGTCTTCGGGATGCTGCAAGCCTTCGATCAGCCCGACCGGATCAATCAGGAAAGTGCGGATAATCGACGGATAGAGGCTTTTGTAGTCGAGTACCAGCACCGACTCGTACAAGCCCGGCTGCGAATCCATGACAAAACCGCCGGGGCTGGCCTGCGCGGGCTTGTTGCCCAGATTCGGCGCCACGAAACCCTGTCGGTGCATCAGCGGCATGTACAGGTGGGTGAACGCCGCCACCGAGCCGCCACTGCGGTCCGCCGGCAAACCGGTGACGCTGGCCCGTTCCAGGAGGAAGGTCAGCAGTTGGGTCTTGGCGAAAATCCGCGTCACCAGCTCGCAGTCCTTGAGGTTGTACGTGGCGAGTGCCGGCTTGTCCTCGGCGAACATGCGGTTGATTTCGTCCATGCGCTGGTACGGCGTGCTGATCGCCTTGCCCTCGCCGAGCAGGGTTTGCGCGACGTTTTCCAGGCTGAACGAGGGGAAGCTCCAGGTCGCCGAGCGCAGGGACTCGATGCCGTCGATGATCAACCGGCCGGCGGCCGAAGCGAAGTAATGGTTGCGGCTGCCGTGCTCGCGCCATTGCATTTCTTCGCCGCCACGCCCCAGTTTCAGCGGTACACCCAACTGACGGGCGTGCTGGTGCAGCACGCGCAGGTCGAACTGCACGACGTTCCAGCCAATGATCGCGTCGGGGTCATGGCGGGCGAACCATTCGTTGAGCTTTTTCAGCAGGACGGTTCGGGAGTCGCAGTAGTCGAGTTGGAAATCCACCGCGCTGTCATCGCCATTGGGCGGACCAAGCATGTAGACCTGGCGCTCGCCGCAGCCTTCCAGGGCAATGGAATACAACTCGCCCTGAGCCGTGGTTTCGATGTCCAGGGACACCAGCCTGAGGTTGGGCCGGTAGTCGGGAGCGGGTTTCATCTGCGCGTCGAGCAGCAGGCCTTCGGACCCTGGCGTGCCACCAAAAAGGACCGGCGCGGTGATGAAACGCTCCATCATGTAGCGTTCCGGCGGGCGCACGTCAGCTTCGAACATCTCGACGCCGGCTTTGCGCAGCGCGGTTTCCAGGCGCATCAACTGACCATGTTGCTGGCAATACAGGCCGAGCACCGGGCGGTGCTCGAAATCCTGAAGGGCCAATGGCTTGAGCTCGACATTTTTTTCGCCGCGCAAAACAGCCTCGGCTTGCTCGCGCCGGGCCGCCGGGATAAATGCCACCGACGGTTGATGTGGCAGACGGATACGTTGGGGACCGGCGTCGGTCGCCAGCCAGAACTCGACTTGCGTACCGGCCGGGGTGTCGCGCCAATGCCGGGTCAGGACGAAGCCCTGCTGTAAATCCACCACTGCAACCTCAAGATTTGATTCAAGCGGCAATTCTACGCGTCATCGCGGGGGATAGCCCTCTCTGAGCTGAATGCACCCCCTTTGGGAGCGGGCCTGCTTGCGATGGCGGTGCATCCGTCGCCGCTTGTATTGGCTGACCCTGCGCTATCGCGAGCAAGCTCACTCCCACAGGGGGCTGAGATCAGCCCATGGATCAGCGAAAAACTTCCGGTTAACCGAAAAAAATCCGTCGAATGACGTTTTTTGCGCGTTATCTGCCGCTTTCCGCCTTGCCCTCGGCGCCTGGGTCTACGATTCTTCAATAACAACGACAACACCTGAGAAGCCATCATGAAAACCGTCGCCCAACTGCTCAAGTTGAAAGATCAGAAAAATCAGGAAGTGCACCAGATCAAACCCGATCACATGGTGCTCGAAGCCCTGATGAAGATGGCCGAAAAAAACGTCGGCGCCTTGTTGGTGGTGGAGAATGACGAAGTGCTGGGGATCATCAGCGAGCGGGACTACGCGCGCAAACTGGTGCTGCATGGCCGTTCTTCGGTGGGCACGCCGGTTCGCGACATCATGGTGTCGCCGGTGATCACCGTGGACACCCATCAAACCGTTGATACCTGCCTGGGCATCATGTCCGACAGACGCCTGCGCCACCTGCCTGTGGTGGAAAACGGCAAGTTGATCGGCTTGCTGTCGATCGGTGACCTGGTCAAGGAAGCCATCGCCGAACAGGCTGAATTGATTCGCCAGTTGGAGCAGTACATTCGCGGCGAGTGACTCTGAAATTACGCAGTTTCCCTGTGGGAGCGAGCCTGCTCGCGAAGGCGGTGTGTCAGTCGACACTTGTATTGACTGATCCACCGCCATCGCGAGCAGGCTCGCTCCTACATTTGATTTACGTGATTTTTCAGGTTGGCCAATGCCGGGCGAAAACCGGTGCCAGCGTCGGGTGGCGGTCGATTCGCGTCAGCCACGCATAAAAACCGGGTCGGGCATTGCGCAGATGCTCACGACTGCCCGCCCATCGCGTCACCACCGCCGCCAGCACATCCAGTGCCCCAGGCGTCTCGTCGTCCAGGTACAACTCGCCCGAGAACTGATCGGCAAACACCTCCCAACTCCAGTGCAACCGTCGACGGGCGCCGGCCATGAGGTTTTCCATGGCCGATTGATTCGGCTCGATCAGCCAGCGCTCGGGGTAATCGATGATGCCGATGGCCGCATAGCAATTGCTGACGATGTACACCAGGCCCCGGATCGCTTGATCACGCTCGGCGGGCGTGTTCGACAGCAGGTTTGACTCGGGAAACGCGAGCCCCAGATGAATCAGGATCGCCGCGCTTTCGGTGAGGACGCTGCCGTCGGGCAATTGCAAGGTGGGAATCTGCTTGAGCGGGTTGAGTTTCTCCAGGGCTTTGGCAGCCTCCGCAGACGACTCGACGTCGATAAAACGATAAGGGATTTCACAGAGTTCGAGGGCGGCCTCTATCGCGGCGGCGCCGGAATTCTGGTGTCCGTAGAGCTGGTACATAAGCACCCCCCTTCAAGAGTGTCTCTTTGTAGCATCTGATACTGACCATGCTGGAAAATTTCTTTTTATGCCACTGCATCCAAATCGCTTTCCGATGGGTAGTACCAGTAACAGCCCCTGAGGCTGCCGAGCAGATTACTCATTTACGGAGCGCTATTCATGAATGCCAAACAGCTGATTTGCCTTGCCGGTTTGTTCGTCGCGGGCCCAATGGCCTACGCCCAGTCAGGTCTGCCCGACAGCATCAAGGTCCCGGACGGGCACAAGGTCGCCCTGGAAACCACCGGTGTCGGCGAGATCACTTACGAATGCCGTGACAAGGTCAATGCCGCCGGCCAGACCGAATGGTTCTTTGTCGGCCCCAAAGCGGTACTCAATGATCGCAGCGGCAAACAGGTCGGCACCTATTTCGGACCGCCCGCCACCTGGCAGGCGAAAGACGGTTCGAAAGTCACCGGCACTCAACTGGCTGTCGCGCCTTCGAGTCCGGGCAACCTGCCCTATCAATTGGTCAAGGCCAACCCGGCCGAAGGAAAAGGCGCAATGACCGGCGTCAGCTACATCCAGCGCGTCGCCCTCAAAGGTGGCGTGGCTCCGAGCGCTGAATGCTCGGCGGCCAACAAGGGCAAGCAAGAAGTGGTGAAGTACCAGGCGGATTACATTTTTTGGGCGGCCAACTGAAACCAGGCTTGCGGGAAATTGGTCTACGCTGCTCAGCACTGGCCCCGGTCCGATGGCCCGGGGCTGCTGCCCATTATTGACGGCTGAACTCAGTGTCCTTACCCGAAACTCTTTTCGATTACGAAGCCCATATCGCCGCCTGCGCCCGCGGTGAGCGTCAGGCCCTGCGTGATTTGTATGTGCAGGAGAGTCCGCGCCTGCTGGGCGTTGCCAAACGCCTGGTGCGTGACACTGCGCTGGCGGAAGACATCGTCCACGATGCCTTCATCAAGATATGGAATGGCGCCGCGCAGTTCGACCCGGCGCGAGGGTCGGCGCGGGGCTGGATATTCAGTTTGACGCGACATCTGGCCCTGAATTTCATCCGTGATAACAGTCGCGAGATTCAAGGTGATTTCGATGGGGTGGACGACACGGCAACCTTCGATGCCCAGGCTCATTCCGGGCGCATTCATCAATGCCTGGAACAACTGGAGCCTGCAAGGCGCGCCTGTATCCTGCATGCCTACGTCGACGGATATTCTCATGCTGAAATCTCACACAAACTCGGCACCCCGCTGGGCACCGTCAAAGCCTGGATCAAGCGGAGCCTGACGGCACTGCGGGAGTGCATGGGATGATCAGCAAACCGACGAATGAAACCCCGGAAGAACTCGACGAACTGGCCAGCGAATATGTGTTGGGCACCCTGTCCGCAGAGCTTCGCACCCAGGTCCGACAGCGCCTGCCCGACGAACCTGAGTTACGGGCCGCCGTCGACGCCTGGGAGCGTCGCCTGCTCGGCCTGACCGATCTGGCAGAACCTCACCCGCCGTCACCCTACCTTTGGCAGCGTATCGAGCGCAGCGTGAACAAGGTGACACGGCCACCGTCGCTCATCGCGGCTCAGTCTTTATCCTGGTGGAATCTGTTGCCGCTCTGGCGCGGGCTCGCTGGTGCAGGGCTGGCGGCCACGTTGCTGCTCGGCGCATTGATGCTGACGCAAACCACCGTCAAGCCTACCTACCTGGTGGTGTTGGTCGGTCCTCAGGACAAGGCTCCTGGCTGGGTGATCCAGGCCAGCAACCCGAGGGAAATCCAGCTGATTCCGCTGGGTGTCATTGAGGTCCCGGCCGACAAGGCGCTCGAGTTCTGGACCAAGGCCGATGACTGGCAAGGACCGGTGTCTCTGGGCTTGGTCAAACCGGGACAGACCCTATCGATTCCGCTCGACAAATTGCCGCCACTGCAACCCAATCAACTGTTCGAGCTGACCCTGGAAAATCCGCAGGGCTCACCGATCGGCAAGCCGACCGGGCCGATTCAATTCATCGGTCGGGCAGTGAAAGTCATCTGAGCGCGATCAACCGAGCGCCGCGATCAACTCCGCCGCCGTGACAATCGAGTGGGCATACGTCGGTCCATTGATCTCATGCGCGGCGTGCATGGCCTCGGCACTGAACGCGGCCGTGGCGTCGCGCACCAGCGTGACGTGATAGCCCAGTTCGGCGGCGAACCTGGCGGTGCTTTCGATGCACGTATTGGCGAGCATCCCCACCACCACAACCTTGTTGATCCCGTGCTGTTTGAGCAGATAGTCCAGATCGGTGTTGGCAAAACCACTGCCGCCCCAGTGTTCCTTGACGATCACGTCACCGGCCTGTGGCTGGAAATCCGGGTGCCATTCCCCGCCCCAGGTTCCGGCGGCAAATACTTGCGCACGGCTGGCGCCTTGTTGATAGGGAGTGGGGTGTTTCCAGTGCGCCAGTTCATCGGGCTCGGCGCGGTGATGCGGAACATAGAAAACCTGGATGCCGGCCTTGCGAACAGCCGCCACCACGGTTTTCAGGTTGGCCAGCGTACCGACGCTGTCAGCCACCGGTTGAGCGCGGCCATGCAGTTTGCCGCCTTCGCTGAGGAAGTCGTTGTAAGGATCCACCAGCAGCAGGCCGGTGTGCTCGGGAGCATGGGAACTGGCACTCATGATCGACTCCTCGAAGGTAAAGGCACGCGCCAGCTATCCAGTGTAGAAGCGCCGATCGACCCCGCCGCCGCCATCCGACGACTGAACCATCACGCCCGCGTGAGGGGGATCGTGTCACCTATCAATGCCGTCGATGTTCACCATCACCTCAATGAAGTTCTCATAAAAAATCCGCGGCGTAACATCGCCTCCATACCAAACAACTACACCCCGGAGCACACCATCATGAAACGCCAAATCCTTCTCAGCATCGCTTTCTCGGTTTTTGCAGTTAACGCTTTCGCCGCTTCTTCTGCTCACCCGGTTGTCGCTGAAGGCGGCTCGGATCGCCTGATCGAAAGTCGTGTGGCTGAAGGTGGTTCGGATCGTTTGATCGAAAACCGCGTCGCTGAAGGTGGTTCGGATCGTCTGATCGAAAACCGCGTAGCTGAAGGTGGTTCGGATCGTCTGATCGAAAACCGCGTCGCTGAAGGTGGTTCGGATCGTCTGATCGAAAACCGCGTCGCTGAAGGTGGTTCGGATCGTCTGATCGAAAACCGCGTTGCTGAAGGTGGTTCGGATCGCCTGATCGAAAACCGCGTCGCTGAAGGTGGTTCGGATCGCCTGATCGAAAACCGCGTTGCTGAAGGTGGTTCGGATCGTCTGATCGAAAGCCGCGCTGTATAAATGAAGGGTTTTACCGCAGTACTCAATGAAAAACCCGGCCTCATCAGCCGGGTTTTTTTTGCCTGTTTTTTGCGGCCGGTCACTTGCCCGCCCGTGTCATGCAGCGCTGATAACGCTCATCCACCCGCTTGGCAAACCAAGCCGTCGTGAGTTTGCGGGTGATTTTCGGGCTTTGCAGCACGATCCCCGGCAACACTGCACGAGGCAACGGCCGACCTTCCGCCTTCTCGGCCAGGTCGAACACCCGCGCATAAAGCTGGGTGTCCTCGAACTGCAGGTTTTTGCCCTCCTCCAATTGATCGCGAATGGTCGTGTTGCGCATGCCCAATTGCTTGCCAAGGCTGCGCACCGCCAATTCCGTGGTGCCCGGCATGATCGCGTCATAGCGCACCAGATCACCATCCAGCGCCAAAGGGATGCCTGACGCTCGACTCACCGCATTCTGAAACGCCGCATTGCGGCTGGCGTACCAACCGGCATTGAAATCGGCGAAGCGATACAGCGGCTGTTTGTAACTCACCGGGTACCCGAGCAAGTGAGCAATGCCGAAGTACATGCCGCCGCGACGGCTGAACACTTCACGACGGATCGAGCCGTTCACCGGATACGGATAATCCCGTGCCTGTTGCTCGGCGAAGTCGATGCTGACCTGCATCGGCCCACCGGTGTGCACCGGATTGAGCCCTCCAAACAAGGTCCGCCCCATGGGCACAATGCCGATGAAGTCATCGAAAATCGCGCTGAGTTCTTTTTCGCTGCGCGCCGCATTCAGCCGGTCGCTGTAGCTTTTACCGTTGGATGAACTGACCTGCAGTGCACCGCTGACCAGCAGGCTGGGGATATGGACTTTAGCGGCACGACGGTCGATCTCTTCGCGGGCGATCTTGCCCAGGCCCGGCACGGGTGGGTCGACCTGGAAGGTCGACTCTTGCTCGGTGACCGCGAGTACCGAACACAGGTTTTGCGTGGAGGGATAGATGTTCTGCGCGGCAAAAGCGGCGTAGATGTCCGTGGCCCAGCCTTGGCGGTCAACGGTTTTCGCTGGCAGCAGGCGCACGATCTCGGCCTTGACCTCGGCGGGTTTGCGGGCCGGCAACTCCTGAGTGCGCTGGGTGCCGCAACCCGCCAGCACCAGCAGCGCCGCGAGACTCATGATCAATCGATTGGCTTGCATGGTGCTCCATCAACTCTTCTGAACCGGGTTAACCATACGATCAAAGGCATGGCGCAGGCTATGACTGCTGCCGCAACGCCCCGTTCCCCTTTCATCCCCCACCACTTCACGGTTGCGGGCCTTTTCCGTTGGGCGGCCTGCCTTTTCATATCCCCGCGCTGGACCATACTTGTGCCACACACCGAGGAGGACAGGCTCATGAACCGTAGCGACGTGCTGATCGTCGGCGCCGGCCCGACCGGGCTGGTATTGGCGCTGTGGCTGAGCAAACTGGGGATTGTGGTAAGGATTATCGACAAGACGTCGGCCCCCGGCACCACGTCCCGGGCGCTGGCGGTCCAGGCACGGACGCTGGAGCTTTACCGTCAGCTCGACCTCAGCAATGCCGTGGTACAAAAAGGCCACCGGGTGGACGCAGCGAATTTCTGGGTCAAGGGCGAGCCCGTAGCGCGCTTGCCATTGACCGGCATCGGCGAGGGGCTGACGCCTTACGCGTTTCTCGAGATGCTCCCTCAGGATGAGCACGAACAATTGCTGATTGAACGCCTCGAAGGGTTCGGTATCAAGGTCGAACGCAGCACCGAACTGGAGGGTTTTGAAGAGACCGGCGATGGCATCAGTGCAAGGCTGCGCTTGCACGATGGCCAACAGGAAATCTGCCAGGCGTGTTACCTGGCGGGTTGCGACGGCGCCCGGTCAATCGTGCGCAAGACCCTCGACACCGGTTTTCCCGGCGGCACCTACCAGCAGGTTTTCTACGTGGCGGACGTGCAGGCTCACGGGCCGACGTTCAACGGCGAACTGCACCTGGACCTGGATGAAGCGGACTTTCTCGCGGTGTTTCCGTTAGCCGGCGAAGGCCGCGCCCGCTTGATCGGCACCGTGCGCGACGAGCGCGCCGACCGTGCTGAAACCCTCGGGTTTGCCGACGTCAGCAGTCGGGCCATCGAACACCTGAAGGTGCAGATTGAGCAGGTCAACTGGTTCTCGACGTATCGTGTGCATCATCGGGTGGCGGATCACTTTCGCAACGGTCGTGCCTTTCTATTGGGCGACGCGGCCCACGTCCACAGCCCGGCGGGCGGTCAGGGCATGAACACCGGGATCGGCGATGCCATCAACCTGGCCTGGAAGCTGGCGGCCGTCTTGAGCGGCGGCGCCACAGCCACGCTGCTCGACACCTACGAAACCGAACGCATCACCTTCGCCCGCAAACTGGTGGCCACCACCGACCGGGTCTTCACCTTCGTGACTGCCGAAGGGCGCATGGCCGATTTGTTGCGCACCCGTCTGGCACCGTTCCTGATCCCCAAAATGGCCTCATTCGAAACGTCCCGTGAGTTCCTGTTTCGCACGGTGTCGCAGATCACCCTGAACTATCGTGGGACAGCGTTGAGCACGGGGGTCGCGGGCCACGTTCATGGCGGCGACCGCCTGCCCTGGGCTCACGACGGTGAGGGGGACAATTTCGAATCGCTGAAGTGTCTGACCTGGCAGGTGCATGTGTATGGCGACACCAGTGACGAAATGATCGCCTGGTGTCACGAGCATCACCTGCCGTTGCACGTGTTCGACTGGCGGCCGGCGTTTGAAGCGGCGGGGTTGGGGCGTAACGGGTTTTACCTGCTGCGTCCGGATACGTATGTGGCGATTGCCGACAACTCGGCGGATCCCAAGGTGATTGAGCGGTATTTCAAGGAGCACGGGATCCGGCCGTTTTTCGGCAGCCCCTGAGCCCCCAGTATTTACTGTGGAAGTGAGCCTGCTCGCGATGGCGGCGTATCAGTCAATACATGGGTCGAATGACAAGACGCCATCGCGAGCAGGCTCACTCCTACAGGGGTTCCGAGGTGTTTCTTAGATCCCGGCCAGGGCCAGGTCCATCGCGAAGTAGGTAAAGATCAGATCCGCCCCCGCCCGCTTGATCGCGCCAAGGCTTTCACGCACCACGCGGTCCTCATCAATCGCCCCGGCCTGCGCGGCGAATTTGATCATCGCGTACTCGCCGCTGACCTGATACGCCGACAACGGCAAACGCGACACTTCGCGAATGTCGCGGATGATGTCCAGGTACGCGCCGGCCGGTTTGACCATCAGCGCATCGGCGCCTTCCTGCTCGTCCATCAGAGACTCGCGCACCGCTTCGCGGCGATTCATCGGGTTCATCTGGTAGCTTTTGCGGTCGCCTTTCAACGCGCTGCCGCCAGCTTCGCGGAACGGGCCGTAGAGCGCAGACGCAAATTTGGTCGAATAGGCCATGATCGCGGTCTGGGTGAAACCGGCTTGGTCGAGGGCCCGGCGAATGGCCTGGACCTGCCCGTCCATGGCCGCTGACGGTGCAATCACATCCGCACCGGCCCGTGCCGCCGCCACGGCTTGTTTGCCGAGGTTGATCAGGGTCTGGTCGTTGTCGACTTCATGGTTGTGCATCACGCCACAATGGCCGTGGTCGGTGTATTCGCAGAAGCAGGTGTCGGACATCACGATCATCTCCGGCACCGCGTCCTTGGCAATGCGCGACACGCGCGACACCAGGCCGTTGTCGCTCCAGGTGTCGCTGCCACTGCTGTCCAGGTGATGGGACACGCCAAACGTCATCACCGACTTGATCCCGGCGCGGGCGTAACGCTCGATCTCACCGGCCAGTTTCGACTCTGGAATGCGCATCACGCCGGGCATGCTTTTGATCGGCACGAAGTCATCGATTTCTTCCTCGACGAAAATCGGCAGCACCAGGTCGTTCAGACTGAACTCGGTTTCCTGGAACAGGCTGCGCAGGCTCGCATTGCGGCGCAGACGGCGTGGACGTGCTTCGGGGAACTGGCTGGACATGAGGGGTTCCTGAAAAACGGAGGTCGTGATGAAAGTCGTAGGGGGCGAAGCTTATGCCCTCAAAGGCGCGGGGCACAAACCTCGATCACCCAAGACTGCGTTACCGAGGCTGCGATAATCGCGCGATATAACGCGGTTCCCTGTGGGAGCGGGCTTGCTCGCGATGACGGCGGCACATCCAACAAAGATGTATCTGACGCACCGCCTTAGCGCGCTATCCCGCGCCCACAAGTTTTAGATTTCCAGCACACCGCTGATGCAGGTCACCACCGAACCACCAATCCAGATCTCATCACCCACCTGCTCCACCTGAATGCGCCCGGCGCGGCCCATGGTCAGGCCCTGGCTGACCACGTAGGACGCCGGCGCCAAGCCTTCGGCAAGCAACCACTGCGCAATCCCGGCGTTCAAGCTGCCGGTAGCCGGGTCTTCCGGCATGCCATCGCCGGAGATGAAAGCGCGCACTTCAAACTGCGCATCATCGCCATCGCGCTCAGGGTGCCATGGCGCTATCACGCCGACGGCCAGGCCCAGCATCTGTGAATGATCCGGCTGCAAATCCAGCACCTGTCGGCGGTCCTCGACCATCACCGCCAACCAGCCGGCACCGTTATCGACCCATTGAGCCCGGACAATCGCCCCCGGCTCCAGTCGCAGCCCTCGGCGCACACGCTCGACGACGTCAGCGTCCACCGGCCCTGTCTTGATCAGTGGCGGCGCGAGAAAGGCCAGCTCCGCGCCTTGCCTGCGGACCCGCACCAGACCGACGCCGCACTCCTGAATGATCTCCTCGCCCTTGGGCACGCCCCCGGCCTCAAGCCATGCATGGCAAGTGCCCAAGGTCGGGTGACCGGCGAACGGCAACTCGGTGAGGGTGGTGAAGATCCGTACCCGATAGTCGGCGCGAGGGTCGCGCGGTTCGAGGATGAATGTGGTTTCGCTGAGGTTGGTCCAGCTTGCGAACGCCGCCATGCGTTCATCGCTGAGCCTGTCTGCGCCGAACACGACTGCCAACGGATTGCCCTTGAGTGCAACCTGGCTGAAGACATCTACTTGTTTGAAATCGAATGAGCTCATTGCCTGCCTTGGTCTTGAGAGAGTCGAAGAGATTTACTTGGGAATTTCCAGCCCGCGTATCACCGCCGGCCGCGCCAGGAAGCGCTCCAGCACGCGAGTGACGTTGGGGAAATCCTTGATGCCCACCAGATCGCCAGCCTCATAGAAGCCAATCAGGTTGCGCACCCAAGGAAAGGTCGCGATGTCGGCAATGGTGTAGCGTTCGCCCATGATCCAGTCGCGCCCTTGCAGACGGCTGTCCAGTACTTTCAGCAGGCGTTTGCTTTCGTCGACGTAGCGGTCACGGGGACGTTTGTCCTCGTAGTCCTTACCGGCGAACTTATTGAAGAACCCGAGCTGGCCAAACATCGGCCCGATGCCACCCATCTGGAACATCAGCCACTGGATCGTCTCGTAACGCGCCGCCGACTCCTGCGCCAGTAACTGGCCGCTCTTGTCGGCAAGGTAAATCAGGATCGCCCCGGACTCGAACAGCGGCAGGGGTTTGTCATCAGGGCCGTGGGGATCGAGGATCGCCGGGATCTTGTTGTTGGGGTTCAGCGACAAAAATTCGGGGGACATCTGATCGTTGCTGTCGAAGCCCACGCGATGGGGCTCGTAGGGCAGACCGATCTCTTCGAGCATGATCGACACCTTGACGCCATTGGGGGTCGGCAAAGAGTACAGCTGAATCCAGTCCGGGTATTGAGCCGGCCATTTTTGGGTAATCGGGAACGCGGACAGATCGGTCATGGGGAGCATCCACAGTGAACAGTAAGCGCTGATCATAATGGAGGAGACTGGTTTTTTGCGTATCAATCTTGTTGATGAAGAAGATCAAAACATTGCAGTCATCGTTCTGCGCCGCTACCTGTACCGTGTCCATAAATCCGCAACATCCTGTCGATAACCTCTGCTCCAACCCATGCAAGGTTACCGGTACATTGCGGCGCACTCGCCGGAATCGAACCAAATGGGCTTCAGAGGACTCTGAGAACTGCCCTTTCGGAAACGGACCGGCCCAATGACATGGAAAACACCCGATGCTGGGAGCTCGTGGTGTAAAGGTTTGTCAGCCTTAACCGAATGCGCTGAAGATCACCTATTAAATGATGAACCTTTTCAAATTTGCCGATCGCTTCAAGCAACGCGCGTATGTCGTCCTGCCCTCCCTGCTGGCGATGAGCGCGTTGTTTTTGTCGCTGGAGTCCAGTGAAAGCCGCGCCCAACCGGCAGACGGCACCCAGACCCTGGTATTCCTGCGTCACGCGGAAAAACCCGAAGGTGGTCTGGGCCAGCTCAACTGCCAGGGCCTGAACCGTGCCATCGACCTGGCCACCTTGCTGCCGGAAAAATTCGGCAAGGCCAATTACGTCTTTGCCGCCAACCCGACACGTAATGTCGAGGAAGGCGAACTGGACAATTCCTACAGCTACATTCGCCCCCTGATGACCATCAGCCCCAGCGCGATCAAGCTCGGCTTGCCGGTGAACATCAACTTTTCAGCCAACGACACCAGCGACCTGGCCGATGAATTGCTCCACGACAAGTACCACAACTCGGTCATCTACACCGCCTGGTCCCACGGTTACCTGCCCGAGCTGATCAACAAGGTCGCGGGAGATGCAGTCGGAAAGAAACAGAAGATCACCGAAGACTGGGAATCCAGCGACTACGACTCGCTGTTTGTGCTCACGCTGACCTGGCATAACGGCAAGGCGAGCCTGCAGAGCCATAGCTACAAGCAAGGGCTCGATAATGGGCGGGAGACGTGTCCGACGTAAGCAGTCGATACCCTCCAGGCATTAAAGTTTATAGCGCCTGTCTGGGCCCTATCGCGAGCAGGCTCGCTCCCACACTGGATTTCCGGCGCGACACAAATCCAGTGTAGGAGCGAGCCTGCTCGCGATGGGGCCAGAAAATTCAACACATCACGGTCGGTTGATCTGCCGCTCGCGCAGGTACTCAAGAACCGCGCCCTTCTCCCCGGCAAACTCAATCCGCGCGCCCTTCTTCTCCCGCTGAAAGGCATACATCGGATCGTAATACTCACGCAGCAACCCTTCGATCCAGCCCCGGTGCAAATCCACCGCCCCGCTGTTCGCCTGCTCCGCCAACGCGTCTTCCATCAAGATCAACATCCGCCGGTGCCGTTCACCGCCCAGGCGCTTCTGCACATTGTTCAAGCTTTCCAGCAGACGCTCGGAAAACAGCGCAAAGCCTTCATCGCCATGCACGCTGATGAACTCGGCACACAAGTCCACGACGTAATCGCGCAAGATCCGTTCGACCCGCCCTTCCTGGCTGTCCTCCAGCCAGACCATCGGGTACTGCTGCATGCCCTGAAACAGCGGCAAGGGCAACGCGCAGCTGCCGATCGCCCGGCTTTCGTCTTCCAGCACAAACTGCTCGATGCCGTGAGCGCGCTTCTTCAGCACGTCTACCGCCAGGCGGTTTTCAAAGTCGATATTGGACGGTTGGACGGTGGCGCGTTTGCCGAAGCTGGAACCGCGATGATTGGCGTGGCCTTCGAGGTCCAGGCCGTTGCGTAGCTGCGTGAGCACCTCGGTCTTGCCGGTGCCGGTCATGCCGCCCAGCAATACGAAATCGCACTGGGCAACGGCCTGATCGACCGTGTTCAGCAAGAAGCTGCGCATGGCCTTGTAGCCGCCACCGACGCGCGGATAGTCGATGCCGGCCTCGTCCTTGAGCCACTGCTGGACGATCTGCGAACGCAAGCCGCCGCGAAAACAATACAAATAGCCCTCGGGGTGCGCCCGGGCAAAATCGGCCCAGGCCTGGATGCGTTCGGCCTTGATCTCGCCGGACACCAATTGATGCCCCAGGGTGATCGCCGCTTGCTGGCCGTGTTGCTTGTAGCAGGTGCCGATCCGCTGCCGCTCGTGGTCGTTCATCAGCGGCAGATTGACCACCCCGGGGAACGCGCCCTTGTGGAATTCGATCGGCGCGCGGGCATCCAGCATCGGCCGGTCGTTGAGAAAGATGTCGCGGTAGTCGGTGAAGTCGATTGACATCAAAACACCTCGACCGCGTGGGTCTGTCGCTCGACCAGCTCACCGATTGGCTCAAGGGCCAGGCCCAATTCGCTGGCCACTTTGAGGAATTGCTCGTTGCCTTCGGGCGTGACCGCCACCAGCAGGCCGCCGCTGGTCTGCGGATCGCACAGCACCCGTTTATGCAGTTCCTGCACGCGCCCGACCTTGCTCGCGTAACTGTCGAAATTACGCAGGGTGCCGCCCGGCACGCAGCCTTGGTCGAGGTAATACTCGACACCCGGCAGACGCGGCACACGGTTGTATTCGATGCGTGCGGTGACGTTGCTGCCGTCGGCCATTTCCACCAGATGCCCCAACAAGCCGAAACCGGTGACGTCGGTCATCGCCGTCACGCCGTCGAGCTTGCCGAAACGGCTGCCGGGTTTGTTCAGGGTGCACATCCAGTCGCGAGCCAGGCCAATGTCGGCCGTGCGCAGCTTGCCCTTCTTCTCGGCGGTGGTGAGGATGCCGATGCCCAGCGGTTTGGTGAGGTAAAGCAGGCAACCGGCGGTGGCGGTGTCGTTGCGCTTCATGTGGCGCTTTTCAACCAGCCCGGTCACCGCCAAGCCGAAGATCGGCTCCGGGGCGTCGATGGAATGCCCACCGGCCAACGGAATGCCCGCCTCGTCACACACCGAACGTCCACCGCGAATCACTTCCCGGGCAATCTCCGGCGCCAATACATTCACCGGCCAGCCAAGGATTGCAATCGCCATCAGCGGATCACCGCCCATGGCGTAGATATCGCTGATGGCGTTGGTGGCGGCAATGCGGCCGAAATCGAACGGGTCGTCGACGATCGGCATAAAGAAGTCGGTGGTCGAGACCACGCCGCGTTCTTCGTCGATCGCGTACACCGCCGCGTCATCGCGCGAGGCGTTGCCGACCCAAAGCCTGGGATCGAGGTTCTGCGCGCCGCTGCCGGCCAGAATCACCTCAAGCACTTGCGGCGAAATTTTGCAGCCACAGCCGGCGCCGTGGCTGTATTGGGTCAGACGAATCGGCTCGCTCATGGGAATACCTCGTGAAGACAATGGGGGCGAGTCTACCACTGGCGGTCAATCCAAGGCGCAACACCACCGGCCTTGTAGCAGCTACAGAAGTGTCAGTTCGCGTAACTGACCAACCCGACAATAAAAACCCTTATTTCGTCGATTTTTCATGGAATTGAAATAATTGGCATCTGTTATGCAAACGTTTGCGAGTCGCTGATATAGACGTTTTCGCGACATAACCGCGCAAGCCCGAAGAATCGGGCTTTTGATCCGCACGAAAAGGGACTTTTAATGCACCGCACGTCCAGCCGCGTGACTTGCTCGCGCACTCTTGCTGTTTCCTTGCTGCTGGCCAGCGTTACAGGACTACTCAGCAGCACCGTTTTGGCGCAATCCGCGCCCGCCGAAGAATCCGCCCAGGGCGAAACCCTGAGTCCCGAAGCCAGCCCGCCGAAAAAAGGCGTTTACCTGTCGGACTGGTTCAATCAGGACCTGACCGTCATCGGCAGCAAAGACATCAGTTTCGGCCCGCAACCGGCCGACGATATTTACCTGGAGTACGAGTACTTCGGGCGCAAAGGGCCGTTCGAGTTGTACGGCTACATCGACATCCCGAAGATCTTCGACATCGGCAACAGTCATGACAAAGGCGTGTGGGACCACGGTTCGCCGGTGTTCATGGAGCACGAACCGCGCATTTCCATCGACCACCTTGCCGGCCGCAGCCTGGCCATCGGGCCGTTCAAAGAATGGTACGTGGCGTTCGACTGGATCTACGACCACGGCAGCAACAGCGCCAACCGCGCCAATACGCTTTACAGCGGCCTGGGCACCGACATCGACACCCACTCGCGAGTCAACTTGTCGGCGAACTTCTACGGGCGTTATCAGTGGGAAAACTACGGCGCCAGCAACGAGTATTCGTGGGACGGCTACCGTGCCCAGCTCAAATACATCGTGCCGATCAGCAGCTTCAGCAACGGCGCGTCACTGACGTACATCGGCTTCACCAACTTCGATTTCGGCTCCGACCTGCACAAGGACAACCCGGCCCGCACCGCCAACGCCACCGTCGCCACCAACGTCTTGCTGTACTCGTTCACACACTTGCGCTTCACCCTGGTCGGCCGTTACTTCCACAACGGCGGCAACTGGGAGGATGGCAGCGAGTTGAATTTCGGCGACGGTGACTTCCGCGCTCGCTCCAATGGCTGGGGTTACTACGCCGGCATCGGTTATCAGTTCTGAGGCTTGATTGAACCTGGAGGTTTTATGAATGCAATGACGCGTATGTCCCTGGCCTGTGCCGCCCTGCTCTCTTCCACTGCCTGGGCAAGCGAAGCACCGATCCAGCCGAAAGTGATGCTGATCACCATGTTCGCCCCCGAGGCGCAAAACTGGATCGATCGTCTGGAGCTCAATCAGGAAGTTCGAGTGCCGGGCCTGTCCGCCGAGTACCCGACCATTCGCTGCAACACGCAGCAGGTGTGCCTGATGGTCACCGGCATGGGCCAGACCAACGCCGCAGCTTCGACACTGGCCCTGGCCCTGTCGCCGAAATTCGACCTGCGTAAAAGCTACTTCCTGATCGCCGGCATTGCCGGCATCAACCCGAAACACGGGACCATTGGCACCACCGCGTGGGCCCATTACCTGGTGGAGTTCGGCACCCAGTGGGAACTGGATTCGCGAGACGCGCCGAAAGACTGGCCAACCGGATACATCGGCATCAACACCCAAGGCCCGAACCAAAAACCGCCGCTGGACTACAAGACCGAAGTGTTCGAGCTCAATCCGAAGTTGCAGGCCAAGGCATTCGCCCTGACGCACAACGTCAAGTTGAGCGAGAGCAAGGAATCGGCGGCATGGCGCCTGAAATACCCGTCGGCCCCAGCCAATCAGCCACCGACGGTGACGAAGTGCGACACGCTGGCCGGTAATACCTGGTTTTCCGGGACGCGCTTGAGTGAACGTGCCGAGGTCTGGACCAAGCTGTTGACCGACGACAAAGGCGAATACTGCACGACGCAACAGGAAGATAACTCCACCTACGAAGCGCTGCTGCGGGCCAGTCGCGAGGGTCTGGTGGATGTGCAACGCCTGGCGGTGGTGCGCGCGGGCTCCGACTTTGATCGACCGGCCCCGGGCCAGAGCGAGGTGGACAACCTGCTCAAGTATGCGGATCAGGGCGGGTTTGTGCCGGCACTGGAGAACCTGTACCGGACGGGGAATCCGTTGGTGCTGGAGATCTTGAACAATTGGTCGGCGTGGGAGAATGGTGTTCCCGAGGCTTGATCTGACAATGCAAAACCCTGTGGGAGCGAGCCTGCTCGCGATGACGGTGTATCAGGCAACACAAATGTCGACTGACACTCCGTCATCGCGAGCAGGCTCACTCCCACATTTTGATCGGCGTTACGGCACCAAAATCACCTTGTCCCCGGCACCTTGGTTCACTTCTTCATACCGTTCCAGCCCTTCGGCCAGCGGCGATTCAAACAACCCTTCCGGCAACGGCAACACCCCCTGATCAAAGAACTTGCCGAACTGATCGAGCATCGCCGCACACGCCTGCACGCCATACAACAACGAATTGATCCCCACCACCGAACCGCCCTTGCGATACAACGCCAGCGCCGGCAGTTGCACCATGCCGTCGACCGGCGCCGCGATGATCGCGATGCCGCCGAACGCCGCGAGCGCCGGGACCGAGGCCGGTAGCCAGAAGCCGGTGGTGTCGAAAATCACGTCGGCGCCGCCGGTATACACGGCCTGCACCTGCGCGCCCAGCTCCTCCGGTTTATCCAGTTGCAGCGTCTGATACCCCTGCGCCTGCAGATCCTTGACCTGCTCGGGTCGCCGCGCCGCCGCCAGGACTTGAGCACCCCGCACCTTGGCCAACGCCAGCGCGGCACTGCCGACCGCTCCGCCGCCGATCACCAACAGCCGCGTTGCAGCAGTCACCAGACTGCGTTCCAGCGCATCCCACGCCGTGGTGTACGGCACGCCGAGGCTGGCGGCCTGGGCGAAGCTCAGATGGGTGGGTTTGAGCGCCACGCCATTGGCCGGCAGTTTGACGAATTGCGCATGGGAGCCATCGGCAAAAAAACCCAGTTCACGACCGGTGCCCCAGACTTCCTGACCGATCAGTGCCTGCGGCCCTTCAACCACCACACCGGCGAAATCCCGACCGGGAATCCGTGGCAAGGTGGTGTAGGGAAACCGTCCCAACACATTCTTCACATCGCTGGGGTTGAGGCCGGCCGCCTTGATCTGCACCAGCACTTCATCGGCGCCGGGAACGGGGGTCGGGACATCGACATAACGCAAGGCCGAGAGGTCGCCGGTCTGGTCGAATTGCAGTGCTTTCATGGGAGTGTCCATCGCATAAAGAAAGGGGTTTCAGGAGACCCAGCCCGCCACCAGTTGCCGGCCCATGGGCCACAACTTTTCGCCGGCGAGCATGCCCAGCAGGCCCACCAGGGCAATGGCCGGTGGGGCGGGCGAACGAAAATCCAGTGCGCCGTAGAGCAGGCCGACGCCCAGACCAATGACCAGCGAGATGAGGTAGCTCATGGCAGACTCCGTGGGCAAACAAGGTATGCCTGAAGTCTAAAGAGCGTTGGCGGCGGGCATCGGCCAAGTGCTTCTGAATATCGGCCAAAGCGCGGCGGGTGCACTGCCAATTGTGTAGCGGCGGAGCCCTGCAGGCGTGAGCCTGTTCGCGATAGCGGAGTGTCAGTCGACATTTGTGCTACCTGATACACCGCTATCGCGAGCAGGCTCACGCCTACAAGGTTTTCCCTCTGCTACAGGGGTGCGTCATGGCTGGACGGGGTGTTGGCTCGCCGCAAACTGCGAAGGCGCGACACCCAGTTCCCGGCGGAACATGTCGCTGAAGCTGCTCGGCGAATAGCCCAGTTCGCGGGCAATCGTGCTGACCGGCACGCCTTGAATCAACTCCGCCGCCGCGGTCGCCAATTGCACCTGCCGCCGCCATTCGGCGAAGCCCATGCCCAGGCCTTCCTTGAACAGCCGTGCCAGGGTGCGCACGCTGGCACCGGCATTTTCCGCGTGCTGCTCGAAGGGAATGGCCAGCGAGGGCGCGGCCATGACCGCCTGACACAGGTTCATCAGGCGTCGGTTGGAATCATCCGGCAACGGGATTTTCAACAGCGAACGCCTGGCTCGTCTAAGCTCCAACAACGCCAGGCCGACCAGCGCCTCGTAGTACTCGGGCGCGCCATCATCGCCCTGCTCCACAAGCCCGACGATCAGCTCACGCAGCAGCCCGCCGACTTCGATCACCTGAACACTGTCATCCAACGTGACCGCCAATGAGGGCCGCAGGTAGATGTTGCGCATCTGCAGGTCCGAGACCACGCGGATGCCATGCGGTACGCCCGGCGGCAGCCACACCGCCCGTTGCGGCGGCACCACCAACGCCTCTTGGGGCGTTTCCACCCACATGACCCCGCTCATGGCGTACAGCAATTGGCCCCATTCATGCTCGTGGGGCTCGATGTACAAGCCACGCGAGTAAGTGCGTGCCAGCGGTTGCACGGGCACATCGGTGTCACTCAGGTCTGGCGGGGCGGCAAGGGCCATGGGCAATGATCATTGGGGTTTTCAGGTCTTGCATGGTAACGGGCCACTCACCTTGTCGCCACCGGCGGCAGCCGTCTGACAATCCGAATGAATTTTCCTTAACCCCAACGATCCTTGTATTACCACAGGGAGGAATACGGGCTTTATGAACAACGCAAAACTTTTCGTCATTGAATACACCCTTCATGGCGCGCCAAAGTCTTTCATTATCCGCCTGGACAAAATGGACAACGCGGAGGCTTGGCACTGGGCCAGTTGTGACGCAGGGGTTGGACGAATACCCCGCTTTGGCCGAGAGAAGGTGCAAAAAACCAGCAAGCCGCTGGCGGAGAAATTCGGCATCGAAAATGTGACGTGGCGACCGGCGGGCTGAGCATTACAGGGGGTAGTTATCCGACATTGAAAGTGGAGCCCGAGAGGCTCCACTTCATGTTGATGAGCTATTTGGCGTGTGCGCACTTGCAACCTTTGCTCGCACACTCCTCGCCATGTTCGTGGTGCTTGGCGCACGCTTCACAGCAATAGTGTTTGCCGTGACGCGCTATCGGGTGCTCGCCCAGTTTGCAGGAGCATTTGGGGCAGTCGCAGGTACTTTCACTGTCGATCATGAGTCTGACTCCTTGGGTGTGGTCGTCGCGTGCGGCAAATGCGCACTTCACTCATCAGTGTAGGAGCTACAAAATGGCGCGCAGTTACTCGCTTCGAGTGCTGCTGCGATACATGAACAGCAACGCCAGCGCCAGGCACACCATCGCCAGCAACCGACTGCTCGACAACTCGATCGCCGGGTTACCCAGCCAGCCGAAGTTATCGATCAACATCCCCATGCCCAACTGCCCGACGATCACCGCCACGGTTGCCACCGCCGTGCCGACCCGCGGCACCGCGCCGACCATGACCATCATGTAGACGACGCCGAACAAGGCACCGCTGAGTTGCCATTTCGGCACGTCCAGCAGGCTCACGGCATGGGCCGGTTCAAAAAACAGGATCAGCAACCCGGTGACCACCGCGCCCACTGCGAAGGTCAGCAAACTGCTGCGCAACACGCCGACGGTTTCCCCCAGACGCCCGTTGATCGCCGCCTGGATACTCAACACCGCGCCGGCGGCCACCACCACGGCCAACAAAATAATCAGATTCATCATCAACCCCGAGCAATCAGAACAAGTGCCGCGACAATCAGCAGCAACGCTAGCCAACGCTCTCCGTTGACCTTTTTGCGGGTGGCGCCGAACCATCCGAAGTGGTCGATCAACACGCTTTTGCCGACCTGCCCGGAGAGGATCGCGATCATCGTCATCGCGATCCCGATGTGCGGCGTGGCCAGGGTCAGCACCACCACGTAGATCGGCCCGAGGAAGCCGCCGATCAACTGCCAGCGCGGCAAGGTGTTCAACGCCGGACCTTGTTGCTTGCCGCTGAACAACAACAGCAGAAACAGAATCGCCGAGCCGACGCCGAAGATGCTCAACGTCGCCCATAAATGCCCGACCTGAACCCCGAGCGGCCCGAGCAGACCGGCCTCCACGGAAAGGCCCATGCCGGCGAGGATCACCAGAGGCAGCAGCAACAGCCGCAGCCCTGGTTTGGCCGCTGGCACTGAAGCGATGTCGATTGAAGAGGATTGCATAAGGAAAACCTGCTCGTCAGATGAATACGGCCCCGGTAGGAGCGAAGCTTGCTCGCGAAGGCGTCATATCAGTCGACATTTCCGGCGTCTGACACGCCGCCTTCGCGAGCAACCTTCGCTCCTGCCAGGGGGCTGTTGTGGCAGGCATTATCGGCTGGCGATCCTTTGCGATAAATGGGAGCATCCCGACAACACTTTTGCGCAACTCGCACAGCAGGATCGACCATGCATGGCCTCAACGAGCTTGGATTCAAGGCGCTTCGGCTGTTTGTCGCGGTGCTCGACCATGGCAGCTTCTCCGAAGTCGCCCGCCGCGAGGGCCTGGCACCCTCGTCGATTTCCCGACAGATCCAGTTGATGGAACAAGCCTTGAACCAGCAATTGCTCTACCGCCACACGCGCGCCGTCACGCCCACCGAAGCCGGCCGCATGCTCGGTCATCACGCGCGGCTGGTGCTGGTGCAACTGGAGGAAGCCGAACAGGCCTTGCAGGAGCAGCAAAGCGAACCCAGCGGGCTGGTGCGGATCAATGCGCCGGTGGTCTTCGGGCAACGGCATCTGACGCCGTGGCTGGGGCTGTTGTGCGAGCGCTATCCGAAACTGCAACTGGATATCCAGCAAACCGACAGCTACGTCGACCCGTTGCAGGAAGGCGCCGATTTGCTGTTTCGCATTGGCCCGCTGCACGATTCGAGCATGCAGGCGCGGATCCTGGCGCCCCATCGCTTTCAAGTGGCCGCCAGCCCGGCCTACCTCAAACGCCATGGCACGCCGCACCATCCCGAAGAATTGGCAGCGCATCAGTGCCTGGCCTACAAGGGCGTGGCCGGGCAGCAACGCTGGTTTTTCCGCAAGGACGCGCAGGACTGGACGCCCTACTCCGTCAAAGGCCCGATCACCGGCAACCACGCCGACACGCTCACGCAAGCCGCCGAACAAGGCCTGGGGTTGGTGATGTTTCCGTCGTGGCTGATCGGCGAGGCGGTGCGCAACGGCACGCTGGTGCCGGTGCTGGGGGAATATCAGGTGTCCAACAGCCTCGAACCGCAGCAGATTGCGGTGCTGTGGCCAGGTAGCCGACGGTTGTCGGTGAAGGTGCGCACGGTGATTGATTTCTTCGTGGAGTGCTTCGGAACGGTGCCCTACTGGGACAGACCCTGACACCAAACAAACCCTGTGGGAGCGAGCCGGCTCGCGATGGGGCCGGCACATCCAACATTAATATTGGCTGACAGACCGCTATCGCGAGCAGGCTCGCGTCGCTTGTCAGATCCGGAACTGGCCGACCAGTTTGCCCAGGCGCTGGCCGAGGTCGGCGAGGCTGCGTGAGGTCTGGGCACCGAGTTGGGTTTCGTCGGCGACGCTGTCCACCGCCACGGCGATCTGATGCACGCTGCGGTTGATCTCTTCGGCCACGGCGGTCTGCTCTTCAGCCGCGCTGGCGATTTGCGCGTTCATCGAATTGATGGTGCCGATCAGCTGGGCCATGGTGTCCAGCGATGCGCCGGCTTCATTGGCCTGGGCCGAGGTGCCATCGCCCGCTTCGCTGGAACGACGCATCGCTTCCACCGCCGATTGGGTCCCGGCCTGCAAGCGGTCGATCATGCCCTGGATTTCCTGGGTGCTGATCTGCGTGCGGCTGGCCAGCGCCCGCACTTCGTCGGCCACCACCGCAAAACCACGACCGGCTTCACCGGCACGCGCGGCTTCAATGGCAGCGTTCAGTGCCAGCAAGTTGGTCTGTTCGGCAATCGAACGAATCACCCCCAGCACGCTGACAATCGACGAAACGTCTTTTTGCAGGCTGTCGAGGGACACGCCACTGCTGCGGATGTCGTTCACCAACGCATGAATCTTGACGATGCTGCCGGCCACCACACGCTTGGCGGCCTGGCCTTCTTCGTCGGTTTGTTGGGCCGCTACCGCCGCGTTTTGTGCGCTTTTCGCCACTTCCTGAGCCGCCGCCGACATTTCGTTGATCGCCGTGGCGACCTGATCGGTCTCGTGGCGCTGACGCTCCATAGCCTGATCCGAGCGCTGGGCCTGGTCGGAGACCTGATTCACCAGGCCGGTCAGTTGCGACGTCATTTCGGTGATCTGACGCACCAGGCCGTGGATCTTGTCGACAAAGCGATTGAACGAGCCGGCCAGTTCGCCGAGTTCGTCCTGGCTGGTGATGGTCAGACGACGGGTCAGGTCGCCCTCGCCCGCCGCGATGTCATCGAGGTTGGCTTTCATCAGGTTCAGCGGACGCAGAATGGTATTGGCCAGCAGCATCCCGGCTGCCGCGATCACCAGCAGCATCACCACGGCGATACCGACGATGGTCAGCACCACGCCTTCCATCCGCTCCTGCACCTTGGCCTGGACCAGCGCGACTTGCGCCTCGATACCATCAAGGTTCACCGACGTACCGACCGCCATGTCCCACTTCGGCAGGTATTCGGTGTAGCCCAGTTTCGGCACCAGCACTTGAGTGTTGCCGGGCAGTGGCGAGCTGTATTGCAGGTAGTGGGTGCCGTCTTTGGCGACTTTGACAAGGTCGCGGTTGACGTAGACGCCGTTCGGGTCGCGGTTGTCCTTGAAGCTCTGGCCCACGCCTTCCGGGCTGTTGGCCTTGAACAGGCGCACGGTGTTGGAGTCGTAGCCGAAGAAGTAGCCATCCTTGCCGTAGGTGATGCTCGACAACAGCTTGATCACCTGCGCCCGCGCCGCGTCATCGCCAGGGGTGGCCGCGTCGTAAAGCGGTTTGATCGTGGTCATGGCCACGGCCACGTAACTTTGCAGGGTGGCCTTGGCATCGCTGAGCAGGCGCTGGCGGGTTTCCTCGACTTCCTTGCTGGCCTGCTCCTGCAGAATGAACAGCGTGGTCAGGCTGATGACTAGCGCAAAGAGCAACACCGGGAGGACAGCAAGGGACAGGACTTTAGCCTTCAGGCTCATGCGCATGACGGTTCACTCTTTTGATTTTGTTGGCGTGGTTAAAGGCTTTAACGGCACGCCAACGAAAAACTGTAGGAGCCAGCGGTGCGGCAAGTAGGGGCGCCGCACCGCTGGCTCCTACGGAAGTGAAATCAGAGGACCATCGCGGCCACCCAGCCGAACGCCAGCAGCGGCAGGTTGTAATGCAGGAAGGTCGGGACCACGGTGTCCCAGATGTGGTGATGCTGGCCATCAATGTTCAGACCGGAGGTCGGGCCCAGCGTCGAGTCCGAGGCCGGCGAACCGGCGTCACCCAACGCACCGGCCGTGCCGACGATGCACACGATCGCGATCGGGCTGAAACCCAACTGCACGCACAACGGCACGAAAATCGCCGCCAGGATCGGCACGGTGGAAAACGACGAGCCGATGCCCATGGTCACCAGCAGGCCGACCAGCAACATCAACAGCGCGCCGACGCCTTTGCTGTGCCCGATCCACGACGCCGACGTTTGCACCAGCGTCTGCACCTGACCGGTGGCTTTCATCACTTCGGCGAAACCCGAGGCGGCGATCATGATGAAACCGATCATCGCCATCATTTTCATGCCTTCGGTGAACAGGTCGTCAGTGTCGCGCCACTTCACAATGCCCGACACCGAAAAGATCAGGAAACCCGCCAGCGCACCAATGATCATCGAGTCCAGCAGCAGCTGAATGATGAACGCCGCCGCGATGGCCACACCGGCGACGATCAGGCTCAGCGGGTTGTACTCCACCGCGACTTGCTCGACTTTCTCGATCTTTTCCAGGTCGTAGACGCGCTTCTTGCGATAGCTGATAAACGCCACCGCGAGGCCGACGACCATGCCCAACGCCGGAATGCCCATGGCATGGGTGACGTTGATGCCGCTGATATCGACGCCGCTGCGCGCAACGTTGGCCAGCAGGATTTCATTCAGAAAGATGTTGCCGAAGCCGACCGGCAGGAACATGTACGGCGTGATCAGGCCGAAGGTCATGACGCAGGCGATCAAGCGGCGATCCAGTTGCAACTTGGTCAGCACATATAGAAGCGGCGGCACCAGCAGCGGAATAAAGGCGATATGTATCGGCAGAATGTTCTGCGAAGCGATGGCCACCACCCACAGCAAGCCGATCAGCAGCCACTTGACCTGGCCGCCACCGCTGGCGTGTTGGCGATCCACCATCAGCAGGGCCTTGTCCGCCAGGGCATGGGCCAGGCCGGACTTGGCAATCGCCACGGCGAACGCACCGAGCAAAGCGTAGGACAACGCCACCGTCGCCCCGCCGCCGAGGCCACTATTAAAGGCTTTCAGGGTGGCATCGATGCCCAGGCCACCGGTCAGCCCCCCCACCAGGGCGCCGACAATCAGCGCGATCACTACGTGCACGCGGGACAGGCTAAGGACCAGCATGACGCCGACCGCGGCAATTACAGCATTAATCATCGATACCTCAGGGCAAGCGAAATGAGCTCAGCCGGCAGTCTGCGAAGCGCCGCCAGCAGATCAAGGAATGGGTTTTATTAGAGGGCGCGCACTGTGCCGCAGAGTCGGCCCGGTGTCAAAGCGCATGGGCCGACCTGTATGTAACGGGCCACGAAATACCTGTGGCGAGGGAGCTTGCTCCCGTTCGACTGCGCAGCAGGCGTAAAACCTGCCGATGCGTAGTGGCTGACGGAATGCCAGGGGTCGCTTCGCAACCCAACGGGAGCAAGCTCCCTCGCCCCAGGCAAGCGTTCTCGCCACAAAATCAGCGGCGAGCCTTATTCGGATGCCGGCATAAAGAAAGGTGAAGCGTGGCCGTTACAGTGCAAAGTCTCAGATAAATATCGAATAAGGACGTCTCTCCATGTCGCTCAGACAACTTTCCATCCAATGGAAAATCACCCTGCTGGCCGGGCTTTGCCTGGCCGGCATCGTGACCCTGCTGGTGGGTCTTTCGCTGTATCGCATGGAGCACAGCTCCGAGATGGTGAAAGCCTCGAGCATGGAGATGCTCACCGAAGCCGCTCAGGCCCGGATCGAATCCCAGGGTGAAAACCAGGCGCTGGTGATTCGTCAGCAGTTCATGGACGCCTATCAATACGGCCACGGCTTTTCGCGCCAGGTGCTGTTCCTGCGCGACCAGGCGGAAAAGCGTTTTCTGGACGCCTTCGACCTGCGTGAAGACCTGACCCGCCAGGTCAAGTCGGCGCTGCAAGCCAACCCGGATTTGCTCGGCCTGTCCCTGGTATTCGAAGCCAACGCGCTGGACGGCAAGGACGATCTGTTCGCTGGCCAGCCTGAGCTGGGCAGCAACGACAAGGGCCGTTTTGCCCTGTATTGGTCGCAACCTGTGCCTGGCAAAGTGACCTCCATGGCGCTGCCGGAAAGCGACATGGCCGACACCAAGGCCGGTCCCAGCGGCGAGCCGGCCAACGCCTGGTTCACCTGCCCGCGCACAACGCTCAAGCCGTGCGTGATCGAACCGTATTTCTATGTGATCGACGGCCAGCAGGTGCTGATGACCAGCATCGTGTTCCCGCTGATGGTCAACGGCAAAGTCATCGCTTCGCTGTCGGTGGACATCAACCTCAACAGCTTGCAGGCCATGAGTCAGGGCGCGAGCAAAAAGCTCTACGACGGCCAGACCCGCGTCAGCATCATCAGCCCGGTCGGCTTGCTCGCCGGTTACAGCGCGGACGCCAGCAAGCTCAGCCAGCACCTGGACACCGTGGACACGTCCGACGGCACCGAGCTGATTCGCATGCTCGCGGCCAGCAGCACCACCGAAAGCCTGCACAGCAACCAGCAACTGAAAGTGCTGTCGCCGTTCCAGCCGATTCCCGGCGGGAAATCCTGGGGCGTGTTGCTCGACGTGCCGGAAAAAGTCCTGGTCGGCCCCGCCGAAACCCTGAAAAACCAACTCGATGACAGCAACCGCAGCGGCACCCTGATTGAGCTCGGCCTCGGTGTACTGGCCGCGCTGATTGGCTTGCTGTTGGTGTGGCTGATGGCGCGCAGCGTGACCAGACCGATCCTCGGCGTGGCGCACATGCTCGAAGACATCGCCAGCGGCGAAGGCGACCTGACCCGACGCCTGGCTTACGACAAGCAGGACGAACTGGGCCAGTTGGCTGGCTGGTTCAACCGCTTCCTCGACAAGCTGCAACCGATCATCGCCGAAGTGAAACGCTCGGTGCAGGACGCCCGCAGCACCGCGGATCAATCCTCCGCCATCGCCACGCAGACCAGCGCCGGCATGGAGCAGCAATACCGTCAGGTCGATCAGGTCGCCACCGCCTCCCACGAAATGAGCGCCACCGCCCAGGACGTCGCCCGCAGTGCCGCGCAAGCCGCCCAGGCCGCGAAGGATGCCGACCAAGCGACTCGCCGCGGCCTGACCGTCATCGACCAGACCACCACCAGCATCGGCAACCTCGCCGCCGACATGAGCGCGGCCATGGTGCAAGTGGAAGGCCTGGCGGCCAACAGCGAGAAAATCGGTTCGGTGCTGGAAGTGATCCGCGCCATTGCCGAACAGACCAATCTGCTGGCCCTCAACGCCGCGATCGAAGCGGCCCGCGCCGGTGAGGCCGGACGAGGTTTTGCGGTGGTCGCCGATGAAGTGCGCAACCTGGCGCGACGCACCCAGGAGTCGGTTGAAGAAACCCGCGTCGTGATCGAGCAATTGCAGTGCGGCACGCAGGACGTGGTTGGCTCGATGAACAACAGCCATCGCCAGGCGCAAGGCAGCGTCGAGCAAGTGGGCCAAGCGGTGACAGCGCTGCGCCAGATCGGCGAGGCGGTGACGGTGATCAGCGACATGAACCTGCAGATTGCGTCTGCGGCCGAAGAGCAGAGCGCGGTGGCCGAGGAGATCAACAGCAACGTGGCGACGATTCGCGATGTGACGGAGTCGCTGTCGGGACAGGCGAATGAATCGGCGCGGGTGAGCCAGTCACTCAATAGCCTGGCGAATCAGCAGCAGAGTCTGATGGACCAGTTTCGCGTTTAACGCCGTTATCGCGTCCACTGAAGATCAAGATGTGGGAGCGAGCCTGCTCGCGATAGCGGTTTGTCAGCCAACAGAGATGTCGACTGACACACCGCTTTCGCGAGCAAGCTCGCTCCTACAGGGATACTCAGCGTTTGGGGAGTTTGATCAGCACTTTCAGGCCGCCCCACTCGCTTTCCTCCAACCGCATCACCGCGCCCCACGTGTCGACGATGTCGCGCACAATCCCAAGCCCCAACCCATGCCCATCCGTCTGTTCATCCAGCCGTGTCCCCCGGTTCAGCACCTGATCGCGCTGCGCCTCGGGAATCCCCGGCCCATCATCTTCCACGCTTAATTCAAACCCTTGCGCCGTCTCGACCACGCTCAACCGAACCTCGGCATCCGCCCATTTGCAGGCGTTATCCAAGAGATTGCCTAGCAGTTCGAGCAAATCCTCGCGATCCCACGGCAGCTGCAAACCGGTTGGTGCGCGGTAGCTCAGGTTCAGGTGTTCGCCGTGAATCATGTTCAACGTCGCCAACAACCCCGGCAGTTCCCCATCGCAATCAAACAGCGCTCCCGGCAGCGCATCGCCGGACAAGCGGGCGCGATTGAGTTCGCGACTGAGCCGCTGCTGGACCTGTTCCAGTTGTGCCTTGAGGAGTTTGCGCAGTTCGGGATAAGCGTCGAGCTTCTCGCTGGAAGCTACGCTCAGCAACACCGCCAACGGCGTTTTCAACGCATGCCCAAGGTTGCCCAGGGCATTGCGTGAACGTTTAAGGCTGTCTTCGGTGTGGGCCAGCAAATGGTTGATCTGCGCCACCAGCGGCTCCAGTTCCACCGGCACCTGGTCATCGAGTTGCGAGCGCTGGCCCTGCTGCAACTGGGCGATTTGCTCGCGGGCCTTTTCCAGTGGGCGCAAGGCGCGGCGCACGGTGATCCGTTGCAGCAGCAGAATCAGCAGCAACCCCGCCAGCCCGAGGCCCAGGCCGACTTGTTGCATGCGCCGAAAACTCTCGCGCACGGGCGTGTAGTCCTGCGCCACACTGATCGAAATCGATTGCCCGAGCCGGCGATAGTCCGAACGCAGCACCAGCAATTGCTGACCTTCCGGCCCCAGTTGCAGGTTGCTGTGCAGGCCGGGATGGTCGAGTGGCGGCAGTTCCTGATCCCACAACGAGCGGGAACGCCAATGCTTGTCGGCGAAATCGATACGGAAGTAGTGCCCGGAAAACGGCCGTTGATAGGCCGGCGACAGGTGCCGCTCATCCAGTTGCAACCCCGCCGGCCCGCGCACCAGCGCCACCAGCAGGTTTTCACTGTCGTTGCGCAAACCGTCTTCGAGGTAGCGCTGCAGCCCCTTTTCGAACAACCACAGGCTGGTTTGCGCCAGCACCAGGCCGACGACCACCATCACGCTGATCAGCCCCAGACTCAAGCGGCGCTGAATCGACCTCACTGGGCTTGTCCGCCGAACAGGTAACCCTGGCCGCGACGGGTTTCGATCACACTTTTCCCAAGCTTGCGCCGCAGATGGTTGACGTGGACTTCGAGCACGTTGGAATCGCGCTCGGTTTCACCGTCGTAGAGGTGTTCGGCGAGGTGGCTTTTGGAAAGGATCTGCTCGGGGTGCAGCATGAAATAACGCAGCAGGCGAAACTCGGAGGCCGTCAGCTGGATATCGGCACCGTCACGCGTGACGCACTGGCGACCTTCATCCAGGTGCAGCCCCGCCGATTTGAGCGTCGGCTGGTTGGCCTGACCGTGGGAGCGCCGCAATAACGCCTGGACCCGCAGGTGCAGCTCTTCGGGGTGGAACGGTTTGGTCAGGTAATCGTCGGCACCGGCCTTGAGGCCTTCGATGCGCTCGGCCCAGGAACCGCGTGCCGTGAGGATCAGCACCGGCGTGACCAGACCACCGGCCCGCCATTGCGCCAGCACCTCAAGCCCCGGCAAACCCGGCAGGCCCAGGTCGAGGATGATCAGGTCATACGGCTCGCTGCTGCCCTGATACACCGCGTCTCGGCCATCGGCCAGCCAGTCCACGGCATACCCCTGCCGGTTGAGGCCGGCCATCAATTCGTCGGCCAGCGGCACGTGGTCTTCCACCAGAAGCAAACGCATCGATCAATCTTCCTTGTCTTTCAGTAACTGGCCAGTGGTGGCGTCGAGGTCCAGTTCACGAACCACCCCTTCGGTGGTCAGCAACTCGACTTCGTAAATGTAGACGTCGTGTTTTTCTTCAAGCTCGGCTTCCAGCAGTTTGGAGCCGGGGTAGCGGTCCAACGCCTGTTTTAACAATTGCTCAAGCGGCAGGATCACGCCTTGCTGGCGCAAGCGCAGGGCTTCGTCCTGATCGAGGTCGCGGGCCATGACGACCGAGCAGAACGCCAGCAGCACCAACGCCATGCGTGAAAATGAACACACCTTCATTACGTATCCTGATGATCCTTGAGAACCTGGCCGCTGACAGCGTCTAATTCCAGATCCCACTCAATGCCCTGTGGGTCGCGCAGCTCAACCTGGTAGATGTACTTGCCGTACTCTTCTTCCAGCTCGGTTTCGGTGATTTTGGCACCGGGATGTTTGGCCAGAGCGGTGGCGTTGAGCTTCTCGAAAGACACAATGGTACCAGCGTCGCGCAATCGCAGGGCTTCATCGGGGCCTAAATCACGGGCGTGGGCGAGGCTGGCGGTCAGGGTAAGGATGGACGCGGTGAACAGGGCAGTCAGGGTTTTCATGGGTGTCTCCGTATTTTTTATGTGTTGCCTACGAGGAGCACCTTAGCGGGCTGAACTTAACTGAAACTGAATTGCCATCATTGGAGCAACCCATAAATCCTGGGCGAACACCGACCCTGTGGGCGCGAGCCTGCTCGCGATAGCGTCATGTCAGTCGACATCTTTAATGCCTGACAGACCGCAATCGGAGCAGGCTCACGCCCACAGTGTGGATTGGTGGCGTTGCCTGAGCTGTTTATAATCCCCCGCTTGCCCGACATCGAGACCGGTATGACCGCCATCCACATCAAGTTCCCTTCCCTGACCCTCAAGGCCGGCCCGCGGGCCTTGGCACGCATCCGTGAAAACGGTTTGAGCGCCGCCGATGTCGGCACGTTGCCGGGGGCCGCCGGGGGGCCGAAAGCGTTGGGGATTCAAGGTCTGGACCTGGCGTTGTTTGGCGAATGGCTGCCGGCCGCACCGCGCGAGCGTGCGTTGATCGGAGCGTCGGTGGGCTCCTGGCGCTTCGCCAGCGCCTGTCTGCCGGACGCCGCCGAAGGCATCCGGCGCCTCGGTCACCTCTACACCGAGCAGAACTTCGACAAGGGCGTGACCATGGCGCAGATCAGCCAGAGCTCCCGGCGCATGCTCGATGAACTGCTCGACGGTCGCGATGCGTCGATTCTGGACAACGCCCACTACCGCCTGAACATCATGGTGGTCAAAAGCCACGGCTTGCTCGCGGACGATCATCGCGGCCGTCTCGGGCTGGGCCTGTCGTCGGTGATCGCCGACAACCTGCGGGGGCGCGCACGGCTGTCGCGGCATTTCGAACGGCTGATCATCCACGACCCGCGCCTGGCGCCGCCGGTCCATGCACTCAACGATTTCCCGTCACGCTTCGTCGCGCTGAATGCCGGTAACCTGCGTCAGGCGCTGCTTGCGTCGGGCTCGATCCCGATGGTGATGGAAGGCGTGCGTGACCTGCCGGGCGCAGGCGCGGGGACGTTTCGCGATGGCGGCCTGCTCGACTATCACCTCGACCTGCCCTACAGCGGCAACGACATCGTGCTCTATCCGCATTTCACCGACCGGGTCATTCCCGGCTGGTTCGACAAGACCCTGCCGTGGCGCCGAGCCTGCCCGGCGCGGTTGCAGGATGTCCTGCTGCTGGCGCCATCGAAGGACTACCTGGCGCGCCTGCCCTACGGCAAACTGCCGGACCGCAACGACTTCAAGCGCTTCATGGGCGATGCCCCGAGCCGGCAGAAATACTGGCGTGCGACGATGGACGAAAGCCGTCGCCTGGGTGACGAGTTTCTCGAACTGGCCGCCAATGGTCGCCTCGGCGAGCGCTTGCTGACCCTTTAGTCAGTGTTTTGCCTGGCGCTCTGGTAAACTCGCCGCCTGCCCACATCGCCGCGGCGATCGCCACCTGACAGAGCTGAAATCACTGTGGAAATCTTCAAAGAGTTTACGTTCGAATCCGCCCACCGCCTGCCTCACGTACCGGAAGGCCACAAATGCGGCCGTTTGCACGGTCACTCGTTCAAAGTGGCGATCCACTTGAGCGGCGACCTCGATCCGCACACCGGCTGGATCCGCGACTTCTCGGAAATCAAGGCGATTTTCAAGCCGTTGTACGAGCGCCTCGACCACAACTACCTGAACGATATTCCCGGCCTGGAAAACCCGACCAGCGAAGTGCTGGCCAAGTTCATCTGGAAGGAACTCAAGCCCCTGCTGCCGGAACTCAGCGCGATCCGTATCCACGAGACGTGCACCAGCGGCTGCATCTATCACGGCGAGTAACCCGCTCTAAAAGACAACACAATTCCCCTGTGGGAGCGAGCCTGCTCGCGATAGCGCCCTGTCAGTCACATTGATGCCATGTGTGCCGACGCTATCGCGAGCAGGCTCGCTCCCACAAGGAGCAATGCGTTTCGTCAGTGATACAAAAAACAGCCTTCATTGGCTGTTTTTTTATGCCTATGCTTTTTGGCTCGAACATGCCAAGAGGACATCCCCATGAGGACTGACTGGCCGCTGGCTCAGACCTATCGCTTCAACGGGCATTCCGTTCGCTACGCCGTACGCGGCGACGGCCCGCCACTGGTGTTTGTGCACGGCACGCCCTTTTCGTCTTACGTGTGGCACCGCATCGCTCCACATTTCATCACCACCCACCGGGTGCATTACTTCGACCTGCTGGGTTATGGGCAATCCGAGAAAATCACCGGCGACGTATCGCTGGGGGTGCAGAACGACCTGTTGGCGAGCTTGCTCGATCACTGGGGCCTGGCGCGGCCGGACGTGGTCGCCCACGACTTCGGCGGTGCCACCGCGCTGCGCGCGCACCTGCTCAACGGCAAGGATTACCGCAGCCTGACATTGATTGATCCGGTGGCGTTGACGCCCTGGGGTTCGCCGTTCGTGCAGCATGTACGCCAGCATGAAGCGGCGTTCAGCGGACTGCCCGATTACATTCAACAGGCGATTGTGCCGGCATATATTCGCGGGGCGATCAAGCGCGACATCCCCGATGAAGAGCTCGACCCGTATGTACAACCGTGGCTGGGCGATCCCGGGCAAGCGGCGTTCTATCGGCAGATTGCGCAGATGGACGAGCGTTACACCCGCGAGGCTGAGGTGTTGTACCCAACGGTGCGTTGCCCGGTGCAGATTCTGTGGGGCGAGGAGGATCAGTGGATTCCCATCGAGCGTGGACGGGCACTGCATCAGATGATCGCCGGGTCGCAATTTCATGCGGTTCCCAATGCCGGGCACCTGGTTCAGGAGGATGCGCCCGAGGCCATCGTCGCGGCTTTACTGCGGTTCCTGCCCTTAATCCAGCCCTCCTGAAGAAACCGAATCCCTGTGGGAGCGAGCCTGCTCGCGAATGCGGTGTATCAGTCGACATCTACATTGCCTGACACACCGCATTCGCGAGCAGGCTCGCTCCCACATGGGCTCTATATTCCTTCAGGTGCACCGCATTTGTGCCCCTCCCGCGCCAAACTCTCCGCCTCGACTATAAGTAACTGCATATCCAGCCATTGGCACGACCACTGCAACCCCTCCCGCGTCACCCATTCAGCAAGGAACGCCACATGACGCAAAAAGATCCGGGCAACGACTACCCTCTCAGCGAAGTACCGATGCATGCCCGCAAAGGCCTCGCCTCCACCGCCATGGTGCTGCTGGGATTCACCTTCTTCACCGCCACCATGTTCGCCGGCGGCAAGCTTGGCGTGGCGTTCAGTTTTGGCGAGATGATGGCGGTGATTATCGTCGGCAATCTGCTGCTGGGCATCTACGCCGCAAGCCTGGGTTACATCGCCTTCAAGAGCGGCCTGAATTCGGTGCTGATGGGGCGTTTTTGCTTCGGCGAGGTCGGCAGCAAGCTCAGCGACTTGATCCTCGGCTTCACCCAGATCGGCTGGTACGCCTGGGGCACGGCCACGGCCGCCGTGGTGCTGGGCAAGTATTTCGAACTGAGCGAGGGCACCGTTCTGGGCCTGATGGTGCTGTTCGGCCTGGCATTTTGCGCCACCGCGTATGTCGGTTATCGCGGGCTGGAAATCCTTTCGTACATTGCGGTGCCCGCCATGATGTTGCTGCTGATGCTGTCGATGTGGGTCGCCACAGTGAAGGTCGGCGGGCTCGATGGGCTGCTCGCGGTGGTTCCGACGGGAACGCTTGACTGGTCGACCGCGATTACTTTGGTCTTTGGCACCTTTGTCAGCGGCGCCACCCAGGCGACCAACTGGACGCGCTTCTCCCGTTCCGCCCGGGTCGCCGTGCTGGCGAGCCTGATCGGCTTCTTTATCGGCAACGGCCTGATGGTGTTGATCGGGGCCTACGGGGCCATCGTCTACCAGCAACCGGACGTGGTCGAAGTGCTGCTGTTGCAAGGTTTCGCCATGGCCGCGATGGCCATGTTGCTGCTCAACATCTGGAGCACCCAGGACAACACCATCTACAACTTCGCCGTCGCCGGCTGCAACCTGTTGCGCACCGGCCGCCGCAAAACCGTGACCCTGGCCGGCGCGGTGATCGGCACCTTGCTCGCGCTGCTGGGCATGTACGACATGCTTGTGCCGTATCTGATCCTGCTGGGCACGGTGATTCCGCCGATAGGCGGCGTGATCATGGCGGATTTCTTCTACCGCTATCGTGGTCAATATCCTCGTCTGGCCGATGCTCGATTACCGGCGTTCAACTGGCCCGGTTTGACCGCCTATGCCGTCGGCACCGTCGCCGCATTCAGCTCGCCCTGGATCGCGCCACTGGTAGGGATTGCCGCTGCCGCGCTAACGTATGTGCTATTGACCAGCGTACTGGGTGCCCGTGCCGCTGAAGCTCCCTTACAAGATCTATAAAAGGATTCGCCTGATGCACATCATCAACGCCCGCCTGCGCAACCAAGAAGGCCTGCATGAGTTGCACTTGGAAAACGGCCTGATCCGCACCATCGCCCGTCAGACCGAAGCCCCCACCCTGGGGCCCGACGACCTCGACGCTGGCGGCAACCTGGTGGTGCCGCCCTTTGTCGAGCCGCACATTCACCTCGACGCCACCCTCACCGCTGGCGAGCCACGCTGGAACATGAGTGGCACGCTGTTCGAGGGCATCGAGTGCTGGGGCGAACGCAAGGTGACCATCACCGAGGAAGACACCAAGGCCCGCGCCAAGAAAACCATCCAGACCCTCGCCGCCCACGGCATCCAGCATGTGCGCACTCACGTCGATGTCACCGACCCGCAACTGACCGCGCTCAAGGCAATGCTTGAAGTGCGCGAGGAAAGCCGGCACCTGATCGACCTGCAAATCGTCGCGTTCCCGCAGGAAGGCATCGAGTCCTACCGCAACGGCCGGGAGCTGATGGAAGAAGCGATCCGTATGGGCGCCGATGTGGTGGGGGGCATTCCGCATTTCGAATACACCCGCGATCAGGGCGTCAGCTCAGTGAAGTTTCTGATGGACCTCGCCGAGCGCACCGGCTGCCTGGTGGACGTGCATTGCGACGAAACCGACGACCCGCATTCACGCTTTCTGGAAGTGCTGGCCGAAGAAGCCCGCAGCCGTGGCATGGGTTCGCGGGTGACCGCCAGCCACACCACGGCCATGGGCTCTTACGACAACGCGTACTGCGCCAAACTCTTCCGTCTGCTCGGGCATTCGGGGATCAGTTTCGTCTCCTGCCCCACCGAAAGCATTCACCTGCAAGGGCGCTTCGACACCTTTCCGAAACGCCGCGGCGTGACCCGGGTCAATGAGTTGCTGGAAGCGGGGATGAACGTGTGCTTCGGCCAGGATTCGATCGTTGACCCGTGGTATCCGCTGGGCAACGGCAACATTCTGCGGGTGCTGGAAGCGGGGCTGCATATCTGCCACATGCTGGGGTATCGCAACCTGCAAAGTGCGCTGGACCTGGTCACCGACAACAGCGCCAAGGCCATGAACCTTGGGGACCGTTATGGGCTGGAAGCCGGGCGCCCGGCGAACTTGCTAATTCTGTCGGCGGACAGCGACTACGAGGTGATTCGCAGCCAGGGGTTGCCGTTGTATTCGGTACGCGATGGCAAGGTGTTGATGAAGCGGACGATGCCGGTGGTGGAATGGGCGGGTCAGCTCTGAAATTTCGCTGACTGGGCGGGCCTCTTCGCGAGCAGGCTCGCTCCCACAGGGGGGGGCGAGCCGATCACAAAACCCCTGTGGGAGTGAGCCTGCTCGCGATGGCTATCTAATAATCAACCCATCAACCGCGCCGTGCCAAACAGCCTGACCCGACTCAATTTCCCCTCCGACTCTTCCAACAAAACCGGCGCCGTGCCGCCCGGCATGACGACTTTCACCTCACCCGCCGCCACCCAACCCACCCGCCACGCCGCACACGCCACCGCACTGGCGCTGGTGCCTGACGACGCCGTCGGCCCTTCCCCGCGCTCAAACACCCGCGCCACCACTCTCCCCTCTGACTCAAGTATCGCCCATTGCAAATTCACCCCCGCCGGACACGGATGCCCAGCCCCGGTCGGCGCGGCATAGGCGATACGCATCAAGCCTTGAGCCAAGGGCGATTCTCGCATCTGCTCATTGCTGGGCAACGCGTCGGCATTCGTCAGCAGCGTCACGCAATGGGGATTGCCGATGCGCACAAACTGGCTGCGGTTCCAGGCAGGATCAAGCGCCGACAACGGCTGCACATGGCTGACTTCGCGCTCGTTCAGCGTCACGCGTTCAGCCTCGCGCGCACCCACCGCTTGCGGCCCGAACGAAGGCTTGCCCAAATCCAGCCAGAACCCTTGCACACCGTCGACCTCAGCGGCGTCCACAGTGGTTTCCACCGGTGAAACCGCATCGCGCTTGTCGTGATGAACCCGCAGCAGGCACGCCTGCTCCTCGGGCATCAATCCTTGCTCACTGAGCGCCTGGGAAAAAATCGTCAGCCCATTGCCACTGCGCTCGGCCAGGGTGCCGTCGGTATTGACGATCAACAGATCAAAGGGTGGCGAGGATTGAAACGGCCCCACCAACAGCCCGTCGCAGCGATGGTCTTTGCTGCCCGATGGCTGTGAACCGGGCGCCCAACTGCAAAATGCCTCGATAGCGGCCAATACCCAGTGCTCGCGGATCTGCGCGGCGTCACGAGCCTGGTCCGGCAAATCGATACCGCGACCGCGCACCTCGTCGGGCGTCACCACCGCGTAGATATTGCCTCGAGCATCGTAGAACGGCGTCATGGATCGGTCCTGAAAGTCAGCTTGAAAAGAGCCCGTACTGTAGGCGTCAACGGCCTGCGATGAAATACCGCCCCGGCGTCACGCCAAACGTTCGCCGGAACATCGCAATGAACGCGCTGACATTGTCGTAGCCCAGTTCCAGGGCGATGGTGGTCACCGGTACGTCGGCGGCGAGTAACTCCAGCGCTCGCAGCAAGCGTGCGCGCTGGCGCCATTGGCTGAAGCTGAAGCCTGTTTCATCGACGAAGCGCCGGGCCAGGGTCCGGGCGGACAAACCGGCCCATTGCGCCCACTCGGTGAGCGAACGGTTGTCGGCGAGGTCGTCGGCCAGCGCCTGACTGATCCGCCGCAGACGCGGGTCGAGTGGCAGCGGCAGACCGAAGTGCTCGGCGGGCAGCGCGGCGACCTCATCCACAATCAATTGAGCGATCCGCTCCTGTCGCTGATCCAGCGGTCCCTCGCTCCAGGTCGCCGCCCGGTCGACGGCCTCACGAAGCAAACCTGAAGTTGCGATGATGCAGGGTTGTCCGGGCAATACGACACAGGCCGGCGCGACCACGTAGACACTCCAGCCGTGGAAGGGCCCGTGGGAGCGCAAGCCATGCACACAGTCGGGTGGAATCCACACCGCATGGGTCGCCGGCACCACCCAGTGATGATCTGCCGCCTCCACCGTCAACAGCCCGCGCCGCGCGCCCAACAGTTGCCCGCGCGCATGCCGGTGGGGAGTGCTGGCGCGCTCGATGGGACTGTTCAGGACCGAGGCAATCACCAGCGGCCCTGCGTTGGATTGCGCCTGTTCAATAGATATCAGCGGTTCAGCCATTGGCAGTTTCACGTTATCGAATGACCCGGATAGCGCAGTTTAGCCATGAGCAACGGATTAGTCTGGGCACTCATTCACCGGAGTCTCAACCATGCGCGCCGAAGACCTGCTTCCCGACGATCTGAACCAAGGCCAATTCAATAGAACTGTCGTGCGCAAAGGCACGGTCGGGGCCTTTCTGATCAATGCCCGGATGCTGATCGATCCCCAGACACCCGAGGATCAACGCACGGCCGCGACGCAAGACATTCTCCAGGCGTTGCCGGCGCTACGTGCCCTGGGCCTGTTCGAACTGATGCAGGTGCGCGACCCACTGGTTCGGGCGTTGTGTGAGCAAGAGCCGGGCGTTCCTCCAGTCACTCAGTTATAAATCCCTCGACACTTATTGCGAACAAGTCTGCCAGATCTGTCAGTTATGACAGCAGACAAGCCTTCGCCCCCGGGCCAGAGTGAAGCTCCTGATGCACGTTCGGAGGAAGGTCATGAAACGGGCTTCCCTAGTGTCCCTGCTCATTGCCCTGGTACTCGGCGGAGTAACTGCAGGCGTCAAATTGGTCTACGACGTCGTACCCAACCACATGGCCGAAAACAATCGCAATGAACCGCTGTTCCTCAGAGGCCGGAGCGAATGCCGCCATGATTGTGGCGCCTGCGATAAGGGCGATACCTTCCTCGATGGGAACGCCGATCTAAAGACCGACAACCCGCGCGTGTTCGAAACCTTCAACCCCGAATTCATCACGCTGCGCGACGATTATGCCGTGGGCTCGTCGCTGGAACTGGGGGCCTGGGATCCTCGTCATGCCGTGGCATTGGCCCACAGGCCTTCGCAGAACCAATGGAACGGTTCGGTTGATGTGCCGGCGGATCAAGACACCCTGTGGAAATGCATCGAGCGCAATAACGACGCGTCGCACGCCGTGCGTTGGCAGCCAGGACCAAACGTCAGCTTCACCAGCGGCACCGAGAGCGAGACAAGAGGCACCTTCTAGATTGGCGTTGCAGGTCTGAAAAGAGGGCACGACATGAGCAGCCGATACCCGATCTCTCCCATGGAAACGCTATACAGCGAGGGCCGGAAATCCTTCATCGACCTGGTTCCTGACGGCGCAACTCGCCTGGAAGCACTGTTCAGAACGGTCCCGGCCCTGGGCGAACTGGCGGTGGGTGTTGTTTACGGTTATTTGCATGACCGTTCTGACTTGGATCCTCGTCTGCGTGAAGCGGTGTCGTTTGCTGCGATTGTCGCGGCGGGCATGGTCGGGCCACCGTTGAGTGTGCATTTCAAGACGGGGCTGGCCTCGGGGCTCGCACCGGCAGAACTGACGGGAATATTGCTGCAGGTTTCAGCCTTCGCCGGTTTCCCGAGAGCGGTGGCTGCGGCCGATCAGCTCAATCGACTGTTTGACGAAGCCGCAATTGTTTCGCCGCCTCCCCCCACACCGCGCGAGGTAGCGCTGGCGTTTTGTGAGCAAGTACGCAATGGCAAATCAGCCGTCCCCCTGAGTGCTGCGATCAAACGCCTGTTACGCCGCTCGCTGCGCCTTTCGATCCAGGCGACAACAGCCAGCACTGTCATTGTTGAATGTTTCGACGACGAGCCCTCCCTTCCTGCCGCGCTCTTGCACATTCAAGTGCAAGGAACGCAGATCGTCTCGGTGACACGTTTTATTGCTCGTTGATCGACAACCGTTCGTGACCACAGCCAGTGCGTCGGAAAATACCGCTGCAAACCTTCAGCATCCACACGTTGTCGCCTGCACAGGCAATTAACTCGCGGCCTGCGCTCGCGACAGAGGGTCAGGCTATGCAAGGATGTCGCCCTGCCTGACCGCAAACCGCTGTGGACGCTGACCGAACCCTATGGGTCAGTCACTGTCCCTTTGGGAGTGCGACGTTTTTTTGCCAAGGATCGATATGACCAGCCTCAATACCCAAGCCTCATTTGTTCCCGGACGCCTGGAGCAGATGTCCACCCGCATCGCCTTTTTCATTGCCGGTCTTGGCATCGCCGCCTGGGCGCCGCTGGTGCCTTATGCCAAGGCACGGGCCGGGCTCGACGAAGGGACGCTCGGGTTGTTGCTGTTGTGCCTGGGGGTGGGCTCGATTCTGGCGATGCCGATAGCTGGCCTGCTCGCCACGCGTTTCGGCTGCCGTCGGGTGGCAACCGGGGGGACGTTGTTGATTTGCGCGGCGTTGCCGTTGCTGGCCACCGTGTCGTCAATACCGGCATTGATCGCCACGCTGTTCATGTTCGGCGCGGGCCTGGGCACGGTGGACTCGACGGTGAACCTGCAAGCGGTGATCGTCGAGCGGGCCAGCGGCAAGAACATGATGTCGGGGTTTCACGGGATGTTCAGCCTCGGCGGGATTGTCGGCGCGGCGGGTGTCAGCGCCCTGCTCGGCTTGGGTCTGTCGCCGTTGGGGGCGATGGCGGTGGTGATCGTGGTTCTGGTGCTGGCCTTGCTCAAAGCCGCGCCGCACCTGTTGCCTTACGGCAGCGAAAGCTCGGGACCGGCCTTTGCCGTGCCCCATGGCATCGTGCTGTTTATTGGCGGCATGTGTTTCATCGTGTTCCTGGCCGAAGGCGCGGCGCTCGACTGGAGCGCGGTGTTCCTGGTGCAGGAACGCGGGATTGACACGGCGTATGCGGGGCTCGGTTACGCCGCGTTTGCGCTGACCATGACCGCCGGACGGCTGACCGGGGACCGGATTGTCCGGCGCCTGGGCGCGACGCGGGTGATGGTGTTCGGCGGCCTGATGGCGGCGGCGGGTTTGGCATTGGCGACGTTTGCGCCGGCCTGGGAGGCGGCACTGGTCGGGTATGCGTTATTGGGTGCGGGCTGCTCGAACATCGTGCCGGTGCTGTACACCGCGGTCGGGAAACAGACGGTCATGCCTGAGCACATTGCAGTGCCGGCCATTACCACATTGGGCTACGCAGGAATTCTCGCGGGCCCGGCAGTGATCGGCTTCATCGCCCATGGCAGCAGCTTGAGTTTTGCCTTCGGGTTGATGGCGGTGTTGCTGGTGGCGGTAGCCATTGGCGGGAAAGTGTTGAAGGTTTGAAAGCTTCGCGGGCAAGCCTCGCTCCTACAGGTTCGGTGGTCCCTAGGAGCGAGGCTTGTCCGCGAATGAAGGCGACTCGGGCTATCAGAACCCGACGCTGGCCTGCACAAAGAACGTGCGTGGTGCACCGACGTACATCCCCGAGTTGTTGTCGCTGGAGCGGGTGAAGTACTGCTTGTCGAAGATGTTTTTCACCCCGGCCCCGAGCTTCAGATTCGACAACTGCGCGCCGAAGTCATACCCACCGCGCACGTTCCAGGTTACGTAGCCCGGAATGTCGCCGTACTGACCATCGGCGGAGCCTTCGGTGATGTAGTTGTTGGTGAAGCTGCCGTCGGCGTTCACCGCAACGCCCGGTGAGCGCTGCTTGGACTGGGCAAACGCGTCGAGGTTGTAGGTCCAGCGGTTGATGTCGTAACGCAGGCCGGCGGTCGCCACCTGGCGCGAATAGAACGGCAGGTCACGGCCCTTGAAGCCTGGAATTTCACCTTCATACACGGCGCGGGTGTAAGTGAACCCGGCGTTGGCGGTCAGGCCGTCGAGCCGTGGGTCCAGTGCCGCCATGTTGTAGTGCACCGACGCCTCGATGCCCTGGTGCGTGGTCGCGCCGAGGTTGGTCCAGCCCGCGTCATTGCTGATGTATTGCAACTCTTTATCGAAGTCGATGTAGAACGCCGTCAACTCGCCGCCCCACACCTCATTGTTGTAGCGCGTGCCGACTTCATAAGTCTTGGCCTTTTCCGGCTCCAGGCCATTGGCGGGTTCATCCCCCGTGCCACCCTGACCCAGCTGGAAATACTGCAGGCTGCCGAACGAGGTTTCGTAGTTGGCGAACAGCTTCCACTCCTCCGACAGGTGATACATCACGCTCAGGGCAGGCAGTGGCTCGTTGCTTTCGATGCTGCGGTTTTTCTCCGGTACACGTCTGCCGGCGGTGTCGAGCACGGCGCGGTCGTGCCAGTCGGTGCTGATGTGTTCGAAGCGGATGCCGGGCGTAATCGTCCAGTTACCGACGTCGATCTTGTTGTCGACGTACACCGAGTTGGCTTCAGTGCCGCCGGTACGATCCTGGTACACATGGCCGTCCGAACCAGGACGAATCACTGGCTCGTTGTTGACCAGCGCCAGGCGGCTCGCCTGCTCGTGCATGCCCTCCTTGAGGTAGCGATAACCGACACTGACTTCCTGGGTGGTCGGGCCGACGTCAAACACACGGGACACCCGCGGTTCTATACCGAAGGTGTAATACGTGCGCGGGAACGAGCCCAGGGTTTGCTGATTGCGAGCCGCAATATTGCTGCCACGGAAGCTGTCGGTGTAGTACGTCAGCACTTCGGCCTGAGTGCGATCATCGAGCTGCCGCGTCCACTTGAACGAGACATCCTTGCGGCGCCCGCTGAAGTTGTCGTTATTGCGGTCGGACTGAAACGGATTGGCGTCGTACTGTGCCTGGGTCAGGCCGCCGGGCATGTCGGCGCTGGCGTCGTAGTAGTGAAAGTTGAGGCTGAAATCGTCGACATCGGTGGGCGCCCAGTGCGTCTTGAGCATCACGTCGTCGATGTCATTGCCGTTGTTGCGCTCGCGGTAACCGTTGCCGTTCACGCCGGAATACAACAGCGCCATGCCGATGCCATTGTCGGCGGTGCCGCCGAGGAATGCGGTGTCGATGTGCTTCCAGCCGCCGTGCTGGGACGTTTCCAGGGTGGTGCCGATTTCACCGGTGGCTTTTTCCGGGATCGCGCGCGTCACGAAGTTGATCACGCCACCGACGTTCTGCGGTCCATACCGCACGGAACCGGCGCCGCGCACCACGTCGATGCTGTCGAGGTTGCCGGAGGAAATCGGTGCCATGGACAGTTGCGGCTGGCCGTAGGGCGCGAAGGCTGCCGGTATGCCGTCGATCAGCACGGTGGAGCGTGGCGACAGGCGCGAGGTCAGGCCGCGCACGCCGACGTTCAGGGAAATGTCGCTGCCGCCGGTGCCGTTGGCGTCCTGCACTTGCACGCCGGGCACGCGCTTCAATACGTCGCCGACGTTCATGGCGCCCTGCTCGACCATCGCTTCGCGGCGGATCACGGTACGTGCGCCGGGATGGTTCTGCACCACCGCAGCGTCGGCATCGCCGAGCCAGTCGCCGACCACTTTGATGTCGGTCATGCCCAGCTCGATCGGGCCGGCCGTTGCGGAAGTCGGCGCTGGCATCAGGGTCACCGAGCCTTGATCGATCTGGTATTGCAGGCCGCTGCCTTGCAGCAATTGGCGCAAGGCCTGTTCCGGCGAGAGGTCGCCGTCGACGGCGGGGGCCTGTTTGCCGGCCACCAGCTCAGGACTGAAGAAAACCTGCAACGACGTTTGCTGACCCAGCTCACTCAAGGCCTGGCCCAACGGTTGCGCGGGAATATGAATGCCGTCGGCGGCAAATGCCTGGGGAAGCGCGGCACTGACGGCCAGGGCGAGCACAAGCCGCAGCCAAGGTGACTTATTGTTTTTAGCGGGGGTTTTCTTCACGTCGAACATTGTCCTGTAGATCGCAAGAGTGTGCGGCTGTTAATGCAAACCAGTTGCAGTTGGACAAGAAGACGAAGAACTCAAAAAAAACCTGAATCGGTTTGGAAATTAATTGGAAATTATTTCCTGACTGCCGTCATCGAGGGTCCGCACGGCCACCGGCAGAATGCTCGGCAAGGCCTTGAGCAGCGCGTCGGTGTTGTCGGCTTTGAACACGCTGGTCAGGCGCAGATTGCCCACTTTGTCGTTGCCGACCGTCAGTGGCTTCTCGCGGTAGCGCGAGACTTCTGCGGCGACATCGGCAAGGCTGGCGTTGTTGAACACCAGTTTGCCGCTGCGCCACGCGGTCAGTTCCGCCGGATTGACCGCATAAGCGGCGGCAACCACGCCTTTGGCATCGACACGAGTGCCGAGGCCGGCGGTGAGGCTGATCACATCAGGTCCCTGCCCCTGAACCTTGACCGTGCCCTGCTCCACCGCGACCCGGGTTTCGGTCAGGTCGCGGCGCACATCGAAACGCGTGCCGGTGACCGTCACCTTGCCGCTACCCGCCTCGACCACGAACGGCCGGTTGATGTCGTGCTCGACGCTGAACATGGCCTCGCCTTCCATCAGTTCGATACCGCGACGGTCCTTTTCATAACGCACCAGAACGCGGCTGCGACTGTTCAGGTCGATCACCGAACCGTCGGGCAACGCCACATGACGACGCTCGCCCAAGGCAGTGGAATAGTCGGCCATGTAGGTCGTCGGGTGATTCAACCCGCTGAACAACCCCAAGCCGAGCGCCACGGCCAGCACACTGGCCGCCACCGCATAACGCACCAGCGGCTGACGCTTGCGACGTGCCGGCGGCGTTTCGCACAGGGCTTGCAGACGCTTGGCGGGCAGCAGATCGGCGGCCGTCCACAAGCCCTGCAGCACCTGGAATTCGTCGCGATGTTGGGGATGTTCAGCCAGCCAGGCTTCGAAACGCCGATACGCTTCGACGTCCACGGCCGGTTCCTGCAAACGCACAAACCAGCGCACCGCATCGTCGCGCACCGTTGTTTGCCCGCACGCACAATCACGAGTATCCATCATGGAAGTTCCTGTTTGGCTGGGGATGAGAAAGCGCGGCCGATCATGGGTGCAGTCCGTCGAGGCGGTCGCGCAGATGCCGCAAGGTGCGGATCATATACTTTTCCACCATGTTCTTGGACAGACCCAGGCGTTCGGCGATTTCCGCCTGGGTCAGGCCTTCGATCTTCTGCCAGACAAAGACTTTTCGGCAGTTAACCGGCAGCTCGCAGAGCGCCCGTTCGATGGAATCAGCCAACTGGATCGCCTGCATGAAATGCTCCGGGTCACCGGACGACGACCCACTGTGATCAACCGCCTCCGACTCCATGGCGCCCCGCCGGTCCTCACGCCGATAACCATCCACCGCGATATTGCGCGCGGTCTGGTGCAAATAGGCCCGAGGTTGTTCCACCGCCGACGAATCGGACTCAAGCACCCGCACGAAGGTGTCGTGCGCCAGGTCCTCGGCCTGCTGACGATTTCTCAGGCGACGGGTCCAGGTGCCAACCAACTCTTCGTAATGCTCGAAAAAGCCGTGTCTGCGGGGCAACTTGGGGGTCATTGCAGTGTGCTGTGGAGACGGGGCGTGAATAGTAATGCTTCCTATTAATGGGAAGCAATGGATTCCACATTGGGGGGGGTTGCCGTTAGTCACCCAAAGGAGCATTTCAAATCAGAATTGATTTTGTGGCGAGGGAGCTTGCTCCCGCTGGGTTGCGCAGCAGCCCCAAGATTTTCGCAATGCATGCAAATCTTGTGAGTGCTGCGCACTCAAGCGGGAGCAAGCTCCCTCGCCACAGGGGCGGTGCTTACTGGGGCACGTCGACGTTATCCATCATCCGGTTCACCGCCAGTTCCGCTTGCATGATGATCTGCTGGATCCCCAGCGCCGTATGCCGATGCGGTCCTTCCAGGTACGCCGCGAAATCAGCAGTCATGACGCTGGCCGAGGCCAGTGATTCGCAGGTGTGGGCCAGCAGGTCTTCGTCTTTGATGTCCGGCGCGATCATGAACATGGTGCTCGGTTTTCGAATGACCGGGATTTTGAGGGCGGCGGGGTTGAGGTAATGGTCGAGGGCGCGTTCGGCGGCTTCGTGGAGTTTTTTGGAATCGAGTGATTCGTAGGGGGATGCCGGATCAGTGTCTGGCGGGTTTGGAGTAACTTTGCACATATGCCTTTCTTCCTTAATGGGCAGCCACACCTCGCTACTAATACAAGGGGTGGCGGCTGTACGCAGGTTAGTAGACCGGGGAAAGAAGGCAAAGCCGGCGCGCCCGAGGGCGCCCTGCGCACAGCCACCATCAGGGACAGGCATTGGAACACCTGTCTGACAGACGCTTGTGCAGCCTTCAAACCTTCGGGCTACTAAACCCGATCACTGGGTATCAGTGACGGGGACCAAGTTACCGAGGGGGTCCAAAGCGCACAAGCCGGCGGATTCTGGCGTAGTCGTAGGCAATGGCGCAAGGCGCTGTAGCTTTCAGGAAGTAACCTTAAACGCCTTTAAACATGTACGCCAAACAGGCAGCAGGCTCACTCCCACAGTTGACCGAGTTGTCCGGACGAACGCTGTTGCCGGTGATGTCACCAGAAGCAGTAAACCAGCGTCACGGCAGCGGCAATACCAAACGCTCCCAGCGCCTTTGCCGGCAAGTATCCGGTCAATCGTTGCAAGGACGCGTCCGACAGCTCTTCGTGGTCATCGCGGTGGGGCATGATCGCCCGGTAGGTGTATCGAAAGCCGATCAACAAAAACAGCAAGATCACGCCCAAGGCCAACCCGCGAGTGATAGCCGGCTTGATCAAAGGCGCAGGGGTGTCTTCCAGGCAGGCGGCACTGTCAACTTCCACCACGGTGATTCGCCCGAAATCCGTGGAGGGTCGCTGTTCGCCTTTAAGGATCGACGCCTGTTGTTCCAGATCCAGCGCCTGATATTTCCAGAGCGTTGATGACCCTTCCCGGCAGTAGGTGAACGCTGCAGGGTTGGAGGCGGCAATAATACACGCGTCATTGATGCCGATTTTTTTCAGGGTCTCGATAGCCGGTCGTGTGAAGTCCAGGTCGAGGACAGGAATAATCCCGGTGGCAGACACCGCAGTCGAAACCAACAAGCTCCCGGTAGCGCAGAGGGCTGAAATTTTCAAGGTTGGGTGCCCCTTGTTTTGCACTGTTTTTGTTATTTGAGCGCGGCTGCAACCTGCCTTCCGACGTCTAAAATTCTAGTTGAACCTCTATGACTTGCTACCAATCGACCCTCAAATCTGGCCGAAAAAATCTGCTTCCCGGCCATACAAACGGCTGCGACGACTTTCAGAGTGCATGGATGACGATTGAGAAGTTCAACGAAGACCTGCGCCAGGCGCGCCTCGAACTGACCGTCGCAACGGCGGCCGTCATGGAGCTGGTCCGCTCGGGCAAAGCGTTCGGGGATGAATGGGACGCTGCGGTCGCGCGCGAGCGCAAAGCCTTTCAGAAAATGCATTGGGTGCTGGATAGCCCCTTGGCTCCCCAGGTAGATAAAAAGTCAGATCCGTAGTGGTTCGAAGACCCGGCTAATTGCTCATCCCGTCTTCTATGGTGATGCCTTGTGGGAGCGGCTGGCGGTTGGATCAGTGCTTGCGCAGCCACTCGATAAACAGCGCAAACAATTCCGACTGTGAACCGATGTTCAACTTCAGATAAAGGTTCTTGCGGTGCATGCGCACCGTCTCCGGCGAGATGCTCATCTGGCTGGCCGTGGATTTCACCGAGTGCCCCCGCAGCACCATGTGCGCCACTTCCCGCTCGCGCTCGGTCAGCAAGTCGCAGCCGAACTGCTCGAAGGCAGACTGCACACGTTGTTTGAGATCGTCACGCACGCCCTCATTGACGGCGCTGAGCTGCAAGCCCCGGCGGCTGAACTCGCTGATGAATTCGCGCACCAGCGGCTCAACCGCCCGCAGCAGGTTCAGCTGTTCAAGCCGCAGACTTTCCCCGCCGAAGCCTTGAAACAGGCTCACCGACACCTGGGTGTCATGGCCGGTATCGACAATGTAAAAACTGTCTTCCGAACTCCCGGCCTTCAAGTAGTAAGTCTTGTAGTACTCACTGTCGAAGAAGTTGTCCGGGGCAATGTCCTCCAGGTGATAAAACCCTTGCGCCAGCCCCTGCTCCACCGCCAGGCAAAACGGATCGAGCAGGTAGCCCCCGGAAAAATAGCGGTCGATGATCGACTCCCGGTATTTTTCCGGGATGCCCCGCTGATACAACAATTGTGGCGGGCGGTCCTTGTGTTCCAGGCTGATCATCACCGATTCGATTGCCACCAGATGCCCGAAGGCCGACGCCAAAAAGCTCAGCGCGTCGGGCTCATCGATATGGGCGAAGGCCTGGCGCATTTCGCCGTGCCATTTATGCAAGGCGCCGAAGGGCAAGGCGATCAATGTGTCATCGTTTGGTTTGCTCATGCCCCGCAGTCTAGCGGGTGAACCGGCACCTGATAACCGCGGATTCGACGAACTCATTGGCCGAAATACAGGCCGTTCTGCTCAAGTTCGCCCGCCACTTCAAGAATGCACACCCGCAGGGTCTCGACGATTTCATCCACTTGAGCGCACGACAGGATCAGCGGCGGCGACATGACATTGAGGTGCATGATCGGCCGCACCAGCAGCCCCCGGGCCTGCGCCCTGGAGTGAATCATCTCGCCGATGTTGATCTCGTCGGCGAACAACGCCTTGGTGCGTTTATCGGCCACGAACTCCACGCAGGCCATGAACTTCTGGCAGCGCACATCGCCCACCAGCGGCAAGTCGCTGAGTGTGGCCAGACGCTGTTCCAGATACGCGCCGACCACGTCGACATGCTCCAGCAGGTTTTCCCGCTCAATGATCTCGATGTTTTTCAGTGCCGCCGTGCAGCAGACCGGGTGGCCGCTGTAGGTGAAGCCGTGGGTGAAGCAACGGCCCTTGCCGGGCTCGGCAATCACTTTCCAGATACGGTCGGAAAAAATGCACGCGCCCAACGGCAAGTAAGCCGACGTCAGCCCCTTGGCCGTGGTGATGATGTCCGGCTGAACATCGAACACCTCATACGAGGCGAAGAACTTGCCCAGGCGCCCGAACGACGTCACCACCTCGTCGGCGACAAACAGAATGTCGTAGCGCTGGCAGACTTCCCACATGCGTTTCAGGTAACCCTTGGGCGGAATGATCACGCCGCCGGAGCCCATGATCGGCTCGGCAAAAAAGCCCGCGACCTTGTCTGCGCCGATGGACAGGATCTTGTCTTCGAACTCCTTGATCAGAAACTCGAGAAACTGCGGCTCGTCCATGCCATCCGGCGCCCGGTAAGGATTTGGGTTGGAGACGTGGTGAATCTTGTCGTTGGCGTAATCGAATTCCGGCACACGGTCGGCGGCCTTGTTGCCGATCGACATGGTCAGTGTGGTCGAGCCGTGATACGCGTTGAAACGGGCGATGACTTGCTTCTTTTCCGGCTTGCCACGGCAGTTCTGATAGTACTGAATCAACCGGTAAGCGGTGTCCACGGCGGTGGAGCCGCCGGTGGTCAGGAACACGTGATCGAGGTCACCGGGGGCAAGGCTGGCGAGTTTCTCGCACAACTGGATGGCGACGTTATTCGACATGTCGGAAAACGGGTTCGAGTACGCCAGTTGCCGGACCTGGTCGGCAATCGCCAGCGCCATTTCCTCTCGGCCCAACCCGATGTTCGTGCACCACATGCCGCCCACCGCATCGAGAAAGCGGTTGCCCTGGGTGTCGTAAATATAAGCGCCGTCACCGGCCACAATGTTCAGCGCACCCTGTTCGGCGTGTTCGTCGAACATGTGATAGCCGTGCATGTAGTGGGCTTTATCAGCTTTGAGCAAATGGGCGTTATCAACGCTCGACAGCATTTTCTGAGTTGGAGTAGCCATACAAAAACCTCAAACCAAAATGGGTAAACGATCAAATCCCGCTCTTCACCGTGCTCCAGACGCGGGTCATGGCACGAATCTCTTTTGCATCCTGGGTTTTCTGCGGAAACAGCCGCTGGCGGGTTTCGTCATCGGGATAAATCGCCGGGTTGTTGCGCACATCGGCGTGCACTAACGGTGTGGCCGCCGCGTTGCTGTTGGCGTAGTGAATGAAGTCCGTCACGTCGGCCATGACTTGTGGCTGCATCAAGTAATCGAGGAACGTGTGGGCGTTGGCCACGTGGGGCGCATCGGCGGGGATGTACAGGTTGTCGAACCAGATCAGCGAACCTTCCTTGGGAATGAAATAGGCCAGCTTGATCTTCAGTTTGGCTTCTTCGGCGCGAGCCATGGCGGTCGCGTAATCGCCGGACCAGGTCATGGCCATGCACACATCGCCATTGGGCAGGCTGGTCAGGTAGTTGACCGAGTCGAACTTGCGGATGTACGGCCTGACCGACAGCAGCAAATCCTGGGCGGCCTTGAGGTCCTCCGGCGCGGCGCTTCGCGGGTCGCGCCCCAGGTACTTCAGCGCCAGTGGAATGACTTCAGTGGGTGCATCGACCAGGGTCACGCCGCAATCGGCGAAGCGCGAGACGATTTTAGGGTCGAAGATCATCGCCAACGAGCCAATCGGCGCGTCCGGCATGCGCTCCTTGATTTTGTCGACGTTGTACGTGATGCCATTGCTGCCCCAGGTATAGGGCGCCGAGTACAGCGTGCCTGCATCGAACCCCTGCAAGTCCTGCAAGACTTTCGGGTCCAGATTGGCCCAGCCTGGCAGCAACTTTTTGTCGAGCGGCTGGAACACTTTGGCTTTGATCAGCGGTGGTGCGAGGGAGGCGTTCAACACCACCAGGTCATAGCCGGAGTGACCGGTGAGCAACTTGGCCTGAACCGTTTCATAGGCATCAAAGGTGTCGTAGATCACCCGGATGCCGGTGGCTTTCTGAAAGTCGGCAATGGTTTTTTCGCCAATGTAATCCGCCCAGTTATACAGCCGCAGCGTGTGGCTATCGTCCACTTCGGCGCCGTGGACGGCTGCCGACAGCGGCACAATCAACGCACCAAGCATCACCAAGAAGGCCTTGCGCATAGCAAATTCACCTTATCAAGCGAGTTCCGATCTGGATGAGCGGATGAATCCACTATTGGTCGATTCAGCCAACCGCGCCATACCCCGAATGGGTGTGTGGGCCGGTTTGTGGCGCTCGCGACGGCCGACATGGCAAAAAGCGGCAGTTTCGTTGACTGGTTTTGTCATAGATCCGGCGCCGGTCCCGCGCTTAGAGTGCCGTTCATAGCGATCACCCAGGGCACGTACATGAACGACCTGATCAAACAAGAACGAAACGAAGGTGTACTGACGCTCACCTTTGACCGCCCCGACAAGCTCAACGCGCTGAATAATCGCATGTACACGCAGCTGGCCGATCTGTTGCTGGCCGCTGATGAAGACGCTGAAATCGGCGTGATCATTGTCACCGGTGGCGACACCTGCTTTACCAGTGGCAACGACCTGGCGGATTTTCTCCAGCATCCGCCGACCGATCTGGATAGCCCGGCGTTTCGCCTGATGCGCGTGGTGATCCACCTGCAAAAACCGTTGATCGCGGCGGTCTGCGGAGCGGCCATCGGCATCGGCACCACCCTGCTGCTGCATTGCGATCAGGTGCTGGTCACGCGCAATGCCCGGTTGCGCATGCCGTTCGTAAACCTGGGCCTGTGCCCGGAGTTCGGCGCCAGCCTGCTGCTGCCGCGCCTGCTCGGTCATGCCCGGGCGGCGCGCTTGCTGCTGTGGGGCGACAGCCTGGACGGTGCCGCCGCCGTCGCGTGCGGATTGGCCAACGAACTGTTCGACGACGGGCCACAGTGCCTGGCGGCCGCCGAGCGCATGGCTCGTCGCCTGCTGGCGCTCCCCCAGGAATCCCTGCGTCAGACCCGGCAACTGCTCAAGCAGACGTCCATGCCGGAACTGCAAGCCACCATTCGCCAGGAGAACTTGCTGTTCATCAAGCGCCTGACCACCCCTGAAGCGCAGGCAGCGTTGAACGCACTGGTTAATCGCAGCACTGAAAAGAACCCATCTACAGGAAAGCCTTCATGAACACCCCAGACGTATTTGTTGTCAGCGCCGCACGCACCGCCATCGGCTCCTTTGGTGGCTCGCTCAAAGATGTCCCGCTGGCCGATCTGGCGACCACGGCCGTCAAGGCCGCCCTGGAGCGCTCCGGCGTGGACCCGGCGCAAATCGGCCATCTGGTGATGGGCAACGTGATCCCGACCGAGACCCGCGACGCGTACATTTCCCGGGTCGCCGCGATGAACGCCGGTATCCCCAAGGAAACCCCCGCCTACAACGTCAACCGCCTCTGCGGTTCCGGCCTGCAAGCCATCATCAGCGCGGCCCAGACCTTGCTGCTGGGCGACGCCGAGATTGCCATCGGCGCCGGTGCCGAGTCCATGAGCCGCGGCCCGTACCTGATGCCGTCCGCCCGTTGGGGCGCGCGCATGGGCAACGTCCAGGCCATCGACTACATGCTGGGCATCCTGCATGACCCGTTCCATGGCATCCATATGGGCATCACCGCCGAAAACATTGCCGAGCGCAACGGCATCACCCGCGACATGCAAGACGCTCTAGCCCTGGAAGATCAAAAACGCGCGGCGTTCGCCATCGCCAATGGCTACTTCAGTGAGCAGATCGCAGCGGTCGAAATCCGTGGCCGCAAGGAAACGACGCTGTTCAGCATCGACGAACACCCGCGTTCCACTTCCCTGGAACAACTCGCGCAGATGAAGCCGGCGTTCAAGAAGGACGGTTCAGTCACGGCCGGCAATGCCTCGGGCCTGAACGACGGCGCTGCGGCACTGGTCATGGCCACCGGCAGCGCGGTGCAGGTCAACAACCTGCGCCCGCTCGCTCGCCTGGTCAGCTATGCCCACGCCGGTGTTGAGCCAGAACTGATGGGCCTGGGCCCGATTCCCGCTACACGCCTGGCACTCAAACGCGCAGGCCTGACCGTGGCTGACCTGGACGTGATCGAAGCCAACATCGCCTTCGCCGCCCAGGCCTGTGCGGTCAGCCAGGAACTGGACCTAGACCCGGCCAAGGTCAACCCGAATGGCTCGGGTATTTCCCTCGGTCACCCAGTGGGCGCGACCGGCGCAATGATTGCCACCAAAGCCATTCACGAACTGCAGCGCATCAACGGGCGATATGCGTTGGTGACCATGTGCATTGGTGGTGGTCAGGGTATTGCGGCGATTTTTGAGCGAGTTTGAGTGTTAGCGCGATGTCCGGTGCAACGCCGGGCATCGCTGCTGCTTGATGATTTCCTTCGGCAACTGGTCGCAATCCATCAATCCCGCCCCTTCCCCACGCCCTGGATTAACTCCCAGAACACGTCGCCGTGCCGTGCGGCCAACATTCCCCAGGTCCGTATCGAGGAACTGGTGGGTTATCTACTTCAATCTCGGATTACTTGCCTTCGCTTTCGGTAATGAAGCCGATGATGCTGACACCACCGCGCATAATGTCTTCAGCAATGGCCTTGCGCGCCTTGGCCGGCTTTTTCTCGCGCAGGGCTTCGATCAGTACCAGATGCTCGTCGGCACCGATGTAGGTGTTATGCCCCTTGGTGTAAAACAGATTGAGGATCGGCCCCATGGAAACCCACAACCCTTCGATCTGGGCAGTCAGCATGTCCATTGCCGCCAACCGGTAGACCGTGAAGTGGAACTCACGGTTGAAATGCATTGCTTGCGGACCGTCGTTGGCTTGGTCGGCTTGTTGAAAACTGGCATGCAGTTCTTCCAGCCGAGTCAGGTCCTGCGGCGTAACGTTGCGCGTGGCGAGCTCAGCGGCCAGGCCTTCCAGTGCGATGCGGATCGTGCGCACCTCCAAATACCGGCTCATGGTCAGCTCCGGAACCATGGCAAAACGGCCCGAACGCAACTCGAGACCGCGCTCGCTGACCAGCCTCAGGCAGGCTTCGCGGACTGGGGTGACGCTGGTGCCAAGCTTGTCGGCCAGGTCTTGCATGACCAGCCGCTCGCCGGGCCGGAAGTTGCCGGCGATCAGTCCTTCGCGAATGGCGTAATAGGCGCGGGCGGACAGGTTGCCTTGTTCCAGCGGTTGAATCTGCACGGTCGAACTCCTGGATAATGCTTTTTATTGCGCAGCCTGTCGGGGTTGCGCCAAAAATCTGAAATACATTGTCTTATATCCTATAAGTAACACTCAACCTCGCTCTACAGCGGTTTGGGAATCATATGCAGAAAGAGCGGCACTGCGCGTGCCGCTCTCCGTTGCTCGGCCTAGCGAATCAGCGCCTTGAGGGTGTTTTCGATGACGTCGAGGCTTTCATCGAGAATCTTTGTGGTATGCGAGGTCGACAGGTACAGGCGCTTGAGGGGTAATGGCTGAAAAATCATCCGCTGCTCGATCAAACGCTTGCGAAACGCCAGGTCCAGCGCGTCATCGTTGCGCAACAAATCACGGTACTGGCTGTACGGCCCCTCGAAAAAGTACATCAGCCAGACCGACCCATATCCGGCACTTTGAGCGGGAATGCCCAGCCGCTGGATAATGCCGTCGAGCTGCCCGCGCAAATAGTCGCCCATGGCGAACAGGCGTTCGTAGACGCCTTCGCGAGAAAGCTCCTCGATGGTCGCCAGCACCGCCGCCAGCGTCGATGGCGTTCCATTGAACGTTCCGCCCATGAACACGCCCCGGTCGCCCGACTGCCCTACGCGCTCCAACAGATCCCGACGGCCGGCGACCAAGCCCACGGGATAACCTGATGAAGCCGCCTTGCCGAAGGTTGCCAGATCCGGTGTCACGCCGACGATCGACTGATAGCCGCCCAGCGCATGACGAAAGCCGGTGATGACCTCATCGAAAATCAGAATCACGCCGTGCTCGACGGTCAATTGCCGAAGCGCCCGCAGAAATGCCGTCGATGCCGTCACCGAGCCCATGTTGTGGGCAATCGGTTCGACGATGATCGCCGCGACCTCCCCCGGATTGGACTTGAGGTAACGCTCCACCGCCTCGGCATCGTTATACGGAAGGATGATCGTGTACTGCGCGGCATCCAGCAGAATACCGTCAGACATCGGGTCGAAACTGTCCATGCGCTCACGGGATGTCTGGCCGTTCATCGCCACATAGTCGTGCCAGCCGTGATATCCGCCCTGGAATTTTATGATCCGTTTGGCGCCGGTGACGGCCCGCGCCAGGCGCAAGGCGTGATAAGTCGCTTCGGAGCCGCTGTTGCAAAACGCGACCTGCTCGGCGCAGGGAATGCACTCGACCAGCGCTTGCGCCGTCTCGACTTCCAGATCGGTAATGCCGGCGCCGATCAGGTCAAGGCGTTCGCTGACGTGTGCAACCTTTTGACGAATCGCCTGATTGCCGTGCCCGAGCACATGCGCGCCGAAACCACAGTGGAAATCGGTATGACGGTCGCCGTTGGCGTCGTACAGATACGGACCTTCTGCACGAACAAACGCATAAGGCTGACCGAGTTTGCGGCTCGGGCTCAGATGGCCGCCCGGCAACACCTGCCGAGCCCGTTCATGCAAGGACTGATTGGCGTCAAGCAACATGATCGACTCCTGGGGCAAGTGCCTCCCGGGCAACGGCTTCAATACCCACGGCATCCAGCCGGTAATGGCGATAGAGATGGGTCGGCGGGGCAATGAGGCTGTATTCATCTTCGATCCCGTGACGCCGCAAACGCGTCCCTTGACCCGTGTCGGCCAGCACTTCCGCCACAGCACCGCCCAGCCCTCCCAGCACGTTGTGTTCTTCGACGGTCATCAACAACCCGCTTTCGCCCGCCGCATGCAGCACCGCATCACGATCCAGCGGTTTGATGGTGTGCATATCGATCACCCCGACCGATAAACCACTGGCGCGCAAGGCCTGCGCGGCTTCCAGCGTCGGGTGAAGCATGCTGCCGGTGGCGATCAGGGTCAGGTCACTACCCCGCTCATGAACGATGGCTTTGCCAAACTCGAACACCACGTCATCGGGGTAAACGTTAGGTTCCTGGCCCCGACCAATACGGAAGTAAATCGGTTGCGAATGGTTGATCGAGGCACGTATCGCCGCCGCCAACTGTGGGCCATCGGCGGGTGCGACGACCGTCAGATCAGCGATGCTGCGGGTGATTGCCAGGTCTTCGGTGGCGTGATGCGAGGTGCCATAGAAACCGAGGCTGATTCCCGAATGGTGTCCGATCAGCCGCACCGGAAGTGCGCTGTAGGCCACATCCATGCGAATCTGCTCGCAGCAGAGCAAGGCCAGGAATGAAGCGAATGTCGCCACAAACGGCATGCTCCCGGTGGTGGCAATGCCCGCCGCCGCGGTGACCATGTTTTGCTCGGAGATACCGAACTGGATAAACAGTTCGGGGTGGCGCTGAGCGAAGCGACTCAAGCCGTTGGAGTACTGGAGGTCAGCGGTGCCGACGGCGATCTTGTGACCGGCGTCAACCAGGTCGATCAACGCATCAGACAAATAGTTCAGGCCGGGGGCGCGAGCGTTGATCTGCCGGTACTGCCAGGTATCGGCGCTGACGGGCGAGCTCATTGCACACCTCCTTTGGATTTGATTTCTTCGATAGCGAGCAATTCGTCTTCCTCGGCCAACCAGCCAAGATGCCAGCCGGGCTCGGTTTCCATGTACTCGACGCCTTTGCCCTTGACGGTCAAGGCGATCACGCAGACAGGCTTTTCGCGTTGCGTATCGGCTTTCAGCTGGCGCAACAGACGAGCCACGGCGGCGACGTCATGCCCGTCGACCTCATGCACGTCCCAGCCGAAAGCGCGCCATTTGTCGCCCAGCGGTTCAATTCCGATGATGTCGTCGACCTTGCCGTCGAGCTGGTAACCGTTTCGGTCGATGATCGCGATCAGGTTCGATGTTTTGTAATGCGCAGCCGCCATTGCCGCTTCCCAGACCTGGCCTTCATGCATTTCGCCGTCGCCAAGCAGCACATACACATCGAACGGATTGTTCTGCAGCCGTCCACCCAACGCCATGCCCAGTCCGCCGGACAATGCATGACCAATGGAACCGGAACTGAAATCGACCCCCGCGACCTTGCGCATATCCGGGTGATCACCTAACGGATTACCCAGGCGCGTATAGCCGTCGAGCAGCGCCTTGTCGAAAAAGCCCCAGTCCGCCAGTAACGGATACAGCCCAACTGCGGCATGTCCCTTGCCCATCAAGAAGCGATCACGACCTGGCCACTTGGGCTCGCCGTGGCGCAAGCGCATGGCGTCGTAATACAGCGCCGAGAAAATTTCAGCACAGGAAAACACCGAGGTGTAGTGCCCCACCTTGGCGATGGAAATCAGGCGCACGGTTTCCAGGCGTACAAACAGCGCGCGCTCTTTGAGGTGGGCGATGTGCCCGGGACTCAGGTCCTCGACCGGAACGGGAATGGGGGGTGGAGCGGCTATCGACATGGCTGCATTTCCTGAATGGTTGTTAGAAAGGCGACCGCTCTCACGGCCTCCTTCTTACAACTTATAAGATATATATTGCAACAACAAGCCGTTGGCGTTATTTTTTCCAACAGGCAGAAATGCCCCGGCCAGACTAGGCCGAATTTTGCGATCTTATAAGTTATATTGATTTCAGCTCTCGGAGATGCCACTCGTGCCGCACGAAAACACCCCCGCAGCCAGCGTTCTGGCCCAGGCAGATCAACGCTTTCACCTGCACTCGCAGACCAACCTGCGGCGCCATCAACAACAAGGCCCGATGGTCATCGAACGCGGAGATGGCATCCACGTCATCGACGAACACGGACAGCGATACATTGAAGGAATGTCCGGTCTCTGGTGTGCCAGTCTGGGGTTTTCCAATCGTCGACTGGCCGACGCCGCACAACGCCAGTTCGACGTGCTGCCCTACTACCACACCTTCAATCATCGGGTTCCAGCGGTGACGGCACGCTTAGCCGAACGCATCGCCACCCTCGCGCCACTACCGGATGCGAGAGTGTTTTTTGCCTGTTCGGGCTCGGAAGCGAACGACTCGATGATCAAAATGTCCTGGGCCTGGCACCGGGCGCGGGGCAATACGCACAAGCGGAAAATCATCGCCCACCAGAAAGGTTTTCATGGCTCCACGGTGATGGGGGCGACGCTGTCCGGGTTGCCAAACATGCACGCTGCATTCGGCTTGCCGCTGGACCAGGTGATTCATGTCGAGTGCCCCCATTACTACCGTAATGGCTTGCCCGGTGAGTCTGAGGCCGCCTTCTGCGAACGCTTGGTCGCCGACTTGCAGCGACGCATCGAGGCTGAAGGAGCAGACACCATCGCTGCCTTCATCAGCGAACCTGTCATGGGAGCCGGCGGCGTGATCGTCCCGCCATCCGGCTATTTTTCCGCGGTACAGGCACTGCTGGCCCGTTACGACATTCTGATGCTGGCCGACGAAATCATTTGTGGCTTTGGTCGTACCGGTCAGTGGTTCGGCCATCAGACGATGGGCTTTGCACCCGACATGATGGCTTGCGCCAAAAGCCTTTCGGCGGGCTATCAGCCAATTTCCTGCACCGTGGTCAGCGGCCCGGTCTACCGAGTGCTTGAAGAACAGAGCCAGCAACTGAACGGCTTCGGACATGGCTTCACCTACTCCGGGCACCCGGTGGCCGCCGCCGTCGCCCTTGAGACGCTATCCATCTACCAGGAGCTGGACATCCCTGCCCGCACCCGCCAGTTGGGTGAGGTTCTGCACGGCGAACTGGCGCCACTGTTCGACCACCCTCTGGTTGGCGAAATCCGCGGCATCGGGCTGGTTGCGGGTCTGGAACTGGTGGCTGACAAGTCATCGCGACGCTCGTTTTCGGCGCAGGTGGCGATCGGCGCGCAGGTCGAACTGGCGGCACGCAAGCACGGCCTGATCGTGCGCAACATGGGCGATTCAATCGCCCTGGCGCCACCTTTCATTATTGAACCGACACAGCTGCGCGAACTGGTCAGCCGCCTGACGGACGCGCTGAACGACGTCAATCACGCCACGGGACACTGCTCATGAATAGCCTCGCCCATTCCCTCGACTCATCCGGTGCGTTGATCGACCTCAACCATGTGCAAAAGAGTTATGACGGCAAGACGCTGATCATCAAGGACCTGAATCTCTCCATCGCGCAAGGAGAATTCCTGACGCTGCTCGGTGCGTCCGGATCGGGCAAGACCACCACGCTGATGATGCTTGCCGGCTTCGAAACCCCGACCCGCGGCGAAATCCGCATGATGGGCAAACCGATCCAGAACGTCCCGGCACACCGACGCGGCATGGGCATGGTATTCCAGAACTACGCGCTGTTTCCGCACATGACCGTGGCCGAGAACCTGGCTTATCCATTGAAAATGCGCGGACTCAATCGCATCGAGGTGCAGAGCAAGGTCAAGCGTGCGATCGAGATGGTCCAGTTGCATGACATGCAGCAACGGCGCCCCACGGAGTTGTCCGGCGGCCAGCAGCAACGCGTCGCCCTTGCCCGCGCCATGGTATTCGAGCCACAGGTCATCCTGATGGACGAACCGCTCGGCGCTCTCGACAAGAACCTGCGCGAGCACATGCAGTACGAAATCAAACAGTTGCATCGAAGACTCGGCGTCACGGTGGTGTACGTGACCCACGATCAGGGCGAAGCCTTGACCATGTCCGACCGGGTAGCCGTGTTTCATCAAGGTGATATTGCCCAGATCGGCGATCCGGTTTCGCTGTACGAGCATCCTGAAAACGCTTACGTGGCCACGTTTATCGGTGAAAACAATGTATTGCGCGGGAGTCTCGTTGCACGCCATGGGCATGAGGTCGAGGTCGCACTTGACGCTGGTTTCGAGGCCCGTGGCATGGGCGTGACGGTGCCAATCGGCGCCTCGAAAAAAGTCGAGCTGCTGATCCGTCCGGAGAACATCCGACTGTCCCCGATCAATCAGAACAGCTATCAGGCAACTCTGGCCGACCGTGTCTACCTGGGCGATCACCTGCGCATTCACTTGAAACTGGACAACGACGACACGCTGATTGTGAAAACCGCCAACGATGAGGCCATCAAGGGCTTGAACAACGGTCAGCGCATCGGTTTTAGCTGGCGCCCCGAAGACGCGCGGGTTTTCGCGCAGGGTTGAGCACCGCTCCGCGCCTGACCCAAAACCCTTGTCACCACCGAAACACACCACACCCACAACAATAAGAAGGTCATCACTATGCACAGTTTCGATCACTCGACCTGAGCCGCTTTCCTGCCGGTACACCCGCTAATCCCTATTTGCTTTTCCTTCAGCAGGAGAGTTGCACCATGCACTCACATTCAACACGCTTGGCCCTTGTACTCACGCTGGCACTGACCGGCCCCCTCGCCCAGGCCCGCGACCTGACGGTGGTCGGTTTCGGTGGCGCCACGCAGGAGGCTTTCGACAAGGCCTGGTTCAAACCGTTTGCCGCGCAAAGCGCCAAACCGGTGGTTCAAGACAGCTACGGCGGCGGCCTGGCGAAACAGAAAGCGATGGTCGAGTCAGGTAATCCCACGTGGGACCTGGTGCAGATGGACCAGAACGAAATGGAATTGGCCTGCGAACAGGGCCTGCTCGAAGACCTGGATCACAAACAATTGAAGAATGCGCCCGAGGTTAATCCCGAGGCCTTTTCGGAGTGCGGTGTGGGGGCGTTTGTTTGGTCCGAAGTGATGACCTACGACCCGAAAAAATTTGGCGCCGACGGCCCGAAAAGCTGGGCTGATTTCTGGAACGTCCAGAAATGGCCAGGCAAACGCGGCTTGCGCAAACAGGCACGCATGACCCTGGAAATTGCCTTGATGGCCGACGGTGTCGCACCGGCCGACGTCTATAAATTGCTGGCGACCCCGGCGGGACAGAACCGTGCATTTGCCAAACTGGACCAAATCAAACCCTACATCCAATGGTGGGAAACCGGCGCTCAGCCGCTGGAATGGCTGGCCGCCGGTAACATCGCCGTGAGTGCCGCCTACAACGGCCGGATCGCCATCGCCAATCAACAGGGAAACCATTTTCCACTGATCTGGCAGCAACAGCTGTACAGCATGGACTACTGGACCATCATCAAGAACACCCCGAACAAAACCGCCAGTTATCAACTCCTCGACTACATCCTCGGTGCCAAGGCCCAAAGCGATTTCGCCCACGCGATTCCTTACGGCATTGTCAACAGCAAGGCCATAGCGGCCATGGATGAGAAGACGGCCAGCGCGTTGCCCAACGCCCCGGCCAACATGAAAGATGCCCTGCTGCTCGATACACCGTTCTGGGTCAACTACGAGGAAGACCTGATGAACCGGTTTACCCGCTGGGTCGCACAGTAAACAGGCCTCAAGACCGCGCCGCCGATGACGGAGGCGCGGTTCGAGTATGGTTTTATCAAGGTGGGTTTCACTATGTCCGTTTCCTCAATAGATGCACCGGCTTGCGTCGACACGCTGGCCGTCGCCCATTATCAATCCAGTCGCCGCAAGCGCTGGGTTTCGATGCTGCTGCTCTTGCCGTTGCTGGCTTACACCTGTGTTTTCTTCGCTCTGCCGATCGGCATGATGTTCTACCGGGCCGTCAGCAATCCCGAACTGCTACAAGCGTTCCCCACGGCCATCAGGGCGATGGTCGACGAGCCGGCGAAGGATTCAACGGCGCTGCCAACTGACCGGGTGTTCGATGCGCTCGAGCAAGACTTTATCAACGCCCCGAGCAATGCAGTCATTGGTGAGGCGGCACGACGCCTCAACTACGAGAACAGTGGTTATCGCTTCCTGGTCATGAACACCGCACGGACCTACAGAACGCCGCTGGCGAACCCGGAAAGCCAGAGCGCCCGAGAGCGTTTGGCCGCCATCGATGAACGCTGGATTTCACCACAGGTGTGGGAGGACTTTCGCCGCGCGTCCCCGGCCTATACGCCGTATTACCTGCTGGCCGCCCTGGACTTGAAGCAAACGGATCAAGGTGTCGCGCCGGTTGAAGAAAGCCAGCGGGTGTACCTGGACTTGACCTTCAAGACCCTGAAAATCGCCCTGATAGTCTCGCTGTTGTGTCTGTTGCTGGGCTTTCCGTTTGCCGCGTTGATGGTCAAGGCTTCACCGGCCCTGCAAGGCTTGCTGTTTCTGGCGGTCATGCTGCCGTTCTGGACCTCGTTGCTGGCACGAACCACGGCCTGGATCGTGGTACTGCAGGACAAAGGCATCGTCAACACGTTACTGCTGCGCTTCGGCCTGATCGATCACCCGCTGCCGATGATTTTCAACCTGTCGGGTGTGTACATCGTGATGGTGCACATCCTGCTGCCGTTCAGCGTGCTGCCGCTGTACAACGTGATGAAAAATATCCCGCCCCATTTCATGCGCGCCTCAGCCTCACTCGGCGCTCATCCCATACGCGGGTTCATGCAGGTCTACTTGCCCCTGACCTTGACGGGGATCGGTTCCGGCACCCTGCTCACGTTCATCGTCGCGGCGGGTTACTACGTGACGCCGACCCTGGTGGGCAGTGCCCGCGAACAGATGCTTGGCTATTTCATTGCGTTCTATACCAACACCACCGTCAATTGGGGCATGGCCTCGGCACTCGGGCTGGTGCTGATTTCCTGTGTCATGGTCATTTACCTGCTGGCCGCGCGCCTGGTGGGTATTCGCCAGATTGCCGGCCTGCGCTGAAGGAGCTCCCATGAACCATTTCATACAGGCTTACCTCGCCCGCAAGGCTCATGTGTTGTTCGGTCTATTGATGAGCATTTTCATGATCGCACCACTGTTGGCGGTGGTACCGATTTCATTCAGCAGTGGCACGTTCCTCTCCTACCCGCTCCCGGGACTCTCCCTGCAATGGTATGAACGGGTATTCACCAGCGGTCCCTGGATGCAAGCGCTGAGCAACAGCCTGTGGGTCGGCATCGCCTCGACACTGCTGGCGACATTGCTCGGAACGCTGGCCGCGCTGGCCTTTGCACGCCGCAACCTGCCAGCCGCCAGCGGAATGCTCGGCCTGCTGATTTCACCGATGATTTTCCCACCTGTGATCTCCGGGCTGGGCATGTATTTTCTCTTCGGCAAACTGGGCCTGACAGGTACTTTGTTCGGTCTGATTCTGGCCCACACCGTCCTGGCCACGCCTTTCGTCCTGATCAGTGTTGCCGCCAGCCTGCAGGGTTTCGACATGACCTTGCTCAAGGCCGCCGCCATGTCCGGCGCCTCACCTGTGCGGGCCTTCGCGGGTATTGCTTTGCCAATCATCGCACCTGGTGTGATATCGGGCGCACTCTTCGCCTTCATGACATCGTTCGACGAAATCGTCGTGGTGCTGTTCATCGGCGGCCCCAGCCAACGGACCTTGCCCCGGCAAATGTTCGATGGCATACGCGACACCATCGACCCCTCGATTCTCGCCATGTCGACATTGTTGCTACTGGTGGGCATTGTCGGGCTGATGACCACTACCTGGCTGACCTTGCGAGCACAACGCAACGCCCGCCAACTCAAGGAGCAATAACCTATGAGCATGTACATCGTGACCGGCGGCACCCAGGGCATCGGTGCCGTCACCGTAGAGCAGTTAATCGGCCAGGGCATGTCAGTGGTGTTCACTGGACGTGACGTCGATGCGGGAGAGCAGCTGTCCCAGCGCCTGCCGGGCAGCACGTTCGTGGCGGGCGACGTGCGGCAAGAGGCCGACTGTCAACGCGTCGTCTACCGCGCACTGGAACTGGGTAACGGCTCCTTGCAAGGTCTGGTCAACAACGCCGGCATGGCCGGGCGCAAGGCGCTCACACAGACCTCACAACTGGAATGGGACACGATGTTCGAGGTCAACACCCGCTCGGCATTTTTCTTCATCAAGCACGCCTTGCCCGGCTTGCAGGCGGGTCATGGAGCGGTGGTGAATGTGTCGTCGATCGCCGGCAAGACCGGCGAAGAGGGACTGGCCACTTACTGCGCCAGCAAGGCGGCCTTGATTGGCATGACGCAGGCGCTGGCCCTGGAATATGGCGCAAGCGTACGGTTCAACGCGGTGTGCCCCGGTCAGATCGCCACGCGCATGATGGACGCGATCATGAAGGACGCACCTCGTCTGGCTGCCCTGACCGCAAGGATTCCCGTAGGCCGCCTGGCCGCGCCCGAAGAAGTGGCCCAGGCGATTTGCTGGTTGCTGTCGCCAGCGTCCAGCTACGTCAACGGTACGGTGTTGACGGTGGACGGTGGTGAAACGGCAGGGCTGAGAACCCCTCCGAGTCACGCACCGCAAGTTTCCCGCTAACATCAAATGGGGAAGCGAGCGTGCTCGCTCCCACAGGGAAGGCGGAGCCTAGATATTTTTCTCGTCGATCCCAGCTTGTAACGATTGGCTGTCGTAATGACCGCCCAGGGTGACCGGACCGAGTTTGACGCTGTGCTCACCCGGGGTTGTAACGACCGGTTTACCGGCTTCACCCGCTGCCTTTTCAGGCAAATCCAGACCGGCGTTGACCCCGTAATCACGGTTGCTCACGGTGGCAGTGGTGACTTTGGAACCACCGAGACCCACGCGGCCGTCAGTCGATGCAATCCGTGCACCGCTCAGTTGCGTGGCGCCGCCCACCTTCAGATTCACACCCTGGCTGCCACTGATACCGGAAGCCTGGCCGACGCTGTCCTTATGCGCGTAACCGCCATCTAGTTTCAGTGTCGGCTTGTAGTCAGTCCCGCCCGGTTTGGTGTTCTCGGCCACTTTGTCCTTGTCGGCTGGTGCAGCCTTCTTGCCTGTCAGGCCGAGGTCAACATCAACCTTGGCGCTAGTCTGGCTGTCCTGGCGACTTTCCACGCTCAGGTCACCGCCGACCTTGCCGCTGACGGTCGTCGCATCAATCCGCGCACCCTCCAGACGAGTATCACCCACGCTGTTCAACACCACGTTGTCAGCCTTGATCTGGCTGTTCTGCTGGGTCGTGCCTTGCAGGTAATCCACGCCGACCTTGGCCCCGGCATTGAAGCCGTGATCACTTGTGGCGACGTTCTTTTCATCCGCGACGACCGGTGTGCTGTTGCTCAGGTTGCCGCCGGCATTCAGTGCCACATTCCAGTTTGTGCGGTTCTGTGTGGACTCGGCCGACGCCTGGAGGATGCCGCCGCTCTGCGCATCGAGGCTGACGCTCGGGGCGCTGACCTGGGTGCCTTGCAGGTGGATCGCGTCACCACCGAGGGCGATGTTGCCCTGGCTGTTGAGCTGTCCACCGGTCAAAGTCCGGGTCGTTTCGTTGACCCGACCGATGTTGAAATTGCCGCTCACGTTGCCGCCCTGGTCAGCACTTATCTCCGTGCTGGTTTTGCTGCCGCCCACCTTGAGGCCGCCGCCGAGGTTGCTGCCGGTTGCGGTGTGGGTGTCGGTTGCCGCTTGCAGATCGAGTTGGCCGCCAGCCTTCAGGTCAATGCCGCCCCGCGTGTCGACCTTCGTCCCTTGCAGGATCTGATCGCCACCGCTGCTCAACAGCACCGGACCTTTACCCTGAATAATCGACACCTGCGCCTGGCTGTCCCGGGTTTGTTTGCCGGTGTGATCGAGCTGGAAACCCGCACCCAGATCGACATTGGTGCCGTTGGTGCCCGGCGCAGTGCCGACGTTCAACGAGCCGTTGCCGCGTAGGCTGGTGGTGTCGTTGCTCTGGCGGTCAGTGGCCTGATTCAGCGCCAGGTCACCGCCGGTCTTGATCGAGACACCGCCCTGCCCGCCATCGAAATGGCTGCCTTCGAACTGACCATCGCCACGCAGGTTGATGGTCACCCCTGTGCTGCCGGCATAGCTGCCGACGACAGCGGTGGACGTGTCCTTGCGCGTCTGGCTGCTGCCGCCCGCGCCGCTGCCGGCGACGTTCACGTCCTCACCGGTCTTGGTGTAGACCCGCACGTCAGCCTTGGCGTCCAGCGCCTGATCGGTGCTGCGGTGGGTGTTATTCGCGGCGGTCGCCACCAAGGTCTCTGCGTTGATGTTGACCTTGCCCGTGCTCGCTTGGTACTGAGTGCCCTGGTCCTGCAACGTCCCGGCCACGTTCATCTCCACGGTGCCGCCCTTGAACTGGCTGACCACGGCGGTGCTGGTTTGCTCGGTATGGCTGGCGTTCTGATGACCGATCGCAACGTCGATGCCGACGTTGGGTTGACCGAGATTGGCCAACGCATCCTTGTCCGGCACCTTGCTGGCCAGCACATCCTTGACCGCTCCGGCGATCGGCCGGGCGATGTCCTTGTACTCGACGTTGGCGCCGATGTCCGCCGACCAGTTGCTGTCGTTGTGGGTGCTGCTGTCGGTGTTGTGCGCAGCGCGATTGTCCACCTCGACGGCAACGACATTCAGGCCTTTGCCGGCATCCAGACGCGCGCCTTCGGTGGTCAGTTTGCCGGTGTTGATGTTCAGGTTGCCGCTGCTCTGCACGCCGGTGGTTTGCGCGGTGGTTGTGCCAGTAGTGTCTTGCGAGGAGGTGTGCGCGAAATCGATGCCACTGCCGGCGCGGTCGAGGCCGCCGGTGTAGTAGAAGCCGCCGCTGGTGCCGGTTTTATCGGTCGAGGTGCTGTGGCTGTTCTGCTCGGCCAGCAGCGAGACGTTCTTGCCGGTCAGCGTCGCGTCGCCGTGTGTGGCGTTGACCTCGGCGCCTTTGATCGTCAGGTCGCCGCCAGCCGCCAGTTGCACAGTGCCGCCGCTGAGGCTTGAGCCCTGCTGCTTGATGTCGTTGCCGGTCACGGTTTTCTGCTTGTCTTCGTAATGCACACCGGCACGATACTGCCCGGCGTCCGGGCTGTTTTCCCTGGCGTAGGCATCGAAGCCACGCGTCTCGGTGGTTGTGCTGCTGTCGCGAGTGTCTTGCGCGGAATGCACCTTCACATCCCCCGCCGCGTCAGCACTCAGGTTGCCGCCAGCCTTGACCGTGGAACCGGCCACCTCAATGTCCTTGGCGCTCTTGAGCCTAAGGTTGCTGTCCGAGGTCAGCTCGCTGCGCACCGTGCTGCTGTCCTTGGCGCTCTGCCGGGTTTCGTCCTTGGTGATGCCGAAGAACTTGCTGTCCTTGTCGTGGCTGTTGGTGTGAGAAGTGTCCTGTACGCCATCGATCTCCAGCGAACCCTTGTCGCTGATGACGCTCGATTCGGTACCGCCGCGCACCTGGCTGCCGCTGATCCGCACGTCGTCCGCCTTGACGATCAACTTGCCGGCCGCGTTGATTTTGCTGCCCTGGTTCTGGGTCTTGCCCTGATCGGCGTCGCCGGTCTTGCCAAAGAAACCGCCGCCCACCAGATCGCCCGAGTAACGGTTGTCGCTGGTGCGCTGAGTGCGGCTGGCACTGGTGATTTCCACCTGTTTGCCCGCGAGGTGGATGTCAGCGGCGCTGCTCAACTCAGCCCCTTCGGAACGCAATAACGCGGCGGTCTGCAGGGCGATGTTGCCGCCCTCCAAGTGGCTGGTGATGCTGCGCTGCTCTTCGCTGCTGGTGTTCCAATCGGCTTTCCACAAGTGTTTACGGTGGTTGCCCTGATCGGTCTGGGTGTGGCTTTCGGTGGCGGCGCTCAAGCGTAGATCGCCGCCGCTTTGCACGGTCAGATTGTTCGCCGCTTTGACCTTGGCCGCTTTCAGTTCAGTGTCACCAGCGGACGACAATTGCGCGTCGCGGCTGGCGAGAATCTGGCTGCCGTGCTGGCGTGAATCGCTGTCGGTCTGCGTGCGGTCGTAGGTTTCCCAAGTGATGCCGATGGTGCTGTTGTTCCAGTTTTCGCGCTTTTCCTGGAGACGGCGGCTTTCGACGGTGCTCAAGGTCAAGTTGCGTCCGGCGTCGAGTTTGACGTCGCGGCCACTGACGTCGGCGGCGGCCAGGGTCAGGTCCTTGCCACTGTGCAAGCGGACGTCACCCTGGCTGCTGCGAACGCCTGCCCGGATTACCTCAAGGCTGTCGGGGACGGCTTGGCCGCTGATGCTCAAATCCCCTGCAGAGCGAATCTGCACGCCCTCGCGACCCGCGACCTGCACCGGCCCGACCCGCACGCCGGCGCCTTCAGCGGTGCTGACGATGTTGATGCGCCCCGCTTGCATGGCGCCAAACAGGCTGGCGTCGATGCGGTGGTCGGTGGTGTTGCCGGCCGGGTCCACGGTTTTCACCTGGCCCGAGGCGTAATCCACCTGATTGCGGCCGACGGTGAGGTTCAGTTGATCCCGAGCGTTGAGGCTGCCCTGGCTGTCGATGCGCGGGGCGATCAGGTTGATCGAGCCCTCACGGTTTTGCAGGCCCGCGCCCTGAATCTGCAACGTCCCGGAGGCCTCACGGGTGCTCAGGGCTTGCAGCTTGCCGTCGTTCAATTCGGGACGGCCGACCACGAGATTGGCGTTCGGTGTGTTGATGAAACTGCCGCCGTTCACCGAGATGCCGTTGGGGTTGGCCAACACATAATCGGCGGCGCGGCCGAAGATTTCCTGGGCGCCGTTGATGGCCGAGGCGTTGCGGCTGACCACTTCGTTGAGGATCACGCTCGCGGCCTGGCCCTGGAGCTGCGGGTTGGCGGCCAGTTGCCCGGCGAGTTGGGATTGCCCGGCCTGCAAGGCGTTGTTCAACACAAGGCCCTGGCGATCGACGTTGTAATCGAGAAACTGGTTATGCGACAGGCCCGAGCCATTGGGCGCAACGATGTTGACGATCGGCACGCCGCCCTGGGTTTGCAGTTGTGCGGTGCCGCCGGGGCCCGGTGCGACCACCACGCCACCTGCGAGGGCGTTTGGCAGATGGGCAATCAGGAACAGGCTGGCAATCGCCCAGCGCAGTTTTCCCCGAGGGGAAAGATGGAACGCAAATGTTTGTTCAGGCATAGGAACCTCTCAATAAAAGTGCGGCATCACGTTGCGCGTTGGGATGATTGCCGAGGCTGTCGCGCACAGGTCCGACGGCTGAATGTGTGTCGAGTGAGTCGGTGGTCATATCTGCACCCCCACGCGCATCAGCCAGGTTTCTGGCTCATGCCTTAAACCGCTGGGGGTGTTGAGGCTGCGTTGGTAATCGACGTCCACTTGCAGGTTTTTCCAGCTCAGGTTGACCCCGGCGCTGGCCCCGCTCAGGCGTTGCCCCTGGGTGCCGTGGTCGGCCTTGATCCAGCCGTTGTCCAGCCCCAGGCGCGGGGTGACTTGCACCGGCCAATCGCTGCGCAACGGCAGGCGCAAGGTGTTGCGCCAGATCGCGCCGCTGGCACCGGACGCACTGTTGACCCGGTAACCGCGCACGGCGGAATCATCGGTGCCGAGCAGTTGTTCGATGGCCGGCAGCGGATCGGGGCTGTACTGAATGTTCAACTGGCTTTGCCACTGCCATGTCTGCTGACCAAACTGGCCGTTTCGCCATTGGCTGAGACCGGCGCGGTACTTGCGAAACTGCGCCTTGGGCAGGTCGTTGACCTGGCGCTGGGCATCGTCATCGGCACCGAACCAGCGCAGGCCCTGGGCGTAATTGACGTCCAGGTTCCACACGGCGCTGTTGAGCCAGAACAGGTTCAAACCGGCTTCGGCCACGGTCAGGGTCGGGCTCTGGATACCGAGGCGAATGTTCTCCAGATAACTGTCGACGTCCTTGTGGGCCAGTTGCAGGTTGGCGCTGAACTGATGGCTCTGATCGCGCCACAACACCCGGTCGGCGCGCACGCTGAGCTGGTCGGTGATGCCGCTGCTGTGGAATTTCAGGGTGCTGAGCTTGAACGGCGCGCGGTATTCGGCATGGCTGGCGAATATGCTGTAGGTCCAGTAACCGTAGGGAATGGCGTAGTAAAGGCTGGCGTTGCGGCTGTAGCGATCACCGCGATTGAGGGTGTCACTGGCACTCACGTTGAGGGAGTCATTGAGCTCCAGCGGACTGTCGAGGCTCAGGCTCAGGGTGTCGCGATCACGCCCGGTGCTGGCGCTGCCGAGGTTGTCGACGCCCAGCCCCAACGCCCAGCGAGACTGGCCGCTGCTGCGCGAACGCAGGATGATCCGCGAGGCGCCGGGCTGCGAGCCGGGGGCTATATCGGCCGTCAGGTCAAGCGAACGCAAGCGGTTCAACTGATCCAGGCCTTGCTCAAGATCGCGCAGGTACAGCGGCTTGCCGAGCATTCCGGGGAAGGCGCCACCGAGGGACACCGGCAGGCGCTGGTCGGCCAGTTCGATGGACTCGACGTAACCTTCATCGACCACGATATCCAGCGATTGCCCGGCAACCGGAGCGCTGCGCAGGTACGGCCGACTGGCGATGTACCCCGCGTCCACATAAAGGCCGGTGATGGTCGCCAGCAGATGGTTGATCTGGCCGACGCCCATGCACGACGACAGTTGCGGCTTGATCCGCTCGTCGAGGGTCTTGCTGCTGATCAGGGTGACGCCACCGACACGCGTGCCATTTAGGGGCCAGCAACGTTCATCGGCGGGCACACTGGCGGGGACGGCCGGCGCGACCGGTGCAGGACCAAAGCTGCCGCGCTCCAGTTGCCGGCGACGCTGCTCCAGTTGCAGCTGTTGCAGATCGCGCTGTTGCTGTTGTTGCTGGCGCAGCACTTCCTGGCCTGGGGCGGAAGGCTCTGCCGCCTGGAGTGCAGAAGCACTCAGGCTCAACAACGAAGCCAACAACAGCGTGCAAGGCGACCAACAACGGCGAGGCACAACGCGAAACGAATACGGCACTCAACATCCCTGTCATCATCAAATGGCTTAATGCCACCCCATCAATGCGAGTGATAGTCAGATCGTTCCTACACAAATGCAAGACGCGTCCTACAACGCTTACATTTCTTAAACAATTGGTTTCCCTGTCGTTCCTGTTCGTTCCCGCTGTCATCGCCCTGACGACTGGCAACAGAAATCATTTGCCACAAAATATTACCTACGTCATATTACACGCGTAATAAAGACCCGCTTCCCATAGGTATTCACTCAATGACCAGCATGCCCAGCCTCGAACCCGACGTCGCTGTCCCGGTGAGCACACCCAAGTCTCCCCTGCTCAAACGGTTGATCTTGCTGACAGCGGCCATCGCTACCCTGGTGTTTGCCGGGCTGTACGCGACGCATTGGTGGACCACCGGGCGTTTCATTGAAGAAACCGACGATGCCTATATTGGCGGCGACGTGACAGTGATCGGCCCGAAAGTCGCGGGGTACATCGAAGAAGTGCTGGTCACCGACAATCAGAAGGTCAAGGCCGGCGACGTGCTGATCCGCCTCGACGCCCGTGACTACCGCGCCAACCTGGCCAGGGCCGACGGCGCGGTGGCCGCCGAAGAAGCGTTGCTGGCCAACCTCGACGCCACCGAACAACTGCAACACGCGGTGATCGGCCAGGCCCGCGCCGGCATCGATGCCGCCGGCGCCGAAACCGCTCGCTCACGGGACGACAATGCGCGCTACAAAAAACTGGTTGGCAGTAATGCGGTCTCGGTGGAAAGCGCCCAACGCGCCGACGCGACGTTCAAAACGGCTCAGGCCCTCAGTTCGAGGGCCCAGGCCGAACTGCTGGCGGCGCAGCGGCAGCTCAACGTGATCGCAACGCAAAAGCAGCAGGCCCGTGCCGCGCTGATGCAGGCCCACGCCGAACGTGATCTGGCGCAACTGAACGTGGATTACACCGAACTGAAGGCCCCAGTGGACGGCGTAATCGGCAATCGTCGGGCGCGGGTCGGCGCTTATGCCCAGGCCGGTTCGCAACTGCTGTCGGTGGTACCGTCCAGTGGTCTGTGGGTCGATGCCAACTTCAAGGAAGATCAACTGGCGCGCATGAATCCGGGGCAGCGGGTGGTCATTCATGCCGACGTGCTTTCCGGGCAGGCGTTTCATGGTCATCTGGACAGCCTCGCGCCGGCCAGTGGCTCACAGTTCAGCGTGCTGCCGCCGGAAAACGCCACCGGCAACTTCACTAAAATCGTTCAGCGGGTGCCGGTGCGCATCGTGCTTGATCCAGCCGATGGCGTGCTCGGCCACCTGCGTCCGGGCCTGTCGGTCACCGCCGAAGTGGACACTCGCAAGGAATCTGCAACCCCGGCCGTGGCCCGCGCGCCATGAGCCGCGCCCTCGCCGCCCCCGCGCAACCGTTCAATGCCGCGAACATGGCGACGGCGACCAAGGTTTTCGCCTTTGCCTCCATGTGTATCGGCATGTTCATTGCGCTGCTGGATATCCAGATCGTCTCCGCTTCGCTGCGTGACATCGGCGGCGGACTCTCGGCCGGCACCGATGAAACGGCGTGGGTGCAAACCAGTTACCTGATTGCCGAAATCATCGTGATCCCGCTGTCGGGCTGGCTGTCGCGGGTGTTCTCGACGCGCTGGCTGTTTTGCGCTTCTGCGGTGGGATTCACCTTGGCCAGCCTGCTCTGCGGCGCGGCCTGGAACATCCAGAGCATGATCGCCTTCCGTGCCCTGCAAGGCTTTCTCGGTGGTTCGATGATCCCCCTGGTATTCACCACCGCGTTCTTTTTCTTCACCGGCAAACAACGGGTGATCGCGGCCGCGACCATCGGCGCAGTGGCTTCGCTGGCACCGACCCTGGGGCCGGTGATTGGTGGCTGGATCACCGACATTTCATCCTGGCACTGGCTGTTCTACATCAACCTGGTACCGGGGATTTTCGTCGCGGTTGCAGTGCCGATGCTGGTGAAAATCGACCAGCCGGAACTGTCGCTGCTCAAGGGTGCCGACTACTTGAGCATGGTGTTCATGGCGCTGTTTCTCGGTTGCCTGGAATACACCCTCGAAGAAGGTCCGCGCTGGAACTGGTTCAGCGACAGCACAATTTTGACCACGGCATGGATCAGTGGCCTGGCCGGCCTGGCTTTCATCGGGCGAACCTTGCATGTGGCGAACCCGATCGTCGATTTGCGCGCCTTGAAGGACCGCAACTTCGCCCTCGGTTGTTTCTTCTCGTTCGTCACCGGGATCGGTCTGTTTGCCACCATTTACCTGACGCCGCTGTTCCTCGGCCGGGTGCGCGGCTACGGTGCGCTGGACATTGGTCTGGCAGTTTTCTCCACCGGGGTGTTCCAGATCATGGCGATTCCGCTGTACGCCTTTCTGGCCAATCGCATCGACCTGCGCTGGATCATGATGAGCGGCCTTGGTCTGTTCGCGCTGTCGATGTGGGATTTCAGCCCGATCACCCATGACTGGGGGGCCAAAGAACTGATGCTGCCGCAAGCCTTGCGCGGAATCGCCCAGCAATTGGCCGTGCCGCCAGCGGTGACATTGACCCTCGGCGGACTGGCGCCGGCACGGCTCAAACATGCCTCGGGGCTGTTCAACCTGATGCGGAACCTGGGGGGCGCCATCGGCATTGCCGCGTGTGCGACCATCCTCAACGACCGCACCAACCTGCACTTCACCCGGTTGGCGGAAAACCTCAACAGCACCAACGAAGCGCTGAACCAATGGCTGTCCCAGGTCGGCAATAACTTCGCCGCCCTCGGCCAGAGCGGCGACGCCGGCGTCACCGCCAGCCTGCATCAACTCTGGCTGCTGACCTACCGCGAAGCCCAGACCCAGACCTACGGCGACGCGTTTCTGATGATCATGGTGTGCTTCATCATAGCCACGGCGATGGTGCCCTTGATGCGCAAGGTGCAGCCACCGGCCGCGCCGTCAGCAGACGCTCACTGATCAGGCTTGAGGCATTTTGCGGAAACCCACCGCCAGGCGATTCCAGGCGTTGATGGTGGTAATGGCCACGGTCAGGTCGACCAATTCCTTAGGGCTGAACTCGGACGCCGCCAGTTCGTAGTCCTCATCCGGCGCGTGAGTCTGACTCAGCAGCGTCAGGGACTCGGTCCACGCCAGCGCCGCACGTTCACGCGGGGTGAAGAACGGCGTTTCACGCCAGGCCGACAATGTGTACAGACGGCGCTCGTCTTCACCGCCCTTGCGCGCATCGGCGCTGTGCATGTCCAGGCAGAAGGCGCAGCCGTTGATTTGCGAGGTGCGCAGCTTGACCAGTTCGATCAGGGTCTTTTCCAGCGGCAGCTTCGAAACCGCGCCTTCCAGCGCGATCATGGCTTTGAGTGCGTCAGGGGACGCGGTGTAGAAATCGAGGCGAGGTTTCATGGTGGACTCCAATACCAAATGGGGGTGGAGCCAAGTTAATCCCCCACACCCCTCTCACAAATAACCAATATCACCAAAGTCAAGGAGACCATTGGATGTGCCGATGATGGATTGGCGAGCTGAAACGCGGTTTTCCTGCTCACGAACCGCGCAGTGCTCATCCCCGAAGATCCCTACGCCCGACTGCGCAACCAGCGCAAAAACCCTTTCTTCTCCACCACCTTCGGCACTTCCTGGGTCAGGGCCTGCGCCTTGTGCAAGCGGAAATCCAGCAACGCCGTCATCGCTTCGCTGATGTCATGACGCGCATCCAGGCACGGTTTGAGGTAGTCCTTCTCGATGCGATACAAGCTGCAGGCGGTCTTGGCGCTGAACTCCGCCGGCAGCGCGGTATCGGACAAAATCCCGCCCTCGCCGATCACCTCGCCCGGGCCCATGCGCCCGGATTCGAACTTGACCCCGCCCCGGCTCAACTGCACCGAGACCACACCCGATTCGATGATAAACAGGTGATCGCTGACCTCACCCGCCGGCAGGATCATGTCACCGGCGCGGAAGGTTTGCAGGGTCATGTTCTGGCTGAAGGTGTCTTTCTCTTCCTGACGCAGGGTCGAGAAAATGTTCGAACTGTCCAGCAACGCCCGTGGCCGTGACAGGACGGCAGGCGCGTTGGACTCGACGCTCGACAACAGGCTGACACCAGACGCCTGCAAGTGCCGGTACGCCAGGTCGAACAGCAGATTGCGCACCATGCGTTTCTGATCCATGGAGACCACGAAGCCACTGATTTCGTACTCCACGCCACTGGCGCTCGAGCCTTTCAACGCCACACTTGGTGCCGGTTTGCTCAGCAGATAACGGCAACCCTGCATCGCCCGCTCCAACGCGTCGAGCACCGTTTGCGGGCGCGCGTGCGGGCTCAGTTGCAGGCTGATCGAGACGCCGAACATATCGCTCGGCCGGCTGAAATTGATGATCTTGGCCTTGGCCGCCAGCGAGTTGGGAATCACCACCATGCTGCCCTGGGACGTTTGCAGGCGCGTGGCGCGCCAATCGATGTCGGTGACCCGGCCTTCGGTGCCGTCGATGGAGATCCAGTCATCCAGTTGATAGGGTTTGGTGGTGTTGAGGACGATCCCGGAGAACACATCGCTGAGGGTGCTTTGCAAGGCCAGGCCGACGATGATCGCCAACGCACCGGAGGTCGCGAGCACGCCTTTGACCGGCAGTTCGAGCACATAGGCCAGGGCGGCGATGACGGCGATCAGAAAGATCACCGCACCGAGCAGATCCTGCAGCAACCGCCCCGTGTGCCCGACCCGTTGCATCATCACTGCACCGATCAACACCGTCAGGGTGCGCGCGCCGAACAGCCACCAGCCGATCTGCAACCCCGTGGCCGCCAGGTGCAGCGGTACGTTATCGGCCCAGGGTGCCGGCTCCAGCGGGTTCATGCCTTCGTTGAACAACAAGGCGCTGAACAGCGCAAAAATCACCAGCCGCACGACCAGTTTCCAGTTGCTGCCGTTGGCACTGATCAAGCGCCACAAGCCGAGATCAATCAGGATCAGGACCAGCGCGCTGATCAAGGGGTGATTGGTAAGCAGTGACAGCATCAAACAACTCCAGCCATGTACGGATGGGCACAGTGTAGGAGTAAATGCGGATCTGATAACACCTCAAAAAACTGTGGAAGCGAGCCTGCTCGCGATGGCGGTCAGACAGTCACTGAGTCGGTGGCTGTCCTACCGCATTCGCGAGCAAGCTCGCTCCCACAGGGATGAGTGTTGGCACAGCCCAGCGTCAAGACAATGAGCTCAACCGCTCATCTGGCCGAAACGGCCCGACTGGAAGTCAGCAAAGGCCTGATGAATCTCTTGCTCGCTGTTCATCACGAACGGGCCATGACCGACAATCGGTTCGTCGATCGGGTCGCCGCTGAGCAGCAACACCACGGCGTCATCATTGGCTTCCAGGCTGAGCTGATGGCCATCGCGTTCGAACAACGCCAACTGCCCTTCGCGCATAAGTTCCAGGCCGTTGACCTCAACCGTGCCGCGCAACACCACCAGCGCGGTGTTACGGCCTTCATGCAGGTCGAGGGTCAACAACTTGCCGCCGTTGAGGCGCAGGTCCCAGACGTCGATCGGCGTGAACGTGCGCGCCGGACCGGTGTGCCCCTCAAACTCGCCCGCGATCAAGCGCAAGCTGCCAGCCTTGTCCTTGAGCGGGAGGTTCGGGATGTCGCCATCGAGAATCGTCTGGTAACCGGCATCGGCCATTTTGTCCCTGGCCGGCAGGTTGACCCACAGCTGCACCATTTCCAGGGTGCCGCCGGTCCTGGCGAACTCTTCGGAGTGAAATTCCTCGTGGAGAATCCCCGACGCCGCGGTCATCCATTGCACATCGCCGGGGCCAATCCTGCCGCCGCTGCCGGTGGAGTCGCGGTGCTCCACTTCGCCCTTGTAAACGATGGTCACGGTTTCGAAACCGCGGTGCGGATGCTGACCCACGCCACGACGCTCGGTGGTCGGGGTGAATTCGGCGGGGCCAGCATGATCGAGCAGCAAAAATGGGCTGATGTGTTTGGCCAGGTTGTCATAGGAAAACAGTGTGCGAACCGGGAAACCGTCGCCGACCCAGTGGGTGTGCGGGCTGGTGTAAATACCGATGATGTTTTTCATCCTGCCTCCAAATTCGTTGTTTGACGCAATGGACTCAGCTTAAGACCGAACGCTTCAATCCACTAGACGGCAAAAATCAGCCTGAGCGTTCTATCTGGAGAACGATGGCAAAGGTTTCAACAGGGCCGGTAATCGGCGAGGAATTGCGCCTGGGCGATAGCGTGTGACGACTCGACACGCGGGGCTGGCGGAGTTTTTATTTCAGACATAATATCGATCGAGATTACAACCATAATATCCGCTCTCGTTCGAGGAACTCATCATGCAAAGCCCCACCCGCGACGCCACCCTCGCCCAATGGATCGCCCAGGAACAGGTCATGCGCTCGCGTCTGGCCGGACCGGGCAGCCTGTCCATGGCTGAGGTCAGCGCGCTGTCACCCGCCGAGTTTTTCCAGGGTATCGGCGACGGAGCACTGCCTTCACCGCCCATCGGCGCCTTGATGGATTTCATCCCCATCGAATGGTCGGCCGGGCTGTTCATTTTCCAGGGCACGCCGGATTCGCGGCACTACAACCCGCTGGGCAGCGTGCATGGCGGCTACGCGGCGACCTTGCTGGATTCGTGCATGGGCTGCGCGATTCATACACAGCTCAAGAAAGGCCACGGGTATACGACGCTGGACTTGCGCATCAGCTACGTCCGGGCGTTGACCGGCGCCAGCGGACCAGTCCGGGCCGAAGGGAAAATTGTGCATCTGGGCCGCTCCACCGCGCTGGCCGAGGGGCGGATTTATGATGTGGATGGGCGGCTGTATGCGACGGGGTCGACGACTTGCATGATTCTTGAGGCTCGGGGGTAAGTTCCGAGACCGAGTTGTGGCCATCGCGAGCAGGCTCGCGCCTACAAACGCAACGCCGCCCCTGTAGGAGCGAGGCTTGCCCGCGAAGACGGCAGACCAGACACCCTCAATCCTCCAGGCGGCCCCCCGATTCATGACTTGCGGTAAACATTGCTTTGCCCATCCAGCGGTTTTTCCCAGGGAGGCAGCCGGGGATACTCCTGTCCATTCCCACTGCAACCCTTGGAGTCATTGATGTCTATTCCCGCATTCGGTCTTGGTACCTTTCGCTTGCAAGGCCAAGTGGTCATCGATTCGGTGAGCACCGGCCTCGCGCTGGGTTACCGAGTAATCGACACCGCGCAAATCTACGAAAACGAAGCCGAGGTCGGCGAGGCCATCGCCGCCAGCGGTATCGCCCGTGAAGAATTGTTCATCACCAGTAAAATCTGGATCGCCAATTTCGCCAAAGACCGGTTGATCGACAGCCTCAAAGAGAGCCTGCGCAAACTGCAGACCGATTACCTGGACCTGACGCTGATCCACTGGCCGTCCCCGGACGATCAAGTGCCGGTCGAAGAGTTCATGGGCGCCTTGCTCGAAGCCAAGCGACTGGGCCTGACCCGGCAGATCGGCGTCTCCAACTTCACCGTCGATCTGATGCAAAAAGCGATTGCAGCGGTCGGTGCCGAGAACATCGCGACCAACCAGATCGAGCTGCACCCGTACCTGCAGAACCGCAAGGTCGTTGAGTTTGCCCGGCGCCAGGGCATCCAGATCACGTCCTACATGACCCTGGCCTACGGCGAAGTATTGAAAGACCCGGCCATCCAGCAAATCGCCGCTCGTCTTCAGGCTACCCCGGCCCAAGTCACGCTGGCCTGGGCCATGCAGTCGGGGTACGCGGTTATCCCCTCTTCCACCAAACGCGCCAACCTGCAAAGCAATCTGAAAGCCTGTGACCTGCAGTTGAGCGAAGCCGACATGGCGTTGATCGCCAGCCTGGATCGCGGCCATCGATTGACCAGCCCCAAAGGTATCGCGCCGCACTGGGATTAAGTGTCAGCCCGTCTCAAGGCTCTGATCGAGACTTCGCATGGCGTCCTGCAATTGATCGACGGCTTCGTCGATCGATGTCGCACGACCTTCGGCGCAGGCACGTTCCAGCGCCTTGCACCTTTCGATCAACCGTTGGGCACGGACCATGCGCGCACCGCCCTTGATACGGTGCGCCAGGTCTCGCAGCCCCGGGAGATTGTTGTCGGCGTGTGCTTGAAGCAGATGTTCGCGGTCGTTGCGATTGGTTATTGCCAGTTCACGCAGCAATTGATTGATCAACGTCCGGTCTTCTCCGACGTATTGCTCCAGCTCGCTCAAATCGATCTCGGATGATGGGGGTTGTTCGTTCGTCGTCTCTGCAAACCGGTCGGCCAACCAACTACTCAGATCCGCCAGCCGAATCGGCTTGAACAGACAATCGTCCATGCCCGCCTCCAGGCACCGGACCTTTTCCTCAGGCTGCGCATTGGCGGTAAAACCCAGGATCAGCGTCGGCAGCAGGCCATACGCGCGCTCTTCATCGCGTATCTCACCGGTCAATTCATAACCGCTGAGCTTCGGCATATTGCAGTCAGTGATGACCACATCAAACTCGTGTGTACGCCACAGTTCCAGCCCTCGCTCGCCCTCTTCGGCCTCCATCACGCGATGCCCCAGGTAGCTCAGCTGGCTTGAGAGCAACAGGCGATTGGCCGGGTAATCGTCAACCACCAGAATGGTCAGTGGCCGCGTGGGTATCGGTGATCCGCTGTCGGCTGATGCACAGGGTGGTAACGGCTTCAACGCCATCAGCGAAAGGCTGATGTCGACTTGCGAGCCTTGGCCGAGGACGCTGCGCAGCACCAGCCGCCCCCCCATCATTTCGCACAACGCCTGACTGATCACCAACCCCAGCCCGGACCCCATGCTCGCGGATTGCTGGCTGTTACCGGCCTGAACGAACGGACTGAACAAGCGTTTCTGGTCAGCTGCGCTGATGCCGATGCCGGTGTCTTCAATGCGCACATTGACCCCCAGATGCCCTGACAATCCGGGCACCACACTTAACGTCAAACTCACCTCACCCTCACGGGTGAACTTGATCGCGTTGCTCAACAGGTTGGACAGCACCTGCTTGAAGCGCGTGGGGTCGATCAGCACCTCACGGTCGCCGCGCGGGTCCAGATCGACGCGCCACGCCAAGTGCCTTTCCCGGGCAAGTCCTTCAAAGACCCGACAGATCGACGCCACCAGATCACGCAAATTGGCACGTTCGGGCATCAGCGATAAACGCCCTGACTCAATGCGCGCGATATCCAGAATGTCGCCGATCAACGCCAGCAACTGCTGAGCAGCCGTAGCGGCGACCTCAAGGGATCGGCGATCGGCAACGCCCTCTTCTGCCCGCTTCCAGGCCATTTCCAGAAACCCGATCAGGGCACTCATCGGAGTGCGGATTTCATGGCTCATGGTTGCCAAAAAAGTGGTTTTGGCACGGTTGGCATCGTCCGCAACGTCCTTGGCCTGCTGCAACTGCTGCAGCCACTGCTGGCGTTGGCGAATTTGCCGACGCTGCCAGGCGATCCATCCCAAGGCCAGCAACAACAACGCCCCGGCTGCCGCAAACCCCTGCAAAATAGCTTGCCGATGGCGCAGCCAATAACTGTCATCGACCACCGCATCACTGCTCCAGCGGGCGACCAGATCGTCCATTTCCTCGGGCGAAATGCTCAGCAAGGCCTTGTTCAAAATCGAGTTCAACACCGATTCATCACGGCCGGTTGCCATCGAGATGCGCGCCGGTTCATCGCCCACGGTACTGCTGATGCGTAAACGTCCCTGGTAATACCGGGCAATCAGGTAACGGGTCATGAACAACGAACTGAGCGCGGCATCGGCCTGTCCCTTCGCCACCGACTCCAGACCTTCGGCCGGATTTTGTACGTCCACCATCTGCACCTGCGGTGACCGCGCCTGAATGAACGCGCGCATGGGGTGACGGGGATAAATCGCCAGGCGCTTACCGGCCAGATCGCCCAGCGTCTGTGGACTACCGGAGGTGGTCGCACTGACCAGCGTGTAGGGATTGACTGCATAGGACCGGGTAAAGTGCAGCCCGGATACGCCTTCGGTCGTGGGAATGATGGCGGGCAAGATGTCAATCTCGCCGGCCTTGAGTCGCTGGATCTGCTGGTCCAGGGATTGGCCTCGCAACACGTTGAAATTCAAACCGCTGCGCTGGCTGATGAGCGTCAGCATTTGCGCCGCCAACCCGCTGAATCGGCCCTCGGGATCGTAGAACGTCAAGGGCGCAAAATTCTCCACAACCCCCACATTGACCGTCGGATGCTGATCCAGCCAGCGCTGTTCACTCTCACTCAGATCCACGCGTTGCTGTCCCGCCACTTTCGCCCTGCCGGCGCTCCAGCGCTGCTCGATGATCGAGCGCTGCTCCATGGGGATCGCCACCAGCGCCTTGTCGATGAGGTCCTTCAGCGCCAGGTTGTCCCGAGCCAGCGCGAAGCCGAACGGGTTAGCGTCGAGGCTGGCCGGCCCCATCAGTTGAACGTCACTGAGGTAGTTATTGTTGATCAGGTAGTTGGCGCTGAAGATGTCTACGAGGGATACGTCAACCTGCCCATACGCCACCGCCCCGAGCGCATCGAGCGTCGAAGGATAACGTTGCAGGCTGGCCTGGGGATAGAACGATTCAACGGTCTGCGCCGGCAGGTAATCATCGGCCATGGCAATGCGCTTACCCGCCAGATCCACGGGCATGTGCTCGTCCAGTCGGGTGACCAGCATCGGCTGGTCTTCAGCATAAGCGCTGGACAGGATCAGCTCGGGGTCGGCCAGTTCAAAGTTGTTCGAAGTGCCCAGCAGATCCAGTTCGCCGAATCTAAGCGCCTCCATGGCCGCTTCTCGGGTGACATAACGCAGCACTTCGATCTGTACGTTCAGCAGTTGCGCAACGAGTATGGCGTAATCGGCGGTGATGCCTTCCAGCTCGTCGTGATTGCGCGTCACTTCGAACGGCGGGTAGTCCGGTCCGCTCACCCCGAGGCGCAACACACGCTTGTTGCGCAGCCATTGCCGGTCTTGTTCATCCAGATCGACCGCGTAGCCCTCCACCGTGGAACGCCCCAGCAACTGCAAGCGCTCAGGCTCGCCGGCGATAGCCGATACCGCCGGCACGAGACATAACATGAGGCGCAGCAGCCATACACGCACGGTCAGGCGCACTCAGATCAGGTTATTGCGTATGGCGAAGTCCCGTAGATGCACTGCCGCCACAACCCCCAGTTTTATGACCAAGCGCGTTTTGTAGGTGCTGACGGTTTTGTGGCTCAGGTTCATGGCTTCGGCGATCGCTTTGTTGGAAAAGCCTCGGGCAAGGTATTGCAAGATGGTCAACTCGCGGTTGGACAGTGTATCGATCAACTTTTTTTCGCTGTGTTGCAGCGGGTTCATCGGTCTGGACAGCAACTGCGAAAAGTAGGTGTAGCCCGCCATCAACGCGTGCACAGCCTTTTGCAATTGCTCCAGGCTGTTGTTTTTTGAGACATACGCCAACGCGCCGCCGCGCATGCATCGCTCCTGGAAAAACAGCGGATCGAGCGAGGTGAACACCAGCACTACGCATTTCCAGTCGCAGGCCTTGATTCGCTCCAGCAGGTCCAGGCCGTTGCCGCCGGGCATCACCAGATCCAGGATCAGCAGATCCACTTGTTGCTCACGGAGTGTGGTCAACGCTTCCCCAACGCTGGCCGCCTCATGAATCTGCTTGAAGCCTTCCCGCCCAAGTACAAGTTTCACTGCGGCGCGAACCACCGGATGATCGTCCACAATCATCGCTCTCTTCATGGCAACTCCCTGTGCAAAAACTCAACGAATGCCCGTCGGATAACGCCGGGGCAGACGCAACGGCTGCGCCAGGACTGTTGCATGGGAGAAAGGCAGAATCTACCTGTCAGAAATGACAGTACCGACGAACGGTATGCGGCAATCACCCGGCGTACCGCTGATTACGCTCCTGCGACGATGGATCAATGATCGCCAGCAACGTCTGAATACAGCGCAGATCAGGCAGCGCCGCGTGACTCACCTGAACACTGGGTTGCGGGTTGGCCGGGATTGTCGGCAACTGTGCCCGTTGGCCGTCGAAAATCAGTGCGTGGCGAACCTGCCGGTTATCGAGAAAATAGCTGAGCAAATCCAGTTCGCCTGCCGCCAGCGCGGCATTGACGACCACCAGGTCGAACGGCTCGCAACCGTACTCGACTAGGGTCAGCATTGAAGCAAGGTCCTGCACCGGCGCCACGCGGTAATAATCGAGCTGATTGAACAGCCGCTCGATCAGCATCCGGTGAAAGTGTTGCTCGTCGGCGATCAAGATGCGCAAGGCTTTATTCGGCATCGTAGCCTCATGTGTGAATAGCTGATTTTTGAAGCGGCGAGGCTACGGGAGGCGCACAGATGTTTCTGTAGGACTTTTCCTAAAAAACCGCAGTTTCCGGCCATTACTGCCATCCAAACCGCCGAATGTAGAAACCCTTCACCGCCTGAGTCAGCCCCATGTACGCCAGCAGAATCAGCGGCAGGAACACGAAATACAGCGACGGCAACGCCTGAAGTTTGAAGTAGTGCGCCAACGGCCCCATCGACAGGAATATCCCCACGGCCATGATGATCCCGGTCATGACCATCAACGGCATGGCTGCGCGGCTTTGCAGGAACGGGATTTTCGGCGTGCGGATCATGTGCACGATCAAGGTCTGAGTCAGCAGCCCGACCACGAACCAGCCGGACTGGAAGAGCGTTTGATGGACCGGGGTATTGGCGTCGAATACGTACCAGGTCCACGGCTGGCCGCGATCGGGATTTCCGCTGCTCGCTTATCGGCGAGACAACGGCAACAGGCTGCGCGTTATCTTGCCGGGAAGGTGCCGGTTATCGAAACCGGCCGACTACTGTCACTCGAACAAGTCCCCACTGAGGGTCTCCGCTATTGATGAAAACGCGCGAAGCTTACGCCCCGATTTCTGGAGAGTAAACGAAGGAACGGCGGCGGGTGGGGGAATTGCGGGGTTCTTCAGGAAGGGTTCAGCTTTCAATATTTGTGGTGTTCTTCAGGGCCCATCGCGAGCAGGCTCGCTCCCGCATCAGGCCTGCAGACACAGGTCCATTGTGGGAGCGAGCCTGCTCGCGATGACGGGTCAACAGACACCGAAGATTTAGCTGGCAGTGGCCAACAACAAATCCACCACCGACCGGCTATGCCCACGGTGCTTGCCATGGTCATACAACGAACCGGCAATCTCATCCGCGCGTATCGGCAGGATCGACAACAGCGTGTCGCTCAAACCGTGGCTCGCCTGGCAGAAGCCCTGCATATAGATGCCGGCCTTGCAGCGCTCGTCGGTGATCAGCTTGTAGTTGCGATCCACCTCGAAATCACCCAGGTATTGCTCCAGCGGCGCCAGCAGTTTGCGGTGCATCTGGCGCTCGTAACCGGTGGCCAATACCACGGCATCGTACAGACGAACCGAGACTTCACCGGTGGCATTGTTGCGCACCGCCAGCTCGATGCCGCGCTCGGTGGCGGTGGCTTTTTCGATGGTGGTCAGCGTACGGAAGGTGTGACGCGCGATACCCGAGACTTTCTGGCGATAGAAGATGCCGTAGATGCGTTCGATCAGGTCAATGTCCACCACCGAATAGTTGGTGTTGTGGTACTCGTTGACCAGACGCTCACGCTCGCTGCTCGCCTGCTGGAACACCAGGTCGGTGAACTCCGGCGAGAACACTTCGTTGACGAACGGGCTGTCATCCGCCGGCTTCAGCGCCGAGCCACGCAGGATCATGTCGACCTGCACCGACGGGAAGCTGTCGTTCAAATCGATAAAGGCTTCCGCCGCGCTCTGGCCGCCGCCGATGATTGCGATGCTCATCGGTTGATTGTTCACGCAAGGCTGTTTGGCCATCTGCGCCAGGTACTGCGAGTGGTGGAACACGCGGCCGTCATCCTTGAGCGCCTTGAACGCTTCGGGAATGCGCGGTGTACCGCCGGCACTGACCACCACCGAACGGGTGGTGCGCACGTGTTGCTGCCCTTGGGTATCGCGAGAGATCACCCGCAGCGCCTCAACCTGCTGGTTGTGCAGCACCGGCTCGATGGTCAGCACTTCTTCGCCATAGCGGCTCTGGGCTTCAAACTGGCCGGCGACCCAGCGCAGGTAGTCGTTGTACTCCATGCGGCACGGGTAGAAGGTGCCGAGGTTGATGAAGTCCACCAGACGCCCGTGATGCTTAAGGTAGTTAACGAACGAATACGGGCTGGTCGGGTTGCGCAGGGTCACCAGGTCCTTGAGGAAGGAGATCTGCAACTCGCTCTGGGTCACCAGGGTGTTGCCGTGCCAGCGATAGTCCGCCTGCTTGTCGAGAAACAGAACATCCAGCTCGCCCTGGCTCGGCCCGCGCTCTTGCAGAGCGATGGCCAGCGCCAGGTTCGAAGGGCCGAAACCGACGCCGATCAGGTCGTGAACGATGGGCGATGCAATTGCCTGTGTCATTTCCAGTGTCCTCTGGATGAACCCCTCAACAAGGGGAATAAGCCTAAGTGACCTGATGCAGGACAGCAGGTCGTCTGTTGAGTAGGAACGAGGACAATGAAAAAAAATTTAGAGAGAAGGGATCAATGGGCGTCCCACTGTCGCATCCGCACGCGGCAATGCTTCATGGCATTGACGATGTGCTTCTCCACCAGCGCGCGCGAGATACCGAGGTGCTCTGCAATTTCCGGGTGCGACAGGCCGTCGATCTTGCGCAGCAGAAAACTTTCGCGACACAGCCGCGGCAATTCCGCCAGGGCACGCTGGAGCATTTCCAGGCGCTGGCCATGATCGAGGCAGTTGTGCGGGGACGGGGTGAAGTAGCGCTCTTCGTTGTCGAGCACGTCCAGCGATTCAACCTGGCGCAAGGCATTGCGGCGATGATCGTCGATCACCAGGTTCAGCGCGGTGCGATAAAGGAAGGCCCGGGGCTGCTCGATCGGTGTGTCACTGGAACGCTCCAGCACCCGCAGATAAGCGTCATGCACCACATCTTCGGCCACCTGACGGTTGCCTAGCCTGGCGTTCAGGAAACACACCAGCTCGCGATAGTAGTTTTCCAACATGACTCCCGGCCGCACAGGGTGCGGTTTCTATCCTTGAGCCACTTCCGCGACCGCACAAATGGGCAGTGGCAAGATGGTGGCAGTTCGAGTCGCGTAATTTATAGTAATTCTCATATAGATTTAAAGTGTTGCTTTGACTTACCTGATAAATAGTCATGCGCTACACCTGTAACGGTATGTGTCCGCACCTAAATTCCCCGCGACATTCCTCGTTTACAGGACAGCTCCCCGTGTCTGTCGGCCCCCCGACAGCGTTCGCCTACCGCCGCTTTTCGTGCGCAGGATGAATGACGGGCCGATACCCATTGGCCGGAACCCTGCATGAAACGTCCCCGACAGACCCGACGCGCCCTGCTTGTAGCACTTTGTCTGATCCCCGTTATCGCCATCGCCGCCTGGCAAGTGATCCCACCGGGCCGGGATAAATTCGCCACCGTGCAAGTCAGTCGTGGCGACATTGAAAGCAGCGTCACCGCGTTGGGCACCCTGCAGCCCCGGCGTTATGTCGACGTGGGTGCGCAGGCGTCCGGGCAGATCCAGAAGATTCATGTGGAGGTCGGCGACGTCGTCAAGGAAGGCCAGCTGCTGGTGGAGATCGATCCGTCCACCCAGCAGGCCAAGCTCGACGCCGGCCGGTTCTCCATCGAGAACCTCAAGGCGCAGCTCCAGGAACAACGAGCCCAGCATGAACTGGCCCGGCAGAAATTCCAGCGCCAGCAGAACCTCAAGGCCGGCGGCGCGACCCGCGAAGAAGACGTGCAAACCGCCCAGGCCGAACTGCGTGCCACCCAGGCGCGCATCGACATGTTTCAGGCGCAGATCCGTCAGGCCCAGGCCAGCCTGCGCAGCGATCAGGCCGAACTCGGTTACACGCGGATTTACGCACCGATGGCCGGCACCGTGGTCGCCCTCGACGCCCGGGTCGGCCAGACCCTCAACGCCCAGCAGCAAACACCGTTGATTCTGCGCATCGCCAAGTTGTCGCCAATGACGGTGTGGGCCGAAGTTTCGGAAGCCGACATCGGCCACGTCAAACCCGGCATGACCGCCTGGTTCACCACCCTCAGCAGCGGCAACCGGCGTTGGAGCAGCACCGTGCGGCAGATTCTGCCGGTGCCGCCCAAGCCACTGGACCAGACTAGCCAGGGCGGCGGCAGCCCGGCCAGTTCGAGCAAAAGCGGCAGCGCGCGCGTGGTGCTGTATACGGTGTTGCTGGACGTCGATAACGCCGACAACGCGCTGATGGCGGAAATGACCACCCAGGTGTTCTTCGTTTCGGATCAGGCAAAAAACACCCTGACCGCGCCGGTCGCGGCGCTGCAGGCCGGCACTGAAGCGAATAGGCAAATTGCCCAGGTCGTCGCTGAAAACGGCAATATCCAGCAGCGCGACGTGCGCACCGGCATCAGCGATCGTCTGCGGGTACAGATCCTCGACGGTTTGCAGGAAGGCGATCACCTGCTGATCGGCACGGCCGACGGGAGTGGCGGCTGAATGCAGACGCCTCTGATCGACCTGCAGGACATCCGCAAAGCCTACGGCGGCGGCGATTCACCGCAAGTTCACGTGTTGCGCGGCATCGACCTGTCGATTCATGCCGGGGAATTCGTGGCGATTGTCGGCGCGTCCGGCTCCGGCAAATCGACGCTGATGAACATCCTCGGTTGCCTCGACCGCCCGACCTCGGGCGAATACCGGTTCGCCGGGCAAAACGTCGCCGCCCTCGACAGCGACGAGCTGGCTTGGCTGCGCCGCGAAGCCTTTGGCTTTGTGTTCCAGGGTTATCACCTGATCCCGTCCGGCTCGGCCCAGGAAAACGTCGAGATGCCGGCCATCTACGCAGGCCTGCCCGCCGCCGAACGCCATGCCCGCGCCGCCGCCCTGCTCGACCGCCTCGGCCTGGCGTCGCGCACCGGCAACCGCCCGCACCAGCTCTCCGGCGGCCAGCAACAACGGGTGTCGATTGCCCGCGCCTTGATGAACGGCGGCCACATCATCCTCGCCGACGAACCCACCGGCGCCCTCGACAGCCACAGCGGCGCCGAGGTCATGACCCTGCTCGACGAACTGGCGAGCCAGGGCCACGTGGTCATCCTCATCACCCACGACCGCGAAGTCGCGGCCCGGGCCAAGCGCATCATCGAAATCCGCGACGGGCTGATCATCAGCGACAGCGCGGTGGACAACCCTCAAGCACAAACCTCGGCCAACCCCGGTGCGCTGCAAGCGGTGGATCTGCGCAAGCGCCTGACCGAAGGCGCCGAAGCGACCGGGGCCTGGAAAGGCGAACTGATCGACGCCGTACAAGCGGCGTGGCGGGTGATGTGGATCAACCGCTTTCGCACCGCGCTGACGCTGCTCGGCATCATCATCGGCGTGGCGTCGGTGGTGGTCATGCTGGCCGTCGGCGAAGGCAGCAAACGCCAGGTCATGGCGCAAATGGGCGCCTTCGGCTCAAACATCATTTACCTCAGTGGCTCATCACCCAACCCGCGAACGCCGCGGGGTATCGTCACCCTGGATGACGTCGCGGCGGTGGGAAGCCTGCCGCAGGTGACGCGGATCATGCCGGTCAACGGCCAGGAGGCCGGGGTGCGTTTCGGCAACCTCGACCACTTGAGCTACGTCGGCGGCAACGACACCAATTTCCCGGCCATCTTCAACTGGCCGGTGGTGCAAGGCAGCTATTTCACCCAGGACGATGAACGTAACGCCGCCGCGGTGGCAGTGATTGGCCACAAGGTGCGGACCAAGTTGCTCAAGGACGTGGCCAACCCGATCGGCCAGTACATCCTGATCGAAAACGTGCCGTTCCAGGTGGTCGGCGTGCTCGCCGAAAAAGGCGCCAGCTCCGGCGACTCCGACAGCGACGACCGCATCGCCATCCCCTACTCCGCCGCCAGTGTGCGGCTGTTCGGCACGCATAATCCCGAATACGTGGCTATCGCCGCTGCCGACGCACGCAAGGTCAAGGAGACCGAAATCGCCATCGAGCAATTGATGCTGCGCCTGCACAACGGCAAGAAGGATTTCGAACTGACCAACAACGCCGCGATGATCCAGGCCGAAGCGCGCACGCAAAACACCTTGTCATTGATGCTGGGCTCGATTGCCGCCATCTCGCTGCTGGTCGGCGGCATCGGGGTGATGAACATCATGCTGATGACCGTGCGCGAGCGCACGCGGGAGATCGGTATCCGCATGGCCACCGGCGCCCGTCAGCGCGACATCCTGCGCCAGTTCCTGACGGAAGCGGTGATGCTTTCGGTGGTCGGCGGTCTCGCCGGGATTGCCCTGGCGCTGATCGTCGGCGGCGTGCTGATCCTCAGCGAAGTCGCGGTCGCGTTCTCTTTGATAGCGGTGCTCGGCGCCTTCGCCTGCGCCCTGGTCACCGGTGTTGTCTTCGGCTTCATGCCGGCCCGCAAAGCTGCCCGACTCGATCCGGTCACGGCCCTTACCAGTGAATGATCTCTCCATGAAGCCGCAACTGAGTTTACTGACCCTCTGCCTGTTGCTCGGCGCCTGCGGCACGCCCGCCCAGCGCCCGGACAGCGGCCTCCAGCCACCCGACGCCTGGCAATCGCCGCACACGCAAGACGCCACCCGCAACAACCTGCAATGGTGGACGCGGTTTGGCAGCCCACAGCTGGATCAACTGATCGAACAGGCGCGGGTCGGCAGTTACGACCTGGCCGCGGCCATCGCGCGGGTGCGCCAGGCGCAGGCCGAGACGGTGGTTGCCGGTGGCTCGCTGCTGCCGGAGGTCAAGGCTGGCCTCAACGCCAATCGGCAAAAACTGCTGCGCGGCAACGGTTACAGCCAGCTCGACGCCGACAGCGAAAACAAGGCCGTCGATTACTTCAACGCGAGCCTCAGCGCCACTTACGAAATCGATTTCTGGGGTGGTCAACGGGCCTCCCGTGACAGCGCGCAATTCGCTTTGCAGGCCAGCGAGTTTGATCAGGCCACCGTGGAATTGACGCTGCTCAGCGGCGTCGCCAACACCTACGCGCAGGCCTTGTCGCTGCGCGAGCAAAGCCGCATCGCCGAGCTGAACCTGGCCAACGCGCAGAACGTATTGAAACTGGTGCAGACGCGATTCGATTCAGGGTCCGCAACGGCACTTGAGCTGGCGCAGCAGAAGAGCCTGGTGGCCGCGCAACAACGGCAGTTGCCGCTGGTGCAGCAACAGGCTCAAGACGCGCTGATCGGTCTGGCCGCCCTGCTCGGCCGGCCGGTTCAGCAACTGGCGCTGGGGCAGGAGCGCTTTGATCAGCTGTCATGGCCGACCATAGCGGCCGGCGCCCCCAGCGAACTGCTCACCCGCCGCCCGGACATCGCCCGCGCCGAAGCGCAACTGGCCGCCGCGCAAGCCGACGTCACCGTCGCCCGCGCGGCGATGCTGCCGAAGGTGACGTTGAGTGCCGAACTGGGGTCGGGGGCGAACCGGGCGGCAGATATTCTGCGCAGTCCTTTCTACAACCTCACTGCCGGATTGCTTGCGCCGATCTTCAACAATGGTCGCTTGGGCGCCGAGCGCGACAAAGCCACGGCCCGCCAGGAAGAACTGCTGGAAACCTATCGCGGGGCGATCATCAACGGCTTCGCCGACGTGGAAAAAGCCCTCAACAGCATTCGCGGGCTGGATGCACAGCGACAGTGGCAAAGCGAGGAACTGAGCCAGGCGCAGACCGCCTTCAATATCGCGCAAAGCCGTTATCAGGCCGGAGCCGAGGATTTGCTGACCGTGCTGGAGACCCAGCGCACGCTGTATGCGGCGCAGGATCTGAATGTGCAGCTGCGGTTGTCGCGGTTGCAGGCGAGTATTGCGCTGTACAAGGCGTTGGGTGGCGGGTGGCAGGTTCTGTGATTTGAGATGCCAGTGAGGGCCGCTTCGCGGGCAAGCCTCGCTCCTACATGATGCCCTTGTAGGAGCGAGGCTTGCCCGCGAAGAACGATAACCCGGTCTATCGGTTTAGCTGGTAATCGGCCTGGCCTTCAAATGCCGCGCATACCAAGGCCGCTGCGGCACTTTGCGGAACAGGTCCGCCAGCTTTTTATCGTCTTCACCAAAGGTGATGCGCAACGCCAGTTTCATGGTTTCCGGGTCCATCTCGACTGACTTGCCCACCTGCAACCCCGGCGTCGTGCTGCAACCATGGGTGCTCGGCCCCAGCCACGGATCAGCCACCTCGACCCAGCGCCCCGGCGCAAACCACGCCACACCGTTGACCTCCAGCCGACTCACCTCCCCCGGATGAAAACGCTCGTGGGCGCGAAACCAGTCTTCCAGGCGATCGTCGATCCAGCCGTGAAAATGCCAGAACACCGGGTTCACGTGGGATGAAAACGGGTCGCCAAGGAAGTCGTTTTCCGGCGCATACCAGCGCGCGGAAAAGTCCGCCGGATCCCGCGCGAACGGCACCGGCTGGCCATTGGACGGATCACGCGGCACCGACGCCCAGCGCATGTGCAGCCAGTCGTGCAGCCCCAGCTCGACCTCTGAACCGAACTGCCCAAGGGTGAGTTTCGACAGATAACGCGGATCCCGATAGCGCGACTCCCAGACCTGGAAGTTGCTGTGATACGTCTCAGCGGTCTTGATGTCGCTGACCCATTGCGAATATTCGGCATCGTCGTCGGCCTGCCAGGTCGGTGGCAACGCGGTGCCGTCATGGTTGTCGCAGTAATTGGCGAAACCGATGCGATCCCGGGCCAGTTCCGGCTGCGGCAGTGGAAAATGCTGCCATGACGGCAAATCCTGCATCGAACGCGCCGTGCCCAGCATGTGCCGGTGCATGAAGAAAAAGTCCACGCCTGAACCGTTGCGATCCTTTCGCGCGCCACGGGCATCACGCTCCTTGTCCCGCGGGCCGGGCTGCCAGCCGATACCGCGCAGGGCGTTGCGCTTGTCTTCGGAGAGGGTGTGCCACTTGTCCCGGGAGGCATGCCAGAGCTGGTGAAACAGCCGATGTTCGGCGGACACCAGCCACGCCAGCAGCGGCGCGTTGAGACCGGTTCGCTCGCGAGCTTCGGGAAACACCCGCTTGACCGCGATGAAGCGATTGTCTTGCGCGGTCATCATCAACGGGCGATCGAGGTTCAACACCCGGCCACTGAGGGTGCCGCTGCCGGCGTTGCCGAAACCGGCCCAGACTTCGTCCAGCGACATGCTGAATTCGTAATCTGGCGTGCCACTGGCGGCGGTGGCACTGACCAGCCGCCAGCTCAGCTCGGCCGGTTTGGCTTCTGCCAGATCGCCCAGCACCCGGTAGCGCGGCTCATCGCTGGAGCGTAAACGCTGGGCGGTGTCGAGGAATCCGATCAGGCCGCGACCTTTGTGGCCGACGTCGAGAAACACTTCCAGCCCGTCCCGTGGCAAGCCTTCGATACCGGCGTCACGCCCTTCGAAACGAATCTGCCAGACGCCACGCAAGGTGTTCGCCAACTGCTGGCCGGCGACATCCGCCACATCGAATGAAGCTTCGCCGGGGGTGATCGTCGGATCCGGTTTCGTCCATTCGCGATGCCCATAAAAAGCCGCAGGCACGGCGGCGCCGGTGAGCGCCAGGCCTGCCATGAACCATCGTCGAGAAATCGTCATTGCCCTACCTGTGTCAGCCATGAAGCAGGCTTTATCCAAGCTAGAACGTTTGTTGCCTGCAAAAATTTAAAAGCTTCGCGGGCGAGCCTCGCTCCTTCAGGTCCGGCATTAACCCGTAGGAGCGAGGCTTGCCCGCGAAGAGGCCATCAGTCCCACTAAATTTCCAACCGGACCACTCGTTCTTCCCAGATAGCAAAGTCCCCTGCGCCCGCACCGGGGCGACGAACCTGACTGAGATGGCAATGACAAAACCACGTTCGAAAAAGGCTCTCTACATCGGCCTGCCGCTGGCCCTGGCGATCAGTGCCGGGGCAGGCTATGCGGCCTGGGATTACTGGTTCAAGGACAATCCAGGCTACCCGGCCAAGGTGATGAAACAAGCCGATGAGTTGCAAGAGCGCATCCTCTCGTTCGACAGCCACGTCACCGTACCGCTGGACTTCGGCACCGCCGGCAATGAAGCGGACAAGGACGGCACCGGGCAATTCGACCTGGTCAAGACCGGCCGCGGTCGCTTGTCCGGCGCGGCCCTGACGATTTTCGGCTGGCCGGAAATCTGGAACGGCGCCAACGCCCCGCATCGCCCCACCGCCGGCTTCGTCGACGAAGCCCGGTTCGAGCAGGAAACCCGCTACAAAATCATCAGCACGATGGTTCGCGACTTCCCCAACCAGGTTGCCATTGCCTACACCCCGGACGATTTCCGTCGCCTGCACGGCGAAGGCAAGTTCGCGATCTTCATGAGCATGCTCAACGCCTACCCGCTGGGCAACGACCTGACCGCGCTGGACACCTGGGCCGCTCGTGGCATGCGCATGTTCGGTTTCAGTTACGTGGGTAACAACGCCTGGGCGGATTCGTCCCGACCGCTGCCGTTCTTCAATGATTCGCGCGACGCCCTTGGGGGCCTGTCGGAGATCGGCAAACAAGCGGTGCATCGTCTCAACGATCTGGGCGTGATCATCGACGTGTCGCAGATGTCGACCAAAGCCCTGGAGCAAGTCGCCCAGTTGAGCCGCACGCCGATGGTCGCCTCGCATTCGGCACCGCGCGCCCTGGTGGACATCCCGCGCAACCTCAGCGACCAGGAAATGCAGCTGATCAAGAACAGCGGCGGCGTGGTGCAGATTGTCGGCTTCCCGACCTACATCCGTCCGCTGAGCCAGGCCACCCAAGACAAACTCAACGCCCTGCGCGCACGCTTCGACCTGCAACCGCTGCAAGGCCTGGAGATGGCGCTGATGCCGGGCGACCCGGTGATCACCGTCTGGTCCGAACAACGTTTCGGCGAGTACGCCAGCCAGCTCTACGCCATCGTCGACGAAGAACCGAAAGCCACCCTCAAGGACTACGGCGACGCGATTGATTACGCGGTGAAAAAAATCGGTATCGACCACGTCGGCATCAGTTCCGATTTCAACGACGGCGGCGGTCTGGAGGGCTGGAAGGATGTCAGCGAAACTCGCAACGTGACGGCCGAGCTGATCAGTCGCGGCTACAGCGAGGCCGATATCGCCAAGCTTTGGGGCGGGAATTTTCTGCGGGTCTGGGACCAGGTGCAGAAGTCGTCCAGACCGGTGGCAAAAAACTGATGTCCTCTTTTGCAAAAGCGAACCGAGCTCATGACTAACCGCCGTTCATTCCTCAAGCAGGCCGGTATTCTCGCGGCTGGCCTGCCCCTGAGTGCTGCCGTGAATCTACCGGCACTGGCTGCCAATCCACCGCCGCTGTCCAAGGACAAATGGGCGCAATTGCGTTCGTTGTTCGACCAGGATCCGGACTACCTGCACTTCGCCAATTTCCTGGTGACGTCCCACCCACGTCCGGTGCGTGAGGCGATTGAACGCCACCGCGCCAACCTCGACCGCAACCCGGGGCTGGCAATGGATTGGGACCTGGGCGAAACCGAAAAACGCGAGCACGCGGTGCGCGTCTGGGCCGGTCATTACCTCAAGGCCAAGCCTGAGCAAATCGCACTGACCGGCAGCACCACAGAAGGTCTGTCGCTGATCTACGGCGGCATCCATGTGCGCCCGGATCAGGAAATCCTCACCAGCGAGCACGAACACTACGCCACCAATTACGCTCTGGGCTATCGCCAGCAAAAGGACGGGGTCAAGGTGCGCAAGCTCAAGCTGTTCGAGAACAGCCAAACCGTGTCGGCGGATGAGGTGCTGGATTCGATCGCCAAAGGCATTCGCCCTGAGACCCGCGTGCTGGGAATGACCTGGGTGCAGTCCGGCAGCGGCGTGAAGCTGCCGATTGGTGAGATCGGCAAGCTGGTGGCGGAACGCAATCGCAATCGTGAGGAAAAGGACCGCATCCTGTATGTGGTCGATGGCGTGCACGGTTTCGGCGTCGAAGAGCTCGACTTCCCAGACATGCACTGCGACTTTTTCATCGCCGGCACCCACAAATGGATGTTCGGCCCGCGCGGCACCGGGATCATCTGCGCCCGTTCAGCGGAGCTCAAGGATGTGACGCCGACGATTCCGACCTTCTCCGAAGCGACCACGTTCTCGACCATCATGACCCCCGGCGGTTATCACAGCTTCGAACATCGCTGGGCCCTGGACGAGGCGTTCAAGCTGCACCTGGAATTGGGCAAGGCCGAGGTCCAGGCGCGCATTCACGCCCTCAATACCTATGCGAAAAACCGGCTGTTGGAACACCCGCAGATTGAATTGGTCACGCCCAGGAGCCCGGACCTGTCGGCCGGGTTCACCTTCTTCCGGGTCAAGGACCGCGACTGCGAAAAAATCGCAGTCCAGTTGATGAAAAACCGCGTGGTTTGCGACTCGGTGGACCGCGACGTCGGCCCGGTGATCCGAATCGCGCCCGGCCTGCTCAACACCGAAAACCATATCGACCGCGTCATGGCCTTGCTGAGCAAAACCGTCTGATGCGGCCCCTTGTGGCGAGGGAGCTTGCTCCCTCGCCACAGAGACGCCAGTTTTCTTTGAATCGAGACGACAAATGAACCGAGATCTATTAACCGTGCCTCTCAAGGCCCTCGCCTTGTCCGCCCTCCTCGCCGGTCTGCTGCCAACCACCGCCCAGGCGGCCACCACCCCGCAACCCGGCAAAGTATTCAAGGACTGCCGCGATTGCCCGGAAATGGTCGTGCTGCCCGCCGGTACGTTCACCATGGGTACGCCGGACGATGAAGTCGGTCGCGAGCCCGACGAAAGCCCGATGCACGAGGTGACCTTCGCCAAACCCTTCGCCATGAGCCGCTTCCAGGTCACCGCCGGTGAATGGGACAGCTACGTGCGCGAGAGTGGCGTGACCATCGCAAATGGCGATACCCGACCGGGTCGCGAGTGCGTCGCCAGCAAACCGCGTTACCCGCAAGGCCCGCGTCAGCCGGCGGTGTGCATGAATTTCGATGACGTGAAGAACTACGTTGCCTGGCTCTCGAAGAAGACCGGGCAGAAGTACCACATGGTCAGCGAAGCTCAACGCGAATACGCCGCGCGCGGCGGCACCAAGGGTCCGTTCCCCTTCCCGTTCGATGAAGGCAAGGAATACAGCATCAGCCAACACGCCAACACCTACGGCCCGGCGGACGGTTACAGCTACAGCTCGCCGGTCGGCAGCTATGCACCGAATGCGTTCGGCCTGTACGACATGCACGGCAATGTCTACGAATGGGTCGAAGACTGCGAACACCCCAACTACGTCGGCGCGCCCACCGATGGCAGTGCGTGGGTAGAACCCAACTGCGAAGCGGTGCGCATTCGCGGCAACGACTGGGGTGAAGCGCCAGTGTTCTCCCGCTCCGGCAACCGCAACAGCCAGTACCCGCAAGAGCGTGGCGACTGGATAGGTTTCCGTATCGTGCGTGATCTCTAAACCATAATCCCGATCCTGTGGGAGCGAGCCTGCTCGCGAAGGCTGTTTAACAGTCGACATGGATGTCGGCTGACTCACCGCTTTCGCGAGCAGGCTCGCTCCCACAAGGTTTAGTGTGGTGTCAGTTATTTTCGCTATGCCCGGCAAACGCCGCCAGTCGGCGCCCCTGTAAATTAACCCTTCGATCAGACGTTCTACTGGGTATCTGCCTTTATACCCAAGGAACTGTCTTCCATGACCCAGCCTCCCCGTGGCGCCATCGGCGAGTTGTTCGCCCTGTTGAAACCGTTTCGACTCATCGTCGCCGCGTCCATTTTCCTGGGCATGGTCGGCGGCTTGAGTGTCACGGTACTGCTGGCGACCATCAATAACGCCCTGCATTCGGACACCGGCCTGACCCAAGGCGTAGTCGCCTTGTTTGCCGGCCTGTGCCTGCTGGCGCTGTTGAGCTCGATCTGCTCGGACATCGGCACCAACTACGTCGGCCAGCACATCATTGCCAGGCTGCGCAAACAGCTCGGTGAAAAAGTCCTGTCGGCACCCATCGAGCAGATCGAACGCTATCGCAGCCACCGCTTGATTCCGGTCCTGACCCACGACGTCGATACCATCAGCGACTTCGCCTTCGCCTTCGCCCCCCTGGCGATTTCCCTCACCGTGACCCTCGGTTGCATGGGTTACCTGGCCATCCTGTCGTGGCCGATGTTCCTGATCATGGTCGCCGCGATCCTGATCGGCACCGCGATCCAGGCTTATGCCCAGAGCAAGGGTGTGCAGGGTTTCATGGCCGCCCGTGACGCTGAAGACGAGCTGCAAAAGCACTACAACGCGATTGCCGATGGCGCCAAGGAACTACGAATCCACCGTCCGCGTCGCCAACGCATGTTCGTGTCGGGGATCAAGGCGACAGCCGATTTCATCTGCAAGACCCAGGTGCGCTCGGTCAATACCTTCGTGATCGCCAAGACCTTCGGCTCAATGCTGTTCTTCGTGGTCATCGGCCTGGTGCTGGCGCTGCAATCCTTCTGGCCAAGCGCCGACAAGACCGTGATGAGCGGCTTCGTGCTGGTGCTGTTGTATATGAAAGGCCCGCTGGAGCATTTGATCAGCACGTTGCCGATTGTCAGCCGTGCGCAGATCGCCTTCCGCCGGATCGCCGAGTTGTCCGAGCAGTTTTCCACCCCTGAGCCGCACTTGCTGCTCAGCGATCAGGGCAACGTCAAGCAAGCCGTGCACGAACTGAAACTGGCCGATGTGCGTTTCGCCTTCCCGGCTGTCGAAGGCGCTGCACCCTTCCAGTTGGGCCCGGTCAACCTGACGATCAAGCAAGGCGACATCACGTTTATTGTCGGTGAGAACGGTTGCGGCAAGACCACGCTGATCAAGTTACTGCTGGGTTTGTACACGCCGCAACAGGGCGAGATCCGGGTCAACGGCGAGGCGATTGATGCGCAAAATCGTGATGACTATCGCCAGTTGTTCACCACGATCTTCGCTGATTATTACCTGTTCGATGACGTGGTCCAGGGCGACACGCACATCCCCGAAGACGCCAACAAATACCTGCAACGCCTGGAAATCGCGCACAAGGTCAGCGTCAAGGACGGCAATTTCACCACCACCGACCTTTCCACCGGCCAGCGCAAGCGCCTGGCGCTGGTCAATGCCTGGCTCGAAGAACGCCCGGTGCTGGTGTTCGATGAATGGGCGGCCGACCAGGACCCGACCTTCCGCCGGATTTTCTACACCGAGCTGCTGCCGGACCTCAAGCGCCTGGGCAAAACCATCATCGTGATCTCCCACGATGACCGTTACTTCGACGTGGCCGACCAGTTGGTGCGCATGGAGAGCGGTCGGGTCGTCACCGAGCTGGCACCGGCCTGACCCTGCGGGAGCGAGCCTGCTCGCGATAGCGGTGGATCAGTCACCTTCAATGGTGAATGAAATACCCCCATCGCGAGCAGGCTCGCCCCCACCGTTGTTTCTCTTAACGGGCCGACATTTGGGCGAACCCCTCGCCACGGTTTCTTCTTTCTGAAAATTAATTGACGTCTTTCTTTCCGGTTTTTGCTTCGCGCCGCGTCTAATAATCATTCTTATTAACAAAAACTCTGCACCTCACTTTTCAGGAGCTCAGGTAAGTAATGCGACCTCTACCACGCCGCACACCTCTCGCGCTGGCCGTACAGCGCCCGACATTGCATCGCACCCTGTTTACCAGCGTGCTGCTGACCGCCACCTTGCTGGGGAGCTCGATGGCCAATGCTGCACCTGTAAAAGTGAACATTGCCGTCCAGCCGCTTTCCAACGCGCTGACCGAGCTGGGCATGCAAACCAACCTGCAGATCCTCTACAGCCCGGATCAGGTGGCGGGTATCAAGTCCCGTGCAGTGTCAGGTTCGCTGGAGCCGTCCGAAGCCCTGAGTGCCCTGCTCAAAGGCACCGGCATTTCGTTCCAGATCAACGGCAACAGCGTCACGCTGGTCTCCGGCGGCGGGTCGGGCCTGCAACTGGGCGCGACCACGATTTCCGGCCAGGCCCCGGGCCTGACCACTGAAGACACCGGTTCCTATACCACCGGCGCCACCACCACCGCGACCAAGCTGCCGCTGACCCTTCGCGAAACACCGCAATCGGTGACCGTGGTGACGCGCCAGCAGATGGACGATCGCGGCGTCACCAGCGTTGCCGACGCCTTGCGCAACACCCCCGGCATCACGTCGCAGAAGTACGACAGTGACCGTACCGAGTTTTCCGCCCGTGGCCAGGCCATCACCAACTTCCAGTACGATGGCGTCAACACCATCTACGACGGTGTGTACGGTGAAAATCCGAACAACAGCGACGACTCGGCCAGCCTCGACCACATCGAAGTCATCAAAGGCGCTACCGGCCTGATGACCGGCACCGGCGATCCGTCCGCCACGGTCAACCTGATCCGCAAGAAGCCGACCAAGGAATTCAAGGCCTCGGTCAGCGCCACCGCCGGCCGCTGGGACAAGTACCGTGCTGAAGGTGATATTTCCGGTTCGCTGACTGATTCCGGCAACGTCCGCGGTCGCTTCGTCACCACATACCAGGACGCCAACTCCTACCTGGATCACTACAGCCAGAAGAAAGACCTGTTTTACGGCGTACTCGAAGCCGACCTGACCGACGACACCCTGCTGACCTTCGGCATCGACAAATCCAGCGCCACCCCGCGCGGTTCGTCGTGGACCGGTAACCCGACATATTTCGCCGATGGCGGCCGTACCGAGTTCCCGCGTCACTTCAACCCGGCGGCCGACTGGAGCCGTCGTGATTTCGACAGCACCACCTACTTTGCATCGCTGGAGCAAGCGCTGGCCAATGACTGGAAACTCAAAGTCAGCCTGGACCAGAAAACCACCGATCATGACACCCAACTGGCCTCGGCCAGCGGCGGCAACCCGGACCGCGCCACCGGTGAAGGCATGTTCCTTTACTGGGGTCGCTGGGAAGGTCATCGCGTGCAGAACACCGCTGACGTGAACGTCTCCGGCCCCTTCAGCCTGGGCGGTCGCGAGCACGAACTGGTCGCTGGTGTCATGGCGTCCCACTCGCGCCAGACCGGTTCGACTTACGACACCAGTGCGTTCTCCCAAGTGCCCGGCAGCATCTATGACTGGAACGGCGAACTGCCGAAACAGGAATTCCCGAAAAACGGCAAATACGAACGCACCCAGAGCCAGAACGGCGTTTACCTGGCCACGCGCCTGCGCCCGACCGATGACCTGTCGTTCATCCTCGGCACCCGCCTGAGCACCTTCAAGTACAACGAAGACTACAACTACAACCCGGGCGCCAACCAGACCGACACCCACGCCAGCTACAAGGAACACGGCGTCGTCACCCCGTATGCCGGTGTGGTTTACGACCTCAACGACACGTACTCCGCGTACGCCAGCTACACCAATATCTACCAGCCGCAAATCTACAAGGACGCCAACGGCTCGACCCTGCAGCCGGTTGAAGGCAACGCCTACGAGACCGGTCTGAAAGCGGCCTACTTCGAAGGCAAGCTGAACGCCAGCCTGGCCTTCTTCCGCATCGAACAGGACAACGTCGCTGAATCGATCGGCACCAACCCGGTCACCAACGAAGGTATCTACAAAGCCATCGACGGCGCGACCACCAAGGGTGTGGAGCTGGAAATGGCCGGTGAACTGGCCGAGGGCTGGAACCTGTCCGCGGGCTACACCTACGCCCGGACCCGTGACCAGGACGAGCAACGGATCTTCGGCTACCCGCTGTCCACCACCCGTCCTGAACACGTCGTTCGTACCTTCACCACCTACCGTCTGCCGGGCGTGATGAACCAGTTCACCGTCGGTGGCGGCGTGAGCTGGCAGAGCGCGTTCTACGGCAAGATCTACAGCGCCAGCGCGGGCGACTACACCCAGATCAAGCAAGGTGGCTACACCCTCGTGGACCTGATGACCCGTTACCAGTACGACGACCATCTGAGCTTCACCGTCAATGCCAACAACGTCTTCGACAAGAACTACCTGACGGGCCTGGGCAACTTCGACACCACGTTCTACGGCGAGCCGCGTAACGTGCAGGTCACCGCGAAGTATGATTTCTGAGTCGTGAGCTGAAATGAAAAATGCCCGTGTCGTCAGATGCGGGCATTTTTTTGGCCAGGGATTTTGTGGTGAATGGGAGTCCGCCTTCGCGGGCAAGCCTCGCTCCTACAGGTTGGCACCATGCCACAACTCGACGCCAATCTGTAGGAGCGAGGCTTGCCCGCGAAGGCAATTGTCGCCCCACCAGAAATCCCCTGGACCGGACACAAAAAAACCGCCACCCCTGATCCAGGCATGGCGGTTTTTTTCATGGCAATTCAGATCCGCGAACGCACCCACCCCGCCACTTCCGAGTGAATCCCTTCCACTTCCCCCAGCAACCCCGCCATGCGCATGAAGTCATGGGTCATCCCCGGCTGTTCCAGCAATGTCACTTCATTCCCCGCCGCACGCAACCGCTCGGCATACGCCAGCCCTTCATCATGCAGCGGATCGTGCCCGGCCAAGTACACCAGCGTCGGTGCCAAGCCTGATAAATCCGCCGCCAGCAACGGCGAGCAACGCCAATCCGCCAGGTCGTCCGGCGTGCGCCCGTAATGCGCGTAGAACCAGTCCAGCGTCGGCGTCTCCAGCAAATAGCCCTCGGCAAAATCCCGGTGCGAGGCGCGTTTCGTCGTCGCATCCGTCACCGGATACAGCAACACCTGGGCCTTGGGTTTCAACGCCAGTTCCTCTGGTTCACGCACTGCCATGATCGACAACACCGTGGCCAATGTTGCACCCACGCTGTCACCGACCAGCGCCACCCGGTTCGCATCCAGCCCACGCGCAGCGCCCTCGCGCACCAGCCAGTTGCCCGCATCGCAAGCGTCCTGCACCGGCGTCGGGAAACGCCATTGCGGCGCCAGTCGGTAATCCACGGTCAACAACGCAAACCCGCCTTGCGAGGCCAGTCGCCGGCACAGCGCATCATGGGAATCGAGGCTGCCGACCACATAGCCGCCACCATGAAAATACAGCAACACCGGCTGCAAGCCGTCGACCGCTTGCCCATCGCGATACACCCTTGCCGACAGACTGTGGCCATCCCGCGCGGCAATGGTGAAGTCCTCGCAGGCCACGCTGTCCAGCGGCACATCGAGAAACCCCGAGGAGGCTTCAAAATCGATCCGTGCCTGTTGCGGAGTCTGTTCATGCATCGCGCGACTTTTACCGGTCATCCGGCCCAACTCGGCGAGTTCGAGAAATGCTTCAAGTTCTGGCAATACGGCCATGGGACGAATCCTTTAAATAAACAAGTACAAAAATGCGAGAAAAACCGTGATCTGTAGGAGCGAGGCTTGCCCGCGAAGGCGTCCTTGAGATCGCGTTCGCGGGCAAGCCTCGCTCCTACGAAAATGAGTTACGCAATGGCCAAACGGCGTTCCAGTAAGTCCTCAAGCTCATCAAGCAACTCATCACCACGCAACAGCTCGTAGTGCCCGCCGGCCAACAGGCGATCAACGCCATGACTGCCGACCTGGCCCTCGAACACCCGACGTTCGTCGTCGCGCCCGGCCACCCACCAACGATGGGCCGAGGCCTTGATCGTCGGCAGTTGCCGATGCGCCAGCGCCAGTTGCTTGAGGCGTGAGCCGGTGGCAAAGATCTGCGTGAGCTCCCCCGCGCCCAATGCGGCTTGTTCATTGGAACCGTGCAAGGCGGCTTCAATCACGGCGGTGGAGCCCTCGCGTTCACTCAAGCCAGCGGCTTTGCGCGCAATCAACGCCTGAGCCTCATCGGCGGGCAAACCGAGCACAAACTTCAGGAAATCACCGAGGTCCTCGCGCCAGTCCCCCGCCTCTGCGGTGCCGGCCACGTAGCTGTCGACCAACCCGGCAAACGCCACGGTTTCACCTTGGCCTTCCAATTCGTGGGCAACCAACTGCGTCAACGCGCCGCCCAACGACCAGCCCATCAAGTAATACGGTCCTTTGGCCTGTTGACTGCGAATCCGCTGCGCATAGGCTTGCGCCATGGCGAGCAGCGATTCGTCCTGCCAGTGCGGGTCAAGCAGCATGCGGCATTGCACGCCGTACACCGTGCGCCGTCCTTCCAGACGCCGCGCCAACGGTTCGTAGTCGAACACCGTGCCGAAACCGGCGTGCAGGCAAAACAGCGCCGGCACATTCGGGATCCGCGCATTCAGCGCCAGCAAAGGGTCCGGCGCAGACGTGGGCTCGGTCACCTGATAACCACTGAGTTCGGCAATGCACGGTTTCTGCATCAGATCCCGCAGCTTCAACTCGAAGCCCAGTTGCGGCTGACTGCGCACCCGCGAGATGACTTTGAGCACCTGCAACGAGTCGCCGCCCAGTTCGAAGAAGTTGTCGTCGATGCCCACTTGCGGCACACCGAGCACCTCTTGCCAGATCGCGGTCAGCGCCTTTTCCAGATCGTTGCGTGGCGCGCGATAACCGCCGAGCGCCCATTCAGGCATTGGCAGTGCGCGACGGTCGAGCTTGCCGTTGGCCGACAGCGGAAAACGTTCCAGCACCAGGATCCGTGGCGGCACCATGTAGTCCGGCAGTTGCGCTTGCAGCTCAGATTTCAAGCGACGATCCAGCCCGACAGCACCGGCCGCCACCACATAACCGACCAATTGCTTGCCGGTCGGCGTGTCGTGTACCACCACGGCGGCATCCTGCACCCCAACACATTCGCGCAGACGCGCTTCGATCTCGCCCGGCTCGATGCGGAAACCACGGATCTTCACTTGCTGGTCAAGACGCCCCAGATAGTCGATCAACCCGCATTCGCGCTGGCGCACCAGGTCGCCGGTGCGGTACATGCGGCCACCGGCCTCGAACGGATCGGGGATGAAACGCTCGGCGCTCATGCCGGGATGCTGGTGGTAACCGCGCGCCAGGCATTCGCCGCCCAGGTACAACTCGCCGCTGACACCGACCGGCAGCGGATTGAGGTCGGCGTCCAGCACATACACACCACGCCCGGCCACGCCACGCCCAATCGGCGCATAGGCCGCGTCGCAGGTTTCGCTGGCCTCGGCACGCCACAACAGCGGCGTGACCACGGTTTCGGTCGGGCCATAACCGTTGACCAGACGCTGCGGACGCAAGGCGCGCTTGACCTGCTCGAAGCTCGCCTCCGGCACCGCATCACCGCCAAAGCAATACACCTCGACCGCCGGTGGATTGCCAAGGCGTTCGGCCACTTCGGCCATCTGTTGCAAGTAGGCCGGCGGGAAGCAGGCGACGGTGACGCCATGACGCTGCATCACTTCGAGGGTTTGCTCCGGGGTCCATAAACTGTCCTCGCGGATCACCAGGCTGCCACCGGCCAACATCACACTCAGCCAACGCTCCTGCGCACCGTCGAAGGCGAACGACATGAAGTGCAGCTCACGGCTGCGCGGTGCCAGTTCGTAGAGCTCGATGATGCCGCGGCAATGCCGGGCAATCGGCCCACGTGCCACCGCCACGCCTTTGGGCTGGCCCGTGGAACCGGAGGTGTAAATCAAATACGCCAAGTGCCCAGGCAACGGCTGGGAAACCGGGCATTCAGCGTGGTCGGTAACGCTCAACTGGTCGAGCAGCAGACGCGGCGGGCTGTCGGCCAGGGTCAGTCGATCCCCCAGATTGCTGTCACAGAGCAACAGGCTGGCCGCCGAATCGCTCAACATATATGCCAGCCGCTCGGCCGGGTACGCGAGGTCCAAAGGCAGATACGCCGCCCCTGCTTTAAGCACCGCGAGGAACGCAACGATGGTGCGCTCGGAACGCGGCAACGCCACCGCCACCAGACTTTCCGGGCCGATGCCGCGACCGATCAGTTGCTGCGCCAACCCATTGGCCTGCGCCTCAAGCTGTGCATAACTGACGTGCCGACCTTCGCAGATCAAGGCGATTTTCTGCGGCTGCGCTTTGACGTGTTGATTAAACGCGTGAAGCAAATCAGCGCTGTCATCTGACACCTGCGGCAGACTCAAACGCGCCTCAGGCAAGCCAATATTGCCAAGCAGACGCGTAGCATCCTCCGGCAACGCACGCAGCAATCCTTCCAACTGCGCACGAATCCGCTCGACTTCCACGTCACTGAAGCGATCACGCAGGAACAGGTACTCAACTTCCAGGCCTTCTTCGTTGGCGCTGACCATCAAGTCCATCGGGAAGTTGGTCACCCCGCCACTGCCGACTTCGGCAAAGCGCAGCTCGCCTTCCTCGCCGCCTTTCAAGGCGCGGTCCACCGGATGGTTTTCGAACACGATGATGCTGTCGAACAAACCCTGGCCACCCTGCCCGGCCCAGCGCTGAATGTCCGACAACGGCGTGTGTTCGTAGTCACGCACCATCAGGTTGTAATCCTGCAAGTCGCGCAGCCACTCGCCCACCGGCTGTTGCGGATCAAGGGTCTGAATCACCGGCAAGGTGTTGATGAACAGACCGAGCATGTCCTGCGCACCGGCCAACCCGGTCGGGCGCCCCGCCACCGTGGCGCCGAACGCGACACTGCGCTGGCCGCTGTGGCGTTGCAGCAGCAACAGCCACGCGCCTTGCACCAGCGTGTTCAGTGTCACGCGTTGACGCTTGGCGAAGCTGTGCAGTTTGCGCGTCGCCTCGGCGTCGAGGTGGCTGTACATCACGCCGTGGCCGGAACCAGCGGCACCGGAAGCTTTGGCCAGAATGGTCGGTTCTTCGAGCAGCGCCAGGCGCTCACGCCAGAAGCCTTCGGCTTGCGCGCCGTCCTGGCGTTGCAGCCAGGCGATGTAGTCGGCGTAGCGCCCGGTCAGGGTCGGCAGGCTGTCGTTGTGGTACAGGCGCAGCATGTCGCCCAACAGACGCGAAGCGCTCCAGCCGTCGAGCAAGAGGTGATGGTAGATCCAGATCATCTGGTAACGGTCATCACCCAGGCGCACCAGGATGAAACGCATCAACGGCGGGCAGCTCAGGTCGAAGCCCTTGGCCTGTTCCGCTGCGGCCAGTTCGCCCAGCGCCTGCTCGGTGTCGGAGCGGTCGCGCCAGTCGAGTTCTTCGATCGGCAACTCGACGTCGGCGAACACCGCTTGCAGCGGATCGGCCAAGCCATCGCGCCAGCGGAACGCGGCGCGCAGCACTTCATGCCGCTCGACCAGCGTCTGCCAGGCCGCGCGGAAACGCGGCACCTGCAAGCCGTCGACCGCCACGCTCAACTGGTTGACGTAGGGGTTGAGCTCCGGTGAATCCAGGCAATGGAACAGCATGCCTTGCTGCATCGGCGACAGCGGATACAAGTCTTGCAGACCTTCACGGGCAGCGATGTCGATGTGCGGCACCAGTGAGAAAGCTTCGACTTTTTGCGCTTCGATCAATGTTGCTTCACGGCTGCTGGCCACGGAGGCCAAAGCACGAATGGTCTGCTGCTCGAACAGCTGCTTCGGACTGAACACCAGCCCACGCTGCCCGGCACGGCTCACCGCTTGCAGCGAAATGATCGAATCACCGCCCAGCTCAAAGAAGTTCTCGGTGACGCCCACCGACTCCAGCCCCAGCAGTTCCTGCCAGATCTCAACCAGCAACACTTCGGCCGGTGTTGCGGCGGCCACGTGATCGTGGTTCTGCCGAGTGGCTTCCGGCGCCGGCAGGCCTTGGCGATCAAGCTTACCGTTCGGCGTCAGCGGCAACGCGGCCAGGCACATCAAGTGTGCCGGCAACATGTGCGCCGGCAATCGGCTGCGCAGATGAGCCGTCAGCGCTTCACGCAGAGCCTGCTCATCGGCAAGCGGATCGCGGGGCACCACGTAACCGACCAACTGGCGGCTCACCGGACCTTCACGGTCGATCACGAACGATTCACGCACGCCTTCGTGTTCCAGCAGGCAGGCTTCGATTTCGCCGAGTTCGATACGGAACCCGCGAATCTTCACTTGCTGGTCGATACGGCCGAGGTATTCAACGACGCCATCGGCGCGGAACCGTGCGAGGTCGCCGCTGCGGTACAAACGCGCACCCGGCACGAATGGATCCGGCACGAAGCGTTCAGCGGTCAGGTCCGGACGTTGATGGTAACCCCGGGCGACGCCCTCGCCGCCCAGGTACAACTCGCCCGCGACGCCAACCGGCAACGGCTGCAAGCCGCCGTCCAGAATGTAGGCGCTGCGGTTGCCCACCGGCCGGCCAATCGGCATGAACGCCGAGTCGAACCCGGTATCCGGGTACGCCAGCCAGATCAGCGGCGTGATCACCGTTTCGGTCGGACCGTAACCGTTGATCAAACGCTTGGGTTGCAGCACTTGCTGGACTTCATCGAACGCGTGCTTGGCCATGCCTTCGCCGCACGGGGTGTAGGAGCGGATCGGCAAATCACGCCCCGCTTCGCCCATGAAGTCGGCGATCTGCGACAGATAGGTCGGGGTAAAACAGGCAATGGTGATGCCGTGTTTTTCGATCTCGGCGCAGGTGCGCTCCACGCTCCACAACTCGTCATCGCGGGGCATGACTGCCGAACCGAACACCAGCGGCGTCAGCCAGCGTTCGTGGGCGCCGTCGAAACTGATCGAGGCGAATTGCAACTCGCGGTCGTCCGGGGTCATGCCGTACAACTCGCCGATCGACAGGCAATGCATGGCCAGCGGACCGTGGGCCACACTGACGCCTTTGGGCCGCCCGGTGGAGCCTGAGGTGTAAATCAGGTACGCGAGGTTTTCGCCGCAGGTCAGGTTGATCGGGTTGGTGTCCGCCATGGACGCCAGCGGCTCGCGGTCGATTTCCAGCACCGGCAGGCCTTCGGGCAACGGCAGTTTTTCCCGCAGCCACGACTGGCTGATCATCAGCGAAATGCCGCTGTCTTCCATCAGATAGCGCAGGCGTTCCGTCGGGTAAGCCGGGTCCAGCGGCACGTAGGCGCCGCCGGCCTTGAGGATCGCCAGCAGGCCGACGATCATTTCCGGTGAGCGCTGCATCGCCAGGCCAACCCGCACTTCCGGACCAATGCCCAGTGCGCGAAGACGATGGGCCAATTGGTTGGCGCGACGGTTGAGCTGATCGAAGCTCAATTGCAGATCGTTGAAGATCAGCGCGGTGGCGGCCGGGCGAATGACCGCTTGGGCCTCGATCAACTGATGCACACAGAGCGGGTTTTGCGCGGCCGTGAATGCCGGGTTCCATTCGACCAACTGTTGCGCGCGTTCCGGCGCGGTCAGCAGGTCCAGTTCACTCAATGCCGCGTTTGGCGCGGCGACCATCGCCGCCAGCAGCGCGGCCAGATGCTCGCTCATCCGAACAATCGCTTCGCCGCTGAAATGGGCGCACTGGTAACTCCAGTTCAGGCTCAACTGGCTTTCGGCGGTGGCCGCCAGGGTCAGCGGGAAGTTAGTGCGTTCATGGTTCTGCGGAACCGAGAAGCTCAAACCGGCCGACGCGCCTTGTTGCAGCGCTTCGGCCACCGGGAAGTTTTCGAACACCAGCAGGCTGTCGAACAGCGGCTCACCGGCACGCCCGGCCCAGCGCTGAATGTCCCCCAATGCGGTGAATTCATGCTCACGCAGTTCGAGGTTTTGTGCCTGCAAACGGGTCAGCCACTGGCCGACGCTTTCCACCGCGTCCGGGCTGCTGATCACCGGCAAGGTGTTAATGAACAGGCCCAGCTGGCTTTCGGCACCCGGCAAATCCACCGGCCGCCCCGCCACAGTCGCGCCGAACGCAACACTGCGCTGGCCGCTGTAGCGTTGCAGCAACAGTGCCCAGGCGCCTTGCACCAAGGTGTTGAGGGTGACTTTTTGCTGACGGGCAAACTCGCTGAAACGCTGGCTGGTGGCGACATCGAAGGTCTGGCGATGGTCGGCAAACTCTACGGCCAACTGATTTTTACCGTCGCCATGGGCCAGGCTCTGCGCCAGTAACGTCGGGTTGTCGAGGGTCGCCAGCTGCTCGCGCCAGAAGACCTCGTCGGCGTGGGCATCCTGACGTTGCAGCCAGCCGATGTAATCGGCGAAACGCCCGGTCGGCGCCTGCACATCCTGCCCGGCATAACGCTGCAAGACTTCGCTCAGCAGCAGCGAATTACTCCAGCCATCCAGCAACAGGTGATGGTGGGTGTAGATCAATTGCTGACGCTCATCGTCCAGCCGCACCAGGGTCAGGCGCATCAATGGCGCCCGGGTCGAATCGAGTTGCAGGCGCTCGTTGTCGATCAGTTCAATCAATGCGTCGGCCTGATCGCTGCGGCCACGCCAGTCGAGACACGTCATCGGCAGTTGCAGATGACGATGGACCACTTGCACCGGCGCTTCGAAACCGTCGGGGAAGTGGAAGCTGCTGCGCAGGATCGGATGGGTGTCGAGCACCGTTTGCCAGGCGCGGCCAAGACGCTCAGCGTCGAGGCCACGGGCTTGGACGCTAAGCTGATTGACGTAGGCGCCAGACGCCGATTCATAGAGGCTGTGAAACAACAGACCGGCCTGCATCGGCGACAGCGGATACAGGTCTTCGATCTGCGCCGGCGGCACCGGCAAGCCATCGAGTTGCGCCTGGGTCAGGCGCGCCAGCGGGAAGTCCGCCGGGGTCACGCCACCCGCACCGTCGCTCAGGCAATGGTCGATCAGCGCCAGCAATTCACGTTGGTAATCGGCTGCCAGCGCTTCGATTTCACGTGTGTCGAAGCATTCGCGGCTGAAGGTCCAGTCGAGTTTCAGTTCGCCGCCATACACCTGGCCGTCCACCGACAGCCAGTTCGGCAACGGTGCGTCCGCCGATTGCGCGGCGCCGCTGGACTCCTTGGCCGGGGTGAACAGGGCGTCTTCGGCGAAGCTCTGGTCGAACTGCCCGAGGTAGTTGAACGTCACGCGTGCTTGCGGCAAACCGGCCAACGCCGCTTGGGTCGAGGCATCGCCCAGGTAGCGCAGCAGGCCGTAGCCCAGGCCTTTTCCGGGGATTTCGCGCAGTTGCTGCTTGATGGCCTTGATCGAGCCCGCCAGGTCGGCGGTCGGCGTCAGGCGCACCGGAAACAGACTGGAGAACCAGCCGACGGTGCGGGTCAGGTCGATGTCGTCGAACAGCTCTTCGCGACCATGGCCTTCGAGTTGAATCAGCGCCGAAGCGTCACCGGTCCAGCGGCTGAGGGTTCGGGCCAGCGCGGTCAGCAGCAGGTCGTTGACCTGTGTGCGGTAAATCGCTGGCGCCTGTTGCAGCAGCCTGGTGGTTTGATCGCGGTCCAGGCCGATGCTCACGCCTTGGCGCAGATGCCCGGCCTGACTGGCTTGGGCATTGGCGGCGGGCAGCGAATCATTGGCGACGCTCAGCTGCGCTTGCCACCAGTCCAGTTCGCTGGCAGCGGCTTCGGAGCGGGCGTAGGCGTCAAGTTTGTCGGCCCAGGCCTGGAAAGCGCTGGTCTTCGGTGGCAGGTCTTGCCCTTGATAAGCCGCTTGCAAATCTTCCAGCAACACCCGCCACGACACCCCGTCCACCGCCAGGTGATGGATCACCAACAGCAACCGCTGCGAACCATCCGCCTGAGCGATCAACGCGATGCGCAGCAGCGGACCGTCTTGCAGACTGAGGCTGCGCTGCGCCTCGTCGCACACCGATTCCAGCGAAGCATCGTTGGCCACGCGGGCGGTCCAGAGCATGTCGATCACATCGCAGCTGTCGGCCCCGACATAACGCGCCGACCATTGGCCATCGACCTGACTGAAGCGCAGACGCAGGGCATCATGCTGCTTGAGCAAACGTTGCAGCGCGGCTTGCAGGCGTGGCAATTCAAGGGTTTCGCGTGGCGTCAGCAGCACCGCCTGGTTCCAGTGCGCGCGTTGCGGGATCGGCTCGTCGAAGAACCAGCGCTGGATCGGCGTGAGGGTTTGCACACCTTCCACCGGCCCTTGCTGCGCCAGCGGGGCGGCCTGTTCCTTGACCACGGCGGCCAGGGCTTGCAAGGTTTGCTGCTGGAACAGGTCGCGGGGTTGCAGGCTCAGGCCGGCGCGGCGCGCACGGCTGACCACCTGGATCGAAATGATCGAGTCGCCGCCCAGTTCAAAGAAATTGTCCTGACGCCCGACCTGCTCCACCCCCAGCACGTCCTGCCAGATCTGCGCCAGCACCTGTTCATGTTCGCTGCGTGGCGCTTCGAAGGCGCGTTGGCTGACCTGTGCGGTCGGCGCGGGCAGGCGTTTGCGCTCGAGTTTGCCGTTGGGGCTCACGGGCATTTGCTCGATCAGCACGGTCTGCGCCGGCACCATGTAATCCGGCAGGCTCGCCAGCAAATGGCTTTTCAGGGTTTCACGCCACGCGCCTTGTTGCTCGGCATCGGCGCTGACCAAGGCTCGGTCCTGCGGCACGATGTACGCGACCAACTGCTTGCCGCCCGGGCCATCGAGGGCCAACACTACGGCTTCCTGCACGTCCGCATGTTCTTGCAGGCGCGCTTCGATTTCGCCGAGTTCGATGCGCAAACCGCGAATCTTCACTTGATGGTCGATACGCCCGCAGTATTCGATGGCGCCGTCCGTGCGATAGCGTGCCAGGTCACCGGTGCGGTACAGACGCTCGCCGCTGCCAAACGGATCGACCACGAAACGCTCGGCGGTCAGCGCGCCACGACGGTGGTAACCGCGCGCCAGGCCGACGCCGCCCAGGTACAACTCGCCCACCGCGCCCAGTGGCAACGGTTGCAGTTCGCTGTCGAGGATGCAGGTGCGCAAGTTGGCAATCGGCCGGCCAATCGGCACGCTGTCACGCCCTTCTTCCACGCAGGTCCAGTGGGTCACGTCGATGGCCGCTTCGGTCGGACCATAGAGGTTGTAGAGATTGGCTTGCGGCAGGCTGCGCAAGGTCTGGCGTTGCAGTTCCATCGGCAGCGCTTCACCGCTGCAAATGATCCGCTGCAACGAGGTGCAGGCCAGCGCTTCGTCGGCAGCGATGAACGCCGAGAGCATCGACGGCACGAAGTGCAGCGTGGTGATCGCCTGCTCGACGATCAACGCGGCCAGGCGTTGCGGATCACGGTGCTCGCCCGGCGCGGCGAGCACCAGGGTGGCGCCCTTCATCAGCGGCCAGAAAAACTCCCACACCGACACGTCGAAACTGAACGGCGTCTTTTGCAGCACGCGGTCGCTCGGCTGCAAGTTGTAGGCTTGCTGCATCCACGCCAGACGGTTATGCAGCGCCACATGGCGGTTACCGGCGCCCTTGGGTTTGCCGGTGGAGCCGGAGGTGTAAATCACATAAGCGAGGTTTTCCGCGACCGCAAGGTTGGGCAGGTCAGTGCCCGGCAAGTCGTTCAGCCAATCGGCGTCGGCGTGCAGGCACAAGGTGCGCACGTTGTCCGGGGTCGGCAGTTGCGCCAGCAGATATTCCTGGGTCAGCAACAACGTAATGCCGCTGTCCTCGATCATGTAGCCGAGGCGATCAACCGGGTATTCCGGGTCCAGCGGCACGTACGCACCGCCCGCCTTGAGAATCGCCAGCAGGCCGACAACCATTTCAAACGAACGGTCGCAGGCAATCCCCACCAGCACGTCCGGGCCGACACCCTGGTCACGCAAGTGGTGGGCCAAACGGTTGGCGCGCCGGTTCAGCTCGGCGTAACTCAGGGACTGGCCCTGGAACACCAGCGCCGTCGCCTCTGGGTGTTCAACTACGCGTTCTTCGAAATGGCGCTGCACGCAGACTTCGCCCGGATAGGCCTGAGCGGTGTCGTTGAGCTCGTCGAGGATGCGCAGACGCTCATCGGCGTCCAGCAACGGCAACTCGGCGAGCGGGCATTGCGGGTTGGCCAGAACACCGGCCAACAAATTGCGCCAGTGCCGCGCGAGGTGCTCGATGCGTTCAGCGTCGAACAGATCAGTGGCGTAAGTCAGGCTGGCGAACAGTTTGTCGCCCTCCTCCTGCGTGTCCAGTTGCAGGTCGAACTGGGTGGTGTGCGCCGTGGCGCTCAATGCCTCGACGCGCAGGCCGGCGAGCAAGCCGCTGACCGCCGCTGGTTTGGCTTGCTGGTGGTTGAACATCACCTGGAACAGCGGGCTGTGGCTGAGGCTGCGTTCACCTTGCAGCGCCTGCACCAGACGCTCGAACGGCAAGTCCTGATAATCCTGGGCGTCCAGCGAGGCGGCGCGGGTCTGGTCGAGCAATTGGCTGAACGGCAGACGTCCGTCCAGTTCCGCACGCATCACCTGGGTGTTGACGAAGAACCCGATCAAGCCACGGGTTTCCGCGCGATTACGGTTGGCAATCGGCACACCGACACGCACGTCGGCCTGGCCGCTGTAGCGATAGAGCAAGGCCTGGAAGCTCGCCAGCAACAGCATGAACGGCGTGACACCGCGCTGTTTGGCCAGGCTCATCAGACCGCTGGCCAACGTGGCATCGAGGGCGAAATCCAGACGCGCACCGCGCTGGCTCGGTTGCGCCGGGCGCGGACGGTCGGTCGGTAATTCGAGCAGCGGTTGTTCGCTGCCCAGGCGGTCGCGCCACCAGTTGAGTTGACGTTCCAGCTCGCCCGCCTCCATCCAGCGTCGTTGCCACATCGCATAGTCTGAATACTGGATCGGCAGTGCCTCCAGCACCGTGTTCTGACCTTGGCAATGCGCGGCGTAGAGCCGGGAAAACTCTTCCACCAGCACGCCCATCGACCAGCCATCGGTGACGATGTGGTGCAAGGTCAGCAACAGCACGTGGTCTTCGGCATCAAGTTGCAACAGGCTGACCCGCAACAGCGGACCGTGTTGCAGATCGAACGGCCGGGCGATGTCCTGTTCGACGCTGTTCATCGCCTGATCGAAGCGCTGATCCTGGGGTTCGCCGCGCAGGTCGATCTGCTCGATGGGCAGCGAGGTGAACTCGGCCAGCGTCTGTACCACTTGCCCGTCATCCTCGACGAACCGGCTGCGCAAACTCTGATGCCGCTCCAGCAGCCCATCGAAACTCTGCTGCAACGCAGCAACGTTCAGCGGCCCGTGCAAACGCAGCGCGGCCGGAATGTTGTATGCCGAACTGTGTGGATCAAGTTGCCAGAGGAACCATTGGCGCTGCTGCGCGTATGACAATTCAAACGTTGCTTGCGGCTCGGCAGCCGGCGGAATCGGCAACTGGCCGAAGCTCACGCCCTGCTCTTGCATGCGTTGCAGAAACTCGCGGCGCTTATCAGCCGGCAGGCCGGCGAAGCGGCTGGCGATACGCTGGGCAGTGGTGTGTTCCATCAGTTGATCTCCATCTCGTCGAGAAACGACTCAAGCGCATCAAGACGTGCATCGTTGTCAGCCGGGGCGTGTTGCCCGGCCATGGCGGCATAAGCCTGAAGGTCGGTGGATTCGAACAGCGCGCGCAGCGGCAGCTCGATGCCCAGTTCCAGTTCCACACGGGCATTGGCCTGGGCCGCGAGCAATGAATGCCCGCCCAATTCAAAGAAGTTGTCGCGTCGGCCTATCTGCGCCACGCCCAGCACGTCGGCCCAGATCGCGGCCAGTTGCTGTTCGAAGTCGCCCTCGGGGGCTTCGAACGGCCGTTGCCATTCCTGGGCATCGGGCACCGGCAGCGCCTTGCGGTCGAGCTTGCCGTTGCCGGTCAATGGCAAGGCATCCAGCAGCAACCAGTGGCTCGGCACCATGTAGTCCGGCAGATCCACCTTGAGCGCGGTGCGCAGGTTGTCGCGCCAGGCGATCGGGTCATGCGGGGTTTGCTCGGCCACGACGTAGGCGCACAGCTGCGGCCCGCCGTCGCCGGCATGCACGCTCAACACCGCTTGGCGCACGCCCGGTTGGGCCAGCAGCGCGGCTTCGATTTCACCCAATTCGATGCGGAAACCGCGAATTTTTACTTGCTGATCGATCCGGCCGAGGTAGTCGATGCTGCCATCGGCACGCTGACGCGCCAGGTCGCCGCTGCGATAAAGACGCTGCGAAGCCTCGAACGGGCTCGGCACAAAACGCTCGGCGGTCAGGCCGAAACGGCCGTGATAACCCCGCGCCAGACCGGCGCCGGCGATGTACAACTCGCCCGCCACACCCACCGGCACCGGTTGCAGCTGACTGTCGAGCAAGTACCAGCGCAGGTCGCGGATCGGCAGGCCAATCGGGCTTTGGGCCTTGCCGTCGAGGTCGGCCAGGCGGATCGCACGGTAGGTCACGTGCACCGTGGTTTCGGTGATGCCGTACATGTTGACCAGGGTTGGCTGTTGGTCGCCGAAGCGTTCGAACCACGGACGCAGGCTCGCGACTTCGAGGGCTTCGCCACCGAAAATCACCTGACGCAACGCCATGCTTCGTGGGCTGGCACAGGCAATCGGCAACAACTGGCGGAACGCGCTCGGCGTCTGGTTCAACACCGTCACGCCCTCATCACAGAGCAAGCGATGGAATTGCTGCGGCTCGCGGCTGATGTCATACGGCACGATCACCAGACGCCCGCCGGTGCACAGCGAACCAAACAGCTCCCACACCGAGAAGTCGAAGGCGTAGGAATGGAACAGCGTCCAGACATCGTCCGGACCGAAGCCAAACTCGCTAGCCGTGGCCGTGAGCAGACGCCCGACGTTGCCATGGCTGAGCAATGCGCCTTTAGGACGACCGGTGGAACCGGAGGTGTAGATCACGTAGGAGAGGTTGTCCGGGGTCGCCAGCGCTGGCAGGTTGGCGTCACTGACCCCATCCAGCTGCAACGATTCCAGGCTCAGCACCTGCACGCCGTCTCGGGCCGGCAGACTGTCGATCAAGTGTTGCTGGGTCAGTAGCAGCGTGATGCCGCTGTCTTCGATCATGTAGCTCAGGCGTTCGGCCGGGTAATGCGGGTCGAGGGGCACGTAGGCGCCGCCGGCCTTGAGAATCGCCAGCAAGCCGATCACCAATGGCACCGCCCGCTCGGCGGCGATGCCTACCCGCACTTCAGGCCCGACGCCCTGCTCGCGCAGTGTGCGCGCCAAGCGGTTGGCCTGGGCGTTGAGTGCGGCGTAGGTCAATTGCTCGCCTTCGTAGACCAGCGCGACGGCATTCGGCCGTTGTGCGGCTTGCGCTTCGAACAACTGATGCAAGGTCGGCGACGTCGGTTGCGCCTGGAATGCGGGGTTCCAGTGCTGCACCAAAGCCTCTTGCTGCGACCCGTCAATCAGGGGCAGTTCGGCGACGCGTTGCTGCGGATCGCTGACCACCGCGCGCAGCAGGTTCAGCCACTGCTCGCCAAGGCGCTGCATCGACGCTTCGTCATACACATCCGTGGCGTAGGTCAGGCTGGCATCCAGTGCTTCGCCCTGCTCCTGAGTATCGAGGACCAGATCGAACTGCGTGGTGTGTTGCTGCCAGTGCAGACGCTCGACGTTCAGGTCGGCAACCGTGCGTTCGACACTCGCGCCCAACGGCTGCTGATGGTTGTAGAGCACCTGGAACAACGGGCTGTGATTGAGGCTGCGGTCCGGTTGCAAGGCGTCGACCAACTGCTCGAACGGCAAGTCCTGATTCGCTTGCGCGCCCAATGCAACCTGTTTGACCTGTTGCAACAAGGTGCTGAACGGCTGCTGCCCATCGATCTCGGCACGCAGCACCTGGGTGTTGATGAAGAAGCCGATCAGGCCTTCGGTTTCGAGACGCGAACGACCGGCGCTCGGCACACCAACGTTGATGCGCGACTGCCCGCTCTTGCGATACAGCAAGGTCTGGAAACTCGCCAGCAACAGCATGAACAATGTCACTTGCTGTTCCTGGGCACGTTGACGTAAACCGGCGAGCAACTCGCGATCCACGTTGAGCATCAGGCTGGCACCGCGCTCGCTGCGGCGGGCCGGACGGGTCAGTTCGCTGGGCAATTCCAGCGGCGCCTGGCTGCCGGCCAGTTGCTCACGCCACCACGTCAGTTGGCGTGCCCCCTCGCCCGCTTCCAGCCAGTCGCGCTGCCAGCGGGCGTAGTCGCTGTAGTTCACCGGCAGGTCAGCCAAACCGGCGACGCGACCGCAGGCGGCCGCCTGATACAAGGAGCTGAACTCATCGACCATGACCTGCATCGACCAGCCGTCGGCAGCGATGTGATGGACGGTGAGGACCAGCACGTGTTCGTCGGTGTTCACTTGCAGCAGCAACATGCGCCATAGCGGACCGTTGCGCAGGTCGAACGGACGGGCGATTTCTTCGGCCACGGCCGTGTCGACCGACACCTGATCGAGTGTGCGTTCCTCCAGTTGCAACGCCAGATTGTCGTGCAGCACCGCACGTGCCTGCAGACCATCTTGTTCGAAGGTCGTGCGCAGGGTCTGGTGACGGTCCTGCAACCGGGCGAAGGCTTCGCGCAGGGCTTCGCGGTTCAGCGGGCCTATGAGGCGCAGTGCGGCAGGAATGTTGTAGGCCGGGCTTTGCGGGTCCAGTTGCCAGAGAATCCATTGGCGCTGTTGGGCAAAAGACAAAACCTGCGGCTGATCGATCACGGCACGTTGTAGCAAAGGTTGACCGCTGATATTTGCCAGCGCGGCACGCCCGGCAAATTCCGCCAGGTTCGCAGCGGAGAACAAGCTGCTCACCGACAGTTCGAGCTGCAACTGCTGCCGCACCCGCGAGATCACCTGAAGCACCAGCAACGAGTGCCCGCCCAGTTCGAAGAAGTTGTCGTTGCGGCCAACTTGCCCGACCTGCAACACGTCCTGCCAGATCAGCGCGAGTTGCGTTTCCAGCCCTTCGACCGGGGCCACGAAGTCACGCTGGGCATCGCCAGCTTCAGCACGCGGCAAGGCCCGGCGATCCAGTTTGCCGTTGTTGTTGAGCGGCAGCTTCGGCAGCAGGACCAAGTGATTCGGCACCATGTATTCCGGCAGCGACTGATGCAGAGCGGCTTTCAGGCCTTCCAGATAATCAACTTCGGACGACAGCGAATCGCCGGCCACGATGTACGCCACCAGTTGCGTGCCGTCCTGGGCGATGACCGCCGCTTCACGCACGTCTTCACGGGCTTGCAGGCAGGCTTCGATCTCGCCCATTTCGATGCGGAAACCGCGGATCTTCACTTGATGGTCGATGCGGCCGACGTATTCCAGCTGCCCTTGAGCGTTGTAGCGCGCCAGATCGCCGCTGCGGTACAGACGCGCGCCCGGTTCACGGGCAAACGGGTCCGGCAGGAAACGTTCAGCGGTCAGCGCCGGACGATTGAAGTAGCTTTGCGCGAGGCAGGCCGGAGCGCCGATGCACAGTTCGCCGACACCGCCGGACGGCAGCAACTGACCCGCCGCATCCAGCACATACAGCGCACGGCCGGCGATGGCACGACCAATCGGAATGCCAAACGCATCGCTGGCATCGTCGAGACGGCACTCATGCACGCTGGACACCACGGTCGCTTCGGTCGGGCCGTAGGTGTTGAGCAGTCGCATGTGGCTCAATCCGGCCTGATGCCACAGGCGCAAACCTTCGACCGACATCGCTTCGCCACCGACGTGGACCTGGCGCAAAGCACCGAGACCGCTGACCACGCCGCTCGCGCATTCGCGAGCGAGCAAGTACCAGTAAGCGGCCGGCAAGTCCGCCACGGTCACGCCGTGCTGGACGATTTCGGCGGCGAGGCGACCGGCGTCCCACACGTCTTCGCCGCGCATGATCAACGCCGCGCCGACGCACAACGCCGGGAAACATTGCTCGACGAAACCGTCGAAGCTGAAGGTCGCGAATTGCAACACCCGGTCCGACGCCGACAGCACCGAATAGTCGGCGGCGCTCTGGCAGAACTCGCGCAACGCGGCATGGGCAATGGCCACGCCTTTGGGTTGGCCGGTGGAGCCGGAGGTATAGATGATGTAGGCCAGATCATCGGCGACCGCGTGGTGGTGCGGATTGCTGTCGGGGTAGTCGGTGCCGTCCTCAAGGCTGAGACGGCGCACGCCCGGCACCTCCTCCAGCAGACCGGATTCGCACAGCAGCACGTCGAGACGGCTGTCATCGATCATGTAGGCCAGACGTTCGTTCGGGTATTTCGGATCGAGCGGCACGTAGGCGGCGCCACTTTTGAGCACCGCCAGCAGGCTGACGATCAGCTGCGGACCACGGTGCAGCGCCAGGCCGACACGCTTGCCCGGACCGGCACCGTTGGCCATCAGACGATGGGCCAGACGGTTGGCCTGGGTGTTCAATTGCGCGTAGCTCAGGGACTGGCCGTCAACCTGCAACGCCAGCGCGTCCGGGGTCGCGGCGGCCTGCGCGGCGATCTGCTCGTGGGCCAGAAGTGTTGTGGACAACTCGATTGTCGGCGGTTGGCTGATCGCGAGCAGCGCGTTTTTGCCGTCGACGTCGAGCAGTTCCAGCGCGCCAAGTGCGGCGTCCGGCTGGGTGACAAGCTGCATCAGCAGGTGCTGCAAATTGGCCGACAACCCGGCAACTTGCGCCGCGCTGAAACGCGCGGCGTCGTAGCTGAAGTCCAGGCTCAGGCCTTCGCCCAGCTCGATGCCCAACGTCAGCGGATAGTGGGTGCGCTCGTGATTGTGCAAATTGCCGAACGACAACCCGGCCGGTGCGCCCTGTTTCAACGCTTCGGCCACCGGGAAGTTTTCGAACACCAACAGGCTGTCGAACAGCGCCGCCCCCTGCTGCCCCGCCCAGCCCTGAATGTCGTAAAGCGGCACGTGCTCGAACTCGCGCATGGCCAGGTTCAGCCCTTGCAGCTCGTCCAGCCATTGGCTGACGGTGCAATCCGGCTTCATCGCACAGACCAGCGGCAACGTATTGATGAACAACCCGAGTTGCGCTTCGATCCCCGGCAACGGCGCCGAACGCCCGGCAACCGTGGCCCCAAACACCACGCAATCCTGGCCGGTGCAACGATGCAGCAACAGGCTCCACGCCCCTTGCAGCACGGTGTTGAGCGTGACTTTCTGCTGGCGGGCGAACTCGATCAGACGCTGGGTGGCGCGGCTATCAAGGGCGACGCGGTATTCCGCGCTGCCCTCGGCGCCCACTGGCGGGCGCAAGGCTTCGGCCAGCAAGGTCGGCGCTTCCAGCGGTGCCAAAACGGCTTTCCAGAACTGCTCGCCTTCGGCAGCCGATTGCTGCTGCAACCAGCCCAGATAATCACGGTATTGCCCGGTCAGTGCCGGCAGCGCCAGGCCGGCGGCGTAATGCTGGATCACTTCGGCGAGCAACTGCGCGTTGCTCCAGCCGTCCATCAAAATGTGGTGGCTGGTGTAGATCAGGTGCCAGTCATTGGCGCCCATGCGCACCAGCTTCAAGCGAAACAGCGGCGCACTGCCCAATTCAAAACCTTGGGCACGTTCGGTGTCGGCCAGCGCATCGGTGTCGGTGGCGTCCAGCACTTCAAGCGGCAACGCGACGTTGCGGACAATCGCCTGATGCGCGGTGTCGAGGCCTTGCCAGTGGAAGCGGCTGCGCAGGATGTCGTGACGCTCCAGCGCGGTTTGCCAGGCCTGAGCGAATCGCTGCGGATCGAGGCCCTGGATGTCCAGACGTAACTGACTGATGTAGGCGCCGACTTGCGGTTCGTACAGCGTGTGGAACAGCATGCCCTGCTGCATTGGCGACAGGGGATACAGGTCTTTAAGGGTCGCGACCGACAATTCGTCGAGTTGCACCTGACTGATGCGTGCCAACGGGAAATCCGACGGCGTGACCTGAGGCACTTCAACGCCGCAGCAGTGTTCGATCAGCGCGTTGAGTTCTTGGGCGTAATCGTCTGCCAGACGCTGGATGGTCGCGGTGTTGAACATCTCGCGACTGAAACCCCAGCTCAGCGCCAACTCGCCACCGTAGACCTGGCCTTCGACCGTCAGCCAGTTGCCCAGCGGTGCCGACGGATCCTGGGCCACGCCGTTGCCTTCGGTGGACGGCACGAACAGCGCGGCGTCGTCGAACTGGCGGTCGAACTGCCCGAGGTAGTTAAAGGTGATGCGCGGTTGCGGCAACGCGGCCAGTTCGGCGCGCATCGCCGGGTCGCCGAGGTAACGCAGCGCGCCGTAGCCAAGCCCTTTGTCCGGCACGGCACGCAGTTGTTCCTTGATGGTCTTGATCGACGCGCCGAGGTCACTCGACGGCATCAGGTTGACCGGGAACAGGCTGGTGAACCAGCCGACGGTGCGGGTCAGATCGATGTCGTCAAACAGGTCTTCACGACCATGGCCTTCGAGCTGAATCAGCGTGCTGCCCTGCCCGCTCCAGCGGCACACCACCCGCGCCAGTGCGGTCAGCAGCAGGTCGTTGACCTGGGTGCGATACGCCGCCGGAGCCTGTTGCAGCAATTTGCGGGTTTGCTCGGCGTCGAGTTTGATTTCGAGTTTGTGCTCGAAGCGGTTTTGCAGCGCGCCGTTCGGACGGTCACACGGCAAATCGGTCGGTGCGTCGCGCAGCTGGGCCTGCCAGTGACCGAGGCTGTTTTCAAACGCTGGCAAATGATCTTGCAGACGGGCGACCCAGCGTTGATAAGTGCTGGTTTTCGCCCTCTTCACGGCGCTGCCGCTGTAGAACTGCTGCACATCTTCCAGCAACACGCGCCAGGAAACACCGTCCACCGCCAGGTGATGGATGACCAGCAGCAAACGCTGAGAACCGTCCGCCATCGCCACCAGCAGCGCCCGGATCAACGGGCCATTTTGCAGATCGAGGCTGCGCTGGGCTTCGTCGCACAGCGCATTGAGTGCTTCGACCGATTGCGCCTGACGCTGCCACAACACTGACTCGGTGGTCGGCGCCGCGTAGACCTGCTGCCAGCCTTCAGCGGTCTGCTCGTAACGCAGGCGCAAGCTGTCGTGATGGGTCAGCAACTGCTCAAGCGCGCGGTCCAGCGCCTCGACGTTCAACGCCTCGCGCGGCACCAGCAACAGCGATTGGTTCCAGTGCTGACGCTCGGGAATTGCTTGCTCGAAGAACCCCTGTTGCACCGGCGCCAGCGCCACCGCGCCAGTCGCCGGACCTTGATCGATCAACGCGTGCTCGCCGCTGCGGGCAGCCTGGGCCAGGCTGCGGACGGTCTGGTGCTGGAACAGGTCCTTGGGGCTCAACACGATCCCGGCCTGGCGCGCACGGCTGACCACTTGCATCGAGACGATGGAGTCGCCGCCCAGTTCGAAGAAGTTGTCTTCAAGGCCGACGTTGTCGATGGCCAGCACGTCCTGCCAGATCGCGGCGAGGGCTTTTTCCATCGTTGTGCGCGGAGCGACGTGCTCGCGCTGTTGCTGCGCGCCGTCAATCGCCGGCAAGGCCTTGCGGTCGAGTTTGCCGTTGGGGGTCAGCGGCAGCTGCGCGAGGAACAGCAGGAACGCCGGGACCATGTAGTCCGGCAGGTGTTGGCGCAATGCCGCTTTCAGGGTTTCACGCAGGGTGGCTTGCGCATCGGCGTCATCGACCAACGCCGGATCGGTCGGCACGATGTAGGCCACCAGTTGCTGCCCGTTGACGCCGTCCTGCGCCAACACAGCCAGTTCACGCACGTCCGCTTGCTGCAACAGCCGTGCTTCGATTTCGCCCAGCTCGATACGGAAGCCACGGACCTTGACCTGATGGTCGATGCGCCCGACGTATTGCAGCGAACCGTCGACCTGATAACGGGTCAAGTCGCCAGTGCGGTACAAGCGCTCGCCGTTGCTGGCGAACGGGTTCGGCACGTATTTTTCGGCAGTCATGCCTGGGCGTGCGAGGTAACCGCGGGTGATGCCGGCGCCCGCCAGGTACAGTTCGGCGGACACGCCTTGGGGCACCGGTTGCAGGTCGGCGTCCAGCAAATAGCTGGCGGTGTGCTTGAGGGGACGGCCGATGTTCGCGCGACCGCCCGCTGCACGGCGGGTCCAGGTCGAATAGGTGGTGTCCTCCGACGGCCCGTACAGATCGTAGACGTGTGCGACGGTCGACTGCTCATACAACGCGTCCACCAGGCTCTGCTTCAGCGGCTCGCCGGCGAGGTTGATGATGCGCACGCTCGGCGGGATCTGTCCGTCGCGCTGCAAGGCGTTGATTGCCGACGGCACGGTGTTGATCAGGCGCACCTGATCCCGGGCCGGCAGTTGCGGCAACTCCAGGGCGTTGCGGGCGATGATCACCGAGCCGCCGTTGGCCAGGGTCACAAACAGCTCCCATACCGACAGGTCGAAGCACACCGAGGTCGAGGCCAGCACGCCCTGGATGTCTTCGCGGCTGTACACCGATTTAGACCAGTCGATCAGCGCCAGCACGTTGCGATGGGCGATGGACACGCCCTTGGGTTTTCCGGTGGAGCCAGAGGTGTAAATCACGTAGGCCAGGTTGTCCGGCGTGACGCGGGTGACCGGCGCGCTGCTCGGGTAAGCGGCCCAGGTCATATCGTCCATCAGCAACACCTGGGTATCGGCGGCCACGGCCAATGTCGCGGCGACCGAATGCTCGGTCAGCAACACCAGGGCGCGACTGTCTTCGAGCATGTAGGCGACGCGTTCGGCCGGGTAATCCGGGTCCAGTGGCACGTAGGCGCCACCGGCCTTGAGGACGGCAAGCAGCGCGACCAGCAAGCTGTCGGAACGCTGCATCGCCACGCCGACCCGGACTTCCGGGCCGACACCCAGTCCGATCAGCCGGTGGGCCAGGCGATTGGCCTGAGCGTCGAGTTCGGCGTAGGTCAGATGCTGGGTGGCGAAGGTCACCGCCAACGCGTCCGGGCTGGCCGCGACTTGCTGGCTGATCAGTTCATGAATGCACAAATCCTGCGCGAAGCTTTCGTCAGCGCGATTCCAGTCATGCACGATGCGCTGATATTCAGTGCTTTCCAGCAGCGGCAGATCGCTGATGCGCTGCTGTGAATCGCTGACGATGCCCTGCAGCAGGTGCGTCCAGTGCTGCGCCATGCGCGCGATGGTCACGGCGTCGAACAGGTCGTTGGCGTAGGTCAGCGCCGCGTGCAGTTTGCCGCCCTTTTCATACGTATCGAGGGTCAGGTCGAACTGCGTGGTGCGCCCTTCCCACTCGATTACGCCCAGCGCCAGGCCGGAGGCGGTGCTGACCGTGGAAATGTCCGCGACCTGCGGCTGGTGGTTGTACATCACTTGGAACAGCGGCGTGTGGCTGAGGCTGCGTTCCAGTTTCAGCGCATCGACCAGGCGCTCGAATGGCAGGTCCTGATGGGCCTGGGCGCCAAGGGCGGTTTCCTTGATGGCGCGCAGCAACTCGTCGACGCGGGTCTGACCATCGAGCTTCGTGCGCAACACCTGGGTGTTGACGAAGAAGCCGATCAGGCCTTCGATCTCGGCGCGGTTACGGTTGGCAATCGGCACGCCGACGCGGATGTCGGTCTGCCCGGTATAGCGATGCAGCAGCGCGTTGAAGGCGCCGAGCAACAGCATGAACAGGGTGACGCTGTGTTTCTGCGCCGTGGCCCGCAGTTGCTCGGCCAGTTGCGGGTCGACCGCAAACTCGTAACGGGTGCCGCGATAGCTCGGCATCGCCGGGCGCGGGTGATCGGTGGGCAGTTCCAGCACCGGGTGCTCATCACCCAGTTGCGCTTGCCAGTAGTCGAGTTGACGCGCCTGTTCGCCCGCCTCGAGCCAGCGGCGTTGCCACAATGCGTAGTCGCTGCACTGGATCGGCAATGGCGCGACTTGCGGTTGCGCGCCCGCCTCAAAGGCGTCGTAGCAGCGGATGAATTCGTCGATCAGCACGTTCATCGACCAGCCATCGGACACGATGTGGTGCAGGGTCAGCAGCAGGACGTGTTCCTGCTCGGCGAGCTTGAGCAAAGTGACGCGCAGCAGCGGGCCGACTGACAGATCAAACGGCAACACCGATTGCTGCTCGGCTGCCTTGGCAACTGCCACTTCGCGCTCCGTGGCTGGCAAGGCGCTGAAATCCACATGATCGATGACCAGCGGCGCGCTGGCCGGCACTTGCAGCAACGTGTCGTCGGCCTGGCGCTGGAACACCGTGCGCAGGGTTTCGTGACGCGCCACCAGGCTGGCGAAGGCTTGCTCCAGCGCCGGCAGACTCAAACGCCCGGTCAGGCGCACCGCACCGGGCAGGTTGTAGGCGCCGCTTTGTGGGTCCAGTTGCCAGAGAAACCACATGCGTTGCTGGGCATACGACAGCGCCTGGCGATCTTCGGCGTCGACGCCGGCTGGAATGGGGAACCGGGCGAAATCAACGCCTTCCTTTTGCAAGGCCGCAAGGAACATCTGGCGCTTTTCCAGGGGCAACCCGATAAACCGGCGAGCAAGTTTCAAGGAGTCTTCAGCATTCATTTCTAAGCATCCGGATCAGTGGCGGGAAGCACAAAGGCACGTCGTCCCTATAAAACGAATGCAGACCGGAAAAATTAGCGAATGAGAACAAGTATCAGGCAGGAGGTAAAACGCGGGGTGTCAGAGGGATAAAAATCATTGTGGGAGAGAGCTTGCTCCCACAGGGATTGAGTGACGCCCGGGATTGCGTCAGGCGCTGGCAGCCATGGCGTGCCGCCGATGGTGAACCTCAAGCTGATCCTTGATCACCCGCAACACCTTGGCTTCGTGCTCATGGATAAAGAAGTGCCCGCCCGCGAGCATGTCCACCGAAAAACTACCGTGGGTTTCCTTGCTCCAGCCGATCAACTGCTCGGTGGTGGCCCGATCATCCTTGCCACCGAGCACATGCACCGGGCACTTGAGCAAGGGACGCTGCTGCGGTTCAAATCGCCCGCACAGCAGGAAGTCCGCGCGCAGGACCGGCAGTGTCAGGCTCATCAGCTCTTTATTGGCCAGCACTTCTTCGCTGGTGCCATTGAGGGCGCGCAGTTGATCGATCAATTCGGCATCGGTCCTGGGCTGGGCGAAGCCGCGATCGTAGTCGGCCCGCATGGTGGGTGCAGCCGTGCCCGAGGCGAACAGCGCCACTGGCTCCGGGCACCCCAGCGAGCGAAACGCATGGGCCATTTCACAGGCCACCAACGCGCCCAGGCTATGACCGAACAATGCGTATGGCGCCTTGAGCGTGGCTTTTTGTTCCTGGGCGAGTTGCAGCGCCAGGCGTCGCATGTCGGTGTGCAACGGCTCGCCATACCGTGCGCCACGCCCCGGCAGTTCCACCGGCTGCAGCGTGAGCCATTCCGGCAGCTTGCGCCGCCAGCGGCTGTAGACCATGGCGCTCGCGCCTGAATAGGGCAGGCACAGCAATGTCAGCTGGGTCACCGGGCTTACCTCGAAAAGTTGTCTATCAAGGGAACGGATGAGGCCGGCCTTGAATTAGTCCCAAGGTTGTAGAAGTGCCGAACACTGACATCGTGGCGAGAGAGCTTGCTCCCGCTCGGCTGCGCAGCAGTCGTAAAACGGGTGGATGCGGTGTACTGAAAAATCTCAGTGAATGGTTTTGGGGCCGCTTCGCGACCCAGCGGGAGCGAGCTCCCTCGCCACAGGTTCTGTGTTTCGCTTATCTCAGGTGGCGATAGCTTTGGACTGCGGAACCGAGGATCACCGCACCGGCAGCAATTGCCAGCCAGAATCCACTACGGGCCCCAAATGCATCGATCAGCCAACCCGAACCGGCCGCACCGATTGCCACGCCAATACTCAACCCGGTGACCAGCCAGGTCAGGCCTTCAGTCAGTTTGGCCGGCGGCACGATGCGCTCCACCAACGCCATTGCCACAATCAGCGTCGGCGCAAAGAACAGACCGGCGACAAACACCGCCAGCGACAGCCCGAGAATGTTCGTCGCCAGCAGTAACGGCAGCGTGGTGACCGCCGTCGCCACCCCGCCATACAAGAACAATCGCGGCAGCGGCACTTTCGAGCGCAACGCCCCGAACGCCAATCCCGCCAGGCAGGAACCAATGGCATACACCGACAACACAACGCTCGCTGCTGCCGGCTGGCCCTGCTGCTGGGCGAAGGCCACGCTGACCACATCCACCACGCCAACGATGGTGCCCATGGCGACCATCAACAGCATCAGCAATTGAATGTCGAGCGAACGGATCATCGAGCCCTGATGGTGTTCTTCATGGGGATGCACCGCCGGCTCGGTGTCCCGTTGCAGGACAAACGCCGTCACCCCGATCGCCAGCATCAGCAACGCCGCCAACGGACCGGCCTCGGGAAACGCCACCACGCACAACCCCACCGACAGCGGCGGCCCGACAATAAAGCAGACTTCGTCCAGCACTGATTCCAGCGCGTAAGCGGTTTGCAGCTCCGGCTGGCCGCGATACACCTCGGTCCAGCGCGCACGGACCATCGCCGACATGCTCGGCATGCAACCGGCCAGCGCGGCGAACACAAACAACGTCCAGATCGGCGCCTGCAAGCGGGTGCAAAGCAACACCAGCAACAACGCCCCACCACCGATCAACGCCGAAACCGGCAGAACCCGGCCTTGACCAAAGCGATCCACCAGCCGCGAGACTTGCGGTGCACAAAACGCCGTGGCCAGGGCAAACGTCGCCGCCACCGCACCGGCCAGACCGTAGCCGCCTTGCAGTTGCGAGAGCATGGTGATCAGGCCGATGCCGGTCATGGAAATGGGCATGCGCGCGATCATCCCGGCCAGCACGAACGCTCGGCTGCCAGGGGCTTTGAACAGGTCGCGGTAGGGGTTGGTCATGGGGTGCGAGTCTCAGTCAGGGCGAGCAAGTTGCCATAAGGCGGACCGAGGGGAAAGCAGGCAATTGTTGGTTGAATGTGAAGGCCTCACACGTTGATCGTTCCCCCCGCTCGGCGTGGGAACGATCAGGTGTCACGCGGTCAGGTGACGAAACTTTCATGGTTCGACGTGAACTCTCGCCAGCCCCCGTCAGTCAGCTGATTAAGCCCTCACACTCAAGGCGCTCACACTGATGCAGATTTCCCTCGACCAACAAGTCGCCCTCATCACCGGTGCCAGTTCCGGCATCGGCGCAGGCGCCGCCAAGGCATTGGCCGCCGCCGGGGCCGCAGTGGTGATCAACTACCATTCCCAGGCTGAACCCGCCGAAGAACTGGCCCGGCAGATCAACGCTGAAGGCGGTCGGGCTATCGCCATCGGTGCCGACGTTTCCAAAGAAGAAGACGTCCAACGGCTGTTCGCGCAAACCCTGGAGGCATTCGGTTCGCTGGACATCCTGGTGGCCAATTCGGGTATGCAAAAAGACGCCAAGGCGGTGGACATGACCCTCGCCGACTGGAACCAGGTGATCGGCGTCAACCTCACCGGACAGTTCCTCTGCGCCCGCGCCGCCCTGCGTATTTTCAACCGTCAGGGTATTCGCGAAGGCGTGTCCCGGGCCGCCGGCAAGATTATTCATATGAGCTCAGTGCACCAGCGCATTCCCTGGGCCGGCCACGTCAATTACGCCGCGTCCAAGGGCGGCGTCGACATGCTGATGCAAACCCTCGCCCAGGAAGTCAGCCACCAGCGCATCCGTATCAATGGCATCGCACCGGGGGCGATTCGTACAGACATCAATCGCGATGCCAACGAGGAGCAACTGCTCAAACTCATCCCTTACGGCCGGGTCGGTGAAGTCGAGGACATCGCCAACGCGCTGGTCTTCCTCGCCTCCGATGCGTCGGACTACATCGTCGGCACCACCCTGTTCATCGACGGCGGCATGAGCCTCTATCCGGAGTTTCGCGGCAATGGCTGATCATCATCCCGAGCGACAAAGCAACATCGACGCCCACGGCATCATCGGCGACATGCGCAGCGCGGCGCTGGTCAATGACAAGGGCAGCGTCGACTTTTTCTGCTGGCCGGAATTCGACAGCCCGTCGATCTTCTGCTCGCTGCTGGACACGCCCGAGGCAGGCATTTTCCAGCTATCGCCGGACTTGCCTGATGCGCGCCGCGAACAGATTTACCTGCCCGACACCAACGTGCTGCAAACCCGCTGGCTGAGCGAGCGCGCCGTGGTCGAAGTCACCGACCTGCTGCCCATCGGCGACAGCGAAGATGATCTGCCGGTGCTGATGCGCCGGGTCCGGGTGGTCAGCGGCCAGGCAACGTTTCACATGCGCTGCGCCGTGCGGCATGACTACGCTCGCGCCAGGACCCACGCACGTATGGATGCCAAAGACGTGGCATTCGAGGCCGATGATCAGCCCTCTCTGCGCCTGGCATCGGATCAGACCTTGCGTATCGACGGCAACGCGGCCGTTGCTGAATTCACCCTCAAACAGGATCAGAGCGCTGAATTCCTGCTCGGCGGCATCGACGACCCGCGTTTCAACAAAGGCGCGGCCGGGTTGTGCCTGGAACGCACGCTGAAGTTCTGGCGCGACTGGAGCGGTCAGTCCAACTACCGTGGTCGTTGGCGGGAAATGGTCAACCGCTCAGCCCTGGCCCTGAAGCTGCTGACCTCGCGCAAACACGGCGCGATCCTCGCGGCGGCCACGTTCGGCCTGCCGGAAACACCCGGCGGCGAACGCAACTGGGACTACCGCTACACCTGGATCCGCGACGCCTCGTTCACCGTCTATGCGTTCATGCGCCTGGGCTTCGTTCAGGAAGCCAACGATTACATGCGCTGGCTGCGCGGGCGGGTCAGCGATTGCCACGGCAAACCGATGAAACTCAACATCCTCTACGCCATCGACGGGCGCCAGGAACTGCCGGAAACCGAGCTCTCGCATCTGTCCGGCCATGGCGGCGCGACGCCGGTGCGCATTGGCAATCAAGCGTATGACCAGGTCCAGCTCGACATCTTCGGCGAGCTGATGGACGCGGTGTACCTGGTCAACAAATACGGCGACGCGATCTCCCATGAAGGCTGGAAACACGCCGTGGGCGTCGTGGATCAAGTCTGTGAAACCTGGCAGCAAGAGGATGTGGGCATCTGGGAAATGCGCGGCGAACAGCATCACTTTCTGCACTCGCGACTGATGTGCTGGGTGGCCCTGGACCGGGCCATTCGACTCGCCTCCAAACGCTCCCTGCCCGCGCCGTTTTCCCGCTGGGACCAGACCCGTCAAGCGATCTACGCCGACATCTGGGACAACTTCTGGAACGAAGAACGCGGGCATTTCGTGCAGCACATCGGCGGCACCACGCTGGATGGTTCGATGTTGCTGATGCCGCTGGTGCGCTTCGTTAGCGCCAAGGATCCGCGCTGGTTGTCGACCCTCGAAGCCATTCAGAAAACCCTGGTGCGCGACGGCATGGTCTACCGCTATCGCAACGAAGACAGCCAGATCGACGGCCTCAACGGCACCGAAGGCGCCTTTGCTGCGTGTTCGTTCTGGTACGTCGAATGCCTGGCCCGGGCAGGCCAGGTGGAAAAGGCGCACCTGGAGTTTGAACAATTGCTCAGGTACGCCAACCCGCTGGGCTTATACGCCGAAGAGTTCGACAGCCATGGGCGACACCTGGGCAACACGCCGCAAGCGTTGACGCACCTGGCGCTGATCAGCGCGGCGAGCTTTCTGGATCGGAAATTGAGTGGGGAGAAAAATTACTGGCAGCCTTGAGTCCACGTTGCCCCTATCGCGAGCAGGCTCGCTCCCACAGAATTTGTGTCAAACACGCTATTTGTGAACGACACCAAACCTGTGGGAGCGAGCCTGCTCGCGAAGACCTCATCAGCCATCACACAGAACTTGCTGAATACCGGCGAAAAAAGTGAGCGGTAGGGTCCAGACTCCTACAACCATTAAACAAACCTGCCCAATCACCCGAAACCGCTCATTCCGCCACCCCGAAAACGTTTGTTGCCAGCCGTTACATCCCCCCCTACCATCGGCCGTCAACGGGTGCAGCGGAGCTGCCCGATAAAACCCGAATTCAAGGAACCAGAATGAGCCAGCGTATCCACCGCCCCATCGACACCCCTCTGCGTTCAGGCCTGAACCGCGATGAACTGTGGGAGGCCCACGACAAAGGCCTCATCAAATGCTGGGAAATCGGCCGCCAACGCGCCGCCCGTTTCCCCGAACTCGCCCAACGCTGCCTCGTCGGTGAGTTGCCGGTGCTGGGCTGGAAAGGTGGCGTCAGCCGCAGCCTGAAGAAACTCGAAAAGTACGGATCCCTCAAATACCTGGCCCAGTGGCAGGGTTTGCGTGGGGAGGATCTGGATGTTGATCTGAGTGAAGAGCGGCCTCTGACGTGTTCGCGGACGAGGATGGTGGTGACGTTTACGCCGGACCGGTCGAAGTACTTCAATCAGGTGGCCGAAGTCGAAGTCTGAGTTGGCGGAACCTAGTCTCTTTGCATCCTCCGTCTGACAAACACCTCTGGAGTGTCCGATGAACACTGAAGCGTTGATCCAGAACATCAAGACCCCGACGTTGACGGTCGCCTACGAAGAACATGGCCCTGCCACCGGCGACCCGATCCTCCTCCTTCACGGCTTCCCTTATTCCCCACGCGGCTACGACGAAATCGCCCCGGCCCTCGCCGCTCGGGGCTACCGCGTTATCGTTCCGTACCTGCGCGGCTACGGCCCGACCCGCTTCAACAGCCCCGACACCCTGCGCTCCGGCCAGCAAGCCGCCCTCGCCCAGGATCTGCTGGACTTGATGGACGCGCTGGCCCTCCCGAAGGCCGCCCTTTGCGGCTACGACTGGGGCGGTCGGGCGGCGTGCATCGTCGCGGCGCTTTGGCCGGAGCGGGTTCGCTGTCTGGTGACGGGCGATGGCTACAACCTGCAGAATATTCCCGGCTCCACCCAGCCACAGGCCCCGAAAACCGAGCATCGCCTCTGGTATCAGTATTACTTTCACACCCCGCGCGGTGTCGAGGGCCTGACGAAAAATCGCCGGGACTTGTGCGAATTGCTCTGGAAATTATGGTCACCGACCTGGGCCAAAGGTCCTGAGCGCTACCCACTGAGCGCGCCGGCCTTCGACAACCCGGATTTCGTCGAGGTGGTGATTCACTCGTACCGTCACCGCTTCATGTACGCGCCAGGGGACCCGGCACTGGCGTGGATGGAAGAAGCGCTGACCCGGCAACCGTCGATCAGCGTCCCGACGATTTCCCTGTGTGGTGCCGACGATGGCGTCGGACCGGCCGAGGAGATTGATGAGGACATTGAACATTTCTCTGGGTTTTATGAGCGGCGAGTGCTGGCGGGCGTCGGCCACAACATTCCCGAAGAAGCACCCGAAGCGACGCTCAAGGCATTACTGGATCTGCTTCAGCGCTGACAGAAAACCGCTCGCGATAGGCTTGCGGCGTTACGCCCATGGCCCGCAGAAAACTGCGGCGAAGCGTTTCTTCACTGCCGAACCCGCACTGCACCGCCACCCGTTTGATCGGCAGACCGGTATCACTGAGCAAGCGTCGCGCGGTCTCGACCCGGATCAGCTCGATGGCCCGCGCCGGCGTCTGGCCGGTGTCGGCGCGGTAATGGCGAACGAAGCTGCGTTCGCTCATGCCGGCCTGCAAGGCGAGTGTCGGAATGCCCAGGTCCATGGTGAGATTTTCGCTGATCCAGGCATGAAGTTCGTCGAACCGGCTGCCTTCCTTTTGCAGAGACAAGGTCACGCTGAACTGCGACTGACCGCCCGGGCGCTTGAGGAACACCACCAGTTGCCGAGCGACGTCCAGGGCCATGGTGCGACCGAGATCCTCTTCGACCATCGCCAATGAAAGATCGATGCCGGCCGTAACGCCGGCCGAGGTCCAGACCGGGCCGTCATTGATAAAGATCGGGTTGGGCTCGACCCGTAACCGGGGATGTTTCTGCGCCAATTGCTCGCAACGGGTCCAGTGAGTCACCACACGCCGACCGTCAAGCCAACCACTGGCCGCCAGCAAGAACGCCCCGGTGCACACCGATGAAACCCGCCGACATGCCGTCGCCTGTTCACGCACCCAGGCCACCAGCGACTCATCCTCCGCCGCCGCGTAGACACCCCAACCACCGGCGATGATCAAGGTGTCGCTGCCTTGCTCGGGCAACGGCTCGGCTAACAGCGCCAGCCCCGCCGACGACATCACCACCCCGCCACCGTTGGCAATTACCGTCGGCGCGTAGGGCGCCGGCAAGCCTTGTTGACGGGCGATGTCGTTGGCCGAGGCAAACACCTGCAACGGCCCGGTGACGTCGAGCAATTGCACATTGGTGAACGCGAGCACATGAATGGTTTTTGGCATATTGGCGTAATTCGTGGGGTTATTGGCGTATACGCCAGATCCTACGAGCCTAGAGTGAAGCCGTCCACCCACTTCATGAGAAAACACCATGACGTTGCAGATCGGTTTTCTGTTGTTTCCACAGGTTCAACAACTGGACCTCACCGGCCCTTACGACGTGCTGGCCTCGCTGCCGGACGTGAAGGTGCATCTGATCTGGAAGGACCTGGTGCCGGTTACTTCGAGCACCGGGCTGGTGCTGAAGCCGACCACGACCTTCGATGATTGCCCGCCACTCGATGTGATCTGCATTCCCGGGGGCAGCGGCGTCGGGCCATTGATGGAGGATGAGCAGACATTGGCGTTTATCAAGGCCCAAGCGGCTAACGCGCGTTATGTCACGTCGGTGTGCACCGGCGCGCTGGTGCTCGGCGCGGCCGGTCTGCTGAAAGGCAAACGCGCGACCACGCACTGGGCTTATCACGAATTGCTGGGGCCTTTGGGGGCAATACCGGTGAAGGATCGCGTCGTGCGCGACGGCAATCTGCTGACCGGTGGCGGGATTACCGCAGGGATCGATTTTGCCCTGACCCTGGCGGCCGAGTTGTTCGATAAGGACACGGCCGAGCTGGTGCAGTTGCAGCTGGAATACGCGCCGGCACCGCCGTTCCAGTCCGGCAGCCCCGAAACAGCGCCGCCGAGCGTATTGGCAGAAGCGCATCGGCGGGCGGCGCCATCCCTGCAGCAAAGGGCGCAGATCACTGGACGGGCGGCGGCCAGGCTGTAGCAGTACTTTTCGACAGGCGAAAAAAAACCCGCTTCGGCGGGTTTCTCAAGACCATTTTCGACATCCTGTCGGCAGCCATCCTGGCCAATGGTCGATCATCCCTGATCCTGAGCACTCCCTGTGCTTCAGTTGATGGATCCAGAATAAGCGCAATGGTGAAGCACCAAAAGACGACATACCCGTTAGCCGGTGTAAGCCTTTGACCATAAGATCAAAAATCCACACGAACACTACAGTTTTCAAAAGGCGAAAAAAAACCCGCCGAAGCGGGTTTTCCCAAGACCATATCGACTCCCTGTCGGCAGCGAATCCTTGCTAATGGTCGATCATCCGTGATCCTGGAGCACTTCCTGTGCTTCAGTTGATGAGGCTAGATTACGCTTCGGATCCAATGTGCAATAGACGACATAGCTACCATCGCGTGTAAGACATTCGCTATACCCGCCCTTCCGAAAACCCTTAGACGCGTCAGCCAATCAGCATGAAAGCCGCGAGTTCAGCGGCCTGCAGCTGTCCTTGCGCCGCAAGCTCATCCTTATCCTCGAGAAACCAGGCCGCCGACAACCCGGCAAACGCCAACACCCATTGCAGCAGCCGTTGACGCTCCAGCCCTGCGGCCTGGGCCACGACCTCGATTTGTTTTTTGAAGCGCTGCGGATCATTAGCCGTCGGCAAATCGGGATTGCAGATCAGGTTGGCGTAGTCGAACCCGCGCTCGCCGATCACCCGTTTCGGATCGATAGCGAGCCAGCCTCGCGGGCCGAAATCCAGAACATTGTCGTGATGCATATCGCCGTGCAAAACCACCACATCCTGCGGCTCGGCGAGCAACGCTTCGGCGGCTTTCAGACTGAGCAAGTAAGTGCCGCCCTGCTGTTCGGCGGCCATGCGCAAGGAAGCGAACCATGACCATAAGGGAATCAGGGGCGGCGGCGATGATGAACGCGGGGCGTGTAAACGAGCCAGCGCTGTGCACAGTATCCGGCTGGCCTCGTCATCCTGGCCGTTGAGCGCCATGTGCATCAGCGATCGATCGCCCTCGGCACGTTCCAGCACCAACGCATCGCCATGATGAGCGTAAACCCGCGCGGCGCCCTCGCCGTCCCACCAGGTCATCAGCAGATTGCCGAACTTTTCCTCGGCATCGACGGCGACCTTCAACATGGCCGGCAAATCACCCATCCGTACCGGCAGCAAACGACTGCCGGGCGTGATGATCGGTTCGCCGTCCGGCACCAGGGCCCAGCGTTTCAACCAGGTTTCAAACATGCAGCCTTTACTCTTCCTGACGCTCGTGAGCCTTGGCGCCGGTTTTCAGAAATTCTTCGATATTGCTCATCTGCTCATCCCAGCCACGGCTGTCCATACGGAACGCCTTGAGCCTGCGCGTCTGCGGGATGTGATCAAAACCGGACTCGGTGACCTTCAGCAACGTGCCCTCATCCATGTCTTCGAGCTCGAACTTCACCAGCGTGGTGGGTTCCTGGGAATAATCGGTGTCCGGCTCCACCGCATAGGGATGCCAGCGAAACGAAAACACCCGCTCCGGCTCGACCCGCTCCACCAGCACATTCCACAGCAGGTACTCATAACCCGGGTAAGTAATCTGCCCCTGCGTCCATTCACCGGCGACAAAGCGCTTGCCCTCCAGCGCCACGCCAAACCACTGCCCGAAGGCCTCGGCATTGGCCAGCACGCGCCACACCTGCGAGCGCGGTACTTTGAGCAGGATTTTCCTTTCGATGCGATCTGATGCTGGGTTCATAAGTCACCTCCTGTACTGAACAGTAGGCCTGTAAGACCACAAGACCAACCTTAAAGTTGTATCAATGGGGTGTTGTTATCAAGCACGTCTGAAATATTCGGCTGCATTTCCAGTGGGAAGTTCTGGCTCGCAGGCGAATGCCAGGCACAGTACGCGGACCGTTGACGCAGGCAAGCCCCTTGGCTAAAGAGGTTACACCTGACTTCATTATTGGTTGACCACCCTCTTCGCTACACTGCATCTCTACGTTTACCCATCACAGCGAGAATCACTATGCACCCACGCTTCCTCCTGGCCCTGACCCCTTTGCTGTTCACCACCGTCGCCCACGCGGCGGACTGTGACAACGCCACCGACCAGGCCACGATGAATCAATGCGCGGCGCAGCAGCACAAGGCGGCGGACAAAGAGTTGAATGCGCTTTACCAGCAGATCACCCAGCGCTTGAAGAGCAACCCGGACAGCAAAAAGCTGCTGCTCGGGGCACAGCGTTCGTGGATGGCGTTTCGGGATGCCGAGTGCAAGTTTGCGAGTGCCGGGGTGGAAGGCGGGAGTGTGTATCCGCTGATCTACAGCAACTGCGTGACTGAATTGACCAAGGCGCGGGTGGAGACTTTCAAGAATTATCTGAAGTGTCAGGAAGGGGATATGGGTTGCCCGGTACCTGGGGTGTAACACTTCGGTGACGCTGAGGGCCTCTTCGCGGGCAAGCCTCGCGCCTACAGGTTCGCAGTGATCGCACTATTGGGTACGACGCGACCGTGTAGGAGCGAGGCTTGCCCGCGAAGGCGTCAGTTCAGACGCCACACGTTACCGGACAAATATCTGCGCCGTCGTGATCGCCATATCCCCCCCCGGCAACTTGATGTTGCCGATCTGTTTCATGCTCTCCGGATCAAAGATCGCCACATCATTAAACGTCCCCGCCAGGTAGATCTTGCTGCCGTCCTTGTTGAAGGAAATGCAGTAGTAGGAATGATCCAGCGTTGCCGCCTGGAGCATTTTCTTCTCCTTGATGTCGTACTTGGCCAGGCGGTTGAGCACGCCGAACATCAGGTTCGGATCCTTGGGCGAGCGCATGCCGCTGAAGTAGATTTCCGTCAGAGGGCCGAAGTCGGTGGTTTCGGTCTTGCCGGTTTTCAGGTCGATGCTGAACAGCCCGTAGAGGTATTCAGCGGTGGCCGGATCCTGTTTCTTGTCCTTGAATTTCGCGGCGGTGTAGAGCAGCGAGAAATCATGGCGATAAGTCTGCTGGTTCCACACGTAAAGCACGTCCGGCGCGCTGTAGTTCGCCCGCTTCCAGTGACGACTGGGGATCAGCACGTCGAACTTGCCGGTCTTCACGTCGACCTTATAGACATCCGCCCCCGCTACGTACAGCGTGCCGTCGTCACCGCTCTGCATGATGGTCAGCTGCCGTGGCGCCGGGAAACTGCGCACGGGTTTGGCGTCCATGCCGGCGTCGGTGGCATAGACATCGAGCCGCGGCTGTTGCACTTCGTAGCGGTCGTTGAGCATCAACGTCGGGTTGGCGATGGCAAACAGTTCCTTGCCGTCGTGGCTGAGGGTAAAGGCGAACATCGACTTCGCTTTCTCCCCAGGTTTCTGGGTGATGCTGGCGTGGAACACTTGCTTGCAGCTGTCCAGCTCGACGCCGTAGACATCCGCGTAGTGATTGTTCAGCACGTAAGCGGTCTTGCGATCCGGCGATAACTGCACAGTGCCTGGACCGAAGGCGTCCGGCATCTTGCAGGTCTTGAACAAGGTGTCCGTCGCCAGGTCGAGCACGTGCAGGTTGTTCGGGTAATTGGTGGTCACCATGTACTCGTGACCCGCTTGTAATGCAGTGTTTTCATCGGCCAGAACGTTGATTGAACAGACGCTCAGGACGGCGAACGCGGCCAGGCCGCAGGCTTTGATGCGATGCATGCTGGAATCCTTCTTCATGTCCGATCACTTGTCTTTCGGAAAGACAGTGCCGAGGTTGCGCCAGTTGTCGTTGGACGCCTGGGCATCCTTGTTCCAGTCCGGGTAGGTGCTCATCATGTCGGGCACCTGGGCCGGCCACCAGCAAGGGTCGGAGCAGCCATACAGGTCGGCTTCCATCGGCTGGCACAGCGACGACACCCCGCCAAACGCATCGATTTCCCAACCCGGGTCAGTGGTCGAGGCACAGCCCGCGACAGAGCTCATCGCCACCACTTCTTCGATACGGTTTTCGGCCGCGGCCTCATCCAGTTTCAACGCTTTGTTATTGATTGCCTTGAGATGTTTCATATCAGTGAGCCTTGCGCGGAGTGATGTAGCTGCTGATAAACGCAGGGTTGTGGGCCATGATCCGGGTGTAGACCTCGATGCCGAAGTCGACCCAGTCACGCATCAGTTCGCAGTAGTGATAGGTCGGATGGGTCGGGTCGCCGTACCGGGCGTAACTCTCGTGGTAGCAGCCGCCGGAGCACAGGTTGCGGATCTGGCAGTCTTCGCAGCCGGTGTTGGTACGGTCCAGGCGCTGGGACAGGAAGTCATTCAACTCCACCTGTTTCACACCGCTGTGGACGTTGCCGAAGGTCGGCAGTGACGAACCGGTAAAGCGATGACACAGGTTCAGTTCGCCCTTGTGATCCACTGCCAGCATCTTCAGGCCCGCGCCGCAAGGCAGGGCTTTTTTGTGACCTTCGTGGATGTCGGTGATCAGCTGGTGCAGATTGGAGAAACCGATGTTGCGGTGTTCCAGAGCCGCTTCCAGGTAACGCCGACCAAGTCTCTTCATGCTGGCGAAGACTTCGATCAGCTCGTCGCTGGAGAGGTTGAAGGTGCTGATGTCGCCGGAGGTCACCGGGGCAAAGCCGACCTCGGCAAAACCCAGTTCGTTGAACAGGTGATCCCAGATGGTTTCCACATCGGTCACGCCAGTGGTCAGCGTGACCCGGGCACCCACCGGACGACTGTTGTAGCGCGACAGCAGCATCTCGGCCTTGCGCCGTACCACGTCGTAAGTGCCCTGCCCGCCCACGGTGATGCGGTTGCGGTCGTGCACGGTTTTCGGTCCGTCGATACTGACTGACAGGCCAAAACGGTGGGCATTCAGGTAGTCCACGGTCTCTTCGGTGAGCAGCGTCGCGTTGGTGGTCATGACGAACTCGACGAACTTGCCCGCCTCGCGGAAGCGCTTCTCGCAATAGTCGACCATGTACTCGATCAGCTTGCGATTACTCAGCGGCTCGCCACCGAAAAACACCACGGTGAAGCGCTCTTCATCCGGCGATTCGCGCAGCAGCATTTCCACCGACGCGACGGCTGTTTCGACGTCCATTTTCTTGCCGGCCGACGGCTTGTCGAGGTCTTCCTTGTAGCAGTAGGTGCAGCTCAGATTGCAGCCGGTGTTGACGTTGAGCACCACGGTATTGATCGCCGTGCGCTCGACCCGTTTGGTGCCGATGTCCGGGGTCAGCGGCGAGCCGTCGCTGACCAGTTCCAGGGACATCAGCTCGCGCAGGGTCTCAGTGATTTCCTCGCCGTTGAAACGCGAGGCCAGGCGCTGGATCAGGTCCTCCGACGAACAGCCGGGACCGCGCAAGGTATCGATGATGGTGCCCGTCAGCTCATCGCTGGCGAACAGCGAACTGCTGGGGATGTGGAACAGCATGCGGTCGGCATCGACGTGCACTTCGTGCAGGTTCCGTTCGACCAGATTCAAAATAGCGCCCATTGCAACCTCCTGTGCAAACCCCGTTCTACGGGGCCTGCGGTCATTCCGAAAAAGTGTCTGAAGCCTTAGGGATCAGCGAACTCATGGAATGGGTGGATTGTTCCAGCGTTGCACGGTGACGATCATGTGGCCTTCGCCGGTCAGGGATTTCCCTGCGTCGTCGACGGCGGCGATCACCTTGAGGTTGCCGGCATTGTTGGTGGACATCTTGCGTTGCGGGTTCGGCCCGGCATCGCCCGGTGTGAACACGCCGCTGTCGGCCTGCATGGTGCCGGCGAACTTGACGTCTTCGTCTTCCTTGGCGCGATCGTCGAAGGCTTCGACCGACCACTGCGCCGGGAACACGCCGATGCGATACGGCTTGCCATCTGCGCCCTTGCCCCAGGCTTCGGCATCGAAACGGCCCTGGACTTTCGGCGTCGAACCACCGCCCTCGCCGATCCGTGCCACCGAGAACTCGGGCACGACTTTGACTTGGTTGATCTTGCTGTAGACCGACAGGGTCGGACCTTTCAGCGTGCCAACGGTGACGTTGCGCAGCCCCGGCTGGGCGTTGGCGGCCGCCTTGAGTTTGACCTTGATGCGATCAGGGCTTTGCTCGACGACTTCCACCACGTCCACGCCTTTGCCGAAGTTCGGTTTACCGGTGAGACCGCTGCCGATCAGGGTCACTTCCGTTTCGGTACCTGCCTTCAAATAACCCGGCTGCACCGCCAGCAAACGACTGCTGCCGTGTTTGGTGGCGACGAAGTCCAGGCCGCGCTCATCGTGCTCGGCCTCGAACATCCGCCCCTGCATGGCATTGCCTTGGGCCGCGAACACCTGGCGCATGGTCACGCCGTCGATGGTCACGTTGCCGCGCCATTCGTAACCGGTGTAGAGAATCGCGCTGCCCTCGCCATTGAACGGGCTGCCGTCGGCGTATTGGCCTTTGACGCCGACCTTGAAGGTGTCGCTGCCATCGGCGGTGACGCTCATCATGCCGGCCAGTTCGCCTTTACCCGGCAAGTGGCCGCTGAAGCTCCAGTCGCCGACCAGCGCTTCGGCTTTCGGTGCGCTGCTCAGCCATTTTTTCCAGGCCGGGTTGTCCAGCGGGTAACGCTTGGCCAACAGCGGCACCATGTCTTTTCGAGCCAGGTCGAACCAGTCGCGGTCACGAGACAGCGCCTGGTATTCCAGTGACGGCCATTGGCCGAGGTGGAAGTTCACCAGGCGCTCCCATTCCTGGGCCGGACGCCGTTGCAGGGCAACCCGCGCACCGGAGTGGCAGCGGCCGCACATCTGGCTGGTCTGGTCGTCGAACTTCTCGACGGTATTGAGTCGGCGCTCCAGCGCATAACGCACGCCATCGGTTTCACTCGGCGCCAGGCCTTGGGTGTCGGCCAGGTATTTGACCAGCGTCCGGCGGTCGTCATCGCTGATCTGCAAACCGTGCATGGTCTGCATCCGGGCGATGCTCATCAGCCAGCCTTCCGGGGTTTTTCGCTGGTGGCTGATGCGGCTCAGGGCATTGTCAGCTTCGGGGGTGTGACAGCCCTGACAGGTTTCCTTGAGGATGGTCTGGGCGTCGCGGGCTGCCAGGCTGTATGGCGAATGCAGCGCCACACACGCGGCCACGGCCAGCAGACTGGCGCTCAGGCCTGATCGGAGTCTTCTCTTCATCAACGTCGAACCTCGCACAGTGCTTTCTTATTTTTGTGGCTTATCGTTTTTATGGTTTCTGCCGTCGGCGGCGCACCGCTGACGGAGGCAAGAGAAACGTCTGCAATGAGCAATACACGGAGCGTGCCAGCTTGACGACAGCCTTTCTTATCAAACACTTACACGAAGACAAGGCCCGCGAATCGAGGCTGGGCGGGTTCGCCTGCGTCTAATATCGCGACAGGTGTTGCAACCTGAGACAAGCATAGATGCCCCGGCCGGAACAGTTCATCGCCCGACGATTGACGGCCATTGCAGGCGGGTGCGAAATGGTGATTCACCGATTGCCAGTCAGGGGAAAACAAAATGGCAAGCATCACTGTCCTGGCGGGGGACTTTCTGCAGGGTGATGGAGAGTACAGAGACGGCGTTTTTACCCTTAGAACGTCGCTTCACCCGTGGCCCGGCATCACCCTCCCGCTCTCAGCGTTCAAGCGTGTGGAAGTCGCTAATCAGGAATCGATCAACAACATCAAGGACGCCATCGGCTTCGGCGTGGCGGGCGCGATGTTGCTGGGGCCCATCGGCGCCCTCGCCGGGTTCATGTTGGCCGGCAAGGAGACCGAAGTGACCTTTCTTGCGACGCTCAAAGATGACAAGAAACTGTTGGCTGCCGTAGATGGCGCCACGTTTGAAGAGATTTCGCGGAAGATACATTCCTGATCCGCCACTTCCCCGCAACACTTGCGTGTTGCGGGGGACGCCGGCTCAACTGGCCAATGTCGAGGAAATGCTTTTATGAGCCTCGATTTTTTGCTGAATATCCGCCACAAGTACAGCAATGTCATGGGGACTGTTCAAGTTCCATATGGGGACGTTAGTGGCGATCAGTTCCACTTTTCCTGTCATGCAGTCACAGACCCGGATCGTCAGGGACTGGTCTGCCTCCATGACGCATGTGCACACAGCGGGCAACATACTGTGTTCAATGATGTTTTGAATTTCCAGGGTTGAAAGGAACATCGTTACCTCCCTCACGCCAGATGGTTGGCCGGATGAACGGACCATCGCTTCATCCACCGAGCCAGAAAATTCTAGTCTCCTGAAGTGGGTGTCTCAAGGTCGCAGCAGGTCGCTCGTCGTCTCATAGTTGTCGCAATTTGCAACAACCCCCTCTGTGTCCGCTGTTCCCATTAGCCGCCAAAACCCCGCCGACCAAGGGCGTCCCTGCCTTTCTTGGCACTTGGCACAGCCATTGCGAAAGCCTCCGTTCTCACGAACAACAAGAGGTCTCGCCATGCCCCTCCCTTATTTGCTTCCCGCCACCTCAACGTTCATCCAGCGCGCCCCGCGCATGCTTATCGGCGGTGACTGGGTCGAGGCCGCCGACGGCCAGACCATGCCCCTGCACAACCCGGCCACCGGTGAAGTGCTGTGCGTCGTGCCAAGGGCAACGCCCGAGGACGTCGACCGCGCCGTGCTGGCCGCTCGTCAGGCCTTCGATGATTCGCCCTGGACCCGCACCCGCCCACGAGAGCGGCAGAACCTGTTGTGGAAACTCGCCGACCTGATGGAACGCGACGCCGAACTGCTGGCGCAACTGGAATGCCTGAACAACGGCAAAAGCGCAGCGGTGGCCCAGGTGATGGACGTGCAGTTATCCATCGACTTCCTTCGCTACATGGCGGGCTGGGCGACCAAGATCGAAGGCTCGAGCGTTGAAGTGTCGTTGCCGCTGATGCCCAACGATCAGTTCCACAGTTTCATCCGCCGCGAAGCGGTAGGTGTAGTGGGCGCCATCGTTGCCTGGAACTTCCCGCTGCTGCTGGCCTGCTGGAAACTCGGCCCGGCCCTGGCCACCGGCTGCACCGTGGTGCTCAAACCCGCCGACGAAACCCCGCTGACCGCGCTGAAACTGGCCGAACTGGTGCTGGAAGCCGGGTACCCGGAGGGCGTGTTCAACGTGGTCACCGGCACCGGCATCACCGCTGGCTCGGCGCTGACCCACAACCCTCTGGTGGACAAGCTGACCTTCACCGGCTCCACCGCCGTGGGCAAGCAGATCGGCAAGATCGCCATGGAGTCCATGACCCGTGTCACGCTTGAACTGGGCGGCAAATCACCAACCATCGTCATGGCCGATGCCGACCTGAAAACCGCCGCAGCCGGGGCCGCCAGCGCAATTTTCTTCAATCAGGGCCAGGTGTGCTGCGCCGGTTCCAGGCTGTATGTGCAGCGCAAGCATTTCGACAATGTGGTGGCGGACATCGCCGACATCGCCAACGCCATGAAACTCGGCAACGGTCTGGACCCAAGCGTCGAGATGGGGCCGCTGATTTCCGCTCGCCAGCAGGAACGGGTGTACGGGTACATCGAAAAAGGCCGGGAGAGTGGCGCGACCATCGCCTGCGGCGGCGAGCAGTTCGGGCCAGGTTTTTTCGTCAAGCCGACGGTGATTGTCGATGTCGATCAGAAGCACTCGCTGGTGCAGGAGGAGATCTTCGGCCCGGTGCTGGTGGCGATTCCGTTCGATGATGAAGCCGATGCGTTGCGCATGGCCAATGACAGTCCTTATGGGCTGGGCGCGAGTATCTGGTCGAACGACCTGGCGGCGGTACACCGGATGATTCCGCGAATCAAATCGGGGTCGGTGTGGGTCAACTGCCACAGCGCGCTCGATCCAGCGCTGCCGTTTGGCGGGTACAAAATGTCCGGGGTCGGGCGGGAGATGGGGTATGCGGCGATTGAGCATTACACCGAGTTGAAGTCGGTGTTGATCAAGTTGTAATAGCGCCGTTCTTCGCTGATCGTTCCCACGCTCTGCGCGGGAACGATCGGTTAGGGTTTGAAGCCTTGCGACAGTAACCAACTCCGAACCATCCGCCCCTGCTCCACCGTCAACCCCGCCAGCACCTGCTCGGCCGGTTCGGTCCGCAACCGCCGCACCAACGGCGCCAGTTCAACCCCTTGCACATGCCAGATCCCCAACGGCTGATCCGCCGTGATCACCACCTCGGCTTCATCGACAAACCCATCTTTCAACACCGGCGCCCGCTCAATTCTCAACGCCGCAAAATCCGCCTCGGCATGGGCAACTTCAGCATCCGGCCACTGCCGCCGTGCCTGCCAGAACGGCTGCTCCAGCCACCTCTGCTCATCGGCGTAAAAGTCGCGACCGATCCGCGCAAAGCGCAAAAACAGCTGCTCCACCCGCTGCTGATGAAACCGTTGGGCCAGCGCCGCCCGTTCCGGTTTACGCACTAACGTGTTGATCACCGTGGGCGCCTGTAACGCTGAAGACAAGGACTGGAAAATGCCATTGCCCGACAGCGGATCCACCGCCATCGCGGCATCGCCGACCCGGATCCAGTGATCACCACAGACCTGCGGACTCAAAATCGCCGTGCTGCTGCGCGCATGCAGTTGGAGATCGGTCTCAGGCCCGACACCGAAAAACTCACGCGCCCATGCCGAACCCTGACGCCGTGCGCGGCAGTAATCCAGCAACGTCGCCTTGCCCGGCAATTGCGCGCTGGCCACGTCCACCGTCCATTGCCAATAACACTGACCGTCGGCCCGCCGCGCCATCCACGCCCAGCCGTCCTCAAGGCTTTCCACCGCGCTGGCGGTGCTGCCCGGCGTGCCTTGCCAACGATTGAGCAGGCTGACCGTCTCCGGCCCGCGCAGGCCTTTGCCCAGTGCGGGCGCCTGGCGTCCGCGGGCCTCTACCAGAAAATCCGCAAGCAGCGCCTCGCGCCCTTCAATCTCGACCCGATGCCCCACCCCCGAGGCCTGAACGCTCAGCACCCGCCCTTCGATCAGCTCAACACCAGCCAGACGCAGGTCTTCGCGCAAACCTCGGTCGAAACTCGGGCGATCCAACAGAAATTCGATGTTCTGCGCATGTTGCTGACCGTTCCACGACACCTGCCGCTGGGAGGGCAACGCCGCATCCGCCAACGCCTGCTGCAGGCCCGCGCCGCGCAAGGCCTCCAGTACCCGAAGCGAAACGCCTTCCAGTGCCGCAAACCGGCGCCACTCGCTGACCAGGGTCACCGCATAACCGAGTCGCCGCAAACCCAGGGCGACTGCCGCCCCGGCAGGTCCAGCGCCAAGAATCACAATCATGCGCCGAAGCGCCGTTCAGGGCCACGATAGCGGGCGTTCTCGCGCAGCCACTCGATGACGTGCTCGTTACTCGCGTCGGGATGGGCAACCAGGAAACTCGCAATATGTCCGCTCAACGCCGCACACCCAAGGCTCGCACCGGACTGTCCCGGATAGGTCCCATGCACGCACGCCGCGAAATCGGCCTGGGCACTGTTGAGCCACGACCATTCATGCTCGGTGCAACGCGCATCGCCGGTGACGCGCAGCACCTGTGGATAATTCGCCGGATACACACCCTCGCCCTGGGCCGGGCTGGAGGCACACAACAAAATGCCCCGCGCCACCGCCGCTGCGCAGGCTTCGCGCAACAGGCTGCGATCCTGGCGTAATCCAAGGCTCAAATTAATCAAGCGAACATCCTGCGCCACCAGCCAGTCGATAGCGCTGGCAATCTGCAAGGCGCTGGTGACGCCGCGCTGGTCAAACACCTGCCCCACGCAAAACACCGCCGCAGGGGCTCGCCGCCCGATGGCTTCGATCACCGCGCTGCCGTGGCCCAGCGGGTCGTCACGCAAGTCGCTTTCGGCCAGGCCATCCTCCAGCAGCGAAAAACGCCGTCCGGCGATCACCTGCACCCGCTGCGCCGCCGAATGTCCGCTGTCGACCACGCCAATCCTTAGCTCAGGCTTCATGCAGCACCGCTTTTGAAATGAGTACGCCGTCGAGCAATTCAAAACGCACATCAGCATCAGCCAGGGTGGAAGGACGATGGCTGATCAGGATCCGCGTGCGCCCGGCAAACAGTCGGTCGATGGCCTCGATGACTTCGCGCTCGGTGGCTTCATCCACCGCCGAGGTCGCTTCATCCAACACCAGAATCAGCGGATCCTGCAACAACGCCCGGGCGATGGCGATCCGCTGTTTCTGCCCGCCGGACAACTGCTGGCCGCGTTCGCCCAACGGACTGTCGAGACCTTCGGGCAACGATTCGATCAGGCTGTCGAGTTGCGCCAGCCTTGCGACTTCGGCAATCGCTTCACGGCTGGCGTCCGGCACCGCGTAAGCGAGGTTGTCGGCCAGGCTGCCGCGAAACAGTACGATGTCCTGACTGACCACGGCTATCCGCCGACGCAGCTGGAACAGGTCCAGTTCACGCAGATCGACCTCGCCCAGCAGCACCCGGCCAGCTTGCGGATCGTGATGGCGTTGCAGCAGATCGATCAGCGTTGATTTACCGACGCCGGAGCCGCCGCTCAGGGCGACTTTCAAGCCATAGGGAATTCGCGCTTCGATGCCGCGCAAGGTCGTCGGACGACCGGGATGGCTGAAGTGCACGTCGTCGAAACGCAACTCGCCGGAGGTCGGCATCGGCTTGGGTTCAACCGGTGTTAGCACGGTCGGTTCTTCACCGCGCAGTTCCATGACCCGGCCAAGGCTGACGGTCATCCGCTGAATCGCCACATAGAGCCCGAGCAGGCTCTGAACCGGTCCGACCGCCATCCCCAGGTACGTGGAAAACGCGATCAGCGCGCCCAGTTGCCAGGTCCCCTGCACCACCCAATAACCGCCAATCAAAAACGCACAGGCCCGGGACAATGACGTCAGCGTGCCGGGCACCGCCTGGGTAAAAAACTCGGTGACTTGCAGGCGCAGCAGCTGGCTCATATAGCCTTGACCAAGCGACTCCAGACGGCGCGATTCACGTTGTTGCTGGCCGGCAGACTGGATGAATTTCATTACCGGCAAGGTCTCGACCATGAACGAGGACATGTCCGCCGAGCGCTCGCGCAACTGCCGTACATCGCGCTCGACTTTGCGCCGCATCCAGCGCAGCCAGAGGATGTCGAGGGGAATCAGCACCAATGCCAGCAGTGAAAGTTTCCACGACAGGGTCAGCAGCATCGCCACCGCCACCACCAGGCCAACCACGCTCGATACCGCCGAGAACAGCGAATCCACAGCGAAGCGCTGGATCTCCGCAACGTCGCCATCGAGGCGCGACATCAGATCACCGATGCGCCGCTGTCCATAGAAGCTCGGTGACAGGGTTTGCAGATGTCGATAAAGGTCATCGCGCAGGGAGAACAGAATCCGCCCGGACAGGCGCGTGTGCAGGTAGCGATTGATCCCCGACAGCGCTGTGCCAAGCAGCCCGGCGAGAATCATCAATCCGGCAATCAGCACCAGCATCGGGAAGTTTTTCGCCAGCAAGCCATCGTCGATCAATAGTTTGGTCAGCCACGGCTGCACCAGCACCAGCGAAGAAGCGCAGACCGACAAGCCGAGCAGCCCGGCAATCGCCAATCGATGCGGGCGCACAAAACTGTAGAGCCAACGCAACGCCGCTTGCAGGGCTTCGGGGTTCTGGCTGTCGATCAGCCGAACGATCAAGCGCTGCATCACGAACGCAACTGTTTGAGCTTGCGATACAGGGTCGCGCGGCTGATGCCCAAGGCGTCGGCGGCGGCCGAGACGTTGCCCTGATGGCTGTCCAAGGCCTGGCGGATCAGCTCCAGTTCGTTTTCGCGAATGCTGCCCGATGCCGGGCGTTCAGTCGCGGTCAGTTCGTCGAGCATGCTGTCGGGCAGGTGGTCGAGGGTGAGCACCGTGTCCCCGGGTTCGCGCATGGCCAGCGCGGTGCGCAGGACCATTTCCAGTTGGCGAATGTTGCCCGGCCAATGGTAGCCGTCGAGCAAGCGGCTCAGATCGTCATGCAGGACCATCGTCGGGGCATCAAGTTTGGCCAGCAGACGAGCAACCAAACTGCTGAAATCCTCGCGCTCGCGCAGGGCCGGGAGCATCACGCTGATGCCGTTGACCCGGTAGAACAGATCTTCACGGAAGTGCTTTTCTTCGACCAGGCGCTTGAGGTCTCGGTGGGTGGCGCAGATCAGCGCGACATCGATGTCTTGTTCTTCGCCCGCGCCCAGCGGCGCCACTTTACGGTCCTGCAACACCCGCAGCAGACGGGCCTGCAAGGCCAGCGGCATGTCACCGATTTCGTCGAGGAACAAGGTGCCGCCATGGGCCTGTTGCAGTCGTCCGATCATGCCGCCACGACGGGAGCCGGTGAAGGCGCCTTCGCGGTAGCCGAACAGTTCCGACTCGATCAGGCCTTCAGGGATTGCCGCGCAGTTCACCGCAACGAAAGGTTTGTCACAGCGGGTTCCGGCCATGTGCAGCGCACGGGCGATGACTTCTTTACCGGTGCCGGTTTCACCGAGCAGCAATACCGGCAATTCATTGGCCAGCCCTTGGCGGGCCATGCGCAAGGCCCGGGCATAACGCACGTTACTGCCGGCCAGGGATTCGAGATCCGGTTGTGGCTTGGCGGTTTTCGCGGGGCTGCGCGGCGGTGTGCTGACGTTGATGGAACGTTGCGGCGCCCGCAGGGTTTTGTAGAAGAATTCGCCTTTGGCGGTCTGCAAACTGCCGACGCCACCTTGATGCAGACGGGACAGCAATTGCAGGCCATCGACACCGAGAAATTCCTCGCAACGCCGACCGACCAGGGCCGAACGCTCGGCACGCAGCAACTGACAGGCTTGCGCGCTGACCGCCAGGATCTGTCCGCCGAGACTCACCGCCAGCAGGCCCTGCCAAGGGGATTCAAGGTATTGCCGACGGCTGTGGAACGCGAGGACGATTTCGTCCGGGTAACTGGCGTTGAACACGCGGCTTTCGATCTGGCTGACGGCCATGGCCAGCAACGCGGTGCTGTCATGAACGCGGCCGAGGGGGCCTTCGCGGGTCAGATCAAGGACGCCGAGGATGTCGCCTTGGGGGCAATGGATCGGCACCGATGTGCAGGAGAAATCGCTGAGACGATCGAGGTAATGCTCGCCGCAATCGATCATCGTCGGCCGGGCTTCCACCAGTGCGGTGCCCAGTGCGTTGGTACCACGAGCGGCTTCGCTCCAGCAGGCGCCCAGGGTGATGTCTTGCAGGCCGCTGCCCTTGAGGCGGTCGGCGCGTCCTTCGACGGCGAGGATGGTGGCGTCGGAGTTGGCGAGGATGATCAGGCCTTCCTTGCCTTGGCGTTCAGCCAGGTAGTCGATGGCCGGTAATGCGGCGTCGATCAGCAGGCGATTGCTTGCCAACAGCACGTCGAGGCTGGCGCTGGATTCCAGCGCCAGTTCGTGCTTGGCGTTGAAATGCACGCCATGGCTGAGGCTTCGCCGCCACGACGCATCGATTTCTGCCCGCAGAACACCATCGGGGACTTCGCCCTCCAGATGGAGTTTTTCCCGGGCCAGCCGGGCTTCGCGGTGCAGCTTGGGAGAAGGTGTTTTTATTAGCGTCATCAAGCGCTCCGGATCGGTCCGCTTTGCGCCTTTCAAGTTCAGCGCCCTGCCGCAATCTTTACGTTAACGTCAGGGCGATGGCAAGTGCCTTACAGCACTTGCGTTCTGTCAGGTGGACCGAGTCATCGTTCTTCGCGGGCAAGCCTCGCTCCTACAGGGTTGAGGCGAACCAAAATTCCCCCCCAGGCAAATAACCTGTAGGAGCGAGGCTTGCCCGCGAAGGCGACGTACCTGGCCCCAATGATCTCAGAGCTGCCACACCTCGGCATTCACAAAAAACGCCCGGGCATTGTCCTCAAGACTCTCCAGGTGATACCCGCCCTCCTGCACAATCAGACACGGCAACCCAAGGCTACGAATCCGTTCGCCCAACACCGCGAACCCTTCACGGGTCACTGCCACTTTGCTCTGCGGGTCCAGTTCGAAAATATCGAACCCCAGGGACAGCACCAGATGGCCGCCGGAGGATGGGGTGGTGGGTTTCGATATTCAGCTGTTGTGGACCCGCGAGCAGAAGATGAGTCAAGCCGAAACGGTCTTCCTCGAGCTTCACAGCACATGCTCAGTATTCGCGAGACTGTGCTGTGAAACTTTGAGCGCTTAGACGTGAGGGTCGCCCGGAGCTTTGCTCGGCGTGGCGTATTGCGGCTTGAGATGGCCGTCCTGATCGAGTAACCAGGCGTCCATGATCTGCCGCACCACAGGGCCGGCGACGCGACCACCGGCCTCACCGTTTTCAATCATCACCGAGATGACGATCTTCGGGTGCTCGGCCGGGGCGAAGCCGACGAACAAGGCATTGTCGCGGTTGCGCTCCAGGGTTTTCGCCCGGTTGTAGCGCTCGCCTTGCTTGATCGCGACGACTTGCGCGGTACCACTCTTGCCGGCAATGCGGTACTGAGCGCCTTGCGCGGCGGCTCTGGCAATCCCGCGGGCGTCGTGCATCACCATCTGCATGCCATGGTTGACCTGCTCCCAGTCACGCGGATCCTTGAGCAGGATGTTCGGCATAGGGTGCTCGTCCACCGGCGCTACGCCATCCACGGTCTTTGCCAGGTGCGGTCGGTTCCACACACCTTTGTTGGCAATCAGCGCGGTGGCCTGGGCCAGCTGCAGCGGCGTGACCTGCATATAACCCTGGCCGATGCCAAGGATCACGGTTTCGCCCGGGAACCAGGCCTGACGGCGCGTGGCGCGCTTCCACGCTTGCGATGGCATCAAGCCGGCAGACTCTTCGAACATGTCCAGCGAGACTTTTTCGCCGAGGCCGAACATGGCCATGTAGTCGTGCAGGCGATCGATGCCCAGCTTGTGGGCCAGGTCATAGAAGTAGGTGTCGTTGGAGCGCATGATCGCCGCGTCCATGTCGACCCAGCCGTCGCCGCTGTGGTTCCAGTTACGGTATTTGTGATCAAAGTCCGGGAGCTGGTAATAACCGGGGTCAAAGACGCGGGTCTGAGGGGTGACGACGCCAGCGTCGAGGCCGGCAATGGCTACTTCGGGCTTGATGGTCGAACCCGGCGCGTAGAGGCCGCGCAGAACGCGGTTGAAGAGCGGCCGATCGATGGAGTCGTGCAGCGCCGCGTATTCCTTGAAGCTGATGCCGGTGACGAACAGGTTCGGGTCGAAACTGGGCTTGCTGACCATGGCCAGTACTTCACCGGTCGACGGATCGAGCGCCACCACCGAACCACGACGATCACCCAAGGCTTCCTCGGCCGCTTCCTGAAGTTTGACGTCCAGGCTCAGGACAATGTTTTTGCCGGGGATCGGATCGGTGTGCTTGAGCACTCGCAGTACGCGGCCCTGGGCATTGGTTTCGACTTCTTCGTAACCCACCTGGCCGTGCAATTGCGACTCGTAGAATTTTTCAATGCCGGTCTTGCCGATGGATTGGGTGCCGCGATACTCCACCGTGTCGAGGGCTTTGGATTCTTTTTCGTTGATACGACCAACGTAACCGATCGAGTGCGCAAAGTGTGCGCCAAACGGGTAATGGCGCACGAACTGGGGCTCGACATCGATCCCCGGCAGACGGAACTCATTGACCGCGAGAACCGCGATTTGCTGTTCACTGAGCTCGTAGAACAGAGTAACCGGCACGAACGGGTGGCGCGCCTGTTTCATGGCCTTGTCGAACAGTGTCCGGTCTTCGGCTGGCAAGTGCAGGAGGTTGACCACCTCATCGAGCTCCCCTTTGACATCGGAGGCGCGTTCGCGGGTGATGGTGAGGTTGAAACTGGGACGGTTATCCGCGAGGACTACGCCGTTGCGGTCGTAGATCAGCCCGCGGGTCGGGGTGATCGGCAGGACATGGACGCGGTTGTTTTCGGAGATTGTCGAGTGATAGTCGTATTCGACCACTTGCAGGACATACATGCGCACCACAAGTGCGCAGGAAATGGCGGCGACGAATAAGGCGCAGGCGATCAGCCGCTTGTTGACCAGACGCGTCTCTTTTTCGTGGTCCTTGATGGGTATCGGTTCGGGCATTTCTGTAGCGGCTCTATGACTAAAAAAGGAGGGCGATCCTTAGGCCTGCAAATCAATCCGTTAAAAAACGAGCTGCACCATACCAAAAACTGTGCAGTCACTTTAGTGGGATTTTCTCGAATGGTTGTCCTTGAGGGTCAAAACGACGGTCGGCTTTTTCTTTGACTCGTGCGTTTTGCTCAAGATTGATATTCCGATTCATGCATTTTTCTTGTAGATGAGCCTGTAGATACTGGGTGCATGTCATTCCATTTTGTTGTTTTGGAGTCTTTTCATGCATCCACGATTTCAACGATTACTCGGCTCGAATGGATTTTCCATCGGACTGGAACTGCCGCTGGATAACGATTGGTCCAGTGATGGACAGCGGCTGCGGATCGCTCAGGATCGTCCTTTTGGTGTCCCCGACTTGAAGCAGCACGCGGCGATGGCACGTTTGGCTGACAACGCCGGTTTTCGCGCACTTTGGGTACGTGATGTGCCGGTTTACGACCCCAACTTTGGCGACGCTGCACAGGTCTTTGAGACCTTTTCTTACCTTGGGTATTTGGCCGGGATTACGGAGAACATCATGCTCGGTACAGCAGCGGTTGTGCTGCCATTGCGTCAGCCTTGGCTAACGCTCAAGGCCGCCAACAGTGTTGATGAACTGAGTGACGGGCGTCTGCTCCTTGGGGTGGCCAGTGGTGACCGGCCGATGGAGTATCCGTTGTTTGGGGTGGATTACGATCAGCGCGGGGAGATCTTTCGCGATACGGTTGAATTGATCCGCAGCCAGGGAGAAGGTCGTTTACCTGAGGGCGCCCGCCTGTTGCCGGAGCGAGATCAGCCTATGCCACTGCTGGTTGCAGGTCTTGGTCAACAATCACCGGCCTGGATTGGTGAGCATATGGATGGTTGGCTCGCCTACCCTGGTACGCCGGATGAGCACCGACGTCGAGTGGGGCTGTGGCGGGAAGTTGGAGGCGATAAGCCTTATATCAGCTTCGTACACTTGGACCTGACTGCTAATCCTCATACCCCCATGCGACGTGTGCGCTTCGGTGGCAGTTGTGGACGGCTGGCCTTGATTGATGAGCTTCAGGCGTTACGTGAGGCTGGTGTGCAGCATGTCGGCTTGCACATGCGTCGTAGCGAACGCCCTGTGGCAGAGGTTATTGAAGAGATAGCTGAATACGTTCTGCCGAAGTTTCACTAACGATGCTGAAAGCTGGGATAGCCCGTCGGCTATCCTTTTTTGTCACGCCACTTTCCTGCGGACAAAACAAAACCCCTACCTGCATACGCAGATAGGGGTTTCGGAATTTAATCTTGACGATGACCTACTCTCACATGGGGAAACCCCACACTACCATCGGCGATGCATCGTTTCACTGCTGAGTTCGGGATGGGATCAGGTGGTTCCAATGCTCTATGGTCGTCAAGAAATTCGGTAGCCAGGTCGCTTGCCTTACGGCGCACGCTCCAGCGAATGGGTATGTGATAGATCTCGGTGTTTGTGAACAATCGAACTTTCGGTTCATTTCGTCTTCACACACCGCAATCTGGTGCCTTTTCAGGTCAGCAAATTGCTTGGGTGTTATATGGTCAAGCCTCACGGGCAATTAGTATTGGTTAGCTCAACGCCTCACAGCGCTTACACACCCAACCTATCAACGTCGTAGTCTTCGACGGCCCTTCAGGGGACTCAAGGTCCCAGTGAGATCTCATCTTGAGGCTAGTTTCCCGCTTAGATGCTTTCAGCGGTTATCTATTCCGAACATAGCTACCCGGCAATGCCACTGGCGTGACAACCGGAACACCAGAGGTTCGTCCACTCCGGTCCTCTCGTACTAGGAGCAGCCCCTCTCAAATCTCAAACGTCCACGGCAGATAGGGACCGAACTGTCTCACGACGTTCTAAACCCAGCTCGCGTACCACTTTAAATGGCGAACAGCCATACCCTTGGGACCGGCTTCAGCCCCAGGATGTGATGAGCCGACATCGAGGTGCCAAACACCGCCGTCGATATGAACTCTTGGGCGGTATCAGCCTGTTATCCCCGGAGTACCTTTTATCCGTTGAGCGATGGCCCTTCCATACAGAACCACCGGATCACTAAGACCTACTTTCGTACCTGCTCGACGTGTCTGTCTCGCAGTCAAGCGCGCTTTTGCCTTTATACTCTACGACCGATTTCCGACCGGTCTGAGCGCACCTTCGTACTCCTCCGTTACTCTTTAGGAGGAGACCGCCCCAGTCAAACTACCCACCATACACTGTCCTCGATCCGGATAACGGACCTGAGTTAGAACCTCAAAGTTGCCAGGGTGGTATTTCAAGGTTGGCTCCACGCGAACTGGCGTCCACGCTTCAAAGCCTCCCACCTATCCTACACAAGCAAATTCAAAGTCCAGTGCAAAGCTATAGTAAAGGTTCACGGGGTCTTTCCGTCTAGCCGCGGATACACTGCATCTTCACAGCGATTTCAATTTCACTGAGTCTCGGGTGGAGACAGCGCCGCCATCGTTACGCCATTCGTGCAGGTCGGAACTTACCCGACAAGGAATTTCGCTACCTTAGGACCGTTATAGTTACGGCCGCCGTTTACCGGGGCTTCGATCAAGAGCTTCGCGTTAGCTAACCCCATCAATTAACCTTCCGGCACCGGGCAGGCGTCACACCCTATACGTCCACTTTCGTGTTTGCAGAGTGCTGTGTTTTTAATAAACAGTCGCAGCGGCCTGGTATCTTCGACCGGCATGGGCTTACGCAGTAAATGCTTCACCCTCACCGGCGCACCTTCTCCCGAAGTTACGGTGCCATTTTGCCTAGTTCCTTCACCCGAGTTCTCTCAAGCGCCTTGGTATTCTCTACCCAACCACCTGTGTCGGTTTGGGGTACGGTTCCTGGTTACCTGAAGCTTAGAAGCTTTTCTTGGAAGCATGGCATCAACCACTTCGTGTTCTAAAAGAACACTCGTCATCAGCTCTCGGCCTTAGAATCCCGGATTTACCTAAGATTCCAGCCTACCACCTTAAACTTGGACAACCAACGCCAAGCTGGCCTAGCCTTCTCCGTCCCTCCATCGCAATAACCAGAAGTACAGGAATATTAACCTGTTTTCCATCGACTACGCTTTTCAGCCTCGCCTTAGGGACCGACTAACCCTGCGTCGATTAACGTTGCGCAGGAAACCTTGGTCTTTCGGCGTGGGTGTTTTTCACACCCATTGTCGTTACTCATGTCAGCATTCGCACTTCTGATACCTCCAGCAAGCTTCTCAACTCACCTTCACAGGCTTACAGAACGCTCCTCTACCGCATCACCTAAGTGATACCCGTAGCTTCGGTGTATGGTTTGAGCCCCGTTACATCTTCCGCGCAGGCCGACTCGACTAGTGAGCTATTACGCTTTCTTTAAAGGGTGGCTGCTTCTAAGCCAACCTCCTAGCTGTCTAAGCCTTCCCACATCGTTTCCCACTTAACCATAACTTTGGGACCTTAGCTGACGGTCTGGGTTGTTTCCCTTTTCACGACGGACGTTAGCACCCGCCGTGTGTCTCCCATGCTCGGCACTTGTAGGTATTCGGAGTTTGCATCGGTTTGGTAAGTCGGGATGACCCCCTAGCCGAAACAGTGCTCTACCCCCTACAGTGATACATGAGGCGCTACCTAAATAGCTTTCGAGGAGAACCAGCTATCTCCGAGCTTGATTAGCCTTTCACTCCGATCCACAGGTCATCCGCTAACTTTTCAACGGTAGTCGGTTCGGTCCTCCAGTTAGTGTTACCCAACCTTCAACCTGCCCATGGATAGATCGCCCGGTTTCGGGTCTATTCCCAGCGACTAGACGCCCTATTAAGACTCGCTTTCGCTACGCCTCCCCTATTCGGTTAAGCTCGCCACTGAAAATAAGTCGCTGACCCATTATACAAAAGGTACGCAGTCACCCAACAAAGTGGGCTCCCACTGCTTGTACGCATACGGTTTCAGGATCTATTTCACTCCCCTCTCCGGGGTTCTTTTCGCCTTTCCCTCACGGTACTAGTTCACTATCGGTCAGTCAGTAGTATTTAGCCTTGGAGGATGGTCCCCCATATTCAGACAAAGTTTCTCGTGCTCCGTCCTACTCGATTTCATGACTAAGAGATTTTCGCGTACAGGGCTATCACCCACTATGGCCGCACTTTCCAGAGCGTTCCGCTAATCTCAAAGCCACTTAAGGGCTAGTCCCCGTTCGCTCGCCACTACTAAGGGAATCTCGGTTGATTTCTTTTCCTCAGGGTACTTAGATGTTTCAGTTCCCCTGGTTCGCCTCTTAAGCCTATGTATTCAGCTTAAGATAACCATCTTATGATGGCTGGGTTCCCCCATTCAGACATCTCCGGATCAAAGTCTGTTTGCCGACTCCCCGAAGCTTTTCGCAGGCTACCACGTCTTTCATCGCCTCTGACTGCCAAGGCATCCACCGTATGCGCTTCTTCACTTGACCATATAACCCCAAGCAATCTGGTTATACTGTGAAGACGACATTCGCCGAAAATTCGATAATACTCAATTAAGAGCAACTCACAAATTTTACCTTAGCCTGATCCGTACCAGTGAAAGTAACGTTCAGTCTATCTTTCTATCACATACCCAAATTTTTAAAGAACGATCTAATCAAAGACTAGAAATCAATATTCACACCGGAATATTCATTTCTAAACTCTAACAGCAGAAGCAGTTATATGGTGGAGCCAAACGGGATCGAACCGTTGACCTCCTGCGTGCAAGGCAGGCGCTCTCCCAGCTGAGCTATGGCCCCATAACAAAATTGGTGGGTCTGGGCAGATTCGAACTGCCGACCTCACCCTTATCAGGGGTGCGCTCTAACCAACTGAGCTACAGACCCAATTTCGAGCGCGCAACTGTTAGCTTGGAGCTATCAGCTTGGAGCTTAAAGCTGCTTCTATCGTCTTCTTCAATGAATCAAGCAATTCGTGTGGGAACTTATGGAGCAGCTGATGTCGTCGATTAAGGAGGTGATCCAGCCGCAGGTTCCCCTACGGCTACCTTGTTACGACTTCACCCCAGTCATGAATCACACCGTGGTAACCGTCCCCCGAAGGTTAGACTAGCTACTTCTGGTGCAACCCACTCCCATGGTGTGACGGGCGGTGTGTACAAGGCCCGGGAACGTATTCACCGCGACATTCTGATTCGCGATTACTAGCGATTCCGACTTCACGCAGTCGAGTTGCAGACTGCGATCCGGACTACGATCGGTTTTCTGGGATTAGCTCCACCTCGCGGCTTGGCAACCCTCTGTACCGACCATTGTAGCACGTGTGTAGCCCAGGCCGTAAGGGCCATGATGACTTGACGTCATCCCCACCTTCCTCCGGTTTGTCACCGGCAGTCTCCTTAGAGTGCCCACCATTACGTGCTGGTAACTAAGGACAAGGGTTGCGCTCGTTACGGGACTTAACCCAACATCTCACGACACGAGCTGACGACAGCCATGCAGCACCTGTCTCAATGTTCCCGAAGGCACCAATCCATCTCTGGAAAGTTCATTGGATGTCAAGGCCTGGTAAGGTTCTTCGCGTTGCTTCGAATTAAACCACATGCTCCACCGCTTGTGCGGGCCCCCGTCAATTCATTTGAGTTTTAACCTTGCGGCCGTACTCCCCAGGCGGTCAACTTAATGCGTTAGCTGCGCCACTAAGAGCTCAAGGCTCCCAACGGCTAGTTGACATCGTTTACGGCGTGGACTACCAGGGTATCTAATCCTGTTTGCTCCCCACGCTTTCGCACCTCAGTGTCAGTATCAGTCCAGGTGGTCGCCTTCGCCACTGGTGTTCCTTCCTATATCTACGCATTTCACCGCTACACAGGAAATTCCACCACCCTCTACCATACTCTAGCTTGTCAGTTTTGAATGCAGTTCCCAGGTTGAGCCCGGGGATTTCACATCCAACTTAACAAACCACCTACGCGCGCTTTACGCCCAGTAATTCCGATTAACGCTTGCACCCTCTGTATTACCGCGGCTGCTGGCACAGAGTTAGCCGGTGCTTATTCTGTCGGTAACGTCAAAACAGATACGTATTAGGTAACTGCCCTTCCTCCCAACTTAAAGTGCTTTACAATCCGAAGACCTTCTTCACACACGCGGCATGGCTGGATCAGGCTTTCGCCCATTGTCCAATATTCCCCACTGCTGCCTCCCGTAGGAGTCTGGACCGTGTCTCAGTTCCAGTGTGACTGATCATCCTCTCAGACCAGTTACGGATCGTCGCCTTGGTGAGCCATTACCTCACCAACTAGCTAATCCGACCTAGGCTCATCTGATAGCGCAAGGCCCGAAGGTCCCCTGCTTTCTCCCGTAGGACGTATGCGGTATTAGCGTCCGTTTCCGAGCGTTATCCCCCACTACCAGGCAGATTCCTAGGCATTACTCACCCGTCCGCCGCTCGCCACCAGGTACAAGTACCCGTGCTGCCGCTCGACTTGCATGTGTTAGGCCTGCCGCCAGCGTTCAATCTGAGCCATGATCAAACTCTTCAGTTCAAACATCTTTGGGTTTTTAAGAAACCCTAAACTTGGCTCAGCAATCGTTGGTTACATCTTTGATTTCTCGCGGAGTAACTTGTGATGCTGATAATCTTGTTGACTATCAGTCTGACTCCACAAGCACCCACACGAATTGCTTGATTCAGTTGTTAAAGAGCGGTTGGTTAAGATCTTTCGTCTCAACCGAGGCGCGCATTCTACAGCAGCCTCTGTTGCTGTCAAGCGGTTATTTTCAGAAGTTTTCAAAGTTTCCTTTGCAACTTCAACCACTTGCGCTTCCGATCTCTCGTTAGCGGGAGGCGAATTATACAGCGTTACTCGCTGCTGTCAACACCTCTTTTTCTCCGCTTTCGACCGAGAAGATCGAACCGTCAACCAAGCCAAGCCAAACAACCCCGCCCTGATCAACTCCTTCTGGGCTTCGATGACCTGAAGCAACTCGCTGTCGAAAACTGCGTAACTCTTTGTTTGCCAAGGAGTTTTCCGTTTCGACTGCGCCGGAAGTGGGGCGAATTATAGACTTCCAGAATCTGCCGTCAACCCCTGATTTGGCTTTTCTATCAGGTTGCCCAAAATCGCTGCTTATATATAGACGCGACCGTCGCGAATGCGCAATATATTGCCCAAACCATAGAACAACACTTTCGCTTCCCACTTCGGACGATGCCACGCTATGAATGACCATCCCCGCAGCCTCGTCTCGACCCTGTTCTCGGTGGGCCTGCTTTTAATAGCCATGGCGTCGATCCAGTCCGGCGCCTCATTGGCCAAAAGCATGTTCCCGATTATCGGCGCTCAGGGGACCACCACCCTGCGGCTACTCTTCGCCAGCGTGATCATGCTGATCCTGTTGCGCCCATGGCGAGCGAAGCTCACCGCAAAATCCTTGCGTACCGTTATCGTCTACGGGATGGCACTGGGCGGCATGAACTTCCTCTTCTATATGTCTTTGCGCACCGTCCCCTTGGGTATTGCCGTCGCCCTGGAGTTCACCGGGCCACTGGCGGTGGCTATCTATGCCTCACGCCGCGCAATCGACTTTTTGTGGATTGCCCTGGCGGCTATCGGCTTGCTGCTATTGATACCGACAGGAGCGACAAGTGCGGGAATCGACCTGGCAGGCGCCAGTTATGCCTTGGGTGCAGGCGTGTGCTGGGCGCTGTACATCCTGTTCGGCCAGAAGGCCGGCGCCGACAATGGCGTACAGACCGCAGCGCTGGGAGTGATGATTGCCGCACTGTTCGTCGCGCCTATCGGCATCGTCCATGCCGGCGCCGCCCTGCTGACTCCGTCATTGATCCCCGTAGCCATCGCTGTCGCCCTTCTGTCCACCGCCCTGCCCTATACGCTGGAGATGGTCGCGCTCACCCGAATGCCAACCCGGACTTTCGGCACATTGATGAGCATTGAACCGGCTATTGGCGCGCTTTCTGGCCTGCTGTTTCTCCACGAATACCTCACACTGTCACAGTGGATGGCGATCATGTGCATCATTCTGGCTTCCGTGGGGGCGACCATGACCATGGGAAGTGCTGCCAAGCCCGCGGTCGCGGCGGATTGATACAGGATTTGACGCAGGTCTGGTATTTGCCGCTCAATTAGGCCATGTTTAGGCCCGCAACCGAATGTCATCCAAGGATTTTTCAGGATAGGGATATCAGAACGCTTCAATCGAAAGCGAATGCAGCCACACCCGGGCGCGAGATCCGGGAGCGCTATAAGGACAGTAATGAAACGAATTTTGCTATTGATTGCCGTACTCGCAATTGCGGGTTGCGCGGCGACATCGAAAACACAAGTCAAACATGGCAAGAAAGGGCTGCATATCAATTGTTCAGGGCTTTCGTCATCCTGGGACAAGTGCTACACCAGCGCCGCCAACTCGTGCGCGCCCAAGGGTTACAAGGTCATCGCCAAGTCGGGAGATGCCGTGGAAGAACCAGGTGATTATCCATTTGGTCTCAACCCTGCCGGCTATACCAGCCGAAGCATGATCGTCATTTGCAAATAGGTTGATGCCGCCCGGCAATCTGGCGGCCAATCTCATCGTAACTGGACTTCAGCACAGTGCGCTGGATGCCGGGAGTGGCCAGCATTCGCGCCACGACCAAGGCACCGATGCATTGCGACAGAATCGCCCACGCCAGACTGTCGCTTTCCAGAATACTTGCCCAACGCTCCTGCAGCCGACAAATCCAGACCTCCGCCTCCTGGCGAACAGCGATATCTGAACGAGCAATTTCGGCTCCCAATACCGGTAATGCACAACCGGACTCCGGGTGCTCGACATGGGCCATGCTCAGATAATGCTTCAGGCAACGTTCGAGCCTGTCGCAATCCTGATCAGCACCCAAACGCTCCAGGCTTTGGCACAACTCGCGTTCAACGATCGAAGCGAACAGTTCGTCCTTCGACGAAAAGTGACTGTAGAAAGCAGCACCACTCAAGCCGATCGCCTTCATCAGCCCGTCGACGCCTACCGTGGAAAAACCGGACTTTTTGGCCGAAACCGCGCTGCTTGTCAGCAGTTTCTCTCTAGTTTCCAGCTTGTGATTGGCCGAGTAACGCATTGCCTTGCCCTCAGGATTGACTGTCTTGACGCATGCCAAATCCTAGCATAACGTTCGTTCAGTTAACGATCGTTCATCAAAGGGATCTACCCATGAATAATAAGAAGGTCGTACTGGTTGTCGGCGCCGGTGATGCCACCGGCGGCGCGATTGCCAAGCGTTTTGCACAGGAAGGTTTCATTGCCTGCGTCACTCGTCGTAGCGCGGACAAACTCCAGCCATTGGTCGATGCAATCAAGGCCAATGGCGGTGACGCCCACGGATTTGCCTGTGATGCACGTAAGGAAGAGGATGTGATTGCGCTGGTCGAGCAGATTGAGACCGAGATCGGCCCCATCGAAGCGTTTGTTTTCAACATCGGCGCCAATGTGCCGTGCAGCATTCTCGAAGAAACTGCCCGCAAGTATTTCAAGATCTGGGAAATGGCCTGTTTCTCAGGTTTTCTCAATGCCCGTGAAGTGGCCAAGCGGATGGCCAGGCGCCAACGCGGCACGATTCTGTTCACCGGCGCCACCGCTGGCTTGCGCGGAGCGGCAGGATTTGCAGCCTTCGCCGGCGCCAAGCACGGGATTCGCGCACTGGCTCAAAGCATGGCCCGCGAGCTGGGGCCGATGAATATTCACGTTGCCCATGTCGTCGTCGACGGCGCCATCGATACTGATTTCATCCGCAACAGTTTTCCGGAAAAGTACGCGACCAAGGACGAGGACGGCATCCTCAATCCCGAGCACATCGCCGAGAACTATTGGTACTTGCACAGCCAGCCCCGGGACGCGTGGACTTTCGAGCTGGATCTGCGCCCCTGGAACGAACGCTGGTAAGCCCTCCTCCCCTACAACAATAAGCAGAGCGCACCGACCATGAGCAAAACCGTGGAGTTTTTTTTCGATTTAGGCAGCCCCGCCACCTACCTGGCGTATACCCAATTACCGAAGATCTGCGAGCAGACCGACAGCCAGCTGGTCTACAAACCCATGCTGCTGGGCGGGGTCTTCAAAGCCACGGGCAACGCTTCACCGGCAACCATCCCTGCCAAAGGTCGCTACATGTTTCAGGACCTCGACCGCTACGCCAAACGATACGGCGTGCCACTGAAGTTCAACCCGCACTTCCCTATCAATACCCTGATGCTGATGCGCGCCGTCACCGGTATGCAATTACGTCATCCCGAACGCTTCCACGCGTTTATCGATTGTCTGTTCCACGCACTCTGGGTCGAGGGACGCAGCCTCGATGATCCGGCGACTGTTGCAGCCGTGCTGACGCGAAATGGTTTCGATCCAAACGAAGTACTGGCCCTTACCGCCGATGAGGACGTCAAAGCCGCTCTCAAGGACAACACCGAGCAAGCGGTCCAGCGCGGTGTATTCGGCGCACCGTGCATGTTTATCGGCGATCAGATGTTCTTCGGTCAGGATCGACTGGACTTCGTCCTTGAGGCCCTGCGTTAAATCTCGATGACCAAACGACCTTGAGCCGCTCCACCAGCGAGCAGTTCATGGGCGGCCTCGGCGGTTTGCAATGTGAACTGCCGCGGGTCAAGCAACGGCTTCAGCTTACCGGCCTCAATCAACTTCGCGGCGTCCCGAAGGATCTGTCCGTGGTGCTCGCCGCCCTTGCCAGTCAATAAAGGCAACAAGGTAAACACTCCGGAGTAAGTCGCGGCCCGAAACGACAACGGTGCCAGACTGTGCTGCCCCCATCCGAGACAGCTCACCACATGCCCCTCGTAAACCCGAGCGGCCTTGAAGGAAGCATCCAGCGTTTCACCGCCCACCGTGTCATAGACTATATCGAACCCCTCTCCCCCCGTGTGCTCCGCCACATAGTCCTCAACCGAAGACTTGCGGTAGTCGATAAACGTCGCACCGAAGCTTTCGATGATTGCCTGCTGACCCGCAGAGCCCGTGGCGAATACTTCAGCACCGAAAGCCCGGGCTATTTGCACCGCCACGTGCCCGACACCCCCGGCACCGCCATGGATCAGCACCTTCTGACCGGCACGCACTCGAGCCCGGTCTACCAATCCTTCCCATGCGGTAATCAACACCAGGGGCAACCCGGCGGTCTCACGCATACTCAGATTGTCCGGTTTGTGCGCCAGCAGACGTGCGTCAACCACCGCGAACTGCGCAAGCGAACCTTGCGCACCGCCGATTCCGGTCGCCATCGCGTAGACCTCATCACCCGGCAGCCATCCACTTACGCCCTCGCCTAACGCCTCAATCGTCCCGGCCAGATCCATGCCCAGCACCGCTGGCAAGGGCTGACGCGCATGAGCCGCCTGACCCGAACGAATTTTTCCATCCAGCGGATTCACTCCACTGGCTTTGATCCTGACCAACACCTGACCCGGCCCTGGCACAGGTCGCGGGATGGAAACCAAGCGTAACGGCCCGTTGGCCACATCAACAATCAGAGCACGCATTTGAAGTGAGTCAGTCATTTCGCAAATTCCTGTCAGAGGTGGCGGTAGGACGATCTTCCTCCCACTCACTCATGCCGATAAGACGCTGTATCGCTATAGTGACCATGCCCATTTGGCATCAATGAGAAACCCCATGGACAAACTCAATGCAATGGCCATCTTCGTCCGGGTCGTCGAGCGCGGCAGCTTTTCTGCCGTTGCCAGGGAGATGCAGACCAGCCAGCCAACCATCAGCAAAGTGCTAAGGGCGCTGGAAACTGAACTGGGCGGGAAGCTGATATCCCGCAGCACGCGTCAACTCTCGCTGACTGACGAAGGTCAGCGGTACTACAGCGAGTGCCGACAAATCCTCGCGGCCGTGGACGCGGCGGAACACAGTTTTCATTCAGGACGCGGAACCGTTGCCGGCAACCTGAAGATCGGTTCCTCGGTCAGTTTCGGGCGATTGCAGATTGCACCGCGGCTTCCTGAGTTTCTGAAACAACACCCCCAGGTACAGATTGACCTGCAACTCAGTGACCAGAATCAGGACCTGGTCAGCGAAGGTCTCGACGTCACGTTCAGGATCGGCGAATTGACCGACAGCGGTCTGATCGCCCGCCGCATAGGCACCACCCACCGAGTGACCGTTGCTGCGCCAGGCTACCTCAAGCAACACGGCCAGCCGCAAACACCAGAAGAACTGCGCGGACACAATTGCCTGCAATTCAACCTGCTGAACAGTCAGAACCTATGGGTTTACGAAAGCGGAGCCCAGCATCATGAGGTGCGGATCAAGGGCAATGCAAAAAGCAACAACTCAGAGGCGATCCGCGAGATGGTGCTGGGAGGATTGGGAATTGCTTTGTCGCCGGTATGGTTGTTCAGTGAGGATCTGAACGCCGGGCGAGTGACTGCGATTTTGCAGGACTACACCGCGCAGTCGCTGCCGATTCATGCCGTGTCCCCGGCGAATCGTCGCCAATCCGCCAGGGTCAAAGCCTTTGTCGACTACATGAGTCAGGCGCTCGAAACAGCGCCTGAACTCCAACCGGTCAAATAGCTGCAGTCCGGGTGTTCAACCACTCAAGGGCTGCGCCTTCGAGCAACGGGCTCAAGCGCTGGCGCACCTCGGCGTGGTAGGCGTTGAACCACTGCTTTTCGTCGTCAGTCAGCAGCGACGGTTCCAGACAGCGAGTGTCAATCGGGCACAGGGTCAGGGTTTCGAATTTCAGGAACTCACCGAATTCGCTCTTGCCCGCCTCGGTGTTCAACACCAGGTTTTCGATCCGTACACCCCAACGGCCCGGTCGGTAAGTGCCCGGTTCGATGGAGGTAATCATGCCCGGCTGCATCGCGGTTTGCGGTGCTGCGGCGGCCTGATAGGCAATGACCTGCGGGCCTTCGTGCACATTGAGGAAGTAGCCGACGCCGTGACCGGTGCCGTGTCCGTAATCAACACTTTCAGCCCAGATCGGCGCGCGGGCAATCGAGTCGAGCAAAGGCGAGAGAATGCCACGAGGGAATTGCGCACGGGACAGCGCGATGACGCCCTTGAGCACCCGCGTGCAATCGCGTTTCTGCTCATCCGTCGGCGTACCGACCGGCACCATCCGCGTGATGTCGGTGGTACCGCCCAGGTATTGGCCGCCGGAGTCGATCAGCAACAGACCGTCGCCTTCGATCACCGCGTGCTCTTCTTCGGTGGCGTGGTAGTGCGGCATCGCGCCATTGGCGTTGAACGCGGCAATGGTGTTGAAACTCAGCGACACATAACCCGGACGTCGGGTACGCGCGGCCGTCAGGTGTTCGTCGATGGTCAGTTCGGTGATGCGCTCACGACCCAACGCCGAGTCCAGCCAAGTGAAGAACTCGCACAGCGCCGCGCCGTCTTGCTCCATGGCCTGACGAATGTGCCCGGCATCGGCCAGGCTCTTCTGTGATTTGGCCAACGTGGTCGGGTTCAGACCTTCGACAAGTTTCACGCCGCTGTTCAGGTTATCCAGCAAACCGGCCGTCACGCGCGCCGGATCGACTTGCAAGCTCGCGCCGCTCGGCACGGCGCGCAAGGCGTCGGCCACTTCGCTGTAATCGCGCAGGGTCACGCCGTCTTGTTCGAGGACCGCACGCAGCTCGGCATTGACCTTGCTCAGGGCCACGAACAGAGTGGCCTGCTCTTGACTGATCAGCGCGAAGGACACGAATACCGGGTTGAACGACACGTCGCCGCCACGCAGGTTGAACAGCCAGGCGATGTCATCCAGGGTGGCAATGAAGTGCCAGTCAGCACCACGATCTTTCAACACCTCACGCAATTTCGCGAGCTTTTCACCCCGACTGACCGTCGCCTGCGGTGGCAAGTGCTGGTAGATCGGCTCATTCGGCAGCGTCGGGCGGTCGCTCCAGACTTCGCTCAACAGGTCGATGTCAGTGCGCAGACGTGCGCCGCGTTCTTCAAGTTTGCCGCCCAGCGTCCGCGCCGACGCCACGGCCATCACCGCGCCATCTACCGCGACGACACCGCCTTCAGGGGTTTGCTCGGCCAACCAGTCCAGCGGGCCAGGCTGGCCCGGTTGCAGCTTGACCAGTTCAATGCCGCTGCCGTTGAGTTCCTTGCTCGCTTGTTCCCAGTAACGGCTGTCGGCCCAGACGCCGGCAAAGTCCGGGGTCACGATCAGTGTGCCGACCGAGCCATGAAAGCCCGACAACCACTGCCGCCCTTGCCAATAGCCCGGCAGGTATTCCGACAAGTGCGGATCGGCCGACGGCACCAGCAGGGCATGAATGCCCTCCCGGCTCATCAGCTCGCGGGTTTGCGCCAAACGTTGGGGCACCGATCCATTGATCGAAGGCTGCGTACTCATCATGTCTCCTGCTAATCACTTCATCATTATTGTTGAGTGCCGATCAGTGCCGACACTTTCAGGCCTTATTGCCAGAATGCCGGAGCACTGGCGCAGGCCGCTTTAATCAGTTGTGCCGCTTGGTCGACATCCTGTTCGGTGGTGAACCGGCCGAGGCTCAAGCGAATCGTGCGACCCGCCGAGCGGGCGTCATGCCCCAGGGCCAGCAGCACATGGGACGGGGCATTGCTGGCGGAGTTACAGGCCGAGGTCGCAGAAAACGCGATCGAGCTGCTCAGCGCCGCAGAATTGAACTCGCCTTCGTTGAAGGTCAGGCTCAGGGTATGAGGAATGCGTTGGGTCGGGCTGCCATTGAGCCGCACGCCGGGGATGCTCAGCAGTTGCTCGAGCAAGCGTTCGCGGAGCCGCACGATCGTGGCTTTTTCCTCGTCGAATGCGGCCGCCGCCAAGGCGAAGGCCACACCCATCGCAGCAATCTGATGAGTCGCCAAGGTGCCGGAACGCAAACCGCCCTCGTGACCGCCACCGTGAATCTGCGCCAGCAAACGCTGGTGCGCGCGCGGGCCGACGTACAGGGCGCCGATGCCTTTAGGGCCGTAGATCTTGTGCGCCGAAAACGACATCAGGTCCACCGGCAAGCGGGCAAGATCGATTGCCACTTTGCCCGCGCCCTGGGCGGCGTCGACATGGAACAGCGCATCACGATCACGCACCACCTGGCCGATGGCTGCAATGTCATTGACGGTGCCCAGTTCATTGTTGACCAGCATCAGCGACACCAGAAAGGTGTCTTCGCGCATCGCCTCGCTGACCGCTTGCGGGGTAATCAGGCCCTCAGCGTCAGGCACCAGATACGTCACGGCAACGCCTGTGTCCTGCAACTGCTTCGCCGTGTCGAGGATTGCCTTGTGTTCGATCTGGCTGGTAATGATGTGTCCGCCGGACACCCCGCGGGCCTGGGCCACGCCCTTGAGGGCAAGGTTGTTCGATTCGGTGGCGCCGGAGGTCCAGACAATCTGGTCCGCCTGAGCGCCGACCAGTTCGGCGACCTGGCGCCGCGCCTGCTCGACCGTTTGCCGGGCCTGCTGGCCGAAGGCATGGGAGCTGGACGCCGGGTTGCCAAAGTTTCCGTTGAAACCCAGACACTCGACCATGACCTTGATGACCCGCTCATCCACCGGCGTGGTGGCGGCGTAGTCAAAATACAGAGGACGTTTATTCATAGAAAACTCGCAGAGCATGTTCCGGGATCAGGAGGCTCGTCACTGAAACATCAAAGCGCAGCCTCGTGAGCTGCGCTGACCGTTCAGTGCGTTAGAAATACCTGATCGGAGGCCGTTAAAGAAGGACAACTTCATTTAAAAGTGCGTAGGAACGCTCCTGAAGTCGAGCTTAACAGGCATCGGCCAACCGGTTGAAGCGATGTGTCAGCTAAAGCTCTCGAGCAACAACGGATACAGCGAAGCCACCAACAGCAGGGCCATGCCCCAGTTGAACAGTCGCAACCAGCGTCGATCCTTCAACACATTGCGCAACAACGTGCCGCATCCGGCCCAGACGCCGACGCTCGGCAGATTGATCAAGGCAAAGACCGCAGCAATCACGATCACATTGGTGAAGTAGCCCTGCATCGGCGTGTAGGTGCTGATGGCACCGATGGCCATGATCCACGCCTTGGGATTGACCCACTGAAACGCCGCCGCTCCGAGATAGCTGATGGGTTTGCTGTCGCCCTTTTCACTCTCGGAGACCGGACCGGAATGGGCGATTTTCCACGCCAGGTACAGCAAGTACGCCGCGCCCACATAACGCAGAACCGTGTAGAACAAAGGATAGGTTTGAAACACGGCACCCAGCCCGAAACCGACCGCCAGGACGAGGACAAAGAAACCACACGTGATGCCCAGCATGTGCGGAATGGTGCGGTGAAAGCCGAAATTCACACCCGATGCCAGCAACATGGTGTTGTTCGGGCCAGGGGTAATCGAGGTGACGAGGGCAAACAGGGCGAAGCCCAGCAGCAGATCGAGCGAGAGCGTCATGAGCGGCAGTCCAATCAGGGTCAGTCAGGTGTTGACCCTATCGCACGCCCCCGGGGAAACCCATGGACAGTTACGTGAAACTTCGAACGGTACAGTTTGAGATCAGCTTGGACGACCGTGAAGCTGTACAGCACGTTCAGCGTTCATCTCGCCATGTTTGTCGAAACCGACCGGTTTTTGCGGCAGGCCGAGCAATTCGGCTTTTTTCGCATGGTACTCGTCGAAGGACAAACCGCGACGATTCAAGTCCTCCAGCGCCAGTTCCCGAGTTTCTTCAGCGGTATAGGGTCGCAATTCGGGCGAGACATGGCTGGCACATCCGGCAAGAACGGAGACCGCGAGCAGCAGGAAAGTGGCGATTAGAGGTTTCATGGGTGGCGTCCTGGCATCTGGGTTCGAGGCAATGAACACAGGCTACCCGCCCCCTTCAAAGGGCAGAAATCAACGCTCTCGATAGTGGCTATCGAATTTGGCTAATACCGTTTAACCATCGAACACACGTTGTTGCGCGCAGCGTATCGCCTCAGCCATTACAACCAGGTGCAAACCGCTGCCCTGCTGGGCTTGAGCCGCAACGTCACGCGCACACGACTGATCAAGATCGGCGAACGGGCGGTGAACAAGCGCCGGCCCACGGAAAACGTGCAAGGCGAGCGCCTGATGCAATTGTCGATTTAACTCACCAGATTGCAGTGCAGCGCGTTGTCATGGCTACGTTCCAGACTGTGCAACACCTGGAACGAGCCGAACGTCACGGTTTTCGCCTGATGCGCGCGAATCAGCTGCCAGAAATCCTGCTCGCCGCTTTCAAAGCTCTGAAACGCAGCTTCCCCCGCCTCGCGAGTTTGCCATTGCAGGTAGTTGAGCACCCGCCGACCGTCGTCGCTGGCCTGGATGCTCGCACTCAAAAACCCGCTGTAGCCTTGGGCCAGGCGCTCGGTCTGCTTTGACAAGGCCGACACCAACGCGGGTTGCTGATGGGGTTCGATCTCGAATTCGATCAACTGGGTGAAGCTGCGATTTTTCTCTGGCGCTTGCATGAAGAGTCCCCACTGACGTGTAAGCCGGACCTTGCGATCCGAAGGCGTGCAGGGTAAAACCTCGACTTAACTAGAGGTCAAGAGGCATTTTTCAAATGATCACCCCGGAACATCTGCACAAGGAACTCACTGTCGGCCAATTGGCCGCGCGCAGCGGCGTGGCGGTCACGGCCCTGCACTTTTACGAGTCCAAGGGGTTGATCAAAAGCAATCGCAATCAGGGCAACCAGCGGCGTTATCCGCGGGAAGTGCTGCGGCGGGTGGCGTTGATCAAAGTCGCGCAGCGCCTGGGAATTCCGTTGGCGGAGATTGGCGAGGCACTAAAAGCCTTGCCGGATAACCGAGCGCCGACGGCGGCGGACTGGAAGGTGATGTCGGCGCAGTGGAGCCGGGATCTGGATGAGCGGATCAGTCAATTGACCTTGCTGCGGGACAAGCTCAATGGCTGTATCGGCTGCGGGTGTCTGTCGATGGAGGCGTGTCCGTTGCGTAACTTTGGCGATGTGCTGGGGGAACAGGGGCCGGGGGCGCAGCTGTTGGAATCTGGGGCAGATCCGAAATAGCGGCGTGGCCTCCGCGGGCAAGCCTCGCTCCTACAGGATTGCGTGTTACTGGCGAACGACACAAAACCTGTAGGAGCGAGGCTTGCCCGCGAAGACGTCCTCAAGGCAGACCGAAAGCTTAGAAACCCGGCGCAATCTGTCCTTTGCAGCGGGTCAGGATGAACTGCCGAAACTCATCGGAGCTCAACGCCTTGTCCCGTTTCTGCAAACAGTGGCGCTGCTGCTCGTCGGGCACTCAGTGGCGCAAAAAGCGCTGACCTATAGTTATCCGACCGGAAATCGGCGAAGGAACACCTTCAATTCACAACAACAAGGGAGAACCGTCATGAGCGTCAAACCCATTCCAGAGGGTTATCACAGCATCACGCCTTATCTGGGCATTCAAAAAGCGGCCGAAGCCATCGAGTTCTACAAGAAGGCTTTTGGCGCCACGGAAGTCATGCGTCTGTCCATGCCTGATGGCGGGATTGGCCACGCCGAGCTGAGGATTGGCGATTGCCCGATCATGCTCGGTACGCCGTGCGATCAAGGGCCGTTAAGCAATCCCGACACATCGCCGTCCGTGGGGCTGCATTTGTATGTGACCGATGTGGACAAGTCCTATAAACAGGCGATCGCGGCGGGTGGAACGGTGGTGTCCGAGGTCAAGGATCAGTTTTATGGCGACCGTTCAGGGACGTTGAAAGATCCCTATGGGCATTTGTGGTTCCTGGCCACGCGCAAGGAGGATTTGACTCAGGAGCAGATCGAGCAGCGGGCCAAGGAGATGTTTCAGCAGGGTTGAATACTTCAACGTCTGAGCGTGCCTCTTCGCGGGCAAGCCTCGCTCCTACAGGGGGTGTGTGGTTCCGGATATTTGCGAACGAAACAATCCCCCTTAGGAGCGAGGCTTGCCCGCGGAGGCGGCATCCCTGACACCACAGATCCCTCGAACACACTTCATGAACAAGCGCACCACGTTTCACGCCTTGCCCTCACGGCGCAACACTTTCAGGATGCAGACCACTACAACAAGGACTCGCCTCATGTTCGCCGGATTCCTGAAAGACCAGCGCCACGTCAACGGTGTGGACATTGCCTACCGCATCGGCGGCAGCGGACCTGGCCTGCTGTTGCTGCACGGTCACCCGCAGACCCACGTCATCTGGCACAAGGTTGCCGAGCAACTGGCCGAGCACTTCACCGTGATCGCCGCCGATTTGCGCGGTTACGGTGACAGCAGCAAACCACCGGCCAGCGACCACCACACCCACTACTCCAAACGAGAAATGGCCAAGGACAGCGTCGAGCTGATGAAGACCCTGGGCTTCGAGCAGTTCTCGGTGCTGGCCCATGACCGTGGCGCTCGCGTGGCCCATCGCCTGGCGCTGGATCATCCCGCTGCCGTGCAACGCATGGTGCTGCTGGACATCGCTCCCACCCTGTCGATGTACGCGCAAACCAACGAAGCCTTTGCCCGCGCCTACTGGCACTGGTTCTTCCTGATCCGTCCGGCCCCGCTGCCGGAAACCCTGATCGAAGCCGACCCCGACGCCTATCTGCGCAGCGTGATGGGCAGTCGCAGCGCCGGGCTCAAGCCGTTCACCGCCGATGCCTTCGGCGAATACCTGCGCTGCCTGCAACTGCAGGGCACCGCGCGCGGCATCTGCGAGGACTACCGCGCCAGCGCCAGCATCGATCTGGAACATGACCGCGCCGATATCCAGGCAGGTAAATATCTGCACCTGCCGTTACTGGTGCTATGGGGTGCAGAAGGCACGGTCGGGCGCTGTTTCGAGCCACTCAAGGAATGGCAACACGTGGCGACCGACGTGCGTGGCAAAGCCTTGCCCGCCGGCCATTACATCGCTGAAGAAGTCCCCGAACTGCTGCTCGCCGAAGTGCTGGGCTTCCTGCGCTGATCGCTGCGTCCCGCTGCTATGCTGGCGGCTCATGCCGCCAGTGTTCGTTCTGCCATGACCACCAAGAAAGACAACGTGCCCCTACCCGAAGACCTGCGTGTACTCCTCACCGTGATCCGCAAGAGCGGTTTCGCCGCCGCGGCCGATGAGCTGGGCCTGTCGCCCGCCTATGTCAGCAAGCGCATCCAGATTCTCGAAACCACCCTCGGCACCCGCCTGCTCCATCGCACCAGTCGCCGCATCGCCCTGACCGAGGACGGTGAACGGGTCCAGCGCTGGGCGTTGCGCATTCTCGATGACTTCCAGCAACTGCACGACGAACTCTCCGACGCCCACGACAGCCCTCGCGGGCGCCTGCATCTGTGCAGCAGTTTCGGTTTCGGCCGTCATCACGTGGCGCCAGCCGTTTCGTTGCTGGCCGAGCGTTATCCGGAGCTGGAGATTCGCCTCGACCTGTTCGACCGGGTGGTGGACATCGTCAATGAAGGCTTCGATCTTGAGATCCGTGTCGGCGACGACATTCCCGGCCAGCACATCGGTCGGCAGTTGGTGAGCAATCGACGGGTTGTCTGCGCGGCGCCCGGTTACCTGCAACGGCAGGGCATGCCGCAGACCTTAAATGAACTGGAGCAGCATCATTGCCTGGTGATCAAGGAGCGCGACAACGCGTTCGGCATCTGGAACCTGGAACGCAACGGGGTTCAAGAAAGCGTGCGGGTCAGCGGCCCGCTGTCATCCAACAACGGCGAGATTGTCTTGCAGTGGGCACTGGACGGGCGCGGTGTGGTGCTGCGGTCATTGTGGGACGTGAAACCGCTGCTGGATCAGGGGCGGCTGGTGCAGTTGCTGCCCGAATACAGTCAGAGCGCCAACGTCTGGGCGGTGTACCCGACGCGGCTGGCGTACTCGGGGAAGCTGCGGGCGTGTGTGGAGTTTTTGCAGGAGCATTTCAAGGGGTTGTCGGTTTGATTGGTTGTGTCAGGGCGGGCCCTTTCGCGGGCAAGCCTCGCTCCTACAAGGATTGCGCAGAACCTAAAGAAGAGAGGCTTGCCCACGAAGGCGATTTCAGCTCAGCCAGGGGTTGGCAGCCAGGTGATTACGTTCGAAGGCTTTGATTTGCTCGCTGCGCTGCAGGGTGCTGCCGATGGCGTCGAGACCCAGCAGCAGTGCGGTTTTGCGCAGGGTGTCGATCTCGAACGAGATGACTTTACCGTCGTGGAGGCGAATTTCCTGTGCCTCGAGATCAACGTTGATGAGCGCGCTGTCCGGCTGACTGACCACGCGCCCAAGCCGCTGCGATACGGCCTCATCAAGGGTGATCAGCAACACTCCATTTCGCTGGCAGTTATCATAGAAAATCCCGGCAAAGCTACTGCCGATCAACGCCCGAATCCCCATCTGCCGCAAGCCCCAGACCGCATGTTCGCGGCTCGACCCACAGCCAAAGTTCGGCCCGACCACCATGAAACGTGCGCCTTGCCACGCCGGTTGGTTCAGCACGAACTCAGGGTTTGGTGAACCGTCGGGCAGAAATCGCAGGTCAAAAAACAAACCGCGATCCAGCCCGGCGCGGTCGATGCCCTTGAGAAACTGCTTGGGCATGATCACGTCGGTGTCGATATTGGCGGCGAGCATCGGCGCCGCCTGGCCGGTGACCTGGGTGAAGGGTTGCAGGCTCATGCGCGGTCTCCAAAGTGACGGATGTCGGTGAGGCGGCCGGTGATCGCCGCGGCGGCGACCATGGCCGGGCTCATCAGGTGCGTGCGCGCGCCCGCGCCCTGACGGCCTTCGAAATTGCGGTTGGTGCTGGAGGCGCAGCGGTCGCCCGGCGCCAGCACGTCGTCGTTCATCGCCAGGCACATCGAGCACCCGGACTGACGCCACTCGAACCCGGCCTCGATAAAGATCGCCGCCAGGCCTTCGGCCTCCGCCTGATTGCGCACTTCGGTGGACCCCGGCACGATCATCGCCCGCACGTGCCCGGCGACATGTTTGCCACGCACCACGCTGGCGGCGTCGCGCAGGTCTTCGATGCGCGCGTTGGTGCAGGAGCCGATAAAGGCGTGGCTGATGACGATGTCGCTCAGCGGCATCCCGGCTTCGAGGCCCATGTAATTCAGGGCGCGGCGCATGTCCTGACGCAGGATCAGGTCACTGATGTCTTGCGGGTCTGGCACGCACGCGCCGATCGGGGAAGCCTGGTCCGGACTGGTGCCCCACGTCACCATCGGTTTCAGAGCGCTGGCGTCCACCTGGACTTCACGGTCGAAGTGCGCGCCCGCATCGCTGTGCAAGGCGCGCCACTTCTCCACCGCTTGCTCCCACAACACGCCTTTGGGTGCGCGGGGTTTGCCCTTGAGGTAGGCGAAGACTTTCTCGTCCGGGGCCATGAACGCCCCCCGCGCCCCGGCCTCGACGGCCATGTTGCAGATGGTCATGCGTGCTTCGACGCTCAAGGCATCGATGGTCGAACCGCGAAACTCGATGGCGTAGCCGGTGGCACCCGAGGCGCCGATCTGGCCGATCAGCGCCATGATCACATCCTTGGACGTCAGCCCCGGCGCCAGCGCCCCCTCCACCGTCACGCGCATGCTTTTCAGGCGTTTGTAGACCAGCGTCTGAGACGCCAGCAGGTGCTCGATTTCCGAGGTGCCGATGCCGAAACCAAACGCGCCGAGGGCGCCATAGGTTGTGGTGTGGCTGTCGCCCGCCGCGATGACCATGCCCGGCAGAATGAAACCCTGCTCCGGCGCAATGACGTGTTCGATGCCTTGGCGTTTGTTGAGGATGTCGAGCAGTTCGATGCCGAAATCACGGCAGTTTTCCGCCAGGTACGACACCTGTCGCGCGCCGCCGAGGTCCGGCATCGCGGCGATGCGCACTGGGGCTGTGGGGTTGACGTGATCGACCACCGCCAGCGCGGTGCCGGCCCGCCAGACCCCGCGTCCGGCCTCGCGCAACCCGCTGAACGCTTGGGGGCTGGTGTATTCGTTGATGACCTGGCGATCGATGTACAACAGGACGTGACCCTGGTCATCGAGGCGACACACCGTGTGGGAATCGATGTGTTTGTCGTAGAGAGTTCTTGCTGGAGGCATGGAAAGGCTCGCTCAGGCTCGCGGGTGAAAGGCGTCTGAGCTCCATCTTAGGGAGTAGGACATCGCCATCAATGGCCGGACAGTGATCCCGTGAACCATGGTTCGTGTTGGATCGGTTCCCCCCCTGTAGGAGTGAGCCTGCTCGCGATAGCGGTGTGCCAGTCACGTTGAAGCGGGCTGAACGACCGCTATCGCGAGCAGGCTCGCTCCTACAGGGGTTGTCTGCGCGCCGACCGGAACGCGAAACATTTTCTTTCACATTGTCGTTCGGGATTTCCGTTCCTCATCCGTCCTATATAGATGCAGTCAGTCCGCGTAGGCAAAAGCCACGGACGACTTTTCATGGACCTCATCGCTGGGAAGCCCGCAGCAGAGGCCTTCCCATCGATACAAGACCTTTAATCATGTCGAAGAAATCCCGCTCCAAACTCTGGTTTCTGGTCCATAGCTGGCTGGCCTTGCCGATCTGGTTTTTCGTACTGATCGTCTGTGTCACCGGCACACTGGCGGTGGTCAGTCAGGAAATTGTCTGGCTGGCCAACCCGCAGATGCGCGCCAGCCAACCCACCGACGACGCACCGCTGCTCAGTTATGACCAGATCGTCGCCGCCATCAAGAAGGCGGAACCGAACACCCTGGTCGAGGCCATCAGCCGGCCCGACGAGTCGCACTTCGCGCTCGATGTCGATGTCAGCTACCCCGACGGGCGCTCGGTGAAGGTTTACGTCAACCCGTACAGCGGCGTGATTCAGGGCGCCGCCCCGCCATTCAATTTCCAGGCCTTCACCCGTGCATTGCATGGCTGGTGGCTGGTGCCGTTCACCAACGGTTACAGCTGGGGCTGGTACCTGGTGTCGTTCCTGAGCCTGCCTTTGCTGGCGTCTTTGGTGACCGGGCTGGTGGTCTACAAGCGCTTCTGGAAAGGCTTCTTTAGACCGACGTTACGCATCCGTCATGGCGCGCGGATTTTCTGGGGCGACTTTCACCGCCTGAGCGGCATCTGGTCGATCTGGTTCATCGCGGTGATTTCCATCACCAGCACCTGGTTCCTCATCCAGGCGTTCATGTTCGATAACCAGGTGTCGATCTCCACCGCGCCGGTGGCCTTGGTGGTTCCGCGTGAGAGCGTGCCGGTGAGCACCGATGGCTCGCCAGCGCCGATGATCAGCCTGGAAGCCGCGATTGCCCAGGCCAAGGAACGCATCCCGGGTCTGGAAGACAGCTTCGTCAGCCTGCCCGCCAACGCCTATAGCTACCTCACGGTGGGCGGTCGCAGTTGGTATCCGTTGATGTTCCAGACTGCCGAGATCAACCCGTACACCGGCGATATCGCCGCCACCCGCCTGCTGTCCGACCGATCCGGCCTGGAGCTGGTGACCGAATCCATGCGGCCGCTGCACACCGGTGATTTCGGCGGCCTCTGGATCAAGCTGATCTGGTTCTTCTTCGGTTTGATCCTGAGCATGATGGTCCTTAGCGGCCTGCTGATCTGGACCAAGCGCACCGCCCTGGCCACAGCCAATGCCCTCAAGCGCAAAGACAAACGTCCTCGCACCGCCGCTGTCGATCGCCGCGAAACCACGGAGGTCAGCCAATGAGCCTGTTCACCGCTGAAAAACCAGCCTCGAAACTGAGCCGCTTCTGGCACAAATGGCGCTTCCACATCAACGTTCTGCTGCTGCTGGTGCCGCTGGGGTTCATGCCCAAATACTTTGCCGACGCGGCGCTGTTTCGCGGCGACACCGGCCTGGGTGAGCGGGAAATCGGTGAAGTGCAGGTCGGGCCCTGGAGCCTGCGCCTCGCCGAGTTGCGCAACGAAGCCCCGACCCTCGATGGCCCGGCCGGCCATATGAAGAGCTTCAACGCGGCGCTGTGCGACAGCTGCCGCGACCAGGTCAAGGCGACGTATCTGCGCATCGGCAAACCCCGCAGCCTGCGCGCCGCCGGGGTGATTTTCTTCGGCACGCCCTACCGCATGGGCGCGATGCTGCCGATCCCCGAAAAGACCAAAGCCGACGCCGAACTGTGGATCACCATGGAAGGCTGGGACGGCGCGATGCATCAAGCGTCGATCCCCCTGAGCCAGGCATCCCCCGCCACCCTCGCGTGGCTGAACAAACAAGGAGGCAAACCATGATGCTACGTTCTCTAAACGCGGTTTTACTAGTGCTCTGCGCCGGGTTCAGCGCCAGCGCCCTGGCCCACAACCCGATGTGCGAATGCAAAGCCATCGACGCCGAACAAATCAAATGCACGGGCGGTTTCTCCGACGGCAGCGGCGCACCGGGGGTGACGCTGGATGTGATCGGCTACGACGAAACCATCCTGGTACCGGGCAAGCTCGGCGCCGATTCGACCCTCACTTTCAAGAAGCCCGGTGCCGAATTCTACGTGCTGTTCGACGCAGGCCCCGGCCACGTCGTCGAGATCGACCAAGCGGACATCGAAGCCCCATGAGTACGCCTACTACGCACGTCGTCCGCCCGGCCGGTGCCGGCCATGAAACCCTGTATGTGTTGCTGTTGTGCCTGATGATCCTGGCGGTAGCCGGTTCGGTCGTCGCCTGGCGCCATGAGCCTCAGGAAGTCAGCAGCGTAGGCAGCCATCAGTTGGATGCCCGTCGCGATCTGAGCGCATCCGAGCAAGGCATCTATGCCGACCTGCGGGTGACGCTGGACGAGATTCATCTGCTGCGTCAGGAACAGCAAGCGCTGCCGACGCCCGCAACGCTTGCCGATGAAGGCTTTGCACCATTTGCCCAGGACGCCAGTTCCGTCAGCCGTGGCGGCCATGCCTGGCAGCTGCTCGACGCCAAGGCCTATTTCGGTCAAAGCCAGACGCCCGCCGTAGCCGGTTCGTTTCTGATGCGCCTGACTGCTGACGACGATGCCCCTGACGTCTGGCTCAATCGCGACAAAGCCCTCGCGACCCCGACCGATCTCACTGACACCGCGCTCGAAAGCGCCGGCTGGCAGCAGATCGTCGCGCAATTCGATGCCGGCGTGACCCGCCAGCACCGGCACTGAACCCTCGCCTTCACCCGAGAGAAGACCGCTTTCCCATGCCTATTTCATCTCAACGCTCATTCCTGCGCCCGCTGCTGGTCGGCCTGCTTGCCTTATTGCTGACGCCACTGGCCAGCGCCGAGGATGCCAAGCGCCTGCGCATCGGCATAACCCTGCACCCTTATTACAGCTACGTGGCCAACATTGTCGGTGACAAGGCCGAAGTGGTGCCGCTGATTCCAGCCGGTTTCAACCCGCATGCCTATGAGCCCCGCGCCGAAGACATCAAGCGCATCAGCGGGCTCGATGTGGTCGTGCTCAATGGCGTCGGTCATGACGACTTCGCCGACCGCATGATCGCCGCCAGCGAAACGCCGAACGTCCCGGTGATCGAAGCCAACGAAAACGTGCCGCTGCTGGCGGCCACCGGCACCGCCGCACGCGGGGCCGGCAAGGTGGTGAACCCGCACACCTTCCTGTCGATCAGCGCCTCCATTGCCCAGGTCAACAACATTGCCCGGGAACTGGGCAAGCTCGACCCGGCCAATGCCAAGGCCTACACCCAGAACGCCCGCGCCTACGGCAAGCGCCTGCGGCAAATGCGCGCCGACGCCCTGGCGAAACTGACCCAGGCACCGAACGCCGAACTGCGAGTGGCCACGGTTCACGCGGCTTATGACTACCTGCTGCGCGAATTCGGCCTCGAAGTGACCGCCGTGGTCGAGCCGGCCCACGGCATCGAGCCGAGCCCAAGCCAGCTGAAAAAGACCATCGATCAACTGCGGGAACTGGACGTGAAGGTGATCTTCTCCGAGATGGATTTCCCGTCCAGCTACGTCGACACCATCCAGCGTGAGTCCGGGGTGAAGCTGTACCCGCTGTCGCACATTTCCTATGGCGAATACACCGCCGACAAGTACGAAAAGGAAATGACCGGCAACCTCGACACCGTGGTTCGGGCGATTCAGGAGTCGGGGAAATGACGGCGAAAGAAACCATCAGCGAGTCGCCTGTGGGTGCGGGAGCGACCACGCCCGCGAAGGTGTCCAGTCATTCGACATCATCGCTAAATGACCCACCGCAATCGCGAGCAGGTCGAATCGTCGCGCCGTCACTCCCACAGGTTTCGGGGCCGACGCTGGATTTTGCGCAGGTCAGTTTGACGCTGGGGCGCACGACGATCCTCGACAACGTGACCTTCCAGGTCCAGCCCGGCAGCGTGCATGCGCTGGTCGGCCCGAACGGTGGCGGCAAGAGCTCGCTGATCAAGACTCTGCTCGGACAGATGCCACATCAAGGTCGCTTGAGCCTGCAATGGCCGGGCACACCCGGGACCATCGGTTATGTGCCTCAGGCGCTGGAATTCGACCGCGGCCTGCCCATGACCGTCGACGATTTCATGGCTGCGATGTGTCAGCGTCGTCCGGCGTTCCTCGGTTTGAGCAAGCATTACGCAGCCGCGATTGGTGAAGCGCTGGAACGGGTCGGCCTGCAGGACAAGCGCAAGCGGCGCATGGGTGCGTTGTCCGGTGGGGAGCGTCAGCGCGTGTTGCTCGCTCAAGGGTTGATCCCGGCGCCGCAGTTGCTGGTGCTCGACGAGCCGATGTCGGCCCTCGACGAGGCCGGTATCCAGGTGTTCGAGCGATTGCTCGGCGACTGGCGCCAGAGCGGCATCACCGTGTTATGGATCGAGCATGATCTGGAAGCCGTCGGGCGTTTGGCCGACCGGGTGACCGGACTCAATCGCCGGGTGCTGTTCGATGCCACGCCTAAACAGGCGCTGACCCCGGAACGCCTGCTGACCCTGTTCTCGACCCATCCACGGAGCGCTGCCTGATGAGTTATGAAGCCTTTCGCTTGATGGTTCAGGGTTGGGCGTCTTCGGGTTATCTGCCTGAAGCGCTGGCCTATGGTTTTGTGGTCAACGCCCTGCTCGCCGGTTTGCTGATCGGCCCGGTGCTGGGCGGTCTGGGCACGCTGGTGGTGGTCAAGCGCTTCGCGTTTTTCTCCGAAGCGGTGGGTCACGCGGCATTGACCGGCGTGGCCGTCGGCATCCTGCTCGGCGAACCTTACACCGGGCCTTACGGCAGCCTGTTCGGTTACTGCCTGCTGTTTGGCATCCTGCTCAACTACCTGCGCAACCGCACCGGGCTGGCGCCGGATACGTTGATCGGTGTGTTCCTCTCGGTGTCGTTGGCCCTGGGCGCGAGCCTGCTGCTGATCCTGGCGGGCAAGATCAACGTGCACATCCTCGAAAACGTGCTGTTCGGTTCGGTGCTGACGGTCAACGGTAACGATCTGCTGGTGCTGGCCATCGTCGGTTCGCTGGTCATGGCGCTGGCCTTGCCGCTGTACAACCGCATCATGCTGGCCAGTTTCAACCCGCAACTGGCGGCGGTTCGTGGTGTGGCGGTGAAGACCCTGGATTATCTGTTTGTGATTCTGGTGACCCTGATCACCGTGGCCGCAGTGAAAGTCATCGGCGCGATTCTGGTCGGTGCGCTGCTGGTGATTCCCGCCGCAGCGGCCCGCTTGCTCAGCCAGTCGCTGAAGGGTTTCTTCTGGTGCTCGGTGCTGATCGCCACAGTCAGCACGCTGTGCGGGATCCTCGCGCCGATCGTCTTCGACCTGCCCATTCCGTCCGGTGCCGCGATCATTCTGGTCGCCGGTATCGCCTTCGCCCTCGCCGCCATCGCCCGCGGCGTTGTCCCAAGCCTGAAAGGGAATATCGGATAAATGTCTTTTTCTCTGCGTCAACTGACCCTGGCCGTCGCTCTGTGCGGGCTGGTCACTACCCCCTTTGCAGCGGACACAAAACCCCTGCGCGTGCTGGCCTCCTTGCCGATCACTTACGGGCTGGGTGAAGTCTTGCTCAAGGACACCGACGTCAACCTTGAGCGTGCTGCGCCGGCGAACCTGCCGGGCAGCCGTCAGACCGCGTACTTCACCGGTCGTGGCGCTCCGGCGCTGGCCAGACTGGCGACCGACGCCGATGCGGTGATCGGTCTGCGCTCACTGTGGGCAGACGATCCGCTGTACCCGATTGCCCGGCGCAGCAACATTCGTATCGTTGAAGTCGACGCCGCCCGCCCGGTGGACGGCGCCCTGCCCGGCATCGCCGTGCAGCCGGGCAATAAGGTCGACGGCTTGAACAGCCAGCCGTGGCTTTCCAGCAACAACATGGGGCGGATGGCGGATGTGATGGCGGCGGACCTGGTGCGCCTGGCGCCCGAGGCCAAACCTGCGATCGAGGCTAACCTGGCGGCACTGAAACAGCGCTTGCTCAAGCTCAGCGCGGACAGCGAAGCGCAATTGGCCAGTGCCGATAACCTCACTGTAATGAGCCTGAGCGATCACTTCGGCTACTTGATCGGCGGGTTGAACCTGGAGCTGATCGGCCTCGATGCACGGCCGGACGCCGAGTGGACACCTGAAGCACTCAAGCAATTGGGCGCGACGCTGAAGGACAATGATGTGGCGGTGGTGTTGCATCATCGCCAGCCGTCTGAGGCGGTGAAAGCGGTGATCGCAGAGGCAGGCAGTCGGCTGGTGGTGTTGAGTGTCGACGCGGCGGAACCGGTGGCTGAGCTGGAAGGGAATGTGGATCGGGTGATCAAGGGGTTGAGCGGGGTTTAACGTCAGTGAGTCCACGTTATCGTTCATCGCGAGCAGGCTCGCGCCCACAGGGGATTTGTGTCACGCCATAGATCCAATGTAGGAGCGAGCCTGCTCGCGAAGGCGGCCTGACAGGCGAGACACATTCCAGACATGAAAAAGCCCGCTGACTGTCACCAGTCCAGCGGGCTTCCTTTTGCGTCGTGCCTTAGTTAGCCACTGCCGCCTGCTCGTCCATCTTCTGACGCAAGCTCAACGGGCGCATGTCGGTCCAGGTTTCTTCGATGTAGGCCAGGCATTCCTTTTTCAGGCCGCTCTTGCCCACGGTGCGCCAGCCGGCAGGCACCGCTTTGTAGTCGGGCCAGATCGAGTATTGCTCTTCGTGGTTGACCACGACCTGAAAGAGGATGTCCTCGCGGTCGAATACTGACGTCATGCTGTGTCTCCATCGCTGTAGGGTGGGCTGCGCGGCGTGCGCAGCCGGTATGTAGAAGGAACGTTGCGCGGCGCGAAAAATTTAGAGGCTGGCGGTGGCTGCGGCCATGGCCCGGCCGAAAATCTCGGCCACCCGATCGATTTCCGCGGAGGTAATCACCAGCGGCGGCAGGAAACGCACCACGCCGCCGTGACGCCCACCCAGCTCAAGAATCAGCCCGCGCTTGAGGCATTCACGCTGCACCAGCGGCGCCAGGCGACCGAAGATCGGCGGATGCCCCAATGCATCGGGCGCACCCGTCGGATCGACCAGCTCAACGCCGAGCATCAAGCCGCGCCCGCGAATGTCGCCCAATTGCGGGAAGTCCCGCTGCAGAATGCGCAGGTGCTCGCTCAGGCGCTCGCCCATGGCGGCAGCGTGCTCGCAGACCTTGTGTTCGGTCAGGTAACGCATCACCGCAGAACCCGCCGCCATGGCCATCTGATTACCGCGGAAAGTCCCGGCATGAGCGCCCGGCAGCCAGGTGTCGAGCCAGTCGCGGTAAACCACGACGGCGAGTGGCAGACTGCCGCCGATGGCTTTGGACATGACCACCACGTCCGGAATGATCCCCGCGTGCTCGAAGGCGAACATCTTGCCGGTGCGAGCGAAACCGCTCTGGATTTCATCGACGATCAGCGCCACGCCGGCCTGTTCGGTGATGCGCCGCAGGCCGCGCAGCCAATCGAGATCGGCCGGGATCACCCCGCCCTCGCCCTGCACCGCTTCGACGATCACCGCCGCCGGCAATTGCACGCCGGCCTCTGGATCATTGAGCAGGTTTTCCAGGTAGCTCAGGTTGACCTTCACCCCTTGCGCACCGCCGAGGCCGAACGGGCAGCGGTAGTCGTAGGGATACGGCATGAACTGCACGCCGTTGCTGAGCAAGGCGCCCAGCGGCTTTTTCGGCCCCAGGCTGCCCATCAGGCTCAGCGCGCCCTGGCTCATGCCGTGATAACCGCCCTGGAATGACAACACGGTGCTGCGTCCGGTGGCGGTGCGCACCAGTTTCAGCGCGGCTTCCACCGCGTCGGTGCCGGTGGGGCCGCAGAACTGGATCTTGGCTTCAGCAGCCAACGCCGCCGGCAGCAAACCGAACAGGTCCTGGACGAATTGATCCTTGACCGGCGTGGTCAGGTCGAGGGTGTGCAGCGGCAACTCATCGCTCAGCACTTGCTGGATCGCTTCGATCACCACCGCATGGTTGTGCCCCAGGGCCAATGTCCCGGCACCCGCCAGGCAGTCGATGAAACGGCGGCCTTCGACGTCTTCGACATAAATGCCCTTGGCGCGCTTGAGCGCCAGGGGAATGCGTCGCGGGTAACTGCGGGCATTCGATTCCTGCTGGTTTTGACGGGCCAGCAACGGCGATTCATTGAACTGATACAGCGTCTCGACCGGCGCCGGAGCGATCCGGGCCGACTGATCTTCCATAAGGCTGGTAGCGACTGACATCTCTCGACCCCTCAATAAGGTTTTCCTGTTCTGGAAACGCATCAGGGCGCCGAGGATTTAGACCCTCGATCAGCTTTCTATGAAGGCGGTGTCAGTGCCTTATGCATGGGAATGGCATGGAGCCCGGCCACGATGAAGATTTCAGCGCAGGGCCGGTACCCCAAATGGCGATAAAAAGCCTCGCTGGTGCGGGTGCTGTTGAGGCGAGCCTGGCCCAGTCCCTGATTGATCAACCAGCCTTCGAGGTCGTGAACCAGCGCCTCTCCGGCACCGCGACGAAACCATTCCGGCTGCACATAGCAGAACGCGACCTTGCCACTGATCGCCGCCATGGCGACGCCGACCGGCTTGTCCTGCAACAGGGCGATGTTCAGGTACAACCGTTGGTCGGTCAGCCACGGTTGCACGTGCTCGATGGTTTTGTTGTGGGTCCAGGTGGCGACGGTTCTCGGGTCGTTGCGATGGTCGAGCGCGCAGCCGACACGAATGGAGCGCTCGACGATCCGACTGATGATGCCGGCATCGGCGGGGGTTGCCTTGCAGATGTGAATCGATGCATCCATGGCGCTGTTACCTCAATCCATTGAGAAAAAGCTGCCGGGGACGATAGCGCTGTGGCGAGTCGCTGACTAATGGAGAGAAGTTACATTTGATGTGCAACACAGCCTCCCTTGTGGGAGTGAGCCTGCTCGCGATGGCGGTGTAACAGTCAACATGGATGTTGGATGTTATGGCCTCATCGCGAGCAGGCTCACGCCCACAGGGAAAGTTGCGGTGTTGGTTAGAGAGGTTGCAATGGCATCGTCAGCTCAACCCGCAACCCATCCGGCCGGCTGTCGAAATGCAGGGTGCAACCGCACCGCTGAACAATCGCCTGGACAATCGCCAGGCCCAATCCACAGCCGGTGCTCTGGCCGTTGCGCCAGAAACGTTGGGTCAGGTGTTGCAGGTCGTCATCGGCAATGCCCGGGCCGTGGTCGCGGACCAGAAAGCGTGCGCGACTGCCAGTGGTTTCCAGGCTCAGTTCCACCGATCCGTCGCCCGGGGTATGGCGCAGGGCGTTGTCCAGCAAATTGCGCAATGCGGCGATCGACAGCACCGCGGGCATCTGCACCGGGGCATCGGAGAACTTCGCTGGCATGTGCAGCTTGATCCGCCGACGATCACCGCTGGCCGCGTCCTGAATCGCCAGTTTCGCCACTTGCTCGGCGCTGCATTGCACCCCGTCGTCGAACGACAGACTGCCCTCGACCCGCGCCAGCAACAGCAATTGCTCCAGCGTGCGGTGCATGCGGTCGGCGCCCTCTTCTGCCCGTGCCAGGGACTGATCCCGGGCCGCGCCATCAGTCATGCGCGCCACTTGCAGATGGGTTTTGATTGCGGTCAGGGGGCTGCGTAATTCGTGGGCCGCGTCGCCGGTCAGGCGGCGTTCGCGCTCGATGGTCTTGCCGATGCGCTGGAACAGCTGATTCTGGGTGTCCAGCAACGGTTGAAGCTCGCTGGGCAGCGGCTGGATCTGCAAGGGTTCGAGCGAATCGGCGCTGCGGCGCATCAAGGCATCGCGCATCCGGTTGAGCGGCGCCAGCCCCTGGCCAATCCCCAGCCACAACAGGCACAGGCAGCCAAGCAACGCCACGCCCACCGGCACCGAAGCGGCCAGCAGGATCGACATGTTCAGCGCCTCACGCTCGATCTGCCGATCCGCCGTGGTAATGCGCAGATCACCGCGAGCCAGGGTGAAGCTGCGCCACGGCGCGCCGTCGATCATCTGATCGTGGAAGCCCATTTTCTCGGCTTCCAGGGTTTGTTGCGGATCGGTGTGACTGCGGGCGAGGATTTCGCCGCGCAACGAGCTGACCTGACAGGCCATGCCACCCGGAATATTCAGTTGTTCCGCGCTGAAATGGGTGCCCTCGCCCTTGCTCGGCAACGCGGGCAATTGTTCCATCAGGCCGGCGACCATGCGCGCCGATGCCACCAGCCGCTGGTCGAGGGAAAACATCATTTGGTTGCGCAGGTCGCTGAGCATCCAGGCCGCCGCCAGGGCCCAGATCAGCGCAAAAGCGGCGCCGAGTGTCAGGCTAAGGCGCAAACGCAGGCTCATCACTTTTTCATTTCCTCTCCACCATCGGCGGGCCCCAGGCGATAACCCAGGCCGCGCACCGTCTCGACAATGCCATTGCCGAGTTTGCGCCGCAGGTGATGGATATGCACGTTGAGGGCGTTGCTTTCCAGTTCGTCATTGAAACCGTAGACGCTGTCCTTCAATTGTTCGGTGGACAGCACTCGGCCACGGTTATGCAGCAAGGCTTGCAACAGCGACTGTTCACGCCGCGAAAGGTCGACGGACTGGCCGCCGAGCATGGTTTCCCGGCTGCTCGGGTCGTAGGTCAGACGGCCGTGTTCGATCAGGTTGACGCTGCGCCCCGCCACGCGTCGCAACAAGGTGTGCAGACGGGCGGCGAGTTCACGCAGGTCGAACGGTTTGAGCAGGTAATCGTCGGCGCCGGCCTGCAAGCCATCGACGCGGTCAGTGACCGAGTCCCGCGCCGTGAGAATCAGCACCGGAATCTCCAGGCCACTGTGGCGCAACTGCTGCAACAACTTCAGGCCGTCCTCATCGGGAAGACCAAGGTCGAGCACCATGACGTCGAACTCAGCCACTTTGAGCATCGCCCGGGCAGCCGATGCCGTGGCGACGTGCTCCACCGTCAGGCCCTGTGCGGTGAGGCCGGCGACAATGCCGCTGGCGATCAGCTCATCATCTTCACAAACCAGTACGTGCATGGGCGCTCCATGAGTAAAAACGCGAGTCAAGCAGATGTGGATTAAGGCGCAATTATGTCAATTGCGAGGGATGACGAATAGCCCGGCTTTCTGTCACCCAACCAAATCAAACTTATTCATTCACCTTAGTTGCAAAGCGACACAAACAACCTCAAAAAAAACTCTTATTGATTTTCGTAAAGCGATAAGCTCAATCCGCAACTAACTCACAACACGAAAACATGACAACCTGACCACAAACCTGCTCTTGAACAACCAACAAACGTTTAACTATTGAAAGGAACAACAACATGCCAATCTTGAAAAACTTTGTCACCGTCGACTGGCGCTCTGGCAAAGATGGAATTCATTTCTTCTTCAAAGACATAAATAAATACTCTCGATACAGCCTTGGCGACAGGCAAGTTCCAAAGGGATACCCGAGCGATATTTCATACGGCAACTGGAATGACTTCCACGCCCATGCCAAAAACCTACGCTTTGGCTTAACCACCACTGATCTGATCAATGAGTCTGAAGGTTATGACTCTGACGCAACATGGTTGTTTTTTTACGAAGGCACTACACCGACCGTCTGTAAGTATAATCAAGACACCGATAGAGTCAGTTATATAAAGCCTGTGGAAAATACTGGATGGGCTCCCATCCTTCCTTATTTCGATCGTATCATCGCAGTGACGTGGTGGACTCTAAACGAAACGGGCCACATATTTAAGTTCATCATGAGCGACGGAAAGCACTTCCAATTCAACTACAAAAGCAACTATTACAATCAACCCTCCATCTCCCCGACCGTCTGGAGCGGACTGTCCCCCTACCTCGACCGAATTATTACCGGCGTGCAAAAAGACAGTAATAGTGACGACAATTATTTCTACATCTTCCTGACTGGCAACGAATACATCATCTACAACCTGCAAATGAATCGGATGCATTCTGGTCCGCACCCGGTGAATGAGGTGAATTGGCCCGGATTGCTACGAGACTGAGAATCTGTCGACTCGCGGTTAATCATCGGTTAATCGCCGCCTCCCATTGTGCACCTCACTTGCACAGGGATAAGGCTTACCCATGCGTCGACTGTTTCTTCTTTTTGTTCTCTTGATCTCGGGTGTGGCCCAGGCAGGGACCAATCCGTTCGATACCAAACCTGAATTTTTACCGGTGGAAAAGGCCTTTGTCTTTACTTCCGAGCGCCTTGAATCGGGTGAAACACAGCTCTTTTGGCAAATTACCGACGGCTATTACCTTTACCAGAAACGCCTGAAATTCGAGGGACTGCCCTCGGAGCAACAGCCGCCATTACCCGAAGGTGAAGCGCACAGTGATGAATTCTTCGGCGAACAACCGGTGTATCGCCAAGGCCTGGAGCTGAAGATTCCGGCGGGCGCCACCGGTCAGATCAAGGTGGGCTTCCAGGGGTGTGCCGATGCCGGATTGTGCTATCCGCCGCAAACCCAGGTCGTGGACCTGGGTGGCAACGTTGCGGGCGCAACCAACGAAGCACCGGATCAGGCCCTGGCCAGCGGCCTGCAACAACGGGCGCTGGGCTGGAGCTTGCTGGTGTTCTTCGGTCTGGGCCTGCTGTTGGCCTTCACCCCTTGCTCGTTGCCGATGCTGCCGATACTGGCCGGGTTGATCGTCGGCAGCGGCGCCACGCCCAAACGCGGTTTCGCCCTGGCGACCAGCTACGTGGTGAGCATGGCGCTGGTATATGCGGCGATGGGTGTGCTGGCCGCGCTGCTTGGTGCGAACCTTCAGGCGCTGTTGCAGAACCCGTGGCTGCTGGGCAGCTTCGCGGCGATATTTGTCCTGCTGGCGTTGCCGATGTTCGGTTTCTTCGAGCTGCAACTGCCGGTGGCGGTGCGTGACCGGCTGGAAAATGTGTCGCGCAATCAGCGTGGCGGCAGTCTGATCGGTGCCGGTGTGCTCGGGGCCTTGTCGGGGCTGCTGGTCGGCCCGTGCATGACCGCGCCATTGGCCGGCGCCCTGCTCTACATCGCACAAAGCGGTAATGCGCTGCATGGCGGGCTGATTCTGTTCGCAATGGGCATCGGCATCGGTGTGCCGCTGTTGTTGCTGGTGACCGTGGGCAATCGCTTCCTGCCCAAACCCGGCGCCTGGATGAACCTGCTCAAAGGCGTGTTCGGTTTCCTGTTCCTCGCCACCGCCCTGCTGATGCTGCGCCCGGTGCTGGATCAATCGCTGTGGATCGGTTTGTGTGGCGCCTTGCTGCTGATTGCCGCCTATAGCGCCTGGAAACAGTCGGAAGGTTTTGGCCGCGTCGCCCATCTGTTCGGCGCCAGTGCGCTGTTGCTCGGGATGTGGGGCGGTCTGCTGATGATCGGGGCCGCCGGGGGCAGTGATGACTTGCTCAAACCGTTGCAGGTCTACAGCGCTTCCGCCTCTTCCGGCAATGCCGCTCGCCCGACCGGCCATGAGGCCTTCACCACGATCAACAATCCGCAAGCGCTGCAACAGGAACTGGACGCCGCCCAGGCCCAGGGCCAATGGGTGCTGCTGGACTACTACGCCGACTGGTGTGTGTCGTGCAAAGTCATGGAAAAACAGGTCTTCGGCAAAGCCCATGTAATGGCAGCGCTGAGCGATGTGCGCTTGCTACGGCTGGACGTCACCGCCGACAATGCCGACAGCCGCGAACTGCTCGGCCGTTATAAAGTGCCGGGGCCACCGAGTTTTCTGTGGATCGGCGCAGACGGCCAGGAGCGCCGCAGTCAGCGCATCACCGGCGAGGTCGATGCCGACACTTTCCTGCAACGCTGGACCACCACCCGAGACGCCCGTTAATGCTGACCTTTACCCTCGGCACTTTTGCCATCGCGCTTAACCATCTGCTGCTGATCAGTGCCCTGGCGCTGGCGACGTTTGTCGGCTGGCGGGTGGCCAAGCGCGGTGGAGAGAACCCCGAGTCGGCGCTGTTCAGCCTTTTTTTGCTGGGCATGCTGGCGGCGCGGGTCGGGTTCGTCGGCGCCTACTGGGCCCACTATCGCAACGATCCGTGGCAGATCATCGACCTGCGCGATGGCGGTTTCCTCGCCTGGCCCGGAGTGATTGTGCTGCTGCTCACCGCGCTGTATCGCGGTTGGCGCCGGCCGGGTCTGCGCCGCCCGCTGGGGTTTGGCGTGGCCAGCGGGTTGGCATTCTGGCTGCTGGCGACTTTCTCTCTGAGTATTTACGAACAAGGCACGCGCCTGCCGGAAATCGCCCTGCGCAACGCCGCCGGCGAAACCGTGCAACTGGCGGACTACAAGGGTGGACCGCTGGTCATCAATCTCTGGGCCACCTGGTGCCCGCCGTGCCGCCGGGAAATGCCGGTGCTGGAAAACGCCCAGCAACAGCGCCCGGACCTGACCTTCCTGTTCGTCAATCAGGCCGAAAGCATGCAAAGCGTCAGCACCTTCCTCGAAACCCAAGGCCTGAGCCTGACCAACGTGCTGTTCGACGGCAGCGGTCGACTGGGTCAGGCCGTGGGTTCCATGGCATTGCCGACTACGCTGTTCTATAGCCCCGACGGTCGATTGCTGGGCAGCCATTTGGGTGAACTCTCGGATGCCAGCCTGGCCCGCGCCCTGGAAAACTTCGACACCCCTTCTCCTGCCGTACCGGCCACCTCTTCAAGGAAACTGCCATGCCCCGCCTCCGCCACCTGCTGACGCTGACTCTGGGCGCAGCGCTGCTGCACCTGCCGTCGGTGCAGGCCGCCGAAGAATTGCCTGAAGCGATCAAGAAGATCGAAGCCAAGGGCGCGAAAATCGTCGGTCAGTTCGACGCACCCGATGGGCTGCGCGGTTACGCCGCCCAGTACCAGAACCGCGGTATCGCGCTGTACCTGACCCCGGACGGCAAGCATGTACTGCTGGGCAATCTGTACGACGCCGAGGGCAACGACCTGAGCAGTGCACCGTTGCAGAAACTGGTCTACGCGCCGATGTCCAAGGAAGTCTGGGCCAAGATGGAAGCCAGCAACTGGATCGCCGACGGCAAAAAAGATGCGCCACGCATCGTGTACTTGTTCAGCGACCCGAACTGCCCCTACTGCAACATGTTCTGGGAACAGGCTCGGCCGTGGGTCAATGCCGGCAAAGTGCAGCTGCGGCACATCATGGTCGGGATCATTCGCGAAGACAGCCCGGGCAAATCCGCCGCGCTGCTAGCCGCCAAGGACCCGAGCAAGGCGCTGGAAGATCACGAAAAATCCGGCAAGGGCAGTTCGCTGAAAGCCCTGAAGGACGTGCCGCCGGCGATTCAGGCGAAATTGGCGGCGAACATGCAGTTGATGGAAGACCTGGAATTGCAGGCCACCCCGGCGATTTTCTACATGGACGACAAGGGCGAGCTGCAACAGCAGCAAGGCGCGCCTTCGCCGGACAAGTTGGTGAAGATTCTCGGGCCCAAGTAGTTTGCTGCAGAGACTTGGTGACCACACCGGCCCCATCGCGAGCAGGCTCGCTCCCACATTTGAATGCATTCCCCTGTGGGAGCGAGCCTGCTCGCGATGGGGCCAGCAAGATCGACTAATTTCTCTCGGCTAAAAACTTCAACAACGCCTCCGTCACAAACGGCGGATTCTCCAGATTGGAGATATGCCCCGCCTCCGGCACCAGCACATACGGGCAGCCAATCAACCCGGCCATTTCCTTCGTTTCCGACGGCGGCCGCGGTTTGTCCTGATCGCCACACATCACCAGCGTGGTGGCAGGGTTCAGCTCGCCCAGACGCGGCAACAGATCATCCCGCCCAAACGTAATCCGCCCCATCGGCACAATGCTTTCACGCAGACGTTCGGACGGCAACGCCGCCAGTTTCGCGCGAAAATCCTGATACAGGGCCGACTGTGGATCGATGCCCGGACGGAAGAAAATCGGCACCACGATGTCGAGCAACTGCGGCGCGATCACGCCGGTGTCTTCGATCTGTTTGAACAGCGAGAAATAGTATTGGCGAGTCGGTTCCGGCTCGACGCCGACGTAAGTGTCCATCAGCACCAGGCCATTGATCCGCTGTGGCGCTGACAGCGCCAGTCGCACGCCCCACATGCCACCGACCGACAGACCGACCAGCGTGACACGATCAACGTCCAGATGATCGAGCAGCGCCAAGGCCTGGCGGGCGATGTCATCCAGCGACTTCGTGCCTTCGGGAAGTGGCCCGGATTCACCGTGGCCCCACAGGTCCAGGGCAATGACCCGATAGTGTTGCGACAACGCAGCAATCTGCGGTGCCCACATGGCTTGGTCCCACAGGTAGCTGCCGGCCAGCAATACGGCCGGGCCGGTGCCTTGATCGATGTAGTGAAGGGGCTGTCCGTCAATCGTTACAAAGGGCATTAACTGTCTCCTTTTTGAAGGGAATTCAACAAAAAAAGCAGAGGCAGCCTGAGCCGGTCCGAAGCGGCAGTCAACGCGCAAATTCGCGCAAATTTCGATGACGCCTTCGCGAGCAGGCTCGCTCCCACAGGTCTGGTGTCGATCATAAAAATTGCGAACGACACAAATCCTGTAGGAGCGAGGCTTGCCCGCGAAAGGCCCCGCACAGACGCTAAAGAATCAAAACCCCTCCAACTCCGCCATCAAGTCATTGAGGCGATCCACCTTCTCCTCGGTGATGTCACTCGCCGCCAACCCGTTGATGTACTCGGCCAACTCCGCCACCGTGCTGCACTCGAACATCGCCCGCAACGGCACATCCCGTTGCAAGGCTTTCTGCACCCGCGAAGCAATCTGCGTCGCCAGCAACGAATGCCCGCCCAGTTCGAAGAAGTTGTCCTGCGCGCCGACCTTCTCGACCTTCAGCACCTCGGCCCAGATATTCGCCAGTGTCTGCTCCAGCTCGGTGCGCGGCGCCTGGTAATCCTGGCTCTGCAACTGGCCGATCTCCAGCGCCGGCAGCGCCTTGCGGTCGAGTTTGCCGTTGGCATTGAGCGGCATCCGCTCCAGCCACAACCAGTGCAGCGGCACCATGTATTCCGGGAGTTCGGTACGCAGGCGTTGCTTGATGCGTTCGAGTCGCTCCGTTGGCTTGATCAAAGCATCCGCCGCGACCAAATAGCCGACCAGATGCTTGCCGTTCACGCCTTCCTGCACACCGACCGCCGCTTCGCGCACTTCCGGTTGCTCATGCAGGCGTGCTTCGATTTCACCCAGTTCGATGCGGTAACCGCGAATCTTCACTTGATGGTCGATACGCCCAACGTATTCCAGCACGCCGTCACTGCGACGTCGGGCCAAGTCGCCGGTGCGATACAGACGATCCCCCGGCGCGCCAAACGGGTTCGGTACAAATACCAGGGCGGTGCGCAACGGGTCGCTGACGTAACCACGCCCGACCCCGGTGCCGGCGACGCACAACTCGCCCACCGCACCCAACGGCACCAGGTCCAGCGCACCATCGAGCAGGTACAAACGGTTGTTGTCGGTCGGCGTACCGATGGGCAGGTAACTGCCACGGGTCGAGGCCATGTCAACGCGGAAGAACGCCACGTCGTCCGAGCATTCCGCCGGGCCATAGGCATTCACTAGCCCGATCTCCGGGTAGCGCAGCAGCCATTGATGCGCCAGTTCCGGCGGCATCGCTTCACCGGTCGGCAGCATCCAGCGCAGGCCGTCGAGGCTCATGCGTTCCTGGGCGAGCATGCCCTGAATCAGCGACGGTACGCTTTCCAGCACCGTAATGCCCTGGGCCGACACATGCGCCAGCAACCCTTGCGGATCATGGGCGATGGTGTTCGGCACAATGTCCACCCGCGCCCCGAACAGCGGTGCGGCGAGGAACTGCCAGACCGAAATGTCGAAGCTTTGCGAAGCGGTCTGGGCGATCACATCAACCTCGCTGAGATTCAGGTACGGCACCTTGCTCAACTGGTTGTTGAGCATGCCGCGCTGTTCGACCATCACGCCTTTGGGCAAACCGGTGGAGCCGGAGGTGTAGATCACATAGGCGAGGTTGTCCGGGCCGCTGTAAACACCCGGATTCGCCACCGATACATCGCTCGCCTGCACCTCTTCCCAGACCAGTAATTTCGGCCGGTTGGCGCAACTGAACGCCTCCAGCAGCGCGACCGCCTGTTCACGACAGGTTTGCGTGCAGACCAGCAATGGCGTGCGGCTCAGGTCGATGATCCGGCTCAGACGCTGACTCGGCAGCCCCGGGTCCAGCGGCAGATAACCCGCGCCCGCCTTGAAGCTGCCGATGATCATGCCGAGCAAATCGAGGTTACGTTCGGCCAGCAATGCCACCGGTTGATCCAGCCCGACCCCGGCCGCGATCAACGCATGACCGAGGCGGTTGCTGCGCCGGTTCAGTTCGACATAACTGTGTTGCTGATCCAGGCAACTGGCGGCAATCCGCTGCGGATGCCGAGCGACCTGCGCTTCGAACAACGCGACATAGCTTTGTTCCAGCGGGTAATCGTGCTCGCTCTGGTTGCAGCCGTGGATCAGGAAATCCTGTTCCTCGTCGCCCAGCAACGGCAGATCGGCCATGTCGCCATGGAAGCCTTCGACCAGCGCCAGCAACAATCGCTTGAACTCGCCGAGCATGCGCTCGACGGTCGATTCGTCGAAATAACGCTGGTCGTAAGACAGGTGCAGCCCCAGGTCATCCCCCGGATAGCAGACCGCCGTCAGCGGGAAGTTGGTGTGGGTGCGGCCCGAGTCCGACGTGGCGTTGAGGCTCTGTGCACGGTCCAGCACCGAGACTTCCACCGGAGCGTTTTCGAACACGAACAGGCTGTCGAACAGCGGTTGGCCCTTGGGCAGTTCGCTGTTTTCCTGAATGCTCACCAGCGGCAGGTATTCGTACTCGCGCAGTTGCATGTTGCTGTCGAGCAAACCACTCAACCACTGGCGCACACTGCAACGCTGATCGTCCTCGGGCATTTTCACCCGCAGCGCAATGCTGTTGATGAACAGCCCGACGGTGCGCTGCATCTGCGGCATGTCCACCGGACGCCCGGCCACCGTGACGCCGAACAGCACGTCACGATCACCGCTCAAACGTCGTAGCACCAAGGCCCACGCCGCTTGCGCAAAGGTGTTGATGGTCAGTTGATGCGCCTGCGCCAGTTCGCGCAGGCGCGCACCGTCGCGAGCATCAAGCCTTGTGTAGCGGTCACCGACGATCATGCCGCCGCTTTCACCGGCATGCTCACGCAGGAACGGCCGGTCGCTCGGGATCGGCGTGGTCCGTTCGAAACCTTGCAGATTGGTTTTCCACCACTGCCGCGCCTCGGCCAGGCTCTGGCGTTGCAGCCAGCCAATGTAGTCGCGATAACGCGGGGGCACGGTCAGTTGCGCTTCCCGGCCTTCGCCGAGGGCGGTGTAGATTTCGAAAAAATCGTTCATCAGCAGCGAGCGGCACCAGGCATCAATCAGGATGTGGTGGTTGCTCATAATGAACCAGTAACGCGCCGCGCCGACCTTGATCAAGCGCAGGTGGAAAGGTGCCTGATTGAGCAGATCGAACCCGGCTTCACGCTCGCTTTTGAGCAGCGCTTGCAGTTTCGGCTCTTGCTCGGCTTCGGCAATGTGCGTCCAGTCGAGGATCTCGATCGGCGTGCTGCCGGGTTTGTGGATCACTTGCAGCATGTCTTCGCCAACGTTCCAGCAGAACGATGCGCGCAGGGCTTCGTGGCGGGCGATCACCGCTTGCCAGGCCTGGGCGAAACGTTGCGGGTCGAGTTCGCTGTTGATGCGGTAGCGATCCTGCATGTAGTAGAGGCCGGTGCCCGGTTCCAGCAAGGTGTGCAGCAGCATGCCTTCCTGCATCGGGGTCAGCGGGTAGACGTCTTCGATGACGGCGGCCGGGATTGGCAACGCGTCGATTTGCGGCTGGGTCAGTTTCGCCAACGGGAAGTCCGACGGCGTCAGGCCTCCCGCATCGTCGCGCAGGCAATGTTCGATCAGGCTTTGCAGTTCGCCAAGATAAGCGTTGGCCAGGTCGGTGATGGCTTGCGGATCGTGGCGTTCGGAGCTGAAAGTCCAGCGCAGCACCAGTTCACCGCCATACACCTGACTGTCGACGCTCAGCTCATTGGGCAGCGGCGCGTGCGGATCGTGGGCCGCGCCGACGGGCTCGTCCAGCGGACGGAACAAGGCGTCCGCGCCGAAGCTCTGGTCGAACTGACCGAGGTAGTTGAAGGTGATCGGCGCCACCGGCAACGCGGCCAGGGTCTGACGACTCAGATCATCGGCCAGATAACGCAGCACGCCATAACCCAGGCCTTTGTGCGGCACGGCACGCAGTTGTTCCTTGATCGCCTTGATCGAGGCGCCCTGCCCGTCCGCCGGCATAAGGCGTAACGGATAAGCGCTGGTGAACCAGCCGACGGTGCGGGTCAGGTCGATCTCGTCGAACAGGGTTTCGCGGCCGTGGCCTTCAAGCTGAATCAGCGCCGATTCCTCTCCGCTCCAATTGCACAGCACCCGAGCCAACGCGGTCAGCAGCAGGTCGTTGACGTGCGTGCGATAGGCACTCGGCGCCTGTTGCAGCAACTGGCGAGTACGCTCGGCATCGAGGCGCACGCTGACGGTTTGCGCATGCCGGTTCTGCCGCCCGCCCTCAGGACGATTACAGGGCAATTCGGCGTTCGGCCCGGTCAGTTGCGACTGCCACCAGCTCAGTTCTTCACGCAGGGATTCGCTGCCGGCGTAGGCCTGCAAACGGGCGGACCAATCCTTGAAGGCGCTGGTTTTCGCCGGCAGTTTGACCGACTGCCCGGCGTCCAGTTGACGGTAAACGGTTTGCAGATCGTCGAGCAGCACCCGCCACGAAACGCCGTCCACCACCAAGTGGTGAATGGCGATGAACAGCCGTTGTACGCCCTCGGGACCATCGACCAGCAACACGCGCATCAGCGGCCCCTGTTCGAGGTCGAGGCTGCGCTGGGCATCGGCGAACAGCGCAGCGCATTTGTCCATGGACGAAACTCGCACTTGCCACAGCACCGGCACGTTGGAAATCGCCTGATGCTCGGCGCGCCATTGCGTGTCGGTCTGGCTGAAACGCAACCGCAGGGCATCGTGCTGTTCGATTACCGCCAGCAGCGCTTGCTCCAGGCGATGGGGTTCCAGCGCGACGGTCGGCTCCAGAAGCAACGCCTGGTTCCAGTGCTGACGCTCAGGAATGTCAGTGTCGAAGAACCAGTGCTGAATCGGCGTCAGACGCGACTCACCGCTGAGCAGGCCTTGCTCGGCGGTGACCTGCTCGGTGCGGGTGGCCACGGCGGCCAGGGTTTGCACGGTCTGGTGCTGGAACAGGTCACGAGGACTGAAATGAATGCCCTGCTGCCGCGCACGGCTGACCACCTGGATTGACAGAATCGAATCGCCGCCCAGTTCGAAGAAGTTGTCGTTAAGGCCCACTTGCTCGACGTTCAGCACCTCGCACCAGATGCCGGTCAAGGTCAGCTCTAGCTCGTTGCTTGGCGCCACGTAGTGTTGACGGTTGAGTTCCGGGTCCGGCGCTGGCAAGGCGCGGCGGTCGAGTTTGCCATTGGTGGTCAGCGGCATGCTGGCCAGCAGGATGAGGTGCGTCGGCACCATGTAATCCGGCAGTTGCGATTTGAGGTGATGCTTCAGCGCTTCACGCAATGCCGCTTGTTGCGTTTCCTCCTGCTCGGCGACCTCGGTCACCAGATAGCCGACCAGCTGTTTGCCGCTCGGCGCGTCGAGGGCCAGGACCACGGCTTCGCGGACCGACTCATGCTCCAGCAGACGGGTTTCGATCTCGCCCAACTCGATGCGGAACCCGCGAATCTTCACTTGATGGTCGATGCGCCCCAAGTACTCCACCAGGCCATCGGCACGCTGGCGCACCAGGTCGCCGGTGCGGTACAGACGTCCGCCATCGGCGGCGAATGGATCCGCCACAAACCGTTCGGCGGTCATGCCTGGTCTCTGGTGATAACCCTGCGCCAGACCGGCGCCACCGACGAACAACTCACCGGTCGCGCCTTGCGGTACCAAGGCCAGGTCGGCATCGAGGATGTAGGCGACCCGCGCGCCGATCACGCTGCCGATCGGCACGCTGGCCAAGCCTTCTTCCAGCTGTTCGGGTGCGAGACTGGCCAATGGCATGACCACGGTTTCGGTCGGGCCGTAGGCGTTGAAAAACAGGCTTGGTTTGAACGCCGCACGGATTCGCGTCAGGTGTTCACCGGTCAGGGCCTCGCCGCCGGTGATGCACATGCGCACCGGGAGGATTTCGCCCTGGGTCGCCAGCCACTGCGCCAATTGGCTGCCATAGCTTGGGGTGAAGCCGAGGATGTTGATGTGGTGGCGACGAATGAGCCCGCAGATGTCTTCCGCGTCCCATTGGCCTTGGGCGCGCAGGACAACGTGCGCACCACTCAACAACGGCACCAGCAAACGCTCGGTCGCAGCGTCGAAGTTGATCGAATAGAAATGCAGTTCGCAATCGTCCGGGCGCATGCCGAAGCGCTCAATGACCGCTTGGCAATGCATGGCGATTTCACCGTGGGACACCACCACACCTTTCGGTTTGCCGGTCGAACCCGAGGTGTAAATCAGGTACGCCTGATGTTGCGGCAGGCTGATAAAGGGCAGTTCGGTGGCCGGGTAATGGGCCAACGCGGCGGCGTCCTCTTCGAGGCACCAACGGCCGACGCTGGCCGGCAATTCGCCGAGCGCGTCGAACATCGCCGCATCGCTGAGCAGCAAACCGATGCCGCTGTCCTCGATCATGTAATGCAAGCGATCGAGCGGGTATTCCGGGTCCAGCGGCACATAAGCGCCGCCGGCCTTGAGGATCGCCAGCAGGCCGACGACCATTTCCAGCGAACGCTCAAGCGCCAGGCCGACGCGAACCTGCGGGCCGACACCGCGTTCGCGAAGCATCCAGGCCAGGCGATTGGCGCGGCTGTCGAGTTCGGCGTAGCTCAGGGTTTCACCCGCAAACGTCAACGCCGGTGCGTCTTTGCGGGCGAGGGCTTGCTCGCTGAACAGGTGATGGATGCATTGATCGAGGCGATGCTCGCCCGGTTCGACGCCAAGGCTGTCCAACAGCTTTTGCTGTTCCGTGGCTTCGAGCAACGGCAACTCGCAGAGTCGCTGTTGCGGATCGCTCAGCAGCGCTTCCAGCAGATTGCGCCAGTGCCCGGCCATGCGTGCAATGCGCGGTTCATCGAACAAATCGGTGCTGTAAGTTAGGCAGCAACCCAGTCGATGATCGAGGTCGGTGACTTCCAGGTTGAGGTCGAACTTGGTCGCCCGGGCATCGTTGGCCAGGTACTCGACGGTCATGCCGGCCAGGGTGCGGCTTTGCTGGAATTCCCAGCGTTGCACGTTGCACATCACCTGGAACAGCGGGTTGTACGCGGCACTGCGCGGTGGCTGCAAGGCCTCAACCAAGTGATCGAATGGCAAGTCCTGATGGGACTGGCCTTCGATCACCGTGTGGCGCACCTGCTCGAACAATTCACCGACGGACATCTGCCCGTCGAGCTGGCAACGCAGCACTTGGGTGTTGAGGAACGCCCCGATCAGTCCTTCGCTTTCCGGGCGAATCCGGTTGGCCACCGGCGCGCCGATGCGCAGGTCGTTTTGGCCGCTGTAGCGATAAAGCAGCACGGCCAGTGCGGCTGTCATGGTCATGAACAGGGTCAGGCCGTTTTGCGCGTTGAAGGCGCGCACCCGTGCGGCGAGGTCATCGCTCAGGTCGAAACGGAACAGTTCGCCCTGATGGCTTTGCACCGGCGGACGTGGACGGTCGGCGGGCAATTCCAGCAGCGGATGTTCGCGGCCCAGTTGCGCGGTCCAGTAGTCGAGCTGGCGCTGGCGCTCGCCGGATTCCAGCCACTGGCGCTGCCAGACGCTGTAATCCAGGTACTGCACTGGCAGCGGTGCCAACGGCGATTCGCGGTCATCGACGAACGCTTCGTACAGCGCGCTCAGTTCCCGGGCAAAGATGTCCATCGCCCAGCCTTCGGTGACGATGTGGTGCAAAGTCAGCACCAGATAGTGTTCGTGCTCGGCGGTCTTGACCAGACAGGCGCGCAGCAGCGGACCGGTTTCCAGATCAAACGGTTTATGTGCCTCGTCGTCAGCCAGTTGCTGCACCCGTTGCTCACGGCTGTCGGCCTCCAGCGCCGAGAAGTCCTTCCAGTCCATGCGCATGCCGGTTTGCGCATGCACCTGTTGGCGGGCCACGCCGTCGATGCTCGGGAATGTGGTGCGCAGGGTTTCGTGACGCATGATCAGCGCTTGCAACGCCGCTTCGAAACGCCCGACATCGAGTACACCGCGCAACCGTGCCATGCCGCCGACGTTATAGGCCGGGCTGTCCGGCTCCATTTGCCAGAGAAACCACATGCGTTGCTGGGAATAAGAGAGCGGCACCGGTTGGCGGCGGTCGACGTTCTCGATGGGCGGTTGCTGGTTGGTCTTGCCGCTGGCCTGGATCAGTTGCACCTGTTCGGCAAACGCGCCCAGCTCACTGTTTTCGAACAGTGCCCGCAGCGGCAACTCAACGTCGCAGGCCTGACGGGTGCGGGAAATGATTTGCGTGGCCAGCAACGAATGACCGCCGAGGGCGAAGAAATCGTCACGCAGCCCAATCTGCCCAAGGCCGAGGACTTCGCGCCAGATGCCGGCGATTTGCTGCTCAAGCGCTGTGACCGGCTCGACGTGTTCGCGCACTTGCCATTGCGGTTCGGGCAAGGCACGACGGTCGAGTTTGCCGCTCGGGCTCAGGGGCATTTCGTCCAGGCGCATCAGCTGCGCCGGGACCATGTATTCCGGCAGCTCAGCCGCCAGTGCAGCTTTCAGGCGTGCGGTTTGAACATCAACCTGTTCAATGGAATCGGTGGCGGTGTAGTAACCGATCAATTGGCCACCGGCGGCCGTTTCGCGCACCAGCACCACGGCTTGGGCGACGCCTTCCTGGGCCAGCAAGCGCGCTTCGATTTCTTCGGGCTCGACACGGAAGCCGCGCAGTTTGACCTGCTGATCGAGGCGACCGAGGTATTCGATCACCCCATCCGCCGTCCAGCGCGCACGGTCGCCGGTGCGGTACAGACGCGCGCCCTGCTCGCCCAGTGGATCGACGACAAAACGTTCAGCGGTCAGTCCCGGACGGCCCAGATAACCACGGGCAAGGCCGATGCCGCTGATGCACAGCTCACCCGGCACCCCGACCGGCACCGGGTTGAGGTCGCTGTCGAGCACGCGGCACACCACGTTGCCCAAAGGATGGCCAATCGGCGAGCGCTCGCCATCGGCGCGGACGCAGTGCCAATGGGTGACGTTGATTGCGGTTTCGGTCGGGCCGTAGCGGTTGTGCAATTGCACGGCCGGCAGCTGTTCCAGCACGCGGTTGCGCAGCTCGGCGGGTAAGGCTTCGCCACCGGAGAAGACCCGGCGCAGGCTGGTGCATTCGGCGGTCAGCGGCTCGTCGATGAACAACGAAAGCAGTGGCGGCACGAAGTGCAGCGTGGTCACGCCGTATTGCTGAACCAGCTGCGCGATGCGATGCGGATCGCGGTGCTCGCCGGGGCCGGCAATCAGCAAGCGGGCGCCGGTGATCAGCGGCCAGAAGCACTCCCACACCGACACGTCGAAACTGATCGGGGCTTTTTGCATCAGCACGTCGGTGTCGTTCAAACCGTAGGTGTTCTGCATCCATTGCAGGCGCTCGGCGAGCGCCGCGTGGGTGTTGCCGACGCCCTTGGGTTGACCGGTGGAACCGGAGGTGTAAATCACGTAGGCGAGGTTGTCGCCGTGAAGGTGCAGGCCCGGCGCCTGGCTTGGCCAGTTCTCCAGATGCAGCGCATCCATGGCGATGAAGCTGACGCCATCGGTGGCCGGCAGGCGTTCGAGCAATTGGGTCTGGGTCAGCAGCAACTCCACGCCGCTGTCGCTGAGCATGTAGGCCAGGCGCTCGGCCGGGTAATCCGGGTCCAGCGGCACGTAGGCACCACCAGCCTTGATGATCGCCAGCAGGCCGATCAGCAACTGCGGCGAACGCTCGGCGGCGATGGCCACGCAGACGTCCGGGCCGACGCCTTTGTCGCGCAGGTAATGGGCCAGGCGGTTGGCCTGGGTGTGCAGTTCGGCGAAATCGAGGCTGCCGCCGTCCCAGATCAGCGCGGTGCGTTCCGGGGTCTGGCGCGCTTGCTCGTTGAGCCGTTCCGGCAACCATTGGCTGGCCGGTGTGCACGGCGCGGCGCTCCAGGACGATTGTTGGTCGTGTTCGTTTGCGCTCAGCAGTGGCAGGTCGCCGATGGCGGTGGACGGTAGCTCGCAAATGGCTCGCAGCAGGTGGCTGAAATGCTCGGCCAGGCGCTCGATGGTCGTCGCGTCGAACAGCTCGCTGGCGTAGTCGAAGGACAGGCTCAAGCGACCCTTCTGGTCTTCTTCGCTGTGCAGTTGCAGGTCGAACTTGGCTTCGCGGCTGTGCCACGGCAGTTCTTCGGCGAGCAATCCCGGCAGGCGGCGCAGCGCGCTCAAGTCCCGTTGCTGGTGGTTGAACATCACCTGGAACAAGCCTTGTTCGCGCGCTTGCGGGAATGCTTCGAGCAGTTGTTCGAACGGCAGATCCTGATGCGCTTGCGCCCCCAGCGCGGCCTGGCGGGTTTGCGCCAGCAGCTCAACGAATGGCAGGCGCGAATCCACGTCGGCACGCAGCACCTGGGTGTTGATGAAGAAGCCGATCAGCCCTTGGGTTTCCAGGCGCGGGCGGTTGGCATTCGGCACGCCGATGCGGATGTCGCGCTGGCCGCTGTAGCGGTGCAACAGGCTCTGGAAGGCGGCGAGCAACAGCATGAACGGCGTCGACTCATGCGCCTGGGCGGTCTGGCGAATGGCATCGCTCAGGGTCGCGGCGAGCTTTATCGAGTGGCGGGCAGCACTGTGAACGTGCTGCGCCGAGCGCGGATGATCGGTGGCCAGGTTCAGCGTTGGATGCTCTTCGCCCAACTGCGTTTTCCAGTAGGCGAGTTGACGCTCGCCCTCCCCTTGCGCCAGCCATTGACGCTGCCAGCTGCCGTAATCGGCGTATTGGGTTGGCAATGCGGGAAGCGTGGCCTTTTGTCCCTGGGAAGCCGCGGCGTACAGGCGCGAGAACTCGTCGATCAGCACGTTCAGCGACCAGCCATCGGCAATGATGTGATGCATCGTCACCAGCAGTTGATGGTCATCGTCGTCGAGGCGCACCAGCGTCACCCACAGCAGCGGGCCTTTCTCCAGATCGAACTGGGTGCGGGCTTCGTCCTCACGGATGTGCAGCGCGCGGGCTTCGCGCTCCTCGGCGGGCAGTTCGCTGATGTCGATCAATTGCAGGTTGAATTCGCCCGCCGCATCGACCTGCTGGAGCGCCACGCCGTCCCGTTCGAAGAAGCGTGTGCGCAAGGATTCATGACGTTCGATCAGTTGCTGGAAACTGGCGCGCAAGGCGTTTTCGTCCAGCTCTCCACGCAGGCGCAAGGCCCCGGGAATGTTGTAGGCGCTGCTGTGCGGATCGAGTTGCCAGGTAATCCAGAGGCGGTTTTGCGCCAGAGACTGTGGCATCGGTTCGTGACGCGACAACGGAGTAATCACGCCTTGGGCCAGGCCGCCATCCTGTTGCAGCTGAGCGACAGCGGCAGTGAAGGCGCCGAGGGTTGGCGCTTCGAACAGCAGGCGCAGGTTCAGCTCCAGTCCGAGTGTTTCACGCAGTCGCGCAACCACTTGAGTGGCGGCGATGGAATTGCCGCCGAGCAGGAAGAAGTGATCGTCGGCGTTGACCTGTTTGACCTGCAGTTGCTCGCTCCAGATCTGGCCGATCAAGGCTTGCAGTTCGGAACCCGACGCTGTGCCGGATTCGCCCTGAACGTCCGCCGAAGGGAACAGCGCGTAGCTGTCGAGGCTGCCGTCCGTCAGACGATTGCGGCAGGCCGAACGTTGCAGTTTGCCGCTGGAGGTTTTGGGCAATGCGCCCGGATTGAGCAGCACCACCACGCTCGGCGCTTCCTGATACGCCTCGGCCACCGCTTGGCGGATGGCTTTGATCAACGCGTCGGGCGGGAGGATTTTCTGCACGCTACGGCTGATTTCCGCGGCGATGCCGATGCCTTCCTGGCCATCGACAGTGACCGCGAAGGCCGCGACACGACCTTTGCGCACCACTTCCACTTCGCGTTCGACGGTCTGTTCGATGTCTTGCGGATACAGGTTGTGACCACGAACGATCAGCATGTCTTTCAGGCGCCCGGTGATGAACAGTTCACCGTCACGCATGAAACCCAGGTCGCCGGTGCGCAGCCAGGTCCGGTCGTTGTGCTGGACGAAGGTCTTGGCGCTGGCCTCGGGGTTGCGCCAGTAGCCATGGGCGATGCTGGGCCCGGCAGCCCACACTTCGCCGACGGCGTTGTCGGCGAGTTCGTTGAGCGCGACCGGGTCGACAATCAACACCGCGTGATCCGGCTGGCTGATGCCGCAACTCATGATCGCGCTGCCCTCGCCAGGCTCTGCGCGGTTTTGGGCCAGGGCTTGATCGTCCACGCGCAGGTTGCCGATGCCCCGACCGCGCGGGGTTCCGGCGACAAACAAGGTGGCTTCGGCCAACCCGTAGGACGCCATGAAATTGTCAGTGGTGAAACCGCACACCGCGAACTTTTCGCCGAAACGATCCAGGGTGTCGAGACGAATCGGTTCGGAGCCGGAATACGCGACGCGCCAGCCGCTCAGGTCGAGGCGTTCCAGCGCCGACTCACTGACGCGCTCGCTGCACAGGCGATAGGCGAAATCCGGGCCGCCGCTGATGGTGCCGCCGTATTCGCTGATCGCTTCCAGCCAGCGCAACGGCCGGCCGAGGAAGTACGCCGGTGACATCAACACACACGGCACGCCGCTGAAAATCGGCTGCAACAGACCGCCGATCAGGCCCATGTCGTGGTACAGCGGCAGCCAGCTGACGATCACGTCATCCGGGTTCAGATCGATACCGAAGCCATGACGGATCAGCAGTTCATTGGCCACCAGGTTGCCGTGGCTGACTTGCACGCCTTTGGGCAACGCGGTGGAACCGGAGGTGTATTGCAAAAAGGCGATGTGGTCACCGGCCAGGTTCGGCGCGACCCAGCTGGCGGCCAAGGCACCGTCGAGGGTGTCGACGCACAGCAGCGGCGGCGCACCTTCAATCTGCTGCAAGGCGTCACGCAGGCCGGCGCTGGTCAGCAGCAGGCGCGGCTCGGCATCGTTGATGATCGACAGCAAACGTTCCTGGTGATGACGTTTAGCCGACTCCGGCGGATAAGCCGGCACCGCGATCACTCCGGCGTACAGGCAACCAAAAAACGCCGCGACGTAATCCGGGCCGCTCGGAAACAGCAGCACGGCGCGATCGCCGAATTCAGCCTCGGCCTGCAACGCACCGGCAATGGTCCGCGCCCGCTGATCCAGCTCGCGATAACTGAGGACCACGGCCTGCTCCGGGGTTTCGGCGAGAAAACGCAAGGCCACCCGATCCGGCGTCAGGGCCGCTCGGCGCTGGAGAGCTTGGACCAGATTGCTTGGGAGTTCGAACGCGTCGGTCATGAGGTTTCCTGCCTGAATTCGGCTTGCAAATGGAATCGGTTTTCTTACGTCACGCCCACTAAAGGGCATGCAGGACGCGGTCTTCGCCGACTGCGCAAGGCATTGGGAGTGCGGTTTTGGCCGGGATTTACCCGGCACCTTTCACCAATGAGAACGGATGACGTCTTGAAATAATTAGTCGGCAGGGTCGATCGTCAACGGAACCAACTGCTGCACGCGAGTGCGACAGCGTGTCGCAGTTCTCACTCTGCACCACTGAGGAGCATTAGTTCTCTTTCTCAATTGACAATCATTATCATTCAGCATAATTTGTCGCTCGATGTGTAGGACGGCCCCCCCCGCCGTCCCACCAACCTATTGGCAGCAAGGTGATTTCCATGACGGAACAAGTATCCACAAGCAGGTGCGATTCACCGCTACTTCAGGCCTTTGTCGACAACCGACTGATTCTGGTCAAGATTGCAGCGCGGATTACCGGTTGCCGGTCGCGTGCTGAAGACGTGGTCCAGGATGCGTTTTTCCGGCTGCAATCGGCGCCGCAAATCACGTCATCCTTCAAGGCTCAGCTCAGTTATCTGTTCCAGATCGTGCGCAACCTGGCGATCGACCACTATCGCAAGCAGGCGCTGGAGCAGAAATACTCCGGGCCGGAAGAGGAAGGTCTGAACGTGGTGATTCAGGGCGCTTCGCCGGAAACCTCGCACATCAATTTCTCGACCCTGGAAAACATCGCCGATGCGCTGACGGAGCTGCCCAGCCGTACCCGTTACGCCTTCGAGATGTACCGCCTGCACGGCGTGCCGCAAAAGGACATCGCCAAGGAACTTGGCGTCTCGCCGACCCTGGTGAACTTCATGATTCGCGATGCGCTGGTGCACTGCCGCAAGGTGTCGGGCAATCGTGTGGATACCTTTGCCCGTCGCTAAAAGCTCCAATTTGCGGTGACCCCGATCGCGAGCAGGCTCACTCCTACATTGGATCTTTGGTGTTCACCGATTGTGTGTTCACTGGAGATTCAATGTGGGAGCGAGCCTGCTCGCGATGGGGCACTCAAGGTCAGTGCAGAACTTGAGCCATAAGCATCACGCCAACTTGCACCGAGCAAAAAACCGCTCCCGCCCCAGCATCATCAACGCCGCGCGCTTGTGCGAAAAGTCGAACTCTTTCTCACAGTGGTAACCCTGATCCTGCATGTACTTGATCATCTTCCCGTTGTCGGCGCGAGGCTCGGCGACGACTCGCTGGGTGCGCGGATCGTCAAGAAACAGGTAGTGCGTCAACGCCGATAACCAGCTCGCCACCTTGTGCGGGCCACGGTGATTTTCTTCACCCACCAGCATGTGGATACCACGGTCGTAATCGCCGGTGTCATAGAACGGCGCGATGCGATCTTCCTTGGCCCAGTAGGCTTCGAAATAGGCAAACGGCTGATCATCGAAACAACCGATCAGGGTCAGGGTGTGAGGATCGGCTTCGAGTTTGCTCAGGTACTCGCGGTGCTGCTCAAGACTGCCCTCTTCCTGCCAGAAACTCGCGACCCGCGGGCTGTTCTGCCAGCGATTGAAACGCCCCAGGTCCAGATCGATGTCCAGCGTGCGCAGGGAAATCCAGCCACCGAGCCGCGCATCGAAGCGCCGATAGACTTCACCGCGTGGTTTTAGCGGACGCAGCGGATGACGCTTGCCGCCACTGATGACCATTTGCTGCGGATAAGTGTCGGCCTGCGCCTGGCTGAGCCACGGCTGGGGCAACTGCCAGAACAGCGTGCGCTCGCAACGGTATTGGCCGGCGGTGTCGGTGGGAATCAGCAAACCGCTCGCCAAGGCGTCGGCAGGCGATTGCTGCAGTTGAAACGTCAGGTGCTGGCACGCCGGATCACGGGCAAACAGCCAATAGCAGGTGGCCCAGAGCGCCTGACTTTCAGGCGTGTCGAAACGCTTTTCGACCTGCACCTGCACATCGGGCTCGCGCTTCAGGCGCAGCTCGATCAGCGGCTGCCCTTCCAGGCTGAGGTGCAGGCGACTCTGGGTTTCATCAGCTACAAGACGGCTTCCGTTGGGCAAGGCCAGGGCAGTCAGGTCATTCAGATTGGGCATGGGTCGGGCTCACGATAATCGTCGACAGTTCAACCCTGTGACGTGAGCCGGGGCAGGAAATTTAAGTGAAGTCGCGAACTGGCGCGACCGGCGGTGTCATTCAGGGCTTGGGCACCGCCACCACCGCAATCTTGTATGGATCGAAAATCTTCAGCATCTGCCCATTGTCACGCAACCCTTGCAGCAACTTGCCGAACGCCTCGCCGCTGATGGGCGCGGACGGACGCAGGATCGCGTAGTGGTGATACACCTGATCGACGCGCTGCGACACCAGCAGCTGATCGGCCACGAGCTCGTTGCGCAGCAGGTAATCGCTCAGGTAGGAACGCGTCACCAAGGCAATGTCTGCCCTCCCGCGCAGCACCATCAGCAGGTTGCTGTCATGGGAATAGGTCAGCGTGGCGTCGTAGTTCTGCGCGAGGAATTTCGGGTCGGCATTGAAGTTGGCGAACTCGTAGTGATAGCCGCTGAACAGCGCCAGACGCTTGCCGGTGAGGTCGGCAAAATAACTTTGCTGGCGCTCGGGCTCACGTTGCGCGACGAAAATCTCGGCGTCTTCAAGCCCCATGTCGACGCTGACGTGGGGAATGTCCTTCCAGCCCCAGTCCGGGTTCTCGAAAATGGCCATGTCGACCCGACCTTGCTTGAAATCACCGAATCGCCGCGGAATCGAAGTCGGCACCAGGACGAACTGATAGTCGCTCTGCGATTGATTCAAGGCTTCTACCAATTGCGGCAGCAGGCCAGTGTCGGCACCGGATTCCGGGCGCACGGTATAAGGCGGGAAATGTGCGGCACCGACACGCACCAGTTGTGCAGCCTGGGACGGCAATACCCAAACCGCCGCGAGCGACGCCAGCAAAAGCCGCGTGGCCGTCCTAATTGGCGAAGACATCAAAACAACCCACTCCCCAAAAAATACCCATCAATGCATTCAAGCTAGGCGGTTTCGGCCACTTAGCCAGTTTCCTGCTGGCTCATGACACCTTATTACTTCTCTTCGAGCACAAGAATCAATGCTTCATCGGCCAATTGATCGAGGCTCATGCTGCCGCCGGCACGAAACCAGGTGGTGGTCCAGGACAACGCCCCCGTCAGAAAACGACGCGTGATGAACACATCGCCGCGGATAAAACCGGCGTCCTTGGCTTCACCCAACACCTGCAGCCAAAGCGCTTCGTAAATATCGCGCAGCGCCAGCACCTGCGCCTGACCGTCTTCGGACAGCGAACGCCATTCGTACACCAACACCGCCATGGCCTCGCCGCTGCCGCCCATGATCGACTGCAATTCGCAGCGAATCAGCGCCAGCACCCGCTCGCGTACATTGCCGGCCTCGGCCAGGGCGGCGTGCATCAACGCCGTGTTGTAGCGGATGGTCTCTTCCATCACCGCGCGCAGGATCTCGTCCTTGCTTTTGAAGTGATGAAAAATGCTGCCCGACTGAATGCCCACGGCGCCAGCCAGATCGCGCACCGTGGTGCGTTCATACCCTTTGTTACGGAACAGGTGAGCCGCCACTTGCAGCAGTTTGCCGCGGGCGCTGTCAGGGTCGGTCAATTGGCCGTTGTCGACCAATTCGCGCATGACCCCCAGGGCTTTTTGCTCGTCCACCCATTCTCTCCTACAGTCGATCAATCAAATGCGCCGCCCGCCGCTAAAACAGCGGGGTTGCGCGGGCAATTTAAGCTGGCGACGACAACCAAGCAAGCGCTCGGGCAGAAGATATTTCAGTCGTTTACAAACCAAGCGCTTGCTTGGTAGTCTCGATGCACTTCTATCGGAGGTGGTTATGGAAAGGACTGCGCCAGAAACGATTCGCATCGGATGCGCCAGCGCGTTCTGGGGCGATACCTCAACCGCTGCTGCGCAACTGGTGCACGGTGGGCGTCTGGACTATCTGGTCTTCGACTATTTGGCAGAAATCACGATGTCGATCATGGCCGGCGCACGGATGAAAGATCCGCAGGCGGGCTATGCGGGCGACTTCATCGAAGTCCTCAGCCCACTGCTTGGGCAACTCGCCGAACAACACATCCGCGTCATCAGCAATGCCGGCGGGGTCAATCCACAGGCCTGCGCCGCTGCCTTGCAAGCGGCTTGTGACAAGGCCGGGGTGGCACTGAAAATCGCCGTGTTGCTGGGCGACGACCTGCAACCGCAGTTCAAACAGCTGAGCAGCCGTGGCCTGCATGAAATGTTCAGCGGCGCGCCCTTGCCGCCGATGTGCGTCTCGACCAACGCCTACCTCGGCGCACCGGGCATTGTCGAAGCCCTTCGATTGGGTGCCGATATCGTCATTACCGGACGCGTCGTCGACAGCGCGGTCGTCAGTGCCGCGCTGGTCCATGAATTCGGCTGGTCCTGGCATGACTACGACAAACTGGCCCAGGCCGCATTGGCCGGGCACATCATCGAATGTGGCGCCCAGTGCACCGGCGGCAATTTCACCGATTGGCGCGATGTGCCCGATTACGAACACATTGGCTTCCCCATCGTCGAAGTCAGCGCCGACAGCCAGTTCATCGTCAGCAAACCCGAGGGCTCAGGCGGCCTGGTCACGCCGTTGACCGTCGGCGAACAAATGCTCTATGAAATCGGCAACCCCCAGGCCTACCTGCTGCCTGACGTGGTCTGCGATTTCACCCAGGTCAAACTTGTGCAACAAGGTAAAAACGCAGTTCAGGTGCATGGCGCCAAAGGCTTGCCGCCTACCGATCAATACAAGGTCAGCGCGACCTACCCGGACGGTTTCCGCTGCACCGCCAGTTGCCTGATCGCCGGGATCGATGCCGTGGCCAAGGCCGAACGGGTCGGCCAGGCGATCATCAACAAGACCTCGGAGATCTTCAGCCAGCGCGGCTGGGCGCCCTACAGCGAAGTGAACATCGAACTCCTGGGCAGCGAGGCCACTTACGGTGCCCACGGCCAACGCCAGGACAGCCGCGAAGTGGTGATCAAACTCGCGGTGCGCCATCCGAACAAACAGGCATTGATCGTGTTCTCCCGAGAAATCGCCCAGGCCGCCACCGGCATGGCGCCGGGACTGACCGGGATTGTCGGTGGACGGCCGACGGTGTATCCGCTGATCCGGCTGTTCTCGTTCCTCATCGACAAAACCGCCTGCACGCTGGAAATTGATCTACAGGGCCAACGCCACCCGTGCGCCCTGCCCGCCGTCGATGTGCTCGACCCGGATGACTTGCCCGTTCCGTTCGACCCACCGCAACCCACAGGCCGCGCCGATGCCAGCGTGGCCCTGATCAAACTCGCCGTCGCGCGCTCCGGCGACAAGGGTAATCACAGCAACATCGGCGTCATGGCCCGGGAAGCCGAGTATCTGCCATGGATCGCCGAAGCCCTGACGCCTGAGGTGATGGTCGACTGGATGAGCCATGTCCTTGACCCGATCCACGGACGTGTCGAGCGTTGGTATTTGCCCGGCACCCACAGTTTCAACTTTCTCCTGGAGAACGCCCTCGGCGGCGGTGGCGTGGCCAGCCTGCGAATCGATCCGCAAGGCAAAGCCTTCGCCCAGCAGTTGCTGGACATCCAGATTCCGGTGCCCCAGGGCATCGCCGACCAGGTCAACTAGAGGACGGTCGCCATGGCCTACGATTCGATTTTCAAAGCCGGTTTGTTTGCAGGCCAAACCATCATCGTCACCGGTGGCGGCAGCGGCATCGGCCGGTGCACCGCGCATGAGCTGGCGGCGCTTGGCGCCCATGTGCTGCTGGTCGGGCGCAAGGCCGACAAGTTGAAAAACGTCGCCGCCGAGATTGCCGAAGACGGCGGCAAGGCGGACTGGGCCACCTGCGACATTCGTGAAGAAGAAGCGGTCAGGCATCTGGTCAGCGAGTTGATCCGCCAGCACGGCCCGATCCACGGATTGGTCAACAATGCCGGTGGCCAATACCCGTCGCCGCTGGCCTCGATCAATCAGAAGGGTTTCGAAACCGTGATGCGCACCAACCTGGTGGGCGGTTTCCTGATGGCCCGGGAAGTGTTCAACCAATCCATGAGCAAACACGGCGGCGCCATCGTCAACATGCTCGCCGACATGTGGGGCGGCATGCCCGGCATGGGCCACTCGGGCGCGGCGCGCTCGGGCATGGACAACCTCACCAAGACTGCCGCCTTCGAATGGGGTTATGCCGGGGTGCGGGTCAACGCGGTGGCGCCGGGTTGGGTGGCATCGAGCGGTATGGACACCTACGAAGGTGCGTTCAAAGCGGTGATTCCAACCTTGCGCGAGCATGTGCCGCTCAAGCGCATCGGCACGGAATCCGAAGTCAGCGCGGCGATTGTTTTCCTGCTCAGCCCGGCCGCCGGGTTCATCAGCGGCAGTACGCTGCGCATCGACGGCGCCGCGAGTCTCGGCGGTCGGGCGTGGCCGATTCACAAGGCGACGAACAGTGAGTCGTACAACGGTTTTCACCGCGCCTACCTTCCTGATGTGCTCAAGGACAAGGAATAAACCATGCCGGTGATCCAGTCCCAGGTAGACCCGTTCAGCGAACAGTTCGCCCAGAACCGCACGGCCATGCTGGTCGGCATCGAGCAGGTCCGCCAGCTCGAACAAAACCTGCTGAACAAGGCGGCCGAAGCCAAGCCCAAATTCGACAAACGCGGCCAGTTGCTGCCCCGTGAACGCCTTAATCTGCTGCTCGACCCCGGCGCGCCGTTCCTCGAACTGGCGAGCCTGGCCGGCTACAAACTGCACGACGACAAGGACGGCAGCTCGGCCGGCGGCGGCTTGATCGCCGGGATCGGCTACGTGTCCGGCGTGCGGGTGCTGGTGGTGGCGAATAACAGTGCGATCAAGGGCGGGACCATTTCCCCCAGCGGTCTGAAAAAGTCCCTGCGCCTGCAACAGATCGCCATGGAAAACAAACTGCCGGTGATCACCCTCGCCGAGAGCGGCGGCGCCAATCTCAATTACGCGGCGGAGATTTTCGTCGAAGGCGCGCGCAGCTTTGCCAATCAGGCGCGGATGTCGGCCATGGGGCTGCCGCAGATTACCGTGGTCCACGGCTCGGCCACAGCGGGCGGAGCTTATCAGCCGGGGCTCTCGGATTATGTGGTGGTGGTGCGCGGCAAGGCGAAGCTGTTTCTGGCCGGCCCGCCGCTGCTCAAGGCCGCCACCGGAGAAGTCGCCACCGATGAAGAACTGGGCGGCGCCGAGATGCACGCACAAACCGCCGGCACCGCCGAATACCTGGCCGAGAACGATGCCGATGGCGTGCGCCAGGTGCGCGAGATTGTCAGTCTGCTGTCGTGGAATTCACGGCTGCCGGTGGCGCCCGCCCGGTACTGGGAAAACCCGCTCTACCCGATCGACGAGTTGCTCGGGCTGATTCCCGACGATCCGAAAAAGCCCTATGACGTGCGCGAAATCATCGCGCGGATTGCCGACGGTTCGAGCTTCCTCGAGTTCAAGGGTGAGTTCGATCAGCAGACCCTCTGCGGCCATTTGCACATTCAGGGCCGCGCCTGCGGATTCATCGGCAACAACGGCCCGATCACGCCCAAGGGGGCGAGCAAGGCGGCGCAATTTATTCAGCTGTGTGACCAGAGCCGGACGCCGCTGCTGTTTTTCCACAACACCACCGGGTTCATGGTCGGCACCGAGTCGGAACAGCACGGTGTGATCAAGCACGGCGCGAAGATGATTCAAGCGGTGGCCAACGCCCGGGTGCCTAAACTGACCATCGTCGTCGGCGGCTCCTACGGCGCCGGCAACTACGCGATGTGCGGCCGCGGCCTCGACCCGCGTTTCATCTTCGCCTGGCCCAACAGCCGCACCGCCGTCATGGGTGGTGCCCAGGCCGGCAAGGTGCTGCGCATCGTCACCGAGGCCAAACAACTCAAGGACGGCCTGGTGCCGGACCCAAAAATGCTCGACATGCTGGAACAGGTGACCGCGCAGAAACTCGACAGCCAGTCCACCGCGCTGTATGGCAGCGCCAACCTGTGGGACGACGGGCTGATCGACCCGCGGGATACCCGGACCTTGCTCGGTTACTTGCTGGACATCTGTCATGAGGCCGAAGTGCGGCCACTGCAAACCAACAGTTTTGGCGTCGCGAGATTCTGATCGCGGATCACAGGAGAACAATAAAAATGATCTTCACCCAGGAACACGAAGCACTGCGTCGCACGGTCCGCCAATTCGTCGATCACGAGATCAATCCCCACGTCGAAGAATGGGAAAAGGCCGGGCGCTTTCCCATCCAGGAGATTTTCCGCAAGGCCGGCGACCTCGGCTTGCTGGGGATTTCCAAACCGGAAAAATTCGGTGGGATGGGACTCGACTACAGCTATTCGATCGTGGCGGCCGAAGAGTTCGGCACGATTCATTGTGGCGGGATTCCGATGTCCATTGGCGTGCAGACCGACATGTGCACGCCCGCCCTCGCCCGCTTCGGCTCCGATGAATTGCGCGAAGAATTCCTCCGTCCCGCGATTACCGGTGAACAGGTCGGTTGCATTGGCGTCTCCGAAGTCGGTGCCGGTTCCGACGTCGCCGGATTGAAAACCAGCGCCCGCAAGGACGGCGACGACTACGTGATCAACGGCAGCAAAATGTGGATCACCAACTCGCCGAGCGCCGACTTCATCTGCCTGCTCGCCAACACCTCCGACGACAAACCGCACGTCAACAAATCGCTGATCATGGTGCCGATGAACACCCCGGGCATCAGCCTCAGTTCGCACTTGGACAAGCTCGGCATGCGCAGTTCGGAAACCGCTCAGGTGTTTTTCGACAACGTGCGCGTGCCGCAACGCAACCGCATCGGCCATGAAGGCGCGGGCTTCATGATGCAGATGCTGCAATTCCAGGAAGAACGCCTGTTCGGCGCGGCGAACATGATCAAGGGCCTGGAATACTGCGTCGACAGCACCATCGAGTACTGCAAGGAGCGCAAGACCTTCGGCAGCGCGCTGATCGACAATCAGGTCATTCACTTTCGCCTGGCCGAACTGCAAACCGAAATCGAATGCTTGCGAGCGCTGGTCTATCAGGCCACCGAGCAGTACATCAAAGGCCAGGACGTCACGCGCCTGGCGTCGATGGCCAAACTCAAGGCCGGTCGCCTGGGTCGCGAAGTCAGCGACAGCTGCCTGCAATATTGGGGGGGCATGGGCTTCATGTGGGACAACCCGGTGGCCCGCGCTTACCGTGACGTGCGGCTGGTGTCGATCGGCGGTGGGGCCGACGAAATCATGCTGGGCATCATCTGCAAACTGATGGGCATCCTGCCGGGGAAAAAGAAATGAGCGCCCTGCCGGTTTGCCAGACCTTGCTGCTCGAATCCCATAACGGCGTGCTGCACATCACCCTCAACCGCCCGGAAAGCCGCAACGCCATGAGCTTGCAGATGGTTGCCGAACTGCGTGCGGTGCTCGCCGCGGTGCGTGACGATCAATCCGTTCGTGCGCTGGTGGTCGGCGGTGCCGGCGGGCATTTTTGTGCTGGCGGCGACATCAAGGACATGGCCAATGCCCGGGCTCAAGGCCCGGACGCCTATCGCGATTTGAACCGAGCGTTCGGCGCGCTGCTGCAAGAGGTGCAACACGCGCCGCAAGTGGTCATCACGGTGCTGCAAGGCGCGGTGCTCGGCGGCGGATTGGGACTGGCCTGCGTCAGCGATGTCGCGCTGGCCGATCACCTGGCGCAGTTCGGTCTGCCGGAAACCAGTCTCGGTCTGTTGCCCGCGCAGATCGCGCCGTTTGTGGTGCAGCGCATCGGTTTGACCCAGGCGCGTCGACTGGCACTGACGGCCGCACGCTTCGATGGCACCCAGGCACGGCGCATGGGCTTGGTACATTTCGTCGAGCATGACGCGCAAGCCTTGGCCGAACGCCTCGATGAAATTCTGGCCCATGTGTTGTGCTGCGCGCCGGGGGCGAATGCCACGACCAAAAAACTGTTGTTGGCGAGTGCGGGGCAGCCTTCGGACGCGTTGCTGGATGAAGCGGCCGGGTGGTTCAGCGAAGCGGTGACCGGGGCTGAAGGGGTCGAGGGGACGATGGCCTTCGTGCAAAAACGTAAACCGGGGTGGGCCCTCTAAAAGCTTCGCGGGCAAGCCTCGCGCCTACAGGTTTTGTGCCGAGCCCAATCCCGCGGCAATCGCTGTACCTGTAGGAGCGAGGCTTGCCCGCGAAGAGGCCATCACATTCACCGCAATAACAAGGGAACAACCCATGCCCGGACTCAGCAAAATCCTCATCGCCAACCGCGGTGAAATCGCCTGCCGCATCCAGCGCACCGCCCACGCCCTGGGCTACCGCACCGTCGCCGTATTCAGCGATGCCGACGCCGACGCCCTGCACGTCCAAATGGCCGACGAAGCGGTCAACATCGGCCCGGCCCCGGTGCAGCAGTCCTACCTGAACATCCCGGCGATCATCGACGCCGCCCGGCGCAGCGGTGCCGACGCGATACACCCCGGTTACGGCTTCCTCTCGGAAAATGCCGAATTCGCCTTCGCCTGCCAAAACGCCGGCATCACCTTCATTGGCCCGAGCCCCGAAGCAATCGAATTGATGGGCAGCAAGCGCCTGTCGAAACTCGCCATGCTCGCGGCCGGCGTGCCCTGCATCAAAGGCTATCAGAGCGCCGAACAGGACGATGCGACCCTGAGCCGCGAAGCCGCACGCATCGGCTATCCGCTGATGATCAAGGCCAGCGCCGGCGGCGGCGGACGCGGCATGCGCCTGGTGCACAGCGCCGACGATTTGCTGGAACAGCTGCGAACCGCGCGCTCCGAAGCCCTGCACGGGTTCGGCAGCGACGAACTGATTCTCGAACAAGCGCTGATCAATCCGCGCCATGTCGAAATCCAGGTGTTCGGCGACCAGCACGGCAACCTGATCTACCTCGGCGAACGCGACTGTTCGATCCAGCGTCGCCACCAGAAAGTCATCGAAGAAGCACCCTGCCCGGTGATGACCACCGAGTTGCGCCAGGCCATGGGCGAAGCGGCGTTGAAGGCTGGGCGAGCGGTGAATTACGTGGGCGCCGGCACCGTTGAGTTTTTGCTGGACGCGCGCGGGCAGTTCTACTTTCTGGAGATGAACACCCGGCTGCAAGTGGAACACCCGGTGACCGAATTGATCACCGGCCTTGATCTGGTGGCCTGGCAGCTGCACGTTGCCGAGGGCCTGCCGCTGCCGTTGAGCCAGGAAGAAGTGCAGCTCAACGGGCATGCCATGGAAGTGCGTTTGTACGCCGAAGATCCGGCCCAGGGCTTTTTGCCACAAACCGGGCGAGTCGAGGCGTGGGAGCTGGCGTTGCAAGACGGTGTGCGGATCGATCACGGTTTGATCGAAGGCCAGAACATCAGCCCGTTCTACGATCCGCTGCTGGGCAAGATCATTGCCCACGGAGCCACCCGTGAAGAAGCGCGGCGCAAGCTGCTGCGGGCGGTGCAGGACAGCGTGTTGCTGGGCGTGCAAAGCAATCAGCGCTTGCTCGCCAGCCTGCTGCAACACCCGCAGTTCATCAGCGGCGAGTTCAGCACCGGGTTTATCCCGAGCTGTTTCGCCGACCATCCTTGTCTGCATCCGAAGGTGCCGAGCGCCGAAGAACTGGCCATTGCGGCGGCGTTGTTCTATCACGCCTCGGCGCAGGCTCACCGCGCCCCGCTGGCCGGTTGGCGAAACAACGCCAGCGTGCCCCTGCATCTTCGAATCGGCCTGGAGGATCAGGACTGGCCAGTGGAACTGAACGCAGCGCCTGACTCACCGTACCGCTTGCAAGTCGGCAGCCGAACCCTCGAATTGAAGGTCATTCAGTGCGACGGGCACTGGGCAACCCTGATGATCGACGGCATCCGCCAACGCCATGCCTACCGCCTCGCGGGCGGTCAACTCTGGCTGTTCACCCGCCCCGGCAGCCTGCGTCTGGTCGATCGGACCCAAGCCTTGGTCAGCAGCCAGGCCAGTGTCAGCTCCGGCACCCTCAAGGCACCCATGGACGGGGCGATCGTCGACGTACTGGTCAGCGAGGGCAGCCCGGTCAGCAAAGGTCAACTGCTGGTGGTGCTCGAAGCGATGAAAATGGAGCACCCGCTCAAATCAGGGATCGACGGCGTGCTTAAACGCTTGAAGGTGCGAGTCGGCGATCAGGTCAAGAATCGTCAAATTTTGTTGGAGGTCGAATAAGCCGCTAGGCGGATCCGCCGGCTTTGGCTACGCTCAAGCCCTATCAGGACGCGGATACCAGGAACCCTGCGATGCCTCACTGGCTGGTGATCGATCTGGAAGCCACCACCGATGACGGTGGCTGGCCAGTTACGGAAATGGAAATCATCGAAATCGGAGCCACCCTGGTGGACCGAAAAGGGCGCGAGGTGGATTGTTTCCAGTGCTTCGTTCGGCCACTGCGTCGGCCTTTGCTGACGCCGTTTTGCCGGGAGCTGACGCACATCACTCAGGCCAACGTCGACGCAGCGCAGACGCTGAGTGAGGTCTGGCCGTCATTCGAGCAATGGCTCGTGCGCCATCAATCGGAGCTGGAGGGCTGGGCCAGTTGGGGCGATTACGACCGCAAGCAACTGCTTCAGGAATGGCAGCGACTGCATTTGTGCAGCGTGCTTGAGAAAGTGCCGCACATGAATCTCAAACAGCGCTTTGCCAAGGCCCGGCGCCTGGAACGCCCGCTGGGGCTCAACGGCGCGCTGCAACTGGCGGGCATGCAGTTCAATGGCCAACAGCATCGGGCGCTGGAAGATGCGCGCAATACGGCGCGCCTGTTGCCACAGGTTCTCCCGCCAGAGAGGTGACGGCGTTCATGGCCTTGTGCATACTGGCCGGCCCTTTTTAGCCCTTTTCGAGGAATCGCCCATGTTTAAAGTCAACGAGTACTTCGACGGCACCGTCAAGTCGATCGCCTTTGGCACCGCTGAAGGTCCTGCGACCATCGGCGTCATGGCTCCGGGCGAATACGAATTCGGCACCAGCCAGCGTGAAATCATGCACGTGGTGACCGGCGCCCTCACCGTCAAACTGCCTGACAGCACCGATTGGGAAACCTTCGCCGCCGGCAGCCAGTTCAACGTGCCTGCCAACAGCAAATTCCAGCTGAAAGTGGCCGTCGACACCGCTTACCTGTGCGAATACCGCGGCTAAACCCCCGGGTTTTCACAGCGACAAAAAAATGCCCGGGGCCCTTGGGACCCGGGCATTTTTTATTTCGTGTGTTTATTCCAGGATCGTCACTGGCATGCCGACTTCAAGTTGGCCATTGCTGTCGTTGACCAGGTTCTGCCCGAACATTGCACCGTCCGCCTGGGAACGGTATTTCTGCAACGTGGCCAGAGGCTCGCGATCACTGCTGCGCTCACCGGTTTGCGGGTCGATGGTGGTCAGGATGCAGCGCGAACAGGGCTTGACCACGCGAAACTCAACATCCCCGATGCGAATACGCTTCCAGTTGTCCTCGGCAAACGCCTCGCTGCCCTCGATCACCAGGTTTGGTCGAAAGCGCAGCATTTCCAGCGGGCGCCCGACATTTTTCGAGAGATCTTCCAGGGACGCCTGCCCGATCAGCAACAACGGGAAGCCATCGGCGAACGCCACTTGATCGTCATTCCGGCCATAGCCCGCTTGTGTGGTGCGCGCGCGATCCAGAGGAATTTGCACCAGGCGCGTCGGCTTTCCAATGAACTCACTGACCCAGGCGCCGGCTTCATCGCCGGCATCGGGCACGCGCAGGCTGTCTTTGAAGATCGTTACGCCCCGTAGTTCAGCGCCGCTACCCGGCAAGGCAATATCGATTGCCGGACGCCCGGGTGCACTGAGGGTCAAGCCGCCGTCAGCATTCCATAACGCCGACAGCTGGCTCATCTTCCCCACCGTGCGCTGGGTCAGGAAGCGCCCATTGGCCTCGTCCACGAGCATCCAGCGTCGGTCACCGTCCAGCCCCAGTTTGTCGAGACAAATCTGCTCCAGGGCCTCGGCCTTGCCGGATTTCAACGGATAACGGTAAAGCGCGCTCAGACGCAACATGGCCAGCTCCCTGGTGGGCAAAAAATGCCACCCTATACGAGCTTGGTCGCCGAATCAAAGACAGAAAACCGATCTCTGTTTACCTTGTGGGGGCGGGCCTGTTCGCGAAGGCGATGTATCAGCCAATATCAATGTTGACAGTGATGGCCTCTTCGCGAGCAGGCTCGCTACAGGTTGATCGTGTGCAGCCTAAATCGTGTCAGGCCGGCACTTCGTCGAGCATCAGGCGCTGACGCACTACGTCGACGAGTTTGTCCGGCTGGAACTTGGAGAGGAAATTGTCGCAGCCGACCTTCTTGACCATAGAGTCGTTGAAACTGCCTGACAGCGACGTATGCAGCACCACGTACAGGCCACGCAAGCGCGGGTCGTTGCGGATTTCGGTGGTCAGGCGATAGCCGTCCATTTCCGGCATTTCGGCGTCGGTAAAGACCATCAGCAGTTTGTCGGTCATCGACACGCCCGTATCGGCCCAGGCCTTGAGCATGTTCAGCGCCTTCAAGCCGTCGCTGGCGATGTGCATCTTCACGCCCAACTGGCCCAGGGTGTCGCGCAGTTGCGACAGGGCAACGTTGGAGTCATCCACCAACAGCACTTCACGACCACGGGCGCGCTCCAGCACCGGGTCGTCGAGTTTCTCGCGCGAGACCTTGGCGTTGTACGGCACGATTTCGGCCAGGACTTTTTCGACGTCGATGATTTCCACCAACTGATCGTCGACCTTGCTGATGGCGGTCAGGTAATGCTGGCGGCCGGCGCTGGCCGGCGGCGGCAGAATGGCTTCCCAGTTCATGTTGACGATGCGGTCTACGCCGCCAACCAGGAACGCCTGCACTGAACGGTTGTACTCGGTGACGATGATCGTACTGGTAGGGCCAGGCACCAGCGGACGCATGCCGATGGCCTGGGACAGGTCAATCACCGGCAACGTCTGCCCACGCAAGTTGACCACGCCGCAGACAAACGGATGGCGCTGGGGCATTAGGGTCAGCTTCGGCAGTTGCAACACTTCCTGCACTTTAAAAACGTTGATCGCGAACAATTGCCGACCGGCCAGCCGGAACATGAGAATTTCCAGGCGATTCTCACCCACCAGTTGTGTGCGTTGGTCTACCGTGTCGAGAATGCCGGCCATTAATGACTCCTGGGCTTGTTCTGATGAATTCACTAAAGAGGGTTATCGGCAGTTTTGGCCAGACCTTGACCCTGAGACAAAATGCCATGATCGGGCATTGATGTCACATTAACATCATGCTTTACTGGCGCAGCGATTTCATCTGCTTCATCCCCTGCGGCGCGACCTCGGTTTGCACGTTAGGTTCCCCTGTGTAAGGGATTCCCCTAGTAACAATCAGGCCCAACCTGATATTCGCAATATCCAATAGCCATTAATGTGACGCCATTCTCATTGCATGAACGGAGTCAGGCTTTTGTGTGCGATCGCAGGTAAGTGGCCATCCACCCTCTCGAGTTCCCCAGCCTGCGCCCAGGCCAGCCGGAGCGCGATCTCATGCCGGCACGGCAGCGTCGGGACGCTGGACGTCTTCGTCGACACACACGACATCCCCTCATTTGACATGACGTTGTGGAGATAACCATGCCGAACGACACTAAACAGTGGGCTCAGCGCTTTCCGGAGTTCCTCGTCGAGGCTGAAACACTCCTGGCCAAATCGGAAGAGTGCCTTAGCCATCTGCAGTTGATCAGCAATGACAAAGACGCAATCGATTGCATGCTCAGCAGCCTGCTCAAATTAGCGAGTAAGGCGGATGCCCTGGCCCTGGAGGCGGTTTCTGAATTTTCGCTGCACATCCATGGCTTGTTGAACCACGCCCAAGGCCACATGCAACTGCACGACCAGGCCCTGTGTGCGTTGAAGGACTGCTTTACGTTGATGGCCTGGCAACTCGAACTCATCGATCAGACCACCGGCCAACTCAGCCTGGATGAAAGTGAACAGACTTCCCTGATTGAAGCCTTTGCGTTTCAGGTCGGACAAAGTCATTTCCAGCCTCCGGTTAATTCCAAACCCTTCACGCTTGTTTCCTATTCGGAGCGGCAGGCTTAATCCGCCAGATAACCAAGCCTTATTGCGTATTATCATTGTCATGATGCCGCTCATTAATTGGAGTGTGCTCATGTCAACGACAGCTCGATGCAAATAACTATTCCCTCCGTTAAACTTTTTCCATTATGGAACTATCGTCCTAAACCCCTAATTCCTGACTGAATAGACATATATACCGAACGCGACCAACGGTAGCTTAAATGGTATTATGCCGACCATTAGTTGACGCCATTCTAATGTCAAAGTGACTCCAGACGAGTGCAGGCCGAATTTGAAGGTGCTGTCAGCCCCCGCCCTGGATTGCACGGCTAGAGACGAGTCACTACAGATTTCAGACAGAGACCCGTCATCCACGATGGCCGGTCTGCCCGCAGCGAACATCCATTGGCTCCATCCGCTATGTACGCCAGCCTCAAGTCATTCACCCCACGGCTCCCCTCCCAAAAAAATGCGCGGCGGTTAACGCTTTTGCTGTGCACCGCCTCGGCACTCGGCAGCCTGCTGGTTTTCAGCTTGTCTGCTTCAGTGCCGATGAGTCTGCTGGTACTGAACATGGCGGCACTTGGCTGCGTCTGGGTACAACATTTCCTGTCGAGCAAATCAATAAAATTTCAGCCACAAGAACTAGCCGATCGTCTACTTGAGGTCCAGGAAAATGAACGTCATCGTCTCAGCAGGGAACTACATGACGACATCGGCCAGTTGCTGACCGCGGCAAAACTTCAAAGTGAATGGCTCAAACGCCGGATGCCTGAAGACATGCAAGGCCAGTGCACGGTGCTCTGCGACACACTGGACGAAACCCTTGCCAAGGTTCGCGATGTCTCGGCCATTCTCAATCCCAGGCAGTTGGCCAGCCTCGGACTTGAAGCCAGCCTGCGTGCGCATTTGCTCAAGACCCTGGCCAATACTTCAATTCACTGGAGCCTGGAATGCCATCAACGCCTGACCGGCATACCGGAAGAAATGGCGGTGGCCGCCTTTCGAATCACCCAGGAAGCGGTGACCAATATTCTTCGCCATGCCAAAGCGAATAACCTGCTGATCCGCCTGCAACGCATGCCCCAGGGTTTGGCGCTGCTGATCAGCGACGACGGCCTGGGGTTCGCACCAGCCGCAGACCCCGGTCGCGAGGGGCAACGCGGGATGGCCGGGATGGTGGAACGGATCGATCAACTGGGCGGTACCCTGGTCGTGACCAGCGAGCCGGGCAAAGGCACTCAAATCGAAGCACTCTTTCCCTGGGCGCCCCGTGCGCTCGAACGGGCCAGTACGAATAAGGTTATGCATTGACTTGTAACTTACTTCTGGTGGATGACCACTCGCTTATCAGGGCAGGCGTGCGCGCTCTGGTGCTGGATATTCCCGGCTACGCGGTCATTGGTGAGGCCAATGACGGCTCGCAGCTACTCGAGATGGTCGAGAAGCTGTCCCCTGACATCGTTCTGCTGGATATCTCCATGAAGCAGACCGGCGGCCTTGAAGCCTTGCAGCGACTCAAGCAGGTCCGCCCGCAAAGCAAGGTGTTGATCCTGTCGATGCACACCGACCCGGCCCTGATCATGCAGGCGCTTGAGTCCGGTGCCCATGGCTATTTGCTCAAAGACACCACGGCCACCGAGCTGGAACATGCCCTGGATGCCTTGCGCAACAACGAGCGTTACCTGAGCCCGGCCATTGCCCACACAGTCATCAACCAGGCACTGATTCGTAACCAGAAGCATCAACCCGAGGCTGCGGACTCACACAACCTGACGGCCCGCCAGCTGGAAATCCTGCGACTGATTGTTCGGGGCAAATCCACCCGGGAAATCGCCAATGGCCTGGGCCTCAGCATCAAAACCGTTGAAACCCACCGCTCGCAGATCATGAAGCGCCTGCAGATCTACGACGTAGCCGGCCTGGTGCTGTTTGCCGTGCGCGAGCAAATCATCAGCCTCGACGACTGACCGTTTTCGAAGCGCTCAGCAGAGGCGAATTCTGCGGCAAATGCACGCGCAATGCCGCTGGACGCGCCGAGAATCGCAGGCTCTCGCCCTCGATAGGTTCGCCATCCAGATTGATGTAGAGGCCTTCCGCAACTTTGATCTCGACCCATGGCAGGCGAGCTCGCACAAACATGTTGTCGATGCCGAAGCCATCGGCCAGCAGCGTTTTCAACGTACCGACCACTTCCTGCGGCGCCGGCAAAATGCTGATATCCAGCAGCCCATCGTCAGCCAGCGCCTCCGGGCACAGTACATGACCACCGCCAGCCTGCCGGCCATTGCCGATACCCAACGCCAAAAGCTCACCACTCCAATGAAAGTCCGGCCCCTGCAACTCGCCGTAGGCAGCATGCAGTTCGCTGAAGCGCGACAACCCGGTGAACAGATACGCCGCGCCCCCGAGGACTTTCTTCAAGTCTTCCGAGGTATTCGCCGTGACCTGACTGCCAAAGCCGCCGGTGGCCATGTTCAGAAAGACTTGACCGCCCACCTCGCCCAGATCGATCGCTTGCGGTGCAACCTCCAGAAGGTCCAGCGCCAGAGCGGGTTCGAGCGGCACACCGGCGGCACGCGCAAAATCGTTCGCGGTGCCCAGCGGCATCAGCACCAGACTGGCCTGCGTCGAATGCGCTGCCATGGCCTCGGCGATATCACGCAAGGTGCCATCACCGCCGCCGGCAATCAGTTGCGTATAGCCCGCGCTCAAGGCTTCTTCCACCAGCCGCTGCGCGTCACCCGCCTCCCAGGTCAGTCGGACGGCCAACTCCCAGCCCTGCTGGCGTTTAACGTCGACGGCCGCACGGACCTCCTCGTTGAGCGCCTGCTTGCCATGCAGAATCAACAGCGCTTTGCGCTCACTCATTATTGCCGCTCCCATGTTTGGACTCCGTATGAGAGATGTTGACCTCACCACCGCCTATAAAAGTCGCAAGGATTTGAATTTTTTTGAGCCGTACAGCCTTGTGGTCCTACAGCGCGGGAAATTTTCTTACAACATGTGCGGAATCGGCTCAATTGACCAACCTTGGCGATTGGTACACCTTGAGGTCCGCGGCATCAGTCATCAACATTCAATACACAGGGATGTGAAAACCATGAGTAGACCTTCTTCAAGGGCCACACAAAGCGCAATCAACACCAGTGTCGGCCATCCAAAGGGCTTGAAGGCAAGGAGCGTTTCAGCCCATGCAAAGCCATGACATCAGGTTGCCGATCAGTCAGGTCGCGCCATCGGCAGGCAATCGCGCCAATCATCAGGCTGAATTCAATAACAGCGCAAAATCCGCCGGAGGAGTTGATATGGAACCTCGCGTCATTGAACTCGAGACACACCTCAAATACATCCGAAGAGACATGGAAGAGGTCCGTGGCGATGTTAAATCCATCAAACACAGGCTGGCCTATTCTGCGGGTGGAACAGCCGTGGTCCTGGGGCTGCTGGGCTGGGTCGCCAACAGCCGCTTTGATCAGGTCGTGTCACTTCTGGTTCGTTAAACGCTAGCCATACACGCAAGCTCCGGCACGATCTACCGGGCTTGCGTGGCAAGACTTTCGCCAGAATCAGCTCAGGACTTCGCTCAGCGGAATGAAGTTCACGTCATCGCCTTCGATCAACGTGCGGTCTTCCAGTACTTCAACCAGACCATCAGCCCAAGCGGCACTGCGGAGCACCCCGGAGCTCTGATTCTTGTAGATGATTGCCCGACCATTCTCCAGGCGTCCACGCAAATACTCTCGGCGATTACCAGCCTTTGGCCAGTCGAATCCTGCAGGCACCTGAAACTTTAATGGCTCGACCTCTTTCACACCCTGGCGGCGCAAAAGATAGGGCCTGGCCAACAAGGCAAATGTAACCAGCGTCGACGCAGGGTTGCCGGGCAAACCAATCACGGGGACGCCGCGAAAATGACCGAACGTCAGCGGCTTGCCTGGTTTGATGGCGAGTTTCCACAGGGTCAACTCGCCCTCTTCGCGCAAGGCAATGCCCAGAAAATCGGCTTCTCCCACCGACACGCCGCCGGTAGAAAGGATCAAATCGACATCCTTCAATTCCCCAAGGCGGGCGCGAGTGGCCGCTAAATCATCGGGAAGAATTCCGGCATCGATCACTTCACAGCCCAAGCGCTGCAACCAACTGCACAGCAACACGCGATTACTGTTGTAAATCTGTCCCGGCCCGAGGGGCTGGCCCGGCTCTATCAATTCATCTCCGGTTGACAGGACTGCGACACGAACCTTGCGAACCACGTTCAGCTCAGCACATCCCAGCGACGCCGCCAGGCCCTGCTCGATAGGTCCCAGACGGGTGCCCGCCGGCAAAACAAGTTCGCCAACGGTAGTTTCCTGGCCTTGCGGGCGAATATTTTGACCCGGGGCCATTGCCTCGATAAAACGGACGCGCTCGTCCGCCTGAACCTCGGCGTTCTCCTGCATCTCGACGCAATCGGCACCTGCCGGTACAGGCGCACCGGTAAAGATTCGGGCGCAGGTACCTGGCTTCAATGGTTCGGGTGCCTGGCCGGCGAAAATCTTCTGACTGACCATTAAGGGTTCGCCCGTCCAGTCAGCGACGCGCAAGGCATAGCCGTCCATGGCACTGTTCGGCCAGGGCGGCAGATCAAGCGTCGAGACCAGGTCATCGGCCAGTACGCGACCTTCAACCTGTGCCAACGGCAAGCGCTCACGCTCACCTATCGTTGATGCCTCAGCCATTTCCAGCAAACGCGCCAGCGCGACTTCGACCGCCATCAAGCTACCGGCTTTGCCGGGCTTACCCACGGGATTCACAAGGTGCCGCCTGTTTAAGGTGAGCGACGAAATTGCAGGGACGGTGCCGCGAATCCAGCTGTTCGGCGAGAATGCCATCCCAGCCAGTGCGCACAGCATTGGTCGAACCCGGCAAACAGCAGACCAGCGTGCCATTGGCCAAACCCGCCAGGGCCCGGGACTGAACAGTCGAAGTGCCAATGTCCGCGACCGAAATCTGCCGGAACAACTCGCCGAAACCGTCGACTTGCTTGTCAAGCAGACAGCTCACCGCTTCCGGTGTGCTGTCGCGCCCCGTGAACCCGGTACCGCCGGTGATCAACACCACCTGCACGACATCCTCGGCAATCCAGTTGGCGACTTGCGCGCGAATTTTGTAGAGATCATCTTTAAGCAAAACCCGAGCGGCCAGGTGATGGCCGGCAGCGCTCAAGCGGTCGACGAAAAGCTGCCCTGACGTATCGGTTTCCAGGGTGCGGGTATCGCTGACCGTCAACACCGCGATGTTGAGCGGCGCGAAAGGTACTTCAGCCTTGGCTTTCATAGGCTCGTCCAGTTGTAGGATAAACAGCCCGGTGTTATATCACAGCGCCCCGTTTTTTCGCCGCCCCCATGGAGACGTGCCATGACCTTGAGTACACATTTGCCGCCCTGCTCCATTCTGCTCCTGGCCGGTGGTCGAGGCCAACGCATGGGCGGCCAGGACAAGGGTTTGCTGGAATGGCATGGCGAGCCACTGATCGCGCACCTGCATCGCAAGACCCGCGCGCTGAGTGATGATCTGATCATCTCCTGCAACAGGAACCTGGAAAAATATGCGCCTTTTGCCGACCAGTTGGTCCATGACGATGAAGGCGACTTCCCGGGACCCTTGGCCGGTATTCGCGCCGGCCTCAGGGCCGCCCGCCACGCCTGTCTGCTGGTGTTGCCGTGCGATGTGCCGCGCATCGATGCGGCCCTGCTCCAGAGCATGCGCGAAACCGCCCGCCAGCATCCGGACAAACCGCTGATGCTGCGCCATAACGAACACTGGGAGCCGTTGCTGTGCATCATCCCGGTGGCGCTTTCGGCAGCGTTTGAAAGAGCCTGGAATGAGGGCGAACGCAGTCCGGGACGCCTCATGCGCAAATTGGGCGCTACCGCCCTGCAATGCCCCGATAACGATCCTCGCCTGGCCAACCTCAACACGCCGGAGCTGTTAAGTGCACACAACACTGTGTCAGACTGACACGAGAAGGAACTTGCGCGCGTTGCATACGTCTCAAGCTCAGTAACCAAAAGAATTCATATTCGGAGACACACTCATGACTCAACGGACCCTCGCCACTCTCATGCTCGCACTGGGCCTTGCAACCCTCGCCGGTTGCGCATCGCCTACAGTGATCACCTTGAATGACGGTCGCGAAATCCAGGCCGTCGACGCGCCAAAATACGATGACGAATCGGGTTTCTACGAGTTCGAACAGCTTGATGGCAAACACACCCGCATCAACAAGGATCAGGTTCGTACCGTTAAAGAGTTGTAATCGTTACGGCACCACCGGATACAGAAAAGCCCGCTTGATGCGGGCTTTTTCGTGCCTGATGCACTGTGATCACCATTGCAGGGTGATGGTGCTCTCGAATTCACGTGGTTGGCCTGTGACCGGGTCGACAAACCGCAAACCCTGAGCCAGCAGCTTCAAGGGATTGGCATAGTCGTCCTCGACATCCTTGAGCACCTGCGGGTAGAACGGGTCGTTGCAGATACTGGCGCCCAAAGCAGTCATGTGCACCCGCAACTGATGTTTCTTGCCGGTCACTGGATAAAGTCCATAACGCCAGAGATCGCCGTTCTTCTCACGAACCTCAACTGCCGTCTCGGTGTTGCTGGTACCCGGACCTTCCTGCATGCGAAAGAATGGCTCGCCATCGACCAGCCGACTTTTATGAACCAGTGGAAAGGTGAGTTCAGGCAATGCGCGGGCGATTGCTTCGTAGCGTTTTTCGATATTCCGTGTAGGAAACAATGACTGGTAAACCGAGCGACTCTCAGGGTTCGCTGAAAACAACACCAGTCCCGCCGTGTGCCGGTCAATGCGATGCAAAGGCACAAGATTCGGGTTATCCAGGCGACGGATCAGCCGCCGCAACAACGTCTGCTCCACGTATTCCCCGGCAGGCGTCACTGGCAGAAAATGCGGCTTGTCCGCCACCACCAGATGCTCGTCGGCATACAGGATCGACTCGACCACCGGGATCGGTTTTTCGTCCGGCACCTCACGAAAGTAATGAATCCGCAGGCCTTCCTTGTAACGCAGATCCAGAGCGATCGGTTGACCGTGCCCGTCAAGCACGCGACCACGAGCAATCCTGTCCAGCCATTGTTCACGACCAATAGCGCTGAAGTGGTCGCACAGGCAATCGAGCACGGTCTGCCACGGACCCGGCGGCAAATAGAGCGTGCTGGCCTGGTTGTGCGAAGCAGAAAAAGATGAAGTGGACATACAAACGCTCTGACCATCAATACAGGCCAGCATTATCCAACAGTGGCCGGAACGAACCTAGAAGAGAATCCTCACGCCGGTATCTGCTTGCGCGCCGCCGCTTCGGTGAACTCCTTGAGCCAGCGCAGCACATCGACCGCTTCCCAGCGGCCTGGATCATAAAGCGCGTACAACAAGCCCTGATAACCCACGACATCGAGCTGGCGGTGATAACCCGCGCGCTGGAACAATGCTTCGATTTCGGCAAAGCAGGTGTTGAAGTGCAGTTTGTTGAAGGGAGTTTTTCCTTCCGTGACCAGACCATCCAGACGCAATTCGAGGACCGCCTCGCGCACAACATCAACCGACATCCGGTTCACGCTGTTTTTCAATTGTTCGACATTGACCACGATCTTCCCCTCTCACGCCCGATACTGCCTGCTCGAACCTGAAAACCAGGGGCGAACGGCAATATTACGAATAACTGTATGCGCATACAGTATCCGAAGAGCATCGGTTAAGCCAAGGGGATCATTCGCAAAGTTCGACAAACGGGACATCGCCAACCACAAAACCGCTTAACGCAGGAACGCCACCACCTCGTCGGCATTGAATGGCCAGCCCAGTTCAGCGCCGGTATCGACCCGCCGTAGCACCGGGATACGCAGGCTGTAAGCTTCGAACCATGTTTCATCTTCAGCGATATCTACCAGCTCCACCAGCAGACCACGTTCGACAAACTCCATCAGCATGGCTTCGGCCACTTCACAGAGGTGGCACCCAAGGGTGCCGAACAACTGACATTCAGGAAGCATGAGCGCTCAACCTAAAAAATTAAGAACCTATTCTAGGCTTGCTCCGAAAAGCCGTCGAGCCAGTGAATTTTCTGCCCTTGAGCACAAATCGCAATGGGCGGCGGTAAAACCCTGACGCATATCAGTCGCTCCAGCGGCCAATTACGTGATGCTCAGGTTTTTTTTACTTCTACGCTTGAGTAGCCAGCCCCTCACCGGAGTTTTTCGTGTTCGCCAACCTCTTGATCATTCTCGCCTCCTCCCTGGTGGTGATTGCATTGTTCCAGCGCCTGCGTTTGCCTCCGGTGCTGGGCTACCTGTGCGTAGGGCTGATGATCGGGCCGACGGCGTTCAACTGGGTGAATGAAAGCGAAGAGTTGCCAGACCTGGCCGAGTTGGGCGTGGTGTTTCTGCTGTTCTCCCTTGGGCTGGAGTTTTCCCTGTCGAAGATGATCGAGCTGCGTCGGGTGGTGTTCGGCCTTGGTAGCCTGCAAGTGTTGGTGTCCGGGATTTTGATGGGGGCATTGCTGATGCTGTTCGGCATGCCGACGACGCCTGCGTTGTTACTCGGTGCCGGTCTGTCGCTGTCTTCTACGGCCATAGTCAGCAAGGAGCTGAGCAGCCTCGGCGAGATATTCAGCAGTCACGGCCAGAATGCCATCGCCGTGTTGCTGTTCCAGGATGTGGTGGCGGTGCTGTTGCTGACCCTGGTGCCGGTGTTCGCCGGCAACAGCGATCAAGCCTGGTATTGGGCATTGCCGTTGACGCTGGGCAAGACCTTGGTGCTGTTCGGTGGTTTGTTGCTGGCCAGTCGATGGTTGTTGCCCCGCCTGTTCCATGAAGTTGCCGCCGCCCGCTCCCCGGAGCTGTTCGTGCTGCTGGCGCTGGTCATCGTTTTGCTGACCGCGTGGCTGACTCACCTGCTCGGTCTCTCCCCTGCCCTGGGTGCATTTCTCGCCGGCATGCTGCTGGGGGAAAGCCACTATCGGCACCAGATCGAGGCGGACATCCGGCCGTTCCGCGACATCTTGCTCGGGTTGTTTTTCGTCAGCATCGGCATGCTGATCGACTTGCAGCTGTTTGTCAGCCACGGCCTTATGGTTCTCGGCCTGACGCTTGGGTTACTGCTCATCAAGGGCACAGTGGTCGCGCTGCTGGTCAAATGGCGCGGCAGCGACGGCGAAACCGCCTGGCGCAGCGGCCTTGCATTGGCTCAGGGTGGCGAGTTCTGCTTTGCCTTGATGGCGCAGATGCAGCAAAACAAACTGATGCCCGCCGACTTCGGAGGTCTTCTGCTGGCCGCGACATTCTGCTCGATGCTGGTGACACCGTTGTTGCTGCGCGCCGCCCCCCACATTGCGACACGCCTGCATCGCAAGCCCAACGAAGAAGCAAAACTGGCAGAAATCAGCGCGCTTAACGCCGACTTGCACAACCACGTTGTGATCTGTGGTTACGGTCGCGTGGGTCAGTCGATCGGCCGCGCATTGCGCAACGCGCGCCAACCTTACCTTGCGCTGGACACCGATCCGGTGCGTGTCCAGGAAGCTGCCGTGGATGAAACCTGTGTGCATTACGGCGACTCGCGGCGCGGTGAATTGCTGCTCGCGGTCGGGCTGGCGCGGGCCAGGCTGCTGGTGATTGCCGTGGACCAGACCGACATCGCGCTGCTGATTCTCCAGGAAGCGCGCCGATTGAACTCGAAGATTCCGATCCTGGTACGCACTCGAGACGACAGCCAACTGACCGAGTTGAAAGCGGCCGGCGCCAGCGAAGTCGTGCCCGAGCTGTTGGAATCGAGCCTGATGCTCGCCTCCCACGCCCTGATCATGCTGGGGTTACCCGCGCATCAGGTACAGGAGCGGGCCGACCAGATACGGCATGATCGTTATCGTCTGCTGCACGGTTTTTATCCCGGGAGCGACGATGAAGAAAAGTGAATCAGTCCTGGCTCACGGCGCCGATCTTGTGCACCGACAAGTCCGCACCGTAATACTCCTCTTCCTGGCTCAGGCGCAGACCATGCAACGCCTTGATCCCGCCGTACACCACAAAACCACCGAGCAACGCGACGATCACACCCAACGAGGTGCCGATCAACTGGCTGATCAGGCTCACCCCACCCAGACCACCCAATGCACTCTGACCGAAGATGCCGCAGGCGAGTCCTCCCCAGACACCACACAAACCATGCAACGGCCAGACACCCAGCACATCGTCGATGCGCCATTTGACTTGAGCCGCGGTGAAGCACCAGACGAACAGGGTCCCGGCGATCACACCGGTGACCAGCGCGCCCACCGGGTGCATCAGGTCGGAACCTGCGCAGATCGCCACCAACCCGGCCAGTGGACCGTTATGCAGAAACCCCGGGTCGTTGCGTCCGACGATCAGTGCCGCCACGGTGCCGCCGACCATGGCCATCAGCGAGTTCACCGCGACCAATCCGCTGACGCCTTGCAGCGTTTGGGCGCTCATGACGTTGAAGCCAAACCAACCGACGATCAGGATCCACGAACCCAATGCCAGGAAGGGAATGCTCGACGGTGCGAACGCCACCAGCCGCCCTTCGCGATAACGCCCTTGCCTGGGGCCGAGCAACAACACCGCCGCGAGGGCCAGCCATCCGCCCATGGCGTGGACCACGACCGAGCCCGCGAAGTCATGGAAGCTGGCGCCAAATTGTTCCAGCAACCAGGCTTGCAGCCCGAAGTTGCCGTTCCAGATCATGCCTTCAAAGAACGGGTAGATGAACGCCACGATCAGCGCCGTCGCACACAACTGCGGAACGAATCTGGCGCGCTCGGCAATGCCTCCGGAAATGATCGCCGGAATCGCCGCCGCGAAGGTCAGCAGAAAGAAAAACTTAACCAGCCCGTAGCCATGATCCGCGTTGATCACCGCCGCTGGTTGCATGAAGGTGACCCCGTAGGAAATCCAATAGCCTATAAAGAAGTAGGCCAGGGTCGAAATGGCGAAGTCGCTGAGGATCTTCGACAAGGCGTTGACCTGATTCTTTTGTCGAACTGTGCCGACTTCAAGAAAGGCAAAACCGGCGTGCATGGCCAGAACCATGACCGCACCGATAAGAATGAACAACGTATTGGAGCTATGGACCAGACTGTCCACAGCGCTTTGCAGATTTTCCATGGGTTGGCAGACCTGAAGGCTAAAAGGCACCAAAGCGGTTCGCGCAGGGAATTTGTGCACCAAGTTGCGGCTCGCAGGATCAAGGCATTGATCCCCATGAACCGCTTTGGCGCACAAGGCTGAAACCTAGACGCGAGTTTTAATTGTTTGAATCAGGGTTTTCCTGAAATCATGCCCGGCAACAGCGCAACGGCGCGGGCTGATGCACCATGACATAGCAAAAGTTGTACCAGTCATTTGTACTGAACCTTCACATAACGCTCATACTCGAACGCTTCAGAAGCCAATTACGGAGATCACCAATGGCCCGCATCAAAGCAAAGACTGCTCAAGATATCCTGATGAACGACTTTCAGACTCTGGTCAACGACACCGAGCGGTTGCTGGAACACACCGCAACCCTGGCTGGCGATCAGGCCGATGAGCTGCGCGCCCAGATCCACGACAGCCTGCTGCGTGCCCGCGAAACGTTGAAGCTGACCGAAGACTCCCTGCGCGAACGCGGCCAGGCTGCCGTTACCGCTGCCGAAGATTACGTGCAGACCAATCCATGGCAATCGGTCGGGATTGCGGCGGGTGTCGGTTTTCTGATTGGCCTGCTGGCCACTCGGCGCTGATATGTCTATCGGTGAATCCAGCTCGTCCGCGACGGGCACAAGCTCTTCATCGCGGCGCCTGGGTGCCGCTTTTCTTGGACTGTTGCACAGCCATGTCGAACTGTTCGGCATCGAGTTGCAGGAACAGAAAGCGCGCACCGTAAGCCTGTTGCTGTTTGCAGGCCTGGCGCTGGTCTTTGCGTTGCTGTTGCTGGTGGGCTTGTCGACGCTGGTGCTGATTCTGTTCTGGGACACTTACCGTCTGCCAGCGATCATCGGACTCTGTGTGTTCTACACCCTGGCTGCAGTTTTCTGCGCCATGCGCCTGAAAGCAGCGATTTTCGATGAGTCCTCACCCTTCCACGGCACCCTGGAAGAATTGGCCAACGATAGGGAGCGCCTGCTGCCATGAGCCTGCCTGAATTGCCCCATAACAGCTCTCGCACCGAAATGCGCAAGGCGCTGATACGCCTGCGCATGGAAATGCATCGCCAGGAAATCCGTCACGAATCCGCGCAATTGCTGCAACCCCTGCAGCGGGTACGCGGGATGACGAAAAACCTGCACGATGGCTTCGGCATCAAGCACGCCCCGCTCTGGGGCATGGCCGCCGTGACGCTGCTCGGTTTTCTGACCGGTAAAGGTGCCAAGAACGGCGGTACCGGCAGCCTGACCCGGCTGGTTCGCCTGGGCACAACGCTGGGCCCCCTGATCAAATTGGTCATGCAGGGTTCTTCGCGCAAAGACTGAATAGCCACTATCTGGCTGCATTCTTGCAACACCACCGGGATTAACCTCTTTATCGAGAGGTTCAATCCTGTGTGCCTACCCGGCGAACAGCTCAATCCAAAAACAAGACCTTACTAAGGAGGCCTCGTGATCGACGGGCAACCGCTCGCCTGCTTTCAGCCATTTATCGATACCGCCACGGGCCGTATCGCGGGTGTGGAAGCGCTGGGTCGACTGCGACAGGCCGACGGTCAACTGGCTTCGGTGGGGCCGTTGTTCGCCGACCCGCGAACACCCGCCATCGCCCTTCGTCGCCTTGACCGGCAGATCCGCGATAACGCGCTGAGCCGTTTGCATGAAGCGCCATCGGACTGGTTTCTGAGCCTGAACATATCACCGCGCTGGATCAACCGCTTACGGCCGGACCAGGCTCTACCGAGCCTCAAGCAATTGAGCCGACACAACGTCGATCCACAACGCATCGTCTTCGAGATCACCGAACTGGGGGGCGACATCCAGCGCCTGGCCGACGTCGTGGCACGCTATCGACACGCCGGGGCACGGATCGCCATCGATGATTTTGGTGCCGGTTACTCGCAACTTGATCGCGTGCTGGCCCTGCAACCGGACATTCTCAAGCTCGATATGCGACTGTTCCAGGCCGCGGCATTGGGCGGCCCCAGTAGCGACGTGGTGAAAGCCCTGGCGCAAATGGCCGAGAAAACCGGGTGCTGGATCATTGCCGAAGGAGTGGAAACCGAAGATCAGCTCAATTTCGCCCTGGAGTGCGGCTCGCGTTACGTACAAGGATTTCTCTTTGCCCGGGCGCAGGAGGACTTCTTCGCCACCGACGCCTTTGTCGAACGTTTCGCGCAACTGCGCCAGCGTTATGTTCAGCAGAAACTGGGCGAACGCGGTCGACTGATGATCATGCGCCAGCAACTCTGCGAATTGATGGCGATCCTGCAAGCCTGGGCCCTGGCCCGTGCGCCGCTGAGCGCCCTGCCACAGCTGCAGGCGTTTCCATGGCTATTGCGCTTCTATCAATGCGACCGTCACGGCACCCAGTTGACGCCCAATCTGGAATGGCGCAACAACGGCTGGGAGTCCGATAACCGCTACCTGGGTCATAACTGGTCGTGGCGACCCTATTTCTATCAGTTGCTGGCCGAGGGCTGGGAAGAGCGGCGCCTGACACTGTCCACGACCTACCGCGATGCCACCAGCAATCAGTATTGCCTCACCGCCGGGCAATTTTTCGACAACGGCGAGCGACTGCTGCTCATCGACATCGACGCCGCCGGGCTCTAGTACCGCTTGCAGGCGCAGGCACGAACCCGGAAGCTAGAGGCTCAGTCACCTGACGGAGAGTCCAGCCTTGGATTGGCAAACCCTGCTTACCCGCGAACGCCTCGGAAAGCCTCTGCACAGCCCGGAAGAACTCGGCCGCAGCCCTTTTCACAAAGACCACGATCGCATCATCTTCTCGGGTGCCTTTCGCCGCCTCGGGCGCAAGACTCAGGTCCACCCGGTCACCAGCAACGATCACATCCACACACGCCTGACCCACTCGCTGGAAGTCAGCTGTGTGGGTCGATCGCTGGGCATGCGCGTCGGTGAGACCATTCGCAGCGCCTTGCCCGACTGGTGCGAACCGAGCGACCTGGGGATGGTGGTGCAATCGGCTTGCCTGGCCCATGACATCGGCAACCCACCCTTCGGGCATTCCGGCGAGGACGCGATCCGTCACTGGTTCCAGCAGGCCGCCGGCCGTGGCTGGCTGGACGCCATGAGCGACGTCGAACGCAATGACTTCCTGAACTTCGAAGGCAACGCCCAAGGCTTCCGGGTGCTCACCCAGCTCGAATACCATCAATTCGACGGCGGCACCCGGCTGACCTACGCCACGCTGGGCACTTATCTGAAATACCCGTGGACGGCAAAGCACGCCGATTCATTGGGCTACAAAAAGCACAAGTTCGGCTGCTATCAGAGCGAACTGCCGTTGCTGGAGCAGATCGCCCTTAAGCTCGGCTTGCCGCAATTGGAGGAACAGCGCTGGGCACGCCATCCACTGGTGTACCTGATGGAGGCTGCGGACGATATCTGTTACGCGCTGATCGATCTGGAAGATGGCCTGGAAATGGACCTGCTGGAGTACGCCGAAGTCGAGTCTTTGCTGCTCGACCTGGTGGGTGATGATCTCCCGGAAACCTATCGCCAACTGGGCCCACTGGATTCGCGTCGGCGTAAACTGGCGATCCTGCGGGGCAAGGCCATCGAGCACCTGACCAATGCCGCCGCCCGGGCCTTCGTCGAGCAACAGGACTCGCTGCTGGCCGGCACGCTGCCCGGCGATCTGGTGGAGCACATGCATGGTCCGGCCAAGCGCTGCGTCTTGAATGCCAAAGACATGGCGCGCAAAAAGATCTTCCAGGACAAGCGCAAGACGCTGCACGAAATCGGCGCTTATACCACCCTCGAAATCCTCCTCAACGCATTCTGTGGCGCGGCACTGGAACAACACAACGGTCGAACACCGTCCTTCAAGAGCCGGCGCATCCTCGACCTGCTAGGCAACAATGCGCCCGATCCTCATGGTCCTTTACACACCTCGTTCCTGAGAATGATCGACTTCATCGCCGGCATGACCGACAGCTATGCCAGTCAAATGGCACTGGAAATGACCGGTCGCTCAAGCCACGGATAACCGTGCATCGTTCAGCCGCGCCAGGGCCTCCTGACCGGCTGATCGACGTTCCGTGCATTTCTCGTTTCAATCCGCGCGTCAGCAGAATCGTGCAGAGCCGACTGATCGAATGAACGGTCCGATCGCGAAATAATCACGCGCCCTCTGCTCGACAGATGAAGCATGAAAAAACCCATGTCTGAACACGATTGGCGCATCTTGCTGGTGGAAGACCACCCCTTCCAGCTCAGGGCCAACCAGCCAAATGGGAATGATCAGACAGGCCATTGTGCTGAGTAGTCTGACATCCATTGAACTGGACGCTCTTGAAAGAATAGCCGTCGAACACGGGCTGCCCTTGTTGGGCTATTTGATAAAACCCCTGAAACAATCAGACCTTAGAAACTTATTGACCTTGATTTCACTGTAAAAACGTTCCCAAACAAAGACACACTAAAAAACATTTAAACAACAATCTAATCCATTTCAAATCAATCTGTCCGACCCACCAAACGCACAAACAACACCTTGACTGATCCTCATGCAAAACCTAGTTGATCCGTAGTCCGATTCTTCTTCGAATGTAGGAATTATCTTATATTGCCACTACAGGCCTGTCAGTTGATCCCCCCCTCAACTATCTGAGCTAAGGTGCGCGCTTTATTTGAGCGCGTATGGGATTTGATTATGAACTCCGTTTTTATTGTCGACGATCACCCTGTCATCCGTCTTGCCGTCCGAATGTTGCTCGAACATGAGGGTTACAAAGTCGTCGGCGAAACTGATAATGGGGTCGATGCCATGCAGATGGTTCGTGAATGCATGCCAGACCTGGTCATTCTTGACATCAGCATCCCCAAACTGGATGGGCTGGAAGTTCTCTCCCGCTTCAACGCAATGAGTACCCCCCTCAAAACGCTGGTTCTAACAGCCCAGTGCCCGACACTTTTCGGTATTCGCTGCATGCAATCCGGCGCGTCCGGGTATGTATGCAAACAGGAAGACCTTAGTGAACTGGTGAGCGCAATTAAAGCGGTACTATCAGGTTACAACTATTTCCCCAGCCAGGCCTTGAATCCTGTCCGTGCTGACGATGAACGATATTCCGACCTTGAACTGTTCAAGTCAGTCAATGACCGAGAGCTGATGGTATTGCAACTTTTTGCCCAAGGCCGCACTAACAAGGAAATTGCCAAGGGCATGTTCCTGAGCAACAAGACTGTCAGCACTTACAAAAAACGTCTCATGCAAAAACTCAAGGCCAAATCACTCGTTGAACTCATTGATATGGCAAAACGCAACGCGTTAGTGTGAGAAACAGGATGCCCAGTCGTTTAATGGATTATCTGATACCGCTGGTCGCGGGTTTATGTCTGAGCACCTCAGCGCACGCGGCACCGACGGCGAGCGAGCAGTACACTCTGCTCAGTCGCTCAATGACCGGACACATGGAAGTCCAACTGGATAAATCGCAACAACAATGGCTTAACAATAAGCGTGAACTGATTCTGGGCACCTCTGCCCCCGACTACCCACCTTTCGACCTGACCATCAGCGGCCGCGACTACGAAGGTTTCACTGCTGATTACGCGGGCATCCTGGGCAAGGCCACCGGCCTGCCAGTCAAGGTCCAGCGCTACGTTTCCCGGGGAGACGCGATCAAAGCCCTGGAAAAAGGCGAGGTCGACATGCTCGGCAGCGCCAATGGTTTTGAAGCCCGCAATGCGGACATCGTGCTGTCCTTGCCCTATGCCGTGGATCAACCGGTTCTGGTGACACGGGAAGGCGAAACCAGATCCCTGAGCGACGGGCTCGCCGGACTGCGCCTGAGCATGGTTTATCACTACTTGCCGCTGGACGAAGTCAAAGCCCTGTACCCGAAAGCGATCATCACTTCCTACCCCTCCTACCAGAATGCAATCAATGCGGTGGCTTTCGACCAGGCCGATGTTTTTCTGGGCGACACCATTTCAACCCATTACATCATCAACAAGGGGTATCTAAACAACATCCGCATGGCCAACTTTGGTAAACACGAGGCCCACGGTTTCAGCTTCGCCGTACACAAGGGCAACCCGGCTCTGCTCGGGATCATCAACGCCATCCTCAAAGCGACCCCTGGCAGCGAGCGAGAAAACATCGCCAAACGCTGGAGTGCGGGCAGTGACATTCTTCTCACCGATCAGAAACTGCAACTCAGCGACCGTGAACAACGCTGGCTGGCGCAACATCCCGTCGTGCGGGTCGTGGTCAACGAAGCGTTGGCCCCGCTGACCTTTTTCGACAGCGACGGTAACTTCCGGGGCGTATCCGCCGACTTGCTCGAACTGATCAGATCGCGCACCGGTTTGCGCTTCGAGATCCATCGCAGCCGTAACGATGACGAGATGATCGAGCAGGTCAACAGCCATCAGGCCGACCTGATTGCCGCCCTGCTCCCCAGCACCCAACGTGAAGCGATGCTGAACTTCAGCCGTCCTTATCTGGAAAACTCCGTTGTACTGCTCACTCGCAAAGCTGCCGACAGCCCGTCAAATCTGACGCAACTCACGGACAAGCGCCTGGCTATCGCCCAAGGCAATCCTATGGCGGACTACCTGCGCCGCGAGTTCCCGCGAATCCATCTGATCGAAACGCCGGACACCTTCAGCGCCGTGGAATTGCTCGCCGAGGGTCAGGCGCAAGGGACGGTGAGCTCTTTGGTGATTGCCAACTATTTCATCTCATCGCGAATCTTCGAGCACGCACTTCAAATCAGCACCACCATCGGTACCCGGCAAGCCGCGTTCTCCCTGGCGACCGGGCGCGACGCCAAAGAGCTGGGTTCGATCCTCGACAAGGCCCTGCTGAGCATCGCGCCGGAAGAGCTGGGCATTATCAACAGCCGCTGGCGAGGCTACTCGTCTGCTTCGCAAAGTACCTGGCGCAACTATCACCGAGTGTTCTATCAGATCGTTCTGGGTGTCGGCGTGCTGCTGCTGATGTCCATGACCTGGAACGCTTACATGCGTCGCCAGATCAATCAGCGCCTGGCCGCCGAGCTCGCCCTGAACGACCAACTCGAGTTCATGGGATCGCTGGTCAACGGCACGCCTCATCCCATCTACGTGCGCGATCGCCAGGGCTTGCTGCAAAGCTGTAACGACAGTTATCTGGAGGTCTTCTGCGCCAAACGCGAAGACGTGATTGGTAAAAACGTCATGCAGGGCAGCTTGAGCAACTCATTTGAAGCCCAGGAATACCAGGCGGATTACCAACGCGTCGTGGCCGAAGGAACTCCGCTGATTCTCGATCGGCCATTGCATATCGGTGGCCGCACACTGACGATTTATCACTGGATACTTCCCTACCGGGACTCCAGCGGTGAAGTACAAGGCATCATTGGCGGCTGGATCGACATCAGCGAGCGCCGACAACTGTTCGACGACCTGCGTGCCGCGAAAGAGCGTGCGGATGAAGCCAACCGTGCCAAAAGCACCTTTCTGGCGACCATGAGCCATGAAATCCGCACGCCGATGAACGCCATCATCGGCATGCTCGAACTGACCCTCAAGCGTATCGATCACAGCCACCCGGATCGCCCGGCCATTGACGTGGCCTACCACTCGGCGAAAGACCTGCTGAACCTGATCGGGGACATTCTTGATATTGCGCGAATTGAATCCGGTCGCCTGAGCCTGAGCCCGGAACGCGTCAACCTGAGAGAAACCGTGGCGTCGGTGGTGCGGATTTTCGACGGACTGGCCCGCCAGAAAAATCTGCGCCTGCGGCTGGACTTCAACCCGGCAGAACCACCCTCCGATGTCCTGCTGGACCCAATGCGCTTCAAGCAGGTGCTGTCCAACCTCGTCAGCAACGCCATCAAATTTACCGAACAGGGTCAGGTCCGGATTGTGGTCGAACTGCATCCGACCGACGAAACCGGCCGGGTGCTGTTGCAGTTACAGGTTCAGGACAGTGGGGTCGGGATCAGCGAACAGGACCAACGGCGTTTGTTCGAGCCTTTCGCCCAGGCCGATCATTCCGCGCAGGCAACGAGAGGCGGCGCGGGGCTTGGTCTGGTGATCAGCCGCAATCTGTGCGAGATGATGGGCGGCAACCTGCAGTTGAGCAGCCAGGCTGGTATCGGCACTCAGGTCAGGATCTCGCTGAACCTTGCAACACTGCCAGCCGAGCGGGTGTTGAAAACCGCTGAACCGCCCCTTCACCCGACCTCGGCTGTGCTGAACGTCCTGGTGGTCGACGACCATCCCGCCAATCGCTTGCTCATGTGTCAGCAACTGGAGTTCCTGGGGCATCGCTACAGCGCCGCACCGGATGGCGAAGCGGGGTTGAAGGCCTGGAAGGACAACGTGTTCGATCTGGTGATCGTCGATTGCAACATGCCGATCATGGATGGATACGAACTGGCTCGCTCCATTCGCCAACATGAACAGCAAACGCAGAGCCGGCCTTGTACCGTGCTGGGCTTCACCGCCAACGCACAACCGGAGGAAATACAACGCTGCAGACAAGCCGGAATGGACGACTGCCTGTTCAAACCCCTGAGCCTGACAGCCTTGAGTCAATGGGTTGAAGGCGTTGCGCCAACGGTCCGCGCCCCGGCCTTCAGTCTTGAAGGGCTGCATCTGCTGACGGGTGGCAGCCCGACACTGGACCGGCGCCTGTTGTCCGAACTGCTGAACAGCAACCGTCTGGATCGGCAAGAGTTGCTGGCGTTGTCCCCCACGGAAGATCGGCAGGCTTTCATCGAGGTGGCCCACAAAATCAAGGGTGCTGCGCGAATCGTCCAGGCTTGCCGATTGATCGACAGCTGCGAGGCGCTGGAAAACGCCTGTCATGACGTGCTCCCCCCTGAAGCAGTCGTCAATTGCACCAAGGCCATGGACCGGGCGATGGTCGAACTGGAGCTGGCATTGGAGCAGGCGCTGCAGCAACAGATAGGCCACAACGAGAAAAGCAGAATGATGGAGCCTTAACTATGCTTGGACGCTGAGCAGTGTGTTAAACATCATGGAGAGACCCGCAATGCCCAGCCCACTGCGCCCGGATCAACGCCGGTTTCCGCTGCACATCCATATCAGTGTGATGTTCACCTTTCTGTTATTGCTGACCGGTGCGGTGCTGGGCATTTTCAACTACGGGCAAACCACGCAGATCATTCTTTCCAGCAGTGAAAAGCTCTTCAACCGCATCGAGCAGGATGTCCGCCTGGACCTGCAAGGCACCTACGAACCGATTCGCCATCTGCTGAGCCTGCTGGCGGACTACCCGGCGACCCGCGCTCCGGATCTGGAGCAACGCCTGGCGTTGCTCCAGCCCTTTAGCCAGTCGCTCAACGACAACCCCAACCTGGCATCGTTGTACCTGGGTTATGGCAATGGTGATTTTTTCATGGTCCGCCCCTTGCGGACGGCATCTCTGAGAACTGATCTGAAAGCCCCCGATTCAGCGGCGTTTCAGGTCTGGAGCATCGAGCACAGCAGCAGTGGTCAGATCCGCTCCCAATCCCTGTTTTTTGATCAATCCCTGACACTCATCAACCGCCTGGACAACCCCGACGAAACCTTCGATCCCCGCACTCGTGCCTGGTTCTCCAGCGCACGCGGCGACGTGAACCAGATCACCACTGATCCCTACGTTTTTTTCTCCACCCGCAACGTCGGCACTACCTTGGCCCGGCGCAGTGGTGAAAACGCGGTGATGGGTGCCGACCTGACCCTGGCCGAATTGTCGGCCACCCTGGCCAAACACGTGGTGACGCCCCATACCGAAATCGTGCTGTTCGATGCCCAGGGCAATGCCATCGCCTACCCCGACAGCGACAAGCTGATCATTGACGGCCAGACCGCTCGCCTGAACAAGGCTGCCGACCTCAGCCCCGGCCTCGGCGCCCTGCTCTCCAATCCTCCTGCCAGCAATCGGCTGGACGCCGCCGGTCGTCAATGGATTGTGGCGCGCAGCAGCATGACGGAGGGCGGCCCCCAGGGACTGCAACTGGCGTTGCTGGTGCCGGAGGACGAATTGCTCGCCGATGCCTACCGCATGCGCTGGCAAGGCGCGCTGATTACTCTGGCGACATTGCTGCTATGCCTGCCCGTGGGATGGTTGACCTCCAGAGTCCTGGTCAAGCCCCTGCGCACGCTGGTGCAGGAAGCCGATGCGGTGCGCAGTTTCAATTTCGACTTTCCGATCGGCCACAGTTCGCCGGTGCTTGAAATTGACCAACTGAGCGTGTCGATGGCGCGGATGAAGGATACTCTGGGCAGTTTTTTCCAGATCACCGATAGCTTGAGCGCGGAGACCCGCTTTGCGCCGTTGCTGCAGCGGGTGCTGTTTGAAACCGTGAAGATCGGGCAAGCCCAGGCCGGTCTTATTTACCTGCGCGAACGTGACAGCGATCGCATGGAGCCCCAGGGCCTGGTCATCAATGGCACGTCACAAGCATTGCCCTCATTCGGAGTTCAGGGACACGAACTCCAGGATCCGCAGAGTCCTCAGTGGCTGCAGCAGTTGTCGAACGCCGACAATATCGTGACCAATCTGGGTTTCGAACAGGCGGGGGATTTGCAGAAGGTGATGCTCGCGCTGGAATACCCCCGGGTGCACCTGATCGGCATCCGCTTGCACAATCGGCACAACGAAACCGTGGGCCTGCTGATCCTGCTTTTGACCGACAGCGGCACACAAAGCGACCTGGAAAAACTGCGCCCGGACCGCATCGCGTTTCTCCAGGCGGTGTCCGGCGCCGCGGCCGTGAGCATTGAGAGCCAGCGCCTGCAAGCCAAACAGAAACAACTGCTGGACGCCTTCATTCAACTGCTGGCCGGCGCGATCGATGCCAAGAGCCCTTATACCGGAGGCCACTGCCAGCGAGTGCCGGAGCTGACCCTGATGCTCGCCCAGGCGGCGGCCGCCAGTCAGGCCCCGGCCTTCAGCGACTACCAACCCACCGAAGATGAGTGGGAAGCCCTGCACATTGCGGCCTGGCTGCACGATTGCGGGAAGGTCACGACGCCTGAATACGTGGTCGACAAAGCCACCAAGCTTGAGACCCTGAACGACCGCATCCATGAAATCCGCACCCGTTTCGAGGTCCTCAAGCGCGATGCCTGGATCAATTATTGGCAAGCCGTCGCCCTGGGCGGTGACGAGCAGCACCTGGCCGAATTGCGCAATGCCAACCTGGCCGGGCTGGATGATGATTTCGCCTTCGTCGCCCGCTGTAATCTGGGCGCAGAGGCCATGGCCGAAGCCGATCTGCAACGGCTGCGCAGCATTGCCCAGCGCAACTGGACCCGTACCCTGGACGATCGAATCGGTGTGTCCTGGGAAGAAAACCGCCGCCAGGCACGAACCCCGGCACCGACCTTGCCGGTCAGCGAGCCGCTGTTGGCGGACAAGCCCGAGCACCTGTTCGAACGCGCCGAAAGCGAACTGATTCCGGAAGACAATCCCTGGGGTTTCAAGCTCGATGTGCCGCGCTACAAATACAACCGAGGCGAGCTCTACAACCTGAGCATCACCCGAGGCACGCTGACCCGCGAGGAGCGTTACATCATCAACCACCACATGGTGCAGACGATCCTGATGCTCAGCCACTTGCCCTTCCCCGGCCACCTCAACAACGTCGCGGAAATCGCTGGCGGCCACCACGAGAAAATGGACGGCACCGGTTACCCCAAACAGTTGAAGCGCGAAGAAATGAGTCTGCCGGCACGGATGATGGCGATTGCCGATATTTTCGAGGCACTGACCGCCGCCGATCGCCCTTACAAGAAGGCCAAAACCTTGAGCGAAGCGCTGGGCATCATGGCCACCATGTGCCGTGACGCCCATATCGATCCGGAGTTGTTCGGCTTGTTCATCAACGCCGGCATCTATCTGCAATACGCCGACCGATTCCTCGATCCAAGGCAGATCGATGCGGTCGACCCGTCAAGCCTGTTGCTCAAGGCTGGCTTGAGGGTGTGATCAGCAATCGGTCAGACGCAGGAAAATCGCCGCCAGTTGCTCGATACCGGCCTGATCGTCAGCGGTAAACCGCGCCAGACTCGGGCTGTCGAGGTCCAGCACGCCAATCAGGCGACCGTCCTTGACCAGCGGCACGACCAGCTCGCTGTTCGAGGCGCTGTCGCAGGCGATGTGCCCGGGGAACGCGTGAACGTCTTCGACCAACTGGGTCTTCAAGGTCGCCGCCGCCGTCCCGCACACGCCGCGACCGAACGGAATCCGCACACAGGCGATCTGCCCCTGAAACGGGCCAAGCACCAGTTCTTCGTCGCGATTGAGGTAGAAACCGGCCCAGTTCAAGTCGTCGAGCTGGCTGTACAGGAACGCCGAAAACTGCGCAGCGTTGGCGATAAAGTCACGCTCGTCCGCCAGTAGCGACTCCAGCTGCGCCCATAACATGCCGTAACCGTCCAGGCCTTGGCCGCTCTTCTGTAAATCGATCATGCTTTGTGCTCCAACAGCTTCAGCCCCACCCAATAGCGGGCAAATTGATACGCGCAGCGTCCATTGCGGTTGCCCCGGCCCGTAGCCCAGCGCACGGCGAGGATGTCCAGCTCTTCGTTACGCTGCCACTCAAGGCCGGATTTTCCGGCCAATTGCCCGATCCAGTGCTCGACGACGTCAAGGAAGTGCTCTTGAGTAAACGGATAGAACGACAGCCACAATCCAAAACGGTCCGACAGCGCGATCTTGTCTTCCACCGCCTCGCTGGGATGCAGTTCGCCATCGACCCGTTTCCAGTTTTCGTTATCGCTTTCCTTTTCCGGCACCAGGTGGCGACGGTTAGAGGTGGCGTACAGCAAGACGTTATCCGGCGCCTGTTCGAGCGAGCCGTCGAGCACGCTCTTGAGCACGCGATAGTCGCCTTCGCCCGACTCAAACGACAGGTCATCGCAGAACAGCACGAAACGCTGAGGCAGCCTGGCGATCTGTTCGACCACGCGCGGCAGGTCCGCCAGGTGATCGCGCTCGATCTCGATCAACCGCAGGCCGGCCTTGGCGTGCTCGGCCAGCAATGCGCGTACCAGCGACGATTTGCCGGTGCCGCGCGACCCCCAGAGCAGAGCGTGGTTGGCGGGCATGCCGTCGAGGAACTGCTGGGTATTTCGCCCCAGTTGCTCCACTTGGCGGTCGACACCGATCAAGTCGGACAACCGCGTGTCGAGGCTGACATGCAGCGGCAGCAGAAACCCGCTGCGGCCCTCGCGTTGCCAGCGCGCGGCCAGGCATTGCGTCCAGTCGATGGCTTGCCGAGGAGCAGGCAAGAGCGGTTCGATACGGGCCAGGACAGCATCGGCGCGTTCAAGAAAAGCATTCAATCGGGAATCCACGTCTTCTCCTCGGGCACGTTCACAGTGATGATGGCATTGCAGCGACGCAACGAAGCATTCGGCACCCGGTTCATCCCTTGTTGCACAAGGGCTCGCGAGAACATCGGTATCCATGCATGATCGACTATGCTTGAGCAGCGAAGGGAAACGGAAGTGGTTCAACACCCCATGGATATCAAATTCACCCACCGGCTGTCATACAAGCAAGCCAGGCTGACCGTGCTTGTCGGTTTCATTCTGGGCACGCTGCTCAGTCTGCTGCAAATAGGCATCGATTATGCCAGCGAAGACGCCTCCATCAACCGTGAAATACTGTCTTTACTGGAAATCAGCCATAACCCCGCGTCCCGCATCGCCTACAACATCGACGCCGAACTCTCCCAGGAACTGACCATGGGCCTGTTGCGCTCGCCGGCGATCATCGGTGCGCAATTGACTGACAACAACGGCACCGTCCTGGCCAGCGTCAAACGCCCGACCCTGCAAAGCAATTATCGGATGATCAGCGACTTCCTGTTCGGCGCCAATCGCCAGTTTGAAGACCGCCTCTACCTCGATCACTTGCCGAACGAATCACTCGGCACCTTGCGACTGGAAGTCGATACCTACGCCTTCGGCAGCCGTTTCCTGCGCCGGGCCGAGGTGACGCTGCTCAACGGCTTCGCTCGCAGCCTGATCCTGACCGGCATCCTGTTGGCGCTGTTCTACGTGATGCTGACGAAGCCGCTGGTGCGGGTCATCCGCGAACTCAGCGGGCGCGATCCGCGTAGCGCGGAACCGACCTGGCTGGAATACCCGAGCGGACATAAAAACGATGAAATCGGTGTGCTGGTCAAAGTGGCCAACCAGCAGTTCGAAAACATCGCCACCGAAATCCAGCAGCGGCGCAACGCCGAAAACCGCCTGACCGACTACCTCGGGCAACTGGAAAACATCGTCTCGGCCCGCACCGCGGAGCTCAAGGCGATCAATGCCCGGCTCAGTCAATCGAACCAGGAGCTGGAAGTCGCACGAAGCACCGCCCTCGATATGGCCGAAGCACGTTCGGTGTTTCTCGCCAATATGAGCCATGAAATCCGCACACCGCTCAACGGCCTGCTGGGCATGATCGCGCTCTCGCTGGACGGCCCGCTCAATGCCGAACAACAGCAACAGCTGTCCATTGCCCATGACTCGGGCAAAGTGCTGGTGGAACTGCTCAACGATATTCTCGACCTGTCGAAATTCGATGCCGGCCAGCTCGAACTCGAACACATTCCGTTCGACCTCGGGTCGCTGATCGAAGACACCGCCAATCTGCTGTCGCAGAACGCCGCGCCCAGCGTCGAGTTGACCTGCCTGATCGATCCGCACTTTCCGGCGTTGGTGCTGGGGGATCCGACCCGCGTCCGGCAGATCGTCAGCAACCTGTTGTCCAACGCCCTCAAGTTCACCCGTTTCGGTCGGGTGGATGTGCGCCTTTCAACCTTTGAAGATGGCGTCAGAATCGAAGTCTGCGACACCGGTATCGGGATTGCCCAGGATGCTCAGGTCAAAATCTTCCAGCCTTTCACGCAGGCCGGCGCCGGCATAACCCGCCAATTCGGCGGCACCGGGCTGGGCCTGGCGCTGACCTATAACCTCTGCGAAGCGATGCAGGGGCGGCTGACCATCAGCTCGGAAGCGGGTTTCGGCAGCCAGTTCTGCGCCGACCTGCCGTTGCCCTGCCACACCCGGGCCATCGCCCCACAGCCGTTACCGGGCAAGGTCATTGCCGTCACCGCGGCCAACAGCGGCCTGGCGGAACTGCTGAAAAACCTGTTGCCCGGCTGGGGGCTCGACTATCAGCAACGGTCCATCGATGACTCGTTCATCGGCCTCGACCCGGACGTGCTGATCACCGACTGCCCCGAATGCCTGTTTGGCCTGCGCCCGACCCTCGACGCGCCTATCTTGCTGGTGACCGCCTATGGCAGCTTCATGCCCAGTGAAGAAGCCAACGCCCTGGCGCCCCTGCAACAGCAGGCTCGTCCTTTGGCGCGCAATGCGCTTTACCAGACATTGCGCCGGGTGCTGCTGCCCGAAAGCAACCTGATCAACGGTGCCCGGGTCGAAAATCTTACCCCGCAACGACGCGGACGTGTCCTGCTGGTCGAGGACAACCCGGTCAATCAATTGGTGGCCAAGGGCATGCTCGGCAAACTCGGTTGCGAGGTGATCGTCGCCGCTCACGGTGCCGAAGCCCTGGATCAGCTTGAGCACAGCGAATTCGACCTGGTGCTGATGGACTGCAACATGCCGGTGATGGATGGCTATGAAGCCAGCCGACAAATCCGTCGCAGCGGGCGCTGGCCACAACTGCCCATCGTGGCCTTGACTGCCAACGCCATGTCCGAGGAACGCGAACGCTGCCGTGTGGCGGGCATGAGCGATTACCTGGCCAAGCCCTTTCGCCGAGAAGAACTGGCCGCGTTGCTCGACCTGTGGATACCGACTACGACAGCGCTTTGATTTGCCCCAGCAGGTGATCGAGACCGTCGCGCAGATCATGCAGGCGATCCAGATCGACGCCGCTGTCGCACAGCAACCGGGCCTTGAGCGGCCCGACCTGATCACGCAAAGCCTTGCCGGTCGGCGAAAGACTCAGGTGCACTTCTCGCTCATCGCGCGCCGAACGCTGGCGCTGCACCAGTTGCAGTTGCTCAAGGCGCTTGAGCAACGGCGTCAGGGTGCCGGAATCCAGCGCCAGGCGTTCGCCCAGCGCCTTGACCGTCGGCTGCTCCGGCGCCGTTTCCTGCCATTCCCACAACACCAGCATCGCCAGGTATTGCGGATAGGTCAGGCCCAGTTGATCGAGCATCGGCTTGTAGGCGCGGATCACCGCCCGAGAAGCCGCATACAGCTTGAAGCAGAGCTGGCTGTCGAGCTTCAGCGAATCGACGGACAGGGTGTTCATTTGAGCAGGGCTTCGATCTCGCGGCTCAGGTCCTGCGGCTTGGTTGCCGGAGCGAAGCGCTTGACCAACTGGCCGTCCTTGCCGATCAGGAACTTGGTGAAGTTCCATTTGATGCCCTGGGAGCCGAGCACGCCCGGTGCACGTTTCTTCAATTGCACAAACAGCGGATGAGCACCGGCACCATTGACGTCAACCTTCTTGAACAGCGGGAAGGTGACACCGAAGTTCAACTCGCAGAACTCGTAAATCGCCCCTTCGTTACCCGGTTCCTGCTTGCCGAACTGATTGCAGGGAAAGCCGAGCACCACCAGGCCTTGATCCTTGTAGGTCTGCCACAACTCTTCGAGGCCTTTGTATTGCGGGGTAAAACCGCACTTGCTGGCGGTGTTGACCACCAGGACGGCTTTGCCGGCGAAATCGGCCAGGGTTTTCTGATCACCTTTGATGGTGGTCACCGGGATGGTCAGCAGGTTGTCGCTCATGGGTTTGGCTCGAATTGACGGAACAAGCCATGAACATAGCGAGCAATTGAATTGTGTGCAATTTAAATGTGCGGGGGCGCCGGATATCTCCGGATATCTGTAGGGGCTAAGCCTGCTCGCGAAGGCGTCGGGTCAGTCACCAACTGTGCTGAATGTTGAGACGCCTTCGCGAGCAAGCTTCGCTCCTACATGGCTCGCATTACTCGCGCGGTACCAGGTCCAGGCACACCGAATTGATGCAATAACGCAGACCGGTCGGCGGCGGGCCATCCGGGAACACGTGCCCCAGATGCGCGTCGCATTTGGCGCAAACCACTTCAGTGCGGATCATGCCGTGGCTGACATCACGGATCTCGACCATGGCGCTGTCGCCGATAGGCGCGTAGAAGCTCGGCCAGCCGCAGCCGGAGTCGAATTTGGTTTTGGCGTCGAATAGCGGCTCGTTGCAGCAGATGCAGTGGTAGACACCGTCAGTTTTGGTGTCGTTGTATTTGCCGGAGAACGGCCGTTCGGTGCCCTTGAGACGGCAAACGTTGTACTGCTCTGGATCGAGCATCGCCTTCCATTCTTCCAGGGTTTTATCCAACTTTTCCATCGTCACACCTCAGCAGCTGAAAAAGCCCGATCTGTACCTTTTCCACGGATCGGGCGGCACGTATGATTGCGCCTCGTCAAACGCCAGTCTGGCAGCCAGACCACGCGCATTCAAACGGATTTATGGGTGCTGCATCTCAAGGCGTCAGGCCTGTGTGAATACGCAGGATTCCCAGTACGGTAGTTCATACGCCGCCTGGATCGTTCATTTTCGGGAACACATCGCCATGCAGGTCAGCAAATCGAACAAGCTCGCCAACGTCTGCTACGACATTCGCGGCCCAGTGCTCAAGCACGCCAAACGCCTGGAAGAGGAAGGTCATCGCATCCTCAAGCTGAACATCGGCAACCCGGCGCCCTTTGGTTTCGAAGCGCCGGACGAAATCCTCCAGGACGTGATCCGCAACCTGCCGACCGCTCAGGGTTACAGCGACTCCAAAGGCCTGTTCAGCGCGCGCAAGGCTGTCATGCAGTACTACCAGCAAAAGCAGGTGGAAGGTGTCGGCATTGAAGACATCTACCTGGGCAACGGCGTTTCCGAGCTGATCGTGATGTCGTTGCAGGCATTGCTGAACAATGGCGACGAAGTGCTGGTGCCAGCGCCTGACTATCCGCTGTGGACGGCTGCCGTGAGCCTGTCCGGCGGCAATCCGGTGCATTACCTGTGCGACGAGCAGGCCAACTGGTGGCCGGACCTGGCCGACATCAAGGCCAAGATCACCCCGAACACCAAGGCCCTGGTGATCATCAACCCGAACAACCCGACCGGCGCCGTGTATTCGAAAGAAGTGCTGCTGGGCATGCTGGAACTGGCACGCCAGCACAATCTGGTGGTGTTCTCCGACGAGATCTACGACAAGATCCTGTACGACGATGCCGTGCACATCTGCACCGCCTCCCTGGCGCCGGACCTGCTCTGCCTGACCTTCAACGGTCTGTCCAAGTCATATCGCGTGGCCGGCTTCCGTTCCGGCTGGATCGCCATTTCCGGTCCGAAGCACCACGCCCAGAGCTACATCGAAGGCATCGACATGCTGGCCAACATGCGCCTGTGTGCCAACGTGCCGAGTCAGCATGCGATCCAGACCGCTCTCGGCGGTTACCAGAGCATCAATGACCTGGTGTTGCCGCACGGTCGCTTGCTGGAACAGCGCAATCGCACCTGGGAACTGCTTAACGATATTCCGGGCGTGAGTTGCGTGAAGCCGATGGGGGCGTTGTATGCGTTCCCGCGGATCGATCCGAAAGTCTGCCCGATCCACAATGACGAGAAGTTCGTGCTCGACCTGCTGCTCTCCGAAAAACTGCTGGTGGTGCAAGGCACGGCCTTCAACTGGCCTTGGCCGGATCACTTCCGTGTCGTGACCTTGCCACGGGTGGATGAACTGGACATGGCCATTGGCCGGATCGGTAACTTCCTCAAATCCTACCGCCAGTAAACTGAACTTCACCGTGCGACACGTGCATCGGTCGCACGGTGATTAATTCAGCAACATATCTTTGCCCCCTGTCAGCCATCACTGCTCCTGTCGCTTACTGAAGCCACGTTTTGGGGCCGCGTCTAACAACGACGGGGCCTGAGAGGCGAATTGGCTGTCAAACACCTCCCGCATCGCCGTCGGAATTGCCCTGCAAGCAGCTAGACTGTTGCTGTAGGACACAGTTTGAAATAGTCACTCGGTTGAATAGCCCGGTGCAGCACCTTATATACCCCGCAGTACGCTACATCTTTAGCATGAGGAGATTTCTACAACCATGATGCGCATCCTGCTGTTTTTGGCCACTAACCTGGCGGTCGTGCTGATTGCCAGCATCACCCTGAGCCTTTTCGGCTTCAACGGGTTCATGGCGGCCAACGGGGTTGATCTCAACCTCAATCAGCTGCTGATTTTCTGTGCGGTCTTTGGTTTCGCCGGTTCCCTGTTCTCGCTGTTCATCTCCAAGTGGATGGCGAAGATGAGCACCAGCACCCAAATCATCAGCCAGCCGCGCACACGTCACGAGCAATGGCTGCTGCAAACCGTCGAGCAACTGTCCCGCGAAGCCGGGATCAAGATGCCCGAAGTCGGGATTTTCCCCGCCTACGAGGCCAACGCGTTCGCCACGGGCTGGAACAAGAACGACGCACTGGTCGCGGTCAGCCAGGGTCTGCTCGAGCGTTTCTCGCCGGATGAAGTGAAAGCGGTCCTGGCCCACGAGATCGGCCACGTAGCCAATGGTGACATGGTCACCCTGGCGTTGATCCAGGGCGTGGTGAACACCTTCGTGATGTTCTTCGCCCGGATCATCGGCAACTTTGTCGACAAGGTGATCTTCAAGAACGAAGAAGGCCAAGGCATCGCCTACTATATCGCGACGATCTTCGCCGAACTGGTCCTGGGCATTCTGGCCAGCTCCATCGTCATGTGGTTCTCGCGCAAACGTGAGTTCCGTGCCGACGAAGCCGGTGCACGTCTGGCCGGTACCAGCGCAATGATTGGTGCCTTGCAACGCCTTCGTGCCGAACAGGGCCTGCCGGTGCATATGCCGGATACGCTGAATGCCTTTGGCATCAACGGCGGCATCAAACAAGGGTTCGCTCGTATGTTCATGAGCCACCCGCCGCTGGAAGAGCGTATTGACGCGTTGCGTCGTCGGGGCTGATAGCTCTCGCACTACGCCTTAAAAGAAAAGGCCCGCAGTGAATGCGGGCCTTTTTTTGTCTGCTGATTTTTGCGGTGTTCATTCGGGCCCCATCGCGAGCAAGCTCGCGATGGTCCAGTGAAGCCACTACAAATCTATCGGATGGAAACCCGATAAACCCGCTCTTCAAGCCGAGTAACGCCACTTTCGATAAACTTCCAGCTCTCGCCCAATACGTCCTGGTCTTCCAGAATCTTCAGCTCCCAGGTTGCCCCGAACAACCGTTGCACTTCGTCATCGGGCACGGCAAACGGTGGGCCTTCCTTCTGTGCCTGGTCGTAATCCAGAGTAATCAAAAGCCCGAGCGAATCCTTCGGCAGAATCCGCTTCAAATGCTCGGCGTATTGCTCACGCATCGGCGGCGGCAACGCGATCAATGCCGCGCGGTCGTACAGCGCGCTGCAATCGGCGACATCGCCGGCCGTCAACGCGAAGAAGTCGCCGCACCAGACCTCTATCGAACCCGCCCGATAGACCGTGAAAGGCCCCTGGTCGCTGACGTCCGGATCAAATTGATGCTCGTGGAAGAAGTCTTCCACCGCCTTTTCCGACAATTCGATGCCCAACACCTCGTGACCGCATTTCGCCAGCCAGAGCAGATCCAGGCTTTTCCCACATAGCGGCACCAGGACGCGCGCGCCCTCCTCCCGGCCCAGCTGCGGCCAGTAACGTTGCAGATATGGATTCACTTCCGGCAGGTGAAAGCCGATCTGATTCGACGTCCACCGCTTGTGCCAAAACTCCGGCTGCATAATTAATCCCGAAAATTCGATCAAAAGACCCTAAAACTTATATTAGATTTAGATCAATGATCTGACTGAAGATGCTGCCATCTTACCCCTCAGGAGCTCTTTCATGTTCCCCAGCCTGTACATATCCCATGGCTCGCCCATGTTGGCACTGGAACCGGGAGCCAGCGGGCCCGCCCTCGCTCGCCTGGCCGCCGAAATGCCGAAACCGAAAGCCATCGTGATCGTCTCTGCACACTGGGAAAGTAACGACTTGCTGGTCAGTGGCAATCCCCAACCTGAAACCTGGCACGATTTCGGCGGCTTCCCGAAAGCACTGTTCGAAGTGCAATACCCGGCACCCGGCAATCCTCAACTGGCTGGCGAGGTGGTCGAGTTACTGCAGGCCGACAACCTGCCGGCACGGATCGATACCAAACGCCCCTTCGACCACGGCGTCTGGGTGCCTTTGTCGTTGATGTATCCGCAGGCCGACATCCCGGTGGTGCAAGTCTCGCTGCCCACCCGTGCCGGCCCTGCCCTGCAAACCCGGGTCGGCCATGCCTTGGCCAGCCTGCGCGAACACGGCGTGTTGTTGATCGGCTCCGGCAGCATCACCCATAACCTGCGTGAACTGGACTGGCACGCCGGCCCGGAAAGTGTCGAACCGTGGGCCCGGACGTTCCGTGACTGGATGATTGAAAAACTCGCCGCCAACGATGAAGCCGCACTGCACGATTATCGTCAGCAGGCGCCAAACGCAGTGCGCAATCATCCCAGCGATGAGCATTTGCTGCCGTTGTACTTTGCTCGCGGGGCTGGGGGTGAGTTCAGCGTTGCCCATCAAGGGTTCACCATGGGTGCGCTGGGGATGGACATCTACCGTTTTGACTGACAGGTAGACCGAGGCGTCCCCTTCGCGAGCGGGCTCGCTCCTAAGGGGCTCACAATCCAATGTGGGAGCGAGCCTGCTCGCGATTGGGGCAACTCGATGCCCAGTCCAGGCACAAACAGCAGGCCAAAAAAAATCCCCGAACCAGTCGGGGATTTTTTATGTTCGATCAATCAGCTCGAGAGCGGATCAATCTTCGCGATAGCGACGCAGCTTCAACTGCTTACCGGCAACGCGAGTGTCCTTCAGCTTGGTCAGCAGACGCTCCAGACCATCTTCCGGCAGCTCGACGAGGCTGAAGCTGTCACGCACCTGGATGCGACCGATTGCTTCGCGAGCCAGGCCACCCTCGTTGAGGATAGCGCCCAGCAGGTTCTTGGCAGCGATGCCATCGCGCGCACCCAGCGCGGTACGGCAACGAGCACGACCTTCGGCCAATGGAACCGGAGCACGACGCTCACGATCACCACGGTCCGGACGATCACCGGTGCGCTCTGGACGATCGCCACGCGGTGCGTTGTTCGGCACCAGTGGACGTTCTTTCTCGATCGCGGCCAGGGTCAGCGCCTGAGCGTTGGTTGCCTTGCGCAGCAGAGCAGCGGCCAGTGCACGCGGGGTGCAACCGATGTCGGCAGTCAGGCGATCCAGCAGATCACCGTGGGTCGATTCAGCATCAGCTACCAGTGGCGACAGGCTGTTGGTCAGTTTCTTGATGCGGGCATCGAGAACGGCCTGAGCATCCGGCAGGCGGACTTCGGCAACTTTCTGACCGGTTACACGCTCGATCACTTGCAGCATGCGGCGCTCACGCGGAGTCACCAGCAACAGTGCACGACCTTCGCGACCGGCACGGCCAGTACGGCCGATACGGTGAACGTAGGACTCTGGATCGTACGGCATGTCAACGTTGAATACGTGAGTGATGCGCGGAACGTCCAGGCCACGAGCAGCAACGTCGGTCGCCACAACGATGTCCAGACGGCCATCCTTGAGGGATTCGATCACGCGCTCACGTTGGTTCTGAGCAATGTCACCGTTCAGCGCAGCGGCTTTGTAGCCTTTGGCTTCCAGGGCACTGGCCAGGTCCAGGGTCGCTTGCTTGGTGCGCACGAACATGATCAGGGCGTCGAAGTCTTCCACTTCCAGCAGGCTCAATACAGCCGAGGTCTTCTGGTCAGCGTGAACCAACAGGTGAGCCTGTTCGATCGCGGTAACGGTCTGAGTCTTGGTCTGGATCTTCACGTGTTGCGGATCGCGCAGATGGCGTTCGGCAATGGCACGGATCGACTGCGGCAGGGTGGCCGAGAACAACACGGTCTGACGGGTTGGCGGCAGAGCCTTGAAGATAACTTCGAGGTCGTCCATGAAACCCAGTTTGAGCATTTCGTCCGCTTCGTCCAGAACCAGGTGGTTCACGGTCGACAGGACTTTTTCGTCACGACGCAGGTGGTCGCACAGACGGCCCGGTGTGGCGACAACGATCTGTGCGCCATTACGGATTGCTTTCAGTTGTGGGCCCATCGGGGCGCCGCCGTAAACGGCCACAACGGTAACGCCCGGCATTTGCTTGGCGTAGGTTTCGAAAGCGGTTGCTACTTGCAGCGCCAACTCACGGGTTGGCGCCAGGATCAGGGCTTGCGGCTCGCGCTTTGCAGGATCGATGCGGTGCAGGATCGGCAGGGCGAACGCGGCGGTTTTACCCGTACCGGTTTGCGCCTGACCAATCATGTCGTGACCGGCCATGATGATCGGGATCGATTGCTGCTGAATAGCCGAAGGCTCTTCGTAGCCAGTCGCGATGACGGCTGCAAGAATGTTCGGATTAAGATTAAAAGCGGCGAAGCCGCCGGTTTCCTGGGTCATGGGTCTGCCTCTAAGTGCATCCGCAAAGACCCATGCTCCAAAGCTGCGCATGCCGTGTAAGACTCAAGAGTCGCCCTGGCTGCTTTGTCGGCGGGGATTTGCGAAAACGAATGAATGAAAAAGATTCGTCAAGGGAGAGTCCGCTGTGCGGACGTGCAGCCGAAGCTGACTTCGGGAAATTGCGCTACCTAAACGCGGCCCGGTTAAAGGCCGGCGCGCACTATACCGGAAATCGCCCAAAAAGGGAGCATTATTTGTCGGAAAACTGACGTATACACCGTTATGTCACACGCTTTGCAGATAATCGTGCAACGGTCTATTTTTCAAAGGCCCGGCCCTGCTGGCGATGGCGCTAAAACGGTTCATCCTTGTGACGCAGACCAGCGGTTTTGACCCGCGGCCTGGCACACCCTTCCCGCCCGAGGAAATGCTCCATGAATCAGCCCGACTCCAGTCGTGTCACCCGTGAAAAACACGGCCATGTCCTGATGATCGGCCTGGATCGGGTGGCCAAGCGCAATGCCTTCGACCTCGATCTGCTCAACGCACTGAGCCTGGCTTACGGCGAGTTCGAGGCCGACAGTGAAGCGCGGGTGGCGGTGGTGTTCGCTCATGGCGAGCACTTCACCGCCGGGCTCGACCTGATCAATGCCAGTGCGGCCCTGGCCGAAGGCTGGCAGGCACCGCCCGGCGGTTGCGATCCGTGGGGCGTGTTTGCCGGGCCCCGGGTGAGCAAACCGGTGATTGTCGCCGCGCAAGGCTACTGCCTGACCATTGGCATCGAGTTGATGCTGGCCGCTGACATCAACCTTTGCGCCAGCAATACCCGATTTGCGCAGAAGGAAGTGCAGCGCGGGATCTTCCCCTTCGGCGGTGCCACGTTGCGCCTGCATCAAGTCGCCGGCTGGGGCAATGCCATGCGCTGGCTGCTGACTGGCGATGAATTTGATGCGCATGAAGCGTTGCACTTGGGGTTGGTGCAGGAAGTCATGGCCAGCGAGGATCTGCTGCCACGGGCCATTGAATTGGCTGAGCGGATCGCCCGGCAGGCGCCGTTGGGGGTTCAGGCGACGTTGATGTCTGCACGGCAGGCGCGATACGAAGGGGAAACTGCGGCGGCGCAGGCATTGCCGCCGTTGGTGAAGAAGTTGCTGGCGAGTGAGGATGCCCGGGAAGGTGTGCGGTCAATGATCGAAAAGCGGCCGGGCATCTTCAAGGGCTGCTGACAGATTTGCTTTTGTGGCGAGGGCGCTTGCTCCCGCTGGGCTGCGAAGCGGCCCCAAAATCTTCGCAATCAATGCAAATCTTGTGAGTGCTGCGCACTCAAGCGGGAGCAAGCTCCCTCGCCACAAGGCCTCATTGCATCAAGTCGCCGGGCGAATCGCCTTGATCAACGACTGCAACGAATACCCTAACCGCGGCGCCAGCCCTTCGGCCCGGGCAAGCAGTCCATTCATGTCCAGTTCCTGATCCAGCTCCGAAGGCACGATCAGAATCACATTGCCCTCCTTCACCGGCAGCTCCCAGTAATGCCGGTGATAGAGCCCGCGCAACAATGCAGCACCCAAGGGTTTGCCGTCGTCGGTGGCCCATTGATTGATCACCAGCCAGCCGCCCGGATTCAAGCGTTTCTGACAGTTTTCCAGGAAGCTCCAGGCCAGATGCCCGACACCGGGACCGACATCGGTATAAAGGTCGACGAAGATCAAGTCCGCCGGTTCAGCGGTATCGAGCAACTCCAGCGCATCGCCGACGCGGATGTACAAACGCGGATCATCATCGAGCCCCAGGTATTCGATGGCCAGACGCGGTACGTCGGGGCGCAATTCGATGGCTTCGACATCTTCAAGGGGCAGAAACTTGAGGCACGCCTGGGTCAGCGTGCCGGCGCCGAGGCCAAGAAACAGCGCGCTTTCCGGCTGTTCGTGGCACAGCGCGCCAATCAGCATCGCCCGGGTGTAATCGTACTCGAGCCAGCTCGGGTCAGCCGTGAACACGCAGCTCTGCTCGATGGCATCACCGAACTCGAGAAATCGGTAATCGGCCACCTCCAGCACGCGAATCACGCCGAACTCATCCTGTACCTCGGCGAGCAAATGCTCGACGCGCTCCTCAGTCATTTCGTCTCCTGATCGTCGCCTGGCCCGGCAACGCGATAATCCGCAACATGAAGCGGCAAAGGCGCGATTGTCCGCGAAGCAACCGGAACAGGTCACGCACTAATTTGCTGATAACATGAACGTCCGAGCGTAAAACAACCGAGACCGTGATGAGCCAACCCTGGAGCCCTGACAGCTGGCGTGCCCTGCCGATCCAGCAACAACCCCTTTACCCCGACGCCGCGCATTTGCGTCAAGTCGAGCAGACCCTGGCCAGCTACCCGCCGCTGGTGTTTGCCGGTGAAGCCCGGGAGTTGCGCCGTCAGTTCGCTGAAGTCACCCAGGGCCGCGCGTTTCTGTTGCAGGGTGGCGATTGCGCCGAAAGCTTCGCCGAGTTCTCGGCCGCAAAAATTCGCGACACCTTTAAAGTCCTGCTGCAGATGGCGATTGTCATGACCTTCGCCGCGGGTTGCCCGGTGGTCAAGGTCGGGCGCATGGCCGGCCAGTTCGCCAAGCCTCGCTCGGCCAACGATGAAACCATCGACGGTGTAACCCTCCCCGCCTACCGTGGCGACATCGTCAACGGCATCGGTTTCGATGAAAAAAGCCGCGTACCGGACCCGGAGCGCTTGCTCCAGTCCTACCACCAGTCCACCGCGACCCTGAACCTGCTGCGCGCTTTCGCCCAAGGCGGTTTTGCCGACCTGCATCAGGTGCACAAATGGAACCTGGACTTCATCGCCAACTCGGCGCTGGCTGAAAAATACAGCCACTTGGCCGATCGCATCGATGAAACCCTGGCCTTCATGCGCGCTTGCGGCATGGACAGTTCGCCACAACTGCGCGAAACCAGTTTCTTCACGGCCCACGAAGCGCTGCTGCTGAATTACGAAGAAGCCTTCGTGCGCCGCGACAGCCTGACCAACGATTACTACGATTGCTCAGCGCACATGCTGTGGATCGGTGACCGCACCCGTCAGCTCGATGGCGCCCACGTCGAATTCCTGCGTGGCGTGAATAATCCGATCGGGGTAAAGGTCGGCCCGAGCATGAACCCCGAAGACCTGATTCGACTGATCGACGTGCTGAACCCGGACAACGACCCAGGCCGCTTGAATTTGATCGCCCGCATGGGCGCGAACAAGGTTGGCGATCACTTGCCGGCGTTGATCCGCGCGGTGCAGCGTGAAGGCAAGCAGGTGCTCTGGAGCTCGGACCCGATGCACGGCAACACCATCAAGGCCAGCAGCGGTTACAAGACCCGCGACTTTGCGCAGATCCTCGGTGAGGTGAAGCAGTTCTTCCAGGTTCACGAAGCGGAAGGCAGTTACGCCGGCGGTATCCATATCGAGATGACCGGGCAGAACGTGACCGAGTGCATTGGTGGTGCCCGACCAATCACTGAAGACGGGTTGTCGGACCGTTACCACACCCATTGCGATCCGCGGATGAATGCCGATCAGTCGCTGGAATTGGCGTTCCTGATTGCCGAGACGCTGAAGCAAGTTCGGCGCTGAATCGCGTCGCGCCATTCGCGGGCAACGGCCTCGCGCCTACAGGATTGCGTTGAATCAGTAGGAGCGAGGCTTGCCCGCGGAGGCGCCCGCTCAGACACCCTGAATCTGTGCCAACGCCACCCGCAAGCGCGCGCCACTCGCCCGCGGGCAATTGAGCTGAACCTGCTCAAGCCCCAGCCAATCCGCCATTTGCCGCAGATTGCCCGCCAACGCCAGCATCCCCACCTCGTCCAGCCCTGGCTCCTCTTCATGCACGGCATGCACCGCCAGCCGGCCCAACGCTCGTTCGGCACGCAGATCAACCCGCGCGGCAATCCGTTCATTGTGTAAAAACGGCAGTACGTAATAGCCGTAGACCCGTTTGTCCTGGGGCGTGTAAATCTCCAGTCGATAACGGAAATCGAACAACCGCTCGGTGCGGCTGCGCTCCCAGATCAACGAGTCAAAAGGTGATAGCAAGGCACTGGACTCGACCTTGCGCGGCACTTTCGGCTCGGGCAAGCAGTAGGCCGGTTGACGCCAGCCCTGAACCTCGCAGGCCAGTAATTCACCCGTCTCTATCAGTTCAGCCAGACGCGGCCGGCTGTCTGCCGGGTTCAGGCGAAAATAATCGCGCAGGTCCTTTTCCGTGCCGACACCTAATGCCGTCGCCGCATGCAGCAACAGCCCGCGCTGGGCCTCGGCCTCACTGAGCAAAGGCTGTTGCAGAACCGCTGAAGGAATCACCCGCTCCGGCAAATCATACAACCGCTCGAATCCGCGGCGACCGGCGACCGTGACTTCACCGGCGGCGAACAGCCATTCCAGCGCATGTTTTTCTGCGCTCCAGTCCCACCATGGCCCGGCCCGTTCCTGACGGGTCGACAGACTTCCAGCCCCCAGAGCGCCAAGTGCCTGCACCGAGGCCAGCACTCGGCGAATCGTGTCCTGCTGCTCGCGACCGAAACGCGCCAGTTGCTGGTAGATGTCTTCGCCACGCGTTGCACGCTGCATGCGCCAGCGCATCAAGGGGTACATCGACATAGGCAGCAACGAAGCTTCATGGCCCCAATACTCGAATAACGTGCGACGTCGGCCCTGACTCCAGGCAGCCTGATCGAGCAAATCGGGGGAGTAATTTCCGAGGCGGGAAAACAAGGGAAGGTAGTGCGAACGCACCAACGCATTGACCGAATCGATCTGCAGAATGCCCAGCCGTTCGATCAGCCGGTTGAGCTGAACCGGTTTGATCGCCGCTGGCGGTTGCCGCCCGTTGAACCCTTGGGCGGCCAGCGCCAGACGTCGAGCCTGTTTGTTGGAAAAGGACAGCGTTGCGGGCATGAATACCTCCGTGTCTGCTCGCAACCTACCTCACCAGAGAGGGGTTTGTGTAGCGATGGCCTCATCATTTATGCATCGGATCATCCCAGAACGGCCTGACCGATTCATGTTCGACATCGGCACGACTCACGCCAATGTCCTTCAGTGCTTCGTCGCTCAAACTTGCCAGCAGCTCACGTTCACGGTGAAGTTCGTACCAGCGACTAAACTTGTGCAGCAGATCGGATACCGCGTGGATTGAGAATTTTTCTTCCGTTACATGCTCGTTATGACCTTTCATCTTGTTGCCCTCCTTTAGGGATGGCTCAAGTCTCGCCTCAGCGCTAAGATCAATCCAACGAATGTTTCTGATGGTAACCATCTCGGAGATTGATGGATGTCGGCGTACCCAAGTATCGATACTGACGTGCTACGCACCTTTGTCGCCATTGCCGACCAGGGTGGTTTTACCCGTGCCGGAGAAATGGTCAACCGCACGCAGTCAGCGGTGAGCATGCAGATGAAGCGTCTGGAAGAAGACGTGTTGCAGCGCCAGCTGTTCGAACGTGATGGACGCCAGGTCAAGTTGACTGCCGAGGGCCAGGTATTGCTGGGTTACGCGCGGCGCATCCTCAAACTCCACAGCGAAGTTTTCAACACCCTGCGCGAGCCGCACATGGTCGGCACCGTGCGCATCGGCACGCCCGACGATTACGTCATGCGTTTCCTGCCGGGGATCCTGTCGCGTTTCGCCAAGTTTTACCCGTTGATCCAGATCGAGGTTCACTGCGAATCAACCAAACAACTGTTGCAACGCCAGGACCTGGACTTGTCCATCGTCACCCGCGAGCCCGGTACTGAAATCGGCCAGTTGCTGCGCAAGGAGCGTTTCGTCTGGGCCGAAGCACAATGCTTCAACGCCCACGAGCAGACGCCATTGCCCCTGGCGATGTTCAACAGTGATTGTTTCTGCAGGCTGTGGGCGTGTAATGCGCTGGACGCCATGGGGCGCGATTACCGCATCGCCTACAACAGTTCGAGCCTGTCGGCGTTAATGGCCGTGGTCAGTGCGGGCCTCGCGGTAACTGCGCAACTGGAAAGCCTGATCACGCCGGACATGCGCATCCTGGGAGAAGCCGAAGACCTGCCGCTGTTGCCGGAAGCCTGCATCATGCTGGTGCGCAATCTGCACAACCCGTCCCCGATCACCGAGTGCCTGGCCGAGCACATCGTCGAAGGCTTCAAACTTTAAACGCGAGCATCACCGCGCACAGCACCAGGAACCCGCAGAACAACCCGCGCAATAGCCGCTCCGGCATGGCGTGGGCGATCTTCACGCCCCAGCTGATGCTCATCAACCCGCCGACAGCCAACGGCAACCCGATCATCCAGTCCACTTGGTGATGCACGGCGTAAGTCACCAGTGTGACGCCGGTGCTGGGCAGAGCCAGGGCCAGCGACAAGCCTTGGGCCACCACCTGAGAGGTGCCGAACAGGCTGGTCAGCACCGGCGTCGCCACCACCGCACCGCCAACCCCGAACAACCCGCCCATGGTGCCGGATGCCGCGCCCAGTACGCCCAACCATGGCCAGGAATAACGCATTTGTGCAGAGGCCGGTGCGTTGGCGGTGAACATGCGCACCAGGTTGTAGGTCGACAGGGCAATCAGAAATGCAACAAACCCCACGCGCATGGTTTGCGCGTCAATGCCTACCGCCCAAATCGACCCGATCCAGGCGAAGCAGAAGCCCATTGCGGCCAATGGCAGTGCATGGCGCATTTCGATGCGGTTGCGCTGGTGATAGCGCCACAACGCCAGCATCACGTTGGGCACCACCATGACCAACGCCGTGCCCTGGGCAATTTGCTGATCGAGACCGAACAGCACGCCTAGTAGCGGAATCGCGATCAAACCACCGCCAATGCCGAATAGCCCACCGAGAGTTCCCAGGGCGGCGCCGAAGACCAGATACATCACAAACTCAATCACAGGCGATTTTCCTTTTATCAGGCCATTCATCCTACGCAGTCGGCGCTGGCAGGGAAACGCACAGCAACGCACAATGGCTGTGCCAACTTCGCACAAGCGCTGATACACCATGAATCCGAATCAATTGACCGATCAACTCGGCCTGTTCCTTGATGTGCTGGAAACGGGGAGCTTTTCCGCGGCCTCCCGGCGACATCCGCTGACGCCTTCGGCGGTGGCGCGACGTATCGACAGCCTGGAAAACGCAGTCGGTAGCCAGTTGTTCATTCGCAGCACCCACGCGGTGCGTGCTACTCCTGCTGGCCTGGCGTTCGCCGAACGGGCGCGACGGATTGTGGCGGAACTGCGCCTGGCCCGCGCCGAAGCCGTATCCCTGAGCAGTGCGCCGGAGGGCTTGATCCGCATCGATGCGCCAGCGGCGTTCGGCCGACGGCACTTGGCGCCGGTGATTGCCGACTTCCTGATGCTCTATCCGGGCCTCGACGTGCAATTGCATTTGATCGACAGTTTTGTCGACATGCAGGGGCTGAACCTGGGGAAGGTGGATCTGGTGCTGCGCGCAGGTCAAATGGCCGACACCCGTCTGGTGGCCACGCCGCTGGCAAGTATGGTGCGCATTGCCTGTGCCAGCCCGCAATACCTGAAACGCCGCGGCGTCCCGACCGAACCGACGCAGTTGATCGAACATGACGGCCTTGACTGGGACGGCCTGGCCCCACCCTTTGCCTGGCGCTTTGAGCGCGACGGGCACCTGCACCTGCATCGCCCGGCGCGCATCCGCATGAGTGCCAACAATGCCGAAGCACTGGTCTGTGGGGCGTTGGCGGGGCTGGGCATCGCGCATTTGCCGACCTGGCTGGCCAGCGAGTACCTTTTGCGTGGCGAGTTGCTGCCGCTGTTTTGTGAAAACGGCTTGCCTCCACCGGAGACCACCGGCATCTATGCATTACGTCTTGAGCAACAACCCAACTCCCGAAGCCGCTTGTTGCTGGAGTATCTGAAAACCCGCTTCAGCCCGATTCCGCCGTGGGACCTGGCACTGCAAAACACCCTGGACCGGCATTAGTCTAGAATTGTCTGGTGCATTAAAGATTCGCCCGCTAGATTCATGACGATCACTGATCAAGGCTTTGAAATGACCACCGAACGCACCACCCCGGATAACTGCGACCCGCTGCTGCTGGATAATCAGGCTTGTTTCGCCCTGCATTCCACCTCGCTGCTGATGACCAAGGTCTACAAGCCGTTGCTGCAAGCGCTGGGCCTGACCTATCCGCAGTATCTGGCGATGATGGTGTTGTGGGAGCGGGACGGGCTGCCCGTAGGCGAAATCAGCACGCGACTGCTGACAGACCCCGGCTCACTGACCCCCTTGCTCAAACGCCTGGAGGTCGAAGGATTGCTCAGTCGCACCCGCAGCCGAGAGGATGAACGGGTGGTGATCGTCGAGCTGACCGAACAGGGCCGTGCGTTGCGCGACAAGGCACGCAGCATTCCCCAGTGCATCCTCGGTGCAAGCGGAATGACGCTTGAGAGATTGCAAAAACTGCAAGCGGAGCTGCAGGAACTGCGCAGCAATCTGCAAGACAGCCTTTAATCCCCCAAATCCCTGTGGGAGCGAGCCTGCTCGCGATTGCAGTGTGTCATTCAGCATTGATACTGACTGACACTCCGTCATCGCGAGCAGGCTCACTCCCACATTTGTTTTGTGGTGTCCCAGTTGATCGGGGTGCTTCCTTCGAAAAAAATCTTCCGCTAAAAATCCTGCCGCGACCGCTCTAACTCAACACCTCCAACCCGCGCACTCCTCCAAACCAAAACTTTTTCAAAAATTTATATTGCGCGCTAACTATTAGCGCGATACATTCATCTCGCACTTACTTAGCGCGCAAACATTTAGCGCAAATAAATCAAATCTGAACGAGGCTCACACCATGCAAACTCTCTACACCGCAATCGCAACCTCCACTGGCGGCCGTGACGGTCGTGCGGTTTCCAGTGACAACATCCTCGACGTCAAACTCGCCACCCCGAAAGAACTCGGTGGTGCCGGCGGCGCAGCGACCAACCCTGAGCAATTGTTCGCCGCCGGCTACTCCGCCTGCTTCATCGGCGCGCTGAAATTCGTCGCCAGCCAGACCAAACGCAGCATCCCGAACGACGCGTCGATCACCGCCCATGTCGGCATCGGCCAGATCCCTGGCGGTTTCGGCCTGGACATCGACCTGCACATCAGCCTGCCAGGTCTTGAACAAGCCGACGCGCAAAGCCTGGTCGAGGCGGCTCACCAAGTCTGCCCGTACTCGAACGCGACCCGTGGCAACGTCGATGTGCGCCTGCACGTCACCGTCTAACCGCCGACTACCAGGCCCGAACAGGAAATGAACATGAACACTTTCAGCAAAGTCTTGACCGGCACCCTTCTCGCTATGTCCATCAGTAACGCGTTCGCAGGTGATGGGGTTGAACACAACACCCAGGCGTTCCTCGACGTTCTGAATGCCGGCACCGGCAAACCGATGGAACAACTCACCCCCAAAGAAGCCCGTGCGGTGCTGGTGGGTGCGCAAGCCTCGGTGAAACTGACGCTGCCAAAAGCCGATGTCAGCGAGAAGACCATCCAGGTCGACGGCCAACCGCTCAGCCTGACCATCGTCCGGCCGGCCGGTGTCAAGGGCGAGCTGCCAGTGTTCATGTTCTTCCACGGCGGCGGATGGGTGCTGGGAGATTTCCCGACCCACGAACGTCTGGTTCGCGACCTGGTGACGGGGTCGGGTGCAGCAGCGGTGTTCGTCAATTACACCCCTTCCCCGGAAGCGCACTATCCGGTGGCGATCAACCAGGCTTACGCCGCGACCAAATGGGTGGCCGAGCACGGTAAAGAGATCAACGTCGACGGCAAACGCTTGGCCGTGGCCGGCAACAGCGTGGGTGGCAACATGGCAGCCGTGGTTGCACTGATGGCCAAAGACAAGGGCACGCCGGCGATCAAGTTCCAGGTGCTGCTGTGGCCGGTGACCGATGCCAGCTTCGAAACCGCGTCCTACAACCAGTTTGCCGAGGGTCACTTCCTCACCAAAAACATGATGAAGTGGTTCTGGGACAACTACACCACCGACGCCAAACAACGTAACGAGATCTACGCCTCGCCGCTGCGGGCCACCACCGCGCAACTGAAGGGCTTACCGCCTGCGCTGGTGCAGACAGCCGGTGCCGACGTGTTGCGCGATGAAGGTGAAGCCTATGCCCGCAAACTCGACGAGGCGGGTGTGCCGGTCACATCGGTTCGTTACAACGGGATGATTCACGACTACGGCTTGCTTAACGTAGTGAGCCAGGTGCCGGCGGTACGGTCGGCGATGCTGCAAGCGTCCGAAGAACTCAAGCAACACCTGAAATAACACCGCCCCCTGTAGGAGCGAGGCTTGCCCGCGAAAGCGTCGTGTCAGTCGACATCGATGTTGAATGACACGACGCCTTCGCGGGCAAGCCTCGCTCCTACAGGGGCGGGTGTTTCAGACAGGCACAAAAAAGCCCGACTCAATGGTCGGGCTTTTTCATTCCTGAAGCTGTGCTTATTTAGCACGGCCTTTGTAGGAACCGCCTTCGCGGGTATCGATCTCGATCATGTCGCCGATTTCGATGAAGTCAGCAACCGACAGCTCGGTACCGTTCTTCAGTTTGGCAGGCTTCATTACCTTGCCGGAAGTGTCACCGCGAGCAGAACCTTCGGTGTAGTCAACCTGACGCACGATAGTGGTCGGCAGTTCTACGGAAACCAGACGCTCTTCGAAGAAGATCGCTTCGCAAACATCGGTCATGCCTTCTTCAACGAAAGGCAGAACGGCTTCGATGTCTTCAGCGTTCAGCTCGTACATGGTGTAGTCAGTGGTGTCCATGAACGTGTAGGTGTCGCCGCTGATGAAGGACAGGGTCGCTTCTTTGCGGTCGAGGATTACGTCGTCCAGTTTGTCGTCAGCGCTGTAAACGATCTCGGTCTTGTAACCGGTCAGCAGGTTTTTCAGCTTGGTCTTCATGATCGCGCTGTTACGACCGGATTTGGTGAATTCAGCTTTCTGAACCAGCCAAGGATCGTTTTCGAGACGGATCACGGTACCGGGTTTCAGTTCTTTACCAGTTTTCATTGCGAATATCCGAATTTGGATGGGATTTACAAAAATCTAGGCCGCGTATCATATCCAATTTACATAAAACTGTACCAGCGCCGCGGCAAGATCGGCCTGCAAGGCCTGTTCCAGACACCACGTCTCGGCGTGTTTTTGCAGCTCCGGCCAGTGTTTACGGGTCGCAAGCCAGTGGTCGGACATATCATGACCCGCATTCCACGCACGCCAAAGACCGCTGATCGCCTCGCCGGCAGGCTCGGACAGGCCTTTCGTGTACAGCGTCAGGAAGGCGTCGAGCTTGTCCAGGTGGATGTCTTCGTCCTGCTGATAGATGTGCCAGAGCAGCGGCCGCCCTGCCCATTGTGCGCGGACAAAGGAATCTTCACCGCGCACGGCGTTGAAATCGCAACACCAAAGCACGTGATCGTATTGATCCTGTCGGACGAACGGCAGGATTTGTACGGTCAATTGATCTCGCACATGCAACGCACCGGCGGCCAATCCGTCGACGCCCAGCCAGCGTGCGACATCCCCGAGAATCCGGCCTTCGGGCACCAACAGATGCGTGGGTGTCGAATCGACGGCCATCACGTCCAGCCAACTGGCCAAGCCGCTATTTTCGTAGGCAAATAGCGAGATCAGTTGGGCATTGGGCGCGCGATCAATCCCAAGGCCTTGCAGGAATGCTCGCTGCGCCTCGGGGTCTTGCTGAAACTGCCTGCGACGTTCAAGCAAACCGCTTTCACGCAGCAAGCCGCCCGTGCCTTTCTGGAACCCCGGAAAGAAGAAGTACTTCTGCACATTCTTGTACTTCACCGACGGCAAACCGTGACAACCGATCACCCAGTCTTCGGCGCTCAGGTAGTCGAGGTTCATCCACAGCGGCGGCTTTTCCCGCGAAGCCATGGCGTCCATGTAAGGGCCCGGCAACTGGCAGGCGAACGCGGCGATCACCACATCTGCGGCTTCAGCGGGTTGCCATTCGGTGGGCCACTGACGCACCTCCACACCCTGCTGCCATTGCTGCGTGGCGCTGATGTCGATTTCAGGACAGATACGTTCAAAGGCCCGCAGGTCATCGACCCACAACCGCACCGCCACGGCATGCTCGGCCACCAACTGTCGGGCCAGGCGCCAGGTCACGCCGATGTCGCCAAAGTTGTCGACCACGGTGCAAAAAATATCCCAGCGCCAGCGGTTTTTCACTTGAGGCATTTCAGGCATTCCAGGCTCCCGTTGGCAAAGGCGCCGATTGTCCGCATAAATTACCTCACGCAGAAGAGCCGACGGCGATTAATCTTCGTGCGACAATCGCCATTTGCCCGCGACCACCCGCCAGGAGGCAGCCATGCCCTACCGTCCCGCCCCGCGCCGCCCGTTGCCGATTCAGCTCAATGCGCTGCAATTGACCGGCAGCATTGCCCTCGGTCTGTGGCTTGGATTCCTCGCAATTGCGCTGACCTGCTGGCTCGCCTCGCGCCTGCTGTTCAGCGAGCAACTCGCGCCGGTCGCAGCCGCTGTAGAGCAACTGGCCAAGCCGCCAGTGGTAGTGCAGCCGGTGCCGGACATCCCGGCGCAAAGCCCGCTGTTCGAACAGTACGAAGAGAACCTGCGCAAGAACGAGCAGCAGCAACGCATGGATCAGGCCCGCAGCAGCGGTCGCAACCTGTCCAATCCGAAATGCCAGTTCTGGCTGCAACAGGACCAGACCGCTCCGAGCGAAAAAAGCCGCGCCAATGTCCTGCAATTCTGCGACTGATCATGAATAAGCAAACCGTCCACCAACTGATTCTCGACAAGCTGCGGATTGATCTCGACATCGCCGAACGTGCCGCGCAAACCGCTTACGAAACCGCGACCCACGAAGAAAACATCGCCGAAAACAAGTACGACACGTTGGGGTTGGAAGCGTCTTATCTGGCGGCCGGACAAGCCAGGCGTGTCGAAGAAATCAGGCAGTCACTCGTGCTTTGCCAAAACCTGACCTTGCGCCCGTATGACCCACAACGCGGGATCGAAGTGGGCGCCCTGCTCGGCCTGGAAGACGAAAAGGGTCGTGAGCAGTGGCTGTTTCTGGCGCCTGACGCGGCGGGTCTGAAAGTCGATATGGTCGGACAGATGATCACCGTCATCACCCCTCGCTCACCGCTGGGTAAAAGCCTGCTGGGCAAGTTCGAAGGGGACGAGGTAGAGATTCTGGTGGCGGGCGCTCGGCAACAGTTTGCTGTTACCGAGGTGATTTAAAAGGGATCAGTGGACCGGCAGTTCGACGCCGTCGAACAGCTCTTCCAACTCCTGCTTGTTGTGGCACTGAATGGCCTTGGCCATGACTTCGCGGGTCAGGTGCGGCGCGAACTTCTCGATGAAGTCGCACATGAAACCACGCAGGAAGGTGCCACGACGGAAACCGATTTTAGTGATGCTGGATTCGAACAGGTCGCTGGCATCGAGCATGACCAGATCGCTGTCGAGTTTGGCATCGACTGCCATTTTTGCCACGATGCCCACACCCAGGCCCAGACGAACATAAGTCTTGATCACGTCGGCGTCGGCCGCGGTGAACACCACTTTCGGCGTCAGGCCGCGATGGCTGAAGGCTTCATCGAGCTTCGAACGGCCGGTAAAACCGAACACGTAAGTCACGATCGGGTATTCGGCCAAGGCTTCGAGAGTCAGCTTGGACACTTTGGTCAGCGGGTGGCCCTGAGGCACGACCACGCAGCGGTTCCAGCGGTAGCACGGCATCATCACCAGGTCGCCGAACAGCTCCAGGGCTTCGGTGGCAATGGCGAAATCCACGGTGCCGTCAGCGGCCATTTCAGCGATTTGCATCGGCGAACCCTGGTGCATGTGCAGGGCAACGTCCGGGTACTGCTTGATGAAATTGCTGATCACCGGCGGCAAGGCATAACGTGCCTGAGTGTGCGTAGTGGCGATCGACAGGGTGCCTTTCTTCTCGTTGGAGAATTCCTGGGCGATCTGCTTGATGCTTTCAACCTTGCGCAGGATCTCGCCGGCGGTGGTGATGATGCGCTCGCCGGCTGGGGTGACGCGGGTCAGGTGCTTGCCGCTGCGGGCAAAAACCTCGACGCCCAGTTCGTCTTCCAGCAGACGGATCTGCTTGCTGATGCCCGGTTGCGAGGTGTAAAGGCTTTGGGCCGTAGCGGAAACGTTGAGGTCGTGGTGCGCCACTTCCCAGATGTAGCGCAGTTGTTGAAGCTTCATATGAATCCCTCAAAGCAAGGTAGACGCCACGGGCATCAGCGACGATATATAACTATATTAATGGTTCGAAGAATAAATCTAGAACTTTTTTGTCAAATTGCCACTATCTGTTGTTCTAGCGATCCCCTTGGCGGCGACGTTCAACCAGCGGCACCAGATAAACCGGCACCCGAGACAGTTGCAATACCCGCGCAGCGGTCCGGCCCAGGGGTGTTTCCGCACCTGCACCATGGCTATGACTACCTACGATCAACAAATCCACGGAGAGTTTCTGCGCCTGGTCGAGAATCACCTGTGACGGGTCACCCTGCAGCACCCGCACCGCTTTGATCCGCTCCAGATCCTGCTCCCCTTCATCCCCCAACTCTTCACGAAAGCTGTCGAGCACCCGCTGCTCGATATTGGCGATCACCGTATTTAAGCCCTGACTGTGAAACTCGTTCAAGGCCTGCTCATCGAGGTAACTCTGCAGCACCGATTCGGCAAACAACCCCATGGGTTCAACGGCGTGCACCACATACAAGTCAGCATTGAATGTCCGCGCCAGCGCCAAGGCATGCTGCATCACCAACGGTGCGTACAGCCCGAGGTCCGTGGCATACAGCATCGAATGAATCATATGACCTCCTCGCGTGCCAACATGGCGGAGATTTGATTCAGCTTAGCAGTGCCTTGGCGAGTGCGACGTGCGGCGTAACGTGTTGAACGGCGGGCTTAAACTTTTTGCTCGTTGCTGATGCCGTGGGGCACGTGGCCGGTGGCGACCACTTCGCGGGCCAGTTCACAATGTCCGGCCTGGTCGTCGAAAAACACATCGGCGGCGAACGCTTCGAGAAACGCCGACTTGGTCAGCCCACCAAGAAACAGCGACTCGTCCAGACGAATGTCCCACTCGCGCAAGGTACGAATCACCCGCTCATGGGCTGGCGCCGACCGCGCCGTCACCAGAGCGGTGCGGATCGGACAGGCGTCATCGGGAAACTCGCGTTGCAACAGATTGAGGGCGGCGAGGAAGCCTTTGAACGGACCTCCGCGCAAAGGCTCGCGGGCCGATTCGCGTTCGCTGGCCTGGAACGCTTCCAGGCCGCCAGACTGATAGATCCGCTCGGACTCGTCTGAAAACAGTACGGCATCACCGTCAAAGGCGATGCGCAATTCATCGCTGGCTGCACGGCTGGCACCGCCCGACAGAATGGTTGCTGCAGCAAATCCGGCATCCAGCGCGCTGCGCACGTCTTCGGCGTGGGTGGAGAGAAACAGGTCGCAGCCAAAGGCCTTGAGGTACGGATAAGGACTGCGCCCGCCAACGAACGCCGCGCGGGAAATCGCCAGGCCATAATGATTAATCGAGTTGAATACGCGCAGGCCGGTGTCGGCGCTGTTGCGCGATACCAGAATCACCTCGACCCGGGCCCGACCGAGGCTGGCGTTCAGATTGAGCAGTTTCTCCACCAACGGAAACGCATCCCCGGGCGCGAGGATTTCGTCTTCGTGCTCGATCTGATATTGCCGGTAGGCTTCGACGCCGCTCGACTCATAAACCTTGTGGCTTTCGTCCAGGTTGAATAGCGCTCGCGACGAGATCGCCAGCACCAGTCTGTCGTCGATAGTCTTTGCCATGCCCTTCCCCCTCAGGTTGATCGACTTACGTGTTGCGTCGATCGATAAAACTCAAGCCGCGATACAAGGCCTCGATTCGCGGTAATTCGCAACCCGCCGCCTTGGCCGCCGCCAGAGGTCGCGCGTAAATTGCCTGCAGTTCCAGCGGTCGTTTGTGCAGAAAATCGTGGTACATGCTTGGCCAATAATCGGGCATTTTCTCGGTCACCTTGAACAAATGCTCGGCATACCCGGCCGGTATGTCGTGACCGCAAGCGATTGCCCCCTGAACCACTTCGGCCATCAGCGCCTGGATCAGTTCCCGGCTGTCGGCATCGGCCATCAACGGCGTGGTGCTAGCCCCAAGCAGAACCGACAGGCCGTTGTAAGGGATATTCCAGACCAGCTTTTGCCAGCGTGCCTGGTGCAGATTCGGCATGGCCTGTGAGTCGATGCCGGCCGCGCGGAACAGTCCGGCGCCCTCCTCGACAATCGTCATTCGCGCCTGCTCATCGGCTGCGGGACCGCTGTGGTAGCCAACGTTCACCGCGCCGAGCGCTTGATGGGTTACGACGCCAGGCCCTTCGCGATGGACGCAGATAAAACACAGCCCGCCGAGCAGGTGCAGGGAATCGGGAAGTAACTCACGCAAGCTGTCTTCGACGTCCAGGCCATTTTGCAACAGCAGGACATTGGCATTCGGCGCGGCGGCCTGGATGATGGCGGGCGCGAGGTCCGCGTTGCTGGTGGTTTTTGCGCCGACCAACAACCAGTCACAAGCGGGCATGTCCTCAGCAGACGAATAGGCCTGGACCGGGTTCAGCGTCAATGCGCCATGCACCGCACTGTCAACGTGCAGCCCGCGTTCGGCGACCGCTGCAAACTCACTGCGCAACAAGAAGTGCACATCGAACCCGGCACGCGCCAGCATCACCCCGTAGAACCCGCCGATCGCGCCGGTTCCGATAATACCGATTGTCGGTTTGGCAACTGCCCCCATCATGGCAACTCCTCTGCATGTCGACTGAGCGCCTGGCGCACGGCTTCATTGAGCCCGGTGCTGGTCAGGCGCGACTGTACTGCCCCGAAAAACTCGCCGTCGCGCACTACAAACAGCGCCGGCAAATGAAAAACCTGATAACGCTCGACCAGCCCGCCATTGTCTCCGGCATCGATCCAGCACAGCCGGTCGATCATCAGATCGAGTCCTGGCAATTGCTCGCGGGCAAAACGGCAACTGGCGCAGCCGACACTGGTGAAAATCACCAGCGACACACCGCTCATCGCCAGCAGCCGCTGGTCGGCGTCGAAATCAGTCAGTTGCAATTCGACCACTATACTGGGGGGAACAATGTCAAATGGCCGACACAGGGAGTTTGTGTTCATGGGACGTTTTTTACCTCACCCTGACGATGTGCCCGTCGAGTTAACGTTGCTCAAGCATGAGTGCATTTCGCGGCAACGGCTGCACACTATCAGCCTCGGCGGCATGGCTTGCAATTACCACCGCGCCTGGCGCCACGGTACGGCGCTGGAAGTGCGCATGCCAACGTTGAATCCCGATTTGCGCTATCTGGGCTATGTGGCCTGGTGCCTGCGACGCAAACGCGGTTACCTGGTGGGCATTGCCTTCGTCGACGAACAGATGCTGTTCAGTGCGCGAATGGGCGAGCAGGTTTGCCAGATCGAACGTTATTGCCGCCTGCGTGACGCACACGATGACCTGCAGGATATTCAGGCCCTGGCACTCGACTGGGTCCAGCAGCATGCCGACGAGTTCTCTCACGACACGGTTCGCAAGGCATTTGCACAGCCTGCGCTGGGTTAGGCAACGCTCTCAATTAGTGAGAATGCCCCTAAAACCAGCGTCTGCCCATTGTCGAGCAGGCGCGTAACGCGCTAAGGTTCGGCTCCCCGACGCGCTTAATTTGCTGTGCTCCGCCGCGCGGGTTCGCTGGCGGCCGGCACCCGTGACCTGACGAGTAAACGATGGCTGATTTACCGATCAACGACCTAAACGTCGCTTCCAACGAGACCCTGATCACTCCCGATCAGCTAAAGCGTGACATCCCTCTGAGCGACGCTGCCCTGCGCACTGTCACCAAGGGCCGTGAAGTCATTCGCAATATTCTTGATGGCACCGACCACCGCCTGTTTGTTGTCATCGGGCCTTGCTCGATCCACGACATCAAGGCTGCCCACGAATACGCCGAGCGCCTGAAGGCGCTTGCGGCTGAAGTGTCCGATACCCTGTATCTGGTCATGCGCGTGTATTTCGAGAAGCCACGCACCACCGTCGGCTGGAAAGGCTTGATCAACGACCCGTACCTGGACGACTCGTTCAAGATTCAGGACGGTCTGCACATCGGTCGTCAATTGTTGCTGGACCTGGCCGAAATGGGCCTGCCGACCGCAACTGAAGCCCTCGACCCGATCTCCCCGCAATATTTGCAGGACCTGATCAGCTGGTCGGCCATCGGCGCGCGCACCACCGAATCCCAGACTCACCGTGAAATGGCCTCCGGCCTGTCCTCGGCAGTCGGCTTCAAGAACGGCACCGACGGCGGCCTGACGGTCGCTATCAACGCCCTGCAATCAGTTTCCAGCCCTCACCGCTTCCTGGGTATCAACCAGGAAGGTGGCGTGTCGATCGTCACCACCAAGGGCAACGCCTACGGCCACGTGGTCCTGCGCGGTGGCAACGGCAAGCCGAACTATGATTCGGTCAGCGTCGCGCTCTGCGAGCAAGCGTTGAACAAGGCGAAGATCAAGCCGAACATCATGGTCGATTGCAGCCACGCCAACTCCAACAAGGACCCGGCCCTGCAACCGCTGGTGATGGAGAACGTCGCCAACCAGATCCTCGAAGGCAACCAGTCGATCATCGGCCTGATGGTCGAAAGTCATCTGAACTGGGGCTGCCAGGCTATTCCGAAAGACCTCGCCGACCTGCAATACGGCGTGTCGATCACTGATGCCTGCATCGATTGGTCCGCTACCGAAAATACCTTGCGCAGCATGCACGCCAAGCTCAAGGATGTGCTGCCCAAACGCGCTCGCACCTGATCACGTTTCGCCGCACACAAAAACGCCGGGCTAAACCCGGCGTTTTTTTGTGTTCGTATTTTAAGGTTACTGGCTCAGCTTGGCGGCATGCCGCTGGTGACGCTCCATGTAGCGCTCGACGTAAGAGCACGATGGAATGACGGTGTAACCCATTTCCTCAGCGTACTCCAACGCCTTCTCGGTCAAGGCTGCCGCAATGCCGCGACCACGCAGCGCGTTGGGCACAAAGGTGCGATAGATATCCAGGGTCTGTTTCCCCAGATCCATATAGGTCAGGTAGGCACGATGACCGTCCACACTGGTCTCGAACTGATGACCAGCCTGGTCATGGTGGATGGACAACGCCTCGCTCATCACTACTCCTCGCGGGTCTTGAATTCTGACCCCTACCTTACCGATGTTTTTCCGGCGAAGGAACATCTACGCCACCTCGTGCCTGAATGGACACCGAGAAGAGCGGCACCGATCTCGCACAACCGAGCACGTATCAAATAGTAGGCACCATTGGCAGAAATGCTCAAGGTACGCTCGTCATCGCGCTCAGTGGCGGGTGCTGCTCCGGGTGACGCAGGGACGGCTCGACCGGAGATATCTGCGGGTCGATAGCCTGAACATTGCCGGATGTTGAGACTTAAGACGAACGCGCGCTCTTAAAGTCACCATCAAGATGGATAAAGATTATGAGAGCCACGGCGCAAAATCCGAACAAAAGTATGGACGAATCCATATAGACAGACTTTAGCCAAGAATGAGAAAAACAGCGGTGAGTGCACGGAACTTTTTTAGGCGGCTCGCTCATCTCGGGCCTCCTGGCTGGATATTTTTTAAACAACGCAGTTAAAAGTTGCTCGAAAAAGAATCAACGCCTACAATTTTTTTTGCTTCTTGCTACACGTCAGTTTACTTACTAGAAGTAATGGGTAGTATGTACGCCGGCTATTTCCTCACTCTGAGGAGACAGCTACTTAATAGAAAGTCCTTGAAGGGGAACACGATGAACAACGTTCTGAAATTCTCTGCTCTGGCTCTGGCCGCAGTTCTGGCTACCGGTTGCAGCAGCGTATCGAAAGAAACCGAAGCACGTCTGACTGCTACTGAAGACGCAGCAGCTCGCTCCCAGGCTCGTGCAGACGAAGCTTACCGTAAAGCTGATGAAGCTCTGGCTGCTGCTCAAAAAGCACAACAGACTGCTGACGAAGCTAACGAGCGTGCTCTGCGCATGCTGGACAAAGCTAGCCGCAAGTAATAATCCTTCGGGGTTGTTATCAAGCCGACCCATTTTTGGGTCGGCTTTTTTTTGCCCGGTGTTTCCTGCCGGCCATAAAAAACCCGCCGACGCGGCCTGCGTCGGCGGGTTCTTTTCAAGCCTTACTGCAGCGGATCGATCGGCGCACTCGTCACCATCGACGTAGAAGCGTTCGGCACTGCGATTTCAACCGGCAAGCCATCTTCAGCGGCAACCACGTCACGCACCACATCCCAATTCATGCGCAGGTTGTTGGTGATGTCCTCGCGCTTGAGCATCGCGTTGATCACCGCGGTGTGCTTGTCGACCACCGACGGGTTGCCGTTGTCGTCCAGCGGGGTGTGCGCTTCCAGATACACCTTGCCCCCACTGACGCCAAACTTGTAAGGGTCGTTGATGATGCGCACCGACGTCCCGACCGGCACCATGCCCGCCATTTCGAGCACGTTGTTGTTGAACATGCGGAAGCAGCCGTGGCTGGTGCGCATGCCGATGCCGAACTTCTTGTTAGACCCGTGGATCAGGTAGCCCGGCGTGCCCAAGGTGAATTTGAACGGCCCCAGTGGATTGTCCGGGCCTGCCGGCACGACGTTCGGCAGCGGATCGCCATCAGCGGCGTGCTCGGCCTTGATCGACGCTGGAGGGGTCCAGGTCGGATTCGGCGTCTTGGCGATGATGCTGGTATGGGCAATCGGCGAGCCCCAGCCTTCACGGCCGATACCCAGCGGGAAGGTGTACACCACGTTCCGGCCTTTCGGGAAGTAGTAGAGGCGGTACTCGGCCAGGTTGATGACGATGCCTTCGCGCGGACCCGGTGGCAGGATGAAACGCGTCGGCAGGACGATCTCGGTGCCAGCGCCCGGCAACCATGCATCGACGCCAGGGTTGGCCGCGACCATTTCCGAATAGCCCAGATCGTAAGTGGTGCCGAGGTCGGCGAAGGTGTCTTCGTACTTGGCCTTGATCACTTGTACCTGACCGATGATGTCTTCACCGGGCGGTGGCAGGGGCAGCTCCAATGCGGCTACGGGGCCCGCCACACAAAGGGCGGCAAGAGACAGGCAGCGGGTGACGGCAGGAAAACGCGGCAACATCCGGAAAATCCTTCGCATGATCGACAAGGGTATAAAAACGCGATTGTACACTGGCATCTGGAAAATCGGGGAGTTGACCGATAGCAAGCAATCTATCGGCTTCTAAAGCTCGAAACGCAGTTCCGGCCAGATCGGCGAGGTGCCGCGCTTCTGCGATTCGAGAATGGCCCGGCACAGCGAACACAGGCGCTGGTCCTGGAACACCCGGCGGTCGACACTCGACCAGCGCGGTTGCGCGGGCAGCAGACTGCCGCACAAGGTTCGATCGGCCGAGCCGCCCAGCTCCAGCTGACGGGTCACCAGATGCACCCGCACTTCCTGGCAGGCGAACAGATCCAGCTGTTCGTCAGGCTCGATCAGTTGGTAGGCAAAAAGGGACCAGGCAGGACGCGGCATCGGGGGCTCCAAATCGGGGGCGCCACCTTAGCCGAAACACCGCCGCTAGAAAAGCGTCAAAGCAGCGGTTTCAGTGTCGGCCAGACATTTTCCAGCAACTTGTCCTGAGCGCCCGCAGCCGGGTGCAATCCGTCGGCCTGCATCAAGTCCGGATGACCGCCCACGCCGTCGAGAAAAAACGGTACCAGCGGGATGTTTTTCTCTTCGGCCAGTGCGCTGTAGACCTTCGCAAAAGCCTCGGTATAACGAACTCCGTAGTTGGGTGGCAACTGCATGCCGAGCAAAAGCACCTTGGCGCCACTGTCTCTGGAGCTGTCGATCATCGACGCAAGGTTTTGTTGCAAATTAGCTGGGGGCATTCCGCGCAGGCCATCGTTGCCGCCCAATTCGAGGATCACCAGCTCAGGCTTATGCTCTGCAAGCAGCGCAGGCAGGCGCGCCTGGCCTCCGGCACTGGTGTCGCCGCTGATGGAGGCATTGACCACCTTATCGTCGAAACCTTCGCGCTTGAGCCGTTGCTCAAGCAGCGACACCCACCCCAAGCGGGTATCCAGGCCGAAACCGGCGCTGATACTATCGCCAACGATCAGGACAGTACCCGCCGCTGCGTTCTGGGCCATGCACATCAAGGCCAGGCCAGCACTCAAAAACCACACACGCATCGGATTCTCCATGGGCGCAAGCATTCTCACCGCGAAGAACCTCAGCAAAGTGGTTCCCAGCGCGGAAGGTGAACTGACTATCCTGCACGAACTCAGCCTGGAACTGAACAAGGGCGACAGCCTGGCCATCGTTGGCGCCTCCGGTTCCGGCAAATCCACTCTCCTGGGCCTGCTCGCCGGCCTCGATCTGCCGAGCAGCGGTGAAGTCACCCTCGCCGGCCAGAGCCTGAGTAATCTCGATGAAGACCAACGGGCGCGCATTCGGGCCGAGCATGTGGGTTTTGTGTTTCAGTCGTTTCAACTGCTGGACAGCCTGAACGCACTGGAAAACGTCATGCTGCCGCTGGAGCTCGACGGCCGCAAAGATGCCCGCGAACGTGCCACTCAATTGCTCCAGCGCGTTGGCCTGGGCCAGCGTCTGACCCACTCACCCCGCCAGCTCTCCGGCGGCGAGCAGCAGCGCGTTGCGATTGCCCGTGCGTTTGCCGCAGAACCCGATGTGCTGTTCGCCGATGAGCCCACCGGTAACCTCGACAGCCACACCGGCGAGCGCATCAGCGACTTGCTGTTCGAACTCAACCAGGAACGCGGCACGACCCTGGTGCTGGTGACCCACGACGAACGCCTGGCACATCGCTGCCGGCGCCTGATCCGCCTTGAAGCCGGCCTGCTGGTCGCCCCTCTGGAGCCTTGATGGCACGCCTGCCGCTGTTGCGCCTGTTCAGCCTTGCCATCCGCCAACTCCTGCGCGACGCCCGCGCCGGTGAGTTGCGCGTGTTGTTCTTCGCCCTGGTGGTTGCCGTGGCGGCGAGTACCGCCATCGGTTACTTCGGTGCCCGCCTGAACGGCGCCATGATGTTGCGCGCCACCGAATTTCTCGGCGCCGACCTGTTGCTTGAAGGCAGTTCTCCCGCGCGTCCGGAACAGATCAAAAGTGGCACGGAACTGGGACTCGAACACGCTCAAGTAGTGGAGTTCTCCAGTGTCATCGCCACCGACAACGGCATCCAGCTGTCCAGCATCAAGGCCGCCGACGACGTTTATCCGCTGCGCGGCGAACTGAAAAGCGCCCCGGCGCCCTTCGCCCCGGAAGAAGCCGGTGGCGGCCCCAAACCCGGCGAAGCCTGGGTCGAAGCGCGACTGCTGACCGCGCTCGACCTGAAGATCGGCGACAGCATCGATGTCGGTCTGCGCACTCTGAAACTGGCCCGCGTCCTGACTTACGAACCGGACCGTGCCGGCAATTTCTACAGCCTCACGCCACGGGTGCTGATCAACCTCAGCGACCTCGCCGCAACCGGCGTGGTGCAACCCGGCAGCCGGGTCAGTTACCGCGAACTCTGGCGCGGTAAAGCCGAGGCACTGGAAACCTACCGTCAACTGATCAAACCCGGCCTGGCTGCCAACCAGCGCATCCAGGATGCTCGCGACGGCAACCGACAGATCGGCGGTGCGCTGGGCAAGGCCGAGCGTTACCTGAACATGGCCAGCCTGGTGGCGGTTCTGCTGTCCGGCGTGGCGGTGGCGCTGTCGGCAACACGCTTCGCCACTCGCCGATTCGACGCCAGTGCCTTGCTGCGTTGCCTGGGTCTGTCGCGTCGGGAAACCATGGTGTTGTTCAGTTTGCAGCTGACGGTACTTGGCCTGCTCGCCAGCCTCGGCGGCGCGCTCCTCGGCTGGCTTGCACAGCTTGGATTGTTCGCGTTGCTGCATGATTTGTTGCCAACCGACGTACCTCCGGGCGGTCTGTTTCCTGCCATCGCCGGGATCGGCACCGGGCTGGTAGCCTTGGCCGGTTTTGCCCTGCCGCCACTGGCTGCACTCGGTCGAGTTCCGCCACTGCGGGTGCTGCGTCGAGACATGCTGCCGATTCCTTCCAGCACCTGGATGGTCTATGGCGCTGCGCTGGGCGCCCTCGGCCTGATCATGTGGCGCCTGAGCCTCGACCTGGTGCTGACCTTCGCCCTGCTCGGCGGCGGCGTGATCGCGGCGGTCATACTCGGCGGGTTGCTGTTGCTGCTACTCAAAAGCTTGCGTCGGATGCTGGCACGCGCTTCATTGCCCTGGCGCCTCGGGCTAGGCCAACTGCTGCGTCATCCGCTGGCGGCTGCGGGACAAGCCTTGGCCTTCGGTTTGATCCTGTTGTCGATGGCGCTGATCGCTTTGCTGCGTGGCGAGTTACTGGACACCTGGCAGAACCAGTTACCGAAAAACGCACCGAACTATTTCGCCCTGAACATCCTGCCCGCCGACAAACAGGCCTTCACCGATCGACTGATCGAGCTGTCAGCCCAATCGGCGCCGCTGTACCCGGTGGTGCCGGGACGACTGATCAGCATCAACGGCGAGCCGGTACAGGAAATCGTCAGCAAGGATTCGGCGGGTGACCGGGCTATCCAGCGCGACCTGAGCCTGACCTGGGCCGCGGACCTTCCGGCGGGCAACAAGCTCACAGCGGGCAACTGGTGGAGCGAACAGCCAGCCGATGACGTTCCTGGCGTGTCGGTGGAAGGCAAGGTCGCCGAAAGCCTGAAGCTCAAGCTTGGCGATCACATGGTTTTTACCGTCGGCGGAGCCAATCGCGAAGCGAAAGTCACCAGTCTGCGGGAGATCAACTGGGACAACTTCCAGCCGAACTTTTTCATGATCTTCCAGCCTGGCACGTTGAAGGATTTGCCGGCGACCTACCTGACCAGTTTCTATCTGGCGGCGGGTCACGACCAGCAGATTGTCGACCTGTCCAGGGCCTTCCCGGCGGTCACCATCCTGCAAGTCGAAGCCTTGCTGGAGCAGCTGCGCAGCATCCTCGCTCAAGTCACCTTGGCCGTAGAATACGTGCTGCTGTTTGTATTGGCGGCGGGGATGGCGGTGTTGTTCTCGGGCTTGCAGGCGACCCTCGATGAGCGCATTCGCCAAGGCGCGCTGCTGCGAGCACTGGGGGCCGAACGGCAATTGCTGGTCAAGGCGCGGCGGATCGAGTTTGGTTTGCTCGGCGCGGTCAGTGGCCTGTTGGCGGCGTTGGGGTCAGAACTGGTGAGCCTGGTGCTTTATCGCTACGCCTTCGACCTGCCGTGGCATCCACATCCGTGGCTGTTGGTGTTGCCGTTGATTGGCGCAGTGTTGATCGGCGGCGCCGGTGTATTCGGTACCCGTCGCGCGCTGAACGCCAGCCCCCTGACAGTGTTGCGCGAGGGTTGATAGACTCAAGACTCTCCCCTCACAAGAAGTTGCCATGAGCCGTTATCGCCCTCCCCGCCCCGCAGGCACCGCGCTGATCACCCCGGAAGGTGAAGCGCGGATGCGGGCCGAGTTTCATGAGCTCTGGCATGTCCGTCGGCCTCAGGTGACGCAATCGGTCAGCGAGGCAGCGGCACAGGGCGATCGTTCGGAAAACGCCGAGTACACCTACGGCAAAAAGATGCTGCGCGAAATCGACAGTCGCGTGCGCTTTCTCACCAAGCGTCTCGAAGCACTGAAGGTTGTCAGCGAGAAGCCAAGCGACCCGAACAAGGTCTACTTCGGCGCCTGGGTCACCATCGAAGATGAAGACGGCAAAGAGTCACGCTATCGTATTGTCGGGCCGGATGAGCTGGACTTGAAACTGGGCCTGATCAGCATCGACTCGCCGCTCGCCCGCGCGTTGATCGGCAAGGCGCTGGACGCCGAGGTTCGGGTCCAGACACCCACCGGTGAACAGTGCGTGTATATCGTGGCGATCGAGTATCTCTAAAGCTTCAGCGGCGCGTGATCAAACCTTGCCGGGCAACCCGGGTCAGCTGCCTGATCACCTCTGGCGCCTCTTCGACGCTGGGCGATTGAATCACCGCCAGATCAAAACTGTCGCTGGCAAACCGCGCCAGTGATTCACCGTCTTCGACAAACTGGATCAGGAACGCTGCAGGGCCGCCGGTACGACGTGGCCAGCCATCGAGATAACGCAGGAGCGTCGGCTGATGTTTTCCGCCAAGCAGGATTTTGGGGTTGCGCTGGGTGAGGTGTGCCGTGATCGGCGCGGGGCGTACAACGGGGCTTAGTGCATTCATTGGGTCGTGTCTCTGCCTCAAAAGTCTGCATGGCAGGTGAGAGGCAACACCGAACCAGCGCTTTAGCGGTATTTCGAAGCCTGTTACTAGCTTCTATCGGCAACTGGATGAGTTACCTGGCGCCCCGCAAGTAGCTGTTTAAATCGGCGCATGAGCAGCATCCTAGAGAAGCTGACCGGACAGTGTCAAGAATGACGCGCAACAAAAAGGCCCGCGCAATGCGGGCCTTTTCGTTGAGCCAGAGCGGTCAGTCAGCGATCGCGCGGTCTACCGACAGTTTGCCGGCACCCTCGATCAGTACCGCGATGCTGCCGCCGAGCAAGGCCAGGGCGAATTCATAACCGTTGTTGGTCATGAACAGGCCGTGGCTGATGTGCACGGTAAAAATGGCGACCAGCGAAAGGAAGGTCAGCCCCAGTGCTGCCGGACGTACCAGCAGACCTATGATCAGGGCCAGACCGCCGAAGAACTCGGTACCACCGGACAGGATCGCCATCAGGTGACCCGGTGCCAGACCCAGACTTTCCATGTACTGCGCGGTGCCGGCTATGCCGTAGCCACCGAACATGCCGAAGAGTTTCTGCGCACCGTGAGCAGCAAAGATGATGCCGACGAAGATTCGCAGAACGGTCAAACCGTAGCCAGCGCGGGTAAACAGTACCTTGTTGATCAGTGTGCTCATGCTGTGTCATCCATAGTGATTGTGTGTTGGTTGGCCGTCATACTAATCGATAAAACAAATGTTAAAAGCGCATTATTTGCGACATAACAATCAGTTTAGCCGATCATTTCCGTGAGGCAACTTTCTGCCCCTGAGGCTCCAACGATTCCCTCTCACGATCGAACGCCAGGTAATACTTGTTCACGCTATTAACATAGCTGACGGCACCCATTCCCACCTGCTCCATTGCAATGCGCTCGACCTGGAAGAACCACTGATTGGGATTCAGGCCTCGGCGTCGGGCTTCGGCGCGCATGCCCTGCACCCGCTCCGGCCCCATGTTGTAAGCCGCCAGCACAAACGCCATGCGCTCGCGCTCGTTGAGTTTGGGGCTTGCGAAGAACTTGCGTCGGATCATTGCCAGGTACTTGGCCCCGGCCTGCACATTGGCGTCGAGGTTCTGAATGTTGTTGACCCCGACGCGCTGGGCGGCGGACGGGGTGATCTGCATCAGGCCGGTGGGTCCGCTGCCGCTTCGGGCGTTGGGTTGCAGGGCAGACTCCTTAAACGCCAGTGCTGCCAGGTTCAGCCAGTCCATGCCCTGGGCATCTGCGTGCTTTTGCAGCACCGGGCGAAGTTTTTCCAGACGCTGCCGATCAGCCTTGGCCAATGGATAGTGCACTTGATACAGACGTCGATAGATGCGCAGGAACGCCGCATCCTGGTCCGACGGCTTCTTGTAGGTCGTCAGGAAGCGATCGATGCTCGCGCGCAGCATCGAAGCGTCGCGTCGCACGAACCAGAACTCTTCACCCGGATCGCTGATCGACACCTGCTTATCGAGACGTAGTTTGGGCAGGATCTTGCCCCAGCGCTCGGCAATCGGCTGCTCGACGATGGTCAGGTGAAAGATCCCGCCCTGGACCATTTCCAGAACGTCTTCGACCGCCAGACTGGGGTCGACCCATTCGATTTTCATCGGTGCCAGTTTGTGCAGCGCCAGCTTTGAATTGATCTGACTGACCGCATCCCCAGCCGCGCTGCCGGTGGGCAGCGCCAGGGTCTTACCCGAGAGTTGTTCGACGCGGGTGTAACGGCGCTCACCCTTGATGCCCACCAGCACCAACGGGATGTTGCTGGCAATCGGTTCACTGCTGCTGACCGCATGGCCCGGTTGCAAATCGAGCAGTTCCCCCGGCGCCACCAGGTCGCCCTCCCCGCGTTGCAAGGCACCGAGCAGTTGGTCCTTGCCTTTGGGAATGATCTTGAGGGTTATTTCCTGCCCGTCACGGGCGTGACCGTTGAGGTATTGCTCGAAGGCGCGCAGGCGGTGGTATTCGACGCCGATGGCCTGGCCCTGGACTTCACCGGAACTGTTGCGGCTCTGGTTGACTAGCACCCGCAGCACACGACTGCTGCGAATCTCCGCCAGGTCACGGACCTTGGCCGCCGGCACGGCTTGCAGCGGGCCGGCCAGACGCGCGACCGCCGGCATCGGCAGCAGCAACGAACAGCACAGCAGTAGCAACATCGAGGGACGTGTCATCCACTCTCCGGAAAGAATACTGGGCCGACCTCATGAATTTTCATGAAATCGAACGACAGAAACAGAGCGCCTTGAGCGCTGACAAAGTGCAAAAGACTGGCACAGTGATGGCACCCTGGCCACCCCTGCGTGTCTCGCGGCATCAAGAGACAGCCTTAACTCGTTGTAGTTCTTGGCTTTTCTTATAAATCTACAGCTCTGATATGCTTTCCGGCCTTTGGTCCGAGGTAGCACCATGCAACTCATCGATATCGGCGTCAACCTGACCAACCCCAGTTTTGCGGATAAGCACCAGGCCGTACTCGATCGCGCGTATGCCGCGGGGGTCTGCCAATTGGTCCTGACCGGCACCAGTGTCGAAGGCAGCGAGCAGGCGCTGGAGCTCTGCCGGCAACTGGACGAAACGGCCCAGCGACTGTTCGCCACCGCAGGCATTCACCCTCATTCGGCCAGCGACTGGAACGCCGACAGCGACCAGCGCCTGCGCAGTTTGCTCAAGGAACCCAACGTGGTAGCCGTGGGTGAATGCGGGCTGGATTTCAATCGCGATTTCTCGCCGCGTCCCCAGCAGGAAAAAGTCCTCGAAGAGCACCTGGCGATGGCGGTGGAGCTGCAATTGCCGGTGTTCCTTCATGAGCGCGATGCCAGTCAGCGACTGCTGGAAATTCTCCGTGATTACCGCGATCAGCTGCCGGCAGCGGTGGTGCATTGCTTCACCGGGGAAAAGAAGGCGCTGTTCAGCTACCTCGATCTGGATTTGCACATCGGCATCACCGGCTGGATCTGCGACGAGCGCCGGGGCACGCATCTGCATCCGTTGGTGAAAGAGATCAAGCGCGGGCGCTTGATGCTGGAGAGCGATGCGCCGTATCTGTTGCCACGCAGCTTGCGACCCAAGCCGAAGAACGGTCGCAATGAACCGGCATATTTGACTGAAGTGCTGCGGGAAGTGGCGTTGCATCGGGGGGAAGCGGAAGAGGATCTGGCCGCCCACACCACCGCCTGCGCTCGCGCGTTCTACGGCCTGCCATCAATCCCCCGGTAACCACAAATCCCCCTGTAGGAGCGAGCCTGCTCGCGATGGCGTCGGCACATCCAACATTAATGTGACTGGCAAGGCGCTATTGCGAGCAGGCTCGCTCCTACAGGGGGGTTGCTGATCGTTGATCCACATCAAGTCCGGAATCCCTGCATAGCGGCACAATGCTGGCACCTTGCCAATGCTGTTTCCGCTATCAGAGAAGACCTCCATGGGTGCCTGGCTTAGCAACATCTCACTGAAGTACAAATTCTGGGCGGTCAATGCGGTCGCCTTCTTCACCACCCTCTTGCTGGTGCTGTACGCCGTGCAGCTCGAACAACAGGCCCGCAGCCACGCCTCTCAAGTGTCGGCTCAGGCGCAGGCTCGCTTGCTCAATGCCTGGCCTGCCGGACAACCGCTGCCCAAGGCCGATAACCTGCTGACCTACAGTCGCGGGCAGGCGCCGTTGCTGAACGAGCAGCCGGTGCTGGAACTGGCCGATGCCAGGGGCTGGGTCAAGATCAATTCAATGCCGCTGTTCGGCGACAACCCGTTGATGGGCGCCGAGGTGTTCTCCCGCCCCGACGGTCAGCAGATCGCGGTGATCGCCCATGGCCCGAGCCTGAGCCAGGTGTTTGGCGAACGCTTCGCCAATTACGCGGTGGCGGTGTTCATCCTGATGCTGGCGATGCTGGCCGCTTCGCAGCTATTGATCCGCTTCCTGCTGAGCCAACTCAACACCTTGAAAGATGTGATGCTCCACGTCGAGAAAACCGGCGACCTGTCAGCCCGTGTGCCGCTCGCCTGCAAGGACGAGGTCGGGCAGATGGCCAATGCCTTCAACGCGATGCAGGCCGGATACCAGCGAGTAGTCAACACCGTTGCCAGCACCGCCCGGCAACTGGATGTCGGCGCGGCACGACTGGCCTCAAGCATGAACGAGGTGCGTCACGGCATGCTCGGCCAGCAAAGCGAAACCGATCAGGCCGCCACGGCGATCAACGAAATGACCGCCACTGTCTATCACATCGCCCAGCATGCCGGCGCGACCCGCGACCTCTCGCAAACCGCCGATACCTTGGCCGGTAGCGGGCAGGAAGTGGTCAGCCGGGTACAGAAATCCATCGCCGGGTTGTCCAGCGGCGTGCAGCAGACGGCCGAGATGATCCAGCGCCTGGCCGAGGACAGTCAGAAAATCAACGGCGTGGTCGGCGTGATTCACAGCATTGCCGAGCAGACCAATCTGCTGGCCCTGAATGCGGCGATCGAAGCGGCCCGCGCCGGCGACATGGGCCGTGGCTTTGCGGTGGTCGCCGATGAAGTGCGCAACCTGGCCAAGCGCGTGCAAACTTCGACCGACGAGATCACGATCATGGTCTCCGCGCTGCAGGCCGGGACTCGGGACGCGGTGGACTTCATGCAGGAAAGCTCATTCAAGGCTGACGACTGCGTGCAACAGGCCCAAGAGGCTGGTGTCGCGCTGGCACAAATCACCAGCGCGGTGGCACAGATGCGCGAAAGCAATACCCAGATTGCGGTGGCGGCCGAGCAGCAGAGTCAGGTCGCGGAAGAAATGAACCGGGCGGTGGTGAGTATTCGGGACGTGACTGAGAACACCGTGCAGCAAACGGTGGATTCGGCGACGACCAGTAATGATTTGGCAGCGTTGGCTGGGGAGTTGAACAAGGCGATCGGGCAGCTCAAGCTGTAAGGGCTCTTCGCGGGCAAGCCTCGCTCCTACAAGGGTTGGCGATGCTTTTGATGTTGCAGGAGCGAGGCTTGCCCGCGAAGGCGTCAGACCGGTCACAATCAATCCCGACCATGGCCGCTATCACTCTGATAGCCAACCTTGATTCGCCGCCCGCAGTGGCCAAGCCTATTCTTCAATCATGTGTTCAACATGGATCGAGGATTAGCATCATGGGCAAACGTCACCCCAACCTACCCGCCTGGCAATGGCGCGCCTACCCGGGCAATCACCAGCACCCGACCAATCTGGTGTTGCACCTGATTGCCGTGCCGCTATTCATCGTGGCGTTTTTGCTGATTGTTTCCGGGGTGTTCGGCCTGAACTTCGTGAACTTCGCCATCGGTGTCATTGGCGTGATCGCTGCATTAGGCTTGCAGCGCCACGGCCACAGCCTGGAGACGCAAGCCTCCGAGCCGTTCAGTGATCGTAAGGATGCGTTATCGCGCTTGCTGGTCGAGCAGTTCCTGACCTTTCCACGGTTTTTCCTCAGCGGCGGCTGGTGGCGCGCCTGGCGTGAGCGCCACCGTCGTCATTGATCAGGCGAAAATCGTCACCGTCTGCCGGCTCATGGCGATCAACTGACCATCCGCGCTCCACAGTTTCGCGGCCGCGTGACCGTAGCCGTCAGCGCCATGCTCGATTTCCACCAGGTATTTGCACCAGTCCAGCGTACTCAACTCGAGCAACGGCTGGACGAATTCTATGGTCCAGGTCAGCGTGCTGCCCATCGCGGGTTTGCTCAGGTGTGGCAACAGGGCCGGTGGCCAGGCGTCCACCAGCGCCAGAATATGCGACTCGCCGAGCGCCTCTTCCTTCACGTCCCCACGCAAACGCACCCAGCCACCCATATCGCGGGATTTGTTGCCGGTGAACGGCAGACCGCCGACACTCCAGCGCATCGCCAGATGCTGCATGAATTCCGGTAGTACGCCTTTGATATAAGGCAGTTCCTGGCAATCGTCCCAGTGCTTCATTTCAGGTGCCGGCTCGGCCGCGACCGCCACTTCGGAAGGTCGCGAGGCACCGAAGCTGCCCTGGATCAACGTCACCACTTGCCCCTTTTGCATCGCCCGGCCCAGCACCTGGCTGACGGCTTTGCCGTCGCGCAACACATCGACCTCAAAACTGACCGGCACTTCGGGTTCGACTGGCCCGACAAAGGTGATCGCCAGCGAACGCACCGGCCGATCCGCCGGGACTTTTGCGCGCATGGCTTCGTATTGCAACGCGGCCACCAGGCCACCGAAACTGGCACGCCCCTGAGCCCATCCGGCCGGAATAGACAGCGCCAGCGGCTGGCTGCGGACGGCGTCGAGCAGATCGGAAAAGCGCATGGAAACCTCAGTGCGGAAAAAGGATGGAGAGATCTTAACCAGCCAGCGCAGGCGGCACAGCGCTTATTCCGGCCAAAAGCACTGACAGATGAGCCGTGCTTGTCCCTGGTTCAACACCCAAACCACTGTGGGAGCGAGCCTGCTCGCGAAAGCGGCTGTCAGCCAGCTCGAATGCCGACTGATACACCGCTTTCGCGAGCAGGCTCGCTCCCACATTTGATCGGGGTGTTTTCAGGATTTGAAGCAGGCATCGCTGAGTTTGTCGAGAACGCGGTCGGCGCGTTCCTCGGCCTTGGCCATGGTGGTTTTCCAGACGGCGACACACGGGTGCAGATCAGGCTCTTGTTCAGCCCTGGCCAGCCATTGAAAACAGTCATGCCACTCACCCAGGGCACCTTGTGCCGACTTCAAACGTGGCATCGCCGCATCGGGCAATCGGTCAAGTTCGGGGTAGGCATCGATGCCATAGCGCACGCGCTTGATCAACAGACGCAAGCGATGGCGATCATGGGCAGGATCGTGCAGGGCCTGATCGAGTTTCTTCCATTGCTTGGCGAGGCGCTTTTCGATGCGTTTGCGCAGGCCCTTGAGCAGGCCCTGACGCTGGGAAGCACGGAGGAAACGCGGAAACGCGTCGAGAATCATCAGTAACTGCGTGACCTCGGGGCTTGTTGCCACCGCCGGATACGCCTTGGCCATATGCGCCATACGTCGTTGCGCGGCCTCGGGTTGACCGTTCTTGAGCAGGTAGGCCGCCAGCACCTCGCGATCACGCAACGGCGTGGTCAACTCGCCAACCCGGGACGACGCCGCCTCCAGTTGCTCGACGCCAGGCAGCCCGCGCAACGGTCGCAACAGACTGCGCAGCCGGCGAACCGTGGTGCGCAGCTCGTGCAACGCTTCCGGGTCGGTGCGCGCACTCAGGCGCGCCTGGCAAGCCAGCAGACGAACTTCCAGACTCAGTACTTGAGCCACCAACCGATCAACCAAGGCCGACATCGCTTGCTCCCTGAATCGAATGTCCACTATTACCTACATCATGCCTCAACGGCCGGCACGTGACTCACGAATATAGAAGCGGGCCTTCTCGGCTTTCTTGGTGCAGCCTTCGAAGCCTTCGAATTGCTGCTGGGTCTTGGCCGCCGTCAACAGCGACAGGGCCTTGGAGTAGCTGACGGTGCCGGCGAACCCCTCGGCCTTGGCAAGGTCCAGTTCATGCCACGCCGCATCGAGTCCACTACCGCAGCTGTCACGATAAGCGGTTTTGCCGGCACAACCGGCAAGCGCCAGGGCAATCAATGGCACGCAAATCCAGGCTTTCATCACTCACACCTCAACATTAGGTAAACAGTCGTGCTGGTAAGACGGTCTGGCACGTGAAAAGTGCCTTGGCCCCGCCGCGCAAACGTCAAGTGTGCGTGAGAATACCCATGCGCCGCCATGGAGTGTCGAAAAAACGACGCACTTGGCCCACCAAGCGACCTAAGCGATTGAAGCGCCCCCCGTGATGGGTGCATTGTTGAACCTTGTCAGACGAGGGCGATTCATGAAAAAGCGTGTCGCACTGGTGCTGGGCTCAGGCGGGGCCCGGGGCTATGCCCATATCGGTGTCATTGAAGAAATCGAACGGCGCGGCTACGACATCGCCTGCATCGCAGGATGCTCGATGGGCGCCGTGGTCGGCGGGATCTATGCCGCCGGCAAACTTGACGATTATCGCGACTGGATCGAAAGCCTGGACTACCTCGACGTCTTGCGTCTGGTGGACGTCAGTTTTCGTCTGGGCGCGATTCGCGGGGAGAAAGTGTTCGGGCAGATCCGCAAGATCGTCGGCGAGATCAACATCGAAGACCTGCGCATCCCTTACACGGCGGTGGCCACGGACCTGACCAACCAGCAGGAAATCTGGTTCCAGGAAGGCTGCCTGCACCAGGCCATGCGCGCCTCGGCAGCGATTCCGAGCCTGTTCACACCTGTGATGCAGGGCAATCGCATGCTGGTGGACGGCGGCATTCTCAACCCTTTGCCGATCGTGCCCGTGGTGTCGAGCCATTGCGACCTGATCATTGCGGTCAACCTCAACTCCACCAACCAGCGCCACTATAAACTGCCGGTGATTCAGCGTCCGCCCGCGTTCAAGACGCGGTTCGACAGCCTGATCAATTCCCTGGGTTCAAAAATGCCGTTCCGCCGCAAGCAGGCCGAACAATTGCTGCTGCTGGAAAAGGAAGCGTTGATGGCCGAAGCGGCCGACATCAACCCCTGGATCGAATCCGCCGAACCCGAAGCCCAGCAACCGGCAGCCGCCCCCGAACGCGAAGGCGCACCGAAATCCGCCACAGGTTCGTTCATCATCGACAACGTGGGCCCGGCGTCGTTGCTGGACCTGATCAACCAGAGTTTCGAGGTAATGCAGACGTCGTTGGCGCAGTACAAGATTGCCGGGTATCCGCCGGACATCCTGATCAACGTGCCGAAACGGGTGTGCCGGTTTTTCGAGTTTTACAAGGCGCCGGAGTTGATCGCGCTGGGGCGGGAGATTGCGCGGGATACGCTGGATAGATACGAGAATGAGCGGGATGCCTGAAGTTTTCGGATGAAGGTGCGGGCCTCTTCGCGGGCAAGCCTCGCTCCTGCAGGGTTTGAGTCGTTCGCGAGCTTTGTGAACGATTCACATCCTGTAGGAGCGAGGCTTGCCCGCGAAGACAATAGGCCGGACACCAAAAAGCTAAAGACTACCCTCACTCAACAACCGATAACCAACCCCCGCTTCGGTAACGATAAAGCGCGGCTGAGTCGGATCATCCGCCAGTTTTTGCCGCAAATGCCCCACAACAATCCGCAAATAATGACTGTCCTCGGTATGGGTCGGCCCCCAGATATCTTTCAACAGTTGCTGCTGGGTGATCACCCGCCCGGGATGCCGGGCCAGTTGCGCCAGCACCGCATACTCTTTGCGGGTCAGCGCGACTTCGGCGCCATCGAGCAGCACCCGGCGATAGGCCAGGTCCACGGTCAGCGGGCCAAACGTCAGCGCCGCTTGCTGAGCCTCGCCAACGGGGGCCTGACGCAATAACGCACGCACCCGGGCGAGGAATTCCTGGATACCGAACGGCTTGGTCACGTAATCGTTGGCACCGCCATCGAGCGCTTCCACCTTTTGCCCTTCGCTGGCACGCACCGAAAGCACCAGCACCGGCGCCGTCGACCATTCGCGAAACTCGCGCAGCACTTGCTGGCCGTCCATGTCCGGCAGGCCGAGATCGAGCACCAGCAAGTCGGGTTTGTTCAACGCCGCCTGGGCCAGCCCTTCGTTGCCATTGCCGGCCTCCAGTACCTTGTAACCCTGGGAAGCGAGGCTGATGCGCAGGAATTTGCGGATTTGCGGTTCGTCGTCGATGACCAAAATGGTCGCGGTCTGGCTCATGGTTTCTGATCGTGGCATGGAGATGTCCAAAGGGTATCAGGCTTCACTTTCAAGGCCCGGCTGTTCCTGCAATGGCAAGTGCAGTGTGATGCAGGTGCCGCGCCCTTCAATGCCGTCCGCGACACTGATCCGACCGCCATGCGCGCCGACCATGCCCTGACAGATCGCCAACCCCAGGCCGGTGCCCTGCCCGCCCCGATCACCGCGCGCAGCGGTGTAGAACATGTCGAAAATCTTCGCCCGCTCTTCCTCCGGAATCCCTGGCCCCTCGTCGCTGACCGAGAAAAACAGCTCGCTGTCATTGGCGCCGGCGCGTAATTGCAGACGGCCGTGAGGCGGAGAAAAACGCGCGGCGTTTTCCAGCACATTGACCAGCGCCTGCTCGATCAGCGCGGCATGCACGTACAGCAGCGGCAATTCGGCCGGCACTTCGGTGCTGACCTGCAACGGCGCCAGTACCGCGCGCAGACGATTGAGCGAACTGCCGACAATATCGGCCGGCGACACCCAGTCCCGCGCCAGCTTCAACGCACCGTGACCGAGGCGGGTCATGTCCAGCAGGTTTTGAATGTAACGGTCGAGGCGCTCGGCTTCATCGCGGGTGCCTTCAAGCAGTTCGCGGCGATCCTCCAGCGGGATGGCTTCACCGAGGGCCAGCAGACTGTCGATGCTGCCGCGCATGGAGGTCAGCGGCGTGCGCAAATCGTGGGACACCGACGCCAGCAAGGCGCTGCGCAACTGCTCGGTTTCGCCGTGCAGGCGCGCCGCTTCCAGGTCTTCGGCCAGTTGCGCGCGAGCCAAGGCCTGGGCCAGCGGTTGACTCAACGCCGTCAACAAACGCCGACGCTGACCGCTCAAGGTCTGGCCTTCTTTGGCGCACACACCGAGCAGGGCCAACGGTCCGTCTTCCACCGACAACGGCCACCACCACCAACGCCCGAACGGCAGCGTGCCGGTGCCCGCGCCCGCCGGCTGGTCGTGTTGCCAGGCCCAATCGGCGGCAGCGCGTTCGGCTTCGGAAAACTCCAGCGGGCCGCCGGTCTCGACCTTCCAGCCACCCTGGCCGTCGCGGTTGAGCAGGCACAGTTGCAGATCGCTCCAGCCATTGAGGTGCTGGGCCGCAGCGCTGACCACCGCCTGGCGGTCGGTGGCGGCGGTGAGTTTGCGCGACAGGTCGAGCAGTTCGGTGGTCTCTTCCTGAGTGTCGCGCAACGCCTGCAATTGCCGCCGCTGCCGCGCCGCGAGGTTACCGGTGAGGGCCGCCATCAGCAGGAAGAACAGCAAGGTCAGCACGTCTTCTTCGCGCTGGATGGCGAACGAAAAATTCGGCGGGATAAACAGAAAGTCATAGGTCAGAAACGACAGCGCCGCACAAGCCAACGCCGGGCCGAGGCTGCTGCGCACCGCCACCAGCAACACGGCGGCGAGGAACACCAGCGATATATTCGGCAGCGGCAAGACGCTCGCCACGGCCCAGGCCAAAGCAGTGGCCAGCACCGTCGCCACGACCGCCAGCGCGTAGTCGAACCACACCAGCGAATGCGCCGAACGCTGACGCGGCTGATGCTGTTCGTGATCACTGTCGAGGACGTTGATTTCCAGCCCCCGCGCATCGCGCAGCAAGCGTGATGCCAGACCGCCGCCGAACAAGCGCCGACGCAAACGCTGGCGCGATTGACCGACCAGCACCAGGCTGGCACGTCGTTCGGCAGCGTGCTGGATCAATGTTTTTGCGACTTCACCGGCGCGCAGTAACACCACTTCGCCGCCCAGTCGCTCGGCCAGTTGCTGGGCACTTTGCAGGCGCAGTCGCGATTGTTCGTCGCGCACGCTGCCGTTGTCCACGTGCACCAGGCTCCACGGCAGATGCCGACGCTGGGCGACCCGGCTGGCGTGGCGCACCAGGCGTTCGGCCTGAGCATCGCCATCGACGCCGACCAACAATCGACCGCGCACCGCTGGCGCGGCCTGGCCAAGTTGTCGATATCCCTGGGCCAGGTCATCGTCCACCTGCGCAGCGGCGGTTTGCATTGCCAGTTCGCGCAGGGCGGTGAGGTTGGTCTGGGTGAAGAAGGCGTCGATGGCCGCCCGCGCCTGCTCCGGCACGTAGACCTTGCCGTCACGCAGACGCTCAAGCAGTTCGCGTGGCGGCAGGTCGATCAGCAGCAGTTCGTAGGCTTCTTGCAGCACCCAGTCCGGCAGGGTTTCGCGAACCTGCACGCCGGTGATCCCGCGCACTTGATCATTGAGGCTTTCGAGGTGCTGAACGTTGACCGTGGTGAACACGTCGATGCCGGCGGCGAGCAATTCCTGGATGTCTTGCCAGCGCTTGGCGTGACGGCTGCCAGGGGCGTTGGTGTGGGCCAGTTCGTCCACAAGCACCAATTTCGGCTTGGCCGCGAGCAGACCGTCGAGGTCCATTTCTTCGAGCGTGACGCCTCGGTATTCCAAGCGCACCAAGGGCTGCTGCGGCAAGCCGCCGAGCAGCGCTTCGGTCTCGGCGCGGCCGTGGGTTTCAACCACGCCGGCGATGACTTTCACGCCCTGGCGCAATTGGGTGTGAGCCGCTTGCAGCATGGCGTAGGTCTTGCCGACACCGGGCGCGGCGCCGAGGAAAACCTTGAGCCGGCCACGGCCATCGCGGGGCAGGTCTGCTAACAGCGCGTCGGCGCGGCCGGAGTCACTCATTTGTCATTGCCTTATCTTGATTGATCGTTCCCACGCTCCGCGTGGGAATACAGCTCGGGACGCTCCGCGTCTCCTTCAGAGCCGAACGCGGAGCGTCCGTTGATGCATTCCCACGCAGAGCGTGGGAACGATCATCTTCTACAGGTTTTCCAGCGCGATGTTTAGCGCCAGCACATTCACCACCGGCGGCCCCACCAATGGCTGCTCAATGTGCGCATTCATCAATTGCTGAAGCGTAGACACCGGCAAATTACGCGCCGCCGCAACACGCGCCAGTTGATAGGCAATCGCCGCCGGTGGCAAGTGGGGATCGAGGCCGCTGCCGGAGGTGGTCACCATCGCCAAGGGCACTGGCCCCTGACCGGGCACCAGCTGTTTGTTGGCATCGTCGATCACCCGAGTGGCCAGCGCCGGATTGCTCGGCGAAAGGTTGCTGGCGCTGCTCGACACGGTGGCAAACGCACCCGCCGATGGCCGTGGATGGAACCAGGCATCGCCAACGAAATCCTGGGCAATCAGCGAAGAGCCACGGACCTTGCCGCCGGCGTCACGCACCAGGCTGCCATTGGCTTGATCCGGGAACGCGACCTGGGCGACGCCAGTGACGACCAAGGGGTAAGCGACGCCGGTGATCAGGGTCATCAGCACGAGCAAGCTCAGGGCCGGACGTATCATTGTGGACATTTCAAAATCCTCGAATTCAAAGAACATTCATCAGGCACACACGTCACTTGTGGCGAGGGAGCTTGCTCCCGCTCGACTGCGAAGCAGTCGTCAACCCGGCAAATGCGGTGTACCTGAACAAACACGGTGTCTGGGATGAGGCCGCTTCGCAGCCCAGCGGGAGCAAGCGCCCTCGCCACAAAAACCCCACCACAGCTCCCGACCGTCAAACCAGATGCAATGCCGTCAGCAGCATGTCGATCGCCTTGATCCCCACGAACGGCACCACAATCCCGCCCAATCCGTAGACCAGCAGATTGCGGCGCAGCAACGCCGCCGCGCTCGCGGCCTGCACTCGAACCCCACGCAGCGCCAGTGGAATCAGCACCACAATGATCAAGGCGTTGAACACAATCGCCGACAGAATCGCGCTCTGCGGACTGGCTAGGTGCATGACGTTCAGCACGCCCAATTGCGGGTAGATCGAGGCAAACAGCGCCGGCAGGATCGCGAAGTACTTGGCCACGTCGTTGGCGATGGAAAACGTCGTCAGCGCACCGCGGGTCACCAGCAATTCCTTACCGATCTGCACCACGTCCAGCAGCTTGGTCGGGTCGCTGTCGAGGTCGACCATGTTCGCCGCCTCCCGCGCGGCTTGCGTACCGTCGTTCATCGCCATGCCGACGTCAGCCTGGGCCAGGGCCGGGGCATCGTTGGCGCCGTCGCCGCACATGGCAACCAGGCGACCGTCGTTCTGTTCGTGGCGAATGCGCGCCAGTTTTTTCTCTGGCGTAGCCTCGGCCAGCACGTCATCGACGCCCGCTTCGGCAGCTATGGCAGCGGCGGTCAGCGGGTTGTCGCCGGTCACCATTACCGTACGGATGCCCAGTTTGCGCAGCTCGGCAAAACGCTCGCGGATGCCGGGCTTGACCACGTCCTTGAGGTGGATCACACCAAGCAATTTGCCGTCGGCGCAGACCAGTAACGGGGTACCGCCGCTTTGAGCGATCTTGTCGATCTCACGGGACAGCGGCGCGGCCAGGTCGGCGCGTTTCACACCGACGAAGGCCAGCAATGAATCCACCGCGCCTTTGCGATACACACGCCCCTGATAGTCGACACCGGACAGACGGGTTTCCGCGCTGAATGGCACGGCCGTCAGCAACTCGGCGGCGGGTTCAGGTTGTGGCTGAGTGCCGCGCAGGTACTCGACGATGGACTTACCTTCAGCCGTGTCATCGGCCAGCGAGGCAAACAATGCGCCCTCCGCCAGTTCACGGGCGGTGACGCCCGGCGCCGGATGCACTGCGGTGCAGCGACGGTTACCGAAAGTGATGGTGCCGGTCTTGTCCAGCATCAGGACGTGAACGTCCCCCGCTGCTTCCACGGCGCGACCGGATTTGGCGATCACATTCAGGCGCACCAGACGGTCCATCCCGGCAATACCGATGGCGGACAACAAACCGCCAATGGTGGTCGGAATCAACGTGACCAATAACGCCACCAGGAACACCAGCGGCAGGCTGCCGTTGGCGAAGTGGGCGAACGGTTGCAGGGTGACGACTACCAACAGGAAGATCAGGGTCAGGCCGATCAGCAGGATGTCGAGCGCGACTTCGTTCGGGGTTTTCTGGCGTTTGGCGCCTTCGACCAGAGCGATCATGCGGTCCAGTGTCGACTCGCCGGGGTTGGCGGTAATCTTCACCAGCAGCCAGTCAGAGACCAGGCGAGTGTTGCCGGTGACAGCCGAACGGTCGCCCCCGGACTCACGAATCACTGGCGCGGATTCGCCGGTGATCGCCGCTTCGTTGACGGCGGCAATACCTTCGATGACCTCGCCGTCACCGGGGATCATTTCCCCGGCTTCAACGCGCACCACATCGTCCTTGCGCAGGCTGGTGGCCGGTACCACTTGAAAAGTGCCGTTACTGGTTTTACGGCGGGCGCTCAAGCCTTCGCTGCCGGCCTTGAGGCTGTCGGCGCGGGCCTTGCCGCGACCTTCGGCCAAGGCTTCGGCGAAGTTGGCGAAGAGCACGGTGAACCACAGCCACAGGGCGATTTGCGCAGCGACGAAGGTCGGCACGGCACTGTCGGGAATGAAGCACAGCACGGTGGTCAGGATCGCGGTCAGTTCAACCACCAGCATCACCGGTGCACGCTGCAATTGCCGTGGGTCGAGCTTGACGAAGGCTTGCACCAGCGCCGGGCGCCAGAGGGCCGAGATCGCAGTTTTGGGTTGTTCCGGCGCCTTGGCGACGACGGTTTTGCTTACAGGCATATTCATGATGGATTCCTTAGAAGCCCATACTCAGATGTTCAGCAATAGGACCCAGCGCCAATGTCGGCAGGAAGGTCAAACCACCCACCAGCAAAATGGTCACGGTCAGCAATGTCACGAACAGCGGGCCATGGGTCGGGAAGCTGTTCTGGCCGATCGGTGCGGTTTTCTTCATTGCCAGGCTGCCGGCCAACGCCAGTACCGGGAGGATGTAACCGAAGCGACCGATCAACATGCCAAGACCCAGCATCAGGTTGTGGAACGCCGTGTTGGCACCGAAGCCGCCGAAGGCCGAACCGTTGTTGGCACTGGCCGAGGTGTAGGCGTACAGCAACTGGCTGAAACCGTGGGCACCGGGGTTACTCGCCGCCGCGACCGGGCCGGGCAGACTCGCGGCAATCGCACCGAGCACCAGCACGCCGACCGGCATCACCAGCAAGGTCACGACCAGCAACTGGACTTCCTTCGCCTGGAGTTTCTTGCCCAGGTATTCCGGGGTACGACCGATCATCAGGCCGGCGAGGAACACCGCGATCAACACGTTGAGCAACATGCCGTAGAGCCCCGCGCCGACGCCGCCGAAGATCACTTCGCCAACCATCATGTTGACCAATGCGACCATGCCGCTCAGCGGGTTGAGGCTGTCGTGCATGCCGTTGACCGAGCCGTTGGACGCTGCGGTGGTGGTCACCGACCACAGCACCGTGGCGGTCGTGCCGAAGCGCGCTTCCTTGCCTTCCAGCGGCGCGGTCTGTTCGACGGCGACGTTGTTCAGGGTCGGGTTGGGTTGGTATTCAGCCCACAACGAGGTCGCGCCGCCGATCAGGAACAGCGCCAGCATGCAGGCGATGATCGCGCGGCTCTGACGCAGGTCTTTGACGTAGTGGCCGAAGGTGAACACCAGCGCGGCCGGGATCAGAATGATCGAGCCAACTTCGAACAGGTTGCTCCACGCTGTCGGGTTCTCGAACGGGTGCGCCGAGTTGACGCCGAAGAAGCCACCGCCGTTGGTGCCCAGTTGCTTGATCGCAATCTGGCTGGCGGCCGGGCCGAGTGGAATCACCTGATCGACGCCTTGCATGGTCACGGCATTCACGTACTGCGCGAAGGTTTGCGGCACGCCCTGCCAGACCAGGTACAGCGCCAGCAGCAGGCACAGGGGCAACAGGCCGTAGAGGGTGGCGCGGGTCATGTCGACCCAGAAGTTGCCCAGGGTCTTGCTCGACTTGCGACCAATACCGCGGCACAGCGCAACCAATACCGCCAGGCCGGTGGCGGCGCTGACGAAGTTCTGCACGGTGAGGCCGACCATCTGGCTCAGGTAGCTCAGGGTCGCTTCGCCGCTGTAGGACTGCCAGTTGGTATTGGTCATGAAGCTGACGGCGGTGTTGAACGCTTGCGTCCACTCCTGACCCGGCAGGTTTTGCGGGTTCAACGGCAAGTGATCCTGGAACAACAGGATCGCGAACAACAGCAAAAAGCCCGCGAGGTTGAAGGCGAGCAAGGCCAGTGTGTATTTCTGCCAGCTCTGTTCGACCTGCGGATCAACGCCGGCCACCCGATAACAACCACGTTCGACCGGTCCGAGGATCGGCGAAAGCCAGGTGCGCTGGCCTTCCATGACCTTGTAGTAGAACCGCCCAAGGAACGGTGCCGGGATCAGCACCACGGCAAAGAAGGCCAGGATCAGCCAATAGTCATAACTGTGCATAGCCGCTCCTAGTTCCGGTCCGCGCGCAACAGCGCAACCAACAGATAAATGAACAGCCCCACTGCCAATAGCAGTGACACCCCGTCCAGAACGCTCATGGAAGTTCTCCGTGTTACGGCGTATTGCCGCGTGTGGAGTCATTGTCGGCAGGGAGGCTGTAAAGGAACGAGACCGAGGGGTGTGGCGGGGCATAAAGAATGCGTAAAGAGTGGGTTTATGCCGGCGTTACAGAGGTGTCTGGACCGGTGCCTTCGCGGGAAAGCCTCGCTCCTACAGGTCCGTGGAGCGCTCGCCCTTGTAGGAGCGAGGCTTGCCCGCGAAGACGGCAGAACACACGACAACGCCCCCAACTAGCGCACCAAAATGCATGCATCCAGCACCGTACATCCCCGATACGACACCTTTTTACGCTTTACGACTGCTATCACAACACTGGCACGCCCACTGCAAACGCCTCCCCCCGACGCTTTTCAAACCGTTCAGGGAGCAAACGCATGAACACACAACTCAAACCCACGCTGGGCACGTTGCACCTGTGGGGTATTGCGGTCGGACTGGTGATTTCCGGTGAGTATTTCGGCTGGAGTTACGGCTGGGGTGTCGCGGGCACACTCGGGTTCCTGGTGACCTCGTTCATGGTCGCCACGATGTACACCTGCTTCATTTTCAGCTTCACCGAACTGACCACGGCGATTCCCCATGCTGGCGGCCCCTTTGCCTACAGCCGCCGCGCCTTTGGCGAGAAAGGCGGATTGATCGCCGGGTTGGCGACGCTGATCGAGTTCGTCTTCGCCCCGCCGGCGATTGCCTTGGCTATCGGCGCTTACCTGAATGTGCAATTTCCGGCCCTCGACCCGAAACACGCAGCGGTCGGCGCCTACATCGTGTTCATGGGCCTGAACATTCTCGGCGTGAAACTGGCCGCCACCTTCGAGTTGATTGTCTGTGTATTGGCCGTGGCGGAACTGCTGGTGTTCATGGGCGTGGTCGCTCCGGCGTTCAGTTTCAGCAACTTTGCGCTCAATGGCTGGGCCGGTTCCGATGTGTTCGGGGCGCCGGCGATTGCCGGGATGTTCGCGGCGATTCCTTTCGCCATCTGGTTCTTCCTCGCCATTGAAGGCGCAGCGATGGCCGCCGAAGAAGCCAAGGATCCGAAACGCACGATTCCCAAGGCCTACATCAGCGGCATCCTGACCCTGGTATTGCTGGCCATGGGCGTGATGTTCTTTGCCGGCGGCGTCGGCGACTGGCGCACCCTGTCGAACATCAACGACCCGCTGCCACAAGCCATGAAAACCGTGGTCGGTGAAAGCTCGGGCTGGTTGCACATGCTGGTATGGATCGGCCTGTTCGGTCTGGTGGCGAGCTTCCACGGGATCATCCTCGGCTACTCGCGGCAGTTCTTCGCCCTCGCCCGCGCCGGTTACCTGCCGGCGTCGCTGGCCAAGCTGTCGCGCTTCCAGACACCCCATCGGGCGATCATTGCCGGCGGCGTAATCGGTATCGCGGCGATCTACAGCGATGGTCTGATCAATCTCGGTGGCATGACGCTGACCGCGGCGATGATCACCATGGCGGTGTTCGGCGCAATCGTGATGTACATCATGAGCATGCTCAGCCTGTTCAAGTTGCGTAAAACCGAACCGAACCTGGAGCGCACCTTCCGCGCGCCGTGCTACCCGCTGGTGCCGATGATTGCGTTGATCCTGGCGGTGGTGTGCCTGGTGGCGATGGCCTGGTTCAACACGTTGATCGGCTTGATCTTCCTCGGCTTCATGGCGGTGGGCTTCGTGTACTTCATGCTCACCGCGCAATTGCGCGCGGATGCACCGGCCGACGCGATGTTGACCGGACTCTGAATGGTCTCAGGTGTTCCCGACAGATCAGGCATAGAATGGAACCACCGCGATATGAAATCGCTCAAAGTGGTATGCACGATCGATTGGCGAAACCCGCCAATCGGCCTGCCCTCAAGGAGAGCCCTATGCCCTGGTATGCCTGGTTGATTCTGGTCGTTGCAATCGGCTCGATCGTTGGTGGTTTGATGATGCTGCGTGACACTGCCAACAAGGTCGAACTGACCGAAGAGCAACGTAAACGTGTCGCGGAACGCAACGCGGAAGCGGACGCCAAGGATGCGCAGGACCGCTAAAAAACTGCTGAACAGCTTCTGTAGGAGCGAGGCTTGCCCGCGAAGGCGATCTCAGGGACGCCTTCGCGGGCAAGCCTAGCTCCTACGTCCGATTATTTTTCCCAGTCGGCCTTGGCGATGTGCAAGCCATGCAGCCCTTTATACGCAGCACGTTCAGGCTGGCTCCAGCCCTCGAGCAATGAATCCTCCAACCGATAAATCTCCACGCCCAGCGGGCGACAGACGCTGAGCGGATCCTGCGCATCCGGCCCCCACATGGCCAGTGACAGGTCCCCTCCCGGACAGGTCGACAGCGCACACAGCAGATCGATCTCGGCAAAGAACTCCAGGTAATCGCCCTTCTGCGCCGGACAGGCCTTCATGAAGTACATGTCGTCGTGGTTCAGGCCCGTACACTGGAAAATGTTCAGCACGTCATGCACGTCGAACTCGGTCAGGCCATGGGGCAACACGGCGCGCGTCAGGTTGGAGTGGCAGTGATGATGGAAGTCCTCGCCGGTGAGCATTTTGTTCACATAGGGATCGCAGCGCGTACCCAGCAAATCGTGCAAACGCCCCCCATGTTCATCGATGCCGTAATCGGCCAGGCTGTCGTCGGTGATGGTCACCAGCGGCCGTAAAAAAGGCAGGTTCGACCAGAGCCGGTCATGGGTGCTGACATGGGCGCCCTGCAGTTGCCGGGTCCGCGCCGCCCACAAACGCTCGCGCGGGTCGTTGGCGTTCCAGACATTGAAGTCGCCGACTTGCGGGCCGACCGGCGTGGTCACACGAAACACGTGCCCGGCCGGCACGTTCCAGGCGCGACCGGTGCGGATCGGCACTTCAAACTGCTCGATCAGCGTGCGGCCTTCCCTGGTGTCGCGAATCCGTTCGTAGAAGGCTTTGTCCACCTGCAAGGCCGAGCCTTTGCTGACTTGATAGGCCGCCGGATAGTCTTTGTACATGACACACATCCTCGATCAGTGATGGGGGGTTGGGGCAAGCATTCGCAACAGAAGGTGTTCAGAGTCATCGAGGTAAGCGCTCATGGCGTCTGCGGCGGCGCGCTTGTCGCCCTCAGCGAGAAAGTCATGGATCTGCCGGTCGCGAGCCAGCCAGGGCGCCTGAAAACGTGATTCATCGGGCGCGGCGCAGAACGCCAGGCGCAGTTGCGCAACAACGTTGGTGAAAAACTCATCGAACAATGGGCTGCGCAGCAACCCGACGATGTGTTGATGAAACGCCAGGCTGTGGGTGCCGACGGCGCGCCAGTCCTCGCGTTCCCGGGCCAGCTCGGTGGCCTCCAGCGCCTCGAGCATCCGGCCCGATTGATCATCGCGCAATGGCGGGCTCACGCTGATGGCTTGCAGTTCCAGGGTACGCCGGACCTTGAACAAATCCCGAACATCATCCTGACCCAGCTTGCGCACCATCACGCCCTTGTTGCGCACGTAACGAGTCAGTCCATCCTGCCCCAGGCGGTGCAACGCTTCACGAATGGTGTTACGGGAGGCGTTGTAGGCAGACACCAATTCGTTTTCCACCAGCGCCATGCCAGGCAGTAGGCGACCGCCTATGATGTCGGCGCGCAACTCCAATGTGATGTGATCGGCCAGGGACAGTCCACTGTTCATGCTCATCGCCTCGTGATTGTTCAACAATCGTCAGCTGACAAGTAATCACTATTCGTGCCAGCTGAATCGATGCGGCAGGACGAAGTTGGTCGCATCTGCATGCTTTTTAGAAGTAGAAGTACAGTCACCATCCCATTTTCATTGGTTAAGATGGCGCATTGTTGCGGAGATTTCAGATGCGTTACTCGCAGGACCATAAAGCCCAGACCCATCAACGCATCATCAAGGAAGCATCGGCGCGATTTCGCCGCGACGGTATTGGCGCGACCGGCCTGCAACCCCTGATGAAAGCGTTGGGGCTGACCCACGGCGGGTTCTACTCGCATTTCAAGTCCAAGGACGAACTGGTGGAAAAGGCCCTGCAGGCCGCCGGCGAACAGTGCGACGCCATCTGCGCCGAGCTGTTCGCGCAGGAGCACCCGCTGGAAGCATTCATCGACACCTATCTGTCTGAATGGCACCAGACGTCACCCGATCAGGGTTGCCCGCTGCCGACCATGTCCTCGGAGCTTGGCTTGCGCGGACAACCCAGTCCGACCTCTGACGTGGTGCTCAATTCGAGGCTGGAACAAGTGCAAGGCACGCTTGAAGGCGAAGATGCCGCCGACCGCAGCATCTTCATTATGTCGGCCCTGGTCGGGGCGTTGTTGCTGTCGCGCAGTGTCGAGAATCAGGAGATGGCCCAGCGGATTCTCGACGTGACACGCGAATTTCTCAAACAGCCCTGGGATTAATCCTGCCAGCGTTTGAAGAGCACGCTGGCATTGACCCCGCCAAACCCGAAGCCATTGGACAGTGCATATTCGATCGCCATCGGCCGCGCCTGACCGTGGACGATGTCCACGCCTTGCGCCGCCGGGTCCGGGTTTTCGAAATTGAGGGTGGGCGGCACGACTTGATCGCGGATCGCCAACAGCGTGAAGATCGCCTCAATCCCGCCCGCCGCCCCCAGCAAATGCCCGGTGGCGGACTTGGTCGATGTCACCGCGATCTTGTTGTCCGAACCGAACAATGACTTGATGGCCGCCAATTCTCCAAGGTCCCCAACCGGGGTCGAGGTGGCGTGAGCGTTGAGATGCTGCACCTGTGCGGCAGAAATACCCGCCTGGGCCAGGGCCAGCGACATTGCCCGACGCGCGCCGCTGCCATCTTCGGGGCCGGCAGTCAGGTGATAGGCATCGGCACTGGTGCCGTATCCGACCAGTTCGGCCAAGGGCTGAGCCCCTCGGGCAAGGGCATGTTCAAGCGATTCGATCACCAGAAGGCCAGCACCTTCCCCCATCACGAAACCATCACGACCACTGTCGAATGGCCGAGAGGCACGCTCCGGGGTGTCGTTATAACCACTGGACAAGGCACGCGCAGCCGCGAAGCCGGCGAGGCTGACCCGATCGATCGCGGCTTCCGCGCCCCCGCACACGGCGATATCCGCCTCACCACAACGAATCAGCCGCGCCGCATCGCCAATCGCCTGGACCCCGGCCGCGCACGCTGTCACCGGAGCACCCAGCGGGCCTTTGAAACCATGCTGGATCGACACATGACCGGCCGCGAGGTTGACCAGAAAGGAAGGAATGGTAAATGGCGACAAACGTCGCGGACCGCGGCTGTCGGTTGTACGGACCGCATCGGCAATTGCGCCGAAACCACCCACGCCCGAGCCGATAATCGTCGCGGTGCGCTCCTGAGCATTAGCGTCTTGCGCTTGCCAACCGGACTGCTCCACCGCCTGGCGCGCGGCCTCCATAGCAAACATAATGAAGCGGTCCATTTTTTTCTGCTCTTTGGGCGGCGTCGCCCGGTCCGGGTCGAAACCCGCCTCGGGATCTTCCGTCATGGAGAGCACCGCGCCGCCGACCTTGGCCGGCAGATCAGCGACCACTTCGTCAGGCAACTGACGCAACCCGGAGCGTCCAGCCAACAGGCGCCCCCAGACCACCTCGACATCGCTACCCAGCGGGGACACCAGGCCCATGCCCGTTACAACCACTCGACGATTACTCATACTGCAATTACCTCAAGCCGATTGAAGACGCCTCACTTGTAACGCGTGGCGGCCGTACTTTTGGAAAGATTCGGGGCCATCACCAGACGAGCTTTTACAAAGTCATCCCACTCGGAGGCGTTCGGCAACGATGGAATGGTGATCAACTCACCCTGGTCCAGACCGGACAATGCCGCATCGACCATCTCCCCGGCTTCCATCACCATGTCTGCGGGAATCTGAGTAGCGTCGATACCGGAGCGCTCCCAGATTTCAGTGCGTGTTACGCCTGGCAACACGGCCTGGACCTTGACCCCGGTACCGTCCAGTTCCGCGTTCAACGACTGCGTCAGACTTAACACATAAGCCTTGCTCGCGCTGTAAGTCGCGTTGAATCGCTCAGGAAACAACGCCACTACCGAGGCGATATTGATGATCGTGCCACGGCCAGCCTTTGCGAAAGCGGCGGCCGCTGCCGATGCCAGGCGCGTGACGGTGGTGACGTTGAGCTGGATCAGCTTTTCCGTCTGGTCCATGTCGGAATTGGCCAACAGACCTTCTGCTGCGACACCGGCGTTGTTGAGCAGCAGGCTGATACTCGAATCGCTGCGTAGACGCTGTTCGAGCTTCAGAACGTCATCTTTTTGTGTGAGGTCTGCCTTGAGTACTTCGACCTGGACACCATGCTCGGCGCGCAACTTGCTCGCCGCTGCCTGCAAGCGTTGCTCGTCGCGAGCGACCAGCAACAGATCAAAACCACGCGCCGCCAAACGCTCAGCGTAGATGGCGCCGATTCCGGAGGAGGCTCCGGTGACGAGGGCGGTTCCTTGGGTCTGGACAGAATTCATGAGCGTGCTCCTGGGTTGATGCACGATGGAAGTAGAGCGCTGGGATGACAGCGCTGCAGGTGAATTTCCAACATTATAGGCATAATTTAAAACAAATATGACAGCCATAATTTTCCATCCTGACAAGTGGCTGGCTCATGGTGTCAGACCGGAACAACAGCTCACCCGCCTATGCAGAGGACTCAGTAAAAATCAGTCAATAAAGGTGTGATCTGGTAATCAACGCCTCGGCAGAGCGACAGGAAACAAGGGTAGTCGACGTCTGAACGAGTTTCGGAAATAAAATTCGTGTTCCTTGGTGGCGGAATATCGTGCGAGAAAATACATAGTTCCGTAGCCGCAACCTGCGCAGAAAGCCAAAAAAATTTCCAGTTGATGTATCAAATCCAAGGGTTTGGGACCGTCCCACCCTTGCTGTTTACCGGCTTATGCGCAAAAATAGAAATGTAACCGGGTGTTAATTTCCAAACCAATTCAGACAATAAATTCCAAGCACTCCTGGAGATGTTGTCTTTTATTCTTGAGCGCACTATGAACACTCCAGCAACTATACCGTATGTCCCCACACACACCGAAATTGATATAAGAGAAATCCTGAAAAGTGTATGGAAACAACGAGCCATTGTCCTGCTATTTTCCGGACTTGGATTTGTTGCTGCCGTTACCTACGTGACGCTTGCCACTCCAGAATACGAAGTAAACACCTCTATTAGACCGGTCAGCAATACAGACCTGGACGAACTAAATGAATCTGGCGTTTATAAAATACATCCGGAAGAAGCCTTACAACGAATCGGCTCATTAATGGAGTCTTATGATGTCCGGTTAAATTTTTTCAAAACTTATCCGCAATATCTCGCGCCATTGCAAGCCCCTGGAAAATCCATTGAACAAACTTTTGAATCGTTTAATGGCAGCGCATTTACGCTAACACAAATTGATCCAAAAAAGAGTGCAAGCTTATCTTCTGCGATTAATCTAGCACTGAAATATCCAAAAGGTGTCGATGGTGTAGGCATCGCAAAAGACTTCACCGCATTTGTAGTCAACAGCGAAAAACAAAAAATAGAATCTAACTTTAAAACGTTGGTTTCTAACAGAATCGAAAAAATAGAAAAAAATCTTGATTCTAAAAAGTCAGCTTATGCAGCAACTACAAGCTCCAGTATCGCGGGCCTTCTGGAAAAAGATCAAATTAAAAAGCAGGTGCTTCAAGACGAACTAAAAGCCCTTCGCCAGCAACTACAGACCCGCAGACAAAATCGAATAAAAGAACTCGACGAAGCCATCGTTATCGCAAAACAACTTGGCATTGTCAGACCTACGACGCCTTCGTCTTTAGCCGATGTTGGGCAAGCACGCGAAGGAAACATGATACGCACGGAAGTAACCAATCAGCAGATCCCGCTATACTTTATGGGACAGTTGGCCTTGGAAGCGGAGCGTTCGACTTTGGTTTCCCGTCGTTCGGATGATTTCACTGAACCGCGCATTGATGAAATTCAGAAGGAGCTCAGCCTTCTCGCCGTTAACCGCAAGGTAGGAGCCTTGATGGAGCGCGAAAATCCCGAATTATTCCTGGATGGTATTGGAGATATTCGTGGAGACCTCACTCGATTAAAAAATCTGAATATCAATTTTGACCAGTTCGAACTCGTGCATATTGATAAGGCAGCGCTGGAACCACTGTCACCTGTTTATCCAAAGAAAACGAAAGTCGTTGGACTCGGGATACTGTTTGGCCTGGCGCTTGGTGTAGGGGTAGCTTTGGTTCGAAGACTTTTTCAATCATTTCAGGCAACCCCTCATTAACGTCCCTGTATAAACCTCGCTAACTCCCGCGAGTACCCAGAAACGTTTTTTGATGAACTACCTGCGGGCTGCAGCGATGCAGCCCTCGGCTCAAAGTTTTGCTGCCATTAGAAGGCCGGTCAACGACCGGCCTTCAGCGCACATCAGCGCGCTTAATTGACTTCAAGTTTCTCGCGATTTCTCTCCAGAATCGCTTTGCCGATTCCCTTTACTTCCAGCAACTCGTCCAGAGATGCAAACGACCCATTACTGTCCCGATAAGCAACTATCGCTTTTGCTTTCGCCTCGCCTACTCCAGCAAGCTCACGTTGCAAGATCGTCGCATCGGCGCTATTCAGATCGACCTTGCCAGTTTGCGTCGGCTGCGCCACATCCTGCACGAGAGATGGGGTGGCAGGATCTGAAGTGACCGTTGGCGCAGCGATAGCTGCAATAGAGCCACTGGTGAGCAGAGCAAAAACCAGAGAGTAGATATAGCCTGTACGCATATGTGAAGCTCCATGAACATCAGTTGAGATAGCAGCTTTTCCGAAGCTGCCTCCCAAAATTAGGCGATGTCTGGAATCTGTCAAAAATGTATCCGTTACAGAATATGAAACAATCAGGGCTCGAGCCGGCGCTGCTGATAAATCCAGTCGACGATATCTCCATCAGGCGTGTAACCACTCACTGTATCGCGCAGCAGCTGGCGGACACGTGCATAGTCGTCTTGCTCGACGGCACTGAGCAGCTCCGTCAGCTTAACTTTAAGCACATCCCATGGAAGATGATCTTCATTGGCGCTCATGATCATAGGGTGCTGGGTGGCGGCTACGTTGTCGCCGATCAGCAACTCTTCGTAAAGCTTTTCCCCGGGGCGCAGACCTGTGAATTGAATTGAGATGTCGCCGTGCAGATTTTTTTCGGAACGGACACTCAATCCAGACAGATGAATCATTTTTTCAGCAAGTTCTACAATCTTGACCGGCTCCCCCATATCCAGCACGAATACATCTCCACCCTGCCCCATGGACCCAGCCTGGATTACAAGCTGGGCGGCCTCGGGAATGGTCATGAAATAACGAGTGATCTTGGGATGGGTGACGGTCAATGGCCCGCCAGATTTGATCTGTTTGTGGAACAAGGGAATGACGGAGCCAGAAGAACCCAGAACATTACCGAAACGCACCATCGTGAAACGCGTCTTGTTGACTCGGGAGACATTAGTATCGTCTCCAAAAAGTACCGGGGCTAGTTCTCGACTCAGCGCTTGCAGCGTTAATTCAGCAAGTCGTTTGGTGCTGCCCATTACATTGGTCGGACGTACAGCTTTGTCTGTCGAGATCAAGACGAAGTTGGCAACCCCGGCCTTCAGCGCCGCCTGAGCGGTATTAAGCGTACCGATTACATTATTCAGCACGCCTTCGGCAATGTTGTGCTCAACCATAGGTACATGCTTGTATGCTGCTGCGTGATACACCGTATCCACATGCCAGGTTTTCATCACATCCAGCAACTTATCCTGGCTTCGCACTGAGCCGAGAATCGGCAAAAGACGAACAGACAGGGATTCCCTGGCAACACGCTGCTCAAGCTCCGACAAGATGCTGTAAAGATTGAACTCGCTATGTTCAAACAACAAAAGGGTCGTTGGACGCAGAGCAAGAATCTGTCGGCACAGCTCCGACCCGATCGATCCGCCGGCACCGGTAACCAGAACAGATTGGCCCTTGATGCAATGCTCTAATAGATCACCTTGGGCTGGAACAGCGTCGCGCCCCAGCAAGTCCGCAATATCGACTTCCTGAATGTCGTCGACTTTGACCCGGCCACTGGCAAGATCCATGAAGCCGGGCACGCTTCGTACGTGGAGCGGGAACCCTTCAAGGAAACCGAGAATTTCGCGACGACGGCCGCGTGTTGCAGAAGGGATTGCCAGCAGAATTTCTTGCGCGCCGGTGTCATCGATCATCTGCTGAATGTGCTTAGGCTTGTATACCTGGAGCCCGGAAATGACCCGGTCAGCTATGCTTTTATCATCGTCAATAAACGCTACCGGACGCATGATTCGGCCCATACGCAACGCTGCAACAAGCTGGTTCCCAGCAGCTCCAGCACCAAAAATGGCGACTCTAGGAAGTCCGTCGTCCCGATTCGTGAAAGGCACGTGCTGTGCAGCGGCAAACCAGTCGCCCAGAAAATATTGACGCATGGCCAGACGCAAACCACCGACCATAATCAGGCTCAACCACCAGTAGTTAAAAATGATGGAACGAGGGACGATGTTCTGATGGTTGCTGTACCAGTAGACGATTACGCCAAGAATCAAAGACGACAAGCTGACTGCCTTGATAATTGCGATCAGCGCATCATTCCCGAAATAACGCATCACCGCACGGTACATGCCGAAGCGGATAAACAAGGGGATGGCGACTATTGGGGCACTGAGAAACAGCCACGTATGTGCAATAAGTGGATTGACCATATCATCAATGCCGAGGCGTACCAAAAACGCCAGCCACAATGCTGCCCATACTAAAAGGACATCTGCCGAAACCTGAATGAGTCGCTTCTGGCGGCGTGGGAGGCCTAGCAAAAATGTGCGTAATTTATCCATAACTCCGTCGTACACTTCGAACCGCTCCCCTATTGACCGTATATAACGAGTGTACGTCTCCTGACGCTCCCGTCACTTTAAAAAACTCATGAATCAGCTGCTGATTGCCTGCTTTTCTTCGAGTTCACCCGCATGGAATTTTACAGCGAGAAGAAGAAGAGGGATGTAAGCGATGAGCAGGCCAAGCGCCCCGTCCAGGCCGAAAAAGGCAACGCAAAGCGCAACGGGTAACAACCATGCAATATTGATTGCCCCTACCGCTAGAGTGACCGGCAGATGCTTGTGGACTCTACGCGCAGCAAACTGATACGCATGGCTGCGATGAGCTTCATAGACCTTATCGCCACGAATCAGGCGACGGAACAGAGTGAAGGTCGCATCAACGATGAAAACACCTAACAATATTAACCAGGCCCAAAACAGCTGATGCGAAACCCAAGCCGCCTGGATCGAGATCACGCCAAACATCATGCCTAGAAATCCGCTGCCGGCGTCACCCATGAAAATACGCGCGGGGGGAAAGTTCCAGATCAGGAATCCGGCAGTTGCCATAGCTAGCATCGCCGGTACCCACATCAGGTTCTGAAACCCGGTGACCCAGTAAAGCAGACATGCACAAAGGCAGACGGTAACCGCCTCAACACCCGCGATACCATCTATGCCATCCATGAAGTTGTACAAATTCAGCATCCACACGAGGTAGATTGCAGCCAAGATATGCCCAAGCCAACCGAGATCCAATGAGATATCAAATACATTCAGCAAGGGTAGACCACTCAGCCAAAACAAGGCCCAGGCGGCACCCGAAAAATGGCCTAGTAACCGCCACCGCACGGGGACGTGACTATAGTCATCTAACCAACCGAGCAGCGAAATGCCAGCCCCTGCCCCCAGCAATGCAAAAACAAAGCTCCAGTCGAGGACGCCAAGAAAGCCGAAAACCGGCAGCGCCATGAGGAAACTGAAGGCAATTGCCAAACCACCAGCGCGAGGTGTAGGCATTGAGTGCGAACTACGACCGTTGGGAATATCCATCAGGCTTCGAGCCAGCGCATAACGACGCAAAGCCTCCGTGAGCACCACCGAAACGCTTGCTATAAACGGTAACGACAACCATAACGCCATCGACGAGATATCCCAAAAAATACGGAGTACAACTCCAGGCGCTTCAGAGACTTCTCGCGCGTAACTGTCATCCGGCCTGATATTGCCGGCCGGATCTACGAGTAGTAATAGGGAGATACCAGAATCGGGGCTCAGGAGCTGAAGCAGCTTATCGCACTGGCCCTCCTCCTATCACAAGGTCGAAAGAGGCCTAGGGCTTGACGGCTTGTTGCATGACCGTTCGAATCACTTCGCAAGTCTTGTCGATTTCAGCCTCAGTCAGCGTCGGATGTACCAGGAACATCAAACTTGTCTCACCCAGCTCTTTCGCGACAGGCAGTCTTGCTTCTGGACGCCAGCCGGTATCGTCGAATGCTTTTTCGAGGTACACCTCAGAGCAGGAACCCGAAAAACATGGAACGCCAAGTGCTGAAATCTCGGACAGAATACGGTCCCGACTCCAGTCAGCCTTCAATTGCTGCGGCTCTACGAACACATAACATTTATAGGCTGCGTGAGCGCAGTTTTCGGAAACTGCTGGAACGCGTAAACCTTTGAGGTCGCGAGCTTGTGACCAGATACGCTCGGCATAATTGATTCGGCTGGCACGCCACTGCGCCATGCGACGAAGCTGAATCCGGCCGATAACCCCTTGTACTTCCAGCATCCGCCAGTTCGTACCAAAACTCTCATGCAACCACCGGAAGCCTGGTTGATGCTCGCGCTCGTAAATCGCTTCCCAACTTTTGCCGTGATCCTTGTATGCCCACATTTTCAACCAAAGGCTGCGGTCATTCGTCGTGACCATCCCGCCCTCGCCCCCAGTGGTCATAATTTTATCCTGGCAAAACGACCAGGCGCCTACATGACCAATGGAGCCTACGGGGCGTCCTTTATACGTTGCACCATGTGCCTGGGCGCAATCCTCAATCACCTTGACATCATGAAGTGCTGCCAGCTCCATGATCGGGTCCATATCACACGGCCAACCGGCCAAATGCACACAGACAATGCCCCGGGTACGAGGAGTAAGCACTGCCTGAATGGTTTGTGCGGTAATGTTCTGAGTATCGCGGTCGACCTCTGCGAATACCGGAATAGCACCGGCATTGACGATGCTGGACACTGATGCGAGGAAGGTGCGAGGCGTGACAATGACTTCGTCCCCACGCCCGATACCCAGCGCAACCAGTGCGAGGTCAAGTGCTACGGTGCCATTAGCCAAAGCGATGGCATATTCCGTGCCAGCCCACGTGGCAAACTCTGTCTCAAACTCACGGCATTCCTGCCCGGTCCAATAGTTAACTTTATTGGAAAGCACTACATCACGAACGGCATCGGCCTCTTCCTCGGTGAACGAAGGCCAAGGAGAAAATGGGGTATTCAACACGGTTTTTACCTGCCATCCATAATTAAAAAAGAACCGTCGATAATCCAGGACGGCCAATCAGTCACTTGTATCCAATGGTTAAACACTCAGGATCTTGGGATCGCTCGAGCAGGCACCCCTGCGAAGGTCATGTTATCAGAGATATCGCAGATCACCGCGGCTCCAGCACCCACCATAACGCTGGAACCTATGCTGAGCATCTGCCTGACACAGGCACCGATGCCAATCCAGCTTCCATCGCCAACGGTTACAGCTCCGGCTAACCGCGCGCCAGGACTGATATGCACGCACGAACCAAGAATACAGTCGTGATCGATGCTGCAGCCCGTATTCAGAATCGCACCGTCACCAACAATCGCGTAGGCATTGACTACCGCAGATGCAAATACCACGGTTCCAGGCCCGATCTTAGCGTATCGGCTTATGATTGAAGCAGGATGCACCAGAACAGGAAGTTGTGCCCCAGAGGCTTTCAGCTCGTCCAGTTTGCGTCGCCGGACACTGTTGTTGCCAATTGCAACCAGCACACCATCAAATTCTCCCACACGGCTAAGCAAGTCGCTGGTATTTCCAACAACCGACCAAACCCCGATGGAAGACACCTGGGGCCATGCGTCATCAAAGAACTCGATGAGTTGCCATCCACAGCATTCCGCGGTGTCAGCGACAACTTTTCCATGTCCGCTCGCACCAAGAACTGCCAGTCTCTTCATTTTTTTGACCCGGTAAACTTGGTCATTGTGACTTCACCTTCAGCGCTGATCCCGTCCCTGATCAAAACCTTTTTGATGGTGAGAAAAATGATCTTCATGTCTAGCCACAGCGACTGGTGGTCCACATACCAAATATCAAGTTTGAATTTCTCTTCCCAGGACAGCGCATTGCGACCATTTATCTGTGCCCACCCGGTCACACCCGGACGCGCATCATGCCTGCGAAACTGGACTTCGTCGTACAACGGCAGATACTCCATCAATAGCGGGCGCGGCCCCACCAAACTCATATCTCCCTTGATTACGTTCCACAACTCCGGCAACTCATCCAGACTACTCGAGCGAAGAAATCTGCCAAAGTCTGTCATTCGTTCAGAATCTGGCAAGGGGTTGCCGTTGGCATCCAACGCGTCCCGCATAGTGCGAAACTTGACCATCTCAAACGGTTTACCACCGAGACCAGGTCTGACTTGTCGAAATAAAATTGGAGATCCCAATCGCTTGCGAATCAAGTATGCGACGATCACGATCACGGGAGACAAGACAATCAACCCGGCTACGGAGGCCACAATATCGAAGAAGCGTTTTGACATCGGAAGTCCTTGTAATCCAAATTATTATTGAAAAAAAGCGCTGGAGCTCATTTCGACAAACGCTTGAAGTGCTCACCAAAGCGCTCGACCCCGACACGCAAGGACAGTTCTTGGTGATAGTACTCCAGTCCATTTTCAGCCATGCTCTTGTGCCCTTGTACGGAAACATCCATCAAGGCCAGGATAGCGTTCGCAAGAGCCTGCGGGTTGTCTGACTCGCTGACAACGCCACAACCTGCATCGCGCACAAGATCAGCAGCATCACCATCCACAGCCATCAAGATTGGCTTACCGGCCGCCATATATGCCTGGGTTTTAGACGGAATAGTGATGCTGAACAACGGGTCCTTCTTCAAATGCACAAGCAAGGCATCGGCGCAGGACAGATAGGCCCCAACTTCAGGCATAGGAACAGCCGGCAGAAAAAATACGTTGTCTAGCTTTTTGCTTTTCGCAAGTTCTTCTAGCCTGGAGGTTTCAACTCCTCCACCAAGAAAGATAAATGCCACTTGACTGGCCTGTTCCTGCAACAGCTCCGCAGCTGCAATGACTGTATCGAGCGACTGCGCTTTGCCCATATTTCCAGCAAAAAGAATCCGAAACTTGGAAGTTTGTGGAAAGTTGGCCGGTGAACTACTCGAAGTGGCGCTAACCATATCTTCGGCGCACCAGTTGTAGATAACATCAATCTTCTGCGAAGGCACTCCCCGCTCAATCAATAAACGCTTGAAACCAGGAGACAACACGACAATCTGGTCCACGTGACCATATACCCAGTCGCAGACACTGGAGACGATCTTCAGGAGTTTTTCGTTAGAAAACATCCCCGTGGCCCTGAGCGTGTCAGGCCACATGTCCTGAATATCGTATACCACCGGAACGCGTCGAAAAAAACGAACGAGTGCAGCTGCAATACCTACCGTCAATGGGGGATGGTAGGCATATATGACATCTGGTTTTTTCGCGCGAAAAAGGCCATACAACAAAATACTGGCAGCAAAGCTGATGTAGTTTAGAAGTCGACCAACACCACTCTGCCCATGACTCGGATAGAGTGGCACGCGTGTGATCTGGACGTTGTCAATAATTTCGCGCTGCAATACCTTTATCTTGTAGCCTGGGTACACTTTTCCACCGGGATAATTAGGAAACCCGGTCACCACTTCAACTTCGAAGCCCTGCGCCACCAACTCACGAGCGAAAACCAATCCTTTGAAGGTCGGCTCAGGGTCGAACCACTGAGTAAACAGTAAAATACGAATAGCCACTCGTATTAGTACCTTCTCCAAACAGTTCGCATTACATAATCCCGATAGCTATGAATAATTCGAACCACTTTATCAGCTACGTTAGGCATGCTGTAGTCTCCAACAAGTCGCAAGGTGCGCACTTCGTCACGACCTTGTCCTTCCAGCAACTGCAGACCTTGCATCACCCGCTCAACTTCGAGACCGACCATCATTACGGCAGCCTCTTCCATGCCCTCTGGGCGCTCATGTGCTTCCCGAATATTCAACGCAGGAAAGTTGAGTATGGAGGATTCTTCGTTGATCGTACCGCTATCAGAAAGGACTGCTTTGGCGTCAAGCTGTAACTTGTTGTAATCCTTAAAACCCAAAGGCTTGAGCAAGCGGACATTTTCATGGAACTTCACCCCCAAGCTATCAACCCTCTTCTGGGTACGTGGATGAGTGGAAACAATAACCGGATATCCGTAGTGTTCGGCAACCGTATTGAGCGACTCTACCAACTTTCCAAAGTTCGTATCAGAGTCAATATTTTCTTCTCGGTGGGCGCTGACAACGAAAAACTTACCCTTCTCCAGACCAAGACGAGCAAGAACGTCTGATGCTTCGATACCTTCACGATAATGGTTAAGCACTTCGAACATCGGACTGCCAGTTTTAATAACCATATCTGGTGATAACCCTTCGCGTAGCAGGTAGTCCCGCGCGATGGTGCTATAGGTCAAATTGATATCTGCTGTGTGGTCAACAATACGGCGATTGATTTCCTCAGGCACACGCATATCGAAGCAGCGGTTACCAGCCTCCATGTGAAATGTTGGAATTTTGCGGCGCTTGGCAGGAATGACCGCCATGCAGCTATTGGTATCGCCAAGGACGAGAAGAGCCTCAGGCTGAACCTCGGCCAGCACGCGATCAACGGTAATAATGACGTTACCGATGGTTTCCGCGCCGGTTGCACCAGCTGCGTTCAGAAAATGGTCGGGTTTACGGATCCCAAGGTCCTGAAAGAAAATCTCATTCAGCTCGTAATCGTAATTCTGCCCGGTGTGTACCAGAATATGATCGCAATCTCTGTCCAGAGCGGCCATGACGCGTGATAGACGAATAATTTCCGGGCGAGTACCCACTACGGTAACGACTTTCAGCTTTTTCATTTTAAACGTCACATTTTAATAAGTGATAAAAACGATCGACAATTCTAATCGGCAACCGCTACTAACGCTATCCAATAGCATGCTTGGAGGCTCTGGGTGCTGCCAACGGACGAGCGGAATCTGAGCATTAGGGCCCACCGTCGCGCGCCCTTGGCGATGTCGGGGATGTGAGCCATACGAGGCGCGGCAACACCGGACGAAGATACCACCGACTGGAGCCATTCGCCTGCTCGCCCCCGGTGACGCACAGCGAACACGTCCAATCATCATTCGAAACCGCGCGAAAACCGGTCCCGACTGACGATTGGTCAATGCAAACACGAAGCCTGTTCCGGATTTTCAACCGTTACAAACAATGCCGTAACGCCGGGAGATGACATCTCAAAATATCAGACTCAGAAAACCAACATCTCCACCACGCAGCGCTGCCCTAAAACTACAGCGCCGCCCACCCTCGTCTCAAGGAGTAAGGCGGAGCGTGCAGTCATTAAGCTTCCGTACCGACTGGCGATGCAAAAGTATCGGGCTCTTCACGGTCGAAAATCTCGTTAGCCCAGAGCATAACAATCATTTCTTCAGCGCCTGTATTGGTAATGTCGTGAGTCCAACCTGGAACTGTCTCGACGATCTCCGGTGTTTCACCTGTCGTCACCAACTCGTAGAATTCACCGGAAACAATGTGGCGAAAACGGAAACATGCTGTGCCTTTAATAACAAGGAACTTTTCGGTTTTTGAGTGATGATAATGTCCTCCGCGCGTTATTCCCGGGTGAGCCGTAAAGTAAGAAAATTGCCCGGAGTCCTGGGTTTTAAGCATCTCCACAAACACACCACGTGGATCACCATGCTTGGGAACCTCGTAAGTAAAACGCTCGGGTGGCAGATAACTCAGGTAAGTGGAATACAGAGCCCTGACAAGCCCCGTCCCCACAGGTTCGGTAATCATCGACTTGCGGCTGTCTCGGAAGGCGGCCAGTTGTTCTGCGAGCGCACCAACCGTGATGCTGTACTGAGGCTTAACATCAACAAACGGCGAACCGGCTTTCTTTCCTTCCATTACAGCAATGAAATGGGCAATCACATCATCAATGTAAACAAGATTAATGCGAGCCTGCGGATCATTTATCTGAATCGGAAGATCACGAGCCACATTATTACAAAAGGTCGCCACTGCAGAATTGTAGTTAGGTCGAGCCCACTTACCAAAAACGTTAGGTAAACGGAACAAGTGGATTGCTGAACCATAAGTCGAGTTCAGATCAATTAACACTTGTTCGGCACCCAGCTTGCTATTGCCGTAAGGATTGTCCAATTCAGCCTGACTGGACGAGGTATACAACACTGGAATCCGTCGCCCACTGGCACGGATAGCTTCACAAAGCGCCCGAGTCAGATCGGTATTACCGGTATGGAATTCTTGAGGGTCCAGCGGACGATTGACACCTGCCAGATGGAAAACGAAATCGACTTGGGCAACCAGACCTGGCAAGCGCTCCAGCGAATCCTCCCGGGTAAAGCGCACCACTTCGACATCGGCCTTCTCACTCAAATGAGAAATGAGATTCTGGCCGACAAAACCATTGGCACCTGTAATCAGAACCTTCATTTCTTATTCCTCAGGCGTCGCGTGCTCACCACGCTGGATAGCGCGCATAAAATTCAATTTGAGCAATAGCTTTTGCATACCTTCAACATCGAGACGTTCAGTATTATGTGAGTTGTAGTCTTCAGTACGGGAAATCTTTGTCTCTCCCTGCTCTACGAACTTGGAGTAGTTAAGGTCACGCAGGTCTGGTGGAACACGGAAGTAATCACCCCGATCTTCAGCACAGGCCATTTCTTCACGACTGAGCAAAGCTTCGAAAAGCTTTTCGCCATGACGGGTCCCAATAACCTGTACGGGATGATTCGGTACATTCAGCATATTGATCAGTGCCGTCGCCAATACTTCAACGGTAGCAGCCGGGGCCTTCTGGACAAACATGTCTCCATTAGTTCCATGTTCGAAAGCGTACAAAACCAGATCGACCGCATCCGCCAATGTCATCATGAACCGCGTCATGTTTGGATCAGTCAGGCTCAAAGGTATGCCAGCCCTGATCTGATCAACAAACAACGGAATCACCGAACCTCTCGATGCCATGACGTTACCGTAACGTGTACCGCAGATAACCGTATTATTGTCATTACGCGACTTGGCAACCATCACTTTTTCCATCATTGCTTTGGATATGCCCATCGCATTGATTGGATAAACGGCTTTGTCGGTACTTAGACAAACGACGCGCTTTACATTATTTTGTATCGCTGCTTCCAGTACATTATCAGTACCGAGGACGTTCGTTTTCACGGCTTCCATCGGATGGAATTCGCAAGAAGGAACCTGCTTCAAGGCTGCCGCATGGAAAATGTAATCTACGCCACGCGTAGCGTTAAGCACACTTTGAAAGTCTCTAACATCGCCGATGTAAAACTTCAGCTTGGTGTTAGCGTATTTTTTACGCATGTCATCCTGTTTTTTCTCGTCCCGGCTGAACACGCGTATTTCTTTAATATCGGTATCGAGAAACCTTTTCAGCACAGCATTACCGAAGGAGCCCGTGCCTCCAGTGATCAAAAGCGTAGAATTACTGAAAGAAATAGCCATGAGAAGACCCCACTTATAATGATGATATGATAATACTTCTTGCGTTCTCGACACTCAAGTACTTTTCGTAATAGCGCCGACCATTGGCCCCGAGCGCCGTACAAAGCTCAGCGTCCCTTATGAGCAGATCCAACTTATCTTTTAAACTATGTACCTCTCCCGCCACCACGGCAAACCCGGCACGTATTTCTTTTTCAAGTATATCTCCAAAATCCGTAACCGAATCCAGAGAGGCAAGCACCGGAAGAGAAACTTTAAAGTAGTCTAGTGACTTAGAAGGAAAACTAGGGACTGTCAACTTTTTAGATAACGAAATCAAGCCCACATCGCAGGCCTGGACTACATGCTGATATTCATCGCGAGGAATATAATCTATGAACTTTACATTCTTCAACCCTCGAGAAGATACCGATGCCTGCAAACTTTCTTTTTCCGTTCCCTTACCAATAAAAAGAAAGGTCAACTCGTTACCCGAGTACAGCGCGGCCAAATCAAGGATATTTTCCAACTCTTGAACAATAGACATGGCACCACCATAGACAGCAATGAAACCCGTCGGTGGCAAGTTGTATTTCAACCTTATCGCAGACTTGTCTATTGGATCAACATGCTTGATCTTCGCCCAAAGCGGCAATATTTCTACGCGCTCTTTATCCACCGAGGGGAAATTATCAAATAGAAACCGGGCATTACCCTCGGTCATGCAGCCGATACGATCGAAACTTTTATACATCATCTGCTCAAGATGACGAAAAAAACCAAAGAAAAGCTTGTTTCTTATTGCCCCGAGATCCTTCAAATAGTAAGGAAAGAAATCCCAAAGCACCAAATAGGACTTGGCATTATATTTTTTTCTAAAAAACCGAGCCAATCCTAAAATAGTCACGCAGGGCGTATTGGCAATCAACAGATCACATTGTCTGACTTGCTTACGCACTTCATATCTAGCCAAAAACGGAAACAAAAATATCTTGAGGGCAGTGCCGATCGCACCTGTATTGTAAAATACGGCTGGAAGCTTGACCCTTATAACGGTTATGCCGTCTATTTCCCTGGTAAGGGATACAGGCTCATTTTTGAGCCATGAAAAGACGACCACTGATACATTGTGCCCCTCTTCATTTAGAGAATAGGCCAACTCATTTGTCAGCCAGGCGTCTTTTTTGTCATCAGCATACTTGGTAGTAAGCAACACAATATCTTTACTTGGCTTCATCATTTTGACCACAGCACGTCTAATTGGTTGAGCAAGTCGTTAGTCCGATCGTGCCCAGTCGAATTTGTTTGATCATAAAATAGCTGGCTTTGATAGGGTATATAAACTATCGAAAGCGGACTTGAAAGAAATCGATAAAATGGCAGGTACGCAGTCACTGCTATGACAGCAACCACCATAATGCGACTTGCATAGTTTACGTACTGCAACGCACCCAGCGAGCACCCGATAACGAATATCGCAAAAAAATATTGATATCGGGTAGATAAGGTCGGAAACCCAAATATAATAAGCGGAATGAGAACCCCCAGAAGGGCCAACCGATATGACAACAAACCGAAGCCTCGGTCAAAATGATCGCCATCAGAAGACTCTCGCCTCATCCACGCGCTATATATGCATATAAAAATCACTAGCGACACGACGGCAAACGCAGCCCTGTAAGCAAAAGACGCATTGAATACATCCCGATCCAAATAAATCATATATTTAGGATCGACATAAACTATCAATACCTCTACGACACCTCGAATGATATCGAACGAAGCTACATACAGCACTACTGCCGCAGCAAAAATCAGCGAGAACGTCATCCGACTCAACGGAAATATATATACTAACCCAAGTAGAAACACACCACCAATCACCGAGTAGTGTAGCGAGCAAGCAATTGTAAAATACACCAGCCCTGAGATTTTTTTTCCTGAAAAAACCTTACAGACACCGATTAAAAATATACTTACTGCAAGCCCTTGCCTGAGCAACGAAAATGTAGGGATCAGATAAAAATCCGGCACCGAGTACATGACAGCCATAACAACCAAACAATACCGAGGAAAAAAGTGCCTGACCGCAATAGCAATAAAAGCAACTTCCAACACACTCACTACGGCAGAAAACTGCTCAAATGCCAGGCCAACCCTGGATGCTACCTGGACGATCCACTCATACCCAAACTCAAAATCAAGGTAAAAACTTTCACCTCTCTGTATCGCTGCGTAATGCGCTTCATAGATAGGCCAGTCATATCCAGTCTGAAATTTCAGCCCTACAAATAGAGCAAGAAATATCACCTGAAAAGAAAATAACCATACAGATGGCAGATTGCTTTTTTTCAGCGAAAGAACGGCCATCAACCATACGAAAGCATATAGATAATTATAATACGTCATGCTTATTATTCTGCTCTGAAGTCAATTTGTACGGACTTACCAAAAACCATATCAAGACCATCAGCAGCGAAACAGCGCCCTGCAACGGATACCCGTAGGCCATGTTATCGAAACCGGCAAATTGATAGCACACGATACAGAGAAACAAATAAAGTAGTGCGCTAACCACCTCATAACCCAGATAAAATCGAACATGTTGTTTGGCTATCATTACGTAAAGGAAGACCCAACTCAAACACTTCAAGGCGTCACCAAGCACGTATATTTTTATTATTTCCGCAGCGGCTGAAAATGCCTCGCCATAAATCAGCCGAACAGCAAAATCCGCTAGAAGACTTACAGAGAGAATCATTAGCAAGACGAAGCCCAGTGTCATCAATGCAATGCGACTCACCACACCTGTCAGAGCTTTACCCTCATTAGAACTATACTTAGGCAATAACAATGTGGAAAACAGCACGCTGCATATACCCATATATATGTCAGATAAACGGGTGGCGGCATACCACATACCCGACTCAGCCATTGAACCAGTTGTGGTTATATAGTCTCTGAGCACAATCTGCACCCCATAGACAATAACTACTGAACCCAACGCCATGAGCGAATACGACAACAGAATTTTTATGATTTTCAGATTAAGACAAGTCAGATCCAGCTTTGGAAGTCTAAACCTTGCTGGCAAGAGCAATATACATAAACCAGCAATAGCAGGCGCAAGCACGATCGAGTAAACCGCCCCTTCTTTTCCAAAGAGAAAAGACATAGCGCACGTCATGAACGCTGTAAAAAAGGCCGTTATTACAGAGTACCAAAAGTATTCGCTATACTTCTGCCCCCCGTTAAAGTAAGAGACGAATAAATTATTCAAGCCTATAAAAAAAGCGCCAAGCGGCAGTAGCAACAACACCCCCGCCCAACCACCCTGCAAGAAAAAATCAGATATCAGATTACTTGTAAAAAGCAGCATCACAACAAAAAAAAGGCAGAACGCTGACAACAATACCAATGAGGACTGCAGGACTCGCTCTTTAGGATATTTTTCCTCAGCTATCAACTTCACCACACCAGAAGTCGTAACTGATGAGGCACCTGCACTTAATATCTGAAGAAAAGCCTGTATCTGTCCGACAACAGCCATTCCGCTCGGCCCGACATAAAATGCCACTACTTTCAGAGATGCGATAGCGAACACTAATTTAAAAACAGCCTGACAACCAATGTTTATGATGGGCCTAATCATTCCGCTCTGCATCCGTGTCTGACCAACCATAACCTTGTCGCCTACCATACATTTTCGCCAACCGCAATAGCATCTGTGATTATTTACAACCTAATGCATTTTTTACTGCGCCTGGCTAAAAATCTCCTTATTGCGCGTTTCTCTATTATCTCCTAGATGACACAACAGCGTTACCAGATTTTATTGCACAGGCGCATTCCTGACTATCACAGTGCCGTTAGCAAGGCTGCTTTTTGTTGATTTATTAGTCAACAATTGGAGCTCCGAAAGAGGAGCGCCCACCCAAAAGCCTCCCTTGCGACCAGCGAACGGTTTTATGGCTTAAAAACGAATGATTGTGCTAGGTCGCGTTAAGCGTCTTAGGGCATTCGCAACATTTCGCAAAGCCCCGGAGCTCTAGCGTGTACGGCGTAACGAAGTCGCCGTCACTCGAAAAATTAAACCCTGGCGCGCAACAACGGAATGAAGTGCCGAGATAACGCCAGCACCAGACCGAGGAATACACCCAAGAAAATTCCTTTTATCAGGATTGATAACTTATCCGGCTTAATAGGGCTGTCAGGATCATCAACCGCCCCATCCTGTCGATAGACCGAAACACTGGAGGGATCGAGGGTCAGTTTTTTGAGAAATGAGTATTTAACTTGCAACACACGCAAATTCTGAATAAACGGGTCGTCGGAATCGCGACTTTCCAAACTGCGAATTTCAGCCTGAAGCGCATCGCTGCCGCGCATGTATAAGGTCTGCCCGTCCACTCCCATCGACAGCTCTGCAGGAGTTTTACCACTGATAATTACCGGCTTGTTCAAACCTATCGCTTTAGCGATGACCAAAGCCTCACTCAGAATTTTTATTCTATCTTCACGCTCCCGGCTAGCGCTTTCCCGCAAACCGTTGATTTGCTGATCTAGATTACGCGCTCTGACTTGAGCTTCTCTGACAACGTTTTTGATCATTTCGTTTTTAGCCGCAACACTGGCATTGCGCACGTATGCACGCACCCAATTGCCCGCCTCCGAAGGCTTATAGCTTTGTACAGCAATGGAGTAGCGATCAGGGCTGTCTTTACCACCGGCAGAGATGATCAGTTGCTTTGCAAAACCCTGATACAACCGGTCATGCGAGCCTTTGCGGACATCTTCAGGTAGCGAGGGTAGATATACATCATCAAAAAATTCCTGCCGTAAAGACTCACTAAAAAGATTGCGCGCAAATACGTCATAAACATCTTTGACAGAGTAAGGTGGCAGATCAGAATTCAATGCGCGGCCGTAATTAAAATCTGCAATATCATTTTGTGTCGGAGGTAACATGTATATCTTAGCTTCGTACACCGGCTTAGCTGTATAGGCATAGACAATGGCAGCCAACGACACGAGCACGGTTACACCAACGACTATCCATTTCTGCACCCACAGCGCTTTGATAAAGACAAAAAGATCTATTTCATCATTGCTAGTTGAGGCGGCCGGGAGCTGAGGCATGAATATCAGTATCCTTGAAACGTTAAAAAGAGCCTTGCATACGGAATAATACAGCCCGCAGACGCTAATGCATTAGCTAAAATGCAACAGCCTTTTTTCCTTGGCCAAATAGCTTATTCAAAGTAAACCTGATTCTAGGCTCGAGACCTTCGCAGACTAACATACCAGACGAGCAGCGGCCCCACCGCCAAGCCGATTAACAAGGACAACAGCATATAAAGTGATACCGGAAGCTTAGGTGTGTGCCACCCCAAAACCTGCAAGCCTATCGCCTCTTGATTCTCGAGCATGAACGCTATGACAAAAAAAGCCGTAAAGATCACCACGATGAACTTAAAGTAGCGCAGCGGCGCAGCACCAGGAGTACTGATTTTCACCCTTGCTCCTCCTCATCCTCATTCACCCGATCCCTAAGCTCCTTCCCCGGCTTGAAATGCGGCACAAACTTGCCATCCAGGCTAACCGACTGACCTGTCTTAGGATTACGCCCCACCCGCGGCGCACGATAGTGCAGTGAAAAACTGCCAAAACCCCGGATCTCAATACGATCCCCAGTCGCCAGACATTGGGACATCTGTTCAAGCATAGTCTTGATAGCCAGCTCCACATCCTTGGATGAGAGCAGCCCTTGATGGGTGACAATTCGTTCGATCAACTCCGACTTCGTCATATTTTTCCCTTCTTTTTCAAGCAGCTAGGAAAAGCGCTTCAAAGGTTTTAGCATGCCCGGAGGAATTTGAACAGCCCGAGTTTTCACATATTCTGCCGGCAATGACCGTCCAATTACCACGAACTACGATCCAATCTGCCTCAGCGACAAATCACCAGCATGGTGCGCGTCAGATAACCCGCAGGATTAAAGCCAAAAGGGAATTCATCCTCATCCTTGGCGTCATCAGACCTTGCGATAACCTTATATCCCGCCGCCTTACACTCTTTGTCCGCTCGCTTACGACACTTCTCCCATCCAGAACCCAATCCTGAACAATCTATCTCTACGCCACTGACTCCGCGCACAGCATGGGTCTTGGCATTCGTGCCACAACCCGTCAGTGCCAATACTGCCATTGCGACAATGAGCTTGTTCATTCACTTCCTTATGGCAGGCGCCCTGCCCGGCTTTCGTTCGCTTGAGCTAAAGACTAGATGCAAATAAGCGATTGATCCGATTAAAGAAAGAGACAGTTCAGAAGGGTCATTGGTTTCAACTGCAGACAGCCCGGCATGATCCCATCGACAGGCTCACCAAATCCCAGGCACAAAAAAGGGCGACCGAAGTCGCCCTTTTTCTATGGTCTGACAGAACTCAGTTCTGTTTTTCCATTTGTGCACGCAACAGGTCGCCCAGAGTGGTAGGACCAGCAGCGATGCTATCCGAAGGCTTGTCTTTCAAGCTTTGGATGGCTTCTTTCTCTTCAGCATCGTCTTTCGACTTGATGGAGAGCTGGATTACACGGCTCTTGCGGTCAACGCTGATGATCTTGGCTTCTACTTCCTGGCCTTCTTTCAGAACGTTGCGCGCGTCTTCAACGCGGTCACGGCTGATTTCGGAGGCTTTCAGAGTCGCTTCGATATCGTCGGCCAGAGTGATGATGGCGCCTTTAGCGTCAACTTCTTTCACGATGCCTTTAACGATGGCGCCTTTGTCGTTCTCTTGAACGTACTCGGAGAACGGATCGCTTTCCAGTTGCTTGATACCCAGGGAGATGCGCTCGCGCTCTGGGTCAACCGACAGGATAACGGTGTCCAGCTCGTCGCCCTTCTTGAAGCGGCGAACGGCTTCTTCGCCCACTTCGTTCCAGGAGATGTCGGACAGGTGAACCAGACCGTCGATGCCGCCGTCCAGACCAATGAAGATACCGAAATCGGTGATCGACTTGATGGTGCCGGAGATTTTATCGCCCTTGTTGAACTGGCCAGAGAAATCTTCCCATGGGTTAGATTTGCACTGCTTGATGCCGAGGGAGATACGACGACGCTCTTCGTCGATGTCCAGAACCATAACTTCCACTTCGTCGCCGACTTGTACGACTTTCGAAGGGTGGATGTTCTTGTTGGTCCAGTCCATTTCGGAAACGTGTACCAGGCCTTCAACGCCTTCTTCCAGCTCAGCGAAGCAGCCGTAGTCGGTCAGGTTGGTTACACGAGCGGTAACGCGAGTGCTTTCTGGGTAACGGGCTTTGATAGCAACCCATGGATCTTCGCCCAGTTGCTTGAGGCCCAGGGAAACACGATTGCGTTCGCGATCGTACTTCAGAACCTTGACATCAATCTCGTCGCCAACGTTGACGATTTCGGAAGGATGCTTGATACGCTTCCAAGCCATGTCGGTAATGTGCAGCAGGCCATCGACGCCACCCAGATCGACGAATGCACCGTAATCGGTGAGGTTCTTGACAATACCTTTGACTTGTTGACCTTCCTGCAGGGATTCCAGCAGAGCTTCACGCTCAGCGGAGTTCTCGGCTTCGAGGACGCTACGACGGGAAACGACAACGTTGTTGCGTTTCTGGTCAAGCTTGATGACCTTGAATTCCAGCTCTTTGCCTTCCAGGTGCGTGGTATCGCGCACAGGACGGACGTCAACCAGAGAACCTGGCAGGAACGCACGGATGCCGTTAACGTCGACAGTGAAGCCGCCTTTAACCTTACCGTTGATAACGCCCTTGACCACTTCTTCGGCTGCGAAGGCTGCTTCCAGAACAATCCAGCATTCAGCGCGCTTGGCTTTTTCACGGGACAGCTTGGTTTCACCAAAGCCGTCTTCAACCGAGTCCAGAGCAACGTGAACTTCGTCACCGACGTTGATAGTCAGTTCGCCAGCATCGTTGTAGAACTGCTCAAGCGGGATGAGTGCTTCAGACTTCAGGCCAGCGTGAACGGTTACCCAGCGAGCTTGGTAATCGATATCAACGATAACACCGGTGATGATGGAGCCTGCCTGAAGGTTCAGGGTTTTTAGGCTTTCTTCAAAGAGTTCCGCAAAGCTTTCGCTCATTTTAATTCCTGTTGAATAAGGGCGAAGGATACGCCCATCTCCACATCCCAGACGACGTGGGTTATGTTCATTTAAAGAAGCACTGCAAGACTATGACTGGTCCCCTGCAGAGCTTCTTGGTCACCCGGCGATATCGCGAATGGCGATCTCGCTCATGATGCGTTCCAGCACCTGATCGATGGATAACTCCGTGGAATCCAGCTGTATGGCGTCAGCCGCCGGCTTGAGCGGGGCTACCGCTCGCTGGGTGTCACGCTCATCGCGTGCACGGATCTCATCTAGCAGACTCGACAGACTAACACCATCGACTTTGCCCTTCAACTGCAAGTATCGACGGCGCGCACGCTCCTCGGCACTGGCAGTGAGGAATATCTTCAGCGGCGCGTCTGGAAAAACCACCGTGCCCATGTCGCGCCCATCGGCGACCAGCCCCGGCGACTCCTGAAACGCCCGCTGACGCTGAAGCAGCGCCTCGCGTACCGCGGGCAATGCAGCCACCTGGGACGCACCCGAGCCGACGCTTTCCGTACGGATGACATCGCTGACTTCGTCACCCTCCAGAATGATGCGCTGCAGTTGACCTTCGGTCGCCGCAATGAACTGCACATCCAGATGAGCGGCAAGCTTTTTCAGCAGTTCTTCATTCGTCAGGTCAACGCCGTGGTTATGCGCAGCGAACGCCAACAGACGGTAGAGCGCACCGGAATCCAGCAAATTCCAGCCCAGACGCTTCGCCAGTATCCCGGCGACCGTGCCTTTGCCAGAGCCGCTTGGCCCATCGATGGTGATGACCGGTGCGATGATTTTCACGACTGAGCCTCTTGTGCAACACGAATGCCGACCTGCGCACAAAGCGCAAGGAAGTTCGGGAACGAGGTTGCGACGTTGGCACAGTCATGGATGCGAATCGGTGCGGTGGCGCGCAGCGAAGCAACGCTGAACGCCATGGCAATCCGGTGATCGCCGTGACCGTGCACTTCGCCGCCGCCGATCAGGCCGCCGTCGATGATGATGCCGTCCGGGGTCGGTTCGCATTTGACGCCCAGCGCCAGCAAGCCATCCGCCATGACCTGGATACGGTCCGACTCCTTGACTCGCAGCTCTTCGGCGCCACGCAACACGGTGCGCCCTTCGGCACAGGCCGCAGCCACGAACAACACCGGGAATTCGTCGATGGCCAGTGGAACCAGCGCTTCGGGAATCTCGATACCCTTGAGTTTAGCTGCCCTTACGCGCAGATCCGCCACCGGCTCGCCGCCGACTTCACGCTGGTTTTCCAGAGTGATATCAGCGCCCATCAGACGCAAAATGTCGATCACGCCGGTGCGGGTCGGGTTGATGCCGACGTGCTCGAGCACCAGCTCCGAACCTTCGGCGATCGATGCCGCCACCAGGAAGAACGCGGAAGACGAGATGTCGCCCGGCACTTCAATGTGGGTCGCGGTCAGCTTGTGGCCGGACTCAACCGAAGCGGTCGCACCGTTAACGGTGACCGGATAGCCGAAGCCGCGCAGCATGCGCTCGGTGTGGTCGCGGGTCGGAGCCGGTTCGGTGACGGTGGTCTTGCCTTCGGCGTACAGGCCGGCTAGCAGCAGGCAGGATTTAACCTGGGCGCTGGCCATCGGCATGGTGTAAGTCAGACCCTTGAGCTTGTTGCCGCCACGAATGGTCATCGGTGGACGACCTTCAGCGGCGGTCTCGATCACGGCACCCATTTCACGCAGCGGATTGGCCACGCGATTCATCGGGCGCTTGGACAGCGAGGCGTCACCGGTCAGGGTGCTATCGAAGTCCTGCGCAGCCAGCAGGCCCGACAGCAGACGCATCGAGGTGCCGGAGTTGCCCAGATAGATCGGGCCCGGCGCAGGCTTCAAGCCATGCAGGCCGACGCCGTGAATGGTCACGCGACCGTGGTGCGGACCTTCGATCACGACGCCCATGTCGCGGAAGGCTTGCAAGGTCGCCAGGGCGTCTTCGCCCTCGAGGAAGCCTTCCACTTCGGTGATGCCTTCGGCCAGGGAGCCGAGCATGATCGAACGGTGGGAAATCGATTTATCGCCCGGTACACGAATCCGCCCAGTCAGGCGGCCACCAGGTTGAGCCAGGAAAATCAGGTCGTTGGAGTTCATAGCGTCCACATAAGCCCGGCGGGCCAGGATTTTACTGAAATGTTCGCGGGCAACCCGGGCGCGAGTGAATACGCCCAACAATTGGTGCCCATCCCCTGCATCGACCGCGTCGCGCAAGGCGTCGAGGTCGCTGCGAAATGTATCAAGTGTGCGCAGGACAGCTTCGCGGTTGGCGAGGAAGATGTCGTGCCACATGACAGGGTCGCTTCCCGCGATTCTTGTGAAATCGCGAAAACCGCCCGCAGCGTAACGGAAGATCTCAAGGTTTTCATTGCGTTTGGCCAGTGAATCGACCAGACCGAACGCCAGCAAGTGTGGCAAATGGCTGGTTGCCGCCAACACTTCGTCGTGACGCTCGACCTGCATGTGCTCGACATCGGCGCCCAATTCACGCCACAAACGGTCGACCACTGCCAACGCGGCCGGATCGGTCTGATCCAGCGGTGTCAAAATCACTTTATGGCGACGGAACAGCTCGGCATTGGAGGCTTCCACCCCGCTCTGCTCGGAACCGGCAATCGGATGGCCCGGCACAAAACGCGACGGCATGCCGCCAAACGCTTCGGTCGCGGCACGCACCACATTGCCTTTGGCGCTGCCAACATCGGTCAGAATCGCCTGCCCCAGATCCATGCCGGCCAAGCGGCCAAGCATTTTTTCCATGGCAAGGATCGGCACGGCGAGCTGGATCACATCCGCGCCCTGACAAGCAATCGCCAGGTCTTCTTCGCAGCGATCCACCACGCCCAACTCAACCGCGAGCTTGCGCGACTGCGGGTCGAGATCGACCCCGACCACTTCGCGGCACAGGCCACTTTCGCGCAACCCCTTGGCAAACGAACCGCCGATCAACCCCAGGCCGACCACCACCAGGCGACCGATCATAGGGGCAGCAGGTTGCAGTGCAGTGACATCAACCACGAGCCAGAACCTTGGTCAGTGCCTCTAGGAAGCGGCTGTTTTCAGCGGGCAAACCGATGGTGATGCGCAGGTGGTTCGGCATGCCGTAGTTGGCCACCGGACGCACAATCACGCCTTCGCGCAGCAACCCCTGGAAGATCGGCGCAGCCACCTGCCCCATATCGACGCAGATGAAGTTGCCCTTGGAAGGAATCCAGCTCAGCCCCAGCTCACGAAACCCCGTTTCCAGTTGCTGCATGCCGGCTTCGTTCAGGCGACGGCTTTCAGCCAGGTAATCGGCATCTTGCAGTGCAGCGCACGCAGCGGCCAGGGCCAGGCTGTTAACGTTGAACGGCTGACGCACGCGATTCAGCACATCGGCAACCACCGCAGTGGACAAGCCATAACCGACCCGCAGTGCCGCCAGGCCATAAGCCTTGGAGAACGTGCGCGAAACCAGCAGATTCGGGTACGCCGCCAGGAAGTCCAGGCCATCCGGCAAGTCGCTGCCCTCGGCGTATTCGATGTACGCCTCGTCCAGCACCACCAGCACATGCTCCGGTACGTCCTGCAGGAACTCATCCAGTGCCTCGGCACCGAACCAGGTCCCGGTCGGGTTGTTCGGGTTGGCGATGAATACCACACGAGTATCGGCATCGATCGCAGCCAGCATGGCCGGCAGGTCATGCCCCCAGTCTTTGGCCGGGACCACTTTGGCCGTCGCGCCGACGGCTTGCGTGGCGATCGGGTAAACAGCAAACGCATGCTCACTGAACACCGCGTTCAGGCCGGGCGCCAGGTACGCACGCGCCACCAGCTCCAGAATGTCATTGGAACCGTTGCCCAGCGTCACCTGATTCAGCTCGACGCGGCACTGCTCGGCCAGCAGGGTCTTGAGCGCAAAACCGTTGCCGTCCGGATAGCGGGTCAGCTCGGCCAGTTCGTCGCGAATGGCTGCCAGCGCCTTTGGACTGGCGCCCAACGGGTTTTCATTGCTGGCCAGCTTGATGATTCTGGCTGGATCGATGTTCAGCTCACGCGCCAGTTCGTCCACGGGTTTGCCCGGAACGTAAGGCGAAAGTTGTTGCACGCCCGGCTGCGCCAGAGCGAGGAAGTTGCCACTCATTTGCTACCCCTTAGAGAACTGCTTTCGGGTAAGAACCCAGCACTTTGAGTGCTACTGCTTCCTGACTGATCTTTTCCAGTACACCTTTGATCAACGGATCACGGTGGTGGCCGACGAAGTCGATGAAGAACACGTAGGTCCATTTACCGCTGCGCGACGGACGGGTCTCGATTCGCGTCAGGTCGATACCGTTGTCGTGGAACGGCACCAGCAACTCATGAAGCGCACCGGGCTTGTTGCTCATGGAGACGATGATCGACGTCTTGTCGTCGCCGGTCGGCGGTACTTCCTGGCTGCCGATCATCAGGAAGCGCGTGGAGTTGTCCGGGCGATCCTCGATTTTCTCGGCCAGGCGGGTCAGCCCGTACAAGCTGGCGGCCATGTCGCCGGCAATCGCCGCCGAGTTCCACTCACCCTTGACCCGCTTGGCTGCTTCGGCATTACTCGACACAGCCACGCGCTCGACATTCGGGTAGTGCGCGTCCAGCCACTTGCGGCACTGGGCCAGGGACTGGGCGTGGGAGTAGATGCGGCTGATGCTGTCGGTCTTGGTGTTTTCACCCACCAACAGGTGATGGTGAATCCGCAGCTCGACTTCGCCACAGATGACCATGTCGTGTTCGAGGAAGCTGTCGAGGGTGTGGTTGACCGCGCCTTCGGTGGAGTTTTCCACCGGGACCACGCCAAAATTCACCGCACCGGCCGCCACTTCGCGGAACACTTCGTCGATCGCCGCCATCGGCTTGCTGATCACCGCGTGGCCGAAATGCTTCATGGCGGCGGCTTGAGTGAAGGTGCCTTCAGGGCCTAGGTACGCCACTTTCAGCGGCTGTTCGAGGGCCAGGCACGACGACATGATTTCGCGGAACAAACGCGCCATCTCTTCGTTGCCCAGCGGCCCCTGATTGCGTTCCATTACGCGCTTGAGCACCTGAGCTTCACGCTCAGGACGATAGAACACCGGCACTTCGCCTTCGGCCAGCGAGGCCATCTTTACTCGCGCAACTTCCTGGGCGCAGCGTGCACGCTCACTGATCAGCTCCAGGACTTTGGCGTCCAGGGCATCAATGCGAACGCGCAGTGCCTTGAGTTCTTGCTCAGACATTAGCCGTGTTCCTTCTCGAACTCTGCCATGTACGAAATCAGTGCGTTGACCGCAACGATGTCGACGGCGTTATAGATGGAGGCACGCATGCCGCCCACAGAACGGTGACCCTTGAGGTTCAACAGGCCACGTTCGTCGGCACCGGCCAGGAATGGCTTGTCGAGACGGTCGTCAGCCAGGCGGAACGGAACATTCATCCACGAGCGATCCGACTTGTTGATCGGGTTGCTGTACAAGCCGCTGGCGTCAATGAAGTCGTACAGCGTGCGCTGCTTCACTTCGTTGAGCTTGCCGATAGCTTCAACACCACCCTGCTCTTTCAGCCACTCGAACACCAGACCGGACAGATACCAGGCCAGGGTAGGCGGGGTGTTGTACATCGAGCCGTTATCGGCCGCGACCTTGTAGTTGAGCATGGTCGGGCACAGGGAACGGGCATGACCCAACAGGTCTTCGCGAATGATGTTCACGACAATGCCGCTCGGGCCGATGTTTTTCTGCGCGCCGGCGTAGATCATGCCGAAGCGCGAAACATCGATTGGGCGCGAGAGAATGTCCGAAGACATGTCGGCCACCAGCGGAACGTCGCCAGTTTCCGGGACCCAACTGAATTCCAGGCCGCCAATGGTTTCGTTCGGTGCGTAGTGAACGTAGGCCGCGTCTTTCGACAGGCTCCACTCGTTCTGACCGGGAATGGCGAAATAGTCATAAGGCTTGGCAGTAGCGGCAACGTTGACGCGACCGTAGCGCGAGGCTTCTTCGATGGCTTTCTGCGACCAGATACCGGTGTCGATATAGTCGGCGGTGCCGCTTTCCGGCAACAGGTTCAGAGGAATCTGAGCAAATTGCTGGCTGGCGCCACCTTGCAGAAACAGCACTTTATAGTTCGAGGGGATATTCAGCAGATCACGCAGATCCTGCTCGGCCTTGGTGGCGATGGACACGAACTCATCACTGCGATGGCTCATCTCCATGACCGACAGGCCCTTGCCGTGCCAATCAAGGAGTTCACCCTGGGCGCGCTGCAGGACAGCTTCGGGAAGTGCCGCAGGACCGGCACAGAAGTTATAGGCTCTCTTGCTCACATCCAATCTCGCTCTGATTTGGTGGTAATCACGCAATAAATCACAACATCAATCGACACAGGGCCCTGCCGAAGCAGAAACCTGAGGGAGCGAGCCTGCTCGCGAATGCATCACCACGGTGTTTCAGAGGTACCGCGGCGCCTGCATTCGCGAGCAGGCTCTCCCACAAGGGTTCTCCACTGATATCGAAATTTTCCGTTCGGACAAACAACAAGGGGGCGAATTTTCATCCGCCCCCTGTTTGTCCACTTACTCTTGTGGCTCTTCGTCAGCAGCGGCGTCGAGTTGCTGATCTTCAACCACGTCGTCGATCACGACCTCGCCGTCGAACACCGCCCCCTCTTCATCTTCCAGCTCTTCGCCTTCGACTTCCGACGGCTCCTGCACCCGCTCCAGACCGACCAGCGTTTCATCACTGGCCAGTTTGATCAGGGTCACGCCTTGGGTGTTACGCCCCAGACTGGACACTTCGTCGACGCGGGTACGCACCAGGGTGCCCTGGTCGGAAATCAGCATGATTTCCTCGCCGTCGAGCACCTGGACTGCACCGACCAAGCGGCCGTTACGGTCGTTGCTGACCATGGCGATAACGCCCTGACCGCCACGTTTGTACTCAGGGAACTCGGTGATCGCCGTGCGCTTGCCGAAACCACGGGCCGAAGCGGTGAGGATCTGGCTGCCTTCTTCCGGAATCAGCATGGAAATCAGCTTCTGACCTTCCGGCAGACGCATGCCGCGGACACCGCGAGCGGTACGGCCCATGGCGCGAACGTCGGTTTCCTTGAAGCGAGTGACCTTGCCGCCGTCGGAGAACAGCATGACTTCGCGGCTGCCATCGGTAATGGAAGCTGAAATCAGTACGTCACCTTCGTCCAGCTCCAGCGCGATCAGACCGACGCTGCGTTGACGGCTGAAGGATTCCAGCGGGGTCTTCTTCACGGTGCCTTTGGCAGTGGCCATGAAGATGAAGTGACCTTCGGTGTATTCGTCGACCGGCAGCATGGTGGTGATGTATTCATCACTGTCCAGCGGCAGCAGGTTGACCAACGGACGACCACGGGCCGCGCGAGACGCTTCAGGGATTTCGTAGGTTTTCAGCCAGTACACTTTACCTTTGCTGGAGAACAGCAGCAGCGTGGTGTGGCTGTTGGCGACCAGCAGGTGAGCGATGTAGTCCTCATCCTTCACGCCGGTAGCCGATTTGCCTTTACCGCCACGACGCTGAGCCTGGTACGCAGCCAATGGCTGGGTCTTGGCATAGCCACCGTGGGAAATGGTCACGACGCGCTCTTCTTCCGGGATCATGTCACCCAGGGTCAGGTCGAGACGGGCATCGAGAATCTCGGTGCGGCGCACATCGCCGTATTCGGCGCGGATCACTTCCAGCTCTTCGCGGATCACTTCCATCAGGCGCGTGGCGCTGCTGAGGATGCGGATCAGCTCGCCGATCTGGTTGAGGATCTCTTGATACTCGGCCAGCAGCTTTTCGTGTTCCAGGCCGGTCAGACGGTGCAGACGCAGCTCCAGAATGGCTTGCGCCTGTTCCGGCGACAGGAAGTACTTGCCTTCACGCAGACCGTATTGCGGGTCCAGGGTCTCTGGACGGCACGAATCGGCACCGGCACGTTCAACCATCGCGACCACGGCGGAAGATTCCCACGCAGTCTTGATCAGCGCTTCCTTGGCTTCCGACGGCGTTGGCGAAGCCTTGATCAGGGCGATGACCGGGTCGATGTTCGACAGGGCAACCGCTTGACCTTCCAGGATGTGGCCACGTTCGCGCGCTTTACGCAGTTCGAACACGGTACGACGGGTAACGACTTCGCGGCGGTGACGAACGAAGGCTTCCAGCAGGTCCTTGAGGTTCAGGATCCGCGGACGGCCGTCGATCAGCGCGACGATGTTGATACCGAATACGGCTTGCAGCTGGGTCTGGGCGTAGAGGTTGTTGAGGATCACCTCAGGCACTTCGCCACGACGCAGCTCGATCACGACGCGCATACCGTCCTTGTCGGACTCGTCGCGCAGTTCGGTGATGCCTTCGAGCTTCTTCTCTTTTACCAGCTCGGCGATCTTCTCGATCAGACGGGCCTTGTTCAGCTGGTATGGGAGTTCGGTGATGACGATCTGCTGACGGCCACCGACCTTGTCGATGTCTTCAATGATCGAGCGGGCGCGCATGTAAATGCGGCCACGACCGGTGCGGTAGGCTTCGATGATGCCGGCGCGACCGTTGATGATCGCGGCGGTCGGGAAGTCCGGACCGGGGATGTATTGCATCAGCTCATCGATGGTCAACTCAGGGTTGTCGATGAGCGCCAGGCAACCGTCGATGACTTCACCGAGGTTGTGCGGCGGGATGTTGGTCGCCATGCCCACGGCGATACCGCTGGAGCCATTGACCAACAGGTTGGGAATACGGGTCGGCATGACCGCCGGGATCATTTCGGTGCCGTCGTAGTTCGGCACCCAGTCCACGGTTTCTTTGTGCAGGTCAGCCAGCAGCTCGTGCGCCAGCTTGGTCATGCGCACTTCGGTGTATCGCATGGCGGCGGCGTTGTCGCCGTCCACCGAACCGAAGTTGCCCTGCCCGTCTACCAGCAGGTAGCGCAGCGAGAATGGCTGCGCCATGCGGACGATGGTGTCGTACACCGCGGTATCACCGTGCGGGTGATACTTACCGATCACGTCACCGACAACACGGGCAGATTTCTTGTACGGCTTGTTGAAGTCGTTGCCCAGCTCGCTCATCGCGAACAGCACACGCCGGTGCACGGGCTTCAAGCCATCGCGCGCATCCGGCAAGGCCCGCCCGACGATTACGCTCATCGCGTAGTCGAGGTAGGACTGCTTCAGCTCGTCTTCGATATTGACCGGGAGGATTTCTTTGGCCAGTTCGCCCATGAGAAGCTCGATTCCTTTTTCTGGTGAAACTTCGTCACATCCATATGGGACGAACGAAGCTCGCCGCTGCAGGCTGAGTGCCATGCACCGACTTACGACAAATCAACAAGTTGAACCATGGATTTGCGCAGTAAAGACAACCCCGCGGGACTGCCTCGGAAAACGCCGGATGTTATCACAAGAGCCGCCACGCACCTATCCCCCAGACGCGCATGGAGTGTAGTTAGTTGACTGGTGGCAGGCTGAAAGGGGACGAGAGAGGCTTAGAGCCGCTCCGAATGCAGAATTGGCAGCTGATTTACGGATGTTTGTTGACTTTTAGGGCCTCATCGCTAGCAGGCTGGCTCCCACAGGATCGGTGTCGATCAAAAAACCTGTGGGAGCCAGCCTGCTGTCGATGTCGATTTACAAGGCGCCGGACGCTCTCAATGCAGACGCTTGCGGCACATCAACAGCGCCATTTTCGCCGTGTCCGGGCGCTCGACGATGCCTTTCTCAGTGACGATCGCATCGATCAGGTCCGCCGGGGTCACGTCGAACACCGGGTTGAAGGCATCAACCTCAGCCCCGACCCGCTTGCCGCCGACCTCCAGCAACTCGCGACCATCGCGCTCTTCGATAGGAATCTCGTCGCCGCTGGCCAGGTTCATGTCGATGGTAGAACTCGGCGCCACCACCATGAAGCGCACGCCGTGGTGCATGGCGTTGACTGCCAGCTGATACGTGCCGATCTTGTTGGCCACATCGCCATTGGCGGTGATCCGGTCTGCGCCGACAATCACCCAGGTCACACCCTTGGTTTTCATGATGTGCGCGGCGGCGGAGTCGGCGTTGACGGTCACGGGAATGCCTTCATTGGCCAATTCCCAGGCGGTCAATCGCGAACCTTGCAACCATGGGCGGGTTTCGTCGGCATAGACGCGCTCGACCATGCCTTCGATAAAGGCCCCGCGAATCACCCCCAACGCGGTGCCGAAACCGCCGGTGGCCAGTGCGCCGGTATTGCAGTGGGTCAGGATCGCCTGCGCGTTGCCCTGGTGCTTGCGGATCAGGTCCACACCCAATTGCGCCATGGTCAGGTTGGCTTCGCGATCGCTTTCATGAATGGCGATGGCTTCCGCCTCCAGCGCCGCGAGAGGATCCGCATCGCCCTTGAGACGATCCAGGCGGTCACGCATGCGCCCCAAGGCCCAGAACAGATTCACCGCCGTTGGACGGGAATCAGCCAGCAATGCGTAATCCTCTTCCCACTCGGCCTGCCAGTCACCACCCTCAGCTATGCGAGCGCGGGCCGACAGCACCATCGCATAGGCCGCACTGATGCCAATGGCCGGCGCGCCGCGCACCACCATCGAGCGAATGGCCTCGGCCACGCTTGCGGCGCTGGTGCAGGCGATCCACGTTTCCTCGAACGGCAAAATACGCTGATCCAGCAGGTACAGGGCGCCATCACGCCAATCGATGGCCTTCACCTTCTCCGCAGCCAACAGTCGATCGCGCATCCCACACCCCGCACTCATGAACAAAAGCCGCCGATTATAGCGATCCCCCCGCGAAGACGCTCGGGTATACTTCGCCATCCTTTACAAAAGCACTGGAACCGACCCTCGATGCCGAACACTGCCGCTGCGCTCGACCTGTTATTGCTGCCGACCTGGCTGGTACCCGTCGAACCCGCTGGTGTTGTCCTCAAAGAGCACGGCCTGGGCATTCGCGATGGACGCATCGTGTTTATCGGCCCACGAGCGGCTGCGCTGAAGCTTAACGCAACCGAAGTTCGTGAGTTGCCGGACATGTTGCTCAGCCCCGGCCTGATCAATGCCCACGGGCATGCGGCGATGACACTGTTCCGGGGCCTGGCGGACGATCTGCCGCTGATGACCTGGCTGGAAAACCACATCTGGCCCGCCGAAGCCAAGTGGGTCGACGAAGATTTTGTACGCGATGGCACCGACCTGGCGATCGCCGAGCAGATCAAAGGTGGCATCACCTGTTTCTCTGACATGTATTTCTTCCCGAAGGTTGCCAGCGAACGTGTCCATAACAGTGGCATACGCGCACAAATCGCCATTCCGATCCTCGATTTCCCGATTCCAGGGGCCAGCACGGCGGACGAGGCCATTCGTCAGGGCGTCGAATTGTTCGGCGATCTCAAGCACCACGAGCGGATCAAAGTCACGTTCGGCCCCCATGCGCCCTACACCGTGGGCGACGAAAACCTGGAGAAAATCCGGGTGATCGCCGAAGAACTGGACGCCTCGATTCACATGCACGTCCATGAAACCGCGTTCGAAGTGCAGCAATCGGTCGAGCAGCGCGGCGAGCGCCCCCTGGCCCGACTCGGCCGCCTGGGATTGCTCGGCCCGCGCTTCCAGGCCGTGCACATGACCCAGATCAGCGATGAAGACCTGGTGCTGCTGGTAGAAAGCAACACCAATGTGATTCATTGCCCGGAGTCCAATCTCAAGCTGGCGAGCGGCTTCTGCCCGGTCGAGCGTCTTTGGCAGGCTGGCGTCAATGTCGCCATCGGTACCGATGGCGCGGCCAGCAACAACGACCTCGACTTGCTCGGCGAAACCCGCACTGCCGCGCTGTTGGCCAAGGCTGTCGCTGGCTCGGCCACTGCGCTGGACGCCCATCGCGCACTGCGCATGGCCACCCTCAATGGCGCCCGTGCGCTGGGGATCGAGACTGAAACCGGTTCGCTGGAAGTTGGCAAAGCCGCGGACATCGTCGCGTTCGACCTGTCGGGCCTGGCGCAGCAACCGATCTACGATCCGGTTTCGCAGCTTATATACGCCACCGGCCGAGACTGCGTGAAACACCTGTGGGTCGCCGGCAAACAATTGCTCGACGACCGTCGCCTGACTCGCCTGGACGAGGAGCAGCTCTGCGCCACCGCCAAGGCCTGGGGTCAACGCATCAGCGGCCACACCGAACAGTAAGCCTCCCCGGACTGACTTCCGGGGCAACAGGATTTTTCAAGTTTTAGAGGATTTAAACCATGAGCAACGTCGACTACGCCGAAATCGCCAAATTCGAAGCCCTGGCCCATCGCTGGTGGGACCGCGAAAGCGAGTTCAAACCGCTGCACGACATCAACCCGCTGCGGGTCAACTGGATTGACGAACGGGTCAACCTGGCCGGCAAGAAAGTCCTCGATGTGGGCTGCGGTGGCGGCATCCTCAGCGAAGCCATGGCTCAGCGCGGCGCCACCGTCATGGGCATCGACATGGGCGAAGCGCCGCTGGCGGTCGCGCAATTGCATCAGCTGGAATCCGGCGTGAGCGTCGAGTACCGGCAGATCACCGCCGAAGCGCTGGCCGAGGAAATGCCTGAGCAGTTCGACGTGGTCACCTGCCTGGAAATGCTGGAGCACGTGCCGGATCCGTCCTCGGTGATCCGCGCCTGCTTCAAAATGGTCAAACCGGGCGGCCAGGTGTTCTTCTCCACCATCAACCGCAATCCGAAGGCGTATCTGTTCGCCATCATCGGTGCCGAATACATCATGAAGCTGCTGCCACGAGGCACTCACGACTTCAAGAAATTCATCCGTCCTTCCGAACTGGGCGCCTGGAGCCGCATGGCCGGCCTGACCGTCAAGGACATCATCGGGCTGACGTACAACCCGCTGACCAAGCACTACAAACTGGCTGCCGATGTGGACGTCAACTACATGATCCAGACCCTGCGCGAGGAGTAAGCCGATGCGTATCAGAGCAGTCCTTTTCGACATGGACGGCACGCTGCTCGACACCGCGCCGGACTTCATCGCCATCTGCCAGGCAATGCGCGCTGATCGCGGCTTGCCGCCGATGAACGACAAGCACATCCGCGACGAGATTTCCGGCGGGGCCAAGGCGATGGTCGCCGTGACCTTCTCCATGGACCCGGAATCACCGGGTTTCGAGGAATTACGCCTGGAGTTTCTGGAGCGCTACCTTACCGGTTGCGCGGTTCACAGCAAACTCTTCGACGGCATGGCCGAACTGCTGGTCGACATTGAGAAAGCCAACCTGATCTGGGGCGTGGTCACTAACAAGCCGCTGCGCTTCGCCGAGCCGATCATGCAGCAGCTTGGCCTGGCCGAGCGCTCGGCGCTGCTGATCTGCCCGGACCATGTCAAGAACAGCAAGCCGGACCCTGAGCCATTGATCCTGGCGTGCAAGATGCTCGACCTGGACCCGGCCAGCGTGCTGTTTGTGGGCGATGACCTGCGCGATATCGAATCCGGTCGTGATGCCGGCACCAAAACGGCTGCCGTGACCTACGGCTACATTCACCCGGACGACAACCCGCGGCATTGGGGGGCGGATGTGGTGGTGGATCATCCGCTTGAGTTGCGCAAGGTGCTCGATAGCGCTCTTTGCAGCTGCTGAGTACCGCAGATTTTGTGGCGCGGGAGCTTGCTCCCGCTGGGGCGCGAAGCGCCTCCTCTATCTACAAACGCATTCTGTCAGGCACACCGTATCTGGTGATTTACGACTGCTTTGCAGTCGAACGCGAGCAAGCTCCCTCGCCACTGGTTCGGTGCCGCCTTTGTGTTGAATTGTTGTGAGGTTTCTTATGTTTGATTATTCCGCCCGCCCTGAATTGCTCAAGGACCGGGTCATCCTGGTTACCGGCGCAGGTCGCGGCATTGGCGCTGCGGCGGCGAAAACCTACGCAGCCCATGGTGCAACCGTACTGCTGCTGGGCAAGACCGAAGCCAATCTGACTCAGGTCTATGACGAAATCGAAGCCGCCGGGCATCCACAGCCTGCGGTGATACCGTTCAACCTGGAAACCGCGTTGCCTCATCAATACGATGAGCTGGCCGCGATGATCGAAACAGAGTTCGGCCACCTCGACGGTTTGCTGCATAACGCGTCGATCATTGGTCCGCGCACGCCGATCGAGCAGCTGTCCGGCGAGAACTTCATGCGCGTCATGCACGTCAACGTCAATGCCATGTTCATGCTCACCAGCACCTTGCTGCCGCTGCTCAAGCTGTCTCAGGACGCTTCGGTGGTGTTCACCTCCAGCAGCGTCGGTCGTAAGGGTCGCGCGTACTGGGGCGCTTATGGCGTGTCCAAGTTTGCCACCGAAGGCCTGATGCAAACCCTGGCCGACGAAGTCGACACCGTGGCGCCGGTGCGCTCCAACAGCATCAACCCGGGCGCTACCCGCACCAGCATGCGCGCCCAGGCATACCCGGGTGAAAATCCGCTGAACAACCCTACGCCCGAGGAGATCATGCCGGTCTACCTTTACTTGATGGGTCCGGACAGCACGGGCATCAACGGCCAGGCTTTCAACGCACAGTAACAACCGCACGTCGCTTTTTGTACCGCGCCGGGTTCCCGGCGCGGCCCTGAAAGCACCCCGCAAGTGCAGTGGTTTAAGTCAATACGCCGCCGCTCTTTCTGCCTGAAACCCTTCATAAATCCTTCAACTTGTTGATTTTCAAGGATTTTTATTCAAAGGAACTCATTGGCATGACTTTCGCTCTAATTTTGCTCAGACACGCCGTGTGAAAGCAATCGGGCGGACGCCTCAGTCGATAGGTTACTTATATTCGGCAAAGCGGACTAAACTTGCGCCAAATGTCCTACGGGACTGATGGACCAGTATGACGCGCAGCCCAAAGCCGCTCTCACCCAGCCTGTAAGACAGCCTTACTGCTTAGGGGCTCACGCCATATGAAATCACCATCCCAGACCAACGCAATTGACTTCGACAGCGCCAAATTGCAACGCCTGGGCTTTGGTCAGCAACCTCCCATTCTGGAGCGGCCATTCAGCCTTGCACAAGTGCGCCAGCAACTTGGCCAGCAACTGCAGACCAGTCTTGAGCCACAACGCATTCTCGGACTTTTCTTCCGCGAGATTCAACGCCTGGTGCCGCTGGATGCGCTGACTTATCAGCACTCGGCCAGCGACTTGCGTCTGGAATTCGGGCATCGCGGCCACCATTCCGTCACTTACAGCCTCAGCCATGAAGGCGAGAACCTGGGTGAACTGGTGTTTCGCCGCAATCAGCGATTCAGCGACCACGAACAAAGCAATCTGGAATCGCTGCTGTCCACGCTCCTGTTCCCGATGCGTAACGCCCTGCTCTACCGCGCGGCGACGCAAAGTGCACTGCGCGATCCGCTGACCGATACCGGCAACCGCATCGCCATGGATCAGACCTTAGAGCGTGAAATCGAGATGTCGCGGCGCCACTTGATGCCGTTGTCACTGCTCATGCTGGACATCGATCACTTCAAAAACGTTAACGATAATTTCGGCCACAGTGCGGGCGATGACGTACTCAAGAGCGTCGCAGCCTCGATCAAGAACCAGCTACGCAACGTGGACATGGTGTTCCGTTTTGGTGGCGAAGAGTTCCTGATCCTCCTGTCCAACACCAGTCGGGAAGCCGCCGCCATGGTCGGCGAAAGACTGCGGTTTGCGGCACAGGCGCAGAGTTACAAAGCCGATGGCAATCAGATCGAGCTGACGGTCAGCCTGGGTTGCTCGACCCTGCTGCCCGGCGAATCGGCCGATAGTTTGTTGCGTCGGGCCGACAGCGCGCTGTATGTCGCCAAGCGCGAAGGGCGTAACCGGTTGGCCATGGCGGGTTAATCCTTCAGCTGAGCCACATAACTAATGTGGGAGTGGCGGTACGGCGAGCAACTCGGATCGCCGCACCGCCGCTCCTCACATTTTTTTGCCTGTAATACCTATGGATCAGCTTTCGGCCAATGCCATGCGCTCACGCGCGACCGGCGCCTTTTCAGAGTGTTCCAACTGCATGCAGCGCTCCAGGAACAGGTGCATGTAGTCGTAACTCTTGCAGACCGCCTGGCGCAATTCCACTTGCAGGGATTTACTCGGGTTCATGCCCGCCAATGTGCAGATGATTTCAAGCGCTTCCCAGGGATGGGCATCATCGTACTGAGCGTGCATCTTCAACCACTTCATGGCCCGCTTGCGATCTTCCTCCGGGAACGCGGCCGCATAGACACCATTGGAACAGACCAATGCCGACCACTCTCCGGTCGCCCCTTCGATGGCGTAGTTGGTCGCGGCAATGGCGACAATCAGCGAATCCGCCGAACTGGTGTGCCAGCACCAGTGGCTCAAGGCGTGAAGTTCAGGTGCAACATGTTGCGCCTGCAAGTCTTCCAGGCCGACCCCATGGGCCCGACTCCAGTTAACCCAGTAATCGGCATGGTTAAGTTCGACACGAATGTTACGCATCAACCAACGACGCGCCATGTCTTCACCAGGGTGGCGGGCAAAACGAGTCTTGGTCAGGTTTTGTGCCATATATAACGCGAACTGTTCAACGACGGGCCAGCCACCAATAAGGTACTGCCGCATGGTTTTTGCGCCGAGCTTATTGTCTCGCATGCGCTGATACAGTTCGTGTTCGACAACCCGGCGCTTACTCTCGCTGCAGTCCTTGATGAGCTGTTGCGCCCATGCGGGATAACTTGCAGCTTCCATGAGTGGTCCGGTTCGATTGAATGTGTCGATCACTGTCGGGCTCCTTTTGATTGTGATTGTTAGGATCAGCAAGAGATTTCAACGGAACGTGCCGGGCGCCTTGAATAACAAAGGTTGAGGCCTGGCAGGACGACTTTGCAAACTATCGCAGGTAAACAGATGCGGGCGTTCAATGACATACCCTTGAGCGAAGTCGACCCCGATCTCCAGCAATGCCTGCTCGATCTGGGGTGTTTCTACAAACTCGGCAATCGTGCGCTTACCCATGACATGGCCGATGTGATTGATCACTTCTACCATGGCGCGGTTAATCGGGTCGTCCAGCATATCCTTTACGAAACTTCCATCGATCTTCAAGAAGTCTACAGGTAAATGTTTCAAGTAGGCGAATGAGGACATACCGGCGCAGAAGTCATCCAACGAAAAGTGACAACCTAAACCTTTGAGTTCATTGATAAATCTAATTGCACTTCCCAAATTGGAAATTGCACTGGTCTCTGTAATTTCAAAACAAATCATTTCAGGTGGAATGGACCATGCAACAAACTGTTCCCTCAGGAAGTCCAGAAACGCGTCATCTCCGATAGTAGTGCCTGACAGATTAATCGCACACATGGCCAAAGGACCTTTGCGCTCTTCGGCAATACATTGGGCAATGATCTTAAAGACGTTCTGCACCACCCAACGATCAAGTGCGGTCATCAGACCATAACGTTCGGCAGCCGGAATAAAACTGTCCGGTAATATCATGCGCCCGGCTTCATCATGTAGACGCAACAGGATTTCTATATGCCCGCCGCCGTGTTCGGTATGACCAAGGGGTGCGATTTCCTGGGAATACAGGCAAAAGCGATCCTCTTCCAGGGCCATGTGCAGGCGCTGTACCCACGCCATCTCACCGAAACGCAGGGACAGTTCCGAATCATCGGCGTTATACACCTGAACACGGTTACGCCCTTTTTCCTTGGCCATGTAACAGGCCATATCGGCAGCACGCAGCGAGGCTTCGAGGGTTGTCGGGGTTTGCGCGATATGAACCATCCCGATGCTCACCGTTGTGACGAATGGCCGGCCTTTCCACACAAAGTGCAGGTTCTGCACGGTATGGCGCAGGCTCTCGGCAATTTTCTCGGCCGCTTCCGGCGGACAGTCTTCCAGCAAAATCCCGAACTCGTCGCCACCCAGCCGGGCCAGCGTGTCACCTTCGCGCAAGCCTGATTGCAACAGCGCGCAGATATGCCGAAGCAGTTCGTCACCCGCCGCATGGCCGCAGGTATCGTTGACCAGTTTGAACTGGTCCAGATCGAGGAACATCAAGGCATGGCGCCCAGAGTATCGGGTCAGGTTGTGCAACGCCTGCTCCAGGCGATACTCGAACTCGCGACGATTGGCCAGCCCGGTCAGGGCGTCGTGGGTCGCCTGCCAGGACAGATTGGCGATGTACTGGCGCTCCTGAGTCATGTCATGCAACACCAGCACGGCGCCACTGACCTTGTCGGCGTTGCGGATCGGCGCCCCGACCAGGGTGACCGAGACGGTGCTGCCGTCGAGGCGCTGGATCAGTTTGGAATGCTCGCTGGCGCCGCTGAGCTGACCGCTCAATATGTGCTCGATCAAGGTAAAGCCGTCAGCCTGAGCGTTGTCATCCAGCAGATTGAACAAGGCCGCCAGCGGCAAGCCGATGGCCTGCTCGCCTTTCCAGTGAGTCAACGCCTCGGCCGCCGGGTTCATGTAGGCGATCGCACCGTCGACATCCGTGGTAATCACCCCGTCGCCAATGGATTGCAGGGTGATCTGCGCCCGGTCTTTCTCCAACTGCAAGGCCTCGGCAAAGGCATGGCGCTGTTTGAGCAGTTTGTGGGTACGCATCAACGCTAATGCAATCAAGCCCAGGGCCGTGGCCAGGTTCGTGACCAGCAGCAGGCGCAGAATCAAGCGCGAGCCCTCGCCCAAGGCATCGCTGAAGGCAGTGGCGGCAGGCGTCACACCATCGTTGATTGCAAAAATCTGGTCTTTCCAGCGCTTGATGTCGGCGTCCGACGCCTGATTTTCGGTAATGCGCCGGTGCATCTCTTGGGCGACGTTATCGAGTTGCACCAGATACGCGTCACCCACCGTCCAGCGGTCGATGGCTTTTTCAAGGTAACTGAAATGCCTGAAATTGAGGTACAGCCAGATCACGCTGGAGACGTCGTCGGGATGATTGCCCCCCTTGAGAATCGCCACCCGTGCGGCTTCGATATTCGGTGGCTGATGATCCAGCGCCACGCGCAACTCGTGACCACCCTGGGGTACGGCAATGGCGTTCTGGTACTTGAGGAAAATGGCCTCGTCGCGACTGTCCGCGTAGAGATTGAGGTAATAGATGGCGTCCTTCTGGCCCTTGGACCACAGGCTCTCCCCGGCCACATAGCCGCGAACTGCCGAAAGTACATAGAGACTGACCCCGCCCAACAGCGCTTGAAATAGCACTACGGCAATAAATGGCCAGACGATGCCCAATAACCTAGGGGTTCCGAGAGTCCGCTTTTGCTTCATGAGGTCCCTTGTATTAGCACTGCCAGATCATCATCCAACGTGATCGCTACAGCTAGACTAGGGTGCGTATTCGATCCCGGCAAGCCAGCGCCCGTATTTTGCATGCACTTGCCGCAAACCTGACGCGGGCTGTCACTAATGCTGCTGTAAATGGCCATAAAGCTTGGCGTACAACCCACCTTCGGCAATCAGTTGCTGATGGTCACCATCCTCGGCAATTTGGCCGCCGTCGAACACCAGCACCCGATCAGCCTGTTTCACCGCCGACAACCGATGCGCAATGATCAGCGTGGTGCGGTTGCTCAAGAACCGCGCCAGCGCCAGGTGCAGGTTGTATTCGGTGGCAGCGTCCAGCGCCGAGGTGGCCTCGTCGAGAATCACCACCTTGGGTTCGGCCAGCACCATCCGCGCAATCGCCAACCGTTGCCGCTGACCACCGGACAAGCGCACGCCAGAGCGTCCGACAATGCTGTCCAGACCATCAGGCAATTCTCGAACCGTTTGGTTCAGCTGGGCAATCTCCAGCGCTTGCCAGCAGGCCTCGTCGCTGCGCAGACGGCCCATCGTCAGATTGGCGCGTATCGTGTCATTGAACAGCGCGGGGTGTTGCAGGACCACGGCGACGTTTTCGCGCACGGTCTCCAGGCCGATCTCCTGCTGGGTCGAGCCACCGAAGCGGATGGTCCCGGCAAGGGGCGTGTACAACCCCAGCAGCAACTGCACCAGGGTGCTCTTGCCACCACCGCTGGCACCGACAATCGCCACTTTTTCACCGGGGGCGATGGACAGGTCCATCTGGTTCAACACCAACTCGTCGCCGTATCCGAAACTCAAGCCCTGGACTTCGATGCCCACGGTGTCCCGCCCCTGAAACGGATCGACACCGCCGGGGTATTGCGGCTCATCGTCGCGTGCCAGCAACTCGTTGATCCGCGACAGCGCACCGCCGGCGGCGTAATAGGCGTATTGCAAATTGAGTAACTGCTCCACCGGACCGATCATGAACCACAGGTAGCTGAACACCGCCAGCATCTGCCCGACGGACAAGTCGGAGAACAACACGGTGAGCATCGCCGCGGCGCGGAAAATATCGATGCCGAACTGGAACAGCAAGCCACTGGCACGGTTCGACGCATCGGTCTTCCACTGCGAGGTCACCGCATAATCGCGCACTTCCCGGGCCCGCTGCCCCAGACGCCCGAGGAAAAACCCCTGACGGTTGCCGGCACGCACTTCCTGGATCGAGTCGAGGGTTTCGGTCAGGGCCTGGGTGAAACGCGAGGTGCTGTCATTCTCGAGCTTCTTCAGGTGCTTGACCCGCTTGCCCAGTTGCACCGTGGCGTAGATCACCAGCGGATTGAACAACATGATCAAAAGCGCCAGCTTCCAGTGCATCCAGATCAGAATGCTTGCAGTGCCGACCAGCGTCAGCATCGCCACGAGGAATCGACTGAGTGTCTCGCCGACAAATTTGTCCAGCGTGTCCAGGTCCGTGACCAGGTGCGTGGTCACCGTGCCGCTGCCCAGGCTTTCGTATTCCCCCAGGGAAATACGCTTGAGCCGTTCGATCAGCCGTATGCGGATGCGATACACGATGTCTTTGGCCAGCGCCGCGAACAACTTCGCCTGCACCACGTTAAACAGCAAGGCGCCGCAGCGCAGCAACAAGGTCACCAGCAGCATCAGGCCGATGTAGCCCGCCGCTTTCTGCCAGCCTTCCGGCAACGCGTGGTTCATGATTTTCAGCGCGGAATCGCCATGCCCCAGCAGCACTTCGTCCACCAGCAACGGCAGCAGCAACGGAATCGGCACGCTGCACAGGGTGGCCAGCACCGCCACGCCATTGGCGATCCACAGGGATTTTTTATGGTGAAGTGCCAGCCGCCGGATTTCAGCCCAACTCAGCCGATCGACACGCTTGGGAGCTGGCGTGTCATCGGGCAGGTCATGCACAGGCAGCGCGCTCCAGCCAACGGCCGAGCAATGGCGACAATTCACTCAAGGGTTGATAGCCATTGGTCAGCAGCGCCAGTTGCCCGCTACGTTCGGCCAACAGCGTTGGGAATCCGGCGATGCCGAGGTCCTGGACCCAGGTGAAATCGGCAGCAGTCGCGGCGTGCTGATCGGCACGGTCGAACGCGGCCGCAAACTCGATGCGCGGCAGGCCGGCTTTCTCGGCCAACTCGACCAGGACACTGGCGTGGGTGACGTCTCGGCCTTCGGCATAGAACGCGTGCTGAATGAGGCCGAGCAGTTTCCACGCGCAATCCGGCGCCAGGCTACGCGCGGTCACCAACGCCCGGCAGGCAGGCTCGGTGTCGTAGACAAAACCGTCAGGCAATGCGCCTTCGGTCTTGAACGGTTGGCCGGTGGCCTGGGTGACGGCTTGCCAATGCTCAAGGATGTAGCGCCGGGTAGTCGGCTCCAATGCGGAGCCGCTGCCGGTGCGCAAGCCGCCCACCACCAGGTGCACGTCCACCCCTGCAGCCTGCGCCTGCTCGACCAGCGCGTTGGCGACGGGCGCAAAGCCCCAGCACCAGGAACACATCGGGTCCATCACATAGAGCAGGCGTTGGGCAGACATGGTTCAAGCCTCTGAAGGAGTTTGCTTGTAGTTGTAGCCGATCGGGTGAGGCAGGTTGCGCGCCTTGGCCAGTTCGATCTGCTTCTGCCGATCAATGGCGCTGCGACGGGTTTTCTCGCTCAGCGTATCCCAGCAATGCGGGCAACTGATGCCGGCCACGTAATGCTCGGACGTGCGGTCTTCGACGCTTACCGGCGTACGACAGGCATGACATTGATCGTAGTCGCCTTCGCTGAGGTCATGGCGCACGGTCACGCGGTTGTCGAACACGAAGCAGTCGCCCTGCCATTTGGTTTCTTCCTGCGGCACCTCTTCAAGGTACTTCAGGATACCGCCCTTGAGGTGATAGACCTCGTCGAAACCCTGGCTGAGCATGTAGCTAGAGGCCTTCTCACAACGAATGCCGCCGGTGCAGAACATCGCGACTTTCTTGTGCACGGCCGGGTCGAAGTGGGCTTTGATGTAGTCGGGGAATTCGCGAAAACTGGTGGTTTTCGGGTCGATGGCGCCTTCGAAGGTGCCGATCGAAACCTCGTAGTCGTTGCGGGTGTCGATCAACAGCACTTCAGGGTCGCTGATCAGCGCATTCCAGTTCTGTGGATCGACGTAGGTGCCGACCTGTTTGTTCGGGTCCACGCCTTCGACGCCGAGGGTGACGATTTCTTTCTTGAGCTTGACCTTGGTGCGGTAGAACGGCTGGTCGTCGCAGTACGACTCTTTGTGGTCGATGTCGTCCATGCGCGGGTCGTTCTTGAGCCAGGCCATCAGCCCGTCTATACCTTCGCGGCTGCCGGACACGGTACCGTTGATGCCTTCTTCGGCGATCAGCAGCGTGCCCTTGATGCCATTGTCGACCATGGCTTGCAGCAGTGGCTCGCGCAGGGCAACGTAATCTTCCAGAGTGACGAACTTATACAGTGCCGCCACGACAATCTGTTGTGTCATGGGTGTTTCTCCAGGTGGCTACCCTCGCAAAGGGTGAACCGGAATAAAAAAAACGCGCCGGGTGAGCGGCGCGTTGGGCAGTCTATCAAAAATAAGTGCTTCTGTAGGAGCAAGGCTTGCCCGCGAAGGCGATCTTGAGGACGCCTTCGCGGGCAAACCTGGCTCCTAGCTGCCGCCAGCGCAGGTTGGCGAGGCCGGGGCCGCGTCGATCTGTGCCCATTCTTCAGGCGTGTAGGTATGCAACGCCAACGCATGGAACTCGCCCATCAGCTCGCCGAGCGTACCGTAGACTTTCTGGTGACGCTTGACGCGGTTGAGCCCTTCAAACTGCTGGCTGACCACCACCGCCTTGAAGTGGGTCTGCAACCCACGGCTGTGCATGTGGCTTTCATCCAGCACTTGCAGATGCTCGGGCTGTAACAAGCCCAGCGTCGATTCGATGCGTTGTTGCATGGTCATACCGGGCTCCGCTTAAGGCTTTTTCTTGGCTGGAGCGGCGGCGCCTTTAGGCTCCAGCTCGGCAGTCATGTCAGCCAACAGCTTGTTGACCACAGGCACCGCGCTTTCCAGCTTGGCTTGAGTCATCTGGGCCGACTGCTGAGTCAGCTGCGGCATTTTTTCCAGGACTTTCTTGCCCAGTGGCGACTTGTAGAACGCGACCAGGTCTTTCAGCTCGGATTCGCTGAAGTTGGTGGTGTAGAGCTTGACCATGTCTGGCTTCAGCTTGTTCCAGCCAATGGCTGCGTCCAGAGCGGCGTTGGCCTTGGCTTGATAGGTTTCCAGCAGGGCTTTTTTCGATTCAGGGGCTTTGGTCTGTTCAAAGCGCTGAGCGAACATTTGCTGCACTTGCATGTACACCGGAGTGCCCAATTTGTCAGCGTGCGCCAGGGTCAGGAAAGCTTCGGCACTGGCGTTGTGGCTGGCGGTATCGGCAAAAACAGGGCCGCTGGCGCAAACCAGTGCAACCGCGGTACAGATGGCACGAAGACGAGTCATCGAGTTTCCTTTTCTAGCAGGCGAGGTAAAACCCCAAGGGCGACCATTCTGCGCCTAAAAAAGTGTGTCACTCAACCCCAAGCCTTGTCAGGCCTGAATTAGAGGGGGCGAACGGTCAAAAAACAGACTGATGGAACCACGGCCGGCGATCACGGCCTAAACTGCGCTATCGACCTACAGGAGTGTGCAAGATGAGCCGTATCGAAACCGACAGCCTTGGCCAGGTGGAAGTCCCGGATGAGGCCTACTGGGGTGCTCAAACGCAACGCTCGCTGATCAACTTCGCCATTGGCAACGAACGCATGCCCCTGGCCGTGCTGCACGCACTGGCCCTGATCAAGAAAGCCGCGGCGCGGGTCAATGACCGCAACGGCGACCTGCCCGCCGACATCGCCCGCCTGATCGAACAGGCCGCAGACGAAGTGCTCGACGGCAGCCACGACGACCAGTTCCCGCTGGTGGTCTGGCAGACCGGCAGCGGCACCCAGAGCAACATGAACGTCAACGAAGTGATCGCCGGCCGCGCCAACGAACTGGCCGGCAACCCGCGTGGTGGCAAGACCCCGGTTCACCCCAATGATCACGTCAACCGCTCGCAAAGCTCCAACGACTGCTTCCCGACCGCCATGCACATTGCCGCCGCCCAGGCAGTGCAGCAGCATTTGCTACCGGCAATCAGTGAACTCTCCGGCGGCCTGGCCGAGTTGGCGGCGCGGCACATGAAACTGGTCAAGACCGGCCGCACCCACATGATGGACGCCACGCCGATCACCTTCGGCCAGGAACTCTCGGCGTTCATCGCGCAACTGGATTACGCCGAACGGGCAATCCGCAGCGCACTGCCGGCGGTCTGTGAACTGGCGCAGGGCGGCACCGCGGTTGGCACCGGGCTGAACTCACCCCACGGTTTTGGTGAAGCGATCGCTGCGGAGTTGGCGGCCCTTTCCGGCCTGCCGTTCGTTACCGCGCCGAACAAGTTCGCCGCGCTGGCCGGCCATGAGCCGCTGACCACCCTGTCGGGCGCGCTGAAAACCCTCGCCGTGACCCTGATGAAAATCGCCAACGACTTGCGTCTGCTAGGTTCCGGGCCGCGTGCAGGTTTTGCCGAAGTGAAACTGCCGGCCAACGAACCGGGCAGCTCAATCATGCCGGGCAAGGTCAATCCGACCCAGTGTGAAGCGCTGTCGATGCTGGCGTGCCAAGTCCTGGGCAACGACGTCGCCATTGGTTTTGCGGCGAGTCAGGGGCACTTGCAACTGAACGTGTTCAAACCGGTGATCATCCACAACCTGCTGCAATCGATCCGCCTGCTGGGCGATGGCTGCAGTAACTTCCAGCAGCATTGCATCGCCGGCCTGGAACCGGACGCGGCGAAAATGGCCGAGCACCTGGAGCGTGGGCTGATGCTGGTGACCGCGCTGAACCCGCATATCGGCTACGACAAATCGGCGGAGATTGCCAAGAAGGCTTACAGCGAGGGGCTGACCTTGCGAGAGGCGGCATTGCAACTGGGGTATCTGACGGATGAAGAGTTTGATGCGTGGGTAAGGCCGGAGAATATGTTGGAAGCGGGCGCCAAGGGCTGAGTGTGTAGCGCCTGACAATCAGCCATCGCGAGCAGGCTCGCTCCCACAGGGGGCCGCATTCTTCTGATAGAACTCGGTTAAATGTGGGGGCGAGCCTGCTCGCGAAGAACGATAACGCGGTTCAACCTGCGGCTATCCGTACTCGCCGAGCCCTGAGCCCGGAAATCAACGAAGGCCCCAACGCCACCAACGCCGACCCCACCACCACCAACACCGCCCCGCCATACCCCAGGCCATTGATCGTCTCGGCATGCACATATTCCGGCCATGCCCACGCGGCCACGGCCACTGCGCCAAACGTCACCAACGGTGTTATCGCCAGCGTCGCACTCACCCGCGAAGCTTCCCAATGGGCCAGCGCTTCGGCAAAGGCGCCATAAGCGATCAAGGTGTTCATGCAGCACGCCAGCAATAACCAGCCTTGCAACGGGTTCAACTGCAGCGCCTCCAGCGGATGCACCCAAGGCGTCAGCAACAGCGCGCAGAACAGGTAGATCACCATCATCACCTGCAACGAATTCCACACCGTCAGCAATTGCTTCTGCCCCAGTGCGTAAAACGTCCAGACCGTCGAAGCCAGCAGCACCAGCAACACGCCGGCGGTGTAATCGGTCAGCGAGGTCAACAGCTCGGCCAGACGTTGATTAAAGAACAGCGCGAAACCGATCAGCAGCACCAGCAGACCAATCCCCTGCCCCACACTGAACCGTTCCTTGAACACAAACAGGCTGGCGATCAGCAACATGATCGGGCCCATCTGCACAACCAGTTGCGCGGTGCCGGGGCTGAGCAGGTTCAGGCCCATCAGGTACAACACGTAGTTGCCGACCAGGCCGAGCACCGCCATCAACACCAGCCAGCCACCGCGCGGGCCGAGGACTTTGCGACTGGGCAGACGCCTGGTCGCCGCCAGATAAATGAACAGGCAGCCACCGGACACCGTCAGGCGAAACCAGGTCACCGTCACCGGGTCCATCACCAGCAGGACTTGCTTGAGTTTGATCGGCAGGATTCCCCACAGGACTGCGGTCAGCAAGGCCAGGAACAGACCGTAAACCCAGCGACCGGATGAAATGTGCATGCGAACCCCAAAGCCAGATGGCAAGAAACACCATTCTAGGCGCAGACCTCGGCGCGACACAGGGACAGTTGGCGACGGGCCGCGAATGAAACTGTGCAGGTCGCACCATTAATCTGGCGAAATGCCGCCGATCAGTTGGTCAGGCGCCGCAAGTGGTTCATGCATAAGCTCATTGGATCCGCTAACCGGAACATCCCTCAGGAGACCGCCATGTACGGCAAGCGCGCCCAGGACAACGCCCCCGCCACGCACTTTCGTTGCGACCGGGTGTGTCGTGTGAATGGAGAACTATTTTTCAGCACCCGGGAAAACACGCTGGAGGGACCGTTTGATAATCCGCAGGCGGCTGCACGGGAGATTCAGGCTTACATCGCGCGGATGCAGCTTGTGAGTCTAGATCGATAGACCGAGGTGCTGCCATCGCGAGCAGGCTCGCTCCCACAGGGGTCTGATGCGCGCCATAGATCCAATGTGGGAGCGAGTCTGCTCGCGATAGCGGTTAATCAGGCAACAGAAGTCTTGCGGACTTAGCGCACCGCTTCGAACAACCCCGTCGCCCCCATCCCGCCACCCACGCACATGGTGACCACGCCATACCGCAAGTTGCGCCGCTGCAACTCACGCACAATGTGCCCGACCTGACGCGAGCCGGTCATGCCGAACGGGTGGCCGATGGAAATCGAGCCGCCATTGACGTTGTACTTGTCGTTATCGATTTCCAGGCGATTGCGGCTGTACAGGCACTGCGACGCAAACGCTTCGTTGAGCTCCCACAGATCAATGTCAGCCACCCGCAAACCCTTGGCCTTGAGCAATTTCGGCACCGAGAACACCGGACCGATGCCCATCTCGTCCGGTTCGCACCCGGCCACCGTGAAACCACGGAAGAACGCCTTGGGCTTGAGACCCAGCGCCAGGGCTTTTTCCAGGCTCATGACCAGCGTCATCGAAGCGCCATCGGACAATTGCGACGAGTTACCCGCCGTGACCGAACCGTCTTCGGCAAATACCGGTTTCAGCCCGGCCAGGCTTTCCAGCGTGGTGTCCGGGCGGTTGCAGTCGTCGCGGTCGACGATCCCGTCGAGGATCTGCACCTGGCCGGTGACCTTGTCTTCAACCCGATACTTCACCGCCATCGGCACGATTTCATCATCGAACAAACCAGCGGCCTGAGCCTGGGCCGTACGCAGCTGACTCTGCAGGGCATACAGATCCTGTTCCTGGCGACTGACGTCGTAACGACGTGCAACGATTTCAGCAGTCTGGCCCATCGGGAAATAGAGGCCCGGCACCTGCTCTTTCAGAAGCGGGTTGATCAGGTGGTCGGTGTTGACGCTTTTCATGGTCAGGCTGATCGACTCGACGCCACCGGCCACGATGATGTCGCTGCAGCCCGACGCGATCTGGTTGGCGGCGATGGCGATGGCCTGCAAGCCCGACGAGCAGAAACGGTTGAGGGTCATGCCTGCGGTGCCGATACCCAGGCGTGACAACACCGCGACGTTGCGACCGATGTTGTAGCCCTGGGCGCCTTCGTTGGAGCCCGCACCGACGATGCAATCCTCGACACTGGCCGGGTCGATGCCGGTGCGCGCCAACAAGGCATCGACGCAATGCGCCGCCATGTCATCCGGACGGGTCTGGTTGAACTTGCCGCGAAAGGATTTGGCCAGGCCGGTCCGCACGCTGTCGACGATCACCACTTCACGCATGGCATACCTCATTGTTGTTATCGGTTGGGAGTGGACCGAGCATAAGTCCACCCCATAACCGACCGCGACAATCATTCACCCCGCGTATGCGTAACCATCGGCTCACGACTTGCGTTTTTTGGCCTTCTTGTCGTGCTTGTCTGATTTTTCGAACGCGGCTTCCAGCGCCAGGTTGATCGTGCGCAGGACCTTGACCCGGGCCCAGCGCTTGTCATTGGCCTCCACCAGCGTCCATGGCGAGATTTCCGTGCTGGTGCGGTCAACCATGTCGCCGACGGCCGCGCGATAAGCGTCCCACTTGTCCCGATTGCGCCAGTCGTCTTCAGTGATCTTGAAACGCTTGAAGGGAATGTCTTCACGGGATTCGAAACGCTCCAGTTGCGTTTCCTTGTCGATGGCCAGCCAGAACTTGACCACGATGACGCCCGATTCGGAAATCTGCTCTTCGAAATCGTTAATCTCGCTGTAGGCCCGCAGCCAGTCAGCGGGCGGACAGAGCTCTTCGACGCGCTCGACCAATACCCGGCCATACCACGAGCGATCGAATACGGTGAATTTGCCCTTGGCCGGAATGTGCCGCCAAAAGCGCCACAAATACGGTTGCGCCCGTTCTTCCTCGGTGGGCGCGGCAATCGGCACGATGCTGTACTGACGTGGATCGAGCGCTGCGGCCACGCGCCGGATTGCACCGCCCTTGCCCGCCGCGTCATTGCCTTCGAACACTGCGATCAAGGCGAATTGGCGCATGCGTTTGTCACGCATCAGGCCCGAGAATCGCGCCTGCTCGGTAATCAGTTGTTCTTCGTAATCTTCCTTGTCCAGACGCTGGCTCAAATCGAGGCTGTCGAGCAGGTTGAGCTGATCGACATGGATCGGCAGCGGCGCAGCGTTGACCTTGGCGGGATGGATTCTGGATCGTTTCAAGGCACTTTGCAGGCCTTCGAGCAGGATTTTTCCAACCGCCAGACTGCGGTAATGCACATCCACGCCTTCAATCACGTGCCAGGGCGCGTAGTCGCGGCTGGTGCGACGCAACACGCGCTCGCCGTACTTCACGAACTTGTCGTAAGTCCGGGATTGTTGCCAGTCCAGCGGACTGATGCGCCAGCTGTGCAAAGGGTCGTCGGCGAGTGCCTTGAGGCGCGCCTTCATCTGCTTCTTGGAGAGGTGAAACCAGAACTTGAAAATCAGCGCGCCTTCGTCGCAGAGCATCTTTTCAAAGCGCTCCGACTGGTTGATCGCCTGATCCAGCACCGCGTCCTTGAACAGTCCATGGACCCGGCCCTGGAGCATCTGGCTGTACCAGTTGCCGAAGAAAATCCCCATGCGCCCCTTGGCCGGGAGCATCCGCCAGTAGCGCCAGGCCGGAGGTCGCGCCAGCTCTTCATCGGTCTGCTGATCGAAAGTGCGGACTTCGATAAGACGCGGGTCCATCCACTCGTTGAGCAACTTGACCGTCTCGCCCTTCCCGGCGCCTTCAATGCCGTTGATCAGGACGATCACCGGAAAGCGCTTTTGCTGTTGAAGTTCGAACTGCGCTTCGAGCAACGCTTCACGCAGTGCCGGTTCTTCAGCGTCGTAGGTTTCTTTGTCGATGGCGTGACCGATTTCAGCAGATTCGAACATGGACGACTCCCTTTCCTGATTGCGCCAAGACTAGCGGATTGGGCTGTCCGTCATCACAGAAAATTCCTTGCCGGCCGGCTTTTTGTGGCGATTGCCTGTGGCACCACTACCCGACACTGCCATGGATCAGGCATCACCACCTCGATCAGCTAGAATGGCCGCCTTGCCGCTGCCGAGCCTGCCATGAAACCTGTATTGCCTCACGCCCAACTCGACTGGGACGACCAGGGTCGCCCGTATTCGCGGGTGTTCGACGATGTCTATTTTTCGGACAAGTCAGGCCTTGAAGAAACCCGCTACGTATTTCTCGAACAGAACGGTTTGCGTGAACGCTTCGCCGCGTTGCCCGACGGCGGTCGACTGGTCATTGGCGAAACCGGTTTCGGTACCGGACTTAACTTCCTCTGCGCCTGGCAGTTGTTCGAACAGCACGCCGTGGCCGATGCGCGCCTGCACTTTATCAGTGTCGAAAAGTACCCGCTGAGCCAGCCAGACCTGCAGCGTGCGCTGGCTTTGTGGCCGGAGCTCAAGCCGTTTGCCGATCAATTGCTGGCGCAATACGTGGCGATCCATCAAGGCTTCCAGCGAATGGTCTTGGACAACGGTCGTGTGACCCTGACGTTGCTGATCGGCGATGCGCTGGAGCAATTGCCGCAACTGGACGCGCAGGTTGATGCGTGGTTTCTCGACGGTTTTGCCCCGGCGAAAAATCCCGACATGTGGACCGCCGAGTTGTTTGCCGAACTGGCTCGATTGGCAGCGCCCGGCTCGACCATTAGCACGTTCACCAGCACCGGTTGGGTGCGCCGTCTGTTGAACGCGGCGGGCTTCAAGATGAAGCGCACGCCCGGCATCGGTCACAAATGGGAAATCCTGCGCGGTGTGTTTCTGGGCTGGCCTGCAGAAACCCCCACGCCTGTCGTTGCGAAACCCTGGTTTGCCCGCCCAACGCCGTTGACCGGCGAACGTCACGCCTTGGTGATTGGCGCAGGACTGGCCGGTTGCGCCACCGCCGCCAGCCTGGCGGCACGGGGCTGGCAAGTCAGTTTGCTGGAGCGCCACGATGCGCTGGCACAGGAAGCGTCGGGCAATCCACAGGGCGTGTTGTACCTCAAGCTCTCGGCCCATGGCACGGCCTTGTCACAGTTGATTGTCAGTGGTTTCGGTCACACCCGGCGTTTGCTTGAGCACTTGCACCGAGGCGTCGACTGGGACGATTGCGGTGTGCTGCAACTGGCCTTCAACGCCAAGGAAGCCGAACGTCAGGCACAACTGGCGGCGGCGTTTCCCGAGGATTTGCTGCACACACTCGATCAGCAACACGCGCAGATCCGCGCGGGCATCGCGTTGCAATCGGGTGGCCTGTTTTACCCAGAAGGCGGCTGGGTGCATCCGCCCGCCCTGTGCGCATGGCAAGCGGCGCATCCGAATATCCGGTTCCTGCCCCATCACGATGTACTGGAACTGCGTCGTGTCGAAGGGCAATGGCAAGCGTGGGAGGGTCACAAGCTGCTGGCCAACGCAGCGGTGGTGGTGCTGGCCGGCGCCGCCGAGATCAAGCGTTTCGACTTCAGCAGCGACTTGCCGCTCAAACGGATTCGTGGACAGATCACCCGCCTGCCCCAAACACCTGCAAGCCAGAGCCTGAGCACCGTGGTATGTGCCGAAGGTTATGTCGCGCCGGCCCGCCTGGGTGAACACACCCTGGGTGCCAGTTTTGATTTCAACAACGACGACCTGACGCCCACCACGGCCGAGCATGCCGGCAACCTGCAGATGCTCGAAGAAATCTCGGTGGATCTGGTCGCCCGACTCGGCGCAGAGGCCCTGCGACCCGAGGCACTTGAAGGTCGCGCGGCGTTCCGCTGCACCAGCCCCGACTACCTGCCAATTGTCGGCCCTTTGTCTGACCGACAGGCCTTCGCCGACGCCTACATCGCCCTGAGCAAGGACGCCCGGCAAACGCCAGACACCCCATGTCCATGGCTGGACGGTTTGTACGTCAACAGCGGCCACGGCTCACGAGGGCTGATTACCGCGCCGTTATCAGGCGAGTTGCTCGCGGCCTGGCTCGACAACGAACCGCTGCCATTACCCAGAGCCGTGGCCGAGGCGTGCCATCCGAATCGTTTCGCCTTGCGGCGCCTGATTCGGGGTAAATGAATCCGCATTCTTTCGGTTTAATCGATCGATCTATCCCGTGCGGACCGGCGTTTTCGGCTGAAGGCGCCTCCCTGCACATTCCCTCTTATTACTTATCGATCTAAAACTCCCGCGATCCCACCGGGTCAGTTTCTGAGTACCCGCCGTTTTTGGCGGGTATCGATTGACCCTCCCCAACGGAAAAACCGGTAAGGACTTTATGTGCGGATTAGCTGGCGAGTTACGCTTTGATCATCAACCTGCGGACCTTGCAGCCGTTGAACGAATCACCCATCACCTGGCCCCTCGCGGCCCTGACGCGTGGGGCTTTCACAGCCAGGGGCCGATTGCCCTGGGCCACCGTCGCCTGAAAATCATGGACCTGTCGGACGGTTCGGCGCAGCCGATGGTCGACAACCAATTGGGTTTGTCCCTGGCCTTCAATGGCGCGATCTACAACTACCCGGAACTGCGCACCGAACTGGAAAGCCTCGGTTATTCCTTCTATTCCGGTGGTGACACCGAAGTGCTGCTCAAGGGTTATCACGCCTGGGGCGAGGCACTGCTGCCGAAACTCAATGGCATGTTCGCCTTCGCGATCTGGGAACGCGACGCCAAGCGCCTGTTCATCGCGCGTGACCGTCTCGGCGTGAAGCCGCTGTACCTGTCGCGCACCGGCCAGCGCCTGCGCTTTGCCTCGGCGCTGCCGGCGTTGCTCAAAGGCGGCGACATCAACCCGATCCTCGATCCGGTGGCACTCAATCACTATCTGAATTTCCACGCCGTGGTCCCGGCACCGCGCACCTTGCTGGCCGGCATCGAAAAACTGCCACCGGCCACCTGGATGCGCATCGAAGCGGACGGCACCACTGAGCAGAAAACCTGGTGGACCCTGCCTTACGGCCCACACGCCGACGAGATGAACCTGACGCTCGAAGACTGGCGTGACCGTGTACTCGACAGCACCCGCGACGCGGTGGCGATCCGTCAACGTGCGGCCGTGGACGTCGGCGTACTGCTGTCGGGCGGTGTCGATTCGAGCATGCTGGTGGGTCTGTTGCGTGAAGTCGGCGTGGAAAACCTGTCGACCTTCTCTATCGGTTTCCAGGATGCCGGCGGCGAACGTGGTGATGAGTTCCAGTATTCGGACTTGATCGCCAAACACTACAACACGCAGCACCATCAACTGCGCATCGACGAAAAAGAGATCATCGAACAACTGCCCGCGGCGTTCCGCGCCATGAGCGAGCCGATGGTCAGCCATGACTGCATCGCCTTCTACCTGCTGTCACGGGAAGTGGCCAAGCATTGCAAAGTGGTGCAGAGCGGCCAGGGCGCGGACGAGTTGTTCGCCGGCTATCACTGGTACCCACAAGTCGATGGCGCCGCCGATCCGTACGCGGCCTATCGCGATGCGTTCTTCGATCGCAGCTACGAGGATTACGCCGCCACCGTGCAACCGAAATGGCTGACGGCCAATGACGCTGCCGGTGACTTCGTGAAGGAACATTTCGCACAGCCCGGCGCCGAGGCGGCGGTGGATAAAGCCCTGCGTCTGGACAGCACGATCATGTTGGTGGACGACCCGGTCAAACGTGTCGACAACATGACCATGGCCTGGGGCCTGGAAGCGCGCACACCGTTTCTCGACTATCGCCTGGTGGAATTGTCGGCCCGGGTGCCGGGCAAATTCAAACTGCCGGACGGTGGCAAGCAAGTCTTGAAAGAGGCTGCTCGACTGGTCATTCCAAGCGAAGTGATTGACCGCAAGAAAGGTTACTTTCCGGTGCCGGGCCTCAAGCATTTGCAGGGCGATACGCTGAACTGGGTGCGCGAACTGCTGCTCGATCCAAGCCAGGATCGCGGCCTGTTCAACCCGGCCATGCTCGACCGCCTGCTGACCGATCCGCAAGGCCAGTTGACTCCGTTGCGCGGCTCCAAGCTGTGGCAATTGGCGGCGCTGAACCTGTGGCTCAGTGAACAAGGAATCTGATCGATGAAACCCCACGCCACGGCTTACAGCCAACGCTTGTTGCGCGGTCAGTCCCCCTCCTATGAACGTTTGCAGGCACGGCTGGCCGAAGACGGCAGTGAACTCGGCGCGGCGCCGATTGCGGTGCATTGCGGCTGGGGCCGGTTGCTGATCGGCCATACCTTCCCGGACGCGGCGAGCCTGGCGCAAGAGTTGCTCAACGAGCAGCCCGGTGAGCGCGACATCGCCTTGTACGTGGCCGCCCCCCAGCAAGTATTGGGGCTGGAACCGGCGCAACTGTTCCTCGACCCTTCCGACACCTTGCGTCTTTGGTTCAGCGATTACCGTCAGTCAACCCGGGTGTTTCGCGGCTTTCGCATTCGCCGGGCGCAAAGCGAGACTGATTGGCAGGCGATCAATCAGCTGTACCAGGCGCGCGGCATGTTGCCCATTGATGCGAATTTGCTGACGCCGCGACATCAGGGCGGCCCGGTGTATTGGCTGGCGGAAGATGAAGACAGCGGCGCGATCATCGGCAGCGTCATGGGCCTCAACCATCACAAAGCGTTCAACGACCCGGAGAACGGCAGCAGCCTGTGGTGCCTGGCGGTCGATCCGCACTGCTCGCGGCCGGGCGTCGGTGAAGTGCTGGTGCGGCATTTGATCGAGCACTTCATGAGCCGTGGGCTGAGTTACCTGGACCTGTCGGTGTTGCACGACAACCGGCAGGCGAAAAGTCTCTACGCCAAGCTTGGTTTTCGCAACCTGTCGACCTTCGCCATCAAGCGCAAGAACGGCATCAACCAGCCGCTGTTTCTGGGTCCTGGGCCTGAGGCCGATTTCAACCCCTATGCGCGGATCATTGTCGAGGAAGCCCATCGACGCGGCATCGATGTGCACGTCGATAATGCCGACGCCGGGATGTTCACCCTCAGCCATGGCGGACGCCGGGTGCGTTGCCGCGAATCCCTGAGCGACCTGACCAGCGCCATCAGCATGAGCCTGTGCCAGGACAAAAGCCTGACGCACAAAGTGCTCAAGGCCGCCGGTTTGAACCTGCCCTCGCAGCAACTGGCCGGCAACGCCGACGACAACCTGGCGTTTCTCGACGAGCACGAGCGGGTGGTGGTCAAGCCTTTGGATGGTGAGCAAGGTCAAGGCGTCGCGGTGGATTTGCGGACAATTGAAGAGGTCCAGCAAGCCATCGAATCAGCCCGGCAGTTCGACAGCCGCGTGCTGCTGGAAAGTTTCCACGAAGGTCTCGATTTACGCATTGTGGTGATCGGTTTCGAGGTGGTCGCCGCTGCGATTCGCCGGCCTGCGGAGGTGGTGGGCGATGGTCAGCATTCCATCGGCGCGCTGATCGAAGCGCAGAGTCGGCGTCGGCAGGCGGCCACCAGCGGTGAAAGCAAAATCCCGCTGGACCATGAGACCGAGCGCACGCTGCAGGCGGCGGGTTATGACTACAACAGTATTCTGCCGGCCGGCGAGCATCTGTTCGTCAGGCGTACGGCAAATCTGCATACCGGTGGCGTTCTGGAGGATGTCACGGCGATCTTGCATCCGACCCTGATCGATGCCGCCGTAAGGGCTGCGCGGGCGCTGGACATTCCCATGGTGGGGCTCGACCTGATGGTGCCTGCCGCCGATCAACCGGAATACGTGTTTATCGAAGCTAACGAACGCGCCGGGCTGGCCAACCATGAACCGCAGCCGACGGCCGAGCGGTTTGTGGATTTGCTGTTTCCGCACAGTCAGCCGGCAGTTTCCTAGTCATGTGTCGGCTGGACTGATGCCTTCACGGGCAAGCCTCGCTCCTACAAAGAAACGCGTATTACCTGTAGGAGCGAAGCTTGCTCGCGAAGGCGCCAGGTCAGGCACCCAACTTTTCCCTCATCGAAACCATCGATGTTCTTTACTCATCAGGAGTTTCCATGACCAGCAAAATTCCCGAACCGGATCTCAATTACCTGCAAAAAGTCCTGCTGGAAATGCTCGCCATTCCCAGCCCGACCGGCTTTACCGACACCATCGTGCGGTACGTCGCCGAACGCCTTGAAGAATTGGGCATTCCCTTTGAGATGACCCGGCGCGGCACCATTCGCGCCACGCTCAAGGGCAAGAAAAACAGCCCGGACCGTGCGGTCTCCGCTCACCTCGACACCATCGGCGCCGCGGTCCGCGCGGTGAAAGACAACGGTCGCCTGACCCTCGCCCCGGTCGGTTGCTGGTCCAGTCGTTTTGCCGAGGGCAGCCGCGTCAGCCTGTTCACCGACAACGGTGTGATTCGCGGCAGCGTGTTACCGCTGATGGCTTCCGGGCACGCATTCAACACCGCCGTAGATGAATTGCCGATCAGCTGGGATCACGTTGAGTTGCGTCTGGACGCTTACTGCGCCACCCGCGCCGACTGCGATTCCCTGGGGATCAGCGTGGGCGATTTCGTCGCCTTCGACCCGCTGCCGGAGTTCACCGAAAGCGGTCACATCAGCGCCCGTCACCTCGACGACAAGGCGGGTGTTGCGGCGCTGCTGGCGGCGATGAAAGCGATCATCGACAGCGGTGAGGAGTTGATGATCGATTGTCATCCGCTATTCACCATCACCGAGGAAACCGGCAGCGGCGCGGCGGCTGCGTTGCCTTGGGACGTCAGCGAATTCGTCGGCATCGACATCGCGCCGGTTGCGCCCGGCCAGCATTCCAGCGAACACGCGGTGAGCGTGGCGATGCAGGATTCCGGCGGGCCTTACGACTATCACCTGTCGCGGCACTTGCTCAGGTTGGCCAGTGAAAACGAGTTGCCGGTGCGCCGCGACCTGTTTCGCTATTACTTCAGCGATGCGCATTCGGCGGTCACCGCCGGGCACGACATCCGCACCGCCCTGCTCGCCTTCGGCTGCGATGCCACTCACGGTTACGAGCGCACGCACATCGATAGCCTGGCGGCGCTGAGTCGTCTACTCGGCGCCTACATTCTGAGCCCGCCGGTATTTGCCAGTGATGCGCAGCCGGCAAAGGGCTCGCTGGACCGGTTCAGTCATCAAATCGAGCACGACACGCAGATGGAAAGCGATACGCGGGTGCCGTCGGTGGATAGTCTGGTGGGGCAACGAACAGACAGCTGACCCTGGCTTTTTCAGCGTCTGAGAGATCGCCTTCGCGGGCAAGCCTCGCTCCTACAGGTTTCGTGCATCGACACATAACCAGTAGGAGCGAGGCTTGCCCGCGAAGGCGGTGTATCAGGTACCACATCAGGTCCCGGGCTAGCCGCAACCGATCATTCGCCGTAGCATCGCGCCATTGTTTAGCCGAGGTGCCTATGCTGATTCCCTACGACCAACTTGAAGTCGACACCCTGACCCGCCTGATCGAGGACTTCGTGACCCGCGACGGTACGGACAATGGTGACGACACGCCGCTGGAAACCCGCGTATTGCGTGTTCGCCAGGCATTGACCAAGGGGCAGGCGCTGATCGTTTTTGATCCGGACAGCGAGCAATGCCAGTTGATGCTCAAGCACGATGTGCCCAAGCACCTGTTCGACTGAGGCGCTCAGCGTCTTTTGGTTTTCGCCAGTTTGACCTGGATGCGATCGTAGACCTCGGCCCGGTGCACATTGACGTTTTGTGGCGCTTCGACACCGAAGCGCACGCTGCCTCCGTTGACGGCGATGATGCGCACTGAAATGTTGTCACCGATGGAAATCATCTCGCCCACAACGCGACTGAGTACAAGCATGGCATTCATCCTTCAGGGTTACCGGCCCTCGAAGATGCCCGGCCCGCAGCCGCTCTTCAATGCAACAGCGGCAAATCAGTCCCGCCCTACAGCGCAGGAAGATGCCCCTTACGGAAACGTCTGACAAATCGTTTGAATGCCGCTTCAGGAAGCAGAGAAACGCGGGCCGAACAGAATCACACTGGCCCCGATCACGCACAGCGCCACGCCCAGCCAGTCTGAGCCCAGGGGACGAACTCGCTCGATCACCGCCAGCCAACCGATCGAGGCGACGATGTAAATGCCCCCATAGGCGGCATAGGCGCGACCGGCGTAAGTCGCCTCGACACGGGTCAGCAACAGCGCGAACAACGTCAGGCTGAGCAGCGCCGGCACCACCCACCACATGCTCTTACCTTGGCGCAGCCACATCCAGAAGGCGAAGCAGCCGGCGATTTCGAACAGCGCCGCGAGGAAAAACCACAGGTAATTGAGCATGCATACGTCTCGTAAGGATGACCGGTTGCGGCCACCCTAACGACGGTGTTGCGCACGGGCAAGTTCAGCCTGCGTTTTGTTTGGCCTTGGCGCGCATTTTGTCGGCCATGGTGGTCATTTCGTTGTAAAGCAGTTGCGGGTTCTTCTGCTTGAGTGCCCAGGCCATGCGGCCCTGCTCGTGGGGCAGGATCATGAATTCACCGGCGGCGACGTGCTCATAGATGTAATCGGCAATGTCCGTCGCGGTGATCGGCGAACTCTCCAGCAGTTTGCCGACCTGGGCTTTCATGGCCGGAGTCGGGCCACGGAAGGAATCCAGCAGGTTGGTCTGAAAGAACGACGGGCAGACCACGTGCACGCCCACTTCCTGTTGCGCCAATTCGACCAGCAGGCTTTCGGACAGGGCCACTACGCCGGCCTTGGCCACGTTGTAGTTGCTCATGGCCGGGCCTTGCATGAGAGCGGCCATGGACGCGATGTTGATGATTTTGCCTTTGCTTTTTTCCAGCAGCGGCAGGAAGGCCTTGCAGCCCTTGACCACGCCCATCAGGTTGATCGCGATCTGCCAGTCCCAATCTTCCAGGGACAGTTCACTGAAGAACCCGCCCGAGGCCACGCCAGCGTTGTTGACGATGATATCGATGCCGCCAAGTTTCTCTTCGCAGGCCTGGGCGAAAGCGGTCAGTTGGCTGTAATCGCGCACATCGCAACGCTGGATAAAACCGTCGCCACCCGCTTCGCGAACCAGCTTCAGGGTTTCCTGCAGACCGGGTTCGCTGACGTCCGACAAGGCCAGCTGCCAGCCTTCACGCGCCCAGCGCAGCGCGATTTCGCGACCCAGGCCTGAGCCCGCGCCAGTGATCATCATGCGATTTTGCATAGCAAACAGCCTTGTTGTTCTGGGGAAGATGCGCTGAGTGTAGCGAAGGACATTGCGCGACCCACGCTCCATCAGATTGCTGAATGGTCCGAGCAAACCGAGGGAGCGCCGGAATCAACTAACACCGCCAAAAACGAAATAAGGCTTTCTTCGAAAAACATTAAAAAAACTTGGAATTTTCCGACGCACGCGACAGTCGGATTTTGTAAGCAGCTCGGGTTTATTGCAGTCCGACTGACAGTTAAAAGCTAGGTCATTCCAGAACACTTCCAACAAGGAAATAGACATGGGCACAATTCTTATCGTAATTCTGATTCTCCTGCTGGTAGGTGGTTTGCCGGTCTTTCCACACTCCAGAAGTTGGGGTTATGGCCCGTCGGGTATCATCGGCGTGGTGTTGGTGGTGCTGTTGATTCTGCTGTTACTTGGCAAGATATAAAGATTTAACAGCAAAAAAAAAGAGGCCCTCGAAGGGCCTCTTTTTTATTGCGCCGAAAACTTAGTCCGGCTTGCCGTCAACCACACCGGCGGTGTTGTCGATCAGGCTCTTGGTGGCCGTCTGGATGAACGACTCGAGTTTCTGCTTGAGGGCCGCTTCGTCAGCCGACGCCGGAATCAGTTCGCCTTTCGAATTGGCGCCCAGTTCGTACTGATACAACTTGGGCGGCATTTCCTTAGGCAGCACCAACACGCGATCCGCGGTCAGCAACGCTACGGTTTGATCGCTGCCCGATGGCTTGATTACGCCGAAGCCCTTGTCGCCTTCCGGCAGGTTCAGCAAGTCACGCCCCCAGCACTGGTGAATCACGTCGCCACCGATACGCCCCATGATGGTCGGCACGATGTCGATCTGGGTGCCCACGGTGTGGTCAACCTGGCCGAATTTTTCCTGCACGCCCGGCCCGATCAGCAGCATCGGTACGTTGAATCGGCCCAGGTCCATTTCGGTGATCTGCTGCTCGTTGCCGAAACCATGGTCGCCGACCACCACGAACAGGGTTTCCTTGAAGTACGGTTCTTTACGCGCCTGCTCGAAGAACTGACCCAGCGCCCAGTCGGAGTAGCGCATGGCGGTCAAATGTTCGTTGAGGCTGCCACGGTCGGTCACTCGCTCGACCGGCAAAGGCGTCGGCAAGGCGTAAGGCGTGTGGTTGGACAGGGTTTGCAGCAAGGCATAGAACGGTTTTTTGTCCTTGCCGTCGCGGGCCTTCAACTCTTCCAGACCCCGGTTGAACATGTCCTGGTCAGAGACGCCCCAGGTCGGGTCGGAGAACACCGGGTTGACGAAGTCGTTACGCCCGATGAAGTTGGTCATGCCCTGGTTGCTGAAGAAGCCCGACTGGTTGTCCCAGGCGAAGTCACCGTTGTAGACGTACACATCGTCGTAGTCACGGGCGCTGAGCAACTGTGGCAGGCCGGACAGTTTGTGGCTGCCTTCCGGGGTCTGCATCAGGTATTCGAAGCCCGGCAGGTTCGGGAAGCAGGCCATGGTGGCGAACATGCCCTGGTGGGTATGGGTGCCGTTGGAGAAGAAGCGGTCGAACAACAGGCCTTCTTTGGACAGCTTGTCAAAGTACGGCGTGACGTTACCCGGACGACCCAGCGCGCCCACCGAGTGACCGGCGAAGCTTTCCATCAGGATCACAACGACGTTCTTGATCGGCAGGGTCTTGTCAGCGGCCGGGGAGTAGTTACGACGCACGGCAGCAGTTTCGCCATCCACCAGTTTGTCGCTTGGGGTCAGCAACATATCGCGGACGGTCTGCTGAGCCACTGGTTGGTCCAGCGTGGCTTTCCAGATGTTGTCGCGCTCTTCGGACATCCGGCTCTTGGCCGCCGCGATCAGCGACAGGGTGCCGTTGAGGCCCAACTGGTTGGCGAAGTTCGAATCGGTGGTGTAGACGTCACCCCAACGTAGCGGCGGGCCCTGACGCAGGGTGCCACGAGCGGCAACCACGCAAACCAGCAGACAGACCACGAACACGACGCCTCGCGTATACCACGGGGCGATCTGGCGCGCGCCGATGCTGCCGCCACTGAACGGGCCGCGAGGACGGGTCGCGCGGTCGGCGCCCTTGAACGCGAGGGTCAGGATCAACGTGCCGAAAGCCCAGGCCAGCAGGTAGCGAACCACAGGAAAACCGTACCAGAGCATGCTCATCACGGTTTTCGGGTCTTCCTTCACATATTGGAAGACCAAGCCATTGAGGCGCTGGTGGAACTCGCGGTAGAAATCCATCTCCATCAAGCCCAGGAACAGCGCGGTGCTCGCTGCGATGGTCAGCCAGAAGCGGAAGAATCCGCGAGCGGCCATGGCCCGGGCGCTGAACAGTGCCAGAATCAGCGGAATGCAGAGGTAGACCACCAGGCGCAGGTCGAAACGCAGACCATTGGCGAACGCCTCGATGAAGGTCGAGGCGGGTGAATCCTGGATCATTTCGCGGTTGTAGACCAGCAGCGCAACGCGCAGCAGGCTGAACATGACCATCATGACCATGGCGCACAGCAGCGTGTAGGCCAGGTGCGATTTGACGGTCGGTTGCAGCAGGCGACTAGAAGCTCGCTGCTGACTCAGGGCGTCCGGGTTTGCCATGTCGTTTTAGGACCCATTGGAAGTTGAAGTTTCAAAAATAAAGCGGCGCCCTGCCCTCTGTTGGCCAGTTCACGGCCCCGGGGCTTGCGCGGTGCGCAAATGTTGCACGATCACCCGCAGCATTGCCATTGATTAGTGCCCGGCAGGCTGACGCGGGCGAATTGTCTTGGAGGCATTGTGAAAATTTTGTGCAACGTATATCCGGAAACAAAATATACCTGTGGGAGCCGGCCTGTTCGCGATAGCGGTGGATCAGTCGACACCTCTTTCGGATGAGAAACCGCTATCGCGAGCCGGTTCGCTCCCACATGGATTGCGCATAACTGACTATTGCCCAATAAAAAACGCCCCGAGAGGTCGGGGCGCTTCATGAAACAGCGTGCGATTACTTCTCGGCGCGCTCTTTCAGGGCCTTGAGCGTGTTGAATGGCGCATCGACCACAAACTTGTTGGCGACCATCGATGGGATGCTGCCGCCTGGCTCGGTGTGCACCTGGTAGGTCACTTCGATCTGGTCACCCTTGGGGACGAACTTCCAGAAACCGTCGACCTTGGTGACTCGCACAAAGCCCTTTTCCTCAGCCACGTACTTCGGCACGCCTTCAAGCTTGCGGGTCAGGCTGCCGTCGGCGCCTTCGGTGGTGGTGATATGCAATACCGAATCACGCGGAGTCACCGGCCACGGGGTATTGAACTGGGTGTAGGTCCAGTTCTGATCACCTTCGTGCTTGAGCAGCTTCTGGGTCTTGCAGTCGTGAATCCAAGTGCAGGCGCCTGCCACGTCTTCCTGCAGCGCGCGCAATTTGGCCATGGTGGTCTTCATCAGGGTGACGCCCTGGTACGCTTTGTAATCGGAACCGGCCACTTCACTCAGGGACACCTTGATGCCGTCTTCATTCTTGGCGACTTTCCAGTCCTCGGCCTGTGCAGCCGTGGTGGCCAGCACCACCGTCAAACCACACAGCACAGCCATTCGATGCAGCGAACCCATAGTCTTATTCCTTATTGTTGAAGTTCCGTTCTCAGGACACATCATGCAGCCGTCATCTGCTCCCACCATCCCAGCAGCTTGATCGCTTCGTCACTGCTGCTTCCGCAGACTTCAACGTCGGCTTCAAACGCCGAACATACGGCAGGACGTTGTGGATCGCCGAAAATGCTGCACAGGTTATCGACAGACAGTTGGATGCAACGTTCGCCAGCGGCTTTGCCATTGGGCATGCCGGGAATCGGTGAACTGATGGAAGGGGCAATGCAACAGGCGCCACAGCCTTCACGGCATTTCATGACGACAAGCTCCTCGCGACGGGTGATGTGTTAATGGACGGGGCACAGAGTAACCGCTAAAACAGCTGTTTTAAATTACCTGGACCGGGGTTTTTACGCTCAAACGAACGTGACTGACCAGTCTCCGACAAAGCGTCTGGGTCGCGGGTCACGAATCAGTGCAGATTTACTGTTTGAACTCGAAATCCAGCGCTGCGCCTTCGACGTCCCGGCGCTCTTCATTGCGCAGTTGCAACTGCATTTCGTTGCTGAGCAGCCGGCCGTTGAGCTGAAATTGACTGTTCTTGTCACCGAACATCTCCGGCAACACGGAGTCGCGTCGTGGCATAGGGACCGTACCGACCGGTTTCAGCTCTTCGACCAAATCTTTAGGCAGGCTCAGGTCCAGATCGGCGGAAGGGAGTTGAGTCTTCGCCACTTCTCGGGCCGATTTAGACTTTGAAGCAATCGGCGGCCGCTTTTTCAGCACAGCCGGTTTCTTTTTGACTGGCGCGACGTTTTTTTTCACCGCAGTAGTTTTCTTCGCGGCAACTGGTTTTTTCGACGTTGTTGCGCTGGCTGCCGGCTTTTCCTGAGTCGAAGCCGCCATGACGCCTTGGACATTAACGGTCAAGAGGAGGCAGATCGATAGGCAGGCGGCAGGAAAAATCGGTTTCATGGAACCAACGACGCTAACGGCAGAGGGCCATATGCTCGCCTGTTGTACGCAACATGACAAGCACGTGTACGAAACGACCGACGCGCTTGTCAGAAACCGCTGGTCGTCTCCTGGCACAGCTGAGTCGCCAACATTCCCAACGTCATCAATGCGCGCTCGGCTTCACGGTTCCAGGGCGTTCCACAGTTCAGGCGGATGCAGTGATTGAACTGCTCGGTGTTACTGAAAATCAGCCCCGGCGCGATACTGATGCCCTGCTGCAACGCACGCACATGCAGTTCCTGAGTGTTGACCCGCCCCGGCAGACTGACCCACAGAATGAAACCGCCGGTGGGCCGGGTCATCTGCGTGCCTTCCGGGAAATACTGCTGCACGGCCAACTGGAAGGCGCTCAGGTTCTTGCGGTATTCCTGACGGATGTAGCGCAAGTGACGGTCGTAACCGCCATTCTCCAGGTACGCGGCGATGCCCATCTGCGTGACGCTGCACGCCGAATGCGTGCTGAACGTTTGCAAACGCTGAATCTCTTGCTGGTATTTGCCGGCAATCATCCAGCCAATCCGCACGCCCGGTGACAGGGTCTTGGAGAAGCTCGAGCAATAAATCACCCGATCCAGCCGATCGTAGGCCTTGAGCGATTTGGTCCGGCCTTGTTCGAACATCAACTCGCCGTAGATGTCGTCTTCAACGATCTGGATATCGAAATCCGAGGCCAGGCGCAGCAGTTGTTTCTGCCGCTCTTCGGGCATGGTACCGCCCAGCGGATTACTCAGACGCGTGGTCAGTACCAGCGCCTTGATCGACCACTGGTTGGCCGCCAATTGCAGGGCTTCGAGGCTCATGCCAGTCGCCGGGTCGCTGGGGATCTCGATGACTTTGAGACCCAGCAAGTCGGCCAATTGCAGCAAACCGTAATAAGTCGGCGATTCGGCGGCGATCAGGTCGCCCGGCCGGGTCAGCACGCGAAGAGACATCTGCAATGCATCGACACAGCCGTGGGTGATCACCACTTCGGACGGATCGACCACCACGCCGGCATCACGCATGCGAATCGCCACCTGCCGGCGCAACGGTTCAAAACCGGGGCTGAACATGTAGCTGAAGGCACGCGGGCTATGGAAACGGGTGACTTTTGCCAATTGCTGGTGCAAGGCGCGGACCGGCAGATAATCGACGCTCGGCACCGCTGCGCCCAAGGGAAAAACACCCTCGCGGCGGGATTCGACCAGCACTTGCTGAATGATGCTGCTACGGGTGACCAGACCGGGCCGCTCGACCCGGGCGATGTCCGGCGTGGGCGCCGTCAGGGCCGGCGTCTGGTGCACGTAGTAACCCGACTGCGGCCGGGCGCGGATCAGCCCTTGATCCTCGAGATTGGCGTAAGCCTGCAAAACAGTCGCATGGCTGACGTTGAGCTGCGAGCTCATCTTGCGCACCGAAGGCACGCGTTCCCCCGGTTGATAGACACCACGACGGATATCTTCGGCCAGTTGCTGAGCAATACGTTGGTAGAGCAAGAGATTGGTCATGACGCAGCACTCGATTTCACGGGCATTTTATTCTTGTGTGAAACAATACCGGAACAGTTTAGAAGTGTACTGGGACAGTTGCCACAATAGTCGACCGTACAGTGCAGTGTCAGCAAAAACTGTACTGTTTTGAGAGCCAATTGGCAGGCGCAAAAAAACCCGGCGCTGTCAGGCAGGCCGGGTTTTCCAGTAACGCAGCCCTTAGCGGGCGGCGCCGAGCTGGCCTTTTTCGTCGGAGAACACAATTTCCACCCGACGGTTCTGTGCACGACCACGCTCGGAAGCATTCACGTCCACCGGGTATTCATCGCCGTAGCCTTCGACTTTGATACGTTTGTCGTCGATACCCAGGTCCATCAGCACGTTCGCCACCGATTGCGCACGGTCACGGGACAACTTGAGGTTGTCCTGCTTGCCGCCTGTGCTGTCGGTGTAGCCCTCGATACGGACCACGCGCTTGGGGTTGAGCTGCAGGAACTGCACGATCTTCAGGACCACGCGGTTCGCCGAATTCTTCAACTCCGCTTCGCCGGTGTCGAACAGCACGTCGCCCAGGGTCATCACCAGGCCACGGTCGGTCTGGGTGGTTGCCAGGGCGACAATCTGTTCTTCGAGCCACTTGCCTTGCTGCTGCACGCTGAGCAATTTGGACTCGCGCAAGGCCAGTTGCAGGCGCTGACGTTCCAGTTCGAGCTTCGCCGCGCGCTCTTCGTTGAGCACCTGATTGGTGTGCTCACGGGCAATTTCGCTGTAGCGCTGGCTCAGGTAGGCGTAATGCACCACATCCGAGCCGCTGCCCCAGTAACTGGAAAGACGATCAGCACGGGCCAGGGATTCACCGGCACGAATCACGTCCTTGGGCGCGATTCGCAGCACGTTGGAGTCTTCCTTGACCTTCTGGAAGTCAGTCCCGGCCTGCTGCAATGCAGTTTCGCTGTGTTGGCCGGCGCAGCCGTAAAGGCTTGCACAACCTGCGAGGATCAATCCGCCGAGTGCTTTGGACTTGAGGCTCATTGGGCATCTCCCAGCTGCTTGCGCAGGCGAGTGATGCGGGTATTGAGCACATTCAACTGCTCCTCACTCTTGAGGGTCAGCACCTTGGCTTCAGCCAGACGCGCGTCCAGTTCAGCCTGCTCGGCCCGCATGCGCGCATGCCTGTAGGACTGATCCGTCATGTCGCCCTGGGCACGGGAAAACTTGTCTTCGGCCAATTTGAGTTCCGGCACGTCGGCGGCGGTGGCGCCTACGGCTTTGGCTTGTTCAAGCGCCTGTTCGGTCAAGCGTATTTGTTCATTCGGCGCCGGATCGGCTGCACAACCCGCCAGAGCCAGAACGGCCAGGGCAGCGAAAAGAGGTCGAATACTCACTAAAAATCCCTACTGTTTTGGGGTACTGACGGGTTGCTGTTGCTGCGCTGTCCAACGCTCGATATTGCGTTGCAGCACGCTTTCCGTCAGTCCGGACGCGGGCAATTCTGTCATCTTTTTGGCCAGCTGTCCGCGCAACCACGGATCGTTGCAGGCGGAGTTATGGGAAACCGCGAGGAACAGGCCAGGTTTGTCGACCGGTTGGGGAAGAGCGATCAGGTCGTTGGCCATGCTCAGCGATTGCGCGGCGGCCATGCCCGAGTAGCGTCCGGCGAGGACAAACTCCACCTCGCCCAGCAGCAGTTTCTGAAAGGCCTGGGTCAGGTTCGGGGTACGCACGAGGGTCAATTGCTGGTCGGCGAAAGTGCCGAATGCCTGGGTCATTCGAGACTTTTCCGACACGGCACCCGGATGGCCGTGAAGGTCTTGCGCCTGGTTATAGACCAATGCCGAGTTTTTTCGGGTCCAGACCAGATAGTCGTTTTCCAGCAACGGCGGATGGATGTAATCCAGGGTGTCCAGCTCGCTGACGGTCAACGGCGCGTCGGCCAGCATGTCCATGCGTCCGCTGCGCACTTCGTCCAGGGCCTGGGCGCGCTTGCCGGCGTAAAGCAGTTCGACTTTGATGCCCAACTCCCCTGCCACGTGTTGCAACAGGTCTGCGCTGGCGCCGATCAGGTGCTTGGGGTTTTGCGGGTCTTGCCACAAGTACGGCGGCGCGTCCGGGCTTCCGGTCACCACCAGGCGTTCGCACTTGCCTGCCGCCACGGCTAGCGCCGGCAGCACCGTCAGCCCCAGCAGTAATGACCAGCCACCCACGCGACGCAAATCCATGGCAACACTCTCCACTCAAATCCGGAACAAAAAAAAGCCCGACCAAAAGGTCGGGCTCTTTATAAGTCAAGCGACTGGATTAGACCAGCTTCTCGAACTCGGGGATGGCTTCGAACAGGTCAGCCACCAGGCCATAATCGGCCACCTGGAAGATCGGCGCTTCTTCGTCCTTGTTGATCGCAACGATCACTTTGGAGTCTTTCATGCCGGCCAGGTGCTGGATCGCGCCGGAGATACCGACGGCGATGTACAGCTGTGGAGCAACGATCTTGCCGGTCTGACCGACCTGCATGTCGTTGGGTACAAAACCTGCGTCGACCGCGGCGCGGGAAGCACCCACGGCAGCGCCCAGCTTGTCGGCCAGGGCGTACAGGTGTTTGAAGTTGTCGCCATTCTGCATGCCGCGGCCGCCGGAAACGACGATCTTGGCAGCGGTCAGTTCCGGACGATCGGACTTGGCCAGTTCTTCGCCAACGAAGCTGGAAGTGCCAGCGTCATGGGCAGCAGCAACCGCTTCAACCGACGCCGAACCACCTTCAGCGGCAACCGGGTCGAAACCGGTGGCACGCACGGTGATCACTTTCACTGCAGCGTTCGATTGAACGGTCGCGATAGCGTTACCGGCGTAGATCGGGCGCTTGAACGTGTCAGCGCTTTCGACCGAGATGATCTCGGAGATCTGGTCAACGTCCAGTTGAGCGGCAACGCGCGGCAGGATGTTTTTGCCGTTGGAAGTGGCGGCAGCCAGGACGTGGCTGTAACCAGCGCCCAGCTCGGCTACCAGCGGCGCGACGTTTTCCGGCAACTGATGAGCGTAGGCGGCGTTGTCGGCCACCAGCACTTTCGCCACGCCAGCGATTTTCGCAGCGGCCTCAGCCACGGCGCCAACGCCCTGGCCGGCAACCAGAACGTGGATGTCACCGCCGATTTTGGCAGCGGCAGCCACGGTATTCAGCGTGGCCGGGGCCACTACTTTGTTGTCGTGTTCAGCAATAACCAAGATAGTCATTTAGATTACCTTCGCTTCGTTTTTCAGTTTCTCGACCAGTTCAGCCACCGACTTGACCTTGATACCCGCGCTGCGTGCAGCTGGCGCTTCGACTTTCACGGTCTTGTTGGTGGAGGCGGTGGAAACGCCCAAAGCGTCCGGAGTCAGCACTTCGAGAGGCTTCTTCTTGGCTTTCATGATGTTTGGCAGGGACGCGTAGCGCGGCTCGTTCAAACGCAGGTCGGTGGTGACGATGGCCGGCAGTTTCAGGGAAACCGTCTGCGCGCCGCCGTCGATTTCGCGGGTCACGGCAACGGTGTCGCCGGACACTTCGACTTTCGAAGCGAAGGTGCCCTGACCGTAGCCGCTCAATGCAGCGAGCATCTGGCCAGTCTGGTTGTTGTCGCTGTCGATGGCTTGTTTGCCAAGGATCACCAGCTGAGGCTGTTCCTTGTCGACAACAGCCTTGAGCAGCTTGGCAACGGCCAGGGAAGTCAGATCTTCAGCGGATTCGACGAGGATGGCGCGGTCAGCACCCAGAGCCAGCGCTGTGCGCAGTTGCTCTTGAGCGGTGGTCGGGCCGATGGAGACGACGACGATTTCAGTCGCAACGCCTTTCTCTTTCAGGCGCACGGCTTCTTCCACTGCGATTTCGCAGAACGGGTTCATCGACATCTTGACGTTGGCGAGGTCGACGCCGGAATTGTCCGCCTTGACGCGAACCTTGACGTTGTAATCCACAACGCGTTTGACAGCTACAAGAACCTTCATGGATTCCTCGTTACTCTCCGGTGAAAAGAAAGTCGCCTAGGCGAACCTGGCGGTTTGATGCTCATCGGCGCAAGGGCACCTCTAAAAACGCTGGCAGGTGTATCGAGTGAACCTTGCTCACGAGGCGTGATGACCGTTCGTCAGTGGTGACCGACGAGTCATTCATTATCGCGGCGTGTAAACTGCGCACCAAAACTGCGCTGCGCATCACCCTGTACTGCCATCGCCCTGTCTTTAGAGGTGCTCTTGAACCCAACAGTCAGCCTACGGCGAGCGCAAAACCGACCGTATCTTGACCGGAACGCCTATTCCGGTCAATACGGCAAAATAGCCGTTCATAAGCCGCGTGACTTTGATTTCTCTGGCTTTGAGCCAATTCAAACAAACGTTTGTATTGGACGCTAGGAGTGGTGTAGATATAATGCGCCACCCAGAGAGAAAGATGGTCAATCGATTGTCCTGTTCCGCGCATTGCGCAGGAATTCATGGATGCGACACCAAACCTCCAATTAGAAAAAAAACTGTTGAGCCTTGAGTAGGAGATAACCTGTGGAACGCGAATACATGGAATTCGACGTGGTCATCGTCGGTGCCGGCCCCGCGGGTCTTTCCGCCGCCTGCCGCTTGAAGCAGAAGGCTGCTGAAGCCGGTAAGGAAATCAGCGTCTGCGTGGTCGAAAAAGGCTCCGAAGTCGGCGCACACATCCTGTCCGGCGCGATCTTCGAACCCCGCGCCCTGAACGAATTGTTCCCGGACTGGAAGGAGCTCGGCGCCCCGCTGAACACACCAGTGACCCGCGATGACATCTTCGTTCTGAAAAACGCCGACAGCGCGCAAAAAATTCCTGACTTCTTTGTGCCCAAGACCATGCACAACGATGGCAACTACATCATCTCCCTGGGCAACCTGTGCCGCTGGCTGGCCCAGCAGGCCGAGAACCTGGGCGTAGAAATCTACCCAGGCTTCGCCGCTCAGGAAGCGCTGTTCGACGAGAACGGCGTGGTTCGCGGAATCATCACCGGTGATCTGGGCGTTGACCGCGAAGGCCAACCGAAGGAAGGCCTGTACACCCCTGGCATGGAACTGCGCGGCAAGTACACGCTGTTCGCCGAAGGTTGCCGTGGCCACATCGGCAAGCAGCTGATCAAGCGCTTCAACCTCGATAGCGAAGCCGACGCCCAGCATTACGGCATCGGCCTGAAAGAAATCTGGGAAGTCGATCCGGCCAAGCATCAACCAGGCCTGGTGGTCCACACCGCCGGTTGGCCGATGGACATCATGGGCACCGAGAACACCGGTGGCTCGTTCCTCTACCACCTGGAAAACAACCAGGTGGTCGTCGGTCTGATCGTCGATCTCTCCTACAGCAACACTTACCTGTCGCCGTTCGACGAGTTCCAGCGCCTCAAGCATCACCCGGTGCTCAAGCAGTACCTGGAAGGCGGCAAGCGCATCAGCTACGGCGCTCGTGCCATCTGCAAAGGTGGCCTGAACTCGCTGCCGAAGATGGTATTCAAGGGCGGCGCACTGATCGGTTGCGACCTGGGCACCCTGAACTTCGCCAAGATCAAAGGCAGCCACACCGCCATGAAATCCGGCATGCTCGCCGCTGAGTCCGTGGCCGAGGCGCTGTTCGCTGAAAAAGACGGCACCGAAGAGTTGACCACTTACGTCGACGCCTTCAAGAAGAGCTGGCTCTACGACGAACTGTTCGCCAGCCGCAACTTCGGCCCGGCGATCCACAAGTTCGGCGCCATCGTTGGCGGCGGCTTCAACTGGCTCGACCAGAACATCTTCGGCGGCAAACTGCCGTTCACCTTGCACGACACCAAGCCTGATTACGCTTGCCTGAAGCTGGCGGCCGACTGCAAGAAGATCGACTACCCGAAACCGGACGGCAAGATCAGCTTCGACAAACTCAGCTCGGTGTTCATCTCCGGTACCAACCACGAAGAAGAGCAGCCGTGCCACCTGAAGCTGACCGATCCGAGCATTCCGATCGCCAAGAACCTGCCGCTGTACGATGAGCCTGCCCAGCGTTACTGCCCGGCCGGCGTGTACGAAGTGGTGACCAAGGAAGACGGCGAGAAGCGCTTCCAGATCAACGCCCAGAACTGCGTTCACTGCAAGACCTGCGACATCAAGGACCCTGCACAGAACATCACGTGGGTGGCGCCGGAAGGTGCTGGCGGCCCGACTTACCCGAACATGTAAGCCGAACGCCTGAACATCAAGGCTCCCGGAATGGGGGCCTTTTTGTTGCCCGCCATTTACCCCACACCATAATCCCCCTGTAGGAGGAACCATTACCCACTCAGGCAGCGCGCTCATCCCCCGGATTACGCTCAAAGTAGCGCTTGTACTCACGACTGAACTGCGACGTGCTTTGATACCCGACCCGATGCGCCACCTGCGCCACGCCCAACCCCTCGGCGAGCAACAACTGCTGCGCCTTGAGCAAGCGCAAGCGCTTCAAATACTGCACCGGCGACAACAACGTGCTGCGCTTGAAATGCTCATGGAAGGTCGACGCGCTCATGTTCGCGCAACTGGCCAGGGTTTCCACATTCAACGGCTCGGTGAAATGCCCGTGCAGATGGTTGAGCGAGGCTGCAATCCGGGCGAACTGCCCTTGCTGCTCCACCAGCGCACGCAACACATCGGCTTGCGGACCGCGTAACGCGACGAACAACAATTCCCGCAACCGCGCCGGCCCCATGACCTGGCATTCCAGCGGATCGTGCAGGCAACGCAACAGCCGCTCCACGCAACCACGCATCGCATCGTCGAGCACCGCCGACGTCATGGACTCCAGTGTTTGCGCAGGAACCGTGCGCCCCGGCACCAGGCCCATGGCCAACACCAACTCACCGAGCAACACTCGGTCGATGGCGATGGACACCCCGAGCATCGGCCCATCCGGCGCCGAAAACGTTTCGCACTCAAACGGCACCGGCAATGCCTGAATCAGGTAGTGCCCGGCGCCGTACTCCAACGTGCGCGGCCCCAAATACGCCAGTTTGCTGCCTTGGGCGATGATCACCAGGCTCGGCTCGTAGATCTGCGGACCACGGGCCACATCGCGACTGGCCCGTAAAACCTGGACGCCCGGCAACGCCGTAGGAGCGAAACCATCGCGAGTGGTCAGGGGCTCGATCAGCGAAACCAGCGTGGCATTCGCATCAAGATGACGGGTTAACAACATGAGAAATCTTCACAAAAAAGTCGCGGAAAAAGGTATGAAAGCATCATCGCAGGTCTGATCGCCCATTTGATCAAACGAACGCTGATGCCGGAGGAATAGGCATGACACCCGGAGGAATCGCCATGGCCCGTGGCAGGCACGGCGCCCAAAATGCGCCGCCTCACTTGTCATTGCTTTTGCGAGGTTCACCATGTACACCGCCATCGGATACGCCGCCCAGTCGGCTACCACTCCCCTCGCCCCCGTGAAATTCGAACGCCGCAGCCCAAGGGCCGACGATGTGGCAATCGATATTCTCTACTGCGGCGTCTGCCATTCCGACATCCATCAGGCCCGCAACGAGTGGGGCATTGCCGTTTACCCGTTGATGCCCGGCCACGAGATCGTAGGCAAAGTGACAGCGATAGGTGCGAACGTCACCCAACATAAAGTCGGCGATCTGGTCGGCGTCGGTTGCATGGTCGATTCTTGCCGCAGCTGCGAAGCCTGCCGGTCCAACCTCGAGCAATACTGCCTCGAAGGTCCGACCATGACCTACGCCACCCCGGACCGGGTCGATGGCAGCAACACCATGGGCGGCTACTCCGACAGCATCGTGGTCAGCGAGCATTTCGTTGTGCGCATCCCCGAGAAACTCGACCTGGCCAGTGCCGCGCCGATCCTCTGTGCCGGCATCACCACTTACTCGCCGCTAAAGCACTACGGCGTGAAGGCCGGCGACAAGGTCGGGATTCTCGGCATGGGCGGCCTCGGCCACATGGGCATCAAGTTCGCCAAGGCGATGGGCGCGGAAGTCACGCTGTTCACCCGCTCGGCGAGCAAGGCTGAAGAAGGTCGTCGTCAAGGGGCGGACCACGTGATCGTGTCCACCGATGCCGAACAGATGAAGGCCGCCGCAGGACATTTCGACTTCCTGCTGGACACCATTCCGGTGCAGCACGACCTCAATCCCTACCTCGATACGCTTCGTTTCGACGGCGTGCACATTATGGTGGGGTTGATCGAACCGGTCGATCCACCGGTCCACGCCGGCAAACTGGTGATGAGCCGTCGCGTGTTGGCCGGCTCGCTGATCGGCGGCATTGCCGAAACCCAGGAAGTGCTGGATTTCTGCGCCGAGCACAACATCACCTGCGACATCGAAATGCTCGACATCCGCCAGATCAACGAGGCTTACGCCCGCATGATCGCCGGTGACGTGAAGTACCGCTTCGTCATCGACATGGCGACGTTGAAGGTCTAAACCTTCGCGCCGAGTTCTGCCGAGAGCCGGGCCGTGACCCCTTTGATCAGGGGAATCAGCTCGGCCATTTTTTCCAGCGGCATGTACGGCACGGTGCTGGCGATGCTGATGGCGGCGACGATGCGTTTACTGGCATCACGGATCGGCGCCGCCACACAGCGAATCGACGGTTCGTTATCTTCCAGATCGAAGGCATAACCGCCGGCCACGTATTCGACCATGCGCTGCTGAAACTGCTCCCAGGACTGCTCCGGGTGCAGCGGCCAGAACAGATTTTTCCCACCCGCCGGCAGGCTGACTTCGTACAGCCGTTGCCATTCTTCCTGCGAGTCATCCAGCATCAAGGCCTTGCCGATCCCGGTGCGCGCCAACGGCATGCGATGGCCGACCCGCGAGCGCATTTCCGGGCCATTGCGCCCCGGATTCTTGTGCAGGTACAGCACCTCGTCGCCTTCACGAATCGCCAGGTGAATGGTGTCGCCGGTCAACGCCGACAACTCGTCCAGATACGGCCCGGCCAGAGTCACCAGCGGCAACTCTTCACGCGCCTGGAAACCCAGCTCGATCAGCTTCGGCCCCAGCAGGTAACCGACTTGCGGCACCACGCGCAGGTAACGCTCGTCCACCAGGCAACTGGCCAGACGATGGGTGGTGCTGCGCGTCGTACCGATCAACCGGGCGATTTCCTTGAGATCGCGGGCGCCGCTGGCCACGGCCTGAACCACACCCAGGCCACGAAGCAGTGTCTGAGTGCCGGTCGGCGCGGCGTCCTTGGCGATTTTTGGGGCGTCTTCCTGCATATCCAGCCTTTACCGTTGAGCGAGTGAACGGGCGGCATTATGGTCGCCCGATGGCTGCCACTACAACTTGATACGCTCGACCTTGCCGACCAGCAGGATGTAGGAAAGCGCGCCAATCAATGCAAGAACCGAGATGTAGGTGATCGCCGGGGCGAACGAATCACCGGTTGCCAGGAAACCGATGACAATCGGCGTGGTAATCGCCGACAGGTTGCCGATGAAGTTGAACACCCCACCGGTCAATCCGAGCAACCGCGCCGGAGCGAGCGTTGATACCAGTGACCAGGTGATCGAAGCCAGCCCGTTACCGAAGAACGCTAACGCGAGGAAGGCAATCACCAGCGGTGTCGATTCAACGAAATTGGCGCCGATGATCGAGGTGGAAATCAGCAACCCGCCAATGATCGGCAATTTGCGCGCGAAGCCCACGGTGTAGCCGCGACGGATCAGGAAGTCGGAGAAAAACCCGGAACACAGCACGCCGATAAAGGCGGCGAGAAACGGCAGCGACGCCAACAGGCCGGACTTGATGAAGTCCATGCCACGGTATTTCACCAGGTAGGTCGGGAACCACGTCAGAAAAAACCACAGCGTCGAGTTGAGGCAGAACTGACCGAGGTAGATGCCCCACAACTTGCGTTTGGTCAGAACGATGCCGAGGTCGGTCCAGCTGAATTTCGCCTTGACCTTGGCTTGCTCGGCCTGGATATCCACCAGCCCGCCACCTTCGCGGATCAGCTCGATTTCGGCGTCGTTGGCACCTTTGAAGTCCCGTGGCTCGCGATACACCGCGTACCAGATCACCGCCCAGAGAATACCGACCGCACCGGTGCTGACAAACACCATGTGCCAGCCAAATTCATGCTGCAGCCAGGCGAGTACCGGCGTCAGGAACGCCAATCCCACGAACTGTCCGGAGGTATAGAAACCGATGGCCGTGGCGCGTTCGCGTTCGGGGAACCAGGTGGTCACCACCCGACTGTTGATCGGATACGCCGGCGCTTCCAGGGCACCGACTGCCATGCGCAACACGAACAGTGCGATGAAGCTGGCGGCGAAGCCGAGCATGACGGTGGCGATTGACCATAGCAGCAACGCAACGCTGTAAAGGATGCGCGGCGGCACCCGATCCACCAGCCATCCGCCGGGGATTTGCATAGCGGCGTAAGTCCAGCCGAAGGCCGAGAAAATCAGCCCGACGTGGATCGGGTCGATGCCCAGTTCGCTGGTCAGCGCGGGGGCGGCGATAGACAGGTTGCTGCGGTCGAGGTAGTTGATGACCACGGTGATGAACAGCAGCACCATGATGAAAAACCGCTTGCGGCTGGGCGCCACCAACGACGCCTGCCCGGTAAGGGTTTGCGGTTGCATGGGGAATGCCTCTTCTTATGTTTATTGAGGTCGTGATCGTTCCCACGCTCCGCGTGGGAATACAGCCAGGGACGCAGAGCGCCCCAAGAGCGGACGCAGAGCGCCCGGTGAGGCATTCCCACGCAGAGCGTGCGAACGATCACCATGGTGGAGTCAGGAGGAACTCACCACTCAGCAAAACTGCCATCGGCATGGCGCCAGATCGGGTTGCGCCAGCGGTGGCCGACAGCGGCGCGTTCGATCACGTATTCCTCGTTGATCTCAATGCCCAGGCCCGGGCCGTTCGGGATCTTCACGAAGCCTTTGTCGTAATCGAACACTCGCGGATCTTTCACGTAATCGAGCAGGTCATTGCTCTCGTTGTAATGGATGCCCAGGCTCTGCTCCTGGATGAACGCGTTGTAGCAAACCGCATCCAGTTGCAGGCACGCCGCCAGGGCAATCGGACCCAACGGGCAATGCAGCGCCAGCGCCACGTCGTAGGCCTCGGCCATGTTGGCGATCTTGCGGGTTTCGGTGATGCCACCGGCGTGGGAGGCATCCGGCTGGATGATGTCGACGTAACCTTCGCTGAGCACACGCTTGAAATCCCAGCGCGAAAACAAGCGCTCGCCAAGGGCAATCGGGGTGCTGGTCAGCGGCGCCAGTTCCTTCAGCGCTTCGTAGTTTTCGCTGAGCACCGGCTCTTCGATAAACATCAGTTTGTACGGATCGAGTTCCTTCATCAGCACCTTGGCCATGGGCTTGTGCACCCGGCCATGGAAGTCCACACCGATGCCGACGTTCGGGCCCACCGCGTCACGCACGGCGGCAACGTTGGCCAGGGCGAGGTCGACTTTCTCGAAGGAGTCGAGGAATTGCAGCTCCTCGGTGCCGTTCATTTTCACCGCCGTGAAACCACGCTCGACCGCTTCTTTCGCCGCGCGAGCGGTGTCCGCCGGACGGTCGCCACCGATCCACGAATACACGCGAATCTTGTCCCGCACCTGACCGCCCAGCAAATCGCTGACCGACACCCCCAAGGCCTTGCCCTTGATATCCCACAACGCCTGATCGATACCGGCCAGGGCGCTCATGTGAATCGCGCCGCCGCGGTAGAAGCCGCCGCGGTAGAGCACGGTCCAGATGTCTTCGATGTTGCGTGGGTCTTTGCCGATCAGGTAGTCGGACAATTCTTCAACGGCAGCGGCGACGGTATGTGCGCGGCCTTCGACCACGGGCTCGCCCCAGCCGGTCACGCCTTCGTCGGTTTCGACCTTGAGGAAGCACCAGCGCGGCGGAACGATGAAGGTGGTGAGTTTGGTGATTTTCATCTGTTGTCTCTCTTATAGATGTAGCGCGCTCGGCGCCAGAAAGTCTTAACGCAGAGCGTTCCATGCAGCGACATAGGCCTTGGCGTTTACCGCCACGTCCTCAGGCGTCATGCCTGGTTTGAACAACCCGGAACCCAATCCGAAACCTTTCACACCGGCGTCGATAAACACCTGCATGTTGTCCGGCGTGATCCCGCCAACCGGCGCCAGAATGGTTCCGGCCGGCAGCACCGCGAGCCAGGCTTTGACGACTGCCGGCCCCATCTGCTCGGCCGGGAACATCTTCAGCACGTCCGCCCCTTCGGCCAATGCGGCGAAGGCTTCGGTCGGCGTAGCAACGCCCGGCGACAGGTACAACCCTGCCGCTTTTGCTGCCCGCAACACTTTGGCATCACTGTGCGGCATGACGATCACCTGACCGCCCGCCGCTTTCACTTGCTCGACCTGTTCCGGTGTCAGCACCGTACCCGCGCCGATCAGGCAATCGGCGGGCAAAGTACTGCGCAGGATGCGGATACTGTCGTAGGGCTCAGGGGAATTAAGCGGCACTTCGATGACGCGAAATCCGGCGGCATAAAGGACTTCGCCAATGGCGGCCGCTTCTTGCGGGCGCAGGCCGCGCAGGATCGCGATCAGACCGTTTTGCGCCAGTGCTTGCTTGAGCATGTCAGACCTCCAGTCAGGTTGAACGGGATGGGTGTGCGGCGATCAGTCCGGCGGCGACCGCCAATTGCCACAACCCGCGTTCGGTGGCTTGTTCGGCCAGGGTCACGCGGGCAAAACCACAGGCGTCGAGGGCCCGGCTGTAGCGGGCACACAGTTGGGAGTTGCCAATGAGGATGATTGAAGGCAGGTGAACGCTGTTGTGTCGGCGTCGCTGAACGTTGGCCAGCGCCGACAGTTCGTGGCCGATCAGCAGGCCGGACAAGTAATCCGGTTGGGCAGTGGCGCAGAGCTCACCGGTCAGCCCGAGGCTGCGGGCGCTGAACAGCGTCGACAACGGACCGATCTCGCCCTCCGCCGACAGCGCCACTTGCACACCGCGATCAAACGCCTGGTCATCAAACGACGCGCCCTTTTGCTGGGTACGCCCGAGAATGCTGTGTTCACTGAGCACGGCGAAGATCTCGCCGGTCATGAAGGTGTCGAAATGCACGATGCAGCCGTCGGCCACTTCCACCCATTTCGAATGACTGCCTGGCAGGCCGATCAACAGGTCAGCGCCCTGCTCGACCGGCAGATTCTGCAGGACACCCAGCACTTGGGTTTCTTCGCCGCGCATCACGTTCGGCAAGCGCGAACGCTGAATCACGCCCGGCACGATGTGCACATCAACACCGCGAAGACTGCGAAGGGTTTGTAGGGAATTTCCGAGATTGGCGACGTTCGCCGGTGTATCGCAGTAGGCCGCTTCGCGCCAGCCCTGGGCGCTGCCGACCATGCCACAGGCAATCACCGGCAAATCCGGCTGCGCGTCGAGCCAGTCACCGCACGCCTCGTCGAAGGCCAGTTCAAAACCGTCGGCGCATTCCTGACCGTTGATGATTCGGGGTGTCCGGGGCAGCTGCATGATCCCGGACGACAGCGAACGCTGTTCCAGCACCTGGCCACCCGCGGCGAGTTTGTAAGCACGTAATGAGGTCGTCCCCCAATCGAGCGCGATCAATTGCGCCAGCATCGCTTCACCTGTTTTGTTTATTGGCAGTGAGTGAGCTGGACTATAAACCCTGACGCGGAGAAATCTCAATATATAAATATGACTCCCATATTGTGGGATTTACAGGTGTGACAGGATTTTCTTCGCCAACGCCTTAAAATGCCCGGCCATCGGAACGGCACCCAGCCCTCAAGGAAGAAAAATGAAGATTGCTTTAAAGGCGCTGCTGTTCTGCAGTGCTCTCTGGTCCACCGCAGCATTCAGCGCATCGAAAGAATTGAAGGTGGGCGATATCTGGGCCTACAAAAACCGGCCGGGCGAGGATGGATCGACACTGACGATCCTGAAAATCGAAAATTATCCAAAATTGGGCAAGGTTATTCACATCAGGGTCGATGGCTTTCAGATGATCAATCCGGTGACAGGTAGCGAGTTCAATGAAATGCCACACCTACCCTTCCAGGCAAAAGCCTTGGAACGCAGCATCACCCACCGGGTGGGGGAAACTGCAGAGATTACGGATTTCAGTCAGGGTTATATGGCATGGCGAACGGCCTTTGATGAGAGGAAGGCCGGGGCTTTCAAGATTACTGTTCGACAAGTCCTCGACGGATTGATCAAGAGTAATTGGGAAGCCAGTGACTGAGTTATTGAGAGGCTGTTTATCCCGGCAAAACATCCTCGAATCGCATGGATTCGTTTTACTGGTGAGCAATAGCCTTCAACAGCTCTGCGGTCGGCACGTGCATGACTTGGGAGAAGTACGTATTGTATGTAGTAGTATGAACTCGATAAACACACGAAATAAAATCACGTTTCTTCAATAGCGGAATAAGGGCCTCTCCTTCCAAATAATTCTCTCCTCCTTTTCCGCTTTCCGACTCACTAAAAATGACATTCGCTCGATAGAGCGATGGTGCAGACTCACTCACTTTTTCCACCAAACCAAAACCGGAACGCTTTATATGGTGCGCTTCGCTAAAATCAAGATCACCCTCTAAAGAACAGACTAACCCCTCACCTATTCGCGACTTAAATAACCCAATAAGCTCCACATCGGAATTGAAAAAAACCTGGTAAATTCCAGTATTACGAAGTTCGTTTACACTGGAATACTCAAGTGTTGCGACAGGTCTTCCGTGATTGAGAGAACACGATGCACTCATCAAGATTGCTAAAAACAAAAAAAATTTATGCATCCAGAATCACTCCCTGAAGTAGTTCAAAATCGATTCATTGAATATTTGGCGGGCAGACTTGCCTCCTGGCAATGTCTGCACAAACATTCTGTCTGCATCAGCATGGTTAACATCCACCCGCCCCATCACATTGGGTCCTTGTGTTACTTCCCACTGTTCACCAAAGTCCGCGACCAGATCCGACGCATTCCAGTCTACCGCTGCTGCCCGAATATTCACCCAATAGTCAGCCTTGGGGATCGGCTCTCGTCTATAGATACTTGAGATGCCGTAAACAATTTTCCCTTCACCCACGGGGTCCAGTGTAATCAGCATTTTTACTTTGAAGCCTTTGTCTGTCAGTACACTGGAAAGGTGGGCACCATTCCAGCCGCCGAGACTGTGACCAACGATGTAAATCGCGGAGGAGCAATTAGGTATTCTACTCAACACATTGCGCTCAAGATCATCATCACTAATAAAAGCATTATAACTGAGCGCCCATGAAGGACAGCGCTTCAAAATCTCTAGTTGTTTTGCGTCGTCAACAGCAATTCGACGCACATAATCGATATTATTATTAGGCCCTGTGCCGTAGTAACTTTCCTGATCGCCCGCACCACCAATAAAAAATATAACCAAGTCTCGCAAGGTGACAGGCACCTGCTTAACAGCCTGATCAGTCTTACAGGTCAATGTATGTATTTTTACTTCTCTTTTAGGTAACGCTTGTTTCACCGCCGCAGTTTCACCCGCCATGCCAATCACTCCACAAACAATTTAATGGTCTCGGCCAAATGGGAACTGACTGTGTGAGTAAACCCGGACGCATCCGTCACGCCATGCTCTTCGCTGCCGTCACCACGTTGAATGGTATAGGGGTGATAAGGAATCGGCCCACCGGTCGCGTCATTCACCACTTTTAATCTGTCGGTAAAATGCACCGGCATCGGAAGCAACCCACTAAAAGCTGCTCCGCCTCCGCTTTGCCCGATGATAACGGTCCCGGAACCGCCGATAACTACGTTGCCGTGCCCGCCCGTGCTATCGAGGGTTGCGGCGTTGAGACCATTGATGAATACCGTCCCCGAAACAGCGCCGGTAATCGGGCTGCCACAGGCAGATTTGTCCGTCATGCGAGCAGCTGCCAGACCATCGAAGAAAACATCTGGTGATCCAGAAACAATCGGATTGGTGCCATGTCCGGGTAACGGGCACGAAGTAGGGTCTGTAACGCGCGCAGCAGGTTTTCCACTCAAGTTAAAGCTCCTTGCTTTTGAGTTTTATAGCGATGGTGGCAACCATCAGGGCGCAAAGGAAATGCACCACCATCGTTCAACCAACCGGACAGTCGATGGCGAACATGACGAGTGTCGAGTGATGAAGACGTCATAGACATTGCAGGTGTCATCCGTGAGCGCGCAAAGGCGCAGAGGATGACGGACTAGACGGGTAGGATCAACTCCCCTCAGCAAACTCGCGCAACACCTTCCCATCCATCCGATACCGGACCCACTCTTCCTGCGGCTGCGCGCCCAACGACTTATAAAATTCGATCGCCGGTTTGTTCCAGTCCAGCACGCTCCATTCGAAGCGCCCGCAGTCATTGGCGCAGGCGATTTTGGCGAGGTGGCGCAGCAAGGTTTTACCGGCGCCGCCACCGCGTTGCTGGGGGGTGATGTAGAGGTCTTCGAGGTACAGGCAATTGCTGCCGAGCCAGGTGGAATAGCTGAAGAAGAACACCGCGAAGCCGATCGGCAAGCCGTCGCGCAGGCAGATCAGGCCATGGGCGGTGGCGCCTTCGCTGAACAGGCTGCGTTCGATGTCGGCAACGCTGGCGATGACTTCGTGACGGGCACGTTCGTAGTCGGCCAGTTCAGTGATGAACCCGAGGATTTGCGGTGCATCGCTGGGGGTTGCCGGGCGGATCTCGATCGTCATGGACGTGCCTTTGTCGAAAGTTGAAAACGCCATACTAAGTCGGCGCGTGGTTTGTGGCGAGGGAGCTTGCTCCCGTCCGAGTGCGAAGCAGTCGTAAAGGCTGGCAACTAGGTTTTAACTGAAATACCTTTGCTCCCGGGATGGGGTTGCTTCGCAACCCGGCGGGAGCAAGCGCCCTCGCCACAAAAGCGCGTTCACTTCAAAGGAAAGTCATGGCCACTGATGCTTTCGCGCCGCTGCAACTTCTCGCAGCGCAACTGCTACCCCACGCACTGGAACCCTCGGAAGATGGCGCCCACGATGGGGCCCATCTGCAACGGGTGTGGCACAACGTGCGAACGCTTCATGCTGAAGAAGGCGGCGATCTCGGAGTGCTGCTGGCGGCGGTGCTTTTGCATGATTGCGTGGCGGTGGAAAAGAATTCGCCGTTGCGCTCACAGGCCTCACGCCTGGCTGCTGAAAAAGCATCTGCCGTGCTAAGCGACATGGCTTGGCCAAGTGCAAAAATCAGCGCAGTCGCCCACGCCATCGAAGCCCACAGCTTTTCCGCCAACATCACCCCGTCCTCGCTCGAAGCCAAAGTCCTGCAGGACGCCGACCGCCTCGACTCCCTCGGCATGCTCGGCGTAGCGCGCACGTTCTATATCGCCGGACGCATGGGCAGCGCCCTTTACGACCCGCAAGACCCGGAAGCGACAGCGCGGGACTACGATGACAAACGCTTTTGCCTCGATCACTTTCAGACCAAGTTGCTGCACCTGGCGGACGGTTTCCAGACGATCACCGGCCAGCGGCTGGCGCGCGTCAGGCATGAGCGCCTGAAGGGTTTTATGGTGCTGTTCAAGGAAGAAATCGGCATCACCTGAGCGCATTACTCCGGCCCGCGCTAACCCTGGCATCGATAACCCCAGACCTAACAATGTCGAGGTACATGGTAGATAGAGGGTCAGCGTTTTTATCGGGTCAAGGAACCGCGTCATGTCTACCGCTACGCCCCACGTCTCAAGCAGAGTGTTCGGCCTGTTTTGCCTCGCCAGTTATTTGCTGTCGCTGTCCTACGGCTCGACCTTCCTGTTGTCACTGTTGATCGGTTCACGGGGCGGCAACGAACATGATGCCGGCAGTGTGATTTCGGCGGCGATGCTCAGCACATTTGCGGCGGTAGTTGTCTCCGGGCACCTGTCTGACCTGCTCGGCGCGGCGCGTTCGATTGCGCTGTTCGGCGCGTTGTTGGTGGCGGCCAGCCTGGGCTTCGCGCTGACGCCGGGGTTCGGCAATCTGTTGCTGTTTTTCGGACTGCTGCTGGGGCTGGGCTGGGGGGTGTTTTACACCTTGGGGCCGATGATCGTGGCGAGCCTGGTGACGCCCGCGCAACGCGCGAAATACTTTGCGCTGCTGTCGGGCAGCATGATGACCGGGATCGGCAGCGGGCCGCTGTTGGGCCGCGCGGCCAGTGCGTTCGGTTATCCCGTCACCGCCGCCTTTTACCTTGCCGCGCTGGCCAGCCTGATGGGTGTGTTGCTGTTCTGGCGGCTGCATTCGCAACTGAAAAAAACGCCCTCGCCTACCGCCACTGTCGCCCGCATTTCCTGGCGTGCGACGACTCAGGTGCTGTCGTCGAAGGCAGTGTTTCCGATCATCATGGTCGGCCTCGGCGGGTGCGTATTCGGCGGCCTGTCGAGCTTTCAAACCAGTTACGCAGCGTCTCGCTCGCTGGATTACTCGCTGTTCTTTTTCGGCTTCATGGGCGCGGCAATCAGCAGCCGGATGTTGATCGCCGGGATTGTGGTCAAGCGCGATGCATTGCGCGCTTCGTGCCTGCTGTCAGGCGTGATGGCGGGTTCGATTGTGCTGTTCAGCTTCGTGGTCGATAGCGAGCTCAGCTACGTGCTGGCAGCGATGATGCTCGGGGTCGGCTACGGGCTGACGTACTCGGTGATCAATGGCCTGGCGGCGAACGAAACGCCCCACGGCACCACTTCGCAATCGTTGTTGCTGTTCAGCCTGTCGTACTTCATCGGTGTATTCGGCTTTCCATTGCTCGCCGGGAAGATCATCGTCGAACACGGAATGACGACACTTCTACTCACAGTTCTCGCCATAGGGCTGTTGAACTGGCTGATCACCTTGGGCCGCTTGATCTGGCGTCGGGTCGACAGCAGCAAATCGTTGCAACAGGCCTGAACCGTTCGTCGTTCATCAGGCACCAATCCAAATCGGGGGCGGACCAACATCAGGTAAGGACTCTAATTAAATGGAGACGACACCATGATCATGTCCCGCTTGACCGCCCTCGCTCTCGCCACGCTGTTGTCCTCTGCCGCTTTCGCGGCGACCACCGCCACGGGTACCGGCCCGACCAACCCGGTCGAAGGTCAGAAAAATCCGACCACCCAAGGCTCGCCCGGCATGAACACCAACGGCACGGGCGTCGACAGCAGCCAGCCTCCGTCAACGGGCACCGACCCACGGATTCAGGGCAACGATACGGGCCGCCAAGGTGGCATGAACATGCCGGACACCCAGACACCGGATAACGCCGGCGCCGGCATGGGCTCGAAAACCACCACCGGTGGCTCGGGTTCCGAAGGCGGCGCCAGCCAATAGTTCGCCCACGCGAGTTTCACCTATCCACATCCATGAAGAGGTAACCATGAACGTCGATAACAACCTTGAGAAAGAAGTCCTGACCCGTCTGCTGCACGCCCATCCAAATGGCTTGGGCAAGGAGGTCCTGGACAATTACCGGGGGGAGAAAATCGTGGCCAGCACCCTCGCCACGCTGCAGGATCGCGGGCTGATTCAGCACGGGCATGTGACCTGCAACGAGGCCGGCGAACACTCGCTGCAACTGCCGATCAAACTCAGCGCGGCTGGGGTTGAGGCGGCGCGCAAGCTGGACGTTTAACAAGATGGATCAGGTCGCAGTCGTGCGCGGCTGCGACCGTTTGAGCGACTCTACAAGTAGCAGGAGAAATCCCATGCCTCGTGGAAGCAAAGACAAATACAGTTTGAGGAAGGAAGCGACTTCTAAGAAGATTCCGGGGCGCTCGAGCATGCGTAAACAAGAGTTGATTGAGGCGTTGCGCAAGGCTGGGTAGAAGCCTGATTTTTTTTATTGAATGTAGTGGCCCCTTCGCGGGCAAGCCTCGCTCCTACGGGTTCGGGTTGTAGCGAAAATCCGCGTATGACCAAATCCCTGTAGGAGCGAGGCTTGCCCGCGAAAGCGTTATGTCAGGCGCCGAAAGTCTTCCTGATTAATGCATTCACTTCAGCAGTCCCAGGCGAAGTCGCCGGCCCCCACCGAGTGACTGCCAGCGCCGCCGCCGCATTCGCCCGCCGCGCCGCTTCACTCGCCGCCAACCCTCGCGCCAACCCGGCCAAAAACACCCCGGCATGGGCATCGCCAGCACCATTGCTGTCTACCGCCTCAACCTTGAAACCGGGCAGATGCTCTCGCTCGCCGCGCTGACTGATCCAGCACCCTTGCGGCCCATCGCGCACCACCATCAACACCTCGGCCGGCAGGTGATCGGTGAGCCTGTCCAGCGCCTCGGCAATGTCCGCCGCCCCGGTAAACCGCAGCGCCTCGACACTGTTGCTGGTCCACAGATCAATGCGCGGCAACAACGCCTGCATCAATGGCGCGTCCGGCGAGTCCACCAACGGGCCGGGATCGAACACCACGTTGATCACTTTCGGCAAACCCAGCACCCAATCCAGCAGCGCCTGGGCCTTGCCGACATGCAACAGGCTGTAGCCACTGACATACACGTAGTCACCCGCCTCGGCCGGCACGCTCGCCAGGTCCTCGGTGGTCAATTCGCCCTCGGCGCCGATGTAGGAAATGAAACTGCGCTCAGCCGAGGCATCGGTCACCGCAACGCACAACCCCGTATCCCGTTCGGCCTTGTGTGCGATGCCGATCCGAATGCCTTCAACCTTCATCGCCTCACGGGCCAGGTCGCCGAAACGACCGGTGCCATGACGACCGAGGTAGACCACCGGCAGCCCGTTACGCGCGGCGGCGGCCATCACGTTAAACCCTCCGCCGGCTTCGAAACTGGCGGATTGCGCCAGCACATCGCCGCCCGGTTGCGGCAGTTTGTCCACGGCCATGACCAGGTCGATGATGACCTGGCCGGTGTGCAGCAATCTAGGCATGAGCGTTCTCGGTCATTGCGGCACGACGATCCCTGGCCCCACCGAGTACAAAATAAATCCCGCCGGCCACCAGGAACGTCACGATCCAGCCCAGGCCGTTATGGCCCAGCCACGAATCCGAAAGAAAACCGCGGAACCAGACGTTTTGTTCGGTGGTGCCAATGGTGGTGAAGCTGAAGCCCAGCACGATCGCCAGCGCCCACGCGCCAAACGCGCGCCATTCGATACCGCCGTTGTACCAGTAGGCACTGCTCGGGCTGACGTCCAGCAAATCTTTGGGGCTGTAGTAATGACGATGTATCAGGTCAACGACGAAGATCCCGACCCACGCCGTGATCGGCACCGCCAGCAGCGAAATGAAGGTAATGAACGGGCCGTAGAAACTGTCGGCGATCAGCATGAAGTAGATCGAACCGGCGAAGATCGCGACGATGTCGACCACCACGGCGTAGACGCGCTTGACCTTGAGGCCGAGGGTCAGCGTGGTCAATCCGGCGGAATACACCGACAGGTTGTTCGACAGCAGCAGCCCGCCGAACGCGGTGATCAGGTACGGCACGGCCATCCAGGTTGGCAGCATGTCGCGGATCGCGATGATCGGATCGGTGGCCGAGGCCAGGTCGTTGTTGCCCACCGACAGCAGGCCGCCGAGGGTAATCAGCAGCACCAGCGGAATCCCCGCACCAAAGGCCGCCGACGCGACCAGGCGCACGGCTTTGACGCTGCGATGCTGATAGCGCGACATGTCGGCACCGGCATTGGCCCAGCCGATCCCGGTGCCGGCGGCCATGGTGCCGATGCCGATGATCATCGCGCTCAAAGGTGCAGGCGTGGCGTTGAACACCGCGCTCCAGTCGATGGTGGCGCAGAGGAAGCCGCCGACCAGAATGTTCAGCGCACCGAACACATAAGTCGCCCACTTCTGGATCACCAGCAAAGTAGCGTGACCAAGGCCGGAAACCGACAAAGTCAGCAGCACGAAAATCGCGATGAAGACCAGGGTCAACACCGGTGCGCTTTTGGCCTCCACCGGCGAACCGAACAGGATTGAGCACAGCGACAGCAGCACGAAGGCGGCGGTGGTGGTGTTGACGGTTTCCCAGCCCAGCCGCGACATCAGCGAAACCAGGGTCGGGCCGATGTTGCCGCGCACCCCGAAGATGGCGCGCGACAGCGTCAGGCTCGGTGCACGACCACGACGACCGGCGATGGAGATGATCCCGACCACCGCGAAAGAACCGGCGGCGCCGAGGATCGCAACGATGATCGCCTGCCAGATCGCCAACCCGCGAAACGCCACCAGCGTGGCACCCAGCGGCAGGCCGAGAATGGAAATGTTAGCCGCGAACCAGACCCAGAACAGTTGCAGCGGGTGACCGTTGCACTCCGCTTCCGGCACCGGTTCGATGCCGCGGGTTTCCAGTTGCCCGGCGCTTTGCCCGGCGTTCGATGAACTCATGAAAATGCTCCTGTTGCCTTTGTTGTGGTTGTGGGCAATGACGGAAGACGAAACTACATCCCGGCGATCCTGGCCGTATTCGTGCTTTCCATTGCGGGGTTATCAATTCGAATAGGCGGTGCGCCCATCGCGAGCAGGCTCGCTCCCACAGGGATAATGCAAGCCGCACGGTACCTGTGGGAGCGAGCCTGCTCGCGAAGAGGCCAGGTCAGTCAGCGCAAGGCCAGAAGCCCTTTTACCAAAGGTTCCAGCTCCAGATCATTAACGGCTTTGACCTGTTCGATCATCGCCACCGGCCAACTCCCAAGCCCCAGGCAGGCCCCGAGCATCGCGCCCAGTATCGCCGCGATGGTATCGGTGTCACCGCCCAGGCTCGCGGCCATGCACAGCGCTTCGAAGGCGTTCATTTCACCAACGGCCACTTGTTGCGCCAGGGCAAACGAGACCACGACCGATTCCTGCGAAGCCACCGACGTGCCGATCACGTCGTACAGCAAATCCGCCAGCAACGCTTTGTCACTGTCGACGCTGATGGTCCGCGCCCAGCTGATGCGCGAGGCAATCCGTCCGCCCGCCACCCAGTGGCCATGACTTTCGGCTTGTTGGGCGATCTGCTGACCGAGGTTCAACGCCTCGCCCAGGTCCATGCCGTTGATGCCGGCCGAAACCACTGCCGCCACCGCCGCCGCACTGGAAATTCCCAGCGTGGTGTTGTGGGTGACCTGGCAGGCCTGCACGACGGCGCTTATAAAACGTTCAGGCTGGGCGACATCCGTGGCGATACCGACCGGCGTGATGCGCATCGCCGCGCCGTTGGTGGTGCCGTAGCGCCCCGCTTCTTCCGGCGAGTGGCCGGCCAGGATCATTTCGATTGCGCGCTTGGTCGAAGGGCCGAGTAAGTCTTGAGAACCCTTGGCCTGCATCCCGGCCTCCCATTCGATCAGCCGCTGAGCGAGCACGGCCGGTTCGATCCGGCCCTCACCGGCCACCAACAATTGACCGACCAGAATCGCCTGTTCGGTGTCGTCGGTGATCGAGCCCTTGGGCATGTTGGCGGCAATCGGCTGATCGGGGCCGGCGTCTTGCAGATCAGTGATCGCACCGAAGCGCGCCGAGATCTCGGCGCGGCTCAGGGATTGCGTCGGCATGCCCAGCGCATCGCCCAGGGCCAGTCCGTAGAACGCGCCGAGCGCACGGTCGAGCGCGGTCATTTCGACTCTCCAAACTGCAGGTGCAGACGAAAATGCACCGGGTCGAGCAAGCTTTCGACCTGTTCCATGAACCGGTTTTGCCGGTCGTAGGTGGTGCGCAAGGCTTTGAGGAAGACGGTGCCCACCGGACGACCGAGCAACGCGGCGTCTTCGGCGTTCAAGGGTTCTGCGCCGATCCATTGATCGCCGCGTTCACCGATGTAGCCGTAGGCGGCCAGGGTGATGGTCAGGGAATTGTCGATGAGGCCGACCCGCGGCAGGCTTTCCAGGCCTCCGGTGGCGGGCATCAATGAGCGTTCGAGGGACACCAGCTTGCCATCGGTGGAGCGACGGCGCCGGTCGAGGGTGATGAATTGGTCGGTGCCGAAGCGCGGCAGCAAATCAGGCCGCGTGACGGCCTCCAGCCGCAGCACTTCGGTATTGATCAGCGCCCCGCTGTCGGCGAGCGCTTGCGCCCAGCCGCTGCGTTGATCGAGCACCACACCGTCGAAGGTGACGATGGAGCCGACGCCGCTTTGGGTCGCGATGTAGTTGCGTCGTTTCAACTCGGCAAGGGCCTCACGCAGCGTGCCGCGGCTGACTTTGAATTCTTGAGCCAATTGATGCTCGCCCGGCAACAGAAAGCCGTCCTCCATGAGGCCGCTTTCAATCCGCCGGATGAGTTCGTCGACCACCCGTTGTTTCTTGTCAAATCGTACCTGTCTAATCATGTACAAAGTGATAACCGAAACGCGATGGTGCGGGCAAGGACTTTTTAAGGGAGGTGACGGAAGGAGTAATCACTGTGGCGGGGAGCTTGCTCCCGCTCGAGTGCGCAGCACTCGCAAAATCCTGAATCAAAACAGTGATTTTGGGGCCGCTGCGCAGCCCAGCGGGAGCAAGCTCCCTCGCCACAAAGCGAAGTTAACGTTGTTTGAGACGATCAATCACGACGGCCAACAGCAAGATCGAACCGCGAATCACGTATTGATAGAACGTGTCGATGTTCTTCAGGTTCATCGCATTCTCAATGATCGCCAGAATCAACACCCCGGCAATCACATGCCGGATCATGCCGATCCCGCCGCTCAACGACACCCCGCCCAGCACGCACGCCGAGATCACCGTCAACTCAAACCCTTGGCCAATCATCGGCTGCCCGGAGGTCATCCGCGACGCCAGAATCACCCCGGCCAACGCGCCAATCACACCGTGCACGGCAAAGATGATGATCTTGGTCCGGTCAACGTTCACCCCGGCCAGCAACGCCGCTTCCTGGTTGCCGCCGATGGCCATGGTATTGCGCCCGTAGGTGGTGTAATTCAACAGCCAGCCGAAAAACAGGAAGCACACGATGGTGATCAGGATCGGCACCGGCACGCCAAACAACTGGCCGTTACCAAAGACGAAGAACGACTCCTGCGACACGCCGACCGCTTTGCCATTGGCAAAAATGTAAGCCAGGCCACGAACGATCTGCATGGTCGCCAGGGTGGTGATCAACGCGTTGACCCGCAGCTTGGCGATGACGATGCCGTTGATCAGCCCGACAATCAGCCCCATCACCAGCGCCGCACTCACGCCGAGAAACACACTGTCGGTGTCGCGCATCACCACCGCCGCGACCACGCCGGCACAGGCAATCACCGAGCCCACCGACAAATCGAAATGCCCGGACGCCAGGCAATACAGCATGGTGCAGGCCGCGATGCCCGTTGTCGAAATCGCCAGGCCCAGGCCGCGCATGTTCAGCGGCGACAGGAAGTTGTCGATCAGCAGCGTGCACAGCACGAAGATCCCGACCGCCGCCAGCAGCATCACCCAGTCGTCGAGAAAGCGCCGCAGGTCCAGAGGTTTGCGTGCAGTGGGCAGAGCGTTGTTTTGGATGGTCATAGTCACCTCTCAGTTCGCCACGCCGTCAGCACGTTGGCGCGGCAAAGCCAGTTGCAGCAGGTTGGATTCATTGGCCTCTGCGCGAGACAACTCGCCGCGCATCGCGCCTTCGCAGAGCACCAGGATGCGGTCGGAAATACCCATCACTTCCATCAGGTCGCTGGACACCACGATCACCGCGATGCCGCTGGCAGCCAGGTTATGGATGATCTGGTAGATCTCGGCTTTCGCGCCGATATCGATGCCGCGCGTCGGTTCATCGAGCAACAGGACTTTCATCGGCATCGACAGCCAGCGGCCGAGAATGGCCTTCTGCTGATTGCCGCCGGACAGGTACATGATTTTCTGCTCGGCGCTGGGCGTCTTCACTTTCAGTGCCTTGATCTGCTTGTCGGCGTTGCCCTTTTCCCACAAGCCGCGCAACAGGCAACCGAACGTGGAATGGGCGCCGCGCGCGCTGATGTTGATGTTCTCGGCGACGCTGGCGAGCGGCAGGATGCCCTCCTTCTTGCGATCTTCGGGACACAGCAGAATCCCGGCCGCGATGGCATCACGGGGGGAACGCAGTTTCACCTCATGACCACGAAGCTCCAGGCGTCCGGCGGTGTTGCGCGTCAGCCCGCTGAGTATCCGGAACAGCTCGGTACGCCCCGCGCCCACCAGGCCGAACAGCCCGAGAATCTCGCCCTTGTGCACCTCGAAACTCACCGGTTCACGCAGTCCCGGCCCGAGCAAACCGTCAACCTTGAGCGCCACGGCGCCCCGCTGGCGGCTGCGGTAATCGTAGATATCCTGAATGTCGCGCCCGACCATGCACGTCACCAACTGGTCGTGGGTCAGTTCGCTCATGTCCTCGAACGTGCGCACGTAGCGGCCGTCCTTGAACACCGTCACCGCGTTGCAGATGCGGAACACTTCTTCCATGCGATGGGACACGTAAAGCACCACTTTGCCTTCGTCACGCAGACGCCCGATGATCGCCATCAAGCGATCGATTTCCCGCGCCGACAGGCTGCTGGTGGGTTCGTCGAAGGCAATCACATGCGCGCCACGGGACAACGCCTTCGCAATCTCCACCAGCTGTCGCTGACCGAGGGACAGGCGCCCGACTTTCTCTTGCGGGTCGATTTCATCGGCCAGGCCTTTGAGGCAGGCCAACGCTTGCTGGCGCAGCGCGCCTCGATTGATCAGGCCGAAACTGGCCGGCAGATGACCGAGGAACAGGTTCTCCGCCACGGTCATTTCCGGGACCAGATGCAGCTCTTGATGGATCACCGCCACCCGACTGGCGATGCTGTCGGCGGTGGACTTGAAGACCATCGTCTGCTCGCCGATCTGCAGGTCGCCGCTGCTCGGCGTGTAAGCACCGCCGAGGATTTTCAGCAGGGTCGATTTGCCGGCACCGTTCTCGCCCATCAAGGCGTGAACCTGCCCCGGATGAGCGACGAAACTGATGCCATCCAGCGCCTTCACCCCGGGAAACGTCTTGCCGATCCCGTTGAAGCGCAGGCTGCCGCCGACGCTGTGCTCATGTGTCTGTACTTGCGCGTGCATAAAACCACCTCATCACACAGATCAGGCGGCCCCGTCGCCAGGGCCGCCGATGAAATCAACCAGCCCTCAGTTCCACAGGCCGATCTTTTCCAGTTCCTGCTTGAAGTTCTCGCGAGTGATCAGCGTCACGTCGTCCATCGCGGTGTACTTCGGTGGTTCTTTGCCGGTGGTGACCCACTCGAACATCATGCTCGCGGTGTTGTAGCCTTCGATGTGCGGGCTCGGCAGCATCGAGCCGAAGAAACCGCTGTTGGCTTTCTTCAGTTCGCCGATGGCGTCGGTACCGTTGATGCCGATGCCGATCACGTTGGCAGCAGCGAAACCGGCGCTTTCGGTGGCGCGCACGCCGCCCAATACGGTGTTGTCGTTCATGCCGCCGATGATCAGGTTTTTCGCCGCGCCCGGCAGTTTCACCAGAGCCGAGTTGGTGGCGTCCATGCTGCCCGGTACGTCGAGGGTTTTCAGCGCCGAGAACAGGATGTGGTCTTTCGGCATTCCGGCATCTTCCAGGGCTTTGACCGAACCGTCGGTGCGCTTCTTGCCGGTGTCGAGTTCATTGAAGGTGTTGATCACCGCATAGGTTTCTTTCCAGTCCCAGCCGCGTTTTTTCGCTTCGGTGGCCATTGCCGCGCCCTGCTTCTGGCCGACTTCGAATGCGGCCATGCCGAGGTAAGGAACGTCTTCCATGAACTTGCCATTGGCATCGACGAAACGGTCATCGACAGCGATGACTTTCATACCATTGAGCTTGGCCTTGGCCATGATGGCCGGACCAAGGGAGACGTCCGGCGGGCAGATCACGAAGCCCTTGGCACCATTGGCTGCAAGGCTATCGATGGCCGAGAGGGTTTTCTCGCCGTCAGGCACGGCGATCTTGATGACAGTGAAGCCCTTGTCTTTCCCGGCCTTTTCGGCGAATGCCCATTCGGTCTGGAACCAGGGCTCTTCCGCCTGCTTGACCAGGAAGCCGATTTTCACTTCCTCGGCCGCCAGCAGCGTGCTGCTCAAGCTGACCGCAGTGACCGCCAAAGCGGCACAGCACAGGGAACGGATCCCACGACGACGATTCATAGCTGACTCCTTGTTATTTTTTTTGAGCGTTATTTTGAAAGCCGGTACTGCAAATAGTCATATCGTATGATGATTGGATTTCAGACGGAACTCCGCGTCTGAAAGCCGTTTTGCTCAGTCGTGATACATGACCGAGCGTCCACCATCGATGGTGATGCATGAAGCATTGATGAACGGTGCTTCATCGCTGGCCAGGAAGACGGCCGTCATGGCCACTTCCATCGGTTGCCCGATACGACGCGGCGGATGCAGGTCGAATGCCCTCTGACGTTCGGCCTGGGGGTCGGCAAAACCGTTCCAGTAATCGACGTTCAATTGGGTTTCGATGTAGCCCGGCGCGATCGCATTCACGCGAATGCCCTTTGGCGCGTATTCGATGCCCAGCGCGCGGGTCAGCCCGAGCAAGCCGTGCTTGGCCACCGGGTACGGAAAGCAGCCCGGGATGATGTGGGTGGAATGGGTCGAAGCGATGTTGATGATGCTGCCGATGCCCTGCTCGATCATTTGCGGCAGCACGGCTTTGCAGCCATACCACGCGCCGTCGAGGTCGATGGCGAAGCAGCGATGCCAGTCTTCTTCGGTCATTTCCAGTGGATCGCGGAATACGTTGACCCCAGCACAGTTGACCAATACGTCGATCCGGCCGTGACGCTCGACGGCCAACCTGGCCATCGCGTGCAGATCTTGCTGCCGGGAGACGTCAGCCTTGATGGCCTGGACATCGAAGCCTTTGTCCCGCCAGTGCGCCGCGACTTTCTCGACTTTTTCGGCCTGAATATCACTGATGATCAGTTTGGCCTGCTGCGACGCGAACGTGGCGACGATGGCCTCGCCGATTCCCTGCGCAGCGCCGGTCAGCAGCACGACCTTGTTTTTCAGGCGCTCGCCTTTGGGCGGTTCGGGCACGGCTGGCAAGGAAAGAGGCTCAGCCATGGATCAAGCCCCCTTTTTTCAGGGACGACAAAAGCCGGGCATCTGTCGATGTCCGGTCAAAAGTCCTTTTGGAAAATCGCTGCATCACTTCACCTGTTTTGTTTTTTTAAGTGTGAGTGCGTGTAACTGGTGGCCGACTATAAACCCGACCACCAAATAATCTCAATATATAATTTTACATCCCATATTTTGGGATTTTATCCAGCAAAGCGGGTGCAGGTTTTTCCGGGTACATCGACGCGAATCGACAGCAGCGCGCCGTCCAGCGGGTGGTTGAGCGGGCTCGCGGCGCTGGTGATGTACAGGGTTTTCAAGTCTTCGCCGCCGAACACGCAACTGGTGGGGCGGCTGACCGGCAATTCGATCACGCGGTCGACATAGCCATCCGGGGTTAGCCTGATCAGGCAGCTACCGTCCCAGCGGGCGTTCCAGATGAAACCCTCGGCATCCATCGCCGAGCCATCGGGGCCGCCCCGAGCGTGGGGACCGAACCAGACATACGCGGTGTCCAGGTTGCCATCGGTGTGGACGAAATGGCGGTACAAGGTTTTGTCCATGCTGTCGGCGAAAAACAGCGTGGTCTCGTCCTCGCTCCACAGCAACGTGTTGGGAATGCCCAAGCCGCGAAGCAGCGGCGTGACCCGGGCGTCGCGGTCGATGCGAAACAGGCCGCCGGAGCGACGCACAATGGGCAGGTCTTCGCCATTTTCACCGATGTTGTTCTGCATGGTGCCAAGCCAGAGCCAACCCTGTGCATCGCAGCGGGCTTCGTTGGCGCGGTTGCCGGGTTGCGGGTCGGCGACGCAGAGCAAGGTCAGGCGCGGCTCAAGCCCCGGTGAATCAAGGTCCAGCCGATAGACGCCGCTGCTCAACGTCACGAGCGCATCGCCGCTTTCACAGGGGATGAACGCGGACACATGTTCCGGCATTTTCCAGATTTGCACGTTGGCGCCGATCAGCCGCAGGGCTTGCTTGCCGGCGATGTCCACCCAATACAGCGCCTGGGTCGGCACATCCCAGAACGGACCTTCACCGAGTTGCGCACGGTGTCCGGTAACCGCATTCCACGTCATGAAACCTCCTGTTGTTTTTGTATGTGGCGCAAGCCTCTCAGCCGGCTTTTTTGTCGGCCATGACTTTTGGATAAAAGCGTTTGATCGCCAGGTCCGCGTTATCGATCAGGGTCATGCAGGCCCAGACACCCCGCGCGGCATCCCGTGCGGCGATGGCGTCGGCCATGTCTTTGTGAATCGGCAGCGTGCGGCGCAATTCGTCCGGGTCGGCGGCGGACACTTCGAACGACACCGCCAACAACGCACCAAGGGCCGGGACCATTTGTTCGATGAACTGGTTGTGGCTGGCGGCGAGTATGCACTCGTGGAAGACCTGGTCGGCGCGGTTGTAATCGACGCCGCTGTCCACCGCCCGTTCCAACGCGTTATAGGCCTGCTGGATCGCCTGGACCTGTTCGACCGTCGCGCGCTCACAGGCCCAGCGCACGGCCATCGGTTCGATGGTGCGGCGCAGATCGAGCAAGTCGTCGACGAAGTTTTCCGGCAAGCCGCTGCGCGAAAGCCAACCCACTACTTGTGGGTCGAAGAGGTTCCAGCGTCGCACCGGCAATACCCGTGTACCGACCTTTGGCCCGACTTCGAGCATGCCTTTGGCGACCAGGGTTTTGATGGCTTCGCGGATGACCGTGCGACTGACACCCAACTGCTCACCCAGGTCGGCTTCGACCTTGATGGTTTCACCCGGCTTGACCTGGCCGGCGGCTATCCAGCAACCCAGCCAATCGACGGTCGACGCATGAAAACTGCTGGACATGGACACCTCGATGCAGGAGCGGCACAAAGCCGTTCGCGATGGGTGTCCACGCTAATCATCATATGATTGGGTGTCAATTTGATTTTTTGGATGACTCACACATCCAATGTGGGAGCGAGCCTGCTCGCGATGGCGGCGTAACAGGTAACATCTAGGTTGATGTTATGGCCTCATCGCGAGCAAGCCCGCCCCCACAGTGCTATGCGTTAAGGCTCAAGGCCGATGGGGAAGAATTCACCGCCGCTCCATACACCCAGCCAACGTTGCCCGTCGATCTCACGTGTCACGGCCAACTCCACCAGTTGGTAGAACACATTACGATGGATCAGGGCTTCGAGGTTGGTGCGCACATGCACGTAGGGTGCTGGCTCTTGCGTGACCGGGTCGATCACCACGCGAATCGGGTGTTCGGTGCCGGCGTCCGTGGTCTCGTCGACGTTGGTGGTGAAGCGCAGAAGCTGGGCTTCGCCCTCGCCTTCCACGTCCACGGCAATCGCCACAAACGGCGCATCATCGACCTTGATGCCCACTTTCTCGACCGGAGTGATCAGAAAATAGTCATCGCCATCGCGGCGAATGATGGTGGAAAACAATTTGACCATCGGCTTGCGCCCGATCGGCGTCCCCAGGTAATACCAGGTGCCGTCGCGGGCGATGCGCATGTCGATGTCGCCACAGAAATCAGGGTTCCACAGGTGGACCGGCGGCAAGCCTTTGGTTTTGGGGATTTGCCCCAACAAGTCGTTGGCTTTTTGCGGGCCACTCATGGCGTTCTCCTTGGATTACTGGTCGCTGAGACCAATCAGGCTGCGCGCGTATTGCTCAAGCGGCGGGCCGATCAGGTCTTGTGGCTTGTTATCGTGGAACGTCAGTAAACCGCCACGACTCTTGATACGTGCAGTATCAATCAAATACTGGGTGCTGGTCTCGATCAACATGATCTGAATCACGCCGCTGTCGATGCCCAAGCGATCCACGTATTCCTGATCGAGCCATTCGTCCGAGTTACCGATTCGGTCATCCGCCTTGGCGAACCGTGTGTAAAGCAGGTAATGGGCACCGGCGGCGCGGGCTTCACCCATGGCCTGGTCGAGACCTTCGGGCGCGCGCGCGCGGCGGACCATCGGGAAATATTCGATAAAGCCGTTGAAGGCTTCTTCAGCGACCACGTTAGGTCGCGGATAAGCACTGCCCGGCGGCGCGAAGGCACCTTGGGCGATGTAGATGAATGAGTCCGGCTGAATGCGCAGGTTATTCACCCGACGACTGTCGCTGTGATCCAGCAGCCCTGCATCGCTCATGTGGTAGCGAGTTCCTTCAGCCATATCGCTGACATTCATGCAGCCACCAAGCGCCAAAACGGCCAGCAGCAAAACCAGGCTACGCATCCTACCCTCCAGAGGCCGGTGACGGAAAACCGGCGAATGGCCATTGGATGCAGCTTCCGCGCCAGCTCAAGGATGTTGTGGCCTTATAGATAGCAATCGCGAGCAGGCTCGGAGCGGCGTTCGGACAATGAGGCCCGATCAGCCGCCAATAATCTTCATGATGGTCGCCCCCCCCGAGAACGCCACTTCCTGCTTGTCCCCCAAGGCTTTCACCAGAAGTCGCTGCAACGCCGGCAATGCCTGATGGCGCGGCTTGTCGAGCAGATCGCCGACATAGTGGCGATTGCTCGACGATAAACAGCCATGCAGCCAGCCGGTGGACGACAGGCGCAGGCGTGAACAAGTCCGGCAGAAGGGAACGCTTTCATTGGCGATCACACCGAAGTGCCCCAGCCCCGGTATTTGGTAACGCACGGCAGTCGCGTCTACGGGTGCATCGGCCTGCAAATACTCGTAACGCTCGCCAATCAGGCTCAGCAACTGCTGAAGGCTGACGAACTGTTGCAGGAAAGCGTTGTTGTCGCTGGCCAGATGACCCATGCGCATCAGCTCGATGAAGCGCAATTCATAGCCACGCTCCAGGCAGTAATCGAGCAGAGGCATCACTTGATCAAGGTTCTGGCCGCGCAGGGGCACCATGTTGACCTTGATTTTAAGGCCGGCGGCCTTTGCCTGATCCATCCCGTCGAGCACGGTCGCCAGGTCGCCGCCACGGGCAATGCTGCGGAACGCGCTGGCATCCAGGGTATCGAGGGAAACGTTGATGCGACGGATGCCGGCGTCTACCAGCAACGGCAGCTTCTTCGCCAGCAGCTGACCATTGGTAGTCAGGCTGATGTCTTCCAGGCCCATCTTGCCGACGGCCGTCATGAAGGCTTCGAGCTTGGGGCTGACCAGCGGCTCGCCACCGGTGATGCGCAAGCGCTCGATGCCCGCCGCTTCGATCAGGTACGCCACACCGCGCGCCATGGCGTCGGCCGACAATTCGTCCTGTGCAGCCACCAGCCGCTTGCCGTTGGGCACGCAGTAGGTACACGCGTAATTGCAGGCTGAGGTCAGGCTGATCCGCAGATTGCGGAAACGCCTGCCTTGACGGTCAACGATCATGGAGCACTCCGGCGAAAGGAATTTGAACGCGTAAAACTTGACTCACAAATCAAGTTTTAGCAAGTCCCATGCCTGAGTATATTCCTGAGGTACTGCGCCATATAGAGAAATCATGGCGCAATAAGGCAACTGAATGGTTCAGCTACTCGGAGTGTCGGTATCGCGCTTGCGCTTGTTGCCCATACGCACGCCGATATCCATCAGGAACTGGAAGAAACCTTCCTGATCTTCCAGCACATTGCTCCAGAACGGCGAGTGATACAGCGCCACGGCACCGTGCACCAGCGCCCAGGACGCGCAGTAATGGAAGTAAGGCGGCACGTCTTCAAGCTTGCCTTCGCTGATCCGGCCCTTGATCAGCAAGGTCAGGCGTTCGAAGTTCGAGGCGCGGATCTTGTGCAGTTCCTCGACCATCTCCGGCACCTGGTTGCCCTTGACCACCTTCTCTTCCAGCCGATCGAACAAGCGATAGCGTTGCGGATCGCGCATGCGGAATTCGAAGTAGGCCCGGGACAGGGCTTCCTTGTCCTTGTCGACATCAGCCGAATGCAACAGCTCGTTCAGATCACGCTCGTAGTCGAGCATCAGGCGCAGATAGATCTCCGCCTTGGATTTGAAATGCTTGTAGATCGTGCCTTTGCCGATACCGACGGCATCAGCAATCATCTCGACGGTGACACTGTCTTCACCTTGGTCGAGGAACAGCTTGAGCGCGGTATCGAGAATTTCTTGCTCGCGGCGACGAAACTCACGGACCTTACGAGGTTCTTTATGCATAAGAAAAGGTCTGTAGGGGTCAAAATTCGAAGCCGCGTATTATGCCTAACTTGCGCCAAAATGCACGGATCATCCGACCATATCTGTGTTTCTTGATGATTTCACACAGGGTCGCCTGTTGATGAGAACACTTCCGAAGCGCCCGTATTCCAAAATTGTTTAAAAACCGGGACCGGTAAACTGGACTCGGCGCAATACTGATCAATACTTGAACTGTCGGCGGGGCATCTCCCCCAAGTGTCGCGTCGATATAGGTACCAACGGACCGCGTGCCTTTGTTTTACTCCTAATGGTCTTAACCCGGATTCACCCCCCAGAACCCGGGTTTTTTTTGCCTGCGATTCAGCCCTTCACATGCGCCAGCGGAAACAGGCGCTTGAAGTTTTCAGTGGTCTGCTCGGCAAATCGCTCGTAAGCCTCACCCCGCAACATTGCCAGAAACTCCGCCACCTCGCGCACGTACTGCGGCAGGTTGGGTTTGCCGCGATAAGGGATCGGAGCCAGGTACGGCGAGTCGGTTTCTACCAGCAATCGATCAGCTGGCACTTTGCTGGCGACGTCACGCAGCGCATCGGCATTGCGAAAAGTGACAATGCCAGACAGGGAAATGTAATAGCCCATGTCCAGCGCAGCCTTGGCCATGTCCCAGTCTTCCGTGAAGCAATGCAACACGCCCGCCTGAGGCAACGCAGCCTCGCGCAGCAAACTCAACGTATCGGCACGGGCGCCACGGGTGTGGATGATCACCGGTTTGCCTGTTTGCTGGGCGGCCTGCAGGTGCAAGCGAAACGATGCCTGCTGCAACTCTGCCGCTTCCGGCTCGTAGTGATAATCCAGGCCGGTTTCACCGATGGCCACGACACGGGGGTGATTGAGCTCACGCAACAACCAATCCAGCGCCGGAGCGGCACCCGGCTGTACATCCAGAGGATGCACGCCCACTGAACAGTCGACGTCGCCATAACGTTCGGCCAGGGCTTTGACATCCGCGGCATTTTCAACGCTGACGCCGATACATAAAAAGTGCCCTACCCCGCGCTGCCGGGCCGCATCAAGCGCGGCATCCAGGGAGCCGTCGTGGGCGGCGAGGTCAAGACGATCGAGGTGACAATGGGAATCTACGAGCATAAAAGGGCTGCAACTTACATCGTATGAGTGGGACGGTCGGACTTCAGGGCTCCGGCCAGATGGGTTTCGATTCGGCTGCGCGCGGTGTTGTCGCCGTCGTTGAATTGTACGCCGACCCCGGCAGCCCGATTGCCCTGCGCACCGTTGGGCGTAATCCAGGCAACCTTGCCGGCTACCGGGATCTTATCGATCTCATCCATCAGGTTCAGCAGCATGAACACCTCGTCGCCCAACTTGTAGCTCTTGTTGGTCGGGATAAACAGGCCACCATTCTTGATGAACGGCATGTAGGCCGCGTAAAGCACGGACTTGTCCTTGATGGTCAGGGACAAAATGCCGTTGCGCGGCCCCGGATTGACGGCTTCATTCATGCTGACCTCCATTGCTGATGATCAGAGTCTAGGCACAGACGATCACTTCTGGGTAGGCAAGGATGCCCATTGCACCAGCAGTGCCTCCAGCAACAAGGCCGGATTGAGGTTAGCTTTGCTCATGACCTTCTGACGCTGGGCGAGAATCCAGTCCTGGATATTCAAGACTTTATCCTGAGCGGTTTTCTGCGCCAGGTATTGAATGACCTTGCGCATGTCCGCCAACCCCAGCCCCTGCTCATCCTGGGTCAATTGATAGCGCAGGATCAGACTCGACCAGTCGCAGAACCAGTCGAACAACAGCAACTGCGGGACGGTTTTCCATTCTTCGGCCAATTGCGTCGGCGATTGCTGCTGCTTGAGCAGCTTCTTCACGCCTTCGACCACCAGAGCTCGCTGTTCGCGCACGCCTTGGGCCTGCAACTTGACCGCCGCCAGCGGGGAGCCGGCCGCCAGGGTCAGCAGTTCGATACGCTCTTCTTCCGAGCTGTCCGGCAGGGCCTTGGCCAGCCAGGCAAGACTCATCGCTTCGCTCGGCAGCGGACAAGCCTGCTGTACGCAGCGGCTCTTGATGGTCGGCAGCAGACGACTGGTCTGGTGGCTGACCAACAGCAAAACGGTGTCGCCGGACGGTTCCTCAAGACTTTTGAGCAAGGCGTTCGCGGCGTTGATGTTCATCGACTCGACCGGCTCGATCAACACCACCTTGCGCCCGCCCATTTGGGCGGTCTGGACCACGAAACTGACCAGATTGCGCACCTGATCGACCTTGATCGCCTTGTCGGCCTCTTCGGGTTCCAGGATGTAATTGTCGGGGTGGCTGCCGGCCTTGAGCAGCAGGCAGGACTTGCATTCACCGCAGGCATCCTGCGCGGTCGGACGCTGGCACAGCAAACTGGCCATCAACCGTTCCGCCAGCGCGCGCTTGCCAATCCCGGCCGGGCCATGCAGCAGATAGGCGTGCGCATGTTGCTTGCGACCGGCCAACTGCTGCCAGAGGCTGTCCTGCCACGGATAGGCTTCAGCCACGGGCCAACTCCAGCAGGCGTGGCAGCAAGGCGTCCAGCGACTGCTGAACCTGTGCCAGCGGCTGAGCGGCATCGACCCGCACATAACGCGCCGGGTCAGCTTCAGCGCGCTTGAGGAACGCACTGCGCACGGCATCAAAAAAGGTTCGGCCTTCGAGTTCAAAACGATCCAGGCGACCGCGAGCGCTGGCGCGGGCCAGGCCCACTTCCACCGGCAAATCGAAGATCAGCGTCAGATCCGGGCGCAAATCGCCCTGCACAAAGGTTTCGAGGGCCGCGATACGCTCCAGCGACAAACCACGACCACCGCCCTGATAGGCGTAGGTCGAATCGGTAAAGCGATCACACAAGACTACCGCGCCGCGGGCCAGCGCCGGGCGAATCACCTCGGCCAGATGCTGGGCGCGCGCGGCGAACACCAGCAGCAGCTCGGTGTCAGGGTTCATGACTTCATCAACCGGCGCCAACAGCACCTCGCGGATCCGCTCGGCCAAGGGCGTACCACCCGGCTCGCGGGTCAACACCACCTCGATACCGGCGGCGCGCAGGCGCTCGGCCAGGTATTCGCGGTTGGTGCTCTTGCCGGCGCCTTCCGGGCCTTCCAGGGTAATAAACAAGCCAGTCACGGGCAGTCCTTAATCAGAGTCATTGCGGGCTTTGCGGAGCCGGTGTGTCCGGCTCGGGCACGGGTTCGGGCGCCGGAGCGGGTTCTTGCGGCGCGTCTTGTGGCGCTACTTCTGGCAAAGCTTCGGGATCGGGATTGGGCGAAGCGGCCGGAATCGGCGCTTCGGCACCCGGTGTGTCGGCACTCGGAGTTTCTGGTGCGGAGACCGGTGCCGGACTGGACCGATAATCGGCACGACGCTTGAGCTGGAACTCGCGCACCGCATTATTGTGGGCGTCCAGATCATCGGAGAACACGTGGCTGCCGTCACCGCGAGCCACAAAGTAGAGGCTGTTGCCTGCCACCGGGTTCAACGCGGCATGGATCGCTTCGCGGCCGACCATGGCAATCGGGGTGGGTGGCAGGCCCGAAATCATATAGGTGTTGTACGGCGTGGCCTCCTTGAGGTGGGCGCGGGTCAACTTGCCGCTGTAGCGATCACCCAGGCCGTAGATCACCGTCGGATCGGTCTGCAGCAGCATGCCCATCGCCATGCGTCGCACGAACACGCCTGCAATCTGCCCGCGCTCCTGGGGCACACCGGTTTCCTTTTCAACCAGCGAGGCCATGATCAGCGCCTGATAGGGTTCGGTGTACGGCAAGTCAGCAGCGCGCTGCTCCCATTCCCTGGCCAGGACTTCGTCGAGGCGATCGTAGGCTTTTTTCAGCAGATCGACGTCGGTCATGCCCCGCACGAAGCGGTAAGTGTCGGGGAAGAACCGGCCCTCGGGAAAGATCCCGGTATGGCCCAGCTTGGTCATCACTTCGCTATCGCTCAAGCCGTTGAGGGTCTGCTCGAGTTTTTCATCCTTGGCCAATGCCGCCCGGACCTGATGAAAATTCCAGCCTTCGACCAGAGTCAGGCTGTATTGAACGATGTCCCCACGCTTCCACAGGTCGATCAGCCCTTCGACGGTCATGCCGGGCTGCATGCGGTATTCGCCCTTGTGCAAGGGTTGTCCGGCCAGATTGAAACGCCAATACACGCGCAACCAGAAAGCGTCCTTGATGACGCCATCGGCTTCGAGTCGATAGAAGGTGCGGGTGGGTGTCGTGCCTTTAGGCACTTCCAGCAGTTCTTCCTGGGTGATGTTCAGCGGCTGATTCAGCGCCGTATGAATCTTCCAGGCGGAGGCGCCCAGACACAGCCCTGCCAGAACCAATCCGGTTTCCAGCAGCAGCAACAATTTACGTCTCACGTATCAAGCATCCAGTAGCGCATGGGCAATGGTTTGGAGTTTACGGGTGAGCGGCCCAACCGGCCAGCTCAGCGCAGCATAGGCGCGCACCGGCCAAACGCCATACACGCTGTTGCAGACAAAGACTTCATCGGCCCATTGCAGCTGATCGAGGCTAATGTCGGTGATTTGCGTGGGGATCCCCAATGACTCGGCTTGAAACAATAATTCGGCACGCATCACACCCGCCACGCCGCAGCGCTTCAAATCGGCTGTGATCAACACGCCATCGCGCACCAGGAAAAGATTACTGAATACGCCTTCGATCACCCGCCCTGTCCTGTCGAGCATCAAGCCTTCGGCATGCTCGGTGTCCTGCCATTCGGAACGGGCTATGACCTGCTCCAGGCGGTTCAGGTGTTTGAGGCCGGCAAGCAGTGGTTGCCTGGACAGTCGCGTCGCACACGGGAACAGACGAACACCCTGCTCGCCATGAACGGCAGGATAAGCAGCGGGGGGATTTCCTTGCAGAATACGTCGGGCCTGAGCCGAAGGATCGGGAGCGTAACCACGCAGACTGTCGCCGCGGGTGAGGATGAGCTTGAGCACACCTTGACCCAGTGCGGCGGCATAGGCCAGCAGCTCACTGCGGATCAACTCGTGATCGGCAGTGATCGCCAGCCGTGAACAGCCATCGGCCAGACGCGACAGATGTCGGTCCAGCAACAAGGGTTGCCCACCACGCACGGCAATGGTCTCGAACAGACCATCACCGTAAGCCAGGCCGCGATCCTTCAGCGACAAAGCGTCAGCCGGCTGACCGTCGACCCAGCTGTCCATCAGTCAGCGAACCGGCGGAACACCAGCGAGCCGTTGGTACCGCCAAATCCGAAGGAGTTGGAGAGCACCACATCGATATCCATATTGCGCGCGGTGTGCGGCACGAAATCGAGATCGCAGCCTTCGTCCGGTTCATCGAGGTTGATGGTCGGTGGCGCTACCTGGCTATTGATCGCCAGCACGCTGAAGATCGCCTCGACTGCGCCTGCTGCACCCAGCAAGTGACCGGTCATGGACTTGGTCGAACTGACGGCCAGTTTGTAGGCGTGATCGCCGAACACCGACTTGATTGCACAGGCTTCGGCGAGATCGCCGGCCGAGGTCGAGGTGCCGTGGGCGTTGATGTACTGGACCTGATCGCCATTGATCTTGGCGTCGCGCAAGGCATTAGTGATGCAACGGGCAGCACCGGCGCCATCGGCGGGAGGCGAAGTCATGTGGTAGGCATCGCCGCTGGTGCCGAAACCGATCAGCTCGGCATAGATGGTCGCGCCGCGCGCCTTGGCGTGCTCCAGCTCTTCGAGAACCAGGGCGCCGGCACCGTCGGACAAAACGAAGCCATCACGGCCCTTGTCCCATGGACGGCTGGCACGGGTTGGCTCGTCGTTGCGGGTCGACAGCGCACGGGAAGCACCGAAGCCACCCATGCCCAGACCGCAAGCCGCCATCTCGGCGCCGCCGGCAATCATCACGTCGGCTTCGTCGTACATGATGTTGCGCGCAGCCATGCCAATGCAGTGCGTACCGGTGGTACACGCGGTGGCGATGGCGTAGTTAGGTCCCTGTGCACCCAAGTGGATGGACAGAAAACCGGAAATCATATTGATGATCGAGCCAGGCACGAAAAACGGAGAAATCCGTCGTGGCCCGGAATCATGCAGGGTGCGGCTGGTTTCTTCGATATTGGTCAGACCGCCAATACCCGACCCCATGGCCACGCCGATGCGTTCACGGTTGGCGTCGGTGACTTCAAGGCCTGCGTTACGTACAGCCTGAAAACCTGCGGCCAGACCGTACTGAATGAACAGGTCGAGCTTTCGAGCTTCCTTGACCGACAGGTATTCCTCGACATTGAAGCCCTTTACCGAGCCGCCAAAACGGGTGGAATAGGCAGAAAGGTCGGTGTGTTCGATCAGACCAATGCCACTGCGGCCAGCCAGAATGCCCTGCCAACTGCTTGGCACATCCGTGCCCAGTGGCGACAACATACCCATACCGGTGACTACGACGCGTCTACGCGACACAGCACTCTCCTTTTTCAAATGACGACTTTGCATCAGGCCTAAAGAAAAAACCGCACGCCGTGATGGCAGTGCGGTTTTTCCATGACAGCAAGCAACGATTACAAGCTATTAAGCCTGATGGTTAGTAACGTAATCGATTGCGGCTTGTACAGTAGTGATCTTCTCAGCTTCTTCGTCAGGGATTTCGGTCTCGAATTCCTCTTCCAGAGCCATCACCAGCTCAACGGTGTCAAGGGAGTCGGCACCCAGGTCTTCAACGAAGGAAGCAGTGTTGACCACTTCTTCTTCTTTAACGCCCAGTTGCTCAGCAACGATTTTCTTGACGCGCTCTTCGATGGTGCTCATACCTTGTTTTCACTCCTAATGGACAAATTCAGGCAGCTGGCCAGTGGGTAAGTGTATAGAAAGACTTTTCAGTTTTTCAACTGAAAGCTTCACTCCTCAAACCCGACGACCCTCTGCCTATAAATAGATTGCAGCTTTATAACGGATTTTAGACAGCTCGTATGACATTTTTTTGAAGCAATCCGTCACATTTAACTCATGTACATCCCGCCGTTCACCGGGATTGTAGCCCCAGTAACGTAAGCCGCACCGTCGGATGCAAGAAAAGCGACCACAGACGCGATCTCTTGAGCTTGCCCCAGACGGCCCAGCGGAATCTGCGTCTGCAAGGCTTCACGCTGTGCCTCAGGCAGTTCGCGGGTCATATCGGTGTCGATGAACCCTGGGGCCACCGAGTTTACCGTAATCGAACGCGAACCGACTTCACGCGCCAGTGCACGGCTGAAACCTTCCAGACCGGCCTTGGCGGCTGCGTAGTTTACTTGGCCTGCGTTGCCCATGGCACCCACAACCGAGCCAATACTGATAATTCGTCCCCAACGGGCTTTGGTCATACCGCGCAAAACGCCCTTGGACAGGCGGAACAGACTGTTCAGGTTGGTATCGACGACGTCATGCCATTCGTCATCTTTCATGCGCATCATCAGATTATCGCGGGTGATACCGGCATTGTTGACCAGGATCGCCGGCGCACCGAACTGTGCTGTGATGCTTGCCAACACCGCAGCAACGGATTCGTCGCTGGTGACATTGAGTTCCAGGCCAGTGCCTTGAATACCATTTTCTTTCAGGGTAGCGGCAATACGCTCGGCGCCGGAAGCGGACGTCGCGGTACCGACAACAATAGCGCCCTGACGACCCAGTTCCAGGGCGATGGCCTGGCCGATACCGCGGCTCGCACCGGTGACCAGTGCAACTTTACCTTGCAGACTCATGCAAGTTTCTCCTGATTCAGGCCAGCGCTGCACGGGCGGCAGCGAAAGCGTCTGGGGTATTGAGGTTGGATGTCGACACGCCTTCGGCGCAACGCTTGTTCAGGCCGGCGAGTACTTTGCCAGGGCCGCATTCGACCAGCTGGGTCGCGCCCTTGGCGGCCAGCGCCTGGACCGACTCTACCCAGCGTACAGGCTTGTAGAGCTGCTCAAGCAGATCGCGCTTGAGGGTTTCCAGATCGGCCGGCACATTGGCGCTGACGTTCTGCACCACAGGGATCTGCGGAGCCTGCCAGTCAATGGCAGCGATCGACTCAGCGAAACGCTCGGCTGCCGGACGCATCAATTCGCAATGGGACGGCACGCTGACCGGCAACGGCATGGCACGCTTGGCACCACGAGCCTTGCAGCCTTCGATGGCGCGTTCGACCGCAGCCTTGGCACCGGCGATCACGACCTGGCCCGGGGAGTTGAAGTTGACCGCGCTGACCACTTCGCCTTGCGCCGCTTCGGCACAGGCGGCCAACACGTCAGCATCTTCCAGACCCAGGATTGCGGCCATGCCGCCCTGCCCGGCCGGAACCGCTTCCTGCATCAACTGACCACGGCGCTCCACCAGCTTGACGGCGGCGCCCAGGCTCAGGCTGCCCGCCGCGACCAGTGCGCTGTACTCGCCCAGACTGTGACCGGCAACGTAAGCCGGACGCGCGCCGCCTTCCGCCAGCCACAGACGCCACAAGGCGATCGAGGCAGTCAGAATGGCCGGCTGGGTTTTATCGGTTTGATTGAGTTGCTCTTCCGGCCCTTGCTGGGTCAGTGCCCACAGGTCGTAACCCAGAGCATCGGAAGCTTCTTTGAATGTTTCGAGGACAACCGGATGTTGTGCGCCCAACTCGGCCAGCATGCCGAGGGACTGCGAACCCTGTCCTGGAAAGACGAATGCGAGGGAAGCAGACATGTAACAAGCCCCTAATGATCTTGTCGTCGGAGAATTTGACGTCCCGCTTGGGGGACGCAAGAAACTGACAGTTGGATGGCCAATTGAACTGAGCGGTCACATTTAAGCATTGTCCGACGAAAACGCCTAAAGCAACAAATCCTCCAGACGGCCGTGAATGCGTTCCGGAAGGTTTTCCTGGATCTCGATCAGCGCACGGGAAATGGCACTCTGAAAACCCTGAACCCCGGCCGAACCGTGGCTTTTCACCACAATCCCCTGCAAACCCAGGAAGCTTGCGCCGTTATGTCGCGCAGGCGCCAGATCGGCCTGCAAACGCTTCATCAGGGGCAGCGCCAGCGCGCCGATCATTTTCGAGGCGAGGTTTTTCTTGAACAAGGCTTCGATGCGCCCGGCAATCATGGTCGCCAGGCCTTCGCTGGACTTGAGCAGGATATTGCCGACAAAGCCGTCACACACCACCACGTCCGCCTCGCCCCGGTACAAACCGTCACCTTCGACAAAGCCGATGTAGTTGATGCCGCGAGCACTTTGCAACAAGGTCGCCGCCAGCTTGACCTGCTGATTACCCTTGATGTCTTCGGTGCCGATGTTCAGCAAGGCCACCCGTGGGCGAACAATGCCGAGGGTTTCTGCCGCCACCGAGCCCATCACCGCAAATTGCAATAAATGCTCGGCACTGCAATCAACGTTGGCGCCGAGGTCGAGCAACTGGCAATAACCCTTCTGCGTTGGAATCGCCGCCACCATCGCCGGCCGATCGATGCCGGGCAACGTCTTGAGCACAAACCGCGACAACGCCATCAGCGCACCGGTATTGCCGGCACTGACACAGGCCTGGACCTTGCCATCACGCAACAACTCAAGCGCCACGCGCATCGACGAGTCAGGCTTGCCACGCAAGGCCTGGGCAGGCTTTTCGTCCATGGTGATGACTTCGGACGCCGGAGCAATCGACAGGCGCGAGCGATCCACAGCCGATTGGCCAGAGAGCAATTCTTCAAGAAGAGAGGGTTGACCGACGAGGGTCAGGTGCAGCGAGGGCGTAGCAGACAGACAAGCAAGGCTGGCCTGAACAATGCTGCGGGGACCGAAGTCCCCGCCCATTGCGTCAATCGCGATGACTTGAGCAGACAAGTGATTACTCGTCAGCGCCCTTGTCGATCACTTTACGGCCACGGTATACGCCTTCTGGCGATACGTGGTGACGCAGGTGAATTTCACCGGTGGTTTTTTCTACAGACAGAGTGCTTGCCGTCAGGGCGTCGTGCGAACGACGCATGTCACGGGCAGAGCGGGATTTTTTGTTCTGCTGAACAGCCATAATTGATTAACTCCTAAACGTTTGGGTCACGCTTTAACTGCGCCAATACACTGAACGGGTTGGACCGCGTTACCTCGTCCTCGCTCGGTTCGGGCTCATCGAGACCCGCCGGCTGCTGGCATTCTTCCGGATGATGAGCAGGCACAATGGGCAAGGCGAGCAGAAGCTCCTCCTCGATCAGTGACTGCAGATCCAATGGATCTTCGCCCAGTTCCAGCACGTCATAACCTTTCGGCAACGACTGGGTATTCGCACCCTCCTTCACCACAGCATAACTGCATTCGCTATGGATCGGCAGGGTGACCAGCTCAAGACAACGCTGGCAAACCATTTTGACTTCGGTGTCGATAAAACTGTGGATTACCACAGACTTACGTTCATCTCGTTCAAAAACGAATTTAGCCTGCACCGTACCGACAGTATCGGAAAGCGGGTCGCAGAGTCTCTCCAAATCGGCCAGCAGCAGTTCACCTTGAAGGGTGGTGCCACGGTCAGCCAATTTGCGCGGGTCAACGTGAGGTGGAATCGGGTCATTCAACATAGGCGCAGCATTATAGGGATGCACCCAGCCATGTCAAAGGAAATTCAGCCCTGTCCGTCACTTGGAAGCCTCGGTAGAATTCGCGCCTGTCTTCCGGAGATACGCATGCTGCCTTTATTACTCGCTTCAAGCTCGGTTTATCGCCGGCAATTGCTGGCCCGCTTGCAGCTGCCATTCACCTGCAGCTCACCGGATATCGATGAAAGCCATCGCTCCGGCGAGACGGCCATCGAACTGGTAAAACGCCTTGCCGAAGAAAAAGCCCGGGCACTGGCCGGCAGCCATCCTGCTCATCTGATTATCGGCTCCGACCAGGTTGCCGTCCTCGGCGATCGAATCATCGGCAAACCCCACACCTTCGAGAAGGCCCGCGAACAACTACTGGCATCCAGCGGTGCCAGCGTGACCTTCCTGACGGGCCTGGCGCTGTTCAACAGCCAGACCGGCGACTGCCAGGTCGACTGCGTGCCTTTCACCGTGCACATGCGCACCCTCGACCCGGCACGCATCGAGCGCTACCTGCACGCCGAACAGCCCTACGACTGCGCTGGCAGCTTCAAGGCCGAAGGCTTGGGGGTGAGCCTGTTTCAAAGCACCGAAGGCCCTGACGCCACCAGCCTGATCGGCCTGCCGCTGATTCGCCTGATCGACATGCTACTGGCCGAGGGCGTGCAAATTCCCTGAACACAAAAAACCGGCCACTGAGGCCGGTTTTCTGGTGCAACCAAAGAATCAACGCAACGAAGGCCCCTGGAAGCCCATCCACATCGCCAGTTGCTCAGCCACGCTGGCACCGAGCTTTTTCGAGAAACGATCAAATGGCGATTCCTGAACGGTGAAATCCACCAGTTCCTTCTCGCCAATTACATCGCGCGCCACCGAACTGGCACTCCCCAGGCCATCGATCAGCCCCAGCGGCAACGCCTGCTCACCGTTCCAGACCAGCCCGGAGAATAACTCTGGATGCTCTTTATCCTTGAGACGGTCGCCACGGCCCTTCTTCACGCTGTTGATGAACTGCTGGTGCGTGGTATCCAGAACACCCTGCCAGAACTGAGTTTCCTCAGGCTTCTGCGGCTGGAACGGGTCGAGGAACGACTTGTGCTCGCCGGACGTGTAGGTCCGACGCTCGACGCCAAGCTTCTCCATGGTGCCGACGAAACCATAACCGGCCGCCGTCACACCAATGGAACCGACCAGACTCGCCTTGTCGGCGTAAATCTGATCCGCCGCGCTGGCGATGTAGTAAGCACCGGAAGCGCCAAGATCGGAAATCACCGCGTACACCTTGGTATCCGGGTGCAAGCCGCGCAGACGGACGATCTCGTCATACACATAACCCGACTGCACCGGACTGCCGCCCGGGCTGTTGATGCGCAGGACCACACCCTTGACCTTCTCGTCCTCGAAGGCAGCACGCAGACTGCCAACAATGTTGTCGGCGCTGGCCGGCTCCTTGTCGGCGATCACGCCGGTCACGTCGATCAACGCCGTGTAGTGGGAACCGCGGGTCGCGCTTTTTTCCATGTCCATGAGCGGCGCGAACAGAATCAACGCGCCAAACAGGTACACAAAGGTCAGCAATTTGAAGAAAATACCCCAGCGACGAGACCGGCGCTGCTCCTGGACACTGGCCAGCAAAGTCGTTTCCAGCAGCTTCCAGCTTTTTTCGTCACCGCTCTCTGCGCTCGCCTTGGCGGGCGCTTTCCATTCGTCGGTCATGACATCTACCCCAGCAAAAACCCGTTAAGCCCGCTGACCCAGCCAGGCATGCAATTCTGAAAAACGATCAATGGCCAGTCGCGGCTCGAACAGCTTCAGCGCGTCGATCGATTGCGCGCCGTAACTGACTGCCACCGAATCCATACCGGCGTTACGCGCCATCTGCAGGTCGAAGGACGAATCGCCCACCATTAGCGCCTGCTCCGGGCGAACCTCGCAATGCGCGAGAATCTGCTCAAGCATCAGCGGATGGGGCTTGCTGGCGGTTTCGTCGGCGGCGCGGGTGATATCGAAATAATCTTCCCAGCCATGGGCTTTCAGCACCCGATCCAGCCCGCGACGCGCCTTGCCCGTGGCCACAGCCAGATGATAACCCTCGGCGCGAAACGCCTCCATCGACTCGAGCACACCCTCGAACAGCGGTGAAGGCACAGCCTCTGCGGCGATGTAGTGATCCGCATAGTGTTGGCGGAACGCAATCAGCTCGGCATCACCAATATCGGGGTACAACGTGCGAATGGCCTCAGGCAGACCCAGACCGATAATGCCTTTGACGGCAAAATCATCGCGCAGCTGAAACCCGGACCGTTCGGACGCGACATGCATCGCCTCGACAATCCGACCAATGGAGTCAGCAAGCGTGCCGTCCCAATCGAAAATCAGCAGTTTGTAATCAGAGGGGTGCACTCAGGCGCTCCACGGTCTTGGCCCACATTTCATCCACCGGCGCCTGCAATTTCAGCTCGCCACCATCGGGCAGCGGCACAGTCAGCAGATAGGCGTGCAGGAACAGGCGTTTGCCGCCCAAATCGCGAATTTCCTTGCTGAAACCTTCGTCGCCATACTTGGTGTCGCCAGCGATGCAATGCCCGGCATGCAAGGTATGGACGCGAATCTGGTGGGTCCGGCCGGTAATCGGCCTGGCCTCGATCAGGGTGGCAAAGTCGCCGAAGCGGCGCAGGACCTTGAACACGGTCACAGACTCCTTGCCCTCCTCCTCGTCGACCTCGACCATACGCTCGCCGGAACGCAGATTGCTCTTGCCCAGCGACGCCCGGACCTGCTTGATCGAAGCCGCCCAGTTACCACGGACCAGCGCCATATAGCGCTTGTCGACGCCGTCGCCGCGCAAGGCCGTGTGCAAGTGGCGCAACATGCTGCGTTTCTTGGCGATCATCAACAGGCCGGAAGTATCACGGTCGAGACGGTGAACCAGTTCGAGTTCCTTGCAATCGGGACGCAACTGACGAAAGGCTTCGATCACCCCATAAGTCAGGCCGCTGCCGCCATGAACCGCAATGCCGCAAGGCTTGTTGATCACGATCAGCGCTTTGTCCTCGAACACAATCGAGGCTTCCAGGCGTTGCAGCAGGCCTTGGGCCAGCGGCACCGGCTCGTCGCGCTCAGGCACGCGAACCGGCGGCACGCGCACGATATCGCCCGCCTGCAGCTTGTATTCGGGCTTGATCCGACCTTTGTTCACTCGCACTTCGCCCTTGCGCAAAATGCGGTAAATCAAGGTCTTGGGCACGCCTTTGAGCCGAGCGAGAAGGAAGTTATCAATACGTTGGCCGGCATATTCCGGCGAGACCTCCAGCAGTTGTACGGCTGGGGTCGAAGGGGCAGTAGTCGTCATGCCGCGGATGATAACAATTTTTTATGGAATTGAAGCACTTAATCATTGCTGCTATAGTCGCGAACGCCGCCAAAAGCGGCCTGGACAGCGGACTAACGGTCAAAAACCGGCCCTGACCAACGCAATTCACCAGGACGCGAGGCCGTCCTACGGGGCTTTCGCTACGTAACGGTGGAGTTTGCAGCTGTAACAAGCGCAGGTGACATGAGGCCTGAATCAAGCCGCAAAGCAGAGTTTTCACTCCCCTTGCGAGCCAATATTCATGGCCAGTTCACAAAGTGCAGTCAGCTAAGGACGACCCCGAGCGAACGCTTCGGAAACAACGCCTAAATTAGCCATGATGCGTGACCTCCCCCTTCGGAGCTCACGGTAAATGCCAACCCGCTGCGGATTCTGCGCGCGGCAGCACCCGAATTATCAGGGATACGTGTAGGGTGGAGATGCACAACCGCTGGACTGTGTAGCAATAGGCTTTATCAAGACGCTTCATCTCGTCCACAGCCGCTGGTTGATTCCTCCTCCTGACTGAGTGCTTAAGTAGCCACAGCAAGCAGGACGCGTAAGTCGCGATAACGGCCCAATTGGCCAGACATCGCTGGACACGGGAATGGCCAACCACTCCCGACGCACCTGACACCGACCATGAGAAGTCGTGTGTGCCGAACGCCGTTTCCGGCAGCCCGGAAACCGACGGTACTACATGAAAAGAATGCTGATTAACGCAACTCAACCCGAAGAGTTGCGTGTTGCACTGGTAGATGGCCAACGCCTCTACGACCTGGACATCGAATCCGGTGCACGCGAGCAGAAGAAGGCCAACATCTATAAAGGCCGGATTACTCGCATCGAACCAAGCCTTGAGGCTGCCTTTGTCGATTTCGGCTCTGAGCGCCACGGCTTCCTGCCCCTCAAAGAAATCTCCCGCGAATACTTCAAGAAAGCCCCTGAAGGCCGCGTCAACATCAAGGACGTCCTGAGCGAAGGCCAGGAAGTCATCGTTCAGGTCGAAAAAGAAGAACGTGGCAACAAGGGCGCTGCCCTGACCACCTTCATCAGCCTGGCCGGTCGTTACCTGGTGCTGATGCCGAACAACCCGCGTGCCGGCGGTATCTCCCGTCGCATCGAAGGTGAAGAGCGCAACGAACTGCGTGAAGCCCTGAACGGCCTGGTTGCACCAGCCGACATGGGTCTGATCGTTCGTACTGCCGGCCTGGGCCGCAGCAGCGAAGAAATGCAGTGGGACCTCGACTACCTGCTGCAACTCTGGACCGCCATCAAAGAAGCTTCGTTGGATCGCTCCGCGCCGTTCCTGATCTACCAGGAAAGCAACGTGATCATCCGCGCCATCCGCGATTACCTGCGCCAGGACATCGGCGAAGTGCTGATCGACAGCGTTGAAGCCCAGGACGAAGCCCTGACCTTCATTCGCCAGGTGATGCCGCAGTACGCCAGCAAGATCAAGCTGTACGAAGACAGCGTTCCGCTGTTCAACCGTTTCCAGATCGAAAGCCAGATCGAGACCGCTTTCCAGCGCGTCGTTGAACTGCCTTCCGGCGGCTCCATCGTTATCGATCCGACCGAAGCCCTGGTGTCCATCGACATCAACTCGGCACGCGCCACCAAAGGCAGCGACATCGAAGAAACCGCCCTGCAGACCAACCTTGAAGCCGCCGAAGAAATCGCCCGTCAGTTGCGCTTGCGCGACATCGGCGGCCTGATCGTCATCGACTTCATCGACATGACCCCTGCCAAGAACCAGCGCGCCGTGGAAGAAAAAGTCCGCGAATGCCTGGAAGCCGACCGCGCTCGCGTGCAAGTCGGTCGCATCTCGCGCTTCGGCCTGCTGGAAATGTCCCGTCAGCGCCTGCGTCCATCCCTGGGCGAAAGCAGCGGCATCGTTTGCCCGCGTTGCAACGGCACCGGCATCATCCGTGACGTTGAATCGCTGTCCCTGGCGATCCTGCGCCTGATCGAAGAAGAAGCCCTGAAAGACCGCACCGCCGAAGTTCGCGCCCAAGTGCCGATTCCGGTCGCAGCCTTCCTGCTCAACGAAAAACGCAACTCGATCACCAAGATCGAACTGCGCACCCGTGCCCGCATCGTCATTCTGCCGAACGATCACCTCGAAACGCCGCACTTCGAAGTTCAGCGTCTGCGTGATGACAGCCCGGAAGCCGCAGTCGGCCAGTCCAGCTACGAAATCGCAGCAGCCGCTGCCGAAGTCGAAGAAGTCCAGCCAGCCGCCGCGACCCGCACCCTGGTTCGTCAGGAAGCCGCAGTCAAGACCGCGCCGGCCCGCGCCAACGCTCCGGTTCCGACCGAAGTCGTCGCAGCCGCACCTGTTGCTGCACCGATCGCCGTGCCAGAGCCAAGCCTGTTCAAAGGCCTGGTGAAGTCGCTGGTCAGCCTGTTTGCTACCAAGGAAGAGCCTGCTGCTCCGGTTGTGGTTGAAAAACCAGCGACCACCGAGCGCCCGGCCCGTAACGAAGAGCGTCGCAACGGTCGTCAGCAGAGCCGCAACCGTAACGGTCGCCGCGATGAAGAGCGCAAGCCTCGTGAGGAACGTGCACCGCGTGAAGAACGCGCACCACGTGAGCCACGCGAAGAGCGTCAACCACGCGAAGCCCGGGAAGAAACCCCGGTAGTCGCCCGCGAAGAACGTGCTCCACGTGAAGAGCGCGCACCTCGCGCCCCTCGTGAAGAACGTGCACCGCGCGCGCCTCGCGAAGACCGCAAGCCACGTGGCGAGCGTGAAGAACGCGTGCGTGAACTGCGCGAACCTCTGGATGCCACCGCTCCAGCCGCCGCTGCGACCGCTGAAGAGCGTCCAGCTCGCCAGCCACGTGAAGAACGCGCTCCGCGCCCACCGCGTGAAGAACGTCAGCCACGTGCCGAGCAAGCCGCTACCGCGGTTGCCGAAGAAGAACTGGTAACCAACGAAGAGCAACTGCAGGAAGACGGTCAGGAAGGCGCCGAAGGCGATCGTCCACGCCGCCGCTCCCGTGGCCAGCGTCGTCGCAGCAACCGTCGTGAGCGTCAACGCGATGCCAACGGCAACGTGATCGAAGGTTCGGAAGAATCCGAATCCGCCGAAGGCAGCGAAGCGGGCGAAAGCAACGAAGCGCCAAGCACTTCCGATCTGGCCGCCGGCCTGGCTGTTACCGCAGCCGTTGCCAGCACCGTGATCAGCGCGCCTGCTGAAGCCCAAGCCAACGAGCAAGCCGAACGCGCAACGGCCGCCACCCTGGAAACAGCTTCGGTCGAAGCGCCAGTGGTGGAAGCAACGACTCCGGTAGAAGCCACTGCGGCTCCGGAAATCGAAGTGGCGCCGGTTCGTGAAGCACAGCCTGAAGTTGAAGCGGCTCCCGAGCCAGTGTTTGCTGCCGAGCCAGCTGCCGAAACCTCCAGCGAAACCGTAACCGAAGCTGTCCGCGAAGTTCGTGAAGAACAAACCGCGTTCAACTGGGTTGCCGAGCCGGCTGCGGTTGAAGCGCCTGCTCCGGTTGCTGAAGCTCAGGTTGCTGAAGCCATGGTGTCCGAGCCAGTGGTTGTCGCCGCCGAGCCTGCTCCAGTGGTTGAAGCGCCGGTCGTTGCCGAAGTGGCTGCACCGCAAGTCGAAGCCGCCCCTGTCAGCGCCCTGACGCCAAGCGGCCGTGCACCGAACGATCCACGTGAAGTGCGTCGTCGCAAGCGTGAAGAAGAGCGTCTGCAGAAGGAAGCCGAACTGGCTGCCGCTGCTGCTCCGGTTGAAGCGATTGTCGCTGACGAGCCTGCACCGGTTGTGGCTGAAGTGATCGAAGCGGCACCTGTTGCCGAATCGGTCATCGAAGAAGCGCCGCGCTCCGTACAGGAAGCGGTCGAGCAACACGAACAAGCCCTGGAAAAAGAACACGAACCTAAACCCCTCGTCTGATTCCATCGGCCACTAAAAAGCCCCGCCTGGTGATCCAGGCGGGGCTTTTTTACATCTGAGATAAAGCAAGTAGACCGCGTTATCGTTCTTCGCGGGCAAGACGGTGTGTCAGGAAAATACTAATGCTGCAGGCACATCCACATCCCACAACACCCCGGCATCATCCACCGCCACCTCAACCACCCTGCCCTGCGCAAACAACGGCTTGGCCCCATGATCACCCGATAACGCCATCAACCCCGTGCCAAAACTGCGACCGAACCCAACCGGGTGTCCGTACTTCCCCGCACGGACCGGAACGCTGACGCAATCGTCCGCAATCCCGGCCACCACCCGCTCGATACTCGACGGCAAGATAAACGGCATATCCCCCAGCACAATCAACCAGCCACTGAGCTCTGGACACGCCGCCACCCCGGCGGCAATGCTATCGCCCATCCCGGCAGGCCCGATCTCCACACTCTCGAAACCGTACGCCTGAGCCATGCGCATCACTTGTGGGCGATCTTCGGTCGTCACCAGCACACGCTTCCCAAGGTTGGCCGGCACACTCAGCAGCACGTGCTCGATCACCGACCGAACCGCGCCATCTCGCCCCGTGCAGTCGGCCAGCAGCTTGTCCTTGTCCGCTCCCGCCACCTCCCTGAAGCGTCTGCCCTGCCCCGCCGCCAGCACGATGACGCCGATGGGTTCACTCATACAACCTCCTGCAACGGCTTCTTCTGTTTGAGTTCGACGCCGTTCTTGATCGCCACAATCTCGGCCAGCAGCGACAAGGCGATTTCCGCGGGACTGTGGCTGCCGATGTGCAAACCGATCGGGCCGTGCAGCCGCTCGATGGCCTGTGATGACAAGCCTAGCTGAGCCAGGTTTTCCCGACGTTTCAGGCTGTTGACCCGCGAGCCTAGGGCACCGACATAAAAAGCCCTGGAATCCAGAGCGGTCAGCAACGCCATATCATCCAGGCGCGGATCATGGGTCAGGGCGACAATGGCCGTGCGTTCGTCGGTCTCGATGGTCAGCACCGCTTCATCCGGCATGCCCGAGACGAAACGGCCGTGCTGCTCTTCCCAACCGTAGACAAACTCGCTGCGCGGATCGCAGATCAGCACTTCGAAATCCAGCAGTCGCGCCATTTCGGCGACATACCGGGACAATTGCCCCGCACCGATCAGCAATAGCCGCCAACGCGGACCGTAGATGGCGCGCAGGGTGTGGCCGTCAAAGCTCAGCACATCGCTTTTGTTCGCCGCCTGCAAAATCACTTCACCGGTCGCAATATCCAGCGAACGAGCCACTATTTCATGGGCCTCGCAGCGTTCCAGCAACTCGGCGACCCAACCTGGATCGCCGACCCGCTCCTCGGTCAGGCGCAAGGTGCCACCGCAGGGCAAACCAAACCGTGCGGCCTCCTCGCGGGTGACGCCGTAGGTGATCAATTGCACCGGCGGCCCGTCAGGTGGAATCCGCCCATCGTGCAGCCGGGCAATCAGATCATCCTCGACACAGCCGCCGGACACCGAGCCGATCACCACGCCATCTTCACGCAACGCCAGCATCGCGCCAGGCGCCCGGGGCGCAGTGCCCCAGGTCTGGACCACGCTGTACAACACCACCCGCCGACCGGCGCGACGCCATTCCAGCACGCTACGCAGGACGTTCAGATCCGCGCTGTCCATCAGGCCTGCGCCTTCTGCCAACCTTGCAGCTGGAAGCGAACCGGCAAGTTGCGGATACGCTGGCCAGTGGCAGCGAAGATCGCGTTGCACAGCGCAGGCGCAATCGGCGGTACGCCTGGCTCACCGACTCCGCCCAACGGCACATTGCCCGGAGGCGTCACCAGATGCACCGCCACTTCCTTCGGCGCCAGCGACATGCGCGCCACTTCGTACATGTGGAAGTTGTCCTGCTGCACCTTGCCGTCCTTGAAGCTGATTTCCCCGACCACGGCATTGCCCAGGCCCATGACGCACGCGCCTTCGAACTGAGCGCGAATCCGTTCGGGGTTGATCTGCGGACCACAATCCACCGCGATGTCGGCCTTGTGCACGATCAACGTGCCGTCGTCTTTGACTTCGACTTCGATCACCGCCGCCACATAGCTGACGAAGCTGTAATGCACCGCCAGGCCCAGGCCTCGGCCCTTGGGCAGCTCGCGCCCCCAACCGGCGGCCTTGGCGGCTGTTTCCAGTACCGTGCGCATCCGCCCGGTGTCGATCGGATAACGCTCGGGCGATTCGCCGTAGTTCCACTCTTCACTCAAGGTACGCGGATCGATCTGACGATCCGGCCCCAGCAGTTTGATCTGGTACTTGAGTGGATCCTGCTTGGCTTTGTGCGCCAGCTCATCGACAAAGCTCTGGATCGCAAACCCGTGGGGAATGTTCGACACCGAGCGATACCAGCCGACCCGGGTATGAATCGCCGCTTCGGGGTTTTCCAGGCGCACGTTGGGGATCGCGTAGGCCATGTTGGTAAAGCCCATGCCCAGCTCGAAAGCCGCCTCGTGGTTCATGCCCGGGGCGAACAGCGCGGTGATGCTCGGGGCCACGGTGCGGTGCAACCAGCCAGAGGGCAGTCCATCCTTGTCCAGGCTGGCCTTCAGGTACTCGGCGGACACGGTGTGGAAGTAGGAGCAGTGGATGTCGTCTTCACGGGTCCATTGCACCCGCACCGCTTTACCGGGGAATTCCTTGGCGAGGATCGCCGCTTCGATGACGAAGTCCGGCTTGGACTTGCGACCGAAACCGCCGCCAAGCAAGGTGACATTGAACGTGACCTTATCGAACGGAATACCAAGGCGTTCGCCAATCCGTTCCCGGGTGACCTGTGGCGCCTGACTCGGGGCCCAGGCCTCGCACACACCGTCCTTGAAGCGGGCGATGGCGACCATCGGTTCCATCGGCGCCTGCGCCAGGTGCGGCAGGTAATACGAGGCTTCGAGGGTGCTGTTGGCGCCTTTCATGGCGTCGTCGATGTTGCCGGTATTGCGCACCACTTTGCCGGGTTTGAGGGACGCGGCTTCCAGTTCTTTGCGGTAGGCGATCGAGTCGTAACTGGCATTGGGGCCGTCATCCCACTCGATCTTCAGCGCTTCGCGGCCCTTGATCGCGGCCCAGGTGTTGCTGGCCACCACGGCCACGCCACCCAATGGCTGGAACTCGGATGGCAGCGGACGGCCTTCGATCTGAATGACCTTGATCACGCCCGGGACTTTCATCGCCGCGCTGGAGTCGACGGATTTGACCGTGCCACCATAAACCGCCGGACGCGCAATCACGGCGTAGAGCATGCCGTCGAAATGCACATCGGCCCCGTAAATGGCGCGGCCGTTGACGATGTCGGCACCGTCGATCGCCTTGGTGCCTTCCTTGCCGATGTAGCGAAACTCCGACGGTTGCTTGAGCCGCAGGCTGTCACGGGCCGGCACTGCCAGCGCACCCGCAGCGGCGGCCAGAGCGCCGTAGCCCAGTTCACGACCGCTCGGTTGGTGCACCACTTTATGCAGCTGCGCATGGCACTCGCTGACCGGCACTTTCCACTGCTCAGCCGCCGCTTGTTCCAGCATGGTTCGCGCGGCGGCACCGCAACGACGCATCGGCTCGTACCAGTGACGCATGCTGCGCGAACCGTCTGTGTCCTGGTTACCGAAGCGAACCTCGTCACCCGGCGCCTGCTGCACTTTCATCATGGCCCAGTCGGCGTCCAGTTCATCGGCCACTACCATGGTCAAGCTGGTGCGCACACCCTGGCCCATTTCCGAACGGTTGCAGACCACGGTCACCATGCCGTCAGCGGCAATGCTGATGTAAACCTTGGGATCATCGATCCAGCCATTGGGCATGCCGTCGGCGCCGAATTTTTTCTCTTTTTCTTCGGCAAAAGCGTCTTGCCAGCCCCAGCTCGCTACCAGAACTAACGCACTGGTCGCACCGACGCCTTTAAGGAAGCCACGGCGGCTGAGGTTGCTCAGCGCAAAATCATTCGGTAACTGGCTCATGCCTTGGCCTCCTTCAGGTGAGTGGATGCCTGGCGGATGGCGGTCTTGATGCGGTTATAGGTGCCGCAACGGCAAATATTGCCGACCATCGCCTCTTCGATCTGTGCGTCGCTAGGGTTCGGGTTGGTCTTGAGCAGCGCCGTCGCTGACATGATCTGCCCGCCCTGGCAGAAACCGCACTGAGCCACGGCGCTGTCGAGCCAGGCTTGCTGCACGACTTGCCCGACCGGGTCGACGTGCAGGTTATCGATGGTGGTGACGTTCTGGCCGACCACTGAACCGATCGGCGTGATGCAACTGCGCGCCGGAGCGCCTTCGATATGAATGGTGCAGGCACCACACAGGCCCATGCCGCAGCCGAATTTGGTGCCGTTGTAACCGGCCACGTCGCGGATTGCCCAGAGCAGCGGCATATCCTCGGTGACGTCGAGTTGATGGTCTTGACCATTGAGCTTCAGGGTAATCATGGGCACGCCCGCATATTTCTGGAGGTTATGGGGTCGAGCAATCTGCCGCCGAGACTTGGCGGTTGGCATCATGCAGATCGGCTCAGGCTAAGAGGCTCTCTTACGCGGACGGCAACGTCTGCATCGGGCCTTTGGTGAAGCAAATGCTTGCATCGTTAGGTGGCTAAGTTAACCCAGCATTAACAAAAAAGCCCTGCACAGTTGAAGGTGTGCAGGGCTTTGAGATCAGCCATTAAAGCGTAGCCTCAATACTGATTCGGCTCCATTTCCAGGTCGACATTGAAACGTTGGGAAATGTCTTTCTGAATCTGCTGCGCCAGGTGCAGCAATTGCAGGCCGGTGGCGCTGCCATAGTTGACCAGCACCAGCGCCTGCAACTTATGCACGCCGGCATCGCCATCGCGAAAGCCTTTCCAGCCGGCCCGCTCGATCAACCAGCCCGCCGCCAGTTTCATCTGCCCATCAGGTTGCGCGTAGGCCACCAGGTCCGGGTATTGGCTTTTCAGCTGCGCGACCAGCGCGGTCGGCACCAGAGGGTTCTTGAAGAAGCTGCCGGCATTGCCGAGTACTGCCGGGTCCGGGAGCTTTTCATTACGAATACTGCAGATCGCCTGGCTGACGTCGGTGGCAGTCGGCTGATCGATGCCTTGCTCGGTCAGGCGCTGGCGAACCGGGCCGTATTCCAGGTGCAGGTGCGCGGCGCGGTTTAGGGTGAAACGCACGCGCAGGATCAACCAACGCCCCGGTTCCTGTTTGAACAGGCTGTCACGGTAGGCGAAGTTGCATTCTTCCAGGGTGAAATCCCGCAGCTCGCCGGTCTGGCGATCCAGCGCCGTCAGGCCGGCGAACACGTCCTTGATCTCGACGCCATAGGCGCCGATGTTCTGCATCGGCGCAGCGCCCACGGTACCGGGGATCAGGCTGAGGTTCTCCAGCCCCGACAACCCCTGCGCCAGGGTGTGCTGCACGAACGGATGCCAAGGCTCGCCCGCCTCGGCTTCGATCACGACCTTGCTGCCGTTATCGCTCAGGATCCGAATCCCGCGCGTAGCCATGCGCAGCACCAGCGCCTGGACATCAGCCGTCAGCAGCAAGTTGCTGCCGCCACCGATCACCAGCAACGGCACGTCATGGGCCGACGCATACGCCAGGGCTTCACGCACATCGGCGTCGCTGTGGGCCTCGGCGAACAACCGGGCCTGAACGTCGACACCAAACGTATTGAACGGCTTGAGCGAAATCCGGGGTTGAACCTGCAAACTCATAACCGTCCCTTCAATTCGATCACCAGTCGATCACTGGCGCACTCGATCAGGTCCAGCACCTGTTCGAAACCCTGATCGCCGTCGTAGTACGGATCCGGCACTTCATCGAGTTCTGACTCGTAGCGACGCAGGAACAGGTCCAGCTCGGCTTTGCCCTTGGCCGGTTGCAGGGCCTTGAGGTGGCGCAGGTTGCTGTTGTCCATCGCCAGTATCAGGTCGTAGGCGGAAAAATCGGCGCGGGTCACTTGCTGTGCGCGTTGGGCGGACAGGTCGTAACCGCGCAGTCTGGCGGCGGCCTGGCTGCGTTTGTCCGGCGCCTTGCCGACGTGCCAGTCACCGGTGCCGGCGGAGGCGACTTCGATGTGATCGGCCAGCCCCGCCTCGCGCAATTTATGCCGCAGCACGCCTTCGGCCGTCGGGGAGCGACAGATGTTGCCCAGGCACACGAACAGAACGCGCATCAGGCCTCCAGCAGGCGACGGACGCGCTCGAGGTCTTCGACGGTATCGACGCCAGTGGGCGGTGCGATCAGTGCGTCAGCGACGTGAATCCGCACGCCGTGCCACAGGGCACGCAGCTGTTCCAGGGATTCGGTATTTTCCAGCCAGCACGGGCCCCAGCTGACGAAGTCATGCAGGAAACCGGCGCGGTAGGCATAGATGCCGATGTGGCGGCGGTACGGCACGCCTTCCGGCAATTGCTCGCGGCTTTTGGCGAACGCGTCGCGGGCCCACGGCAACGTGGCACGACTGAAGGTCAGCGCCAAGCCATTAAGGTCGCTGACAACCTTGACCACGTTGGGATTGAACAGGGTTTCCACGTCTTCGATCGGCTCGGCCAGGGTGGCCATGCGCGCTTCGGCGTGGGCGGCCAGGTTGTCAGCCACCTGATCGATCACACTCGGAGGAATCAACGGTTCGTCACCCTGGACGTTGACCACGATGGCGTCGGCGGCCAGGCCGAGTTTCGCGGCGACTTCGGCCAGGCGATCGGTACCGGAATTGTGATCTTCGCGGGTCAGCACCACTTCGGCGCCAAACGCCTTGCACGCCTCGACAATGCGCACGTCGTCAGTGGCGACCACGACACGCTCGGCACTGCTTTTGCTCGCCTGCTCCCAGACGTGCTGGATCATCGGCTTGCCGGCGATCAGCAGCAGCGGTTTGCCCGGCAGACGGGTGGAGGCATAACGCGATGGAATGACAACGGTAAAGGCTGTGGTCATTTATCCAGGCGCTCGTCGGTGGTCAGGGTGCGGGCTTCGGTTTCGAGCATCACCGGGATGCCATCGCGAATCGGGTAAGCCAGGCCGGCGCCCTTACTGATCAGCTCGGTCTTGTCGGCGCTGAGTTTGAGGGGGCCTTTGGTGACCGGGCAAGCGAGGATGTCGAGCAATTTGGTGTCCATGAGCATTCCCTGGATAAAAACGGAGTTAAGGCAAAAGACGAGCCGGCAACAGGCGCATCAACTGCGTATCGAACCAGGCCACGAAAGCCGGCGATGGTGCAGCATCGACCGCCAGGTACCACCAATCGGCGGCGGCGAAGGCACGGCACTTCACCGCGTCCTTTTCGGTCATCACCAACGGCAATGACGGCGTGAAATTCAAGGCCTGAACGCTGTATTCGGCGTGGTCGGCAAACGCATGCGGCACTGGCTGCCAGTGTAGCGTTTCGAGGGTCGTGAAGAAACGCTGCGGATTGCCGATCCCGGCCACGGCGTGCAGTGCCTGACCTGCGGGGAAGTAGTCGAGGGGGCGACGCTCACCGCTTTGCAGGTTAACCAGTTCGGTAGGTTGCAGCTGGAAGGCAAAACCGTTTTCGCGATCAGTGGCGGCGCCGTTGTACAGCACGGCATCGACGCTCTGAAGGCGTTCGACCGGTTCACGCAAGGGACCGGCCGGCAGGCAGCGTTTGTTGCCCAGGCCGCGGGCGGCGTCGATCAACACCAGTTCCAGGTCCCGGGCCAGCCGGTAATGCTGCATGCCGTCATCGGAGAGGATCAGATCCAGCGGCTCACTCGCCAGCAGCGCTTTGACGGCGCTGCTGCGATCCGGGTCGATCATCAATGGCACGCCCGTGCGCTGGACGATCAACAGCGGTTCGTCGCCGGCGATGTCTGCGCTCTGATCGGCCTCGACGCGCCACGGCAATTGCGGCGGTTTGGCACCGTAACCCCGGCTGACCACGCCGACCCGCAAACCACTACGCTGGCAATGCTGGATCATCCACAGAATCAGCGGTGTCTTGCCAGTGCCACCGACGGTGATATTGCCGACCACGATCAGCGGCACGGGCGGCTGATAGATCTCGCCCTCGCCCGCCAGAAAGCGCTTGCGCTTGTTCATGACGATGCGCCGGTACAGCCACTCCAGTGGCTGCAACAGTTTCAGGGCCGGATGACCTTGGTACCACGCGGCGAGCAAGCGATCGGACATGGCCATCAGGGCGCGGGCGGTGCCGCTTCGACCGTGGTCATGCGCAAGTGGCTGAAACCCAGCTTGCCGGCGGCGTCCATGGCGGTGATGACCGACTGATGCTGAGTCTTGCCATCCGCGCTGATGGACAGCGGCAGGTTGGTGTCGCCATTGGATTCTTTTTGCAGCGCCTCCATCAGCGTCGCGAGGTCGTTCTTCGGCAATAGCTGATTGTTCACCGAGAACGCGCCTTCGGCACTGATGGCAACGTCCAGGTGCTTGACCTGCTGGTCTTCGGCAGGCGAACCGCTGACCGCTTCCGGCAGATCGACGCGCAACTGGGTTTCACGGGTAAACGTAGTGGTGACCACGAAAAACAGCAGCAAGATAAACACCACGTCGATCAGCGACGCGAGGTTGATGTCGACCGTTTCCCGCGGTTTGCGGCGGAATTTCACGCTTTGCCCTCGGCCAGGTCCACATCACGGTCGCCCTGAACCACTTCGACCAGTTTGATCGCTTCCTGCTCCATGCCCACCACCAGCTCATCGATCCGGCGTTGCAGGAATCGGTGAAAGAATACTGCCGGGATACCGACCATCAGGCCAGCGGCCGTAGTGATCAGCGCCTTGGAGATACCGCCCGCCAGCACCGCGGCATTGGTGCCCATGCCCGTGCCCATGAACGCGCTGAAAATGTCGATCATGCCCAGCACCGTACCCAACAGGCCCAGCAATGGGGCCATGGCGGCGATGGTGCCCAGCGCATTGATATAGCGTTCGAGTTCATGAACCACCCGTGCGGCGGCCTCTTCGATGCACTCTTTCATGATCTCGCGACCATGTTTGGAGTTGGCAAGGCCCGCCGCCAGGATCTCGCCCAACGGTGAGTTGGCGCGCAGTTCCTTGAGTTTTTCTTTATTGAGCTGTTTGTCCTTGATCCACACCCAGACCTGCCCGAGCAAATGCTCAGGGGTCACACGGCTGGCTCGCAGGGTCCAGAGACGCTCGGCGACGATCGCCATTGCCGCGATGGAACTCAGAATGATCGGCAGCATCATCCAGCCGCCGGATTTGACCAATTCCCACACAGTGACAGCCCCCTCGAAAAAGTGCGCCACTCTAACATAGGGGCCGGATGCACCGAAGACCGTGATGTCGCATCCGGTCGGGCTTTCATAACTGGCGGTTATGGGCCCAACGGTGGCGGATCGCGCCAGAAACGCCGATCCAGACGCATCGTCCATGGCGGCTTGAACCGTCCCAGTTGCAGACGAATGGCGCCGTGGGTGGCGCTGTCGTAGATCGCCATGCCTCGTTTTTGATAGCGCGCCATGACGGTGGGATGCGGGTGGCCAAAGGAATTGCCCTGGCCCCGGGATATCAGCACAGCCTTGGGTTGCAACGCGGCGAGCAGCGCCATCGAAGAGGAACTGCGACTGCCGTGGTGAGGCGATTGCAGCCAATCGGTCGGCACGGCAAGCGGACTGTCGAGCAATGCCCGCTCGGCTGCCGCATCAATATCACCGGTCAGCAGCAATCGCTCGCCATTGGCTTCGATCTGCAAGACACAGGATTTTTGATTGCTGTCGGCGGCGGATGTCCATTGCCAGAGACGGAAGTCCACACCGTCCCAGGTCCATTGCCGGCCGCTTTCACAGCCTTCGGCGCGCAATTCGGCTGGCAGCGCCTCGGGATCACCGCTCAGGACCCGCGCCACCGGCAATCCGTTGGCAATCGCACGTGCACCGCCGGCGTGATCGGCGTCGGCGTGACTGAGCAGCATCAGGTCGATCCCGGACACGCCCAGTTTGCGCAATGACGGCAGCACCACCCGCTCGCCGAGGTCGAAATCGCCAAAACGCGGCCCGGCGTCATACAACAAGGTGTGATGGCGGGTGCGCACCAGGATGGCCAGGCCTTGGCCGACGTCCAGCTGCCAGACTTCGGCGACGCCTTCGGCAAGCATCGGGCGAGGTGGAAAAACCAGCAACAGCAGCAGCGGCCAACCCAACGGGCGCAACGGCACCCCTTTAGGCAGTAATAGAAGAAAGGCCCCCAGCGTACCGAGCGCCCAAATCCACACCGGCACCGCGACCGGCACCCAGGCGGGGAATCGTCCGGCCATCAAGGCCAGCCCCTTGAACAACAGGTCGACCAGACCGCCCGCCAGCCACAGCAACCCCTCGCCCACATAAGGGACGGGCAGTAACAACGTCCCGAGCAAAGCTGGCGGCAATACCACCAGACTGACCCAAGGTACCGCCAGCAAATTGGCCACTGGTCCGCTGACGCTGATCGGCAAGCCAAGTATCAATAGCAATGGGCACAGTCCGATCGCGATCAGCCATTGCGCACGGGTCCACGTTTGCCACCAACGCCACGGCCCCAGACGCCCACCGAAGGTGAAGATCAACACTGCCACCGCTGCGAAGGACAACCAGAACCCCGGTTGCAGGCTCGCCAGCGGGTCGAGCAGTAAAACGCCATTGAGCGCCAGCAACAGCGGCCACCAGGCGCCAAGGTGCCGAAACCTTAGCCGCCACAACAACACCAGACCGATCATCACGCAGGCCCGGCGCACCGGCACCTCAAAACCGGCCAGCAACCCGTAACCCAGCGCAGCGGCAAACGCCAGTCCGCAGGCCCATGGCAGCCAGGGCAAACGGCTCGGCCACAGACCATAGCGCGCCAGCCCGGCGATCAGCAGATACACCAGCCCCGCCAGCAAGCCGATGTGCTGCCCGGAAATCACCAGCAGATGCACGGCGCCGGTGTCTTGCAGCACTTGCCAGTCCTCGCGACTCAGCCCGCCGCCGTCGCCCAACACCAATGCGATCAGCGCCCCCGTCCGGCCTTGGGCATCGACGGCCTGCAATTGCTGCCGAATGCTGTCACGCCAGGCCCATTGGGCGGCGGCCAGCCTATGGCCATCCTTGACCGTACCGGTAGCGCCGATGCGTTGTGCCAGCAACCAGGCGTCGTAGTCAAAGGCATGCGGATTGAGCAGCCCGGCAGGACGCTTCAACTTGACCGCCAGCCGCCACCGTTCGCCGCTGTTGACGGGCGGTCCGTCATACCAGGCGAGGCGCAGATGCCGGGGCAGCCGGGTGCTTCGGGACTGACTGTCGGTCAACTCGAAGCGCACCACCCCTTCGGCATTCTGCGGCAGGCCCGTCACCCGACCTTCGACCCAACGAGTCTCGCCATCGAGCTTCAGCGACAGGCGATCATCCAGCGCCCACTGCGCACTCGCGCACGCCCAACTGAAGCCGAACAGAAAAAACGCCAACGGGTGAGTCCGAAACGGCAACAGCATCAAACCCACGACCGGCAGCAACATCCATAACCAGACCGGCGGTAAAACCGGTAAAAAACGCAGGGCCAGCAAACCCAACGCCAGCGCCATCATCCCTGTGCGCATACGCCCGTCCTTGAGAGTCCCACCCTAGGCATAGCTGCCCGACTGCACGCGCACGGTTATTAATTGTCACAAAGTCTGAATGGGCGGTTCATAGAATCCAGACATACTTGCCGCCTTAACCGACCGAGAAGCCTTATGCCCCGGCGCTTATTCAAACGTTACATGCCAGACCCGACCAGCATCAGGGAACACAAATCCTTACGCTTTCTCGGCACCCTGCTGCATGACCCGAACCTCTGGCACCTCAATCGTCATTCCGTCGCACGGGCCATGGCGGTGGGCCTGTTCGCGGCCTTCCTGCCCATTCCGTTGCAGATGCTGGTCGCTGCCATTCTGGCGATCGTCGTGCGGGGCAACATGCCCATTGCCGTCAGCCTGGTCTGGCTGACCAACCCGATTACCATGCCAGCGGTGTTCTTCTGCACCTATCAGACGGGAGCGTGGTTGATGGACGTGCCGGCCAGGCATTTGCCGGACGAGCTGACCTGGGAATGGATCAGTGGCGAGCTTTCCACCTTGTGGCAGCCGTTTTTGCTGGGTTCAGTGGTGACGGGACTGGTGCTGGGCGCCCTCGCCTATTGCCTGGTGATGATGTATTGGCGCTGGTGGGTTGGGCGGCAGTGGAAGCGGCGCAAGAGAAACCGGATGCAGTAAATGCAAAACGGCCTCCATTGTTGGAGGCCGTTTTTTTATGGCGTCTGGGCTGACGCCTTCGCGGGCAAGCCTCGCTCCTACAGGTCTGATGGTGAACTGTAGGAGCGAGGCTTGCCCGCGAAGCAGGCGACGCGGTCTTTCTCAGGTACGCATCCCGCGCCCACTGACCAGCAGCCGCGCACAACCGATGTATAGAACTACGGTCGCCACCAACATGAAAGTAATCGCCACGCTGATCCTGATGTCCGAAACGCCAAGAATGCCGTAACGGAAGGCGTTGACCATGTGCAGCACCGGGTTGGCCAGGGACACGGTCTGCCAGAACGGCGGCAGCAAGCTGATCGAGTAGAACACCCCGCCCAGGTATGTCAGGGGTGTCAGCACGAAGGTCGGAATGATCGAAATATCATCGAAGTTACGTGCAAACACGGCGTTGATGAAGCCCAGCAGCGAGAAGATCGTCGCCGTCAGCACCACCACCAGAATGGTCACGCCCAGGTGATGCACCTGCAATTCGGTGAAGAACAGCGACAACAGCGTCACGATCAGCCCGACCATCAAGCCCCGCAGCACGCCGCCCAGGGTGTAGCCAATCAGAATCGTATGCGGCGATACCGGCGACACCATCAATTCTTCGATGGAGCGCTGGAACTTGCTGCCGAAGAAACTCGACACCACGTTGCCGTAGGAGTTGGTGATCACCGACATCATGATCAGGCCCGGCACGATGTATTCCATATAGGTGAAGCCACCCATATCACCAATCTGTCGACCGATCAGGTTACCGAAGATCACGAAGTACAGGACCATGGTGATGGCCGGCGGCAGCAGGGTCTGCGGCCAGATCCGGGTAAAGCGCTTCACCTCGCGGTAAACGATGGTGTTGAGGGCAACGAGGTTGGGTTGCAGCTCGGAACTCATACCGCCACCTTCGACAGATTTTTCTCCACCAGGGACACGAACAACTCCTCGAGGCGATTGGTTTTGTTACGCAGGCTCAGCACTTCGATGTTCTGCTGCGCCAACTGGGTGAACAGCGCGGTGATGCCCATGGCCTTGTCGACCTGGACTTCGAGCGTGTGGCTGTCGAGCAGCTTGGTCGGATAACCGAGCAACTGCGGCGCGACGTTCAGCGTGTTCTTGAGATCAAGCAGAAAGGTCTCCACATGCAGCTGGCCGAGCAGCTGTTTCATGCTGGTGTTCTCGACAATCGTGCCGTGGTCGATGATGCCGATGTTGCGGCACAACTGCTCAGCCTCTTCCAGGTAATGAGTGGTGAGGATGATGGTGATGCCTTTCTGGTTCAGCTCGGTGAGAAAGGTCCACATCGAGCGACGCAGTTCGATGTCCACACCCGCGGTCGGTTCATCGAGGATCAGCAGGCGCGGTTCGTGAACCAGTGCGCGGGCGATCATCAGGCGACGCTTCATGCCACCGGACAGCGAACGCGACGGCACATCGCGTTTGTCCCACAGCCCGAGCTGGGTCAGATACTGCTCGGCGCGTTCCTTGGCTATCTTCGGCGGGATGCCGTAGTAACCGGCCTGGGTCACGACGATGTCGAAGGTTTTTTCGAACTGGTTGAAGTTGAATTCCTGGGGCACCACGCCGATGCAACGCTTGAGCGCCGCCGGCTCCTTGTCCAGGTCGTGCCCGAAGATATTCACCGTGCCGCTGGTCTTGTTCACCAGGGTTGAGAGAATGCCGATGGTCGTGGATTTGCCGGCACCGTTAGGGCCGAGCAAGGCGAAAAAGTCACCTTCGGCGACGTCCAGATCGATACCACTCAGGGCCTGGAAACCGTTGCCGTAGGTTTTGGTTAGCTGCCGGATGGACAGAGCGGAACTCATATCGGATTTACGCACCAAGAAGGGAAGAAAGGGATAACTATGGGCGGGCGGCGAGCAATGCAACCGCGGCGCACGAGCGCAATGGTGCTTGTCGCCGCCAAACAAGTACAGTCAAGTGTGTCGATAGTGAGTATTAAGTCAACGCGGTCATAACGGCTTTTTTATACGCCGGACGCTGTTTCAGTCGTGCATACCAGGCTTCAAGATGCGGCTGCGGTGCACGCTCGATCGGCATCTCGAACCAGGCATAAATGAAACTGCCGAGGGGAATGTCGCCCATGCCGATTTCGTCGCCGGACAGATACGGCGCGGCCGCCAACGCCTGGTTCGCCATCGCCAACAGATCATCGCACTCCTTGATTGCGGCGTTGATGGCGGTCCAGTCCTGCTTGTCTTCAGGTGTGCGTAACACGCCCCAGAACACCGTGCGGAACGGGCCGGCAAAACTGGAGGTGGTCCAGTCCATCCACTTGTCGGCAGCGGCGCGAGCCTTCAGATCCGTCGGGTACCAAGCGGTGCCATTGGCGCGACTGGCCATCAGATAACGCACGATGGCGTTCGATTCCCAGAGCACAAAGCCGTCATCTTCGATCACCGGCACACGACCGTTGGGATTCATCGCACGATACTGCGGCGTATCGACTACACCGAAGGCGCCACCCGCATCGATGGCTTCATAGGCCAGGCCCAACTCCTCGGCGGCCCACAATGGCTTTCTGACATTCGACGAATTTTTCCGACCCCAGATCTTCAGCATGACCGTCTCTTTATGGATGAATGCGCAGGCAGCATACGCCGGATCAGGCGCGGCTCAAATCACTCTGCATGTCACCCAGCAACGCCGGCAATGTGTCGCTGAACAGATGTGGGTAGCACTTTTCCAGGTGCTCGAAAAAGAACGTCTCAGGCACGTCGGTGAACTGGCCGTGGTCGACCAGGTACTCCATCAGCTGCTCGCCGTCGCGGTTGAAGGGATGGAAAACACTGTCGCTGATGCCGTCGAACTCCAGCGGCGCGATATTGAACAGTTCGCAGAGTTGCTGGTTGAAGGCCGGCGTCGCCTTGACCCAGCGACCGTTCAGATACAGCTCGGTATAACCGTGCATGGCGAACACATCGCTTCTGAGCAACTCGAGCAAACGCGGGGTCGACAGGTGATTGCGCACGTCCGCCAGACCGATCCGCGCAGGGATCCCGCAATGTCGCGCGGCACCGGCCAGAAGCGTGGCCTTGGGCACGCAGTAACTTTCCCCGGCCGCCAAGGCATAACTGCCGCGCAACGTATCCGGGTCGCGACTGAACGTGTAGGGGTTGTAGCGCACGGCCTCGCGCACTGCGTAATAGAGGTTGATCGCCTGCTCAAGCGGATCGCGACTGGCGCCCCGATGTTTTTCGGCGAACTCCACCACCGAGGGGTGGTCACTATCGATGAAGCGGCCGGGACTCAGATACTCGTGCATGAGAACAATCTCCTGGGGAAGCCACGAGTCTAGCGACACCTTCAGCACAGAGATAACGACGTTTCGGCCAAACATGGGCGTATTGCCGCGTAGGAAACGAACGATTTCCCGGGCGTGTTGCCAACCCAACCTACAAAACTCATCGATGGTTTCCCACGAATTCAATCACCTCGCTCCGACCACCCTGTTTTGCGGATGCCGTCTAAGCTCTGAAGGTTGGTTTTGCCCTGGTTCACGGAGGATTAAATATGCTGCTGTTGTGGATACTGGTTCTGGTTGTCGGGATAGCTTATTTAGCCCACCGTCGCATCGCCCCCCTGCCCGCCCTGTGCATTGTCGCTGCCTATATCGTCGCGATGGGGGCCTTCAGTCGCGCGCCAGGCTGGCTGCTGCTGGTTTTCTGGGTGTTGATTGCAGCCGTCGCGGCGCCGTTGTTGCTGCCCGACCTGCGTCGCAAATTCTTCAGCGCGCCGCTGTTCAGCTGGTTCCAGAAAACCCTGCCGCCAATGTCGCAAACCGAGCGCGATGCGATCGACGCCGGGACCGTGTGGTGGGATGGCGAACTGTTCAGCGGTCGCCCGGACTGGAACAAGTTGCTGTCCTATCCAAAAGTGCAGCTCAGTGAAGAGGAACAGGCCTTTATCGACGGCCCGACCGAAGAGCTCTGCGCCATGGTCAGCGACTGGCAGATCGGGCAAGACATGGACCTGCCGCCCGAAGCCTGGACCCACATCAAGGAGAACGGCTTCTTCGCGCTGATCATCCCCAAAGAGTTTGGCGGCAAGGGCTTCTCGGCCTATGCCCACTCCCAGGTGGCGATGAAACTGGCAACCCGCAGTGGCGACCTCGCGTCGACCGTGATGGTCCCTAACTCGCTGGGCCCGGCCGAACTGCTGCTGCATTACGGCACCGACGAACAACGCAACCATTACCTGCCAAGGCTGGCACGGGGTGACGATATCCCGTGCTTCGCATTGACCGGCCCACTGGCCGGCTCCGACGCTGGCGCCATGCCCGACACCGGGGTCATCTGCAAAGGCGAATGGGAAGGCAAGGAAACCCTCGGCCTGCGCCTCAACTGGGAAAAGCGCTACATCACGCTGGGCCCGGTCGCCACCCTCCTCGGCCTGGCCTTCAAGGCCTATGACCCGGACCATTTGCTGGGTGACAAGGAAGACCTGGGCATCAGCCTGGCGCTGATCCCGACCGACACCGCCGGTGTCGAGATCGGCCGCCGCCATCTGCCGCTGGGTGCCGCCTTCATGAATGGCCCGAACTCCGGCAAGGACGTCTTCGTGCCGCTGGACTTTCTCATCGGCGGCCAGGAAATGCTCGGCAAGGGCTGGATGATGCTGATGAACTGCCTGTCAGTCGGGCGTTCGATTTCCCTGCCGGCGGTCGGCACCGGTGCGGCCAAGTTCACCAGCCTGGTCACCGGTCAGTACGCACAGGTTCGTGAGCAGTTCAACGTTCCACTGTCGGCGTTCGAAGGTATTCAGGAAGCCATGGCACGCATCGGCGGCAACGCCTGGATGATGGACGCCGCCCGAATGCTGACCGCCAACGCGGTGGACCTGGGCGAGAAACCGTCGGTGCTGTCGGCGATTCTCAAGTACCACCTCACCGAACGCGGCCGCGAGTGCATCAGCCACGCCATGGATGTTCACGGCGGCAAGGCGATCATCATGGGGCCGAACAACTACCTCGGTCGCAGCTGGAATGGCGCGCCCATTTTCATCACCGTGGAAGGCGCGAACATCCTCTCGCGCAACCTGATGATCTTTGGTCAGGGCGCCATTCGCTGCCATCCGTTCGTGCTGAAAGAAATGGCTCTCGCCGGCCGTGAAGACAAGGATCAGGCACTCACCGAATTCGATGGCCTGCTGCTCAAGCACATCGGTTTCGCCGTGAGCAACGCCGCCAGCACGCTGGTGTTGAACCTCGGCTTCGGGCACCTGGAACATTCGCCGGGTGACAAGCTCAGTCAGGGTTACTTCCGTGCGCTTAATCGACAGGCGGCTGCGTTTGCCATGCTTGCCGACCTCAGCATGATGTTGCTGGGCGGTGAACTGAAACGTCGCGAACGCCTGTCGGCGCGTCTTGGGGATGTGCTCAGCAACATGTACCTCGCCTCCGCCGCGCTCAAGCGTTACCACGACCTCGATTCGCCGGAGCACATGGCGCCGCTGTTCAAGTGGGCCATGGAAGAAAGCCTTGGCCAGTCGGAGCGTGCGCTGGATGAATTGCTCAGCAACTTCCCGAACAAGGTGCTGGGTTGCCTGTTGCGGGTGATCGTGTTCCCGTTCGGCCGTCGCCACAAAGGTCCATCGGACAAACTCGGCGCCGAAGTCGCCGCAGTGATCGGGCGCGCCAAGGGCGATCCAACCCTCGAAGAATTGCTCGGCGGTTGCTACCGCCCGCAATCGGCAGACGACGCGGTCGGCGCCCTGCAACACGCCTGCAACCTGTTGAACGCGGCGCAGCCGTTACAGAAAAAACTGCACGTGGCGCTCAAGAGCGGTCAGGTCAAACCGGCGGCTGGGGAACATGTCATCGATGCAGCGCTGGAGGCTGGAGTGTTGCAAGCGGGTGAGGCGCAGTCCCTGCGTGATGCCGAAGTAGCGCGGCGCAAGGTCATCGACGTCGATGATTTCGACAAAGACGAACTGGCACTGGCCGACGGAAAGGTCCGCTGATCCTGTAAAAACGGGCGCAGGAGCTTTATACTCCTGCGCCCGTTTTGCTCTTGAGGACTTATCTCGTGTCCAACGTCGTTGCCGATCATCTTGTCTTGCTCGACCACTTGCGCAGCATCCTGGTCGCGGTAGGTGAGGCCGAACAGGTTCCCGAAGAAAGCCATGCCTTGTTCCTGGAGCGCTTCGACGAATTGCGTGCGTTGCTGCCGGTCGACCCGATCGAAAGCCAATACCTGGGCCAGGACATTCTGTGCCAGGTGATCACCCGTTACCCGCAAATCGCCCACCTGGTCCCGCGCGACCTGTTGTGGTATTTCGCCGGTGACTGCCTGCATTACATGCCCGATGATGAAATCGATTTGTACCAGGCACTGGAAGAGCGTCGTTTCGAAGCCGAACAGAACGACGAACCTTTCGACTGGAATCAGGAAAAACAGCTGCTGGCAATGTCGAACGACGAGCCGAAGCACTGATCACCGACTGGAATGCAAAGGGCCCGCATGGTTATTCATGCGGGCCTTTTTTATGGCATTGCCGAATACTGTGATGTCTGGCCGGGCCCTTCGCGAACAGGCTCGCCCCTCTGTTTTGTGTCACTGCTATTGACCTGTCTAGACAACTCCATCCGTCGAAACAAATGGATATAAAAGTCTGTTTGTCATTTCTCCTGCTGTATCCTGCCCAAGCTTTTTAAAAGCGCGGATCTACCAGATCTATCAACAGACTTTGCGAGGAGCGCGAACCATGCACGAGATCCCTAATCTCCCCTTCCCAAGCCTGCACGAAACTGAGCAGACAACCACGCAACAAGCCGGTGCCCAACAGCCCGAGCCGAAAGAAGCCACTGAACGCCGCCAGGCCGACAGCGAAGACTGAAACACCCGCAATGCCAGACCGTGTGGAAAGCGCTAACATGCGCTTTCCACACCGCCTGAACCCTTGAGCTGCCCACCATGACCGACGACTTCACAGAGACCCAGGCCAGCGTCCTGATCGGCACCGCCGAGAAGATGATCGAGATCTGGAATCGCCTCTCCCCCGAGAAACAAGCCGCGTTGCTCGCCCGTTTTGGCACCGAAGAAAACGCCCTGGCCGCCCTGGTCACGACGCAACTGGTCGCCCCCGCAAAACCCTGATTAACCCCCCGCACGGCAAATAGTTTTACTTTTCCACGCCCCACGGACGCTCGCGCCGCTATCATAAGCTGCCTATCTATCCTGCTTTCCCGTGGACCTTTACCCATGTCTGAAAACCAGCGCCCCCTGGCGGTCACGCTGCAAGTCGTTTCCATCGTTCTCTTTACCTTCATCGGCTACCTGAACATCGGCATTCCCCTCGCCGTATTGCCCGGCTACGTCCACAGCGATCTCGGCTTCGGCGCAGTAATCGCGGGGCTGGTGATCAGCGTGCAATACCTGGCCACCCTGCTCAGCCGCCCTTATGCCGGGAAAATCATCGACAATAAGGGCAGCAAACTCGCGGTGATGTACGGTCTCGCCGGTTGCGGTTTGAGCGGCGTGTTCATGCTGATTTCAGCCTGGACCCAAAGCCTGCCGATGCTGAGCCTGATCAGCCTGCTGATCGGCCGCCTGGTGCTCGGCAGCGCAGAAAGCCTGGTGGGCTCCGGCTCGATTGGTTGGGGCATCGGCCGGGTCGGCGCGGCGAACACCGCCAAAGTCATCTCCTGGAACGGCATAGCGAGTTACGGCGCACTGGCAGTCGGCGCGCCGTTGGGTGTGTTGCTGGTCAGTCAACTGGGCTTGTGGAGCATGGGCGTGAGCATCGTGCTGCTGGCCGTCCTCGGCCTGGCACTGGCCTGGCCAAAAACCGCCGCGCCGATTGTGGTCGGTGAACGGCTGCCGTTCATGCATGTGCTGGGACGGGTGCTGCCCCATGGTTGCGGCCTGGCCCTGGGCTCGATCGGATTCGGCACCATCGCCACCTTCATCACGCTGTATTACGCCACACAGCACTGGGACAACGCGGTGCTGTGCCTGAGCCTGTTCGGCGCCAGTTTCATCGGCGCGCGATTGCTGTTCGGCAATCTGATCAACCGCCTCGGCGGCTTTCGCGTGGCGATTGCCTGCCTGTCGGTGGAAACCCTGGGGCTGCTGCTGCTGTGGCTGGCGCCGGATGCACATTGGGCACTGGCCGGTGCGGCATTGAGCGGTTTCGGCTTCTCGCTGGTGTTCCCGGCGCTGGGCGTGGAAGCGGTCAACCTGGTGCCGGCCTCCAGTCGCGGTGCTGCGGTCGGGGCTTACTCGCTGTTCATCGATTTGTCGCTGGGGATTACCGGGCCGCTGGCCGGTGCGATTGCTGCAGGGTTTGGCTTTGCCTCGATCTTCCTGTTCGCCGCGATTGCTGCATTGAGCGGTTTGGCGCTGAGCGTTTATTTGTACCGGCAGGCACCGAAGCACTTGAGTGAAAAGTACCGCGAAGGGCGCGACGCTCGCTAGAAATCGATCTTGCCGCGCCCGGCCTTGATGCTGCCGCGCTTGGTCTTGGATTCCAGCCGACGTTTCTTCGAACCGAGGGTCGGCTTGGTCGGGCGGCGTTTCTTCTCGACTTTGGTGGCGCTGAGGATCAACTCGACCAGCCGCTCCAGCGCATCGGCGCGATTGGCTTCCTGCGTGCGGTATTGCTGGGCCTTGATAATCAACACGCCATCGCTGGTGATGCGACTGTCACGCAGCGCCAGCAGCCGTTCCTTGTAGAACTCGGGCAAGGACGAGGCCGGAATGTCGAAGCGCAGGTGCATGGCGCTGGAGACCTTATTGACGTTCTGCCCACCGGCGCCTTGCGCGCGGATGGCGGTCAACTCGATCTCGGCATCCGGCAGATGCACATTGTTGGAAATCACCAGCATGGAAAAGCGTCCGTATTCAGAACGCGCAGGATACCGCGAATGAACTGAAAGCATGCGGTCCCTGTAGGAGCGAGGCTTGCCCGCGATAGCAGTGTTGTCAGTCGACATCTTTGTTGCCTGACACGACCCCATCGCGAGCAGGCTCACTCCTACACGGGGGTTGTGTGAAGCCTGAAAATGACAAACCCGGCACATGGCCGGGTTTGTTGTTTCTGCGAGCTGCGCTTACTTCGCGTTTGCAGCCTGCAACGCATGCTGAGCGCTGCGCTTGTTCTTGATCCCGTAGCACACCCACATGAACGCGACCCAAACCGGAATCGCATACACCGAGATCTGGATGCCCGGGATCAACAGCATTACGCCGAGAATGAACACCACGAACGCCAGGCAGACGTAGTTCCCGTATGGGTACCACAGGGCTTTGAATAGCGGCGTCTGCTTGGACTTGTCCATGTGCTGGCGGAACTTGAAATGCGAGAAGCTGATCATCGCCCAGTTGATCACCAGGGTGGCAACCACCAGCGACATCAGCAGTTCCAGCGCGTTTTGCGGGATCAGGTAGTTCAGCAACACCGCAATCAACGTCACCGCCGCCGAAGCGAGGATCGAACGCACCGGCACGCCGCGCTTGTCGATTTTCGCCAAGGCTTTCGGCGCATCGCCCTGCTCGGCCATGCCCAGCAGCATCCGGCTGTTGCAGTAAGTGCCGCTGTTGTACACCGACAGCGCCGCCGTCAGGACCACGAAGTTGAGGATGTGTGCGGCGGTGTCGCTGCCAAGCATCGAGAACACTTGCACGAACGGGCTACCGCTGTAGGAATCACCCGACGCATTCAGGGTCGCCAACAGGCTGTCCCATGGCGTCAGCGACAGCAGGATGACCAGCGCACCGATGTAGAAAATCAGGATCCGGTAGATCACCTGGTTGATGGCTTTCGGGATCACAGTTTTCGGCTTGTCGGCTTCTGCTGCGGTGAAACCGAGCATTTCCAGGCCGCCGAAGGAGAACATGATGATCGCCATGGCCATCACCAGGCCGCTAACCCCGTTCGGGAAGAAACCGCCGTGGGCCCACAGGTTGGTCACCGAGGCTTGCGGGCCGCCGTGGCCGCTGACCAGCAGGTAGCTGCCGAGCGCGATCATGCCGACAATCGCCACGACCTTGATGATCGCGAACCAGAACTCGGCCTCGCCAAAGACTTTGACGTTGGCCAGGTTGATCAGGTTGATCAGGACGAAGAAGCCGGCGGCCGAGACCCAGGTCGGAATGTGTGGCGCCCAGTAGTGGATGTATTTGCCGACCGCAGTCAGCTCCGACATGCCCACCAGGATGTACAGGATCCAGCAGTTCCAGCCCGACAGGAAGCCGGCGAACCCGCCCCAGTATTTATGGGCGAAGTGGCTGAAGGAACCCGCCACAGGCTCTTCGACAATCATTTCGCCGAGCTGGCGCATGATCATGAAGGCAATGAAGCCGCAGATGGCGTAGCCGAGGATCATCGACGGGCCGGCAGATTTCAGTACACCGGCCGAGCCCAGGAACAGCCCGGTACCGATCGCGCCACCGAGGGCGATCAGTTGAATATGGCGATTTTTCAGGCCGCGTTTCAGCTCGCCTGAATGCGAGTTTTGTCCACTCATGAAAAGGGTCTCACGCAAGGTTTGATGATGTTCGTTAGACGTTGCTGCTCGGTTGCGATTTCAAGCAGCGCCGATCAAACCCCAGCGAAGGCAAAAGGAGTTCAGCGTTTTTACAACGGTCATGCGTCACCTGTTTGTTTTTATCTGTGACGAAATCGAACCCGACACGCTTGTGGCGCGGCGGAGTGAACAAGGCGGATAGCCTTGAGGTTTGCGCAGATGCGCAGGAGGTCACAGTTAAAACGCGGCGCATTGTACACCTGTAACCCCCTGCTGCCAGACACCGCTGGATCAGCGCGTCGTTTGCCGGGATTGCCTGTGTCCGCCCCGAGGGTCTCGGGCGGCTGCAAAAATTGGGTCAGACCTTTGCGGGTCTTCGACGGGGACGACGAACAAATCGCCCTCGGGGGAGAAGTGGAGATGAGTCACGGCGTTCATTGCGCCTCCTTCTTGTTATGCACCTGCACGACAGGCATGGAGCGCATCTCACCCTGCCAGCGCCGTTGAAACAAGCGAGCCAGAGCCTTGCAGGGTGGTTGAGCGACGTGTATTCGGAAGGATTTCCTTACACACCTTCCGTGGACGTCAATCCAAGGGCTCAGAGGCGATAATCCGTCAGCTTTTCTTTACAAGCCGTAACGCACACTTTCCAAATCAGATCAATCCGTAGGACGACTGCAAATTGACGTTAGGAAGCTTCCTAAGGAAAAGGTCGAGTTAGTTTTTTGTTTTTAATCGATAAACAGGCCCTCAGAAAACAGAATAAAAAGTTCAAACAAATCTAATTTGATTATTTTTTTGCAATTTAAAAAGCTCTGGACTAGGTTTTCAGCGACTTGCCGAGACGCATCGACCGGCAAGTTGGCACGTTATTCAATGACTGAAAAACGCGCCGCTGCACTTACCGAAAAAGTCATCTAGGAGATTCACAATGCAAGCACTTGAAAAAGACTTGGAAACTGAACTGCAACTGGACGATTGGTTTGAAGCACCGACCCATGAAGCCGCCGTTGAAATGATGCAAGCCGATGCGGTTGTTCCGTTCGGCACGGCGATGTGGCCTCTGTAAGGCCCACCCGGCAGGCACGATCCGGCCGGTTGTGCCTGCCACTTTTTCTCGGTTTGTCAGGGAGGACTACATGGATAAGCAACGCGCCATTTCGCATTTCCTTTACTACCTCGAACACCACCCTGCCGTTGCCGGCATCAACCCGGCAAAGGTCTTGCTCGGCCACACCGCTGATTACGAGGCACTGACCGGCGCCATCGCCGAACAGGCCAGTGACAGCCAGCCCTTCCGTTTCAGCACCCTGCGCCTGGACATCGAGCCGACAGAAAAGCTGGCCCAGGCGATTGCCGAAAGCGATCTGTACATTTTCTTCTACGACTCTTCCACCCTGCCCAATCCTCGCCCCGACGGCCCGGAGTTTGTCCGTGCGCTGCAAGGTGTAATGGCCGAGAACTGGAAGAAGTCGCTGCTGTTCAAGGATTACGGCGATTACTTCTACGACACTTTCAGCGTCACTCCGCAGCGCATAGCGGGCTTGAACAGCCACTTGATCCAGCGCATGTCTCACGCGACAACGTTGAGTTTCAAAGATGATCACGGCTCGTGGTTTGAAACACCGCTGAACAGCATCAAGAAGTGGACCGACATCAACGGCATCGGCAACTTTGATTTGGCCCCCGGTGAAATTGCCACGCACAGCGAAGCGATCAACGGCCGGGTGAAGTTCATGGGGACCTTCCTCAGCACCATTCCGTTTGCCCGCAAGTACGGGGTGCTGGATTCGCCGCTGGAGTTGTGGATCGAGAACTCGACCATCCACAAGATCGCCACGGAAGTGCCGGGACTGGAACATGATTTCAACAAGTACCTGGAGGCCAATCCGTCGAACCGGCGCATTGAGGAATTGGGAATCGGCACCAATGAAGGCGTGAAAGCGCTGTATGCCCGAAATGCCGGGTTCGAAGAGCGCCATTGCGGGCTGCATCTGGGGTTGGGTGGTGGGGCCAAGGGCAGCCATCATCTGGACCTGATCTTCTCCAGCGGCGTGTTGGCGCTGGATGATGAGCCGGTGTTTGATGGGCGGTTTGTTTTCTAAGCAACATGAACCCTGTGGCGAGGGAGCTTGCTCCCGTTCGACTGCGCAGCAGTCGCAAAACCTGCCGCCACGATTTGCCTGACACACCGGGGTAGAGGGTTTGGGGCCGCTTCGCGACCCAACGGGAGCAAGCTTCCTCGCCACAGGTTTATCTGCATTCTGAAGACCGGCTTTTGCCAGACCAAAAAAAAACGCCAACCCGAGGGTTGGCGTTTTTTATTCGGTGCTTACCGATTACTCAGGCTTGCGACGACCAAAGCCCGGACGCTGGCCCGAACCGGCTGGCGCACCACGGCGTTTGCCTGATGGCGCATCCTTGTCGACCAGAACGATGCCTGGGCGCTTCTTCGCCGGTGCCTTGGCCGGGCGCTTGGTGTCGGAAGGACGGTCTGCCACTGGCGTACCGCGACCCGACTCACCACGAGACTCGCCACGACCGGCTGGAGCACCGCGATCACTGCGACCACCACTTGGAGCACCACGGCCTTCGCCACGTTCAGTGCGACCGTTGGCCGGACGCGGCGTGCGTGGACCGCGCTCGCCATCAGCGCGTGGCGCTGCTGGTTTGCGGGCTGGACGCTCGCCTTCGATTTGCGGTTCACGGGAGTCACGCGGCGTAGCAGCGGTCTGGTTGCCGATGGCTGGACGCAACGAACGCACGCGCTCGGTCTTGCCCATTGGACGCGACGATTTACGCTGCATGCGGTCGAGCTTGTCTTTGCTCTTGGCGTTCATTTGCGGCATGGCCACTGGGGTCAGGCCGACTTCAGCACTCAGAATGTCGACTTCGTACTGGCTCATTTCGCGCCAGCGGCCCATCGGCAGGTCGGAGTTGAGGAACACCGGACCGAAACGCACGCGCTTCAGACGGCTGACCACCAGGCCCTGGGATTCCCACAGACGACGAACTTCACGGTTGCGACCTTCCATCACCACGCAGTGGTACCAGTGGTTGAAACCTTCGCCACCAGGTGCTTGCTTGATGTCGGTGAACTTGGCCGGGCCGTCTTCGAGGACGACGCCTGCTTTCAGACGCTCGATCATTTCGTCATCGACTTCACCACGGACACGTACCGCGTATTCACGGTCCATTTCGTAGGACGGGTGCATCAGGCGGTTGGCCAGCTCACCGTCGGTGGTGAACATCAGCAGGCCGGTGGTGTTGATGTCCAGGCGACCGATGTTGATCCAGCGACCTTCTTTCGGGCGCGGCATCTTGTCGAAAACGGTCGGACGGCCTTCCGGATCAAGGCGGGTGCAGATTTCACCGTCGGGCTTGTTGTACATGATCACGCGGCGTACCGACTCGGCGGCTTCTTCGCGCTTGATCACCTTGCCATCAATGGTGATGGCGTCGTGCATGTCGACGCGCTGCCCAAGGGTGGCGTCTTTGCCATTGACCTTGATGCGGCCGTGGCTGATCCAGGCTTCCACGTCACGGCGCGAGCCGACGCCGATACGGGCGAGGACTTTCTGCAGTTTTTCGCCTGCTGGGCCGATTTCCTGGTCGTCTTTCTGGTCGTTGATACTCATCTGGGCACCTCCCGGTGTGGTCTGTTCAGGCGGCCCTGAATTGAGCGTCCTGAAGCGATGTAAAACTAGGCACTTTGGCAAAGGGATCGCCAAAGGGTCGCGAATCATACGCTCATGGAAGCGTTCGCGCATCAGAGACTAGCTGATGAATGGAGACTTACTTGCCTTTCCGCCGACCGGCGGCGCCAAGCTTGATCAACCGCAGCGACGCTTCGGCCAGCACCGTGCGCTTGTCGGACTTGTCGAGTTTCTTCCAGGCCCTGATCTCGCGCTTGCTGCGGCCGCAGCCGAGGCAGATGTCATCGGTGAATTTGCAGACGCTGACGCAGGGGTCTTTGGTTGAGCTCATCAAATTCTCCAGGCAACACAGAACCCCTGTAGGAGCGAGCCTGCTCGCGATGAGGGAGTGTCAATCGACATCGTTTTGCCTGACCCACCGCTATCGCGAAACAGGTCACTCCCTCAGGGGGAATCGGCGTCCGGGTCAGTCGTCGAATTCGCGGCGTTCGGCTTCGATGGCTTCGGCCAGAGCCCGGGCTTCGGCCTCTTCGTCGCTCAATTCGGGTTCGGGTTTGTGCTGTTCGAGGGCAGCCACAGCAGCCAGAAGTTTCTCCCGCGCTTCGGCGACACCCAGCACGTCATCTTCCAACTCTTCTTCCGGTTCTTCTTCGACTGTGGCTTCAGGCTCGACCTGAAGTTCAACTTCGATTTCAGGCTCAGGCTGATCCAGCACCTCTTCGGAATCCGTCACCGCACTATCACGCAGGATGTCATCGAAGTCGGTCTTGAGCCCCTCTTCCATGGTGTCCAGTTCCAGCAACAGCGTATGGAAACTGGTCTCCTCCTTGGGTTCTTCCGGTTCGGCACTGGCATCCGCCAGTTCCTGCAAGCCTGCCGGTACCGGTGCGTCGTCAAAATCGAGCACCGGATCAGGCTCCAGCTCTCGCAACTCAGCCAGTGGCGGCAAATCGTCGAGGTTCTTCAGGTTGAAGTGGTCGAGAAACGCCTTGGTGGTGGCGAACATCGCCGGTTTGCCAGGCACGTCGCGGTACCCGACGATGCGAATCCACTCGCGTTCCAGCAGGGTCTTGACGATGTGACTGTTGACCGCCACGCCCCGCACGTCTTCGATCTCGCCCCGGGTGATCGGCTGGCGATAGGCGATCAAGGCGATGGTTTCGAGCATGGCGCGGGAATAACGCTGCGGGCGTTCTTCCCACAAACGGCCTACCCACGGCGAGAACTTTTCGCGGATCTGCAGGCGATACCCGGAGGCCACTTCCTTCAGCTCGAAGGCGCGTCCGTCGCAGGACTTGGCCAGAATCGTCAGGGCTTTCTTGAAGACTGGCGGCTCAGGGCGCTCGCCCTCTTCGAAGAGTTCGAACAGGCGTTCAAGCGATTGCGGTTTTCCCGAGGCCAACAGAAAGGCTTCAAGCAATGGCGCCAGCTCGCGGGGTTCAGTCAGGTTCATGATTCAACTCGTTATTCGGCTCGGGCTCGCACGTGGATCGCCGCGAACGGCTCATTCTGCACCAGCTCGACCAAAGATTCCTTGACCAGTTCGAGGATCGCCATAAAGGTCACCACCACCCCCAGGCGTCCTTCTTCAGCGGTGAACAGCTCGACAAAGGGCACGAAACCGCCGCCCTTGAGCCGGTCCAGCACATCGCTCATGCGTTCGCGGGTGGACAATGCCTCGCGACTGACCTGGTGACTTTCGAACATGTCGCCACGGCGCAGGACTTCGGCCATGGACAACAGCAGCTCTGACAAACGCACGTCCGGCAACAGCTTGCGCGCCCGCGCTTCCGGGGCATCCAGTTTGGGCACCACCACGTCACGCCCGACGCGAGTCAGGCCATCGATGCCTTCGGCCGCCGCCTTGAAGCGTTCGTATTCCTGCAAGCGACGGATCAGTTCGGCGCGCGGGTCATCTTCTTCGTCTTCGATGGTTTCGGCCCGCGGCAACAGCATCCGCGACTTGATCTCGGCCAGCATCGCGGCCATCACCAGGTACTCGGCGGCCAGTTCCAGGCGCACCGACTGCATCAGCTCGACATAGCCCATGTACTGGCGAGTGATTTCCGCCACGGGAATGTCGAGGATGTTGATGTTCTGCTTGCGGATCAGGTACAGCAGCAGGTCGAGGGGCCCCTCGAAGGCTTCGAGAAACACTTCGAGCGCATCCGGCGGGATGTAAAGGTCCAGCGGCATTTCCATGACCGCCTGGCCATAGACCATGGCGAAGGGCAGCTCTTGCTGGGCGCCGGCCTGACTGTCGACAACGGGTTCTACTGCAGACATCTACGCCTCGGCCATGAACGGCGTAGGGTCGCCGCAACCGACGCGGATCACTTCCGGCTCGCCGTCGGCGAGGTTGATCACGGTGGACGCCTTGATCCCGCCGAAACCGCCATCGATGATCAGGTCGACCTGATGCTCAAGCAATTGGCGCATTTCGTAAGGATCGCTCATCGGATCGGTGTCGCCGGGCATGATCAGGGTCACGCTCATCAAGGGCTCGCCGAGCTCTTCCAGCAGCGCCAGGGCAATCGGATGGCTCGGCACCCGCAGGCCGATGGTGCGTTTTTTCGGGTGCAACAACAGCCGCGGGACTTCGCGGGTGGCGTTGAGAATGAAGGTGTAAGGCCCCGGCAGGTGCGCCTTGAGCAAGCGGAAGGTGCCCGTGTCGATCTTGGCGAACACCCCCAGTTGCGACAGGTCGCTGCAAATCAGCGCGAAGTTGTGCTTTTCATCCAGCCCACGCAAACGGCGCACGCGATCCACGGCATTCTTGTCGCCGATCTGGCAACCAATGGCGTAGGACGAGTCTGTGGGATAAATCACCACCCCGCCGCCACGGATGATTTCGACAGCCTGTTTGATCAGGCGCGCTTGCGGGTTTTCCGGATGAATCTGGAAAAATTGACTCACATTCTCTACCTGTTCAGACGGCGGCAATAATTGGGTCATGTTTGAATCGACACCACAGTGGTGGCAGATCCTCCGGGAGCGGGCGGTACTCGCCGATCTCGGACCAGCCTCCAGGGCCATGAAAATCACTGCCGGCGCTGACCAGCAGACCGAACTCGCGGGCAAGAATCGCCAGGCTGCCCACTTGCTCGGCGGGCTGATGGCCATTGACCACTTCAATTGCGTGGCCCCCGGCTTGAATATAGTCAGAAATCAGGCGGCGACGCTTGCTGCGAGTGAAATCGTAGTGCCACGGATGCGCCAGGCTGACCCAGGCTTTCGCGGCTCGTAGCGTTTCGACCGTGTCTTCCAGGGTCGGCCAATGCTGCTTGACGTCGCCCAGCTTGCCAGCGCCCAGCCACTTACGGAACGCTTCAGCGCGATCCTTGACGAAACCTTCACGCACCATCCAGTCGGCGAAATGCGGACGGGCCGGCGCATTGCCGCTGTCGCCCAGTTCCTGCTGGATCGCCCGGGCACCTTCCAGCGCGCCGGGCATGCCTTTCAATGCCAGCTTGCGGCTTATTTCTTCGGACCGTAGCCAGCGGCCATCGTGCAATTTGGCGATCGCCTCGACCAACGGTTCGGCATTGACATCAAATCCGTAGCCGAGCACATGAATGGTCGCGCCGCCCCAGGTGCAGGACAATTCGACGCCGTTGACCAGTTGCATCCCCAGCGAGGTCGCCGCACTGCGGGCCTCATCGAGGCCCTCGAGGGTGTCGTGATCGGTCAAGGCCAGGACTCGCACGCCTTTCTCGAACGCACGCGCCACCAGGACAGCAGGCGCGAGAGCGCCATCGGAGGCAGTGCTATGGCAGTGCAAATCAACATTCACGGGGATGTGTTACCTCAAATCAGCTGGCGCTATCGCGCGCCCATATGTTTGTTATTATGCCGCCACATCCTGCTTCTGGCTGCCACTGTGAAACAATTCATCGATTTCATCCCGCTCCTGCTGTTTTTCATCGTTTTCAAAATTGATCCACGGGTCGTCGACATCGGCGGTCATCAACTGACTGTAGGCGGTATTTACAGCGCCACCGCGATGCTGATCATCAGCTCCCTGGTGGTTTACGGTGCGCTGTTCATCAAGCAGCGCAAGTTGGAAAAGAGCCAATGGCTGACCCTCATCGCCTGCCTGGTCTTCGGTAGCCTGACCCTGGCGTTCCACAGCGAAACCTTCCTGAAGTGGAAAGCGCCGGTGGTCAACTGGCTGTTCGCCCTGGCGTTCATTGGCAGCCACTTCATCGGCGAGCAACTGCTGATCAAGCGCATCATGGGCCACGCACTGACCCTGCCGGACCAGGTCTGGACGCGACTGAACATCGCCTGGATCGGCTTTTTCCTGTTTTGCGGTGCTGCCAACCTGTTCGTCGCGTTCACGTTCCAGAGCTACTGGGTCGACTTCAAAGTCTTCGGCAGCCTGGGCATGACGTTGCTGTTCCTGGTCGCACAGGGCATTTACCTGTCCCGCCACCTGCACGACGCCGATACCACCACGCCAAAAACCGAGGACTGACATGCTTTACGCAATCATTGCCACAGACGTCGCCAACTCCCTGGAAGCCCGCCTGGCCGCTCGGCCTGCCCACCTTGAGCGCCTGCAAGTGCTCAAGGGCGAAGGTCGTATCGTATTGGCCGGCCCGCACCCGGCGGTCGACAGCAATGATCCGGGCGCGGCGGGTTTCACCGGCAGCCTGATCGTCGCCGAGTTCGATTCCCTGAGCGCCGCCCAGGCCTGGGCAGATGCGGATCCGTACATCGCCGCGGGCGTCTACGCCAACGTTTCGGTCAAGCCGTTCAAGCAAGTCCTGCCGTAAATCGCGCCCGCGCGATGAACCTTGCCGGTTCATCGCGCGCTCAACGCTCATTATTCTCGTTCGCCGGCCGACAACCTGCCCAATACTCGTATTGGAATCAGGAGTGGCGATGCGCAAAGGTCCGTTGTGTCTGATGTTGGTGACGTTGTCGATGGTAGCGCCGGCCCATGGTGAAGAAAGCGCCGAGGGCGGCAGTACGACGCCGCTGTCGCTGAGCGCCGGCAGCCAGATCACCGAGTTGCAGCAGCGCTTGAAGGTAAGCGAGCAGCAACGGGAAGAACTGAGCAAACAACTGCAAAATACCGACAGTGAACGCGAAAGCGCTCAGCTGGGCCGGTTGCGCCAAGAGAACCAGCGCCTCAAGCTGCAACTCAAGGAAGCCCAGGCCAGCAATCCGCTGCCACGTCTGCTGACTGATCAGCAGCAATGGTTCGTAATCGGTGGTGGAGTTGCGCTATTGGCCCTGCTCTGCGGTATCTTCGCCAGTGGTGCCACCAGAAAACGTCGGCAATGGCTAAATTGAGTGAGTAATGAGCGAGCTGTTATTAATTGATGATGACCAGGAGCTGTGCGAGCTCCTGAGCAGTTGGCTGAGCCAGGAAGGCTTTCAGGTCCGTGCCTGCCACGACGGCCAGAGTGCTCGCCGTGCGCTGGCCGAAACCTCCCCCGCCGCCGTGGTGCTGGACGTGATGCTGCCGGACGGCAGCGGTCTGGAATTGCTCAAGCAATTGCGCAGCGACCATCCGGACCTGCCGGTGCTGATGCTGTCTGCGCGTGGCGAACCACTGGATCGCATCCTCGGCCTGGAACTCGGCGCCGACGATTACCTGGCCAAGCCGTGCGACCCGAGGGAACTGACAGCCCGTCTGCGCGCCGTACTGCGCCGCAGTCATCCGACGGCGGTTTCCAGCCAGCTCGAACTGGGCGACCTGTGCTTCAGCCCGGTGCGTGGCGTGGTCAGCATCGACGAACAGGAATTCACCCTCACCGTCTCCGAAAGCCGTCTGCTCGAAGCCCTGCTCAAGCAACCCGGCGAGCCGCTGGACAAACAGGACCTGGCGCAAATCGCCCTCGGCCGCAAGCTGACCCTGTACGACCGCAGCCTGGACATGCACGTCAGCAACCTGCGCAAAAAAATCGGCCCACACCCCGACGGCCGCCCGCGCATCGTTGCCCTGCGTAGCCGCGGTTACTACTACAGCCTCTGAGCACCTGAAAGAACTGGATAGGAGCAACCTGTGGCGAGGGAGCTTGCTCCCGCTGGACTGCGCAGCAGGCCTTCTTTTGGGGCCGCTTCGCAGCCCGACGGGAGCAAGCTCACTCGCCACAGGTCACTGCCAGCAAAGTTTGTAAGGACGCCACGAAATCGTCTTTACCCAAGCTTTACGCTCCGCTGACCGCCGCTGACCTTGATCTGCGTATTCTGAACTCATCCGGAACGTACCGGGAACGAGACAAGGAGATTCACCATGCGCAAGACTCTTATCGCTCTGATGTTCGCTGCCACCCTGCCGACCGTTGCCATGGCCATGCCTGAAGGTTCCGGCCCGATGGATGGCCCGATGGACGGCCCGCGCCACGGCGGTCAGATGCACGGCATGCACGGTAAAGGCCCGTACAGCCAGCTGGACCTGAGCCGCGAACAGCGTGAGCAGATCCGCAAAATCATGGGCGAGCAGATGCACGAGCGTAAGCAAGTGGTCGAGAAGTACCTGGAGAAACTCTCGCCGGCCGACCAGAAAGCCATGAAAGATGAAATGGCCGCCAACCACAAAAAAGCCGAAGCCGATGTCCGTGGCCTGCTGAAACCGGATCAACAGAAGAAATTCGACGAGATCCAGAAGAAGAAGGCTGAGCGCCGCGCCGAATGGGCCGAATTCAAGGCGTGGAAAGCGCAACAACCGCAAAAAGCGCAATAATGCACTGACCCCGGACCCGACGGCTAACCCCGTCGGGTCTTTTGCCGTTGTAGGACCTGGCGGTGCGGGCAAGTCGGATCGCCGCACCGCTCGCCCCTACAGGTCGGCCCGCTCCCACATGGGATTTGTGATCGTTTGAGGATTTTCTGTGCGCTCATTGTTCTGGCGTATCCTGGCCAGCTTCTGGCTGGCCATCACTCTGGTTGCAGGGCTTTCCATTCTGTTGGGGCACATGCTCAACCAGGACGCGTGGATTCTCAGCCGCCACCCGGGCCTCAACACCCTGGCCGAACAGTGGACGCAAACCTACGAAGCCCAAGGTGAGGAAGCGGCCCAGGACATTCTGGAACAGCGCAAGCGCCAGTATCACATTGACGTTCAGGTGCTCAACGAGAGCGGCGACCCGGTGGTGCGCGGTACCTTTCCCCGGCGTGCGGCGGCTTTCGAAGCACGGCAGAACAACGACGATCGCCGCCTGCCGTGGCGACGCCTGACCGACGAATACACCAGCGCCAAGACCGGCGACACCTACCTGCTTATCTACCGCATCCCGCACCCGGAACTGGACGCCTGGCACCGCGAAAGCCTGCTCTGGCCGCTAAGTGCGCTGGGCATTGCGCTGGTGGTGCTGACCCTCTTCAGCCTGTTCGTGACCTTGTCCATCACTCGCCCGCTGAACCGCTTGCGCGGCGCGGTGCATGACCTTGGGCAAACCACCTATCAGCAGAACAGCCTGGTGAAACTGGCCAACCGGCGCGACGAATTTGGTGTATTGGCCAACGACTTCAACCGCATGGGTGCGCGCCTGCAAAGTCTGATCGGCAGCCAGCGACAGTTACTGCGCGACGTATCCCATGAACTGCGTTCACCGCTGGCGCGACTGCGCATTGCCTTGGCACTGGCCGAACGGGCCACCCCCGAAGAACGGGAGAAGCTCGCGCCACGCTTGACCCGTGAGTGCGATCGACTAGAGGCCTTGATCAGTGAAATCCTGGTACTGGCACGGGTTGATGCCGACAACGCCAGCGCTGAAGAAGTGGATCTGAACGTGCTGCTCAATACGCTGCAAAAAGATGCGCAATTGGCTTCACCGGAGCAGACCGTTCACCTCGACGCCGAACCGCAGCTGAACCTCAAAGGCTGGCCGACGATGATCGAGCGTGCCGTCGATAACCTGCTGCGCAATGCCCAGCGCTTCAATCCCGCAGGGCAGCCGATTGAAATGCAGGCGGTGCGCCAGGGCGAGCGGATTGTGGTCAGCGTCAGGGACCATGGGCCCGGTGTCGATGCCGAGCATTTGAACCTGCTGGGTGAGCCGTTCTATCGGGCGCCGGGGCAGACGGCGGCCGGACATGGCTTGGGATTGGCGATTGCGCGACGCGCGGCAGAACGGCATGGCGGGAGCCTGGTGCTGGCCAATCACCCGCAAGGCGGGTTCATCGCCAGCCTGGAATTACCGTTGGTGCCCGGTGCAGTCGTCCAGCCTTGAAAGCTTCGCGGGCAAGCCTCGCTCCTACAGGTCCTATGCTGAACACACTATCGAGGCACTGATCGTTCCCACGCAGAGTGAACGATCCTTACTGACCGGGCCAGGCGCTGACGAACTCGGCCAGGTCAACCTTCTCGGCCACGCGCGGTTCTTTCTGCGGTGTGCCCAGGTACAGGAAGGCGATCACCTGTTCTCCTTCCGCCAACCCCAGCCCCTTGGCCACATGCGCCGAATAGGCCAGATCCCCTGTGCGCCACACCGCGCCAATGCCTTGCGCGTAAGCGGCCAGTAGAATCCCGTGAGCGGCACATCCTGCCGCCAGCAATTGCTCGGATTTCGGGTATTTGACGTGGTCCTGCAACCGCGCGATTACCACAACCACCAGCGGTGCGCGCAACGGACCGTTACGTGCCTTGTCCAGCGCCGCCTCGGACACTTCGCTGTCTTGCAGCTTCGCCGCTTCGGCCAGCAACTCGCCCATTTGCTCGCGCGCCGCACCTTCGACTGTCAGGAAGCGCCAAGGCTGCAGGTGGCCGTGGTCCGGCGCACGCATCGCGGCAGAAAACAGCACTTCGCGCTGTTCTGCGGTGGGTGCCGGTTCGAGCAGTCGTGGAACGGAAACACGGTTGAGCAAAGCGTCGAGAGCCTGCATCGGCCACCTCCTGAAAAATATGTGCGGCTATTCTAGCGGTATCTGGCGCGGGGATGCCGGTTTACATGCCCTGCCTCGCAGGTAGAATAGCGGCCTTCCCTTCTTCAGCCCGAGCGGACTTCATGGCGTTGCCGACCTTACGGATTATTGGTTTCATCATCGGCATCTTCCTGATCACGCTGGCCATCGCCATGGTCGTGCCCATGGCCACCCTGGTGATTTTCGAGCGCACGAGCGATCTGCCGTCGTTCCTCTGGGCGAGCATGATTACCTTCGTCGCGGGTTTGGCCCTGGTCATCCCCGGCCGGCCCGAACACATACACTTGCGCCCGCGGGACATGTACTTGCTGACCGTCAGCAGCTGGCTGGTGGTCTGCGTCTTTGCCGCGCTGCCGTTCTTGCTGACCCAGCACATCAGCTACACCGACTCGTTCTTCGAAAGCATGTCCGGCATCACGGCCACCGGCTCAACCGTACTCAACCACCTCGACGACATGTCCCCCGGCATCCTGATGTGGCGCTCGTTGTTGCACTGGATCGGCGGGATCGGCTTTATCGGCATGGCGGTGGCCATTCTGCCGCTGCTGCGCATCGGTGGCATGCGGCTGTTCCAGACCGAGTCGTCGGACCGTTCCGAAAAGGTCATGCCCCGTTCGCACATGGTGGCGCGTTTGATCGTCGCGGCTTATGTGGGCATCACTATTCTCGGCAGCCTGGCGTTCTGGTGGGCCGGAATGAGCCCGTTCGATGCGATCAACCACGCGATGTCAGCGATTTCCACCGGAGGTTTCTCAACGTCCGACCAGTCCCTGGCCAAGTGGACACAACCGGCGGTGCACTGGGTGGCGATTGTCATCATGATTCTCGGCAGCCTGCCATTCACCCTGTACGTGGCGACCTTGCGCGGTAACCGTCGAGCGTTGATCAAGGATCAGCAGGTGCAAGGCTTGCTCGGCATGTTGCTGGTGACCTGGCTGGTACTCGGCACCTGGTACTGGTGGACCACCCAGCTGCATTGGCTTGAAGCGTTGCGACATGTAGCGCTGAACGTGACTTCGATCGTCACCACGACAGGATTTGCACTGGGGGACTACAGCCTCTGGGGCAACTTCTCGCTGATGCTGTTCTTCTATCTGGGGTTTGTCGGCGGTTGCTCAGGCTCGACGGCTGGCGGGATCAAGATATTCCGTTTCCAGGTCGCCTACATCCTGCTCAAGGCCAACCTTAACCAATTGATTCATCCGCGCGCGGTGATCAAGCAGAAGTACAACGGCCATCGTCTCGACGAAGAGATCGTGCGTTCGATCCTGACCTTCTCGTTCTTCTTCGCCATCACCATCTGCGTGATTGCCTTGCTGCTGTCGCTGCTCGGCGTCGACTGGATGACCGCCCTGACCGGCGCCGCCAGCACCGTGTCCGGTGTCGGTCCTGGCCTGGGCGAGACCATTGGCCCGGCGGGCAACTTCGCCACCTTGCCGGACGCTGCCAAGTGGATTCTCTCGTTCGGCATGCTGCTGGGCCGACTGGAGATCATTACGGTGTTTGTTCTGTGTATTCCTGCGTTCTGGCGGCACTGACCAGCGCCGGCGTTTCCATCAGCCGCGCCCGGTACTCACCGGGCGTGGCGTCGAACCAGCGTCGAAAGGCGCGGAAGAAGTTGCTCGGATCGGCAAACCCCAACAGGTAGGCAATTTCCAGCAGGGTCATGGTGGGTTGCGCCAGGTACTGCTCGGCCAGTTCACGTCGCGTGTCGTCGAGCAAGGTTTGAAAACTCGTGCCTTCTTCCTGCAAACGGCGTTGCAAGGTGCGTTGCGACAGGTGCAGCGTCTGCGCCACCGTATCGCGCTTGGGTTCGCCCTGGGGCAGCAAACGGCACAGCACCTGGCGCGCCTTGTGGGTCACGCGGCTCTCGGAAAACCGCGCCAGGTACTCGCCGGCAAACCGGTCGTGCAACAGCGCCATCGCCTCGTTGGCCGTCGGCAGCGGCGCCTCCATGTCGGCGCGTTCGAAGATCAAGGCGTCATAGGGCGCGTTGAACACCAACGGCGCATGGAACGCTTGTTTATAGGGTTCGAGATCGACAGGCTGATCGCCCTGGATCAACACCTTGCGCGGTTGCAACGTGCGCCCGGTCAACCAGCCACACAGCGCCAGCGCGCAGGCCAGCGACGCTTCGGCGCTCTGTCGGGTCGGCGGCAAGTGATCGCCATGCACCGTCAGAATCAGCGCATAACCTTCATCCAGCAGTCGGAAACTCAGGTCGGCACTTTCGGCGATGATCCGCTGATAACGCACCAGCCGCTGAAAGCCTTCGGCCAGGGTCTGACTGGACATCAGTGCGTAGCCAGCCACATGGAAGGACGCCGGTCGCACCACCTTGCCCATGTTCAGGCCAATCGCCGGGTTGCCGGACAGCTCGACCGCGCGCTGCCACAGGCGTGTCATGGAGTCTTGCGGGAAGCGCGCATCCGGATCATCCAGAGACGCGTAGTCGAGCCCCAGCTGCTTGAACAGAACCCGGCAATCCAGGCCGTCCATCTCCAGTGCTTTGACAATCCCCATCGCCCAGCTTGCAGAAGTCGTTCGTTCGCTCATGGCGTTTTCTTACTGTTTTGTGAGCCGTCTACCGCGGCAAGTTTTCGAAGGATACTAAAGTGGCGCCCATTGTCACTGGCTGATGCCAATGATCACTCTAGACTCAAATAAGCTACCCGCAGAACAACTTGCAATCAGAACAACAACCACAGAGATCGCAGTCGTGGAAAACGTCAAACGTTTCAACAGTTTCGCTGAGTTTTACCCGTACTACCTCAGTGAACACAGCAACAGCACCTGTCGACGATTGCATTTTATCGGCACCAGCCTGGTCATCTTCATTCTGGCGCTGACCATCGGCAAAGGTGCCTGGTTGATGTTGCTCGCCTTGCCGCTGGCGGGTTACAGCTTCGCCTGGGTCGGGCATTTCTTTTTCGAGAAGAACCGTCCTGCCACGTTTCAGCATCCTCTTTATAGCCTGCTCGGCGACTTTGTCATGTACCGCGACATGATTCTGGGTCGCGTGCCCTTCTAGGCTCCACTGGCCATCAAAGCGTCCTGCGCAGCCAGTGCGATGTTGGATCCAAGTCCTACACTCAAGACATCCCTTTCGATTAGAACAAGAGGATAGCTGATGAACGCCAATGCACGGTTCACCCACATGCAGGATGGCACGCAGGAAGACTGGGCGATCATCGCCGCCGACTTCAGTGCCTACGCCAGGCAGTTGCCGTCACGGATTGTGGCGCACCTGAAATTGCTGGAGGGTGATTCTGGCGGCTTCCCGGTGGATCGGCTGACCCATTCCCTGCAGACCGCCAGCCGTGCCTGGCGCGATGGCCGGGATGAAGAATACGTGGTCTGCGCGCTGCTTCACGACATCGGCGACACGCTCGGTTCCTACAACCATCCGGACATCGCCGCGGCGATCCTCAAGCCGTTCGTCAGTGCCGAAAACCTGTGGATGGTGGAGAAGCACGGGATATTCCAGGGGTATTACTTCTTCCATCACCTGGGAATGGATCGGCATCTGCGCGAACAATTCAGCGGGCATCCGCAGTATCAGGCGACCATCGAGTTCTGCGCCAAATATGACGCGGCGGCGTTTGATCCGGCTTACGAGACGTTACCGCTGAGCTTCTTTGAGCCAATGATGGAGCGCTTGTTTGCGCAACCGAAGCATTCGATCTACAAGGCGGCGATGGAAGCATATTCGCCAGCCTGACAGATCCGGGGGGACTGCTGCGCGGTCCATCGCGAGCAGGCTCGCTCCCACAGGTGTCAGAGTCCGTGCAGGTCAATACGGTCAAAATTGTGGGCGCGTGCCTGTTCGCGATGGGGCCAGACCAGGCACGCTGACTTTTATGCCGGCTCTGCGATCTTCAAGGCTTTCAATTCGGCCTCCCGCGCCTGGGCATCCGCCAACCGGTACAACTCGATCGACCCGTCCCAATGCTCGATCAATGCCGTGCACGACTCCACCCAATCCCCGCAATTGAGGTAATCCACCCCGCCGACCTTGCGAATCTCGGCATGGTGAATGTGCCCGCACACCACCCCATGCAACTCGCGTTTGACGCACTCGTGGGCGATGGCTTCTTCAAAGTCGCTGATAAAACTGACTGCCGTTTTCACCTTGTGCTTGAGGTAGGCCGACAGCGACCAGTAGCCGTAGCCATAACGCGCGCGCCAGTGATTCAGCCAACGGTTGAGGGTCAGGGTGAATTCGTAGGCCGAGTCGCCGAGAAAGGCCAGCCAGCGGTGATACCGGGTAATCACGTCAAACTGGTCGCCGTGGATCACCAGCAGATGGCGGCCATCGGCGGTCACATGCACCGCTTCGTCCACCAGTTGGATGTTGCCCAGGATCAGCTTCGAATAGCGGCGCAGGAATTCGTCGTGATTGCCGGTGACATAGATCACCTCGGTGCCGCGCTTACTCATGGTCAGCAGGCGGCGAATCACGTTGGTGTGCGCCTGCGGCCAGTACATGCCGCCGCGCAGTTTCCAGCCATCGATGATGTCGCCGACCAGGTAGATCTTGTCCGCGTGGTAGCCCTTGAGAAACTGCGACAGGTGTTCGGCCTGGCAGTCCCGGGTGCCCAGATGCACGTCGGAAATCCACAAGGTCCGCACACGTTGCTTACGGCTGGGTTTGGCGAGCTCGGCGCTGGTCATTGGCAACCCTCAGGACAAGTTTTGGCAAGCTTGCGCGGTTCGGGTTAATGGCCCATGACAGCCGCGAGTCAATCCTGTGACAACGCCCGGCCGGTGTAGACTGGTCGCATCTTGACCGGGAGACCTGCGATGAGACCGATCCTCACGCTGCGCCAATACACCAAGGACCTGATCGTCCACAGCCACGACCACGCACAACTGGTGTTCGGGTTGTCGGGTGCGCTGGACTTCGAGGTCGACGGGCATGGTAGCCAGGTGGTTCAGCAGAGTTTCGTGGTGGTGCCGTCGGGGTTTCATCACGCCTGCGGCAGCAGCAATGGCAGCCGCTGCCTGGTGCTGGATATACCGAGTGACCAATGGGTTTCGCAGTCCCTTGGCGATCACGCCGACGCCAGCCGCCGTTTGCTCGACAACGCTGGGCGCCTGCCGCTGGATGCCGGGCAAAGCCAATTGGTGAGTTGGCTGGCGGGCAGCCAGGTCAGTGACCCGTTGATTGCCCAGCAAGGCGCGGTGCTGTTATTGGCCAGCCTCAATAACGCCAAGCCTGAAATCGTGGGCGGTCGCCGTCTGCCATATGCGGCGTTGAATGCGCATATCGATCAGTACGCGGCGTATCCATTGCAGGTCGCCGACCTGGCGCGCGTTGCCGGGCTGTCCAGTGCCCGATTGCATGCGCGGTTTGTCGCTGAGTGCGGGCAGACGCCGATGGATTACATCCGCAGCCGGCGGCTGCATAGTGCGGTAAGACTGCTGCGCGATTCGCCATTGCCCATCGGCGAGATTGCCAGTCGGGTCGGTTACAGTTCGCAGAGTGCCTTTGCCGCAGCGGTGTTGCGCGAGTTTAGTAAGACTCCGGGCGAACTGCGGCGCGAGGCTGGCGACAAAAGTCGATAGTCTGCCGACAGACTCAGCGAGTATGGCGCGGTTCAATGTCCCCCTCTGTTTGTCTTGTTGTTAAGGATCGCAATGACTCCCCGTACCGCCCTTGGCGCCCTGCATATCGGCGCATTGATGTTCGGCCTGACCGGTGTGTTCGGCAAACTCGCTGCTGCCTCGCCCGCGGTCATCGTGTTTGGTCGCGCGGCATTTGCGGTACTCGCCCTGGCGGTGTTCGCGCGGTTTGCCAGCAGGACGCGCTGGTACACACTCGAAGCGCAGGACTGGCGCCGTCTGCTTCTCAGTGGCTTGCTGCTGGCCGGGCATTGGGTGAGTTTTTTCATTGCGGTTAAAGTCGCCGGAGTGGCGATAGCGACCCTGGGTTTCGCCAGCTTCCCGGCGTTTACCGTGATCCTCGAAGGGGTCATATTCCGGGAGCGGATCCGCGCCAATGAAATTCTGTTGGTGGTGCTGGTAAGTGTCGGGCTGGTGCTGGTCACGCCGGACTTCGATCTGGCAAGTGGCGCCACCACGGGCCTGCTCTGGGCGATCGGTTCAGGCTTGCTGTTCGCCCTGCTGTCGCTGACCAACCGCGCCAGCTCCGGCAGAATCCCGCCGGTGCAGGCCGCGCTGTGTCAGAACGTCGTGGTCGCGCTGTGCCTTCTGCCGGTGGCGGCGCCGCAGTTGAGCGACGTCCGCGCCATCGACTGGCTGTGGATCGGTTTGCTCGGGGTGTTCTGCACCGGCGTCGCTCACAGTCTGTTCGTCGCCAGCCTGGCGGTGATCAAGGCGCGCACCGCCGCCGTGGTGTTCGCACTGGAACCGGTGTATGGCATCACCGTGGCCTGGTTGTTGTTCGATGAAAACCCGACGTTGCGCATGCTGCTTGGTGGCGCCTTGATCATCGTCGCGATTGTGGTCTCCAGCAGACTGTCCGGTTCAAGCAAAAAGACCGTGGCAGCCGAAGCCGCATCTCACTGAGTGCGGTCGTTGTGGCCGAGGTCGCGGTCCGGGTCGATCTGATCGCGGACCCGCTGCTTTAGCACCTTGGCTTCCGGGAAACCGCCGTCGGCCTTGCGCTCCCAGAGCTGCACCTCGTCACAAAAAATATGGAAAACCCCACCAGTGCCGGGCACCAGCGACACTTTGCCCAAGTCGTCGCCGAAGGTGCTCAGCAGCTCCTGGGCCAGCCAGGCCGCACGCAACAGCCATTGGCATTGCGTGCAGTAGGTGATGATGATTTCCGGTTTATGCGTGGTCATGACGGACAAGACTCCTGAGCCAGAGGGCGCCGCTATAGTAGTGGCTCAGCGGATCCCGGCCAACAGGCTCCGGGCGGTTTGCTTGAGCGGCTCATCGCCCTCCTTGAGCAGCTCGTTGAGCAGTTCGATGGCGCTGTCCAGGTCGCCATCATCGATGCAGGTCTGGGCTTGTTCCAGTTTACCGGCATTGGTCGGCTCGACAGGCTCCAAGGTCAGGGAGTCAAGCTCCAAGGACTGACCGGGATCGCTGAACTCGTCGAGAAAATCGTCGCTCAGCGCCTGTGAGTCCGGTTCGGCGACCCACTCAAGCTCTGGCTCATCCAGCGTCGCCTCTTCAGGCATCTCGAATACCTCGGGCAACACGTGCAGATTCGAGGTGAACGCCGGCTCTACGGCCGTGGGTGATTCGTCTGAAGGTTTAGCGTTGTCGAAAGGGCTGATCAGGTCCCAGCTGGAATCCATGGACAGGTCATCCAGATTCAACTGGAACTCGTCGGCAGGTGCCGCTTGCGTGGAAGTGATGACTGCGACGGCTGCCGCTGGTGCCGCTGGTGCCGCTGGTGCCGCTGGTGCCGCTGATGCCGCATTGCTCAGTTTCGGGTGGCGGGCGCGGATGTCCTCAAGCTTTTTTTCGTCGAACCCGCCGTCACGCAGGTTTTTTTCCTGTGCGTCATAGGCGGGAACATCCCCCTGTTTGCCGAGGATTTCCAGCAGTTGCACGCCCAGATCCGTGCGCTGCGGTTCCTTGACCAATGCTTCTCGCAACAACCCTGCGGCTTCGGAAAAACGGCCATACGCCAGGTAGATGCCGACCCCTTCGAGCACATCGCCTGTCGGCGTCTCTTCACGATGATCCGGAGCGGGTTTCAGCATGGGCTGTTGCACCGACGGGTGCGCCGCACGCTCAAGCCCCGGCTCCTGTTTCAAGGGTGAAACGGGCAAAACGGGCGAAGGCTCGGGTAACGCCTGAACCTGCTGGCGTTGACGTCGAACAAACAGCCCCAGCAATACCAGCGCGATCAGCGCCAGCAAGCCGATAATCAGCGGCCAATGGCTGGCCTCGGGCTCTTCAACAACGACGGGGGCAGGTGCCACCGCTACCGGAGTCACCGGCGGCGCCTGATTGACCTCCGACAGTCGGGTTTGCAGTTCGCTCACCTGTTTCTTCTGACCGGCGATCTGTTCATCCTGAGCCTGAAGCTTTGCATTCAACTCATCGATGGTTTTTTGCAGCTGCTGGTTTTGCAACACGCTGGCGGCCAGTTGTTCGGCGGCAGGATCGGTGGCAGGTTGCACGACGGCCGGCGCCGGTGCGGACTTCTTCGCCGCCGGTGCCGGCGCAGTGGCCGGTTTGACGCTCGGGAATGGAGAGTTCTGTGGGCTGGCGGCAGGTTCGTCTTCTGCCGGCACGATCCCCGGTGAACCCGGCGGATCGATCAGCACCGTGTACTCGCGCAGCAAGCGCCCATTGGGCTGATTGAGCTGCACCAGGAAATTCAGGAAAGGTTCATTGACCGGTTTGTTGGAGGTCACCCGGATCAGGCTGCGATTGCCCCGCAGGACCGGCGTGAACTTCAGGTCGTTGAGGAAGAACACCCGATCGACGCCGGCGCGGGTGAATTCCTCCGCTGTCGCCAGGCTGATCGAGAGTTCGCCCTCCTCCAGCCCGCCGACATCGACCAGGGCAATGTCAGCGCGCAACGGCTGATTCAACGCGGAATGAAGGGTAATGTCGCCCAATCCCAGCGCAGGGGCCAATGCCGAGTAAGTGACAGCACCACCGACCAGAAGCAGCCTGGCGCAACACTTCAATACAACGTGCCAACTCTCGAGCATGAGCATCCCTTAGATAACCAGAACCAACCTGTACGCGTTCGCACATCCGGTACGAACACGATATTGCCTAGTAGTTCTTTATAGTCTGCCCAACGGGGTATCTCAAAAAGCTGGCGCGTGGTTATGCCTCAAGATTTTTCCAGGTTGGCCAGAATGTGCCCGTGGACCCGCATGCACACCTTCAAATCCGCCTCATCGACGCCGTCGAACAGTTCGCGGCGCAGTTGAGTGGCAATGGTTTCAATTTGTTCGATCAGAGGACGGGCCGGAGCACAGAGGACTATTTTTTTCGCCCGGCGGTCTTCCAGCACGGATTGGCGCTGGACCAGACCCTGGGTTTCCAGGCTGTCGAGCAACCGGGCCAGGGTCGGCCCTTCGACGCCGACGCTTTGCGCCAGTTCACGCTGGGTCGGTGCTTCTTCGAAGCGCGCCAGGTGCAGCAGCACCAGCCAGCGCGCCTGGGACAGACCCAGGCCAGCCAGACGGCGATCCAGTTCGGCACGCCAGCCGCGCGACATCTGGGCCAGTTGCATGCCAAAACGGTGTTGATCGGTTAACGGCATAAAAAACTCATGATTAGACTGAAAATAGAGAAAAACTAATTATTAGTCAGCTAAGCATGACCGTTGGCTTGAGGCAAGGTCTGGTCTGTAGTGAATCGTTACATCACTGTAACAGGTCATTTAAACCTCGAATTCGGATTGCAGCGCCGCCCGAACGCAGTACAAGACACCTTCCGGCACTCGCCCGGCGAACAGCGCGGCAATCTCCGACACTGGCGGCAACTCGCCCTCGCCATCGAGGAAGGCATCCTGAACTTCGCCCATCAATTCTTCGGGCAGGTCCAGCGCTTGTTCCAGCGACAACTGCTGCTTGCCGATGGCCTCGGCAAGCATGGTGTAGACATTCTTTTCCGAGCATTGCAGTTGGCCGGCGATCTGCAGCGGCGTCATGCCTGCGCGAGCGAGGGTGATCAACTCATGGCGCACGTCGGCAACGACTTTCGGTGCCTCGACCTGACCGCCCAGCACTTCGAGGAAGGCTTCGCCGTAACGTTCGAGCTTGCGTGCGCCGACGCCACTGACCGTGGCCATTTCCGCCAGAGAGGTTGGCTGGCTTCGGAGCATTTCCAACAGTGTCGAGTCGGGGAAGATGACATAAGGCGGCACGCCATGTTCCTCGGCGAGCTTGCGACGCAAGGCACGCAAGGCTTCCCACTGTTCGCGTTCTTCGCCACGAACCAGCTGGCTCGCCTGGCTCTTGCTGCTTTTGGCGGTGGTCTGCGGCTTGAGGTCGCGGCGCAGTTCCAGGGTCACTTCGCCCTTGAGCAGCGGCCGGCACGTGTCGCTCAGGCGCAGGCCGCCGTAGCCTTCGAGGTCAATGTCTGCCAGGCCACGGGCCACCAGCTGGCGGAACAGGGAGCGCCATTCGCTCTCGCCCATGGCCTTGCCAACGCCATACACCGACAGGTGTTGATGGCCGAAGCTGCGGATCTTTTCGTTGTCCTTGCCCAGCAGCACGTCCACCAGATGCCCGACGCCATAACGCTGGCCGGTGCGGTAAATTGCCGAGAGCGCCTGACGGGCCGGCTCGGTGGCGTCCCAAGTCTGCACGCCATCGACGCAGTTGTCGCAATGGCCGCACGGCTCGGGCATGTCTTCGTCGAAGTAGGCCAGCAAGGTTTGCCGACGGCAGCGGGTTTCTTCGCAGAGCGAGAGCATGGCGTCGAGCTTGTGTTGCTCCAGACGCTTGTGGCGCTCATCGCCTTCGGAGTTTTGCAGCATCTGCTTGAGCATCACCACATCTTGCAGGCCGTAAGCCATCCAGGCATCCGCCGGCAGACCATCACGGCCGCCGCGACCGGTTTCCTGGTAGTACGCCTCAAGGGATTTCGGCAAATCGAGGTGGGCGACAAAGCGCACGTTGGGCTTGTCGATGCCCATGCCGAACGCCACGGTGGCGACCATGATCAGCCCTTCTTCGTTGAGGAAACGCTTCTGGTGATGGGCCCGGGTGTCGTTGGGCAAACCGGCGTGGTACGGCAGCGCCGGAAAACCTTGCTCGCTGAGGAACACTGCGACTTCGTCGACTTTCTTGCGCGACAGGCAATAGACAATACCGGCATCGCTGCGGCGCTCGGCAAGGAACGCCAGCAACTGCTTGCGCGGCTGCTCCTTGGGTACGATGCGGTAGAAAATGTTCGGACGGTCGAAGCTCGAGAGAAAGCGCTCGGCGTTCTGCAGATGCAAACGGTCGACGATTTCTTCGCGGGTGCGCTTGTCGGCCGTGGCCGTCAGGGCAATACGCGGGACGTTGGGGAACAGCTCCGCCAACTGGCCCAGTTGCAGGTATTCGCGACGGAAGTCATGACCCCATTGGGACACGCAGTGTGCTTCGTCGATGGCGAACAGGGCGATTTCAAGGCTTTGCAGGAAAGCCAGCATGCGTGGCTGGACCAGACGCTCGGGCGCCAGGTACAGCATCTTCACTTCGCCGCGCTTGATCCGCGCGGCGAGATCACGCTGCTGCTCGGCGCTCAGGGTGGAGTTCAATGCAGCGGCGGCGACGCCGAGCTCTTCGAGGGTCGCGACCTGATCGTCCATCAGTGCGATCAACGGCGATACCACCACGGCCAGGCCTTCGCGCAGCAGCGCCGGCACCTGGAAGCACAAGGATTTGCCGCCACCGGTAGGCATCAGCACCAAGGCGTCACCGCCACTGGCCACGCGCTCAATGATTGCACCCTGGCGGCCACGGAAACTGTCGTAGCCGAAGATGTCCTTGAGGACGCGTTGAGCCTGTTCGAGCATAAAAACTCCAAAAATCACCGAAACATCCCTGCAAGGCTGGTTCAGAACCACGCAGGCTGCACTGACAAATCGTAAGTGCGCATTGCATGACGCTTCACATTTCAGCCGCGACGCCAGCAGGGCATCACAAAACGCGCGAGTATACCCGAGGCCTCCCTTGCAAAGGGCACCGCTGAGAAGACACATAAGGACAAACACCGCACAACCTGTGGGAGCGAGCCTGCTCGCGATGGCGGCATGTCAGGCGATAAATGTATTGGATGTACCGACCTCATCGCGAGCAGGCTCGCTCCCACAGGGATTGCGGTGTTTGTGAGGTCCCAGCGTTGCAAATATCCCGCGCGGCTGGCCTGAGCGCTCAAGAAGGCCTAGAATTCCCGCATCTGTTAATTCCCCAAGGTAGCCCTTTAATGTCCTTCGCTGAGCAACTAACCCGTTTGCAAGTCTTCCTCGACGCCGACGAACTGCACGACGAGGCGCTGGACTACGTGGCCGCCCACGGCTACCTCACTGCGCTGTCGATCTGTTCCGAAGAGGTTCCGGATCGTGAATGGATCGACGCCCTCTTCGCCGAAGAGCCGCATTACGCTGACGACACCGAGCGTGAAGCGATCGAATCCACCCTGCTGGCCCTCAAGGCTCACATCGCGCGCCAACTGGCCTCCGATGAAGAGTTCGAGCTGCCTTGCGACCTGGACCTGGGCGAAGAGCCGGACGATTCCGACCTGCGCGGCTGGTGCATCGGTTTCATGGAAGGCGTGTTCCTGCGCGAAGCGGCCTGGTTCGAAACCGCCGAAGACGAAGTCAGCGAAATGCTGCTTCCGATCATGGTCGGTTCGGGTCTGTTCGACGAACAGCCTGAGTTCGAAGACATCGCCAAAGACGCCAATCTGATGGACGACATGATCGTGCAGATCCCGGAAGCCCTGACCGCGCTGTACCTGCTGTGCCAGGCGCCAGACGAAAAACCGGCGATCCTCAAGCCACGTCACCACTAAGGTTTTGCCTATGGACAACCCCATAGGCAACCGCTCCCTGATGTTGCGTTACGTGCTGCTAGCCATCGGCTGGCTGAGCGTAGCGCTGGGGGTGATCGGGATTTTCCTGCCGGTGTTGCCCACCACGCCCTTCCTGCTGCTGGCGGCCGCCTGTTTCGCCCGCAGTTCGCCACGTTTCTATCAATGGCTGGTGGGGCATCCACGGCTTGGCCCGTGGATTCGCGACTACCTTGACGGCAACGGCATCCCGCTCAAGGGCAAGGTCTACGCCATCGGCCTGATGTGGGTGAGCATCCTGTTCTCCTGCTACCTGGTGCCCCTGCCGTGGGCGCGAGGGGTCATGCTGACCAGCGCGGTGCTGGTGACGATCTACATCCTCAAACAGAAAACCCTGCAAAAGCCCTGAGCTTCTGTGGCGAGGGCGCTTGCTCCCGCTGGGTTGCGAAGCATCCCCCCCCCCAAATTCTCCTGACAGACCTCATTGATTGGTTTGGCGACTGCTTCGCAGCCGAACGGGAGCAAGCTCCCTCGCCACAGGGTCCATCTGCAGACCCGACGATTAGTCCTGTCTTTTAAAGAACACCGCCTAGACTTCAGTCATCTGCACCCGAGCAGCCAGACATGTCCCGTCGATGGCGTAGTCCAGGAAGGTCAACGCTCCGACTTCGGCTCGGCGGATGGCTGCTGCTGGCGAGTTTTCTGCTGACCGGGCTCGGCAGCGTGTGGGCCAACTGGAACTTTACGCAGATCCTGCAAATCGCCGAAAAGCGCTACGGTCCGCTCGGCCCCGCCCAAGGAAGAATCGAGGCCTGGAGTCAAATGCTCAAAAGCGAACTCAACCAACCCGAGCGCGAACAACTGGACGCGGTCAATCGCTTCTTCAATCAACAGCTGAATTTTCAGGACGACACGCGCATCTGGCGCCAGACCGATTACTGGGCCACGCCGGAAGAATCCTTGATCAAGGGCGCCGCCGACTGCGAAGACTACGCCCTGGCGAAATATTTCAGCCTGCGCCAACTCGGGATTCCCAGCGAGAAACTGCGCATTACTTACGTCAAGGCACTGTCCCAAAACCAGGCGCACATGGTGCTGACCTTCTACAGCAGCCCCACGGCCGAGCCGCTGGTGCTCGACAACCTGATCGGCGAGATCCGCCCCGCCTCCCAACGCAAAGACCTGTTGCCGGTGTACGCCTTCAATGCCGAAGGCCTGTACTTGCCGGGGGCCAATGGCGGCAAACGCAGCAGCGACTCGAAGAAGTTGTCGCGTTGGCAAGACGTGTTGAAAAAGATGCAAGCCGAAGGGTTCGCCGTGGGCGAAGGCTAGCCGCCATCGCAAGGAGCGTTTTATGTCACTGCGCAAACAGTTGTTTCTCGCCATTTGCCTGTTCTTGCTGGTGGCCTTCAGCGGCAGTTTTTTTGTCAGCCTGGAAAGCTCCCGTGAACAGATGCTCGGCCAGTTGCGCTCCCACGCCCAGGACGCTGCCACCGCCTTGGGTTTATCGTTGACCGCGCAGATCGACGACCCGGCGATGACCGAATTGATGGTCAGCTCGATTTTCGACAGCGGCTATTTCCGCAGCATCCGCGTCGTCAATATCGTCGATGGACAAGTGCTGGTGGAGCGCAGCGCACCGGCGCAGATCGAAGGCGTGCCCGGCTGGTTTGTGAGCCTGGTCAACCTGCGCCCGGAAGGTGGCGATGCCCTGGTCATGCGTGGCTGGGAACAGGTGGCGCGGGTCGAAGTGCTGAGCAATCCGCAGTTCGCCCTGGCCAAACTCTGGGACAGCACCCTCGGCAGCCTGATCTGGCTGTTGGTCTGCGGATTGCTCAGCGCCGTATTCGGTGGATGGTTGTTACGCCGGCAATTGCGCCCGCTCGACAAAATGGTCAGGCAGGCCGAAGCCATCAGCAAACGCGAGTTCCTCAGCCTGCCCAAATTGCCACGCACACCTGAACTGAGGCGTGTGGTGCTGGCCATGAATCAGATGGTCGAAAAGCTCAAGGCGCTGTTTTCCGAAGAAGCCACGCGCAGCGAAAAACTGCGCGCCGAGTCTTATCAGGACAGCCTCACCGGCCTGGCCAATCGACGCTTGCTGGATGAACAACTGGCCGACCATTTATTGGTTTCCGAGCAAAGCAGTGACGGCCATTTACTGATGCTGCGGATCAACGACCTGATCGGTCTCAACCAGCGCCTGGGCGGACTGCGCACCGACGGGCTGATCAGCGCCGTCGGCGAATTGCTCAAACGTCTGACGCAGCTGCCTGAACGCCGTACCTGGCTGGCGGCGCGCAATCGTGGTGGTGAGTTCAGCCTGCTGACCCCGGGCCTGGACAGTACCGAAGCCGCCCGACTCGCCTCGGAAATCAGCGCCACCCTGGAAAATCTGCGCCTGACCGGTGCCAGCGATTGCATGCCCGTGGCGCATTTGGGCGTGGTCGCTTATCAGCCCGGCGAACCGGCCAGCGACGTCCTGCTGCGCCTCGATCAAGCGCTGGCCCAGGCCCAGCAACATCCCGAACGGCCGTGGGTGCATCTGGCCCGCTCCGATACCGCGACGAACCACACCCAACACGACTGGCGCACCTGGATCGACGACGCCCTCACCGAGGGCAAAATGCAGCTGTATTTCCAACCCGTGGTGCAATGCGCCGACACCAGCCAGGTGCTGCACCACAAAGTCCTCGCGCGCCTGCTCGACCCGCAAGGCGAGGCCATCGCCGCCGGGCATTTCCTGCCTTGGATCGAGCGTCTCGGCTGGACCGCGCGGTTCGACCTGGCGATGCTCGAAGCCACCCTCGACTACCTCATCGTCAACCGCTGGCCCTTGGCGTTGAGCCTCTCCGGCAGCACCTTGCGCGACCCGGCGCAACTGCGACAAATCATCGACATGCTCGAGTCACTGCCCGATCTGGCACCTCTGCTGACCCTGGAAATCGACGAACGCCAACTGCCGCCCCCCGATGAACTGCAACGCCTGAGCCACAGCCTGCTCGACACCGGTTATCGCATCGGCTTGCAGCACTTTGGCGGCAGCTTCAGCCAGATCGGCAACCTGACGCAGCTTGGATTGGCGTACTTGAAAATCGATGGGGCGTACATCCGCCACATCGATGAGCAGAGTGACAAGCGGCTGTTTATTGATGCGATCTACCGGGCGACCAACAGCATTGATTTGCCGTTGATTGCGGAGATGGTCGAGACCAAAGGCGAGCTGGAGGTGATTCGGGCGTTGGGGTTGTTCGGGGTCATGGGACGGTTGATCGGGCCGCCGGAGCCGATGTAGGCCGGTGAACACCAATCCTGCTAATGCATTACCGCTTATCGGAAACAGGGACTTACCTGTTATTTCTGACAGTAGCCAACCGCACGGTCTAACACCTTAAATAACTCCGTCGCCCAGCCCCCCTCGACAGGAGTCTCCCCATGCTCGTGCAACCCGTCCGCCACCCCGTTTCCATGCTGCTGCGTGAACCAGAAATCCCCGGTGCCCGTCTACTGGACTCTTCCACTGACGTCTGGGCAATCAACCGCGCCGCGGCCCTGGACAACTTCCCCATCAACGGGCTCAAAGTCTACGTCCCGGCTTGGTCAAGCATGGGCAAAGGCGACAAGGTCGAGCTGCAGTTCGACGACCAGGTGGTCAATCAGCACATCATCACCGACGACGCCGAAGTCGGTCAGCGAGTGACCTTGTGGGTCGAGCCCAGGCATTGGCTGACCGGGACGCACACGCTGGCGTACCGGGTGACCCGTTTCAATCAGGGCGCCGAGACGTTTACGCCGGCACTCAAGCTCTACGCCAAGCTGGAGATCCCTGCGGGCCAGGACCTTAACCCGGAAGAAGGCAGCCACTCGAACCTGTACCTGTTCATCGATCCGGCCATCGTCGAGGACATCGTCGACAAGGAGATTGCCGCGGCCGGGGTGGACATCATCATTCGGGCCGAGTCCGGGACCGGCGAGCCTTATCCGGATGCGGCGGTGGGCGATGTCATGGTGCTGAGCTGGGGCGGTGTGCTCGTGGAATCCGCGCCGCTGACTGCCGAGCAGATCAGCGACCCGGCCACTCACCCGATCGTGATCCACGTCGACGAAGCCACCATCCTGGCCGCGGGCGACACCGACATCTCCGGGCTGGCGGTCACCTTCCGCGTGCGCGATGTGGTGCACAATTTTTCGGAAGACTGGTGCAAGGCCACGCGGCTGGTGGTCATGACCGGCGTCGATCTGCTTGATGCGCCGATCGTCAAGGAGGCGACGAACAACATCCTTGACCTTGATGCGCTGGAGGACAAAAACATCACGGCTCAGGTCTGGGCCAAAGGGCCGGCGTTCAAGCTGGAGGACCGCATCATCCTGAAGATGCGCGGCACCACCGTGGACAACGAGGCCGTGGAAGTCAACACGCCGGCCCAGACGGTCAACAACCTGCCGCATACCTATGAATTCAAACTGTCCAATGCCGACGTGCGTCAACTGGCCAAAACCCAGGTGACTTTTTCCTACCAGGTGGAGCGCCCCGGCGTGGCCGAGCCCTTGCCGTCCAAGGGGCAATTCGTCACCTTCATCGGCGAACCGAAACACCTGGCCGCGCCCAAGGCCGAAGATGAACAAAACGGCGCGATTGATCCGGACCTGCCTCACCCTCGCGTGCGGATTCCGTTCGATCCGATCATGCAGCAGGGCATGGCCATCGACCTCATCTGGGCCGGCACCCGCCCGGATACCGGCAGCTACACCCCTGAGCTGGATTGGTATTTTCCAACCTGGGAAGAGATCGAAGCCCAGCAAGATTTCTTCATCGCGGTGGACGGCAGGCACCTGAAAACCCTGGAAGGCGGCACGCTGGAGCTGTCGTACTACCTGCTCCGCGAAGGCCCGAACGGTGAAGTCATCCGCCGCGAATCGCTGCATGCGGCGCTGCTGCAGGTGGGCGAGCCGCAACTCGAACTGGTCAAACCCATCGTCCTCGGTGAACAGGACGGAGCGCTGGAGCCCGGGGACCTGCCCGGCGGCATCGGCAAACTGACCGCGCCAAGGCCGACCGTCAAACCGACCCAATCCGGTGACATCGTGACCTACACCTGGACGGGTGAAGTCACGGGTACCACGGAAGACTCCGTCACCCTCAACGGGCTGTCCAAAGACAAGGATGTGAATTTCACCCTCAACGCCACGTTTGTCGCCGAACACATCGAGCCGAACCGCGGCAAGAAGGTGACGGTGAGTTACCGGATCTGGCGGGCGGCGACGAACGAGACGAGTTATTCGAATGTGCTGGAATTTGGGGTTGGCCAAGCGATTGGCTCAGGCAACCTGAAAGTCATGGGGGCGCGCTTCAATTGCCATACGTTTGGGCATACCGGCGCTTCTCGTGTATTGAGCGCGTTCGATGCCACTACCGAGCAACCCATAGAGGCGCAGTGGAAATATGCCACAGACACTGAGTGGACAACTGCCACCACCTGGACTGATACAACGCCACAGGAACCTTTACAGGTTCGTTCCTCCGACAAACAGATCACCCTCAATCCGGTAAATATTATCGGCAACGGACACTCCTTCGTCGCGCATCGTGACGGGGGTGACGTGATCGCTTGGGGCAATGCTGATTCGGGTGGGAAGATTCCCCCGGCCATTATGCCCCTGAAAGACATCGTTGAAGTCAGTAGCACTAACAGCGCTTACGCTGCCCGCCGAACCCATGGAGCGGTGGTGGTGTGGGGGGCCGCGAATAATGGTGGGAACATGGGCAGTGTTGTGCCTTCGGACTTTGTTCGGGTTGTTGGTAACATGGCGGCGTTTGCCGGTTTAAAGAATGCGAATCAGGTGGTTGCCTGGGGTCATGACAACGCGGGCAGCACTGTGCCTACTGCAATCGCGGCACTCAGGGACATTGTGCGGATCGTTGTCAGTGGCAACGCATTTGCCGCGCAACGGGCCACCGGGCAGGTGGTGACTTGGGGAAATCCCAATCAGGGTGGAAACCTGCCGACGGACATTGCCCTGCTCACCGATATCAACATGATCCTCGGTGCCCAGCAGGCCTTTGCGGCCCTTCGCGCCAACGGCCGTCTCGTCGCTTGGGGCAATGTTGAGGTTGGTGGAGACCTGCCAGAACCGATTGCTGCATTGAACGACATCATCGAGCTGCGTTGTAATACTTGGGCGTTTATAGCGAAGCGCGCTACAGGCCAATGGGTGGCTTGGGGCTTACAATCAAGTGGTGGCACTATCAGCCCAGAGTTCGCGGAATTGAAGGATATTGTCGACGTGTGCTCCACAGCATTTGCATTCGCTGCTCGTCGTGCCAACGGCCATGTAGTGGCGTGGGGACACCCGCAAAGCGGCGGCAAGGTGCCTGCCGACATCGCGCTGCTGAACGACATTGTGCAGGTGGCCGGCACGGGGGAAGCGTTCGCAGCCTTGCGTAAGAATGGTACCGTCGTAGCTTGGGGCAAGCCGGGTATGGGGGGGGGATACGTCAGCGGTTGAGGACCAACTGATCAATGTACAAGCCCTATACGCCAGCTACGAGGCGTTCGCCGCCCTGACCTCCGATGGTCGCGTTGTAACCTGGGGTAACCCGGTAAAAGGAGGCAACAGCAGTACGGTGCAAGACCAGTTGGTCGGTCAGGTTTCCTATCAGGTAAGTGCAGTTTCGCGTGGGGTGAGTGTTTAAGGGACGGATCGATTGACTACGCATCGCAACACTGAACTGGGGATTGAGCCAGTGGTGATGCTGGGCGAGCTGGCAGTGAATCGGATGCTGGATAACCTTGATCCGAAGTCATCACTGGTCAGTCATACCGTGTCATCGTTCTTCGCGAGCAGGCCCGCTCCCACATTGGGTCTGGGTCGATCACGGAGGTGCATGGAACAAGAAACGGCCTACCCAGGCCGTTTTTTTTCGCCTACCGTTTGTCTAAAACCCCCGCCCACCTGTTAGTTCTGACAGTAGTCAGCGCGCCTTTCATCGTGCCCAATCTACCCGTCAATATCCCCTCCCCCACAGTGGCGTACCTTCGCCAAGGAGTTTTTGATGGCCGCTTCTGGTTTATTCCTGTTTCGCCCTTCAAGGTTGGTCGTCGCCCCGCTGCAGCACCGGCCATTGATGATTGCCGGCGCGGTCGAGCCGATTGTCGACGGTGACGCGGGTATCAACATCAGTGTGGTGGAGAGCCATCCGGAGGGGGTGTTGTGCGCTATCAATAAATACAGCCCTCCAGTGCTGGCGGGCGATCAGATTGATGTGTATTGGGACGGTGACAAGATCTTCCACAAGGAACTCCAGCCAGAAGAAGTCGACGGTGATTTCCTGTTCTTTTTCCTGCCCGTCGCCCCCATGGTTCCCGGTTGGGTGGAAACGGTTTACTACGTGCTCACGCGCAAGGACGAAACAGTGCCGGACGACCCGTCAGCTGGGTTGCGGGTGCTGGTGAAGCTCGACAGGCCGGGGGGGCGCGACAAGGAACCTCATCTGCCAGGCCATTCCGAACTGCATAAACCGCAACTCCCCCAAGACGTCATTGACAATGGTATCGATGCGGAGTGGGCCGCCAGCGGTGTCCCTGTCACGATCCCCTTCTACCTTGGAATTTTCCCTTACGACGTGGTGAATCTGCACTGGGGCAGCGTTCGAATCCCTCATACCGTCACCCCCGATCAGGCCAATCGCGAAACCCCCATCATCATCACGGTGGATCAGGACGCCATTCTCGCCGGCGGTGACAGCGCGGCGTTGCCGGTTCGCTACTTTCCGCACGACCCGGTGTGGAACTGGGCCGAGAAGCACTCCATAAGCACGACGGTTCTGGTCGATGCCGGTGCCTGGCGCCTGGAATCACCGATCATCAATGAAGCCGTGAACGGGATCATCACCCTCAAGGATCTGAACAACGAAGACGTCACAGTTCTGGTCAAGATTGCTGGCGACGATTTTGCGATCGGCGATACGGTGAAGCTGACCTGGATCGGCACGCCTGCTGTCGGCAAACCGTTGATCCATACGCAATCGCGAACCGTGGACAACATCCCGCACCACCTCGAATTCAAGGTGCCCTACGCCGAGGTCCGCGCAATCGCCATGGGGTCGGCCGACGCCTCGTATGTGTTGACCAAACTGGATAACTCGCCGCCCCTGTCGTCCAAGCGCGCATTCGCCGATGTCGTTGGGGATGTGGCAATCATCCCGGCGCCCATCGTTGAGCAAGCGGTGGGCGGCACGCTTGAACCCGACAACGAATATGCAACGGTGCGTGTCAGCTATCCCGGCATGGCCAGCGGCGATTCCCTCAACCTGATCTGGCTGGGTACCCAAGCCAACGGTCAGTCGTATTTGCACGAAGAGCCACACACTGTCAGCGCCGGAGAGGCCGCCGACAAGCTAGTGACCTTCCACATCGACAGTCAGCACATTGTCGTGCTGGACAAGGGTTCGCTGGACCTGTCCTACCGCATCACCAACGACGCCGTAGCGCTGTATGGCATCAGTGAATCGGAACGCTTGCTGCTCAAGGTCGAACAATTACGCACCACACTGCCGGTGCCCGTGGTGCTGGAAGCCGACCCACCGGATGTGCTCGACCCCTCGAAGGTTTTCCATAACGTGAATGTCAGGGTCAACTACCTCGGCACGCTCCCGGGCGACATTCTGACCTGTCACTGGAGCGGCAACGGTCCTTTTGGCAGCACAACCAACTGGGTGCCGATCACCACCGTGACCGCCGGAAAACCCGTGACGTTCAGAGTGGCGGAGGAGTTCGTCGCGGCCAATATCGGCAAGTACGTCAAGGTACGTTACACGGTGAAGCATGCGGCTACGGGGTTGTGGAGTTATTCGGTTACGTTGAATTTGCTGGTCGCAGCATGGATTGCACCGACACTGGACACAGTCACCGACTCCAAAGGCCCGGTCCCCCAGGGCGGCATCACCTTTGACCGATCAGTAACCGTCACTGGCACGGCCAGCCCCAATCAGAAAGTGCGCTTGCTCGATGGCACCACCGCGCTGGGTGAACCCACCGCCAATGGTTCGGGAACCTGGACTCAGGTGGTAAGTGCATTGACCGTCAAGGCTTACAGCCTCAAGGCACTGGCGCTGTATGGCGAGGGCGAAGCATCCACCCCGTTGCGCACGTTTACCGTGGCGGTGGCGGTCAAGCCAACCATTGACTCGGTCACCGATTCCAAAGGCCCGGTCGCCCAGGGCGGCATCACCTTTGACCGATCAGTAACCGTCACTGGCAAGGCCAGTCCCAATCAGAAAGTCCGCTTGCTCGATGGCACTACTTCACTGGGGGAACCTACCGCCAATGGCAGCGGCACCTGGACTCAGGTGGTAAGTGCATTGACCGTCAAGGCTTACAGCCTCAAGGCTTTGGCGCTGTATGGCGAGGGCGAAGAGTCTACGCCGTTGCGCACGTTTACCGTGGCGGTGGCGGTCAAGCCAACCATTGACTCGGTCACCGATTCCAAAGGCCCGGTCGCCCAGGGCGGCATCACCTTTGACCGATCAGTAACCGTCACTGGCAAGGCCAGCCCCAACCAGAAAGTCCGCTTGCTCGATGGCACCGCTTCTCTGGGGGAACCTACCGCCAATGGTTCGGGCGTCTGGACTCAGGTGGTAAGTGCATTGACCGTCAAGGCTTACAGCCTCAAGGCACTGGCGCTGTATGGCGAGGGCGAAGCATCCACCCCGTTGCGCACGTTTACCGTGGCGGTGGCGGTCAAACCAACCATTGACTCGGTCACCGATTCCAAAGGCCCGGTCCCCCAGGGCGGCATCACCTTTGACCGATCAGTAACCGTCACTGGCAAGGCCAGTCCCAATCAGAAAGTCCGCTTGCTCGATGGCACTACTTCACTGGGGGAACCTACCGCCAATGGCAGCGGCACCTGGACTCAGGTGGTAAGTGCATTGACCGTCAAGGCTTACAGCCTCAAGGCACTGGCGCTGTATGGCGAGGGCGAAGCATCCACCCCGTTGCGCACGTTTACCGTGGCGGTGGCGGTCAAGCCAACCATTGACTCGGTCACCGATTCCAAAGGCCCGGTCGCCCAGGGTGGCATCACCTTTGACCGATCAGTAACCGTCACTGGCAAGGCCAGCCCAAATCAGAAAGTCCGCTTGCTCGATGGCACCACCGCGTTGGGTGAACCCACCGCCAATGGCAGCGGCATCTGGACTCAGGTGGTAAGTGCATTGACCGTCAAGGCTTACAGCCTCAAGGCTTTGGCGCTGTATGGCGAAGGCGAAGAGTCCGCTCCACCGTTCACGTTTACCGTGACGGCGGCGGTCAAGCCAACCATTGACTCGGTCACCGATTCCAAAGGCCCGGTCGCCCAGGGTGGCATCACCTTCGACCGGTCGGTGACCGTCACTGGCAAGGCCAGTCCCAACCAGAAAGTCCGCTTGCTTGATGGCACCACGTCACTGGGGGAACCTACCGCCAATGGTTCGGGTGTCTGGACTCAGGTGGTAAATGCATTGACCGTCAAGGCTTACAGCCTCAAGGCGCTGGCGCTGTATGGCGAAGGCGAAGAGTCCGCTCCACCGTTCACGTTTACCGTGGCGGCGGCGCTCAAACCGGCCATTGACTCGGTCACCGATTCCAAAGGCCCGGTCGCCCAGGGCGGCATCACCTTTGACCGATCAGTAACCGTCACTGGCAAGGCCAGTCCCAATCAGAAAGTCCGCTTGCTTGATGGCACCACTTCACTGGGGGAGCCTACCACCAATGGTTCGGGCATCTGGACTCAGGTCGTGAATGCAATGACCGTCAAGGCTTACAGCCTCAAGGCTTTGGCGCTGTATGGCGAAGGCGAAGAGTCCGCTCCACCGTTCACGTTTACCGTGGCGGCGGCGCTCAAACCGGCCATTGACTCGGTCACCGATTCCAAAGGCCCGGTCCCCCAGGGCGGCATCACCTTCGACCGATCAGTAACCGTCACTGGCAAGGCCAGCCCCAATCAGAAAGTCCGCTTGCTCGATGGCACCACTTCTCTGGGGGAGCCTACCACCAATGGTTCGGGCATCTGGACTCAGGTCGTGAATGCATTGACCGTCAAGGCTTACAGCCTCAAGGCGCTGGCGCTGTATGGCGAAGGCGAAGAGTCCGCTCCACCGTTCACGTTTACCGTGACGGCGGCGCTCAAACCGGCCATTGACTCGGTCACCGATTCCAAAGGCCCGGTCGCCCAGGGTGGCATCACCTTCGACCGGTCGGTGACCGTCACTGGCAAGGCCAGTCCCAACCAGAAAGTCCGCTTGCTTGATGGCACCACGTCACTGGGGGAACCTACCGCCAATGGTTCGGGTGTCTGGACTCAGGTGGTAAGTGCATTGACCGTCAAGGCTTACAGCCTCAAGGCGCTGGCGCTGTATGGCGAAGGCGAAGAGTCCGCTCCACCGTTCACGTTTACCGTGGCGGTGGAGGTCAAACCGACCATTGATTCAGTCAAAGGCTCGCCAAGCGGGGTCGAAATTCCCAATGGCGGTACAACATTGGAGACCAGTGTGTCGCTGACCGGCACGGCCAGCAAAGGTCAGAAGGTCCAGGTACTCGACGGCACCATATCGAAGGGGGAGCCCACCGCCAGTACAACGACGGGAATCTGGTACTTGCTGGTGACAGGGTTGAGTGTGGCGTCTCACAGCTTCACCGCTAAAGCGTTGTATGGCAGTGGACAGTCCTCCACGCCAGCGCGTAGCCTCACAGTAGCAACACCATTAACAATTAATACTAGTCAGATGAACCTAAATGGGCTCTCAGTAAAAATCCCAAATTGGCCGAAAACTGGACAAGATTCTATTGGCAATACTGATGTTCGCCTGGCTCAAGGTGGAAAGACTCCCTATTATTATTATTCAAGTAATGAGGCCGTTGCCTCCGTGACACAAACGGGCAAAGTCACTGGCAACAGTATCGGCAATGCCACAATTTTCGTTCGAGACGCATCGCTTCAATTGGTAAGTTATCCAATATCAGTGAGAAACATATATCAACTGCGATCTAATGATTCATATTTAACGCACGCTCAGGCCGTTTCCTGGATGAGCTCCTTCGGCAATGCATTGCCGGCTGGCCAAGCCCTCAATGACATGCAACGAGTGTATGGCCAAAAATTACCTACCGCCCGAAATTATTGGCTTTGTGAAGTGGGTGGATGCCTTCCGGTTCAGGGTTATCAAACATACGCTTTCTACAATATAGATCATATGGATCAACGTTGCGCATCCGACGTCGACCAACGCTGGCGATTCGGGGCATGGTGTATTCAACCTTTATAGTCTTATAAACCTGACGAGTACAAAAGCGCACCTCATTAACTTCTTCCATCATGGGAGAGCGAATAAGGTTTTGAATGTGATAAGCGAAGGGGAAATATTTATTTCCACAATCGTGATTAAAGACTAGTTAAAGCGCCGAATCTATTTACGCGCCTTCACCTGCATGACTGATGTGAACTTAACCAGGATCAGGCGCGACTGGTCCTGATGAACGCTGTGTCGGGTCACCGCCGTTTCCGGAGTCACCACTCGACTCGAACCATCGGGCGGCGCTTCTCGGGGTGTGGCATGACAAGGTGCGCAGTTACGATGGAAGCTGGTGCGGGGCGGGCAGTCGATTACCCTGGCGCTACCGTTGTTGCTGAAGGTGAAGCGGATTGAGGATGGAGATTCGTGGTTGCCGAGACAGGTGATTGCCGGTCAGACGGGTCAATAAAAAACGCCGCTTACCCAATAGGAGAAGCGGCGTTTCAGTCTTGCAAGACTACTATTCCCTTACCAGTTAACCCTCACCCCAAAGTTAACCCCCCACGGCTTCTCAATGTGCTCGCCCTTTTCATAATCAAAATCAACGTGCGCCTGCATCCCCTCGGAGAAAGCCACTGCCAACCCCGCCCCGAAATCGGTACGGTAGCCCGACAGGTCGTTGTTAAACACATTGCTGTTCACTTGCACTTTGTTATTTTTGGCGAACTCGTAACCCGCCGCGGCACTGATATAAGGCTGTACCACCTTGCCGTTGCCGAAGTCGAAATTGCGCCCGAAGGTGCTGCCGACCTTGCCCAGCATCGAGCGGGCCCGATCACCGTTGGCGTCCATGCCGTTGTCCAGGTTGTAATGCTTGCCCTGGATCACGACAGACGAGAATCGGGTAAACGGTTCGATGAAGTAGCCATCGCCGAACTTGATGTGTCGGCCGAATTCGGCCCAGCCGCCGAGGCCGGAGTTGTCGTAGTCGCCTTTGGCACGGGAACCGTCGCTCAGGCCGACTTTTGACTCGTTGCGGAAGTGGTTGAACTTGAGCGCGGCATCGAAGTAGTAACCGGAATCGGCATCGAGCCAAGTTGCGTAAGGCCCGACGTAGTAGCTGTCGACGGTGCCGGAAGTGCCGTAATCAAGATTCAGCCTGGAATTGCTGTACCCCGCCATCACCCCCATAAACCATTGGCTCTCACCCAGTCTCGCATCAGCGCCCAGGGAAAAACCTTGCTGGGTTTGCTGATAAGCCACACCCGAGCCGTCAGCCACATTGTATTGGCTGCCGTAAGTACGCACCCAGGCACCCGACTTGCCGCCGTTGAATCGAAGCTCACCCATGCGACTGCGTAGGGATGCGTCTTCGCCGGTGGCCACAGTGATCGCTGTATTGAACAGGGCCAATACCGAACGCGCGCCCGGGCTGACGGTTTCGGTAGCAGGGTCCAGATACCAGTCGGTGGCCCCGCTTTCGTCCATCGTGCTTTTCAGCGAATAGGACCAGGTTCCCAGGTCCGCCCTGCCACTGATCAGCGAGAATTGCGCATCACCCGCCGCCGTATGCACGAGGTTCAATTGCCCGGGAGACACGGCATCCAGCCCAGAGGCCGCAACCAACAGACCGAACTGCCCAGTGGCCACACCGGTCACGTTCAGGAAATCGTGATGGCCGGTGGCAAAGTTGCCTTTCATCGCAAATACATTGGCGCCGGTGCCTGAGGCCGCAAGTGTTCCGACGTTCAACTGGTAGAACGTGTCCGGGGCATCGGGCGAACCGAAGCTGACTGTACCGCCATTCATGGCCAATGCGCCGACGGTGTCGTTGCGGGTCAGGGTCCAGTTGGAGCCGCTGTTGATGGTCACACCGTCGACCTTATCCAGGCTGCCGGTGAACCGTGAATTGTTTTGCAGGTTGACCGTGGCCGAGGAGGCGTCATCGACGAGCACGACATCACCGGTGAAATGGCCCTGATCGAAGGTGAGGTTCGCTACGCTGCTGCCATCTATATTCACGTTGCCTTGAAGCGCACTGTTGGCGACGGTCATGGCGGCGGTAGAGGCGCCTTGCACATCAAGCAGGATGTTGTTGCCGGCAAGCAGACTGGCACCGTTCGAGAGACGGATAGTGGCATTTGTGCCTCTCTCGACCAGAACCGCGGAGCCGTTGACACCCTGTACGACGGCATTATCCAGTGTAAGGGCACGAGCACCTACATTGGCGGAATCGTTGACCATCCGCACACCTGTCGCCTGCCCGGTGATATGCGTCCCGGCAGAGGCATCCACTTCACCGCCCAGAATGTTCACACCAATGCCGTCGCCTGCCGCGCCGGTGACTTGCGTATTGATCAACGACAATTTGCTCAGCCCCGTGACCTGGGCACCAGCTACTTCACCCTTGATCTGGCTATTGGAAACGGTCACGTCCGATCCGCCGGCCGCGACACTGGAACGGTTTACGGCCAGCCCGATGTCTTCGCTGGTCACATTGGCCCGATCGATAGTGCCTCGACTGCTGGTGACTACAACGCCTTCAGCGCCGCTACTGCCGACAATGCTCGCGCCGTTGATATTCAACGTTGAGCCAGATTGCACAGTGATCGATCGGGTACTGGCGCCATTGACGTTCAACACGCCATTGTTACGCACCAGATAGTCGATCGACGTTGTCGATGAGTCGATATCCAGTGTCGTTCCGTCGACGATGGTTGCCGCCTGTGCACCCGTGCCGGACAAAGAAAAGACCGGCATGAACACCAGTACGCCCAGCGCGCGTTTTCGAATAACCCTGACGGGGAGCTCGCCAAATACTTTCATAATTTATCCACCTCCAACTCATAATAAAAAGTGCGCAAATACATTTGCGTGAAAAAATAGAGCGCGGAAGGTAAAGGAACTCCCCCTAAAAAAATGTAGGAAATATCCGAAATCACATAGCGAATATTTCCATAACTTCCCTCACTAAAAAAAACCGGAAGGTTTTTACACCTTCCGGGCTTTTTCACTTAAATCGGACAAGGCGTTCCAGTCCCCCCTACCATATGCACTCTAACGAAGTGACTGGAAGTTACGTCCCGCCCATCGATCTCGACGACGTAACTGATTTCCCCCCATGCGCTCTGTGTTGCAAGAAGCTCCTGGTAGCGGACTTTTATAATAAAACCGTCGTCAACCTCCTGATCGCTCGGAGAATAGTTGAATTCGTACTTGGTACCCGGCTTCACTGTAGTCCCCGCAGAATCGCTATACCCTTGATAAGTACAGGCCAATGTTTTCCCCTTCAATTCCGGCTCTCCACCTGCGACCAGTGCTTCAGCACATTTGCCAAGCACTGCATCGGCTCGCAAAGATTGGCAATTGAGTAGAGTCAAATCTGGATCCATATGTTGAAACCTTACTTCGGGCGCAACACCCGGACGAATATAAACATCAACGTCCTGAGGCAACGAAAACTCCTCATTTTCGTTAAGGTCCGGATTGGTTAGTTTGTAACTTACCGGAAGCGGATTGCCATTTCCTCCTTCATCCACAACTTCCCACTCAACAGTCCATTCCAAATCATCCGTTTCCGTTCCATCCAGTTCAATGACGCCGCCCTGTGCTGCTGTCACCTCAACACCCTTCCAGATCAGTGTCGCAACGTCTCCGTCCTTGACGCCATCAAAAACCTGCGCAGTGACTGAAACCGTCTGATCTTTGTCGTCTTCTGTCAGTACATTCGGGCCATTACCTCCTTGTCCTTGAACAGTCACCAGATCAAGGTCCGGATTGGGATTCTCCTCCCCTTCACCGGGCCCCGGTCTGCGGAGGTCGACAACAATATTTTTTGTAAGTGGAGTTAATGGGTGACGAACCGTGCCGCGCTTTATCTGATAACTGGTTGTTATTGTTTTTTCGCCAAGGCTATCTTTAGCCAGCGCGCTATAAGGAACATTCACGTAGAAGGGAAAGCCGTTGATCCGCTGTGCGGGCAATAGAATGCCATCTACCGTCACTTCGATCTCATCACGATCCGCGATGTAATTATCGTACTCAGCCAATATCCCGATGCCCAAAGGCATCCGCGCATCGGCCAGATCCACCAGCTTAGGTAGCGTATCATCATCAAACAGCGGAATGCTGGGTGGCAATAATCCCTCTGGCGGATCCGTCAGCGATACGTTCGTTTTCTTGTACTCTGAGGGGAGACTCTTATTACCTTTCCGATCCATCAACGTATACCAGAGTTCTTTTTCACCCTCTTCGGTGCCAACCTGGGCAGCAGTCAAGTTGAAAGTCACAGGCACGGCGGTATCTGTAACAGTCACCTTCCCTATCGAAATAGCACCTGGCAAAGTTTTGCCAAAGAAGGCGTCGATTTCATCCCCGATTTTTTTTGTGGCGTATTGAGGGACGGTAACAAGAACAAAACCGTTGGCATCCAGGTAAGGTTTGGTAATGCCGTCTCGCTCAACTTCTGCAGGAAGGGTCACCTCACCGTTCGGCAAGGGAGCCTGCGTATCGATATTAATTACCTCGGGCGTAACTTCATCAGGATTGCCACCATGACTCAGTATATAACTTAACTCATGCGATCCCGATGCATTAGTTAGGCCTGCTGGCAACAGCAATTCAAACTCAGTGATGGCAGGATCAATTGGAGTCTCATAATCATATCGGGTACCAACACGACTGCCATTCCAGGTCAAGTTCAAAAACCCTGGTATAGCGTTTTCATCGCCCGCCTGAGCAAATCGGGGGATCAGCACTTTTAGCTGTGCGCCTTGAAGACTGGAATGCAACTGATTTGGCAAATCGTCCGCGGTATCGGGCAACAGGGGATTATCAGCGTGCAGGGAGGGGGGCGCTGCGTCCTCTGTAGGCATACTCTGCCGAACGACAAGATAACGCGCGCGATTCTGTGCGGGATCCAATGGTTTGAAACTGGTCATCTGTATCTTCCTTTCAATTGCTTGATTATCTGACAAAGGACACTACCAGCCCCCGTCAGGACACTTGGAAACTGACCACCCACGCGCGGACTTTAATTCTGATAATCCGACTTAAACAGCGGACAGTATTGCGCTCTTTTAATCGATCAATGTTTAGGCACGTCACTCACGAATGATTCTTCGCAAATATCATTATTCGGCCCGCACAATTGACCACTGGGCATCGTTCTATTGATAATCACAAACTCAGACTTCGACTCACCTTGTCCGCCGTTGCTCTTTCTCAAAAAATATCGGCAAAGTGCTGATCCGCGATCAACCATCGGCGCAACTAACCTTTCATAGTCTGTCACCGATATATCAAAACCATTGCGTGCCTGCTCAAGACTGAGTGTTGTTTCAAATGACTCAGTGACCCCCGGGATGGGGGATGTGCCATTGGGGCCGTAACACCCTTGCCAATGAAGCTCGACAATATCGTCTTTGTCGAACGCGTCGTTACCCTCGATATGCACCCGCACCTGCTCCCACAATCGAGGTCTGGCACAGCAATCAAGCAGGCCTTTTAGCCCGCCATCAGGGAACGTCGGCTCCGGCAAATTCCTGATGATGATGATTGCCACGTTTACCGGAGTCGCTCGGGCCAACTGCACGTTTACCTGGTTGTCGGTGGTGTACCACACCGGTAACGCCGGATTTTCCATGTCTTGCTCGATAGCCGTCCAAGGAATACTGAACTCAATATTTTGCCCGGCGCTGTCGCCATCCTTGACCTCGTATTCAGCGACTGGCGTGCTGATGGCGCCCCAGTACAGGAAGATCTTTTCTCCAGGCTGTGGATTGTCGTACAAGCGCAAGTACCCGTCGGCGGGCTGACCATGATCTATCGTCTGCAGCGTGTTCAGTTGTTTCGAAACGGCGCCATAGATCTCCAGATTCGCCAGCGTGAGGTTCAACATAGCGGGAGCGTCAGCGTGATCCGGACCGGCGACCGTCAAATTGACCGGCACCTGCGTTTCTGGAGCAGGCGGCGTCGGTGTCCCGCCACGACTGATGCGGTAGTCAACACGCGCATCCATCGGCCCGAGCCCGTCAGCCGTCAGTGTCGACCACGGTACAGTTTGGCTGAGCGGAAATTGGGTTGGGTCAACGTCCAGGGGGGCGAGAGCATGACTATTCCACCGGATCAGAACCTTGTCGGAGGCGTCCGGATTGTCATAGGCATCGATTTCGACGGTGACCGCTTTCTGATCGACCGCCCCTTCGCGAGCGTGTTCGCGGTCGATCAACCCTCGCACCGACAATGGCACCCGAGCTGGATCGAGATTGCCAGGGGCCGGCGTCAAGTCGACAAAAACCGGTAACAGGGTCGAGCGTGGCCCACGGTTGCCGGCCCAATCACGTAGCCGGTAATAAAAGTAGCGTTGACCGTGCCCACGACCACGAATATCCGCCGCGTACACGGTAATGATGAGACGACGCTGGTCAATGTCCTGTTGACTGAACTCCTGCTCACGAATGTCAGGTTCGGTATCCAGAGGATTGGGGTTGTCCGTCAAATAATAGATTGCGCGATCCCGGGCCTTTAAATCGACATAGAGCGGGACTTGTAATCTGACCTCTCCAAATCGTGTGAGGTAGTCATCGGTGATATCGCCGGGAACATCCAGCATCACCAGCGGCTTTGGCTCCTGACCATCATCCGGTGGCACTCTATCGACCGTGACGCGCTTGGAGAAGGACAGTTCTGCGTTCCCGCCGTAACTGAGTTGGTACGACAGGGAATAAATACCGTGATCCAGCTTGTCCCGAGGGACTTTCAAGGTCTTCTCCCCTGGGTCGGTGAACTCCTCCCTGTACACTTCGGTGAACGAACTGCCTTCCTTTACCCAACTGATAGAGATGATGTAGGGAAACGGATCGACGAGTGCCGTTCTCCAGTTCGGAACGATGACGACCAGGTCATCACTCACTGCACTTCTCGGCAACAGCCCGTCCGGACTCTCTTCGCCGTTCTCGTCCTTGAGGATGGCAGGCACCCTCGGTTGTTCCAGGGTTGGATCCGTTGGATCAGCCCGGTTTTGAGAAATCGGCATTGCTGACTTCCTCTCAAGACTTTGTCGACGTTCTCTCACGCTCAGTACGTATTCAGCGTGTCAGGTATTTGTTGCTCTGAAGTGATTTAACGGCACTGCGCACAGACTGGCTACTGTCAGAAATAACAGGTTTCGCTACCGTTCGTCGGCGATTGACACATCGTAGGGGGGGCGCCGCTATTTATTTGGAGGAGGAAATAAACGGCGGTGTTTAAAAGACATTTCAAGACACTCACTCTGCCTACACATCCTTGCGTAGCTGCCTACGACTGCGCCAGAATCCGCCGGCTTGTGTGCCTTGGGCCGGGGCTCTATCGTTTCCCGGTCGCTGACAAATCAGCGATCGGGTTTAGCGACCCGAACCTATGTAGGCGCAACAGCGCTCCCAACTCTCTTGCAGATTGTTCATGCCTGCGATTGATGTAATGGCGGCTGTGCGCGGGAGACTTTCGGGTCTGCCGGGCGCCTACACCCGGTTCGCTAACCTGCGTGCAGCCGCCACCCTTACTTGTTTAGCGACAGGTCTTGGTGGCTCCATTTCTTGTAGGAGTTTCACCATGTTCAAGATCACACCCAACCCACCCGAAACCGACGACGTTTCCCCCTACGAATCCACCGATTCCAAAAAACTCAACGAAGCCGCCGACCGCGCCCTCGACTACTACCTCAAACCGGTCATCCCCGCAGACACTCCGCGTAAACCGAGCACCATCTATTCCATCGCTCCCGACACCAATGACGAAACGCTGCTGGTCAACGCCTGCGAAACCCTGGCGTCGGCGAGTGTGATGTTGAGTAATTTCGCGGGGTTGATGGAGGGTTCGCATCGCAATACGGTACTGGGGATTCAGCAGGTGGTGATGCTGGGGGAATTGGCGGTGAATCGGATGCTGGATAACTTCGTTCCGCAGGGTTAGCGAAAATCCTGGTGCGAACACTTTCCTGTGGCGAGGGAGCTTGCTCCCGCTCGGCTGCGCAGCAGTCGTAAAACCAGCGAAACGCTGTTTATCAGACACAATCGCGGTGAATGGTTTTGGGGCTGCTTCGCAAGCCAGCGGGAGCAAGTTCCCTCGCCACAACAGCGTGTCAGGCTGTGAGTTTTGTGGCGGTCTTTTGGGCCTCTTCGCGAGCAGCCTCGCTCCTACAGTTGATCCGGGTTGTTCGCCTGTTTTGTGTTCACTGAAGATCAAAGTGTCGGAGCGGGCTTGTTCCGGGCGGCGATCCGACGAAAGCGATCTCACAGACAACAAAAACCCGCCATTCCTTACCCAGGAATGGCGGGTTTTGTCGTTTCAGAGGTCAGCCTTCAGGTCATACGGTGTCCACCTTCAACGAATGGTCATTCAACATGCCATTGATGATGGTCGCGGTATCGTGCCCGCCCGCCACCACCCCGCCCGCTCCCGGCGTGACGCCGTAGTGGCTGGCCAGGTTGACGCCGGCCAGGTCGATGGTCTGGTTCGGTGCCGCGCCGGCCATGGCGCTGACGTCGATGCTGGTCAGGACCGAGGCGCCGCTGCCGATGACTTTGAAGTGCAGGTAGTCATCCAGCGATGCCGCGGTGCCGTTTTCGCCTTGCAGCAGTTGCGACAAGTCGAGTTTGTCGGTGCCTGGGGTGAAGTCGGTGACGAGGTCGTGGCCGCTGTTGCCTTTGAGCCACTGGAAGGTGTCGGCCCCTGCCCCGCCGGTCAGGGTGTTGTTGCCCAGGCCGCCGATCAGGAAGTCGTCACCGCCGCCGCCCTTGAGGATGTCATCGCCCAAACCGCCGGTGATGACGTTGCTCAGGTTGTCGCCCGTGAGCGAGTCGTTGAAGTTGGAACCGGTGAGGTTTTCGATCGCGGTCAGGGTGTCGGTGCCGGCGCCGCCGGTGTTTTGCGCGGTCGCCACACTCAGGTCGACCGTGACCCCGGCGGTGGCGTGGGCGTAACTCACGGTGTCGGTGCCGGTGCCGCCGTCGAGCAGGTCGTTGCCGGTGCCGCTGAACAGCAAATCATTGCCGGCGCCGCCATGCAGTTCGTTGTTGCCGGAGCCAGCAGTGAGCACATCGTTGCCGTCGCCGGCATTGAGGACGTTATTGCCGGTGCCCGCCACCAGCACATCGTCGCCGGCCGTGCCGGTGAGGGTATGTCCGTCCTGATAGCTGATGGTCACGCCCGCGCTGTCGCTGCCGCCGTGGTTGTCGTTGGCGGTGTAGGTGCCGTGGGCATCCGGGGCGATGTCATGGCCCCCGGCGTAATCGAGGGTCATGGTCAGCTTGTAGTATTCCGCGTTGTTCACGCCGCTGCCGCTGGTGTTGGTGATGTTGGTGACGTGGATCTGATAGGTCCCGTCCGCCGCCGCGGTGAGAGTTTGCCCGTCCGCGAGGGCGATCCATGCGCCGCCGTTGAGCGAATACTCCATGGCGATGTGACCGCCCGCCAGGTTGTGGTCCAGGTTGAGGGTTTCGCCTTGTTTGAGGTTGACGGTGATCCGGTCCTCATCATTGGCGTTGCCGGCGGTTACCCCGCCCAGATATCCACTGACCACCAGCACCGCCGTCATGGTCGTCGCGTTCGCCGCAAAGGCGTTGCGCACGTTCGCCAGGACCTGGTTGGCGTTGTTGTTGCCGGTCGAGGAGAAGCTGATCGCCCCGGTGCCGGTGAAGTCGGCGCCTTTGGAAATCCAGCCGGTGTTGAAGTTGGTGGGTGAAGCCGTCAGCGGATCGCCATCGGCATCGGTGTCGTTGGCCAGCAGCAACTCGCCCGGCACCACGATGTTGCCCGAGAGCACGTTGGTGATGATGTGGTCATCGACCGCCACCGGCGCCGCGTTCGGGATGACTTTGACCGTCAGCGTGGAGCTGGCCAGGTCGCCGTCGTTGTCGCTGGCGGTGAAGCCGATGTTTTCGGTAATCACCACTGCCGTGGTTTTTTGCGAGGTGTAGGTGTACTCGCCAGTGTCGAGGTTCACCACCAGGGTGCCGCCATTGTTGGTGGCGATGCTGATGCTGTTGTTCACCGTGTTGAAGGTGCCGTGGTTGGCGCCGCCACTGAAGTTCAACGAACCCTGATTGCTGTTGCCTTTAGGGTCATAGGTGTACGTCGTGCCGTCGACCACGAGGGTTTTGATGAAGCCGCCATCGGCGCCGAACGTACCGCCCTCCAGCAAGGTGCCCGTCACCGGCGCGCCGACCACCGTGCCCGAAAGCACCGAGTTGAGCTGGTTGAGATCGGTCACCACAACAGCGTTGGTGTTGGTGTGGGTGCTGCCGTCATAAGCCAGCGGATCGAGGTAGGCGTTGCTCACGCCGCTGCCCAGGCCGATCGCGTAGTTCTTGATGCCGTTGGCGTCGAGGAAGGCTTTGAGCGCGGCCTCATCTGCGCTGCCGATGTCGCCTTCGTTGGGTTTGCCGTCGGAGAAGAAGTAGCCGACATTCTGCGCCCCGGTCAGTTTGCCAGAGGTGTTGAACGCCGTTTGCATCGTCGCGACAGCGGCGTCGTAATTGGTGCCACCGCCGGCAGTCAGGCCGGAGATGATCGACTTGGCGGTCGCCACATCCACCCAGATCGATGTCTTGTCGGTGGCGTTGCTGCTGAAGGTGACGATCTGCACTTTCACATCGCCCAGGTCGTCGTATTTGTCGAGCAAGGCACTGATCGCCTGCTTGGCCAGTTCGAGGCGCGATAGCCCCGGTACACCGGAGGGGTCGACCATGCTGCCGGAGACGTCAATCACCAGCAGCAGGTTGGAATCGATCTCCACAGCCGCCACCGAACGCTCCGCGCCGACGACCTTGGGCACGTCATCGACGATGTTCACCACGATGGTGCTGGTGGTGCTGTTGCCCAGCGCATCGGTGGCTTTGTAGGTGAAGCTTTCGGTCAGGGTATTCGGGCCGTCGTTGGTGTTCGGCGAGGTTTTCGGCGCCGACGTCAGGGTGTAGGTGTAGGTGCCATTGGGGTTGAGCAGCATTTGCCCGTAGGCCCCGGTGGCGCTGCCGACCAGGGTGTAGGTGATGGCGCCACTCGCGCCGGTGACGGAGCCGACCAGGGTGCCGCTGGCCGTTTCGCCGGTGTTGCCGGGCTCGCTGCCCGTGACAGTACCGGCCGCCAGGTCCAGCCCGTCCTTGGTCAGGTCCAGCGCTTTCTCATAGACGGTGACATCGGTGTCGCTGACCGCTTTGATGCAGCTGTTGTAGACGTCGATAGTGATGGTGGTGGTGCTTTCATCGCCGTCGGCATCGCGCACGGTGTAGGTAAACGTGTCGGTGGCGCCGGCACCGCTCACGGCGTTGGGATTGCTGTGATAGACCGCGTTGCCGTTGGCATCCAGCGTCAGGTAACCGTAGGTGCCATTGATGTTCGTGCCCAGGCCGCCGATGGCCGAGGACGAAGTGTCCGAGCCTGCGCGCACGCCAATCACTGCGCCGCTGAGTGCCGGGCCATCTGCACCACCGATGTCGTTGTCCAGCACGTTGCCGCTGACCGTGCCGCCTTCGACCACGCTCGCCGTGTCCGCTTTGGCCGTCGGCAAATCATCGACGATGTTGACGTTGATCTGACCCGTCGCGGTGCTGCCGTCGGTGTCCGTCGCCACCACGTTGAAGTTCTCGGTGATGCTGTTGGCGCCGTTGGCGTTCGGATGAGTTTCGTTGTCCGCCAGGGTGTAGCTGTAACTGACCACGCCGGTGGCCGGGTTGTAGCCGGTGATGGTCAGCGTGCTGCCGAGCGGTGTGACGATCGATTGCGGGAAGCCTGCCGCCACGCCGCCAGTGACCAGTGCAATGCCGCCGACGGTCAGGGTTTGCAGCCCGTCCAGCGCGGTCACGGTGAAGGTGCCGCTCTGGGTCAGGGCGGGCGCGTTCGGGGTGGTGCCGTCGCTGAGGTTTTTCTCGTAGACGGTCAGTTCACCGCCGTACACATCGAGGCCGTTGAGCGTGACCGGGTCGTTGTTGTTCTGGATGTTCAGCACCAGGTTGGCGGTGCTGGTATCGCCGTCGGCATCGGTAATGGTGTAGGCGAAAGTTTCGGTGCCGGTGCCGCCGCCGTGCAGGTTTTTGAAGTCCGCATCATTGGTGTTCAGCGTGTAGGTGTACGTGCCGTTGGCGTTGAGCACCAGGGTGCCGTAAGTCCCGGTGAAGGTGCCTGGGGTCACAGGCCCGGCGTTCGGGCCGGTGGCGACACGGTCCGCGCCCTGGACGTCGTTGCTCAGGACATTGCCATTGAGCGTCAGCGCGGCCTCCGACGCTGTGCCGCTGTTGCTGTCGTTGAAGGCTTTAGGCACGTCATCGACGATCTTCACCACAATGGTGCTGGTGGTGCTGTTACCCAAGGAATCGGTGGCCTGGTAGGTGAAACTTTCGGTCAGCGAATTCGCGCCATCGTTGGCAGGCGGCGTGGTGGTCGCAGGCGAGGTCAGGGTGTAGGTGTACGTGCCGTTGGGGTTGAGCTGGATCTGGCCATAGTTGCCCGTGGCGCTGCCCACCAGCGTGTAAGTGATCGCGCCGATCGCACCGGTGACCGAGCCGACCAGCGTGCCCTTGGCTGTTTCGCCGGTGCTGGTCGGGTCGCTGCCGATGACCGTGCCGGCCGCCAGGTCTTGCCCGTCCTTGGTCAGGTCGAGGGCATTTTCGTAGACGGTCACATCGGCATCGGTGGAGGCGACAATGCTGCTGTTGGACACGTCGATGGTGATGGTGGTGGTGCTTTCGTCACCATCGGCATCACGCACGGTATAGGTGAACACATCGGTCGCGCCGGGGCCGTTCACCGCGTTGGGATTGCTGTGGTAGGTCGCATTGCCGTTGGCATCCAGCGTCAGGTAACCGTAGGTGCCGTTGATGTTGGTGCCCAGTCCACCGATGGCCGAGGTCGAGGTGTCCGAGCCTGCGCGCACGCCAATCACGGCGCCGCTGAGCGCCGGGCCATCGGCACCGCCGATGTCGTTATCCAGCACGTTGCCCGAGACGGTCGCGCCCTCGTCTACCGAAGCGTAATCAGGGTTGGCGGTGGGCAGGTCGTCGACGATGTTGACGTTGATCTGGCCCGACGCTGTGCTGCCGTCGGTGTCCGTCGCCACCACGTTGAAGTTCTCGGTGAGGCTGTTGGCACCGTTGGCATTCGGATGAGTTTCGTTGTCCGCCAGGGTGTAGCTGTAGCTGATGACGCCGGTGGTCGGGTTGTAGCCGGTGATGGTCAGCGTGCTGCCGAGCGGTGTGACGATCGATTGCGGGAAACCTGCGGCCACGCCACCGCTGACCACCGAAATGCCGCCGACCGTCAGGGTTTGCAGGCCATCGAGGGCGGTCACGGTGAAGGTGCCGCTCTGGGTCAGCGCGGGCGCGTTCGGGCTGGTGCCGTCGCTGAGGTTTTTCTCGTAGACAGTCAGCTCACCACCGGCCACGTCGAGGCCGTTGAGGGTCACCGGGTCATCGTTGTTTTGGATGTTCAGCACCAGATTGGCGGTGCTGGTGTCGCCGTCGGCATCGGTGAGGGTGTAGGTGAAGGTTTCCGTGCCGCTGCCATTGCCGTGCAACGCTTTGAAGTCGGCATCGCTGGTGTTCAGGGTGTAGGTGTACGTGCCGTTGGCGTTCAGCACCAACGTGCCGTAAGTCCCGATGAAAGTGCCGGGGGTGATCGGGCCGGCGTTTTCGCCGACGGTCACGCGGTCGGCGCCTTGGGTGTCGTTGGTCAGCACATTGCCGTTGAGGGTCAGCAGGGTTTCCGAAGCGGTGCCGGCGTTGCTGTCGTCTACGGCCTGAGGTAGGTCATCGACGATGTTGACGTCAAGGTTGCCATTGGCGGTGGTGCCGTTGTCATCGACCACGGTGACGGCGAATTGCTCGGAGATCCCGTTGGCACCGTTGGCCGTCGGATGCGCTTCGTTATCGGCCAGGGTGTAGCTGTAACTGACCACGCCGGTCGCGCTGTCGAACCCGGTGATGGTCAACGTGCTGCCGAGTGGTGTGACGATCGATTGCGGGAAGCCTGCGGACACGCCGCCGACCACCACGTTGATGCCACCGACGCTGAGGGTTTGCACACCGTCGAGCGCGGTGATGGTGAAGGTGCCGTTCTGTGTCAGCGCTGGCGCGTCGGGGCTGCTGCCGTCGCTGAGGTTTTTCTCGTAGACGACGAGTTCGCCGCCTTCGACGTTGAGGCCGCCGATCGTGACCGGGTCATCGTTGTTTTGGATTTGCAGCACCAGGTTGGCGGTGCTGGTGTCGCCGTCGGCATCGGTGAGGGTGTAGGTGAAGGTTTCGGTGCCGCTGCCATTGCCGTGCAACGCTTTGAAGTCGGCATCGCTGGTGTTCAGGGTGTAGGTGTACGTGCCGTTGGCGTTCAGCACCAACGTGCCGTAAGTCCCGATGAAAGTGCCGGGGGTGATCGGGCCGGCGTTTTCGCCGATGGTCACGCGGTCGGCGCCTTGGGTGTCGTTGGTCAGCACATTGCCGTTGAGGGTCAGCAGGGTTTCCGAAGCGGTGCCGGCGTTGCTGTCATCCACGGCTTGGGGCAGGTCGTCGACGATGTTGACGTCGAGATTGCCATTGGCGGTGGTGCCGTTGTCATCGACCACGGTGACGGCGAATTGCTCGGAGATCCCGTTGGCACCGTTGGCCGTCGGATGCGCTTCGTTGTCGGCCAGGGTGTAGCTGTAACTGACTACGCCGGTCGCGCTGTCGAATCCGGTGATGGTCAACGTGCTGCCGAGTGGTGTGACGATCGATTGCGGGAAGCCTGCGGACACGCCGCCGACCACCACGTTGATGCCACCGACGCTGAGGGTTTGCACACCGTCGAGCGCGGTGATGGTGAAGGTGCCGTTCTTTGTCAGCGCTGGCGCGTCGGGGCTGCTGCCGTCGCTGAGGTTTTTCTCGTAGACGACGAGTTCGCCGCCTTCGACGTTGAGGCCGCCGATCGTGACCGGGTCATCGTTGTTTTGGATTTGCAGCACCAGGTTGGCGGTGCTGGTGTCGCCATCGGCATCCGTCAGGGTGTAGGTGAAGGTTTCGGTGCCGCTGCCGCCGCCGTGCAGCGCTTTGAAATCGGCGTCGCTGGTGTTCAGCGTGTAGGTGTAACTGCCGTTGGGATTGAGCACCAGCGTGCCGTAAGTCCCGGTGAAAGTGCCGCCGATGATCGGCCCGCTGTTGGGGCCTGTGGGAATGCGGTCAGCCCCCTGCGAGTCGTTGGGCAGCACGCTGCCGGTCAGGGTCAGCAGGGTTTCCGAAGCGGTGCCGGCGTTGCTGTCATCGACCGCTTTGGGCACATCGTCGGTGATGTTGACGTCCAACGTGCCGGTGGCGGTATCGCCGTTGGAATCATTAGCGACGACGATGAACTGTTCGCTGAGGTTGTTGGCACCCTCGCCGGCCGAATGGGTGTCGTTGCCGACCAGGGTGTAGCTGTAGCTGACCACGCCGGTGGCCGGGTTGTAGCCGGTGATTGTCAGGGTGTTGCCCAGTTGCGTGGTGATCGACTGCGGGAAGCCGACAGGCACCCCACCCGTGATCACATTGATCCCGCCGATGCTCAGGCTGGTCAGCCCGTCGGGCGCAGACACGGTGAAGGTGCCGTTCTGGATCAAGGCGCCAGGATTGCTGGCAGAACCGTCCGCGAGGTTAGCTTCGTTGAGGGTCAGTTCGCCGCCCGCCACCGACAGGCCCGCGAGGGTGACCGGGTTGTTCGGCGCGTCAGGAACGGGAATGACACCCGTGCCCCCTGAACCGGCACCGTTGTCGCCGTTGTCCGGATCACCGGCCAGACGTTCGAGCGGAAATTCGGGAATGCCGTTAAAGCCCGCGGTGGGGAAGCCAATGGTGGGGTCGACCCGCCCGCCCACTTCTTCGAGCATGACGAAACTGTGGCCGCCGCCCGCCGCCCCGCCGGGTGCGCCGGTCGAAGCAGGTCCGGCCGCCGTGGCTTCAGCGGTTTGAGTCGGGTCATCGCCGGCCGCGATGGCTTTTTGCAGTTGCTCGACATCGGTCAGTTGCGCTTGAGTCGGCGTCACCGCTTCAGCGGTTTCCACATGGGCCGCTTGATTCGCCAGCAACTGGGAGTTCATTTGCAGGCTGCTGCCACGCCCGAGGGTCAGTTCCTGGCCATTTTTCAGATGCACGGCCACCGCGCCATCGGCGCCGGTGATCAATTGGTCGCCGGCGAACAATCGATCGCCCTCGGCCAGCACACGCCGGGTACCACCGCTTTCCGCGAACACCTGACCAATGATTTTACTGACGGTACCGATGAGCGTTGCCATGTGCATTTCCTCCGCTGCCAACCGCTGTCGGCACCCTGTTTGTGCGAAGAACGTGCTCATGGTTGAAGCAGGTTGCCTGGCGGATCGCCTGCGGGGTGCGTTTATCCGAGTAAACCGCTGCCCCGGCGATAGTCTCGCCAAGCATGTCGCTCATGGGCAATGAGTCCGTTTTTGGCAAAACCCCAATGCAATCAACAACCTTGGGATTCCAATCGCAGCCACATTGCCTTTTGTGCGATGCGTAACGATTTTGAACCTGTAGAGCGACAAAAAACTGTCGCCTCAAAACCGTTTCGCTTCCCTCCCCTCCAGCACTTCTCCGCCCTATGTCGATAAGTGGATGGAACTTTCCTTAAACCCTCGAATGCTCCCTAGAGCTTCTAAAACAAGGGCTTTCAGAGTGAACAATGTGCTGGATTTTGCAGAGCGCATAAGTTTTTTTTGGAATAACCCCTATGAAAAAAATTTCTTAGCTACGCTCTAGAATGTTCTTAGCTACGTTGTTACAAGCATGAAACGGTTTTGCCTATAAATGTCGTCAAATATTTGGCGACTGATAAAGAACCATCAGGAATCAGGGAGATGTACCCATGCGCGTTTTAACCCCCCTTTGCAGCGCAATTCTGCTGGCCATGGCCTGCACATCCCAGGCTCAAGCCATGTCAGTGACCGAGGCGATCCAGAGCACCATCGCAACCCACCCGGAACTGGCCTCGCGCGTCGACTCGCGGCTGTCCGCGGATGAGCAAGTCAAAGTCGCCAAGGGGGGCTTTTATCCATCAGTTGATCTGAACGCCGCCTACGGGCGCGGGTACAGCGATAACACCAACACCCGGGCGTTCGGCAATCACAACACCGAAATCCTCACCTACACCCAATCGGAGCTGCGCCTGCGGCAGATGCTGTTCGACGGTTTCAACACCGCGAACGAAGTCGAACGCACCAAAGGGGTCGTCAACTCCCGGGCCTATTACGCTCAAGGCACCGCCCAGGACCTGGCATTGCGCACCATCGAGGTCTACCTCGAAGTGCTCAAGCGCCGTGAACTGGTGACCCTGGCCACGAATAACCTGCAGGCTCACTTGCGGGTTAACGACCAGATCGGCCTGCGCACCCAGCGTGGCGTCGGCAGCAACGCCGACTCCGACCAGTCCAGCGCCCGCCGGGCACTGGCGCAAAACAACCTCGACACCGCCGAGGTCGATCTGGCGGATGCCGAGTCGAATTTCGCCGCCGTTGTAGGGCGCCTGCCCGATGAACTGGAAACGCCGCCGTCTATCCGCGGCGAACTGCCTGCCTCTCTGCCGGAAGCCCAGCAGAGCATGGTGGAAAACAACCCGTACCTGAAATCGGCCCAGGCTGACGTGCAATCGGCCGAGAGCCAGTACGAAGTCTCAAAGTCGCCGTTCTACCCGCGTTTCGATGCCGAAGCGGCAGTGGGCGCAAACAACAACGTGCAGGGCGATGAAGGCCACGACAACGAGTGGCGCGTGGGCGTGGTGATGAACTACAACCTGTTCCGCGGCGGCAGCGACAAGGCGCGCCTGGCCTCCAATGCGCATCAGATCAACCAGGCGATGGACATCCGCAACAACGCCTTGCGCCAACTCAACGAGAACATCCACCTGGCCTGGAACGCCATGGTCAATGCCAAGAAACAAACCCCGACTGCCCGCGAATACGCGGACACCAGCCGTCGTGTGCGCCTGGCGTATCAGGACCAGTTCGGCCTCGGCCAACGCACCCTGCTCGACTTGCTCGACAGTGAAAACGAGCTCTACAACGCCAATCGCCGCTACACCGAAGTGCGCTACACCGAGGAGTATTCGATGTACCGCGTGCTGGCGAACATGGGCCAATTGCTGAGCAAACAACGGGTGGTGCTACCCGCCGATGCGATCGCCCAGGCCGAAGTGAAAAACGAAGCGCGTTTGCCTGAACTGAAGTAGCTCACTGGGGGCGATCAATTTGACCAGCATGGAACCCGGCAACATCGGTGTCGATCCGCGCCTGAGCTTCGATGACCCGCTACTGGACGGTCTGTTGATCCTCTGCAAACTCCACGGCGCGACGGTCAGTCGCGCCAGCCTGAGTGCCGGGCTGCCACTGAACAAACAACGCTTGAGCCTGGACCTGCTGCCCCGTGCAGCAGCCCGGGCCAGCTTGCAGGCGCGGGTGCTGCGCCGTGAACTGGCGGACATTTCCGCGCTCAACCTGCCTGTGATGCTGATCCTGAACAACGGCCGCACCGCCATCCTGCGACGCTATGGCGATGACGGCCGGTTGCTGATCCTGCCCAGCGAAGCGGACGGTGGCGAACAATGGGTCAGCCGTGAAGAACTGGCTGAAAATTACAGCGGCCAGGCCTTGTTCGCCCGGCCCCGCCATGAACTCGAAGACCTGCGCTCGCCGCTGGTGCCGCGTGTGGAAGCGTGGTTTCGCGACACCTTGAAGCTGTCGAAATGGCTGTACAGCGATGCGATTCTGGCGAGTTTCCTGATCAACCTCCTGGGGCTGATGGTGCCGCTGTTCGTGATGCAAACCTACGACCGCGTGGTGCCGAACCAGGCCACGTCGACCTTGTGGGTGCTGTCGATCGGCTTGCTGATCGGCACCGGTTTCGAACTGGTGCTGCGGGTGGTGCGCGCGCACTTGCTGGACACCGCCGGGAAGAAAACCGACGTGATTCTTTCCGCGACCTTGTTCGAACGCATCACTGGCATGGCGATGAAAGCGCGGCCAGCGACCATCGGCGGTTTCGCCCAGAGCATCCACGACTTCCAGGGCCTGCGTGAATTCCTCACTGCCGTCACGCTGACCAGCCTGATCGACCTGCCCTTTGCCGTGTTGATGCTGGTGGTGATCGGCCTGCTCGGCGGCTGGCTGGTGGTGATTCCATTGTTGGCGTTTCCGATTACGATCATTTTCGCGATGGTCATTCAGGTGCGCCTGCGCGACACCGTGCAGAAAAGCCTGAGCCTCGGCGCCGAGCGCCAGGCCCTGCTGATCGAAACCCTTGGCGGCCTGGAAACCCTGAAAGCGTGCAGCGCCGAAAGCGAGCGCCAGCACAAATGGGAAAGCACCCACGGCGCCCTCACCCGCCTCGACAGCCATGCGCGCAATCTGTCGGCGCTGGCCACCAATGGCACGCTGTTCATCCAGCAATTCTCCGGCATGGCGACCATCGTCGCCGGCGTCTACAGCATCATCGCCGGCAACCTCAGCGTTGGTGCGCTGGTGGCGACCTACATGCTCGGCAGCCGCGTACTCGCACCCTTGGGGCAGATCGCCGGTTTGATCACCCGCTACCAGCAAGCGCAACTGACCATGAAAAGCACCGATGCGCTGATGTCCTTGCCGCAAGAGCGCGACGCCCACCAGCGGCCGCTGGAGCGCACTCAGTTGCAAGGCGCGATGGATGTCAGTGGCGTGACCTTCCACTACAACGGCCAGAACGCCCCTGCCCTGGCCAACATCAGTTTCAGCGTCAAACCCGGCGAACGGATCGGCATCATCGGTCGCAGCGGCTCGGGTAAAAGCACCCTGGCGCGATTGGTGATGGGGTTCTATGCGCCGGAAGAAGGCCAGTTGCTGCTCGATGGCCTGGACCTGCGGCAACTCGATGTCGCCGACCTGCGCCAGCAAATCGGTTACGTCGCCCATGACCTGCCGCTGCTGGCCGGCAGCCTGCGCGACAACCTGACCCTGGGCGCACGTTACATCAGCGATTCACGGATGCTCGAAGTCGCCGAACTGACCGGTGTCACCGAGCTGGCGCGTCAGCATCCGCAAGGTTTTGACCGGCCCGTGGGCGAACGCGGGCAGTTGCTGTCCGGCGGTCAACGCCAGGCAGTGCTGCTGGCCCGGGCCTTGTTGCTGGATCCGCCGATCATGCTGCTCGACGAACCCACCAGCGCCATGGACAACAGCAGCGAAGATGTCTTGCGGCAGAAACTCCACGGCTGGGTGCAGGGCAAGACCTTGCTGCTGGTGACCCACCGCACCTCGATGCTCAGCCTGGTGGATCGGCTGCTGGTGCTGGATAACGGGCGGATCGTTGCCGACGGTCCGAAAGAAGCGGTCATCGATGCACTGCGCAAGGGCCGTGTCGGCTCTGCGGCTGTCTAGGAGCTACCCATGGCCCGTTCATCATCCGACACGCCACAAGACCGCGGCTACTTCGGCAGCTTCGGCAAAACCGCCGAGAGCGAATTCATGCCGGAAACCGCCGGCGCTTCGCTACAGGATTCGCCGCGCTGGTCGCGGATTACCGTGTGGCTGGCCGCGGCGCTGCTGATTACCGCGCTGGTCTGGGCCAAGTATGCAGTGCTGCAAGAAGTCACCATGGGCGAAGGCAAGGCGATCCCGTCGAGCAAGGTCCAGGTGATCCAGAACCTGGAGGGCGGCATCGTCACCGAGATCTTCGTGCGCGAAGGGCAAATGGTGAACAAGGGCGACACCTTGCTGCGCCTGGATGACACGCGGTTTCTGTCGAACAAGGGCGAGAGCGAGGCGGATCGTTATGCGTTGACCGCGCAGGTCGAACGTCTGTCGGCCGAAGCGGAAGGCCGGCCGTTCAAGCTGTCGCCTGAGGTGATCGCCAAGGCTCCGCAAGTGGCCGAGGACGAGCGCTCGTTATACGAACAACGCCAGCGTCGACTGGCCAGTGAGCAACGGACGCTAACCGAACAACTGCGGCAAAAGACTCAGGAACTGGCGGAATTCCGCTCCAAGCAGGGGCAGTTCAGTTCGAGCCTGGCCTTGCTGCAACAAGAGATGAACATGTCCGCGCCGCTGGTGGGCACCGGGGCGGTTTCACCGGTGGAAATCCTGCGGCTCAAACGCAGCGCGGTGGAAATTCGCGGCTCTTTGAATGCGACGACGCTGGCAATTCCCCGGGCGGAATCGGCGATCAACGAGATCAAAAGCAAGATCGATGAATCGGAGCAATCCTTCCGCTCGGACGCGGCGAAAGAGCTGAATGAAAAACGCACCGACCTGTCGAAAATCACAGCGTCGAGCATCGCCATTGATGACCGCGTGACCCGCACCACCGTGGTGTCGCCGGTGCACGGAATCATCAAGGTGCTGAAGGTCAATACCATCGGCGGCGTGGTCCAGCCGGGCAGCGACATGGTGGAGATCGTCCCCATTGAAGACAACTTGCTGATCGAAGCCAAGGTGCGGCCACAGGACGTGGCGTTCCTGCATCCGGGGCAGAAAGCGATGGTCAAGTTCAGTGCTTACGACTACACGATTTATGGCGGGTTGACTGCCAAGCTGGAACTGATTGGTGCGGACACCATTACCGATGACAAGGGCAACAGCTTTTATCTGATCCAGGTGAGGACCGACAAGAATCACTTGGGCGGCGATGTGAAACCGCTGCTGATTATTCCGGGGATGGTGGCGACGGTGGATATCATCACGGGCGAGAAAAGCGTGCTGGATTACCTGTTGAAACCGGTGTTGAAAGCGCGGACCGAGGCGATGCGGGAGCGATAGGTTTGACTCATTCTCTGTGGCGAGGGAGCTTGCTCCCGCTGGGCTGCGCAGCAGATCCAAAATCATTCAACCAGGCGCAACAGGTGTACTGAGTCGACAAATCGGGAGCGCTTCGCACTCCAGCGGGCAAGCTCCCTCGCCACAAGTAATCACCTGCCGTGGTTACGCTGGTAAGTCTCCTCCCCCATCGCGGCAATCTGGCCTTCGATCAACGCCTCGAACGGTTTCAACAAGGGTTCAAAAGAGCTCGGCGCTTCCAGCGTCTGCAACGCCTGGACAATCGCTTCCACCGTCGACAACGCCCCCGGCCCCGGTGCCTTGCGCAGTCGATATCGAGACACCCCGCCATCCACCAACGTCACCCTCGGCAACGCCGCCAGTAACGGATTGAGGTGCAACATCTTGCGCGCCTTGCGCCAGGTGCCGTCCGGGACGACCAGCAACAGCGGGTCTTCATTCGTGGTGTACGCCTGCAATGGCTGCGCATCGTCGGCCGGAAACAACAACCGCGCCTGATACTCCGGAGGACTCAGCAGCACCGGCAAATCCTCAAACACCTCACCGACAATCAACTCGGCATTCTTCAAGCCCAACGCGGCCAGTCGCGCCGTGTTCAGCGCATGGTTCACTTCGCTGGGATGCTGCAACAACAGCACTCGGGTACGGCTGTCGAGGCTAGGGATCAGCGGGCACAGGCAATGGGTTTGTGGGCGCAGGCAGCGTGGACACTGGATTCTGGACATGTTCTCAGGCCTGGTTCAGTTGTGCTTTGAGCAAATCGCGGAAGGTCTGGATCAGCGGCTCGCGGCTGCGGCCACGACGCACGATCATCGAAAACGGCGCCTGATAACCAAACGTCGCCGGCAGCAGGACGCGCAAATCGCCCTTGTCCGCCCAAGCCTGGGCGTAGTGCTCCGGCAGGTAACCGATGTAGGCGCCCGACAGCACCAGAATCAGCTGCGCCTCCATACTTTCCACGGTGGCGGCGCTGTGCTTGAAACCGTGGCGCGCCAGTTCGGCCTGGCTCCAGTAACCACGGCCGACCATGCGTTGCTGAGTGATGACTTGCTCAGGAATGCGCCGCTCGGTGAACAGCGGATGACGGCTGCTGCAATACAACCAGTGTTGCTCGCGGTACAGCGGCATGTAAACCAGGCCGCTCATGCGCGTGGAAAACGCACCGATGGCCAGGTCGAGACGGTTGTCCTGCACGCCGAGCTGCAATTCGTAGGGGCTCATGACCGACAGGTGCAAATGCACGGCCGGGTGTTCCTGGCTGTAGGCGCCGATGGCTTCGGCGAACGGCAAGGCCTTGTCGCTGACGGTGGAGTCGATGACGCCGAGGTTGAGAGTGCCGCGCAGTTCGCCCTTCAACGCCGCCGCGTACTGCTCGAAGCCTTCAAGCTCGCCCAACAGACGCAGGGTTTCCTGATGGAACAGCTCGCCCTTGCTGGTCAGGCTGAAACCGCCGCGACCGCGATGGCAGAGCACCAGGCCAAGGGCGGCTTCGAGCTGGCTCATGTAGGTGCTGATCGCCGAAGTCGAGAGGTTGAGCTCTTGCTGCGCGTTGGCAAACCCCTGATGACGCACCACGCTGACGAAGATGCGTAACAGTTTCAGGTCGGGTAAAGCGTTGGCCATGGGGGCTCCGTTTGCAAGGTCATGCGTGTTGCGCTTTTGTGGCGAGGGAGCTTGCTCCCGCTGGGTTGCGAAGCGGCCCTACAACCATTCACCTCGTAGTGTCAGACGGACCGCATCAGCCGATTTTACGACTGCTGCGCAGCCGAGCGGGAGCAAGCTCCCTCGCCACAGGAGTGCGGCACATGTCCGCAAGTCTATCGTCGTGCCAACCATTAGTTTAGAAAAATCTGAACTAAGTATTTGCCCGTAGCGATTCTTCCCGGCCACTACATTTCGCAGAATCGGCCCCTAACGGTGCCCGAACCTCCCCGGAGCGGCGCAACCGACATAAATAAAACAACGACGATGAGGCCTTACCCGTGGAAAAGATTCTTCACCAACCACTGGGCGGCAATGAAATGCCGCGCTTCGGCGGCATCGCCACCATGATGCGACTCCCCCATTTGCCTACCGCTGCCGGTCTGGATGCTGCCTTTGTTGGCGTCCCGCTGGACATCGGCACCTCGCTGCGCCCCGGCACCCGCTTCGGACCTCGCGAAATCCGCGCTGAATCGGTGATGATCCGCCCGTACAACATGGCGACCGGCGCTGCACCGTTCGATTCGCTGTCGGTGGCCGACATCGGCGACGTGGCGATCAACACGTTCAACCTGCTGGACGCGGTGCGGATCATCGAAGAATCCTACGACGCCATCCTCGAACACAATGTGATCCCGCTGACCCTGGGCGGCGACCACACCATCACCCTGCCAATCCTGCGTGCCATTCACAAGAAGCACGGCAAGGTCGGCCTGGTGCACATCGACGCTCACGCCGATGTGAACGATCACATGTTTGGCGAGAAAGTCGCCCACGGCACCACCTTCCGTCGCGCGGCCGAAGAAGGCCTGATCGACTGCGATCGCGTGGTGCAAATCGGCTTGCGCGCTCAGGGCTACACCTCCGAAGACTTCAACTGGAGCCGTAAACAGGGCTTCCGTGTGGTTCAGGCTGAAGAGTGCTGGCACAAATCCCTGGCACCGCTGATGGCCGAAGTGCGCGAGAAAGTCGGCGGCGGTCCGGTGTACCTGACTTTCGACATCGACGGCATCGACCCGGCTTGGGCGCCAGGCACCGGCACCCCGGAAATCGGTGGTCTGACGACCATTCAGGCAATTGAAATCATTCGCGGCTGCCAAGGCCTCGACCTGATCGGCTGCGATCTGGTAGAAGTCTCGCCCGCTTATGACACCACCGGCAACACCTCGCTGCTGGCCGCCAACCTGCTGTACGAAATGCTCTGCGTACTGCCTGGCGTGGCCCACCGCTGAGGATCGGTCATGAACGAACGTGATCAGGTGTTGAAAGCCGCCGCCGATCTGGTGTCAGCCTTCGCCCGCAACGATCGCGAAGCCTACTTCGGCGCGTTCAGCGCCGACGCCAGCTTCGTGTTCTACACCCTCGAACAGCCCCTGCTGTCGCGCGATGCCTATCAGGCGTTGTGGGACACCTGGCGCGCCGAGGATGGCTTCGAGGTGCTTGCGTGCACGTCGAGCAACGCCTTCGTCAGCCTGCAGGGTGACGTGGCGATTTTCATCCATGACGTGGCCACCGAGCTGCGCATGCAAGGGGAGCAACACTTCAGCCAGGAGCGCGAGACGATTGTGTTTCGCCGACAACAACAAGGCCTATGGCTGGCCTGCCACGAACATTTGTCCGCGATGCCGGAAGGGCTGCCACCCCCTTAGCCAAACAGGTGACGCTCACACACGATGAGCGCGCCTTTATGATCGGAGCTGATCATGAATAACAACAACAAAGACCAAAGCCTTACGCAGATTGAAACCCACGGGGTCGAACAGATCCCGGACAACGAACGCACCGCAGGCCCGACGGACTTGTTCCGGATGATCTTCGGCGGTTCCAACACTTTTGCCACCGCCGTGCTCGGCAGTTTCCCGGTGCTGTTCGGCCTGTCTTTTCAGGCCGGTGTCTGGGCGATTGTGCTGGGCGTGCTGCTGGGCTCGCTGATCCTCGCGCCGATGGGCCTGTTCGGGCCACTCAATGGCACCAACAACGCCGTGTCTTCCGGTGCGCATTTCGGCGTGCACGGGCGGATCGTCGGTTCGTTCCTGTCGCTGCTGACCGCCATCGCCTTCTTCTCGCTCTCGGTGTGGAGTTCGGGTGATGCGCTGATCGGTGGCGCCAAACGCCTGATCGGTCTGCCGGAAACCGACCTGACCCTGGGCCTGGCCTACGGGCTGTTCGCGATCCTGGTGCTGACGGTTTGCATCTATGGCTTTCGCTTCCTGCTGTGGGTCAACAAAATCGCGGTATGGAGCGCCAGCCTGTTGTTCCTGCTGGGCATCTTCGCCTTCGCCGGGCCTTTCGATGTGAATTACGCCGGCACCGTCAATATGGGTCAGCCAGGTTTCTGGGCGGCCTTCATCGGTGCTGCACTGGTGGCGATGAGCAACCCGATTTCCTTCGGCGCGTTCCTCGGCGACTGGTCGCGCTACATCCCGCGTGAGACCTCCAAGCGCCGGATCATGGCCGCCGTGGTGATCTCGCAGATCGCGACGTTCATTCCGTTCCTGTTCGGCCTGGCCACCGCCACCATCGTAGCGATCAAGGCACCGGACTACATCGCGGCCAACAACTACGTCGGCGGTTTGCTGGCGGTCTCGCCGAGCTGGTTCTTCCTGCCGGTGTGCCTGATCGCGGTGATCGGCGGCATGTCCACCGGCACTACTTCGCTGTATGGCACCGGGCTGGACATGTCCAGCGTGTTCCCTCGGGTGCTGTCGCGGGTCAAGGCGACGTTGCTGATCGGTGTGATGTCGATTGCCTTCATCTTCATCGGGCGCTTCGCCGCGAACCTGGTGCAGAGCGTGTCGACCTTCGCCGTGCTGATCATCACCTGCACCACCCCGTGGATGGTGATCATGATCATCGGCCTGGTGGTGCGTCGCGGCTTCTACTGCCCGGATGACCTGCAAGTGTTCACCCGCGGCGAGAAAGGTGGCCGCTACTGGTTCACCCACGGCTGGAACTGGCGTGGCCTGGGAGCCTGGATCCCGAGTGCGCTGGTGGGTTTGTGCTTTGTGAACCTGCCGGGGCAGTTTGTGGGTGTGCTGGGCGATCTGGCCGGCGGCATCGACATCAGCCTGCCGGTCACCCTCGGCCTGGCCTCGCTGGTGTACCTGACGCTGCTGAGCCTGTTTCCGGAACCGGCTGCGGTGTTCGGGCCGAATGATGCACGCAGCAAGGGCACGGATGCGCTCAGTAAGCCGGCGATGCGACAAGCCGCCTGATTCAACACAAACGATGGTCAACGGACCTCTGTGGCGAGGGAGCTTGCTCCCGCTCGACTGCGCAGCAGTCGCAAAACAGGCGAATGGTGTTTCCCCTGAAGAAACGCGGTTGCAGGATTTGGGGCTGCTTCGCAGCCCAGCGGGAGCAAGCTCCCTCGCCACAAAAAGCGGACTGATTGCCACATTGATTTTCGCCTCACCATAAAAAAGACAATCGGAGACACGCCATCATGGCTTTGGATTTATTCGTCGTACTCATCTACGCCGCCGCGATGCTGATACTCGGCTACTTCGGCATGCGCAAGGCCAAGACCAACGAAGACTACTTGGTCGCCGGTCGCAACCTCGGCCCGAGCCTGTACATGGGCACCATGGCCGCCACCGTTCTGGGCGGCGCGTCCACCGTGGGCACCGTGCGCCTGGGCTACGTTCATGGCATCTCGGGTTTCTGGCTCTGTGCTGCACTGGGTTGCGGGATCGTGGCGCTGAACCTGTTCCTCGCCAAACCGCTGCTGAAGCTAAAGGTTTTCACCGTCACTCAAGTGCTGGAAAAGCGCTATAACCCAATGGCTCGTACCGCAAGCGCGAGCATCATGCTGGCCTATGCGCTGATGATCGGCGTGACCTCGATCCTGGCGATCGGCACCGTGTTGCAAGTGCTGTTCGGCCTTCCGTTCTGGATGTCGGTAATTCTCGGCGGTGGCGTGGTGGTGATCTACTCGGCCATCGGCGGAATGTGGTCGCTGACCCTGACCGACATCGTCCAGTTCGGTATCCAGACCGTAGGCCTGATGTTCCTGCTGCTGCCAATCTGCTTGTACCGAGTGGGTGGCTGGGATCAACTGGTTGCACAATTGCCGGCTGCCAGCTTCAGCTTCACCAGCATTGGCTGGGACACCATCATCACCTACTTCATGATTTACTTCTTCGGCATCCTGATAGGCCAGGATATCTGGCAACGGGTGTTCACCGCACGAAGCGAGAAAGTTGCGAAGTATGCCGGTACCACCGCGGGCATCTACTGCATCATCTACGGCCTGGTCTGTGCATTGATCGGCATGGCCGCTCACGTACTGATCCCGGATCTGGACAACGTCAATAACGCTTTTGCCGCTATCGTCAAAGTCTCGCTGCCGGACGGCATCCGTGGCTTGGTGATCGCGGCTGCCCTGGCAGCAATGATGTCCACCGCCAGCGCCGGCCTGCTCGCGGCATCCACCACCCTGACCGAAGACCTGCTGCCGAAACTGCGCGGCGGCAAACAGTCGAGCCTGGGCATCAACCGCCTGTTCACCCTGCTGACCGGCATCGTGGTGCTGGGTATCGCGCTGGTGGTAAACGATGTGATCAGTGCCTTGACCCTGGCTTACAACCTCTTGGTCGGCGGCATGCTGATTCCGCTGATGGGCGCGATCTTCTGGAAACGCGCAACCACCGCCGGCGCTATCGCCAGCATGGGCATGGGCTTTGCCACTGCGCTGCTGTTCATGTTCAAGGACGGTATGGACGCCAACACTCCGATCTACTACAGCCTCGGCGTGGGCCTGGTGAGCTTCGTGGTGGTCAGCTTGCTGTCCCCTCGTCCGGCAACGATGGCCAGCGCCGCCTAAGCTGAACCTAACGACTTGATGCTTTCTTCGACGGGTGTGGCGTCGGTTGCCACACCCGTTTTTTTTCGTCTGGAGAAAACCTTTGATGAAGATTGTTTCGCGCGATCAGTGGTTCGAGGTCAAACAGCTCAGTGACGGCATACGGCTGATTCACGAGCCTTACATCCGGCCCTTCTATCGCTGCAACCTCTGGCACATTCAGGGCCGCGACAAGGACTTGCTGCTGGACAGCGGTTCCGGGTTGGTGAGCCTGCGCGAGCAGTTGCCGTGGATCACCGAGCGGCCGCTGGTGGCGGTGGCCAGTCATTGCCATTTCGACCACATTGCCGGTCATCACGAATTTCCCGAGCGCCTGGTGCATCCGGCCGAGGCCGACATCCTGGCGGCACCCGACGGCGAAAACGATTTGAGCCGGGCGTTTGTCGGCGACGAGATGTTCGAGGCGCACCCGGACTGCCCGTTGTGCTACGCCGAATATCGCGTCAAAGCCGCGCCGGCCACGGGGATGATTGAAGAAGGCGACGTGCTGGATCTGGGCAATCGCGTGCTGCAGGTGCTGCATACGCCGGGGCATTCACCGGGCGGCATCAGCCTGTACGAAGCGGCAACCGAGACGCTGTTCAGCGGCGACATCATCTACGACGGCCCGCTGATCGAAGACGCCTACCACTCCAATCTCGACGACTACGCTCGCAGCCTGCAGCGCTTGCGCGCGTTGCCGATCCGTACGGTGCACGGCGGGCATTTCGGGAGTTTTTCCGGGGAGCATTTGCGCACGATGATTGACGAGTGGCAGCGCTCACACACCTGAAGCCTGCTGTACTCAAGCTCAGGAATAACAATAACGCCCTCGAAGAACCGCCATGAAAAGAGCTGCCGTTCGTGCCGCCGTGCATCGTTTCATCAGCCGCCTGCTGGAGGGTCAGGATGACTTCGACGACAACGCCAGCCTGGCGCAGTTGGGATTGGATAAACAGGATATCGAAGAGCTGATCTTCCATCTGGAGGATGAGCTGGGGTTGACGGCGTTTACGGCGGAAGAAGACCGTATGCTCAAGGATGCCAGGACGGCGAATGATTTGAGTCGGTTTTTGGTGGAGATTGGACGGCATTGAGTCCGAATGCCAAACGCACGCTCGTGGTGAACTGTGGCGAGGGAGCTTGCTCCCGTTCGGCTGCGCAGCAGTCGCCAATCCTGTCCGAGTATTCCCTGACAATTCTGAGGCTACCAAGGGGCGCTACGCGCCCCAGCGAGAGCAAGCTCCCTCGCCACAGAGGATTTGCCAGGTTTGAGCCAGTGCGGGTCAGACTTACCGACGGCGCGGCTGGCGTCGACGCTGTTCGTCGTCGGTGCGAATAGGAACAGGTTGCAGAGGCGGTTCGATCAATCCGAGTGCAACACCCAGATCGTGCAGCCAGTTTTGAATTTTCTCTTTCATGGTGCCCCCTTCAGGGTAGTGCCGAGCGGCTGAAATTCTGTAGCCCCTTCGCACTGATAATAGTCTGAAGTCCTACGCAATGCTCGGCCAAATCCGCAATGATCTGTTACTGAATTGATCAAAATACCTGACCGATAGTTCAAGCAATCGCCGAAGCCTGCATCGGCGCCGATGGATAGACCGCTTGTTGCTGTTCAATCCACGCGTTCAGGTTGGCCCCGACCATGCCTTTGCGCCACATCAACCAGGTCGTCGCGTGGGCAAACGGCTCCGCCAGCGGGTGCACCCCCACGCTTTCACGGCCCGGCAGGCTTGCCAGCATCGACTCCGACATCAGCGCCACGCCCGAGCCAGCAATCACACACGCCAGCATGCCCGGGTAAGACTCGATCTCCATCGCCCGGCCCATGGCCGCGTGGTCATGGGCAAACCAGGCTTCAAGACGCATGCGGTAGGAGCAGCCCTGACGAAAGGTAAACACCGAGCGTCCTTCCACGTCCATGGCGCTGCGGACCGGCGGGTGATCGGCCTCGCTGATCAGCACCAGCCGCTCGTCGCATAACGGCACACCGTCCAGACCGGCCAGCTCCAGCGGGCCATCCACCAAGGCTGCATCGAGACGACCGGTGAGCAAACCCTCAAGCAATTCACCGCTGGGCCCGGACTGCACTTGCAGGTTCACCGCCGGATACGTGCGGTGATAACGCGCCAGTAGTCCCGGCAAATGAATCGCCGCCGTGCTGTACATGGTGCCCAACACGAAGTCCCCGGCCGGTTGCCCGCCCTGCACCGCCGCCTGAGCTTCGTCGCGCAAGTTAAAAAGCTTGGCGGTGTAGTCCAGCAGGACTTTTCCCGCAGGTGACAGTTGCAAACGCTGACGCTCGCGGACGAAAAGCTCTACACCGAGCTGCTCTTCAAGTTGCTTGAGCCGCGTTGACAGATTAGACGGCACCCGGTGCAACCGTTCGGCAGCACGGGTGATCGAGCCCTCTTGCGCCACGGCCTGGAAGATTCGTAACTGGCTGAACTCCACGATCTTCTCCAAATCAGAACAAGTTACTCACTATTATTCATTTTTAAAGAAAGTCAATCAGTCCTAGCCTGACGGTCATTGATCCTTTGCCGGAATCCAGACCATGTCTCCCTTGATTCGCTTACTCGCCAGTTTTATTGCCCTGATGATTGCCATGGGCATCGGGCGTTTCGCCCTCACGCCGCAAATGCCGCACTTGCTCAGCGAAGGTCAGATCGACCTGACTGCCGCCGGTCTGATTGCCGCCGCCAACTACCTCGGCTACTTCGTCGGCGCCGTGGACGCCATGTTCTCTCGCCGTCCCGAACAAGTTCGTCGGCGCCTGCTCGGTGGGTTGTGGCTGTGTGTGCTGCTGACGCTGGCGTCGTTCTGGGCCAACGGGTTCTGGTCGCACCTGGTGCTGCGATTCGGTACCGGCGTGGCCAGCGCCTGGGTGCTGGTGATGATCACGGCGTTGAGCCAGCCACTGGCAGCGGCAGCCGGCCGCCCACGACTGGGCGCCCAGGTATTTGCCGGACCTGGTTTGGGGATTTTTCTCACAGGAATGTTGGCGTTGGGCTCGCACCTGCTGGGGCAGACGTCTGCAACCCTGTGGCTGGTGTATGCCGGTGTCGCATTGGCAATGCTGCTGGGGATGCTGCCGTTTTTGCCGCAATCGACCGCGACTGCGGTTGCCGCACCGAGCACAGCCACTTCGAACCAGCAAGGCATTGGCCGTCTAGGTGTGATCTACGGGTTGTACGGCTTGGGCTACATCATCCCCGCCACGTTCCTTTCGCAAATGGCCAGCGCACAGTTCCATGGCCAATGGCAGGCCGACCTGTTCTGGCCGTGCTTCGGTCTGGCGTCGGCTATCGGGGTGGTGCTGGTCAGCCTGCGTCGACAAACCCCGAATGGCACCCGCCACTGGCTGATGGTGACGTTGTGGCTGCAAGCCGCTGGTGTCTTTGCCTGTCTGTTGGGCAGCGGCTCGGGCCTGGCGCTGGGGGTGATTCTGTGCGGCACGCCGTTCCTGGCCTGCATGCAATTGGTGATGCAACGCTCCCGGGAACAGGCGCCCCACGCTACTCAACGCAACGCCGGGATGCTAACGGCCTGCTTTGCCGTGGGTCAGCTCGCCGGACCGTTGCTGGCAGCGCTGAGCAGCCATTTCAGTGGTGGTTTGCAGCCAGCGCTGGTGGTTGCCGGCAGCGGCTTGCTTGTCGCTGGCGGCCTGCTGTTGCGTCCGGTCACTGCTGCCCCAGGGCTTTGCGCAAACGACGGCGCACCCACTGCTCAGCGCTGACAAAGGTGATGCCCAGCAGCACCAGCACGGCACCGATGACGAAGTTCAGGCTCAACTCTTCACCCAGCAACACCACGCCGAATGTGACACCGAACAGCGGTGTCATGAACGAAAACACCGCCAGGTTCGCGGCCAGGTAACGGCGCAACAGCCAGAACCACGTCAGGTAGCTGAAGAACGACACGACCAATCCCTGGAACAGCACGCTCGCCACCGCCACGGTGGTCAGGCTGACGTGGGTTACCTGGCCGCTGAGGATCGCGATCAGCAGCAGCCCAACGAAACCGACGATCAGTTGGTAAAACAGGGTCAGCGTGACCGGGGCTTCCGACAGTCGCGAGGCACGCACCACCACCGTGGTCGCGCCCCAGGAAGCCCCGGCCAGTACGCCCAACGCATCGCCCATCAACATGCGGTGGTCGAGGTTGTCCCAGGACACGCCGCCGGCAAACGCGATGGCGATCCCGACGAAGGCGAGGAAAATCCCCAGCCATTGCACCGGCCTCAGACGTTCGCTCGGCAGCAGCCAGTGCACGCCCAACGCGGTAAAAATCGGCGCGGTGTAAAGGAACACCGACATATGCGCTGCCGTGGTCAGTTGCAAACCTTCGGAAATGAAAAAGAACTCCAGACCAAACAACGCACCGGCCAACAAGCCACCGCGCCAGGTGCTGCTGACCTGGTCCCAGCCACCCTTCCAGCAGATCAACAGTCCTACAAGCAACGCGGAAATACCCGACCGCCCCGCCGCTTGCATGACCGGAGCGATGTCGGGCGCCGCCCATTTGATCATCACCTGCTGCACGCCCCAGATCAGGCACAACCCGACCATCACTTGCAGGGCAAACCCATCGGCGCTACGCCGGCTGGCGCTCACCGGAACACCTCGACAACAACAAACATGGCAGTGACTCGACAGTAAAAACAAAGCCCCGGCCTGCTTGCTGAACAAACGGTGTCGGGGCGAAAAGTTATGCTGTCGATTATTAACCAAACGGCCAGAAAATGCCGCCTGGACGGGACGTTTAAATTCCCGATTGCGTCATTGCAGGCAACCAGGATCACTGCACTTTTCGCGCGACCCAATACCCGACCGTGCAGGCAATGCAGGTGGCCAACGTGCCCCAGGCCATGTCCATCAACGCCAACTGCGCCGACCATCCGTTCAAGGTTGCCCAGTTACTCAGGTCATACGTGCCGTAAGCCACCAGACCCAATAGCGCGCCCAGCGCCGAAGCTCGTCGCCAGGTCTTCGCCGGCAACACCACGAACACCACGCAACCCAAGACATAAAGAAGATAGAACACCGCTGCCGGGGCCAGCAGCGGTTGGTCGAGCATCAGCGGACCGAGCAGCGCCCGATAAGTCGGCGCCATCAGCACGCCCAGCCATAGGCCGTCGAGCACGAGAAACGCGAGCAAGGTGCCCGCGTAGGCAAACAGCCCTTTTTTCATAACCCGCCCCTCTGTAATCGTTCTATATGGGGCCGGAGCGAGGTCAGCTTAGTTCAATGCGATCCGCATGAATGACGATCTGGCCGTTCTTGTACAGCGCACCGATAGCCTTCTTGAAGTTGCCTTTGCTCACACCAAACAGGCTGGTGATCACGGTCGGGTCGCTCTTGTCGCTGACCGGCAGGGTGCCGTTGTTTTCACGTAACTTGGCGAGGATCTTCGAGTTGAGGCTGGTGGCGGCTTCTTCGCCCACCGGTTGCAGGCTCAGGCTGATCTTGCCGTCGGCACGGACTTCTTTGATAAAGCCTTTCTCTTCCTTGCCGGCGCGCATGAACTTGAAGATTTCGTTCTTGTGAATCAGGCCCCAGTGCTTGTTGTTGATGATTGCCTTGAAGCCCATGTCGGTCGCTTCGGCCACCAGCAGATCAACTTCCTGGCCTGGGGTGTAACTGGCGGGGGTCTTGTCGAGGTAGCGGTCCAGGCGCGCCGTCGCGGTGATGCGGCGGGTGTGCTTGTCGAGGTAGACGTGCACCACGACATATTCACCGGCCGTCATCTGGCGCTTTTCTTCGGAGTACGGCAGCAGCAAATCCTTCGGCAGGCCCCAATCCAGGAAGACACCGATGCTGTTGACTTCAACGACTTTCAAACTGGCGAATTCACCGACCTGAACTTTCGGCTTTTCGGTAGTTGCGATGAGTTTGTCATCGCTGTCCAGATAAACAAAAACGTTGAGCCAATCTTCATCTTCGCTGGGAATATCTTTGGGAATATAACGATTAGGCAGGAGGATTTCGCCATCCGCGCCACCGTCAAGATATAAACCGAAGTTAGTGTGTTTAACCACTTGCAAACTGTTGTAGCGCCCGACTAAAGCCATTTCCAATACCCTCATTGCGTGGGCGGCATTCTACCCGTTTTTCCGTGCGGCGTTCCCGTGGCCAGCCCGGTGACACCAGAAATTCTTCTGAAGGCCTTAATTTTCCTGGGTTTTGCCTTGGGTATTTGGCCGCTCGTCAGGCCGAACGGGCGATCGTCACCCTCGCCCGCGGATCTGAAACCTGTGTTTTTCTACCGTCGTTCTTATTTAAAACAGCAGCTTAGGAACGTATTTCGAATAACAGCTTGTGATTAATGCCGCCCCTGCAATGTGTATTTTGAGGGGATATTAGCCAAGCAATTGTCAAGTATTTCCTGTACGATGCCTGGCCAAGTTAATTTTCTACAGGTTAATGGCCGCCATGCGTGTAAAAGCATCCAACAGCAAAGCAAAGCCAGCTCCAGCCGTTGAAACCAGCGAATCGATCAACAACCAGATCGCTGCGTTCCTCAAGTCCGGCGGCGAGATCCAGCAAATTGCCAAAGGCGTGAGCGGCCAGACGTTCGGCCCGTCCAAGCAGATCACTTTGGGCAAGAAGTAACACTCCCCCAAAGATCCGCCGCGTCACCTGGTCCGTAAGCGCTTTGAGCTTCGAAGCGCTTGGACTGGAACCTCCCCGCAACACCCCGCCAAACACATCAATATTTCAAAAATCGACGAACGGCCTTCAATGCCGAGCATTCGCCGGTATGCTTGCACACGTCTAGATCAAGCGTTTCAGTAGGTTTTTGTTCCTGCTCCTCGCGGTCATGGAGTGACGCATGCTCAAACCCTCCCATTTATTGCTCGGCACCCTGCTGTCGTGTTCGGTCGCCAACGCGCAAATCTTCCAGCGTGAATTGGGCGATTTCGATCTCAAACTCGGCACCACCCCCAGCCGCAGCATGGCCCAAGGGCTGGTCAAGCCCGCCAGCACCGGTTCGTTCCACGGTGGTCTCGACCTGAGCCATGACAGTGGCTTTTACGCGGGGCAATGGGCGCCGAGCATGGGTTTATCCCCTGGGGCCAACCTTGAAGTCGACTCCTACCTGGGCTTTAAACAGCCTTTCGATAATACCCTCGGGTACGAAGTCGGCATGATCCATTACAGCTACCCGAAAGTGGACACCCTCGACAGCCAGGAGTTTTTCGGCGGCCTGACCTTTCTCGGCAGCCGTTTCGGCGCCGCGTTCAGCAACGACCCGGACAAACAGAACAGCACCGTCTTCGCCGACCTGGGCGGCAATCAGCCGTTCGGCATCGGGATCAGCATGAAATACACCACCCATCAGCTCAACACGCCAGCGTCCGTCGACGGCGGCTATATCGGCAGTTTTACCGATTGGTCGGTGCAACTTTCCCGGCCGTTCATGGGTGTCGACCTCAACCTGATCTACAGCGACTCAAGCCTCAGCGGCAGCGACTGTTCCGCCTACTCCGGGCACAACAGCCAGTGCGACGGGTTGGTCACCCTCAAGGCCGAGCGCCCCTTCTATTGATCGGCTGAACTGCCGGGCCCATTCTGCGTTCACATAAGAATCCACTAAAGAAGCCAGATCTTCGCAAGGATTCGCCCATGTCGCGCTGGTTAAAGTATCTAGCCCTCATCATCACGCTCAGCCTGGCCCTTGGCGCCTGTAGCCGCGTGGGCCTGGCCTATCGCAACCTCGACGTGATCATTCCGTGGACGCTCAGCGATTACCTGGACATGAACGGCGAACAAAAAGGCTGGTTCAACGAGCGCCTCAAGGAACACCTGAGCTGGCACTGCACCACGCAACTGCCGGGCTACCTTGACTGGCTGGACCGCTTGCAGGCGATGGTCGAGACCAACCAGGTCACCGACGACGCGCTGCAAACCCGCACTCAGGAAGCCAAGGACGCCATCGCACAGACCGCCCGGGAAATCACCCCTTCGGCCATCGAATTGTTACAGGGGCTGGATGACAAGCAAGTCGCTGAAATGAACGACGCCTTCGCCAAGGATCAGCGCAAGCGCCAAGACGATTACGTCAAACCGACGCTCGATCAGCAGATCAAGGAACGTAGCGAGCGCATGCAAAAACGCCTGAATGACTGGCTGGGCCCGCTCAGCCCGACTCAGAGACAACGGGTGGTGACATGGTCGAACGCCTTGGGTGACCAGAACACGCAATGGATCGCTAACCGAGCGCATTGGCAGAAGCAATTCAGTGCGGCCGTTGCGCAGCGTCAGAGTCCGGAATTCCCACAGAGAATCGAGACGCTTCTGGTGAATCGCGAGAGTTTATGGACGCCGGCGTACCGTCAGGCCTATGCCAACACTGAAGCGCAAGCACGAGGATTGTTTGTGGATTTGATGGCCGAGAGTACGCCGCCTCAACGTCAGCGGCTGTTGAAAAAAATTGGAGGGGTGCGCAAGGACTTCAACGATTTGAAATGCCTGAAAGCCGCGCAACAAGGCTAAGCCCAACACAGGTCAAAATGTGGGAGTGAGCCTGCTCGCGATGATGGAGTATCAGACAACGACGATGTCGACTGACACTCCGCAATCGCGAGCAGGCTCACTCCCACATTGGTTTCAGGTGGTCTTCAGGCAATCTGCGCCTTCGACGCCACCTCATCAAACGTCAGCTCATCCAGCGCATCTTCCTGCTCATCCAACACCTGCCGCGGGTGGTCATTACCCGGAATGCTGCTGTCGATCAGGCTCAACAAGCTCGAGCCACGCGGCGTCAAAATGTAATTGGAGCCGGTGCCGCCCTGCTCTTCGGGTCGAGACTCGATATAGCCGCGCTCCAGCAGTAATTTTTCATACTCGCCGGCCACCGCTTTCAGGTGATCCAGATTTTCAGTCTGTTCGCCTTCCGACGCTTTCTCCGCCGCATGCTGCTCGGCATACGGGCGCGGCGTGAAACTGGCCTCACCGCGTTGCACTTCGTGCAGCAAGCGTTCAATCAAATCCCAGTTGTAAGTGGTCATCCTGATTCAACCTCCAAAGCCTGTGAGAGAGGGCCTTCTTAAGTTGTGACCTACACGCTGCTCAGCCGTTCAGCCGAGTTTTTTTGCGGCTGCCGACCGACGGCATGTCGAATTGGACGCAAGTCAAACGACTAGGCTCTGTAAGTCACCTCCCAGCCTTGCGAAGGAGAAAACCTGATGAACGTTCAGAATCATCCCGTCGTGTCCCGCGAAGAATGGCTCGCCGCCCGCAAACAACACCTGGCCCACGAAAAAGCCTTCACAAAGGAACGGGACAAACTCAGCGCCGAACGCCGCGCCCTGCCCTGGGTGAAAATCGACAAGGACTACCACTTCCAGGGCCCTAACGGCGAACTGAAACTCGCGGACCTGTTCGGCGGCCGTAGCCAACTGGTCATCTACCACTTCATGTTCGCGGCAGGATGGGACGAAGGCTGCCCCGGCTGCTCGTTCCTGTCCGACCACATCGACGGCGCCAACCAGCATCTGGCTCATCACGACGTTGCAGTGGTGGCCGTTTCCCACGCACCGTTCGCCGAATTCCAGGCTTTCAAACGGCGCATGGGCTGGAAGTTTGATTGGGTGTCGTCAGAAGGCTGCGATTTCAACTACGACTTTGGCGTCTCTGCCCGGGCCGAAGATGTCGCTGCCGGCAGAGCCACCTACAACTACGAAAAATCCGACGGCGCCGAGGAAGAACTCCCGGGGCTCAGCGTGTTTTATCGCAATGAAGCGGGCGAAATTTTTCATACCTACTCCACTTATGCTCGTGGCCTAGACATGTTGGTAGGGGCCTATAACTACCTTGACCTGACGCCCAAGGGCCGCAACGAAGAGGAAATCATGGAATGGGTGCAACACCACGATCGGTATGACGACAAGGCTTCAGGAAGCTGCTGCCATGGGGGATAGTGCGCGTTAGAACACATAACAACTTTCAGGCCGCGATGTCTCGAACCGCCACGACCGGATCACACCATCGGCCGTGGTGTACACCGAGTAGCTGCAATCGAATAGCCAGTTGAAGTAGTAACGATTGCCATCGCCCTCGACCACTCGTTCATAGCGGTGTTCGTGATTGTTTGGGGACCACAGCATGAGCTGACAGCGAGCATCGCAAGGTTTGTTTTCGAGATCGGGCATCGGCTGCCCGACCAGGCTGTTGGCGCTGTCGATCCATGCCGAACGAGAAGGTCCGCAAGCTGATAGCGACAGGAAAAGTACCATCAACACTACTTTTGGAAGCATGTTCGATCCTTGGGCACAGGAAAAAGGGGAGAAAGGCTAAGCATCCACGAAATCCCGGTCGATCCACCACTGCGCCACTGAACTTTTGCCGTACTTCGGCCCTCAACCGGTTAACCCGTCTTAACCCGGACTGAGGCTCACAATGAAAACCCTGCTGAAACTCACCCTCGTCACCACTCTCGCCTGCGCCCTCCCTGCCTGGGCCTGCACTCCCGAAGAAGCTACCGCCAAGCGCGAACAACTGGCCAAGGAAGTGACCAAACTCACCGAGCAGAACCCGGCCAAGGCCAAAGAAATTAACGCCGAGCTGCAGAAGATGGATTTGGGCACCGCCAGCGCGGATCTTCCCGACAAATGCCAGCTGATTGATCAGCGGCTGAAAGAGCTGAAGACGGCGGATAAAAAGGCCGAGAGCTGAAACCAGGGATTGCAGCCTTCGGTCACTCCTACGCAAAAATGACGCTTCTTCCGGCGCTGCCAAAGGCGCCGTCCTTTCGATCCGGAATTTGCACTAGTGCATTTAATTATTTGCACAGACGCATATATCTGCCTAAGGTTACCCCGAGCCCGAATCGGAGCCGGCCATCCAACATGGCAAACCGCATACGCCGATCGCTCAGCCACACCGCTACATACCCACTAGCTGGACGCTAGTTTTCACTCATGGAGGATTGAAAATGTTAACCACTGAAGCCACGTCATTCACCGGCGAAACCCTGCCAAGGTGCCTGACCGGTCATCTGCTCAACCCGCAACTGTCCGATGTCGAATCGGCTGCCCCCCTCAGCGCACTGGCTGCTGCCAGCCTCAACTTCACAATGCAGAAGCAAACCCAGACCAACTGGTGCTGGGCGGCGGTTTCCGCCTCGGTCGGCAACTATTACGGCACCGGGTCCTGGACCCAATGCGGCGTGGCCACCACTGCGCTGGACCGCAACTGCTGTAATCAACCGGGGCCGTGCAATGTGTATGGTTATCTGGATACAGCCCTGAGAATCACCCGCAGTTTCAACGGCATGAATCAGGGTTCGCTGCAGATGTCGGCCATCCAGAACCAGATCAACATGGGCCGACCGATCGGTTTGCGCTGTGCCTGGTTCGGTGGTGGTGCGCACTTCCTGACGATCTATGGCACCAACGGCAACTACGTGCTGGTCGCAGACTCGATCTACGGCTACTCGACCCGAGCGTTGAACTCCTTCCCCGGTTCTTACAACGGCGGCGGCAACTGGACCAACACTTACTTCACCGTTAAAAACTAGGAGGGCGACATCATGCAACTGACTTATCCAAAGGCGCCTTCCAACGGCGTGCAGACATTGCGTCCGGCGCTTCAAGCCGCCCTGCAAACCCAAGGCTTCGGCGTCAATCGCCAGTTTGCCAACGCCACGCCCGGCAACATCAGCCTGAGCGAGGCCTACCGTGGTTACTCGCTCAGCCTGGAGGACGTGAGCCAGGGCAAAGGCCTGAAAGACGCCAAAGTCGGCGATTGGCATTACCTGGTGTTTTCCAATGGCGTGACGATTGCCGATGCGCAATTGGCCGACGTCCGCGGCCATGTCGAGTTCGCCTCGCTGAACCATGGGGCCATCGCCGCTGCGACGGTCGGGGCGTTGAAACTGGCGGAACAGTCGCCGCAACTGCAGGGTAAAACCGTTGAGCTGCGGGTGCTGTTTGTTTCGGCGCTGCACTTGGTGGCGATCTGGCTGCATGCCGACACTGAAGACGTGCTGATCCCGATTGAGCCGACGCCAAAGGAACTGGCGGTCACACGGTTGTACGGCGAGGCCGAGCTGCTCACGCTACTCAAACCGAAGGCTGATCAAGCCAAACAACGCTTTGATGCGGACACCAGTGGGCTGTTGGGGAGCTGACAAACGCTGGAGATAAAAAACCCGGACACTTGTCCGGGTTTTTATTGGATCGCTACGGCTAAAACCAGTCAGTCAGAAGCAACACGGATCCTGTGGCGAGGGAGCTTGCTCCCGCTGGACTGCGCAGCAGTCCCTTCTTTTCAGGGCCGCTTCGCGCCTCAGCGGGAGCAAGCTCCCTCGCCACAAGGTTTTGTGTTCGCCATACCTACCCTAACTGACCTGACAACGCCTTATTCAGCAGCCGGTGCTTCCGGCTTGCGGCGCTTGAGCGGCGCCATGCCGTCCTTGCTGACCAGCGACAGGGCGTCGGTCTTCGGGCGGTTGGCGATCTTGCGCTTGGTCGGGGCCTTGGCGCCGGTTTTCTTCTTGTCGCCCTTGGCGTCCACTTTTTTCTTCTTCACGCCAACGGCTTTGCCCGAGGCCTTGACCTTTTTCGGTCCGCCGTAGGTGCCTTTGACTTCCTTGATGGTGCGGCGCTCGAAGCTCTGCTTGAGGTAGCGCTCGACGCTCGACATCAGGTTCCAGTCGCCGTGGCAGATCAGCGAGATGGCCAGGCCATCGTTGCCGGCGCGGCCGGTACGACCGATGCGGTGAACGTATTCGTCGCCGCTGCGCGGCATGTCGAAGTTGATCACCAGGTCCAGGCCTTCCACGTCGAGACCGCGAGCGGCGACGTCGGTGGCCACGAGGATTTTCACGCCGCCCTGCTTCAGGCGGTCGATGGCCAGCTTGCGGTCTTTCTGGTCTTTGTCACCGTGCAGCACGAACGCTTTGTATTCCTGCGCCACCAGGCGGCCGTAGATACGGTCGGCCATGGCCCGGGTGTTGGTGAACACGATAGCCTTCTGATAGGTCTCGTTGGCCAACAGCCAGTTGACGATCTGTTCTTTGTGCTGGTTGTGGTCAGCGGTGATGATCTGCTGACGGGTGGTCGCGTTCAGATCGCTGACGTTGTTCAGCTGCAAGTGTTCCGGGTTGTTCAGGACCTTGGCGACCATCTCGCGCAGGCCCGAACCGCCGGTGGTGGCGGAGAACAGCATGGTCTGCTGACGGTTGGTGCACTCTTCCACCAGACGCTGCACGTCTTCGGCAAAGCCCATGTCGAGCATGCGGTCGGCTTCGTCGAGGACCAGCACTTCAACTTCTTTCAAGTCGAGGTTGCCGGCGTTCAGTTGCTCGATCATCCGGCCCGGCGTACCGATCAGGATGTCCGGCACTTTGCGCAGCATCGCGGCCTGGACCTTGAAATCTTCACCGCCGGTGATCAGGCCGGACTTGATGAAGGTGAACTGCGCAAAGCGCTCGACTTCCTTGATGGTCTGCTGGGCCAGCTCGCGAGTCGGCAGCAGAATCAGGGTCTTGATGCTGACGCGGACTTTGGCCGGGCCGATCAGACGGTTGAGGATCGGCAAAACGAATGCAGCGGTCTTGCCGCTACCGGTTTGCGCTGTCACCCGCAGGTCACGCCCTTGGAGCGCCAGCGGAATAGCCGCTGCTTGCACAGGCGTTGGCTCGACAAATTTAAGCTCGGCCACGGCTTTGAGCAGGCGTTCGTGCAGGGCGAATTGGGAAAACACGGGTGCTACCTCGAAGAAATACAAAAAAACAGCTGCATAGGGTAACGGTTTCGAGCGCCGAGGCCGAGTTTCTTTATGCAAACGGCGGTAAACAGTGGCTTTTTTGTTGCCTGATTTGTCTCAAAACGTCATGCAAAGCGTCTTAGATGCTCTAATCGCCCCGTCGCGTCCTACAGAAGAACCGTTTTTACCCATGGATATCAAACAGCTCTGGCTCAACGCCCAAGACCTCTGGGGTGCCCTCGATCAGCACCCGCTCCTGCATTCCAGCCTGGCACTGATCCTGCTGCTGGTGGTGGCGCTGGTCCTCGGACGAGTGGCGCGCTACCTCATTATTCATGCGACCAAAATGCTCGGCCGGCAACCGGCCTTGCACTGGGTCAACGACTTTCGGCATAACAAGGTCTTTCATCGCCTGGCACAGATGACGCCGTCGCTGGTGATCCAGTTCGGCCTGCACCTGGTGCCGGGGCTGAGCAAGACCAGCCTGATATTCCTCGGTAACGTCGCGCTGGCGTTCACCATTCTGTTCCTGATGCTGTCGGTCAGCGCCCTGCTCAGTGCCCTGCTGGACATCTACGCGCGCACCGAACATGCCCGTACCCGGTCGATCAAAGGCTACGTGCAACTGACGAAAATGGTCCTGTACGTGTTTGGCGCGATCATCATCGTCGCCACGCTGATCGACCGTTCGCCCCTGTTGCTGCTGTCAGGCCTGGGCGCCATGTCGGCAGTGATTCTGTTGGTCTACAAGGACACGCTGCTGTCGTTCGTCGCCAGCGTGCAACTGACCAGCAACGACATGCTGCGGGTCGGCGACTGGATCGAGATGCCGCAAGTCGGTGCCGACGGTGACGTGGTGGATATCACGCTGCACACGGTGAAAGTGCAGAATTTCGACAAGACCATCGTCTCGATACCGACCTGGCGCCTGATGTCCGAGTCGTTCAAGAACTGGCGCGGCATGCAGCAGTCCGGCGGACGACGGATCAAGCGCAGCCTGTTCATCGATGCCAGCGGCGTGCGATTCGTCCGCGACGACGAAGAGTTGAAACTGAGCCAGGTGCATCTGCTCACCGACTACATCGGCCGCAAACAGGCTGAACTCAAGGCCTGGAACGAGGCGCAGGGCAACGTCGCGGCGATGTCGGCCAACCGTCGGCGGATGACCAACATCGGGACGTTCCGCGCCTATGCGCTGGCCTATCTGAAGAGTCATCCGGAAGTTCAGCCGAGCATGACCTGCATGGTCCGCCAGATGCAAACCACCGCGCAGGGTATTCCGCTGGAAATCTACTGTTTCACTCGCACTACGGCGTGGGCGGATTACGAGCGGATTCAGGGGGATATTTTCGATTACCTGCTGGCGGTGCTGCCGGAGTTCGGATTGAGCCTGTATCAGCAGCCGAGTGGTGGGGACTTGCGGAGCGGGTTACTTCCGGCGGTTTTAGGCGCGGGCCATATACCCGAGCCCGAAAAACACATCATGTAGCCCACCGAACTGATCGCTCCCACGCTCCGCGTGGGAATGATCATGCGATAGCTGGCCTGCGTACACCCAACCGACTGATCCACACCGCCATCAAAATCACCGATCCGCCGAAGAACAACCGCCCCAGCTCTTCATGCTGATTCCAGATCAACAGATTGATCAGCAACCCCACCGGCACATGCAGGTTGTTCATCACCGCCAATGTTCCACCGTTCACCATACAGGCGCCCTTGTTCCACCAGTACAACCCCAACGCGGTCGAGACCAGGCCGAGGAACACCAGCACACCCCATTGCAGCGGCGCCTCCGGCAGGAAATTCTGTTTGCCGAACATCAGGAATGCCGGTAATGCCACCGCCAGCGCGCCCAGGTAAAAGTAGCCGAAGCGTCGGTAATGCGGCAGATCGCTCGGATGGCGCGCCACCAGATGTTTATAAAGCACTTGCCCGGCGGCGTAGGTGAAGTTGGCCAGTTGCAGCAGCAGGAAGCCCATGAAGAAATCCGGGTTGATCCGGTCGTAACGAATCACCGCCGCACCGAGCACCGCCACCAGTGCGGCCACCAGCGCCCACGGATTGAAGCGCCGATTCAAGGCATCTTCGATCAGGGTCACGTGCAGCGGCGTGAGGATGGTGAACAGCAACACTTCCGGCACGGTCAGCACCCGGAAGCTCAGGTACAGGCAGACGTAGGTCACGCCGAACTGCAACGCGCCGATCAACAGCATGCCGCGCATGAACGCCGGCTCGACCGAACGCCAGCGCGTCAGCGGGATAAATACCAGCCCGGCCAACAAAACCCGCACCAGCACCGCGAAGTAACTGTCGACATGACCGGCCAGGTATTCGCCGATCAGACTGAAGGAAAACGCCTGGATCAGCGTGACAAAAAGTAGATAGCCCATGCTCGCCTCGTTTCGAATGGCGGCGACGATAGCGGGTTTTGCAGGCGATCACGAGAACACATTGATCCCTGTAGGAGCGAAGCTTGCTCGCGAAGATGCTGTGTCAGCCGCTATCTATGTTGGATCTGACATCGTCTTCGCGAGCAAGCTTCGCTCCAGGTTCGTGTTCAACCCCAAAAATCCCAGGCAAAAAAAAGCCCGATCTCGCTAAAGCGTTCAATCGGGCGACAGCACTCAGGAGCAACAAGTGCAAAGGGAGGTTCGATGCGCGTAAAGCCTTGAAGGGGTTGCGCCAGGCCACTTGAACATCAAGGGATTATCTGGCGATTAAAGCCTCAGGCCACCTGGGAAAGCTTGGCGTTGGCCTGGTTCAAGCCTTTCTCCTGGAAGTCACCGCCCAGGTTCATGCCTTCGGCGTGAATGAAGGTCACGTCGTGAATCCCGATGAAACCCATCACCTGACGCAGGTACGGTTCCTGGTGATCGGCGGTGCTACCGGCGTAGATCCCGCCGCGAGCGGTCAGCACGTAGGCGCGCTTGCCGCTGAGCAAACCTTGCGGGCCGGTCTCGGTGTACTTGAAAGTCACGCCGGCACGCAGCACATGGTCGAGCCAGGCTTTGAGGGTGCTGGGGATGGCGAAGTTGTACATCGGCGCGGCCATGACCAGTACGTCAGCGGCCAACAGTTCGTCGGTCAACTCGTTGGAGCGTTCCAGGGAGACCTGTTCAATGTCGCTGCGCTGTTCGGCGGGTTTCATCCAGCCGCCCAGCAGATTGATGTCCAGGTGCGGCACCGGGTTGACAGCGAGGTCACGCACGGTGATCTGGTCGTTCGGGTGAGCGGCTTTCCACTGGCTGATAAACGTCTGGGTCAACTGACGGGAAACCGAGTCTTGCTGACGTGCGCTGCTTTCGATGATCAGAACGCGTGACATGGGATGTAGGCTCCATCTGAGAATGCTGTAAGGCGATGGAGTGAAGGTTAAACAGAGTCATATCGATGAAAAAGCGCAAATAACTGCTATAACCCATCAATAAATTCGTTTATAAGCTGATCATGCCCTGCACCTGCAGGAGCAAGGCTTGCCCGCGAAGGGGCCGGTGTCATTCAACATCCATGTCGACTGGCACACCGTCTTCGCGGGCAAGCCTCGCTTCTACAGGGTTTTATGTCATTTGGGGGTGCAGCTCAGGTTGATGCGCATCTTGATAATGGTGCGGGTGAACTTGGCGGTGGCATTTTTGTGTTTGCCAGCGGCCACTTCGATAGAGCGGGTGCGCGGCGCTTCCGGGCCATTGTTGAAAACCACCTTGCAGATCGCATCGGTATCGCCGTAGTTGTTGACCTGAATGGATGCGATGTCGTTATCCGTGTCGTAGGCGTTGTAGTCGATCTTCATGCCGTTGAGGTTTTTCTCCACATCGATCGGGTAAGCAAACGCAGTCAGCGGCAGCAGCGCCAGCACCAAACAACAGAATTTTTTCATTCAGCAGTCTCCAATAAGGACTGCCAGCTTAGGACAAGAGGAGCTATTCATGAAAGCGCCCCGCGTGACCCTTGATCAATGGCGAACATTACAAGCCGTGGTCGACCACGGCGGTTTCGCCCAGGCCGCCGAAGCGCTGCACCGCTCGCAATCGTCGGTGAGCTACACCGTGGCGCGTATGCAGGACCAGCTCGGCGTGCCGCTGTTGCGCATCGACGGCCGCAAAGCGGTGCTGACCGAAGCCGGCGGCGTGTTGTTGCGCCGCTCGCGGCAACTGGTGAAACAGGCCAGCCAGCTGGAAGACCTGGCCCACCACATGGAGCAAGGCTGGGAAGCGGAAGTGCGACTGGTGGTCGATGCGGCTTACCCGAGCGCCCGCCTCGTCCGCGCGTTGACCGCGTTCATGCCGCAGAGCCGTGGTTGCCGGGTGCGTCTGCGCGAAGAAGTGTTGTCGGGCGTTGAAGAAGTACTGCTCGAAGGCGTGGCCGACCTGGCCATCAGTGGTTTCAGCATTCCGGGCTACCTGGGCGCGGAGTTGAGCGACGTCGAGTTTGTCGCGGTCGCCCACCCCGAACATGCCTTGCATCGCCTCAACCGCGAACTGAATTTCCAGGACCTTGAAAGCCAGCTGCAAGTGGTCATCCGCGACTCCGGTCGCCAGCAGCCACGAGACGTCGGCTGGCTCGGCGCCGAACAGCGCTGGACCGTCGGCAGCCTGGCCACCGCGGCGACGTTTGTCAGCAGTGGCCTGGGTTTCGCCTGGCTGCCCCGGCACATGATCGAACGCGAACTCAAGGAAGGCACGCTCAAGCTGCTACCGTTGGACCAGGGCGGCAGCCGCAACCCGAGTTTTTATCTGTATTCGAACAAGGACAAACCCTTGGGCCCGGCGACGCAAATCCTGATCGAACTGCTGCGCACCTTCGACACCGCGCCGCTGGATGCGCCGTTCGCCGCCCCTGAACAAGCCTGACACGGAGTATCCGCATGGCCTATTTCGAACATGAAGGTTGCAACCTGCACTATGAGGAATACGGTCACGGCACGCCGTTGCTGCTGGTCCACGGGCTGGGTTCCAGTACCCTGGACTGGGAAAAGCAGATCCCGGCGCTGTCAGCCCATTACCGTGTAATCGTTCCGGATGTGCGCGGTCACGGTCGCTCCGACAAACCCCGGGAGCGTTACAGCATTGCCGGGTTCAGCGCCGACCTGGTCGCCCTGATGGAACACCTGAACCTCGGCCCCGCGCATTACGTGGGCTTGTCCATGGGCGGCATGATCGGTTTTCAACTGGCCGTGGATCAGTCGCACATGCTTAAAAGCCTGTGCATCGTCAACAGTGCGCCGGAGGTCAAGCTGCGCACCCGCGACGATTACTGGCAGTGGTTCAAACGCTGGAGCCTGATGCGTGCCCTCAGTCTGGGCGCCATCGGCAAGGCCTTGGGTGCCAAGCTGTTCCCCAAACCCGAACAAGCTGATTTGCGCCAGAAAATGGCCGAGCGCTGGGCAAAAAACGACAAACATGCTTATCTCGCCAGCTTCGATGCCATTGTTGGCTGGGGTGTTCAGGAACGACTTTCCAAAGTCGCCTGTCCAACCCTGATCGTCACCGCCGACCGCGATTACACGCCGGTCTCGCTGAAGGAAACCTACGTAAAACTGCTGCCCGATGCGCGGCTGGTGGTGATCGCCGATTCCCGCCACGCCACCCCGCTGGATCAACCCGAACGCTTCAACCAAACCCTGCTCGAGTTTCTCACCGCAGTCGACACCCCCTCACTCAGGATCACTGACCCATGCTGAAAAAAATTGCCCTCGTCGCCGGCTCCGTTCTGTTTGCCGCCAACCTGATGGCCGCAACGCCCGCCGCCAAGGCGCCGCACGTATTGCTGGAAACCACCAACGGCCAGATCGAAATCGAACTGGACCCGGTCAAGGCACCGATCAGTACCAAAAACTTCCTTGATTACGTCAACAGCGGCTTTTACAACAACACGATTTTCCACCGCGTGATTCCTGGCTTCATGGTCCAGGGCGGTGGTTTCACTCAACAGATGCAGCAAAAAGAAACCAAGGCGCCGATCAAGAACGAATCCAAAAACGGCCTCCATAACGTGCGTGGCACGCTGTCCATGGCCCGCACCTCGAACCCGGATTCGGCCACCAGCCAGTTCTTTATCAACGTCAAGGACAACGATTTCCTCGACCAAGGCGATGGCTATGCCGTGTTCGGTAAAGTCGTCAAAGGCATGGATGTGGTGGACATCATCGTCAATTCCCCGACCACCACCAAAGGCGGCATGAAAGATGTGCCGGCCGACTCTGTTTTCATCAAGTCGGCCAAAGTGATCAACTAATCTGCACAGGAGTGCTTGAGCGGCTGCCGGCATCCGGCGCCGCTCATATCGTTTAAAGGAGAGCCCGCGCGCGGGCGTAGAACTGATGCTTTATCGCCGTTTCGAGAAACTGATCGACATATTCCGCGACGCTCCGACGGCGGCTCCGCCAGATCGGGTTCTCCCCTTCTATACCTATTACTTGAAGCAGGTCTGGCCGAGTTTCGCCGCCCTGCTGATTGTCGGCCTGTTCGCCTCCTTGATCGAAGTCGCGCTGTTCAACTACCTGAGCCGCATCATCGACCTGGCCCAAGGCACGCCGAACCCCGATTTCTTCCAGGACCACGCACTTGAACTGACCTGGATGGTGGTAGTGACCCTGGTTCTGCGACCGATTTTCTTCGGCCTGCACGACCTGCTGGTGCACCAGACGCTGAACCCTGGCATGACCAGCCTGATTCTCTGGCAGAACCACCGCTATGTCCTCAAACAGAGTCTGAACTTCTTCCAGAACGACTTCGCCGGGCGCATAGCCCAGCGCATCATGCAGACCGGCAACGCCCTGCGCGATTCCGCCGTGCAAGCGGTGGATGCCCTGTGGCATGTGCTGATCTACGCCATCAGCGCGCTGGTGCTGTTTGCCGAAGCCGACTGGCGCCTGATGATCCCGCTGACGACCTGGATCGCCGGGTTCATCGGCGCGCTTTATTACTTCGTGCCGCGGGTCAAGGACCGCTCGGTGCAATCCTCCGATGCGCGCTCCAAACTCATGGGACGGATCGTCGACGGCTACACCAACATCACCACCTTGAAGTTGTTCGCCCATACCAACCATGAACAGCAATACGCCAAGGAAGCCATCAAGGAGCAAACCGAAAAAGCCCAACTGGCCGGGCGCGTGGTCACCAGCATGGACGTGGCCATCACCAGCATGAACGGCCTGCTGATCGTCACCACCACCGGCCTGGCCCTGTGGCTGTGGACGCAGTCGCTGATCTCGGTGGGCGCGATTGCCCTGGCGACAGGCCTGGTGATTCGCATCGTCAACATGTCCGGCTGGATCATGTGGGTGGTCACCGGCATCTTCGAAAACATCGGCATGGTCCAGGACGGTTTGCGGACCATCGCCCAACCGGTCAGCATCACTGACCGCGATCAGGCCAAACCGCTGGCCGTGCCCCGAGGCGAAGTGCGTTTCGAGCACGTGGATTTTCACTACGGCAAGAAGAGCGGAATCATTGGCGACCTCAACCTGACGATCAAGCCCGGTGAGAAAATCGGCTTGATCGGGCCATCCGGCGCCGGCAAATCGACCCTGGTCAACCTGCTGCTACGCCTCTATGACGTGCAGGGCGGGCGAATCCTCATCGATGGGCAGAACATCGCCGAAGTCGGCCAGGAAAGCCTGCGCGAGCGCATCGGCATGATCACCCAGGACACCTCGTTGCTGCACCGTTCGATTCGCGACAACCTGCTTTACGGCAGACCCGATGCCACCGACGCCGAGCTGTGGGAAGCGGTGCACAAGGCGCGCGCCGATGAGTTCATTCCGTTGCTGTCGGACGCCGAAGGCCGTACCGGTTTCGATGCGCACGTGGGTGAGCGCGGGGTGAAACTCTCCGGCGGCCAGCGTCAGCGGATTGCGATTGCTCGTGTGCTGCTCAAGGACGCACCCATCCTGATCATGGACGAGGCGACCTCGGCGCTGGACTCGGAAGTCGAAGCGGCGATCCAGGAAAGCCTGGAAACCCTGATGCAAGGCAAAACCGTGATCGCCATCGCCCACCGACTCTCGACCATCGCCCGGATGGACCGGCTGGTGGTGCTGGAAAAAGGCAAGATCGCCGAAACCGGCACCCACGCCGAACTGCTGGCGCATGGCGGGTTGTATGCGCGGCTGTGGCAGCACCAGACGGGTGGGTTTGTCGGTATCGATTGATATCGTGAGATCACCACCGAACCTGTGGGAGTGAGCTTTTGTGGCGAGGGAGCTTGCTCCCGCTCGGCTGCGCAGCAGTCGTAATTTCAGGCGGCCTGGTTTTTCTGACACAGTGGAGTTTTTGCCATGGGGACAGCTTCACTGTCCAGCGGGAGCAAGCTCCCTCGCCACAAGCGCCCTCTAAATCCACAAAAAACCGCCACAGCCTGCTAACCACAGGCCCTGGCGGTTTTTTGTGGCCGCTGGAAATCCGCAGAAACCCTGCTGTACTCAGCCAAGGTTCTGGAGATGAGCCTGTCGTAAGTCTGCAGGATGCATCACGCGATACAGTCTCGATAGGTCGCCTATCAAGGACGCTCTCATGTCGCTGTTCAAACGTTCTGTCACTGAGTTGTTAGGTACGTTCTGGCTGGTATTGGGGGGTTGCGGCAGTGCGGTGCTTGCTGCGTCTTCGCCCCTCGGAATCGGGGTACTGGGTGTGGCCATCGCGTTTGGTCTCACCGTGTTGACCATGGCCTTCGCCATCGGCCATATCTCCGGTTGCCACCTCAACCCTGCCGTCTCCGTCGGCCTGTGCGTCGGCGGTCGGTTCCCGGCGCGGGAGTTGCCCGCGTACATCATCGCCCAGGTGATTGGCGCCATTATCGCCGCCGCGCTGATCTACTACATCGCCAGCGGCAAGGAAGGCTTCGACCTCTCCGCCGGCCTGGCGTCCAACGGCTACGGCGAACACTCCCCGGGCAAGTACTCGATGGCCGCGGGCTTTGTCTGTGAACTGGTGATGACTGCGATGTTCGTGCTGATCATCCTCGGTGCCACCGACAAACGCGCGCCCGCCGGGCTTGCACCGATTGCCATCGGCCTGGCCTTGACGCTGATTCACTTGATCTCGATTCCCGTCACCAACACTTCGGTCAATCCGGCCCGCAGCACCGGTCCGGCGCTGATGGTCGGTGGCTGGGCCATCGCGCAATTGTGGATGTTCTGGGTGGCACCGCTGTTGGGCGCGGTGATCGGCGGCGTGACCTATCGCTGGCTAGGCAAGGAAGGCACTTGAGGCCACGGGCGAGGATCATGCTTGCCGATAAGGCAACGCGGTCCTCGCTTCCTCGGCATAGGCCAACACCCCAAGACGCTCCTGGTGAAGGAAGTCTTTGACCGCGGCTTTCAGTCCCGGATGACGCAGATAGTGCCAGGAATGGGTGATCACCGGTTCGAACCCGCGAATCAGCTTGTGTTCGCCCTGGGCGCCGGCGTCAAAACGCTGGAAGCCATTGGCAATTGCGTAGTCCATGCCCTGGTAGAAGCAGGTCTCGAAATGCAGGCGGTCGAACTCCGCCAGGCAGCCCCAGTAACGCCCGTAAAAACTGTCGCCGCCCACCAGACTGAAGGCCATGGCCACGGGTCGTGAACCTTGCTTGGCCAGCACCACGCGAATGGCTTCGGGCATGCGCTCGGCCAACAGACTGAAAAATTCCCGCGTCAAATAGGGCCGTTGCCTACGCACTGCGTAGGTATTGGCGTAGCAGGCATAGACAAAATCCCACTGCGCCTGATCCAGTTGCTTGCCTTCCAGCCATTCGAACTCAATACCCTGCCCCGCCACTTGCTCGCGCTCTTTGCGCATCTGTTTGCGTTTGCGCGAACTGAGGACGTCGAGGAAGTCTTGAAAGTCCCGATATCCGCGATTCTGCCAGTGGTACTGACAGCCGATCCGCTGCAACCAGCCGGGTTGTTCGGCCAATGCCGCATCGGTGAAAGGGTCTGTGAAGTTGATGTGGGCGCTGGAGAGTTCTTCGATTTCAAGGTAGCCCGGCAGGCTCTTCAGTAGTTCAAAACCGTCCTCGACATTACGCGCCAGCAACCGTGGCCCACTGACCGGGCTGAACGGCACGGCGGTCAACAGCTTCGGGTAATAGTCGATGCCGGCACGCTCGCAGGCATCGGCCCAGGCGTGATCGAACACGTACTCGCCGTAGGAATGCCACTTGCGGTAACTGGGTAACGCGGCGATCAGACGCCCTTCTTCGAGGTGCAACAGATGCTCGGGCTGCCAGCCGGAATGGGGGCCGAGGCTGCCGCTTTCTTCCAGTGCACTGAGGAAGGCATGGCGTAGAAACGGCTGATTCTCCGGCACCAGGGCATCCCACGTGCGCGGACCAATATCGGACAGGCTTTCCAGACGTTGCAGCGGCATTGACACCCTCTCGACTTCTTCGCGTAACAGCCCGGCGAGTATCGCCTATCGCCCGCCATTACACATCCGTCAAAACCGCCTGACAGGGTTCTGGATCAAAAGTTCATACGGTCTTTGTATCGTCATCGAGACGCCATCACTTTGCCACCGCTCTGTAATAAACCATCGCGATACTGGCGCCAGTTTTTAGAGCGTCGGGTTCTACCCGGCCACTGTTTCCGTCCCTCAACGGTCGGTTGTGTCCCGGATGGCTCAGTCATCCCCTTACATCTTCGGAGATTGATATGCGTCTTGCTTCCACGAAAACTGCGGCGGCCCTGTGTGGCGGTCTGCTGCTGGCCATGAGTGTTCCGGCCAGTGCCGCAGTCGACGCCAAACTGCTCGACATGCTTAAGGCAAACGGCTCGATTACCAATGCGCAATACAGCGAACTGCAAGCCGAGCTGGCCAGGGATCAAAAAGATCAGCAAATCGCCCGTCAGGCTCAGCAAGAGACCAACGAGCAGATCGCGGCCACCGCGAAGAAAACCAATGAGCTGAGCACCTTCGACCAGAAACTGGCCTGGGCTGCCAAGACCCAATTCAAGGGCGACGTGCGTTTCCGTCAGGAAACGGTCAAGAACGATGGTGTCTCGAACAACCGGGACCAGGACCGTCAGCGCGTTCGTGCCCGTCTGGGTGCCTACACCGAGATCAACCCGCAAGTCGACACCGGTATCCGTATCGCCACCGGCAACAACGACGACGCGCGCTCCACCAACCAGAGCCTGGACAACTACTTCGACAAGAAGTCGATCTGGCTGGACCTGGGTTACCTCGACTACCACCCGGACGCGATCAAGAACCTGCACATCGTTGGCGGCAAGATGCCACAGCAATGGGTGAGCATGGGCGACATCATCTGGGATAGCGACATCAGCCCTGAAGGTCTGTCCGTGTCGTATAAATACCCGCTGGGCGCCAGCACCGAGGTGTTCGGTAGCGCCGGCCACTACACCCTCAAGGACAACGTCGACGGCGACGGCGTACAGTTCAAGCACGACTTGCGTCTGTACGCCGGCCAGTTGGGCGCGCGCTTCGCCCTCACCGACAACCTGAAACTGACTCTGGGTGGCAGCGTCTACGGCTACGACAACGACGACGACATCACCGCCGGCGGCACCAGCATCCCGTCCGTACTGGCCACCAACGGCAACACCCCGAACGAGCAATTCAAACTGTACGAAGGCTTTGGTCAGCTCGACATCACCGGCCTGCCACTGCCGCTCTCGCTGTACGGTCAGTACGTCAACAACAAAGACGCCAGCAACGATCAGGATTCTGCCTGGCTGGCCGGTGTAAAGACCAAGTTCTATGGCTTCGCCGTGGACTACAACTACCGCGACGTGCAGCGTAACGCCGTGGTCGGCGCCTTCACCGACTCCGACTTCGCCAACGGTTTCACCGGTTCGCGTGGCAGCAAGTTGAAAGTGAGTTACGAGCTGGACAAGAACTTCGCCCTGGGCGCGACGTACTTCATGGCTAACTCTGACTACACCAACGCCAACCTCAAGGATTCGGACATCAACACTCTGCAACTGGACGCCGAAGCCAAGTTCTAAGCAGTACCGCTCCACGCCTCAGGTCATGGACGCTTGAGGCGCTTTACAGTCTGGCGTGGATGGATCGATCCCCATCATCCGTTCGATGCATCCACGCCGGCCTGCTTCTGTCCCCTGCGATAACGCCACGACTTTACGGAATGTCCTTGCGACGCTCCGCAGCGAGACGTTCGGCGAGTGCATCGACCTCCGGCACAGCCTCCTCCGGCAAGACGCGCAGCGTCTGCTGCATCAAACGCATCTGACGAATGAACCGCCGGCAATTGGGGCAGAACATTAAATGATGCCGCACCAGCAACTTCTCCCTAAAGCTCAACTGGCCATCGAGATAATCACTGGCGCGTGCCACTTGCTCCTTACAGGTCAGCATTCGCCGGTTTCCTCAAAATGCTCCACGGTCGCAAAGACCTTCAACCGTGCCCGATGCAGCAGCACGCGAACATTGGAGAGCGATATGTCCAGAAGATTACAGATGTCTTCCAGTTCCAGTCCCTGACGCTCGCGCAACAGCAAGACGCTGCGTTGCAGTTCCGACAGGCTGAGCAATGTGTGTTCGAGGCATTCGCGCAACTCGCGTTCGGTGAGCAACGCCTCCGGGGTGTCCTGGTGCCAGGCAAACGGCGCCACAAGCCAATGGCCATCAGCGGACGAAAAACGATCATCATCAATCGTGCCATGGGGCGATGGAAGGTCATCAAGCAGCACCTCGCGACGGTTCTGCTTGTAACGGCCCTTCGCCGCATTGGCGGTGATGGTCAGCAACCAGGTCTTGAGGCTCGAACGCGCCTCGAACTTGCTCAGATTACGCACGACCGACAGCCACGCATCCTGCACCACTTCGTCAGCATGCCGGTTGCCGACGATCGCATAAGCGACTGCACGCATCGGGCTCTGGTAAGTGCTGACCAACTCTTTGAAGGCTTGTTGTTCACCTGCCAGCAATCGTTGCAGCAGTTGCGCGTCGTCAGCCGCCATTCACAAACCCCTTGTCCTGACCTCGAAAAATGAGTCAGCAGGGCGTCGCCGTCGGCAACGTCCTGCTGTCATTTCCGAAAACTACAGCGTCCCGACTGCTTCGGCTGTAGGAAAAACCACCGCAAATCAACGGAAATAGCGACAGCCTTCCCCTCAACGCTTGCGTAACAGCACGCTACCAATCGAGTAACCCGCGCCGAACGAACTGAGCACGGCCAGGGAACCGGCGGGCAGATCATCCTGATGCTTGTGAAAGGAAATCACCGACCCGGCGGAGCTGGTGTTGGCGTAGGTGTCGAGAATCACCGGGGCTTCTTCTTCGGTGGCTTCGCGGCCCAGCAGTTTCTTCACGATCAGGTGGTTCATGCTGAGGTTGGCCTGGTGCAACCAGAAACGTTTCACGTCACTGACGTTGAGCTTGTTCTCTTCCAGGTGCGTAGCGATCAGCTCGGCCACCATCGGGCAGACGTCGCGGAACACCTTGCGGCCTTCCTGCACGAACAGTTTGTCCTTGGCTCCGATGCCCTCTTCCGCCGCGCGGTTGAGGAAGCCGAAGTTGTTGCGAATATTGTTGGAGAACTTGGTCAGCAGTTTGGTGCTGACGATGTCGAACTGGTACGGGGAGGTCGCCAGGTCGGCACGCTCAATGATCACCGCCGTCGCCGCGTCGCCAAAAATGAAGTGGCTGTCACGGTCGCGGAAGTTCAAGTGACCGGTGCAAACTTCCGGGTTGACCATCAGGATTGCCCGGGCCTGGCCCAGTTGCACGCTGTTGGCGGCCGCCTGGATACCGAAGGTCGCCGAGGAGCAAGCCACGTTCATGTCGAAACCAAAGCCCTGGATACCCAGCGCTTCCTGGACTTCGATGGCGATGGCCGGGTAGGCGCGCTGCAGGTTGGAGCACGCCACAATGACGCCGTCGATGTCGGCGGCGGTCTTGCCGGCACGCTGCAAGGCCTGTTCGGCCGCGCCGATGGCCATCTGGCAAAGCACTGACCATTCGTCGTTGGAACGCTCAGGCAGGCGCGGCGCCATGCGTTGCGGGTCGAGGATGCCATCCTTGTCCATCACAAAGCGGCTTTTGATACCGGAAGCTTTTTCGATAAACGCAGCGCTGGATTCGGTCAACGCTTCGACTTCGCCACGGGCGATGGCGTCGGCGTTATCGGCGTTGAATTGCGCGACGTAAGCGTTGAAAGACTGCACCAGCTCTTCATTGGAGATGCTGTTGGCCGGGGTGTACAGGCCGGTGCCGCTGATGACGACGTTATGCATGGTCGTTTCTCTAATCTGTTCAGGCAGAAAGCGTTGGCACCGACGTACCAACACACAAAGGGTCTGTTCCCGTCACGGAAAGCACACCTGGCATCGCTTTATTCCGTACCGCCCGAACCTTGAGAGGCTCAAAACTGCGGGACCGGCGTTTATAGGCGCGAAGTTTGCCATAAACATTGGGTTTTGGCGCCATTTTGCTCGATGACTCCCACCTGCCAGGCAATACAAAAACCTGTGGGAGATTCTATGTTTGGGGCCATCACCTCCAACATCTATGTCGACTGTGATGCCGCCATCGCGAGCAGGCTCGCTCCCACAGGTATTGCACAAGTCTCGGGGTCAGGGTTCGACCTGGGTCCATTGCTTGTTCAGGCGCTTGTCGGAGATCGGCACTTTGGTCCCCAGTTGCTGGGCGAACAGCGAAACCCGGTATTCCTCCAGCCACCAGCGATAGAGCTCCAGTTGCGGATCGCGCTTGCCTTCCTGGGCGTGTTTGTTGGCGCGGGTCTGGTATTGGGTCCAGAGACCGGACAGCTCGCCACTCCAGACCCGATCCCTCTGCACCTGTGCGCCAATCTTCTCGAAGCGTTGCTCGACAGCCTTCAGGTAACGCGGCAATTCCTTGAGCCACTGCATCGGCGTCTCCCGGACAAACCCCGGATACACCAGATGACTGAGCTGCTGCTTGATGTCGTTCAGGGCCACGGCTTGCGCCAGATCAATCTTGCCCTTGAAGCGTTTTTGCAGGCCGTGCCAGTGCTTGAGAATCTCCAGCGTCAACTTGGCCAGGCGCTCGGCGTGCTCGGTCCAGCCACCGCGCTTGCGCTCGGCCAACGAGGCCAGCCCGGCGCCATCCCGTGGCAACGGGTCTTCGCCCTCAAGAATGCAACTGTCGAGGCTGGCCAGCAGAATGTCTTCCACCAGCGCATCAATGCGCCCCAGTTCACGGTACATCAGCCCCAGCTCGGTCAGCCCCGGCAGCTTGCCGCGCAGGAACTTCGCCGGCTCGGCCAACTGCTGCATCAGCAATCGCTGCAAGGCGCGGCGATGCTGGAACTCGGCCTCGGCGGGGGTCGAAAAACGCCCTTCCTTGACTGTCCCGCTCTCTTCCACCAGCGCCGGATACACCGTCATCGACAACCCGGCGATCTTCTGCTGGGTTTTCTCGGCGACGGCGGCAAAGACTTTCGGCTCCACCGGCTGTTGGTTTTTCGCGGTTTGCGGCACGGCCAACGCGGCTTGGCTGGCTTCGGCAAAGCGTGCGGTCAACTCGGCCAGATCTCGCCCTTCGCCGAGGAACTTGCCCTGGCCGTCGACGATTTCCAGGTTCATGCGCAGATGACTGTCGACTTGCTGTGAAGCTTCCGCCCACGCCTCATCGCTGACCCGCGCGCCCGTCATGCGCAGCAGCTCGCGGCCCAACGCCTGCGGCAACGAGCCCTCGGCGAAGGTCATGCGCTGCAACGCGGCTTTGACGAAGTCCGGCACCGGCACGAAATTCTTGCGCAGGGCCTTGGGCAGGTTGCGCACCAGCGCGATGCACTTGGCCTCGATCACGCCCGGCACCAGCCATTCCAGACGTTCCGGCGGCAGCATCGGCAACAGCGGCGCCGGCACACGCAGGGTCACGCCATCGCGGGGGTGGTTCGGTTCGAAGTGGTAACTCAGGGCCAGTTCCAGATCGCCGATGTGCAAGGTGTCCGGGTAATGCAGGGCGGTGACTTCGCTGGCCTCACGGGCCAGCACGTCTTCTTCGCGCATGATCAGCAGCTGCGGGTCTTTCTGGCTGTTGACCCGGTACCAGCTGTCGAACGTTGCGGTCTGGTGGATCTCCGCCGGCAATCGCGCATCGTAGAAAGCGAACAGGGTTTCTTCGTCAGCGAGAATGTCGCGACGCCGAGCCTTGGCTTCCAGCTCGTCGAGTTGTTCCAGCAGTTGCGCATTGGCCGTCAGGCACTTGGCCTTGGATTGAATCTCGCCGCGTACCAGGCCTTCGCGAATGAAGAACTCACGAGAAACCACGGGATCGATCGGCCCGTAATGCACCGGCCTACGACCCACCACGATCAGCCCGAACAGCGTGATCTGCTCGAAGGCCACGACCTGGCCGCGCTTTTTCTCCCAGTGCGGTTCGAAGTGGTTTTTCTTGATCAGGTGCCCGGCCAGCGGCTCAATCCAGTCCGAGTCGATCTTGGCCACCATCCGCGCATAGAGCTTGGTGGTTTCCACCAGTTCGGCGGTCATCAGCCATTGCGGGCGCTTCTTGCCCAACCCGGAGGACGGGTGAATCCAGAAACGCCGCTGACGGGCGCCGAGGTAATCGCCTTCATCGGTTTTCTGGCCGATCTGGCTGAGCAGGCCCGAGAGCACGGCTTTGTGCAGCTTCGGGTAGTCCGCCGGCTCTTTGTTCAGGCTCAACTGCATGTCGCGGCAGATCAGGCTCAACTGACGGTGCGAGTCGCGCCATTCGCGCAGACGCAGGTAATTCAGGAAGTTCTTGCGGCACCAATTGCGCAGCGGGCTGGCGGTCAGGGCCTGCCGCTGCTCTTCAAAACCACGCCACAGATTGACCAGCCCGGCGAAATCCGAGTCCACGTCCTTCCACTGTGCGTGGGCCTGATCCGCCGCTTGCTGGCGCTCCGGCGGACGCTCGCGCGGGTCTTGAATCGACATGGCGCTGGCGACGATCAACACTTCCTGCAAGCTGCCGAGTTTCGCCGCTTCCAGCAGCATGCGGCCCATGCGCGGGTCCACCGGCAGGCGCGCCAACTGGCGGCCGAGCGGGGTCAGCTGGCTGTTGCGATCCACGGCCGAGAGTTCTTGCAGCAGGTTGAACCCGTCGCTGATCGCCTTGCCATCCGGCGGTTCGATAAACGGGAAGTCGGTGATCTCGCCGAGGCGCAAGTGCAGCATCTGCAAAATCACGGCGGCGAGGTTGGTGCGCAGAATTTCCGGGTCGGTAAATTCAGGGCGACCGATGAAGTCGTCTTCGCCATAGAGTCGAATGCAAATACCCGGCTCGACCCGACCGCATCGACCTTTACGCTGGTTGGCGCTGGCCTGGGAAATGGCTTCGATGGGCAGGCGCTGGACCTTGGCGCGGTAGCTGTAACGGCTGATGCGCGCGGTGCCGCTGTCGATCACGTAACGGATGCCCGGCACGGTCAGCGAAGTTTCAGCGACGTTGGTCGCCAGCACCACGCGACGGCCAGGGTGCGACTGGAAAATCCGCTGCTGTTCGGCCGGCGACAAGCGCGCGTACAGCGGCAGAATCTCGGTGTGCTTGAGCTGGGCCTTGCGCAGCATGTCGGCGGCGTCGCGAATCTCGCGCTCGCCGGGCAGGAACACCAACACGTCGCCGGGGCTCTTGCGCTCGCTACGTTCGAACGCGGCAATTTCGTCGAGGGTGGCGAGGATCGCCTGATCCACGGTCAAGTCGTCCTCGACGCGGTTGCCCTCCTCGTCCTGCTCAAGCGTCAGCGGGCGATACCAGGTTTCAACCGGGAAAGTCCGGCCCGAAACTTCAACGATGGGTGCGTCATCGAAATGCCTGGAGAAGCGTTCCAGGTCGATGGTCGCCGAGGTGATGATGACTTTCAGGTCCGGGCGACGCGGCAGCAGGGTTTTCAGGTAACCGAGCAGGAAGTCGATGTTGAGGCTGCGTTCGTGGGCTTCGTCGACGATGATCGTGTCGTAGCGTTCGAGGTAACGGTCGTTCTGGGTTTCCGCCAGCAGGATGCCATCGGTCATCAATTTGATCAGGGTGTTGGAGTCGCTCTGATCCTCGAACCGCACCTGATAGCCGACCAGCGCGCCCAATGGCGTCGCCAGTTCTTCGGCAACCCGGCTGGCCACGCTGCGCGCAGCGATTCGACGCGGTTGAGTGTGGCCGATCAAGCCATGCTGGCCGCGGCCGATTTCCAGGCAGATCTTCGGCAACTGGGTGGTTTTACCCGAGCCGGTTTCGCCGGCGATGATCAGCACCTGATGCTTGAGCAGCGCTTCCTTGATTTCGTCGCGCTTGGCGGCGATCGGCAAACTGTCGTCGTAACGAATCACCGGCAGGCTGGCACGCCGCGCCAGGACCTGGTCACAGGACGCCTGCATGCGCGTGACCCACTGGGCCAGCTTGGCCTCGTCAGGTTTCTTGCGCAGCTCAAGCAACTGCCGCCGCAGCCGGTGGCGGTCGGCGAGCATGGCGTGATCGAGGTTTTTCAGCAGTTTGTCGATGGAAGGCGATTCGTCAGTCATCAGGTACGCAAAAGTCGTCTAGTGGCGCAGGGGCCGGATTGTCGCAGATTTGGGGGCTCGGCGACGAATTCAACCTGCCTTTGTGGTGAGGGAGCTTGCTCCCGCTCGGCTGCGCGGCAGTCGTAATCCGGTCATCGCGGTGTATCTGAAACACGACGGTGGATGGTTTTGGGGTCGCTTCGCGACCCAGCGGGAGCAAGCTCCCTCGCCACAGGGGGTTCACTCAGGGGTTTATTCGTTATCCAGGCCTTTGCGGCGATAAGGGAACACGTCGATGATTTTGCCGGCACGAATGGCTTCCTGCAGGCTTTTCCAGTAATCGGCGTTGTATAGCTCGCCATGCAACTGGTCAAACAGCTTCCTTTGCCCGGAATCGGCAAACAGGAACGGCGGAAACTCCTCGGGAAACACATCCAGCGGCCCGATCGAATACCACGGCTCGGAGGCCATTTCGTCTTCCGGCGTACGCGGTTCCGGGATGTGGCGGAAGTTGGCTTCGGTCAGGAAGCAAATCTCGTCATAGTCATAAAACACCACCCGCCCGTGCCGGGTGACGCCGAAGTTCTTCAACAGCATGTCGCCGGGAAAGATGTTCGCCGCCGCCAGTTGCTTGATCGCCAGCCCGTAATCTTCCAGGGCCTCGTGGACCTGCGCCTCGTTGGCGTTTTCCAGGTACAGGTTCAGCGGCGTCATCCGCCGCTCGGTCCAGCAGTGACGGATCAGCACGGTGTCGCCTTCCACCGACACCGTGGACGCCGCCACCTCAAGCAGCTCTTCCAGGCACGCCGGGTCGAACTTGCTCAACGGGAAGCGAAAATCGGCGAACTCCTGGGTATCGGCCATGCGTCCGACGCGATCGACGCTTTTCACCAAACGGTATTTTTCGATCACCGTGGCACGGTCGACGTTTTTCGACGGCGAGAAACGGTCCTTGATGATTTTGAACACGGTGTTGAAACCCGGCAGGGTAAACACGCTCATCACCATGCCGCGCACGCCGGGAGCCATGATGAATTGGTCGTCGGTGTTGGCCAGGTGATTGATCAGCGCCCGATAGAACTCGGACTTGCCGTGTTTGTAGAAGCCGATGGAGGTGTACAACTCGGCGACGTGCTTGCCCGGCAGGATGCGCTTGAGGAAGCCGATGAACTCCGCCGGTACCGGCACATCCACCATGAAATACGAACGGGTGAACGAAAAAATGATCGACACATCGGCTTCGTCGGTAATCAGCGCATCGATCTGAATCCCGCGGCCTTCACGGTGCAGCAGCGGAATCACCAGCGGCCATTGTTCGTCCCGGGTATAGATGCGCCCCACCAGGTACGCGCCTTTGTTGCGGTAGAGCACCGAGGAGAACAGCTCGACGCTCAGTTCAGGGTCCTTGCACACCCAATCCGGCAGGTTCTCACGCAGTTGGGCTTCGAGGCGGTGCAGGTCGCCGGCCAGGTCGGCGTAATCCTCGCTGAAGCTGTAATCGGCAAAAATGCTCGCGAGCATGCCGGACAACTGGCCCTGGGGCTTATAGGTTCGGGTTTGCGCGGCGCGGGCCCGGCGCAGGCTGGGCCGGGTGGTGTGGATAAACATGCAGCCGTCGCTGATCAGGTCATGGCTGAACAGCCCGCAAAAAATCGAGTTGTACCAAGTCTCGGACAGTTCATCATCGAAACGCAGGTCGATCAGCGTGATGTAAGCGCTTTTGACCAGAGGCCAGCAACTGACGTCCAGTGTGTCGCTGTCAAACGCGACGCGCAGCCGTTCCACGGTTTCGCTGACTTTTTCTTCGTACAGATTGATCCGCGCGGCCGACGCGACCTGCGCCTCCTGCCACTGGGCCTGCTCGAAGCGGGCCCGAGCGCCGTCGGTGATCTGGCGGAAATGCTCGCGGTAATCGTCAAAGCCATCGAGGATCATTCGGGCGATGTCGGCGGCTGGCCATTGCTGCGGCATGGGTGAGACCTCTGCGGGAATTCGTGAGCCCTGAGCTTAGCCAGTGAACCGGGTGCAGGAGAAGCGTAATTTTCGGCTCGAGTTAAATGCTCGTTTTTCGGTTGCCATGGATAAGGCGCTCGGCAACACTCTCGTCCCCATCAAGGAAGGAGTGCACCGTGAGTCCTGTCGATATTTTCCGATTGCTGTCGCTGGCCGCGATCTGGGGCGCGAGCTTTCTGTTCATGCGCATCATCGCCCCGGTGATTGGCACCATCCCCACGGCCTTTTTCCGCGTGTCGATTGCCGCCGTCGGCTTGCTAGTGATTCTCGGCCTGATGCGCATCAGCTGGGACTTCAAAGGCAAACTCAAGACGGTGATGCTGCTCGGGGTGATCAACTCCGGGATTCCGGCGACCCTCTATTCCGTGGCCGCCCAAGTGCTGCCGGCCGGTTACTCAGCGATCTTCAACGCCACCACGCCGCTGATGGGCGTGTTGATCGGCGGCCTGTTCTTCCATGAAAAACTCACCGCGGCCAAGCTTGGCGGGGTGTTCCTCGGGCTGTTTGGCGTAGGCGTGCTGACCCGTGCCGGTCCGGTGGCGTTCGACATGGAATTGTTGATGGGCGCCGCCGCCTGCCTGCTCGCCACCACCTGCTATGGCTTTGCCGGGTTCCTGGCCCGCCGCTGGCTTGACCACGCCGGCGGTCTCGACAGCCGTCTTTCAGCGCTGGGCAGCATGCTCGGGGCGACGCTGTTCCTGTTGCCGTTGTTCGGCTACAGCGTGATCAGCCAGCCACCGGCAAGCTGGGGCGGCTGGAACGTCTGGTTGTCGTTGCTTGGATTGGGACTGATGTGTACCGCACTGGCGTACATCATTTACTTCCGCCTGCTCAGCTCGATCGGGCCGGTGAGGTCGATGACCACGACCTTCCTGATCCCGCCGTTCGGGGTGTTGTGGGGAGCGCTGTTGCTGGATGAGCCGTTGTCGATGGCGCATATCTATGGTGGGGTGTTGATTGCGGCGGCGTTGTGGCTGGTGTTGAAGCCGGCGGTGGTGAAAGTGGCTGAGGTGACTGCCAAGTAGTTTGGCGGTGTGGCTGATGACGCCTTCGCGAGCAGGCTAGCTCCCACAGGATTTTGTGTTCACCGCAAATCCAATGTGGGAGCCTGCTCGTGAAGGCGGTAGAGACTACAACGCTGCCTGACTCACCTCCCCATCCACCAACCGTCGAATCCCCAGCGGATTGGCGTTCTGCAACGCCTCGGGCAACAACGCATCCGGGTAATTCTGGAAGCACACCGGCCGCAGGAACCGGTCAATCGCCAAGGTGCCAACCGATGTGCCGCGTGAATCAGACGTCGCCGGATACGGCCCGCCGTGCACCATCGCCTCACACACCTCGACCCCGGTCGGGTAGCCATTGAGCAGAATCCGCCCGACCTTTTCCTGCAGCAACTCCGCCAGCCAACGGTACTCCAGCAACTCGTCCGTCTCGCCAATCAGCGTCGCCGTCAATTGCCCGCGCAGACCGTGCAACGCTGCCGCCAGCTGCGCCCGGTCCTCAAGCTCGATGATGATGGTGGTCGGTCCGAACACCTCTTCCTGAAGCAGCTCGTCGCCCTTGAGCAACAGACTGACGTCAGCCTTGAACACCTGCGGTTGTGCCTGATTGCCCTGTTGCGGCTTGCCCGCCAAGTGCGTCAGCCCCGGATGTTCGTGCAACTCGCCAAGGCCTCGGCTGTAACTGACCAGCGCGCCGGCATTGAGCATGGTCTGGGCCGGTTGCTGGTTCATGCTGGCGCAAAACGTTTCCAGGAACTGGCTGAACTGCGGCGAACGCAAACCGATGACCAGGCCCGGGTTGGTGCAGAACTGCCCGCAGCCCAGGGTCACCGACCCGGCCAGTTGCGCAGCGACTTGCTCACCGCGAACCTTGAGCGCTTCGGGCAGCAGGAACACCGGGTTGATGCTCGACATCTCGGCAAACACCGGAATCGGCTGTGGCCGGGTCGCGGCCATGTGGCTCAAGGCATTGCCGCCCTTGAGCGAACCGGTGAAGCCCACCGCTTGAATCGCCGGATGCTTGACCAGCCATTCGCCGACACCCCCGCCGTAGATCATGTTGAAGACGCCGGGCGGCATTTCGGTGCGCTCGGCGGCGCGGATGATTGCGTCCGCGACCCACTCGGCCGTCGCCATGTGCCCGCTGTGCGCCTTGAACACCACCGGGCAACCGGCGGCCAGCGCCGAAGCGGTATCGCCACCGGCGGTTGAAAATGCCAACGGAAAGTTGCTGGCACCGAACACGGCGACAGGCCCCAGGCCGATGCGGTACTGACGCAGGTCCGGACGTGGCAACGGCTGGCGATCCGGCAGTGCCCGATCAATGCGCGCGCCGTAGAAATCGCCGCGACGCAGGACCTTGGCAAACAAGCGCATCTGGCCGCTGGTGCGCCCGCGCTCACCCTGGATACGCCCGGCCGGCAACGCGGTTTCGCGGCACACAGTGGCGACGAAGTCATCGCCCAGAGCATCGATTTCATCGGCGATAGCGTCGAGGAACAGCGCACGTTTTTCCGCGCTGAGGTTGCGGTAAACCGGGTAGGCAGCGGCCGCAGCGCTGGCTGCCGCGTCCACTTCCGCTTCAGTGGCCTGGAAAAAACGGCCGGGCAGCGCTTCGCCCGTCGTGGCATCGAGGCTTTGCAGCTGTTGCGTACCGTTGGCGCTGCGGCGACCGCCGATGTAGTTGTGTCCGAGTAGCGTGGTCATGAGTGATCCCTTGACCGGCCGACAACGCCGGTGATTGAAGACTTAAAGCGTGCGCACCTGGCCGATGGCCAACGGCTGGGCACTTTCGCCGATGCCGTTTTCCAGGGGCGCGCCGAACTCATCGAGGCTGATCTGGAAGCGATCGCCCGGCTGGGTTTTTATCCCGTCGGCAAACGACAACGTTGCGGTGCCGAAGTAATGCACGTGGACATCGCCGGGACGCGAAAACTGCGCGTATTTGAAGTGGTGGAATTCGAGGTTGGCGAGGCTGTGGCACATGTTGTCTTCGCCGCTGAGAAACTCCTTTTCCCAGATCGTTTCGCCGTTGCGCTTGATCCGACTGGTGCCTGCAAGGTGCTTGGGCAACTCGCCGACGCGCAGCTCCGGACCGTAGGCGCAGAAACGCAGTTTCGAATGGGCGAGATACAGGTAATTGCGCCGCTCCATCACGTGGTCGGAGAACTCGTTGCCCAAGGCATAACCGACGCGGTACGGCTGGCCGTCGTCGCCGATCACGTAGAGGCCGGTCAGCTCGGGTTCCTCGCCGGCGTCTTCGGCAAACGGCGGCACCGGGAAATCCGCGCCGGGGCGCACGACGATGCTGCCATCACCTTTGTAGAACCATTCCGGTTGCGCGCCGACCTGCCCGGCCGCCGGTTTACCACCCTCCAGGCCCCATTTGAAAATGCGCATGGTGTCGGTCATGCCGGCTTCGACCGCGCCCTCCTGCTGGTGCATTTTGTCCCGCGCCGAGGCGCTGCCCAAATGGGTCAGTCCGGTGCCGCTGATCAGGCAATGGGCCGGGTCTTCGTGGTCCAGCGGTGGCAGGACTTTGCCCTGCTGCAACAGCTGGGCGTAATCCGGTCCCGGTTCGGTGCCGCGCAGTGCGACTTCTTCTTGCAGGCTGCGTTGGGCACGAATCGCCGCGAGGGCCAGTTCACGGGTGCTACGGGTGCCTTGCAGCACCTTTACCTGCGAGCCCTCGACGAGACCCACCTGGCGTTCACCGGCAGTGTTTTCAAATTGAATCAGGCGCATGACGGCCTCCAGAAAGTCGTGGATGTGTGGGAGGGGATTAGCGAAACGTCGCACCGCCCTTCACCACCGGATCACTCGATGATGTTGAAGTCGCTCAAGTACTCATCGGAGATTTCCAGGCCCAGGCCGGGCTTGTCATCGTCGAGCTGGATGTAGCCGTTGACCGGTTGCGGCTCGCCCTTGAACACGTAGTAGAAGAGTTCGTTGCCGACCTCGACGTCAAATACCGGGAAGAACTCGGCCATCGGCGAGGCGGTGGTGGACATGGTCAGGTGGTAGTTGTGCATCTGCCCGGCGTGCGGGATCACCGGCACCGACCAGGCTTCGGCCATGGCGTTGATCTTCCGCGCTGCGGTGATACCGCCCACGCGGTTGGTGTCGTACTGGATCACGTCGACGGCGCGGCGTTCCAGCAGGTCTTTGAAGCCGTAGGAGGTGAACTCATGCTCGCCGCCGGAGATCGGCATGATCCCCATCTTCTTCAGCTCGATGTAGCCTTCGATGTCGTCGGCAATCACCGGCTCTTCCAGCCAGCGTGGTTCGAATTCAGCAAGTTTGGGCAGCATGCGGCGGGCGTATTCCAGGGTCCAGCCCATGTAGCACTCGAGCATGATGTCGATGTCGGGACCGGCCAGGTTACGCAGGGCACGCACTTGCTCGATGTTCTTGCGCATGCCCGCCGGGCCGTCTTTCGGGCCGTAGCCGAAACGCATTTTCAGCGCGGTGAAACCCTGGTTCAGATAGCCCTGGGCCTCTTCGAGGAACAGGTCGAGGTTGTCATTGGCGTAGAGCTTGGAGGCGTAGGTCCAGATCTTTTCCTTGGTCCGGCCGCCGAGCAGTTTGAACACCGGCTTGTTCACGGCTTTGCCCATGATGTCCCAGATCGCGATGTCGATCGCCGAGATCGCCGCCATGCCGATGCCTTTGCGGCCCCAGGCGTGGCTCTGGCGGTACATCTTCTGCCAGATGTATTCGTTGTCGAACGGGTCTTCGCCAATGGCAATCGGCGCCAGGTAGGTGTCGATGATCTCCTTGGCCACACGCGGCGCCAGGGCACAGTTACCGATGCCGACGAGGCCGGTATCGGTCTCGACTTCCACCACCAGCCAGCCATGGAAACGGAACGAGCCCATGGCGTCGCCACGTTCGAACAGGATGTCGCTGGCGTTGGTGCAGAAGTGTGCTTGAGGCGGAACGACTTTGCCTTTCCACTCAAAAACGCGGGTACGGATGGCTTTTATTTTCATGAATACAGTTCCTTGCGCTGCCGGCTTTTTGTAGTTGTCGGGTCGCTGCACAAAACCGCACGGGGGGCGAGTTCCGGCATTCGATGGAGCGACTTTAGCCAGCGCTCGGGGGTGCGGATAATCACTTATGCGTATCCGGCGATAACCTGCGGTGATAGGAAAAATGGAATAGTGAGTGGATAGGGTTATCAGCCACACACAAAACAAATGTGGGAGCCTGCTCGCGAAAGCGGTAGTGCAGCCACCTTTTTAGTGACTGTCAGACCGCTATCGCGAGCAGGCTCGCTTGTATGTTTAGACTTGAAGGGGTGGGTGGGACTAAAGCTCGTCATCTGACTCTGACCAGTACAGACCGTGGGAGACTTCGTCCCACCCCTTCACCTAATGCGCCGATAAGGAATGCATCGGCTCGGACCGACGATAGAAACAAGCCAGCGCAACGGTGAACCCCGTCAAGTATCTAAACCCTAGCTCGGAGGGTGTGCCATGACAATCCTGGATTCGCAGGTGGTCGTCGGTGTGGATGTGGCGAAGGACGAGATCGTTATCTATCGATCCGACCTGGAAAAGACCCTAAATATCGCGAACAAGCGATCAACCTTGAAGCAATGGCTCAAGACGCTGCCAGCGCACAGCGCTATCGCGCTAGAAGCGACCAATATCTATCACCTTGATACAACGGAAATGGCCCATGAAATGGGCCATGACGTTTACGTCATCGATGGCAGTCGCCTCAACAAATACCGCGATGGAATAGGCATGAGGGCGAAAACAGATACGTTGGATGCCGAACTGCTGGCCCGTTACTTGAGCCGCGAATCCGACAGATTGAGGATCTGGAATCCGCCACCGAAGGCTTACACACAAATGAAAAGCCTGCTTCGCCGTCGGGCTCAGTTGGTCCGGGCCTGTGTTGCACTCAAGCAGAGCTGGAAAAACGAATCCTTGCTGAAAGAGCACTTCAACCAGCTTCTGGCCGCCATTGCCCAGTTCGAAAAGATGATTCAGAAAACGCTCAAGGAAATTGCTGAGGAAGGTGGGATTGATGATCAGGTGAAGCGTTGCCAGGCCATCGAGGGCGTAGGGCTCCTGACGGCCACCGCAGCGGCCACTGCTTTTATGCGTGGGGAATTTGCCAACAGCGACGAGTACGTCGCCTTCCTCGGCATGGATCCGCGTGTGAGGCAGTCAGGACAAAAGGATCAAAAGCGCCGACTCTCTAAACGAGGGGACTCGGAGTTCCGGCGCTTGTTTCACAATAGCGCTATGGCTGCCAGCCGTTCGCCGACCTGGAAGCCGTACTACGAACGCTATCTGGCCAGAGGTCTAAAAGGCACTCAGGCCTTGGTTATCCTGGCACGCAAGCTGGCCAGAGTGATGTTTGCCCTGATGAAAAACCAAACCGAATACAAGCCAAATTCTATGTTTGGGTGTTCCCCCCAAACATAGAATCTCCCACAGGGGATCAGTGTTGTGTCAGTAGTTGTTGGTGCCCATTCGGCAGGCGATTTCGAAGGCCTGACGAATCGCGCCGACGTTGGCCTTGCCCTGCCCCGCGATGTCGAAGGCGGTGCCGTGGGCCGGCGTGGTGATCGGGATCGGCAAGCCACCCTGCACCGTCACGCCTCGGGAGAAGCCCATCAACTTGATCGCGATCTGCCCCTGGTCGTGATACATCGTCACCACCGCGTCAAAGGCACTGGCATCGCCCTGGACCTTGAGGAAAATCGTGTCCGCCGGGTATGGCCCTTCGGCCGCAATCCCCAGCGCCTGGGCCGAACGAACCGCCGGGCCGATGATGTCCAGTTCTTCGCGTCCGAACGAGCCGTTGTCGCCGTTGTGCGGGTTCAGCCCACACACGCCAATGCGCGGTTTTTCCAGGCCGTTGCGCTTGAGCGCGGTGTCGATCAACTGGATCGCTTCCACTACCCGCGTCTGGGTCAGCATGCCTGGCACTTGCGCTAATGCCACGTGGGAGGTCACGCGGGAGGTCCAGAGGTTGTCGAGCACGTTGAATTCACAGAACGGCCCGTGGAAATCCAGCAGCTCGGCGAACCAGTGCAGCTCATCGCTGTGGGCCATGCCGGCCATGTGCAGCGAGGTCTTGTTCAACGGCCCGAACAACACCGCGTCGGTGGTCCCGGCCTCGGTCAGGCGCAGGGCTTGTTCCAGCGTGTCGAGGCTGTAGCGACCGCCGATGACACTGGCTTCACTGTGTGGAAATTCACCGACGGTGTCTCCGCGAAAGTCATAGAACAGCGGCGTGTCATCATGAAACTCCAACTGATCCAGCGACTCGACGCGACGGTAAGGAAACTCCGTCCCGGCGATGCGCATGCCGCGACGCATTTCGGCCTCGTCGGCGATCAAGATCACATTGGCCTGGCTGCGCACTTCAGGCTCCGCAAGCAGGCGTGCGATCAGTTCCGGGCCGATGCCTGCCGGGTCCCCCAGCACCATCGCGATGGTTGTTTTGTTCATGCTTCACTCCTCAAGGGTTCAGGCCATTGGCGATCAACGGCGCAAGGCTCGCAGCGATAAACCCGCTGCGCGTTGCTGTAGAACAGTCGCTCCTGATCGGCGCTCGGCAGATCAGCAACGATGGATTTGAAACCGCTGTAGATGTCGTCGAACGAGCCGCACAGGCTGTCCACCGGGAAGTTGCTGGCGAACATTGCCCGGTCAGTGCCGAACATGGCGATCACTTCACGCACGATCCAGGCGTTGTCCTTGGCGCGCCATGCCTGGCCCCTCTGGCCAAGGCCGGAAATCTTCACCTGCACATTTGGCCATTTGGCCAGCCGAGCCATCGCCAGGCGCCAACCGGCCAGGCCTTCGGCGCTGCGGTCATTGGGCAACCCTGCGTGGTTGAGAATCAGCGTAGTGCCGGGAAAGTCCCGAGCCAGCCGTTCGGCTTCGTGCAGGTTCCACCAGGGGGTCTGCAAATCGAAGTGCAACCCCAGCCCTTCGAGGGCGGCAAAACTGCGCCGCCAGTGTTCGTCGCTCATCAGGCTGCGCACATGACCAACCTGCGCCGGTGAAGTCGCTCCACCCGGTTTGTGACGCACGCTGCGCACGCATTTGAAACTCGCTTGTTCGGTCAGTACCGCGAGGGCGTCCGGGTGGTCGAGCCAGGCCTGCGCCACGACCGCATTGGGTACGCCGTAACGGGCCGTCAGACTTTCGATAAAAACGGTTTCGCCAATCGGGTCTTGCGGGTCCCATTCGGTCTCGACGTACACCGTTTGCACCACACGGTGCGGGCCGGCGTCAGCGAAATAGTCCTCAGGAAAATAGCGCCGTTTAATCGCACTGTAGTCGCCGTAGCGGAACGGGATATTGGCTTCGGGCGCCAGCCACGGATGGTCATTGATCGTTGGGTCCCAGAAGTGATGATGGGCATCGATGATCGGACCGTTCCATGCTTCGCCAGATAAGTGTTCAGCCATGGCGCACCTCGTCGAGACTGATGAACAACGTCGCCAGCACAAAGACTGCCGAGCACACGGCAAAGAACCCCAGCACCGGCGCAAAACCTCCGGTCATTTGCACAATGATGCCCACCAGGATCGGCACCGCGATCCCGCCGGTGCTGCCGGCCATGTTCATTACGCCGCCGATCAACCCGACCCGCGCCGGTGCCGCCAGCAATGCCGGGAAGCTCCAGTAGAGGCTGCCCCACATCAGGAAAAACGCGGTCATGGCCAACAACGCCACGGCGGCAAACGGATTGCTCAGCGTCGGCAACAACAGAAAGGCGCCGAGGGCGACCACACCGGAAAACGCCAGCAGGCTCTTGACCGCCACGCCACGGCTGACACCCTTGCGGATCAGCCCGTCGCAGAGAAAACCACCGGTCAACGAACCCAGGGCCCCGCACACGAAAATCACGAAGGTGGCCGCGCCGATGCCTTTGATATCGAAGCCGCGAGCCTGGGCCAGATAGCTCGGGCCCCAGGTCAGCAAACCGAAATACACCATCGCCCAACTGGCACGGCCGATCAGCAAGCCGCTCAGGGAACGGGCCGCGATGCCCAGGCCTTTGACCGGCACACGGGCGGCTTCGGCAGCCGGCGTCGCGCGCCCGGCGTTGATCTTCTCCAGTTCTTCGGCATTCACTTGCGGGTGAGTGGCCGGGTCATCGCGCAGATAACGCCGGGCCAGCCAGGCCAGCACCAGGGTCGCGATACCGGCAATCACGAAGGCCAGGCGCCACGAATCCAGGGATGCAATCAGGTAAGCAATGATCAACCCGCCCAGCGCCACGCCCAACGGGCTGCCGCTGTCCATCAGCACCGCGCCGCGACTGCGTTCGCTCGGCGCCAGCCACAGGGAAATCAGCTTGCCACCGGACGGGAACAACGGCGCTTCGGCGGCCCCGAGTGCAACGCGGGCGAACAGCAATGACAAGCCGCCGGTCGCAAACGCCGCCAACACTTGAAAGGTGCCCCACAACCCGGTGGACCAACTGATGACCCGATGCGGGCCGAAGCGATCGATCAGCCAGCCGCCGGGAATCTGCAACAGCGCATACGCCCAGAAGAAACTGCTGAGGATCAGCCCTTGCATGCTTGGCGACAGGGAAAATTCATGGGCAATGGTCGGCATGGCGATCGACAGCGAGACCCGGTCGATCAGGTTGACCATGGTCAGCGCGAAGACGATCGCAAAGATCCGCCAGCGCACGTTGCTGGCTTTGGTGGTGCCGGCCAGGGGTGTGGCCGCGTTGATCGGTTGGGCAGCTGCGCCAGGCAGATGCAGGGAAGCACTGGGACGAGCCATGGTGCGTACCTCGTTTCTTATTGTTGTGAATGCCGTGCGTGGTCGGTTCGCCGCGCTGATGAGCAATATCGAAGGCTCGGTGATAACCGTCTAATCAATGATTGAGATACGGCGATAGCCTCGGGTTATGGCATACCGCGCTTTCAGGGGGCTTTCATCGCCGGCCACCATGACTGACTTTCCTCTCAAAACGCTCTGGCACACAGTTTCCAGCCCTCGTCACGTATTTGCCCCTGATGACCTATAACCGCAGGCTATCGGTGTATGTATTGTTTTGACTAGACGCCGAAGCGGAGGCTTCCCACACTCAGTCCAGGCTTGCAGCTTTTGAGCACCGACAAGTCATTCATAACAATTACAAAAAACGAGGCCCTTCCATGCGAAATGCATTCGTCCGTCGCACATCCCGTCTGTTTCTTGGCTGCACACTGGTCGCCGCCGGCGCCCTCCCCGCACTCGCCAACGCTGCCTGGCAGCCGGACAAGAACGTCGAAATCCTCGTTGCCGGCGGCCCCGGCGGCGGTACTGACCAGCTCGGTCGGCTGATCCAGTCGATCATCACCACACACAAGTTCCTCGACGTGAATACCATCGTCCTCAACAAGGGCGGCGGCAACGGTGCCGAAGCGTTCCTTGACCTGAAAATGAACAAGGGCGACCCGGAAAAACTGGTGATCGGCACCAACAACATCTACCTGTTGCCGCTGGTTTCCAAGCTTGGCTATCAATGGCAGGAGCTGACTCCCGTGGCGGCCGTTGCAGAGGACGACTTCATTCTCTGGAGCTACAAGGATGCCCCCTGGAAAGACGCCAAAGGCTTCTACGAAGCGGCCAAGACTGATCCGTCGAAACTGCGCATGGGCGGCAGTCAGTCCAAGGATGTCGACCAGACCCTGACCCTGCTGCTGAACCAGACCAACAACAGCAAACTGGTGTACATCCCGTTCAAGAGCGGCAGTGAAGCCGCGACCCAACTGGCCGGCAAACACATCGCCGCCAACGTCAACAACCCCAGCGAAAGCATCAGCCAATGGCGCGGCGACCAGGTCGAACCGCTCTGCGTGTTCAGCAAGGAACGCATGAGCTACACCGAGAAAGTCGCGGGTGATAAATCCTGGGCCGACGTTCCGACCTGCCACGAACAAGGCCTGGGTATCGATCAATACCGCTTCCCGCGCACCGTGTTCATGCCCGGCGACGTCACCGCCGAACAGCGGGCGTTCTATGTCGAGCTGATGCGCAAAGTCACCGAGACTCCAGAGTTCAAGGCCTACGTGAAGCAGAACGCGCTGGTGCCGACGTTCCTCGAAGGCGAGCCGCTGACTGCCTACATTGAGAAAGACACCGCCCGCGTCACCCCGGTGTTCAAAGAAGCCGGCTGGCTGAAAAACTGAGTTGTTCACGGCCGTGCGCGTGCGCACGGCCGTCACCTCTGGAGGTGCTTTCATGTCCCATTCTTCGGATTCACCGGCGCTGGTCGGTACCCGCTGGGTCGAACTCGGCCTGACACTCTTCACCACGCTGATCGGCGCGGTGGTGATGTTCGGCAGTCTCGAACAAGGTATCGGCTGGGGCGATTCAGGCCCCGAGCCGGGTTACTTCCCCTTCTACATCGGATTGCTGTTGAGCGCCGCGAGCGTGGGCAACGGCGTGTTGACCGTGGTGCGCTGGCACGCCCTGAGCATTGCATTCGTCAGCCGCAGCGCATTCAAGCAAGTGCTGTCGGTGTTCATCCCGATTGCGCTGTTCGTCGGCGCCATGCCGTTCACCGGCATTTATGTGGCCTCGGCCTGCTTCATCGCCTGGTTCATGTGGCGTGACAAGGTGCGCGCCAAGCCTTACGGCAAATGGATGATCGGCACCGTGTCCCTCGGCGCGGTGCTGGCCAGCTACCTGATTTTCGCGTTGTGGTTCAAGGTCCCGCTGGATGCCGGCCCGATGGGCGACTGGATTGCACTGGCCGGGAGAAGTTTCAAATGAGCGAGTTCGATTCCCTGCTGCAAGGCATGAACCTGATCCTCACCCCGGGCCACATCGGCCTGATGGTGATCGGCGTGCTGCTGGGCATTCTGGTCGGCGTATTGCCCGGCCTCGGCGCCCCCAATGGCGTGGCGTTGTTGCTGCCGCTGACCTTCACCATGTCGCCGGTGTCGGCAATCATTTTGCTGTCGTGCATGTATTGGGGCGCGCTGTTCGGCGGTTCGATCACCTCGATTCTGTTCAACATCCCCGGTGAGCCCTCATCGGTGGCGACCACGTTCGACGGTTACCCGATGGCCCGCGAAGGTCGCGCTGCCGAAGCGTTGACGGCCGCATTCAGTTCGGCGCTGATCGGCGCGCTGGCCGGGGTGTTGTTGCTGACCTTCCTGTCGACCAAGATTGCCGCATTCGCCATGTCTTTCAGTTCGCCGGAGTTCTTCGCGGTGTACCTGTTGGCGTTCTGCACCTTCATCGGCATGAGCAAGAATCCGCCGCTGAAAACCGTGGTGGCGATGATGATTGGTTTCGCCATGGCCGCCGTGGGCATGGACACTGTCTCCGGCAACCTGCGCCTGACCTTCGATCAGCCCGCGTTGATGACGGGCATCAGCTTCGAGGTGGCCGTGATCGGCTTGTTCGGGATCGGCGAAATTCTCTGCACCGTCGAGGAAGGCCTGGTGTTTCGCGGCGAGCATGCGCGCATCACGCCGATGGTCATCCTGCGCACCTGGGCCAAGTTGCCGCGTTACTGGTGGACGATCCTGCGCAGCACCCTGGTCGGTTGCTGGATGGGCATCACACCGGGTGGCCCGACGGCGGCCTCGTTCATGAGCTACAGTCTGGCGCGGCGCTTTTCGAAGAACCGCGAGAACTTCGGCAAGGGTGAACTCGAAGGCGTAATCGCCCCGGAAACCGCCGACCACGCCGCAGGCACCAGCGCCCTGCTGCCCATGCTGACCCTCGGCATTCCCGGCTCGGCCACTGCGGCGGTCATGCTCGGCGGTCTGATGATCTGGGGCCTGCATCCTGGCCCGACGTTGTTCGTCGAGCAGCACGATTTCGTCTGGGGCCTGATCGCCAGCATGTACCTCGGGAACGTGGTCAGCCTGATCGTGGTGCTGGCCACCGTGCCGCTGTTCGCTTCGATCCTGCGCATTCCGTTCTCGATCATCGCGCCGATTATCATCATGGTCTGCGCCATCGGTGCCTACTCGGTGCACAACTCGTTCGTCGACGTGGTGTTGATGCTGGGCTTCGGCGCGCTGGGTTATCTGTTCAAGAAACTCGGTTACCCGATTGCGCCGCTGGTGCTGGCGGCGGTACTGGGCGACAAGGCTGAAGATGCGTTCCGTCAGTCGATGCTGTTCTCCGACGGCCACGTGGGGATTTTCTGGTCCAACCCGTTAGTGGGCTGCCTGACCACGGCGGCGTTGCTGATGCTGTTCTGGCCGTTGATTTCCAAGGCGCTGGGCACCCTGACGGGGCTGCGCAAACCCCAGGTCGCCAAGCCTAAATCGGTGCTGTAACACGGCAATGCTGGCAACGCCTGGCATTTGTTGTCAGGCTTGCCGCAGTCCTAATTGCGAGCACGGCCCATGACCCGAATTCCTGCTGCCAATGTGATCCACAGTCGACTGCGTCTGCGCCAACTGCGGCTGATGCTGGCATTGCAGGAATTCGGCTCGTTGCGCCGCGCCGCCGACCACATCGGCATGACCCAGCCGGCAGCCACCAAGATGTTGCACGAAGCCGAGGACTTGCTCGGCGTCGAACTCTTCGAGCGTCTGCCCCGGGGCATGCGCTCGACCCCGTTCGGGGAAACCGTCATCTACTACGCGCGCATGGTGTTTGCTGAACTGAGCGGCATGCGTGAAGAACTGGTCGCGCTCGAATCCGGCAACCTTGGCCGGGTTGCGGTCGGTGCGATTCCGGCGCTGGCCTCGGGGCTGTTGACCCGCACCATCGCGACCTTGAAGCAAAGCCATCCACGCTTGTCGATGAGCATTCAGGTCGACACCAGCGACGTGCTGGTGCAAGCGCTGTTGCAGGACCAGCTGGATATCGTATTGGGCCGGATTCCAGCGGGCGCACGGGCCGAAGAGTTGCTGTTCGACAGCCTCGGCGAAGAAGCCTTGTGCGTCATCTCCGGCGCGCAGAACCCGTTGGCGAAAGAGAAAAACCTGAGCTGGGCCGAGTTGCAGAACATGACCTGGGTACTGCAACAGCAACCGAGCCCGATGCGCGCGATCATCAATCAGGTCTTCCACAATGCGCGGGTCGACATCCCCAGCAGCATCGTCGAAACCACCTCGATCATGACCTTGCTGTCCTTGATCCAGCAGACCGACATGCTGGGCGTCACACCGGTGTCGGTGGTGGAGGATTACCCGGGCCGTGATTTGCTGGCGGTGTTGCCGATCAAGTTTGAAGCACGGCTGCCGCCGTACGGGCTGATTACCCGCCGTCACCGCATTCAATCGTCAGCGATGCAGGCGTTCATGAATTCGGTGCGGGCCGAGCACGCGCTGACCAAATAAAAAAGGCCCGGAGCCAATGCTCCGGGCCTTTCATTTTCACGCTGCTTTACGCTGCTTTACGGAACACAAATACCAGCCCGACGATGATCAGCAGCATGCCGAGCATGCTCAATACCGCCAGCCGATTACCGAAAATCAGGTAGTCCATCACCGCCGTCACGGCCGGCACCAGGTAAAACAGACTGGTGACATTCACCAGATTGCCCCGGGCGATCAAGCGGTACAGCAGCAACGTTGCCAGCACCGACACCACCAATCCCATCCACAGCACCGGCACGATAAACCCGCTGCCGTGTTCGAAATGAAACGGCTGGAACGGCACGAAGATCCCGCAGAGCAGCAGCCCCGCGAGGTACTGCACCGGCAGTGTGCCGAGGGGATTGTCGGTGATGCGCTTCTGCATGATCGAGCCAAAGGTCATGCTCGCCAACGCCAGCAAACCAAAAAGCATCCCGGCCAAAGACATGCCGGCCAGACCGATGCCCTGGTAAACCACCATGATCAACCCGACCAGGCCCAGCGCCAGACCGAACATCCGGCTGGCCGAGCGCTGACGCTCCATGATCACCACCGTGAGAATCGGCTGCACACCCATGATGGTTGCCATAACGCCCGGTGTGACTTTGAGGTCCAGGGCCAGCAGATAAAAAATCTGATAAGCCCCCAGCAACACCACGCCCGTGGCCATCGCATACAACATCGCTTTGCCACCCTTGGGCAATTTCAGCTTGAGCAACGGCACCAGCAGCATCAATCCGCACAAGGCGATGGCAAAGCGAATCAGCAGAAAGGCAAAGGGCGATGCGTGGGCCAGGCCCCATTTGGAGAAGATCGCACCGCTGCTCCACAGCAGAACGAACAGGCTCGTGGACGCCGCCGCGAGCGCGGATTTTTTCGACAGGACAAACATGGATACCACCTGTAGTCAGGCAAGAAGCCAACTCAGCCGAAGCTGAAATTCAGTAGTTTTTTTCAGGCGGGCGCGCAGAACAGCAAAGAACGCTGATCAGCCCGAAACGCCAACGCCCGGCGGTGATACGACTGCGTACACCGGCGTGCTACTGACAGGTGGGGGGTAATGACTGATCTGCGCAGGCTGCTTATTCCCGCACGGCACGACGCCAGCGTTGACCGCTGAATCGACTACCGCATTGATGAGGGAAGCTGGCATGGGCTGATCTTTTTTGATGGGGTGGGCGGTGGGTAAGAGAACCACCGAGCGCCGACTATAACCAGCGGCGGACATGGATTGCAATGACTTGGACAAAGGGCCAGTCACGACACCTCGTCGCGGGCGCGCCATTTAAATTCTGCTCATAAAAAAACCGCTCCCAAGGAGCGGTTTTCTTTTGAATCCAGTCACGCAAACAACCAATACCCCAACAACGTCAGCACCACCACCGCCAACACCGGCCGCAGCACGCGGTACGCCTTGGGATTACGACGCTTCCAGCGTTTGACCACACCACTGACCTTGTCGCTGGAATTCTTGCTCCAGGCATACGCCTGGTTAATCCCGCCGACACGTTCATCATCAAGGTTCTGAGGTGCGGTGGCGCGACCGAGCAAGCCGCTGAGCCAGCGGTTGATGAAGGTCATGACGCGGTTGCTCAGCGGTCGTTCGATGTCGCAGAACAGAATGACGCGGGTTTTCTCGGATTCGTTCTTGACCCAATGCACGTAGGTCTCATCAAACATCACATCTTCACCATCACGCCAGGCATACACCTGGCCGTCGACAAAGATACGGCAATCGTCGGAGTTCGGCGTCGACAGCCCCAGGTGATAGCGCAGCGAACCGGCAAACGGGTCGCGGTGCGGGTTGAGGTGGCTGCCACCCGGCAGCAACGCGAACATTGCACCCTTTACGTTGGGAATACTGCTCACCAGCGCCACGGTTTTCGGGCACAAGGCTTCAGCGGATGGCAGGGGTTTGTCGTACCACTTGAGGTAGAAACGTTTCCAGCCTTTCTTGAAAAACGAACCAAACCCCGCATCGTTGTGTCTTTCGGCGGCGCGGATGTAACCCTCGTCGAACAGGTGCATGGCTTCGTCGCGGATGACTTCCCAGTTGTCTTTGAGCACGTCCAGTTCCGGAAACTTGCTGCGGTCCAGATAGGGTTTGGACGGCACCCCGGAGAACAGGTACATCAAGGCGTTGTAAGGCGCAAACAAGGCCGAGTGATTGACGAATTGACGCAGAACCGGCAATCGCGCCTTCCCGCGCAAATGCACATAGAGGGTGCTGCCCAGGAATAGCAGCAACACTGACGCTTTCGCGGCAAAGGAAAAGGTCATCTACGGCTCCTTGAGGTTAGGCTCTTCGCACAACGCCATTTACCCGACGTGGCAGCCGGCCATGATAAACACTACCGGCCTCGGGAAAAACCCGCAAAACTCGACATTCAGTATTAAGGTTTGTGCAATAAAGCACTTATTAACATAAGGTTCCTGAACGGGGGCTGACCTGAATCAGCCCTCTCACCAAAAGATGAAACCATCGCAGGCAGCGCCTACTGCTGATTTTCCTGCTCGGTAAACAGGTCGCTGAACAACATGCTCGACAAGTAGCGCTCACCGGAGTCCGGCAGGATCACCACGATGGTCTTGCCCTGCATTTCCGGTGTTTCGGCCAGACGCACCGCCACCGCCATCGCGGCGCCACAGGAAATACCGCACAAAATCCCTTCTTCCTGCATCAGGCGCAGCGCCATGGCCTTCGATTCGTCATCGGTGACCAACTCAACCCGATCGACGATCGACAAGTCCAGATTCTTCGGGACAAAACCGGCACCGATCCCCTGGATCTTGTGCGGGCTCGGCTTGATCTCTTCACCGGCTATCGCCTGGGTAATCACCGGCGACACCACCGGCTCCACGGCTACCGAGATAATCGGTTTGCCCTGGGTATTCTTGATATACCGCGAAACACCGGTAATGGTTCCGCCGGTTCCAACGCCCGCGACCAGCACATCGACTGCGCCGTCAGTATCGTTCCAGATTTCCGGACCGGTGGTTTTCTCGTGAATGGCCGGGTTGGCCGGGTTGTCGAACTGCGACGGCATGAAGTATTTGGCCGGATCGCTGGCCAGGATCTCGGCAGCCTTCTCAATGGCGCCTTTCATGCTTTTGGCCGGTTCGGTCAGCACCAGTTCGGCGCCCAGTGCCTTGAGGACTTTGCGTCGCTCGATACTCATCGACGCCGGCATGGTCAGCATCAACTTGTAACCACGGGCCGCGGCAACAAAGGCCAGGCCAATGCCGGTATTGCCCGACGTCGGTTCGACGATGGTCATGCCAGGCTTGAGTTTGCCGGAGCTTTCGGCGTCCCAGATCATGCTCGCGCCGATCCGGCACTTGACCGAGTAACCCGGGTTGCGCCCTTCGATCTTGGCCAGGATGGTCACACCGCGCGGGGCAATGCGGTTGATCTGCACCAGCGGCGTATTGCCGATGGAATGGGCGTTGTCAGCGTATATACGGCTCATGGCTGGGTCCTTGTACAGCGTTGAATAAGCCCCCAAAGGTATGCCTGTTGCCAGTGGTCGTCCAGTCAGGTCGAACGTCCGGTAAACACCGCAGTCAATGGCTTTACATCGTCAGAGATTTGCCGCCATGAAACGTCGATACCGTTGGCCCCTGTGGACCCTCGCCGGTCTCGTTGTGCTACTGATTGCCCTGCACTTCGCCCTGCCCTACCTGGTGCGCGATTACTTGAACGAGAAACTGGCGGACATGGGCGATTACCGGGGCCAGGTCACCGACGTCGACCTCGCGCTGTGGCGCGGCGCCTACAAGATCAACGGGCTGAAAATCGTCAAGGTCGACGGCAAGGTCCCGGTGCCTTTCGTCAATGCACCGCTAATCGACCTGTCTGTCAGTTGGCACTCACTCTGGTCCGACCGCGCTGTGGTGGCCGAAGTGCAGTTCTTCAACCCTGAGGTGAACTTCGTCGACGGCGGCGCCAACAAACAAAACTCCCAGACCGGTCAAGGCACCGACTGGCGCGCACAGTTGAGCAAACTGGCGCCGTTCACCTTTAACGAAATACGCATCTACGACGGCAAGATCAACTTTCGAAACTTCAATTCCAAGCCCCCCGTCAACATGAACGCCACTCAGGTCAACGCCAGCCTCTATAACCTGACCAACGTGGTCGACACCGAAGGCAAGCGCGACGCGCGCTTTGAAGGCAAGGCCCTGTTGCTGGGCCACGCCCCACTGGAAACCACGGCCACCTTCGACCCCTTGAGCAATTTCGAAGACTTCGAATTCCGTCTGCGCGCCAAGGATATCGAGCTCAAGCGCATGAACGACTTCGCCTCGGCCTATGGCAAATTCGACTTCAACGCCGGTCACGGCGATGTGGTCATTGAAGCGCAAGCCAAAAAAGCCCAATTGACCGGCTATATCAAGCCGCTGCTCAAAGACGTGGACGTGTTCAACTGGCAGCAGGACGTGGAAAACAAGGACAAAGGGCTGTTCCGGTCCATCTGGGAGGCCATTGTCGGCGGCTCCGAAACCGTGCTGAAAAACCAGGGCAAGAACCAGTTTGCCACTCGCGTAGAACTGAGCGGCAACGTGCATCGACAAGATATCAGCGCGTTCCAGGCGTTTTTGCAGATTTTACGCAATGGTTTCGTTCAGGCATTCAATGCCAGGTATGAGCGGCCGAAACCGGATCAGGGTTAAGTCACCAAGTGACGCCCCATTCAGAGACTGAATAAGCCGTCTGCGTTCACAGTCGACCGGCCTGCGCGTTATAGTCGGGCACTACACTTATTGCGCCCCGCCCTGCCTGATTCAGGTCGGCTTACCGTTCGAGGATTAGCAGATGAAGTTCGAAGGCACCCAGGCCTACGTCGCCACCGATGACCTGAAGCTGGCGGTCAACGCCGCCATTACCCTGGAGCGTCCACTGCTGGTCAAGGGCGAGCCAGGCACCGGCAAAACCATGCTCGCCGAGCAATTGGCCGAGTCCTTCGGTGCGAAATTGATCACCTGGCACATCAAGTCCACCACCAAGGCGCATCAGGGCCTGTACGAGTACGACGCGGTCAGTCGCCTGCGTGACTCGCAACTGGGCACGGAAAAAGTCCACGACGTTCGCAACTACCTGAAAAAGGGCAAGCTCTGGGAAGCGTTCGAGTCGGAAGAGCGAGTGATTCTGCTAATCGACGAAATCGACAAGGCCGACATCGAGTTCCCGAACGACCTGCTGCAAGAACTCGACAAGATGGAGTTCTACGTTTACGAGATCGACGAGACCATCAAGGCCAAGAAACGCCCGATCATCATCATTACCTCCAACAACGAGAAAGAGCTGCCGGACGCCTTCCTGCGCCGCTGCTTCTTCCACTACATCGCGTTCCCGGATCGCGTGACGCTGCAGAAAATCGTCGACGTGCACTACCCGAACATCAAGAAAGACCTGGTCAGCGAAGCGCTGGACGTGTTCTTCGACGTGCGCAAGGTGCCGGGCCTGAAGAAGAAGCCGTCGACCTCGGAACTGGTGGACTGGCTGAAGCTGCTGATGGCCGACAACATCGGCGAAGCCGTACTGCGCGAACGCGATCCGACCAAAGCGATCCCACCCTTGGCAGGCGCCCTGGTGAAGAACGAACAGGATGTTCAATTGCTTGAGCGCCTGGCGTTCATGAGCCGTCGCGGCACCCGCTAAGAGGCTGATCGCCATGCTGCTCAACCTGTTCAATGAAATGCGCGCAGCCAAGGTGCCGGTCTCGGTGCGTGAGCTTCTGGACCTGATCAATGCGCTGAAACAACGCGTGACCTTCGCCGACATGGACGAGTTCTATTACCTGTCCCGGGCGATTCTGGTGAAGGACGAACGGCATTTCGACAAGTTCGACCGCGCGTTCGGCGCCTACTTCAATGGCCTGGAGAAACTCGACGATCACCTTCAGGCGTTGATTCCTGAAGACTGGTTGCGCAAGGAGTTCGAACGCTCCCTGACCGAAGAAGAGCGGGCCGCGATCCAGTCCCTCGGCGGTCTGGACAAGCTGATCGAAGAATTCAAGAAACGCCTCGAAGAACAGAAAGAACGCCATGCCGGCGGTAACAAATGGATCGGCACCGGCGGCACCAGTCCGTTTGGCTCCGGCGGCTTCAACCCGGAAGGCATTCGCGTCGGCGATGCCGGCAAGCGCCAGGGCAAAGCGGTCAAGGTGTGGGATCAGCGCGAGTACAAGAACCTCGACGATTCGGTGGAACTGGGCACGCGCAACATCAAGGTCGCCCTGCGCCGCTTGCGCAAATTTGCCCGTCAGGGTGCGGCGGAAGAGCTGGACATCGACGGCACTATCGACCACACCGCGCGCGATGCCGGCCTGCTGAATATCCAGATGCGGCCGGAGCGGCGTAACACCGTCAAGCTGTTGCTGCTATTCGACATCGGCGGCTCGATGGACGCCCATGTGAAGATCTGCGAGGAACTGTTCTCGGCCTGCAAGACCGAGTTCAAGCACCTGGAGTACTTCTACTTCCACAACTTCATTTATGAGTCTGTGTGGAAGAACAACATGCGCCGCACTTCCGAGCGCACGTCGACCCAGGACCTGCTGCACAAGTACGGCGCCGACTACAAAGTGATCTTCATTGGTGACGCTGCGATGGCACCGTATGAAATCACCCAGGCCGGCGGCAGCGTCGAGCACTGGAACGAAGAAGCCGGTTATGTGTGGATGCAGCGGTTCATGGAGAAGTACAAGAAGGTCATCTGGATCAACCCCTATCCGAAAGATACGTGGGGGTATACGTCGTCGACCAATATTGTGCGGGACTTGATTGACGACCAGATGTACCCGTTGACGTTGCGGGGGTTGGAGGAAGGGATGAGGTTTCTTTCCAAATAGAGATTTTTGTTGTCTGTGAAAACGTCTTCGCGGGCAAGCCTCGCTCCTACAGGTTTCTGTGTTCGTGCATCGTGCACCAACCCTGTAGGAGCGAGGCTTGCCCGCGAAGCTTTTAGCGGTTTGAAAATCGCTGCAAATACTCGACCTGTTCGCGATGCGCCACCTCCTGCACCACCGGCCGCAACCGCACTTTCACCCCCGGCAAGCACTGCGCCAGCCGCGCGAGTGCCAACGGCGTCAACGCCCCCAATCGCGGATAACCGCCAATGGTCTGCCGATCATTGAGCAACACAATCGGCTGCCCGTCCGGCGGGACCTGGACCGCGCCTAGCGGGATGCCTTCGGAAATCATCGGCTGGCCCTGATACTGCAACGGCGTTCCCAGCAAGCGAATGCCCATGCGATCGGCACGGCTGTCGAGGGTCCAGACGCTGTTGAACGCATCGAACAGGCTCTGCCCGCTGAACTCACCGATCTGCGCGCCGAGGACCACATCCAGTGGCGAATCGACTTTGAAATTAGGCCGGTGTTCTGCCGGTAACTCCCGCAGTAATAACAGCGCACTCCCGCGATAGCTCAACGGCGCGCCTTTGGCCAATGGCCGGCCCATACCATCCAGGCCGCCGAGTTCTTCACGGACCACCGTCGCGCTGCTGCCCAACACCTTTGGCGCGTCAAACCCGCCCGGTGCCGCCAGATAGGCCCGCGCCCCGAGCAGCGGTTGAGTGAATTGCAATCGCTGGCCCTTGTTCAGCCGGAAACTGCGCCACGGCGCCAATGCCTCGCCATCCACTTGCGCGCCCAGGTCCGCCCCGGCCAGCGCCAACACGCAGTCTTCTTCGGCTACGACGCTGAAACCGCCGAGGGTGATTTCAATCACCGGCGCATCAAGGCCATTGCCCAACAACCAATTGGCCCACGACATCGAACGCCAATCCAGCCCGCCGCCCTGGGTCACACCCAGATGCCGCACGCCGAAACGACCCGCGTCCTGCAACAGGCACAGCGGCGTACTCGCCTCAATCAATAGACGGCTCATGCCTGGGCCTCCAATGGCGTGTCGTCACCGCCCAGGTTGATGAACTGCGCATGGTCGACCGCTTCAAAGCGCACGGTGTCACCCGGTTGCATCAGGCTGTAACCATCGCGTTCGCGGTCGAACAATTTGGCGGGCGTGCGGCCGATCAGGTTCCAGCCGCCGGGGGACACCACCGGGTAGGCGGCGGTTTGCCGCTCGGCGATGCCGACACTGCCGGCAGCCACCTTTTTACGCGGCGTATTCAGGCGCGGCGCGGCGAGCACTTCTTCCACCAGCCCCATGAAAGCGAACCCCGGCGCGAAACCCAGCGCGAACACTTGATACTCGCGCTCGCTGTGGCGGCGGATCACCTCGTCCACCGACAGCCCGCTACGCTGAGACAACAAGCTCAACTCCGGACCGACGCTCAAGTCATACCAGACCGGCAGCACATGGCATTTACCGCGAGTGCTCGCGTTGGGTGACAGGTCGATCAGCGCTTGGGCGATCAATTCCCGGGCTTGAGTCGGACTCAACGCCGTCAAGTCGTAATGCACCATCAATGTCGTGTAAGACGGCACCAGATCAATCAGATGCCCGGCAAACGCAGCGCGCAGGTTCTCGCTGGCCGCCAGCATCCACGGCATGTTGGCTTCGGCAATTTCATCGAACAGACGCACCATCAGGCAATCCAGCGCCACCACCTCAACCCGCGGTTTCATGGTGCGCTCTGCTGATCAAGGGCTTCGCGAATCCGCCGCACCGCCGCCACCGAACTGGCGTTGTCACCGTGGACGCACAAGGTGTTGGCCTGCAAGTGCAAGGCGCTGCCGTCGCTGGCGGTGAGGTTGTCGCCACGGGCGATGGTCAGCGCTTGCTCGATAATGGTTTCGGGATCGTGGTGCACCGCCCCCGGCAGTTGCCGTGAAACCAGCATGCCGGCACTGTCGTAGGCACGGTCGGCGAAGGCTTCGAACCACAAGGTCACGCCGTATTCATCACCCAGTTGCTGGGCGGCGCTGTTGTCGCGCGTGGCCATGAGCATCAGCGGCAAGGTCCGGTCATACGCCGCCACGGCCTGAAGCACCGCGCGCAATTGCGCCGGGTTGGCCATCATGTCGTTGTACATTGCGCCGTGGGGTTTGACGTAACTGACGCGCCCGCCTTGGGCCCGGCAGATGCCGTCGAGGGCGCCGATCTGGTAATGCAAAATGTCCTGGAGTTCCTGGGCGGTGTAGGCCATGGAGCGGCGGCCGAAACCCACCAGGTCCTGATAGGCCGGGTGCGCGCCGATCTGCACGCCGTTACTCAGGGCCAGGCCGACGGTCTTGCGCATGATGCTCGGGTCGCCGGCATGGAAGCCGCAGGCGATGTTGGCGCAATCGATGAAGGGCATGACCTCGGCGTCCAGACCCATGGTCCAGTTGCCGAAACTCTCGCCGATGTCGCAATTCAATAGCAGGCGGCTCACGGTGAACACTCCTGTAGGCATTTTCTTTTTTTGCTGTCGGGCAGATGCCCGCAGATTATCAGCTACTCGGCTTCAAGTTGTTTGCCACGGGTTTCCGGCAAGCTCAACGCAGCAAGGATCACCACACCGTAGGACACCGCCGCAAAAGCCCCGATGCCTACGCTCAATGGCACCTTCTGGCTCATCAAACCGATCAGCAACGGAAACAACGCCGCCAGTGCCCGGCCGATGTTGTAGCAAAAGCCCTGCCCCGAACCGCGAATACGTGTCGGAAACAGCTCGGTCAAAAACGCGCCCATGCCACTGAAAATCCCCGAAGCGAAGAAGCCCAGCGGGAAGCCCAGCCACAGCATCACGCCGTTACTGACCGGCAACTGGGTGTAGAGCAACACGATGGTGAACGAGCCGACGGCGAACAGGATGAAGTTTCGTTTGCGGCCGAGGATGTCCGTCAAATAGGCACTGATGACGTAGCCGACGTAGGAACCGACGATCACCATCGCCAGATAACCGCCCGTGCCGAGTACGCTTAAACCGCGTTCGTTTTTTAGAAACGTCGGCAGCCAGGACGTGATCGCGTAGTAACCGCCCAGTGCGCCCGTGGTCAGCACCGAAGCGCGAATCGTGGTGAAGAGGATACCGGGGGCGAAGATCTCGTAGAACTTCGCGGCGTTGCCCGGCTCCTGCTTGGCCTTGGCTTCGCGGTAGATTTCCGGGTCCTTGACCAGTCGACGGACGAAAATCACGAAAATCGCCGGCACGATGCCGAGGATGAACAGCGCACGCCAGGCATCTTCCGGCGGCAATACCGAGAACAGCAGCGCATAGAGAATCGCCGTCAGCCCCCAACCCAGCGCCCAGCCCGATTGCACCATGCCCACGGCCTTGCCGCGGTCCTTGGCGCGAATCACCTCGCCCATCAGCACTGCGCCGGCGGTCCACTCACCGCCAAAACCGAAGCCCATCAAGGTACGGCTGATCAACAGTTGCTCGTAGTTTTGCGCGAAGCCGCAGAGGAAGGTGAAGAAGGCGAACCACAGCACCGTCAGTTGCAAGGTGCGCACACGGCCGATGCGGTCCGACAGGATCCCCGCCACCCAACCACCGATGGCCGACGCAATGAGCGTGCTGGTATGGATCAGCCCGGCCTCGCCAGTCGTGATGCCCCACATGGCAATCAGGGTCGGCACCACGAAGCTGAGCATCTGGGTGTCCATGCCGTCCAGGCCATAGCCGATCTTGCAGCTCCAGAAGGTGCGGCGTTCCTGCTGATTGATGTTGCGGTACCAGTCGAAAGGTCCCGGCCGAGACGTGGCTTTGGGGATGTCGAGCGTGTCGGGCGCACTCATGGCAACTCTCCGTGCAAATTTTATTGGTATTGTTCTGAGCCCCGACGACGCCTATCGTGGGAACCGGATGGCCTGATTTTTGGTTGTCCGGCCCTGCTGCGTCCAACTAATAAAAACCCGCCCTAGGCATAAGAAAAACTTAACGCCATGAACCTGAAGTTTCTCGAGACCTTTGTCTGGGTCGCCCGACTCAAGAGTTTCCGCCTGACGGCAGACAAGCTCTTTACCACCCAGGCGTCGATTTCCAGCCGCATCGCGGTGCTCGAAGGCGAGCTCGGGGTGAAGTTGTTTCTGCGCGACTCGCGGGGGGTGAGCCTGACGCCCGAAGGCTTGAAAGTGCTCGAGTACGCCGAGCAGATGATGGACACCATGCAAGCCCTCAAGCAGTCGATCGAGACGCGCTCAAGCAAGGTCGGGCGCGTGCGGATCGGCGTGATGGACACGGTGATTCACACGTGGCTGAGCCCGTTGGTGGCACAGATGATGGATCACTATCCGCGGGTGGAAATCGAGCTGGTGGCCGATACGGCGCTCAACCTCTGCGATCAGCTGCAAAAAGGCTTTCTCGATCTGATCCTGCAAACCGATCTGGTGCGTCAGGAAAGCGTGCGCAGCCTTGAACTGGCGAGCCATCCGATGGGCTGGATTGTCGCCAGCAATTCGATCTACAACCGTGGGTACACCGGCATTGCCGATCTGGCGCGCGAGCGGATCATTACCTACTCGAAAAACTCACATCCGCATCAGGACATTCTGAGTCTGATGCAGGCGAATGGGGTCATGACGCCGCGGCTGAACTGCGTGAACTCGGTGTCGGCGATTACCCGGTTGCTGCGCGACGGATTCGGCATTGGTGCGTTGCCGCCGGTTCTGGTAGCCGAGGAACTGGCGCGGGGGGAATTGACCTTGCTGGCCATCGATCAACAGCTGCCTAATTTGCAGGTCGTGGTGTCGTGGCGGGTGGGTGTGGAGTGGGTCGAGGAGATTGTTGCGTTGTGTCAGCAGGTGCTGGAGGGGTATGCGCGCAAGGTGGGTGAAGACTACATCGTCCTCGCACGCTGATCGGCGCTGATGATGATCGCTCCCACGCTCTGCGTGGGAGCGATCAGTGTTACAGGCCGCGCACATCCCGGTCTTCGATCGGCCGGCTCTGGCGCAAGCGTTTGCCGCCCAGCACCACCCAGTCGATCAGACGGAACAGGCATTCAATGCCGAAGGACAGCAGCAACGCACCGCTCATGCCCCAGATCATCGCTTCCGGTGTCAGCAGGATCTGGTAGCTGTAGCCATTCCAGGTTTCCTTGCGAATATCCGGATCCGCCGCCAATGCGACTTGCAAGACACGGATGTACCACGGGCCCTGCATGGCGTGGAACTGTTTATCAAGCGCCACCTGACGGCTGAGCAAGGTGCTCAGGCTCTCGGCGTCGCTGCGGAAAATCGGGTCCTCACTGGCGCGGTAATGGGCGACCAGCGCCTGCATATCGCCCTTGAAGAACTGATTGGCGGTGCCCTGGAAACCGCTCAGGCTGGTTTGCGCCTCAATCAGATGCGCTTCGACCCGTTTCGCGTAATCGCTGATGAACCCCGGCACCTGGACACCGATCAACAGGCCCGCCGCAAACAACACCAGCCGTAGATAACTGAGCAACATCGGGTGAGATCCTTATTCGGTCTTGCCCTGGCTGACGCATTCGCCGCGTCGCCAGAGGCTCCATTGGCCCGGTTCGTAGCGGGTCCAGGTTTCGTTTTCGGTCAGGGGTTCGGTGGCGATCACCGTGACCACATCGTTAGGCGTGGTTTCGGCCTGGAAGTCGACGATCACATCGACATCCTTCAACCGCGCCGGGCCGAATGGCGCGCGACGGGTGATCTGGACCAATTTGGTCGAGCAATAGCAGAACAGCCAGTCGCCGTCGCTCAACAGGCAGTTGAACACGCCTTTGCTGCGGTATTCGGCGCAAGCGGCGACCAGGTCCGGCAGCAGCGCTTCGATCTCGACCGGTTCTGGAAACGCTGCGCGCACCCGATTGAGCAGGTCACAGAACGCCGCTTCGCTGTCGGTGTCACCGACGGGGCGATAAAAGCTTTTGATCGGCTGAAAATCCGCCAGCTGACCGTTATGGGCGAAACACCAGTTGCGGCCCCACAGCTCACGCACGAAAGGGTGCGTGTTGGACAGGCAGACCTTGCCCACGTTGGCCTGACGGATATGCCCGATCACCACTTCGCTTTTGATCGGATAGCGCTGCACCAGGTTCGCCACTTCTGACTCGCTGCTGGCCGCCGGGTCCTGAAACAACCGCAGACCGCGCCCCTCATAGAAAGCGATGCCCCAACCGTCACGGTGCGGACCGGTGCGGCCGCCGCGCTGCATCAGCCCGGTGAAGCTGAACACGATATCGGTCGGCACATTGGCGCTCATGCCCAATAACTCACACATGCTCGGACTCTCGCTTCAAGGCCGGATTACAAACGCGGTTCGACCCGCAATCGCTGAGGGTTGCTCGGCACTGGCGGACGACCGTAACGATCATCGCCGGCACCGCCGAACGGATGATCGTCGTCAGGATCGTCGACCCGGGCGGCGGCCTTGGCGGCGGCGGCCTGTTCCTTGCGAGCGTTGGAAGCCCGTTCAATAGGGAACCGGATCGCCACGAACACCAGATAAATGCCAAAAGCGATCATGCCGTACATGAACAGGTCGGAAACCGCCCGCCAAGCGTTGTTGCCCACCTTGAACAGCAGATCGAGCGCAGTGATGGCGATAGCCGGGGCCACTTTTTCCTTCACCGGGTCGATGATGGTCGGGCTGAATAGCAGTACGGCGACCAGCAGCCGCAGCGGTTCACGCAGCCAACGCCACATCCAGCGGGTGATGCGCATCCACACCAACAGGCAGCCTAAAGCGGCAAAGGCGTAGAGGCCCCAAGCGATCAGATAGTCGTTCTCGGTCATGGTGTCCATGGCAAGGCAGGCAAAGAGGCGCTTATAGTAACGACTTTTCGCCCGTCAGGCGTAATCCATGTGGGAGCGAACTGTGGCGAGGGAGCTTGCTCCCGTTCGGCTGCGAAGCAGTCGCAGCGCTTTTGGGGTCGCTTCGCAACCCAGCGGGAGCAAGCTCCCTGGCCACACAGGCTCACTCCTACAGGGTCTGCACAGGCATCAATATTTGCATTGCGCCTGCAAAACCCTATTTTTCGTACAACGTCCGAGAGTCCTTCATGCCCTTATCCGCCAACGTCACCAGCGCCCCGATTGCCCACAAGGCCGACGGCCCTGACCCGTATGCCTGGCTGCAGGAGCGCGACACCGACGCGGTGCTCGACTACCTCAAGGCTGAAAACAGCTACCAAGAGGCGCAGACCGCCGATCAGGCCAGGCTGCGCGAAACCCTGTTCGAGGAGATCAAGGGCCGGATTCTCGAAACCGACCTGTCGCTGCCCTCCCCTTGGGGCCCGTACCTGTATTACACGCGCACCACCGCCGGTGACGAATACGCCCGCCACTACCGCTGCCCACGCCCGGCCGATGACAGCCTGCAACTCGACGAAAGCCAGGAACAGCTGCTGCTGGACCCGAACGAACTGGCCAATGGCGGCTTCTTTTCCCTCGGCGCCTTCAGCATCAGCCCGGATCACCAGCGCCTGGCCTACAGCATCGATTCCACGGGCGATGAGATCTACACGCTGTTCGTGAAGGAATTGTCCAACGGCCGTGTCAGCGAACTTGAGTTCCAGGATTGCGACGGCAGCATGACCTGGGCCAATGACAGCCTGACGCTGTTTTTCGGCGAGCTGGACGACACCCACCGTCCGCACAAACTGCTGCGCTATCGACTGGACGGCACGGCGGCCGAGGAAGTGTTCAACGAGCCGGACGGCCGCTTCTTCCTGCATTGCTATCGCTCCAGTTCCGAACAGCAATTGCTGCTGTCGCTGGGCAGCAAGACCACCAGCGAAGTCTGGGCCCTCGACGCCTCGCAGCCGCAGCAGGCCTTTACTTGCCTGGCGCCACGGGTTGAAGACCATGAATACGACGTCGACCACGGGACGCTGAACGGCGAGTGGGCCTGGTTCATCCGCACCAATCGCGACGGCATCAACTTTGCTCTGTACACCGCCGTGGATACCGGTGTTGCGCCCACCGAGGCCGACTGGCAGAACCTGATCCCCCACAGCGACAGCACGATGATCGAGGGCATGAGCCTGAACGTCGGCGCGATGACGTTGAGCCTGCGGGTCGGTGGCTTGCCGGTGATTGAAGTCCACCCGCAGGATTTGCCGAGCTACCGCGTGCAACTGCCGGATGCGGCGTACAGCCTGCATGTGCAGAACAGCCTGGAGTTTGTCAGCGAGCGGATCCGCCTGCGTTACGAAGCCCTGAACCGTCCGGCGCAAATTCGCCAGCTGGAGCTGGACAGTGGCGAGCAGAAAGTACTCAAGGAAACCCCGGTGCTCGGCCCGTTCGACGCCGACGCCTACGTCAGCCAGCGCCTGTGGGCGACGGCACCCGATGGCACGCAAGTACCGATCAGCCTGGTGGTCAAGCGCGAAGCCCTCGGTCAGCCGACGCCCCTGTATCTCTACGGCTACGGCGCTTACGGCGAAAGCCTTGACCCGTGGTTCTCTCATGCCCGCTTGAGCTTGCTGGATCGCGGCGTGGCGTTTGCGATTGCCCACGTACGGGGCGGCGGTGAACTGGGCGAGGCCTGGTATCGCGCCGGCAAGCAGGAACACAAGCACAACACCTTCAGCGACTTTATCGCCTGTGCCGAGCACCTGATCGACAACGGCTTCACCACCTCAGCACAATTGGCGATCAGCGGCGGCAGTGCCGGCGGTTTGCTGATCGGCGCGGTGCTCAATCAGCGACCCGAGCTGTTTGGCGCGGCCATTGCCGAAGTGCCGTTCGTCGACGTGCTCAACACCATGCTCGACCCGGACCTGCCGCTGACCGTCACCGAATACGACGAGTGGGGCAATCCTGAAGAACCGGACGTTTATGAGCGGATCAAGGCGTATGCCCCATATGAAAACGTCACCGCGCAAGCCTATCCGGCGACCCTGGTGATCGCCGGCTACAACGACAGCCGCGTGCAGTACTGGGAAGCGGCGAAGTGGGTGGCGAAATTGCGCGCGACCAAAACCGACACCAATCCCCTGTTGCTCAAGACAGAACTGGGCGCCGGGCATGGCGGGATGAGCGGTCGGTACCAGGGATTGCGTGACGTAGCACTCGAATACGCATTTGTTTTCAAGGTTTTGGGGATTGCCTGAGGAACTTGGCCCGGTGTTTCGGTCTTAAGACCAGACACCGGGCCCAATACAACACAACTCCCTTGTGGGAGCGAGCCTGCTCGCGATAGCGGACTTTCAGTCAATAATTGCGTGACTGACACACTGCAATCGCGAGCAGGCTCGCTCCCACAGGGATTGGGGATGTCCCGAACAACCGGAACCAGACACAAGAAAAAGACCGTGCCGACATGTCAGAACCGACCTTACTGAACAACGAAATCCGCGACTGGCTGATGGACTGCGGCCTGTTCGATCAATTGCTGCCGGCAGACTTCGCCGCGGCCTCCGGCTACTTCAGCATCAGCACCATCGCCGAAGGCGAAGAGATTTTCCATGAGGGTGATGCCGGCAGTTTCATGTGCATCATCCATACCGGCCAGGTGTCGGTGCAGAAGACCAACGGCGACGGGCAGCTGGTGACCATGGCCACCCTGCGCAGCGGTCGCTCGTTCGGCGAAATGGCGGTGCTTGATGGCGAACGCCGCTCGGCCAGTTGCGTGGCCGCCAGCAACTGCCAACTGCTGAACCTGGGTAAGGACTCTCTGGAAAAGATGATCAACGACGCACCGAAAATCGCCGCCAAAATCATCCGCGCCCTCGCTATTGCCCTGTCCAAACGCTTGCGCATGGCCGACGGGCAACTGCTCTCGCAGCAGGTTTAACCGCCTGGGGTTTTGGTTTTCGTGCTGTTCGGCTCAATCCCCGGCACCGGTTGATCCTTGGTCGGCGGACTGGGCATCTCGATCGGCACCAGCGGTGGGCCGCCACTGCCAGGCCCGGCCTTGGGCAAGGTGGTCGGGGTGATGGGCGGATACGGCGTCGGCGTCGCCGTGCCGGGCGAACCGGGCATCGGCGCAGGGCTTGCTGGAATGGTTTGCAACTGCTGGGCCTGCACTGCACTTATCGAGAGCGCGGCCAAGGCAATGACCGTTAGAATGGTGCGCTTCATCAATGGCTCCGTTGGCCTTGTTGTCATTGGCAGGCTACTCCCAACTGCCTCTGTTTGCCTTCCCCCAATTTGAGATTTCCATGAAACGTTTCGTTCTGCTCGACACCGCCCCTATCCCTGAAAACGGCGGCGCCTTGTGCCTGTTCGAGTATGGCGAGGATTTCGTCATCAAGATCCAGGGCGGCGACGGCGGGCAGTTGATGAACACCCGCATGCACGGTTCCGAAGATGCCCTGGCCGAGATCCCGTGTCGCAAAGTGGCCGGCCGGCCGAACTCGCGAGTGCTGATCGGCGGCCTCGGCATGGGTTTTACCCTCGCTTCGGCCCTCAAGCATTTGGGCAAGACCGCTGAAGTGGTGGTCGCCGAGCTGGTGCCTGGCGTGGTGGAATGGAACCGCGGGCCGTTGGGCGAGAAAGCCGGCAATCCGCTGCTCGACCCGCGCACCGTGATTCGCATGGAAGACGTGGCCAAAGTCCTGCAAGCCGAGCCGCAAGGTTTCGATGCGATCATGCTCGACGTCGACAACGGCCCCGAAGGCCTGACCCAACGGGCCAACAGCTGGCTTTACTCCGCCGGTGGCCTGAGCGCCTGCGCCAAGGCCCTGCGGCCCAAAGGCGTGCTGGCAGTGTGGTCGGCCAGCGCCGACAAGCAGTTTTCCGACAAGCTGAAGAAGGCCGGTTTCAAGGCCGAAGAAGTCCAGGTCTTCGCCCACGGCAACAAAGGCACCCGCCACACCATCTGGATTGCCGAGAAGCTCAAGGGCTGAGCTAAACTCACGCCATAACCGTCATTAGTCTTTTACAAAGGTGAACCCATGAGTTCGTCAACGCCGACCAATACCTCGAAGCTGGATCGCATCCTCGCCGACAACCAGCGCGACAAGGAAATGGGTTACCGCGACAAAGCCCTGAAGATGTACCCGCACGTGTGCGGCCGCTGCGCCCGCGAGTTCTCCGGCAAACGCCTGAGCGAGTTGACCGTGCACCACCGCGACCACAACCACGACAACAACCCGCAGGACGGCTCGAACTGGGAATTGTTGTGCCTGTATTGCCACGACAACGAACACTCGCGGTATACCGACCAGCAGTATTTTCACGAAGGCTCGCTGAGCACGCCAAAAATCGCCAAGGCGACGCATAACCCGTTTGCGGCGTTGGCCGGTCTGATGAAAAAAGACGACTGAAGACTTTCATTCGCTGGACAGGCCTCTTCGCGGGCAAGCCTCGCTCCTACGGATACATGTCGTTCACCCAATTGTGATCGACTCTGTCCCTGTAGGAGCGAGGCTTGCCCGCGAAGACAATCTCCCGGTCACCACCAATCTCCAAACCGGACACCTCTCCCCCAATCCCCGTATAATCGCCGTTTTTTCCCCGAAGGCACCCCGCTCGTGGCAGACAAACGGTACAGCTGCATTGGTTTGTATAACCCCAAATCACCGGAAAACGTCGGCTCGGTGATGCGCGCCGCCGGCTGCTATGGTGTGGCGTCCGTGTTCTACACCGGCAAGCGTTATGAGCGCGCCGCCGACTTCGTCACCGACACCAAGCGCGTCCACTACGACATCCCGCTGATCGGCATCGACGACTTGAAGAAAATCCTGCCCTTGGGCTGTGTGCCCGTCGCGGTGGAACTGGTCGAAGGCGCCCGCTCGCTGCCGGAATACACCCACCCTGACCGCGCCCTGTACATCTTCGGCCCGGAAGACGGTTCGCTGGATAAAGAGATTCGCGACTGGTGCGAAGACGTGGTCTACATCCCGACCACTGGCTGCATGAACCTGGCAGCCACGGTCAACGTTGTGCTCTACGACCGCATGGCCAAGGGTCTCAACACCCGCTCCGGGGCAAAATTCCGCTGAATCACCGCACATTCGATGGAACAAGCCGACCGCCCCGGCAGTCAGCTTATCTATCTATTGTTGAAGCAGCCTTGCCTGCCAGGAGACAGATCATGAGCGAACTCAAGCGTGTAGAACGCATCGAATCCACCCCGTTCCAGACTCATTCCGAGCAGAACGTTCACGGCTGGGAACGTGTCGGCTCCCTGGCCGGCGGCGTGCTGATGATGGGCAAGGGCCTGCGTCGCGGCGGGTTTTTCGGGTTGATCCAGGTGGCCATCGGCGGCGTCGCCCTGGCTCGCGGGATTACCGGGCACAGCTCGGCGAAAAGCCTGCTGGAGAAAAGCCGTCAGGACATGAACAACGTTCGGGCGAAGATCGAGCGGGCCGGGGAAGAGTTGGGCAAGTTGAAGGCGAATGCCGAGGCGGCGACCCATACCGCTACGGTGACAGGCAACGATTCGTTGAAGTCGCCGAAGACCGGGGTTTGATCCGGGATTTTTGCTGAGGCTGACGGCCTCTTCGCGGGCAAGCCTCGCTCCTACAGAATTGGTGTGATCACATAAACCCTGTAGGAGCGAGGCTTGCCCGCGAAGACGGTTTTACTGAAGCAGCTCGGTATCAAGGACCTTGGAAGACTCGCCAATCACGCTTTCCGCGAGCTGAACAAACTCTTTGGTATCCACACTCCCCAGATGCATCGCCCCGCGCAACACATCATCAAGCGAGCGCTTGTTGCGCGTTTTCAAACGAATCTCGCGATCCAGTTCCTGTAGCAACAACACCGCTTTGGAGACCTGAGCCGGGTTCGCCTGTTCGCCACGCAACGTGGTGACTTTCTGGCTGTCCTTGACCAGCCTGCGGTGCAAACTCTCATACCGCTCATCACTCATGCCACCCGCACGTCGCACCAGTTCGATGGCGTAATACTCGGCAAACCCTTCACTGATCCAGTCACTGCGCTGTTTATCGTTGATCCGCCCGAACACCTGCGCCAATTCACGCACCACCGCGCTGGTGCCGCTTTCACTGACCAGCGGTAGACGCGTGTTCAGATAGATCGACTCGCGCGCGGCCAGGCTGCCGCGCCACATCGGGTCGTTGGCACCGACGATCAGCAGCTTGACGGGATGACGGGGGAACACGGCTTGAACCTGCGGCCAGACAAAGGTCAGCAGCGTCAGCACGTCCATGCGGCGCATGCCCTGGCCTTGAGGCGAGGCGACGGTGACTTCGGTTTCCCCAAGCCGCGTGCGACGGCTGCCGAGGTGGCCGGCGAGCATCCAGCCCGTGGGCCGGTCGAACAGTCGAGAGACGTTATCGATGCGGAATTTGTTCTTGCCGATGCGCGGCCAGGCGGTCTCGACGCTTTTCCAGCCGCTGGGCAATTCAAATTCAAGGCGTGAAATCAGCTCGATGCCGTCCTGCTGATCGAGTCTGGCCGGCGGCACCAGGTCGTCGCCGCGCATCAGTGCCCAGGTTGGCGTCATGCGCGTATCGAAGCTGCCGCTCTTGCGTCCATGGCTGATGCGCACGCGGTAAGTCAGGCTGGCCTTGTCAGTGGCCGGACGCCAAACGCCGCGCGTCTGCTTGCCCGTCGTGAGTTGCCATTGGCCGTCGGCCTTGAAGTCGCTGTAGTGGCTGCCGTCGCCCAGATCGAAATCCAGACTGCGCACCGCCGAGCCTTGGGCCAGCGTCAGCCGCACTTCGGCCTGATCGCTTTGCGGCAACAGGCGCACGTGATAATCCAGATCGACCTTCTTCGCCGCCCACACGGACGAACTCAGGGCCAGTAGCCCGACGGCCAGCGCCCGCCGCAATCGCACAGCCATACACACTCCTGTTGTGGCGAGCGAGCTTGCTCGCGCCGGGCTGCGAAGCGGCCCCTTTTTTTGTCGTTACTGCCTGTTGGTGGCCACACATGCAGTGGGGCATTTAGCCCGCGCGAAAGATCAGATGGTCTTCCCAGTCATCCTCGGACACGCTGCCTTCGGCGAGCATGCGCCCGGACTGGGAAATGCGTTCATGGTGCACCGCATCGCGATCACCGCACACCAGGTGATGCCACAGGGGCAAGTCCTTGCCTTCACTGACCAATCGATAGCCGCAGGTCGGCGGCAACCAGCGGAATTCTTCGGCCTTGCCCGGCGTGAGCTGGATGCAGTCCGGCACAAAGTCACGACGGTTCGGGTAGTCGGTGCACTGGCAGGTTTTCAGGTCCAGCAGTTTGCAAGCGATGCGCGTGTAATAGACCGAGTTGTCCTCTTCATCTTCGAGCTTTTGCAGGCAGCACAGACCGCACCCGTCGCACAGCGATTCCCACTCCTGCGGATCGAGTTGATCGAGGGTTTTGCGTATCCAGAACGGTTCGACTTTGGCGGCCATGGTTCGAGCATCAACATCAGGTGGTGAAAAGGCCGCCAGTCTAGTGCCAAGGCCCTTGCGGGCCAAGCATTGGCGACTGCCGGTAGATCGGGCTTGTCAGTTTTTGCGCCGCCACGTAGTTTTGCAAGTCGCAAGGAGCCATGCCCAAATGCCATTAACGCTCAACCGCGTTGCATTCAGGTGAACTGCGCCTGCGGGTTCTAGACGCCCCTCACTTTCAAACGAAGCAAGGAATCTCTTGATGAGTGCAAACCCACGCGTTGCCGAGTATGCGATCCACCCTCAGTTCACCGATCGCTGGTCGCCCCGCGCCTTCACCGGCGAAACCATTCCCGAAGAAACCCTGCTGAGCTTCTTCGAAGCCGCACGCTGGGCGCCATCGGCCTACAACTCCCAGCCTTGGCGGTTTCTCTACGCGCGCCGCGATACGCCGAACTGGGAGCGTTTTCTGGGCCTGCTGAATGAATTCAACCGCGGCTGGGCGCAACACGCCTCGGCATTGGTGATCGTGATCTCTAAAACCACCTTCGCGGTACCCGGCGCCACCGAAGAGACCCCGGCCCTGTGGCACACCTTCGACACCGGTTCGGCCTGGGGCCATCTGGCGCTGCAAGCGAGCATCAGCGGCTGGCACACCCACGGCATGGCCGGTTTCGACCAGGACCTGACCCGCAAAGAGCTGAACATTCCTGAAGGTTACGCACTGCACGCGGCGGTGGCCGTGGGCAAACTGGGCGATAAAGCGACGCTGGCCGATTACCTGCAAGCGCGCGAAGAACCAAGCCCGCGCCGCCCACTGAGCGAACTGGCAGCCGAAGGCGATTTCACCCTCTAAGCCACAGCGCAAAAGAAATTCGGGAGCGAGTCTCTTGCGATGGCGGTGTATCAGTCTCCGTCAATATTGACTGACAGACCGCTATCGCGAGCAGGCTCGCTCCCACAGTTGATTCCTGGTGTTCACAAAATAGTGGATTCACAGCAGAAACCATGTGGGAGCGAGCCTGCTCGCGATGAGGCCGTCACATTCAACATCAACGTTGACTGTCACACCGCCATCGCGAGCAGGCTCGCTCCCACAGTTGATTCCTGGTGTTCACAAAATAGTGGATTCACAGCACAACCCATGTGGGAGCGAGCCTGCTCGCGTTGAGGCCGTCACAGTCAACATCAACGTTGACTGTCACACCGCCATCGCGAGCAGGCTCGCTCCCCAGTTGATTCCTGGTGTTCACAAAATAGTGGATTCAAAGAAGAACCCATGTGGGAGCGAGCCTGCTCGCGATGAGGCCGTCACAGTCAACATCAACGTTGACTGATACACCGCTATCGCGAGCAGGCTCGCTCCCACAGGTTTTGCACACTGTTCGAGTGAGCGGTGGGTTCAGTAGCCGCGGTTGAAGTCGACTTCCCCGCGCAACGCCTCGCCCGCCTGATACGCCCGCAAGTTTTCGACAAACAGCTTGACCATCATTGATGGCGAGGTCGGTGCCGAGCTGTGGCCGGTCAGCAGCAGGCCCCAGGCGGTCCAGAATGGATGACGCTGCGGCAGCGGCTCCTGACGGCAAACGTCGATGACCGCGCCCGCCAGATGCCCTTCTTTCAAGGCTTCCACCAGATCCGCGTCGACCACGGCCACGCCGCGCCCGACATTGATGAACAACCCGGTCGGCTTGAACTGCTTGAACAGCGCCGCGTCGTACAAGTCGTGGGTATTGGGGGTGTTGGGCAGCAGATTGATGACGAAATCCACTTCACCGACCAGCCGTGGCAAGTCCGCCAGCACGCCGACTTCAACAAACGGCGCCTGCTCGCGGGCTTCGCTGGCGATACCGTACAGCTCAACACCAAATGGCACGAGGAACTTTGCCACGGTCAAACCGATGTCACCGGTGCCGACGATCAACACCTTGCGTCCCGCCAGGCTCTGGCCCTGACGACTGTCCCACTTGCGCTCGACCTGGCTGACCAACCGCGCCAGCACTTCGCGCTCGTGGCCAAGCATGTAGGTCAGGACGTATTCGGCCATGACCTGACCAAAAATTCCCACCGCACGCGTCAGCCGGTAATCGCGGCGCAAACCGTCGGCCAGCAGCGGCGTGATGCCGGCCCAGGTCGATTGCAACCATTGTGGCTGGTGGCCCTGGCGCAACAGGTTCGCCAACAGGTCCGGCTGACCCAGCCAGATCGGGCAGTCGGCCGCCTGGCTGGCCAGTTCGGCGGAGTCGCCGCTGGTCAGCACTTCCAGATCAGGCGCAGCCTGGCGCAACAGTTGGGCGTACACGGGGTGGTCGTGTTCAGCAATCAGAACGCGCATGGTTCAAACCTTTCGAAAACAGAGCAAACGGCCGCCGACGGAGTTTCGCTCCGTCGCCCTGGCCATCGCCAAAATCATTCCAGTGTTTCACACAGACTCTGAACAGAGCCTGTCTGCCGATCACATCGGGTCGTTGCGTCGCAGCAATTCTTCCGGCAAGTGTTCGATGTATTCGTCTTCGGCCGGTGGCATTTGCAGGTGGTAGCCCTGTTTCTCAAGGTTTTCCAGGACCACGGTGATGTCCTCGCGCGACAGTTTGCGCTCGGGGGTCAGCACCAGATCGAAAGCGTGATGAGGTTTGCCGAAGGCGGCCATCAGACTTTCCGGGACGCGCTCCAGTGCATCGCTTTTGAGCACATAGAGGTACATCTCGTTTTTCTTCAGGCTTCGATAGATGGAGCAAATACGTTTCAAGGCTGTTCTCCGGCGGTGGCCAGGCTGTCGAGCAGCGCCTGGCCCATCAATTCGCGGCGCCAGCCACGCAGCGAATCAGGCAATTGGTAAGGACCGTTGGGGTAGCCACTCTTGAGCAGCGCTTCCAGGGTTTTCTTGCGCAGCATCAGTTCCGGCGCAATGTTCAGGCGCTCGGCTTCGGCCTGGCCGATCGCACGCAGCTGTTTGACCAGATTGGCGGCGTCCACCGGCAATGGCTCCGGCACGGCGGGCGGCCATTGATCTGGCGACACACTGCCAGAGCGCTTGATCAGATCAAGCAGAAATTCGCCGTCCTGACGCACGGTACGCGGGTGCATGTCTTCGATTTTCGCCAACGCGCCGAGGTTGTCCGGTTGCGTGCGTGCCAACGGCCACAGCGAGTGCTCACGGACGATGCGATTGCGCGGCAGGTCGCGGGCGCGGGCTTCACGCTCACGCCAGGCGCAGAGTTCACGCAACACGGCGAGTTGGGCGCGGGAGAGCTTCCAGGCCAGCTTGGCTTCGCGATAGACCTCGTAGGGATCGATCTCGCGGCGCAGGTTGGCCACCAGCTCGGCGCCGTCTTCCAGGACCCAGGCGTACTTGTCGTCGGACAGCTTCGGACGCAGCTGTATGAAAACTTCCGCCAGGTGCAAGGCATCTTCGGCGGCGTAGCTGATCTGGGTGTCGGACAGCGGACGTTGCAGCCAGTCGGAACGGGTTTCGCCCTTGGGCAGGTCAATGCCGAGCACTTCCTGCACCAACCGCGAATAACCCATCGAGAAGCCGAGGTTCAGGTAAGCGGCGGCCAGTTGCGTATCGAACAGCGGCGCCGGCAGGCTGCCGGTCAGCCGCAGCAATACTTCGAGGTCTTCGCTGCACGCATGGACGACTTTGACCACGGCCGGGTTTTCCAGCAACGCGGCCAGAGGCTGCCAGTTGTCGATGGTCAGTGGGTCAATCAGGTAAGCGCGTACGCCATCACCGATCTGCAGCAAGCCTGCGATCGGGTAAAAGGTGTCGACCCGCATGAATTCGGTGTCGAGGGCAACGAATGGCAGCTGCTGCCACTCGGCGCAAAACTGACCGAGGCTATCGTTGTCGCGAATCCAGTGAATATCGATGGCCACACGGCTCTCCCTTGAAGAATGGCGCGCAGTATATATCGCCCCCGGCGATTTCCGCGCATCCACTGAACAAGAGCTTTAGCGAAAATGCCTGGCAGACGGCAAGAAATGTCTGACAAGCGGAGGTTAACCGACCTTACGCAGCACATAGACCCGCATCCGAGCACAACCGGGCAAGAAGTCCTGATGACTGAGCAAACTGAAACCCGCCAGCCTGAATTCGGCTTCGACCTCGGCCTTGCCGGCCAGCTGCCGGGGGGGAGCGCCCGTTGTGCCTGGGCGGCGCAGCTTGAAATGTGCATCGACTCGTACCGCCACAATCACCGTATCGCGACTCACACGATGGAACTCCGCCAGCAGGGCCAACCGATGCTCCGGGCTGTCGATATGCTGAAACAGTTGCATGCAAAAAATGCTGTCGACCGCGTTCGCCGACAAGCCGAGGGTGAAGGCTGAACTCTGGAACGTTTTGATTCGCTTGAGCAGACTCTGCGAATGATGTGTCTGGGCGTGGTTGAGCATGTCCTGCGACGGGTCGGACGCGAGAATCACCCGGTTCGCGTGCTCGGCCAACACCGGCCAGTAACGCCCGGCACCGCACGCCACATCCAGCATCAGGCCCGGTTCGCCGGCGACCTTGAGCGCGTTGCGCACCAGTTGCTCGTCGCGCCAGAACGCCATGCGCCCCGCCAGGCCACGCGGTCGCGGCTGAAGGCAGACGCGGGCGTGTTCCTGATCGTAGCGCCGGGCGAACTCAAGCTCGATGGCGGAAGGGGGCTGCGCGGACATGTGCAATGACTCTTGTCGGAATATGTACCGGTAGCAGATTAGCGACCGATGCGTGAAAAAAAGGTCGAAACACTTACTCTTTGGCCAACACTCCGTCGATCACAGCGCCGCGGCAACCGGCAAACATGTCCAGATCCTGGTTGTAGACCTTGCTGTTGACCTCCAGCAGACCAAGCATCGAATGGAACAAGTTGTCCTGGCTCAGCGGCTTGTCGCGGCTCAGTTGCAGGCAATGGGTGTCCACCGAGAACGACTTTTGGTAGCTGTCGGAGAACCACGCCAGCATGGCCACGCGTTTCTGCTGTTCCGGCGCCAGCATGTAAGGCGTGCCATGGAGGAACAAGTTGTACTCGCCCAGCGACTCGCCGTGGTCCGACAGGTAAACCATCGCGGTATCGACTTTGTCCTGGTTGCTGCGCAACGTATCAATCAACGTCGACAGCACGTGGTCGGTGTACACCAGCGTGTTGTCGTAGCCATTGACGATACTTTCGCGGCTGCAATTGTTCAGTGCGTTGCTTTCACAGACGGGCGTGAAGCGTTCGTACTCTTTCGGATAACGCTTGAAGTATTCCGGGCCATGGCTGCCCATCTGGTGCAGGACCAGCACGGTGTCCTTGTCCAGCGTATCGATGAAGTGCTGCAGACCTTGCAGGAGAATTTCGTCGCGGCATTCACTGTTGGCGCACAACACCGGGTCCTTGAGGTTGCTGACGTCATCGAGGGTGACCCGATCGCACGTGCCTTTACAGCCTGATTGATTGTCACGCCAGATCACGTCGAGACCGGCGCGCTTGAGCACGTCCAGCAAGCCCTCTTCATTCTTCGCGGTGCTGGCGTTGTAATTCTTGCGGCCCATGTTCGAGAACATGCACGGCACGGACACGGCTGTTTCCGTGCCGCAGGAATGCACGTCGGTGAAAGCGATCAGGCCGGGTTCCTTGTCCAGTTTGGGGGTGGTGTCGCGGTCGTAACCGAGGATGCCGAAGTTCTCGGCCCGGGCACTTTCGCCGACGACCAGTACTGTCAGGGATTTACGGCCGTGGGTTTGCCAGGCGGGATTTCGCTGGGCATCTTCACCGACCTTGACGAAGGGTTGCCGGGCAGAGACTACTTGCTCGCGCAGAAAGCCGAACGAAGCACCGATGTAGTTACTCGGCACCACCATCAGGCGCAATTCATGGTGATTGCGAAACAACGAAGACAACCCTTGATAGTTCACCAGCGCGACACCACCGATCACCGCAACCGAAGCAACACTCACCAGCGCCTTACTTACCAACTCACGGTGCCAGCGACGGTAATCAACCGGAACTTTCCACAACAACCATGAAGGCAAAACACCGAGCAGAAGAATATATAGCAGCAACTTCAGTGAGAGTAAGTCACGCACTTCCGTCGCGTTGGTTTGCGCGAAGTTGCGCAACATGCCGGTGTCAATCAGCACACCGTATTGACTCATGAAGTACGCCACGCCCGCGCTGACCATAAACATCAGCATCAGGACCGGCTTCATTACGTAGCGGAACGCCAGGAAGGTCAGCACAATATTGAAGGCCGCCAGAATCATCACGCCAAAGGCGACAAGCATGACGATGCCTTTACCGTCCGCGGCGGTGATGTCAAACAAGCGCTGCCAGAGTACTAGATTAAAGCCAATCAGCAGAAAGGCGCTGGCAATCAGTGTCACCCACTCTGGGCGCACGGGTTTGAACTTCAACATAGTGATGGGCTATTCCTGAAAAGAAGTGTTCATGGCAAATGTGAAAATTTCATTTACCGTGACAGCACTAACTTTAGGCAGCCAACCATCAATTTTTTGTGAAAAAGAAGCCAACGATTAGTTGGCTCCTGTTATCCACTCGGTACTTTTACTTATTTGAGAATGGTTCAGCTTTTGTTCAGGCCTGATGCAAATACCAACGCCAATCCTGCTCCCCGACTTCGCCCATGAATTGCCGATACTCGGCGCGCTTCACCGCCAGGTACACGCCGAGGAATTCCGCGCCGAACGCTTCACGCGCCCAGGTCGAACCTTCCAGCGCCCGCAAGGTGGTCAGCCAATCGGTTGGCAACAACTCCGTGGCCTGGGCGTAACCATTGCCTTCCACGGGCGCGCCTGGGTCGAGCTGCTCACGAATGCCGCGATGGATGCCGGCCAGAATTGCTGCGGCGGCCAGATACGGGTTGGCGTCGGCGCCGCAGATGCGGTGCTCGATGTGCCGCGAGAACGCCGGGCCACCGGGTACGCGCAAACTCACGGTGCGGTTGTCCACTCCCCAAGTCGCTGCCAGCGGCGCATAGCTGTTGGTCTGGAATCGACGGTAGGAGTTGGCGTTCGGGCAGAACAGCAGCAGTGAATCGAGCAAGGTGCTGAGCATGCCGCCGACCGCCTGTTTGAGCAGCGGCGTGCCGTCCGCGGACTCGCTGGCGAACAGGTTGTTGCCGTCCTTGTCCGCCAGGCTGACGTGCATGTGCATGCCGGTGCCCGCCAGGTCATCGAACGGTTTGGCCATAAAGCAGGCGGCCATCCCGTGTTTATGCGCGACACCCTTGACCAGCCGCTTGTAACGCACCGCTTCGTCCATCGCCTGTAGGGCATCGGTGCGGTGTTCGAGGGTGATTTCCACTTGCCCCGGCGCGTATTCGGAAATCGCCGTGCGCGCCGGAATGCCCTGCAGTTTGCAGGCACTGTAGAGATCCGCCAGAAACGGCTCGATCTGCTCCAGCTCACGCAAGCCGTAGACCTGCGTCGAGCGCGGGCGCCCGCCATCGACGTCCCGCGCCGGTTGCGGCCGACCGTTGCTGTCGCGTTGTTGATCGAGCAAATAGAACTCCAGCTCCGCCGCCATCACCGGGTAATAACCGTCGGCCTGCAAGCCTTCGATCACCTTCGCCAGCAGATGCCGTGGATCAGCAATCGTCGCCGGCATGCCTTCCTTAGGGTGCATGCTGACCTGCACCGCCGCCGTCGGAATCAACCGCCACGGCATGCGCGTCAAACTGCCGCTGATCGGGTACGCCCGGCAATCGATGTCGCCGACGTCCCAGACCAGGCCTGAGTTTTCCACGTCATCGCCGTTGATGGTCAGGCCGAGAATGGTGCTCGGCAACGGCCGTCCGCTTTCGTACACCGCCAGCAGTTCATCACGATGCAGCAACTTGCCCCGTGGCACGCCATTGTTGTCGAGGATAAACAGCTCGAACATCTCGATATCCGGGTTCTGTTCGAGAAAGGTCAAAGCTTCTTGCTTCGTGGCGAAGGAGGTCGTGGCACAACTCATGGGGAATTCTCTTGTTTCCGCGTCAGGCAAACGCGCAGGCGCTGCCGGTTTGATCCCGGCGCACAGCGCGGGACCTGTCAGAAGGGTCAACGGGAAAGGCAGGCATCCGGCGGGCGTGCGTGACGGCAGTGCCATAACGCCCAGAAGGCTAATTCAGAGGGAAGTGCGACGGGACAACCGTCCATAGAGATAACCGCAGAAAACAGATGAGCAGCAGCGTCACACGGGCGCTCAGGTCGTTAAATCGGGATTTGAAGAACTTTGGGTGTGGGCTGGCTAAACAATCATTCTCCCAAACACCGCCGATCCCTGTGGGAGCGAGCCTGCTCGCGATAGCGGTGTGTCAGTCAGCACATGCATCGATTGAAACACCGCTATCACGAGCAGGCTCGCTCCAACAGGGGATCCACGGTGTGGCACCGGTATTTAATTTTTAAATACCGCTGCGCACTATCTGATTTGCGGCCTCCCGCCCTCGCGCGCCTAATCGGCTCCTGATTTTTCAAGGCCCGATTGATGGAAAATGTTCGCGCAACTACCCGCCCTGCCCTCTGGCTGATGGTCAGCATCCTCCTCGTCGCCCTGAACCTGCGTCCGTCGATGGCGGCCGTCGGGCCTTTGCTGTCGGCCATTCGCGGGGACATCCCGTTGAGTTTCAGCCTGGCCTCGCTGCTGACCATGCTGCCGGTCATGGCCATGGGGCTGGCGATGTTCTTCGGCTTGAGCGTCAGCCAACGCCTTGGCGAACAACGCACGGTGGTGATTTCACTGTCGATCATTGGTCTGGCCACGGTCTCGCGGCTGTTCGTGGACTCGGCCGCCGAACTGATCCTCAGCGCCATGCTGGCCGGCATCGGTATTGCGCTGATCCAGGCATTGATGCCGGCGCTGATCAAATCCAGGTTCAGCGACAACGTTGCCGTGTGCATGGGGCTCTACGTGACGTCGATCATGGGCGGTGCGGCGATAGCGGCCTCGTTTGCGCCCCTGGTGATGGCCCGTACCGGCAGTTGGCGCGCGGGCCTGGCAATCTGGGCCGCGCTGGCCCTGGTGGCATTGCTGTTCTGGGGCCTGGGGCGTGCGGGGACATCGGCGCCAACGGTACTCGCACCACGCAACACATCGTTCCTCACTCATTCCCGCGCCTGGTTACTCGCCGTCTTCTTCGGTTTGGGCACTGCTTCCTACACCTGTGTGCTGGCCTGGCTGGCGCCGTACTACGTGGAAAAGGGCTGGAGCGAACAAAACGCCGGTTTGCTGCTGGGCTTCTTGACGGCCATGGAAGTGCTGTCCGGGCTGGTGACCCCCGCCATCGCCAACCGCAGCCGTGACCGACGCCTGGTGCTGGTGGTGTTGCTGGCGCTGATCATGGCCGGTTTCTGTGGGCTGATCCTCAGCCCGCAACACTTCAGCCTGCTGTGGCCGTGCCTGTTGGGGCTGGGCATCGGCGGTCTGTTCCCGATGAGCCTGATTGTGTCGCTGGATCATCTCGACAACCCGCAACGCGCCGGCGGGCTGACGGCCTTCGTACAAGGCATCGGCTACCTGATCGCCGGTCTTTCGCCGCTGATGGCCGGGATGGTCAGAGATCGGTCGGGCAGCTTCGAATCGGCCTGGTGGTGCCTGACCGGTGTCATGGCGCTGATGATCCTGATCGCCCTGCGTTTCAATCCGCGGCATTACGCCCGGCAATTTCCTGGCGCTACCTGAGCACGTTGTCCAGCACCTTGTCGCACGGTGCCTGCCACCGCTCATGGGTAAAGGCCTTCGGCCATGTTTTGTGGGATTAAATTCATAAGTCGTGTTCGTTACATTTTCTGTCCCACAAGTGACTGTGAAACCTCCTACAGGGCATTCTCCTGGCACCATCGTTCCGTTAGGATCGTTCGCACACGTTTGCGCACAGTCAGCGCAAGGAGCACAGCGAGACAGAACGGATGCTGAACAGTAACTTGCTTAGAAAGCTCGATATGCAAGACCTCATGGTGTTTGTCGCCGTGTATGAGCAAAGCAGCGTCACCGGTGTGTCGGAGGCGCTGTGCGTCAGCCAGTCCACCGTGAGTTACTGCCTGAAGAAACTGCGCACCAGTTTTGAAGACGAGTTATTCATTAATACCCGCACGGGTATGCGCCCCACTTACAAAGCCAGCACCATGTACACCCACGTGCTGAAGATCCTCGAAAGCATCAACCTCTGCCATGCCGGCGCCCAGGCGTTCGACCCGACCTTGCAACCGGTCACGTTCAACATCTGCGCACCGGAATACTTCGAGCAGTTGATCCTGCCGCGCCTGTTGAAAAGCTTTGATTTCGCCGACCTGCCGGTGATGGTCAACATGCACAAGTTCGAAACCGACATCCCCGCCGAAGACCTGCGCGATGGCAGCCTCGACCTGGTGATTTGTTTTGGCCCCCATCTTCATCGCAGCCACAGCGACCTCAAATCCCGGTTGTTGCTCGAAGATGATCTGGTCTGCGTCTTCGACAAACGCGCCACGCCACTGGAACCCCGTTTAAGCCTGAAGGCGTTTGTCGAACGCCGGCATGTGTTTCCGACACCGTGGACCTCCACCAACAACATGGTCGATGGCTGGCTGGCGCGACAGGCGCACAAACGGCAGATTATCGCGCGCTCCAACAGCTACAGCGCGGCGCTGAAAATGATCACCGGCACTGACTTCATCCTGACGTTGCCCCGCCGTATCCAGCAATTGCTGGCCAACGAGGCGATCTTCAATCACTGCGAAGCGCCCAACGGCTTGCCGGGTTTCACCCTGGACATGCAGTGGAGTCAAAGTGTCGATCAGGACAGCGCCAACACGTGGCTGCGCGAGCAGGTGATCAAAGCCTGCGCCGAGCAGGAAATGGCCTGAAACTCAGTGGCCGATGGCCGTCTTGGTGTAGGACTCCCGGTCGATGTCGAGGATCTCCACGCACAACTGGACTTCAACCCCCGTCGGCCATTCACACAGTTCCTGCACCACGGTCAGCAGACTCTCGGACAACTGTTTTTTGATCTGCGGCGAGCGACCGCTCAGTAGCGCCAGCTTCACATGCACAAACGCCCGTTCCCCCATCGCCGTGCCGATCTTGAACGTCTCGACCTTCACCGCACGGCTCTTGATATCGAACTCCGCAGCAAACTGACCGGACGCCACCAAGGCATTATTGAGCCGAATCAACGCCATGTCGGCGTTAAGCTCAGGCAGGTTGGCGGTGTATTCCATGTGCAGGTGGGGCATGGTCTGGCTCCTGGTAGTGTGCAGAAAGGACCTACATATAACACAGCGTCGTCCGACTCATTTGGACAGCGGCGATTCAAGACGCTCACTCATGAACGCCTCCAGCCGCGCGCGCAACCAGCGTTCGGCCGGATCGGTATCGACATGGCTGAGCCAGACCATGGACAAGTCCAGTGTCGGGGTCTTGAACGGAAAGGCTTCCTTGAATAACTGACCCGAGGCGGCCATCGCCTCGGCGGCGTAATCCGGCAGGCTGGCGATCAGGTCGGTCCCGGCGAGCAAGGCCGGCAACGAACTGTACTGCGGCACCGACAGCACGACTTGGCGCGTGCGGCCGATCTCCGCCAGCCATTCATCAGCGTAGCCACTGACATTGGCGGTGTGCGACACCAGCACGTGCGGTCGTGCGCAATATTCATCGAGGGTCAGCGGGGTGTCCGAGGCATCGGCGCGCAAAATGCTCGGCTGGATGTGCCGCAACAACTTGCGTTTGGCATTGGCTGGCAGGCCGCGGGTCTGGCTGATGCCGACCGTGATATCACCGGAGGCCAGCAAGTCGGGAATGCGCCAGTAATCGACATGCTGAACCACGAACACCACCTTCGGCGCTTCCTGGCGCAAGGTGCGCAGCAGCGGCGGCAACAGGCCGAACTCGACGTCATCCGACAGCCCGATGCGAAAGGTCATGGTGCTGCTGGCCGGATCAAAATCGTGGGTCAGGCTAAGGGCCACTGACAATGAGTCCAGCGCTGGCGACAGGTGCAGGATGATTTCCTCGGCCCGCGCGGTCGGCTCCATGCGATGGCCGACGCGAATGAACAGTGGATCGTTGAACATCGTCCGCAAACGGTTAAGCGCGGCACTGATGGTCGGCTGGCCGAGAAACAGCTTCTCCGCCACACGCGTGACGTTGCGCTCAAGCATCAACGTTTCGAACACCACCATCAGGTTGATGTCAGCCTTGCGCAGTTCATTGCGATTCATTCCTTGCCCCCGTTCCCCAACACTGCGGGCAGTTTAGAAAGGCGCGACGGGGGCGTCTACGTGCGTTGGCTTTCAATTGACCGTCAAGGTCTTCAATCCGAGCGCAAGTTGGCGAACGTCCTGGCCAAGCCCGAACTGTTTCGGGCTGACGGCGTCGGCAAACTGCAGTTGCAACCTGACGACACCCTGACTCGACACCCGTTGTTGCATCTCGGCCGTGAGGGGAATATCGATCACGTTGCCATCGGCCTGTTCAAGTTGGGTGTTCGTTGCCGGCAGGCCGTTGATGCTGATGCCGACACGTTGACGCCCATGGCCGGGAGGTAGAAACGCCGTGGTCTCCAGGCGCAAGGAATGCACGGGCGCCAGGGGCCGGAACATGACTTCAGCGTCCGGGCCTTTGGACCAGACACCCCAGGGTTCAGTCTCGGACCAGCCCTTGGCCAGCAACGCGCCGCCCTTGTTGCCGTAAGTGAACAGCGTCTTTTGTCCGGGTTCGAGGGCGGGTACCAGGTCCAGCGGATTGACTTGCGAGGTCGCCTGCAAGCAAGTGCCGCACTGCTTCCAGCCCGGAGCCAGCACCGTGAAGCCGTCAATCCGGGCGAAGAGATCCGTTTGGGTATTAATGTTTCTCACCGACTGGATCAACGCACGCTCATCGAGCAGGTACAACGAGTCGGCGTCATATTTACCCGACGCCATTTCCCGGGCCGTCTGCTGCTCGGATTCGATCCAGTTGGCCGTGTCCATCCGCCCCAGGTAAACGGCATTGGTCGCCAGACCGTGCGCGCCGGCAAAATCAGCCACCGACATCCACTTCGGGGACAGATTCTGCGGAACGATCCAGCGAATGTTCTTGTAATGGGCTGCCGCGCTTTCCCAGAACGGATCGACCATGGGCGACGCCCACTTCGACGCCGGTTCCATCATCAATTGCTTGCGCACCCCTGCCCAGCCGGCGTGGGTGTCCACCATCTGTATCAGCAACGCCAGCGACAGCAGGCAAACGGCCGTGCGCGGCGTGTTGGCGCGAATGACCAGGAAAATGATGGCGAAGATGATCGCGTAGTACACCGGCCAGAACATTCGCCCCGAGGCGCGGAAGATGTTGGCGATGGAAATCACCACGGGCGGCAGCGGATAGGTGAACTCGAGCAAGCCCAACGCCACATGATTTGAAATGGCGAACACCGTCAGCCCAATCAGCGCCAACAGCAAAAAGGGTCGCCGCCGCACCTGTTGCCCGAAGCCGGTATTGCCTTGCAGTAAACCGACCACGGCATAGAGGCCCAGCGTGATCAGGCCAAGTCCCAGAAAGACAAACCCTTCGCCGTCACCGAACCCTTGGACACCGGGCAGATCCTTCAGCACATAGGACCAGTTCCCCGAATCGATCAGTGACAGCAGGTTCATGCCGTAGATGCCAAAACCGCCGGAGATCGCGCCTTCGGTGCCGACCGAAAAATACCCGGCTTGCCAGCAGCAAAAGCTGACCAGTGAAAACAGTGCAAGAAACTCGATCAAGGCAGAGCGCAGCGTCAGTTTCTTCTTGAAATACCCGGCCGCCAGATCGGCGATCCAGATCAGTGCAACCATCGCCAGAAAGTACGCGTGGACCAGTGCGACCGTCGCCAGCAATGCGCCCCAGGCCAGGCGTCGACGACGCAGTTGCGGATGCAGGGCCAGGTAAAACGAAGCCAGCAGCAGAAAATGCCCGCCCAGGGACAAATGAAAGGGCATGCGCATGAGCATTGGCGGAACAAAGAGCAACAACGCCGTACTCACGGCACGCACACCCACATGCGACGACATCAGCCCCACTACCTTCCAGGCAAACCACGCCTGCAGGACGAAGCAGGTCAGTAACCAGAGGCCGAAATACTGAAAAGGTGTCGGCAACAGCGCAGCAAAGGGTTTGAACAAAAATGCCAGCAGCGGGTTGGAATCAGAAAAAATGATGCCATTGCCCAGTTCCATTCCATAGGAAGGATTGAGCCCTATGGGAAAAGTCCACGGCGACTGCCGGAAAAAAGCCCATCCCAGGTAATGGGTCGCCGGATCGCCATTGCCCAGCCACGCGATGTTTTGCGGGTTCAGCGCCCGTGGTCCGATGATGAGGAAAAAGGCCACAACACCGATCAACAGCGGCAAGAGGTTGAGTGGCAGGCGTCTAGCGAAATCCTTCATCGATACGTCCAGAAGTTATGCAATACAAAGGTGAAGGCAGGAAGGGTCAGCGCCACCGCGCCAATCCCCAGCAAATAATGCAGCCCGGCCATTTGCGCAGCCCAGGCCACCAGCATCGCCAGCAGGAATCCGGCAGCTGAAACCATCATGAAGCGCAGCAGCGTTTTGCCGTGCAAACGGGCGGAAAAGCTCCACGTGGTATTGATCAGGTAAGACACCACGGTCGCCACGGCAAACGCCGCGCCGTTGGCCAAGGGCGGTAGAGGCAGCACGTAATGGATGAACAACACGGCGACCAGCGCATGCAGGGCCGTGACGAACAACCCGGTCACGGCAAAACGCAGGCCACGCTGGATCAGGGCGGATTTTTCGGCTGACGTCACGGCTTCTGCGCCAGGACAAACACGGTCAATCCGGCCAGACGATTCGCGCCCATGAAGGGCAGTTCGACGCTGCACAGCGTCTTCAAAACCGTATTCACCAGTGGATGGTGCTGCTTGAGTTGCGAGCGTGGTGGCGACGGTTGTGCGCCCTTAGGCAACAAGCGCAGGGTCGCAGCAATCGGGAACACCAGGCCGAAGTAGTAAGCCCCCTGTTTCACGGTCAAACCGGCGTCCCGGGCCACCGTTTCCAGCTGCGCCAAGGTGTAGCGGCGCTTGTGTTCCAGGAAGTCATCGTGCCCGCTCCAGAGAAACTGGAACGCTGGCACCGTCATCAGGAAACGGCTGCCGGAGGGGACTTTATCGACGTAAGCCTTGAGCAACCCGACGTCGTCATCGACATGTTCCAGCACATCCATCAGCAGCACCAGATCGGCATCCACCGAGTCGATGCCGCGACGGTAATGCACCGGTTTACCGGCGGTGGCGGCGTCCGAATCCTGGTCGTAACTGATGTCGACGCACCAGGCTTCACGGGCCGCCGAATGCCTCAGCAAATGGTGGGAAAAGAATCCGGAGCCCGCGCCTACGTCGAGAATCCTTGTGACCGGCGTGTTACCCAGCATTCGCGTGGTGGCCGCCGCTTTGGAGGCGTAATACCAGTGCTGGTCAATGCTCGAACCGAGGATGTCGGTTTCCTTGAGATCCATGGTTCAGTCCTTGGGGTCGTAGACGCGCCGCACCAGATACACCGGGCGGCGTTTTGACTCGATATACGTGCGGCCCAGGTATTCACCCAGCACGCCGATGCCGATCAATTGCAGGCCGCCCAGAAACGTGACGGCGACCATCAGCGACGCATAACCCGGCAAATCGACACCGGAGATCAAGGTTCGCAAGATGATGAAAATGGCAAACGAGAACGAGATCAGCGAGACGAACAGCCCCAGATACGTCCAGATGCGCAGCGGTTCGGTGCTGAAACTGGTGATGCCTTCCAGCGCGAAGTTCCACAACCGCCAGCCGTTGAACTTGCTCGCCCCCGCCACCCGTTCAAGGCGCTCGTAGTTCACATGCGTCGTGCGAAACCCGACCCAGGCAAACAGGCCTTTCATGAAGCGCCGGGACTCGGGCAGGGTTTGTAGGGCGTCCACCACACAACGGTCCATCAGCCGAAAATCGCCGACGTTTTCCGGCAGATGTTGCTCAGCGATTTTGTTGTGCAGGCGATAAAACCAGTTGGCCGAGGTTTGCTTGGCCCAGGAGTCGGTCTTGCGACTCACACGATGACCCAGCACCACTTCATAGCCTTCACGCCAAAGGGCGATCATCTCGAGGATCACTTCAGGCGGGTCCTGCAAATCGACGTCGATCGGCACCACCACCTGGCCGGTGGCGGTCTGCAAGCCGGCGGTCAGGGCCGCTTCCTTGCCGAAATTGCGGCTCAGATCGACGATGCGCAGGCGCGAATCGGTCTGTTGGCGCTCCAGCAGCAGGTCGAGCGTGGTGTCGGTGCTGCCGTCGTTGACGAACACCATTTCCAGACCGATCAGCGTTTCATCCTTGAAAACGTCAGTGATCCGCGCGATGAACAAATCAATGGTCGCCGCCTCATTGAAAACCGGTATCACGAGCGAAAGCTGCACATGCCCGGTCAGTTGCGTTCCGTGCTGATGAGTCAATTGATTGCTCTTTTTTTATAGTGATTTTTCTACAATCCGAGGTCGTCGACAGCTGCTCGACGCCATGAGCCGTGTCGTATTAAGCAGGACCGAGGGAGGTGATGCAAGGGCGAAACTGCGGGGGTTTTGGCCATCCACACCGACCCGGCAGCGCGGGCTGAAATATTTTCAAATGCCTGGAAACAAATGCCTGATGGCCAAAAAACCCAGCTCCGCTAGGCTTGCCCCCGATGCGACACACAGGTTGTCGCGATGACCCATCGCATGGAGCGAGCAGAATGTATTTCGAGATTTACAGGCAATCCAAAGGCACGCCGAGCACCGGCAAAGGACAATGGCGCTGGCGCTTGAGGGCGGGGAACCACGAGACGATCGCCAGTGGCGAGTCGTATGTGAACAAGGCGGATTGCCTGCATGCCATCGGGTTGATCAAAGGGGTTGAGGGTGAAACGCCGGTGAAGGAAATCTAAACCCGATCACCTCTGCCGAACCTGTTCAGTGATCGGGAACAGCTTCGGCATATTTCGTTTTTCGGGGTTGAACTCGCTGGCCCCTTCGCGAGCAGGCTCGCTCCCACAGGAGATCTGTGGCGTACACAAACCCTCTGTAAGAGCGAGCCTGCTCGCGATGGGGCCGGAAAACACACCCTCAAGCCCCCGCCAAAAGCCCCTTTCAACCAGGCAACGGATACAACGCCTCATCAAACTGCGACAAGCGCGGAAACTGCATCGGCCGGTCATCACTCAGATGCTCCAGACGCTGCTGATAACCCTGCAGGAAATCTTTGCGTGCTTCGTCACTGATGTACGGCACATGCCAGGCCACGAACGGCTCGAGCACGTCAAACCCGACATAGGCCAGCGTGCCACGCAGGATCGGCCGCAACATATCCTCCAGCGGACCATGAATCGCGCCATCACCGAACATATGCTCACGGCCGCCCAGGGTGACGGTAACCAGCGCCTTCTTGCCGCTCAATCCGCCCTGGTCGTAAAAACGTTTGCCGCCGTAGCAAATACCCGACACCAACACCCGATCAATCCAGCCCTTGAGTATCGCCGGGGCGGAGAACCAGAAAATCGGGAAGTTCAGGATCAGCAAGTCAGCCCACAGCAGTTTGTCGAGTTCTTGCTGGATGTCCGGCGCCAGCGACTGGCTCTTCACCCCCAGCCGTTGCTCCAGCGCGTACACCAGGTACTCGGGGTTCTCCCGCGAGGAAAAGTCATCGGCACTGGCCACCGGGTTCCAGTTCATCGCGTACAGGTCGCTGACCCGGACCTCATGCCCTTGGGCCTCAAGCGTCGTCACCGCCTGGTCACGCAGGGCGGCGGTAAAGGATTTCGGCTCCGGGTGAGCGTGGACAATCAAGACTTTCATGGCAATTTCCTAAACGTTTACAGGTTTTATGGGTGGGCGATAACCGTGCGCAGATCGTTTGAATCGTCAACGGTCACACCTGGATCGCCTTCACTTCCACAAATTCATTGAGCCCTTCTTCTCCCCATTCCCGGCCATTGCCTGACTGTTTGTAGCCGCCGAACGGCGCCTGATAATTGAACGCCGCGCCGTTGAGAAAGCACTGCCCGGCACGCAACTGTCGTCCCAGCTGCAAGGCGCGTTCAGTGCTGCCGGCCCAGACACCGCTGGACAAGCCAAACGGCGAATCGTTGGCGATCTGAATCCCTTGCGCTTCATCGGTGTAGGGAATCAGGCACAGCACCGGCCCGAAGATTTCTTCCTGGGCGATGCGCATGCGGTTATCGACATCGGCGAACAGCGTTGGGCTGACGTAGTAACCGCGTTCAAACGCTTGCGCTGTTTCGCCGCCGAAAACCAGCCGCGCGCCTTCTTGTTGTCCGGCCTGAATGTAGTCATGCACGGTGCGACGCTGCGCCGCCGAGCACATCGGCCCGAGGAAACTCTGCGGGTCCAGCGGATCGCCCATGCGCAGGCTTTGGGTTTCGGCAATCGCCAGTTCCACGGCCTCGGCGTAACGACTGGCCGGCAGCAACATTCGGGTCAACGCAGTGCAGGTCTGCCCCGAGTTGATCATCACGTCCTGCACGCCGTAGCGCACGGCGGCAGCCAGATCGGCATCCTCGGCAATCAACAGCGGCGACTTGCCGCCCAGTTCCAGGCACACGCGCTTCACCGAAGGCGCCGCCGCTTGCGCCACGCGAACCCCGGCACCGGTGGAGCCGGTGAACGACACCATGTCCACGTCCGGGTGCTTGGCCAGCGCTTCGCCGACTTTCGAGCCCGGTCCGCTGACCAGGTTGAATACGCCGGCCGGCAACCCGATCGCTTCGATCATCTGCGCCAGCAAAAAGGCATGCAACGGCGTTTCCTGACTCGGCTTGACCACCACGGTGCAACCGGCGGCCAAAGCCGGGGCGAGTTTGCCGATCAGTTGATGCAGCGGGTAGTTCCACGGATTGATGAAGGCGCACACACCGACCGCCTCGCGGATGACCAGCGAATTACCGACCTCGCGCACTTCATCCATCAAGCCGGCGAGTTCGACGTATTGCTCCAGGCCGATGATGGGCCCGTCGACCTGCACCGAACGGCACCATTGCACCGGCATCCCCAACTCGGTGGTGATGACCGCAGCCATTTCATCGGCCCGGGCACTTAACTGGTCGGCGAGGGCACGCAGGTAACCGGCGCGAACACTCGACGGCGTCCGCGACCATGGACCGAAGGCCCGGCGCGCCGCAGCCACCGCGTTGTCGACATCGCGCTCATCGCCCAGCGGCACCGAACCTGCGACCTCTTCAGTGGCCGGATTGATGACCTCGGCGATGCCCTGCCCCGACGGGGTCTGCCAGCGGCCATCGATAAACAGCGTCTTGTGGTTATGCATAGACATGGGCTTCCATCAGTTCAGTGGCGCAACGGGTGATTCGCTGGCAGGCGTCACGCAAGGGTTCTGCGCCCAGCACCAGGCCCAGGCGAATATGCCCGGCTGCGCTCGGACCGAAGGCTTCACCGGCCAGCACCGACACGCCATGACGGTCGAGCAAGCGGTCGGCAAACGCTTGGGCGCTGAGCCCGGTGTCGCGGATATCGACCATCACGAACATTCCGCCATCGGGTTTCAAGGCCCGCACGCCGGGGCAGTCGGCCAGGTATTCGCAGACCAGATCGCGGCGTTGGCGATAGGCTTCGCGCATCGTGTCCAGTTCCGGCAGGTTGCTTTCCAGCGCGACGACGGCGGCGTCCTGCACGAAGTCCGGCAAACCGTAGAGCATGCACAGCGCGAGGTTTTCCAGGTGCTCGGCCAGCGCCGGTGGCGCGATTGACCAGCCGATGCGCCAGCCGGTCATGGCGTGGGATTTCGACAGGCTATTGAGTGTCGCGGTGCGCTCGGCCATGCCCGGCAAACTCGCCGGACTGATGTGTTCGCCGTCGAACAGCAACTCGCTGTAGACCTCATCGGAAATCAGCCACAGGTCGTGGGTGATGCATAAATCTGCAAGCGCCTGCCAGGTGCTGCGCGACAAACTGGCGCCGGACGGGTTGTGTGGACTGTTCAGTGCCAGCGCCCGGGTACGCGGCGTGATGCGGGTGGCGACGTCTTCGGGCAACACCCGAAACCCGTTTTCGGAACGCACCGGCACCGGAATCACCACCGCACCGCAGGCACCGAACACGGCTTCATAAGTGACGTACATCGGCTCGGCGACGAGCACTTCGTCGCCCGGATTCAGTACGCACTGCGCCACGCAGAACAACGCGCATTGCGCCCCGGCGAGCACGGTGACCTGCTCCGCCGAAACGTGCTGGCCACTGCGTTTGGCGTAATGCCGGGCGATGCTTTCACGCAGTGCGCGTTTGCCACGCACGTCGGCGTAGTGGGTGTTGCCGGACAACAGGCTGTCGATGGCCGCCTGCACAATCGGCACCGGGGTGTCGAAATCCGGGTCGCCGACTGACAGCAGCAAAATGTCTTCGCCCTGCTCTTTCAGCGCCAAAGCGCGGTAGTGAATGTCCCAGGCGGCAGCGCCGTCACCGGCGATGCGTTGAGTCAGATCGGAAAAGCGCATGGCGGTATCCTTTTTACAAAATTGGAGTCACTGCGCGCACGCGTGCTTGAGTTCGATCAGGGTCACGCCGTTGCGCTTGAAACCGTGGCGCAAGTCGGTTTCCAACTCGGCCAGGCTTTGCGGCTCGCTCACCGTGCAACCGAACGCACGGGCAAGGGCGGCAAAGTCCGGGTTGCGCGGCAGCACGCCAATCGGCTCGATATCCAGCCCGATCATGTCGTCGCGGATCTGTCCCAGCGCGTCGTTGTTCCAGAGCAACACCACCAGCGGGCTGTCCAGCTCTTCGACGGCGGTGGCCAGTTCCTGCGCGGTGTAGAGAAAACCGCCGTCGCCAACCAGCACCAGACCCGGCCGCTGCGGCGCGCCGAACTTGGCGCCGATGCCCGCCGGCAAGCCATAACCCAGCGTGCCGTAGCCGGTCGGATGCAACCAGCTGCGTGGTGTCAGGCTGTTGAAGGCGTAGTTGCCGGTGTAGGCCAGTTGGGTCATGTCGGTGCTGATGAAGGCATCGTCCGGCAGCTCCGCAGCGATACGTTCGAGTATCGCTTGATGGATCGACTGCAAGGGACCGTGGCTGTTTTGCACCGCTTCACGCAGCGCTGCGACGGACGCGATCGCTGCACTGGCATCGCGGTTGGCGGGCGACAGACGTTCCAGCAACGCGGCGAGGGTGTGTTGCGCATCGCCTTGCAGCGCCACCGCGCACGGGTAGAAATCGTTGAACTTGCGCGGGTCGATGTCCACGCGCAGCAGCTCGGCATTCAGCGGCAGACGCTCGCGCCAGAAATCGGTGTCGGCCATTTCGGTGCCAACGGCCAGCACCACGTCCGCCTCGGCGATGAGTTGCCAGCCCGGCTCGACGCATAGGGTCGAGCCGGCATTGAGGGGTGCATCCGGCGGCAACAGGCCTTTGCCGGCCACGCTGGTAAACAGAGGCGCGGCGAGTCGGGTGCTGAGTTCATGCACTTGCTGCTGCGCATTCAATGCGCCACCGCCGGCGATGATCATCGGCCGTTTGGCGCTTTGCAGTTTGGCCACGGCCTGATCCAGCGCCGTAGCGGCCGGTACGCCACGGCTCGGGCGACGCACCACTTCATTGCTCCAGTCGCGGCTGACCTTTGCCGACAGCACGTCGAGCGGCACGGAAATGTGCACCGGGCGCGGACGCTCACTGTCAAACACCGCGTAGGCACGGGCGATCAATTCGGGCAGGTCTTCGGCGCTAAGGGCTACCGCCGAAAACGCCGTGATCGGCGCGGTAATTGCGCGCTGGTCCTGGGTTTCGTGCAGGCACCCCCAGCCTTTGCCGAGGCTGGCGGTGTGGTTGACGCTGGATATCACCAGCATCGGAATCGAGTCGGCATAGGCCTGGCCGATGCCGGTCGCGGCATTGGTCACGCCCGGCCCGGTGATGATGAAGCACACACCCGGTTTTCCGCTGACTCGGGCGTAGCCGTCGGCCATGAAACTGGCGCCTTGCTCATGGCGCGTCAGCACATGGCGAATGCCGCTGCCGGGCAGGCCACGGTACAACTCCAGCGTGTGTACGCCGGGGATGCCGAACACGGTGTCGACGCCGTAGTTGGCCAGCAGGCGGACCAGGGCCTGGCCGCCGGTCAATGTTGTGCTTTGCATATTCAAGTCCTCACTCGTGGCCGAGGCGAATCAACGCATCGACCGCAGTCGTGCCATCGGCACCGACCAACAATGGGTTCACATCAAGTTCCAGCAACTGCCCGGCGTTCTCGCAGGCGTAATCGGCCACCGCTCGAATCGCCGCCACCAGCGCGTCCAGATCCGCCACTTGGCGACCGCGAAAACCTTGCAGCAACGCGGCACTGCGCAGGCCGAGCAACGCTTGGCGAATGGCGCCATCGGTGGTGGGCAGCAACAGGCTGCGACTGTCCTTGAGCAACTCCACCAGAACTCCGCCCGCGCCGATGACCAGGGCCAGGCCGAAGTCGTTTTCGCGTTTGATGCCGACGATCAGCTCGGCTAACGGCGGCTTGGCCATGGGCTCCAGCAGCACCTGATCGAACGGCACGTGCGGCGCGTAATCGACGAGGCTGGCGCGCATTTTTTCCAGGGCAGCGTTCAGAGCGGCGCCGTCCTTGAGGTTCAACGCCACGGCGCCGGCTTCGGTTTTGTGCGGCAGTTGGGAGCTGACCGCTTTCAATACCAACGGGTAACCCAGCACGTTGGCGTCGCTCAACGCCTCGTCTGGTGAGCTCAACACGCCGTTGGGCGTCTGCAGGCCGAAGGCGCGCAACGCTTTTTTCGAATCCCATTCATTGAGCAAGCGACCTTCGCCTTCCAGCGCCTGAGGGCAGTGCGGCACCAGCACTGATTCACCGAGCGCCAGCAGCGCCTGACGGTTGCGTTGATAGCCAGCAATCCGCCCCCACGCGGCCAGCCCGTCTTCGACGCCTTGCAACGCCGCCACGCCTTGGGTATGCAGACGTTCGCGAGCGTGGGCCGGCAGCAATTCCGGGAAAGCCGAGGTGACAAAACCGGTCTTGCCGTGGCGGATCAGCGCTGCACAGAACAGCTCCAGCAGCAGGTCGCATTCCTTGCGTTCGCCGGTAAATTCGGCCGGGTAATCGAGCACCAGCATCGCCGCATCGGCTTCGGTGCGCAGGGCGCTGTCGAGCATGTGGTTCAAGGCTTCGCCGTCGCCCCAGATCGCCGTGGTGAAATCCAGCGGATTGACCAGATTGGCGTAGCTCGGCAGCACTTGCGCCAGCTCATCGCGCTGACCTTCGTCGAGTTTCGGCAAGCTCAGCTCGTTGCGCTCGGCGTAGTCGGCGATCAGCCCGGCATCGCCTCCCGAACAGGCCAGTGCGATCAGGCTGTTGCCCGCCGGCAACTTGCCGCACGCCGCCGCTTTCAAGGTTTCGACGAAACTCACCGGGCCGCTGACGCGGATCACGCCGAGGCGCGCAAACAGACTGTCGTACAGCGCATCGGAACCGGACAGGGAGCTTGTGTGACTCAGCGCCAGCTCGGCACCGATCTGCGACACGCCGGTTTTCAAGGCGATGATCGGAATGCCCTTCTCTAATGCCTTGTGGGCCGCGCGGGCGAAACCCGGGACGTTTTTCAGGCCTTCGAGGTGCAAGCCGATGGCGGTAACGCGCGGCTCATCGAGCAACACGTCCATCAATTCGGCGATGCCCAGTTGCGCCTGATTGCCGACCGACGCCATGTAGGCCACTGGTAGCGAGCGGTCACTCATGGACAGGTTGTAGGCAAAGTTACCGCTTTGGGTCAGGACGGCGACGCCCTTCTCCACCGGTTTTCCGCCATGGGCCACCGGCCACAGCGCGGAGCTGTGCAAGTAGTCGAGCAGGCCGTAACAGTTGGGGCCGAGCAAGGCCATGTGGCCGGCGGCTTTGAGCAATTGTTGCTGCAAAGCCTGGCCCTCGGCACCGGTTTCGGCGAACCCGGAGGCGTAGCAGATCGCCCCGCCTGCGCCCTTGGCGGCCAGTTCGGCAACGCAGGTCAGGGTCAGCTCGCGGTTGGTCGCGATGAACACCGCGTCCGGGCCGCACGGCAGATCGGCAATACGGCGCACACACGGCACGCCTTCAAGGCTGTCGTGCTGCGGATTGACCAGCCACATCTCGCCAAGGTAACCGCCGTCGGCGCAGCGCTTGAGCGCGCGGGCCATGCTGCGGCCACCGATAAACGCCAGGTGGCGCGGTGCGAGCATGCGTTTGAGGTTGTCACGAATCGTTTGCGACATAGCCATTCTCCCGACCGGTCAGCGCAACAGTGGCCGCAGCAATTCGCGGGAAATGATGTGGCGCTGGATCTCCGAGGTGCCTTCCCAGACGCGCTCGATCCGCGCGTTGCGCCAGATGCGTTCCACCGGGCATTCGTCCATCAGGCCCATGCCGCCAAAAATCTGCACCGCCTCATCGGCGACCTTGCCGAGCACTTCACTGGCAAACAACTTGGCCATGCCGGCCTCGCCGTCGGTCATGGTGCCCTGGTCCATTTTCCAGGCGGTGTGCAAGGTCAGCAGTTCGGCGGCGCGGATCTGCGTGACCATGTCGGCGAGCTTGAACGAGATGCCCTGGTAGGTGCCGATCGGCTGGCCGAACTGCTTGCGGTCGGCGGCCCATTGCAGCGACACGTCGAGCGCGCGTTGCGCCTGGCCGACGCAGTTGGCGGCGACCATCACCCGTCCGGCCGTGAGCCAGGCGTTGGCCACGTCCCAGCCCTTGCCCACTTCCCCCAGCACTTTATTGGCGGGGACGCGGCAGTCGTCGAAGAACATTTCAAAGGTGTGATAACCGCGGTTGCTCACGCACTTGGGACCCCGGCGAATGGTCATGCCCGGCGTGTCGCGGTCGACCAGGAACGACGTCACGGCGTTGCGCTGTTTGCCGTTGTGTTCGTAGGTGTCGGTGACCGCGAAAACGATGGCGAAATCGGCGTGACCGGCGTGGCTGATGAAGTGCTTGCTGCCGTTGAGAATGAAGTCATCGCCGTCGCGCACGGCACGGGTCTTGATCGCGTTGGCGTCGGAACCGGCACCCGGCTCGGTCAGCGCGAAGCAATCGATTTTCTCGCCCTGGATGCACGGCAGCAGGTAGTCGTTGATCTGCTCGCCGGTGCAGGCCATGAGGATTTTCGACGGCCGCGCGACAAACACATGCAGCGCCCACGAAACCTTGGACAGTTCACGCTCGATCAGCGCCTGGGACAGGTAATCGAGGCCACCACCGCCCACTTCTTCGGGCATGTTGAAGGCATAGAAACCTGCCGCAATCGCCTTGCCACGGATCTGTGCCGCCAGCTCCGGGGAGACTTCGTCGGCGCGGTCGACCGCTTCCTCATGAGGCAGCAGTTCCTTGGCGACAAAGCTGCGTACCGCGTCCACCAACATGTCTTGTTCTTGGGTCAGTTGGAAATTCATGGGGCTACCTGTTGTTCATGTGCTGAGTAGGTGTACGAGGCCAGTCATCGGGCCTATTGGCCGCTGAAGTGTGCCGGGCGTTTTTCGATGGCGGCGCGCAAGGCTTCGGCGCCGTCTTTGCTGCGACCGCAAAGCAGGCCGGCGGCGAGCTCGGCTTGCAGTTGCTCCGGCAGGCTGCGCTGGGCGCCTTCGCGCATGAGTTTTTTGGTCTGGGCGAAAGCGAACGTCGGACCGTTGGCCAGGCGCGTGGCCAATTCGGTGGTCACGTCGTGCAGTTGTTCATCGGCGCAGACTTCGCCGACGAGACCGGCGGCCAAGGCACGGTCGGCGCCCCACAACTCGTCGAGGAACAGCAGGCGCTTGGCTTGTTCGGTGCCGATCAGGCGCGGCAGATGCCAGCTGGCACCGGCGTCCGGCGAGTAGGCCATGCTGGTGTAGCCGGCCTTGAAGCGCGCCGATTGCGCGGCGATGCGCAGGTCGCAGCACAGCGTCAGGTCCATCCCGGCGCCGACGGCGGTGCCGTTGATGGCGGCGATGGTCGGTTTTTCCAGGCTGTACAAACGGCTCATTAATGCATGGGCGGTTTCGGTCCAGCCGTAGCTTTCGAGGGCGCCACGGGCTTCGGCATCGGCCCACTCGGCGAGATCCGCGCCGGAACAGAAACTGCGGCCGCTGCCGGTCAGCACCACGACCCGAACGGAGGGATCGGCGTTGAACTCATCGAGCACGGCGTGCAGGTTTTTCAGGGTCGGAATGTCCAGCGCATTACGCTGATCGGGGCGATCGAGGGTGATCCAGGCCACGCCGGCTTTTACTTGGCACAGCAGAGAAATGTGAGTAGTCATGCGAATCCTCGAATTATTGTGTTTGGCGTGAGGTGGTGCGACTTAGGGCCATACTAAACGAGTGTTCAGTAAGACGGCAATTGGCTGAAGAACGGGCTGTAACAGCCGCGATTACTTAGTAAGTAGTTGATTTTATTGGTTTAAGTTCTGACATCCAGCCATGCGACGACTGCGCTGTTACAACTTTGAACAACTGCCTACAGCGCGTAACCCACCAAAAACAACGATGGGAGCAAGCCGTGGCGAGGGGATTGATCCTCTCGCCACGGCTTGCTCCCATAGGGTTTTGTCTTGGCGTGTACCGCTACGCCGTCGGCAAGCTCGGTGCCAGCACCGCCTGGCGCTTGCGTTGAGTCAGGAAGTACGCGGCGTAGCACACCGCGATAAACCCGAAGCCCCAATACAGCGAAGGGCGCTGCGTTTCATCCAATGCCAGGAACACGAACAGCGAACAGCACAACGCAATGCATGTCAGCGGCAACAGCGGGAACCACGGCGCGCGGTATTTCAAGTCGCTGAGCTTGCCGCCATCGCGCAGGTAAGCCTTGCGGAATTTGTACTGCGCCAGCGCGATCACGATCCAGGTCACCGTGCCCGACATGCCGCTCACCGCCATCAACACCATGAACAGCGTGTCCGCCGCGACGAAGCTGGTCATCAACGACACCAGCGCGAAGCACAAGGTGATGCTCAGCGCCCGCAACGGCACGCCGCGCTTGCTCAACGGCGACAGGCTTTTCGGCGCCATGCCGGTCTTGGACATCGCCCACAGAATGCGCGTAGAGGCATACAGGCCCGAGTTACCCACCGACAGAATCGCCGTAAGAATCACAAAGTTCATCAAGTCAGCCGCATAAGGAATGCCGACCATGTCGAACACTTGAACGAACGGACTTTCCATCAACCCGGCCTGCTGCCACGGCACGATTGCCGACAGCACCACGATCGCCAGCACATAGAAAATCAACACGCGAAACACCACGTTGCGCACGGCGCGCGGGATGCTTTTTTCCGGCTGATCGGTTTCGCCGGCGGCCACGCCCATGATCTCGCAGCCCTGGAAGGCGTAAACCACAGTCATCATCACTGCGAATACCGCCGACAAACCGTTGGGGAACAGCGAATCGCCGATCAGGTTGGTCATCATCGGTGCCGGTGCACCGCTGGTCAGTGGGATCGCGCCGAAAATCACCAGCACGCCGACCACAATAAACCCGAGGATCGCCGCGACCTTGATCCCGGAAAACCAGTATTCCGCTTCACCAAAAGCGCGTGTGGCCAACGCATTCAGGCCGAACAGCACCACCACGAACAGCGCCGACCAGTACCAGATCGGAATGGTTGGAAACCAGCGTTCCATCAGCATGCCTGCCGCCGTGAACTCCAGGCCCACGGTGGTCGCCCAACTCATCCAGTACACCCAGCCGATCATGAAGCCGGTGGCCGGCCCGATGAACTTGGTCGCGTGGGTTTGAAACGAGCCGGACACCGGCATTTGCACGGACAATTCGCCCAGGCACACCATCACCAGGTACATCAGGAAACCGGCGACCAGGTAAGCGAGAATCGCCCCCACCGGCCCGCCCTGATTGATCGTCACTCCGGAGCCCATAAACAACCCCGTGCCGATCACGCCCCCCAGGGACAACATGAAAATGTGTCGGCTTTTTAAAGCGCGGGTCAGGTGGATGCCATTACGTTCGATAGATTCGCTCATGTCCGCACCCCATCAGCAAGGTGCGCGTGGCGCGAGGAGGGATCAGCTTTACGGCGGTTCATTATTATTATCTCCAATAAGCTTCGAAGACCGCGCTGTGGCGGTTATCTCGATTATTGGAAGGCCATGTAAGCTCCCGTTGACCTTAACGCTCGAAGTTGTAAAAAGTCGTAACGAACTTGTATGTCAGGGGTGCAGCAGGTCGGTCAGCGTCTGTTGCGAATGCTGCAAGTGCGCGTGAACCTGCGGTGCCAATATCCGCAACCTTGATTCGTCGTTGAGCAGCGCAGCCTCTTCCAGCGCGCGCAGCACAGTGGCCAATGCACGAAAGCCCAATGAATCGCTGCTGCCGGCCAGGCGATGCGCCAGGTGAGCGACTTCGGTGCAATCGTCGGCCTCGATCGCTTCCGTGAGCGCTTCGCGATGCTGGCTGATCGAATCGCGCAACACCGCCAGCAGTCCCTGGAGTTTCTGTTCACCGAGCAAGGTGCGGTGGGTGTCCAGCAGCGGCCAATCCATTGCCTCGTCAACAGGCTGCGGCGTGGGTATGGGTGGATGCCCGGCCAGGGCCTGACGCAGATTGTCGAGTTTCAGAGGTTTGGCGAGAATGCCGTCCATCCCGGCATCCAGATAACCGCGCACCAGCGCCGGTTGCACACTGGCGGTCAGGGCGAAGATTCGGCATCGGCGGTTCGGGCCTTCGGTGCCGCGAATCAATGTGCACAACTCGACGCCACTGATGCCCGGCAGGTGCACGTCGAGCAGGATCAAATCGAACGTCTGCCCGGCGCATTGCATCAGCGCCTGCTCGCCGTCTTCGGCGAGCCAGACCTGATGCCCGTCCCGTTGCAGCAAGCCGCTGACCACTTCACGGTTCAGCGCCACGTCCTCGACCACCAGAATCTTCAGCGACTTGCCGGGTTCGCGGCTTGACGCTACCTCGGGGGTGCCGGTCGACGGTTGCAACGTCACTTCAAACCAGAAACAGCTGCCCTGCCCGACCTGGCTTTCAACACCGATCTGCCCGCCCAACTGCTCCACCAGATGTTTGCAAATGGCCAATCCGAGACCGGTTCCGCCGAAACGTTGCGCCACCTCCTCGCTGGCCTGCGTGAAGCGCTCGAAAATCTTATCCTGCACCGCCGGCGCAATGCCGATGCCGTTGTCCGTCACGCTCAGGCGCAGCCGTTGCCCGGTCTGTTGCGGGTTGGGAGCCAGCAGCACGACCTCGACTCTGACCTCTCCACCTTCGGTGAACTTGATCGCGTTGGCCAGCAAGTTGCTCAATACCTGACGCAAGAATTGTTCGGCGCCGCGATGGCGACCCGCGACTTGCGGATCCATCCGGCAGTGCAGCGTCGTGTCGTTGCTCAGCGCGCGCGGTTCCAGCAGCGTCAGCACCTCGTCGAGCAACCGCTGGAGGGAAAAGTCGACCGGTTCCGGGTGGCTGACGCCCTCCTCCAATCGAGCGAAATACAGCACTTCATTGAGAATCGACAACAACCCTTCGCCCGCCTTGTACAACGCATCCAGACGTTTGCCGTTGCGCTCATCCAAGTGGGCGTCACGCAGCAATTCGGCCATGCCAAGGATGCCGTTGAGCGGCGTGCGCAGTTCGTGGCTCATGGTCGCCAGGAACCGTGATTTCGCAAGGTTGGCCGCTTCGGCCTCATCCTTGGCACGCATCAGGCTGGCGGTGCGGCGCTCAACCCTTCGCAGCAGTTCATCGCGGTTGTCTTGCAGGGCCAGTCGATCGGTTTCCCGGCGGTCAATGTCACTGAGGATTGCCCGGCGCATGTCGTCCAGCGCATGGGCCACGGTGTCGATTTCGTCCTCGTCGGCGCCACGGCGCTTGTCCAGCTGCAAGGGGTCGTGCCAGTCACCAGCGGCAACGCGCCGGGCGAACTCGGCCATGACTTGCAGGTGCCGCGTGACCAAGCGGTAAAACAGCCCCGACAGCGCCACCGCCAGCCCGCATAAGAACACGCTCATCCATAACAGGCTGGTCAAACCGGTGGCATACAAACGCTGGTGCACGGCGCCCAGATCGGTGCTGACCTCCAACTGGCCCAGATGCCGCAACGGCCCGGACGGCGGTTGATAGTCCAATTGAAAACGCTCAATGCGCAACGGCCCGACCGGCTCCGCGTTGCCATGCAGCAGATCGAAATCAGGGCTGATCAGATGCACCCGTGCCACGTCGGAGAAATCCACCAGGCCGCGTAACTGCACATTCAATTGTTCCTGGTTCAAGTCCCAGAGACTGCGCTCCAGACTGGCCAGATACCCGGCGCGAATCAGCTCCATGCGCGAATCGATCTCGCGCATCTCGCGGCGGTATTCGAAGTACAACTGCACGGTGCTCGCCAGGACGGTGAAGCACAGGCTGAACAACAGAATGAACAACAGCAGACGCCGCAACAGCCCCCCGGGCCGTGCGCCGATCATTTCGAATTCGCCGGCAGGTTGATCATGTCACGGTACGTGACTTCGCTTTCGTCGAGCAAACGCTCGACCTCCCCGGCATCGACCATGCGTTTGAGTTGCGCATCGATGTCCGGCATGCGGCTGGCCAGTGGTGAACGGCGTGATACCGCAATCCGCAGGTAGTCAACGCTCAAGGAGGTCGGCAAGGCGACGATGTCTTGTGCGCCCGGCAGGTTCTCGACGTAAAGCTCGCCGGTGCGTCGCTCCGAGGTGATGAAGTCGATGCGCCCGCGAATCAGTTTTCCGAAGTTCTGGCGGCTGTCAGAGACCCACTCGATGTTTTGGTGCTGTGCGACCAAGCGGTCGAATTCCACGCCATAACTTTCACCGAACAGCAGCCCGCCACGGTAATGGGCCAGGTCCTCCAGACGCTCGAATTTCACCGGACGCTGGCGGTTGATGAACAGTGCGACCTCTTCACGCAACACCGGCACCGTGGAAAACATCATGCTCTGCTCACGTTGTGCGGTGTTGTAGGCCAACACCACATCGACCCGGCCTTCAGCGGCGTCGAGCAGGCAGCGCTTCCAGTTGCCGAGCACGATGATGTCGACTTCATAGCCGAGTTTCTCGAAGAGGTTTTTCACCACGCTCGGGGCCAGGCCGCGCACCTGCTTGCCGTCACTCCAGGAGATCGGCGGGTAGACCGGATAGTCGCAATAGCGAATCTTTTCCGCCGCCATTGTGCTGTGGGCGACCACCCCCAGCAGCAGCGCAAACAGCCGCCACATAAGAGTCAGGCCGCTACGCTGGCGGTGAACAGGTAACCGGCACCGTGGATGGTAATGATCAACTGCGGCTCGGCCGGGTCGTCGTGCAACTTGCGCCGCAAACGTCCGACCAACACGTCGATGGAACGATCATTGGGCACCCACTCGCGGTTGCGGATCTGGTCCATCAACTGATCGCGGCTCAACGTGTGGCCGCTGTTGCGCAGGAACACGCTGAGCAGCTGGTATTCGCCGTGGGTCAGCAGGGTTTCGCTGCCAGTGGCGTCGATCAGCCGTCGGCGATCGGTGTCCAGCGCCCAGTCGGCGAATTGCTTGACCGGTTTTGCAATGGCCGCCACCGGCTGGGGCGCCTGCGCGTGGCGAACCCGGCGTATCAGGTTTTTCGCCCGGGACACCAGCTCGCGTGGGTTGAGGGGTTTGATCACGTAGTCGTCGGCGCCGCATTCGAGGCCGACGATGCGATCGATTTCATCGTTGCGCCCGGTGATCAGAATGATCCCGACTTCCGAACGGACCCGCAGCTCCCGGGTCAGGGTCAGCCCGTCCTTGCCCGGCAAGCGGATATCGAGCATCACCAGATCCACCGTCTGGCTCGCCAGAAAGGTTTCGGCCAGCTCCGCGGTGGCGGCGCAATGCACGTCATAACCTTCCTGGGACAGGTAGGCATGCAGCAGTTCGCGAATCAGCGGATCGTCATCGACGATCAGTACCCGAGGAGTCATCGCTAGGTGTCCCGCGTATGCCCGAAGGCGTGTTTCTTATTAGAGTGTTTTGTTGCCTTGGCGCCAGAGAGTATCGGCAGCTGAACGACCGATCAACAGCCCGTCGTCTGAACGCAAAACCGTTGACGACCGCCGGCCTGCAAGCCGTCGACCCAGGCTTCGCAAATCTGAATGCCTTGCTCCGGGGTAAAGGTGCCCGGGTTGAGTCCCGACTCCAGCCACAAACCATCAAGCAACGCGCTAAGGCTGATGGCGGCCAGGTCGGCATCGAAGTGTTCCCAGCCCTCCTCCTGCGCCAATTCGGTCAGGACTTTACGCAAGATGCCGCGATACTCGCCGTAGGAATGCTCGTGCGCGAGGTTGATTGATTCCGCCGTGCGTACAGCCCCCCAGAATGCCAGCCAGGCATCAATCAATTGCGGGTCGAGCAATTCGGCTGAAAACGAGCCGCGAAAAAACGCCGACAAGCGTTCCCGAGCGCTGGGTGCCGCGTGTTCCATGGCGTCGCGCAGCAACCCCATGACCCTGCCAGTAATCGCCCGGTAGGCCTCGGCCACCAATTCGTCCTTGCCGGAATAATGATGGCTGATCAACCCGACCGAGACGCCGGCCTCGGCGGAAATCTTGCGGATCGATGCGCCCTGAAAGCCGTGGCGCTTGAGGCAAACCAGCGTGGCTTCGATCAGGTTGGCCTTGCGCAACTCCGGCTCCATGCGGGAAAAACGGGCTTCCTGACTCATGCGCGACACTCTCCGTGGATCAATCATTAGGGCGCGGCGGTGAAAGCCGCGGGCTGAACGACTGTACAGCAAGAGCGTGGCAAGTCTCCAGTCAGTCGCGATAACCCGGCGCCACCCGCTCAAGCAATCGCAACAGCGCGGCCCAGGCCAACTGCATGGCATCCGGGTCGCTCAACTCCCCTTCGTCCAGCGGCCGGCCAGGATCATTGAACTGACGTTCGGTGTGTTCGCACACCTCGCTCGGCGGCAAGACCAACTCACCGGCAGCTTGCGCAGCGAGCTGGATTTCACAGGCTTTTTCCAGGTAGTACATGCGCAAGAAGGCCTGCCCCACGGTCTGGCCAACGGTCAGCAAACCGTGATTACGCAGCATCAGCACCGGCTTGTCGCCAAGGTCCTGCACCAGGCGCTGCTGTTCGCTCATGTCCAGCGCCACGCCTTCATAGTCGTGATAGGCCACCCGCCCGTAGAACTCCATGGAGATCTGATTCACCGGCAACAACCCGCACTTCAACGCCGCGACCGCGCAGCCGGATCGGGTGTGGGTGTGCAGCACGCACTGCGCATCGTCACGGGCACCATGAATGGCGCTGTGAATCACAAAACCTGCCGGATTCACGGGATACGGCGACGGCTCCACGGCCCGGCCATCAAGGCCGATCTTCACCAGATTCGACGCGGTGATCTCATCGAACATCAGCCCGTATGGATTGATCAGGAAGTGATGCTCAGGCCCCGGCAGTCGCACCGAGATGTGGGTAAAGATCAGATCGGTCATGCGAAAGTGCGCGATCAATCGATAACAGGCGGCCAGTTCCTCGCGCAGATGCTGTTCCGTCGTGCTGCGCAGTGGGTGGGCGATCTCGTTCATTGTTGTGGGTCTCCAGGGTGATCGACTGCGCAAAACAGTAAGGCCGGACGCGGTGAAACGTCCAGCCGCCAGCGGCTACTTGCTGGCCCAGGCATTAAAACGCTCTTCGAGTTCTTCGCCGTGATCGACCCAGAACGCCACGTCCATCGACAGCGCGCCTTTCAAGTTTTGCGGCGCCGTGGGTACCCATTGCGCGAGTTTGCCGTCGAGTCTGGCTGCCGCTTGCGTATTGGTCGGGCCGTAAGGGATCTGCTCGACATACTTGACCTGCGCGTCCGGCTGATTGGCGAACGCGATAAAGCGCTTGGCCTGATCGACATGTTTCGAGCCTTTGATGATCGCCCAGTAATCCATGCCATACAGACTGCCCGGCCACACCAGCCCCAGGTGACTGCCGTTTTGCGCGGCTGCGGCCACACGTCCGCTGTACGTCGAGGTCATCACCACATCCCCGGCCGTCAGCCATTGCGCCGGTTGCGCGCCGGCTTCCCACCACTGGATGTAGGGTTTGAGCTCGGTGAGCTTGGCGAAGGCCCGGTCGACACCTTGCGGCGTGTTCAACACTGAATAAACGTCTTCGACTTTCACGCCGTCGGCCAGCAACGCGAACTCCAGGTTATACACAGCACGCTTGCGCAGCCCGCGTTTGCCGGGGGTTTTCTGCACATCCCAGAAGTCGGCCCACGACGTCGGAGCCTGCGCCAGCTTCTGCGTGTCGTAGGCAATCGCCACGCTCCACACCAGCGCTGCCGAACCGCACGGCTGCGCGGCGTCGGGAATCAATTGTTCGACGCGACCGAGGGTTTTCCAGTCGAGTTTTTCATACATTCCTTCATCGCAACCGCGCATCAGGTCGGGGCCTTCTATCTGCACCACGTCCCAATCGGCGTTGCCGGTGTCGACCATCACTTTGATCCGGGCCATCTCACCGTTGTATTCGCTTTGAATCAGCTTGCTGCGATCCGCAATGCTGAACGGCTGGAAGAACGCCACATCCTGGGCTTTCTGGCCGGCGCCGCCGTAACCCACCACCACCATGTCCGGTGCTGCCTGAGCGCTGCCAAGGCTGACGGCCAAGGACAGCAACAAGGGATAAAAACCGTGCTTGAGCGTATTCGATTTCATCAGTGGTTCCTCTTGCCGGTGCCACTCGACTTAACGTCGGCGTGGCCCTTTTTTATTGTTGTGAGGTTCGCCCCAGGTGCGGGCGCCAGACGAATCTACTGCGAGGCGCAGTAAAAAAACAAGTTGATTTTTTACTACAGGTAAATTTCTATAGGCAAATAATAACAACACCGAAAAGCCGGCCTTTCGGCTGCAGCCTGCCTGGAGTAACCGTCCCATGCCGACCTCGTCCCCCGCTTTTGCACACCTGTTCGAACCCTTGCAGCTGCGTGGCAAACGCCTGAAGAACCGCATCATGTCCAGCGGTCACGACACCTCGATGCCCACCGACAACCTGGTCAACGAGCAACTGATCGCTTACCACACCGCTCGGGCCGAAGGTGGCGTCGGACTGATCGTGTTGCAAGTGGCCGGGGTGCATGACAGCGCGCGGTACACCTCCCATGTGCTGATGGCCACTGACGACGCTTGCATCGAGGGCTATCGGACGATCGCTGAACGTTGCCATGCGCACGGCACCGTGGTGCTGTCGCAGATCTTCCATCCAGGTCGGGAAATCATGGAGTCCAGCGATGGCTTGCTGGCCGTCGCCTACTCGCCGTCAGCGGTGCCCAACGAGCGTTTCCGGGTGATGCCGCGTGCGCTGGATCAAGCGATGATCGACGAGATCGTCGCCGGTTACGGTGCCGCTGCCCGACGTCTGTACCAGGCCGGAATCGACGGTGTGGAAGTGGTCGCCAGCCATGGCTACCTGCCGGCGCAATTCCTCAACCCCAGGGTCAACCGTCGCACCGATGGCTATAACGGCGAGCTGGAACAGCGGTTGCGTTTCCTGCGTGAAGTGATCGCGGCGGTGCGCGCCAACACCGATGAGCACTTCATCGTCGGCCTGCGCATTTCCGCCGATGAACGCGATCCCGAGGGGCTGACCGAGGACGAATCCCTGGCCGCCGTGCAATCCCTGCAACCAATTCTGGACTACGTGCACATCGTCGCCGGCACCTCGGCTTCGTTGGGCGGCGCCGTGCACATCGTGCCGCCGATGGCGATCGAAGCCGCGTACCTGGCCAAGGAAGCCGGAACGTTCAAGGCCGGGTTGTCGATTCCACTGTTCGTCACCGGGCGCATCAACCAACCGCAAGAAGCCGAGCTGATTCTGGCTCGCGGGCAAGCCGACGTCTGTGGCATGACCCGCGCCCTGATCTGCGACCCGCAAATGCCCAACAAAACCGACACTGGCCATGTCGAAGACGTGCGCGCCTGCATCGCCTGCAACCAGGCCTGCATCGGCCACTTCCACAAAGGCCTGCCGATTTCCTGCATCCAGCACCCGGAAACCGGGCGTGAACTGATCTTCGGCCAGCGACAACCAGCCGCCCAACGCAAGCGCATCATGATCGCCGGCGGCGGACCGGCCGGGATGAAAGCCGCCGCCGTGGCCGCCCAGCGCGGCCATGACGTGACACTCTACGAAGCCAGTTCGCAACTCGGCGGCCAGGTCTTGCTGGCGCAACTGCTGCCCCGGCGTGCCGAATTCGGCGGCGCCAGCACCAACCTGCAACGCGAAATGGAGCTGGCCGGGGTGCGCGTTGTGCGCAATACCCGCGTGGACCGGACGCTGGTCGAACGCGAGCGGCCGGACATGGTGATCGTTGCTACCGGCGCCGAACCGTATTGGCCGAACTTCGAGCGAGGCGGCGAACTGCAGGTCGTAGACGCCTGGCAAGTGCTGCGCGAGGAGGTGCAAATCGGTCGTTCCGTGGTGGTCGTCGATTGGCGCGCCGACTGGATCGGCCCCGGCATCGCCGAACGTCTGGTACGCGCCGGGCACCAGGTGCAACTCGCCGTCAACGGCACCCATTGCGGGGAAAACCTGCCGCTGTACGTGCGCGATCAACTGGCCGGCGAACTGCACAAACTCGGCATCCCGATCACCCCCTACGCCCGCCTCTACGGCTGCGACGACAACACCGTCTACCTGCAACACACCGCCAGCGGCGAACCGATGCTCTTCGAAAACATCGACACACTGGTGCTCTGCCAGGGCCATCAACCCGTCGACACCCTCGGCGCCGAGCTGCAAGGTCTGGTGGAATTTCGTCGCATCGGCGACTGCCTCGCCCCGCGCACCGCCGAAGAAGCCATCTACGAAGGTTTGAAAGTCGCCTGGGCGCTTTGAGGCTGTTTTATACTCCGGGGCTTTTACACACCCCGGTTTGGAGCACGCCATGAGCAACAGCAGCAAGATGCCGCCTGCCAGCAGCGCGCCCACACAGGACAGCGCCACGGCAGAACCGCATTTTCTCGGCACACGGATTCGTGGGTTGCGTAAACGTCGGTGCATGACCCTGGCGGAACTGGCGCAGATGAGCGAGCTGACGGCGGGGTATATCAGCCAGCTGGAACGGAATCTGGCTTATCCGTCGATTCCTGCGCTGTTCAATATCGCCCGCAGTTTGGGTGTGACCATCCAATGGTTCTTTGCCAGCGAGGGCAATACAGCGCCTGAAGATAACGGCGTTGTGGTGCGCAAGAACACCCGGATGAGCGTGCATTATGAGGACGGGATTGTGGACCAGCTGCTGACGCCGCAGCCGAATCGGCAGTTGGAAATGCTGCACTCACGGTTTCCGCCCGGGACTTACAGTCAGCAGAGTTACAGCCATGAAGGGGAAGAGGCTGGGTATTTGCTGTCGGGGAGTTTTGAGCTGTGGGTGGGGGAGCGTTATTTCCAGCTGAATGAAGGGGACAGTTTCAGCTTTTCGAGCCAGGAGCCGCATCGGTATGGCAATCCTGGTGAGGTGGACGCGGTGGTGATCTGGGTGATTACGCCGCCTTCGTTTTGAGGGGCTGGCGACCTCAGAGCGGAGAAAAATCAGGGTGTCGGCAAATTGCACGAAAAAACCGGCGTTTAGCCGGTTTTTCTTTTTACTCGCTCATTTACAACCAACCGAACCCTTTTCCCATCATGGCTGCCAAGCCCAGCGCCGTGGTGATCAACGCGCCGAACAGTAAACGAAAATCCGTTCGAGCGTCTTTGCGGTGCTCCCGAAAATCCGTTCGAGCCTCTTGACGGTGCTCACGAAACTCCACGCGAAGGTCACCAATGTCACGTCGGACGTATTCGATATGCGTCTCAAGTTTAGATACTCGCGGTTCCAATGGGTTTTCTCCTGGAGGACCTGATGGTCTTCGTCCATTCTCGTCAGTGCCACTTCTTTTGTTGCTCGGGAAGCGGTCGGGGTAATGCTCATCAAGGTTTACCAGCACAAAAGGTTCACTCATCGCAGACCTCCAGCGCTACGGTTTTGCTGCTGTCTTCGACGACGATATCTGCCAGCACATTGAGCGAATGCAGGCGAATAAATCCGCAGTACTTGCAATTAAGCATCACCGCCGGCGTGCCGGAGCGGAAATACTCTTTGCCACACGCCCAAGGCAACCCGACACCCGTCGCCCCGGCCTGGAGTGGTAACTCCCACTCATCATGCTCACAGAACGGGCACCCGGTATTCTTTATTCGCGCTTTGAAAATGTTGGCCAACCGCCCGGTATCCAGATGAAGATCCCCAGGCACTGGCTTGCCTCGTGACACCCCGGTCTGATCATTACTCTGAAAACCATCTTCACTGCTGCTGTACATCGCTACCTCCTCCTTGAGGGAATAAATCATCGATTAACCGATCAACCAGAAGATGGTGCGTAACGTCCAGCCACCTGCTCGACCGCGAAGTCATTAAGGATGCCTTCGCTGAAAAACGAATATACCTTCGATCAATCTCGGACGTATCCGCGTGCGAAGTAGGACGATTCTCTCGTTTGTGTCAGCCCGAAATTACGCCTGTGAGATCCGTCCACGGGCTCTTGCGAAAGCTGCCAGCGCAAGGTCACAGGTTTCTCTGATGAGTGGGGTCTTCGGTTGAAAAGGTCAGTGGCCGTTCCGGCATTGCACCGGCATCGTCTTCAGGTTCTGCTTGAGGTCTGGAAATAATCGGGGCCACCAGTCGCAACACACCCCTCTCAATCAATGAGAGAAGTCCAAAAGTAATGAAGCCAAAAATCAGCCCGACAACCAAAATGCTCAATGGATGAATTTGCACGGCGTCGGAGCTGTCCAGCATGTAGAGAAAAGCCTGAACAGCGACGGCCACACAGGCCGCCAAGGCTGCAATCAGCTTGATAATCAACCAAAGCCGCCGCCATCTATTCATGCTCTTCCCCGCTATCCGGTGATTTCGCTCTTTATTGCATGATAGCTAATGGGCGGGATGCGCCTTTTTTTCTCGCATGTATCCAGATTCGGGCGGCGTAGCCTTGGTAATTCATGACGTTCACGGCGGGACTACTGCTTGTTTAAGGAAAATCCGAGCATCACGAACTTTGGTAAGGCTTCGCGTCTTTGTCAGAGTGGAGCCGGCGCCAGAATATCCGGGTGACTCTCGCTGAAGTTGTAGGCAAAATCCGAGAGTTGCGTAAGGGGGTACGCTTGCTGTGCTTTTGGGCAGGTTGCCGCCTTGTTGGCCATATCTTCGGCGGGATACTCTCCAGACGTCGCTGCACATTCAGCGACCGGGCTTGGTAACCCGACGAGTTACGCAACAGCGTCCCCATCACAATGCTGGTTTTTTCACCAGTAATCTTGTGCTATGGCGGCTGTGCGTGGGACGCCTTCGGGCGTGCCGGTCTCCTTGACTCCCGGTTTACCAACCTGCGCGCAGCTGCCACCCATTCGCTTGGTAACGAAAACGGCAGCTCCTAACGTCAAGGAGTAGACAATGCACACTGTAAACCCGTACAAATTTCTGCGCTTCCCTCACCTCAATTCTCACTGTCGATCCCGCTGCATCTCCGTCACTGGAGGTGGCAAATGACCGAATCAGCAGAAGCAAAAACCATCGGCTTCACCCCCATCTACTGTTCAGGCAAAGCGATGTTCCACGTCAGCGCTGGAGTGCCTGTGAGTGATGCATTGGCACAGGCCTCTGATTTTCTGTTCCTGGCCAAGGCGTTCACGGAAGACGCCGCCTACGTAAGAGACACCGACCGTCATGCCTGGGCCGCGCACTATTTAACGGCGATGGGTAAAGCGCTGCTTGATGATGTGGTGAAGGCGGTGACACCCAGACCTGATCGGAAGGACAAGAAAGCCGCAAAATAGCGGCCAGCCTTTCTGATAGGTGCCCTGGACATTCGGGGTATCAGACCGCCATGGGGGGTGATGTTAGTCACTTTCCCATGGCGCCTATGCTGCCACCCACTCGCTGACTGAGTACCACGGCTTGGGGTGATTGCTTTTTCACTGGAGAGATATAGAATCTATATCACCTTCTAGATTGAAGGATAGTCAGAGCTCGGACGCTCTACCAAGAAACATACGCTTTGGAGTACCCCATGACCCTCACCACTGAAAAATCTGAAAGCTTTCTGCTGCGATTACGCAAACAGGACACGCCAACAGGGGTAAGCATCTCGACAATCGAGTTGCTTATGAATCAGACCGGTTTGAGTAAAACCGAAGTCGCCCACCTCGCCTTGAGGCAATTTGCTGACCGCTATTTGCCCAAGTACGAGCTAGACGATGGACCTCTAACCCCGGCTCAAGTCTCCGCAATTCGTGCAGCTAGCCCTGCTACGGACCTTCCGGAGGAGCGCATTACTAAAAGGCTCTATTGAAAAATGACCACACCTTTTCGCCCACTGCCTGCACCAGGCGACTTTGTCTGGTGTCATTTCCCTGAAGTCATCGGGAACCCAGGCCCCAAAGCTCGCCCCGCATTGGTAGTCGCTGTTTTCGAAGATGACCATGCGGTAAGAATTGCCTATGGCACTACGCGAAAAACAGAAAAACTGTACCCAGGCGAATTTGTTTTAGACCCTTCGGACGCTGGCTTTGCATTGAGCGGTCTGGCCCAGCGCACGAAGTTCGACTTGAACAACGAAGTCCAAGTCTATTTTGATTCCGATTGGTTTGCTCCGAATCAAAGCGTCTATGCCTCCACGCCTCTGCCCAAAATGGGGCGATTAGACATTGAGTATTACCCTGTCGTACAGAAGGCAGCGGAAGCGAAAGCCAAGCGCGTAAAAAAGTAATATTGAGTGTTTAACAAGCCGAAGTCAGGCCGACTTTTTAATTATGTCGCGCTTTATTTTTCACAATAGTCATGTTCGAACTCACAATACTTCATACAAAAACCCGGCGCTGGTCGAGTTTCTTATAGCTGATCGCAACGGTCAACATGTGGCGCTCCCGCATTGGGTAGTCATCATCGTTCCGTTACTGACGCTCTTCTTGATGGCGATTTTGGTGTGGTCGCTGAATTCGGCTGGAAGGAAATTGATAGCTGCTGAAACGAAGGTTGTGGAGCTGCAAACCCCCTCAATGCCCCCCCCTTAATGACCATCAAGAATTGGTCCTTACAGCTATCGCTCAATACGATACCGCTGGCAACGACTGCAACGTCAATGAGCTTCCGCCCCCTGCAGGCGTTACGCTTTTGCAGGTAAACGGAGCAATTGATGTGCTTGAGCAGAGAAAGCTAATCTCGAACTACTACGCAAGTTCTGGGAAATTCGTTTCCTTGAGTGCTGCTGGCCGTTCATACGTTCTTGATCCAGATTACTCACCGCCTCTGTTGCTATTTTTGCCGGTGTTTCAGCCGCAGCCTTATGGACGGATTTAGAAAAAGATTGCGACCTGGGCATCATGGGCAAGATCACGCCGTTGAACCTGATCTTCGAAATTGAATTGCTGGAAGTGCTGACGCGGGGTTTGCGATTTCGTCTGGAGAATGCCATGTCACTTGCACGGGTAAGCATCTTGGATGGCAAACATCGCTAAAGTGGCGTCATCAGTGTCCCTGAGTTCGGTAGTCTGCAAGTAATCGACTACTGCCTGTACTGCCTCGCCTAGTGTTACAGTGTAGTGGTCAACTAATCCCGGACACGACGTTAAGTTTTTCCTCGGCCCGCGCTGGTGCCAACCCCTCGTTGAATTGGTGAGGCCGAATCCAGTTGTAGCGATGCATCAAAAAATGGCTGATATCGCGCTGTGCTTCCTGCGCAGTTCGATAGCCCACGGTCGGTATCCATTCTGTTTTCAAGCTGCGAAATACGCGCTCCATCGGTGCGTTATCCCAGCAGTTTCCTCGTCGACTCATGCTCTGGCGCATGCGGTATCGCCACAACCGCTGGCGAAAGAGTCGGCTTGCATATTGCGATCCCTGGTCCGAGTGGAATAGCAGATCCGAAGGCCTGCCACGCTGCTCGTAAGCCATATCCAGCGCTTTGATCACCAGCTCAGCGTCTGGCTTTTCCGACAGCGCCCAGCCCACGATCCGACGCGTACAAAGATCCAGGACGACAGCCAGGTAATGCCACTTTCCTTGCGCCCAAATGTAGGTGATATCGCCGCACCAGACTTGATTGGGCGCTGGCACGTCGAACTCGCGGTTCAATGTGTTCGGGATATCCAGTCTTTCTACTGTTGCTCGTTTGTAGGCATGGGAGCCGGGTTGTTTGCTGACTAAATCAAGCTCGCGCATCAAGCTACGCACTTTGAATCGACCGAGTTGCTCACCGTCTTCACGCATCAGCGACAGGATGCTGCGACTGCCCGCAGAGCTGCGACTTTGCGAGAACAGCTCACTGACGCGACTACGCAATCGAAGCCGTTCAACATCCGGCGTGCGGCGCCGCAGGCGCTGGGCGTAGTAACACGAGCGAGTGACGTCAAACACCTTGCACAGCCAATCAACCGGCTCATGTGCCCTCAACTGGTCAATCAGCGCGAACGCTCGTGATCTTCCGACATCAAGAGCGCGGTAGCCTTTTTTAGTATTGATTTCTCTCGCTCAAGCCGAGCAATCCGGGCTTCCAGCTCCTGAATTTTTTGCTGTTCCGGAGTCAGTGCCTTGCTCTGCGGGGTGACGCCTTTATGTTCTTTCTGAATCTGGTCAACCCAGCGGCGCAATGCCGATTCACCAATGCCGAGTGAACGGCTGGCTTCGATGTAGCTGTAGTTTTGTTTGAGCACAAGGTCGGCAGCCTCGCGCTTGAATTCAGGAGTAAAGGAGCGGCGTTGTTTAGTCATCTGACACCTCGATCTGGCGAGCATTCTCGCCTAAATGGGTGTCCGGTTTCATTAGACCACTACACAGACCTTTCAGGAAAGCATGTTTTAAACTCGTTCGGAAGGTGGCCATTCAAGCTCTGCATTGTTTTCAGAACCCCTTCAACGAGCCCTACGCACATTCCTTCAGCGACAGTTGGGCCACCCTTGATTTCGCCGCCAGTAACATAAGGAAGCACGCCTTGGCACTGTGCGAGCAGAGCATTCCCGCCAGTGAAGCCAGCGACGACCGATCCGCTACAGAAAATCCCAACCCATGCCACCACTAATAGTGTTTTCAAGCTGCGCGTCCTTGAGGCGTGTTCAGGCCGACTTCCGCCCCGGCCATTATTTCTGCTAGCGAGATTCGGAGTAGTTCGGATGCAAGGTCTCTCCGGGCGGCGGTGGTTTTCGCCATAAAGTCACCTTCTTATCGCTTTTCGGCTTCACGCTGCATTTGGATCGTTTCGAAAATCAGAAGGCCATACTCAATGAGGTTCCTGAAGAACCCAAGCATCGGGTCATGGAACGTACCTAACGGCTTATCCGATTTAGGCTCTGCTGGGTATTCCAGCAAGTCCACAATCTGGCTGTGGGCGTGTGGTATGAAGAATGAGTTCACGAACCCCATCACGCTTTTTATGTCCATGCCCGGCAACTCTCGCTGTACCTTGCCTGCGAGAGTACCGGCGTCGCTGTAGTAACCTCCATCGTGCACGATGAAGTGCCTCAACTTCTCGATCAGCACAAGTATCACCCGGTAATTCGCCCCTGTTGGGTTCTCGGATTCATAACGCTCGAAATGCTTCGATGCCCGCCGGAATGCCTGAAGCTGTGCATACGGTTTCCGGTCCTTGGGTGTAGGAAGTTGGTGGTAGTGCTTGATGTCATTGGAACCCTCGTGACTCCAATTGACTGGACGCACCCATATGCTAATCCCAGCAAGGCCACAGTATGCGTATGCCCTTTCAAGGAAGTCTTCAAAGGCTTCGTATGCTTCCACAAGCAGCCACTGATAAGTTTTCAATTTCTGAAGCACGTTTAACTCAAGCCGATCCTCCAGAGATAATGGCGGGGAATCATGCGAGAGATCTTCGCCGGTGGATGGCGACCTGAAATGAAAGTAGTGCTTGATCCCGTATTGAGATTCAAGCGCCCAGTCTGGAAGCTGGTCGTGAAACTTCTGGATCGACTGGTGTTGCTCGGTGTATATCTTGTTGACTTGAGCCTTGTGCTGATGCAGCTGCGCCACCTTCGAAACAAACCTGTCGAATTCTTCCCTCAAGTAGTCTTTGATCATCGCTTCATATCCACCCTTACCGTTAGTAGGAGCTTACGCTGGCCGAGATTCGGGTGCCACGGCAGGGTGATAGGGATGCTGCTGGCGAGTGACCCGCTGTGACGAGCATCCACATTGAAAGCTGAACGCGTCCATGTAGGAATGGTGGTAGCACCTTGCCATCCCCCCGACCCCAGCTAACCTTACGGACTTAAATAATGGGCGAAGGGAAACACCAACATGGCAGACGTTACATATCCATGCTATTGGGAGAAGAAAGACAATTCGGGGCAGTGGTACTGGATTTACTACGCCAGTAACGCCAAGGCTATCGCCCGAAGCAGCGAGAGTTACGTGGCTCGCAGCGACTGCACTCACTCAATCCAGATCATGCAGGGCTCGACTGCCTCGCCGATTTTCTACACTGAGTAACGAGCAGGCAGTAGTACAACAGAGTAGTACAATCGAAAAACAAAAAAGCCCCGTAGACCTTGATCTACGGGGCTTTCATTTGTATGGCGGAGAGATAGGGATTCGAACCCTAGGTACCGGTGAAGGTACAACGGATTTCGAATCCGTCCCATTCGGCCACTCTGGCATCTCTCCAACGGCGCGCATCATAACAACACTTTCGCCGGAAGCGAACCCCCTAAGCGAAATTTTTCCGTGCTATCAGATGCTTGCGTCGATTAAAGCGGTACGCCCAGACGATTGGCGACTTCTTCGTAGGCTTCGATAACGTCACCGAGGCCCTGGCGGAAGCGGTCTTTGTCCATTTTCTTGCCGGTGGCCTTGTCCCACAGGCGGCAGCCGTCCGGGCTGAATTCGTCGCCCAGGACGATAGAACCGTCGGAGAACACGCCGAATTCGAGTTTGAAGTCGACCAGCAGCAGGCCGGCGTCGTCGAACAGTTTGCTCAGGACTTCGTTGACCTTGAGCGACAGTTCTTTCATGCGAACCAGTTGCTCGGCGGTGCCCCAACCGAAGGCCACGACGTGGGATTCGTTGATGAACGGGTCGCCCTTGGCGTCGTCCTTCAGGAACAGTTCGAAGGTGTAAGGGTTGAGCTTCATGCCTTCTTCGACGCCCAGGCGCTTGACCAGGCTGCCGGCGGCGTAGTTACGCACGACGCACTCGACCGGGATCATGTCGAGCTTCTTCACCAGGCATTCGTTGTCGCCCAGCAGTTTGTCGAACTGGGTCGGCACGCCGGCGGCTTCGAGTTTCTGCATGATGAAGGCGTTGAACTTGTTGTTCACCATGCCTTTGCGGTCGAGCTGCTCGATACGTTTGCCGTCGAACGCCGAGGTGTCGTTGCGAAACAGCAGGATCAAGCGGTCAGCGTCGTCGGTCTTGAAAACCGATTTGGCTTTGCCGCGGTAGAGTTCTTCACGTTTTTCCATGATGGGCTCCGCTTGCTAAGTAGGTGGGCTAGGCGATGTGTCGCCAGTCGAGCCCTGAATCTTGATCGGCCAGTTGCAGCCAGTCCGGGTCGCACCCGAGGGTGTCGACAAAACATTGCCGGGCCAGCTGCGGCAGGTTGTTCTTGCTGCTCAGATGGGCCAGGACCAGGTGTTGCAGGCCTTGCCAGCCCAACTCAGACACCAGGAATGCCGCCTGGTGGTTGTTCAGATGTCCCAGTTCACCGCCCACCCGCTGCTTCAGAAAGTACGGGTAGTGACCGCGAGCGAGCATGTCACGGCAATGGTTGGACTCGATCATCAGCGCATCGAGGTCCCGATAGCCGTCCAGCACCTTGTTGCAATACGAGCCCAGATCGGTCAGCAGGCCAAAGCGCCGCTCACCGTCGCTGAAAACGTACTGCGTCGGTTCCTGTGCATCGTGGGCCACGGCAATGACGCCGATGCTCAGTGCGCCGATCTGCAGTTGCTCGCCGCCAGCCAGAAGGCCAGCCGGTTCAATCGGTTTGCGCATCCCGCGCAGGGTCCCGCGACTGAGGTAGACAGGCAGATTGTAGCGCCGAGACAGCAAACCCACGCCATGCACGTGGTCGGCATGTTCGTGGGTCACGAGTATCGCGCTCAACTGCGCAGGGTTCACACCCAGGCGCAGCAGGCGTTTTTCGGTTTCCCGCAAGGAGAAACCACAATCCACCAGCACATACGTATCAGCGCTGGCTATCAGCGTGCCGTTCCCTTGGCTACCGCTGCCGAGAACGGCAAAACGCATGTGATCAGCCCAGGTTGTCCTGAATCACGCTCAACACTTTGCGCGCCACTTCTGCCGGCGCCACGGTGTTGATGTTTTTCTCGACGGTGACCTGGACGTTCTCGCCTACCTTGCTCAGGCGAACCTGATAACGCTCGGCACGGGCTTCAACTTCTTCCTTGCTCGGCGCGCTGCCGAACAGGCTGCTGAAGAAGCCAGGCTTCTCGTCTTTTTTCTCGGCTTTTTCGGAGAGATTGATGTAGTACAGGCCCAGGCTGCGGTTGATGTCTTCAACGCGCCATTCGCCCTGTTCCAGCGCACGACCAACGCTCGACCAGGCACGATCCAGGTCATTGCCGACGTTCAGAACCGGGTTGCCGCTGCCGTCTTCGCTCAGGCTGACACGACTCGGCGTATCGAAATCACGCGAAGCCAGCATGGAAACCGAACCGCCCTTTTCCGAGATGCGGCTCATGCTCGCGAGCATGTCGTCGACCAGTGCCGCGTCCAGGCCAGTGTTGACCGAACGGTTGGTGAAGGCCACGTCGGCGGTGCTGCCGGCAGGACGCTCGGCGCTGACCACGTAGATTTCGCTGGTGTTGCGCTGAACGCCCGGCTCGATACGCACTCGAACGCGGGTTTCGCTGTCGGTGCTGACGCCGGCGGAACTCAGGCGCTTGGCCATCGCTGCCGACAGTTCGTCGGAACGCTGCCAGGTGGTGGTGAATTCACCGGTTTGCGGCTTCTGTTCGTCCAGGCGGAAACCGTTGTCCTGGAAGAACTGTATCGCCACTGGCCAGGCTTCGGCGGGTGGATTCTGGGCCAGGATCGAGCGCGAATCACCGCTCTTCTGCAGCGAGTAGGCGCTGGCGTCAGCCGATGCCGTCAGTGGCTGCGGACGCGGCACGATGTATTCGCCTTTGGCGGTGTCATCAGCCACGTTGCGCGGGATCGGCAGCAGCGGATCCAGACGCTTGGCGGTGCTGACATCCGTTGGCAGTTGCATAGGTGCAGTCTGTTGCGCTTCCAGGTAATCGCTACCACGGTCACGGAAATAACCTTCCGGGCCCCAGACCCATCCACAGCCACTGGTGCTGGAGATAATCAAGGCAAGTGCGGAAAGTCCGGCCAATCGCTTCATGCGTAGTGCTTCCTCAATTAAACCAGTACGCCGGACTGGCGCATGGCCTGCCGCAGCGGTTCGTGACAGGCAGCGCTGAGCCAGGTGAGCGGCAGACGGATACCGTCCGGCATCAGGCCCATTTCATGCAGCGCCCATTTCACGGGGATAGGGTTGGATTCGATAAACAGGGTTTTATTGAGCGGCATCAGCTTTTCGTGAATCGCGCGGGCCGTGACGGCGTCGCCTTTCAGGGCAGCGTTGCACAGGTCGCTCATGTCGCGCGGGGCGACGTTGGCGGTGACCGAGATGTTGCCTTTGCCGCCGAGCAGGATCAGCTCGACTGCGGTGGCGTCGTCACCGGACAGCACCAGGAAGTCTTTGCTGACGCCGTCGATGATGGCTTTGGCGCGGGCCAGGTCGCCGGTGGCTTCCTTGATGCCGATAATGTTTTTCACGGTCGACAGGCGGATCACGGTTTCGGTCAGCATGTCGCAGGCGGTACGGCCCGGCACGTTGTACAGGATCTGCGGGATGTCGACGGCTTCGGCGATGGCCTTAAAGTGCTGGTACAAGCCTTCCTGGGTCGGCTTGTTGTAGTACGGCGTAACCAGCAGGCAAGCATCGGCGCCGGCGGTCTTCGCATTGGTGGTCAGCTCGATGGCTTCGCGCGTCGAGTTGGCGCCGGTACCGGCGATCACCGGAATGCGCCCTGCCACCTGCTTCACCACGTAACGAATCACTTCGATGTGCTCGTTCACGTCAAGGGTGGCCGATTCACCTGTAGTGCCGACGGCCACGATCGCGTGGGTGCCGTTCTGCAGGTGAAAGTCCACCAGTTTGCTCAGGCTGTCCCAGTCGAGACGACCTTGTGCATCCATGGGTGTGACCAGTGCCACCATACTGCCCGCAATCATGCAACCGCTCCTGCCGGAAAAAGAGAGCGGTAATGGTACTGGCGCCAAGATGCTTGTACAAGCAAAGTACTGCGCTGCTGCCATTCCCCTTGGCGCTGCTTTTCGCTACCCTTCAGGCTTTGATCGGTACTGATAAGCTCGCACGTCGGGTTTGAGCCTCCATTTTCGGCATCACAAGCCCCGATCCAGCGTTGCCACCCCTCGCTCCTGCCTTGATGGAGCACGTTGCAACCTTCGGCCCGGGTTTTTTGAATTCGCATCCGCAGGCTCGCCCCCGGTAGTAAAAGCCCGTAAAAGTATCGACCGCTCATCGCTTTAGGAATGCTGCATGTCCACCCCCACAGTTCGCGAACAATTCCTTGTCATCAGTGCCCTCGGCGCCAACCCCATGGAGCTGACTAACGTCCTGTGCCGCGCCAGCCATGAAAACCGCTGCGCCGTGGTCACTTCTCGCCTGACCCGTCATGGCGAGTGCAGCGCGTTGATCCTCGAAATCTCCGGCAGCTGGGACGCCCTGGCGCGCCTTGAAGGCAGCCTGCCGGGCCTTGCCAAGAAGCATGCATTCACCGTTAACGTGGTGCGCAGCGCGGCGCTGGAGAATCGTCCTCAGGCTTTGCCTTACGTCGCTTATGTCAGCTCGGCCTATCGCTCGGACATCATCAACGAGCTGTGCCAGTTCTTCATGGACCACAACGTCGAGCTGGAAAACCTGACCTGCGACACGTATCAGGCGCCGCAAACCGGCGGCACCATGCTCAACGCCACGTTTACCGTGACCTTGCCGGCCGGCGTGCAGATCAGCTGGTTGCGTGATCAGTTCCTGGATTTCGCCGACGCGCTGAACCTGGATGCACTGATCGAACCGTGGCGCCCACAAAACCCAATGTAAGGAAGCTTTCATGGCCGTTGCCATCGACCAACCGGTTGCCGACTTCGAAGCACCCGCCACCAATGGACAGACCGTCAGCCTCGCGGGCCTTAAAGGCAAGCAAGTGGTGATCTACTTCTATCCGAAGGACAGCACGCCGGGCTGCACCACTCAGGGCCAGGGCTTTCGCGATCAGCTTGACGCCTTTAAAGCAGCAAACACCGAAGTCTTCGGTGTTTCGCGTGACAGCCTGAAATCCCACGAGAACTTCAAGGCCAAGCAAGCGTTCACCTTCGAGCTGATCAGCGACAAGGAAGAAGCGCTCTGCCAGCTGTTTGATGTGATCAAGCTGAAGAAGCTGTATGGCAAGGAATACATGGGCGTCGATCGCAGCACATTCCTGATTGATAAGGACGGAGTGCTGCGTCAGGAATGGCGCGGTGTGAAGGTGCCAGGGCATGTGGATGCGGTGTTGGCGGCTGCACAGGCGTTGAACAAGGCCTGAGTTTTATCGTCGTCTGTTCGGACGCTATCGCGAGCAGGCTCGCTCCCACGGTTGACCGAGTTGGCCAGCCTGACGCGATCCGATGTGGGGCCGGGCCTGCTCGGGAGCCGCCACCTGCCCCACGGCCTCATCCCGGCTGACTGCTAAAGCAACGGCGCCACCACCGGCTCCTTGCGCGGCCAGGCATCCAGCACAGCCTTGAACAGCGTCGCCAGCGGAATCGCAAAGAACACCCCCCAGAATCCCCACAACCCGCCAAACAACAGCACCGCACAGATAATCGCCACCGGATGCAAATTCACCGCCTCCGAAAACAGCAGCGGCACCAGCACATTCCCGTCCAGCGTCTGGATAATCCCGTAGACCGCCATCAGGTAAATGAACTGATCGCTCCAGCCCCACTGGAACAGCGCGATCAACATGACCGGCACCGTCACCACCACTGCGCCAACGTAAGGCACCACCACCGACACCCCCACCAGCAATGCCAGCAACGCCGCGTAGTTAAGCCCCAGTACGACGAACCCGATGTAGGTCACACCGCCGCAGATGAAAATCTCGATGACTTTACCGCGGATGTAATTGGCGATCTGCCGGTTCATCTCATGGGCAACCCGGGTAATCAGCGCCCGCTCACGCGGCAGGTAGCCGCGCACCCACTGACCGATCATCTCGCGGTCCTTGAGAAAGAAGAACACCAGGATCGGCACCAGCACCAGGTAGATCATGATGTTCACCAGCAGAGGCAGACTCGACAGCGAGAACGTCAGTGCCCACTGACCGAACTTGCCGATCTCGCCCCGCGCCACTTCGATGGCCTGCAACACCTGCTCGTCCGACACCAGGTGCGGATAGCGCTCTGGCAGAAGCAACAGCAGCGATTGCCACTTGGCCAGCATCCCGGGCAGTTCGTTGAACAGCGTGATCAACTGATGCCAGAGCAACGGCACCACGACAATAATGAACACCAGCAAAACGCCCATGAACAAGGCGAAGACCAACCCCACCGCGACCCCACCGGGCATGCGCAGGCGTTCGAGGGTAACGACCAGGCCCTGCATCAGATACGCCAGCACCATCCCGGCCAACACCGGCGCGAGCATGCCGCCCAACGTCAGTACGGCGGTAAAGGCCAGAAACAGCAGCACCGCCAGCACCACGGCTTCTTCATCGGAAAAGTAGCGCTGAATCCAGTCGCGTAACACCTTGAACATCAATATTCCTTAGAAATGAACGCAGCAGGTTTCAGGCTTTTTTCAACCAGTAGCGGTAAACACCCGCCTCATCTTCTTCGCGAAGCAGCGTATGACCGGCCAATCGGGCAAAGGTGCGAAAGTCGCGCTGGGAACCCGCATCGGTGGCGATGACCTTGAGCACCGCGCCACTGGCCAGTCGATTCAGCTCCAGCTTGGCCTTGAGCAATGGCAGCGGGCAATTCAGGCCACTGGCATCCAGTTCGGCGTCATGGGTTACAGCATCGGTCATTGCATCGCTCCGGGTCAGGTGGTGGAGTTGCCTAGAATATCTGGTCCCGGGCCAAGTGTCCGGCTACAGTAAGGTCTTTGTCGACTAAGGCTTTGTGCATGACTTTTTTGCGCCCTACCCTGCTGACGCTCGCTTGCCTGCTCGCCTCACCGGGCTTCGCCGACGACTTGCCGTCACTCGGCGACGCCAGTTCTGCCATTGTCTCGCCGCAACAGGAATATCAACTGGGCCGTGCGTGGCTCGCGCTGTTGCGCAGCCAGGTCTCGCAGCTCAACGATCCGCAGCTCAAGGATTACGTCGAATCCAGCGTTTACCGCCTGGTGGAAACCAGCCAGGTCAATGACCGGCGCCTGGAGTTCATCCTGATCAACAGCCCGCAGCTCAACGCCTTTGCGGCGCCGGGCGGTATTGTCGGGGTCAACGGCGGTCTGTTCCTCAATGCGCAGACCGAGGGCGAATACGCTTCGGTACTGGCGCACGAATTGGCTCACTTGTCGCAACGCCACTTTGCCCGAGGCGTGGAAGCCCAGCAGCGCATGCAAGTGCCGATGATGGCGGCTCTGTTGGCCGGGATCGTCATTGCTGCTGCCGGTGCCGGTGACGCCGGGATCGCGGCGATTGCGGGCACTCAGGCGGCGGCGATTCAGGAACAACGACGTTTCTCGCGCCAGAACGAACAGGAAGCCGACCGTATCGGCATCCTCAATCTGGAAAAGGCCGGTTATGACCCGCGGTCGATGCCGACCATGTTCGAGCGGTTGATGCGTCAATACCGCTTTGACGCCAAGCCACCAGAATTCCTGTTGACTCACCCGGTGACCGAATCGCGGATCGCCGACACCCGCAACCGCGCCGAACAGGCCAAAGCGGGCGGCGTCGAAGACACCATGCGCTATCAGCTGATTCGTGCACGCGTTCAGCTGGTCTACGAAGAAACCCCAGGCTTGGGCGCCAAGCGCTTTCGCGCGCAGCTCGACGAGAACCCGAAAAATGACGTCGCTCGTTATGGCCTGGCAATCGCCCAGATCAAGGGCGGCCAGTTGAATGAAGCTCGTGAGAACCTCAAGCTGCTGCTGGCCAAATCACCGAACGAGATCATCTACAACCTGGCGCAGGTCGACCTGGATATCACCAACAATCGCCTGCCCGATGCTCAAACACGGGTTGACCGGATGCTCACCCAGTACCCTGGCAACTATCCATTGAACCAGGTGCGTGTCGATCTGTTGCTGAAACAAAACCGCGCCGCCGATGCGGAAAAGGCGCTCGAAGGCCTGCTGAAGTCGCGCCCGGACGATCCGGACGTGTGGTATCAGGTGGCCGAGACTCGCGGCCTGTCAGGCAACATCATCGGTCTGCATCAGGCTCGCGCGGAGTACTTCGCCCTGGTTGGCGACTATCGCCTGGCCATTCAGCAACTGGACTTCGCCAAGCGCAAGGCCGGCACCAACTTCCCGTTGTCGTCGCGTATCGACGCCCGGCAACGCGAGTTGATGGAGCAGGAACGGATGGTCAAGGACATGATGGGCTGACCTGCTTGCGGAACATAAAACGCAGACACAAAAAAACCGCCTCTTTCGAGGCGGTTTTTCATTCAGCCGACAACCGGTTTATTCAGCCAGTTTGAAGGTGATGAAGCTGGCACGACCTTGACGCAGAACTCGCATGGACACCGATCGATTCTTCGGCAGTGCCTTGGCGATTTCAGCGAACTCCTTGCTATCGTTGATTGCCTGGTTGTTCAGGTGAGTGATCACATCATTTGGCTGCAAGCCGATGAGCGATGCAGGACCGTCCTGAACTTCCTTGATCACCACACCACCTTTGAGGTCGTAGGCTTTCTTCTGCTCAGCAGTCAGATCGGCGACGGCGACGCCCAGACGATTGCTGTTGGTTTCAACACCGGACTTGAGTTTCGAGTCCAGCTCTTTACCTTCGTCAGGGATCGCGCCGACCGTCAGTTCGACATTCTTGCGCTTGCCGTCGCGGATCACTTCAAGGTTGGCCTTCGCGCCTTCCTTGAGTGCACCCACCAGGTGCGGCAGATCGGCAGACATGACGATTGGCTGACCGTTCATGCTCAGGATCACGTCGCCGACTTGCAGATCACCCTTGGCAGCCGGGCCATCTTCCTGGATCTGAGCCACCAGCGCACCGGCCGGCTTCTCAAGACCGAACGACTCGGCCAGATCCTTGCTCACTTCCTGGATCACCACACCCAACCAGCCACGGCTGACTTTACCGCCACTTTTCAGCTGGTTGGATACGTCCAGGGCCACGTCGATAGGGATCGCGAACGATACGCCCATGAAGCCACCGGAGCGGGTGTAGATCTGCGAGTTGATCCCGACCACTTCACCGGCCAGGTTGAACAGCGGACCACCCGAGTTACCCGGGTTGATGGGCACGTCGGTCTGGATGAACGGCACATAATTTTCGTTCGGCAGGCTACGACCGACAGCGCTGACGATGCCTTGGGTCACGGTATGGTCGAAGCCGAACGGCGAGCCGATCGCTACGACCCATTGGCCGGCCTTCAGGTCCTGGGATTTACCCAGTTTCAGGACTGGCAGGTCCTTGCCTTCGATTTTCAGCAGCGCCACATCGGAACGTGGGTCGGTGCCTATCAGCTTGGCTTTCAACTCACTGCGGTCGGAGAGACGAACGAGAATTTCGTCGGCATCGGCGATCACGTGGTTGTTGGTCAGGATGTAGCCGTCCGGCGAGATGATAAAGCCCGAGCCCAGGGACTGCGCTTCACGCTGGCGATCACCGCGAGGCGAGCGCGGTTGCGGCATGCCCCGTTCGAAAAACTCGCGCAGCGCGGGTGGCAGGCCTTCAAGGTCGGGCATCTGGTCAGACACTCTGCGGTCCGGCAGCTTTTGCGTGGTACTGATGTTCACCACCGCGGGCGAGGCCTGCTCGACCAACTGGGTAAAGTCAGGCAATTCAACTGCTTGAGCAGTGACCGCCTGACCGAGCACCAGCACGGTGGCGAAAATGGACAGATAAGACTTCAAGCGTGGTATCGACATACGGCTCCCGTTACGACGAGCATGGTTAAGCGATATGGAGCAAGGAACACCGGGAAAGATACGCCGGTATTTTTGTTCCGGGAACAACAAAACAAGGCCAGAGCCGTGAGGCTCTGACCTATAGAAAAATTCAGGTTTTTTTGCAAATTGAAATGCTCACCAAACATTTCGATATCAGCTCACTACTTGGTTGCAGTGGCATCGGAGCGCATGGACAGCGCAATCCGTTCAGCAGTACCTATCGGAATCTCACCGACCACGGTCACCATCATCTCGCCTTGAGGGGTCGTCAAGCGCCGAGAAACAGCAACGGTTGGGCCTAACTGGGTGCGGGTGTCGGTAACGGTGGCACCATTCAACGGCTCAAGGAATACCGAAAACCGCGCCAGACCATCGTCGTACATCAGACTGGTGACCTGGGTTTTGGTCTCCGTATCTTTATGGGTGCTGCTGCTGGTCAGCTCGAAACCGGGCGGGAGCCAGTCCGAATGCCAGACTTGGGCGGCCTTGACGGCGGAAGCCTTGTCGCTGTCGAGTTTGACCACCTTGCAATCGTCGCCTGCCTGCAAGTCGCGGTCAGACGGCACGTTGTCGGTATTCAGCTGGGTGAACTGGAAACGCTCAAGCAACTGCCCTTTGTCATTCAGTAGCAATGACTTCAACGGCAAGCCGGTTTCCTTATCAAGGTGCAGCTCAAAACCGTAGCGATGCTGGTCACGTGGCTTCAATGAAATAATCACTGCCGCACGCCCAGCCACACGCGACTTGCCAATGACGGCAAGCTCATACCAATTCTTCAACTTTTGTGGATCGAGTGCACGGGCAGCGGAGTTGGGAGAGTCCCCAAGCCCTGCTATCAGGACGCCGCTGACGCATTGAGTATGCCCATCAATGCGAACGACTTCCTGTGCTGAGCCGTCGAGCTGCAGTAAACGCTCACGGACCTTGCCATCCTGGACACGGTGCCAGATGTTATGGGTAGAAAAGCTACCGTTACGCTCGTAAACGAAAGTGCCGTAAAAGCTTTGCTGTTGCTCGGCCTGACCAAGACGGGTCAACCAGTCCTGGGCTTCATCGGCGTGGGCTGGAACAATGAACCAGCCACCGAGCAGAAGCGAAAGTAGAGGTATGGCGCGCATGATCCTCCTTAACGGTTTTCCAGGCTTGCTGCACGAGCGTAAGGCAGAGCGCTCTCAGTACCTTTCAGTGCAGCCTGTTGAGCATGTTGGCGCAAGTAGCCTGGCAGACGCTGATCGTGCCAGCCTGGTTGACCTTGCAATACGCCGTTGGCCATAGGGCCAGTGGCTTCCGAACTCTCATTGTAGCCTGCCAATACAGCTGGACCTTTGACCTGAGGAACGGCCAGACCCGGTTGACTGGATTGCTGGGCAAGTTCGACACCCGCGATCTCGTCCTGGTTGTACAAACGCACACCTGCCAGTACGGCAACGGTCACCGAAGCAGCGACAGCCAGTCGACCCAGGCTGCGCCATGGACCACGGGAGGCTTTTGCCGGTACGGCTTCGTCGGCCAAAGCAGCAGAAACTGCCGCGGCGATGTCCAGACGAGGAAGCAGCAGATCCTTGTGCATAACTGCCCGAGCGATTTGATAACGAGCCCAGGTTTCACGGGTTTCTACATCGTCAAAGGCATTTAATACCCGACGCAATTCCAGTTCGTCCGCTTCGTTATCCATCACTGCGGACAGCGATTCCTGCAGGGCTTCACGACTCATGGCGTTCCTCTCTTGGCTATCGCCGCTGTCTCAGTTTTCCTGCAACAACGGCTGCAGGGCTTTATCGATGGCCTCCCGAGCGCGGAATATCCGGGAGCGCACGGTACCCACCGGACATTGCATGACTGCCGCAATGTCCTCGTAACTCAGACCATCGAATTCACGTAAAGTTAAAGCTGTACGCAAATCTTCTGGCAGTTGCTGAATGGTTCGATGGACGGTGCCTTCGATCTCATCCCGCAGCAATGCACGCTCTGGCGACTCGAGATCCTTGAGGCCATGATCGCCATCGTAGAACTCTGCATCTTCGGAACTGACATCGCTATCCGGCGGCCGGCGGCCGCGTGAAACCAGATAATTCTTCGCCGTGTTGATGGCGATGCGGTAAAGCCACGTATAAAACGCGCTATCTCCGCGAAAGTTTCCAAGTGCGCGGTAGGCCTTGATAAAGGCTTCCTGTGCCACATCCTGGGCTTCATGGGTGTCGTGCACGAAACGCACGATCAACCCGAGAATTTTGTGCTGGTATTTCAGCACTAGCAGATCGAAAGCCCGCTTGTCGCCGCGTTGAACGCGCTCGACGAGCTGCTGATCCTCTTCCTGGGTTAGCATGAACACTCCTCGATAAGCTCGGAGGAGGCTTGCATAACTAAACGACCAGACTTGCAAACATAGACTCGGGCTTTTCGCAAAAGTTCTCCCCCTCCAAGCAAGTTTCCTGCGGGCTCTGTTTTGGCACGCACGAAAAGCGCAGCTCGGCATGACCCGGCTGCGCGAATAATCTTGTCATCGGATTCACTGGCCAGGACCAAAACGCAAGTCCCCCTCCTGAAACCGACACTGTCCTTCTTTTCAGGCACCGTCTATTGATCTTGGGCCTTTGGCAAAAGTTCCAAATATTTATAGCCGGGCGAAAGCGACATTGTGCAACCCTGGACAGAAAAAGACTGTTAAATCGTTGATACAGTCACCTTGTCGCCGAACCGGCCGAAAAATCATCCGACGAAGCGTCAGGTATTTTCCGTCACAGTAGTTTCACAATGCCATATGCGCTCGGGTATTGTGCCGCTCCCCCCCTCTATATACTAGTGGGCTGTGTGGCTGCCTTGACTCGCCGTTCCACGAGTCTTGCACCAACCCCGACCCGGGTCGCTTTGAGCGGAATCCTGAAATGAGCCAACAGTTTCAACACGATGTTCTGGTCATTGGCAGCGGCGCTGCCGGTTTGAGCCTTGCGCTGACCTTACCCGGTCATTTGCGCATTGCCGTACTGAGTAAAGGCGACCTCGCCAACGGCTCGACTTTCTGGGCCCAGGGCGGCGTTGCTGCCGTTCTGGACGACACCGATACTGTCGAATCCCACGTCGATGACACCCTCAATGCCGGCGGTGGCCTCTGCCACGAAGACGCCGTGCGCTTTACCGTCGAGCACAGTAAAGAAGCCATCCAGTGGCTGATCGATCAAGGCGTACCGTTTACCCGCGATGAACAATCCGGCACTGAAGACGGTGGATTCGAGTTTCACCTGACCCGGGAAGGCGGTCACAGCCATCGGCGCATTATTCATGCGGCCGATGCCACGGGCGCGGCGATCTTCAAAACCCTGCTCGCCCAGGCCAGACTCAGACCGAATATCGAACTGATGGAACAGCGGGTCGCCATCGACCTGATCACCGAAAAACGCCTGGGCCTGGAAGGCGATCGCTGCCTGGGTGCTTACGTGCTGAATCGCAGCACCGGCGAAGTCGACACGTACGGTGCACGATTCGTCATCCTGGCATCCGGCGGAGCGGCGAAGGTCTACCTCTATACCAGTAATCCGGACGGTGCCTGTGGCGATGGCATTGCCATGGCATGGCGTTCCGGCTGCCGGGTGGCCAACCTGGAGTTCAACCAGTTCCACCCGACCTGCCTTTATCACCCGCAAGCCAAGAGTTTCCTGATCACTGAAGCCCTGCGCGGCGAAGGCGCACACCTGAAGCTGCCCAACGGCGAACGCTTCATGCAGCGTTTCGACCCGCGTGCCGAACTCGCGCCCCGGGACATCGTCGCCCGTGCCATCGACCATGAGATGAAGCGCCTGGGTGTCGACTGCGTCTATCTGGACATCAGCCACAAGCCCGAAGCGTTCATCAAGACTCACTTCCCGACGGTGTATGAACGCTGCCTCGAGTTTTCCATCGACATCACCAAACAACCGATCCCGGTGGTTCCGGCGGCGCACTACACGTGCGGCGGTGTGATGGTCGATCAGCACGGTCGCACCGACGTGCCGGGGCTGTATGCCATTGGCGAAACCAGTTTCACCGGCCTGCACGGTGCCAACCGCATGGCCAGCAACTCGCTGCTGGAATGTTTTGTCTATGCCCGTTCGGCCGCGGCGGACATTCTGGAACAGCTGCCGCAGGTGTCGGTTCCGATCGCCCTGCCCGTCTGGGATGCCAGTCAGGTCACCGACTCCGACGAAGACGTGATCATTGCGCACAACTGGGATGAACTGCGGCGATTCATGTGGGACTACGTAGGCATCGTGCGCACCAACAAGCGCTTGCAACGCGCGCAGCACCGCGTGCGGCTGTTGCTGGACGAGATCGACGAGTTCTACAGCAACTATAAGGTCAGTCGCGATTTGATCGAGTTGCGCAACCTGGCCCAGGTGGCGGAGCTGATGATTCGGTCAGCCATGGAGCGCAAGGAAAGTCGCGGCCTGCATTACACCCTCGACTACCCGAACATGCTACCCGTTGCGCTGGACACTATTCTGGTGCCGCCCACCTACGTCGACTGAATGTAAGCCTGACCCGCAGGCGCCGGTGCACATCCGCCGCCTGCGAGTCGTGGGGAACGCAGATTGATCTGACTCGCCGCTCGCCTCGCAGTCGAAAACGCAGCACCACCATCAGCGGTAACGCCAGGCTGTCCGGCCTTAGCTGCACGGGCTGCCAACCTGAGGCCTGATTCCACAACTGCCAGCCGTCGGCATCGCGCCGCAAACCGCGAAATGCCTGTGGATGCGTCAGCAAAATCAGGCGTGGCAGCAGCCAGATTCCGTGAACCACACACAGCGTCATGCCGAGCAGACTGGCCCAGAGCGGTATGGAGAGCAGAAACAAAGAACCCAGCGCGAACAGCTGGGCCATAAGATACGCCGCCAGCAACTGCCGTGAGGCATGCCAGCGGCATTCGAACGCATTACTTGGGCTGGACACGATCCAGGATCATGCGAACCATGCGCTGAAGCTCCGGATCTTCCGATTCAGCGCGCTCCATGAACCAGCCGAACATGTCCTGGTCTTCGCATTCAAGCAGCTTGCGGTAGCACTCGCGATCTTCCTTGTTGAGGTGCGGGTAGACCTCCTTAACGAACGGCACCAGCAACACGTCAAGCTCAAGCATGCCGCGGCGGCTGTGCCAGTAGAGGCGATTCAGTTCAACATCTTCGACCATGGAGCGCTCCTCAAATAGGCGGCAAGTATACAGCCCCGGCCCCGGTCGAACACTCGGCTTTGGTCGGGCGCCATCGACCTTTGTGAACTACCCATTTCGAGAGCGCCCCCTTATGATGTCCCCCAGACTCTTTACCCTGCGATGACCCATGGCCGATTCTGCTTTTTTCTGCACCCTGTCCCATGAAGGCGTTCTTGCAGTCCGCGGTGCGGACGCCAGCAAATTCCTGCAAGGCCAATTGACCTGCAACCTCAATTACCTGAGCGATACCCAGGCCAGCCTCGGCGCACGCTGCACGCAGAAAGGCCGGATGCAATCGAGTTTCCGCATCGTGCTGGAAGGTGACGGCGTGCTGCTGGCGATGGCCAGCGAGCTGCTTGAGCCGCAGCTGGCGGACCTGAAAAAGTACGCCGTGTTCTCCAAATCCAAACTGACCGATGAAAGCGCCGCCTGGGTCCGCTTCGGACTCGATCATGGCGATGCTGCACTGAGCAGCCTGGGTCTTGAGTTGCCAGCAGACACCGACAGCGTCGTGCGTCATGAAAGTCTGATCGCCATTCGTGTCTCGCCGGACCGCGCCGAACTGTGGGTCGCCGCCGATCAGGCCGACCTCATCAAAAGCAAGCTGTCCGCCCTGCTGTCCGAAGGCACTCTGAATCAATGGCTGCTGGGCCAGATCCGCGCAGGGATCGGCCAGGTCATGCCGAGCACCCGCGAGCTGTTCATCCCGCAGATGCTCAACCTGCAAGCCGTCGGTGGCGTGAGTTTCAAAAAGGGTTGCTACACCGGCCAGGAAATCGTCGCGCGCATGCAGTACCTGGGCAAACTCAAGCGTCGCTTGTATCGCTTGACGTTGGATGCCAGCGAATTGCCCGAGCCTGGTACGCCACTGTTTTCCCCGTCACACGGCAGTTCTATCGGCGAAGTGGTGCTGGCCGCCAGCGCCGGACAAAACATTGAACTCCTGGCCGTGCTGCAAGCCGAAGCAGCAGAAGGTGGTGACATTCATCTGGGCACCCTCGAAGGGCCGGCCCTGCACCTGCTCGACCTGCCTTATCAACTGGATCGCGATCGCGAAATCCAGCGTTAACCGCAGCACTTGTTGTAACACCCTAGAGAAAAGAAATGAGCGAGCTGGCGGATAAGGTCCAACAGGATTTGGTTGAGGCCATCGATAACGATGACCTGGTTCTGCCAACGTTACCGGAAGTGGCCCTGCAGATTCGCAAGGCCGCTGAAGACCCGGAAGTCAGTGTCAGCACCCTGAGTAAAGTGATCGGCCGTGACACGGCGTTGTCGGCGCGTCTGATCAAAGTGGTCAATAGCCCGCTGCTGCGCGCGACCCAGGAAGTGACTGACCTGCACACGGCGATCACGCGGTTGGGCGTCAACTACAGCAGTAATCTGGCGATCGGCTTGGTGATGGAGCAAATTTTCCACGCCCGCTCTGAAGTGGTGGCGCAGAAAATGCGCGATGTCTGGCGTAAAAGCCTGGAAATCGCCGGCGTCAGCTACGCGCTGTGCCGCAGTTACACACAACTCAAACCAGATCAGGCAGCCCTTGGCGGGCTGGTGCATCAGATTGGCGTACTGCCTATCCTGACCTACGCCGAAGACCACTACGAATTGCTGTCTGATGCGGTCAGCCTCAACCATGTCATCGATCGCATTCATCCCTTGATCGGCGACAAACTGCTCAGGGTCTGGGAATTCCCGGAAATGCTGGTGCAGTTGCCGGGGTTGTACCTGGACTTCAAACGCCAGTCCGAGCGGGTCGATTATGTCGATCTGGTTCAGGTGGCCAGCCTGTATTGCCACAAGGACACCGACCACCCGCTGGCCCGTATCGATGCGTTCAGCGTGCCGGCGTTCAAGAAACTGGGGATCGACCCGGAGAATGAGGCGATGTGCAGGGATCTGGAAGAGTCGCGGTCGATGTTTTACTGATCTTTGTGGCGAGGGGGCTTGCCCTCTCGCCACAGGTAACATGTTCACTCCCCCGCAATAAAACTCACCCGCACCTTCAACCCCGCCGACTCACCATCGTGCAGGCTGATCTGTGCCAGGTGCGCGCGACAAATCTCACCGACAATCGCCAACCCTAATCCGGACCCGGCCACTTGCTGGTTGCGCCGGTAAAAGCGCTCGAACACCCGATCCCGCTCATCAACGGGAATTCCCGGCCCGTCATCCTCGACCTCCAGCACCGCCGGCGCCGTGACCCGCAGAATCACATTGCCCCCCGGCGGCGTGTGAGCGAGGGCGTTGTCCACCAGGTTGCTCAGCAGTTCATTCAGCAACGTCGGTTCGCCGCGCAGCCACACTGGCTCGTCAGCCTCCAGCGCCAGGGCGACGCCGCGGGCATGGGCCAACGGCGCCATGGCCATGCCCAGTTCGCGCGCCAACTGACTCAGGTCCAACAACTGCGCGCCGCCCTCGGCAATCGCCCGGGCCCCGTTCTCTACCCGCGCCAGAGAAAGCAATTGATTGGCCAGGTGAGTCAGGCGATCCGTGCCTTGGGCAGCGGTTTCCAGGGTGCTGCGCCAGGTTTGCGGTTCGTTTGAACGCAGGCCCAGTTCAAGTCGCGCCTTGAGCGCCGCCAACGGCGTGCGCAGTTCATGGGCGGCATCGGCAATAAACTGCGCCTGCCGCTCGAACTGCCCGCGCAGTCGCTCGGTAAAGTGGTTGAGCGCGCGCACCAGCGGCCACAACTCATGCTGCACTTCCACCAGCGGCAACGGCCGCAAATCATCCGACTGACGCTCTTCCACCGCCGTGCGCAAGCGCTCCAGCGGACGCAACGCCGCGCTGACCGCAAACCACACCATCAGCAACGCGCCGATGGCCAACATGCCCAAACGCAGCAACGTGTCCGCCGCCAGACTGCGAGCCATCGCGACCCGCGCCTCGTCGGTTTCTGCCACGCGGATTTCCGCCATGCCGTTCATGTTCGGCTCGCTCACCGGCTTGAGCAGGCTCACCACGCGCACGTTCTGACCTCGGTATTTAGCGTTATAGAAGCTCGCCAGCGCCGGATAGTCATCGGTACGCGGCGTTCCCGGGGGCGGCGGCGGGAGGTTTTCGTAACCGGAAATCAGTTTCTGATTGATGTCGTTGACCAGGTAAAAAATCCGCCCGGCGCTGTCGTAGGCGAAGGTATCGAGGGCCACGTAGGGCACGTCGGCGCTGAGGCTGCCATCGCGCTGGGACACACCGGCGGCGATGGTCCGCGCCGACGCCAGCAGGGTCCGGTCATAAGCCGTGTCGGCGGCTTCGCGGCCATTCCAGTACGCGCTCAAACCACTGGCCAACATTAACACCACCAACAACAGCGCCAGGTTCCACAACAACCGCCAGCGCAGGCTGCTGGGCTTATGCATCGCGGCTTTCCAGCAAATAGCCGAGGCCGCGGAAGGTCACGATAGCGACCGGTTGGCCATCCAGTTTCTTGCGCAGGCGGTGGACGTAGATTTCGATGGCATCCGGGCTCGCTTCTTCATCGAGGCCAAACACCTGAGCGGCCAGTTGCTCTTTGCTCATCACCCGACCGGGCCGGGCGATCAATGCCTCGAGGACCGCCTGCTCGCGAGAAGTCAGGGTCAGCAATTCTTCACCGAGGGTGAAGCGCCGAGTGTCCAGGTCATAGGCCAGGACGCCGCAGCGCTGCTGACGCTCACCGCCCAGCACGCTGCGCCGCAACAAGGCTTTGACCCGGGCCTCGAGTTCGGTCAGTTCAAAAGGTTTGGCCAGGTAATCGTCGGCGCCCAGGTTGAGCCCGTGCACCCGGTCCTTGACGTCGCTGCGCGCGGTCAGCATCAGCACCGGGAGGTTCTTGCCCCGGGCCCGCAGGCGCGCCAGCACTTCGAAACCATCCATGCGCGGCAGACCGACATCGAGGATCGCCACCGCGTATTCCTCGCTGCTCAAGGCCAGGTCGGCCGCCACGCCGTCGTGCAGCACATCCACGGTCAACCCGGTGCTCTTGAGCGCCTGGGCGACACTTTCGGCGAGCTGCAGATGGTCTTCGACGAGCAGGACACGCATGGATTGTTACCTCGTTCAGGGATGGTCGACGCCATTCTTTGGCGCGGAGTTTACAGCCGCATCCGCCGCTGTGAAGCCCGAAAACTGTGAAAGCCAACTGAAAGGTTAGCGAAAGGTTAGCCCGTTAGAGTCGCCCCACGGATGGTTTCGACTGCAGGCCACCCGATCGTGCTTTGAAATGTAGCTCCCGAAAAACGCCTCGATGCGTTTTCGCCAATAAGAACAATAACGAGGTACTGCACCATGCTGGCCAGACAGCTTCAGGTTTGCCCGTCCCACCCGTTTTTTCAATCCCTCTCGTTCACGTTTGTCAGCGCTCCTACCGGCTGCACGACGCGAATCCGCCGCACCTGAAACATCCCCAAAAACAAAAACTCCCGTGGAGACAACAATGAATCGATCACTGCGCCGTTTCGCCCTCGCCGCCAGCTGCATGCTGTTCGCCGGCCAACTGATGGCCGAGCCAAAACGCCCTGAATGCATCGCCCCGGCCTCGCCAGGCGGCGGTTTCGACCTGACCTGCAAACTGGCGCAAAGCGCGCTGGTGAACGAAAAACTGCTGACCAAACCGATGCGCGTGACCTACATGCCCGGCGGTGTCGGCGCGGTGGCGTACAACGCGGTAGTTGCTCAACGTCCGGCCGACGCCGGCACGCTGGTGGCGTGGTCCAGCGGTTCTCTGCTGAACCTGGCCCAAGGCAAGTTCGGTCGTTTCGATGAAACCAACGTTCGCTGGCTCGCCGCCGTCGGCACCAGCTATGGCGCCATCGCAGTAAAAAGCGATTCGCCTTACAAGACCCTCGACGATCTCGTGCAAGCACTGAAGAAAGATCCAAGCAAAGTGGTGATCGGCTCCGGCGGCACCGTCGGCAGCCAGGACTGGATGCAAACGGCGTTGATTGCGAAGGCTGCCGGGATCAACCCGCGTGACCTGCGTTACGTCGCCCTTGAAGGCGGCGGTGAAATCGCCACCGCCCTGCTCGGCGGCCACATCCAGGTCGGCAGCACCGACATCTCCGACTCCATGCCGCACATCCAGAGCGGTGACATGCGCTTGCTCGCCGTGTTCTCCGAGAAGCGCCTGGACGAGCCGGAAATGAAAGACATCCCGACCGCCAAGGAGCAAGGCTACGACATCGTCTGGCCAGTGGTTCGCGGTTTCTACCTCGGGCCTAAGGTCAGCGACGAAGACTACGCCTGGTGGAAAGACGCCTTCGACAAACTGCTGGCGTCCGAAGACTTCGCCAAGCTGCGCGATCAGCGTGAACTCTTCCCGTTCGCCATGACCGGCCCGGAACTGGACACCTACGTGAAGAAGCAGGTTGCGGACTACAAAGTGCTGGCCAAAGAGTTCGGCCTGATCCAGTGATCGCCTCTGTCTAGCGGCTGCGGCCCCGATTTGCGGGGCCGTGGCACAGGAGTTTCCCATGCTCTTACAACGCATTTTTGCTTCGGTGCTGTTGCTGGCCTGTGTTGGCCTGGCACTGATGGCCTGGCCGTACCAGGCGGCTTTTTCCTACGAACCGGTGGGCCCTCGCGCGTTTCCGCTACTGATGCTCGGTTTGATGGGGCTCGGCCTGCTGTACATGGTGTTTCGGCCGACGCCGATCATCCACAGCGACGATGACCCGAAACTGGACCGCGAAACGCTGATCAAGATCGGCATCTGTGTAGTGCTGTTGCTGGTGTTCGCCGGCACCTTCGAACCCCTGGGTTTCATCGTCGCCAGCATCCTGATCGGCGTCCCCATGGCTCGCCTGTACGGCGGCCGCTGGCTACCGAGCGCGGTGATCATCAGCCTGATGGCCATCGGTCTTTACCTGCTGTTCGACAAGCTGATGGACGTGCCACTGCCTTTGGGCGTACTCGACGTTCTGGAGAACTGATATGGATACTCTTGGCTATTTGGGTCAGGGCTTCGGCGTCGCGCTGACCCCGTATAACCTGGTGACCGCACTCTGCGGCACCCTGATCGGCACCGTGGTCGGCCTGTTGCCCGGCCTGGGTCCGATCAATGGCGTGGCGTTGTTGATCCCGATCGCGTTCGCCCTGGGCCTGCCACCGGAGTCGGCTTTGATCCTGTTGGCGGCGGTTTACCTGGGCTGCGAATACGGCGGCCGGATCAGCTCGATCCTGCTGAACATTCCGGGCGAAGCGTCCACTGTCATGACCACCCTCGACGGTTATCCGATGGCACGCAAAGGCATGGCCGGTGTGGCCCTGTCGTTGTCGGCATGGAGTTCGTTCATCGGTGCGTTCATCGCCACGTGCGGCATGGTGCTGTTCGCGCCGTTGCTGGCGAAATGGGCGATTGCCTTCGGTCCGGCAGAATATTTCGTGCTGATGGTGTTTGCGATTGTCTGTCTCGGCGGCATGGCCGGTGATCGTCCGCTGAAAACGTTCATTGCCGCGCTCATCGGTCTGTTTCTGTCGTGCGTCGGGATCGATGCCAACAGCGGCGTGTACCGTTTCACTGGAGACAACATCCATCTGACTGACGGCATTCAGTTCGTGGTGCTGGTGCTGGGCCTGTTCTCCATCAGCGAAATCCTCCTGCTGCTGGAGAAGACCCATCGCGGTCAGGAAGCGGTGAAAGCGACCGGCCGAATGATGTTCAACGTCAAGGAAGCTTCGGCGGTGTTCATGGTGAACATCCGTTGCGGCTTGCTGGGTTTCATCATGGGCGTGTTGCCGGGTGCGGGCGCGACCCTCGCCAGCGCCGTGGCCTACATGACCGAGAAGCGTATCGCCGGCGCCAAGGGCACCTTCGGCCAAGGTGACATGCGCGGCCTCGCCGCCCCGGAAACCGCCATCGGCGGTGCAGCCTGCGGTGCGCTGGTGCCCATGCTGACCCTCGGCGTTCCAGGTTCGGGGACCACAGCAGTGATGATCGGCGCGCTGTCGCTGTACAACATCACGCCCGGCCCGCTGTTGTTCCAGCAACAACCTGACATCGTCTGGGGCCTGATCGCCTCGTTGTTCGTCGCCAACGTCATGCTGGTGATCCTCAATATCCCGATGATCCGCATCTTCACCCGCATCCTCGCCGTGCCGAACTGGGCGCTGGTGCCGGTGATCGCGATCATTACCGGGATCGGCGTCTACGCGGTGCACGCCACCACCTTCGACCTGTTCCTGATGATCGGCATCGGCATCTTCGGTTACATCCTGCGCAAGCTGGACTTCCCGTTGTCGCCCGTGCTGCTGGGCTTCATCCTCGGTGGCTTGATGGAGCAAAACCTGCGCCGTGCGCTGTCGATCTCCAACGGTGCGCTGGAGATCCTCTGGTCGAGCCCGATCACTTTCGGTGTCTGGGTACTGACCGCGATCATGCTGCTGATGCCACTGCTGCGGATCTGGCGTAAACGTTCGGCTGCTCAACGCGCCATCGCCGATGTCTGATCGACCACCTTTCAACGCCTGGTGGGGTACGCCGTTGGTCGGCGCGCTGGGCGGTTACCTGGCCAGTCTGGTCGGCTGGCCGCTGCCGTGGATGGTTGGCTCGTTGCTGGCGATCATCCTGGTGCGCTGCCTGACACCCTGGCAATTGGCGGAAATCCCTGGTGGCCGCAAGTGCGGCCAATGGATCGTCGGGATCGGCATCGGCCTGCATTTCACCCCAGTGGTGATGGAGCAGGTGTTGAGTCACTTCGGCCTGATTTTCTTCGGTGCGTTGATCACCAGCCTGTCCGCCGTGGTCGGGGTCTGGTTGATGCGGCGCACCGGGGAGGATCGCGCTACCGCGTTCTTTTCCAGCATGCCGGGTGGCTCCGGGGAGATGGTCAACCTCGGCGCGCGCAATGGCGCGGTGCTCAGTCGCGTCGCGGCGGGGCAAAGTCTGCGAGTGCTGGTCGTCGTGCTTTGCGTGCCGGCAGCCTTCAAGTATTTGCTGGGCAGCGGCACACCGATTTTTCATCCCTCCGCCGTCAATTGGTGGTGGCTGGCGCTTCTTTTCCCGGCGGGCGCCTTGGCGGCCTGGCTCTGGGAACGTCTTCGTCAACCCAATCCGTGGCTGTTCGGGCCGTTGCTGGTCAGTGCAACGGTGAGCATCGGTTGGGATTTGCACATCGGCTTGCCCCATGGCGGGAGCCAGATCGGCCAATGGCTGATCGGCAGCGGCCTGGGCTGTCATTTCAATCGGCAGTTTTTCCGCCGGGCGCCCTCTTTTATGGGACGGACCTTGGTCGGCACGATTTTGACCATGCTGATCGCTACGGCGGCGGCACTGGGCTTGAGTGCGCTGACGCATCTGGATCTGCGTTCGCTGACGCTGGGCATGATGCCTGGCGGCATTGCGGAGATGAGCCTGACGGCGGAGACCTTGCAACTGTCCGTCCCGCTGGTGACGGCGATGCAGGTGATGCGGTTGTTGTTTGTGTTGTTTCTGGCGGAGCCGTTGTTCAGGTATTGGAATCGCGAGCCTGAGTCAGACTGAGGACCGAGTCGCCTTCTTCGCGGGCAAGCCTCGCTCCTACAGATTCGCGCAGGACCTGTAGGAGCGAGGCTTGCCCGCGAAGCTTTTTTAGACTGGCGGCAACCGCCACTCAATCGGCGTTTCGCCATTCTGTTCAAGAAACTTGTTGGTCCGGCTGAAATGCCCGCACCCGAGAAAACCGCGATAAGCGGACAGCGGTGACGGGTGCACCGACGTCAGCACCAGGTGCTTGGTGGCATCGATGAGTTTCTGTTTGCTCTGGGCATGCGCGCCCCACAGCATGAACACCAGATGTGGTTGCTGTTGACTGACCACTTCAATAATTCGATCCGTGAAAAACTGCCAGCCCTTGTCCTTGTGCGCATTGGCGTTGGCGCGCTCGACCGTCATCGTGGTGTTGAGCATCAACACGCCTTGATCAGCCCAGCTCTGCAGATAGCCGTGGTTGGGGATGTCGATGTTCAGGTCGCGTTTCAACTCTTTATAGATGTTTACCAGCGACGGTGGCGCCGGCACACCCGGTTGCACCGAGAAGCACAGCCCGTGGGCCTGTCCCGGGCCGTGATACGGGTCCTGACCGAGGATGACGACCTTGACCTTGTCCAGCGGCGTGGAGTTAAGGGCGTTGAAAATCATTGGGCCCGGAGGATAAATCTCCTTGCCCGCCGCGCGCTCCTGCTGCAGGAAATTACGCAACTCTGCCATGTAGGGCTGGTCGAATTCGGCACGTAGTGCCTCCTTCCAGCCCGGTTCGAGTTTGATACGGTCATCAGCAGTCATGGTTACATCCGGCAAAAACAATGGGGCGAACCCTAGGAAAGCCCACCACACTTGTCAATTGATCTGACGCAGATCCGGCACTTTCCTGTACAGCGATCATACTGAACGCTCAATTTCACTATCGAGGTCACGATGAATCTGCACTTCGAAGAACTCACCGGCACCGACGGTGCGCGCATCGGCATCGCCAGCCTGGATGCCGAAAAGTCGCTCAACGCCCTCTCCTTGCCGATGATCAATGCCCTGCGCGATCAGATGGACGCGTGGGCCAAGGATCCGCAAATCGTCTGCGTTCTGCTGCGCGGTAACGGCGCCAAGGCTTTTTGCGCCGGCGGCGAAGTGCGCAGTCTGGTCGAAGCCTGCCGCGCTCACCCCGGTGAAGTGCCGCCGTTGGCCGCGCACTTCTTTGCTGCGGAATATCGCCTGGACTTCAATCTGCATACCTACCCCAAACCGCTGATCTGCTGGGGCCATGGTTATGTGCTGGGCGGTGGCATGGGGTTGCTGCAAGGCGCAAGCATCCGGATTGTCACGCCGAGCAGCCGCCTGGCGATGCCGGAGATCAGTATCGGTCTGTATCCGGACGTTGGCGCCAGTTGGTTTCTGTCACGCCTGCCCGGCAAGCTCGGGCTGTTTCTGGGGCTGACCGGTGCACACATGAACGGTCGTGATGCGATCGACCTGGGCCTCGCCGACCGTTTCCTGCTCGATGAACAGCAAGAAGAGCTGATCGAAGGCTTGCTGCAATTGAATTGGCAGGAACAGACGCCAATGCAGCTCAACAGTCTGCTCAAGGCCTTGCAGCAGGAAGCCGTCGCGCAAATGCCCGCCGCGCAGTGGTTGCCTCGACGCCAACAAATCGATGAACTGTTGGATATCAGCGATGTGCGCTGCGCCTGGAAAGCCATCAGCGCTCTGCGCGATCATTCGGATCTACTGTTAAGTCGAGCGGCGAAGACCATGACCGAAGGTTCGCCCCTGACCGCTCATCTGGTGTGGGAACAGATCGCCCGCGCCCGGCACATGTCATTGGCGCAGGTCTTTCAGATGGAATACACGATCAGCCTCAACTGCTGCCGTCATCCGGAGTTCAGCGAGGGGGTTCGGGCGCGGTTGATTGATAAGGACCAGAAGCCGCACTGGCACTGGCCTGACATCAATAACGTGCCGGATGCGGTGGTAGAGGCGCACTTTCATAAAGTCTGGGAAGGTCGGCATCCGTTGGCCGATCTGTCGGAATACTAAAAAATGTGGGAGCGAGCCTGCTCGCGAAGGGGGCGTGTCAGTCGACATTGATGTCGCCTGACCTACCACCTTCGCGAGCAGGCTCGCTCCCACAGGTATTGCGTTTAGTTGATGAGGTTAACGACGGCCGCCCCGGCCATCGTGATCGCCGCGACCGTTATGGTCGCCTCGTCCGCCGTGATTGTTGCGTCCGCCATGGCCACGGTTATCGTTGCTCCAACCGCCGCGGTTACGGCCGTCCCAACCATGGGCCCGGTAGTCGCCCCGTTGCGACTGGTAATAACGAGGCGCCGGTTGATAAACCCGCGGCTGGTGGTAATACCGCGGCGTTGGCTGGTAATACCGCGCCGGTGGCGCGTAATAGCGGCGCGGCTGCGTGTAGTAACCGCCGCCACCTGAATAGTAAGGTCCGCCACCGGAATAATAGGTGGGCGCTGGCGAGGTATAGACATCGGAACGGTAGTAGCTGCCTCCTCCATCGGAATAGGGCACGCACGCACCAAGAGACAATCCCAATACTGCAATCAGAAGAATTCGGTGGAGCTGTTTTCGACAGAGCATGGCGGCCTCCTGGACCGCGAGTGAGCCATACCAGCGACGCTGGCAGGCGACAGTCAATTATTCGGTGACTGTCGAAAGATCAGACATCGTTTTCCAAATCTGGTGCGTTCCTGAAACAGATTGAAACAAGTAGCCGATGAAAGGTTTTTCATCTATTCACCCGCTGATTAATGGTGGCCACCGCGGTATCCACCGCCGTAATGACGTGGCCCGTGCCCGCCCCAATAGTAGTAGCGATAGCCCCCATAGAAACGCGGGCCGTAGTAATAACGTGGGCCGTAATAGTAGGAATAGGGAGAATAGCCGGGGTAGTAATAAGGCGCGGAATACACATCGTAACCACCGGCGTAGTAATAGCAGCCGGATAGCCCAAGACCGAGAACCATACCGAACAACAGTCGACGAAACATGGCGGCCTCCTGAAAGACCCACAGCCGCAACAGGCCGGCTGACACCCATTTGACTGGCAATGCCGGGGCGAGTGCCGAAGGGTGCGGACCTTCAGATCAGCGGACACGAACGTCCCATAGCGGTGCACCCGCGCACCATCACAAGGCAACACCGCCTCGCCTGCCCCAAGCGCTCATCGCGCAATCCCCTACCCTAGAGCCCTCAGGCCAACTTGGCACGGCTCTCGCTTTAGCAAACCCGTGCAAGAGTCATCACAAGGTTCGCGGCACCACAATTTGCAATGGCTGACTAGGGTTCCGGCTCGCTAAGGCGAGTGGCTGGTCCGAGAGTTGGCGACCTCCAGTTGAGGTTACACGGCGGGACAAAAGCCCGGGAGACAAGCCACCGTTCGCGGTGCCGCGTTGACTCCTGCCCGCCCTTGATCAACTGGAGAACCACCCATGCTCAAGCTTCGTTTACCCGCCCTGCTCGCCGCTGCCTTCGCAGCCCTCGTGAGCCTCCCGTCCCACGCCGCTCAAAAAGACCACTTCAGCGTCTGCTGGACCATCTACGCCGGCTGGATGCCCTGGGAATACGCCGGCAGCCAAGGCATCGTCGACAAATGGGCGAAGAAGTACGGCATCAAAATCGATGTGGTGCAGCTCAATGACTACGTCGAATCCATCAACCAGTACACCGCCGGCCAGTTCGACGGTTGCACCATGACCAACATGGACGCGCTGACCATTCCGGCGGCCGGTGGCGTCGACAGCACCGCGCTGATCGTCAGCGACTTCTCCAACGGCAACGATGGCATCGTGCTCAAGGGCGATGGCAAGAAGGTCGCCGACCTCAAGGGCATGGACGTCAATCTGGTCGAACTGTCGGTGTCGCACTACCTGCTGGCCCGGGCGCTGGATTCGGTCGACCTCACCGAGAAAGACCTGAAAGTGGTCAACACCTCGGACGCCGATATCTCGGCCGCCTTCAACACCGATCAGGTCAACGCCGTCACCACCTGGAACCCGATGCTGTCGGACATCAAGGCCAAGCCCGGGGTGACCGAAGTCTTCAACTCCAGCCAGATCCCCGGCGAAATCATGGACATGATGGTGGTCAACAGCGCCACCCTCAAAGACAACCCGGCCCTGGGCAAAGCCCTGACTGGCGCCTGGTTCGAAGTGGTCGCGTTGATGAACGCGAAAAGCGGCGCCAGCAAGGTCGCACTCGAACACATGGCCAAAGCTTCGGGCACCGACCTGGCCGGTTTCCAGTCGCAACTCGACACCACCAAATTGTTCGCCACGCCCAAGGAAGCCCTGGACTTCTCCACCAGCAAGCAATTGCCGGAAACCATGCGCAAGGTCGCCGAGTTTTCGTTCCAGCACGGCTTGCTGGGTGAAGGCGCCAAAGACACCAGCGCCGTCGGCATGGCCTTCGCCAATGGCGTGACCAGCGGCGACAAGACCAACCTCAAGCTGCGCTTCGACCCGACCTACGTGCAGATGGCCGCTGACGCCAAGCTGTAAACCGGAGGACTGGCCATGCGCCTGATCAATCGCCACCCGGATCGCCCGAGTCGTCTGCTGTTGGTGATCCTGCCGTTCGCCCTGGTGCTGTTCGCCTACTTCATGGGCTCGGCCGAGCGGCTGACGGATAACCCCAATGACAAGCTATTGCCGAGCGCCGTGCAGATGACCGACGCGGTGAAACGCCTGGCGTTCACTGCCGACACCCGCACCGGTGAATACCTGTTGTGGCAAGACACCGCGTCCAGCCTGCGCCGCCTGGCCATCGGCCTCGGCATCAGTGCGCTGGCCGGGCTGTGCCTGGGCATCGCCGCCGGAACGTTGCCGCTGTTCGGCGCGCCGTTGTCGCCGTTGCTGACGGTGTTGTCGATGGTGCCGCCACTGGCAATCCTGCCGATTCTGTTCATCGTCTTCGGGCTGGGGGAATTGTCGAAAGTGATGCTGATCGTGATCGGCATCACCCCGTGCCTGGCCCGTGATCTGGAACAGCGCGCCCGGGAAATTCCGGTCGAGTTGCTGATCAAGGCCCAGACCCTCGGCGCGTCGACCTGGACATTGATGCTGCGCGTGGTGCTGCCACAACTGTTGCCGCGTCTGCTGATCTCGCTGCGCTTGATGCTCGGCTCGGCGTGGCTTTTTCTGATCGCCGCCGAAGCCATCGCCTCCACCGACGGCCTCGGCTATCGGATTTTTCTGGTGCGCCGCTACCTGGCGATGGACGTGATTCTGCCTTACGTGGTGTGGATCACCCTGCTCGCCTGGTTGATGGATTGGGGCCTCAAACGCCTGACCCAACGCGCGTTCCCTTGGTATGAAGGAGCCCGCGCATGAGCTTCATCACGGTAAAAAACGTCTGGCAGCAATACGCCGATCAAGTCGTGCTCGAAGGCCTGAACCTGAACGTCAACGAAGGTGAATTCTGCACCTTGGTCGGCGCGTCGGGTTGCGGCAAGTCGACCTTCCTGCGCCTGTTGCTCGGCCAGGAACGCGCCAGTCGCGGCGAGATTCTGCTGGACGGTCTGGCCCTGGCCGGCGAACCGGATTCCAGCCGTGGCGTGGTGTTCCAGCGTTACTCGGTGTTCCCGCACCTGACCGTGCTCGATAACGTCGCCCTCGGCCTCGAACTGCCGCGCTCGCCCGTGCTCGGGCGCTTGTTCGGCAGTGCAAAAAAAGACGCCCGCGAACAGGCCTCGGTGCTGCTGCACAAGGTCGGCCTCGGCCATTCGCTGGACAAGTACCCGGCGCAGCTGTCCGGCGGCATGCAACAACGGCTGGCCATCGCCCAGGCGCTGATCATGAAACCCCGCGTGTTGCTGCTCGACGAACCGTTCGGCGCGCTCGATCCGGGCATCCGCAAAGACATGCACGCCTTGCTGCTGGAGCTGTGGCGCGAGACGCAACTGACGGTGTTCATGGTCACCCATGACCTGTCCGAAGGTTTCAGCCTCGGCACTCGTTTGCTGGTGTTCGACAAGGTCCGCGTCGACCCGCACGCCCCCGGTGCCTATGGCGCGCGCATCACTTACGACATCCCTTTGAACAGCGACCGCCGCGTCAACCGCGCCGCCGTCGATGCCTTGCCGGCTGCGCTGGCGGGCACGCTTCGTATCGCTTAGAGGAATTTTGAAATGACTGATTCGCCCCAACTGTTCCCGCCCTTCGCCGAAGAAATGCTCCCTGGCGGCGGCCATCGTTCGTTCGTGTTGAAACGCGGCCAGTTGCTGCGCCTGACCGACCTGCGGGGCGGCGCCAACGTCAGCCTGACGCTGCTCAATGCCAATGAAAAAACCGAACGCCTGAACCTGCCCGACAGCCTCAAATGCCAACACACCGCCAAGCTCACCCGCGGCCATTGCCTCTACTCGGACATGGGCCGCGTGCTCGCCGCGATCACCGCCGACACCTGTGGCTGGAGCGACAGCCTCGGCGGCGTGCTCTGCGCTGAAGAAGTCGCGGAAAAATACGGCGCCGGGCGTTATCAGGAACTGCGCAACGGCTTTTTCCGCAACGGCACCGACAACCTGTTGGTGGAACTGGGCAAGTGGGGATTGGGCCTGTCGGATCTGTTGATGACCCTCAACCTGTTCAGCCGCGTCAACGTCGATGAAGCCGGGCGTTTCCACTTTGTCGAAGGCAACTCGAAGGCCGGCGATTACATCGAGTTGTACGCGCCGATGGACACCCTGGTGGTACTCACCGCGTTGCAGCATCCGATGGACCCGTCGCCGGACTACGCACCCAAACCCCTGAAGCTCAGCTGGATGAACGCCGACGCCAGCGTCGCCGAACATTGCCGCACCTCGCGCCCGGAAAACGAGCGCGGCTTCATCAACACCGACCGTTTGTTCGCCTGAGGATCGCTGCCATGTCACTTGCAATCGCTACCGCTCAACAGTCGCCTGAAACCGCGGTCTACCGCGCCACCATCCCGGCCGGCGAACCGTGGCTGATGGAGGTCAAGGCCGGCCAGACCCTGCGCATCCTCGACCTGGAAGGTAATCAGGCCGTCGACACCTTGTTCTACAGCGTGGCCAACCCGAAGGAACGTTATGACGTGCAGCGCACGTTGCGCCGGCAGAACAGCGTCTACCTGAGCACCGGCAGCGTGCTTTATTCCAACCTCGGCAAACCGATGCTGACCATCGTCGCCGACACCTGCGGGCGTCACGACACCCTCGGCGGCGCCTGCGCGCAAGAGAGCAACACCGTGCGCTACGCCTTGGAGAAACGCTACATGCACAGTTGCCGCGACAACTACCTGCGCGCCTGCGTGCATGACGGGCGACTGGGCAAAGGCGACATCGGACCGAACATCAACTTCTTCATGAACGTGCCGGTCACCGCCGACGGCGGGCTGACCTTTGAAGACGGCATCTCGGCACCGGGCAAATACGTCGACCTGCGCGCCGAAATGGACGTGATCGTGCTGATCTCCAACTGCCCGCAACTGAACAATCCGTGCAACGCCTACAACCCGACCCCTGCGGAGCTTTTGGTATGGAACTGAAATTCGCGCGGTTGCGGCGGTGGTTGTTCGCCCTGTGCCAGGCCCGTTCCGGGCAGTGCCTCAAAAAGTAAGAACACCTCGCTCCCACAGGGGTTCAGTGGTGTTTTCAAGGTTAGTGATTCTGCCGTCGGGGACGACCCCGGCGCTCATCGAAAAACTGCGGGACGGCCCGCATCCCCTCCGGGGTCTATGCCATGTTCGAAAAAGTCCTGATTGCCAACCGTGGCGCCATTGCCTGCCGCATCCTGCGCACCCTGCGTGACGTGCAGGTCAAGGGCGTTGCCGTTTACTCCGAAGCGGATGCCGCGAGCCTGCACATCCTGCAGGCCGATGAAGCCCACAGCCTCGGGGAAGGCGCCGCCGCCGGCACCTATCTGGCCGTCGACAAAATCCTTGCCATCGCCAAAGCCTCGGGCGCCACGGCGATTCACCCTGGCTACGGTTTTCTCTCGGAAAACGCTGCGTTTGCTGAAGCGTGCGAAGCCGCCGACATCGCTTTCATCGGCCCGACGCCGGAGCAACTGCGCGTGTTCGGCCTCAAACACACCGCGCGCGCCCTGGCCAAGCAACACGGCGTGCCGATGCTCGAAGGCACCGAACTGCTCGACAGCCTCGACGCGGCGCTGATTGCCGGCGACCAGGTCGGCTACCCGGTGATGCTCAAAAGCACGGCAGGCGGTGGCGGCATCGGCATGCGCGTGTGCCGCAGCGCGGCCGAGTTGAGTGAATCCTTCGAAGCGGTCAAACGCCTCGGCCAGAACAATTTCAGCGACGCCGGCGTGTTCATCGAGAAGTACATCCAGCGCGCCCGCCACCTGGAAGTCCAGGTGTTCGGCGACGGTCGCGGCGACGTGATTGCCCTCGGCGTGCGCGACTGCTCGGTGCAGCGCCGCAATCAAAAAGTCCTCGAAGAGACTCCCGCGCCGAACTTGCCCGATGGCATGGCTGAAGAACTCTGCGCGGCGGCGATCAAACTGGCGAAAGCGGTGAATTACCGCAGCGCCGGCACCGTGGAATTTGTCTTCGACAGCGAAGATCAGCGCTTCTACTTCTTGGAAGTGAACACTCGTTTGCAGGTGGAGCACGGCGTCACCGAGCAAGTGTGGGGCGTGGACCTGGTGCGCTGGATGGTGGAACTGGCAGCCGGTGATTTGCCGCCATTGAGCGATTTGAGCCGAGGCTTGAAAGCCGACGGCCATGCGATTCAGGCACGGCTGTATGCCGAAGATCCGGGCCGTGATTTCCAGCCGAGCCCAGGTTTGCTGACCGCCGTGAACTTCCCTGCTGCCGACGGCAAACACCTGCGCATCGACACCTGGATCGAAGCCGGTTGCGAGATCCCGCCGTACTTCGACCCGATGATCGCCAAGGTCATCTGCTGGGCGCCGACCCGTGAAGAGGCCGCTGCGGATCTGCATCAGGCGCTGGGTGACAGCCTGCTGTACGGCGTGGAAACCAACCGCGATTACCTGCGGCAAATTCTGCTCGATGCGCCGTTCGCCAGCGGCCAGCCGTGGACCCGTTGCCTGGAAGGCCTGGTGTATCAGGCCAACACCTTTGAAGTGCTCAGCGCCGGGACTCAGACCAGCGTTCAGGACTATCCCGGCCGTCTCGGTTATTGGGCGGTAGGCGTACCGCCGTCGGGGCCGATGGACAGTCGCGCGTTGCGTCTGGGCAATCTTCTGCTGGGTAATGACGAAGGCGCCGCGGCGCTGGAAATCACCATGAGCGGGCCGTTGCTGCGCTTCAACTGCGAGGCCGTGGTGGCGGTGACCGGGGCCGTCATCCCGCTGACGTTGAACGGTGAAACCGTCGCGATGAACACGGCGTTGCTGATTCCAGCGGGCGCTACGCTGAGCCTCGGCACGATTGCCGGGGCCGGCGCTCGCAGCTATCTGAGCCTGCGCGGTGGCCTGCAAGTGCCGGATTATCTGGGCAGCAAAAGCACCTTCACCCTCGGACAGTTTGGTGGACATGGTGGTCGTGCGTTGCGGGCGGGCGATGTGTTGCATGTGCCTGCCTTGATCGACAGCCGCGTCGGTCAACAACTGGACCACGTCAGCGAGTTACCCGCCGTGCGGCAGATCCGGGTGATCTATGGCCCTCACGGTGCACCGGAATATTTCACTGACCACTACATCGGCACCTTTTTCGCGACCCAGTGGGAAGTGCACTTCAACTCCAGCCGCACCGGCGTGCGATTGATCGGGCCGAAGCCTGAGTGGGTTCGGCCCGATGGGGGTGAAGCGGGGCTGCATCCATCGAACATCCATGACAATCCATATGCCATTGGTGCGGTGGATTTCACCGGGGACATGCCGGTGATTTTGGGGCCGGATGGTCCGAGCCTGGGCGGGTTTGTCTGCCCGGTGACGGTGATTGAGGCGGACCTTTGGCAGCTTGGGCAGCTCAAGGCTGGCGACAAGATTCAGTTCCACCCCGTCGATCTCAAAACCGCCCGCAACCTGGCCCTGAAATGGAATCCCCCCTGTGGGAGCTGGCCTGCCAGCGATGGGGACCAACCAGACACCGCATCAGCTTCATCGCTGGCAGGCCAGCTCCCACAAGGACTTTTTTCGCCTGTTGTTTTGGAGTTGGGTCAGGGGGATACGCGGTTGGTTGCGAGGTTGTCGGGGGATACGCACCTTCTCCTTGAGATCGGCGCACCTGAACTTGACCTGGTCCTGCGCTTCCGCGCCCACGCCCTCATGCAAGCCCTGGAAAGCAAAACCCTGCACGGTGTCATCGACCTCACACCGGGCATTCGCTCGCTGCAAATCCACTACCAACCCGAACAACTGCCGCTGGCCGACCTGCTCGGCATTGTCGCCGGTGAATGGGACGCCGTGTGCGCCGCCCGGGACCTGCAAGTACCGTCGCGCATCGTGCATTTGCCGCTGTCCTGGGACGACCCGGCCTGTCAGTTGGCGATCGAAAAATACATGACCACCGTGCGCAAAGACGCCCCGTGGTGCCCAAGCAATCTGGAGTTCATCCGTCGCATCAACGACCTGCCGAACCTCGACGAAGTGCAGCGCACGGTGTTCGACGCCAGCTATCTGGTGATGGGCCTGGGCGACGTTTACCTCGGCGCACCGGTCGCCACCCCGCTCGACCCGCGCCATCGCCTGGTCACCACCAAATACAACCCCGCGCGCACCTGGACGGCGGAAAACTCGGTGGGCATCGGTGGCGCCTACATGTGCGTGTACGGCATGGAAGGCCCCGGCGGTTATCAGTTTGTCGGTCGCACGTTGCAGATGTGGAACCGTTATCGCGAAGTCGCCGCGTTCGACGGCAAACCGTGGCTGCTACGCTTTTTCGATCAGATCCGCTTCTACCCGGTGAGCGCCGAGGAACTGCTGCGCATCCGTCGGGACTTCCCGCTCGGGCGCTTCGATTTGAACATCGAACACAGTCAGTTGAACCTCGCGGATTACCAGGCCTTCCTGACGAAAGAGGCCGATACCATCGCGGCGTTTCGCGATCAGCAAAAAGGCGCGTTCAACGCCGAACGCGAGCGCTGGATCGCCAGCGGCCAGGCGCATTTCGACAGCGAGGAACCGGCCCCCGAAGCCACCGAAGACGCACCACTCGCCAGCAATGAAATGAGCGTCGACAGCCACATCGCCGGCAACCTTTGGCAGGTTCAGGTCCAGACCGGAAGCCGGGTCGCCGCCGGTGATGTGCTGGTGATTCTGGAGTCGATGAAGATGGAAATTCCGCTGCTCGCGCCCATGGCCGGCGTGGTGCGCGAGGTCCGCGTGCAACCGGGTTCGGCGGTGCGCGCCGGACAGCGCGTCGTGGTGCTGGAACTCGACTGAACCCATTTTGAAAAAGGAATGACGCCATGAATATCAATCTGCAACTCGACGCCCTGCGTAGCGCTTATCGCGTCGGCAACATCACGCCCCGTCAATTGCTGCTGGGTCTGCGTGACAAAGCCGCAGCGCTGAACCCGGATTATCACCTGTTCATCCACTTGCTCAGTGTCGAGGAACTGGAACCGTACCTCGCCGCGCTCGACGGTGGCGACCTCGACAGCCTGCCGCTGTACGGCGTGCCCTTTGCGATCAAGGACAACATCGACCTGGCGGGCATTCCCACCACCGCCGCGTGCCCGGCGTTTGCCTATGTGCCGGAACGCTCGGCGACCATCGTCGAGCAGTTGCTGGCGCTGGGCGCGATTCCGCTGGGCAAGACCAATCTGGATCAGTTCGCAACCGGGTTGAACGGTAGTCGCTCGCCGTATGGCGCGTGCCCGAACAGCGTATTGCCGGAGTATCCGTCGGGCGGTTCCAGCGCCGGCTCGTCGCTAGCGGTGGCGCTGGGCGTGGCGAGTTTTTCGTTGGGTACAGACACGGCAGGATCGGGACGTGTGCCGGCGGCGTTGAACAATCTGGTGGGATTGAAAGCCACCAAAGGGCTTATCTCCACGGCGGGTGTGGTGCCAGCCTGTCGCACGCTCGATTGCGTGACGACGTTCACCGCAACGGCTCGGGAGGCCAGCCAGTTGCTGGCGCTGACCGCGCACCTCGATCCGCGAGATGAATACAGCCGCAGCAACCCGCTGTGGAATGACGGGTCGGCGTTCGGTACGCCGCGTCCGTTCCGTTTCGGCGTCCCGCGTGCGCAGGACCTGGAATTCTTCGGCTGCCCTGAAGGCCCGTTGTTGTTCGGTGATGCCATCGATCGGCTCAAGGCACTGGGCGGTACAGCCGTGGAACTGGATCTGTCGCCTTTCCTCGAAGCGGCGCGTTTGCTCTATGAAGGCCCTTGGGTGGCCGAGCGTTACAGCGTGGCCGGCGAGTTGATGGAGCAGAATCCCGAAGCCGTTTTGCCGGTGATTCGCGCGGTGCTGGCCAAGGCGCCGGCGGTGACGGGCGTGCAGGCGTTCCGTGCCCAATATCGGCTGCAAGCCTTGAAGGCGCTGTGCGACAAGGCGCTGGAAAATCTTGATTGTGTCGTTACGCCCACCATCGGCCGCCCCGTCACATCGGCGGAACTGGACGCCGAACCGGTCCTGCGCAATTCGGAACTGGGTTACTACACCAACTTCATGAACCTGCTCGATTACGCCGCCGTCGCCGTGCCCAGCGGCTTCATGGGCAATGGTTTGCCCTGGGGTGTGACCGTGTTTGGCCGGGCGTTTACCGATCAGTATTTGTTGGGGGTGGCGGATGCCCTGCAGCGCCGCTCGGCTGAGCCTGCACCGACGACTGTCGCCCGCCATGATCGCGCACGACTGGTGGTCTGTGGCGCGCATCTGGATGGGTTGGCGTTGAATTGGCAACTGAAGCGACGCGGGGCTCGGTTGGTTGAGACGACTTACAGTTCGCCGGATTATCAGCTGTATGCGTTGGCCGGCGGTCCGCCGTTTCGTCCGGGGATGGTGCGGGTGAAGGATAGCGGCGTGGCGATTGCGGTGGAGGTTTGGGATTTGCCGAGCAGTGAACTGGGCTCTTTTCTGACGGCGATTCCGGCGCCGCTGGGGTTGGGCAAGGTGCAACTGGCGGACGGGCGTTGGGAGAGCGGGTTTATCTGTGAAGCGTACGGGCTGGAGGGGGCCGCCAATATCAGCCATTTAGGCGGATGGCGTGCTTACCTCGCCAAATGATCGTTCCCACGCTCTGCGTGGGAATGCCGCCCGGGACGCTCCGCGTCCCATCGCAAGCGTCACAGGATGCATTCCCACGCGGAGCGTGGGAATGATCAAGCTCCCGCAGGAGGCGTGTGTGGACAATCATTCGCGCTGCACATAGAGCAGTTATTTTTCCCGCAGTGCCATTAGAATGCCTGCCATTGGGTCACTGCCGACGGAATCGCCATGCCGCTTCACTCGCCGCTGTATTCGCAACGTTCGTTGGTCCTGACGCTTATCGCGTTGTTGGGCGCAGGCTTTCTCGCGACCTCTTTGCTCAGTTACTACGCCTCGCGAGCCTCCATCCGTGACAGCATCGTCAACACCGAGCTGCCGCTGACCTCGGACACGGTCTACTCGGAAATCCAGAAAGACCTTGTCAGACCGATCCTGATTTCCTCGATGATGTCCCGCGACACCTTCATGCGTGACTGGGTGGTCAACGGCGAGCAAGACGCCGAGAAAATGACTCGCTACCTCAACGAGGTCATGACCCACTACGGCGCCTACACGGCATTTTTTGTCTCCAACACCAGCCTCACCTACTACCACGCCAAAGGCGTGCTCAAACAGGTCAAGTCCACGGAACCTCGCGATGCCTGGTATTTCCGTGTCCGCGACATGGCCGATCCCTACGAGATCAATGTCGACCCGGACCTCGCCAACAAAGACAACCTGACCTTCTTCATCAACTACAAGGTTTATGACTACAACAACCGTTTCATCGGCGCTGCCGGCGTTGGCCTGACGGTCGATGCGGTGATCAAGCTGATCGACAAATACCAGCAGCGTTACCAGCGCAGCGTGTACTTCGTCGACAACTTCGGCCGCCTGGTGCTGACGGGCGCCGAGGGTGGCCCGCAAGGCGCGCACATCGGCCAGAAGCTCGGCGACCTCGATTACATGAAGGACCTGGTCAGTCAGCTGCCAAAACCCCACAGCGGCAGCTATGAATATTCCGTCCAGGGCCAGGGCCATTTCCTCAACGTGCGGTTCATTCCCGAGCTGAACTGGTACCTGTTTGTCGACAAGCGCGAGGACGGCGCCCTCAGTGAAATCCGCCAGTCGCTGTACCTCAATCTGCTGATTTGTCTGCTTGTCACGCTGATCGTGCTGTTGCTGCTCAACCGTGTGATCAAGCGCTACCAAGGCAAGATCCAGGCACAAGCGACGCTCGACAGCCTGACCGAACTGCCGAATCGTCGTGGCTTCGACCTGCTGGCGGCGCAGGCCATGCTCGAAGCCCGGCGCGAGCCCAAGCCGCTGACCGCGATGTTGCTGGACCTGGATCATTTCAAGGCTTTGAACGACACCTACGGTCACCTGGCCGGCGATCAGGTGCTGATCGGTTTCGCGCGGGATCTGGAGAGTTGCCTGCGACACTCCGACATCGTCTGCCGCTGGGGTGGCGAAGAGTTCATCGTGCTGCTCAAGGACACCGACGGTGAGACCGGTCTGATGATCGCCGAGAAAATTCGTCAACATGTCGAACAACAGCGTTATGCCTACGACGGCAAGGAACTGCAGCTGACCGTCAGCATCGGCCTCACCACCTTGCAAGTCGATGAAACCTTGCACACCCTGCTCTCCCGGGCCGATCATGCGATGTACCGGGCCAAACAGGCCGGCCGTAACCGAACCTGCGTGGAAATGCCTCACTCCAGCTATGAATAGTCCTGCATGAACAAGCCAGACCAATGCCCCGCCTGCGGCGCCGCCAACGCCTGCACGCTGGCCGACCCGCGCACCGTCGATCAGGCGTGCTGGTGCTTTGGCGTCAGTATCGACCCCGCTGTGCTTGAAGCGCTGCCAGCCGAACTGCGCGACAAATCCTGCCTGTGCCCGCGCTGCGCCGAGGTCGAGGCGCAGTTGTAAGCAGCCGCCCGGCCGATCACGTAAGATACGCGGCCCCTTTCCAACCGATCCCCAGCCATGCGCGTTGACCGTTTCCTCAGCAACCTACCGCGCTTCAACCGTAAGCAGGTACGCCTGTTGCTAGTAGAAAAGCGCGTTCAGGTTGACGGAAAAATCGTCAGCGACCCGCATGCCGAAGTGCTCGAGTTCAGCCGTGTCGAGGTCGACGGGGAAGTCCTGCAAGTCGGCAAGCCCGCACGCTACTTCATGCTGCACAAACCGCCCGGCTGCGTCAGCGCCACCCGCGACCCGGAGCATCCGACCGTACTCGACCTGATCCATGAGCCGGACAGCGATGACCTGCACATCGCCGGTCGCCTGGATTTCAACACCACCGGCCTGATGCTGATCACCAACGACGGCAGCTGGTCGCGGCGCCTGACTCAGCCGCAGACCAAACTGCCGAAGGTCTATTACGTCGAGACCGAGCAGGAGATTGGCCCGCAATACGCATTGAAATTTGCCGAGGGTCTGTACTTCGCGTTCGAAGACCTCACCACGCAACCGGCCGAGCTGATCGTACTCGGGCCGAAAGCGGCGCGACTGAGCATCGTCGAGGGCCGGTATCACCAGGTGAAGCGGATGTTCGGCCACTTCGACAACAAAGTGCTGCGCCTGCACCGCGAAAGCATGGGCCCGCTGGTGCTCGATAATGCGCTGAAACCGGGCGAGTACCGAGCATTGCGCACCGAAGAGATCCATTTGATCTAAGCAGCCTACCGCTCAGCAGAAGTTGTCGAACAATTTACGAATGACACTTGCGCGATGACGTGACCCCTGCTTGAATCAGGACGTCGGCCGAAATGTGACCGACGAGTCACAACATACTTCTAAGAAACTTTTTGCCGGTTAGAGAACCCTCAGGTTCCGCCTCAGACCGGCAGACTGCCCGCCAATAACAATACCCGTCGACCGGACTGCACTGGATCGACATGGGCCTCCAAATTCAAGGCGTATGCCTACCTGTCACAAAGCTCGTGCAATCTCATTTGCGCGCATACCCGCTTGCTTGGAGTCTTATGACATGAGGCCAGAAATCGCTGTGCTGGATATACAGGGTCAGTATCGGGTTTACACGGAGTTCTATCGCGCAGACGCCGCAGAGAAGACCATAATTCTGGTCAACGGCTCGATGGCCACGACTGCGTCGTTTGCACAAACCGTGAAAAACCTTCACCCGCAGTTCAATGTGGTCTGCTACGACCAGCCCTACGCGGGCAAGTCAAAAGCCCACAACCTGCATGAGAAATTGCTGACCAAGGAAGTCGAAGGGCAGATCCTCCTGGAGCTGATCGACCACTTCGCCGCCGAACACGTGCTGTCGTTTTCCTGGGGTGGCGCCGCGACCCTGGTCGCCCTGGCCCAACAGCCACGGCGCATCGAAAAAGCCGTGATCAGCTCGTTCTCCCCGGAGATCAATGCGCACATGCTCGATTACCTTGAGCGCGGCATTGATTACCTCGGCAGTCGGGATGGGGATCGGGTCGGCAACCTGGTGAACAGCACCATCGGCAAACACCTGCCGACGTTGTTCAAGCGTTTCAACTATCGCCACGTCAGCTCGCTCGCCGAGCATGAATACGGGCAGATGCACTTCCACATCAGCGACCTGCTCCATAGCGACCGCCAGTGCTTTCTCAAAGCGGCAGAGAAAATCAACGTGCCAGTGCTGTTCATGAACGGCGAATGGGACGAATACACCGCCGCCGATGGCGCCCGGTTGTTCGCCAACCACGTGCAAAACGCCACCTTCAGCACCCTGCAGGCCACCGGCCACTTTCTCGACATGGAACACAAAGCCGCCTGCCGAGACAGCCGCGACGCACTGATGGGCTTCCTGAAACCGGCACAACACACCAGCCGACCGCGTTACCACTACGTCCAGGACCAACATGCATTGGCCATCTGAAACAGCGTCATCGCGAGCAAGCTTCGCCCTACAGTGTTGAACGCATTCCTGTAGGCGCGAGGCTTGCCCGTGATAGACCGTTTCACCTGCGCCAAACGCATCGCACACAAAGAAAAACTTCATTTCCACGCGCACATCTGGTACAAAGTCAGCCGCTCTGAGCGGGTGTCGTATAATGGCATTACTCCAGCTTCCCAAGCTGATAACGAGGGTTCGATTCCCTTCACCCGCTCCAATCGAATTTTTGTCTCACGTTGTTTTTTGACGGGGGATGCAGGTAAAGAAAAAACCGGCCTTGATGGCCGGTTTTTTTGTGGGTGGGGTTTTGTGTTTCAGGGCGGAAATTAGCGTTTTCGCGCAAAAGTGATGTTTTGTTAGCGTTTTTCTTGCCTCATTAACAGATTTCATCATTGCAAGTCGGTTTCAAACCCCTTGCGAAGCATTGCGGCATGGCACGGTGAAAAGCCATTTATCGCACGCCGCAAGAGGTCAAGGCGGAGCTGAGAACGGCGAACATCCTCAAGGGTGGCAGGGTTGTATTCAACATCGACGGCAACAAATATCGAGTGATTCTGGCAATCGACTATCTGCGACAGCTTGGTTTCATACGATTCGTCGGCACCCACGCCCAATATGATCAGATCAACGCGGAGACCGTGTAATGGACATTAAACCGATTCGCAGCCAGGAAGATCTGACCGCTGCATTTACTCGTATAGAGCAACTGTGGGGGGCAGACATTGGTTCGCCTGAAGGTGATGAGCTGGAAATTCTGGCGCTGCTCATCGAAAAGTACGAAGACGAGCATTACCCAATGCCGCCCTCCGATCCGATTGAGGCCATTAAATTTCGTATGGAACAGCAAGGGCTGACCCCTCGCGACCTGGAACCCTTCATTGGGACGAGCGGGCGCGTATCCGAAGTGCTGAACCGCAAGCGCAAACTGAGCTTGTCGATGATCAAACGTCTACACGACGGGTTGCGGATACCTTACGAAAGTTTGCTTGCGGGTGTTGCCTGACGTGCAGCCCTGACAAAAAACCGGTCCTTGATAGCCGGTTTTTTTCTGGGTGGGATTCAGGTGATTTTTCCTGCTGAGGATGTGGCAGAAATCTGCGTACAGGCGTAAATCATTGCCAGGACGGGACAGACTGCGCCAGTGCTCCTAGTCTTTCCGCTCTACCATCTGCTTTATTTTTGCGGCCTTTTCAAAATGGTCGAGTTTGTGCTCAGCGATCCACCATTGGGCGGCTTCCATTAAAAGCACGGGATCATCATTTTTGTTTGCAAAGAAAGCGTAGAACGAGAGTCCGACAGTCGGCCCCTTCTGCTCCATTTTCTTGTTGCAGACCTCGATCATCTTTTGCCTCAAGCTTTCTCGCATCATTTCTCTCAATCCATTAATGGTCTCGGTAGCGGCCAAATTCAGTACCGATTGCCCATCTGCCGGGGCTTCGAGCGAAGCCGACTTTCAAAAAGGCAAGGTCCTACACGACGGTGGGAATTGTCCGTAGACTTGCGCATTGCAGTGTTTTTGTCACGAGGCCTATAGTCCAAGCGCGTCCAAAAGACGTATCGGGTTTGGCGACTCGATGACAACGATTCAGATTCACTCCGAGCTTATCGGAGTTTTTTCTGACTGCACTTTGCTGCGCTTTTTTTGGTAGCTGTGCGTGGGAGACCTTCGGGTCTGCCGGTTTCACCGTTGTCCGGTTCGCCAACCTGCGTACAGCTGCCACCCTATTGTTTGGCGACGATCGAGTGGTAGGTGTTTCACCTACTAACGGTAATCACTCATGAACGAATACATGGCTTTAACCAGCAACGCCGACGACCTTCCCTCGCTCTACGTCAACACCACCCAACCGCTGCATTCACTGCTCAGCACCGCCAGTTACAGAATTCGGGCCGTGACGCAGCTGCTTGAAAACCTCGCGATGCGAGGCGACATCACGTCTGACGCGGTAATCCTCAGCGACTTTGCATTGCTCTGCTGCGTGCCCTTGCGCGACGGTTGCGATGTGCTGGACGTGATCGCTCGACGCATGGATGCGGAATAGTTCTGACGTTAGAGCGTGCGCCTTTCGAGGCGCCCTTTGCGTGTCATGACCGGCTGTCATTGGTCACCAAGAGATCGCACGAGCGCTCTATCACTGTGGCGAGGGAGCTTGCTCCCGCTGGGTCGCGAAGCGGCCCCCAAAAAGGGACTGCTGCGCAGTCCGACGGGAGCAAGCTCCCTCGCCACAGGTTCGGTGTCACGCTTAACTGTCTGGCATTGTTCTGGATGGCCAGTTTGCGATTGGATCGAGCTTACAAATCCCCAACGTTCAACCCGTTTCCCCTCATCGCCCAACCCGCTAGCATCTCCCCTATCTTCAACCACCCTCTCCCCTGCGCGGCCATCGACGAACACGCGCCATCACTCTCCGAGGGAACCCAATCGGCCGCACATCAGGTGCCGCCCGTGAACGATCTCAACAGAGCAATCCAAACATGACTCAAAACATCTACGACGACCCGGAGTTTTTCCAAGGCTACAGCCAGATGGCGCGCTCCATCAGCGGGCTCGACGCAGCGCCCGAATGGCCTGCGCTCAAAGCAATGCTGCCGCCCATAAAAGGCCTAAAGGCCGTAGACCTCGGCTGCGGTTACGGCTGGTTCTGCCGCTGGGCCAGTGAACACGGCGCCGACAGCGTGCTCGGTCTGGACGTCTCGGAAAAAATGCTGGAGCAGGCGCGCAGGACGACGTCGCAAACCAATATCCGATACGCCCGCGCCGATCTGGAACAACTCGACCTGCCCGCAGCCAGTTTCGACCTCGCCTACAGCTCCCTGGCGTTGCACTACATCAAGGATCTCCCAGGTCTGTTCGCCAAAATCCATGAAGCCCTGAAACCCGGTTCACGTTTCGTATTTTCCATCGAACACCCAATCTTCATGGCACCGCGCAATCCGGGCTGGCTGATTGATAGCGAAGGGAACAAGCGCTGGCCGCTGGACAGTTATCAACGGGAAGGCGAGCGGGTGACCAACTGGTTGGCCGAAGGCGTGATCAAGCAGCACCGCACGATAGGCACGTTGCTGAATACGCTGATTGGCGCAGGTTTCAGCATCCGACAGGTCAACGAATGGGGCCCGAGTGATGCCGAGGTGGCGGCGCAACCGGCCCTGGCCGAAGAGCGGGAGCGGCCGATGATGATGCTGGTCAGCGTTCAGCGCTGAGGGCCACGCCGGGTCATCGTAATTTTTGCATATGAATTTCCGATACCCGGTAAAGACAACGTATCGCTGCGTCGAACCTGTCCACAGATACCTTATTGTGCCGGCTCACCTTTCACCTAGAGATCAACATGGACAATTCAGAGTTGGGGATCATGATCATTTCGATGATCGGGTTGTTCGGCTTTGCTTCGTTTATTTTTGAATACCTGAGTGCCAGGCAAAGGGACCGATAACGTTCGGCGTTATCCGTCCCTTTTTGCCCTAGCGCGTCGCGACGATAAACAACCGCGGGAACGGCAGCAGCACCGAACCATCGCTCAGCGCCGGATAGGCCTGCTCGATCGCGGCTTGATACTGCTTGAGGTATTGCGCCTTCTCCGCGTCATTCAGCGGTTCGAGAAACGGCCGCAAGCCGCTGCCCTTGAACCACTCGACCACCCCCGACGCGCCGCCCGCGAGCGGGTGATGGTACGTGGTGCGCCACACATCGACTCGCGCACAATGCGGTCGCAGCATCGAGTAGTACTCGCTGGCACTCGCCATGTCCGTGCGTTGCCCGGCGGCGTCCACCAACTTGCTGGCCCACGGTCCATCGGCAGCGACTTCGCGCATCAGGCGATGGGACGGCTCGTTGAGATTGTCGGGCATTTGGATGGCCAGACTACCGCCCTCGGTCAGTCGGGCGGCCAGAGAAGGCAGTAACGTCGCGTGGTCGGGCACCCACTGCAACACCGCGTTGGCGAAAATCACATCGAACGGCCCCGGTTCGTTCCAGGTATCAATGTCAGCCGTGTCGAATTGCAGCTGGGGCAAGCGCTTGCGGGCGGCGTCGATCATATCGGTCGAACTGTCCAGGCCACGCACCGTGGCATTGGCGAAGCGCTCCACCAGCAACTCGGTCGAATTGCCGGGACCGCAACCGATGTCGATGGCCGATCGCGCGTCCACGGGCGGGACCGCCGCGAGCAAATCACGGGCCGGGCGGGTGCGTTCATCTTCAAAAGCGACGTATTGTCTGGCGGACCAACTCATTGCGTTCTCCTGTCGATACGTTGTTGTGGCCAGCGGCGTACAGCCGGTTCGCTACGATACCTCGACTGGCGCGCCCTGCCCTATCCGACCTATGGCGAAACGTGCCCCACTGATGTTGTAACAGCTCAAATCGGTCTATTACCTGAACTTGCCTCACTTGAAGTCGACGCAGCCAAAAGGTGATGAGAGAGCGACACTAGAACCCGTCTGTCCCGAGCTGCAAGAAAGTTGATAACCATCCTGGTCTTGGCAAGCCGTCGGCAATGTGAAATTGACGAACTATTGGATCCGCGCAAAAAACCGGCCTAGAGGGCCGGCTTCTTTTACCAGTCAGCAAACAGGGCTAGTCGTAATACCCAACAGTCTTCTTCAAGTGATCTGAGTATTCGTAGATATCGTCTATCGAGTTTATGGCGTGCCGGGTCTCATTCTTTTCTTCGTCAAAAATACCGATGTATTTTTGCGAGCGATTGAAGTGCAAGCGGCAGATCGGTTTGCGGTTGTTGTCATCGAGCAGAATGCCGAAGTAACTCTGCGTGTCTCGCTGAACAATCCTCTTTGCATCGACAACAGACCGAACCACCGCTCGAACAATGTGATAGCCCTCCAGCTCTTCCAGTGTCGTCAGCACCTTGTCCTCTAACTCGTCCCGCACATCCGACTGCTCAACACCGCCGGAAGAAACTGGTAACGAGGCCAAGGCCGGTTGAATGGCTCCGCTCATCGCCGACTTGAGCCTGTCGTTGATTTGGTCGTTGAGAAACTGCACTACCGCCTTTCTCGTTAACTCCTGGAACTGCTCACGGACCTTCTGTGTAATCACCCCATCGTATACACGCGAAGCGAACACTTTCACGAAGTCGTCATCAGGTTTGCTGACCTGCGAAGCGATGACCTTCTTGATCTGGCTGACGTACTTCAATTCACCGGCGGCGCTGATGATCGAATCGACATCGAAGGCAGACTTCGTGAGCTTGACCAATTCAGGGACGGAATACTCGTCGATGTCCAACAGGTCGAGTTCAAGAAACGGCTTCTCATCCATTTTGTTGGGCGCGTCCAAGTCGGTGAAAAACCTGTAGACCTGACCGTTGGTAAGGATGGAGATTCGAGCACTGGTTACATGGAAGTAACGAAACAATTGGGAGGCGTGATTGATGTGCAATGGCTCGCCTATTTTTTTGCACTCTATAAGAATCTGTACCTCTCCGCCTTTCATGATTGCGTAATCAATTTTTTCTCCCTTCTTTGTTCCGATGTCGCAAACAAATTCAGGAGTCACTTCAGTCGGATCGAAAACATCGTAGCCCAGCACCGTGCTGATAAAGGGCATGACAAACGCGTTCTTGGTTGCTTCTTCTGTCTTTATTGCAGCGCCTTGCAAACGAACTTTGGCGGCTAGACTTGTGAGCTTTTCGAAGAATTCCATGAGTGACCTCTTAGCTGGTGTCGATCCGTGGTTTGCATGCTGGCAAATTGACTGCCCTAGATACTAGACACAAACCGGCACAAAGAAAGATTCAGGCCAATAAAGGGAAAAGAAGAGCCGTAGCAAAAAACCGGTTTTTCATTGAACAGAGGTCCATTAAGTAGAATTTTCAACCCGCCGTCGCTGTCTGAAAATCAGGCGCATCCCTATAAGGAACACGGCAATGAAATTCGCAAAAATCTCGCAGAAACTCGCCCTGTGGGCCGGCAGTCCGAAGACGTTTATGGGGGCGTTGATACTGATTGGTCTGTGGGGGTTGAGCGGGCCGATATTTGATTACAACGACACCTGGCAACTGATCATCAACACCTCAACCACGATCATCACGTTCCTGATGGTGTTCCTGATCCAGAACACGCAGAACCGCGACACCGACATCCTGCACTTGAAAATCGATGAGTTGCTGCGGGTGAACAAGGAGGCGCAGAACGCGATGCTGGGGCTGGAATTGCTGGACCTCAAGCAACTGGAGGCGCTACGCAGACACTATCGCGCCATGGGCGAAAAAGACGTGCATGACCTGGCGGGGCTGGCCACTACGAGCAAGCGCAAACAGGACTTGAATGAGTGCTGAGCACAAACAAAACGGCGCGTGATGTGAATCACGCGCCGTTTGCGTTCAACACCGTTAATCGCCTGGTCTAGCGACTGGCTTGCAACGCTCTGGCCATTTCCAGGTGGTTCTGCAGTTTGGGCAAGGTTTCCTCAGCGAAGGCTTTGATTTGCGGCACGTCGGTGGTCTGAGCGACTTGTTGAAGCTGCTCGATGGCTTCCTGGGTCGTCTTCACCTGACTGGCGGTATAAGCCTGATCAAAGGATGCGCCGTCCTTCACTTCCGGCATCAAGGCTTTGGCCTTGTCGACCACTTCTTCGCGAGGGGCAACCGGCAAATCCAGCTGTTTGGCGATTTTCGCCAAGTGCTGGTTGGCGGTCGTGCGGTCATTGATGACCACGATGGTGTAGTCCTTGACCTCTTTGGATTCGCTTTTCTGGTGCGCCAGGCGACTGGCTTCGATGTCGGCCATGCCTTTGGCCGACGCATCGTTGATGAACTCGGCGGGCGACTGGGCGAAGGCACTGTTGGCAAACAGGCCCAGCAACGTGACAAGACTGGCAGTGCGTAATCGGGTGGCCATCCGGCTCATGGTCGCGCCCTCCTTCTATAAAAATTCAAGCGGGAGCTTTCGCCCCCGCCTCTCAATCAAAACTACCTTGCGACTACTTCGACTTCTGACCACCTTTGCGGCCCATATCGGGTTTCGCAGGGTCTTTATCGACGGTCGTAGTGGTAGTTTTCCCACCTTTGCGACCGGCTTCTGACGCCTTCGTTCGATCGTTGGCGAAGTTTCCCGAGTTCGAGTTTCTTGAGTTAGGCATGATTCTCTACCTCTTGGTGATGATCGCGGCGAGCAGGAGCCGCATAAAATCTGAATTTCGATCACCGCAAAGGTTTAGAAAAGTTGGAGTCGCCGCGACGAACGGTGGCCGATTTTTCAGGCCCCTAGGCGCTGATGATGTTGGCGCTTGGCCGCATACATGGCCTCATCGGCATGCCGGAACAGTTGCTGTTCTTCGGTGCCATGCTCGGGATAATGCGCGACGCCGATACTCGGCCGGATGTTCACGCTTTGCCCGTCCAGGCGCAGGGGTTGCGCCAGCACCTGACGGATTTTCCCCGCAACGTTGTCAGCGTCTTCCGACGCGTGGATGCTGTGCAACAACACCACAAACTCATCCCCACCGATACGCGCCACCGTGTCGGTCTCACGCACGCAGCCCTTGAGCCGATTGGCGACCGCTTGCAACAGCATGTCGCCGACTGCGTGGCCATGGGTGTCGTTGACTTCCTTGAAGCGGTCGAGGTCGACGTACAGCAATGCCATCCGCCCGGAGTCCGTGCGAGCCTGCGCCAGCGAATTTTGAAGCCGGTCGCGCAGCAACGCCCGGTTGGGCAGTTGAGTCAGTTGGTCGTATTGGGCCATGCGTTGTAACCGGGCATGTAACTGCTTGCGCTCGATCGCGGTGGCGACCTGGGCGCAGACGTATTGCAGCAGCTCCTTGTCCTGCTCGGTGTAGCGCTCGCCACCCGGTACGCTTTTGACGATCAGCGCGCCAATGATGCCGTTTTGCGAGTTCAACGGGACACCCAGCCAGCAAGGCGAGTCCTGTCCGGAGACCGATGCCTCAAAGCCTTCTGGCAGTGTGTCCTGGTCCAGGGTCAGCAAAATCGGCTGACCGCTGCGAATCACTTCGGCAGAGAGGCGCCCGGTCATGGTTCCGGGCTGCTCGGGCTGCAGTTCATGGTCGTCGACGTGATACGGAAAGTTCAGCTGCGCACAGTGCTCGTCATACAACGCCACGGAGAAATTCAGTGCCGGCAGCCATTCGCCGATGATCAAGTGGATGCGCTTGAACAACGCCAGCAGATCTTCCGCTGCGTGGGCCGCCTCGGAGATCGCGTATAACGCCGCTTGCCGGGATTCGGCTTGCTTGCGCTCGGTGATGTCCCGGGCCACAGCAATGCGCAACTGATCGACTTCAGACCAGCGCGCCGACCACAGGATATGCACCACCGCGCCGTCCTTGCGCAGGTAGCGGTTTTCGAAGTTGAGTTTGGGATCACCGCCCATGATCTCGCGCGCGGCGTCGAGGGTGCGCTGGCGATCGGCGGGGTGCACCATGTCGATCATCGGCTGGCCGATCAGCTCGTCCGGGGTGTAGCCGAAAATACGCTCGCAGGCCGCGCTGACAAATACGAAGCGACCTTGTTTATCCACCGCACAGACGGCGTCCAGCAAGAGATCGATGTAGCTCGCCAACGGCGCGGAATTTCTGGTTGCCATGGTGCGATAAGCGTTTCCGGACAATGCAGCAATAAAAAGCCCCTCCATGACCCATCGGGCATTGACGCATCCGTGCGCTCAACCTCAAGCCTTGTTCGTCACCAGCCCCGGCAGTGCATGAGCGAGGGCGTTGATGGCGAAACCGATAAACATCACCCCACATAACCGTGTGATCGCCAGTTCATGGCGCTGATACAAGGTGCGAACTTGCCGTGCACCAACAATGCCAATGAGGATAGCGTAGGCCATGAGACCGCCGACGAAGCTCAGGACAATCAACCAAGGCAACATTGACCAGTGCAGCAACTCCGCCCGGCTGGACAGCAGCGCAGTGAACGTCGCCACCGCCACGGGGTAGGCCTTGGGATTGGTGAGGCCAAACAGAATGCCGTGCCAAAAGGGCTGGCGAGCCGGGCCTTGAGGGGCATCGGCGCTGCTGCGCTTCGCCCGTATGGCGCGCAAACCGAGCCAAAACAGGTACAGCCCGCTGAGTACGCCCAGCACATCAAACGCCGTGCTGCCGATTTCACGGGCACCGACAATCGCGATCAATGCCGTGCTGCACCAGACCACGTCCCCCAACAAATGCCCACAGAGAAACCCCGCCCCGGCCCGCCGTCCACGCGCGGCGCCAATCCCGAACACCGCCAATACGCCCGGCCCCGGTGTGATGCCATAAATGAAACCCGAGGCGAGAACGGCCATTAGCAGCGATGGGGTCATTGAAAGTCCCTTTAACTATTTGGTGAATGGGCGCAAGTCTATATCAGGTCCCGGGTATATCGACTGACTGATCGTCGAAGAACTTCATTCCCGCATACGGCCGCACGCGACAGGCGGCCAGCCGCGACGCCAGATCGCCAACGTGGGCTTCGAGCTTGTGGCCGTCCGGGTCGAGGAAATAGAAGGACGCGCCTTCGCTGTGGTTGTCGCGCCATTCTTGTACGCTGGCGGATCGCAGGCGTTCGACGAACACGGGAAAATCGATTGCGCTGATGGTGAAGGCGTAATGGGTGTAATCGGCGGCGGGTCCCGAGTTGCGCAGCGGATCAACGGACAGGCACAGCCACAAACCCGGCAGTGACAGATAGGCGCCGGTGTCCCAAGTGGCTTCGAGGCGCAGTTGCAGCAGGTCTTGATAGAACGCCACGCTGCGGTTCAGGTCGGTGACGGCGAGGGTCAGGTGGTTGAGGCCGGTGAGCATGGGCGATTAACCTTTGAGTGCTACTGGCACGACGTAGTGCTTGCCGTCGTATTCCAGGGTAACCCGAGTTGTTTTCAACTTGCGGGACGTATCGTTGCACTCTTCTCCAACCCGAAAGTTTTTGGTCACCGTCACGGTGGAACTGACAACAAGATCTGCAAATCCGTTATGAGTTGTGTTGCCGATATCGACGGTTCTTTGTGTACGTTCGCCCTCTCCCGCGCAGTTACCATCCCACTCGCCCCTGCTCGTAGAAATGATTAGCCCTTCCAATACTGGACGTAATGTATCGCCCTCCTTGAGATACAAAGCCAGTTCGGTTTTGTGATAAGGGTTTACGCTCGAGCTGTGTTCGAAACTCGAACGAATGCCAAAAGCGCGACTTTCGGGCGCCAACTTGTAGCGTGCCGTATCAATGGACAACCCTTCATACGCCACAGCGTCTGAATAATAGGCATCTTTTTTAAGGTAATTGGCCAGGCGTTTCGAACTGGATGAACGTATGAGCGACAGTTCCAGATCAACGTTTCCGCCATCGTTGTTCGCGTCAGCGGAATCCGGTTTGAATGTCGACGTGGCCACAATAGTTTGGTCGTCATACGCCGGCCAGACTTTGCAAAGGGTGAACGTTCGCTCACCGAAGGGCGCTTCTTCGCACCCCGCTTGCGCTTGGCTGACAGCCGTGATGAGGCCGAACAAGACAAGTGAATTCAGTCGTTTCTTTGTGGTTAACATGTTCTTCCCTGATCGCTTCCCATGATTTACAAGCCTTTGAACCCTTGAGGCAGAACGTAGGTTTTACCGTCATATCGAAGTGTTGTCAGCACCGGTTTGGCTGTCATGGTTTTGGATTCACATGCATCCCCTTGGCCTTTCCCTGTTTCGCTGGTGGACACGGTCTTGACGATCAAGTCCGCGAATCCATGTGAACTGGTTTGGCCGATTTCGACGGTACGGGTGTATTGATAACGCTCACCGGCGCAATTGCCATCCCATTCACCGCCATACTCGTAGGTGATGAGCTTATCCAGGACCGGACGCAACTTGTCGCCCTCTTTCACATAGAGCGACAGCAACTTTTCACTCACGGGATTTACCCGAGACGAGCCATTGAACGTGGCGCGCACACCAAACGCTCTTACTTCAGGAGTGAGCTTGTAACGAGCGGTATCGAGTTGCAGTCCCTCAAAGGCGATGGCATCCGATTCAAAAACCGATGTCTTGTGATACGTCGCCAGCGGTTTCGAATCGCCAGCCGTCACCACGGCAAGATTGAGATCATATTTTCCCTGAGGACCATAATCGCTTGCCGAATATCCCGATTCGAACTGCGATAACGCTGTAATCGTCAACCCGGGATAGGCTGGCCAGTCTTTGCAAACCGAATAGCCGAAATCGCCCGCCAGAAACGGCTTCTCACAATCAGCGAACGCCTGCGTCGTCATCACCAACCCGCACAGCGCCACACAATTCACCCACCCAGACTTCAATGTCATTCCATGTTCCTTGTGTGTTTCAAAAAAACGAATGATTTCAGGCGCGCACTATCCCCTCCCCAATCCGCCCATTCAACCAGTTCAACGCCTGATCCCCGCCCCGCCGTGTGTGCCAGACCAACACAAACGTAAACGACGGAATATGAAACGGCGGCGCAACTACGACCAGCGAGCGCTCCTTGATCTCGCGCAGCCCACGTGAAGCCACGGTAAGAATCAGGTCTGTGCCACTGATGAATTCCGGGGCGACGCTCCAGTGCGGCAGGCTGATCGCGACGCGACGGCGTTCACGTAACGCCGTCAGCGCCCGCTCGATTTCAGGCGTGCCGCTGCCGCGCATTTCCAGCAGGACGTGTGGCCGTGCGAGGTAGGTCGGCAGGTCGAGTACGCCATTGGCAGGCAGGCTGTTGCGGTCGACCAGGCAGGCGTAGTGCTCTTCGAAGAGTGGCGTGCTGCGCAGCTCGTTTGGCAGTTCAGGGAAGACACCTGCTGCCAGGTCGATGTCGCCATTAAGTACTGCGTCGAGCATGCCTTCGCGGCTGGCGTGGCTGATTTGCAGGTCGATGCCCGGCGCTTCCCGGCGCAGCGTGCGAATCAGCCCTGGCAGGACGATGGCGGCGCCATAGTCGGACATTGCCAGACGAAACGTGCGCTTGGCCGTGGCCGGGTCGAAAGCGTTCGGGGCCAGCAGGGATTGCACCTGAGCGAGTGCTTCGGCCAAGGGTGCGATCAATTCCATGGCTCGCGGCGTGGGTACGAGCGTGGCACCCGCGCGCACCAGCAAAGGGTCTCCCAGCAAGTCGCGTAACCGCGCCAGGGCATGACTGACCGCCGGCTGACTCAGGTGTAAGCGCTGCGCCGCGCGCGTGACGTGCTGCTCGCTGAGCAAGGCGTCGAGGATCACCAGCAAGTTGAGGTCGATACGCCGAAGATCATTCATCTGGTGCATGTTCTGGATAGCAATTCGGAATTTAAATCTGCGCGACGAATACTCTAGAGTCCAGCAAAACCTGTTGGAGAATGATCATGAGTACATTGCATTGGGCCGGGCTGTTGCTGCTGGCCGTGGTTGCCGGGGCGGTGGTGCCGTTTCAGAGCGCGATCAACGCCAACCTCACGCGTGGGTTGGGCCATCCGTTGTGGGCGACGCTTGCGTCGTTGCTGGTGAGTATCGTCGTGTTGTTGCCGATCATGTTGGCAATGCGCTTGCCGTTGCCGTCACTGGCGTTCATCAGCAAGGCGCCGTTGTGGATGTGGGCGGGGGGTGCGTTTGGGGTATGTTTTATTTCGTTGGCGCTGATGCTGCTGCCCAAGCTGGGGGCGTCGGGGTTTATTGCGTTGGCGCTGGCGGGACAGGTGGTGGCTTCGCTGGTGCTGGATCACTTCGGGTGGTTTGGGTTAGTGGAGCGGCAGATGACGTTGCCGCGGGTGTTGGGGGCAGTCTTGTTGATCGCCGGGGTCGCGTTGATTCAGTTCAGTGCGGCGCCAGGGAAGGGGTTGGTGGCGGCGGGTTGAGCGGGGACTGTCAGGCCGCTTTCGCGAGCAGGCTCGCTCCCACCCGATCGGCGGCGTGGCGCGGATCGCTCCCGCAGGACATCAGTAATCATTGCCAGGGCGCCGGGGCGCAGGTTTTCGATCAGCAAGACGGCGCTGGTCGCCAGTTGCTTGACCAACTCGATGACTTCAGTTCGGCTGAGTCGGCGGGATAGCCCGGTTTTGGCCCACAGCATCGCAGGGCGTCGCCCTACACATAAATCTCTTGTAACACTCAACCGAACAGGAAACGGCCGATTCAATGCCCCCGCCGCTCTCTGTAAAGTCTGGAAACACACGGACGATTTCATCACTCAAGGACAGACACCTCAAATGGACCCGACAACACACACTACAAACACTTTCACCAACTATAGAAAACTGATCTCGTTGGCGGACCACAGCTGGGACACTGCGGAAGCAGGGAAAGTCGCGGGATTGAACGTCGACATCAGAAGCAGCAACCGCATGGTTGACCAACATGGGCGCGCCTTTCATCACTTCTGCACCACCTCCTACCTGGGCCTGGATCACCATCCCGATTTGCTCGACGGTGCCATGACCACCTTGTGGGAAACCGGTACCTTGCGCGTCGCCAACTCGAAAAACCGCTGCAAACTGGCGATCCTGGAGCTGTACGAAACCGAGCTCTCGGCACTGTTCGGCGCCACGTGCCTAAGCACCTTATCGTGCAGCGCGGCGAGTGCCGGCATCCTGCCGCTGCTGGCCAGTGGCGTGTTTACCGAGAACCAGCCACCGGTGATGGTATTTGACCGGTTGGCACACTACTCGATGAATCACCTCAAAGCCGCCTGCGCCGACGAAACCAAGGTCGTGACCAGTCCGCACAACGACATGGACTTCCTCGAAACGCAGTGCCAGCACCACAACAGGGTCGCGTATGTTGCCGACGGCGCGTACAGCATGGGCGGAGTCGCCGACATGGACGGTCTGTTGTACTTGAGGGATCGCTATGGCCTTTTTCTCTATCTCGACGACTCCCACGCACTGTCCGCCGTTGGCACTTGCGGGGCCGGTCTGGTACGCCCAAGGTTGCAGGCTCTGGACGATGACGCCTTGATCGTCGCCTCATTGGCCAAGTCATTTGGCGCCAGCGGCGGGCTGGTGATGCTGGGCAATGAACGGCAGAAAAAGCTGATTCAACGTTATGGCGGCCCCAGCAATTGGTCGCAAAGTCTGAACAGCGCGGCCATCGGTGCGGGAAGGGCCTCCATCCAGTTGCATCGCACGCCGGCATTCGTCGCGCTACAGGAAAAACTTCAGGCTAATATCCGACTCTTTGACAGCCTGATACGAACCGCACAACAGGGCAGTAACATGGCCATCCGCTTGATCCACTGCGGTGAAGCGACGCTGGCCAACCGTATTGCCATCGAATTGGCCAATCTCGGTTTCTTTACCTCGACAGTCTTTTTCCCCGTGGTCGAACAAGGCAAGGCTGCGATCAGAATCACCTTGCGCGCCGACATGGAGCCGATGCTGATCCGCCATTTCTGTGAACTCGTCACCGAGCTTTTACCCGCACACACCCGGGACCTCAGCTAGAAACCCAAGGAAGACCCCATGAAGAGCAGCACCACCCTCCTCGTCACCTGCAGCACGGTGTTTCTCGCCCAACTGGGCATGAGCATTTACCTGCCGGCGTTGCCGGACATTGCCCGGGGTCTGTCAGCCGACGCCTCGCAGGTGTCCTGGGGGTTGGCCGTGTACCTGATCGGCATGGCGCTGCCGATGTTGTTCTGGGGCAGTCTGGGGCAGCGCATTGGCCGAAAGCCGGTGTTGCTCGCCGCACTCGGTATCTACGGGCTGGGTAACCTTGCCCTGCCCTTGAGCCAGTCGCTTGAAACGTTCCTGTTCTGGCGTCTGGTCCAGGGGATGGGTGCCAGCGGGATTTCGGTCATGGCGCGGGTATTGATCCGCGACAGTTTCCGCGGTGACCTGCTGGCCAAGGCGCTGTCCTGGATCTCGATTTCGTTTGTAGTGGCGCTGGGGATCGGCCAGTACCTGGGGTCGATCATTCAGGTGGTGCTGGGCTGGCCGGCGATTTTCTATCTGTTGGGTGGCGCGAGTCTGTTGATGGCGATGGCGGTGGCGCGGGTCACGTTCCCGCTGCTGAACGAGGAGCCTGTCCAGTCGTCCGCCTGGCCGAGTTACTGGCGCATTTTGCGTGATCGCGCCTTCCTGCTGCCGGCACTCGCCGGCGGCCTCGGTTATGGGGTGATCATTGCGTTCAACACCGCAGCGCCGCTGATTCTGCAAGGCCCCTTCAACTGGTCGGCCGTGGAATACGGGCTGTTGGGCTGGCCGATCAGCGCGGCGTATTTCCTGGGGGCGTTGGGGGTCAATGCCTTCGTGCTTCGCACCGGTCAACGCTGGCTGATGACGGCGGGCGTGGGCCTGGTATTGGGCGGTAGCGCGGTGATGTTGCTGGGGAGCATCGCGGGCACTTCCGTTGCGCTGCTGCTCTGGTTGCCATACTGCTTTGCCGTGTTCGGGCAGTCTTTGAACTACCCGATCAGCCTGTCCCTGGCCAACGACGGCTCGCCGGTCGGCGGGGCTTATGCGATGGCGTTGAGTGGTTTCATCCACCAGCTGATGGCCGCCATCATCGGCGCGATTGCCAGTCTGATCGCGAGCCAGCAAGCATGGCCACTGTCCCTGTTTTGCACCTTGCTGGCCTTGGGCGCGATGGTGTGCGTGAGGCTCGCGCCCGGCCGGCAAACCGACTAGAACGCGCTGCGGAAAATCTCCTCGATCTGGCGCTGATCCGCCGCCCGTGGATTAGTCAGGCCGCACGCGTCTTTCAGCGCGTTGGTCGCGAGCGTCGGGATGTCGTTGAGCTTGGCGCCGAGTTCACGCAAACCGGCGGGAATCTCGATGTCGCTGGACAGGCTGCGGATCGCCGTGATGGCCGCTTGAGCACCCTCTTCCGGGCTTAAGCCACGGATATCGGCGCCCATCGCGTGGGCCACATCGGTCAGGCGCGGGGCGCAGACCAGCGCATTGAAACTCTGCACGTGGGGCAGCAGCACCGCGTTGCATACGCCATGCGGCAAGTCATAGAACCCGCCCAACTGGTGAGCCATGGCGTGGACAAATCCCAGGGAGGCGTTGTTGAACGCCATGCCGGCGAGAAACTGTGCGTAAGCCATGTTTTCCCGTGCCGCCATGTCGCTGCCATTGCGCACGGCCAGACGCAGGTTGCTGCTGATCAAGGTGATGGCTTTCAGTGCGCAGGCATCGGTAATCGGATTGGCGGCGGTGGACACGTAGGCTTCGATGGCATGAGTCAGCGCGTCCATGCCGGTGGCGGCGGTCAATCCCTTGGGCATGGCGACCATCAGCGCCGGGTCGTTGACCGACAGCAACGGCGTGACGTTGCGGTCGACGATGGCCATTTTCACATGGCGCGATTCGTCGGTGATGATGCAAAAACGGGTCATTTCGCTGGCCGTGCCGGCGGTGGTATTGATCGCGATCAGCGGCAATTGCGGTTGGGTCGATCGGTCGACGCCTTCGTAGTCGCGGATCTCCCCGCCGTTGGTCGCACACAACGCGATGCCCTTGGCGCAGTCATGGGGCGAACCACCGCCGAGCGACACCACAAAATCACAACGACTTTCCTTGAGCAGGCCCAGGCCGCGCTCGACGTTGGCCATGCTCGGATTCGGTTTGGCGCCGTCGAAAATCACCGAGTCGATGTCCTGCATTGCCAGTTTTTCAGCAATCATCTTCGCCACACCGGCCTTGGCCAGCCCGGCGTCGGTGACGATCAGCGCCTTGCGAAAGCCGTATTTGCCAATGGCAACCATGGCTTCGTCCAGGCAGTCATTGCCCATGATGTTAACGGCGGGAATGAAAAACGTGCTGCTCATGAGCGATTCTCCTGGCTAAACCGATCGGTAGTGCCGATCCGGCGGGTGCGCACAGGATCGACGCTTCGGGCAGGCAGTAACTTGATCTGGCTCAAGTCCCGGTCGTGATAAAGTCGCCGCCCATCAGACCTTTTGCTTTGAGACTTTGACCGCAATGACCGATTTCCAGGATGTTGATGCCCAACTTGAAGACTGGAACGCCTTGCGCGCCACCGCCTCGTTCAGCGGTTTGCTGGTCGGCAACGGCGCCAGCCGTGCGGTGTGGGACGACTTCGGCTACGACTCGTTGTTCGAAAATGCCCGCACCGTCGAAGAAAAACCCCTGAGCCAGTCCGAGCTGAGCGTGTTCGACGCCATGCAGACCCGCAGTTTCGAACAGGTGCTGAGCGCGCTGAAAATCACCAGCCGGGTCAACAAGGCCCTGGCCGTCAGCTCCGCTGCGCCGCGCAATCGTTACTACGCGATCAAGGAAGCGCTGATCAACACAGTCCACGCGGTGCACATCCCGTGGCGGCTTGTGGTGCCCTCGACCCTGGCGACGATCAGTCAGGAACTGGGCCGCTATCGAACGGTGTTCACCACCAATTACGACTTGCTCAACTACTGGGCGATCCAGCATCAGCCGGATGCCATCACCGATCTGTTCCAGGGCGCCGAACCGGGTTTTGATTTGAGCGCCACGGCGACCGATAAAACCCGTTTGTTGTACCTGCACGGTGGCCTGCACCTGGTGCGCAATCAGGACGGCACGGCGCGCAAGCTGATGTCGACGGAGGGCACATTGCTGGGCAGTTTCGCCATCAACAACACCATCAAGACGCTGGACGATGTGCCGCTGTTCGTCAACGAAGGGCCGGCGCAGGACAAGCTCAAGACCATTCGCAGCTCGGATTATCTGTCGTTTTGCTATGACCAGTTGCTGAGCCATGGTGAGGGGTTATGCCTGTTCGGGCATGCCTTGGGCGAGCAGGACAGCCACATCATCCATGCGTTGCGCCAGGCGAAACCCAAGGTAGTGGCAATCTCGATTTACCCGCGCAGCAAGGCGTTTATCCAGCATCAGAAGCGGCATTACACGAAGGTGTTTGAGGGAACGGGGTCAGAACTGCGTTTTTTTGATTCGAAGACCCATGCACTCGGCAGCACGAAGCTCACAGTTCCCGTCGAGGTCTGAAGCGAACACCGAACCTGTGGCGAGGGAGCTTGCTCCCGCTGGGCTGCGAAGCGGCCCCTGCATTCTTTCAGAGAAAACGCATTGTCAGGTTTTACGACTGCTTCGCAGCCGAGCGGGAGCAAGCTCCCTCGCCACAACAGCACCGCAACTTCATTCCTCAGCGCTATGTACCACCACCAGCAACTGCGCCTGAGCCTCCCCCACTGAGCGAATCCGGTGCGGTTTCTGCGCATTGAAGTGCAGCGCATCCCCGCGATTGAGCAGCACGCGCTCGTTCATGAAGTCCACTTCCACCTGCCCTTCGTGGACGAACAGAAACTCTTCCCCCACGTGTTCCTTGAAGGTTTTATCCGCGAATTCTGTCGGCGGATAAATCATGAACGGCAGCAGGCTGCGCTCGCTGACCTGGTGGGCCAGCACCGCGTAGCCGGGGCTTTCATCGTTGGCCGCCAGAGACTGGCGCTCGTCGCTGCGCACCAGGCTGTAGCTGTCGAGGCTGATGTTGTCTTCGGAGAACAACTCCTCGACCTTCACGTTCAGCGCCTTGGCCAGTTTCAGGGCAGCCGCGATCGACGGCGTATTCAGCCCGCGCTCGACTTTCGACAGATAGCTCTTGGTCATGCCGGATTTTTCGGCCAGGGCCTCCAGCGTCACGCCAAGTTTTTTTCTAAGTAATTTCAAACGGATAGACATGAAGAACGATTAATCCATCAAGGAGGCGACGATTTGCCCTTGCCTATGACACAAAGTGTCATATAGCCTCTGCTGTGTCATTTGCATGAACCACCCAAGGACACCGAGATGGCCAAGACCTTAGCATTACCCAAAGAGCAATTGGTCAAGCAAGCGTTGACCCAGATGCAAAACACCCTGGCGGATAATACGTGGACCGACCGGCAAAAGCTGGCCCTGACCTGCCGGATTCTATTTGAAAATGGTCACGACTCCGGCCTGGCCGGGCAAATCACCGCCCGTGGCCCTCAGCCTGGCACCTATTACACTCAACAACTGGGCCTGGGTTTCGACGAGATCACCGCGAGCAATCTGCTGCTGGTCAACGAAGACCTGGAAGTGCTCGAAGGCCACGGCATGCCCAACCCGGCCAACCGTTTCCACAGTTGGGTGTACCGCGCCCGGCCCGACGTGAACTGCATCATTCACACGCACCCGACCCACGTCGCGGCGCTGTCGATGCTCGAAGTGCCGCTGCAGATTTCCCACATGGACCTGTGCCCGCTCTACGACGATTGCGCGTTTCTCGAAGGCTGGCCGGGTGTACCGGTGGGCAACGAAGAAGGTGATTTGATCGCCGGCGCACTGGGCGACAAAAGGGCCATCCTGCTGTCGCACCACGGCCAGTTGTCCACCGGCACGACCATCGAAGAAGCCTGTGTCATTGCTCAGCTGATCGAGCGTGCCGCAAAGCTGCAACTGCTGGCGATGAGTGCCGGGACCATCAAACCGATCCTGCCGGACCTGGGCCGCGAAGCCCATGACTGGATCTCGAAACCCAAGCGCCACGGCGCCGCGTTCAACTACTACGCCCGGCAGCACCTGCGTCAACACGCCGATTGCCTGAACTGAACCCACCCATTTCCTGAAGGAGACACGACATGTCGACCCCCGCCATTCACGGCATCATCGGCTACACCATCACCCCATTCACCGCCAATGGCGAAGGCGTCGATCTCGACGCACTCGGGCGTTCCATCGACCGCTTGATCGACGGCGGCGTCCATTCCATCGCGCCACTGGGCAGCACCGGCGAAGGCGCTTACCTGAGCGACGCGGAGTGGGATCAGGTCAGCGAATTCAGCATCAAGCATGTGGCCAGGCGCGTGCCGACCATCGTCAGCGTGTCCGACCTGACGACCGCCAAAGCCGTGCGCCGCGCCCGTTTCGCCGAAGCCCATGGCGCCGATGTGGTGATGGTGCTGCCGACGTCCTACTGGAAACTCAGCGAAGCGGAAATCCTCGCCCACTACCGCGCCATCGGCGACAGCATCGGCGTCCCGATCATGCTCTATAACAACCCGGCCACCAGCGGCACCGACATGTCGGTGGACCTGATCCTGCGGATCGTCAACGCCGTGGAGAACGTGACCATGGTCAAGGAGAGCACCGGCGACATCCAGCGCATGCACAAGCTGCAACTGCTCGGCGAAGGCCGGGTGCCGTTCTACAACGGCTGCAACCCGCTGGCGCTGGAAGCGTTTGCGGCGGGTGCGAAAGGTTGGTGCACAGCGGCGCCGAACCTGATTCCGCAGCTCAATCTGGATCTGTATGACGCGGTGCTGGCGAATGACCTGGGCAAGGCGCGTGAACTGTTCTATCGCCAGTTGCCGCTGCTGGACTTCATCCTCAAGGGTGGCTTGCCGGCGACGATCAAGGCGGGGCTGCGTACGACCGGGCTGGAAGTGGGCGATCCGCGGTTGCCGGTGTTTCCACTCGGCGAGGCCGGGATCAGCCAGTTGCAAGAATTGCTGAAAGCCTTGCGCTGATCTCAAGCCGCACACAAAACCCATGTGGGAGTGAGCCTGCTCGCGATGGCGGACTGACATTCAACATCTTCGTCGAATGTTAAGCCGCTATCGCGAGCAGGTTCGCTCCTACGGGGGGAATTGTGTTGGTCCTGAAGGGAGCGATCAAAGCACCGGCAAGGTCTTGTCCTTGATCACGGTGGTCGGCCCGTTGGCCTTGACGCTGGCGATGCCTTTATCCATCGCGCCAGCGGAAGAGTAGGTCTCGCTGCTGCCGATGATCTCGTGGTTACCGGCCTTGAGATTGAAGTAAGGATGGCCATCCTTGGTGGTTTTCTTTTCGTAGCGCTCATCCAGCGGGCTGTTCTTCTGCACCGAAGCAATGCCGTTGTCGGCAGCACCGCGAGTGGTGTACAGCTCGCTGGTCAGAATGGTTTCGGCGTTGGCGGCCTTCAGTACAAACTTGAACTGACCGTTGCTGCTTTTGCTCACTTCGTACCATCCGGACATGCTCTTTCTCCTTGGCGATTGAGTGGTCTCGCGCTTCAGAGTAAAGACCAGCCCGGGACATCTGTCGCCTGTAACACCGCCATCGCGAGCAGGCTCGCTTCCACATTGGAATGCGTTCCCCTGTGGGAGCGAGCCTGCTCGCGATGGGGCCGGTAGGGCCAGCGCAAAACCAACCCTATTTCACCACCGCCCGCACCACCGACAATTCCGGCGCCTGTACCCATCGCTGACTCAGATACCGCGTACAACTCACCCGCAAAAACGAGGCGAAATTCACCACTTCACCGCGGTAGTCCATCACCTCTTCATACAGCTTGGCGATCAACTGGTTGGTGGTCATGCCGTCGACCTCGGCGATTTCGCTGAGGATGTCCCAGAACTGATTCTCCAGGCGCAGGGTGGTGACCACCCCGCAGATGCGCAGCGAGCGGGAGCGCGATTCATAGAGAATCGGATCGGCTTTGACGTACAGCTCGCACATGGAAAAACCCCCTCGTTACAGCGTGATTTTGGTGCCCAGCAACCCAAGGAAGCCGGCGAGCCAGCTTGGGTGCGCCGGCCAGGCGGGCGCAGTGGCCAGATTGCCTTGTACGTGGCCTTCCGTCACCGGGATATCGATGAACGTACCGCCGGCCAGACGCACTTCCGGCGCACAGGCCGGGTAAGCGCTGCACTCGCGACCTTCGAGAATCCCCGCTGCCGCGAGCAGTTGCGCACCGTGACACACGGCAGCGATCGGTTTGCCGGCCTTGTCGAATGCGCGCACCAGCTCCAGGACTTTTTCGTTCAGGCGCAGGTATTCCGGCGCACGACCGCCGGGGATCAGCAGCGCGTCGTAGTCGGATTCAGCGACTTTGGCGAAATCGAAGTTCAGGGCAAACAAGTGACCGGGTTTTTCGCTGTAGGTCTGGTCGCCTTCGAAGTCGTGAATCGCCGTGCGCACAGTCTGGCCGTCGGATTTGTCCGGGCACACGGCGTGCACCGTGTGGCCGACCATCAGCAGCGCCTGGAAAGGCACCATCACTTCGTAGTCTTCGACGTAATCGCCGACCAGCATCAGAATTTTCTTGGCAGCCATGGGGAGGACTCCTCTGGGAAATGCATAGGAGTATTCAAGGTAGTCCTTATCCAGCGGGTCGGGTAATAACCAGCTACTACCTGAAAACCGCGTTATCGTTCTTCGCGGGCAAGCCTCGCTCCTACAAAGGCACCACCATACCTGTAGCGCGAAGGCGCCCTTCAACTGTACGGATAACTCTGCGCCTAGCTGTAACAGCGCGATCCCCGTGGTTTATGGCTAGATGAAGTCTCTTCCCGCCACCTAACATTCTGGTCCCCCATCATGTCCTCGCGCGAAAACACCGGCATGGCCCTCGGCCTGCTCGGCGTTGTGATCTTCAGCCTCACCTTGCCCTTCACGCGGATCGTCGTGCAGGAACTTCATCCGCTGCTCAACGGCCTGGGCCGGGCGCTGTTTGCGGCGGTGCCGGCGGCGATGTTGTTGCTGTGGCGCCGGGAAAAATGGCCGACCTGGAAACAGGTCAAAGGCCTGACACTGGTGATCGCAGGCGTGATCCTCGGTTTTCCGGTGTTGTCGGCCTGGGCCATGCAAACCTTGCCGGCCTCCCATGGCGCACTGGTCAACGGTTTGCAGCCGCTGTGCGTCGCGCTGTACGCCGCGTGGTTGTCCCACGAACGACCGTCGAAAGCCTTCTGGGCCTGCGCGGCGTTGGGCAGTGCGCTGGTGTTGGGTTATGCGCTGATCAGCGGGGCCGGCAGTATTCAGGCCGGTGATTTGCTGATGCTCGGGGCGATTGCCGTGGGCGGCCTGGGTTATGCCGAGGGCGGCCGGTTGGCCAAGGAGATGGGCGGCTGGCAGGTGATCTGCTGGGCGCTGGTGTTATCGACGCCGCTGCTGATCGGACCGGTGGTGTATTTGGCGCTGCAACACCAGGGCGAAATTTCCGCCAAGACCTGGTGGGCGTTTGGTTATGTTTCGCTGTTCTCGCAGTTCATCGGGTTCTTTGCCTGGTACGCCGGGTTGGCGATGGGCGGCATTGCCCGAGTCAGTCAGATCCAGCTGTTGCAGATCTTCTTCACCATCGCGTTTTCGGCGCTGTTTTTTGGTGAACATATCGAGCCGATCACCTGGCTGTTTGCCGCCGGAGTGATCGTGACGGTGATGCTCGGACGCAAGACCGCCATCAAACCCGCCCGCATTGCCACCACGTGACCTGTAGGAGCCACGCTTGCCGGCGAAGGCGTCGGCACTATCGCCTTCGCCGGCAAGCCTGGCTCCTACAGGGTCATGCGGTGTTTTAGAGGTAGCCGTCAGCCCGCAGCAGGGTTTCCAGGCAATGTTCGCTGATGTGGTAGAAATCCTTCAGTTCCTGGATCTTCACCAACAGCTGGGCCGGGTCCACCGGCTCGGCGCGTTTGACTGCCAAAATCATCTTGTTCTTGTTGGTGTGGTCCAGTGAGATGAACTCGAACACCTTGGTTTCATAACCACAGGCTTCCAGGAACAGCGCTCGCAGGCTGTCGGTGACCATTTCCGCTTGCTGGCCCAGGTGCAGACCGTATTGCAGCATCGGCTTGAGCAGCGCCGGGCTCTGGATTTGCAGGCGGATCTGTTTGTGGCAGCACGGCGAGCACATGATGATCGAGGCGCCGGAGCGGATGCCGGTGTGAATCGCGTAGTCGGTGGCGATGTCGCAGGCGTGCAGCGCGATCATCACGTCCAGCTCGCTCGGCGCGACGCTTCGCACGTCACCGCACTTGAACACCAGCCCCGGATGCTCAAGCTTGGCGGCGGCGGCATTGCACAGGTTGACCATTTCTTCGCGCAACTCGACGCCGGTCACCACGGCTTCGGCCTTCAAGGTGTTGCGCAGATAGTCGTGGATCGCAAAGGTCAGGTATCCCTTGCCCGAACCGAAATCCGCCACCTGTACCGGCTTATCCAGGGCCAAGGGCGAGGTGGTCAGCGCATGGCTGAAGACTTCGATGAACTTGTTGATCTGCTTCCACTTGCGCGACATCGCCGGGATCAGCTCGTGCTTGCTGTTTGTCACGCCCAGGTCGGCGAGGAACGGCCGGTTCAGGTCGAGGAAACGGTTCTTCTCGCGGTTATGCTCGGCGGACGGCACTTCACGCAATTGCTGAGGTTTGCTCTTGAACAGCGAAGACTTGCCCTTTTTGCTGTATTCGAGCTGGGCTTCGTCAGTCAACGACAGTAAATGCGCATTTTTGAACGAGGCCGGCAACAGCGCGCCGATGGTCGCGACGCCCTCGGCAAGCGGCAGGTTCTTGGTGATGTCGCGGGTCTTGTAGCGGTAGACGAAGGACAGGCAGGGCTGATCCTTGACCGTCAGTTGCTTGATGATCAACCGCTGCAAATCGGCTTCGGTGCCGACGTACTTGGCCAGGACCAGTTTGATGAAGGCATTCTGGTCGAGGCTGGTTTGCAACAGGTCGATGAACTGAGCGTGGTGATCCGGCGCGAGGCTGGCGGGAGTGGCGGTGACAGACATGGAAAAAACGGCCTCGGGCGGAGCGGATCGGGAATGGCGGGTATTTTAGGGGGGATGGCATACGAGGGCACGGGTAATTTCCCGAACGGTGCGAAACCCGAAGCAAAAACGCTACTGGGTTGAGTGGGCTAGTGTGGCGAGGGAGCTTGCTCCCGCTGGGCTGCGAAGCAACCTACCCCCTGCAACCGTGTTTATCTGAATGACCGCATTGGCTGGTTTGGGGGGCCGCTTCGCGCCCCAGCGGGAGCAAGCTCCCTCGCCACAAAAGCCCTCTCCCCACAGAAGGTGTATCAATTCCAGAAGTGAAATCAGCCCAACACCACCAACCGATTCGGCAACTCATTGCGCACGTGCGTCACCGGCACATGCACCTTGAGCAGCTCGCCGCACGCCTCGACGCACGTCACAAACCCCTGCAATGTCTGGCCCTGCTTCACCTGTTGAGTAAACGCCGCAACGATCGCGTCCCAGTTCTTGTTGTCCAGCCGCTTGGAAATCCCTTCATCCACCAGAATTTCCACGTACCGCTCAGCCTCGCAGACAAAAATCAGCATCCCGGTGCTACCCACCGTGTGGTGCAGGTTCTGCTCCAGAAACTGCCGGCGCGCCAGATTTGACGCTCGCCAATGCCGCACCGAGCGCGGGATCAGGTGGGTGGTGACTTTCGGAATCCGGAACACCAGGCACAGCACGATGAACGTGATCCATTGCACCAGCAGCAAACTGTGCAGGGTCAGCCAGCCTGTCAGGTAATGCACGATACCCGGCACCACCAGCGCCAGCAGGCTGGCCCAGAGCAGCGGGATGTACGCGTAGTCGTCGGCGCGGGCCGCGAGCACCGTCACCAGTTCGGCGTCGGTGTCGCGCTCGACCCGGGCAATCGCCTCGGCGACTTTGCGTTGTTCGTGTTCAGTCAGTAATGCCATGTCTAAAAGTGCCCATTCATTATTATGCTCACCAGCCGCCCGACGAACCGCCGCCCCCGAAACTGCCGCCACCCCCGCTGAAGCCCCCGCCACCGCCGCCGAAACCTCCACCGCCGAAACCGCCCCCTGAACTGCCTCGGCCACCGCCACCGCTGGGCAGGATACCGAGCATCTGGCAGACGAAAATCGTCAGGATGAACAGCAACACCAGGAACACGAACACGCCCGGATGGCGGGATACGAAATCGTCGCCCTCATCCCCTCTCGGCTCATAGACCGTCGACGGTTCATCCAGCGGATTGCCGCCCAGCACCACCAGCATCGCGGCGACCCCGTCGCTGATGCCCTTGCTGAAGTTGCCGGTCTTGAACGCTGGCGTGATCACCTGGTTGATGATCACCGAACTCTGCGCATCGGTCAGGCGATCTTCCAGGCCGTAACCGACTTCGATGCGCAATTTACGATCATCTCGCGCAACGATCAGCAACGCGCCGGTGTTTTTATCCTTCTGGCCGATGCCCCAGTAGCGCCCCAGCTGATAGCCGAAATCGGCAATGTCGGTGCCCTGCAAGTTCGGCAACGTCACCACGACCAACTGCTCGCCCGTGGCTTTTTCATGGGCCTGGAGCTGCTGCGTCAGTTGCTCACGAACCGACGGCTCGATCATCTGGGCGTTATCCACCACCCGTCCGGTCAGCTGCGGAAACTTCAACTCGGCCTGGGCTGTCAGGGCAAACACCCACAGCACCAGCACCAGGCCCACTTTCAACACGCGCATTGGCAACCTCATCCGTGGTGACGCGTCAAGCCGATCAGAACTTCACTTCTGGCGCTTTTTCGGCATCGGGGCTGGTGGCCTCGAAGGTTTCGCGGATCGGCAAATCGCTGTACATCACCGTGTGCCACAGGCGACCCGGGAAGGTGCGGATTTCGGTGTTGTACTTCTGCACCGCGAGGATAAAGTCGCGACGCGCCACGGCGATGCGATTCTCGGTGCCCTCGAGCTGCGATTGCAACGCAAGGAAATTCTGGTTGGCCTTGAGGTCCGGGTAACGTTCGGACACCACCATCAAACGGCTCAAGGCGCCGGTCAGCTGATCCTGCGCCTGCTGGAACTGCTTGAGTTTTTCCGGGTTGTCCAGGGTGCTGGCATCCACCTGGATCGAGGTCGCCTTGGCTCGGGCTTCGATCACCGCGGTCAGGGTTTCTTCCTCATGTTTGGCGTAGCCCTTGACGGTTTCCACCAGGTTGGGGATCAGGTCGGCGCGGCGCTGGTACTGGTTCTGCACCTGGCCCCAGGCAGCCTTGGCCTGTTCGTCGAGGGTAGGAATGTTGTTGATGCCGCAGCCCGCCAGCAGCGTGGTGAGCAACATCAAGGCTGCAACCTGCAGGCTCGACCGAGTGTGGTGTCGTACATTCATCTGGTTGACGCTCCCTTGCACCTTCCGTTGAAAAACAACCAGCGACCTTCTGAGCGGTCTCTTGGGGCATAATCTGCCCCCGCCACTGGATTGCATCGAGCCAATGGGCTAAAAGATGCCCCAGCGCCAAACGCTGCAGAAGTGTGCTGCATTTACCTGAACAACAATAGTCGCTCCCTAAATTTTGGCTGATCGGCGCGTATTCACTGCCGTTTAGGCCTTTGAGAAAACTATTCATGAAGAAGCTGTGTTTGCTGGGCCTGTTCGTCAGCCTGGCCAGTCATACCGTATTGGCCGCCACGACGCCCGCACCTTTGGAGAACAAGGACGCTTTCATCACTGACCTGATGAAACAAATGACCCTCGATGAAAAGATCGGCCAGTTGCGCCTGATCAGCATCGGCCCTGAGATGCCTCGGGAGATGATCCGCAAGGAAATCGCCGCCGGCAACATCGGCGGTACCTTCAATTCGATCACGCGCGCGGAAAACCGTCCGATGCAGGACGCGGCCATGCGCAGCCGGTTGAAGATCCCGATGTTCTTCGCCTATGACGTGATCCACGGTCACCGCACGATTTTCCCAATCCCGATTGCCCTGGCCTCGAGCTGGGACATGGACGCCATCGGTCTGTCCGGGCGCATCGCCGCCAAGGAAGCCGCGGCAGACAGCCTCGACATCACGTTCGCGCCGATGGTCGACATTTCCCGCGACCCACGTTGGGGCCGCACCTCCGAAGGCTTCGGCGAAGACACGTACCTGGTGTCGCGCATTGCCGGCGTGATGGTCCGGGCCTTCCAGGGCACCGGCGCGAACGCGGCCGATAGCATCATGGCCAGCGTCAAGCACTTTGCCCTGTACGGTGCGGTCGAGGGCGGTCGCGACTACAACGTCGTCGACATGAGCCCGGTCAAAATGTACCAGGACTACCTGCCACCGTACCGCGCCGCCATCGACGCGGGCGCGGGTGGCGTGATGGTTGCGCTGAACTCGATCAACGGCGTGCCGGCCACCGCCAACACCTGGCTGATGAACGACCTGCTGCGCAAGGATTGGGGCTTCAAGGGCCTGGCGGTCAGTGACCACGGGGCGATTTTCGAGCTGATCAAGCATGGCGTCGCTCGTGACGGTCGCGAAGCCGCGAAGCTGGCGATCAAGGCCGGCATCGACATGAGCATGAACGACACCCTGTACGGCAAAGAGCTGCCGGGGCTGTTGAAGGCCGGCGAGATCGAACAGAAAGACATCGATAACGCTGTCCGAGAAGTGCTCGCCGCCAAGTACGACATGGGCCTGTTCAAGGACCCGTACCTGCGCATCGGCAAGGCTGAAGACGATCCGGCCGACACCTACGCCGAAAGCCGTCTGCACCGCGCCGAGGCCCGTGACGTCGCGCGCCGCAGCCTGGTGTTGCTGAAGAACCAGGGCGAGACCCTGCCGCTGAAGAAAACCGCGAAGATCGTGCTGGTCGGTCCGTTGGCCAAGGCGCCAATCGACATGATGGGCAGCTGGGCCGCCGCTGGCCGTCCGGCTCAATCGGTCACCTTGTTCGACGGCATGAACGCCGCTGTTTCAGACAAATCGAAGCTGATCTACGCCCGTGGCGCCAATATCACTAGCGACAAGAAAGTGCTGGATTACCTGAACTTCCTCAACTTCGATGCGCCGGAAGTGGTGGATGATCCGCGTTCCGCCCAAGTGCTGATCGACGAAGCGGTGAAGGCCGCCAAAGACGCTGATGTCGTGGTTGCCGCTGTCGGCGAGTCCCGTGGCATGTCCCACGAATCGTCGAGCCGCACCGACCTGAACATCCCGGCCAACCAGCGCGACCTGATCAAGGCGCTGAAAGCCACCGGCAAACCGCTGGTGCTGGTGTTGATGAACGGCCGCCCGCTGTCGATTCTCGAAGAGAAGGAACAGGCTGACGCGATTCTGGAAACCTGGTTCAGCGGCACCGAAGGCGGCAACGCCATCGCGGACGTGCTGTTCGGCGACTACAACCCATCGGGCAAACTGCCGATCACCTTCCCGCGTTCGGTGGGCCAGATTCCGACCTACTACAACCACCTGAGCATTGGCCGGCCGTTCACGCCGGGCAAACCGGGCAACTACACCTCGCAGTATTTCGATGACACCACCGGCCCGCTGTTTCCGTTCGGTTTCGGCCTGAGCTACACCGATTTCAGCCTGAGCGACATGGCCTTGTCGTCGACCACGCTGAACAAGACCGGCAAGCTCGACGCCAGCGTCATGGTGAAAAACACCGGCAAGCGCGACGGCGAAACCGTGGTGCAGCTGTACATCCAGGACGTGACCGGCTCGATGATCCGCCCCGTCAAGGAACTGAAGAACTTCCAGAAAATCACGCTGAAGGCCGGCGAACAGAAAGTCGTGCACTTCACCATCACCGAAGACGACCTGAAGTTCTTCAATGCCCAGCTCAAATACGCAGCGGAGCCAGGCAAGTTCAACGTGCAGATCGGCCTGGATTCCCAGGACGTGACGCAGCAGAGCTTTGAATTGCTGTAACCCCTGACACACCGCAATAAACCTGTGGGAGCGAGCCTGCTCGCGATGAGGGCATAACATTCAACATCTTTGTTGGCTGTTACACCGCCATCGCGAGCAGGCTCGCTCCCACAGTGATTTTGGGTGTGACGACTATCCGCGTCGATCCAGCAGATTCACCACCAGCCGATCCACCCATCCCCAAACCCTTTGCTTGACCCGCCGCCACAGTGGCCGGCTTTGCCATGCCTCCAGGCTCACTTCCTGGCTCTGCGCAAAGTCCTTCTCGAAACTCGCCACTACCGCACGCGTCAACCCTGGGTCTAGCGCTTCAAGGTTGGCTTCCAGATTGAAGCGCAGATTCCAGTGATCGAAATTGCATGAGCCGATGCTCACCCAGTCATCGATCAAGACCATTTTCAGGTGCAGGAAACACGGCTGGTATTCGAAGATCTTCACCCCGGACTTGAGCAATCGCGGGTAATAACGATGCCCGGCGTAGCGCACCGACGGGTGATCGGTGCGTGGCCCGGTCAGCAGCAGACGCACATCGACGCCTCGGCCGGCAGCCCTGCGCAATGAACGGCGGACTTTCCAGGTCGGCAGAAAGTACGGCGTGGCCAGCCAGACCCGCCGCTGACCGCTGTTCAGCGCTCGAATCAGCGATTGCAGGATGTCGCGGTGCTGGCGGGCGTCGGCATAGGCCACCCGCCCCATCCCTTCGCCCATGGACGGCACCCGTGGCAGACGCGGCAGGCCGAAGTGCGCCGCAGGTCTCCAGGCGCGGCGATGGCGGTTGGCGATCCATTGCCGGTCGAACAGCAGCTGCCAGTCGATGACCAAGGGTCCGGTGATTTCCACCATCACTTCATGCCATTCGCTGGTGTCTTCGCCCGGCGTCCAGAACTCGTCCGTGACGCCCGTGCCGCCGACCACCGCCAGACTCTGATCGACCAGCAACAGCTTGCGGTGATCGCGGTAAAAGTTACCGACCCAGCGTCGCCAGCTCAGGCGATTGTAGAAACGCAGTTCCACACCCGCCGCCATCAGGCGCTGACGCAAGGTCAAGGTGAATGCAAGGCTGCCGTAGTCATCGAACAGACAGCGCACACGCACGCCGCGCTCGGCGGCCTGCACCAACGCCTGCACCATGGCCTCGGCACAGGCGCCCGCTTCCACCAGATACAACTCCAGCTCGACCTGTTCTTCGGCGCGGGCAATTGCGACCAACATGCGCGGGAAAAACTCCGGGCCGTCGATCAGCAGTTCAAAGTGGTTGCCTGCACGCCAGGGGAAGATTGCACCGGCCATGTCAGCGCGCCGTGAAAATCAGTACCGCACCCACCGGCACCGACAGGCTGATGGCCGACAATCCAGCGACCTTGCGCAAACTTTCCAGGCCCGGTGCCAGATCGAAGTCTTCGGCATTGATGATAATCGGTTCGAGGGTCACCACCTGGAAGCGCCGGTCATCAAGACGGGTCGCCAGCAGTTCGGCGTTGTATTCGTGGGTTTTACCGTGAAGGTTGACGGTCAGCGGCAAGCGCAGCTCCAGCTGGGCACCGGGCGCGAGATCGCTGATCGGGCGCAGATCGATCTGCGCGGTGATCAGCGCTTCGGGGAAGGTCTGGATCTCAAACAGTTCCTTGCGCATGCGTTCGTCGCGCAGCGGGATGCCGCTGTTCACCGACTCCATCTCGACTTCCACCTCGGCCAGGCCCTTGGGGCTGACTTTGCCGTGCAACACCAGGAAGCGCTGCACTTCGGAAATGTTGGCGTTTTTGGTGCTGATGAAGGACAGCCGAGAGGACTCGCCATCGAGATACCAATTGGCCTCGGCCGACAACGAAGCGCCGGCCAGAAGCAGGAAGGCGAGGGTTTTGGAAAGGGACCGCTTGAACATAGAGACTCATGGGGCAAATAAACCTGAGCGAACCTTAACCGCCCTGAGGCAGGTTGCAAACTCTAATGCCACAACAGCCCTGCACCACAAGTAATTCCAGCGTGTTCAGGGTTGCAGGCGGCAGCCTTGGTGTTCGCCGATCCATTGCGCGCTGTTGCTGCGGCCCATGCCGCTGACGGTCACGCGCTGGCTGGCGGGGTCATCGGTGAAGCCGCTGGTGGGCAACCACTGCTTCACGTAGCGGTGGCAATACTCGGCGTCGTTATTCATCACGTACCGGCACGAGCAATATTCCTTGGCGGTGTAGGCGCTGATGATGTCGGGAAACGCCCACAACGCCACTCGCTCCTGCCAGATCCAGCCGAGCAAGGCTATCAGCGCTATTAACATCAGTGCGCTGAACGGTCGGCGACGAACAAAACGGTGGCGGTTCATGGCTGCACCTTCCCGGCAAAGGCCTTGAGCGCGAGCTTGAGCAATTCGTTGTGCTGGTAGATCTCGTCGCGGTCATCGCCATAGCGCACGATCACCAGCTGTTCGCCGGGAATCACGTACATCGCCTGCCCCCAATGGCCCAAAGCGGCGAAGGTGTCGGCCGGAGCATCCGGCCAGGGTCGGGCAGCGCCCTCCACCGCTCGATTGAGCCACCAATGACCGCCGGGGACCGCATCATCCTGATTGGCTTGATAGCGGGCGAAGGGTTCGCGGTTGAAGGCGACCCAGTCTTTGGGCAGCAGCTGTCGATCACCCCAACGACCGTCACGCGCCATCAGCAGGCCGACGCGCGCCAGGTCCCGGGCGGTGAGGTAGGCATAAGAGGACGCGACGAAAGTGCCCGTGGCATCGGTTTCCCAGACGGCATGGCGAATTCCTAGCGGCTCGAACAATGCTGTCCATGGATAGTCCGGGTAACGGGCCGGACCGACGATGGTTTTCAGCGCGGCGGCCAGCAGATTGCTGTCGCCACTGGAGTACCGAAAGGCCTGGCCTGGTTTGGCGTACTCAGCGTGATCAGCGGTGAACGCCGCCATGTCGTGATGACCCAGGGTGTAGAGCATGGCGACCACCGAGGACTTCAACGGGGCGTATTCGTAGTCTTCCTGCCAGTCCAGGCCTGAAGCCCAGTGCAACAGGTCGGCCAGGGTAATTGCCGGGTGTTTCGCCAACGGCGGGTAAAACTGCACCGCTGGGTCCTCAAGTTTGAAAAGGCCCTCGCCATAGGCCACACCCAGGACCGTGGCCATCAGGCTTTTGCTGATGGACCAGGTCAGGTGCGCGGTGTCGGCCGTGGTCGGGCCGGCGTAGCGTTCGTAGATCAGTTGGCCGTCGCGGATTACCAGCAAGGCATCGGTGCGGATGCCTTTTCGAGTGGTGTCATCGCGAGGCGGAAAGGCGTAAGTCTCCAGGGCTTGAAGTGCGGGGCCGGAGACGTTCGGGCCGGTCGACCATTGCTCGGCGGGCCAGGTTTCGGCGTGGGCCGTGAGGCTGAGCAGCAGCGTGAAAATCAGGGGCAAGCCTTTGAACATGGCTGGGGCTCGGCGGGGTGGGCTTGCTGAGCCTAGTCGAGGTTGATGACAGTTTTGGAATGTGTGTCGCCTATGCGGCCGCCTTCGCGGGCAAGCCTCGCTCCTACAGGAGTTCGCGATCCAATATAGGAGCGAGCGGTGCGGCGATCCGACTTGCCCGCGAAGAGGCCTGTCAGATCGCCGCCAACGCCTTGGCCAATCGCTTGCCTCTGGCCCCCGCCGCCAGATCCATCACACTCTGATCACGCTGCCACATCGCCGCCCAGTGCTGCGGGCCATCAGCCAGAGCCTCGTTCAGCTCAGCCTTGAGCCCCTCGAATTGCGCAAACAATCCCCCCAGCAGCACATGCCCGGCCAGATTGTTCGGCGCCTGCCGGCTGACTTCCGCGCACCCGGCCAGCAGCGCCAGCAACCGCAATTGCAGGGCCTGCGGCCAGTCACTGTCCTGCCCCACCCCATACAGCCACGCGGTCATCGCGCTCAATACATAGATGTCTTCCAGCGTGCGGAACGGTTTGACGTAGGCATCCCAGCCATCCCCCGCGAGTAGTTCGCACTGGGCGTTGTCCAGAAACAACCGACCGTGGCTGATGTCCGGCATCAGCGCGATGGCCGGGAGTTTTTCCAGGCGCACGCCCGGTTCATCGGGATAGACCACCGCCAGACTCAAGCGCGGCGTTTCGCCGGACGCTTCACTGCGCGCGGCAACCAGCAGCCAGTCGGCCGCATCGCCAGCGGTGACGAAATCCTTGCGCCCACTCACGCGTAAATCGCTCAGACGCGTCTGCATGTCCGCCACCCGCAGACTGCGCTGTTCGGTGGCACACAACGCGCCGAGGCTCAGCGGCGCGCTCGGCCAGAGCATGCGCAGCGCCGCCTGATAGCCCACCAGAAACGCCAGCCCCGGCGTCGACATCAAACGCCCGCCGACCACCGCCAGTTCCAATGGCGTGACCGTGCCCAACGTGTGCAACAAGGTCGCGAACCCCTCCGCCAGGTCCGGGTTGACGGGCAGGCGATCGCGGCGATTCAACAGGTTTTGCCAGGGCATAAGAGGCTCCTTGTGGGCTGTCATGTAAGCATCACCAAAGCTTCATGGCGATGACACCGGGGCTACATAGCCTGACTTTGCACAACACGGCTGCATAAAGAAAGTCGATCGGCTTTAACCCAAGACGGGTTGACCAGCCCGCACGGAGATTCCCATGACTCAGATCGCCCGCATCAGCGACACCGGCAATGAACGCCGCCTGCAAGCCGAACGCCTGGTGGGCGCCGAGGCCTTGCAGGAAGCCCAGGCCTTGCGCTTCAACGTCTTCAGCGGCGAGTTCAACGCCAAGCTCAAAGGCGCGGAGTTGGGTCTGGACATGGACGACTATGATGTTCACTGCGCCCACATTGGCGTGCGTGACTTGAACACCGGGCGCCTGGTGGCGACCACCCGTTTGCTCGATCACACGGCCGCGAGCAGCCTGGGCAAGTTCTACAGCGAAGAAGAGTTCAGCCTCCATGGTCTGGTCCACTTGAAAGGCCCGATCCTGGAAATCGGCCGCACCTGCGTCGACCCGGCTTATCGCAACGGCGGCACCATCGCGGTGCTCTGGGGCGAACTGGCCGAAGTGCTGAATCAGGGCGGCTACAGCTATTTGATGGGTTGCGCGAGCATTCCGATGCAAGACGGCGGGATTCAGGCCCACGCGATCATGCAGCGTCTGCGGGAACGTTATCTGTGCACCGAACACCTGCGGGCCGAGCCGAAAAAACCGCTGCCGGTCCTGGACCTCCCGTCCAACGTGATCGCCGAAATGCCGCCGCTGCTCAAGGCCTACATGCGTCTGGGCGCGAAGATCTGCGGTGAGCCGTGCTGGGACGAAGACTTCCAGGTCGCCGACGTGTTCATCCTGCTCAAGCGCGACGAACTCTGCCCACGTTATGCCAAGCACTTCAAGGCGGCAGTCTGATGAGCCGGTTGCGGGTGTACGCGCGGATTGCGCGAGTGCTGGTGGTGGTCGCGCTGGGGTTGAGCATGGCCAGCGTGTTCGGGCTTTTCGAGCGGCTGGGCATTGCCCACTCGATGGTCCGCCGCCAACGCTGGTCGCGGTTTTTCATGGCGCGATTGAGCAACGCCCTGCCCTTTCGCGTGACAGTTCACGGTGAACTGCCGAAGGAGCCGATGCTTTGGGTCAGCAATCACGTGTCGTGGACCGACATTCCGTTGCTGGGCATGCTCACGCCAATGTCGTTTCTGTCCAAGGCCGAAGTGCGCACCTGGCCGGTGGCCGGTTGGTTGGCGGCCAAGGCCGGCAGCCTGTTTATCCGTCGCGGCTCGGGTGACAGCCAGCTGATTCGCAAACAGATGACGCGCCACCTGGCGCAGGCACACCCATTGCTGATGTTCCCTGAAGGCACCACCACCAATGGACGTTCGTTGCGTACCTTTCATGGTCGCTTGTTGTCAGCAGCGATTGATTCTGAAGTGAAGCTGCAGCCGGTGGCGATTCGTTATCTACGTGACGGTGAACTCGACTCACTGGCGCCGTTCATTGGCGATGATGATTTGCTGTCGCACTTGATGCGGTTGTTTGCCAATGATCGCGGGGAAGTGGAAATCAAAGTGCTCAAGCCGATCGCTTGCGAAGGCCGGGAGCGTGCGGCGCTGGCGTTCGAGGCACAGCAGGCGGTGCAGAAATCGTTGTTTGGGGCCATCCCTCAGGCGCAACCGGAACCGCTGCGCCCCGCGATCGCGGCGTGAAACAAATTCCCTGAACAAGCACTAATCCTTGTAGGAGTGAGCCTGCTCGCGATAGCGGTTTTAAATTCAACAATGATGCTGAATGACACACCGCTATCGCGAGCAGGCTCACTCCTACAAGGGGCTTAGGGTGCTGGATAGTTTTGGGCGAAATCCTGAAGCTGCGGATAGAACAACCGGAAATCCTCACTGAGCGGTTCGTACAGCCGACGCAATTCCTGCATCGCCCCCGCCAGTTCCTCAGGCCGGGTCAACCGCCGCGAAATCCCCCGCAGCACCTGGTCCAGCACATCAAACTCCTGATAAGACCCCAACCAGTCATTCGCCACCATGTGCGGCGCGATCCTCGCCAACCGCTCCGGCAATTGAGGCTCAGTCGACAGCACCCGATACACATCCGAGGTGAACCGCTCCAGCGGCTGGTCCGAGTAGAGGGTCCAGTCCCGCGCCAGGCAGTGGTCGAAAAACACGTCGAGCACGATCCCGGCGTAACGCCGGCGTGTGGTGGAAAATCGCGACAGCGAGGCATCCACCAACGGATGGCGGTCGGTGAAGACGTCGATGCTGCGATGTAGCTGGATGGCCGCTTCAATCTCCGGGTTGAACTGCCCTTGCAGCCGCCCCTTGACGAAATCGCCATACAGACTGCCGAGCAATTGACCGGGGCGCTGGCCACCGAGGTGAAGATGGGCGAGATAGTTCATGGGCGCAGCTTAGCATTGCGCCTTCGAATGTTGACACTCACCGTATCGTTATAACCCGATATAGCGATTTATGCGCTCATCAGACCAAAATCATATTTGTATATCGCGATCTACCGATTTAAAGTTCGCCACATCGCGATATAGCGTTTTACTCATCACGAGCCCAAACCCATGACCATCGACCTCGACGAAATAATAAAAGCCCTGGCACACCCAGTCCGCCGAGACATCCTCATCTGGCTGAAAGACCCCAAGACCCAGTTCCCGGAACAGATCCACAACCACGAGTACGGCATTTGCGCCGGACAGATCGATCAACGCTGCGGCCTGTCGCAGTCGACCGTGTCCGCCCATTTGGCGACCTTGCAACGTGCGGGACTGATCAGCAGCCAGAAAGCCGGTCAATGGCACTTCTTCAAGCGCAACGAGGACGTGATCCAGGCGTTCCTCGCGGCCATCGTCAAGGAGCTCAGCGCTCCGACAAGGAATTAACCAATGCCCCTCTCGCTTCTCATTCTGGCCTTGAGCGCCTTCGCCATCGGCACCACCGAGTTCGTCATCATGGGCTTGTTGCCCGATGTGGCGGCTGACCTCGGCGTGTCGATCCCGGGCGCTGGCTGGCTGGTGACCGGTTACGCCCTGGGCGTGGCCATCGGTGCGCCGTTCATGGCACTGGCCACCTCCCGATTACCGCGCAAGGCTGCACTGGTAGCGTTGATGGGCATTTTCATCATCGGCAACCTGCTCTGTGCCATGGCGACCGATTACAACGTGCTGATGTTTGCCCGTGTGGTCACGGCCCTCTGCCACGGTGCGTTCTTCGGTATCGGTTCGGTGGTGGCGGCAGGTCTGGTTCCGGCGAACAAACGCGCCTCCGCCGTGGCCTTGATGTTCACCGGCCTGACCCTGGCCAACGTGCTCGGCGTTCCGTTGGGCACCGCGCTCGGTCAGGAAGCCGGCTGGCGCTCGACCTTCTGGGCAGTGACCGTGATTGGTGTGATCGCGTTGATTGGCCTGATCCGCTTCCTGCCGGCCAAGCGCGATGAAGAGAAACTCGACATGCGCGCCGAACTGCGCGCCCTCAAAGGCGCCGGGATCTGGCTGTCGCTGAGCATGACGGCGCTGTTCGCGGCGTCGGTATTCACCCTGTTCACTTATGTCGCCCCGCTGCTCGGTGATGTCACCGGCGTCTCGCCCAAAGGCGTGACCTGGACCCTGATGCTCATCGGCCTGGGCCTGACGGTCGGCAACATCATCGGCGGCAAGCTGGCTGACAAAGGCCTGGCCGCAACGCTGATCGGCGTCTTCATCTCGATGGCCGTGATCTCGACCGTACTGACCTGGACCAGCGTCGCGCTGATCCCGGCCGAAATCACCCTGTTCCTCTGGGCCACCGCGTGCTTCGCCGCCGTCCCCGCCCTGCAAGTGAACGTGGTGACCTACGGCAAGGCCGCGCCGAACCTGGTGTCGACCCTGAACATCGGCGCTTTCAACATCGGCAACGCCTTGGGCGCCTGGGTCGGCGGCAGCGTCATCGCCCACGGTTTCGGCCTGACCAGCGTGCCACTCGCGGCAGCAGCACTGGCGGTACTCGCCCTGCTGGTGACCCTGATTACTTTCCGTCAGCGCGGTAATCCCGAACTGGCCCCTGCTATCAACTGATACTTCACGAGGGTTGTACTTAAATGACGACTATTTTCGATCCGATCAAACTGGGCGACATCGAGCTGGCCAACCGCATCATCATGGCGCCGCTGACCCGCTGCCGCGCCGACGAAGGCCGGGTGCCAAACGCTCTGATGGCCGAATACTACGTACAACGCGCCTCGGCCGGCCTGATCCTCAGCGAAGCCACGTCGGTCACGCCGATGGGCGTCGGCTACCCGGACACTCCAGGTATCTGGTCCAACGATCAGGTGCGTGGCTGGGCGAACGTGACCAAAGCGATCCACGGTGCGGGCGGCAAGATTTTCCTGCAACTGTGGCACGTCGGCCGGGTTTCCCACGAATCGTACCTGAACGGTGAAGCACCAGTCGCACCGAGCGCCATCCAGCCTAAGGGTCACGTCAGCCTGGTTCGCCCATTGTCCGACTACCCAACCCCGCGCGCACTGGAAACCGCTGAAATCGCCGACATCGTCGACGCCTACCGCACCGGTGCCGAGAACGCCAAGGCTGCCGGTTTTGACGGTGTGGAAATCCACGGTGCCAATGGTTACCTGCTCGATCAGTTCCTGCAAAGCAGCACCAACCAGCGCACCGATAACTACGGTGGTTCCCTGGAAAACCGTGCGCGCCTGTTGCTGGAAGTAACCGACGCCGCAATCGAAGTCTGGGGCGCTGGCCGCGTCGGCGTGCACTTGTCTCCGCGTGCCGATTCCCACGACATGGGCGATGACAACCTGGCCGAGACCTTCACTTACGTCGCTCGCGAACTGGGCAAGCGTGGCATCGCGTTCATTTGCTCCCGTGAGAAAGAAGCCGGCGACAGCCTGGGTCCACAATTGAAAGAAGCGTTCGGCGGCCCGTACATCGTCAACGAACGCTTCACCAAGGACAGCGCCAACGCTTGGCTGGCCAGCGGCAAGGCAGATGCAGTCGCCTTCGGCGTTCCATTCATTGCCAACCCGGACCTGCCGGCACGCTTGAAGGCGGATGCGCCGCTTAACGAAGCGCGTCCCGAGCTGTTCTACGCCAAGGGGCCCGTGGGTTACATCGACTATCCCGTGATGTAAGCATCTCCCTTGAAATGCAAAAGCCCCGACTCGAAAGAGCCGGGGCTTTTTGTTGCGCCATGTTTATTCACAGGGCTTCACACCGATTCACACGCACGACACAAAATCACTACAAAATACGTAGCTCGCTACCTTTCAACCTGACGAGCGTGCGTATATAAAAGCTTCCCCGGTGCATTAAGGCGAACATTGAAGGGATCAACGCTCGCCTTAATGGTTGACATAAACGGATCCAATTACGCATTTTGTTTTATTTGCGCAGGCTGGGGCTCAGGCGCAGCATGTCCAATCCTGTATTGACCCATCGCTCGGCTTCGGTGTGCAGTTGAAAACTGTCCGGGGCCAATAGCCACTGGTACAGCATGCCATCGATGTAGGCGTGCAGGCTGATGGCCGCGCGGGCCGTGTCGAGGTCCTCGGGCATTTGCCCCCGATTCACCGCATTACTCAGGGCCAGGGCGATTCGCACATTGCAATCGAGGCTGACTTCACGACGCTGCTGACGCAGATCGCACATTTCATCGGTGAATTCGCACTTATGAAACAAAATCTCATTGATGCGTCGGGTCTTCGGATCCAGGGCAACTTGATGAAACAAATGAATCAGCAGTTTGCGCATGCAGCCCAGCGGATCGAGCTCATCTTCGCTTTCACTGGCCCTGGCCATTTCATCCAGCGGCTCTTTCAAGCTATCGAGCATGGCCTGCACCAGATCCGCCTTATTGCTGAAATGCCAGTAGATGGCGCCGCGAGTCACGCCGGCCAGAGTCGCGATGTCCGCCAGCGTAGTGCGCGCCACGCCTCTTTCATAAAAGGCTTTCTCTGCCGCTTCCAGTATCTGGCTGCGGGTTTCTTGAGCTTCCTCTTTGGTACGACGGACCATGGCAGTAAAACCTCAATCGGGATGCTTCAGCGATGTCTGAACAGCCGCTGAACAAAAGTGGGGCGAGCGCTCTTGGGACTCGTCCCCGGCTTACAATTCGAACCTTTGACGGGCGTTGGTAACGGGGTGGATACGCAGTCAAGGTGTTTACAAACAACCATGAACGTAAGTATATTCCTTAGCAAGCTACTTATCCACTCAGCACTCATTTTTTACCCTTTCACATTTCTAGTGCGTTTCTTGCGCGCCTGACCCGAGGATTTTCATGCAATTCAAGCCAGCTGTTACCGCTCTGGTCGCCGCCGTCGCCCTGGCATCACTGCTCAGCGGATGCAAAAAGGAAGAAGCGGCACCCGCCGCACCGCCTCCTCAGGTCGGCGTGGTCACCCTGCAACCTCAAGCCTTTACCCTGACGTCCGAACTGCCGGGGCGCACCAGTGCGTTCCGCATCGCCGAAGTTCGCCCACAGGTCAATGGCATCATTCTCAAACGTCTGTTCAAGGAAGGCGGTGACGTCAAGGCCGGCCAGCAGCTGTATCAGATCGATCCGTCGGTCTATGACGCTACGCTGAAAAGCGCCCAAGCCAACCTGCAACAGACGAAGTCGATCTCGGATCGCTACAAGCAGTTGGTCAACGAACAGGCCGTCAGCCGTCAGGAATACGACACGGCCGTGGCCAACCGCATGCAATCGGAAGCCGCGCTGCAAACCGCTCAGATCAATGTGCGGTACACCAAGGTCTACGCGCCGATTTCCGGCCGCATCGGCCGCTCGAACGTGACCGAGGGTGCGCTGGTCAGCAACGGCCAGGTCGATGCCATGGCGGTGATCCAGCAACTCGACCCGATTTACGTCGACGTCACCCAGTCTTCGGTCGAGCTGCTTGAGCTGCGTCGCGAACTGGAAAGCGGCCGCCTGCAAAAGGCTGGCGACACGGCAGCGGCGGTCAAGCTGACGCTCGAAGACGGCAGCCAGTACAAACAGGAAGGCAAGCTCGAATTCTCCGAAGTTTCGGTTGACCAGACCACCGGCTCCGTGACCTTGCGTGCAGTGTTCCCGAACCCGGATCACACGCTGCTTCCGGGCATGTTCGTACACGCTCAGCTCAAATCCGGTGTGAACGCCGCTGCCATTCTGGCGCCGCAACAAGGCGTAACCCGCGACCTCAAAGGCTCGCCGACCGCACTGGTCGTCGGTGCGGACAACAAGGTCGAACTGCGTCAGCTCAAGGCCAGCCGCACCGTCGGCAACCAATGGTTGATCGAAGACGGCCTGAAGGCCGGCGATCGTCTGATCACCGAAGGACTGCAATTCGTCAAACCTGGCGTCGAAGTCAAAGCCAGTGAAGCGACTAACGTTGGCGCAAAGAACCCGGCCCCCGCACAGGCAGCTGACAAGGCTTCCAGCGGCAAAGGGGAGTAAACCATGTCGAAATTTTTTATCGACCGTCCGATTTTCGCTTGGGTAATTGCCCTGGTGATCATGCTGGTCGGGGCACTCTCGATTCTCAAACTTCCGATCAACCAATACCCGAGCATTGCGCCTCCGGCCATTGCGATCCAGGTCACCTACCCAGGCGCGTCCGCACAAACCGTGCAGGACACCGTGGTGCAGGTCATCGAACAACAGCTCAACGGTATCGATAACCTGCGTTATGTCTCCTCGGAAAGTAACTCCGACGGCAGCATGACCATTACCGCGACCTTCGAGCAGGGCACCAACTCCGATACCGCGCAGGTTCAGGTCCAGAACAAACTGAACCTGGCCACCCCGCTGCTGCCGCAAGAAGTGCAGCAACAGGGTATCCGCGTGACCAAGGCAGTGAAAAACTTCCTGTTGGTGATCGGCGTGGTATCTCGCGACGGCAGCATGACCAAGGACGACCTGTCCAACTACATCGTGTCGAACATGCAGGACCCGATCTCGCGGACCGCCGGTGTCGGTGACTTCCAGGTCTTCGGTTCCCAGTACGCGATGCGTGTCTGGCTCGACCCTGCCAAGCTGAACAACTTCAACCTGACGCCAGTGGACGTGAAAGCGGCCATCGCGGCGCAGAACATCCAGGTGTCCTCCGGTCAACTGGGCGGCCTGCCTGCTGCGCCCGGCCAGCAGTTGAACGCCACCATCATCGGCAAGACACGTCTGCAGACTGCCGAGCAGTTCAACAAGATCCTGCTCAAAGTCAACAAGGACGGCTCGCAAGTACGCCTGTCCGATGTGGCCGATGTAGGCCTGGGCGGTGAAAACTACAGCATCAACGCCCAGTTCAACGGCGCACCGGCTTCCGGTCTGGCGGTGAAACTGGCCAACGGTGCCAACGCCCTCGACACCGCGAAAGCGCTGCGCAACACCATCAACACGCTCAAGCCGTTCTTCCCGCAAGGCATGGAAGTGGTGTTCCCGTACGACACCACCCCGGTGGTGACCGAGTCGATCAAGGGTGTGGTTGAAACCCTGGTCGAAGCGATCGTGCTGGTGTTCCTGGTGATGTTCCTGTTCCTGCAGAATTTCCGCGCCACTGTCATCACCACGATGACCGTGCCGGTGGTGTTGCTGGGGACATTCGGGATCCTCGCGGCGTTCGGTTTCAGCATCAACACCCTGACCATGTTCGGCATGGTGCTGGCCATCGGCTTGCTGGTGGACGATGCCATTGTCGTGGTGGAAAACGTCGAACGGGTCATGAGCGAAGAAGGTCTGTCACCCAAGGAGGCCACCAAGAAATCCATGGGGCAGATCCAGGGTGCACTGGTCGGTATCGCCCTGGTGCTGTCGGCGGTATTGCTGCCGATGGCGTTCTTCAGTGGCTCTACCGGTGTGATCTACAAGCAATTCTCGATCACCATCGTCTCGGCCATGGCCCTGTCGGTACTGGTTGCGCTGATCTTCACCCCGGCACTGTGCGCCACCATGCTCAAGGCAATTCCGAAAGGCGAGCACGGCACGCCGAAACGCGGCTTCTTCGGCTGGTTCAACCGCAGCTTTGACCGTGGCGTCAAAAGCTACGAGCGTGGCGTGGGCAACATGCTGACGCACAAGGCGCCGTACCTGCTGGCCTACTTGATCATTGTCGTCGGCATGATCTGGCTGTTCACCCGCATTCCAACGGCGTTCCTCCCGGAAGAAGACCAAGGCGTGCTGTTTGCCCAGGTGCAGACCCCGGCCGGCTCCAGCGCCGAACGCACGCAGGTGGTGATCGATGAGATGCGCTCCTACCTGCTGGACAAGGAATCGAGCGCCGTGGCCTCGGTGTTTACCGTCAACGGCTTCAACTTCGCCGGTCGCGGCCAAAGCTCGGGCCTGGCGTTCATCATGCTCAAGCCGTGGGATCAGCGGGATGCGGAAAACAGCGTGTTCAAACTCGCCGCCCGCGCCCAGCAGCACTTCTTCACCTTCCGCGATGCGATGGTGTTCGCCTTTGCGCCACCGGCGGTATTGGAGCTGGGTAACGCCACCGGTTTCGACGTATTCCTGCAAGACCGCGCCGGCATCGGTCACGACAAGTTGATGGAGGCTCGCAACCAGTTCCTCGGCATGGCGGCACAGAGCAAGGTGCTTTATCAGGTGCGTCCGAACGGCCTGAACGACGAGCCGCAATACCAGCTGGAAATCGATGACGAGAAAGCCAGTGCATTGGGCCTGACCCTCACCGACATCAACAGCACCCTGTCGATTGCCTTGGGTAGTAGCTACGTCAACGACTTCATCGACCGTGGTCGGGTGAAGAAGGTCTACGTGCAAGGTCAACCCGGTTCGCGGATGAGCCCGGAAGACATCAAGAAATGGTATGTGCGCAACGCCGCCGGAACCATGGTGCCCTTCTCCGCCTTCGCCAAGGGCGAGTGGATTTACGGTGCACCGAAGCTCTCGCGTTACAACGGCGTAGAAGCGATGGAAATTCTCGGTGCCCCGGCCCCGGGCTATTCCACCGGTGAAGCCATGGCTGAAGTCGAAGCCCTGGCCAAGAAACTGCCGGCCGGTGTCGGTATTTCCTGGACCGGTCTGTCATACGAAGAACGGCTATCGGGCTCACAGGCGCCGGCGCTGTATGCGTTGTCGCTGCTGATGGTGTTCCTGTGCCTGGCGGCGCTGTACGAAAGCTGGTCGATTCCGATCGCGGTGATGCTGGTGGTGCCGCTGGGGATCATCGGGGCACTGTTGGCCACCAGTCTGCGGGGACTCTCCAATGACGTTTACTTCCAGGTGGGCCTGTTGACAACCATCGGTCTGGCAGCGAAAAACGCCATTCTGATCGTCGAGTTCGCCAAGGAACTGCATGAGCAAGGGCGTAGCCTTCGCGAAGCGGCGATTGAAGCGTGCCGAATGCGTTTGCGACCGATCATCATGACCTCGCTGGCCTTCGTGCTCGGTGTGGTACCGCTGGCGATTTCCACGGGCGCCGGTTCAGGTAGCCAGCACGCAATCGGCACGGGCGTTATTGGCGGTATGATCACCGCCACCGTCCTGGCGATCTTCTGGGTCCCACTGTTCTTCGTTACCGTGTCGTCCATTGGCCAGCGCAAAAAAGCCGACCAGGATGACGCAATTGAACCTTCTAAAGAGGCTGGCCAATGAGCAAGTCGCTACTCTCCATCGCAGTTGCCGCCTTCGTGCTGAGCGGCTGCTCGCTGATTCCCGACTATCAGCAACCTGAGGCACCAGTGGCGGGCCAATACCCGCAAGGTCCGGCGTACTCGTCGGCCCAGGCGCCGAATCAGGCCGCTGCGGAACAGGGCTGGAAGCAGTTTTTCCATGACCCGGCACTGCAACAGCTGATTCAGGTGTCGCTGGAAAACAACCGTGACCTGCGTGTCGCCGCCCTGAACATCGACGCGTTCGCGGCTCAATACCGCATCCAGCGCGCCGATCTGTTCCCGGCCGTTTCGGCCAATGGCACCGGCAGCCGTCAGCGTCTTCCGGCTGACGCGTCGCAGACCGGTCAAGCGGGCATCAGCAGTTCCTACTCCGCTACGGTCGGTATCAGTGCTTATGAACTCGACCTGTTCGGTCGGGTTCGCAGCCTCAGCGAAGAAGCCCTGCAGAAGTACTTCGCGACAGAAGAAGGCCGTCGCAGCACGCAGATCAGTCTGGTGGCCAGCGTGGCCAATGCCTACCTGACCTGGCAGGCCGACAAGGAACTGCTGAAACTCACCCAGGACACCCTCGGTGCGTTCGAGGAGAGCTACAAGCTCACCGCGCGCAGCAACGAAGTCGGTGTGGCTTCGGCCCTGGACCTGGCCCAGTCGCGTACCTCGGTGGAAAACGCCCGGGCGCAACTGGCCAAGTACACCCGTCAGGTCGCGCAGGACGAAAACAGCCTGGTGCTGCTGCTCGGCACCGGCATCCCGGCCAATCTGCGAGAAGCCAAGCCGCTGTCTGACGACCTGCTGAGCGACGTACCGCCCGGTCTGCCATCGGACTTGCTGCAACGTCGTCCGGATATTCTCCAGGCCGAGTACAACCTGAAAGCTGCCAACGCCAACATCGGCGCGGCACGGGCGGCGTTCTTCCCGAGCATCAGCCTGACCGCCAATGCCGGGACCCTGAGCCCGGACTTGTCCGGTCTGTTCAAGGGCGGCTCGGGCACCTGGTTGTTCTCGCCGCAGATCAATCTGCCGATCTTCAATGCCGGCAGCCTGCGCGCCAGCCTGGATTACTCGAAAATCCAGAAAGACATCGGCGTGGCGAACTACGAGAAGTCCATTCAAACGGCCTTCCAGGAAGTCGCCGACGGCCTGGCCGCCCGCCAGACCTACACCGACCAGTTGCAGGCGCAGCGTGATTTCGTCACCGCCAACCAGGACTACTACCGTCTGGCCGAGCGTCGCTACCGTATCGGTGTCGACAGCAACCTGACCTTCCTCGACGCCCAGCGTCAGTTGTTCAGCGCCCAGCAGGTGCTGATCACTGATCGTCTGGCGCAGCTGATCAGTGCGGTCAATCTGTACAAGGCACTGGGTGGTGGCTGGAACGAGCAGACGGCGAAAGTCGAACCGCTGAAAGAAGAAGCGCCGAAGATGAAGTTGTTCTGATAGCGCTGTAAGACAAGAGGCCCACCTTTTGGTGGGCTTTTTGTTGCCTGCGGGAAAAGGTGTGGTGTCAGTAATGGCCTCTTCGCGGTCAAGCCTCGCTCCTGCAGTGTCCGCGTCGAATCATATTCCATGAACCCCCCACACCCCGTAGGAGCGAGGCTTGCCCGCGAAGAGGCCAGCCCATAAACACAAAAACCTCAAGCCAACATGCGTTCGATAACCGCCCAAAACCCGCTTTCCCCGATTGAACCCTCCCGTCCATCCCCCGCACCATTCGTCGCACAAGACCAATAACATCAGGTTCGACACCATGCCCCCGCGCCCTGCCCTGTCCGGCTGATCCCACCCCTTTTTTCACGATATCGAATCCCTTGTCTGCAACGGCCACGTTGCGGCAGCGCCCCGTTTCATCCCTAACAATTAGAGAGACCCGAGCCCATGACGCCTTCCACCACGCCGTACTACTTCCCAAGCCTGATAGCCATCGCCCTGGCCTGCGCGGCCCTGCCTGCCATGGCCGAGGAGTCGGGTTTTGTCGAAGGTGCCAAGGTCAACCTGAACCTGCGCAATTTCTACATCAACCGCAACTTCACCAACCCGACCAAGGCCCAGGGCAAGGCTGAAGAATGGACACAAAGTTTCATTCTCGACGCCAAATCCGGCTTCACCCAAGGCACCGTCGGCTTCGGCATGGATGTGCTGGGCTTGTATTCGGTGAAGCTCGACGGCGGCAAAGGCACGGGCGGGACTCAGTTGCTGCCGCTGGATCACGACGGTCGCCCGGCGGACAGCTTTGGTCGCACCAACGTGGCGTTCAAGGCCAGGCTGTCGCAGACCGAAATCAAGGTCGGTGAATGGATCCCGGTGCTGCCGATCCTGCGCTCGGACGACGGTCGCTCCCTGCCGCAAACCTTTCGTGGCGGCCAGATCACCTCGAAAGAAATCGCCGGCCTGACGCTCTACGGCGGCCAGTTCCGCGCCAACAGCCCCCGTGACGACAGCAGCATGAGCGATATGTCGATGACCGGAAAACCGGCGTTTACCTCCGACCGCTTCAACTTCCAGGGCGGCGAATACGCCTTCAACGACAAGCGCACCCAGATCAGCCTGTGGAACGCCGAACTCAAGGACATCTACAGCCAGCAATACGTGAACCTGATTCACAGCCAACCCCTCGGCGACTGGACCCTGGGCGCCAACCTGGGTTTCTTCTATGGCAAGGAAGATGGCAGTGCCCGGGCCGGCGATCTGGACAACAAGACCTGGTCGGGCCTGTTCTCGGCCAAATACGGCGGCCACACCTTCTACGTTGGCCTGCAAAAACTCACTGGCGACAGCGGGTGGATGCGGGTCAATGGCACCAGCGGCGGCACCCTGGCCAACGACAGTTACAACGCCAGTTATGACAATGCGAAAGAAAAATCCTGGCAGGTACGGCATGACTACAACTTCGTCGCCCTCGGCATCCCCGGTCTGACCCTGATGAACCGCTACATCAGCGGCGACAACGTGCACACCGGCACAATCACCGACGGCAAGGAATGGGGCCGCGAAAGCGAATTGGGCTACACCGTGCAAAGCGGCGCGCTCAAAGACCTCAACGTTAAATGGCGCAACTCGACCATTCGTCGGGACTTCAGCAACAACGAGTTCGATGAGAACCGGTTGATCGTCAGCTATCCGATCAGTTTGTTGTAACCGCATTCCACAGCGCCGGGACACAGGCCACATCGGAAGTGGCCTATTCAAAAAAACTGCGAGCACATGAATATCGTAGTTCTATGAAGTTATAACAAATTGACTGCCGCGCTATTATTAAAAAAACTTAAAACCTGTTAGTTCTAACAGTAGCCTCCTTTCTGTCGGACTTCTAGAATCTGCCTGAAACAACATTCAGCAGTTTAAACCATGGAAGGGAAAACACTATGAACTGGTGGCAGATCGATACATTGATTATGGTTTCTTATGGCATCGTCCACTCCTGCCTCACAACCCGACCGGCGATGAAACTTTACGAAATATTCTTTCCAGAGTGGAGCTGGAATATTGGGATGTGCGTCTTTTCCGCCGCCACACTGGCGCTTGGTATTTATTACTGGCAGCCCTCAGGGCATTACATCTACGTCTTGATACCGGGAAGCCCACTGTTTCACTTTGCGGCGTTATCGATGGTCACTCTATTGGGCCTTACCATTTACTGCTTTCGTTACACCTCTACGTTTTGGCAATGGCTCGGCGCTCACCAATTAATTGCCAAATTGAGAGGACATAAAATCCCCGCGCCCTATCGAATGCAAGTACAAGGCATCAAGCGATACATACGTTTCCCCCACCATACTTTTCTAATGTTGTTTTTCTGGGCCCACCCGATCATGACTTACGACACGCTACTTTTTTCGGTCGGCGCCACAATCTATATGTATATCGGCACATGGCACATGGACAAACGCCTTGAATCAATATTTGGTGAAGAATGGCTAGTTTACAAGAAAGTGACCGGATTAATGCTGCCCTCACCTAAAGCATGGTCACGACTTTTTTCAGATCTACGCCAGCCGGGTAACGTCGTCTGATACAGACGTTGCCCCACCTTGAAACGTCTTTGCAAGGATGCAATCCATGTTTGAAAAAGAACTTGGCCCCTATCAGTATCGATTGGCCCAACACCCCATTTATGAGGCTATTCAATCGATCGAGCATGCCAGATTGTTTATGAGTCACCATGTGTTTGCAGTGTGGGACTTCATGAGCCTGGCCAAACGTCTGCAACGCGACTTCACTTGTGTCGAACTACCCTGGATGCCGGTGCAGAATGAAGATAGCGCCCGCCTGATCAATGAAATCATCACCGGCGAAGAATCGGATATTGGCCATGATGGCCGCCCGGTCAGTCATTTCCGCTTGTACCTCGACGCAATGGCCGAAGTCAGTGCGCCCACTGAAAAAATCGAGGCATTCATCAATCATTTGGCACACTCCTTTGCCCTAGGGAAGGCGCTCAAACAAGCCCGGGTTCCGGCATACGTACAAACGTTCGTCAAACACACGATCAGGACAGCACGCAAAGCCTCGACTGCCGAAGTGGCCAGCAGCTTTCTTTTTGGCCGCGAAGACCCGATACCCGCAATGTTCCAGATTCTGTTAGAGCGTTGGGGGCTAACTATTCATCAGGCCCCGAAGTTGACGTACTACCTGAACCGACACATCGAAGTAGACAGTGGCGATCATGGTCCTGGTGCACAAAAAATATTATCTCGATTGATCACCACGTCAGACCTGCGGGAAAAAGCATTACAGGCGGCCATTGACGCTATCGAACACAGAATCCAGTTGTGGAACGGTATCTATGGCGAAATAAAAAAGGTGGATGCAGGCGCCTAGTCACTCGCCGACCACTCATGGACAGAGAGGACAACCTCATGCCCCCCCCAATCAAATCGGCTCCCGTCAAGCCCGACTGGGACGCCAAGGCCTATCAACAATTCTCACGTCTTCGACAACGGCCGGTGAACGAGCTACTCGACCGCGTCAACCTTGAAAACCCCAAACGCATCTACGACCTCGGCTGTGGCACCGGCATTGCGACTCAAGCTTTGGCCAAACGCTGGCCCCGCGCACACCTGATGGGCATCGACAGTTCGGAGCAAATGCTTCAGGAGGCCAGAGGCTTGCCGATCAAGGCGCTGTGGAAGCAGTGCGATCTACAGAACTGGCAGCCGGAGCAACCCGCCGACCTGCTCTTTGCCGCCGCCGTGCTGCACTTCATCGACAGTCACGAACAGTTGCTGCCGCGCTTGCTCGATTATCTCAACCCGGGTGGTTGTCTGGCGGCGCACATGCCCGACTGGCGGGATGCGGTGTGGTATCAGCTGGTGCTCGACACCCTCAACGATGGAGGCTCCGACGGCAAACCGCTCGGCTCCCCGCAAGTGCGCGAGAGGATGGCGGCGCGGCCGTTGCTGTCACTGGAAAATTACCACCGGTTGCTCGCACCGATTACCCGGACGCTGGACATCTGGGAAACCGAGCAGTTGCAGGTCGTGGACGGCAAGTCGCCGATTTATGACTGGATCAAGGTCTCGGCCTTGCGGGCGGTGATGCAAGGCTTGAAGGATGACGAACAGGCGCGGTTCATTTATCACTTCATGATGCGGGTGCATGCGCATTACCCGCGAGAATGCGATGGGCGCACGTTGTTTCCGTTCAAGCGGATCTTCATTGTCGCCACCGTTTGACCCTGTGGTCACCGCGCTTGCCCGCGATGGCGGTGTGTCATTCACCATCGATGCAAGCTGACCCACCGCGATCGCGAGCAGGCTCGCTCCCACACGGGTCCTGTGTGAACACAAGTCATGTACTCACCGGACATCCCCTGCAGGAGCGAGCCGGCTCGCGATGGCGTCAGCTCAGACACCGCAAATCGCCAGGATCACTCCCGCGATTCAACCCCAAGCTCATCCCACACCGACTCCGCCAAATGGAACGTCGCATTGGCCGCCGGGATGCCGCAGTAGATCGCGCTCTGCATGATCACTTCCTTGATCTCGCCGCGGGTCACGCCGTTGTTGGCGGCGGCGCGCAGGTGCAGTTTGAGTTCTTCGTTGCGGTTCATGCCGATCAGCATGGCGATGGTGATCAGGCTGCGGGTATGGCGTGGCAGGCCCGGCCGGGTCCAGATGTCGCCCCACGCGTGGCGGGTGATCATTTCCTGGAACTCCGAGTTGAACTCGGTCAGGGCATTCAGGCTGCGATCGACATGGGCGTCGCCGAGCACCGCGCGACGGACTTCCAGGCCTTCGTCGTAACGTTGTTTCTCGTCCACAACAATCCCCTTAATCAGCTGACAAAAACGTCAGGACCCGGTCACTGAACGCAGCACCGGCCTGAACGTTGGACAAGTGCGCGGCGTAGAACTCGGCGTATTCGGCGCCCTGCACGTGCTCCTGAATAAAGTGCCCTCCGGACGGTGGCGTGACCGCGTCTTCGGTGCCGGCAATGACCAGCAGCGGCACCTTGATCGCGGACAGCTGATCACGGAAGTCGGCATCGCGCACGGCGGCGCAGTTGGCGGCATAACCCTCTGGCGAAGTGGCCGCGAGCATGTCGGTAATCCGCTTCGCGGCGGCCGGGTTGGCCTCGGCAAAGTCAGGGGTAAACCAGCGCGCAATCGACGCATCGCGCAAGGCGACCATGGCCGCCTGACCGTCACGCAGCACGGTTTCGATCCGTGGATTCCACACCGATGGATCGCCGATTTTCGCGGCGGTGTTGCACACCACCAACTTATTCAATCGATCACCGGCATTGATGCCCAGCCACTGGCCGATCAAGCCACCCATGGACAGGCCGCAAAAATGCGCGCGTTCGATGTGCAGCGCATCCAGCAGCGCCAGCACGTCGTGGCCCAGTTGCTCGATGCTGTATGGCCCCGGCGTGACCAGCGATTTTCCGTGGCCACGGGTGTCGAAACGCAGCACCCGGAAATGCTCGGAGAACGCGGCGACCTGCGCGTCCCACATGTGCAGGTCGGTGCCCAGCGAGTTGGACAGCACCAGCACCGGGGCATCCGCCGGGCCATCAAGTTGGTAATGCAGTTCGCCCTCGGCGAGTTGTACAAAAGCCACAGCAATCTCCTTCAGGCAGTCAACGCAGAATGTTCAGCCACCGCCCGCTCGACCCAAGTATGGGCCTGACCAAGGTAATGGGCGGGGTCCAGCAGACGATCGAGTTCCAGGGCCGACAACTCGGCGGTCACTTGCGGCTCTTCGCCGAGCACCGCTCGCAGATGACGTTGTTCGGCCACCGCACGTTTGCAGCAGCGCTCCAGCAGATGGTGCGCAGTGTCGCGGCCAACCCGTTGGGCGAGGACGATGCTCACCGCCTCGGCCAACACCAGGCCTTGGGTCAGGTCGAGGTTGCGGGCCATGCGGTCGGCGTCCACTTCCAGCCCGTCCGCCAACAGCAGCGCTTGCTTGAGGCTGCCGGACACCAGGCAGCAAATCTCCGGCAGGGTTTCCCATTCGGCATGCCACAGGCCCAGGCTGCGCTCGTGTTCCTGCGGCATGGCGCTGAACAGGGTCGAGAGCAAGCCGGGAACGCGGGTCGCCGCACCGATCAGCACCGCGGCGCCCACCGGGTTGCGTTTGTGCGGCATGGTCGAGGAACCGCCCTTGCCCGGTGCCGACGGTTCGAACACTTCGCCGGCTTCGGTCTGCATCAACAGACTGATGTCGCGGCCGAGTTTGCCGAGGCTGCCGGCGATCAAACCGAGTACCGCGCCGAACTCCACCAAGCGGTCTCGCTGGGTGTGCCAGGGTTGGTCCGGCAGGGTCAGTTGCAGCTCACCGGCCAAGGCTTCGGCAATCGGCATCGCTTGCTCGCCGAGGGCTGCCAGGGTTCCGGAGGCGCCGCCAAATTGCAGCACCAGCAACCGAGGTTTAAGTTCTTGCAGACGTTGGCGGCTGCGAGTGACGGCGCCCAGCCAACCGGCGATTTTCATGCCGAGGGTGACGGGCGTGGCGTGCTGCAACCAGGTGCGCCCGGCCAGCGGCGTGGCGACGAAGCGTAACGCCTGGGTCGCCAAGGTTTCGCCCAGTTGCGCCAGATCGCTTTCGATCAGCGCCAGCGCGCGGCGCAGTTGCAGCACCAGGCCCGTGTCCATTACGTCCTGACTGGTGGCGCCCAGATGCACGTAGCGTTCTGCTTCGGCATCGTTGGCGGCGATCTGTTTACCCAACGCCTTGACCAACGGAATCGCCGAATTGCCCGCCGTGGCAATCGCCTCGCCGAGTGCTGAAAAGTCGTAATGCCCAGCCTGACAAGCCGCTGCGATCGAGGCGACAGCCGACAGCGGAATCAAACCCACCCGCGCCTCGGCCCGGGCCAGTGCCGCTTCGAAATCAAGCATGGCCTGCACCCGGCCTTGATCACAAAACACCTCACGCATATCGCGTGCCGTGAAATAGGCATCGAACAATTGATTGCCCGGTCGCTGATTCATAGACAGTCCCTGAAGGCGTGGGCCGGTCGGGCCCACGCGGTTGGATCAAAGGTCGTGGTGCAAATACTTGGCCTGTTTCGGCAGGCGCAGGCTGAACAGGAACGCCACCGCCATCATCACCGTCACGTACCAGTAGAAGGAGTTTTCAATGCCCGCGGCTTTAAGGCTCAGGGCGACGTATTCCGCCGAACCACCGAAGATCGCGTTGGCCACCGCATACGCCAGGCCGACACCGAGTGCGCGCACTTCCGGCGGGAACATCTCGGCTTTTACCAGGCCACTGATGGAGGTGTAGAAACTGACGATCGCCAGCGCCACGGTAATCAGCACAAAGGCCAGGAACGGACTGCTGACACTTTTCAGGCTCAGCAGAATCGGCACAGTACACAACGTACCCAATGCACCGAACCACAGCATCGAGTTACGGCGGCCGATCTTGTCCGCGAGCATGCCGAACAGCGGCTGCATGCACATATAAAGGAACAGCGCGCCGGTCATGATGTAACTGGCGGTCTTGGCGTGCATGCCGGCGGTGTTCACCAGGTACTTCTGCATGTACGTGGTGAACGTGTAGAAAATCAGCGAGCCACCGGCGGTGTAACCGAGCACGGTAATAAAGGCCGCTTTATGGTCGCGGAACAACGCGCGAATGCTGCCGGCGTCCTTGTTTTCACGCATTTCCTTGCTGGTGGTTTCCTTGAGCGAACGACGCAGGAACAGCGAGATCAATGCAGCCACTGCGCCGACCACAAACGGGATCCGCCAGCCGTAGGCACGCAGGTCATCTTCAGTGAGGAACTGTTGCAGGACCACCACCAGCGACACCGCCAGCAACTGCCCGCCAATCAGCGTCACGTACTGGAACGAGGCGAAGAACCCGCGCTGGCCCTTGAGGGCGACTTCGCTCATGTAGGTTGCGGTGGTGCCGTACTCACCGCCCACCGACAAGCCCTGCAGCAAACGGGCGAACAACAGCATGATCGGCGCCCAGACGCCAATGTCCTTGTAGGTCGGCAGGCAGGCGATGAGCAACGAACCGAAACACATCATCAGAATCGAGATCAGCATCGAATTCTTGCGCCCGTGCTTGTCCGCGACACGGCCGAAAATCCAGCCGCCAATCGGCCGCATCAGGAACCCGGCCGCAAACACGCCGGCGGTATTCACCAGCTGCACAGTCGGGTTATCGGACGGGAAAAAGGCCGGCGCAAAGTAGATCGCGCAAAAGGCGTAGACGTAGAAGTCGAACCATTCAACGAGGTTGCCGGACGAGGCGCCGACAATGGCGAAGATCCGTTTGCTGCGCTCTTCGCCGGTGTAGTGCGCTGGAATAGCGGTAGGGGTTGTCATTGTTTTTCACTCTTTGGGGACCATGACATTCTAGACACACTTTGCAACAGTCCCGTTCCACAGTTGGCAATACTGTCCTCTGTAAGGAGTGAGCCGGCTCGCGATGGCGGAGTGTCATTCAGCACTGAAGGCACTGATATACCGCCATCGCGAGCAGGCTCACTCCTACAGGGATCTGCGGTGTTTTCAGTAGTCGAAGAACACCGTCTCGGCATCGGTGCCTTGCAGAATCACATTCCACTGGTACACACCGGACGCATCCTGCTTCGCCAGCAACGTACCCCGGCGCTCGGCCGGCACACACTCCAGCAACGGGTCGTCGACGTTCGCCGGTTCGTCCTCAAAGTAAATCCGCGTCAGCAAGTGCTTCACCAACCCGCGAGCGAACACCAGCACCACCAGGTGCGGCGCCTGGGTCGAGCCCTTCAGGCCTTCTACCGTTCCGGGTTTGATCGTGGTGAAACGAAAGCGCCCTTCGGCGTCCACCGGCACCCGGCCGAAGCCTTCGAAATTCGGGTCCAGGGGTTTGGCCTGGTCGTCTTCGGGGTGGTCGTACTTGCCGGCGGCGTTGGCCTGCCAGACTTCCAGCATCGCGTCGTTAACGAAATCGCCATTGCCATCGACGACTTGCCCGGTGATCGCCACGCGCTCGCCCAGGGTTTGTTCGACCGTCAGGTCTTCGCGGTTCAGCCAGGTCAAACCAATGTGGTAATACGGCCCGACGGTGTGGGATGTGGTCGCGTTCAGCGTCATCTTATTTCTCCATCGGCGTGGCTTCACGGCCGCGCAAGACGATGTCCCAGCGATAACCGAGGGCATAGGAAGGGATGGTTTGTTCCAGGTCGAAACTGGCGATCAAACGCTCTTTGGCGCTGGTGTCCGGTACGCAGTTGTAGATCGGGTCATAAGCCAGCAGCGGGTCGCCGGGGAAATACATCTGCGTGACCAGCCGCGTCAGGATGCTCGGCCCAAACAGCGAGAAATGAATGTGCGCCGGACGCCAGGCGTTGTGGTGGTTGCCCCACGGGTAAGCGCCGGGCTTGATGGTCTGGAATTGATACCAACCATCGGCGTCGGTCACGGTGCGACCGGTACCGGTGAAGTTCGGGTCCAGCGGCGCGTCGTGCAGGTCGCGGGCATGGTTGTAGCGCCCGGCGGCATTGGCCTGCCAGATCTCCACCAGAATCCCCGGCACCGGCAAGCCGTCTTCATCCAGCACGCGGCCGTGGATGATGACGCGCTCGCCCAACGGTTCGCCCGCGTGCTGCACCGTCAGGTCGTTGTCCTTCTCGTTGATACGCTCGGCGCCGATTGTCGGGCCGGTAATTTCCGACAACGAATGCGGCAAAAACACCAACGGCTTGGACGGCGCGCGAAGGTTGGTGGATTGATAAGTCGGGTGCAGGTAGTCCGGCTGGGTGCCTTCCTGCGGGCGACGGTAACCAGGCTTGTCAGTCATTTCGCTTTCCTCTGTTCTTATTAGTCTGCCGGGCGTCAGACGCGTTCGATGGCCAAGGCCAGACCCTGGCCGACACCGACGCACATGGTCGCCAGGCCTTTGTTGCCGCCCGTTTTTTCAAGCTGATGCAACGCGGTCAGGACCAGGCGCGCACCGCTCATGCCCAACGGATGGCCCAAGGCAATGGCGCCACCGTTCGGGTTGACCTGGGCCGCGTCGTCCGCCAAGCCCAGCTCACGCAGTACCGCTAACCCTTGGCTGGCAAAGGCTTCATTGAGTTCGATCACATCGAAATCGCTGACGGCCAGCCTGAGGCGCTCGGTCAGTTTGCGCACCGCCGGCACCGGGCCGATGCCCATTACCCGTGGCGCGACACCGGCGCTCGCCATGCCCAGCACTTTGGCGCGGGCGGTCAGGCCGTGTTTCTTCACTGCTTCAGCGGAGGCCAGAATCAACGCCGCTGCGCCGTCGTTCACACCGGAAGCGTTGCCGGCGGTGACGGTTTTGCCTGGACCGTTGACGGGCTTCAGCTTGGCCAGGGTTTCCAGCGTGGTGTCGGCACGAGGATGCTCATCCTGGCTGACGACGGTTTCGCCTTTCTTGTGGGCAATCCGCACTTCGACGATTTCTTCAGCGAAAAATCCTGCAGCTTGCGCAGCGGCTGTGCGCTGCTGGCTGCGCAGGGCGAAAGCGTCCTGATCCTCGCGAGACACTTCGTAATCGTCGGCCACGTTGTCGGCGGTCTGCGGCATCGCATCGACGCCGTATTGCGCTTTCATCAACAGGTTGATGAAGCGCCAGCCGATGGTGGTGTCTTCCAGCTTCATGTTGCGCGAGAACGCCGCATCGGCCTTGCCCATCACGAAGGGTGCGCGGGACATCGACTCGACGCCGCCGGCAATTGCCAGTTCCATTTCGCCACTGGCGATTGCGCGGAAGGCGGTGCCGATCGCATCCATACCCGAGGCGCAGAGGCGATTGAGCGTGACGCCGGGAATGCTTTCCGGCAGCCCGGCCAGCAACAGCGCCATGCGGGCGACGTTGCGGTTGTCTTCGCCGGCCTGGTTGGCGCAGCCGAGGAACACCTCGTCCACTGCGTTCCAGTCCACCGACGGGTTGCGTTCCATCAAGGCCTTGATCGGCACGGCGGCGAGGTCGTCTGCACGCACCGCTGACAAGCCGCCGCCGAAACGGCCGATGGGGGTGCGAATCGCATCGCAGATATAAACGTCGCGCATCACGCTTCTCCCGGTGTCTGGCCGTGGGCGGCGGCGGTGCGGGCTTCCAGATCCCTGAGCGCCTTAAGCTCAACATCCGTTGGCTCAGCCGTATTTTCGACATTTCCTGCGAAGCGAATTGCCCAGCCGGTGGCGGCAATCACTTGCTCGCGAGTCACGCCCGGGTGCAGCGCGGTGACCACGAATTCATGGGTGTCCGCTTCGGGCTCCATGATGCACAGGTCGGTAATGATGCCGACTGGCCCTGCGCCCGGAAGGCCGAGACGCTTGCGCGAATCACCGCCCTCGCCATGACCGACCGAGGTGATGAAGTCGAGTTTGTCGACGAACGAGCGCGCCGATTGCTTGAGAATGATGAGTACGCTTTTCGCCGAGCCGGCAATTTCCGGCGCGCCACCGGCACCGGGCAGGCGGACTTTCGGTGCGTGGTAATCACCGACCACAGTGGTGTTGATGTTGCCGAAGCGGTCGACCTGCGCGGCGCCGAGAAAACCGACGTCAATGCGCCCGCCCTGCAACCAGTAGCGAAAAATCTCACCGGTCGGGACGACAGTGTCGGCGGTTTCCGCCAGTTCGCCGTCACCGATCGACAGCGGCAGTACGCTTGGCTTGGCACCGATCGGACCCGATTCGTAGATCAGGACCACATCCGGCGAAGACGTCAGGCGCGCCAGGTTGGCGGCTTTCGACGGCAGGCCGATGCCGACGAAGCACACCGAACCGTTCTTCAGGCGGCGGGCAGCGGCGACGGTCATCATTTCGTTGGTGGTGTAAGTCATTACTTGGCCTCCGAAGCAGCGGCCAGTTTGGCCTGGAACTCGCTGAAGTCAGCGCAGCCGTGGATGTATTCGTCGATCCACGCGGTGAAGGTTTCACGGTCGCGGGCAATCGGGTCCCAAGCTTGGTAGAAGCGGTTGTCGCGCTCGTTGTAACCGTGGGCGTAGGACGGATGCGCGCCGCCAGGCACATGGCAGACCGCGCTCAAGGCCCAGGTCGGCAGCACGCAAGAATTCATTGGTGCATTGAGGTCGTCGACGATTTCCTCGACGGTGACGATGCAACGCTTGGCCGCCAGCGCGGCTTCTTTTTGAACGCCGAGAATGCCCCACAGCAGCACGTTGCCTTTGCGGTCGGCTTTCTGCGCGTGAATCACGGTGATGTCCGGGCGTACCGAAGGCACGGCGGCCAACACTTCGCCGGTGAACGGGCAGGTGACGGTTTTGATCAGCGGGTTGACCTTCGGCAAGTCGGAACCGGCGTAGGCACGCAGTACCGCGAACGGTAGGCCGGAGGCGCCAGCGACGTAGGCATTGGCCAGGTCGGCGTGGCTATGCTCTTCGATTTCCAGCGCGTGCGGCCACTGCTTCTCGACCGCGTCACGCAGACGATGCAGCGAACCGACACCCGGGTTGCCGCCCCAGGAGAAAATCAGCTTGCGAGCACAACCGGCGCCGATCAACTGGTCGTAGATCAGGTCAGGCGTCATCCGCACCAGCGTCAGATCTTTCTTGCCCTGGCGAATGATTTCGTGACCGGCCGCCGTAGGGATCAGGTGAGTGAAGCCTTCGAGCGCGACGGTATCGCCGTCGTTGACGAATTGCTTCACCGCGTCGTGCAGCGAAAGGATTTCAGCCATGGGGCAGGCTCCCGTTTGTGATGAACCGACAGTGGTAGAAAAAGGCGCGATGCGCAGCGCCGGAATGACTGAAGGTTAAGCCTGTGCAAAACACCAAACAATCCGATAATCGACTAAGTGTTCGTTTATCGAACATATTGTTGTCTCGCTATCGATCCCAAAAAGCATCGCCGGAACGCCGCCCGGAGCCGGCTCACTCCTACAGGAGAACGCGATTGACTGTAGGACCGAGCCTGCTCGCGAAGAGGCCATCAAACCCGCTGAAGATTCCGGAGCCTGAACTCAGGTCGCATCCGCATGACTGACCATGCCCTTGATCACCACCGCCATGGTTGCCACCGCCGCCGGAATCACCAGCGCCGTCAGCACTTGTTCAAAGTTCCAGCCCAGGCCCAGCAATGTCGCACCCATCCAGGCCCCGAGAATCGCGCCGAAACGGCCAATCCCGAGCATCCACGACACCCCGGTCGCTCGCCCTTGCGTCGGATAAAACCGCGCTGCCAGCGACGGCATCGCTGATTGCGCACCGTTGACGCACATCCCGGCCACCAGCACCAATGTCGCCAAAATCGTGATATTGCCCAGGCTCTGCCCTACCGCGTAGGCAAACACCCCGGCCAGCAGGTAGAAAATGCCGATGACCTTGTGCGGATTGAACCGGTCCATCGCCCAGCCCACGCCCACTGCGCTCAACACCCCGCCAAACTGGAACAGGGCACCAATGAATGCCGCTTGTTCCATGCTCGCGCCACTGTCACGCATCAGTGTCGGCAGCCAACTGGTCAGCAGGTAAACAATCACCAGCCCCATGAAGTAGGTCAGCCACAACAGCAAGGTGCCGGTGCTATAGGTGCCAGAGAAGATCACCGCGAACACGTTGCGCGCCTTCACGGTTTTCTGCTCCGGTACGCTGAAGCTCGACGCCTGAGCGACGACGGTCGGATCGATCGGTGCGAGAGCCTTGCGCACTTTGTCGGTACCACGGTTGCGCACGACCAGGTAACGCGCCGATTCGGGCAGCCAGAACAGCAAGACGACGGTCAGTATCAACGGCAGAATCCCGCCGATCAGTAGCAGACTGTGCCAGCCGAAGGCCGGAATCAGCTTGGCCGAGATAAACCCGCCACCGGCCATGCCGAGGTTGAAGCCGCAGAACATGCTGGTCACCAGCAGGGATTTTTTGCGCTCCGGGGTGTATTCCGACAACAGCGTGGTGGCGTTCGGCATCCCGGCGCCAAGGCCCAGGCCGGTGAGGAAGCGCAGCACCAGCAGTTGATCGACGTTGGTGCTGTACGCCGAGGCCAGGCTGAAAGCCCCGAACAACAATACCGCGCCGACCAGTACGACTTTTCGCCCGAAGCGGTCAGCCAAGGGACCGGAGCCCAGTGCGCCGAAGACCATGCCGATCAGCGCGGCACTCATCACCGGGCCGAGACTGGCGCGATCAATGCCCCAGTCCTGGGAGAGGGCCGGCGCGATGAAGCCCATGGCCGCGGTATCGAGGCCATCAAGGAAGACAATCAGGAAACACAGGATCACCACTCGCCACTGGTAGCGCGAGATGGGTTGAGCATTGATGAAGGACTGCACGTCGAGGCAGTTTCCTACAGCAGACTGAGGCTGGTTCATTATTTTTATTCCACGCAAGAACGCAGTCGGACAGGTGCCAGCTCAGGACTGGCGCTGCCGCGACAGTAATGATCCCGGGGAAACAGCGTCAATTCGATAAACGCGAGTCTGTGCGTTTATCGAACAGCTTAGGCAAACAACTGGGCGCTGAGGTCACGGCTGGCACTTAACAAACCGGGCAAGAAACGCTGCTCCAGCTCGTTGCGGCTGACTCGTCCGGCGTGGGTACTGACGTTGAGCGCGGCCACCACCTGGCCCGAAGCGTCGTACACCGGTACGGCAATCGAACGCAGGCCCTGCTCCAGTTCCTGATCGACGATGCACCAGCCTTGTTGCCGCACTTCCTGCAGACATTCGAGCAACGCCTCGGGTGTGTGCAAGGTTCGGCTGGTCTTGGCCTGGAACTCCGCATGGTCGAGGTATTCGCGCAGCGAGGTGTCGTCCAGTGCCGCAAGAAGAATCCGGCCCATCGACGTGCAATACGCTGGCAACCGCCCGCCCACCGACAGGTCGACGGAAATCAGGCGTTGGGTGGTCGCCGAGCGGGCGATGTACAAAATGTCGTCGCCCTCCAGCGTGGCCATGTTGCAAGCCTCGTGAAGTTGCTCACTCATACGGTCCAGATACGGCTGGGCGGACACCGCCAAAGGCGTTGAGGACAAATAGGCATGGCCCAGCGTCAGCACTTTGGGCAGCAGCGAATAGGTGCGACCGTCGGTGGTGGCGTAGCCGAGTTTGATCAGGGTGTGCAGGCAACGTCGCACAGCGGCGCGGGGAATTTCCGTGCGGTGGCTGATCTGGGCAATGGTCAGGTGCCGTTTGCGCTCCTGGAACGCTTGAACCACCGCCAATCCCCGGGCCAGAGACGTCATGAAATCCGGATCGCCGGTCAGGGCCTGGATTCGCTTGGCGGGCGAGGCCACGATCGGCGGCGCCACTGAAGCGAAGGAATTGCGCATTTGATCGTTCATATCAGGTCCTTTTCCCACACGGATCAGCGGATATTACAAGCGGCTTCGGGTCCGGCACACAAGCCACAGGCTGCAAGATTGGGCGATTATCGAACCATCGACCGATAATCGCAATCGACCTCACAGACGATGGCTACCTGCGCGCGCTGATTTGCGCAGCGCCCGCAACATGCTTTTATTCTTTACTGATTAAGGGCTGATGTAGTGGGATTAACTTGTTCGACTTTATGGCGTCAGAAAGACATCGTTGCACTGTGACATCACCCACACCCTAGTTACCTCTGAAAGTTGTGAGTAACAAAACAATCACACAGGTAGAACTACTTTTAACTCTCAAGCGATAGTGTTCTTCGGATCGACCGCTATAATGCACCTCAGTGGCGAAGCGGTTTTTACGTGCCGATCCCGCTACCCGGCAGCCCGGTATTCTATCGTCGCTGCCTGCAGCAAGCGCTTGACGCTCATTTCATATGCTCCGCCAACGCGCTCGCTGAAACAGGTAACTGATGCTACGTCAGCTGTTTTTCTCTGGTGCCGTGGCCGCCTGCAACATGGAAGTATTTTTCGCACGCCGTAGAAACGATGCCTTTATCGGGTATTGGCCTTTCGACGGGTGTGGTCAATAGGTTCCATGCAGCGCGTTTCACCAGAATTTATCTCAACTCATACAGGTAGCACTGTGACGAAAGACGAACTGCGCGCGGAACTTGAGCGCCAGGAACAACGTTACAAGGAAGTTTACGGCGGGGAAGTCACCACCTACGCCGCTCAGCCCGAACCCGAACGTAAGCCATGGCGTAAACGCGCCACCGTTCAGGATCAGGCATTCACCCAGGAATTGCAGAAGATGGAAAAGGAACTCAAAGCCGAAGAACCCTGAATACCTCGGCCTGAATCCTTCAAGGGTCTGCATCGGCACCCGTTAAAAGCGGGGTGTTCTGATGATGCCTTTCGCGCCCGCTACAAGCGGGCAGCGGTCACCTCACCCTACGGATGAGGCAAATGGCACTTGCCTGACCCTCTTCTCAGATATTTCACACAAGTGTTCAAGCCTCTCGGTCTCACGAGAGAAACCCTTGTGGCTGCGGCCTTTTCATCTGAATTCAATGACTTGCAAAACCCGGTAAAAACCTCGGCGATAGGCCATCGTCACAAATTAATTCGTTGAAGAATGTTACCGATGAGCACCTAGTGCATCGATTTGCAGTCTTTTCTGGCATAATCGCGCCCCCTTATGACCGGGTCAGAAAACCTTCATGATCGATTTATTCAGCGGACTTGATGCTTGGGTGCTTGTGAGCCTCTTGCTCGCCCTGGCCTTTGTCCTCGCCTTCGAGTTCATCAACGGCTTTCATGACACCGCTAACGCGGTGGCCACCGTTATCTACACCAAAGCCATGCCGCCTCATCTGGCGGTGTTCTTTTCCGGTGTGTTCAACTTTCTCGGCGTACTGCTGGGCGGTGTCGGCGTGGCGTATGCCATCGTCCACCTGCTGCCGGTAGAACTGCTGATCAATGTGAACACCGGTCACGGGCTGGCCATGGTGTTCTCGCTGCTCGCCGCCGCCATCACCTGGAACCTGGGCACCTGGTACTTCGGTATCCCGGCCTCCAGCTCCCACACGCTGATCGGTTCGATCCTCGGTGTCGGCCTGGCCAACGCGTTGATCAACGACATTGCGTTGGCCGATGGCGTGAACTGGCAGAAAGCGATCGACATCGGGGCGTCCCTGGTGTTCTCGCCGATGGCGGGTTTCCTGGTCGCAGCGCTGATATTGATCGGTCTTAAATGGTGGCGTCCTCTGTCGAAGATGCACAAGACACCGGAACAGCGCCGCAAGATCGACGACAAGAAACACCCGCCGTTCTGGAATCGCCTGGTGCTGGTGATCTCGGCCATGGCCGTGAGCTTCGTGCACGGTTCCAACGATGGCCAGAAAGGTATCGGCCTGATCATGCTGGTGCTGATCGGTATCGTGCCGGCGCAGTTCGTTCTCGACCTGGGCAGCACGACCTACCAGATCGAACGGACCCGCGATGCGACGTTGCACCTGAGCCAGTTCTACAAGCGTAACGCCGACACCTTGGGCGAGTACCTGGCCCTGGGCAAAAGCGTGGAAGGCGATCTGCCGGAGAAATTCCGTTGCAACCCGCAACAGACCGAACCGACCATCACCGCCCTCCTCGACACCCTTAAAGGTGTAGCGGATTACCACTCGCTGTCGCCGGAAAGCCGCATCGAAGTGCGTCGCTATCTGCTCTGCCTGGATGACACGGCGAAGAAAGTCGGCAAGCTGCCTGGCCTCGCTGCCCGTGAAAAGGCTGACCTGGACAAACTGCGCAAAGACCTGACCACCACCACCGAATACGCCCCGTTCTGGGTGATTCTGGCGGTCGCCCTGGCCCTGGGCCTGGGGACCATGGTCGGCTGGAAACGCGTGGTGCTGACCATCGGCGAGAAGATCGGCAAGCAGGGCATGACTTACTCCCAAGGCATGTCGGCACAGATCACCACCGCGAGCCTGATCGGCATGGCCAACATCTTCAGCCTGCCGGTCTCCACCACCCACGTCCTGTCCTCGGGTGTGGCGGGCACCATGGTCGCCAATAAAAGCGGCCTGCAAGGCGGCACCGTGAGAACCATCCTGCTGGCCTGGGTCCTGACCCTGCCCGCGACAGTGGCCTTGTCGGCCGGCCTGTTCTGGCTGGCATCGAAGGCACTGGGCAGCTGATACATGGCTGCGACAAAGAGGCGCGTTCCGTAAGGTTCGCGCCTTTTTTATGGCCTGCAGTCCGGCATTGCCGGGTCTGTTGAAAGAGATGGTTGGCCGTGAGGACGCCTTCGCGGGCAAGCCTCGCTCCTACAGTGGGACGTTGCCCACCGAACGCTTCTCACCACTCAATAGGCCGAGCGTTAGCTCGCCTGCTTTTGATCTTGATCTGCCCGCCCCTTCGGGAGGCGGAGTGGAGGCGTTCATCTGGGGGGGGGCGCGTAGCGCCGTGCGGCGAAGCCGCACACATCGAGAGGAGGTCGAAGCGAAGCCGACCGGAGGCGATGCCCCCAGATGAATGCCGGAGCGAAGGAACGCCGAGCCTAGGCGAGGGGCCGGACGTTCGGGGCGAGCCTTTTTTTGCTTACTTTTTTTTGGCGTTTGAAAAAAAAGTGAGTCGCCGTAAGGGCGAAACCATAAGCGGCCATTACCGCAGGAATGGATATGTACACCACGCAGAGACAGGTCGGCTATCAGGCCGCCTTCGCAAACAGGCTCCACAGCCCCCCCATCCCCAAATCGCAGGCGAAAAAAAGGGCAACCGAAGTTGCCCAAAATGCCTTGCGTGCTCATTACATCCAGAAAGAACTACGGCTTACGCTTATGCGAATCCTTCCAGATAAAAAATCCGAACCCTGCGAAAAACAGAACCATGAGGCCGACTGTCAGCACCCCTGCGATCACCACGTTGTCGAAAAACATGACGGCTCTCCTGCACTTGCCCTGTTGCGATAGGGCTAAGTTAACCAATCAGGCAGAAGAGAAAATTGACCAGGATCAATGTCGCCCAAGACAGGGCGTAAAGGAGGGGAAATAACTGACCTGCATCAACGGATGCAGGGTGTTTCAGCGCTTTTTCGGCTTGTTCTTCGGTTTCTTCTTGGCTTTACCCAACGGCATCGCCTGCTCAAACGCCTGACGCACTTCATTCAGACGCTTTTCATTAAGGTCATGAACCCGCTTGGCGCGTTCGGAATTGAGATCAATCAGCTTGTCGTCTTGGCTCATGGTGCTCAGTACATCGTATGGCAGGGTTGTCACAATAATGCGGTCTCACGGCAGCGCTGACCAGCCACAACCTCAAATCTGGATATCGACCCACAACCCCTGGCGCGGCTGATCTTCCATCAACGGCGCCACCGGCACGGTATTGTCGGCATTGAGCTCGTTACCGGGAATCGCCAGATGCTCTTCCGGATCTTCATCAGCCTCACGACGACGCCGTTCCCGCTCCTGCTTGCGCCGCTGTTCCTCGCGCAGCTGAAAAGCCGCCTCTTCGGGATCTCGCTGTTGCAGGTCGATGGTGTTTTCGTTGGAGCTTTCCTGCACCGGCACGACAGGCGGAATATCCGGGCGCTGGCGGATCGGGTCCTGCTGTGACGTGATCGGCACGGCACTCAAAGGGAGCATCGGTGGCAGCATAATTAATAGTCTCCTGTCAGCAGGCTGTCGGCTGCGGGGATGGCGACTTGAGCCATCGGTCGCAAACTGTGACCGGTTTGGCACCAATTGGTGCCCCGACCTGCAAGCATCGCGTCGCTGGGCTAACGTAAGAGTGCGAGTTTTTATGAGAGTCCTTTGGCCCTGAAGCCCTCATTCCGTTAAGATAGCCCGCTTTTTCAAGGTGGGAGTCAGGCAGCATGGCGCAGCAGTATCAACCGGGGCAACGCTGGATCAGTGACAGCGAAGCCGAGCTGGGTTTAGGCACCGTTCTGGCACAGGACGGCCGCTTGTTGACCGTGCTCTATCCGGCCACTGGCGAGACTCGCCAGTACGCGCTACGGAATGCGCCCCTCACCCGCGTGCGGTTTTCGCCGGGCGACTCCATCACTCACTTCGAAGGCTGGAAGCTGACCGTCCAGGAAGTCGACGACGTCGATGGCCTGCTGGTCTACCACGGCCTCAACGCGCAGAACGAAGTGGTTACCCTGCCGGAAACCCAACTGTCGAACTTCATTCAGTTCCGCCTGGCCAGTGACCGTTTGTTCGCCGGGCAGATCGACCCGCTGGCCTGGTTCTCCCTGCGCTACAACACCCTGGAACACACCAGCCGCCAATTGCAGTCCGCGCTTTGGGGCCTCGGTGGCGTACGCGCGCAACCGATCGCGCACCAGTTGCACATCGCCCGTGAAGTCGCCGACCGCATTGCGCCGCGGGTTCTGCTGGCCGATGAAGTGGGCCTGGGCAAAACCATCGAAGCCGGCCTGGTGATCCATCGCCAACTGCTCTCGGGCCGCGCCAACCGCGTGCTGATCCTGGTGCCGGAGAACCTGCAGCACCAGTGGCTGGTCGAGATGCGCCGCCGCTTTAACCTGCAAGTCGCGCTGTTCGACGAAGAACGCTTCATCGAAAGCGATGCCGCCAACCCATTTGAAGACACCCAGCTCGCGCTGGTTGCACTCGAGTGGCTGGTGGACGACGAAAAGGCCCAGGACGCGCTGTTCGCCGCCGGTTGGGACCTGCTGGTGGTCGACGAAGCGCACCACCTGGTGTGGCACGAAGACAAGGCCAGCCCTGAATACACCTTGGTCGAGCAACTGGCCGAAGTCATTCCCGGCGTCCTGTTGCTGACCGCGACCCCGGAACAACTGGGTCAGGACAGCCACTTTGCGCGCCTGCGCCTGCTTGACCCGAACCGTTTCCATGACCTGCACGCCTTCCGCGCCGAGAGCGAAAACTATCGCCCGGTGGCCGAAGCCGTTCAGGAGCTGCTGGACAAAGGGCGCCTGTCGCCGGAAGCGCACAAGACCATTCACGGTTTCCTCGGCAACGAAGGCGAAGCGCTGCTGACCGCCGTCAACGATGGCGACATCGAAGCCAGCGCCCGCCTGGTCCGCGAACTGCTGGACCGCCACGGCACCGGCCGCGTGCTGTTTCGCAACACCCGCGCCGCCGTGCAGGGTTTCCCGGAACGCAAACTGCATCCGTACCCGCTGCCGTGCCCGGACGAATACCTCGAACTGCCGCTGGGCGATCACGCCGAGCTGTACCCGGAAGTCAGCTTCCAGGCCCAGCCGGACGCCAACGAAGAAGAACGCTGGTGGAAATTCGACCCGCGCGTCGAGTGGCTGATCGATCAGCTGAAGATGCTCAAACGCACCAAAGTGCTGGTGATCTGCGCCCACGCTGAAACCGCCATGGACCTGGAAGACGCCCTGCGTGTGCGCTCCGGTATTCCGGCCACGGTCTTCCACGAAGGCATGAACATCCTTGAGCGTGACCGCGCCGCGGCCTACTTCGCCGACGAAGAATTTGGCGCACAGGTGCTGATCTGCTCGGAAATCGGCAGTGAAGGTCGTAACTTCCAGTTCTCGCACCACCTGGTGCTGTTCGATCTGCCATCCCACCCGGACTTGCTCGAGCAGCGTATCGGTCGTCTGGACCGGATCGGCCAGAAGCACATCATCGAACTGCACGTGCCGTATCTGGAAACCAGCCCTCAAGAACGGCTGTTCCAGTGGTACCACGAGGCGCTGAACGCGTTCCTCAACACCTGCCCGACCGGCAACGCCTTGCAGCATCAGTTCGGCCCGCGCCTGCTGCCACTGCTGGAAAACGCCGACGATGGCGAGTGGCAAGCGCTGATCGACGAAGCCCGCGCCGAGCGTGAGCGCCTGGAAGCCGAGTTGCACACCGGCCGTGACCGCTTGCTGGAACTCAACTCCGGCGGCGCTGGCGAAGGTGATGCGCTGGTCGAGGACATTCTCGAACAAGACGATCAGTTCGCCCTGCCGATCTACATGGAAACCCTGTTCGACGCATTCGGCATCGACAGCGAAGACCATTCGGAAAACGCCCTGATCCTCAAGCCGAGCGAAAAAATGCTCGACGCCAGTTTCCCGCTGGGCGACGACGAAGGCGTGACCATCACTTACGACCGTAACCAGGCGCTGTCTCGCGAAGACATGCAGTTCATCACCTGGGAACACCCGATGGTGCAAGGCGGCATGGACCTGGTCTTGTCCGGTTCAATGGGCAACACCGCCGTGGCGCTGATCAAGAACAAGGCGCTGAAACCGGGCACCGTGTTGCTGGAACTGCTCTACGTCAGCGAAGTGGTTGCGCCGCGCTCGCTGCAACTGGGCCGTTACCTGCCGCCGGCCGCCCTGCGCTGCCTGCTCGATGCCAATGGCAACGACCTGTCGGCACGGGTGTCGTTCGAAACCCTGAACGATCAACTGGAAAGCGTGCCCCGCGCCAGTGCCAACAAGTTCATCCAGGCTCAGCGCGATCAACTGACGCCACGGATCAACGCCGGCGAAGAGAAGATCTTCCCGCGTCACGCCGAACGGGTTGCCGAAGCGCAACGTCGTCTGGCGGCCGATACCGACGAAGAGCTGGCACGTTTGACCGCACTGCAAGCGGTCAACCCGACCGTGCGCGACAGCGAACTGGTTGCCCTGCGCAAACAACGCGAGCAGGGTCTGGCGATGCTGGATAAAGCCGCGTTGCGGCTGGAAGCGATTCGGGTGTTGGTGGCGGGTTAAACCGCCCTGCTCCACCGCTGAAAACAAGAAGGCCCGCAGTGATGTGGGCCTTTTTTATTGCCTGAAATTTGATGCAGTGATGCTGATGGCCGCATCGCTGGCAGGCTAGCGCCCACCGGGGATTTGTTAACGCTGTAGATCCAATGTGGGGGCCAGCCTGCTGGCGATAGCGATTATGCAGTCGCCACTGCAACATCAGATTCACCCACAGCGACTAACCCTTCCTTCATCCGCTTCGAATCCCGAACAAAACACCGCGAAGCCAAAAACAGAAACACCATGGTGAAAAACAGCGCCACCGGGATCAAGTACATCGCGTCATGCAAGCCGACCGCCTTGAATGCCTCGGTCATTTGCTCGGTGCCTGCCGCGGCCATCGCCGTGTGCGCGAAGTGGTCGGACAAACCACCCACCACCACCGGTCCCAAACCACCGCCCAGCAAGTACAACCCGGCGAAGAACAGCGCCATCGCCGTGGCCCGCAAGCGCGGTTCGACCACGTCCTGAATCGCCGTGTAAACGCAGGTATAGAAGTTGTAAGCAAACAGCCAACCCACGCTGAACACTGCCACGAACACCCCGATCTCGATCCGCCCGGCATGCAGCGCCCACGCGGTACAGACCGTCGAGATGATCAGGCTGAATGCCGCAAACAGCAGGCGCCCATTGGCCACTCGCTGGTGAATCTTGTCGGCGACCCAGCCACCGAGCGTCAATCCGAACAAACCGGTCACGCCGACGATCACGCCGGTCGCCACCGCCGCTTCCTGCAACGGCATCAGGAAGTAACGCTGCAACATCGGCACCAGAAACGAGTTGCAGGCATAAGTAGCGAAGTTGAAGCACAACCCGGCCATGACCAGCCAAAGAAAGGTCGGCACTGCCAGAATTCGCCGGATCGGCTTGTCGACTTTCTCTTGCGAGACCTGCACGGTTTCTGCCGCGCCACGCTTCGGCTCTTTGATGAAGAACATGAAGATAGCGAGGATCAGCCCCGGCACCGCCGCGATGAAGAACGGTGCACGCCAGCTGTCGAACGCTTTGACCATTGCGCCAATGGTGAAGAACGCCAGCAGCAGGCCCAGTGGCAGACCGAGCATGAAAATGCCCATGGCCCGCGCGCGACGATGCGCCGGGAACAGGTCGCCGATCAGCGAGTTGGCGGCCGGCGCGTAACTGGCTTCGCCGACGCCGACGCCCATGCGCACGATCAGGAACGCCCAGAAATTGCCCACCAGACCATTGACCGCCGTCAGACCGCTCCACGCTGCCAGGCCCCAGCCCATCAGCTTGCTGCGCGAACCGGTATCGGCCATGCGCCCCAGGGGCAAGCCGGCAATGGCGTAGACGATGGTGAATGCAGTACCGATGATCCCCAGCTGAAAGTCGCTGAGGTGCCATTCCATGCGGATGGGTTCGATGATGATGGCCGGGATGGTGCGATCGAAGAAGTTGAACAGATTGGCCAGGAACAGCAGGAACAGAATGCGCCAGGCATTCGCCGCTTGGGTCGAGTTCTGCATGGGGGTCCGTCTCTTTTATTGTTATTGGGGCTTCGCTGTCCCCGGAACCTCCAATCTAGACAGGCCCGCCGGAGCTGTCTGTAATTATTCGTAATGCTGATATCAACCCATGGAGCCAAATCCAAACCTGTGGGAGCGAGCTGCTAGCGAAGAGGCCGGCACATTCAATACAGAGGGTGACTGATCCGCCGCTTTCGCGAGCAGGCTCGCTCCCACAAGGGATTCTGCAAGGCAAGTATTTCTCGCCATTGGTCACATGAAAAAATACTTTTTCGCCCCCTTCCCAAGTTCAAAGCGAAGCCTAGAATAGCGGCCTTGCCTGCCCCACCAATCCCCTATCCCTCTTTGATTATCGCCCATGTCCGAAGCCAGTCCGTGTCTGAATTGCGGTGCCTGCTGTTCTCATTTTCGCGTGTCTTTTTTCTGGGGTGAATGCACCTCGGCCGGGGGAACGGTGCCTGACGAGCTAGTCGCCCCCATCAGCCCCAGCCGGGTGGCCATGCTGGGCACGGACTGCAAACCCACTCGCTGCGTCGGGCTGGTCGGCGAAGTCGGCAGCACCGTGCAATGCTCGATTTACGACCAACGTTCCAGCACCTGTCGGGAGTTCGACGCCTCCTGGGCCAACGGCGAGGCAAATGTGGATTGCGATGCGGCACGGGCAGCGTTCGGATTGCCGGCCCTGCAACCGGAATTCGAGTTCCCTTATGAGCAGATCGCCTGAACACCGGCGCCTGTAATTACAAAATGTTCGAATGCAATGTGCCACTACCGTTTGCACTCTTTGTGTGACCTCTATACTCCAAGACATTCGCCAGGGTTAATGGTGTCGGCTGGATAAATACGAGGCGTCCGATGGAGTGGCCAGCTTTATATTTCACGACTCAACTGCCTGAGACTGGCCAGGTCATCCTCAATTGCACCCATAACCCCTTACTGGTGTTGCTGGCCTATGTGGTCGCCTGTGCAACCGGCTTCGCCACACTGGACATCACCGAGCGGATCGGCCACGCCGAAAAAGCGGCGTCCCAACGTCTGTGGCGCTGGGTTGGTGCCGGGTGTCTGGCGGGCGGTATCTGGGCCATGCACTTTGTCAGCATGCTGGCCTTCCAGGCCCCGATCGAAATCCATTATCAGTTACCCGTCACCCTGATCTCATTGCTGTTTGCACTGACAGCTTCGTGGCTGGCGATGCATACCCTCAGCCATCCTCATCTGACTTTCTGGAAAACACTGCGTGCCGCGGTATGGATCGGCCTAGGTATCGCGACCATGCATTACGTGGGTATGGCCGCGATGCGCTCCTACGCGACGGCCTATTACAACCCTGCCCTGTTCGCTCTCTCAATCGTGATCGCAATTGGCGCCAGCCTGGCGGCCCTGTTGATTTCCCGTCACCTGTGCGAGGGCAGCGGCGTGGTTCATCAACTGCTCAAATACACCGCCAGCCTGGTGCTCGGAGCCGGCATCGTCAGCATGCATTTCACTGGCATGGCGGCGCTCAACCTGGTGCTTCCCATCGATAGCCCCCAGCCACTGCCCGACGACAACACCCACCTGCAACTGGGGCTGACGGTGGCGGTAATGACCTTGCTGATCATCGGCAGCAGCATCAGCGCGGCATTGGCCGACAAGAAGCTGCAACACAAGGAATCCGACCTGAAGCGGGTCAACATCCTGCTCAGCCAACTGGATCAGGCGCGCTTGTCGCTGCAACAGGTGGCGCACTACGACGCGCTGACCAACCTGATCAACCGCCGTGGCTTCAATCAGATTTTCGCCGAAAAACTGCTCGAAAAGACCAACGAAGGCGGGATGCTTGCCGTGATGTTCCTCGACATCGACCACTTCAAGCGGATCAACGACAGCCTGGGCCATGACGCCGGCGATGAATTGCTCAAGGTCCTGGCCAGCCATATCAAGGATTCGGTACGCAGCCATGACGATGTGGTGGCGCGCTTTGGCGGGGACGAGTTCTGCATCCTCATCGGGCTGCATGAGCTTGAAGAAGCCCGGAGCATGGCCCAACGCATCATGCTGAAGATGAAAGAGCCCATCGAGCTGTCCGGCCGCAGCATGGTCATGACCACCAGCATCGGCATCAGCGTTTTTCCGCAAGATGGAACGACCTGCGAGGAGCTGCTGAAAAACGCCGACCTGGCGCTTTACCAGTCCAAGGGCAGCGGGCGCAACGGGCTGCATTTTTTCAGTCCACACATGAAAAACCGTGCCACGCTGGAGCTGCAACTCGAAGAAGAACTGCGGTACGCCCTGCGCAACGACGCCGGTCTGATCCTTTATTACCAACCGATCTACGACCTGAAAAGCGGCCAGGTCACCAAACTCGAAGCGCTGATTCGCTGGCAACACCCGGTTCACGGGTTGCTGGCACCGGATCGGTTCATTGCCATTGCCGAGGCCAACGGCCTGATCAACGAACTGGATAACTGGGTATTGCACAAGGCCTGTGAGGATCTTGGAGTGCTGTCTCGCCAGGGGCGCGAAGAACTCAAGATCGCCGTGAACTGCTCGCCGCTGAACCTCGCCCGGGAAGAGTTGGCCGATGAAATCGAAAACGCCCTGCGCATCGCCGGAGTGTCGCCACAACGGCTGGAACTCGAAGTCACCGAAAACGCGCTGATGGGCAATCTCGCCAACACCCTGGCGTTGTTGAAGCAGATCCGTTCTCTCGGTGTCTCGCTCTCGATCGACGACTTCGGCACGGGCTATTCATCCCTGGCCTACCTCAAGCGCCTGCCGCTGAACACACTGAAAATCGACCGCTCGTTCATTCAGGACATCCCCAAGGCTACCCAGGACATGGAAATCGTCCACGCCATTATCATCATGGCCCACACCCTGCATTTACAGGTCGTCAGCGAGGGCGTCGAAACGCCCGAGCAACATGACTTTCTCGAACGCCAGGGCTGCGACCTGGTTCAAGGCCACCTGCTCAGCCGCCCGGTACCGCTGGCCGAGCTGCCTGCGGTGCTGGCCGAAATCAATCAGCGCAAACATTCACGCAGTGTCAGTTCTCTGAGCCTGGCTACGGTACAACTGCACTAACGTCGACGGATCCTTTTCCAAAAAGCCCTGCCCCCCATGCAGGCGCATCAGTTGTGCGGCCAAGCCGCTGATCGGCGTGGCCGAGCCCTGTTCGCGGGAGAATTTCACCGCGGTGTCGAGGTCTTTGAGCAGCGTACGCACGTGCCACTTCACCGGCTCGAAACGACTCTCGGCCATTTGCGGGGCGAGGATCTGCAGCGGTTTTGAATCGGCGAACCCTCCCGCCAGCGCCTCGGCGATCAGGCTGGCGTCAACCCCGGAGCGCTCGGCCAGTGCCACCACTTCAGCAATCACCAGTGCATTGCAGGCAACGATCATCTGATTGCAGGCCTTGGTCACCTGCCCGGCGCCGACACCGCCCATGTGAGTCACCCGCTGACCGAGGTTCAACAGCACCGGCCTGACTCGCTCAAGGTCTGCCGCTTCGCCGCCGACCATAATGGCCAGGCTACCGGCCTCGGCACCGACGACACCTCCGGACACCGGCGCGTCCAGCCAACGCATGCCGCATTGGTCGACAAGCGCCGATGCCATGTCCCGCGTCGCCGTCGGTTCCAGACTGGAAAAGTCCACCAGCAACTGACCGCTTTTAGCGCCCTCGGCAATCCCTGCCGGACCGAAAACCACCTCGCGCACCACCGCCGTGTCCGCCAGGCACAGCATCACCACATCAGCGTGCTGACCCAATTCAGCCGCCGTTGCCACTTGCCGGGCGCCGGCCTCGACCAATGCTGCGCACTTGGCCGGGTTGCGATTCCATACCGTCAGCGGATACCCCGCCGCCAACAGGCGGCGGCACATGGGCAAGCCCATCAGGCCGATTCCGGCAAAACTCAACGAAGGTAGCGTTGACATCATTTAGCCTTCTTTTTGATTAAAGATCGCAGAATATTGGCCGATTCATCATGACTAAGGAAAGGATTCCCCCGAGCGTCGCTCAGGCTTAGTCCCTGACGCTTGGGCAAAATACGCGCTAAAAAAGTCGCGAGTTCCTATTCCGTGAAGGTTCGACGACACCGTGTCGCCGAGCTAACCAGCCCAGGTACATGGCGCCCAATGACCTCTAAAAATAATCCGGCCACTACGGTTTCCGACCTGACACTGAGCCCCGCGGCGAACAGCCCCTCATCGTCGAAGCCATTGATCCCGTCACGTCCTCTGGCCAGTCAGCAATACCTGTATTTCACCGAAACCAACACCGACCGCATCCTCGATAACCTCGATGGCCTGCGCGACATGGTGTTCCCGCGCCCACCGCACCTGGAAGGCGACAACGAACAGCACAGCGATCAGGAATTCCCGTCGGTGTGCCTGATCGGCCTGGGACGTTGCGGATCGAACATTGCGCTGGACGTCGCGGAGCTGGTGTACAACGCCCGCAAGTTCTACCTCAACGAATTCAACAACGAAGACCGCCTGTCGCCGGACAAACGCTACGCCGAAAAGGGCTACAGCCCGGCGCAGTGGATTCGCAACAACCTGCGCCTGGGGCCGAACAAGGCCACCAAACCGGTGTTCCTGGTCGAGCCGCTGGTGATGCTCGGCGACCTGGACAAAGACATCGCCGGTCGCATCCGTTTCTCGCGCAAGGGCGAAAAGAGTGGCTTCCTGCGCGACTACAGCAAAATGAAGATCATGGACTTGTCGGAAGTCCACGCCGGTGGCGCCGGTAACGCGCCGATCCTCGGTCAGTACCTGGCCAAGATCATCCTGAACAAGGACACCCAGCGTTTCTCCAGCCCGGACTGGAAAATGATTCACTCGTACCTGATCGACAGCTGTGGGATCAAGGCCAACCAGTCGCGCCTGTATTTCTCGATCTTCAGTGCCGGCGGCGGTACCGGTTCGGGCATGGCCTCGGAATTCGGCCTGGCCCAGCAACACTCGTACATGAACAAGACGTTCGACACCAAGCCGATGGATGAGCACGACGGCAAGAGCGGTCACTCCTTCGTCTTCGAGCCGATCTTCACCAGCGGCATCTGCGTGCTGCCGAACATTTCCGATCACCGCAGCGAAATGTCCGAGGCGCTGCACATCAACGCCGGTCGCCTGCTGTGCAAATACCTGTCGGAAGAGTGGGACTTCTCCTATAACTTCGCCAACGAAGACAGCAGCGAAGCCAGCGTCATGGGCCGTATCCGCCCATGGAACGCCATGATGCTGATCTCCAACGACATCATGCGGTATGCCGAAGAAAGCGATGACGGCAACATTCAGAACATCGACGTCAACGCGATGGAAAAGCACGCCAACCAATACATCTCGCAGCAGATTTTCAACATTCTGACGGCGCAGGCGGTCACGACTGACTACGACCAGAACTATTTCCGTCGCGCCGGCATCGACATCGGCGAAACCATTCGCCTCGACGCCAACGACCTGTTCATGAGCCTGGCCGGCCCGGTGGCGATTGCCTACGCCGAGTCCGTGGTGCCGGAAACCCCGCCGCCGAGCAGCGACAAGTTCAAGGTGTTCGAGAAAGAGCCACAGCGTCTGAACATCGACGACCTGTTCTTCCGTTCCATCGACCTGCCGCACTTCAACAAAGTGACCCAGGCGATCGAAGGCATCAGCCTGTTGCCGATCGAGTCCAAGCGCTATCGGGCCTCGCTGGAGCAGTACAAGAATTCCGGTTACGACGCGGCCGCGTTGCACGACCTGCACTTCTTCAAGAACTGCTCGTCGGTGGTGTCGATTGTCTCGCTGCCGAAAGACTACAAGCTGTCCTACATGGACTTGAACCGGTTGAAGACCCACCTCAACAGCCTGTTCCCCAACACTACGCTCAAGCGTTATGCCCTGGTGATCGGCGCTTCGGCCAACTTGTCGCTGACCACCCTGATCGCCAAGAGCCCGTGCCTGTCGGACGATTTCCTGACGCTGATCGTGGCCTTCATCAAGCGCTGCTTCGCGAAGAACCCGTACCGCTTCGACGACACCCTGGATAACTCGATCCTCGACTTCATCATCAATGAAGACTTCGACGAAGACCTGATCGACGATCTGCTGAACGAGTTCGAGAACCCGGCGAAGATCCTCGACACCAACTGGTACGCGATCAAACCGATGTACGAGAAGAAGTACCGCGAGCTGATCAACGACAAGGACAAATTCGTCTCGATCAACGACATTCGCCTGTCGCGCGACTGCGTGAAGAAGGCGATCAAGTACCTGCGTGAGATCTACCGTCACCGGATTGGCAAGACCAAGGTTATTTCGCTGAATAACCATACCGGTAAAACCTTCTAAAACCGCGTCGCGCCCAATCGCGAGCAGGCTCGCTCCCACAAGGACCGCATTTCTTCTGAAGAAACGCGATTAAATGTGGGAGCGAGCCTGCTCGCGATGGCGGCATCGGATTCACCGAAAAACCCAACATCCAGAAACAATTAAGCAGCCCGAAGGCTGCTCAATAAACTGTTCCCGTTACGTTTACGTCACCCTCGCCAAGACCCTTCTGTGGCCTTTCTCTACGGCAACATGCCATCACGCTACTCACCTACACACTTTTGGTCGCCCGCCAGGCGCACCAATAAAGTGCGGACAGTCAGCTCGTCGCCCTTTCCTGGATCAGAATCCACGGTGAAACCACCACAGCCCACAGCTGCGGGTCGCGTTCAAAAAGATCCAGCGCCCGCGTTTCAGACAGCTTGGCGACCTTGTCGGCAGCCAGCCAGGCAGCCACTTTCTCACCTTCATCCGTCGCAACAGCTTGGGCAGCAGCGATCAAATCCAGGCCGGGATCGACCCACAATAGGGCACCCTTGGCAAAGAAGGGCTCCAACTCTTTCCACGTAATAGATGCGGTTTCACCAAGCAGCTTGGCATAGAGGGTGCTAGGTTCTTCATTCATGGGCACTGTCCGGAAAAGAAATCGACGCGAATGATAACGTCGGTGGTCTGGCAGAAAAACCCGGATGCAATTGAGTCACCGAAAGAAAAGAGCAGGAAAGCCAGGGAATGCTGCTGAATCAAGCAATTAGCCAGCTAACATCCCGCCGCTATTCTGTCTTTTTCTTTCAATTAAGCGACACCCTCAGGTTTTGCCCCCCGGCGCCAGCTTCCCAGGCTAACAATTGGCGCTCTACACTGTACCGGTACAGTTGTCGGGGGCATTTTCCGGAGGATATCGAAGATATCTGACCCGGTTCTGCTGCTACGGCGCCAGGACTATAAAAACTACAACAGTAAGAGTGGAGCACTATGACTAAGGCTACTAAGCAGATTTCCAAACTGTTTGCCGCTATGGTTCTGGCCGGGGTTGCCAGCCATTCGTTCGCAGCTGACACCATCAAGATCGGCATCGCCGGCCCTAAAACCGGCCCTGTAGCCCAATACGGCGACATGCAGTTCAGTGGCGCCAAAATGGCCATCGAACAGATCAACGCCAAAGGCGGCGTAGACGGCAAGAAACTCGAAGCCGTTGAATACGATGACGCCTGTGATCCAAAACAAGCGGTAGCGGTCGCGAACAAAGTCGTCAACGACGGCGTCAAGTTCGTGGTCGGTCACCTGTGCTCCAGCTCCACCCAACCGGCTTCGGACATTTACGAAGACGAAGGCGTGATCATGATCACCCCGGCTGCCACCAGCCCGGACATCACCGCCCGTGGTTACAAAATGGTGTTCCGCACCATCGGTCTGGACAGCGCCCAAGGCCCTGCCGCCGGTAACTACATCGCCGACTTCGTAAAACCGAAGATCGTTGCTGTCCTGCACGACAAACAGCAATACGGTGAAGGCATCGCCACCGCCGTTAAACAAACCCTCGAGAAAAAAGGCACCAAGGTTGCCGTGTTCGAAGGCATCAACGCCGGCGACAAGGACTTCTCGTCGATCATCCAGAAACTCAAGCAAGCCAACGTCGACTTCGTTTACTACGGTGGCTACCACCCTGAGCTGGGTCTGATCCTGCGCCAGGCGGATGAAAAAGGCCTGAAAGCCAAGTTCATGGGTCCGGAAGGCGTGGGTAACGACTCGATCTCGCAGATCGCTCAGAAAGCTTCGGAAGGTCTGCTGGTGACGCTGCCGAAATCCTTCGACCAGGATCCGGCCAACATCGCCCTGGCTGATGCGTTCAAAGCGAAGAAAGAAGACCCGAGCGGTCCGTTCGTGTTCCCGGCCTACTCGGCTGTGGAAGTGATTGCCGAAGGCATCAAGGCCGCCAAGTCCGAAGACACTGCCAAAGTGGCTGCTGCCATCCACGCAGGCACCTTCAAGACGCCTACCGGCGACCTGAGCTTCGACGACAAGGGCGACCTGAAAGACTTCAAATTTGTGGTTTACGAGTGGCACTTCGGCAAACCAAAAACTGAAGCCAAGCCTCAGTAAGGCGTTGCCTGACTGACTGCCAATAAAGCCCACGGCGTGCCGTGGGCTTTGTTTTACGAATGTATTGGGCCGCGCTGGCGTGATCCGCCAGTCTCCCCACCTGAAAATCTCAAAACCGTCATCAGCGGTTCGCTGGCAAACCTCGCGTTCGAAGTGGATGCAGATCCACGGGGCTCGAGCGGGAAAATGACTCCACCAGTGAAATGCGTATCAGGTTTTTAGGAGCGCTGTAATGCCTGACATCTATCACTTCCTCCAACAGCTGGTTAATGGCCTGACCATTGGCAGTACGTATGCTCTGATCGCCATCGGCTATACGATGGTTTACGGCATCATTGGAATGATCAACTTCGCCCACGGCGAGGTGTACATGATCGGCTCCTACGTGGCGTTCATCGCCATCGCCGGGTTGGCCATGCTGGGACTCGACAGCGTTCCGCTGTTGATTACCGCTGCTTTCATCGCGACCATCGTCGTGACCAGTGCCTACGGTTACAGCATCGAACGCGTCGCCTACCGCCCTTTGCGCGGCAGCAACCGTCTGATCCCGCTGATTTCCGCCATCGGCATGTCGATCTTCCTGCAGAACACGGTTCTGTTGGCGCAAGACTCCAAGGACAAATCCATAGCCAACCTGATCCCCGGCAGCTTCACCTTCGGGCCAGGTGGCGCACATGAAGTGCTGATTTCCTACATGCAAATCGTGGTATTCGTGGTGACCTTCGTCGCCATGCTCGGCTTGACAATGTTCATCTCCCGCTCTCGTCTCGGACGTGCCTGCCGCGCCTGTGCCGAAGACATCAAGATGGCCAACTTGCTGGGCATCAATACCAACAACATCATCGCCCTGACCTTCGTCATCGGTGCCGCATTGGCGGCCATCGCGGCCGTCTTGTTGAGCATGCAATACGGTGTGATCAACCCGAACGCCGGGTTCCTCGTTGGACTCAAGGCGTTCACCGCAGCGGTACTGGGCGGTATCGGCAGCATCCCGGGAGCCATGCTCGGCGGGCTGGTATTAGGGGTGGCGGAAGCCTTTGGTGCCGATATCTTCGGCGACCAGTACAAGGACGTCGTGGCTTTCGGCTTGTTGGTTCTGGTTCTGTTGTTCCGGCCGACCGGCATCCTTGGCCGTCCGGAGGTTGAAAAAGTATGACTAGGAATCTTAAACAGGCACTGTTCAGTGCTTTGCTGGTGTGGGCCGTGGCCTACCCGGTACTGGGTCTGAAACTGACCATCGTCGGCATCCACCTCGAAGTGCACGGCACCAGCAGCGCCACACTGATCACTATCGCGGTGTGCTCGGTGCTGATGTTCCTGCGGGTGCTGTTCGATCAACAGATCAGCTCGGCCTGGCGCTCGTCGCCAAACATGCCGCTGATTCCGGCCAAGGCCAGTAACTTCCTGACCCTGCCGACCACCCAACGCTGGATCATCATTGCGCTGATCGCCGGTGCCCTGGTCTGGCCGTTCTTCGGCTCTCGTGGTGCGGTGGATATCGCCACGCTGGTGCTGATCTACGTGATGCTCGGCCTCGGCCTGAACATCGTGGTCGGCCTGGCCGGCCTGCTCGACCTGGGTTACGTCGGCTTCTATGCCGTCGGGGCGTACAGCTATGCATTGCTGTCGCACTATCTGGGTCTGGGCTTCTGGATCTGTCTGCCGATCGCCGGCCTGATGGCGGCCACTTTCGGTTTCCTGCTCGGCTTCCCGGTACTGCGTCTGCGCGGCGACTACCTGGCGATCGTGACCCTGGGCTTTGGTGAAATCATCCGTCTGTTCCTGCGTAACCTCACCGATATCACTGGTGGCCCGAACGGCATCAGCAACATCGAGAAGCCGACGTTCTTCGGACTCACCTTCGAGCGCAAAGCGGCAGAGGGCATGCAGACGTTCCACGAGTACTTCGGCCTGGCCTATAACTCGATCAACAAGGTGATTTTCCTGTACCTGGTTGCACTGTTGCTGGCCCTGGCTGCGCTGTTCGTGATCAACCGTTTGCTGCGCATGCCGATCGGCCGTGCGTGGGAAGCGTTGCGTGAAGACGAGATCGCCTGCCGTGCGCTGGGTCTGAATCCTACGGTCATCAAGCTTTCCGCCTTCACCCTGGGCGCCGCCTTCGCAGGTTTCGCCGGCAGTTTCTTCGCTGCCCGTCAGGGCCTGGTGACACCGGAGTCGTTCACCTTCATCGAGTCGGCGATCATCCTCGCCATCGTCGTATTGGGTGGCATGGGCTCGCAGTTGGGTGTGATCCTGGCCGCCGTGGTGATGATCCTGCTGCCGGAAATGATGCGTGAGTTCAGTGAGTACCGCATGTTGATGTTCGGCGCCTTGATGGTGCTGATGATGATCTGGCGTCCTCAAGGCCTGCTGCCCATGCAACGTCCTCACATGGAGCTGCGCAAATGAGCCGCGAGATCCTTAAAGTCGAAAATCTGAGCATGCGCTTCGGCGGCTTGCTGGCGGTCAACGGCGTGGCCCTGACCGTGAAAGAAAAACAGGTGGTTGCACTGATCGGCCCTAACGGCGCCGGCAAAACCACGGTGTTCAACTGCCTGACCGGTTTCTACAAGCCGAGTGGTGGCAGCATCCTGCTGGACGGCGAGCCGATCGAAGGCCTGCCGGGCCACAAGATCGCCCTCAAAGGCGTGGTGCGCACCTTCCAGAACGTGCGGTTGTTCAAGGACATGACCGCGGTCGAGAACCTCTTGATCGCGCAACACCGTCACCTGAACACCAACTTCCTGTCTGGTCTGTTCAAGACCCCGGCATTCCGCAAAAGCGAACGCGAGGCCATGGAGTTTGCCGAGTTCTGGCTGGACAAGGTCAACCTCACGCAGTTCGCCAACCGCCCGGCCGGCACCCTGGCCTACGGTCAGCAACGCCGTCTGGAAATCGCTCGCTGCATGATGACCCGCCCGCGGATCCTCATGCTCGACGAACCGGCCGCCGGCCTGAACCCGAAGGAAACCGAGGACCTCAAGGCGCTGATCAGCATGCTGCGTGAAGAGCACAACGTCACCGTACTGCTGATCGAACACGACATGAAACTGGTCATGAGCATTTCCGACCACATCGTCGTGATCAACCAGGGCACGCCTCTGGCCGACGGCACGCCGGAACAGATCCGCGACAATCCTGAAGTGATCAAAGCCTACCTGGGGGAAGCGTAAATGCTGCAATTTGAAAACGTTTCCACCTTCTACGGCAAGATCCAGGCGCTGCACAGCGTCAACGTCGAAGTCCGCCAGGGCGAGATCGTGACCCTGATCGGCGCCAACGGTGCCGGCAAGTCGACCTTGCTGATGACCCTCTGCGGTTCGCCGCAAGCCCACAGCGGCAGCATCCGCTACATGGGTGAAGAGCTCGTCGGCCAGGACTCGTCGCAGATCATGCGTAAAAGCATTGCGGTCGTGCCGGAAGGTCGTCGAGTGTTCGCCCGCCTGACCGTGGAAGAGAACCTGTCCATGGGCGGATTCTTTACCAGCAAGGGCGATTATCAGGAACAGATGGACAAGGTTCTCGGACTTTTCCCACGCCTGAAAGAACGCTTTGCCCAACGCGGCGGCACCATGTCCGGCGGCGAACAGCAAATGCTCGCCATCGGCCGTGCGCTGATGAGTAAACCCAAACTGCTGCTGCTCGACGAGCCATCGTTGGGCCTGGCACCGATCATCATCCAGCAGATCTTCGACATCATCGAACAGCTGCGCAAGGATGGCGTGACGGTGTTTCTGGTAGAGCAGAACGCCAACCAGGCGCTGAAAATTGCCGACCGTGCCTACGTTCTGGAGAACGGCCGGGTGGTGATGACCGGCACGGGGGAAGCACTGCTGACTGATCCGAAAGTGCGCGAAGCGTATCTCGGCGGCTAAGCAATTGCGGTAAACAAAAACGGCCTTCGGGCCGTTTTTTTGTGCCCGCCATAAACCTTCACGACAATAAAGACCCCCTGTGGGAGCGAACCTGCTCGCGATAGCGGAGTGTCAGTCAACAAAACCGTTGAAGGCGAAACAGCTATCGCGAGCAGGCTCACTCCCACAAGGGGTCGGTGGTGTTTTGAGGTTTTTAAAAAAGTTTTGCACTGGGCTGTAACGCATCGCGATGACCTCTCTCTAGAGGGGTAAGCCAGCACACATGCGGCTTACCAAAACTCAAACAACGGAGAAACATCATGACTGCTACCACCCGCACCCTGTCCGCCACCGCCCTCGTTCTGGCCCTTGGTTCTGCGCTGAGCATGGCCGCTGTCTCCACCGTCCAGGCCGCCGACAACAGCAACATGGAAAAATGCTTCGGCGTGGCCATGAAAGGTCATAACGATTGCGCCGCAGGTGCAGGCACCACCTGCGCCGGTACTGCCAAGATGGACCACCAGGCAAACGCCTGGAAACTCGTTCCGAAAGGCACGTGCGCCACCACCGAAAGCAAAACCTCGCCGACCGGTTTCGGTCAGATGGAAGCCTTCAAAGCCAAAGCCTGATCCGCCTCCCAGCCTGAGTGTCGACCATGAACAATTCACTGTTCGGGCTCCCGCCCCGCGCCGGGCTGGGGCTCAAGACCGGGCACTTGCGTGAAGTGCTCGGTTCAAAGCCGGACATCGGCTTCTTCGAAGTCCACGCCGAAAACTACATGGTGGCCGGCGGCCCTTTTCATCATTACCTGGGGTTGATCCGCGAGCAGTATCCGCTGTCGCTGCATGGCGTTGGCCTGTCCATCGGTGCCGAAGGTCCGCTGGATGTTCAACACCTGCAACGCCTTGCCGAACTGATCGAGCGCTACCAACCCCACTCCTTTTCCGAACACCTGGCCTGGTCCAGCCATGGCCCGGTGTTCCTCAACGACTTGCTGCCACTGGCCTACGACAACGCGACGTTGAACCGCGTCTGCGAACACATCGATCAGGTGCAAACCACACTCAAACGCCCAATGCTGCTGGAGAACCCGGCGACGTACCTGGCGTTCCAACGCTCGACGATCGATGAGGCCGACTTCATCAGCGAAGTCATTCGCCGCACAGGCTGCGGGCTGTTGCTGGACGTGAACAACGTTTACGTGTCGAGCATCAATCATCAACGCGATCCTGTGGCCTACATCGATGCCCTGCCCCTTCATGCCGTCGGCGAGATTCATCTGGCCGGATTTGCCGAAGACACCGACAGCCTCGGTGACCGTCTGTTGATCGACGATCACGGCGCGCCCATCGACAACGCTGTGTGGGCGCTGTACGTGCAAGTGCTGGAGCGTGTCGGGCCAGTAGCAACGCTGATCGAACGCGACAATCAGGTGCCAGCCTTCGGCGTATTACACGCCGAAGCGCGTCAGGCCGATGAGTTGTTGCGATGCGCCGAGGCCCGGTCATGAGCAATCACGCCGATTTCGCCGCCGCCCTGCTTGATCCGGAGCGGCCCTGCCCTGACGGATTATTCAGCGTCAATGGCGCCGATCCGGCCAGCCGTTTCGCGGTGTATCGCAACAATGTGCAGGCCTCGCTGATCAACGCGTTGGCGGACAGTTACCCCGTGATTGTGCAATTGGTCGGCGATGAATTCTTCCGGGCCATGGCCGGTGTTCATGTGCACGGCTCCCCGCCCCGCAGCCCGTTGTTGAATGACTACGGGCATGATTTCGCAGCCTTCATCGAAGGCTTTGCGCCCGCCGCCAGCGTGCCTTATCTGGCCGATGTCGCCCGATTGGAGCGCCTGCGCATCATCGCGTATCACGCGGCCGATGCGCAGCCCCTGGAGCATGAGCAGATCGCCGCAGCACTGGTCGACCCGCAAGCCCTGAGCGAGCTCACCGTCGAACTTCATCCCTCTCTCAACCTGTTGAGTTCTGCCTTCGCGGTGGTGGCGATCTGGGCGGCGCATCAACAGGAAACAACGCTGGCGGGGATTGACCTGAGCCAGGGACAACACGCGCTGGTGTTGCGCAATGGCCTGGACGTTGAAGTATTCGCCATTGATCAAGGTGCCAGCGCGTTCATCCAGAATCTGCAAAACGGCCAGTCACTGGTGCAGGCGCTGGAAGCCGCCCCCGCCTTCGACCTCAGCCAAACCCTGGCGCTGCTGATCAGCCGCAACGCCATCACTCACTTGCATAACAACAAGGTATCGCCATGAACATCCGGACCGAATCACAGAACCCCATCGTTCGCGCCATCGCGTTACTGGAGATGATTCCCCGCAGTCTGATCGCCTTTATCGCGCGCTTCTCGATTGCGGCGGTGTTCTGGAAGTCCGGGCAAACCAAGGTCGAAGGCCTGGCCATCGACCTGTTTGACGGCTCCTTCCAGCTTGGCGTGCCGCATCTGGCGGACTCGACCATCCCGCTGTTCCAGAGCGAGTACCACGTGCCATTGCTGTCCCCGGAACTGGCGGCGCACCTGGCCGCCTTCGCCGAGCATGTCTTCCCGATGCTGATCCTGATCGGCTTAGCCACGCGATTTTCGGCGCTGGCCTTGCTGGGCATGACCCTGACCATTCAACTGTTCGTGTACCCCGACGCCTACCCGACCCATGGCACTTGGGCGGCGGTGTTGCTGTACCTGATGGCGACCGGGCCGGGGAAATTGTCGATCGATCATCTGATCGCCCGCCATTTCGCCCGGTAAACACCTTCCCCTGTGGGAGTGAGCCTGCTCGCGATAGCGCTGTGTCAGTCAACATCAATGCTGAATGTCACACCGCTATCGCGAGCAGGCTCCCCCCTACAAGGGGTTGGATGTGGGCGTCTATTGCTGAAGACGCGCCAATGCCTCGCCGCTGCGTTTAAACCAATCAATCAAGTAGTCCGCCAACACCTGCGTGCGTTTGGGCAGTCCGCCCTGATACGGATGCACCAGGTACATCGGCATGCTCCGCGTCTGATAATCACGCAGGAGCCAGCGCAATCGCCCGTCAGCCAATTCCGTTTGCAGCAGGTAGGAAGGCAACCGCGCAATGCCGGCCCCTGCCAGCGCTGCTTTTTTCAACAGGCTGTAGTGATTGCTGGCAAACGGACCCGACACCCGCACCCGCAGCAACTCGTGCTGCTGGTGATACAGCCATTCTTCGCGACCGCTGTAATGGCTGTTGAGCAGACAGCGATGGTCGGCCAACGCCTGGGGCGTCTGCGGCTCACCGTACTGTTCGAGATAGGCCGGGCTGGCGCAGGTCATTTCGTGCCAGGCCAGCAGAGGACGCGCGACCAAGCGTTGGTCATTGGCCACTTCGGAGCGGATGGCCAGGTCAAAACCGTCTCGGGACAAATCGTGAAAGCTGTTGTTGAGGTCCAACTCGATCTGCACCTCGGGATATTGGCGGGAAAATTCCAGCAACAAGCCATCGAAGAAGGTTTCCCCCAGCGAGACCGGAACCGTCATGCGCACCGGCCCGGCCATGTCGTCCTTCAACCGCGCCAACGCCTGACGCGCCTTTTCGACTTGAACCACCAGCGCCTGGGCTTGAGGCAACAGCGCCGCGCCCGCCGCCGTCAAACTCAAACGGCGGGTGGTGCGTTGCAGCAAGACAACGGAGAACCGTGTTTCCAGCAAGCTGATGCGCTTGGACAACTGCCCCTTGCTGCAGCCCAATTGCTGCGCCGCCAAGGTGAAACTGCCCGCTTCGATCAACACCGCGAACGCCGCCAGATCATCCATCTCGCTCATGGATTGTTTCCATTTGAAAACCAAAGTTTGCCTATTAGCGCGCTTATCAATGGAAAAAACCACTCTAGACTGCAACCTCGTTCAACCACTTCGAGGAACAGCACGATGAAAATTCTTTTGATAGGCGCAGGTGGCACCATCGGTTCAGCGGTCGACAAGGAACTGTCCCAGCGCCATGACATCATCCGCATCGGCCGTCACAGCGGCGACTTCAATGTGGATATCAGCGACAGCGCCTCGATCCGCAAACTGTTCGAGCAAACCGGTAAATTCGATGCGCTGGTCTGCGCTGCCGGCAACGTGACCTTTGCACCGCTGGATGAAATGAGCGAAGAAAGCTTTGCGCTGGGCTTGAAAGACAAGCTGATGGGCCAGGTTAACCTGCTGCTGATCGGCCGTGAATTCGCCAATGACGGCGCCTCGTTCACCTTGACCACTGGCGTGCTCAGCCACGACCCGATTCGCAGCGGCGCCTCGGCGGCGTTGGTCAACGGTGCGCTCGACAGCTTCGTGCGTGCGGCGGCCATCGAACTGCCCCGCGGCTTGCGGGTGAACTCGATCAGCCCGACCGTTCTGCTCGAAGCCATGGGCAGTTACGCGCCGTACTTCCGGGGCTACAAGCCGGTTCCCGCAGCGGATGTGGCATTGGCCTACGCCAAAAGCGTAGAGGGCCTACAGACCGGCCAGACCTTTCACGTCGGCTGACACACCACCCTCACTGTAGGAGCGAAGCTTGCTCGCGAAAGCGTTCTGTCATTCATGACGATGCTGGATGCACTGGCCCCTTCGCGAGCAAGCTTCGCTCCTACAGGAGATCGAACATCGCTGGGGTTGTGATGAACGGTCAGGCTGCGTAACGTGGCGGCACTTGTCTGGAGAGCCAAAGATGCGTGTTGCCCGTTCCTTAGTCCTTGTCGCCCTGCTTCCGCTGTTTGCCGCCTGCCAATTGTTTGATGGCCCGCGTGAAAGCGCCTCCCACGTGGGCCAGACCCGCCTGCAGGGCCAGTTAACGGCAGCGGACGGCAAGTTGCTGTTCCAGCCGTGCAATGAACAGCGCAGTTATGTGGTCAATGACAGCGGTGGCACCAGCGTCTTGCAAGAGGCCGCGGCCCTCGCCGATGCCCAGGGCAAGCTGTTCGCCGACGTGCGTGGGCAAATCGTCGACAGTCGCCTTGATCTTGAACAGCTGTACCGCGTCGAACGCTCAGGCGCCGCCTGCGACGATCCCAATTTCAAATTGCTGATCCTGCGCGCCGCCGGCCACTCGCCGGAATGGAACGTCAAGGTCAGCGGCAAAGGCATGGTTATCGACCGTGCCGGCCAGCCGCCCCTGGCCGTGCCCTATGTTGAAGAACAGCTGGGCGATGGCCGTTTCAATCTCAGCACCGAAGCCAATAACCAGCACATCGAACTGTGGGTCGCGCCGCAACGTTGCGTCGACAGCACCACCGGCAGCGTCCAGCACATGAGCGCCGAGCTGCGCATCGATGGTCAGGTGCAACGCGGTTGCGGGTATTTCGGCGGCTCGCGTAACGACTGATCGTTTTTGCCTCACGGGACCGGCGTTTGGGGCTTATAATCGCCGCCTTCAAACGCCTTGGCGCAGTTGTGCGCCCCGCGAACCGGATCCCGTCATGTTACGAATCACCGAACTCAAGTTGCCGATCCACCATCCCGATGAAGACCTGCGCCCTGCCATCGTGCAGCGCCTGGGCATCGCCAGCGATGACCTGCTCGATTTCACCTTGTTCAAGCGCAGCTACGATGCGCGCAAAAAGTCCTCTGAACTGTGCTTCATCTACACCATCGACCTCACCGCCAGGGATGAGGCCGCGTTGCTGCACAAGTTCGCCGATGACCGTAACGTCAACGTGGCACCGGATGTCAGCTACAAAGTGGTCGGCCAGGCGCCTGCGGATCTTGAACAACGTCCTGTCGTCGTGGGTTTTGGTCCGTGCGGGATTTTCGCCGGGCTGCTGCTGGCGCAAATGGGCTTCAAGCCGATCATCCTCGAACGCGGCACCGAAGTGCGTCAGCGCACCAAAGACACCTGGGGCCTGTGGCGCAAAAGCGTACTCAACCCTGAATCCAACGTGCAGTTTGGCGAGGGCGGCGCGGGGACATTCTCCGACGGCAAGCTCTATAGCCAGATCAAGGACCCGAAATTCATCGGTCGCAAAGTCCTGCACGAGTTCGTCAAGGCCGGCGCCCCGGAAGAAATCCTCTACGTCAGCAAACCGCACATCGGTACGTTCCGACTGACCGGCGTCGTGGAAAACATGCGCGAGCAGATTCGCGCGCTGGGCGGCGAAGTGCGCTTCCAGCAGCGGGTCACCGACGTGTTGATCGAGGACGGCCAACTGGTCGGCGTCGAGCTCAATGGTGGCGAACAGATTCATTCGAAACACGTGATTCTTGCCTTGGGCCACAGCGCCCGGGACACCTTCCGCATGCTTCACAGCCGTGGCGTGTTCATGGAAGCCAAGCCGTTCTCGGTGGGCTTCCGCATCGAGCACCCGCAGTCGCTGATCGACCGCGCACGCCTGGGCAAGTACGCCGGCCACCCGAAACTCGGGGCGGCCGACTACAAACTGGTGCACCACGCCAAGAACGGTCGCTCGGTGTACAGCTTCTGCATGTGTCCGGGCGGCACCGTGGTAGCGGCGACATCCGAGCCGGGCCGCGTGGTCACTAACGGCATGAGCCAATACTCGCGTAACGAGCGTAACGCCAACTCCGGGATCGTCGTCGGGATCACCCCGGAAGTCGATTACCCGGGCGGCCCGCTGGCGGGTATCGAGTTGCAGGAACGCCTGGAATCCCACGCTTACGTGTTGGGCGGCAGCAACTACGAAGCCCCGGCGCAGTTGGTCGGTGACTTCATCGCCGGCAAGCCGTCCACCGAGTTGGGCAGCGTAGAACCGTCCTATAAACCAGGTGTTGCCTTGGGTGATCTGGCGCTGGCTCTGCCTGCGTTTGCCATTGAAGCCATTCGTGAAGCTCTGCCGGCGTTCGAAAAGCAGATTCGCGGTTACTCGCTGCATGACGCGGTGTTGACCGGGATCGAGACGCGCACCTCGTCGCCGCTGCGCATTACCCGCAACGAGTCGATGCAGAGCCTGAACGTGAAAGGTCTGTTCCCGGCGGGTGAAGGCGCGGGTTATGCGGGCGGGATTCTGTCGGCGGGTGTCGACGGGATTCGGATCGCCGAAGCCGTGGCCCGCGACATCCTCGGCCTGGAAGCCTGAAGCAACACCCCACTTGTCGGAGCGAGACTTGCCCGCGAAGAACGATAATGCGGTCTTTTAGGAAGACCGCGTCAACTTCTTCGCGGGCAAGCCTCGCTCCTACAGGGGGGGTTGGTATCAGATATTCGCGCGTAAAACGTTGGCGGGAAGCGGTTCACCGCGCTCGACACTCCCCGCCACAACCTCCATCAACCCACTCAACTCATACCCTTGGGCCTTGAGCCAATCCTGGTCGTAATAGCTGGTCTCATACCGCTCGCCGCCGTCGCACAGAATCGCCACGATCGACCCCGACTCCCCCGCCGCTGCCATCTGCCCGGCCGCCATCAAGGCACCGATCAGGTTGGTCCCGCTCGACCCGCCGACACGCCGTCCCAAATGTTGCGCCAGGTAATGCATGGCTGCCAGCGACAACGCGTCCGGCACCTTGACCATCGCATCGATCACCTTGGGCAGAAACGACGCCTCGACCCGTGGCCGGCCAATGCCTTCAATCCGAGAACCGTGGTCCAGTCGCAGGCTGGCATCCCCCGTCTTGTAGAAGTCGAAGAACACCGAACGCTCGGCATCGGCGCACAACACGCGGGTGCAATGCTGGCGATAACGCACGTATCGACCCAGCGTCGCGGTGGTGCCGCCGGTGCCGGGGCTGGAAATCAGCCAGCTCGGCTCCGGGTACCGTTCAAAACGCATTTGCTGGAAGATCGACTCGGCGATGTTGTTGTTCGCCCGCCAGTCAGTGGCGCGTTCGGCATAGGTGAACTGGTCGATGAAATGCCCGTCATGTTCGCGGGCCAGGCGCTCGGACTCGGCGTAAATCTGCGTCGGATCGTCGACCAGATGACTCTTGCCGCCGTAGAACGCGATCTGCGCGATCTTCTCTTTGGACGTGGTCGCCGGCATCACCGCAATGAACGGCAAGCCCAGCAACCTGGCGAAGTAAGCCTCGGAAATCGCCGTCGAACCGCTGGACGCTTCAATCACCGGCGCGCCGGGTTTGAGCCAGCCGTTGCACAAGGCATAGAGGAACAACGAGCGCGCCAGCCGGTGCTTGAGGCTGCCGGTGGGATGGCTGGACTCGTCCTTGAAGTACAGCTCGATGCCCGTAAACCCCGGGAGCGGCAAAGGGATCAGGTGGGTGTCGGCGCTGCGCTGGAAGTCGGCTTCGATGATCCGGATGGCTTCGCGGGCCCACTGTCGGTTGTCGCTCATGATGGTTTTTCTCGTTGAGTCGGCCTTCGTGCAAGGCTCAGCCCATAAGCTTAGGAAAAATCCCACGCCACGCACAGATACAGCTGAGGCCCAATACGTTTGGCAACTGCTAGGCTCATCTCCGTGCCAGCCCCTCGCGTTGTAACGGTATATAACAAAAAAGAATATAAATTTTGTTTTAACAACCAACGGTACGGGTTAGGGTGTGCCACCTTTTTGATTTTTCGATGGAGAGCGACCTTGCCTCTGCGTAGCACTTTCACGCGTTTCTTTCAGTTGGAAGCTGCCAGCGGTCTGTTATTGATCGCCGCGGCAGCCCTGGCTTTGATCATCAACAACTCCCCGTTGTCGTGGCTGTACAGCAGTTTCCTCGACACGCCGGTGGTGGCGCAGATCGGTGCGCTGCAAATCGCCAAACCGGCGCTGCTGTGGATCAACGACGGCCTGATGGCCCTGTTTTTCCTGCTGATCGGCCTGGAAGTGAAGCGCGAAGTCCTCGACGGCCAGCTGTCGAAACCTTCGCAGATCGTCCTGCCCGGCGCGGCAGCGATTGGCGGCATGGTCGTTCCGGCACTCCTCTATTGGTTTCTCAATCGTGACAACCCGGCAGCCCTGAGTGGCTGGGCCATCCCGATGGCCACTGACATCGCCTTCGCCCTCGGCGTTCTCGCCCTGCTAGGCAAGCGCGTGCCGGTGTCGCTGAAACTGTTCCTGATGACCCTCGCGATCATTGACGACCTCGGCGCCATTATTGTCATTGCGATCTTCTACTCCGGCACGCTGTCGACACTTTCGCTGGCATTGGCTGCGTCGTGCATCGTCGCCTTGATTGCGATGAACCGGCTCGGCGTGGTCAAGCTCGGGCCGTACATGATCATCGGTTTGATCCTCTGGGTCTGCGTGCTCAAGAGCGGCGTCCACGCGACGCTGGCCGGTGTGACCCTGGCGTTCTGCATTCCCTTGCGCACAAAAAATGCCGAACCGTCACCGCTGCTGACCCTCGAACACGCCCTGCATCCCTGGGTGGCCTACGGCATTCTGCCGCTGTTCGCCTTCGCCAACGCCGGCCTGTCGCTCAGCGGCGTGACCATGGAAAGCTTCACTCACCACGTGCCGATGGGCATTGCGGTGGGCCTGCTGCTGGGCAAAACCGTCGGTGTGTTCGGCCTGACCTGGCTGGCCGTGAAAATCGGCATCGCCGCCCTGCCCCAAGGCGCCAACTGGGGCCAGGTGCTGGGTGTCGCGATCCTCTGTGGTATCGGCTTCACCATGAGCCTGTTTGTCGGCTCCCTGGCCTTCGAGCCGGGTGTCAGTGAATACGCCGGAATGGACCGGATGGGTATTTTGACCGGTTCGATTCTGGCGGCATTGATCGGTTACGCGGTGACAGCGGCAGCGAGCCGCAAGCGCACCGCACTGCTATCCTGAGCGAAAGAGAACCCTCTTAACGACAATCAGGATTCGTCCTACAGCCACGTTTGACCTCGTTCGTTAACGTCGCACAGCCCCTTGTCCGGGGCTGTCGATGTGCGAGCGCAAGGAAGATCAATGGCTGGAAACAAGGATATCCCCAGGGTTAAAAACCCACCGTCCGGCGACGGACACCACGTCACTCACCGTTTCATGACGGCCTCCGAACTGGCCGAGCGGGACGCCCGACAAAACGCTTACGACGCCATGCTCGCCAGGCAAGATGCCTTCGAGTTCAGTCGTGAGATCGCCCCCAAAAGGGACGAATCGGTTCGTGCCGGATGCGTCTTCGCCAAGTCCTGCAAACTGCCGGACGCCATCATCGACTACTCGAATCCTTCGGGCATGGTACCCACCGACTGCCTCAAGGATTACGGGGAGATCGCCTGGCTGGGTGCCCGCGAAGCGGACGATGCCGGGCTGCTGAATCTCGAAACCATCAGCGGCAGTACGCTCTCGCTCGGCATTGGCCGACTCGCCCTGAGTGCTCCGACGCTCGCGGCTCCGGTGGCCGCAATCGGCGCCGCCGGGGCCACCGCACTGGCTACGGTGGTCGCGCTGTTCTGGACGCCAAGCCTGGGCGATAGCGCGCTGTATACCGAAGATCAGTTGCGCACTCTGAAACAGGCCAGGACCCGCGTTCGCTTGCAGGTCGAGCAACAGGCGGATGGCCGTCTCAAGGGTTATGGCTTCTACACCGGCAAGAACCGCGATTGGGAAATGGTCGATGTCGTGCAGTTCACCTTGCGCGGCAGTCAGCAGATGGCGGATCTAGGGGATGGGGTTGAGCTGATCTGGACACCGGCAGTGGAGGGTTCGGACATCCTTGGGATTCCGGCGCTGGAGGCTGCTCCGCAAGCGCCGCATATTTGGGTGTATCCGCCGACGAAAGCGGCTGACGGGATTATTGTGAATCCGGTGTATCCGCCTGATTACAAGGATTTCATTCTTGTGTTTCCGGCGGATTCGGGGGTGAAGCCTGTTTACATCGTGGTTAGTGTTTCAGGACGAAAACTTCCTAACCCCGATCATGACTATCACTCCGCGCCCGAAACAGAAGAAATCACCGGATTTTCAGGCTTGCGCGAAGCGAAGAAGAAAACGCCACGGCAAGGAGGCGGAGGCCTTCGAGAACGTTGGATTGATAACAAAGGCCGAACCATCTATGAATGGGACTCTTTGCATGGAGAGCTAGAAGCCTATCGTGCAAGCGATGGAAGTCATCTTGGCTCGTTCGATCACAAAACTGGTGAGCAAATAGATCCACCCAAAAAAAACCGAAGCATTAAAAAGTATCTGTGAGGACTACATGGGACTGAAAGTCAGATTGGACTGGTACGACAAGGAAACGGAAATAGCGGACGGAAAGGAATACTCCGCCGACCTTGGCGATGACGGTTCAATAATCGCCGCGTTGGGCTTGATGGCGGAAAGCGAGATTTACGATGGTGGATTCGATGTGTTGGTTGCTTGGATTCCAGAGATTCAGCCTCTGTTCAACCATCAAATTGATATTTCCGCTTTTGACTACCAGATTGCGTTTCGATATCGGAAAGAATGGTGAGAGTGCCCAAATCGTTTTTTATCCGATAAATGACTATCCATCAAAAAAGCCATGAAACATCTAATTATGGGAGTTCCGAAAGGAGAAGACTTTCCTTCATTCGAGAAACAGATCCCCATTGCCACCACTGAGCTCAAATTCATCATGGGATGGGCGAATGACGAAGACCCGTTGCATGATTACCGGCTAACCGACCAACAAGTCCTCGGTATAGAAAAAGCGTGCGCAATGGAGCTACCTAAAGATCTCGAATTGTTTCTGACTTCACACGACTAACACTATTGAAAACCAGTTCTCATAGAACGTCTTTCCGCACCCGCCATCCTGCCCCCCTCAAAAAACAAAACCCCGACCAGTCACCTGATCAGGGTTTTCTTTTACCGCTCGTTCCCGCTTAGTGCGTAACGCGGCTCGTACCGTCAACCGTCGCAATCCGCACCCGCTCGCCCACGCGGAACACTTCATTCTCCTGAACCTGCTGCACATAGGCGCGCATGCTGCCGTCGTCTTCACGGACGGTGATTTCCACGCCTTGGGTGCGGGTCAGGCCTTCTTCAGTGGCTGAACCGAGCAGGCCGCCCGCCACGGCGCCGATGACCGCAGCGACGATGCTGCCTTTACCGCCGCCGATGGCGCTACCGCCGACACCACCGACCACTGCGCCCGCTGCGCCGCCGATCGGGGTCTTGGTGCCTTCGATTTTCACCGGACGCAAGGATTCGATGGTGCCCATGCGAACGGTCTGCACACGACGCGCTTCGTCACGGGAATAGGAGTCACCGGTCAGGCTCGATTGGCAGCCGGTGAGCAACATCGCCATCGTGGAAAAGGAAGCAACCAGCAGAACAGACTTACGCATAGCATCAACTCCAAAGGACAAGTATTCATTAAACTCCGCAGCTTGACGTCTGTCACGGCATCGCCCGGATAAAATTGGTTTCATTCAGGCTCGGTACAGGCGCCTCGGAACTCACCACACAGTAGCGGCAAACCGAAAAACCTGCCCCACTGACCCAAGGATTTTCATGGATTACTTCATCATTGTTGTCACCACGGTCGCCGGTTTGTACTTCCACTGGTGGCTGTACGTGCGGATCAAGCGCTGGATGGACCGCGATCTGGCGTTGGCGCTGGCGGGTAAAGACGAGCAGAAAAAAGCGTTCATGCTCGAGCAACTGGCAAGCGCTCAGGCGCAGAAGATCAAGCGCCGGGACCTGCCCCAGTGGCTTGAAGCCGCTGCGGCAGGCTATCCCGATCGGTAGACTGCTTAAGGTGCCAGACGTTCAAGAATCCAGTCGGCGCCTTGCAAACGGTAGTTGAGGCGATCGTGCAGGCGGCTCGGACGGCCTTGCCAGAACTCGATGCGCTCGGGTAGCAAGCGGTAACCGCCCCAATGTTCCGGGCAGTGCGGTTGAGTGTCGCTGAAACGTTGCTCGGTGTTCTTGAGCAGCGCTTCCAGTTCAGCACGATCGGCGATCACCCGGCTCTGGGGCGAAGCCCAGGCACCGAGACGACTGCCCAGCGGGCGGACCTGGAAATAGGCGTCGGACTCTTCAGCCGTAACCTTCACCACCCGCCCTTCGATGCGCACCTGGCGCTCCAGGGTCGGCCAGAAAAACGTCATGGCGGCGAACGGGTTTGCCGCCAGATGCTGGCCTTTGGCGCTGTCGTAGTTGGTGAAGAAGGTGAAACCCTCTTCGTCCAGGCCTTTGAGCAGCAGAATGCGGCAATGCGGCCGACCGTCCTGATCGACGGTGGCCAGGGTCATGGCATTGGCCTCCACCGGCGGTTGCTCGGTTTTCACCGCGTCCGCAAACCACTGATGGAACAGTCCGAACGGCTCGGCCGGGGCTTGCACCTCGGTCAGACCGTCACGGGTGTAGTCGCGACGCATATCAGCCAGGCCCTGGGTCATGGCGCATTCCTTTTGGTTAACGAATCACTTCTTTGCAGCATCGGCAGCGGCGACTTTCTTGTCAGCCGCTGCGGCTTTTGCTGGGGTAGTCTTTTTCGCCGGGGTCGCGGTTTTAGCCGGTGTCTTCTTGGCTGGAGCCTTGGCGGCTTTCTTGGCCGGGGCTTTTTTCGCAGCAGGCACAGCCGCTTTTTTCGCCGCAGGTGCAGGCGTGACAGGCTTGACCACTGGCTTGACGTCCTGGGCAGCGACCAGGCGAACGGGCGCCGGAGCCGGCATGTTGTACTTGCTCAGCAACGCGACCATGGTGTTTTGCGGAGTCACCAGCAATTCCACACGACGGTTCAAGGCGCGACCTTCGTTGCTGTCGTTGGCTGCACGAGGGGCTTCACCGCCCATGCCGCGCAGCATCAGGCGATCACGCTGCAAACCGCTGAGGCGGAAGATCGCAGCGACGGCTTGCGCACGCTCCTGGCTCAGTTTGACGTTGGCCGGTGCGGCGCCCGAGGTATCACTGTGACCCAGTACCAGGACGGCGGTCTTAGGATCGACTTCCAGGATTTTCGCGACGCGAGTGAACGGGCCTAGGGTCACGGGCAGCAACATGGCCGGACGGTCCGGGTTAAACGAGCCTTCTACCGGCGCGGTCACGACCAATACGTTTTCACGACGCTCAAGTTGCAGATTGCTGTCCTTGATCGCTTCACGCAGGCGCGGCTCGTAGTCGTCGAGCCAGGCTTGAGTGACTTTAGGATCCGGCATCGGCACGGCTTTGGCGGTGGGTTGATCTTTACCCCCGAACGGCCACCACCACTTTCCACCGGCTTCAGCTTCAGCCTTGGCCACTTCGACAGGCTTGGCTTCGGGTTTTACTTCCGGCTTTTTGTCGAGCGCTTCATCGGAGCCGAACGGCCAGTACCAAGGGTTGGAACTTTCAGCTTTGGTCACTGGAGCCGCGGCGGCCGTTTTCAAAGGGGCTGGGGTCGGGGCCGGAGCCGGCTCTTTCGCCGCGACTTTGTCGGAGGAGCCGAACGGCCACCAGCTGCTGCCATCCGAATCACTTTGTGGGGTCTGTGCACAACCGGTGATCGCGACACACAGGGCCAAGGCAAGGGTGGTTTTATTGAATGACATTGGATATCCACAAAAATGAAATCATAAAAAATCAGGCCGGCGTGACCGGATAAACAGACGGTTGGAAACCATAATGGCCTTCGGGTTCCGGCCCTGGAGCCCGAGAGTGCGTATTACAGACAAGTGGCCAGTACCCGCGCAAGCTTCTGCGCGCGCGGATCCATCAAGACGTAAGGCCCCAGTGTATTTGTCACAAATCCGAAGGCCACATCATGTTCCGGGTCAGCAAAACCGATGGAGCCGCCAGCGCCAGGGTGGCCGAATGCACGCGGGCCGAGGCCGTAGGTCGCATTGGGAACGTCCGGTTGATCGAGCATGCAACCCAGGCCAAAACGGGTCCGGGTCAATAAAGTCTTGTCTTCGCCAAGGCTGTGTTCGCGGGTCAGCTCCTCGAGCATTTCGCTTTCCAGCAGGCTGCCATCAAGCAGGCCGGCGTAGAAACCAGCAAGGCTACGGGCGTTACCGTGGCCATTGGCGGCGGGTTGTTGCATCCGGCGCCATTCGGGTTTGTTGGTGCTGGTCATTATCGACGGCGGGTTAGTGAAGGCCCGGGTGGTCATGGCGGTCGGCTCGCGCATAGTTACTTGCAGCAAGCGCTGGGCCGCCGCATCGCCAACGTTGCCCTTGCCGCGGGCGATGTGCGCCACGCGATGGAACTCTTCGTCCGCCAGGCCCACATGGAAATCCAGCCCTAACGGCTTGGCGACCCGCGCCACAATCGATGAGCCCGGCCCACGACCGTCGGCACGGCGCAGCAACTCGCCCACCAGCCAGCCATAGGTGATTGCCGCGTAACCGTGGCCTTCGCCCGGTGTCCACCACGGCGTTTCGGCAGCAAGGGCATCGACCATGGTGTACCAGTCGTAGAGCGCTTCGGGTGCCAGCAACTCGCGCAGTGCCGGCAGACCGGCCTGATGGCAGAGCAACTGGCGCAAGGTGACGGAGTCTTTGCCGGCGGCGGCGAATTCGGGCCAGTAGCGCGCCACCGGGGCATCCAGTTGCAGCTTGCCTTCGGCCACCAATTGCAGGGCGGTGACGGCAGTGAAGGTCTTGGTGCAGGAGAACAGGTTGGCGATAGTGTCGCTGTGCCAGGCTTCAAGGCCATCCTTGTCGGCGGTACCGGCCCAGAGGTCGAGGACGGTTTCGCCACCGACCCGGATGCACAACGCCGCACCACGTTCCTGAGGATCGTCGAACAGCGCCGCGAACGCTTCGCGTACTGCTTCGAACTTAAGCTCGTAATGACCCTGAATCTGCACCCGCAACTCCCCGAAATCTACAAAGTGGCCCGCATTGTTCCAGCCATTGAAGGTTTTGGGAACAGGCGTGAGCCGGGCGGTCGGTTGCCCATGGATTGGATCAGAAATTTGTCGTCAGGCTCGCTCCCCAAGGATCACGCAGGACCATGGTGGGAGCGAGCCTGCTCGCGAAGAACGATAACGCGGTCGAGCAGGACTCAGTGACCGTTGGCCGAATGGCCGCCGGCATGGCCCGCACCTTGCCCCACGCCTTTGCCCGCATCACCTTTTTTACCGCCCTCGCCTTCATGGCTGGCTTTATCCGCTTCAGCCTTGGCCTTCTCAGCCTCCTTGCCCAACTGGTCAACGGTCGCCAGGTTGCTCTTGCGCACGCTGTCGACAAAGCCCTGGAACGGCAGATCGGTAATGCCCACCAGGCCAAAGTGACCATTCTCGCCATCCAGCAGACGTCCGGTCACCGGTTGATCGAGGTACTGGAACCAGTGCACGCCGACAATCGACGGTTCGCTCTGCGCCTGTTTGAGGAAGTTGGCATAAGCCGGGCCACGGTCTTCTTCCTTGGCCAATTGCGTCACACCGCCCCAGAACGGACCGCGATCAGCGGAGCCGAAGTTGAACTCGGTGATCAGCACCGGTTTGTCCAGGCTGCGCAATTTGGCAAAGTCATAGCCATCTTGCGGTTGCAGGGTGTACATGTTGAAGCTCAGTACGTCGCAATACTGGGCGCAGGACTCAACGGCTTCCGGGGTGCTGGTGGCGAAGCGACCGCCCAGCAGCAACTGGTTCGGTGCGTGCCACTTGAGCGAATCGGAAAGGGTCTTGAAGTAGGTATCGGCGAAGACCTTCTGGAAGTATTTGAAATCAGCCTCGATTTCCGGGTGTTCGGCGCTCGGCAGCGGCGGCACGAAACCCGGGTCTTCCATCAATTCCCAGGCCGGCAAGTCGATGCCCCACGCCTTGGAAAGGCCGGCCTGATTGCGGTACTTGTCGCGCAACTGCTTGAGAAACGCCCGTTTGGCCGGCACGTCGGTGGTCATTTTCAAGGTGCCGTAGGCCAGTGCGTAACGGGCTTTCGGATCGTCGCCGGGGCCGGCCCAGGCCAGTTCGTTGTCGGCGAAGTAACCGATCAGCCAGGGATCGTCGCGATGGTCGCGGGCGGCGATGGCCACGGCGCGTTCGGTGGCCATGGCGAAGCGTGGGTCGAACGGGTCGGGCATGCCGCCCCACCAATCGGTGCCGGTGCTGATGCTGGCGTAATCGCCGACGATCGACAGCGGCAAGGTGTACGGCACACGGTCAGCATTGGCCAGCGCCGGAGCGCTCCAGTTGCCGACCGTGTTGAAACCCCAGGCTTGCAGGCGATCCAGGGTATGGCTGGCCCAGCGTTGTTCATCAACCACGGCTTTGCAGGGTTCAGCAGGTTTTTGCTCGACGGCTTTGGCGACGGTCGCTTCCTCCGCGCCGGTCTTGGCGGCTTCGGCGACGCCGGATTCGGCAGTCGTAGGTGCGACAGGTTGCTCGGCGGCCTTGTCGGTCGTGGCCTCGACCGCATCAGCCTTGGCTGCTTCGGCGACACCGGCCTTGGTGTCGCTGCCCAGCGCGCACGGTTCGCCGTACAGGCGCTGCAAGTTAGCGCCATAGAAATCGTACCAGCGACCGGCGTTATAACCACGGCCCTGATCGGCGCCGTTGCCACCACGGTTGTCGCCTTCGCCATAATGACTGGCCAAGGGTTCTTCCGGTTTTGGCAGGGATTCAAACATCCACTCGCGGCCGGCGATGTAGGTCTGGTTGACGTTCGGGGTAACGGTATTGACCCCCAGCGAATAGAACGGATGCCCTTCCGGGGTCACCAGGTACCAGCGACCGTCACGTTTTTCCGTGCGGAAAAAACCGCTGGCCTTGAACGTCGGGCCTTTGTTCCAGCCGCCGAACTTATCCAGGGATAACTTCTGGCGCTCGGCGAGCCAGGTTCTGGTTTGTTGCTGTTCTTTGGCGGCGGCGCTTTTCAGTTGCTCATCGCTACCGACCTTCTCCGGCCATTTGGCCCGGGTCGATTGACCGTAGGCGTCCACCAGGCCGCCGTATGCCGCCTTGGTCACCGCTTCACCGTCCTGCACGCCAAAGCGCTCAAGCAAGATACTTTGGGCTACTTTCGGCTGATCCATCGACAACGTCACCGACACCACCTGGCTGCGATCCAACTCACCGGCGCTGCTGGCCAGCAATACCCGTTGGCCGTCAAACGTCATCGGCATCGGCGGCCCGGCCTTCATGCCCTGGCTCAGCGGCGAACTCGGTTGCAGCGGCACCAGCAAGGTCTGCGCCGGTCCCGCGGGCAAGTCGACGCGACTGATCAGGGTCTTGCCATCGTTGCTCTGGATTTTCACGTACAGGGTCACGGCCCAGTCCATCGCGCTCTGAATGCGCAAGCTCATGACACCTGACTGGGACCAGTCCCAGGCGCCGGTTTGCGGGGTCAGACGCAAGGTCGGTTGCGCCACCGGGTTGAACGTCACCCGACGCAGCACTTCACCTTCGGCCGTTTGCTCCGCATTGGATTGCGGCAGGCTGGCATCTTGAGTTGCCACCTGGACCACATCGGCGGGGCGCACAAAGTTGAACAGCGTCTGTTGGCCGGCAGGGGCTGCCAGCAAAGGGGCTGCGAACATCAGGGCGAAAACAGCAGGCAACGAACAGCGAATCATAGGAACGTGTTTCTCCCGAACGACCCTCAATGGGCCAATGGAAAGGTAGTGGCTGAACGATAGACAACGCGGTGGGCAAAAAAGCCCACCGGTGTTTCAGGAAATTTCGCGACGGAATGGCGGCAATGCGTTGAGGATTGCTTTGCCGTAACGCTGGGTGACCAGACGTCGATCCAGCAGGGTAATGGTGCCGCGGTCTTCTTCGGTACGCAGCAAGCGGCCGCAGGCCTGGACCAGTTTCAGCGAAGCGTCGGGCACGGAGATTTCCATGAACGGATTGCCGCCACGGGCTTCAATCCATTCGGCCAGGGCCGCTTCGACCGGGTCGTCGGGCACCGAGAACGGAATCTTCGCGATCACCACGTGCTCGCAATACGCACCGGGCAAGTCGACCCCTTCGGCAAAACTCGCCAGGCCGAACAGCACGCTGGAGTCTCCGCCATCAACACGCGCCTTGTGCTTGTTCAGGGTTTCCTGTTTCGACAGGTTGCCTTGAATGAACACTTGCTTGCGCCAGTCACGGTCCAGGCCGTCGAACACGTCCTGCATCTGTTTGCGCGAGGAGAACAGCACCAGGGTGCCGCGCGAACCTTCCACCAAGGCTGGCAAGTCACGGATGATCGCGGCGGTGTGGGCCGGTGCGTCACGCGGGTCGGCTTTCAGGTCCGGCACCCGCAACACACCGGCGTCGGCGTGATGGAACGGGCTCGGGACCACGGCAGTCACGGCTTTTTTTGGCAGGCCGGCACGCATGCGGAAACGGTCGAAGGTGCCGAGCGCGGTCAGGGTCGCCGAAGTCACCAGTGCGCCATAAGCGACGTTCCACAGGTTGCGCCGGAGCATTTCCGCGGCGAGGATCGGGCTGGCGTTGACCTCGATGTCGAACAGCGAACCGCTTTCGGCCAGGGTCAGCCAGCGGGCCATGGGCGGATTGTCTTCCGGGTCTTCAGCGGTGAACGCGACCCACAATTCCCAGTTGCCCGAAGAACGGGACAACAGGCTGCCGAACAGCGGATACCACTCTTCGGCCTGGTTGCTGGCGATGCCGATATTGACCTCGCCGTCCATGCCTTCCTTGAGCAGTTCGGTGAGCCGGGTGAACAGGTCGGTCAGACGGGCATAGCCCTTCTTCAGCTCGACGCCCATTTCGCGCATGTGCTCGGGAATCACCCCGCCGACGAAACGATGTCGCGGCCGTTCGCGGCCTTCGACGTCTTCGCCGGGCTTGAAATCGGCCACCTGCTCGCACGCGGTGAACATGAACTGCTGCTGGGTCTTGATCTCTCGAGCCAGCTCCGGCACCTGCTCGATCAACTTGCCCAGGTCACCCGGCAGCGGATGCTGGGCCAGTAGTTTGGTGAGGTTCTTGGCAGTGGTTTCCAGCCAGTCGGCGGTGGAACGCAGGCGCGTGTAGTGGGCGAAATGGCCGATGGCCTTGTCCGGCAGGTGGTGGCCTTCGTCGAATACGTAAATGGTATCGCGCGGGTCCGGCAGCACGGCGCCGCCGCCCAACGCCAGGTCTGCCAGGACCATGTCGTGGTTGGTGACAATCACGTCAACCTTGCCCATGCCTTCGCGGGCCTTGTAGAAGGCGCACTGGCCGAAGTTGGGGCAATGACGGTTAGTACACTGGCTGTGATCGGTGGTCAGGCGCGCCCAGTCGGCGTCTTCCAGGGCAGTGGACCAACTGTCGCGGTCGCCGTCCCATTTATTGCCGGCGAGCTTCTCGATCATGCTGGTGAAGAGCTTCTGGCTGGCCTCATCGACCTCGATCTTGAAACCTTCTTCTTCGAACAGCTGAGCCGTGGCGGTTTGCGCGTGACCTTCCTGGAGCAACATGTCGAGCTTGGACAGGCACATGTAGCGCCCGCGCCCCTTGGCCAGGGCGAAGCTGAAATTCAGCCCGCTGTTGCGCATCAGGTCGGGCAAATCCTTGTAGACGATCTGCTCTTGCAGGGCCACGGTGGCCGTGGCGATGACCAGGCGTTTGCCGGCGGCCTTGGCGGTGGGTATCGCCGCCAGGCTGTAGGCCACGGTTTTACCGGTACCGGTGCCGGCTTCCACCGCGACAATCGCGGGGTCGCCACTGCGCCGGCCTTCGTCGTCGGTGTCGATGTCACCGAGGACTTTGGCAATTTCGGCGATCATCAGGCGTTGGCCGTAGCGCGGTTTGAGGCTCTTGGCTTCAAGAAAACGCGAGTAGGCGCCCTGGATCGTGGTTTTGAGTTCGGTGCTGATCATGGATTGTCGGGCGCAAAAAACGCTGGATAAATTTTCAGTGGTTCGTATGGGCCGCTATCATACCCCGCTAATTAATCCCGCGCAGAACGGAGTACCTCAATGACACCTTTTGGCATCGTTTACACCCTGCACGTCCTGTCCGCCCTGGTGTGGGTCGGCGGTATGTTTTTCGCCTGGATGGTCTTGCGGCCTGCAGCGATGAAGGCGCTGGAGGGGCCTGCCCGTTTGAAGCTGTGGGTGGAAGTGTTTCAAGGTTTTTTCCGCTGGGTCTGGGTCGCGGTGGTGCTATTGCCGATCAGTGGCGTGGGCATGATTCATCTGCAATACGCCGGGTTTGAGGCGGCGCCGCGGTATGTGCAGGTGATGATGGGCTTGTATGTGGTGATGACCGCGCTGTTTATCCGGATTCAAGCGTTGCTGCTGCCAGAGTTGCGCACAGCGGTGGGCGCACAGGATTGGCCGACCGGGGCTGCGACGCTGGGGAAGATTCGCAAGTTGGTGGGGATCAATTTGATTGTCGGGTTGGTGCTGGTGGCGATTGCTGCGGCCAGACCGATGTTCTAAAGCAAACAGTACAACTGTGGCGAGGGAGCTTGCTCCCGCTGGGTTGCGAAGCGGCCCCAAAATAGGACTGCTGCGCAGTCCAGCGGGAGCAAGCTCCCTCGCCACAGGATCTCGGTCGTTCTTACAACCTTTGAACGGTCACCGAACCCGCCGCACCCGCAGGCCCCGGCTGTCCATCAATCCCAGGACGACCGCTTTTGCCGCCATCGGCCTCGTAAACGAGGCAGCCCTTGGCCTTGCCGCCCGCGCCCGGCTTGCCGCCAGGCCCCGCGATGCCACCGGCACCACCCGCCACCTGAACCTTGATCTGTTCAACCGGATAATCCCGTGGCACTTCCAGCCTGACCAGCGCCCCCGGCGCCCCCGGCTGACCATCACTGCCATTGCTGCCATCGGCACCGCGGCCGGCCTGGCCCCATGTGCAACCCGGCGCCTGACCGTTGGCCCCATCGAGGCCGACAAAACCTGGCGCGCCCGCGCCACCGCGAGCGTCTACCGACAACAGCGGTGCATTCAGTGCCTTGATCTGCAAATTCAGGTTGCGTCCGGAGCGAGCGGCCTTGAGGTAAGTCCCCGGCGCCCCACGAGCCGTGATCTGGCTGCCTTCAGACAATTCGGCACGACTGACTTTCAACTCCAGTACCTGTTCACTTGGCACGATGGCGATCCGCGCCTCACGCCCCAGATGCAATTCGCCGACGGTGACTTCGGTCACGTTCGAAGGAATCAACAAAGTGCCGTAATCGGCGACTTCCAGGCGTTCAAGCTGCAAGGTGCTGGCGGTGTTGGGCAGGCGCATCAATGAATTGGTTTCGACACTGACCACCTGGGCGCAGGCCAATGGGCTGATGAGTGCGGCGAGCAGACAGAGTTTACGCATGGGAAGCCTTCGATACGGTCGGAGCCGGGAGGGTTTGCAGGTGGAATACGCCGAAAAACAGGATCTTCAAGCGATCACGCCAAGGGTGGGCGCGACCTCTGAGGCTGCGGAAACAGAACACCGCCTCAAGCAGATGAAGAGACGCCAACACGCCGCCAGCCAGATTGACCAGCAGGTGCAACGGATTGACAAACGGCATCAGCAGATTGACCAGCACCACCAGCCAAAACAGCAGGGTCAACAACTTCCCCAGCCCCCAAAACACCTTCATACGCCCCCCGTTGAGAATTATTCTTTGCGCGCACAGTAACGGCTTCCGCGAGGGATAAGCCAGAGGGCAACAGAAAATTCTTCATGAAGGCCGCCGAATGGCCGTCGAATCAACAGCCACTGTTGTCCGACGGCTCTATTACGGGGCTTAGCGATTAATGTGTAACTCCACCCTACGGTTTTTCGCGCGTCCTTCATCCGTTTCGTTGTCGGCCAACGGCTGGCTTTCGCCTTTGCCTTCGCTGGTGAGTTTGCTCGGCGCAATGCCCTGGCTCAACAGATAAGCCGCCACACTGCTGGCGCGACGCTCCGAAAGTGCCTGGTTGTATTCATCCGAACCGACGCTGTCGGTATGACCGATCACCTTGATGCTCACCACATCGGCGAATTGCAGTTTGGACATCAGCGAATCCAATTGACTCTGCGCGGCGGGACTCAGGTCAGACTTGTTGAAGGCAAACAGCAAGTCGCTGGGCAGCGTGATGACTTCGGGCTCAACAACTTCGACAGGTTTCACGCTGGCCGGGTACTGCGGCAGCGGACAACCATGGTGTTCGACAGGCGTATTGGCCGGGGTATCGGGGCAACGATCACGCCGATCGAAAACGCCGTCTTCGTCCTCATCGCCATCCTGGGCGTAACAGATCAAGCCACCGGTCAAGATACCGAGTGCTGCGCCACCGCCTGCCCAGCCGGCACTTTCAATCGCGCCCAGACCGCCGCCGACCAGTCCGCCGATGAGGCTGCAGATCGGCCAGGTACGTTGATTGAGAGGGGCGGTGCCATCGCTGTGAGTGGCGCAACCGGTCAACAGGCTGCCTAGCAGCAGAACCGGCAAGACGGTCCTTGTGAGAACGCTCATTGTGAAAGCTCCTGTGTTACCGGCCCATACCGGTTACACAGGAGTAAAGACCCGCATCCGCGACTGCACAAGCCGCGGAGCGGATGGGGCTTAGCGGTTGATTTTGATTTCCGTGCGACGGTTCTGCGCACGGCCGTCAGCGGTTTTGTTATCGGCCACCGGCTGGCTTTCACCGGCACCGGTCACAGACACGAAACTGCTGCGTGGGACGCCTTGCTGGATGAGGTATTCAACCACCGAGTGAGCACGCTTATCCGACAGTTTCTGGTTGTAGGTATCACTGCCCACGCTGTCGGTATGGCCGGTCACGGTCAATTGAGCGGTGGAGGCTTCCTGTTTCAGGCGCGTGGCGATTGTGTTGAGTACATCTTTATCGGCAGGCGTGAGTGTGGCTTTGTCGAACTGGAAGTGGACATCGCGGATGACAATGACTTCTTCCTTGACCACCACGACTTCTTCGACCACTGGCGCAGGTACCGGTGGAGGGCAGCCGTCGGCATCGACCTTCACGCCTCGAGGCGTACCCGGACACTTGTCGCGACTGTCCGGCACACCATCGCCGTCTTCGTCGCCATCGCCATGCACCCAGCAATAAGCCGCGGCGAAACTGCCGACGGCCAGCGCGCCATACCCCGCCCATGCCGTACTCTCGGTCGCACCGAGACCCGCACCGATGACACCACCGACCCCTGCACAGGTCGGCCAGTCGGTTTTCTGCAAACCTGCGCAACCAGTCAACACACTGGTTAGCAGAACCAAGGGTAATGCTGTCCGAACTATGCTCATCTAGTTTTCTCCTGAGGGATCGGCTTGAAACCGATTCAGGGAGTAAAGACCGGAGTTTTAATCTCCGCCAGCAATAGGCCACCGCTGTTTAGTCACGTATTCACGGCCGTTCGCCGATTTTGGTGCAAACCCGCTCTAGGCCCGCACGTTTGGGCAGGCTAGTCTTGGTGCTCTTTTTGAGGAACTCTGATGATTGCAGGTATTTCTTCGCGCACGCCCCAGCAGGCGTTGGCCGCTTTGCTTGATCGATACGCCCCCGCGCGCCTGTTGTTGATCGGCGCCAGCGAATTCCCCGCACTTGAGGCGTTCAAGCTTGCGCACCCGGACAGCTGCGTGGCGCATGCGGCACCGGGTGCACTACCGACCGAACTGGCGGCGCGCCGCTTTGATCTGGCGCTGGTGGTCGATTGCCTTGAACACCTGCCAAAGCGTGACGGTCTGAATCTTTTAGGCGGGATACGTAATCTGAACGCCAGCCGCATTGCGGTGCTGGCGGATTTGCCGGCCAGCGGCTGGCAGGAGACGGATTTCTTTTCCCTGGCCTTGCAAGCCAGTGAACGCTTCCAGCGCGATGAACAAGTGCTGACGCTGTTCACCTACGATCTGCTTGACTATAAACAGGTGCCCGACTGGCTCAACTCACGGTTCTGGGCCAATCCGGAAAACTTCGGGAAATATTGGTGGTAACGCAATGAGTACATCCATTTGCCCTTGCGGCAGCGGCACCCTGCTCGATGCCTGCTGCGGCCATTACCATGCCGGGCATCCGGCGCCGTGCGCCGAAGCCTTGATGCGCTCGCGCTACAGCGCCTATGTGCTGGGTTTGATCGACTATCTGGTGGCAACCACCCTGCCCGCGCAACAGGCCGGCCTGGATCGTCAGTCCATCAGCGACTGGAGCGCGCAAAGCACCTGGCTGGGTCTGGAGGTGGAAAGCTCCGAGGTATTGGGCGGTCAACCGGAACACGCATTCGTCACGTTCACCGCACGCTGGCATGACGGTGGTGGTGAACACAGCCACCGCGAGCGCTCCTCGTTCGTGCAGAACGGCGGGCACTGGTACTTCATCGACCCCACCGTGCCACTCAAGGCCGGACGCAACGATGCCTGCCCGTGCGCCAGCGGGCAGAAATTCAAGAAGTGTTGCGCGGGGTATTTCGGCGCGTGAGGTGATTCCAAAGGGCTAGACTGGCGTTCTAGGGAGAAACACGACCATGATCACCCGGCGCCTTGCACTTTTTCTCTTCTCCTCGCTCCTCTTTCTGGGGCTCGGCGGCTGCGCGTCCTGGTTCGGAGACGATCTGCCGGACCCGCAGGTGCACCTGGTGAAGGTTGAAGTGGTCCGCGCCAAACTGCTGGAGCAGAAATTCATCCTGCACTTTCGCGTCGACAATCCCAATGACAGCGACCTGACGGTGCGCGGCCTCGAGTACCGTATTCACTTGGGCGACATGCTGCTGGCCGAAGGCGAGCATGAACACTGGTTCACCGTCGGCCCCAAACGCAGCGCCTATTTCAAGGTGCCGATCCGCACCAACCTGTGGCCCAAGGTGCGGGACCTGGTGAAAATGCTGAAAAAACCCGATCAGCCCATCCCCTATCGTCTGGAAGGTGAAATGGAAACCGGTTTATTCATCGCGCACTACGTGCACCTGGCGCGCAATGGCGTGATAATCCCCGCCGATTTAATTCCGGAGCAAAACCGATGACCCAGCAACCCCATGTCCATGGCCCTGACTGCAACCACGATCATGACCATCACGACCACCATGATCACGACCACGGCCATGTCCACGGCCCGAACTGCGGCCACGCCCACCAGGAACCGGTGCGCAACGCCCTGAAAGATGTCGGCCGCAACGACCCTTGCCCATGCGGCAACGGCAAGAAATTCAAGAAGTGCCACGGCGCTTGATGCTTCGGGCGAAGAACGTCTTCGCCGCTTGAATCGACCTCGCGAGCAAGCCCGCTCCCACATTGGTTCTGTGCACGCATCCCCCCTGTAGGAGCGACGGTGCGTCGCTCCTACAGGGAACTCAGCCAGCCTTCAATATCTGTGCAGTACTCACGACCGTCGCATATTCCCCGTGCAAATTCCCCAGCGACATCGCATGCACTTCCTCGGCTGAGTGCGCATGGCCAAAATAATCGGCCTTGTCGAACGTAAAGCACGCATCCTCCGCCACCCACGCGTCAAATCCCAGATTCCCGGCCGTTCGCGCCGTGGACTCCACCGAGTTATGGGTCGCAACGCCAACGATGATCAACTGCTCGATCCCCGCCTCGCGCAAAATCGCCTCCAGCCCGGTCGCACAAAATGCATCCGGTACCTGTTTCTGAATCAGTTGTTCGCCGGCCTGGGGCATGAAGCGTTCCTGAAACTCAACGCCTGCTTGCTGCGGCCAGAACACCGATTCCGGTGAACGGGACAGGTGCTGCACATGAATCACCGGCCGTCCGGTTCGCCGCCAATACGCCAGCAAATCGACAATTCGTTCCTCGGCCTGAGGATTATTTCGGCGACCGAGCCGGGGCTGCAAGATGCCTTTTTGTTGGTCGATGATGATCAGTGCTGCGTTGGTCTTAAGCTCCATGCCGACTTTTCTCACAACAGGTCATTGAATTTCAGGCACTTCAGCATCACTTCCGCTTACAGGCAAGATTGTGTTTATCGGACAAATCCTGAAATAACCTGACACCCTGCTTGCGCGCCCTCCTCCTGCTCACTAACGTAGCGCCTTTAATGACGCTACCCCCCGCAGGAGCTTTGCCATGGCCTCGCCAGCCCTTACACATTTTCTTCCCCGGTTCGGCGTTGCCGCAGCAGTGGCCGGTGTTTTGAGCCTGACCGGTTGTCAGACCTGGAACACCCAGGACACCCTCCCGCCGACCACCGGCGTACAGCCGCTCAAGGGCCTGGCGCAGAACGTTTCGGTGCGCCGCAATGCCATGGGCATGCCGCTGATCGAGAGCAACAGCTTCCACGATGCCCTATTCGCCCTCGGCTACGTCCACGCCAGCGACCGCATCACGCAAATGGTCACCTTGCGCCTGTTGGCCCAGGGCCGTTTGTCAGAGATGTCCGGTTCGGACCTGCTGGACGCCGACCGCTACATGCGCGCCGTCAATCTGAAGAAAAGCGCGGGCGAGTTGTACAAGGCATCGTCGCCGCGCCTCAAACGCTTCTTCGAAGTCTATGCGCGCGGCGTCAACGCCTACCTGTTCCGTTTCCGCGACAAGCTGCCGGCCGACCTCGCCGCCAGCGGTTACAAGCCTGAATACTGGCAACCGGAAGACTCGGCGCTGATTTTCTGCCTGCTGAACTTCAGTCAGTCGGCCAACCTGCCGGAAGAAATCAACGCGCTGATGCTGGCCCAGACCGTCACCACGGACAAACTCGGGTGGCTGACGCCGTCCGCCCCCGACGAAAAACTGCCGCTGGGCGAAGCTGAAAAACTGCAGGGCATCAAACTCAATGGCGCCATCCCGGGCCTGACGCAAATCAGCAAAGCCACCGGGCAACTGTCCGATCTGAATCTGCTGGGCGCCACCTCGTCGAACAACTGGGCCATCGGCCCGCAACGCAGCCGCAGTGGCAAAAGCCTGCTGGCCAGCGACAGCCATGGGCCTTTGGGTGTGCCGTCGTTGTTCAGCTACGTGCAGATTCGCGCACCGAAGTACCAGGCCTCTGGCGCGACGATTGCCGGTTTGCCCATGGTGCTCGGCGGTTTCAACGGCAAAGTGGCGTGGAGCATGACCTCGGTCATGGGCGACAACCAGGACCTGTTCCTGGAAAAAATCAAACGCCAGGGCAATGGACTGACCTATGAAGTCGGTGGCAAATGGCAGCCGGCGATCGTGCGCAACGAAACCTACTTCGTCAAAGGCCAGCGGCCGATTCGCGAAGTGGTGTACGAAACCCGCCACGGTCCTTTGCTCAACAGCGCCCAGGGCATGACGCTGGCCAATGGTTTCGGCCTGGCTTTGCAGACGCCGAATTTCACCGACGATAAAACCCTGGACGCGTTTTTCGACCTGTCCCGGGCACAGACCGTCGAGAAAGCCTCGGACGCCAGCCGTGAAATCCGCGCCATCGCCTTGAACCTGGTGTTCGCCGACGCCAGCAACATCGGCTGGCAAGTCACCGGGCGTTACCCGAACCGTCGCGAAGGCGAAGGCCTGCTGCCGTCGCCGGGCTGGGAAGGTCGCTACGATTGGGACGGCTACGCCGACCCGATGCTCCACCCGTATGACCAGGACCCGGCCCAAGGCTGGCTCGGCACCGCCAACCAGCGGGTCATTCCCCATGGCTACGGCATGCAGCTGTCCAATTCCTGGTCGGCTCCGGAACGTGGCGAACGCCTGGCCGAACTGGCGGGTGTGGGCAAACACGACACGCGCAGCGTGATCGCGATGCAATACGACCAGACCACGACGTTCGCCGCCAAACTGAAAAAAATGTTTGAAGCGCCGGGCATGGCCCAGCCGCTCAAACAAGCCATCGAAGCCCTGCCGGTTGCCGATCGCGGCAAGGCTCGCGAGGCGTACACCCGCTTGATGGCCTTCGACGGCAAACTCAGCCCGACCTCTGCGGATGCGGCGATCTACGAGCTGTTCCTGCAGGAAAGCACCAAACAGATCTTCCTCGACGAACTGGGCCCGGAAAGCAGCCCGGCGTGGAAAGCCTTTATCGCCAACGGCAAGTTGTCCTACGCGGCTCAGGCCGATCACTTGCTGGGCCGTGAAGACAGTCCGTTCTGGGATGACGCACGCACGCCGCAGAAAGAAGACAAGCCGGCAATCCTCGCTCGCAGTCTGGCGGCGGCGATCAGCGCCGGTGACAGTCAATTGGGCGGCGATCACAAAGCCTGGCAGTGGGGCAAGTTGCACCGCTATGAGTGGAAGAATGCCAGCGGCCAGACCGTGCGCGGTCCGCTCGCGGCCGGCGGCGACCACACGACGCTGAACACGGCGGCCTTCACCTGGGGTCAGGACTTCAACACGACGCTGGCGCCAGCCATGCGCTTTATCGTGGACTTCAGCCAGGCAGAACCGCTGATGGGGCAGAACAGCACCGGTCAGTCCGGCAACCCGGCGAGCCCGCACTACCTCGACAGCATTGATCCGTGGCTGAAGGGGCAATACATGAGCCTGCCGATGCAACCGCAGAACTTTGACAAGGTGTACGGCAAGACACGGTTGACCCTGACACCCGGCAAGTAACCCCTTTCGCCACTGATCGTTCCCACGCTCTGCGTGGGAATGCCTCTAGGGACGCTCCGCGTCCAGTGGCGCGGAGCGTCACGGGCTGCATTCCCACGCGGAGCATGGGAACGATCAGCGCGCGAAACTCGATAGAACTTCTCGCTTCGCGCCAACCTCATAGCTAACAAGCCCCCCCATTTTGGTAACAACATGGATCTTGTTATCGCGCGCCCTGAAGGTTTGTACTGCCCCGCCGGCGATTTCTATATTGACCCGTGGCGGCCGGTCGAGCGTTCGGTCATCACGCACGCCCATGGCGACCATGCCCGCACAGGCAACCAGCATTACCTGGCGGCCGCGCCCGGTGAAGGGATTTTGCGTGCGCGACTGGGCCAGGACATCAGCCTGCAAACCCTGCCCTATGGCGAGCGCTTGCGGCACCACGGCGTCACCCTGAGTTTTCACCCTGCCGGCCACGTCCTCGGCTCCGCCCAGGTGCGCCTGGAATACGGCGGCGAAGTCTGGGTCGCCTCGGGGGATTACAAGATCGAGCCCGACGGCACCTGCGCACCCTTCGAGCCGGTGCGCTGCCACACCTTCATCACCGAGTCGACCTTCGGCCTGCCAATCTATCGCTGGCAACCCCAGGCGCAGATCTTTGACGAGATCAATCAGTGGTGGCAGGCCAATGCCGCCGCCGACAAAACCAGCGTGCTGTTCTGCTATTCCTTCGGCAAGGCCCAGCGCATTCTCCATGGCATTGACGCCAGCCTCGGCCCTATTCTGGTGCATGGCGCGGTGGACCCGCTGAACCGGGTGTACCGCGAGAGCGGCGTTTATATACCGCCGACGATCTACGCCGGCGACGTGCAAAAGAGCGATCCGATGATGCGCAAGGCGCTGGTCATCGCCCCGCCATCGGCTGGCGCCAGCAACTGGATGCGCCGGTTTGGCGACTACAGCGACGGCTTCGCCAGCGGCTGGATGCGATTACGCGGCACGCGGCGCAGACGCGGCGGGGACCGTGGCTTTGTATTGTCCGACCACGCCGACTGGCCCGGCCTGCTCTGGGCCATCGAACAAACCGGCGCCGAACGGGTCATGGTCACCCACGGTTCGGTGGCGGTGCTGGTGCGGCATCTGCGCGAACAGGGCCTTGATGCCATGGGTTTCAGCACCGAATACGGCGACGATGAGGAAGACAACGCGGCCGTCGAAACCGAGCACGCCGAGGTGGCGACATGAAGGCCTTCGCCGAGCTGTATGCCGAACTCGACGCCACCACGTCAAGCAATGCCAAACTGGCCGCGATGCAGGCTTACTTCGCCCAGGCTGCCCCCGAAGATGCGGCGTGGGCGGTGTACTTTTTGTCCGGAGGGCGACCTCGGCAGCTGGTGCCGGTGCGCGTGCTGCGTGAGCTGGCCGTCGAGTTTTCCGGCCTTGAGCCGTGGCTGTTCGAAGAAAGTTATCAGGCGGTTGGCGATCTGGCGGAAACCATTTCGCTGGTCCTGCCTGAAACCCTGCACAGCTCCACCGACGGGCTGGCGGTGTGGATTGAAGACAAGCTGCTGCCCCTGCGTGGCGAATCCCCGGAAGTCCTCGCCGCACGATTGCCCGCACTCTGGGCACAACTGGACCGTCACAGCCTGATGCTTTGCATCAAACTCATTACCGGCAGTTTCCGCGTCGGCGTCTCCAAACTGCTGGTGACGCGAGCCCTGGCAGCCATGGCCGGACTCGACAGCAAACGCGTGGCCCAGCGGCTGGTCGGGTACACCGACCTGTCCAATCGCCCGAACGCCGTCAGTTACCTGAAATTGATCGCGGCCGAATCGCCCGACGAACATGCCCAGCGTGGAGGTCAGCCTTACCCGTTTTTCTTGGCCCATGCCTTGTCGCAACCGGTCGAGCAGTTCGACGCCGTGCTCGGCCCGGCCAGCCAGTGGCAGGTGGAATGGAAGTGGGACGGCATCCGCGCCCAAGTGATCAAGCGTGACGGGCGCCTGTGGGTCTGGTCACGCGGCGAAGAACTGGTAACCGAGCGTTTCCCCGAACTCGACAGCCTGTTGCACGGACTGCCTGACGGTACAGTGATCGACGGTGAAATCGTCGCCTGGAAAGCCCCTCGCCCCAACACTGACGATGCCTTCAATCCACAATCGCCGTCCGCTCCGGCGGTGATGCCCTTCGCCCTGTTGCAACAGCGGATCGGCCGCAAAACCCTGGACAGGAAAATTCTCGAAGAAGTGCCGGTGGTGGTCCTCGCCTACGATTTGCTGGAATGGCAAGGCGAGGACTGGCGCAGCCAGCCTCAGGCCAGGCGCCGCGATCAGCTGGATCAACTGATCGCCACCTGCAACAACCCGGTATTACTCGCCTCACCAGTGCTGACCGGCGAAGACTGGTTCGACCTCGCCAGACAACGTGAGGCCTCCCGCAGCCTCGGTGTCGAGGGCATGATGCTCAAGGCCCGGGATGCGCTGTATGGCGTCGGCCGGACCAAGGATATGGGCGTCTGGTGGAAATGGAAAGTCGACCCCTTCAGCGTCGACGCGGTGTTGATTTATGCGCAGCGCGGCCATGGTCGCCGGGCGAATCTCTACAGTGATTACACCTTCGCGGTCTGGGATGGCCCGCCGGACGCCAGCGAACGTACCCTGGTGCCTTTCGCCAAAGCCTATTCAGGGCTGACCGACGAGGAAATGCGCCAGGTCGACAGCATCGTGCGCAAAACCACGGTGGAGAAGTTCGGGCCGGTGAGCAGTGTGAAACCGAGTCTGGTGTTTGAGCTGGGGTTCGAGGGTATTGCCCTGTCGAAACGCCACAAGAGCGGGATTGCCGTGCGGTTTCCGCGGATGTTGAGGTGGCGGCAGGACAAGTCAGTGGAAGAAGCCGACAACCTCGCAACGCTGCAAGATTTGTTGGGCTGAAAGAAACTTTGTGGCGAGGGAACTTGCTCCCGTTCGGCTGCGAAGCCGTCGCAAATTTTCTACAGCGGGACCGCTTCGCGCTCCGGCGGGAGCAAGCTCCCTCGCCACAGGACTCGCGTCTCCACGACCTGATTTGGTGCGGCTATTTTCCGATGCCCGATTCCGTGCACAAATACCCTATTGCCATTTCTTGTATCACCTTTTAAAACGCTTGTTCGGGACTCTGGTTCGGAAATTGCTACTTTCAATGGGTCTTACGCTTTCCAGTAACAATAATTCTGCGCCACAAGCGCTCATATTGGTTCTTAGGGATTGAATAATGAAAAAAGCATTGCTGACCCTTTCTGCACTGGCGTTGTGCATGGCTGCTGGCTCCGCCATGGCAAAGGAATACAAAGAACTGCGTTTTGGCGTTGACCCTTCCTATGCTCCGTTCGAATCGAAAGCGGCCGACGGCAGCCTGGTGGGCTTTGACATCGATCTGGGGAACGCGATCTGCGCCGAGCTGAAGGTCAAGTGCAAATGGGTCGAAAGCGATTTCGACGGCATGATTCCGGGCCTCAAGGCCAATAAATTCGACGGTGTGATCTCTTCGATGACCGTCACCCCGGCCCGCGAAAAAGTCATCGACTTCTCCAACGAACTCTTCTCCGGCCCAACCGCCTATGTATTCAAGAAGGGTTCCGGCCTGAGCGAAGACGTCGCTTCTCTGAAAGGCAAGACTGTCGGTTACGAGCAAGGCACCATCCAGGAAGCGTACGCCAAGGCCGTGCTGGACAAGGCCGGCGTGAAGACCCAGGCCTATCAGAACCAGGATCAGGTGTATTCCGACCTGATGTCGGGTCGTCTCGACGCTGCGATCCAGGACATGCTGCAAGCCGAACTGGGCTTCTTGAAGTCGCCAAAGGGCGAAGGCTACGAAGTCAGCAAGCCGGTTGACAGCGAATTGCTGCCGGCCAAAACAGCTATCGGTATCTCTAAAGGTAACAAAGACCTCAAAGAGCTTTTGAATAAAGGTATCAAAGCGTTACACGACGATGGCACCTACGCCACCATTCAGAAGAAACACTTTGGCGATCTGAATCTGTACAGCGGCAAATAATGCCCGGCGCCCATCTCGCGATGGGCGCTTTTTTCACCCGATCAGGTTGCTGATTTATGTTCGAAAACCTATTACAAAACCTGGGGCTCTCAGCCTTCAGCCTCAAGGGCTTCGGTCCGTTGCTGATGGAAGGCACCTGGATGACCATCAAATTATCGGCATTGTCGCTGCTGGTGGCCGTATTGCTCGGCCTGCTCGGCGCCACCGCCAAACTGTCAAAAGTCAAACTGGTGCGGGTTCCAGCCCAGATCTACACCACGCTGATTCGCGGCGTGCCGGACCTGGTGCTGATGCTGCTGATTTTCTACAGCCTGCAAACCTGGCTGACGTCGTTTACCGATTTCATGGAATGGGAATACATCGAGATCAACCCGTTCAGCGCCGGGGTCATCACCCTGGGCTTCATCTATGGCGCGTATTTCACCGAAACCTTCCGCGGGGCGATTCTCGCCGTGCCTCGGGGCCAGGTCGAAGCGGCTACCGCGTATGGCCTCAAACGTGGCCAGCGCTTTCGAATCGTGGTGTTCCCGCAGATGATGCGCTTTGCCCTGCCGGGTATCGGCAACAACTGGATGGTGATGCTCAAGGCCACCGCGCTGGTGTCGATCATCGGCCTCGCCGATTTGGTCAAAGCAGCGCAAGACGCCGGTAAGAGCACCTATCAACTGTTTTACTTCCTGGTGCTTGCCGCGCTGATTTACCTGCTCATCACAAGCGCTTCCAACTTCGTCCTGCGCTGGCTCGAACGCCGCTACGCCGCCGGTTCCCGGGAGGCCGTACGATGATCGAACTCTTGCAGGAATACTGGAAACCCTTCCTTTATACCGACGGCTACAACATCACGGGCCTGGCCATGACCCTGTGGCTGCTGACCGCCTCGATCGTCATCGGTTTCCTGGTGTCGATCCCGCTGTCCATCGCCCGGGTCTCGCCGCACTTCTACATTCGCTGGCCGGTGCAGTTCTACACCTACCTGTTCCGCGGCACGCCGCTGTATATCCAGTTGCTGATTTGCTACACCGGCATCTACAGCCTGGCCGCCGTGCGCGCCCAACCGGTACTGGATGCGTTCTTTCGCGATGCGATGAACTGCACGATCCTGGCGTTCGCCCTGAACACCTGCGCCTACACCACGGAGATTTTCGCCGGGGCGATCCGCAGCATGGCCCACGGTGAAGTCGAAGCGGCCAAGGCCTACGGTCTGACAGGCTGGAAGCTGTATGCCTACGTGATCATGCCGTCGGCCCTGCGTCGCTCGTTGCCTTATTACAGCAACGAAGTGATTCTGATGCTGCACTCGACCACCGTGGCGTTCACCGCGACCATCCCGGACATCCTGAAAGTCGCGCGGGACGCCAACTCGGCGACCTTCCTCACCTTCCAGTCGTTCGGCATCGCTGCGCTGATCTACCTGACCGTTACCTTCGCGCTGGTCGGCCTGTTCCGCCTCGCCGAACGCCGATGGCTGGCGTTCCTCGGGCCGACCCACTAGGACCCGCTTTCAGGAATAAAGAGACAAACATGCGCCACCAGATACATGACTTGCTGGCCCCGCTGCCGGGGACCGCTCGACAGATTCACAGTTTCCACTTCGGCCCAACGTCGGCCAAAGGCAAGATCTACATCCAGTCGTCCCTGCATGCCGATGAAATGCCCGGCATGCTGGTGGCCTGGCACCTCAAGCAGCGCCTGGCGGAACTTGAAGCCGCCGGCCGCCTGCGCAGCGAAATCGTGCTGGTGCCGGTGGCGAACCCGGTCGGCCTGGAACAGGTGCTGATGGATGTGCCGCTGGGCCGCTACGAGCTGGAAAGCGGGCAGAACTTCAATCGCTGGTTCGTCGACTTGAGCGAAGCGGTGGGCAACGAAATCGAAGGCCAGCTTGGCGATGAGCCGCAGCGCAACCTCGAGTTGATCCGTGAAAGCCTGCGCAACGCCCTCGCTCGGCAAACCGCCAGTACTCAGCTGCAATCCCAACGCCTGACCCTGCAACGGCTGGCCTGCGATGCGGACATGGTGCTGGACCTGCATTGCGATTTCGAAGCAGTCGCCCACCTTTACACCACACCCGAAGCCTGGCCGCAGGTCGAGCCGCTGGCCCGTTACATCGGCGCCGAAGCGAGCCTGCTGGCCACCGATTCCGGCGGTCAGTCGTTCGATGAATGTTTCACCCTGCTCTGGTGGCAGTTGAAAGAACGCTTCGGCGAACAGTTCAACATCCCGTTGGGGAGTTTCTCGGTCACCGTCGAGTTGCGCGGCCAGGGCGACGTCAATCATCCTCTGGCCAGTCTCGACTGCCAGGCGCTGATCGACTACCTGATTCACTTCGGCGCCATTGCCGGCGAAGTGGCGCCATTGCCCGAGCTGCCCTACCCCGCCACCCCGTTGGCCGGCGTCGAGCCGGTGTCGACACCGGTGGGCGGTCTGCTGGTGTTCACCGCACTGCCGGGGGAATACCTCGAAGCCGGGCAACTGATCGCCGAAATCATCGACCCGATCAACGATCGCGTCACACCCGTTCATTGCACCGCCGCCGGACTGATGTACGCCCGCTCGCTGCGGCGCATGGCCACTGCCGGCATGGTGATCGCGCACGTCGCGGGCACCGAGGCCTATCGCAGCGGCTACCTACTTTCGCCTTGAGGATGCATGCCCCATGTACAAACTGACCATCGAAGGCCTGCATAAAAGCTATGGCGATCATCATGTGCTCAAAGGCGTTTCACTCAAGGCCAACACCGGCGACGTCATCAGTCTGATCGGCGCCAGCGGCTCGGGCAAAAGCACCTTTCTGCGCTGCATCAACTTTCTCGAACAGCCCAATGACGGCGCCATGACCCTGGACGGCCAGAACATCCGCATGATCAAGGACCGCCACGGCATGCACGTGGCTGACCCCGATGAACTGCAAAAAATCCGCACCCGCCTGGCCATGGTGTTCCAGCACTTCAACTTGTGGAGCCACATGACGGTGCTGGAAAACATCACCATGGCCCCGCGCCGGGTGCTGGGTTGCAGCAAAGAGGAAGCCGAAGACCGCGCGCGGCGTTACCTCGACAAGGTCGGGCTGGCGGCGCGCGTGGCGGATCAATACCCGGCGTTTCTTTCCGGTGGCCAGCAGCAACGCGTGGCGATTGCGCGGGCATTGGCCATGGAACCGGAAGTCATGCTGTTCGACGAACCGACCTCGGCACTCGACCCGGAACTGGTGGGTGAGGTGCTGCGAGTGATTCAAGGCCTGGCCGAAGAAGGCCGGACCATGATCATGGTGACTCACGAAATGAGCTTCGCCCGCAAGGTGTCGAGCCAGGTGCTGTTTCTGCATCAGGGCCTGGTCGAGGAAGAAGGCGCGCCGGAAGACGTGCTGGGCAACCCGAAGAGCGAGCGGTTGCAGCAGTTCCTGAGCGGCAACCTCAAGTAACACTGCAAAGCCTGTAGGAGCGAAGCTGGCTCGCCAAGGCGGAGTATCAGCCGACATCATCGTTGCCTGACACTCGGCCTTCGCGAGCCAGCTTCGCTCCTACAGGGTTCAGATTCCGATCAGCAGTACTGCGATTAAACTTGTTCACCCACGCCGCGGTCACTGAAAGAAGACTTTCAGAGCGCACACCGCCGGCATGGGATCGTCCACCGACTACGCATCACAATGGTTCAGCGCCCGCGACTGGAAGCCATTCGCCTTTCAGAAGCAAGTGTGGACGGCCGTCAAGCGCGGTGAGTCCGGATTACTGCATGCCAGCACGGGTGCCGGTAAAACCTATGCAGTCTGGTTTGCCGCGCTCAATCGCTACGCCAAGTCCATTGCCCCTGTTGAAAAACCTCGCAAACGAAAACCGCTGGCCGAACCGCTGACGGTGCTGTGGATAACCCCCATGCGCGCCTTGGCCGCCGACACCGCTCGCGCCCTTGAAGCACCGCTGCACGACCTGCAGATCCCCTGGAGCGTCGGCCTGCGCACCGGCGACACGAGCAGCAGCGAACGTGCGCGGCAGAGCCGGCGCCTGCCCACCACGCTGATCACCACCCCTGAAAGCCTGACGCTGATGCTCGCCCGTGCCGATGCGCAAGCAGCGCTATCGACCTTGCGCATGGTGGTGGTCGACGAATGGCACGAACTGCTCGGCAACAAACGCGGCGTGCAGCTGCAACTGGCCCTCGCCCGTTTGCGCCGGTGGAATACGGACCTGATTGTGTGGGGCGTTTCCGCGACGCTGGGTAATCAGGCCCACGCCGAACAGGTGTTGATCCCACAAGGTGGCGGCATCAGTGTTCAAGGCCAGACGTTCAAGGAACTGCGGGTCGACACGTTGCTACCGCCAGCCATCGAGCGATTCCCCTGGGCCGGCCACATTGGCTTGAAGATGTTGCCGCAAGTCGTCGCCGAAATAGACTCCAGCCCCAGCAGCCTGGTGTTCACCAACACTCGCGCGCAATCCGAAATCTGGTATCAGGCGTTGCTGGAGGCGCGCCCCGATTGGGCCGGGCTGATCGCCTTGCACCACAGCTCACTGTCGCGAGACACCCGCGACTGGGTCGAGCGAGCGCTGAAGGAAGGACAGCTCAAAGCGGTGGTCTGTACTTCAAGCCTGGACCTGGGGGTGGATTTCCTGCCGGTGGAACGGGTGCTGCAAATCGGCTCGGCCAAAGGTGTGGCGCGCCTGATGCAGCGGGCCGGGCGTTCCGGTCATGCGCCGGGGCGTGTGTCACGGGTGACGTTGGTGCCGACCCACAGCCTGGAACTGATCGAAGCGGCGGCGGCTCAAGATGCCGTCGCGCAACGCAGCATCGAGCCCCGAGAGTCGCCGCACAAACCGCTGGATGTGCTGGTTCAACACCTGGTCAGCATGGCGCTGGGCGGTGGGTTTGTTCCCGACGAATTGTATGAAGAAGTCCGTAGAACCTGGGCTTATCAAGACCTGACGGCGGCGGATTGGACTTGGGCGCTGGCGTTTGTACGCCATGGCGGGCTTTCCCTGACAGCCTATCCGGATTATCGCCGGGTCGAGCCTGACGAGTTTGGCGTCTGGCGTGTACCGGATGCGCGGCTGGCGCGGCGACATCGCATGAGCATCGGCACCATCGTCAGCGATGCGAGCATTCAGCTGAAGTTCTGGAGCAAGGGCGGCGGCGGCAAGCAGTTGGGCAGTGTCGAGGAAGGTTTTATTGCGCGACTGAAGCCAGGCGACGGTTTCCTGTTCGCGGGGCGCTTGCTGGAGTTGGTGCGGGTGGAAAACATGACCGCTTATGTCAAACGCAGCACCGCGAAAAAAGCCGCGGTGCCGCGCTGGAATGGCGGGCGGATGCCCCTTTCCAACGAACTGGCGCAGGCGGTGGTCGCGCGTTTCAGTGCAGCGGAGCAAGGCGAGTTCATCGGCCCGGAGATGCGGGCTCTGCGGCCGCTGCTGGAGGTGCAGCGACGCTGGTCCGGGTTGCCGACCTCGAACTCGTTGCTGGCCGAAGCACTGAAATCCCGCGAAGGCTGGCACCTGTTCCTGTACCCCTTTGCCGGGCGTCAGGTGCATCTGGGCCTGGCGAGTTTGCTGGCGTGGCGGGTCAGCCAGCAGCAGGCGGTGACGTTTTCCATCGCGGTCAATGATTACGGGCTGGAGTTACTCAGCGCCACCTCTGTGGATTGGTCGCCGGTGTTGAACCCAGGCCTGTTGAGCGCCGAGCACTTGTTGAACGATGTCCTCGCGAGCTTGAATGCCGGCGAGCTCGCGCTTCGCCGCTTTCGGGAAATCGCTCGAATTGCCGGACTGGTGTTTGCCGGCTACCCCGGCGCACCGAAAAGCACACGGCAGGTTCAAGCCTCCAGCGGACTGTTCTTCGAGGTGTTCAAGCAGTACGACGCGGGGAATCTATTGCTGGCGCAGGCCGGGGAAGAAGTCCTACGGGAAGAACTGGATATTCATCGTCTGGAACAGACGTTGGCGCGTATCAATCGCCTGAAACTGGACCTGCATCAGATCAAACGTCCTACGCCGCTGGGGTTTCCCCTGTTGGTTGAACGCATGCGGGAAAGCATGAGCTCGGAAAAACTCGCGGACCGTATCCGTCGCATGGTCACCGACCTTGAGAAAACCGCCGAAACCGGGAAAACCTGATGAGTACGCCCTATCCCGTGCGTCTGGCCGGTGAAGAACTGTGGCTGCTGCCGGAAAAAGCCATTTACTGGCCGGCGCAACAAGCCCTGTTGATCGCTGACGTGCATTTTGGCAAAGCGGCGGCGTATCGTAGCCTTGGCCAGCCGGTGCCCCATGGCACCACCGCCAGCAATGTCGCGGTGCTGGACGGGATGTTGGCCGCCCTACCTTGCCGTCAGCTGATTTTCCTCGGCGATTTTCTGCACGGGCCCGGCTCCCATGCTTGCGGCACGTTAAGCGCCCTGGCTGAGTGGCGAGCGCGGCACCCGGATCTGCCAATGACGCTGATCCGCGGCAACCACGACAAACGCGCCGGGGACCCGCCGGCTTCGTTAAACATACGCGTAGTGCCCGAACCGTTGTTGCTCGGACCGTTCGCCTTGCAGCATGAGCCCGATCCGCATCCGCACCGGCATGTACTCGCCGGGCATGTGCATCCGGTTTATCGGCTGAACGGCAAAGGTCGGCAACGTTTGCGCCTGGCGTGTTTCAGATTGGGCGAGGACATCAGCCTGCTCCCGGCCTTCGGCGCGTTTACCGGCGGCTATCAGATCGAACGGGACGACAGCTGCAGGATCTTTGTCATCGGCGACAACGAAATATGGCCAGTCAGCGCGTAGGAGCGAAGCTTGCTCGCGAAGGCGGTGTGTCAGATAAGGATGATGTTGTCTGACACACCGCCTTCGTCGGAACTCCGTCCAAATCAAGCTTCGCCCCTGCAGGTAATAGCAATCAGGCTACGGGCGCGGGAGGTGGCTCATCCGGCAGGGTAGGCTCGCCGGGCTCGGTAGGCTGCTCGTTCGGGGTATCAGGATCAGGCTGGCCGGGGATGCCCCCTGCCATGCTGATGGCTGGATGTGCCAACAAGGACCAGGCCAGGACGCCAATCTGATTGGGCTCAAGCCTTGCCAGTTCGGCACTTATTCGCGGATCGATCTTCATAAAGCACTCCTGAGCGATGGCCCCGTCCGCTGTACGCGAACCGGGCAGTACACCCAATAGAGTGTCTACCCGCTCAAGAATTCCCGCGACCTGCCAGATGAATGGATCAGGTGCGTGGCAAGGTTACGCCGCGTTGGCCCTGATACTTGCCGCCACGGTCCTTATAGGACACTTCGCACTCTTCGTCGGATTCAAGGAACAGCATCTGCGCCACGCCTTCGTTGGCATAGATTTTCGCAGGCAGGTTGGTTGTGTTCGAGAATTCCAGGGTCACGTGCCCCTCCCACTCTGGCTCAAGCGGGGTGACGTTGACGATGATGCCGCAGCGGGCGTAGGTGCTTTTGCCCAGGCAGATGGTCAATACGTTGCGCGGAATACGGAAGTATTCGACGGTGCTGGCCAAGGCGAAAGAGTTCGGCGGGATGATGCAGACGTCGCTATGGATGTCGACGAAGCTGCCGGCATCGAAATTTTTCGGGTCGACAATGGCCGAATTAATATTGGTGAACACCTTGAAATGACTAGTGCAACGAACGTCGTAGCCGTAACTCGACACGCCGTAGGAGATCACACGGTTATCGTCGCTGCCGCGCACCTGGCGTTCGACGAACGGCTCGATCATGCCGTGTTCCTGCGCCATGCGGCGAATCCACTTGTCCGATTTGATGCTCATGGCGGGTGTCCTGAATAGCGAGGTGGAAAAATTCTGTCCGGCATCTTACCGGGCGCGCGCTCCGGGTTCAAAGTCCGGGGCATAATTCTCGCCGATCCCCTGTGATATCTGGGCCTTCGCCGTAAATTGGCGGACCGTCAGTCATGAAATCAGAGAAACCTTCACCGGAAGCATTGGCACGTTCCGGAAAAAGGGTTAAGGTGGCGCCACTGTGCTGCTTGTGTCACTGAGAATCTCTACACGATATGTTGAATTTCGATCCAACCATCTACAAGAATTTTTCCTGCTCTTTGCACTCAGTCTCGGCCAGGGTTCTTCCTGCGTCGCAGTTATCTTTGTTCAAGGAGTTACACCATGTCTAATCGCCAAACTGGTACCGTTAAGTGGTTCAACGATGAAAAAGGCTTCGGCTTCATCACTCCACAATCCGGTGACGACCTGTTCGTTCACTTCAAAGCTATCCAATCCGACGGCTTCAAAAGCCTGAAAGAAGGCCAACAGGTTTCTTTCATCGCTACCCGCGGTCAGAAAGGCATGCAAGCTGAAGAAGTTCAAGTTATCTAACTTGTACTTGCTTTAGTAAAAGGCCCCGCCCTCAAAAGCGGGGCTTTTTTGTGCCTGTGTGTTTTGCAGGCAAAAAAAATCGCAGCCCACGGCTGCGATTTTTTGCGTCTTACCAGGCCACACCAAACCCTGCGGTGTAACGCGTCTTGTCCAGATCAGCATCGTCGGTACCGCTGATGATGTCTCGCTCGGCCTTGAGGTTAAGCGAAGCCCACTCGGTGACCTTGTAGCGCAAGCCCATTTCGGCATCGAGCGCGTAATCCGCTACGCCCGACAACGGCTTGCCCACTTCGCCATTGGTGAAGAACTCCACCTTCTTGCCGATCAGGTAACGGTTGTAGTCCCACTTCATCGCCAGGGAATAGAAGTTTTCCTTGCTGCCGTCGGAGAACTCATAGTCCGTGCGGTTGACCAGCGAGCCCAGGGAGAATGCGCCGAGTTCGTTATCCCAGAACTGGTAACCCGGACCGGTACCGACAGTGCGCTGACGGGAGAGGTCTTCTACCTTGTCGCGCTTATAGACCGCGCGGCCTTGCCAGAACCACTTCTCGGTCAGGAAACGGTCGAGCGAGTATTCGCCCCGCCAGTTGTCGGTAGTGACCACGTCATCCTGGAATTCGCGGTTGTACTCGCCTTCCGCCGTGTGCCGCCATTTGCCATGGCGCGCCGCGGTCTTGAAGTCGATGTCGTAGTCATCGGTGTCTTTTTCCGCCCGCTGGTAATCCAGCGCCGCGTCGACATTGCCTTTCCACACCAGATCTTCAACCACTGGCTTGGGCTTGAGAATCTGCTGGATACTCGCCAGTTCGACCGTCTTCGGCGCTTCGCCGTTTTCCAGCGTCACCTTGCCGTCGTCCGCTGCATGCAGCGACTTGGCCTTCTCGCCGGTGTAAGCATCTTGCTTGACCAGCAACTCCTGATCACTTTCCAGGGTCTTGACCTGCTTCCAGTCGATCGGAACCGCACCGGCATATTCGGTCTGTATCAGCAATTTACCGCCATCGAACAGCGTGATCTTGCCGCTCAGTTTGTCACCGTTCTTCAACCAGACGGTATCAGCGAGCAACGGCGTGGAGGCACTCATGACAGCAAGGCACAGCAGGGTTCTGGATACCATAAGCAAATACAGGCTCAAGTTTGCGAAAAAAAGTCGGCATTATCCCTGGGAATAAGACCCTAGCAAGGACTGACCCGACTATTTCTATTGAGTTCATTTCTCAATTGCGCATCCAGGACTTACTCTACGGACGGTAAGGCGAATTTTTTCAGGAACCACGGACGTGACCGACCCAACCACTGAAACCGAAAGTGCAGCGCAAATCCGACGCACGGCGCTCTACTTGACCCTCGCGCAGGTGCCCGAAGGCAAAGTGGTCAGCTATGGTCAACTCGCCGAACTGGCCGGACTGGGCCGAGCCGCGCGCTGGGTGGGACGCACATTGAGCCAGCTGCCCGGCGACACCAAGCTGCCATGGCACCGCGTGCTGGGTGCCGGCGGTCGGATCAGCCTGCCCGTGGGCAGCCCTTCAGGGGATGAGCAGCGCGCGCGATTGCGCTCCGAAGGCGTCAGTATCCTGAACAATCGTGTTGATATTCAGCGCCATGGCTGGCGCCCGGTAGAGCACAGCGGTTAGAGTGCGCGCTTTGTTTCCGTAACTCTTGAGGCAGACTCCAGCCCATGCCCCGTAAAACCTGGCGCGCCGCGCTCGCCGCCTATGCCAGCCCCTCGACGCTTGTGTTGTTGTTGCTTGGTTTCGCCGCCGGCCTGCCCTACATGCTGGTGTTTTCGACGCTCTCCGTTTGGCTGCGTGAGGCCGGTGTGGCCCGCGAAACCATCGGTTATGCAAGTCTGATCGGCTTGGCCTATGCCTTTAAATGGGTCTGGTCCCCGCTGCTCGACCAATGGCGCCTGCCCTTTCTCGGCAAACTCGGTCGACGACGTTCCTGGCTGGTGCTCTCCCAGGCACTGGTGATCCTCGGTCTGATCGGGATGGGTTTCTGCGACCCGCAAAAGCACTTGTCCTGGCTGATCGCCATCGCCGTGGTCGTCGCCTTCGCCTCGGCGACGCAAGACATTGCGGTTGACGCCTATCGCCTGGAAATCGCCGACGACACTCGCCAGGCAGCGCTCGCTGCCAGCTACATGTCCGGCTATCGGATCGCCGCGTTGCTGGCGACGGCCGGCGCGCTGTTTTTCGCTGAAGGCTTTGGCTCCACGGGTTTCAATTATCAGCATTCGGCCTGGGCCGGCACCTACGTGTTGTTTGGCGCCCTGATGGTCCCGGCGCTGCTGACGACGCTGTTCATGCGCGAACCGCCTGTGCCCCTGCGCACCCAACTTCAAGCTGGCCGCTACAGCTTTATGCATCAACTGATGTCGGTGTTCGTGCTGATCGTGCTGCTGGTGTCCGTGCCGGCCATGTTTACCCAGCTCTACAACACCGACTTCGCCAGCGTGCTGTTCGAAGGCGCGAGCCCGCTCGACCTGCTGCTCGAAGACCGCGCCTTCCTGCGGGCCATCCTCTACACCACGCTCACGTTTATGTGCCTGTCGGCCATGGGCCGTCGCGGCCTGGCACCGGTGCTGACGCCGATCAACGACTTCATTCTGCGTTACCGCTGGCAAGCGTTCCTGCTGCTCGGACTGATCGCCACCTACCGCATGTCCGATACGGTCATGGGCGTGATGGCCAACGTGTTCTACATCGACCAGGGCTTCACCAAGGACCAGATCGCCAGTGTCAGCAAAATCTTCGGCCTGATCATGACCCTGGTCGGCGCCGGCATGGGCGGCCTGCTGATCGTGCGTTTCGGCATCCTGCCGATCCTGCTCATCGGCGGCATTACATCGGCCGGCACCAACCTGCTGTTCCTGATGCTCGCCGACATGGGCGCCAACCTGAACATGCTGATCCTGACCATTTCCCTGGACAACTTCAGCTCGGGCCTGGCGACGTCAGCGTTCGTCGCGTACCTGTCGAGCCTGACAAACCTGAAATTCTCGGCCACCCAGTACGCCCTGCTCAGCTCGATCATGCTCCTGCTGCCACGCTTGATCGGCGGTTATTCAGGGGTCATGGTGGAGAAATTCGGTTACCACAACTTCTTCCTGATCACGGCGCTGCTGGGTGTTCCGACCCTGCTGTTGATCGCCCTGCACTGGTACCAGGAGAGCCGTCGCGCAGGTCCGACGCCGACACCCGAACCGGTGCCGACCCAGGTCGCGGAAGAATCGTAGGACATTTCGCAGAGGGCGCGACGATTCCCGCCCTCGTGCCACACCGCCGACCGCACGCCTGTACGCCAGCGGATCTCGCCCGTACAATGCTCCGTCATTTCTCGTCATCAGCAACCGACAACGGCCAACCATGCGCACCAGTCAATTTTTGCTCGCCACACAGAAAGAAACGCCTTCCGACGCGGTCGTCATCAGCCATCAGCTGATGCTGCGCGCCGGCATGATCCGCAAACTCGCCTCGGGCCTCTACACCTGGCTGCCGATGGGCTTGCGAGTGATGCGCAAGGTCGAAGCCATCGTTCGTGAAGAAATGAACGCCGCAGGCTCTCTCGAAGTGTTGATGCCGAGCACCCAACCGGCTGAGCTGTGGCAGGAATCCGGTCGCTGGGAAGAATACGGCCCTGAATTGCTGCGCTTCAAGGATCGCCACGGTCGCGACTTCTGCGCCGGCCCGACCCACGAAGAAGTGATCACCGACCTGATGCGCAACGAATTGAGCAGCTACAAACAGCTGCCGATCAACCTGTATCAGATCCAGACCAAATTCCGCGACGAAATCCGCCCACGCTTCGGTTTGATGCGCGGCCGCGAGTTCATCATGAAGGACGCCTATTCGTTCCACGCTGATCAGCCTTCGCTGCAGATCACCTACGACCGCATGCACCAGGCGTACTGCAACGTGTTTACCCGTCTGGGCCTGAAGTTCCGCCCTGTAGAAGCCGACAACGGCTCCATCGGCGGTGCCGGCTCCCACGAGTTCCATGTACTGGCCGAGTCCGGCGAAGACGATATCGTCTTCAGCAACGGTTCCGACTACGCCGCGAACATCGAGAAAGCCGAAGCCGTGCCGCGTGAAACCTCCCGCGCCGCACCGACTGAAGAACTGCGCCTGGTCGACACGCCGAACGCCAAGACCATTGCGCAACTGGTCGAAGGCTTCAACCTGCCGATTGAAAAGACCATCAAGACCCTCGTGGTTCACGCTGAAGAGCAAGGCAAGCTGATTGCCCTGATCATCCGTGGCGACCACGAGCTGAACGAAATCAAGGCCGGCAACCAGCCAGGCGTTGCCAGCCCGCTGGTCATGGCTTCCGAAAGCGAATTGCGCGACGCCATTGGCGCCGGCGCCGGTTCCCTCGGCCCATTGAACCTGCCACTGCCGATCATCATCGACCGTTCCGTAGAGCTGATGAGCGACTTCGGCATCGGTGCCAACATCGACGACAAGCACTACTTCGGCGTGAACTGGGAGCGTGATCTGCCGGTTCCGACCGTTGCCGACCTGCGTAACGTTGTCGCCGGCGACCCAAGCCCGGATGGCAAGGGCACCCTGGAAATCAAGCGCGGCATCGAAGTCGGGCACATCTTCCAGCTGGGCAACAAGTACAGCAAGGCGATGAAGTGCGAAGTGCTGGGCGAGAACGGCAAGCCGGTTACCCTGGAAATGGGTTGCTACGGCATCGGCGTTTCCCGCGTGGTGGCTGCGGCCATCGAGCAGAACAACGACGCCAACGGGATCATCTGGAGCGACACACTGGCTCCATTCCAGGTCGCTTTGGTGCCATTGCGCTACGAAACCGAACAGGTTCGTGAAGCCACCGACAAGCTGTATGCAGAACTGACTGCAGCCGGCTTCGAGGTGCTGCTGGACGATCGCGACAAGAAAACCAGCCCGGGCATCAAGTTCGCGGACATGGAGCTGATCGGCATTCCTCACCGGATCGTGGTCAGTGACCGCGGCCTCGCCGAAGGCAATCTGGAATACAAGAGCCGTACCGAACCTGAAGCGCAAGCGCTGCCGGTTGCTGACGTGCTGTCTTTCCTCCAGGCCCGTATCCGCCGCTGACACCAGATAGAGAAGTCATGTTCAAGCGAAACACCTTAGGCCTCGGTGGTGGCGCCCTGTGCGTCACCCTGCTGGTCAGCGGCTGTGCCAATCACATGTCGCAACGCAGCGAGCACGAGGAGCGTGTCGAGCGCAAATTGCTCGATCACAGCCTGCAGATCGATGTCGGCGAGCCCAAGGTACTTGAGTTGCCGCAACGTCGGGTGAAAATCCACGAGCAGAAAACGTTCGAAGTCACCGAATTCGAAGTCACGCGTCACTATGATCGCTACACGCCTTACCAACCCTGGCGGGAGGTCTACGAGATCCCGCTGGGCGCGGTCGCGGTGGTGGGCGGTGTCGGGGCGAATGTGGTCAACGTATTCACCCTCGGCAGTCTGCCGGACAGCGTGACCAAGGATTGGCTGAGCTACGGTTTTGCCGGGCTCAACCCGCTCATGAACGTGCAGTCCAACGGTCGGGCGCAACAAAACCTGGCCGGGATCGATGAGATCCAGCTCGACAAGCGCACCGAATACTCGAGCCTGCCCTGGAGCGAGCGCCCGGTGGTGGTGAAAGCCGGCAAGGAAACGTTTGATCTGAGCACCGACAAAAACGGTGTTCTGCGCCTGAACCTGCTGGACAGCCCATTCGCCGAACATGACATCAATCATCTGAGCCGACTGCTGATCAGCGTCGAAGACGGCCAGGACGATGTACACAGCGATTCGTCCCTGGCAGTCAGCAGTTCATTGCGCGGCAAACTGCTCGAAGCCCATGGCCTGATTTATGACGACCTCGAAGACGACGAAGTGAGCCAGTGGGTACACCGGGTCAAGCGCTTGTCGGAACTGGGTCTTGAAGAAGAAGCCAGCGAGCTGGAACAAAGCCTGATCGAACTGACCCGCAACGATCCAGAGTTGCAGACCGAATTCCTCAAGTCATTGACCAAGGATGCCGGGCGACTGGTGGCGGATCCTGGACCGAATTAAAAGCAAAAGCTTCGCCCCTACAAGATGCGATACCTGTAGGAGCGAGGCTTGCCCGCGAAGAGGCCCTCACATTCACCGCAAAACTACCGCTCAAACAACTCCATCTGCTCAAACCCACCCCGCAAATCCTCCAGCCGCACGCCAATCCCCAACAACCGCACCGGTTTCCCGCCGCGATTGAACGCCTGGGTCAGCAACAACTGATAACTGCCCAAATCCCGCCCTGCCCCGGCTTGTTCCAGCGTCGTCTGGGTAAAGTCATGGAACTTCACTTTGACGAACGGCTTGCCCGGCCGATAGCTGCTGTCGATCCGCGCCATTCGGCCCGCCAGGGTTTCCAGCAGCTCGGGCAACTTATCCAGGCAGCTGACCAGATCCGGCAGGTCCACGTCATAGGTGTTTTCAACACTGATCGATTGCCGGCGGCTGTCGTTGTGCACCTGACGGTCATCGATCCCCCGGGCCAGGCTCCAGAGTCGCTCGCCGAAGCTGCCAAATTCACGCACCAGCGCCAACTTGCCCCACTCGCGCAAATGCGAGCAATCGACAATACCGAGCCTGCCCAGCTTGTCGGCGGTCACTTTGCCAACGCCGTGCAGCTTGCTGACGGGCAAACCACTGACAAAGTCTTCAACCTGATCAGGCGTGATCACAAACAAACCGTTGGGCTTCTTCCAGTCACTGGCGATCTTGGCCAGAAACTTGTTCGGCGCCACGCCAGCCGAGACCGTGATGTGCAACTGATTGGAGACTCGGCGGCGAATGTCTTGGGCGATGCGCGTGGCGCTGCCACCGAAATGCGCACAGTCCGACACGTCGAGGTAAGCCTCGTCGAGGGAAAGCGGCTCGATCAGGTCGGTGTAATCGCGAAAGATCGTATGAATTTCCTTCGACGCTTCTCTATAGGCGTCCATGCGCGGCTTGACGATAGTCAGGTCCGGACACAGCTTCAGGGCTTGCCCGGAAGACATGGCCGAGCGCACGCCATAGGCCCGCGCCTCATAGTTGCAAGTGGCGATCACCCCGCGCCGGTCCGCCGAACCACCCACCGCCAGCGGTTTACCCGCCAGGCGCGGGTCGTCACGCATCTCGATGGCAGCGTAGAAGCAGTCGCAATCGACGTGGATGATTTTTCGCTGGCTCATATAAAAGCGGTGTTCATGGTGAAGAAATGGAGTCATGGCGTGCCGGATCGGCAGTATCTCACTGACACCTGTATATAGCACCAGTAGTCTGAATCTTCTTCCCCACCGGTAGGAAAAGTAACCGATGAATTTATTTTCTCAATCGAAAAGCGTCACTCGATAGAGCTGCAAGCCTTGCCATGCCTGCCTCGCAGACGATCGCCCAGCCCTTCCTTGCCGCTAAGCGATTGAACCAGAACAGGTTTTATCTGGATTGAAGGTTGACAGCCCAGCGATCCTCTGTAGAATGCCGACACACAGACGCGGGATGGAGCAGTCTGGTAGCTCGTCGGGCTCATAACCCGAAGGTCGTCGGTTCAAATCCGGCTCCCGCAACCAAACATCAAAAAAGGCTACTCGAAAGAGTGGCCTTTTTTGTGCGCGCCTGTTTTGTGCCCTCTTCATGAACAGATGCGAGAAATCGTTCTGATTCCGAAACTTAAGTCTGCTCCGCGACCGTTCGCCGCTTTTTTACGCTTATTTGACCCGGTTGCAGATTAACGGTTGACACACAGGCGTATCTCTATAGAATGCCGCCACACAGACGCGGGATGGAGCAGTCTGGTAGCTCGTCGGGCTCATAACCCGAAGGTCGTCGGTTCAAATCCGGCTCCCGCAACCAAACATCAAAAAAGGCTACTCGAAAGAGTGGCCTTTTTTGTATCTGTTGAAAAAGTCCTTTCGCAACAATGACCTGTCACTGTGTAGCGAAACGTTCGGGATCTCCAATGCGATGAGTTCAGACTATGCTGATTCGCAGACAGATCCCCCCCGACGCCCAATGACATGCCATCGCCGTCAACCGGTGAGAGGCGTTAATATTTGTGATTATTTTTTTCTACAGGGATTGGTAACTTGGCTGGATACCCCCATCCTGTCGCGCACAATCCAAGAGGTGATTGATGCGCGCCAACTCGTCTGATCCACAAGACACCGTCACAGCGACCCAACCGATCAAGGCAGAGCGCCTGCGCTTGCTGGATCTGGCCAGCAAATATCGCCAGCCCATAGGCCTGGCGGTGACGCTGCTGTTGTTCGCTATCGCGCTGATTGCCTGTCGTCATCTGCTGAGCGAACTCGATCTGTACGCTTTGCACGACTCGATTCTTGAAGTCCCTAAACCGGCACTGCTGGGCGCATTGGCGGCGACCGTGGTCGGCTTCATCATTCTGCTGGGGTATGAATGGTCCGCCAGTCGCTACGCGGGCGTGACGCTGGCGCCGCGAATTCTTGCGCTGGGGGGCTTCACGGCATTTGCCATCGGCAACGCCATCGGTCTTTCGATGCTCTCGGGGGGCTCGGTCCGCTACCGTTTATATGCACGTCACGGTCTGGGGGCGTCAGATGTCGCTCACATGACGTTATTCGCCAGCCTCTCGCTCGGCTGCGCGCTGCCACCACTGGCCGCCTTGGCGACCCTCAGCAATCTGCCTGCCGCTTCGGCGGCCCTGGGATTGTCCGAAGGTTTGCTGGGGGGCGTTGCCGCGGCGGTTTTGCTGCTGTTCGGTGTATTGGCCATCGGCATCTACCGCCGTCGCCTGCCGGAACAACCTTCCCCGGATAACCTGCTGGTCAAGGTCGGACGCCGCAACTTGCGCCTCCCCGGTCGCCGCCTGACTTTTCTGCAACTGATCATCACCGCACTGGACGTGGCCGCCGCCGCGACCGTGCTCTATTTGTTGCTGCCCGAAGCGCCGCCCTTCGGTGCGTTCCTGCTGGTGTACCTGCTAGCCCTGGCCGCCGGTGTGCTCAGCCATGTGCCCGGCGGGGTCGGCGTATTTGAAGCCATTCTGTTGGCCGCCTTCGCCGACACACTCGGCGCCGCACCACTGGCCGCTGCGCTGCTGCTCTATCGCCTGATCTACGTCGTGCTGCCGCTGCTGGTGGCGTGTGTGCTCCTGTTGATCAACGAAGGCCAGCGTCTGTTTCAGTCGCGCCAATCCCTGAGGGCCGCGTCCGGTCTGGCGGCGCCGATCCTGGCGGTGCTGGTGTTCCTGTCCGGCGTGGTGCTGCTGTTCTCCGGCGTCACCCCGGAAATCGACACCCGGCTGGAACACATCGGCTTTCTGATCCCGCACCGCCTGGTCGACGCCTCGCACTTCGGTGCCAGTCTGGTCGGCGTGCTGTGCCTGTTGCTGGCTCAAGGCCTGCGTCGTCGACTGTCCGCCGCCTGGATGTTGACCACCATTCTATTGCTGGTCGGCGCCCTGCTCTCCCTGCTCAAAGGCTTTGACTGGGAAGAAGCTTGCCTGATGACCCTGACGGCAAGCCTGCTGGGCGTATTTCGCCGCTCGTTCTACCGCCCGAGTCGCCTGACTGAATTGCCGTTCTCGCCGCTCTATCTGGTCTCCAGCCTGTGCGTGCTCGGCGCCTCGATCTGGTTGCTGCTGTTTGCGTACCAGGACGTCCCGTACAGCCATCAACTCTGGTGGCAATTCACCCTCGACGCCGACGCCCCGCGTGGCTTGCGCTCATTGTTGGGGGCCGCCGTCCTGCTGGTGGTCGTGTCGCTGACCTGGTTGCTGCGCACCGCGCGCCCGGTGATTCACTTGCCGACACCTGACGAGCTGGATCGCGCCATAAAGATCCTGATGGCCTCCTCCCAACCGGACGGCGGCCTCGCCCTGACCGGTGACAAGGCGCTGCTGTTTCATCCCAACGACGAGGCGTTCCTGATGTACGCCCGCCGTGGCCGCAGCCTGGTGGCCTTGTACGACCCGATCGGCCCGACCCAGCAACGGGCGGAAATGATCTGGCAGTTCCGCGACCTCTGCGACATCCACCACGCCCGCCCCGTGTTCTATCAAGTGCGCGCCGAAAACCTGCCGTACTACATGGACATCGGCCTGACCGCGATCAAGCTCGGCGAAGAAGCCCGGGTCGACCTGAAGCGTTTTGATCTCGAAGCCAAGGGCAAAGAGATGAAGGACCTGCGTTACACCTGGAATCGCGGGACCCGTGATGGGTTGTCGCTGGAGATCTTTGAACCGGGCCATGCGCCGATGGATGAGCTCAAGGTGATTTCCGATGCCTGGCTGACCGGCAAGAACGTGCGCGAGAAAGGCTTCTCGCTCGGGCGTTTCAGTGACGATTACATCAAGCATTTCCGCGTCGCGGTGATTCGTTTCGAAGGGCGCCCGGTGGCATTTGCCAACCTGCTCGAGACTTACGGCCATGACCTGGCCAGCCTCGACCTGATGCGCGCGCACCCGGACGCGCCCAAGCTGACCATGGAGTTCATGATGGTCGGCCTGATTCAACATTATAAAAATCATGGATACGCGCGTTTCAGCCTGGGCATGGTGCCGCTGTCGGGGTTGCAACCCCGGCGTGGTGCACCGCTGACCCAGCGCCTGGGCTCGATGGTTTTCCGCCGTGGTGAGCAGCTCTACAACTTCCAAGGCTTGCGCCGCTTCAAAGACAAATTCCAGCCTGACTGGGAACCCCGTTATATGGCCGTGCCCGCCGGACTCGATCCGCTGGTTGCCCTGGCCGATACTGCTGCCCTGATTGCGGGCGGCTTGACTGGATTGGTGAAACGCTGATGATTCAACGCTCCTTGCGGTACGTACTGGGCACACTGGTCGTGTTGGCCCTGATTATCGGTGGCGGCTACTGGTACCTGAAGCGCCCGGCCCCCGAACCGACCCTCGAACAGCTGAAGCCGGCTGATGGCACGGCGATGACGCGCGTCATTCCCGGCAACACGCCACGCGCCCAGGTGCTGGTGGCGGTCAATGAAGACCAGAAACTCAGCGACAAACAGTTGATGACCCTGAGCCGCACCGGCTCGGCGCAGATTGTTCAGGTGATCCTGCCCAAGGACTGCCTGCTGCAAAGTCGTGCCCTGCAATCAGGCCTGCGAGAACTCAAAGGCCCGGCGACCCTGGTCAGCGGTATCGGCCCTGGCGCGGTGCTGGCGTGGCGCTGGTTGTCCGAGCAGAAGGACGACAAGGCCCAGGCTGTCTCCGTCGACCTGGCACTGGAAAAACCCGGCTGCACCCACTTGCTGCCAAAAAGTGCCGCTCACGGTCACTGGCTGGTGGCCTGGAACGACAACCCGGACGACACCAGCGCCGGCTTCGTGCGCGATCAAGCCAACGCCGAAACCAGCATCAGCGACTACGACATCAACCTGCCGCAAGTGCTGAACAACGAACTGCGTAAACTCCTGGTCGGCGGCGACAAAGCCGCTGGCGGCCTGCAAATCCCCGTGGTCGAAGTCCCGGCCGGCCAAGCCAAGGACACCGTGACCCTGTTCCTGTCCGGTGACGGCGGCTGGCGTGACCTGGACCGCGACGTCGCGGGCGAGATGGCCAAGATCGGCTACCCGGTGGTCGGTATCGACACTCTGCGCTACTACTGGCAGCACAAGAGCCCGGAGCAAAGCGCCCTGGACCTGGCCGAGCTGATGCAACACTACCGGCAGAAATGGGGCACCAAGCGCTTCATCCTGACCGGCTACTCGTTCGGCGCCGATGTCCTGCCAGCGATCTACAACCGCCTGGAACCCGCAGAACAACAACGCGTCGACGCCATCATCCTGCTCGCCTTCGCCCGCACCGGCAGCTTCGAAATCGAAGTCGAAGGCTGGCTCGGCAACGCCGGCAAAGAAGCCGCCACCGGCCCGGAAATGGCCAAGCTGCCACCGGAGAAAGTGGTGTGCATCTACGGCGAAGAAGAAGTCGACGAAAGCGGCTGCACCGACAAGACCGCCGTGGGCGAAGCGATGAAGCTACCGGGCGGCCACCACTTCGACGAGAACTACCCGGCGCTGGCAAAGCGCTTGGTGGACATCATCGAGAAGCGTCAGGCCAAGGGTGAGACGGCTCAGGAGTGATCTGAGGCGCGCCCACGAAAAAGCCCCCGCAGCCGAAAGGCTGCAGGGGCTTTTTTATAGTTACTGATTCAACTGAACACCACAGCCCGCTCCCACAGGATCCACGTGCCGCCTGTGCGGATGCGTCTACCACCCTCGATACTGGCACTTAGTCTTTCCTGGCGAACCGTGTTCTCATATCGTCGTGACAAATTACACTGGCCTGATCAAAACCGGCCAAGCGCTCCGCAGCTGCTGCTTCAACGCAAAGATCATTAATCTCGTCGAGCATTTCCTGATAGGCATCGACATTGATAATGACCGCTGCTGGCTGATTATTTTGGACAATGACCATGCACTCAATGGCACGGCTAGAGATCTCCTTGAGTTTCGTACTGAAGCCCCTGACCATTGCAGTTGTCGATACTGCTTGGACAGCACGCACTGATGATGCCGCCATACTCACCTCTCTCAAATACTGCAAATCTGAACGCGCAGCTCAACGTACCGTTTACTTAACGTGTCGCAATATCGGAAGACGCCCGCGGACCTTGTAGGCAAACTCCGAATCTCGTGTTTGGGCACTTTGCCGCCTTGTTGCGTTTTTCTTCGACGGGATACTCTCCGGACGTCGCTGACCATTCAGCGATCGGGCTTGGAAACCCGTCGGATCACAGCGCAACAGCACCTCCACCTCGATTCCAGACGTTTTAACGACTGCGAACTTGGTGTTATGGCGGCTGTGCGTGGGACGCCTTCGGGCGTGCCGGTTCTATGGTCCCCGGTTTCCAACCTGCGTACAGCCGCCACCCATTCGCTTGGAAACGAACGTGGCGACTCCTCTAATGCTGGAGAATGACCATGACAAAAATTGATTCAACCGCGATCTCAGAATTAAAAACCATAGGCTACACCCCACTCATCTACTGCCCGGATCAGGCGCTATTCAACGTCCGCGCCGGCGTCCCCATCGTTGATGCCTTGTCACAAGCCTCTGACCTGCTGTTCCTCGGCAAATCATTTGCCGAGGATGCTGCCTACGCAAGAGACACCGACCGCCACGCCTGGGCCGCTCACTATCTGACGGCGATGGGCAAAGCCGTGATTGATGATGTTGTGAAGGTGCTGACGCCGCGACCGGCCCGGACGAAGACCGAATCAGAAGAAGGGCTGCCTGAGTGCCAGTAAGCGCACAGGCATGGAACACCGCCGCCCCTTGTGGGAGCGAGCCTGCTCGCGAAGGCGTCGTGTCAGCCACTATCAAGGTTGACTGATACACCGCTTTCGCGAGCAGGCTCGCTCCCACAAGGGACCTTCTTGGCCTTCAGGGCGAGATTCCAGGCACAAAAAAGCCCCCGCTGCCGCACTGGCAACGGGGGCTTTTCAATGGGGGGCTTACATCTCGACCTGAGTACCCAGCTCAATCACCCGGTTCAGCGGCAGATTGAAGAAGCGCAAATTGCCATTGGCATTCCTCAACATGAAGGCGAACAGCGCCTCGCGCCAACGGGCCATGCCTTCGAGTTTGGAGGCGATCACCGTCTCGCGGCTGAGGAAGTAGGTGGTGCGCATCGGACTGAAGTCGAGGTCATCGAGGTGGCACAGTTTCAGTGCTTGCGGCACGTCCGGCTCGTCGACGAAGCCGAAGTGCAGGATCACCCGGAAGAACCCTTCGCCGTAGGAATCGACTTCGAAGCGTCGGCTCGACGGTACCCGCGGGATGTCTTCGTAGACCACGGTCAACAGCACCACTTGCTCGTGCAGTACCTGGTTATGCAGCAGGTTGTGCAACAGCGCGTGCGGTACGGCATCCGGGCGTGCGGTCAGGAACACGGCGGTACCCTGCACGCGATGCGGCGGTTGCACGGCGATACTGCTGATGAAAATCGGCAGGGGCAGGCCACCCTCGTCCATGCGTTCCACCAGCAGTTGTTTGCCGCGTTTCCAGGTAGTCATGAGCACGAACAGCGCGATACCGGCAATTACCGGGAACGCCCCGCCCTGAATGATTTTCGGCACGTTGGCGGCAAAGTACAGACCGTCCACCAACAAGAAGCCGAGCAACAGCGGAACAGCGAGCACCGGCGGCCATTTCCACAACAGCAATATCACCGCCGACACCAGGATGGTGGTCATCAGCATCGTGCCGGTCACCGCCACGCCGTAGGCCGAGGCCAGGGCGCCTGAGGACTCGAAACCCAGCACCAACAGGATCACGCCGACCATCAATGCCCAGTTCACCGCACCGATGTAGATCTGGCCCTGCTCGGCGCTGGAGGTGTGGCGGATGTGCATGCGCGGAATGTAGCCGAGCTGGATCGCCTGACGGGTCAGGGAAAACGCGCCGGAGATGACCGCTTGCGAGGCAATCACCGTGGCCATCGTCGACAACCCCACCAATGGAAGCAACGCCCAGCTTGGCGCCAACAGGTAGAACGGGTTACGAGCGGCTTCCGGATCACCCAGCAACAGCGCTCCCTGGCCGAAGTAGTTCAGTACCAGCGCTGGCAGCACAAGGATGAACCACGCACGGGCAATCGGCTTGCGCCCGAAGTGGCCCATGTCGGCGTACAGCGCTTCGGCACCGGTCAACGCCAGCACCACTGCGCCGAGGATCGCCACACCCATGCCCGGATGCTGGGTGAAGAAACGCACGCCCCAGACCGGGTTCAGCGCTTGCAACACTTCCGGGTGCTGCAAGATGCCGTGGACACCCAGTGCACCGAGCGCCACAAACCAGGTGACCATGATCGGCCCGAACAGAATGCCGATGCGCGCGGTGCCGTGGCTCTGAATCAGGAACAGCGCCACCAGCACGACCAAGGACAGCGGCACCACCCAATGGTCGATGCCTTCGAACGCCAGCCCCAAGCCTTCAATCGCCGAGAGCACCGAAATCGCAGGGGTGATCATGCTGTCGCCATAGAACAGCGCCGCACCGATCAACCCACACACCACCAGCAACGCCCGCAACTTCGGATGCCCCGCTGCTGCTCGCCGGGCCAGCGCGGTCAAGGCCATGATCCCGCCTTCGCCCTGGTTGTCGGCACGCAGCACGAACATCATGTATTTGATCGAGACGACCCAGATTAGTGACCAGAAGATCAGTGCCAGGATGCCCAACACGCCGTCATGGTTGACCGGTACGCCATAGCCACCGGAAAACACTTCTTTGAGGGTGTACAGCGGGCTCGTGCCGATATCGCCATAAACCACCCCGACCGCCGCGACCAGCATGCCGATCGGCTTTGCCGCCGAATGCTCGGCACCCGCTGCCTGACTACTTGCCTGCCCCATCCAAAACTCCTACTACTCAGACCCGGACTTCTTATAAGAAGCACTATGCTTTGCCGTGCAGCATGCGCTGTTTTACATGACGTTACAGACGTTTCATTGACTGTAAAAAATCGGTAAAGCGTAAAGGCGCGAAGCATAGCGCAGCACTCGTCGTATTTCCCTGCATAAAGCTGGTCAAGTGCGCGTCTCATCGCTAGAATTGCGCACTTTTTGACCAGAGGCGCAACATAGCGCCCGTCTGTCGCCTTGCCGTCTTCGGCTGGAGGCGTCCCAAATACCGAGGTTAGACATGTCCACCACTCCTGCGCCGGCCAATCCAAAAGTTGGCTTCGTATCCCTGGGTTGCCCCAAAGCACTGGTCGACTCCGAGCGCATCCTTACCCAGCTGCGCATGGAAGGCTATGACGTCGTGTCCACTTACGAGGACGCCGATGTCGTGGTGGTCAACACTTGCGGTTTCATCGACTCGGCCAAGGCTGAGTCCCTGGAAGTGATCGGCGAAGCCATCAAGGAAAACGGCAAGGTCATCGTGACCGGCTGCATGGGCGTCGAAGAAGGCAACATCCGCAAGGTGCACCCGAGCGTGCTGGCCGTGACCGGTCCGCAGCAGTACGAGCAAGTGGTCAACGCCGTGCACGACGCCGTGCCACCGCGCCAGGATCACAACCCTCTGATCGACCTGGTGCCGCCGCAAGGCATCAAGCTGACCCCGCGCCACTACGCCTATCTGAAGATTTCCGAAGGCTGCAACCACAGTTGCAGCTTCTGCATCATCCCGTCGATGCGCGGCAAGCTGGTCAGCCGTCCGGTCGGTGACGTGCTCGACGAAGCCCAGCGCCTGGTCAAGGCCGGCGTCAAGGAGCTGCTGGTGATATCGCAAGACACCAGCGCCTACGGCGTCGACGTGAAATACCGCACCGGTTTCTGGAACGGCGCGCCGGTGAAAACCCGCATGACCGAACTCTGCGAAGCCCTGAGCACCCTCGGCGTCTGGGTCCGCTTGCACTACGTTTACCCGTACCCGCACGTCGACGAGCTGATCCCGCTGATGGCCGCCGGGAAAATCCTGCCGTACCTGGACATCCCGTTCCAGCACGCCAGCCCGAAAGTCCTGAAAGCCATGAAACGCCCGGCCTTCGAAGACAAGACCCTGGCGCGCATCAAGAACTGGCGGGAGATCTGCCCGGACCTGATCATCCGTTCGACCTTCATCGTTGGCTTCCCCGGCGAAACCGAAGAAGACTTCCAGTACCTGCTGAACTGGCTGACCGAAGCGCAACTCGACCGCGTCGGCTGCTTCCAGTACTCGCCAGTCGAAGGCGCACCGGCCAACCTGCTGGACGCGGCCATCGTGCCGGACGACGTCAAGCAAGACCGTTGGGATCGCTTTATGGCGCACCAGCAGGCCATCAGCTCGGCGCGCCTGCAAATGCGCGTCGGCCGTGAAATCGAAGTGCTGGTGGACGAAGTCGACGAGCAAGGCGCCGTTGGCCGCTGCTTCTTTGATGCCCCGGAAATCGACGGCAACGTGTTCATCGACAACGGCAGCAACCTCAAGCCAGGCGACAAGGTCTGGTGCAAAGTGACCGACGCCGACGAATACGACCTGTGGGCTGAACAGATCTAAACGCAAAAAATACGAAAAGCCCTGCTCTCTTGACGAGATGGGGCTTTTTTAGGTCTATCGTTTTGTGGAAGAAAGGACTCGCACACTCCACGGTAAAAGGGGCATCCGGCCATGCGCCAACATTCGGTCATTCACACGCCGAAACAGAGCGACTACGAAGAACTCACACAAGTCTGGGAAGCTTCGGTGCGCGCCACCCATGATTTTCTGCCGGACAGCTACATTGAATTATTGAAGAACCTGGTGCTGACCCGCTACCTCGACGCGGTGATGCTGATCTGCACCAAGGACTCGCGCCAGCGCATCACCGGGTTTGCCGGGGTGGCGGCGGGCAAGATCGAGATGCTCTTCATCGACCCGGCCCACCGGGGTCAGGGTTTGGGCAAGCAGTTGCTGCGTTACGCCATGGAACACCTGAACGCCAACGAGCTGGACGTCAACGAGCAGAATCCGCAGGCCTTGGGGTTTTACTTCAAGCAGGGGTTCGAAGTGATTGGTCGTTCGGAGGTCGATGGCATGGGTCAGCCTTATCCGTTGCTGCACATGCGTTTGCGCCAGGCGCAACAAAAGACGCGCAACGGCTGACACAACATGAAACCCTTGTGGGAGCGAGCCTGCTCGCGAAAGCGGTCTATCAATCGACATTGATGTTGAAGCTGAAGACGCTTTCGCGAGCAGGCTCGCCCCCACATTAAAAGCACCTGCGGCAAATGGAGCCGGGATTAACCAGCGCCCAGCAGGTACAATGCCCACCCCTTTTTTGTTACGGCCCTGTCATGACTGACCCGATTCGTCTCTCCAAACGCCTCATCGAACTCGTCGGCTGTTCCCGTCGGGAGGCTGAGCTGTTCATCGAGGGCGGCTGGGTCACCGTGGACGGTGAAGTCATCGACGAGCCGCAATTCAAGGTCGACACCCAGAAAGTCGAGCTCGACCCCGAGGCCAAGGCCACTGCGCCGGAACCGGTGACCATCCTGCTGAACGTGCCCGTGGGCATGGACGCGGAAACCGCAATGGCGACCATCAGCGCCGAGACCCTGAGCGAAGAACACCGCTTCAGCAAACGTCCGCTCAAGGGCCACTTCCTGCGCCTGACCGCCAGCACTGACTTGCAGGCCAACGCCAGCGGTCTGCTGGTGTTCACCCAGGACTGGAAGATCCTGCGCAAGCTCACCGCCGACTCCGCCAAGATCGAACAAGAATATGTCGTCGAGGTAGAAGGCGACATGGTGGCTCACGGCCTCAACCGCCTGAACCACGGCCTGACTTACAAAGGTAAGGAACTGCCGCCGGTCAAAGCCAGCTGGCAGAACGAAAACCGCCTGCGTTTCGCGATGAAGAACCCGCAACCGGGCGTGATCGCCCTGTTTTGCCAGGCCGTTGGCCTGAAGGTCGTCGCCATCCGCCGCATCCGCATTGGCGGCGTGTCCATCGGCAAAGTGCCGTTGGGGCAATGGCGCTACCTGTCCGGCAAAGAGAAGTTCTGAGACTTTTCACGCCGCCACACATTCCGGCGCCGCTGCTTACGCGGCGCCCACTGCTGAATATCAGGATTGCACACCATGATTCATAACGACGTACTGCGCAGCGTGCGCTACATGCTCGACATCAGCGACAAGAAAGTCATCGAGATCATCAAGATCGGCGGCATGGACGTGTCCCTGGAAGACCTGCTGACCTACCTCGACAAGAAAGAGGAAGACGAGGAAGGCTTCGTGCGCTGCCCGGACGAAGTCATGGCGCACTTCCTCGACGGCCTGGTGATCTTCAAGCGCGGCAAGGACGAAAGCCGTCCGCCGCAGCCGATCGAAGTGCCGGTGACCAACAACATCATCCTGAAGAAACTGCGCGTGGCCTTCGAACTGAAAGAAGACGACATGCACGCGATCCTCAAGGCGTCCGAGTTTCCGGTGTCCAAGCCTGAGCTGAGCGCACTGTTCCGCAAGTTCGGCCACACCAACTATCGCCCGTGCGGCGACCAGTTGCTGCGCAACTTCCTCAAGGGCCTCACTCTTCGAGTGAGAGCGTAAAGCAGCTGCAAGCTACAAGCCGCAAGCGGATGGTGTCTAGCTTGTAGCTTGTAGCTTGAAACTTGCAGCTGGGCCGTATGGCCCCTCATTCCTCGCAAAAATAGTGGCTCCGCTTCTGGCGGCTGACGACTAGGGTGTATTGACCCTCAGCTCTCAGGATTCGCCATGCACCCGTACTTTTCCCTGCAAGGCCGCACCGCTCTGGTGACCGGTGGCACCCGTGGTATCGGCAAAATGATCGCCAAGGCGTATGTCGAGGCCGGCGCCACCGTGTACGTCTGTGCCCGGGATGCCGAAGCGTGTCAGCAAACGGCTGACGAGTTGAGCGCCTTGGGAACCTGCCATGCCGTGGCCGCCAATCTGGCGACTGAAGAAGGCGTGCAGCACTTGGCCATGCGGCTGGGCGAGCAAATCAGTCATCTGGACATTCTGGTGAACAACGCCGGCACCACATGGGGCGCTCCGCTGGAAAGCTATCCGGTCAAGGGCTGGGAGAAGGTCATGCAGCTTAACGTGACCTCGGTGTTCAACTGCATCCAGCAGTTTTTGCCTTTGCTGCGCAAGGCGGGTTCAGAGGCGAATCCGGCGCGGATCATCAACATCGGTTCGGTGGCGGGGATTTCGTCCTTTGGCGAACAGGCGTATGCCTACGGGCCGAGCAAGGCTGCCCTCCATCAACTGTCGCGGATTCTGGCGCGGGAGCTGGTGAGCCAGCACATCAACGTCAACGTGATTGCGCCGGGGCGCTTCCCGAGCAAGATGACGCAGCACATTGGTAACGATGAGCAAGCGCTGGCGGAGGATACGGCGCTGATTCCGATGAAGCGCTGGGGCCGGGAGGAAGAGATGGCGGCGCTGGCAATCAGTCTGGCAAGTACGGCGGGGGCTTATATGACCGGGAATGTTATTCCGCTGGATGGTGGGTTCAGTCTCTGAGATTGGCGGTGCGGCCTTCGCGGGCAAGCCTCGCTCCTACAGGTTCTTTGGCGTACACAAACGCCGTGTTCGCTCGATAACCCAGTAGGCGCGAGGCTTGCCCGCGAAGAGGCCCGCTCAGTCACCCCCCGCCTTGAGGCCCGCCGGGTTATCATGCCCGCCCTATCCCGCCTCGACCCAAACCATGACCTACAGCGTTTCCCCCATCGGCTTCGTGCGCTCCTGCTTCAAGGAGAAGTTCGCCATCCCGCGCCAGCCTCAGCTGGCCCCGGCCGCTCGTGGCGTGCTGGAACTGGTGGCGCCGTTCGATCAGGGCGATGCGGTGCAAGGTCTCGAGCAGGTCAGCCACGTCTGGCTGCTGTTCCTGTTTCATCAGGCCCTGGAAGAGAAGCCACGCCTGAAAGTCCGCCCTCCTCGCCTGGGCGGCAACAAATCCATGGGCGTGTTCGCCACCCGTGCGACACATCGGCCCAATGGCATCGGCCAATCCGTGGTGAAACTGGACAAGGTCGAAGCCAACCGGTTGTTTATCTCCGGTATCGACCTCTTGGACGGCACGCCGGTTCTCGACATCAAACCCTACGTGCCTTACGCCGACATCATCGACAGCGCCTCCAACAGCATCGCCAGCGCCGCGCCGCAGTTGATTCCTGTGCGGTGGACGGAGACAGCGCTGCAACAAGCTCACGAGCACGCTCAGCGCCTCGGCGAGCCGTTGGTTGCCCTGATTGATCAATGCCTGGCACAAGACCCACGTCCGGCGTACCAGACGCCTACACCTGAGCGGGAATATGGAGCGCAGTTCTGGGATCTGGATGTGCGCTGGCATTATCCCGAGGCGGGCGTCATCCGCGTCCTGGAAGTCATTCCCGCAAAAACCTGAACGCCAGAAACCACTGTGGGAGCGAGCCTGCTCGCGATAGCGGTGTGGCAGTCGGCAATAATGCTGACTGATACACCGCTATCGCGAGCAGGCTCGCTCCCACAGGGAAAGCAAAGCCGTCAGGCGTTGTGCTTACTTCTCGACGAACGCACGCTCGATCAGGTAATCACCCGGCTCGCGCATCCGCGGCGAAACTTTCAGGCCGAAGCTGTTCAACACTTCGCTGGTCTCGTCGAGCATGCTCGGGCTGCCGCACAGCATGGCGCGGTCGTCCTGCGGGTTGATCGGTGGCAGGCCGATGTCGCTGAACAGCTTGCCGCTGCGCATCAGATCGGTCAGGCGACCTTCGTTCTCGAACGGCTCGCGTGTCACGGTCGGGTAGTAGATCAACTTGTCACGCAACGCCTCGCCGAAGAACTCGTTCTGCGGCAGATGTTCGGTGATGAACTCGCGGTAAGCGACTTCGTTGACGTAACGCACGCCGTGGCACAGGATCACTTTTTCGAAACGCTCGTAGGTTTCCGGGTCCTGGATGACGCTCATGAACGGCGCCAGGCCAGTACCGGTGCTGAGCAGGTACAAATGTTTGCCAGGCTTCAAGTCATCCAGCACCAGGGTGCCGGTAGGCTTCTTGCTGATGATGATCTCGTCGCCTTCCTTCAGATGCTGCAACTGGGAAGTCAGCGGGCCATCAGGCACCTTGATGCTGAAGAACTCGAGATGCTCTTCCCAGTTCGGGCTGGCAATCGAGTAAGCGCGCATGAGCGGCCGGCCGTTGGGCTGTTGCAGGCCGATCATCACGAACTGACCGTTCTCGAAGCGCAGGCCCGGATCGCGGGTGCACTTGAAGCTGAACAGAGTGTCGTTCCAGTGATGAACACTGAGGACACGCTCGTGGTTCATGTTGCTCATGTACGTGGGACTCCTGGAGATTTTGCCTGCGCCGCTGATGTGCGCAATTGCATCGCATTCTAATGGCAGCGACAATATCTGTTAAATGGATTATTAAGATAAGGGTTATCGGTTATATAGATATGCGATTTACTCTCCGTCAACTTCAAGTATTCGTCGCCGTCGCCCAGCAGGAAAGCGTATCCCGTGCTGCCCTGACGCTCAACCTTTCGCAATCGGCGGCGAGCACCTCGATCACCGAGCTAGAGCGTCAGTGCAGCTGCCAGCTGTTCGACCGCGCCGGCAAACGGCTGAGCCTTAACGCCCTCGGCAAACAGCTATTGCCACAAGCTGTGGCGCTGCTCGACCAGGCCAAGGAAATCGAAGACCTGCTCAACGGCAAGTCCGGTTTCGGCTCCCTGGCCGTCGGCGCGACCCTGACCATCGGCAATTACCTGGCCACCTTGCTGATCGGTAGCTTCATGCAGCGCCATCCGGAAAGTCAGGTGAAGCTGCACGTGCAGAACACTGCCAACATCGTGCAGCAAGTCGCGCACTATGAAATTGATCTGGGTCTAATCGAAGGCGATTGCAGTCATCCAGACATCGAGGTGCAGAGCTGGGTCGAGGATGAGCTGGTGGTGTTCTGCGCGCCGCAGCATCCGCTGGCCCAGCGTGGCAGCGCGAGCATGGAAGAACTGACCCACGAGGCCTGGATTCTGCGGGAACAAGGCTCTGGCACGCGGCTGACCTTTGACCAGGCCATGCGTCATCATCGCAGCGCGCTGAATATCCGACTGGAGCTGGAACACACCGAAGCGATCAAGCGCGCGGTGGAATCAGGCCTGGGGATTGGCTGTATTTCGCGTCTGGCGCTGCGCGATGCATTCCGCCGCGGCAGTCTGGTGCCGGTGGAGACACCGGATCTGGACTTGGCGCGGCAGTTCTATTTCATCTGGCACAAACAGAAATATCAGACCTCGGCGATGCGCGAATTCCTCGACCTGTGCCGCGCGTTCACCGCCGGGGTTCAGCGCAGCGACGAGATCGTGCTGCCCAGCATCGCTTAAAGCAGAATCACCGCCCACACCAGCCCGATCATGCTCAACGCCACGAATTGAGCGGCGCTGCCCATGTCCTTGGCGTTCTTGGACAGCGGGTGCAACTCAAGGGAAATGCGGTCGATGGCCGCTTCCACTGCCGAATTCAGCAGCTCGACGATCAACGCCAACAGGCAGACCGCGATCAGCAATGCCTGCTCGACACGACTGACGTTCAGAAAGAACGAAAGCGGGATCAGGATGACATTGAGCAACACCAGCTGCCGAAAAGCCGCTTCACCGGTGAAGGCTGCGCGCAGGCCATCCAGCGAGTAACCGGAAGCGTTGAGAATGCGTTTGAGGCCGGTTTGGCCTTTGAAAGGTGACATAGAGTGGGCAACTGACCAAAAAGGAGTGGGAAAGCTAGATCAACCAAAGTCAAAAAAGCGTGAAGATGCCAACGCTTAGTGGCTTGAAATTGACTCAAGTTGTTGCAGAAGCAACGCCGCCTGGGTGCGAGTGCGCACATTCAGCTTGCGGAATATAGCCGTAACATGCGCCTTGATCGTCGCTTCGGAAACGCTCAACTCATAAGCAATCTGCTTGTTCAGCAGCCCTTCACAGACCATGGTCAGCACCCGGAACTGCTGAGGTGTCAGGCTGGCAAGGCCTTCACTGGCGGCCTTGGCTTCAGCGGAAACACTCACGGCTTCGAACGCCTGAGGCGGCCAGAACACATCGCCATCGAGCACCGCTCGCACGGCTTTCTGGATGACGCTCAGGTCACTGGACTTGGGAATGAAGCCGCTGGCGCCGAACTCACGGGACTTCACCATGATCGAGGCCTCTTCCTGAGCCGACACCATCACCACCGGGATCTGCGGGTATTGACCGCGAAGCAGCACCAGCCCGGAAAAACCGTAGGCCCCCGGCATGTTGAGGTCGAGCAGTACCAGGTCCCAGTCAGACTTTTCGTCCAGCCGGGTTTCCAGTTCGGCAATGCTTGCCACTTCCACCAGACGGACATCCGGACCCAGGCCCAGGGTCAATGCTTGATGCAGGGCGCTACGAAAAAGAGGGTGGTCATCGGCAATCAGGATTTCGTATGTGGCCATTTTTCTAATGATCCTGTTTTCAAACAACTCAAGGCACAGCCACGGAGCTGCACCAGCAGGGCACGTTCAACGCCAATTACGTGGCTATCACGCAAAGAATACGGCGTATCAAACTTTGGCCGCGCCCTAATCGGCGCCAAGCATGCCCAGCGAAACCGGGGTGGTCAAGGTGCATGGCCGGTACAGTTCTTTGCAGTATGGGCGACAATCAGCAGGCCACCGGCGCCGCGTTCTGCACGAAAGGCATCAGTTCGGTGTGGGCCGGCGTTGCCACGTTCATGTCCAGCTGATGTTTCGCATCAAGGTAATGCTGGCTGAACACGTCGAAATAAGCGTCCAGCGCCGAGGCCGCCTCGGTATCGCCCGCCAGATCAAGGCACAGTGCCGCCACTTCGGCGGTGCACAAGTGCTCGCTGCGGGTCGAGCGGCGCAACCGGTACCGTGACAGCTTCTCGGGCAACAGGCTCAGGATCGGCAACCGATCAAAGTAAGGGCTTTTGCGGAAAATCTTCCGGGCTTCGGTCCAGGTCGCATCGAGCAGAATAAACAATGGCCGCTTGGTGCTATCGGCTTCGACGGTGTTCGTCACTCGCTCAGGCTCGACGTACTCACCCGGAAAGACCAGATACGGTTGCCATTGCGGGTCGGCCAGCAACGCCAGCAACTGCGGATCCGTTTCCGTGCGTGACCAGATAAAGGCATGGTTGTCGCGCACCACATCGGCGATCAGCCAACCGGTGTTGCTCGGCTTGAACACTTCTTTGTTAGTCATGATTAGGCACACGCCGGAGCGGGCCTCAACCTGCGGACGCCAGGCGCACAGGCAGTGACTCTCGATCACGCGGCAGGCACGGCAACGCGGCGCCCTCCAGCCACGGGCCTGGATCGGCTTGATGCCCTCCTCCTCTCGCTCGTCGCGCAAGCGGGCGACGGCGTTTGCAGCAAAGGTTGGGGTTACAGGGCTCATCGCAGGCAGCACCGGAGGGGAAATCGACACGAATAACGCTCGGCAAGTCAGAAAGTGGCGGCAGTTTATCAGAGCGGCCGGCGCAAGCCTGTACCGTCCAGGCCTCGTCCCCTATAATTCGCCGCCACTGAACGCACAGTCATGTGACGGGTCGAACCATCAGTCACTGAACCAGGAGAGTTTCATGCTGCGCCTTATCGTTCCCACCGCTGCCATTTTGCTGGCGTCGTCCTTCAGCGCTCAGGCTGCGTCCTTGAGTGAGCAGAATCTCAACAGAGAACTGCGAAACGTCGCCACACAAAGCAGTGTCGGTACTCCACGGGCGATCAACGAAGACATTCTTGATCAGGGCTACACCGTTGAAGGCAACACGCTGATCAACCACCTGAGTGTACAAAGCAGCCACGCCAACAAGATGCGCGCCGACCCCAAAGCCGTGTATTTCCAGCTGGGCGCCTCTGTGTGCAACAACCCATCGTTCCGTAAACTGATGGCCAAGGGCGCAGTCATGCGCTACGACTTCACTGAAGTGAAGACCAACCGTTCCGTCGGTTCCGCCAGCTATCAGGAATCGGATTGCCCGAAAGCAGCACCGGCCAAGAAGAAGTAATCATCGGGAATTGGCGCGCCGCTGTTCATCCTCGGCGCGCAGTTCTGCCACCAACGCCTGCAAGTATCGCGAACGCCGCTCGGCGCCTTCCAGACGCCGGCAACACTCCTCCTCAAGACTCAAATGATTGGTCTCGGCGGATGACTTCAGTAATCGATACAGATGCGTATCGATTTCCAGAATGACTCTGGCCATAGCTTCCAGCCTCCCTGCACCTCGCCCCTTTTTGAGCGAAAAATCCTTAAACCGCTTGAACCGTGCGCCCTGCCTTTGACGCAAAGTTGTCGTGTCATGCCTGTAACTTAGTAAATCAGAGCGCGAGGCCTGCGGCTTGCGTTCGGACGAACGGTGAATTCACCTTGCAAATCGTCAATAAGCGGTTGCCAGGAAAGACTTTGCGGCGCAATGATCAAGGCAGCGAGAATCTCTGCAAGGGTCTAGATTCAGAGTGTTCACGATCACTTTTCAGGGCAGGAAAGGGGCTGCCCATCGCGTGTCTTGTTGTGCGAACGTTTCTTTCATCCAAGGGAAAAACAGAGCCTGTATGGACGACTCGAACCGAGTCGAGTGGAGCGCCCAGGCATGGGCTTGGGCAGACAGCGACACATGAAGTGTCGCGGCGCTGACGACTGTTTTGTCGGTGCCAAGGGTTCTGTGCAGAAGGAGAAGTTGAATGCCTTACCAACCGAATGACCTCCTGAGCCGTCATTTCGAAGAAAGCGGCCATGACCTCATCAGCAAGGTCGAAGAGCAACTCAACCTGGTTTCACCCAACAGCCCCAACACTCCGATTTACCGCGACATGATCCTGACCGTGCTGCGCATGGCCCAGGAAGACCACAACCGCTGGAACGCCAAGATCACCCTGCAAACCCTGCGCGAACTGGAGCATGCCTTTCGCGTGCTCGAACAGTTCAGGGGGCGACGCAAGGTCACGGTTTTCGGCTCGGCGCGCACACCGATCGAACACCCGCTGTATGGCCTGGCCCGGGAACTCGGCGCCGCGCTCGCGCGCTCGGACCTGATGGTCATCACCGGTGCCGGTGGCGGCATCATGGCGGCGGCCCATGAAGGTGCCGGCCTGGAACACAGCCTGGGGTTCAATATCACCCTGCCCTTCGAGCAGCATGCCAACCCCACGGTTCAAGGCACCGCCAACCTGCTGCCCTTCCACTTCTTTTTTACCCGCAAACTGTTCTTCGTCAAGGAAGCCGATGCGCTGGTCCTGTGTCCAGGTGGTTTCGGCACCCTGGATGAAGCACTCGAGGTGTTGACGTTGATTCAGACCGGCAAAAGCCCATTGGTGCCGGTAGTGCTGCTGGATGCGCCGGGCGGCAAGTTCTGGCAAGGCGCGCTGGATTTCATTCATCATCAACTGGAGGAAAATCGCTACATCCTGCCCACCGACATGAAGCTCGTGAGCCTGGTCTACAGCGCCGAAGAAGCGGTAGAGCAGATCAATCAGTTCTACGGCAACTTCCACTCCAGTCGCTGGCTCAAGCATCAGTTCGTGATCCGCATGAACCACAAGCTCAGCGACCAGGCGCTCGAACACATGCAGGAAGCGTTCGCCGACCTGTGCCTGAGCGATCACTTTCATCAGCACGCCTATAGCGGCGAGGAGCACGATGAAGCGCAGTTCAGTCATCTGGCGCGACTGGCCTTCAACTTCAACGCCAGGGATCATGGCCGCCTGCGGGAATTGGTGGACTATATCAACCTGCCGGAAAACTGGGCCGACTCCAAACCCCAGGCGCAACAGCGCACGCGAGAGCCGTCCAAGGTGACGTGAGGCAAAATCGAGGCAAAAAAAAACGGCCCGCTATCGAAATAGCGGGCCGTTATTATTCAATCATCCATTCCCCGACCGCTGAACAAGCGGCCGATCATTTCCATGGAATATCCCCGATAACTCAGGAAACGCCCTTGCTTGGCACGTTCCCGAACGTCTATCGGCAGATGCCCGGCAAATTTGCGCCGCCAGGTATCTTCCAGTTGCTCCTGCCAATTGATACCGCTCTCGCGCAAGGCGAGTTCGATGTCGTTACGTTGCAGGCCGCGCTGATTCAGTTCTTCACGAATACGCAAAGGGCCGTAGCCGGAGCGAGCACGGTAGGAAACAAAGCTTTCGAGGTAACGGGCTTCGGACAGCAGGCCCTCTTCCGTCAAACGGTCGAGTGCTGTGTCAATCATTTCAGGGAGAGCACCGCGCTGACGCAGTTTACGCGTCAGCTCGACTCGACCGTGCTCGCGTCGTGCGAGCAGGTCCATGGCGGTTCGCCGCACTGCGACGAGTGTATCGAGTACGGCGGTCATCGGATCAATCAGATATCAGCGTCAGCCAGGTCATCAGCCGTCTCTTTGACCGGCGATGCTTTGACGTCCGGCGCCGGGGTCAGCAACTTGTCACGCAGTTGCTTCTCGAGCTTGGCGGCAATTTCCGGATTGTCTGCCAGGAACTTGGCCGAGTTGGCCTTGCCCTGACCGATCTTGGTGCCTTCATAGGCATACCAGGCGCCGGACTTCTCAACGAAACCGTGCAGCACGCCCAGGTCGATCATCTCGCCGTTGAGGTAGATGCCCTTGCCGTAAAGAATCTGGAACTCGGCCTGACGGAACGGCGAAGCCACCTTGTTCTTCACGACTTTGACGCGGGTTTCGCTACCGACGACTTCATCACCTTCTTTCACCGCGCCGGTACGACGGATATCCAGACGAACCGAAGCGTAGAACTTCAACGCGTTACCACCGGTGGTGGTTTCCGGGCTGCCGAACATCACGCCGATTTTCATACGGATCTGGTTGATGAAGATTACCAGGCAGTTGGCGTTCTTGATGTTACCGGTGATTTTACGCAGCGCCTGGGACATCAGACGGGCTTGCAGGCCCACGTGCATGTCACCCATTTCGCCTTCGATTTCAGCCTTCGGAACCAGCGCGGCCACGGAGTCGACGATGATCACGTCAACCGCGTTGGAACGCACCAGCATGTCGGTGATTTCCAGGGCTTGCTCGCCGGTGTCCGGCTGGGAAACCAGCAGGTCGTCGACGTTGACGCCCAGTTTGCCGGCGTACTCAGGGTCGAGGGCGTGTTCGGCGTCGACGAATGCGCAGGTCGCGCCCGCTTTTTGAGCCTGGGCGATCACCGACAGCGTCAGCGTGGTTTTACCGGAGGATTCAGGACCGTAGATTTCAACGATACGACCTTTTGGCAGACCGCCAATGCCGAGCGCGATGTCCAGACCCAGAGAGCCAGTGGAGATAGCCGGGATCGCCTGACGGTCCTGATCGCCCATACGCATTACGGCACCCTTGCCGAATTGACGTTCGATCTGACCCAGGGCCGCAGCCAAGGCTTTCTTCTTGTTGTCGTCCATTAAAGTCCTCACGTAATCAATAAGGCCTGACGGCCAACACCTGTATAAGTAGCCAGTATTATTCCACAGCGTTTCAGGATCGCCTACCCCTGATTTGAGATTTCTCCAGCGGCATGACGCAGCAGCCCCTCTAGCGCGGCCTTAACCGTTTGTCGGCGGACCTCATCGCGGTTACCGGCGAAGTGCTGCACCTCGCTGAACACCTGCTCACCGACGCCCCAGGCCAGCCAGACCGTGCCGACCGGTTTGTTCGGCGAACCGCCATCGGGGCCGGCCACACCGCTGACCGCCACGGCAAAATGCGCCTGACTTTTTTCCTGAGCGCCGCGAACCATCGCCTCGACCACCTCGCGACTGACGGCGCCGACCGTTTCGAATAATTCGGGAGGCACGTTCAACTGCTCGGTTTTCTGTCGGTTGGAATACGTCACATAACCGGCCTCGAACCACGCCGAACTCCCCGGAATGCGAGTGATCGCCTCTGAGATGCCGCCGCCGGTACACGACTCGGCTGCGGCGACGTGGGCATTCAGAACCTGCAAGCGCCTGCCAAGTTCAGCGGCCAGTTGAGTGATTTCTTTCACGGTCATCTCCTGAGCGAGCGGAATGAGCACTACCGTACACGAGCGGATTGCGCTTGCAAGGCACAGGATCGGTCAAAATGTTATCGAGCGATGGCTCTGACATAGGCCTGGCAAGCCTGCAAGGCAATCAGTCCGCTGTCGCCGGCATCGGTGATGGCGATAATTCGTTGAGCATGCGCCGGGTCAAGTCGGGCTCGCGGGGCGCCATTATCCAGGCTGCGGGTGCTGGCGGAGGCTGGCACTGAATTGCCTGAGGCAACGTCGCCGGCATCGAGGAGGACTGACAAGCGCACATCAGCAGTGGCAAGACGATCGCGCAGGCGACCTTGATCACGTTGGGCATCGCTAAGCGCTCGGTAATGGGTTTGTTCGCTGGCCGACAGACGCTGCTCCAGCGCCAGACGCTTGTCCTGCTCGGCCTGTTGCTGCGTGGCGGCGGCCAGCGTCAGCTGATTCAGTGCCTCGGCATGCAGCCTGGCCAGCTCCGCGAGTTGCCGGCCATAGCGCCAATCCTGAAAGTGCCAGGCCAGCGCCGCCGATCCGCCGGCCAGCACTGCCAGTAACACAACAAGGCCGATCACCCGGTAAGAAATCGGCATCAGACCGAAGGCTGACATAGCACCGCCCTCGCCCGCGCCCACAGCTGCAGACGATCTTGCAGACCGTTAAGCCCACCGTTTATGCGCCGGGTGATGCTGTTGAACTGATCGCGGTCGGCCAGTTCATTGAGGCCGTTTTGCTCCCAGAACCACGCGGCTGATTCGGCGGCCCATTGGGGTTGTTCCAATAGCTGCGGAACAAACACCAAGCGATCATCGCCGAACAGTCCGAGGCTGCATTGGAGGTAGTTGTCACGACCGGTGATCTGGATCAGGCCTCGACCGCGGTATTTCTGCCCGTCACCGTCGGCTTCCAGCGTGTTGCCCAAACGCAAGGCCAAAGTGCCGGTGTCGTATTGGCTCAAGTATTGGCTGTTGCCCAATTCACGCACGTACTGCAACTGCCCGGATTCATGGCCGACTTGTGCGAGGAACGCAGCGATGCGTTTCGCCGTATTGATACTTCGATGGATCATGGCGCTGTTAAGGGCAGAAATGAAAACGCCCGCTTGGGAGCGGGCGTTAGGAAATATTTGTTGTAACTGAGCTGAAGTGAGAGACATGGGTCATGTTCCATTGGCCGTTGTTTTTAACCAGACAGGCGCCAGGGGTTTGCTGAAGTCTTTTGGAAAGTTGGCCGTTGAGGGCCAGTCACGCAGATCCTGCCGGTAATCCAGCAGTTCATGATATTGATCGCTGTTCAAGGTCATCGGAGTGCCCGCCGCTTGCTGATCGCGATCACGGTCGACCAGCCATTGGCTGGCGGCCAATGCTTGATCCCGCCAGGCTCGAGCAACAGTCGCTGGTTCGGGTTTCGCTTCTGAAGCACTGTCCAGAATCACAGGCAACGGCACACCACCGCTCGCCAACCATTGCTGATATTCATCCCAGAAACGGTGATGAAGGGGAACGGTTGCCCCGTCAGGCAGACGGATGACAGTGTCCGGATCTTGAGTAAGTTGATAGCTCATAAGAAACCTCCTTAAAGTTCGGCGTCGGCGGTGACGTGGATGTAGTACGTCTGAGTGATCAACCCGATATCGGAGTTATCCACCCAGACGCCGCGAGTCGAAACCCCAAGCGCCCGCGCATTAGCCGATGACATATCGTCACTTCCCGAACGCCATTGCCCAGCAATCCCCTTTGACGTGGTGGTATACAAACTGAGACTTGGAGTACCTCTCTTTTCAACCTTGAAAGTCCACTGAGCCATGGGCTGCGAGGCGAACCCTGTTTGCCCCTGCTTCACTGTGGATATCAGTGCACCGTAGGGACCTGCCACGGTGCCCGGCGGCACATCCTGACTGTAGGTTTTTTCGTAATAACGCTGGCACATCATCAACTCATCGCCCGGGCTACGGAGCTCGAACGGCGTTGACACTCGCCCCTCTTCCAACTGAACCTGCGCCAGGTCAATGACTTGCAAAACATTCATAGGCAGGTCGAAGGACAGCCGGAGAAAGTCATTACCACTACTTCCTAATGACTTACCCGCCAAGGACGGAACTTGAATCGTTGCACTGTATCGGGACCACGAAGTCTTGAGTTGAAAGCTGCCCACCGGTGTCACCGTATCCACGCTACCGCCCGCACCGAAATACTGTGCGATCGTCACATTGATTTGACGCGCCGTGTCGGCCTTGGCCCAGAACGTCAACGTCGCGGTTCTTCCCGCCAAGGTCCTGACCGATTCGATAGCCTGGGAGATCTTATGTACGCTGGCGCCAACTCCCGCGGTGATTTGCTGCCAACGCATAAAGTAACGGGGTTCATTGGGGACCTCGGTCTGACCCAGTGCAAAATTCTGCCTGGAAATATTCACCCCGGCGCTCCCGTTCCAGTCGCAACGAAAACGGTCAGCAATATAGGCCCCGGTATAAGGTCCCAAGTTGGCTGTCCCGCGCTGCCAGATATCGAAGTTGCCATTAATCAGCAGGTTTTTGCGATAAACCTGTACAGGAAAATTCTGTTGCGGGTCGAGTTTCGCCAACTCCTTAATGGCCAGGCTCAACTGATCCGTTTGATTTTCGGAAGGCATCAGTCCGGCAGCTGTGATGGTGTTGACGATTTCCTGGGTGACGGCATTGCCCCAAGTGGCAGGAATCAGGGAACCGGGGGTTCCGGCGACCGGGTTTTCATCGACAAATTGGCCGTTGACCAGCCCCGCGCTGGTTACGCTTTTTGGATAGTCCATCTTATCTACTCTGGTTGTAGGGCATAGAGGCTGTTGGGGTCACTCGGTCGAACCTGGAAGTTGCGGCCAGTCAATCTCAGCTGGAAAGGTTGCTTGCCGTTCAAGACGATTCAACTCAACGCTGTAGAGCTTCCACTCCATCAATGCCAGTTGCTCATCATGAGTGGCGTCACCCATATCTTCGGCATATTGAAGAGGGGCTATGCGCAAGACCGCGTCACCAAGCAGTGCGTCGCGCTTGGCCAGCAACTGATTCCTCAAATCTGCCAACCGCGCCTGTTCGTCCAACTCCCAGGTGTTATCGCGCCAGATATAAAACTCTCCCGGCCACGGAGCAGTAGTAAAGGTGTCGGGCAACTCCCCGAGTTCATTCCAGACCTGCCGGGCTCCACCTTCTTTGCGATAAACCACGCCACGCCGGTCAATCACTTCGCGCGGAACATCATTGACCAGCGCCCAGCTACGGCCTTGTTCCGCCGGAGGTAATTCAAATGAAAGCTCCACGGCATTACCAGGAAGTTGAATGCCAATACCCGGCGTCACAAAAAACTCGACAGGCCCGGACAAGGCCCCCGAGTTATCAATCAGATAATTAAACATGGACACCTCAGATAAGTTTGATGCGGCCGGGATAGGCGATGTTGCGAGGGCGGGATTTGAAGGCGAAAAGCAAGGTATTGGCAGCATCCATTTGGTAAGAGGTGCCCGCAGGGTAGATAGGACCACCGTTGCTTAACCCCGATACATACTGAATTTCCTCACGGGTATCTGCGCCAAATGCGGCCAGGCTATCGGACCATCGCGAACCCACCGCACCGCCACCGTTAGCCCCTTGTGCATAGGAATGGATCGAGCCGCGCTGGAAGGCGCCCATGGCCCGATCCGTATCAACGCCACGTCCTTCGTCCAGAACCCTCAAGAACTCCCCGCGGTTTTCAGGACCACGAAACGTCAACGCACCATCACCACTGGTCCACTTGCCTTCGTTGCCCACTCGCGCAGCCTCGGTGCCAAGCATTCCCGATTGTTGGGCGTGATCCCACAACCAAGGCCATTGCGCACGGTTCATGACCGTACCGTTGAGCGCCCCATAGCCACCGGGGCTGAGCAACGTGGTGGTTTCGAAAAACGGTCGACCCAAAGGGGTATTGTCAAACCGCCCCACAGGCCACCAACTACCGGCGCCATCGCTGCGCAAATGCCACCAGTCGCCGCCGCCCATCAACACCAGGAACGTGTAACCGGTCGCAGATAAATGGGTGTGAAATCTGATGCGATCAGTGCCGGCAGCCTGGATAACCAGTCGGTTGCCGCTGTTGTCCACGCGTCGCACAATGACGTCGCGAATGCCCATGGCAACGTTGGCCGGCGCAAGCGTGATAGTGGCGGCTGCGGAGCTGGCGTCAATCAACACCAGACCAAGTTCTTCTGGCACCAGCATTTTCGATGCAGCCAATCGGGTGACCACCGAGCGCATCGGACTGGTCACGCCGATAATCGCCTGGATCGCCTTGAGCAACTGACCGTTGTCCGCTTCCGACGCGGCCATTCCGGCCCCGGCCACAACACCCAGAATCTCTTGCGTAACTGCGTTGCCCCACACCGCCGGAATCAAAGATCCCGGCGTACCGGCCACCGGGTTTTCATCGACAAACCGGCCGGCCACCAATCCGACACTGGGGATGCTTTTTGGATAATCCATCGTTCTGCTCCCTTTAATAAAGTCCTGCATGGCCATGGCACAACGGCAATGCAGGTCATGTTTGAAAAAAACAAAAACACCCACGGAAGTGTGGGCGTTGGGTACAGCGGATATTTCGAATGGATTAGCCAGCGAGGTCGTTCGCCACAGCACGTATTGCGGCAATCGCGTCTTCACTGACTTGATTGGCGAGATCGGTTTTACCCTTGGCGATATGAACTTTGATTTGTTCTTTCGCTTTCAAACGAAGGGTTCGAAGTGTCAGCAGCCCCTCCTTGAATCGAGCTGCCTTGGCAATGATCTGATCTACCGCCTGCCTGGCGGTACGTCCTTTGACGACCCAGGCAGACACCGAGAGGGGCACCGCTTTTTTCGGATAGCCTTCGTCTATGTAAGCCTGAGCCTCGGCAGCGGCTTGTGCGTATTCCATGGCCTTGAGCGGATCACCGGCCAGAGCATTGCGCGCATAGTCCGCCGCCGCATCAACTCTGGCGCACAGGCGTTCGATGTTCAGCTGTTCCATTAGCGCGACTTTCGAAGCATCCGGCACCCACTTTTCTCCATCCCATGCGTGCGCAACAGAAGGTTGTGGGGGACGAAGTCCGTCCTCGAATTGATGAAGCTCTTGAATAACGTTCATCGAATCAGCTCCCAAGAAAAACTGATATTGACGGCGGCACTGAAATTGACCGCGATACCCGAAACATAGTCAGTCACGGGATGGTTCTTGATGCCCATGCTGAACAACAGTTCATCGCTGACGGCACTGGTCGAACCCAATGTGTGTTCCGCCTGGTAGGACTGCCACAACGAGCGTAATTGCGAATGGTCAAAACTGGCGGTCAGGGTGGTAACCGTTACATCGTTGACAAAGTTATTGGTGAAAATCGTACACGGCAGCGGTGTTGTCCAACCGCCGTCATGGTTGGAGCTGGTCGTCAGCGCCGGTGAGAGAAAGCAGTAGTTGCCACCCACCCAACCCGACAGCGCAAAAGCTACACCGGAGATATCCGTCGACGAGGGCGTCGGGTTACCGACGATCAGGCGTGCCGAACGCGCATGGGGATCGAGAGGTAGATAAATGGCGCCTGTGCCATTTACGGTTTGCGTCCAAGTGAGTCTCGAACGGTTGTAAATAGGGAACACTGACGGCACCGATCCAGGTGTGCTGCTAATGATCCAGGCGAGACACATGTCCAGCGGAGTCGATTGAAAACCGCCTCCCCCCGCCCCATCTGGCGTGCCTTTCAAGGAAGCGGGGGCAAGGTCATACAGACTGCCGCGCTGGGTATAGAACTTGAGCACACCCCCCACCACCTGAGCCCTCAAGAAATACCAGGCATTCGGCAACATCTCCGCACTGCTCCAGGCCTGGGTGGTAAACGTGCGTAACCGTCCCAACTGCCCCGCCACCACTTCCTGGCCCAGGCTGACCAACACCCCGGCCGGAATTGACACTTTCCCGCCGCTGGTAGACACCGCCATCGGAGTCACCGACAGACGCCCGTCAGCTGTAGCCACAGTGGGTGTCGGCAGCGAGCCAATCGGCAACGCTGAATCGAGATTCCAGCCCTTGGCCGAAACGCTCTGAATGGCTTGCAGCAATTGGTCATACTTCGTCTCGTCCGGTGTCAAATCTCCGGCCTTAATCACGTTCACAATTTCCTGCGTCACCCCATTGCCCCAGCTTGCCGGAATCAGTGACCCCGGCGTCCCGGTCATCGGGTTCTCATCGATAAACTTGCCGTCCACCAACCCGGCGCTGGGCACTTTCGTTGGAAAATCCATCTCTCTACTTCCTAGTCATAATTGATGTGCACCTTGGTATGCGCCGGGGCACTGCGGTGGATCAGGCATTCCAGGGCTGAACCCGGGTTCATGCCGAAGCGTTCGCCCCAGTAACTGGCACCGAAACGTCGACCGAGCAACAAACGCCCGCCAGTGTTGAGCGTCCACATGAACTGCACCTGCCATGTGCCAAAATGCGCCGCACCGAATCGTGCGCGCCCCATCCGCGGGGCTTCGTGTTCGGTGATGGTCGCGTTCGGGTAGCCTTGAGTGCGGGCGATCTCGATGTAGTAGCTGACGGCCTGACTGCCGACCGCGAGCAGTCGGCGGCGCACGGCAAGTCGTCGGTCGTCGAACAGCGGCGTGGCGCCAAGACACGGGTCGGGCAGGTTCATCACTCGCTCCCAGTCCGGCACCAGTTCGCTGACGCCTGCCGGGTCCATCTCGTTGAGCAGGTCGGCGGCGCGAGCGTCGAGGCGAGCCAGTTCCTGAGACACGCCTTCGAGGACCTCCTCGAGTTCCGGCACTCGTTCGGGATCCCAGGCCGGGCCGCTGGGCAGCAAACTGCGCAGTTGCGCCTGGTACTGCGCGGCGGTTCTGATCACTGCCATACGCAACCCCCGAAGGTCAGCAACTGGTTGACGGCGGCTTGCACATTGGCTGACGGACTGGCCAGTACATGATCGCTTTCACCCGTGGCGCTGCTGATCGCTTCACGGATGTGGCTGATCAGCAAGGTGTCACCCAGGCCGGCTTCGCGGTTGTGCAGATCGCGCAGTTGCGCCTCGACAGCGGCGCGGACAGCGCTGGTATCGGGCGTCAGACTCAGTTGATAGGTGACTGGCTTTTGTACCGGTGGCAACACGTGCAACTCGGCGGTAACCGGGCGCAGCGGTTCGATGTAGGCCTGGACTTCAGCCAGTTGCACGGGGGTGGGCAACGGTTGTGGATCGTCATCGCGCATGATGAACAAGCCAACGGTGCCTGGGCCCAGGTAACTGCCGCGGCACCAGGCACGGGTGACCCCGGGAAATTCCAGCGCCCAGGTTTCGTAATCTTGCGCCGAACCACCATGGGGGATGATGCGATAGGAACTGATCACCCTGGACCGCAGGGACTCCAGACTTTCCTGCGCGACACCACCGATCAATCCCGGAGCCTCAACAGTGAAGCTGCTGCCGACAATGCCCAGAATCGGCTGCACCGGAATCAGCGTCAGGCCGGCGTCGGCATTGCCCAGGCTGCCAGCGTCGAGCGCTGCGATGGTCGTGCTGTTGAGGCCATTGCTGGTGGTGCGTGAAGCGGTGACTTTATACGTGCGACCGTCGCTCGATTGCAGCAACGTGTCGACGTCCAGCACAGCACCGGCGCTGGCGGTAAAACTGACACTGCCCGTCGCCGCTTGCGCCGCTTTACGTGGCTGGTTCAGGCGCAATGCGGCGATCCGTTCCAGCGTCGACTCATCGGCTTTGTCTGGCAGAATCTGCTCGGCAATCCAGTCAAGGTAGCCATACAGACCATAAGCCGCGCCGCCGAGGGTTCGGGCCAGCACTTGCGCATCGGACTGGCGCAGCGAATCGCTGGCCAGGTCGCTTTGGGCGCGTTTGATCAGCACCGGCAGCGAAGGAGTTTCAAACGGCATAAATCACCTGCCAACTGTTATCAGGATTGATGTCCAGGCGCTCGCCGTCGGCCAGGGTCAGGACCGTGCGCAGGCTCAGGCGCTGGGCGTCGAGGCGTTCGCTGATGATGTCGATGGCGCTGCAATGGCCGTCATCGAGCAGCCATTGCAAGGCTTCACGGGCATAGAACTCGGCGTCCATCTGGGTCTGGCGGGTCAACTTGACCCGGCGCAGCAGCCACAGCCGCGAGCCGATCCGGTCGTCCGCCACTGTCGGAAAGGTGTCGCCCCACCAGCCGAAACGTTCTTCGTCATCGAGGGCATCGTCATCGGCGGCGCGGCGCCAGGTGAACAGGCTGATCAGCACTGAACGGGTCAGCGCGGCGTGGAGGTTCTGACTGATGAACATCACTGCCCTCCTGCCGGTACACCGGTCTGGCCGTTGCCCGCCTGCACGCCGACGTGCACGTGCTTGATCTGGCTGATGCCGCCGGCAATCTGATCGCCAGTGGAGACGACCTTGCCCGTCTGATTGATCACCGGCGTGTCGATGTTTACGGCGGTACTGGCGCGGATGTTCAGGGTCGCGGTTTCGATGTCGATGACCCGCCCGCGCTTGAAGTGGATCTTGTCGCCCTCGTCGGTGTAGATCGCCACTTCGCCCTGGGCCAGGGCCTTGAGGCGATAGCGACGGTCGGCGACCACCAACACGATGGCGTGGGAACGGTCACCGCCCAGAAACGTGGCGATACCTTCGGCGCCGGCCAGCGGGTTGCTGGTGAAACCGTAGGGTTCAAAGTGCTCCATGTCGTCGTTCACTTCGCCGGCGGTGAGGCGCATTTGCAGCGATTGAAGCTTGGTGGCCGAGTTGGCGAGCACGACGGTGCCGCGCGCCAGGAGGCGTGTCAGTAGGCTCATTGGGTTTCCTTCGGATAATCGGCCCGAACGCGATCATTCACAGAATGGGACGCACGGAAGATCCGGCGCCAAGTTCAGGCTTTCTTGGGCGGCGCGGGGTTGGCGTCGAACGTGTGAGGTGGCGCGACTTGCAGGGTTGTGATTGAGCCCTGCTGCGAAAGCGAGTAAGTGACCTTGGAAATCAGCATGTCGCCATCCACTTCCAACACCGGATCCTTGACCCGCACCAGTGTGTTATGTCGCCACAAATCGCCGTTCGCTTGCCGCCAGCCTTGCACTTGATAGGTCGTGGTCAGGGCCTTGCCCATACGGGTGGCGCTTTCCCAGTTGGCCCTTTGCAGGGCCAGTTCTGGGGTGATCTGCATGCCTTCATTGATCACCGTGGTTCGCCGTCGCTTGAAGCCAAGGTCCGTGGAAACCGCCTCGACCTCGCTGACCGCCGCCCCGCTTTTCTTGTCGTCACCCTTCTGCTGGCCAATCACCCGGTATTCGGAAAACACCTGGCTGTAGTCCGTCGGCGCGTTGGCCGAGAGAATGTTCTTGCCCAACTCCAGCGCTTCACTGGCACGCCCACCGCTGCCCGGCCGTGCGAGCACGACCCGGCCTTGCGCATCATCGGTGGAAAACACTCGGAACAACGACAGCAATCGGTCGATGGACTGGAAAACCGTCTCGCCGGGCACAATGGTGTGACTGTCTCGCCGAGCCGTTTCTGGGATTTCACTGACGACATAACCGCCGTAGGTCGAGACCAGGTCTTGCACGATTCGCAGCAGCGATTGCTGGTGCCACTGGTTGGGTTTATTGGTCGCGGCACAATCCACCAGGTCCTGGGTCTTTGAGCTGCCTTCAATGCTCAGGCTGATGCGTTGCCCGTCATAGCTGATGGGTGCCTTGAACACATAACCAGTCAGCACCAGATCACTGCCGATGCGCACTTCGCAGGGTGCGCCGGGCTGAATCCGGCGCACCTCGGTCTGCCCCGGCCATTGCCAGGTGATGTCGAGTTTGAAGGTGCGGAACTGACGCTCCAGGTCCGCCGTGATTTCTACGCTTTTCCACCCGCCGTATTCCAGATTGTCGACGGTCAGCGTGACGCGGTTATCCTGCTCGTTCATGGCTACTCCCCGGAGATCTTGAGTTCGCGCGGCGGGAGAAAGCCTGGGTGGACAATGCCGTTGCGCTGAGTCACTTCCAGGACCCGAGTGGCGTCAGCCACCTGTCTGTAGATCGCAACCAGCGCCGGCAGGCTGTCCTGAAAAGACTTGCTCACCAGCCTGATGCCAGACGATGCAACGGCCTTGAGGTGCGCTTTCAGCTTCTGGCGCAGATCAGCCGCGGCCTGATAGTGCGCAGGATTGGCCTTGTCCTCGACCAGTTTGATCGCCTCTTCAATTTCCTTGAGCGCCCTTTGCACATCATCAATCACCGGCACCTCCGGGCGGGTGACCGGCTGCTCTACCTGCAGATCCAGCGGTGACGGAGAAACCTTCACCGGCAACGTCGCAATCGGCAACAAGGCCACCCATTTGGCGGCCTGCACCACCAAGGCATCCTGCACCAGGTTGGTCAGTGCCTGAGCCGCGGCCATGGTGTCTTTGCCGGTAGTCAGCTTCGGTGCATCGGCCTTGCGGATCGCTTCGACCTGCTGGGAGACGTTGGCAATCACGCCACGATACCCCTCACGAGCGAAGTCCTTGAGCTCCTTGATGTCGCCGAGCAACGCCTTGAACTCCGCCGCTACTTCCTTGGGCAATTCCTTCACGGCTTTGACCAGGTCGCTGATCTGGCGGTATTGGTCGATCAACGGTTGCAGCTGTTGCTGGATCACCCCGTAGATGTCCTTGATGCTGTTGCGCAGGTCGGCAATGCCAATCCGCGCCGCCTGGATCAGGCTCATGGCATCTTCGAAGCGCGCCACCGCCGAGCCCAGGAAAGTGTCCGCGGACGCCAGCAACAGTTTCTGTGTACTGATCGCCGCGACCGGAAACGGCACCGGCACATCCGGGTAGAACTTCAGGGCAAACGTCACCAACCCGCCGTCCTGGCGGGTGTGGGTCATGTCGCATTCGCCGACCTTGACCTGTAGCCGTCCGAGCCACGGATGGACCAGCTCGCCACTGCCCTGCTCCAGCGCCTTGAGCAACTTGTCGCGCTGCTCCAGGCAATCGGGGCCGACGATGAACGCCGTCAGATCGTGAATCTTCGCCTGTTGGCCAAGGCCTTCGAAGTACGGCAGGTCTCGCTGCGGATACTCGTGCAACTGGCCTTTTTGGCCGACCGGGGATTTCGCCTGATCAACCCAGAATCCGACACCCCGAAAGGACGCCGGCATCAAACGATCACGCCAGCTCATTGGAACCTCCAAGTGAAAGTGAGCGGTAGCCGATGCGCGAAGTGAGCGCCAGCGCCGGTTGATTGGTTTGTGGTTGATCGGTGCGCATGCCCGCCGGCGCATTTTCGAAGCGCACGGTCAGGCCGCCTTCGAGTTGCGTGCGGTTGTTGGTAGCGGTTTGCTGGATCAGGGCGCTGGAGTGTTGGGGGAGACTGCCGGACGACACTGAAGTCGTTTGCGGGGCCGGCGTGTTCTTGCGGAAGAACGAAGGCGCCAGGCCATTTTCGCCGTCAGCACCTGGCTTGCCACTCTGCTCGGTGACACTGTCAACGTTGCCGGTGATTGTCGCGACAAAACCGGAAAGGTTGCCATCCAGCAGCGCTCTGATTGGCCCTATCACAGCCTGTAGTTTCGCCGACAAATCGCTGAACCAACCCAACAGGGGTTCCCAGTTTGCTGTGAACTGGTCCTTGGGCGACCAACCGAATAGCGACTGGAACAGGTCTTTTACTGTCTGTAGCGGGCCAGTCAAGGATTCCCACAAACCGGCAAAAAAACCTTCCACGCCTTCCCAGCAAACGCGGACCCGTTCCTGCGCCGACCAATCGAACAAACCTTTGAGACGGTCCGCCACCGGCGCGCTCAGTGCCCAGATGACGTCCCATAGCGCAGTGAAAACACCCGCCACCGGTTGCCAGGTTTCTTCGATGAGCGCCTTGGGCGACCAGGTGAACACTGACTTGAGGGTTTCCAGCCCCGCAACGACACGAGCGGTAATGCCGTCAAAGACATCGGTATAGACGCCGACGACCGCGCTCATCGCCTTGTCGATTTGCCCTTTTGGCGACCAGTCGAAGTACGATTTGAGTGTGTCCAGCCATCCGGCAACTGTGTTGATCAAGTTGTTACCGACATCGTTGTAAATACGAACGACCGCCCCAATCGCCTTGTCGACCTGCTCTTTTGGCGACCAGTCAAAGTAGGGTTTGATTGTGCCCAGCCATCCGGCAACCGTGGTGGTGACGCTGATACCGGCTTCGAAGAAGGCAGACTTCACCTCATCCAGTGACTTGCGGGTGAAGGCGCCACCCCTGTCTATGGCGCCGGACATATAGTCGCCCGCTTCATTCCAATATTTCTTCACAACTTCACCCGGCTTCCAGTCGAACAGTGCCTTGACCCGGGTAATCGCAGCGTCGGACTCACTTGAAATGCCTTGCCAGAGCCCGGTGAAAAATCCTGAAATCGGCTGCCAGTTGTCCATTATCAATCGGGCGCCGATAACGAGGACCGCGACGACCGCCGCGACAGCAGCGGCAATCAAGCCAATCGGCGAGGTCAAAATGCCCATCACCGTGGCCAGGCCCATCGCTGCCACCGTGACAACGGTGAAAGCCACCGCGGCGGCGGCCAATCCTTCCACCAGATAAGGGTTGGCCGCCACAAACTGGCCGATAGAGGTCATTACCGGCGCGAGCGCAGTGACGATGCTGTTGAGGGCCGGGAGCAATGCCTGGCCGACTTTCAACGAAATGTCATCCAGCGCCTTGTTGAATTTGGCGAGGTTGGCGGACGTTTCCCCGAGGCCGACTTTGGGGACTTTGAGCCCTTTGAGACTGCTGGCCTTTTTCGCCAACTCATCCTGAAACGCGATCGCTTTTTTGATGCTGTCCTGAAACGGCTTCAGCAAACCGCCGCCGGAGATAAATCCAGAGAGATCCAGCGGCTTGAGACCGCTGTCCTCCATGCTCTTTTTAAACGATGCGACCTTGCCACGAATGCCCTTCAGCTCGGCGTCCAGTTTCTTGGCGCCCTGCATCACCACGATCATGTTCACCGTGGCCTGGATATTCGTCTGGCTCATGTTTATCTGTGTATTCGCCATCACTGCACCTGCTGCATCGCATTGATCCGTTGCGCGTGCTCCAGCGATTCGCGGAGCACATCCAGTGGCCTGGCCATCATCTGTTCGGGGTCAACCTTCCAGAACCAGGCCAGGTCATAGGCGACTGCGATCAGGTCGGTGATGGCGCCGACGCCGCACTCATGAAAAAACTGGCGACGGCCCAGCTCAGCGCGTTGAGGTCAGCCAGGTCCAACTGGTTGACCGACGACGGCGGGATGCCGGCGCAGATCGCGATGTATTTGGCCGCGACGTCCATGTCCAGGCTCACTTCTTCGCTCTTGTCGATCTTGTACGGCAGCGCCTTTATCGCTCGAACTTCCTGCACCGTCGGACGGCGCAGGTTGAGTTCGGTCAAGGGCTCGCCGTGAGCTTCGATCGCAACCTGAAGCTTCACGGCGCCGCTCATTGCCAGGTCCCCTTGATGCCTTCGAATTTCAGTTCGATGGTGGCGTCATCGCCCTTGGAGGCTGGCTCTTCAACCAGATAGGCACCGGCCAGCACGTAGACTTTGCCGTTGCTGAACTCGCAGGTGACGGTCATGTCGGAACCGGCTACCAGCTGTTTGAGCGGGAAGTCCGCGGTGTGCAGCGCTGTGACTTTAAACGACGGTGCGATATCGGTTTCCTTGTAGAAGCCGGGTACGACGGTTTCCCGTTTCACCGCCATCAGAGGCGCTTCGCAGCCGCCGTTGATGGTCAGTTGAGCGCCGTCCACTTTGACGTAGCAGGTGCCTGCAATCAGTTGACCCATGGTGTTTCTCCCTTCAAATAAAAAGCCCACGCGCGGTGGGCTGAAATCACACAGTCTTTACAGTCAGAGAACGGCAGCGATCACGCCGCGTCGTCGTACTGCAGACGGAATTGGTTGAGCAGCGCGAACACGCGCAAGCCGTTGATGTAATCCGGCGGGAACAGCACGTTGACCCGGCTCGGGTCCTGCACGTCGCGCTCGACGATCAGGTGCTGGGCGAACAGCTCGGCGTTTTCGACGTGGCCTTCCAGTTCGAGCTTGGCGTACTGGGCAATCAGCTCACCGCGAATAGTGCTCGGGGTCACAATCGGCTGGCCGGCGCCGAAACGGGTGCCGTCGGAAGCCAGTTTGTGGCGACCGTACTTGCTGGTAATCACGCTTTGCAGGCGCCGCACAATGAACGCCGACTGGTGCATGGTTTCGCTGTCCAGGTAGGAATTGTCGGCTTGGCCGTAGGCATTCTTCTGGTAGGTGGTGATCGAGCGCTGAATGCGCACGTAGCCGCCTTCGTAGTAGGCAGTGGCGATGCCGTAGTTCAGCAGCGACTGACGCTCAGTCAGGGTAAAACGTTCGCTCGCCGGAGCCGGATCGAGACCTGGCAGGCTACCGCTTTGAGTCGGACGACTGGCATCGGCGGAGATGAACACCGACGTGCGTGCAGCCAGTGCAGCGGCCTGAACCCAGAACGGTTGCGGTACGCCCGGTTCCAGCGCCTGAATGGTCATGTGCTGATCGTTACGCGCCTGACCAGCGGCAACCAGTGTTCCGATAGTGCCGCGCTTGGCGCTGTAGACGTGACCGAACAATTGCTTGGCCCAGGACCAACGACCGGTGCTGTCATCCATGACGGCTTGCCAGGTGTTGAGGGTCGACAGGTCCGACCACGGCATGCAGATGAACTCGAACGGCTCATCGCCCAGCGCTGCCACGGCTCCAACCTGATCCGGGACCCCGGCGCCGCCGGTCATGGCGGTGATTGCCGAGGTCAGGCCGGCCGGCGTTTCTTCGCCATTGCTCTTGCCCAGGCGATTGAATTGCAGGCTGATGTCGTTGCCGCTGTCGCCGGTCCACTTGGCACTCAGGGTCACGACACCTTCAGCCGCAGCGGCGGTGACCGGCAGATCGGCAGCTGCGTTGATTTTCAGCGCCAGCGTCGTTGCCGCTTGAGTCGCCGTCGCGCCGTTGACGATGGCCGCTTGAACGCGAACGCCACCCACATAGAGGTTGAGCACACCGCTTTGGGTGGCCGCGCCAGTCAGGGTCAGCACGCCTTTGGCAATGCTGCCTTCTGTGTTGTGCAGCGGCAGACACCAGATCTCGCCGACCGGATCGGTCTTGCGAAACGTCTCGTACATAGAGGCCAGCATCGAGCCTTGGCCACCGACGCTTTTGGCCAGCGCCACGCTGGACACCAGCACCAGCTTGCCGACGTCGGCCGGCGCAATGTTGTCGTTGACCTGGGCGACGATCAGACGGCGCATGGCCGAGGATGCGCTATTGGCCGTCGAGTTATCCATCTCGGCGTAGAACAGCGGAACACGAATGTCCGCGGGGATGTTGCTGAATCCGATCGCCATTATTGGGCTCCCTGTGGTTTTGCCGCTTTCACGGCTTTGGTAGTGATATCGCCATCAGCCAGACGTCGACGCCACCAGGCGTTGTCCGGCACTTCACGGCCCTCGAGGGGCAACAGATCGCCCGCTTCCGGGTCGGGCACGGCACGGCCTGGGGCCGGCAGCACGGTGATGCGTTTGCTCATGGGGTTACGTCTCCAGAGAAAGTCAGTTCCAGGCGCCCGTCGGGCCCCGGGCGTTTCAGATTGGGGTCCGCCGGATCGATCGCATCGACCCGCACCGTGACCCCGGTAAAGGACGACAAGCCGTCCAGTTCACGTTCGTGCCAGCTCTCCGCAGGCTGACCAGGCAGATTGCGGCCGAGCTGGAACTCGGTAAAAAAGCGCAGGCGATACAGCGCACGGCTGCTGTTAATGGAAACCAGTTCGCCACCGTCATACGCGATGGCCTGGTAGTCGCTGCCGGGCTTGAAACCCACCAGCGCACGCCACAGCTCGGCCCGCAGGTCGTGCATCAGATCCAGCGCTTTTGTAGCGTCCGTGGTGTCGAGCACCAGGGTCACTTCAAAGTTGTCGCGGATCGGTTGCAGGTTCAGGTTCTGCGCCACGCTTTTGCTCGCCAGATCGGCGATCGGTACGACGTAGGCGCAAGGGGTTTGCAGTGGGTTGTCGGCTTGCAGTGTGGTGAGGTCGATGCCGGCGGCCACGCGATTGGCGAGGGTTGGGCAGTGATCACGCAGTTGCGAAATCAGTGGAGTGATTTTCATGGGTTTTCACCGGGCATTAAAAACCCGCTGAGGGCGGGTTTGATTCAAAGGTACTGGCCATGGGAAACCCGCGTCCTTGCGGGGCGGATGCCGGTCGGCACCGCTGCTCGCCAATCCATTGGTCTTGGGTTTCAGTGATCCTGGCGAGAATCGCGCGGCGGCACTTCGCAAACGCCAATCCGCTTGGCCGCCCAGCGCTCATAGAGACCAATGGCCACGTCCGCCCCGGCCATCGCCGTTAGGCAGCCAAATGCGCAAGCGGCCCAGATCGACACGCCGGCGGCATACAGCAGCATGATGGCCGAGACCCCGCAGATCACGCAGGCCCCGGAGCGCAAGGCCAGACGCCGCAGCAGTGACCAGCCGCGGGCGCCGTCCTTGTCGGCGCGCCACATTTCGCCGGACACCCCGCCCACCAGGGCGAGCACGATGACAAGCCAGATCGGCATGTCCAGCAACGCTTGTTGCTCGTTTGTCATGTCACGCCTCCCGGGGTGATTGATGAGTGATGTGTGGTTCTTTCAAACGGTGTCTCTTGGGGTGTTGAAGGTAGGCATTCCAAAAAGCCCGGAGCGTTCCGGGCTTTTCAGTAATGCGGTCCTGCTGACTTTTCGGCGCTACTGGCGCGGTACGAGTCCATTCAGATTGTTTTTCCGACCGCGGTCCCTGCCCGCCGGATAACTGCTTCTGGTGCTTTACGCTGCACACCCGGGTCAGTTGCCAACCCTCTGAACCGTTGAGGCCGGTTCATCGCTGCCTTTTGTGGTGGAACTAAAGAGCTTCGTTTCGAGCTGCTTTGTTGAGCGGCTTGAGACAAAGAATATGCATGGATGCATATACAGTCAATGCGTAAATGCATTTATTTATGCGTTATAAATGCACTGGCGCATGAAAGCCCTGCAAACAAAGGCGCTGACGGTTTGTGGCAGGCGAAAAAAAACCCGCTCGGTGGCGGGTTTTATTGCAGGGCGGTGAGGTTAACGGGCGTACATGCCCCACCAGAAGACGTGACCGAGGATGACGATTTGCTCTTCCTGGACTTCCTGAAAGGTGTAGTCCTCGTCCGGGTGTTCATCCCGATTGAAGCTGCGCAGGCGAATACCGGTCGGCAAGCGATAAAGCTGTTTCACCCGCAATTGGCCATTGTGATTGATGGCATACAAGTCGCCATCAATGATGTCGCCAATCCCGCACTTGCCCGCATTCACGCCAACGGTGGCGCCATCGCGCAGCACCGGCAGCATACTGTTGCCGCGCACGGTCACGCATTTGGCCTGATCGAATTGCACACCGTTATGGCGCAAGCTGCGCTTGCCGAAGCGCAGGCTAGAGCGTTCGCTTTCTTCGATAACGAATCTTCCTGATCCAGCAGCCAATTCAACCTCGCGAAGAAAGGGGACCGACACCTCGTCATCATCGACGGGCGTGTCGTCGTCCCACAGACTTATGTCCTTGAGTTCGGAATGCAATTGATCGCGCCCGGCATTGCCGGTGGCAGCGACATCCGCACGCCCGCGCAACTGATCGGTGCTCACAGCGAAGTACTCGGCGATCTTCGAAATGTGTTTATCCGAAGGGTCGACGATCTTCCCGCTGAGGATTCGCGAGAGAGTGGATTGAGGCACGCCGGTGCGACGGTGAAGCTCCGTGGGGGAGATCCCGTGCTGATCGAGCAGCGCTCTTAAGACGGTAGAAACATTGCGTTTTTGCATAACGGGCATAGTGCTTGAACTTTTTTCGGAAGACAAATGCTGATTCGCATAAATCATGCATAAATATTGGAAATGTGCGGCAGGGCTTTCATGCCTGCGTCCGGCAGACCGCTCATGTTAACCTTGCGCCCATCGCGGAAAAGCCGGGCTGATGTCCCTCCTTTGCCCTACACCTTTCAACGAATTTGCCTGATATCCGATGAATAAAGCACTGTCCGATCTGTCCTCCCACACGCCAATGATGCAGCAATACTGGCGCCTGAAGAACCAGCACCCCGACCAGCTGATGTTCTACCGCATGGGCGACTTCTACGAGATCTTCTATGAAGACGCGAAGAAGGCCGCCAAGTTGCTGGACATCACCCTGACGGCCCGTGGGCAGTCGGCCGGTCAGGCGATTCCGATGTGTGGGATTCCTTACCACGCGGCCGAAGGCTACCTGGCGAAACTGGTGAAGCTCGGCGAGTCAGTGGTGATCTGTGAACAGGTCGGCGATCCGGCCACCAGCAAGGGGCCGGTGGATCGTCAGGTGGTGCGGATCATCACGCCGGGCACGGTCAGTGATGAAGCGCTGCTGGATGAGCGCCGGGACAACCTGATCGCGGCGGTGTTGGGTGACGAACGTCTGTTCGGTCTGGCGGTGCTGGACATCACCAGCGGCAACTTCACCGTGCTGGAAATAAAGGGCTGGGAAAACCTGCTGGCGGAGCTGGAGCGGGTCAATCCGGTGGAGCTGATGATTCCCGATGACTGGCCAAAGGACCTGCCGGCGGAAAAACGTCGCGGGGTTCGTCGCCGTGCGCCGTGGGATTTCGAACGCGACTCGGCACTGAAAAGCCTTTGCCAGCAATTCTCCACCCAGGACCTGAAAGGCTTCGGTTGCGAGAACCTGACCCTGGCCATCGGCGCCGCCGGTTGCCTGCTCAGCTACGCCAAGGAAACCCAGCGCACCGCCCTGCCCCATTTGCGCAGCCTGCGCCATGAACGCCTGGATGACACCGTGGTGCTGGACGGCGCGAGCCGTCGCAACCTGGAACTGGACACCAACCTGGCCGGAGGCCGCGACAACACGTTGCAGTCGGTGGTAGACCGCTGCCAGACCGCCATGGGCAGCCGCCTGCTGACCCGCTGGCTGAACCGTCCGCTGCGGGATCTGACCGTATTGCTGGCGCGACAGACCTCGATCACCTGCCTGCTCGACGGTTACCGTTTCGAAAAACTGCAACCGCAGCTCAAGGAAATCGGTGACATCGAGCGGATTCTGGCGCGGATCGGCCTGCGCAATGCCCGTCCTCGCGACTTGGCTCGCCTGCGCGATGCGCTCGGTGCATTGCCAGAATTGCAAGTGGCCATGACTGAACTGGAAGCGCCGCACATCATTCAACTGGCGAAGACCACCAGCACCTACCCGGAACTTGCGGCGCTGCTGGAAAAAGCCATCATCGACAACCCGCCGGCGGTGATCCGTGACGGCGGCGTGTTGAAAACCGGTTACGACGCCGAGTTGGACGACCTGCAATCGCTCAGCGAAAACGCCGGGCAGTTCCTGATCGACCTGGAAGCACGGGAGAAGGCTCGCACCGGCCTGTCGCACCTGAAGGTCGGCTACAACCGCATTCACGGTTACTTCATCGAGTTGCCGAGCAAGCAGGCTGAATCGGCCCCGGCCGACTACATCCGCCGCCAGACGCTCAAAGGTGCCGAGCGCTTCATCACGCCGGAACTGAAAGCGTTCGAGGACAAGGCGTTGTCAGCCAAGAGCCGCGCACTGGCCCGCGAGAAGATGCTGTACGAAGCACTGCTCGAAGACCTGATCGCCCAATTGCCGCCGTTGCAAGACACCGCCGCGGCACTGGCCGAGCTGGACGTGCTGAGCAACCTTGCCGAACGTGCGCTGAACCTCGACCTGAACTGCCCGCGCTTCGTTGACGAGCCGTGCATGCGCATCTCCCAGGGTCGCCACCCGGTGGTCGAGCAAGTGCTGACCACGCCGTTCGTGGCCAACGACCTAAGCCTCGACGACAACACGCGCATGCTGGTGATCACCGGTCCGAACATGGGCGGTAAATCCACCTACATGCGCCAGACCGCGTTGATCGTGCTGCTGGCGCACATTGGCAGTTTCGTGCCGGCAGCCAGTTGCGAATTGTCTCTGGTGGACCGGATCTTCACCCGGATCGGTTCCAGCGATGACCTGGCGGGCGGGCGATCGACTTTCATGGTCGAAATGAGCGAAACCGCGAACATTCTGCACAACGCCACCGAACGTAGCTTGGTACTGATGGACGAAGTCGGTCGCGGCACCAGCACCTTCGATGGCCTGTCCCTGGCCTGGGCTGCCGCCGAACGCCTGGCGCATCTGCGGGCTTACACGCTGTTTGCCACCCACTACTTTGAGCTGACGGTGTTACCGGAAGCCCAGCCGCTGGTGGCCAACGTTCACCTTAATGCCACCGAGCACAACGAGCGCATCGTGTTCCTGCACCACGTGCTGCCCGGGCCTGCCAGCCAGAGCTACGGCCTGGCAGTTGCGCAGTTGGCCGGTGTGCCGAGTGAAGTGATCGTGCGTGCTCGCGAGCACCTGGGCCGACTGGAAGCGACTGCCCTGCCCCATGAAGTTCCGAAACCAACCAGAGGCAAACCGGCCGCGCCGCAGCAGAGCGATATGTTCGCCAGCCTGCCGCATCCGGTGCTGGATGAACTGGCCAAACTGGATCTGGATGACATGACACCGCGTCGCGCGTTAGAAATGCTCTATACACTAAAGACACGGATCTAACGCACTTGCCTGCAAGCTGTTAGAATCTCGCGCGGTTTGGGATGCTGCAGGCTAATAGCCTGGCCTGCAGACTATCGCTCCCAAACCTGGCGACCCCAACAAGAAGGGGCTCCGCTGCCGCCGCCTGAGGAGAAAATTAGAAATGACCTTCGTCGTCACCGACAACTGCATCAAGTGCAAGTACACCGACTGCGTAGAAGTCTGTCCGGTGGACTGCTTTTACGAAGGCCCGAACTTCCTGGTGATTCACCCGGATGAGTGCATCGACTGCGCATTGTGCGAACCAGAATGCCCTGCCGTGGCCATCTTCTCTGAAGATGAAGTCCCGGAAGACATGCAGCAGTTCATTCAGCTGAACGTTGAGTTGGCCGAAATCTGGCCCAACATCACCGAGAAGAAAGAATCGCTGCCCGACGCTGAAGAGTGGGATGGCGTCAAAGGCAAGATCAAAGACCTCGAACGCTGATTTCCCCCGCGTTCTCGAAAAGGCCCCTAGCGGGCCTTTTTGCTTTTCTGCAGGAAAAAAAAAGGGGCGGTTTGACCCGCCCACATTTTTTCCCTATTCCCTGTGTTCCTTTTCATCGTCCTGATGAATCGCTTCCCTGCGATGTCCATTCCCCTCATCCTTGAAGGGTGTGTCTGTCCGTTGACACAGTTCAGATACTAGAGAGTTCCCCACCAAGCGCAATCGCTCCCAATCCGCAAAACTCTCTGTCATATGCTTTTAATCTTTATTAATAACTATATAAATCAACTAGATAACTCGAACAGACGTAACAGATGAGCGACTGCCACACTGTAAAAATAACGAACACTTACGAAAGAGTAAGCAAAGACTTACAGCGCGAAACTACAATCCTGAGGCGCTTGCCAGCCATCTCCCAGGCATTAAAAAACCCCGAACCAGTCGAGGTTTTTTAATGCTACTCAAGCGCGTTGCTTACTGAAACAGCGACTCGCTCGACAGGCCGTTCTTCTCGAGAATCTCCCGAAGACGTTTCAGGCCTTCCACCTGAATCTGTCTGACCCGTTCCCGGGTCAGGCCGATCTCCAGGCCCACGTCTTCAAGTGTGCTGCTCTCGTGACCGCGCAGGCCGAAGCGGCGTACCACCACTTCGCGTTGCTTGTCGGTCAGTTCCGAAAGCCATTGATCGATGCTCTGGGACAGGTCGTCATCCTGCAACAGCTCACATGGATCGGTTGGTCGGTCATCTGTAAGGGTGTCCAGCAGGGTTTTATCCGAATCCGGACCCAGCGAGACGTCGACCGAAGAAACCCGCTCGTTCAAGCCGAGCATGCGCTTGACCTCTGCCACTGGTTTTTCCAGCAGGTTGGCGATTTCTTCGGGTGAGGGTTCGTGATCGAGTTTTTGGGTCAGCTCTCGTGCAGCCCGCAGGTACACGTTGAGCTCTTTGACCACATGGATCGGCAACCGGATGGTCCGGGTCTGATTCATGATTGCGCGCTCGATGGTCTGACGAATCCACCAGGTTGCGTAGGTTGAAAAGCGGAAGCCGCGCTCAGGATCGAATTTCTCCACTGCCCGGATCAGTCCGAGGTTGCCCTCTTCGATCAGGTCCAGCAGCGACAACCCACGATTGACGTAACGCCGGGCGATTTTCACCACCAGCCGCAGGTTGCTTTCAATCATGCGTTTGCGCCCGGCCGGATCACCACTTTGCGACAGACGCGCAAAATGAACTTCTTCTTCCGGGGAGAGCAGCGGGGAAAAGCCGATTTCATTGAGGTACAGTTGCGTGGCATCAAGTGCCCGCGTGTAGTCGATGTACTTGTGTTGCTTTAGCGAAGCGGAGTGTTTGGATTTGGCACGAACGGAAGGTGGAGCAGCCCCTTCATCATTCGACATCGAATCCGTAGCGATGCCGGTCTCCATAAGGAGAACCTCATCGTCGATGTCAAACTCCGGCACTTCTTTACTGAGAGCCATTGTTATAGTCCTTTGGTGAGTTCGACCCCAAGCTCAAGCGGCGCCTTTATCCTTGGCAACGCTGGAGCCTGTCCCCTCTACGTGACGGAACAGGCTGGTAACAAATCAACGACGTGGCAGGAACTGCAGTGGATCTACAGGTTTACCTTGTCGGCGAATCTCAAAATGCAGTTTCACCCGGTCTGTACCCGTTGACCCCATTTCGGCAATTGTCTGTCCGACCTTGACCTGCTGCCCCTCCCGAACCAACAGCCTGCGGTTATGTCCGTAGGCACTGACGTAGGTGTCGCTGTGTTTGATGATGACTAATTCGCCGTAGCCCCTTAAGCCACTCCCGGCGTATACCACCGTCCCATCAGACGCAGCTAAAACAGGCTGTCCCAAATCCCCGGCGATATCAATTCCTTTATTCAAACTACCGTTTGAGGAGAACTTTCCAATCAGAATGCCATTAGATGGCCATCCCCAGCCGGTCGGGGCCGGGCCGGCAGGAGGCATCGGAGCGGGGGTCGGCTTGCTGGCGACGGACGGTGCAACCACCGCTGTGCTGGTGGTTGCGCCATTTGGCTGGCGCCGGATTACCGTGGTTTTCAGCGACGACGAAGGCGTTGAATCGGTAGCACTGGCTACCGGCGCCGACGTTGATCCGGTGCGACCGTCAAAGCGAATTGTCTGACCCGGATGGATCGTATACGGCGTAGGAATATTGTTCCGTGCGGCGAGGGCTTTGTAGTCCCAGCCGTAGCGAAAAGCGATCGAGAACAACGTATCTTTTGGTCGAACGACGTATTGACCCGTGGTCACCGCCGGACGCTGGGCGACGGACTTGTTGCGATCGACGACACGCACGTCACTCGTTTTGGAACTGGAGCAACCGACCAGCAAGGTGCTCAAGACGAGGCCAGTCACCAGGCGCTGAAAGCTCTTTGTACCCATACGCTGCGCAATGACTGTGAGACTCACCCGCCGCTCCCTTTTTGGTGGCTGAAATAGTGGATTGCCGTGTTTCGGCACGAAATGTCGCAAGTATAACGGGCCGAACAGGCTTTACCTTTAATGAAGCGAAATCGCTTCGCGCACACGTTTGCTGCCGGCCGATGAATCCTGTTTAACCCATCTATGCCGCAGTAAGACCCGGGCAATCGAAGAGAATTCAGCGTACTTGAACAAATGCTCAGGCCAGCGGCCCGTTGAGCAGTGGCACGAAGCGAACCGACCCCAGAACACGACGTGAAAAGCCTTGTTCTTCGCGGATGATCAGCATCAGTTGCTGCACCTCACCGGAGCCGACAGGAATCACCAGCCGCCCGCCAGGCGCCAATTGATCCAGCAACGCCTGGGGTACATCGGTCGCCACTGCGGTCACGATAATGCCGTTGTATGGCGCCAGTGCCGGCCAGCCTTCCCAGCCATCGCCCCAGCGGAACACCACGTTGCGCAGGTTCAGCTCCACCAGGCGTTCCTTGGCCCGGTCCTGCAACACCTTGATGCGCTCCACGGAGAACACCCGTTCAACCAGCTGCGACAGCACCGCCGTCTGGTAACCCGAGCCGGTACCGATTTCCATCACCTTGTCCAAGGGACCGGCCTCCAGCAGCAGCTCGCTCATGCGCGCCACCATATAAGGCTGGGAGATGGTCTGGTTGTGTCCGATCGGCAGGGCCGTGTCTTCGTAGGCGCGATGAGCCAGCGCTTCGTCGACGAACAGGTGACGCGGTGTACGACGGATGACTTCCAGCACCTTGGCGTTGGAAACCCCTTCCTCATACAGACGCTGAATCAGGCGCTCGCGGGTTCGTTGCGAGGTCATCCCGATGCCGCGACGCAGAATATCGTCTTGTTCACGAGCCATTAGCGCAACCCCTCCAACCAGCCATCGAGACTTCTGAAGGCATCATTGAAGGTGCGATCCAGTTGCAGCGGAGTAATCGAGACAAAGCCCTGCATCACCGCATGAAAGTCGGTGCCCGGGCCACCATCCTCGGCGTCCCCGGCGGCGGCGATCCAGTAACCGGACTTGCCGCGCGGGTCGACCACTTTCATCGGTGCCGCAGCACGTGCGCGGTGCCCGAGACGGGTCAGCTGAATTCCGCGAATGTGGTCCAGCGGCAAATTGGGAATATTCACGCTCAGTACCGTACGCGGTGGCAAGTCGAGGTCAGCGTGGGCCTCGACCAGTTTGCGCGCAAAGTAAGCGGCCGTGGGAAGGTTCTCCACTTGCCGTGAGACCAACGAAAAGGCGAACGAAGGACGCTCAAGGAAACGCCCCTCGAGTGCCGCCGCAACGGTGCCGGAATACAGCACGTCGTCGCCCAGGTTGGCGCCCAGGTTGATGCCGGAAACCACCATGTCCGGTTCGCGCTCCAGCAAGCCGTTAAGGCCCAGGTGCACGCAATCGGTGGGTGTGCCGTTCAGGCTGATAAAGCCGTTGGCCAGGGTTTGCGGGTGCAACGGACGGTCAAGCGTCAGCGAACTGCTGGCGCCGCTTTTGTCCTGGTCCGGGGCGATAACCACGCACTCGGTGTAATCCGCCAGCGCAGCATAAAGCGCGGCGAGACCGGGTGCGGCTACCCCATCGTCGTTAGAAATCAGAATACGCATGGGCTGTCCGTCTGCCCCACCGGCACCAGATCAACAAGCTCGCGCACCAATACGGTGGCAAAGCATCCGGCCGGGAGGACGAATTCCAGTTGCAGAATGTCAGGCTCCGGATAATGCCACGTCAACCCACCAATGGGCAGCCGCAGGATGCGACGTTCGTGGTTCATTCCGGCGTTAATCAACCAATCGCGCAGATCCGCTTCGCGAGCGGCGATTGCCTGCTCCAGTACATGGACAGCGCCGGTCGCCGGCGAGTCACCTTCGCCCCACTGGGGTCCGGTCGGGTGCAGGTCGAGAATTGCCAGACGCGGGTCGTTGCACTCGGCTTCACCTGCCGGAAAAAAACTGCGGCTGTCGGTGAAGGCCAGCAGATCGCCAACCTGCGCTTGCTGCCAGGTGCCATCGGCCACACGCGCCGCCAATACCTGGTTGAACAGGAAGCTGCGGGCAGTGGAGAGCAGACGCGAACGGACATTGCGCTGCTCCGGCAACGCCTTGCGCGCGGCCCAGGCACGGGCATCGACCACGTTACCGCCATCAAAGCCGAAACGCTGGGCACCGAAATAATTGGGAATACCTTGCTTGGCGATCAGCTGCAGCCGCTCTTCAATCGCGGCTTTGTCGCCAGCGAATTGCGTCAGGCGCAAGGTGAAGCCATTCGCCGAATGGGCACCGCGTTGCAGCTTGCGCTTGTGCCGACCGGTCTTGAGGATTTTCAGCGTGTCGTTTTCGGCCGCCGACAAATCAGGGTCGGCCTTGCCCGGCAGCTGCACGCTGAACCACTGGCGAGTCAGCGCCTGACGATCCTTGAGGCCTGCATAGCTGACGGTGCGCAATGGCACACCCGCCGCCTTGGCAATGCGCCGTGCCGCTTCTTCGGTATTGAGACCGCGCTTTTCCACCCAGATCCACAAGTGTTCGCCATCGCCACTGAGGGGGATATCGAGTACTTCATCGACCTGAAAATCTTCTGCGGTGGCTTTCAGAACCGCCGTACCGAGGGCGTCGCCATAGGCTCGCGGGCCGAGCAATTGCGCTTCGTTCATGCGCGCAGCAACAAGGCAACGGAATGCACGGCAATGCCTTCTTCGCGACCGACAAAGCCAAGCTTTTCGGTGGTGGTAGCTTTCACGTTCACTTGATCCAACTCAACTTGAAGATCCGCGGCAATCAGCGCGCGCATCGATTCGATATGCGGGGCCATTTTCGGCGCCTGGGCGACGATGGTGTTATCGACGTTGCCGACTTTCCAGCCTTTGGCGTGGATCAGTGCGACGACGTGACGCAACAGCACGCGGCTGTCGGCGCCCTTGAACGTCGGGTCGGTGTCCGGGAAGTGCTTGCCGATATCACCCAGCGCAGCGGCGCCGAGCAAGGCATCGCTCAAGGCGTGCAGCAGGACGTCACCGTCGGAGTGAGCGAGCAGCCCGAAGCCGTGTGCAATGCGCACACCGCCCAGAGTAATGAAATCGCCTTCAGCGAAACGGTGCACATCATAGCCGTGGCCAATACGCATAAAAAAACGCCCCGATTTTTGTCAGGGCGTGATTCTACCTGCATTAGGCGCCTAGAGCGCGTGCGTGATGCTGCAAGTGGTCGTCAATGAAGCTGGCGATGAAGAAATAGCTGTGGTCGTAGCCCGGTTGCAGGCGCAACGTCAGCGGATGACCGGCCAGTTTGGCCGTCTGTTGCAAGGCTTCAGGCTTGAGTTGAGTCGCCAGGAAATCATCACGATCACCTTGATCGACCAGCAACGGCAACTTTTCGTCGGCCTCGGCGATCAGTGCGCAGGCATCCCATTCGCGCCACTTCGAGCGGTCTTCGCCCAGGTAGCGGGAAAACGCTTTCTGCCCCCACGGGCAATCCATCGGATTGTTGATCGGCGAGAACGCCGACACCGATTGGTAACGCCCCGGATTGCGCAAGGCGCAGACCAGCGCCCCGTGGCCACCCATGGAGTGACCGCTGATGCCGCGCTTGTCCGACGCCGGGAAATGGGCTTCGACCAATGCCGGCAATTCCTGCACGACATAGTCATGCATCCGATAGTGCCGGGACCAGGGTTCCTGCGTGGCATTCAGATAAAACCCGGCACCGAGACCGAAGTCCCAGGCGCCGTCCGGATCACCTGGAACATCGGGTCCGCGAGGGCTGGTGTCCGGCGCAACGATGATCAACCCAAGCTCGGCGGCCATGCGCATCGCGCCGGCCTTGTGCATGAAGTTTTCGTCGGTACAGGTCAGGCCGGACAACCAATACAGCACCGGCAACTTGCCGCCCTGCTCCGCCTGCGGCGGCAGGTACACGGCGAACACCATGTCGCAGCCGAGGACATCGGAGCGGTGCTTGTAGCGTTTGTGCCAGCCACCGAAGCTTTTCTGGCAGGAGATATTTTCCAGGCTCATGACCGACCTCAGAAATGGATGACGCTACGGATGCTTTTGCCTTCGTGCATCAGGTCGAAAGCCTTGTTGATATCTTCCAGGCCCATGGTGTGGGTGATAAACGTATCCAGCGGGATTTCGCCGGTTTCGGCCATCTCGACGTAGCTTGGCAATTCGGTACGACCGCGCACGCCGCCGAATGCCGAACCGCGCCAGACACGACCGGTCACCAGCTGGAATGGACGGGTTGAGATTTCCTGGCCGGCACCGGCCACACCGATAATCACCGACTCACCCCAACCCTTGTGGCAGCACTCAAGGGCCGCACGCATCAATTGCACATTGCCGATGCACTCGAAGGAAAAGTCGACGCCGCCGTCAGTCATGTCGACGATGACTTCCTGGATAGGACGGTCGAAATCTTTCGGGTTCACGCAGTCGGTTGCACCGAGCTGCTTGGCGATCTCGAACTTCGCCGGGTTGATGTCGATGGCGATGATGCGACCAGCCTTGGCCTTGACCGCACCGATGATGGCTGACAAACCGATGCCGCCCAGACCGAAAATGGCGACGGTATCACCTGGTTTTACCTTGGCGGTATTGAGGACTGCACCGATACCGGTGGTGACACCGCAGCCCAGCAGGCAGACTTTTTCCAGTGGTGCTTCTTTTGGAATTTTGGCGACGGAGATTTCCGGCAGCACGGTGTATTCGGAGAATGTCGAAGTCCCCATGTAGTGGAAAATTGGCTGACCCTTGTAGGAAAAGCGCGAAGTGCCATCCGGCATCAGGCCCTTGCCTTGAGTCGCGCGAATCGCCTGACACAGGTTGGTTTTGCCCGACAGACAGAATTTGCACTGACGGCATTCCGGGGTGTACAGCGGGATCACATGGTCGCCGACCGCGACGGAGGTCACGCCCTCACCGATCGCCTCAACCACCGCGCCACCTTCGTGACCGAGGATCGACGGGAAGATGCCTTCCGGGTCAGCGCCCGACAGGGTGTAGGCATCGGTATGGCAGACACCGGAGGCCACCACTCGCAGCAGAACTTCACCGGCCTTGGGCATGGCGACATCGACTTCGACGATCTCGAGGGGTTTCTTGGCCTCGAAGGCAACGGCAGCGCGCGACTTGATCATGTGGATTCTCCAGTGAATAAAAACGAGACAAGGAGTGTAATACAGCGCGCTACGAGGAATAATCCGGGCAAAAGCAAAACATTATTGCCACACAGGGATAATCCTGGATGTCTGAAAACCGCTGGGAAGGAATCGACGAGTTCGTCGCCGTGGCCGAGTGCAGCCAATTCACGGCGGCGGCGGAACGCCTTGGAGTTTCTTCCTCTCACATCAGTCGACAAATCGCACGCCTCGAAGAGCGCCTTCAGACGCGACTGCTTTACCGCAGCACTCGCCGGGTGACGCTGACCGAAGCCGGGCAAACCTTTTTGCAACATTGCCAGCGTTTGCAGGACGGTCGCGAAGAAGCCTTGCGCGCGGTCGGCGACCTGACCAGCGAGCCTAAGGGCATGCTGCGCATGACCTGCGCCGTGGCGTATGGCGAACGCTTCATCGTGCCATTGGTAACCCGTTTCATGGGCCTTTATCCACAACTGCGCGTCGACATTGAATTGAGCAACCGTCCTCTCGACCTGGTGCACGAAGGGCTGGACCTGGCAATCCGCCTCGGGCGTCTCCAGGATTCGCGACTGGTCGCCACGCGCCTGGCACCACGGCGGATGTATTTGTGCGCGTCGCCGTCCTACGTGGAACGGTATGGTCGCCCACACAGTTTGTCGGAACTCAGCCGCCACAATTGCCTGATCGGCAGTTCGGACATGTGGCAACTGGAGCAGAACGGGCGGGAATTTTCACAACGGGTGCAGGGAAACTGGCGCTGCAACAGTGGGCAAGCGGTTCTGGATGCGGCACTACAGGGTGTCGGGTTGTGTCAGCTGCCAGACTATTACGTGCTGGAGCACCTGAAAAACGGCGAATTGATTTCATTGCTGGAGGCGCACCAGCCACCGAACACGGCGGTTTGGGCGCTGTATCCACAGCAGCGGCATCTGTCGCCGAAGGTGCGCAAGTTGGTGGATTATTTGAAGCAAGGGTTGGCTGAGCGGCCGGAGTATCGAACTTAGCTCGGATTGCCGCTTTCAGTGACAGTTTTGCTGACTGAGAGAACGCCATCGCGAGCAGGCTCAGTGCTACAGGGAAATTCATTCCAATGCAGGAGTGAGCCTGCTCGCGATGGCGGTTGAACAGCCAATGAGCGACTCAGCGGCGATTAGCCCAACGCTGACGAAGCCATTCAAGATCTTCAGGGCGAGTAACCTTGAGATTATCGGACCGCCCTTCAATCAGACGCGGCGCCAATCCAGCCCACTCCATGGCCGACGCTTCATCAGTCACCAAAGCATCCGCCACCAGACTGTCCGCCAATGCCCGATGCAACGCGCCGAGGCGAAACATCTGCGGCGTGTACGCCTGCCAGATCACGCTGCGATCCACGGTTTCAACCACACGACCGTGCTTGTCGACCCGTTTGAGCGTATCGCGGGCAGGAACTGCCAGCAGCCCGCCCACTGGATCGTCCGCCAACTCACCCAGCAACTTATCAAGATCATCACGCGAAAGATTCGGCCGTGCAGCATCGTGAACCAGCACCCAGTCTTCATCGTCAGCACCTTGAGCGTGCAGATGCAGCAAGGCATTGAGCACTGACCCGGAACGCTCGTCGCCGCCCTCGACCCGCTGAATACGCGGATCGGCAGCACACGCCAGGTTCGGCCAGTAGGGATCATCAACAGCAAGACTGACCACCAACCCCTTCAGGGCAGGATGATCAAGGAAACAGCCAAGGCTGTGTTCTAGAATAGTGCGCCCGCCCAATTGCAAGTATTGCTTGGGACGGTCTGCGGCCATACGGGCACCGACGCCCGCGGCAGGAATCACGGCCCAGAAGGCCGGTAACGAGTTATTCATTGAGCCAACTGGTAAAGGGTTTCACCGTCCTTGACCATGCCCAACTCATGACGAGCCCGCTCTTCCACGGTCTCCATGCCTTTTTTCAACTCGCTGACTTCGGCGTCCATGACCCGATTGCGTTCCAGCAACCCTTCGTTCTCAGCGTGTTGATCTGCGATCTGCTGAGTCAGCTCAGCCACTTGCGCCAGACTGCCATTTCCCACCCACAGGCGGTATTGCAGGCCAGCCAGCAACAAGAGCAAGACGAGGAACAACCAATTGGGACTGCGCATCGAATATCAGGTATCCAGTGAAAAAAGACAGCCATGCCAAAACTTTGAAGCTTCTGATAGCACGAAGCCTGGAAGACCCAGGCTTGTGCTTATAAGGCATCAGATTAGTGGCAAATCCATCGCTGTAGCGATTTTTCCGACACAATCCGGTGTCTTTTTACCAGTTAACGATTAACCGCGGAATTCGCTGCGACCGTTGTACTTGGCTTTGCCATTCAACTGCTCTTCGATACGCAGCAGTTGGTTGTACTTGGACACGCGGTCCGAACGGCACAGGGAACCGGTCTTGATCTGGCCAGCCGCAGTGCCCACCGCCAGGTCGGCAATGGTCGAATCTTCGGTTTCGCCGGAGCGGTGCGAGATCACGGCAGTGTAACCAGCGGCCTTGGCCATCTGGATGGCTTCCAGGGTTTCGGTCAGGGTGCCGATCTGGTTGAACTTGATCAGGATCGAGTTGGCGATCTTTTTATCGATGCCTTCTTTCAGGATCTTGGTGTTGGTCACGAACAGGTCGTCGCCCACCAGTTGGGTCTTCTCGCCGATCTTGTCGGTGAGGATTTTCCAGCCAGCCCAGTCGGACTCGTCCAGGCCGTCTTCGATCGAGATGATCGGATAACGCTCGGTCAGGCCTTTCAGGTAGTCAGCGAAACCTTCGGCGGTGAACACCTGGCCTTCGCCGGACAGGTTGTATTTACCATCTTCGTAGAATTCGCTGGCCGCGCAGTCCAGTGCCAGGGTCACGTCGGTGCCCAGCTTGTAACCGGCGTTGGCCACGGCCTCGGAGATCACTTTCAACGCGTCTTCGTTGGAAGCCAGGTTCGGTGCGAAACCACCTTCGTCACCCACTGCGGTGCTCAGGCCACGGGCCTTCAGAACAGCTTTGAGGTGATGGAAAATCTCAGTGCCCATGCGCAGGCCTTCCGAGAAAGACTTGGCGCCAACCGGCTGAACCATGAATTCCTGGATGTCGACGTTGTTATCGGCGTGCTCGCCACCGTTGATGATGTTCATCATCGGAACCGGCATCGAGTAGACACCCGGGGTGCCGTTCAGGTTGGCGATGTGCGCGTACAGCGGCAGGTCCTGGTCCTGTGCGGCGGCCTTGGCGGCGGCCAGGGAAACGGCGAGGATCGCGTTGGCGCCCAGGGAGCCTTTGTTTTCGGTGCCATCAAGCTTGATCATCGCGTGATCCAGTGCTTTCTGGTCGCTTGGGTCTGTACCCAGCAACAGATCGCGGATCGGACCGTTGATGTTGGCAACGGCTTTGAGTACGCCTTTGCCCAGGTAACGGCTCTTGTCGCCATCACGCAGCTCGAGCGCTTCACGCGAGCCAGTGGAAGCACCGGACGGCGCGCACGCGCTACCGATGATGCCGTTATCGAGAAGCACGTCCGCTTCCACGGTGGGATTGCCACGGGAGTCGAGAACTTCACGACCTTTGATGTCGACGATTTTTGCCATTGTTGTAAACACTCCAAAGTTGACGAAAACGACGCAGCTAGAGGAAATCTTTTACCGTCGGCAAGTGGTGTGCAGCGGGCAGACTTGCGGACGATAAGGCTCAGGCCCGAGGGCCTGAGTAACAAATCGTGCGGTACTTTACCGGAGAAATGAGGTTTACGCGGTCTCTACCGTCGGAAAACTCTTCACCAGTTCGTCCAGGGCTTTGAGCTGGGCCAGGAATGGCTCCAGTTTGTCCAGGCGCAAGGCGCAAGGGCCGTCGCACTTGGCGTTGTCCGGGTCCGGGTGGGCTTCGAGGAACAGACCGGCCAGCGACTGGCTCATGCCTGCCTTGGCCAGGTCAGTGACCTGGGCGCGACGACCGCCGGCGGAATCGGAGCGACCACCGGGCATTTGCAGCGCGTGGGTCACGTCGAAGAACACCGGGTATTCGAACTGCTTCATGATGCCGAAGCCAAGCATGTCGACGACCAGGTTGTTGTAGCCAAAGCTCGAACCGCGTTCGCAGAGGATCAACTGATCGTTACCCGCTTCCACGCATTTGCTCAGGATGTGTTTCATCTCATGCGGGGCGAGGAACTGGGCTTTCTTGATGTTGATCACCGCGCCGGTCTTGGCCATCGCGACCACCAGATCAGTCTGGCGCGACAGGAAGGCCGGCAGCTGGATGATGTCGCAGACTTCAGCGACGACCGCGGCCTGGTCAGGCTCGTGGACGTCGGTGATGATCGGCACGCCGAAGGCTTGCTTGATGTCCTGGAAAATCCGCATGCCCTCTTCCAGGCCGGGGCCACGGTAAGAGGCCACGGAGGAACGGTTGGCCTTGTCGAAGCTGGCCTTGAACACGTAAGGGATACCGAGTTTCTCGGTGACCTTTACGTATTCTTCGCAGACCTGCATCGCCATGTCGCGGCTTTCCAGCACGTTCATGCCACCGAAAAGCACCATTGGCTTGTCGTTGGCAATCTCGATATCGCCTACACGGATGATCTTCTGCGCCATCGGATTTACGCCTTCTTCTGGTGTTGAACCAAAGCTGCTTTAACGAAACCGCTGAACAACGGGTGACCGTCGCGTGGTGTCGAGGTGAACTCAGGGTGGAACTGGCAAGCGACGAACCATGGATGATCCGGGGCTTCAACCACTTCGACCAGCGCGCCATCACCGGAACGACCGGAGATTTTCAGGCCGGCTTCCATGATTTGCGGCAGCAGGTTGTTGTTCACTTCGTAGCGATGACGGTGACGCTCGACGATCACGTCCTTGGCGTAGCAATCGTGCACCAGGGAACCCGGTTCCAGCAGGCAATCCTGAGCGCCGAGGCGCATGGTGCCGCCCAGGTCGGACGATTCGGTACGGGTTTCGACGGCGCCGGTGGCATCTTCCCACTCGGTGATCAGACCCACGACCGGATGACCGCTGGCGCGATCGAACTCGGTGGAGTTGGCGTCTTTCCAGCCCAGCACGTTACGAGCGAACTCGATCACGGCCACTTGCATGCCCAGGCAGATGCCGAGGTACGGAACCTTGTTTTCGCGAGCGTATTGAACGGCGGTGATCTTGCCTTCCACGCCACGCAGACCGAAGCCGCCCGGTACGAGGATCGCGTCGACACCTTCCAGCAGCGCGGTGCCCTGGTTTTCGATGTCTTCGGAATCGATGTAGCGCAGGTTGACCTTGGTGCGGTTGCTGATGCCGGCGTGACTCATCGCTTCGATCAGCGACTTGTAGGCGTCCAGCAGTTCCATGTACTTGCCGACCATCGCGATGGTGACTTCGTGTTCCGGGTTCAGCTTGGCGTCAACCACCGCTTCCCACTCGGACAGGTCCGCGCTGCCGCATTGCAGGCCGAAACGCTCGACGACGAAATCGTCCAGGCCCTGGGAGTGCAGGATGCCCGGGATCTTGTAGATGGTGTCGGCATCTTCCAGCGCGATCACCGCACGTTCTTCAACGTTGGTGAACTGCGCGATCTTGCGACGCGACGAGATGTCGATCGGGTGATCGGAACGGCACACCAGCACGTCTGGCTGCAGGCCGATGGAACGCAGTTCCTTGACCGAGTGCTGGGTTGGTTTGGTTTTGGTTTCGCCGGCAGTGGCGATGTACGGCACCAGCGTCAGGTGCATCAGCATCGCGCGCTTGGCGCCGACTTCGAAACGCAATTGACGGATCGCTTCGAGGAACGGTTGCGACTCGATGTCACCCACGGTGCCACCGATCTCGACCATCGCCACGTCGGCATCGCCGGCACCCTTGATGATGCGGCGCTTGATTTCGTCGGTGATGTGCGGGATCACCTGGATGGTTGCACCCAGGTAATCACCACGGCGCTCTTTGCGCAGGACGTGTTCGTAGACACGGCCGGTGGTGAAGTTGTTGTTCTGGGTCATGGTCGTGCGGATGAACCGCTCGTAGTGGCCCAGGTCCAGGTCGGTCTCGGCGCCGTCGTGGGTGACGAACACTTCACCGTGCTGGAACGGGCTCATGGTGCCCGGGTCAACGTTGATGTACGGGTCCAGCTTCAGCATGGTGACCTTAAGTCCCCGCGCCTCCAGGATGGCCGCCAATGAAGCCGAGGCAATGCCTTTCCCCAATGAAGAAACAACACCGCCCGTGACGAATATGTAGCGCGTCATGAAAAACCCTAGAAGTCTGCGTTAAAGCGGTCCGAGCCGCCGGGGAAAGCGAAGGAAGGCCGAAGCCCCCGATCACCTGCATTAATCACAGTGCACCTTTCAAAAAAACCGCCGCGTTGGGACAGACCGGCAGATGAAACACCGGTACGTTGCTCGCTACACATTTTTTGGAATCGCCCAGCAAAGACTGCTTGGTAATCGGCAACTTCTGTAATTCAGGCGAATCCACAGAAGTTGTATCAAGAAGGGAGCGTAGTCTACCGGAAAGCCCCTTTCAGCTCAAACCTTGATCTTCGCTCAGTGGGTCCCACTGCAAATGCCAGCCCTCCTGCTCGTTGCCATCGAGGCCCCGCAGGTTGGCCACCGCCAGCAATTGCGCGTCCCGGTAAAGCAGCGGCAATCTGCCACGGACGAAGCCCGGAACCCCGCGTTCGTTGAGCAAACGCTTGAGATCCCGGTGGCCGCGCTCAGGCAGATTCATGACCTCGCCTCCTTCACGATAGCGGATTTGCAGCGGGCCGGCGGGGATTTGGCCGGTGATCGTAAGCTCGCCGTTTTCCGGTAAAACCAGCGTTGTCGAAGGATCAGTCCAAAGGCCAACTGGGGGGGGAACGCGCAGCCAACGACCCGACAGCCACCAGATACGCCCGCCCGCCCGATGCAATTCGCCCTCCGCCAATCGCCAGACCGGACGGGCATCCCCCGTGGCATCGCGCAAATCATCCCAACCCGACCAATGGTCGCTATCCGGCAGTCGCGTCAATGCTGCAAGCCAGTGACTCAATGCGTTGCGCTGGCGCGCGGCAGAAAGCCTGACCAGCGGCGCCAACTCCAGGGATGGCAAACCCAGCCAATCGAATTCATTGGCGGTATTGGCGCTGGCCAGATCGATGTGGGCCAGCTCATCGAGCAACCCCTGCGCTTCGCTCAGATGCGCGGCAGTGCGAGCCATGGTCGCCGTCGCTTGCGGCCAGCGCTCGGTCAATACCGGGAACACTTGATGCCGCAGATAGTTGCGTGAGAACTGACGGTCCTGGTTCGAAGGGTCCTCGATCCAGCTCAACCGGTGCTCGGCCGCAAAAGCCTCAAGCTCGGCGCGTGTGACATCGAGCAACGGACGCAAAAGATGCCCGCGACCCAGGACGCGCTCGCGCGGCATGCCCGACAAGCCCCTCACCCCTGCCCCGCGCAACAGCCGAAACAACAGGGTTTCCGCTTGGTCGTCCCGGTGCTGCGCGGTGAGAAGCAGCTCATTGGCTTGAGTGGCTTCAACGAAGGCGCCATAGCGCGCATCCCGGGCGGCACGCTCAAGGCTGGCGCCGGGCTGAACCTGAACGTGAACCACCTGCAGCGGCACACCCAGCGCGTCACAGACCGACTGACAATGTTGCGGCCACGCATCAGCCGCAGCCTGAAGGCCGTGGTGAACATAAATGGCGCTGAGCGCCGGCAGGGATTGGGTTTTTGCGAGGTGGGCAAGGAGGTGCAGCAGGACGGTGGAGTCGAGTCCGCCGGAGAAGGCGACGCGCCAGGTTGTGGCGTTGCGCCACGGCGCGAGATTCAGCAGAAGCCTGGTGGAGAGATCACGGGTTGGCAGACTCATATCCATCACTTCGCACAAATCAAATGTGGGAGCGAGCCTGCTCGCGATGGCGGCTTAACATTCAACTTATCTGTTGGCTGTTATACCGCTTTCGCGAGCAGGCTCGCTCCCACATGGGTGAAGCGCGGTCAGATCAGAGACCGTAGCTCATCAGACGCTCGTAACGACGGGCCAGCAGCGCCTCGTTATCGAACTTCTTCAGCATCGCCAGTTGCGAACTCAGCTCGGCACGGATCGAAGCCGCCGCCGCTGCCGGATCGCGGTGAGCGCCGCCCAATGGCTCGCCGATCACTTTGTCGACGATGCCCAGGCCTTTCAGGCGCTCGGCGGTGATGCCCATGGCTTCAGCCGCGTCCGGCGCTTTCTCGGCGGTCTTCCACAGAATCGAAGCGCAACCTTCCGGCGAGATCACCGCGTAGGTCGAGTACTGCAGCATGTTCAGTTGATCGCAGACGCCGATCGCCAGCGCGCCACCCGAACCACCTTCACCGATCACGGTGGCGATGATTGGGGTTTTCAGGCGGGCCATGACGCGCAGGTTCCAGGCAATCGCCTCGCTCTGGTTACGCTCCTCAGCATCGATGCCAGGGTAAGCGCCCGGCGTGTCGATGAAGGTCAGGATCGGCATTTTGAAACGTTCGGCCATTTCCATCAGGCGGCACGCCTTGCGGTAGCCTTCCGGACGCGGCATACCGAAGTTGCGGCGGACTTTCTCGCGCACTTCACGGCCTTTCTGGTGGCCGATGATCATCACCGGCTGATCGTCCAGACGGGCAATGCCGCCGACGATCGCAGCGTCGTCGGAGAAGTGACGGTCGCCATGCAGTTCGTCGAACTCGGTGAAGATGTGTTCGATGTAGTCCAGGGTATACGGACGTTTCGGGTGACGCGCGAGACGTGCGATCTGCCAGCTGGTCAGCTTGCCGAAGATGTCTTCGGTCAGCGTGCTGCTTTTGTCCTGCAGGCGGGAGATCTCATCGCCGATATTCAGCGAATTGTCGTTACCGACCAAGCGCAACTCTTCGATCTTGGCTTGCAGGTCGGCGATCGGCTGTTCGAAATCTAGAAAATTCGGGTTCATAGGCGTCCGTCTTGGGTCGACGTCCAAGAGAGCTTGGGCCGGCCGGTTGTCTATTCGCGCCCTACCTTAAGGGACAGGCGCGTTCAGGTCGAGATTAAAAATTCTGGTCGAGATCGGAGCCTACAGACAGCCCCGACCGTCAACGGTATTGGAGGAAGACGTTGTCTCGCCCGAACTGGTCACGCAGGGCTTGAATCAACGCATCCGCCGGATCGATCCGCCAGGTCTCGCCAAACTGCAGCAAGGCCTTCGCATCGGGGCTCGTGTACTCCATGGTGATCGGGCACGCGCCGCGATGACGCTTGAACAACTCACCCAGCCAGCGTAGCTGATCGCCCTTCAAATCCTTGGTCTGCAGCTTCAGGCGCAGGCTTTCGGCGAGGTTGGTGCGCGCATCTTCCATGCTCATCACCCGCTTGACCCGCAGCCGCAGGCCGCCGGAGAAGTCGTCGTTGCTGACTTCGCCTTCGACCACCACCATCGCATCGGTCTGCAACAGCGATTGCGCCGAGTGGAACGCTTCGGCAAACAGCGAAGCCTCGATCCGCCCGGAGCGATCGTCGAGGGTGATGAACCCCATCTTGTCGCCCTTTTTGTTCTTCATCACCCGCAAGGCGATGATCATGCCGGCGACGGTTTGCGTATCACGAGCCGGCTTCAGGTCAATGATGCGCTGACGGGCAAAACGGCGGATTTCGCCTTCGTACTCGTCAATCGGGTGACCAGTCAGGTACAGGCCGAGGGTGTCTTTCTCCCCTTTCAGGCGCTCCTTGAGGGTCAGCTCCTTGGCTTTGCGGTGATTGGCGTAGACGTCGGCGTCTTCTTCAACGAACAGACCACCAAACAGGTCGACATGACCGCTGTCATGGGTACGCGCGGTTTGTTCGGCCGCCTTGATCGCCCCTTCCATGGCGTTCAGCAAGACCGCCCGGTTACGGTCGATATTGGCCTGATAGGCTTTCTGCTCGTCATGGAAATAAGGCCCCAGACGATCCAGTGCACCGCTGCGGATCAAACCGTCCAGGGTGCGCTTGTTGATTCGCTTGAGGTCGACACGGGCACAGAAATCGAACAGGTCCTTGAACGGACCGTCCTGACGCGCCTCGGTAATCGCCTCGACCGGGCCTTCGCCCACCCCCTTGATCGCACCGAGGCCGTAAATAATCCGGCCTTCGTCATTCACCGTGAACTTGAACTCGGAAGTATTCACATCCGGCGCGTCGAGACGCAGCTTCATGGTGCGAATTTCTTCGATCAAGGTCACGACCTTGTCGGTGTTGTGCATATCCGCAGACAGTACCGCGGCCATGAACGGCGCCGGGTAGTGCGTCTTCAGCCAAGCGGTCTGGTATGAAACCAGGCCATAAGCGGCGGAGTGGGATTTGTTGAAGCCGTAACCGGCGAATTTTTCTACCAGGTCGAAAATGTTACCGGCCAGGTCGGCGTCGATATTGTTGGTCTTGCAACCGTCAATGAAACCGCCGCGCTGCTTGGCCATTTCTTCCGGCTTTTTCTTACCCATGGCCCGACGCAGCATGTCCGCGCCGCCGAGGGTGTAACCGGCCATGACCTGGGCAATCTGCATCACCTGTTCCTGATACAGGATGATGCCGTAAGTCGGTGCCAATACGGGCTTGAGGCCTTCGTACTGGTAGTCCGAGTGCGGGTACGCGAGTTCGGCGCGACCGTGCTTACGGTTGATAAAGTCGTCCACCATGCCCGATTGCAAAGGGCCCGGACGAAACAGGGCCACCAGTGCGATCAAGTCTTCCAGGCAGTCGGGCTTGAGCTTTTTGATCAGCTCTTTCATGCCGCGCGATTCAAGCTGGAACACCGCGGTGGTTTCAGCTTTTTGCAGCAGCTGGTAGGTCGGTTTGTCATCCAGCGGGATGAACGCGATATCCAGCGGCGGCTGATCGACCTTGGCGCGGTCGCGGTTGATGGTTTTCAGCGCCCAGTCGATGACCGTCAGGGTCCGCAGGCCCAGGAAGTCGAACTTCACCAGGCCGGCGGCTTCAACGTCGTCTTTGTCGAACTGGGTCACCAGACCGTCGCCGGCCTCATCGCAATAAATCGGCGAGAAGTCAGTCAGCTTGGTCGGCGCGATCACCACACCACCGGCGTGCTTGCCGACGTTACGTACAACGCCTTCAAGCTTGCGCGCCATTTCCCAGATTTCTGCGGCTTCTTCATCGACCTTGATGAAGTCGCGCAGGATTTCTTCCTGCTCGTAGGCTTTTTCCAGGGTCATGCCGACTTCGAACGGAATCATCTTCGACAGACGATCCGCCAGACCGTAGGACTTGCCCTGCACCCGCGCCACGTCTCGGACCACCGCCTTGGCGGCCATGGAACCGAAGGTGATGATCTGGCTCACCGCATTACGGCCGTATTTCTCGGCCACGTAGTCGATCACACGGTCACGACCGTCCATGCAGAAGTCGACGTCGAAGTCGGGCATGGAAACCCGTTCCGGGTTAAGGAAACGTTCGAACAGCAGGTCATATTCCAGCGGATCGAGGTCGGTGATCTTCTGCACATAGGCCACCAGCGACCCGGCACCCGACCCCCGGCCAGGCCCGACCGGCACGCCGTTGCTCTTGGCCCACTGGATGAAGTCCATCACGATCAGGAAGTAACCGGGGAAGCCCATCTGGATGATGATATCCAGTTCGAAATTCAACCGGTCGACGTAGACCTGACGCTTGGTTTCGTAGTCTTCGGTGGTGTCTCGGGGCAGCAGAACGCTGAGGCGCTCTTCCAGGCCATCGAACGAGACCTTGCGGAAATACTCGTCGATGGTCATGCCATCAGGGATCGGGAAGTTGGGCAGGAAATGAGTGCCCAGCTTCACTTCGATGTTGCAGCGCTTGGCGATCTCGACGGTGTTGGCCAGCGCTTCGGGAATGTCGCTGAACAGCTCGGCCATTTCCTCGGCGCTTTTGAGGTATTGCTGATCGCTGTAATTCTTCGAACGCCGCGGATCGTCGAGGGCGCGACCCTCACCGATGCAGACGCGGGTTTCGTGAGCGGCAAAGTCTTCCTGCTTGATGAAACGCACGTCGTTGGTGGCGACCAGCGGCGCACCGATCTTCTCGGCCAGCGCCACGGCGCCGTGCAACTGCTCTTCGTCGTTGGGGCGGTTGGTGCGCTGGATCTCCAGATAGAAACGATCCGGGAACACGGCCATCCATTCGCGCGCGAGGTTTTCCGCTTCTGCCGGATTGCCGCTGAGCATGGCCAGGCCGATCTCGCCCTCTTTGGCCGCCGACAGCATGATCAAGCCTTCGCTGGCTTCGGCCACCCACTCGCGCTCGATGATGACCGAGCCATTGCGCTGGCCGTCGATGAAGCCGCGGGAAATCAGTTCGGTGAGGTTGCGATAGCCGACAGCGTTCATCACCAGCAGGCTGATCCGGCTCAGGGCGTTGTCCGGGTCCTTGTTCGACAACCACAGGTCGGCACCGCAGATCGGCTTGATGCCTGCGCCCATGGCGGCTTTATAGAATTTGACCAGGGAACACATGTTGTTCTGGTCGGTGACCGCGACGGCAGGCATGTTCATGCCGACCAGGGTCTTGACCAGCGGTTTGATCCGCACCAGACCGTCGACCAGGGAGTATTCAGTGTGCAGGCGTAGATGAACGAATGAAGCCGGCATAGTGATCCTGTCTAGAAACGTGAAGACAACAAGGCCCGGATTGTACCGGGCCTTGAGTAAAACATCAGCCTCGCGACTAACTCTCGATCAGGTTTTCGCGAGCCTCGTAAGCCAGGCGCACCGGGGCGAAAGAACGACGGTGAATCGGCGTTGGCCCCAATCGGGCCAGAGCTTCCAGATGAACGGGGGTCGGGTAGCCTTTGTGGCCGCCGATCCCGTAACCCGGGTAAATCAATTCGAAAGCGGCCATTTCACGGTCACGGCTGACCTTGGCCAGAATCGACGCCGCAGCGATGGCCGGCACCTTGCCGTCGCCCTGCACCACCGCTTCGGCGCGCATGGACAGTTTCGGGCAGCGGTTGCCGTCGATCATCGCCAGTTTCGGCTGGATGTGCAGCCCTTCGATCGCGCGCTGCATGGCCAACATGGTGGCATGCAGAATATTCAGCTCATCGATTTCTTCAACTTCGGCCCGGGCGATGCACCAGCTCAGGGCTTTTTCGCAAATTTCGTCGTAGAGCTTTTCGCGGCGGGCTTCGGTGAGTTTCTTCGAGTCGTTCAGACCAAGAATCGGCCGATTCGGATCGAGAATTACCGCAGCCGTGACCACGGCGCCGCAGAGCGGGCCGCGACCGACTTCGTCGACACCGGCAACCAGATCTTCCACTTCAGCGACCAAGGTGAAATCCAGCCCCATTTGCATGCTTGTTTTACTCATTGTACTGGGCCAATCAGTTTCAGCACGGCATCCGCCGCCTGGTTGGAGGCATCCAGACGCAAGGTCCGGTGGATTTCGTCGAAGCCACGGGTCTGTTCTTCGCCACCCTCGATCAACGGTGACAAGGTCTGGGCCAGGGCTTCGACCGTTGCGTCGTCTTGCAGCAACTCGGGCACCAAAAGGCGTTGGGCCAGCAAGTTCGGCAACGAGATGTAGGGGCTTTTCACCATGCGCTTGAGAATCCAGAACGTCAGCGGCGCCAGGCGATAAGCGACCACCATCGGCCGCTTGTACAACAGCGCTTCAAGGGTCGCCGTGCCGGAGGCAATCAACACGGCGTCGCAGGCGGCAAGGGCCAGATGGGATTTGCCATCGAGCAGGGTCAGCGGCAGATCGCGACCGGCCAGCAACTCTTCAAGCTGCGCGCGGCGTTCCGGGCTGGCGCAAGGCATGACGAACCGAACGCCGGGGCGCAAGGCCCGCAGGCGTTGGGCGGTATCGAGGAACAACGCACCGAGACGGCCGACTTCGCCGCCACGACTGCCCGGCATCAACGCAACCAGCGGTCCGTCCGGCAAGCCGAGTTCGGCCCGAGCGGCGGCGCGATCGGCTTCAAGCGGGATCGCATCAGCCAGGGAATGCCCGACAAACCGCACCGGCACGCCCTTTTCTTCGTAGAATTTCGCTTCGAATGGAAACAGCGTCAGCATCAGGTCGCAGCCTTCGCGAATCTTCAGCACCCGCTTCTGCCGCCACGCCCACACCGACGGGCTGACGTAATGCACGGTCTTGATCCCGGCCTGACGCAGCTTGAGTTCGATAGTGAGGTTGAAGTCCGGGGCATCGATGCCGATAAATGCGTCCGGCTTTTCGGCGATCAGGTCGGCGATCAGCTTTTTGCGACGCGCCATCAGTTCACGCAATCGACCCAGCACTTCCACCAGGCCCATGACCGAAAGACGTTCCATCGGGAAATACGAAGTCAGGCCTTCGGCCTGCATCAGCGGACCACCGACACCGATGAACTCCACTGCCGGATGCTGAGCCTTGAGTGCGCGCATGATGCCCGCGCCCAGAATGTCACCGGAAGCCTCACCCGCCACCAGCGCAATACGCAGATTAGCCATGATTAACGTGTGATGCCGCGGGTCGAAGACTGGATGGAATCACGGAACACCGCGACTTCCGGGAACTGGTCCGAAGGCTCGGCCAATTCGGTGAGTGCCTGCTCAACCGTCAGGCCTTGGCGGTAAACCACCTTATAGGCACGACGCAGGGCGTGGATCGCGTCTTCGCTGAAACCACGACGGCGCATGCCTTCGAAGTTCATGCTACGGGCTTCGGCCGGGTTGCCGAACACCGTGACGTAGGCTGGAACGTCCTTGCCAATGGCGGTACCCATGCCGGAAAAGCTGTGGGCGCCGATGTGGCAATACTGGTGAACCAGGGTAAAGCCGGACAGGATCGCCCAGTCTTCAACGTGCACATGGCCAGCCAACGCAGTGTTGTTGACGAGGATGCAGTGGTTACCGATGACACTGTCGTGGCCGATGTGGGCATAGGCCATGATCAGGTTGTGATCGCCCAGGGTCGTTTCCGAACGGTCCTGAACCGTGCCACGGTGAATCGTCACGCCTTCACGGATGATGTTGTGGTCACCGATGACCAGACGTGTTTCTTCGCCTTTGTATTTCAGATCGGGCGTGTCCTCACCTACCGAGGAAAACTGGTAGATACGGTTGTGCTTACCGATTCGGGTCGGGCCCTTGAGAATCACATGCGGCCCGATCACTGTCCCCTCGCCGATTTCCACACCTGCGCCGACGATCGACCATGGGCCGACCTCGACACCTTCAGCCAGAACGGCCGTCGGATCGATGATTGCGCGAGGGTCAATCAAACTCATAGTTTGCGTTCCGCGCAGATGATTTCAGCGGAGCAGACTGGCTTGCCATCGACCGAAGCCTGGCACTCGAACTTCCAGATCTGACGCTTGCAGCTGATGAAACGGGCTTCGAGGATCAATTGATCGCCTGGAGTGACGGGCTGGCGAAAACGCAGCTTGTCGGAGCCGACGAAGTAGTAGAGCGTGCCGTCGGCAGGCTTCACGTCGAGCATTTTGAAACCAAGGATACCGGCAGCCTGAGCCATCGCTTCGATGATCAGTACGCCCGGCATGATTGGATGCGCGGGGAAGTGACCATTGAAGAACGGTTCGTTGATGCTGACATTCTTGTAGGCGCGAATGCGCTTGCCTTCCACATCCAGATCCACGACCCGATCCACCAGCAGGAACGGGTAACGGTGAGGCAGGTATTCGCGAATCTCGTTGATGTCCATCATTTCGGGGGGAAGCCTATGTAAAGATTGGGAGCGCGCGACTGACGCGCACCCCTCTAGCAAATCAAGGAGGCAGTCTAGCGGCTGTGCACACTTGATATGGAAATGGTATCAGCCATCTGATGAAGCATTACCGTCAGGGGTCACGTCCCCTACACGCTTTTCCAGCTGTCGCAGACGTCGCGCGATGTCATCGAGCTGACGGATACGGGCCGCGCTTTTGCGCCATTCGGCGGCTGGTTGCATCGCCGTACCGGAAGAATAGGAACCCTTTTCGGTAATCGAATGGGTCACCATGGTCATCCCGGTGATAAAAACGTTGTCGCAAATTTCGATATGCCCCACCAGCCCAACGCCCCCGGCGAGCATGCAATGCTTGCCGATTTTGGTGCTGCCGGAGATCCCCACACACGCGGCCATGGCGGTGTGATCACCAACCTGTACGTTGTGGGCGATCTGAATCTGATTGTCGAGCTTCACACCGTTACCCAGTAAGGTATCGGCCAGCGCACCGCGATCGATAGCGGTATTCACGCCAATCTCCACATCATCACCGACCAATACACCGCCGATCTGGGCGATTTTCTGCCAGACACCTTTCTCGTTGGCAAAGCCGAAGCCTTCGCCACCCAGCACGGCACCGGACTGAATCACTACCCGCTTGCCGATGCGCACGTCGTGGTACAGCGTGACCCGCGGGGCCAGCCAGCCGCCTTCGCCGATTTCGCTACGGGCACCGATGAAGCAATGCGCCCCCACGGTCACACCGGCAGCAATACGCGCGCCGCTTTCGATCACCGCAAAGGCACCGATGCTCGCAGCCGGATCAACCACTGCGTCCGCGGCCACTACCGCTGTCGGATGAATACCGGCCGGCGCCTTGGGCTTGGGATCGAACAGATGGGAAATACGCGCATAGGCCAGATACGGATCAGGCACCACCAGCGCATTACCGGCATAACCTTCAGCGTCAGCGGCCTTCAGCAACAGCGCTGCAGCCCGGCAGTCCGCCAGGTATTTTCGGTATTGGGGGTTTGCGAGAAAGCTCAACTGAGCTGGGCCAGCCTCTTGCAAAGTGGCTAGCCCAGTAATTTCTTTCTCCGGGTCGCCACGTAGCGTGGCGCCGAGGAACTCGGCCAACTGGCCGAGCTTTATAGTCGCTGTCATGGATTACTTCAGCTGATTCATGCGCTCGATAACCTGGCGAGTGATGTCGTACTGAGGTTTGACATCAATCACTGCGCCACGCTCGAAGACCAGGTCAAAAGCACCTTTCTTGATGACTTCTTCCACAGCGCTGTCCAGTTTCGGCTTGAGCTGCTTCAGCATTTCACGGTCGGCAACGGCTTTGGCTTCGTTCAGCTCCTTGGACTGGAACTGGAAGTCGCGGGCCTTTTGCTTGAACTCGAGCTCAAGGCGTTCACGCTCGCCTTGCTGCATCTTGTCGCCGCCAGCCATCAGACGGTCCTGGATGCCTTTGGCGCTGCTTTCCAGCGTCTTGAGCTTGGACAGTTGCGGACCAAACTTCTTCTCGGCGTCCACGGCGTATTTCTTGGCCGCGTCGGATTCCAGCAGGGCCATCTGATAGTTCAGAACGGCGATTTTCATGTCGGCAAAAGCCGGACCTGCTACCAGTACGGTCGCCAGGAGAACCAATTGAGTCAACTTACGCACGATGTACTCCTACAAAATCCATTGTCGTTATTTTGGGGCAGACGCTTAGAACGTCTGGCCGAGAGAGAATTGGAACACTTGAGTCTCAGCGTCATCCGGTTTCTTGATCGGCATGGCCAACGCGAAGCTCAGAGGACCCAGTGCGGTGACCCAGGTCACGCCGACACCGACAGAGCTCGCAACGTTGCTCAAGCTGATGTCGTTGCACTCTGTTTGAGAGGTCGAACCGACATTGGCGTTTGTCGTTTTGTCGCACTTGGAATCGAATACGTTACCCACGTCCCAGAATACCGAAGTACGCAGGGAACGCTGATCCTTGACGAATGGCAGCGGGAACAGCAACTCGACCCCACCCTGGATCAGAACGTTACCACCGAACGGCAGCGGATCCTGGTCCGGGTCGGCGAGTGTACCGGCGTTACCCGTTGCATCCTGACCACGGCTAGGTGTACTGCGCGGCCCCAGGGTACTGTCCTTAAAGCCACGAACCGAGTTGAAACCACCAGCATAGTAGTTTTCATAGAACGGCAAGCCATCGGTCGAACCGTAACCGTCGCCGTAGCCCAGTTCGGTGTGAAGACGAACGGTGTAGTTTTCGGTGATTGGCTGGAACAGCTGACCACGGTAATCCAGTTTAAAGAACGACAGGTCGCTACCCGGCGTAGTGGTTTCCAGAGTCAGACTCTGGGAATGGCCACGGGTCGCCAGCACACCTTTGTTCAAAGTCGACTCGGACCACCCGGCCGACGCTTTGAAGTTCAGGTAGCTGTCGCCTTCACGGTTAACGAAGTCGAAAATCTCGTCAACGGTGTACTGACCGGTCTTGATCTTGTCCTGTTGCGCGCTCAGGCCAAAGGTCAGTCGCGACGTCTCGCTGATCGGGTAGCCGACGTTGACGCCAGCACCCAGGCTGTCTACGGCATAGCTGGCTACGTCGACATCAAGGTCTTTGTAGTCAGTGGTGCGATAGAAAGCGTTGTAGCCCAGGCTCACGCCATCTGCAGTCCAGTACGGGTCGACATAACCGAAGTTATAACGGCTCTGGTATTCACTGCGGGTCAAACCGATGCTGACCTTGTTACCGGTACCCAGGAAGTTGTTCTGGGTGATCGAACCACCGAGGATCAGACCGGCGCTCTGAGCGAAACCGACGCTGGCGGTAATGGAACCGGAAGCCTGTTCTTCAACGCTGTAGTTCACGTCAACCTGGTCGTCGACACCCGGTACAGCCGGGGTTTCGACGTTGACTTCTTTAAAGAAGCCCAGACGCTCAAGACGGGTCTTGGATTGGTCGATCAGGTAGGTCGAAGCCCAGCCGCCCTCCATCTGACGCATTTCACGGCGTAACACTTCGTCTTCGGACTTGGTATTGCCACGGAAGTTGATGCGGTTGACGTAAGCACGCTTGCCCGGATCGACGGCAAAAGTGATGTCGACCGTGTGGTCTTCATCGTTCGGCTGAGGCACGCCGCTGACGTTGGCGAAGGTGTAACCCTCGTTACCCAGGCGACGTGTGATCAGCTCGGACGTGGTGGTCATCAGCTTGCGCGAGAATACCTGGCCTTTCTGAACCAGCAGCAGGGACTTGACCTGGTCCTCAGGGACTTTCAGGTCGCCGCTCAGCTTGACGTCACGAACGGTGTACTTCTCGCCTTCGTTGACGTTGACGGTGATGTAGACGTGTTTCTTGTCTGGAGTAATGGACACCTGGGTCGAAGCGATATCCATGTTGATATAGCCACGGTCCAGGTAGTAGGAGCGCAGACGCTCCAGGTCACCGGACAGTTTTTCACGGGCGTACTTGTCATCGTTCTTGAAGAACGACAGCCAGTTGGTAGTCTTCAATTCAAACAGGTCGATCAGGTCTTCGTCAGGGAAGACCGTGTTACCCACCACGTTGATGTGCTGGATAGCCGCAACGGTGCCTTCGTTGATGTTGACCTTCAGGCCGACGCGGTTACGCGGCTGCGGCACCACTTCGGTGTCGACGGTGGCGGAGTAGCGACCCTGGGCGACATATTGGCGCTGCAGTTCGTTACGTACACCTTCGAGGGTGGCACGCTGGAAGATCTCGCCTTCGGCCAGACCGGATTGTTTGAGTCCCTTCATCAGGTCTTCAGTAGAGATCGCCTTGTTACCTTCGATCTCGATACTGGCGACTGACGGGCGCTCGACTACCGTGATGACAAGGACGTTGCCATCGCGGCCCAGCTGGATATCTTGAAAGAACCCGGTTTTGAACAGCGCACGAGTGGATTCCACCAGGCGACGATCATCCGCCTGTTCACCGACGTTTAACGGCAAAGCACCAAAGACGCTACCCGCGGAGACCCGCTGGAGGCCATTGACGCGAATATCAGAGATAGTGAAGGACTCGGCGTGAACTTCGGCGATCATCAATACGGTGAGAACCGCAGTTAGCAGCAGACGTTTCATGAAGTCCTTTCTTATTCCAACTGGCAATAAACAAACTGCCGCAAAATGCGGCAGATTCGCAATTCAGCGAAGTGTTACAGACGGCCCAAATCATTGACCAGAGCAAGCAACATCACCCCGACCACCAAACTGATACCGATCTGTATCCCCCAACCCTGCACCCGATCCGACAAGGGACGACCACGCGCCCACTCGATCAGATAAAACAACAAATGTCCCCCATCCAGTACAGGAATGGGCAACAAATTCAGAACCCCCAGGCTAATACTCAGATAAGCAAGGAAATTCAGGAAATCAGCGACACCCGACTGGGCAGAAGCGCCCGCCACTTTAGCAATGGTTATCGGTCCACTCAAGTTTTTTACCGAGAGCTCGCCGAACAACATTTTCTTTAGCGAATCGAGGGTCAGCACGCTCATGGTCCAGGTGCGTCGTGCACCCTCGCCAATTGCGGCCACGGGGCCATAACTGACCTCGCGAATCATCTCTGGTGGCCAATCAACCGCTTTCACCCCCGCGCCCAGATAACCGGTGGGCGCCTTGCTTTCGCCGCGAGCGGCCAAGGTCACAGGGACGTCGATTTGAGCACCATCACGCTCAACGCGCAGCATGATTTTGGTATCCGGATGCATACGGACTGTGTCGACCACCTGCTGCCAGTCATCAAGTGACTTGCCATCAAGTGCCAACAACCGATCACCGGTCTTCAGGCCCGCTGCCTGTGCCGGCCCTTTCGAATCAAGCTCAGCCAGCACGGGCGGCAACGCCGGACGCCAAGGGCGAATACCCAGCGAACGAATCGGATCCGGTTCGTCAGCACCCTTGAGCCATTTATCCAGCATCAGCTCACGGGGTGAATCCGCCGTGGAGCCCTGCTCACGCACCAGCAATTGAATAGAACCGCTCTCGCCAAGACGACGGATCAGCTGCAGATTCACTGCGGCCCAGCCAGAAGTTGGCTCGCCATCGATGGCAATAATTTCCTGACCAGCACCCAGACCGGCCTTGGCGGCGATACTGCCGGACTCGACCGCACCGATGACCGGCCGCACCTGCTCGCTGCCGAGCATGGCCAATACCCAGAAAAAAGCCATTGCCAATAAAAAGTTGGCGATCGGTCCGGCAGCCACGATGGCAATGCGCTGGCGGACCGATTTGCGATTGAAGGATTGATCGAGCTGATCGGCTGGCACATCACCTTCGCGCTCGTCGAGCATCTTCACGTAGCCGCCCAACGGAATGGCAGCCACCACGAACTCGGTGCCTTTCTTGTCGTGCCAGCGCAGCAGCGGCATGCCGAAGCCTACGGAGAAACGCAGCACTTTGACCCCACAGCGACGTGCGACCCAGAAATGGCCAAACTCGTGGAAGGTGACCAGCACGCCCAGTGCAACCAGGGTGCCGACAATCATATAGAGCGCGCTCATCTACTTTCTCCGCAATCCTGTCCAATGCCGCATGGGTCAACGTATTGCAGCACTTACCGCCCGTGACGACTCAACCATTGTTCGGCGAGTACCCGCGCTTTCGCGTCGGCGGTAAACACCGCCTCGAGATCATCCACCGCAACGACCGGCTCAAGGTTTAACACTTCCTCGATGATACTCGCGATTTCCGGGTAGCGAACCCGCTCGTCGAGAAACGCCGCGACAGCCACTTCATTCGCCGCATTGAGCATGGCCGGCGCGCTATTGCCGGCTTCGGCAGCCTGACGCGCAAGGCGCAGGCAAGGGAAACGCTCTTCATCGGGCGCCTGGAAGTCCAGTCGCGCGATGGCAAACAGATCCAATGGCGCCACACCAGAATCGATGCGCTCTGGCCAGGCCAGGGCGTTGGCGATCGGCGTGCGCATGTCAGGATTGCCCAACTGGGCCAGTACCGAGCCATCGATATAGTCGACCAGCGAATGAATCACGCTCTGAGGATGAATCACCACTTCGACCTGGGATGGCTTGGCGTCGAACAGCCAGCAGGCCTCGATCAACTCGAGCCCTTTGTTCATCATGCTGGCCGAATCAACCGAAATCTTACGCCCCATGGACCAGTTCGGATGAGCGCACGCTTGCTCAGGGGAAACATGCACCAGTTCGGCCATCGGTGTCTGTCGGAACGGACCACCAGAAGCTGTCAGCAGAATCCGACGCACGCCCACCGCGCCAAGTCCGCGGGCGAAATCCTGTGGCATGCATTGAAAAATCGCGTTGTGCTCGCTATCGATCGGCAGCAGCACTGAACCGCTTTTGCGCACGGCCTGCATGAACAGCGCACCCGACATGACCAGCGCTTCTTTGTTGGCCAGCAGAATCTTCTTGCCCGCCTCGACTGCCGCCAGGGTCGGACGCAAGCCCGCCGCGCCGACGATGGCCGCCATGACCGCATCGACCTCAGGGTCGGAAGCCACCTGACACAGCCCCTCCTCCCCAACCAGCACGCGGGTCGAGAGGCCTGCGGCGCGCAAGTCGACCTGCAAGGCTCGGGCTGCGCCCGCTTCCGGCACGACGGCAAACTGCGGCGTATGACGCACGCACAAAGCCAGCAGCTCACTCAGGCGAGTAAAACCGCTCAAGGCGAACACCTGATAACGCTCGGGATGGCGAGCGATCACGTCCAGGGTGCTCAGACCGATGGAGCCGGTCGCCCCCAGAACGGTAATTTGTTGTGGGCGGTTCACGGTGCAGCCATCCACAACAACACGGCAAAGACCGGGATCGCGGCCGTCAGGCTGTCGATGCGATCCAGCACCCCGCCGTGGCCCGGCAGCAAGTTACTGCTGTCCTTGATCCCCGATTGACGCTTGAACATGCTCTCGGTGAGGTCGCCCACGACCGAGATGAAAACGATCACTGCCGCACCGATCAGGCCCATCAGCATTTGCACGAAACTCCAGTCACGCACAAAACCAACGATCGCCGTGATCACCAGACTCAACAGCAAGCCGCCGTACACGCCTTCCCAGCTCTTGCCAGGACTGACCTGCGGCGCCAGCTTGCGCTTGCCAAAGGCCCGGCCGGAAAAATACGCGCCGATATCGGCACCCCAGACCAGGACCATCACCGCCATGATCAACCAGTTACCCAAAGGTTGCTGCTTGATCTGGACCAGCCCCTGCCAGGCCGGCAGCAGGATCAGCAAACCGATCACCAGCTTGCAGGCGGCGCTGGACCAGTGCTCGCTGGAACGCGGGTAGGTCAGCACCAGATACGTCGCCACACCCCACCAGAGCACCGAAGCGCCCAATACCCAGGGCGCGAGCCCCGGCAGGATGTGCATGACAAACAACATCAAGGCGACCACAACCGCGTAGGCCACGCGAATCGGCTGGGCGTTGAAGCCTGCCAGGCGAGCCCACTCCCATGCGCCGAGGGTCACGACCAGCCCGATGAACAGCGCAAAACCTGTGCCTTCGAGCAGGAAAAACCCGCACAAAGCGATCGGCAGCAGGATCAGCGCGGTGATGATTCGTTGTTTGAGCATTAAACCCGGGCTCCAGCCTCGACCTGCTCGCTCGTTTTACCGAAGCGACGCTGGCGAGAAGCGAAATCGGCCAGCGCGTTACGCATGGCGTCGTGTTTGAAGTCCGGCCAGAACAGGTCGGAGAAGTACAACTCGGCATAAGCCAGTTGCCAGAGCAGGAAGTTACTGATGCGGTGCTCGCCACCGGTGCGGATGCACAAATCTGGCAACGGCAGATCGCCGGTGGCCAGACAGGTCTGCAACAGCTCCGGAGTGATGTCCTCCGGACGCAGGTGCCCGGCCTGAACCTCCCGCGCCAGACGCTGCGCGGCTTGCGCAATGTCCCACTGGCCGCCGTAGTTGGCGGCAATCTGCAGGACAAAGCGGTTGGCACCAGCAGTCATCGCCTCGGCTTCACGCATGGCCACTTGAAGCTCGGGATGAAAGCGCGAACGATCACCGATGATGCGCAGACTGATGTTGTTGTCATTGAGGCGCTTGGCCTCGCGACGCAACGCCTTGAAGAACAGATCCATCAAGGCACTGACTTCATCGGCCGGGCGCTGCCAGTTCTCACTGGAGAAGGCGAACAGGGTCAATACCTCGACCCCGGCCTCGGCACACACCTCAATCACTGCGCGAACTGCATCCACGCCCGCTTTATGCCCGGCGACACCCGGCATAAAGCGTTTTTTCGCCCAGCGATTATTACCATCCATGATGATCGCGACATGGCGCGGCACCGCGGACGGCGCAGTCTGCTTAGTCTTTTCCATGAAAACGCGACCCTTATACGGCCATCAGGTCTTTTTCTTTCTGTGCCAGATGCGCGTCGATTTCAGCCACATACTTCTTGGTCAAATCGTCGATCTCGCCAGTGGCGCGACGCTCTTCGTCTTCGCTGATTTCTTTTTCCTTGACCAGATCCTTCAGCGAGCTGTTGGCATCGCGACGGATGTTGCGCACGGCAACACGGGCATCTTCAGCGACGTCACGAGCCTGCTTGGTGAAGCCCTTGCGGGTTTCTTCGGTCAGGGCCGGCATGGAGATCAGCAACAACTCGCCCAGGTTGGTCGGGTTGAGGTTCAGACCCGCACTACCGATGGCCTTGTCGACGGCACCCAGCATGTTGCGCTCAAAGGCCACGACTTGCAGGGTACGGGCGTCTTTGACGGTGATGTTCGCCACCTGCTTGATCGGGGTGTCGGAACCGTAATACGGCACCATCACGCCTTCAAGAATGCTTGGGTGCGCCTGGCCGGTACGAATACGGCCGAAGTTGTGCAGCAGCGATTCCACGGATTTTTTCATGCGCTCTTGAGCGTCTTTCTTGATTTCATTGATCATTGTTGGCCTTCCTCGATCAGGGTCCCTTCAGCGCCGCCATGCACGATGTTCAGCAGGGCGCCGGGCTTGTTCATGTTAAAGACGCGCAACGGCATCTTGTGGTCGCGGCACAGGCAAATGGCCGTCAAATCCATCACGCCCAGCTTGCGATCCAGCACTTCATCGTAAGTCAGATGATCGAACTTCTCGGCATGCGGGTCTTTGAATGGGTCAGCGGTGTAGACGCCATCGACCTTGGTCGCCTTGAGCACGACATCGGCGTCGATTTCGATTGCTCGCAAGCAGGCTGCCGAATCCGTAGTGAAGAACGGATTCCCGGTACCGGCGGCGAAAATCACCACTTCCTTGGCGTTCAGGTGACGCATGGCTTTGCGACGATCATAGTGATCCGTCACGCCCACCATGGAAATGGCCGACATCACGATGGCCGAGATATTGGCACGTTCCAGTGCATCGCGCATGGCCAAGGCGTTCATCACAGTGGCCAGCATGCCCATGTGGTCGCCCGTTACCCGATCCATGCCCGCCGCGCTCAGCGCTGCACCGCGGAACAGGTTGCCACCGCCGATCACCAGACCGACCTGAACACCGATGCCGACCAGTTGGCCGACTTCAAGCGCCATGCGATCCAGAACTTTCGGATCGATCCCGAACTCTTCCGAGCCCATCAGGGCCTCGCCGCTAAGCTTGAGTAGAATGCGTTTATAGCGAGCCTGATAACCACTGCCCTGCTGAGCCATTGCGAATCTCTCCTGCGGCGTATTTTTAAAAATTCTTTGCGAGCTGTTTACAGCTGGCGTTCACTCTAGCTTGGCGCTGCTTCAGCGCCATCGGAACATGGCTTTGTAAGCCAGTTCCAAAGGGAAACCAATAAAAATTGGTGCCCCATCTGAAAAGAGGCTGCGCGCGTAAGCGGGCAGCCTCTTCAGGGCGACAGTTAAAAACCGTCTTATTGCTTGGCGGCAGCCAGCTGGGCAGCAACTTCTTCAGCGAAGTTGTCGACCGGCTTCTCGATGCCTTCGCCTACTTTGAAGTAGGTGAAAGAAACGATTTCAGCACCGGCTTTCTTGGCCAGTTCGCCGACCTTGATTTCAGGGTTCTTGACGAACGCCTGTTCAACCAGGCTCGCTTCAGCCAGGAACTTGCTGATACGGCCTTTGACCATGTTTTCAACGATGTTTTCTGGCTTGCCAGCGATCTTGTCAGCGTTGAGGGTCAGGAAAACGCCTTTTTCGCGCTCGACCGCTTCAGCGGAAACTTCCGATGGCAGCAGGAATTCAGGGTTGGTGGCCGCTACGTGCATGGCGATGTCTTTGGCCAGCTCAACGGTGCCGCCTTTGAGAACAACCGCAACACCGATCTTGTTGCCGTGCAGGTAACCACCAACAACATCACCTTCAACGCGAGCCAGGCGACGGATGTTGACGTTTTCGCCAACCTTGCCGACCAGAACCAGGCGATCGGCTTCTTGAGCTTCGATCAGCGGAGCGACATCAGTCAGCTTGTCAGCGAACGCTTTTTCAACGCTGGAAGCAACAAATGCCTTGAAGTCGTCTTGCAGGGCCAGGAAGTCAGTCTGCGAGTTAACTTCCAACAGAACGGCGGTTTTACCGTCTTCTTTAAGAGCGATAGCGCCTTCAGCAGCTACGTTGCCTGCTTTCTTGGCAGCCTTGATGGCGCCGGAAGCACGCATGTCATCAATGGCTTTTTCGATGTCGCCGCCGGCCTTGGTCAAGGCCTTTTTGCAATCCATCATGCCTTCGCCGGTACGCTCACGCAGTTCTTTAACCAACGCTGCAGTAATCTCTGCCATTTCAAAATCCTCTTGGATAGGTTTTCAACCATTCCACCCGATCAAACGGGCGATCAATTCTTCCCGACCCCATTTGTTAGCGGCTGCACGTTACAAAGGCTGTAGCTGCGCTGCCCACAAACGGTTTTCGAGGTGGCAAAAAGGGGGCCAAGCCCCCTTTTTGCTTACTGAGTCAACGCCAGGGCGTCAATTACTCAGCTGCAGCCGCCGGAGCTTCTTCAACGAACTGCTCGGTGCCGCCAGCAACGTGGTTGCGACCGCGGATGACTGCGTCAGCCATCGAACCCATGTACAGCTGGATAGCGCGGATTGCGTCATCGTTGCCTGGGATGATGTAGTCAACGCCTTCCGGGCTGCTGTTGGTATCGACTACGCCGATAACCGGGATGCCCAGCTTGTTGGCTTCGGTGATCGCGATGCGCTCGTGATCAACGTCGATAACGAACAGAGCGTCTGGCAGACCGCCCATGTCCTTGATACCACCCAGGGAACGATCGAGCTTCTCAAGATCGCGAGTGCGCATCAGCGCTTCTTTCTTGGTCAGCTTGGCGAAAGTACCGTCTTCGGCTTGCACTTCAAGGTCACGCAGACGCTTGATGGAAGCACGGATGGTTTTGAAGTTGGTCAGCATGCCGCCCAACCAGCGGTGATCGACGTACGGCGAACCGCAACGTGCTGCTTCTTCAGCAACGATCTTGCCAGCGGAACGCTTGGTGCCGACGAACAGGATCTTGTTTTTGCCCTGGGCCAGACGCTCTACGAAAGTCAGAGCTTCGTTGAACATTGGCAGGGTTTTTTCAAGGTTGATAATGTGAATCTTGTTACGCGCGCCGAAAATGTACTTACCCATTTTCGGGTTCCAGTAACGGGTCTGGTGACCGAAGTGCACACCGGCCTTCAGCATATCGCGCATGTTGACTTGGGACATGATAGTTCCTTAATAAGTCGGGTTTGGCCTCCACGTATCCCAATGACCAACCAGCAGCATCAGCTGAAGGCACCCAGGTCATCGTGTCGACACGTGTGTGGATTTAAGCCTTTCGGGGTATCCCCGGAAAGCGGCGCATTTTATATCACAGGGATGCAAAAAACGGAACCCGGATTCTCAATTCCTGATGCGTGACTTCAACCGCGCACTTGGAATCGCCCAAGAATGCGCCAATCTATAGAGAGAAGCGATGCACAGAGGCTCAGATTTGCGCTGATCGTCTGTTAGAATTGCGTTTTTCAGGGCCGCGAAGATCGAACGCGCAATGCCCATTTCGTTTTAGCAAGCGCCATTGAGCGCAGAGAGAGCCTGTATGACCGTCACCCTCAAAACCCCCGAGGACATCGCAAAGATGCGTGTCGCCGGCAAACTGGCCGCCGATGTGCTGGAAATGATTGCCGAACATGTCAAGCCGGGGATCACCACCGAAGAGCTGGACCGCATCTGCCACGACTACATCGTCAACGAGCAGAAAGCCATCCCTGCCCCGCTCAACTACAAAGGCTACCCGAAGTCGATCTGCACCTCGATCAACCACGTGGTCTGCCACGGCATCCCGAACGAGAAGCCGCTGAAGGATGGCGACACCCTGAACATCGACGTCACCGTCATCAAGGACGGTTTCCACGGCGACACCAGCCGCATGTTCCACGTCGGCAGCGTGCCGGTCTGGGCCGAGCGCCTGTCGCAAGTGACTCAGGAATGCATGTACAAGGCCATCGAGATCGTCAAACCCGGCTGCCGCCTGGGCGACATCGGTGAAATCATCCAGAAACACGCTGAAAAGAACGGTTTCTCGGTGGTTCGCGAGTTCTGCGGCCATGGCATCGGCAAGGTGTTTCACGAAGAGCCGCAAATCCTGCATTACGGCCGCGCCGGCACCGGCATGGAGCTGAAAGCGGGCATGACCTTCACCATCGAGCCGATGATCAACCAGGGCAAGGCTGACACCAAGGTATTGGGCGACGGCTGGACCGCGATCACCAAGGACCGCAAGTTGTCGGCCCAGTGGGAGCACACCCTGCTGGTGACCGAGACCGGTTACGAGATCTTCACCTTGCGCGCCGATGACACCATCCCGCGCGTTTCGGCCTGATCCGAACCCAGGCAGCTCCCAGCCTAATAGATAGATAGGAAAGCCAATCGATGCCGCAGGTGGATCCCGAACTCTTCGACCGCGGCCAGTTCCAGGCTGAACTGGCCCTGAAGGCAAGCCCGATCGCGGCCTTCAAGAAGGCGATCCGCCAGGCCCGCGAGGTGCTCGACGGGCGCTTTCGCAGCGGCCGGGACATTCGCCGGCTGATCGAGGATCGCGCCTGGTTCGTCGATAACATCCTGCAAAAAGCCTGGGAGCAGTTCAACTGGAGCGAAGACGCCGACATCGCGCTGGTCGCGGTCGGTGGCTACGGTCGCGGTGAGTTGCACCCTTATTCCGACATCGACCTGCTGATCCTGCTGGACAGCGCCGATCACGAAGTTTTCCGCGATTCCATCGAGCGTTTTCTGACGCTGTTGTGGGACATCGGCCTGGAAGTCGGCCAGAGCGTTCGCTCGGTGGACGAATGCGCCATTGAAGCCCGCGCCGACCTGACGGTGGTCACCAACCTGATGGAAAGCCGCACCATCTGCGGTCCCGAGCGTTTGCGCCAACGCATGCTTGACGTCACCAGCACCGCGCACATGTGGCCGAGCAAGGAGTTCTTCCTGGCCAAGCGTGCCGAGCAAAAGGCCCGTCACCACAAATACAACGACACCGAATACAACCTGGAACCCAACGTCAAAGGTTCGCCCGGCGGCCTGCGGGACATTCAGACGATTCTGTGGGTGGCCCGTCGCGAATATGGCACCCTGAACCTGCGAGCACTGGCTGGCGAAGGCTTTCTGGTCGAAAGCGAAAACGCCCTGCTCGCCTCGTCCCAGGAGTTTTTGTGGAAGGTCCGGTACGCGCTGCACATGCTCGCCGGTCGTTCCGAAGACCGCTTGCTGTTCGACCACCAGCGCTCGATTGCCGGGCTACTGGGTTTCGAGGGCGATGACGCCAAGCAAGCCATCGAAAACTTCATGCAGCAGTATTACCGGGTGGTCATGAGCATTGCCCAGCTCAGCGACCTGATCATTCAGCACTTCGAAGAAGTCATCCTCGCCCCGGAAGACGAAGCGCCGCCGCAGCCGATCAACTCGCGGTTCCAGCTACACGATGGCTATATCGAAGCGCGCAACGACAACGTGTTCCGTCGCACGCCGTTCGCCATGCTCGAGATCTTCGTGCTGATGGCCCAGCAACCGGAAATCAAAGGCGTGCGCGCCGACACCATTCGTCTGCTGCGCGAGCATCGTCACCTGATCGACGACGATTTCCGCAATGACATTCGCAACACCAGCCTGTTCATCGAGCTGTTCAAGTGCAAGATCGGTATCCACCGCAACCTGCGCCGGATGAACCGCTACGGCATCCTCGGGCGTTACCTGCCGGAGTTCGGCTTCATTGTCGGGCAGATGCAACACGACCTCTTTCATATCTATACGGTCGACGCCCACACCCTGAATCTGATCAAGCACCTGCGCAAGTTGCAGTACACCCAGGTATCGGAAAAATTCCCGCTGGCCAGCAAGCTCATGGCCAAGCTGCCCAAACCCGAGCTGATTTACCTGGCAGGCCTGTACCACGACATCGGCAAAGGCCGGCATGGCGACCACTCGGAAATCGGCGCGGTGGATGCCGAAGCCTTTTGCCAGCGCCACCAATTGCCGGTATGGGACACTCGCCTGATCGTCTGGCTGGTGCAGAATCACCTGGTGATGTCGACCACCGCCCAGCGCAAGGACTTGTCCGACCCGCAGGTGATCCACGATTTCGCCCAGGCCGTCGGCGACGAAACCCGTCTCGACTACCTGTACGTATTGACCGTGGCCGACATCAACGCCACCAACCCGACCCTGTGGAACTCATGGCGCGCCAGCCTCTTGCGCCAGCTCTACACCGAGACCAAGCGCGCCTTGCGACGCGGCCTGGAAAACCCGGTGGACCGCGAAATGCAGATCCGCCAGACCCAGAGCGCAGCCCTGGATATCCTGGTGCGCGGCGGTACCGACCCGGACGATGTCGAACAGCTGTGGTCGCAATTGGGCGATGACTACTTCCTGCGTCACACCGCCGGCGACGTCGCCTGGCACAGTGACGCGATCCTCCAGCAACCGGCCGATGGCGGGCCGCTGGTGCTGATCAAGGAAACCACCCAGCGTGAATTCGAGGGGGGTACGCAGATCTTCATCTACGCACCTGACCAGCATGACTTCTTCGCCGTGACCGTGGCCGCGATGGACCAGCTCAACCTGAACATTCACGACGCTCGGGTCATCACCTCCAGCAGCCAGTTCACCCTCGACACCTATATCGTGCTCGACACTGACGGCGACTCGATCGGTGATAACCCGGCGCGGGTCAAACAGATCCGCGAGGGTCTGACCGAAGCCCTGCGCAACCCGGACGACTACCCGACCATCATCCAGCGCCGCGTGCCGCGTCAGCTCAAGCATTTCGCGTTTGCGCCACAGGTGACGATCCACAACGACGCTCAGCGTCCGGTGACGGTGCTGGAACTCAGTGCTCCGGACCGCCCGGGTCTGCTGGCGCGGATCGGCACGATCTTCCTCGAGTTCGACCTGTCGCTGCAGAACGCCAAGATTGCGACCTTGGGCGAACGCGTGGAAGACGTGTTCTTTATCACCGACGCGAACAACCAGCCATTGTCCGACCCGCTGCTGTGTACCCGCTTGCAAGATGCGATCGTTGAACAGCTGACCGTCAGTAACGAACCCGATATCAAATTGTCACGCATCAGTATCTGAACTCACAATTTTCCCCTGTGCGAGCGAGCCTGCTCGCGATAGCGGAGGGTCAGTCAACATCATCGTTTCTGACACACCGCCTTCGCGAGCAGGCTCGCTCCCACAATGAACGAGGCCCCCTCATGAACAACGCTCTGAACCAGTTGCAGCCCTACCCGTTCGAGAAGCTCCGCGCCCTGCTCGGCAGCGTCACGCCAAACCCGGAAAAGCGCGCCATCGCGCTGTCCATCGGCGAGCCGAAGCACCGCTCCCCAAGCTTTGTCGCTGAAGCCCTGGCAAGCAATCTGGATCAGATGGCCGTGTATCCGACTACCCTCGGAATCCCGGCCCTGCGTGAAGCTATCGCTGCATGGTGTGAACGCCGCTTCAGCGTTCCGACCGGCTGGCTCGACCCGGCGCGCAACGTGTTGCCAGTCAATGGCACCCGCGAGGCGCTGTTTGCCTTCACCCAGACCGTGGTCAACCGTGGCGAAGACGCGCTGGTGGTCAGCCCGAATCCGTTCTATCAGATCTACGAAGGCGCGGCGTTCCTCGCCGGAGCCAAGCCGCACTATCTGCCGTGCCTGGACGAAAACGGCTTCAACCCGGATTTCGACGCTGTCTCGCCGGACATCTGGAAACGCTGCCAGATCCTCTTCCTGTGCTCGCCAGGCAACCCGACCGGCGCGCTGATTCCGCTGAACACCCTGAAAAAACTGATCGCCCTGGCTGACGAATACGACTTCGTGATCGCCGCTGACGAATGCTACAGCGAGCTGTATTTCGACGAACAGACACCGCCGCCGGGCCTGCTCAGCGCTTGCGTGGAACTGGGCCGCAAGGACTTCAAACGCTGCGTGGTGTTCCACAGCCTGTCCAAGCGCTCCAACCTGCCGGGCCTGCGTTCAGGTTTTGTCGCCGGTGACGCCGACATCCTCAAGGGCTTCCTGCTCTATCGCACCTACCACGGCTGCGCCATGCCCGTTCAAACCCAACTGGCCAGCGTCGCCGCGTGGAATGACGAAGTACATGTGCGCGCCAACCGTGCGCTGTACCGCGAGAAGTACGATGCGGTGCTGGCAATCCTCAGCCCGGTGATGGATGTGCAGCGTCCGGACGGTGGTTTTTACCTGTGGCCGAATGTTGAAGGCGATGACGAGGCGTTCTGCCGTGATCTGTTTGTGGAAGAACACGTGACCGTGGTGCCGGGTTCTTATCTGTCCCGCGCAGTTGATGGCTTCAACCCGGGCGCAGGCCGTGTACGCTTGGCGCTGGTTGCGCCACTGGCAGAATGCATAGAAGCCGCAGAACGCATCCGCGCCTTTATTACGCGCCATAAATAACACTGACACCCCGCGCCATACCCCATGGCGTGGGGCTTGTTTATAAAGCCGAACTCACCCCGTTACAGACATTCAAATTACTTGAATGCACTTCTTACCAGTAGCACTTCTGCATACTCGAAACAAAAGAAACCACTCAGTATATATAGCCACTCCTAAATATATAAACACGCAAAAAACCTTTAGCATTCACAACGCACAACACAACACCTTCAAACCAAAACATACTGAAACACCACAATATTCGCTACTTGTCTTTATATCGATTACTACTTATCGAACGCAGAACACATGTAACTGCCATGCGAGCAGTTTTTTTGCGCCTTAAAAACATCAAAATATTTAAACACCCACAAGTAGCAATAATATATGAATATCCCAAAACCCTGCTGCCGCACTTACGGCCTCATCGATGCCGGCTCTACTACTAACGCCTCCGAAGCACTCGATCACGAGGCTATTGGCAACTCCCTTTCCCGCACGACACGAAGCGTCGCGGCGCCCGCCAAATTCTGGACCAACGGCCAAACGCTGCGCATTGCTATCACACGCTATGACGAAGCCATGTTCCAGACCGTCGTCGCCGCCATCAACCAATGGGCGCCCCACGTAAACCTGAACTTTGAATTCATCGAGCTGGACGATAACGACGAGTTGTATGACGGGGACATACGAATATTACTGTCTCACTTCAAAGATGGCGCAGGCAGCTCTGTCATTGGGACAGACGCACGAGACATTCTCCCGCACCTGCCCACAATGGTGCTGGGCACCGACTACCAGTCTTCTTTTTTCACGGTAGCTGCCTTGCATGAGTTCGGCCATGCACTAGGGGTTGAACATGAACATCAGCATCCCGACGCGCCACTGGACTGGAATTTATCCGCTCTCTATCGCGAATTCAAAGAACACGGCTGGACCGAAGAAGAGATTTACCGGAATGTCCTGAAAAAATTTGATTACAGCCACACCCGGCAAACACCCTACGACCCGAAATCAATCATGCACTACGCCTTTCCTGCGAGTGTCATGTGGGACAAGATCGAAGTCCCTCAAAACAACCAACTGTCCGAGCAAGATATCAAGTTCATCAGCTCGGTTTACCCACGCTGAAAACCGTCAGGTCGCCCCTTCGCTCACGCCTTCACTTGACCCAGGTTGGCCTCACTCAAATCCAGCTCACCCAACACTTCTCGCAACACGTCATCACCAATCTGGTGATGACGACTGAGTTTGTACAACTCCAGGCGCTGCGCTCGCAGCGCCTTCAACCGCAGACGCCGCTCCAGCAAGTCCATCTGAAATGCCAATGCCTGGGCCTCGGCCGAGTCATTGAAGACCTCCAGTTGATGCCGATATTCGGACATGATCCGCGCTTTGAGTTCGACGGCCAACGCGGCCTCGGCCGCATCCGCAGGCTTGGCTTCCTCGACTTCCAGCGCATGAATCGCCGCTTCAGCGGTTTTGCGCCAGGCATCACGCACTTCATTGCGGCGCTTGTCGTCAGGGCTTTTTTCGATGCCGCGCAGCAATAGCGGCAAAGCGATGCAGGCGGAGATCAGGGACAGCAGAATCACCCCGGCGGCGATGAAAATCAGCAGGTCCCGCTCGGGAAACGCGTCGCCGCCCATCAGCAACGGCACCGACAGTACCCCCGCCAGCGTCACGGCGCCGCGCACGCCACCGACCGTCAGCAGCCAGCAGGAGCGCGCGGTCGGCACTTGAGTCACTTCGCCTTTACCGCGCAGGCGTCGCAGCAAAACAGACAAGCGCCAGATGCTCTGCACCCAGACAAACCGCAACAACAGCAGCACCAGAAAAATCGCCACTACGTCCAGACAGCGATACAGCAACGTCGGCCATAGCGATGTTTCGTGGCTGACCACCGCCTTGATGATGTCCGGCAGTTGCAATCCCAGCAGCAGAAAGATCAAGCCGTTGAAAGCAAACTCAAGCAACGACCAGACGCTGCGGTTGAGCAATCGAGTGCTGGTCTGGCGCGGGAGCAGGTCGAGCCAGCTCTGCATCATCCCCGCAGCCACGGCGGACAAGATGCCGGAAGCGCCAAGACGCTCAGCCAGCACATAAGCCGCGAACGGCAGCAGCAACATGAACACCACATGCGTCGCCGGATCATCCCAGCCGCGAGCGATCATCCAGGAACGCAGACGTCCCACCAGCCAGCTCAAAGCCACACCGACGGCCAGGCCGCCGAGCGCCACCAGCACAAAGGTCACACTGGCATTCGCCAGCGAAAACACCCCGGTCACCGCTGCGGCCAACGCAAACTTGAACGTCACCAGGCCCGTGGCATCGTTCATCAACGCCTCGCCTTGCAGCATGTGCATCAGCGGCGTCGGCAAGCGGTTCTGGGAAATCGCCGAGACCGCCACGGCATCCGTCGGCGACAGCACGGCCGCCAGCGCAAAGGCCACCGGCAGTGGAATACTCGGCAACAACCAGTGTATGAAATAGCCAGCGCCGACCACCGTAAACAACACCAGCCCCACCGCCAGGGTAAGAATCGGCCCGCGCAGGCGCCACAGTTCACGTTTGGGCATACGCCAGCCGTCGGAGAACAGCAGCGGCGGCAGGAACAGAAAGAGGAACAATTCCGGATCCAGCGCCACATGCAGACCCAGGGTCGGCCAGGCGAGCAACGCACCCGCGGCAATTTGCACCAAGGGCAACGGCAGCGGGATCACCCGTCCGATCAGGCGTGAAAGGCCCACCAGCATCAGCAGGATCAGGACGGTGTAGGCGGTTTGCATAAAGCGCGGTTCCCAGGTAATCGACAGCATTGAAGTGCCATATTAGCCGCTTAGACTGCGGGCTGACCGTTGCACCAATGTCGCATCACCCTGAAACAGCGCAAACCCAGCGGGCTTACGATGACTAAACGACCGCGGCCGCCGCGAAACCGTCCGGTCATGGCATAATCCTTCACCTTTTATTTCCAGCACCTGCAAAGGGGGCAATTCCTTGACCGTTTCAAGCAAAACGTTGCACCTTTTCGGCATCAAAGCCTGCGACACCATGAAAAAGGCGCGCACCTGGCTCGATGAACACGCTGTCAGCTATGACTTCCATGATTACAAGACGGCCGGAATCGACCGTGAACACCTGACCCAATGGTGCGACGAGCACGGCTGGCAAGTGGTGTTGAACCGTGCAGGCACGACCTTTCGCAAGCTCGACGACGAACGCAAAGCCGATCTCGACCAAGCGAAAGCGATCGAACTGATGCTCGCACAACCCTCGATGATCAAGCGCCCGGTGCTCGATCTCGGTGACCGAACCCTGATTGGCTTCAAGCCAGATATCTACGCGGCGGCGCTCAAGTAAGCCTGCCCGTTCAATTTTGTTAGAGGTATTTACATGTCCACTACCCTGTTCAGCCTGGCCTTTGGTGTCGGCACTCAAAACCGTCAAGGCGCATGGCTGGAAGTGTTTTACGCACAGCCACTGCTTAACCCGTCAGCCGAACTGGTCGCGGCCATCGCGCCGGTTCTGGGCTACACCGAAGGCAATCAGGCCATCGCATTCAGCACCGCCCAAGCTTCGCAACTGGCTGAAGCGCTAAAAGGCGTCGACGCTGCCCAAGCCGCCCTGTTGACCCGTCTGGCCGAGAGCCACAAGCCGTTGGTCGCGACCATCCTGGCCGAAGACGCCCAATTGACCTCCACGCCTGAGGCCTACCTCAAGCTGCACCTGCTGTCCCATCGTCTGGTCAAGCCGCACGGCCTGAACCTGGCGGGCGTGTTCCCGCTGCTGCCGAACGTAGCCTGGACCAGCCAGGGTGCCATCGACCTGGCAGAACTGGCCGAGCACCAACTGGAAGCCCGTCTGCGCGGCGAGCTGCTGGAAGTGTTCTCGGTAGACAAGTTCCCGAAAATGACCGACTACGTGGTTCCGGCCGGCGTGCGTATCGCTGACGCGGCACGAATTCGTCTGGGCGCCTACGTCGGCGAAGGCACCACCGTGATGCACGAAGGTTTCGTCAACTTCAACGCCGGCACCGAAGGCCCGGGCATGATCGAAGGCCGCGTTTCCGCTGGCGTCTTCGTCGGCAAGGGTTCTGACCTGGGTGGCGGTTGCTCGACCATGGGCACCCTGTCGGGCGGCGGCAACATCGTGATCAAGGTGGGCGAAGGCTGCCTGATCGGTGCGAACGCCGGTATCGGCATTCCGTTGGGCGATCGCAACACCGTCGAGTCGGGCCTGTACGTGACCGCCGGTACCAAAGTCGCACTGCTGGACGAAAAGAACCAGCTGGTGAAAGTCGTGAAGGCCCGTGAACTTGCTGGCCAGCCTGACTTGCTGTTCCGTCGCAATTCGGAAACCGGTGCCGTGGAATGCAAAACCCACAAATCGGCGATCGAACTGAACGAAGCGCTGCACGCTCACAACTAAGCGGCGTCACACGGATTACCCTGTAGGCGCGAAGCTTGCTCGCGAAGGGGCCCTTGAGGCTGCCAAAAGCTTCGCGCCTACAGGTTCGGCGTAGACCAGACCATCAGGTCAGGTGTTCACCCGCCCATGTTGACCAGGGCCCGACAGCATGATGATTCTCTCTCCCTGGCGCGCCGACTTTCCGGCTATCGCCGCGCTCCAACGGCAAGACCAGACCTATCTGGATAACGCCGCCACCACGCAAAAACCTCAAGCCTTGCTGGATGCGCTGACGCATTACTACACCAACGGCGCGGCCAACGTACATCGGGCGCAACACTTGCCCGGCGCCCATGCCACCCAGGCATTCGAGGCCAGCCGCAGCAAAGTCGCGCAATGGCTGAATGCCGGCGATTGCGGGCAGATCATCTTTACCCACGGCGCGACCTCCGCGCTGAACCTCCTGGCCTATGGCCTTGAGCATCTATTCAATCCGGGCGATGAGATTGTCATCAGCGCCCTGGAGCATCACGCCAACCTGCTGCCGTGGCAGCAACTGGCGCACCGGCGCGACTTGAAACTGGTGGTCCTGCCGTTGGACGCCGACGGGGTGATCGACCTCGACGCCGCCACACAATTGATCGGCCCAAGAACCCGTTTGCTGGCGGTCAGTCAGCTGTCGAATGTGCTCGGTGTCTGGCAGCCGTTACCCGCCTTGCTGGCGATGGCCAAGGCGCACGACGCGTTGACCGTGGTCGATGGCGCGCAAGGCGTGGTTCATGGTCGGCATGACGTGCAGGCGCTGGGTTGCGACTTCTATGTATTTTCCAGCCACAAACTCTATGGCCCCGACGGTCTGGGCGTGCTGTTCGGTCGCCATGAGGCGCTGAAACAACTGCGCCATTGGCAGTTCGGCGGTGAAATGGTGCTGGATGCGGATTACCACAGCGCACGCTTTCGCCCTGCGCCTCTGGGTTTCGAGGCCGGTACTCCGCCGATTGCCGGTGTGATCGGCCTGGGGGCGACGCTGGATTATCTCGCGGGGATTGATCAGGACGCGGTCTCGGCCCATGAAGCGGCGCTGCATGACTATTTATTGAAAGGGCTTGAAGCGCGCAATGGCATTCGACTGCTGGGCAAACCGCAATTGGCGTTGGCCAGTTTTGTCGTCGAGGGTGTGCATAACTCTGACCTGGCGCATTTGCTGACCGAACAGGGCATCGCCGTGCGCGCCGGTCATCACTGTGCGATGCCGTTGCTCAAAAGCTTCGAACTGGCCGGGGCGATCCGGGTGTCGTTGGCGCTGTACAACGACTCCGAAGACCTCGAACGGTTCTTTGAAGCGCTGGATCAGGCGCTGGAGTTGTTGCGATGAGCTTACCGGCTGATGCCGTCATGGCACTCGACACCTTTCAGGCTGCCGCCGGTTGGGAGCAGCGGGCGCGGCTGCTGATGCAATGGGGCGACCGTCTGCCTGCGTTGAGTGATGTGGATAAAGTCGACGCCAACCGCGTGCATGGCTGTGAAAGTCAGGTGTGGCTGGTGGGTTCGTTGAATGACGGTCACTGGCAGTTTGCAGCGAGCAGCGATGCGCGGTTGATTCGCGGGTTGGTGGCGTTGCTGCTGGCGCGGGTCAACGGCTTGTCGGCGGATGAGTTGCGCCAGGTGGATTTGCCGGAGTGGTTCAATCAACTTGGGCTTTCGCGGCAACTGTCGCCTTCGCGCAGTAATGGCCTCAACGCGGTGCTTCAGCGGATGAATGAGTTGGCTGGTTAATCGCCATCGCGAGCAGGCTCGCTCCCACATTGGAACGCGTTCACCTGTGGGAGCGAGCCTGCTCGCGATGAGGCCGACAACTGCAACCTTAAACCTCAGGCTTGACCCGATCCGCCGGCCGCCGCACACCCGCCACAATCTTATCCACAGCCTTGGTCGCCGCGACCATGCCGAACGTCGCCGTCACCATCATCACTGCGCCAAACCCGCCGGCGCAGTCGAGCTTCACGCCATCGCCGACAAAACTCTTCTGCAAACAGATGCTGCCGTCCGGTTTCGGGTAGCGCAGTTGCTCGGTCGAAAACACGCACGGCACGCTGTAATGACGCGTCACGGTGCGCGAGAAGCCGTAGTCACGGCGCAGGGTCGAGCGCACTTTCGATGCCAACGGGTCATTAAAGGTGCGGTTCAAGTCGCAGACCTGGATCAGTGTCGGGTCGATCTGCCCGCCTGCCCCGCCGGTAGTAATGATCTGGATCTTGCGGCGCTTGCACCAGGCGATCAGCGCTGCCTTGGCATTCACGCTGTCGATGCAATCGATCACGCAGTCGATGTTTGGCGTGATGTACTCGGCCATGGTCTCGCGCGTCACAAAATCCGCCACCGCGTGCACCGTGCAGTCCGGGTTGATCCCGCGTAACCGCTCTGCCATCACCTCGACTTTGGGTTTGCCGACAGTGCTGTCCAGCGCGTGCAGTTGGCGGTTGGCGTTGCTGACGCAAACATCGTCCAGGTCAAACAGCGAAATCTCGCCGACGCCACAACGGGCAATGGCTTCCGCTGCCCAGGAACCGACGCCACCGACACCGACGATGGCCACATGGGCTGCGCGCAGACGCTCCAAGCCTTCGATGCCATACAAACGGGCGATGCCTGCAAACCGCGGATCTTCTGTACTCATGACCATAACCCTAAAAACCGGCGCGCATTATAGGGCCAGACAGCGACAAGATCTAAGTTCCCGCGACAAGTGTAAGAACTTATGCGAAACGGGATTGCCAAACGTAGGGCATTTCCCTGTCAGCTATACGCTCAGGGAATGCCCGGTGTAGGATGCGCGCCCCTTGGCACACGCCGACCGGTCCTTCGTTCCACAGCCTTTGGAACCTGAAATAGCTATGTCATCGCGTAAATTTGGACTCAACCTGGTCGTGGTGCTCGCCATCGCCGCCTTGTTTACCGGCTTCTGGGCGCTGATCAATCGCCCGGTCACCGCCCCCAACTGGCCCGAACAGATCTCCGGCTTCTCATACTCGCCGTTCCAGCAAGGCCAGTATCCGCAGAAGGAGCAGTACCCGACCGACGATGAAATGCGTCGCGACCTGGAGATCATGAGCAAGCTGACGGACAACATCCGTACTTACTCGGTCGATGGCTCTCTGGGAGACATTCCCAAACTGGCGGAAGAATTCGGCTTGCGGGTCACCCTCGGTATCTGGATCAGCCCGGACGAGGAACGCAACGAGCGTGAGATCCTGCGCGCCATCGAACTCGCCAATACCTCCCGCAGCGTGGTTCGCGTGGTTGTAGGCAACGAAGCGATCTTCCGTAAGGAAATTACCGCCGCAGAACTCAGCATCATTCTGGATCGCGTCCGCGCGGCAGTGAAAGTGCCGGTGACCACGTCCGAGCAATGGCACGTCTGGGAAGAAAACCCGAGCCTGGCCAAGCACGTCGACCTGATCGCCGCCCACGTCTTGCCGTATTGGGAACATGTGCCGATGGAGCAATCCGGGCAGTTCGTACTCGACCGTGCCCGTGATCTGAAAAAGATGTTCCCGAAAAAACCGCTGTTACTGTCGGAAGTCGGCTGGCCGAGCAACGGCCGTATGCGCGGTGGCGCCGATGCGTCGCCGGCAGACCAGGCGATTTACCTGCGCACGCTGGTCAACAAGCTCAACCGCCAGGGTTTCAACTACTTCGTGATCGAAGCGTTTGACCAACCCTGGAAGGCCAGCGACGAAGGTTCGGTGGGCGCTTACTGGGGTGTTTTCAACGCCGCGCGCCAGCAGAAATTCAACTTCGAAGGCCCGGTTGTCGCGATTCCGCAATGGCGCGTGCTGGCGGTCGGTTCGGTGGTCCTGGCGCTGCTGTCCCTGACCCTGCTGATGATCGACGGCTCGGCCCTGCGTCAACGCGGTCGTACCTTCCTGACCTTTATCGCCTTCCTCTGCGGATCGGTGCTGGTGTGGATCGGTTACGACTACAGCCTGCAATACAGCACCTGGTTCAGCCTGACGATAGGATTTCTCCTTGCCTTGGGCGCACTCGGGGTCTTTATCGTATTGCTGACCGAGGCGCATGAACTGGCCGAAGCGGTCTGGACCCACAAGCGTCGGCGCGAATTCCTGCCGGTGGTGGGCGAATCGGACTACCGACCGAAAGTGTCGATTCATGTCCCTTGCTACAACGAGCCGCCGGAGATGGTCAAACAGACCCTCAACGCCCTGGCCAACCTCGACTATCCGGACTTCGAAGTCCTGATCATCGACAACAACACCAAGGACCCGGCGGTCTGGGAACCGGTGCGCGATTACTGCGCAACCCTGGGCCCGCGTTTCAAGTTCTTCCACGTCGCGCCACTGGCCGGCTTCAAGGGTGGCGCGCTGAATTACCTGATTCCGCACACCGCCAAGGATGCCGAAGTGATTGCGGTGATCGACTCGGACTACTGCGTCGACCCGAACTGGCTCAAGCACATGGTGCCGCACTTCGCCGACCCGAAAATCGCCGTGGTGCAGTCGCCGCAGGATTACCGCGATCAGAACGAAAGCACGTTCAAGAAGCTCTGCTACGCGGAATACAAAGGCTTCTTCCACATCGGCATGGTCACCCGCAACGACCGTGACGCGATCATCCAGCACGGCACCATGACCATGACCCGACGTTCGGTGCTCGAGGAACTGGGCTGGGCCGACTGGTGCATCTGTGAAGACGCCGAGTTGGGTCTGCGGGTGTTCGAAAAAGGCCTGTCGGCGGCGTATTACCACACCAGCTACGGCAAAGGCCTGATGCCCGATACCTTTATCGACTTCAAGAAACAGCGTTTCCGCTGGGCTTACGGTGCGATTCAGATCATCAAGCGTCATACCACCAGCCTGCTGCGCGGCAAAGGCAGCGAGCTGACCCGTGGCCAGCGTTACCACTTCCTCGCGGGCTGGTTGCCGTGGGTAGCGGACGGCATGAACATCTTCTTCACCGTGGGCGCCCTGTTGTGGTCGGCGGCGATGATTATCGTGCCGCAGCGGGTCGATCCGCCGTTGCTGATTTTCGCCATCCCGCCGTTGGCGCTGTTCGTGTTCAAGGTGGGCAAGATCATCTTCCTCTACCGTCGTGCGGTGGGGGTCAACCTCAAGGATGCGTTCTGCGCGGCGCTGGCCGGGCTGGCGTTGTCGCACACCATCGCCAAAGCAGTGCTGTACGGTTTCTTCACCAGCAGCATTCCGTTTTTCCGCACACCAAAGAACGCCGATAACCACGGCTTCTGGGTGGCGATTTCGGAGGCGCGCGAAGAGGTGTTCATCATGCTGCTGTTGTGGGGTGCGGCGCTGGGGATTTACCTGGTGAACGGCATGCCGAGCAACGACATGCGCTTCTGGGTGACCATGTTGCTGGTGCAGTCGCTGCCGTACCTGGCGGCGCTGATCATGGCGTTCCTGTCTTCGCTGCCGAAACCGGTGGCCGAAGCCGCGACCGCACCGGCTGTCTAAATCAGTACAGATGCACTAAACGGCGGCCAATGGCCGCCGTTTTGCTTTAAGATAACCGCCATTTTGCGCGCCTTGCCTCAATTCCTGTAGGAGCGAGGCTTGCCCGCGAATGAAGCGACTCGGTGTAACAGATACACCTCACTATCGTTCTTCGCGGGCAAGCCTCGCTCCTACAAATAAAGCTCCGGAGTCTTACATGACGGCCCACGCCGACCTTTCGCCGACCCTTCAACTCGCCATCGACCTGATCCGCCGTCCGTCCGTGACGCCGGTCGACGCCGATTGCCAGAAGCAGATGATGCAGCGCCTGGGCGATGCCGGTTTCACCCTGGAGCCGATGCGCATCGAAGATGTGGATAACTTCTGGGCGACCCACGGTAAACACGACGGCCCGGTGCTGTGCTTCGCCGGACACACCGACGTGGTGCCGACCGGCCCGGTGTCTGCCTGGCAGATCGACCCGTTCAACGCGCTGATCGACGAACACGGCATGCTCTGCGGTCGTGGCGCGGCCGACATGAAAGGCAGCCTGGCCTCCATGACCGTGGCCGCCGAGCGCTTCGTCGCCGACTACCCGGATCACAAGGGCAAGGTCGCGTTCCTGATCACCAGCGACGAAGAAGGCCCGGCGCACCATGGCACCAAGGCCGTGGTTGAACGCCTCGCCGCGCGCAAGGAACGTCTGGACTGGTGCATCGTCGGCGAACCATCGAGCACTACATTGGTGGGTGACGTGGTCAAGAACGGCCGTCGCGGTTCACTCGGTGCCAAGCTGACCGTTCGCGGTGTGCAAGGTCACGTGGCGTATCCACACCTGGCGAAGAACCCGATCCACCTCGCTGCCCCGGCCCTGGCCGAACTGGCCGCCGAGCATTGGGACCACGGCAACGATTTCTTCCCGCCGACCAGTTTCCAGATTTCCAACGTCAATTCCGGCACCGGCGCGACCAACGTGATTCCGGGCGACCTGGTGGCGGTGTTCAACTTCCGCTTCTCCACCGAGTCCACCGTTGAAGGCCTGCAAAAGCGCGTCGCCGACATCCTCGACAAACATGGCCTGGACTGGCACATCGACTGGGCATTGTCCGGCCTGCCGTTCCTGACCGAGCCGGGTGCATTGCTGGATGCCGTGGCGTCGAGCATCAAGGACATCACCGGGCGTGAAACCAAAGCCTCCACCAGCGGTGGCACCTCCGACGGGCGCTTCATCGCAACCATGGGCACCCAAGTGGTTGAACTGGGCCCGGTCAACGCGACGATTCACCAGGTCAACGAGCGTGTACTGGCCGCCGACCTCGATGTGCTGACCGAAATCTACTACCAGACCCTGATCAAGTTGCTCGCCTGATGCTCGCCTGCCCGATCTGCAGCGAACCGCTCAACGCGGTGGACAACGGCGTGGCCTGCCCCGCCGGGCATCGTTTCGACCGTGCGCGGCAGGGTTACCTGAATCTGCTGCCGGTGCAGCACAAGAACAGCCGCGACCCTGGGGATAACCTCGCCATGGTCGAGGCCCGTCGCGACTTCCTGAACACCGGCCATTACGCGCCGGTGGCCAAGCGCCTGGCCGAACTGGCCGCGCAGTACGCGCCCCAGCGGTGGCTGGACATCGGTTGCGGCGAGGGTTACTACACCGCGCAAATTGCCGAAGCCCTGCCCAATGCCGATGGTTATGCGCTGGACATCTCCCGGGAAGCGGTCAAACGCGCCTGCAAACGCAACCCGCAGCTGACCTGGTTGATCGCCAGCATGGCCCGGGTGCCGTTGGCCTCGGGGAGCTGCCAGTTTCTCGCCAGCGTCTTCAGTCCGCTGGATTGGGAAGAAGCCAAACGCCTGCTCAGCCCCGGCGGCGGTTTGATGAAAGTCGGGCCGACCAGCGGCCACCTGATGGAATTGCGCGAGCGGCTGTACGACGAAGTCCGTGAATACACCGACGACAAGCATCTGGCCCTGGTGCCGGAAGGCATGGCGCTGCAACACAGCGAGACCCTGGAATTCAGACTGACGCTGGAAAAGGGTCAGGATCGCGCCAACCTGCTGGCCATGACGCCACACGGCTGGCGTGCCAGTGCCGAACGCCGGACGGCGGTCATCGAGCAGGCGGAGCCGTTCGAGGTCACCGTGTCGATGCGCTACGATTATTTCGTACTTCAATAATTTTTGGTCTTGAGCAACAGCTTGAGGCCGGCTAAATCCGCGAATGGATTTTTCAAGACCGCAGTGAGGACATCCATGCGCCAACCCGATATCGAGATTTACCTGAAAGACGCTGACGTCGACTACAAGGCCGTTGCAGACTGGCTTAGCGAAGCGTTGGGCCAGTGCAGTGAATGGGTCAAGAAGGGCCAGACCTACAAGTGCAAGGCCGGCAACGTGTCGGTCACCTGGCTGCCGAAAGCCGTGGGCAAATGGAACAGCCTGTTCCTGGACAGCGACCAGACCCCGTGGGAAGACGACATCGCCTGCGCCCGCGCCGCGTTTGCCGCACTGAATGTCGAAGTGCGTTGCGCACCGGGCAGCTGGGTTGAGGAAGAAGGTGAAGAAACGGCCGATCGCTGGATGCGCATCAGCGCTGACGGTGAAGAAGAAATCATCTGGAAAACCGCGTAATCCACGTTCCCACAAAACTTGTAGGAGCGAGGCTTGCCCGCGAAGCTTTTAGCGCCAGTGATGACGCCTTCGCGGGCAAGCCTCGCTCCCACAGGTTTTTTGTGTGATATGAGGAGCGGGGTTACAAACCCACCACATCCTCTGCCTGCAAGCCTTTCTCGCCGGTCACCACGGCGTATTCCACCTGCTGACCTTCAGCCAGCGAGCGATGCCCTTCGCCGCGGATCGCGCGGTAGTGCACGAACACGTCCACCCCGTCCTCGCGCTGAATGAAGCCGTAGCCCTTGGCGTCGTTGAACCACTTCACATTGCCGGTTTCGCGCGTAGCCATGAATCGATACCCCCTTCTTTTTATTGTTGAGGCGCCGAGTATATGACAGGCGCCAAAACTCTCAACTCAACTTTACTTACCCGCTTTTTTGCCGATTTTCGACGAATACGGCACACTATCGGCCGCCCGAGCAATTGCTTGGTTTTACTCACTCACGCAGAAGCCGTATGACCCGTTCCCCGTTCCGCCGTCTTGTTTTTGGCACCCTGCGCCGACTGCTCTATCTCTGGGTTCGCTCGGAGACGATCAACCAGTCGTCGTTCACCCTCAACCTCGACCGCAGTCGTCCGGTGTTCTACGTCCTGCAAAACCCTTCGCTGACCGACCTGGCCGTGGTCGACACCGAATGCAGCAAAGCCGGCCTGCCCCGTCCGGTGCTGCCTGTGTCGGTGGGTAATCTGGTGGAACCCGCCGCATTTTTCTACCTGACACCGGAGCCCGACTGGCTCGGCCGACAGGACAAACGTGGTGCGCCGCCCACCCTGACCCGCTTGGTCAGTGCCCTGAGCCAGAACGCCGCCGAAGACGCGCAGATCATTCCGGTCAGCGTGTTCTGGGGGCAGTCACCCGACAGCGAATCGAGCCCGTGGAAATTGCTCTTCGCCGACAGTTGGGCCGTTACCGGTCGCCTGCGTCGATTGCTGAGCGTCATCGTGCTGGGGCGCAAGACCCGCGTGCAGTTCTCGGCACCGATTCACTTGCGAGAGCTGATCGACCACAACAAAGGCCACGAGCGCACGGTGCGCATGGCCCAGCGGATCCTGCGGGTACACTTCCGCAACCTGAAAGCCGCGGTGATCGGCCCAGACATTTCCCACCGTCGCAACCTGGTCAAAGGCCTGCTCAATCAACCGCTGGTCAAGCAAGCGATCCTCGACGAAGCCGAGCGCGAGAACATCTCTCCGGAGAAAGCCAAGGCCCAGGCGCTGCGCTATGGCAACGAGATCGCTTCGGACTACACCTACACCGCGATCCGCTTCCTGGAAGTAGTGCTGAGCTGGTTCTGGAACAAGATCTACGACGGCATCAAGGTCAACCACATCGAAGGCGTGCAGAAAGTTGCCCAGGGCCACGAAGTGATTTACGTGCCGTGCCACCGCAGCCACATCGACTACCTGCTGCTGTCCTACTTGCTGTTCCGCAATGGCCTGACCCCGCCGCACATCGCCGCCGGGATCAACCTCAACATGCCGGTGATCGGCAGCCTACTGCGTCGTGGCGGCGCGTTCTTCATGCGCCGCACCTTCAAGGGCAATCCGCTGTACACCTCGGTATTCAACGAATACCTGCACACTCTGTTCACCAAAGGTTTCCCGGTCGAGTACTTCGTCGAGGGCGGCCGCTCGCGCACCGGGCGCATGCTGCAACCGAAAACCGGGATGCTGGCAATTACCCTGCGCAGCTTCCTGCGTTCATCGCGCATGCCCATCGTGTTCATTCCGGTCTACATCGGCTACGAGCGTGTGCTGGAAGGCCGAACCTACCTCGGCGAACTGCGTGGTGCGAGCAAGAAGAAAGAATCGATCTTCGACATCTTCAAAGTCATCGGTGCGCTCAAGCAGCGTTTCGGCCAGGTGGCGGTGAACTTCGGCGAACCGATCAAACTCGCGGAATTCCTCGACAGCGAACAGCCCGACTGGCGTAAACAGGAACTCGGCCCGCAGTTCAAACCGGCCTGGCTCAACGAAACCACCAACCGTCTCGGCGAAAAAGTCGCACAGCATCTGAACGAGGCGGCGGCGATCAACCCGGTCAACCTGGTGGCCCTGGCGTTGCTGTCCACCACCCGCTTGGCGCTGGATGATCGCGCCATGGCGCGGGTGCTTGATTTGTATCTGGCGCTGTTGCGCAAGGTCCCGTATTCGCCGCACACCACGCTGCCGGACGGTGACGGCCGGGCGTTGATCGAGCATGTGAAGGACATGGACCTGTTGTCCGAGCAAAGCGATGCCCTGGGCAAGATTTTGTATCTGGACGAGCAGAACGCCGTCCTCATGACCTACTACCGCAATAACGTGCTGCACATCTTCGCCCTGCCCGCCTTGCTCGCGAGTTTCTTCCAGAGCGCCTCGCGCATGAGCCGCGAACAGATCCTGCGTTACACCCGGGCGCTGTATCCGTACCTGCAATCGGAGCTGTTCATTCGCTGGTCGCTGGACGAGCTGGATGGCGTGATCGATCAATGGCTCGAAGCGTTCGTCGAACAAGGGTTACTGCGTTTCGAGAACGACGTCTACCTGCGCCCGGCGCCGAGTTCGCGGCATTTCGTGTTGCTGACGTTGTTGTCGAAGAGCATCGCCCAGACACTGCAACGCTTCTACATGACCGTGTCCCTGCTGCTCAACAGCGGCCAGAACAGCATCAGCGCCGAAGAACTGGAAGACCTGTGCACCGTCATGGCCCAGCGCCTGTCGATCCTGCACGGACTGAATGCCCCGGAGTTCTTCGACAAGAGCCTGTTCCGCCACTTCATTCAAACCATGCTGGATCTTGACGTGCTCAAACGCGACGAAGCCGGCAAGCTGAGTTATCACGAACTGCTGGGCGAACTGGCCGAAGGCGCGGCGAAACGGGTGTTGCCGGCGGAGATTCGTTTGTCGATCCGTCAGGTGGCGTTGCATCGCAGCGAAGATGCGGCGGATCAGGTCGCCCCTCAGCCCGAGGCTTAATGTAATCCCTGTGGGAGCGAGCTTGCTCGCGCCCACATTGACCGGAGATCGGCGATGAAAAAACTCTCTTTGTTGGCAATGACCACTTTATTGGGCGCCTGTCAGACGATGCAACCCGCCGCTAAAACCGCCCTCGATGGCGAAGTCTTCTACCTGCAACGCATTGCCCTGCCACCGAGTGCCACCTTAAGCGTCAGCTTGCAGGACGTGTCCCTGGCCGATGCACCTGCCGTGGTCCTCGACGAACAGAAAGGCCCGGTCAAAGGCCAGGTGCCGCTGCCGTTTCATCTGAGTTACGATCCGGCCCAGGTCAAACCCGGCCATCGCTACTCCGTCAGCGCGCGCATCGAAGTCGGCGGCAAACTGATGTTCATCACCACCGAACACCACGCCGTACAGCTGGATGGCAGCGATCCGCAGCCACTGAAAATCCGCGTCGACGCCATTCGCTAATGTCTCTTTTTTGAACAAGGAAGCCGCCATGCTCCGCCCTACCCTTCGCTTTGCCGGCCTGTGTGCAGGCTTGATGATCTCCGCCAGCGCACTGGCGCTGTCGCTCAATGACCTGTCGCAAAAAGACGCCACCGGTGGCCTCAAGGATGCCCTGACCCAAGGCGCGCAACTGGCCGTCAAACAACTCGGCACGCCAGGCGGCTTCAGCAACAACCCGGACGTGAAAATCGAACTGCCGGGCAAACTGGGCAAAGTCGCCAGCAAAATGAAACAGTTCGGCATGGGCGATCAGGTCACTGAGCTCGAAACCAGCATGAACAAAGCGGCCGAAACCGCCGTGACCCAGGCCCAGCCAATACTGGTGGATGCCGTGAAGAAGATGAGCGTCGATGACGCCAAAGGGATTCTCAGCGGCGGCAACGACTCGGCCACCCAGTACCTGAGCAAAACCAGCCGTGAACAGATTCGGGTCAAGTTTCTGCCGATCGTGAAACAAGCCACCGACCAGGTCGGCCTGGCCAAGCAATACAACACCTTCGCAGGCCAGGCAGCGACCATGGGCGTGCTGGATACCAAGAACGCCAACATCGAAAGCTACGTGACCGAGCAGGCACTGAACGGCTTGTTCGAGATGATCGGCAAGCAGGAAGAAGCCATTCGCAAGAACCCTGCGGCGGCGGCGACGAGTCTGGCGAAGAAGGTGTTTGGTACGCTTTAATTCCAGGCAATTGAAACTCGCAAAAAAGCCCACTGGTCTTTACAGGTCAGTGGGCTTTTTCCGTTTGCGCTACTGGTGCGGATCAACCTGATCCAGAACGCGATTTACCGATAACTCCGCCAGCGAAATCATCTGTTGAACCGCCAACATAAGATTGCATGTCGGTCCGTTCAGACCGAAGGCTAACTCACTGGCCATCACATTTGCCGAAGCGAGGGTTTCGCAGGCGTGAGCCAAAAGGGTTTCGGAATCAACGTTGGGGGCGATGACGAAAACCGAGCTGGGACGACGGTCAGCTTTAGCCTTTTTTTCGGGTGGTGGCGCCAAATAGTGATCAAGAGCGCGAATTGCCGCGTCGTGGAGTTTTTTGGAATCGAGAAAGGCGTAAGGGGAAACCGGGTCGGTTTCTTTTTCCAGTTCTGCTTCCGTGTCTGGAGGATTTGGGCTGTCTTTAATCATCGTGTAACTCCTGAAGTAGTGGAGCTGTCACCGTTCGCTGCGAAACGAACATAAGGTGGCAGCTGTACGCAGGTTCGCAGACCGGGACTTCAGGAACCCGGCAGACCCGAAGATCTCCCGCGCACAGCCGCCATAACACAGGCATAAAAAAACGCCCGCTTTCGGATGGTGGACGCTGTGCGTCTGAAGTTTAACCGGGCTGCGAAACCCGGTCGCTGCTTTTTGCAGCGACACCCAAAAGCCTAGAGATCGCGCTTCCGACAGACAACCTGAAAATTTCGTGGGAAGGTTCTGATGTTTTGGCAGATCTTTAAACATAGTCGCCTGCCAGATCGCCATCGCGGGCAAGCCCGCTCCCACAGGGTTTTGTGTCGTACACGGTATTTGTATTCAGAAGATTAACTGTGGGAGCGAGCCGGCTCCGGGCGGCGTTCCGACGAAAGCGGTCGTCCATTTGCGAAATGTATTGCCTGACACGACGCCATCGCGAGCAGGCTCGCTCCCACAATTTAGAGCGGTGAACGTCAGCAAGAGAGCGGGCGGCCCGAAGGCCGCCGAGATTACACCGACTCTTTCTTGATCCTGAACCACGCCGCATACAACGCCGGCAAAAACAGCAATGTCAGTGCCGTCGCCACGATCAACCCACCCATGATCGCTACCGCCATTGGCCCAAAGAATACGCTGCGAGACAGCGGAATCATCGCCAGTACCGCCGCGAGCGCGGTCAGCACAATTGGTCGGAAGCGTCGCACCGTGGCTTCGATGATTGCTTGCCACGGTTTGAGCCCGGCGGCGATGTCCTGCTCGATCTGGTCCACCAGAATGACCGAGTTACGCATGATCATCCCGGACAGTGCGATGGTCCCGAGCATCGCGACAAAACCGAACGGCTGACGAAACACCATCAGGAACAGCGTCACGCCAATCAGACCCAGCGGTGCAGTCAGGAACACCATCACCGTGCGCGAGAAACTGCGCAGTTGCAGCATCAGCAAGGTCAGCACCACCACAATAAACAGCGGCACGCCGGCCTTCACCGAGTTCTGGCCACGGGCCGAGTCTTCGACCGTGCCGCCGACGTCCAGCAAGTAACCGTCCGGCAATTCGGCGCGAATCGGGTCGAGGGTCGGCAAGATCTGCTGCACCAGCGTCGCCGGCTGTTCCTTGCCGTAGATGTCGGCGCGAATCGTCACGTTCGGCAGGCGATTACGGTGCCAGATGATGCCTTCCTCAAAGCCATATTCCAGCGTCGCGACCTGCGACAGCGCGACGCTGCGGCCGTTGTCGGTCGGCACCGCCAGGCTCGGCAACAACGACAGTTCGGTGCGCTCATGCAGGGTGCCGCGCAGCAGGATCTCGATCAACTCGTTGTCTTCGCGGTACTGGCTGACGCTGGACCCCGTCAGGGAGCTTTGCAGGAACTTCGACAGGTTCGCCGTGCTCACGCCCAAGGCCCGGGCGCGGTCCTGATCGACGTTCAGGTAGACGACTTTGCTCGGTTCTTCCCAGTCCAGATGGACGTTCGCCACGTGCGGGTTCTCGCGAACCTTGGCCGCCACTTTGCGGGCCAATGCGCGGACTTCCTCGATGTGTTCACCGGTCACCCGGAACTGCACCGGATAGCCAACCGGCGGACCGTTTTCAAGGCGTGTGACCCGAGAGCGCAAGGCCGGGAATTGTTCGTTGAGGGTTTCGATCAGCCAGGTGCGCAGGGTTTCACGCTCCTCAATGGTCTTGGCCAGGACGACAAACTGAGCAAAGCTGGCCGCCGGCAGTTGCTGATCCAGCGGCAGGTAGAAACGTGGCGAACCGGTGCCGACGTAGGCCACGTAGTTGTCGATACCGGCGTGATCCTTCAGCAAGGCTTCAAGGCGTTTGACTTCGTCGGCGGTGTTGCTCAGGGACGCGCCTTCGGCGAGTTTCAGATCGACCATCAATTCGAGCCGACCCGAGGCCGGGAAGAATTGTTGCGGCACAAAGCGGAACAGCACGATCGAGCCGATGAACAACACCACGGTCAGCACGATGACAGTTTTACGCCAGCGCACGCACCACTCCACCAAGCGCCTGACCCGTTGATAGAACGGCGTGCCATAAGGGTCGGGCTGACCCGTGCCATGTTTGGCGGCATGAATCTTCGCCAGGTCCGGCAGGAGTTTTTCCCCCAGGTACGGCACAAACACCACCGCCACAATCCACGAAGCCAGCAACGCGATGGTCACCACCTGGAAGATTGAGCGCGTGTATTCCCCAGTGCCCGATTGCGCCGTGGCTATGGGCAAGAATCCGGCGGCGGTAATCAGCGTGCCGGTAAGCATCGGGAACGCGGTGCTGGTCCAGGCGTAACTGGCGGCCTTGATGCGGTCGAAGCCCTGCTCCATTTTGATCGCCATCATTTCCACGGCGATGATCGCGTCGTCGACCAACAAGCCCAAGGCCAGCACCAACGCGCCGAGGGAAATCTTGTGCAAGCCGATGCCTAGGTAATACATGCAGGCGAAGGTCATCGCCAACACCAGCGGAATCGCCAGCGCCACCACCATGCCGGTGCGCACACCTAGGGAGAAAAAACTCACCAGCAACACAATCGCCAGGGCCTCCACCAACACCTGAACGAACTCGCCGACACCGGTTTTCACCGCTGCGGGCTGATCGGAGACCTTGCGCAGCTGCATGCCGGCCGGAAGGTTTTTCTGGATGCGGTCAAACTCGATCTCCAGCGCCTTGCCCAACACCAGAATGTCGCCGCCGTCCTTCATCGCGACGGCCAGACCGATGGCGTTTTCCGCCATGAAGCGCATTCGCGGCGCCGGTGGATCGTTGAAGCCGCGACGCACGTCCGCCACATCGGAAATACGGAAAGTGCGATCACCGACGCGGATCGGGAAGTTCTTGATCTCATCGACTGTCTGAAAATTCCCCGAGACCCGTAGCTGCAATCGCTCGCTGGTGGTTTCAAAGAACCCGGCCGTGGACACCGCGTTCTGCTCTTCAAGGGCTTGCTGCACGGCGGCCAATGGCAGACCGAGCGTGGCAAGTTTGACGTTGGAGAGTTCGATCCAGATCTTCTCGTCTTGCAGCCCGAGCAGATCGACCTTGCCCACATCCTTCACCCGCTGCAGCTGGATCTGAATGCGGTCGGCGTAATCCTTGAGCACCGCGTAATCAAATCCATCGCCGGTCAGCGCATAGATATTGCCGAAGGTGGTGCCGAATTCATCGTTGAAAAACGGCCCCTGGATGCCCGGCGGCAACGTATGCCGAATGTCACTGACCTTTTTGCGAACCTGATACCAAAGGTCCGGTATTTGCACCGAATGCAGGGAGTCACGAGCAATGAACGTCACCTGGGATTCGCCCGGACGGGAGAACGACACGATGCGTTCGTATTCCCCGGTTTCCATCAGTTTCTTTTCAATGCGCTCGGTGACCTGGCGCGAGACTTCCTGCGCCGTGGCGCCCGGCCAGTTGGTGCGGATCACCATGGCCTTGAAGGTGAACGGCGGGTCTTCGCTCTGGCCGAGCTTGGTGTAGGAAAGCGCGCCGACGACGGCCAGCAAGAGCATCAGGAACAGTACGATCTGGCGATTGCGCAGCGCCCATTCGGAAAGATTGAAACCCATCGGGGATTACTCCTTGTCCGCCAGATTGACCACGCGGTTGGAGCGATCCACCGGGCGCACTTGCTGCCCTTCAAGCAAAACATGGACGCCAGCGGCCACCACCCAGTCGCTGGCATTCAGGCCTTCGAGCACCGGGACGGTTTTTTCGCCGAAGGCACCGACCCGGACCGGGGTTTTCTTCAAGGTATTGTTGGCACTGACGACCCAGACATAGGTCGCGCCGTTTTCCGCCGTCAGTGCCGATAGCGGTACGGACAGCGGTATCACGTCAGTTGTCTGGACGAACACCCGGGCGCTCTGGCCGAGTTCGGCCGGGACCTTGCCGCCGGTGAATGAAATCCGGGCAGCGAAGGTGCGGGACTTTGGATCGGCAGCCGGCGACAGCTCACGGATGCGCCCGGCAAAACGCTGATCGGGCTGGGTCCAGAGTTCTACCGAGACGGGCTGGCCGACCTTGAAGCGGCCGAAGCTCTGCTCCGGCAAGCTGATCAACACTTCACGCTCGCCATCGGTGGCGAGGGTGAACACGGTTTGCCCGGCCGCCACCACTTGCCCGACTTCCACCGCACGCTTGGCCACCACGCCATCCTGGGGCGCTCGTAGCACCGCGTAGCTGGCCTGATTGGTCGAGACGTTGAATTCGGCTTTGATTTGCTTGAGGCGTGCTTCACCGGATCGGTAAAGGTTTTCGGCGTTGTCGTACTGCGAACGGCTGACCATCTGACGGTCCATCAGCGTCTTGTAGCGATCACGCTCGGCGCGCACCAGGCTCAGATTGGCCTCGGCGGCGGCCACTTGGGCACGGGTGGCTTCCAGTTGCAGGCGCACGTCCTGGGGATCGAGTTCGGCCAAAGGCTGATCGGCCTTGACCCGCTGCCCTTCTTCTACCAGTCGTCGACTTACCTTGCCGCCGATGCGAAACGCCAGGTCCGGCTCATAACGAGCCCGCACTTCACCCGGATAGCTTTCCATTGCCTGGGCCGAAGGCTCTGGCTGCACCACCATGGCCGGGCGGACAGTGGTTTTCGGCGCCTCTTCGTGGCCACACGCAGACAATAAAAACGCCAGACACACTGGCAACGCGAGGGGCAAGGCATAGCGGAACATGGTGAAGGACCTTTCGCTAATGGTGCTTGGAATAATTATACTGGCGAGTATGTTATTAATAGCAAACTCACCAGTCCAGTATTAAAGCGAAGAATGTCGAACAATCTTTCAGCACCCAACGGCCCGGGCCGCCCCAAGGATCTGGCCAAGCGCCAGGCCATCCTCGATGCGGCGAAAATTTTGTTTCTGAGTAATGGTTACGCCAGCACCAGCATGGATGCCGTGGCGGCTGAAGCCGGCGTGTCGAAGTTGACGGTCTACAGCCATTTCAACGACAAGGAGACGCTGTTCTCCGCCGCCGTGATGGCCAAGTGCGAAGAGCAGTTGCCCACGCTGTTTTTCGAGTTGCCGGATGGCATTTCGGTAGAAACGGTGCTGCTGAACATCGCACGCGGCTTTCACCAGCTGATCAACAGCGATGAATCGGTGAACCTGCATCGGCTGATAATGGCCTTGGGCAGCCAGGACCCGAAACTCTCACTGATCTTCTTCGAGGCCGGGCCGCAACGCATGTTGCATGGCATGGAACGGTTGCTGACCAAGGTTGATCAGAGCGGCGCGTTGAGCATCGATAAACCGCGCAATGCGGCCGAGCATTTCTTCTGCCTGCTCAAGGGCGCGGGCAATTTCCGCTTGCTGTATGGCTGCGGAGAGCCGGTGACGGGCGATGCGGCCGAGGAACATGTACGGGAAGTGGTGGGGTTGTTTATGCGGGCTTATCGACCAGAGACAGCCTGATAAGGCTTGGTTGTCTGGTCTGGCGCCTTCGCGGGCAAGCCTCGCTCCGACAGGTTTAACGCAGGCCCTGTAGGAGCGAGGCTTGCCCGCGAATGGTGCAACGCGGTCTTACGGCTTGAGCGCTTTCTTCGGATAAATGTCATACCGACTGGATTTGCCGTCCAGCGCATGACTGGGCTTGGGTCCGGCAATACACGGTGCCTTGCGCGGACGCTTGACCACCACCCGATGGCTGGCCAGTGCCAATGCGGCCTCGAGCAGTGCCGGCGCATCGGGATCATCGCCGACCAACGGCCGGAACAGACGCATTTCCTTCTTCACCAACGCCGTTTTCTCACGGTGCGGAAACATCGGGTCGAGGTAGATCACTTGCGGCGGCTCGCCTTCCCAGTTGCGCATGACCTCGATTGAGTTGCCCTTGAGCAACTTCATCCGCGCCACGATTGGCGCCACGTCGAAATCCTCCGCGCCACGGGCCAGTCCATCCTCGAGCAACGCGCCAATCAGCGGCTGACGCTCGATCAGGCTCATCTCGCAGCCAAGGCTCGCCAGCACGAACGCATCCTTGCCCAGCCCCGCCGTGGCATCCAGCACACGCGGACGCACGCCCTGGGCGATGCCCACCGCCTTGGCGATCATTTGCCCAGTGCCACCGCCGAACAACCGTCGATGCGCCGCGCCACCCTCGACGAAGTCCACCCGCACCGGCCCCGGTGCGTCCGGCCCCAGTTGTTGCAGCTGCAAACCTTGTTCGCCCACCTGCAAGGCAAACTCGCCGTCATCCACGTGCAAAGGCAAGCCCAGGCGTTCGGCCCACTGCTCGGCTTGTGGCTGAAACGCCGGGGCTGAGGCCTCGACATGGATGCGGCAGGCCGCAGGTTGCTCAATCATGGGAAAACACGCTCAAAAAATTAATGATCGGCAAAAACGGCCGATAACAAAACTAACGAGCATTTTGCCAGAGCTGAGCGTCGACCGAGAAAAATGTCAGGCATTCAATCCACATCCGTAGGCTACATATCGCGTCATGGCGATTATGGCCTGCGAAATTCCCAGGCACTGAGCGGCGTCAGTCACCTGTGGCAGGATTTTTTTGCCCAGGCCCTGGCCGAACAGTCGACGGATGTGGTGCCGGCGTGTGGCACGTTTCCTCCGGTTGATCTCGAAAGCCCGGTGGAGCCGACCGTCGGCAGCGAACTGCTGGCGCACATCGTCAGCCAACGCGAATGCGATGTGAAAGAAACCGAAGTCAAACCACCCGAGCCGCTGTTCTTGCCGATTGCCGAGTTCGAAATGGACCTGGCCGACAAGCCTTTCCCGCCGTTCCCGGCTGAAGAAATCGTCGCCCAGCAGAAGCAACAAGACTTTGAAAGTGGCTGGGTGCGGCCGATCGTGCTCACCGCCGGTCAGCCTGCGCCAGAAGCCGGCCCGGCACCACAACCGCGTCCTCTGCACTTGCCGATCGCCGAATTCGAACTCGACCTGCTGGACAAACCGTTCCCGCCGTTCTCCCCCGAAGAATTGGTCGAGCAACAAAAACACTTCGATTTCGATACTGGCTGGGCTCGCCCGATCGTCCTGCAAAATCTGCGCATCGCCGCCTGACCTTCAACAAAAGCCCTCAGCGACACACCCACCACGGCCCGACATCGACATGAAAGTGATTGCGATGGGCGGCGTTGTAGTCCGGGCTCAACACCACACTGAACACGCCACAGGCGCCATCGCGGACCTGGCGCAGAAACTGGGCGTCCTGATTATCCTTGGGCCAATCCTTGAGCACGCTGATGGAGCGACCATCCGCCAGGCGGAAACCGGCGATGTCCAGCGCATCGGCGCTGGCGTGCTGGCTTCGCCTGCCGTTTTCGCGGCCATAGACGTTGCGACAGGCGAAGCTGCCAAGATGATCGACCCGGCTGACAGGCTGCCCATACACCGCTTGCGCGGCGGGTTGCAGGGCGTGGTGCTCGAACAGGGCAAACGACACCGCCAAACGGCAACTGGCGAGAAAACTGCTGCTCAACGCCACATCGCCGCCCTGGACACGCAAGGTGTTGATCAATGGGCACGTCGCGCCGGGGCTGTCGGCCTGATGCGCAACGCGTAAACCGGAGCTGCTCAAGGCCTGATCACACAATTGCGGATCATCGCGCAGGCGCATCAGTTTGTAGCGTGTCAGAAAGTTCGGGGCGGCCTTCACGTCCAGCGGCGCCCAAGGGTTCCACTGGGGTGGCAGCGAGATCCAGCCGCGCCAGACGCTCACGCCCGCCGCACCGATCATTAACAGCATCAACAACAGCCACCACCGAAACCGCATCGTCAGCCTTTGAACAATTGATTGGCCTTGGCATATGGCATCGACCGTGACGTGAACCCAAAGGTGCCCGACGTCTTGATCTCTTCGGCCGCGCGGTAAAACTCGCCGTAGGCCGCCAAGGCCAGGGCCGAGCCGACGCTGATGCGTTTGACGCCCATCTCGCTCAATTGCTCCACCGTCAATTTGAGCCCCCCGGACATCAACACGTTGACCGGTTTCGGCGCCACGGCGCGGACCACCGCCAACACGTCTTCAGCGCTGCGCAGCCCCGGCGCGTACAACACGTCGGCGCCCGCTTCGGCGAACGCCTGCAAACGGCGAATGGTATCGGCCAGGTCAGGATTGCCGTGCAGAAAATTCTCGGCACGGGCGGTCAGCATAAAAGGGAAAGGAAGGCTGCGAGCCGCTGCGACGGCGGCTTCAATGCGCGCCACGGCATGTTCGAAACAGTAGATCGGCGCGTCTTCATGACCGGTGGCATCTTCGATCGAGCCCCCGACCGCACCGGCCGCCGCGGCCGCCAAAATGCTTTGTGCGCACTCAGCCGGGTCGTCCGCAAAACCGTTTTCCAGATCCACTGCCACCGGCAGATCGGTGGCCGCGACAATCGCTCGCACGTTCGCCAGCGTATCGTCGAGCGTCAACCCTCCATCAGGGCGTGCGTTGGAAAAGGCATAACCGGCACTGGTAGTCGCCAGCGCCTCGAAACCCAGGCTGGCGAGCATCTTCGCCGAGCCGGCGTCCCACGGATTGGGAATGACAAAAGCGCCCTCGCGTTCGTGCAGTGCTTTGAACGCCTGGGCTCGAAGGGTTTGCGCATCCATTGGCAGGCTCCTGAAAAGGGGAACGAATCCGCCTCAGAGCAGGCCAAGTTGCTCGGCGGCGGGTTCTCTGTATAGCTCAGGCAACGGCGGCAAGCCAGGCAAACGCACCATCAGTTTTGCGTGAAAACGTTGCGCCAGTTTGGCCGCCAGCAAGTTATCGGCAGTGTGCAGGAAGATGTAGGGTGTGCGGCCCTCTTCGATCCACAAAGCGATTTTCTCGACCCACGGCTCCAGAAACGGATCGTTCGCCTCAAGCTGCGGATGGCCGATGAAACGCACCTGCGGAAACTGGGTAAACGCTGCCGGACGTGGCGGCACCCTGGGCTTTTTCGATTGGGCGTGGAGGACCGAAGGATCGGTCGACGTGCAACTGAACAGGGCTCGCGGATCAAGGCAGATGCGTTCTACGCCCCGATCCAGCAGCAGACGATTGAGCCGGCGCTCGCTATCGCCTTTGGCAAAGAACTCGTCATGCCGCACTTCAACGGCCAGCGGTCGCTCAAGTGCATCGATGAAGCCGGCCAGTTCGGGCAATCGGTGTGGCGTGAAGCTTTTCGACAGTTGCAGCCACAGGGGCGAAACCCGTTCACCGAGCGGGCTGAGCAATTGCAGGAAGGTGTCGGCGGCGGTCAGTTGCTCGCGCAGGTCACCGCCGTGGCTGATGTCGCCGGGAAACTTGGCGGTGAAGCGAAAGTGTTCGGGCATGATTTCGGCCCAGCGCTGCACGGTGCTGGCAGCCGGGCTCGCGTAGAAGGTCGTATTGCCTTCTACGGCGTTGAATACTTGGGAATAGAGATTCAGGAAGTCAGCGGGCTTGGCATCTGGCGGATAAAGATAATCGCGCCAGGCGTTTTCACTCCAGGACGGGCAGCCGAGGTAATAAGGCAGCCGCATCAGATGTACAGGTCGAGGCCCATTACATCGGTATCCCAATCGACAAAACCGGCAGTGCTCAGGTAGCTGGCGAGTGCCGTGGCGACGCTTTTGCTCATGGCGCGGTGGTAGATCATGTCTTGCTGACGGGCCGGGAGATTGCTCAGGCGTTGCGCGGAAGCCTTGGCGGCACGGGCGGCCATTTGCTCTTCGGATGGGATTTCCAGCTCGCCGTCGATATCGACGTAGTCGTCATCCGCCACAGGGCCTTTGCGAGGCTTGCGCTTGAGGGGGTAGGACTGGGAGGAAAGGCCGTCTATACGCATAAGTACATGTCCGGTATCAGTAATGGCAGTTTAGTGGCACATAACCCACTTCGCAAACCACCGAGTGATAACTAGAACACAGAAATACGAAAAGGTTTAAAAGCCGGGGGATAAATCGACGATTGGCCGCAGTTGGAATGTCCATTGTGGCGAGGGAGTTTGCTCCCGTTCGGCTGTGCAGCCGTCGCAAAACCTGCCGGCTCGGTGTTGCTGATGGAATCCTGGGGTCGCTTCGCAACCCAACGGGAGCAAGCTCCCTCGCCACAACAGCATTGGGATCAACGCGCTTTCGGCGTCGCCACTTTGTCGCGCAGATAAACCGGCTGAGCCTCGTCCGCCACGATTGCCTCTCCACGCGCCCAGGCAAACCGCGCCAGCGTCAGCAGGTCTTCGGCGTGCGGCAGCATGCCTGCATCCTGCCCACTCAGATTGACAGCGATGCGCTCGGCATACCCCCACCCCGTGCCGGCGCCGAACCATTCGCCGCTGGCATCAGCCGGCAATGCGGCCACTTCCGGCGCCAACACCGCTTCATTGCCGACCAGGCGCATCTCCCCTGCCGTTTCGCGGTAGCACCCCCAATACACCTCATCCATGCGCGCATCGATGGCGGCTGCGACCTGGCTGACGCCGTGTTCGCGATAAGCCCGTTGTGCCAGTACCGCCAGGTTGGAGACCGGCAACACCGGGCGATCCAGCGCAAACGCCAGGCCCTGCACCACACCAATGGCGATCCGCACGCCGGTGAATGCGCCCGGCCCACGACCGAAGGCAATGGCATCAACCGCTTGCAGGGTGGTCCCGGCGTCGGCGAGCAACTGCTGGATCATCGGCAACAGCTTTTGCGCATGCAGGCGCGGGATCACCTCGTAATGGCTCGTGACCTTGCCGTCATGCAGCAAGGCAACGGAGCAAGCTTCAGTCGCGGTGTCCAGGGCCAGCAAGGTGCTCATCGATGTTTCCGTAAGAGAGGTCAGAAAAAGTGCGCCAGTATAAACAACTACGGCCCGCAAGCGGGCCGTAGAAGATGAAGCGATTCAGACTTTTCAGTTCAGCGCTTCAAGCACCTTGCCGGTGATCGCTTCAACCGAGCCAACACCTTCGATGTGGCTGTACTTCGGTTTGCCTTGAGCGGTGGACAGCTCCTGGTAAAACTTCACCAAAGGCTCGGTCTGAGCGTGGTAGACGGAGAGACGATGACGCACGGTTTCTTCGGTATCGTCTTTGCGCTGTACCAGCTCTTCGCCAGTGATGTCGTCCTTACCGGCAATTTTCGGCGGGTTGTAGACGATGTGGTACACGCGACCTGAAGCCTCATGCACGCGACGACCGGCGATACGCTGGACGATGTCCTCGTCCTTGACGTCGATCTCAACCACGTGATCCAGCTCGACGCCGGCTTTCACCAGGGCTTCAGCCTGGGGAATGGTGCGCGGGAAACCGTCAAACAGGAAACCGTTGGCGCAATCGGCCTGGCTGATGCGTTCCTTGACCAGATTGATGATCAGGTCATCGGACACAAGGCCACCGCTGTCCATGACGCTCTTGGCGATCAGGCCCAGCTCGGTGCCGGCCTTGACTGCGGCACGCAGCATGTCGCCGGTGGAGATTTGCGGGATGCCGAACTTTTCGGTGATGAACTTAGCCTGAGTACCTTTACCGGCCCCGGGAGCTCCCAGCAGAATGACGCGCATCGATGTGCTCCTCAATTTTTTATATAGATAACAACGGATTCGCCTCGTGGGGCCAATCTCAAAAACAGGGTCGTGACCGCCCAAACGGCCAAAGGCTGATCAAGATACACAGCAGGCCCGGACCACACAAGCCGCCGAAAGTCGGAGAAACCCGCGCCTTGCGTGACCTTGGGACGGGGTACTCCTAGTCGCAACCCCGTCATTAACTGTCGCTTGTCAGACCTTTTCAGCCCCTTGTCCACTGGCACCCGAAGCTCGCGCCGGGTGCCTTCCCCCCACGACGAAAACCTTAGCCGGTATTTCGCAAACCGGCAGCAATCCCCGCCACAGACACCAGCAGCGCCTGTTCTACCGGGCTGCCCTGCGCCACTTCCTGTTGCCGCGAACGCGCCAACAGTTCGGCCTGCAATAGATGAAGCGGGTCGAGATAGGTGTTGCGCAAGCGGATGAATTCGAGGGTGTCTGGGCTATGTGCCAGTAGCTGAGACTGACCGGTCAACCCGAGGACCACAGCGCACGCCTGCGACAATAGGTCGCGTAAATGCGCACCCAAAGGGAGCAAATCAGGCTCGACCAGACGCTCATCGTAGGATCGGGCGATGTCGGCATCGGCTTTGGCCAGGACCATTTCCAGCATGTCGATGCGCGTGCGGAAAAAAGGCCACTGTTCGCGCATCTGCCCCAGCAGCTCGCCCTCGCCACGTTCCAGCGCCTTGCTCAGCGCCGCTTCCCAGCCGAGCCAGGCCGGCAACATCAGGCGCGTCTGGGTCCAGCCGAAGATCCATGGAATGGCGCGCAGGCTTTCAATCCCGCCGGCGCGGCGCTTGGCCGGGCGGCTGCCCAACGGCAAGCGACCCAACTCCTGCTCCGGGGTGGATTGGCGGAAGTACTCGACGAACTGCGGATTTTCCCGCACCACGGCGCGGTAAGCCTTGACGCCGTCAGCGGCCAATTCGTCCATCAAATGGCGCCACGCCGGTTCCGGTGGCGGCGGTGGCAACAGTGTCGCTTCCAGCACCGCCGCCAAGTACAGATTGAGGTTCTGCTCTGCGATGTCCGGCAGGCCGAATTTGAAACGAATCATTTCCCCCTGCTCGGTGGTGCGGAAACGTCCCGCCACTGAACCGGGCGGCTGCGACAGAATCGCCGCGTGCGCCGGACCACCACCGCGCCCCACGGTGCCGCCGCGACCGTGGAACAACAGCAGCTCGACTTGCTGCTCGCGGCAGATGTCGACCAAACGCTCCTGCGCCCGATACTGCGCCCAGGCCGCGGCGGTGGTGCCTGCGTCCTTGGCCGAGTCGGAATAGCCGATCATCACTTCCTGCGGCCCTTGCAGGCGCGAGCGATAGCCCGGCAGCAGCAACAGCTTTTCAATCACAGGGCCGGCGTTGTCGAGGTCGGCGAGGGTTTCGAACAGCGGCACCACACGCATCGGCCGCAATACGCCGGACTCTTTGAGCAACAGTTGCACGGCGAGCACGTCGGAAGCGGCACCGGCCATGGAGATCACATAAGAGCCGAGCGAGGCCCCCGGGGCGGCAGCAATTTCCCGGCACGTCGCCAGCACTTCGGCGGTGTCGGCCGACGGCTTGAAGTACGCTGGCAGCAACGGCCGCCGATTGTTCTGCTCACGCACCAGGAAGGCGATGCGCTCTTCCTCGCTCCAGTCTTCGTAGCGACCGAGGCCGAGGTAGTCGGTAATTTCAGTCATCGCCGCCGTGTGACGGGACGAATCCTGGCGCACATCGAGCCGCACCAGGAACAGCCCGAAGGTCACCGCCCGACGCAGGCAATCGAGCAATGGACCGTCAGCGATCACGCCCATGCCGCACTCGTGCAAGGAGTGGTAACACAACTCCAGCGGATCCAGCAGGTCGCGGTTGTTTTGCAGCACATCGGCCGGTGCCGGGGTGGTGGCCGTCAAAGAGGCATGCGCCCAATTACGCGTGGCCCGCAGACGTTCACGCAACTGCTTAAGCACCGCGCGATAAGGTTCGGCGCTGTCCCCTGCCTTGGCTTTCAGTGCATCGCTGGCCTGTTGCATCGACAGTTCAGCGGCGAGGTGATCGATGTCGCGCACGTACAAATCCGCAGCCATCCAGCGCGCCAGCAGCAACACCTCACGGGTCACGGCGGCCGTCACGTTCGGGTTGCCGTCACGGTCGCCGCCCATCCACGAGGCAAAGCGAATCGGCGCGCTTTCCAGCGGCAGATGCAGGCCGGTGGCGGCGTGCAGGGCTTTATCGGCCTTGCGCATGTAGTTGGGGATCGCCTGCCACAACGAATGCTCGATCACCGCGAAACCCCATTTGGCTTCGTCGACTGGCGTCGGGCGGGTGCGGCGGATTTCTTCGGTGTGCCAGGCTTCGGCGATCAGGCGCTGCAACTTCGCCTGGATCTGCTCGCGTTCGGCTGTCGTCAGGTCGCGATGATCCTGAGCGGCCAGTTGCGCGGCGATGGCGTCGTACTTCTGGATCAGCGTGCGGCGCGCCACTTCGGTCGGGTGCGCGGTGAGGACCAGCTCGATTTCCAGCCGTCCCAGTTGCCGGGCCAGGGATTCGGCGCTATGCCCCTCGGCACGCAGGCGCGCGAGCAGTTCCGGCAACACCCGTGCTTCAAACGGCGCCGGTTGCGACTCTTCCCGGCGGTGAATCAGCTGATACTGCTCGGCGATATTGGCCAGGTTGAGAAACTGGTTGAACGCCCGCGCCACCGGCAACAACTCGTCTTCGCTCAATTGGTTGAGGCTGGCGCTCAGCTCGGCGTCCATCGAACCGCGACGGTCGGCTTTGGCGCCCTTGCGGATCTGCTCGATCTTGTCGAGAAAGCCGTCCCCGTACTGTTCACGAATGGTGTTGCCCAACAGCTCACCCAACAGGTGAACGTCCTCGCGCAAGCGTGCATCAATATCGGTCATCAGCAGTTCTCCAGCGAAAATCCGGGTGTCTATGAATGCCATGCTCTGACCACAGAGAGTGCCGCTCTAAAGCGCTTCTTACAAGCAGACGACGAAGGGGCGGTAAACCTTATGGGTTCGAGCTAGTCTGAAGAGTAAGCCGTACAACGGCTTGCCGCCGGCCACTGGCGGACACTCACACGCCTGCCACGAGCAGGAGCGAAATGAGGTTTTTATGAAAATCCGCGAACTTGCCCAGCATTGGGAAGAAAACGCCAAGGGTCGCCTGACCGACACCGGTTACAGGATTCATCTGGACATGGAAGCGGCCGCACGGCTGGCGGCGATTACCGAGATGTATCCCAAACGCCAACCCGAAGAACTGCTTGGCGAACTGATCGGCGCCGCGCTGGAAGAGCTCGAAAAGAGCTTTCCATACGTGAAGGGATCGACCGTGGTCGCCACCGATGAAGAAGGTGATCCGCTGTACGAAGACATCGGCCCGACACCGCGTTTTCTCGCGTTGTCACGGCGTCATTTGCACGATTTGTCATCGAGCGATGACAAGCAGAAACACTGATCCCCCCGCCGAACCCTGTGGGAGCGAGCCTGCTCGCGAATGTGGTTGAACATTCAACGTTTCTGTTGGCTGATACACCGCTAGCGAGCAGGCTCGCTCCCACATTTAGCCTGCGTATCCCTTCGATAATTGCGTGTTCCCGAGCCTTGAAAAGGTCGGGCATACCGCTGCACATCGCCAAAGTTCCCGATTTAGAGCCTTGTCCGTTCGGTCAAAGTATTTTCGGGCGATAGGCCATCTTCTCTGAACTTTTGAAAAACCCCTCGGGTCACAGCCATTAACCACGCCTGGGACGGCCGTTTCAAAACACCCCCGGAAATTGACGGTTACGGCTCCTTGCCCAGCATGGATTTTAAGTTTTTCAGGAGTTACACCAATGGAGTTGAAGACCATGAAGACCCGAACTGCCAAATCCTCGTTCACCCACCTGCGCAGTCTGAAACTGGCTGCCCTGGCAATCGGCAGCAGCTTCGTACTGGCCGGTTGTGCTGGCAATCCGCCGACCGAGCAATTCGCCGTGACCCAATCGGCTGTGAATGGCGCCGTCAGCGCCGGCGGCACCGAGTTCGCCGCCGTGGAAATGAAGTCCGCGCAGGACAAGCTCAAGCAAGCCGAAATCGCCATGCACGACAAAAAGTATGCCGAGGCCAAAGTGCTGGCCGAGCAGGCTGAGTGGGACGCTCGCGTAGCCGAACGCAAAGCTCAGGCGATGAAAGCCGAACAAGCTGTGAAGGACTCTCAGAAAGGGGTTCAGGAACTGCGTCAGGAAAGCCAGCGCACCGTGCAGTAAGCGCGCATCCCGACACCAGACTTGAAGCTCTTATCGATAGAAAGGACGAATTATTATGCGTACACAATTGATGATCCCCGCTCTCCTGGCCGCAAGCGTTGCACTGGCTGCCTGCTCCACACCGCCTAACGCGAACCTGGAACAGGCACGCACCAACTACAGCGGCCTGCAAGCCAACCCGCAAGCCAGCAAAGTGGCGGCACTGGAAACCAAAGACGCCAGCGATTACCTGGACAAGGCCGACAAGGCCTATATGGACAAGAAAGACCCGAACGAGGTCGACCAACTGGCTTACCTGACCAATCAGCGTGTTGAAGTGGCGAAGCAAACCATCGCCCTGCGCACCGCTGAAGCCAACCTGAAAAATGCTTCAGCGCAACGTGCCCAGGCCCGCCTCGACGCTCGAGATCAGCAGATCAAGCAGCTGCAAGACAGCCTCAACGCCAAGCAGACCGATCGCGGTACGCTGGTGACTTTCGGTGACGTGCTGTTCGCCACCGACCGTGCCGACCTGAAATCCAGCGGTCTGGTGAACATCAACAAACTGGCGCAGTTCCTTCAGGAAAACCCTGATCGCAAAGTGATCGTCGAAGGCTACACCGACAGCACCGGTACGGCTTCGCATAACCAGTCGCTGTCCGAGCGTCGTGCCGGTTCCGTGCGCATGGCGCTGGTGAAGATGGGCGTTGATCCAGCGCGCGTCGTTGCGCAGGGTTATGGCAAGGAATACCCGGTTGCGGAAAACACCAGCACCTCGGGTCGTGCGATGAACCGTCGTGTGGAAGTGACCATTTCCAACGACAACCAGCCCGTGATGCCGCGTTCGGCGATCAGCTCGAACTAAGCTTCACCCGCTGAAACACAAAAGCCCCGCCTGAGTCGATCAGGCGGGGCTTTTTACGTCCGCAGTTCACACACCCCTTTTAGGAGTGAGCCTGCTCGCGATAGCGGTGTGTCAGACAACAGAAGTGTTGAATGCTAAACCGCTATCGCGAGCAGGCTCACTCCTACAAGGATCTTCAGTGAATGCAGGACCGGGTTACTGCTCCAGCTTCTGCGGAGTTTCTTCGCCCATGCAGCGCACGGCTTTTTTCTTGTTGTTGACCAAGACGCCCGTCAGGCCTTTCTGTTCAGTGTCAAACATCACCAGCACGCCATCGATGCACTGGGCCACTTGCGAGGCAGGCTCCAGGGAGACTTTGTAGTCCTCTCCCGGCACGGTCTTGATCATGGTGAAGTCGCTGAGCAGCAGCGCATCTTCCGGTTTGGCGAAGTGCAGGTAGCCGTAGAACCACAGGGCACCCACCGTGCCGAGGATGCTGCAGATACCGGTGATGATCAGCGGGATGGCGTTACGTTCTTCACTCATTGCGGACTCTCTGATGGTTCATCTTCTGAATTCGGGGGTGCCGGGTAGTTGGGGATTTCACCCAAGCGGCGCAGGCCGTTGAAATGCTGCGGGTCGTCGAGATACCGCAGCATGACCTTGCGCCAGACCGGGTCGGCAAATGTCTGCACATGACCACCGCGGGTCAATTGCAGCACGCGTGGCGGCGGCGCAGCTTGATACAGACGGATGCCGTTGGAAAGGGGCACGATCGGATCGTCGATGCTGTGGTAGATCAGTTTCGGTACGTCGTTGAGCTGCGCCATGGAGTTAATCGCGCTGTCACCGTCCGGCACCAGCCACGAGAGCGGCACCTGGAACGCCCAGGTCAGCCAGGAATTGCTCAGGGCGAACCGGCCGATGCTGCGATAACTGGCGGGCACGCCGTCGAGGACGAAAGCCTTGAGTTGTTTCTGCCGTTCGGGATGTTGGACCAGGTAGTGAACCGCCATGGAACCGCCGAGGCTCTGGCCCAGCAGGATCAACGGTTTGCCTTTGACTTCCGGTGCCTGGTCGAGCCACTTGAACGCGGCGTCGATGTCCTGATATATCGCCGGCAGACTCGGTTCGCCTTCGGACAACCCGTAACCGCGATAATCGATCAACAGCACTTGATAGCCTTCCTCCGGCAACCACCAACTGCCGCCCAGATGCATCGGCAGATTGCCGCCATTGCCGTGCAGATGCAGCACCGTGCCCTTGACCTCGACACCTTTTTTCGCCGGCAGCCACCAGGCGTTCAGCCTGAGGCCATCGGCGGTGGTCAGGGTCACTTCGCGGTAGTCGAGCTTGGCTTTTTCCGGGGTGAACAGTTGGCCCGGCTCAGGGTAGAACAGCAGGGAGCTGCAACCGCTCAGGGTCAGGAGAAGGCAAAGGATGCCGAGGATTCTCATCCGTTGAAACCTCGCAAGAATTGGAGTTGAAACACATTCCCCTGTAGGAGTGAGCCTGCTCGCGAAGGCGGTGTGTCAGAACATCAATGTTGAATGTTCGGCCGCTATCGCGAGCAGGCTCACTCCCACAGGGGATTTCGTAATCGTTAGAGAATGTTGGAGTAATCCGCTTCTATCCGGTCCAGGCTCAGGTGGTTGAGGAAGTTGGAGAAGCACATCCACGCCGACAGTGCGTTCAGGTCGCGGAACTGATCCGGCAAATACTTCGGCGGCACCACCAGCCCTTCGTCCACCAACTGACGCAAGGTACGCATGTCTTCCAGCGTGGTCTTGCCGCAAAACAGCAGCGGAATCTGTTCAAGCTTGCCCTTACGCACGGCCAACTGAATGTAGTTGTAAACCATGATAAAGCCCTTGAGGTAGGACAAGTCTTTGGTAAAGGGCAGGCCGGTCGGTATCGAACCACGGAACACCCGGCTGGCATTTCCGTAGCTTTCGGCCATTTCGAAGCCTTGCTCGCGGAAGAATTCGAAGACCTGCAAGAAGTCCGCGCCCTCCTCTACCATGTGAATGGCCCGGGTGCGGTTGGTCAGTTTGCGCAGGCGGCTCGGGTAGGACGCGAAGGTGATGATTTCCATCAGGATCGCCAGCCCTTCCTGGGTCACCGTCGACGACGGCGGGCCTTTGGACAGGAAGGTGCAGATCGGCTGGTTCAGCCCGTTGAGCGTGGTGCCGACGTGGACCAGCCCTTCATGAACTTCCAGGGCGCGCACGTCACGTTCGTTGAACATCGCGTCGGTGCGAATCTTGATGTAGTCGGCGCCGGCCGCCGCATCGGCGACAATGCCGTCGGACTCGAACACCCGAATGGTTTCTTCGGCCTCGCCAAACACTTTGCTCAGCCGGGTTTGCAACAAATGCACGGCATCCTTGGCGGTGAGGATTTTCGGCTCGTCCTTCAGGTCACCCCGGCCATCGATGTTGTTCAGGTAATCGGAGAGCATCAGGCCGAGGTCGGACAGGGTCGGGTCACCGGCATGGAACGCGTCGGACGCAGCGCCGTACAACTCCTGGGAAATCAGGCCGAAATCTTCGGTGCCGCGCGCTTCGAGCATGCGCAACACCATCCGGTATTCCTTGCACATGCGCCGCATGATTTGGCCGACCGGGTTGAACTGGCCGAGCTGACGGGTGATGTCACGCTCGATGTTCTGGAACTCCAGCTTCACTTTGCTGGAATCGAACGACAGCGGCCGATTGAGGTAATAATCGCGATCTACAGCGGGCATTTCCTTGCCCTTGGCCTTGAGGAACCCCTTGCGGATGCTGTCGTCCCACTTGACCGCATCGAGGACGCGAATCGGCGTCTGCGCCAGCACAATGCGATCGGACAAAATGCGTATCGTCTGCTGGTAATCGTCCACCCGAAACTCCTGTAGAAAAACCGTTAGGTGCTGGCTTTATTTAACGTTGGCTTTGGCCAGGCGCTGATAGCGCACGGCCTCGACGAAGACATCGGAATTGGCCGGGTCATCCAGGTAGGCAAAGACCTGATCCATGCTGCTATTGATCAATACGCCGTCGCCATCATCGGTCTGGAAACCTTCACCGCTCAGGACTTTTTGTCCGAGGGCTTGATTGATCTGTTCGAGATCGAGGTTGTAGACCACCAATTCGTGCTTATCGGTCAGTTCAAACCCGGCGATGATGAAATGCCCGCCGAACTGCGCCGGCACCTTCGCCGACAGGTACCAGCGGCTGCCGTGGCGCGACACCGTAAAGGGGTAGGCCTCGCGCTCTTTGGGTTTGGCCTTGAGGTAGCTGACCGCCTGGTAACGACTGTCGCCCAGACGGGTCAGCTCCAGGTTCATCGGCTCGCCCCAGGCGTTGGTGCTGGTCCATTTGCCGAGCAGACCTTTGGGCGCGGGGTCGCTGGCGGGCAGTGGGTCCCTGAAGGTCACCAGACAGCCACTGAGCAGCAGGAACGACAAGGCGATCACAACGACACGCCAGGCTTTCATTCAACACTCCCTATGAACACACAGCCCCGAATGGTCACCGACCTTGCAGGAGCGAGTTTTGCCCGCGAAGGCGTTGTGTCAGTCAACACATAGGTTGAATGTTATACCGCCTTCGCGGGCAAGCCTCGCTCCTACAGGGTCGAGTGCCCCGCAGGAATTACACCGACGCCAATACCAAATGCATGTAGCGGGTCAGGATGCCGAGCATTTCGGCTTCGGCGACAGGCTCGGCGTCGTTGAGCAGGCCCTGATATTCCATCCGTCCGATAATCGCCGTCAACACTTTGGCATCCTGTTGTGGTTCGCGCGAACCCAATACCTGGAAAAGCTGGCATGTGCCCTGGAGCAGAATCTGCTGATGTGAACGTACCAGCTCAGCAAGGCGCGGGTTCAGCAGCGCTTCCTGGCGGAACGCCTGTTCGGCCATCAAGTGCTCCCGACGGTTGATCAGCTGCCGGTGAACGTAGTCCGACATCAACCGCGCAATGTCGTCCGCCAGCTGCGAGCGCGACTCGGGGCTGCCGTCGCCGCTGACCACCATCTCGCGCAGCAGGCCCTCGTTATTGATCCACAACTTGGCCATGAACGCGGCGCTGCGTTCCACGTATTGGGCGAAGGTATCGGTGAGCAAGTCATCGATATCCTTGAAGTAATAAGTGGTGGCCGACAGCGGCACACCGGCCTCGGCCGCTACCGCTCGGTGACGCACGGCCCGCACGCCATCGCGCACGACAATGCGCATCGCCGCATCGAGAATGTCCTGTCGACGCTGCTCGCTGCCCTGTCGGCTGGCCTTGCGGCCCTGGTACTGAACGCTTTCAGCGACCGCAGTGGCGACGCCCGCTGCACCTTCTTGAGCAATTGCACGGTTCACGACAGGTATTCCTCTCTTACTTCAAAAGTAACCATTTGATACGTTTGTACCAGACAGGCAATAAAAAGCCGCCTGTTATAGGCGGCTTTTTTATTGAAACACTTACGCTTGTGGCCGCATGTGCGGGAACAAGATCACGTCGCGGATCGACGGTGAGTTGGTCAACAACATCACCAGACGATCGATACCGATCCCTTCACCAGCCGTTGGCGGCATGCCGTACTCCAGCGCGCGAACGAAGTCGGCGTCGTAGTGCATGGCTTCGTCGTCGCCCGCGTCCTTGTCGGCCACCTGCGCCATGAAGCGCTCGGCCTGGTCTTCCGCGTCGTTCAACTCGGAGTAGGCGTTGGCGATTTCACGGCCGCCGATGAACAGTTCAAAACGGTCGGTGACGCTTGGGTTGTCGTCGTTACGACGGGCCAGCGGCGACACTTCGAACGGGTACTGAGTGATGAAGTGCGGCTGCTCCAGCTTGTGCTCGACCAGTTCTTCGAAAATCATCACCTGCAACTTGCCCAGACCTTCGAAGCCCAGCACCTTGGCGCCGGCTTTCTTGGCGATGGCGCGAGCCTTCTCGATGTCCGTCAGGTCGTCAGCGGTCAGCTCGGGGTTGTACTTGAGGATCGAGTCGAACACCGACAGACGCACGAACGGTTCGCCGAAGTGGAACACTTTGTCGCCATACGGCACGTCGGTGCTGCCCAGGACCAGCTGCGCGAGTTCGCGGAACAGTTCTTCGGTCAGGTCCATGTTGTCTTCGTAGTCGGCGTACGCCTGGTAGAACTCCAACATGGTGAATTCAGGGTTGTGACGCGTCGAAACGCCTTCGTTACGGAAGTTGCGGTTGATCTCGAACACTTTCTCGAAACCGCCAACCACCAGGCGCTTGAGGTACAGCTCAGGCGCGATACGCAGGAACATTTCCAGGTCCAGCGCGTTGTGGTGCGTCTCGAACGGCTTGGCTGCTGCGCCACCCGGGATGGTTTGCAGCATCGGCGTTTCGACTTCGAGGAAGTCACGCTTCATCAGGAAGCTGCGGATGTGCGCGATCACTTGGGAACGAACGCGGAAGGTCTGGCGTACCTCTTCGTTGACGATCAGGTCAACGTAACGCTGACGGTAGCGCTGCTCGGTGTCGGTCAGGCCGTGGTGCTTGTCCGGCAGCGGGCGCAGCGACTTGGTCAGCAGGCGCACTTCGGTCATTTCAACGTACAGGTCGCCCTTGCCGGAACGGGCCAGGGTACCAACGGCTGCGATGATGTCGCCCATGTCCCAGGTCTTCACCGCGGCCAAGGTGTCTTCGGACAGGGTCTTACGGTTGACGTAGACCTGGATGCGCCCGGTCATGTCCTGGATCACCATGAACGAGCCGCGGTTGAGCATGATGCGACCGGCAACCTTGACCGGGATTGCAGCCTCTGCCAGCTCTTCCTTGGTCTTGTCCGCGTACTGTTTCTGCAAGTCTTCACAGTAGTTGTCGCGGCGGAAGTCGTTGGGGAAGGCATTGCCCTTGGCGCGCTCGGCAGCAAGCTTTTCCTTGCGCAGGGCGATCAGGGAGTTTTCTTCCTGTTGCAGGGCTTGCGGGTCGAGTTGTAGGTCGCTCATGTCTTTAAATATTCCATCAGGTTCGTTGCCCCCGGCATTCGCCGGGGTTCGCGGGCAAGCCTCGCTCCTACAGGGTCGTATTGACCCCCGCAGGGCGTGCGTTAAAGCCCTTGTTTCAAGCTGGCCACCAGGTATTCGTCGATATCGCCGTCGAGCACCTTGTCGCAGTCACTGCGTTCGATGTTAGTGCGCAAATCCTTGATTCGCGACGCATCGAGCACGTAAGAGCGAATCTGGTGACCCCAGCCGATGTCCGACTTGGTGTCTTCCAGGGCCTGGGAGGCGGCGTTGCGTTTCTGCACTTCCTGCTCGTACAAGCGCGCCCGCAACATTTTCATCGCGGTGTCTTTGTTGGCGTGCTGGGAGCGTTCGTTCTGGCAGCTGACCACGGTGTTCGTCGGTACGTGGGTGATACGTACGGCCGAGTCGGTGGTGTTTACGTGCTGACCACCGGCACCGGAGGAGCGGTAGGTGTCGATGCGCAGGTCCGACGGGTTGATGTCGATTTCGATGTTGTCATCGATTTCCGGCGACACGAACACGGCCGAGAACGAGGTGTGGCGGCGGTTGCCGGAGTCGAACGGGCTCTTGCGCACCAGACGGTGCACGCCGATCTCGGTGCGCAGCCAGCCAAAGGCGTATTCGCCCTTGATGTGGACCGTGGCGCCCTTGATCCCGGCGACTTCACCGGCCGACAGTTCCATGATGGTCGCGTCGAAACCGCGTTTGTCAGCCCAGCGCAGGTACATGCGCAGCAGGATGTTGGCCCAGTCCTGGGCCTCGGTGCCACCGGAGCCGGCCTGGATGTCCAGGTAGGCGTTGTTGGCGTCCATCTCACCGCTGAACATGCGACGGAATTCGAGTTTTTCCAGCGACTCGCGCAGGCGCTCGACTTCGGCAGCGACGTCATCGACGGCGGCCTGGTCTTCTTCTTCGGCGGACATCAGCAGCAAATCTTTGGCATCGGCCAGACCGCTGTGCATTTCGTCGAGAGTTTCGACGATCTGAGCCAGCAGCGACCGCTCGCGGCCCAGTTCCTGAGCGTACGACGGGTTGTTCCAGACAGCCGGATCTTCAAGCTCGCGATTGACTTCAGTCAGACGCTCATGCTTTTGATCGTAGTCAAAGATACCCCCGAATAGTTTCGGAGCGCTCGGACAGGTCCTTGATACTGTTAAGGATCGGGTTGATTTCCATGGCGGGCAGCACTCGTTGGCGAACTTTTGAAAGCCGGCGAGTATAACGTAATCAAGCTGTCACGGCAGCCCGCCTGGCGGCTTTAGGGGCGAATGATTAAAGCGGACGCCGAGTAATCTGTGGCGAGGCAGCGTGCTCCCATTGTACTGCGCAGCAGTCCCCTTCTTTTTGCGCAGAAGAGGGGCCGCTTCGTGGCCCAGCGGGGCAAGCGCCCTCGCCACTGGGGGTATTTGCCATCCAAGAGATCAATATTCGCAATTTCGGTCGTCCGCTACTCGATGCCCACCTGATTGCGCCCATTGTTCTTCGCCAGGTAAAGCCCCTTGTCCGCCGCCGAGATCAGTTGCCGGCAATCGCTGCCCGGCTGCGGGATCATGGTCGACAGGCCGATGCTGATGGTCAGGCCAGAGCCTTCGCTGGGGACAATGTGCGGAATCTTCAGCGCTTCCACGGTGAGGCGGAGTTTTTCCGCCACCAGCCGCGCCCCGCCCGGCGTGGTGTTGGGCAACACCAAGGCGAACTCTTCCCCGCCGTAACGGGCTGGCAGGTCCGAGGGCCGGGCGCTCGCGTCGCGAATCGCGGTCGCGACTTTACGCAGGGCTTCATCGCCTTCGAGGTGGCCAAAGCTGTCGTTGTAGGACTTGAAGTAGTCGACATCGATCATCAGCAGCGACAGCTGGCTCTGATCACGCAGGGAGCGGCGCCATTCCAGCTCCAGGTATTCGTCGAAGTGCCGACGGTTCGAGAGCCCGGTCAAGCCGTCGGAGTTCATCAACCGCTGCAACACCAGGTTGGTGTCGAGCAACTGCTGCTGGCTGACCCGCAACGCGCGGTAGGCCGCATCGCGCTGCAACAGCGTCATGTAGGACCGCGAGTGGTAGCGAATTCGCGCCACCAGCTCGATGTTGTCCGGCAGCTTGACCAGGTAATCATTGGCCCCGGCCGCGAACGCCGCGCTCTTGATCAGCGGGTCTTCCTTGGTCGACAGGACAATGATCGGAATGTTCTTGGTCGCCGGATGATTACGGTACTCACGTACCAGGCTCAGGCCGTCCAGCCCGGGCATCACCAGATCCTGCAGGATCACCGTTGGCTTGATGCGGATCGCCTGCGCAATGGCCTGGTGTGGATCGGCGCAGAAGTGGAAGTCGATATTGTCTTCATTCGACAACCCGCGACGCACCGCCTCGCCGATCATCGCCTGATCGTCCACCAGCAACACCATGGCGGCGTTTTCGTCGGTCTTGAAGTCGTCGAGCTGTAGGTCAGTCATGTGCGGTCACCTGAATACTGCTTGGGCCAGGATTGCTGCGAAAAGTCTTCATTTTGGGAAAATCTCCAGCAATCGTGGCGCTATCTTGTCCAGTGGGCGAACTTCCACGGCGGCGTCGATGGCCGCTGCCGCTTTCGGCATTCCGTAAACCGCACTGCTTTGTTGGTCCTGCGCGATGGTCAGGTAGCCCTGTTGGCGCATGAGTTTAAGCCCCTGCGCGCCGTCGCGTCCCATGCCGGCGAGCAATACGCCCACGGCATCGCCATTCCAGTAACTGGCCACGCTCTCGAAAAACACGTCGATCGAGGGCCGATAGATCTCGTTGACCGGTTCGGCGGTATAGGCCAGCGTGCCGTTTTTCAGCAAGCGAATATGGTGGTTGGTGCCCGCCAGCAACACTGTGCCGGCCAAAGGAGGCTCGCCTTCCTGAGCCAGGCGCACCTTCAGGCCGCTGGCGCTGCTGAGCCATTCGGCCATGCCGGCGGCGAACACCTGGTCAACATGTTGCACCAGCACGATCGCGGCCGAAAAATCCCGTGGCAGCCCTTTCAGCAAGACTTCCAGCGCTGCTGGTCCGCCTGCCGACGAGCCGATCGCAATCAGGCGCTGGCGCGAGGCCGAGCTACGCAGCGGGCTGGGGGCCGATCGCTCACGATTGCCCTTGTCACCAATCAGCCAGCCGATGTTCATGATCTTGCGCAACAACGGCGCCGCTGCCTCCTGGGCATTGCCGGCACCGAGGGCCGGGGTGTCGACCACGTCCAGCGCACCGTGGCCCATGGCCTCGAACACCCGGTGCACGTTCTGCTGACGGTCAACCGTGACAATGACGATGGCGCAGGGAGTGTCGGCCATGATCCGCCGGGTGGCCTCGACGCCGTCCATCACCGGCATGATCAGGTCCATCAGGATCAGGTCCGGGGTATTTTCGGCGCAACGCTGCACCGCCTCCGCGCCATTGCCGGCGACCCAGACCACTTCATGCGCCGGTTCGAATGCCAGGGCGCGGCGCAGGGCCTCAACCGCCATGGGCATGTCGTTGACGATCGCTATTTTCATGCCCGCGCTCCTCCGATGAGCTCAACCACTGCATCAAGCAGGGCGTCGTCATGAAAACTGGCTTTGGCTAGATAATAGTCGGCTCCGGCGTCCAGTCCACGACGACGGTCTTCTTCGCGGTCTTTATAGGACACCACCATAACCGGCAGCGATTGCAGGCGATTATCCTGGCGCAGTAAAGACACCAGTTCGATGCCGTCCATGCGCGGCATATCAATGTCGGTGATCAGCAGATCGAAATCCTCCGAACGCAGGGCGTTCCAGCCATCCATACCGTCGATCGCTACGGCCACGTCGTAGCCGCGATTGAGCAGCAACTTGCGCTGCAACTCGCGAACGGTCAACGAATCGTCGACCACCAGAATCCGTTTGCGGGCCGCTTCGACGGCCTGGCTGCCCTGACGGGCAATCCGCTCCAGACGCCCGGTGTTGAGCAGTTTGTCCACCGAGCGCAGCATGTCTTCGACGTCGACGATCAGCACGACCGACCCGTCGTCGAGCAAGGCCCCGGCGGAAATGTCCTGCACCTTGCCCAGACGTTCGTCCAGCGGCAATACGACCAATGTCCGCTCGCCGATAAACCGCTCGACCGCCACCCCGTAAATCGCCTCGCGCTCGCGGATCACCACGACTTTCAGGGTTTGCTGACTGCTCGCACCCGTCGGACGCTGCAACAACTGACTGGCAGCGACCAGCCCGACATGCCGGCCTTCGTGCCAGAAGTGCTGACGCCCTTCGACCTGAACAATGTCCGCCGGCTCCAGGTCGCACATGCGCTCGATGTGCGCCAGCGGGAACGCATACGCCTCGTCACCGACTTCCACCACCAGACTGCGCACCACCGACAGCGTCAGCGGCACTTCGAGATGAAAGCGGCTGCCCTCGCCTGCGGTCTGCTCCAGCACCACCGCGCCGCGTAACTGACGGACCATGTGCTGAACCGCGTCCAGGCCGACACCGCGACCGGACACTTCGGTGACCCGGTCGCGCAGGCTGAAACCCGGCAGAAACAAGAAGGTCAACAGCTCTTCTTCACTCAACTGGGCAGCGGTTTCAGCGGGGGATAGCTGCCGTTCGATGATGCTGCGACGGACCTTTTCCAGATCGACGCCGTGACCGTCATCGCTCAATTCCAGCACCAGCAGACCGGCTTGATGAGAGGCGCGCAGACGAATCAGCCCTTCTTCAGGCTTGCCGGCGAGCAAACGCTGCTCGGGGGATTCGATGCCGTGATCGACAGCGTTGCGCAGCAAATGCGTCAGCGGCGCTTCGAGCTTTTCCAGGACGTCGCGATCGACCTGGGTTTTCTCGCCCTCGATCTCCAGCCGCACCTGTTTACCGAGGCTGCGACCGAGGTCGCGGACCATGCGCACTTGCCCGCTCAACACGTCGGCAAACGGCCGCATGCGACAGGCCAGCGCAGTGTCGTACAAGACCTGCGCCCGCTGACTGGCCTGCCAGGCAAACTCGTCCAGTTCGGCGTTTTTTTCCACCAGCAATTGCTGCGCTTCGGCCAGCAGCCGCCGGGCATCGCCCAGGGCCTCCTGAGCTTCAAGGCTCAAGGCATGTTCCTTGAGGTGGACGTTGAGGTTTTCCAGCGCCCGCAGGCCATTGTTCTGCATGCGCTTGAGGCGCTGCATCGTGGCCAGGTGCGGCTTGAGTCGCTGGGTTTCCACCAGGGACTTGCTCGACAGATCGAGCAGGCTGTTCAGGCGTTCGGCCGTGACGCGCAACACGCGTTCGCCATTTTCAGTGGTGCGCCGGAGCTTTCTCGGCGGTTCGACGGGTGGCGGTTCGGCGACCGGAATCAGTTCCTCGACTTTGGGCGCGAGTGCTTCAGGCTCCGGCTCGGACTCGGTCATAAACGGGGCGATCGGCGTGCTGATCGGCGCGGCGAGCGCATTTGGATCCAGCAACCGCGCCATCAGTGCCACATAGGCCTCGATATCCGCCGATTCGGGATTGTTACTCGGCGTCGCAATGCGCATCAGCAAATCAGTGCCTTGCAGCAAGGCGTCAATGTGCTCGGGCCGCAGGTACAGGCGCCCTTCCTGCGCGCTGACCAGGCAATCTTCCATCACATGGGCGACGCTGACGCCGGCATCAACCCCGACAATCCGCGCCGCGCCTTTGAGCGAGTGAGCCGCGCGCATGCACGATTCGAGGTGATCGGCCTGGGTCGGATCGCGTTCCAGCGCCAGAAGACCTGCGCTCAGCACCTGGGTCTGAGCTTCGGCTTCGAGGCTGAACAGCTCCAGTAACGAGGCGTCGCGCAGTTGCTCGGGGGTCATGTGAGGCTCCGGGTCACGGCGGACAATAGCTGTTCTTCATCCAGCCAACGCAGGCTGCGACCCTTGAATTGCAACACGCCCCGGGTGTATCTGGCGCTGGCTTGGGTGCCGGACTGCGAGGCGGCCTCGAGAATGCGTTCGTCGATGGCGTGAATCCCGTCCACTTCGTCCACCGGCACCACCACTGGTCCGCCGTGGGCGGCGATGATCAGCATCCTCGGCATCACGCGCGCGCCTGACGTCACGCTGGCAGTGCCATCGAGACCGAGCAGTTCCACCAGTGACAGGCACGCCACCAACGCACCGCGCACATTCGCCACGCCGAGCAAGGCCCGAGAGCGCTGGTGCGGCAACGAATGAATCGCTTGCAGCGGTGCCACTTCGACCAGGCTGCGAGTGGCCAGGCCCAGCCATTCTTCGCCAAGTCGAAACATCAGCAGCGAGCGGGTTTTCACGTCGATTTCCACCGCCACCGAGACCTGCTCGCGATCGTCCTGTTGCAAGGCGTAGCGGTCGAGCAAGCGCGTGGCCGCGGCGGAATACACCGCGCAGTTGCGGCAGTGAATGTGTTCGATCAGCAGCGGGCAGGACTTGTCGCCGTGGATTCCGATGCGGTTCCAGCAGTCATCGATGGCCTGGGCATCTTTATGGGTGAGGTTCAAAGTGTCGGAGGCGTTCATCGTTTACGCTCACTGTCGGCGGCGCGTTCGCTGCGGGCGGCGCGGTCCTGCAATCTTTTCGCACCCGCCGTGTCGCCCTGGGATTGCAGCAAGGCTGCCAGATGCATCAACGCGTCGGGATGTTGCGGTTCGAGGTACAGGGCCTTGCGATAAAATCCCTGGGCTTCGAGGGCTCGGCCAGCGACATCGCTGAGTAACCCCAGCCAATAAAACACCTGGGCCACAGGCTCGTGGCTGCGCAAATAACCCTCACAGGCGGCGCGAGCTTCGGCACTTTTGCCTTCGTTGGCGAGGGCAGCGATGTTGGCCAGCAAGGCGGCAGCGTCCGAAGCTTTTGGCGTGACGGCCGGCGGTGTGAGCGTTGCGAACGGACGATGGCGCACGGGCGGCGGAGTCACGCTACGCACCGGCTGACGCACTGGCAGCGGTGTCGGAACAAAGACTGGCAGAGGCTCGGGCGCGCTCTGACGACTGAAGGCAAACGACTGCGGGATGCCAATCGAGCGCATGCCAAATCGACCGAGCAAACTGCCTTCGGCCGGGCCGATAAACAGCACGCCGTCGACATGGGTCAGGCGCTTGAGCACTTCGAAGACTTGTTGCTGGGTAGGCAGATCGAAATAGATCAGCAGGTTGCGGCAGAACACAAAATCATAGGGTGGCTCGCTGGCCAGCAGCGCCGGATCCAGCAGATTGCCGACTTGCAAACGCACCTGTTCAAGCACTCGCTCGTTGAGGCGGTAGCCGTCTTCTTCGGCGCTGAAATGTCGCTCGCGAAATTCGATGTCCTGGCCACGAAACGAATTCTTGCCGTACAGCGCACGCTTGGCTTTTTCCACCGACAGCGGGCTGACGTCCATGCCTTCGACCTTGAACTGATGCGGCTTGAGTCCGGCATCGAGCAAGGCCATGGCGATGGAGTACGGCTCCTCGCCCGTGGAGCACGGCAGACTGAGAATCCGCAGCGCGCGCATGTAATTGATGTCGGCTAAACGCTGGACGGCCAGTTTCGCCAGGGTTGCGAAGGATTCCGGGTAGCGGAAGAACCAGGTCTCGGGAACGATCACCGCTTCGATCAACGCCTGCTGTTCGTCCTGCGAACCTTGCAATGTGTGCCAATACTCATCGGCCGTCAGCACCCTGGAGGCGGTGCTGCGCTGGCGCACCGCGCGCTCGATGATTGCCGGCCCCACCGACGTCACGTCGAGGCCGATGCGTTCCTTGAGGAAATCGAAGAACCGCTGATCACTGCTCATGGCCCGTCCTCAAGCAGCGCCGGGGCCAGCGGTGGCGAAGGAAACAGCAGCGCGCGTACCTGTTCATCGAGCAGATCGGCCACCCGCACCCATTGCAGCAAGCCTTGGGCATCTTCACGGACCGGCCCCAGGTACGGCGCCTGGCGATTGTCCAGGCCATAGGGCTTAAAGTCCGCCGGATTGCAACGCAAGGTGTCGGTGGCCTGCTCAAGAATCAGTCCGAGCAACTGAGAAGGCGTCTGCTCGTCCGGCCAATAGTGCACCAGCACCAGCCGTGTGCTGGTGCGCGATTGCGCCGGTTCGCCAAAGGTCAGCGCGCTGAGGTCGATCACCGGCACCACCGCGCCGCGATAGGCAAACACCCCGGCGACCCAGTCAGGCGCCTTGGCAATCGGCTTCAATGGCAGACGCGGCAGCACCTCGGCCACCTCGCGCGCCTGCAAGGCATAACGTTCGTTGCCGATGCGAAACAGCAGAAACAACGCCTGTCTGGCCGGCATCACCGTGCTGTGTTTGGCCGCGAGTTCGCTCATCAGACTTTGAATCGCGAGACGCCGCCCCGCAGCCCCACGGCCACCTGGCTCAGCTCGTCAATGGCGAAACTGGCCTGGCGCAGGGACTCGACGGTCTGGCTGCTGGCATCACCCAACTGCACCAGCGCGTGGTTGATCTGTTCGGCGCCGGTGGCCTGCGCCTGCATGCCTTCGTTGACCATCAACACCCGCGGCGCCAGCGCCTGGACCTGGTGGATGATCTGCGACAACTGCTCGCCGACCTGTTGCACTTCAGACATGCCGCGCCGCACTTCTTCGGAGAACTTGTCCATGCCCATGACCCCGGCCGACACCGCCGACTGGATTTCACGGACCATTTGCTCGATGTCATACGTGGCCACGGCGGTCTGGTCCGCCAGACGCCGCACTTCGGTGGCGACCACGGCAAACCCGCGCCCGTATTCACCCGCCTTTTCGGCTTCGATCGCGGCATTCAGAGACAGCAGATTAGTCTGATCGGCGACTTTGACGATGGTTACCACCACCTGGTTAATGTTGCCGGCCTTCTCGTTGAGGATCGCCAGTTTGGCGTTGACCAGATCGGCCGCGCCCATCACCGAGTGCATGGTCTCCTCCATGCGCGCCAGGCCTTGCTGCCCGGACCCGGCCGCGACCGAGGCCTGGTCGGCGGCGGTAGAGACTTCGGTCATGGTGCGCACCAGATCACGAGAGGTGGCCGCGATTTCGCGGGACGTCGCGCCGATTTCGGTGGTGGTGGCGGCGGTTTCGGTGGCGGTGGCCTGTTGTTGCTTGGAGGTGGCGGCGATTTCGGTCACCGACGTGGTGACCTGGACGGAAGAGCGTTGGGCCTGGGACACGAGCGACGTCAGCTCGGTCATCATGTCGTTGAAGCCGGTTTCCACGGCCCCGAATTCGTCTTTGCGTTCCAGGTTCAGACGGCCGCTGAGATCACCAGTGCGCATGATTTCGAGGATCTGCACAATCCGGTTCATCGGCGCCATGATCGCGCGCATCAACAGCAAACCGCAGAGGCCGGCGGCCAATACCGCGACCAACAGGGAAATGCCCATGATGACTTTCGCGGTGATCACGGCGTCATCAATGGCCGCGATGCTCTGGTCGGCGACCGCTTTGTTTTCGCGGATGATGTCATTGAGCTTCATGCGACCTGCGGTCCAGGCCGGGGTCAGTTGCTCGTTGAACAGTTTGATCGCGTCGGCTCCCTGATTGCGCTTGTGCAAGTCGAGCACAGCGGCCAGGACCTTGTTGTAATCGGCATGGAGTTTTTCAAAAACGGCGTATTCGACCTTGTCTTCATCCGTGGTGACGGTGGCCTGGTAGTTCTTCATTTGCTCCTGCAGATGAGCTTCGAAGCTTTTGAAGCTGTCGGCTTCTTCTGCGCTGAAACCCTGCCCCTCTTTCAAACCGAGCATCTCCTGGGTTCGAAGGTACGTGTCGACCCAGGCACTGCGAACCATCGAGCTGTAATACAACCCGGGCAACGCGTCCTCACGCACACTGGCTTCGCTGACCTCAATCTTCAAGAGCCGCGAATAGGAGACAACCACCATCAACAACATGATGGCGATAATCACCGCAAAGCTCGCCAAGATGCGTTGGCGCAACGTCCAGTTCTTCACGGGTCAATCCTCGGGCGATTCAAATGCCGGGGAGTATAGCTGAGGGTGTTTCATTTATAAGACGGGTGTCATGCTTCTATTTCGTCGCGATGAAAGCGAATTGGCAGGCGCGTGCGGTGAATGGATCACGGGATGAGACAAGCAAACGCCTTCGCAAGCAGGCTCGCTCCATTGACCGGGTTGATCAATCGAACGCGGTCCTTTGTGGGAGCGAGCCTGCTCGCGAAAAACGATGACACGGTTTAACTGACCTGACTGCGCAATTAAAGGGAAGCCTGCCGCACCTGCTTTTCCAGCTCCGCCTTCAATCCCGGCTCCAGCTTCAACTGCCGTGCCAGTTCATCCAGGTAGGACTTCTCCATGAAGCTCTCCTCATCCACCAGCATCACGCTGGCGATGTACATCTCGGCCGCCATTTCCGGCGTGCTGGCCGCGCGGGCGACTTCTGTCGGGTCGAGCGGCTTGCTGAGTTCGGCATGCAGCCACTGCTGCAATTCCTGATCGTTGTCGAGCTTGGTGAATTCGCCTTCGATCAATGCACGCTCGCGATCATCAACGTGGCCATCGGCTTTGGCCGCAGCCACCAATGCCTTGAGAATCGCCTGGCTGTGCAACTCAACCTGCGCAGGTGGCAGGCGGTCGAGTGTTTGCGGCTCGGTCTTCGGCGCGGTGCCCTGCTGGGCCTGCCAGTTGCCGTAAGCCTTGTAGGCAATCACGCCGAGCGCCGCGAGACCACCGTAGATGGCGACTTTGCCGCCGACATTGCGGGCCTTTTTGCTGCCGAGCAACAGGCCCATGGCACCAGCCGCCAAGGCACCACCGCCCGCGCCTGAGAGCAAACCGCCGAGGCCGCCCGAACCACCGCTGCCACCGAGCAATCCGCCCAATCCACCGCTGGACGACTTGTTTTGATTTGCGCCGGCCTTGTTCTTCATCAGGTCCTGACCGGACTTGAGTAGTTGATCGAGCAATCCACGCGTATTCATTTTGCCGCCTCCACGAAAGGGGTTAACCGGACACATAAGGCCACCAGCCTAGAACGAAAGTGCCCGGCGACCGGGGACGAGAGTGCTTCTGGATGTTGCCTGAAAAAAACGGGCCATCGATTAAAGCGATATACACTCAAGCGAATCTATAAAAACCGCCCACCGGGTAACTCCCCATGATGACCTTGCGTCAGATCCGTCACTTCATCGCCGTGGCCGAGACCGGATCGATCTCCGCCGCCGCGCAAACCGCGTTCATTTCCCAATCAACCTTGACCCTGGCGATCCAGCAACTGGAAGAGGAGATTGGCGTCGGCCTGTTCAACCGACACGCCAAGGGCATGAGCCTGACCCATCAGGGCCACCAATTCCTGCGCCAGGCGCACCTGATTCTGGCCACGGTGGACAACGCCAAACGCAGCCTGCAACAAAGCACCGATCAGGTCGCCGGGCAGCTGATCATCGGCGTGACCAGCCTGGTGGCCGGTTATTACCTTGCGGATTTGCTCACCCGTTTCCAGCGCGCCTATCCCAACGTCGAAATCCGGGTGATGGAGGACGAACGCCCATACATCGAACATTTGCTGGTCAGCGGTGAGATCGATGTCGGCGTGCTGATCCTGTCCAACCTCGAAGACCGCCATGCCTTGCAGACTGAAGTGCTGACTCATTCGCCCCACCGGTTGTGGTTGCCGGCCCAGCATCCGTTGCTGGAACACGACAGCATCAACCTTGCCGATGTGGCCCGCGAACCGCTGATTCAGCTCAACGTCGACGAAATGGACCGCAACGCCCACCGCATGTGGAGCGGTGCCGGGCTGCAACCGCGCATCACCCTGAAAACCGCGTCGACGGAAGCCGTTCGGAGCCTGGTGGCCGCAGGCCTGGGTGTATCGATCCAGCCCGACATGACCTACCGACCCTGGTCACTGGAGGGCGACATCATCGAAGCCCGCCCGATTGCCGACCTGAGCCAGACCCTCGACGTCGGCCTGGCATGGCGCCGTGGCACGGCGCGTCCGGCGTTGGTGGACCCGTTTTTGACCGTGGCCCGCGAACAACCCCACGGCGGGCGCAAGCCATCTATTTAATCGAACGCCACCTTCAGTATTTAGAATTTGTCGACCTCGGGCCCGCGCACTAGTCTTGCTCCATCAATAAGACGGCCGGGCCCAGTCACTGGGAGCACCATGGCCACACAAGAAAAGAGAACCCGAAAAATGGCTGGCGCGCAGACCCCGTTGTTCACCGCGTTGTTGATCGATGGCGAATTGGTCGCGGGTCAGGGTTTTGTCGAGCCGATCCTCAACCCCGCCACCGGGGAAGTGCTGACTCACATCGCCGAAGCCAGCACCGAGCAAGTCGAAGCCGCCATCCTTGCCGCCCACCGCGCCTTTGCCGGCTGGTCGCGGACCACACCGCAGCAACGCTCGAACCTGTTGCTGGACATCGCCAACGCCATCGAAAAACAAGCCGACCTCCTCGCCCGACTCGAATCCCTGAACTGCGGCAAGCCGTTGCACCTGGCCCGTCAGGACGACTTGAGCGCGACGGTCGATGTGTTCCGTTTTTTTGCCGGTGCCGTGCGTTGCCAGACCGGCCAGCTCAGCGGCGAATACCTGCCGGGCTACACCAGCATGGTCCGGCGCGATCCGATTGGTGTGGTCGCCTCGATTGCGCCGTGGAACTACCCGATCATGATGGCCGCGTGGAAAATCGCCCCGGCCCTCGCCGCCGGCAATACGCTGGTGTTCAAACCGTCCGAACACACGCCGCTGTCGATTCTGGCCCTGGCGCCGGCGTTGGCCGAGATCCTTCCACGTGGCGTGATCAACATCGTCTGCGGCGGCGGTGAAGGCGTCGGCAGCCACTTGGTCAGCCATCCCAAAGTGCGCATGGTGTCGCTGACCGGCGATATCGTCACCGGGCAGAAAATCCTCCAGGCCGCCGCCAAGACGTTGAAACGCACGCACCTTGAGCTCGGCGGCAAAGCGCCGGTGATCGTCTGCAACGATGCCGACATTCAAGCCGTGGTCGAAGGTGTGCGCACTTACGGTTATTACAACGCGGGGCAGGATTGCACCGCGGCATGCCGGATTTATGCACAGGCCGGGATTCACGACCGCCTGGTGGCGGAACTCGGCGCGGCGGTCAGCAGCCTGCGCTTTGCCGGTAAACGCGACGCCGACAACGAAATCGGCCCGCTGATCAGCACCCGCCAGCGCGACCGCGTGGCCAGTTTCGTCGAGCGCGCCCTCGGCCAGCCGCACATCGAGCGGGTGACCGGCGCGGCGGTGCATTCCGGTGCCGGCTTCTATTACCAGCCGACGCTGCTGGCCGGTTGCAAGCAGAGCGACGAGATCGTCCAGCGCGAAGTATTCGGGCCGGTGGTCACCGTGACCCGTTTCGATCAGCTCGAACAAGCCGTGGACTGGGCCAACGATTCGGAATACGGCCTCGCCTCCTCGGTCTGGACGCAGAACCTCGACAAGGCCATGCAGGTCGCGGCGCGGTTGCAGTACGGCTGCACCTGGATCAACAGCCATTTCATGCTGGTCAGCGAAATGCCCCACGGCGGCCTCAAGCGGTCCGGGTATGGCAAAGACTTATCCAGCGATTCGCTTCAGGACTACAGCGTGGTGCGGCACATCATGGCGCGCCACGGACAGCATCTCTGACTACGCTAATAACAAGCCGCTAACGGCATGCTTCACCACGTTCACAACTGCCCCGACCATAATTAAAGAAGAGGGAATCCCCATGTTCGTGCACAAGACCGCACTGCTCAGTGCAATCACCACGGCGCTGCTGGCCAGCGCCAGTCTCCAGGCCGCCGAACCGCTGAAAGCCGTCGGTGCCGGCGAAGGCCAGCTGGATATCGTGGCGTGGCCCGGCTACATCGAACGTGGCGAAAGCGACAAGGCCTACGACTGGGTGACCGGTTTCGAGAAGGAAACCGGCTGCAAGGTCAATGTGAAGACTGCGGCGACTTCCGATGAAATGGTCAGCCTGATGGCCAAGGGCGGTTATGACCTGGTGACGGCGTCGGGCGACGCCTCGTTGCGGTTGATCGTCGGCAAGCGTGTACAGCCGATCAACACGGCGTTGATTGCGAACTGGAAAAGCCTCGACCCACGCCTCAAAGATGCGCCGTGGTACGTGGTCAACAAGCAGACCTACGGCACCCCGTATCAGTGGGGCCCGAACGTGCTGATGTACAACACCAACGTATTCAAAACTGCGCCGACCAGCTGGGGCGTGGTGTTCGATGCGCAGAACCTGCCGGACGGCAAACCGAACAAGGGCCGCGTGCAGGCTTACGACGGCCCGATCTACATCGCCGACGCGGCGCTGTACCTGAAGACCACCAAGCCGGAACTGGGCATCAAGGACCCGTACCAACTCACCGAAGCCCAGTACAAGGCGGTACTCGATCTGTTGCGCGCCCAGCAGCCGTTGATCCATCGCTACTGGCACGACACCACCGTGCAGATGAGTGACTTCAAAAACGAAGGCGTGGTCGCATCCAGCGCCTGGCCGTATCAGGTCAACGGCCTGATCAACGAGAAACAACCGATCGCCTCGACCATCCCGAAAGAAGGCGCCACCGGTTGGGCCGACACCACGATGTTGCACGCCGAAGCCAAGCACCCGAACTGCGCTTACAAATGGATGGACTGGTCACTGCAACCGAAAGTCCAGGGTGATGTGGCGGCCTGGTTCGGTTCGTTGCCAGCGGTGCCAGCGGCCTGTACCGGCAGTGAATTGCTGGGTGCCGAAGGCTGCAAGACCAACGGCTTCGACCAGTTCGAGAAAATCGCCTTCTGGAAAACCCCGCAGGCTGAAGGGGGCAAGTTCGTGCCTTACAGCCGCTGGACCCAGGACTACATCGCGATTATGGGCGGCCGCTAACCCACCGGCCCCTGTGGCAAGGGAGCTTGCTCCCGCTGGGTGGCGAAGCTGCCCCAAAACCAGTTAATGCGGTCTATCAGAGAGACCGCATCAGTCCTTTTGGGAGTGCTGCGCACTCCAGCGGGAGCAAGCTCCCTCGCCACAATAAGTTTTCCAACCAGAAAGTTGATTCAGATTTTTCAGAAGTCCAGGCAGGGCCGCTGTGACGGCCCTCGCCTTTTTGGAGCACCGCACCATGACGCTTGCAGTCCAGTTCACCAACGTTTCCCGTCAGTTCGGCGAAGTGAAGGCCGTTGACCGGGTTTCCATCGATATCCAGGACGGCGAGTTCTTCTCCATGCTGGGCCCTTCCGGCTCGGGCAAAACCACCTGTTTGCGCCTGATCGCCGGTTTCGAACAACCGAGTGCAGGCTCCATCCGAATTCATGGCGAGGAAGCCGCCGGACTGCCGCCGTATGAGCGTGACGTCAACACGGTGTTTCAGGATTACGCGCTGTTCCCGCACATGAACGTGCTCGACAACGTCGCCTATGGCTTGAAAGTCAAAGGCGTCGGTAAAGCCGAACGGCAGAAACGCGCCGAAGAAGCCCTCGACATGGTCGCCCTCGGCGGCTACGGCGAGCGCAAACCGGTGCAACTGTCCGGTGGCCAGCGCCAGCGTGTGGCCCTGGCCCGCGCCCTGGTCAATCGCCCTCGCGTGCTGCTGCTCGACGAGCCGTTGGGCGCGCTCGACTTGAAGCTGCGCGAACAGATGCAGAGCGAGTTGAAGAAGCTGCAACGCCAGCTCGGCATTACCTTTATCTTCGTCACCCACGACCAGACTGAAGCGCTGTCGATGTCCGACCGTGTAGCAGTGTTCAACAAAGGACGCATCGAGCAGGTCGACACCCCGCGCAACCTGTACATGAAACCGGCCACCACGTTCGTCGCGGAATTCGTCGGCACGTCCAACGTGATTCGCGGCGATCTGGCCAAGCAATTGAGTGGCAATCCACAGCCGTTTTCGATTCGCCCGGAACACGTGCGTTTTGCCGAAGGCCCGCTGGCCAGCCACGAGATTGAAGTCAGCGGCTTGCTCCACGACATTCAGTACCAGGGCAGCGCCACGCGCTATGAACTGAAACTGGAAAACGGCCAGACCCTGAACATCAGCCAGGCCAACGTGCAGTGGCTGGACGTCAGCGCCCAGCACCAGACCGGGCAACGCATCAGCGCACGCTGGGCGCGCGAGGCGATGGTCCCGCTGCACGACAACGTTGTCGGTGGGGTGTGAGATGACCAGCGTGGCTATCCCTCAAACCCCGGCCGGCGGTTCGCCGCTGCGCAGGTTTTCCAACCTGCTGTATCGCCGACCGAATTTTTACCTGTCGCTGCTGCTGGTGCCGCCGCTGCTGTGGTTCGGTGCAATTTATCTCGGCTCGCTGCTGGTGCTGCTGTGGCAAGGCTTCTACACCTTCGATGACTTCACCATGGCGGTCACCCCCGACCTGACCCTGGCGAACTTCGCAGCGCTGTTCCAGCCGTCGAACTTCGACATCATCCTGCGCACGCTGAGCATGGCCGTCGCCGTGTCGCTCGCCAGCGCGATCGTCGCGTTCCCGATTGCCTATTACATGGCGCGTTACACCACTGGCAAAACCAAGGCGTTTTTCTACATCGCGGTGATGCTGCCGATGTGGGCCAGTTACATCGTCAAGGCGTATGCCTGGACCTTGCTGCTGGCCAAGGGCGGCGTCGCGCAGTGGTTCGTTCAACACCTGGGGTTGGAGCCGGTGTTGCAATTCGTGCTGGGCATTCCCGGCGTAGGCGGCAGCACTTTATCGACCTCGCACCTGGGCCGTTTCATGGTGTTCGTCTACATCTGGCTGCCGTTCATGATCCTGCCAATCCAGGCTTCGCTGGAACGCCTGCCGCCGTCGTTGTTGCAAGCGTCTGCGGACCTGGGTGCCAAGCCACGCCAGACTTTCATGCAGGTGATTCTGCCGCTGTCGATTCCAGGCATCGCGGCTGGTTCGATCTTCACCTTTTCGCTGACCCTGGGCGACTTCATCGTGCCGCAGCTGGTGGGCCCGCCGGGCTACTTTGTGGGCAGCATGGTTTACGCGCAGCAGGGCGCAATCGGCAACATGCCGATGGCCGCGGCCTTCACATTGGTGCCGATTGTGTTAATCGCCATTTACCTGACTATCGTCAAACGACTGGGGGCTTTCGATGCACTCTGACTCTTCATCACAGGGGCAGGCTTCTATCGGATTAAAAATCGCAGCCTGGGGCGGGTTGGTGTTCCTGCACTTTCCGATCCTGATCATCTTCCTTTACGCCTTCAACACCGAAGAAGCGGCGTTCAGCTTTCCACCCAAGGGCTTCACCCTGCATTGGTTCAGCGTGGCGTTTTCTCGGCCCGATGTACTGGAAGCGATCAAGTTGTCGGCCGAAATCGCCGCCATCGCGACACTGATTGCGATGGTCCTCGGCACCCTCGCGTCAGCGGCGTTGTACCGGCGGGATTTCTTCGGCAAGCAAGGCATCTCGTTGATGCTGATCCTGCCGATTGCGTTGCCCGGGATCATCACCGGGATCGCGTTGCTGGCGACCTTCAAGACACTGGGGATCGAGCCGGGGATGTTCACCATCATCGTCGGCCACGCGACCTTCTGCGTGGTGATCGTCTACAACAACGTCATCGCCCGTTTACGCCGCACTTCGCACAGTTTGATTGAAGCGTCGATGGACCTCGGCGCCGACGGTTGGCAGACCTTCCGTTACATCGTCCTGCCGAACCTTGGCTCGGCGCTGTTGGCCGGCGGCATGCTCGCGTTTGCGCTGTCGTTCGACGAAATCATCGTCACCACCTTCACCGCCGGCCATGAACGCACCCTGCCGCTGTGGCTGCTCAACCAGCTCAGCCGCCCACGGGACGTGCCAGTGACCAACGTTGTCGCGATGCTGGTGATGATGGTGACCATGCTGCCGATTCTCGGTGCTTATTACCTGACCCGGGGCGGTGAGAGCGTGGCGGGTAGCGGCGGGAAATAACGAACAACGATTACTCCCTGTCGTAACCGAATCGAATGTGGGAGCGAGCCTGCTCGCGAAAGCGGTGTGTCAGCCAACATCAATGTTGAATGTTAAACCGCATTCGCGAGCAGGCTCGCTCCCACAGTTTGAACCGGTTCCTTCAGAGAAAAACAATAGTTTGAAGAGGACAATGCCATGCAAACCAAACTCTTGATCAACGGCCGACTGATCGACGGCGACGGCCCCGCCCAACCGGTGTTCAACCCGGCCCTCGGCCGTGTGCTGGTGGAAATCAACGAAGCCAGCGAAGCCCAGGTCAATGCCGCCGTGCAAGCCGCCGACAGCGCCTTCGAAAGCTGGTCGCAAACCACGCCGAAGGAACGCTCGCTGCTGCTGCTCAAACTCGCCGACGCCATCGAAGCCCACGGCGAAGAGCTGGCCAAGCTGGAGTCGGACAACTGCGGCAAACCCTACAGCGCTGCGCTGAACGATGAGATCCCGGCGATTGCTGACGTGTTCCGTTTCTTCGCCGGCGCCAGCCGATGCATGAGCGGTTCGGCGGGTGGCGAGTACTTGCCCGGCCACACCTCGATGATCCGCCGCGACCCGGTTGGCGTGATCGCCTCCATCGCGCCGTGGAACTACCCGCTGATGATGGTCGCCTGGAAAATCGCCCCGGCCCTCGCCGCCGGTAATACCGTGGTGCTCAAGCCGTCAGAACAAACCCCGCTGACCGCGCTGCGTCTGGCGGAACTGGCGTCGGAAATCTTCCCGGCCGGCGTGCTCAACCTCGTCTTCGGCCGTGGTCCTACCGTTGGCAGCCCATTGGTCACGCACCCGAAAGTGCGCATGGTCTCGCTGACCGGCTCGATCGCCACCGGATCGAACATCATTTCCAGCACCGCCGACAGCGTCAAACGCATGCACATGGAACTGGGCGGCAAGGCCCCGGTGATCATCTTCGACGACGCCGACATCGACGCCGCCGTGGAAGGCATTCGCACCTTCGGCTTCTACAACGCTGGCCAGGATTGCACCGCCGCTTGCCGCATCTACGCGCAGGAAGGCATCTACGACAAATTCGTCGAGAAGCTTGGCGAAGCGGTCAGCAGCATCAAGTATGGGTTGCAGGATGACCCGTCGACCGAGCTGGGGCCGCTGATCACTGCGCAGCACCGTGATCGCGTGGCCGGTTTTGTCGAACGTGCCGTGGCGCAACCGCATATCCGCCTGGTCACCGGTGGCAAGTCTGTGGAGGGGAATGGTTTCTTCTTCGAGCCGACGGTGCTTGCGGACGCTCAACAGGACGACGAAATCGTCCGTCGCGAAGTGTTCGGGCCCGTGGTGTCGGTGACCAAATTCATCGATGAAGCGCAGGTGCTGGGTTGGGCCAACGATTCGGACTACGGCCTGGCGTCGTCGGTCTGGACCTCTGACGTCGGTCGCGCGCATCGCTTGTCTGCCCGCTTGCAATACGGCTGCACCTGGGTGAATACGCACTTCATGCTGGTCAGCGAAATGCCCCATGGCGGTCAGAAACTGTCTGGCTACGGGAAGGACATGTCCATGTATGGGCTGGAGGATTACACCGTTGTGCGGCATGTAATGTTCAAGCATTAAAAGCTTCGCGGGCACGCCTCGCTCCTACAGGTTCGCCGCAGTACCTGTAGGAGCGAGGCTTGCCCACGAAGGCATCACCACGGTTTCAAGGTCGAAACCGGCACCAAGCACCATCAGGGTTCAACGCCAGAAAACCAAAACAATAACCACCGATCCGGGCAGCGCCTCCAAGGCCCCGCCACGGTTTCGGACATCCGAAATCTGCCGATTTTCCGGAGCTGACACACCATGAGCGCATCACCCGAACTCTCTGTAGCCGTTGCCGACAGCGACGCCGAGCAGCTACGCAAGCTGGGTTACACCTCGAACTTCAACCGCAGCATGAGCCTGTGGGAAAACTTCGCCCTGGGCTTCACTTACCTCTCCCCGGTCGTCGGGGTTTATACCCTCTTCGGCCTGTGCTTGGCCGCCGGTGGACCGCCGATGTTCTGGGCTTATTTACTGGTCGGTTGCGGCCAGTTGCTGGTGTGCCTGATCTTCGGTGAAGTGGTCTCGCAGTTCCCGATTTCCGGCGGCGTGTACCCCTGGGCTCGTCGCTTGGTGGGCAAGCGCTGGGCGTGGATGGTCGGCTGGATCTACTCCATCGCCCTGTGCGTGACCATCGCTGCCGTTGCCGTCGGTGCCGGTCCGTACCTGGCCGCAATGATGGGCTTTGAACCGAGCAATAACACCAACATCGTCATCGCGCTGTTCCTGACGCTGTTCGCCACCCTGGTCAACCTCAGCGGCACCAAAATGCTGGCGCGGATCGCCATGTTCGGCTTCCTTTGCGAGCTGGTCGGCGCAGTGATCGTTGGCGTCTACCTGCTGATCTTCGAGCGTCACCAGTCGATCAGCGTGTTGTTCAACACCTTCGATATCAGCATTGACGGCTCGTACCTGCCGGCCTTCCTCACCGCCTCGCTGGCGGGGATGTTCCTGTACTACGGCTTCGAGGCCTGCGGCGACGTGGCCGAAGAAACCCCGAACCCAAGCAAGCAGATTCCGGTGGCCATGCGCATGACCATCTACATCGGCGGCATCGCGGCGATGTTCGCCTGCCTGGCGCTGATCCTCGCCGTGCCGGACATGCAAGCGGTAATCAACGGCACCGACAAAGACCCGGTCACCACCATCCTCAACAACGCCTTCGGCCCGGTCGGCTCGAAAGTGGTCATGGGCGTGGTGATGATTTCCTTCATCTCCTGCGTCATCAGCCTGCAAGCGGCGGCGAGTCGTCTGCTGTACTCCTACGCCCGAGATGAAATGGTCATTGGCAGTTCACTGCTGAAGAAGATTTCCCCTACGACCCAAGTGCCTGTGGCTGCGCTGTTCGTGTCCGGCGTCCTGCCGGCCCTGATCATCATTCTCGGCTTCTTCCTGCAAGATGCGGTGGCCACCATCGTCAGTTTCGCGGCGATCGGCATCTATCTGGCGTTCCAGATGATCGTCCTCGCCGCGCTATACGCACGCCTGAAAGGCTGGAAACCAAGCGGCAAATTCACCCTCGGCGGTTGGGGGTGGGCGGTGAACATCGGCGCGCTGGTTTATGGCGTCGGCGCGATCATCAACATGGCCTGGCCGCGCACACCGGATGCGGCGTGGTACATCAACTATGCGATGGTGTTGAGTACAGCGATCGTTATTGGGTTGGGGTTGTTGTACATGTGGTTGGCCAAGCCGTATGACCACGGGACTGCGCCAGCGGGGGATGCGTGGAAGGTTAGTCGGTAATAGCCAGTGTCCAGCCCGCAGCGATGCCGGCTGGACGCTTGGTGTTAGATCGGCTGAAGTTTGGAGAGGGTTTCGAATTCGTCCATCAGCAAATGGATTTCGGTGCTCGGGTTGGGTTCGCCGCTGATGGCGACATCCTCGATAATCTTTGGCGCTAAAGCTCTCGCCTTTTGAAATGGCTCACCCAGGAGTTGGGCGAAATAATTGACATCTTCGCCCTTGGCGTACTTATCCATGTTGGGCTTTTTTCTGAGGCTCTTGGCGACCAGGTCGCCGGGAGAACGCTTCCCGACTGCACGGAAAGGCTTTCGATTGAATCCGAAGTGCAGAAGCAGCCAAAACTCAAAGCAAGGATACGACGCGATGACTTTGATTTTCGGATGCGGTCTCGCCAGATTGATGGCTCGCTCAAAACACAAATGCGTATCGCGATCCAATGCACAAAACACCTTGTCGAAGCCTTTCTGACGGGCGATAGCTGTTTCAACAATGCCGCTTGGGTGTGTGATGCCGCAGTGGGCAATTTCTACTAGAGCGCTGGCACGAAAATGGAATGCGGCCTCCTCCAGATATCGTTTTCCTGACTTGCTGTCTTCACAGAGAATCAGCACTTTGGGTTGAGGCTTGAACCGGGGTGCCTTCCGATCAAACAGCCGTATTGAACGCGCCATGTTCAACCTCGCCTTATCAACGGTAACCCACGATAACGGCCCTCAAAGTAGCGTTTTTCGACGTTTTCTCCTTCCCTGCCTTCAAAATCGTGAACCGAAAAAAGACAGGTCGCACCCTTAGCATCGCGTTCGGTAATCCAGAACTGATCGCGCCGAAGTGCTTTGGTATTCATTAGATGAGTGTCGTGGGTGGTAAAGATCAGTTGAGTACCTAGCCCACTGTCCAAGTGTTTCTCAATCAGACCATCGACTATTGAGGGATGAAGGCTGCTGTCCAATTCATCGACAGAAAGAATCCCGCTCCCATCGGCGTGATTGATCATGAACCAGGGCAGCCAGAAACCGATCAGGTTTTTTGTACCGCCGGACTCCTCTGAAAAATCGAACTCGGCTTTTCCTAAAAGGCTCGTATGCGTCAGGGTGACTTTGTCTTTTTGGGTCTCCGCAAAGAACTCCTTAAGTGTGAGTTTTTTTGTACGGTGAAAAGATTCTGCGTCTTCGGTGTTGAGGTGAATAGCTGACACCGGGATATCCACTTCCTTTAGAAAGTCTCGCAAATTGCCAGTGTGATCCGAGGCCATCTTCAGAAATCTGATGGACGCAGCAGACAGCCCCATCATGTTGTTCTGCTCAATAACCAACAGACCTGATTGAAACCAGCTAAACGGGGCCCGCAACTGGGTCAGCTCTTCGCTACTGTTCGCCACCGCCTGTGAAATAAACAACATTTTTGGGCTCGTCAGGCGCCGCCATGCACTGTGGACTTCTTTACCACCCTCAAGACTTGCCCCAAAGGCATATTGCTCCCCCTTCTCCCCCAAAAGACGCTGATACAGCAGCGTTTCCTTACCGTTGGGATAGGAAATCAGTTGTTCCTCGATAATCCGCTGAGCCGTCAGGCGTAGAACAAAGCGATATCGGAGCCCGCGCTGAATGAAGTTGTACTCAAAAGAACTGGGTTCGTTTTGAAGTTGCGAGTCAAAACGAAATGGCGAGACCGGTAGCGGTTCATCATTTGAGGAAGGTAATGCGGTGAGCAGCTGTCCGATGATCCCCATCGCCCGGATGAGCGAAGATTTACCGGACGCATTCGGCCCGTAGATCGCAGCCACCTTCAACAAATCCGGTAGTTTTTCTCCATTTAAGGGCGGCGTAAACAGGTTGCGTTTTTTACTCAAGCGCGGCGTCGCAGCCATGGACAGGGTTTGCCTGTCGCGGAAGGAGCGATAGTTGGAAACAGAAAATTCAATCAGCATGCAGCGAACCCGCAGTTCAGTCCTGAAAGGCCAAAAAATAAAGGAAAAAACAGCCGTTCGGCGCAGTCGCACTGCACTTCACGCAAAAACAGGAAATTCCTACAGACCGAGCCTTCCGTTAGAAGCTCCAATTCCTACAACGCGCGGCGCCAGAGTAGACTTGGCGCCGCGAGCGCCTGAACGATAGGCTTTACCTCGTCGCTGCCAAATCAGCGACCCGGTGTCGAAGCCGGTAAATCATCAACATGGCGCATCCGCGCCCCCATATGAACTGGGGCAATTTTTTGCCTTTCAGTTTTGCTTTATGGTGGGCCGTGTGGCGCGGGCCTCTTGGCTTGCATGTTGATCGAGAATGTCCCGACTTCGAACGCCGCACGGTCCGCCACCCATAATCTGTCGAAGGATTAGTGGCGGCTCCCTTTTCAACATGGAGTCGAAAAATGCTCAAGCACCCGCTAAATCCGTCTGAAACCCATCCTCATTTCATCCCTACCGTCTTCACCCGCCACAACCGCTTCCTCCACGCCTTCATGCAGGACAACCAAGCCTGGTTCTGCGTCCAGGACCTCGGTCGCTTGATGGGCCGTCCGCTGGACCAACGTCTCACCCTGAAACTCGATCCCGATCAACGCCGATACGTCTGGTTGCTGAAGGATGGCAAAACCGTCGAATCGTTGATGGTCAGCGAATCGGGAATGTATGCGCTGCTAGTCCACCATTTCATCCCGGAAAACCGAAACCTGCGTCAGTGGCTAAGCAACGAAGTCATCCCGACGCTGCGCGAGTCGAAAGCGGCTGTGGATAACATTCCAAGTCTGAGCTCGTTGCAGTGGGCAGGCATCTCGGTGCCGCTGCTGCACTGGCAGCATCAAGCCTGGATCAAGTGGCGCGACATGCCGGATCTGATGCAGGTACAGCGACCGTTCACGATCGTGGGCACTTGCAGTTGAAGGCAGGGTGAAAAATGAAAAAGGGGCAGACTTTACAGTCCGCCCCTTGGCTTAGCGCTCAAAACCGCGAAACACTCCGCATCGCATCCACCAGATACCGCATCGCAATCCGGTCGTTTTCCGACAACTCGCGATACCGCTCCAGCAGCTTCATTTCGTCCGAACTGAGGCGATGCCTTCGCCGCCCGGTGGCCAGGCAAGGGAAGATTCCCAACATTTCTGTGATGCCTTGTACTTTCGTCATGGACGATGTCCTTCTATAAGCCCGAGAAAACTTCAAAAACCGCATCGCCCTATCCTTTTATTAGCCGCCGGCCTGAAGGGCAGAAACCGGTCATGAACACAGGATAGGAACATTCCCGGCGCTGAAAAGCGGTTTTTAGAGTAATTAGTCAAAAAAAGCAGAAATGCCCTATAAATCAGAAAGTGCTGTCGGAAAAATTCACCGACATGTCTTGTTTCATTGCCGCATCATCAAAGTGCTACCAATCATTTTTTCTCTGCAACCGAACGGTTTAAGCTATTTGTTATCTGTTTAAAGTCCGTTGCGTTTGGCCGAAGGCATGTCCGAACCGATATTTTTGATCCAGCACGTGCCAGGAACGGCGCGGGATTGTTCACGACAGGTTGTACTTATGCATCGCAGGAATTTGCTCAAAGCGTCCATGGCCATCGCTGCCTACACCGGTTTGTCGGCCACCGGCCTGCTCGCCTCCCGTGCCTGGGCGGCCAGCGGCACCGCTGACGGCGCAGCCCAGGCGTTCGATTTCGAGACGCTGAAGATTCAGGCCAAGCAACTCGCCGGCAATCGCTATCAGGACACCAAGCAGGTGCTGCCGCCGACGCTGGCGACCATGACGCCGCAGAATTTCAACGCGATCCGCTACGACGGCAACCACTCGCTGTGGAAAGACTTGAACGGTCAGCTGGACGTGCAGTTCTTCCACGTCGGCATGGGCTTCAAGCAGCCGGTGCGCATGTACAGCGTCGATCCCAAGACCCGCCAGGCCCGGGAAGTGCATTTCCGCCCTTCCCTGTTCAACTATGAAAAAACCACGGTCGACACCAAGCAGCTCACCGGCGACCTGGGGTTTTCCGGGTTCAAGCTGTTCAAGGCCCCGGAACTGGACAGGCACGATGTGTTGTCCTTCCTCGGCGCCAGTTATTTCCGCGCGGTAGACGCCACTGGCCAGTACGGTCTGTCGGCCCGCGGCCTGGCCGTCGATACCTACGCCAAGAAGCGTGAGGAATTCCCGGACTTCACCAAGTTCTGGTTCGAGACGCCGGGCAAGGACAGCACCCGCTTTGTGGTCTACGCGCTGCTGGATTCGCCGAGCGCCACTGGCGCCTATCGCTTTGACATCGATTGCCAGGCCGAACGCGTGGTGATGGAGATTGACGCCCACATCAACGCGCGCACCGCCATCGAACAACTGGGCATCGCACCGATGACCAGCATGTTCAGCTGCGGCACCCACGAGCGCCGGATGTGCGACACCATTCACCCGCAAATCCACGACTCGGATCGCCTGGCCATGTGGCGCGGTAACGGCGAGTGGATCTGCCGCCCGCTGAACAACCCGGCGACCCTGCAGTTCAACGCCTTCGCCGACACCGACCCGAAAGGTTTCGGCCTGGTGCAGACCGATCACGAGTTCGCTAATTATCAGGACACTGTCGACTGGTACAGCAAGCGTCCAAGCCTGTGGGTAGAACCTACGACCGCGTGGGGCGAAGGCTCTATCGATCTGTTGGAAATTCCTACAACCGGCGAAACCCTCGATAACATCGTCGCGTTCTGGACTCCGAAGAAGCCGGTCGCGGCCGGTGATTCCCTGAACTACGGCTACAAGCTCTACTGGAGCGCCCTGCCACCGGTGAGCACGCCGCTGGCGCGGGTCAATGCGACCCGTTCGGGCATGGGCGGGTTTATCGAAGGTTGGGCGCCGGGCGAGCATTACCCGGAAGTCTGGGCTCGACGCTTTGCCGTGGACTTCAACGGTGGCGGCCTGGATCGCTTGCCGGAAGGCGCGGGGATCGAGCCCGTGGTGACCTGCTCGAACGGCGAGGTGAAGGACTTCAACGTGCTGGTGCTGGATGACATCAAGGGCTATCGGATTACCTTCGATTGGTACCCGACCAATGACAGCGTGGCGCCGGTTGAGCTGCGGTTGTTCATTCGCACTAATGACCGGACGTTGAGTGAGACCTGGTTGTACCAGTATTTCCCGCCAGCGCCGGATAAGCGTAAGTACACCTGATAACAAGAGGTTGTCTGGGCCGGCCCCTTCGCGAGCAAGCCTCGCTCCTACCAGGGCATGCGATCAACTGTAGGAGCGAGGCTTGCCCGCGAAGACGGTCTGACAGACGACAAATGTTTCGGCACAGAAACACAAAAGCCCCGATCACAGCGATCGGGGCTTTTTGCTTTTACAGCCGAATTCAGTCTCGCAAATCCGACTCATGAATCGGCTGATCCCGATGGGTCGCCCGCTGATACTGCGCCGGCCAGATCGCCTTGCGACCGCCCAGATCATCATCGGCATGCAGCGGCCAATACGGATCGCGCAACAGTTCCCGCGCAAGGAAGATGATGTCCGCCTGGCAGGTGCGCAAGATGTGTTCGGCCTGGGCCGGTTCGGTAATCATTCCGACCGTACCGGTGGCGATGCCTGACTCCTTGCGCACCCGTTCGGCAAATCGGGTCTGGTAACCCGGCCCTGTAGGAATTTCGGCGTTGGCCGCCGTACCGCCCGACGAGACGTCAATCAGGTCCACACCCAGATCTTTCAGGCGCCGCGCCAACTCCACTGTTTCATCAGGGTTCCAGCCATCTTCCACCCAATCGGTGGCCGACACTCGCACAAACACCGGCAACTCTTCCGGCCAGACAGCACGCACCGCCTCGGTGACTTGCAGCACCAGCCGAATCCGGTTCTCGAACGAACCGCCATATTGATCGCGTCGCTGATTGCTCAGGGGCGAAAGAAACTGATGCAGCAGGTAACCGTGAGCGGCATGGACTTCGACCACTTTGAAACCGGCAGTCAGCGCTCGCTTGGCTGAGGCGACAAAGGCCTGAATGACCTCAGCAATCTCGCTTTCATCCAGCTGCTTGGGATGTGTGTGCTGCGGGTCGAAAGCAATCGGCGACGGCCCTACCGGCACCCAGCCGCCGTCTTCGGGTTTGACGCTGCCATGCTTGCCGATCCACGGCCGATGGGTGCTGGCTTTGCGCCCGGCGTGCGCCAGTTGAATACCGGCCACCGCGCCCTGAGCGGCGATGAAGCGCGTGATGCGTTGCAGGGGTTCGATTTGTTCGTCATTCCACAAGCCGAGGTCCTCGGCGGTGATGCGCCCGTCGGCCGTGACCGCCGTGGCTTCAGTAAAAATCAGGCCGGCCCCGCCGACGGCGCGGCTGCCGAGGTGGACCAGGTGCCAGTCATTGGCCAGCCCATCGACGCTGGAGTACTGGCACATCGGTGATACGGCAATGCGGTTGAGCAGGGTCAATTGACGAAGGGTATAGGGTTCAAGCAGCAGACTCATGGGGCACCTCTCGAATCAGTGGGCAGGCTCCAGGGTTCTGTTTGAAAAGTCGACGAGTGACAGGAAAAAGGCGCAGCACCCGCCCCCGCGGGCAAAAATTGGACAAGACGTCACAAGGATAATCAAGCAGTGCTTAGAGCCTAGTCGACATCGGGGGATGAGGGAGGGTTCCGAGGGATTCGGTGTCAGAAAGATCGCTATCGCGAACAGGCTCGCTCCCACAGGTTTTGTGCAAATCCTGTAGGAGTGAGCCTGCTCGCGAAGGGCTCAACGCGGTTCGATGTGGGCAATCATCAGCTGCACCGTCTCGTTCCCGCGAAACTCGTTGAGGTCGAGTTTGTAGGCCAATTCCACCCACTTGATGGTCGGATTCGGCCAAATGTCGCGGTCGATGCCGAAGGCAATGCCATCGAGCTTCACCGAGCCACATTCGCTTCTGAGCACCACTTTGAGGTGTCGCTCGCCGACGACGCGCTGTTCAACCAACTGAAACACGCCATGAAACAAAGGTTCAGGGAAGTGCTGCCCCCAAGGTCCGGCATGGCGTAGCGCACGGGCCAGTTCGAGATGGAATTCTTCGACCGCCAAAACCCCGTCCGACAGCAGACGCCCGGTCAGGTCTTCTTCGCGCAATTGCCGGCGCACTTCAGCGTCGAAGGCCTCGGCGAACAACGGAAAATTTGCTTCCGGCAAGGTCAGACCGGCCGCCATGGCGTGGCCGCCGTACTTGCTGATCAGGTTCGGATGCTGCGCGGCCACCACACTCAAGGCGTCACGAATATGAAAGCCCTGAACCGAACGCCCTGACCCTTTGAGCAAACCATCGCCAGCATCGGCAAAGGCAATGGTCGGACGGAAATAGCGCTCTTTCATACGCGAAGCGAGGATGCCGATGACGCCCTGGTGCCACTCGGGATCAAACAGGCACAGGCCGAACGGCATCGATTCGACCGGCAAATCCTTGAGCTGAGCCAGCGCTTCACGCTGCATGCCCTGCTCAATGGATTTGCGGTCCTGGTTCATGCCGTCAAGCTGCACGGCCATTTCCCGCGCCAACCCGGCGTCGTCGGTGATCAGGCATTCGATGCCCAGGCTCATGTCATCCAGGCGCCCCGCCGCATTCAGGCGCGGGCCGACAATGAAGCCCAGGTCGGTCGAGGTGATGCGTGCCGGTTCGCGCTTGGCGACTTCGAGAATCGCCTTGATGCCCGGACGGGCGCGGCCGGCGCGAATCCGCTCCAGGCCCTGGTGCACCAGAATCCGATTGTTGGCATCCAGCGGCACCACGTCGGCGACGCTGCCCAGCGCCACCAGGTCCAGCAGCTCGCCAATGTTCGGCTGCGGCGTGCTCGCGTACCAGCCGAGGCTACGCAAGCGTGCGCGCAGGGCCATCAATACATAGAAAATCACCCCGACGCCGGCCAGTGCCTTGCTCGGAAATTCGCACCCCGGCTGGTTCGGATTGACGATGGCATCGGCTAACGGCAGTTCGTCGCCGGGCAGGTGGTGGTCGGTGACCAGCACGCTCAGGCCTGCCTTTTTCGCTGCCGCCACGCCTTCGACGCTGGAGATGCCGTTGTCCACCGTAATCAGCAACTGCGGCGTGCGCGTCAGCGCCACCTCAACGATTTCCGGGGTCAGGCCATAGCCATACTCGAAGCGGTTCGGCACCAGATAATCGACATGTGCCGCGCCCAGCAGCCGCAAACCCAACACGCCCACGGTACTGGCGGTCGCGCCATCGGCGTCGAAGTCGCCGACAATCAGAATCCGCTGGCGCTGTTCCAACGCCGTGACCAGCAAATCCACCGCCGCATCCATGCCCTTGAGCTGCTGGAACGGGATCAACCGCGCCAGGCTCTTGTCCAGTTCCGCCTCGGATTGCACGCCACGCGCCGCGTAAAGACGCGTCAGCAGCGGCGGCAGATCGCCGAGGAATGGCAGGGTGTCGGGCAACAGGCGAGGTTCGATGCGCATGGGGTGACAGGTGCTTCTCTTGAATACGTAGGATAAAACCGGATCAAACGGACAAACGGCGAAAAATCAGCCGCGCTCGCCGCTCAGCCACTGCAACTGGACTTCATGCTGACCCCGGTCGTCGGTGACGAAAATCGTCCCTTCGCTGATCATCACGTCCCACTTGATAACGCGGGGCATGTCTTTGGCCAAGGTTTCCAGGATGTCCTGAGGCACGGCTGCGATGTGCACGTTTTTCAGGTTCTTGATCGCGGGGATCACTTTGGTTTCCCAGACGCGCAGACTGCCGTAAGCCAACAGGCTGGTGCGCTCGGTACGGCGCGAGCACCAGGTCAGGCGATCGGCGTCCGGCTGGCCGACTTCGATCCAGTGCAGGACGCGGTCGTCCAGGCTCTTTTCCCACAGGGCAGGTTCATCCACGTCTGACAGACCACGACCGAATGACAGCTGCTCGTTGTACCAGAAGGCGTAGGCCAACAGCCGCACGGTCATGCGCTCTTCGGTTTCCGAAGGGTGACGGGCGATGGTCTGCTTCACGGTCTCGTAGATGCTGCGGTCGAGGTCGGTGAGGTTCAGTTCAAACTTGTAGGTCGTGGACGGCTGGGCCATGAACGGGCTTCTTGATACGAGGAAAGGCGGCAAGTCTAACCGATGCAGTAGGCAATCAACGAATAGAAGGCGATCAACCTTGGTCGTCTGACGTTGGGCTATGTTAAAAGGCTATATCCGCTCAGCCTTTGTCCTACAGGATCCAGCATGCCGCTCACCGCCAAACCGCTCTCAGGTCTGAAAGTCATCGAATTGGGCACCTTGATCGCCGGCCCGTTTGCCTCGCGCATTTGCGGTGAATTCGGCGCCGAAGTAATCAAGATCGAATCCCCCGACGGCGGCGATCCGCTGCGCAAATGGCGAAAACTCTACGAAGGCACCTCGCTGTGGTGGTTCGTCCAGGCCCGCAACAAAAAATCCCTGACCCTGAACCTGAAACACCCTGACGGCCTGGCAATCCTGAAAAAGCTGCTGGCCGAAGCGGACATCCTGATCGAGAATTTTCGCCCTGGCGTGTTGGAAAAACTCGGCCTGGGCTGGGACGTCTTGCACGCCCTCAACCCGAAACTGGTGATGGTACGGCTGTCGGGCTTCGGCCAGACCGGGCCGATGAAGGATCAACCCGGTTTTGGCGCCGTTGGTGAATCCATGGGCGGCCTGCGCTACATCACCGGTTTCGAAGACCGGCCACCGGTGCGCACCGGGATTTCCATCGGTGACTCGATTGCCGCGCTATGGGGTGTGATTGGCGCACTGATGGCGTTGCGTCACCGCGAGGTCAACGGTGGCCAGGGCCAGGTGGTTGATGTGGCGCTGTATGAAGCAATCTTCGCCATGATGGAAAGCATGGTGCCGGAGTTCGATGTGTTCGGTTTCATTCGCGAGCGCACCGGCAACATCATGCCAGGCATCACGCCCTCCTCGATTCACACCAGCGCCGACGGCAAGCATGTGCAGATAGGCGCCAATGGCGATGCAATCTTCAAACGCTTCATGCTGGTCATCGGTCGCGAAGACCTGGCCAACGACCCGGTGCTGGCCAGCAACGATGGCCGCGACAGCCGCCGTGACGAGATTTACGGGGTGATCGATCGCTGGGTCAATTCGCAGCCGCTGGACACCGTGCTCACGCAGCTGAATCAGGCCGATGTACCTGTCAGTCGGATCTTCAGCGCCGAAGACATGTTCAGTGACCCGCAGTATCTGGCCCGGGAAATGTTCCTGCAGGCCAAGCTGCCGGACGGCAAAGACTTCAAGATGCCGGGGATTGTGCCGAAACTCTCTGAGACACCCGGCGATTGCGAATGGGTCGGGCCGCAGTTAGGCGAGCACAACGCGCAGGTACTCAACGATCTTGGTTACGACCCGCAACAGATTGCCAAGCTGCGCGAAGACGGGGCCATCTAAGCTGAAACGCCTGCTTTCAACAGCCACTCACAACACCCGCAACTGGCGTACAGCGGCGGTATTGGGGCTATTGGCCGCGCTGGCGACACCCGTTTGGGCACAACCCAAAGCGACGCTGATCTGGTTACTCCGCGACTTGCCACCCACGATGATCTTTGAAGGTCCGAAAAAAGGTCAGGGGATTGTCGATCAGATCCTGCCGCTGTTGATAGCCGGGATGCCGCAATACGAGCACACCCTGATGCGAGTCAACCGGGCCCGCGCCATGCAAATGCTCCGCGAAGAATCGTTTACCTGCGATCCGTCACTGGTCTGGACCAAAGAGCGCGAACAATGGATTGCGTTCTCCATTCCGGCCTTCCGCGCGGTGAGCAATGGACTTGTCGTCCGCCGGGAAGACCGCGCGCAGCTGGATCCTTTTCTGATCGACGGCGAAGTCGATCTTGCGGCTCTGCTGGCCAGTGGCCAAAAGAAAATCGGGGTCGTCGCCGAGCGCAGTTACGGCCAAGTCCTCGACACGCTGCTGAAACTGGCGCCACCGGACGCACTGGCTCCCCATTACGGCAACGATGCCCTTGCCAGTCTGTTGCAGATGCAGCGCCTGGGCCGTTTGCAAATGGTTCTGGGGTACTGGCCGGAAATTCGCTATCAGGCTAATCGAGAGCACATCGCCGACGATCAGCTGGAATTTTACCCGGTGAAGGGCACGGGCAAATACCTGTCGGGGCACATTGGCTGCTCCGGTACAGTCCAGGGCCGCAAGGCCATCCAAGAGATCAATGAACTGTTACGCACCCTGCCCCATGAGCGACTGGACCAGCTGTACGCTGAGTGGCTGGACCCCGAAAGACGCAACGACTACCTGAAAGAAGCCAAAGCCTTTTTCGAGAATCAGGCTGGGCAATGACAAATCGCAGGCAAAAGAAACCCCGAGAAGTGGGGAGACGACTCGGGGTTAAACGTGGCCTACATAAAGACCAGTGGCAGCAAGCTACAAGCACCGGAGCACAATGCTTGATCCTGCTGTTACATGGTCTGACGACCTGAGCGCAGGAAGGTTCCCACAAAAGAACAATTCAATTTCGACTGGCCAGGACCTTATCCTGAGCCGCATTGCGCAGCGCCGCGATGACGCAGGGTTCCAGCCGTCCTTCGGCAATCAGCACGTCGCGGTGCAAGCCGTCGACGACATCCGTCAGCAGACGGTAATCGGTTAACTGGGCTTGGTTGAACGCCCGTTCGACCACGATCGCGCCGGTCGCATTCTTCAGTGTCACCAGGCATTCGCCATGGGCGCCCGACGGGGTCAGCTTGACCTGATACGGGCTCAGAGCCTCACCGAGCAATAGACTGATACTTTCCATCTCGATCACCACTCAATAGTCCGAAAACAAAGTGCCTGGGGTGTGTTCACAGTAAATGACCACCGACCCGAGAAGAAAGTTCTGGATTCCAGGTGCAGACGCGTCGGCGTCCCTGGTCGATAGAGCATGCACGGAAAAGATGACAGGGAAAAAACAGCCTGTTCACAGGTGCCTTGTCCGGTGACCGATATCAGTCCATCCCCCCAGCAACCCTCGCAATTGGCCGTCGACGCTGTAGAACGGCACCGTCCATTGGTAGATGTCCCTGACCCCGTTGTTGAACAGCAATTGACGTTCACTGAAGCGTGGCTTTCGAGTCTCCATCTGCGCCATGAATTCGGCATGCAGCAGCGCTGCGGTTTCCGCCGGCAGGACATCGAGCTCAACCAGCCGTCGCCCTTGAACCTGGTCAAAACGGGTGCAGAGGCTCTCCTCATAACTTTTGTTGCACATGATCAACCGCCCTTGCAGATCACGAACAAACATCGGATCGGGCATGGCGTCGATCAATGCATGCTGGAAAGCAAGCTGATCGCCCAGCCCCTTCTCAGCGTCTGCGCGCTGCTTGATGAGTGCCGCGAGCCTGCGATTCCAGAGCAAGGAAAGCAGACCGAACAGGCTGACGATAAACATGCCCCAGCAAAACCAGTGAGTCAGCTGCCGCCAGCGAGAAGGCGACTCGACGGGCGCGATACCGCTGAGCCATTTCAGGCGAATGGCCCGCAAGTCGGCCGCAGGGAAGGCCTCAAGCGCCTTGTTAAGAATGCTCAGCAGCGGCGACTGGCCTTTGCGTACCGCGAGGTGATCAGCCTCCCACTTGCCCTCCACGGCCCGGCCGACCTTGAGTTGCCCCAATGGATAGAGCTGCGCCCCGATTTCATTTTCGATGGTGGCAAAGGCTTCACCACTTTCAACCAGCGCTCTGGCCTCGGCGTAAGTCTTGACCGTGCGCAACTCTATCGCCGGGTAGTCGCGGCGAATCGTGCCTTCGAGTGCGTGCCGGGCCGGCAACACCAGCACTCTTTTAGCCAACTGCGCCAGGGAGTGCACGACCGGTGCGTCTGCCCGTCCGACAAACACCCATCCAGCGCCACCGAACGCATGACTGAAATCCAGGAACGCCTTACGCTCGTCATTCATCGCCAGCGTTGTGCTCATGTCCGCCTCGGCACTTTCCAGACGCCCGAGCAGTTGGTCGGTGGAAAACGACTCCTCGTGAACAAACTGCAAACCCGTCATGGCACTGATGCGATTGAGCAGATCGTTGTTCAGACCGCTCCACTGACCGTGTTCATCCTTGAACAGATAAAGCGGGTATTGCACCGACGAGACGATGACTTGCGGATGCTCGGCAACCCACCTCAGTTCCTGAGCATCCAGTTCGATGATTGCGCCGACGCCCGCCCCCCTGGACTCGGGCGTCGCCAATTGCGCGGCCGTCCCTGCTTGATCCAAGCCCAGGACGCCGATCAAAAACATCCAGCACACGGCTGGTTTGAACCCTCTGAAAAACCGCATTACCACTTCCTTCGCAATCAACTCGCCCATCCTTTCTGGGGCGAAAACACGACAAGTGTGGCATGCAGAAATGAGAAAGCCCGTCAGGAGACGGGCTTCAAAATGTGACAGCTTTGAGTGGTTACAGCGGCTTGCCGCGGTTGCCATGCTGACTGACAAAGGCCTGCACGGCTTTCAAATCATTCGGCAACACGGTGCAACGCTCATTTCGCTCGAACAAATCAGAAAGATGTGCAGGTAGTTCAAGCGCTTTTCCTACGCCGGCTTTCTCCACTGCATCCGGGAATTTGACCGGATGGGCCGTGCCGAGGATCACCATTGGAATATCCAGGCTACGACGGCATTCGCGCGCGGCCTTCACGCCGATGGCGGTGTGCGGATCCAGCAGTTCGCCGGTTTGCTCGTAGACTTCGGCAATGGTTTCGCAGGTTTGCGCGTCATCCACGGCCAGGGAATCGAACAATTTGCGGGCTTCGGTCCAGCGTTCCTGTTCGACGCTGAAACCGCCGCCCTGCTTGAAGCTGTCCATCAAACCGGCAATCGCTGCGCCGTTGCGACCGTGCAGATCGAACAGCAGGCGCTCGAAGTTCGACGACACCATGATGTCCATCGACGGCGACAACGTGGCGTGCAGGGTTTCCTTGACGTACTGGTTGCCGCTCATGAAGCGGTGCAGGATGTCATTGCGGTTGGTGGCGACGATCAACTGGTTGATCGGCAGGCCCATGTTGCGTGCCAGGTAACCGGCGAAGATGTCGCCGAAGTTGCCGGTCGGCACCGAGAACGATACCGAGCGCGCCGGGCCGCCCAACTGCAGGGCTGCGTGGAAGTAGTAAACGATCTGGGCCATGATCCGCGCCCAGTTGATCGAGTTCACCGCCACCAGACGCGTGCCCTTGAGGAAGCTCTGGTCAGCGAAGCTGGCCTTGACCATTTCCTGGCAGTCATCGAAGTTGCCTTCGATGGCGATGTTATGGATGTTCTCGCCGAAGATGGTGGTCATCTGGCGACGCTGCACTTCGGACACGCGGTTATGCGGGTGCAGGATGAAGATGTCGACGTTTTCGCAGTGCTTGCAGCCTTCGATGGCGGCCGAACCGGTGTCACCGGAGGTCGCGCCGACGATGACCACGCGCTCGCCGCGTTTTTCCAGTACGTAGTCGAGCAGACGACCGAGCAGTTGCAGGGCGAAGTCTTTGAACGCCAGGGTCGGGCCGTGGAACAGCTCGAGCACCCATTCGTTGCCATTCAGCTGACGCAACGGTGCCACGGCGCTGTGCGAGAACACACCGTAGGTTTCTTCAAGGATCTTTTTGAAATCGGCATCAGGGATGCTGCCGGTAACGAACGGGCGCATCACCCGGAAGGCCAGCTCGTGATACGGCAAGCCAGCCCAGGAAGCGATTTCTTCCTGGGTGAAACGTGGCAGGTTTTCCGGGACGTACAGACCACCGTCGGTGGCAAGACCGGCCAGCAGGACATCTTCGAAATTCAGGGCCGGTGCCTGGCCGCGGGTACTGATATAACGCATAGGGGCAAACCTTTGGTTTGAGCTTCAAGTCTCAAGCTACAAGCGGCAAGTAAAAGCCAGAGTGCCTTTGACTTGTCGCTTGAAGCTCGCAGCTTGCCGCTGCTTTTGTTTAGTTCAGGTGCTCGACGCGGATCCGGACGACCGGACCGACCACGCCTGCCAGGGCTTCCAGCGCGGCGATCGCGTCGTTCATGTGCTGTTCCAGCACACGATGAGTCAGCAGGATCATCGGCACCAGACCGTCATGCTCTTCGACTTCTTTCTGCATGATCGATTCGATGTTGATGCCACGCTCCGACAGGATGCTCGCGACCTGGGCCAGTACGCCCGGATGGTCTTTCGCCTGAATGCGCAGGTAGTAAGCACTTTCGCACGCTTCGATCGGCAGGATCGGGTGCGCCGACAACGAATCCGGCTGGAAGGCCAGGTGCGGCACACGGTTTTCCGGGTCGGAGGTCATGGCGCGAACCACGTCCACCAGGTCGGCGATCACCGACGAAGCCGTCGGCTCCATGCCGGCGCCCGCGCCGTAGAACAGGGTCGAACCGGCCGCATCACCGTTGACCATCACCGCGTTCATCACGCCGTTGACGTTGGCGATCAAACGATCGGCCGGAATCAGCGTCGGGTGCACGCGCAACTCGATACCGGACGCGGTGCTGCGAGCGACGCCGAGGTGCTTGATGCGATAACCCAGCGCTTCGGCGTAGTTCACGTCAGCGGTGGTCAGCTTGGTGATGCCTTCGGTGTAAGCCTTGTCGAACTGCAGCGGGATGCCGAAGGCGATGGAGGCCAGGATCGTCAGCTTGTGGGCCGCGTCGATGCCTTCAACGTCGAAGGTCGGATCGGCTTCGGCGTAACCCAGGGCTTGCGCCTCGGCGAGTACGTCTTCGAAGGTGCGACCCTTCTCGCGCATTTCGGTGAGGATGAAGTTGCCGGTGCCGTTGATGATCCCGGCGACCCAGTTGATGCGGTTGGCGGACAGGCCTTCACGGATCGCCTTGATCACCGGAATGCCACCGGCCACAGCCGCTTCGAACGCCACGATCACGCCTTTCTCACGTGCCTTGGCGAAAATCTCATTACCGTGAACGGCGATCAGTGCCTTGTTCGCGGTGACCACATGCTTGCCATTCTCGATGGCCTTGAGTACCAGCTCGCGGGCAACGGTGTAGCCGCCCATCAGCTCTATAACGATGTCGATCTCAGGGTTCGTGGCCACTTCGAAGACATCGTTGGTAATCGCAATACCGGTCGTTTGGAACTGAGGCTTTGGCGTGCGCATGGCAATTTGTGCCACTTCGATTCCACGCCCGGCACGACGAGCAATTTCCTCGGCGTTGCGCTGAAGTACGTTGAAGGTACCGCCACCGACGGTCCCTAACCCACAGATGCCTACTTTGACCGGTTTCACTGTGAACTCCCCATAAAACGGCCGACTCAAGGCCGGCCGTGAAAACAGCCGCATACTCGCGGCTCTCTATTAATGGCCCGGCAAATGGTACCGCCGGACCATGATCGTCAAAGGCTGGCCGTGACGATGCGAATTATTTCGCGCCCAGCGCCAGTTTGGCGACTTGTGGCGCAGGCTGGTAGCCCGGAATGACCTGACCGTCAGCCAAAACGATGGCCGGTGTGCCGTTCACGCCGATCGACTGACCGAGAGCGAACTGCTTGGAAACCGGGTTATCACACTTGGCGGCCTTGATTTCCTTGCCGTCGACCATTTTGTCCATGGCAGCTTTCTTGTCTTTCGAGCACCAGACCGCTTGCAACTGTTCGTCACCCGGCGAGCCCAGGCCCTGGCGCGGGAACGCGACGTAACGCACTTCGATGCCGCGCTTGTTCAGCTCAGGCACTTCGGCGTGCAGTTTGTGGCAGTACGGGCAGGTGGTGTCGGTGAACACGGTGATGTGCGATTTGGTTTCGCCGATCGCCGGGTAGACCACGGTTTCTGCAACCGGGATGGCGTTGACCAGTTTGGACACGCCCAGGCGTTCGGTCTTCTCGGTCAGGTTGACCGGCTTGCCGTCCTTGAGCTGGAACAGGTAGCCCTGCACCACGTATTGGCCGTCGGCGCTGGCGTAGAGCACGCGGCTGCCTTGCAGTTTGACTTCATACAGGCCCGGCAACGGACTGGCGGAGATGCTTTCTACCGGTACTTCCAGCTGGAGATTTTCCAGGCTTTTACGAATGGCTTTGTCGGCCGCGTCATCGGCGACGGCAAAGGTACTGACCAACGCAATGGCTGCGGCGGCGAAAATCTGGGTCAGACGCATGAGAACTCCTGAAGGCGGACAAATGGGACGATCAGAACGCCCGTGCCGAAACACCGGGTCATAACCGCCCATCGTGCAAACCGGCAAAGCCTACCACATAAGGCTCCTGTGGCCGAATGCGCCTGACGCAACACACATAATGGTGCGTATCTGATAACACGTGTTGTGGCGAGGGAGCTTGCTCCCGCTCGACTGCGCAGCAGTCGTAAGACAGGCACCTCGATTTTCCTGATTAGCCGTGGTCCATAGTTTTGGGATCGCTTCGCGCCCCAGCGGGAGCAAGCGCCCTCGCCACCGGTGATTTGTTCCATCCGTCAGCCGCGCGGGTGGTGTTTGGCGTGCAAGTCCTGCAAGCGTGCGCGGGCGACGTGGGTGTAGATCTGGGTGGTCGACAGGTCGCTGTGGCCGAGCAGCATTTGCACCACCCGAAGGTCGGCGCCGTGGTTGAGCAGGTGTGTGGCGAACGCATGGCGCAAGGTATGCGGCGACAGCGACTTGCCGATCCCGGCGACCTTGGCCTGGTGCTTGATGCGATGCCAGAAGGTCTGGCGAGTCATCTGCTCACCGCGCTGGCTGGGGAACATGACATCGCTGGGACGCCCGCCGAGCAGTTCCTGGCGGCCATCGCGCATGTATCGCTCGACCCAGACAATCGCCTCCTCGCCCATCGGAACCAGGCGCTCCTTACTGCCTTTGCCCATGACCCGCAGCACGCCTTGACGCAGATTGACCTGCTCCAGCGTCAGGCTGATCAACTCCGTCACCCGCAAGCCGCACGCGTAAAGCACTTCGAGCATGGCGCGGTCCCGCTGACCGATAGCTTCGCTCAAGTCCGGCGCCTTCAGCAGCGCTTCCACGTCTGCTTCCGACAGAGACTTAGGCAAAGGCCTACCGAGTTGGGGCATATCGACGCGCAAGGTCGGATCGACCGCGATCAGCTTTTCCCTGAGTAGATAACGATAAAACCCACGCACTCCGGAGAGGAATCGCGCCGTCGAACGGGGTTTGTAGTTTTGTTCCAGACGCCAGGCCAGGTGATCGAGGATCAACTCGCGGCCGGCGCTGATCAGCTCCAGACCCTTTTCCTGCAACCAGCCATTGAACAAGGCCAGGTCGCTGCGATAGGCATCGCGAGTGTTATCGGAAAGACCTTTTTCCAGCCACAGCGCGTCGAGGAATTGGTCTATCAATGGATGATCGATGGCGGGCATATAAGCTCAGGCAAGACCGACAGTACGGTCACGAAAGATAAATCGCAGGCAACAAAAAAGCAGCCCGTAGGCTGCTTTTTTCTGCATCGGAAGCTGGACTTAAGCCAGTTTTTCCTTGATGCGAGCTGCTTTACCGGACAGGTCACGCAGGTAGTACAGCTTGGCTTTACGTACGTCACCGCGACGTTTAACGGCCATGCTGTCGATTTGCGGGCTGTAGGTCTGGAAAGTACGCTCTACGCCAACACCGTTGGAGATTTTACGAACGGTGAAAGCACTGTTTACGCCGCGGTTACGCTTGGCGATAACAACACCTTCGAACGCTTGCAGACGCGAACGGTCGCCTTCCTTCACTTTCACCTGAACGACAATGGTGTCGCCCGGGGCAAAGGTAGGGATCTCTTTGGTCATCTGCTCTGCTTCGAGTGCAAGGATGATTTTGTTAGTCATGCTGTGCTCCTAAGGTAGATCGTCGGATCTACCATCGATACGTTGTTAACTATCGTCCCGCTCGCGGATGTATTCCTCGAGCAGCTTCTTCTCTTCTCCAGAAAGCGAGCGGCTTTCCAGAAGATCGGCGCGTCGTTCAAAGGTCCTACCAAGGGACTGCTGTAAACGCCAACGCCGGATATGCGCGTGATTGCCACTTAGCAACACGTCGGGAACACGCTGATCCGCATACACCTCCGGTCGGGTGTAGTGCGGGCAATCCAGCAAACCATCCGTAAAGGAATCTTCCTCGGCGGAGTCCGCATGCCCTAAAGCTCCAGGCAGCAGTCGTGTAACCGCATCGATCAGGACCATCGCCGGCAGCTCGCCGCCAGACAGTACATAGTCGCCAATCGACCACTCTTCATCGACATGAGCTTCAATAAAACGCTCGTCAATGCCTTCATAGCGGCCGGCAATCAGGATCAATGCATCCAGATTCGCCAACTCGCGTACCGCCGACTGAGTCAGTTGACGGCCTTGGGGGGACAGGTAAATCACCTTCGCCGCCTCCCCGGCTGCTGCCTTGGCCTGAACCAGAGCATCTTCCAGGGGCTTGATCTTCATCACCATGCCCGGACCACCGCCAAATGGGCGATCGTCCACAGTGTGATGCCGATCCGTCGTGTAGTCTCGCGGATTCCAACAGGTGAGCTGCAACAGCCCCTGTTTCACCGCACGACTGGTGATGCCGTACTCGCTGATGGCGGAGAACATCTCGGGAAACAAACTGATCACTTCTACGCGCAAGTTAGCCACGCTTAGAAGTCCGCATCCCATTCCACCTTCATCTCGCCTGCGGCAAGGTCGACGGCCAACACGCATTGCTCCGTATAGGGCAACAGGCGTTCGCGATCATCCAGGCTGCCAGCGCAAGGCTTGACCACCATTACATCATTGGCGCCGGTTTCCAGAAGATGATCGATTTTCCCGAGCAACTGCCCGAGTTGATCAATAACCTTCAGACCTTCCAGCTGGTACCAGTAGTACTCGCCGTCGGTCAATTCAGGGAACAGGTTGCGCGGCACGCAGATCTCATAACCGGCCAGAAGACGAGCTTCTTCACGATCATCAAGACCCTTGAGCTTTGCGACCAGGAACTTGTCGTTCCCACGTCCGCTGACCAGCTCGACCTGTTTCACATTGCCTTCGCGCTTGAGCGTCCAGGTTTTGTACTGCAACAGGTTTTCAGTCGGATCAGTAAAGGAATAAACCTTCACTTCGCCGCGAACGCCATGAACAGAATAAATCTTGCCGATAACGATCAAATCATCAGCAATGGCAGGCGTCGCGTTCATATTGCTCAGGCCGCAGCCTTAGATGCATCCTTCAACAACTGAGCAACACGCTCAGAAGGTTGTGCACCAACGCTCAGCCAGTAGGCTACGCGCTCTTGGTTCACGGACAGACGGACTTCTTGACCACGAGCAACAGGGTTGAAGAAACCAACCTGTTCCTTGTGCGAACCGTCGCGCGGGTTGCGGCTGTCGGTTACGGTCAAGTGGTAAAACGGGCGCTTTTTGGAGCCGCCAAGGGCAAGACGGATTGTTAGCATGTGAACATCGTTCCTGTAGTCGGTGCTGCAAATCTAAAGGCACAGCGGGCATAGGTGCCCGAAAGGCCGCATATTCTAAGGAATATCCGGACTTTTGCAAATGTCTTTTTCCGGCGGCCTTCCGGTCGCCATCAAGATTTGCTATAGAGCCGTCGTTGAAAACGGCCAGTCAGCTCCCGCCAAGTGCGGGTTTGCTGGAGATCCCACTTCCGTGTGGGCTGCGCAAGAGCAAGCCATTGCGCGAATTCTTTACATTTTCGGCATGCCGCCGCCGGGCAACATACCGCCCATACCGCGCATCATTTTGGCCATTCCGCCTTTGGCGGAGAATTTCTTCATCATCTTCTGCATCTGCTTGTGCTGCTTGATCAAGCGACCGATGTCCTGCACCTGGGTGCCGGAACCCATGGCGATCCGGCGTTTGCGCGAACCGCTGATCAGCTCAGGGTCGCGGCGCTCGGCCGGGGTCATGGAATTGATGATGGCTTCCATCTGCTTGAATTGTTTCTCTGCCGCGCCCTGGGCATTGCCCATCTGCGCCAGATTGACGCCGCCGATGTTCGGCAGTTTGTCCATGAGGCCACCGAGGCCGCCCATGTTCTTCATCTGTTGCAGCTGATCGCGGAAGTCTTCGAGGTCGAAGCCCTTGCCCTTCTTCAGCTTCTTGGCCAGTTTGTCGGCCTTGTCCTTGTCGAGGGTCGCTTCCGCCTGCTCGATCAGACTGAGCACATCGCCCATGCCGAGGATGCGCGAAGCAATACGCTCCGGGTGGAACGGTTCGAGCGCATCGCTCTTCTCGCCCATACCGATGAACTTGATCGGCCTGCCGGTGATGGCGCGAACCGACAGCGCGGCACCGCCACGGGCGTCGCCGTCGACCTTGGTCAGGATCACACCGGTCAGCGGCAAGGCGTCGCCGAAGGCCTTGGCCGTGTTGGCGGCGTCCTGGCCGGTCATGGCGTCGACCACGAACAGGGTTTCGACCGGGTTGATCGCGGCGTGCAAGGCCTTGATCTCGCCCATCATCTCTTCGTCGATGTGCAGACGACCGGCGGTATCGACGATGACCACATCAATAAACTTGAGCTTTGCTTCTTTTATAGCCGCTTGCGCGATGTCGACCGGCTTCTGGCTCAGGTCGGACGGGAAGAAGGTGACGCCGACTTCACCGGCGAGCATTTCCAGCTGCTTGATCGCCGCCGGACGGTAAACGTCCGCGGACACGACCATGACCGACTTCTTCTTGCGCTCCTTAAGGAAACGCGCGAGTTTGCCGGCGGTGGTGGTTTTACCCGCACCCTGCAAACCGGCCATCAGGACCACGGCCGGCGGAACGGCGCTCAGGTTCAAGTCTTCGTTGGCCGCGCCCATCAGGCTTTCGAGTTCGGCCTGGACGATCTTCACGAAGGCCTGGCCCGGCGTCAGGCTGCGAGACACCTCGGTGCCAACGGCGCGTTCCTTGACCGAATTGACGAAGTCTTTCACCACCGGCAAGGCGACGTCGGCTTCGAGCAACGCCATGCGCACTTCGCGCAGGGTGTCTTTGATGTTGTCCTCGGTCAGCTTGGCCTTGCCGGTGACATGGCGCAGCGTCTGCGAGAGACGGTCGGTTAAGTTTTCAAACATTGCGCGATCCTTTCAGGCCCTGTGTAGACCGGGATAATGGCGGCCCAGACCGGAATAAACATGTGCTCGGCGAGCCTGCGGCGTGGGCAGGTCGCGGATTATAGCGAAGACTGCGTCTGGCGGACACCTCGTCGTCAGGTTGCATGGTCTTTCGTGCTGCGGGGGTTCTATGCCAAACTCAGCGCCTTTCGGGCTTGCCTAACAGGATTTATGCTCCCCTTGTCACCCAGTATGCTGACTACCCTCGCCGCCGCCTGCTTATATGCCGCTGCGACTATCTATCAAGGCACTCGCCTGGCCACTGGTGCCAAGGCGAACAAACGCCTGCTGGTCACGCTTGGCGTGCTTGCCGTGCTGGCTCACAGTGCCAGCCTGTTCGCCCACCTGCTGACCCCGATCGGCCTGGGCCTGGACTTTTTCAGCGCCGCCAGCCTGATTGCGGCGGCGGTCATCGCCCTGACCCTGCTGGCCTGTTCGCGGATCCCGGTGGAAAACCTGCTTATATTGCTGTTCCCGCTCGGTGCCGCCACGGTGCTGCTGGCGCAGTTCGCCCCTGCCGGCACCGTGCAGGTCATCGACGAAGAGCCGGGCATTCTCGCGCACATCCTGCTGTCGATCCTCGCTTACGGCATGTTCACCATCGCGATGTTTCAAGCCTTGCTGCTGCTGGTGCAAGACCATCAGCTCAAGCACAAACACCCGTCGGGCCTGATCAAGAACTTCCCGCCGCTGCAAACCATGGAAAGCCTGCTGTTCGGCTTCCTCTGGGCCGGCTGGACCCTGCTGTCGTTATCGCTGCTCTCTGGCTGGCTGTTTGTCGACAACCTGTTTGCCCAGCATCTGGTGCACAAAACCTTGCTGGCTTGCCTGGCCTGGATCGTCTTCAGCGTGCTGCTATGGGGCCGTAACCGCCTCGGCTGGCGCGGACACAAGGCCATTCGCTGGACCCTCGCCGGTTTCTGCCTGCTGATGCTGGCGTACTTCGGCAGTAAGCTGGTCCGTGAATACATCCTGCACATCTGACGGGCGGCATTAATGGACGACTTGCCCATAGGGCCGATGCTCGCGGTATTGGCCCTGCTGATTTTATGGTCGGGGCTGTTTACCGCCATCGAATCCGCACAACAGCACTTGCTGGCCCAGCGCACCGCCTCGCGTTCCAGCGACAAACCGGTCGCGAAGCTCAGCTTCCCGCTCAACAGCCTGATCTTCTGCAATACCCTGTGCCGCGCACTGGCAGTGGTCATCAGCACCTTGCTGGCGATCTTCATCTGGGCGGAAAACGGCCCGTGGATTGCCTGCCTGGGCGCCGGGATCGCACTGCTGGTGTTCGCCGACTACCTGCCGCGCGCCCTCGCCGTGCGCTATCCCGACGCCGTCCTGGCCCTGGGCAACACGCTGCTCGGTGCGCCGCTGAAAATCATCTACCCGGCCGCCTGGCTGCTCAATGGCTTCACCCGGCTGCTGATGCGACCGTTTGCCCGCAAGGTCAAGGTGGTGCAACAGAGCGAAGACGAGAGCCCCGGCGAGCGCAAGGACGATCACGAAGCCGTCTGCCGCCCTCACCCGCTGACGGGCATCCACGCGCTCGACAACATCACGGTCAACGACATTCTGGTGCCGCGAAGTGACGTCGACGGGATCAATCTCGACGACTCCCTCGCAGAGATCGTCGAGCAACTGCGCAACAACAAGCGCACCCGCCTGCCGGTGTTTCACAGCGACATCAATCAGGTCGAAGCCGTGCTCAATACCCGGCAGATCCGCCACTTGCTACCCGATGCGAGCCTGACCCTGGAAGCGTTGCTGGCCGCCAGCCACGAACCGTACTTCGTGCCGGAAAGCACGCCGTTGCAACTGCAACTCTTGAATTTCCACAAACAGCAGCGGCGCCTGGGCATGGTGGTCGACGAGTACGGCGAAGTACTTGGCATCGTGACCCTGGAAGACATTCTCGAAGAAATCGTCGGCGAATTCGAAAGTCAGCACAGCCTGGACAACCCGCACATCCACCCGCAGGCCGATGGCCGACTGATGATCGAAGGTGCGGCGTCGATTCGCGAATTGAACAAGAGCCTGGGCTGGCACCTGCCCAGCGACGGCCCGAAAACCCTGAACGGCTTGGTGACCGAGGCACTGGAGACCATTCCAGAAAGTGCGGTATGCCTGAAGATCGGGCGTTATCGGCTGGAAATTCTGGAGACGGAAGACAATCGGGTTACTCAGGTTTTGATCTGGCATACCAGCTCCGTTCCGACAGTGATTTGATGTCGGACACATAACACCGTGGCGAGAGGCTTGTCGGAACGCCCCCTCGCCAAAAAGACCTCGCCAATCCCAAGCCCCTTGTTAGATCGTTAGCCACCTTCCTATAATCGAATCCGCTTACCCAAGCCCCGGCCGAACCACGTGCTTACCCCGCACGCAGCAGGTTCCGGCCAGACCATCGGCACTTTCCGCACCACACCGACGACTGTTCCTACCTTGAACAGCGGCCGCGCCTCACTCCCACATCCCTGGGTGTTCGACCATAATAATTCGCTCCACTGGGGCACATGACTGTCAGGGATAACCGCATGACGACCAGCACGACTTATAGCGACGCGCCTACCCAACCGACGAACTCCGCCACCCGCGTGGCCACGGCGAGTTTTATCGGCACCGCCATCGAGTTTTACGACTTCTACGTCTATGCCACCGCTGCGGCGCTGGTGATCGGTCCGGTGTTCTTTCCGCAGACCTCCGGCACCGCCCAGATGCTGTCGGCGTTCCTCACCTTCGGCATCGCATTCCTCGCCCGCCCCTTGGGATCGGCGCTGTTTGGGCACTTCGGTGACCGCATCGGGCGCAAATCGACATTGGTCGCTTCGCTGCTATTGATGGGTGTGTGCACCACGTTGATCGGCGTATTGCCGGGCTATGACAGCATCGGAGCCTGGGCGCCGATCCTGCTCTGCGTGCTGCGGTTCGGCCAAGGACTGGGGCTAGGCGGCGAATGGGGCGGTGCGGCCCTGCTGGCGACGGAGAATGCGCCCAAAGGCAAGCGCGCCTGGTTCGGCATGTTCCCGCAGCTCGGCCCCTCGATTGGCTTTCTGGCGGCTAACGGACTGTTCCTGACGCTCGCCATGACCCTGAATGACGAGCAGTTCCGCTCTTGGGGCTGGCGGATTCCGTTCCTGCTCAGCGCCGCACTGGTGATGGTGGGCCTGTATGTGCGCCTCAAACTCCACGAAACCCCGGTGTTTGCCAACGCCATGGCACGTCAGGAGCGAGTGAAGATCCCGCTGGTCGAGCTGTTCAGCCAGTACTGGGTACCGATGTTGCTAGGGGCAGGGTCGATGGTCGTGTGCTACGCGCTGTTCTACATCTCGACGGTGTTTTCATTGAGCTACGGCGTGTCGACACTCGGCTACAGCCGCGAAACCTTCCTTGGGCTGCTGTGCTTCGCCGTCCTGTTCATGGCCGCCGCCACGCCGTTGTCAGCCTGGGCCAGCGACCGCTACGGGCGCAAACCGGTGCTGATCATTGGCGGCGTCTTGGCGATCCTGTCGGGATTCTTGATGGAACCGCTGCTGACCCAAGGCTCGACCTGGGGCGTGGCGCTTTTCCTGTGCATCGAGCTGTTTCTGATGGGCGTGACGTTTGCACCGATGGGCGCGTTGCTGCCGGAGCTGTTTCCAACGCATGTGCGGTATACCGGCGCGTCCGCAGCCTACAACCTGGGCGGAATCGTCGGGGCCTCGGCGGCGCCGTTTTTCGCGCAGAAACTGGTGGCGATGGGCGGTCTGAGTTATGTCGGAGGGTATGTGTCTGGGGCGGCGGTGCTGAGCTTGATTGCGGTGCTGTGTCTGAAGGAGACGCGACATAACGATTTGAATCGGGTGACCTGAAGCAGAAGCATCGCCAGCAGGCTGGCTCCCCCATGGAAATAGGGTGTACACAAAATCTGTGACCAACCAATAACCCTGTGAGAGCTAGCCTGCCGCGCCTCGGTTTACAGCTCTACCACGACAGCCTGAGAAGCACGGGTTGCCTTGGCACGAGCCGCTTCGATCGACTCATCCCGCGCCAACGCCACGCCCATCCGGCGCTGGCCAATGACCTCTGGTTTGCCAAACAGACGCAGTGCCGTATCCGGTTCGCTCAACGCAGCACCGAGGTTGGCGAACGCAGTTTGGGTCGACTGCCCTTCCACCAGAATCACCGCCGACGCCGATGGCCCGAACTGGCGAATCAACGGAATCGGCAGGCCCAGGATCGCCCGTGCGTGCAGCGCGAACTGCGACAGGTCCTGGGAAATCAGGGTGACCAGACCGGTGTCATGCGGGCGCGGCGACACTTCGCTGAACCACACCTGATCACCTTTGATGAACAGCTCGACACCAAACAGGCCACGACCGCCCAGTGCTTCGGTGACGGCTTTGGCAACGCGCTCGGATTCGGCCAGGGCAATCGGGCTCATGGCTTGTGGCTGCCAGGATTCCTGATAGTCGCCCTTCTCCTGCCGGTGACCGACGGGTGCGCAGAAGGTCGTGCCGCCGACGTGACGCACGGTCAACAGAGTGATTTCGTAGTCGAAGTCGATAAAGCCTTCGATGATCACGCGACCTTTACCGGCGCGGCCACCTTCCTGAGCGTAATCCCAAGCGGATTTCACGTCATCGGCGCTGCGCAGCAGGCTCTGGCCTTTGCCCGACGAACTCATCACTGGCTTGACCACGCACGGGAAGCCCAGATCCTGGACGGCCTTGCTGTAGTCCTCGAAAGTGTCGGCGAAATGGTACGGCGAGGTCGGCAGGTCCAGCTCTTCGGCAGCCAGGCGACGGATGCCCTCACGGTTCATGGTCAGCTGCGCGGCGCGAGCGGTCGGGATCACGGTGAAGCCTTCGGCTTCCAGCTCCACGAGGGTCGCGGTGGCGATCGCTTCGATTTCCGGCACGATGAAGTGCGGCTTTTCGGCTTCGATCACGGCACGCAGGGCGGCGCCGTCGAGCATGTTGATAACGTGGCTGCGATGCGCAACTTGCATGGCCGGCGCGTTGGCGTAACGGTCGACGGCAATCACTTCAACGCCCAGGCGTTGCAGCTCGATTACCACTTCCTTGCCCAACTCACCACAGCCACACAGCAATACGCGGGTCGCGGTTGGCGACAATGGAGTTCCGATACGGGTCATCTCAGGTCCTCAAGAAGCGGATCATCGAGGGTCGCGGCGTCTGGCGCGCTTCCCATGGGGAGAAAGCGCGGCATTTTACATGAACCGCAAGGTTTGGCTTCAGCTGGCGACAGCCTGTTTGCGCAAGCGCCAGGCCATGATCAGCCACACGACCGTCACGCCGGCGAACTTCGAGCCCATGGCGGTAAGGATTACGGCCGGGGTGAAAGCATCGATCATGCCGAAGAAGATGAAGGTGTCGAGGGGAATGCTCAGGGCCGAACTTATCCACAGGCGATCGTGCAACGGACGCTTGGTGATGCTGAACACCAGCCAGTCGATGCATTCGGACACCGCGAAGGCCGTGGCGCTGGCCAGCGCGATGGACGGATCGGAGGTGACATAGGACAGGACCAACGCTGCGAGCATCGCCGCGATCGCGCCGTGGCCGAAGCGGGTTTGTACCATGTCGCGCAGGACAAACACCAACCCGCCCCAGGCCGACCAGATGATGTCCAGGTGCGGGGCGGTGGAGAAGGCGTAGTTGATCAGCACGACGCTGCTGATATAGGCGATCAGGAAGAACATGAGGTGGCGGGATACCTGTCAATTTGGCGCACAGATTACCATCTCGGCTTTACAAATAGCCTGTGGCGAGGGCGCTTGCTCCCGCTGGGTCGCGCAGCGGCCCTGAAGTCAGGGGGCGCGGTGTGTCAGGTTGAATGTGTTTGTCAGCTATGGGGCTGCTTCGCAGCCCGTCGGGAGCAAGCTCCCTAGCCACAAGAAACCTCATCAGCCACAATAGCTCACAGGGCTCAGGAATCGGATCTGGAAGGCAACATCCAGATCAACCCGCTCGACTTGGCCCGCTCATGGCACAGCCCCAAAACCCTGCGGCGTTCTTCGTTGTCCATGCGACTCCAGCGCGTGATTTCTTCGACCGTGCGCTGACACCCGGTGCAAATATCATCTTCGTCCAACGCGCAGATGTTCACGCATGGCGAGAGGACCGGTCGTTCGGTGGCGTTCATTCTTCCTGCTCGACCAGATCACGGGCGTAACGCTGCGAATTGTGCACATAGTGCGCGGCGCTGGCCTCCAGCATTTTCTTTTGCTGCTCGGTCAGTTCACGCACTACTTTGCCGGGCGAGCCCATGACCAGCGAACCGTCGGGAATCTCTTTGCCCTCGCCGATCAGCGAGTTGGCGCCGATGATGCAGTTCTTGCCGATTTTCGCGCCGTTGAGAATCACTGCATTAATACCGATCAGGCTGTAATCGCCCACGGTGCAGCCGTGAAGCATGGCGTTGTGGCCGATGGTCACGCCGGTGCCGATGGTCAGCGGGTAGCCCATGTCCGTGTGCATCACCGTGCCGTCCTGGACGTTGCTGTTCTTGCCAATCAGGATCAATTCGTTGTCGCCACGCAACACGGCGTTGAACCAGACGTTGGCGCCCTCTTCCAGTTTGACCTTGCCCACCAGCACGGCATTGGGTGCAACCCAGCTCTGCGGATGGGTTTCGACGCGGGCATCGCCCAGGCGATATTTCATCTTGTTGTCCTCAAGGCTCAGGCAGCCGCGGTTCACGCCATACGAACGATGGCTTCAAGTATTGATAAAGCTTTTGGGCGGGTGGTGCAGGCTGATGTCGGCGTCATAGAGCAGGTTGATCAACTCGACAATCATGATTGCCGTCAGGCCCCAGATTTTATACTCGCCGTAACGATAACTCGGCACGTACCAACTGCGCCCCTGGTAATCGATGCGGTGGGTGTGCTCCCTTGGGTCCTCACGGAAAAACTCCAGAGGCACACTGAACACGGCGGCGATCTCGGCATCGTTGGCCAGGTACTCGACAAAACCCGGAATCACTCCGACATACGGCGTGACCTTGATGCCATGCAGGGAGATCAACGGGCTCAGCGGGCCGATCACCTCGACCAGCCCCGGTGGCAAGCCGATTTCTTCTTCAGCCTCCCGTAGCGCGGTGAAAATAAGATCCGGGTCTTCGGGGTCGCGCCGCCCACCCGGGAAGGCGACTTCACCGCCATGGGTCGAGAGCCCGCTGGCGCGCAGGGTCAGAACCAGCTCCGGTTCGTCACTACGGGTGATGGGTACCAATACCGCGGCTTCGGGGAAACGTTTGTCGGTTTCCATTGTGCGTGGGGTGTGGTTGCTTACTCGATGCAGTAGCTCGTCCAGCATGAGTCTTCTCGATCTGTTGGCCGTAGGGTCTGTTGACGTTTGCTGACGAACCGCGTTGCGCGCCAACGCAGTTCGTCAGCAAACGTCAACAGACCCTATGCATCATGCACCAATCGAACCGGCCGCCCAACCCCATAACCACTGCATGTCGCTAAACGACAACTTGCCGACAGACACCGCCGCACGCCAAGATAGGCGCAGCATTCAGGAACCCCAGCATGAAATTTTGCAGTCAGTGCGGTAACCCGGTCACCCAACGCATTCCCGAAGGCGACTCGCGCCTGCGTTTTGTCTGTGACAGCTGTCAGGCGATTCACTATCAGAACCCCAATATCGTCGCCGGCTGCGTGGCGACCTGGGGCTCGAAAGTGTTGCTGTGCCGACGCGCCATCGAGCCTCGGCTCGGTTACTGGACCCTGCCCGCCGGTTTCATGGAAAACGGTGAAACCATCGAGCAGGCGGCCATTCGCGAGACCGCCGAGGAAGCCTGTGCGCGGGTGCGTAACCTGAGCATCTATACGTTGATCGACGTGCCGCACATCAGTCAGGTGCATGTGTTCTTTCGCGCGGAGCTGGTGGACCCGGATTTTTCTGCCGGCCCCGAAAGCCTGGAAGTGCAGCTTTTCGACGAAGCCGACATCCCGTGGTCCGAGTTGGCTTTCCGCACGGTGGGTCGTACCTTAGAATGCTTCTTCGCTGACCGGCGGACCGAGGTCTACCCCGTGCGGTCCGAGTCGATCCCGCCGCTTGCTCAGCCTGCCATCACCTAAAGCTCCTGGCTCCAGAATCACCTATAACTAAATAGTCGCGACACCTTTCAGGGATATCGTTTCAATGCGCTGGTTGCTTGCCGTGGTTTGCTTGTCGTTCGTCACTCTGTCACAGGCTTCCGTTGCGGAAACCCTGAACGGCAAAGTCATCGAAAAAGTTTTGGTGCTCAAATCCGCCCACCAATTGCAATTGATCAATGACGGCAAGCCGCTCAAGACCTACCGCATTTCCCTGGGCAGAAATCCGAAAGGCCAAAAGCTGATGGAAGGCGATAGACGCACGCCTGAAGGTTTTTACTGGCTGGACTGGCGCAAGGTCAGCGATAAATTCAATCTGTCGATGCACATCTCCTACCCCAACATCAGCGACGCTGCCCGCGCCCGGCGTGAAGGCGTCGATCCGGGTAGCATGATCATGATCCATGGCACACCAGATACCGAAGAAAACCCGGAAGACCTGTTCCACACCCTGGACTGGACCGACGGCTGCATTGCCATGCGCAACATGGACATGCGTGAGGTCTGGGGCCTGGTGCCGGATGGCACGATGATCGAGATTCGGCCGTAACCCCTTTACCTGTGGCGAGGGAGCTTGCTCCCGCTGGGCTGCGAAGCGGCCCCAAAAAATGACCTGACACCGCATTCGCTGATTTCAGGACTGCTTCGCAGCCCAACGGGAGCAAGCTCCCTCGCCACAAAAGCACCGAGTCCTTCTTCTTAGCGCTACCTTCGGTCGCTCCTCGAAAAATAAATTCAAAAGATCGCAGCCTGCAGTAATGACTGCCGGGAAGATACCAATCTCCCCGGCAAGCGTTACCCCAGGCTGCGATCTTTGCGCTCAAAACCCCCACCTCTAATACCACTTGATACCAAACCCCATTTCCCGCACTCAACAGGGCCGCCTTTCCCACGCCAACGGCAAAGTACTGGCATTGACATGGTATTCAAGTGGTATTAATTTTCGGCCATTCGCGGAACACAACACTCCAATATCCGCATCGGACATCCCTGACATGAATGACCTCCAGGCCCTACGCCCTGACGACACCCAGCCCACGCCCCTCTACCTGCAACTGGCGCGCAATCTGGAAGCGGCGATCCATGCCGGGCAGTGGAAAGCCGAGCAGGCCATGCCTTCGGAGCGCAACCTCAGCGAGCTGCTGGGCATCTCCCGCGTCACTGCCCGCAAGGCACTGGAAGTCTTGTTCGAACAGGGTCTGATCCGCCGCAACCAAGGCTCCGGCACGTTCATCACGCCGCGCCTGGAACAACCGCTGTCGCGCCTCTCGGGTTTCAGCGAGATGCTGCGCCTCAAGGGCTTCGTTCCCGGCTCGCAATGGCTGGAACGCGAGATCACCCCGCCGACCCACGAAGAACTGATCCGCCTCGGCCTCTCGCCCAACGACAAGGTCGCGCGGCTCAAACGTCTGCGCAAAGCCGACGACACGGTGATGGCGATCGAGATGAGCACCCTGCCCGCCTCGATCATTCCCAAGCCGCAAGCGGTGGGCGATTCGCTCTACGAATACCTCGACGGCATCGGCAAACCGATCGTCCGCGCCTTGCAGCACATCCAGGCGATCAACGCCTCGGACGAATTCGCCGCCCTCGTCGGCATCGCCCCCGGCACCGCCATGCTGCTGATGACCCGGGTCGGCTACCTGGAAGACAACACGCCAATCGAAGTCACCGACACCTACTGCCGCAACGACTACTACGACTTTGTTGCAGAGCTTCGTCGATAACCCGCTTCGCCGCTAAAACCGAGAACCGATCATGTCCGAAGACAACATCCTCACCGCCCACGGCTGGGTTCGCGGCCGGCTGATTCACGAACACGGCAAGGTCGTGTCCATCGAAGGCGTGCCGTGCGATCCGGCTGACAACGACTTGTCCTATCTGCTGCCCGGCTTCATCGACCTGCACGTCCATGGCGGCGGCGGCAAAGACATCATGGAAGGCGCAACCGCCTTCGAAACCATCAGCAAGACCCACGTGCGTTTCGGCACCACGTCGCTGCTGGCGACCACCATGACGGCGCCGCCGGAGGAGATTTCCAGCGTGCTCAAAGCCGTCGGCGAGTTCTGCGAGCAGCGGCCGGAAGGCTGCGCCCGGGTGCTCGGCGTGCACCTGGAAGGCCCGTACATCAACCCCGGCAAACTCGGCGCCCAGCCGAACTTTGCCCACACCGCGCTGATGGCCGAAGTCGAGGACTACCTCACGCTGGCACCGATCCGCGTGATCACCATCGCCCCGGAAATCGCCGGCCACGATGCCTTGATCCGCACCCTCAGTGCACGCGGTATCCGCATGCAGATCGGTCACACCCTCGGCAGTTATGAGGAAGGCGTCGCCGCGCTGGCGGCCGGCGCCAGCAGTTTCACTCACCTCTACAACGCCATGAGCCCGTTGCATCACCGCGAGCCGGGCATCGTCGGTGCGGCGCTGGCCCACGCCAAATACGCGGAGCTGATCCCGGATTTGCTGCACGTGCACCCCGGCGCCATGCGGGTCGCCCTGCGCGCGATCCCGTGCCTGTATTGCGTCACCGATTCCACCGCCGCCGCCGGCATGCCGGACGGCGAATACAAGCTCGGCAGCCACACGGTCACCAAGTGCCTGGGCGGCGTGCGCTTGCCCGACGGCACCCTGGCCGGCAGCACACTGACCATGGATCAGGCCCTGCGCAACCTGGTGAAAATCGGTCTGCCGATCGCCGAGGCGTCGCAACGTCTTTCGCAATTCCCCGCCGATTACCTCGGCCTCGAAGAACGCGGTCGCCTGCAACCTGGCAGCTGGGCCGACTGCGTGCGACTGGATCGCTCACTCACACTCACCGCCGTCATGGTCGAAGGAGAAGACATTGACTTCAAAAATGCTTGAAGAGGCGCTGTCCTCGTTCGAGGCCGTGCAAGCCCAACTGCAGCAACTCGACCCGCAGATGATCGAGATCGCCGGGCGCCTGCGCCGTCAGCCGCCGCAAGTCGTGATGACCGTCGCTCGCGGCAGTTCAGATCATGCCGCCAGTTACTTCGCCTACCTGACCATGCAGCAACTGGGCTACCCGGTGGCGTCGCTGCCGATGTCGGTGGTGACCATGCTGCAAGCACCATTGAAGGTCAGCGGCCAAGTGGCGTTCGCGTTCTCGCAGTCGGGGCAAAGTCCGGATCTGGTGAACAGCCTGCGCCTGTTACGCAAACGCGGGGCCCTGAGCATTGCCCTGGTCAACGCCGAAAGCTCGCCGCTGGAAGCCGCGTGCGAATTCAGCCTGCCGCTGTGCGCGGGAACGGAAAGCAGCGTTGCCGCCACCAAGAGTTTCATCGCCACCCTCAGCGCCAGCGCCCGTCTGATCGCCCACTGGAAAGAAGACGTGGAATTGCTCGAAGCCGGCAACGCCTTGCCGGAAGGTCTGCGCGAGGCGGCGCAACAGGATTGGAGCCTGGCCATCGACGCCCTGCGCGATTGCCAACGCTTGATGGTAATCGGCCGCGGTGCCGGTTTTGCCATCGCTCAGGAAGCAGCCCTCAAGTTCAAGGAAACCTCGGCGATCCAGGCCGAAGCCTTCAGCAGCGCCGAAGTGCGTCACGGCCCGATGGCATTGATCGACGAGAACTATCCCTTGCTGATCTTCGCTCCACGGGGTGCCGAGCAGGCCGGTTTGCTGAGCCTTGCTGCCGACATGCGCCAGCGCGGCGCTCGCGTTCTGCTGGCGGCACCAGATGACATTGCCGAACGTGACCTCACGCTGACCCGCGCCGAACACCCGGCCCTGGACCCGATTCTGGCGATCCAGAGTTTCTACGTCATGGCCGCCGGTTTGGCCGTGGCCCGTGGCATGGACCCGGACCAGCCGCGGCATTTGAGCAAAGTGACGCGCACGCACTAAGTCCGCCCCGAACGATTTCCTGATGAGACCGAGCCATGCATAACAACAATAAAGAGCTGACCCTCAGCGCCCCGCTCAGCGGTCCGGTGCTCACGCTCGCCAAAGTCCCGGACCCGGTGTTCGCCAGCGGCGCGATGGGCGACGGTATCGCTATCGATCCACTGAACGACACCCTTCACGCCCCCTGCGCCGGCGTCGTGGTGCACGTAGCCCGTAGCGGTCACGCTGTCACCTTGCGTGCCGACAACGGTGCCGAATTGCTCCTGCACCTGGGCCTCGACACCGTCGAGTTGCAGGGCGAAGGCTTCTCGATGCTGGTCAAGGAAGGCGCCCGCGTCAGCAATGGCCAACCGTTGCTGCGCTACGACCTGGACAAGGTCGCGCAGCAGTGCAAAAGCCTGGTCAGCCTGATGATCCTGACCAACAGCCAGGAGTTTCAGGCGCGGCCCATCACGCTGAAATCGGTCAAAGTCGGCGACCCGCTGCTGCACATCATTCGCCGGGCGGCGCCGGGCGCCCAGGCAGAGGCGGACCTTTCGGCTGAAGCGCATTTCGGCCACGTGCGCATCGCTCATCGTGGCGGTCTGCATGCTCGCCCTGCTGCGCTGATTCGTCAGACCGCACAAGGGTTCAAGAGCAAATCGCAGCTGCATTTCGCTGGCAAATCGGCGACCTGTGACAGCTTGATCGGGCTCATGAGCCTGGCCGTCGGCGAGCAGGATGAGGTTCAGGTCAGCTGCCAGGGCCCGGACGCCGAGGCGGCATTGCAAGCGTTGCTGATCGCCTTGTCCACGGCGTTGGCCGAAGACAGCCATGCCGCTGCGCCTGCGCCGATCACCCGACGCACTCGGACTGCCGAAGCGGGTGTGCTGCACGGCGTTTGCGCCGCGCCCGGCCTGGTCGCTGGCCCCTTGTTTCGCTTGAATACCATCAGCCTGCCGGTGGATGCCGGCCACCACGCTCCCGAGCCACAGCTGCACGCCCTCGATACCGCGCTGACCTCCGTGCGCGGCGAAATCGAGCACACCCTGGCCCAGGCCAGGAAACACAAAAACACTGACGAAGAAGCGATTTTCACCGCGCACCTCGCCTTGCTCGAAGACCCGGCGCTACTGGACGCGGCCAACGCCTGCATCGCTCAAGGCATGGCCGCGACGCACGCCTGGAGCCAATCGATCGACGTGCAGTGCGACGTCCTTCAACAACTCGGCAGCGCGTTGCTGGCCGAACGCGCCAACGATCTGCGCGATCTCAAGCAACGGGTGCTGCGCGCCTTGCTCGGCGAAGCCTGGCACTACGACGTGCCGGCCGGCGCCATCGTCGCCGCCCATGAGCTGACGCCGTCGGACTTGCTGCAACTGAGCGAGCAAGGGGTCGCCGGGTTGTGCATGGCCGAGGGTGGCGCGACGTCCCACGTCGCGATTCTGGCGCGGGGTAAAGGTTTGCCGTGCCTGGTGGCGCTGGGTTCGGCGCTGCTGGATCAGGCACAAGGCCAGGCGGTGGTGCTGGACGCCGACGGTGGTCGGCTCGAATGGGCGCCGACGGCCGAACGCCTGGCCGACGTGCATCAGGCGCAACGCGATCATCAGCAACGCCGTGCGCTTCAACAATCGCAGGCTCATACCCCGGCACTGACACGCGATGGCGTGCACATCGAAATCGCCGCCAATGTCGCGTCCAGCGCAGAAGCCGCAGACGCGCTGGCCAACGGCGCGGATGGCGTCGGTCTGCTGCGCACCGAGTTTCTGTTTGTCGACCGCAACACCGCGCCGGACGAACAGGAGCAACGCCTCGCCTATCAAGCCGTGCTCGACGCCATGGGTGACAAGTCGGTGATCATCCGAACCATCGACGTTGGCGGCGACAAGCAACTCGACTACCTGCCATTGCCGGTCGAAGCCAATCCGGTGCTCGGCTTGCGCGGCATTCGCCTGGCTCAGGTGCGGCCGGAATTACTCGATCAGCAACTGCGCGCACTGTTGCACGTCAGCCCGCTGTCGCGCTGCCGGATCCTGTTGCCGATGGTGACCGAGGTCGATGAGTTGCTGCACATCCGCCAGCGCCTCGATGCGTTGTGCCTTGAACTCGGGGTAAATGAACGCCCGGAGCTGGGGGTGATGATCGAAGTCCCGGCCGCTGCGCTGCTGGCCGAGCAGCTTGCAGAGCATGCGGACTTCCTGTCCATCGGCACCAACGATCTGTCGCAATACACCCTGGCGATGGACCGCGACCACGCCGGCCTCGCCTCGCGCGTCGACGCCATGCACCCGGCCCTGCTGCGGCTGATCGCCCAGACCTGCGCCGGTGCGGCGGTGCATAGCCGTTGGGTCGGCGTCTGCGGCGCACTCGCGTCCGATCCGCTGGCCACGCCGGTCCTGATCGGCCTGGGCGTCAGCGAGCTGTCGGTCAGCCCGGTGCAGATCGGTGAAATCAAGGATCGCGTGCGCCACCTCGACGCCGCGCAATGCCGAAGCGTCAGCCACGACCTGCTCAAGCTGAGCAGCGCCGGGGCGGTGCGTCACGCCTGTCACCAGCAATGGCCTCTGAGCTGAACAACTACAACACCTCTCAAACAAAAAGAGCACAGGGAGAACCGCCATGTACCAATATTTCATCGAGGGCCTGCAACGTCTCGGCCGCGCGTTGATGCTGCCGATCGCGATCCTGCCGATTGCCGGCCTGTTGCTGCGTCTGGGCGACACCGACCTGCTGAACATCGCCATCATCCATGACGCCGGCCAGGTGATCTTCGCCAACCTGGCGATGATCTTCGCCATCGGCATCGCGGTCGGTTTCGCCAAGGACAACAACGGCACCGCAGGCCTCGCCGGGGTGATTGGTTACCTGGTGATGATCTCCACGCTCAAGGTGTTGGATGCGAGCATCAACATGGGCATGCTCGCCGGGATCGTCAGCGGCTTGATGGCCGGCGCGCTCTACAACCGCTTCAAGGACATCAAGCTGCCGGAGTACCTGGCGTTCTTCGGCGGACGGCGCTTCGTGCCGATTGTCACCGGCTTCGCCGCCGTCGGCCTGGGCGTGATCTTCGGTTTGATCTGGCCGCCGATCCAACACGGCATCAACGGTTTCGGCGCACTGATGATGGAGAGCGGCAGCATCGGCGCCTTCGTCTTCGGCGTGTTCAACCGGTTGCTGATCGTCACTGGCCTGCACCACATCCTCAACAACATGGCGTGGTTCGTCTTCGGCAACTTCACCGACCCGACCACGGGCGCCATGGTCACAGGCGACCTGTCGCGCTACTTCGCCGGTGATCCGAAGGGCGGCCAATTCATGACCGGCATGTTCCCGGTGATGATCTTCGGCCTGCCCGCCGCCTGCCTGGCGATGTACCGCAACGCCCTGCCGGAACGCCGCAAAGTCATGGGCGGGATCTTCCTGTCGATGGCGCTGACTTCCTTCCTGACCGGCGTCACCGAACCCATCGAATTTGCGTTCATGTTCCTCGCACCGTTTCTGTTTTTGCTCCATGCGCTGCTGACGGGGTTGTCGATGGCGATCACCAATGCGCTGAACATCCACCTGGGTTTCACCTTCTCGGGCGGCTTCATCGACATGGTGCTCGGATGGGGGAAATCCACCAACGGCTGGTTAGTGGTGCCGGTAGGCTTGGCGTATGCGGTGGTCTATTACGGGGTGTTTGATTTCTGCATTCGCCGCTTCAACCTCAAGACGCCAGGGCGTGAAGAGGTGCCGACGGGTGACAAGATTGTGGTCACCGAGAATGAACGAGCCGGGGCATACATCAAGGCACTGGGTGGGGCGCAGAATCTGATTACCGTGGGCGCGTGTACGACGCGGTTGCGGCTGGACATGGTGGATCGCAACAAGGCCAACGATGCCGAGTTGAAAGCACTGGGGGCGATGGCGGTCGTGCGTCCTGGCAAGGGCGGTAGCCTGCAAGTGGTGGTTGGGCCGATGGCGGACAGCATTGCCGATGAAATTCGTCTGGCGATGCCGGCGCTGGGTCGTGCGCTGGTGTCCTCTCCTCCCGCGGTGATCGATGCACCGAAACCTGCGGCGGTGGCAAATGCAGAAGCGCAGCAATGGCTGGATGCCTTGGGCGGTGGGGACAACGTGCTGCAGATGGATTGCGTGGCCATGACCCGGATTCGACTGCACCTGGCGGATGGCAAAGCGTTGTCAGAGAGTGATTTGAAGGCGCTGGGTTGTCAGGGGGTCAGCCAGCTTGACGGTGGTGTCTGGCACCTGCTGATTGGCGACAAGGCGCCGAGTTTGAGTGGGGCGCTGGAGGTGTTGGTTAATCGTAGTGAGGTGAGTGCCAAGGTTTAATGCCACAGGTTCACTCGTCATCGCTACCGATCCCGAGCTGCCTGGTCATAGTTTAAAAAAGTGGAAAATAAAACACCGCTGACCTGTCAGGTCTGCGGTGTTTTGTTCAGGCAGCAGACAGCTTCTAGCCTTTTCAATCAGAGACCACGGTGAAAGAGAGCTTCTGCTCCTCATTTAAGTGGTCGAATTTGGTAGTGACTGTATGAGCTCCTGCTTTAAAAGGAATTAAGGCTGTGCCAAAACTATTATCCGGCCCGGCTTCTGAAGAAAACCTTCGTTGGCCATTATCGAACACGCTTACTTGACTAAAGGGCTTTGTTTGACCACTAAACTTAACGTCCCCCTCTTTGATTTGGGCTCCTTCAACAATCTCTTTCCCTTTGGAATCACGTATTAAAATTGAATTTTCGACAGCCATGGCAATAGTCCTTTAAGAATTGATTTATGGAAGCCCATCAAATCGTGGTGCGCCATTTTCGACAACTGTCAGAACTAACAGGTATGTACGATTATCTGACCGGAGGTATAAAGCTCCCACTGGACACCAAAAACCAGCGGACTGCCAAAGGTGTCGCCCGGCCTTTTCATTTTGCGCCGCTACTATTGCTCGAGAGCTCAAAGACTCGATTCGCCAGCAGGAGCAATTTAAGCGCCGGCATCTAGCGAATGAAAAAAAACCCGTTGGAAAACCAACGGGTTTTTTACAGCAAAAGGAAGATCAAAAATCCTCCAACCGCCACACTTCATAAGCCGGTGTCTCATAGGGGTGGCTGAGTTTCAGCGCAGCCACCACGGCCACGATCAACTCATCCGCCACCACCAGCTCAACCTTCCATTCCTCAACCTGCTCGACCTGCCCCGCTTCCCCGATAAACGGCTGACTGCCGTCCAAAGGCCGAAACTGGCCTAATCCAAGCACCTGCCACGCGCAATGATCATAAGCCCCGATCCGCCCACCACCGGCAGCGAATACAGCACTCTTGACCAACTCGACATGGCTGGCCGGAACAAAAAAACTGAGCTTGTACACAGCCCTTAGTTCACCCAGACACGCGCATTACGGAACATACGCATCCAAGGAGCGTCTTCGTTCCAGTCTTCCGAACGCCACGAGTTCTGCACAGCGCGGAACACGCGTTCCGGGTGTGGCATCATGATCGTTACGCGACCGTCGCGGCTGGTCAAACCGGTGATCCCGCGCGGCGAGCCGTTCGGGTTGGCCGGGTAGTTTTCGGTGACCTTGCCGTGGTTGTCGACGAAACGCATCGCCACGCAACCCGACAGATCGGCTTCCAGCAACGCTTCTTCGCTGGCGAACTCGGCATGACCTTCACCGTGAGCGATGGCGATCGGCATGCGCGAACCGGCCATGCCTTGCAGGAAGATCGAGTTCGACTCCTGGACCTGAACCATCGCCACACGCGCTTCGAACTGCTCGGAGCGGTTGCGCACGAAGTGCGGCCAGAACTCGCTGCCCGGGATCAGCTCGTGCAGGTTGGACATCATCTGGCAACCGTTGCACACGCCGAGGGTGAAGCTGTCGTTGCGTTCGAAGAAGCCCTGGAACGCATCGCGAGCACGGCTGTTGAACAGCGCGGACTTGGCCCAGCCTTCACCGGCACCCAATACGTCGCCGTAGGAGAAACCGCCGCAAGCCACCAGACCCTTGAACTCGTTCAGGTCGACACGGCCGGCCAGAATGTCGCTCATGTGCACGTCGATCGCGTTGAAACCGGCGCGGTCGAACGCGGCCGCCATTTCCACCTGACCGTTGACGCCCTGCTCACGCAGCACGGCAACCTGTGGGCGGATGCCTTTCTTGATGTAAGGCGCGGCGACGTCCTGGTTGACGTCGTAGCTCAGCTTGACGCTCAGGCCCGGGTTGTCTTCTTCCAGCAGCACGTCGAACTCTTGCTCGGCGCAGTCGGCGTTATCACGCAGACGCTGGATCTGGTAGCTGGTTTCAGCCCACTGACGTTGCAGCAAACGACGCTGACCTTCGAACACGGTTTCGCCGTTGAAGGTGATGTTGATCTGGCCGTTGTTCATCGGCTGACCGATCACCGACACGCACTCGCCCAGACCGGCAGCGCTGAACTGCGCGAGGATGTCCGGCGTGGCGTCCTGGCGAACCTGGATCACGGCGCCCAGTTCTTCGTTGAACAGGATCGCGGCGATGTCGGCGGAGGTTTCAGCCAGACCGTCGAGGTTCAGGCTCAGGCCACAGTGACCGGCGAACGCCATTTCCACGGTGCTGGTCAGCAGACCACCGTCGGAACGGTCGTGGTAGGCCAGCAGGTGACCGTCGGCATTGAGGCCTTGGATCACGGCGAAGAAAGCTTTCAGGTCTTCGGCATCATCGACGTCCGGCGCTTGCGAACCGAGCTTGCCGTGAACCTGGGCCAGGATCGAGGCGCCCATGCGGTTCTGGCCACGGCCCAGGTCGATCAGGATCAGGTCGGTGGTGCCCTTGTCCATGCGCAGTTCCGGGGTCAGGGTCTGACGGATGTCAGCCACTGGCGCGAAACCGGTCACGATCAGGGACATCGGCGAGGTCACGGTCTTGTCAACGCCTTCGTCGTTCCAGCGCGTGGCCATGGACATGGAGTCCTTGCCCACCGGAATGGTAATGCCCAGGTCCGGGCACAACTCCATGCCGACCGCTTTCACGGTGTCGTACAGACGCGCGTCTTCACCCGGGTGACCGGCAGCGGACATCCAGTTCGCCGACAGTTTGATGTCGGAGATCTTGTTGATGCGCGAAGCGGCAATGTTGGTCAGGGTTTCGCCGATGGCCATGCGGCCCGACGCCGGAGCGTCCAGCAGTGCCAGCGGAGTACGCTCGCCCATGGCCATGGCTTCACCGGTGTAGACGTCGAAGCTGGTGGCGGTGACGGCAACGTCAGCCACCGGAACCTGCCACGGGCCAACCATTTGGTCACGGGCCACTAGGCCGGTGATGGTGCGGTCGCCGATGGTGATCAGGAAGCTTTTGCTCGCCACGGCCGGGTGATGCAGCACGCGCTCGACGCAGTCGGCAATGTCGAGGGTCGACGGATCGAAATCGTCGCCCAGTTCGTTTTCACGAACGGCCGAACGGTGCATGCGCGGGGCTTTGCCCAGCAGCACTTCCAGCGGCATGTCCACCGGGCTGTTGCCGAAGTGACTGTCGGTGACTGTCAGTTGCGGCTCAGCAGTGGCTTCGCCAACCACGGCGAACGGGCAACGCTCACGTTCGCAGATCGCCTGGAAGCGTTCGAAGTCGGCCGGGCCGACCGCCAGAACGTAGCGTTCCTGGGATTCGTTACTCCAGATTTCGTGCGGGGCCATGCCCGGCTCGTCGTTTGGAATGTTGCGCAGTTCGAAGCGGCCACCACGGTCGCCATCGTTGACCAGTTCCGGGAAGGCGTTGGACAGACCACCCGCGCCGACGTCGTGGATAAAGCTGATCGGGTTTTTGTCGCCCAGTTGCCAGCAACGGTCGATGACTTCCTGGCAGCGACGTTCCATCTCAGGGTTTTCGCGCTGTACGGAAGCGAAGTCCAGGTCTGCCGAGCTGGTGCCGGTGGCCATGGAGGAAGCGGCGCCGCCGCCCAGGCCGATGAGCATTGCCGGGCCGCCGAGGACGATCAGCTTGGAGCCAACGGTGATCTCGCCTTTCTGTACGTGTTCGGCACGGATGTTACCCATACCGCCGGCCAGCATGATCGGCTTGTGGTAACCGCGAACTTCGTCGCCACGCGGGGTGGTGATCGACTGTTCGAAGGTACGGAAGTAACCGGTCAGGGCTGGACGGCCGAATTCGTTGTTGAACGCGGCGCCACCCAGTGGGCCTTCGATCATGATGTCCAGCGCAGTAACGATGCGCTCAGGCTTGCCATACGGCACTTCCCACGGCTGTTCGAAGCCCGGGATCTGCAAGTTGGAGACGGTGAAACCGGTCAGGCCGGCCTTTGGCTTGGCGCCACGACCGGTAGCACCTTCGTCGCGAATCTCGCCGCCACTGCCGGTGGACGCGCCCGGGAACGGGGCAATCGCGGTCGGGTGGTTGTGGGTTTCGACTTTCATCAAGATGTGCACCGGTTCCTGCACCGCACCGTACTGGCGGGTTTCAGGGTCCGGGAAGAAACGGCCGGCGACGTTACCGACGATCACCGAAGCGTTGTCCTTATAAGCCGACAGAACGCCTTCGCTGTGCATCACGTAGGTATTCTTGATCATGCCGAACAGGCTTTTTTCCTGGCTCTGACCGTCGATGTCCCAACTGGCGTTGAAGATCTTGTGACGGCAGTGCTCGGAGTTCGCCTGGGCGAACATCATCAGTTCGATGTCGTGAGGATTGCGCTTCAAGCCGACGAAGGCGTTGACCAGGTAGTCGATCTCGTCTTCGGCGAGGGCCAGGCCCAGCTCGGTGTTGGCTTTTTCCAGCGCGGCGCGGCCGCCACCCAGCACGTCAATCGCGGTCAGCGGTTTCGGCTCGGCGTGGCTGAACAGGCCGGCGGCTTGTTCGAGGTTGCCCAACACGATTTGAGTCATGCGGTCGTGCAGACCGTCCGCAATCAGTTGCGCGTCGGCGTCACTGAACTGACCGGCCACGTAAAACGCGATGCCGCGTTCCAGACGCTGGATCTTGCTCAGGCCGCAGTTGCGAGCGATGTCGCTGGCCTTGCTGGACCACGGCGAGATGGTGCCGAAACGTGGCAACACCAGGAACAGACGACCGGTCGGCTCTTGTACCGGAACACTTGGGCCGTACTTCAGAAGGCGCGCGAGCACCTGCTGTTCGTCGCCGGTCAGGACGCCGGTGACTTCGGCGAAGTGAGCGAATTCAGCATACAAGCCGCTGACAGCCGGGACCTTCTGGCTCAGTTGCTCAAGGAGTTTGCTGTGGCGAAAGGCAGAAAGGGCAGGAGCGCCGCGCAGGATCAACATCTTCGGGACAGCCTCGGGAAGGGGTGTGCTTTGAGGCCGTGCATTCTAGCCTAAACCGCCCGCGACATCACCCGAAACGGTGCGCGCGGGTGCACCCGAACGTCGGGCCGGGCATTTGGACCTTAAACAGCGGTTCGCCGAGGGTTATTTTTTATGTCACAAATTACCGTTCGGGCCCATTCCTGCGGGCTCCAAGCGGGTTTTACGCTGTCTAGCAGACAAGCCCTTCGCTGTCGAGATATGGCGCTCGTGGTCCTTTGCGTATACTGCGCAGATGTTTTCCCCAACGGCTTTGCGTCCGCGGTTCGCCAAATGGCTGATCGCAACCGGACTCTTCCTGATGCTCAGTGGCTGTGTTGATAAACCCAACACGCTGGAGCGCGTAAAGGAGGATGGTGTGCTGCGGGTGGTTACCCGAAACAGCCCCGCCACCTACTTTCAGGATCGCAACGGTGAAACCGGCTTCGAATACGAGCTGGTGAAGCGCTTCGCCGACGATCTGGGGGTGGAACTCAAGATAGAGACCGCCGACAACCTCGACGACCTGTTCAATCAGGTGGGCAAACCTAACGGCCCGGTGCTGGCTGCTGCCGGTCTGGTCAGCAGCGAGAAACGCAAACAGCAGGTGCGGTTTTCCCACTCCTATCTCGAAGTCACCCCACAGGTCATCTACCGCAACGGCCAATCGCGGCCGACCGATGCTGGCGATCTGGTCGGCAAGAAGATCATGGTGCTCAAGGGCAGCACCCACGCCGAGCAATTGGCGGAGCTGAAAAAGAAATACCCCGGCATTGAATACGAAGAGTCCGACGCCGTTGAAGTCGTCGACTTGCTGCGGATGGTCGATGAAGATCAGATCGACCTGACCCTGGTCGATTCAAACGAAGTCGCGATGAACCAGGTCTACTTCCCCAACGTGCGAGTAGCCTTCGACCTCGGTGACTCCAGTAACCAGAGCTGGGCGGTGGCCGCTGGCGACGACAACAGCTTGCTCAACGAGATCAATGCCTACCTCGACAAGGTGAAGAAAAACGGCACCTTGCAACGCCTGAAGGACCGCTATTACGGGCACGTCGACGTACTGGGTTACGTGGGCGCCACCACCTTCGCACAACACTTGCAGCAACGCCTGCCCAAGTACGAGCAACACTTCAAGGCCTACGCCAAGAAAGAGAAAGTCGACTGGCGCCTGTTGGCGGCCGTCGGTTATCAGGAGTCGTTATGGCAAGCCGCGGTCACGTCCAAGACCGGCGTTCGCGGGCTGATGATGCTGACCCAGAACACCGCGCAGGCCATGGGCGTATCCAATCGCCTCGACCCCAAGCAAAGCATCATGGGCGGCGCCAAATACCTGGCCTACATGAAGGATCAGCTGGACGAATCGATCCAGGAGCCGGATCGCACCTGGTTTGCACTGGCGGCCTATAACGTCGGCAGCGGCCATCTGGATGACGCGCGCAAACTGGCGGCGAAAGAAGGCCTGAACCCGGACAAGTGGCTGGACGTGAAGAAGATCCTGCCGCGCTTGTCAGAGAAGAAGTGGTACAGCAAGACGCGTTATGGCTACGCCCGGGGCGGCGAGCCGGTGCACTTCGTGGCGAACATCCGTCGTTACTACGACATCCTGACGTGGGTCACGCAGCCACAGCTTGAAGGCAATCAGGTGGCTGAAGGCAACCTGCATGTGCCAGGGGTCGACAAGACCAAGCCGAATCAGGAAACCCCGCAGCTTTAAATCTGGGTTGCTTTTGAGGACGCCTTCGCGGGCAAGCCTCGCTCCTACAGGGCCGGTGTCGTATGCAAAGTTGCGGCACAACACGGACCTGTAGGAGCGAGGCTTGCCCGCGAAGGCAGCACCTCGGTCTCAGCCCTTCAAGGCCGCAGCCAAGATCATTGCTTTCATCTCGGACACCGCCGACTTGAACCCGACAAACAACGCATGCGCCACCAGCGCATGGCCGATGTTCAGTTCGTTGATGCCCTTGATCGCGGCCACCGCTTCAACGTTGTGATAATGCAGGCCGTGGCCGGCATTGACGATCAGCCCCTGAGCCAGGCCAAACGCTACGCCATCCGCCACACGCTTCAGCTCTTGCGCCACGTCGGTCGGTGTCTCGGCGTCGGCATAACGACCGGTGTGCAACTCGATAGCCGGCGCACCCACACGACGGGACGCTTCGATCTGCCGCTCGTCTGCATCGATGAACAGCGACACCTCACAGCCAATCTTCGACAGGCGATCCACCGCCGCCTTGATCCGCGCCTCTTGCCCTGCCACGTCCAAGCCACCTTCGGTGGTCAGTTCCTGACGGGTTTCCGGGACCAGGCAAATGTGCGCCGGGCGGATGCGCTCAGCGAACACCATCATTTCTTCGGTGACGCCCATTTCGAAATTCATGCGGGTTTGCAGTACATCCTTTAGCAACAGCACGTCGCGTTCCTGGATGTGTCGACGGTCTTCGCGCAGGTGCACGGTGATGCCGTCAGCCCCCGCCTCTTCCGCGTCCAGCGCTGCCTTGACCGGATCCGGGTAACGAGTGCCCCGGGCCTGACGCAGAGTGGCAACGTGGTCGATGTTCACGCCAAGAAGAATGCGATTGCTGGTGGTCACGGAAGCGCTCCTGAATTTAAAGATTCGGCGCACAGCATACGGGGAGACTACGGCTTGCGAAACAGCTCGCGACTGACCAGCGGACGACCGCCCAAGTGAACAGCCAATGCCTGACGCATCAGACGCTTGGCGGCGGACAGCGCACCGGGTGCGGTCCAGTCAGCCTCAGCCATGGCCAACAGCTCGGTGCCGTTGAACAGACCGGGTTGCAGCAGATAGACCTGCTCCAGGCCAGCATCCACTTGCAAACGATACAGACCGTCCGGAGCAATGGGCTCGCCGTGGATGTCGCTGGTCAGGGCAAAACCGTAACCGAGATCGTCGAGCAGGCGCCACTCGAAGGATCGCAGCAACGGCTCCAGCGGTCGGCCTTCGGCCAGCGCCAGCAACGTCGCAGCGTAGTGATCAAACACGCCTGGGTGCGGGTCTTCGGCGGGCAGCAAGCGGATCAGCAGTTCGTTGAGGTAGAGGCCGCTGAACAGCGCCTCGCCGTTGAGCCAGGTTGAAACACCGGCGGCTTCCATTCGCCCAACGTTCTTCAGCTCGCCCCGCCCGCGAAACTCCACTTCCAGCGGCACGAAGGGCCGCGCCAATGTCCCGGCCTTGCCCCGCGCGCTGCGCAACACCGCCCGTAGCCGACCTTGCGGCGTGAGGAAGTCCACCAACGCGCTGCTTTCGCGGTAGGCGCGGGAGTGGAGGACGTAGGCGGGTTGGCCAATGGGCTGGGACATGGAGTTCTCAATGAAGAAACGCGATCTTATAAACAACCAGAAACCAATGTGGGAGCGAGCCTGCTCGCGATTGCGGTCTGCCAGTCAACAGTGATGTTGAATTTCAGGTCCTCATCGCGAGCAGGCTCGCTCCCACAGGGGTTCTTCGGTGTATCTGGATCCGGTGTTACAGGTCGCCGTAGCCCAGCGAACGCAATGCGCGCTCGTCGTCGGACCAGCCGCCTTTCACTTTCACCCACAGGTTAAGCATGATCTTGGAGTCGAACAGCAATTCCATATCCTTGCGCGCCTCGGTGCCGATGCGTTTGATGCGCTCGCCCTTGTCGCCAATGATGATTTTCTTCTGGCCGTCACGCTCGACAAGGATCAAGGCATGGATGTGCAGGGTTTTGCCCTGCTGCTTGAACTCTTCGATTTCGACGGTGATCTGGTACGGCAGTTCGGCGCCCATCTGGCGCATGATTTTCTCGCGCACCAGTTCTGCGGCGAGGAAACGGCTGCTGCGGTCGGTGATCTGGTCTTCCGGGAAGAAGTGATCGTTTTCCGGCAGGTAACCGGCAATCACCCGCTCCAGCGCTTCGAGGTTGTGCCCGTGCTGGGCCGAGATCGGCATGATCTGCGCGTTCGGCAGCTGCTCCTGCAACCAGCTCAGGTGCGGCATCAGTTCGGCTTTGTCTTCGATGCGATCGGTCTTGTTCAGCGCCACGATCAGCGGGCCGGTCACGTACTGGACGCGCTCGAGGACCATCTGGTCTTCGTCGGTCCACTTGGTGCGATCCACCACGAAGATCACCACGTCGACGTCTTTCAACGCCGCCGAGGCGGTCTTGTTCATGTAGCGGTTCAGGGCCTTTTCGCCGCCCTTGTGCATGCCCGGGGTGTCGACGTAGACGGCCTGGATGGCGCCTTCGGTCTTGATGCCCAGCATGTTATGGCGGGTGGTTTGCGGCTTGCGCGAGGTGATCGCCAGTTTCTGACCCAGGATGTGGTTCAGCAGCGTGGACTTGCCCACGTTGGGACGGCCGACGATGGCAACATAGCCACAGCGAGTTGCAGTTGAATCAGTCATTGCCATTCTCCACACCCAGGGCAATCAGTGCTGCGGCGGCCGCTACCTGTTCGGCAATACGACGACTCACACCCTGACCTCGGCTTTTTTCATTCAGTAAGGTGATTTCACATTCGACGAAGAACGTCCGGCAATGCGGCTCACCCTGGATATCCACCACTTCGTAACGCGGCAGCTCGCACCCACGCGATTGCAGGAATTCCTGCAGGCGGGTTTTTGGATCTTTGTTGGTGTCGACCAGCGTCAGGCCTTCGAACTCACCGGCCAGCCAGGCCAGCACGCGTTCGCGCGCCATGTCCATGCCAGCGTCCAGGTAGATCGCACCGATCAACGCTTCGAGGGCATCGGCCAGAATCGACTCGCGACGGAACCCGCCGCTTTTCAACTCACCGGAGCCCAGGCGCAGGTATTCGCCCAGATCGAAACCGCGGGCCAGTACGGCCAGCGTCTCACCTTTCACCAGACGTGCGCGCAAACGCGACAACTGGCCTTCACGGGCCAGCGGGAAGCGATCGAACAGCGCCTCGCCAGCGACGAAGTTGAGGATGGCATCACCGAGGAATTCCAGGCGTTCGTTGTTGCGCCCGGCAAAACTGCGGTGAGTCAGGGCCAGGACCATCAGCTCCTGATCCTTGAAGGTGTAGCCGAGCTGACGCTCTAGACGGCTTAAGGAGACGCTCACGGTTTACCCACGCTGAGTTCGTGGCTGGATTCCACCGCCATGGCCGTGATACGACGCAGGCTTGGGACAATTAACGCTGTGTTCAAAAATTACGTCCTGAATATCGTTGTTTTCATGCCTCTGGCGCCGATTGTGCCGACTCCAGAAATGCATTCGGCGCTGTGTTCAACAGCGCCGTGCGTGATTACTTGATCAGGCCAACCCGCGAGAAATTCGGCAGGTGACTGAGTTTGGGTTCCGGCCAGCTCATCCAGACTGCGAAGGCCTTGCCGACGATATTCTTGTCGGGAACCATGCCCAGCAGATCCTTGGGAATGCTCGGATCGTCCCAGTAGCGACTGTCGTTGGAGTTGTCGCGGTTGTCGCCCATCATGAAGTAATGCCCGGCCGGCACGGTCCATGAACGGTCCGGCGATGCGCGATAGCGGCTCATCTCCTTGCGAATCAGGTGCTCGGCGACACCGAGTTTTTCCTTGTAGAGCTCGGCACTGCCCAACGTGCCCGGCTCGGAGCCGACCAGTTGTTCGGCAATCGATTCACCGTTGACGAACAGACGCTTGTCGGCGGTGTAGCGAATCTGGTCACCCGGCAGGCCCACCACACGCTTGATGTAGTTGACGTTCGGATCGCTCGGGTAGCGGAACACCATCACATCGCCGCGCTGCGGATCACCGACTTCGATGACTTTCTTGTCGATCACCGGCAAGCGGATCCCGTAAGAAAACTTGTTCACCAGAATGAAGTCGCCGACGTCCAGGGTCGGTTTCATCGAGCCGGAAGGAATCTGGAACGGCTCCACCAGGAACGAACGCAGCACCAGCACGATGAACAACACCGGGAAGAACGACTTGCCGTATTCGACCAGCAGCGGCTCTTTGTTCAGTTTCTCGACGACCACCATGTCAGCCTGGCTGACACTCCCCTGATAGGAGTTGATGGCAGCCCGGCGCCGAGGCGCCAGGAACAACAGATCGAGCAACGCCAACAGGCCGCAGACGAACACGGCGATGACCAGCAACAGCGGGAAATTTAGTGACATAGGACCTAACTATCCAACCTGAGCACCGCAAGGAAGGCTTCTTGTGGAATTTCCACGTTGCCGACTTGCTTCATGCGTTTCTTACCGGCCTTTTGCTTTTCAAGCAGTTTTTTCTTACGGCTAACGTCACCGCCGTAGCATTTGGCCAATACGTTCTTTCTGAGTGCCTTGACGGAGGTCCGCGCAATGATCTGCCCGCCAATGGCGGCCTGGATCGCGACGTCGAACATCTGGCGCGGAATCAGTTCTTTCATCTTCTCGGTCAACTGGCGACCTTTGTAGTGCGCGTTATCCTTGTGCACGATCAGCGCCAGGGCGTCGACCTTGTCACCGTTGATCAGCACATCCAGTTTCACCAGATTAGCCGACTGGTAACGATCGAAATGATAATCCAGCGAAGCATAGCCGCGGCTGGTGGACTTCAGACGGTCGAAGAAGTCCAGGACCACTTCGTTCATCGGCAAATCGTAGGTCACCTGGACCTGCGTACCGAGGAACAGCATGTCGTGCTGCACGCCACGCTTCTCGATGCACAGGGTAATGACGTTGCCCAGGTGCTCTTGCGGCACAAGAATATTGGCCCGCACGATTGGTTCACGCATGTCTTCGATCGAGGACAGGTCTGGAAGCTTCGACGGGTTATCGACGTAAATCGTTTCACCGGTTTTCAGCAACAGCTCGAAAATTACGGTCGGCGCCGTGGTGATCAGGTCCAGGTCGTACTCGCGCTCCAGGCGCTCCTGGATGATTTCCATGTGCAGCATGCCGAGGAACCCGCAACGGAAGCCGAAGCCCAGAGCGTCGGAGCTTTCCGGGGTGTACTGCAGGGACGAATCGTTGAGCGTGAGCTTTTGCAGGGCTTCACGGAAATCTTCGAAGTCGTCGGAGCTGACCGGGAACAGGCCGGCATAGACCTGCGGCTGGATACGTTTGAAGCCTGGCAGCACGTCAACGTCCGGCGTGGAGCTCAAGGTCAGGGTGTCACCGACCGGTGCACCGTGAATGTCCTTGATGCCGGCAATGATGAAGCCCACTTCGCCGGCTTTCAGGTCAACGGTGGCGGTGTGTTTCGGGTTGAAGACACCGACGCTGTCCACCAGGTGGATCTTGCCGGTGGACTTGACCAGGATCTTGTCGCCCTTCTTCACACGACCGTGACGCACGCGGACCAGGGAAACGACGCCCAAGTAGTTGTCGAACCAGGAGTCGATGATCAACGCTTGCAGCGGATCTTCGTAGTTGCCGGTCGGCGCAGGAATGGTGTGAACCAGGCGTTCGAGCACTTCGTCGACGCCCAGGCCGGTCTTGGCACTGCACTCGACCGCATCGGTGGCATCGATGCCGATGATTTTTTCGATTTCTTCTTTGACGCGGTCCGGATCGGCCTGCGGCAGGTCGATCTTGTTCAGGACCGGCATGACTTCCAGGCCCTGCTCGATCGCCGTGTAGCAGTTGGCTACAGACTGCGCTTCAACGCCCTGACCGGCATCGACCACCAGCAACGCGCCTTCACAGGCCGCCAGCGACCGGCTGACTTCGTAGGTGAAGTCAACGTGGCCCGGGGTGTCAATGAAGTTCAGCTGGTACTTGATGCCATCGCGAGCGGTGTAATACAGGGTGACGCTGTGGGCCTTGATGGTGATCCCGCGTTCACGTTCCAGGTCCATGGAGTCCAGCACCTGGGCTTCCATTTCGCGCTCGGCAAGGCCGCCGCACATCTGGATGAAGCGATCGGCCAGCGTCGACTTGCCATGGTCAATGTGGGCGATGATGGAGAAATTGCGGATATGACTCAAATCACTCACGGATCAACACTCAAAAAGGCTGCAGGCATAGCCCGCCGAAAAATAGCCGGGAATTGTACCTGATCCACGGCGCAAGCGTCACGTTCGCAGGTCAGACGGCACCTACAAAAACGCCCCGGTCTTGCGACAGGGGCGTTTTTTATCACCAGCGAGGTCGGGGGAACGCCCTGATCAGCCGGCTCGGCGCAACAGCCAGACACCCGCCAGGGCACAGACACCGGCCGGAACCAGCACCGCAAACAGCGGCGAAAAACCGAACACCAGGCTCGAAGGCCCCAGCAAATCCTGGACGATGCGGAAGGTGAAGCCGACCAGCACGCCAGTGAAGACCCGCTGACCAAGGGTCACCGAGCGCAATGGCCCGAAGATGAAGGAAATCGCCATCAGTACCAGCGCGGCGGTCACCAGCGGCTGTAACACCTTGACCCAAAATGCCAGCCAGTAACGGCCGTTGCTCAGGCCCTGATCAGCCAGGTAGTGGATGTAACCCCACAGACCGCTGATCGACAGCGTGTCAGGCGACATCACCACCGTGCTCAGCAGCTGCGGACTCAAGGCAACATCCCAACGCTCTTCCGGTGCAGTGACCACTTCGGTGCTCTTTTCATGGAACAGCGTGGTGGTGACGTCGCTCAACTGCCAGTGATCCTGATCGAACTTCGCCCGTTTGGCGAAGCTGGACGACAGCATATGGCGCTCATTGTCGAAACGATAACGGGTGACGCCGTACAGCAGACCGTTCGGCTGCACAGAGTTGACGTGAATGAACTCGTCACCCTGGCGATGCCACAAGCCATGCTTGGCGCTCTGTGCATCGCCGCCACCCTGAGCCAGGGAACGGTTGGCCTGAGCGGTGACTTCGGTGGCCGGCGCGACGTACTCGCCGATCAGCACCCCCGCCACCATCAGCACCAGCATCGGCTTCATGACGGCCCAGACGATCCGGCCGACCGACACACCGGCGGCGCGCATGATCGTCAGTTCGCTGTGGCTGGCCAGGCTACCAAGGCCGATCAGGCAACCGATCAGTGCCGCCATCGGCAACATGTCGTACAAACGACGGGGCGCGGTCAGCAAGACGTAGCTCAAGACGTCCACCAAGGTGTAGGTGTCGCTGACCTCACTCATCTCATCGATGAAGGCAAACAGGGTCGCCAGGCCAAGGATAATCCCCAGCACCGCCAGGATGGCTACGAATACGCTGCTACCAATGTAGCGATCGAGCTTAACCACGAGCCACCTCCAGCGCACTGCGGCGACTCGCCATCTTCAAGCGCAACGGCTCCCAGTAGAGCAAGCCCAGGCCAATGGCCAGGAAGATGCCGTGAACCCACCACAACCCCAGCGCCGGCGGGATCTTGCCTTTTTCGAGGGCGCCGCGCGCGGCAATCAGGATGCTCAGGTAAGCCATATAAAGAAGAATCGCCGGCAGCAGCTTGAGGAAACGGCCTTGACGTGGATTGACCCGCGATAGCGGCACCGCCATCAAGGTCACGATGAACACCAGCAACGGCAGGGACAGACGCCATTGCAGCTCAGTGCGCGAACGAATGTCATCGCTGCCGATCAAGGAACGGGTGGTCATTGCATCGCGGTCGGTGACTTCGTCGCTGACGTCCGGCTTGGGCAGCAATACGCCGTATTCCTCGTACTTGATCGCCCGGTAGTCGGCCTGCCCCGGGTTACCGTCGTAGCGATAGCCGTTGTCGAGAATCAGGTAGCGATTGCCGTCAGGGCGGATTTCCTGACGACCCTTCTCGGCCACCAGCACGGAGATCCCGCGATCCTTCTTATCGGACGAGACGTTCTTTTGCGAAATAAACACGCCACCGAGGTTGATGCGATCATCCGACAGCGTTTCGGTGTAGGTCACCCGAGTCCCGTCACGTAGCGCCTGGAAGCGACCCGACTCAAGGGTATCGAACTCGGTCAGCGCATCCTGCTTGTTCAGCAGCAACTGGAACTGATTGGCACCTTGTGGCGCCAGGCTCAGACTCAGCCAGGCCACGACCAGCGCAACCAGCGTGGCCGGAAACAGCGTCATGGCAAACAGACGTTGCTGGCTCATGCCGGTGGCCGACAACACGGTCATTTCGCTTTCAAGGTACAGGCGACCGTAGGCCAGCAGGATCCCGAGAAACAGGCCCAACGGCAGGATCAGTTGCAGGAAACCTGGCAGACGAAAGCCCATGATCAGGAACAGGGAGCCCGGATCCAGCAGGCCCGAGGCCGCCTGGGCAAGGTATTTGATGAAGCGCCCACTCATGATGATGACCAGCAGCACGGCGCTGACGGCGCTCAAGGTCAACAGGACTTCGCGGGACAGATAACGGAAGACAATCAAACCAGACACTCCAGGGTTGTCAGGCTAAGGCGGCCAAACAAGCAAACGTATCAGACAGCCCGCAGGGCAGAGCCGCCGAAAAAGTTGGCGCATTATCCTGTGATTGGGTGCGCCTGTCACTGCGCATGCTCAAGCAGGCGGGTAATGCGTTGAAGATCGTACAACCGAGGGTTGTCAGGCGCAGGGAGCGAGGTTCAAACTGCGGCCTTTGTCGCGGGCCGTGACCTGCGTCTTTCTATCTATAAGCAAGCGTCTGTGCGCCGCCGTTTTGCCCGCGCACGTTGACCATTCATTCAGGGACCCGGACATGGAACTGGTTGTAAAGAGCGTTAGCCCAGAAACGTTGAAGACCGCCACTCTGGTGGTCGCCGTCGGCGAAGGCCGCAAGCTCGGCGCCGCTGCCAGACAACTCGACGAACTGAGCGGCGGCGCCCTCAGCGCTGTACTCAAGCGCGGCGACCTGGCCGGCAAAGTCGGCCAGAGCCTGCTGCTGCACAGCCTGCCGAACCTCAAGGCCGAACGCGTTCTGCTGGTCGGCGTGGGCAAGGACGAAGAGCTGGGCGACCGCCCGTTCCGTAAAATCATCGCCGGCGTCCTCAATACCCTTAAAGGCCTGGGCGGCACCGACGCCGTTCTGGCGCTGGACGAAATCGTGGTCAAGGGCCGCGACAGCTACGGCAAGACCCGCCTGCTGGCCGAAACCCTGGTGGATGGCGAATACACCTTCGACCAGTTCAAGAGCCAGAAAGCCGAACCTCGCGCCCTGAAGAAAATCACCCTGGTGACCATCAAGGCGGCACAGGCCGAAGTCGAGCGCGCCGTGGCCCACGCCACTGCGATTGCCAACGGCATGGCGTTCACCCGCAACCTGGGCAACCTGCCGCCGAACATCTGCCACCCGACTTTCCTTGGCGAACAAGCCAAGAACCTGGGCAAGGAATTCAAGACCCTCAAAGTCGAAGTCCTCGATGAGAAGAAGATCAAGGACCTGGGCATGGGTTCGTTCTACGCCGTGGGCCAGGGCAGTGCCCAGCCACCGCGCCTGATCGTCATGCAATACAACGGCGGCAAGAAATCCGAGAAACCTTACGCACTGGTCGGCAAAGGCATCACGTTCGACACCGGCGGCATCAGCCTCAAGCCTGGCTTGGGCATGGATGAAATGAAGTACGACATGGGCGGCGCAGCCAGCGTGTTCGGCACCCTGCGTGCCGTGCTCGAGCTGAAACTGCCTATCAACCTGGTGTGTATCCTGGCGTGCGCCGAGAACATGCCGAGCGGCAATGCTTCGCGCCCGGGCGACATCGTCACCACCATGAGCGGTCAGACCGTGGAAATCCTCAACACCGACGCCGAAGGCCGTCTGGTGCTGTGCGATGCCCTGACCTACTCCGAGCGCTTCAAGCCGCAAGCCGTGATCGACATCGCGACCCTGACCGGCGCTTGCGTCGTTGCACTGGGCGCGCACACCTCCGGCCTGCTGGGCAACAACGACGAACTGATCGCTCAACTGCTGAGCGCTGGCAAGTCCGCCGACGACCGCGCCTGGCAACTGCCGCTGTTCGATGAGTACCAAGAGCAGCTGGACAGCCCGTTCGCCGACATCGCCAACATTGGCGGCCCGAAAGCCGGCACCATCACCGCCGCCTGCTTCCTGTCGCGCTTCACCAAGAACCTGAACTGGGCGCACCTGGACATCGCCGGCACCGCATGGACCAGCGGCGGCAAGGACAAGGGCGCCACTGGCCGTCCGGTTCCGTTGCTGACCCAATACCTGCTGGACCGCGCCAAAGCCTGAAACCGATGACCTCGGGCTGCGTTGCTTTCGAGTAACGCAGCCCCGGGCTCAGGAACCGCAATGACCAAAGTCGACTTCTATGTCCTGCCCAGCGCCGATCCGTCGGCACGGCTGGATTTCGCCTGCAAGCTCACCGAAAAAGCCTGGCGCATGGGCCACCGCATTTACCTGCATTGCAGCGATGCCGCCCAACGCGAGGATCTCGACGCGCGTTTGTGGGCCTTCAAGGGCGAAAGCTTCGTGCCTCACGGTCCTGCCGAAAGTGAGCCGGATAGCTTGATTGTCCTGGGTCTTGGCGATGACTGCGGTCCGCATCAGGATCTGCTGGTCAACCTTGCCCTGAAAGTCCCGGCCTTTGCCAGCAAGTTCGCCCGTGTAGCGGAAGTGGTGGTGGAGGATCCGACGATTCGAGCGGCCGCGCGGGAGAGTTTCCGTTTCTATCGCGAACAGGGCTATCCTCTGCAAGATCACCGTTTACAGCGACTCTGAGCATTCCGATGGACACTCCAAAACCGCAGCAAAAGTCCGCGCACCTGCTGGATGACCTCGAGTCGATCCGCCAACTGCTCGGCGATGACAACCTGCAACCGCCGCTGCTGACCGACACGGTCATCGAAGGTGATCAGGAACAGATTCCCATGCTGTTCGACTCCGTCAGCGCTGCGCCGCAGACCGTCGAACCGACACCGCCCGCCCCTGCCGCGCAACCGGCACCCGCGGCCAGCAAAGGCCCCGACGCCTTGCTGCACCTGGACAGTGAACTGCGTGCGGCAGCGCTGTTGATCATGCAAGACGTGATCGACGACTTCGCACCGCATATCGAAACCGAGATCAAGCGCCGGCTGGATGCGCGGATGGAACGGTTGCTCAGCCAGTACGAATAACACTGAGTCGAGCGGGCGTCTGTGGTGAGGGAGCTTGCTCCCGCTCGGTTGCAAAGCAACCGCAAAACCTGAACACACGATGTACCTGACACACCTGACTTGCTGTTATCGGGGCCGCTTCGCGCCCCAGCGGGAGCAAGCTCCCTCGCCACAGGATCATTCCACATTTGATCTGCGCCCGGTCTGCCCCTGCTCGCCCTCTGCCCCATGCCCCGCTATACTTGCCGGCTTTTCCTGAATAAATGCCAATAGGGTCCCGCCGCGCATGGATAAGACCTACCAGCCGCACGCCATTGAAACTTCCTGGTACAACACTTGGGAGTCAGAGAATTACTTCGCCCCGCAAGGCGCGGGCGAGTCCTACACCATCATGATCCCGCCGCCGAACGTCACCGGCAGCCTGCACATGGGTCACGGCTTCAACAACGCGATCATGGACGCCCTGATCCGTTTCCGCCGCATGCAGGGTCGCAACACCCTGTGGCAGCCGGGCACCGACCACGCCGGTATCGCCACGCAGATGCTGGTGGAACGCCAACTCGAAGCCCAGGGCCAGAATCGTCACGATCTGGGCCGGGAAAAATTCCTCGAGAAAGTCTGGGAGTGGAAGGATCAGTCCGGCGGCAACATCAGCCGTCAGATCCGCCGCCTCGGCTCGTCCGTCGACTGGAGCCGCGAGCGTTTCACCATGGACGACGGCCTCTCGGAAGCCGTTAAAGAAGCGTTCGTTCGTTTGCACGAAGACGGCCTGATCTATCGCGGCAAGCGCCTGGTCAACTGGGACACCAAGTTGCACACGGCGATTTCCGACCTCGAAGTGGAAAACCACGACGAGAAAGGTTTCCTGTGGAACCTGAAATACCCGCTGGCCGATGGCGCCAAGACGGCCGAAGGCAAGGACTACCTGATCGTCGCGACCACTCGCCCGGAAACCATGCTCGGCGACGCCGCCGTCGCGGTTAACCCGAACGACGAACGCTACCAGGCCCTGATCGGTAAATTTGTCGAGTTGCCGCTGGTCGGCCGCCGCATCCCGATCATCGCCGACGATTACTGCGATCCTGAATTCGGCACCGGTTGCGTGAAAATCACCCCGGCCCACGATTTCAACGACTACGAAGTCGGCAAGCGCCACAACCTGCCGCTGCTGAACATCTTCGACAAGAACGCCGCCGTACTGCCGGCCTGTCAGGTGTTCAACCTCGACGGCACGCTCAACGAAAGCATCGACGGCACGCTTCCGGCCGAATACGCCGGTCTGGACCGTTTCGAAGCGCGCAAGCAGATTGTGGCCGCCTTCGATGCCGCTGGTTTGCTGGTCAGCGTCGACGATCATGCCCTGAAAGTGCCGAAAGGCGACCGCTCCGGCACCATCATCGAGCCGTGGCTGACCGACCAGTGGTACGTCTCTACCAAGCCATTGGCCGAGCCGGCCATCGCTGCGGTTGAAGACGGCCGCATTCAGTTCGTGCCGAAACAATACGAAAACATGTACTTCTCGTGGATGCGCGACATCCAGGATTGGTGCATCAGCCGTCAGCTGTGGTGGGGCCACCGGATTCCGGCCTGGTACGACGAGTCGGGCAAAGTCTATGTCGGCCGCGACGAAGCCGAAGTGCGTGCCAAGAACAACCTCGGCCCGGACGTTGCGCTGCAACAGGACAACGACGTTCTGGATACCTGGTTCAGTTCGGGCCTGTGGACTTTCTCCACGCTCGGCTGGCCGGAGCAGACCGAATTCCTGAAGAAATTCCACTCCACCGACGTGCTGGTGACCGGTTTCGACATCATTTTCTTCTGGGTCGCCCGGATGATCATGCTCACCATGCACCTGGTGAAGAACGAAGACGGTACGCCGCAGGTTCCGTTCAAGACCGTTTATGTTCACGGCCTGGTCCGCGATGGCCAGGGCCAGAAAATGTCCAAGTCCAAGGGCAACGTCCTGGACCCGCTGGACATCATCGACGGTATCGAGCTCGAAGAGCTGGTGCAGAAACGCACCTCCGGCATGATGCAGCCGAAACTGGCGAAGAAGATCGAGAAGCAGACCCGCGAAGAGTTCGCCGACGGCATCGCCAGCTACGGCACCGACGCCCTGCGCTTCACCTTCTGCTCGCTGGCGTCCACCGGTCGCGACATCAAGTTCGACATGGGCCGCGTAGAAGGCTATCGCAACTTCTGCAACAAGATCTGGAACGCCGCGCGTTATGTTCTGGACAAGGGCGAAGACTGCGGCCAGAACGGCGAGGCTTACGAACTCTCCCTGGCGGATCGCTGGATTATCTCGCAGCTGCAACGCACCGAAGCCGAAGTAACCCGTCAGCTCGACCAGTTCCGCTTCGACCTGGCCGCACAAGCCTTGTACGAGTTCATCTGGAACCAGTATTGCGACTGGTACCTGGAACTGTCCAAGCCTGTGCTGTGGGACGAAAACGCCCCGGTCGAACGTCAGCGCGGCACCCGCCGCACCCTGGTTCGGGTGCTGGAAGTTGCCCTGCGCCTGGCGCACCCGTTCATGCCGTTCATCACCGAAGAAATCTGGCAGCGCGTCGCGCCGCTGGCCGGTATCGAAGGCAAGACGATCATGCTGCAACCTTGGCCCGTGGCCAATGAAGCGCGCATCGATCAAGGTGCCGAAGATGACATCGAGTGGCTGAAGACGCTGATGCTCGGCACGCGCAACATTCGCGCCGAGATGAACATCGGCCCGGGCAAGCCGTTGAACCTGTTCCTGAAGAACGTCAGCGCCGAAGACCAGCGTCGTCTCACCGAGAACGAAGCCCTGCTGAAGAAGCTGGCTCGCCTCGAATCGATCACGGTGTTGGCTGCCGGCGAAGAAGCACCGCTGTCCGCCACCGCACTGGTGGGCGAGATGGAAGTGCTGGTGCCGATGGCCGGCCTGATCGACAAGGACGCCGAACTGGCACGCCTGGACAAGGAAATCCTGCGTCTGCAGGGCGAAGTTCAGCGGGTGGGCGGCAAGCTGTCCAATGCCGGTTTCGTCGACAAGGCTCCGGCCGAAGTCATCGAGAAAGAACGCGCCAAACTGGCTGAGGCTGAACAGGCTTTGGGCAAGTTGGCCGAGCAGCATGCGCGGATTGCCAGCCTGTAACGGTTAATCGCGATGAAAAGGGAGGCCAAGCGGCCTCCCTTTTTTATGCCCGCCACATTCCCCCCATACACCGCAAACCACTTCCTGTAGGAGCGAGGCTTGCCCGCGAAGGGGCCGTCATGTCTGGCATTGAGGTGGCAGACAGATCGCTTTCGCGGGCAAGCCTCGCTCCTACAGGATCCCCACGCGGCTATCGACTGTGGGACAATACCCGCCACTTTTAGCCATACCCGAATCGACCACGCCCATGAACGCCCCCCGCACTCCAAGACCTGCGCGCAAGAAGCCCGACACCGCGACACCGGCCAAAGCCGTTGAGCCGCGCGAAAAGGCCAGCCTGCACCCGCGCAACCGCCATCAGGGTCGCTACGACTTCCCGGCGCTGATCAAAACCACGCCGGAACTGGCGAAGTTCGTGATCATCAACCCTTATGGCAAGGAAAGCATCGACTTCGCCAGCCCGGATGCGGTGCGGGTGTTCAACCGGGCGCTGCTCAAGTCGTTCTACGGTATCGCCCATTGGGATATCCCGGCCGATTACCTCTGCCCACCGGTTCCGGGCCGTGCCGATTACGTGCACTTCCTGGCCGACCTGCTGGCCAGCGTCAACGACGGCGAAATCCCTCGTGGCGCACCGGTCAAAGTGCTCGATATCGGCATGGGCGCCAACTGCGTCTATCCGTTGATCGGCTACAGCGACTACCGCTGGCACTTCCTCGGTTCGGAAATCGACCCGACTGCGGTGGCTGCGGCCAAAGCCATCGTGCAATCCAACGGACTGAACAAAGCCATCCAGTTGCGTCAGCAAAGCAATCCCAAGCACATTCTGCTGGGCTTGCTGGAACCCGGCGAACGCTTTGACCTGACCATGTGCAACCCGCCGTTCCATGCTTCGATGGACGAAGCGACCAAAGGCAGCGAGCGTAAATGGCGCGCTTTGGGCCGCGCCGATCCTAAACGCAAACTGCCGGTGCTGAACTTTGGCGGTCAATCGGCAGAATTGTGGTGTGAGGGTGGCGAAGCACGGTTTGTGACGCAACTGATCGCCGAGAGTGCGCACTTCCAGCACAAGGTCTTGTGGTTCAGCACGTTGGTGTCAAAGGCTTCTAACCTGCCTTCGATCCAGACGGCGCTGAAAAAGGCCGGTGTTCTGGAAAGCCAGGTCGTGGAAATGTCCCAGGGGCAGAAGCAAAGCCGCTTCGTCGCCTGGACCTTCCAGACCAAGTCCGAGCAGCAGGTCTGGCGCGAACGTTGGGCTCGCAAGAGCTGAGTCACTGACCACCGCAGATCAACTGTAGGAGTGAGCCTGCTCGCGATAGCGGCGTGTCAGTTAACGATGATGTCGACTGATGCAGCGCCATCGCGAGCAGGCTCACTCCTACATGGGGTTAGCGGTGTTTTCAGGTCAGTCACTGAATCACAGACACAAAAAAGCCGTGCCCGCATTGCTCCGGAGCACGGCTTTTTTTACTGCGTCTTACTTGTTAACAGCGTCGGTCAGGCCTTTGGCCACAACCAGCTTGATAACTTTCTTGGCAGCGATTTCGATGGCAGCGCCAGTCGAAGGGTTACGGCCGGTACGGGCTGGACGCTCAGTCACTTTCAGTTTGCCGATACCTGGCAGAGTGATTTCGCCGCCGTTTTCCAGCTGATCGGCAACGATTTGGCCCAGTTGGTCCAGAGCGTTACGCGCGGTGGTTTTTGGCGCGTCGATAGCTTCAGCGATGTCGGCGATCAGTTGGTCTTTAGTAAGAGCCATGTAGTGTTCCTTCCCTATCAAATTCATATGGATTGCAGAGTGCAGTGTCAGCCATCGAGCCCGATCTTCTGGATCTGGCACCCTCGGCCAATAACCACTGGATCGGGGTTATAGATACCGAAATCAGGGTTTGGTTCGACCTGACAAATGCTGAATGCACGCTTAACGCAGTGACTTCGCGTAAGACGGGGCAAAACTAGCACAGAGACGGGGAAATATCCGCCTCTAGCTACCCATTTGGTCAGCTTTATTGCTCTAAAACGGGAAAAAACTGCATAAGGGCAGTCGCACGGCTGCGAATTACCCTACGAACCGCGCCAAAACCAGTGGTTGCGGTACACTTGGCACTTTTTGGGGGAGCACGCCCTCCTCTCTTCAATCAGCCGAGAAGCCCATGCCGATCCGTCATTGCATCGTCCACCTGATCGACAAAAAACCCGACGGCACACCCGCAGTTCTCCACGCTCGCGACTCGGAACTGGCCGAATCGAGCGCCATCGAGAACATGCTTGCCGACCTCAACGAGAGCTACAACGCCAAACAAGGCAAGGCCTGGGGATTCTTCCATGCCGAGTCCGGGGCGCATCCGTTCAGCGGCTGGCTGAAGGAATACCTCGAGGGCGGCAAGGATTTCACGGCGTTCAGCCGGGTGGCGGTGGAACACCTGCAAAAGCTGATGGAAGAGTCGAACCTCTCCGTGGGCGGCCACGTGCTGTTTGCGCATTACCAGCAGGGCATGACCGATTACCTGGCGATCGCCCTGTTGCACCACAGCGAAGGCGTTGCAGTGACCGATCAGCTGGACGTGACCCCGTCCCGTCACCTGGATCTGGGCCAGTTGCACCTGGCCGCGCGGATCAACGTGTCCGAGTGGCAGAACAACAAGCAGTCCAAGCAGTACATTTCATTCATCAAAGGCAAGAACGGGAAAAAGGTGTCGGAGTATTTCCGCGACTTTATCGGTTGCCAGGAAGGCGTCGACGGCCCTGGCGAAACCCGTACCTTGCTCAAGGCCTTCAGTGATTTCGTTGAAAGCGAAGATTTGCCGGAAGAATCCGCCCGCGAGAAAACCAAGACCCTGGTCGATTACGCCAGCAGCCAGGCCAAGCTCGGCGAACCGATGGGCCTGGAAGAACTCTCCGAACTGATCGACGAAGAGCGCCCGAAAGCCTTCTACGATCACATCCGCAACAAGGATTACGGCTTGTCTCCGGAGATCCCGGCGGATAAACGCACGTTGAACCAGTTCCGTCGCTTCACTGGCCGCGCCGAGGGCCTGTCCATCAGCTTCGAAGCGCACCTGCTGGGCTCGAAGATCGAATACGACGAAGAGGCCGGCACACTGATTATCAAGGGCCTGCCCACGCAGCTGACCGATCAGCTGAAGCGACGCAACTGATGCTGAACGGCGTGCTGAAGAAATTCCTGCTGATCCTGCTGGTGGTCGTGGTTTACCAGAACTGGGGCAAGATCGAGCGGGTGTTCAGTCCCAGCCAAGTGGTGTCCGAGCAGACCCAGGCCAAAGCCAACGTCGTGCTCTACGCGACCGAATGGTGTGGCTACTGCAAGCTGACCCGACGCTTTCTCGATCAGAAAGGCATTCCGTACAAGGAATTCGATATCGAAAAGGATGCCGAGGCACGCAAGGCATATGAGGCGCTGGGTGGACGCGGGATTCCGCTGATCGATGTGAACGGGACGTTGATTCGCGGGTATGACCCGGATGAAATCCTCGCCGCCCTGAAGTAACTGATCAGGCTCACACACCTGTGGCGAGGGGATTTATCCCTTCGCCACAGGCAGTTTTATACGCGTTTGTCGATTCGGAACCCAAACCGCGGAAAGTGCACATGCGCCACTCCGGCCCGCTCGTCTTCACGACGCAGAATCAATTCCTCTCTGCCCGCAAACAACAACTCGCCCGCCACCGGATCAACGCCGTAATCCGTTGCCGCGATGACCACCTGCTGGCCAGGCTCAAACCCGTTCGGCTCATCGAACTGCTCGTCCGGTAACGCGGCGGGTGTGGCATTACGCGCAACGTCCAGCGCGGCCTCGGAGGTCATCTCGCTGAACGCGCCATGCCCGAACCCCATCACGCGACCCAACCACGCCGACACCGCCGGATATGCATCAACCAACGGCGAGGTCACGGGCGTGGCCTTGAGGAACCACATCGGATGGGCCAGCGCGAAGTCGGCAATCGATGGCTCGCCGAACAGAAAGTCGCCCTGCTCGCGCTCAAGCTGCTGCTCCAGGCGCGCCATGATTGTCGGCCATTGATGCCGGGCTTGCTCGGCGGATAACTTTGTCGCGCTGCCGCCACTGAAGAGTCCGGCGCGATCAGCCAGAAACGCCTTGATCGCTTCCGGTGGCAGATTGCCGAAACGCACCGCGATCGATTCCGGTTGAAACACCAGGCTCACGGCATGCTGGAATACCACCGAATCGGCCCAGGCGGCGAACGTCGCGGCGATCATTTCCTGGCCTTCCGGAAAGAAGGCCGGCAAGGCTTTCTCCTGCTCCAGTCGACGGGCGATCAGCGATGTGTCGCAGTAAATATCTGCGCCAACCTGCAGCACTGGCGTCTTGCGGTAGCCACCGGTCAGGGCGGTCAGATCGGGTTTTGGCAAGATCGGCGCGATCTTTACCGAGCGCCAGGACAACCCCTTGAAACCCAGCAGCAAGCGGGCCTTTTCGGCGAAGGGGACGTCGGGTAATGATGAAGAATCAACTCGGACATGCTCGGCTCCGCCGCACGGATTAGGAATCCGCAGCTTAGCGCGCAATTCGGGAGCAGCCTACAGGTCTGCCTGATGGGCACTTATCAGTCAGGTTGATAAGCCCGCGACGGCGCTTGCGACCAGACATTCCTTGGCGCTTTTCCTGAGTTTTTTGATCAAGCGTTCCTGACGCAAGGCTTCGCTTTTGTCGCGGCAGACTTCTGTGTAGACCAAGGCAACGGCAGGGCTGGAGAGGAAGAAGCGTGCGCCCTTGCCACTTTGGTGGGTAGCGAAGCGGCGCACAGGATCGTCGCTGATCCCGCAGTACAGCGAACCATTGGCCGCGCGAACGAGGTAGACGAACCAGGGTTTACTCACCGGCGTATCGGCATCGGCGGGGATTTCGCTGAGGGTAGTCACGTCACGATCAAGGCTTGATAGGAAACAAGCCGCGATCTTATCAGCGACTGGCCTGGAATGCCTTCAGCCCCTTCAACGCCTGAGCGCGAACGGCATTTCTTACCGCCGGAGTCCAGCCCAGCAGCAGGCCTTTGAAACCCAGCGCCTGGCGCGACCAGGCCCACATATCGAAGCTGTCATGGTGCTCGCAGATCTTGCCGTCACGAAACACGAACTGCGCCTGAATATCATTGACCACCGTGTTGCCGGTCTGGCTGAACAGATAGGTCGCGACCCAATGCGCGCCGCCCGTGCGGTCCTCGGCGCGAACGTTGTCGAACGTCAGGGAAAAATCCTTCGCCCGCGTCGTGAGCATGCGCCACATGTCCCCGGCATCGCGTCCGCGCAATTCGCCGAATGCCGGATCGCTGAACAGCACATCATCGGTATAGCAGGCGCTCATGGCCTCGGCATCCAGCCGCTGGAAGGCTTGGTAGAACTGGGTGATCAATGCGCGGTTGGCATCACTCATGGGCAGGCTCCGGACGTTTGAAGGATTGCCTGCACGATAGTCAACAAATGCGCGGAACACTATCGGCATTCGTGGCGGGAATACCCTGGGGTCCGCTGTCGCCTAGTGCACCATGCCGTTGTCCCGGGCATAAGCGAAGAGATCCACATCCGTGGAAATGCCCAGCCGCTGCATGGCCATGCTTTTTTGTTTACTGATGGTCGACACACTGCGTTTGAAATAGCTCGCGATCTCACTGACGGTCATGCCGCTGGCGAGCATTCTCACCACTTCATGTTCTTTGGCCGACAGCGAAGGGGAATGCGAATGAGCCTCGACGTCTGCCTGAGCCAGCGCGGTACGCAAGGACTCGCTGATGAAACGCCGCCCTTCACCCACTGATTTGATTGCCAGAGGGAGCTCCGTCGCCGAGGCATCCTTGGCCACGATCGCCATCACGCCTTGCGCGAATGCCACCCTGAGCGTCGCAACGTTGGCAAACATGGTGACCAGAATGATCGGCGTCGAAGCGTAGTGACGTCGAACCGTGCTCAGCATCTTCAGTCCGTCGGCCTGTTGGTTGCCCGGCATGGAGAAGTCCGTGATCAACAGATCGCACGGCGTGGTCGAGAGCAGGCTCAACAGGCTGTCCGGGCCATCGGCCTCACCCACGATCACACACGTCCGGCTTAGATCGATGAGCATCCGTAACCCGATGCGGACGACAGGATGGTCGTCAGCAATAATTACGCGCATTGTCGGATTTATCCTGTGTGGTGACTGGAATACGCGAAAAGTAACGCCGTCCTATTCCGACCACAACGACCAATCTCGACCGCTCAACCACCGTCCTCAACGGATCCGGGCCCCTGTCCTTTCTCTGATAAAACAAAAGGAACCGCCCTACGTTTTAAAGCTACGCAGCTCACACCAAAAGACTACAGACAACAGGTCGAACGATGACGCTCTGTAGCCCGCCCTGACCTTTCATACACTCGCCCCGCCTTTTTCGTATTAGTTGCATTTCGTCCGGCGACCTCGACCGATAGATTGCGCCCTGCCCGCTCCGGGCAAACTCCTCAATCATCTTTCATCAAGGAAGCGTCGACGCATGAACAAATACATAACCCTCCTGACGGCTACTTTGCTGCTGACTGGCGCATCGTCCGTTATTGCCGCCTCCAGCACGGACCTGACCGTGAAGGGTCTGATCACGCCAAATGCATGCACACCAGCACTGGCCGGCGGCGGTATTGCCGATCACGGCAAGTTTTCCGTACAAGACCTCAATCCCGACAAGCACACTTACTTGCCTGAAATAATCATGCAAATGACAGTGAACTGCGATGCGGCTACGCCGTTTGCGATCAGCCCGATTGATAACCGTGCAGGCACAGGCACGTCGGGCAATTACTTTGGTCTGGGGCTGATCAATACCCACGAAAAGCTGGGGCACTTTCGCGTTGCTCCGCGCAATGTGATGGCGGACGCCACCCAAGCTCAAGCCATTCTCTCCACTGATGGCGGCAAGACCTGGCTTAAGGAAGGGTCGACAGCATTCTGGGGGGTCGACAACATCTGGAGTGTCGGTGCTCTGGGGACCGTCATTGCTCCCATCGCGATGAAGGAGTTGAGCCTTGATCTGTATGTGCGTACCGGCATTGCCCCCACCAACGGCCTGACCCTGACCGACGAAGTGACGCTCGACGGCTCCGCAACCCTACAGATCAAGTACCTGTAACCCTCCGTCATCAACGAGCAAAGCCCGGCCCACGGCAATGCCCGCTCACTCAAAGGACGAACCATCATGGAAAGATGCTCCCTCGCTCGATTGGCGCCCCTGTTGCTCATCTGTGCCCCCGCAGCCCTGGCCGCCAGCAGCACCGAGCTGAGCGTTACCGGCCTGATTACACCCGGCGCCTGCACGCCCAGCCTGTCCGGCGGCGGCATCGTCGACCACGGCAAAGTGACGGTGAAAGATCTGAGACCTGACCAGCCCACGGCCCTGGAAAACGGCACGCTGTATCTGGAGGTGAATTGTGATGCCGCCACGCGGTTTACCCTGACGACGATCGACAATCGCGAAGGCTCTTCCGTCTTTCACCCTAACAGTCACGGGCTGGGCGTCGTCAATGACGACCAAAACCTGGGCAGTGTTGCGTTCGGCCTGTTCGATACGGTGGCCGATGGGGCGGCGGTGAAAACCATCATGTCCTTGAACGACGGTGCCTCCTGGCGAGTGTCTTCCTACCTGGGACACGCCGGCCGGACCGCGTTCGCGGCGTTGAACGACCTGGGTACACCGATCGCCATCAAGAATTTGCGCGCGCGGCTCACGGCGTTTACCACCATCGTTCGCGCGAACGACCTGACGCTGACCGACGAAATCCCCATCGACGGGCATGTCACCGTGCAGCTGAATTATCGATAGGCCGGTAATCCAGGCTCCTTTTTTAAAACTTTCAACGAGACACGTCATGACGATGCTTTCCAGTGTCACCCGTCATCTGTTCCATTCGGGCATCGGCGCATTCGCCCTGCTGCTGACCGCACACGCCCAGGCCGACGGCATGGTGCCGAACACTTCGGTGGTCATCGTCAACGAGGCTGACGGTGAAGCGTCCGTGTCGGTGACCAACACCGATGCCAACCTGGCGTTGATGCACGTCACCCTCGAAGACATTGCCGAAGACAGCGAATCGCTGGTGTTCGTGACGCCCCCCCTGGCGCGCGTCGAAGCGGGCAAAACCCAATTGGTGCGGTTCATTCTGCAAACGGACAAACCGCTGCTCACTCAGCGCTTGAAGCGGGTGATCTTCGAAGGCATCCCCCAAGGCAAAGCGCCTGCCGAGGCAGGTCAGGCCCGTGTCGGCGTGACGGTGCGCCAGAACTTACCGGTGATCCTGCACCCCAAAGGCCTGGCGCCCAATCGCACGCCGTGGACCGACCTGCAATGGTCGCTGAAAGACGGTCAACTGACCGTGCGCAACGACACGCCTTACGTGGTGCGTCTGGGCCAGGAAGTGCAATTGTTGCCGGCCGCGGGCAACGCGATGCTGCCGAAAACCTACGTGCTGCCCGGTGAGCACATCAGCATCAAGGTGCCCGAAGGCGCCGCCACGCAGGTGCGTTTTCAACCGGCGACGGTCTACGGCTTTGCCGTGCCGCATTACGAGGCGCCCATCCAGTCCTGAACCACCCTGACGGCGTCATCAAGGAACGATGAGCGCCCATGTTTCAAGGCGACGGCCCCCAGGTCGTTGCCACAGGCGTGCTTGTAACCGCACGCCGCAATAACCCAAGTGATCCTGATGAACACAGTATCGAATTACCGTGATGGCGAAGCCGTGCCCGTTATTCGCGACGGCGCTCGCCCTCATCCATGGCAGCGAACCATATTGGCGGTGCTGCTGAGCAACGCGCTGATGATGCTCGATGCCTACGGTGAGGCGTCGATGCCAGCGTCGTTCGACAAAGACACGTTACGGCAGCGCGGCATCGATCCGGCGCTGGCGACGCTGCTGATGCAGGCGCCGCAGTTCACGGCCGGCCGCCACCCTGTCACGCTCACCGTCAACGGCCAGCGTCATGGCCGGGTCGACGTCACGTTCGATCGCGAAGGGGCGTTGTGCTTCGATCGCACGCTGCTCGATGCGGCGAACCTAACGGTGCCCGCGCTTACGCTGGACGATGGCCCATGCCACGACTTTCTAGGCCGCGCGCCGCAGACCGTCATCGAACCGAACCCCGCTGGCCTGGCCCTGTCGCTGATCGTGCCCACCGATGCGATACGCCCCACTGCCCGGGATTTTTCCGGCTATCAAACCGGTGGTTTCGCCGGCTTGATCAACTACGACGTCACCGGTTTGCACAGCCGTTCCAGTGACAGCACCAGCCGCTACGCCTCGGCCAATACCGAACTCGGCTTCAATGCCGGTGACTGGATCGTGCGCAGCCGCCAGGTGCAGACCTGGCAGGACGACGTGTCCACAACGACTCATATTGCGGCCTACGCCCAGCGGACTTTCGCCAGCCAGGAAGCGGTGTTGCAGGCGGGTCAGATCAACCTCTACAACCCGGTGCTCGCCGGTGCGCAGATCACCGGCGTGCAAGTGCTGAATGAACAAGCCCTGCAGGTCGAAGGGCAAAGCGCGGTCATTGAAGGGATCGCCAACAGTCAGGCCCAGGTCGAGGTCCGGCAAAACGGTTCGCTGATCCATTCCACGGTGGTACCCGCCGGCCCGTTCGTGCTCACCAACGTGCGGCGGCTCAACACGCGTTCCGACGTGGAAGTCACGATCAAGGAGACCGATGGCAGCGAGCGCCGTTTTACCGTGCCGGCCGCGATGTTGGGGGTCAGTTTGCCAGCGCCCGGTTATTCGCTGGGCGCCGGTCAGGTGCGCAGTGTCGGTGACGCTCAGGGAGGCGATCCCTGGGTCATCAGCGGCGGCTGGAGCGGTGCGCTCGCCCCGCAACTATTGCTCAGCGCCGGCCTCACCGGCGCCGCCGACTATCGCGCGGTGGGTGCCAGCGTCGGCCTGTTGCCCTCGCCGTTCACTCAGGTGCAAGCCACGCTGACCGGCGCGGACGCCAGCGGCAGACACGCCAGCCAGGGGCTTCAAGCCGACCTGAACGTCTCGCATCGGTTGAACGAGCAGTGGGCGCTCAGTGCCGGCAGTTCTTACCGAACCCTGGGCTACCGGGAACTGGAGGAGGCGGTGTTCGCCAACACGTCCGACAACAGCCAGTCACGTTACCGCGATCAGCAAAGCGCGGCCCTGTCATGGTCGCATCCATGGCTCGGCGCCTTCAGCAGCGGCTTCAGCCGGTCCAGTTCGTTCGACGGCCAAAGCAGCAGCCGCGCCCTCGCATCCTGGGGCACCAGCATCGCGGGCGTATCCGTCTCGGCGACCGCCGAATGGCAGCTCAGCGGTTCGAACGGCAACGATGACAGCATCTACCTGAACCTCAGCATTCCGCTGGGCGAGAACCGCCGGGCACGCAGCTGGGTACGCCGTTCCGCCGGCGAATACCGCAGCGGCGTGGGCTTGAGTGAACGGGTCAACGATCAGCTGGGTTACCGGGTTGGCGTCGAACACGACACGCGCGACAAACAGGTGCAATCCACGGCCGGCGTGTCGCTGCTACCGCGCTACACCCAGCTCGATCTCAATTACACCCGCGCCGATGCCGAGCGCTCCAGCTATCAGGCCAGCGCTCGCGGTGGCGCCGTGCTGCATGGCGGTGGCGTGACGCTGTCGCCGTACCCGGTGAGCGACACCTTTGCGTTGCTGTCGGTCGGTGACATGGGTTCCATCAAAGTGTCGACGCCCAGCGGTCCGGTCTGGACCGACTGGCAAGGTCAGGCGGTGATCCCGCAAGTGACGGCTTATGGCAAAAGCCCGGTGGAAGTCGACACCAAAACCCTGCCGCGCAACGCCGACATTCACAACGGGCTGGCGGTGATTTCGGCCGGTCGCGGCGCCGTCGACAACGTTGAATTCGGCATCACGATGACCCGCCGGGCCTTACTCAAGGCCACCACCGCCAACGGCGCGCCCCTGCCGCGCGGTGCCTCCGTGAACACCGAGGATGGCGAGTTCGTGACCCTGGTGCAGGACGGCGGCCTGGTGTTCTTGCCCAACGCGCTCGACCGCCGTGCGTTGTGGATCAGCGCGCCGGAGCTGGAGCGCTGCGAACTGCGCTTCGAGCTGCCCACCGACGCCGACGCCGACGCGTACTACGAAACCGCCCCCGCCAAGTGCCGAGCCCTCTGAGGATGACTTCATGAACCTGTTGCACTTTCTGCTATTGACCCTCGCGCTCCTGGCACTGAGTGGATTCACGCCAGTGGCCTCGGCGTCCATGGACGACTGCCAGTTCAACCTGAGCCAGCCGGTGCTCGATTACGGGCTGATGAACCGGGCGATACGGCCTGATGCCGCACCGGAGCGCAACCTCGGTGAACGCCAGCTCAGCCTGACCTTGAGCTGTGCGCAGCCCATCGACATGAGCCTGTTCTACCGGGCGATGGCCGCGACCGCCGAACGCTTTCACTTTGCCGAACGCGGCAGCTATCAGATGCGTATTCGCGATGCCGTGCTCGATGGCCAATCGGTCGAGATCGGGTTGATTGCCGGGGTCGGTCAGCCGCCGGCAGAAATGGCGTCGAGCCTGATCTGGCGACCGGAGCACGGGATCGTCCCGGTGCAGGCCGGCGTGGCGGTGCAAGGGCGCAGTTTCTCGGCCCAGCTTCAGCTGACGGCCTGGGTTCAAGAGCAAGGCATGCAGGTGCGTGACGCGGTGACCTGGGAAGCCTTCGGGGTGTTCGACGCCGTCGCCGCCGGACGCACCCGCGAGGCGACCTTGCGCGCCCGCTTCGCTCCGGCGGCCTGCGAGCCGGTGCTGTCCAACGGCGGCGTGGTCGACTTCGGCACCCTGTCGAAAAAAGACCTGCACGCAGACCAGGACACACGCCTGCCGCCCAAGTCCTTGACGCTGAGGGTCGGCTGCGACGCGCCGACGTCCTTCGCCTTGATCATGCACGACAACCGCTCAGGCTCGGCGATGCTCGATAGCGAGATCGACTACGGCCTGGGCAAGGACGGCAGCGGCAACAGGATTGGCCGTTTTTCACTGCACGTCGACCCGGCCGACGCCAATGCCGACGGCTTCGCCCGCCTTTATCAAACCCACTCCAGCATCGCCGGCACAGCCTGGAACACCGGCAGCGCCAACCCGATCGCTATCGGCAAAAGCCGTTACCTGGCGTTCACCGACAACGACGGCAGCAGTGCCGGCCCGGTGCTGATCCAGAACCTCAGCACCACCGTGACCGTCGACGCCGTTATCGCCCCCACCCACAGCCTGGACCTGAGCCGCGCCATCGAGCTCGATGGCGCGGGGACGATCGAGATTATTTACCTGTAACACCCAGCCCGATCCTGCTGGTTTCGGGGCGCACTTGAGCGGCCCGGGGCAGTCAGGACACAACCCTAGAAGTGAGCAAATAATGATCAAAAAGTACTTTGCAGCACTCTCCGCCACCGCACTGATTGGCGTTGCGCCTTATGCAGTGGCGGCTTCGAGCATTGACCTGACTGTCACAGGTCTCATCACGCCGAGAGCGTGCACTCCTTCGTTGTCCGATGGAGGAACGGTCGACGTCGGCCAGGTGCAGGCAAAAGACCTCAACCTGACAAGTGACACGATAGTAGGCAGTCATCCGATACAGCTGACGGTCGCGTGTGACGCGTCAACGCCATTTGCACTTAACGGTATTGATAACAAAGCAGGAACATCATCGTCCAACCTGTATTTCGGATTGGGCCTGACCAGCAATAACGAAAAAATAGGTTATTTCACGCCATCGATCCAAAGCGCGCTTGCGGACGGACAACCTGTGCACTCGATCAGATCAACTGATAACGGTGCGAGTTGGACGCGCATCTATCAGATCCTGAAGGATAACCTCACATCGGTAAGCGCTGTCGGCACTCTCACGCCAATCTCCGTGAAAGACCTCACGATGGAACTGATGATCTACACCTTCATTGCCCGCGCCGATAGCCTCACCTTAACCGACGATGTCACTATCGACGGTTCAGCCACATTTGAAATGAAGTACCTGTAAGCCGTGCATCTTGCCCGAGGTCCTGCTTCGGGCAAGGACTGATTCCGCTCACCACACACAGCGAAACCTGTCCCATGAAAAAGACTCCACACGCGCTGACGATGGCGATCTTCGTCCTGACGTCGCCGCTCACCTTGGCCACCTCATCGACAGACCTGAGGGTCACAGGCCTCATCACCCCACTTGCCTGCACCCCGATGCTGTCCAACAGCGGCCTCGTCGATTACGGAAAAATCTCCCGGCAAGACCTGAACGTCGACAAACGCACTCGACTGCGCGACCAGACACTCGACCTCAACATTCAGTGCAATGCGCTCACGCGTTTTGCTCTGCTGATGCGCGACAACCGCGACGGCTCGGCCATCGTCAACAGCGAGATTTACTACGGCCTGAACCACGACCACAGCCACAATAAAATCGGCTTGTATTCGCTGAACTTCGATCCTGCCAGCACGGTGGTGGACGACCTGACGCAGGTCTATCGAACCGACTCGACCACGGGGGGCAAAGCCTGGAGCCCGTCGAACAGCCAGCCCATCCCGATGGGCTCCCGAAGCTATCTCGGCTTTACCGACAGCGCAGGCAGCAGCGCCGGCCCGATAGCCATCCGCAACCTGACCAGCCGGGTGACGGTCGAAACGGTCATCGCGCCCACCTCCGAACTGGACCTGAGTGCCGAAGTGCAACTCGACGGCTCGGCGACCCTGGACGTTGTTTACCTGTAGTTCAGACCTTTTCGCTGACGACCTGAACGTACAGCGAACGCCCGGCGCCGAGGCCGGCAACGATGGCGCCGAGGCCGATCACGCCAAAGATCCAGCCCAACGCGGTCCAGCCGCCCGTCCAGTCATGCACGATCCCGACCGCGAACGGCCCCATCGACGCCAGGGTGTAACCGAAGCCCTGGGCCATGCTCGACAGGTTGGCCGCCACATGGGCATCGCGCGAGCGCAGCACGATCAGGGTCAACGCGAGACTGAATGCACCGCCCTGCCCCAGGCCGAGCAGGATCGCCCAGCCCCACAGGCCTTCGATCGGTGCATAGAGACAGCCGAACAGGCCGCCGAGGGTCAGCAGCATGACCACCACGATCGCCAGCCGCTGATCCTTGCCGCGCGTCGCCAGCCAGGGCGCCGCCAGAGAACTGGCCAACTGGACGATCACCGAACCCGAGAGCACCAGACCGGCCTGGGTCGGGGTCAGGCCGCGACCGATCAGGATCGAGGGCAACCAGCCAAAGACGATGTACGCCAGGGATGATTGCAGGCCCATGTACAACGTGACTTGCCAGGCCAGCGGATCACGCAATAGGCCGCGAACCCGATACGCGACGTTATGTGCGCCGTGTTTCTGCCCCACTTGCGGCAACCAGAAAACCGCCGCGACCAGCGCAGGCACTACCCAGAAACCGAGGCCCAAGGCCCAGCTGTTATCGAAATGCTCGCTCAGCGGCACGGTCGCCCCCGCCGCCATCGCCGCGCCCAGACACAGGGCCATGGTGTACACGCCGGTCATGGTGCCGGCCTGTTTCGGGAAGTCGCGCTTGACGATGCCCGGTAACAAAACGCCAATCACACCGATGCTCGCGCCGCCCAGCACACTGCCGGCGAACAGGCCGATCTCACCGAATGAACTGCGCAGAATGATTCCGCCGGCCAGCATCAACAGAATGCCCAACACCACGCGCTCGGCGCCAAAACGTCGCGCCAGCAAGGGCGCTAGCGGAGCAAACAAGCCGAGACAGAGCACCGGCAACGTCGTCAGCAACCCGGCCTGGGCCGCCGACAGGCCGAGGGTCTTCGACACTTCGCTGAGCATCGGCGCCATGCTCGACAACGCCGGACGCAGGTTCAGCGCCACCAGGATCAGCCCCAGCAGCAACAGCCATGGGCGACGCAGGACGGGATGACGCTGCTGGACCTCTTCGTCATCGGCCTCGGCGTCGATCAGCAGCTCTTCGAGTTCTGCCGTGCGCTTGGGTTGAGTGATGTTGCTGTTGCGGCTCGACATGGAGTTCTCGGTTTCAAGGTTCATTGATCAACTGCCTAGACAGGGCTTTGGCCCGTTCCGGGTCGCGTTGCTCGACGGCATCAAGCAGTTCGATATGCAGGTCGAACACCTCTTGGCGTCGCGGGGTGATGTTCAGGGTCTGGCGCAAATGCGCGCCGACGATGCTGGAGAAATAGCGATACAGCTCGCTGAGGGTCGGGTTGTGCGCGGCGTCCACCAGACGGCGGTGGAACACCAGATCGCAGGCGATGTAGCTGTCGAGATCGCCGTGATAGTGGCTGCCGCTGACACCCAATGCTTCGCGCAAGGCCACCAGATCCTCATCCGTTCGGCGCAGAGCAGCGAGACCGATGGCTTCGACTTCAAGGATGTGCCGGGTCTCGCGGGCCTGTTCATGGGAGCAGCGCGACAAGGCTTTCATGGTGTCCAGTGGATCGATCACCGCCCGCAAATAGCTGCCGTCGCCCTGACGGATTTCGATCAAACCGGAAAACGCCAATACACGCATGGCTTCACGCACGGTGTTGCGGCTGATGCCCAACTCGGCGGACAGCTCTGGCTCTGTGGGTAAACGCTGGCCGACCTGCCAGGCGCCAGCGTTGATGCGTTGGCGCAGTTGATCCAGGGCCTGATCGACCAGGGATCGCTTAACGAGTGGAGAAATGTCTGACATAGGATTCGCCCTTTCATCCAATCATAGGATGAATTTTCTGACATGTTAGTCAGCTATGCGTAGGACGGCAACCGCCCAAGTTCAAAGGGCAGGAGAGGAAGCGGGATTTTCGATTAGTAAGAATTACCCTTTGCTTGATCGGCATCCAGAATTACTGGGCGACGTGCAAATACTTCAAGAGGGTGCAGACTTGCAACGTCTATTGGTGGACCTCGATCGATCATCCCCCCTCCGCGCTCGCATCCTGACTGCAAACCGCAGACAAAAATAAACCCGGAACACTGTCCGGGTTTATTTCACTGCCAAGTGCCGATCAATGCAGGATCTGGCTCAGGAACATCTTCGTCCGATCGTTCTGCGGGTTGTCGAAGAAGTCGTTCGGCGCAGCCTGCTCGACGATTTCACCCTTGTCCATGAAGATCACACGATTGGCCACGGTGCGGGCGAAGCCCATTTCGTGGGTCACGCAGAGCATGGTCATGCCGTCTTCGGCGAGGCCGATCATGGTGTCGAGCACCTCTTTCACCATTTCCGGGTCGAGTGCCGAAGTCGGTTCGTCGAACAGCATGATTTTCGGTTTCATGCACAAAGCACGGGCAATCGCCACACGCTGCTGCTGACCACCGGACAGTTGTCCCGGGAATTTATGCGCCTGTTCCGGAATGCGGACGCGCTCCAGGTAATGCATGGCGATTTCTTCGGCCTGGCGCTTGGGCATCTTGCGCACCCACATCGGTGCCAGCGTGCAGTTCTGCAGGATGGTCAGGTGCGGGAACAGGTTGAAGTGCTGGAACACCATGCCGACTTCACGACGGACCGTTTCGATCTGCTTGAGGTCGTTGGTCAATTCCACGCCATCGACCACGATGCGCCCCTGCTGGTGTTCTTCCAGACGGTTGAGGCAGCGGATGGTGGTCGACTTGCCGGAACCCGACGGGCCGCACAGGACGATTCGCTCGCCCTGCTTGACGTTCAGGTTGATATCTTTCAGCACGTGGAACTGGCCGTACCACTTGTTCACGCCCTGCATCTGAATAATGCCTTCAGGGCTCACAGGCTTTTTGATTGCTTCGCTCATTACAGAACTCCTAACGCTTGTGGCCAGTGTCGAGCTTGCGTTCCAGATGCATGGAATAGCGCGACATACCGAAACAGAAAATCCAGAACACCAGGGCCGCGAACACATAGCCTTCGGTGGCCATGCCCAACCATTTCGGGTCGGCGGCAGCTTGTTTGACGCTGTTGAGCAGGTCGAACAGGCCGATGATGATCACCAGGCTGGTGTCCTTGAAACAGCGCAATGAAGGTGTTGACGATGCCAGGAATCACCAACTTCAGGGCTTGCGGCAGAATCACCAGCCCCATGCTGCGCCAGTAACCGAGGCCCATCGCTGCGGCTGCTTCGTACTGACCTTTGGGAATCGCTTGCAGACCGCCACGCACCACTTCGGCAACATAGGCCGACTGGAACAGGATCACGCCGATCAGCGCCCGCAGCAGTTTGTCGAAGTTCATGCCTTCAGGCAGGAACAACGGCAGCATCACCGGACATGAACAGCACCGTAATCAACGGCACGCCGCGCCAGAATTCGATGAAGGTCACGCAGACCACTCGAATCGCCGGCATGTTCGAACGACGGCCCAGCGCCAGCACGATCCCCAGCGGCAACGCACCGGCAATACCGACGGTGGCGATCACCAGGGTCAGCATCAGGCCGCCCCATTGGCTGGTCGCCACCTGGGTCAGGCCGAAAACGCCGCCATGCAACAGGCACCAGGCAATGATCGGGTACAGCACCAGGAAGCTCAGGCCGTAAACCGCTTTACGCGGGAAGCGCGAGATGAACAACGGTGCCACGCCGATGACTGCCAGCCACACGGTCAGGTCTACGCGCCAACGCAGTACCGGCGGGTAATAGCCGTACATGAACTGGCCGAAGCGCTGCTGGATGAACACCCAGCAGGCGCCTTCCTTGGTGCAGTCGGCCTGGGACGTGCCGACCCAGTTGGCGTCCAGGATCGCCCAATGCAGGATCGGCGGCACCACCAGGTAAATCAGGTAGAACGCGAACAGGGTCAGCGCGGTGTTCAGCCAGCTGGAGAACATGTTCGCGCGCATCCACGCCATCGGCCCGAAGACTTTGCTCGGTGGTGGCATGTCGGGTTTGAAAGTATGAGTACTCATGCGCTTTTCCTTACCGCTCGATCAGCGCAATGCGCTTGTTGTACCAGTTCATCAGCAGGGAAATGCTGATACTGATCGCCAGGTACACGCTCATGGTGATGGCAATCACCTCGATCGCCTGCCCGGTCTGGTTCAGCACCGTACCGGCAAACAAGGACACCATTTCCGGATAACCGATACCGGCCGCCAGCGAGGAGTTCTTCGCCAGGTTCAGGTATTGGCTGGTCAGCGGTGGAATGATCACACGCATGGCTTGCGGGATGATCACCTTGCGCAGGGTCGGACCGTTGCGCAGGCCCAACGAGTGCGCCGCTTCGGTCTGGCCGTGGCTGACCGACTTGATACCCGAACGCACGATCTCGGCGATGAACGCCGCGGTGTACACGGTCAGGGCCAGGGTCAGCGCCAGCAGTTCCGGGATCAGCACCCAGCCACCAACGAAGTTGAAACCTTGCAGCTTCGGCATTTCCCAGTGCACTGGCGCGCCGAAGATCAATGCGCACAGCGCCGGGATCACCAGGAACAGCGCCAGGCCGACCCAGAATTTATGGAACGGTACGCCGGTCGCTTCGAAGCGTTTGGTCGCCCAGCGGCTCATCAGCACGATGGCGACAATGGCCACGACGATGCTGACCACAAACGGCCAGAAACCATCCGCCGTCAACGCGGCCGGCATGTTCAGGCCGCGGCTGCTGACGAAGAAGGTGTCGCCGAAGTTATGGCTGTTACGTGGCCCTGGCATGGTCAGGAACACCGCGAAGTACCAGAACAGGATTTGCAGCAGCGGCGGAATGTTGCGGAAGACTTCCACATAAACAGTCGCCAGCTTGGCAATGATCCAGTTCTTCGACAGGCGTGAAACGCCGACGATGAAACCGAGGAGCGTCGCCAGGATGACCCCGATGAAGGTCACCAGCAGGGTATTGAGCAGGCCGATGACAAACACTCGGGCATAGCTGTCCGATTCGGTGTAGTCGATCAGGGTTTGAGCGATGCCGAAACCGGCACTGCGCTCCAGAAAGCTGAAGCCGGAAGTAATGCCCCGGTGTTGCAAGTTGGTCTGGGTGTTATCGAACAGATACCAGCCCATGGAGACCACCGCCACAATGGTGATGATCTGAAATAGCCACGCACGCACTTTGGGATCGCTGAGGCTGAGCCTCTGCTTTGGTGCGCCGATTGAATTTTGCATGAAGTGCCCCGGATGTAATGGAACAGAACATCACCCGGTGGTTGGCCCACCGGGTGATAGAACCATCAGCGCACTGGTGGTGCGTATTGAATGCCGCCAGCGTTCCACAAGGCGTTCAGCCCGCGGTCGATTTCCAGCGGAGTGCCTTTGCCGAGGTTTTTCTCGAACACTTCGCCATAGTTGCCCACTTGCTTGACGATCTGGACGACCCAGTCCTTCTTCACTTTCAAGTCTTTGCCGTACTCGCCGTCGGTACCCAGCATACGTGCGACGTCCGGATTCTTGGTGGACTTGGCTTCGGCTTCGACGTTCTTCGAAGTGACACCAGCCTCTTCAGCGTTGAGCATGGCGTAGCCTACCCAGCGAACAATGGCCAGCCACTCGTCGTCGCCGTTACGCACGACCGGGCCCAGCGGTTCCTTGGAAATGGTTTCCGGCAGAACCACGTAGTCCTTCGGCGAAGCCAGCTTGCTGCGCTGAGCGAACAGTTGGGACTTGTCCGAGGTCAGTACGTCGCAACGACCGGATTCCAGCGACTTGGCGCTTTCATCGGAGGTGTCGAAGGTGATCGGGGTGTATTTCAGACCGTTGCCGCGGAAGTAGTCGGAAACGTTCAGCTCAGTGGTGGTACCGGCCTGGATGCAGATGGTCGCACCGTCGAGCTCTTTGGCACTCTTGACGCCCAGCTTGCTATTTACCAGGAAGCCAATGCCGTCGTAGTAGGTGATGAAGCCTGGGAACTTCAGGCCCATGCCCGCGTCACGGGAGCTGGTCATGGTGGTGTTGCGCGACAGAATGTCAATTTCGCCGGACTGCAGCGCGGTGAAGCGCTCTTTGGCGTTCAACTGGCTGAACTTGACCTTGGTCGCATCGCCGAAAACGGCAGCGGCCACAGCGCGGCAGAAGTCAGCATCGATACCGATGATCTTGCCAGTGGAGTCCGGAACCGAGAAACCCGGCAGACCGTCACTGACACCGCACTGTACGAAACCTTTCTTCTGCACTGCATCCAGGGTTGCACCCGCCTGAGCGAACCCGCTGACACCGAGCACTGCAGCTGCAGTCACGATGGCCAGGGTGGATTTCAACATCTTCATTCAAACCTCCAGTTTTGCTCTTGTTGTGTCGGAGCGTGAGTCCAGTCGCACCCTTATGAGGCGTAGTCGACCCGTGTTGGCTTTTTTTGGGGTCAACCGACGTAAAGACCTTAGCTATGAGTCTAGTAAGAGAAAATCCACATCATGGACAACTCACTTCTCACCAATCGGCCGAACGGGCTGTAGCCCTTTCACGTTCGCGAAGCCCGTAGCGGCCACTGGCGAACATCCATCACCGGATTCTTTGCTATCCCGCTGCCAGCAGTACACTGATAGTGTTACCGCAAGGCGCGAGATGGGTTGCACCGCTTTCACATAGCAAAGCCCGTACCAGACCGCTCGCCGATGCGGTTAAGGGACAGGTCAATAGCAAAACTTGTAACCTTGCGACATCTTCTTAACGGATCAACCCGACGCGCACTCACATCTCGCACTTAATGAGAGCGCACGCACAAAATTGGAGCAACCATGACCGAGCCCTTGATTCTTCAACCCGTAAAGCCCCCAGACGCCTGCGTTATATGGCTGCACGGCCTGGGCGCCGACCGCTACGACTTTCTGCCGGTTGCCGAAGCCTTGCAGGAAACCCTGCTGACCACCCGCTTCGTTCTGCCCCAGGCACCGACCCGCGCCGTGACCATCAACGGCGGTTACGAGATGCCGAGCTGGTACGACATATTGGCCATGAGCCCGGCGCGCGCGATCAGTCGTGAGCAGCTGGAAACGTCGGCGCAGCGAGTCTTTGATTTGATTGAAGAGCAGCGCGCCAGCGGAATAGACGCCTCGCGTATCTTTCTGGCAGGTTTTTCCCAGGGTGGCGCCGTGGTCTTGCACACCGCTTTCCTGAAGTGGCAGGGGCCGCTGGGTGGCGTACTTGCCCTCTCGACTTACGCACCGACCTTCAGCGATGAAATGGAGCTTTCGGCCAGCCAGCAACGCATTCCCGTGCTGTCGTTGCATGGCCAGTACGATGACGTCGTTCAAAACTCGATGGGCCGCACCGCCTACGAGTTTTTAAAGCAGCATGGTGTCACCGTGACATGGCAGGAATACCCAATGGGCCACGAAGTGTTACCCGAAGAAATTCGCGACATCGGCGTCTGGCTGGCCGAGCGTTTACGCTAAAAGCTACCCATTGATCCATCCCACTACGCCGCGCCCGATTCTTGCATTACACTGGCCGGCGTATATTCCTTAACCAATTGATGAGATGACCGTGCTCAAAGCACTCAAGAAAATGTTCGGTAAAAGCGAGACTGAGCAGCTCGCGCCAGTTCCCAGCGCTCCGTCTCATATCCCCAGCCACCGCACCGACGGTAATCAGCCTGGCCGGACCGCAACCGTAGCGGCACCGAAACACGAGCCTGTGACCACACCGGCCGCCCCACCTGTCGAGATTGTCGCCGCCGAGCCACCGCGCAGCGAATCGCCGAAACCGGCAAAACCGCGTCGCGAACCGAAACCGAAAGCGCCGGTCATTCCCTGGAAACTCGAAGACTTCGCCGTTGAACCCCAGGAAGGCAAAACCCGTTTCCACGATTTCAAACTCGCCCCGGAATTGATGCACGCCATCCAGGACCTGGGCTTCCCGTACTGCACGCCGATCCAGGCGCAAGTGCTCGGCTTCACCCTCGCGGGCAAAGACGCCATCGGTCGCGCCCAGACCGGCACTGGCAAAACCGCCGCGTTCCTGATTTCTATCATCACGCAACTGCTGGAAACCCCGCCACCCAAGGAACGCTACATGGGTGAACCGCGGGCGCTGATCATCGCGCCAACCCGCGAGCTGGTGGTGCAGATCGCCAAGGACGCCGCCGACCTGACCAAGTACACCGGCCTCAACGTCATGACGTTTGTCGGCGGCATGGACTTCGACAAGCAGCTCAAGCACCTCGAAGCCCGTCACTGCGACATCCTCGTGGCCACCCCGGGCCGCCTGCTCGACTTCAACCAGCGCGGTGACGTGCATCTGGACATGGTCGAAGTCATGGTGCTGGACGAAGCCGACCGCATGCTCGACATGGGTTTCATCCCGCAAGTGCGCCAGATCATTCGCCAGACACCGCCGAAGAACGAACGTCAGACGCTGCTGTTCTCCGCAACCTTCACCGAAGACGTGATGAATCTCGCCAAGCAATGGACCACCGACCCGTCGATCGTCGAGATCGAATCGCAGAACGTGGCCAGCGAAAACGTCGAGCAACACATCTACGCCGTCGCCGGTGCCGACAAATACAAACTGCTCTACAACCTGGTCAACGACAACGGCTGGGAGCGGGTGATGGTGTTTGCCAACCGCAAGGATGAAGTGCGGCGCATTGAAGAGCGCCTGGTGCGTGACGGCGTCAACGCCGCGCAACTGTCCGGCGACGTGCCGCAGCACAAGCGCATCAAGACCCTGGAAGGTTTCCGCGAAGGCAAGATCCGCGTACTGGTCGCCACTGATGTGGCCGGTCGCGGCATCCACATCGACGGCATCAGCCACGTGATCAACTTCACCCTGCCGGAAGTCCCGGACGACTACGTGCACCGCATCGGCCGTACCGGTCGTGCTGGCGCAGAGGGTGTGTCCATCAGCTTCGCCGGTGAAGATGACTCCTACCAGCTACCGTCCATCGAGGCATTGCTGGGTCGGAAAATCAGCTGTGAAACACCGCCGACGCATCTACTTCGGGCGGTTGAGCGCAAGCGTCCGTAACTCGGCCCTTGCTGAAAGAGGCGCAGCCGGAAACGGACTGCGCTTTTTTTTCGTCCCGATGTTGCTCGATACAACTAAAAGTCCATAATGGACAAATTAGTTTACTTTCAGCGCCCGGAGCCGACCATGTCCAGTACGCCTTATGTGATCACCCAACCCCAGGCCCGTGAACTGCTGGCGCAGGTCGACGTGCCGCAGATCCTGCGCAAGCTGTTTCGCGACCTGGCGGCCGGGCTAGCGGTGCAACCGGCGCAACAGCTGGTGGAGTTCCCTCAGGGTGCCGGCGACTTCATCAACTATCTGGGCGTGCTGGCTGAAGACGGCGTCTACGGGGTCAAGACTTCGCCGTACATCGTGCGCGAACAAGGTCCGCTGGTGACGGCCTGGACATTGTTGATGTCGATGCAGACCGGCCAACCGTTACTGCTGTGCGATGCCGGCGAACTGACCACCGCACGCACGGCCGCGACCACCGCCGTCGCCGTCGATGCCCTCGCTCCGCTGAAGGTGCAGCGCCTGGCGATTATCGGTAGCGGCAAGGTGGCTCAGGCGCATTTGCATTACGTTAAAGATCTGCGTGACTGGCAAAGCATCAGCCTCTATTCCCCGAGCCTGAGCGATAAGAACCCTGAAACGCTGGCACAGCTGAAACGCCTCGATCCACGCCTGACCATCGCCGACAGTCGCGAAGCGGCGATTGAAGATGCCGACGTGATCATGCTGTGCACCTCGTCCGCCGGCCCGGTGATCGATCCCTCGAAGCTGAGCAAACCGGCGCTGATCACCTCCATCAGCACCAACGCCCCGCGCGCCCATGAAGTCCCGCCGCAGAGCCTCAATGACATGCAGGTGTTCTGCGACTATCGTCTGACTACCCCGGGCTCGGCGGGCGAAATGCTGATTGCGGGGGAACAACATGGCTGGGACAAGTGCTTGATTGTCGGCGACCTGCCTGATTTGCTCAGCGAAAAGGTCCCGCGTCCCGACTACGACCGTCATGTGTTCTTTCGTTCGATCGGCCTGGGCCTGGAAGACATCGCACTGGCCAATGCCATCTACCGCCTACAACACTGACACCACAATCCCCTGTGGGAGCGAGCCTGCTCGCGATAGCGGTTAATCAGTCAACATTGGTATCGACTGACCCAACGCTATCGCGAGCAAGCTTGCTCCCACAGGGGACTTCCACAATTTCGGCATTTGCGCTCGACAGGAGACGTTCATGAGCCAGGCAGATTTCATCATCATCGGCGGCGGGATTGCCGGCGCTTCCACCGGTTTCTGGCTGTCGCAGCATGCTCGGGTGATTGTGCTCGAACGCGAATCCCATCCGGCTTATCACTCCACCGGACGCTCCGCTGCGCTCTACACCGCCGCGTATGGCACACCGCAGGTTCGCGCGCTGACCCAGGCCAGCCGCGAATTCTTCGACGCCCCGCCAGTCGGTTTCTGCGAACACCCGCTGCTGACTCCGCGTGGCGAGATGACCGTGGACTTCACCGGCGACCCGGCCGAACTGAACAATCAATACCTGAGCGCCAAGGCCACGGTGGCGGAAATGCAACTGCTCAGTGCCGACGAAGCCTGCGCGCGCCTGCCGATCCTGCGCCGTGAAAAAGTCCATGGTGCGATCTACGACCCGACTGCCAGCGACATCGACACCGATGCCCTGCACCAGGGTTACTTGCGCGGTATCCGTCGCAATAAAGGCGAAGTCCACACCGACAGCGAAGTGCTGAGCCTGACCCGCAATGCAGAAGGCATGTGGCAGGTTCAAACCAACAACCAGACTTTCAGCGCACCGATCATCATCAACGCGGCAGGCGCGTGGGCCGACAAGATCGGCTCGCTGGCTGGCGCCAAGTCGTTGGGCCTGCAACCGAAGCGGCGCGCGGCGTTCATCTTCGCCGGCCCCGAGGGCGTGGACATCCACCATTGGCCGATGCTGGTCAGCCTCGACGAATCGTTCTACATGAAACCCGACGCCGGAATGTTCCTCGGCTCGCCAGCCAACGCCGACCCGGTGGAGCCGCACGACGTGCAGCCCGAAGAGCTGGACATCGCGATGGGCATCTACCAGATAGAAGAAGCCACCACGCTGACCATCCGCCGTCCGACCCGCACCTGGGCCGGTCTGCGCAGCTTCGTAACGGACGGAGACCTGATCTGCGGCTTCGATCAACATGTGCCAGGGCTGTTCTGGGTCGCGGCGCAAGGCGGCTACGGCATCCAGACATCACCTGCCATGGGCCAGGCCAGCGCAGCGCTGGTACGCGGTGAAGCCTTGCCCGAACAGCTCAGCCGTTTCGGCCTGGACGCCGAGATGCTCTCCCCTGCCCGCCTGGGTTGATTTTCGTCCTCAGGTGACGTGTCGACCCGATTGCGGCAAACTTCCAGCGCCCTTTTTGCAGGGCGCTGACGCTGCCTGGAGTTCCACCGTATGAACGCACCTGAAAAAGACCCGGCCATGGACAACTACCGGGCGATCGCCGATGCGATCGCTACGTTGTTCTTCCCTCATGCCGAGGTGGTGCTGCACGATCTGCGCACGCAAAAAATCGATTACATCGCCAACAATCTGTCCAAGCGGGAAGTGGGAGATGACGCGGCACTCGAGGACATGCTCAGCGACGATGTCAGCGAACGGAACATCGGGCCCTACGAAAAGCTCAATTGGGATGGCCAGAAGATTCGCAGCCTGAGCAGTGTCTTGCGCGACAGCGACGGTCACCCGCTGGCGGTGCTGTGCATCAACCTGAACATCTCGCTGTTCGAAAATGCCAAGGCCGCGCTCGACCTGTTCCTGTCACCAAGCAAACTGATTCCGCAGCCGGACTCTCTGTTTCGTGATGACTGGCAGGAGCGCATCAATACCTTCCTGCACGCCTGGCTGCGCGAACGCCAGCTGAGCCTGAACCTGCTGACGCGCGACCACAAACGTGAACTGGTGCTGGCGTTGCACGCCGAAGGGGCCTTCAAGGGCAAAAGCGCTTCGAACTATGTGGCCAATGTGCTGAACATGGGGCGGGCGACTGTTTACAAGCATTTGAAGGAATTGAAGGGCTGAGCCCTGAGGTGGTTGTTGCCTGATCTGACGCCATCGCAGGAACGCCGCCCGGCAGCGTTCCTGCGATGCGGTTGATCAATCGCCGTAGATGTCAGCCTTGAAGTACTTCTCGGAAATCTTCTGATACTCGCCACTCGCACGAATGCCATCAATGGCAGTATTCAACTGGCTCACCAGCTCGGTGTTGCCCTTGCGCACCGCAATCCCGGCACCCTCGCCCACGTACTTCGGATCCTTCAACTCCGGCCCGACAAAGGCATAGCCCTTGCCACGCGGCATCGCCAGGAAGTCACTCAACGGGATGGTGTCGGCAAAAATGGCGTCGAGGCGACCGGCTGCCAGGTCCATGTAGATTTCTTCGTTGTTGCCGTAGCGCTTGACGTTGATGCCCTTCGGTTCAAACACCTCGGTGGCGTAACGGTCGGTGGTGGTGGCGCGCTGTACACCGACAGTCTTGCCCTTGAGGCTGGCGTATTGGTCATCCACGGACGCGCCTTCCTTCATCACCAGACGCGATGAAGTGAAGTAGTACTTGTGGGAGAAATCCACCGACTTCTTGCGGTCTTCGTTGATGGTCATGGACGACAGCGCCATGTCGATTTTTTTCACTTTCAGGGAAGGAATCAGACCGTCGAACTCGCCTTCGACCCACACGCACTTGACCTTCATTTGCGCACACAGGGCATTGCCGATGTCGTAGTCGAAACCGACGATCTCGCCCTTGTCGGTTTTCGACGCGAAGGGCGGATAAGCGGCTTCGATGCCGATGCGCAGGGTTTTTTCGGCGGCGAACAGCGTGCTGCACGCGAACAGGCTCAGCGCCAGACCGGTGATGAGGGGGAATTTCTTCATGTTCGTTCTCTCGCGGGTTGTTGTTGGTTTGGCAAGACAGAAGAAAGAGCTGGAAACGGGGAAATACCTTTTTTGTACTTATAATTCCATACTGGACTTTTATGTATTAGCCGTCAATTGGGGAGAATGGAGATGTGCCGGCCGGTGGTCGGGCGAGGGTCATTGGGATTTTTGGTGTTGCTGATGGCCTCTTCGCGGGCAAGCCTCGCTCCTACAGGTTTTGTGTTGTTCACAAAATGTGCGCACGACACAAAACCTGTAGGAGCGAGGCTTGCCCGCGAAGGCATACTGGCAGACACCGCAGGAATCACTGCTTCCAGCGATCCGCCGCCGTATGATCGCTGTCACGCCCTTCCACCCAACGCGGTCCGTCTCGGGTGTTTTCCTTCTTCCAGAACGGCGCACGGGTTTTCAGGTAGTCCATGACAAAGGCGCAGGCGTCGAACGCCGCCTGGCGATGGGCGCTGGCGGCGCCGACGAAGACGATCGGTTCGCCCGGTTCAAGGGCGCCGATCCGGTGCAGCACTTCAAGCTTGAGCAGCGGCCAGCGCTGTTCAGCCTCCAGGGCGATTTTGCCGAGGGCCTTTTCGGTCATGCCCGGATAGTGCTCGAGAAACATCCCGGACACATCGAGCCCGTCATTGAAGTCGCGCACATAGCCGACAAAACTCACCACCGCCCCGACGCCGACATTGGCGGCGTGCATGGCATTGACTTCAGCACCCGGATCGAAGGCCGTGGACTGCACGCGAATCGCCATGTCAGCCCCCGGTCACGGTCGGAAAGAACGCCACTTCGTCACCGTCAGTCACCGGTTCGTCGAGCTGGCAGAGGTCCTCGTTGCGGGCGCACATCAAGTTCTGCTCGCTCAGCACCTCGGCACCGTCACGCTGAGCCAGCAATGCACGGACGTCGTCGACCGTGGCGAAATCGCCTTCAACCTTGATTGAGTCCACGCCAAGCGCTTCGCGGTAGCGGGCAAAAAACTTCACGGTGACGTTCATGGTTGATCTGCCTGGAAATGGCCGCTCTTGCCACCGAGTTTTTCCAGCAGCCGCACGCTTTCGATGGTCATGCCACGGTCCACGGCCTTGCACATGTCGTAGATCGTCAGCGCGGCGACACTGGCGGCGGTCAGGGCTTCCATCTCGACGCCAGTCTGCCCGGACAACTTGCAGCGCGCGACGATGCGCACGGTGTCATCGCCTTCGGCACTCAGCTCGACCTTGACGCCGGTGAGCATCAGCGGATGGCACAGGGGAATCAGATCGCTGGTCTTCTTCGCAGCCTGAATGCCGGCGATGCGCGCCACGGCGAACACATCACCCTTGGGGTGACCGCCGCTGACGATCATCTGCAGGGTTTCGGGGAGCATGCGCACCAGCGCTTGAGCGGTTGCCTCACGGAACGTCACGGCTTTTTCGGTGACGTCGACCATATTGGCGCGACCTTGGGAATCGAGATGAGTCAGCACAGGTTTACTCCTGATCAGGAGCGTCGATTGTAAACCTGTGGGTCAAATTTCCGCACGTTTGATTATTGGATGAATGGCCCTTGCAGGAGCGAGGCTTGCCCGCGAAGGCGGCGTGTCAGACAGATTGATGTTGAATGTGCGGTCGTCTTCGCGGGCAAGCCTCGCTCCTGCAAGGGGATTTGTGTTGGGCATAAAAAAACCGGGCGGCTTTTGGGGCCGCCCGGTTCTGGTGACGTAGTTACAAATGCGTTTCGGCGTATTCGGCCAGAATCGAACGTGGCACCCCTTGCAGGGTGATGTGTACACCGTTGGGGAAATCCTTGAAGCGTTCGGTCAGGTATGTCAATCCGGAGCTGGTCGCGGACAGGTAAGGGGTGTCGATCTGCGCCAGGTTGCCCAGGCACACCACTTTGGAACCGGCGCCGGCACGGGTGATGATGGTTTTCATCTGGTGCGGTGTCAGGTTCTGGCATTCATCAATCAGGATCAGACTCTGCTGGAAGCTGCGGCCTCGAATGTAGTTGAGGGATTTGAACTGCAACGGCACTTTGCTGAGGATGTAATCGACGCTGCCATGGGTGTTTTCGTCATCCATGTGCAAGGCTTCAAGGTTGTCGGTGATGGCGCCCAGCCAAGGCTCCATTTTTTCCGCTTCGGTGCCGGGCAGGAAACCGATTTCCTGGTCCAGGCCCTGCACGCTGCGCGTCGCGATGATCCGGCGGTAGCGCTTGCTGACCATGGTCTGCTCGATCGCCGCCGCCAGGGCCAGGATGGTTTTACCGGAGCCGGCAGCACCCGACAGGTTGACCAGGTGGATGTCCGGGTCAAGCAAGGCGTATAGCGCCAGGCTCTGATAGATGTCACGGGGTTTAAGGCCCCACGCTTCCTGGTGCAGCAGCGGTTCCTGGTGCAGGTCAAGGATCAGCAGCCGGTCTTCCTCTATCTCCTTGATCCAGCCGACGAAGCCCTGTTCGTCAATGATGAACTCGTTGATGTGGACGGCCGGCAGGTTGTCGATCAATTGCACCTGATGCCAGGTGCGACCGTGATCCTGACGGGTTTCGACATTCCTCACCCTGTCCCAGAAGGAGCCGTCCATGTTGTGATAACCGTTGGGTAGCAGCGACACATCATCGACCAGTTGGTCGGTGCTGTAGTCCTCGGCCGCGATCCCGCACGCCCGGGCCTTGAGGCGCATGTTGATGTCTTTGGTGACCAGCACCACGGGCAGTTTCGGCTCGCGCGCGTGCAGGTCGATCAACTGGTTGATGATGATGTTGTCGTTCAGGTGTTCGGGAAGAATGATGTTCGGTTCGGCACGCTTGCTCATCAGAATTGACAGCAAACCCTTGGGCCCACTCTTGCCGCGCTGGATCGGCACACCGAGCTCGACGTCTTCGGGGCTGGCATCGCCCAGGGTCTTGTCGATCAGGCGAATCGCCTGACGGCATTCTGCGGCCACGCTGTGATGCCCGCTCTTGAGCTTGTCCAGCTCCTCAAGCACGGTCATCGGGATGGCAACGTGGTGTTCTTCGAAATTAAGCAGGGCGTTTGGATCGTGAATCAATACGTTGGTATCGAGTACATAAAGGATTGGCTGGTTGGAGGAAGAACTACGTCCGTGATCATCCATACTCGGTCACCTTTGTGGGAGCCATTCGACGCAATACCGTGACAGTGCTGCGCCTCGAAGTGGCCACCGAATTCACCTGCGAGGATTCAAGTGAACTGCGAACAAGTAGGGTCTTGGAAGACGCCACCTGTGTTGCAGGTTTCGGCGGTCTGTCTTCGTAATACTCCAAAACCCATGACAGAAAAAAGTACTTTGACGTTTTTTTGAAGTTTATTTTTCAGAGTGACCAATAGCACTAGGCGGATGGCCATCACCCCGTTAAAGTCGGAAGTCCGCCTGCATCGAAATCTGCTCGAAAATCACCCCGCCGCGCCCTCCTCCCCAATGATTCCGGGCTTTTTACGGTTTCAGCGAAACGCGTCCTGACAGTCCTCCCAACCGATCCCGCTTTGCGCCGTTTGCGTGATGAGCCAGGGCATCGCCGTTTTCACCGCATCCTGCTTCACATTGAAGTTGATCACCCCATGTCGCCATAGCAGCATCAGCGTCAACACGCGCTGGGCGCTCGGGTTGCCCTTGAGCTTGCCGGCGCCATCCTGGGCATCGATGTCCCACAGTGCCACCTGCAAACCCTGAGCCTTGAAGAAGCCTTCGGCGTCAGAACGACGCTGGCCATCGGGCGGACGGAACAGCGGCACGTAATTCTCCGGCAGTTTGCTTTTGACCAGCTCGACGCTGCGGCGCACCGAGTCCTGCCAGTCCTGCCAGTGGCTGTGGGAGCGAAACTCCCAGCCTTGCACGCCAATGCACTGCGTTGAATAGGTCGCTTGCAGACTGGCCACCGAGCGCTCGGCCAGACGCGCCTGAATGTCTTTGCCCAGGACGAAGAAGGTGCCGCTCATGTTCGACTTGCGCAGGTACTCGGTGACCCAGCCGGTGTTGTCCGGCGTGATATTGGCGGCGCTGTCGAACGTCAGCAAAAACAGCCGGTCATGCATCTCTTCGCCGTTGCGCTCATAGTCACCAAAACGATCGACTTCGCTGCTGCTCTGCGGAAACAGGGCCGCCTTGCGCAGTTGCTCATCCAGATACTGGGCGTGGAACAACCGGCTCGGCTCCGACCACTTGATGTAATAGCTGTCGTCGCTGACCTGAAACTTGGCCGCTTGCTGGCGCAGGGTGTCCATGTCCTCGACGAGGAAACAGAAGGAGGCATCCTGATCGCAGCTCTGCTGGGCGAAGTTGTAGTTGGTCAGCAGTCGCTGCCACAGGCGCTGGCGCAGGTTGTTGACGGCCTCCAGATTAATCTTGCGCAGGCCCAGACGCTGGGCCAGGCTCGCTTCATCCAGCGACTCGCTCGCCAGCAGCACCCGCGAAAACATGAGGATTTCGGCGCGTGATGCCACGTCGAACAGCGTCGGGCTGCTGAGCTTTTCCGGCCAGGTGCTGCGATCAAGCGTCGCCACATCGCCCGGCGCCGCCATGGCACCAAAGCTCAATAGCCAGGCCGATAATAGAAAAACGATACGCAATGGGATGTCTCCATAACAAAACCCGCGCGGCACTATAGCTGATCCTGCCCATATTCCCGCAGCCGCACTGACCCCCGTAGGAGCGAGGCTTGCCCGCGAAGGCGGTGTGTCAGTTGGCATCACCGGTAACTGGCACACCGCCTTCGCGGGCAAGCCTTGCTCCTGCAGGGTTTGTGCAACACCACCGATCACCTATGGACTTGATAGCTGGAGTCAACCGGTCCAACCCCCTAGAATCGCCCCCACGATTAAAGGAGACGACTTCATGCTGATGGTGATTTCCCCCGCCAAGACCCTCGACTACGAAACACCGCCGGCGACCCAGCGCTTCACCCAGCCGCAATACCTGGACCACTCCCAGGAATTGATCATGCAACTGCGCGACCTGACGCCCGCGCAGATCAGTGAGTTGATGCACGTCTCCGACAAGATCGGCGGCCTCAACGCCGCGCGTTTCGGCAGCTGGACGCCAGCGTTCACACCGGAAAACGCCAAGCAGGCATTGCTCGCCTTCAAGGGTGACGTTTACACCGGCCTCAACGCACAAACTTTCAGCGAAGCCGATTTCGATTACGCGCAACAGCACTTGCGCATGCTCTCAGGCCTGTACGGCCTGCTGCGTCCTCTGGACCTGATGCAACCGTATCGTCTGGAGATGGGCACCAAACTGGCGAATGCCCGTGGCAAGGACCTGTACGCGTTCTGGGGCACCCGGATCAGCGAATGGCTGAACGAAGCCCTGGCCGATCAGGGCGACGACGTGTTGTTGAACCTGGCCTCCAACGAGTACTTCTCGGCGGTCAAACGCAGTGCCCTTAACGCACGCATTATTAATACCGACTTCAAGGACCTTAAGAACGGCCAATACAAGATCATCAGCTTCTACGCGAAAAAAGCGCGCGGAATGATGAGTCGTTTTGTCATTGAAGAGCGCGTCAACGACCCGGCAGACCTCAAAAACTTTGACGTTCAAGGCTATCGCTACAGCGCCGAACAGTCTAAACCGGACCATCTGGTGTTCCTGCGCGATCACGCGCCAGAGTAAGCACCTGACCGGCGCACGACGGCAAAAAATCGTCGTGCGTCGACGTCTGATCGTCCAACAATTCCCCGCCTTGTTCGCCGACTTATTGGCGCCAGAAATCCATCGCCTGATTTTCTAACTTTAGTTTCACTCGACTTTGATGTTTTTTTTCAGTAGTGGCACTGAAATTTTTTATCAGTAGTGGCACAAAACTATCTGACTCGATAATAAGCCTATATATAAAGGGCCAAACGGCAAGTGCTATCAATCTGAGAGCAGTGCCATCTTTCCCAATATTTCAAGAAATTTCAGAATCGGCGATGGGCGGGCCGGAACTATGTCCAAATGCGTAGCTCATACCACCGGTAACGATTTTCTCGATGCATGTACGAGATAACTTACGCAGAGAAGAGCGTCACATAGCGAAGTTGTCACATTAACTTCTGCAGACCGGACCTCTAATTTGGGCAACACATACAGGACAGGAGATACGCTTATCAATATCCCCTTCAAGGCCAAGGCTGCGCCCCTATAAACGTGCTCACCTGAGCACCCAACCGCTTGATTTACGGGCTTATTGCCTGGCATTGAGCGCGCAAGACCTTTGCACACGGTCCTCTGATTAGAAGATCGGCTGCATAACAGGGCATATCAGAATAATAAGGCCTAGTTGCGCACATCTTGAGTGCACTTATTTAGACACTCGGAACTTTGTATGCCTGCACGCGGCACTGCGGCGCCCGTAAGGCCGCACTTGCGAGTGCACTATAACGATGAACACCATTAACTCCGGCCATGTAATGGCTTGATAAACACAGAGGTAATTGCGATGCGCATCAGCATATTTGGTTTGGGTTACGTCGGCGCAGTATGTGCCGGTTGCCTGTCTGCACGGGGCCATGACGTCGTTGGCGTCGATGTTGCCAAAGACAAAATCGATATGATCAACGCCGGCCGTTCGCCGATCGTTGAACCGGGTCTGGGCGAACTGCTGAAGAAGGGTATCGAGACGGGCAAATTGCGCGGCACGACCAACTTCGCCGAAGCGATTCGCGACACCGACCTGTCGATGATCTGCGTCGGTACGCCGAGCAAGAAGAACGGCGACCTGGAACTGAACTACATCGAAGCGGTGTGCCGCGAGATCGGTTTTGTCCTGCGCGACAAGACCACCCGCCACACCATCGTGGTTCGCAGCACCGTGCTGCCGGGCACTGTCGCAAACGTTGTCATCCCGATCCTCGAAGACTGCTCCGGCAAGAAAGCCGGTGTCGACTTCGGCGTTGCAGTGAACCCTGAGTTCCTGCGTGAAAGCACCGCGATCGCCGATTACGACCTGCCGCCAATGACCGTCATCGGCGAGTTCGACAAGGCCTCGGGCGACGTTCTGCAATCGCTGTACGAAGAGCTCGACGCACCGATCATCCGCAAGGACATCGCTGTCGCCGAGATGATCAAGTACACCTGCAACGTGTGGCACGCCACCAAGGTGACCTTCGCCAACGAGATCGGCAACATCGCCAAGGCTGTCGGCGTCGATGGCCGTGAAGTGATGGAGGTGGTCTGCCAGGACAAGACGCTGAACCTGTCCCAGTACTACATGCGTCCTGGCTTCGCGTTCGGCGGCTCTTGCCTGCCGAAGGACGTTCGCGCCCTGACCTACCGCGCCGGCTCGCTGGACGTGGAAGCACCGCTGCTGAACTCGCTGATGCGCAGTAACGAGTCCCAGGTGCAGAACGCCTTCGACATCGTTTCCAGCCACGACAAACGCAAAGTCGCCCTGCTGGGCCTGAGCTTCAAGGCCGGCACCGATGACCTGCGCGAAAGCCCGCTGGTAGATCTGGCGGAAATGCTGATCGGCAAGGGCTACGACCTGAGCATCTACGACAGCAACGTCGAATACGCCCGTGTCCACGGCGCGAACAAGGATTACATCGAGTCGAAGATCCCTCACGTCTCGTCCTTGCTCAACGCTGACTTTGACGACGTGATCGCCAACTCCGACGTGATCATCCTCGGCAACCGTGACGAGAAATTCCGCGCCCTGGCGCAGAACGCTCCACACGGCAAGCAAGTCGTCGACCTGGTTGGCTTCATGTCCAAAGCCACCAGCGTCAGCGGTCGTACCGAAGGCATCTGCTGGTAACAAGCCGTTCCCTGTAGGAGCCAGGCTTGCCGGCGAACCAGACGACTTGATGTGTCAGGTACACCGCCTCGCTCCTGTAGGAGCCAGGCTTGCCGGCGAACCAGGCAACGCGGTGTGTCAGGCACACCGCGTTCGCGGGCAAGCCTCGCTCCTACGGTTTTTTATGCCTGCCTTAACCCCATCGGGCCACCCCACAGGCTCGCCCGAGATAGAGACGGATGCAGATTATGCACAGGCTAAAGCACGGCCTACTTCAGGCCGCCGGTTGGCTGTTTTACCTAAGTTTATTGATGGGCATCGCCATGGCGTTGCCTGCGTCCACATTCGATTCCGATTCGAAGGATTTTATCTTCCTCATCGGTTTCATCGGCATCTGGCGCTACTCGATGGGCGCCACGCACTTTGTGCGCGGGATGCTGTTTCTGTACGTGGTCTACCCGCACCTGCGGCGCAAAGTGCGCAAGCTGGGTGACGCGGCAAACCCGTCCCATGTTTTCTTGATGGTCACCAGCTTCCGTATCGACGCGCTGACCACCGCCCAGGTCTACGCCTCCGTCATTCGCGAAGCGATCGACTGCGGCCTGCCGACCACCATGGTCTGCTCCATCGTCGAAATGTCCGATGAAAAGCTGGTGAAAAGCCTTTGGACGAAGATGAATCCGCCGGATCGGGTCAAGCTCGACTTCGTGCGCATTCCCGGCACCGGCAAGCGTGATGGCCTGGCCTACGGTTTCCGCGCCATCTCCCGCCACCTGCCGGACGACCGCGCAGTGGTTGCAGTGATCGATGGCGACACCGTGCTCGCCGAGGGCACCGTGCTCAAGACCGTGCCGTGGTTCCAGCTGTTCGGCAATGTCGGCGGCCTGACCACCAACGAGTTCTGCGAAGTGCGCGGCGGCTACATCATGAGCGAATGGCACAAACTGCGATTCGCCCAGCGCCACATCAACATGTGCTCGATGGCCTTGTCCAAGCGCGTACTGACCATGACCGGCCGGATGTCGGTGTTTCGCGCAACCGTGGTCACCAACCCGGACTTCATCGCCGACGTGGAAAGCGACTCGCTGCAACACTGGCGCCTGGGCCGCTTCAAGTTCCTGACCGGTGACGACAAGTCGAGCTGGTTCAGCCTGATGCGCCTGGGCTACGACACGTTCTACGTGCCGGACGCCGCGATCCACACCGTGGAGCATCCGCCGGAAAAAAGCTTCATCAAGGCCAGTCGCAAACTGATGTTCCGCTGGTACGGCAACAACCTGCGCCAGAACGCCCGCGCCCTGGGCCTGGGGGTTAAACGCCTCGGCCTGTTCACCTCGGTGGTGCTGTTCGATCAGCGCGTGTCGATGTGGACCTCGTTGCTGGGCTTGACGGTCGCGCTGATCGCCAGCTTCAAGTACGGCACCGCGTTCATCCTGGTGTACCTGCTGTGGATCGGCATTACCCGCCTGATCCTGACCGTGCTGCTGTCGTTGTCCGGTCACCGGATCGGCCCGGCCTACCCGGCGATTCTCTATTACAACCAGATCGTCGGCGCGCTGGTGAAGATCTACGTGTTCTTCCGCCTCGACCAACAGTCCTGGACTCGCCAGCCCACTTCCCTGACCCGTGACCTCGCCAGCTTTCAACGTTGGTTCAACACCTGGTCGTCTCGGACCATGACCTTCTCCGCCGGCAGCATCTTTGTTGCCGTGCTGCTGATGATGGTCTGACCGCCCCCTTATTGAATTAACCAGGAAAACGCCCCTATGAATACCGCCGTCAACGCCAACGTAGTGCATGAGTCAGAAGCCCAGCGCCAACACGCCCGAGTGAAAATCCCGGCCAAGCTGCGTTTCTTCGGTCCCGACCGGACCCCGGTAGAAGCTCGAGTGATCGACCTCTCCGCTGGCGGCCTGGCCTTCAACGCCGGTCAGCTGCCGCTGAAAACCGGCGATGTGTACAAGGCGCGCCTGCAATTCGTCATCGATAACCTCGGTCTGGCCATGGACGTGGAATTGCTGATCCGCTCCGTCGACCGCCAGACCGGCCGCATCGGTTGTCAGTTCCAGAACCTGGAACCCCAGGATATTTCCACCCTGCGTCACCTGATCACCTCGCACCTGGCCGGCGACATCGTCAGCATGGGTGAAGTGCTGGCCACCCTGCAGCGCGACAACTTCACCAAGGCGCGCAAGATGAAGGACGGCGGCCACGGCATGACCGCGTTCGGTCGTCTGCGCGCCGTGACCTTCAGCCTGGCGATTTTCATCGTCGGCCTCGCAGCGTTCGGTTTCATCTTCAAGTCGGTGTACGGCATGTACTTCGTCAGCCACGCCCAGGCGGGCCTGGTCAGCGTGGCAGGCATGAACATCACCATGCCCCGCGACGGCACCGTACAGAGCCTGATCAAGGCTGACGGCGTTGCTGCCAAAGGCGCGCCGCTCGCAACGTTCAGCACCAGCATGCTCGACGTACTCAAGGGCCATCTGGACGACAACCAACTGCAACCGGCCAAGGTTGAAGAACTGTTCGGCAAGCAAATGACCGGCACCCTGACCTCGCCGTGCGATTGCACCGTGGCCCAGCAACTGGTCGCCGACGGTCAGTACGCCAGCAAAGGCGACGTGATCTTCCAACTGGTGCCGCGCAACAGCGAAGCCAATGTTGAAGCGCGCTTCTCCTATCGCCAGTTCGGCGATGTGCTGCCAGGCAACACGGTCAGCTTCCAGATCGCCGGTGAAGACAAAACCCGCAGCGGCAAGATCGTCAGCAGCACCAGCCTGAAAAGCGCCGACCTTTCCTCGGACATCCGCGTGCTGATCCAGCCTGACGAGCCACTCGACAGCAAGTTCGCCGGTCGCCCGGTTGAAGTGAACAGCACCCGTGGTCCGAACCTGAACTGGCTGATCGACAAAGCCATGGCCGCCGGTATTTAAGCAGAGGACATGCCCGTGACTAGCCCACTCAGAATCCTGCCGGTCCCGCTGACCCTGGCCATGGCAATTGCTCTGGCCGGTTGTGCCGGCCTTCCAGACCAACGTCTGGCTAACGAAGCCCTCAAGCGCGGTGACACCGCGCTGGCGGCGCAGAATTACCAGCAACTGGCAGACCTGGGCTACAGCGAAGCACAGGTTGGCCTGGCCGATATCCAGGTCGATAGCCGTGACCCGGCGCAGATCAAACAGGCCGAGGCGACTTATCGCGCCGCGGCCAGCGTCTCGCCGCGGGCCCAGGCTCGCCTGGGTCGTCTGCTGGTGGCCAAACCCGGCTCCACCGAAGCCGAACAGCACGAAGCCGAAGGCCTGTTGAAAAAAGCCTCGGCCGCTGGCGAAGGCAACACCCTGATCCCGCTGGCGATGCTGTACCTGCAATACCCGCACAGTTTCCCCAACGTCAACGCCCAGCAGCAGATCAGCCAATGGCGCGCCGAGGGCAAACCGGAAGCGGGCCTGGCTCAAGTGCTGCTCTATCGCACCCAGGGCACTTACGACCAGCACCTGGACGAAGTGGAAACCATCTGCAAAGCGGCGTTGAACACCACCGACATCTGCTACGTCGAACTGGCCACGGTCTATCAGAAACAGGCCAAGCCTGAGCAACAGGCCGAGCTGATCAAGCAGATGCAAGCCGCTCACGCTCGCGGCACGGTCACCGCTCAACGCGTGGACAGTGTGGCTCGCGTATTGGGCGATGCGAGCCTGGGCAAGACCGACGAGAAAACCGCTCAGTCGCTGCTCGAAGGCATCGCTCCGGGCTACCCCGCTTCCTGGGTCAGCCTCGCACAATTGCTCTACGACTTCCCGGAACTGGGCGACGTCGACACGATGATGAAGTATCTGGACAACGGCCGCGCCGCCGACCAGCCGCGCGCCGAACTGTTGCTGGGCAAGCTCTATTACGAAGGCAAAATGGTGCCGGCCGACGCGAAGGCTGCCGAAGAACACTTCAAGAAAGCCGTCGACCGAGAAGTGGCCGCCGATTACTACCTCGGCCAGATCTACCGTCGCGGTTACCTGGGCCAGGTCTATTCGCAGAAAGCGCTGGACCACCTGCTCAAGGCTGCGCGCAACGGCCAGAACAGCGCCGACTTCGCCATTGCCCAACTGTTTTCCCAAGGCAAGGGCACCAAGCCCGACCCGCTTAACGCTTACGTCTTCAGCCAATTGGCCAAGACGCAGAACACCCCGCAAGCCACCGAGCTTGCGCAAACACTCGAAGCCCAACTGCCGCCTGCCCAGCTCGCCGAGGCCAAACGCCTGTTGAAACAAGAACAGGACGTTCGTGGTGCCTTGAGCCAGAACACGCTGGAACTGCATGCCCTGCAAGAAGAAGACGGCGAGGAATCCCTATGAAGCTGAATCCATTCGTGAAGGCCGGTATTGGCCTGTCGTTCGCCCTGTTGTGGTCGTGCCCGACCCTGGCGGCCCTGACTGAAAGCAAAAACTACGGCCTTGATGTGAAAATCACCGGCCAGTCCCAAGACGACACCGATCTGGGCACCGCAAGCGGCGGCGACGTCAACGGCGTCGGCCTCGACCTGCGTCCATGGATCTACGGCGAGAGCGGCGCGTGGAGCGGCTACGCCATGGGTCAGGCCGTGACGTCCACCGACATCATCGAGACCGACACGCTGCAGCAGTCCGACAGCGACGGCACCCAGACCACCGACAACGGTGATCGCAAGAGCAAGAAAAACTACCTGGCGATGCGCGAGTTCTGGGTCGGCTACAGCGGCCTGACGCCGTACCCTGGCGAGATCCTCAAGCTCGGTCGCCAGCGCCTGCGCAACGACGACGGCCAATGGCGCGACACCAACATCGAAGCCCTGAACTGGACCTTCGACACCACCCTGTTGCGTGCCAACGCCGGTGTGGCCGAACGCTTCAGCGAATACCGCACCGACCTCACCGAGCTGGCCCCGAAAGACAAGGATCGCCTGCACGCTTACGCCGATGCGGCGTATCAGTGGACGCCGGGCAACTGGGTCGGCATTCGTGGTCATCACACCCACGATGACGGCAAGCTTGACTATCCGCAACCTGGTGTTCCGGCCGATTCTCTGGACAAGAAAGAGAACGGCGACATCAGCTGGATCGGCCTGACCGCCGACAGCGATGCCTACAACTGGCGCAACACCAACACCGTCAATTACTGGGGCAGCGTCACTGGCATGAGCGGCGACCGCGACACGGTCAATCCGCTGAACGCCGACGGCACTCCGCCGGCACAAGCCAAGACCAGCGGCAACGTCGATGGCTGGGCCACTGACCTGGGCGTGCGTCTGCGCCTCGATCCGCAATGGCAAGTCGGTGCAGCCTATGCCCGCGCCAGCGCCGATTACGAACAGAACGGCCTGGAAAGCAATCGCTCGAACTACACCGGTACCCGTTCGCGGGTTCACCGTTTCGGCGAAGCCTTCCGTGGCGAAATGAACAACATGCAGACCGCTACGCTGTTCGGTTCGTGGATGCTCAACGACGAATACGACGCCAGCGTGATCTACCACAAATTCTGGCGTGTCGACGGCAACAAGCCGGTCGGCAGCAACGGCATCAACGCCGTGCAGAACGACACCGATGACGTGACCGGCGCCGTGCTCTCCAGCACGTCCCTGCCGCTGGAAGATGGCAACAAAGACCTCGGCCAGGAAATGGACGTGGTCGTCACCAAGTACTTCAAGCAAGGCCTGCTGCCGGCCTCCCTGAGTCAGTCGATCGATGAGCCTTCGGCCCTCGTGCGCTTGCGTGGCGGTGTGTTCAAGCCGGGCGATGCGTATGGCAAAGGCGTCGACTCGTACATGCACCGCGCGTTTATCGACGTGATCTGGCGCTTCTGATGCGAACCGCGAAGGGAGTTCCTGACATGAACAGTCCGAAGAGAGGCTCGTTGACCTTGCTGGCCGGCGCGATGCTGCTGGCCAGCTCGGCGGCCTTCGCCACTGCGGAGCCGGTAGCGCCCGCGCAGAAAGGGCAGCCGGCGACCATTGCCAAGGGGCTGCAACAGGCCAAGACCTACACCGTCAACAGCGCGCCGACCGAGCCGCTGGAACTGGCTGCGCCGAAACTGCCGGACACCTCCGGCTACACCGCCGAAGCCATCGCCGCGAAAGTCGTGCGCACCAAGGCCGGCAAAATCAGCGTGCGCCGGATGATGCAGGAGAACGCCCTGAAGGACTTCATCGGCGGCGATAACAAGATGGCCGAGTGGGTGGTGCGTCAGCACGGCATCCCACAGGCGATCTTCGTCGACGACGGCTACATGAACCTCAAGGATCTGGCCAAGAAACTGCCCAAGCAGTACTTCAGCGAAACCTCGCCGGGTGTGTTCCTGGCGAAGTTGCCGATCGTGGTAGGTGAGAAAGGCATCCTGGAAATCGACAAGCAGACCCAGGAACTGCGCCTGTCCCAAGAGTCCGGTTCGTTCCTGGTCAACGACGGCCAGCTGTTTGTGCGTGATACCAAAATCACTGGCTGGAGCGAGAAGGCAAACGGCCCGGCGGCCTTCAAGTCGCCGAAGGAATTCCGTCCGTTCCTGCTGTCCTGGGGCGGCACCCAGACCTACATCGCCAACAGCAAGATCGCCAGTTTCGGCTACGCCAACAGTAAGTCTTACGGCGTGAGTATTTCCCAGTACACGCCGAACATGGCCAAGGTGCTCAAGCGTCCTGAACCGACCGGCTGGATCGTCGGCTCCGAGTTCTCGGACATGTGGTACGGCTTCTACTGCTACGAGACCCGCGACTTCGTGGTCAAGGGCAACACTTACAAAGACAACATCGTCTACGGCATTGACCCGCATGACCGTTCCCACGGACTGATCATCGCGGACAACACCGTATTCGGGACCAAGAAGAAGCACGGGATCATTATTTCCCGTGAGGTCAACGACAGTTTCATCTTCAACAACCGCAGCTACGACAACAAGTTGTCGGGCATGGTGATTGACCGTAACAGCGTGAACAACGTCATCGCCTACAACGAGATCTACAAGAACCACACCGACGGCATCACCCTCTACGAGAGTGCTGACAACCTGCTGTGGGGCAACAAGGTGATCAGCAATCGCCGCCACGGCATCCGTATTCGTAACAGCGTGAACATCCGCCTCTACGAAAACCTCGCCATGGCCAACGGCCTGACCGGCGTCTACGGCCACATCAAAGACCTGAGCGACACCGACCGGGACATCAAGCTCGACCCGTTCGACGCCCAGGTGTCGCTGATCATCGTCGGTGGCGAACTGGCCGGCAACGGCAGCGGACCGCTGTCCATCGACTCGCCGCTGAGCGTCGAGTTGTATCGCGTATCCATGCTCGCCCCGACCAAATCCAGCGGCATCAGCTTCAACGGAATCCTTGGCGAGCGCCAGGATGAAATTCTCGACCTGCTGGTGCGCCAGCAGAAAGCCGTGCTGATCGACCCTGTCGAACGCCAGACCGAAATGCAGGACTGAGGATAATTTTATGCACCCACACTTGATCAAATTACTCAGCCTGTCGGCCCTGACCGCCGGCATTCTCGCGGCCAGCGCCGGCGTCCGTGCCGATGAAGCTGCCAGTAAAGTAAGTCCGCCGAGCTTCAGCGCCGAACCGTGCTGCAACCTGTGCCCCGAAGCCCATGACGCGAAGAACTACACCACGCGTTATCAGCAGAACTTCACCACGCTGGTGCAGGCTCAGGGCGACTGGCTGTTCCGGACCCAGGAAGACTTGCGCACCGAATTCGACACCACCCCCGCCGGCTACAAACGCATGAAAGAGCTGCACGATGCGTTCAAGAGCAAAGGCGTGGAACTGGTCATCGTTTACCAGCCCACCCGTGGTCTGGTGAACCGCAACAAACTGAATCCGGAAGAAAAAGCCAAATACGATTTCGACAAGGCGCTGAAGAACTACAAGACCATGCTCGGTCGTTTCGCCGCCATGGGCTACGTGGTTCCGGACCTGTCGCCGCTGACCAACGAATCGCTGCCCGACACCCTGCCGGCCCACGACTTCTACTTCCGCGGCGACCAACACTGGACGCCGTATGGCGCCCAGCGCACGGCGAAAATCGTCGGCGAGAAAATCAAGCAACTGCCTGAGTTCGCTGACATTCCCAAGCGCGAATTCGAGAGCCATAAGTCGGGTCGCATGGGCAAGACCGGAACATTACACAACATGGCCGGTCAACTCTGTGGCACCAGCTACGCGATCCAGTACATGGATCAGTTCACCACCGAGCCCAAGGGCGAAGCGGCCGACGGCGACCTGTTCAGTGACTCCGGCAATCCCGAGATCACCCTGGTCGGCACCAGCCACAGTGGCAAGAACTACAACTTCGCCGGTTTCCTCGAAGAGGCCATCGGCGCCGACATCCTCAACGTGGCGTTCCCCGGCGGTGGCCTAGAAGGTTCGATGCTGCAGTACCTGGGCAGCGAAGAGTTCCAGACCAAGCCGCCGAAGATTCTGATCTGGGAATTCTCGCCGCTCTATCGCCTCGACCAGGAAACCATCTACCGCCAGATGATGGCGCTGCTGGACAACGGTTGCGAAGGAAAGGATGCACAGATGACCGGCAGCACCACGTTGAAACCGGGCAAGAACGAATTAATGGTCAACAGCAAGAACCTGAACCTGCAAAACGGCAGTCACCAGGTCGACATCCGCTTCGCCGATCCATCGGTGAAAACTTTGCAAGCCACCCTCTGGTACATGAACGGTCGCCACGAGGACATCAAAATCGAAAAACCGGAAACTTCCGACACCGACGGGCGCTTTGCCTTTGAGTTGCGCACGGACGAAGACTGGGCCACGCAGAATGTGCTGGCCGTCGAAATCCAGGGCCCTGAAGCAGGTGCCACGCCACAGAAAGTCGAAGCGAAAATCTGCAAACGCAATGTATTCCCTGGCGCTGGGCAGCGTACCGCTCAAGCCGGGCAATGAGGCAACCTCTTATGACATGCATGCAAACCCGAACTTTGAAAAAGTTACTCGCGCCCTCCCTGCTGACGTTGGCGATGTTCGCCGGCGCCACCCAGGCCGCCGCGCCACTGCGCCCGCCACAGGGTTACTTCGCGCCGATTGAAAAAGTCAAAACCGGCGACAAGAGCGAAGGCTGTGATGCGATGCCGACGCCGTACACCGGCTCACTGCAATTTCGCAGCAAGTATGAAGGCTCCGACAAGGCCCGTTCGACCCTGAACGAGGCCTCGGAAAAAGCCTTCCGCGACACCACCGCCGACATCACCAAGATGGAGCGCGGCACCAGCAAGCGCGTGATGCAGTACATGCGTGACGGTCGTCCGGAACAACTGGAATGCACCCTGAATTGGTTGACCGCCTGGGCCAAGTCCGATGCGTTGATGTCCAAGGACTTCAACCACACCGGCAAGTCCATGCGCAAATGGGCATTGGGCAGCATGGCGTCGGCTTACATTCGCCTGAAGTTCTCCGATTCGCAACCGCTGGCCAACCATCAGCAAGAGTCGCAGTTGATCGAAGCCTGGTTCAGCAAAATGGCGGATCAGGTGGTCAGCGATTGGGACAACCTGCCGCTGGAAAAAACCAACAACCACTCGTACTGGTCCGCCTGGTCGGTGATGGCAACGTCCATCGCCACCAACCGTCGCGACCTGTTCGACTGGGCAGTGAAGGAATACAAAGTCGGCGCCAATCAGATTGACGCCCAGGGCTTCCTGCCCAACGAACTCAAGCGCCAGCAACGCGCCCTCGCCTACCACAACTACGCCCTGCCGCCGCTCGCGATGATCGCCAGTTTCGCTCAGGTCAACGGTGTGGACTTGCGTCAGGAAAACAACGGCGCGCTGAAACGCCTGGGTGACCGGGTGTTGTCGGGGGTTAAAGACCCGGACGAGTTCGAGAAAAAGAACGGCAAGGAACAGGACATGACCGACCTCAAGGTCGACTCGAAATTCGCCTGGCTCGAACCGTTCTGCACGCTCTACACCTGCTCGCCGGATGTGCTCGAGAAAAAACACGAGATGCAGCCGTTCAAGACCTTCCGCCTCGGGGGTGACCTGACCAAGGTCTACGACCCGGCCAACGAGAAAGGCAAAAAAGGTTCGTAGCCAAAGCACAAAACCTTGTAGGAGTGAGCCTGCTCGCGATTGCGGCCTGACATTCAACATTCATGTCGACTGACACGCCCTCATCGCGAGCAGGCTCACTCCTACAGAGGGTCAGTGTCAGGTTTGAGATTTGAGTAATGCCCTCTGGATTTTGATGGGGGGTTTGGGGGGGCCGTTGGCCCTTGACTGTTGGTTAAACATGGAGAGACCGGGATGGTATTTTCATCCAACGTGTTCCTGTTTTTGTTCCTGCCGATCTTTCTCGGCATGTACTACTTGAGCGGAATACGCTATCGCAACCTGCTGCTGCTGCTCGCCAGCTACGTGTTCTATGCCTGGTGGCGTGTGGACTTCCTTGCGCTGTTCGCAGCCGTCACGTTGTGGAACTACTGGATCGGCCTCAAAGTCGGTGCCGCAGGCGTTCGGACCAAACCGGCACAACGCTGGTTGCTGCTGGGCGTGGCCGTCGACCTGTGCATCCTCGGCTACTTCAAGTACGCCAACTTCGGCGTCGACAGCATCAACGCGATGATGACGTCGGTCGGTCTGTCGCCGTTCATCCTGACCCACGTGCTGTTGCCGATCGGGATCTCGTTCTACATCTTCGAGTCCATCAGCTACATCATCGACGTCTATCGGGGAGACACCCCGGCGACCCGCAATCTGATCGACTTTGCCGCATTCGTGGCGATCTTCCCGCACTTGATCGCCGGCCCGGTGTTGCGTTTTCGCGACCTCGCCGACCAGTTCAACAATCGCACCCACACCCTCGACAAGTTCTCCGAAGGTGCCACGCGGTTCATGCAGGGTTTCATCAAGAAGGTCTTTATCGCCGACACCCTCGCGGTGGTGGCCGACCATTGCTTTGCCTTGCAGAACCCGACCACGGGCGACGCCTGGCTGGGCGCCCTCGCCTACACCGCGCAGTTGTATTTCGACTTCTCCGGCTACAGCGACATGGCCATCGGCCTGGGCTTGATGATGGGTTTCCGCTTCATGGAAAACTTCAAGCAGCCGTACATCAGCCAGTCGATCACCGAGTTCTGGCGTCGCTGGCACATCAGCCTGTCGACCTGGTTGCGTGACTATCTGTACATCACCCTCGGCGGTAACCGTAAAGGCACGCTGATGACCTATCGCAACCTGTTCCTGACCATGCTGCTCGGTGGTCTGTGGCACGGCGCGAACATCACCTACATCATCTGGGGTGCGTGGCACGGCATGTGGCTGGCGATCGAAAAGGCCCTGGGCCTGAACACCTCGCCACGCAGCATCAACCCGATCCGCTGGGCCCTGACTTTCCTGCTCGTGGTCATGGGCTGGGTGATCTTCCGTTCGGAAAACCTGCACGTCGCCGGTCGCATGTACGGCGCGATGTTCAGCTTCGGCGAATGGTCGTTGTCGGAACTCAACGCGGCCAGCCTCACCGGCCTGCAAGTGGCGACCCTGGTCGTGGCTTACATGACCCTGGCGTTCTTCGGCATCCGCGATTTCTACAGCAACCTGCCGCCTGAGAAGACCAAGCCTGTGGTCAACGTCGAGGCCGATGGCCCGGCCGCTGCCACGCCTGGAATGATCAAAGCCGTACCGGGCGACAACCCGACCAGCATCCACGAGCCTGGCTACACCGTTGGCGTTGAAGCCACCGTGCAACCGGCCTACTGGACCGCGGACTGGTCCCGCTACGTGATGCGCACGCTGGTACTGGTGCTGTTCATCGCCTCGATTTTCAAACTCTCGGCGCAAAGCTTCTCGCCGTTCCTTTACTTCCAGTTCTGAGGGATCTGACCATGACCCGCTCATTACGTATCTTCTACATCGCCCTGTTCATGGTGACCCTGCTGGTGCTGGGCCTGTGGTCGACGCGCAGCTTCTTCGGCTTCAGCACCAACGCCGATGCGACGGTGCTCAATGGCCGCTGGGCCAAGGCTGTGGAAACGCACTACGACGAGGAGTTCCCGATCAAGCGCCTGGGCACCAACCTTTGGGCCGCGCTGGATTTCAAACTGTTCAACGAAGGTCGTCCGGGCGTTGTGCTCGGCCGCGATCAATGGCTGTACAGCGATGAAGAATTCAACCCGATCGTCAACGAAGAGTTGAACCTGCAAGGCAACTACGCGCTCGTAGAAGGCGTACGCCAGGAACTCAAGGCCAAAGGCGTGAAACTGGTGATGGCGATTGTGCCGGCCAAGACTCGCCTGTACCCGGAACACCTGGGCGCAGTGAAACCTTCGAGCATTCACGCCAACCTCTATGAAGACTTCCACGCTCGCGTGGCAGCCAACAAGATCATCGCGCCTGACCTGTTCGGCCCGATGCTCAAAGCCAAGCTGGACGGCGAGCAAGTGTTCCTGCGCACCGACACCCACTGGACCCCGGAAGGCGCGCAAATCGCCGCCGAGACCCTGGCCAAAACCATTGCCGAGAAAACCCCGCTCAGTGGCGAGCCGCAACGCTTCGTCACCGAACCTGCGGAGAAGGTCACGCACAAGGGCGACCTGCGGTTGTTCCTGCCGCTGGACCCGCTGTTCGAAAACCTGATGCCGAAGACCGAGCCGTTGCAAAAGCGCAACACCGTGGTCGCGCAAGACCAGCCTGCCGGTGATGACGCGCTGTTCGCCAACACCGAAGTGCCGGTGGCCCTGATCGGCACCAGCTACAGCGCCAACCCTAACTGGAACTTCGTCGGGGCGCTGAAACAAGCGCTGAACAGCGACGTGGTCAATTACGCCGAAGACGGCCACGGCCCGATTCTGCCCATGCTCAGCTACCTGAAAAGTGATGCTTTCAAGAACAGCCCGCCACAGGTGCTGATCTGGGAGTTCCCTGAACGTTATCTGCCTGTGAACAACGAAATAGGCGACGCCGACCCGCAGTGGGTCGCAGAGCTCAAAGAAGCCGGCGCCCGCCAACAAAACGTAGCCGCAAACACTAAATCCGAGACGCCCGACCGGGCGCAAAACTGAAAGAGAGAGGTACTACCATGACTTTCACTACTACTCCTCGCCGTCTCGCCAAGACCTTCGCACTTGTTGCTGGCATGAGCGTGTTGTCGATGTCCGCCTTTGCTGGCGACGCTGCACTCTACGGCCCGACTGCACCGAAAGGTTCGAGCTTCGTCCGTGTCTACAACGCCGGTAACGCTGAAGTCAGCGCCACCGTCGGCAGCACCAACCTGGCCGAAGTCGCGCCGCTGTCCAGCACCGACTTCAGCTTCATGCCGGGCGGCGACTACAGCGCCAAGGTCGGCAGCCAGACCCTGCCGGTGAAACTGGCCGGTGATCACTATTACACCCTGGTCAACAACGCCAGCGGCGCGCCGCAACTGATCGAAGAGCCGCCGTTCAAGAACAAGCAGAAATCCCTGGTTCGCGTGCAGAACCTCAGCGACAAGGCCCTGACCCTGAAAACCGCTGACGGCAAGACCGAAGTGGTTCCATCCGTAGCGGCCAAGGGCCGTGGCGAACGTGAAATCAACCCGGTCAAAGTCAGCCTGGCCCTGTACGACGGCGCGACCAAAGTCGGCGACGTGAAACCGGTTGCCCTGGAACGCGGTGAAGCCGCCGTGCTGTACGTCACCGGTAAAGGCAGCAGCCTGTCGCCAGTCTGGGTAAAACGCCCGGTTTCGACGCGCTAAACATTTTGCCTGACTGACGCTGTTCCCTTGTGGGATCGAGCCTGCTCGCGATAGCGGTCTGACTTTCAACATTGATGTCGACTGATACGCCGCCTTCGCGAGCAGGCTCGCTCCCACATTGAACCGCAGTGCCAGTCGGGACACGGAATAAGAACAAGAGTGAAACGACAGAACGCAGTAGCTCTGACCCATACGATTTTCAAGGAGTAACAACATGATTCCGGTGATCTTGTCAGGTGGTAGCGGCTCACGTCTTTGGCCGCTTTCGCGTAAGCAATTCCCTAAACAGTTCCTCGCCCTGACCGGCGAACACACGCTGTTCCAGCAAACCCTGGAACGCCTGGTGTTTGAAGGCATGGACACCCCGATCGTGGTTTGCAACAAAGACCACCGCTTCATCGTCAACGAGCAGCTGAGCAACCGTAAACTGGAAACCCAGCGCATCCTGATGGAACCGTTCGGCCGCAACACGGCGCCGGCCGTGGCCCTGACCGCGATGATGCTGGTCAATGAAGGTCGCGACGAGTTGATGCTGGTGCTGCCGGCCGACCACGTGCTGGACGACCAGAAAGCCTTGCAACGTGCGCTGGCCCTGGCCACCGTCGCTGCCGAAAACGGCGAAATGGTGCTGTTCGGCGTTCCGGCCACCAAACCGGAAACCGGCTACGGCTATATCAAATCGACCGCTGACTCCCTGCTACCCGAAGGCGTCAGCCGCGTCTCGCACTTCGTCGAAAAACCGGACGTCAAGCGCGCCACCGAGTTCGTCCAGTCCGGCGGTTACTTCTGGAACAGCGGCATGTTCCTGTTCCGTGCCAGCCGCTTCCTGGAAGAGCTGAAAAAACACGATCCAGACATCTACGACACCTGCCTGCTGACGCTTGAACGCAGCGAACAGGATGCCGACACCGTCACCATCGACGAGGCGACTTTCGCCTGCTGCCCGGACAATTCCATCGATTACTCGGTCATGGAAAAAACCCAGCGCGCCTGCGTCGTACCGCTGACCGCCGGCTGGAGCGATGTCGGTTGCTGGTCGTCGCTGTGGGAAGTGAACGAAAAAGACGCCAACGGTAACGTCACCAAAGGCGACGTGGTCATTCAGGACAGCAAGAACTGCATGATCCACGGCAACGGCAAACTGGTGTCGGTGATCGGCCTGGAAAACATCGTGGTCGTCGAAACCAAGGACGCCATGATGATCGCCCACAAGGACAAGGTCCAAGGCGTGAAACAGATGGTCAACACCCTCAACGAGCAGGGCGGCAGCGAGACCCAGAACCACTGCGAAGTCTATCGTCCGTGGGGCTCCTACGACTCGGTGGACATGGGCGGCCGTTTCCAGGTCAAGCACATCTCGGTCAAGCCGGGCGCGTGCCTGTCCCTGCAAATGCACCATCACCGCGCCGAACACTGGATCGTGGTCAGCGGCACGGCGGAAGTGACCTGCGACGAAAACGTGTTCCTGCTCTGCGAGAACCAGTCGACCTACATCCCGATCGCCTCGGTTCACCGCCTGCGCAACCCGGGCAAGATTCCACTCGAGATCATCGAAGTGCAATCGGGCAGCTACCTGGGTGAAGACGATATCGAGCGGTTCGAAGATATCTACGGTCGCTCCACCCCGATCGAACGCGGCGTGTCGGTGAAAACCATCGCGCAGTAAGCGTTCAGTAAAACAAAAGCCCCCGTCCAGTCCGCTGCGTTTTCCCTATCCGCAGCGGGTTGGTCGGGGGCTTTTTTGTTCGTTACCACGCTCTGCGTGGGAGTTCAGCCCAGGATGCTCCGCATCCCATTGGAACGCGCAATGTCCATTCCCTCAGCCCTTCGGTAGGATGGTGGCCATGAGTTCAAGGAGCGTTCAAACATGTTCATCGGCGTCTTGCTGGTTATTACCTGGCTGATCCTGTTGCTGCGCTACCCGGCCAAGGCCTTGCCCGTCTCGGTGGCGGCCGCCATCGGCCTGGGTCTGGTGGCCACGTGGGTGATCTGGATGGACAACCGCGAGGTCAAGCAACTGGCGCGCCTGGAGTTGCGCATCACCTACGCGCCGGAACACTGCCCGGCAGACCGGCCGTTGAAACTGACCATGAACAACGGCAACGACGTGCCGCTGACCGAGTTGCGCTGGCGTGTCGCCGCGTATGCGCCGGGCGATACGGTCAATCTGGCCGACAATCAATACACCGCCCCGCGCTATCGCGGCCCCGGCGAATTGCAAGCCGGCGCCACCTGGGAAGACTGCTTGCCCCTGCCGCCGCTGCGCCCTGGCTATCGCCCGCAAACCCTGGAGTTTCGCGCCGAGCGTTTGCAGGGTAGTTTCTCCGACTGATCCCCCTACTTCTTTTTGCACAAGGACCGCGCCATGCCCGTTGCATTGATTACCGGTTGTTCCAGCGGCATCGGCCGCGCCCTCGCCGATGTGTTCAAAGGGGCCGGATACGAAGTCTGGGCCAGCGCCCGCAAGGCTGAAGATGTGGCCGCGTTGGCCGCCGCCGGATTCACGGCCATACAGCTGGACGTCAACGACGGCGCGGCGCTGGAACAGTTGAGCGAGCGGATCAACCAGCAACATGGCGGCCTCGATGTGCTGATCAACAACGCCGGCTATGGCGCCATGGGGCCGCTGCTCGACGGCGGTGTGCCGGCGATGCAGCGCCAATTCGAAACCAATGTGTTCGCGATTGTTGGCGTGACCCGCGCGCTGTTCCCGGTGTTGCGTCGGGCCAAAGGGATCGTGGTAAACATCGGCAGCGTTTCCGGGGTGTTGGTCACACCGTTTGCCGGCGCGTATTGCGCCTCGAAAGCCGCTGTCCATGCCTTGAGCGATGCATTGCGCATGGAGCTGGCGCCGTTCGGTATCCATGTGATGGAAGTACAGCCGGGCGCCATCGAATCCAGCTTCGCCAAGAATGCCGGGCATGAGGCGGAGCAGTTAATCACCGAGCAATCGCCGTGGTTTCCCTTGCGCGAAGGTATTCGTGCGCGGGCCAAGGCCTCTCAGGATAAACCGACCCCGGCCAAGGAGTTTGCCGGTGGTTTGCTCAAGGCTGTGCAGCAGCGCAAACCTCCGCGCCTGATTCGTCTGGGCAACGGCAGCCGGGCGTTGCCGTTGTTGGCGGGGTTGCTGCCTAAAGGGTTGCTGGAGGCGGGGTTGATGAAGCGGTTCGGGCTTAGGGGGCAACTGTAGGACTGCGTTATCGTTTTTCGCGGGCAAGCCTCGCGCCTACAGGCTCGCGTCGTTCGCAATATTTGCCCAGGCTTGCCCGCGAAGACGTCAGACCAGACGCTGCAAAAACTCAGGAAACAACCATGACCGACTACACCGACTACTTCGACGAAGTCATCCAGGCCCACGTCGCCATCGAACAATGGCTGGCCGAAGAACGAGACGACTCGGCACTTGAACAACTGCTGAGCCGGTTTTCACCACAGTTTTCCATGATCTCGCCCCTCGGCCGGGTGCTGGATTTCGAAGCGTTGAGCGAGTTGTTCTTGCTGGCCGGCGGGAAGAAGCTTGGCTTCAGGATCGAGCTCAGCGAGTTGCGGGGTATTGCACTGTACGACGGTGGCGCGGTGGTGGGTTATCGCGAGCAGCAGACCGATGCGACGGGCCTGCACTCGGATCGCCGCTCGACAGTAGTGTTTGAGAAACAGGCCGGTGGCAAGGTGGTTTGGCGACATTTGCATGAGACGTTTTGCAAGGGCTGAGCCTTTGTCTTATGCCTGACGGACCGAGTCAGTTAACCACGACCGTGCACGTAATCCCCGCCGCCAAAAGAACACCTTCCGGCACTTCATCAATGTGAATCCGCACCGGCACTCGCTGCGCCAGGCGCACCCAGTTGAACGTCGGGTTCACATCCGCAATCAGCTCGCGGCTCTCCGGGTTGTCCCGGTCGTAGATGCCACGGGAGATGCTTTCCACATGCCCCTTCAACACCTCGCCGCTCATCAACTGCATGTCGGCCTTATCGCCCACCCGCACATGCGGCAGTTTGGTTTCTTCGAAGAAGCCATACACCCAGAATGAGTTCATATCGACCACAGCCATTTTCGCTTCGCCGATGCGCGCGTAGTCACCGCGATGCACGTTGAGGTTGGTGACATAGCCGTCCACCGCAGCACGGACCTCGGTGCGTTTGAGGTTCAGTTCAGCCGCTTCCAGTTGTGCCTGGGCATGCTGGTAATCGGCCAGGGCCGAGTCGGCGATGTTGCTGGCGTCGTCGCGGTTTTCCTTCGATATCACCAAGGCGTCCATGTCGGCGCGGCGATGGGCGTTGACCTTGCGCATCTCCCACGTCGACTTGCGCGAGGCCACCAGGGCCTGCGCCTGTTTGACCGCGATGCGGTAGTGCTCGGGGTCGATGCGCATCAGCAGATCGCCCTTCTTCACTTGCTGGTTGTCGCGCACCGGCACGTCCACCACTTCCCCGGTGACGTCGGCGGCAACGTTGATGATGTCGGCGCGCACCCGGCCGTCGCGGGTCCACGGCGTGTCCATGTAATGCACCCAAAGGGTCCGGCCGATCCATATCGCGAGGGCCAGTACCAGCAACGTGGCGAGCAGGCTGAAAAGCTTTTTCATCAGGGCCTTCTTCAGAAATAGAGAGTCAACGGTAGATCGTCAGCGCCAGAGCGCCGAACAGACAGGTAAACAGGCTCAGGCGCAGCAGCGCCGGGTGCCAGAAGAAACGGTACAGATCGAACCCGGACAGGAACCGGTCCAGCGCCCAGGCCAGCGCCGCGGCGATGAAAAACATCAGCGTCATGGTGGGCATATACACACCGTGGAAGGCGATTTCACGAGGCATGTTCAAGTCCTTGGGGCCGGGTCCCGGCGTAGGCGGCGAGCGGTGATTGCGGGTCCAGCAGCGAGGTGCGGATGAAGTGCAAATAGCTCTTCACCCGCCGCAACGCGGAGGTATCGAAGTGCGGCGCGAACGGTTCGTCGGTGGCTTGCACGCGGCTGATGGCATGGTCGACCGCGATCAGGCCGCGCTCCAGATTGCTCGGGCTCGGTTGCAGAAATAGCCGCACCAGCGAGCGGCCCATCACGCGGATTGCCTGGCGCCACGGCTGGGATTCGGCGTAGGCCGGATGCACCGGCAGAATCGCCTGTTCCTTGCGCAACTCGATGATCGCGTGGCCGACTTCCAGCACCACGAACATCCAGCGCAGCAAATCCCGTTGCACCTGCGGCTGACCCACCGCGAGGCCGTAAGCCTGATGCAGCAAGTCCCGGGTGCGGCTTTCGAAACTCGAAGCCAGGCCCTTGAGCTTGCCGCTGATCGCATACACCACTTGCCCACGCAAATCTTGCTCGAGCCGGCGCCACAACCAGCGGCTGTTCGGCGGCAGAATGATCGCCCCGGCCGCCGCGCACACCAGCATGCCGAGCACCATGGCGATGTAGTCGTTGATGAACGCGTAAGGGTTGTAGACGGTGAGGTTGTCCGGCACCGAACCGGTGCTGAAGAAGATCAGCAACCCGAGGCCGACACCGGCATATTGCGGCCGCGACGTGAGGAACGAACCGAGCACGATCACCGGCGCGAGCATCACGCACAGCAAGGGAAAACCGTCGATCCACGGGAAGATGAAAAACATCTCGACGAAGCCGATCAGTGCCCCGAGGAATGTGCCGCAGGCCATCTGGAACGCCATGCGTTTCGGGTTCGGTGTCGCCGCAGACAGACCGACGGTAGCCGCAGCGATCAGCGTCATGGTCGCCCCGCTCGGCCACGCCGTCGCCACCCAATAACTGCCCAGCACCACCAGAATGAACGCCGCCCGTATCCCCGACGCCGCCGAGGCCATCCAGTTGGTTTGCGGGGTGAACGGTTCGTCCCATTGCTCGCGCGCATGGCTGTGATCGGCCAGTGAAGCGTGGGTCTGTGCATAACTGTGCAACTCGTCGACGAAGCGATAGAGCAGTTCGTAGGCGGTATGAAAATCGAGCTGCTCGGCGTCGCTCGGACCACTTTCCTGAAAGGTCGCCCGCAGGCTGCGAACCCGCGCCGGCAAGTTTTCCTTGTAAGTCGCCAAGGCGCTGGCCAGGCGTGCGGCATCGGGGCTGGTCAAGGCGCGACCGCTGAAGCCATCGAGCAATTCCGCCAGGTCCTGCAACCCCGGTTTGATCGCCGCCACCACGTGGTCAGCGCCGCTGCTGCGCAAGCGTTCGAGCAATTGGTGCAAGGCGTTGAAGCGCGTAGTGATGCCCATGAATTCGCTGTTCAAGCGACTCAGTCGTCCGTTGCGTCGACGCATGTGCGGGTCTTCGAACACGGTGACGCTACGCAGCCCTTCCAGCCCGACGGCCTCGGCAATAAAGCGCACGTTACTGGCTTCGAAAGCCTCGGGTTTGCTGCGACCGCGCAAGCCATCGGTAACGAACAAGGCGAACACACCAAAGCGCTGATACAAGGCGTTGCGCATCGCCGCGCTGGCGGTTTGCGGAAGGATCGCGGCGCTGACCACGGTGGCGCAAAGAATCCCCAGCGAGATCTCCAACACCCGCCAGACCGCGGCCATGAACGCGCCGTCCGGGTGGGCCAACGCGGGCAAACCGACCATCGCGGCGGTGTACCCGGCGAGCACGAAACCGTAGGCGCGAAAATTGCGATAACGCGCCGCGCCGGCCGAGCAGAGGCCGACCCAGATCGCCAGCGAGCCGAGGAACAGTTCGGTGTTCTGGGCGAACAAGGCAATCAACGCGACCATCACCGCTGACCCGGCCAGCGTGCCGAGAAAGCGGTAAAAACTCTTGGCGAACACCTGGCCGCTTTGCGGTTGCATGACGATGAACACGGTGATCATCGCCGTGCGCGGTTGCGGCAACTCCAGACGCATCGCCAGCCACAGGGTGAGGAACGCGGCGAACAGCACTTTGAAAATGTAGACCCAGGTCACGCCGTCGCTGCGTGCCCAGTCGAAGAAACCCCGGCGCCATTCAAGGGAATACAGCCAGCGCAGAGGTGCGGGCGAGGGAGTCATGAGTATCCTGGAAGCACGTGAGGCAAAAGAGATTCTGTGGCGAGCGAGCTTGCTCGCGCCGGGCTGCGTAGCGGCCCCAATATTCGGGCAGCCACCTCACATGTTGTGAGTGCTGCGCACTCAAGCGGGAGCGAGCTCCCTCGCCACAAATGCGGATGTACCTGGAACATCGTGTTCAATTCGAGAGGCTCTTTAAAAGGGCCGGGGTTTTCGGTGCCTGGGTCTGGCTGTCCTTCGGCACATCATTTCCTGCACCCAGCCCGCCACCCAGCGCTGTCACCAATTCGGCGTGGGCACTCAGGCGTGCGGCCTGAACCTGCTGCTGGACCTGCTGCTGCTTGAACAACAAGGTTTGGGCATTGAGCACGTTGAGGTAGTCGGTGAGCCCGCGCTGCCAGGCGACCATCGCGATGTCATAAGTCTTCTGCGCAGCGGCCACCGACTCGGCGGCGAAGGTTTGCTGCTTGTCCATGGACTCGCGGCGGATCAACTGGTCGGAGATGTTTTTCAGCGCGTTGACCAGCGTCTGGTTGTACTTGGCCACGGCGATGTCATACCCGGCCGAGGCTTCGCCCAGCTCCGAACGCAAGCGCCCGCCGTCGAAGATCGGCAACGAGATCGCCGGGCCGACGCTGTAGTTGAGTTTCTTGCCGGTCAAAAACTCCATCGCCCCACCGCCAGTGGCCATGTAGCCGAGGCTGCCGACCAGATCGACGTTGGGGTAGAAACCGGCGTGGGCGACATCGATGCCCCGCGCCTGGGCCGCCACTTGCCAGCGGCTGGCGACCACGTCCGGACGTTGACCGAGCAATTGCGCGGGCAATGACGACGGCAGTTTCAGCGGCGCGGCCAACGACAGCGTGGGCCGTTGCAACTGCGCGCCCTCGCCTGGACCTTTCCCCGCCAGAGCGGCCAGTTGGTTACGGCTCAGGGCGATTTCCTCGTCCAGCGCGTCGATCTGGCGATGGGTTTCCGGCAGCGGCGTTTCAGCCTGACTGACATCGAAATGGGTGCCGATGCCGCCGTTCAAGCGTTTTTGCGCCAGATCGAGAATTTGCTGCTGCTGTTTCAGGGTCGCCTCGACAATGTCCCGTTGCGCGTAATGCAGCGACAGTTCGATGTAGGCGCGCACGATATTGTTCTGCAATTCGAGTTGCGCCAGACGCGCTTCGGCGGCCGTCATGTGCGCCATGTCCACGGCGCGCTCGGTGGCGTTGCTTTCGCGGCCCCAAAGGTCGAGGGCGTAGCTGAAACCCAGTGCAGCGTTGTTGTCCCAGGTGGTCGTGTTGGCCAACTCGCCCGGCCCGTAAAACTGATCGGTCGGCCAGTTGTGACGCTTGAGGGTGGATTCGCCATTAATCTGCAACGACTCGGCAGACTCGGCGATGCCGGCCATGGACCTGGCCTGCCGCACCCGCGCGGCGGCCATGGCCATGGTCGGGCTGCCTTGTACGGCGAGGTCGATCCAGCGGTTCAATTGCGGGTCGCCATAGGCCTGCCACCATTGTGCGGTGGGCCAGTGAACGTCCTGCGCGGCGCTCTGGATGGCGTCGTCGGTGGCCAGTGAATTGGCCGCCAGTGCCTTGCCCTGCGGGGCAATTCCTCCGGTTCCGATGCAGCCGCCGAGGGTCAGGGATAAAGCCAGAACACTGAGCGTCTGAAGCGCTCTGTTGATGCGACGCGGCACTGCTGCGATTTCCTGAGAGAAGGGGCGTACGAGGTCCTGTAGGAGCGAGGCTTACCCGCGAAGGCGGCGACATCGTTGGTGACTGTCACGCCGCCTTCGCGGGCGAGCCTCGCTCCTACAATGACCGGCGCAATTCTAGGGGGCGGCCTGTACGGCGATAAGCTGGGAATCCTGTGAATCTTTGTTACCGTTAACGCGATAATCCCTTGGTCGGGGTCTCAGACTCTGAAACCTTGTGTCACAATTTGCCATCGCACCCGAGAGCACCCCATGGACACTTTGCAAAACATGCGCGCCTTCAGTTACGTGGCCGAGGCCGGCAGCTTCACCGCCGCCGCCGTGCAACTGGACACCACCACGGCCAACGTCTCGCGCGCGGTCTCCAACCTGGAAGCCCACCTGCAAACCCGCCTGCTCAACCGCACCACCCGTCGCATCGCCCTGACCGAGGCCGGCAAACGCTATCTATTGCGCTGCGAGCAGATCCTGGCCTACGTCGAAGAGGCTGAAGCCGAGGCCAGCGACGCCCACGCGCGCCCGGCCGGGCAGCTCAAAGTGCACACCATGACCGGCATCGGTCAGCACTTCGTGATCGACGCCATCGCCCGCTACCGCAAGACCCACCCCGACGTGACCTTCGACCTGACCATGGCCAACCGCGTGCCGGACCTGCTCGACGAGGGGTACGACGTGTCCATCGTGCTCGCCAGCGAACTGCCGGACTCAGGGTTCGTCTCCCAGCGCCTGGGCATCACCTACAGCATCGTCTGCGCCTCGCCGGCGTATGTGAAAGCCAACGGCTGCGCGCACAAGCCCAGCGACTTGCTTAACCACGCGTGCCTGCGCCTGGTGAGCCCGGTGATCCCGCTGGAGAAATGGACTTTTGACGGCCCGGAAGGCCAGGAAATGGTCACCATCAACAGCTCGCCGTTCCTGGTGAACTCGGCTGACGCGATGAAAACCGCAATCATCAGCGGCATGGGCGTCGGCGTGTTGCCGGTGTACGCGGCGATTGAAGGCCTGCGCAACGGCACGCTGGTGCGAGTAATGCCGAACTACCGCTCGCAGGAACTGAACCTGTATGCGATCTACCCGTCGCGCCAGTACCTGGACGCGAAGATCAAGACCTGGGTCGAGTACTTGCGCGGGTCGTTGCCGGAGATATTGGCGGCGCATCAGGCGGAATTGGTGGCGTATGAATTGAGTGGGAGTCTGGGTGGGGCTCGGGTGGCGAACTGATTTCACGGTCCTACAGACGCAGTGATTTTGGGGAATGTTTCCGACGGGTTCTGTCGGTTGTTGGGTCAGACGGGAAATGGGTAGGCTTTGTGGGTCGCTGCAAAATCAGCGGCCAGGCTTGGAAACCTGATTCCCATCACAGCACATGGCATACTGCGGCGCTTTTTTCTGCCCGCAATTCCTTGTTATGGCGGCTGTGCGCGGGAGACCTTCGGGTCTGCCGGTTTTGATGGGATATCGGTTTTCCAAACCGCGCATGGCTGCCACCCCTTCGCTTGGAAACGAAAATGGCAGCTCGATTAATCCCATTTCGAGTAACTTTTTATGATCAAAGAAACACCGAACCCTCCGAAAACCGACGACGTTTCCCCTTACGAATCCCTCGATTCCAAAAAACTCAACGACGCCGCCGAACGCGCGTTGGATCACTACCTCAACCCCGCCGCCCTCAAATCCCCAGCCATCCGCAAACCCAGCACCATGTTTGTGATCGCACCGGACATCAAAGACGAAGACCTGCTGGCCCACACCTGCGAGTCATTGGCCCAGGCCAGCGTGATGGCGAGCGACTTCGCGGACTATCTGGAAGGCCCGCACCGGCACAAGGCAATGGCCATTCAACAGATCGTCATGCTGGCTGAACTGGCCGCAAACCGGATGCTCGATAACGTCGCCGTACCCAACCCTGCGCCACATAGCTGATCCTCCGGTGTGAACTGTTTCCCTGTGGGAGCGAGCCTGCTCGCGAAAGCGGTGAGTCAGACGACTTCAATGTCGAATGTTAAACAGCCTTCGCGAGCAGGCTCGCTCCCACAATGGATTGGTGGGTACCTGCAAAAAAGATTGGTCGGCTGTCAGGCCGCCTTCGCGGGCAAGCCTCGCTCCTACAAGAACTCAGCGTACAGCTTTTGATTCTCACCACTCATCAGGCCGAGCGTTAGCTCGCCTGCAGCTCTTGATCTTGATCCACCCGCCCCGTCGGGAGGCTGAGTGGAGGTGTTCATCCGGGGAGTGGCGCGCAGCGCCGTTCGACGCAGTCGAACACGCTGCATGTAGGTCGTCGCGAAGCAGACCGGAGGGCAGTGTCCCCGGATGGATACCGGAGCGAAGGAACGCCGAGCCCAGGCGAGGGGCCGGACGTTTGGGGCGAGCCTTTTTTTGCTTACTTTTTTTTGGCGTTTGAAAAAAAAGTGAGTCGCCGTAAGGGCGAAACCGCCAGCCGCCGTAACCGCAGGAATGGATATGTACCCGGTCAACCACAACATGGTCGGCCCGAAGGCCGCCATCGCTGACAGGCCAGCGCCCACAGAAACTCCCGGGCAATCCGCGGACTCGCGCAACAACGGGGAAGAATGTTAGCGTGCTTGGCATTCACCAAGCCCCGACGAGCCCTCCTCCCATGAAAAAGACCGTCCTCGCCTTCAGCCGCGTCACCCCGGAAATGGTCGAGCGCCTCCAGCAAGACTTCGACGTCATCGTCCCCAACCCGAAAAACGGCGACATCAACGCCCAGTTCAACGAAGCGCTGCCCCACGCCCACGGCCTGATCGGTGTCGGCCGCAAACTTGGCCGCGCACAACTGGAAAACGCCGCCAGACTCGAAGTCGTCTCCAGCGTCTCCGTCGGCTACGACAACTACGACGTCGCCTACTTCAACGAACGCGGGATCATGCTGACCAACACGCCGGATGTCCTCACCGAAAGCACCGCCGACCTGGCCTTCGCCCTGCTCATGAGCAGCGCCCGCCGCGTCGCCGAGCTCGATGCCTGGACCAAGGCCGGACAATGGCAAGCCACCGTCGGCGCACCGCTGTTTGGCTGCGATGTACACGGCAAAACCCTGGGCATCGTCGGCATGGGCAACATCGGTGCGGCCATTGCCCGTCGCGGGCGACTGGGCTTCAACATGCCGATCCTCTACAGCGGCAACAGCCGCAAGACTCAGCTGGAGCAAGAACTCGGCGCGCAATTTCGCAGCCTTGACGAACTGCTGGCCGAAGCCGATTTCGTTTGCCTGGTGGTACCGCTCAGCGAGAAAACCCGGCACTTGATCAGCCACCGCGAACTGGCCCTGATGAAGCCGAGCGCCATCCTGGTCAACATCGCGCGCGGTCCGGTCGTGGATGAGCCCGCCCTGATCGAAGCGCTGCAAAACAACCGCATTCGCGGCGCCGGGCTGGACGTCTACGAGAAAGAACCATTGGCCGAGTCGCCGTTGTTCCAGCTGAAAAACGCGGTGACGTTGCCGCACATCGGCTCCGCCACCCATGAAACCCGCGAGGCCATGGCCAACCGTGCGTTGGCTAACCTGCGCAGCGCACTGCTGGGCGAGCGCCCGCAAGACCTGGTCAACCCGCAAGTGTGGAAAGGCTAACTAAAACGGGCAGAGACTTATAAAGTCTCTGCCCGCTCCTTACATAACTTGCAATTCAGTCAGCCCACTAAAATAGTTCAAGCGCTATACACTCACCACCACTTATCCGACCCACGGAAAACAGTGATGGAGCACTCTAGCCTTGAACAGTATTACTACCGACAAGATCATCAGATACAGCAAGCTGGCACTAATGACTTATATAAGCTTTTTTGGCCTGCTGGTGATGTACAGCAACTTCACCGACTACGCATCCAACTATGAGTACGTCAGTCATATTCTGAGCATGGACACCACCCGGGAAAACATCAACCTGAACTACCGGGCAATCACCTCACCCATGCTCCACCACCGAATCTATTGGTTCATCATTACACTTGAAGTGATCTATACGGCCTTCTGCCTGATTGGTGCCTATTACCTTTTCCATTACAGGAATGCGCCGGCCGAGGAATTCCATGAGGCCAAGAAGTTTTCAATCATCGGATTATTGATCGCCATATTTGTCTACTACGTTTGCCTGCAAGTGATCGGCGTTGAATGGTTCAACATGGACGAATCACAAACCTGGAATGCCAAGGACTGGGCCCGGCATATTGTCGACTTCATACTTCCGCTGCTGATATTCGTCGCACTCCGGACCGAGCGTTAAGCGCACTCGGCCCCGACGTATTCAGGCGAGTTTGCCATTGCCTTGCGCTATCGGCGCCTTGGGTTTGCGGAACACCAGTACGTTGCCAAGCATCACCAACACTAGCCCCACCAATGCTGGCGCGGTCCATTGATAGCCTTCGGCAAACGCCGAGACATTCAGCGCCACGACCGGGAACAGCACGGTGCAATAGGCCGCTCGCTCCGGGCCCATACGCCCGACCAGCGTCAAGTACGCGGTGAAGCCGATGACCGAACCCGGAATCACCAGGTACAGCAGCGAGCCGATATAACGCGCGTTCCATTCCATGTCGAACGGAATGCCCCTGACCAGACACCACACCGACAACATCGCGGCGCCATACGCCATGCCCCAGGCGTTAGTGGTCAACGGCTTCAAACCGGCCTTCTGTTGCAGGCTCGAGAGCATGTTCCCGGCCGAGAAACACAGGGTGCCGAGCAATGCCAGGCCCAGGCCGAGCAAGGTTTCCGGGCTGGCGGTGTGGCCGGCCAACTCAGGCCAGAACAACAGGCCAAGCCCGGCCAAGCCCAGCGCACCGCCCATCAAAACGTTGCGGGCGATTTTCTGGCCGAAGAACACCCGTGCATTGAGTGCGTTCCACAACGTGGCCGTGGAAAACACCACGGCGACCAGCCCGCTGGGAATCCACTGACTGGCCGTCAGGAAACACATGAAATTGATGCAGAACAGGCACAAGCCCTGTGCCAGACAGATCAAATGCCCGCGACGGTTCATCACTTGCAGGCGCCGGCTGAGCAGCAACAGGACGAACAGCACCAGTGCCGCGAGGCCGAAGCGATAAACGATCGACACGGGAATGGCCACCACACCCAACTGCCATTTCAAGGCAATCCAGGTGGTGCCCCAGATCAGCACGGTCAATAAATACAGCGAAAGGTTCATGACTAAGGCTCCTCAATAGGAACTCAGTGTCCTGCGCCCAGCGTGGGCGCACTTGCATAAACTTGCGCTTTTGTCGTGGCAGAGGCTGGCAGCACAGGGCCTACGGAGTAGGATGCAAGGCGTCGGAGAGAAGCGATCATGCCCGCACGAGTGTCCTGCCTCTCAAATACGTTCCTCTTGTGACGAGGGGCTGTTGCTGTCAGGCAAGGCGCCGCGACGAGTCATGGCCCGCTATGGCGAGGAGCGGCAACGCAGCATGGCGGCAACAGGCACCGTCACAAAGGAACAATATTTGAGAGACAGGACACTTGATACCCTGCAAGTCTTTCAAGCCCTCAACCGCTCGCCCAATGCTCGTCTGGAGCAAAGCGCCGAGCTCGGTGACGGCATGGCTGCAGCCTTGTGGAGCAACCATCACGACGCCCAGGATTACGAAGCGCCGAGCCACCACACACTGTCGTGCTACATCGCCGGCGGCACCGGCACGTTCCGCCGCGATCAGCCCGGCACCAAGGGCGGCCCGGACAAGCTGTGCATCCTGCCGGCCGAGCATCAGTCGGGCTGGGTGATCAACGGCGACATTCGCCTCGCCCATGTGTATTTCAGCCCCGAACAATTCGCCCTCGGCTGCGTCACGCTGCTGGACCGCGAGCCTCGCGAACTGCAATTGCGCGAAGCCACTTTCCTTGACGATCCAGCGCAGGCCCGACGCTTTCGGCAGATGCTCACCCTCAGCTGGGACGAACCCGGCGAGCGCCTGCTCACCAGCAGCCTGGCTCACGAAATGCTCAGCCACGTGTTGCTCGGCCAGGTCGGGATGCGTGAGGGCTTGCGGTTAAAAGGCGGATTGGCGGCGCACCAGCGGCGGCAGTTGGTGGAGTTCATCGACAATCAATTGGCCGAGGCGATCAGCCTGGGGCAATTGGCGGCGTTGTGTACGCTGTCGGAATATCACTTTGCGAGGATGTTTCGGGAGAGCTTTGGCTTACCGCCGCATCAGTATGTGTTGGCGCGCAGACTGGGCCGGGCGCGGGAGTTGTTGCGTTCGACATCGCAGCCTTTGGGAGAGATTGCATTGGCGTGCGGCTTTGCCAGTGCGAGCCATTTCACCAATCGGTTTCGGCAGGTTTTGGGTGGAACGCCCGGCGAGTATCGGCAGGCGTTTTTGCGTTAGTCCCGACATTTGCAGCGCCCGTCATGCCGTCTTCGCGGGCAAGCCTCGCTCCTACAAGGACAACGTAAAACGTGTAGGAGCGAGGCTTGCCCGCGAAGAACGATTACGCGGTCTGCGATCAGAATTCCAGTGTGCTGGACAACGAGATCTGCCGCGAATCCCCCATCGACACAAAGAACCGGCTCGCCGCCGAGGTGTAGTAGGTGCGGTCAAACAGGTTCTTCACGTTGAGCTGAAACTTGACCTTCTGCCCTTCGACTTTGGTGTCGTAGGTCGCGAACGCATCGGCCACGGTGTAGCTCGGCAGGTCGAAATCGTTGACCGCGTTACCCGCCCGCTCGCCAACATACCGCGCGCCCGCGCCGACCCGCAGTTGATCGCCGCCCACAATGGTGCCGAAGTCGTAGACCGCCGACAGCGAGCCGCTGTTCTTCGCGACGTTTTGCAGTTTTTTGCCCTTGTAGGTCGGGTCTTCGGTGACCTCGGCATCGGTGTAGGCATAGCTGCCGATCAGGCTCCAGCGGTCGCTGAGCTGGCCGCTCAAATCCACTTCAAGACCCCGGGAGCGTACCTCGCCGGCGGCGCTGTAAATCGTCACCGGGCCTTCGGAGTTGGCCACCAGCACGTTGCGTTTCTTGATGTCGAACAGCGCGACGTTGCCGGTCACGCGCCCTGGCATGTCGAGCTTGGCGCCGATTTCCCACGACTTGGCTTCTTCCGGCGCGACGCTGCCGTCGAGCACGGTGCTGCTGCCGCTCAACGGCGCGATGGTTGAGTTGGGTTTGAACGATTCGGTGTAGCTGCCGTAGAACGACAGTTCATCGGTGAACCGATAGACCAGACCGGCGCGCGGCACCCATTTCTGACCGTTGCTGTCGGTGTTGGCCTGGAACGGCACGCCTTTGCCGGCGTATTGGTCGTATTCCTGGAAGCGTGCGCCTGCGACGAAAATCCATTGATCGGTGAGGTGGATCGAGTCCTGCAGGAAGATCGAATCGCTGCGCAGTTCATCGGTCTGCGCACTGTCCGCCGGGCTGACCGTGGTGCCGGCGACTTCGCGGCCATAGACCGGGTTGACGTAGCTGAAGGTGCTCAGGCTTTTCTGGCGGATCAGGTCTTCGCGGTAGATCTTGCGGTATTCGTCATCGATGCCGAACACCAGGTCGTGTTGCATACCCAACACGTTCACCTTGCCTTCGAGGCTGGCGGTGGTGAAACGGTCGGTGCTGATCGCGTTTTGAGTGCCGTCCATGCTGCGGGTCAGCGTGCCGCGTCGGGTGTCGATGGCGGTGACGCGCACCTGGCTGGCGTCGTAGGTTTCACGGTTCCAGCTGTAGCCGAAATGAGCGTTCCAATTGTCGTTGAGCTCGTGATCGGCCTCGAAGTGGTAAAGGTCCGAGCGGCCTTCCATGTTGTTGAAGGGCTCGTCCAGGCGTTCATTGCGCGAGATGTCCAACGGATGGTTGGTGCGCGGATCGATGACCGTGCCGCGGTCGAACGGGGTCAGGAACTCGCGGTGTTCGTAGGAAAACAACAGCGTGGTGCTTTCGCCGAACCACGCCAGCGACGGCGCCACCAGCGTATCGCGGTGGGTGCCGAAGTTGCGCCAGTAATCTTCGTCTTCGTGGTCCAGCACCATACGGTAAGCAAAGCCGGAATCACCCAGTGCGCCGGTGCTGTCGAGGCCACCGCCGCTGCCGTTTTTACCGTCGCCGTAGGTCGAACCGCGCAGTGTCAGGGCGTTGTATTGCTCAAGCTCGGGTTTCTTGCTGACCATGTTGACCACGCCGCCCGGGTCCTGGATGCCGTACAGCAGCGAGGCCGGTCCCTTGAGGACTTCGACCCGGTCCACGGTCGCATTCATGCCGCGGCCCTGCACGATCGGCATGCCGTCGCGCATGATCGAGCCGTTGCGGTTGTCGCCGAAACCGCGGGTCATCACCGAGTCCTGGGTGCTCGCCAGCGTGTTGCCCTGAGTGATGCCGCTGACGTTGGCCAGCGCATCATCCAGATTGCGCGGCGCCTGATCGCGAATGACCTGGGCCGGAATGACGTTGACGGTCTGCGGGATGTCCTGGAGCAAGGCCGACGAGCGCATCACCGAGCTGGTGGGCGGCGGCTGATAGCTCATGGACTGATCGGCCACCGAGTTGATGGTGGTGGTGCCCAGATTCAATGTGCCGGCGCTGGGCAGCGGTTCAAGCACCAGGGTGTGAGCATCGCTACGGCGGAAGGTGAGGCCCGAACCGCTGAGTAAACGCTGCAGGGCCTGCTCGGCGCTCAACGGGCCATTGACCGCCGGGGCGGTGAGCCCGTAAGGCGCTTCATCGGTGTAGACCACGCTGATTCCGGTGACGCGGCTGAAGTCGCTCAAGGCCTGGGGCAGCGGTTTGGCAGCGATGGCGAAGCTGAACGGCGTAAGCGGCTGCGTATTGCCCGCCTCAGCGGCCGATGCGACGCTCGAAGGCAGCAAGGCCAACGCCGACATACTCAGTGCAGAAGCACCCAACCACTGTTTGACCGAACCCGGTTTTGCCCTGGACTTCATTGCTCATTGACCTGTGTAGAACCTACGGGATGCGAATGACTCGCAGTTTCAGTCACTACACGGATGGGGGTTGGGTTTACCTCATCATAATTTTGAAAAATAATTTTTTTGCGGGGTGATGTGGCGTTAAGCCTGACGCCTTCGCGGGCAAGCCTCGCTCCTACAAGGATCGCGCGAACCTGTAGGGGGGCGGGCTTGCCCGCGATGGGGCCGGCAGCCTCACCGCAAAATAATCAGATGCCCCATCACCTTGGTCTGCTCAAACCCCAAAACGCCCTGCAACGAACCCAACACCGCCTGCGGATCCTTGCTCGGAAAACTGCCACTGACCCGCCGCGCGGCCAGTTCATCGTTGAGCAGCACAATCCGCCCCGGGTAATAACGCCCCAGATCCTGCACCACATCGGCCAGGGTGACCTTGTAGTAATTGAGCCAACCCTGACGCCAGGCCAGTTGCGCTTCACTGTCAACCACACGCAGCTTTTGCGCCGAACCTTCGCCATACGCCACTTGCTGGCCAGCGGTCAGAATCTGCTGCTCGGCGTGCCTGTCCGCTGTCACGCCGACCCGTCCTGACAGGACCGTGACCTGCGCACCATGGGGCTGCAAACGTACTTCGAACTGAGTGCCGAGCACCCGGGCCTGGCCCTTTTCAGCGTCGACCACAAACGGATCGCCCGTGTGGGTCACGCTGAAGAATCCGGCACCGCGACGCAGCTGAACGTGGCGCTCGCCGCCACTGAAATCCACGGCAATGGCGCTGTCGGCGTCCAGCGTCACTTGCGACTGATCGGCCAGCGTCACGGTGCGAATTTCACCTGGCGCAGACACATAGTCCGCCCCCAGATCATCGATCCAGCGCATCGGCTGCCAACCCGCGCCGATGCCGATCATCAGCACCAGGCACGCGGCCATGGCCAGCGCGCCAGACCAGCGCCGCACGCCGGTGCGTCGGGATCGGTTCATCGCATTGAGGTAACCCTGCAAGGCGAAAGCGTCCTCATCGGCCAGGGTTCGTGCGGGCATTTCGCTCAACTCCCACAGCACTTGCGCCTGGGCATAAGCCTCGGCGTGGGCGGGATCGGCCTGGAGCCAGCGGCTGAAAGTGAGTTGATCGCCGCTGCTCGGTTGGTCGTGCAACAGGCTCAGCCAGGCGAGTGCAGCCTGCTCTTGAGCGGGCGTCGGGGTGACGCGGTCGAGTTGATTCACGGTGCTTTCCCTGGCGTGCGCGTTGGCGGTTCCCGCAAACTGGCCTTGCAGGCATCGAGGGCGCGCATCATATGTTTTTCCACGGCGCTTTGGGACAGGCCCATGGCCTTGGCGATCTCCGCGTATTTGCGGCCATGGATGCGGTTGAGCAGAAAGATTTGCCGGGTACGTTCCGGCAATGCGCGCAACGCCGCTTCGACGTGACGCAGGTCGTTGCCCGCCTCCAGCGCCGCTTGTGGTTCGCTGCCCTGGCTGTCCGGTTGATCCGGCATCCAGCCTTCGTTGACCCGCACCCGCGTGCCTTCGCTGCGCAAATGGTCGATGGCGATGTTGCCGGCGCAACGCAGCAGGTAAGTGCTGAGTTCCTCGACCTGCACCAGCGGACGCCGCCAGAAACGCAGAAACAAGTCCTGCACCAGATCGGCGGCGGTCGCGCGGCAGCCGACACGCCGGCTCACCAGCGCTTCCATCTGCGAACGCTGGGACAGGAACACCTGAAGGAAATGCGCACGGGCGCCGCGATATTCGTCGTCGCGGGATTCCGGGGGATCGCTGGTCATCACTGCGCAAACACTGCGACGGGACTGGCAAGCAGGCTCAACCCAGCCAACGCCAGGGCCAGTCGCGGGCGATAAGGCATCAACAACACCAGCATCAAGGCGCTGAGCATCAACACCGCAAACCACTCCACCAACCCGAGCCCCCAACCGGTTTTCGCCACCGCCGCCCATAACGAAACTGCCAGCAGCAACCAGCCGCCCAGCTTGAACGTTTTGCGTCGCCGGGCAGACGGCTGGCACCCCAGCAGTTCGCCGTGATGCCGATCCATGGATAAACACAGCGCGGTGAAACCGCCGTAGCAGAGCAGCAGGGCCAACAGCATTCAGTTCACCTTTTGCTCAAGCATGATCAATCGGGCGCGTTCTTTGGCGACGCGAACGGTCTGCCGGGTGTGCTGCATTTTCCAGGCAGCCCAGGCCAGGAACAGGCCACTGCCCAGGCAGGTCAGATCGAACCCGGCGAGCGTCCAGTCACCTTGAGCCAGCGTCACGCCCAAGTGATACGGCGTGGTCAGCGCGTTCAACAGCGGCACCCCGCAGAACAGCATCGCGGCCAACGCCAATTGCTCGATCCATGCCGCGCGACCACAACGGAACACTGCGTGAACCACGCTCAAGCCCCAGACGATGAAGAAGCTGTTCACTTCCCACTCCGCCCGGGTGGCCATCTCCACCGGCAGCAACCGATTGGCCCAGAAAAATGCCGCCACCGCGACCACCAGCCCGGACATGCTGGCAATGTTCAGCACTTCCACCAGCCGCAGTTCGAAGGGCATTACGCCGCTTTTCACATGTTTGAGCTGACGCTTGCCGAGCCAGATCACCAGACCGGTTCCGATCATCGCCGTGCTCGCCAACCCGCAGATGAAGTACAGCCAGCGCAGCACGGGGCTCGCGAAATGGCCCATGTGCAAGCCATAGAAACTGCCGGCGATGGCCATCGGCACCGGTTGCTGTGGCGTGGCGCTGAGTTGCTGGCCGGTCACGCCGTGGAAGGTCACCGCGCTGCTGGCGTCATAAATCACGCGGTCTGCATCATCCCTTGAGACGACAATCGAAGCATTCGCATCCCCCGGATTGTTCACCGTCAGCCGTTCCGCCCGGCCGCCCGACCACTGCGCGCGCGCCCGCTCCAGCAACGGCGCCATCGGTGCCAGTTCCGCCGGTTTGCCGGCCAGTTCGGGCGTGCCGGAGGCCGGGAATACCTCCGCGTAAAACGCGCGGGGATCGCCTTTGTACGAAGCCAGGATGCTCGCCGGCATCACCATAGCCATGAAAATCACCAGGCTGCTGTAGGTGATCATCAGGTGAAACGGCAACACCAGAACGCCCACCGCGTTGTGCCCGTCCAGCCAGGAACGCTGGCCTTTGCGCGGGCGGAAGGTGAAGAAGTCCTTGAAGATTTTCTTGTGGGTGATGATCCCGGTGATCAAACCGATGAACATCACCATGGCCGCGATGGTCGACAACCAGCGGCCCCACGGATAGGGCATTTGCAGCTGGAAGTGGAAGCGATAGAAGAAATCGCCGCCCATCGATTCGCGGCCCTGCACTTCGCTGCCGGTTTGCGCGTCGAGCAGTTTCTCGGTGAATTGCCCGCGCTCGCCGGGCTTGGCAGGGGTCTGTTGCCAGCGCACTGACAGACCCGGTTCCCGGGCACTCGGCAGGTCGATCAACCAGCGCGAGGCGCCGGCCGCGTGTTGCTGGAGGTAGTTTTGCGCCAGCGTCAGACTGGCTTCGGAGGTCACCGCACGCGCCGGTATCTCGGGCTGCATCCAGTGACTGATCTCGTCCTTGAAATAGGCGAGCGTGCCGGTCAGGAAAATCGCGAACAACAACCAGCCGAAGGTCAACCCGGCCCAGGTGTGCAACCAGGCCATCGCCTGACGAAATCCCTCTTTCATGCGTGGCCCATCCAATTAGCCAACCCCGACACCGCCGCCAGCAGCAGGCTCGCCACAATCAATCCGAACCAGGCTCGCCAGGCACTGCGACAGGCAAAACACCAGAGCACCGCGATCAGGTAGGCCAGAAAAGAGCTCATCATCCCGGTCACCACCGCTTCGGCCCGGGCCATCGGCAACCATGAGCTCAAGCTGACACTGGCCAGCGCTGCGACGATATAGCCGCCCAACACCGCGGCCAGCACTCGGGAAGTGACGGCCAATCGATAAGGAACGGGGAGCGTGCGGGTTTTGCCTTTCATGGTTCGACCTTGAAACCAGGTGAGGCCGCATGAAAGTCATGGGGCCAACAAGACCGCAATATTAATGATAAATATTCTCATACGCAAAAGAGTTCCTATGAGATCGACTGTTCCGGACAGTCCGATTGCGATGCGAGGGGTGCCGAGCCGCTGATCCGCGGGCTCGGGAACGATCAGTTGATTGATCGGCAAAACGAAAACGGGCCTGCATGTGCAGGCCCGTTTTTAAGGGTGGAGAGCGGAAAGGTTAAATGTGGATCAAGCTTCAGCCGTTTTGCGCAGCCTGTTCGTTCTCGAGAAATTCATCTTCCAGCAGCGCATCGGCAGTGGGTCTTTCGAACGGCACCAAAGCGGCACGTGGTTTGCCCCGCAGTTTGCCGAACAGATGCTCAAGCGCATGTTCGAGTTTTTCCGCCGCACCGTCGATTGCTTGCTCCAGGGTGTCGGCTTTATGAGTGACAGAAATCGGTTGGTGGCCTTTTGGCCGCGCTTCCAGTTGGCAGCGCATGTCATGGGGACCTGGCTTGTCGCCATTCTCGTCCCGCAGATGGACCTCGACGCGTGTCAGGTCCTCTTCATAACGTTCGAGCGTGCTCTCAATGGTAGTACGTACCCACTCCTCCAGTCGGATGCTGCTTTGAATATGGTTATCACTGTTGACTTGGATTTGCATAGTTCATCCCTTATTTCAGCTAGCTCGCGAGAGGCGCATCGGCTGGCCCTTGGGCGTCATCACCGTGACCTCTTACTTACACAATCGGTCTGCGCGAAGAACATTTCAACCCCTAAAAAAAGATAAATATGGATTCGCAAAAAAAGTCGGACAACCACCAAAAGCGCTGTTAAGGTCGGGAGTTGGGTCGCCTCTCTCCCCAGTCACAATTGCTCACATCTGTCGCTCCGCCAGGGGGTGCAGACTGCGGAAAATCCCCGCCTCTTCTACCAGCCAGTCATGCACCGCACGCACGCCCGGATGGCTCAGCGCCCCTGGCGCATACAGCAGCACGTAGCGTTTGTGATTGGGCACCGCCAGCCCGAACGGCACAATCAACGTCCCCCGCTCCAGTTCATCGTTAAGCAACGTGCGCCGCGCAATCGCCACGCCCATGCCGGCTATCGCCGCTTCGATGGTCAGGTGATTACGATTGAAGGTATGCCCGCGCCGCACGTCCGCGCCTTCGAAGCCGATGGCATTGAGGTAGAACTCCCATTCCGCGTACTCGTAACTGCCGCGCCAGGCGGTGATGTCGTGCAGCAACGGAAAGTGCACCAGGCCCGCCGGGCCATGCAGCGGTGGTCGGCCACGTAGCAGGCTCGGGGCGCAGACCGGGAAGATCTGCTCGTCGAGCAAGGTTGTGGACAACAACCCGGGATAACTGCCGTCATTCAGGTCGATCGCCAGGTCGAAGTCCCCTTCATGCAACGGCACGCTGCTGTCCTCGGCCACCAGGCGCAATTGAATGTCCGGAAAGCGCTGCTGCAAACGTGGCAGGCGCGGGGTCAGCCACTTGCTCAGGAACGATGGAATCGAACGCACCCGCAGAATTCCGCTGATCATTCCGGCGTCCAGTCGTCGCAATTCCGCATCGATGCTGCCGTAAGCCTCGTTGACGGTGATGGCCAGTCGCTGGCCCTCGGCGCTCAATTCCACGCCGCGCGCACGACGGTGAAACAAGCGAAAGCCCAGCCGCTCTTCCAGTTGGCGGATTTGCTGACTGACCGCACCCGGCGTGATGTGCAGCTCTTCGGCGCAGCGGGTGAACGACAAGTGCCGTGCGGCACAGGAAAACACGTGCAGCCAGACGTAAGTCTGGGCGTGCAATTGGCGACTCATTGTTTAGTCCTGCTAAAGGCTGTCTTAGGAAGTTTCGTTGGTCATGTAGGACCGAGGTCGGCAGTATCGCCGACATTGCGCTTGTCCTACAAAAATGGCAGCGATTTCTCTTCCATTGCTTGTATAGGCTTTAGCATGGCTATCAGTGTTTTCGATCTCTTCAAAGTCGGCATCGGTCCGTCCAGTTCCCACACCGTCGGCCCGATGCGCGCCGCCGCGACCTTCGCCCAGGCACTGATTGACCAGAATTTGCTCGACGCCGTCCGTCGGGTAGAAATTCGTCTGTACGGCTCCCTTTCCGCCACCGGCGTCGGCCACGCGACCGACCGCGCCTGCGTGATGGGCCTGATGGGCGAATGGCCGGACAGCATCGATCCGACCACCATCGACAGCCGAATCCAGACCTTGCGCGAAACCGGCGAACTGACTCTGGCCGGCAACAAGACCATTGCCTTCAACTGGCAACGCGATCTCCTGCTGCTCGATGAGAGTCTGCCCTACCACCCCAACGCCATGTCGCTGACAGCCTTCGGCGAAACCGGTGAGCTGTCGGAGCAAACGTACTACTCGATCGGCGGCGGTTTCATCATCGAAGCGGCGGAAGCCGAGTCCGGCATTGCGCCGGCCAGCGATGTGGTGCTGCCCTACGATTTCTCCAGCGCCGCCGAATTGCTCAAGCTCTGCAACCAGCACGGCTTGCGGGTTTCCGAGTTGATGATGGCCAACGAACTGGCCTGGCGCAGCGAAGCCGAGATCCGTCAGGGCTTGCTGCACATCTGGTCGGTGATGCGTGAGTGCGTCGAGCAAGGCATGCGTCACGAAGGCATCCTGCCCGGTGGTCTGAATGTTCCGCGCCGCGCGGCGAAACTGCACCGCAGCCTGCTGGAAATCGGCAAACCGAATGTCATCACCTCCACGCTGTCGGCCATGGAGTGGGTGAACCTGTTCGCCCTCGCCGTGAACGAAGAAAACGCGGCGGGCGGGCGCATGGTCACGGCACCGACCAACGGCGCAGCAGGGATCATTCCGGCGGTGTTGCACTACTACATGAAATTCAACCCGGACGCGTCGGACGATGACGTGGTCGCCTTCTTTTTGGCCGCGGCGGCCGTAGGCATTCTCTGCAAGAAAAACGCGTCGATCTCCGGTGCCGAAGTCGGCTGCCAGGGTGAAGTCGGTTCCGCCTGCGCCATGGCCGCCGCCGGCCTGGCCGACGTGCTCGGCGCCACGCCCGAGCAACTGGAAAATGCCGCCGAAATCGGCCTGGAACACAACCTCGGCCTGACCTGCGATCCGGTCGGCGGCCTGGTGCAAGTGCCGTGCATCGAGCGCAACGCCATCGCGGCGGTGAAGGCCATCAATGCCACGCAAATGGCCCTGCGCGGCGACGGCAAACACTTCATTTCCCTGGACCGGGTGATCCGCACCATGCGCGATACCGGCGCCGACATGCATGACAAATACAAAGAGACTTCACGGGGCGGCCTGGCAGTGAGCTGGGTGGAGTGCTGAGGAGCATTCCCTGACCGCCTGCAACACGTGAGCCCGAGCAAGAACAATAACGAGGCCAAACGATGACCGATGTACGTACACCTGCTGCCGAAAATCCCGCTGTAGACCTGACACGCAATAGCGAAATAACCCACAAGGGCTGGAGCAAACACGACACCACCTGGATGCTCGGCCTCTATGGCACGGCGATTGGTGCCGGAACGCTGTTCCTGCCAATCAACGCCGGCGTGGGTGGCTTCTGGCCACTGCTGATCCTGGCAGTGCTGGCATTCCCCATGACCTACTTCGCTCACCGGGGCCTGACCCGCTTCGTGCTGTCCGGCCGTTCCGGGGACATCACCGAAGTCGTTGAAGAACACTTCGGCATCGGTGCAGGCAAGCTGATCACGCTGCTGTATTTCTTCGCGATCTTCCCGATTCTGCTGGTGTACAGCGTGGCGCTGACCAACACCTTGAGCAGCTTCATGGAGCATCAGTTGCACATCGCCCCCCCACCGCGAGCGATTCTGTCGCTGGTGTTGATTCTCGGTCTGATGGCGATCGTGCGCTGCGGCCAGGGCGTCATCGTCAAATGCATGAGCGTGTTGGTTTACCCGTTCGTCGCGGCGTGCTGCTGCTCGGCGTCAGCCTGATCCCGAACTGGAACGGCGCGTTCTTCGCCACCGCAAGCGAAGGCATGCCGTTGCCGCTGTTCTTCAAAACCCTGTGGCTGGCGATTCCGGTGATGGTGTTCTCGTTCAACCATTCGCCGATCATTTCCGCTTTCGCCGTTGACCAGAAACAGCGTTACGGCGAACAGGCCGAACGCAAGAGCAGCGGCATCCTCGCCATCGCCCACGCGATGATGGTGGTGACGGTGATGTTCTTCTGCTTCAGCTGCGTGCTGGCACTGTCCCCGGCTGACCTGGCGGCGGCGAAGGCGCAGAACATCTCGATCCTGTCGTACCTGGCCAACCACTTCCAGACCCCGGTCATCGCTTATGCCGCGCCGCTGATTGCGCTGGTGGCAATCACCAAGTCCTTTCTCGGCCATTACATCGGCGCCAGCGAAGGCTTTCAGGGCCTGATCGTGAAAAGCCTGCGCGGCCGTGGCCGGGTGATGTCGGCGAGCTGGCTGAACCGCATCACGGCGCTGTTCATGATCCTCTGTTGCTGGGCCGTGGCGACGTTCAATCCGAGCATCCTCGGCATGATCGAAACCCTCGGCGGGCCGATCATTGCGTGCCTGTTGTTCCTGATGCCGATGTACGCCATCCGCCGCGTGCCGGCCTTGCGCCAGTACTCCGGGCAAGTGTCGAACGTGTTCGTGGTGTTGATCGGTTTGATTGCACTGTCTGCGATCATCTACTCGTTCATGCCCTGAAACGGGCAGGCAAAAAGAAGGCGGGCCAAGGTGCCCGCCTTTTTTTGGCCGCGATCATTGTTCGACAATTTTTCCGGCATGGCCCTTGCTACATCACCTGCGAGGCAAAAGGACTTTTGAAAACCTCAGCGAGCGGCTTGCCGATGGTCCGGTAACGCGAACCAACCCGATCATGGCCGGTCAACAACTGCACGTTCAATCAGGCGGTGACGCATCATGGACAACCCTTTTCAGCTCATTACCGATGCCTTTGCAGCGGATTATCAGATCAACCTGAGCATTCAAGGTCTGGACGGCAGCATCATGCTGACCCTCTCCAACAGCGGCCATGTGGTTGCCAAGCGGATGATCAGCGCCGAACAGCGCAATGACCCCAAGCGCCTCAAGCGCCTGGTGCAAAGCATTCAGTTCGGCATCGCCATTGAACAGGGCCACAGCGCCGTGGCCATCCTCGAAGCCATGACCGATGGCGACAATCGCAACCTGCCGCCACCCTTGGCCAAAGCCCGGCCTCGCCCGACCATGGGCCTTTAAATCTCGCCCTTCTCGACGTCTGGATGCTCACCGGAACCCGTACCGATCTTGCGTTGCGGGTGCTCGATCTTCACCGAAGGGAATTGCGACGAAGCGTAACGCACCACCAGGATCGCGAACGCCAACAGCAGAATCCCGCCGCACAGGTAGATGATCCCCAGGTCCGGCGGATTGTGGTGCGAGACGTTGGAGATCAGCAGCCGCGTCAGCGCCGTGATCGCCACGTAGATCAGGAAACGTACCGGCATGTGGTTGGTCTTGAAGTAAATCCCGACCATCGCCCCCAGTTCCAGGTAGATGAACAGCAGCAAGATGTCATCGATCTTGATGTGTCCTTCTTCGATCATCCCCAGAAATTCCATCACCGCCGCCCACGCGGTCACTGCACCGATGGCGAACAGCGCCAGGTAATGGAAGGTCTCGACGAACAGGTTGCCCAAAGACTCTGCCAATTGATGCACGTTCTGCCGCAGGTTCTCGGCCCAGTTGATTTTCACGATGATTCTTCCTTAGCTCGGTTCGAGCGGATAATGCGGTTTTGACGTGACGGTTGTTCTGCATGCAGAAAAAAGGCCAGGGGCTGTTGGGTGAGATGGCGATGGGCTGCCACGGGGCACTTTTTTGGTGTCTCGTCGGGCCCTTCGCGGGCAAGCCTCGCTCCTACAGATCACATCAACCTGTAGGAGCGAGGCTTGCCCGCGAAGGGAGCAACACGGTTTAACTGAAAAATGCTGATTTCGGTCTACATTAAAAAGCCACTACCCAAAGCGCAGGGATTCGCTTATCCTTTTCGCTGTATATAAATACAGTGGTCGAAACAGACAACTAATGTGAAGGCATGTGAGGTGGTGAATGGCCGTCGAAGTGGTATACCGCAGCAGCCGAGATCTGGAGCGCTTGTTCATGGATAAAGCCGAAGCTGACCGTCATGACAAAATGCTCGAACTGGCTGAATTGCTGGCTGAAGTGTTGCAGAAAGCCGTTCCGTCCCTGACCGAACAGCAAGTGGAAGAAGCCGGGATCTACATGGCGAAGAATCGCGATGTATTTGCCAAGGCATTCAAGAGCCAGCCGGACGCGTTGTCCGAACTGCTGAATGCGCCGGTTGAAGTGGTTGAAAAGGTTGAACCGGTCGAAGAGGGTGAAGCCGCTGCGCCGACCAAGCCAGCCAAAGCCGCCAAGACACCGAAGTAAACAATGCCCGAATTGAATAGGCCCTGAGTCCAATGGCTCAGGGCCTTTTTCATGTCTGCAGTAAAGGCATGGCTCAGCGGTACAGCACTTTTTCCGCCAACTCGTCCGCCACCCGTGCCGGAGAGCGTTTTTCCGCCTGGGCATGGGCGAAGACTTCGGTCAGCCGCGAGGCGATTTTCGACAGGTGGGCGGTAATGGTTGTGAGCTCTTCGCCACGGTGTTTGAGTGAAACGTAGATCAGCCCGCCGGAATTGATCACGTAGTCCGGCGCATACAAAATGCCGCGCCGCTCCAGTTGATCGGCGACTTCCAGATGGGTTAGCTGATTGTTCGCAGAACCGGCCACTGCCGAGCAGCGCAGTTGCGTAACGCTGTGGCTGTTGAGCACACCGCCCAGGCCGCAGGGCGCGAGAATGTCGCACGGTGTACTGAGCAGCGCGTCATTGGCGATCGGGTGAGCGCCCAATTGCTCCATCGCCAATTGCACCTTGCCATGATCAATGTCGCTGACCAGCAGTTCGGCACCGGCCGCATGCAGCTGTTCGGCCAAGGCATAACCGACGTTACCCAGCCCCTGGATGGCCACTCGCAGGCCTTCGAGGTTATCGCTGCCCAGACGGGCCATGGCGGTGGCACGGATGCCGGTGAACACCCCCATCGCTGCGTGTGGCGCGGGGTCGCCCGCCGAGGTGGTGCTGGTGACGTGTTGGGTCTGTTGGGCGATGCAATCCATGTCCGCCACCGAGGTGCCGCTGTCGATCGCCGTGATGTAGCGCCCGTCGAGCTGATTGATGCAGCGGCCGAAGGCTTCGAACAGCGCCGCGCGGTTTTCCACATGGACCGGTCGAACAATTACCGCCACCCCGCCGCCCTGCGCCAGGCCGGCCAACGCAGCTTTGTAACTCATTCCCTGCGCCAGGCGAATGGCATCCTCGACCGCAGACTCGTCGCTGGGATAGGCAAGGTAACGACATCCCCCCAGGGCAGGCCCCAGGCGGCTGCTATGAATGGCAATGACCGCCTTCAACCCGGTGACCGGGTCGACGCTCAGATGCAGCGATTCAAGGCGAGTGCTTTGCATGAGAGCGAACATCGTCGGGCTCCCGAATCACTTCTTGTAGTCGCCAGTATAGGCTTGCGCCCAAAATTTGCAGAAGCGCACCGGAATAAGCGGCGCTGCATTACAGGCTTTCGGGCATAACCTGCGACCTCATGTGTGCGGTACTGGACGAATGCCGGCGACGGGGCTAAAACGAGTCATTGCCCGGAGATTTCGATGACGCCGCGCCAACGTTTTTTTGACTGCCTGCAACGATCACCACCCGCGCTGTTCGAGGCCGCGCTGTGGATGGCGGCCGAACATGACAAAGAGGTGGATGCCGAGAAGGTGCTGGCAGACTTCCGAGACCTGCAACAGCGGGTCAGCCATGGCTTGCCGATGCTGCCGGTGAGCGAACTGGCCCAGCCGCTGCTGCGTCGCATGAATGACCTGGGGTTCGCCCAGGACGATTTCACCCCGTTGCGCCCGCAAGTGGCCCTGCTCAACAAAGTGCTGGAACTCAGGCGCGGCCAGCCGTTATCCCTGGGGCTGATCGCACTGGAGTTGGCCAAGCGCCTGGAGATCCCTTTGGTCGGGGTCAATTTCCCCGGCCATTTCCTGCTGCGGGTGCCGGGCGCCGATCATCTGCTGGACCCCTGCGGTGGCCGCCGCTTGTACCCCAATGATTGCCGTGAACTGCTGCAACGCCAGTACGGCCCGAACATGCAACTCAACGCCGAGCACATGCTGAGCGCCGACCCGGTGCAGATGCTGCAACGGCTGTCACGCAATCTGCGTCAGTTGCACCTTGCCCACGATGACTACATCGGCGCCTTGATCGACGCTGAACGCGTGCTGGCACTGGGCAACGCCAACGCCGCCGATTACCTCGCCCGGGCCAGCCTCTATCAACGGCTGGACTGCCCGAACGCCGAGCGTTTCGACCTGGAGCATGCGCTGCTGCTCAGTGATGACCCGATCCAGCGGATTCGCCTAACTGAACGACTGGGGCATTTGCCGCCCAACTCAATCGTCCACTAACGCCCCCTGTAGGAGCGAGGCTTGCCCGCGAACCGGGCGCCTCGGTCTGTCAGCACGACCTCGTTATCGTTCTTCGCGGGCAAGCCTCGCTCCTACAGGGGGGGCGCGTGGGGCTTTAAGGGGTGTCTGGCTGGTTCGCCGGGTGGGCCTTGATGAACGCCGGATGCGTAGCTGCCAACGCCGCCACTCGGCGAATCCGTGGATACGCCTCAAGCGAAATATTGAAACGTTCGGCGGCATAGAGCTGCGGGATCAGGTACACATCCGCCAAGCCCGGTTCGTTGCCAAAACAGTAACCGTCATCACCGATCAACTGTTCCACCGTCGCCAGCCCCTGGCTGATCCAGTGCCCGATCCACTCCACCACCTGCGGTTCATCGTGGCCCAACTGCCGCAGCTTGTTGAGCACGCTGACGTTATGCAGCGGATGCACGTCGCAGCCGATTACCGCCGCAACACCACGCTCATGAGCGCGCGCGGCCAGGTCTTTGGACAGCAACGGCACCTGTGGATAACGTTCCTCCAGGTACTCGATGATCGCCGGCGACTGGATCAACAGGCCGCCTTCATCGGTTCGCAAGGCCGGCACGCGCCCTTGTGGGTTGATGGCCAGATACGGCGCTTGCCGATGCTCGCCACCTGGCGGTGCGATCAGGTTGACCGGCAGTGCCTGGTAATCCAGGCCCTTGAGCGCCAACGCGATGCGCACCCGGTACGACGACGTCGAACGGTAGTAGGTATAAAGCTCCATGACCGGATCCTCTTAGCGCGCCGCGATCACTTTGCCACGGCATTCGCCGAAACCGATGGAGGCAAAACCGTCGCGGCTGCAACGGGCGCGCAGGATGATTTCGTCGCCGTCTTCTAGGAATTTGCGCACCTCGCCCGACGCCAGCTCGATCGGCTTTTTCCCGCCTTCGGTGATTTCCAGCAAGCTGCCGAATTGACCGCTTTCCGGCCCCGACAACGTGCCCGAACCAAAGAGGTCACCGGCCTGCAACTGGCAGCCGTTGACGCTGTGGTGCGCGACCATTTGCGCCACGGTCCAGTACATATGTTTGGTGTTACTGAGGGTCAGGCGATGGGCCGGGAGTTTTTGCTCGCGCAGGCCTTCGGTGAGCAACAGCACTTCCAGCTCGATATCGAACGCTCCTGCGGCTTGATCTCGCTTGTCGAACAGATACGGCAGCGGCTGTGGATCGCCTTCCGGACGTGCCGGCTGAGCACGGCGGAACGGCTCCAGCGCTTCGGCCGTCACTACCCACGGCGAGATGCTGGTGATAAAGCTTTTTGACAGGAACGGCCCCAGCGGCTGGTATTCCCAAGCCTGGATGTCGCGCGCCGACCAGTCGTTGAGCAGGCAGAAACCGGCAATGTGATCGGCCGCATCACCAATGGCGATCGAGTCGCCCATCTCATTGCCCGGGCCGATCCAGATGCCCAGTTCCAGCTCGTAATCCAGACGTGCGCACGGGCCGAAGGTCGGCTCGGTCTGACCGGCCGGCAAGGTCTGGCCTTTCGGGCGGCGAACGTCGGTGCCGGAGGGGCGAATGGTCGAGGCACGACCGTGATAACCAATCGGTACGTACTTGTAGTTCGGCAGCAAAGGGTTGTCGGGACGGAACAGTTTGCCGACGTTCTGTGCGTGCTCGATGCCGACGTAGAAGTCGGTGTAATCGTTGATTTTCGCCGGCAGGTGCATCTCGCAATTCGCCGCCAGTGGCAGCAGTTTTGCGCCTTGGGCTTCGATCTTGCCGTGCAGGGTGCTGCCTTCAGCGAACAGGTCCAGCAGACGTTCGCGCAGCGCCACGCGAGCCTCACGGCCCAATTCGAAAAACGCATTGAGCTGGCCGCCACGGGTGGCTTCTACGGCGGTTTTTGCCAGGCCGTCGAACAGGCCGGCATCCAGTGCCGCTTCCAGATCAAAAATATGTTCGCCAATGGCCACACCGCTGCGCGGTGCCGAACCTTTTACGCTGAACACGCCCAGCGGCAGGTTTTGCAGTGGGAAATCAGCGTGGCCGTTGGCGGAAGAAACCCAGCTACGAGTGATGGAAGTCTGAGTCATGGGTTATCTCCGGGTCGGGTCGAAAGTGGCGGGCAGCGAGGCCCAGCAGGCGTCGTAATTGGTTTGCAGTTGCGGGCAATCCAGGGCGAAACGGCTCGGGCGCAGCACCTGGCTGGTCTCGAACATGAACGCCATGGTGTTGTCGATTTTCGCCGGCGCCAAGTCAGCGTTGATTGCCTTGGTGCAGGTTTCGCCATCCGGGCCATGAGCACTCATGCAACTGTGCAACGACGCGCCGCCGGGCAAGAAGCCTTCGGCCTTGGCGTCGTACTCGCCCTTGATCAGGCCCATGAATTCGTTCATCAGGTTGCGGTGGAACCACGGTGGCCGGAAGGTTTTCTCGGCCACCATCCAGCGTGGCGGGAAGATCACGAAGTCCAGATTGGCCAGACCGTGGACGCTGGTCGGCGAGGTCAGGACGGTGAAGATCGAGGGATCCGGGTGATCGAAACTGACCGTGCCGATGGTGTTGAAACGGCGCAGGTCGTATTTGTAAGGCACGTTATTGCCGTGCCAGGCGACCACGTTCAGTGGTGAATGATCGAGCTCGCAGCCCCACAACTGGCCGAGGAATTTCTGTACCAGGGTGGTCGGTTGCTTGAGGTTTTCGTAATGCGCGACGGGGGTCAGGAAGTCTCGCGCGTTGGCCAGACCATTGCTGCCGATCGGCCCCAGATCCGGCAGGCGCAGTGGTGCGCCGTGGTTTTCAGCGATGTAGCCGCGAGCGTGCGGGTCAAGCAATTCGACGCGGAATTTCAGACCGCGCGGCAGCACGGCGATTTCCAGCGGCTCCAGGTCCAGCAGGCCCAGTTCGGTGGCGATGCGCAGGCGACCCTGCTCGGGCACCAGCAACAGTTCACCGTCGGCATTGAAGAACACGCGTTCCATGGAACGGTTGGCGCGGTAGCTGTAGATGCTGATCCCGGCGGGTTTTTCCGCGCCCGAGTTGGCGGCCATGCTCACCAGCCCGTCGATGAAGTCGGTCGGCTCGGTCGGGATGTCCAACGGGTTCCAGCGCAGGCGATTGGGAGTCACTTCCCCCAACGGACCACCGGCCAGTTGCCGCTCCAGTTTGACGAACGCCGGGTGATTGGCCGACGGCTGGATGCGGTACATCCAGGTGCGTCGCGCTTCGCTGCGGGCCATGGTGAACGCGGTGCCGGAGAACAGTTCTGTGTAGAGTCCGTAAGGGGCTTTTTGCGGGGAGTTCTGGCCGACGGGCAGTGCGCCGGGCAACGCTTCGCTGCTGAATTCGTTGCCGAAGCCTGACTGATAAGCCAGCGCTGGCGCCGTTGAATCGAGGTTCATGGAGCCTCCTGAACAGGGAGTAGGCAATGGCCTGTCGCTCTGCTGCAGAGGTCTCGGCACGCCAGGGTTATTTTTATCGTAATTCGATTACGCATAACGTAATTTGATTGGTATTGACCGTCAAGCTATAAAGACGCCCATTCGTCCCGGGATCACATCGCCTCCATGGAAACGCCGCGCAACAACGATAAGCAGAAAGTCCGCTCGGCCGAGGTCGGTACCGACATCCTCAAGGCCCTGGCCGAGTTGTCGCCCTCGACCTCATTGTCGCGCCTGGCCGAACACGTGCAGATGCCAGCGAGCAAGGTCCATCGTTATTTGCAGGCGCTGATCGCCAGCGGTTTTGCCGAACAAAACGCAGCAACCAACCACTACGGCCTGGGCCGTGAAGCCTTGCGCGTCGGCCTCGCCGCCCTCAACAGTATGGACGTGCTGAAAGTCGCCGCCCTGCCCTTGGCCGAGTTGCGCGATGAACTGAACGAAACCTGCTTTCTGGCGGTATGGGGCAATCAGGGCGCGACCGTGGTGCACATCGAACCGGCGGTGCGTGCGGTGACGGTGGTGACGCAATTGGGTTCGGTGCTGCCGTTGCTCAGCTCGTCCACCGGCCTGGTGTTTGGCGCGTTTCTACCCAAGCGCGAAACCGTGGACTTGCGCGATCAGGAACTGAAAGACACTGCCGACCACGCCTTGGCGAATGATCAGGCGTATGCGCAGTTGTGCGAACAGATCCGCGAACGTGGCCTGCATCATGTGCATGGGTTATTGATGCCGGGGGTGGACGCCTTGTCGGCACCGGTATTCAACGCGGTGGGGAACGTGGCGGCGGTCTTGACCATTGTCGGCCCGACCTCACTGTTTCACGCTGACGAAAACGGCCCGGCGGCGCAGCGATTGCTGGCGGCGACGCGGGCCGTGAGTTGGCGGATGGGGTATGAGACACCGCCGATGTCTGAAGATCGGAACTGATCAGCTCCGATCATTTATGCTCTGGATAACGCCTTGATGTGGGTCCCGACCATCAACCGATCACGCGGGTCGAACTCTCGGGGGTCCAGTGCGGCACAGCCACCGCAGTGACATAACTGATTCCAACCGGAACGCCCGTGACGGCCGAGAGCACGTCGGTCAGATCCCTGATTGTGGACAGCAGACCAAGTGCAGAGGCCGCCGATCCTACCGAAGCGACCTTACCCAGGTACATGAGGATTGCCCCACGCCATGCGGCAGCAAAATGCGCATTGGCGCCTGCAGAATCCCCATGGCTGGATGCAATGATGCCTTGCACGATCGAATGACTGATCTTCAACACACTGACGGCGAATCCCACCGGCGGGACAAAGATCGAGATCACATCCAATGCCACTTCGAGAAGAATCTTGGTCTCCTGCCAAAACGCTTCGACTGGCGTGGTGGTCAGGACATCCAGATCATCAAGTGCTCGATTAATCAGACTTTCGTACTCGGCCTTGAAGTTGTAGACCGGATGGGTTCCGCCCAACCCCGGTACTGGCAGCGAACCTTGCGGATCTCCGGACTTGCTGATGTAGGCGCCGACCCTGTCCTGCCCACGTAAACCGGCCAGACTCCGAAGATGCTCGCCCAAAAGTCGATCGTTCTGGATAGCCTTGGATAAATCACCGACCCAGATAAAGGACTTGCCAGGCGAATTCGGGATATAGGCAAACTTCACATGCCCCTCACCAAAAACGTAACCCCTCGCTATGCGGGCACCTTCAAGCCAGAATTCATAAACCCCTTCGCCAGGTTCACTGCCGGGTGAAACACCGTCTGGCGTCCTTGTGTCTCGATCCAGCCCCTTGATTGACTCGATCAGCCAATCATAATGCGCCGACGGCAACGTGCCATTGAGCTTTTGCGTCAGTGCCGCCCTGAACATCTCGTTTTTCTTGAGCTCCCGATACAGGTTTGCCCGCAGATCAATATCCGGCGTCCATAGAAAGTTTGATTTCAGATAATGGCTGTAATGCTTGCCTGGCATCAAGTCGATTAGCTGATTGAGCGTACTGGAATTCAGCTCAGTCATTGGCTCGCCCGTGTCCTTCCACCAGAACTCAGACACCCGGATACTGTCTCTAAGCGTATTCGATCCAGGCAGCAAGATTTTCTCGAACACATTCGTATCGCTGCGCCACAGATGCCAATTGATAAATAACTGTGTCAGCGTCATTGCGCCTTTATGAAACTTCACCATGACTCGATCAGGATCGATTCGGCGATCGCCCGCCCGGCCCAGATACTCATTCAAACGGTTCATGACCAATTCACGAGAAAACTTTTGAAAGCCCTCAATATGAAATATGTCTTTTGACGCGTTATAGATGGCCTTGAAGTCCGTGGTCAATCGATTGAACAGCCGGCGATCAGACGTAGGGGCGTTTCGGTACCAATGGGGCGTGACGGCCTTTTCTTCCGCGTCTTCCCAGTCAAGGACACTTTGAATACTGCCCTTTAACATTTCACTTTCAACCCAGGCAACAAGATTGACCTGGTCCCACCATGCTCTGCCCTGAATCCTCTCCCTCGGTTCACCACGCGGCCATTCCTTGCCGAACACTTCATGTTCCAGGTTATGCCGATCACTCACATGCACTTGGGTTCGAAGGTAGGTGCGTCCCTCTTCTTCAAGGGCCCACAACCCTATATACCGTTGCAGACTGTCCAGATCGGAGAATTCGTACCAGTCTTTATTCATCGGGGAGCCCGGTGCATAGAGCACGTACGTTTTGAGATTCGAGTCTCCTCCTTTCCTCCGGTAGACAATGAGATCCTTCAAGGGCTTAAAGTTATAGAAAGCGCTTAACGCAATCCCAGACGCTTCAATAGAGGGATCACCAAAGTTGTAACGCTGAACAATATCCTGCGCAGTCGAGGTGACGTGTTTTTGCAAGATGGCGCCGAACAGGGTCAAAGCCGTCTTTCGACCCAACACTTCCCGCATCGCTTCCTTGACGTTCTGCTGGCCATACACTCGCTGCCGTGCGGGGCTGTACGCCAGACGCAGATCCAGCGTTTCAATGGCTCGCATTATGTTTTCAGGCGTCAGTCTGGCGAGGTCATAGTTTTTCTCCAGCGTAATCGTGTAGCGCCCTGCCTGATCATGTGCCCCATACATGAACGCTTGGGTCAGTGTTTTCCGCTCAATGTGTTCTACCCGTTTGCCATTCGCCATCCTGACCGAGTGCTGAATATTCACGAACACCGTGTCAGGATCGATTCGCTCGTCGGTTCCCGGCGAGATAAACGCCTCCACGGCCTGTCGGGCATAAGCTGCAAGAGTCACCACGTCCTTGGTCAACTCATGAAGCTGAATCTGGCTTTCAAGCAAGTTCTTCTCCAGACCGACATATAGCTGCTGATTGGTGACATAGGCCTTCTTAAACCACTCGGGCCGAGCGTTCTCCAGCATCGCCTTGATCAAGAGCACATTTCGCGCATTTTCAGAGCGTACAAATGTATCCATGGACAGAACAGAATCCAGCGGTACCCACGCCGCCTCGGTATGCGCGCCGACGGTCACTAATTTTCGTACTTGATAGATGACATCACGACTTTGCCTCGCCAGCACGCCGTTATTGCAATGCTCAAACAGATCTTCAAGGATTCTCGCGTAGCGAATCGCTGGAACACTCGATACCAGAGCTCGCTCGTCCTCCGGCAGCCCCTGCAAAAGTTCGGTGCGGTTTGACGCATCGGATAACCGCTGTTGCAACGTTTTATGAAGGTCACTTACGGTGCCGAATTTTTCCAATCCACCGAATGGTGAATAAAGAACAACCTCTTGACTGACTGCTGGATTCAGTTCATTTGCAACAGCGCCAGAAAGAGAAATCACAAAGGTGGATGCCAGCGTCGAAAAAACCCCCTGTTGTTTTTCAACCGAGACGGCATAGCAGGTACTTGGCAGCCCCGAACCGATTAAACCATTGATGGTCGCGACGTCGCCTTTGGACACCAGATTCTCGCTAGCCGCCAGGTCCAGTTCGCGCCAGAAAAGTCGCGCCTGAAGAGTGCGCAACTCCTGTTTAGGCGACGGTAAAGGACGATTTTTACTATCAACCAGAGAGGATACGCGCCAATATTCACCTAATACGGAACTGCATTTCTCAGGCAGGTTTTGCATCAGTTCGGCGATCATTTTTCCAACGTTTGCCACATCCAGATATTTCAGCCTGAAGGTTTCTGTGCCGATCTTATCCAGCTCATACATCCCATATATATCAGCAGTGTATTGGGGTGGCCTGCCGCGCTTTAAGCACTCAAAAAACACATCTAGCAGGTTGCCGGTGGGTTCCGCAGATGTTGGACTTGCACCCGAACGAAGATTTACAAAACGGCGTGCTATAGAGCCCTCTGAATCCATCTTCTGAAATTCGGTCGTCAGGACAACCTGAAGAACGGCCTTGAACGAAGGAATTTTCCTGAGTGCTTCGAGTAAATTGTTACGTGCTTCACGTACTTGTTCCAGCATTGCATTTGTTGCTTGCTCGTCTTGCATTAGAAATCTCGTTAGTTTGATCATAAAAAACGGCACGTTGCTGCCGATTAACTTGAGACCAAACTAAAACAGATCGCCTTATTATTAAAAACTCAAAAAATCTTTCAACATTTGTACAAGCAACTTAAACACAGAAGCGACACATAAAGAAAAAACGAAATAGATGAAACCGTACCCCTCACAACAAAGCGACGCACTCAGCCACCGCTGAGTTTTACACTGTGACAACCGCCTCACTCCACCCTTCAATCAATCATTAAAACACCAGACCTTACATATAAGATGAAACATCTCCCAGTGCAATTTTTCCCAACCTGAAAACAACGTAAAACAGAACCGACTATTCGCACTCTGTGGGCGCCCCCCTCAATAAAAAGTTTTGCGCTCTTCAATCCAATAAACCGACACTCTTGGCTTTCGCAACCGCCTGAGTCCGGCGTTCCACGCCCAACTTCCCGTGAATTCTCCGTGCATGTGTTTTCACCGTATGCAAGGAGATAAACAACTGCTCGGCTATTTGTTGATTCGAATTGCCCAGAGCAATCAGCTTGAGCACCTCCACTTCACGCTGACTGAGCGGATTGACTTCACTCACCTGCAGATTTTTTTCCGAACGATCCCAACCATCATCCAGTACTGGCAGAAGATCAGGCTTTCGCAATTGCAACTCAACAAGCGCTTGGCGAAGCCCATGGTGCTCAGAAAGATTCAACCCTTTGCGCAACCAATCTCGGGCACCGACGCTGTCACCGTTCTGCCACGCGACTTCGGCTGCGCCGAACAGCAATTCGACCTCCAGCGCCAGCATGCCTGCGAGCTGCGATTGTTCGAGTGCCTCGGCGAAATGGCTCAGCGGGTTTTTGGCCTGGTGCAGGTCGACCTTTGCCAACACCAACAGATAATCGATCCGTGCGATCAACATCAGGGTCGCGGGAGGCGCCTGCCGTGCATGCGGGCCACGATAGTGGCGCAGTACTCGACTGAGCGCCTCATGGGCCAGTTCCGGGCGCCCCTGCTGTAGCCATAATTGACTGCTGATCTGCAATAGCACACCGCGGTAAACGGTGTCGGGAATCTGCCGTTGCTGCATCAAGCGCTCGGCCTCGCGCAGATAGACAAATGCTTGGGCATAGTCGCGCTGATTGGCCGCCACCTGCGCCAAACCGAGGAAACCGTAAAGCACCCGTTTGTCGTGGTTGCGCATACAGATAGACAGCCCCGCTTCGAAACACGCAACAGCCTGCGTATCCAAGCCCTGGCACAAACTCAAGCGCCCACGGTGCAAGGCAATTCGCCCCAGCAGGGGTTCGGCAAGCCGCTGCTGTTGAGTGAGCATGTTCTGAACGTTGGCGAGCAAATGGTCGGCTCGCTGAGGAGCACCACGTTGCTCCAGCAATTGCGCATGATCAAGTTCCAGCAGCCCTTCGAAAACCAGCGAGCCTTGCGCACGCGCCAGGCACAACGCATCGCGATTGATGGCTTGTGCCACTTCGAGCTCGCCCCTGAGCAGGGCCTGTTGCGTCAAACCCGACAGGCACATCAAGCGCACAGGCCAGAGGTCAGGACCGAGCACGTTCAGCGCATCGAGAAAATGCGCGCTTGAACTGTCCATCCGCCCTTGAAGATGCAGCAGCCAACCCTGCTGCGCCTGCCACCGTGCGATCAGTTGCCGCTGCAGAATCGCCGAGGGCTGCGGGATGAATCGTGACAACTGCTCGATGCAATCGGCGGCTTGCTCAAACCGCCCGGCAAACAACGACGCCGCCGTGATCAACCCGACCAGTTGCGGCGAACCGTACATCAGCGCGTCACCTTGTTGCTCGTACAACCGCAACAACAGCACGACGGTCTGCTCCTCGAATAAATGCTCGAAACTGAAATGCTGCAACAGGCTGACCGCGACCTCGAACTCTTCGGCCAGCAAGGCCTGTTCGAACGCAGCTTTCCAGTCCTGCTCGGCGGCAAACCACTGACAGGCACGGCGATGCCAGGAACGTCCGGCCGGCCATTGTTCATCGCGCATCAATTGCGTGAGTGGGGAGAAGATCTGCAGCCAGTCAGCGGAGTCCTGCCAGGGCTCGATAAAGCACCCCAGATCCTGCAACGTCTTCAGGCATTGCGCGCCCTCCCCTGCGCCAAACAGGTGATCGCACAGCCGAGCGTTGAAGCGTGGCAAATGCGCGAGTACCCGCCAGGCTTCCGTCAACTCCGGGGTCAGGCCGGAAAACAGTTCGTGCTCGAGGTAATCGAGCAATGTGTCAGGTCGGCTGTGATGCGGGTCGTTGCGCGACCAGTCGCATTTTTGCAGCAGCGCAATGCGTACACCGGCGCACCAGCCGCCACTGCGCTGGATAATCTTGCTGGCAGCGGTGCTGGCATCGGCCGGTGTCAGGTGGCGCAACAGCGAGGCAATCTCCGTTTGATTGAAGGCCAGCGTGGCGCGCTCGCATTCGTACAATTCATCATCGAGCAGCAACCGCGGCCAGTTGCATTGCGGGCGACGGCGGGCACCCAGCCACCAGGTCAGCGCCGGGCTGCTGACGGCCAGCATGCGATCCAGCAGTTGATCGAGTTCCGGGTTCGGAACGCGGCAATAGTCATCGAGAAACAGCCAGGTCGGCACCTGCAATCGAGCCAGCGCACCGAGCATCGCCGGCTCTTCTGCCGAAGCCAGCCCCAGCGCTTCTGCCACTCGCTGACGAAAATCCACCGTGCTCATCGCTATGCCAGATAACGGCAACCAGCACACCCGGCATGGCGGCGGCGCCTGTAAAAGGCAGTCGGCGAGCAGCGCAGTCTTGCCACTGCCGGCGGGCGCGCAGAGTAATTTCACCCGGGACGTGGACGCTAGCAAGGGACCGGTCAATCGATCACGCGACAGGTGATGAGAGGACAGACGGGGCAGGAATCCAGAACGGTCAAGACACGGGGTCATGGCGGTCATTGCGGCGTGCCTATTTATAATTGTCCGGCAACCCTAGCCCTCTCCAACCCGCTTGTTGAGAAGTATTCAGAACGCTGATTGGCAGCCATAAAAAAGGCGACCCACCGGTCGCCTTCTGCACTGCGAATGTATCAACGCCCTTACCGGACGCCCTCGGCACGCAACGCCGATGGCGTGTAGTCCGCCGCCTTGGCTTCGAAGCCGAATTCAAAGCTGTGCTTCTCTTCGTTCTTCATCCCCAGCGCAATGTATCGACCGGCAATGATGTCGTAGAGCGCTTCCAGGGTGTACGCCTGGGTCTGGTGATCGTAGTAATACTGGGCGTGACCCTCGGCCACTCGCCACAGTTGACCGCGACCGTCATAGTGATCCACCAGCGCCACTTGCCAGCTGTCTTCGTCGATGTACATGTGGCGTTTGGCGTAAATGTGCCGCTCGTTCGGCTTGACCGTGCCGATCACTTCCCAGACCCGGTGCAGCTCATAGCGGGTCAGGTCCTGGTTGATGTGGCCGGCCTTGATGATGTCGTCGTACTTGAGACTTGGCGAGTCGAGTTTGTAGCTGTTGTAGGGGATGTACATTTCCTTCTTGCCGACCAGTTTCCAGTCATAGCGATCCGGCGCGCCGGAGAACATGTCGAAGTTGTCGGATGTGCGCAGGCCGTCAGCGGCAGTGCCCGGCCCGTCGTAGGCGACTTGCGGGGCGCGGCGCACGCGACGTTGGCCGGCGTTGTAGATCCATGCCAGGCGCGGTTCTTTCACCTGATCGAGGGTTTCGTGCACCAGCAGCACGTTCCCCGCCAGACGCGCCGGCGCCGTTACCGACTGCTTGAAAAAGGTCAGCACGTTGGCGGCTTTTTCCGGGTCCAGGTCCTTCATCAATTGCGGAACGGCGATCTCTTCCTCAAAGCGGATCGGCGTGTAGCTGCCGTTGGTCTGCGGCGTCACCTGGGTAATGATGCGTCGCAGGTTACCGCCGTGATAACGGGTGATGTGGTTCCACAACACTTCCACGCCGTTCTTCGGAATCGGGAACGCGTAGTAGCGGTTGCCGGTGAAATTGGCCAGGCCGTTACCGTCGTTGATGCTGTTCACGTTCAGCGCGCTGCGCTTGGCCGACTCGTAGATTTCCGGTGGCACGGCCACGGTGCGGTGACTCGGGTAAACCGGGATCTTGTACGTTTCCGGGTAGCGCTTGAACATCGCCACCTGGCCTTCCGAGAGTTTGTCCTTGTACTTGTCGACGTTGGCGGGGGTGATCACGAACAGTGGTTTTTCGCTGGCGAACGGGTCAGCCAGGAAGCCTTTGCTGTCCACCGCGCCGGCGTTTTTCGGGAGGCCACCGGTCCACGCCGGGATCGAACCGTCGGCGTTACCGGCCTTCTCGGCGCCGAGCGGCGTGAGGGAAGTACCGAGTTTGTTCGCTTCGTCCGGCGACACCGCCGCCATCACGTTGGCCGCCAGCAGGCTCAAGGCCAGGGCGCCGCATTGCAGAATCATCTTGCGCATCAAATTCATCCTTCTCAGCCAGATCAGAAGTTCACGCCGAAGCTCAGTGCCAGGAAATCGCGGTCTTCCAGGGTGTTGTAGTCACCGCCGAAGAAATCGGTGTAACTCAGGCTCGCGGTATAGGTGTTGCGGTAGTCGGCATCGACACCGACGCTGACGGCCTTGGCGCCTTCGTTGAACAGCCCGTTGGGGCCATAACCCGCGACGTCATGGGACCAGGACAGGTTGGGTTTGAGGTTGATCCCGCCGATCACGTTGGCGTAATCGAGGATCGCCCGGGCACGGTAGCCCCAGGAGGTCGAGGTGACGAAACCGTCGGTATCGCCGCCGAAACCATACTGGCCGTACACCGAGTCGCGGCCGTAACGCAGGTTGCTGCGCGACTCCAGGCCACCGACGTGAACCACCGCCGCTTCGCCGACCAGGGTCAAGCGCTGGGCACCCCACACTTGATCGTAGAATTGCGTGAGGGTGCTCTGGATCTGCGTGATCTCCTTGCGGCGATAGCCTTTGTTGTCAGCGCCCGGGGTGGTGGCGATCGGTGATGCAGCGCCACCGGCAATCGGGTTGAGCAAGGCCAGGGTCAGGTCGTTGGTGCTGACCTGCACGGGTGCATTCGGCCGATAGCTGATCTCGCCGCTCCACGCGGTGCCGGTCGGCAAGGTAGTGGAGAAGCTCGCGCCGTAAAGGCGAATGTCTTCCGGGTATTCGAGGTAGTACTGACCGCGCCCCAGCATCACGCTTTGCGCCAGCCCCGCACCGCTGCCCGGCGCCAGACGGTTGGCCACACTCACCATCCCCGGCAGGCTGGCCAGTGTCGACAGGCCGGCCGTGGTGGTGCCGACCGTCGGCGTGCGGCTGTGGTAGTTCATGAAATACAGGCCGTACTCGGTGTCGTCACCGAGCCAGCGCAATGCTGTGCCCCACTGCCCGGAATCCCGCGCATCACGGTCGCCACCCCGGGGAACGACCACGCCCTCGCGGGTCACCTGGAGTGGCTGACCGAAAGCCGATGCCAAGGGCGCCAAGGGTGCAATCGCCGGACTGCCGACGGTGTAATTGTTGTTGCAACCATCCGCCACCACGTCGTTGCCGAAGAAGGTGCCGCAGTTGTCGACGACGGTCTGGTCCCACTCCAGTTGATAGAAACCTTCCACCGAGAGCTGATCAGTCAGGCCCTGGGAGGCGAACAGCATGTTCACCGGAATCAGCCCTTCCTTGATCTCGGCGCCCGGCCGACGGAACGCTGAGACGTCAATCGGGTTGATGCTGTTGATCGAGTTACCGATGAAGGTACTTTCACCCCAACTCACCACCTGCTTGCCGGCACGCACGGTGCCCGGCAGATCGGCGATGGAATAGTTGTGATAAACGAAGGCATCGAGAATCTGCGCACCGGAGGACTTGGCGCCTTCCTTGCGGCCACTGTCGCTGATCGGCTTGAACTCGCGGTCTTCGTCCTTCAGCTCGAAGTCGTACCAGTACTTGCCACGGACGAAGACGCCGGTGTCACCGTATTTCAATTCGAGGTCGTGCAGGCCCTTGAAGATCTTGGAGAAGGTTTCGCCTTTCTTGAAGTTCAGCCGGCCGTCATCACCGGTCGAAGACTGACCGGTCCCGCCGTTGACGGTGCCCACCAAAGATCTATCGGCATCGCGCATGCCCCAACTCGCGCCGACGGACAGCGAGGAGTCGAACGTACCCTCGATTTCGCCAATGTTGAACGCAACAGCCTGCGCCTGGGCACAGCAGCCCAAGGCAACCGCAGCGGCCAGCGCTTGCGGTGTGAAGATGGCGCGCATTGTTGTTTTTGTCATGCGTCTTCCCCGGTGAGTGACAGAAGGCCCCACCCTACTGCCGCACGTTGGGAGCGATAAGCGCACCAAGGAGGTATTCGTGGTGTACCTCTAAAGGATGAATGGCCGGATGGGACGGGGGTTTGCGCCGGGTATGGATGGGCTGGATGGGGGACTATCAGCAGAATGCATGGCAGCAGCTGCTACAGGGGACGTGGCGCGTCGGACTATTGCTCAGACTGCAACAGTGCATGTCGCGAATCGCTGTTTTTCCTTTCAGCTCAACGGCTTATTCTTGCCGGGCTTTCACGGCAAACCGCCAGAAAGCGCGAATCGATGGCGTGTGTTCAGTCCACGCCATTGGCGACAGAATCCAGATGAATCGACGCTTTTTCGATTGATCGCCCTGTGTTCACTGACGTTGATTTGTAGCTCCTTGATCCAACGTCTTGCTTTGGCCGCTGCGTTTGCAGCGGCCTTTTTTATGGGCGACATTCCTACAAGATATTTCCTATAACAACATAAGAAATATCTATTTACGCAAAAGACAATCCTGCCTTTATTCCTGCCTCATCGAAATTTCTCGCTGCTTTATATGTAAGGTCTGACGCAAGTCTCGGACCCGGATTTTCTACTTCTGTTGTAATTTTTAATGGCACGACGCAATAACCGACAACCATTTTTTAATGGCTGACTGGCAACACGTCATCCATATGCACATTCAAAAGGATATGAATATGCAAAAGCCTCCAAGGCCAGGTTCTCTTGATATTCGCACGCCCATCCATACGATAGGCGTTGCTCCGGACCACATGACACCCGCGCCTCTAACATCAAACATTGTCACAACGGGTCCACACGGGCACGGAATACCTGTTTATTACCAAAATCTCAATACCATTAAAGCCACCTCCCAAGCGCTGGAGCAAGAATATCAAACCAAGTCCAGCCAATTGCCGCAAACCATTGAAAATGAACTGGCCGCCACTCGGCTTGAGGGTCCAACTGATCCACTTCCACCTGCACAATCGATAATTCGCGAACTGGATGTACGAAACAGACTCACTGCTCGAAAAACAGCCGAGTTCCACAATAAAACAGCTATTGCCCATTCTTTTTATGGAGGAGATCCATTTAACAGGCACATCAACGAATTCATGAAGAAGGCTACAACTATCGAAAAGAGGCCTACACCGGACGGCGCTGCTATGCAGGCGTTGTTTCAGTCTCTTCGGGCGGCCCACGATGCAAGATTGTTGGCTCAAGGTCTCGAATTGCTCAGGCAGCAAAACGTCAATGTGCAGAACTTCCTCAGTGCTGTGCAGGCCAATGAGCAAGCCCAGCGAGCAGCTGCAGAGTTGGTGCGCGTAAATGAGGAAGCAGCAGCTCGGGCTCGAGAACAAGCGCGACTTGCAGCATTGGAAAATGCGCGGCGGGTGGCTACTGAGCAAGCTCGGGTTGCGGCGCAAGCAGCGGCGCAGCAGGTCGCTGCGGAACAGGCTCGTCTTGAAGCGAAAGCTCAGGCTCAGGCTCAAGAACAGGCACGTATTGCAGAATTGAATACAGCCCTGGCCGAGGCTGAGGCTAATGCGAAAGCAGCTGCTCAGCATTTCGCAGCCGAACAGGCTCGTCTCCAAGCTGAAATGGAACAGCAAATCGAGCAGATACAAAGGCAGCTAGAGACGGAAAGACAGCGTCTGGAGACTCGCCTCAAAGTCATTGATTCAGCTACTGCCGTGGCTCAACGCCACGTTCAACGGGTGAATCTGATAGTTCAGCAGTTGAAGGAAAGGCAAGCGCAAGAGCGCGAGCGGCAACAGGGTCGTCTGACGGCAGAGGATGAGACTCGACGAAAACTTGAGCAAGCCCGCCTCTTGGGGTCAGAGGAAACGGAGGCCAGGTGGCAAAGCCCTACGTTTGCCAATGTCGGTTCGACCGCAGCATTCGGCCCAGCGTTTACCGGCACGACCGGAACTATCGGCAATAGCCCTGCGACCTCTCTGGCGTTAAAGACCGCGCTTCGCACAGCCGTATCCGCTGTCACCGCAACTCTTGCGACAGCAGCCGCTCCAGTTCTCGTAGGATTCGCCGCCCTTTTCGCTCCATCACGGCTAGGTAACGGTGATCTGTTTTCTGTCAGTGTTCCGCTGTCAGAACTTTCGCCAGTTCCAACTGCCCATCTGTACGAACAAGCAGTCGCCGGGGGAACAATCGACCTGCCGGTTACCCTCGGCTCGAAGTCAATAGGTCATAGGGTTGAGATCGTCGTTGTCACCACAGACGGCGTGACAGTTCCCGCCAGTGTGCCGGTGAATCTGGCCCACTTTGATGCTGGCAAGAATGTTTACGTATCGGGCAGCACTGTCGCCAACGGTCCAGTCATCACCTGGACACCGTTGGTGGAACCCATAAACCCCTCGACTGATCTTCCGCTGACCGAAACAGATCTGCCGATCTATGAAGGCGCTACTGTCACTCCCAACACCGGACGAGTGAATCCATTTCCAGAGCTGGATCGCTACGGGTTTGGCGGATTCATCACCGTCTTTCCGATCGACTCAGGCCTTCCACCGATCTTCACCCTGCTCAGGGATCGACGGCAGGATCCTGGTATTGCCAGCGGGAATGGAGAGTTCGTTTCAGGAATCTGGCTAGGGACGAGGTCACGGTCGGGAGGTGCACCGATTCCCAAGCAGATTGCGGATAAACTTCGGGGACGGGAGTTTTCGAATTTCAGAGCGTTCAGGGAAGCGCTCTGGAGAGCGGTTTCAGACGATTTGGAGTTGGCGACACAATTCACAGCCAACAATGTTCAAGAAATGAGTAACGGCCGAGCCCCTTTTTCTCGTAAAGCGGACAGATTAGGTGGCCAAGTAAAACTTGAGCTACACCATGTGAACCAAATTTCAAAAGATGGCGAGATATTTGACATGGACAACATCCGAATCGTCACCCCGAAACGACACTCAGAAATACACAAAGGAGATAAATGACATGAGCCTCTTTGACCTCTCCGACTACACCGAAACAGAATTCCTTAAGTTCGTTTCCAGAATCTGCCAATCAGAATACCCGACAGAGAAGGAACAGATTGATGCAGTACTTTTGTTTGAAGAACTAACAGAGCACCCCGACGGATCCGACTTGATTTACTACGCAGATTCAGACGAAGAATCAACACCCGAAGCTATCGTTGCGAAAGTTAAATCTTGGCGAAACATAAATGGCAAACCAGGCTTCAAACCCGAAGAATAAACATAAGGGAGCAAGCATTCATGCTTGCTCCCCTTACACTCTTAAATCGAATACCTCTGCAAATTCCCCATCATCTCTTTAAGCGCCTCAATATTGTCCTTCGGATGCGCCGCCCCTTCGAAATCACAAATCTGCTCCCACTGCGCCGCCACATCCTCCGGCGAGAAGCCCACCCGCGGATCAAACCCGGCGCCCAGGCTGCGTTCCCAGCGCACCTTGCCCATCCAGCCGCCGCCGACTTCAAACAACCCGGACGTTTCCTGGCAGTTTTCACTGGCCAGGTACACCACCAACGGGCTCACCAGTTCCGGCTTGAGTTGCTCGAACACTTGCGGCGGAATCAGGCCTTCAGTCATGCGGGTGCCACCCGTCGGTGCGATGGCATTGACCAGGATGTTGTTCTTGCGACCTTCGATGGCGAGTGTGCGGGTCAGGCCGTAGAGGCCAAGCTTGGCCATACCGTAGTTGGACTGACCGAAATTGCCGTAGATGCCCGAGGTCGATGCGGTGAAGATCACCCGGCCGTAGTTCTGCTCGCGCATGTGCGGCCAGGCGGCGCGGGTGACTTTGTAGGCGCCTTCGACGTGGACGCGGTAAACCAGGTCCCAGTCGGCGTCGTCCATTTTGTGGAAGGTCTTGTCGCGCAGGATCCCGGCGTTATTGACCACGACATCAATGCGGCCGAAGGCGTCGAGGGCATGCTGTACGATTTTGTCGCCATCGGTAACGGAGTCGTGGTTGGCTTCGGCGATGCCGCCCGCCTCACGAATTTCCGCCACTACGCGGTCGGCTGCCGAGGCGTTGGCGCCTTCCCCTTGCGCCGAGCCGCCGAGATCATTGACCAGCACTTTGGCGCCCTGTTTGGCGAACAGCAGCGCGTGAGCCCGGCCCAGGCCACCGCCGGCCCCCGTGACGATCACAACTTTATCTTCGAAGCGCACAGACTCATTCATGGGGGGAACTCCAGCAGACCAGGGACAATACGTCCGAGTGTCAGGCACCAGGCTGCTGGTCACAATAAACACAGGTAAAGCTGAATAGTGCTTGATAAGGCTGGGGGATAGTCAGGAACAGGCCGCCCTGCGCGGCGGAGAAATCAGCCGATCCCGAAACGCCTGATAATGCTTGAGCACCTGTGCCGGCGCTTCAGTCTGCGGGTAATGGCCAATATCAGGCAGCAGCACCGTGTCCGGGTTGGGGACCAGTTCCCGATAGCGCTTGACCATGTGCGCACCGGAAATCGGATCGACTTCACCATCGATGACCCGCAGCGGAACCTCGCCACGCTGCATGGCGCTGACCCAACGCTCGCGCTGAACACGCCGCTCAGGAATATAAGCGATGAGCTTATGCATGATTCGCGGGCCGTGATTGCTGTCGATCAGGCCCCAGAAATCGTCCATCTCGCTTTCGGTGGGTCGAGTGTGCGGACCAAATATCTGCCGGAAACTTTTCACCAGTCCGTCGCGGGTAAAAGCTCTCCCGATCATCCAGCCCAAAGGGCTGAGCAACAGTTTTTGCATCAACACCGGGCGATGGGTTTCAGGAAACAGGCCGCCGTTGAGGAAAACACAACTGGCGATATCGACGCGCGTCTCGTAATGCCGGGCCAACAACTCCTGAGCCACGCTGTCGCCATAATCGTGGGCCAACACATGCACCGGCTGTTCGACGTTCAGGTGCGCGAGCAGCGCCTGTTGCAGATCGGCCTGCTCCAACAGGCTGTATTCATGGTTGACCGGTTTGGCCGAGTCGCCGAAGCCGAGCATGTCGCAGGCAATTACCCGATAGCGCTGCGCCAGCGGTTGCCACAAGTAATGCCAGTCCCAACTGGCGGTCGGGAAACCATGGATGAGCAGCAACGGCTCACCCTGCCCCGCCGTCCAGTAATGGATGGTCTGGCCACGGAATACGAACGTCTGGCCGCGCTTTCGCCAGACACACAGGGGGATCTCGGCAAGTGCCATTAGAATTTATAACCCGGGTCTAGTTGATCGAGTTTGCGCAGCAACGCCGGCCAGGCCAACGCGCCGCCCATCCCTTGAGCACTTTTGGTCACGCCGGCAATCATCGCCTTGGCGCCCGCCAGAATCTGCGGCTCGATAGCAATCAGCTCGGCGCCACCATTCTGCGCCAGCACCTGGATATCGCAGGCGCGCTGAAAGGTGAACATCATCAGGAACGTGTCGGCGATGGTGCTGCCACAGGTCAGCAGGCCGTGGTTGTGCAGCATCAGGAAATTGTTTTCACCCAGGTCGGCTTGCAGGCGCGCCTTCTCTTCATGGTTCAGGGCAACGCCTTCGTAGGCGTGATACGCAAGGCTGGACAGCACAAACAATGACTGCTGACTGATCGGCAGAATGCCCTGCTTCTGTGCCGACACCGCCACACCCGCAGCGGTGTGAGTGTGCAACACGCACACCACATCGTGACGCACTTCATGCACGGCGCTGTGAATGGTGTAACCCGCCGGGTTGATTTCGTAAGGGCTGTCCATCAGCTTGTTGCCGGCCTGATCGACCTTGACCAGACTCGACGCAGTGATCTCGTGAAACATCAGCCCGAACGGGTTGATCAGGAAATCTTCGGTGCCCGGCACCTTGGCCGAGATATGCGTAAAGATCAGATCGTCCCAACCATGGGAGGCCACCAGACGATAACAGGCCGCCAGGTCGACGCGGGTCTGCCACTCGGCGGCACTGACCTGGTCTTTGACACTCTGGGGGGATTGGACGGGAGCAACTTTCACGGCAAGGACCTCCTGTTCTTATAGTTTTACTGTCGTTACCGCAGTCTAGTCGCCCCCGGATTTCGCGTAGTTGCATTGGCAGCCAGCTTGGTGGCCTAACGAGTCAGTTCAGGAGAAAGACTGGATCCATGTCAAAGGACCGCCGCCAACAAGGGGGCGGCAAACAGGTTCAAAAGCCCTGTCAGCACCATGACCAGCCCCGCAACCGAGCCTTCCTCACCGCCCACTTCATGGGCCCGACTGACACCGGCACCGTGCGCGCCGACGCCAAACAACGCACCGCGCGCAAGGGCGCTGCGCAACGGCAGCCACTTCAGCAGAATGCCGCCGAGCATCGCCCCGAACACGCCAGTGAACATCACGAACACCGCCGTCAGTTCCGGCACGCCACCGAGGTCGTGAGCCAGCGGCATGGCAAACGGCGTGGTGATGGAGCGTGGCACCAGCGACATCGTCACCGAACTGTCCAGCGCCAGCGCCTTGGCCAGACCGAACGAGGTGCCGATGGACGCCGCACTGCCCGCCAGCATTCCGAGCAACAACGCCGACCAATACCGCATCAGCATCTGCCGCTGTTGCCAGATCGGCACGGCGAACGCGACGGTCACCGGCCCCAGCACCCACATCAGCCAATGGGTGTTGCTCGAATACTCCGAGTACGCGGTATGCAGCGGCACAGCGAGGGCCAGCAGCAGCGCCGGAACCAGAATCAGCGGCGACAGCAGATAACGCCCGGTGCGCCGGTAGATCCAGCGACTGAATAAATAGGCCGACAGCGTGAAGGCCAGCCAGAACATCGGCATCAGCTCAAGCTTCATGGGACCTCCGCAACCGCACCACCCCTTCCACGGTAAACGCGGTGACCAGCATCACCATCAGCGTACTCACGCCGATCACCAGCAGAATCCGCCAACCGTCGTCGCGCATCAGGCTGCCGTAATCGAGCAGGCTCATCAGCGCCGGGATAAAAAACAGCAGCATCTCGGCCATCAACAGACCGGCCCCCATTTGCAACGCCGCCGGTTTGATCCCGCCAACCGCAAAAGCCAGCAGCAACAGCGCCATGCCGATGACGCCACCCGGGATCGGCCAAGCCAACCGCGCGGCAATTTCGCAGCCGAGCAGGTAGATGCCGAGCAGCACGGCCAGTTCAGCGGTCAATCGAGCCAGGCGTTTGAAGATGGATGAATTCATGGTTTCGGTCCTCACAGATGCTCATTTTACGGAGCGGGCTGCTATCCCCGAAACGAATTGTTAGACTCGGCTCTATTCCAATCTGGAATCAGGCGCATGGAATTCAAGCAGCTACGCAGCTTCGTCGAAGTGATGCACCAAGGGGGTTTCACCCAAGCCGCCAAGACTCTGCACATCAGCCAATCAGCGGTGAGCAAGCAGGTCGCTCAGCTGGAACAAAGTCTGGGCACACCGTTGCTCGAACGTTTGGGGTCGCAGCTGCGCCTGACCGCCGCCGGCAGCGTGGTGCTGCAACGGGCCGAAGGCATGCTGCGGCTGCGCAACGAGTTGCTCAGTGAGTTGGACGATTTGAGCCAACTGGCTCGCGGGGAATTGCGTCTGGGACTGCCGCTGCTGGGCAGTGACGCGCTGTTCGCCGGGCTGTTTGCCGAGTACCGGCGGCGCTACCCGAACATCAGCATTCAGTTACTGGAGGGCGGTAGCCTGAACATCGAACAGGCGGTGTTGAGTGGTGAGCTCGAACTCGGTGGCAGTCTGTTGCCGAAGGATCCGCAGTTCGCCTTTCAGCCTTTCTGCGATGAGCCGCTGGATGCGCTGCTGCCCGCCGATCATCCGTTGGCGACCAAGACAGTGATCGGACTGGAGGAATTGGCCGATACGCCGTTTCTGCTGTATCAGCGCAGCTTCGTGCTCAACGACCGGTTGCTGCAGGCTTGTCATCAGCTAGGGTTCACACCCAAGGAGGGTGGGCGCAGCGGCCAGGCGGATTTTCTTGCCGCACTGGTGGCCGCCGGCCAAGGCGTGGTGCTGCTGCCCAGCGTGGTGGCGCGTGGGCTGGTGCGGCCAGGCGTGGTGCGCCTGACCTTGAATGCCCCGGATTCGTTACGCTGGGACATTGCCTTTATCTGGCGGCAGGGTGCGTACTTGTCGAAGGCTGCACAAGCCTGGCTTGCCCTGCTGCGCGAGCGGCCGGTCAGCTCCGCAGCACCCTGATCAACTCGGCCAGCCAAGGCTCGGCATCGGTTTCCGGAGTCACACTTTCGCTGGCGTCCAGACGCAACATCGGCAGCACTTCACGCAGGCCCAGTTCGGCGAACAACTCACGCATCTGCTCGCCGCCGCCGCAGAACGTATCGCCGTAACTTGCATCGCCCAAGCCGATCACCACCCCCGGCAAACCGCGCCAGGCAGCAGGTAAATGGTCACGGATCATCGAATACAGGGGTTGCAGGTTATCCGGCAATTCACCCATGCCGGTGGTCGACGTCACCGCCAGAAATGCTTCCGGGCCGAAGGCCTGGACATCGGCCAGTGTCGCGCGCGGGTTGTGCCAGGTTTCGAAACCCGCGCCGTTTAAAAGAGAGGCGGCGTGGCGGGCAACTTCTTCTGCCGTGCCGTACACCGAGCCGGAAATGATGGCAACTTTCATCAATCGATCCTGAAGCTGTAAAAGACACAGATATTAACAGCACGGGCTCGTTTGATCTTTTAGAATGCAAATCCCTATCAATACGGAAAGGATTCTCCGATGATCAACGCTCAACTGTTGCAAATGGTAATCAACGCCTCCAACGACGGCATCGTGATTGCCGAAAAGGAAGGTGACCAGGACAACATCCTGATTTACGTAAACCCGGCGTTCGAGCGGCTGACGGGTTACACCAGCGAAGAAATTCTTTACCAGGATTGCCGTTTCCTGCAGGCCGGTGACCGGGATCAAAAAGAAGCCCTCACCGCGATTCGCAAAGCGTTGACCCTTGGCGGCTCCTGCCGGGAAATCCTAAGAAACTACCGAAAGGACGGCACCCCGTTCTGGAATGAACTGTCCCTTTCTACAGTGAAGAACGAAAGCGATGGGCAAACTTATTTTGTAGGCGTGCAGAAAGACGTTACGGTGCAGGTCAAGGCACAGCAGCGAGTTGCGCAACTGGAAGCACAATTGGCTGAGATGCAGGCCGAGCTTGCCGCGCTGAAAGCGACGAACGGTAAAAACAAAACAGCGAATTAATGGTCATTAACTACAATCACCGATGACTTTGTAACTATTCCTTTCGAGCAAGCCATGCAACGCGACGCACTCCTGACACAGGATGAGCTGGATTTCATCCAGACCATGCAACACAACCCCCAGCTCAATGTGCGGGATGCGACGTCGAGTCTGCTCGTCAACGGTGGATCGCAAATCCGTGATTTGCTCACGCGCCTGGCGGCCCATGAGCAAGTCACCATCCAGGCCAACTTCGAAAACCAGCAAATGACCTTTCCGCTGCATCTGGTGGAAGACGAATTTCATGCGCTGCATTTGCGTCTGGGCGTGCCGAGTATTTATGAAGACGGGCCAATGGTACGACCATGGCGCCTGACGCTTGAAGAGCCGGTGGCGCTGGAAAATGCCAAAGGCCAGCCCGGCACGATGTGGGTGCATGAAATATCGTTCAAAGGGGTTTTGCTGGAAGTTCGCAACAAGACCAAACCGCCCAAACACTTCGCGTTGTGGTTCAGTCCGTCAGGCTATGAGCGGATTGCATTGCGCGGCACCTTCGAGCGTGAAACCGAGCAAGGTTTCTACGCTTACGAATTAAGCCAGAGCGACAAGGATGAGACCGAACGTCTGCGTCAGTACATCCTTCAGCAACATCGTCTGACACATCCCGCCCTGCACATCTGATCTCAGGTATCCAGGTTTCCTGCCAGGAACTGTTTCAAACGCTGACGCATCACCATCCCCTCATTTCCCAGACAACCGATCGACGATCCGGCCAGGCTGTCCTGTGCCAGGTCCGACGCATCGCCAGCCAGCAGCAACTGACAATCCAGGCTCAAGGCCAGTCGATTCAGACGTCGAGGCAACTCGGGGGCCGGCGCGTGGTTGGACACCAGCACCAGTGCCGTGGGCTTGATACGCTCGCAAACCAGGGTCAACTCGTCGAAGGGCTGACCGATCGACAGCAGTTGAATAGCCGAGTCGACACTGCTCAGGTACAGCGCCGTGACCAGCACTTCGAGTTCATGAGCCTGATCGGCCAAGGCGCAGACAATCACGCGTCGAGGCTGCATGACGCGCACCAGCAACATGCGCTGCAACACGCGAGAACGCAGGAAACCATCCAGAAACAGCCATTCGCTGGTCTGACCGAACGCGTGATGGCGCTGCAGCATCAGCTTCCAGATCGGCATCAGGATGTCCTGGAACACCACGGTCAGGGGGTAACTGGAAAAAATCTGTCCATAGACTTGCTCCAGCTTAACCTCGTCAAACGCCGTCACCGCCACCTGAACCTCCTGCTGCCACTGGGCGTAGTCGGCTTGAACGAGTTCGTCGGGAATGATTTTCGCCAGGGCTTTTAGCGGCTCGGTCTTGGCCAGTATCTTGCCGACCTTGCTGACCGCGACGCCGCGATCAATCCAGCCGAGAATGCTGCGGACCTTTTCGATATCCGCCATCGAGTACAGCCGATGCCCGCTTTCGGTGCGTGTGGGCTGAATCAGGCCATATCGTCGCTCCCATGCCCGCAACGTAACGGGGTTGATACCCGTCAGGCGCGCTACTTCACGGATGGGAAACAGCTCTTCCTGTTCCAGTGCAGCTCCTCGCTGCAAATCTGGGACACCTTCAGTCAGGACAGGCATGTGGCAATTGAAGTCCGCGCGCAAAATTGGATCCCATTCTAACTCTTCCACCCCATGCTTGTTCAAGACTGATAAACGACGAATGTCGCTGGCGTATCCGTCAGAATCAGGAATAATCCTTGCTTGTCTCAAGACGCAGCCCATCACCCCGGCGCTGCGCCTGGCGAAACTCTTACCCGGAGTGACGCATCTGTTATACGGAGATTCACCATGTCTACCTCACCCGTCACGCTGATGGTTGCGCGCCGCGTCGCCGATGGGCGTTATCAGGACCTGATGGCCTGGTTGCGCGAAGGCGAACAACTGGCCACCGACTTCCCCGGTTATCTCGGCTCAGGTGTGCTCGCTCCGCCGCCCGGCGATAACGAATTCCAGATTATTTTCCGCTTTGCCAACGAGCAAACCATGCACGCCTGGGAGCATTCCGCTTCGCGTACCGCATGGCTGGCGCGCGGCAGCGATCTGTTTGCGCACAAGACGGAACATCGCGTGAGTGGCATTGAAGGCTGGTTCGGCGCGGTCGGCCAGCGCCCACCCCGCTGGAAGCAGGCGGTGGCAATCTGGCTGGCATTCTTTCCGGTTTCCCTGCTGTTCAACTTTGTAATGGGGCCGTTGCTCGACGACATGAGCCTGCTGCCCCGCGTGCTCATCAGCACCTTGTGCCTGACGCCGTTGATGGTCTACTTCTTCATTCCACTATCGACCCGCCTGCTGGCCAGCTGGTTGAACAGCACGCCAGCACGCCCGTTGCCCGCCAAGCCCACTCCCCAAAACCACTGATCCCCCTTGTGGGAGCCCCGCAATAGGTGAATGCCGCTGCGCGCTGGTATAGTTTTGCTCTTACCGCGACGCGAGCCGTTCATGACCTCTTCCGCAGCTCCGATCCTCATCACCGGTGCCGGCCAGCGTGTCGGCCTGCACTGTGCGCAGCGTTTGCTCGAAGACGGCCATCCGGTGATCTTCAGTTACCGCAGCGAACGCCCAGGCGTGCAGACATTGCGCGACCTGGGCGCCACCGCGGTATTTGCCGACTTCTCCACTGAAGCGGGGATCCTCGCGTTCATCACCCAACTGAAAACCCACACCGACAGCCTGCGAGCCATTGTCCACAACGCTTCCGAATGGCTGGCCGAAACCCCGGACACCGACGCCGAGGCCTTCACCCGCATGTTCAGCGTGCACATGCTGGCGCCCTACCTGATCAACCTGCACTGTGCCGACTTGCTCGAACGCTCAAGCCCCGCCGACATCGTGCACATCAGCGATGACGTGACCCGCAAGGGCAGCAGCAAACACATTGGCTACTGCGCCAGCAAAGCCGGGCTCGACAGCCTCACCCTGTCCTTCGCCGCGAAATACGCGCCGACAATCAAGGTCAACGGTATCGCGCCAGCCCTGCTAATGTTCAACCCCGACGACAACGCGGCGTACCGCGCCAAGGCCCTGGCCAAGTCCGCGCTGGGCATCGAACCCGGCAGCGAAGTGATCTACCAGAGCCTGCGTTATTTGCTCGACAACCCTTATGTCACTGGCACGACCCTGACCGTCAATGGCGGACGGCACCTCAAATAAGCAGCCCCCGCGAGGATGTTCCATGACGTTATCCCTGCACCAGAAAGCCCTGTCCGAGAGCTATCGCGAAATTCTCATCGGTCTCGGCGAAAACCCCGACCGCGAAGGACTGCAAGACACCCCGGTTCGCGCAGCCAAAGCCATGCAGTACCTCTGCCACGGCTACGACCAGAGTGTCGAGGAGATCGTCAACGGCGCACTGTTTGCGTCAGACACCGACGAGATGATCATCGTCGCCGACATCGAACTGTATTCGTTGTGCGAACATCACCTGCTGCCCTTCATTGGCAAGGCCCATGTGGCTTATATTCCGACGGGCAAGGTGCTGGGCCTGTCGAAGATCGCGCGGCTGGTGGACATGTTCGCCCGCCGCCTGCAGATACAGGAAAACCTCACCCGACAGATCGCCGATGCGGTGCAACAGGTGACTGACGCGGCCGGTGTCGCGGTGGTCATCGAAGCCAGGCATATGTGCATGATGATGCGCGGCGTCGAGAAACAGAATTCGACCATGAACACCTCGGTGATGCTCGGCGCCTTCCGCGAGTCGAGCACCACCCGCCAGGAGTTCCTGCAATTGATTGGACGGAGCAAGTAGCAATGCCACAACTTCAACCAGGAATGGCACGCATCCGGGTCAAGGACCTGTGCCTGCGGACCTTCATCGGGATCAACGAGGATGAAATCCTCAACAAGCAGGATGTACTGATCAACCTGACCATCCTGTATGCCGCTCAGGAAGCGGTGCGTGACAACGACATCGATCACGCGCTGAATTACCGGACCATCACCAAGGCGATCATCGCCCACGTGGAAGGCAATCGCTTCGCCCTGCTCGAACGCCTGACCCAGGAGATCCTCGATCTGGTCATGGCCAACGCGTCGGTGTTGTACGCGGAAGTTGAAGTCGACAAACCCCACGCCCTGCGATTCGCCGAGTCGGTGTCGATTACGCTCGCTGCAAGCCGCTAAGCTTCAAGCTTCAAGCTTCAAGCTTCAAGCTTCAAGCTTCAGGCGTTAAGCTACAAGCCATCGCAACCCATCTTGCAGCTTGAAGCTTACCGCTCGAAGCTGCCTCGCAGAGGCCCACATGACCGATCAACAACGCCTGGAACTTGAAGCCGCCGCCTTTCGCCGGCTGGTCGCCCACCTGGACAGCCGCAAGGACGTGCAGAACATCGACCTGATGAACCTCTCGGGCTTCTGCCGCAACTGCCTGTCCAAGTGGTACAAGGCCGCCGCCGACGAACGCCAGATCGAGGTCAGCCTCGATGACGCTCGCGAAGTGGTTTACGGCATGCCTTACGCCGAGTGGAAAGCCCAATACCAGCAAGAAGCCAACGCCGAACAACAAGCGGCGTTCGCCAAAGGAAAACCCAATGAGTGATTTGAACACCCTGCGCGCCAGCCTCAAGAGCGGTGAGCATGTTTTCGCCGACACCCTGGCGTTCATCGCCACGGGTTACGACTACCAGCCTCAGGCTTTCAACAACGGCGGCGTGGAAAACGCCGCCGGGCAGAACGAAGGTTCGTGCAAGACCCTGGGCCTGGCGCTGCTGGAAGGCCTGACCGATGAAGAGGCGCTGTTGGCCTTTGGCGAGCATTACCGCTCGGTCGTGGCCACGCCTGAAGGCAACGACCACGGCAACATTCGTGCGTTGATTGCGCAGGGTCTGGCGGGCGTGAAATTCACCCAACAGCCGCTGACTCGCCGTTAATCAAAGTCCGCGAAACACTTCACGAGCGACACAGAACCTGTGGCGAGGGAGCTTGCTCCCACTGGACTGCGTAGCGGTCCCTCTTTTTTGGGGCCGCTGCGCGACCCAGCGGGAGCAAGCTCCCTCGCCACAGGTTACGCTTTGCCTGCCCATCTCTTATTCGCACACATCCCGACTTTTAAGATTGACCCGTCCACTTTATTTCGTTTGCCCCCACCCACTGCTCACGGCTTAGATAAAAAGAAGCATCCCTTCTTCAGAGTCGGTCATCCATGAGCAGCGAAACCATCAGCCAGTCGATCAACGTCGTTCATCCCGTCACGCTCAGCCACGGCAAAAACGCCGAGGTCTGGGACACCGATGGCAAACGCTACATCGACTTCGTCGGCGGCATCGGCGTACTGAACCTCGGCCATTGCCATCCGCGCATCGTCGAGGCCATTCGCGAACAAGCCACGCGGCTGACGCACTACGCGTTCAACGCCGCACCGCATGTGCCCTACATCGAACTGATGGATCGCCTGTCGGCGTTCATTCCGGTGGACTACGCTGTCAGTGGCATGCTCACCAACAGCGGCGCAGAAGCGGCGGAAAACGCCCTGAAGATCGTCCGCGGCTCGACCGGTCGCACAGCCGTCATTGCCTTCGACGGTGCCTTCCATGGCCGCACGCTCGCCACCCTCAACCTCAACGGCAAAGTCGCACCGTACAAACAGAAAGTCGGCGCGCTGCCGGGGCCTGTGTATCACCTGCCCTTTCCAAGCAAGGACAACGGCGTGACCTGCGCCGAAGCGCTGAAGGCGATGGATCGACTGTTCAGCGTCGAAATCGACGTCAATGACGTGGCCTGTTTTATCGTCGAACCGGTTCAAGGTGAAGCGGGATTTCTGGCGATGGATGTCGAGTTCGCACAGGCGCTGCGCACGTTCTGCGATGAAAAAAATATTCTGCTGATCGCCGATGAAATCCAGTCCGGCTTCGGCCGCACCGGCGAGCGCTTTGCCTTTTCGCGCCTGGGCATCGAGCCGGACCTGATCCTGCTGGGCAAAAGCATCGCCGGCGGCGTGCCACTGGGCGCGGTAGTCGGGCGCAAGTCGCTGCTCGACACCTTGCCCAAAGGTGGACTGGGCGGCACCTATTCCGGCAACCCCATCGCCTGCGCCGCCGCATTGGCAACGCTGGATGAAATGACGGATGCCAACCTGCAAGCCTGGGGGTCGCAACAGGAAGAAGCGATTGTCAGCCGTTACGAGTCCTGGCGCGCAAGCAAACTTTCACCGTATCTGGGTCGTTTGACCGGCGTCGGTGCGATGCGCGGTATCGAGTTGACCCATGCCAACGGCTCCCCCGCCTCGGCGCAGCTCACACAATTGCTGGCGTTGGCGCGTGACGCGGGTCTGCTGTTGATGCCGAGCGGCAAATCACGGCACATCATTCGGCTGCTGGCGCCGTTGACCACCGAGGCGACGGTGCTGGAGGAAGGGCTGGATATCCTCGAGGCGTGCCTGGCAAGACTGTCCTGACAGCGAAGTGCGTTCCGGGACTGACGTAGCGAATTAAGTTCGCTTGTGGTCCCGGAATCGACGTCGCAATACTGACCAAAGACCCTTTTACCTAGCGAGAACATCACCACCGACAAGCTGAGGCAGACATGTATCACGACAATATAATTTATAAGAAAAAGTCTAACGATCCTCACTTCCTGCTCGGCGTAGCCGTGGTGCTGTTCCTCGGCGCCTACCTGATGAACCTGGGCAACAGCGCCCTCAGTCATTTTCTGCATCCGCTGCTGGGCAATGCCCCGGACAGCCTGACCGCGCGCAACATCGCCATCGGGCTGGGCATTGCCGTACTGGGCACCTTGAACTTCCACGTCCTCGGGCGCCTGAAGTTCAAAGTGCAGACTACGGTGGTGTGGATCGAACTACTGATCCTGTTTCTGGCGTTCTTCGACACCTTCGACCTGTCTTACAGCTTCATCCTCGACAAGATCGGTTTCCTGATTATCCAGGGCGCTGCAACCACCTTGTACATCTCTGCAGTGGCCATCGTCCTGGCCTTTGTGCTGGCGCTGGTCGGCGCAGTGGCCAAGCTGTCGAACAACGGCCTGGCCAATGCCCTCGCCTCGTTCTACACCTCGTTCTTTCGCGGCGTGCCGTTGCTGATTCAGATCTACCTGATTTACCTGGGTCTGCCGCAACTGGGCTACGTGGTCGATGCGGTGCCTGCCGGTATCCTCGCGCTGTCCCTGTGTTACGGCGCCTACATGACCGAGATTTTCCGGGCCGGCATCCAGAGCATTCCGGTCGGCCAGTGGGAAGCCTCGCGGGCGCTGAACATCAGCCCGTTCAAGACCCTGAGCCGGGTCATCATGCCGCAGGCCTTGCGGGTGATCATTCCACCCACGGGCAACCAGTTCATCGCCATGCTCAAAGACAGTTCGCTGGTGTCGGTGATCGGTGTCTGGGAACTGATGTACCTGGCCAAGACCCAGGGGCGCGCAGACTTCCGCCACCTGGAAATGCTGATCACCGCCGCGATGATTTACTGGGCCCTGTCGTTCATTCTGGAACGGGTCCAGGCGCGAATCGAAAAACGGGTCAATCGATCCGTGGCAAGGGGTTGATGCGTGATGACTCGTACCGATACCGCCCAACAACGCGACCTGGCCCCTGCTGCGCAGACCAGTCCCTCGATGATTTCAATCACCGGCCTGAACAAGTGGTACGGCAACTTTCACGCCCTGCGCGACGTCGACCTGAACGTCGCCACCGGCGAAATCCTGGTGGTGTGCGGCCCGTCGGGTTCGGGCAAATCGACAATGATTCGCTGCATCAACCACCTGGAAAATTTCCAGAAGGGCCACATTCAGGTCAACGGCATCACGCTCACCAGTGAAGCGGAAAGTGTCAGCGCCGTGCGCAGCGAAATCGGCATGGTGTTCCAAAGCTTCAACCTGTTCCCGCACTTGAGCGTGATGGACAACCTGACTCTGGCCCCACAACTGGTGCAAGGCGTGTCGGCCACCGAGGCGAAAAAACGCGCGCAGGTCTATCTGGAGCGGGTGCGGATTGCCGAGCATGCCCACAAATATCCGTCGCAACTGTCCGGCGGCCAGCAGCAGCGCGTGGCCATTGCCCGGGCGCTGTGCATGAACCCCAAAGTGATGCTGTTCGACGAACCAACCTCGGCGCTGGACCCGGAAATGGTCCACGAGGTGCTGGACGTGATGGGCGAGCTGGCCACCGACGGCATGACGATGATTTGCGTGACCCACGAAATGGGCTTTGCCAGCAAGGTCGCCGACCGAGTGCTGTTCATGGATCAGGGCCAGGTGATCGAACAAGCCACCCCGGCCGAGTTTTTCAAAAACCCGCAGACCGAACGCGCACAGAAATTCCTGTCGCAGATCATCGGGCACTGAGAAGCGCTTTACCCCCGCATAACAATAACGAAAAGTGGAGATGGACATGCTCAGTAAAAAACCCGCAATCACCCTTGCTGCCGCCTTGACACTGTTGTTCGTCGGCGCCGCGAACGCCGGTGCCGTTCTGGACAAGATCGAGAGCAGCAAGACGTTGACCGTCGCCACCTCGGCGACCTGGCCCCCGCAGGGGTTCATCAACGACAAGAATGAAATCGACGGTTTTGATATCGACGTGTCCAAGGAGATCGCCAAGCGTCTCGGCGTCGAGGCCAAATTCATCACGCCCGACTGGGATGTGATTACCGCCGGCAAGTGGAATGGCCGCTGGGACGTATCCGTCGGCTCGATGACCGCCACCAAGAGCCGTGCGCGGATTCTCGACTTCCCCGGCACCTACTACTACGTGCCCTACGTGTTTGCGGTGCACAACAAATCCACGGTCACCGACCACAAGGCGTTGAATGGCAAAACCATCGGCGTCGAGGGCGGCACGACGTCCGAGGACTATTTCAGCCAGGCACTGGCCATCGAAACCACTGACGTGCCACCCGTCGTCTACGACGTTAAAACCGAAAAAATGAAGACCTACGCCGGCTCCGTCGGACCGCTGGACGATCTGCGCCTGGGCGACGGTGCTCGACTGGACGCCATCCTCACCCAACGCAGCACGCTGGATGCGGCCGTCAAGAAGGGTTACCCATTGCGCGCTGTCGACAACGGCGTGGTGTTCTACGAACCGTTGGCCGTTGCCACCGACAAGGGTGACCCGGAGCTGAAGGCGAAACTGAGTGAAATCATCGGCGCAATGCACAAGGACGGCACGCTGACCAAACTGTCGGACAAGTGGTACGGCGTCGACTACTCGACCATCAAGTAACACTGCCCTCCCCTGAGGGAGCGAGCCTGCTCGCGATGAGGCCATCAAATTCAGCATTAATGTTGAATGTTCGACCGCCATCGCGAGCAGGCTCGCTCCCACAAAGGCCAGCCCTCGCTTGAATGTCCGGCAACTTATCAAGGATCGACCATGTCCTTCCCCAACACCTGGTATTCCCAAACCTCGCTGCCCCGTGCGGCCAGGCCCGAATTGAACACCGACGAAACCTGCGACGTCTGCATCATCGGTGCCGGCATCGCCGGCCTCACCGCCGCCCTCGAACTGATCCGGCGCGGCAAGCGTGTGATCATCCTCGAAGCCCATCAGGTCGCGTGGGGAGCCTCCGGCCGCAATGGCGGCGTGGTCTCGCCGGGCTGGGCCGAAGGGTCTGGAGCGATCCGCAAAAAACTGGGACTGGAAAACGCCAGAACGCTGTTCCAGATGTCGGTTGAAGGGGTAGAGCTTGTCCGCCGCAACATCGCCGAACTGGCCCTCACCGGCTGCAATCCGTCCGCCGGCACAATCCGAGTCAAGCGCTACGACGACAGCGCCAGCGTGAAAAACCACATCGACACAATGCGCCGCGACTTCGCTTACGAACTCAACTTCCTCGACACCGCCCAGGTCCGCGAACGGGCGCACACCCAACGTTATTTCCAGGGTGTGGAGGACCCGAACGCCCTGCATTTCCACCCGTTGAATTATTGCCTGGGCCTGGCCCTTGCCATTGAAGCGACGGGCAGTCGCATTTTCGAACACTCCAAAATGCTCACCTGGCGTCGCGAAGGGGCCGACAAGATTGTCCAGACCGCTCACGGTAGCGTGCGCTGTCAGGACCTGGTGTTCTGCGCCGGCGGTTACGGCGGGCCGGAGCTGCAAAAGCTCAGCCGCGCCTACCTGCCGATTGCCACCTACGTGGTGCTGACGGAACACCTGGGCGATTCGATCAAAAGCGTTCTCGAGTCAGGCGCCGCGTTTTCCGATGACCGTCGCGCCTCGGACTATTACCGCATTGTCGAAGGCGATCGCCTGTTGTGGGGCGGACGTATCACGACCCGTCACGAACAGAATGAAAAAGCCCTGGCGGCCATGCTCAAGGCCGACATGGTGTCGGTGTATCCGCAACTGGCGCCGGTCAGGATCGAATTGGCCTGGTCCGGTCTGATGGGGTATTCCACCAACAAAATGCCCAACCTGGGATGGCTGGAACCAGGTGTCTGGGCGTGCACTTCATTTGGCGGTCATGGACTGAATACCGGTTCGATTGGCGGCAGGGTGATTGCTGAAGCGGTGTGCGGGGAAACTGCTCGGCATGAACTGTTCAAGCCGTACTTGCTGGACTGGAACGGTGGGCCGTTCGGGCGCGTTGCCGCCAATGCGATCTATCAATCGCTGAAGGTCATGGACTTCGTCCAGGAACGGTTTCGCGGTTGACCAACACAAGCCTCGCTCCTGCAGGGGTCTGGTGAACGCTTTTGCTGTGGGCACAAAAAAACCGGCCGAAGCCGGTTTTTTCATTTCAACGATTTCAGAACTTGGCGTTCTGCAGATCATCGAGGTAACGCTCGGCATCCAGTGCCGCCATGCAACCGGCGCCGGCCGAGGTGATGGCCTGACGGTAAACGTGGTCAGCCACGTCACCGGCAGCGAAGATGCCTTCGACGCTGGTGGCCGTTGCGTTGCCGTCGCGGCCGCCCTGCACAACCATGTAGCCGTCTTTCAACGTCAGCTGGCCTTCGAACAGCGAAGTGTTCGGGGTGTGGCCGATGGCGATGAACACGCCGTCGACTTTCAGCTCGTCGAAGCTGCCGTCGTTGTTCTTCAGGCGAGCACCGGTGACGCCCATGTTGTCGCCCAGGACTTCGTCCAGGTTCGCGTTCAGCTTCAGGATGATCTTGCCTTCGGCAACGCGGGCATTGAGCTTGTCGATCAGGATCTTCTCGGCGCGGAAAGTTTCGCGACGGTGGACCAGGGTCACGGTGCTGGCGATGTTGGCCAGGTACAGCGCTTCTTCAACAGCGGTGTTGCCACCGCCGACCACAGCCACTGGCTTGTTGCGGTAGAAGAAACCATCGCAGGTTGCGCAGGCCGATACGCCTTTGCCCATGAACGCTTCTTCCGAAGGCAGGCCGAGGTAACGGGCGCTGGCGCCGGTGGCGATGATCAGGGCATCGCAGGTGTAAGTCGCGCTGTCGCCGATCAGGGTGTACGGCTTGGCAGCGAAGTCCACGGCATTGATGTGATCGAAAACGATCTCGGTTTCAAAACGCTCGGCGTGCTCTTTCATGCGGTCCATCAGCGCCGGGCCGGTCAGGCCGTGGACGTCGCCCGGCCAGTTGTCGACTTCGGTGGTGGTGGTCAATTGACCGCCGGCCTGCATGCCGGTGATCAGCAGTGGCTTGAGATTGGCACGGGCGGCATAGACCGCAGCACTGTAACCGGCAGGGCCGGAACCGAGAATAATCACTCGCGAATGACGGACTTCAGACATGACCTGCTCCTGTTGACCGGCCCGGAACACCTGGCGCGGAACGCCGGGTTGCCGGCGGGAATAAAAAAGGACTGTTGAAAGCCTTGGGGAAGGCTCGGGTTCGACAGTCCTGTAAAAAGAATGGGTGCAGCGTATCGAGGGGGCGAAGATTAAGGAAATACGGTTTAACAATCCAGCTCATAGGCGGTCTCTATCCGGTCACGATGGATTTATAGGCGCCTTTGTTACAGTTAATGTCGATGTCGCTGCCGCGCTTTCGCCTGTCAGGCAAAGCCGGTAAGGTCGGCGCGTTTACCCTTTGCTCGGAGCACGTTATGCCCGCCCCCGTTCTGTCCGGCCCGCAATACCTGCGCGAAGGCCTCAAGCTGGTCTTGAGCCCCAGCCTGCGTTTGTTCGTATTGTTGCCCTTGGTGATCAACCTCGTGCTGTTCGTCGGATTGATCTACCTGGCCAGCCATCAATTCAGCCTGTGGGTCGATACGCTGATGCCGTCCCTGCCCGACTGGCTGAGTTTTCTCAGTTACGTCCTCTGGCCGATTTTTGTCGTGCTGGTGGTTCTGATGGTGTTTTTCACCTTCACCATGCTCGCCAACGTCATCGCCGCGCCGTTCAACGGCTTCCTGGCGGAGAAGGTCGAAGTGGTGGTGCGTGGCACCGATGACTTCCCGGCGTTCAGTTGGGGTGAACTGGTCGCCATGATCCCGCGCACTCTGTCCCGGGAAATGCGCAAACTCGGCTACTTCCTGCCGCGGGCAATCGGGTTGTTCATTCTCTCGTTCATCCCCGTGGTCAACATCATCGCCGCGCCGCTGTGGCTGCTGTTCGGGGTGTGGATGATGGCGATCCAGTACATCGACTACCCGGCGGACAACCACAAACTGGGCTGGAACGAAATGCTCGCCTGGCTGCGCGAGAAGCGCTGGCAGAGCATGAGTTTTGGCGGGATCGTGTACCTGGTGTTGCTGATTCCGGTGGTCAACATCCTGATGATGCCGGCGGCTGTGGCCGGTGCGACGCTGTTCTGGGTGCGTGAGCGCGGCGCGGAGAATCTGGTGACCCAACGCTGACACCGTCACAAATCCATCATCGAAACGCCACAATGACGACATGCCCCCAGTCGACACTGGGGTCATGACGACAGCTCTGCATATCACCCTCATCACCGAAACCTTCCCACCGGAAATCAACGGCGTGGCCAATACCCTCGGCCGCTTGTGCGATGGCTTGCGCGCGCGCGGGCATCAGGTCGAACTGGTGCGGCCGCGTCAGGGCTGCGATCTTCTGGCGGCCAGCAGCGATGAGCTGTTGCTGTGTCGCGGCTGGCCATTGCCGGGCTATCCGGGTTTGCAATGGGGTCAGTCGTCGATGCACAAGCTGCTGCGGCGCTGGAAACGTCATCGTCCGGACGTGCTCTACATCGCCACGGAAGGGCCGCTGGGATTGTCGGCGTTGCGAGCGGCGCGGCGTTTGGGGATTTCAGTGGTCAGCGGCTTTCACACCAATTTCCAGCAGTACTCCAATCAATACGGGCTCGGCCTGCTGTCGCGCTTGCTGACTCATTACCTGCGATGGTTTCACAACCGTTCGACGTTGACTCTGGTGCCCAGCATCAGCCAGCGACTGGAACTGGAACGGCGTCATTTCGAACGTCTGGCGTTGTTGTCCCGAGGGGTCGACAGCCAATTGTTTCATCCGGTCAAACGCCTGCAATCTTTACGCGAACAGTGGGGGCTCGCCGAGAAAGACATCGCGGTCATCCACGTCGGACGCCTGGCGCAGGAGAAAAATCTCGGCTTGCTCAAGCGCTGTTTTGACGGCCTGAAGGCCACTTATCCACAGCGCAAACTGAAATTGATCGTGGTCGGCGACGGGCCACAGCGAGGTTTTTTGGAGAAGGAGCTGCCTGACGCGATTTTCTGCGGCTCACAACGAGGCGAAGCGTTGGCCAGTCACTATGCGTCAGCGGACGTATTTCTGTTTCCGAGCCTGACCGAAACCTTCGGCAATGTGGTGCTTGAAGCGCTGGCCTCGGGATTGGGCGTGGTGGCCTACGATCAGGCGGCTGCGGCTCAACACATTCGCCATGGCTACAACGGCGTGTTGGCGATGCCGGGGGACGAAGAGGCGTTCTGCGATGCTGCGACGTGGTTGCTGGAGGAGCGCGAAACCTTGCGTTGCGTGCGGCTCAATGCGCGCCAGCATGCGAGTCGTCAGGGCTGGGCGGCGATTATCGAGCAGTTCGAGGGGCAGTTGCGGGGGGCTTGTGTGGGGGAGTTGGCGGTGCCTGAGGCACAGACCTTATCCTGACCGGTGGGTGACATTGAATCCGTCTTCGCAAGCGGGCTCGCTCCCACAAAGGTTCTGCGTCATGCACAAAACCTGTGGGAGCGAGCCGCTCGCGAAGAGGCCCTTCCAGTCGCTGCTTAAACCAGGGTCATCAACGCCTCACGGCTGAACGGCAGGATGTCTTCCTCACGACCATCACGCACTTTCTGCGCCCAGTCCGGGTCGACCAGCAGCGCACGCCCTACCGCCACCAGATCGAACTCGTCGTTGTTCAAACGCTCCAGCAGTTTTTCCAGGCTGGCCGGCTGCGCGATCTTGTCAGTGTTGACCATGAACTGCAGGAACTCGCCATCCAGGCCAACGCTGCCCACTGTGATGGTCGGCTTGCCTGTGAGCTTGCGGGTCCAGCCGGCCAGGTTCAGCTCGGAACCGTCGAACTCCGGCTCCCAGAACCGACGCGTCGAGCAGTGGAAAATGTCCACGCCGGCGTCGGACAGCGGCTTGAGGAATTCCCCCAGCGCCTCCGGTGTTTGCACCAGGCGCGCGGTGTAATCCTGCTGCTTCCACTGCGAGAAACGGAAGATGATCGGGAAGCCTTCGCCGACGGCTGCACGCACAGCCTGAATCAATTCGATGGCAAAACGCGAACGGTTGGCCAGGCTGCCGCCGTATTCGTCGGTGCGCTGGTTGCTGCCTTCCCAGAAAAACTGGTCCACGAGGTAACCGTGGGCGCCGTGGATTTCCACGCCGTCCATGCCAATGCTTTGGGCGTCTTTAGCGGCTTGGGCGAACGCGGCGATCACGTCCTGGATATCTTGTTCAGTCATGCCGTGAACCACGACCTGACCGTCCTTCAATTTCTCCGACGGACCGTAACCCGGCACGCTGGCATCCGGCTCGGTGCCGATGCGGCGCACGCTGCCCACATGCCATAACTGCGGAACGATCTTGCCGCCCTCGGCGTGGACTGCGTCGACCACTTTCTTCCAGCCGGCCAGCGCGGCCTCACCGTAGAAATGCGGCACGTTCGGGTAGCCGTTGGAGGCCTTGTGCCCGACGGTGGTGCCTTCGGTGATGATCAGGCCGACGCCGGCAGCGGCGCGACGACGGTAGTACTCGATCACTTTGGAATTGGGTACGCCGCCCGGGGAGAAGGAGCGGGTCATCGGCGCCATGACGACGCGGGTCGGCAGTTCGAGGCTGCCGAGGTGGAACGGTTTGAACAGGGCTTTGACGGGCATGGGACGCTCCACGGGGAAAATGACTTTATGACGGCGATAATATGGAGAGTCGCAAACCTTGAACAGCACTATTGATTTGGGTGATTAAGATCCAAAAGCAAAAGATCGCAGCCTCCGGCAGCTCCTACGGGGAAGGTGAACACCCGTAAGAGCTGCCGAAAACTGCGATCTTTTGATGTTTCTTTATTCAGCTCAGCGCTTTTTCAATCGCATGGATGACCGTCGGATCATCCGGCGCTGTGCGCGGCGAGAACCGCGCCAGCACACGTCCGTCCTTGCCCAGCAGGAATTTTTCGAAGTTCCAGGTGATGTCCCCCGGAAACTCCGCACCCTCGCCCGCGAGCAGACGGTACAGCTGATGACGATCATGACCGTTGACTTCCAGCTTGCTGGACAAAGGAAAGGTCACGCCATAGTTGAGGCTGCAGAATTCCTGGATCTCTTGCTCGGTACCCGGTTCCTGCCCGGCAAACTGGTTGCACGGCAGGCCCAGCACGCTGAAGCCTTTGTCCTTGTATTGCTGGTAGAGGTTTTCCAGCGCCGCGTATTGTGGGGTCAAGCCACATTTGGAAGCGACGTTGACCACAAGCACGACGTGCCCCTTGAGGGGTGCCAGCGGTAGCTCCTGTCCATCCAGGGCTGTCAATTTAAGGTCGTGAAAAGCACTCATGACGAACTCCAGATTCCCGTGTTCTACTCGAAACAGCCACTTGGCGATGTCGCCAGGGACAGCCGCGGACTAAAAAGGCGCCCCTCGGGCGCCTCTCCAGTTCTCTGAGCTTAGCGCAGAAAATCAGTGGTGATGGCCACCTTCGCCATGGACGTGACCATGAGCGACTTCTTCCTGGCTGGCGTCACGGATGGCGATGATCTTGACCTGGAAATTCAGGCGCTGACCGGCCAACGGGTGGTTGCCGTCGACGGTGACATCGTCGCCGTCCAGATCGCGGATGGTAACGATCTGCATCTGGCCGTCCGGCGCGGAAGCGTGGAACTGCATGCCCACTTCCAGTTCGTCGACGCCTTCGAACATGCTGCGGCTCAGGGTGCTGACCAGTTCGGCAGCATATTCGCCATAGGCATCTTCAGGTTCAACGGCTACGGTCAGCTCGTCGCCGACTGCTTTGCCTTCCAGTGCCTTTTCCAGGCCCGGGATGATGTTACCTGCGCCTTGCAGGTAGACCAGCGGCGCGCCGCCGGCGGAGCTGTCGATGACCTCACCAGCGTCGTTGGTCAGGGTATAGTCGATGGAGACAGCCTTATTGGCGGCGATCAGCATGGGGCGAGACCTTTTGCATAAGAATGAAGAATGGCCAAGTTTAGCGAAGCAATCGCCCGAAAGCGAACACAACCCGGACAGACGGATGACGGCGAAAGGCTCGACGGTCACAGGCTTCCATCAAGATGAGGACGGGCACTGGGTGGCCGAGCTTTCCTGCGGTCACACCCAGCACCTGCGCCACCAGCCGCCGTGGCAATCTCGCGCCTGGGTCCTGGACCCCGCGCAACGTATTGAAAAAATAGGCCAGCCCTTTGATTGCGGTTGGTGCGCACAAGCCTCGGTTAGCGATAACCTTGGCGACTGAATTTCGGTAGATCGTCAGCTATAGATGATCGCCATTGCCATGCACCCTTAGAGAATCCGCATGCAAACTTTTTTTATCGCACCCACCGATTTTGGTGTGGGACTGACCTCCATCAGCCTCGGGCTGGTGCGCACCCTTGAGCGCGCCGGCCTCAAAGTCGGCTTTTTCAAACCGATCGCCCAGCCGCATCCGGGTGACACCGGCCCGGAACGCTCCACCGAACTGGTGGCGCGCACCCACGGCTTGAAACCGCCGCAGCCACTCGGTCTGGCTCACGTCGAGCGCATGCTTGGCGACGGTCAGCTGGATGAGCTGCTCGAAGAAATCATCACCCTTTATCAGCAAGCGGCCGTCGGCAAGGACGTGCTGATCGTCGAAGGCATGGTCCCGACCCGCAGCGCCAGTTACGCCGCGCGGGTGAATCTGCACTTGGCAAAAAGCCTCGACGCCGAAGTGATCCTGGTCTCGGCACCGGAAAACGAAGTGCTGACCGAACTGTCTGGCCGCGTGGAATTGCAGGCGCAATTGTTCGGAGGCCCCAAAGATCCGAAAGTCCTCGGCGTGATCCTCAACAAGGTCAAGACCGACGAAAGCATGGAGGCGTTCGCTTCGCGCTTGAAGGAACATTCGCCGTTGCTGCGCAGCGGTGATTTTCGCCTGCTCGGCTGCATTCCTTTCCAGCCGGAATTGAACGCGCCGCGCACCCGCGACGTCGCCGACCTGATGGGCGCGCAGATTCTCAATGCCGGCGATTACGAAACCCGGCGCATGACCAAAATCATCATCTGCGCCCGCACCATGCGCAACACTGTGGAGCTGCTCAAGCCCGGCGTGCTGGTGGTGACCCCCGGCGATCGCGACGACATCATCCTCGCCGTCAGCCTCGCCGCCATGAATGGCGTGCCGTTGGCCGGCCTGTTGCTGACCAGCGACACCCTGCCCGATCCGCGCATCATGGACCTGTGCCGTGGCGCATTGCAGGCGGGCTTGCCGGTGTTGTCGGTGAGCACAGGTTCCTACGACACCGCCAACCAGTTGAACGGTCTGAACAAGGAAATCCCGATCGACGACCGCGAGCGTGCGGAGATCATCACCGACTTCGTTGCCAGTCATCTGGATGCCAACTGGCTGCACCAGCGTTGCGGCACTCCGCGTGAAATGCGCCTGTCGCCCGCGGTGTTCCGTTATCAACTGATCCAGCGTGCCCAGGCCGCCAACAAGCGCATCGTCCTGCCCGAAGGCAGCGAGCCGCTGACCGTGCAAGCGGCGGCGATCTGTCAGGCGCGCGGCATCGCCCGTTGCGTGTTGCTGGCAAAACCGGAAGACGTCGAAGCCGTGGCCCGCGCCCAGGGCATCGAGCTGCCGCCGGGCCTGGAGATTCTCGACCCGGACCTGATTCGCGAGCGCTACGTCGAACCGATGGTTGCGCTGCGCAAAAGCAAAAGCCTCAACGCACCGATGGCCGAGCAACAGCTGGAAGACACCGTGGTGATCGGCACCATGATGCTGGCGCTGGATGAAGTCGACGGTCTTGTCTCCGGGGTCATCCACTCCACCGCCAACACCATCCGCCCGGCCCTGCAGCTGATCAAGACGGCGCCGGGCTGCACGCTGGTGTCGTCGGTGTTCTTCATGCTGTTTCCCGAAGAAGTGCTGGTCTACGGCGACTGCGTGATGAACCCGCACCCGAGCGCAAGCGAACTGGCCGAGATCGCTCTGCAAAGCGCCGACTCGGCAGCCGCATTCGGCATCACCCCGCGCGTGGCGATGATCAGCTACTCCAGCGGTGAATCGGCCAGCGGCGAAGAAGTCGAAAAGGTTCGCGAAGCGACGCTGCTCGCCCACGAACAACAGAATTCGCTGCTGATCGACGGCCCGTTGCAATACGACGCTGCCGCCAACGAAACCGTGGCCCGGCAACTGGCGCCGAACAGCCAGGTCGCCGGGCGCGCCACGGTGTTCGTGTTCCCCGACCTGAACACCGGCAACACCACGCACAAAGCCGTACAGCGCAGTGCCGATTGCGTCAGCCTCGGGCCGATGCTGCAAGGCCTGCGCAAACCCGTTAACGACCTGCCGCGCGGCGCGCAAGTCGATGACATCGTGTACACCATCGCGCTGACCGCGATTCAAGCTGCCAACCGACCTTTGGATCTTTAAATGCTGGCTTTTCTACCTGCCGCCGTGCGCGGCGTGATTGCATCGTTGTTGCTGGCGTTAAATACCATTCTGCTGTGCTCGTTTCTGTTCTGCGTGGCGATCATCAAGGTGTTGCCCTTTGCCCTCACCCAGCGCTTCTCGCTCTGGTTGATGAGCCACACCCATGAAGCCTGGATCAGCAACAACAAGGCCTGGATGAACCTGGTCTGCCGCACCCGCTGGCACCTCAGTGGCCTGCAAGGACTGGACTATAAGCACTCGTACCTGATCACCAGCAACCACCAGAGCTGGGTGGACATCATGGTGTTGCAGTACGTGCTCAACCGGCGCATCCAGCCGCTGAAATTCTTCCTCAAACAGGAACTGATCTGGGTGCCGGTGATTGGCCTGGCCTGGTGGGCGCTTGGTTTTCCGTTCATGAAGCGCTATTCCAAGGCCTACCTGGAAAAGCACCCGGAGAAGAAAGGCAAAGACCTGGAAACCACCCGCAAAACCTGCGACAAGTTCCGCCATAACCCGGTGGGGATTTTCAATTTCGTCGAAGGCACCCGGTTCACTGAAGGCAAGCATGCGCAGCAGAAATCACCGTTCAAGTACCTGCTCAAGCCCAAGGCTGGCGGCATTGCGTTTGTGCTGGATGCGATGGGTGAACAGCTTGAGTCGATCGTCAACGTGACCATTCACTACCCGGCCGGGCGTCCCGGTTACTGGGATCTGCTGTGCGGGAATGTGAAGGATGTGGTGGTGCACTTTCAGGAACTGAAGATTCCGCCGCAGTTCATTGGCAAGAACTACGACCAGGATGGGGAGTATCGGTTGCAGTTTCAGGGCTGGATCAATCAGTTGTGGGAAGACAAGGATGCGTTGCTTGGGCAGATGCATCGGGAGTATCCGGCGAAGTAATCAGGCGCCTGTGCCGGCCTCTTCGCGGGCAAGCCTCGCTCCTACGGATTTGGGGTGATCGCAACCTATGACGCGACACAAACCCGTAGGAGCGAGGCTTGCCGCGAAGGCGTCCGAACAGAAACAAAAAAACCCGCCGATGATCACTCATTGGCGGGTTTTTTATTAACGGCTAACGCTTAGATCGCGCCACGCTTACGCAGCAGATCCAGCACTTGCTTGACGCTTTCTTCCAGCGACAGCGACTGGGTGTCGACGATGAGGTCGGCGTCCAGCGGCACGTCATACGGGAAGGAATCGCCCGGGATGTTATCCCCCGCCGCCGCGTACAAGCCTTGCGGATCACGCTCGGCGCAGACCGTCGGCGAGGCCTGGACGTAGACCGTCAGCAGACGCTCCTTGCCGATCAGTTCCCGAGCCTGCTCACGACCTTCAGCACTCGGCGCCACGAAGGCCGCCAGGGTCAACAGACCGGCTTCGTTGAACTGACGCGCAACGTGCGCGGCACGACGCCAGTTTTCGGTACGCCCGGCGCGATCCTGTGGCAGACCTTTGTTCAGGTCGTGACGCAGGTTCTGACCATCAAGGACAAACACCGCACGACCCAAGTCGAACAGTTTGCGTTCAACCGCGTAAGCCAAGGTGCTTTTGCCCGCGCCCGACAAGCCGCTGAACAACACGGTGGCCGGTTGCTGACCGAAACGCTGGGCGCGTTCTTCGGTGGCCACGTGCGCCAGTTTGCCGTGGTGCGTGCTGCTGCCATGCGCCAACGGCTGGGCGATGATCATGCCGGCGGCCACGGTGCCGTTGGTCAACCGATCGATGACGATGAACGAACCGGTGGTGCGGTTGCTGGCGTAACCGTCCAGTGCGATGGCTGCGTCGAGGCTGACCTTGACCCGACCGATCTCGTTCAGGTTCAACGAGCTGGCAGGACCTTCTTCCAGGGTGTTCACGTCAACACGATTGACGATGCTGGTGATCGAACCCGGCACGTAACTCGTGGCGCGCTTGATGTCGTATTTCTTGCCCGGCAGCATCGGCTCTTCGGCCATCCACACCAGCATGGCGTCGAAGGCGTCGGTCACTTGCGGCTGGTTGTCGGCGTGCACCAGCAAGTCGCCGCGAGAGATGTCGATCTCGTCTTCCATGGTCAGCGTCACCGCTTGACCAGGACCTGCGTGTTCCAGCTCACCTTCGAAAGTGACGATGGATTTCACGCGGCTGCTCTTACCCGACGGCAGCACAACGACTTCGTCGCCCTTGTGCACGACGCCGCTGGCCAGAGTGCCGGCGAAACCACGGAAGTTCAGGTTCGGACGGTTGACGTACTGCACCGGGAAACGCAGGTCGGTGTAGTTGCGGTCGTTGGCGATCTCGACGGTCTCGAGAATCTCCATCAGCGACTGGCCGGTGTACCACGGCGAGCGCTCGGACTTGTTCACCACGTTGTCGCCTTTCAATGCCGACATCGGCACGAAGGCCATGGTGGTCGGCTTGAACGCGATGCCTTCGGCGAACTTCAGGTAATCGGCCTTGATCGACTCGAACACGGTTTCGTCGAAGCCGTTGAGGTCCATCTTGTTGATGGCGACCACGATGTGCTTGATGCCGAGCAACGAGGCGATGAAGCTGTGGCGGCGGGTCTGGGTCTGCACGCCGTAGCGGGCGTCGACCAGGATGATCGCCAGGTCACAGGTGGACGCACCGGTGGCCATGTTGCGGGTGTACTGCTCATGGCCGGGGGTGTCGGCGATGATGAATTTACGCTTGGCGGTAGAGAAATAGCGGTAGGCGACATCGATGGTGATGCCCTGCTCACGCTCGGCCTGCAGGCCGTCGACCAGCAACGCCAAGTCGATGTCTTCGCCGGTGGTGCCGACTTTTTTCGAGTCGCGGGTGATGGCTTCCAGGTGATCTTCGTAGATCATCTTGGAGTCGTGCAGCAGGCGCCCGATCAGGGTGCTCTTGCCGTCGTCGACGTTGCCACAGGTCAGAAAGCGCAGCATTTCCTTGCGTTCGTGCTGGCCCAGGTAGGCGAGGATGTCCTCGCTGATCAAATCAGATGCGTGACTCATTGCATTCGAGCTCCAAGCTGTAAGCTTCAAGCGGCAAGCTTGTCGGCGTACAGCTACTCAGAAATTTTGTTGATCAAGCCGCATAGCATTCTTGAAAGCTCGCGGGTTTCTTTAATCCAATCGTCAGCCAGAGGATCAGTAATGTAGGCAATATCACGGCCGATGAGGATCTGAGTGCGCAACTCACCACACGAGGCTTTTGCCACCCAAAGAAAATGTACTTTTTCCTTGGCACCACAACGCTCCATCCCTTCAGCAATATTGGAAGGCACCGATAGTGCGGAGCGGGTAATTTGATCCTTGAAGCCAAAATCCCCACATCTCGCAAACTCCCTGTAGATCCTTACCGCCAAACACTTACTTCTCTGCCAGACAATCAGCTTCTCGAAATCCATTGCGAGTCATCCGATAACGGCTCGCAGCAACCGGCCACAAGCACCAAACTACGAAATTACGCATACCGCCCTTAACTTGCAGCTTGCCGCTTGTAACTCGAAGCTTAAAAGTACCCCTGACGTTTCTTTTCTTCCATCGAGCCTGCGCCATCGTGATCGATGACCCGGCCCTGGCGTTCGGAAGTTCGCGTCAGGAGCATTTCCTGAATGATGTCGGTCAGGCTGGTGGCCTCGGACTCGACCGCACCGGTCAGCGGGTAGTCACCCAGCGTGCGGAAACGGACTTTTTTCTTGACGATGCGCGCCTTGTCTTCGTCGCTCAGGTGATTGAGCAGGCGTTCGTCATCGATCATGATCCAGGTGCCATTCATCTCGATGACGTCGCGTTCAGCGGCGAAATACAGCGGCACGATCGGGATGCCTTCGAGGTAGATGTACTGCCAGATGTCCAGTTCGGTCCAGTTCGACAACGGGAACACACGAATGGATTCGCCCTTGTTGACGTTGCCGTTGTAGACGTTCCACAGTTCCGGGCGCTGATTTTTCGGGTCCCAGCGGTGCTTGGTGTCACGGAAGGAGTACACGCGCTCTTTGGCACGGGACTTCTCCTCGTCGCGGCGAGCGCCACCGAAAGCGGCGTCGAAGCCGTACTTGTCGAGAGCTTGTTTCAAGCCTTCGGTTTTCATGATGTCGGTATGCTTGGCACTGCCGTGGGTCAGCGGGTTGATGCCCTGCGCGACGCCATCGGGATTCACGTGTACCAGCAGGTCAAGGCCGAGTTCTTCGACCATGCGGTCGCGGAACGCGTACATCTCCTTGAACTTCCACCGGGTGTCGACGTGCATCACCGGGAATGGCAGTTTGCCCGGGAAGAATGCCTTGCGCGCAAGGTGCAGCATCACGGCGGAGTCTTTACCAACGGAGTACAGCATCACCGGGTTATCGAACTCGGCGGCGACCTCGCGGATGATGTGGATGCTTTCGGCCTCCAGCTGTTTCAGATGCGTCAGTTTGTCGACCATGGCTACTCACGAAAACGATCTTATGGACGGCCAGCGGGCCGTGTTCGAGCGAGGAATCCTAGCACAGCGTCCTCTTCTAATCAGGACGCGAGCTAGATCGAAAGGGTATATGAATATACCCCCTCGTTTGGGCACCAAAGACCCAGTGGGAGCGAGCTTGCTCGCGATTGCGGTGTATCTGTCACATCAATGTCGCATGTGATGCAGCGATCGCCAGCAGACTGCCACATTTGATTTTTGGTGGTAATCAGATCGGATTCGGACAATCGATGAAGATGTGCTCAAGGGCAAACCGCCGGGCCAGGTAATCACCCAGCGCCTGCACGCCATAGCGCTCGGTGGCGTGATGGCCGGCGGCGATGAAGCTGATGTCGTTTTCCCGGGCGCTGTGGAAGGTCTGCTCGGACGCCTCACCGCTGATATACAAGTCGACGCCAGCCAGCACGGCCTGATCGATGTAACCCTGGCCGCCACCGGTGCACCAGCCGACCCGGCGGATCATATCGCTGCCTTCGACCAGCAACGGCTCGCGGCCCATGACTTCCTGCACTCGGCGAGCGAAATCACGGGGCGTCATCGGTTCGCTCAACGAGCCAACGAGGCCGACAACCTTGAGATTGTCCGGATCCAGCGGGCCTTCGACCGTGATGTCGAGCTGACGCGCCAGCTGCACGTTGTTACCGACGTCCGGGTGCAGGTCCAGCGGCAAGTGATAGGACAGCAGGCTGATGTCGTGCTTGAGCAGGGTTTTCAACCTACGCTGCTTCATACCGGTGATGCACGGATTCTCGCCTTTCCAGAAATAGCCGTGATGCACCAGCACCAGATCGGCCTGAGCTTCGACTGCGGCGTCGAGCAACGCCTGGCTTGCCGTGACGCCGCTTACGATGCGCATCACCTGCGGCCGACCTTCGACCTGCAAGCCGTTGGGGCAGTAATCGGCAATCCTGGCACTGTTTAGGTAACGGTCGGCTTCTTCGACCAGGGTGCTCAAGGCGACGGCCATAAAAGACTCCTAAATATCCCGTTCAGAGGCGAGCTGCGCCTCGTATAATGCGCGACATTATGGGCGGTCTCATGCCGCCTGCAACCTCTCAGGACGTGCTTAATGCTCAAGGCGCTGCGTTTTTCCGGCTGGCCGCTGTTGGCCGGCGTGCTTATCGCTCTGTTGATCATCCAGCGTTACCCGCAGTGGGTCGGGCTTCCGAGCCTCGACGTCAACCTGCAGCAAGCCCCGCAAACCACCACGACGCAGCAAGGTCCGGTGTCCTATGCCGACGCGGTCACCATCGCCGCGCCGTCGGTGGTGAACCTGTACACCACCAAAGTCATCAACAAACCGAACCATCCCTTGTTTGAAGACCCGCAGTTCCGGCGCTTCTTCGGCGACAACTCGCCCAAGCAGAAGCGCATGGAGTCGAGCCTGGGTTCCGGGGTGATCATGAGTCCGGAAGGTTATTTGCTGACCAATAACCATGTCACCAGCGGCGCCGACCAGATCGTGGTCGCGCTCAAGGATGGTCGCGAAACCCTGGCCCGCGTCATCGGCAGCGACCCGGAAACCGACCTCGCGGTGCTGAAAATTGACCTGAAAAACCTGCCGTCGATCACCGTCGGTCGCTCCGACAACATCCGCATCGGTGACGTCGCCCTGGCCATCGGCAACCCGTTCGGCGTCGGTCAGACCGTGACCATGGGCATCATCAGCGCCACTGGCCGTAACCAGTTGGGCCTGAACAACTACGAAGATTTCATCCAGACCGACGCTGCGATCAACCCCGGCAACTCCGGCGGTGCACTGGTGGATGCCAACGGCAACCTGACCGGCATCAACACGGCGATCTTCTCCAAGTCCGGCGGCTCGCAAGGCATCGGTTTTGCGATCCCGGTCAAACTGGCCATGGAAGTGATGAAGTCGATCATCGAACACGGGCAGGTGATTCGCGGCTGGCTCGGCATCGAAGTGCAACCGTTGAGTCAGGAACTGGCGGAGTCGTTTGGTCTGTCGGGGCGCCCGGGCATTGTGGTCGCAGGGATTTTCCGTGACGGTCCGGCGCAGAAGGCTGGCCTGCAATTGGGTGACGTGATCCTCAGCATCGACGGCGAACCGGCCGGTGATGGTCGGCGCTCGATGAACCAGGTTGCGCGGATCAAACCGACCGACAAGGTCACCATTCAGGTGATGCGCAACGGCAAAGAGCTCAAGCTCACGGCTGAAATCGGCCTGCGTCCGCCGCCGGCGCCGGTTAAAGAGAAAGAAGAAAACTGACCCTGGGCCGAGGATTTTTGGCTAACAGCAGACATTCTCATTAGGCATGTTATATTGTTTCAATATCACTATTGGAACAACATAACATGTCGTCTCGCACAATGGCTTCCGTGGCAGGTCTTGCCCTCGGCCTGCTGGTGGATCCGGTCTTCGCCGAAGAGCCCGGCACCCTCGAACTGGACGCCATCAGCGTCACCTCCGACTACGAATCGCCCACCGGCCCGGTCCAGGGCTACCGTGCCACGCGGTCTGCCAGCGCGACCAAAACCGATACCGCGATCCGCGACATCCCGCAATCCATCAGCGTGATTCCCGTCAGTGTGCTCAATGACCTGGGCAGCACCAGTGTCGAGCGCGCCCTGGATTTTGCTGGCGGTGTGTCGAAGCAGAACAACTTCGGTGGCCTGACGCTTTACGAATACAGCGTGCGCGGCTTTACCACCTCGGAATTCTACAAGGACGGCTTCAGCGCCAACCGGGGTTATCCGAGTACCCCGGACGTCGCTAACATCGAGCGCATCGAAGTACTCAAAGGACCCGCCGCCAGTCTCTACGGGCGCGGCGATCCGGGCGGCACGGTGAACATCGTCACCAAGAAACCCCAGCCCGAAGCATTCACCACCCTGCAAACCAGCGCAGGCAGTTGGGACCGCTATCGCACCGCCCTCGACGTCAACACGCCGCTGGATGACGAAGCCAACGTGCTGTCGCGAATCAACCTGGCCGTCGAGGACAACCACAGCTTCCGCGATCACGTCGACAGCCAGCGAGTGTTTGTCGCGCCCTCCTTCAGTTGGCAACTGAACCCGGACACCAGCCTCTTGGTGGAGAGCGAATTCGTCCGTCACAGCTCCACGTTCGATCGCGGCATCGTCGCGCCGAACAACAAATGGAGTGGCGTGTCCCGTTCGACGTTCCTTGGCGAACCCAATGACGGCAACATCGACAACCACAACAACCTGCTGCAAGCAGCCCTCGAACACCATCTTAATGACAACTGGAAGCTGCGCCTGGCCAGCCATTACAAGGAAGGCAAACTCTGGGGCTACGCTTCCGAAAGTCGCCCGCTGAATGCCGACGGCCACACTGTGAATCGGCGCTATCGCGAGCGCGACACAAACTGGCACGACAGCATCACCCAACTCGAATTGCGCGGTCTGTTCGACCTCGGCAGTTGGCAGCACGAACTGCTGATTGGCAGCGAGTATGAAAACTTCCGCAAGAACGAACGGGTCACGACCATTGCCGGCGGCCCCTACGCTATCGACATTTATCAGCCCGTCTACGGTCAGCCGAAACCCAACGGCAAGCGCTCCGGCACCGACCTTTTTGAACACGTCGAAAGCCGGGCGCTGAACCTCCAGGACCAGATTGTCTTCACCGACAAACTGCGCGGCATGCTCGGTGCACGCTTCGAACATTTCGAGCAAAGCATCGACGATCACAGCCGCGGTGCCACCAGCCGCCAGAGCCACGACGCACTGACCCAACGGGCCGGCCTGCTTTATCAGCTGACACCCGAAGTCGGGCTGTTCGCCAACGCCTCCACCTCGTTCAAGCCGAACAACGGCCTGGACGCTGGCGGCCAATCCTTCGACCCGGAAGAAGGCGTCGGTTACGAAGTCGGGATCAAGAGCGAGCTGTTCGACGACCGCTTGAGCACCACCCTCGCCGCCTTCCATATTGAAAAGGAAAACGTCCTTGCACTAGACCCGGGCACGGACACCAGCCGCGCCATGGGCAAGGCCCGCAGCCAGGGATTCGACCTGCAAGTCACCGGGCAAGTGACCGACGCCGTGCGGGTGATCGGTGCCTTCGCCTACATCGACGCCGAGGTCACCGAGGGCGACAAGGTAATTCCCACCGGCAGCCGAATCCTTGGCGTCGCCAAGCGCAGCGGCAGCCTGCTGGGCGTTTATGAATTTCAGGATGGCCATTTACGAGGCTCCGACGTCGGCGCGGCGTTCACTTACGTCGGCGATCGTTCAGGCGAATCCGGCAGCGATTTCGAGCTGCCGTCCTACCACACCGTCGACCTTCTGGCCCATTACAAGGCCAGCAAAAACGTCACTGTCGGCCTGAACCTGAACAACCTTTTCGACGAGAAATACTACGAGCGCTCCTACAGCAATTACTGGGTCAACCCCGGTGAGCCGCGCAATTTCACCGTCAGCCTCACACTCAATCTGTAAAAGGAAGTTCCCATGCAAAACCTCAAACCCGCACTGCTAAGCCTGCTGCTCGGCCTGTTGTTTACCGGCCAGGTCTCGGCCCATGGCCTCTGGACCGAACAACGTCGCGGCAACATCGAAGTGATTTACGGCCACGGCGCCGAAGACAACGCCTTCAAGGCACAAAAAATCAGCGGCGCCTGGGCTTATGACGTCAACGGCAAAATGATCCCGGTGACCGTCCAGCGCCTGGCCGATCACGCACGTCTGCAACCGCTGAAGCCGCCTGCCGTGATGGCGGTGGCGCTGGACAACGGCATGTGGTCGCAAACGGCGGATAAAAAATGGATCAACGAAGGACGCAGCAAAGTGCCGGGGGCCATCGAGTCGACACAGACGTTCAAATACAGCCTGGCGATTTATCAGCCTGGTGCGAAGTTACCCAAGCTTGATCAGATGAAACTGCTGATTCTGCCGGAGGTTGATCCTCTGACGGTCGGACCGGGCAAGTTGCTGCCTGTGCAGGTGTTATTGGATGGGAAGCCGGCGGCGGGGGTGAAGTTGATTGGCGACTATCGAAGTGCGCCGAATACATTGAGTACCGAGACAGATATGGACGGGCGTGCGCAGGTGGTGGTGCGTAATGAAGGGTTGAACGTGATTTCGGCGCAGATGGAGATCGTGCTGAAGGACAATCCGGATGTGGCGACGCGGGGGGTGTTCAGTTCGCTGACGTTTCTGGGCGAACCGCATCACGAGTAACCCTCTGTAGGGGCGCACGGTGCGGCGGTCCGACTTGCCCGTGGAGAACGATGGCGTGGCGTAACAGCTACATCGCGTCAGGGTTCTTCGCGGCCAGAACTATCTTCCTGCCACACCTGAAGTATTTGACATGCAAGAACAGAAACTTATTCCAAATAAAGCTAATGAACTGTCATTTATGACAGTACCTTTCGAAAGCTCCCGTCGTTAACGTTAATACCGCAGGAGGAATGACACTTTTGTCTTCCTCTCTTAATTTGACCGAAGGGAGCTTTATTCATGGCCACACAAAAATCTCAAAAGGACTCAGGTACTTTTAATGCAACAATCAGTGTTGACCCTCACTTTAGTGCGGCCGAAGTTAAACTTCACAAGTTTGCGGGGGAAAAACCTGCTGGATATATCCGCGGGACAAAAAACACGCTTTCAATTTTTATCGGATTTCCGACTGGAATCGTCGACAATCAAAAAGTAACAAAACAATACCCAGATGATTTCAACGAGAACGATCCTAAGTGGGTTCTCTTTGACGGTACGAACAGCCACCATGTTAAAACCGGTTCGATAACAGTGACGTTCACTGAAGGCATGACAAAGGCCAAAGGTGAATTTGAGTTCATCACAGATGATTCATCGCCGCGGACAGTTACCGGCGAGTTTGACGTACAACAAAGCTGATCCGTTACAGCGACGGCACTGATCAGGCTCCTACTTCCAAGCCCGATCAGTGCCCCCATTACCGACCGACGTCTTACAAATTCCCCAAACCATCAATCAGTGCCTGGTTCTGTTCCGGCGTGCCGATGGAAATCCGCAGGAACTGGGCAATCCTCTCTTGCTTGAAGTGCCGGACGATCACGCCTTGCTCGCGCAATTTCGCCGCCAGCCCGGCCGCGTCGTGCTTTGGATGACGGGCAAAAATGAAGTTCGCCGCCGACGGCAGCACTTCAAAGCCCTTCGCTTCAAGTTGCGCAACCACCCACTCACGATGCTCGATGACCAACCGGCACGTCTTGTCGAAGTACTCGCGATCCTCGAACGCCGCCGCCGCCCCGACATTCGCCAGGCGATCCAGCGGATAGGAGTTGAAGCTGTTCTTGATCCGCTCCAGCGCCTCGATCAAATCCGGATGCCCCACCGCCAGGCCCACACGCAGGCCGGCCAGCGAGCGGGATTTGGACAAGGTCTGAGTCACCAGCAGGTTCGGATAACGGTCCACCAGGCTGATCGCCGTCTCGCCACCGAAGTCGATGTAGGCCTCATCCACCACAACCACCGAATCCGGGCTGGCCTTGAGGATTTGCTCAACCGCGTCCAGTGCCAGCAGGCAACCGGTCGGTGCGTTCGGGTTCGGGAAGATGATCCCGCCGTTTGGCCGGGCGTAGTCCGCCGGGTTGATCTGGAACTGCTCGTCCAGCGGCACCGCGTCGAACTGGATGCCATACAACCCGCAGTAGACCGGATAGAAGCTGTAGCTGATGTCCGGGAACAGCACTGCTTTGTCGTGTTGCAGCAAGCCGTGGAAGATGTGCGCCAGGACTTCATCGGAACCGTTGCCGAGGAACACCTGGTTGGTCTGCACGCCGTAATACGTAGCCACGGCGTTTTTCAGCAGATCGCTGTTCGGGTCCGGGTACAGACGCAGGTTGTCGTTGAGTTCGGTCTGCATCGCCGCCAGCGCTTTTGGCGATGGGCCGTAAGGATTTTCGTTGGTGTTGAGCTTCACCAGTTTCGCCAGTTTCGGCTGCTCGCCCGGCACGTAAGGCACCAGATCCTTGACGAACGGGCTCCAGAATTTACTCATGTTCAGTTCCCCTTTTGCTCATCAACAATGCGGTATTCGGCGCTACGGGCGTGGGCAGTCAGCGACTCGCCACGGGCCAGCACGGAAGCGGTCTTGCCCAGTTCGGACGCACCCTGCTCGGAGCAGAAGATGATCGACGAGCGTTTCTGGAAGTCGTACACACCCAGCGGCGAAGAGAACCGCGCGGTGCCGGACGTCGGCAACACGTGGTTCGGGCCTGCGCAGTAATCGCCCAGGGCTTCGGAGGTGTGACGGCCCATGAAGATCGCGCCGGCGTGACGGATCAGCGGCAGCCAGGCTTGCGGATCGGCGACCGACAACTCCAGGTGTTCCGGCGCAATGCGGTTGGCCACTTCGATGGCCTGCTCCATGTCGCGAACCTTGATCAACGCACCACGGCCATTGATCGAGGTTTCGATGATCTGAGCGCGCTCCATGGTCGGCAGCAGTTTGGCGATGCTGGCCGCGACCTTGTCGAGGAACTCTGCGTCCGGGCTGACCAGAATCGCCTGGGCGTCTTCGTCGTGCTCGGCCTGGGAGAACAGGTCCATGGCGATCCAGTCCGGATCGGTATGGCCATCGCACACCACGAGGATTTCCGACGGACCGGCGATCATGTCGATGCCGACCTGGCCGAACACATGGCGCTTGGCGGTGGCGACATAGATATTGCCCGGGCCAACCACCTTGTCGACCTTCGGCACGCTTTCGGTACCGTAAGCCAATGCGGCAACCGCTTGCGCGCCGCCAATGGTGAAAACGCGGTCAACACCGGCGATGCACGCCGCCGCCAGCACCAGCTCGTTGATTTCACCGCGCGGTGTCGGCACCACCATGACCACTTCGGTCACGCCGGCGACCTTGGCCGGAATTGCATTCATCAACACGGAGGATGGGTACGACGCCTTGCCGCCCGGGACGTACAGACCGGCGCGATCCAGTGGCGTGACTTTTTGGCCCAGCACCGTGCCATCAGCTTCGGTGTAGGTCCAGGAATCCTGTTTCTGTTTTTCGTGGTAGCTGCGCACGCGGGCCGCGGCTTTTTCCAGCGCTTCACGCTGAGGCACGGTGATGCGGGTCAGGGCCAGTTCCAGGCGTTCACGCGGCAGGATCAGATCCGCCATGGACGCAACGTCCAGGCCGTCGAACTGCCGGGTGAAGTCCACCAGCGCTGCGTCGCCACGCTCGCGCACGGCTTTGATGATGTCCAGCACTCGCTGATTGACCGAGTCGTCAGACACACTTTCCCAGCTCAGCAGATGATCCAGATGATGCGCGAAATCCGGGTCAGCAGCATTGAGTCGGCGAATTGCAGTCGGTGCGGTCATAGCGAGAGCCTCATAGGAATGGCAAAAACTCAGGCGCCCTAACTTAGCAGTCGTTTCCGCTTGGGCACCTGAGAATTCTGGCTATGAGGCGGATAGACGGGCGCGACTTAACGTCGCGCAGGTGAATCAGCCGCGGTGTCGAGACTCCACTGCCTTGCGCAGGGTGTCGATCAACGCCTGGATACGGGCGTGCTGCATTTTCATCGACGCTTTGTTGACGATCAGCCGGGAGCTGATGTCAGCGATGAAATCCTGGGGTTCCAGGCCATTGGCACGCAAGGTGTTACCGGTGTCGACCACGTCGATAATCTTGTCCGCCAGACCGATCAGCGGCGCCAGCTCCATCGAGCCGTAGAGCTTGATGATGTCGACCTGACGGCCCTGCTCGGCGTAGTAACGCTTGGCAACGTTGACGAACTTGGTCGCCACCCGCAGGCGGCCCTTGGGTTCGACATCACCGACACGGCCGGCGGTCATCAGCTTGCAGAGGGCAATTCGCAAGTCCAGCGGTTCGTACAGACCCTGGCCACCATATTCCATCAGCACATCTTTACCGGCGACGCCCAGGTCCGCGGCACCATGCTCGACGTAGGTCGGCACATCGGTGGCGCGCACGATCAGCAGGCGCACGTCGGCCTGGGTCGTGGGGATAATCAACTTGCGGCTCTTGTCCGGATTCTCGGTCGGCACGATGCCCGCTTCAGCCAGAAGCGGCAGGGTGTCGTCAAGGATGCGGCCCTTGGACAGTGCGATGGTCAACATGGGAAACGTCAGTCCTTATCAGGCTACTGATGCCCGGTCGCAAACGGCGCCGGACACACATCGAGCCAGAAACTGGCTCGACTTGAAACAAATTCAACGGGCGCGTCCCTGCGCCCATGCAGCAGAAACTAGCCCGGTACGCGGCGAATCTTGGCGCCGAGCATCTGCAGTTTCTCTTCGATGCACTCGTAACCACGGTCGATGTGGTAGATGCGGTCGATCAGGGTGTCGCCTTCGGCGATCAGTGCCGAGATTACCAGGCTGGCCGAAGCACGCAGGTCGGTGGCCATCACTGGCGCGCCTTTCAGCTTTTCGGTACCGGTGACGATGGCCGTGTTGCCTTCGACCTGGATCTTGGCGCCCATGCGGTGCAGCTCGTAAACGTGCATGAAGCGGTTTTCGAAGATCGTCTCGATCACGGCGCCCGTGCCTTCGGCAATGGCGTTGAGGGAGATGAACTGCGCCTGCATGTCGGTCGGGAACGCCGGGTACGGAGCGGTCCGCACGTTGACGGCTTTTGGCCGCTTGCCGTGCATGTTCAGCTCGATCCAGTCTTCGCCGCAGGTGATTTCCGCGCCCGACTCCTTGAGTTTCTCAAGAACCGCTTCGAGGATGGTCGGATCAGTGTCCTTGACCTTCACGCGACCGCCGGTGACGGCTGCCGCCACCAGGTAGGTGCCGGTTTCAATACGGTCAGGCATCACTTTGTAGGTGGTCGGGTGCAGACGCTCAACGCCATCGATGGTGATGGTGTCAGTGCCGGCGCCAGTGATCTTGGCACCCATGGCAATCAGGAAGTTCGCCAGGTCGATGACTTCAGGTTCGCGAGCGGCGTTCTGCAGCACGCTGCGGCCCTTGGCCAGGGCGGCGGCCATCATGATGTTTTCGGTACCGGTCACGCTGACGGTGTCGAAGAAGAAGTGCGCACCGCGCAAGCCGCCTTCTGGCGCCTTGGCCTTGATGTAGCCGCCTTCGACGTCGATGACCGCGCCCATGGCTTCGAGACCACGGATGTGCAGGTCAACCGGACGCGAACCAATGGCGCAACCGCCAGGCAGGGCGACTTCGGCTTCACCGAAACGAGCAACCATCGGGCCCAGCACCAGGATCGATGCGCGCATGGTTTTCACCAGCTCATACGGTGCGATCAGGGTCTTGATGGTACGCGGGTCGATTTCGACGCTGAGCTTCTCGTCGATCACCGGCTCAATGCCCATGCGGCCGAACAGCTCGATCATGGTGGTGATGTCGTGCAGGTGCGGCAGGTTGGCAACCGTTACCGGGCCATCGCACAGCAGGGTTGCAGCCAGGATCGGCAGGGCAGAGTTCTTCGCCCCGGAGATGCGGATTTCGCCATCAAGACGAACGCCGCCAGTAATAATCAATTTATCCATAAGAATCTCGACGCCCTTGGGCTCAGGTGCGCTCGGCCCAGGCCGCGCTGCTGAAAAATTTCATAGTGACCGCATGGATGCTGCCATCGGTGATCCATGGGTTCAAATGGGCATAGATCTGCTGCTGACGCTTCACCGGGCTTAACGCCGCCAGTTCATCGCTAATCACGTTCAGCTGGAAATTGCAGCCTTCGCCCTCAACTTCTACCAACGTTCCGGGCAGCTTTCCTTCAAGGAAGCTCTTCACTTCTACGGCCTGCATGCTCAACCTCAATCGGCGCCCTGTGCGCGCGGGTCGGACATCATACAAAAAAGCCCCGCGCCTGCGAACCCCGCGAAGCAGGACTCTGACGGGGGGCTTCTTTATAGATGCTGGTTAGGGATGCGCCAACAGCTCGGTCAATTCGCTGACCTGAGCGATTTCACGCATGTCTTCTGGCATTCCGCGGATGCTCAGCGCCTTGCCGGCCGCCTCTGCATCGCGCATGAAGCACAGCAGCAGGGACAAGCCTACGCTGCTGGACTTCAACACTGCCGAACAATCAACCACCAGTTCGGCGGCCTTGCTGGACTTGATCAACGCCTGCCCCTGCTTGCGCAGACCAGGGCCGGTGCGGTAATCCAGCATGCCGCTCAGTCGCAGCTCGCCGGTTTCGCTCATGCGAATGGCCGACACACTCATTGGGCAGACTTCTCGGAGGCGTCTGCGGTTTTATCCTTGGCCTTGGCGACTTCCCCGGCCCAACCGTTGATGGTCTTGTCCAGGTCATTGCCATTGCGCTGCATCGCATCGGCGAACTGATCGCGGAACAGCTTGCCGATATTGATGCCGTTGATGATCACGTTGCGCAGTTTCCACTCGCCGTTGATCTTCTCGAGTGTGTAAGACACAGGATAGATCGAGCCGTTGGAGCCTTTGACCGTCATGGCAACGCTGGTACGGTCTCCGGACTCATCCTTGGCAGGGTCGACGGTGATGCCCTGATTGTTGTACTCGAGCAAGGCGTTGCCATAGAACTGGAACAGACCTCTCTTGAAGTTTTCTTCGAAGGTCTTCATCTGCGCCGGCGTTGCTTTGCGCGAGTATTTGACCGTCATGATGCTTTTGGAAATGCCCTCGGCATCCACGACCGGCCCGACGATGGTGTTCAGCGCCGTGTAAAAGTCTTGTGGGTCCTGCTTGTACTTCTCTTTGTTGGCCGACAGGTCTGCAAGCAACCGAGTCGTGGTGTCCTGCACGATTTCGTGCGCTGAGGGCGCTGCCACGGCGTTAGCCATCAACGGCAGGGCCGCGAGTAATACCAACAGGCCACGTCGCAAGGTAGAGATCATTCAAAAGCTCCTCATTTGGCGTCTTTGCTAACGGTATTGAGCAGGAATTTACCGATCAGGTCCTCGAGCACCAGCGACGACTGGGTGTCGTGGATGGTTCCACCATCCTTGAGCAAGCCTTCTTCGCCGCCCACGCTGATGCCGATGTACTTCTCGCCCAACAGGCCAGCGGTCAGGATAGATGCAGTGGAGTCGGTCGGCAGGTTATCTACGCGCTTTTCCAGCTGCATCGTCACTCGACCGGTGAAACTGTCGCGGTCCAGATCGATCGCCGTGACCTTGCCGATGGTCACACCGGCCATGGTCACTTTAGCTCTGACCGTCAAACCGGCGATATTGTCGAAATATGCATAAAGTTTATAAGTATCGGTGGTGGCACTTGGGGACAGGCCACTGACCCGCAACGCTAGCAACAGCAAAGCCAGGATGCCAGCCAGCAAGAAAAGGCCGACACCGATTTCCAGGGTGCGGTTTTGCATCAGAAATCTCCAAACATCAAGGCGGTCAAAATAAAGTCCAGGCCGAGCACAGCCAAAGAGGCGTACACCACGGTCTTGGTAGTGGCACGACTGATCCCCTCGGAAGTGGGCTCGCAGTCATAGCCTTGGAATACGGCGATCCAGGTCACGACGAAGGCAAAGACGATGCTCTTGATGATGCCGTTGAGCACATCATCGGTGAACGTCACGCTGTTCTGCATGTTGGACCAGTAGGAACCTTCATAGACACCCAGCCAGTCGACAGCCACCCACGAACCGCCCCAGATACCCACCACGCTGAAAATCATCGCCAGCACTGGCAGGGAAATGAAGCCGGCCCACAGGCGCGGGGCAATGATGTACTTGAGCGGGTCGACGCCAATCATTTCCAGACTGGACAACTGTTCGGTGGACTTCATGTTGCCGATTTCGGCGGTCAGCGCCGAACCTGCACGCCCGGCGAACAGCAGTGCCGTGACCACGGGGCCGAGTTCGCGCAACAGCGTCAGCGCAACCATCTGCCCCACCGCCTGCTCCGAACCGTAGCTGGACAGGATGTTGAAGCCTTGCAGCGCCAGCACCATGCCGATGAACACCCCGGAGACCACAATGATCACCAGGGACATCACGCCCACCGAATGCAGTTGCTTGATCAGCAGGCCAAAGCCGCCGCCGATACCACCGCGACCGAGCAAGGCATGAAACAGGAAAATCGCCGAACGGCCGAACACCGCCAGCACATCGATGCCGGCATGGCCGAACCGACGCACGCGTTCCAATAGTGAAATCTTGCGCATCAACGCTTCCCCAGAAGATCTGCGCGGTAATCCGTCGCTGGAAAGTGGTATGCGACCGGACCGTCGGGATCGCCGGTCATGAATTGACGAATCCGCGGTTCCTGCGAGTTCATCAGCTCCTCGGGAGTGCCCTGCCCCAACACCTGGCCGTCGCCCACCACATAGATGTAGTCGGCGATGCTGGCGGTCTCGGCCAGATCATGGGAGACCACGATACTGGTGATGCCCAACGCATCGTTGAGCAAGCGGATCAGGCGCACCAACACGCCCATGGCGATAGGGTCCTGGCCGACAAAGGGTTCGTCATACATGAGGATCTGCGGATCGAGGGCAATCGCCCGCGCCAGCGCGACACGGCGCTTCATGCCACCGGACAGTTCGTCGGGCATCAGCTCGATGGCGCCACGCAACCCCACGGCCTGCAATTTGAGCAGGACGATGTCACGGATCATTTCTTCCGGCAGCTCGGTATGAACGCGCAGCGGAAAGGCGACGTTCTCGAACACGTCGAGGTCGGTAAACAGCGCGCCGCTCTGGAACAGCACACCCATATGCTTGCGCGCATCGAACAGATCGCTGCGCGACAGCTTTGGCAGGTTCTGGCCATTGACCCAGACTTCGCCCTTGGTGGGCCGCAACTGCGCGCCCATCAACCGCAACAGCGTGGTCTTGCCACACCCGGAAGGCCCCATGATGCCGGTGACCTTGCCGCGCGGGATACGGATATCGACGTTATTGAAAATGCTGCGCGCACCGCGCTTGAAGGACAGTCCCTTCAGCTCGACCGCGTAGGCGTTATCGGCACTCATCTAAACTCCTTGCGATGCAGCCTCACACTCGGACGCCTGTCTTTCTGACGAAAGCACATACCTCCACGGGCAGGCCGAACTGGCGGCGAACTATATCACTGCAAAGGCCAAGCGCCCAAGGCCCACGCCGGCCCATGTTCAGCAACTTGACAGGCAAAAAGCCTTGTTCAGAAGGGATTCAGTAACAGGGAATGACAAAGCGTGACGAACTTGCGTGAGGGTTTTGATCATTACCGCTATAATCGCCGCCTTTTCATCAGGCTATACGATTTCTGACATGAGCCAATCCAGCGACCTGATTCAATCTGCACAACGCACCATCCGCCTCGAACTGGAAGCCGTACAAGGCTTGCTGCCCCATATCGACGCAGATTTTGTACGCGCTTGCGAGATGATTCTGGACAGCAAAGGCCGCGTGGTCGTGGTCGGCATGGGCAAATCGGGGCACATCGGCAACAAGATCGCCGCCACCCTGGCCAGCACCGGCACCACGGCCTTTTTCGTGCACCCGGCCGAAGCCAGCCACGGCGACATGGGCATGATCACCCGCGACGACATCATCCTCGCGCTGTCGAACTCCGGCTCCACCAATGAAATCGTCACCCTGCTGCCCCTGATCAAGCGTCTGGGCATCAAATTGATCAGCGTGACCGGCAACCCGGACTCGCCGCTGGCCAAGGCCGCCGAGGTCAACCTCAACGTTCACGTAGAGCACGAAGCCTGCCCGCTGAACCTGGCACCGACCTCGTCGACCACCGCCGCGCTGGTCATGGGCGATGCCCTGGCCGTTGCGCTGCTGGAAGCCCGGGGCTTTACCGCTGAAGACTTCGCCTTTTCCCATCCAGGCGGCGCGCTGGGTCGACGGCTGCTGCTGAAAGTCGAAAACGTCATGCACGCCGGCCAGGAGCTGCCGCAGGTTCAGCGCGGTACGCTGCTCAAGGATGCGCTGATGGAAATGACCCGCAAGGGCCTGGGCATGACCGTGATCCTGGAAGCCGATGGCAAACTGGCCGGGATCTTCACCGACGGTGACTTGCGCCGCACACTGGACCGCAGCATCGACATCCACAGCGCCACCATCGATCAGGTCATGACCGCGCACGGCAAGACTGCTCGCGCCGAGATGCTCGCCGCCGAAGCCCTGAAAATCATGGAAGACCACAAGATCAACGCACTGGTCGTGGTCGACAGCGAAGACCGCCCGGTCGGCGCCTTGAACATGCACGACTTGCTGCGTGCGGGAGTAATGTAATGAGCACGGACCTGCTGCAACGCGGCAAACAGATCAAACTCGCGGTGTTCGACGTCGATGGCGTACTGACCGACGGGCGCCTGTACTTTCTCGAAGACGGCAGCGAATTCAAGACGTTCAACACCCTCGACGGTCAAGGCATCAAGATGTTGATGGCAGCCGGCGTGCAGACCGCTATCATCAGCGGCCGCAAGACACCGGTGGTCGAACGGCGGGCGAAGAACCTCGGCATTCCACACCTTTACCAGGGTCGTGAAGACAAACTGGTGGTGCTCGACGAACTTCTTGCCCAACTCAACCTAAGCTATGAACAGGTCGCCTACCTGGGCGACGACTTGCCGGACCTGCCGGTGATTCGCCGCGTGGGTCTGGGCATGGCCGTAGCAAACGCTGCCAGCTTCGTGCGTGAACACGCCCATGGCATCACCCTGGCCCGTGGTGGCGAGGGTGCCGCTCGCGAATTCTGTGAATTGATCCTGCGCGCCCAGGGCCGCCTCGATGCGGCCAACGCCGCGTACCTGTGAGCCCATTATGCTGAGCAAAAAGATTCGTAACATCCTGGTGTTCGGCTGCATCGCGGCGCTGTTCGCCGCGGTCGGCTACTGGAACATCAGCCCGGAACGCTTCCTCGACAAGCCGGTGGTCACGGTCGATGAAAGCGCAATCGACTATTACGCCCTCAACGCCCACAGCGTTCAGTACCTGCCGGACGGCAAACTGCAATACGAAATGACGTCCGATAAGGTCGAACACCTGAAAGCGAGCGAGGTGACGTTGCTGACCAACCCTGACCTGAACATGTTTCGCGGTACGCAGTTTCCGTGGCACGTCCAGAGTGAGCGCGGCGAAGTCAACCCGGACGGCACTCAGGTCGAGCTGATCGACTCGGTGCGCATCACCCGTTTCGACGAGAAAAACCGCCGAACCCTGATTACCACCACCCGAATGACGGTGTTCCCGCAGCAGCAATATGCGCAGACCGATCAACCCGTTAGAATCGACGGCGCTGGCGGTGTATCGACAGGCAACGGAATGAAAGCGTATTTGAAAGAAAGCAGGATACACCTGCTATCGAACGTAAGAGGACAGTATGAGGCTCGTTAAAACTCTCCCTATTTTGCTCAGTCTGGGCGCAGCACTGGGAAGCGTGAGCGCCTGGGCTCTGCCGAACGATCAAGAGCAGCCTATCCGCATTCAGGCCGACGACGCCCAACTGGACGACAAGAATGGCGTTGCCACCTATAAAGGTGACGTGATCATCACTCAGGGCTCGATGAAGGTCACCGGTAATACCGTGACCATCACCCGCACCCCGGCTGGCGACATCGACGTGGTGACCTCGGTGGGCAACCTCGCCTACTTCGAGCAGATGCAGACGGCCGGCGACACCAAGCCTGTTCAGGGCTGGGGCGTGACCATCCAGTACCACGCCTCGCAAAACCGCGTCGTGCTGATCGACAAGGCAAAAGTTGTCGACAAGGACAACAACGTCACCCAGGGCGAAAAAATCGTCTACGACACCCAGAAAAAGCTTGCGAGCGCCGGGCGTGCTACGGGTAGCAAGGTTACCGAGTCGCGTCCGCGCATCGACATGGTGATCCAGCCCAAGCCGAAAAACGACGCGAAAAAGGCTCCTTAATGGCAACTCTGAAAGCTCAGCATCTGGCCAAGAGCTACAAGAGCCGCCAGGTCGTGCGTGACGTCAGCCTGTCCATCGACAGCGGTCAAATCGTCGGCCTGCTAGGCCCTAACGGCGCCGGCAAGACCACCTGTTTCTACATGATCGTCGGCCTGGTGCAGGCCGATCAGGGTCGCGTGCTGATCGACGACCTGGACGTCAGCCACCAGCCAATGCACGGTCGTGCGAAGGCCGGTATCGGCTATCTTCCGCAAGAAGCGTCGATCTTCCGCAAACTCTCGGTCGCCGATAACATCATGGCCATCCTCGAGACCCGCAAGGAACTCGACAAGGCCGAGCGTCGCAAGGAACTGGAAAGCCTGCTTCAGGAATTCCACATCAGCCACATCCGCGACAACCTAGGCATGAGCCTGTCCGGTGGTGAACGTCGTCGGGTGGAAATCGCCCGGGCACTGGCCACCAACCCGAAATTCATCCTCCTCGACGAACCATTCGCCGGCGTGGACCCGATTTCGGTGGGCGACATCAAGCAGATCATCTACCACCTCAAGGCCAAAGGCATTGGCGTGCTGATCACTGACCACAACGTCCGTGAAACCCTGGATATCTGCGAAACCGCCTACATCGTCAACGATGGTCAACTGATCGCCGAAGGTGACTCCGCCACCATCCTGGCCAACGAACTGGTCAAGGAAGTGTATCTGGGCCATGAATTCCGCCTTTAAGCAGTAAGGTGTCTGGCTGATTGTCCGGGCGCTCGTCTCGATAAAAAATCAATACTTTTTTATTGTTACAGCGCTCTAGGCAAACGCTGCAGTTTCGGGCATATAATTTGCTTATGTTTGGCGCTCCGGCGCCCTGTAGTGGATGGCGCATGTGCGCCGGCGAATAAGGTGTTAAGCCCCTGCCATGAAACCATCGCTAGTCTTGAGAATGGGCCAGCAGCTGACGATGACACCGCAGCTGCAACAGGCCATCCGCCTGCTCCAATTGTCGACCCTGGACCTGCAACAGGAAATCCAGGAGGCCCTGGAGTCCAATCCGATGCTCGAACGCCAGGAAGAAGGCGACGACTTCGATAACGCCGACCCCTTGGCCGACAAAGCCGAACAGCTCCCCAACGCCGACATTTCGGAACCCTCCTACCAGGAAACCGCCCCGACGGTGGATAACCTCGAGGAAGGCGACTGGAACGAGCGCATTCCCAACGAGCTGCCCGTTGATACCGCGTGGGAAGACGTCTACCAGACCAGTGCCAGCAGCTTGCCGAGCAACGATGACGACGAGTGGGATTTCACCACCCGCACATCGGCCGGTGAAAGCCTGCAAAGCCATTTGTTGTGGCAACTGAACCTGGCACCGATGTCCGACACCGATCGTCTGATCGCCGTGACCCTGATCGACTGCATCAACAATCAGGGCTACCTGGACGAAACCCTCGAGGAAATTCTCGAGGCCTTCGATCCGGAACTGGACATCGAACTGGACGAAATCGAAGCCGTCCTGCACCGCATCCAGCAATTCGAACCGGCCGGCATTGGCGCCCGCAACCTGGGCGAATGCCTGCTGCTGCAATTGCGCCAACTGCCTGCCAAGACGCCTTGGCTGGCCGAAGCGAAACGCCTGGTCACCGACTACATCGACCTGCTCGGCAGCCGCGATTACAGCCAGCTCATGCGTCGCATGAAACTCAAGGAAGATGAACTGCGCCAGGTCATCGAGCTGGTGCAGAGCCTCAACCCGCGCCCGGGCTCGCAGATCGAGTCCAGTGAAGCCGAATATGTTGTCCCTGACGTGATCGTGCGCAAGGACAATGAGCGCTGGCTGGTCGAGCTGAACCAGGAATCGGTGCCACGGCTGCGGGTCAACGCCCAATACGCCGGTTTTGTGCGCCGCGCCGACACCAGCGCCGACAACACCTTCATGCGCAATCAGTTGCAAGAGGCCCGCTGGTTCATCAAGAGCCTGCAAAGCCGCAACGAAACCCTGATGAAAGTAGCCACTCAGATCGTCGAGCATCAGCGCGGCTTTCTTGAATACGGCGACGAAGCGATGAAGCCGCTGGTCCTGCATGACATCGCCGAAGCGGTGGGGATGCACGAGTCGACGATTTCACGGGTCACCACGCAAAAATTCATGCATACCCCTCGGGGCATATATGAACTGAAATACTTTTTCTCCAGCCACGTCAGCACCTCCGAAGGCGGTGAATGCTCGTCCACAGCGATCCGCGCGATCATCAAAAAACTGGTTGCCGCGGAAAATCAGAAAAAGCCGTTGAGTGACAGCAAGATCGCTGGTTTACTGGAGGCACAAGGCATTCAGGTGGCTCGCCGCACCGTCGCCAAGTACCGCGAATCCCTCGGGATCGCGCCTTCGAGCGAACGCAAGCGGTTGATGTAGAGCCACGCCACAGCGTTCCAGTGGCAGGCATTTCTGCCTGCCGCTTTATGCACTGGCAACGAAGGAGAAGCTGTATGCAAGTCAACATCAGTGGACACCAACTGGAAGTGACCGAACCTCTTCGCACCTACATCGGCGAAAAACTCGAACGATTAGAGAGGCATTTCGACAAGATCACCAACGTGCAGGTCACGATGACGGTCGAAAAGCTCAAGCAGAAAATCGAAGCCACGCTGCATATTCCCGGCAATGAAGTGGTCGCAAACGCGGAGCATACCGATATGTACGCGGCGATCGACGCACTGACCGACAAGCTGGATAAACAACTCAAAAAGCATAAGGAAAAGACCCAAAGCCTCCTCCAGGGCGCGACCGGTCGTTAACACTCCCAACCCATGATCCGACTTGAAAGCATCCTGACCCCCGGCCGTTCCCTCGTGAACGTGCCGGGCGGCAGTAAAAAGAAAGCCCTCGAGCAAATTGCCAACCTTATCCACAAAGAAGTGCCGGATCTGGAGATGCAAGATGTCTTCGAGGCTCTGATTGCCCGTGAAAAACTCGGCTCAACCGGTTTTGGCAACGGCATCGCCATTCCCCACTGCCGCCTGAAGGGCTGCACCTCGCCCATCAGCGCCCTGATGCACCTTGATGCACCCATTGATTTCGACGCCATCGACGGCGCCCCGGTTGACCTGCTGTTCGTTCTGCTGGTCCCGGAAGCCGCTACCGATGCGCACCTGGAGTTACTGCGCCAGATCGCCAGCATGCTCGACCGCAAGGAAGTGCGCGAAAAACTGCGCAGCGCCCCGAGCAATGAAGCCTTGTATCAGGTTGTCCTGGACGAGCAAAACGGTCATTAACCATGCGCTTGATCATCGTCAGTGGCCGATCCGGCTCAGGTAAAAGTACCGCACTCGATGTTCTCGAGGACAACGGCTACTACTGCATCGACAACCTGCCCGCCGGATTGCTGCCGGAACTGGCCGAGCGCGCGCTGATTCATACCGAGCTGGCACAACCGCTGGTCGCGGTATCCATCGATGCTCGCAACCTGCCGAGTCACCTGTCGCGGTTTCCGGAATTGCTTGAAGAAGTCCGCAGCCGGCATATCAAGTGTGATGTGCTGTACCTGGACGCCGACGAAGAAACGTTGCTCAAACGCTTCTCGGAAACCCGCCGCCGCCACCCGCTGAGCAACGCCAATCGCTCGCTGGCCGAGGCAATTCAGGACGAAAGTGCGCTGCTGGGTCCGATCGCCGATCTGGCGGACCTCAAGGTGAACACCACCAACCTGAACCTGTATCAGCTGCGCGATACCATCAAGCTGCGTCTGCTGAACCAGCCGGAAGCGGGCACGGCGTTCCTGGTGGAGTCTTTCGGGTTCAAGCGGGGCATGCCGGTTGATGCAGACCTGGTGTTCGACGTGCGCTGCCTGCCCAACCCTTACTGGAAGCCGGAATTGCGCGACCAATCCGGGCTTGATCAACCGGTGGCCGAATACCTGGCGGCACAACCGGACGTCGAAGAGATGTTCCAGGACATCTCCACGTACCTGCTCAAGTGGTTGCCGCGCTTTGCCGCCAGCAACCGCGCTTATGTCACCATCGCCATTGGCTGCACCGGCGGGCATCACCGCTCCGTCTACCTGACCGAACGTCTGGGCCAGGTCCTGCAACAATCCCTGAAGAACGTCCAGGTTCGCCACCGCGACCTCAGCTAAAGGATTCACATCGCGATGCCTGCTCGGGAAATTGAAATCATCAACAAGCTGGGCCTTCATGCCCGCGCTTCGGCAAAATTCGTTGGCGTTGCGGGTCGGTTCCCGGGTTGCACCATCAGAGTAGGTCGTACGCCAGAATCCGCGGTCGATGGCAAAAGCATCATGGCCATGATGATGCTTGCGGCCGGCAAGGGCACCAAAATCCACCTGAGCACTGAAGGCGAGCAGGAACAGGAAGCGATGGATGCGCTGGTCGAACTGATCAATAACTACTTCGACGAAGGCGATTAAACATTCGCCTAAGCGAGCGCCGTATCCATCACCATCATCAAACAAAACCCGATCAACAACCCAAGACTCGCCAGCTTGTCGTGACCATTGCGCCGCGACTCGGGAATCACTTCATGGGTGACCACCAGCAACATCGCCCCCGCCGCCAACGCCAACCCTAACGGCAACAGCAATTCGGCCAGGCTCACCAGCCAGGCGCACAACAGCGCAAAGACCGGCTCCACCAGACCTGATGCCGCACCGATCAGGAAAGCTTTGACCCGCGACATCCCCGCCCCTGCCAGTACCAGCGCGATCACCAACCCTTCCGGCACATCCTGCAACGCAATGCCCATGGCCAGGCTGTCAGCATCCGGCATCCCACCACCGGCCGAAACCCCGACCGCCATGCCTTCGGGGATGTTATGGGCAATGATGGCAAATACAAACAACCAGATCCGTGGGGGGATGACCGGGCGCTCCAGGGTTCCAACGAGCATTTCCGGCGAGGCGCCCGACACTTTACGGTCCACCAGAAACAGCCCGAACGCGCCAAGCATGATGCCGAAGCTGATAAGGCCACTGGCCGCCCAGGGTGTCAGCCCCAGGCTTTCAGCAGCCGAGATCCCCGGAACGATCAGCGAAAACGCCGTCGCCGCGAGCATCACTCCGGCACTAAAACCGAGCAACGTATCGCTGACCGCCTGCGGCATGCGGCGAATCACCAGCACCGGAACCGCACCCAACGCAGTGCCCAGGGCACAAATCGCCCCGCCCTGCAGTGCACGCAGCAGCTTGGGTTCGAGATCGAGCCACGCCAGCCCGTGCGCGACCAACAACGACATGCCCGCCAACAGCAATAGCGATCCCACCGCGTAACGAAACATTCGTCCGCTGCCAAACGCCAGTGTTTCAGTACCCATAGTCAGCCTTGGATTGTTTTTATAGAGGACTTAAACCAGCGCAGCCTGATAACGCGTAGCGACTTCAGGCCAATTGATCACGCTGTAGAACGCATTGATGTATTCCGGACGACGGTTCTGATATTGCAGGTAGTAAGCGTGCTCCCACACATCCAGGCCAAGGATCGGCGTATTGCCATTCATCAACGGGCTGTCCTGGTTGCCGCTACTTTCCACTATCAGGGTCTTTTGCGGCGTGACGCTGAGCCAGGCCCAGCCACTGCCAAAGCGGGTCAGCGCAGCTTTGGTGAAGGCATCCTTGAAACTGTCCAGGCCACCCAGTTGCTCATCAATCGCCTTGGCCAGCGCACCTTCGGGTTTGCCGCCACCGTGAGGCGCCATCACTTCCCAGAACAGCGAATGGTTGGCGTGGCCGCCGCCCTGATTGATCACCGCCGCGTGGAGCTTTTCCGGCAGCTGCCGGACGCTGGCGACCAGTTTTTCCACCGACCACTCGGCAAATTCGGTGCCTTCGACCGCGGCGTTGAGATTATTGATGTAGGTCTGGTGGTGCTTGGTGTAATGGATCTCCATGGTCTGCGCATCGATATGCGGTTCCAGGGCATCGTAAGCGTAAGGCAGGGCAGGCAAGGTAAAAGCCATTTCAATGGACTCCATGGTGTAGAGGCGCAGGCGATGCGGTATCGGTGTGCAGCAAACGGTGGGTGCGCGGATATTCGCCGTGGTCGCTGATGAAATTCAGCAGCTCGACATAGGTTTTGCTGCTTTGGCGCTGTGCGGCTTCACGCAGTGCCGGGGCCAGGCGCGGGTCCTGCAGGGTTTGCAACAACCGCTGATGGATCGCGCACAAATATTCTGCGCTCTCCTCCGGCTGGTTCAGACGCAAATGCAGATCCGCCAGGTTGTGATGGGAAATCACGCAGGCCGCCACCGCTTCGTCGGCATCCGCCCAGCGCTCGAACAACACCTGGGCCAGGGCAAGTGCCTGCAAGTAAGCCTCGCGGGCATCGACCAATTCGCCCAGCATGAAATGGCGATTGGCCCTTTCGATCGTGCGTTTCCAGTGCTCCATGGTGAGCCTCCAAAGCGGTAGCGGTGATTACACGCCGCCTGCTGTGAGCTTCTCTGGGTTGAGTAATTCTTCCAGTTGGCTGCGCGTCAGGTCGGTGTGCTCCAGGGCGACATCGATCACCGGACGCCCCTGTTGATAGGCCTTCTTGGCGATTTCAGCGGCTTTTTGGTAACCAATGATCGGGTTGAGTGCGGTCACCAGAATCGGGTTGCGCGACAGCGCCTCTTTGATTCGAGATTCGTTGACCTTGAAGCTGGCGATGGCCTTCTCACCCAGCAGATGACTTGAGTTGGCCAGCAATTCGATGCTGCTCAGCAGGTTCTGGGCGATGATCGGCAGCATCACGTTCAGCTCGAAATTGCCTGACTGACCGGCGATGGTGATGACTGTGTCATTGCCGATCACTTGGGCGGCGACCATGGCAGTGGCTTCCGGGATCACCGGGTTGACCTTGCCGGGCATGATCGAAGAGCCCGGCTGCAAGGCTTCAAGTTCGATTTCGCCGAGGCCGGCCAGCGGGCCGGAGTTCATCCAGCGCAGGTCGTTGGCGATTTTCATCAGCGAAACCGCTGTCGCTTTAAGCTGGCCGGAGACCGCCACCGCAGTGTCCTGGGAGCCGATCAGCGCAAACAGATCCTTGCCCGGCGTGAACTGAACGTGGGTCAGCTCGCTCAGCTGTTGGCTGAAACGCGCTGCGAATTGCGGATGTGCATTGATCCCGGTGCCGACCGCCGTACCACCCTGAGCCAGGGATTGCAGGCTCGGCAGCAAGTCCTGCAAGTGACCGATGTTGGCCTTGAGCTGCTGCGCCCAGCCATTCAGGACCTGACTCATGCGCACCGGCATGGCGTCCATCAAGTGCGTGCGACCGGTTTTGACGTGGAGATGAACCTCTTCAGCCTTTCGCTCGATGACCTGCACCAGACCCACCAGCGCCGGCAGCAGCTGCTCATGCAAGGCAAGTGCAGCGCTGACATGGATGGTGGTCGGGATGATGTCATTGCTGCTTTGACCGCAGTTCACATGATCATTAGGGTTCACCGGCTCGCCGAGCAGGCGGCTGGCCAGGGTGGCAATCACTTCGTTGGCGTTCATGTTGGAACTGGTGCCGGAGCCGGTCTGGAAGATGTCCACCGGGAAGTGCTGCATGAAGTCGCCCTGAAGCAGCCCCAGTGACGCATCGACGATGGCTTTGCCCTGGGATTCGCTGATTTGCTTGAGCTCGACATTGGCACGGGCAGCGGCGGCTTTGGCCAGAATCAGCGACCGGATGAACTGCACTGGCATCGGCTTGCCGCTGATCGGGAAGTTATCCACCGCACGTTGGGTCTGTGCGCCATAGAGGGCGTCCACCGGGACTTGAAGCTCGCCCATGCTGTCGCGCTCAATACGAGTCTGAGGGTCTGTCATCAGAAAATCCTTGCACCAGTTCGTTTAGGGGAATCGAGGGCTGTAACTCGCAGATCGCCAGTTGCCAGGTGTAGCTTTGCCAGCGTTTGAGGCGGCATTTGCACAGAGAGAGGCGTTCGAGTTCGCGCAGCGGGCGCCAGGCTTGGTCGAGGCAGTAAGTCCGCCAGTGCCACGGCAGCGCGACATCGGCGGCGGTGTCGAGCAACAAACGGAAGGACGTCTCGGCGATGGTCCAGGGAGAAGTGGCCGTGCAACACGCCAGATACCGGCCTTCAGCCAGGTAATGTTCGATCAGGCGCGGCTCTTCGGGGTCCATCGCGCAACGGATCTGGCGACTCATCCAGCGCCAGCTTTCGAGGTAAGGCTGCTCGTGCAAGGCAGAACTCATGATCCGGGCTCATTCGGTAATGAGATTTATTATTAGATGATAATGAGAACCAAAACAACCCCGCAAGCACGCACCGGACGCCAGTGTGGGAGCGAGCCTGCTCGCGAAGGCGACCGAATATTCAATATCTGTGTCGTCTGACACTCCGCTATCGCGAGCAGGCTCGCTCCCACAGGGAACGGTGCATGGCACATAAAAAAAGCGCGCCACCTGATGGGTGGCGCGCTTTTTTGCTTAGCGGTAAGGGTTTAGCTGCCCGCGACGGTCATCCGCTCGATCAACACCGAACCGGTGCGAATATTACTGCGCAATTCCAGGTCATTACCGACGGCAACGATCTGCTTGAACATGTCGCGCATGTTGCCGGCGATGGTCACTTCCTGGACCGCGAACTGGATTTCGCCGTTCTCGACCCAGTAACCCGCCGCGCCCCGGGAGTAATCGCCGGTGACCATGTTCAGGCCCTGGCCCATCAGCTCGGTGACCAGCAAGCCACGCCCCATGCGGCGCAGCAAGGCGGCTTGGTCTTCATCACCATGGGTGACGAACAGGTTGTGCACGCCACCCGCGTTGGCGGTGCTCGGCATGCCCAACTTGCGCCCGGAGTAAGTGCCGAGGATGTAGGACACCAACTCGCCTTTCTCGACGAACGGTTTGGCGTAAGTCGCCAGACCATCACCGTCGAACGCCGAACTGCCCATGGCGCGCATCAAGTGTGGACGCTCATCGATGGTCAGCCATTCCGGGAACAGTTTCTGACCCAGCGTGCCTTCAAGGAACGACGATTTGCGATACAGGCTGCCGCCGGAAATCGCCGAGAGGAAGCTGCCGAACAAGCCACCGGCCAGTTCCGCGGAAAACAGCACCGGCACTTCACAGGTCGGCACCGGACGCGCGCCCAATCGGCTCGCGGCCCGTTGCGCGGCACGCTGGCCGATGCTCACCGGGTCGGCCAACAAGTTACCCTGACGGTTCACGTCGTACCAGTAATCGCGCTGCATCTGGCCGTCAGCCTCGGCGATCATCACGCAGCTCAGGCTGTGCCGGGTCGACGCATAACCGCCAATAAAACCGTGGCTGTTGCCGTAAACGCGACAGCCTTGATGGGTGCTGAGAGTCGTACCGTCGGCGTTCTTGATCCGACTGTCGGCGGCAAATGCCGCGGCTTCGCAGGTCAGCGCCTGCTCGATGGCCTGCTCCGGGGTGATGTCCCATTCATGGAACAGGTCGAAATCCTGCAGATCCCTGGCCATCAGCGCGGCATCTGCCAGGCCGGAAGCTTCGTCTTCGGAGGTGTGCTTGGCGATGGCCAACGCCGCCGCGACGGTTTCACGAATCGCCTCAGGACCACTGGCCGAGGTGCTGGCCGAGCCTTTGCGCTGACCGACGTACAAGGTGATGCCAAAGCCCTGGTCGCGGTTGAATTCGACGGTTTCGACTTCACGCTGGCGCACCGAGGTGGACAGGCCCTGCTCCAGGGACACGGCCACTTCACAGGCACTGGCCCCCTGACGCTTGGCTTCAGCGATGATCTGCTCGACTTGTTCTTGCAGTGCCGGCAACGCTTGTGGGCCGACGCTTTCAACTGCACTCATGCTGTTCTCCACTCAAATTCTGCTTTCGGCTGGGGCCTTCGAGCGACCGGGCCGGACAAGCGGCCCCCGACTGGTTATCATGGCGGCGTTTCTTTGCGGACGGCCACCATGGTTGATTCTTACGACGACTCCCTCGATACGGGAGAAAAAAGCAAATCCCAGGTTAAACGCGAGCTTCATGCTCTGGTTGACCTCGGCGAGCGCCTTACAACGCTCAAGCCTGACTTGCTGGCAAAACTGCCGTTGACCGACGCTATGCGCCGGGCACTGGCTGATGCGCCCAAGCACACCGCGAATATCGCGCGTAAACGGCACCTTATGTTCATCGGCAAACTGATGCGCGATCAGGACACTGACGCCATTCTGGCGCTGCTCGATCAACTCGATGCCTCCACCCGGCAGTACAACGAACGTTTCCATGGCCTGGAACGCTGGCGCGATCGCTTGATCGCGGGCGACGATGCGGTCCTGGAGAAGTTCGTGCTCGACTACCCGGAGGCTGATCGTCAGCAGTTGCGCTCCCTGATCCGTCAGGCCCAGCACGAACTGGCGACCAACAAGCCACCGGCATCGAGCCGTAAAATCTTCAAGTACATCCGTGAGCTGGACGAGACTCAACGCGGCCTGCGTTAAATCTCGAATCGGGTGAGTCGCCAAGCGGCTCACCCGAAGCTCCATCCTTTTACGATCCTGTGCCACCCACAGTGATCGCATCGATTTTCAGCGTTGGCTGGCCGACACCCACCGGCACCGACTGCCCATCCTTGCCACACGTCCCCACGCCACTGTCCAGCGCCAGATCGTTACCGACCATCGACACCTTGCTCATGGCTTCCGGGCCGTTGCCGATCAACGTCGCGCCTTTGACCGGGGCAGTGATTTTGCCGTCTTCGATCAGGTACGCCTCGCTGGTGGAGAACACGAACTTGCCGCTGGTGATGTCCACCTGCCCGCCGCCGAGGTTGGCGCAATAGATGCCGCGCTTGACCGACTTGATGATTTCTTCCGGGTCGCTTTCGCCGGCCAGCATGTAGGTGTTGGTCATCCGTGGCATCGGCAGATGCGCATAGGACTCACGACGACCGTTGCCGGTGCGGGCCACGCCCATCAGGCGTGCGTTGAGCTTGTCTTGCATGTAACCCTTGAGCACGCCGTTTTCGATCAATGTGGTGCACTCGGTCGGGGTGCCTTCGTCGTCGACGCTCAGGGAACCACGACGACCGGCCAGCGTGCCGTCATCGACAATGGTGCACAACTTGGACGCAACCATCTCGCCCATGCGCCCGCTGTAGGCCGAACTGCCCTTGCGGTTGAAATCACCTTCCAGACCGTGGCCGACCGCTTCGTGCAGCAGCACGCCGGACCAGCCCGAACCCAACACCACCGGCAACGTACCGGCCGGCGCAGGAATGGCTTCAAGGTTGACCAGCGCCTGACGCAGCGCTTCACGGGCGTAGCCCATGGCACGGTCATCGCTGAGGAAATAGCGGTAATCGGTACGACCGCCACCGCCATGACCACCGCGCTCGCGGCGACCGTTTTGCTCGACGATCACGCTGACGTTGAAGCGCACCAGCGGCCGCACATCGGCGGCCAGGCTACCGTCGGTCGAAGCGACAAGAATGCGCTCCCAGACGCCGGCCATGCTTACGGTGACTTGCTGGATACGCGGGTCGAGGGCGCGAGTCGCGACGTCGATGCGCTTGAGCAGTTCGACTTTTTCCGCGCGGCTCATCACTTCCAGCGGGTTGTCCGGCCCGTACAACTGGGTGACGTCCGCCGAGGTGAACGCCTGCACCGTGCCATTCTGCCCGGCGCGGGAGATCGAACGTGCCGCCCGGGCCGCAGCGCCGAGGGCTTCCAGGGTGATGGCATTGCTGTAGGCGAAACCGGTTTTTTCACCCGATTGCGCACGCACGCCCACGCCTTGGTCGAGGTTGAAGCTGCCCTCCTTGACGATCCCGTCTTCCAGCGCCCAGGACTCGGAAATCTGCCCCTGGAAATACAGATCCGCCGCATCGATGCCCGGACCGGCCAGATCGCCGAGCACACCTTGCAGGCTCTCGATCGTTACGCCACCGGGCGCCAGGAGGTGTTCACTGACGGAGGACAACAACTCGCTCATATGTTTACGCCTTAAATTCGTCGTTCCGGGCAGGTCGCTGTGCGCCCTGCGAGAAAAAGCGCCGGTGACTGGACACCGGCATCCGCGTCCTGATGGACGCCTGTTCGCTGCTATCGCGTTCGGCCAGCAGCACGGCCTCGCCTTGATCCTGTTGTGCCAGCACGCGTCCCCAAGGGTCGACGATTGCAGCGTGCCCCCAGGTTTCTCGCGGTCCCGGATGCGTCCCACCCTGGGCGGCCGCGAGCACATAACATTGCGTCTCGATGGCCCGCGCGCGAATCAGCACCTCCCAATGTGCTGCGCCGGTCACCGCGGTAAATGCCGACGGTGCGGTAATCAATTGCGCGCCCGCAGCCCGCAATTCGCTGTACAACTCCGGGAAACGCAGGTCGTAACACACTGTCAGGCCGACCCGGCCGACGGGCGTGTCCGCCACCACAATCCCACTGCCATAAGCATAGTCATCGGATTCGCGATAACGCCCGCGATTGTCTGCCACATCCACGTCGAACAGGTGCAGCTTGTCGTAGCGCGCCACCGTTTCGCCCTGATCATTGACCAGCAACGAACAGGCATGCGCCTTGGACGTCGGATGGCCCAACGGCGGCAACGGCAACGTGCCGGCCACTATCCATAACTTGAGGTCACGGGCGGTCTGTTTCAACCACGGCAGGATCGGACCTTCACCCAACGCCTCGGCGCGGCCGATGTCAGCAATGTCGCGACGGCCCATGGCGGCGAAGTTTTCCGGCAGTACCGCCAGCTGCGCGCCACCCGCCGCCGCCTCTTCGAGCAGATGCCGGGCCCGGGCCAGGTTGGCCAGCACGTCGCTCTGGCTGACCATTTGAATCACCGCAAAAGACATGGCCTTTTCCTTATCGGGAATCAACACAACCCTGTAGGAGCGAGGCTTGCCCGCGAAGGCATCTTGCCTGACACACTGCGGTGCGTCGATTCGCGGGCAAGCCTCGCGCCTACAAAGATCAGGGGCGTAGCATCAGAACCGAGGACCATGCTACTCCATAGATCTGGAGAGTGGCTTTTCAAAAAGGCTTGTCGAAGGTGATTTTCGGCTCTTTCCATGGGCCTTTGACGGTGTATTTGACGCTGGCGAAACGTGCCACGCGGTCACCGATCAGCTTGTCGATCAGGAACAGCGCACCGCCGATGGCCGGTGCGCCGACAATCAACGCGGCAATCGGCAGGTTGTTGGTCACCGGCAAAGTCACCAGCAGTTTTGCGTCAACCTGATCGGCCACCAGGTTCAGGGTACCGTTCAGTTCGATGTTGCTCGACGGGCCAGTCAGCAGGATCGGTTCCTGCGTCACATAAACCCCGTTGGTCGCGGCCAGCAGACCTTTGACCCGGTCATAACTCAAGCCTTTGCCGAACAGGTCGGAGAAGTCCAGGCGCAGACGACGACCGATCGAGTTGAAGTTGAGCAGGCCAAACACCCGCAGGGCCTGGGCGCTGCCTTCGACCTCAACGAACTGGCCTTTATTCAACGAAGCATCGAGGGTGCCGGAGAAACGTTTGGTGGCCAGCCACGCCGGTGAACCCGGCCAGCGACCGTCGACATCCATGTGAAACTCTTCACTGGTGACGCTCGGCGCGAAACCCCAGCCTTTGAGCACGTCAGCGAGATTCTTGCCGCTGATCCGTCCTTTGTACCAACTGCTGGAGCTGCCAGGTATGCCCTCCCAGCCGCCACTGCCCTGCAACAAAATACCTTTGAGGCCCAGGTCCAGAGTATTGAGCGCAATACCTTTGGCCGTCGGGCGGACTTTCAGATACCAGGCGCCGACGAGGTCCTGCCCCTGGAACAGCTGATTGATGGTGATGTCCAGCGCCGGGATCTTGGTCGGGTCCACCGAGGCCAGTGGATCCGGTGAGTTTTCGTCGGCGAGGACCGTCGGGTCGGGTGCCGGCAACCGCACGGTTTGCAGATTGATCGCAATCGGCGCGCCTTTCGCATCAGGGATGCTCGCGCTGCCCTTGACCTGCTGACTGTCGAGTTGCAAGGCCCACGCAGCCGGTTTGCGGTTCAACTGCACCGAGGCCTGATCGAGCGTCGTGCCGACACCGCTGAGCTTGCCAACCTTGAAGTCTGCACTGCTGAGCAACTGCTTGGCACTGCCGCCCGGATCCTGGCCAGCGTACTTGTCCGCCAGATCCTTCCATGGCCCGACATCCAGTTCCGACAGCACGCCGCGCACTCGCAGCCCTTTGGCGCCGGGCAGCACGGCACTGCCGCCGCCCAGGAACAACTCGCCACGACCGTCGGCAAAATTGCCGGGCGGCGCCGCAAACGTGAAGTCTGCCAGCGCACCATAATTGACCCAGTAGCGGCGTTCCGGCCCTTGCAGGGTCATGCGGAACGTAGTGTCGCGGCCAGCATCGGCAGTCATGCCAAACGGCGCCGGCAAGTCGATCGCCACGCCTTTGAGGCTGGAATTGACCGAGAGCTGGCTGTCAGGGCCATCCAGGCTCAGTTGCAGTTGATACGGGATCAGGCCGGACACCGGCAATGGCTGGGTGACGCTCAACCAGTCAGTGAGCTTCTTGACCTCGACCTGACCGGAGGCCGTCACACGAGTCTTGAGATTGCCCGCGCTGCCATCGGCAAAAATCTGCGCGGTGACCGGTTTATCGAAGGCACGCGCAGTGATGTTCTGCCCGCTCAAGCCCTTGGCGCTGTCGAAGCGGAAATCACCTTTGAGCTGCGTCAGCTCCAGGGAAGGCTCGGCCAGCTTCAACCGCGCCTTGGCGGTCTTGAAGTCGACAAGAATCTTCGGCTGCTCGCCTTTGACCAGTGGAATATCCAGCTTCAGCTTGCCTTGCAGATCGCCCTCGCCTTCCCATCCGGCAAAGGTTTCAGCCGTACCGATTGGCGCTTCCTGGAGAATCTTCAGGCCATCACCCAACCCGCCGGAAAACCCGCCGTCGAGGAACAGGTGAACGCTTTGCCCTTCCGGCGCATGGGGAATATTGACGTAAATGTCGCGAACCTGCGTGTCGAGCAATTGGCCCTTACTGGCCAGAACTCGCACGCCACTGTCTTCCACGAACACATCACCGGTGACCTTGCTGACATGCGGCCAACCCGGCTGAAAGGCCAGTTCGGCATCGTGCACCTTGAAGAACAGGCTGATGCTGCGCGCGGTGTCGGCGGCGCCTTGGTTCAGCGAGCCCTGATACTGGAAGAAGCCCTGGTCCACCGCGCCTTTGAGAATCGCCGTGCGCAACCATTCGTCCAGCGCCGGGCTGAGCATGGTCGGCAGGTACTTGGCGGTGTAGCGACCGTCGCCGTCCACCAGGCCGACCCGCAGGTCCATGTAGTCTTCCTGGGTGTGGTCGAAATGCAGGCGGATCAGGAAGTCACCGGCAATCTTGCCCTCCTCCCCCAGCACCTTCAGGTACGGCGCGATCAGGGTGAAGCTTTCCTTGTCGAGCTTCCAGGTCAGCCGGGCGTTGGCCTGAATGTATTGCCACGGCTTGGCGAAAATCGGATCCAGGTGCAGGACAAAATCCTTGCTGTCCATCCGCAGTTCGCCCTGACCGAGGTCACCGCTGATGCTGCCGCTGACATTTCGTGCTGCCGGAGCGCCGTGATACGCGTCGAAGCCGACCTGATCGAGGTTGGCAGCAAAGCTGAACTTGCTGTCATCGGTGGCATTGGGACGCAGATCGATCAGCACGTTGCGCAGCCCACCGGTCACCTTGAGTCGCTCGACCGCAGTGGCAACACCTTCGGGCAGCGGCCCCAAGGCGTTAATCAGTGGCGTGAGCGGAGTGAGGTCGAGGCGGTCGGCCTGCAAGTGCCAAAGTTCTTCAGCCTTGTCGGTGGCGACGGTTTGTCGAAGTTGCAAGCGCGACTCCCAGCGGGTCTCGCCGAAGTTCATGGCCAGAGAATCAAGGGTCACCAGCATGCCTTCGGTGCTGCGCTGAAAATAACCGTTGAGCGCCAGATTGTTGATCTGGATCGGCTTGCGTTCGCCGAAGGCGCCCTTGAGTTGCGGCGCGTTCAAACGAATGGCACCGCTTTGCAGCGCGCCTTTGCCCCAGTTCACCCAAAGCTCGCCGCCGGCCTTGAACTCGGAGAAGTTCCATTGTCGAGTCAGGCGCTCGGGCAGCCATTTCGACCAGTCGCTTTGCGGCAGGCTCAGGTAGGCCTCGGCCTCGCCATCCTTCCACTGGCTGGCGCGGATCCGCGTGTGCACACTCATGGCCACCGGTTGACCATCTGGCAGATTAAGACGGACATCGAGGCGCTGGCGGGAGACGCCGGTTTTCAGATTCAGGCCAACGTAAGTCAGGGTCAGCGGCGAGTGGTCCACAGGTTGCAACGTCACCTGACTGTCGATTACCGATAGCTGCTGGACCATTTGCAGGCGGTTGAGCAGTTGCTCCGGATCAAGCGGCTGGTCCTGTTGCACGGGCAACCCTTCCAGCGCCCACTGACCGTCCGCGCCTTCCTTGAGGCTGATCTTCAGGCCGTTGAGTTCCAGGTGGGCAATGCGCACTTCGCGAGCCAACAGGCTTTCCCAAAGGTCTGGCACCGCTCGCACCTGATCCAGGTGCAGGGCGTTGGCGCCCTCGCCGACCGTCACATCGTGCGCCAGCAAAATCGGCGCGAAGCCGCTCCAGTTACCTTCCAGCTTGCCAATCTGCAGCGGCATGCCCAAGGCGGCGCTGGCTTTGGTTTCGACGTCGGCCCGGTATTCGGCCACCAGAGGCGTCAGCTCCCGGCCGAGGCTGACGTACAACGCCATCAACACCAGGACCAACGCGCACAGGCCAAGACCCCAGCGGGTCAGTGCGGCCAAAATGCGTGTCAGACGTTCCATGTCAGTTGGCTCCCATGGCAAAAATACTGCAAAAAGCTGAGGCCAGCCGTTCTAGTAAGGGTGAAACACAGCGATTCAGAGCAGCACCACGTCGTATTGTTCCTGGGAATACATGGTTTCCACCTGGAAACGAATGGTGCGTCCGATAAATCCTTCAAGCTCAGCGACATTACCCGACTCTTCATCAAGCAAACGGTCGACGACTTTCTGGTTCGCCAATACACGATAGCCTTCCGCTTGATAGGCACGCGCCTCGCGGAGGATTTCGCGGAAAATTTCATAGCAGACCGTTTCCGGCGTCTTGAGCTTGCCGCGGCCCTGACAGCTGCTGCACGGTTCGCACAACACTTGTTCGAGGCTTTCACGGGTGCGCTTGCGCGTCATCTGCACCAGGCCCAACTCGGTAATGCCGATGATGTTGGTCTTGGCGTGATCGCGTTCCAGCTGCTTCTCGAGGGTCCGCAGCACCTGGCGCTGGTGCTCTTCGTCTTCCATGTCGATGAAGTCGATGATGATGATCCCGCCCAGATTGCGCAGGCGCAGCTGGCGGGCAATGGCGGTCGCGGCTTCGAGGTTGGTCTTGAAGATGGTTTCTTCGAGGTTGCGATGGCCGACGAACGCCCCGGTGTTGACGTCGATGGTGCTCATGGCTTCGGCCGGGTCGACCACCAGATAACCGCCAGACTTGAGCGGCACTTTGCGCTCAAGGGCTTTCTGGATTTCGTCTTCGACGCCGTACAGGTCGAAAATCGGCCGCTCGCCCGGATAATGCTCAAGACGATCGGCGATTTCCGGCATCAGTTCGGCGACGAACTGCGTGGTTTTCTGAAAGGTTTCCCGAGAGTCGATGCGGATCTTCTCGATCTTCGGGCTGACCAGGTCGCGCAGCGTACGCAACGCCAGGCCGAGGTCCTCGTAGATCACACTCGGCGCACCGATGGTTTTGATCTGCTCGTTGATCTGATCCCAGAGACGGCGCAGGTAGCGGATGTCCATGAGGATTTCATCGGCACCGGCCCCTTCGGCGGCGGTACGCAGGATAAAACCGCCCGCCTCCTTGATGCCTTCTTTGGCCACGCAATCGGTGACGACTTGCTTGAGGCGTTCGCGCTCGGCTTCGTCCTCGATCTTCAGCGAAATGCCGACGTGGGCCGTGCGCGGCATGTACACCAGATAACGCGACGGAATCGACAGCTGAGTGGTCAGGCGTGCGCCTTTGGAGCCGATCGGGTCCTTGGTGACCTGGACAACCAGACTCTGGCCTTCGTGAACCAGCGAGCTGATGCTCTCCACCGCTGGGCCTTCGCGCAAGGATATTTCCGAGGCGTGAATGAACGCCGCGCGGTCCAGGCCGATATCGACGAAGGCGGCTTGCATGCCCGGCAATACCCGCACGACCTTGCCTTTATAGATGTTGCCGACGATCCCGCGCTTTTGCGTGCGCTCGACGTGGACCTCTTGCAGGACACCGTTTTCGACCACTGCCACGCGCGATTCCATCGGCGTGATGTTGATCAGAATCTCTTCACTCATGGCAGGGTCTCGTCCAGGCATGTTCACGATAATGGCCGCATCTTGTCAGTACGACGCTCAGCGCGCGTTAAGGGTTTGCCAACAGGGTATGCCGAAATGGCCGAGCAGCTCAGCGGTTTCGCACAGCGGCAGTCCAACCACTGCCGAGTAACTGCCATTGAGGCCGGCGACAAACACCGCGCCCAGTCCTTGAATGCCATAGCCACCGGCCTTGTCCCGGGGTTCGCCACTGGCCCAGTAGGCCGCCGCTTCATCGTGAGCAATGTTGCGAAAGCGCACCAGACTGCGTACTACCCGGGACTCACAACGCTCACCGTCGAGCACCGCAATGGCGGTCAACACTTCGTGTTCCTGACCGGCCAACATCATAAGCATGGCGCACGCATCGGCTTCGTCCACCGGTTTGCCGAGAATTTTCCCGTTGAGCACCACGGCGGTGTCGGCGCCCAGCACGCAAAAATCGGCGTCGGACACGACCACGCCGCGCCCGGCCTCGGCTTTGCCGCGCGCCAGGCGCTCGACATAGTCCGACGGGGATTCTTGAGTTAAAGGGGTTTCATCGATGTCCGCGCTGATGGCGGAGAACGGCACGCCGATCTGCGTGAGCAGTTCACGCCGACGCGGCGAGCCTGAGGCGAGGTAAAGCACTTTCATCTAGACATCTCCCTGTCGAGGTACTGGCAGATGCCTGACCGAATTAATTGATCTTGTAGCGCCGACGCAAACCGCGCAAACCGTAGCTGATCCACGGCCAGAGTAATGCACTGACCAGTGCTGGCAAGACCAGCGCCAGTGTGGGCTGTCGATTACCGGTCAAAGCGCTGAGCCATAGTTGAACAAGCTGCGCGAGGCCGAAGATGACCAGGATCACCAGGCTTTGTTGCCACATCGGGAACATGCGCAGGCGCTGTTGCAGCGACAGCACCAGGAAGGTGATCAGGGTCAGGATCAATGCGTTCTGGCCCAGCAACGTGCCGTACAGCACGTCTTCGGCCAGGCCCAGGCACCACGCGGTGACCATGCCGACCTTCTGCGGCAAGTACAACGCCCAGAAGGCCAGCAGCAAGGCCAGCCAGAGCGGGCGGAGGATTTCCATGAATTGCGGCAGCGGTGAAACGCTGAGCAGCATACCAATGGCAAACGTCAGCCAGATCATCCAGTCATTTCGGGATGCGGTTGCACCGACCATTATTCTCGTCCCCCTGTGGAAGCCGGCGCGGAGACAGGCGGTTTGGTGGCAGGCTTCACCGCGGCCGGTTGAGTGGCCGGCGGTTTGGTTGCGGCAGGTTGCGATGCAGGGGGCTTGGCGGCCGCAGGTTTGGCCGGGGGTGCCGCCGGTGCTGGTGCTGCCGGTGTTGCGGCGGGCGTAGCAGCAGGCGCGGGCACCACCACGGTCGCCGGCACAGGTTTAGGCACGGTCGCCGGAATGATCGGCCCACCGCCGTGCTGGTCCAGTGCTTCTTGCGCCTGGGCAGCATCGTTTGCGCGCTCTTCGGCTGTGCGACCGTCGGTGAACACCAGCAGCAGATAACGGCTGCGGTTCAACGCGGCGGTCGGCACGGCACGCACGATGGCAAACGGCTGGCCGGAATCGTGGATCACTTCCTTGACGGTCGCAACCGGGTAACCCGCAGGGAATCGCTGACCGAGACCGGAACTGACCAGCAGATCGCCTTCCTTGATATCAGCCGTGTCCGCGACGTGACGCAGTTCCAGGCGCTCCGGGTTGCCGGTGCCGCTGGCAATCGCCCGCAGACCGTTGCGGTTCACCTGCACCGGAATGCTGTGGGTAGTGTCGGTCAGCAACAGCACACGGGAGGTGTAAGGCATCAATTCGACCACCTGGCCCATCAGGCCGCGGGCATCAAGCACCGGCTGACCGAGGACCACACCGTCACGCTCACCTTTATTGATGATGATGCGATGGGTGAAGGGGTTGGGGTCCATGCCGATCAACTCGGCCACTTCGACCTTCTCGTTGACCAGCGCAGAGGAATTGAGCAACTCGCGCAGCCGAACGTTCTGCTCGGTGAGGGCGGCAAGCTTTTGCATGCGACCCTGCAACAGCAGGTTTTCGGTCTTGAGTTTTTCGTTTTCGGCGACGAGCTCGGTACGGCTGCCGAACTGGCTGGCCACCCCCTGCCATAGCCGCTGCGGCAGGTCCGTGATCCAGTAAGACTGCATCAGTACCAGCGACATTTGGCTACGCACTGGCTTGAGCAGTGTGAAGCGGGCATCGACCACCATCAGCGCGACCGATAGCACGACCAGCACCAACAAGCGCACGCCCAGTGAAGGCCCTTTGGTGAAAAGCGGTTTAATAAGCCGCTCCTCCCAGGCAAATGTTTTGTTTATTCATACGGCAGACCGGCCTGGATACAGACTGACAGAAGGTAAACGCAAACAGGCAGCACTGCAAAGTGCCGCCTGCGCGCTCAACAGCATAGATGCATCGGGCGAGATCACTCGCTCGACAGCAGGTCCATGGTGTGTTTATCCATCATTTCCAATGCACGGCCACCGCCGCGAGCAACGCAGGTCAGCGGGTCTTCGGCAACGATCACCGGCAGACCTGTTTCCTGGGCCAGCAACTTGTCGAGGTCACGCAACAAGGCGCCACCACCGGTCAGTACCAGGCCACGCTCGGCGATGTCGGAAGCCAGTTCCGGAGGCGATTGCTCCAGCGCACTTTTCACAGCCTGAACGATGGTGGCCAGGGACTCTTGCAGAGCTTCCAGCACTTCGTTGGAGTTCAGGGTGAAGGCACGTGGAACGCCTTCGGCCAGGTTACGGCCACGAACGTCGACTTCACGCACTTCGCCGCCCGGGTAGGCCGTACCGATTTCCTGCTTGATGCGCTCGGCGGTGGATTCGCCGATCAGGCTGCCGTAGTTGCGACGTACGTAGGTGATAATCGCTTCGTCGAAGCGGTCGCCGCCAACACGAACGGATTCGGCGTACACCACACCGTTCAGGGAGATCAGCGCGATTTCAGTGGTACCGCCACCGATATCGACGACCATCGAACCGCGTGCTTCTTCAACCGGCAGGCCGGCACCGATCGCGGCAGCCATTGGCTCTTCGATCAGGAACACTTCACGTGCACCGGCACCAAGGGCCGATTCACGGATGGCACGACGCTCAACCTGGGTGGATTTGCACGGAACGCAGATCAGCACACGCGGGCTTGGCTGCAGGAAGCTGTTTTCGTGAACCTTGTTGATAAAGTATTGCAGCATCTTTTCGCAAACGCTGAAGTCGGCAATCACGCCGTCCTTCATCGGACGAATGGCAGCAATGTTGCCCGGCGTACGGCCGAGCATACGCTTCGCCTCGGTGCCGACAGCAACGACACTTTTCTGGTTACCGTGTGTCCGAATAGCCACAACCGATGGCTCATTCAGGACGATACCGCGCTCGCGCACGTAAATAAGGGTGTTGGCAGTGCCCAGGTCAATGGAAAGATCGCTGGAAAACATGCCACGCAGTTTCTTGAACATGGGAAAGGGACCCTAGGCAACGCGTGGGTAAAAAAGTGCGGCAAACTCTAACAACGACAGGGATTTTGGGCAAGGCGCCAATATGTTAAATTGGCCGCTTTTCTGTGCACCAACCCCCACAATCGCGGCCTTATGACCGTAGAAATGCGGTAGTGTTCCGACAATCTAACACACGGACGCCGTCCGTTCTGTTTTCCACTGGAGATTCCCATGGCGCTTGAACGCTCCGACGTGGAAAAAATCGCTCATCTGGCCTGCCTTGGCCTCAATGATGCCGATCTTCCACACATTACTTCAGCCCTGAACAGCATTCTCGGGCTGGTCGACGAAATGCAGGCGGTCAATACCGACGGTATCGAGCCGCTCGCCCACCCACTGGAAGCCAGCCAGCGCCTGCGTGCAGACGTCGTGACCGAGACCAATCATCGCGAGGCCTACCAGTCCATCGCACCAGCGGTCGAAAACGGCCTGTACCTGGTTCCGAAAGTCATCGACTAAAGGGAAAGAGCCTGCAATGCATCAATTGACTCTGGCCGAGATCGCCCGCGGACTCGCCGATAAAAAGTTTTCTTCCGAAGAGCTGACCAAAACCCTGCTGGCGCGTATCGCCCAGCTCGATCCGCAGCTCAACAGCTTCATCAGCCTCACCGAAGACCTGGCGCTCCAGCAGGCGAAAGCCGCTGACGCACGCCGCGCCAAAGGTGAGAGCGGCGCCCTGCTCGGCGCGCCGATCGCCCACAAAGACCTGTTCTGCACCCTGGGCATCCGCACCAGCTGTGGCTCGAAGATGCTCGACAACTTCAAAGCCCCGTACGACGCCACGGTCGTTGCCAAACTGGCGGCTGCCGGCGCGGTGACCCTGGGCAAGACCAACATGGACGAATTCGCCATGGGGTCGGCCAACGAGTCGAGCTACTACGGCCCGGTGAAAAACCCGTGGAATCTGGAATACGTTCCGGGCGGTTCGTCCGGCGGTTCGGCGGCCGCGGTTGCCGCGCGCCTGTTGCCGGCGGCCACTGGCACCGACACCGGCGGTTCGATCCGCCAACCCGCCGCACTGACCAACCTCACCGGCCTGAAACCGACGTACGGTCGTGTTTCGCGCTGGGGCATGATTGCCTACGCGTCCAGCCTCGATCAGGGCGGCCCTCTGGCTCGCACCGCCGAAGACTGCGCGATCCTGCTGCAAGGCATGGCCGGTTTCGACCCGCAAGATTCCACCAGCATCGACGAGCCAGTGCCTGATTACAGCGCCAGCCTCAACGGCTCGCTGCAAGGCCTGCGCATCGGCGTGCCCAAGGAATACTTCGGCGCCGGCCTCGACCCGCGCATTGCCGATCTGATCCACAACAGCATCAAGGAGCTGGAAAAGCTCGGTGCCGTGATCAAGGAAATCAGCCTGCCGAACATGCAGCACGCGATCCCGGCGTACTACGTGATCGCCCCGGCGGAAGCGTCTTCCAACCTGTCGCGTTTCGACGGCGTGCGCTTTGGCCATCGCTGCGAGAACCCGAAAGACCTGATCGATCTGTACAAGCGTTCCCGTGGCGAAGGTTTCGGCCCGGAAGTGCAGCGCCGGATCATGGTCGGTGCCTACGCGCTGTCGGCCGGTTACTACGACGCCTACTACTTGAAGGCGCAGAAGATCCGTCGCTTGATCAAGAACGACTTCATGGCAGCCTTTAATGAGGTCGACATCATCCTCGGCCCAACCACGCCGAACCCGGCCTGGAAGCTCGGCGCCAAAAACAGCGACCCGGTGGCTGCGTACCTGGAAGACGTCTACACCATCACCGCCAACCTCGCGGGTCTGCCGGGCTTGTCCATGCCTGCCGGTTTCGTCGATGGTCTGCCGGTCGGCGTGCAATTGCTCGCCCCGTATTTCCAGGAAGGTCGCCTGTTGAACGTTGCCCATCAGTATCAATTGAACACTGACTGGCACACCCGCACCCCAACCGGCTTCTGAGGAGAAACACATGCAATGGGAAGTCGTGATCGGGCTGGAGATTCATACCCAGCTCACCACCCGGTCGAAAATCTTTTCCGGTAGCTCCACCACGTTCGGTTCCGAGCCGAACACCCAGGCCAGCCTCGTTGACCTCGGCATGCCTGGCGTACTGCCGGTGCTGAACCAGGAAGCCGTGCGCATGGCCGTGATGTTCGGCCTGGCGATCGATGCCGAGATCGGCCAGCACAACGTGTTCGCCCGTAAAAACTATTTCTACCCGGATCTGCCGAAGGGCTACCAGATCAGCCAGATGGAATTGCCGATCGTCGGCAAGGGCCACCTGGACATCGCCATGGAAGACGGCACGATCAAACGTGTCGGCGTCACCCGTGCGCACCTGGAAGAAGACGCCGGTAAAAGCCTGCACGAAGAGTTCAACGGCGCCACCGGCATCGACCTGAACCGTGCCGGCACGCCGCTGCTGGAAATCGTCTCCGAGCCGGACATGCGCAGTGCCAAGGAAGCCGTGGCCTACGTCAAGACCATCCACGCGCTGGTGCGTTACCTGGGCATCTGCGACGGAAACATGGCCGAAGGCTCGCTGCGTTGTGACTGCAACGTGTCGATCCGCCCGAAAGGCCAGGTTGAATTCGGCACGCGCTGCGAGATCAAGAACGTCAACTCGTTCCGCTTCATCGAGAAGGCGATCAACAGCGAAGTGCGTCGTCAGATCGAGCTGATCGAAGACGGCGGCAAAGTGATCCAGCAGACCCGCCTGTACGATCCGAACAAGGACGAAACCCGTCCGATGCGCAGCAAAGAGGAAGCCAACGACTACCGTTACTTCCCCGACCCGGACCTGCTGCCGGTGGTCATCGAAGACTCGTTCCTCGACGAAGTACGCGCCACGCTGCCGGAATTGCCACCACAGAAACGCGAGCGCTTCCAGGCGCAGTTCGGCCTGTCGGTGTATGACGCCAGCGTCCTGGCCACCAGCCGCGAGCAAGCCGATTACTTCGAGAAAGTCGTGAGCATCAGCGGCGACGCCAAGCTGGCGGCCAACTGGGTGATGGTTGAACTGGGCAGCCTGCTGAACAAGCAAGGCGTTGAAATCGACCAGTCGCCGGTCTCGGCCGAGCAACTGGGCGGCATGCTGCTGCGCATCAAGGACAACACCATCTCCGGCAAGATCGCCAAGGTGGTGTTTGAAGCGATGGCCAACGGCGAAGGCAGCGCGGACGAGATCATCGACAAGCGCGGCCTCAAGCAAGTGACCGACAGCGGCGCGATCTCGGCGGTGCTGGACGAAATGCTCGCGGCCAACGCCGAGCAGGTCGAGCAATACCGCGCGGCAGACGAAGCCAAACGCGGCAAGATGTTCGGCTTCTTCGTCGGCCAGGCCATGAAAGCCTCCAAAGGCAAGGCCAACCCGCAACAGGTCAACGAACTGCTGAAAAGCAAGCTCGAAGGCTGATGAGCATGGAGCCAGATTTAAAGCCTGGCTCCGATCCCTGTGGGAGCGAGCCTGCTCGCGATGACGGCAGCACATCCAACATTGATGTGTCAGACAGCCCGCCATCGCGAGCAGGCTCGCTCCCACATTTGTATGTGGATACCTTTAAATGAAGCGTCTACTGGGTGCCTGCGCCCTGCTCGCTCTGCTGGCCGGTTGCGCCAGTAACGATGTCATCGACCCACACGGCTACGACAAGACCGGTACGGCGTCCTATTACGGCGCCAAACACCAAGGCAAACGCACCGCCAGCGGCGAGCGTTTCAACAAGAATTCCCTGACTGCCGCCCATCGCCAATTGCCGTTCGGCACGCGGGTGAAGGTCACCAATCTGAATAACGACAAGTCCTGCGTGGTCCGAATCAACGACCGCGGGCCGCACACCCGCGGGCGCCTGATTGATCTTTCACACGAGGCCGCCAAACAACTGGGTATGCTCCGTAGCGGCACCGCACGGGTTCGCGTGCAAGCCCTCGACGATTAACAGACGGAGCCCCGACCATTTTCGGACTTGCCGATTTACCCCTGATCAGCCTGATTGAGTTGCTCGGCGGCCTGCTGTTGCTGATCGCCGGTGCCGAACTGATGGTCCGTGGCGCCGTGCGCCTGGCGGCGCGCTTGCAGGTGCGGCCGCTGATCATCGGCCTGACCATCGTCGCCTTGGGCAGCAGCGCACCGCAGATGGCGGTCAGCCTGCAAGCCACCCTGGCGCAAAACGCCGACATCGCCGTCGGCAGTGTGATCGGCAGCAGCATCTTCAACATCCTCGTCACCTTGGGGCTTTCGGCGCTGATCATTCCGCTGCGGGTTTCACGGCAACTGGTGCGCCTGGATATTCCGCTGATGATCGGCGCCAGCCTGCTGGTGTTTGTATTGGCGTGGAATGAAGAGCTGACCCGCATGGACGGCATCGTTCTGCTGGCGGCCCTGGCGCTGTACCTGGGCTTGTTGCTGCGCCAGTCGCGGCACTCGACCCGTCCGCCCTCCCACGACGGAACTCCCCAGGCACCGTGGTTCAGCAGCGTGCTGATGATCGTCGCCGGACTGGCGATGCTGGTCTACGCCGGCCATTTGTTGCTGGGCGCCGCCGTGGCGGTTGCGACCGATCTGGGTCTGTCGGAGCGGGTCATCGGCCTGACCATCGTCGCCATCAGCACCTCCCTGCCGGAACTGGCCACCTCATTGATCGCGGCCTTGCGCGGTCAGCGGGACATTGCCGTGGGTAACGTGATCGGCAGCAACCTGTTCAACCTCCTGGGCGTACTCGGCCTGACCGCGCTTGTCGCCCCCTCGCCGCTGTCGGTCTCGCCCAATGCCCTGGATTTCGACCTGCCGGTGATGCTCGGTGTGGCGGTGCTGTGCCTGCCGCTGTTCTACACCGGTTACCGGGTGACCCGCGCCGAAGGTCTGCTGTTTTTGGGGTTGTATCTCGCTTACGGTCTGCACGTGGTGTCGTTCACCACCGGCATGCCCCTGGCCGGCAAGCTTGAACACTTGATGCTGTTTTTTGTCCTGCCGGCGCTGGTGGCGTTTCTGCTGTTCACATCGCTGCGCGCCTGGCGTCGCCAACACCACAAGAGGGAAATGCCATGACTGACAACAAAAAGCCTGGTGTAGAAGTCCGCCGCCAGGTGATGGGCGATGCGTTCGTCGACCGCGCACTGGGCAATGCCACTGAGTTCACCCAGCCGCTGCAGGACTTCGTCAATGAACACGCCTGGGGCGCCGTATGGAACCGCGAAGGCCTGCCGCTGAAAACCCGCAGCCTGATCACCCTCGCCGCGCTGACGGCGTTGAAGTGCCCGCAGGAGTTGAAAGGCCACGTCCGCGGCGCGCTGAACAACGGCTGCACCGTGGAAGAGATTCGCGAGGCGCTGCTGCATTGCGCAGTTTATGCCGGTGTGCCGGCGGCGATTGATGCGTTTCGGGCGGCGCAGGAAGTGATCGACAGCTATCAGAAGCCTGAGTGAGTCTTCAAAAGTTGTGGTGACAGGACTGGCGCCTTCGCGGGCAAGCCTCGCTCCTACAGGGCGAGGCTTGCCAGCCCTGGACACCAGCGAAAATCCCGACGCTAGATCCACTCACCCCACTGCAACAAAAAGATTCCGACATTGGTGGTGACCGCCGCCATCAACGTGGTGATCACGATGATCGCCGCCGCCAGTTCATGATTGCCGTTTGCCTGGCGGGCCATGACAAAACTGGCCGCGGCGGTCGGGCTGCCGAAGTACAGAAACAGAATCCCCAACTCAGCCCCGCGAAATCCCCAAAGCCATGCCCCCAACGTCGCCAACACTGGCAAGCCGATCATCTTCACCAGACTTGAGCTGAGCGCCATCTTGCCGCTTTTGCGCAATGCCGCCAGTGATAGCGTGCCGCCGATGCAGATCAACGCCAACGGCAACGTGGTTTGCGCCAGGTACTGGCCAGACGTTTCCAGCCACCCCGGCAAGCCGATCTTGAAATAGGCAAAGGGCGCCGCCGCCAACACGCTGATGATCAGCGGGTTGACCATCACGCTTTTGCAGATGCTCCACGGATCGGACTTGATCACCGGGCTGTACACCGCCAGCACAATGGTCGAGAGCGTGTTGTAAAAAAGAATCACCAGCGCCGCGAGAATCGCCCCGAGAGAAATCCCGTAATCGCCGTACATGCTGGCCGCCAACGCAAGGCCGATGACCCCGTTGTTGCCGCGAAAAGCGCCTTGGGTATAAATCCCTCGATCTTCACGCGGGCACTTCCAGATCGCCCAGCCCCAGGCGATGGCAAAACACGCCAGGGTGGCCAGCGAGAAGTAGATCAGCAGCGCCGGTTGCAACGCGGCGTGCAGGTCGGCATGCAGGATGCCCAGAAACAGCAGCGCCGGCATGGTGACGTTGAACACCAGGGCCGACGCGGTGTGGATGAAGTTGTCGTTGATCCAGTCGATGCGCTTGAGCAACACCCCCAGAAACAGCATGGCAAACACCGGCGCGGTGATGTTCAGGGTTTCGAGGAAGATAGCCAGCATGCCGGGGGGAACCTTGGGTGGGCGTCGTTAGGGGGCTAATGATAAGCGACTGGGGACCTTTGCGTGTGAGAGAACGACTTCGCTGACATGGTCACGTCCTGCACTGATTTTCTATAAATCCCACTGATTTCGAGCTGAAATTTGTGTGGACCGTTCGTCGCTACTGTCAGATCTGACAGTAGCCAATGCTTAGTCGTCGGGCACTTAATAATCCCGCAAATAAAACAAATTACAGGAGTAAAAAATATGTCAGTTAAATCAACAGGCGATAAATTTTCAGGCGCTTCAAAAACCGGTACTGTCTCAGAGAACAAGGAGGACTGGGAAAGAGAACCCCTCCAGTCTTTTTTGTTGCAACTACCCGTGCGATTCAGTAACAATTTAATCGTTACTGTCGAAGAACAACCGGACGATAAAACGTCAGGAATAGTAAAAGCTCCCGATGGGGCGGGCTTAGGCGATAAAAGTCTATATTTGCCAAGTGGTTCCAGATTGAAATTTTCATTTGGAAACTATGTGAATAGCCTGAGGTTCCAGATTAAGGCAGCTGGCGGCAATGAACGTGATACTGCCTATATTATTGCAATGAAGAAAGAAGAAGTCGTATACGGCGCCCCTATCAGTTCCGAAGACAAAGCGTTCGAAATTGCAGAAATACCCTTTGACGTACTATTGATCGCCGGCTTTTCTGGCAAATTATCCGTGACCGCTGGCAACCTTTATCTGGATAATCTGGCGTGGTCATTGGTTTAGTCTGAGGCATCCATAAAAAGCTAAAAGCACCGCATTAACACTTGATCGACAAGGTATTTAGGGTGCTGATCGAAAGCCATCCTCCATTGCTACTGACGATCAGTAATCGCTGTAGCGATGGAGAGGCGGCGCGCCTTATCTGCCGGTGAACTCTACTTGGGTGATCGCATTCCGAGTCGAATCCAGCATAGTTCACCCAGCGCTATCTCATGTTATCGGCGCCGGGTTGAACAGGGTGATGTCGTTATGCAGTTTGTGCTGCTCGGCCCACGTCTGCTTCTTGCCGCTCGCCACGTCCAGGTAGTAGTGGAACAACTCCCACCCAAGGTCTTCAATCGAAGCGCGTCCGGTCGCAATACGCCCGGCATCGATGTCGATCAGGTCCGGCCAGCGCTGTGCCAGTTCGGTCCGGGTCGATACCTTGACCACCGGCGCCATCGCCAAACCATAAGGCGTGCCGCGCCCGGTGGTGAACACATGCAGGTTCATCCCCGCCGCCAACTGCAACGTCCCGCAGACAAAATCACTGGCCGGGGTCGCGCAGAAGATCAGCCCTTTGCGCTTGAAGCGCTCGCCAGGGCCGAGCACGCCATTGATCGCACTGCTACCGGATTTGACGATCGAGCCCAAGGACTTTTCGACAATGTTCGACAACCCGCCCTTCTTGTTGCCCGGCGTGGTGTTGGCGCTGCGGTCCGCCTCACCCTTGGCCAGGTAACGGTCGTACCAGTCCATTTCCCGCACCAGTTCCTGAGCAACCTCCTCAGTTTCCGCGCGGGAGGTCAGCAGATAAATCGCGTCGCGCACCTCGGTAACTTCGGAAAACATCACCGTCGCGCCAGCGCGCAACAACAAATCAGAGGCATAACCCAGCGCAGGGTTGGCGGTGATGCCGGAAAACGCATCGCTGCCGCCGCACTGCATGCCCAGGATCAGCTCGGACGCCGGCACAGTTTCCCGGCGACGCTGATCGAGCTTCTTCAAACGGGTCTCGGCCAGCGCCATGATCTGCTCGATCATCTCAGTGAAACCGTGACTCGAATCCTGCAAGCGGTACAACCACGGCTCGCTCAAATCCACCGAGCTGTCGCCCTCGTGCATCACCTGCCCGGCCTGCAATTTCTCGCAGCCCAGGCTGATGACCAAGGCTTCGCCACCCAGGTTCGGGTTGCGCGCCAGATTGCGTACGGTGCGGATCGGGATGTACGCGTCAGTGGCAGTGATCGCCACCCCGCAGCCGTAGCTGTGGGTCAGCGCCACCACGTCATCGACGTTCGGGTACTTGGGCAGCAATTCATCCTTGATGCGCTTGACCGCATGGTCGAGCACGCCGGTCACGCACTGGACGGTCGTCGTAATCCCGAGAATATTGCGCGTGCCAACGGTCCCGTCGGCGTTGCGATACCCCTCGAAGGTGTAACCGTCCAGCGGTGCCTGGGCCGCAGGCACTTCGGTGGACAGCGGCAGGCTGTCCAGCGGTGGCGCGGTGGGCATGCGCAGTTGATCTTCCTTGACCCAGCTGCCGCGCGGGATCGGCTGCAACGCATAGCCAATGGTCTGGCCGTAACGAATCACCTGGCCGCCTTCGGGAATGTCCTCGAGGGTGACTTTATGGCTCTGCGGCACGAAGTCCACCGTCACCAGGCCATCTGGAAACTCGGTACCGGCCGGTACGCCTTGGTCGTTGACCACGATCACGACGTTGTCCCGCTCGTGCAGGCGGATGTAGCGCGGCGAGTCGGAATGTTCAATCAACTGCATGACGCCGCTCCTCAGGAATGCGCTTGAGACAATTTGTTATTGGTTTCAGGACCGCTGACTGGCGGCTCTTTCAGCACCACACGTTTGATCGGACCGACGATCACCAGGTAGCTGAACACTGCAACCAGTGCGTTGCAACCGACAAACACCAGCGCCCATTTGAACGAACCGGTGGAGCTGATGATGTAGCCGATCACGATCGGGGTGGTGATCGAAGCGATGTTGCCGAAGGTGTTGAACAGGCCACCGCTCAGGCCGGCAATCTGTTTCGGCGAGGTGTCGGACACCACCGCCCAACCCAGCGCACCCACGCCTTTGCCGAAGAAGGCCAGGGCCATGAAGCCGACGACCATCCACTCGACATCAACATAGTTGCACGCCACGATGCTACTGGAGACCAGCAAACCCGCGATGATCGGTGCCTTGCGAGCGAAGGTCAGGGAATGGCCCTTGCGCAGCAGGTAATCGGAAATCACCCCGCCAAGCACCCCCCCGATAAAGCCGCAGATCGCTGGCAACGAAGCAATGAAACCGGCCTTGAGGATGGTCATGCCGCGTTCTTGCACCAGGTACACCGGGAACCAGGTCAGGAAGAAGTACGTGATGCCGTTGATGCAGTACTGGCCCAGATACACGCCGAGCATCATGCGGTTGGTCAGCAACTGGCGGATGTAGTCCCACTTCGGACCGTCGCCTTTTTTGCCTTTGCCTTTGTCCTGGTCCATGTCGACCATGCCGCCGTTGTCGGCGATGTGCTTGAACTCGGCGTCGTTGATCATCGGGTGCTGGCGCGGGCTGTAGATCACCTTCAGCCAGATCCCCGAGAAGATGATGCCGATCACGCCCATGACGATAAACACGTGCTGCCAGCCGAAGCTGTAGACGATCCAGCCCATCAGCGGTGCGAACAACACGGTGGCAAAGTACTGCGCCGAGTTGAAGATCGCCGAGGCCGTGCCGCGTTCAGCCGTCGGGAACCAGGCCGCGACGATACGGGCGTTACCCGGGAAGGATGGCGCTTCGGCCAGGCCCACCAGGAAGCGCAGCATGAACAGCGCAACCACTGCGGTGGACATGCCGAATTCGCCGACATAGCCCTGCAGAACGGTGAACAGCGACCAGGTGAAAATGCTTAGCGCGTAGATCTTTTTCGAGCCGAAACGGTCCAGCAGCCAGCCACCGGGAATTTGCCCGGCCACGTAAGCCCAACCGAATGCAGAGAAGATGTAACCGAGGGTGACCGCGTCGATGCCGAGGTCTTTTTGCAGGCTGGAGCCCGCGATGGCGATAGTGGCCCGGTCGGCGTAGTTGATCGTGGTCACCAGGAAAAGCATGAGCAAAATCAAATAGCGGACGTGAGTCGGCTTGGTCGCTTGCATGTACATGTACTCCCACTGATTATTTTTATGCGCGGGTGAATCTTTGGTTTTTCTGTGGGAGCAAGCCTGCTCGCGATGGTGGTCAACGATGACGCGGGGCATCAGGTTTACCGTCGCGTCCTCAAGACCTTCGCGAGCAGGCTCGCTCCCACAGAGGGTGTTGCGTTACGAACCGATGTAGCTGGTCTTCACGACCGTGTAGAACTCTTGCGCGTAGCGACCTTGCTCGCGGGAACCATAGGATGAACCTTTACGCCCGCCGAATGGAACGTGGTAATCCACGCCCGCCGTCGGCAGGTTGACCATCACCATCCCGGCCTGGGAGTGGCGCTTGAAGTGGTTGGCGTACTTCAGCGACGTGGTGGCGATGCCCGCTGACAGACCGAATTCGGTGTCGTTGGCCATGGCCAGCGCGGCGTCGTAATCGGCGACGCGAACGATGTTCGCCACCGGGCCAAAGATCTCTTCACGGCTGATGCGCATCGCAGCTGTGCTGTCGGCAAACAGCGTTGGCGCGAGGTAGTAGCCTTCGGTGTCGCAAGTCACCAAGCCACCGCCGCTGACCAGACGAGCACCTTCGGACTGGCCAATGTCGATGTACTTCATGTCCTGTTCAAGCTGCGCTTGCGAGACGACCGGACCGATGTCGGTGCCGGTTTTCAACGCGTGACCGACCTTGATCGACTTCATGCGCTCGGCCATGGCTTCGACGAACTTGTCGTGAATCCCGGCGGTGACGATGAAGCGGCTCGACGCCGTGCAACGCTGACCGGTGGAATAGAACGCGCTCTGCACCGACAGCTCGACCGCTTGCTTCAGGTCGGCATCGTCGAGAATGATCTGCGGGTTCTTGCCACCCATTTCCAGCTGAACCTTGGCCTGACGCGAGACGCAACTGACGGCGATCTGACGACCGACACCGACAGAACCGGTGAAGCTGATGCCGTCGACTTTCGGGCTCTGCACCAGCGCATCGCCAACCACGCGACCGCTGCCCATCACCAGGTTGAAGACGCCGGCCGGGAAGCCTGCGCGGGAGATGATTTCCGCCAGCGCCCAGGCGCAACCCGGCACCAGATCGGCCGGTTTCAGCACGACGCAGTTGCCGTAGGCCAGGGCCGGGGCGATTTTCCACGAAGGGATTGCGATCGGGAAGTTCCACGGGGTGATCAGGCCAACGACGCCCAAGGCTTCGCGAGTGACTTCGACGTTCACACCCGGGCGCACCGACGGAAGATAGTCACCGGACAGGCGCAGGCACTCACCGGCGAAGAACTTGAAGATGTTACCGGCGCGGGTCACTTCGCCGATGGCTTCAGGCAGGGTCTTGCCCTCTTCCCGGGCCAGCAAGGTGCCAAGCTCTTCGCGGCGGGCGAGGATTTCGGTGCCGACTTTATCCAGTGAATCATGGCGAGCCTGAATGCCCGAAGTCGAACAGGCCGGAAACGCAGCGCGAGCGGCGTCGATGGCGGCGTGGACCTGGGCCAGATCAGCCTTGGCGTAGTCGCCGATGGTGTCGGTCAGTTCGGACGGGTTGATGTTGGCGCAGTAATCACTGCCCGCCACCCATTCACCGTTGATGTAGTTATCGAAACGCTTTGTATCAGCCACAACAATCTCCTCACGCAAAAGGCCGCTGATTGCTCAGCGGCCTTATTAATCGGGTGTGTTACTGCGCACCTTGCTTGTCGATCAGCGCGGCCAGAGCTTCGTACTCTTCTGGCAGCAGATCGGTCAGCGGTGCACGCACAGGACCTGCGTCATAACCGGCAATTTTTGCCCCGGCCTTGACGATGCTCACCGCATAACCGGCTTTGCGGTTACGGATGTCCAGGTACGGCAGGAAGAAGTCGTCGATGATCTTGCCAACGGTGGCGTGATCTTCGCGGGCAATGGCGTGGTAAAAATCCATCGCCGTTTTCGGGATGAAGTTGAACACCGCCGAGGAGTAGACCGGTACGCCCAATGCCTTGTAAGCAGCGGCATAGACTTCAGCGGTCGGCAAACCGCCCAGGTAGCTGAAGCGATCACCGAGGCGGCGACGGATCGATACCATCAACTCGATATCGCCCAGGCCATCCTTGTAGCCGATCAGGTTCGGGCAGCGCTCGGCCAGGCGTTCCAGCAATGGCGCGGTCAGGCGGCAGACGTTGCGGTTGTAAACCACCACGCCGATGTTCACCGATTTGCACACGGCTTCAACGTGGGCGGCAACGCCGTCCTGGCTGGCTTCGGTCAAGTAGTGCGGCAGCAGCAACAAGCCTTTGGCGCCCAGGCGCTCGGCTTCCTGTGCGTATTCGATGGCCTGGCGAGTCGAACCGCCCACACCAGCCAGAATCGGCACGCTGTTTTCGCAGGTGTCGACAGCCGTCTTGATGATTTCCGAATATTCGCTGGCCGCCAGAGAGAAGAACTCACCGGTGCCGCCTGCGGCGAACAACGCCGTGGCGCCGTATGGGGCCAGCCATTCGAGACGCTTGATGTAGCCCGCGCGATGGAAGTCGCCCTGAGCATTGAAATCGGTGACCGGGAAAGACAGCAGGCCAGAAGAGAGGATGGACTTCAGTTCTTGTGGATTCATTATTCGAACACCCTGGGTAGCAACGTTTGTGTGAGAAAAGCGTTCAGCCTGTGGCCGAGTTGTAGGTCATCGTACAACTTAAATAATAACCGTCAACTGCATTTCATCGTCGCGCCTGGAAATTTGTGTCGGAAGGGGATTTTCTTGACGTAGGAAATTTCTGACCTAAGCTCTGATTAGCTGTATATACATACAGCTGTCTTGAATCATACCGACGACATATCAAGGAGCCAGAAATGTCAGGTCTACACGCTCAACCGCAGGGAAAACCAGAACAGATCATCGCGAACCTGGACGATCTTTTTACTGAAGACGGTATCGCCGTCACCGCCAACAGCTCGCTTATGCTGAAGCTCGGCGAACATCACGACGCACCTCTAACAACTAACGCTACGCCTGGCAACGCCTTGAAAGGCAAGCCACAGCTGAGGTTTGAGGGCGGCGAGCACACCGCCATCGGTGACGGTACGTTGCTGCGTTTTATCAAGGACGCGCCCGCTGTGCCCGCCTCGCAGGTAGCGCTGCATTTACCCAATGGACTGGCGCTGACTTACGGTCAGGTCATCGCTCTGGGCGGTGACTTTTATGGCATTCCCGATCAACCAGTCAGCGAAGGCGCCACGCCTGCCGACCGCGTCCAGCGCTTTACCAATGCCTTCAACTCGCTGGCGGTGCTGCCGGCGTCCAATGCCGAAGCCAAGCTGATCCTCGGCGTCATGCAGAAGGAAATCGCCGCCGTTAAACAGGCAATCAAAGACGGCAAACAGCCTCACGAGGCGTATGACGCACTCGGAGATACGTTGTCAGAAGAGTGGAACAGAATCACGGGCGGCGGCAGTTTCGTCTCGGCGCTGTTTCCCTTGGGGCGCTATCTGAAACTGGCCGCCAATAATGCTGACCACTTTGCCGAATGGGCGCTGCTGGCCTATATCTCCGGGCACACGGCAGCTCTGCAACAAGCGGTGAAGGCTCACAGCAGCAACGATGAAAAGCAGCTGGAACTGGCCTACGCGATGAATGCGTTTGCCGATCACTACCTGACCGACCTGTTTTCTGCCGGCCATTTGCGAGTACCGCGCAAACAGTTGGCTGCGGTGGTCACGCCCAGTGATCTGGGCTCACTGATTACCCGCTTCATGCACGACGAAGACAGCAAGTTCGGCCTCAATGTGCGCAACGGCACCGGCGATCACTGGCGTGGGTACGGCGACAAACGCTACTTCGACGCCATCGACAGCGCCAATCGTGTCCAGGTGAATCAGGCGGTGCAGGTGTCGGCGGATGAAGTGTTTGCGGCGTATCTCAGCGGCACCGTCACGGTTCCCGATAATTTTGGCGCCTTGAAAAAGACCCCGGATCTGCAAGCCGTATTGAATCCTGCGAACAACTTTTCACCGTTGTTCCGGGTTGAAGGCAGCAAGGTGCTGCGGCGCAAGGACGTCAACAACCTGAACGACACCGCCACCGTCGATGACTGGTGGGGCTGGAGTACTTACTTGCTGCTCAAGGATTACAACCCCACTGGCAACGTGGCTTGATAAGGAGATTGATGATGACGATTAAATTGAAACTGGAACTGGCTTCAGGGCAATCGCTGGAGGGTGCGCCGTTGGAGTTGTTGTCCAAGGGTGTGCCCATTGCCCGCGGAAATGTGGATAAGCAGGGGGGTGTGACCTTCGAGGTTAAATCGGCGAAGACTGAATTGGCGGTACGGGTGGATCGTTCAGTTCTGAAAACCGGCTGAGGCGATTGCCCCATCACGAGCAGGCTCGCACCCATTAGTCTTTGGTATTCCACTGATTAGATCCCAAATGGAAGCGAGCCTGCCTTTGAACGCAAATCTCGGGACAAGTAAACACACGACACAAAACACTGACCGTTCGTCTGAACTGTAAATTCTGACAGTAGCACGACATCAACTGCGGTGACTTAATCACCTCAGGAGTTAACGAACCGGCCCCTTAGAACGCTTATAAAAGAGCGTTTATCAAAATGGTTCGACTTATTGTTGAAGGACTTTATTCATGACAGTACAAAAGAACGACTTGGCGCCCCCAAAAGTTAAAAATGTTAAAGAAGGTGTTTTGAGCGTTAGCCAAATTGTTGGATCAGTCTCAATAACAGTGGAACCCATCGCAGATGCGATCGAGGGGGATAAATTAGCATTTATTGTAAAAACCTCTACAGGCGACTCCATCGTGTATTCAGTGACTATAGAACGTCCATCAGATGCATACGGATACGGAGCCGAAAAAAACTTCTTCGAAAAAGGTTTGGCAGAAGGCGCCAGTGTTGAAGTGCAATACACTGTGACAAGAGATGGGGGAGTGAGACACTCCCCTAAGGTGAAATTTAGGCTCGTACAATAAGAGACGCGGACAGTTCTGTTAAATAGATTACTGTCCGCTATGGCCACTGAGATCTTCTACAGCGCACGCACCACCTGATTAACCCGGCGCTTTGGAATATTGCGACTTATACAAAACTCAGCTATCGGCGATAAAAAGCATTAACGCTGCGCCTCAGCCTCTTCATGAGCATGGCGCAGCCGCTCCCGACTGTTCGTCAAATGCAAACGCATTGCCGCCCGCGCCGCATCCGAATCCTGGCGCGCAATCGCGTCGTAAATCTCTTCGTGCTCACGGCTCAGGCGACTCATGCGCTGTTGATCGTCATGGGCTACGCGCGCGGTCCAGCGCGTAACGACCCCTGGTCGCAACTGTCATTTCTGACAGTAGCCAACATTAAAAGCATCTGATGAACTGATGTCGCGGATAAGTTATCGCAAAATTACTTTTTATATATGGAGATTCGCCATGAGCACTGTCGAACTAACAAAAGTGGAAAAACCTGTAAAATCGCCAGTATCACCAGAATTAGCCGCGCCCACTGCCCCTGAAACAGACGGAACTACCCTCTACCTAAAGAACTTCGGAGAAATTCAGCAATTTAGTTTTAAGCTTGCCGTTAAATATAAAGGTCAAGCTAGCGGACAACGATGCAAATACTTTATAAAATTTCACAATGAGAGCGGTTACGAAGAATTATGGCGCGGCGGAATTGAAATTAAAGACACCGAGCAGCACATCTCAAAAATCACCACGTATACACTCGAGCCCATCGTTAACAAAAGTACGGCTGAGTTTTGGTATGAGGTAGAAATTGACGGGATCAAAAAAGAATCACACCCCCTTCGTCTCATCGTGGTGCGTTAGCAAAAGCGCTACAAAAAAACTGGGTCCCACCAACCGCAACTCTCAGCGCTGCGCCTCAGCCTCTTCATGCGCGTGGCGCAGCCGCTCCCGACTGTTCGTCAAATGCAAACGCATCGCCGCCCGCGCCGCATCCGAATCCTGGCGCGCAATCGCGTCGTAAATCTCTTCGTGTTCGCGGCTCAGGCGACTCATGTAGTGCTGCTGATCATCATGGGCCAGGCGCGCGGAGTTCAGGCGGGTGCGCGGAATGATGCTGGTGCCCAGATGGGTCATGATGTCGGTGAAGTAGCGGTTACCGGTCGACAGAGCGATTTGCAGGTGGAACTGGAAGTCGGACGCCACGGCATCACTGGCGTGGGCGGCACTTTCATTCAAGGCGTCCAGCGCGGCGCGCATCAAGGCCAACTGTTCCGGGCTGCGGCGTTGTGCAGCGAGGCCGGCGGACTCCACTTCGAGGCTGATGCGCAGTTCCAGAATCGCCAATACGTCACGCAGGGTGACCACGGTCGCCGGGTCGATGCGAAAACCGCTCGGGCTCGGGGTGTCGAGCACGAAGGTGCCGATGCCGTGACGGGTTTCCACCTGGCCAGCGGCCTGCAAACGTGAAATTGCTTCGCGAACCACGGTTCGGCTGACGCCATGGGCATCCATGATCGCCGACTCGGTGGGCAATTTGTCGCCACGTTTGAGGTGGCCGTCGCGGATCTGCTCGGACAGCACCGTCACCAATTCCTGTGCGAGGCTGCGGCGCTTGCGAGGGAGGCGTGGTGCGTCGATCGGGTTTTCCATGGTGAACGTCTGTCTCGAAAATTGCGGCTGAAACCGCATCATAGCTCAACGCGGTTGTACGATCACCACCACCCACTATTGTAAGAGCAACCTGTGGCGCGGGGATTTATCCCCGTTGGATGGCGCAGCCATCCCAAAACCCACAGCCTCGGTGCATCAGGTATGCCGAGTGCTGTGGTTTTGCGACGGCTGCGACGCCGAACGGGGATAAATCCCCCGCCACAAAAGCTCGTTCCCACACGGATTGTGGTGTTATGCGATCACGGTCTGGTCCACCAGATGTCCATTTTCAATGCGCACATGCCGTGGGTGGAAACGCTTCAGACTGCTGCGATGCCCAACGCTGACGATGCTCAACCCCGGTATCTCATCGATCAAGGCCTGATACAGCGACGCCTCATCCTCTTCGTCCATCGCCGACGTCGCCTCGTCCATGTACAACCACTGTGGTGCATAGAGCAGCGCACGAGCGAAGGCCAGCCGTTGCTGTTCACCCGGCGACAGCATGCGCTGCCAGTGATTGGCCTCGTCCAGGCGCGCAACAAGGTGCGGCAAGCGGCAAGTTTCCAGCACATGCACATACCGCTCGTGCGGATAAGTCCCGCCGGCCTGTGGATAACTCAGTGCCTCGCGCAACGTGCCAATCGGCAGATACGGCTTTTGTGGCAGGAACAGGTAACGCGCCGTCGGCAGACGAATGCTGCCATGACCCGCCGGCCACAGGTGCCCCATCGCCCGCAGCAAGGTCGACTTGCCGCTGCCGGAACGACCGCTGAGCATGACGCGCTCGCCCTCCTCCACGGTCATGTCGGCGTTGGTCAGCAAGTGACGACCGTCGGCCAGATCGAGGCCCAGGTTGTGCACCTTCAAGGCTGTACCCGAATTCTGCACATCAATCGCCGGCGCTCGCTCTTCGTTGTCGGTCATCGCCTGGCGGAAACTCAGCAGACGATCACAGGTGGCTCGCCAAGCGGCCAAGTCCTGGTAGGCGCTGATGAACCAGCTGAAGTTCTCCTGCACGTTGCCGAACGCTGAGTTGATTTGCATCAGCTCGCCAAGCTCGATCTTGCCGGCGAAGTAACGCGGCGCGGCGACCATAAACGGGAAAATGATTGCGATCTGGCCATAACCGGAGGTGAAGAAGGTCAGGCGCTTGGACACTTTCATGATGTCCCAGAAGTTATGCCAGACCAGCCCGAAGCGCCCGCTCAGACGGCGGTTTTCATTGGGTTCGCCGTTGTACAGCGCGATGCTTTCCGCGTTCTCGCGAACTCGCACCATGGAAAAACGCAGGTCAGCTTCGAAGCGTTGTTGATTGTTGTTGAGGCCAATCAAACGACGGCCAATCAAGTGCGTCAGCCAGCTGCCGACGGCGGCATAAACCAGAGCGCACCAGAACATGTAGCCGGGGATGGTGAAACCGAACACTTCGATGCTGCCCGACACGCCCCACAGAATGATCGAAAACGACACCAGACTGACGACGTTGCGGATCAGGCCCAGCCCCAGGCCCAGCGTATTGGAGGTGAAGCTATTGAGGTCTTCGGAAATCCGCTGGTCAGGGTTATCGGTGTAACCGCCCTGCTCCAGTTGGTAGTAGTTTTTATGACCGAGCCAACGGGCGAAGTGCTGCTCGGTGAGCCAGGCCCGCCAGCGAATCGTCAGCATCTGCGTCAGGTAGAGCCGATACACCGCACCGAGAATCGCCACCGCAGCAATCCCGCAGAAGTACAGAATCAGTTGCCAGAAAGCCGCTTCGTCCTTCTTTTGCAGGGCGTTGTAAAAATCCTTGTACCAACTGTTGACCCACACCGAAATCGCCACGCTGAACAGTGACAGCGCAATCACGGCGATCAGCAATGTCCAGGCCTTGCCCTTCTCTTCGCTGCGCCAATACGGCGTGGTCATCGCCCAGACTTTGCGAAAAAACTGCCCGCGCACAGCATCGTTGACCGCGGAATACTCAGCGTTCTGATTCATGGAAAAGGCTCGATAAAGAAAAGAACACACCCGAACCGATCATAGATGATCGGTTCGGGTTATCGCGAGGGCTGGCGTTAATCGTTCAGCGTCCGTTCAGCGGCGGACCGGACGCTTTTGCAGTTTGCGCTGCAGCGTGCGGCGGTGCATGCCCAAGGCGCGGGCAGTGGCGGAGATGTTGCCTTCGTGTTCGGTCAGTACGCGCTGGATGTGCTCCCATTGCAGGCGGTCCACCGACATCGGGTTTTCTGGCACCAGGGTGTCGAGGTCGGCATGCTCGGAAAGCAGCGCGGCCAGCACGTCGTCAGCGTCAGCCGGCTTGCAAAGATAGTTGCAAGCGCCGCGCTTGATGGCCTCGACGGCGGTGGCAATGCTCGAGTAGCCGGTGAGGATCACCACGCGCATTTCCGGGTCAAGTTCGAGCAGTTTGGGCAGCAACACCAGGCCCGAGTCGCCGTCCATTTTCAGGTCCAGCGCGGCGTAATCCGGGATGTCGGTCTGGGCGATGGTCAGCCCTTCTTCGGCGGAACCGGCGGTGCTGACGCGAAAACCACGGCGGGCCATGGCGCGGGCCATCACACGGGTAAAGGTTGCGTCGTCGTCTACCAGCAGCAAATGCGGCAGTTCTTCGCCTTCAACTTGGATCTCGTCACTCATGTTCGTCTCCTCGGGCGACACGGGGCAGGCGCAGCTCGGTGAGCGTGCCGCCTTCCTCATGACTGTAGAGTTTCACTGAGCCGCCGGCGCGTGTCACGCTGGCCTTGCTCAAAAACAGGCCGAGGCCGAAACCTTTGCCCTTGGTGGTAAAAAACGGCTTGCCAATCTGTTCGGCAATGGCCAGCGGCACGCCGGCGCCATGGTCGCGAATGCTGATGGTCAGGTCCTCGGCATTCCAGTCCAGCGTCACTTGCAGCCCTTCGGGGCACGCATCGGCGGCGTTGTTGAGCAAATTCAGCAAGGCTTGCGTCAGGTCTGGCGGCGGTGCCATGCGTGGCACCGTGCCCTGGCCCAGCCGTTGGAAACGGTAACTGGCTTCCGGGCGCATCAAGTGCCAGCGGTTCAGCGCTTCGTCGAGCCAGTCGGTGACGTCCTGCATTTCCACCGCCAGGCGTCGATTGGCCTCGGCGGCGCGCACCAGTTGCTGCAAGGTCTCTTTGCAGAGTTTGACCTGATCTTGCAACACGCTTAAATCATCCTGCAACAGCGGGTCGGGATGGTCCTGGCGCATTTCCTTGAGCAACACGCTCATGGTGGCCAACGGCGTGCCCAACTCATGGGCGGCGCCGGCCGCCTGGGTCGCGACGGCCAGCAATTGCTGGTCGCGCAGGCCTTCTTCACGACGGATGGCGCGCAGTTCTTCCTGGCGGCGCAGCTCTTCGGCCATGCGCGCGGCAAAGAATGTGATGACGGCGGCGGCAAGGGCGAAACTCAGCCACATGCCGTAGATCTGCAAGTTTTCCCGGGCGATGGGGAAGGTTTCCAGCGGATAGAACCGCGCCAGCAACAACGTATAAAGCGCCAGCGCGATACCGGACAGAATCACCGAATAGCGCCACGGCAACGTCACGGCGGCGATGGTCAGCGGCACCAGGTAATAGGAAACGAACGGGTTGGTCGAACCGCCGGAGAAATACAGCAGGGCACTGTGGATAAACAGATCACAGGCCAGTTGCAGGGCATATTCCAGCTCGGTGACCGGCCACGAGGTGCGCAGGCGAACCGCCGTGAACGCGCACAGCAGCGTCGAGCAGCCGAGGGTCATCGCCAGTTGCACCCACGGCAACGGCAGCAGATCGAACCAGTAGGCCAGGCCTACGGAACCGGCCTGAGCGGCGAGTACCAAGGTTCGGATGAAGGTCAGCCGCCAAAGGTTTTGGCGAGTGGCGGAAGTGATTTGAACGGGGGCGAGCATGAGCTCTCCTGATGAGCGCTCCAGGCGGATCGCACGGAGTATAACCAAGCACGGGGGCTGGCAGGCAAAAGTGCGGCAAACAGCCACATGGCAGGAAGTTCTGCTGCGTCTATAAGGACGCCTTCGCGGGCAAGCCTCGCTCCTACAGGAATGTGTCGTTCAAAGGATTGGCGTACGACACATTCCTGTAGGAGCGAGGCTTGCCCGCGAATGGCCTCGACACGGTCTCCCCCATTCCATCTGTATGGAAGTTGTAACTGTGCGAACCGGATCAATAAAGTTAGAGTCTGATGGTTTCACGCAGGCTCGGACCTTAACCCCTGCGCACCTCCAAGGAGTTTTCATGCACAGTTTCCGCCGCAGCGCCGCCCTTCTTGCCCTTAGCGTTGGCACCGTCGCCAGCCTCCCGGCCCTGGCCGCCGACGAACTTCATTACAACCAGATCGCCCTGCGTGCCGAAGTCAGCCAGGAAGTGGCCCGCGATCAGATGATCGTGACCCTCTACACCGAAGAACAGAACACCGACCCGGCCAAACTCGCCGCCGACGTCAGCACCACCATGAACAAAGCGCTGGCCCAGGCCAAACAAGTCAAGGAAGTCACCCTGCGCCAGGGCAGCCGCAACAGCTACCCGATCTACGACACCAAGGGCCAGAAAATCACCGGCTGGCGTGAACGCGCCGAACTGCGCATGGAAAGCTCCGACTTCGCCGCACTGTCGAAGCTGACCGGCGAACTGCTGACCGACCTGAAAATGGGTGGCATGGACTTCGCCATCGCCACGCCAACGCGCAAGGCCAGCGAAGATGCGCTGCTTAAAGAAGCTGTCACCGCCTTCAAGGCCCGCGCGCAGCTGGCAACCGATGCGTTGGGTGGCAAGGGTTACAAAATCGTCAGCCTGAACCTGAACAGCAACGGTTATCCACAGCCGTACATGCGTGGGCCGATGATGATGAAAGCGGCCGGCATGGATGGCGCTCCGGTGACGCCAGAGGTTGAGGCCGGCACCAGCCAGGTGAGCATGACGGCGGATGGCGCGATTGAAGTGTTGATGCCTTGATTCGATAACCCGTACACAGAAACGGCGGTCACTGAAGTGATCGCCGTTTTTTGTTGCCTGGCGGAAAGCCGGCAGGTTTGTCTGATGATTTTGTGGTGATTGATCCACCGTCATCGCGTGCAGGCTCACTCCTACATGGGATCAGAGTCGTACACAAAACCCATGTACACACTCGCCCCCAGTGGGAGCGAGCCTGCTCGCGAAAAACGATAACGCGGTCTACGCCGGATCGACGTTATCCAGCGCCCGATTCACTGCCAACTCCGCCAGCATGATGATCTTCTGAATCGCCAATACCGTATTTCTCTGCGGGCCGATCAGGTTTGCTGCGAAATCACTGGCCATGACACTCGCGGACGCCAATGACTCGCAAGCTTGTGCCAGGAGACTTTCGCTGTCCATGTCCGGGACGACCATGAACATGGTGCTGGGACGGCGGGGTCTGGAAGCGTATTGATCGGGGGGATCGAGGTAGTAATCGAGGGCGCGTTTTATGGCTTCGCGGTCTTTGAGGAGCGTTTCGGCTTCGGTGGCTTCGTCGGTGGGGGTTGTGGTGTTGAAGGGTGGATCGGGGACAATTTTGCTCATTTGCTTTCCCTGTTCATTTTTGGAGCCATCACTTTTCGTTTCTCACACGGAAAGTGGTGGCAGCTATGTGCAGGGTGAGAAAGCCGGGAACAGAGAACCGGCCGGACCGAAGTCCGCCCGCACACAGCCGCCATAGAGCATTACAGGCAGCGTATAGCTGGCGGCAATTATGGTGATGCTGGCGCTAGATTCATACATATCTGTTCCCAGGTTCTCACACCCGTTCGCTGAGTTCTTCAGCGACAGTCAGAGGTTAGAGACACTGCTTCCTACCCGGCAACCTGAAAAATGCGTGGGAAATCGCTGTGTTTTTTACACATCTTTCAACACACAAAAATGGAACGCGGAGCCTCCCGGGCGGCATTCCCACGCGGAGCATGGGAACGATCAATCGGGAGCAACAGAAAGAGACAGGTCGGCTGTCAGGCCGCCTTCGCGGGCAAGCCTCGCTCCTACAGAGGACCGGGGTCATCTGGAAGCAAGGATCGGCAAACAGGCTCGTCGCCAACACTTGACCTATGCATATCCGTCATAAAAAGCTCAGGGATAAGACGCTCAACACGTGGAAAACAGCCAATAGTGCTACCGCAAGCAGCAGACAGGTTGCACCCTCGGTACTACCCACCACTCCCACGTAGCCTCCATCACCTCCCGGATCCAAATCATCCCCACAGATGTCCACTGCCAGACAGTAACGCAACAATCTGCCCCCACAGACACAACAACCCTTTAAACAACAAACACCTATCCACCCAACTACAACTCAATCTCATTCACGCCCACACCTCTCATCCACGCCCCTCAAAGATGGGTATAAATAAGTAACACCTCGCTCCAACCGGGTGCGAAAGTCGTGCCGATTGCCCCGTCGCGGTGCGCCAGATGCACCGAAAAAACCCTGCGCAAACGGTCAAATGCGCATGAATTTATACATATGCGACATTAAGGTACGTTCGTGCCACCGTTTAACGCCTGTGGTCGCTCTGGATCTTGCAATGGGTATGGCCCCTGCATAAGTATCCGCAGGCACGGCTCACGAGGTCGTCCTCTAATTCCAAAAATGACAACAAATCATGAGGCCAACATGCTTAAACACGCGGTCATTCCGTTTTTAGTCGGCGCAGGCTTGTTAGCCTCCGCACCTTTCGCATCCGCTGCGACTAACCTGGTGTTCTGCTCCGAAGGCAGCCCGGCCGGTTTCGACCCAGGCCAGTACACCACCGGAACCGACTTCGACGCCTCTGCAGAAACCATGTTCAACCGCCTGACCCAGTTCGAGCGCGGCGGCACCGCCGTGATTCCTGGTCTGGCAACCAAGTGGGACATCTCCGATGATGGCCTGACTTACACCTTCCACCTGCGTGAAGGCGTGAAGTTCCACACCACCCCGTATTTCAAGCCGACTCGTGAGTTCAACGCCGACGACGTGCTGTTCACCTTCAATCGCATGATTGACAAGAACGACCCGTTCCGCAAAGCGTACCCGACCGAATTCCCGTACTTCACCGACATGGGGATGGATACCAACATCACCAAGATCGATAAAGTCGACGACCACACCGTCAAGTTCACCCTTAAAGAAGTTGATGCCGCGTTCATCCAGAACATGGCCATGAGCTTCGCCTCCGTCCAGTCCGCCGAGTACGCTGCCCAGCTGCTCAAGGAAGGCAAGGCCGCCGACATCAACCAGAAGCCGGTCGGCACCGGTCCGTTCGTATTCAAGAGCTACCAGAAAGATTCCAACATCCGCTACACCGGGAACAAGGACTACTGGAAGCCTGACGACGTCAAGATCGACAACCTGATCTTCGCCATCACCACCGACCCGTCGGTGCGTATTCAGAAGCTGAAGAAGAACGAGTGCCAGATCACTCTGTTCCCACGTCCAGCCGACCTGAAGGCGCTGCAAGAAGACAAGACCTTGAAGGTGCCTAACCAGGCTGGTTTCAACCTGGGTTACATCGCCTACAACGTGATGGACAAGATCAAGGGCAGCGATCAGCCGAACCCGATGGCTCAATTGAAAGTGCGTCAGGCACTGGACATGGCCGTCAACAAGCAGCAGATCATCGACTCCGTCTACCAAGGTGCTGGTCAACTGGCCGTCAACGCCATGCCGCCAACCCAGTGGTCTTACGACACCACCATCAAGGATGCGCCGTACAACCCTGAGAAAGCCAAAGAGCTGCTCAAGGAAGCCGGCGTCAAGGAAGGCACCGAGATCAACCTGTGGGCGATGCCGGTACAGCGTCCGTACAACCCGAACGCCAAACTGATGGCTGAAATGCTGCAGTCCGACTGGGCCAAGATCGGTATCAAGGCCAAGATCGTGACCTACGAGTGGGGCGAGTACATCAAGCGCTCCAAAGGCGGCGAAAACGGCGCGATGCTGATTGGCTGGAGCGGCGACAACGGTGACCCGGACAACTGGCTGAACGTGCTGTTCGGCTGCGACTCGCTGCAGGGCAACAACTTCTCCAAGTGGTGCGACAAGAAGTTCGACGGCATCGTCAAAGAGGCCAAGCGCACGACCGATCAGGGCAAGCGCACCGAACTGTACAAACAGGCGCAGCACGTCCTCAAAGACGCTGTTCCAATGACACCTATCGCTCACTCGACGGTGTTCCAACCCATGCGCGACAACGTGCAGGACTTCAAGATCAGCCCGTTTGGCTTGAACTCCTTCTACGGCGTCAGCGTCAGCAAATAAGGTTTTGCAACGGCGACGTATTTAACGTCGCCGTTGTTTTATCTGCCGAGAAAGTAGGAAAACGCCTACATCCAATTCCGTCACGGATGACCATCGTGATGTCGGATGCGTTGCCTTTTCCCACAAGTCTTTCGGACTCTACGCATTTACTGCCGGACCCACGGCTCATACCGTCGGGATCTGACCAGTTCATGCGTGGGCTCTCGGTTTTGCTGCATGGCATGGTTTGAACTCAGTGATGCCTCCACGTCCGCGGACGGGACGGCGGTTCATTGAAGACACTTAGAGAACAAGAAAAGGGAGCGTCATGCGCCATACCTTGGTTTTATCCGCATTGCTGGGCACCGGCCTGTTGGCCGCCACTTCCATCAGCCAGGCCGCCAATAACAGCCTGGTGTTCTGCTCCGAAGGCAGCCCGGCTGGCTTCGACACTGCGCAGTACACGACATCGACCGACAACGATGCCGCCGAGCCGTTGTACAACCGATTGGCAGAGTTTGAAAAAGGCGCCACCAACGTCGTACCCGGCCTGGCCACTCGCTGGGATATTTCCGAGGACGGCCTCAAGTACACCTTTCACCTACGCGAAGGTGTGAAATTTCACACGACCAAGTACTTCACGCCGACCCGTGATTTCAACGCCGATGACGTGCTGTTCACGTTCAATCGCATGCTCGATCCGCAACAACCTTTCCGTAAGGCTTATCCGACCGAGTTCCCGTATTTCAACGGGATGAGCCTGAACAAGAACATCGCCAAGGTCGAGAAGACCGGGCCGCTGACCGTGGTCATGACGCTCAACAGCGTCGACGCCGCGTTCATCCAGAACATCGCCATGAGCTTCGCCGCTATTCTGTCCGCCGAATACGCCGACAAACTGCTGGCCGAAGGCAAGCCGAGCGACATCAACCAGAAGCCGATCGGCACTGGCCCGTTCGCCTTCAAGAGCTACCAGAAAGATTCCAACATCCGCTACACCGGCAACAAGCAGTACTGGGACCCGAGCCGGGTCAAGCTCGACAACCTGATCTTCTCGATCAACACCGACGCGTCGGTGCGGGTGCAGAAGCTCAAGGCCAATGAGTGCCAGATCACATTGAGCCCGCGCCCCGCCGACGTTCCCGCGTTGAAGAACGACCCGGCACTCAAGCTCATCGAGAAGCCCGGCTTCAACCTGGGCTACATCGCCTACAACGTGCGCCACAAGCCTTTCGACCAGCTCGAAGTGCGTCAGGCGCTGGACATGGCGGTGAACAAGCAGGGCATTCTCAACGCCGTTTACCAAGGCGCCGGTCAATTGGCCGTCAACGCCATGCCACCGACCCAATGGTCCTACGACGACACAATCAAGGACGTTGCCTACAACCCGGAAAAAGCCAAGGAACTGCTCAAGGCTGCCGGCGTGAAAGAAGGCACCGAAATCACCTTGTGGGCGATGCCCGTTCAGCGCCCTTACAACCCGAACGCCAAGTTGATGGCCGAAATGCTCCAGGCTGACTGGGCAAAAATCGGCCTCAAAGTGAAGATCGTCAGCTATGAATGGGGCGAGTACATCAAGCGCACCAAGAATGGCGAACACGACGTCAGCCTGATTGGCTGGACCGGCGACAATGGGGACCCGGACAACTGGCTCGGCACGCTTTACAGCTGCGACGCCATTGGTGGCAACAACTACTCCATGTGGTGCGATCCGGCTTACGACAAGTTCATCAAGCAGGCCAAGGTCGTCACCGACCGCGACCAGCGCACCGTGCTCTACAAACAGGCGCAGCACTACCTCAAGCAACAAGTGCCGATCACGCCTATCGCCCATTCGACGGTTAACCAGCCGTTGAGCGCCAAAATCGAAGGATTCAAGGTGAGTCCATTCGGTCGTAACGTGTTCTCGGGCGTCAGTATCGACCAATAACCGATTAGCCAGAACGCTGGGGGCGCATTGCGCCCTCACGCAAACGTATTGCCGTAATTCGCCAATCCGGCATAAAGCAAACGTTTGCGAAGCCTTGTATGAGTTCTAAACCAAATAGCCGGATCACCAAAAAAGACCGGCATTAAAAAAAAGAAAGTAAGGAGCTTCACCCATGAAACTGAGCAGCACCGCGTTATTGGCCCTGGCCATCAGCAGCGTAACCGCCTCGGCTTACGCAGAAACCCAAAGCCAGGCTTTCACTCCGGTTACCGTGAAAGAGAAAAGCGCCCAAAGCGAAGCCACCGGCTTTGTTGAAGGCCAATCGATCACCGGTTCCACGCGTAACTGGTATGCGAATGAGTCGTTCAAGCGGGGCGCGACGCTCAACTATCGTAAAAATGGTGAGACTCGTACGACTGACCGTCGAATCAACTGGGTTCAAGGCACGATCATCAAGTACAACTCGGGCTTCACCGAGGGTACTGTCGGTTTCAGCACCGAAGTGGCGGCGTACAACGCCATTGCTCTGGACCGCGATCGCAAAGACCTCGCATCCGGTAACGGTGGTGCTCCCGAGCCAGGTCGTGGCGGCCGTGGCAACAACCGTACTTTGACTGAAAATGGCGGTGACGCTGTTGATCAGTGGAGCAAACTGGGCCTGGCCAACGTCAAGGCGCGTTTCTCCAATACCACACTGACTGCCGGTCGCCAGAACTTCAGCAGCCCGCAAGTAGATGTCATCGGCAACCGTCCACTGCCTTCGAGCTTCGAGGGTGTCAGTCTGCACAGCGAAGAGTTGGAAAACCTGACTTTCGACATCGCCACCTTTGACCGTAACTCGCCGCGTACCGAACAGAGCCAGCGCAAATTCCGTTCCGAATACGGCGACGGTACCGCTGAAGCCGATCACGTCAACACCGCCGGTATCACCTACACGCCGTTCGCCAGCCTGACCACCAGCCTGTGGGGCACCCAGGCCGAAGACCTGTGGAACCAGTACTACTTCGGCGCCACCCACGTTCTGGGTGACAGCTCGGTACTGAGCCTGACCACCGGCCTGAATTACTACAAAACCGTCGACGAAGGCAAAAAGCTGCTGGGCGAAATCGACAACGACACCTACTCCCTGTCGTTGGGCCTGACTCACCAGGCCCACAGCCTGACCTTCTCGTACCAGGAAGTGAACGGTAACGAGTACTTCGACTACCTGCACGAAACCAACGGCATCTACCTGGCCAACTCCCTGCTGTCGGACTTCAACGGCCCGAACGAGAAATCCTTCCAGATCGCCTACGGCCTGAACATGGCTGAATACGGCATTCCAGGCCTGAAGTTCAACATCTACCAGGCTCGTGGCTGGGGCATCGACGGTACTCACTATGCCGGCGGCGGTTACGACGGCGTGCAGTCGATGGACGGCGAAACCCACTATGAATACGGCATTGGTACTTCATACGCCGTACAGAGCGGCCCGCTCAAGGCCACGGCTATCCGCGCGACCTACACCGCTCACCGCGCCAGTGATAACCAGGCGGATGGCAGCCTCAACGAGTTCCGTCTCGTGACCACCATCCCGTTCAACATTCTGTAATACACCTGCCGAACGGCTGATTCAGTGACGAATCGGCCGTTCGGCTTTTGTCCTTTAACCGATTGCAGAGGGTTCTTGATGAAAATGCTTCCCCTACGTGCGGCCATTGCAGCCGCGTTGCTGAGTGTCGCTGTTGGCGTCTCGGCCAAACCCCTGGTGGTCTGCACCGAAGCCAGTCCGGAAGGCTTCGACATGGTCCAGTACACGACTGCAGTCACAGCCGATGCGGTGGCCGAAACCATCTTCAATCGTCTGGCCGACTTCAAGCCCGGCACCACTGAAGTGATTCCGGCACTGGCCGACTCCTGGGAGATCAGCGAGGACGGTCTGACCTACACGTTCCACCTGCGTAAAGGCGTTAAGTTTCACACCACCGAATACTTCAAGCCGACCCGCGACATGAACGCCGACGACGTAGTCTGGAGTTTCCAGCGTCAGCTGGACCCGAACCACCCATGGCACAAACTGTCGAGCGTGGGCTTCCCGTACTTTGAAAGCATGGGCTTCAAGGAACTGCTGAAAAGCGTCGAGAAAGTTGACGACAACACCGTCAAATTCACCCTGACCCGTCGCGAAGCGCCGTTCCTGGCGGACGTCGCCATGGCCTTCTCCTCGATCTACTCAGCTGAGTACGCCGATCAGTTGCTCAAGGCCAATAAGACCGGCGACCTGAACAACAAACCGGTCGGCACCGGCCCGTTCGTTTTCCAGCGCTACAACAAAGATGCCCAGGTTCGCTTCAAGGCCAACCCGGACTACTTCCGTGGCAAGCCACCGGCTGATGCGCTGATCCTGGCCATCGCCACCGATAACAACGTGCGCCTGCAAAAACTCAAGGCCAACGAGTGCCAGGTCGCGCTGTATCCGAAACCGGATGACATCCCGAGCATCAAGAAAGACACCAACCTGAAGGTTGATGAGATGAACGCGATGACCGTTTCCTACATCGCCATGAACACCTCGCACAAATACATGAGCGATGTGCGTGTGCGTAAGGCCATCGACATCGCGTTCGACAAGGCGGCTTATGTCAACGCGCTGTTCGGCAAAGGCAACGCAACGGTGGCGGTCAACCCTTACCCGGACACCCTGCTGGGTTACAACCACGAGCTGAAAAACCCGCCACGTGATCTGGACAAGGCTCGCGCCCTGCTCAAGGAAGCGGGCGTGCCGGAGGGCACTGTTTTCACGCTGTTCACCCGGAACGGCGGCGGGCCGACCAACCCGAACCCGATGCTCGGCGCGCAGATGATGCAGGCTGACCTGGCCCAGGTCGGGATCAAGGTCGACATTCGCGTCATGGAATGGGGCGAAATGCTCAAACGCGCCAAAAACGGCGAGCACGACATGGTTTCCGCCGGCTGGGCGGGTGACAACGGCGACCCGGACAACTTCCTGACGCCTAATCTGAGTTGCGAAGCCGCCAAGAACGGCGAAAACTACGCGCGCTGGTGCAATGAGAAATTCCAGACCCTGATTGACCAGGCACGGGCTAAAGTGAACCCGGCGGAACGTGCAGCGCTCTACGAGCAAGCCCAGGAGGTTTTCAATCAGGACCAGCCATGGATCAACATGGCGCACACCCGTATGTTTACCGCAATGCGCAACAACGTAGAGGGCTATCACATTAGCCCCCTCACCACTAATAACTTCGCCACCACCCAGGTGAAGTAGATAAGAAACTACCGGCATTCCTGACCCAGGAATGCCGGGCACGCCTAACCGGCTGATGAGGTACCACACAAGATGTTTAGTTTTATTGCCCGCCGATTGGGGTTATTGATCCCCACATTCTTCGGCATCACCTTGCTGACTTTCGCGTTGATTCGCATGATTCCTGGCGACCCCGTGGAAGTGATGATGGGCGAACGTCGGGTCGACCCCGAAATGCACGCTCAGGCAATGGAACGCCTTGGCCTGAACAAACCGCTGTATGCCCAGTACCTGGACTACATCGGCAAGTTGGCCCACGGCGACCTTGGCGAATCCCTGCGTACCCGTGAAAGTGTCTGGACCGAGTTCAGCTCTCTATTCCCCGCGACCCTGGAACTGTCCATGGCCGCGCTGTTGTTCGCCGGCATCCTGGGCCTCCTGGCCGGGGTGATCGCGGCACTCAAGCGAGGATCCCTGTTCGACCATGGGGTGATGGGCATCTCCCTGGCGGGATACTCGATGCCGATCTTCTGGTGGGGCCTGATCCTGATCATGTTCTTCTCGGTATCCCTGGGCTGGACCCCGGTGTCCGGGCGGATCGACCTGCTCTATGACATCGAGCCGCGGACCGGCTTCATGCTGATCGACACGCTGCTGGCCGATGACGTCGGTGCGTTCTTTGATGCCCTGCATCACCTGATCCTGCCGGCCATCGTACTCGGCACCATCCCGCTGGCGGTGATTGCGCGGATGACCCGTTCGTCGATGCTCGAAGTGCTGCGTGAAGACTACATCCGTACCGCCCGCGCCAAAGGCCTGTCGCCGTCGCGCGTGGTCTTTGTTCACGGCTTGCGCAACGCGCTGATTCCGGTACTGACCGTGGTCGGCCTGCAAGTCGGCACATTGCTGGCCGGTGCGGTTCTGACCGAAACCATCTTCTCCTGGCCCGGCATCGGCAAATGGCTGATCGAAGCCATTGGCGCACGGGACTATCCCGTGGTGCAGAACGGCATCCTGTTAATCGCCTGCCTGGTGATTCTGGTGAACTTCGTCGTGGACGTCCTCTACGGCTTTGCCAACCCACGCATTCGTCACCAGCGCTGAGATCATCATGACCATGACCACTCCAGCTTCAACTCAAAATCAAGCGGTAACAGTCGATCAAAGCCTGCTGTACCCGTCCCCGTACAAAGAATTCTGGCAAGCGTTTTCCAAGAACAAAGGCGCCGTTGCCGGCCTGATGTTCATGCTGCTGGTGATTTTCTGCGCGATTTTCGCGCCGTGGGTTGCTCCGCATAACCCGAGCGAGCAATACCGTGACTTCCTGTTGACCCCGCCGTCCTGGCTGGAGGGCGGGCAGATCCAGTTCCTGCTCGGCACCGATGAACTGGGTCGCGACCTGCTGTCGCGCCTGATCAACGGTTCGCGCCTGTCCCTGCTGATCGGCTTGTCGTCGGTGGTGATGTCGCTGATTCCGGGCATCCTTCTGGGCCTGTTCGCCGGCTTCTTCCCGAAACTGCTCGGCCCGACCATCATGCGTCTGATGGACATCATGCTGGCCCTGCCGTCCCTGCTGCTGGCGGTGGCGATTGTCGCCATCCTCGGCCCTGGCTTGATCAACACCATTATTGCCATCGCCGTGGTTTCGTTGCCGTCCTATGTTCGTCTGACCCGCGCTGCGGTGATGGGCGAATTGAACCGCGACTATGTGACCGCCGCGCGTCTGGCCGGTGCCGGTCTGCCACGCCTGATGTTCGTCACCGTGCTGCCCAACTGCATGGCGCCGCTGATCGTTCAGGCCACCCTGAGTTTCTCTTCGGCGATTCTCGATGCCGCGGCACTGGGCTTCCTCGGCCTTGGTGTACAACCGCCAACCCCTGAGTGGGGCACCATGCTGGCTTCGGCTCGCGACTACATCGAACGCGCCTGGTGGGTGGTAAGTCTGCCTGGTTTGACCATTTTGCTCAGCGTGCTGGCAATCAACTTGATGGGCGACGGTCTGCGCGATGCGCTGGACCCGAAACTCAAGAACGCCGCCTGAGGAGATTCAAATGTCACTGTTAGAAATCAAGAATCTCAACGTTCGCTTCGGCGACAAGAACGCGGTTCCGGTGGTCGACGGGCTCGACATTACCGTGGACAAGGGCGAAGTCCTGGCCATCGTTGGCGAGTCGGGTTCCGGTAAATCCGTGACCATGATGGCGCTGATGGGCTTGATCGAGCACCCGGGGATCGTCACCGCCGACGCGCTGAATTTCGACGGCAAGAACATGCTCAAGCTCAGCAACCGTCAGCGTCGGCAAATCGTCGGCAAAGACCTGGCCATGGTCTTCCAGGACCCGATGACCGCGCTGAACCCGAGCTACACCGTCGGCTTCCAGATTGAAGAAGTGCTGCGCCTGCACCTGAAAATGTCCGGCAAGCAGGCCCGCGCACGCGCCATCGAACTGCTGGAAAAAGTGGAAATCCCGGGCGCCGCCAGTCGTATGGACGCCTACCCGCATCAGCTTTCCGGCGGTATGAGCCAGCGTGTTGCGATCGCCATGGCGATTGCCGGCGAACCGAAACTGCTGATCGCCGACGAACCGACCACGGCATTGGACGTAACGATCCAGGCACAGATCATGGACCTGCTGCTGGCGTTGCAGAAAGAGCAGAACATGGGCCTGGTGCTGATCACGCACGACCTCGCGGTCGTGGCCGAAACCGCTCAGCGTGTGTGCGTGATGTACGCCGGCCAGGCGGTTGAAGTGGGTCAGGTTCCTCAGTTGTTCGACATTCCGGCACACCCTTACAGCGAAGCGCTGCTCAAGGCGATTCCGGAGCACAGCCTGGGTGCCACGCGCCTGGCCACGTTGCCGGGCATTGTTCCCGGTCGCTATGACCGTCCGCAGGGTTGCCTGCTGTCGCCACGCTGCCCGTATGTGCAAGACAGCTGCCGCGCCCAGCGTCCAGCCCTGGACCCGAAAAGCAACAGCCTCGCCCGCTGCTTCTACCCGCTGAATCAGGAGGTGGCGTAATGGCCGTCGTACTTACCGCCCGCGACCTGACCCGTCACTACGAAGTGTCCCGTGGCCTGTTCAAGGGCCATGCGACCGTGCGCGCCCTGAACGGTGTGTCGTTCGAACTGGAAGCCGGCAAGACCCTCGCCGTTGTAGGTGAGTCGGGCTGCGGCAAATCCACCCTGGCCCGCGCCCTGACGCTGATCGAAGAGCCCTCCTCCGGCTCCTTGAAAATCGCCGGGCAGGAAGTCGCCGGCGCCGACAAGGCTCAGCGCAAACAACTGCGCAAAGACGTGCAGATGGTGTTCCAGAGCCCTTACGCCTCGTTGAACCCTCGGCAGAAAGTCGGTGATCAACTCGCCGAGCCGCTGCTGATCAACACCAGCCTGAGCGCCTCGGAACGTCGCGAGAAAGTACAGGCGATGATGAAGCAGGTAGGCTTGCGTCCTGAGCACTATCAGCGTTATCCGCACATGTTCTCCGGCGGTCAGCGCCAGCGGATCGCCCTCGCTCGCGCGATGATGCTGCAACCGAAAGTGCTGGTCGCGGACGAACCGACCTCGGCGCTGGACGTATCGATTCAGGCGCAGGTGCTCAACCTGTTCATGGATTTGCAGCAAGAGTTCAACACCGCCTACGTGTTCATCTCCCACAACCTGGCGGTGGTTCAACACGTCGCCGATGACGTGATGGTGATGTACCTCGGCCGCCCGGTGGAAATGGGTCCGAAGAACGACATCTACGAGCGTCCTCTGCACCCGTACACCCAGGCGCTGCTGTCGGCCACCCCGACCATTCACCCGGACCCGAACAAGCCGAAGATCAAGATCGTCGGCGAACTGCCCAACCCGCTGAACCCGCCGTCCGGCTGCGCATTCCACAAGCGCTGCCCTTACGCGACCGAGCGCTGCAGCACCGAAGAGCCGGCCCTGCGCCTGCTCGACAGCCGTCAGGTGGCTTGCCACTACGCCGAGCAGTTCCTCGACGGCGCCGCGTAACAAACTGTGGGAGCGAGCCTGCTCGCGATAGCGTTTTCTCAGTCGACTTAGATGTTGACTGGAATATCGCCTTCGCGAGCAGGCTCGCTCCCACAGGGATAAGCGACCTGTTCAAAAACCTCTTCTTCCCTGGCTGCGCATCAGTCGGGGGAAAAGGGGTTTTCTTTTGCCTGCTACTTAAGCCCCCTCATCCTCATCGGGATCCTCGGTGGTCGAGTCGTCATCGTCCGCACTGCCGCCCTGCCCTTTGTCGCCTGGCTCCGACTCGGACGCGGCGATCATCAGCCCAGTGTGCGTCACCTGCCCACTCGAAGCCTGCTCACCATGGTCCGGGCATTCCGCCCAGGCCGCTGACATGCCAACCAACAGCACTACCCAAACTTTCAGCAACAACACAATGCGTTGAAAAATGCTCATGGCTGATTCCATCCTTATCGCAGGTGAAACGTGGTGGCCCGACGGCACTGGTAGACATCCGGTCCCGATGGGGCAGGTTGGGTTCTCCAGATAGGACTCTAACGATGCGCGGGAAATGCAGTGGGTGGGGAGAACGGATTTGAATAATGCCTATAACCAGATCAGCTAAATTACGCGAGCTATCTGCGAGTTGCCTGGCAAACCAGTGGCATGGACAAGATCGCCAAGGCCGCACACCCAAGCCAGACACTATGCCCACCAAAGTGGCCATAAAGGTGGCCTCCAAGCGTCGGAGAAAGCAGCACACTCGCGCTCCAACACATTGAGAAAAGACCAAAGTAGTGCCCGCTTTTACCCGCTTGTGCGCGCTTCATGACCATCACGTTCAAAGTAGGCATGAAGAGAATTTCGCCAAGCGTCCAGATAGCGGTCGAGAGGCAGAGATAAAACACACCGGCGCCCAAGGGCAACATGCCAAGCCCGCAGGCCAGCAAAATGCTGCCTGCCAGCAGCCGCCAGCGTGCGCTCCATTGCTCGCTCCAATGAGATATCGGGATTTGCAGTACCACCACCAGCACTGCGTTGAGCGCAAATTGCCAACCAATGACTTCAGCACCCAACCGATAGTAATCAAGTAAATAGTTGCCCAACATGCTGTAGACCGGCTCAAAGGCAAGACCGAGCAAGACTGAGGCCCCCAACAGCCAGAGGAAAGGCTTGTCGCGATACGGTACGCAAGAACCTGAAGCCCCCTCAGAGTCCTCATCCTGCCTCAGAATATCTCGCTGATGTGTCGCCCGAACAAACCAGACCAAGGCCAGCAGAGACATGGCGGCACTGAGAAAAAATACCCAACGAAAATCCGTCTGCGCCAGGACGCCACCCACCACTCCGGCAACTGCCATGCCCAAATTGCTGGCAACACGGTTCAATGACTGCGAGCGAGTCCGCTGTGCAACCTCGCAATACTCCATGATCAACCGCTGATGAAGGGTGCGAATCGCACCATCAAGTACCCCGCTGAACAGAAGCAGACCTGCCAACAAAAGCACATCTGTAACCAGTCCCAACAAGACCAAAATCCACGCTGAAACAAAAAACAGCGCGGCAGTGAGTCGAGCCGTCGGGAAATGCTCACTCAGCAGTCCTCCCCCCATCGACCCTATCAACAAGCCGGCTCCGTACCCGGACAACAACCATCCAACGGTTTCAATCGGCAACGCCAACGCCTGACGCAGGTACAACGCCATGAACAGCTTCACCATGGCGCTCAAACGGCTGATAAAAATCAACGCAGCAAGCACCCAGGCCATTGGGCAGAAATAGCCACTGAGCCGAATCGGGTAAATGTACCGATCAGTCATCCCATTGATCCAGGTTGCGCCTTACTTCGCTTTGGATGCCCTTTGAAGCGAAAGGAATATCCGAGCGAACCTCATGCTCTGCATCAAAAAAATATTGCGCTTGTAACCGCCCCTCGGCATCCAGACCCAGTAAAGGGTTATTGATCAGAAAGTGTCTGGTGGACACACAAAGCGCCCTTGTTCGAATCAACAACCGCCATTGACCGAATGCGTTTTCAGGAACAACTGCCGTCGTCCCAAAGCGTTTCTTGTACTGGAATGTTCCTTTGCTCAGAAATGGCTCGCAGCCCTGGAAGTCGACACAGTCAATCGCTGGATGGTCGGATGCCCACTCAAGGATCGCGTGGTAGACATAATTCTGCGCTCCATTGGCCCGGTAGACGGCGGCTCCCTCCTTCACTCCGATCAACCGCGCATTCAAGGTGCGTGTCGATTCATTAATCTGGGAAATACTGCCCGCCACCCACTCACCCTTTAAATGAACTCGAAACAAAACGCCTTGTTTAAATAAGTCGAGATAAGCCACTTGCTCCGGCACGCTTCGCGCAAAACACCCGTAACGGGCGCTCATTGTCGGGACGTGCATCGACCGATAGAACGCAAAGAAGTCTTTATCTTCAAACGACACATCGAAATCAAAACCTTGTCCGGCCAATTGAGTGCGACGCTTGTTTTCTCGATGGGAGAATTGGCTCAGTACCTGCTGCCATCCAGCTGAAACATCAACTTGCTGGTGAATCCTGCTCACGCCAACAATATCGCCAGGCTGCCGGTATTGCTGAATGACCTCCAAGGGAGCCATCAACAAGTACAAGTCGGTTTGATCCTGCTTTATGAAACCCTCAAGCTGGTGCCACTCCAGAGTTCCTTCCTGCTCTATATACGACTTCTCAAAAAAACACTGCGCCACAAACGGTGCGATATAAACCAAACCTTCCGCCACTCCTGCATAAACCAGGCATGCCGATTCTCCAGCTCTGGAGTCGCCCCGATAGACGCGAAAATGGCAGAGCGCTTTGCTGATCACGTGAGGATCAAAGCTCATGGATTACAAGGGCTGCGAAGGATCTCCATCATCTCTTCAGCACTATCAATAAAAGACAAACCCTCTGTGGGAATGCCTTCAAAATCCCGCCCGCAATAGGTGCCCGACGCGTGGATGGTGCAACCGTCCATACCCTCAAGTAGTTGTCGATCAATTGCATTCAGGCAACCTGTCATGGCCATCACCAATGACCACTCTTTCAGATCACGAGGATCGGCTGGCAAGCTGACGGGCGTATTCGCGAGAAATTGAGCGCATTCACTGTAGCGCTGCATGCACTCATGAAGCGAAACGACTATCCCCGAGCCGCCATTGGCCCTGACCCGCGCAGTCATTTCCACTGCGGTAGGTGGCAGGTGTGTATAAAAAGTGTGTTCGAGTACTTCGTCTAGACTCCATGTTGTGGCAGGAAAGTGCGCAGACTCCGACTGCACCCATAAACCGTCGGCCCCCTGCTTATAGCGTGGAGCAGAAGCACCCTCAAAATTTCCGTCGAGCAAGTGCAGAACCATGTCGCTGGTTGCGAGATGTTGAACCAACAAAAATGACGGAGTGGAAACCTGTGTCCCGTGACGCTTCATCACGTCCACACCTGAGCAATATCCCAGAAGACCATAAGCACTCGACACAGCATGCACATGCACGGTCTTGCGGTCAGTGTCCCAGGCGTCACCATACTCAAAATCAAAAAAAGCCCGGGCTTGATCAGAAAACCGGTAGTTCTCGAGCCGGAGGGAATGCCACAACTTCGAATCACCCAATGGACGACGATTGAAGAGATCCTTGAACTGTTGACCAACAACCTTTACTGCTTCCGGCGACTCAGTACCCAGCACGAACACAGGATTCAAAGCACGCAATCGAGGATCGTCGTAAAGTTCGGATCTACGCAACTTTTCAGTCGTCAGGGCAGGCGTCAGCGTGACAATGCGTAACTGCTCTGGGTGGACCAGCTTGTTTTTAAGTGCCCGTAGAACCGCATCACGTAGAGCGATGGCTTTGTTTCCGGATGAGGGGGAAAACAACACAATACTGTCGCCGGTATCCTGAATATGGCGAATGGCGCGCGCAACGATCAGCGTCGAGGCAAAGGTCTTTGTGGTTTGAGTATTTGCGTTTTGCCTCAGGTCGAACAAACGCAACGGCATACCTCGGTAACGGCCCATCTCAAAAAATTGCGCAGTGGCGACAGAAAGGAAGGCCTGCATTCGCGGCTCCATTTCGGGCAGCTTCATGGAAGGCTCAAAAGCGTCGTCACGGATGCTGACTTCGAAACAGGGAGCACTGCTGACGATCAGATCGTAGTAACGTTCGATGACAGAAATGGGAGTCAGAGGTCGTTGGGTTGTCAGTGCAGCCGCATCGGTTTTCATTACGTCCATTTGTCTTGTGCTCCTGCTCGTGGAAAGTCGCTACTTGCGAAATGTCCACCGAAAGCTAGACGTCAACGACTTCCATGTCTCGCGTAAAAGACTAGAGAAGTAAAAAGCAGAGCCCAGCTACAGAACTCCGTAAAAACGCCTACAGAAATGCCTGACGTACGCGTACTGACTCATCGCTTGATGATGTTCGCCCGCCTTGCGGAATTTCACGTCCGGCCAGCACTCGCGAAAGACGTCAACGAGAATGCGGGCCGCCTGATAACCCGTGGCGTCCTGACCACCATCGCGAGCCGGCTCGCCCCCACAGGGAATTGTGTCGGGCATGAAAAAGCCCCGGCGCTTTCGCGACCGGGGCTTTTGATTTTGCAACTCAGCGTTTAATGATGCTCACGCGTCGCACGGAATTTCACGTCCGGCCAGCGCTCTTCCATCAACGCCAGGTTGACCCGGGTCGGCGCCAGGTACGTCAGGTGACCACCGCCATCGACCGCCAGGTTTTCCACGGCCTTGACCCGGAACTCCTCGAATTTCTTCTTATCGTCGCAATCGATCCAGCGAGCGGAATAGACGGTGATCGGCTCGTAAGAGCACTCGACCTTGTATTCCTCTTTCAAGCGGCTGGCCACCACATCGAACTGCAGCACACCGACGGCGCCGAGGATGATGTCGTTGCTGCGCTCGGGGAAGAACACTTGGGTGGCGCCCTCTTCTGCCAATTGCTGCAAGCCTTGACGCAGTTGCTTGGATTTCAGCGGATCACGCAGGCGCACGCGACGGAACAGTTCCGGGGCGAAGTGCGGGATACCGGTGAAGCTCAGGGCTTCGCCTTCGGTGAAGGTGTCGCCGATCTGGATGGTGCCGTGGTTGTGCAGGCCGATGATATCGCCGGCAAACGCTTCTTCCAGTTGCTCGCGCTCGGAGGAGAAGAAGGTCAGCGCGTCGCCGATCCGCACGTCCTTGCCGGTGCGCACGTGGCGCATCTTCATGCCTTTTTCGTACTTGCCGGAGCAGATACGCATGAAGGCGATACGGTCGCGGTGTTTAGGGTCCATGTTCGCCTGGATCTTGAACACGAAGCCGGTGAATTTCTCTTCGACTGGCTCGACGGTACGCTCGTTGGCAACACGGGCCAACGGTTTCGGCGCCCAGTTGACCACGGCATCGAGCACGTGATCGACACCGAAGTTGCCCAGGGCAGTACCGAAGAACACCGGCGTCAGCTGACCGTCGAGGAATTCCTGTTGATTGAATTCGTGACAGGCGCCCTGCACCAGTTCCAGCTGATCGACAAAGCGATCGTATTCATCGCCCAAGTGCGCGCGAGCTTCGTCGGAGTCGAGCTTCTCGATAATTTTGACATCGGTGCGCTCGTGGCCGTGGCCCGCGGTGTACACGATGATGTAATCGTCGGCGAGGTGATAAACGCCCTTGAAGTCACGGTAGCAACCGATCGGCCAGGTGATCGGCGCCGCCTTGATCTTCAGGACCGCTTCGATTTCGTCTAGCAGTTCGATCGGGTCGCGGATGTCACGGTCGAGTTTGTTGATGAAGCTGACGATCGGCGTGTCACGCAGACGGCAGACGTCCATCAGCGCGATGGTCCGAGGCTCTACACCCTTACCGCCGTCGAGGACCATCAAGGCCGAGTCCACCGCCGTCAGGGTGCGGTAGGTATCTTCGGAGAAGTCTTCGTGGCCCGGGGTGTCGAGCAGGTTGATCATGTGGTCGCGATATGGGAACTGCATGACCGACGTGGTAATCGAGATACCACGCTGCTTTTCCATTTCCATCCAGTCGGAGGTGGCATGGCGGTCGGATTTACGGGATTTCACCGTGCCCGCAATCGCAATCGCCTTGCCCATCAGCAAGAGCTTCTCGGTGATGGTGGTTTTACCGGCATCGGGGTGGGAAATAATGGCGAAAGTGCGGCGTTTCGCGACTTCGGCGGCCTGTTTGGTCATGGGAAATCGCCTGGCAGGTGATTCAAAAAAGGGCGGCGAGTATAGCGCAAACCGACCGTCACGGACCACCGTTCGCCCTCTCGCCCATGGCGATCGACAGGTCCAAAGGGAGATCAAGGGTGGCTAATTGCTGCTAATTATGGAACCTTTTAAAAGGTGCAGACGTCCACTCCCCTGTTACAGCTCTCGTAGCAGGGTTTGAAAAACCTGCAAGTTAGCCTGACGAGGCTGCGCTTATGGCTCGATCTCATGCGGTTGCATCAGCATGAAGAGCTGCTTCTCGCGAACGTTGTTTTTCCCGGCAGCCAGGAATGGCATGCCACACGGGACTGCGTTCGCCGACAAAGAAAAAAGGAGTCCGCCTGTGGCTATTCGCTATGGCAAGGGGCTGATAGGAGGTGCGGTTGTCGTCGCTCTCCTGGCCCTGCTGGTCCACTGGATTGGCATCAACACGATCGAACATTACCGCGACGATTTGTTGTTTTACCTGCAAGCTCACTTGATCCTCGTCCTTGTCTCCATGCTGGCCGCCCTCGTTGTGGGCATCCCCGCCGGTATTTTCCTCAGCCGCCCGAGCATGGTGGGCCGCGCTGAACGCTTCATGCAGATCTTCAACATCGGCAACACCGTGCCTCCTCTTGCCGTACTGGCCATCGCCCTGGGGATCCTCGGCATCGGCAGCGGCCCCGCGATCTTCGCGCTGTTCCTCGCCTCGCTGTTGCCGATTGTGCGCAACACCTATGAAGGCCTGAAAAACGTTCAGGGTTCCCTCAAGGAAGCGGCCGTCGGCATCGGCATGACACCGACGCAAGTGCTGTGGCGGGTCGAGCTGCCGAACGCCGTGCCGATCATCATCGGCGGCGTGCGCGTGGCCTTGGCGATCAACGTCGGGACGGCACCGCTGGCGTTCCTGATCGGCGCCAACAGCCTGGGCAGCCTGATTTTCCCTGGCATCGCCTTGAACAATCAGCCGCAACTGCTGCTCGGCGCGGCCTGCACCGCCCTGCTGGCCTTGCTGCTCGACGGCCTGGTGACACTCGCCAGCCGCCTCTGGCTCGAACGCGGCTTGCGCCCGTCTTAAGCCTCGGCAAAGGAAATCTCATGAAAAAAATATGCTTGTTTCTAGGCTGCGCCCTGCTGTTCGCAGGAATCGCCCAAGCCGCAGAAAAACCGGTCATCCGCATCGGCGCCCGGGTGTTCACCGAACAAACCCTGCTGGCGGAAATCACGTCCCAATACCTGCGCACCAAGGGTTACGACACTCAGGTGACCGGCGGTCTGGGCAGCAACCTGGCCCGTAGCGCCCACGAAAGTGGTCAGCTGGATTTGATGTGGGAATACACCGGCGTCTCGCTGGTGGCTTACAACCACATCACCGAGAAGCTCGACAGTGCGCAGTCCTACGCCAAGGTGAAGGAACTCGACGCGAAAAAAGGCCTGATCTGGCTGACTCCGTCGAAATTCAGCAACACCTACGCCCTGGCCCTGCCGGAAACCACCGCTAAGGCTTACCCGCAGATCAACACCATCAGCGAGCTGAACACGGTGCTGCAGGCTGAAGCCAAGACCAATCATCTGGTGGCGCTGGATACTGAGTTCGCCAACCGTTCCGACGGTCTGGACGGCATGGTCGATCTCTACGGCATGAACCTGTCCCGCAAGAACATTCGGCAGATGGATGCCGGTTTGGTTTACACCGCCCTGCGCAATGGCCAGGTGTTTGCCGGTCTGGTCTACACCACCGACGGTCGCTTGAACGCCTTCAAGCTCAAACTGCTCGAAGACGACAAGCACTACTTCCCGGACTACACCGCCGCGCCAGTTGTGCGTCAGGACTACCTCGACGCCCATCCAAAACTGGCGGAAGAAATAAAGCCGCTGGCTGAACTGTTCGACGACGCCACCATGCGCCAGCTCAACGCGCGGGTCGATGTCGATCACGAAAGCCCTTCATCCGTTGCCGCAGACTTTCTGCGCCAGCATCCCTTGAACTGAGGAGGAAAAGACATGGAATTTCTGAACGCCTTTTCCCATCTCGACTGGCCGCTGGTGCTGCACCTGACCTGGCAGCACATCACCCTGGTCGGCATCGCCGTGACATTGGCGATCCTCGTGGGCGTGCCGTTGGGCGTGCTGATGACGCGCTTCCCGACCCTCGCCGGCCCGCTGCAAGCCAGCGCCACGGTGCTGCTGACCGTGCCGTCGATTGCGCTGTTTGGCCTGTTGCTGCCGTTCTACTCGAAATTCGGCCAGGGCCTCGGTCCGATGCCGGCAATCACGGCGGTGTTTTTGTACTCGCTGCTGCCGATCATGCGTAACACCTACCTGGCGCTGACCGGCGTCGAACCGGGCATTCGCGAAGCCGCCCGTGGCATCGGCATGACCTTCGGCCAGCGCCTGCGCATGGTCGAACTGCCCATCGCCGTGCCGGTGATCCTCGCCGGTGTGCGCACCGCCGTGGTCATGAACATTGGTGTCATGACCATCGCCGCGACCATCGGTGCCGGTGGCCTCGGTGTACTTATTCTCGCTTCAATCAGCCGCAGCGATATGTCGATGCTGATCGTCGGCGCCGTGCTGGTCAGTCTCCTGGCCATCTTCGCCGACCTGCTTCTGCAATGGCTGCAACGCACGCTGACTCCAAAAGGACTGCTCAAATGATCGAACTTCAAAACCTCAGCAAGACCTTCCAAAGCAACGGCAAAGATGTGAAAGCCGTGGACTCGGTAAGCCTGACCGTCAATGAAGGCGAAATCTGCGTATTCCTCGGGCCATCGGGCTGCGGCAAAAGCACCACGCTGAAAATGATCAACCGCTTGATCAAGCCGACCTCGGGCAAGATCCTGATCAACGGCGAAGACACCACCGACCTCGACGCCGTGACCTTGCGCCGTAACATCGGTTATGTGATCCAGCAGATCGGCCTGTTCCCGAACATGACCATCGAGGAAAACATCACCATCGTTCCGCGCCTGTTGGGCTGGGACAAACAGAAATGCCACGACCGCGCCCGCGAGTTGATGAGCATGATCAAGCTGGAACCCAAGCAGTACCTGAATCGCTACCCGCGTGAGTTGTCCGGCGGTCAGCAGCAGCGGATCGGTGTGATTCGGGCACTGGCGGCCGACGCGCCGTTGTTGCTTATGGACGAACCCTTCGGCGCGGTCGACCCGATCAATCGCGAGATGATCCAGAACGAGTTCTTCGAGATGCAACGGGCGCTGAACAAGACCGTGATCATGGTCAGCCACGACATCGACGAAGCGATCAAGCTGGGCGACAAGATTGCAATCTTCCGCGCTGGCAAGCTGCTGCAGATCGATCACCCGGACACGCTGCTGGCGCACCCGGCGGATGACTTTGTCAGCAACTTCGTCGGCCAGGACAGCACCCTCAAGCGTCTGTTGCTGGTGAAAGCCGAAGACGCGGCGGACAACGCGCCGTCGGTCAGCCCGGAAACCGCGGTGGCCGAAGCCCTGGAGTTGATGGACGAACTGGACCGTCGCTATGTGGTGGTCACCGATGGTGAGAACAAGGCGCTGGGTTATGTACGACGTCGCGACCTGCACCGTCAGACAGGGACTTGCGCGCAGTACTTGCGTGAGTTCAACGCCACGGCGGCGTTTGACGAGCATTTGCGCATCCTGCTGTCGCGCATGTACGAGTTCAACCGCTCGTGGTTGCCGGTGATGGATGCGGAGCGGGTGTTCCTGGGGGAAGTGACTCAGGAATCGATTGCCGAGTACCTGAGTTCCGGCAAGTCCCGTGGGGGCAAGACCAGCATCGTTTCGCCGGCCGAGACTGCGCTGGCCTGACCCTAATCTGTCGCCGCCTGTTTGATAACCAGGCGGCGATATGGACGCCGCTTTCAACGTCTTAGTGAGGGTTGCATTTATTGTCACCCTGCAGCTCCATTATTACCTCATGAGCGACGTACGGGCGACGCGGTTCAAGGCTCCAGGTCGCCTTGTTCGCGGCGATGTCAGGGGAATCAAGATGACAGGCGAGTTGACGGCGCATGCTGCTGCCGATGTGATCGAAATTCCATTCCTTACTGGAATTGTTAGCCGCCAGATTGGCTAATTCCGCAAATACCACATTTGTTTTCCCCACTCCGGCTTTCCTTCCGCACTCGGTTGGTGTCACCGTCAGTGATGAGATGGTTCCCAGCACTGGCTCTTTGTAGTCGTCAATCCACACAGCCTTCTCGATGTATTTGTCACAGGACCGATTGTCGACCGGCGGTGCAACGACCTGATCGCCCGGGTAATAGGCAAATTTGGCATCCTCGACGATCGTGCGCGGCATTTGTACTTTTATGACTGGTTTCCAGCCGCCTTTACCAGATGGAATCTCCTCGTTCCATCTACGCTGGTCATCCTGAGCGAGCGCGCGACCCGCGAAGCTTTTGCCATTCGTCTCAACGATGTCGATGCCACCGATATACGTAAATGCTGCGATAGGCAGTGCCTTAAATACCTGATTTGCAACTGTCGCCGGGTTTGTATCATCTGGGTCGGGAGAATCAAAATGGGGCCTGCTGAGGTTCCAGTCTCTTTTCCAAAAATTATCGTCAGGCCAAACGCGCAGTCGCAACTCCGTTTGAGTGGTTTGAGCTCTGATTTTTTCTTCAGGATCATGGGCTATCAATTTCCGCCCTTCAATAAAGGCATTAAAAGCATCCGCCTTATTGAACGTTCCAAAATAATCTGCGGTCGTATCGAACCCACATTGAAATCGATGAGCCTTGATAGGATCTGGATCCTTGGTCTGACGATCAAAATACTCCATCCAGCCCGAGGCGCTACTGATCTTAAGCTTTTGACAATAATCCTCTTGAACACCAACGGTATTATTGATGTCGCCATCCTGAAAATAATCACCACAACCGTTATTGTTTCGATTATAAGTCCAGGCATCAATAGGAAACGCACAAAGCACTGTGACTTTGAATTGGTCATTTTCATTTATAAAATCATTAGGTATCAAAGCAAAACCATTATACTTAAGCAAACCCAGACCATCGTATTCCGCGTCCTTGCGCAGATAGGAAGCAGACACGCCACCATTGGAAACAACACCGTTGCCACCCGCCTCAGCGTTATGCGAGTTCGGACCAGCATTCCATGGACGGAATACTTTTTTGCTGTCCGTCCCCCGAAGAATCAATCCGGAACAGTCAGATGCAAGCCTTCCGCTGCCACAATCCCTGGCGGTAAGACGATACCAATACTCCATCAGCGTTGCCGTATCTGTGCCGGGACTTGCTTGCAAGAGAGGAGAGCCAGCGGCAACTCCTACCATCAAAGTGACGCGCACCGCTTTTAACAATACATTATTAAACACATTAGTCTCCCATTGCGTTATTTAGGAAAACGCATGACACGTGCGAAATCCGACACACTAAAACGCGCAGGGAAGTACTCACCCTAATAATGGCAATGCATCTATGACCGTACGAGCGAATTCCATTCGACCAAAATTTTCAACTCGCTTTCGATCTGGAGTATCGGATAGATGAGGAGAGCGATCTACTGACACAAATAACAGGTTACAGCAGGTTTTAATATCATTTTTGAAACACGCGAAAAGTTTAAATAACCTTTTCGACTATAGAGAGATATTCAAACGATCATTACTTATGCGGTGCTCAATTTGTTTCCGTGGAGGGGATCCGCATGAAGATAACTCAACAATTAGAGAGTTACCGGTGTTTGGGCAAGTACCTAAGGGTCGGCCAACCCTGCTGTCGCCGGATCTAGTGCCTTCGCGAGCAGAATCGTGATGGCGCACCACAAATCCCGCTGCCCCCCTCAAATTTCCCTACCAAGGGAACATCACACTGTCATGCAGGTCGGTTACATCAGTAGCTATCCAGGACCGCACGACGGAAGCGTGCAAAAACGCGACATTTTTTGTTGATCTCAAGCCCCTCACGCCCTAAAGTTCGCGCCGAACGTCCATGCTGGAAACGATCCATCCGGCTCAAGTACTGACGACGAGACAGCAAGGCCAAGGGAAAGCACCGCCTCCCGTGGCCTTTTTGCTTTCGGCGACATGCCTTGGGAAGTAGGCGAACCAAAGTGGGGATACGGAGGACGTTCAGGAGGGTGTGTCATCAATGAAATCACGAGTGCGCCGGAGCCTGCTTTTGCGCAGGGCAAGGCGCGAGGCCCGCGGTTTGGTTGTTCCAAATAAGGGACGAGCAACGCAGCCCTGCGCAAAAGCAGGCCCGGCCCTTCGGGTTGTGCCTGAGCGCGCGCCATGCTGCGTTGCAGGCCTTGCGAAGGGAATGACCATTAGCGGCGGCCTGCGCCTTGCCTGGCACGCGCTCAGGCGCAACGCACTCGCGATTTCATTGATGACACACCCTCGCACCCATTGTTAATTTCAGTTTGCCAGTAGGAGTTCCCAGCATGTCGATCAACGTCGAAGACTATTTCGCGCGCGATACCTTCAACAAAATGAAGGCGTTTGCCGACAAACAAGAAACCCCGTTCGTGGTGATCGACACCGCGATGATCAGCCAGGCCTATGACGACCTGCGCGCCGGTTTCGAATTCGCCAAGGTCTACTACGCGGTCAAGGCCAACCCAGCCGTCGAAATCATCGACCTGCTCAAAGAGAAAGGCTCGAACTTCGACATCGCGTCGATCTACGAGCTCGACAAAGTGATGAACCAGGGCGTTGGCCCGGATCGCATCAGCTACGGCAACACCATCAAGAAATCCAAGGACATCCGCTACTTCTACGACAAGGGCGTGCGCCTGTATGCCACCGACTCCGAAGCAGACCTGCGCAACATTGCCAAGGCTGCGCCGGGTTCGAAAGTCTACGTGCGCATCCTCACCGAAGGCTCGACCACGGCTGACTGGCCTTTGTCGCGCAAATTCGGCTGCCAGACCGACATGGCCATGGACCTGCTGATCCTCGCCCGCGACCTGGGCCTGGTGCCTTACGGCATCTCGTTCCACGTCGGTTCACAACAGCGCGACATCAGCGTCTGGGACGCGGCGATCGCCAAGGTCAAAGTGATCTTCGAACGCCTGAAAGAAGAAGACGGCATCCACCTCAAGCTGATCAACATGGGCGGCGGCTTCCCGGCCAACTACATCACTCGCACCAACAGCCTGGAAACCTACGCCGAAGAAATCATCCGTTTCCTCAAGGAAGACTTCGGTGATGACCTGCCGGAAATCATCCTGGAGCCAGGCCGTTCGTTGATCGCCAACGCCGGCATCCTGGTCAGTGAAGTGGTGCTGGTGGCGCGTAAATCCCGTACCGCCGTCGAGCGTTGGGTTTATACGGATGTGGGCAAGTTCTCCGGCCTGATCGAAACCATGGACGAAGCGATCAAGTTCCCGATCTGGACCGAGAAGAAAGGCGAGATGGAAGAAGTGGTCATCGCCGGCCCCACCTGCGACAGCGCCGACATCATGTATGAGAACTACAAGTACGGTCTGCCGCTGAACCTGGCCATCGGTGATCGTCTGTACTGGCTGTCGACCGGTGCCTACACCACCAGTTACAGCGCGGTTGAATTCAATGGCTTCCCGCCGTTGAAATCGTTTTACCTGTAAGCGCTGAAGCGACAATCAAAAAGCCCATGACATGTCATGGGCTTTTTTGTGTCTGAAAACTTCTCCCCCGGCACTCTACAGCGCTTGCAGGGGGACGAGCTCCCGCTCAAGGTCGGCGCAGCGCTGAGCGTAATCGGTAGCCAATTCGCGAACTTGCCCGTTCTGCGCAGTCAACAACGTCTGACTCGCCCCCCGCAGGAAATTTATATTTCCGCCGTCCCGCGCCTTGCGTAACCAACCCAGCGCTTCTTCGATATGCCCCTCGTCGGCCAGCACAGCGGCATGACTGAACTGCCCACGAAAATCACCACCGACCGCCGAGCGCCGATACCACTCACGCGCAGCTTGCGGATCCGCCGGACAGCCCCGTCCTTCTTCCAGATAACGACCGAACAGGTTCATCGACTTCGCATGGCCCAGTTCTGCGGCGCGACGATAAAGACTCAGCGCTTGCACCTGATCCTCCATCACACCTCGCCCGGTCGCCAGCAGATTGGCGTAGTTGTACATCGCCCAATCCAGCCCGGCGTCGGCGGCGATTCGATAATGCTGCGCGGCAACCGAAGCGTCCGCCGCACCCCCCCAGCCATGTTCATGACAACGACCGAGCATGTTGCGCGCCATCAGATGCCCGCGCCGGGCGGCGATCTCGAACCAGCGCACGGCCAGCGGCTGGTCCTGCCCGATGCCATTCCCGTCCAGCAGAATCTGCCCGAGCAAGGCTTGAGCATCGAGAATGTTTTCACGGGCAGCGATCAGAATCGCCTGGGCTGCACGAGCGGGGCTTTCTTCCAGCATGGCTTTGAGCGAATCACCGTCGAGGACTTCCTCGCGGCGCAATTGGAAACTCATACGTCGACCCAACGACGCAACAGGTTGTGATATGTGCCCGTGAGGCGGATCAACGACGGGTGATCGGGCATGTCCTGAGTCAATTGCTGGATCGCCCCGTCCATCTCGAACAGCAACGCGCGCTGACTGTCTTCGCGCACCAGGCTTTGGGTCCAGAAGAACGACGCATAGCGGGTGCCGCGGGTGACGGCGTTGACCTTGTGCAGGCTGGTGCCGGGATACAAAACCATGTCGCCGGCCGGCAATTTCACGCGCTGGGTGCCGAAGGTGTCCTGGATTTCCAGTTCGCCGCCGTCATAGTCCTCCGGTTCGCTGAAAAACAGCGTCGCCGACAGGTCGGTGCGAACCCGCTCGATACCGCCCTTGGGCTGACGCACGGCGTTGTCGATATGGAAGTCGAAACTGCCGCCCGCCGTGTAACAGTTCAGCAACGGAGGAAACACTTTGTGCGGTAAAGCCGCGGACATGAACAGCGGATTTTTCCACAGCCGCTCAAGCATCGCCGCCCCCACTTCCTTGGCCAGAGGATGACCTTCAGGCAGCTGCTGGTTGTGCTTGGCTTTGGCCGACTGGTAGCCGGCGGTGATTTTGCCATCGGCCCAATCCGCCTGCTCCAGAGCCTCGCGGATGCGCTGCACTTCTTCTTTCGCGAACACGCCGGGAATGTGCAGCAGCATGGGAGGACACCTGGAGGTAAAGAGGCGGCAATGGTATTGATTCTTATTGACTGTGTAAAACCCCCACGACGAACGAATCATCAAAAACCGTAAGGTCAAATTGTAAAGAATGTAAATTCCTCGCGAATAGTAACGTTTCGCAATTGATACAAATACGCGTCTACCCTATATTCCGCGGCCTCAAATCCTTGGGGAGGGGAATTCACATGTCACGCCAACACTCACATTTACCGGTCAGTTCACCGCGTTTGCTCGCGTCTGCAATTGGCGTGGCGATCACGGCCGGTTCTGCCGGCCACATGGTTTTCGCAGCCGAAAAGGCCGACGAAAAAGCGCCGGGCAATGCGATTTCCCTGGGGGCGACCTCCATCACTGGCGAAGCCCAGGATGCGACTTCCTACAACGTTGAAAAAGCCTCCTCGCCCAAGTACACCGCACCGCTGGTGGACACACCGCGCTCGGTCACCGTCATCCCGCAGCAAGTGCTCAAGGACACCGGCGCCCTCAATATGCAGGATGCGCTGCGCACCGTTCCGGGCATCACCTTTGGTGCCGGTGAAGGTGGAAACCCACAAGGCGACCGGCCGTTCATTCGTGGTTTCGACGCTCAGGGCGACACCTATCTGGACGGCGTGCGTGACACCGGTTCGCAGAGCCGCGAGATCTTCGCCGTAGAATCCATCGAAGTCAGCAAAGGTCCGAACTCGGCCATTGGCGGCCGTGGCGCGGCGGGCGGCAGCATTAACCTGGTGAGCAAAAAGGCCCACTTGGGCGACTCGTTCGACGGTGGTTTTACCTGGGGTTCGGACCAGACCCAGCGTTATACCCTGGACGGCAACTACCAGTTCACCGACACCGCCGCTGGCCGTCTGAACCTGATGAGCCACGAAAGCAATGTCGCCGGCCGTGACAGCGTCGACTACGACCGCTGGGGCATCGCGCCGTCGCTGGCATTCGGCCTGGGCACCGACACCCGGGTCAACCTCGATTACTACCATCTGGAAAGCAACGACACGCCAGACTCGGGCATTCCGTACACCATCCCTGTCGCAGGTTCCGCCGCCCGCACCAAGTCGAATCCGGACAAGCCGTTCGCCGGCGGCGATCACAGCAACTTCTACGGGCTGGATCGCGATTTCCGCAAGGGCCGCACCGACACGGCAACCTTTGCCATCGAGCACGACCTGAGCGATGCGCTGACCGTCAAGAACACCCTGCGCCACGGCAGCAGCATGCAGGATTACATCCTGACCCAGCCAGACGACAGCAAGGGCAACGTGAACAACGGCAGCGTCTGGCGCCGGGCCAACACCCGCGTGAGCAACACCGAGACCACCACGAACCAGACCGATCTGTTTGGTGACGTCTACATTGCGGGCTTCAAGAACAGCTTCGCCACCGGCATCGAGCTGAGCCGCGAGGAAAACCAGAAATCCTCGTACAACGTCAACGTCGACACCACCCCGAGAACCGCGGCGTCGACCACCAACTGCTCGCCGGCACTGATCGGCGCGCCAAGCGGCTACAACTGCACCTCGCTGGCCAACCCGAACCCGAACGACCCATGGAACGGTGCGATCTCGCGGAACTACGCCGGCACTGATACCGAGTCCGATACCTACGCGTTGTATGTGTTCGACACCCTCGAGTTGTCCGAGCAATGGCTGGTGAACATGGGCCTGCGTTACGACCATTTCGACACCAAATACAAAACCTACAACGCGTCCAGCGTGACCACGTCCAAAGGGGATGACGTCAGCGAGTTCGTGACCGGCCAGTTCGGCGTGGTTTACAAACCGGCCGAAAACGGCAGCATCTACGCGTCCTACGCCACCTCCGCCACGCCACCGGGCAACACGCTGGGCGAAGGTCAGGAAGGCAACCCGTTGGGCGGCACGCCGGATCGCAACGGCAATCTGCTGAGCAGCGACATGGAGCCGGAAACCACCAAGAACTACGAAATCGGCACCAAGTGGGACTTGCTGAACGATCGCCTGTCGTTGACCGCCGATATCTTCCGCACCGAGAAAGACAACGCCCGCGTACAGGTCGACACCACGTCCTATGAAAACGCCGGTAAAACCCGCGTGCAGGGCATCGAATTGTCGGCCAGCGGCAAGATCACCGAAAAATGGCAAGTCTTCGCCGGTTACGCCTACATGGACAGCGAGCAAATAGACGGTGGCCCGCTGGGTAAAGCCAACGATGGCAACGAACTGCCGAACACCCCGAAAAACAGTGCCAGCCTGTGGACGACCTATCAGGTCACGCCGAAGCTGACCATCGGTGGTGGTGCGTTCTATGTCGACGACGTCTTCGGCAGCGTGGCCAACACCACCATGGTCGAGTCCTATGTTCGTTACGACGCAATGGCTGCCTACAAGTTGAGCAAAAACGTCGATCTGCAACTGAACGTGCAGAACCTGACCGACGAAACCTACTACGACAAAGCCTTCTCGACCCACTTCGCCAACCAGGCGGCGGGCCGCACGGCATTGCTGAGCACCAACTTCCACTTCTGATCAATGTGAGAGCGAGCCTGCTCGCGAATGGATGGTTGCCGCACCTCATCTGTGGCGACGGCTACAGCCTTCGCGAGCAGGCTCGCTCCCACATAAAGCAGCCGGCGATATAAGGTCAGGCCCCGTTCATCTGCATGAACGGGGCTTTTGTACGTAAAAAAGAATGTTTCTCAGCAACCCACGGCATAATGCGCGCCGTGATGATTATTTCGAACGAACAAGGCGAGCGACGTGTTGAAGAAAACCCTGTTCCAGTTGCACTGGTTTTTCGGCATCAGTGCCGGGCTGGTCCTGGCCCTGATGGGCATCACCGGGGCGATGGTGTCGTTTGAGGATGAGATCCTCAGCGTGCTCAATCCTTCTGTGTTGCAGGTCGAGAAGCAGGTTGCCGGCGTCCTGCCGCCCGCCGAACTGGTGGAAAAAATCGAGGGCGCCTCCGGTAAGAAAGTCGCGATGCTCTGGGTCGAGACCGACAGCGGCAACGCCGCGCGGGTGAGTTTCACCCCGCCACCGGGCGAACGCCGGGGCGAGATGCGCTACTTCGATCCGTACACCGCCCAGTTCATGGGTGAAGCCACCGGTCAGGACTTCTTCGGCCTGATGCTGCAACTGCACCGCTTCCTCGCCATGGGCGATACCGGGCGGCAGATCACCGGGGCCTGCACGCTGATCCTGGTATTTTTCTGCCTGTCCGGCCTGTACCTGCGCTGGCCGCGCCAATGGAAAAACTGGCGCGCCTGGCTGACCCTCGACTGGAAGAAAAAGGGCCGCAGTTTCAACTGGGACCTGCACTCGGTGGCCGGCACCTGGTGCCTGGTGTTTTACCTCCTGTCAGCGCTGACCGGGTTGTCCTGGTCCTATGAGTGGTACAACAAGGGCTTGACCCAATTGCTGTCCGACTCTCCGCAGAACGAGCGCGTGCGCGGCGGTCGAGGTCCTGCCCCAAGCGGCCCGGCGCCCACCGCCGATTACGCCGCCATGTGGAGCAGTATCTACAGCGCCGCAGGTCCGGCACTCAGTGCCTACAACATCCGCATGCCACCCGTGGCCGGCCAACCGGCGACGGTCTTCTACCTGTTGAACTCCTCGCCCCATGACCGTGCGCTGAACCAGATCAGCCTCGATCCGGCCACCGGCCTCGTCAAACGGCATGACCGTTACAGTGACAAGAGCCTCAAGGCACAACTGCTGACCAGCATTTACGCGCTGCACGTGGGCAGTTACTTCGGCATCGTCGGGCGGATCATCCTGACCCTCACCGCGCTGACCATGCCGCTGTTCTTTGTCACTGGCTGGTTGTTGTACCTGGACCGTCGCCGCAAGAAAAAGCAGATCAAGGACGCCCGCAAAAACTTCGCGCAAACGGGCAACAATGCGCCAGCCTGGTTGATCGGCTTCGCCAGCCAAAGCGGCTTTGCCGAGCAACTGGCGTGGCAGACCGCCGGGCAATTGCAGGCGGCCGGCCTGCCGGTAAAAGTCCAACCCTTGGCGAATGTCAGCGAACAGGATTTGCGTGAATCCAGCAATGCGCTGTTCGTGGTCAGCACCTTCGGCGACGGCGAAGCGCCGGACAGCGCCCGCGGTTTCGAACGCAAGGTGCTGGGCCAGGCGTCGAACCTGGAAAGCCTGAACTACGCGGTATTGGGTCTCGGTGATCGCCAATATCACCACTTCTGCGGCTTCGCCCGACGCTTGCACACCTGGCTTGGCGAGCATGGCGGCAAGACGTTGTTCGCCCCAGTGGAAGTCGACAGCGGCGACCCTTACGCCTTGCGTCACTGGCAGCAGCAACTCGGCCTGTTGACCGGGCAAGCACCGGTCGACACCTGGCAGGCGCCGAGCTACGACAACTGGACCCTGACCCGCCGCGAGTTGATGAACCCGGACAGCAGCGGCTCACCGGTGTACTTGCTGGGCCTCACCGCACCGACCACCAGCAGTTGGCTGGCGGGGGATCTGGTGGAAGTCCTGCCCCGCAATTGCCCGTGGGCAATCGAGCATTTCCTTGATGGCCTGGGTATTGAAGGCCGGGCGATGGTGACCTTCAGTGGCTTGTCGCAACCGCTGGAGCACGCCCTCGCCAGCCGACAACTGCCGGAAAACAGAACCCATCTGGTCGGCCTGCACGCTCAGGCACTGGTCGATGCACTGGTGCCGTTGGCCATGCGCGAATACTCCATTGCTTCGATTGCGGCTGACGGCATTCTGGAACTGATCGTGCGCCAGGAAATGCACACCGATGGCAGCCTGGGCATCGGCTCCGGCTGGCTGACCGAACACGCGCCGGTGGGTGGCACCATCAGCCTGCGAGTGCGGCGCAACAGCGGGTTTCACCTGCCGACCGAGCCGGTGCCGATGATCCTTCTGGGCAACGGCACCGGGCTGGCTGGACTGCGCAGTTTGCTCAAGGCACGCATTGCCGATGGGCAGCAACGGCATTGGCTGCTGTTCGGTGAGCGTCATCGGGAATACGACTATCTGTGCCGCAATGAGCTTGAGGAATGGCTGACTTCAGGCGATCTGGAGCGACTGGACCTGGCGTTCTCGCGGGATCAGGCCGAGAAGATTTATGTGCAGGATCGGCTACGTGAGTCGGCCGATCTATTGAAGCAATGGCTGGCTGACGGCGCCGTGATTTACATCTGCGGCAGCTTGCAGGGAATGGCATCAGGCGTGGATCACGTACTCAACGAAGTGCTCGGGATTGCAGAAGTCGACCGCCTCATCGAGCAGGGTCGCTACCGCCGCGACGTCTACTGAACCACCACAATCCCTGTGGGAGCGAGCCTGCTCGCGAAAGCGGTGGGTCAGACAACGACGCTGTTGAATGTGAAACCGCATTCGCGAGCAGGCTCGCTCCCACATTGGTTGTGTGTTGTTGGTGGAAACGGTCAGGCTGGCTGAAGCTTGCGCTCAAACACCGCCACCCCATCCAGATCCCGCAACACCACACTCATCTCCCCCGTCTGCCCATCGATATTCACCTCGCCAAAAAACTGGAACCCGGCAAACGGCGAGGTGTTCTGCGCCGGTGGTGCTTTCTCGAAAACCACCTCGGGCCCGAAGGTCTTGTCCAGCGGATTGGGTCCGAAGCTCCCGGCATTCAATGGCCCGGCCACAAATTCCCAGAACGGTTCGAAGTCCTGGAATGCGGCGCGGTCCGGGTGGTAATGGTGGGCTGCGCAGTAATGCACATCGGCCGTCAGGAACACGTAATTGCGCACCTGCTGCGCCCGTAAAAAGCCCAAGAGTTCAGCGATTTCCAGTTCACGTCCCTGGGCCGGTCCGGGATCACCGTTGGCCACTGCTTCCCAGCGTGCCACACCGGGGCTGACTTCTCCGTCGGGGACGCCGAGGCCGATCGGCATGTCGGCGGCGATGACCTTCCATTGAGCACTGGAGGCTTTTAACGAAGCCTTGAGCCAGTCGAGTTGCTCACGACCGAGAAACGGTTTGGCAGTGCCGAGGTTGTCGTCATTGGCTTCGCGATAGCTGCGCATGTCCAGCACGAACACATCCAGCATCGGCCCGTAGCCGAGCTTGCGATAAATCCGCCCGCCGCCATCGGCGCTCTGCAAACGCATGGGCGCATATTCGAGCCAGGCCTGGCGGGCGCGACCGACCAGGCTGTGGATATCTTTGCTCTTGTAGCGCTCATCCAATTGCTTGCCCGGTGACCAGTTGTTCACCACTTCGTGGTCATCCCACTGCCAGATCTGCGGGACTTCGGCGTTGAAGCGACGGATGTTCTCGTCCATCAGGTTGTAGCGGTAGTTGCCGCGATAATCGTCGAGTGTCTCGGCGACCTTGCTCTTGGCTTCGCTGGTGATATTGCGCCACACCCGGCCGCTTTCGGTGGCCAGTTGCGCCGGCACCGGGCCGTCAGCGTAGATGGTGTCGCCGCTGTGGATAAAGAAGTCGGGCAGGCGCAGACGCATGGCTTCGTAGATGCGCATGCCGCCAATGTCCGGGTTGATGCCGAAGCCTTGACCAACGGTGTCGCCGCTCCAGACAAAACGGAGGTCGCGCCGGGTTTGCGGCACGCTGCGCAAATGACCGAACCAGGGTTCGCTGGTGACACCGCTTTGGGCGTCTTCGAAATACACGCGATAGAAAATCGCCTGATCAGCCGGCAGGCCCGTGAGCTCGACCCGTGCGGTGAAATCGCTGCGCGCATCGGCCAATGGCGAGACGAATCGGCGTGGGTTGCCAAACAGGCTGCGGGTGTCCCATTCGACCACCATCCGCGCCGGTCGGTCGCTGCGGCTCCAGATCATCGCCCGGTCGCCCATCAGATCGCCGGACTGCACGCCATCGGTGAGCTGCGGACGGTCCTTGACCGAGGCGATGACGGCCGGCGCCAGCCCTGGAAGCAATAGCCCGGCGCCGACGGCTTGCATGACACGGCGACGGCCGAGGTCGAATTCGCTCATGGTGTTCTCCCTGAAAAGGAAAACTAAAGCACGTGCGCATGAAACCGGTGTGACACCACTCCCCCCTGCAGGAGCGAGGCTTGCCCGCGAAGGCGATCTGACAGACACCTATTTGTTGAATGTTAAACCGTCTTCGCGGGCAAGCCTCGCTCCTACAACGTGGTGTCAGGCTTTGGCGGGTTCGAGTGCCATCTCAACAGCTTCCGGCCGCTTGAGCAGCGCATACGCCACCGCCGTCAGCAGGCTCCCCGCCACAATCGCCAACAGATACAACAGCGCATGATTGATCGCATTCGGGATCGCCAACACAAACAACCCACCGTGCGGCGCCATCAGTTTGCAGCCGAAATACATCGACAACGCACCGGTCAGCGCGCCACCGGCAATGCTCGCCGGAATCACTCGCAACGGGTCTTTGGCGGCAAACGGAATCGCCCCTTCGGAGATGAAACACAGCCCCAATACCAGCGCCGCTTTACCGGCCTCGCGCTCGGTCTGGGCAAATTTTCGCCGTGCGATAAACGTGGCGATGCCCAAGCCAATCGGCGGCACCATGCCGGCGGCCATGGTCGCGGCCATCGGGGCATAACTTTGCGAGGCCAGCAGCCCCACCGAGAACGCATACGCGGCTTTGTTGATCGGCCCGCCAAGGTCGACGCACATCATCCCGCCGAGCAGCACACCGAGCAGAATCGCGTTGGTGGTGCCCATGCTGTCGAGGAAGTGCGTGAGCCCTTCGAGCATCCCCGCCACCGGTTTGCCGACGATGTAAATCATCACCAGGCCGGTGAACAGGCTCGCCAGCAACGGGATGATCAGAATCGGTTTCAGTGCCTCAAGACTTTGCGGCAAGCGCGCATAACGATTGATCGCCTGCGCCGCATAACCGGCAATGAAACCGGCAATGATCCCGCCGATAAAACCGGCGCCCAGAGTGCTCGCCAGCAGGCCACCGATCATCCCCGGCGCCAGGCCCGGACGGTCGGCGATCGAGTAGGCGATGTAACCCGCCAGCAGCGGCACCATCAACTTGAACGCAGTCTCGCCACCGATCTGCATCAGTGCGGCGGCGAGTGTGCCTTCCTCCTTGAATGCGGAAATGCCGAACACGAACGACAAGGCGATCATCAGACCGCCCGCCACCACCATCGGCAGCATGAACGACACGCCCGTCAGCAGGTGTTTATAGACGCCGGTCTTCTCTTGTTTGGCCGGGCCTTTGGCACCGGTCGAAGCGGTTTCCTGCTTGCCTTCGGCCAGCGCTTTATTCAGCGTCGCCTCGGCTTGCTTCAACGCAATGCCAGTACCGCAACGGTAGATTTTCTTGCCGGCAAAACGCTCGGTGGCGACTTCGATATCGCACGCCAGCAGCACCACATCGGCATCGGCAATCGCTGCAGCGCTGAGTGGATTGCGCGCACCGACCGAGCCTTGGGTTTCCACTTGCAGGTCGTAGCCCAGACGCTTGGCCGCTTGCTGCAAGGCTTCGGCCGCCATGAACGTGTGAGCGACACCGGTCGGACACGCCGTGATCGCCACCAGGCGTGGCGCGTTTTGAACGGTGGTAGCAGGTTGCTCGACAGCTTCGGGCGCGACATACACCTGAGCTTCTTCAGCCCCGCGTCGTAGCACCGCTTCGACATCCTGCAGGGCATGCGCGGGCGTGCTCTGGAACACTTTCTTGCCGACGAATCGCGACATATCCACCGGCGCACTGGTGACCAGTAGCACCCACTCGGCCGCTTCAATCGTGGCAGCCGACAGCTGACGTTCCGGATGCGCGGCATCGACCACTTCGACGCTGGTGCTCCAGCCCTGACGCTGGGCCGCTGCATCGAGCAAACGGGCGCACAGCACACTGGTGACCATGCCGTTCGGGCAGGCCGTAACAATGGCTAGTTTCATGACAAACCCTCTTATTGTTCTGTCAGGGTGCGGATGCGCACGCCCTGTTCGAGCCGCGCCAACTGCGCGACATCGCCAATTCCGAAACCGATCTGCGTGACCGCCATCGCGGCGATTGCCGTGGCGGTGCGCAGGGTCTGTTCAGGCGTGTCGGCACTGAGCAAACCGTGGAGCATGCCGGCCAGCAACGAATCGCCTGCGCCCACGGTGCTGACGACACTGACCTTGGGCGGCGTGGCGTGCATCGCCGAGCCGACACTGAACCAGTTCACGCCATCGGCCCCGTGGGAGATCACCACATGCTCGATGCCTTGAGCGTGCAAACGGCTCGCCGCTTCGGCTTGTGCCGCCACCGATATCACCTCGCAACCCAGCGCGTCGGCCAACTCTTCAGTGTTCGGCTTGATCAGCCACGGGCCGGCCTTGAGCGCTGCACGCAAGGCTTCGCCGCTGCTGTCGAGGGCAACGTTAAGACCGAGGTTTTTCAAACGCTCAATCAACGCCTGCAACCACTGCGGGCTTATTCCCTGCGGCAGGCTGCCGGCCACCACGACCGCGTCATGACCGGGCGCAATCTGCTCGAGTCGATCCAGCAGCGCCTGCTGAGCCGTCGCATTGACCATCGGCCCCGGACCGTTGATGTCGGTGATCCGACCATCGTTTTCCGCCAGTTTGATGTTGCTGCGCGTCTCACCGGGCACCCGGATGAACGCATCGACAAAACCGCGTTTGGCGAACAGGGTTTCGAACGCTTGAAGGTTGTCCTCACCGAGGAAACCGCTGACCGTCAGCTGATGGCCGAGGTCGGCGAGCACCTGCGCCACGTTCACGCCTTTACCGGCGGCGTGGGTGTGCATTTCGTCGCTGCGATTGACTTGGCCGGGCTCGAGGCGCGGCAACTGCACCGTCAAGTCCAGCGCCGGGTTGAGCGTCAGGGTCAGGATTTTGGCCATTACAGGGCCTCCACTAATGCGCGCACTTCATTGGCGCTGCCCACGGCCAGGGCCTGTTGGGCGAGAATTCTGGTTTGGCTGAGGCTGAGTTCGCGGATGCGTGCCTTGACCTCGGCAATGCTGCGACCGGACACGCTGAGTTCGTCCACGCCGAGACCGACCAGCACCGGCACCGCCAGCGGATCGGCTGCCAGCTCGCCGCACACGCCGACCCACTTGCCGTTGGCATGGGCCGCGCGCACGGTGATGTCGATCAGTTGCAGCACCGCCGGGTGCAAGCCGTCAGCCTGGGCCGACAAGGTTGGATGTCCCCGGTCGATGGCCAGGGTGTATTGAGTCAGGTCATTGGTGCCGACGCTGAAGAAGTCGACTTCCTTGGCCAGCACCGGCGCCAGCAAGGCCGCCGATGGCACCTCGATCATGATCCCCAGTTGCAGATCAGCCACCGGGATTTCCAGACGCAGACGCTCGGTCATGTCCCGCGCCTGGCGCCACTCATCGACGCTGCCGACCATCGGGAACATGATCCGCAACGGGCGGTTGTCCGCTGCACGGAGCAAGGCGCGCAATTGCGCTTCCATGATCTGCGGACGCTGCAAGGTCAGGCGAATGCCACGCACGCCGAGGAACGGGTTTTCTTCTTTCGCAATCGGCCAGTACGGCAGTGGTTTATCGCCACCGACATCGAGGGTGCGAACCACCAGGGGACGACCGGCCAGGCCGTCGAGGACGCGGCGGTATTCGACTTCCTGGGTGGCCTCGTCCGGCGCCTGGGAATGGGCCATGAAAATCAGTTCAGTGCGCAGCAAGCCGATGCCTTCGGCACCCTGCTCCACCGCGCTGGTCACGCCGGCACTTTCGCCGATGTTGGCGAACACTTCGACCGCATGGCCGTCGGTGGTCAGCGCCGGTTGATGGCGTTGTTCGGCGGCGGCTTTCAGGCGTTGTTCGCGGGTGTCGCGTTCTTCGGTGGCGCGCTGCAAGGTTGCCGCGTCGGCGTCCACATGCAGGCGACCGCGCTGACCATCAATCAGCAACGGCGTGCCCGGCGCCAGCAGCAACACCGCCGCACCAGCGCCGACCAAGGCCGGAATGCCCAGCGCCCGGGCGACAATCGCGCTGTGAGCGGTCGCGCCGCCACGGGCCGTGAGAATGCCGGCCACACGGGTCGGATCGAGACGGGCAACGTCGGACGGGCCGACTTCGTCCATCACCAGAATGTACGGCTGATCGGGTTCACTCGGGGTTTCGACGCCGCTGAGTTGCGCCAGCACCCGACGACCGATGTCGCGCAGGTCGGCAGCCCGTTCGGCGAGCAAGGCGTCCTGCAACGATTCCTGTTGTTTGGCCGCCGCTTCAATCACCGCCATCCACGCCGCTTCAGCGCTTTCGCCTTGCTTGAGGCGGGTGTCGACTTCATCGGTCAATTCCGGGTCGTCGAGCATTTCCTGGTGGGTGATGAAAATCTCGCGGATGGCTTTGGATTTGCTGCGTTCGATCAAGCCTTCGATGTCGCGGCGCACGTGCACCAAGCCCTGCTTGAGACGTTCACGCTCAATGGCGGCAGACTCGCCACGCAACGGGTATTCGATGGTTTGCAGCACTTGAATGTGCGCCGGGCCAATGGCGATGCCCGGTGCAGCGGCAATGGCCTGGACCAGACTGCCGGACGCTGGCGCCAGGAGCACTTCGGCGACATCGGCAAACACCTCGCGCTGCTGGCTCACGGCGGGCAACGGCTCGACGTCTTCACCGAGGCCTTCTTCGATGGCGGCCAGCAAGGCTGGCAAGGCATCGGCGGCGATGCTCGGTTCAGCGACGAACTCCAATACCTGACCGCGCCGGGCGCCGAGGCTGAGCAGTTTGCTCAAGCTCTTCACCGACACGGCGCTGTCCTGGCCATCGACGATGCGCACGCGGATTTCGCCTTCAAAACTTTTCGCCAACTGCGCGAGGATCTTCGCCGGGCGGGCATGCAAACCGTGGGCGTTGGCCAACGCAATGCGCGCGCTCGGCCAGTCCGCCGGCAGTTCACCGCCCAGCACTTCGAGGACTTTACGGCTGCTGGTGGCGCGACCCAGTTCATGGCCACGGCCTTCGATCAGCAGCGCACACAGGCGTTCGAGCAAAGCCTGATGCGCCTCGCCGAGGCTGGCCAGGCAGAACAGGCCACTGAGGGGCTGGCCGAGGTAGCGCATGGGCTTGTCCGGCGTGACGAACGCCAGGCCCGGACGCTTGACCGTTTGTTCGCTGTGCAGCCACCACAAGCCATCGCCCAGCGGCAGCGCTTCGACCTGTTGCAAGACGGCGGAGAACCCGTTACTCACGCAATCGGCCTGGCGCAGCAAACGCGCGCCGCGCCATACAAGTTCTTCGAAGTCATCGGCGGAGACACCAAGGCCGATCATTTGTGCATCCAGCGCCAGTTCCTGCGGTGCCCCTTGCAGCAGTTTCAATAAGGCTTCGGCGGAACTGGCGCGACGCAGGGCCTGGCCCAGGTCGGTTTCTCCGAGGGCACGGGTCAGCAGTTGCAGCAGTCGCAGGTGTTCATCGGATTTGGCGGCAATGCCGATCGCCAGGTAAACGATCTGGCCGTCGCCCCAGTCCACGCCTTCGGGGAATTGCATCAGCCGCACACCGGTGGAAAACACCTGATCGCGGGTTTCCGGCGTACCGTGAGGGATGGCAATACCTTGACCGAGAAAGGTCGAGCCCTGGACTTCCCGGGCCTGCAAACCGGCGAGATAACCCTCGGCCACCAGGCCATCGGTGACCAGATGCCCGGCCAGTAATTGCAAGGCTTCGGACTTATCCACAGCCGACTGGCCCATGGATATCTGCTCTATGGTGAGCTCGAGCATGCTTTCTCCTTTTTGGCGTCTGTGGGCGCCAGGTATTGTTTTGGATGATTCCAGCTTAGGCGCTTCGTCATCATTTTTGGCGGTTTCACGGCAGAACCGGCCAAATGCGCTTATAACGTAGAAAATACGCTTGCTGAAACGTTTAATCTAGAATGATTGGCACGTTACTCGATTATGTCCCATCCTTGAAGTCCAACTTGTCGGAAGCGTTGCGACAATGGTCGTCTGCCCGAATCGGGTAGGATTGTCGAAAATGTCGGGGCAAGCTCGAACAAACAAGGAAATCCCGAGTTGAAACTCAGTGATATCGCACAGTTGGCCGGTGTGTCCGTTACCACCGCCAGTTATGTCATTAATGGCAAGGCCGAGCAGCAACGTATCAGCAGTGCCACCGTCGAGCGCGTTCGTGCGGTCGTCGAACAACATGGCTTCACGCCCAACCCTCAGGCGGCGGGGCTGCGCAGTCGGCACACCCGCACTTTGGGCTTCATTCTGCCGGACCTGGAAAACCCCAGTTACGCAAGAATCGCCAAACTGCTCGAGCAAGGCGCCCGGGCGCGCGGTTATCAATTGCTGATCGCCAGTTCCGACGATGCGCCGGACAGTGAGCGGCAATTGCTGCAACTGTTCCGCGCCCGGCGCTGTGATGCCTTGATCGTCGCCAGTTGCCTGCCGGCCGGTGATGACAGTTATCGTCTGTTGCAGGCCAAAGGCATTCCGATCATCGCCATCGACCGGGTGATGGAGCCTGAGCATTTCTGTTCGGTGATCAGCGATGATCGCGAGGCCAGCCTGCAACTGACCCGCAGTCTGCTCGACCCGCTGCCCAAGCAAATCGCGCTGATCGGTGCCCGCCCCGAGCTGAGCATCAGCCAGGAACGTGCCGCCGGGTTCAAGGAGGCGTTAAGCGGGTTCAAAGGCGACGTGCTGATCGAGCACGGCGAATCGTTCAGCCGTGAGTGCGGCAAGCAGTTGATGGAGGAATTGTTACAGCGCCTTGGGCATTTGCCGGATGCGCTGGTGACCACGTCTTACGTGCTGCTTCAAGGCGTGTTCGATGCCTTGCACGACTTCCCGCTGAAAACCCGTCCGCTGCGCCTAGGCACCTTCGGCGACACGCAGTTGCTGGACTTCTTGCCGCTGCCGGTCAACGCCATGGCCCAGCAGCATCAGTTGATTGCCGACAAGGCCCTGGCGCTGGCGCTGGCCGCCATCGAGCAGTCCGACTACCAACCCGGCGTGCAAGCCATCGCGCGGACCTTCAAGCAGCGTATTCGCCAGGACTGAACCGTGGAGCTGATTGACAGCCACACTCATCTGGATTTTCCGGACTTCGACGAGGACCGCACGGCACTGCTCGCCGAAAGCCGCGCCCTCGGGGTACGGCGGATGGTGGTGCTGGGGGTTTATCAGGGCAATTGGCAGCGGGTCTGGGACTTGGTGCAGAGCGACCCCGACCTGCATGCGGCGCTCGGTTTGCACCCGGTGTACCTGGACCAGCATCGCCCTGACGATTTACTCGAACTCGGTGACTGGCTGACCCGCCTGGCGGGTCATCGGCAATTGTGTGCCGTGGGCGAGATCGGTCTGGATTACTTCATCGAAACCCTCGACCGTGAGCGCCAGCAGGCCTTGTTCGACGCGCAACTGCAACTGGCGGTGGACTTCAATCTTCCGGCGCTGATTCATGTGCGGCGCAGCCATGCCGCGGTGATTGCCACGCTCAAACGGTTTCGATTGAAACGCGCGGGCATCATTCATGCCTTCGCCGGCAGCAAGGAAGAGGCGCGCGAATACATCAAGCTCGGTTTCAAACTGGGCCTGGGCGGCGCCGCGACCTGGCCGCAGGCGCTGCGCATGCACCGCGTCCTCGCTGACCTGCCCCTGGAATCAGTGGTGCTGGAAACCGATTCACCGGACATGGCGCCCGCCATGTTTCCCGGTCAACGCAACAGCCCGGCGCACCTGCCGGCGATTTGCTCGGCGCTGGCCGGCATCATGGCGACCAGTCCCGAGCGATTGGCGGCCGCGAGCACGGCCAATGCCTGCAAGTTGTTCAACTGGTAAATCAGCCCTGCACAAAAACCTGCTCCCACATTTGATCCTTGTGTGTCGTCAGACCCGGAACGCGCTGATCAGTTGTTTGAGTTCCAACACTTGGGCCGACAATGCTCGACTGGCATCCTCGGTCTGGTGCGCCCCTTCGGCGGTACGTTCACCCGCGCGGTTGATCTCGACGATGTTCTGGTCGATGTCGTGGGCCACTGCCGTCTGCTGCTCCACCGCGGCGGCGATCTGTTGGTTCTGGTCGACGATCATGCCGACGGCACCGAGGATGTTTTCCAGCGCTTGCTGGACCTTTTCCGACTGCCCGACGGTGCCATCGGCCACCTGATGGCTGACGCCCATGGCTTTCACCGCCGCGCCGACACCATTCTGGAGCTTGGTGATCATCTGCTCGATTTCTTCGGTCGATTGCTGGGTACGCTTGGCCAGGGTCCTGACCTCATCGGCCACCACCGCAAAACCACGCCCTTGCTCACCGGCCCGAGCGGCTTCGATCGCGGCGTTGAGCGCCAGGAGGTTGGTCTGCTCGGCGATGCTTTTGATCACTTCCAGCACGCGGCTGATGGATTGACTGTCGCTGGCCAATTGGTTGACCACCCGCACCGACTGATCGATCTCGCTGGCCAGTTGCGCGATGCTGCCCTGCTGGGACGCCACCAGGCCGCGACCGCTGATGGTTTCGTCGTTGACGCTGTGGGCACTGCTGACTGCTGCGGCGGCACTGCGCGCCACCTCAAGGGAGGTGGCAGACATCTGGTTCATGGCCGTGGCGACCTGCTCGATCTGCGAACGCTGCCCCGCCACCGCCTGGTTGCTTTGGGCAGAGACACTTTCGACTTGTCCGGCCTGGCGCTCGACCTCATTGACGGTCTGGCCTACGCGCTCGATCAGGTCATGGATTTTCTTCACGGTGCCGTTGAACACCTCGCCCAACTCGCCCAACTCGTCGCGGCTTTCGGCCCGGAAAGTGACGGTCATGTCGCCCGCTGCAACTTTGTCCAGCGTCGCGCCCAGACGTTTGAGGGTGGTGCGGGTCGAGGCGTAGAAGCCGCCGTAGAGGTAGAAAATCAACACAAACACCACCGACAGCGCCACGGCCTGCAAGACCATATGGGTGCGGTTCTGCTCCAGTCGCTGCTGCAACTGGGTGCCGAGGAATGCCAGGGTGGCTTCGTTGAGTTGGTAGGTCTGGTCCATCAGGCCGGTGACCTGGTCGTAAAAGGCCTGCCATGGCGCATCGAGGGTGTCGGCCATCACCACCTGTTCTTCGAACAGTTCACTGGCCTTTTTCAGCGAGGCCTTGCTGCTCTCGGCCTGGGCGGCCAGGGTGTCACGCGCCGCTTTGCTGGAACCCAATGCATCATTGAGCTTCAGACCGTATTCGCCCTGGAGCTTTTCGATCTGCGCCAGCAGCTCATCAAATCGGGTGCTCGACGACGAATTCAGAAAACCTTGCCCAAGCGAATAGGAACCCATCGCCCGGCCGTCGCCCAGGATCTGCGTCACAGGCGGAGTGACGTTGGTAATGAGTTCGCTGAGCTGACGCATGTCGCTCTGGGTATCGCGGCTCAGGCCGGCTTGACTGGCGATGATCTGGCTGAAAATCTGCGCGCTGCCGAGCAACTTGCCGATCATCCCACTTTTGCTTTGCAGGGAGTTTTCCGCTTGCTGGGCCTTGAACGCCGCGATCATTTCATCGCGCTTGCCATCGAAAACCGTGATCTGCTCCGGATCAGTGGTCATCGCCGTCAGCCCTTGCAGGCGGGCCAGAACACTTTGCTCCAGAGTGCTGATCTTCGTCTCGACATTACCGGCCTTGCCGGACTGGCCAAGGGTGACGTTGATTTGCACCAGGTTGTTCAGGGTTTCCAGATCACGCCGCAGGGTCAGGCTGCTGCCGAGCAGGTCGAGGCTTTGCAGCTCGACTTGTGTGCCCTGGAATTCACGATAGGAGTCGCGGACCAGATAGAAGTTGGTCACCAGCATCGGCACGAGGAACAGCACACTGATCAGGCTGAACTTCATGCCGAAGCTCAGGCGATTCATCAGCGCGACGGCGGGATAGAGCAAGCTCTTCACTGGAAGTCTCCCTTTTGATTCTTATTTTTATTGGCAGGCGCGGGTCGACGGCAGATAGCCACTATTCAGCGCTATCCCTGTATAGCTTAAATCGGCTGAGGGTTTTGTAACTTAAGGTTAACGGCAGATCGCCGGACTTGAGATCGATGATCATCTTGTGGCGAGGGAGCCTGCTCCCGCTCGTCTGCGAAGCAGACGCAATGCAGGCGAGCGGGTTTTCCTGACATATTCGCCTGGCCGTTTGAGGGCGCTGCGCGCCCAGCGGGAGCAAGCCCCCTCTCCACAAAGATGTTCACGCAAGACAGCCGTTGGTTTACGGAAGGACCGTCCACAACGCAAAACCTGCATACCAGAGCACCGCCGCTCGCAGCAGCAATTCCCAGATCCGGTCCAGGCTGTTGATACCGTCCGGTCCGACGACCGGTGCAGGAATTTCGCCAGCCACCAGGCCAACTTTCTCGATCAACTGGGCAGCGCTGATGTTCCAGTTCAGCAGTTCATGCAGCATGACGCGGCTGACCGCGACAAAATTTCCGACCAGCGCGAAACTGGCCGCCAACAGACGCACCGGCACCCAATCAAACGCATGACGCAACTGTGCAGCGCGCTCGACCACAGCAGGGTTCTGCCCGTGCTCTTCAGCCAGCGCCAGCAGCCGGTAGCTCAGTGCGGCGACCGGGCCCAGCACGAAGTACCAGAAAATCACCGCGAAAAAGCTCTGGTACGCCTCCCACAGCAAATGCCCTTCGACCCGCTCAAGCAGTTGCTCGCCGCTATCGGCGCAGATGTCCACGTCGCGCTTCGCCACATGGGCGGCGGCTTGCAGGTCTTCCCGGCGCCAGGCATCGCGAAACGGTCCCAGGCCAGCCAGCAAATCGCCGCGACCCAGACTGTAAATCACCACCAGCAGGTGCACCGGCAATGCCAGCAACCCGTAGGCCACCGGTTCAAGCACCACCAGCAACAAACCCAGCAGCGCCACCGGCAACAACACCAGCACCACCAATACCAGCCATGGCCGATCAATCAGGCGCGGGCTGACTTCAAGCTTGTTCAGTTCACGCACCCAACCGCCGTCACGTTGGACCCGATGGCGCAAGGCCGAGAATTTCTCGATCCAGACGGCCAACAGCAACACCAGAAAACTCATCGTTGTTCCTCTTGTTCCAAAGCGGCTTTTGCCAAGGCGGCGCGGTAGCGTGCCCAGTCGAACGCGGGTCCCGGATCCGTCTTGCGCCCCGGTGCGATGTCGCTATGCCCGCAGATGCGTTGCGCCGTGATCGCCGTAAAGGTGCTTTGCAGTTGTCGGGTCAGAGTCGTCAACGCCTGATACTGGGCGTCCTCGAACGGAAGATCATCCGTGCCCTCAAGTTCGATGCCCACAGAAAAATCGTTGCAGGTCTCCCGCCCCTCGAAACTCGAGACACCGGCGTGCCAGGCGCGCTCAAGACAAGAGACAAACTGAGTGACGGTGCCGTCACGTTCGATCAGAAAGTGCGCAGACACCCGCAGGTCAGCAATACCTGCAAAATAGGGATGCTCCGTGACATCCAGACGATTCTGGAAAAATTCCTGCACCTTGCCGGTGGCGAACTGCGCTGGCGGCAGGCTGATGTTGTGGATCACCAGCAGGGAAATTTCGCCCGAGGGGCGCGCATTGAAGTTGGGCGAGCGGCATACACGCACGCCCTGACACCAACCGCTCGCGGGGTCCAACTGCATACAGGTTCCTTCAACGACGACTGTGTTGGCGCCCAGTATGCCGCGATAGGCCCTCGGGGCGCGATCACTTGCCGCGATTGAGACGCCGCAGATTGCCCAGCACCGACTCCAGGGCCCGGTCGAACAGCAAGGTATCGTCCAGCGCCCGCACCGCGCCACGGCGAAATTCCAGGGCCAGGCCGGTGCGGCTGCGCTCCAGCACTTTCATTCCCGTGCGGTCGACAAAGATGTATTTGCCGGTGGAATCGATGATCGCTGCCAGCTTGCAACGCAGGGTGTTTTCATCGTCTTCCTGAAACTCGACCCAGCAGCCCGGACGCAGTTGATCGACCTGAAGCAAACCGGCATCGTCCGCCGGCAACCGCACAGACACCAAATCGGCCAGGCCTTCGTCCGCCGTGTGCAGCACGATTTGCTGCAACACTTCGACCATTACCGGCGGGTCGACGGGTTGTTCAGCCGCCTGACCCGGGCGCTCGAACAGTTGCACGTGCAAGGTTTCCAGCTCACTGAAAAACTCACTGGTGGCGAACGGATCGAACGCCGAGCTGCTCAATCCGTCGCGCAAGGCCTTCAGCAGCCCGGGCACCAGCGCCAACAAACGCAGGCCGGCATCGGGCTCGTCATGGCGCTGCACGCTCCAGATCAATTGCTCCATAGTCTGCACATCGGCCTGCCATTGCGCCGACGCATCACCATGTTTGAGGCAGGTCAACAACAGCACTTTGCTCCAGGCCTCCTGCACGAAGACCACCACAGCCTGGGGCAGCACTTTGCCCAATAACGCCTGATTCAGCGCCTGCTCGACACGCTGGCGAGCCAGTTCGGTCCTGGCGCGGCCTTCCTCGGCGTCACGGGTACGCTGTTCCAGCAGTTCGCTGCGGCGGCGCTCATCACTGGTGAAGGCGAGAAAATCCGCCAGCAATTCGGAAAAGATCGCCGGATCATCAACAAAGTCGTTCAACAGACGCTGGACCACTTGCTCGATGCGCAGGTACAGGCTGTCACGCTCGTGGTCATCGCACTCCCCCCAGCCCATCGCGGCGGCAGCGATTTCGTTGAGCAGACGCCGGGCCGGGTGGCTGGCCCGGCTGAAGAAGCTCTTGTCGAGCACCGCCACTTTGAGCATCGGAATCTGCAACCGACCAATCAGCGCCTTGAGGGAGTCAGGCAGGTTGCGGTCATCAAGGATGCATTCGAAGAGCATGGCGATCAGGTTGATCACGTCTTCGTCAGCCACGCCGACCACGCGCGACTTGCCGCTTTTGACGCTGACCCGGGTTAGCAGCTGTTCGAGCTGGTTACGCAGATCGAAGTCGTCCTGGGTCGCCAGCGCCGGCACGTATTGCTGCAAGTGCGAGAGCAGGCGCAACAGGTCTCGGGTGGAAATGGGCTGTGTCTGGGCACTGGCTTCGAGGGTCGGCGCGACACTGCCGCGCACGTGTAGCAGCAGCTCCTGCAACGCGGCAAAGACTTCCTGCACGCCATCGTCGACCGGTGCATGGCCCGAGTGGATGCCGACTTCGATCGGTTCGGCATAGGCGCTGGCGGCGGCATGATCGCTGGCTCGCCGCGTGGGAGCGGGCTTGAGGTCGGGCAACACGCCGGTCGCGATGAGCAGTTGATTGGCTTCGGCGTACAGCTGATCAGTGCTGCTGAGCACGTAGCGATCGAATAGTTTGAGAATGATCAGCTTGACCTTGATCTCCACCCCCAGGTTGCGCCAGGCCTGCAAGAAATACTCGCAGAGCCGCGCAGGCCCTAGCGGGTTGTGCTCATCGTCCAGCGCCTTGCCCAGCAAAGCACTGAGTCGGGCTGTCAGTTGGTCAAGAGCGAACCCGTCGCGGCTCAGCACTTTGCTGACCATGGCGTCCACCGCGACGCTGCGTTCCAGATCGTCATTGGGCAATGCATCGGTTTCAAATGCCAATGCCTGAGGCAAGGCCGCCTGGGCGCTGTCGTGCTGCGAGAGACTGACGAACGCCTCGAAGAAGTGTTCGAGAAAACCGCGTTCGATGCTTTTTCGCTTGAGTCGCAAGTCGCGCATGGCTTCGAAAAAGAGGTTCTGCTCGACATCGCTGCGGGCCCGATCAGCCATTTCGAACAGCGTGTCGTCGGCGTTATCAAACAGCTCCTGCAAGCCATGCCTGAGCTGTTGAGTGGCCTTGTCGCGAACCTGAAGCAGAATCACAGGCAGGCGGGCGAGCGGCGATTGCGTCGCCTGACCGGTAGCCGCCTTGTGCAAAGGCACTACATTCCCGTCGTTGTGCATCCAAGCCTCCTGAAACGGTGATTCTGCGAATAGTCGTAAATCCAAACGAACGTCAAAGCCATGACGTCAAAAGCAAGGCGGATTATCTTGCAAAAGCGCTCCCGTGTACCAGCAGACTCTGTGCTACGTATCGAAATAGACGCATAGGAAAGACGTTGACTTAGTGCCGATGATTCAAGGGAATCGACCAAATGCAGGTTTGCAGGTGAGGGGAACGCCTCTGATGCCTTGGGTTGCCTCGCGCCATGGCCCTATAATCGGGCCACTTTGTTTGTGGAGCCCGTTATGCCGAATCTACGTCTCGCCGATTTGACCGCCGAAATCGAAGCCAACGTGCGCCGTGCGTTGCTCGAAGACATCGGCAGCGGCGACATCACCGCACAGCTGATCCCGGCCGAACGCCTGGCAAAAGCCACCATCATCACCCGCGACGCCGCGGTCATTGCCGGCACCGCATGGGTCGATGCCGTTTTCCGGCAACTCGATCCACGGGTCGCGGTGCACTGGCAGGTGCGTGACGGCGAACGGGTGAAACCCAATCAGGCGCTGTTTCACCTCGAGGGCCCGGCACGCTCGCTGCTGACCGGCGAACGCTGCGCACTGAATTTCCTGCAATTGCTCTCGGGCGTGGCCACGCGCGCGCAATACCTGGCGGATTTTGTCGCCGAGACCCAGGTGAAGCTGCTCGACACCCGTAAAACCCTGCCAGGGCTGCGTCTGGCGCAGAAGTACGCCGTGACCTGCGGCGGTTGCCACAACCACCGCATCGGCCTGTACGACGCCTTCCTGATCAAGGAAAACCACATCGCCGCCTGCGGTGGCATTCCTGAGGCCATCAACGCCGCGCACAAGATCGCCCCGGGCAAGCCGGTCGAGATTGAAGTGGAAAGCCTGGTGGAATTGAAAGAAGCCCTGGCGGCGAGTGCCGACATCATCATGCTCGATGAGTTGAGCCTGGATGACATGCGTGAAGCCGTGCGCCTGAACGCGGGCAAGGCGAAACTGGAAGCCAGCGGTGGTATCAACGAAAACACGCTGCTGCCGATCGCCGAAACCGGGGTGGATTACATTTCGATTGGTGCGATGACCAAGGATGTGAAGGCTGTCGACCTGTCGATGCGCTTAAGCCTCTAAAACGCAGCTTCGAGCGGCAAGCTCCAAGTTTCAAGCAGTTTTGCTTTTACTTGCAGCTTACCGCTTGAAGCCTGAAGCCTGAAGCTGCTCTCAAACCACCAGATTGTTCATCTCGCAGTACTCTTCCCACTCGACGCCCAACACCTCGGCCGCCTCCTTGTGCAGCACCAGGCGCGCAGCCTCGAACTCTTCAGGGGTCGAGGTGTACTTGAGCGTCAGTTCCCATGGCTGCAAGCCCTGGGACTCCGCCTCATCCTCGAACGCCCACTGGATCTGGTCTTTCTGATCGTCGGCGGGCAGGTCCTTGATCTCTTCCGCTAGCTGGGGTGATTCAAGCAGGTACTTTTTAAGCGCTTCTTCGTGTCTGGCTTCTTGGGTCAATTCTTTAACGGTCATGGCGTTCTCGCTGATCTGGGGAATGGAAGATGGATCTGGATCATCAAGGATCTCTCTGACGCAAAAAACCGTGTGAAGCCCGGTTTGTCTGGCCTTCAGAACCATTCGGGGATCATCTGAAAACTGCAGAAGTGGTACGTGTGCAACGTCCGAATATAGGACGTTTGGTCGACGATTTATATGGACTTTTACATCAAATCTACAAAAAAACCGTTGATCGGCCTTTCTGAAAATTTTCCTTCGCTACCCAGGAACAACGTTCAAAAGGTAAAGTCATAGCGATGTGCCAGCTAGGCACTTCACAAGGAACCGGTGATGCGCAATTTTCCCAAGCTTCCATCTACCCTGTTTGCAACCGGCATGGCTGCCCTTCTTCTCGGCAGCCTGGCAATGCCCGATTCGGCTCAAGCCGGTCTGGAGTACAAATTCGACAGCGCAAACTCTTCCGATAAATTTTTGGTTTTCCACAACTATTACGGCACAGACGTGATGGTCAAATCAGGCCTCAGTATCGAAGACGTGGAAAAATTACAAAGAATGGTTAAAACCGATACGGCAGATCTTGAAGAGCTGAAGAAAACCGTCAGTACACAGGCGCGGCTCATCGAAGAGTTGAAAAAGAACACGGTGTCCGGTTCGAATTCGACTGCCAGCGAAGTGGATAAACTCAAGCGCACCGTCAGTGATCAGGACACGGCGCTGAAAAACCTCGCCAAGGCCATGGACGAGTTCAAACGCAACAGTGGTTCGAGCTCCAGTTCCAGCGCCAGCGCCAGCGAAGTGAACGACCTGAAACGCACGGTCAGCGAACAGAACACCGGTTTGGTAAACCTTGCCAAGGCTGTGGACGAACTCAAACGCAATAGCAGCTCGAATTCCAGCTCCAGTTCCAGCGAAGTCAGCGACCTCAAGCGTACGGTCAGCGAACAGGACAACGGACTTAAAAAGCTCGCCAGCCAGATAGACGACCTCAAGCGCAGCAGCAGCTCGAATTCCAGCTCAAGCGCAAGCTCTAGCTCAAGCGAAGTGAGTGATCTGAAACGCGCGGTGAGCGAACAGGAAAACGGTCTGAAAAAGCTCGCCAGTCAGATGGACGATCTGAAGCGCAGCAGCGGCGGCTCGAACTCCAGTTCAAGCTCCAGCGAAGTGAACGACCTCAAGCGTACCGTCAACGAACAGGAAAACGACCTGAAACGGCTTGCCAGCCAGGTGGAAGAACTCAAGCGCAGCGCCGGATCGAGTTCCAGCTCAAGCTCCAGCGACCTGTCCAGCCTTAAGCGGGAAGTCAGCGATCAGGACAACCAACTGGATCAGCTGAAACGCACCGTGGAAGATTTGAGCAGAAAGGTGAAATAACAGGGGGGAATGGTGCCCGAGACAGGAATCGAACCTGCGACCTTCGCGTTACGAGTGCGCTGCTCTACCGGCTGAGCTACACGGGCGGTGGGCTAAACCTAGCACCGGGTTCGATAGCCAGCAACTTCACACCCTGTTTCACAGACAAAAAAATGCCCCGCAGCTTTCACTGCGGGGCATTTTTTATAACGTTGAAGCAATCAAGCGGGGGGTGATTAAACGCCCGAAGCCTTGGCCGCTGCTACGTCTTTGATGGACAGTTTGATACGGCCGCGGTTGTCCACGTCCAGTACCAGTACTTCCACTTCCTGGCCTTCTTTCAGGATGTCGGTCACTTTCTCAACGCGAGCATCGCTCAGCATCGAGATGTGTACCAGACCGTCCTTGCCAGGCAGGATGTTTACGAATGCGCCGAAGTCGACGATGCGCTCAACCTTACCAACGTAGATCTTGCCGATTTCAGCTTCTGCGGTGATGCCCAGAACGCGCTGACGTGCTGCTTCAGCCGCTTCCTTGGTTTCGCCGAAGATCTTGATCGAGCCGTCGTCTTCGATGTCGATCGAAGCCTTGGTCTCTTCACAGATCGCACGAATGGTCGCGCCGCCTTTACCGATGACATCACGGATTTTGTCGGTGTCGATTTTCATCGCGATCATGGTCGGAGCATTTTCCGACAGCTCGGTGCGGGACTGACCAATGATCTGGTTCATCTGACCGAGGATGTTCAGGCGCGCTTCCAGGGCTTGGCCCAGAGCGATTTCCATGATTTCTTCGGTGATGCCTTTGATCTTGATGTCCATCTGCAGCGCGGTAACACCTTTGGCGGTACCGGCTACTTTGAAGTCCATGTCGCCGAGGTGGTCTTCGTCACCCAGGATGTCGGTCAGGACGGCGAACTTCTCGCCTTCTTTAACCAGACCCATGGCGATACCGGCAACCGGTGCCTTCATCGGAACGCCGGCGTCCATCAGAGCCAGGGAAGCGCCGCAAACGGAAGCCATCGAGCTCGAACCGTTGGATTCGGTGATTTCCGACACAACACGAATGGTGTACGGGAACACGTCGGCAGCAGGCAGCATGGCTGCAATCGAACGACGGGCCAGACGGCCGTGACCGATTTCGCGACGACCAGCGCCACCCATGCGACCACACTCACCTACCGAGAACGGAGGGAAGTTGTAGTGCAGCATGAACGGGTCTTTTTTCTCGCCTTCCAGGGTGTCCAGCAGCTGTGCGTCACGGGCGGTGCCCAGTGTTGCAACAACCAGCGCCTGGGTTTCGCCACGGGTGAACAGCGCCGAACCGTGAGTCTTTGGCAGAACACCGACTTCGATGTTCAAAGGACGTACGGTCTTGGTGTCGCGACCGTCGATACGTGGCTTGCCGTTTACGATGTTTTCGCGAACGGTGCGGTATTCGATTTCGCCGAAAGCGGCTTTGACTTCGCTGGACGAAGGCTGGCCTTCTTCACCGGACAGCTTGGCAACCACCTGGTCTTTCAGCTCACCCAGGCGAGCGTAACGGTCGGCCTTGATGGTGATGGTGTAAGCCTGGGAGATCGCGTCGCCGAACTCGGCACGGATAGCGCCCAGCAGAGCAGTGGCTTCTGGCTGTGGAGCCCAGGTCCAGGTCGGCTTGGCAGCTTCGGCGGCCAGTTCCTTGACGGCGTTGATCACCACCTGGAACTCGTCGTGAGCAAACAGTACCGCGCCCAGCATCTGGTCTTCGGTCAGCTCTTTGGCTTCCGATTCAACCATCAACACGGCTTCCGAAGTACCGGCAACGACCATGTCCAGGCTCGAAGCTTTCTGTTGTTCGTAAGTCGGGTTCAGCAGGTAGCCAGTGCTTTCGTGGAACGCAACGCGGGCAGCGCCGATCGGGCCATCGAAAGGAATACCGGAGATAGCCAACGCAGCCGAGGTACCGATCATCGCAGCGATGTCCGGATCGGTTTTCTTGCTGGTGGAAACGACGGTGCAGACAACCTGCACTTCGTTCATGAAGCCTTCTGGGAACAGCGGACGGATCGGACGGTCGATCAGTCGGGAAGTCAGGGTTTCTTTCTCGGAAGGACGGCCTTCACGCTTGAAGAAACCGCCAGGGATCTTACCGGCAGCGTAAGTCTTTTCCTGGTAGTGAACAGACAGAGGGAAGAAGCCCTTGCCTGGATCGGCTTGCTTGGCGCCGACCACAGTCACCAACACGCTGACGTCGTCGTCAACGGTGACCAATACTGCGCCGGAGGCCTGACGGGCGATACGGCCAGTCTCGAGGGTAACGGTCGACTGACCGAACTGGAATTTTTTGATTACCGGGTTCACGGTGTCCTACCTTCTTTTGTGGCTCTTGGGGAACTTGTCTTCTTGCGAAATTCTTGGGCAATGTCGGGAATCGGCCCAACGCCTGTCCAGGGTAAAACGACTATCCAGATAAAACTTGAGGCTGGGAGCCTGCCATGTGCCAGCGGGAAACCCACTGGCGCACGACAGACAACCAACCTCTAGCGCAATCGCTTATTAGCGACGCAGACCCAGGCGACCGATCAGAGCCTGATAACGACCCAGATCCTTGCCTTTCAGGTAGTCCAGCAGCTTACGACGCTGGTTAACCATGCGGATCAGACCACGACGGGAGTGGTGATCTTTACCGTTGGCCTTGAAGTGACCTTGCAGCTTGTTGATGTTGTGGGTCAGCAGTGCAACTTGCACTTCTGGCGAACCAGTGTCACCAACAGCTTGCTGGTAGTCAGCTACGATTTGAGCTTTTTCTTGAACGTCGAGAGCCATGAGGCAATCCTTTTATCAGGAAACTGTTTCAAAGAAACAGCTTCAACAGGCCAGGGACAAATCCCTGTATCTAAAAATGAGTAGTGACCGTGCCTGTTAACAGCCACCCTCGTCCGGTCATTCTGACCGAATCAGTCGACGTGGCGCGATGCGCCCGTCTTCGCTCACTTCACCGATACCGATGAAGCGACCGTTGTGATCCTGTACCCGTACCATGCCGAACTTCGGTGCATCCGGGGCTCGTACCGGTTGGCCGTTAAGCCAGTAGAACGAACTGTGCTCCGAGAACTGCAACAGTGGCCAATCCAGAAGGCCGCTGTCCGATGGCATCAGGAAGCGGTCGACCGCTTCGTTGCCGCCTTCGGCATGTACCGCTTCCAACTCTTCAAGCGTGACCGTCTGCGCCAGCGTGAAAGGCCCGGCCTGGGTACGTCGCAATTCAGCCACGTAAGCGCCACAACCGAGTTGCTCACCGATATCCTCCACCAGGGTGCGAATATAGGTGCCTTTGCTGCAATCCACCGCAAGCCGCGCAGTATCACCTTCAAAGGCCAGCAATTCCAAGCGCGCAATAGTAACAGAACGCGGTTCACGCTCCACTACTTCGCCTGCACGGGCCAGCTTGTACAGCGGCTGACCATCACGCTTGAGCGCCGAGTACATCGGCGGTATCTGACTGATTTGCCCGCGAAATTTCGGCAGAACAGCTTCGACATCTGCGCGACCAACGGTCACCGGACGCTCCTGCAAAACTTCACCCTCGGCATCGGCCGTGGTGGTGGTCTTGCCCAGTTGCGCCAGGGTTTCGTAACCCTTGTCGGAATCGAGCAGGTATTGCGAGAACTTGGTGGCCTCACCGAAGCACAACGGCAACACGCCGGTGGCCAGCGGATCGAGACTGCCGGTGTGACCGGCTTTCTCGGCGTTCAGCAGCCAGCGAACCTTCTGCAACGCGGCGTTGGAGGTGAACCCCAATGGCTTGTCGAGCAGAATGATACCGCTGACGTTACGACGGATACGTTTGACCTGAGCCACCGATTACTCCTTGGCGTCTTCGGGTTCAGCCGCTACCGGGTGCTGATTGTCTTCAGCCACCGCACGCTCGATCAGGGCCGACAGGTGCGCGCCACGCACGACGCTTTCGTCGTAGTGGAAGTGCAACTGCGGAACGCTGCGCAACTTCATTTCACGAGCCAACTGCATGCGCAGGAAACCGGCGGCTGAGTTGAGCACCTTGATGCTTTGCGCGATGTCTTCGGCGTTGTCCTGGCCCATCACGGTGATGAAGATCTTGGCGTGACCGACGTCACGGCTGACTTCAACAGCGGTAATGGTGACCAGACCGACGCGCGGGTCTTTGACTTCACGACGGATCAGCTGTGCCAGCTCACGCTGCATCTGATCGCCGATACGTTGGGTACGGCTGTATTCTTTTGCCATGTCTTGTTACCTGTTACTGCCCCACGGTGAAACCCGAGGGGTCTGAAAGCGGCAAACGCCCGGCCTGACAAAAGCCAGACCGGGCGTTGCGTTTAGAGTCCTGACGCGGTGCCGCGCATTTGCATGCGGCGGCTTGGCGTGGCCCTTGAAGTACGCGAGTTAGAGGCTGCGAGCAACCTGAACCTTCTCGAAGACTTCGATCTTGTCACCGACTTTGACGTCGTTGTAGCTCTTCACGCCGATACCGCATTCCATGCCGGCACGTACTTCGGAAGCGTCATCCTTGAAGCGGCGCAGGGATTCCAGCTCGCCTTCGAAGATAACGATGTCTTCACGCAGTACACGGATTGGACGGTTACGGTGAACAACACCTTCGATAACCATGCAACCGGCGATCGCGCCAAACTTCGGCGAACGGAACACGTCACGCACTTCAGCGGTACCCAGGATGTTCTCGCGAACATCGCTGCCCAGCATACCGGTGAGGGCTTTCTTGACGTCTTCGATGATGTCGTAGATCACGTTGTAGTAACGCATATCCAGACCTTCCTGCTCGACGATCTTGCGAGCGCCAGCATCGGCACGCACGTTGAAGCCAAACAGTACAGCGTTGGAGGCCAGTGCCAGGTTAGCGTCGGACTCGGTGATACCACCGACGCCGCCACCGACAACACGCACTTGCACTTCGTCGTTACCCAGGCCGTTCAAGGCACCGTTCAACGCTTCCAGCGAACCACGGACGTCGGATTTGAGGACGATGTTGAGCGTCTTCTTCTCTGCCTGACCCATGTTTTCGAAGATGTTTTCCAGCTTGCCGGCGTGAGCGCGAGCCAGTTTGACTTCGCGGAACTTGCCTTGACGGAACAGAGCCACTTCACGGGCTTTCTTCTCGTCCGACAGCACGCTCATCTCATCGCCAGCGTCCGGGGTACCGTCCAGGCCGAGGATCTCGACAGGGATGGAAGGACCGGCTTCTTTGATCGGCTTGCCGTTCTCGTCGAGCATGGCGCGTACACGGCCATAGTTCGAACCGACCAGGACCATGTCGCCTTGGCGCAGGGTACCGTCTTGAACCAGAACGGTTGCAACCGGGCCACGACCTTTGTCGAGACGCGATTCAACCACCACACCACGGCCAGGAGCCGAAGGCGTCGCTTTCAGTTCCAGAACTTCGGCTTGCAGCAGAACAGCTTCGAGCAACTCGTCCACGCCAGTACCGACTTTCGCCGAAACCGATACGAACGGGGTGTCGCCGCCCCACTCTTCCGAAGTCACGCCGTGAACCGACAGCTCGCTACGGATGCGATCGAGATCAGCGCCCGGCTTGTCGATTTTGTTCACTGCAACAACCAGTGGAACACCGGCAGCCTTGGCGTGCTGGACCGCTTCAATGGTCTGCGGCATTACGCCGTCGTCCGCTGCAACCACCAGGATCACGATGTCAGTCGCCTTGGCACCACGGGCACGCATTGCGGTAAACGCGGCGTGACCCGGGGTATCGAGGAAAGTGACCATGCCGCGATCAGTTTCAACGTGGTACGCACCGATGTGCTGGGTGATACCGCCGGCTTCGCCTGCAGCTACCTTGGCACGACGGATATAGTCGAGCAGCGACGTCTTACCGTGGTCAACGTGGCCCATTACGGTCACGACTGGCGCACGGGAGAACGTCTCACCTTCAAACTTCAGGGACTCGGCCAGGGAATCTTCCAGGGCGGTGTCGCTGACCAGGGTCACTTTGTGGCCCAGTTCTTCGGCTACCAGTTGAGCAGTTTCCTGATCAAGCACCTGGTTGATGGTCGCTGGCGTACCCAGTTTGAACATGAACTTGATGATTTCAGCAGCCTTGACCGACATCTGATTGGCGAGATCGCCAACAGTGATGGTCTCGCCGATCTGCACATCACGCACGACAGGGCCGGTTGGGCTCTGGAAACCGTGGGCGTTGCGTTTCTTCAGCTTGGCCTTGCCGCGACCACCACGACGGAAGCCATCGCTTTCTTCGTCGGTAGTACGTGGGGCAACGCGTGGAGCAGGCGCTTTCTCTTTAACCGAAGCACGATGCGGAGCGTTTTTGCGCTCACCATCGCCACTGCCACGACGATTGTTATCGTCGGCGCGTGGTTTGTCCGGACGGCGCTGTTCGTTCTGCTTGTTGCGAACGTCAGCAGACGGTGCTGGAGCAGCGGCTACAACCGGCGCGCTTTCGCGTACTGGCTCGGCAACTGCAGCAGGGGCTGCAACGGCGTCGTTAGTAGCGGATTGCGCAGCAGCAGGCTGGCGACGCGCTTCTTCTTCGGCGCGACGCTTGGCTTCTTCTTCAGCCTTCTGACGAGCAGCATTTTCTACTGCGCGACGTTCTTCCAGTTCGCGTTTGCGCTCGGCTTCAATTTCTTCCGGGCTGCGCTGTACGAAGACTTTCTTCTTGCGTACTTCAACGCTGATGCTTTTGCTGCCAGCAACACGCAGGGTGCTGGTGGTTTTGCGCTGCAGTGTGATCTTGCGCGGTTCTTCCACTTTCGCCTTGTGGCTGCTCTTCAAGTGAGTCAGCAAAGACTGCTTCTCACTATCGCTCACACCTTCATCGGCGGCGGTGTGCGGCAGACCTGCCTCACGCATCTGCTGCAACAGGCGCTCTACCGGTGTTTTGACCTCATCGGCCAGTTGTTTCACCGTGACTTGCGTCATGCACTTCTCTCCTCAGGCCGCGCCTAATTACTCGAACCAGTGGGCTCGGGCGGCCATGATCAACTTGCCGGCACGATCATCGTCAATGCCGTCGATGTCGAGCAGGTCGTCAATAGACTGCTCGGCCAGGTCTTCGCGGGTAATTACGCCGCGCACCGCCAGTTCCATCGCCAGATCCTTGTCCATACCCTCAAGCGAGAGCAGGTCTTCGGCCGGATGGGCGTCTGCCAGCTTTTCCTCAGTAGCGATGGCTTTGGTCAACAAACGATCCTTGGCGCGAGCGCGAAGCTCGTTGACGGTTTCTTCGTCAAAGCCTTCGATGTTGAGCATTTCTTCCAACGGTACGTAGGCAATCTCTTCCAGGCTGGTGAAGCCTTCATCTACCAGCACCTGTGCAAGGTCTTCGTCGACTTCCAGCTCGTCGATGAAGTTGCGCAGGATGTCGCCGGTTTCTGCTTGCTGCTTAGCCTGGATGTCCGATTCGGTCATCACGTTCAGGGTCCAGCCAGTCAACTGGCTAGCCAGACGCACGTTCTGACCACCGCGACCGATGGCCTGAGCCAGATTGTCTGCGCCAACGGCGATGTCCATTGCATGGGCATCTTCGTCAACGATAATCGCCGCAACCTCAGCCGGGGACATGGCGTTGATTACGAACTGAGCCGGGTTGTCATCCCACAGGACGATATCCACACGCTCACCGCCCAACTCACCCGACACTGCCTGGACGCGCGAACCGCGCATACCGATGCAAGCGCCTTGCGGGTCGATGCGTTTGTCTTTCGAGCGGACCGCGATCTTGGCACGCGAACCCGGGTCACGGGAGGCTGCCATTACTTCGATCAGGCCTTCAGCGATTTCCGGCACTTCGATGCGGAACAACTCGATCAGCATTTCCGGCGCGGTACGCGACAGGATCAGCTGCGGGCCGCGGTTCTCGGTGCGGATTTCCTTGAGCAACGCACGCAAGCGCACGCCAACCCGGAAGGTTTCGCGAGAGATGATGTCTTCACGAGCCAGCAACGCTTCAGCGTTGTTGCCCAAGTCAACGATCACGTTGTCGCGGGTCACTTTCTTCACGGTGCCGGAGATGATTTCCCCCAGGCGCTCGCGATAAGCGTCAACGACTTGAGCGCGCTCGGCTTCGCGAACTTTCTGCACGATGACTTGCTTGGCAGTCTGTGCAGCAATGCGGCCGAACTCGATGGATTCGATTTTCTCTTCGACTACATCACCCACCTGCGCGCCCGGGTGCGTTTCGGCAACCTTGCTCGGCCAGGTTTCGATGGCCGGATCATCCAGGTCTGCTTCTTCGACGACCGTCCAGCGACGGAATGTCTCGTAAGCACCGGTGTGGCGATTGATTTCCACACGCAGATCGACTTCGTCCTCGAAACGCTTTTTGGTAGCAGTGGCCAGGGCCAGCTCCAGCGCTTCAAAAATTACGTTTGCCGGTACGCCCTTTTCATTGGATACCGACTCAACAACCAGCAGTACTTCTTTGCTCATCGTACGCCTCGCCTTTCGCAAGCCATTGGATCCGCGGGATCCGCGTCTCAGTCAAAACTGGGAATAATGTTGGCCTTGTCGATCATATCGATCGGCAACAGGAACTCATGGTCTTCTACCTGCACCACGACGTCCTGCTCTTCTACACCGCGCAGAAGGCCCTGAAAGTTGCGTCGTCCTTCAAAAGGCGAGCGCAGCTTGATCTTCACTTGTTCACCGGCAAATTTTGCAAACTGCTCAATAGTGAACAGTGGGCGTTCCATGCCAGGCGAGGAAACTTCAAGGGTGTATTCAACGGCGATTGGATCTTCAACATCCAGGACACCGCTGATCTGACGGCTGACGATGGCACAATCGTCCACCAGCACACCGCCCTCTTTATCAATATAAACGCGCAACATTGAGTGGCGACCTTGAGCCGAAAACTCAATACCCCAGCATTCATAGCCCAGGGCCACGACCACCGGGGCCAACAAGGCCTGCAACTCTTCTAGCTTGCTCGACACCTGAACCCCCTCGTGCATGTATGTGCATGCTATGCAAAATAAAAAAATGGGCGAAACGCCCATCCTTGAAACGCCGTCGAACAGCGGCGTAGAAAGTGTCCAGCTAACAAAAAGCCCCTTAAAAGGGGCTCCTTAAACTGGTTGCGGGGGCCGGATTTGAACCGACGACCTTCGGGTTATGAGCCCGACGAGCTACCAGACTGCTCCACCCCGCGACAAAGCTGGGGCGGAAGTATACGACCGATCCCTGACAGGGTCAATGTAACCTTCCACCTACAAGAAAGCCCGCAACAGCGGGCTCTCCTGATAATTGGTACCGAGAAGGGGACTCGAACCCCTACACCCTATGGGCACAACCACCTCAAGGTTGCGTGTCTACCAATTCCACCACCTCGGCAATACTACGTTTGAAACCCTTCTTACTTTTGCTCTTGAGCTGGAGGCACGTCAGTCGCTGGAGTAGCCGACTTTTGCTCTTGAAGCACCGGTACATCATCAGAAGCCGGTTGTTGCTTTGGAACTTCCAACACTGCCGGGTTTGGCAAACCTACTTGAGTCAGCTGCTGAGCTTTCTCTTTAGCAAAGTAACCTAACCCTAAGCTGGTTATGAAGAAACCGGCGGCAAGTATAGCAGTAAACTTACTAAGAAAGGTAGAGGAACCTTGGCTTCCGAACACAGTATTTGAAGCACCTGCTCCGAAAGACGCGCCAGCATCCGCACCTTTACCCTGCTGCAGCAATACCAGAGCAACTACGCCCAATGCACCCAGCAGATGAAAAACGACTACGACTGTTTCCAGCATTTTTTCAGTTTCCCGCGGCGCGACAAATCGCACCGAACTCATCTGCATTCAGGGAAGCTCCACCAATGAGCCCCCCATCGATATCCGGCATGCCGAACAGTTCGACCGCATTGGCCGCCTTCACGCTGCCGCCGTATAGAAGCCGCACACCTTGTGCGACCTCAGAATTCTCTGCCGCCAACTGAGCGCGAATGGCTGCATGCACATCCTGCGCTTGTTGCGGCGAAGCAGTCAGCCCAGTGCCAATAGCCCAGACTGGCTCGTAAGCAATTACTGCATTTGCAAAGGCACCTACACCCAGCTCCTCTATGATACTGCCTAGCTGACGCCCGACAACCTCTAGAGTTTTACCGGCTTCGCGCTGCTCAAGGGTTTCCCCTATGCACAACACCGGGATCAAGCCACATGCCTGCGCCGCTGCGAACTTGCGAATCAGCACACCGTCCTGCTCGCCCATAATCTGGCGGCGCTCGGAATGCCCGACAAGAACCAGGGAACAACCTGCATCCACCAATTGACTCGGCGCGATTTCACCGGTCAGTGCACCTTGCATGGCTTCCACCGCAGAGTTCTGCGCGCCGACCGAAATCGACTTGCCGTTCAAGCCATCAATCACTTGATTGATATGCAAGCAAGGCGGGAATACCGCTACATCAACACCGCTCGGCAAGGCCAGATGACGAAGGCCATTGATCAGCTCAGCGACGCTGGCGCGGGTACCGTGCATCTTCCAGTTACCAGCTACCATAGGGCGACGCATGCTGTACCTCGTCGGTCAAAGTGGGCGCAGATGTTACCCAACACAATCATGGCTGGCAAGCCGAATTCAGGCAGAAACTTCAGTAACCAGTTTTGCCAGCTCTTCGGCGTAGCCACGGACCTGTGTTTCGTCCTCGCCTTCAACCATCACGCGCACCAACGGCTCCGTCCCGGACTTGCGCAACAACACGCGCCCGCGGCCGGCCATAGCCTGGGTAACACGGTCGCTGGCTTCCTTGACCGCCGGATGGTCGAGCGGACTCGCGCCCCCACCGAACCGGACATTGATCAGCACCTGAGGGCACTTGCGCAGCGCCTGACGGGCCTGAGCAAGTCCTTCCGAGCGCGTTTTCAGCGCCATCAGCACCTGCAACGCCGCGATGATCGCATCACCTGTGGTGGTGTGATTGAAGCAGACGATATGACCCGAGTTCTCACCGCCTACCAACCAGTTACGCTCCAGCAAGTCAGCGATCACATAACGGTCGCCAACGTTGGCACGCACGAAAGGAATCGACAGATCCGCCAGGGCCAATTCGAGCCCAAGGTTACTCATCAATGTACCAACCACGCCGCCTTGCAGCTTGTCGCGCTCATGCAGATCGCGGGCGATGATGTACAGCAACTCGTCACCATCTACGATGGCGCCTGTGTGGTCGACCATCAAGACGCGATCACCGTCACCGTCAAAGGCAATACCCAGATCGGCGTGTTCGGCCAATACCGCAGCCTGCAACTGCCCCATATGGGTCGAACCGCAATTGTCATTGATGTTCAAGCCGTTTGGCTGAGCAGAAAGCACAACGACTTCGGCACCCAACTCGCGGAACACGCTAGGTGCAACCTTGTAGGTCGCGCCGTGAGCGCAGTCGATCACGATTTTCAGGCCGGCGAAGTTGGTACCGGTCGGCACGCTGCTCTTGCAGAATTCGATATAGCGGCCAGAGGCATCGTTGATTCGCGAAACTTTGCCGATCTTGCTCGACTCAACCACGGTCATCGGGGTGTCGAGCAACTCTTCAATCATCAGTTCGACTTCATCCGGCAGCTTGGTGCCCTTTCCGGAGAAGAACTTGATGCCGTTGTCATCATGAGGATTGTGCGAGGCACTGATCACAATACCGGCTTCAGCATGAAAGGTACGCGTCAGGTAAGCGATCGCCGGCGTTGGCATCGGGCCCAACAGCATCACGTCAGCACCTGCCGACGTCAGACCAGCCTCGAGCGCGGACTCAAACATGTAACCGGAGATCCGGGTGTCCTTGCCAACCAGCACCTTGCAGGCGCCCATTTTGCGGAACGCCATGCCTGCAGCCCAACCGAGCTTGAGCATGAAATCAGGAGTTATCGGGTATTCACCGACCCGACCACGGATACCGTCGGTGCCAAAGTATTTTTTGCTCATAAGTGCTCCATCATTCTTATTCGGCTGATTCCACTGCGGCGATCATCCGCACCACGTCCACTGTTTCGGCTACATCATGGACGCGCAATATACGCGCACCCTTGGCCGAAGCCAGCGCCGCGAGCGCCAGACCACCAAACAGGCGTTCTCCAACCGGGCGATTCAAGGCCTGACCTATCATGCTCTTTCGCGAAACCCCAACCAACAAGGGCCGCCCCAAGGCATGCAGGTCTTCCATATGTTTGAACAAGCTTAGATTGTGCTGCAAGGTTTTTGCGAACCCAAACCCCGGATCAAGAATAATCCGCTCAGCAGGGATTCCCACCAACGCACACTGGGCCATACGCTCAGCGAGAAACTCGCAGACCTCTTTAGTCACGTCCTCGTAGTGCGGATTATCCTGCATATCGCCCGGCTCACCGAGCATATGCATCAGACACACCGGCAATCCGGTGGCGGCTGCCGCATCCAGGGCACCGTCTCGGCGCAGCGAGCGCACATCATTGATCAAGCCCGCTCCGAGCCGTGCGGTTTCGCGCATGACCGCCGGAGTGGAGGTATCAACCGAAATAATCACATCCAGTTCGCGATTGATGAGTTCAACGATAGGCGCCACGCGCTCCAGCTCTTCAAGTGGCGAAACCGCCCTTGCACCGGGCCGGGTCGATTCGCCACCGACATCGATCAGCGTGGCGCCCGCCGCTACCATCGCCTCGGCGTGGCGCAGGGCCGCGTCGAGCTGGCTGTATCGGCCGCCATCAGAAAAGGAATCGGGAGTGACATTGAGAATACCCATGACATGCGTCTGGGCCAAATCAAGAACCCGGTTGCCGCAAGGCAACCGGGTCGAGGACTGAACAGAAGTCATTTCAAACCTTAGACGTCAGCAGCCGGACCGCCGATCGGTGTTTGCGGACGCTCATCCTGGACCACCGGAGGTGTCCCGGAAGTACCGGTGCCGCCACCCGACCAGTCGCGTGGTTCGCGAGGGGTACGTCCGGCCATGATGTCATCGATCTGATCGGCATCGATCGTCTCGTACTTCATCAAGGCATCCGCCATGGCGTCGAGCTTGTCACGGTTATCCGTGAGGATCTGCTTGGCCGTGCCGTAGCACTGGTCAATGATGCTGCGCACTTCGGAGTCAATCAGCTTGGCTGTCTCACCAGAGAAGCTCGCACCCTGACCACCGCCGCCGCGACCAAGGAATACTTCGCCCTCTTCCTCGGCATACATCAACGGACCGAGTTTTTCCGAAAGGCCCCACTTGGTCACCATGTTCCGCGCAATCTGGCTGGCACGCATGATGTCGTTGGACGCGCCGGTGGTAACACCGTCAAAGCCCAGGGTCATTTCTTCAGCGATACGGCCACCGTACAGCGAGCAGATCTGGCTGATCAGCGCACGCTTGGACAGGCTATAGCGATCTTCTTCCGGCAGGAACATCGTCACACCCAGCGCACGACCGCGCGGGATGATCGACACCTTGTAGACCGGATCGTGCTCTGGCACGACACGACCGACGATGGCGTGACCCGCTTCGTGATAAGCGGTGTTCTGCTTCTCTTTTTCCGACATGACCATGGATTTGCGCTCGGCGCCCATCATGATCTTGTCTTTCGCCAGTTCAAACTCTTTCATTTCGACGATGCGCTTGCCGGTACGGGCAGCGAACAACGAGGCCTCGTTCACCAGGTTAGCCAGGTCGGCACCAGAGAAACCAGGCGTACCACGTGCAATCACCGCAGGAGCGACGTCGTCACCCATTGGCACTTTGCGCATGTGAACCTTGAGAATCTGCTCACGACCACGAATATCCGGCAGACCGACCACAACCTGACGGTCGAAACGGCCCGGACGCAGCAACGCAGGGTCCAGTACATCGGGACGGTTGGTTGCTGCAATGACGATGATGCCGTCATTCATTTCAAAGCCATCCATCTCAACCAGCAATTGGTTGAGTGTCTGCTCGCGTTCGTCATGACCGCCACCCATACCGGCGCCACGGTGACGACCGACAGCATCGATTTCATCGATAAAGATGATGCAGGGTGCGTGTTTCTTGGCCTGCTCGAACATATCGCGAACACGGCTGGCACCGACACCGACGAACATCTCGACGAAATCGGAACCGGAAATGGTGAAGAACGGCACTTTGGCTTCGCCGGCAATCGCCTTGGCCAGCAAGGTTTTACCGGTACCCGGAGGACCCACCATCAGCACGCCGCGTGGAATGCGGCCGCCCAGTCGCTGGAACTTGCCCGGATCACGCAGGAACTCGACCAGTTCACCGACCTCTTCCTTGGCTTCGTCGCAACCGGCAACGTCACCCAAGGTGGTTTTCACCTGATCTTCGGAGAGCAGGCGTGCCTTGCTCTTGCCGAAGCTCATCGGCCCGCCCTTGCCGCCCGCACCGCCCTGCATCTGCCGCATGAAAAACATGAACACGGCGATGATCACCAGGATCGGGAAGCTGGCGACCAGGAGTTGAGTCCAGATGCTTTGCTGCTCAGGCTGCTTGCCTTCGACCACGACGTGGTTATCCACGAGATCGCCGATCAGACCGTTGTCCTGAATGGCAGGACGAATGGTCTTGAAGCTATCGCCATCGGTGCGCTTACCGGTAATCACATAGCCGTCAACTGCTACGCGTTCGACCTTGCCATCCTTGACCTGCTGGATGAAGTCGGAATAGTTGAGGGTCTGCGGCTCGTTAGGGCTGGAGAAGTTGTTCATCACCGTCACCAGGACAGCCGCGATGATCAACCACAGGATCAGATTCTTTGCCATATCGTTCAATTAACTACCCTCTGAAGCAAGCTCCGCTAATGGCGCGCGCTTCGCATGATATTCACCGGCCTAACTTACTACATTACCTACGACTCTGGCAGGCGCCGTCTGTAACCCTTTGTGAAACACTTTCTACACAATATTCGCTAATGCTCACGGGGCGAAATACGAAAATCCTATCGACCCGCAAAAAAACCTCGATTTACTCGCTACGGCCACGGTAGCCCCAAGCCAGCATGTATTGCTCGCGGGAACTGCCACGGGAAGAATCTGGCTTGATCATCTGGACCTTGTCGAATTTCTGACGAGCGTCCTTCACGTAAGCATCAAACCCTTCGCCCTGAAACACCTTGATCACGAAATTACCACCCGGCTTGAGTATCCGAGCCGCCAGATCAAGAGCCAGCTCACATAGAAACATGGCTTTGGGCATATCCACCTCAGGCGTACCACTCATATTGGGGGCCATATCGGAAATCACAAGGTCCACCTGCGAATTACCCACGGCTTCGAGGATCTGAGCGAGCACTTCGTCCTGGGTGAAGTCACCCTGGATGAAAGTCACGTCCGGAATGCTGTCCATTTCCAGGATGTCCGAGGCGATCAGTCGCCCCTGACCACCGATCAGCCGACTGGTGACCTGCGACCAGCCGCCGGGCGCCGCTCCCAGGTCGACAACGCTCATACCCGGACGGATCAGTTTGTATTTCTCCTGGACCTCCAGAAGCTTGTAACTCGCACGCGAGCGATAACCATCCTTCTGCGCCTGCTTCACATAGGGATCATTGACATGTCTTTGCAGCCATTTAAGGCTTGTCTTGGAACGGGCCACGGGCCACCTCGAAAATAAAACGGGTCGTGATTAACTGGGCGGTCCCGGACTCGCTCGGGTAAACTGGCCGCCGCTTTTTACAAGATCAGACGCAGGGGTCAGATTATGCCGCTCACTCAAGAGCAGAAGAAACAGTACAAATCCATTGGCCATCATCTGAAACCAGTTTTGATTGTGGCTGACAACGGTTTGACTGAAGGTGTGTTAGCCGAACTTGAACGCGCTTTGGCGGATCACGAGTTGATTAAAATCAAGCTCAACATCCTCGATCGCGAGTCGCGCCTGGCGAACATTGCAGAACTGTGCAAGGTCGGCAAAGCGGACTTGGTTCAGGTCATCGGCAAGATGGCACTGATTTACCGCAAGAACTTCAGCGTCAACAAGCAGCTGTCGAACGTTCATCGCTTCAAGTGATGGCAAGGGTCAAGGGTGTGCTTCGCGCACCCTGCCACTCCATCCTGGCACCGGCTGCAACACCAGCACCACCCCGGAAAAGCCCAGAACAAGGTAACTGAACACCTGCCAGCGCACGGCATCCGGCCAACCGACGCGCACCGCGAAGAACATCCCGCAGGCATACAGCGCCATCAGCAGCAGTTGCCCACGAATATCGCGCCATAGACTGACAAGGCCCTCGGCCTGAATCAGCACCAAAGCCTGAAAAATCACACACGCTGTGGCGAAACCCACCATCAGCGCATCAAGCATGCCCGCAATTTCGTCAATCAGCAGCGGCGCCAGGCCAATCTGGCCCAGCACCGGCAGCAGACCGATGTGTAACAGCCACAAGCCGCCCACCCACAACATCTGAGTGAGCTGCCAAAGCATGGAGCCCGCACGGAGCGGGCGCCTGCGTTTAGATGTGGCGTACTTCGACAATCTCGTACTCGATAACGCCGCCAGGCGTTTTCACGGCAACCACGTCACCCTCTTCCTTGGCAATCAAGGCGCGGGCCAGTGGTGAGCCCACCGAAATCTTGCCGAGTTTAAAGTCAGCCTCATCCTCACCCACAATGTGGTAAGTGACGCTTTCATCAGTCTCGACGTTGGCGATTTCAACGGTGGTACCGAAAATCACTTTGCCGGTGTGAGGAATGGTCGTGACGTCGATGATCACCTGATTCTGAATCCGGCCCTCGATGTCACGAATCCGCGCCTCGACCATCCCTTGCTGCTCACGGGCAGCGTGGTATTCGGCGTTTTCCTTCAAGTCACCCAACTCGCGGGCCGTGCCGATGTCCTGGCTGAGCTTCGGACGGACGACCTTGGTCAGGTGAGCGTGTTCTTCTTCCAGGGCTTTCGCGCCCTGGACGGTCATAGGGTACTTGATCATGCCTTCAATCCTGCGTGTAGATCCTGCAAGCGGCGTACGGTCTTCTCGGGACCGAACTTGAGCGCTTCGCAGATGGCTTCGCCAGCAGCAATAGTCGTGGTGCAGTAGATCTTGTGCTGCAGGGCATTACGACGAATGGAGTACGAATCAGCAATCGACTGACGACCTTCGGTGGTGTTGATGATCAGGGTGACTTCGTCATTCTTGATCATGTCGACCACGTGCGGACGACCTTCGGTCACCTTGTTCACACGGCGCACTTTCAGGCCTGCGGCTTCGATCAGCTTGGCAGTACCGGCAGTGGCGACCACTTCGAAGCCCAAGTTGATCAGATCACGGGCCACGCCTGCAACCAGTGGCTTATCGTCGTCACGCACGCTGATGAACGCGGTGCCGCCGGTCGGCAGCACTTCGCTGGCGCCCATCTGGGCCTTGGCGAACGCTTCGCCGAAGGTGTCACCCACGCCCATCACTTCACCGGTGGACTTCATCTCTGGGCCCAGGATCGGGTCCACACCAGGGAATTTGGCGAATGGGAACACCGCCTCTTTCACGCTGTAGAAGTTCGGAATGATTTCTTTGGTGAAGCCGATTTCTTTCAGGGTTTTACCGGCCATCACGCGTGCCGCGATCATGGCCAGGGAAACACCGATGCACTTGGACACGAACGGTACGGTACGGGAAGCGCGCGGGTTGACTTCAATGACGTAGATGTCTTCGCCTTGCAGCGCCAACTGTACGTTCATCAGGCCGACAACGCCCAGTTCCAGGGCCATTTTCTTGACCTGTTCGCGCATCTCGTCCTGGATGTGCGCAGGCAGCGAGTACGGCGGCAGGGAGCACGCCGAGTCACCGGAGTGAACGCCGGCCTGCTCGATGTGCTGCATGATCGCGCCGATTACCACGTCGGTGCCGTCGCAAACCGCATCCACGTCCATTTCGATGGCGCAGTTGAGGAAGTGGTCGAGCAGCACAGGGCTGTCGTTGGACACCTTCACCGCATCGCGCAGGTAGCGCTTGAGTTCTTCTTCTTCGTAGACGATTTCCATCGCACGACCGCCCAAAACATAGGACGGACGAACCACCAGCGGGTAACCGATCTTGGCGGCAGCACGAATCGCTTCGTCTTCGCTACGCACGGTGGCGTTTGGCGGCTGACGCAGGTTCAGGCGCTCAACCATTTGCTGGAAACGCTCACGGTCTTCGGCACGGTCGATGGCGTCAGGGCTGGTGCCGATGATTGGCACGCCAGCTTCTTCCAGGGCGCGAGCCAGTTTCAGCGGGGTTTGGCCGCCGTACTGGACGATCACGCCTTTTGGCTTCTCGACGCGGCAGATTTCCAGCACGTCTTCCAGGGTCACCGGCTCGAAGTACAGGCGATCGGAGGTGTCGTAATCGGTCGAAACGGTTTCCGGGTTGCAATTGACCATGATGGTCTCGTAACCGTCGGCGCGCAGGGCAAGTGCCGCGTGTACGCAGCAGTAGTCGAACTCGATGCCTTGGCCGATGCGGTTAGGACCGCCGCCCAGGATCATGATCTTGTCGCGGCCCGTCGGTGCGGCTTCGCACTCTTCCTCGTAAGTCGAGTACATATAGGCGGTGTCGGTGGCGAACTCGGCCGCGCAGGTGTCAACGCGCTTGTAGACCGGGAAGATTTCCAGCTTGTGACGGTGGCGACGCAGCGCCTTCTCGGTCACGCCCAGCAGCTTGGCCAGACGCATGTCGGAGAAGCCTTTGCGCTTGAGCTTGAACATCAAGTCGCGGTCGATGCTAGCCAGACCCAGGGTCTTGACCTTCTCTTCGTCCTTGATCAGGTCTTCGATCTGCACCAGGAACCACGGGTCGATCATGTTCATGCCGAAGATGTCTTCGACCGACAGACCGGCGCGGAACGCGTCAGCCACGTACCAGATACGCTCGGCACCCGGCACGGTCAGTTCGCGCTTGAGGATGCTCATGCTTTCCGGATTGCTCAGGTCGAGCTTCTCGTCCAGGCCGCAAACGCCCACTTCCAGACCGCGCAAAGCTTTCTGCAGGGATTCCTGGAAGGTCCGGCCGATCGCCATGACTTCACCGACCGACTTCATTTGAGTGGTCAGGCGCGCGTCGGCTTTCGGGAATTTCTCGAAGGCGAAGCGTGGCAACTTGGTCACGACGTAGTCAATGGACGGCTCGAAGGATGCAGGAGTAGCGCCGCCGGTGATTTCGTTCTGCAGTTCGTCCAGGGTGTAGCCGATCGCCAGCTTGGCAGCGATACGCGCAATCGGGAAACCAGTGGCTTTCGAGGCCAGTGCCGAAGAGCGGGATACACGCGGGTTCATCTCGATGACTACCATGCGGCCAGTGTCCGGGCAGATGCCGAACTGGACGTTGGAGCCGCCGGTTTCCACGCCGATCTCGCGCAGTACCGCCAGAGAGGCGTTACGCATGATCTGGTATTCCTTGTCCGTCAGGGTTTGTGCCGGAGCAACGGTGATCGAGTCACCGGTGTGCACGCCCATCGGGTCAAAGTTTTCGATGGAGCAGACGATGATGCAGTTGTCCTTCTTATCGCGGACAACCTCCATCTCATACTCTTTCCAGCCGATCAGGGATTCATCGATCAGCAGTTCCTTGGTCGGCGACAGGTCGAGACCGCGGGCGCAGATTTCTTCGAACTCTTCGCGGTTGTAAGCGATACCGCCACCGGTGCCGCCCATGGTGAAGGACGGACGGATGATGCACGGGAAGCCAAGCTTCTCGAGCACTGCGTTGGCCTCTTCCATGCTGTGGGCGATACCCGAACGCGGGCAGTCCAGGCCGATGGATTTCATCGCCTTGTCGAAGCGCGAACGGTCTTCGGCCTTGTCGATGGTGTCAGCGTTGGCACCGATCATCTCTACGCCGAACTTCTCCAGAACGCCTTCGCGCTCCAGGTCCAGGGCGCAGTTCAGAGCAGTCTGGCCACCCATGGTCGGCAGCAGCGCGTCCGGACGCTCTTTCTCGATGATCTTGGCAACGGTCTGCCATTTGATCGGCTCGATGTAGGTGGCGTCAGCCATATCCGGGTCGGTCATGATGGTCGCTGGGTTGGAGTTCACCAGGATGACGCGGTAACCCTCCTCGCGCAGGGCTTTGCAGGCCTGGGCGCCGGAGTAGTCGAATTCGCAGGCCTGGCCGATCACGATCGGGCCAGCGCCGAGAATCAGGATGCTTTTAATGTCTGTACGTTTTGGCATGGGTTTGTCACTCAAATCCGCAGGTCAGTCGGCAAGCCGTCTTGTTCAATCTGTGAAGCCTTGAGGGGGCCGCCGATGTTCGGGACCGCCCCTCAAGCTTTGCAACATCAAGGCGAGCGATTAGCGTCGCTTGGCCATTTCGTTGATGAAGCGATCGAACAATGGCGCTACGTCGTTCGGGCCAGGGCTGGCTTCAGGGTGACCCTGGAAGCTGAAGGCGCTTTTGTCGGTACGCTCGATGCCTTGAAGGGTACCGTCGAACAGCGATTTGTGAATCGCGCGGACGTTGGCCGGCAGGGTCGCTTCGTCTACCGCAAAACCGTGGTTCTGGCTGGTGATCATCACTACACCGGTATCCAGATCCTGGACCGGGTGGTTGGCACCGTGGTGGCCGTGGCCCATTTTCAGGGTCTTGGCACCGGAGGCCAGGGCCAGCAGCTGGTGACCGAGGCAGATGCCGAAGACCGGAATCTCGGTTTCGAGCACGTCCTTGATCGCCTGGATCGCGTAGTCGCAAGGCTCCGGGTCACCAGGGCCGTTGGACAGGAACACGCCGTCCGGCTTCATCGCCAGAACGTCAGCGGCTGGAGTCTGGGCCGGCACCACGGTCACGCGGCAACCGCGCTCGACCAGCATGCGCAGGATGTTCAGCTTGACGCCGTAGTCGTAGGCAACCACGTGGTAGGGCAGCTCGGAGGCTTCGATGGTCGCGTGGCTGTCGGTTTTCAGATCCCAGACAGTCGAGCGCCACTCGTATTGCTCTTTGGTGCTGACGACTTTCGCCAGGTCCATGCCTTTGAGGCCAGGAAAACCCTGGGCGGCGGCGATGGCGGCTTCTTCGGAGATGTTGTCACCTGCCATGATGCAGCCGTTCTGCGCGCCTTTTTCACGCAAAATGCGTGTCAGGCGGCGAGTGTCGATACCGGCGATTGCCACTACGTTGTTGGCTTTCAGGTAGTCGGACAGGGACATCGTGTTACGCCAGTTGCTCGCAACCAGTGGCAGGTCACGGATGACCAGGCCAGCGGACCATACGCGGTCGGACTCGGCGTCTTCCGGCGTTGTGCCGGTGTTGCCGATGTGCGGGTAAGTCAGGGTAACGATCTGTTGGGCGTAGGAAGGATCGGTAAGGATTTCCTGATAGCCGGTCATGGCGGTGTTGAATACCACCTCACCAACGGTTTGACCGTCGGCTCCAATTGCTTCGCCGCGAAAAATGCTGCCATCAGCAAGGGCGAGTATGGCTGGCTTAGTCAAGAAGACCTCCCGTAAATAAAGCCTGAAAGGGCGATCGCAGGTGTAAAAAAGCGGAGTGACGTATGGACACGTCACCCCGCTCATTCACTGAATTATTCTGCGCGCTTTTAGTGAACACACTAAAGCTGTAGCTTACAGAAAAAGGCATTTTCGGTCTACCGCCAATGAGCCTTAAAGGCCGGAGAATGCGACAGGACGTCGCTTGGCGGAGTAAAACCGGGCTCAAACGCCGTGTTCGAACCCGATTTCAGGCACTTCTTAACGCAGGTCGAGCACGTCTTGCATGTCATAAAGACCCGGCTCGCGCCCATCCAGCCACAAGGCGGCACGTACTGCACCCTTGGCAAAGGTCATGCGACTGGACGCTTTATGCGTGATCTCGACACGCTCACCATCAGCGGCGAACAGCACGGTGTGATCACCGACGATGTCACCGGCACGCACCGTGGCGAAGCCGATGGTTTCGCGAGCGCGGGCGCCGGTCTGGCCTTCACGACCGTAAACCGCCACCTTCTTCAGATCACGCCCCAGCGCATCGGCAATCACTTCACCCATGCGCACGGCAGTACCGGACGGCGCATCGACTTTATGCCGATGATGGGCTTCAGTGATTTCGATATCGACATCATCACCCAGTACCCGGGCAGCGGTGTCGAGCAGCTTCAGGCAAAGATTAACGCCGACGCTGAAGTTGGCCGCGAAGACAATTGGAATGTCCTTGCCCGCTTCCGCCAGCAGCTGCTTCTCCTCAACGCTGAAACCGGTGGTACCGATGATCATCGCCTTGTGATGCTTGCGGCAGAACGCGAGGTTCTTCAGCGTCACCGTCGGGTGCGTGAAGTCGATCAGCACGTCGAACTCGTCGACCACGCGATCCAGATCACCCGACAGCGGCACTCCGATACGACCCAGCGCAGCCAGTTCGCCGGCATCTGCGCCGACCAGCGAGCTGTCCGGACGATCAATGGCCGCCGTCAGACCCGCGCCCTGCTGTTGCTGCACGGCCTCGATCAGGGTTTTGCCCATGCGCCCGGCGGCGCCCATCACTGCAATACGTCGCATGCCCGTCTCCTTACAAATCGCCGAAGAAGCGCTTCACGCCTTCGAACCAACCAGTGGTTTTCGGCGAATGGCTGTTGTCGTCCGCCAGCGAGCTGCGGAACTCTTCCAGCAATTCGCGCTGACGACGACCCAGGTTGACCGGAGTTTCGACCGCCACACGGCACATCAAGTCACCGGCTCCACCGCCACGCACAGGCGCAACGCCTTTGCCGCGAACACGGAACTGCTTGCCGGTCTGGGTCCCTTCAGGGATTTTCAGTTTGACTCGACCATCAAGGGTCGGAATCTCCAGCTCGCCGCCCAGTGCAGCATCAACAAAACTGATCGGCACTTCGCAGAACAGGTGCTTGCCGTCGCGCTGGAAGATCGCGTGCTCGCGCACATTGATCACCACGTACAGATCGCCCGTCGGTCCACCCTGCGCACCCGCCTCGCCTTCGCCGGACAGACGAATGCGATCACCGGTATCCACACCGGCCGGTACTTTCACCGAGAGGGTTTTGTACTCTTCGACACGGCCTTCGCCGTTGCAGGAGTTGCACGGGTCGGAAATGATCTTGCCCTGGCCATGGCAACGCGGGCAGGTCTGCTGCACCGAGAAGAAGCCCTGCTGCATGCGCACCTGGCCAATACCGCCGCATGTCGGGCAGGTTACTGGCGAGGAGCCTTTCTTGGCACCCGAGCCGTCGCAGGGCTTGCAGTTGACCAGTGTCGGAACGCGGATATTCACGGTCGTGCCGCGCACCGCTTCTTCCAGGTTCAGCTCCAGGGTATAACGCAAGTCGCTGCCACGCTGAGCGCCGCCACGGGCACCGCCGCGACCACCACCGAAGAAGTCACTGAAGACATCACCAAAGATGTCGGAGAAGTTCTGACCGCCAAATCCGGCACCGCCGCCACCCATGCTCGGGTCGACGCCGGCATGACCGTACTGGTCGTAGGCCGCGCGCTTGCTGGAATCGGACAGGACTTCGTAGGCCTCGTTGGCCTCCTTGAACATCTCTTCCGACGCTTTGTCATCGGGATTACGGTCCGGGTGATGCTTCATCGCCAGGCGACGGTAGGCCTTTTTCAGGTCTGCTTCGCTTGAACCACGCTCAACACCCAATATTTCGTAATAGTCACGCTTTGCCATAAGTCTTTGCACTCTTAAGGACGTCCGGCAAACCCCTCCTGAGCCTCGCCAAACTCGTTGAGCCCCAATACAGGCCCGGACCCAACTCACGTCAATTCAACGATCCTGGTCTTTGATTCAATGCGGTACTTTCAGCTCGAGAAGCAGGAGCATTCCCGGCCATACCGCCAGCATTCGAGCGTTGTCGCATGCTGTAAAAATTCGCTAACTCCAGACACGCCAACGCGGGAGCAAGCTCCCGCGCGGCGACATCCTACCAGTCACCGCCAGAAGGCAGTCAACCGGGCGACCAACAACTTACTTGTGGTCTTTGACTTCTTCGAACTCGGCATCAACAACGTCGTCGGCTTTTTCGGCTTTTTCGTCGTTAGGTGCCGCGCCTTCGGCAGGCTGGGCCTGTTCGGCGTACATCTTCTGCGCCACTGGTGCGGAGACTTTGGACAACTCTTCAACCTTGGCTTCGATTGCAGCCTTGTCGTCGCCTTTGACAGCGGCTTCCAGAGCAACAACAGCGGCTTCGATTGCAGTCTTCTCTTCAGCCGTCACTTTATCGCCAGCGTCAGCGACCATTTTGCGAGTCGAGTGAACCAGTGCATCGCCCTGGTTGCGGGCTGCGGCCAGTGCTTCGAACTTGCTGTCTTCTTCGGCGTTGGCTTCAGCATCGCGAATCATCTGCTGAATCTCTTCCTCGGACAGACCGGAGTTGGCCTTGATCACGATCGACTGAGTCTTGCCGGTGGCCTTGTCTTTGGCGCCTACGTGCAGGATGCCGTTGGCGTCGATGTCGAAGGTCACTTCAATTTGTGGCACGCCACGTGGTGCTGGTGGAATCTCGGCCAGGTCGAACTTGCCCAGGGACTTGTTCTGTGCCGCTTGCTTACGCTCACCTTGCAGCACGTGAATGGTCACGGCGCCCTGGTTGTCGTCGGCAGTCGAGAACACTTGCGATTTCTTGGTAGGAATCGTGGTGTTTTTCTCGATCAGCGCGGTCATCACGCCACCCATGGTTTCGATACCCAGGGTCAGCGGGCTGACGTCGAGCAGCAGAACGTCTTTCACGTCACCGGCCAGTACGGCACCCTGGATAGCAGCACCCATGGCAACGGCTTCGTCCGGGTTCACGTCTTTACGTGCTTCTTTACCGAAGAACTCGGTCACCAACTTCTGAACCAGTGGCATACGGGTCTGACCGCCCACCAGGATCACGTCGTTGATGGCGCCAACGTCGATACCGGAGTCTTTCAGCGCAATGCGGCAAGGTTCGATGGTGCGTTGAACCAGGTCTTCTACCAGCGCTTCGAGCTTGGCGCGGGAGATTTTCACGTTCAAGTGCTTAGGACCGGTGGCGTCTGCAGTGATGTACGGCAGGTTCACATCAGTCGACATGCTCGAGGACAGTTCGATCTTGGCTTTTTCAGCGGCTTCTTTCAGGCGCTGCATGGCCAGCGGGTCACCTTTGAGGTTCATGCCGCTTTCTTTCTTGAATTCGTCGACGAGGTAGTCGATCAGACGAATGTCAAAGTCTTCACCGCCCAGGAAAGTGTCACCGTTGGTGGCCAATACTTCGAACTGGTGCTCGCCATCGACTTCAGCGATTTCGATCACGGAAACGTCGAAGGTACCGCCGCCCAAGTCGTAAACGATCACGGTGTGATCGCCCTTCGCCTTGTCCATACCGTAGGCCAGAGCGGCCGCGGTCGGTTCGTTGATGATACGTTTTACGTCCAGGCCAGCAATACGGCCGGCGTCTTTGGTGGCTTGACGCTGGCTGTCGTTGAAGTAAGCCGGAACGGTGATGACCGCTTCGGTCACTGGCTCGCCGAGGTAGTCTTCGGCGGTCTTCTTCATTTTCTTCAGAATTTCAGCAGAGATCTGTGGCGGCGACATTTTCTGGCCGTTCACTTCTACCCATGCGTCGCCGTTGTCAGCCTTGGCGATTTTGTACGGGACCATCTTAATGTCTTTCTGTACGACTTCTTCGTCGAACTTACGACCGATCAGACGCTTCACCGCGTACAGGGTGTTATGCGGATTGGTCACAGCTTGACGCTTGGCGGACTGACCAACCAGGATTTCGCCGTCGTTGGCGTAAGCGATGATCGACGGCGTGGTACGCGCGCCTTCAGCGTTTTCGATAACTTTGGCTACGCCGTTTTCAAGCACGGAGACGCAGGAGTTGGTAGTCCCCAGGTCGATACCGATAATTTTGCCCATGTTTATTCTCCCGAAACTTTTGGATTTGGTTGCCGCAGCAGTGGTGGCTAACTGCGGTAGCACTTAAACGCTTGACTTCTAAATGGGGGCCTTGTGGCTAATTTCAAGCCTGCTCATCAATAGAAGGCGAAACTGGCGCAGGGGCCTTGCTCACCACAACCATGGCCGGGCGCAGCAGACGACCGTTGAGCTGATACCCTTTCTGGAACACCTTGAGCACGCTGTTCGGCTCAACGTCGGCGCTTTCCTGCATGGCCATTGCCTGGTGCTGAACGGCATTGAACGGCTCGCCATGCGGATCGATCACTTCCAACTGATAACGCTTCAGGGTGTCCTGGAACATTTTCAGGGTCAGCTCGATGCCTTCGCGCATTGGGCGGATGCTTTCGTCATCCGGGTTGGACAACTCCAGGCCACGCTCCAGGCTGTCGATGATCGGCAACAAATCGCCAGCAAATTTTTCCAGGGCGAATTTGTGCGCTTTTTCTACATCCTGCTCGGCTCGACGACGGACGTTCTGCAGATCAGCCGCTACACGCAAAGCTTGATCATGAGCGCCAGCCAATTGCTCCTCGAGCACTTGTACGCGAGCCGCCAGTTCATCACCCGAATCCGGGGCAGCCTGATCGGCGTCTAGATTTTGCGTATCCACTGTCTGTTCGTCAGCCATAGAATTCTCCTTTCAATAACGTCCGCGAGCTCAACTCGCGCTTCTGTCCCGGTATATGGGGCCGCAAAAATCAGCTTCAAGGGGCGGGTTGCGATTAACCCTACAAAAAACGCTGCATTGTGATTACGCGACGACCAGGCATTTCGTCAGACCGAGGCGATCGAGCACTTCAGGGGCATTGTCAGCCGCAAATAAAACACTGTATAAATAACCAGACCTAAAGCCTGGGAGCGGCCTTTATGCTGGTGCACCTGTCCGTACATAACTACGCCATCGTTGAACATCTCGATCTCGAGCTCGATCGCGGGATGAGCGTGATAACCGGGGAAACCGGTGCCGGCAAGTCGATCATGCTCGACGCCCTCGGCCTGACCCTGGGCGACCGTGCCGACAGCGGCGTGGTCCGTCCCGGCGCCGACAAGGCCGACATCCTTGCAACCTTCGACCTGGTCGACATCCCGGAAGCCAGCGCCTGGCTGGCGGAGCGCGACCTGGAAAGCGACGGCCCGTGCATCTTGCGACGGGTCATCACCGCCGAAGGACGCTCTCGTGGCTATATCAACGGCACGCCCTGCCCGCTCGGCGACCTCAAAGCCCTCGGCGAACTGCTGATCGATATCCACAGCCAGCACGAACACCAATCCCTGCTCAAGACCGACACTCACCGCCGCTTGCTCGACGAATACGCCGGCGCCACTGATCTTGCCCGCCAGGTGCAGCTGGCCGCCCAACGCTGGCGCCAGACTCGCCAGGAGCTGGAACGCCTCTCCAATTCCGGCGACGAGCAGCGCGCTCGCCATCAATTGCTCAGCTATCAGCTCGAAGAGCTGGAAAACCTCGGCCTCGGCGAAAACGAGCTGGAACAACTGGAACAGGAGCACAAGAACCTCACCAACGCAGAAACCCTGCTGGGTATCTGTCGGCAAGTGGTCGAGCAATGCAGCGAAAGTGATTCCGGGAATGTCCTGAACGCGCTGACCGCCAGCCTCAATCGTCTATCGAGCGTCAATAACTCGATCGGCGCACTGGGTGAAGCCAGCAGCCTGCTGACCAGCGCACAGATACAGGTCGAAGAAGCCGTGGGCGAGCTCAACCGCTTTCTCGACAACTTCGACGCCGACCCGGCGCGCCTTCAATACCTGGAAGAACGCCTGGATGCGATCTACACCATGGCGCGCAAGCACCGCATCCAGCCGACCGAAGTCGCCGAGATGCAGCAGCGCTTGCTGGATGAAATCGAAACCCTGAACGCCAACGATGAATCCATCGAGCGACTGAGCGATGAGCTGGCTTCTTATGCCCGTCATTATCAGGAGAAGGCTCGAGAACTAAGCGACCTGCGCCATCAAGCCTCGAACAGCCTGGCCAGCGCCGTGGAACAGGAAATCCAGCGACTGGGCATGCCCGGCGGGCGCTTCACTATCGAATTACGTCCTAACAGCAGCGACGAACTGCTGCCTAATGGACTGGAGCAGGTCGAGCTGCTGGTCAGCGCCAACCCCGGTCAGCCATTAAAAGCCTTGGCCAAAGTGGCCTCGGGTGGCGAACTGTCACGAATCAGCCTGGCTATTCAGGTGATCACCGCACAGACCTCACGTGTGCCGACACTTGTATTCGATGAGGTAGACGTGGGCATCGGAGGCCCCACCGCGGAGATCGTTGGCCAACTGCTACGTCGCCTCGGTGAACGCGGACAGGTGCTGACAGTGACCCACTTGCCGCAAGTGGCCGCCCAGGGCCATCAACATCTATTCGTGCACAAGGTGCGCGGCGAAGAGGCGACCCACACGGCTGTTTCCAAACTGAGCAAGAATGATCGCGTCGAAGAAGTAGCGCGGATGCTGGGTGGCATCGATCTGACCAAGGAATCCCTGGCTCACGCGAAAAAAATGGTCGTCACCGCAAAAATTTAAGGACGGCAGAAAGCACGAAGGCGACCCTTGGGTCGCCTTCGCTCGTTTCGCGAATGTAAAATTCGCGCGACATGCTTACTTTTTCTTGCGCACGTACAGCACCAGATTGTGATCAACCATCTCGAAGCCGTACTTATCGACGATGGCTTTCTGCAGACGCTCGATTTCTTCGTCGAAGAATTCGATCACTTCGCTGGTTTCGACGTTGACCATATGGTCGTGATGCTTGCCGTCATCCAGCTCGAAGACCGCATGGCCTCCGTCGAAGTTGTGCCGCACCACAAGGCCAGCTGCCTCGAACTGAGTCAGTACACGGTAAACCGTGGCCAGACCGACGTCCTCACCAGCCTCCATCAGCGCCTTGTAAACATCCTCGGCACTCATGTGGCGTTGCTCGGCGGAATCGAGCATTTGCAGAATTTTGACCCGTGGAAGGGTCACTTTGAGGCCGGCTTTGCGTAGTTCGCTATTTTCAACCATGGTCAGCTTTCTCGCGATGCTGCTTCGCAGCTTCTCTTAATGCGGGTATGATCGGCGTTTACGTTGTCCCAGCCAAGATAGTGGAAGTCGCCCACCGATGCAAAACACCAAGCTCTTGCTAACCAGTTTCACCTTTGTGGGACTGCTCGCACTCGCCGGTTGTTCATTCCCCGGGGTTTACAAAATCGACATCCAGCAGGGCAATGTCGTCACGCAGGACATGATAAACCAGTTACGCCCGGGAATGACCCGTAAGCAAGTACGGTTTATCATGGGCAACCCCCTGCTGACCGACACGTTCCATGCCGATCGCTGGGATTATCTGTACAGCCTGCAACCGGGTGGCGGTGAACGCCAACAGGAACGCATTAGCGTTATCTTCAACCCAAATGACCAACTTGTCAGCCTCTCTGGTGATTTCATGCCAGGCGTGAGCCGCGACGAAGCTATTCTCGGCAAGGACAGTGGCACAACAGTCACTGCACCAGCAGAAAACGCCGAGAAGCCGAAACCGGAAAAACCGGTCAAGCCAGGCTCGTTGCTGGACCAGATCCAGAAGGACGTAGACGGTGTAGAAACCGTTCCGGTCCCGACGCCAGAACCGCTGGAAACCTCGCCGCAATAATTTGCGACGCAATAAAAAACCCGGCATGTCCGGGTTTTTTATTGTCTGGCGCTTGGGCGGCTTACTGATTCCGGGCCTTGGCCTCAGCAGCCTTGGCGGCACGCAGCCGACGAATCTCTTTCGGATCTGCCAGCAATGGCCGGTAAATCTCGATGCGATCACCCGCCTGCACAGGACAAGTGTCCGCATCAGTAATTACTTTACCGAAGATCCCCACCGGGCAATGGGTCAGATCCAGCTCCGCGAAGGTCTCGCCAACGCCTGACGCCAGCAAAGCCGCGCGCACCGTCGTTCCCGCTGGCACCGACACTGCGAGAAGCACCTGACGATCAACTGCGGCGTAGACCACCTCGACGTCAACCTTCGACTCAACCATGCATTTGTTTGGCGCGCTGGCAAAACGCGTCCACCAACGTGTTTGCGGCCTGATTGAACAGCGGCCCCAAGGTTGCGCGAACAATCGGCCCGGCGTAATCGAAGGACAGGTCCAGACTGATCTTGCAGGCCTTTTCGCCCAACGGCTTGAACACCCAAATGCCATGCAACTGGGTGAAAGGTCCTTCCTCGAGGTTCATCTCGATTGAATGGCCGGGCACTAAAGTGTTTCTGGTAACAAAATGCTGACTCAACCCACCCTTGGCCACGCCCACGCTGGCACGCATGTGCTCGGGAGTGCTTTCCAGCACTTCAGCGGTGGAACACCACGGCAGAAATTCCGGGTAACGCGCCACGTCGTTGACCAGGTCATACAGCGCTTGCGCCGGGTAAGGCAGCAGAGCCGAACGTTGAATGTGTGTCGTCATGTCAGCGTCACTTCCACAGCTGTGCGGCAAACACTACGAGAATGCCGATGGGCGCCACATAGCGCATCAAGAACAAGGACAGGGCGAACAGCGCAGGGTTGCGGACCGACAACTCGTCGCGCACCGCTTCACGCCCCATCACCCAGCCCGCAAACACCACGAAACACAAACCACCGAGTGGCAACATGATCCGCGACGTGAAGAAATCGATCACGCCAAAGAAGTCCAGGCCACCTGCCGCACCCCATTGATAGAGATGGAACATCCCGCCTTCGTTCACGAAAAATTTGGCTTCCTTCCAGATATTGAAGGAAAACACCGTGCCCAACCCCACGAACCAGCAGATAAAAGCCAGCCAGAAAGTCACCCAGGCGCGACTGACTTTCGTACGCTCGACCAGGTAAGCCACCATCGGCTCGAGCAGGGAAATCGCCGAGCTCCAGGCAGCCACCGCGACCAGTACGAAGAACACTACGCCCATCAACTGGCCGAACGCTACGTTACCGAAGGCGAACGGCAGGCTGACAAACATCAGGCCCGGGCCTTCGCTCGGGTTCAAGCCCGCAGCGAACACAATCGGAAACAATGCCAGACCAGCCACCAGGGAAACGAAGGTGTCGAGCAGCGCCACGCCGACCACAGTGCCGGAGATCGACGAATGCTTGGGCATGTAAGCGCCGTAAATCATGATCGAACCAACGCCCACACTCAGGGAGAAGAACGCGTGCCCCATGGCCGGCAACAAGCCGTCGAGGACTTTTTCCGGGTGGAAGTCGAACATGAAATGCACGCCTTCCATGAAATGGCCGGTGGTCATGCTGTAGCCCAGCAGCACCAGAATCATCACGAAGAGCAGCGGCATCATGATCCGCAAGCTGCGTTCAAGCCCGGCGACCACGCCTTTGGCGATGACGACGGCAGACAGCAGCATGAAAATCGTGTGCCAAAGTGTCAGGCGCCACGGATCGGCGATCACATTGCCAAAGTACGCGCCGACCTGATCGGGCGTTGCTCCCTGGAAGTCGCCACGGCCCATGTCGATGATGTAATCCAGCGACCAGCCGCCGACCACACTATAGAAAGACAGGATCAGCAACGCCGTGATCATCCCGGCGAATGCGCCCCAGGACCACTTGCCCGAATGCCCCGCCTCCACCGCCAGCACCTTCAAGGCGTTGGCCGGACTCTGCCGCGCGCGGCGGCCGATCAGGGTTTCGGCCAGCATGACCGGCACACCGATCAGCGCGATACAGGCCAGGAACATCAGCACGAAGGCGCCGCCCCCGTAGACGCCGACCATGTACGGGAATTTCCAGATACTACCCAGGCCCACGGCCGAACCGGTCGCGGCGAGTATGAAGACCCAGCGGCTAGCCCAACTGCCGTGGACAGAAACCTTGTCTGTCGACATCGTTATCACGCCCAAGCGTTCAAAAAAGAGGCCGCATTGTCCGGGATTCAATCAACCTGCTCAAGCACGTAGCGATACCGTAGCCGACTCGCGTGCAACTCCCTATAATGCCGCCCCTATGGCTAAACAGAAGAAACACCCAACAGGGACCATCGCGCAAAACAAAAAGGCGCGACACGATTACTTCATCGAGCATAAGTTCGAGGCTGGTCTGGTCCTGGCCGGCTGGGAAGTAAAAAGTCTGCGGGCAAGCAAGCTGCAACTGGTTGACAGTTACGTGCTGCTCAAGGATGGCGAAGCCTGGCTGCTCGGCAGCCACATTACGCCGCTGATGACCGCCAGCACCCACGTCATCGCCGATCCGACCCGCACCCGCAAGTTGTTGCTCAACCGCCGCGAGCTTGAAAAGCTGGCCGCCGCCGTGCAGCAAAAAGGCTATGCCTGCGTGTGCCTGTCCTGGTACTGGAGCAAGCACATGGTCAAGTGCGAGATCGCTCTGGGCAAGGGCAAGAAGGAATACGACAAGCGTGATACCGAACGCGAACGCGACGCCGGTCGCGAGTTGCAGCGTGCGGTGCGCAACAAGGGCAAGGAAGATTAATCTTTCGGTCTGATGATCGTTCCCACGCGGAGCGTGGGAATGATCATGGCTACATCCCCTTGCGCCGCTCCGCCCGGGCCATGCGCTGCACTTCCTGACGCACTTCTTCCAGCACTTCCTGCACATACAAAATATGTCGGCTGGAGACTTCCCGCGCCTGTTCCGCCCGCCCTTCGATAATCGCCAGGTACAGCTCCCGATGTTGCGTGATCAGCATGTCGCGGGTTTCCGTGCGCTGCTTGTACATGCCGCCAATGTTGGTCACCACGTTGCGCTTGAGCAGATCGAACAGCCCGCGAATGGTGTGCAGCAACACAGCGTTGTGACTGGCTTCGGCAATCGCCAAATGAAATTTCGCATCCGCCGCGCCCTCTTCCGCCCGGCTCACCTCATCGTGACGCGTGTAGCAGTCCTGCAATTCATTGAATGCCGCCGTCAGCCGCTCGCGATCGACATCCGTGGCGCGCAGTGCCGCGTAATAGGCGCAGGACGCCTCCAGCGTATGACGAAACTCCAGCAGATCGCGCTGGGCTTCCGGGTTGCTTTCCAGCAGATGCAACAGTGGATCGCTGAAGGTTGAACCCAGCGACTCCACCACATAATTGCCGCCGCCCTGGCGACTGACCAACAAGCCTTTAGCCGCCAGTTTCTGAATCGCCTCGCGCAAGGAGGGGCGTGACACGCCGAACTGCTCGGCCAACGCGCGCTCGGCCGGCAAGCGCTCGCCAGACTTCAACGTGCCTTCGAGGATCATCCCCTCGAGTTGCTCGACAATATCGTCAGACAAACGGCGCTGACGAATCTGATCAAACCCCATAACTCAATTCTCCACGGTCCCGACGGCTCGCCGGGCCCTCTATTCTGGCCTATCGGCGCTGTGCCAGCACCTACCAGACGGCATTTGTTAAAGCGGATCACGCCCACTATTCAGCACTTATTCGACAAAAGTTTTAGGGCGACAAATTGACACACCGCATACAAGGCTTTTACCCTAGCCAACAGCGATTGTAAATTGGTATTACCAATTATCCAAGAACGCTGACCAGTGCCTGACCAACAACAATTAGGGGCCACCCCATATGCAAACCTGGCAACAGCTCTATACCCCGCTCGGCAGCCTTGGCGTTTCCGCGCTCGCGGCCGTTATTCCCATCGTGTTTTTCTTCCTGGCGTTGGCGGTGTTCCGCCTCAAAGGCCATGTGGCCGGCAGCATCACCCTGGCGTTGTCCATCGCCGTTGCGATCTTTGCCTTCCAGATGCCGGTCGATATGGCCTTCGCCGCCGCAGGCTATGGCTTTGCCTACGGCCTGTGGCCGATTGCCTGGATCATTGTCGCGGCCGTGTTCCTCTACAAACTGACGGTCAAGAGTGGTCAGTTCGAAGTGATCCGCAGCTCGGTATTGTCGATCACCGACGACCAGCGTTTGCAGGTGCTGCTGATCGGTTTCTGCTTCGGTGCGTTCCTGGAAGGTGCCGCCGGCTTCGGTGCACCGGTAGCGATTACCGCCGCGCTGCTTGTAGGACTGGGCTTCAACCCACTGTACGCCGCTGGCCTGTGCCTGATCGCCAACACCGCGCCAGTGGCCTTCGGTGCCCTGGGGATTCCGATCATCGTGGCCGGGCAAGTGACCGGCATTGACGCGTTCAAGATCGGCGCCATGACCGGCCGCCAACTGCCGTTGCTGTCGCTGTTCGTGCCGTTCTGGCTGGTGTTCATGATGGACGGCCTGCGCGGCGTTCGGGAAACCTGGCCTGCTGCGCTGGTGGCCGGCTTGAGCTTTGCCATCACCCAATACTTCACGTCGAACTTCATCGGCCCTGAGTTGCCGGACATCACCTCGGCCCTGGCCAGCCTGATTTCCCTGACGCTGTTCCTGAAAGTCTGGCAGCCAAAACGCGCCGCCGGCCAACACATCGCCGGTGCCGTCTCGGCCTCCGTTGTGACCGCCAGCGCCGGTGGTTTCGGCCAGCCGCGCACCAGCGTGGCGTCGCCTTACAGCCTGTTCGAAATCGTCAAAGCCTGGTCGCCGTTCCTGATCCTCACCGTGCTGGTCACCATCTGGACCCTGAAACCGTTCAAGGCCATGTTCGCCGCCGGCGGTTCGATGTACAGCTGGGTGTTCAACTTCGCCATCCCGCACCTGGATCAGATGGTGATCAAGGTCGCACCGATCGTGACTGCGCCGACCGCCATTACAGCGGTGTTCAAACTCGATCCGATTTCCGCGACCGGCACGGCGATTTTCTTCTCCGCGCTGATCTCGATGCTGGTGCTGAAGATCAACATCAAAACTGGTCTTACCACTTTGAAAGAGACCTTCTACGAGCTGCGCTGGCCGATTCTGTCGATCGGCATGGTGTTGGCGTTCGCCTTCGTCACCAACTACTCGGGCATGTCTTCGACCATGGCACTGGTATTGGCAGGCACTGGCGCGGCATTCCCGTTCTTCTCGCCATTCCTCGGCTGGTTGGGCGTGTTCCTGACCGGGTCCGATACCTCGTCCAACGCGCTGTTCAGTTCGTTGCAAGCAACCACCGCGCACCAGATCGGCGTGAGCGATGTGCTGTTGGTGGCGGCAAACACCAGCGGCGGCGTGACCGGCAAGATGATCTCGCCGCAATCGATCGCCGTGGCCTGCGCCGCCACCGGTCTGGTGGGCAAGGAATCGGACCTGTTCCGCTTCACCCTCAAGCACAGCCTGTTCTTTGCAACCATCGTCGGCCTGATCACCTACGTCCAGGCCTACTGGCTCACTGGCATGTTGGTGCACTAGGGACTACAAGCCACATCGAAAAAACCGACGCCGGACCACGATTCCGGCGTCAGCTATTCACAACCCGGTCTGTAAGGCTGCTGAAAGTTTCCCTCTCTATATTCAGCAGCCTCAGCAGACGGATAACCGGGTCCACCCGGAGACACGCCTGATGAGCGAGCTTTTTTACAACGCCGTGCCGAATGCGACCCGCGTCGCCCCGCCACTGCCCGAGCCTCGGCAATACCCCAGCGAGAAACCGTCACGGGTCTACCTGTTCGGGACCTGCGTGGTGGACTTGTTCTACCCCGAAGCCGGGATGGACGCGATTCACTTGCTGGAACGCGAAGGTATCCGTGTCGAGTACCCGCAAGGGCAGAGCTGCTGCGGACAACCGGCCTACACCTCGGGTTACACCGAGCAGGCAAGGACCGTGGCGCGCTCGCAACTGGCGCTGTTCGCCGGGGATTACCCGGTGGTGGTGCCGTCGGGATCCTGTGCCGGGATGTTGCGCGAACACTACGCCGACTTGTTCAAGGACGAGCCGCAGACGTTGAAGCAGGTTCAGGCGCTGGCGGCCCGGACTTACGAACTGGCCGAGTTCCTGCTGTTTGTCTGCAAGGTGCAGCTCAAGGACGGCGGCGAGCCGGTAAAAGTGGCGTTGCACACCTCGTGTTCGGCACGGCGTGAAATGAACACCCACTTGCACGGTCGCGAGTTGTTGTCGCAACTGAGCAATGTGGAGCGAGTCGACCACAGCCACGAAAGTGAATGCTGTGGCTTTGGTGGAACGTTCAGCGTCCGTATGCCAGATATTTCCGGCGCGATGGTGGCTGACAAGACAAGGTCGTTGAAGGAATCCGGCGCACACAAGGTCCTCAGTGCCGATTGTGGTTGCCTGATGAACATCAACGGCTCGCTGGAGAAACAGAAGGAAGCGTTGCGCGGCCAACACCTGGCCAGTTTCCTTTGGCAGCGAACCGGAGGTGTTCTATGAACGCTTCCGCGATTATTCCTACGGTTGCCGTGGAAGAAGACTTTCGCACCCGGGCTCACAAGGCATTGGGTGACAAGCAGCTGCGAAACAACTTTCGTACTGCGATGGATTCTCTGATGACAAAACGGGCAGCGTCCTTCAGCGATGCCCATGAAAGAGAACATTTACGAGCGCTGGGCAATGCAGTCCGTGCCCGTGCGTTATCCAAGTTGCCCGACCTGCTCGAGCAGCTGGAACAGAACCTGACCCGCAACGGTGTGACAGTGCACTGGGCGGAAACGGTGGACGAGGCCAATGGCATCGTCCTCTCGATCATCCGCGCTCACGAGGGGCGGCAAGTGATCAAGGGCAAATCGATGGTCAGCGAAGAGATGGAAATGAACCATGTCCTCGAAGCTCAAGGCATTGAATGCCTGGAGTCGGACATGGGGGAGTACATCGTCCAGCTCGATCACGAGAAGCCTTCACACATTATTATGCCGGCGATCCACAAGAATGCCGGTCAGGTCGCGTCCTTGTTCCACGACAAACTTGGCGTGGAGTACACCAAGGACGTTGACCAACTCATTCAGATCGGTCGCAAAGTCTTGCGACAGAAATTCTTCGAAGCGGACATTGGCGTTTCTGGCGTCAACTTCGCCGTGGCCGAAACCGGCACCTTGCTGCTGGTGGAAAACGAAGGCAACGGCCGCATGACCACCACGGTGCCGCCAGTGCACATCGCGGTGACCGGCATCGAAAAAGTCGTGGAAAACCTGCGCGACGTGGTCCCGCTGCTGTCGCTGTTGACCCGCTCGGCCCTCGGCCAGCCGATCACCACCTACGTCAACATGATCTCCGGCCCGCGCAAGGAACATGAACTCGACGGTCCGCAGGAAGTGCATCTGGTCCTGCTCGACAACGGTCGCAGCCAGGCCTTCGCCGACAGCGAATTGCGCCAGACCCTGAACTGCATCCGCTGCGGTGCCTGTATGAATCATTGCCCGGTGTACACCCGAATTGGCGGTCACGCCTATGGGGAGGTTTACCCTGGGCCCATCGGAAAAATCATCACCCCGCACATGGTCGGCCTGGCGAACGTCCCGGACCATCCGAGCGCATCGTCGCTCTGCGGTGCTTGCGGTGAAGTTTGCCCGGTAAAAATTCCGATCCCGGCACTGCTGCGTCGCCTGCGGGAAGAGAACGTCAAAGCCCCGGACAGTGCGCATCAAGTCATGCGCGGTCAGGGCAGCAAATATTCGCGCAAGGAACGTTTTATCTGGAACGCCTGGGCCAGACTCAACAGCTCGCCGACGCTGTATCGTCTGTTCGGCTTTGTCGCCACACGACTGCGTGCCCTGGCACCGAACAATGTTGGCCCGTGGACGCAAAACCACAGCGCACCGAAACCCGCTGCCCGCTCACTGCATGACATGGCCCGTGAGCATCTGGCCAAACAGGGAGATCGTTGATGAGCGCCAAGCAAAACATCCTCGCCAAGCTACGGAAAAGTCTGACAGGCACCACGCCCGTGCCCGACGAATTCGACGTCGAGCTGGTGACTGCGCCTTACACCTACACCGCCGAGCAACGCATCCCGCAATTGCGCAAACTGATGGAAGCGGTGCACACCGAGATCCACCTCACGTCCGGCGAAGGTTGGCCGGCGTTGCTCGCACAGTTGTTGCGAGACCGTCAGTTGCCGAGCTTGTTGATCGCGCCGACTACGCCTCATGGGCAACGCGTCACGCAACACTGGGCGAATAATCCTGATCTACCGACACTCAAGTCCTACGACCGTCCGGTTGAAGAGTGGAAAGCCGAGCTGTTCAACGACACCCCGGCCAGCCTGACCACCACCCTCGGCGCAATTGCCGCCACCGGAAGTCTGATTCTCTGGCCAACACGGGAGGAACCGCGCTTGATGAGCCTGGTTCCGCCCGTGCATTTTGCCCTGCTGAAAGCCAGTGAAATTCGCGACAACTTCTATCAGGTCCAACAGGAATTCGACTGGGCGAAAGGCATGCCGACCAACGCGCTGCTGGTGTCCGGCCCGTCGAAAACGGCCGACATCGAGCAAGTCCTGGCCTACGGTGCGCACGGTCCGAAAGACCTGGTGGTTTTGATTCTGGAGGACCAATGACTCTACCGGCGGCTTTCCTGCGAGATGCGCAGCAACTGATCCCCCAAGAGCGGCGCTTCGACGACCCATTGTCGACATTGGCCTTTGGCACCGACGCCAGTTTTTATCGACTGATTCCGAAACTGGTGATCCGTGTCGAGTCCGAAGACGAAGTGGTGGCGCTGCTGAAACTGGCGCAACGTGACCAGGTCCCGGTGACCTTCCGCGCGGCCGGTACCAGCCTGTCCGGCCAGGCCATCAGCGATTCGGTGCTGATCGTGCTTGGGGATAACTGGAACGGTCGCGAGATCCGCGGCCAAGGCACGCAAATCCGCCTGCAACCGGGCGTGATCGGCGCGCAGGCCAACGCCTGGCTGGCGCCGTTCGGGCGCAAGATTGGTCCAGATCCGGCCTCGATCAACGCCTGCAAAATCGGCGGTATCGTAGCCAACAACGCCAGCGGTATGTGCTGCGGCACCGCGCAGAACACCTACCACACGCTGGCCGGTATTCGTCTGGTCCTGGCCGACGGCAGCCGTCTCGATACCGAAGATCCGGCGAGCGTTGCCGCGTTTCACCAGAGCCACGCCGCGCTGCTTGAACGTCTGGCGACATTGGGCCGCGAAACCCGCGCCAATGCCGAACTGGCTGCGAGAATCCGCCACAAGTACCGCCTGAAAAATACCACCGGCCTGTCACTCAATGCGCTGGTGGATTTTGACGAGCCTGTGGATATCTTGAGCCACTTGCTGGTGGGCTCCGAAGGCACGCTCGGCTTCATCAGCGCGGTGACCTACGACACGGTCATCGACCACCCGAACAAGGCTTCGGCGCTGATCGTGTTTCCGGATGTAGAGACCTGCTGCAACGCCGTCACCGTGCTGAAAAGCCAGCCGGTGTCCGCCGTGGAACTGCTGGACCGTCGCAGCCTGCGCTCGGTGCAGGACAAACCCGGCATGCCCGCTTTCGTACAACAGCTGTCGAACAATGCCTGCGCCTTGCTGATCGAATCCCGCGCAGCATCGTCCACTTTGCTACAGGAACAACTGGCGCAGATCATGGCGTCGTTGACTTCTTTCCCGGTGGAAAAACAAGTCGACTTCACCGAGGACCCAGTTGAAAACGCTCGACTTTGGGCTATCCGCAAAGACACCTTCCCTGCCGTCGGTGCGGTGCGCAAAACCGGCACGACGGTGATCATCGAAGACGTGACGTTTCCGGTGGAACAGTTGGCCATTGGCGTTAACCGCCTGATCGAGCTGTTCGACAAACACCACTACGACGAGGCGATCCTCTTCGGCCATGCCCTGGAAGGCAATCTGCACTTCGTCTTCACCCAAGGCTTCAACAACCCGGAAGAAGTCGCACGCTACCAGGCATTCATGGACGACGTGGCGCAGTTGGTGGCGGTGGAGTTTGGCGGATCGTTGAAGGCCGAGCACGGCACCGGCCGCAACATGGCGCCTTTTGTCGAGCTGGAATGGGGCAGCGATGCCTATCAACTGATGTGGCAACTCAAACGGCTGCTCGACCCTAACGGCATCCTCAACCCGGACGTGGTGCTCAGCGAAGATCCGCAGATCCACCTCAAGCACCTGAAACCGCTGCCGGCCGCCGACGAGATTGTGGATAAGTGCATCGAGTGCGGTTTCTGCGAACCGGTCTGCCCGTCGAAAGGACTGACCCTGAGCCCGCGCCAGCGCATCGTGATCTGGCGCGATATTCAGGCGAAGAAACGCGCAGGCGTCGACACCGCCGAACTTGAAGCCGCCTACGAATACCAAGGCATCGACACCTGCGCCGCCACCGGTTTGTGTGCGCAACGTTGCCCTGTAGGCATCAACACCGGCGAGCTGGTGAAAAAGCTTCGCGGCCGCAAGGCGACGCATACGAAAACCGCCAACTGGCTTGAAGGCAATTTCGCCACGGCACTGCAAGGCGCGCGTTTCACCCTGCATGTCGCCAACGGTGCGCGGATGCTGCTGGGCGCACCGCGCCTGGCGAAGCTGTCGGCGACGTTGACCAAGTTGTCCAAAGGTCAGGTCCCGCAATGGACCAACGCTATGCCGCAGCCAGAAAAAGCCATTCGCTTCAGCCCGGTCGTATCGGACCAACGCCCTCGTGTGGTGTATCTGGCGGCGTGCGTCTCGCGGGTCATGGGCCCGGCGGCGGGTGATAAAGAGCAGATGTCGCTGTACGACAAAACCCGTGGGCTGCTGGAAAAAGCCGGTTACCAGGTCGTCTTTCCCGACAATCAGGACAGCCTCTGCTGCGGTCAGCCATTTGCCTCCAAAGGTTATGCGGAACAGGCCGAGCACAAACGCCAGGAACTGATCGGCGCATTGCTGCACGCCAGTCGCGGCGGGCTCGATCCGATCTATTGCGACACCAGCCCGTGCACGTTACGGCTGGTTCAGGATTTGGGCGAAGTCCGACTCGACCTTTACGACCCGGTGCGATTCATCCGTACGCATTTGATGGATCGCCTGGATTTCACACCGCAGGAAGCGCCGATCGCCGTGCACGTCACTTGCAGCACCCAGCACCTTGGCGAGAGTCAGGCGCTGATTGATCTGGCGCGTAAATGCAGCAAAAACGTGGTCATTCCAGAGGGCATTCACTGCTGTGGTTTTGCGGGGGACAAGGGCTTCACCACCCCCGAACTGAACGCTCACTCACTGCGCAGCCTGAAAGACGCCGTGCAGTTCTGCGCAGAAGGCATTTCCACCAGCCGCACCTGCGAAATCGGCCTGAGCCAACATGGCGGGATCGACTATCACGGTCTGGTTTACTTGGTGGATCGGGTGACGCAAGTGCGTCCGGCTTGAGGGCACTTTGGTGAAAATGGGGCGATTTCGCCCCTTTTTCATGCACCGCTGTTGCGCCAATCTTCTCGACACGCCTTCAAAAAAAAACCGAACTCCAGCATGCGGCTATAGTCATTTAGCTAGGCCCTGTGAACGGGCTTATAACCACCTCGGCCAGCAGCCTACTTCACCGGCAGCACCGAGCCCTCATGCGCAAGGAGATACCCATGAAGCACTCTGCAATTGCTGGATTGTTCATCACCACCGCACTGTTGGCCTCGCCGGTGTTTGCGGCAGATAAAGACCTTTGCAAACAAAACATAAGCCAAATTCAGCAGGTACTGGACTCTGATCCCGCCACATCAGAAAACGCCAAGGACAACGTACAAGCCGGTTTGGACAAAGCAAAAGCAGCCCAAGCCGCAGGGGACGACAAGGGGTGCGTTGGAATCACTAGCGGTTTGCTTGAGAAAATTCAAACGCGAAACCCAACCAACAAGTAATCCCGTGTGACCAGGCCAACCTTCGGGTTGGCCTTATCCACCGCGGTGGCGCGCACGGCGCGGGCGTGTTGTTCACTTTGAATCACAGAGCAACAGGCTCGGGGCCGTTCAGGATTTGACGCCGGTTCAAGCAGCTAAAACTTACACAACCCCACCCGCGATACAGAGGCAATTGCCCCCATTTTTAGTGCCACTGCACCCATCGACTATCAAACAGTTTTTTCATAGCCATTCTGAAAAAACCGAATTTCTGCGCGGTGTCGCAGTCTTTTAGGTAGGCCCCAATCAATCGTGGCTTATTTTTCGGACTGGCCCGAGCCGCCCGCTCATACGGCAGCACCGAGACCATCAGTACAAGGAGATATCCATGAAACGTACCGCACTCGCGTGTTTGTTCATGTCTGCTGCAGTGTTGGCCTCTCCCGTATTTGCAGCGGACAACGACCTTTGCACGAGCAAGCTGCAGGAACTCGAAGCCAAAGTGAATGCGCTACCAGCGACCTCCACCAACGCACCGGAGATCAAAAGACTGCTGGCCAGCGCCAAAACTTCAAAAGCCGCCGGGGACGACAAAAAATGCGCCACCGAGGCCATCCAGGCATTGGCGCTGACAAACTGAGCAGCGAACCCAACCCATAACCACTCGCGGCCAACCTTCGGGTTGGCCTTCTCACGCGTGTTGGCGTACAATGCGCAGGCTTGTTGCTCACTTTGATTCACCGAGCAACAGGCTCGGGGCCGTTTAGGATTCGACGCCGGTTGCGAAACTTTAGGTGCATGCCGAGTTGGTAACAGAACTCGTAAATCCACTGTTGCAACTTTCTATAGTTGCCAATGACGAAACCTACGGGGAATACGCTCTCGCTGCGTAAGCAGCCTTAGCCCTTCCCTCCTGGTACCTTCGGGTCCAGCAATCATCAGGGGATGTCTGTAAACCCAAAGTGATTGTCATATAGAACAGAATCGCCGTGCAGTACGTTGTGGACGAAGCGGCTAAAACTTACACAACTCGCCCAAAGCACCCTGCCCTTCGGGTCGCTGAGGGTTAACTTAATAGAAACGGCTACGCATGTAGTACCGACAGCGGAGTACTGGCGGACGGGGGTTCAAATCCCCCCGGCTCCACCAATTCAACGAAAAAAGACGTCCACGGACGTCTTTTTTTGTGCCTGAAATCCAGTCAATCTCCGCAGGGGTTGTAGCAGGTTTGTCGTTACTGGTTTTTCGCAAGTCACCACGGCGTCCTGTCGTTGCGGCTGCCGACAAAATGGATAAGTGGGCGGACACGGAATATGGATAATCTGAGCGGGTTGATTGCCTTTGTGCGGGCAGCGGAGAATCAAAGTTTTACCCTGGCGGGCAGAGCGCTGGGCATCTCGTCTTCTGCAGTAGGAAAAAGTGTCAGCCGTCTTGAAGAGCGGATTGGCGTGCGCTTGTTCCACCGCAGTACCCGGCAAATCAGCCTGACCAGCGAAGGCCTGGATTTTTTTGGTCGTTGCCGGACCTTGCTCCAGCAATTGCAGGATGCCGAGGCTGCGCTTTCCCATTCCAAGACGCGCCCGAAAGGACGTCTGCGAATCAGTTTGCCAGCAGTGGGCTACCGTCTGATATCAGGTATCTTGCGCGAGTTTTACCATCGCTATCCGGACATCGAACTGGACCTGGACTTCAGCGACCGACTGGTCGATGTGGTCGATGAAGCCTTTGACGCCGTGATCCGAAGCGGCGAACTGCCCGATTCCAGCCTCGCGGCGAAAAGAATCTGCACATTCAGGTTCGTCTTGTGTGCAGCGCCCGACTACCTGCAACGCTACGGCACAGCAACGAGCGTGGAGGATCTCCAGCACTACAAAGGCATCGCCTATAAGTTCCCCTCGAACGGCAAACTCCAGCCCTGGTGGCTGAAGGTCCATGGCGACACCGTCAAGATCAACCTGGAAACCACGGTGATCATGAACAGCGTGGAGGCGGTCCTGGCGGCGTGCCGTAATGGTATGGGCCTGGCCTACCTGCCTGACTTTGTCATTCAGGAATACCTGGCCAACCACGAATTGATCAGGGTGTTGCCCGAATTAAGCCTGGAGGGGGATTTTTGGATTGTCTGGTCGCCAAGCCGCTTGCTGTCACCCAAGACCCGCGCATTCATTGATTTTCTCGGTGAAGCGCAACTGATGAGCAGCCCTGAAGGTGGTTGATCGCTCCTTCAGGGCATGCCACACATTCAGTCGATCAGCAGCTTTTTGAAACGCGTCGAATACTGGATAGCCTCCACCGATTTCAAGCGTACCGGCACCTTATAGGCATCCATCAGCCGCCGGGCAAATTGCCGGATATCGCGCAGCACCGTCGCAGTCGAGTCCCCATAGTCGCTATCCAGGACGATGTGCGCAGCGACGAATTGCCCGGTCAAACCATTGGCCTCGCCATACGCCTTGCAATCACGCACCTGCGGATGGCGAAGCAGCACGGATTCGACTTCCGCGGGGTAGACCTTCTCGCCACCGACGTTAATGATCTCTTTGCTGCGACCGAGGATTTTCAGGTAACCGTCGGCATTGACCTCCACCAGGTCGCCGGTCTTGAACCAGCCATCGTCGGTGAAGCTGTCCATCGAGTGGTTCAGGTAGCCCATGACTTGTGTCGCACTGCGCAGCCAGAGCTCACCGTCGACGACTTTGTGTTCACTCGAACCTTCCTGGAATCGCATATACAGGCTGTCGGAAGACAACGAGCTGGTGGTGATAATGCCCGTCTCGCTGGTGCCGAAGGTCTGCAGGAATTTTACCCGTGGCAGACGCTCTCGCAGTTTGAGCAACAAACTCTCCGGCATCGGCTCCGTGCCGTAGGTAATCATGCGCAAACTGCTGAGGTTACAGGTATCGAACACCTCGTTGATCAACATCAGGTTCAAGAATGTTGGCGAGGTCGGCAACACGGTAATGCGGTGTTTTTCAATCAGGCGGGCAACGGTGTCCGGCGTTTTGCTGGCCGCGATCGTTGCTGTTCCTCCGATGGAAAGTATGTTCAACAGCGTGTTGATGCCGCCGATATGATCAAACAGCAAAAACAGAAAGATATCGAGGCGACGAGATCGTTTTTCGGAGAACTCACCCACTAGTCGGTCCAGGTCATGCAACATCGCCTTGGGTGTGCCGGTAGTGCCGCTGCTGAACAGAATCAGGCCGGCATGCCCCTGTTTTTTCAGCTCGCCGATCATCAGGTTTTCCGGGGCTTGGGCACATACGCACGGCAGGATCTGGCGGGTATCGATATCGATCACAAACTCAGGGTTTGCCGCCGCCTGCTTGTTTTGAATTTCAGCCGGGTTTTCAGCGGTGTTGAGGGCGATGATGTGGCCGTTCTGGTACAGCGCCAGGAATAGCGCGATGCCCGCGAACGAAAAGTCACCGCTCATGAATATGACCGCTTGCCTGGGCACGTCATTGGCGGCCAGCCACTCCAGTTGAACCCTGATCTCATCGCTCAACTGGGCGTAGGTGTAGGAGTGTTCAGGGTCATTCAGAAAGATCTGGTTCGAAAACTGCGAAAATCCGTTTATCAGCGGTTTAAAGATCATGGCTTGTTCCCTTGATTGAAATGGCATCAGAAACGCACAGGCAGTTCGTCGGGGCGGCGCAGTACCGTGCCGTTGATCCAACGGATCGACGCCGGGTCACACGCCAGCTCCAGATCGGGCAATGCCTGTACCAGGGTCGACAGCACGGTGGCTATTTCCAGACGCGCCAGCGCCGGCCCCATGCAGCTGTGGATGCCATGGCCGAATTGCATATGCGCGGCCTTGTCCTGGCGGTCGGGATTGATCAGCAGCGGTGCGCTGAACACGCTGGGGTCACGGTTGGCGAGGAACACGTTGGCGTAAACCGTAGTGTTCGCCGCAATCAGCCCGCGGCTAGTTTGCAGGGCTTGGGTGGTGATTCGGGGGAACGCCGATAACTTGCCGATGGGAATCAGCCGAATGAGCTCCTCGATCAATTGTGGCGAACGATCGGGGTTCTCCCGGACGTACTGCCAGAGCGATGGCGCGCACAGCAAGGTATAGAGACTTTTAGTCATCACGCTCAGGGCGTTATGGTCGCCCCCCAGCAGAATACCCAGCAGCACGCCGACAAACTCCCGGTCGTTCAGCGGGTCTTCCAGGGTGTGGCGCTGGTCGACATACTGGCGAATAAAACCGTCTGGATGCGCCACCCTGCGGCCCTGCACGAAGTCCATCATGTAATCGAAACTGGCGTTGACCGCCGCTTCGATACCGGCGATATCGTCCGGCGGCGCCGATTGAATCATTTGGCTCCAGGGCCTGAACAGCAGCCGGTCCTCTTCCGGGATACCGAGGATGTGGCACACCGTCGATGAAGTCAGGCGCTCCAGCACCGAGGCAAACAGGTCCGCCGGCGTCTCGCCTTTGCGCAGCAGCTCGATGCTGTCGACGGTCACCGTGGTCACGTGCTGGCGCACGCTTTCCAGGCCGCGCTTGCTGAAAGCACGCGCGACGGTCGCGCGGGAGCGCATGTGGGCAGGGTTATCCAGATTGAGCAACAGCTCCGGCTGGGTCGGTCCGGGAAGAAAGGTCGGGCCGTTTTCGACGTTACACAGGGTTCGACTGATACTTGGGTCGGCCAGGAACGCCTTGCAATCGGCGTATCCAGTCAGGTGAGTGGCGACGTGGCCGCTGGGCAACCGGATTTGCGGCAGTTGACCTTCCCAACCCACGGTTTGGTAGTAGGGCACCGCATCAAGGTTGGGAATATCCAGCACGCAGGGATGGACGCGCATGTTCATCGGGCACCTGCCTGCGCACGAGGTCGGGCAGCGTCGATGAGGGCGCGTACGGCTTGCTGAGTCTCGAGGCTGTCCACGAACAGAATGGCGTGCCAACCGGCAGCTCGCGCGGCTTCGCAGTTTTCTTCGACGTCATCGATCAGCACACAGCCGTCGGCAGGTACGCCGATCTGGTCGGCCGCCAGCGCAAAGATTTTCGGGTCTGGTTTGCGCAGTTTCACTTTGCAGGAATCGACGATGCTGTCAGCGACATCATCCAGGCCAACCATGCGCCGCCAAGGCGTTTCCCACTCCACCACGTTGTTGGTGAGGATGCATGACTTCAGACCGGCCGCTTTCACTTCATGGAAGAGCTCGAACATGTGTTCGTTGACGTTGTGCGGGGAAAACCACTGCTCGCCATGATGATCAAAGTCGCAGCGGCTCAAATCAATGCCCGGATACAGCTCGGACAATGCCTTCCTCATGCCCTGCCCCCATTCGATCTGAGTCATCATTGCCAGCTCGATGGGTGCCTGGAACTGCACGTTCAGCGGCTTGGCCACGGCATGCATGGCGGCTTCCATCTGGGTGCGGCTGATGCCGGTATTTTCCTGGTAGACGCGGTACAGCTCGTCGATGGATGGCGACAGTACGCCGCCGAAGTCGAACCAGATTGCTTGGATAGTCATCGTCATCTTTCCTTGATTGTCAGATCAGTTAGGGAGGGCAGGTACTTCTACGGGGTCAACGATGAGCGCATCGCGCAGCGACAAATGGGCCACGCCGATCGACAATCCGACGCCAAAACCACAGGCAATCAGGTTGTCTTGCCGCAAGTCTTCGCGGTCGTGCCGCTTGCAGATCATCAGCGGAATCGACGAGGGGCCGGTGTTGCCCACATCAGCGACTTCGATGGGGACCCTGGCCGGCGAAACGCCGAGCTTTTTGGCCAGGTAATCGAGCATGAATTTGTTGGCCTGGTGCAGCAGGAAGAACGGCACACGGTCGGGGTCGATGCCTTTGTCCCGCAGGAAGGCGTTGATCGCCGACGGCACTTTTTCCAAAGCAAAGTTCATCACTTGGCCGCCGTCCATATGCAATCCGGCCGCCTGTACCCGGCTGGTGCTGCCGGGCGTGTAATCCAGCGCAGTGTTGAGGTATTGCGCACCGGCGCCATCGGTATCGAACGCAAACCCGAGCGTCTGATCGCCGCATTCCAACAGGGTGCAGGTCGCGGCATCGCCGAAGACCAGCCGCACGTGCCGGTCTTCAGGGTTGAGCAGTTTGCTGATCACATCGCCAGTACATACCAGGACTCGACGGCAGCCACCGGCCTTGATCAGCATGGCTGCCTGAAACAGGCCATAGATGTAGCCGGAACAGCCGAAGTTGAGGTCGAAGGCAGCCAGTCCTTTCTTCAACCCCAGGCGATCCGCCAGGATTGCACTGCTGGCTGGCATCAGGCTGTCGGGCGTTTGTGTGACGACCACCAGGCCATCGATGCTGGCGGGATCGATATCCGCGGCGTTGAACAACGACCGGGCAGCCGCGGCACACAGATCCACCGTCGACAGCCGGTTGGCCACCCGCACTTGATGGATACCGGTACTCTTGGCGATCCGCTGCACTTCTTTTTCACCAAACAACGTGGCGAAATCGGCCAGGGTCATCACGTCCTGGGGTACTGCGGCCGACAGCGCGCGGATCGACACCCCATCGATAGACGCGCTCATGAAGGCTCACTGACGCGAGCGCCAGCCGCATCGGCCTGAATGGCATCGAACAGCTCACCCATGGTTTCAACCTCGTCGAGCACGGAAGGGCTCAAGGCGAAACCGAACTGGTCATTCAACACCCCCAGCAGCGTGACCTTGGTCAATGAATCCCAATTGCTCAGGGGGTGCAGCAATACATCGACTTGAAGTTCCGATTCGCGCAGTTCCAGAAGTTCTGCCAGTTCTTTCTTGATGGCGTCCAGGTTCATGGTGAGATCCTTTTGCAAGAGAACGAGAGTTAGAGCCCGCCGAGATACACGACTTGGCCGGTAATGAAATTGCTACGCGGTGAAAGGAAAAAATCCGTCACATTGGTCACGTCGTCGAAAGTGCCAAAGCGCTGCAGCGATTGTTGCGCCAGCAGGTCTTTCATCTTTTGTGCGGGGATGACCCGCGTCAGATCGGTATCGATCGGTGTAGGACCCACGGCATTGACGGTGATACCAAAACTGGCGAGCTCCTTGGCCATCACACAGGTCAGGGTTTCCACGGCGGCTTTTGACGCGGCGTACAGTGCCTCGCCTTCCAGCTTCAACGGCTTGGCCACTGTGGAAAAATTCACGATGCGCCCCTGGCGCCCGGCTCGCATGAGCTTTGCTGCCTCACGGCTGAGCAGGAATGTGCCCAGAACATTGGTTTGCATAATATTTTGCGCGGTTTTGTAGGGCGTCAGCAGTGAGTGGTTCATGCTGGCGATCCCGGCATTGTTGATCAGGTGATCGAGCCGACCGCAGGTGCCGCGCACGTGCCTCATCAGTTCACTGATGGCCTGTTCATCGGCCACATCGGCAATAAAGTGGTCATAGCCCGGATGGCTCAGATCGCTGGATGAGCGACTGCAGCCGATCACACGATGGCCTTGGGCAAGGTAGTACTCGGCAAGATGTCTGCCGATGCCCTTGCGTGTCCCCGTAATCAGCGTGACAGGCGTGTTATCGGGCATGGGACACCTGTGCATTCAATTCGAGAATGTAGTTGGCGAAGGTCTTTACCGACTGGAACGGGCTGCGTTTGGGAGACATGGCGCTGTCGTTGACCAGCGTCATTTTGACCCCCAGTTGCTCCTCGATCATCTGCTCGACATCAATCACGATGGACACCAGACTCATCGAGTCGAGGACGCCTCCGGCACCGTAGAGGGCGGTGTCTTCACCTTTTTCCAGGCTGATGGGTTGGACGAGACTGCGGTTTTCATTTTCGATAGCGTTGTAAATGATGCCGAGAATTTGCTCTTTCATAGGGGTTCCTCTCAACGTGAGATCAGGCGAGACGCTTGACGAATTGGTGAATAAGTTGCGCTTCCTTGAGTTGGAAATAGCGCGAGTCGATGACCGATAGTTCAAAGCCGAGCGCCGCCAGACACTGGCCTTGTTGCTTGAATTCAAGGCGGCAGCCAAAACGAAAATTCGAGGCACCAGAGCGGCGTAATTCAATAGGAACGCAGAGGATTTCCGTGTGTATCGGCAACAGGAAGTCCATGTAAGTGACGTCCATCTTGTTAGTGACAAAGTTAACTTTTCCTTTGGCAGCCGGTGTCACGTAATAGGCTTCTGCCACGGCGATGGTCATTTGCCGGGCAGCTTCGATCACCATCATTCCGGAAACGTGTTGCCCCGTCAGATGATCGCTTAGTTCGGCATTGGCATCATCGATCATCAGCGAGGCAGAGTAAGTACCGTTGCCATTTTCACTCGGCATAGAGATGGCAATGTTATGACTCTTCAATTTATGAGTAGCTGTTGAGGAGGCACGAAGACGGCGATCAACTGGAACAATATTCAAGGCAGGCGACAAAACCTCCTTGAAGCCATACAGAATATTGAGTTGCTCATCGGTAATACCTTGACCAACATGCAAAGTTAACTTTTCGTCTCTATCTAGCTGGGTCACTATTTCTTCTGCTGCCGTCACCGAAATGAACATATTGTCACTGCACTGACTTTTGATTCGATCGCCCACCACAATGTAATGCCTGGGCGATTCCTGCTGAGTTTCGCAGAACGAGGAAAGCCCAGAAAACGGGCACGAAGAAGCGCTATTTGAAACTCTGAGTTCTTCCATTTTTTCACCTTTATATGCGTGCAGATGTATCCAGATATTGGGATGAAACTGGCAGCGGTGCTGCCGGGCTAACAAACTCGGTAATCAGTTGGGTGATGGCAGGAATATGCTGAGTGAGGAAAAAATGGCTTCCTTCAAAAAACTCCAGACGAACAAAATTGTGGCTATGCTCCTTCCAGGCAATAACATCCTGAATCGGTGCAAACGGATCCTCTTTTCCACCCAAAACCATCATGGGAACGTCCAGAGGCTCACCAGGAATGTGGCGATACTTGGCTGCAGCATGGAAATCCTTGATAAGCGAAGGCAGCATGCGTGCCTTCGCCGCCGAGTGTTTAAGCATGAAATCCGGGATGGCACCAAACCTGGAAACAGTTTGAACAAATACTTCTTCAGATTCGTCGAGTGTCACCTGCGCGCAATTAAAAAGATGTGGGGCACGACAGGCAGCGACCACCAGACTGATCAGTCGCGTGCCAAACTCATGTTTGCGTCGAGCAACTTCGTAAGCAACGATGGCACCCAGGCTATAACCAAAAACAATGACCTCACGCGCCGCCAGATTATCGATAAGTGCAATGACCTCATTCGCCATTGCTTCGACCGTGCCTGGTGCCGGCGTCACATTCTTCTGATAGCGCCCATTGTAAGTGACCCCAATCACGGGCATGTAATCGCCTACGGCACGCCGCAGTGCTTCAAAGGACAAGCCACTGCCCCCGGCGAAGGGTATGAAAACACACACTTTTTCAGAGTCGATGACAGTCATCGAAGACTCCTTTTTTGAGAGATCAAATTAAAACCAGGGAACTAACGAACACCCTGACCTTTCTGCCAAGTTGGAGTCTGTCTGCTTTTTTCGAAAAATCTGTTTGCTGCGGCCAATTGTATTTCAGGGTATTTCAAAGCGGTTGAGCGTTTTAGGCTGAACTGTCTGAACTATAAGTCCAAGGTCCAGCAACGCTAAATACATCATTGCGCGAAAGACCAATGAGTAGATTGGGCACGAGTCGAGGATTTGAACGCAGGAAGAAATCAGAAGGCGAAGGTAGTTGCATTGGCGTGGCTAACCAATACAACTAGTCAGTGCAGGAGGGGAATAGCAAGTTACAAGCGTGGCCGCTCAGTCATTCAATGATTAAATGGCGGAAAGTTGTTTTTGACGCGGTCTGAGAATAGCCAGCAAGGCAACCATCGCCAATACAGCACATAGCAATCCCAACAAGACGCACCCGGTCCAGCCGAAACGCTGCCAAAGGTACCCTCCCATGGCACTGCCGAACGCGCCACCACAAAAATTGCAGACCATGTACACCGTGTTCAAGCGGCTGCGACTTTCCGGTCTCAGAGAAAAAATACGCGTCTGGTTGGCAACTTGGCCCAGTTGCAGGGCGAAGCTGAGCAGATTGGCGCACACCAGCAACACAATAAAGTTATTGGACCAGGCGATGGTCAAGGCGAAGCTCAGGCCGCAGAGCAAGATAGAGACGAGGCTGATGGCGACTGTGCCAAAGCGCTCACACACCTTGCCGGCGGCAGGAGTCAGCAGGGTGGCGAGGGCGCCCCACAAGCTGAACAACCCGACATCAGCGGCGTTCATGCTGTAGGGCGGCGCCATCAGTTTGAACGCGATAACCGACCAGAACGCACTGAACGCTGCGAAGACCGCTGCACCCAGGGCGCATGACAGGCGCAGCAGCGGCTCGTGCCAGAACAGGTGCAGCATCGAGCTCAATAATCTGCCATAGGCAACGGACACCGCAGGCGTATCGCGCCGTGGCAGAACGCTCGGCAGCGCCAGTGCACACAGCACCATGGCAGAAGCCGCCACCCAATAGACCGACTGCCAGCCGAGGTGATCGGCCAACCATCCGGCAATGGCCCGGGACAGCAGGATCCCGGTGACCAGCCCCGTTTGTACCCAGGCAATGACGCGGCTGCGTTCGCCAGCCGTGGCCAGCCCGGCCAGGTAGGGGAGCAACACCTGCGGGATGCATGTGCCCATGCAGAGCAAGAAGCTGGCGCCTGCCAGGAATGAAAGATGGGTGGCCTGGCTTGCCAGTAATAACAGCACGCAAGTCCACGCCAGCAGTACGCGACAGAGTCGCAAGGGCGACACTCTGTCGCCCAGCGGAACGATCAGCAACATCCCCAAGGCATAGCCCATCTGCGATGCAGTGGCGATCCAGCTGGTTTGCCCGGCACCGGCGTGCAGGGTATCGGCGAAGACCGGCAGCAGTGCCTGGTTAAAGTAAACATTGGCCACCGACAAGCCGCAGAGTAAGGCAATGCCCGCCAGAACCAGCGGCGTGAAGTGTGTGTTGGGCGACATCAGGCATGGCTCCAAAGCGGCTTTCAGGTGTCCGATGAGAGACGCACGACATCGGATGCGGATTGAGTGCCGACTTCGCTTTGGCGCCCAAGAAACAGAAAGACCACGGCGGCAGTGAACAGCGTGAACATCGCCAGCAGTTGCAACAAGGTGTTGAACCCCGCGGTATAAGCCGAGCGCAGTACCGTCAGCGGGATTTGACTGGCGTCGGCGCTCGCGTGCTGGATGTCACCCATTACCAGGCGTTGCGCGATCGTTGAATAGTCACCGGCGAACAGTTGGACCGAGGTACTGAGGCTCAAATGGTGCGCGACCAGGGCCGTCAGCACCGCAACCGTGATGGCCAGGGCGACACCTTCGCTGGCCACCCGCGTTGTGTTGAAAATTCCGGCGGCCATCCCCGCCCGCTCCTTGGGGATCACGCTTATCGACAAACCATCCATCAAGCCCCAGGGCAGACCTGTACCGATACCGGTCAGCAGCATGGCCGCGATGATCTGCGCGTGCGCGCCGACCGGGATCGCACTCAGCCAGTAGAGCCCGGTCGCTGCAATAACGAAGCCGATGGCGCAGAGTACGCCCGCCGACAACCAGCGCGTCAGCGACGCAGCAATGATCGGAACAATCAGCATCGGGGCAGAAAGTGCCAGCATCATCAGCCCCGCTTCAAAGGCACTGGCCCCTTCCACGCCGATAAACCGAAACGGCAGCAATACGATCAAGACGATGTAGCAGTAGCAGGTACCGATCGGCAGGATCTGCACACCAACAAAGCGAGGAAACAGAAATAGCCCCAGTTCCAGCATCGGATGTTTCGCCCGATTTTCAACTACGACAAACAGCAACAAAAAGACCGCCGATGCTCCAAGCAGCGCGAGGATCACCGGCGAGCCCCAGCCTTGCTCGGGCGCCAGAATCACCGCCGTGGTGAACGAGATCAACAGGCCGGAAAACGTCAGCACGCCAGGCGTATCCAGACGTTGTGCTTGCGGGTCGCGGCTTTCGCGCATTTTCGGCAGGGCAAAGATCAAAGAAAGGATGGCAATCAGGGCGGTGCAAAGAAAAATGGCGCGCCACCCCATGTACTCGATCAGCAACCCCGACAACAACGGACCGAAGGCCAGGCCAACCCCGAACGTGGTGCCCAGAAGGCTGAACGCCCGCGTCCTGGCATGCCCGTCAAACTCCTGAGCCAATGCCGCCGACCCGCTCGACAGGGCTGCCGCCGCGGCAATACCCTGCACGCCGCGCAACAGGTCCAGCCAGAGAATATCGGGCACCACCGCCAACAGGGTCGACACCAGTGCAAACAACGCCATGCCACACATGAACAGACGCTTGCGCCCATAGAGGTCAGCAAGGGTACCGGCGGCCATCAGCAAGCTGCCGAAGCTGAGCATGAAGGCATTGGTGATCCAGGCCAGTTCCGTGGGCTGGGCATCAAACGTTTGACCAATGAACGGCGTAGCCACTGCCCCGCCGGTAAAACTCATGGGTAACACCAGGGCTGCCAGGCAAATGGCAGCCAAAATGGAGTGCCGACCATGGGTCGGCAGCGATTCGGTCACTGAGTTCATCAAATCAATCCCTGCATATCTGTGAAGTATCCGTGCTGTCCAGGCCGAGGCACGCGATCGTTCACCCACTCTAGTTAGGATACAATCGAAGATAAACGGGCTTTTATTCCACTTATAATGAACCAAAAGGATGTAATCGAGGCATGGACAGTCTTAGTGGGGTGATCTCATTCGTAAAAACCGCCGAGGCGCTCAGTTTCATCAGCGCCGCCAGGACGTTGGGGATTTCTGCCTCGGCCGTGGGCAAAAACGTCGCCAAGCTTGAAGCTTCGCTGAACGTGCGGTTATTGCACCGCAGCACCCGCAAAGTCAGCCTGACCGCGGAGGGGCAGTTGTTCTATGAGCGCTGCCGCAAGATCCTTGACGATCTTCAAGATGCCCGGGCGATGCTTTCCCACGCCACACAGGAACCCCGCGGAAAGTTACGCGTCAGCTTGCCCACCATCGGCTATCGCTTTCTCTTGCCCCACATGGCGCGGTTCCGCAAAGCCTACCCGGAGATCGAGCTGGAACTGGACTTCAACGACCAACTGGTGGATGTGATCGATGAAGGCTTTGACGTGGTCATTCGCAGCGGCGGGCAGGCCGACTCCAAGCTGATGGCCCGCAAGCTGGGGCCCTTCAAGTTTGTCCTGTGCGCATCGCCTGATTATTTGCAGCGTAAGGGACGGCCTGTCACGCTCAGTGACCTTGAGCATCACGAGTGCTTGCGTTATCGATTTGTCACGACGGGCAAAATAATGGAATGGAGTATGTCTTCATCCCCCCAGATCACGCAGTTGCGCCTGCCAACCGCCCTGACATTGAACAACATGGAAGCCATGCTGATGGCCGTGGTGGACGGGCACGGCATCGCATTTGTCCCGGACTTCCTGGCCCGCGAAGCAATCGCCCAAGGGCGCCTGGAAACGGTGCTCGACGGTCACACCGAAGACCAAGGACAGTTCTGGGCGTTGTGGCCGTCCAGTCGCCATCTTTCACCGAAAATCCGCGTATTCGTGGACTTTGCTGCGGAGCACCTTTTTGCTAATCCTGCTGTAGACAACCCGGATGCGAGGCGCTCATGAGGCGACGTGGCGTATGAAGCAAGACATAACCCGCCAAGTGCGGGTTTTGTTGCATCTGGGGGTTGGTGATCTGTGGTTAGACACAACCGGGCCTATGCTGGCGGTCTACGTGCAAGGACGCCGCCATGAAATACAAATTACTGATTGTCGCGGTTGAAATGCCAAGATCTTCGCCACGCAGCTAATCCCCTTGTAGGAGCGAGCCTGCTCGCGATGGCGGTGTGTCAGTCGACATCCATGTTGAATGAACAATCGCTATCGCGAGCAGGCTCACTCCCACAAAAGCAGTCCATTGGACCGCTGGGATTCAAAGCACCTTCAAATCCACCGACACATGCCCCCGCGTCATCCGCGAATACGGGCACATCTCGTGCGCAGCCTCAGCCAGTTCCCGTTTCACCCTCTCTTCCAACCCGGGAAAGTTGACGTTCAACCGGACCGCTAATTGAAAATCCCCAGCGCCGGTTTTGCCCAGATCCACTTCGGCATCCACAGACGTGTCTTCCGGCAATTTGATCTTCATCTTGCCCGCCGCCACCTGTATCGCGCCGATGAAGCAGGCGGAATACCCCAGCGCAAACAGTTGCTCCGGATTGGTGCCCGGCTTGCCCGAGCCGGGCGAGCTGAATTTGACGTCCAGCTCGCCGTCGCTGGATTTGCCGGTGCCGGTGCGACCGCCGACTGTGTGGGTTTTTGCGGTGTAGAGAACGGTTTCCAGTGCAGCACTCATGACAGTGACTCCTGATCAGGATTGAACGACGGCGAGCTCATTTCGAGGCCTCGCCCAGGGTGCCGGTGTAGTGCGCCAGGCGTTTTTCGACGTCGGCTTTTTTCTGCAGGCCAAGCTCCATCAGTTGGGTGATGCGTTGCTGCGCAGCCGGGCGTTTGACCGAGCCGATGAAACCGTCCCATTCGGCGGCGATGGCTTCGTTGGGTGGCAGGCTGGCGGCGTCGACCAGGCGCTTGATGTCGGCGATCGACTGTTTGTCGAACCGGGCAATGCGCCGGGCCATGGTGTCGACGAATGCATCGAGTTCGGCATCGGGCAGCGCACGGTTGACGTAGCCGTAGCGTTCGGCGAGTTCGCCATTGATGTCGTTGCCGGTGAGCAGCACTTCCAGGGCGCGCCCACGGCCCATCAGCCTGGGCAGACGCGCCATCGGGCCGCCGCCGGGCACCAGGGCGGCGCCGATTTCCCATTGCGAGAGGATGGCTTTTTCACGGCTGGCGAAACGCATGTCGCTGGCCAGGGCCAGTTCGCTACCGACGCCGGTGGCGCGACCGCGAATGGACACTATCGAGACCACGGGCGCCTTGCTCAAGCGAACCAGCATATCGGGCAGCGGTGGCAGGCCGGTGGGGCCGTTGGGCAGGCTGGTGGTGTCGGTCAGCGGCGGGACGAAGTCGTAGTGGGTGAGGAAGAAGTCTGGAACGTCACTGTCGAAGACTACGACTACCACTTTCGGATCGGTCTCGATGGCCGTGACGACCTCATTCAGTTGCGGCATGGTCTCGGGGCCGTAGATGTTGTACGGCGGGTTGTGGAAGGTGACGCGCCAATACTCGGGGGTGAGGCGGGTGAGCTTGATCTCCTGTTTTGCTGCGTGGGTGGACGGGGTCTTGTCGGGTGAAGCGGATGCGGTCGATGCTTCACCGGCGAGAGACGGGTCGGTGGCCGCCATGCTGGCGACAATGATCGCGGCATTGAATAGCTGCAGTCTCATGGGAAAACCTCCAGTTGAAAAACATGTGGTCCCCGCGAACAACGTTCTACAGTCTGAAGCAGATAATGGGCATGCCGGAAAGGTCCGGCTGAACAAGCCTAGCAGCGCAACTCCGGCTGACAAGTGACGTCAGTCGGACAAAAAAAAGGCACTGGCGATGATCGCCAGTGCCTTTTTTGCCTGAACCGTAACGTCAGCGAGACAGCATGAAAGTGTCGTACTCCAGATCTTCCAGCGCCGTCGAAAGCCTATGCAAACCCAGCAATACACAAATCAGCAACGACAGCGTAAACCCATACCCGAAGAAGCTTGGCCCCAGGTACATGCTGAACAACGTCAGCATCGCGTTCAACACCGCAAACAGCACGCACAGCTCCAGCACCACGGTGCGCTTGTCGAGGTAGAAGAACACGTTGAGCAACGCCATGAACACCACCTGGATGCTCACGCCGATCAGGTCGATGTAGAACAGCGGCAGGTAATAACTGGAGATACCCAGCCATTCCAGCAGACGCGGCGCGAACAGGAACAACAGCACCGCCGTCAGCCCCTGCACCTTGCAGATTTCCAGCAGGCCCTGGCGGATCGACAAGGTCATCTCGGTTTTCAGTTGCCCGATGTGTTGCAGGGTTTCACCTTCGCGGATCGCCCGGAACAGACGGTCGTACCACTCGGCAAAGTCGGTCTCGATGCGCACCAGAAACACCGCCATGCCGGGGATGATCGCCAGATACGCGAGGAAGATCGGCAAGTCGTAGAGGATCGAAGCGCGTAGCGGGCCAACGATTTCGTTGGAGGTGCCGGGGTTGAACCAGAACAGGAATTTGTCGATCCAGATCCCCAGGTTGTAGAAGAAACCGGTGGCCAGCAAGCTGAGGAACACGTTGCGACGATCGAGGAAATCGAAGGCGATCAGTTTCTCGGCGCGGTACTCGCGCAGGATGTCGTAGAGGAACAGGAACAGCAGCGTGCTGTGCCCGATCAACAGCGCCAGCAGCAAGCCCGGCATCTGCAAAAAGCTCAACAGGTAGGCGCTCGCGACCATCAGCGTGTAACCCACCAGCATCACCAGCAGAATGCGGTTATAGGCCTTCATCCCCGAGAGGAAGATGATCACCAGCCACAAGTTGCACAGCACCACGAAGTTCGCCAACACCAGTACGCGGTAAATCAGCGGTTCATCGAACAACAAGCCCAACACGACGATCCCCAACAACCCGGCGCCTAGGGTGACCAGCAACAACACCCCCAAGAGGTTGGGCAGGATCTGATCGTACTTGTGCTCGAACAAACGGTCGGAGACGAAGCGCGTGAAGAACAGCTGCAAGCCGCCCGTCAGGATCAACGAAGTGGCCATCAGGTACGTCACCGTCACCAGGAACTGCCCGACCAGCATGTTCGGCAGCAACAGGCCGATGCTGATGATGCCCACCAGCATGACACTGATGATCGACAACACCCACGGCCCGGAGCTGATCAGCCCGGCGTAGACGTAGGCGTGCAAGGTCGCCGTGTAGGAATCACGCGAAAGGATTTTTCGCAGTTCAAAGCCAATACCGGCCATTTAGCTGTTCTCCATGGCGGCTTGATACAGGTCGCGGTAACGCTGCAGCATCAAGGCTTCGGTGTAATAACGATTTACCCGCAACAAGCCGCTGGCCTGGGCGGCCTGCCAGCGTCGCGGGCTGCGCAACAGTTCAAGGATCGCGGCGCACGTGGCTTGTGGGTCGGCAATCGCCACCACTTTGCCGGCGTGTCCGAGGTCACGGTCTTCGGCACTGCCGCCTTCGATCAACTCGCGGCACGAACCCACGTCGCTGCTGACCACCGGCGTACCGGCGGCCCAGGCTTCGAGGATCACCAGCGGCTGCGCTTCACTGATCGAGGTCAGCACCATCAGGCCGAGTTTGGGCAGGATGTCCTGAATGCGCTGGAAGCCGAGGAAATGCACCTTGCCTTCCAGACCCAGGCTGGCCATCAGGCTGCGGCATTCGCTGACGTATTCCGGGTCTTCCTCTTCCGGGCCGACAATCCAACCCTCGGCTTGCGGCATCGCGCTGATCACGCCGCGCATCGCACGCAGATAGGTTTTCACGTCCTTGATCGGCACCACACGGCCGATCAAACCGACCACAGGCGCAATGCCGTGAGCGCGGGATTCCAGCGCTGCGGTCCACATCGGCAGGTCGATGCCATTCGGAATGACCTGGGTGCGGGTCGCGAGGGCGCCGTCCTTGATCTGGCGCTGACGGTTGCCGTCGTAGAGCGCGATGATGTTGTCGGCGCTGTTGTAGGTCAGTTGACCAATGCGCTCGAAGAAACGCACCCACAAGGTTCGGATGTAACCCGAGCCGGCATCGAGGCTGCGGTTCAGCGCCTGGCCGGAACTCTCGGCGATCCAGCTGGCCTGGGCCAGGTCGATCTTGCGTTCCTTGGTGTAGATCCCGTGTTCGCTGAGCAAGTAGGTGCAATTCCAACGCTGCTTGAGGATGCAACCCAGAAAGCCCGCGTACCCGGTGGAAATCGAATGCAGCACCCGCGCCTTCGGCATCCGTTGCGCGGCTTCGGCGAGCATCAGCAACGGCGACTGCATCGCGCGCAAGGTCCAGAAATAATTGACGAAGGACGGATCGGCGCAATGCTGGCGATAGCCTTCGCTCAGCGACTCCCAACTGGCGCGGCTGCGCAGCACGTCGTCGAGGGTCATGTGGCCCTGGGCGATGCAGTCGAGCAAGCGTTCACCCAGGGCCGGGTCTGGCGCATCCGGGTGATGCAGGAAGCGATACAAATCCTGCAACTGCTGCGGGTCAGCCTCGCGCGGCTCTACGTGCGTGTTGGTCGGATGGGTCGCATCTTCGAGGAACACTTCTTCGATATGCAGCACGTTGGCCGGTATTTCGTAGCGCCGGGTCGGATAGGCCTGACGCTGGCCGCCGATGAACATCACCGAAAAGGTCAGTTCCGGCAGGCCGAGGATCATCTGGTGAATCCAGCTGGAAACGCCGCCACGCACGTAAGGCCAGGTGCCTTCGAGCAGCAGACAGATGTCGGCAACCGGTGCCTGTTCCTTGTGACTCATGTCCAGCTCCTGACCAATGCGGCGAACGGCGGCCGCTGACGGGTTTCCTCGGGAAGACGGGCGAGCAAACCGGGAATTTCGTGGTAACGACCGGCCTCGAACGCCAGCTCGGCGCGAAACGGCAGCACCTGCGCCGCGCCCATGCCGTTCTCTTGAGCCTGACTCAGCAGCACTTCGGCACGCTCGACATCGCCACGCTCCAGCGCGATGCGCCCGGCCAGCAGGAACAGCTCACCGCCCTCGCCCGCTTTCAAGCCTTGCTCGGCATGTTCGCTGGCCTGGGTCAGCACGTGATCAAGCACGCTGCCTTGCGCCAGGCCCAGATACGCCAGCTCCCAATACCAGCGCGCCAGCCTGCCGTGCAGCGCACCCGCCGTTTTGGCGTTGGCGTTGACCAGTTCGCCGAGCGCGATCTGGATGTGCAGGTTGATGTCGCTTTCCTGCTTGTCGAGCATCGAATACGCCAGCAGCCGCACATCGTCACTCGGGTCACCGAGGGCCAGCTTGAGAATCGGCACCGCTTCTTTGCCGGGCATGCGCCGAGTCGCCAAGAGGGCGGCCAGACGCTGATCCGGATCCGGGGCATGGCGCAACACGTCCTGCAAACCGCCATCGGCAAAGATCGGCGAGTGCAGTTGCAATTGCGCGCGGAACGGCAGCTTCGGAATGCCCACCGCTTGCCACGCTTGCTTGTCGCGTTTGCGCGGCAGGTACAGCGCCGGGAAGATCGCCGCCACCACGCCGACCGCGCCGAGCACCGGCACGAAGAACGCCAGGCTGAAGATAAACAGCGGGCTCCACGGCAGCGGCGAACGGTAGCGCGCCGGCAGCAACAGCCACACGGCCGCGCACAACATCACGCACGCCAGGCCGTGGCTGAGGGTGAACACCAGCAATTGTTGCAACTCGGGCGCGGTGAGCCACAAGCTGGCCCAACTGCCCGCCTCTAACAACAAGGCTCCGCTAAACAGCCACTTGCTGATCATTCAGGCCACACTCGTTGAACAGGAAATTACGCAGCCCGTTGCGTTCACAGCCAGGCTCCAGGTTGAACGGCAACACGCGCACGCCGAGGCTGTCGAGGCTGCTTTCAATGCCAAAGTGCTCGTGCAGCATCAGGTTCATCCGCGCCAGATAACCTTCGGTGCCTTGCGGACTGGTCAACGGCAACAGCACCAGCAACAGCTGATGATCGCGGTTATTACGCAGCGGCAATTGCAGGTCGAGGCCACGCTGGCTGCGCTCGAACAGGCGCGACAGCTCATCGTTGGGGCGGGTCAATTCGAAGGCAAAAAGGCCGGCCGCCAGTTTGTGCTGCTCGACATCCACCAACGAACGCTTGAGTTGCAGCGTGAACTGCTGCGCATCGGCGTCGGCCAGTTGCAGCACTTGCGGGTCGCGGCGCAGCAGGTCGGCGATGTGCCCGGCGAGCAACGCCAACAGGCTCAGCGTGCGATCCTGGAACGCGAAGAACGGCATCTGCCGCACCGCCAGAATCGCCAGCAAACGACCTTCGGCATCGATCAGCGGAATGCAGGCCTGCAATGACGAGAATTGCGCCGAGCTGCCGGCATCAATCAGTTCCTGACGCACGCTGACCAGCTCACCACGTTCCAGGCACAGCTTGACCAGACCGTCTTCGGTGCCCAACGGCCCCATGACGCCGATGGTCGCCAAGGCTTCGGGCAACACGTTCTCTTCGCGTTCATCGACGCGATACAGCCCGGCCACGCGCAGCGCACCGTACTGACCGAGCATGGCCACGATCGGGTCGGCCAGCGCGGCCAGTGCATCGCCTTCGTCCGGCATCACCCGCAGTTTGTCGCGCAAGCCCAGCAACGAACTGCGCAAGCTTTGATCGCTGCCCGCCACGCGCTGCTCCAGCAGGTCGTGGGAGACCCGCAAAATCTGGTGCGCGCGGGTGAATTCGTCGAGTCGATACTGGCGGTAATCGTTGGCCATCTGCAGACGCTGCAAGCGCCGTTCCCACAGATCGCGAACCTCGCCCACCAGCATGCCGCTGACCAGCACGCCAACAATGAATGACGGATCAAGCTGGGCGTAGGCTTCATGCCCACTGTAGCGCAGGGCGAACAACGCCATCACCAGCAGACTGGCGCTGAGCAAGCCGCGCACGAAACCGTAGCGCACACCCAACAGCAGCGGCGCCAGCACAGGCCAGGGAAAACCGGCGTGCATTTGCAACGGGTCTTGCGGGGTCAGCCATAAGCCCAGGCCAATCGCCGCGCCGGTGACCAACAGCGTTTCCAGCCAAGACACCGGGCCGCTGGCACGCGGCGCGAGGCTGTAATCCATGTGAGGAGAATTCATTGCATTCACTCGAACCGAAGGGCGCCAACAAGTGTGTCGAGCACCGTTTGCGCGGTGCCGGCGAGGCTTTCACGGGACCAGCCCGCACGCGCGCCGCTCTTGCTCCAGAGCACACGACCGCTGCTGGCCTCGAGCACGCGCAGGCTGATGCCCACTGCCGGTTCGCCGTCCAGACCGTTCTTGTACTGCCACTCTTCGACGCTGCCAGCGACCACGTAATCAAGCTTCTGATCACGTGCCCAATCGAGGGCGCCGGCCAAGCGTTCGTTGTCGTCCATCAGCGCTTGTTCGCCCTGCGTACTGACCGGGTAAACCCGTGGTTGCAGACCGTGGCTGCTGAGCACGCTGAGCAGGATCTGCTCGGCACGCTCGCCGGCTTGCGGGGTTTGCGAGTAGTTGATCATCGGCACGGTGCCCCACTTCGCAGTACGCGCAAAGTTCGGGCTGGTGTCGCCGGTGAAGCTGGCGCAACCGGCGACGAACAGGACTGCCAGAGCCAGGCTCAGATTACGAATTGCTTGCATCAGTTTTTCTCCCGTAAACATTTCATGATCAGCGTCCGAATCGCACGCCGTAGCTCACACCCAGTGTTCCGCCCGCCTGACCGTCCCCGCCTTGTGGCGCGGATTGGTAGCCAACGGTGAGGGCCAATTCGTCACCGCCCAGCACCTCGACGCCGATCCCGGTGTTGATGCCGTAGTTGAAGGTTTGATCCAGCCATTGCCAGCCCGCCGTCACGTCCACCAGCCAGGTGTATTGCGGGCGAGTACGCACCAGGGCGCCCGGCAAGCCGCGACGCCATGAGCTACCGACATACAGTTGGCCGTAACGGCTTTGCAGCAGATCGTTGGCCGTCACGATCGCGGGATCGTCCGAGTCATCAACGCTTTTCACCGGACCGTCGTTGGCGCTGGACAGGTACTCCAGCGTGCGGTCCTTGACGTTGTTGTGCTGATAATCGACACCGCTGCGCACGGTCCAGTTAGGTCCGGCGAATTCCAGCGTGTGGTTGTATTCCATCTTCAGCGCCTGGCCGTTGCCCAAGGAATCGCCCGCACGAGTCGAGAACGATTTCTGTGCCACTTCCCAGCTGATCTGATCCCGCGCCGAGAACCCGTGACGACCGCCGACCCACACACTGTCGTGCTGGCCGAAAGCGCGCATCAGGCCGCTGTCTTCGCTTTTGCGGTGCCAGTCCAGACCGGTCTCGATCTGGTCGCTGGCGCTCAACTGCCAGGTCCGGGACAGGCCCAGGCCAGTGCGGTCGTCGTCCTTGCGCTGGCTGGTGTCGGCGAACAGTTTGTAGCCGCCGTCTTCCACCGAACGTTGCAGGGTCAGCGCAGCGTTGCGCTCATCGCCCATGCGCGATTCGATCAGCTGATCGCTGTTGTAGGTGCCATTCTCCAACTCAAGATTGGCGTACCACTGAGCGCCAAGGTTGTGCGCGATTTGCAGGCGCGGGGTGTTGAATTCCAGGCCACCGAAATCCTGTTGATGCCAGGACAGCTGCGCGCCCTGCGGCGTCAATTCCTGCAACTCGGCAGCCTGACGGCGCAACTGCTCGCGCACGGCAGCCGGTTGATCGTCACCCAGCGCGGACTGGCTGAGGTCTAGAGCTTCGTCGAAGCGGCCGAGACGACTCAAGGCCTGGGCGCGTTGCGCCGGGTTGAGGTCGCTACTGGCCAATAGCGTTTCGACTTGCGCCTTGTTGCGGCTGCGCAAGGCTTGCTGGATTTCTTCGTAACGCTGAACCTTCAAGCCTTGGCTGCGCGCCCACTCCAGCCACTGGTCTTTCTGCGATTCCTGGTTCGTCGCGTCGAGACGCGCCAGCAACCGCTCGAACCACAATTGCAGCATGGCCGGCGAGCCGTCTTTCCACTTCGCCACCTCCTGCTGTGCCTTGGCCGGCGAATAACTGCTGGCCATCAAGCGCAACCAGATCGCATAACGCTGGGACGATGGCTGAATGTTTTCGCCTTCGGGGCTGCGCAGCAGCTTCAGGCGCAACCGTTGGGCCGCGTCCTGATAACCGGCGCTTTCCAAAGCATCGGCGTAGGCCGCACGCACCAGCCAATCCTGCGGACTGGTCTTGAGGTACATCCGATACCAGGCCAACGCTTCGGTATCGCGACCGAGCATCTGGCTGGCACTGGCGAACGGCAGCCAGAGGATTCGGTCCTGACGCGCCTGGGGTTTCCATTCCGTCAGCAAAGGCTTAAGCGCGGCGGTGTTGCCTTGATCAACGTACAGCCACATCAGGCGCTCGCGGAACAGGTTGTCATCCGGGAAACGCGACAGCCCCAACAGGTACAAACGCTGCGCCTCGTCGATATTTCCCTGCTGCACCGCCAAGGCACCGCGAATCGCCAGCACTTGTGCTTGCTCGTTGGCGTCCGGGTATTGCTCGGCGTCTTTGAGCAGCGCGACCACTTGCGGCCAGTCCTGCAATTCCTGGGCTTGCTGCAAGGATTCAACCAGACGCTGCGGATCCCGAGTGCGCTTCCAGCTGCCGACCATCATGGTCAGCGCCCGCTTCGGATCGCTGGTGCGGTACATCGTGATCAGCTGACTCTCGTCGCCACTGTTCAGCGAACCCTTGAGCGCGAGGAGTTTCTCCAGGGAAAACTGCAGCTCGTCATCGAGCTCCAGATCCCACGCCAGCGCAGCACGCAAGCGCCAGTAACCCTCATCGGTGATCTTGCGGTTATCAACCTGCAATACCTCCCACGCCGCCTGATTATCAAACAGCTTAAGGTCGGTATTGGCCCAGTCGATGCGCTCGGTCGTCGTCAGCGCGAAGCGTTTCGAGTAGCGCTGATAGACCTCGGTTTTCTGTGCGAACTGCCCGGTGTTTTCCAGGTTCTGCAGCAGGCGTGTCCAGGCCAGGCGATGCGCCGGGTACTTGCGCAAGTAGGCGTGCAACCAGGCTTCGGCCTGGGCCGGTGTGCCGCGCGATTCGTGAGCGTAGATCAGCGCATCGAGTTCGACGTCGGTCAGCGCACGTTGCTCCATGATCTCGGCGAGCAAGGGAATCGCATGGTCAAAGTCGAACTGCTGACTCGCCAGACGCCAGGCGTGTTCACGGGTTTGCGGGTCTTCGTGCAGCTTGAGCAGGCGAATCCAGTAGCCGAGGGCGGCCTGACTGTCGCCACGCCATTCGCCCAGATGCCCCATTTGCTCGAGCAATGCCAAGTCATCCGGGTGCTCAGCCACCAGCTGCTGACCACTGTCCCACGCACCGGCCAAATCGCCGAGGGCCAGGCGCATGCTGAATTCCTTGCGCAGGATTTGTGGGTTGTCCGGCTGCAACACGCGCCACTGATCCAGAAAGCGCTGCGCCAGATCAAAGCGCTTGCTGCTAACGGCAACGTCGACGCCCTGCTCCAGCCACGGCGAATCGGTTTGCGGATCCTTGAGCTGATCCAGTTCATCGGCCAGTACGCGCGCGGCCTGTTCACCGCGACCGGCGGCCAACAGACTGTTGAACGCCAGTTGCGCGTATTCGCGACGCTCGGATGCTTGTTGGCTGTCCTGTTTGAGCAGCAGATAAATGTCGGCGGCGCGACCAGGTTGCTCACCGGCCAGGTACCACTGCGCGGCGGACTTGAGCGAAGCGATGCGCTGGGCCGGGTCGCGATCAGCAATTTCTTCGTAGACGCTGGCAGCAAACGCCGGCGCTTGTAGCGTCAGCGCCAGCTTGGCCAGGTTGTGCAATTGCGGCAGCGGCAACAGGCGGTGATCGAAGCTTTGCAGGCGTTCGATCAAGGCTTTCTGCGCGATCGGATCATCGGCTTTCGCCGCTTCCAATGCATCGAGTTCCAGCCGGTAATAGGCCTGCAATTCAACGACCGGTTTCGGCCAGTTCTCAAGGTGCAGGCGCGCTTTCGGGTAGTCGCCGAGACGGATCAGCAGATCGACCAGCTGCAAGCGCAGGTGATCGTCATCCGGGTGCGCGGCCAGCAGCAATTCGGCGTAATTGGCCGAGACCGCATCGGGCTCACGGCCGTCCGGCTGGAACACTTCTTCGCGCTGGAACGTCAGCCACAACAGGCCGCCCACGGCCACAGCCACCACCGCCAATGCCCAGGGATTGAGCAGGCGGCGGCTTTTAGTTGCTGAGGCGTTAGATGCAGTAGAGCTGACCATGACTCACCTGCTTCATTGGTAATTGAAAAGTCCACAGACCGGCGGATGCCTTGCCTGCAAAAGTTTGCCCGTCCACTTCCACCCGGCAACTGCTCGCCGAGCGCACGGAGAAGCTCAGGTCCACTTGACCGGCAAACGAAAAGCTCACGTGTTTTTCATCCACATATTTCCAGTCCACCAACGGCAGGTTGGCCTCCTCCAGCGCCGGCCGTTCATCCCGGTCGGGACGCAACACCAGCAACGCCTGATCACTGCTCAACGCCACATACCGGCCTTGCGGCAAGTCACGAACACCGGCAACGCCTTGCGAACGCAGCAGGTCCGGCCAGCCCATTTGCGGGTCGAGTCGAAGGGTGCGCAGCGCGTCCATGCCGCGAACCTGCCAGTCACCCTCGGCGGTGCGCGCCAGACTGGCCTGATACAAACCGTGCACACGATCGAGGTAGTCGCTCATCCACAGCGACATCGGTTGCTGGTCCTTCATGTAGCCGTAGATCTCGTTCATCGCCTTGATCGAGGCCTGCTTGGTGCTCGAATAGAAGTGGTAATACAGGTGCAGGCCGCGCAAGCGCCGTGGGCTGTCGGTGAGTTCGAAGGTGTCGATCACATCGCGGAAACCGTAATACGGCCCCTTCCACAGGTTGGTGTAGAGGTTCTCGTTGATGATCGGCGCGTAGTACTGCAGGCCGCCTTCGGTGGGACGCAGCAATGGATTGAGGCCGGTCAGCGACGGGTTGGCCTTGGTCAGCATGGTCTCGGCGCCGTTGACGTTTTTCAGGCCCGCGTCGTAGGCCAGTTTCAAGGTCGCTGCCGAGGGCAAGGCATCGCCCGGCCAGAAGACCAGCTTCACCGGTTTTTCCGGGGTGGTGAGCTGCTGGTTGATGTAGTCGCGCGAGCCAAAAATCTCGCGGCGGAAATCGATTTTGTCGTAGCCCGGAATGGCCATCTTCAAGCCGTATTCCGGGTTGAAGTTCTCACGTTTCTGCGCCACTTCCGGCTGCATGAAAAACGGATGGCTGAAGGTGTGGGTGGCGACTTCGACTTTCGGGTTGGCAAACAACTCACGGGCAATGGGTTCCAGTTCGCGCGCCAGGAACGGGAACATGCCGCGCGGTGAAATCTCGCCTTCGACGATCGACACCGAAGTCAGGAACGGGTTGGGCCGGATGAAATCGTCGAGCACCTGCTTGCCGGCATACGGCGTGCCGCGCACTTCAGCGCGCGACGGAAAACCATCGCCGTCGATGTGCACGGTGGCGATGCGGCGGCCGTTTTCGGTGGTGGTGTCGGGGCGTGGCTGAACCGGCAGGCGCAAGCTGGCCTGGAGGAAAGCGAACGGATCGAGAATCCAGCGGCTGCGCTCGTTATTCGTTTCGAGAATGTACGGCGCAAGGGCAACACCGCCCCACTCGGCCGTCGCCACCGGAGCAAATGTCTGGCCGTCGGCAGCGGTCAGCAACAACGCAGCTTTCGGGCCTTTGGGCAGCAGGGAGATTGCGGTCAGGTCACGGGACCGGGGCTGCACCGGCGCTTCGAAAGCGCCGATCAGCGCCTTGTCCTGATAGCTGATGGTCAAGGCCTGAGTACCGATCGGCGCCGAGCGGTTCAGGCCCAGGCGCTTGAGCAGCAGCGGGTCTTGAATCGGCAGGCCGGAAAAGAACACCACTGGGACCTGTTCGTCCAGACGTTTGCCGATCCAGCTATTGAAAGCCGATGCGTCCTGCGGCGGGCCGCTGGTCATCCAGGTCACGATCCCGGCGTACAAACCGCTGAAACGGTGCTCCGGCAGCGAGCCGTCGACCGGCAGGTAATCGACCCGGTAGCCGAGGTATTCGAGCAAACCGCCGAGCAAGGTGTGCCCGGCGTTGCGCACCAGATCGCCTTCGCGCGGGTCGTAAAGCAGCGCGATTCGGCGCGGCTGGATTTCGATGCTGCTGATGCCCATCGAGTCCAGTTCAGGCGTGCCGATATAGGGAATGAAGCCCTCATCGCGCAGACGCTTGGCCAGTTTGCGCGCTTCATCGCGGCGCTCCGGCGGCAGATAGTCAATCGCTACCAGCGGAATACCTTTGGCGCGCAACGGCTGGATCTGGGTTTCCAGCCATTCGCGGTCGGCTTCCGGTACCGGGCGATAACGCTTGGCGGAAGCGTCCCAACCGGCATGAATCGATTCGATCGCCACGGCGGCGGCCACGCCATCGAGGTCGGGCAGCACTTCGAAGCCACGGTTGAAAAACAGCTTCAGGTTTGGCTGACGCTGATGCAATTCCCGCAGGAAACCGGCGAGTGCCACACGCTGAGTTTCTCGTGCCGACTCCGGCAGCAACTGGAAGCTGTCGAGGGTATCGAGGAACAACCCGGCGTAGCCTTCAGCCTGCAACGCCTTGGCTCGGCCGAACAAATGTTCACGCCAGGCAGGTGCCGCGAGGTCCATGACCTGGCTGTCCCACGCGCCGTTGCGCACCGGGCTGACCGCTCCCGTGAGGGATGCCTTTTCGAGCTCGGCCTTGCCACCATGGAACTCGCCCACCGACAGGTAGGCGAACGGTTGGCTGCCCAACTTGCGCAGTGTTTTGACGTCGCCCGCGGTCAGATGCCCCGGCTCGACCACTGACCAGTCGAACTGAGCCAACTCGGAAATGGGTGGTTGATCGGCGTACCAGAAAACCACGCTGGCGGGTTGCGGCAATGCTGCGGCCTGAACAGCGGGCCCACTCACGAACAACGCTAAAGCGGCGAGCAGCCGTTTAGCGGCCGCGCGGACACGCGTCCTGCGAAAAACGATTTCCATAACTCACTCTTGAATGGACTGAACCGATACTGCTTGGATGTCGGACAGTGGAACCGGCCGGGTTACAGGCTGCGAATAAGCTGCGACAGCCCCTTGCCGATGGCGGTCGGTTCCGGGAGCTTGAAACGCTCCAGCAGGCGACTGTTGTTGGCGCGCGAATGGCGAATGTCGCCTTGACGTGGCGCGTGATGAATCACCTTCAACGGGCTGCCGGTGACGGTGCCCAATTCGGCGATCAGATCGTTGAGGCTGGTGGAACGACTCAGGCCAACGTTCACCGCGCCGGGGCTCGGTTCACTGACTTCCAGGGACTGCACGAGAATGCTCACCAGGTCCTGGACATAGACGAAGTCGCGGGTCTGCGAACCGTCGCCGAAAATCGCCACCGACTGCTCGGCCAAGGCCAGCTTGGTAAAGATGCTGATCACGCCGGAGTACGGCGATGACGGATCCTGGCGTGGGCCGAAGATGTTGAAGAACCGAAAGATCATCGGTTCCAGACCATGTTCGCGGCGATAGAAATCGAGGTATTGCTCGCTGGCCAGTTTGTCGCTGGCATACGGCGTTAGCGGGGATTTTGGCGTGTCTTCGTGAATCGCCGTGCCTTCGCCGTTGTTGCCGTAGATAGCGGCGCTGGACGCGAATACCACGCGCTTGATCCCGGCCTTCACCATGCTTTCGCACACGTTGAGGGTGCCGACGAAGTTGCTTTGATGGGTGCTGACCGGATCATCCACCGACGCTTGCACCGAGGCCACTGCGGCCAGGTGAACGACAGCACCGCAATCGCGCATGGCTTGTGCCACTACGGCGCCGTCCGCGACATCACCGATGACCAGGTTCAGATTGGCATTGTCCATCGGCAGATTGCTGACTTTTCCAGTCGACAAATTATCCAGCACGCGAACCTTGTAGCCCTTGCCCAGCAAGGCTTCTACGAGGTGCGACCCAATAAAACCGGCACCGCCAGTCACCAGTATTCGCTCAACAAACATGAAATCTCTCCCTGAACATTAGAGCGGATACGAGTGGTTGAAGTCCGCCAACTTTGTGGCGCAAGGCCATCAAAACGCGGCCGATAATGGGAGATCAGATTGGCACTGTCAATACTTTGTCTAATTTATCGCCGAGCGGTAATTCGCCCCCAAAATCGTCACTTATTTGACGGCAGTTATCAGTTACAGGCCGTCATACAATTGCCACTTCTGACCCGCAAACTCCGTCTGAACCGGAACTCACGCCAGGCTTCAAGCCCTCCTCATCATCGACGCTTCAGCTCAGCTTCGCGAATCAGACCGGCACGCTTGGGTGAAGCTTTGGGCGCATCATTTCAAGCACACGATATGATCAGATGAGCTGTAATCAATTTGGGTCGGGCTATTGAGCGCTGTCGCGCTTGCAGGAAATCAAACATGAACATCTGGCTTGCCGCCGCGCTTGCGGCCATTATTTCCCTGTCTGCACAAGCGGCCACTAAAGTTACGCCACGAGTCGAACGAGTCACTTTCGAAAAAGGCGCCGACGCTGTCGAGTTCAACCAGTCGATCCAGGGCCCGCTCACCGCGCAATACCGAGTGAGTGCAAAGGCGGGCCAAATACTGACCGTCGACCTCAAGCCTTCCAATACATCTGCCTACTTCAACATCACCGCCAAAGGCGCGGACTACGCGCTGTTTAACGGCTCGATCATGGGCAACCATTTCATGGGGCCGTTACCCGCCGATGGTGAGTACACGGTTCAGGTGTACCTCATGCGCAACGCCGCACGGCGCAATGAGGTGGCGAACTACAACCTTTCATTGAACCTCAGCCCCGCTGATGCCTCGGACAGCACTCGACCGTTTGACCAGACGCTTGAATTACAGGGCATCCGGTTTCATGTGACGACGGAGGGGATCGATGACCACCGTGTGCTGCGTATTTCACCTCAAGGGCTGGAAACCGATAATTCAGACTTCACACGGCCATTGACGGGAAACGTCGTCCGGGCCGAGGTGGCGGACCTTGATCGGGATGGCTCGCCAGAGCTTTACGTCTTTGCCCGATCACCGGGACGCGGATTGCCGGGTGAACTCGTCGCCTACTCGGCGAATCGCAAAAAATCGCTCAGCGAGATTTATCTTCCGCCGGTCAGTGAGGACGTCGAGGCAGCCGAGGGCTATCAGGGCGAGGATGAGTTTGCGGTGGTGGAAAATGTGCTGGTGCGGCGGTTTCCGGTTTATGAGAGTGCGGACGCCGGGGCCGGGAGGACGGGGAAGATGCGCGAGGTTCGGTATCGGTTGATGGCTGGGGAGGCTGGGTGGGTTTTGCGGAGGGGTGAAGTTATCGTGTATTGAGCATTCGGTAACTGGAGAGCCTGCACAACGTCGGTATACGGTCCTAGGAGATTTCCTTCAAGTTTTGGCGATTGCCATGAACTGGAGCTTTGCAAGCAAATCGTTATTCTTTCGTCCAAACAGATTCGTCGTCGTTTTCTGTTCCCCCTGACATTTTGCTTAGCCGTCGATCAATATTTCGCCGCACGTGACGTGGTAAATGCTCTTAGCTAGAGTACGGCGGAAACGTTCACGTGGATTTGCTGCTCAAGCACATCGACAATTCGGGACGTCTCTACAAAGCTGGGGTCGATAAAATTGACTACCATATCCCTGAGCGACACACGCGAGCCGATTTAATGGCTCAGCTCGGGTTAGGATCAGGAGCACATTCATGATATCGATCAAGCTAGGTTTTACTAAGGGCACCAAGAGCCCCTTTGCCGACTTTATTCGTAACGCCAAGTCGGAGCAGAAAAAGCGTGTCTACAGTGAAGTGCTGACGGAGGCTACCAAGCAGCAAAACCTCGTGATGATGGAAGCTGAAGCCAAACGAGGTTAACTCACGGTTCTGATAACGAAGCCCGGCCAAGCGCCGGGCTTTTTTTGTTTGTATGAACGCGGGCCTGAGAGGCGTGTAGTCCGTCCTAGGAAACTTCCCGCAACTCGTATCGGCTTTCATGAACTGGCGGAAGCGGTTCTGCATCGATAGCCTTCAGGTGTCGCTGCAAATCAGCGATCGGCTTTGACAGGCTGACAACCAGAAACTTTCACTCTTCCTGATAAAACGGCATCCTTGCACGTGTGCAGTTTTTTCATGGCGGCTGTGCGTGGGGCATCTTCGGATGCACCGGCTTTCTGGTTTGCCGGTCTGTCAACCTGCGTACGGCTGCCACCCTTCCCTGTTTGACAGCAGGGGCATGGCAGCTCCTTTTACAAACCGGAGATGCACCATGAAAAAACACAGCCCCAACCCGCCGGACTCGGCAAAAGAGTCGCCCGACTTATCGGATCTTTCCAAAGCCACCGAACGAACCATCAGTGCCCGCCTCCGCAACCCAAATCACCCCGATCCCATCAGTCACGTTTTCACCCTCCTCCCCGCCGTCGACACGCCAACCCTGCTCGCTCACGCCTGCGAAACCCTCGCCTCACTCAACGTCATGACCACCGACCTGGCCTGCGACCTCGAAGGCTCGCGCCGTAACGTGGCACTGGCGATTCAGCAGTTGGCGGTGCTGGGTGAACTGTTGGTAAACCGAGCGCTGGACAACCTCGATCCACCCAATGGTGTGTCGGAAGTTTCGTCCGCCCGCCATCACTGAGTGGTCGCGCTCTTTTACTAAATGGAGGTTTTGTCATGGATCGATACATGCCTGTCACCGGCATCGACTGCACCATCGCGTCGCTGCTGATCGACACCGAAGCACCGCTGGACGTATTGCACGAAACTGCGGCTTACCGAATTCGCACGGCAACTCAATTGCTGGAGAGTTTTGCTGTGAACGAGGGGGTTCACAGTGAACTGGCGCGGGTGTTGGTGACTTCGCTGCGCGATGGTTGCGATTTGATGGATGTGGTCGGCCGTCGATTGCAGGCTCAAGTTTCGGCATAAAAAAATGGGCGATCTCCCTGAGATCGCCCATTGTTTATGACTACTGGACTTTACATCTTGAAACCAAACCCCTGAGCGCTATCAATTCCGGCCAACGCCTTCTCCGTCGTCACATACAATTCACGTATATGTCCGACCAAAAACGTCCAGAACGCCGGGTCATTGACGGTTTGAGCGACCAAGTCTGCTGGCAGGAACCGATTCATTTCCTTGCGGAATTCGAGCACCACTTTCAGATCTGCATTGAGCTGCTCTGAACGCTCCTTGAACAACTTCAAGAACTCATCCTGCCCACAGCGATGATCGCTGAGTTTCTTCCCAATCAAATCCAGCTGCGGCGTTACACCTTGCTGACGTAGCCAGACCATGTCCCAGAGATCCCGGTTCTTGATTCGGTTAGGGCGCAGAGCAAAAGCCACAATTTTGTCGGCATAGATTTCTTCGCGCGTTTCTGCCTGCAAAATAAGGCCACTCGTGCCCATGTCGACGCCATACGGATTCAGCAGCAACATGGGTTGTGGCTGATAACTCGGAATGGAGCACACATCGATGTTGATGCGTTGCGCCGGAAGGTCTTTGCGCCCGGGTCGGGTCTGAACCTTCAGCTTCCAGGTATCAACATTCCCCTCCTCACGAACAGGTTCACCGACTTCAACTTCAAGGCCATATTTGGTTTTCAGCGTTGAGACAAGAACGTGAGCAAGCTCAGTCAGACTCTCGCGATTGAAGTCAGCGCCACCAGTGAAATCCAGATCCTCGCTCAAGCGGTTTGAGCCGTAACAGGCACGCAAGCAGGTTCCACCGATGAAGGTGAGTTTGGCGAGCATGCCGGCAGAGCTCAGTGCGAGCATGATGTCGTGGTGCAGCAATTCCTTTTCCACCACGACCCGCAATGGCGCCAAATCCTGTTTGTGTTTAAGTGCTTCATCTACCAGTTCATCAAACAAACTCATTGGCGACGCTCCAATCGATCAAATCCATGTTTCGTTTCGCGGCCTTCATGTCCCGCAATGCTTGTTGCGGTGTTGCCCGCCATAGGCGGCAACGCGCGTCATAGTGAACCAGGCCAACCAGATCTTGAGGTTTCTGGCGGGTGTGCACGAATTCGATGGTGCCCCAGCGTCCGCATGAAATGGTGCTGCTGCGACCGGAAGACATCAGCGTGATCCAATTGATGGGGATCTGAGAGATAACGCCGCTATCGCTCAATGCCGTTTCAAGGCTGATGTAGTTGAACTCCTTGGCACGTAGCCTGGCAGCGGCATGAAACAGCACCAATCCGCTAGACGGTTTGGCCGCTTCAAACAGGTAAAGCCCTCTGCACACCCGAGCCAGATGACCTTCCGAAGCTGCGCGGCTCAACAAGGTTTTGTAAGCACCTTCGGAAATATCGGGCACCACCCCTCTGAGATCTTCGGGGGTGAACAGGTAGCGTTCTTCGCTGGCCAGACGGGTCAGTTTTCGGAGAAGCCGCCCCATTGGCTGGGTGGATTTTGAGTGTGGATGCATACCCATGACTCTACAGAAGGTTTCACTTTGTGTAACTTACTGTTGAGTCATTGAAAAAGCCAATATTCTTTTTTCGGCCGTAACCCAAAACAAGCATTACCCGAACGTCAGCGCAAATGGCGCAGCCGCTTGTTGAATGGCACTGACAACATGAGGTGCTCGCTCCCGATGCTGCGGGTAACGTTCAAGCACCACTTCGAGTGCAGTAAGCAAGTTCTGAATACGCTCCTTTGGCCGTTCGATCTCACACGTATGTGCAAACTCCAGCAACCCTTGCCGGGAGGCGAACAAAGACTTGTTACCCGCCAGATCCAGCGCCAATACATCCTCGGGGATATAGGCCGTGGTGTTGACGATGTCGTAAGCCGGTGCCAGGCACGCATCGCGTTGCGTAGGTTCCGAGTAGAGCAAGCCAAAATTCTTCAAGTGAGCATCACCGTTTCCGACGATGCAGCTCAATGCGACGCTATCGAACAGTTGATCAAGGGAAGTTCGCTGATGTTTAGCGGGGCAGAACAGCCGTACCGCCTTGGCGATTGCCGCGTAACTTTTGCTGTATTTCTGATCGGCCGAAAGCCCCATCAACGCAGCCATGTCTTCGAAACCGATCGGGTTTTGCTGATCGTCTCGGTCAAAGCGCCGCATGACAAACAGCTGTGCATTATCGGACAGGAAAAACTCCGGAACGGGAATACCTGCTTCCTTGGCAATGGACATGCAAAGGAACTCGTTGATCGCCAGGCCTGGAAACTCCTCTCGACCACTTTTGATGATCAAGTCCGAGGTTTTCGAGGTGACTCGCGGCAAGGCCGTTTCCTGCTGTTCAGGCACTAACACTTTAGGTTGAACACCCGAAATGCCCGCCCGCAGGATGTAACGATCGAGCAGGTCAGCGAAGATATCTTCGGCACCGTCCCACGTCAGAATCTCATCGAGCCTTTCCCCGGGAAACTGCTGTCCGGCAAGCAAAGAATCGACCGTTTCGGAATGCACCTGAACCCGACCGATTGGCGAACTGCTACCAGACAGTGCCAACAACAGCATCGGATCGACGTTGACGGTTTTAGCCAGGCGATTACGTAGTTGTTCCAGGACATAACCTTCCGGCAGGTTCATCTGGAAAATCGGGTGCAGGTCTCGGCGGCGAAACTCGTCGGGGCGTACAGGCATCGACAAACTGATTGCCATGGGGGGCAATGCATCTTCGTCATAGCGAAACAGGAAATCCTCAGCACTGGTGAGGATGCTGCCGCTGCTTCCCTCTGGCGTGCTGACTTTAAGAGAAGTCATTTTCATTCGAACAGCCCCCCAAGCTCTTCAAGCGTCGGCATAGCTGCCGGAATGACCGCTAATTCGCAATCCAGCGCTGCCAGCATCCGCGCATAGGCGATCATTCCTACAGAAAGGGTCCCCTTCTCTACGGCAATGATTTTGTATCGTGTCAGTCCTGCGAGCTCGGCAAGCTGAGCTTGCGTCAGGCCACGATTCATACGCTTTTCGCGTATTTGGTTGCCGAGACGGGAAATTAGCAGAGCGTAATCCATGTGTCGTTACCGCAACATTAAAAGACAAATGTATTGTATACGGCACATTAAAGCCAACTCAACTTCTAGTCTCACGAATCCGCCCCCTCACCCGCCTCACCCCAATCCCCACCAATATCCCCACCACAATCGCCCCCAACGGCACCGCGCCCACCCAAGTCATCGTCGGAAACACCAGCAAAATCTGCGAATCATTTCCACCCAGCATCATCGACGCACCAATCCCCATCAGCACCCCCGCCAGTAAATGCTTCCCCGCGGCCCGCCATTCAAACCGCTGATAGCTGAACGTCCGTCGATGCAACGTGTAGCTGAGCATCCCCACCATGAGCATGACGAACACCGCGACGCGCTGGCTGGTCAGTGAGCCGTCGCCCGAGGCCCAGAACATTTGCGAGAGGTCGTAAAAGAACACGCTCGGGGTCCACAGCGGTTCGAAGGTGTAGAGGGCGCTGGTCAAAGCGCCCAGGAGCATGCTGGACAGCACCAGGTGTTTGTCGCCGTGAACGCGGATCAGGAAGAGTAATGCCATCAGCACGATGCCGATGGTCAGCCAGTATTGGTGGCTGGAGATCGTCGGCATTTGCAGGGTTTTGTGTTCGGTCAGCATGTTCAGGTGATACCAGAGGACGATCCCCACCACCCAGCCAACAATCGTGAAGGCTTTGCTGAGGTTGCCGCTGGCGAGTTTGGTGAGGGTGCCGACGCTGCAACCGTCGTTGAGCACCGAGGCGATGCCGAACAGCAACCCGCCCCCGACCAGCGACACGTAGCCGACGTCAGGAACGAACAACGGCTGACTGATGCCAAACAGCCGGTAAAACGGTGCCAGTAACAGGCCGAACAGACCGCAAGAGATGAGCGACACAAACAGTGTCGGCCGGCGTCTGAGCAACAACCCGGTGGCATTGACCAGGCACATGCCCATGCGCTGGGATACCCAACCGATAAGGAAGGCCAACAGCAGTGAAATCAGCAGGGAAAGCACAGGCCTCCTTGTTTCCGGGCCGCCACATCGAACAGGTCTCTGAAGGATAGATTAGCCGCTGCCCAAACTACGGGTGATCCGGCAAAGGCCTTCTACACTCAATCCGCATACGCCCCCATCAAACGAGCCCCCATGACCACCCTCAAAGACCGCTTGAAGCAAGGCAAGGATGCGCGCAAGAATTGCCCCCGCAATTCCCAAGCGTCCACGGGAAAAACCAACCGCGACCCGCTCCCACTGATCAAAGCCTCAAGCGAAGGCCGAATCAAGTCCCTGATCGAACTCCGCTACGGCCGCATGCTCGTCTCCCCCTTCAGCTTTTATCGCGGCACCGCGCTTTTGCAGGCTCACGACCTGTCTTCCACGCCGAACATGGGACTGACCTCACCGATCTGCGGCGATTGCCACCTGATGAATTTCGGCGGGTTCGCCACGCCCGAACGCAATCTGTTGTTCGGCGTCCACGACTTCGACGAGGTCCATCCCGGCCCTTGGGAGTGGGACGTTAAACGGCTGGTGGCGAGTATCGTAGTGGCCGCCCGCGATCTGCGTCATGGCGAAACGATCGAAGAGACGGTCTGCCGCGAAGTGGTCAGCGCTTATCAGGAAACCATGCTCGAGTGCGCCGAACAAAGCTCGCTGGAAACCTGGTACGAGTCCATCCGTTACGACGACTTGCGCAAGCAGGCGAACAAAAAAACGCTGGAGCATATCGAGCGTGCCATCGAAAAGGCCGAGGGCCGATCCCACGCCGAGCTACTGCCGAAAATCAGCGAACGTGACGCCGATGGTCGACTGATCATTCGCGATGACCTGCCGGAAATTTTCCACCTGCACAAAAACACCACATTGCTGGATGCCGATGATGACTGGCTACGCCACTCGGATTGGCGGCCAATCTACGACGCCTTCATGCGCGAGTATCCCGGCACGCTGCAGGCTGACCGACGGGCGTTGTATTCACGTTTTCACGCCCAGGACATGGCGTTCAAAGTGGTGGGTGTCGGCAGTGTTGGCACCCGTTGTCTGGTGGTCTTGCTGACCGACGATCAGGAATTCCCGCTGTTCCTGCAATTCAAGGAAGCACGGCGCTCGGTACTGGCCGATTACGTGAAGACAAAATCAACAGTGCGGCATAACGGTCAGCGGGTGGTTGAGGGTCAACGATTGATGCAATCGGCCAGTGACCTGTTTCTCGGTTGGACCACCGGCCCCAGCGGTCGACACTTCTACGTGCGGCAATTGCGCGACATGAAAATCTCGGCCGAACTCGAGACGTTCGATGCGGACACCTTCGCCGCGTATGGTCGCGTCTGTGGTCGCGCCCTCGCTCGCGCGCATGCCAAATCGTCCGGGCAGGCCGCGCAGATCAGCGGTTACATTGGCAAGAGCGATGCGTTGGCCGACGCGCTGTTCAAGTATGCGAAAAGTTATGCAACGCAGAATGAGCAAGACTTTGAGCGATTCCAGCAGGCCTGCCGCAAGGGCCGGTTACAAGCTCGCTCCGAGGCAGACTTTGCGGCAGATCATTTGCCCTAAGCGGGTAACGCGGTCCATCCACACATGAACTTTTCTTCACCCCACCACCTACCCCCAACCGGTACAGTGCTCCCGCTCATTCAAGAAACTACGGTTTGCCCGCCCTCCCGCGGGCTTTTTTTTGCCTTTTGATCAACCAGCAGCGGTCGGTGTCACCCAGTGTCTCCTCTGGAACTGTCGCCAATCACGCCCAACCACCTTATTGTGTGTACCCTCGATGTCTGCCACCGGCGTGCCAGGACTGGACGAGGTGCTGGGCGGAGGTTTGCCGGAGTTTTCGTCACCGCACTGACGAGCATCGGTGTCAGTGTGTTGTTGACCTCGGAACAGCAAAACCACTGCACCGACCTGCGTTTCAGCCCTTACGGCACGGCGTTTCTCACCGATGCAATCATTGTCCAGCGCTACATCGAAGTGCAGAGCCGCTTGTTGCGCATCATGGCGGTGGTCAAGGTACAGGCCAGCGCCCATTCCGATGAATTGCGCCTGTACAGCATCGATGATAACGGCCTGCAGAGTTTTTCCGATGGTCGCGTAATGCTTGCGCGACGATCCCCCCGAACCGGAGCGCCCTATGCCGTTGTTGTCCCTGCCCTGCAAACGCTTGACGCTGGCGGTGCTCGCCCCCGAACAGGCGGCGCTGGAAAGCGATTTCTACCGGCGCAACCAAAGGCACCTTGCCCGGTGGTCGCCGATTCGCCCTTCCGACTACCACAGCCCAGAAAACATTCGTCCGCGCCTTGAGGTGCAAGCCAGTGCGTTCGAGGCCGGCCTGGCGGTGCATTTCGCGCTGCTGGACCCGGACAACGGCCAGATGATCGGCGCCTGCAATTTCAGCGGTATCACTCGCGGAGCGTTTCAGGCGTGTTATCTCGGTTACCACATCGACGAATCCCGTCAGGGCCAAGGCTTGATGCAGGAAGCACTGGAAGCAGGCATCGGCTACATGTTCGATGAGCAGAAACTGCACCGGATCATGGCCAATTACATCCCCGGCAACGAACGCAGCGCGCGGCTGCTGGAGCGTCTGGGATTTGAACGTGAAGGCTACGCCAAGGCCTACCTGAGTATCGCCGGGCGCTGGCAGGATCACGTGTTGACCGCGTTGATCAATGATCGCTTTGAAACCCCGGAACAGCGCTGGTCCAGGCGCCTCTCGTAATATTTCGCGGCCGTTCACAATTCATTAAGCATTCGCACCGTATGCTCGGGCTTCCCGGTCCACCTGCTCGGTAGCCAGAAGCCTATGTCGCGTCCCGCCACTTCACTGTTCCTGCTGGCCGCCCTGCTGTTTTTCTTTGCCTTGGGCAATCATCAACTGCAAGGGTCCACCGAGGCCCGGGTGGCCGGGATCGCCATGCAGATGCACCTGGACAACGACTGGGTAACGCCCCGTTTGTTCGGCGAACCGTTTCTGGAAAAACCACCTTTGAGCTTGTGGCTCGATGCCGGCGCCATCCGTGCATTTGGCGGCACGCCGTGGGCGGTGCGACTGGCCTCGGCGTTCGCCGGGCTGTTCAGCGTGATGCTGTTGTACGCGATGCTGCGGCGGTTCGGCCGGCCCAAGGCGATTGCCTGGACGGCGGGAATCTTTCTGGCAACCATGGCCAGTTATTGGAGCAACGTGCGCGGCGTCGGTGAAGACGCGTTACTCGCCCTCGGCGTGACCCTGGCGTTGCTGGCGTTCTTTCAGGGGCAACGTCAATCGACGCCCGGCAACGCGCTGCTGTTCGCCTTGGGAATCGCTATCGCCACACTGAGCAAAGGCGTCCTCGGCCTGGCGATGCCGGGCGTGGTGATTTTCGCCTATCTGCTGGCCGAGACCTTGATGGACAGGCGCCTGAAAATCCACGACTGGTTGCGTCCCGGTTTACTGACACTGGCTGGATTGATCCCGCTGATGATTTGGCTCGCCGTGCTGTACCAGCGTGGTGGCGCGCATGCCGTGGGGGAAGTGCTGCTGACCAACAGTGTCGGGCGCTTCAGTGGATCCTTCGTCGAGGCCGGGCATTACGAACCGTACTACTACTACCTGGCCAAGCTGCCCCAGGCGTTTCTGCCGTGGAATATTCTGGTGTACCTGGGGCTGTGGCATTTTCGCAAAAGCTTGATGGCCAATCGTTACTTGCTGTTTTTCACCCTGTGGATCGTGGCGCAGTTTGTGATGCTGACATTGGCGTCGAGCAAGCGCACGGTGTATCTCATGTCGATGACGCCTGCGGCGGCGGTGATTGCGGCGGAGTATGCGGGCGTTCTGTTCGAGCGGCTGAAGATGCGCGAAGGGGCCTCGAACCTTTTGGGGCACATCGCACGGCATCGACGCGGCGCAGCCATTGGCGTGATCGCGTTGGTGATTGGCAGCTACCTGGCCGCCGCTCAATGGGCGCTGCCCCATGCGGACCGCAAACTGTCCTTCCTGCCGTTGACTGCACAGATCCAGACGATGCAGGCCAACGGGCAACACATCGCCCTGTTCCAGGCCAACGAACGGGTGGGCGGTGCCAGCGTGTTCTACACCCGACAAGTGCTCAAGGGCCTGGACACCGAGGCGCAACTGCATGAGTTTCTTGCGGCCTCACCCAGCAACGTGGCGGTCATGTCTGGTGAAATCGAACCGGCCGCGCCGTTGAAAGTGCTCAAGAGCATGAAGGTGGGGCGTCAGGCTTACTACTTTGTGAACCAATAAGCGGCTCGACGGTTGGCGCTTCAGCCTTTTGCAGCACCGGCATCTCCAGCCGCGCTCGTCCGTAAAATGGCAACGCCGTCAGCAAACAGGCCAGCCACACGAAGATCCCGGCCCAAAAGGTGTGGGACATGTAGTGCCAGCCTTGCAGGACACGTGTCGTGCCATAGACGAAACCGAGCAGCAACGCTCCGTACATCAGCGCCTTGGAGTAGCGCCAGCGGTAGCGGCGAGCCACGAAGTACAGCGCGAGCATGGTAAAACCGCCGGAAGCATGGCCACCCGGCCAGCAACGGCCATCACCGGCCTCCCTGAACAGCTGGAAGTTGTTGTACCACTCCACGTGGGGCAATTTCCCACCGTAGAGGGTTGTTTCGATCGGGCAGTACACGCTGGTGTGCGCCTTGAGGAAATGGATCACGCCGGTGCAGATGGCAAATGCGAAGACGACGAACAGAAAATCCCGACGATGTTCGTTGGCAAATCGCAACACCGATGCCGCCTTGCTCCGTTCCAGAAAACCACCAAGACGAGGATGCTTTGAAGTGTTGATCAGCGGCCAGACAAACGACAGCATCGCACCGATCAAGGCAATCTCGGCGGTCCAGTTCGGAATGATGCGCGCCCACTTGTGGGTGAGCTTTTCGAAGAAGTGAACCTTGTCGAGCGGGAAGATCTGAGCAACCGGATCAAACAGAAGATTACTGAAGGCGATGTCGATCCGGGTCATGTCGAACATCAGGAAAACCAAGGCCGCGCAGGCCAACGGGATACCGAAGTTCATCCAATAAAAGTGGTTGCGGGAAGACGTCAGCATCGTGTGTCCTGATACAGAGGAAAAATTCATTCGGTGGTCACCGAACGCCAGTCAGAGGCTTCAATGAAGCCGAGCATTTTCGGTGTCAGAGGTTTTCTGGCGGAAATAAACAATGAAGCGCCATAACCGAGCGTGGAGGTCGACACCTTGAGGTCTTTTTCAAGTTGCGCCATGCATTCGCTGTGGGTCACCAGGATCAAATTGCGACCCGCCACTTTGTGCGCCAGGGCGTCGCGCAGCATCGTGCCCTTGCAGCTCACCAGCCAGTCCTCGCCCACACCGACCTTGTTGAACATGTAGCCGGCCGTCTGTGACGTGCGCATCATCGGGCTGTTGTAGATATCGGTCTTGTCCAACCCCAACTGTTCGAACCGCGCACCGACACTGACCGCGACGCTGCGCGAGCGATCGGTAATGCCATCGTTGCCACTCAGGCACGCGGCTTTCGAGTGATCGCAGCGCTCGACATGGCGGACCAGCACGATGACGTCGCCTTTGGCCCATTCGGTGGCCAACGTTCGTGCACCCGCCACATTGCCATGGGCCAGGTCCGGCACAGCGGCCGGCTGCAACAGCCATACGATCAATGGAATGACCAGCAGCGCCGAGGCCAGCACCACTACGGTGTTTCGATGGCGGGTCAAACAGCTCAGGTTAATTGAGCGTTTTATCCCGAACAGACTCAGTCTCAATTCCACATCAAGCCGCCTCGCCGGCATGCACCATTGTTATTCGAAGCCGCGAGGGTAGAGAGGCGCGCGTCGGCAGCCGGTGAAACCCATGTGAAAAAAAGCTTAAGCCGCTCACAAAAACCTTGTTACAGAATCAGTCCGACAAAAACCTTTCAGCTCTCGCGATTGCTGCCGATACAGGCCTGCTACACACCCTTGCTGGCACCTAAAAAACAACAATCTTCCAGCCAACTGACGATCGAAAGCGCAACGTTCCTGGAGGAATTTGATGAATAGCTGGTTCGGCAACATCAGCGTGAACATGAAACTGGGCCTGGGGTTCGGCCTGGTCCTGGCACTGACCTGCGTACTGGCCCTGACCGGCTGGACGAGCCTGGGCGGCTTGATTGACCGCAGCAACTGGATGAGCGACATCACCCAGCTCAACTCCGGCTTGACCAAGCTTCGTGTGGTTCGCCTGCAATACATGCTGACCAACGGCGACGAAACCGCCGCTCAGAACGTACAGACCACCCTTGACGCCTTTTCCGCTCAGCAACAATCGCTGTTGTCGAAGTTCAAGAGCCCGGAAAACCTCAAGCTGCTCAAAGAGCAAGGCACTTACATCGACGCTTACAAGACGTCGCTGAACAAGATGCGCAGCGCCTACCGCACCGGCAACAGCGCCCGCGACACCATGGCCGCCAACGCTGAAACAGCCAGCACACTAATCGACGCCATCAGCACCCGCGTGCAACAAATGCCCCTGAGTGACCAGCGTTTCGAACAATTCCAGGCCGTCACCGCCGCCAAAGAAGCGTTCATCCTGGCCCGCTACGAAGTGCGCGGCTACACCGCCACCACCAATGCCGAAACCGAGCAAAAAGCCGTCGCCCAACTGGATTCAGCAATTGCCAGCCTGAAGCCGCTGAACGTGCATTTCGCCGAGACCCAGCAAGATGCCCTGCGTCAGCTGGAAACCGCACTGGGCAATTACCGCAGCGCGTTGATCGCCTATAAAGCCGCCAACAGCGATGCCGTGCAGGCGCGCAAGGAAATGACCGACCAGGGCGCCGCCATCGTGACCCTGAGCGAGCAGCTGTATCAGATCCAGCTCGACCGTCGCGACGCCGAAAGCGCCCAGGCGCGCACACTGCAGTTGATCAGCACATTGCTGGCATTGCTGGTGGGCATCATTGCAGCCGTGATCATCACCCGTCAGATCACCGGCCCGCTACGCGACACCCTGGCCGTGGTCGAACGCATCGCCAGCGGCGACCTGTCCCAGGACGTCAAAGTGACGCGCCGCGATGAACTCGGCGTGTTGCAGCAAGGCATCGCACGCATGGGCGTGACCCTGCGTGACTTGATCAGCGGCATCCGCGACGGTGTCACCCAGATCGCGAGCGCCGCGGAAGAACTGTCCGCCGTCACCGAGCAAACCAGTGCCGGCGTCAACAGCCAGAAGATCGAAACCGATCAAGTGGCCACCGCCATGCACGAGATGACGGCCACCGTGCAGGAAGTCGCGCGCAACGCCGAAGAAGCCTCCCTGGCCGCAGCCGCCGCTGATGGTGAAGCCCGCGAAGGCGATAAAGTGGTCAACGAAGCCATCGCCCAGATCGAACGCTTGGCCACTGAAGTGGCGCGCTCCACCGAAGCCATGAGTGTGCTGCAACAGGAAAGCGACAAGATCGGCAGCGTCATGGACGTGATCAAGGCCGTCGCCGAACAGACCAACCTGCTGGCCCTCAACGCCGCCATTGAAGCCGCGCGCGCCGGTGAAGCCGGTCGTGGTTTTGCGGTGGTGGCCGACGAAGTCCGTGGCCTGGCCCAGCGCACACAGAAGTCCACCGAAGAAATCGAAGGCCTGGTGGCCGGTCTGCAGAATGGCACCCAACAAGTGTCGACCGTGATGAACAACAGCCGCGCCCTGACCGACAGCAGCGTGGCCTTGACCCGCAAGGCTGGCACGTCGCTGGAAAACATCACCCGCACGGTGTCCAACATCCAGTCGATGAACCAGCAGATCGCTGCCGCCGCCGAGCAACAAAGCGCCGTGGCCGAAGAAATCAGCCGCAGCATCATCAACGTGCGCGACGTGTCGGAACAGACTGCCGCCGCCAGCGATGAAACGGCCAAGTCCAGTGTTGAGCTGGCGCGGCTGGGGAATCAGTTGCAGATGATGGTCAGTCACTTCAGGGTTTAAAGCACCGCCGCTCTCCAGCCCCGCAGAAGCCCTTTAAATAAAGGGCTTCGTCATTTTTACGGAGCGTTTATCCGTCCGTAACGCTCACGGGTGATTTGGAGGAACTGATGAAGCTTTTTACAGGCAGATCGCGTTGGTAAACACCAACCGGTTGCCGAACGGATCACTGATGGTCATGTCCTGGCTTCCCCAGGGCATGGCCTGGATCTGCGGGTGCGAAAACGGATACGCCTTCGCCAGCAGTTGCTGCTGGAAGGCCTCGAGCTCATCGGTCTCGATGCGCAGGGCCGAACCCGGCGTGCTGTCGCCAGGGTGTTCGGACAGGTGCAGCACGCATTCGCCACGGGAGACTTGCAGGTACAGCGGGGAATTCGGCTCGAAGCGATGCTGCCAGTCGACCGTGAACCCCAGAAAGTCGACGTAGAATTCCAATGCCTTGGCCTCGTCGAAAATCCGCAGGATCGAGGTGGTTTTGCCGAAGCTCATTGGGTTGCTCCCTGACTGAAAAGACACCCGTTGAAGTTGGGCTGGATGTCAGCGCTTCGGCTTGGCGTTGGCTTTCTTTAATCGCAATGTGCCATCACTGTGACGTATTTCTCGGAATGCCTACTGAAACCCGTCACGCAAATCCCCTTCCCGCGCCAGAAACCGTCCTTCCCGTTTCCCGTTCGCCTGGCCATCGCTGTAACTCAACACGCCGTTGACCCATACACCTTCAATCCCCTCGGCCGCCTGTTGCGGGTCACTGAAGTCCGCCACGTCGCGAATGCTCAGCGGATCGAACAACACCAGGTCCGCCCAATGTCCTTCACGAATCTCACCCCTTTGCTTCAAGCCAAAACGTGCCGCCGACAATCCGGTCATTTTGTGTACGGCGGTATGCAGCGGAAACAGGCCGACGTCGCGACTGAAATGTCCGAGCACACGTGGGAAAGCGCCCCACAAGCGCGGATGCGGGAACGGATCTTCCGGCAATCCGTCGGACCCCACCATCGACAAGGGATGGGCAAGGATTTTTCGCACATCGGCCTCGTCCATGCCGTAGTACACCGCGCCGGCCGGTTGCAGACGGCGTGCAGCGTCAAGCAACGGCACGCTCCATTCGGCGGCGATGTCCATCAAGTCGCGGCCGCCCAATTCCGGGTGCGGCGTGGACCAGGTGATGGTGATGCGATGGGCGTCGGTGACTTGCTTGAGGTCCAGGGTCGAAGAACTCGCCGCGTAGGGATAACAATCGCAGCCCACCGGGTGAGTTTTCGCCGCTTCCTCAAGCGAGGCCAGCAATTGCGGACTGCGCCCCCAGTTACCGGCCCCCGCGCATTTGAGGTGAGAAATGATCACCGGGGATTTCGCATGCCGGCCGATCTGGAACGCCTCGTCCATCGCCTCCAGCACCGGTTCGAATTCACTGCGCAAATGGGTGGTGTACACGGCGCCGAACGCCGTCAGCTCTTCAGTCAGTTGCATCACTTCGTCGGTGGACGCCGAGAACGCGCTGGCGTAGGCCAGACCGGTGGATAACCCCAAGGCGCCCGCCTCAAGACTTTCACGCAACTGCTCGCGCATCGCGCTGATTTCATCAGGCGTGGCGGTGCGAAATAGGTCGTCGAGATGGTTGCTGCGCAACGCGGTGTGGCCCACCAGCGCGGCGACGTTCAGCGTAGTGTTCGCCGCTTCGACCGCTGCGCGGTAATCACTGAACGTCGGATAAACGAAGGCTGCCGAAGTGCCGAGCAGGTTCATCGGATCGGGCGGATCGCCACGCAGGCTCACTGGTGACGCGCTGATCCCGCAGTTGCCGACAATCACCGTGGTCACGCCCTGGCTGAGCTTGGGCAGCATCTGCGGCTGGCGGATCACCACCGTGTCGTCATGGGTGTGCACGTCGATAAAACCCGGCGCCAGCACGCGGCCGGCAGCGTCGATTTCCTCGCGGGCGGTCGCCTCATGCAAGTCGCCGATGCGCGCGATGCGGCCGTTCTGAATCGCCACATCGGCGGGGTAACCGGGGCTGTTGCTGCCATCGATGACCAAGGCGTTGCGGATCAGCGTGTCGTACATCATGTCAGTCTCCCAGCGGCAAACGATCGTCGCCGCCACGGTAATCGTCCAGGGCGAGTTTGATCCGCCGCAGACGTTCTTGATTGTCTTCAGGGTTGGCCAGCGCGAGCTCGGTGGCAAGCACGTCGATGGCCAGCAGCATGCCGTAGCGCGCCGCCGTCGGTTTGTAGATAAACGAGGTTTCGACGCCTTGCAGCGGCAGCAGCACATCGGCCAATTGCGCCAGCGGCGAGTCGGCCCGGGTGATGGCGATAATCCGTGCACCGTAGTTGCGGGCCAGTTCGACGGCGTCGATGAGTTCGGGGGTGATGCCGGTCAGCGAGCAGGCAATGACCGCGCGTTCGGCATCAAGGCTGGCGGCGGTGACGCGCATCATCACCGGGTCGTGGCACGCCGCAATCGGGTAGCCAAATCGCACCAGCCGCACTTGCAGCTCATCGCTGCACAAGGTTGAACAACCGCCCAGGCCGAATGCATGAATCATCCGCGCCTTGCCCAGCAGTTTCACGGCATCAGCGAACCGCGACTCGTCGAACGCCGACAGATGCTGACGCAGGGTCGACTCGATATCGCCGACGATCTGCCCATAGAACGCCGACTGATCCGGCGTCCCCGCCGGGTCAAGGAAGCGGCTGCCGACGCCGCTGGCCTGGGCCAGTTGCAGGCGCAGATCACGCAGGTCGCGACAGCCCACCGTGCGGGCAAACCGCGACAGCGTGGCGGTGCTGACCTCTGCCCTCTGCGCCAGCTCATCGAGGCTGGCGGCGGAGGCAAAGCCGACGTCGTTGAGCATCAGACGCGCGATGCGTCCTTCACCGGCGCTGAAGGAATCCTGGCGGGCGCGGATCTGGTAGAGGATGTCCATGGCAGGCGGCTCCGGTTAGATCAAGTAAGAAAGACCCACGGTCAGCGCGAAAGCCACCACCGAAATAATGGTTTCAAGCACCGTCCAGGTCTTGAAGGTCTGGGCAACGGTCATGTTGAAGTATTCCTTGATCAACCAGAAGCCGCCGTCGTTGACGTGGGAAAAAATCACCGACCCGGCGCCGGTCGCCAGCACCAGCAACTCGGGGTGCGGATACCCCAGACCGATGGCCACCGGCGCGACGATGCCCGAGGCGGTGGTCATCGCCACGGTGGCGGAGCCGGTGGCGATGCGCATCAACGCCGCGAACAGCCAGCCCATGATCAGCGGCGACAGGTGAAATTCGTCGGCCAGGCTGACGATCTGGTTGGTCACGCCGGCGTCCACCAGAATCCGGTTCAAGCCACCGCCGGCGCCGACCAGCAAAGTGATGCTGGCGGTCGGCGCCAGGCATTCGTTGGTGAACTTGAGGATCGATTCGCGGCTGAAGCCCTGGGCAATGCCGAGGGTCCAGAAACTCAGCAACGTCGCCAGCAGCAGCGCGATCACCGAGTTGCCGATGAACAGCAGGAACTGGTTGAAACCGCTGCCCGGCGTGGAAATCAGGTTGGCCCAGCCACCGATCAGCATCAGCACCACCGGCAACAGAATGGTCGCCATGGTGATGCCGAAACCCGGCAGGCTGTCGCGCGGTTCACGGTCGAGGAACTGCCGCTCCAGCGGGTTCTCCGCCGGCAGTTGAATGCGCGGCACGATGAACTTGGCGTACAGCGGACCGGCGATAATCGCGGTCGGAATACCGATCAGAATCGCGTACATCAAGGTCTGTCCGACCGACGCCCCATACACCTGCACCGCCAGCATCGCGGCCGGGTGCGGCGGCACCAGCGCATGCACCACCGACAAGCCAGCGACCATCGGCAAACCGACCATCAAGATCGACACGCCAACCCGCCGCGCCACGGTAAAGGCAATCGGCACCAGCAATACAAAACCGACCTCGAAGAACAGCGGCAGCCCGACCAGAAAGGCGATGCAAACCATCGCCCAGTGCGCGTTCTTCTCGCCAAAACGGTCGATCAAGGTCCGCGCCACCTGCTCCGCGCCGCCCGACTCGGCCATCATCTTGCCGAGCATCGTGCCCAGCGCCACCACCAGGGCAATGTGCCCCAGGGTTTTGCCAACCCCGGCCTCGTAGGCCCCGACCACCCCGGACGCCGGCATGCCGGCCAGCAGCGCGAGGCCGATGGAGACCAAGGTGATGACGATGAACGGATTGAGTCGGTAGCGGGCGATCAGAACGATCAGGGCAATGATGGCGATGGCGGCATACACCAGCAGCCAATAGCCGAAGGACAGGGTCATGCGGTACTCCTCGAAAGGGCCACGTCGAATGGGTTGTGAAACTCTTAAATCATTTCGAGGCGTGACATTCAAACGAGGTGAAAGTTATTTTCGTGCAGAGGTAAGGGATGTCGCGCAGAGGTATGCCAGGTCGGTGGATATGAAAATCAGGCAGGCGGATTTACATCGCGCCTGCGTTGATTTCAGTCGTGATTCACGCGGGCACGTTTGAGCAGCTTCTTGCAGCGCTCGGACAAATGCAGCACCCGCAGATGCTTGCCGGCCTTGGCGTAGCGTTCACGCAAAGTCTTCAGCGCGGCGATGGCCGAATAGTCGACAAAACTCAGGTGGCGGCAGTCGATGGTCACGACAGGCGGATCATTGGCGGGGTCGAACTGATTGAGAAACGGCGTAGTCGAGGCAAAGAACAACGTGCCATGCAGGTGGTACAACTTGCTGCCATCGCTCTCGAGATGAGCATCGGCATACAGCTCGCGTGCCTGCTGCCAGGCAAAGTTGAGCGCCGCGATGATGATCCCGCACAACACGGCAGTGGCCAGGTCGGTGAACACGGTGATGACCGTGACCGCCACAATCACCAACACATCGTTCAGCGGCACCTTGTTCACTACCCGCAACGACGCCCAGGCGAACGTTTGCTGCGACACCACAAACATCACGCCGACCAGCGCGGCCAACGGGATGCGCTCGATCAGCGGCGACAGAAACAGAATGAACAGCAGAATCAGCACCCCGGCCACCACCCCGGACAGCCGGCCACGACCACCGGAACTGAGGTTGATGACGGTCTGACCGATCATCGCGCAGCCACCCATGCCGCCAAAAAACCCCGAGACCATATTGGCCGCGCCCAACGCCACGCACTCGCGATCAGGGAAGCCACGGCTTTCGGTGATCTCATCGGTGAGGTTCAGGGTCAGCAGGGTTTCCAGCAGGCCGACCAGCGCCATCAAGATCGCGTAGGGGGCGATGATGCGCAGGGTGTCCAGGCTCCAGGGAATGTCTGGCAGCGCGAACGTCGGCAAGCCGCCGGCGATGTGCGCCATGTCGCCCAAGGTGCGCGTCGGCAGGCCGAGCAGATACACCGCCAGCCCGACACTCAGGATCGCCACCAGCGCCGGCGGCACGGCACGCGTCAGGCGCGGAAGCAGGTAAACGATCGCCATCGTCAACACCACCAACCCGGTCATCAGGTACAACGGCGTGCCACTGAGCCAGGTTTCGCCATCCTTGAAGTGTTCGAGTTGCGCCAGCGCAATGATGATCGCCAGGCCGTTGACGAACCCAAGCATCACCGGGTGCGGCACCATGCGCACCAGTTTGCCAAGCCTCAGCAGCCCGAACGCCAGCATGATCAGGCCACCGAGCAACACGGTCGCGAGCAGATACTGCACGCCGTGTTGCACCACCAGCGCGACGATCACCACCGCCATCGAACCCGCCGCACCGGACACCATCCCCGGCCGCCCGCCGAAAAGCGCGGTCAGGGTGCAAATGATGAACGCGCCGTAAAGCCCCATCAGCGGATTGAGGTGGGCCACCAACGCGAAGGCAATGCATTCGGGGAGCAGGGCGAAAGAAGTGGTGAGTCCGGCCAGGACATCGGCGCGCAGACGTTTTGGTTTCATGGAGAATCGAACACGACAGGGAGAGAGGGTGCGGATGTTACGGAATCGGGGGCGACCCGGCCAGTTGTCAGGTTGCTGAAAACGCAATCGCGAGCAGGCTCGCACCCACAGTGGATGTCCGTTACACACAAAATCTGTGTCCTGTGAAGATCAAACTGTGGGAGCGAGCCTGCTCGCGATTGCAGCGACGCGGTCTAAAGCGAACTCAAACCATCTCGTCCCGAATCCATTCAACCACCGACGTCCGCTTCGGCACCCAGCCCAGCAATTCACGCGCATGCTTGCCGCGCACCCGGCTGTTGGAGCCCAGGCCATAGTTGGCCATTTCATAACCCCATTCGGCTTCGGCGTCTTTCAACGGCCAGTCTTGCGGCTTGCCCAGTTTCAGGGCTTCAGCCATGGCCGTGGTCATGTCGATGAAGGACGCTTCACCGCTTTCGACGAAGTAGAACGTGCCCGGGACGTTTTTGGTCAGTGCCAGCAGATACAGGGACACCACGTCTTCGATGTGTACGTTGGACCAGATGTTCTGACCCGTGCCGACATGTCGGACCACACCGCTTTTACGCGCCTGTTTGAGCAAGCGCGGCAATTGCACGCTGTCGCGATTGACGCCCAGGCTGTGGCCGTAAATCAGGGTGTTGCAGATCACGGCCGAGTTCACGCCGTCTTTCGCCGCGGCGAGGATCAGGTTGTCGATGGCCACGCGGGCAGCCTTGTCGACGGTCGGTTCCGGCAGGTTGTCTTCGAAGTAGATGACGTCACTGGCTTTACCGCCGGAGGCATCGCCGACGATGCTCGAACCGCTGGTGTGCAGGAACACTTTGTGGGAGCCGCGCAACGCATTGAGCAAGGCTTCCACCGCGCCACGATGGTCGCTGCTGGCAGCGTTGATCACGGCATCGGCGGCGCGGGCCTGTTCAGCCAGTAGTGCGCTGTCGTCAAGAGTGCCGATCACCGGGATGATACCGATTGCGCTCAGTTCAGTGGCTTGGTCGGCGTTGCGAACCAGGCCGGTGACTTTATGGCCCGCCCGGACAAGACCGGTGGCAATGGAGCCGCCGATGAAACCAGCAGCGCCGGTAACGAATACGTTCATGGAGAAACTCCCTGCGTGAATAAGTGATGCATTGAGTATCGAGGACCGTCCCGTGGTGAAACAGACCCGCTGACCCAAATCACTCTTGCGCAGGGATCACGGATCAGCCTGTGAAGTTCGCATTCGCATAAGCCGCCAACTTGCCCTGAATGAAGTCCAGGAAGCATTGAATGCGCAGGGCCAGTTGCGAGTTGCGGTAGTACACCGCGTTGATCGGTTGGCGATAGCCGCTGTTGAAGTCCGCCAGCAGCACCTGCAAGCGACCGGCACGAATGTCGTCGATCGTCATGAAGTGCGACAGACAGGCAATGCCCTGGCCTTCCAGCGCCAGGTGCCGGATCGTCTCGCCGCTGGAGGCGCTGATCGACGCCTGAATCGGCCAGCGATCACCGTGCACATACCGTAGCGGCCACTGGTTGAGGCCCTCGTTCTGGGTAAAACCGAGCAACGCATGCCCGGCCAGGTCTGCAACCGCCGTTGGCGTGCCGTGTTGCTCAAGGTACGCCGGGCTGGCGAGGATGTGCAGCGGGCTGCAACCCAGTGAGCGTGCGTGCAGGGTTGAATCGGCCAGTGCGCCGATGCGGATGGCGATATCGGTGCTTTGTTCGAGCAAGTCGATGATCAGGTCGTTGCTGTTGAGTTCGAGCTGAATGTCGGGGTAGAGCCGGCGGAACTCGTCGATGTACGGCACGATGGCGTGCAGCATGAACGGCGAGGCGGCGTTGATCCGCAGACGCCCGGACGGGGTTTGCTGGCGTGAGGTCAGGCGTTCTTCGAGCTCGTCCATCTGATCGAGAATCAGCTTGGCGTGCTCGAAGAAATACTTGCCCTCCTCCGTCAGGTCCATGCGCCGCGTGGTGCGGTTGATCAGCGTGGTATCGAGCTTGGCCTCCAGCCGCGACAGCGTGCGGCTGACCGCCGAAGGCGTCTGCCCAACCTGTTCGGCCGCCGCGGAAATCGACCCGCACTCAATCACGCAGACGAAAATCTGCAACTCATCGGATCTTGCTTTCACGGACGCCCCTCATCGATCAATTCAGCGCCGGCCTCTGTAGGAGCCAGGCTTGCCGGCGAAGGCGTCCGCTAAAACGCCTTCGCCGGCAAGCCTGGCTCCTACAGGTTCTGGCTTCAGGTATCGATAGTAACCGAGCTCACGCCTTGAGGCCGAACACCTCGGTCAGGTGCTGCTCATAGCGCGCCACATCAGCCTCGATATTCGGACGCTTCATCACATCGACCGCCAGGAAGGTCGGCAAACCGCTCATGCCGAGAAATTCGTTGGCCTTGTGAAACGGGAAGTACACCGCGTCCACGCCTTTGCCTTCGAAGAAGTCGGTCGGGTCGTCAAAGGCTTGCTGCGGTGCGTTCCAGGTCAGCGACAACATGTATTGCTTGCCGTGCACCAAACCGCCGCTGCCGTATTTTTGCGAGGCGTCGGAACGGGTGCGGCCGTCGCTGGCGTAGAGGCTGCCATGGCCTTCAGTGAAGACTTCGTCGATGTACTTCTTCACCGTCCACGGTGCGCCCATCCACCAACCGGGCATTTGATAAATGATCACGTCGGCCCAGAGATATTTGGCGACTTCTTCAGCAACGTCGTAGCCCTCGTCGATGAAGGTGGCTTTTACATCGATGCCGCCGCGATCCAGCACGCTCAACGCGGCTTCATGCAGGGTGGTGTTGTAACGGCCATCGGAGTGGGCGAACTTTTTGCCGCCATTGAGCAACAGGACTTTTTTCATGAGAAATCTCGGAAGGTCAGGAATTCGATGGCGGCAGAGTAACGAGCTGCCTCGCGCGGAATAAGCGCTGAATTCGCAAAATACATTTGACCAATACGCACGAATCGACAGGAGATTGTTGCCATAAACTTGCGCCGATTCTGAACTTGAGGAGATTTCTGATGAGTGAACTGCAAGGCTTCATCCTGCACGCCAAGACCCGCCCGGAAAAATCCGACGCCTTCGAAGCGTTTTTCAGCGGCCATGTAGATGCGAGTCGCGCCGAGCCCGGCTGCATCGAGTACCACATGCTGCGCGACAAACAGGACCCGACCCTGTTTATCTTCTACGAGATCTGGCAGTCCCAGGCGCACCTCGACGTGCACTCGAACTTGCCGCACATGCAGCAGTTCCGCGACATGCGCATGGAATACCTGGAACGGGATTTTGATATCCGCGCCATCGAGATGCTTAGCCCTTCCTCCGCTACCCGTTGATTAGCAAATGGCCGCCGAGCACACCGAGGCCGATGAAGAACACGCGTTTGAACAGCACGGCGCTGATCCGCTGACGCAGCCATTGGCCGAGCAACATGCCGAGCACTGCCGGGATCAACGCCAGCAACGACGCACTCAGTTCACCACCGCCAAGGGCGCCGCGCCATAACAGGCCGGCGGCCAGGGCGAGGGTCGAGACGGTGAACGACAGGCCCAGGGCTTGCACCAGTTCATCCTTGCTCAAACCCAGTGCTTGCAGATACGGCACCGCCGGAATCACGAAGACGCCGGTGGCCGAGGTGATGACGCCCGTCACAACTCCACACAGCGGACCAAGCCAGCGTTCGCTCTGACCACCCACGCGCAAGGCCGGCAGGAATAGACCGCTCAGTGCATAAAGCATCAGCGCCCCGCCCAACGCCCGCACCACCCACTGACCACCGGCCATGCCGATCCACACCGTGCCTGCCCCGGTGCCAATGAAGATCGCCAGGAGCATCGGCCACAACCGTTTGATCAAACCGAGCAAATGCCCACCGAATGCCAGTTGCCAGACATTGGTGAGGGTTGCCGGGATGATCAGCAGCGCGGCAGCCTGTGACGGGGCCATAGCCAGACCGAGCAGGCCCATGGCGATGGTGGGTAATCCGAGGCCGATCACGCCTTTGATCATGCCGGCCAGCAGGAATGTGGCGATCACCAGCAAGGAAAGGGTCAGACCGAGGTTTTGATAGAACGCAGAGAGAGTATTCATGGGGCCATGGTGAGCCTGGATTGGCGGGTTGAAAATCTGCCATATACTGAGGCAGCCTCTTGCCTGACAAGAGGCTGACAACTGCGTCGTTACGACTGACGCCTTCGCGAGCAGGCTCGCCCCCACAGTTAAAACGCATTTCCCAATGTCGGAGCGAGCCTGCTCGCGAAAGCGCCCTTCCAGGCAACACATATTTAGAGGTTGCTGCCATGCACTTCGACCTGACCGACCTGCGCCTCTACCTGAACATCCTCGACACTGGCAACATCACCGCCGGTGCCGCCCGCAGCCACTTATCCCTGGCAGCGGCCAGCGCCCGAATCCGGGCCATGGAATCCTCCCTCGGCATCGACTTCCTGGAGCGTGGCCGGCGCGGTGTCACACCCACCCCGGCCGGCAAAGCCCTGGCGAAACACGCCCGTGCCCTGCTGCAACAAGCCGAGCGCCTGCAACAGGATCTGGCCGAATACGCCAAGGGCGTCAAAGGTCAGGTGCGATTGCTGTGCAACACCACCGCGATCACCGAATACCTGCCGGAGTTGCTCGCCGACTTTCTGCGCGAGCATCCGAACCTCGACATCGACCTTCAAGAACTGCCCAGCGCCCGCATCACCCATGCGTTGCGCCAAGGGGCGGCAGACCTCGGCATCGTGTCCGACGCGGTGGACACCGATGACCTGCACACCCGGCCGTTTCGCGAGGACCCGCTGGTGTTGATTCTGCCTCCTGATCATCCCTTGGCCGACCAGCCATCATTGACCTTCGCCGACACCTTGAACCACGACTATGTGGCCCTGGGCGCCAGCAGTGCCTTGGCCATCCACGTGGAAGAACAGGCCCTGCACATTGGCCAGCGCATGCCGATCCGCATTCGTGCCGACGGCTTCGACGGGGTCATTCGCATGGTTGCGCGCGGCGCAGGACTGGCCATCGTGCCGCGGGTGGCCATCGAGCGCTGGCCACAGGTACAAGGGGTCACGACCCGCGCTCTTCCCGAAGACTGGGCCAACCGCACCCTGAAAATCTGTGCCCGTGACGTCGACAGCCTGCCCGGTTACGCCCGGGCCTTGCTGGAGGCACTGACGCCGGGAACGCCTTGACTCTACCGTAAGGGGCAGACTCTATGCTGCGGGCTTCATTTCAGGAGTACACGCGATGAGCAAACGAATGCTCGTGATTCTGGGCCACCCCTCCACCGACAGTTTCTGCGGGGCGCTGAGCGAAACTTACGTCCAGGCCGCCAAGGATGCCGGACATGACGTGCGCCTGCTGCGTCTGGATGCGCTGGACTTTGATCCGGTCTTGCACCACGGCTACAACACTATCCAGCCGCTGGAGCCGGACCTGTTGCAAGCCCAGGCCGATATCACCTGGGCCGAACACCTGACGTTCGTTTATCCGATCTGGTGGGGCGGCATACCGGCGTTGATGAAGGGCTTTCTCGACCGCATTTTCCTGCCCGGTTTTGCTTTCAAATACCGTGAGGGCAAGGCCTTCCCCGACAAACTGCTCAAGGGCCGGACCGCGCATCTGCTGGTGACCATGGACACGCCGCCCTGGTATTACAAATGGGTCTATCACATGCCCGGCCTGCACCAGATGCGCAAGACGACCCTGGAGTTCTGCGGCATCAAGCCGTTGAAGACCCTGACTTTCGGGCCGATCCTGGGTTCGAAGTCGACCCAGCGTGACGCCTGGCTCGAACAGGCCCGGGTTACCGCCGGTAGCTGACGCACCCTTCGCTGCCTGCTGACGGCGCACCCTCGCCGTCAGTCCGTCCTCACGTTCCCTCTCAAGCGGTCGTTCGTCGGCTGTGCGCGTCATTTACACGCCGCTGCAACCATTGAATGTTATTCACTATATTATTCGCTCCGATCAGGCATGAGGTCTGGTCGCGCTACGCCCTGTTTGATCATCGAGACGGATCTTTATGTATATCGGCAAAGCCGCCCAGCTGTCGGGCACCACAGTCAAAAGCATTCGCCATTACGAAGAAATCGGCCTATTGCCCGAGCCCAAGCGTGAAGGCAAATACCGTATCTACAGCCAGCAGAGTGTCGAGGTGTTGACGTTCATCAAGTGCGCCCAGCAACTGGGTTTCAAGCTCAAAGAGCTGCGGTTGATGTTGAACAACTACCAAGGTGACGAATTCCCGTGGGACATGGCGCAAAAAGCGATCGCCGAAAAAAAGGCCGAGCTGGTCTCCCAGATCGGCGCTCTACAGCAACTGCACAACGGCCTCGAAGAATTCGAAAACAACCTCAACGATGCCCGAGATGAATGTCAGTTCGAGCGTATCGCCCGCTATGGCGAAAAAAACCCGGGCACTACGCTGAACTGACTACCCTGCTGCGCAGGATGATCCCTCGCATGTCACTGGCGCGCCTGCGCTGCCGGTCATCAGGTCAGATCAAGGCGGGCTTCCCTGCGGCTCGATCTTTTTCCGGCAGCGGCGCTACCGGAACAATCGCGGCGAAGAACCACGGAGACACCAGCGTCACCAGCAGAATGGTCATGACACCGCTGGAAAACAGCGCCATCGCCACCAGTGCGCCCAAATCAACAATCGGCTTGAAGTCGGAAAACAGCAGCGCCATGAATCCCACGGAGAAAATCACCACGTTGACCACGGTCGAACGGCCGACGCTGTGCATCGCCTGCAAAATGGCCGCGTCGATATGAATGCCTTGCTGCACCAACAGTTTGATCCGTGACAGCAGGTGCACCGCGTAATCGACCACACCCACCACCAGGAAGGTCACCAGTGTCGTACCGATGTTCAGCTCGATGCCGAACAGGAACATGAAGCCATAGACTGTCACCGAGGTGGTCAACAGGGTCAGCATGCCGAGTACGCCCAACCGTACCGACTTGAGCCAATACATCATCATCAGCGTGACCACCAGCAACGCCAGGGAAAAACTCAAGACCTGGCCCTGGGTGATTTCCTGCAACACGCCGGTCCAGATCAACGGCGTGCCGGCGTGCGTCACTTCGAGATTGGCCGGTTTGTTCACCAGCAACCAGGCATCGAGCTGATCCAGCATGGCCTGGTAGTCGCTGGCCACCGACGACGTCATGGTGTACAGCGTCAACGCCTTGGAATAGTCGGCGTTGAGCACGTTATTGAGGTCCGAGCCGCCGCCGTTCTCGAACAGCATTACGTGTTGCTCGATCAGTGAATTGCCCGGCACCTCGAACCGCTCGACCTGCCCCTCATCATTGACCGACGTCACCTGCTCCAGCGCCTGGGGCACGCGCAAGTAGTCGGGGTTCATGTCGTTGAGCACTAGGTTCATACGCTTGACGTAAGTCGCCAGGGAATAGCCGTAACTGACGTGCGGTTGCTGCTTGATGAAGTGGTCGAGCTTGTCGATGAACTGCACCACTTCAGTGGTCAGCACGCCGCGCGGCTCTTTGCTGTCGATGGCGATCCAGCCCGGTGCCGTGCCCGCGACCCCGGCTTGGTTGATGAACTCGTCCGAAACGCGAATATGACTCTCGGGCTTGAAGTAGGCGATGCCCGAGTCTTCGATATCGACGCGAAAGGTGAACACCGTCATCAAGATCAGCAAGGGCAGCGTCACGATCAAGATCGGTTTGCGCCACTGGATCAACCGCGCGCAGAACGCCACCAGATAACGCGAAATGATCGATTCCTTGTGCACGGCAGCGAGGGTTTTCGGAGTCTGGTCCTTGCCCCAGATCGAAATCCAGGCCGGAATCAGCAACAGTGAAATAATCAGCGCCGCCGTCAGGCCGATGGACATGAATACGCCGAAATTGCGGATGCTGACGATGTTGTTGGTCGTGGAAATCATGAAGGTGGCGATGGTAGTCACCGTCGTCAACACCACCGGCACCACCATCAGCCGTTGCGTCTCGCGATTGGCTTCACGGTTACTTTTACCGGCGTTTTTCTGCTCGTAATACTCGGCCATCACATGGATCGCATCCGAGCAGCAAATGGTGAACAGAAACACCGGCAGGACACTGGTCAGCAAGTCGAACGGCACCCGCAACAAAGCCATCAGGCCCAGTGTCCAGATGGTGCAGAACAGAATATTGAACAGCGGCAACAGCACGCCCAGCGGTTTGCGGAAGAAGAAAATCAACAGCAGGGTGATCAACAAAAAGACAATCGGAAACAGCACCGCCAGGTCATGGTCGATGATCTCCTGCTGGGCCGCGATGAAGATCGGCATGCCGGCAATGAAGATCTCATCCTTGAACTCTGGGTGCGCTGCCTGATAGTCCGCGACAATGCCGCGCACGATCTGGTAGGCGCGCAGTTGCGCCTGGGCGTCGTCTTGCTTGGTGCCCAGCTCGGCCACCAGCATCGCGACTTTCTTGTCCTTGGAGACGACCCCGTCGACCATCAGCTCGTTGCCCATGATCTGCGACTCGACCAGCGCCGGGTCCATGTCGTAGGCGTTGAGGGTCTTGTGGATCAGCAACTCACCATCGCCGGTCAGCACGATGTTTTCCAGGTCGCCCATCGACGCCATTTCACGAATCGGGTTGATTCGCTCGGCGAGAAATGTCAGGAACAACTGATCATGGGCATCCCAGTTCTGGCTCTGGGCGTAATCACGCAGGGCCTTGGCCTGGGCGTAGTCGTTCTGGGAAAAACCGTTCTCCAGAATGTCCCGCGCCAATAACTGTGCACGACTGTCGTCTGGGTGCTTCGCAACGATTTGCGTCAACTGTTCCTTGTCGGCGTCGTTGGCCAGGATCATCTTGCGCACCGATTGCGACATCGAAAACAGTGCGTTGAGGGTCGGCTTGTTGAACACCGTCTGCGGGTTGTTGATTGCCACCATCACCGAGTCAAACGTGCCGGTGAATTCGCTTTGCAAGTCGATGATGGTCTTGCGCGCCGGATGGCTTTCCTTGAGCAAGTAAGGGTTGGTGTCGGAGATCAGCGAGCCCAGCGTATAGGTGAAATACGCCGTGACCGCCACCAGCAGGAAAACGATCGCCCGCGCATAGCGCTCGACGAAGTTCAGGTATCTTTCCATGATCATGCGTTCCAGGGTCGTCGGGATCGGTGCTTAGCGGGCAGACACGGCAAAGTCCGGCACGTCGCCGGTTTTCAGCCCGCGCTTGATGGCGGTCTGGGTGAACAAACGGTCTTCCAGTTGCACGTTGTATTGCAGGTGGTTGAAGCGCATCTCCGAACGCGTGCCGTCGATGAAGTGTTCGGTTTCGCTCAACACGATGCTGTCGATCGAGTCGATGGTGTCGACCTTTTGCGTGCGCATCTGCTTGACCAGCACGCCTTTGACGTCGAAGAAGTCCTGACGCATGACCAGGAAATTCTGCTTGTCGATCCACACTTTCAGCTTGTTGTAGCCAGTCTTGGCCAGCACCTCGGGCGACGCCGGTTCACGCTCGATCACGTAGCAGTCGCGGCCCTTGACCTGTTCTTCGCCGACCAGCGTCTGGGTGTAATCCTTGACCCGGATCTTGTCCAGGTCGGCGTAGGAGTACTCGCTGCCCATGAACGAGCCGCGCTTGTCGGTGGTGGAGATCCGCCGCGTCTGGCGGCTGACCGGCAAGTACATCCACTGGCTGTCTTCCTGGCCCAGGGTTTCGTGGGGGTTTTCGATATGAAAAGCCACGTCGCGCACGTCAGTGGGGGCGGAGAAATACATGCTGAATTTGTCGCTGTCCGGGTAATCCTTTTGCAGGTAAGTGAACTCGCGAACCCGGGTATTGCCCTTTTTGTCGTGGAGGATCAGCGACACTTGGGACATGAAGCTTTTGCCGTCGTTTCGATCCCGCACCTGGCGGATGATTTCATCGGCATTCTTGCCGTCGGCGGCGGTGGCGCAAGCGCCGCTCAGGATCAATGCGGCGGCGGTCAGACTTTTGAATAGCGGCAACATGGGAACTTCCCTTTTCGTCAGATGAATATGGTCGAGCCCATGCGCCAGGGGCACGCAGGCGTCATAGGGTTAAAACAGGTAACCGGCGGACAGCCGCACTTGATCGCGGTTGTCGTACTCGCCGAAGGGCTTGTCGGGCTTGCCGAAGAACACATCCACTTCCAGCCCGAGCTTGATCCAGTCCACCGGTTTGTAAGTGAAGATGCCTTGCAACAGCGCATCGTCGTTAAACGGTGGCGAGGCGGCGACCACCAGCCGGCTCTTGAGTCGGTCCTGCCAATGGGTGCCCTCGGCGGATAAGGTGAACAGGTGCTCGCGCTTGTCTTGCAGCATGCCGTCCTGCCAGTCGAGCAATTGCTGTTGCTGCCACTGCACGGAAATCAGCCAGTCACGCAGCAAGTAGTCGACGCCCAGCAACGACTTGACCATCGAGGTGCTGTCGGCGCCGTAAGCGCGGGTCGGATTGGTCACCCGCCAGTTGTCGAACCAGGCAATTTCGCTGCGCACCACGATGCTGTGACCGGCGTCGATCGCCAGCCCCGCGCCGCCCATGGTGTAACGGGGAAACTGGCGCTCCAGTCGCGTGCGGCCGTCATCGGCCAGGCCTTCGACGGCGTACACCGGGTCCTGCTGGCGCGCGTTCAGTGCGACGAAACTGGTGTCCACCGAACCGATCCGGCCATTGGCGCTCAGGCCATACGAAAAGCCCTTGTCACCGTCGTAGCCGGGCTTGGAATCGAGCAGGAAATACTGAGGATCCGGCGCGGCAAACAGCGGTGCGTCGAACTCGCTGCCTGCCACCGGCGGCTGGTTTTTCACAAAGTCGGTGATCCACAGCGCCTCCAGCTCCCACTCGCCCACCGGTTGCGCAAACCGCACCATGGGCACCGCGATCCGACTGTCTTCCAGCAGCGGAGTCAGGCCATCGCGATAGTCCACCGGGTTGATCTGGTCGAGCACCCGCAACTCATCGGCACGGCCCCAGACCACTTGCTGCCAGCCGACAGTCACCTCGCCGTCGCCCACCGACTGGCCCCAGTACAAATGCCGCCAGTCGGCGTCGAAGCGGTATTTGTCCCGCGCCCGCTCGCTGTACGGATTGTTGCCGTCATACCGGGCGTCGTAACGCACCCGGCCCTTGGCCTTGTAGTAACCACCGTCCCAGTTGTCTTCCAGGTTGGCCTTGAAATACATGGCCTTCTGGGTGATCTGGTCGTCACCGTGCAGGCGCAATGCGGTGGCGACGCCGACCTCGGCGTCGGCGTAATCCGGCTTGAGGTCGTCGACCGTCAATTCAGCCAGCGCCGGCGGCGCGACCATGCAGGCCAATACCGCCCACGCGGCACGGTTAATGTGTGATCCCGGCATGGTTACATTCCCAACCCGACACCGCCGTCGATCACCAGGCTCTGCGCAGTCACCCCGCCCGCTTCGGGGCTGGCCAGGTAACGCACCATCGCCGCGACTTCTTCGCTTTGAATGAAGCGGCGCATCGGCAGTTTTTTCTTGGCGTTGCGCAGGATCTGTTCCTGGGTCAGCCCGGCAATGGCCGCTTGCGCCGCCAGTTCACCTTGCAGCATGGGCGTATCGATCCATGCGGGCAGAATCGCGTTGACGGTGATCAACCGTGGTGCCAGGTCCAGCGCCAGGGCTTTGGTCATGCCGACGATGCCGTGCTTGGAAGCGCAGTACGCGGTGTTGCGGACCTTGCCGGCGCGGCCGAGGATCGACGACATGTTGATGATCCGCCCGCGGTCCGGCATCAACGGCAGGCACAAAGAAGTGACGTAGAACGTACCGTTGAGGTTGACCGAAATCACCTTGTGCCAGTTGTGCAAATCTTCCGGTTCGTTCTCGTTGCAGATACCGGCGCTGTTGACCAGCACATCGACGTAGTCCACCTGTTTGGCGAGCATTTTGAAGAAGGCTTCCATGCCCTCCAGGTCGGCAATGTTCGCCGAATGGGTTTCGACACGGGCCTTGATCTGCCCGTGTTGCTCGTCGACCCAGCGTTGTAGTTCCGGTAAATCCAGATCCAGCAGGATCAAGCGGTGCCCGGCGTCGGCGGCAAAATTCTCTGCCACCGCCCGGCCGATGCCTTTGGCGGCACCGGTAATCAGAATGGTCCGGCTCATGGCATCTTCAACCCGCCGTTGACCGGCAGGACCTCACCCGTCAGGTACAAACCGCGATCGGCGATGTACAGCACCGCCTCGGCTATCTCATGAGGTTCGGCGTAACGCTTGATCAGCAACCGTGACTGGATTTCCTGTTCCTGACTGCCGATCAGCGCCGTGCTCATTTCGGTGTTGACGATGCCCGGCGCCACCGCATTCACCCGAATGTTGCGCGGCGCCAGTTCCACTGCCAGGGCACGGGTCAGCGCTTCGACACCGCCCTTGGCCGCGGCATAGTTGCTTTGCCCCTTGCCGGGTTTCTGCGCTGCCACCGAGCTGATGTTGACGATGCAACCGCTGCGCTGGCGCATCATGCCCGGCACCACTTGCTGACAGCAGAGCAAGGTGCCGATCAGGTTGGTCTGGATCACCTCGACGATGTCGCGGCTCGGCATCGTCGCCAGCAACCCGTCACGGGTGATGCCAGCGTTGTTGACCAGCAGATCGACGCGCTGGAAATGCTCGTCGACCCGTTCGAAAAAGGCTTTGATGCTGTCGCCGCTGCTGACATCGCATTGCAGCGCCAGGCACTCGAGGCCCAGTGCCTGAACCTCGTCACGCAAGGACATGGCGGCCACTTCGTCGCGTACATAACTGAATGCGATCTGAAAGCCCGCGCCGGCCAGGGCCAGGACAATCGCCCGGCCGATACCACGACTGCCACCGGTCACCACTGCTACTTTATTCGGCATGACCGTTCCTTAGAGTGAGTTGTCAGTCTTGAACTGCGCGAGGCTGAAGCCGTGGGTCGCGGCCAGGGCACGAATCTGCTGCACTTGCTCGCGGCTGATATCGCCGTAGGAGTAGTGCTGTTTCATCCCGGACAACCCCATCAACACCGACTCCGCCATGCAGGCATACAACTGGCCTTCCTTGAGGTAGGCGCGCACGTTACGAATCAGGCCATCGCCCAACGGTGTCTGGACAATCCCGCCGTGCATGTACAACACGTCGGCCCGTTGCCCGGAGAGGTTCTGATCGACGTTCAGCGGCACCGCGATGTCGCAGATCACGCTGTTTTCGGCGAAGTGATCGGCACCGAGAAACGGTTGAGGGGCATTCGCCGCACAGAGCACGATGCGCGCCTGTTTCAGCACCTCAAGGTCATTGCTGACCGTGATGAACGCATTCGCCCCCAGGTGCTCTTCGACCAGACGCTGCACTCGCAAACCGAGGTCGGCGCCAGCACCGTGGGCCTGCAACAACGCGTCGATGCCGTCGAGTTTCTGCAAGCGGCTGGCGAGGCGGTCGTGCTCGGCGACACCTTTGAGAATCGCGCGGGCGGCCTCGGCGTAAATCAGCTGGGCGGTTTTCTCCAGGCGCCGCAGTGAGCCGTCGCGACCGCTGCCGATGAGGATCAGGTGTTCGACACTGGTGGACAGCAACGAAGCGTAAGTGGAAGCAATGTTGCCCGCCGCACCGACCACCGCCGCCGTCTGTTGGCTCAGTTCCAGGCCTTGCTGCTTGCAGCCTTGCTCGATCGCTTCCAGGCCCATGCCGATGGTCAGCGCATTGCCGGAAGTCAGCGCCATGTCGGGGATTTTCAGCGCCTGACAGTTGTTGGTGACGATCGAGGTGTACATGCCCAGACCGGCCACACTGTAGCCATCCGCCCGGGCATCACGGATGCGATTACCGACTTCGTCGCGGATGGTGTCCAGGTCGCCACTGGCGATGTACGCAGCCATGGCATCGGAGTCCATGCACAACGGGTACAGGGTGAATTCCACGGCGGTGCCGAGTTTCGAACGAATCAGCACCGGGCCGATTGGCGCAGCACGCCGCTCCGGGGCCATACGTTTGATGAACTCGCGCTTCTGTTCGGCGCTGAGGGTCGACAGCGACGGATCAACATCACTGAGCATGTCGGAATCGATCAGGTGATTGATGAACGCCACGCGCGCCACCACGCGAACGTTCTCGTCAGGCTTTGGGAGGTTTTCAGGTTCCTTGAAGCTCACCTCGCGGGCCGGTACTTCGGGGATGCTGTCGGCACACACCCCGGCCGCCAGCGGGAAGGCATCGCGTCGACGCAGCATGTCGCAGACCTTTTGCAACGAGCCGATCAAGCCGTCGATTTCCTCGAAGGTGATGCACACCGGCGGCTCCAGGCGAATCACGTTGGCGTTGCTGCCCGACGGCGCGACCCGCAGCGATTCGAATTGCAGCAGGTAGCCGGCAATGATGTAACCCAGCGCATCGTTGTACTGCGCCGACGCCTGCACCAGCGAACTGGTGCCGGTCAGGTCGTGCAATTCGAACCCCAGCAGCAACCCTCGACCACGCACGTCGGCAATCACGTCCGGGTACGCGGCTTTGAGTTCGAGCAATGACGACTTGAGGTATTCGCCTTTCCTGTTCACCTCCTTGAGCATCGCGCTGTCGTTGGCAAACAAGCGGCGCAATGCCGACAGGGCGATATGGCACGAGGCATCGTCTTCGGCGAAGGTCGAGCTGTGGATGTAGCTGAAATCGTTTTCGTAGTGGCTGGCACGGATGACCGTCGCGGCAATTTTCATCAGGCCACCGCCCAACGCTTTGGACAGGCAGTAGTAATCGCCCTGCAAGTTGAAATGGCTGGCGCCGAGCAAAGTGCCGGTGCGGCCGAAACCCGATTGCACTTCGTCGATGATCAGCGGGCATTGCTGCTCGTTGCACAGGCGACGCAGGCCCAGGTAGAACTCGTTGGCGAACTCGTTGATGCCGCCCTCGCCCTGGATCGGTTCGAGCAACACCGCCGTGATCGCGCTGAAAGCGTCACGACGTACCTGCAAGGTCTCGCCGCTCCACTCAAGGCTGAGCCAATGCCGCGTGTGGCGGGCCGGCAAATCCAAGAGCTGCTGGGGTTGCTGCGGATCGATGAACTCGACGTTAAGGCCAAAACGGGCGAACGGCTGACGGTACTGTTTGCCGTACGTCAGCTGGACGGTGTTCACCAGTTTGCCGTGAAAGCTGCCACGCAGGGCGACGAATACCGGCTCGACATGCAACTGCGCGAGGTTGTGTTGACGCACCGCTTCCACCACTTGGCGCACGGTCACGTAAGACAGATTTTCCGGCAGCAATCCGGCGGGCAGGTCGAGGTCATCAACGTCCAGTTCGACATAGGCCTTGTCGCTGGCGGTCAGGTTGGCCAGGGCGAAATCCCGTTCGTCGAACTGCTTCTGCAAGGTTTTCTGACGGCGGTATTCGGCATGCTTGACGGCGATTTCCACCGACTCGGCGCCACTGTTGGAGAAGGTCGAAATGTAGCGTTCGTTGTTGTTCAACTCCCGATTGAACGCCTCGCTGAGTTCGCGCCCCAGCATACCGGCGGCGCCACGCACGGACATCTGCGCATTGAACGGCACATCGGCGCGCAACAGGCCGCAGAGTTGGTCGACGAACTGCGGGTCATTGTGGCCAAACAACGCCGCACCGTAACCGCCCAGAAAGTCGGTGACGGTCACCTCTGCGCCTTGTTTGTCGAGGTAAAACAGCTTGCTGCCCAGCGCCCGGTGGAACTGGCATTCCAGGCCCAGGGCCTGCATTAATTCAACGAATTTAGGTCGTACGTAATCGCGGTAATCCATAAAAGTCATATCCCTTGATCAGAAAATAGAAGCGATTCATTACGTTCAAAACGGCTGACCGGCCGCCTGATAGTCGAGCTGGTAACAGGCGCTGAAACCGTTGTCGTCACGGTTGATGATCAGGCAGTCGCGCAGCACCGCGTCCCGGCCCTCACCGAGCACAAACGGCAGCTGCGGTTCCACCGGTTGCTGCAACCCGATGATCGGCGGCACACGCTGGGCCTGCAGTGCATGACGGGCCAGGATCAGGTCGACCAGGCTCGGCGCGCCGCTGAGAATGCCGGTCACCGGCACGCTACTGGTGATATGCGAGGCACCGGCGCGGGCCAGCGTCCGTGCCAGGTCGGTGTCCTTGTGCGGATCGCCACTGGCGCTGCTGACCAGCAGATCGACCTGCTTGTCCGGCAGGTTCAACGACCCCAGTCGTGGATGGGCGGTGAGTCCCGACAGGCAGGTCTGCGGCCCATCCGGTAGATCGTCGGCCCGGCGCAAAATCAATGCCGCCGCGCCTTCACCGGCAATCCCCCCCGTGCCTTGGCGATCGAATGCACGCAAGGTTTGCGAACCGTCGGTGCTGATCACGCCAGCCTCGGCCAGTGCGGCCAGCGCCAACGGATCGAGTTCACTGCCGGCGCCGACCACAATCGCCGCATCGATACGACCGCTTTGCAACGCCGCGCATGCCTCGCGCAACGCCGCCAGATTGCCGGCCACGCCTTGCATGTAGGCGTTGCATTCGCACTCCAGTTTCAGCGCCAGACTGACAACCCCGAGCAAACCGTTGCTCAGGCTCTTGAGCACCAGGAACGGGTCGAGCGCGCGCTCCCGCAACACCCGTTGAGCAAGGCGCCGCATGTCGGCACCGGACTCATCGCGGCACTCGTGGAGCAACTCGCCATAGGCCGCCAACGACGGATGGGTATAACCGCCCTGGCAGCAATAGAGGCCGTAGCGCAGCTCGTCATTGCCTGGTTCAAGCCCGGCTTCGACCAACGCCTGACGCACCGCGCTGACGCCCCAGATCACAGCCGGCGGGCAGTAACGCTGGAGATTCTGGGCCACGTCCTGGCGACTGGTTTGATGGTCTTCATCACTGACATGCCCGAACGCCGTCACGCGCTCACTGTGGAACAGTTTCGACTGCAGCAAAGCGATACCGCTGCGGGCTTCACTGGCCGCTGACCAAAAGCGTTGCACGCCCCAGCCGCTGGGTAATACGCAACCGCTGCCGGCGATGGCAACACGCACAGTAGCGCCCGTCATTGTCCGTGCTCCCGATATTTGCCCAAGGCCAGCGAAGTGTTGAGGCCGCCAAAACCGAAGGAGTTGCTCAAGGCAAAATCCACCCGGCGGCTGACCGCTTGTCCGGCGCAATAGTCCAGGTCGCATTGCTCATCGACCTCATGCAGGTTCACTGTCGGAGTGACCAGATCGTTCAGGCACGCCAGCGCGGTGATCATGCATTCGGGTGCGCCGGCGGCGGCAATCAAATGCCCGAACTGCGACTTGTTGGCGCTGATGGCCAGGGACCGGTAGTGTTTGTGCTCGGCGAACACACTTTTGATCGCCAGGGTTTCGGCGACGTCATTGAGCGGCGTCGAGGTGCCGTGGGCGTTGATCAGATCGATCTGTTGCGCACGCAGGCCGGCGTCGTCCAGCGCGGCTTGCATCGCCAGCGCCGCGCCCCGACCTTCGGGTTGCGGTGCGGTGACTTTGTAGGCGTCCAGGCTGCTGCCGAAACCGAGCACTTCGGCATACGGCGTCGCTCCTCGCGCCAACGCATGCTCAAGGCTTTCCAGTACCAAGAAACCACCGCCCTCGCCGGCAATCAGGCCACTGCGATCACGGTCGAATGGCCGGCACAAATCGACACCCCAGCGCTGTTCGCTCGATGCCGCGCCGAGCAGGTACAGCGCGGCCATGGTGTCGAGGTTCAGCACCGAATCGGCGCCGCCGGCAATCGCCACGTTCACTTCACCGCGACGAATCATCTGAAAAGCATTGCCGATGGCCTGGGAGGCTCCGGCGCAGGCGCTACTGATATTGATCACCGGGCCTTCGCAACCCAAACCGTCGGCAATCACCCGAGCCAGTCGATCATTGCTCTGACGCAGCGAGCCCTCGGTACTGACCTGCCCGGCGCGGGGCATCAGGTGTTGCCAGCCCGGGGTGCAGCCATCCGGTGCCTGGGTCAACAGCATGTCGGCCAGCATGTGTTGGGGCGCGCCCGAAGCGCAGAGCACGGCGGCTTCACGTAGCTGTTCAGGAGCAAGTCCGCTGTCTTTCACCGCTTGGGTGGCGGCCACCCAGCCAAAACGGCTGCGTTTTTCCAATGCAACGGTCCAGGCCGGGTGGTCCTGCAGGGCCTCAGGCAACAGGCTCATATCCACGGCCGCGGCGTAGCGCACCGGGAACGTGCCGTCTTCCACCCCGTCGGGCTGCCATGGACGCACGCAATGTTCGGCGCCAAGCATTTTTTCCCAGAGGGTCTGCCATTCGAAACCGAACCCGGTCACGGCGCCCATGCCGGTAATCACAATCCGTGTCGCACTCATGTGTGCTTCTCCATGGTTTCACTGGCCAGCAGCAAGGCTCCCCAATGACCGGCGCGGCTATGGCTGACCAACAGCGTATAGCCCGGTGTCGCCGAAGCGTTGTGGGTAAGGTGCAAGGCCAGCGCGATTTCGGTCAGCAAGGCGCTGGCGCCAAGATCGCCGGTCATGGCATGAGTGCTGCGAACGTCCTGCGGTCGGTCGGCGAACAGGCTCATCAGTTGCGCATCCTCAGGATTGGCGACGATTTGCTGGACGTCACCGAGGCACAGTTTTTCCAGGCTCAGTGCCTGGTCGATCACCCGCCGGGCAACCGCTGCGCCCCGTTGCGGATCAGCGCTGTAACCCCGGGCGAACCCGGCAATGCGCAAGGCCTTCGGGTTGGTGCGCGAAGGCGTCGAGCCGAGCAGCAGTGCCGCGGCGCCTTCGCCATAAGTCGGCTCGTCTGCCTGATAGGGTTCACGCAGATACAGGGCGGGCGTCAGGTTCGGACTGCTGCTGACCACCAGCGCCGCTTCGGCACGTTGCTCGACAATTTGCTGGCAGGCTTCGATCAAGGCATCGAGCCCGGCGTTTTCCTGGGAACAGAACCCACCCATAGGCCCGTGGCATTGCAACGCTTCGGCCACGTAGGCCATCACGCTGCTGTTGAGCAGCGTCAGGGCATGCAGCGGCGGTGTATTGGCCAACAGTTGCGCCAGTGGCTTTTGCGGTTGCTCGCCGATCGCTTGCACTGCGTCCCAGCAAGGGCTTGGCGCGTCGACTTCTGGAATGGCCGCCGTCAGGGCAATCCGTGCCGGCGGCAGTTGCAGGGCCGCGAGCGCGGGCGCCAGACGCGCCGTGCAATGCAAAAGCCGCAGGCCTTGAGGTTCGACGCTGCGCTGGATTTTGCGGTCGAACAGATCGCTGGCCAGACGCGGTGTCGGCAGCGGGTATGCCCGTCGCGTCGCGTCAAATGCCAGCGGTTGCGGCGAAGGTGGCGTTCCGAGCAGGTCGGCACATTCGCTGCCGGCGGCGTTCAGCACGGCGGCAGAATGGATGAAAACGGCAATGCTCATGTCATGCCCTCCCCAGAACCAGCGAGCTGTTAACACCGCCGAACCCGAACGAATTGGACATCACCACATTGATCGACTGGCGCACCGGCTCGCTGAGAAACTTCAGTGAGGGGTATTCGGCGCGGTCGTGATCGTAGTTCAAGGTCGGCAACAGCACGCCGTCCCGCAGGCTGATCAATGACAGCACCGCTTCAATCGCGCCGCTGCCCGCCAGGGAATGACCGATGGCCGATTTGTTGGCAGTGAACGTCACATGTTCCTGGCACTCGCCGAACACGCGCTGCAAGGCCAACGCCTCGCAGCTGTCGTTAGCCTGGGTAGACGTGCCATGGGTGTTGACGTGTTGCACGGCGCTGCTGAGCAGCCCGGCGTCTTCGATTGCAGCTTCCATGCATTCCTCGTATTTGCTGCCGTCCCGGCTGCTGGAGGTCATTTTTTGTGCCTCGCACATATTCGCGTAACCCAGCACGCGCCCCAACGGCGCGGCTTTGCGACGTTGCGCATGCTCGGCGGATTCGAGAATGATCATGGCCGCGCCCTCGCTGATCACGAAGCCACAGCGGTCCGGCATGAACGGTCGACTCTGCTCGCTTGCCGGCAGGTCGGCCTGGCACAGCGCGCCCAGGCTGTTGAACATGTAGTACGGCAACTCGTTGGCCATCAGTTCGACGGCACCGCAAATGGCCAGGTCGATTTCACCTCGCTCGATCGCCCGGTAGGCGCTGCCGATCGCCATGGTGCCGGCGGCGCAGGCATCGGAGTGGGTCGAAATGTGATCGCGGATACCGAGCATCTCGGCCAGGTGCTGGGTCTGCTGATCGACCCGGCGCCCGAAGACCGCGCTCGACGCCGCCGGGTTATCCAGCAGTTGATCCAGATCGACACGCCCGGCCTCATCCATGCAGCGACTGGCCCGGTGCAGATCGTGACTGTCCGCGCAGTACTTGTTGGCCCCCAGGAACAATCCACTGCGGGTGTGAGCAAAGGCTGTCGGGGTCAGACCGGCATGCTGAATGGCTTGTCGAGCGACGAACTCGGCCAGCACACTTTGCCGTGGATGCAGCGCAGCATTGCCGCCGAAACCCGCGGCGATCTGCTGCCACTGGCCGTCATCGATAAACCCGGCAGCGCTGTTGTTGAAGCCCAGCGCCTTGAACCGTGGATGTTCGCGAACACAGGACTGCTTCTGGCAGATCCGCTCGAACAACGTGGCGGCGTCCAGTGCCATGGGCGCCACCAGACCGAATCCGGTCACATAGACTTCTCGTGCCCGCATGAGAACTCCTACACCGTCTCTTTGACGTGAGTGGCCACAAATTGCTCCACCAGTTGGCGTGAAACCTCGTCGCCGTCGGCCGGCACCAGCCGCGCACTGCACGCGTCACAGACCACTTGCTGACGTTCGTTCAGCACGGCTTTTTGAGCGCCGCAATCGGGGCAGTTCTGCGGCAGATAGTTGAAGAGGTTGCGGCACTGTTGCGCCCAGTTGCGCACGGTGGTGGCGGCAAATACCTGCGCCGGTTGCATGCCGGACTGGAGTTGATCCGGGGAGTAGGCGCTGAGGCTCTGTTCAAGCAAGGCCTTGCCGTTTTCAGTGATGCGACCGCTGGCCAGGAACTCGCCGGCGTCGCCGCAGACAGCGACGGCGTGATCGAGCACGCTGGTTTTGGGCAAGGTGCAGCCATACTGACGACCCAGTTGAAAGCTCAGGTCGACGATGTCCAGCGAATCGGCGCTGAGATCCTCGACGATACTGCTGTTCTCATCGATATCATCGGCGCTCATCACCAACAGTTGCGCGAGGATCTCGCGGGTGCTGACAATGACGTTTTCCAACTCCAATGGATTGTTCATCTCTATCTCCCTATATCGTGATTGCTTCATGAATTCCGTATGCGAGAAGTAACTTTTCCCACAGCAACTTCTGACGCGGCGGAAATCTAAACTCTGCCCTTAAGGGGAGAGTCAACGAACTATTCAAAGTTTTTTAACCACTTGAGACAGACGTCCTAACAGGCCTGCGCACCGCACTCGATTGGTGCGAAGCCCCATGCCTGTCGACTTATTTACTTAACAAAGGCTGCGTATGGTGGGGTGCACACTGTATCGCCGGCTAAATAGAGAGGGGCTCGAAAGTATTAACTTCTGGCTGACAGCACAGACGCACCAATAATAAAAACCGGATAAGAAAACAGTTATAACTTCATAACTTTCAACCTGGCCCTTAGATAATGCGTATTGAGGATTTAGAAGCCGACCAGGCAAATCGGCACAGCGCTTCTGGGTAACTGAGTGTCGAGCACAGACAACTGACCGAGTGCGGGGCGCTATAGGGTGCGGCTTCAGTTCTCTAATCCACTGCCCCGGAGTCCACATGACCGCACCTATTACCGTTCTTCGCGATACTCATCCGCTGCCGGTGCTCGACGCCTGCAAATGGGAAAAACTCGAAGGCGACCCGCACACCGTCAACCTCAACGCCTACACCAGCGAAGACGGCAGCAAGATCATGGGCACCTGGATCTGCACGCCGGGCAAGTGGTATGTGGAATACGTGAAGTGGGAATACTGCGATTTCCGCGAGGGGTATTGCATCATCACCCCGGAAGGCAAAGAGCCGATCCATCTGCGTGCCGGTGATATTTTCGTCATTGAGCCGGGGATGAAAGGCACGTGGGAAGTGGTTGAAACCGTGCGCAAGTATTTCGTGTTTGCCTGATGCAAAAAACCGGGAGACCACCCGACGTGGTCTCCCGGTAAATACGCATTCCTTGTGGCGAGGGAGCTTGCTCCCGCTCGGTTGCGAAGCAGCCGTAAAATCAGCAACTGCGTTTTATCTGACGCACCTCGTTCACGGGCATCAGGTCCGCTTCGCGAACCAGCGGGAGCAAGCTCCCTCGCCACAAAAGCCTTTAATCACACTCCCCGGAAAAACTTCTTACTGGGGTTTGCGATAGCTGTTGATGATCGCCGAGAAGTCCTTGCCACCCTCCCCACGCTGGCTCATCGCCTGATACAACTGCTGGGCCACCGCGCCGAGCACCACCGGTTGGTGCGCCTGACGTGCCGCCTCAGTGGCCAGCCCCAGATCCTTGAGCATCAGTTCGGCACCGAAACCACCGGTATAACCGCGCGAGGCCGGTGCCGTTTCGACGATGCCGGGCCACGGGTTGTACATCTCCGAACTCCAGCAACGCCCGGTGGAACTGTTGATGATTCCCGCCAGCACGGTGGTGTCGATGCCGAGGGCATCGCCCAGCGCCATGGCTTCACTGACGCCGACCATGGAAATCGCCAGCAGCAGGTTGTTGCAGATCTTGGCGATTTGCCCGGTGCCGACTTCACCGCAATGAACGATGTTGCGGCCCATCTGCGCCAGCACCGGTTGCAGGGTCGCAAACAGTTCAGGCGTGGCGCCGACCATGAAAGTCAGCGTCCCGGCCGCCGCACCGCCCGTACCGCCAGAGACTGGCGCATCGGCCATGGCCACGCCTTGCTTGGCCGCAGCGGCTGCCACATCGCGCGCAGTCTGCGGGTCGATGGTGCTGCAATCCACGGCTGGCACGCCTTTGCCGATACCGGCGAGAACGCCGTCCTCACCCAGCCACACGCTGCGTACATGCACAGCGGCGGGCAGCATGGTGATCACCAGTTCCGCGCCTTGCGCCGCTTCACGGGCCGAAGCGCTGATGCTGCCGCCCAGTTGTTCCAGCTCCGCCAGAACGGTTTTGTTCAGGTCCACCAGGCTCAGTGCGTGGCCGGCCTTGATCAGGTTGCGCGCCATCGGCGCGCCCATGTTGCCGAGACCGATAAAAGCGATTTTCATGTCCCGCTCCTTAACGCAAGTTGATGGTGGTGTTCACACCGTCGTTGACGCTGTCGTCATCGAACCAGCGACTGGTGACCGTCTTGGTCTGAGTGTAGAACTGCACCACTTGCTTGCCATACGGACCGAGGTCGCCCAGTTTGGAGCCGCGCGAACCGGTGAAGCTGAAGAACGGGACCGGCACTGGAATCGGGATGTTGATGCCGACCTGGCCAACGTCGATTTCGGTCTGGAATTTGCGCGCTGCCGCACCGCTTTGGGTGAACAGGCCGGTGCCGTTGCCGAACGGGTTGGCGTTGACCAGTGCGATGGCCTCATCGAGGGTATCGACTTCCAGGACCACCAGCACCGGGCCGAAGATTTCCTGGGTGTAGATTTGCATCTCGGGGGTCACGCCGGAGAACAGGGTCGGGCCGACAAAGTTGCCCTTCTCGAAGCCTGGAACGGTGACGTCGCGACCATCCAGCTCCAGCTTGGCGCCTTCCTTGATGCCGCTCTCGATCAGGTCGAGAATCCGCTGTTTGGCTTTTTTCGAGATCACCGGGCCAACGTCAGTGCCCGGCTCGCTGCCGGCATTCACGGTGAGTTTTTGCGCCAGCGCTTTCAGGTCCGGCAACCATTGTTTGGCCGCGCCCACCAGCACCACCACGGACGTGGCCATGCAACGTTGGCCCGCTGCGCCGAAACCGGCGCCGACCAGAGCATTCAGTGCTTGTACGCGATTGGCATCCGGCAGAACCACGGCGTGGTTTTTCGCGCCCATCATCGATTGCACACGCTTGCCGTGTTTACCGGCCAGGTCGTAGACGTGAGTACCGACCGCAGTCGAACCGACGAAGGAAACAGCCTTGATGTCTTTGTGGGTGCAGAGCGCGTCCACCACGTCCTTGCCGCCATGCACCACGTTGAGCACGCCCGCTGGAACGCCGGCCTCGATCGCCAGTTCCACCAGCAGCATGGTCGACATCGGGTCCTGTTCGGACGGCTTGAGCACAAAGGTGTTGCCGCAGGCGATGGCCATCGGGAACATCCACAGCGGAATCATCGCCGGGAAGTTGAACGGGGTGATGCCGGCGCAAACGCCGATGGGCTGACGCAGGGTGTAAGTATCGACGCCGCCGGCGACGTTTTCGGCGAACTCACCCATTTGCAGGGTGCCGATGGAGCAAGCGTGTTCGACCACTTCCAGACCGCGGAAGATGTCGCCCTCAGCGTCGGCGATGGTTTTGCCCTGCTCGTTGCTGAGCACCACGGCGATGCGCTTGGAGTGCTCGCGAATCAACGCCTGGAGCTTGAGCATGATGCGCATCCGCGCGCCGATCGGCGTCAGCTTCCAGGTCTGGAAGGCGCGATGGGCAGCACTGATCGCGGCGTCCACTTCCTGCGCGGTGGCGAACGGAACCTTGGCCAGCACTTGCTGGGTGGCCGGGTTGACGATGTCGTGCCACTCGGTGGTCTGGGACTCGACCCACTCGCCGTCGATCAACAGCTTGACCGTTTGCACAGTGGTTTCGTTTGGCGTGAGCGATGCGTTCATGTTGGGTCTCCGGGACGTTGTTGTTATCTAGAGAACTATCTTGAGAGCCAAGGCGAGAAAGCAGCCTTGAGATGAGGCGTGTGTCGCGAATTGGTTGTCGGACTGTTTTTGGAGTATAGATGTGCAAACTTCTAATAAGAACGCACATAAAAGCCGGTCCATCATGCAAAAAAACATCACGTCGTTAGGCTCATTGAACTGGGATGACCTCAAGTTTTTCCTCGAAGTCGCCCGCACCCGCAAGGCCAGCACGGCGGCCAAGCGCCTGGCGGTGGACTACACCACCGTGTCGCGGCGCATCAGTTCATTGGAAGCGGCATTGGGTACATTGCTGTTCGAGAAGTCCCGGACCAGCGGTTTTGTCCTGACCACCGAAGGTCAGCGATTGCTCGGTTACGCGGAATCGATTGAAAGCACGCTGCACATGGCCTGCGAACAGGTTTCAGGCTCCGGCGTGGCGCTGTCCGGGCATGTGCGCATGGGTTGCACCGAAGGCTTCGGCAGTTTTTTCATCACCCCGCAGCTGAGCCATTTTGTCGACGCCTACCCGGCGATCTCGGTGGACATCCTGCCGCTGCCGCACTTCATCAGCCTGTCCAAGCGCGAGGCGGACATCGTCATCGCCCTGGAGCGCCCGGAACATGGCCCTTACGTCTGCTGCAAACTCTGCGACTACAAACTGCAGCTTTATGCGACGCAGGATTATCTGGACAAGCACCCGCCGATCCGCCGCCCGGCAGATTTGGGCAAGCATTCATTCATCAGTTATGTCGACGATCTGGCGTTTAGCTCGGAGCTGTTGTACCTGGCGAATGTGTTGCCCGGCGCCAGCGCCAACTTGCGCAGCACCAGCGTGATCGCACAATTCGTGGCGGCGCAGCAAGGACGGTCATTGGCGATTCTGCCGTGCTTCCTCGCGGCGCAGGACTCGCGCTTGCTTCCGGTGTTGCCGGAAGAGATCAACATCACGCGGCAGTTCTGGATGTACTGCCGCGAGGACCTGAGGAAGCTCAAGCGGATCACCCTGTTGTGGGATTACATCCGTTCGGTCACCGAGCAGAATCAGAGTCTGTTGATGGGCGAAAGCCGGGAGATGTTGTTCGCCGACTAATCGGCGCTCACCACGATCGATACCCGGCGGTTTTCGGTGCGGCCAGAGGCGGTGTCGTTCGACGTCACCGGCTGACTGCTGCCAAGACCGCGCAGTTGGATGTTTTCTTCTTTCATGCCCACCGTGGTCAGCACCTTGCCGACGCTTTTCGCGCGACGCAGGGAAAGTTGTTCGTTGTAGGACTCTTTGCCCGAGGCATCCGTGTGACCGTCGACCCGCACTCGCTCGATGCCGACACCCAGCAAGGCCTTGCCGATCTGTTGGACGATCCCGGTACTGGCGGCGTTCAGGCTGTCATCGTCACTGCCAAACAGCACTTTGCCGGATAGACCGAACGCCCAGCCCTCATCGGTCAGCTCGAAGCCTTGCTGTTTGAGTACAGTGATTTGCGCCGGGGTCAGCCCCTTTTGCGGTGCGGTCTGGCACCCGGTCAATGCCAGGATGGCCATGAACAAGGTGATTGCGAAAAATCGCGGGGAACGCTGGGTAATTGAGAACACGGCAATTTAGCTCCTGGTGTGTACGTGGGCGACCGGGTGCTCCGCCCCGGACGTGTGCTGCGCACCTCGGGAAAGGCGCTTGGCCTGGTACATCGCCGCATCGGCGGCATTGAGCAATGCGCCCGGGGTAGCACCATGATCCGGGTACACGGCGATACCGATACTGAGTGAAGTCAGGACTTGGGTATGACCCGGTAACGGGATGGGCTCTTCCATGCTGGCAAGGATCTTGTCAGCGATCCGCTCGGCGTCTTCGGTTTTATGCAGCGGCGTCAGCAACACCGCAAATTCGTCACCGCCCAGCCGCGCCACCAGATCCTCTTCACGCAACTGCGCCCGAACCCTGTTCGCGACGGCAACCAGCACGGCGTCGCCGGCGGCATGACCGAAGCTGTCATTGATTTCCTTGAATCGATCGCTGTCGAGAAACAGCACGGCTACGCGCTCATTGAGCTTGTGGGCATTGCGCAGTGCACGCATCAGACGGCCTTCGAAAAACGCCCGGTTTGGCAATCCGGTGAGGCTGTCGTGGCTGGCTTGGTGCGCCAGGGTTTCGTTTTCGCTTTGCAGGTGGGTCTGCCAGGACTCGAGTTCATCGAGCAAGGCATTGAAGTCGTTGCCCAGGTTGTCGAGTTCAGCGATATCGGCGGGTGGCACGCGCCGGTCGAAGGCTCGATCGCTGCGGGCGGCGTGGGCTACGGCGGCCAGGCTTCGCAGAGGCCCCGTGATCCCGCGAAGTTGCCGGCGTGCCAGATAGAGTGCGACCCAGGCGCTGATGGCCGTACACAGAATAATGCCCATCAGGCCGCTGAGCAGAAAACGCATCAAGCTGCCACCGTGACCGGTGAGCTGAATGCTGCCGATTTCCCGACCTTGATGAACGATCGGCATGTCGATGGGTTTTTCCAGAAAGGCTTTGGCGATCTGCAATTCCAGATCAGAGAGCAAGCCGCTTTCCGGTCGCTGCCAACGGGCCAGTAACCGGCCTTTTTCATCCAGCACCCTGGCGTCAGCGACTTCTTCAGTGGAGGCGATCAATGCCAGGGCCTCAGTGGCTGCGGCTTTATCGTTGAACACCACCGCGGCTTCCACGGTGTAATTGATCGAGCGTGCGATCAGGTGCAGGTTGTGGTCGGCATACACCCGCAACGCCAATACACCCAGCAGTGTCAGCGAGACGCTGGCCATGGCCACGGCGACCAGGGCGACGATCAAATGTCCCCGGCCAATGACCGAGCGCAACGTTGGACGACTACCCGATTTGAATAGACTCATGGCGCCGCCGGCTTGCGGCGGGACAGTTGCAGCACACTGGGGTGAATGCGCACACCGCTACGGGCGACGGAATCGAGGTTGACCTCGAAAGATACCTGATCATCAGTGACCCTGAGGCAGAACAGACTGCCGACGGTGCATTGATCATCGCTCTCGCTGATGCTCAACACCGGGCGTCCTGTCAGCGAAGCAAAGAGTTGGCGGCGCTCGTCGTCGGTCAATTTGCCGATGTACACCGCATCGCATTCACCGACGATCGACGGATTGTCGGCCAACAGCCGGCGCACAGTGACGGGCCGGCCGGTGGCTTGGGTTGTGCCCTTGACCAGGTCGTCGGTGTATTCGGTGGGGCCGACCACGCACAGGCGCAGTTGCGCAGGCTCAACAGGCCAGCGCGCATAACTGAGAATCCCGAGGACAACCTGAGTGACCGATCTGGCACGTTGGTCGGCCATGCTCACCGGGGTTTCCGATTGAGCGAACACGACACCGGTCAGCAAGCAGAGGAGCCCCGCGAGCAGCACTTGCTTGCGGCTAACGACGCGCCCTGTCGTCCAGACAGCCACCTTCATGCGGGGATTCTCTTCGATGTTACGAAATAATGTCGCAACGATAGCATAGCGTTTACCCCCCAGCGAGGCGGTGCACTACGGCACTTCGGACAGTTTCCGGCGTACACGCCAGCCTATCGATGGCTCGGCTCAACCCCATCGTCCAACTCCAGCATCAACCCGCTCAAGCGCTTGACCTTGCGCCGCACGGCCTCCTCAAACACTCCGGCCCGTGGCTCGATCAAGGTGAACCAGTTCTTGGCCCGGGTGATCCCGGTGTAGATCAACTCCTTGGTCAGTACAGGGTTCAGCGCATCCGGCAGAATCAACGCCGTATGGGCAAACTCCGAGCCCTGGGATTTGTGTACGGTCATGGCATAAACCGTCTCGACATCGTTGAGTCGACTCGGTAGAACAAATCGCACGCCACCCTGGCCATCATTGCGCGGGAACGCCACACGCAGTACGTGCTTGCCAGCCTCAGGCCCATCACGTTCCGGCAGTTTGAGGGCAATACCGATATCACCGTTCATCAACCCCAGGCCATAGTCATTACGCGTCATCAATACCGGGCGACCTTCGTACCACTGCTGGTCGCTGTCGATCACTCGAGCCTTGAGCAGCGCGGCGGTTACACGTTGATTCAATCCCTCCACGCCCCATGGCCCTTTGCGTACCGCGCACAACAACTGGAAGGCGTCGAAAGCTTGCAATACCTGACGCGCCCAATCGGTCCAGCGGGAGTCTTCGAGCAGGCTGTCGAGCGGTGGCCGCTGGCTGCGAAGCACACTCAGGTAGTGGCGATAACCTTGCGGTCCGTCGCCATGGCCTTCGAGCAGCAAGTGTTCCAGCGCCCGGTCGTGCTCACCTTTGAGGGGCAGGGAAAACACGTCGGCGTGACTTCGAGCAGCCAGCAACGTGCGGGCTTCCTCCGGTTGCTGCTGATTGACCCATCGCGCCAACTGGCCAATGCCGCTGCCTTCACCGAACCGGCGCGAGTGACGCAGCATCACCACTTGCTGGGCCAGGGGGTGAGTCGCGTCAGTGTCTTCCTGCAAACCGCTGGCCAGCAGGCTTTCACCACTGACCGTCTCCAGCCACTGGCGCGTCTGCGGACTGTACCAACCGGCCTCGGCGTCGCGGCACAAATCACCAAGCACGGCGCCGGCCTCCACCGATGCCAGTTGGTCCTTGTCACCGAGCAACACCAGCCGGGCATGAGCCGGCATCGCGTCGAGCAAGTTCGCCATCATCTCCAGGTCAATCATTGAGGCTTCGTCCACCACCAGCACATCCAGCGGCAAGCGATTACCGGCATGGTGACGGAAGTGCCGGGTACCGGGGCGACTGCCAAGCAGGCGGTGCACGGTAGTCACGTCAGAGGGGATCTTGTTTCTTACGTTTTCATCGACTTCCAGCGTCCGGACTTGCTGGCTGATGGATTCTGTCAGCCGTGCCGCCGCTTTACCGGTGGGTGCGGCAAGGCGAATTCGCAACGGTTTGCCGGCCTCCACCGCTGGCGCCTGGAGCAATGCCAGCAACCGCACGACCGTGGTGGTTTTACCGGTCCCCGGGCCGCCGGTGACGATACTGAACGCACTGCGGGTAGCCAGGGCACAGGCGAGTTTCTGCCAATCGATCACTTCGCCGGGCCTGGCTGGACCGAATAAACCAGTGAGTCGCTGGGGCAAGTCATTCGGCGTTGTTTCGTGTTCAGCCAGGCGCAGGCGAAGGGCGTTGTCGATGCGTCTTTCGTAAACCCAGTAGCGACGCAGGTACAGGCGCTTGCCCGACAACACCAAGGGCCGTGATTGCGCAGCCTCACGACCATCGACCGCCAGAGCCACCAGACGGCTGGACGCCAGGACCTTGCACCAATGGGCGCCATCCAGCGCCTCAAGCAGTTGCGACGGCAACAGCATCGCACCACTTTGCAGATCGCCTTCGGGTGGCAGCGACAGGGCAAAATCCGGCTCTTTGAGCGTCTCGAACAGGTCCAGGCAGACATGGCCGTGACCCAGTTGGTGGCTGGTCAATGCGGCGGCAAGCAACACCAACGGATCGTCGTCGGGGGCAAGCTCGTGGAGGAAGGCCACGAAGGCTTTGTCCAGCGCCCGCAGCCAGCCGCGTTCGACCCACCGCGAGAGTAAAAGCAACAAGTCATCGGCACGACTCAGGGGTGCCAGATCCGCCATGGTTTCGGCTGCCAATGACGTGGGCAGCAAATCGGCGAAGGTGCGGCTCATAACAATACTCCCTGTTCCCAGGCGGGTTCGGCCTTGGGTTCTGGCTTGCCCTGGAAGAGCCGATCCAGACGCTCGATCAGCTCTCTGGGCGGACGGGAGAAATAGACGCCCTGGGTGGATGCCCGTGTGCCGCGCAAGAACAAATACAGAGCGCCACCGACATGCCGGTCGTAATCGTAGTCGGCAAGCCGCGCCTTGAGCTGGCGATGCAGGGCCAGCAGGTACAACACGTATTGCAGGTCGTAACGATTGTCGAGAATCGACTGCTCCATGGCCTGCTCGGTGTACGCAGCGTCATCAGGGCCCAGCCAGTTGGATTTGTAGTCGGCAACGTAATATCGGCCGTCGTGTTCGAACGTCAAGTCGATGAAACCCTTGAACATGCCGTTGAGCGAGACCGGTTCAGCGGCGACCCGGGCGACGCCGTTGTGGGTGTATTGGCGCACCAGTTCATCGAGCTTGAGTACGTCGACTTTATGGCTGGCGAACCAGAATTCCATCTCGACGCGGTATTGAGTGAGCTGCTCGAACACGACCGGAGGCTGGCCCCCGCCGAGGTGCAACGAAGACTTGAGCAAGTGCTGCAACCAATCACTCAGCGTGGTGATCCAGCCTTCCCAGCCTCGGCGGTTGCAGCGGCGGGCAATGGCATCTTCCACGACTTGTGGTGCAGCAGAAAAACCTTCATCACCGGCCCACTCCAGCAAACCATGGAGAAAGGTGCCGGGGTTGGGGCCGCGGGGGAACCGATGGATATCGGCACCACCGACGGCCACTTCTCGTGGCGCCTGCGGATCGAGACGTTCATCGTCAAAGAGCTTTTGCGCCTGCGGATTCTCCGGGGCCTCGTCACTGCCCACGCTCAGACTGTCGCCGATACGCAAAGCGCTGTACGAAGCAATCCACCAGTTTTCACTGGCCTTGCGCTTGGGTATCAGCGGCGCAAGCAACGTCGCGTCATTGCGTGGCGGATAATAATGCTCGGCCGTCGCTGGCGGCATATCACCGTACAGAAGCGCCGGGCAGTCCTGCTGGAGGTCTTCGAGCCAGCGTTTCAAACCTGCGGACTCGGCCAGAGGGGCACCACCGCCGAGCAAGTAACCCAATGCAGAAAGGTGCAGCACCGAGCTGTTGTTATTGCCGCGCTTGAGATCGGTCACACCCAGCCAGCAGGCATGTTGCGCCCGGGTCAGGGCGACATAGAGCAAACGCAGATCCTCCGCCAGACGTTCATCATCGGCCAGGGCGATCAACTCCGCAGTCGGTTTTAAAGTCACCTGCGCCTTGCCGTTTGAATCGTGGTAATGCAGCGGCAAACGGCTGCCATCCACCGGTTTTGCCGAGCAAATGAACGGCAGAAACACCAAGGGATACTCAAGGCCCTTGGACTTGTGAATGGTCACGACTTTAACCAGTTGCTCGTCGCTTTCCAGACGCAGGATCTGTTCTTCGCCGGCCTGACCGGACAACGCCAGATGCTCGGACAAATGACGAATCAGCGCTTGCTCGCCATCAAGCTCCGCAGCGGCTTGTTGCAACAACTCGGACAGGTGCAGCAAGTTAGTCAGTACCCGTTCACCGTCGCTGCGGGCGATCAACGATCGAGGCAACTGGAAGTCATGCAGCAAGCGCCGCAACATGGGCAGCACGCCTTGCTTGCGCCACAGCTCGCGATAACCGCGGAACTGCATGACCCGCGCTTCCCAGGCCAGTTCGTCCTGATTCAGCCGCTCCAGTTCCGCCAGGGAAAGGTTCAGCGTGATGCTGGCCAATGCGGCTCGCAGCGGTCGCTCGACATCCGGCTCGGCACAGGCTTTGAGCCAGGTCAGCAGGTCGTGGGCTTCTTGAGCGGCGAACACCGAATCCTTGTCCGACAGATAAACGCTGCGCACCCCGCGTGCAGACAGTTCGCCCCGCACGGCCTGGGCCTCTTTGCCGTCGCGAACCAGAATCGCGATGTCTGCGGGTAGCAGGCTCCGGAAGTCCATGTCCTTCTCAATGAAACCTGCACGACCTTCCTGGCCACCATTAAGTAACGCGGTGATTTCACTGGCGCACGCGGCGGCGAGTTTTTGTCGGTATTCCACGCCGGACAGCGGCTGATCGGCGGACAGGTGCCAGATGTTCAGAGCCGGCACGAGCTGGCCATCGATGTGCAGAACTTCTTTGCGCCCTTGGGACTCGACGGGCAGGAACGGTACCGGGTTCTCACCGTTCTTTTCACGAAACAGAAACGCGCCGCGCCCCAGCTCACGAGACTCCGCGCGCTCGAACACATGGTTCACCGCATTGACCATGCCATGGCTGGAACGGAAATTCGTACCCAGGGTATGCAGACGGCCGGCGGTGGCCTGGCGGGCTCGCAAGTAGGTGTAGATGTCGGCGCCACGAAAGGCGTAGATCGCTTGCTTGGGATCGCCGATCAGAAACAGGCCGCCTTCAGGGTTGTTGTCTTCGATGCGATAGATGCTTTCGAAAATCCGGTACTGCACCGGGTCGGTGTCCTGGAACTCATCGATCAGCGCCACCGGAAACTGTTCGCGGATCAAGGTCGCCAGGCGTTCACCACCCTCGGATTGCAACGCCGCATCGAGGCGCAGCAACATGTCGTCGAAACCCATTTCCGCGCGGCGGCGTTTTTCTTCTTCGAACCGTGCCCCGACCCATTGCGCAGCATGTTGCAGAACGGCCGCGTCGGGGGTTGGCAAGCCGTCGAGGCTGGCCTTGAGCCCGGGCATGGCGTCCAGCCCCGGATGACTGGGGGCGTCGCCTTTCCAGGCTTCGGCCATGCCGTCAGGCGTCAGGCGAGTGAAGCCCGTGCCGATATCCAGTTGCTCAAGGGATTCATCTTCAGCCCATGCTTTTAACTTTTCGAACCAGGGTTCGAAATAACGTGCCTGCATCTTTCGACCATCGACACTTTTGCTCGCAACACCTTGGTGACAGATGGCAAGCAGTTCGTCCGCCCATTGGCGCCAGGGCATCTTGAGTTCGAGCAAGGCCAGTCGCCGTTCCTGCAAGCACTCGGCGATCAGCTCGGCAGGCTCCTTGCCTTCAGTGCTGTCACGCTCACTGGCGAATAAACTACGTACTCGCGGTAATAACGCCGCTGGCCCTCCCCAATTACCCCGCACCCAGTTCAGCGCATCACCTTGCATCGGATAGCAGAACAGCCGCCAGTAATCACGCAGGACTTCACCCAGCAAGTCGCTGTGATCGGTTTCCAGGGTCTGAGTAAACAGGCTGCCACTGTCAAACGCGTGCTCACGCAACATGCGCTGGCACCAACTGTGAATGGTCGAGACGGCGGCTTCATCCATCCACTGCGCGGCAATGTCCAGACGGTTTGCACAGCCGGACCACTGTTCCGGGAGGTACTGGTCACGCAACTCCGCGATGAGGCTATCGGGTGCCTGGGTCTCGTCCCGAAAGTATCGGGCCGCTTCGGCCAGTCGGGTACGTATACGTTCGCGCAACTCTTTAGTCGCGGCATCAGTGAACGTGACCACGAGGATTTGCGGCGGCAAGAGTTCACGCCCAAACCCACTCGATTCGCCACCGTGACCAAGGACCAGACGCAAGTACAGCGCAGAAATGGTGAACGTCTTGCCGGTACCGGCGCTGGCTTCGATCAGTTGGCTGCCGCTCAGGGGAAAAGCCAGGGCCAGCGGTGTTTTCGTGGTCATGAACGCGCCTCCTCGCTGGTCAATGAACGCCAGGGGGCTTCAAGCATCGGTTTGTACAAAGCGTTGCACCAATCGGCGAAAGTCTCCTCGGCGGTCAGCGCGTCGTAATCAGCGAACTGTCGTGCCAGTGCCGGACTTTCGCGGCGTTCGCCGTCGGTGGTTTGACCGTCGCCTTCATAGGCCTTGCGAGCAGCGGCGTCGGCTTTGGCCGGGTCAGTTTGAGAGAGCCACGCGAAGGCGGTTTTCACGGCAATCGGCAGGGGTTGGCGCATGCCGGTTTGCCATGCTTGCAACAGGTTACTCAAGGCATGACGTGCAGCGCCCTGCTCCAAAGGGGCCAGTAGCAGACTGTCGTCACTGGCGACCAGCGCGGTGGTCATCGACATGCCGCTGGCGCAAGCGACCAGGTGATTGACCCAAGGTCGCGTCAGCCGATGCCACTTGCGGGTCTTGATCGAACCAATGCTGTTGGGAATCGTGGTAATCGACAACAGGCCACCATCCGCACGCTGGTGCAGGCCACTGAGCCAGCCTTCCAGGCGCAGGCCTTCCAGTTCCAGATTCACAGGCAACGCACTAGTCAGCGGCGTTGGCCACAACGTAAGGAGTTGTTGATAACGCTGCAACAGATCCGGCAGCGGTTCGATCAACTCTCGCTGCAGGCATTCGCCGAAACCGGCCATGGGCAAGAGCCCACTGTTTTGCAAACGTTTAGCACGGGCCTCAAGCGCATGATCGACGTGATCCAGTTGCCCGAGCGCCGCTTCGAGCAAACTGTCACTGAGGCTATAGCGTTGGAGAGCGTCGAGTACGAAGGGCTCTTCGTCGGCCAAGGGGGCTTCAGCCGCTTCGAAGAACACCTTGAGTCGCTGACTGAAAAAATGTCGCACGGGATTGCGCAGGAAATCCTGCAATTGACCGAGGCTCAGCGGCTCTTCCTGAACATAGGCATCAAGGGGCTTGATGTCCGTTGCCTGTTCACTGGCTTGATGAAGCACCTGCCACTCGCTTGCGAAACTGAACAGGTCATTACCTTCATGAAAATAGCGTGCGCTGAAGGGTTGCAGCGGGTGCTCCTGAGTCACCGATTCCAGCAGCTTTTCACTGTCGACCTGTAATCGCCAACCACCGGCAAGATGATCGCGCAGTTGACCAATCAGTACCGAGGCTGGGCGCTCGCTATTGTCCCGAATACTACGGCCGACCCAACTGATATAGAGTTGGTCACGTGCCGACAACAGGGCTTCCAACAAGAGATAGCGATCATCCTCGCGCCGGGAACGATCACCCGGGCGGTAATCGCTGCCCATGAGATCAAAGTCCAGCGGCGGTTGTGCACGCGGGTAATCTCCGTCATTCATCCCGAGCAAACAGACGAGTTTGAAGGGGATCGCCCGCATCGGCATCAAGGTGCAGAAGTTGACGGCTCCGGCCAGAAAACGCTGGGACAGCCGGCCCTGGTCGAGGCCTGCCAGCCAGGCTTCACGGACCACGGTCAAGGGCAGCTCATCATGCAAGCCCACTGATTCGCAGGTCTCGAGCCAGGTTTCCCGCAGTTCTTCGAGTTGACCCAGCAAGTAGTCGTCATGTTCATTGCTGGCCTGGAAGAACAACTGCACCAAAGCTTGCATCCTGACGCCCCATTGCTTAGGCGGTGCAGGTTGAGTCAGTTCCTGATGGGCAATCTCCAACGCGTCCAGCAGTGCAACCAAAGGACCGATGAGCGCAGCATCCAGACCGCCAATCTCGTCGTAAGGCTCAATGCCTTCGCAAGCAGCGGCGCTGCCGACGGCATAACCAAGCAGCATCCGGCGCAGGCCAAAACGCCAACTGTTTTGCTCCAGTTCTTGAGGCAAACCCAGACCCGCGCGCTGCTCGGCATTCATCCCCCAGCGAATACCAGCGCCTTCGATCCAGCGATGCAGGGTGGGCAGGTCACGTTCCTCGACACCGAAGCGAGCGCGCAGTGCAGGAACATCCAGCAAATCGAGGATCTCACTGACGGGGAAACGGCTGTCGGGCAGTTTGAGTAGATGTTCGACAGCAATCAGCAGTGGATCACGACCGCGCTGGCCTTGATCCGCCAGTGTAAAGGGGATGAAGCGCGGATCGAAGCGATCAAGTTGACCGAAGACTGCACGGATATGCGGAGCGTAGCTGTCGATGTCCGGAACCATCACGATTATGTCGCGAGGCTTCAAGTCTGGATCGGCACTGAAGCGTGCGAGCAACTGATCGTGGAGGATTTCCACTTCGCGCTGGGCGCTATGGGCGATGTGGAAACGAATGGATTCGTCCTGATTGAGATCGACAGCCGGCCAGAGCTCGCGGGTTTCATTCAAGGGGCGCAGTTCAAGGATGTCGTCCTGCAACTGGTTGAGCATGGTTTGTGGCTGGCTATCACTGAACAAGTCGATGCGCCCATCACGGAATGCCGAGCGGTAGCTGTTGGGATCGTCGTAGCTGTCGAGCAGATTGATGTAGTCCCGCCCCTGCTTGCCCCATGCCGCCAATAGCGGGTGTGCATGTTGGTGAAGGGTTTGCGGATCAAGCACAACAGGCATTCCGCTCTTGCGAGCCTGACGCTTGTATTGATGCCGCAGAAGGTCTTTATCGGCGACGATGTCTGCCCAATGATGACGACATGGGTTGTGTACGCAAAGCAGAACCTGGCTGAATCGCGCCAGTCCGGCGAGAGCTTCGAGCGCTTGCGCCGGGAGAGAGGAGATCCCGAAAACGATGACCCGGGAAGGTAATCCGCTGGGGGCCACGTCGAGGCTGTTGATGCGCTCGATGAACCGTTGATGAACACCGGCACGGCTTTGCGCCATGCCTTGCTCACCCACATCCAGCAACAGAGCCCGCCATAACTCTGCCTGCCAGCAGTTGGCTGGGGTCAGGGGCTTGGCTTCGCCTCGGCCGTTTCGCAATTGATGACGACCGTCCGCCCAATCTTCGAGCCAGTCGGCCCGGTATACCTGGTATTGGTCGAACAGATCAGCCAGCCGCTCGGACAGCTGGTAGCGTTTGCGCAGGTCAGTGTCATTGGTAAGGAAGCGTTGCAGCGGTTCGAAGTGCGGTTGATTGATCAACTGGGGAAGCAGACGCATCAGACGCCAGGTGAGTGGAGCTTTATCGAGCAGGGATTTGACCGGAATTTCATCACGACCCAGAACCATGCGATAGAGCTGCCACATGAAGCTGCCTGGGAGTTGAACGTCGATGGCTGCCGCAATGCCGCAGCCACCCATGTCGTCTTCTTCAGGGTCTTCAGCCAGAGCCAGTTTCAGCCACTGGGCGATGCCGTTGCTCTGTACCAGGGCGATTTCATTTTCCAAGGGAGCCAGCGGGTAGCGGCGCATCCAGCTGACCACCAGACTGCGCAACTCGTCCAGGCGATTACCGTGAACCACCATAAAACCAGCACTGAGGGACGTCGCGTCCGGCATAAAGGCTTCCTTGGAAAAATACAAAAGCTAGGGCCGAACCTTAGCATTGTCGGGAGACTGTGACAGCCGGGAGCCGTCCGATGTTGCTGTACGAACTTTCCTGCGGACAAAACAAAACCCCTACCTGCATACGCAGATAGGGGTTTCGGAATTTAATCTTGACGATGACCTACTCTCACATGGGGAAACCCCACACTACCATCGGCGATGCATCGTTTCACTGCTGAGTTCGGGATGGGATCAGGTGGTTCCAATGCTCTATGGTCGTCAAGAAATTCGGTAGCCAGGTCGCTTGCCTTACGGCGCACGCTCCAGCGAATGGGTATGTGATAGATCTCGGTGTTTGTGAACAATCGAACTTTCGGTTCATTTCGTCTTCACACACCGCAATCTGGTGCCTTTTCAGGTCAGCAAATTGCTTGGGTGTTATATGGTCAAGCCTCACGGGCAATTAGTATTGGTTAGCTCAACGCCTCACAGCGCTTACACACCCAACCTATCAACGTCGTAGTCTTCGACGGCCCTTCAGGGGACTCAAGGTCCCAGTGAGATCTCATCTTGAGGCTAGTTTCCCGCTTAGATGCTTTCAGCGGTTATCTATTCCGAACATAGCTACCCGGCAATGCCACTGGCGTGACAACCGGAACACCAGAGGTTCGTCCACTCCGGTCCTCTCGTACTAGGAGCAGCCCCTCTCAAATCTCAAACGTCCACGGCAGATAGGGACCGAACTGTCTCACGACGTTCTAAACCCAGCTCGCGTACCACTTTAAATGGCGAACAGCCATACCCTTGGGACCGGCTTCAGCCCCAGGATGTGATGAGCCGACATCGAGGTGCCAAACACCGCCGTCGATATGAACTCTTGGGCGGTATCAGCCTGTTATCCCCGGAGTACCTTTTATCCGTTGAGCGATGGCCCTTCCATACAGAACCACCGGATCACTAAGACCTACTTTCGTACCTGCTCGACGTGTCTGTCTCGCAGTCAAGCGCGCTTTTGCCTTTATACTCTACGACCGATTTCCGACCGGTCTGAGCGCACCTTCGTACTCCTCCGTTACTCTTTAGGAGGAGACCGCCCCAGTCAAACTACCCACCATACACTGTCCTCGATCCGGATAACGGACCTGAGTTAGAACCTCAAAGTTGCCAGGGTGGTATTTCAAGGTTGGCTCCACGCGAACTGGCGTCCACGCTTCAAAGCCTCCCACCTATCCTACACAAGCAAATTCAAAGTCCAGTGCAAAGCTATAGTAAAGGTTCACGGGGTCTTTCCGTCTAGCCGCGGATACACTGCATCTTCACAGCGATTTCAATTTCACTGAGTCTCGGGTGGAGACAGCGCCGCCATCGTTACGCCATTCGTGCAGGTCGGAACTTACCCGACAAGGAATTTCGCTACCTTAGGACCGTTATAGTTACGGCCGCCGTTTACCGGGGCTTCGATCAAGAGCTTCGCGTTAGCTAACCCCATCAATTAACCTTCCGGCACCGGGCAGGCGTCACACCCTATACGTCCACTTTCGTGTTTGCAGAGTGCTGTGTTTTTAATAAACAGTCGCAGCGGCCTGGTATCTTCGACCGGCATGGGCTTACGCAGTAAATGCTTCACCCTCACCGGCGCACCTTCTCCCGAAGTTACGGTGCCATTTTGCCTAGTTCCTTCACCCGAGTTCTCTCAAGCGCCTTGGTATTCTCTACCCAACCACCTGTGTCGGTTTGGGGTACGGTTCCTGGTTACCTGAAGCTTAGAAGCTTTTCTTGGAAGCATGGCATCAACCACTTCGTGTTCTAAAAGAACACTCGTCATCAGCTCTCGGCCTTAGAATCCCGGATTTACCTAAGATTCCAGCCTACCACCTTAAACTTGGACAACCAACGCCAAGCTGGCCTAGCCTTCTCCGTCCCTCCATCGCAATAACCAGAAGTACAGGAATATTAACCTGTTTTCCATCGACTACGCTTTTCAGCCTCGCCTTAGGGACCGACTAACCCTGCGTCGATTAACGTTGCGCAGGAAACCTTGGTCTTTCGGCGTGGGTGTTTTTCACACCCATTGTCGTTACTCATGTCAGCATTCGCACTTCTGATACCTCCAGCAAGCTTCTCAACTCACCTTCACAGGCTTACAGAACGCTCCTCTACCGCATCACCTAAGTGATACCCGTAGCTTCGGTGTATGGTTTGAGCCCCGTTACATCTTCCGCGCAGGCCGACTCGACTAGTGAGCTATTACGCTTTCTTTAAAGGGTGGCTGCTTCTAAGCCAACCTCCTAGCTGTCTAAGCCTTCCCACATCGTTTCCCACTTAACCATAACTTTGGGACCTTAGCTGACGGTCTGGGTTGTTTCCCTTTTCACGACGGACGTTAGCACCCGCCGTGTGTCTCCCATGCTCGGCACTTGTAGGTATTCGGAGTTTGCATCGGTTTGGTAAGTCGGGATGACCCCCTAGCCGAAACAGTGCTCTACCCCCTACAGTGATACATGAGGCGCTACCTAAATAGCTTTCGAGGAGAACCAGCTATCTCCGAGCTTGATTAGCCTTTCACTCCGATCCACAGGTCATCCGCTAACTTTTCAACGGTAGTCGGTTCGGTCCTCCAGTTAGTGTTACCCAACCTTCAACCTGCCCATGGATAGATCGCCCGGTTTCGGGTCTATTCCCAGCGACTAGACGCCCTATTAAGACTCGCTTTCGCTACGCCTCCCCTATTCGGTTAAGCTCGCCACTGAAAATAAGTCGCTGACCCATTATACAAAAGGTACGCAGTCACCCAACAAAGTGGGCTCCCACTGCTTGTACGCATACGGTTTCAGGATCTATTTCACTCCCCTCTCCGGGGTTCTTTTCGCCTTTCCCTCACGGTACTAGTTCACTATCGGTCAGTCAGTAGTATTTAGCCTTGGAGGATGGTCCCCCCATATTCAGACAAAGTTTCTCGTGCTCCGTCCTACTCGATTTCATGACTAAGAGATTTTCGCGTACAGGGCTATCACCCACTATGGCCGCACTTTCCAGAGCGTTCCGCTAATCTCAAAGCCACTTAAGGGCTAGTCCCCGTTCGCTCGCCACTACTAAGGGAATCTCGGTTGATTTCTTTTCCTCAGGGTACTTAGATGTTTCAGTTCCCCTGGTTCGCCTCTTAAGCCTATGTATTCAGCTTAAGATAACCATCTTATGATGGCTGGGTTCCCCCATTCAGACATCTCCGGATCAAAGTCTGTTTGCCGACTCCCCGAAGCTTTTCGCAGGCTACCACGTCTTTCATCGCCTCTGACTGCCAAGGCATCCACCGTATGCGCTTCTTCACTTGACCATATAACCCCAAGCAATCTGGTTATACTGTGAAGACGACATTCGCCGAAAATTCGATAATACTCAATTAAGAGCAACTCACAAATTTTACCTTAGCCTGATCCGCTACCAGTGAAAGTAACGTTCAGTCTATCTTTCTATCACATACCCAAATTTTTAAAGAACGATCTAATCAAAGACTAGAAATCAATATTCACACCGGAATATTCATTTCTAAACTCTAACAGCAGAAGCAGTTATATGGTGGAGCCAAACGGGATCGAACCGTTGACCTCCTGCGTGCAAGGCAGGCGCTCTCCCAGCTGAGCTATGGCCCCATAACAAAATTGGTGGGTCTGGGCAGATTCGAACTGCCGACCTCACCCTTATCAGGGGTGCGCTCTAACCAACTGAGCTACAGACCCAATTTCGAGCGCGCAACTGTTAGCTTGGAGCTATCAGCTTGGAGCTTAAAGCTGCTTCTATCGTCTTCTTCAATGAATCAAGCAATTCGTGTGGGAACTTATGGAGCAGCTGATGTCGTCGATTAAGGAGGTGATCCAGCCGCAGGTTCCCCTACGGCTACCTTGTTACGACTTCACCCCAGTCATGAATCACACCGTGGTAACCGTCCCCCGAAGGTTAGACTAGCTACTTCTGGTGCAACCCACTCCCATGGTGTGACGGGCGGTGTGTACAAGGCCCGGGAACGTATTCACCGCGACATTCTGATTCGCGATTACTAGCGATTCCGACTTCACGCAGTCGAGTTGCAGACTGCGATCCGGACTACGATCGGTTTTCTGGGATTAGCTCCACCTCGCGGCTTGGCAACCCTCTGTACCGACCATTGTAGCACGTGTGTAGCCCAGGCCGTAAGGGCCATGATGACTTGACGTCATCCCCACCTTCCTCCGGTTTGTCACCGGCAGTCTCCTTAGAGTGCCCACCATTACGTGCTGGTAACTAAGGACAAGGGTTGCGCTCGTTACGGGACTTAACCCAACATCTCACGACACGAGCTGACGACAGCCATGCAGCACCTGTCTCAATGTTCCCGAAGGCACCAATCCATCTCTGGAAAGTTCATTGGATGTCAAGGCCTGGTAAGGTTCTTCGCGTTGCTTCGAATTAAACCACATGCTCCACCGCTTGTGCGGGCCCCCGTCAATTCATTTGAGTTTTAACCTTGCGGCCGTACTCCCCAGGCGGTCAACTTAATGCGTTAGCTGCGCCACTAAGAGCTCAAGGCTCCCAACGGCTAGTTGACATCGTTTACGGCGTGGACTACCAGGGTATCTAATCCTGTTTGCTCCCCACGCTTTCGCACCTCAGTGTCAGTATCAGTCCAGGTGGTCGCCTTCGCCACTGGTGTTCCTTCCTATATCTACGCATTTCACCGCTACACAGGAAATTCCACCACCCTCTACCATACTCTAGCTTGTCAGTTTTGAATGCAGTTCCCAGGTTGAGCCCGGGGATTTCACATCCAACTTAACAAACCACCTACGCGCGCTTTACGCCCAGTAATTCCGATTAACGCTTGCACCCTCTGTATTACCGCGGCTGCTGGCACAGAGTTAGCCGGTGCTTATTCTGTCGGTAACGTCAAAACAGATACGTATTAGGTAACTGCCCTTCCTCCCAACTTAAAGTGCTTTACAATCCGAAGACCTTCTTCACACACGCGGCATGGCTGGATCAGGCTTTCGCCCATTGTCCAATATTCCCCACTGCTGCCTCCCGTAGGAGTCTGGACCGTGTCTCAGTTCCAGTGTGACTGATCATCCTCTCAGACCAGTTACGGATCGTCGCCTTGGTGAGCCATTACCTCACCAACTAGCTAATCCGACCTAGGCTCATCTGATAGCGCAAGGCCCGAAGGTCCCCTGCTTTCTCCCGTAGGACGTATGCGGTATTAGCGTCCGTTTCCGAGCGTTATCCCCCACTACCAGGCAGATTCCTAGGCATTACTCACCCGTCCGCCGCTCGCCACCAGGTACAAGTACCCGTGCTGCCGCTCGACTTGCATGTGTTAGGCCTGCCGCCAGCGTTCAATCTGAGCCATGATCAAACTCTTCAGTTCAAACATCTTTGGGTTTTTAAGAAACCCTAAACTTGGCTCAGCAATCGTTGGTTACATCTTTGATTTCTCGCGGAGTAACTTGTGATGCTGATAATCTTGTTGACTATCAGTCTGACTCCACAAGCACCCACACGAATTGCTTGATTCAGTTGTTAAAGAGCGGTTGGTTAAGATCTTTCGTCTCAACCGAGGCGCGCATTCTACAGCAGCCTCTGTTGCTGTCAAGCGGTTATTTTCAGAAGTTTTCAAAGTTTCCTTTGCAACTTCAACCACTTGCGCTTTCGATCTCTCGTTAGCGGGAGGCGAATTCTACAGCGTTACTCGCTGCTGTCAACACCTCTTTTTCTCCGCTTTCGACCGAGAAGATCGAACCGTCAATCAAGCCAAACAACCCTGCTTGATCAACTCCTTCTGGGCTTCGATGACCTGAAGCAACTCGCTGTCGAAAACTGCGTAACTCTTTGTTTACCAAGGAGTTTTCCGTTTCGACTGCGCCGGAAGTGGGGCGAATTATAGACTTCCAGAATCTGCCGTCAACACCTATCTTCACATTTCTGTCATATAGATTAAAAAAGCCCGAAAACACGAAGGCCGAGCCCCAAGGGGCTCGGCCTTCTGCCCTTCTACTTACAAGCTAGGGAATGCGAATTGCGACGCTTCATGGCTCGCACGCTGCGGCCAGCGCTGGGTAATGGCCTTGCGACGGGTATAGAAGCGCACGCCATCCGGGCCATACGCATGCAGATCGCCAAACAGCGAACGCTTCCAGCCACCGAAGCTGTGATAAGCCACCGGCACCGGCAACGGCACGTTGACGCCGACCATGCCGACTTCGATCTCATCACAGAACAACCGCGCCGCTTCCCCATCACGGGTGAAGATGCAGGTGCCGTTGCCATATTCGTGATCGTTGATCAGTTGCATCGCCTCTTCCAGGCTGTTGACCCGAACCACACACAACACTGGCCCGAAGATCTCTTCTTTATAGATGCGCATCTCTGGCGTGACGTTGTCGAACAGGCAGCCACCCAGGAAGAAACCTTCCTCATGACCGGCCACGCTCAATCCACGACCATCAACCACCAGGGACGCGCCCGAAGAAATGCCGTCTTCTATATAGCCACTGACTTTATCGCGAGCCTGACCGGAAACCAGTGGCCCCATGTCCAGCCCACAGGAAGTACCCGCACCGATTTTCAGCGCCTTGATTTGCGGTACCAACTTGGCCACCAACGCATCCGCCACCTGGTCGCCCACACACACGGCCACCGAGATCGCCATGCAACGCTCGCCGCAAGAACCGTAAGCCGCGCCCATCAGTGCGCTCACCGCGTTGTCCAGATCCGCATCCGGCATCAGCACCGCATGGTTCTTCGCGCCGCCCAGTGCCTGGACGCGTTTGCCGCGCTTGGTGCCTTCGGCGTAGATGTATTCGGCAATCGGCGTCGAGCCAACGAAGCTCAGCGCTTTGACTTCCGGCGCTTCGATCAGCGCGTCCACCGCCGCCTTGTCGCCATGCACCACACTCAGCACACCTTTAGGCAGACCGGCTTCGATCAATAGTTGAGCGATCAACAGCGTCGAGCTTGGATCACGCTCGGACGGTTTGAGGATGAAGCAGTTACCGCAGACAATCGCCAGTGGATACATCCACAGCGGAACCATGGCCGGGAAGTTGAACGGAGTAATACCCGCCACCACGCCCAACGGCTGGAAGTCCGACCAGGCATCGATGTTCGGACCGACGTTACGGCTGTACTCGCCCTTGAGGATTTCCGGCGCTGCGCAGGCGAACTCAACGTTCTCGATTCCGCGCTTCAGTTCACCGGCAGCATCTTCCAGGGTCTTGCCATGCTCTTCACTGATCAACTGGGCGATACGCGCTTCGTTCTGCTCCAGCAGTTGCTTGAAGCGGAACATCACCTGAGCACGTTTGGCCGGCGGCGTGTTACGCCAGGCCGGGAACGCAGCCTTGGCCGAGTCGATGGCTTTCTGAATGGTTTCGCGGCTGGCCAACGGCAGCTTGTGGATGGCCTGGCCGGTGGACGGGTTGAACACGTCGGCCGTGCGACCGTCTTCGGTCACCAGTTCGCCATTGATCAAATGCGGGATAAGGCTCATGCGGGGCTCCAGAAAAGTTGTCCACAGGCGTCCGTCAACGGGCGCCTCTATATAGAAGGGAAAATCAGTCGATTTTGTTCAGCACTTCGCCGACCGCGTCGAACAGACGATCAAGGTCTTGCGGCTTGCTGTTGAAGGTTGGGCCGAACTGCAGGGTGTCGCCGCCGAAGCGCACGTAGAACCCGGCTTTCCACAGAGCCATGCCCGCTTCGAACGGACGCACAATGGCGTCGCCATCACGCGGTGCGATCTGGATCGCGCCCGCCAGACCGTAGTTACGAATATCGATAATGTTTTTCGAGCCCTTCAGGCCGTGCAGCGCATTTTCGAAATGTGGCGCGACTTCAGCCACGTTCTGCACCAGGTTTTCCTTTTGCAGCAGGTCGAGTGCAGCCAGGCCAGCGGCGCAAGCCACCGGGTGCGCGGAGTAGGTGTAACCGTGCGGGAATTCCACCGCGTACTCTGGCGTCGCCTGGTTCATGAAGGTCTGGTAGATCTCGGAGCTGGCAATCACCGCACCCATCGGAATCGCGCCGTTGGTGACTTGCTTGGCGATGCACATCAGGTCCGGGGTCACACCGAAGCTGTCGGCGCCGAACATCGAACCGGTACGGCCGAAACCGGTGATCACTTCGTCGAACACCAGCAGGATGTTGTGTTGATCGCAGATCTCGCGCAGACGCTTCAGATAACCCTGCGGCGGAACCAGCACGCCAGCGGAACCGGCCATTGGCTCGACGAATACGGCGGCGATGTTCGAAGCGTCATGCAGCTCGATCAGCTTGAGCAGTTCATCGGCCAAGGCGATACCGCCCTCCGTCGGCATACCACGGGAATAGGCATTGCTCGCCAGCAAGGTGTGCGGCAGGTGATCGACGTCCATCATCGCCTGACCGAACATTTTGCGGTTGCCGTTCACGCCACCGAGGCTGGTGCCGGCGATGTTCACACCGTGATAGCCACGGGCACGACCGATCATTTTGGTCTTGGTGGCCTGGCCTTTCAGACGCCAGTAAGCACGCACCATCTTCACCGCCGTGTCAGCGCACTCGGAGCCCGAGTCAGTGAAGAACACGTGATTCAGATTGCCCGGCGTCAGATCGGTGATTTTCTCGGCCAGTTGAAACGACAACGGATGGCCGTACTGGAAGCCTGGCGAGTAATCGAGGGTGCCCAACTGTTTGGCAACCGCTTCCTGGATTTCCTTGCGAGTGTGCCCGGCGCCGCAGGTCCACAGACCCGACAGCGAATCGTAGACCTTGCGCCCTTTATCGTCCGTCAACCAACTGCCCTCAGCAGCAACGATCAGTCGTGGATCGCGCTGGAAATTACGGTTGGCGGTGTAGGGCATCCAGTGGGCATCGAGCTTGAGCTGGCTGGCCAAAGGAGATCGGGCGTTTTCGGGCAAGTTCATGGGCAAAACCTCGCAGGGCAATAAGCGGCATAGAGATCAAAAGCGTTCTTGCAGCTAAATTGCCACGAGGATAAAGTCGGTGAAATCCAACTCTTCTAACGTTCAGTCAGCCATCCACTAAACTTTGAGTAATTAAAGCATGAGCAGCCGTCGCCCCGATCCGCTGGCGCAAGTCAGTGACTTTGATATCCGCCTGCTTCGGATCTTTCGCAGTGTGGTGGAGTGCGGAGGCTTTTCTGCGGCAGAGTCGGTATTGGGGATCGGCCGCTCGGCCATCAGCCAGCAGATGAGCGATCTGGAACAGCGCCTCGGTCTGCGTTTATGCCAACGCGGTCGCGCCGGATTTTCCCTGACCGAGGAAGGTCGCGAGGTCTATCAATCGGCCTTGCAGCTATTAAGTGCGCTGGAAAGTTTTCGCACTGAGGTCAACGGCCTGCACCAACACTTGCGCGGCGAATTGACCATAGGCCTGACCGACAACCTGGTCACCCTGCCCCACATGCGCATCACCCATGCGCTGGCACAGCTGAAGGAACGCGGGCCGGACGTGCAGATTCAGATCCGCATGATCGCGCCAAATGAAGTTGAACAAGGGGTGCTCGACGGTCGATTGCATGTCGGCGTGGTGCCGCAGGCCAGCGCGCTGTCGGGGCTGGAATATCAGCCGCTTTATAGCGAACGCTCGCTGCTGTATTGCGCAGTCGGTCATCCGTTGTTTTATGTCGACGATAAACAACTGGATGACGAGCGCCTCAATAGCCAGGACGCCATCGCGCCGACTTTCCGTTTGCCCGCGGAAATCCAGGCCCATTACCAGGCGCTCAATTGCACCGCCAGTGCCTCGGACCGTGAGGGCATGGCCTTCCTGATCCTGACCGGACGCTTCATCGGCTACCTGCCGGACCATTACGCCAGCCTCTGGGTGCAGCAAGGTCGATTGCGGGCGCTGAAACCCAACGTGCGCTTTTATGACCTGAGCCTCGCATCGGTCACGCGCAAGGGCCGGCGCCCACATTTGGTGCTGGAAAGCTTCCTCGAAAGCCTGGCCGCGACACGTTGAAAGTGGCGAAAGCCTGCAGGAGCGAAGCTTGCTCGCGAAGGCTGTGTGTCAGCTGCATTAATGTCGACTGACACATCGCTTTTGCGAGCAAGCACTGCGCCTACAGGAATTGTGGTGTTCAGGTTTTATTGCGTCAGGACTTGTCTGGAGCTTGTGGGTGCGCTATCAACGCAGTGGCTACACCCATCCACTTGTCCGGAAGTGCCTATGACCTTTGAAGTCCCCGCTCACGGCGGCAAACCCGCCAGCCGCATTCGTCAGAAGAACGAAGAGACCATCATCAAAGCCGCCGAAGACGAATTTGCCCGTCACGGTTTCAAAGGCACCAGCATGAACACCATCGCCTTGAATGCCGGGTTGCCCAAGGCGAACCTGCATTATTACTTCACCAACAAACTCGGTTTGTACGTGGCGGTGTTGAGCAACATCCTTGAGTTATGGGATAGCACCTTTAATACCTTGACTGCCGAGGATGATCCGGCCGAAGCGCTGACGCGTTATATCCGCGCCAAAATGGAATTCTCCCGTCGCCAGCCGCAAGCCTCGCGGATCTTCGCCATGGAAGTGATCAGTGGCGGCGAATGCCTGACCGAGTATTTCAATCAGGACTATCGCGCCTGGTTCCAGGGCCGGGCGGCGGTGTTCCAGGCGTGGATCGACGCCGGCAAGATGGACCCGGTCGACCCGGTAAACCTGATCTTCCTGCTGTGGGGCAGTACCCAGCATTACGCCGACTTCGCCACCCAGATCTGCCGTGTCAGCGGCCGCACCAAGCTGACCAAGCAAGACATGGAAGACGCCGGCAACAACCTGATCCGCATCATCCTCAAGGGCTGCGGCCTCACGCCAGCTATCTAAGACACTTATGCCTTTTACCCTCAGCGGTTTTTGCGAATACCGCGAAGAGATTCGCAAAAGCCGTTTCATCACGTTCGCCACGTCGATCGCAAGCCCTGCCGACGCCCAGGCGTTCATCGATCAGCACAGCGACTTGAATGCCTCGCACAACTGCTGGGCCTGGAAGCTCGGCGACCAATACCGCAGCAATGATGATGGCGAACCGGGCGGCACCGCAGGACGACCGATTCTGGCGGCCATCGAAGCGCAGGATTGCGATCAGGTCGCAGTGCTGGTGATTCGCTGGTATGGCGGCATTCAATTGGGCACCGGCGGCCTCGCCCGGGCCTATGGCGGTGGCGCCAACAAGTGCCTGCAAGGCGCGGCGAAAGTCGAGCTGATCAGTCGGGTACCGGTGAGCTGTACCTGTGCGTTTGGTGAGTTGGCGCTGGTGAAACTGCGCGTCGCTGAATCGGGTGGTTTGGTGGTGGAAGAAACCTTCACCGCCAACGGCGTGGACTTGCAATTGGCGATCGGCAAAGAGCACATCACAACCCTGCAAACTCAGCTCGCCGACCTGAGTCGCGGGCGCATTGTGTTGCAGCACTGATCGCACCAACACCGTTCACCGCCCTTTTATCGAGCCTGTTCAGATGCCCACATCTGCTGTGCACCCGGCTGTGGATAACCTGAGCACATCCTGCTGTAACCCTTCTGTCATGCGGCTTTGCGGGCTTTGCTCATTTTTCGTCCAACTTTCCATACAAACCACTAATTTCACGAAAAAACAAACAGTTAGCGTCGGTTATCACCTTTAGAAGATAGCCGCACAGTGCTTATGCCCGTGCTTTCGGCTTGCGCACAAATACTGTGGAACAACCTGTGGATAACCCGTTCATGACTGGCTCTGCCCTATATCCGGCATAGGTTGCGGTGTGTTGCTCGTTTTTTGATCAATACCCGACGGGCAAAAGCAGAGCCTGATCAAGCACTTTGCCCCTAAGTAGTGCTTGATCGACGATCAAAAGATGGCGAGGCCGCGCCCTCAATGCCTTTGCCAGCAAGGATTTTCGGTTTTCCTGACTCAATGGCCAGGAAATTGCTTTATCCACAGGCATAACTCCTATCGACCCGAGCCTGTCATGCCCAACCCCGTGCCGATCCCCGATCAAACGCCTCGACTGCAACTGCGCAAAATCAGCAAACGTTACCCCGGCTGCCTGGCCAACGACGCCATCGACCTGAGCATTGCTCCCGGTGAAATCCACGCCCTGCTCGGCGAAAACGGTGCGGGCAAAAGTACGTTGATGAAGATCATCTATGGCGTCACACACGCCGATTCCGGGGAAATGATCTGGCAGGGCGGCCGCGTGAACATGCGCAATCCAGCGCAGGCTCGCGCACTGGGGATCGGCATGGTCTTCCAGCACTTCTCGCTGTTCGAAACCCTCAGCGTGGCGCAGAACATTGCCCTGGCAATGGGTGCGGCGTCCGGCACGCCGAAGCAGCTTGAGCCAAAAATTCGTGAAGTCTCCCGACGCTACGGCATGGCGCTGGAACCGGAGCGCCTTGTCCATAGCCTGTCGATCGGCGAGCGGCAACGGGTGGAAATCGTTCGTTGCTTGATGCAGGACATCCGCCTGCTGATTCTCGATGAGCCGACTTCCGTGCTTACGCCGCAGGAGGCTGACGACCTCTTCATCACCCTGCGCCGGATCGCGGCCGAGGGTTGCAGCATTCTGTTCATCAGCCACAAGCTCGGTGAAGTGCGCGCGTTATGTCACAGCGCTACGGTGCTGCGCGGCGGTCGGGTGGCCGGGCATTGCGTGCCGGCCGAGTGTTCGGATCAGCAATTGGCGAGGTTGATGGTGGGGGAAGCCGCCGAGCTGATTACCGATTATCCGAAGGTGATCGGCGGTGACTCGTTTTTGAATGTGAGCGGATTGTCGTGGCACAACCCGGACCCGTTCGGCTGCTCCCTGACGGACATTGGCCTCGAAGTGCGCAGCGGCGAGATCGTCGGAATCGCCGGTGTTGCAGGCAATGGTCAGGATGAATTGCTGGCCCTGCTCAGCGGTGAAGAACGGTTGAGCCGAAACGATAACGGGACGATCCGTTTCGGCGGGCAGCCGGTCGCCGATTTGCGGCCCGATGCGCGACGCCACCTCGGCCTCGCGTTCGTTCCCGCCGAGCGTTTGGGCCACGGTGCGGTGCCCGAACTGAGCCTCGCCAACAACGCCCTGCTCACCGCGTTTCAACAAGGTTTGGTCAGCAACGGCCTCATTCAGCGCGCCAAGGTCGAAGCCTTGGCGGCAGAAATCATCCGCCGCTTTGGCGTGAAAACACCCGATACCCAAGCGCCGGCCCGCAGTCTGTCCGGTGGCAATTTGCAGAAATTCATCCTCGGCCGCGAGATCCTTCAGCAACCGAAATTGCTGGTGGCCGCGCACCCGACCTGGGGCGTGGACGTCGGCGCCGCCGCCACCATTCACCGAGCGTTGATTGCCTTGCGCGATGCCGGTGCGGCGATCCTGGTGATCAGCGAAGACCTCGACGAATTGTTCCAGATCAGCGACCGGCTCGGTGCCTTGTGCAGCGGACGCCTGTCGCCGCTCAGGGCCACGGTCGACACGCGCCTGATCGATGTCGGCGGCTGGATGGCCGGCCAGTTCGACGCCCCTCAAACACTCGCATCCGCAACGGTTTAACGGAGTTTCACATGCTGCTTTCTCTCGAACCCCGTGGCCAGCAATCGCGCCTGATGCTGTGGTGCTCGCCGTTGCTGGCCGCGGCCCTGACATTGGGCTGCGGCTCGCTGTTGTTTATTGCGTTGGGTCATGACCCGCTGCTCACGCTGCACACCCTGCTGATTGCGCCGGTCAGCGACTTGTATGGTGTCTCCGAACTGTTGGTCAAAGCGTTGCCTATTTTGCTCTGCGCGCTGGGGCTGGCCGTGGCGTATCAGGCGCGGATCTGGAACATCGGCGCCGAAGGCCAATTGCTGCTCGGCGCCCTGGCCGGCAGTGCGCTGGCGGTGAATATCATCAATATGCAAAGTCGCTGGGCGCTGGTGCTGATCCTGCTGGTCGGCACGTTAGCCGGTGCCGCGTGGGGCGGGCTGACGGCGTGGTTGCGCACGCGTTTCAATGCCAACGAAATCCTCACCAGCATCATGCTCAATTACATCGCGCTGAACCTGCTGCTGTTCTGCGTGCATGGGCCGTTGAAGGACCCGGCCGGGTTCAACTTTCCGGAGTCGGCGATGTTCGGCGATGCCAGCCGTTTGCCGCTGTTGATGGAAGACGGTCGGGTTCACGCCGGAGTGTATTTCGCCCTGCTCGCGTTGGTGGCGGTCTGGGTTTTGCTGCAGAAAAGCTTTGTCGGTTTCCAGATAAAAGTGCTCGGGCTGGACAAGCGCGCGGCGGGTTTCGTCGGGTTTCGCGAGAAGCGGCTGATCTGGCTGGCGCTGTTGATCAGCGGCGGATTGGCAGGGCTGGCCGGAGTGAGCGAAGTCACCGGGCCGATCGGCCAACTGGTGCCGCAGGTCTCGCCGGGTTATGGCTATGCCGCTATCACGGTGGCGTTTCTAGGGCGGCTCAACCCCATCGGCATTCTATTTTCCAGCCTGCTGATGGCGTTGCTGTACATCGGCGGCGAGAGCGCGCAGATGAGCATGAATCTGCCGCAAGCCATCACCCAGTTGTTCCAGGGAATGATGCTGTTTTTCCTGTTGGCCAGTGACGTGCTGATTCTTTACCGACCGCGTTTGAACCTGCGCTGGACTCGCCGCACACAAGCCACCGCTGCACACGCCGGAGCGCTGTGATGGATATCGATCTGCTGAGCAATATTTTCTACGCCATGGTCCGTTGCGGCACGCCGTTGCTGTTGGTGGCCCTGGGCGAATTGATCTGTGAGAAAAGCGGCGTCCTGAATCTGGGTCAGGAAGGCATGATGCTGTTTGGCGCAGTGATCGGTTTTATCGTCGCCCTGAACAGCGGCAACCTGTGGCTTGGCGTGTTGCTGGCGATGCTCGCCGGGATGCTGTTGTCGTCGCTGTTTGCGCTGGTGGCGCTGGTGTTCAATGCCAATCAGGTGGCCACCGGATTGGCGCTGACGATTTTCGGCGTGGGCCTGTCGACGTTTGTTGGCGCGGCGTGGGTCGGTAAACCACTGGCCGGTTTTGAGCCGGTGGCGATTCCTTACCTGAGTGAAATCCCTTTGATCGGGCGAATGCTGTTCGCCCAGGATCTGCTGGTGTACCTGTCGTTCGCGTTGTTTGCGCTGGTGGCGTGGGTGATTCTGAAAAGTCGCGTCGGGCTGATCTTACAAGCGGTCGGGGAAAGCCCGGAGGCGGCCAGTGCCATGGGCTTGCCGGTGTTGGGTGTGCGTGCACTGGCGGTGCTGTTTGGCGGCGCGATGGCCGGTTTGGCGGGGGCTTATTTGTCCCTGGCCTATACGCCGATGTGGGCGGAAAACATGAGTGCCGGCCGTGGCTGGATTGCCTTGGCGCTGGTGGTGTTTGCCAGTTGGCGAGTGTGGCGATTGCTGCTGGGGGCGTACCTGTTCGGGCTCGCGAGCATCCTGCACCTGGTGGCGCAGGGGTTGGGGCTGGCGATTCCGTCGAGCCTGTTGGCGATGTTGCCGTATGTCGCGACCATTGTGGTGTTGGTGCTGTTGTCGCGGGACGCGGTGCGCACACGGTTGTATGCGCCGGTGTCGTTGGGGCAGCCGTGGCAGGCGGGGCATTAAGGTTGACCCGGCCGGCCTCTTCGCGGCAAGTCGGATCGGCGCGGCGATCCGACTTGCCGCGAAGGCTGCCGAACCGGCAACACTTGAGCCACGCCCCACGCCAATTCAAAGATCAGAAAAATCACCAACAGCGAACTGGCGCCATGGACCAAGGCATAAAGCTGCCAAGCCGAAAACAGAAACCGCCCCACCGCGTCATACCGCCCAAACACCTGCTGCGGATCACGAATCCGCAGCACCGCCCAGACACACACAATCGACCCCAGCAGATTCGCCATCAACATGTGCATCGGCTCGAACGGCGGCAACTCGCCCGGCAAATCGAACGCCTGACTCACACTCAACAACACCCCGTGCAACGCGGCAAAACTCCACGGCGTGATAAACGCTGCCGTCACGATCAAGTCATACCAGGCGCTGCCCCGCACCACCCGGCGATATTGCGTTGAATTCCACATCGGCCTTGCTCCATAAATTCAGGGAGCAACAAGGCTAAAGCCTGGAGTATGCTCCAAGGTCAAGCCCCTCTTGAGACGTCATGATGCGCATCGGTGAATTAGCCCAGGCCAGCGCCGTCAGCCGCGACACGCTGCGCTTCTACGAGCAGCGCGGACTGATCGCCGCACAACGCAGTGCCAACGGCTATCGCGACTACCCGCCAGACATGGTGCAACTGGTGTTGTACATCAAGACGGCTCAGCGGTTGGGCTTTACCCTCGGCGAGATCGGCAACAGCGTCGCCTCGATCTGGCAATCGCCGGATCCTGACAGCGCCGTCACACAGTTGCTGCAAGACAAACTCAAGCTGATTGAAACCCGTATGGACGAACTCGGTGCATTGCGCCACGAGTTGCAACAACGGCTCGGTCAGCGTTGTCCACTGAGCCCATGATCCTCACTTATCAAGGAAGCCACTCATGTCCAAGGCAAAAACCGCACTCATCATCGGTGCCTCCCGGGGCCTGGGCCTCGGCCTGGTGAAAACCCTGCTGGCCGACGGCTGGCAAGTCACCGCCACCGTGCGCAACCCGCAGAACGCCGAGGCGCTGCAGGCGTTGGGCAAGGTGCGGATCGAGAAGCTCGACATGGACGATCAGCAGGCGGTCATCGCCCTGAGCCAACAGCTCAAGGGTGAAGTGTTCGATTTGCTATTCGTGAATGCCGGGGTCAAGGGGCCGGACGTTCAGACGCCGGGCGGCGCGACGTTGGCCGAGGTCGGTCAATTGTTTTTCACCAACGCCGTGGCGCCGATCAACCTGGCACAACGTTTTGCCGGGCAGATTCGCCCGGAGACCGGCGTGCTGGCGTTCATGAGCTCGGTGCTGGGCAGCGTGACCATGCCGGACGCGCCGGAGCTGGCGTTGTACAAGGCCAGTAAAGCGGCGCTGAATTCCATGACCAACAGCTTCGTTACGCAACTGGGCGAGCAGAAACTCACCGTGCTGTCGTTGCATCCGGGTTGGGTGAAGACCGACATGGGCGGTGAAGGCGCCGATATCGACGTGGAAACCAGTACGCGCGGGTTGGTCGATCAGGTGAATGCGTACACCGGCAAGGGTGGACATCACTTCGTGAACTACAGAGGCGAAACCATTCCCTGGTAAACACCACCCTCGCGCCTACAGGATTTCATTCCACATAAGGTTTGCGTCGTCTGGTCGGGCAGGACTTGCCGGCCAGGCGGTTTTGTTTGAAACTCCGCACCTCGTCCCCGCGGCGACCCTGGATCAGCAGACAGGGTAATCACTGAGCTGGCTAACCTGAACCCCACTTTCAGAGGAGCCGGCTAACATGCCTGCGACCCGTACCTGGCTAAAAAATCCCCTCGCCATTTTCACTGCCAATGACCTCGATGCCCGTGGCGGCCTGGTGGTGCAAGACGGCGTGATCGTCGAAGTGCTCGCCGCTGGCCAGCAACCGTCCGCGCCCTGCGGACACGTCTTCGATGCCCGCGAGCATGTGATCCTGCCGGGACTGATCAACACCCATCACCACTTCTATCAAACCCTGACCCGCGCCTGGGCGCCGGTGGTCAATCAGCCGTTGTTCCCGTGGCTGAAAACCCTCTACCCGGTCTGGGCCCGCCTCACCCCTGAAAAACTCGCCCTCGCCACGAAAGTCGCGCTGGCTGAGTTGCTGCTGTCCGGCTGCACCACCGCCGCCGATCACCACTACCTGTTCCCGGAAGGCCTGGAAAACGCGATCGACGTGCAAGTCGAAAGCGTTCGCGAACTGGGCATGCGCGCCATGCTGACGCGCGGGTCCATGAGCCTGGGTGAAAAGGACGGCGGCCTGCCACCGCAGCAGACCGTGCAGGAAGGCGAAGTGATCCTCGCGGACAGCCAGCGCTTGATCGCCGAGTACCACGAGCGTGGTGAAGGTGCGCAAATCCAGATCGCCCTGGCGCCGTGTTCACCGTTTTCGGTGACACCGGAAATCATGTCCGCCAGCGCCGAACTGGCAAACAAACTCGACGTGCGTCTGCACACGCATCTGGCCGAAACCCTCGACGAAGAAGACTTCTGCCTGCAACGCTTCGGCCTGCGCACCGTGGATTATCTGGACAGCGTCGGCTGGCTCGGGCCACGCACCTGGCTCGCGCACGGCATCCACTTCAACCCGGACGAAATCGCCCGCCTCGGCGCCGCCGGCACCGGGATCTGCCATTGCCCGAGTTCGAACATGCGCCTGGCCTCCGGCATTTGCCCGACCCTGGACCTGACCGCTGCCGGCGCGTTGCTCGGCCTGGGCGTGGATGGATCGGCGTCCAACGATGCGTCGAACATGATGCTCGAAACCCGTCAGGCGCTTTACATTCAGCGGCTACGTTATGGCGCGCAGAAGATCACCCCGGAACTGGTTCTGGGTTGGGCAACCAAGGGTTCGGCGAGTTTGTTAGGGCGTTCCGATATCGGCGAACTGGCGGTGGGCAAGCAGGCGGATCTGGCGTTGTTCAAGCTCGATGAGCTGCGCTTCTCCGGCAGTCATGATCCGGTGTCGGCGTTGCTGCTGTGCGGTGCTGATCGCGCGGATCGGGTGATGATTGGTGGCAAATGGCGGGTGATTGACGGGCAGGTTGAAGGGCTGGATCTCAAAGGCCTGATCGCCGATCACAGCCAGGCGGCCCGGCAGCTAATCGCCGGCGTCTGATACAACACAAATCAAACTGTAGGAGTGAGCCTGCTCGCGATAGCGGTGTGTCAGACACCCTCAATGTCGACTGACACACCGCTATCGCGAGCAGGCTCACTCCTACAGGGGATTTGTGGTGTGTTTAGAGGCCCAGCAGCGACAACATGATGAACGTCGCAAACAACACAAAATGGGTCATGCCTTCGATGGCATTGGTTTCGCCGTCGTTGAGGTTGATTGCGCTGACGATCAGGGTGAGGAAGATCATCACCGTCTGCACCGGGGTCATCGCCATCTGAAACGGCTGGCCAGTGTAGAGCGCCATCGCTTCCATCACCGGCACCGTCAGGATCACCGTCGACAATGACGCGCCCATGGCGATGTTGACCACCGATTGCATGCGGTTGGCCAAGGCCGCGCGCAATGCCGTCAGGATCTCCGGCGCCGCGGAAATGGCCGCCACCAGAATCGCCGTAATCACCGGCGGAGCACCCGTGCCTTCCAGGCCCAGGTCGAGGGTCTTGGACATCACTTCGGCCAAGGCGCCGATCACCACAACGCCGAACACCAACGTGCCGATACTCAGCGCCAGATTGACCGGTTCAGGTTCCTCCTCCGGGACTTTCCTGCGGCGTTTTTCCGGGTAGCTGTAGCTGAAGAAGTAACTGTGCGGCCCGACCTGCATACGCAGGAACAGGGTGTAGAGCACCACCATCGCGCCAATCGTGAACGCCGAATACAGCTTCCAGTTAGCTTCGGGAATGAACTCCGGCACCACCATGGAAACGCCCATGGCGGTGAGGATCATCACGCTGTAACTGCGGGCCGAGTCGTCGTTGTACGACTGCTCACCGTGCTTGATCCCACCCATCAACGCGGCCAGGCCGAGGATGCCGTTGATGTCGAGCATGATAATTTTGTAGACACGGTCACCAGTGTCAAAAGGGGCAGCTTCCCTCTGCTTTGAATAGCCATTTAGGCACAAGGAAAAAAATACGCTCTAAACAGATAATTCGAGGGCGAAGCGTCACAACCAATTTTCTTGCTATAACGGTACGCTAGTGGCATACTCATAAAGGTGATTTGACTTTTTGTCAAAATCAATACAGGATCCTTTGCATCAAGGAGAATCCTGTGCGAACACTTGCTCCCTTCCAGACCTACCCAAATCCTAAAAGCCGATTAATTTTCGAAGCCTTCGCGTTGAGTTCTGGAACGGAGGGCTGCACGTGCCCGTAACCTTCCATTACGACTCGAACAGCCATACATGTTCGTTTTTCGCGCCGTCGGAGAAAAATGGTAAAGGAGAACGTGAGTTCCGATGCCCAATGGCACCGATAATTACATGGGCGGAATTCAATTCTTATGCTCAAGCAGCAGTGGACAACCTCAAGTCTGAGTCACCAGACAGCGTCATTGAGCAGGTCGAGATACTGAAAAACATTCAACGTTACGCAATCGCAGAGAGCACGCCCCTGCCCAAATGCGCCCTCGAATGGGACGAATTCCTTATAGGACATTTTGAATTTACTTTGGATGACTTAGGCCCAAACGGCAAAAGAACTCCAGAAACCAGGATATCCAGATGGTCAAATATCGAGCGATTTTATAATAAGTTGCAAACTCGTGAGCTTATTCCCAAAGACGCGCACATACCATCCAGGCACTTATCCGATGGCAATAACATGCCGAGAAAACTACGGACACCTATTGGAAAACTATCAAAACAGGTTTCCGAGACAAGTGGAAGTTGGAGTAAAGAAGCGCTTGTCAGCAGAGACCTTTGCCTAGATGAAGATGAGTTTCTGTGCCGTATCTCACAAAGCCTCTGTTCCGCAATTCAAGCAACCATTGACGGATGCTTCGAGTATTTGGAAAAGATGAAAAGCGCCCACGATTTAGGACGAAAGCTCATTGAAAAAGTTGACCCCGCCGAATTAAAGAGACGCATCACAAGCGGGGACTACTATGCTGATGGAGTTCACGTCGCCGATCCGAAAAGCAAAAATTGCTTGCCATGGGTCTTAGCTGTAGCAAACTACTTCCTCAAAGAAACCGAGCAACTCAATTCTATTAGCTATGTTGCATTATCAAAAATTGATTTCTTCAAAGACTTAACTCGCAAGGCAACCAGAGACGAATTTTCCAAACTAATTCGTCAAGCCATTGGCCATCTTGGCATACACACTGTCAACTCCACAGAAAACTTTAGCCGACTCCTAGGCCACCTTTCAGCTCGGGATTGTGCTGCAATGGCTTCAGTTCTGATGATTGATCAACCAAAATTCCCATCTACGGGCCTTCAAGGCGCCAAGCTGAAAACCTGCGAAGGCACCCCCCTAATTGAAGTACAAATCGATGAACAATCAATTCAGTTCTCCATTGAAAAACCGAGAGCTGATCAATTTCAAGTCGAGATACTCACCCCTCGAAGCGCCGAGGTATTTAAGTACGCACTTCAATGCACTGACCCGATCAGAGCCAAGTTGAAACGCAAAAATGACGCAAAGGCTAATTACCTGTTCCTCACAGTAACAAAGCTGGGAATAATTTGCCCCGGAAACATCGATAACATCATGCACTCGAACGGTCACACCTTGTACAAAGAAATCGCACATCACTTTGATGGGCTGCATTTCGACAAAGAGACTTTCAGCTTAGGGGCTCTACGTGTAACCCAAGGACTTATTACTTACTTTCAAACAGGTAGTCTGTATGCAGTTTCTCAGCGCTTGGGCAATCAAATCCAGACTGTAAAGTCCTGCTACATCCCAAACTGGGTACAGGAGCGGCGATACATATGGATGATTAGAGCCTTTCAAGCGAAGCTGGTGTTACTCGCTACGAGTGATAAACCATGGGCGCTGGAAACAAGTGACTTTCTCACGAAAGATGACTTGAAAGTTTTCGTGAGCAAACAGCTGAAAAAAACACGGAGGTCTGATGCTTTCTCGCAGCACTTCAGGCGTCACTTCCAACACTGTGAAAGCAACTCAACCATTCTGGAACTAAGTGACGCACATTTGGCGTTCGAAATAAGTGAAAAATCACTAGCCGCACTCTACACCTTGGTCAACCATTCAACTGAACACACCGACCCTAAAGAACTAGATAAGGTCGACCCAGTATTGAATGTTTCACTTAATTCATTGATACAGCTGAAAGGGTTAATTGCAGGCGTGGCTGAGGCCAATTTATCCTCAGACTTGGAAGAAATGATCGCCGCCTCCCTTCACCAAGGCTCAAGAATTGAGTTAAAAATGATTCATCAAAAAGCGCAGTTGATCGCCAAAAGCCAAACGATTATCAGCACAAGACTAAAGCGTTCGGAGGCTCAGCATGCGAACACGTAACGCTCCCAAATACGATGATACAGATGGTTTAATCGCAGCTTTAAAAAAACAGGCGCGCAGCCTTAAGTCGAGCAAATCAAATCTAAACTCCATTAAAGCGGCATGGCTAATTGATGGTCAATTAGGCAGCCCAAGATGGACAATACGCGAAAGGGCAGACGCGCCCCCAGAAACTATTGACTTCGGCATTAGTCTTCCAGACGGCACAACCTTAACCGATCCTCAGAACAACAAATGCCTTACGCTGATTCAGCGAATTTTCTATGCAGCGCGGTGCGGCCATTTGCACAAGGCGAACCAAGAGACAAGTATCAGGTTGATAAAATGGCTATTCAAATTTACACAGTGGGTGTACTTAAACAAACACATTTTTGAACCAGAAAAGTATGCATTCGGCAAGGTTACCAACGATGATATCGATACACTGCTGGACATGCTTGCAGATGGATCTTGGGCATCAGCGCTCTGCATCATCAATCGATCCCTAGACGCAATCCATCAAAGTGTGTATGGATATGCTGCTCCCAGCACATACCATGACAACCCATTTAACCTTCCAGATCAATTCATAGACGACGCCATCAAATGGCTAACCAAGCATGAAAAATACGTGCAATCTGAAATCGTATCGAGAGCTTGGCTCTCGACAGCAATACTTTCGCCAGTTCACAAAAACGATAAAAAAATTAGACTGTTTCTTCGGCAATTTGAACCAACAGCTCATCATGATCGTTTATTGGCACGAACAAGTCGAGGCATCAGAAATTATATTGACTCACGCACTGTTAGCATAGAGTCCGTCCACACCAAGACCGCTTATGCGAAAACTTTCTACGGGCATGTAGACAAACTACATAGCTTCATGCAAGCAAGCTACATTGACCCTAAAAGCTTTCCAAACATTACAATAAATAAAGATGAAGTGAAAGAATATAAATCTATTTATTCTGATCGCCTTATGATTACAGCGCATACCCCAAAAATACCGTATGGCGTCGGGATGCATGTCCTCACGTCTGCCATTGAATGGATAGTCCTGTATGGCAAAGCCATTGTTGATATGACGTTGCATATTGCCGAGACTATTTCGAGCGGTATTAATATCGATTATTTAGCAAAAAATATACGCGATTGGTCGAAGCCTTATGTTACTAACGCCTACCCAGGCCACCCCTCAGCCCCGCTGTTTGCAGCGCTTGACATAAACACTCTGACCGCAAGCCGAACCGGGGGTACCAATCGCAGTTTTAGCTACGTTCTTTCAGCATTTATAGGTGCCTGCGCAGTACTTATTGCGATGTTCAAACCTATCAGACAAGAAGAACTATCATCTATAAAACGCTCCGGCCTTCTCACGCGAAACCCTAACATTGAGCCCTACAAAGATCTACTATCCACTAATCCAGTGGGCCTGACTGAATCACTTTATACCGATGAAATGTACGATTCCGGAGCTTTCATCGTCCATGAAAACAAAAAGGCGGGTACTGCGGCGCTCAACCCAAACATTTGCCGCCCAATACCATACGTAACAACAATTGCCGTACAGTTACTACAACGTTTGGGAAACGGACTGTCTTGTATCTACCAAGACTTTTCCAGTAATAATGACCCGACTTTTTTACTTTCCCAGCCTGCGAGACTTTTCGAAGGCAGGCACTCTGGGAACAGCAACAAGAATCGATCATGCGCTTATTCGTTTTTCAGACATAATTGATGTTCCACGAGAGAAAGACGGCACTAGGTGGTATATTCGAACTCATGAAATGAGGAAGTTCTTCATCTACACGATGTATTATCATGAGCCAAATTACGTGGCCGATGGGATCAGCTGGCATGCCGGCCATGCTTCAGCAAAAGAACTTAATAGCTACACGTCGACTATTGGTGTAGTTGATGAGGTCATTGAACTACAGACAGAGTCCGTCGTAGATAAGTTAATTAGCCATGAACTTCACCCTATTCCGACAACATCGATAGCGGGTCTGGCAGGCTTGTACAATGATGTCCTTCTAGGCTTCAAAGTTAAGTCTGTGAAAGGTCTTCCTACTGCCAAATTTCACGATTTTGTACGCAGGTTGATTTACGAGAAAAAGGTAGAGACGGCTGGGTACACTATTGTCCGCGAGATGCTAGATGGCACGATTTTAGACACTGAGATAGCCATTAAATTTGGTGAGCAAGTCGATGCAAAATACATCCCTCGTTAATGTGTGCGCCCGGCATACATGGCTGCTGCGCGCAGCCAAGTCGAATACCAATTTGGCACCTGACTATCTGGCAGCACTGGCATCTGCTCGTAGTTTTTGCAATCTTGAAATACCTGGTAAATTTGCGAAAATATCCTTGAACACGTTTAAAGCGGTAGCTAAACAAAGCCTTATTCCAGGAATTTACGCGCCGGCTTATACCACTCAATGGGAGTATATTCTTAATCTACTCTCCGAAGCACGTGACCATGCCCATTCTAAATGCAACTCAAAAAAACGCAGCTCAGAGGCCAGTGTAGAAATTTCCTCTGATGAAAAAATAAAACAAGCAAACCTGCATGCTCATCTGTGCTCTCTAGCCTTTATCAACTTGTTCAATTCAATTAAATCCATTCTTGAATCTCAAGATGATTTGAGCCCTATTGCAAAGGCCCGACTGCAAAGACAGATTGATATTTCTCGCGAAAAGTTCAAACACATTAGTTCCCCATCTGCGTTGAAAAACTCCCGCCTGGATCTGGTGAAAGATTAACTATGAATAAGTTATATTTATCATACAAGGATGTCCTGCTACCACCACAGCAGATGTTCACAGAGTCAAAAGCCATAAAGCGTGGAATGCACTATCAATCGATTAGGAGCTTAGAATGCCTTGTACTCACTTACTGGCCTAACGGCAAGCCATGTTCACTTGTAAATTTTTTTTTGCAAGAACGAGGCTATTTGGCTACAGGCTTAGAAACACTTGAAACTTATGCGTCTCAGCTCACCCCACTAATTCAATTTTGCCACGAGTCAAATATAAACTTCGAAGATTTGACAGACCAAACCTTCACGAAATTCATAAATTCGCTTAAATTACGTAAAGGCAGAGATCGCCGCAAAGTTAGAAACATTACCAAAAATCACTGCGCAACGCTTGTCGATAGGTCAATACAGTTTTTAGTCTGGCTACAGCGAAATTATTCGCTAACCGGGTCATTGATAGTCGGAAAGGAATCGGACAACCCTCAAATAACGATCATTGAAAAATTTAACAAACACACCGGGCGCTATTACTTCAAACATATTCATTCTCCAGAAGTATCTCAGCCCGTAAAAACGAAACGAGTAATGCCAGAGGATGCCATTGCTACATTGAAAGACGAGGTATTCAAGAAAGCAAGCCCATACTTCGCAAATAAGTTCAATCGATTCGGTAGAGAAACTGATACAAACTTAACGATGCGTTACATGTACGCCCGGAGGACATTCTCTATTTGGTTTCTCGAAAGAACCGGCGGGCGTCCTAGTGAGCTAGCTAACTATGAAGTACCGGATCGGGAAGAATACGCTGAAAAATACAACCTGGTGCTGCCTGTAGCAAAGAAAAGAAAGCGCCAATGGCCAACCAGGAATTTTCAACTCACAGACTACGACATTACTGAGGTAAATGCCTATTTGGATTGCCGTCAGGAATACGTGGATCATTTGATTAGCTTAGGTCGCCTAGACGAAGCTCCACTTTCAATGATTCTCACAGAACAAGGTAAGCCAATGAAAACTCGCTCATTGCAGAAAGATTTTTCAAGGCTTGTAAAGAGCGCTGGCCTTTACTCAGAAAAGATCAGCATGAGCTTGTTTCGCCACCGTTTTATCACGCTTCACATTCTTCTAGAACTCCGCGATGAGCTTGGCGAAGACGCAGACAGCAAGCATCGTCTAACTGATATCTGGGGTGAGGCCGTGAGGCGCAAGATATGTGATCGCGTCGCTGAAAAAACCGGCCACGCGGACGGAGACTCTCTCCGCCCCTATTACGATAGGGTCTTTGCGATGGCAAAAGTCACCGATGGTAAAACTGCCGTTGAACGCAGTAATGATACTGAGTCGGCCATGCATACCCTGTTACGTCTCTTGTATACCTCCATCAAAGAAGGGATCGCACTGGAAGAACGCCTCTCTGCATTCATCAATGAAATTGCAGACCATATCGAAGCGACAGTGCCTAAACGTGCGGCCTAAGACCTGCCTGCCCTCACTTTTTCATAACCTGCATGCCGCGCCATGCGGCCCAGTGGTTCGTCGAAAATGGATATGACGCATGGCCTATTTCTCCATAAACATTCAACGGCTGCTCCTTGCAGCTAAGCACTAGGTGCATCTCGATGACACTAGACTCCCACGCAACCTCAATGCCTTCGCTCATAGCGGATGATGTCAGCCAAATGCTAAGAGACATCATATTGGAGCGCTGCACCATGAAGAGAGCATGCGCGCAGTCCTGGGACGAAGTTTTCGCCGGGCTATTCCATCCACATCGAAGTCGAAGGTTGGCACCTCGTGTTCTTTAACGATTGCTGCGAGCTCGACTACTGCGATGAGTGCATCAGTCCTGATGGACGACGATGGTCATTCAAGAGTGTTGGCAGTGACAGTATTGATCCAATCTTTTTGCTGAGTTCCGAGGAACGGGCAGTTTTGGAGCGGCTTCTTCTACAACTGTAAATCGTCCTCCCTCTCACGCTCTGCTCTGACGGGAAAGCGATCAGCTCTGTTGGCTTTATCCGAAAGAGGATGCACCTAACAGAGCCATTGGCAGTGGGATACCAAACAGGGGGAAAGGGAGTCTAATCATGAACGACGACTACGTTGACCAAGCTAAAGGTCTTCTCTCTGAGATTGGCGTACACCAGCTTTCTCAATGCGTATGGGCATTCACGCATATTCACACTGCAAACCTAGCTTACATCCATCACTCGCGAGAACCAGTCGCCCTTGCCGCCTACGCGGCAGTTAACCCCACGTTCGCTGCAGGCCGTTTCCCAGATTGGGGGCTGGTCGACATGGTCGACAAAGTGCCTTGCATGGATGGTATTGAGCACACGGCGCTAGCGATGGTTTGCGGAGCTTCAATGCCTACATTTCCCAGTTCATCAGAGCGTGGAAATATTTTTGGGCAAGCAGTGTGGAGCGTCGTAGAGGCTTACTCACTTGGGGGTTGTTTTGAGCGCGTCGAACGCGCCTACGGCACTCCAGGCTGGCATTACAACTTGCGGCCTCGCGGCTTCGATTGGGCTGGTGGAGAAGATCCTGATCCTCAGTCCTTGAAGGCAATGCGTAAAAATTATCGCGCAATGTCGCCGCTGCAACAGATCATGGTTTTAACGATCATGCACTTGTACAACCAAGGCAAAGACAAGACATATCTGACTGGGGGCTGTCCGACGAAAATTCCCGCCGAAGAGGCAATGGATATCCTCCGCAGTAATGGGTCGGCGCTCTCGGCCTGGGGTCACCTGGTTACTCATTACGCGGACTGGTAAGTATGGGTCGTAGGTGAAAGCATCCACCCCAGGGAGGGTTGCAGTAGGATGGCGTTGTCGACCGCAGGAGAAAAATCAGTGAACAGTCATATCGAGCTATCGGAGGAAGTGTGGGGAATTTGATAGCTTTGACACGGGAAAACCTGCATGAGCTCGACGCTATCGAAGGCCTCGCTTCTACGCTCGGCGCTGACCGCTTCGGTGCTCTGGCTTTACAGTTAGCTTGCGAATATCCGGTCAAAATCGACGAGCCCTACCAATCTATACCCAAGCAGCAGCACAGCTCGGTCATTGGAATGAGTGACGCCCCCTTTGAGGTGCTAGGCGTCGCGTGCGAAGTCGTTATTAGCCGAGTTCCTGAGCTGCTGCGGATACCCTCATATCGCCATCGACATGAGAGTCGCACGACCATCCCTCATGGGCTTTGGGTAGCTCTACTAGAGCGGGCCGATGAGGACAATGTCCTGGTCGATCCTGCTAGACCCCATGCTGATGACGGGCGCTCGCCTGCAGATATCGTTACCCCATTCCAAGGCTTGGTAGCTGAAAACCAGGCAATGTTTGATCGGGATTTTTTACTCGCACGAGAGCGAGAAGATTTATCAGCCACCGATGCCGTAGAAACCCTAATTGCACAGAGGCGGGGCACTCTCGAAAGCTGACAGGATGCAGAGTTGGATAAGTAGCCTCAAGCACCGATGGCCCTGCATTCGTAAGATGCAATGCTCGGTAGGCACCATACGACCTCGGTGTTTTAGCTAGGGCTATCCACCTTTGACCTGTGCGCTCTATGCCTCTCAAGGTGGGCCATCTCGGATTCCCACCGGCGCAGAAACTTCTCCCAGTCGCCAGCATAAGGTGCTTCGGGGAGTCGCGTTGATCCGATGCTCGCCTGAAGGAAGCGCTCTCTCCATGGCTGGGGAATATTCATTTCCAGCACTATGTCGATGCCGCACTGGTGAGGCTGCACAGGGACAGAGTTACGAACGTCGATGAGCTCAAGTGGCTTATCGGTGAAGGGTTCGCCGCTTAGCTCTTTGTCGTCGAGCTCATCAAGGATGGCCAAGGCATCGGCTGCCTCCGAATCACCAGGAAGGAATCTGGCGATCTCCCAGAGGGCTCTTCGCCTGGTGCTTTACAGCTTCCGGAGTTCATCGTGGGTCATTTCAGCCTCTTTCAGGTTGGTTGAAGCTGGGCTTAGATAGTGGCGTGCCGCCGTTGGCGGAGGGCTGTCGTGAACCGAGCCGTAGCAAGCCACGGCTCGGCCCTTCGGGCTGACATCCTGCACGCCTGCGCGCTCCGCTTGCCTTATGAGCTTAATCACAGACTGTAACGTAACTTTTGACTTGTAACGTAAGCAGCGTTACAGAGCATAGAATTACGTTACAGACCAGTCATCACCGACCATATGGTGGAACATGAGATCCACATCGAGCGCTGAAAGCACGGTACTTGGCACAGCTTTTATCCGCGCCGGCGAAGGGCTTGGGCTCGATGACACTGATTTAGCGGCTGTCTTGGACGAGCATGTTTCCACGGTGCTGCTTCTACGCCAAGGACATGAACTGCTTCGACCAAGCACGGAATCGTGGAGCCGGGCCTTACTTTTAGTTGAGGTGTATCAGGCGTTGCTCGCAGCCGTAGGTAACGAGCAAAATGCAAGAAAATGGCTCAGCAGCGAGAATCGTAGTCTGCGAAGTCGACCTCGTGCCCTCATCAAATGCAGAGCGGGTCTCGAGCAAGTTGTCCAATATCTCGCGGCTAATCGCTCCCTCTTTTGATACCCCCGGTTAAGCGCCAGGTGGTCGATGCGGAACGAATAACCCGAGCCCTTTGAGTTTTATGGCTCGGCATATCAGTGCCCGTGGCTGAGGGTAGGAGAACCCAGATATAGTTTGCTTAAGCGCTGCGATGAGCAGAATGAAATGCCACGGCATTCCCCCCCCATCGATGAAAATGCGTTCCATATTTCGACAGCAATGGAGAGTGGTATGAATTTTTTATCGCGATGCATCGAATTCGTTTGGCGTGACAAAAGATCTGGCTCAGAGCAAGCGAGAGATCGCGCTTTCATAGCTGCCCTCAATAAACTGCAGTCGCTTCGCGTGACGCCCAATGGCGGCATGTCGATTGACCCCGACGAGATACGAGAGCAAGTGATAGTGAGTCGACGGTCACTCAGCCGATTCGTGCGATAACTATCTGCGATCTTGTTGGCGTACTGAGCCGAGCCGTCGGCACGAAGGAGCGATGGCAGGCCAGGACTGGATTGTGCTCGACTACCGCCTTGTGAACTACACCAGCACTCCCATCTCTAATCGACCGATAAGATCTAAGACCGCTATTTCAGGGTAAAAGTACACTCCATCTCTGGCCGTCCGTCTATGTGCTCTTGTGCTCTTGTGCTCTTGTGCTCTTGTGCTCCATCTTACAGCGTGAGGATGCCTACAACTGGCGTAGTCGCATGATGGCGTCCGTGATGCCACGGGCATTTGTGTCCAGCGTTTCCATGGCAGTAACCGCGTTGTCGGCGACACTCCCCACTCCATTCTCTGAAAGCCACTTGGTAACTTCTTCTATGGCCACAGCTAAGGCATGCTGAATGTGCAGGAGCAGTGTGAGGGCGTCCGCTGTGGCTATGTTGGCGTCAGAGTTATTTAGCATGGGTATCGTCCGTGAGTAACCGATGCGCGAAGCCTAGCTGAATTTGCCCTTGGCTGGATCCACCGCTCCCGATAAGCGTGGTTAGTTTGCAGAGGATCGACGGCTCTTCATGGCAGATAACTATCGAGCAGCAGCGGATATCATTGTGAGGTGGGCACTGAGCGAGGCCGTCCACTACTATGTTGAAGTGGCTGATTGGTTTCCCTCACCTGGGGACAGGCAAGAGCTCCTAATGTTGTTAGGTTTAGGAAAACCGAAGCTTCTCGAAATGGGCAGACTGCAAAAAAAAAGAAGGCCTGGCTAAAATCGCAGTGAAGTCAGCGCCGCTCTTAGGTTCTAGCCATCTTCAGCTCCCAGCTCAACTGGGAATGCCATGTAGAATTTCGTCACTTAGCTCTCAAGTGTTTGTCTGGACAAACCATCCAGAATCCCCAGAATCTGAGCGTCACTGAGAGCAAATTTGGGCACAAATTGCATGCCGACCGGCAAGCTATCGTGGGGACACATCAGTGCTCCCTTGCCCTCACCGAACTGCTCGCTGATGAAAGTTTTGAGGTTGCTTGGCGTTTGAGTGGCGTAGGCGCTTCGGAAGATCGACAGGTCGCAGAGCACACCTGCGAGCATTACCCAGGCGTGACCGTCCCACTTGGCTTCCACAAACTCTCCCTCATAGGTTGCCCCTGGAATGTTCCCCCGGCATTCAAAAGCATACTGACCGTTAATCAGTAGGTCTCCGAGGACGACAACTGCGGGTATCCCTTGAGATTTGAGAATGGCAGTGAAGCCAGCACTGACCATGACGCAAGAACCAAATGATGGAGGGATCGAATCTAGCGTTTGCCTAGCGGCGCTAACGATTACATCAGGATCGGTAATTTGAAACTTTGCGTAATCGGTATAGGCCTGCGCGCCCCGGTCGCGGGTAATAATGTGTACTAAAGTTGAAGGCACAAAGGATCCCTTGAGTATTTATTCGACCTTGCTGGTCATTTGGATTCGTTCTGACCAACCATTGCTTCAGATTTAAATGGGGAAAGAAGCCTCTGGCGGGAGCTAGAAAGGATTGGAGCCAGCGTTTATCTCGCGTTGACGTTTTCGCTCAAGATAACGCTTATGCATCATGGTTTCCCCTTGATCCTCCAGCCACTTCACGAATGCAGATACCTGAGAAACAGCATGCAGAAATTTCTCGGTAGTGATGTGAATATGGGGGCGGTATAACCATTGCCGGCTCTCTCCATCGGCCTCCTCAATCAAACTTTTCTCTCGATCACTTACAAAGAAAGGGCTTGGCAGCTTTTGGAGCGCATCGTCAGAGTATCGAGATGTCTCGAAGATCAGTGAGTCGGGATGTTGGATGCTATTCCTCGCCAGCACGAGTTCTTCAATCAAAGCGAAATCGAATGGGCCATCCTCAAACCGGTCTGAACCATGGGCCAGGTAGAATGCCCTGTAGCCATTTGGCCATCCGCCATTTTTGAATTCTGATTTGAGTGAAGGCCCAGGAGCAGACCCAAGCAGACGCTCCCATTCTTTGAAGTATAAGTGTAGCGACGCAGCAATCATTGATAAGCATGCGCTACCCAGCACCTGCACTGACGAATCAGCTTCTAGCCATTCATTCAAATATGCAGGCTCCCCATCTTCGCTATAGGGCGGGATGAAGGGGGCTTCCTCGCTCTCAATTTTCCTTTTGCGATCTTCAAACGGGCTGGCCCCATTTAGATAGAGCTGCTTGATAAAAGCCAGCCGCTGTTCAAGGAAGTACCGAATGTCCATTTCGTTGTCCTGGTAGGTGATTGTCATTCCCCGGCCCGCACTAGGATCACGGGCTCGGACGACGTTATCACGACTACGCTGAGCGGAGAGGTGCAAGTGTCTGCAGCCAGCTTCAATTCCTCGTAACCTCAGCAGAGCCTCAGGCCTTGTCGGTTCTCTGTCGGGTTCCTGTCGTGTTGTGTCATCAGCAGCTTCTTCATCATGAGCCGCACCAACCATCTCATGGAGCTTAAAAATGAATACGTACACCTCGTCTGGCCAACCTCGCGTGTTGAATCTCGAAGAATTCGCCGCTCTCATCCGCAAAATGCGGGAAGTGTTTCAATGGTCACAGGAGACTCTGGCCGAGCTTGCAGGCTTGAATGTACGGACTGTACAGCGCGTTGAGAATGCCAAGTCGGCAAGCACTGATACTCGACGTGCGCTCGCAGCTGCTTTCGAGATCGAAGACATCGACGCCTTCAACAAGCCCTTCGACATCCCCACGGAAGAGGAATTGAGAGTAGAGAAAGCCCGTATTGAGCGCGACTACATCACCTTACCGGCACTGCCTCTGTCGACTGGACACCAGCTCGCTAAGCTTGCGGAAAGCTCCACAGTGGATATTTCCCAACCCGGATTTGAAATGCAGCGTGATGCCCACGAGGTCTTTGCGTCGCTCGTGGACTATTTTCGCGACTATAGGGACTGCGCCAGCGATTACTCAGAAAGCGCCAAATTTGCTGTGTACGACGAGATGCAGGAGCTGATCGATGAACTACAAGGGCTTGAGGTATCGATTCAATATGCGACTCGCAAGGTACATCTGAAGATGTCTGGCGAGCAGTCAGAAGCGAAGCCCTTGACTGTCCAGATGTCGTATTTGATTGCTTTCGAACGAGGTAAAGCACCAGGCGAATTTGCGGTGCAGAAAAAACTGGATTTTCCATTCTGACCGGAACTGCGATGAGAGAGGACGTTTAATCGACGCCATGCGACAGTTCGAACGAGATGATGTCCTGTGGGCTGTCGCAGGGGACACCGATGCGTTGTTAAGAGTGCAAAGGCGCAAGGACATTCTTAAGTGGAATGCTCTGAAGCAAAGGATAGCGTTGCAGAACACCACGCCGTCTTGGGCTGACCATGAGGCAATTGACGCCTTTTACACTGAGGCCAAGCGTCTTTCAGCCGTGACAGGTACTAAACATGACGTTGATCACATCATTCCTCTTCAAGGTAGACCAAGGGAGTCGGGAACGCGGGGGTCAAAGCCAGCAATGAATAGATTTCCAACCGGCACGGCAGAGCGCGCCGGTAATTCTTGCTCGTTACGGTCTTATTTTTTAATGGAAACGATTGCGGCTTTGCCGCCGTCTAGCCGAAAGGAAAACGTTACACGGTCTCCAGCCGTCAGCCCTGTCAGCTGATCTTTCGTCACTGAAAAGGCCATTGTCATTGGAGGCCACTTCACGGCTGGAACCGCTCCGTGGGAGATGGTCACCGTATTCTTCGTAGTATCTATAGCCTTGATCGTTCCCTCGGCATTGGCAACTTGAGCCTGTTTTGAATCTTGTTCCATCTGCATGCCCTCCATACCGTCCATTTTCATGCCCGGCTTATCCTCCGCGTGGACAGAAAGTGAAAGCGCAAATACGGTGCTTGCAACTGCAATCATGGTCAGTTTCATACGACTTTTCCTTGAGGCTTGATGGGTTCAACTATGAGGTGCCGGCGACGCATCAGGCGATAGGCTGCCGGAATGACAAACAGGGAAAGCAAGGGGGCCGTGATCATGCCGCCGACCATAGGCGCGGCGATGCGGCTCATCACTTCGCTACCAGTACCGCTGCCCAACAAAATGGGTAAAAGGCCGGCAATGATCACGGCAACGGTCATGGCCTTGGGTCGAACGCGCTGCACAGCGCCTTCGCGAATGGCCGCAACCAGCCCACGCTCAGTGTTGTCGCCGAGGTCTTCACGCTCGGCCCAGGCGTTCTTCAGGTAGAGCAGCATGATTACGCCGAACTCGGCAGACACCCCGGCCAAGGCGATAAAGCCGACTCCGGTGGCGACCGACAGGTTGTATCCCAGCAGATAGAGAAACCATGCTCCGCCAGTCAGTGCGAATGGCAGAGTGGCCATGATCAGCAACGCCTCATCGAAGCGGGCGAAAGTCAGGTAGAGCAGCACAAAGATGATCAACAGCGTGGCAGGCACCACCAGTTTGAGGCGTGCGTTGGCTCTTTCTAGAAACTCGAACTGTCCTGAGTAACTCAGGCTCATGCCGGGCTGCAACTTGACCTGCTCATTGACGACCTGGCGTAGATCGGCGACCACCGAGGCAATGTCTCGCCCCCGCACGTCGATGTATACCCAGCCAGAAGGCCGTGCGTTCTCGCTCTTGAGCATTGGCGGCCCGTCGCTGACCTTGACCTTCGCCACAGTGCCGAGGGTGATCTGGCTGCCTAACGGAGTGTAAATCGTTAATCGCTCCAGGCTGCCGACCGAGTCACGCCACTCACGTGGGTAACGCACGTTAATCGGAAAGCGTGCGAGACCTTCAATGGTCTCCCCGACGTTTTCGCCGCCGATAGCGCCGGCAACGATGGACTGCACATCAGCGATATTTAGTCCGTAGCGGGCGGCGGCCTTGCGGTCGATATCTACGTCGATATAGCGGCCACCGGTCAGTCGCTCGGCCAGAGCCGAACTGACACCGGGCACACCCTTGGCCACCCGCTCGACCGCCTGAGTAGCGGCATCGATCTCCGTCAGGTTGGTGCCGGCAACTTTCACGCCGATAGGACTCTTGATCCCAGTGGCCAGCATGTCGATGCGGTTTCGAATCGGTGGTATCCAGATATTGGTTAACCCAGGAACTCGTACCACTCGATCCAGTTCTTCCACCAACTTTTCCTGGGTCATGCCAGGGCGCCATTGCTGATGAGGTTTGAATTGAATCGTGGTTTCGAACATTTCCAGCGGTGCCGGATCGGTAGCGGTTTCGGCGCGACCTGCTTTACCAAAGACGTGTTCGACCTCTGGAACAGTCTTAATCAGGCGGTCGGTTTGTTGCAGCAATTGCGCCGCTTTCTGCGCCGACAATCCAGGCAGGGCAGAAGGCATATAGAGCAGATCGCCCTCGTCCAAAGGGGGGAGAAACTCGCCACCCAAGCGCGACATTGGCCATAGCGCACTGACAAAAACCAATAGCGCCACCAGCAGCGTGATCTTTGGTCGACGCAAGACTGCGTCCAGGGCTGGCTGATAGATCCGAATCAACCACCGGTTCAACGGATTCTGATGTTCACTGGGAATTCGTCCTCGAATCCAGTAGCCCATCAGTACAGGCACCAAGGTTACTGACAATCCCGCCGCTGCGGCCATGGCGTAGGTCTTGGTGAAAGCCAAAGGGCCGAACAACCGTCCTTCCTGAGCTTCCAGCGTGAACACCGGAATGAACGACAGGGTGATGATCAACAAACAGAAGAACAGCGCGGGGCCTACCTCTGCCGCCGCTTCGGTCATTACATGCCAATGACGTTCACCCTTCAGTTCTTCCCCCGGATTGGCCGCGTGCCAGGCCTCGATCTTCTTATGGGCGTTCTCGATCATCACCACGGCGGCATCGACCATGGCGCCGATGGCAATAGCAATCCCACCCAACGACATGATGTTGGCGTTTATCCCTTGGTAACGCATGACGGTGAAGGCAATCAACACACCAACAGGCAGGGAGATGATCGCCACCAGCGATGAGCGCAAGTGCCAGAGAAAGATCCCGCAGACCAACGCGACGACGATGAACTCTTCGATTAGCTTGTGGCTGAGGTTTTCCACGGCACGGTCGATCAGCTTGCTTCGGTCATAGGTGGTGACGATTTCCACCCCGACCGGCAAACTTTTTTTCAGTTCGTCGAGTTTCGTCTTGACCGCCGCAATGGTCTCGCGAGCATTCTTGCCACTACGCAAAATTACCACGCCGCCGACGGTCTCGCCTTCGCCGTCGAGTTCAGTAATGCCACGCCGCATTTCCGGCCCCAACTGGATCGTGGCTACGTCGCCAAGACTCACCGGTACACCTCCAGCACCGAGCTTCAACGGGATAGCACGAAAGTCATTGAGCGTTTTTAGGTAGCCTGAGGCCCGCACAATGAACTCGGTCTCAGCCATCTCCAGCACGGCACCACCGGTTTCCTGATTGGCCTTGCCGATAGCCTCGGTTACCTCAGCTTGAGTGATACCGAGGCTGGCCAGTTTGAGCGGATCAAGCTGCACCTGGTACTGCTTGACCATACCCCCCACAGTAGCCACCTCCGCAACGTTCGGCAGGGTCTTGAGTTCGAACTTTAGAAACCAGTCCTGAAGTGCACGAAGCTGTGCCAGATCGTGTCCGCCACTGCGATCCACCAGTGCGTACTGATAGATCCAACCCACTCCCGTCGCATCCGGCCCCAACGCTGGCTTGGCGCTGGCTGGCAACCGACTTTGTATCTGACTTAGATACTCCAACACCCGTGAGCGGGCCCAATACAGGTCAGTACCGTCCTCGAACAGTACGTAGACGAAGCTGTCACCGAAGAAGGAATAACCGCGCACCGTCTTTGCGCCTGGCACCGAGAGCATGGTGGTCGCCAACGGATAGGTCACCTGGTTTTCGACAATCTGCGGCGCCTGGCCTGCGTAAGGTGTACGGATGATCACCTGCACATCGGAGAGATCCGGCAGCGCATCGATGGGCGTGCTCTGCACCGACCAAATGCCCCAAGCCGTGACGAACAGTGTCGCAAGTAATACCAGGAATCGGTTGGCCACCGACCAACGAATGAGGGCAGCAATCATGGCTGGCTCCCCGATTTATCCAGACGCTCAACACGCAAACCATCATCGGTCTGGCTCACCGCAATCCGAACCTTGTCGCCCGTTTTGAGGCCCTGCATCAGAGCCGGATTGGCGAGTGGGAAAGTCATCGTCATGCCAGGCATGCCCAGCGTCTTGAAGGGGCCATGGGCGAGCGTGACTTCTTTGTCGTTGATCTCAACGATCTGCCCATCCGCCTCATGAAAACTGGAGGTTGCTGCGCTGGGCGGTGACTCTTCCTCCGAGCTTGCAACGATGCCCTTAAGACTGGCCTCCGAGTCGAGCAGGAACTGGCCAGACGTAACTACCTTCTGGCCTTCTTCCAGACCTTTCACTATCGCCGTCTTGCCATCGCTTTCCTGCCCGAGGTGCACTTCCACTGGGCGGTAGCGGCCCGCGTCTTCGGCGAGCATCACCAAGGCACGTCGGCCAGTGCGAATGACGGCCTCGCTCGGCACCCACAACACACTTTGCCCGGTCGAGCGATTCAAGCGTACCTGCGCCGTCAAACCCGGTCTGAGGCGCCCGTCGGGATTGGGGAGTTCCACCCGCACGCGAAGCGTGCGGGTGTCCGGGTTGGTCTCGGGCAAAATCGCGCTGACTTTGCCACTGAGCATTGTCCCTGGGAAGGCTGGCAGACGCGCTTCGACCACCTGCCCCACGGTGATCGATCCGGCATCCGATTCTGGAACGGCCACGGCGAGCCAGACACTGCTCAAGCCATTGACGCGTGCCAGAGTATCGCCAGTAGCCACAGTCATACCCGCACGTACATTTAATTCTTGCAGCACACCACCAATAGGGCTGGTGAGAGTCAGGTAGGGCTGAACCTTGCCGCCACGCTCTACTTGAGTAATCAATGCTGCCGGCATCCCTGTGAGCCGCAGTCGCTGGCGGGCCGCAGCCAATAGGTCAGCATCCCCGTTGCGTTTCAGGGCAAGGAACTCCGTCTGGGCAGCGGCCCATTCTGGCACCAGGATATCCGCCAACGCCGCATTGGCTTTGAGCACATCACCGGGAGCGTGGGCATAAACCCGCTCCACAAAGCCGGTGGTGCGTGCCTGAATCACAGCGACATCACGTTCGTTGAATCCCAAGACACCTGTCACATCGAGGCTGAAGTCAAAGATTCCACGGGTGACTGTTGCAAAACGCAGACCGAGATTCTGGGTCAGACTCGGATCGATACTGACGGTCGCACGATCCCCTGCGCCACCGGCGTACTGAGGAACCAGTTGCATGTCCATGAAGGGGGACTTACCCGGCTTATCGAACTTTTGCTGCGGGTACATGGGGTCATACCAATACAGAGCCTTACGTTCGTCAGGTGAGTCGAGGCTCTGCTCCTGGGCAGAACTGGCTACCCCATTCATGCGCTGTTGAGCGAACCAGTAACCACCGGCAATACCGAACGCCAGCGAGATGCCTACCAACAATGCCCCGTTCCATTTAAGGTTCATTGGCTGGCCTCCCCATAAGCGAAATACAGGCGCGCACTCGTCAGCGCTCGCTGCTCTTCCACGTCGATCTGCTTGAGACGGGCCTCGATCAGCTCGCGTCGGGCGGCAACAACGGCGTTTAAATCACCTTTGCCGGCGCGGTAACTGGCCATGCTGAGTTCTACCTTTTCCTTGGCCAGCGGCAATAGGCTTTCTTGGTTTCGGCGCACGGCACGATTTAGGCGCTCATAGTCAGCCAGTTCAGTCTCCAATTGCTGGGTGTGCTCACGAGATAGGGCCTCGCGCTCGGCCTCAAGCTGGTTGAGTTCAGCCTGTTTGGCCGCGATTTTGGGATTTTGGCGAGAGTCAGGAAACAGCGGCAGATCCCAGGAAAATTGCACGCTGACCATATCGCCGAACTCACGGCCACGGCGCTGGTAATCCAGTTCCCAACTCCAGTCCGACTGCTTCTCCGCTTCGGCTTCACGAACCTTGGCTTGCGCTTCACGGGTCATCGGTGCAAACGCTGCCAACTCGGGATGGTGTTGCAGTTTATGGGAGTAGTTTGAGGTATCGACGGGCCATTCAGGCAAGCTGCCCACAGGCTTGTCATTGGCGGTGGAGCCAATCCAGCGTTTGAGGGCAGCTCGGGCCTGTGTTCGCTGGCGAATCAGATCGTCCTGCTGCTCCGCCAATTGAGCCGCTTCTTGCTTGGGCGTCACAGCATCGGCGGGTTGAGCGCGGCCACCGGCAATTTGGGCCCGGACGGTATCGGTTAGTAGACGATTTTCTTTGTAGAAGTCCTGGAAGAGCGCATCTTTGCGCTCAACCGAGTAGCTACTAATCCAGGCCAATGCCGTGGCCTGGCGTACCTTCAGACGTTCGACTCTACGCTCCGCAGCAGCGCGATCAACGGCAGCGTCGGCGACCTCGATGCGCGCTTTGCGCTTGTCGCTATTGGGCATCTCCTGCCTGACCCCGACCATTTGCATGGTCATGAAGTCCTGGTCGATGCTCCAGCGATCCGGGCCGCCAATGGGGTAGTTCTGCACACCCACCAATAACTTGGGATCAGGTAATTCACCGGCTGGAATAGCCGCGCTGCTGGTAGCCTGAATTTTGGCATCTTGTGCGTTCAGTGACGGCGAATTGTTTTCGGCTAGCCGCAACGCTTCATCGAATGTTAAGGCGGCAGCGAAGCTCGGCAATGCCAGCATGCTTGCCGCCAAGCCGGCCACGAGAGACCAACCTGTGCAATAGCACTTGGGGTTCATGTTCACGATTCCTGTGATGATCCACTGCGCGCTTCATAAGACATGCACGCAGATATGCCATCCCGCTAATGCGGAATGAGGCTCAATGTGGGACAGGAATCAAACGCGAGGGGGTCGCCAAACCCCGGACGAGGTCTTTACAGGCAAGGAATCGCTGGAGAAGGAAATCACTTCGGGGCTGAATACGGTTACAGGAGGCTTGAAGATCGAGACTTGCAGCATGCCGCCCGACTTGCATTCCTGGCCCGGCTTACAAGGTTTGGCGTGCTCGGAAGGGCTTTTCATATCGTTGCAGCAGTCCATCCCCATATCGTCCATCATCGCCATGCCCATCGTCTTCATTGGGCACGGTTCTGTCGGTGCCTGAACGCCCGCCATCCCGCTGAGGGGAAGCGCCAAGCTGATCATGAAGATGATGCAAAACCGCAGATAGCGTTTCATAGGCTGGAGTGTAGTCGCTGCAAATGGCTCTTACAATTGGAAGCGGTCGACCCAATTGGCCAACCAAGGCGATAAAACAAATCCTAAGTTAAGCCAACATTACCGATGCGAAATAAAGTTTCTGACATGCAGTTTCTAGATCTTCAGTGGTTAAAAAACGATCAAGGCATCACTCAAGCCAATCCAGCCGAGACGCATTACTTCGCCTGCACAGCTGCGTGGCTAGGTTATCTCAGTTCCCATTGCATAAGGATAATACTCACAGCCAAACCGAGTGTAAGGATTCCGATTCCAAGCGAAACTCCGATGAGCAGAGGACGTTTCCACAAGGCTCTAATCTCCGGTTTTCGATTACTCAACGAATATTGAGTACAAACATGAGAGCAATTACTAAGCCAGTTGGTAGGTCACCACGACTTGGCGATGAAATGGCCACTTCAGGACGGTAGATGCATATTGCTTCACGGAGCATTCCCCAAAAGTGGGGTGACTTTCCTTACATATGGTGCTGAGTTCCCGAGAATGGTGCAGGCATTGGGGCTATGACTGACTTCATCCATTAGCTGTCCTTCGCGGTTTTGCAAGATGGTGCCTATCTGTTGCCTGACTCCAATGTCTGTCGTGAAGCCTTGGCGTCCGTCGAACACGAAATCCTTTCCATCAATGGCACTGCTTACATCCTACCGGTGGTCGATTCGCAGGGTGAGCGTTTTGTCGAGTTGTTCGACCGTAGCGATGACTACAGCAAGGTACGCGTAGAAATCGAAGAATGCCGTGAGCATCTCAATCCTGAAAACGCATTGGCCACCACCAAACAGCTTCTCAAGCTGCGCAAAACCTACGATCAGCTTACAAACATCGACTACTTTCCAGGCAAGCCTAAGCAGCAGATTGACTCAGCCTTGCAGGATCTTGAGACGGCAGTCAGCACAGCGTTATCTGCGGATGAACCCCATAGCCGCGACCTCCAGGCTGCTGATTCGGCTCTTGAGCGAGATATGCTGGGTCGTATCAGCCATTATCACTCTTACACCCGCGCCGCTCGCTGTCGCCGTTAGAACCGAACGGTAAGTCGATGAACAATTCGTTCGCGGATTAACGCAATGATCCGTACGTATCAGTTAAAGGTAGGTACATTCATTCAACTTTCAGGACGAGGATGAATAATGCGAAAGTGGAGAGGAGCGGCGGCTGGGCCGATCAGCCAATTGATGATGGCAGCTGGTATTAGCCTGATCGCAATCGTAACCAATGCGCAGGCTCAAGCCACACCTCAAGCCACTCAAGAGATAAAGGGCTTGCTGGACTTTGTCGAACACAGTGAATGTCAGTTTGTGCGTAACGGGATCGAATTCCCAGGAAACCGGGCTCGGGCGCATCTGGAGAAAAAGCTGAATTATCTGGAAGGTAAAAACATGGTGAACAGTGCAGAAGACTTCATCGATCTTGCTGCCACTAAAAGCAGTATGAGTGGCCGCGCATATGAGGTGCGATGTCCAGAAGGCGCACAACCGGCAAGCACCTGGCTCAAGCGGGAGCTACAGAGGCAACGGCAGCTTCATTGATTTTGCCTAAAGTCGAATAATACTCAGTGTGGCGTTGGGCTTTTTCACTTGCATCTGTGAAGCACCCGTTGAGTAAAGTGGCGGCGGTGCTCATCGTCGTGGTTTGAGTGGCTGCTCTGGCGGGAGCTTGGTTCGCCTGCAAGTCTAAACAGCTTTCTCAGTCTCTCCTTGATACCGATGAGTACAGGAAGAAAATATGAGTAGCGAAAGCCCACACACCAACGCTGAGCGTCTTCGTATTCCGCGAACGATATGGGCGTTGGGCTTTGTCAGCCTATTCATGGATCTATCGTCTGAGCTGGTACACAGCTTACTACCCGTATTTTTGGTCACGACATTGGGTGCGAGTGCATTGGCCGTAGGAGTGATCGAGGGTATTGCCGAGTCGACCGCCATGCTCGTCAAGATATTTTCTCTGGCGCCATTAGCGACTTTATTGGTCGGCGCAAAGTATTGCTGTTGCTTGGATATGGTTTAGCCGCGCTTAGCAAACCACTATTTCCTTTAGCTCATTCGGTGGAGGTGGTCTTTACAGCACGATTGCTGGATCGCATTGGCAAAGGAATTCGTGGGGCGCCACGGGATGCTCTGGTCGCAGATCTGTCGCCACCGGAAATCCGTGGCGCCTGCTTTGGACTGCGGCAGTCGATGGATACCGTAGGGGCCGTACTTGGCCCTGCCCTGGCCATCTTGCTGATGTTATGGCTCGCAGATATTCAGCGTGTCCTGTGGTTTGCAGTGATCCCGGCAGCAGTGGCGGTGGCGCTCATTGTCACGGGGGTAAAAGAGCCCATACACCTCGCCAGCGAACACAAATTTCGATCTCCAATCCATTGGAAAGTCCTTCACGACTTCTCCTCAGGGTATTGGTGGATCGTCATCATTGGAGGGGTGTTTACGCTTGCTCGTTTCAGCGAGGCGTTTCTGGTATTACGAGCGCAACAGATAGGCCTGTCGAACACCTGGACTCCACTGGTGATGGTGGTAATGGCACTTTTCTATACGCTGTCTGCTTATCCTGCCGGCTGGCTATCTGATCGTATCCCTCGCACGAAATTGCTCTACTTAGGTATGGGCTTGCTCGTCTTGGCAGATCTGGTACTCGCTCAATCCAGTTCTGTCATAACGATGATGTTGGGCGTTGCCTTCTGGGGGCTTCATATGGGATTTAGCCAAGGCATTCTTGCCTCGCTGGTAGCCGATAAAGCGCCTGGAAAACTCAAGGGCACCGCCTTCGGTATTTTTAATTTGGTCAGTGGTGTATGCATGCTGATCGCCAGTGTTCTTGCGGGCTGGCTATGGCAAAGCGTTGGATCAGACAGCATCTTCCTCACGGGTGCATTGCTTGCCACAACAGCTCTGTTGTTACTGTTACTCAAGAAGCAGTAAGCGCAACCAAAAAGCAAAACAAATGATTCTGAACGAACAACTCACCGTTTGAGCAAAGTGTTTTCGCAGCAGGAGTGCCCACCCTGGCGAGCTAACAGGACTTTGCCATCCCAATCTCCATCTGCCATTCCTTCGGTTCGAGGTAGGAGCCGCCCATCGTCAAAAGCGGCAGCTAGCGTGCTGCGCGGCGCATCCACACCAGGCTGTGTCGACGTCAACGTGATGAGGGATAGGGGATGATAGAAACGCTCCTCGACAACCGAGCCCATCCACAGCGGTGCAGTTCGCCCGTTTGTTAGCTCGAAATCGACAATCCATAATCGAAGCACGAGGCGCGAACCGGCAAGTGCGGCATCGCTATTCGGTCGAACGAGGGTAAGGCTAGGGAGGCGGCCACTAGCGAAAAGTGGAATAACCGGAAGGCCCGCAGGGTCGGTCTGGACGGTCAGCCAATTCAGGGCACCCAGCGGTGTCCAGTCCACCGAGTTACGCCACCCGTTGCGCTGCAGGATATCTTGCAATTCCTTCAGATCACCGGCCCACTGGAAAGTCAGTGGCTCATTCGTCTCGCCAGTCAGATCAATACGCCGCACTGGCAGTTGCTGCCAATCCGACGCCCACCAATCGGTGGCGGCCATGGACGGAGTTCCTATCTTGACGGCATAGCGGTCGCTGTCAGTCGCATGGCTACGATAGATATTGAGTCCTCCGGCGAGAATCAGTGCTGAACATCCGACTGCGAGTAGCCCGCTTGGCTCAATACGTCCGGCCTGCCGTCGCAGGTAGGACAGTCCGAGCAGCGCCAGCCAAGCCGACCCGAATGCCAATCCCCCAATAACGTCGGAAAACCAATGTGCACCGAGGTAGAGGCGCGAGAATGCAATCAGAAATATCAGAGTTGCTGCGCCAAGAGCGACCGCTAGGCGCCATGCCGGGCGGATATCACGCGCGATGAGGAAGGCGAGGAAGCCGTATAGCACGACATTGACAGTGCTATGGCCGCTGGGGAAGGAAAACGCGCTCCACCCGGAGTAGAGAAGCTCGCCGGGTCGAGCTCGATGCAGCGCCACTTTTATGATTGTGTTGAGAGCCGAAGCGCCGGCAATCGCAACCAGCCAATAGCCAGCGGTACGCCAGGCGCGTTTCCACAGGAACCATAGCAAGACCACAATCGTGACCGCCCCCACGACCTTGGAGTCACCAAGTTCGGTGATGGCGATCATCACCGCATCGCCTGGCGTTGAGCGAAGACCCTGGAGGGCGCGGTATATAGCGCTGTCTGCAAGCAACAACGGGTCACCGCTGACGACGTCTTCAAGGACACCGAAGAAAAGCCAGGCTGCACCGACGAGCAGCACAGTCGACAAGGCGAGAGCCCGCACTTCGGGCCGTGAAGGATCGAGCGAGCTGCTGAGTCTGCGGCTCAGCCAAGTGTTGTGAGTGCCTGCCCAAGCCCGCAGCCGCGTCACTGCGATGATGAGGTAGGGGATGCCACGACGCAACGTCCAACGCACGAGATGCAGACTCGCCCAGCCCACCGCGACAAGAACGACCAGCAGGATCGCGAGCGGTTTTGCAGTCGCACCGAGAGTCCTGAACGTCGCGCCGGCGAGCACACCAGGCAAGATATGCGACGGCGCCCAGGCGAGCGCCGACGCGACATTGACTGTATAGAACCGCCGGGGCGCCATTCCCAGCATGCCGGCGAGGAGCGGAACGAAGGCTCGAACGCCCGGTGTGAAGCGCGCGAGAAAGACACTTTTGTCACCATGACGGGTGAAGAAGGCTTCGCTGCGCTGAATCAGTTCAGGGTGTCGGTTCAGTGGCCAGAGACCGAGAATCTCGCGGTGGTATCGGTGCCCGAGCCAGAACGAAAGACCATCACCCGCGATGGCACCTGACGTGGCAGCGACCAGCAACGGCCAGAGCAATAAGACGCCGCTCGGCACCAAGGTGCTGAGCACGAGGATCACGGCTGTACCGGGAACGACGACACCGATGATCGGGATTGACTCGGAAAGTGCCAGGAGAAATACCGCCAGATAGGCGACATGCGGATGCGCCGTCAGGAACTCGATGATTGATAAGACCAAGGACGTCATCATTCGTGGGCGGCCTATAGAATGTCGGTGCCGATATGTCGCGCAACCGTTATGACGCAGGTGCGACGTCAGCGGGAAACTCTTCAACGCGCTTTTCAAAGCGCCCAAAATGCAAAGCCAAGGTTGGTAACACCAACAGATTGAGTGCTGTCGAGGTTACTAAGCCATCCACGATAACTATAACTATAGCTATAGGCCCTTCGATTTCATTGCCAGCAGCACCACTGGTGAGCGCCAAAGGTAGCAGTCCCAAAGCGGTCACCACGGCGGTCATCAGGATAGGTACAGGTCGTTCGGCGGCACCCCTTCGAGCCGTTCCGGGCCCCATGTCATGTCGTCTTCACTAACTAGGTGAGAGTAGTGCGAGATGAGCATGAAGGAGTTTCGCAGCGTGATGCCGAACAGGGTGACAAACCCGGCAAGCGATCCCAATGACAAGTTCCCACCTCGCACCAGCATGGTCAACACACCGCCGTCTTGCGCAATCTCCCAGGCCAGCTGTTTTGATGCTACCGACAACGTATAGGTATGCCCGGCCCAGGTCATCAATATGGCGAGAGCAAGCGCGAATAAGCCAATTATCATGCCCAACCCAGGGTGACGGCGGTCAGTAAGAGATAACGAATGCCCTTGGCCAGGGTAACTATCAGCAGGAAGCTCCAGAGAGGCTCGCGCATCACTCCAGCAACGACCGTTAATGGATCGCCAATGATGGGCATCCAGCTCAGCAATAACGACCAGCGTCCATAGCGCAAGTAGGATTGCTGGGCTTTTTCGAGCTTGCTCTCGCTCACCGGAAACCAGCGCTTGTGGCGCAATCGCTCAATGGAGCGACCCAACACCCAATTCAGGGTAGAACCGAGAACGTTGCCGAAGGTGGCGACCGCCAATAACGTCGAAGCGATGTACCGGTCTGAGAGCAACATCGAGACCAGCACGGCTTCAGATTGCATTGGCAATAACGTGGCGGCACCGAATGCCGCCAGAAACAGACCAACGTAGCTGGTGAGTTCAAACACTCGGACGGCGCCTTATGCGTACAGGCCGATCCAGCCATGGAAGCCCACGTAGAGGCCAACACCGATGATCAACACGCTGGACAGGTACGGCGCGCGACGAGCCACGGTGCCCAGCCAAGGCCAGCGATTGGAGGCCTGTTTAGCACCAATGGCTGCCGCCGCTCCCACCGCCACCAAGGTGATCGCCAAGCCAATGCTGAAGCACAGAACCAGCATCCCACCCAGCGCCACTTCTTTAACCTGAAGGCACAGCAGCAGCACGGTGATGGCCGCAGGGCACGGAATCAAACCGCCAGTCAGGCCGAACATGACAATCTGGCCCGTGGTGACCTCGCGGTTAGTGAAGCGCTTGCGGATATCGTTGGCATGCGCACGTTCGTGCGCATCCTGATAGCCGTCAATCGACAACTCCAGACCTTCCAGTTCGGAATGCGCGTGCCCGTGCTCATGCTCCTGGAACGTCAGATCGTAATCATGGGAGTGGCCCGCATGCCCAAGACTCAAGCGAGCACTAAACTCATGAGGCTCTGGAATATCGACCTTCGATTCCAGGAAACCTTCGCGCTCGACGAATGAAAACGTTTGAGTGCTGCCGTCTGGACGGATAGTAGTGAGACGAACGTTTGAAGCAGGCCACGCATGCCCGGTCACCGCCTTCAAGCGCCAGTGCGGTGGCATACCCTCTTCAAAGATCGACAGTTCCATGCGCCCGTGACCGGTATCGATCCGATGAGTTTCATCATGGTGACCATGGTCATGCTCGCAGTGATGGTGATCATCACCTTGCTCGAACTTGAACATCTGCTCACCGCGCCAGGTACGCCAAAGCATCCAAAGCGCAATTACGATGATCAGTGCTGAGGACGCTAGCTGGAAGTACGGCTCAGTGGTTTGAGCATCCAGGCCTTTGCCCAGGTACATGCCACCGATGGCGACCAACCACACCACGGCGGTGTGCGACAGCGTCGCGGCCAAGCCCAACAGTACGGCCTGTTTTACCGAGCCACGGATGGCCACGATAAAGGCCGCCATCATGGTTTTTGAATGGCCCGGTTCCAGGCCATGCAGGGTGCCGAGCAAGATAGCGCTCGGAAAATACAGCCAGGCGTGAGCCCCGCCTTGTTGTAGCAATTCAGCGAAGTTGGGCATGTCAGACCTAGAGGTACTTGGTGATTTGCTTGAAGGCTTCCAGTGGTGCGCGCTCGCCATTGTTCAACGCCGAGACGGTGTCCTCTAGGCAGTGATCAATATGATCCTGGATGAGTGTGCGTTTGGCTTGGCACACAGCCTTTTCGACAGCATGCAGCTGCTGAGCGATGTCCACGCACTGACGCCCCTCTTCGATCATGGTGATGATGCCGCGTAAATGGCCGTCCGCTCGCTTGAGGCGCTTGATGATCGCCTCGTGACTTTGGTGGGTGTGGGGATGGCTGTGTTCGTGTTCGTGCTCACTCATGACTTGAGCCTCAGGCCTCAATGAATTACGCTGGCATCCTATCCCCCCTAGGGGGATGCAGTCAAACGAATAAAAGCCCTAAAAAACGAGTTGAAACCCGAACGTTATGTTCAGCAGAATACTGACAACAACGGTGGTAATCGCGCTTGCTCTCGCCATGTTTGTGGCTTGGGCCGGGCATACCTATACGTTGTCAGTGACATCGAAACAGCCGACCTGGGAGATTGCGCAAGACGCCCATCACTCCCATGAACAGCAAGCCGAGATGTCGTGTGCGAGCTGCTCGGATCATTATCACTCCCCGTTGACCCCTGACCATCAGCACGAAACGCCACAGCTCACCTCCGCGTTGAATTTGGCTGCGCAGCCGAAGCTCTCCATGCGGGTCGATGCTCCGCGCTACTCCGTTCCCCGTCCGCCGATTTTCTTGATCGAGCGGCCACCCCGTTCTTCGTTCGCATCCTGACCATGGCCGCACTGCGGCCTTTGATCCCTGCAACGTAGGATTAATCTATGCATTCGCACTCGATGAGCGGCGTTGACGCATTTACTGCGCCTTCGCGTCGCCTGCTACTGCTGTTGTTTTTATTTGTCGCGGCACTTTTCCTCGCAATGCCCGAGGCGATGGCTCATGCCGTCGCCGAAGGTGACAAGGGATTCATTCAGGAAAGCTCCGGCGTCATGTTGCTGCCCTTCATCTACATGGGCGCAAAGCACATGATGACGGGCTACGACCACCTGCTGTTTCTGTTCGGGGTGATCTTCTTCCTCTACCGCCTGAAAGACGTAGGGCTCTACGTCACGCTTTTCGCCGTAGGCCATTCGGTCACGCTGCTGCTGGGTGTGCTGGCTGAGATCAGCATCAGCTCTTACATCATCGACGCCATTATCGGTTTCTCGGTGGTGTACAAGGCGCTCGATAACCTGGGCGCGTTCCAGCGCTGGTTTGGTTTCCAACCCAACAACAAGGTGGCCACGCTGATCTTCGGCCTGCTCCATGGTTTCGGTTTGGCCACCAAGATCCAGGAGTACGAAATCTCGCCTGACGGCCTGATTCCGAACCTGGTCGCCTTCAACGTCGGGGTCGAGATCGGCCAATTGCTGGCCCTCAGCGCGATTCTCATTCTGATGGGGTATTGGCGGCGCACCGGCAGTTTCTGGCGCCACGCCTATACCGCCAACGTCGCCATGATGAGTGCCGGTTTCCTCCTGATGGGTTACCAGATCACCGGCCTGTTTGTCTCCGCGTAAGGAATTCTGACCATGTTCAATACTCCGCTTCCAACTGTTAATGAATTGCCTAGTACCCGCAAACTCGTGCGTTCGACTGTCATTGCACTGCTGACTGCGGTCGGCTTGCTGGTGACTGTGGTCATGCCTTCGGAGTACGCCATTGATCCAACCGGTGTAGGCCGAGCACTGGGACTGACCCAGATGGGCGAACTGAAGATCATCCTTGCTCAAGAGGCGTTGGCAGATGCCGCGCCGCCGCAAGCAGTATCTCCAGCTCCAGCTCCAGCTCCAGCTCCGCAGGTTGCGCAAGTCCAACCTACTGCGAAACCTGCTGCTCAGCCGGTGGTGACACCTGACCCTGCGTTGAAGACGGATCAAATGACCGTCACGCTCAAGCCAGGTGAAGGGACAGAAATAAAACTGGAAATGCTGAAGAACAAGACTGTCAGTTATGAATGGTCTGCGGCTGGTGGGCCTGTGAACTACGACACCCATGGCGAGCCCTACAACGGTGAAAAGGGTTACTTCCACAGCTACACCAAGGGCAAGCAAGTCAAAAGTGACAAAGGTGAATTCACCGCCATTTTTGATGGCACCCACGGTTGGTTTTGGCGTAATCGCAGCAACAACGACGTGACCATCTCACTGAAAACGACCGGCAATTACTTGAGCGTCAAACAGTAACCTGAGCTTTTTGCGCTTAACCTACCTTCCATCCAGTGCGGAAGCACGACTCCTGGCCTACGGCCAGTGCATACAGTGCATACAGTGCATACAGTGCATACAGTGCATACAGTGCAACCGCACACTAAAACGTGACGAGGTGCATCGAATGTTCAAACGAAAGCTATCGCTTGCTGTGGGATTGATGATTTGTGGGGTTGTGCAGGCATCTTCATTTCGGCCCACATCTTGCGGTCAGCGACGGTGGCTGACCAACCTTTGTCAGCTACGTCATGGATGAAATCACTGACTGTTCGCTTGTGGGTGTTGTAGTAATCAGACTGCTTCTTCAGTGTTTTCATCAGCGAAGCCGGATCTTCATCCGTCCAGTCGGTAAGCATCACCACGTATTCACGGTCATACTCAAACGGCTCGGGCTCTTTCGCGTCGATTACCAGTGGGCCGTACACACCTACTTGTTCTTGGAAGCCGGAGTGACTGTGATACCAGTACGTTCCGTTTTGCTTGACCTTGAACTGATAGACATACGTGCCGTTAGGCTCGATCCCATGAAGCTAAGGCCCGGCACACCGTCCATATTGGCGGGGAGGATAATCCCGTGCCAGTGGATTGATGTCATATCCTTGAGGCGGTTCTTGACCCGCAAGGTCACGGTATCGCCCTCACGCCAGCGCAGCTGAGGCCCCGGAATCCCACCATTGATTGTCATGGCAGTCCGGGCATTCCCAGTGATATTTACCGGTGTCTCTCCAATAAAGAGGTCGAACTCTGTACCTGACAGGACATTAGTCTCGCCCAAGCTACGGGCCGCCCAAATAGGGGTATGCCAGAGGCCTAAGCCACCGAGAATCCCGCCTGCGGTGAGACCTTTCACAAAGGTGCGCCGAGAAGTTTTGGAATGCATACCGATTCATGTCCCGTCAGTCGGATGTCAGGTGCACGCACGTTGGCGTGTTCCCGAGAGTTCACGCTTTGGATATCTAGTGCGCTTGATACATTGAAAGATGCCATAAGCCAGCAAACGGGGTGATTACATTTCCGTAAGCTGGGCGGTTCAGCAATCGTGAAAGGGGCGGTGCACCACAAGATGCTAGTAAAGGACGACAAAGAGGGGTAAACATCTGAAAGGTCGACGTAGACCATACAATTTTGACCACACCACAAGAGCCGACACCCGTTTGCATAAACTGATGTAGATCAACCTTGGCACTTCGATGTGCTGTATGTTGAAAAAACAAAACCCGCTAATCAGTACCGGAGATTCTCCATGTTCTGGTTTCGCCATCACCTGCTAACGTTCATACGCCTCGCATTCGTGCTGTGGGTGTTAGCGTTTGGTCTGGCAGCAACCCAGGGATGTCTGGCACAGCCCAGTCTCAATCCGGCTACAACTCATGTCTCGCTGAACACCGCGCAAGATCACGATAACCACGAAGCTCCTGCTCTCGATTGCCTTCAGCATTGCGCTGATGCGGCGATAGCTATAAGTCCGTCGCTCCTTCTTAAAATATTTGACCTGTCCAGTTGGACGTTTCTGCTCCTGATCCCTGCGTTGCTAATTTTATATCCCGCCAACCCCTTCGCTTCTGCCTTTCTTGCGTTACGGCGCCCGGCTCCCGCCAGACCGCCTGTACGTCTGATTTTCGTCCGTTTCAACGATTAATCCGACCTTCTGCGCGCCGATCTTCGGCGCGCTGCCTGACTGCGCCAACCTGGTGCGGCTTGGTATTACCTGAGTTGTCCTCACCCTTTGGAGATTGCCATGCATGCCACATTGAAAATTATCCTCGCCACCCTGCTCGTGAGCAGCCCACTTATCGCTTCGGCAGTCGATGAGCACCACCCGGAGGAGCAGACCGCGCCCGCCAAGACAAGCGAAGCAGCTACGCCGATGCAAAACAATGTCATGACCGAGCAAATGCAAAAAATGCAGGCTGCACACGACAAGGCAGCCGCCGCCAAGACCCCTGCCGAGCGACACGCCGCCATGCAGGAGAGCATGAAGACGATGAAGGACAGCATGGCCATGATGCATAAGAACTGTCATGGCAAGGGCATGGGCATGGGCATGGGCATGGACGGCAACAAAGACGGCATGGAGATGGGAATGATGAACATGATGATGAAAATGATGGATCAGCAAACGAGCATGATGAACATGCCGATGAGCAAGTGACGCGCACAAGCCTGTAGGCAATGCAGCGACGGTTTTACTTTAGCCAATATGCCAAGGGTAAAACTGCCGCCCGTTGCACCTTTACGACGTATCACTAAACAGCACTCCCTTAGGAGTACAGAACCATGATGAATTCACCACATTCCGCTAACACCTCACCAACATTTTGGAGGAGCAAACCCGGCATAGCGCTGGGCATGCTGCTGGTGATCGTGCTGTTTTATCTGGCAAGAGAACACTACGGTCATATGCTGGGTTTACTGCCTTATATGATCTTGCTGTTGTGCCCGCTGATGCATTTTTTCGGGCACCACCACGGTGGTCACAGTCATCACGGAAAAACCTCAGTCTCAACCAAGGATGCGAACAGGAGTTAGCTCATGCACACCCCTGAGGTTCGTCAAGAGCACGGCCCTATACAGAACTCTGAACCCCAACCCACCGGCTCCCATGACCCGGTATGTGGCATGACCGTGAGTAACGACAGCCAGTTCAGCACGGAATATGAGGGGCAAAACTATCGGTTCTGCAGCCAGAAATGCCAAACGACCTTCAGGGCAGCGCCCGAGCGTTATCGAATATCTCAACTGAAAATCGAACCAGTCCCTCAGACAACAGCAGAACCGTTAACGGGTGCCGCTGAATACACATGTCCCATGCATCCGGAAATTCGCCAGATCGGCCCCGGCGTCTGCCCTAAGTGCGGCATGACCTTAGAGCCGGTGATTCCCGAATTGGAGGAAGAAGATAACTTAGAACTCAAGGACTTCACCCGGCGCTTCTGGTGGACATTGCCACTGACTGTGATCGTCACCGTGCTGGCTATGGGTGGCCATGCCCTGGAGCTGTTCCATGGCACCACGCAAAATTGGGTCGAGCTGGGATTGGCTACACCCGTCGTGCTGTGGGCTGGCTGGCCGTTTTATGTGCGCGGTGTGCGTTCGGTGATTCAGCGAAGTCCGAACATGTGGACGCTAATCGGCCTTGGCACGGCGGCGGCCTTCCTTTACAGCGTCGTGGCCACCCTGACCCCCGATGTATTCCCCAGCAACTTCATGATGGAGGGTCGCATCGGTGTGTACTTCGAAGCGGCGGCTGTGATCATTTCACTGACCCTTCTCGGCCAGATGCTTGAACTCAAGGCTCGCTCGCAAACCTCGGCTGCCATCAAGTCGCTGCTTGGACTTGCACCCAAAACTGCCCGACGGATCAATGCCGATGGCACGGAAGAAGACATCCCTCTGACACACGTACACAGCGGCGACACATTACGTGTGCGTCCGGGAGAAAAAGTACCTGTCGACGGCCAGGTGTTACAAGGCGAAAGCGCCGTAGATGAGTCGATGCTCACCGGAGAACCGATACCGATCATGAAGAGGGCCGGCGACGCGCTGATCGGAGCCACTCTCAACATTCACGGCAGTCTGGTGATGCAAGCGCAGAAGATAGGGTCAGCGACCCTGCTCGCACAGATTGTGCAGATGGTTGTGCAGGCACAACGCTCAAAAGCGCCGATGCAACGGCTGGCAGACGTGATTGCCAGTTACTTCGTGATCGTTGTAATTGCTATCGCCGCGCTGACTCTACTCGGCTGGGGGCTGTGGGGGCCTGAGCCAAGTTGGGTGTTCGGACTGATCAACGCTGTTGCGGTCATGATCATCGCCTGTCCCTGTGCCCTTGGCCTAGCGACACCGATGTCAGTCATGGTTGCCACCGGCAAGGCTGCTGGCAGCGGCGTATTGTTTCGCGATGCCGCCGCCATCGAAAACCTGCGCAAGATAGACATCTTGATAGTCGACAAAACTGGCACCCTCACTGAAGGTCGACCAGCGTTCCATAGCGTCGAGGCCGTACCCGGATTTACTCAGGATGAAGTGTTGCGCCTGGCCGCAAGTCTCGATCAGGGCAGTGAGCATCCATTGGCCCACGCCATCGTCGAGCAGGCTCGTGCCGCAGGGCTAAAACTGGTGACACCTGAAATCTTCGAGTCAGCCTCAGGTATCGGCGTAAGCGGTCAGGTGGAGGGTCGCCGCCTGATGCTAGGCAATACCGCGTTGATGCAGGAGGCGGGCGTTTCCACCGAGAGCTTGCAAATACATGCCGAGAAGCTACGCGGCGACGGTACGAGCATCATGTACCTGGCAGTCGATGGCGCCCTGGCGGGTTTGCTGGCTGTTGCCGACCCCATCAAACCCACCACGAAGCTGGCCGTCGAGCGTCTGCAGGCGGATGGCGTCAAGGTCATCATGGCCACTGGCGACGGCCTTACGACTGCTCGCTCGGTAGCTCGCCAGTTGGGCATCGAGGAGGTTCACGGCGAGGTCAAACCGCAAGATAAAGAACGTCTGGTGGCATCTCTGCAACAAGCTGGACACCGGGTGGCGATGGCCGGCGACGGCATTAATGATGCCCCCGCACTGGCTCGCGCTGATGTAGGTATCGCCATGGGCACTGGCACTGACGTGGCGATGAACAGCGCTCAGGTCACCCTGGTGAAGGGGGATCTGCTCGGTATCCTGCGTGCTCGCAGCCTGTCAGTCGCAACGGTGAGAAATATGCACCAGAACCTGACCTTCGCCTTCCTCTACAACGCCATGGGTATCCCACTGGCTGCCGGCTTGTTCTTTCCACTTACCGGTCACCTTCTGTCACCGCTCATTGCCGCACTGGCCATGAGCGTGAGCTCGGCGTCGGTAGTATTCAACGCCTTGCGTCTGCGCCAGGCTTCCATTGATTGAGTGAAAACGACCGCTTGACCTTGCCATGGCAGCAAGGTTGAGGATAAGCCAACGCCGCAGAAAAGCCTCATGCGTCAGTCTTTACATGATCAGTTTTGTTGTGAGGAGTTACCAATGAAAACTGTTGAACTGCAAGTCCAGGGCATGAGCTGTGGCTCATGTGTCAAACATGTCACTGAAGCGCTGCGCCCACTTGAAGGAGTCAGTGACGTAACAGTGGATCTACAAGCCGGACGGGTGAAGGTCAGCGGCGATTCGGACAACCATGCGCTGCTTGCGGCCCTGGAGAACGCGGGCTATCCAGCACAGCTGGCGACAGTGGAAAGCGTAGCGAGTAAGAAAACCTCGGGCTGTGGCGGGAACGGCGGCGGTTGCTGCTGCCGGTAAGCATTTTTTATAAACAGGAGAACTCCCATGAATGCCAGTCTGCGAATTGTTGCGTTCACGACACTACTCATGACCGGAGCGGCACAAGCCGCTGAAGTCATCGACGTTTACCGCGATCCTAACTGCGGCTGCTGCAAGGACTGGATAAAGTATCTTGAAGTTAATGGCTTCAGCGTGCGCGACCATGTCGAGCCCAACATGAGCGAAGTCAAACAGCGCCTCGGCGTCGCTCCGCGCTTGGCCTCCTGTCATACCGCGATGATTGACGGAAAATTTGTCGAAGGCCATGTACCGGTAGCACAGATTCTCGACCTGAAGAACCACCCCGACTTCGTCGGAGTTGCGGTGCCGGGTATGCCCGCTGGTTCGCCTGGAATGGAGTTCGGCCAAACCAAACAGCCGTATCAGGTCATAGGTCAGACCCTAACGGGTACCGATCAAGTAGTCGCCGATTATCCTAGCAATTGACGACTACGCAACCAACCCTGCCAGCGTCTGGTAGTCCTGAGCCGCCTTAGCCTGGAGGCCGATGCATCCGCTGAAATTACCTGCTTTTTCAGCGTTCTCAAAATCACTGGCGTAGTGCGAACCATCTCAGCTCTATCGCTACCATCATGACGCTTTAGTCAGATGCTTGAAGCGTCGCCATTAAAGGTCATCCTGCTCTTCCCGAATGTCGACTTCGCCCATCGCTCCCAGGTGAATGTTCCGACAAGGTAACTTGGTGATGAATCCGCATTCGAAAAGCATCCTTGGTATTTCCGATAAAAAGCTCGACACCTCCCATCTCTCGGTCAGCGGCTTCATTACCTCTGCAACGAATGAATCGAGGTCGAAGTCCTGCGTAGCGACAAATGGCCCAGCGCGGTCGTACCCTTCGAAAATGCCCGAGGCTATGCAGATGATTTCGCCTGCCTTGACGATCATTACACCACCTTGGAGGTACTCAGGAAGCTTCACCCATGGCGAACGCAAGCACGTCCATCACTGCAGCACGTGGGGGGCAAATGGTGGTGCCCCCGTTAAAGACTCAGGAATTCACGGAGGCTTGAGCGCCCGTTCCCTCGCTGAAAAGTCGCGATCACATACCGTGAGTTCACCGTTGTCAGCACCCAAAATCGTCCCTCGCGTTCAACCTTAATAACGTCTGACGTTCGGATTAAATGACCATCGCCGAACCGACCGTACTGGTCTTCGCGTTTGTGGCCAAAAACGACACCTATGCCAATGCGCGCCCTGATGGCGACTCCGCAGAGGTAGGCGGTAACGGGCTCGTCAAACCCTTGCCCCTGAGCTTTGATGATTCGCCTAAGTTCGAAATCTGTATGGCGCTTTACGTGAAAACTTACTTCAACCGTGTTCGGCATAATTGCGTTCCTTTGACCGCTCGTATGGCGCGACTAGGAGTTCGACACGGAATCATCCAGGCTGATGCCGTGCCGAAAACCTCATGGATTTCAGGCTGCGCGGATCATGCCCGCTTGAAAAATCGGGCTGAGATTGGTCAGCAAGTTGCTTTGGAACGCAGGATTGTGGGAGCTGTGGTATGTGGAGCCTGTATCTACTTCTACTAGACACACCACGCACTCGTTCTCGTCTTCACCAAGTGTCACCTTGGTCAGAGTTTCCATGCGCCAACCTTTTGTGCCATTCATGTGGGCGGGCGTGACTACCTGAACATCGGTGACGATTGTTTCGGCGTCTTGGGCAATCAAAATTTGCTGTAGCCGGTTTTCGTTGTCGACCATCAGCGCCGCTTCGGTGATTCTGTCTTGGTACTTTGCTTGGACGGTCACGTGATACCAATGGGTTCGTAGCACTCTGGATACCTTCTGCCAGTGGCATTGACCTTCGCCAAACATGCCCGGTAGACCGAGCATGTCGTCGTCGTGTGTTCTAAACATCGTATGTCCTTGGGTCTCAAGAGGCTGCGTTACAGAGCGCAGATTAGAAGAAGGAAAAAATAGTCTTCAGGCTCGCAGGTTGTTCATGACCTGGGCCGATCAAGGCGTAAATGGTGTTTCTGGTTTCGAACACGACACCGTCGTTGAAATTGGTGCACATGCTTGAGCGAACCCAGTCGCCTTGCTGAAAACGTCCCTGACTGTCCTCGACCACATTGTGAGCAAACACGATCATTGGGAGCTGGCCGACTGCATGAACTTTGGCGAGCTCATCGGGCGTGACATCGATGCGAAATATTGTCCAGTCCGTGATCAAGCAGTACGGCTTTCTGGGGAAGCGTTGGCTCACCAGCGCTCGTGCTTCTGAGCTGCTCGACAGGCCTTCAAGAGGCGTTCGTGGCCCTTTCATAAAGTCGGGTTCTTCGACGCTAGCCATAGGGTGTCCTTTGATTAATAACCAGGAAATTGACAATTCAATCCTGTTTGTTGCCGTTCGCCGTCGTGCGGATAGGCCTCCCGCACGCGTGCTGCGTTGCGCTATTTGCGACGATCTAAATCATGGAAGGCCGACCTTAGAACTCGGCGCGCACCGCAATACGGATCATAGCCCGTGTTATGGTGCGTCGCAATATGGCTTTATCCTCGATTTACTTGAGGAAAAGTCATGGAGGCGGCAGAAGCACTAGCTGTAGTGGTACGCGCCGTGCGTAGAAGAAAAGGCCTATCTCAAGAAAACCTGATCAGCATCGACCGTTCCTACTGGGGCCAGATAGAGCGTGGGGAAGTAAACATCACGATTGACGTCCTCATTCGACTAGCAGCGCTACTGGAGGTAGAGGCGGCTTCGTTGATCCTCATGGCGACCTCTCTGCAGTCCAATGAACCATTCCGGGAAGGGCTGAAGCGTCTAAACAAGCAGTTGAATAAGATTAAAAGAGATGGCGTCGATTCTGAGATGGAGTCGTTGTCACGTGCTGGGAAGCTTCCACCTGGACGACCACCTCGATCCGGGGCGGCGGACAAGGCTGCAGAGGCTAATCGTCTGAACAACGAAGGAGTATCCGTGGCCGAGATTTCGGAAGCATTGGGGCTGTCGAAAACTACCGTTCGCAGATATCTGAAAACAACCACACCCGAACATCCGTGATTTCCGGATGACCTCTAAATGACCAGCACCCGACTGAAAATGTCACAGGAGGGACTGCTGTGGAAGGCTGCTCTGGAACACCTTGGCCCCATAGATCTCCATCAAGTGGTGGTCGAACTATGGACAATAACCCGGCCACCCGCCCGCACTACTGTCGAGTATCTGGACAGCGACTACGTTGGTGGTGACGTGCTGAATTTACTGAGGATTGCTCAAATCGCTGTCGGCGCGGTAGTGCCTTACAGGCCGGTTGAGTCAGGCAGGATCGCGATCTATTCCGCTCACGCCGAGCATCTTGCACATGGGTTATTGCAGGCCATGCCGGTCGGAAAGCTTCCGCCCAGTTTGAAGGGGGCCCGGCTTGAGGCTGAGCTGGGAATGTAGATCGAATTCCGAGCCCTGACCCAATCAGACTTTTCAACAAACTCCTTGTTTGTCCCAGCCCAGACCTGCCCCGGAAGGGGGAGGCGGGTCATGCTGTCTAGGAGCAGGCCAGAATCAGAGGGTTTGGCTTGATTCTGACCCTTGCTCAATGACTCACGTTAACTGGCCCTAGATCCAAACTCTGTGATCCAGTTGTACAGGGCTGTCACATCGGCTTCAAATACATCCAGCTCAAGACCGCTGCTTGGCATCTCTTCAGACTGAGCATGCTCAAATACTGAGTAGCGAGTCATTAGGTCATCAATGAAATTGCAGTCATCATTTTTTACCTTGGCCACCTTGTGCACCTACCACCTACTTGGCTCAATTGGGAACGCACCACCATAGGGCCCACACCTATTGCGGCTTGCGGTAGGCATTATTTGCCCTGCACTACTCGAACATGTGCATGGCTTATAGCTTTGTAGACGCGAATCCATCTTAAAAGCGGCCACCAGTCATATAGAAAAATCTGCAGCGGTCGCCACATTGCCACCCAGCCAACAATCATCAGACTTTCGCGCGCTATGCCGACTACGGCGCCCGTACCAAATTGGTCAATGACATCGACTGCAATCAGGCAGAGGGTAACAAAGGCGATGCCGATCACCAGGCTAATGCGGCCATCTCGAAGGAGGTGTTTTAACTCTCTGCGCGTGAGGCCTGCCTTGTGATCAAAGTAATTGTGGATTGCCTCGACCATGATCGCACTTGGATCGCCTTCTGCTGGCAGGTGCTCAAGGTGGATTGTGATACGAAGCAGACTGTCCGACGGAAACTCTGCTGCCCAGGTCTCGATGAACACTTCAGCCTCGCGATCAAGATCCTTGTTAAGAAAAGGTGTCGGATCCATCGAGTTAAACAACTGTGCAAGTTCGCTTACTCGGAGTTGAAGGTGATGCTCATGGTGATGTTTTTTTTTCATGGCACTACTCGATTATCATGCATTAGCAGTTTCGAGTCGCACGACTCGCTCGCGCTGCACCTCTGTCCTTGCACAGCGCATTGACCGCCGCTGGCTTCACCCTCAAATTCCAACTTCAATTTACCCTATAGGCTGCCGGTGAACGACGGGCTAGAAAGGACGTGATTGGCGTGCGCGGATTGTCCGAGGAGGACATCCATGAACGAGGAATTGAAATTGGTGAATCAGAAAGCCGACTCAATTTTGGCGGTATCTCAATAGAAGAGGGCCCATAAACACTTTTTTCTTCAAAGCTTCGGGGCTGAGCTTTGCTTAGATGATGGCAAGATAGGCCATGAGCAAGGCTCCCAGAACGGCGGTAAGCACATTCGCTATAGGGCCAGAATTGATACTGTACCCATCAGGGATTTCAACTGGCTTCAGAGCTTTAACGACGCGTTTGTACTGCCAAGATGACCAGCATGCAACCCATGAGCCCAGCATGAGAAAAGCTAGCCCGATCCAGAAGGAAAAATGTCTTTCAGGGCTGACCGAAGCACCTGGTTTGAGCATCTGTAGCAGTAGCCCGGATCGTTCAATCACAAAGCCAAAGGCCATAAGCGAAAGACTGGTTCGGTTCCACGCCAGCAAGGTTCTCTCAGCGGCAAAGAACACGCGTGGATCGTTCAGATCGGACATTAAATACTCCTAAGCCCAACAGTGCGTGAGATCGCTATGGTCGAATGGTGCAGGTATCGGACAGTGTTTCCGTCATTTGCCTCCATGGTTATCATCTGATCAACACATGCGTCGGCTTTCTAGTGCAGAGAACAAATACATACCGGCCAACATAGCCAACACGAAAATGATTATTTGCCAGCGCCCCGTAAGCAGAATAGCGACCGCAGGCCCAGGGCAGATCCCCGCAATTCCCCAACCTATGCCGAACACCAGACTGCCACCAATCAATCGGGCGTCCAATCCCCTTTTCACTGGTAACTGCATGCGAGCACCCAGCAAAGATTGCTTGTTCTTGCGCGCCCAATTTAGGGGGATAGCCGCTATTAGTGAAAAGGTGCTTAAAGAAGGCGTGAAGATGATTTCGAGATTTGTTGTTGTTCCTGCAATCCCCACGGAAACGGGATCCATGCGTAACGGAAGGCGCTTTTACTGCGAAACTGCGCCTATAGGCTTCAACATTTATGACAACGAAGAAAAACTGCGCCTGAAGACTACCTACCAGACCCAACTAGAGGCTGAAAGTGAGTGCCAGCGTCTCAACCTGAAGCGGCTTTGAAGTGTCTCTCTGGACAGGAACACATCGTAAAGGGAGACCTAATCAAGGTCGATAAGCAGGGGCTAGATGGCTATTCCTAAGATGCTCTGATTCCTGTGAGAGCGCCAAAGCAGATGATTTACCTCATGATGGCTTTTAGCTTCGATGCCAGCTAGATTTGCTGCTTTCTACGATCAAGGAAGGATATGAAAAAGCTCATCGCAATTATGGGAATGTGTGTCGCACTTGGCGGTTGCGCTACGTCGCACTACACCGCAGGCCGAGACTTTCCTTCGGCCAGTGTAGCGAGCATCACCAAAGGAAAAACCACGACCACTGAGTTGAAGTCGCTGTTTGGTGAGCCCTACGCCAAAAGCGCAGTCAGCGAGACTGACGAGAAGTGGATCTACACCTACACCAATGGCTCAGCCCATGCCCAGAGCTACGTGGTCACCATGAAGGTGACGACTACGGGCGCTCAGAAAACGCTCGACGTTTTGATCCGCAATGACGTGGTCATCAACTACACGTTCAGCGAAGGCCCCGCTCCAGGCACTACCACTGCGACGAATTGAGGTCGCCACTTTGCCACTGGGCGATTTACCGCGCTCAGTCAGATGCTGATGGAGCATGCCCATGGATAGAACGTATGCCTTCGTGGATGAATCCGGGAATTCCGACCTTGATACGTCAAAGAGTGGAAGCTCGGGCTTCTTCATCGTGTGCTCCACTCTGGTGGCAGAGAAAGATCTGGATGCTGCCTATGCCCAAGCTGAAGCAATCCGGAAACTCCATTTTCAAAAAGGTGAGATCAAATCCAGCAACCTGAAGCCTAAGGATTCAGATCGCCGTGCTCGGATCTTGAGCGAGCTGGCCGAGCTCCCATTCAAGCTTTCACCGTCGTTGATAAGTCCCGAATTCACAAAGATGGCGGCCTTCGTATCAAGACCTCGTTCGTTAAATACGTGAACGGGTTGCTCTATGAACGTCTATTCAGAGCACACCCTGATCTCCGGATGATCGTAGACGAGCATGGTGGACAGGAATTTCAGGAGAGCCTCAAAAGCTACGTTGCAGAACGCTTCGTTGACGACCTGTTTGGCGATGAGGATGCCTTTCAGACGAAGTCCAGTAAGGACAACGTTTTGGTTCAGGTTCCTGACACCGTCTCTTGAGACACCTAAATTAAGTGGACACCATATTTAGCCTTTTAAAGCGGATGCCTATTTCACAAGAACGCTGTTCCTATTCCGAGTCCTTAAAGCCCAGGTCATCGCTGAGTGCGGGCAGGCAGGCAGGCAGGCTGACTAGATTGCCAATATCCCCTTGCCGTAGCGTTACTGTCAGATCTAAATTTTGTTCGAATCCCTTTGCCTATTTTCCTTCCGTTGAAGACATTTCGGCAGCGTTCGGCTGATCGCATGCACGGGGTAATTTGAACCTCTGCTCCTTCGCTCAGGTCATGTACATCACATGACATTGATGCCTTTACTGCCGATGAGGTGCAGTACATAGCGTGCGGAGCAAACCATGAGCGAGGCTATAAGAGATTTGCCTGAACCCATCCGTCAGCAAGCTGAGAAAAAACTCGCTGAAATAGAAAGCGCTGGATCAATGATTTTAGCCATCAAGAGTGGCGCGCAGGCTTACGGGTTCGTTCAGGGATTGGTCTGTGCGGGCGGTATCTCGGCAGAGCAAGGAGAGGCCCTCTCCGAGCATTTTGACAAAACGACTGGAAACCGATTAAAAATTTTATCCGTCGGCTTGCCCTGAGGATGATGACGGTAATAAGTAAGGGAACAGGAAGAAGAAAATCATTTTCCTTATGGTGCTTAGCTCATTCACCGCGTGCACCTTGGTGCCGAAGTCAGCGGAAGACGCCAATCCGGTTCCGGCTTCACGCTTGTATGGCTACTCAAAAAAATCTGATGCCCAACTGGTCGTCATGCTCGACTCCGTACCGGACGGAGGCTGCATGATCCGTCTGTCCATTGATGGAAAGCCTGCCGCCGATTTTTCCAACGGTGAGATTGTTTACTTCGGCGTCACCATCGGAACGCATAAACTCGTGGCTCAACCGCTCGCGAAATGCTCGAAATCTCAGGTGACTGAGGAGACAATTAATGTGAAAGCAGGTGATGCTTTACTTAGGCGTATCACCGGATCAGTCATTGAGCCAAGCCCCCCGCCGTACCGGTGATGACTCCCGGCAGTTTCTGTGACCCCAATGGCTACAAAGTCAAAGGTAATCGAACGCCCTTTCGTTATGCATTGCGTCGAGCAGACCGCCGCCAGCACGGCTCACACCCCCCCTCGTTAATTCTGAAATTATCAAGATTTACTACTATTAGCTTCGTACTACTGCTGGAAAAGTTTACTGGTGAAGAAGCGGAAAATCGCTCGCAAAAACTGTACAAAAAACTAAAATTGTACAAGTCCAGTCAAGCTCGGAAATAACATGTCTCCTTCAGAACGACTTATCGCTTGGCACAAAAACTGGAGCCTTTCAAAGGGTGTCGTCACTTGTAGGTCATGCACAGCTACACAGACTGAGCAGGATAGGGGCAGCGACTTCCCCCACAATTCTATCTGTCCAAGAGCAGATGCGCAGTCACGTCCCTGGGACGAGCTTGATGATATCCAACCAGTCAACTCCAAATCTTCGCAACGAAGCTGATACGCCCTGCCTGAAAACGACGAGGATCACCGGCTTTGGAGGTTTCGATGAGTGCGGCAACTACCGCAATCTGCTTTGGTAGGGAACAGGCTCGATGTCAGCCATAAAGGCCAAGTGACTGAATCAGTGCTCTAATTCAGCACACGCTGTTTCGCTCCCGTTTTCGACCTCTATCACGTCTCCCTACCAGGATCACCGGCATGCGCCTGTCTGACTTCATCATCAAGAACCTTGAGCCGATTTTGCAAGCATGGGAAGACTTCGCAAGAACCATTGAGGTACCCGGCGAAGCACTGGACTCCAAGGCTTTGCGCGATCATGCCGAACAGATGCTGCGTGCAATAGCTGTAGACCTGTGCACATACCAGTCTGCGCAAGAGCAAATCGCCAAGGCCCAAGGCAATGCGCCTATGGATGAGTTGGAAACCGCTGCCGAAACTCATGCGGTCACACGTCTGATGGCGGGTTTCACGCTGGATCAAATGGTCTCTGAGTATCGGGCTTTGAGAACGAGCGTACTTAGTCAGTGGCTGGGTCAGATGAAGGCAGGAACAGTTCTGGAAGTGGACGATATGATCCGTTTCAACGAAGCCATAGACCAGGCGCTCGCTGAGTCTATTGCTAGCTACTCGCGTGCGGTAGAAGCCTCACGTAACGTATTTTTGGGCATCCTAGGCCATGACTTGCGCACGCCACTGGGAGCCATTTTGCTGGGGGCCGATGTGTTGCGGCGCTCGGTTGATCTGGGGGTACGTAAGAGTAAAATTGCATTGGGGATATACACCAGCGTCAAACGAGCCAGCCAGATTGTTGGCGACTTGCTGGATCTAACACGCTGCCAAATGGGCCCTGGGATTCCCGTCAAAAAGGAAGATATCGACCTCGGGCCACTCTGCACACGCATAGTTGAAGAGATACGCACTGCTCACCCAAACGCGGACATCACTTTCAAAGTGGGGGAATCAGCTCGCGGTGAATTCGACGGCGCCCGCATGGAGCAGGTATTTTCCAATCTGCTCAGCAACGCTGCGCAGCATGGCGATTTGCAGTTTCCAATCAGGGTTTCACTGGAGGTAAGAGACAGCAGTGTTGTTTTCATCGTCCAGAATTTCGGAGAACCTATCCAGGAGGACATTTTGCCTTTCATCTTCAACCCTATGGGGCGTTTCTCTCAGCATGCATCTCTTGATCTAGGCCCTAGCACAGGCCTTGGCTTAGGTCTGTACATCGCTTCCGAAATTGTTGCAGCACATTCGGGGACGATAGACGTGACCTCCGACAGAGAGCGCGGAACCACATTCCTTGTAAAAGTGCCTATAGAAAAATAGTAAGGTCAGCCGCCGACACTCTTGCGCCGGACAGGAATGGTTCGGATCGATTGCGTTACCGTAGGTGTTAACTGCGCGAGGGGAAGCATGGGCGCAAGTTCTAGAAAGGGAATTTAGGTTCGCCAAACTGCTTAGACCTTATCGCCAAGCGTACAGACCCATTAGAATACTCCGGTAGCGATTACGCTAATCAAAAACCAAAAGAAGTCTGAAAAATACCCGTAGCCTGATGGCCAAGAGTAAACACGAGAGTAGGCTTTTCTGGAGCAAGTGCTCAAGAAGTCATCCCTTAACGCCATGCAATAGGCGGATAAGGTCAATGGTTGCGCGATGATCCGGATGGTGACGTAGATGAGTGATCTAATAACTGGGCTCGACGGGCCAAGAACCGCTCAGCAGGAGCTGTTTTATGGCCTTGAGGACGCTGCCGCGATCATCAGTTGGTCGGTGATTGAGCTAACAGATATGGCAAGTAGGCCCAGTGATTGCCAACGGGCGTTTCTTATCAAAATTTGCAAGATGTTGGAAGCCGAGCAAGACAAACTGCGCAGCTATGCGGCAGAAGTGAAGACTGGAACAATTGTGCGGCGCGCCAACCCCGAATAAGTGGCGCGGTAGGAATTTTTACGAGGTAGTCATGGGGCCAAAAAAGCCTGCGGTGGGACTGAAGTGTGACCTTAAGGACATAGCTGACAATTTGGAACTTGTCTCTGGTGAACTGAGTAAATTGGCCGAGCGCATTGATGGAGTGGATATCACAGCCGTCCTTAATCTGATGTCCATGCTGTACAGCGACGCGGACAAGCTAAGGGCTTATGCGGCAGAGGTGAAGGCGGGAAGGATTGTGCGGGCTAAGACGTACTGAAAATTCATGCACTGAATCCTTCTCAGCGACATTTTTTTCGGATGCCCTAGCTAGACGTAATTGGTGGTATAAACTTGAGTCTGATCCTCATGACTTTTTACAGCCCGCCCCCCCTTGGCGGGCTTTTTTTATCTAACCCGTACGTCCTCCGTCGAGTTTCCCCATATGGGACATTAACCATAATTTTAGGCTTAATGCGTAAGCGTATAGCCAACACGCGTTCACATGACCGACGGTGTGTGGTTCAGCCCGTCGACTGCATCCAGTATTTGCCGTACCCGATCTGTAACGGACATGTCCCCCTCAAGCTTTAAGACAGCACAAGTAAGCACAGACAGCCACTCCTGATGCCTGGCCAAGCTCCGTCCAGGGACGCCTCCCTCATCATACTGAGCTGCCCAAGCCAGAAACTCCGGTCTTGCTTGACCGAAGCGTTTTACCTCTCGACGTTTTAATCTCTCTAGCCTGAGTTCAACAGGAAGATAAAGGAACACCACAAGATCAAATTCATTCTCAAGCGGTTGACCCCAGCCCATTACTGATCCGGCAACCACGGCACGGCCATGAGAGCGCATTTCTTGTAGCAAGCGCTCTCCTCGCTGCGTTTTGTCTGCCAGATGCTGATATGGCGGGTTACTCGGCAGCCACAAAAAATCATCTGCTTCCAGGTGAGTTGTGCTCAGTTCCTTTGCTAAAGCATCCGCTAAGGTCGAGGTGCCGGTACCTGCCGCGCCTGTGATCAAGATGTAACGTGCCGTCTCTTTTGTCATTTCGCTTTCAGCCACTCTAAAACGAGTTTGCCATCTCCGATAAATTAACAGTGCCCCACTGATGCGGCAGCAGTCGAGCGATCTCACTCGCCCGCTGCATTGGCAGGCGAGTAAGAACGTACTTCAGGTACGCATACGGATCATGCCCATTCATGCGTGCAGACTGGATCAAACTCATGATTGCTGCCGCCCGTTTGCCGCTGCGTAGCGATCCGGCGAACAACCAGTTGGAGCGCCCAAGTGCCCACGGCCTGATCTGGTTTTCGACTTGGTTGTTGTCAATGGGCACAACTTCAGGCTTTGGTAAGGCCTGCATCATCCAGGCGTACGATCCCAGCGACCAAGCCGTAAACGCCCACCGTCATGACGACAGCAATCAACGCTAACGTTAAAACCTGCTGGAGCGTTGGTGCATCAGTAACGATATTCAGGGTGATGACGATGATCTCGGCGCTCAGGATAAAGTCCGTGCGTACCGCCCCAGCAATCTTCTTCTTTTCATAAGCCGCGAGCTCTTCTGGTGTCTTGGGTTTAGGTTTCCTTGGCTGGCCTGTGCCATCTTCTCGACTAGCCGTGAGCTTGTCCTTGATGGCCTCAAAGCCCTCATAACAGAGATATGCTCCCCCAATCATGAGCAGCCAGTGAACCGCCGCAGGCAACAGTGCGTTCAACACCAACGCACAAGGCACCAGGATTGCTTTGTTTCTCAACGACCCCTTGAATACAGCCCATACCACCGGTAGCTCTCGGTCTGCTTTCATGCCGGTAACCTGCTCAGCATTCACAGCAAGGTCGTCGCTCAGGACACTAGCCGATTTCTTTGCAGCGACTTTGCTCATGAGGGAGATGTCGTCCAGAAGCGTGGCGATGTCATCCAATAGTGCGAACAGGCTGCTGCCGGCCATTCGAGGTTCCTTCAACTTATGAGTAAGTGGTTCTTGTGCAAGCCCATCAGCTTTGAGAATCACCGACAGCCGAGAAATAGCAGCCGTGCCCCTCAAGAAGGACGTCAGAAAGGCTGAAGGTCGACGCGCCACTTGCCGAAGTTTCTTCCACAGCTTCGCTACTAGACACCAGGTGATACCTCGCGTTCAGAGTGAAGTTCACATGACGGCTGAATCAGCAATTCAGCGCGACCTCCGTACAGAACACCAACGGCAATGTTCGATATTAACGGGTTACTGACTAATGTCATCCAAGTCGCAAACAATAAATAACCGGCAGCCAAATACCATCAGAAGCCCCCCAAAAAAACCTAATGACTCGCTAAAATTTATAGCTCACACCGAATATACGTAAACTTATTGTACTAAGTCGCAAATGGATTGCGAAAGTCTCTGCGCCTTAAAAAGCAGCCAGCAATCAACAGCGATGCCAAAAAAGAAGCCGTGGCCGTATTTAATATTACTCACTCAAAAATAAATTCCGCACTCGAAATACTATTGCGCACTTTCACAACCTCATCAATAATTACTTGACTTAGCTCAAATGGACTATGATCAAAATCCATAAGCAGTGCCCGCGCTGCTGCGAGATCCAAATCGCTGTCGGGGAAGATTCTCTGGAGTTCCGCCGCAGCAATCCGTGATAGTCCAAGCTCTAGAAAAGCACGACCAGTTAACGTGCTGACGCCTAACTCCAACGCCAGTGAAAAATCGAAAATCTCTGGTAGTCTATGGTTCAATCCACGCTGAACAAGAACATGCCTCAATATATCAATGTAAGCCTTACCCATCTGCACCAATTGGAAACGAACAACGTCTTCTATGGTATCAAAAGTATCTTTGATTACCTTGCTTGGATTTAACGCAGCAATTCTTTTCGGCTTGTAGTTTGGAGCAGTACGAATGAACATATTATCTATGTCCCGCTTTTTCTGAATCTCGTCTTTTTTTGACTTTATCTCGTATTTCAGTATAAGAGGATATGGCTTACCTTCCATCCATCTCACGGCAATCCTAGAAACGTATCCACCGTAATTCCCACCATATCCTTTTATATACTTGAACATGATATTAAATATGTCGCGATAAAAGCCAAATGATTTCGAACCTAGATCTGATGGATTTTTAGGAATCACATCTCCAATGGAATCAGAATCGGCCTTTTCGTAAAAAAACGCCATAAGCGCATTTAACGCAAAAACATCAAGCGTCCAGTTCGAACTTAACACTTTTAGTGGTAATAGTATTTTTTCCGAAGCCCTCAGAGACGCGTCCCGAACCAGGCGGGAGTCCAAGTAACCCAAGTCAGGCGCAACACGGAGTAAGAAGTCTTGAATGACACCTTGCCGAGCCTTTGTAATCAACATTCCAGCTGAAGCAATTGCATTTTTATGGGCGTCATCACGAGGTTTTCCTGACGGTGCTTTTCCTTGGAGAACCTCGATTACATCAGGTAGATTATTGGTAATTGAATTAGACAATGCAGACTTGATAGTAAATTTTGAAAACTTATCCATGGGCTGTTCGCTCCATGAATCGTAATCAACCAAAAATACATTACCCACGATATCTTTGGCCATCCGCCCCGCTCTTCCAGCGAAATTCCACAGAAGCGCAGGATCTAAACTTTGTTTAATGCCTTTGCCCCTAGCAGGTGTATTAATAAATACATTCCTAGCCGGAAGATTGATACCTTGAAACAGAGTAGTTGTGCAGATTAAAAACTTAATAGTCCCTTTTCGAAATGCTGTTTCTATTGCCTCTCTCAGAAGGGACGGCATCTGCCCATAGTGAAATGCAACGCCCTGGTCGACCATCTTAATAAGGTGGTATTCAGGATGAATGTGATCTTTAATAAAAGATACTAACTCGTCATTTTTACCTATCGCATCTGGATCGGTGACACCAAGAGAAATCATCCCCGCTAAGATTGCGGCCTCAGTCGGGGTCTTGGCATAAACAAGAGATCCTCCACCACTACCCAGTTCCAACGCAACGGCGGCAAGACGACTTTCTGGTGAGGAAAGCCCGATTTTACAATTCATGACTCCAATCGGCGTTGCTTTGTAGGCTGATAAAAGCCTGAATTCGAGCTGATTTAAGCCGACAGTCTTTGTCACAACGATGCGATTTTGGAGAACAGGGGAAACAGTCGTGGAGATTTCAGAAATTTCAGGTAACCCGAGACTTTCGATGGCCTCCTTAAAGCCTTGGGCGCCCGGTGCCAACATCACAATATGAGTACGGTTATCGCGATCAAAGCATTGTTCAATGCAATCTTGGAGGATCATTCCTCTAGCGCCATCGGACAGATTCTGCGCCTCATCTACTACTACAAGGTCAATCTTAACAGAGGTAGCGGAAAGCAATACTTGGAACCTTTCCTGAGTCAAAATGAAAATCTGCTTCGATATCTGTTCAAAAGTCGGGATATCCGTAACACGAATCCCTGAATCACTTGCGAGACGTTCTTTAATCTTTATGTGGACTTCAGAAAGCAAGGCCCGTGTAGGTGCGATATAAACGAAAGTAAATCTATCTGTGGCGATGGCCCGCCGACAAAGGTGCTCGATTACTAAGAAAGATTTTCCCGCTGAGGTAGGGGCAGAAATCGCTAAGGATCGCCCTCCCTCCAACGAATCCCATACGCTTTTCTGATAGTCTGTTAATGCAATTTTCTGACCGTGAACATGGATAGTATTAAGCTGCTCAACCACATTACGCTGAATCATGCCCACTAAACTATTCAACTTAGACTTGAATGTAAGCTCAGCATATTTTAAACCCGGAAAATTTCCCAGCTCCGTCAATATGCTGGTGCAACGGTCTAGAATGCTCTGGTCTTGACTGACGAGCATTGCATTAAAAGCAATTGCTTGTGCCAGTCCCATGTGACTTTCAATATTAGACTGAGCGAATACGGAGGCACAATATAAGAGTTTGCCCAGTGCTTCTTCATCAGGATCCTGCTTTGATCTCTCCATCTTGCCAGGCAGAGTGTTTGCAGCTCCAGCAGACTGAAGGTCACCTAAAGCCTGCAGGAAACTTGAATTACTTAGAAATCGCGCGGATAGTCCAGATGCGAAGCTGCTCATTCCTGCTCGTCCTTGGCAACAGAGGTTATGGCTAAGATTGCCTCTGTCGCAACTGGAGGCAGTCCTAGGGCATCATAGAATTCTTCCCTTAACTCATCTACATCCGGCACTGCCACAAGAAATAACAGGCACTTGCTTGGATCCACACCATGGCTGGCCAATTGATTGATAACGTTCTTGTGATGCCGATCATAATCCTTTGAGTACAGCCCACTAAAATGCAGCTCATGCTTATCTAATGGGCCGTCATCGACTGGAACTTTGTTAGCAAAATGCTTTGTTTCAGAGTAACAAACCACCCCCACAGATCTCTCTCGTCTTTGGGCATTGGGTTTGCCAAAGACGTCGAGATACTCCATCAGATATTCTTTATCCGTGACACTTAACGCATCGAGGTTACCCAGGTCTCTAACCAACCCATATTCCTGAAGATATTGTTTTTTGCTACTACCAAAGCCTGACACAGACTCTGCATAATCGGCAGTACCGCTAGCGGCGCTTCCAGCTAGTTTTGACTCGAGAAAAAATACATTTAAAACACCATCCTTCACCGCCGCATGGATTCCATCAAGTCCGTGCACTGGCATATTTGTTGATGTTTTTAGGGACATTTTTGCTACAAGCTGAGCTGCTTTCAGATGATGAACCGCTACACAGTAAGCCAACACCTCACCAACTTCACTTGCTCGCGATGGGTATTCCTTCCGAAACTGGATGAACGCATTCCTTACTGCTTTGCTGATTTGGTTGGCTAGAGATAAATCACCATTCTTACCGGCGGTCAACTCTGCAATATAAGCGTCCCGACGCCGGCGACTTAGTGCGTAGTTTACGGCCTGGTTACTTAGAAAATCGGCAAGAGAGCTGGTATTAGGAATATCTTCTCGAAATCTGACGTGAAGCAAGGAGATCTTTGGCGGCGTGTCTGAAGCGGACGATAAATCGACAGCACAATTAACAAAGTCGTCGAGTGGCGACTCGTCGAGAAGCTTTTCGATTACGGCATTGAGTGGAAGCGACGAATCAGAGGACGACGGCACTTTTTCCATTCCTTGGCATTGCCCATTGCGAGGCACCGAGGCCTTTTCTGCAGATTGGCCAGTTCGATCTGGATACACCTAGACTCATGATGACGGGAAAGAGGCCAGATTGCCATCACTCGCGTCGGAATGCTGGCCTACTACCAGCTTCTAGATCAATACGCATATCCTAGGCCACCGATGGCCGAGCCATTCGGCTGTCGAAGGCGCTAACCAGGTCAAACATGACGTGGGGCGAACACATCTTGGATGATGGACGGTGAGCAATGAAGCTGCACAGTATTCGGCTAAGTAATTTTCAGTCCTTTGGTGAAGCGCCTACGGTAATTACATTTGAGGATGTCACCTACCTGATCGGCCCCAATGGCTCCGGAAAGACTGCAGTCCTTCAAGCGCTTTGCAGATTGTTTGCCTTTGATCCGAGTCTGCGGCGAATCAAGCGATCTGACTTCCATGTACCTGCCGATGAGGACTTGGTACCAGAGGAGCGGAACCTGTGGCTGGAAGCAGATTTCGAATTCCCAGAGCTGATGGAAGATGAAGAAAACTCCACGGTCGCTCCACATTTCGCTCATATGCGGTTGGATTCACCTGACGGCATCCCTCGCGTTAGGTATCGACTCAGTGCAACCATGGGGATTGAAGGGGACATCGAAGAGACTCTAGTGTATGTCCTCGACGTTGATAAAGATGCCAGCCCATTGTCGACCGCAGTAGTCACTCGGGCTCATCGCAACACCATTCAAATGCATTATCTCCCCGCCAGACGTGATCCTGCCGACCACATCACCTACGGTGCTAATGCCTTGCTCGGTCGCTTGTTACGGGCGGTGAATTGGGAGGATGACCGCGAGCGGATCAAAGGGCTCACCGATCAGATCAGTGAATGCCTATCAGGAAACCAGTCCGTAAGTGCATTCAGTGAAAACTTGAATATCATGTGGAAGCGGCTCCATAAAGGAAGCTTTTTCACCGACCCCAAGCTCACCTTCGTAACGTCCGAAATTGAATCCCTTCTTAGGCACATGTCGGTCTCTTTCTCGCCGGGGCACGACGAAAATCTCGTCGACTTCTCTCGATTGAGCGATGGGCAAAAGTCGATGCTATATCTTTCACTTGTTTTGTCCTCTCATGCTATCGGGCGTGCAGTCCTTACCGGGAATGACAAGTCATTCGACGCGGATAAACTGAAGCCACCTTCATTCACTCTGATAGCAGTGGAGGAGCCAGAAAACAGCCTCTCACCTCATTATCTTGGCCGCATCGTGAATGCCCTCAATAGCTCAATTGGCGGCGCTGACTCCCAAGCAATAATTGCAACACACGCCCCCTCCATGCTCCGCCGTGTGGCTCCCGAGAACATCCGCTATCTACGCTTGACTACAAGCCGTGCAACCAAGGTTACCTGCATCGCCCTACCTGATAAGGAAGATGAGGCCCATAAGTTCGTCCGAGAGGCTGTGCAGGCTTTTCCAGAAGTCTATTTCTCCAGGCTGGTGGTACTGGGCGAAGGAGACAGTGAGGAAATTGTCCTTCCTAGAATCCTTCAAGCGAAGGGCGCGCCTGTTGATGAGTCGGCGGTGACCATCGCTCCACTGGGCGGTCGTCACGTTAATCATTTTTGGAGGTTACTATCCGCGCTGGAGACACCTTATGTGACCCTGCTAGATCTCGACGTCGCGCGCTATCAGGGTGGGTGGGGACGTGTAAGTAACATTAAGAATCAGCTAGTGAAGTTTTCGCCAGACAAAATACTTCCTGATGTGAAACTGGCCAAGTGGAACGATGATCATCCAGTCAGGACTCACCATTGGATCGAAGGCGGTAAGGTCAGTCTGTTCGCCGAGCTTGAGAAGCGAAACGTTTTCTTCTCAGAACCTATGGATCTGGACTTTGCCATGCTGATCGCCTATCCAGACGCCTATGATGTTTCGCCTAGCGATCCTGATGAGTCAACGTTTAAGGCTGTCCTAGGAAAGAACCACCATAACGCCGACCAATACGATGCAGATGAGCAGCAGTTGTTTGGTACTTACCACTCGAAATTCAAATTGAACAGCAAGCCAGCAGCGCATATCTCTGCACTGGCGAAGCTAACCGACGAAGAGTTGCTAGATAATCTTCCACCATCGCTTAACCGAATGGCTGACGCAATCATTGCGGCGCTGGAGGACATTCCAGAATGATTAGCGAGGACGCATGGAAAGTCGCCGATGGTTTGACCTTGGAAACAAACGCACTTCTTGCTGTGAAGGAACTCGGAAAGTCGCTCGCGCTCACCGCTGGCCCAGGCGCTGGTAAAACGGAGGTTCTGGCACAGCGTGCAGATTTTTTGCTACGCACCGGAAACTGTCGATATCCCAAGCGAATACTCGCGATATCTTTCAAGGTCGATGCGAGCAAAAACCTCAAGGATCGGATTCGTCGCAGATGCGGCCTTGATTTGGCTGCGCGCTTCGACAGCTACACGTTTCATGGGTTCGCCAAGCGCATCATCGACAGGTTTAGACCGGTGCTCACAGGCAAGGATTCTCTAGTGCCCAACTACTCAATAGGCAACGAACAAATCCCAGGCAAACAAATTAAGTTCACGCAGCTCATACCACTCGCCACAAAGATTTTGAGCGACTCAAGGATTGCGCGGAACGCGATTTGCCAGACTTACGCTGATGTATTCCTAGATGAATTTCAGGACTGCACCACTGAACAGTACGGGCTTCTGAAGCTAGTCTTCATGAACAAACCAATTCGATTAACCGCAGTCGGTGACACCAAACAGAAAATCATGGGCTGGGCGGGAGCACTGGATGGCATATTTATAGAGTATGCGAAGGACTTCGACGCCCGGCCACTCAATCTATATCGAAACTTCCGATCCAAGCCTCGCCTGTTGCGGATGCAGAACGAAATCATTCGAACGCTTGATCCTGCTGCTGTAATGGCCGATGACCTAATCATTGGAAACGATGGCGAACTCCTCGCCCGAAACTACGACACCAGTCACAGCGAAGCCGCCGCGTTGGCCAAGCTAATCCAACAGTGGATAGATGTAGAGAAAATCCCCCTCCAAGAAATAGCGATTCTGTTTCCCAGGCAGATAGACCTCTATGGAACCCCTCTCATGGAGCAACTGGCGGCCAAGGGAATTCCCTATCGAAACGAGCATGAGTCTCAGGATCTGGTTAATGAGCCCGCCGCTCGCCTAATTATTGACTATTTGTCATGCCTGTATCGCGAGCGAGAGCCAAAGGCGTGGATCAGTTTGATGGAGCAACTGGTTTCGTTTAATGACGAAGACGGTGAATCTGAGCTCCAGAGAAACTTCGAGCGTCTCTATCTGGCCCAGCTCAAGGAAGTAAAAAAATTATCCCGATCTGACGCCCCTTTTGCAGGATGGTGGGATCTAACGATGACGTTCCTAAAGAACGTCGGCCTACCCGTGCTGACCACACTTTCTTCTGACTATGAAGCAAAGGCCAGATTGAACGAGGTGATCAAGAATACAAGACAGCAGATTGAAAAATTGCTTGAGCAACAACCTGACTTACTGAAAGCACTTGATCTGTTCTCCAACGATCAAGCAGTTCGGTTTCTCACGATTCATAAAAGCAAGGGATTAGAATTCCACTCTGTAATCATGATCGGTATTGAGACTCAGACATTTTGGGGTAATGCTCAAGAGGAGCGCTGCGGTTTCTTTGTAGGTGTTTCTCGCGCCAAGGAGCGGTTGATGATCACGACGTGCAACATACGCCATCGGCCAGCCTCAAACCCTCCAAGATGGAACGAGCATCGCACTCCCCATGCAGAATTCGTCACCTACGTAACTCCGTTTCTCTCCATTTCGCCATATGCCTGATGCATAGCGGTAATCGCTGAGGTTGCTAGAACTCGGGAGCAAGGACGTTCCCTTGATGGCAAGTTTATCCCAAAGGTTTCACACAAGATCGCGGCACACTGACCAAGCAAAATTTTCGGGCTTCCGGGGTATGCCATTGATCGTGGTGTGTCAGGAAGGCCAAGGCAAGAGCACTCCCAATCAAGAGTGGGCTTTAAAGCTTCTAGGAGCAGGAGCAGGAGCAGGAGCAGGAGCAGGAGCAGGAGCAGGAGCAGGTCAAAGCCTAAGGGCTTTGACACCAAAGAGGGGTGTGTCTAGAAAAATGAGGCTGTAACAACAGTACCCACTACCTGGTAGGAGGTATGCAGGTTTACTCCCCATCGACAAGACCGGCATCTCTTTTCAATGTGGCTGAGGCGCAAGGAGCTTGACACCGGGCGTGACACCGAGTTTAGACACAGTGCACGTGGAGAAATCACATTGTAAGCTATCAAAATCAGAAAAATATCTAAATAAAATCAATATCTTGAGTAAAAAACCAATTAAGTGGATTGACACTTTTTGACCCCATAAAAGCATTGTCTACAAAATCACCGCCGAGTAAATCGTGTCGCGCACCAGGGTTGGCGAGGCTTCGTTACTCATCATGATCGCCAGGATCACCACTTCCACCAGCACCGCGGCCAGGGTCAGGATCATGGTGCCGTAAGGGTCGCCGACTTTTTCCGCGAGCAGTTCGGCGTGATGGGCGACACGCATGGAGGCGACGACGATGAAGGCAATCAGCACCAGGCCAGCGGTCAGCGCGATGGGCTGGCCGCTGTGCAGCATCCAGTGTTCCAGTGGATAAGCGACGAGCGCGGCAATCACGGCCAGCAACAGAAACTTTTCTTGCTTGAGGAGTGTGAGCATTGCGGGCCTTTTGTGCCGAGTGAAGCGATCAGGGTGATGAGCTACTGACTGCGGGGCGGCGCTAACGTTTCGTTACACCTTAGCGCACCAGTGGATGGCAGCAGGTTTGACACGTGCACTTTTATTGGCCTTGCGGGCTCTTCGCGGGCAAGCCTCGCTCCTGCAGGTTGGCGTCGCTCTTGTAGGAGCGAGGCTTGCCCGCGAAGGCCATTACACGGTTTCGGCGTTTTTGTTGTCCTGTTGGTCAGCAATTTGCATTGCCTCTGCCCACCTCACAACAACATGGAGTTCGAATTCATGCACAAACGTCCGTTGAAGAAGCTGCTTTGCGCCGTTGCCGCGGCTATTGGTCTGAGCGCGAGCCTGACCGCCAGCGCCGCCGACCCGCTGAAAGTCGGCTTCGTCTATATCGGCCCGATCGGTGACCACGGCTGGACGTATCAGCATGAACAGGGGCGCAAGGCGCTGGCCGAGAAGTTCGGCAATCAGATCACCACCAACTATGTGGAGAACGTCGCCGAAGGTGCCGACGCCGAGCGAGTGATCCGCAACATGGCCAAGGACAACTACGACCTGATCTTCACCACGTCGTTCGGCTACATGAACCCGACCCTGAAAGTCGCCAAGCAGTTTCCCAAGGTGACCTTCGAACACGCCACCGGCTACAAGCAGGACAAGAACCTCGGCACCTACCTGGCGCGCACGTATGAAGGTCGCTACGTCGGCGGTTTCCTCGCGGCGAAGATGACCAAGACCAAGAAGATCGGCTACGTCGCGTCCTTCCCTATCCCGGAAGTGATCCGCGACATCAACGCTATTCAACTGGCCCTGAACAAATACAACCCAGGCACCGAGATCAAGGTGGTATGGGTCAACTCGTGGTTCGATCCGGGCAAGGAAGCCGACGCCGCCAACGCGCTGATCGACCAGGGCGTCGACGTGGTGTTCCAGCACACCGACAGCCCGGCACCGATTCAGGCGGCCGAACGCCGCGGCGTGTATGCCGTGGGCTACGCTTCGGACATGGCGCACTTCGGGCCGAAAGCGGTGCTGACGTCGATCGTCAACGACTGGGGCCCGCATTACATTCAAGCGACCCAAAGCGTGCTCGACCACACCTGGAAATCGCAGGATTACTGGGGCGGTTTGAAAGAAGGCACAGTTGAACTGCCGATCAGCGACCTGGTGCCAGCGGCGGTGAAAACCGAGGCCGAGCAGATCATTGCGGACATCAAGAGCGGCGCCTTCCACCCGTTCACCGGGCCGATCAAGGATCAGGCCGGCACCGAAAAAATCCCGACGGGCGCGACGGCGAGCAATGCGGAACTGGCGTCGATGAACTACTACGTTGAAGGGATGAAGGCCGACATTCCGAAGTAGCTCCCCAACCCAACACAAAACCCTGTAGCAGTGAGCCTGCTCGCGATGGCGGAGTGTCAGACGCTATCAATGTCGACTGACACGCCGCGATCGCGAGCAGGCTCACTCCTACAATGAATTTTCAGCGTTCTTGAGAATTGCGCATGAACCAACTCCCGATCATCGACATCGCCCCGCTCTACAGCGCTGACCAAACCGCCTGGCAATCCGTCGCGACTCAAATCGACCGCGCCTGCCGCGACTGGGGCTTTTTCTACATCAAGGGGCATCCGATCTCCGCGTCACGCATCCACGCCGTGCTCGACCATGCCCAACGCTTCTTCGCCTTGCCCACCGCCGAAAAGCTCAAGATCGACATCACCCAGACTCGCCACCATCGCGGCTACGGTGCCATCGCCACCGAGCAACTTGACCCGAGCAAACCCAGCGACCTGAAAGAAACCTTCGACATGGGCCTGCACCTGCCGGCCGACCACCCGCAAGTACTGGCGGAAAAACCGCTGCGCGGTCCCAACCGCCACCCCTCGATGCCCGGCTGGGAAGTGCTGATGGAACAGCATTACATCGACATGCAGGCCCTCGCCCAAACCCTGCTGCGTGCCATGACCCTGGCGCTGAACATCGAGCGCGACTTCTTCGACACGCGCTTCAATGAACCGGTCAGCGTGCTGCGGATGATCCATTATCCGCCGCGCCATACCGCCAGCTCCGAGGAGCAGCAAGGCGCCGGCGCCCACACCGATTATGGCTGCATTACCCTGCTGTACCAGGACGCCGCCGGTGGCCTGCAAGTGCGCAACGTCAAAGGCGAATGGATCGACGCGCCGCCGATCGAAGGCACGTTCGTGGTCAACCTCGGCGACATGATGGCCCGCTGGAGCAACGACCGTTACCTGTCGACGCCGCACCGGGTGATCAGCCCGCTGGGCATCGATCGTTACTCGATGCCGTTCTTCGCCGAACCACACCCCGATACGCCCATTGAATGCCTGCCAGGTTGCCAGGACGAATCGCACCCGGCGAAGTACCCGGCCACTACCTGCGCTGAATTCCTGCTCTCGCGCTTCGCCGACACCTACGCCTATCGACGGGAACAGGCCGTGGTGTGATGAACCGGCTGGTCAGGTTTTGCTAATTGTTTCTACGGGCATCTGTAGAATGCTCGCCATCTGCACCTGATGAGAAAAGACTATGTACGACTGGCTGAACGCCCTGCCCAAGGCAGAACTGCACCTGCACCTCGAGGGTTCGCTGGAGCCCGAGTTGCTGTTCGCCCTGGCCGAACGCAACAAGATCGCCCTGCCCTGGAGCGATGTAGAAACCCTGCGCAAGGCGTATGCCTTCAACAACCTGCAAGAGTTTCTCGACCTGTATTATCAGGGCGCCGACGTGTTGCGCACCTCGCAGGATTTCTACGACCTGACCTGGGCCTACCTGTTGCGTTGCAAGGCGCAGAACGTGATTCACACCGAACCGTTCTTCGACCCGCAAACCCACACCGACCGTGGCATCCCGTTTGAAGTGGTGCTCAACGGCATCGCGGCGGCGCTCAAGGATGGCGAGCAGCAACTGGGCATCACCAGCGGTTTGATCCTGAGCTTCCTGCGCCACCTGAGTGAAGACGAAGCGCAGAAAACCCTCGACCAGGCGCTGCCGTTTCGTGAAGCGTTTGTGGCCGTGGGCCTGGACAGCTCGGAGATGGGCCACCCGCCGAGCAAGTTCCAGCGTGTGTTTGATCGTGCCCGCCACGAAGGCTTCCTGACCGTCGCCCACGCCGGTGAAGAAGGCCCGCCTGAGTACATCTGGGAAGCCATCGACCTGCTGAAAATCCAGCGCATCGACCATGGCGTGCGCGCCATCGAAGACGAGCGTTTGATGCAGCGGATCATCGACGAGCAGATCCCGCTGACCGTGTGCCCGCTGTCCAACACCAAGCTCCGGGTGTTCGATCACATGTCCCAGCACAACATCCTCGACATGCTTGAGCGTGGCGTGAAAGTGACAGTGAACTCGGATGACCCGGCGTACTTTGGCGGGTATGTGACCGAGAACTTCCATGCGCTGTACACCGACCTGGGCATGACCCAGGATCAGGCCAAGCGTTTGGCGCAAAACAGCCTGGATGCGCGGTTGGTAAAACCATAAGCCTTAGCGCAGAACCCCTGTGGGAGAGTCTATGTTGCAGGCTCACTCCCACAGGCTCTGTGTTCAGCCAGCTAGCGACTCAGTCAATCAAACAGCTCTAAAGCGCCATTTCCAGCTCGGTTTCCTTGGCGAATCGATGGATCTCCCGCTGCCCCGCGGCCGTGATCTGCAAGGCGCGCGAATCATTGGGCAGGCTCAGCCAGCCGGACTGCATGAACAGCTGCAACAACGCAGCGCCCAGCGACCCGCCCATGTGCGGGCGTCTTTCGCTCCAGTCGGGACACGCACAGGCCACTCGACTGTTGCGATGAGCCAGGGCCTGGATGAACACCCCGCGCGAGGCCAGTTGTGTGGAACCCTTGTGGGTGATCATGACGCGCTGTTCGAACTGCTCGATCCAGCCGGCATCCAGCAACCGCTGGTAAAGATCGGCGGCCAGGGTGCCTCCCAAATGGTCGTCGCACAGTCGGGCCCGCAACAACGACGATGGCGCCGCCTGAGGTTTGGCAATGGGGCTGGTGCGTTTGAAGACGTCCGGGACGGGCTGCGGCGTGCTGGCCATCGTCGCGCTGGCCAGTGCTTCGATTGCCGCGCCCACTTCAGGCGCGGCCAGGCGGAAAAAGCGTTTGCGCCCACGGATTTCGACTTTCAACAGACCTCCGGCGGACAAACGCCCCAGGTGTGCACTGGCCGAAGACGGTGACAGGCCGGCCAATAGCGCCAGCTCTTCGGTCTGCCGCGCCGAGCCATCCATCAAGGCCCACATCATTGCGCTGCGCTTGGGGTCAGCCAGCAACGTGGCGATCTGGCTGATGCAAGGTGCATGTTCCATGTATTCACTCCCTGTTGAATCGTTTCGTCTGCTGCTCAGAGACATCTTGACCAGTAATGTGTCGTCGGCCAAGACGCGGAAACCGCCATAAGCCGGGCAAAGCCCCTTCTCCCCCATGCCATTGCTTCGCAGGTGCGCCGAAGGTCGGATGCTTGACCGTGAGGCCATCGCCATCGCGAGGTCGACGGTGCGTACATGAGGCGGGCGCTAGTATAAGCGGGTTAACCGCCGGTTCCTGCCCTTGGGAAAGCGCGGGTGGTGATAGTTCCTGACAGAAATTTCGCTATTTGCCTGCGACTAATGATCGATGCCCGATATTGTCGGAAATTGACTGCCTAAAAGAGCGCATCGGCTGGCAAGCATTTCCCGTAGAAGGTTCACCGGCTTACTCAATTGTGCGCGATGGGCGCACAGCAAATTCAGCGGTGCGCGCTCACAGAGCAACTCCGGCATCAGCACTTTCAACCGGCCGGCGAGCACATCGGCCGCGACATCGAGCCAGGACTTGTAAGCAATCCCGGCCCCCGCCACTGCCCACAGCCGCACGACATCGGCGTCGTCACTGAAGCGATCGCCGCTGACGGTCAGCCCGACTTCGCGTTTGCCGTCGTGGAAACTCCAATGGTCATGGACCCGGCTACCGAGCATGAACAACAAACAATTGTGCTGCGCCAGTTGTTCCAGATGCCGCGGCTCGCCGTGCCTCGCCAGATAACTCGGCGCGGCGCAGAGCACTCGGCGGTTCTGCGTCGCGATGGGCAGTGCCACCAGGCTTGAGTCTTCCGGCTCGCCGTAACGCAGGGCAATGTCCACGGGTTGGCGGAACAGGTCGGCGATGCGGTCCCCCAGCAACAGGCGCACGGTCAGTTTAGGGTGCTCGCGCTGGAACTCGTCGAGCCACGGCAGCAACAGGTTGCGGCCAAAGTCCGACGGTGCCGACAACTGCAGAATCCCGCTGACCTGATCCTGACCGCTGGCCAGTAAGCGACGACCCTCGTCGAGATTGCTCAGGGCGGCCCGGGCATATTCCAGAAAGCCCTCACCTTCGGCGGTCAGACGCAAACTGCGGGTGGAGCGCGCCAGCAAGCGCGCGCCGAGTTGCTGTTCGATGCGCTTCAAAGCCGCACTGGCCACCGCCGCCGACATGTCCATCACCCGCGCCGCCGCCGACAGACTCCCCAGGTCCGCAGCCCGGACGAATAACTGCAAGTCATCGAAACGCAGCATTCTCAGCCCCGATTATCAAAAAAATATTGAAAGAGACTGCTCTTTTAGCGGGTTTTATCTTGCAGAGAAATAGCCAATCATCTGTCCCATCGAAATCAACCCGTTTGCGGAGCGACCATGTCCCAGCCTTTCACCGCCATTGCCACCCTCATTGCCAAACCCGGCCAGCAAGACGCCCTCGAACAACACCTGCGTGCGCTGGTGGAGCCGACCCGCGCCGAGGCCGGTTGCGGCCAATACGATTTGCATCAGGACCTGGCCAATCCACTGGCGTTCTACATGATTGAACACTGGAGCAGCGACGAAGCCCTGCAAGCCCATGACGCCAGCGCCCATGTACAGAACTTCCGCGCCAAGGCCGGCGACTTTCTCGAGCACTTCGACCTCAAGCGCCTGCGCACCGTGGCTTGATCCCTTCATCTATTACTGTTCAGGAGCCGCACATGAAAGCCATCGCCTACTACACCTCGTTACCGATCAGCGACGCCAATGCCCTGCAAGACATCGAACTGCCAGAACCGGTTGCCGGTCCGCGCGACCTGTTGGTGGAAGTCAAAGCCATCTCGGTGAACCCGGTCGACACCAAGGTCCGCCAGAACGTCCAGCCTGAAGGCGGCGCGGCGAAAGTGCTGGGTTGGGACGTGGCCGGTGTGGTCAAGGCTGTCGGCAGCGAAGTCACGCTGTTCAAGGCTGGCGACAAGGTGTTTTACGCGGGCTCTATCGCCCGTGCGGGGGGCAATAGCGAATTGCACGTGGTGGATGAACGCATCGTCGGCCATATGCCGAAAACCCTCGGTTTCGCCGAAGCCGCCGCACTGCCGCTGACCGCCATCACCGCCTGGGAATTGCTCTTCGAACGCCTGCAAGTGCGCGAAGGTAAAACCGATGAAGGCCAGAGCCTGCTGATCGTCGGCGCGGCGGGCGGCGTAGGGTCGATCCTCACGCAACTGGCCAGCCAACTCACCGGGCTGAAGGTCATCGGCACCGCTTCCCGTGCGCAAACCCAGAGCTGGGTACGCGAACTGGGCGCCGATCTGGTGATTGATCACAGCCAGCCGTTGAGTGAAGAACTCAAACGCGCAGGCGTGGACAATGTGACCCACGTCGCCAGCCTGACCCAGACCGATCATCACCTGGATCAACTGGTCGAGGCATTGGCGCCACAAGGCAAACTGGCGCTGATCGATGATCCGAAAGCGCTGGACGTGACCAAACTCAAGCGCAAGAGCCTGTCGCTGCACTGGGAATTCATGTACACCCGCTCGCTGTTCGAAACGGCGGACATGATCGAGCAGCACCACTTACTCAACCGCGTGGCCGGGCTGATCGACACCGGGACGCTGAAAACCACGGTCGGCGAGCACTTCGGGACCATCAACGCGGCCAACCTGCGACGCGCCCATGAGCTGCTGGAAAGCGGCAAGGCCAAGGGCAAGATTGTGCTCGAAGGGTTCTGAAACAGATTGAGACAAGTGTCGTCCGGATGGACGACACCGTCAGTCCGAGAATTGACCCATGTCACAATTACGATCGTATTCGGGTCTACAATCGAAACCTCTGCGATGCAATCTTTTACGCAACATCTTTTAAGAGAGGAGAGTTCAGCAATGAAGATCCTGATTAAAGAAGTGGCTAAATCCCAGTGGCAGGTTCGTCTGGACCAACACGCTGTTACGTTCCGCAGCGAAGCTGAAGCGCTAGCCTTCACCAAGACCCTTGAAGCGCGATTGCTCGCGCCCCATCAAATTCCCGACCGCCAACAACAGCGCGCCGCTGGCTGAGTCCGCCCTCAGACCTGGGTTTGCGCCAATGCCCGGGCATTTTGCAAACGCCGGGTGAGCATCGCCGCGCTCACCACCAGAATCCCGCACAGGCTGATGACCATGGCCATCGGCACGGCGCTGCCATCGTGTAAAACACCGACCAATGCAGCCGCTCCGGCGGCGACGCTGAATTGCAGGCACCCGAGCATCGCCGACGCACTGCCGGCGCGAGCGCCCTGCCCGTTCATGGCGCAGGCCGAGGCATTGGGGAGGATGCAACCGAGGCTGGCGATGCAGATAAACAGCGGAATCAGCAGCGGCCATAACTGTTCGGTGTGCAGCGCACTGACGGCGAGCAGCGTCAGGCCCGCCCCCAGGTAAATCCACACGGTACGCACCAGCAGAAATGCCGGGCCACGCTTGGCCAGCAGTCGTGCGTTGACCTGCGCCACCAGAATGAAACCCGCCGCGTTGGTCCCGAACAGCCAGCCGAAATGCTCGGCCGGGACCCCGTAGAGTTTGATGAAGACGAACGGCGAACCGGCGATGTAGGCAAACATCCCGGCAATGGCGATACCGCCAGTCAAGGCGTGGCCAAGGTAGACCGGATCCGACAACAGCCGACCGTACTGACGCAACGCCCCCGACAGCGGTTGACGCGGTACGTGGGCCGGCAGGCTTTCCGGCAACCCGATTGCCACGGCCAACCCTGCCAGCGCACTGAATCCGGTCAGCACCAGGAAGATCGACTGCCAGCCGGTGGTGTTGACCAGCAGTCCACCGAGCATGGGCGCGAGAATCGGTGCCAGGCCCATCACCAGCATCAATTGCGAAAAGACTTTCGCCGAGCCCACCGCATCGCATTTGTCACTGACCACCGCACGGGCGATCACCATCCCGGCGCAACCACCAAGGGCCTGGATGAATCGCGCGCCGATCAACCATTCCAGATTTGGCGCAAACGCGCAGGCCAGGGACGCCGCGGTGAACAACCCGACGCCTGTCAGCAACGGAATCCTTCGCCCGAAGCGATCCGCCACCGGTCCGTATGCCAGTTGACCCAGGGACAGGCCCAGGAAGTACGCGGCCAGGGTCAGCTGGACGTGTTTCTCATCGGTACCGAACGCGAGTGCCATCGCCGGGAACGCCGGCAGATAGAAATCGATTGCCAGCGGACCGAAAGCGCTCAGGGCGCCAAGAATCAAAATGGTACGGAAGTTCATCAGGCATCCAGTTGGGCATGGGTCGGCAGCCCGACAGTCTAGCCGCGCATGGACGCCTTGAACATTCCGATAGCTCGCTAACTATTAAATATCATTGGATAAATATAAAACCTGCAGGAGCGAGCCTGCTCGCGATAGCGCAGTGCCAGTCAACATCAACGCTGAATGACACACCGCTATCGCGAGCAGGCTCGCTCCTACAGGGGATTGTGCCTGGGCTTAAGCGAGTTTGGCGTCGTAGCCTTCTTCCGTGATCGCAGCGATCACTTGCTCGGTCGTCAGCGCGCTTTCCACACCGACTTCCCCGGCTGCCAGATCGACCCGCACGCTGGCCGCAGGATCCTTGGCTTGCAGCGCCTGGGTAATGGCTTTGACGCAGTGACCGCAGGACATGCCTTGAACGTTGAACACTTGCATGGTGTGGCTCCTTTTATGAGGTTGCGAGCAGTCTCGGGCTTGCCACCATGGCAAGGTCAAGTTCTGCCAAAATCTGCCGGGCTGGCAATCGGTGTCGCGCTCGGCCAAGCTGCGTGCATCAATGACTCGACTTCAGGAGATTCAGCCATGCGCTGGTCAGCTCTCAGCCTGTTTGGCTTCCTCAGCCTATTTGCCGCGACACCTTCGGTTCAAGCCGCCGGGGAGGACTATGGCGTACTGATCATTTCTCGCGAGCGCCTCGAAGTCGCGACCTCCTGCGAGATCGGCGTCTACATCCAGGACCAACTGTCGGCGCGGCTGTTCCAGGAACAAAGCACCTCGTTCAACCTGCCGCCGGGCACTGTGTCCCTGCGCCTCAAACTGTTGCCGGGCCAGGCACCGGGTTGCAACCCGGGCATGCTCGCACCGGGTTCGCAGAACATCACGCTCAAGGCCGGGGACGTGTTGAAGTTCCGGATTGCGATGACGCAGGAAGGGATGTACCTGAAGCCCACCGCTCTCGACTACTAATCGCCACACCGATCGTTCCCATGCTCTGCGGCGGGAAACACTTCAACGGACGCTCTGCGTTGGGCTTTTAAATGGGACGCGGAGCGTCCCGGCTGCATTTCCACACAGAGCGTGGGAACGATCAGGTCTTTTGATCTGAGACATGGCGCTTGACCTTGCCAGCATGGCAAGGTTGATCCTGTAGACATCTTCTACAGGGAGCGCGACCGATGTCCGAATCCACTACGTTCGATCTGCCGATTGCCGGCATGACCTGCGCCAGTTGCGCGGGGCGTGTCGAGCGTGCCTTGAGCAAAGTCATCGGCGCTTCTGCCGTCAGCGTCAACCTCGCCACCGAGCAGGCGCGGGTCCAGGCGCCCGGCGACAGCCTGCCGGCCTTGATCGACGCGGTGCAGCAGGCCGGCTACAGCGTGCCGCAGCAAAGTCTGGAGTTGAGCATCGACGGCATGACCTGCGCTTCCTGCGTCGGTCGCGTCGAACGGGCGCTGGCCAAAGTGCCCGGGGTGAAAAGCGTCAGCGTCAACCTGGCGAACGAACGGGCGCATCTGGAACTGCTCGGACACATCGATCCGCAAACCTTGATCGCAGCGGTCACCAAAGCCGGTTACAGCGCCAGCGTCTGGGAAGTCGAACACCCGCAAACCGATCAGCAACAGCAGCGCCTGCACCGTGAGCGCTGGGCGTTGATCATGGCGATCGCCCTCGCCCTGCCGCTGGTGTTGCCAATGCTCCTGCAACCGTTTGGCGTGCACTGGATGCTCCCGGCCTGGGTGCAATTCGCGCTGGCCACGCCGGTGCAGTTCATTTTCGGCGCACGTTTTTATGTGGCCGCCTGGAAAGCCGTGCGCGCCGGGGCTGGCAACATGGATTTGCTGGTCGCCCTCGGAACCAGCGCCGGCTATGGCTTGAGTCTTTATGAATGGGCCACGGCGGCCGGGCGCATGCCTCATCTATATTTCGAAGCCTCGGCGGTGGTGATTGCCTTGGTGTTGCTGGGCAAATACCTGGAAAGCCGTGCCAAGCGCCAGACCGCCAGCGCCATCCGCGCCCTCGAAGCCTTGCGCCCGGAACGCGCCATTCAGGTGATCGACGGCCGCGAGCAGGACGTTGCCATCAGCGCCTTGCGCCTAAACGACCTGGTCATGGTCAAACCCGGCGAACGCTTCCCGGTGGACGGTGAAGTGGTCGAAGGCCAGAGCCACGCCGACGAAGCGCTGATCAGCGGCGAAAGCCTGCCGGTGCCCAAGCAACCCGGTGACAAGGTCACGGGGGGTGCCATCAATGGCGAAGGCCGGTTGCTGGTTCGCACTCAAGCGTTGGGGGCGGAAACCGTGCTGGCGCGGATCATCCGTCTGGTCGAAGACGCCCAGGCCGCCAAAGCGCCGATTCAGAAGCTGGTGGATAAAGTCAGTCAGGTATTTGTGCCTACCGTTCTGTTGATCGCGTTGGCGACGCTGATTGGCTGGTGGTTGTACGGCGCGCCGATTGAAACCGCGTTGATCAACGCCGTCGCCGTGCTGGTCATCGCTTGCCCTTGCGCACTCGGGCTGGCCACGCCGACCGCGATCATGGCCGGCACCGGCGTCGCGGCCCGCTATGGGATTCTGATCAAGGACGCCGAAGCGCTCGAACGCGCTCATGAAGTCAGCGCCGTAGTGTTCGACAAGACCGGCACGCTGACCTCGGGTTCGCCGCGAATCGCTCATCTGAGTGCCATTAACGGTGACGAAGCCGCCCTGCTGCAAATGGCCGGCGCCCTGCAACGCGGCAGTGAACACCCGCTGGCCAAGGCGGTTCTGGACGCCTGCGCCGAACGGGTTTTGACCGTGGCCGACGTTAGCGACAGTCAATCGCTGACCGGTCGCGGCATCGCCGGCACGCTCGACAGCCGTCGTTTGGCCTTGGGTAATCGCAGGCTGCTGGAAGAAAGCGGTTTGAGCGCAGGGGATCTGGCCGACTCCGCAACTGCGTGGGAAACCGAAGGCCGCACCCTCTCCTGGTTGATCGAACAAAGCCCCGAGCCAAAGGTACTGGGCCTGATCGCGTTTGGGGACACCCTCAAACCCGGCGCGCTGCACGCTGTGCAACAGCTCAGCGCACGCCACATCAGCAGCCACTTGCTGACCGGCGACAACCGCGGCAGTGCCAAAGTGGTTGCCGAAGCGCTGGGCATTACCAATGTCCACGCCGAAGTCTTGCCGGCAGACAAAGCCGCCACCGTCGCCGAACTGAAAAAAACCGGCGTGGTGGCGATGGTCGGCGACGGCATCAACGACGCCCCGGCCCTGGCGGCCGCCGACATCGGCATCGCCATGGGCGGTGGCACCGACGTTGCCATGCACGCAGCCGGCATCACCCTGATGCGCGGCGATCCACGACTGGTGCCCGCCGCGCTGGAAATCAGCCGCAAGACCTACGCAAAGATCCGGCAAAACCTGTTCTGGGCGTTCGTCTATAACCTGATCGGCATTCCGCTGGCTGCGTTCGGCTTCCTCAATCCGGTGCTGGCCGGCGCGGCGATGGCGCTGTCCAGCGTCAGCGTGGTGAGCAATGCGTTACTGTTGAAAACCTGGAAACCCAAGGACCTGGAGGACAATCGATGAACATCGGCCAAGCAGCGCGGCACAGCGGCCTGAGCGCGAAGATGATTCGTTATTACGAGTCCATCGGCTTGCTGAAGGCCGCCCACCGCACCGACAGCGGCTACCGCATTTATGGCGACGATGACCTGCACACGCTGGCGTTCATCAAACGCTCCCGGGACTTGGGGTTTTCGCTGGAAGAAGTGGGAAAGTTGCTGACCCTCTGGCAGGACCGCCAACGGGCCAGCGCCGACGTGAAAGCCCTGGCCCGCCAGCACATCGACGAGCTGAACCAGAAGATCCGCGAGTTGGGTCAGTTGCGCGACACCCTGCAGGACCTGGTCGAACACTGTCAGGGCGACCATCGTCCCGATTGTCCGATCCTCAAGAACCTGGAGTCGGGCTGCTGCGCGTCACCCGTTCGCCCCTGATCGCGAGCACCTTCACCACCAGCAACGTGGTCAGGGGAACGCCGTGGAACAGCAGCACCACGGCCCCCGGCGTCCACCACGAATAGAACGGCGCGGCGATCAACATGCCGACCCCGAAACCGGTCATTTGCAGCAGTGTCAGCAAGCTGAAGATCGGCAGGCGCAGGCTGTCCGGTTCACGTTGCAGACGCGACATCAGGCCGACCTCGGAGAAGCCGTCACCCAATCCGGCCGGTAACGAGAACAACAGCAAACCGTAGAGGGTCTGCTGCTGGAACATCAGGATAAAACCGCAGGACATCAGCAATACCCCGAAGAAAAATCGCCGCTCCAGGTGTGCATTGTCCGACCCTTTCAGGCGACTGGCGATTCGCGCGCCGATCAGCTTTCCGCACGCCCAGACGGCCAGCATCAGGCCCAGCGTGGTGCTGGCCGACTCGGGCGTCAGTAGCCGGGAAATGATCGGAAAGCCGACGTTGTGCGCCGCGCTGCCCAAGGTGTCGGCCATGGTCACGGCGAGCATCGCGGCCACCACGGGCGTACTGCGCAAGCCCTGGCGCAAGGCGTGCCACTCACTACGAGGCTGGGTTGGTTCGGGATCGGATGCTGGTCGGGAAAACCGCAACGGCAGGATGAACAACGCGGCCAGCAGATAAGTGACCACGTTCAATGCGAACACCGCTTCAAAGCCGAAGGCCGCCACCAACAGTCCTGCCACCAGGCTCCCACCGACCATGGCCGCCGACGAGGCCGAGGTGATCCAGGCGTTGGTCTTGAGCAAGTGCTCGCCTTCGATCAGGTGCGGCAACTGGCTGTTGAGGCCGATGGCGAACATTGAGTTGCCGAACCCCAGGCCGAACGCGATCAACGGTAAAAGCAGTGCTTGCTGGGCGACCGGCAGCACCAGCAACAGGCCCAACAACCCTGCGCGCAGCAAATCAAAGGCAATCAGCGGCATGCGCCCGGCCCAGCGGCGATAGAACGAGGTGCCGATCAAGCTGGCGAAAACCCCTCCGCCCACCCGGCTGGCGAGGAAAATGCCAACGCTCATGGCGCTGTTGCTGAGCAGGTAGACGTAAGTGGCCAGGGCGACCATGTTGAGAAAGGCGCCGAAGTCCGAGACCAGACGGGCCGCGATGATCAGTTGGGCATTGCGGGTGGAGGGGTTCACATTCAGTCCTTGAGTGTGGGAGTCGCAGGGAACAATCCACTGTAGGCGCGAGCAGGCTCACTCCCACAAATGATCTCCAGTGTTTAGGGATCAGCATTTACAAAAAACCCGGCCGAAGCCGGGTTTTCGTCAACCGATCACTGCATCCACGGTGGAGGCGGCTCTTCGGTTTTGCCCGGTGGCGCGTCATCTGCCGCGCGCACCGCCTGTTTACGCTCTTCATCCAGGCGTGCCGCCTCGATTTCGCGTATGACACCGCCGACGTCGGCCAATTCTTCCGGTTCGTCGAACTCGCCCGTCAACACGCTGGCCGGGTGCAAGGTGCCGGCTTCGTACAGCGCCCACATTTCCTTGGCGTATTTGGTCTTTTTCAACTCTGGCGCAAACCGGCCGAAGTAAGACGCCATGTTGCCCACGTCCCGCTCCAGCATGCTGAACGCGTGGTTGTTGCCCGCCGCGTCTACCGCTTGCGGCAAGTCGATGATCACCGGGCCCGTCGGGGTCAACAGCACGTTGAACTCGGACAGGTCACCGTGCACCAGACCGGTACACAGCATCAGCACGATCTGCGAAATCAGGAACGCGTGATATTCGCGCGCCTGGTCCGGCTCCAGCACCACGTCGTTCAGACGCGGCGCGGCATCGCCGTACTCGTCGGCCACCAGCTCCATGAGCAGTACGCCTTCGAGGAAGTCATACGGCTTGGGCACCCGAACACCGGCACCGGCCAGACGGAACAGCGCCGCCACTTCGGCGTTCTGCCAGGCGTCTTCGGTTTCTTTCTTGCCGAATTTCGAGCCTTTGGCCATCGCTCGAGCCTGGCGGCTGTTGCGCACCTTGCGGCCTTCCTGATATTCGGCCGCCTGACGGAAACTGCGTTTATTCGCCTCCTTGTAGACCTTCGCGCAACGTAGCTCGTTACCGCAGCGCACCACATAAACAGCTGCTTCTTTACCACTCATGAGTGGGCGCAGCACCTCGTCGACCAGACCGTCCTCGATCAGGGGTTCAATGCGTTTTGGAGTCTTCATCAGCTTTTATTGTGGGTCCTTTATTACCAAACACGCGAAAGTCATTCGTTATACGGCAATCCACTCGTTCGGGGGAGGGGTTGCCGACCTATGAACGTCGTGATGCACACAATGTGCCGAATTAATCGGCCAACTCCTTTCGGTCGTCATCGGCCGCCCGAGATCATAGCTGAGCCTGCACCACTGTGTGGCGAAGGGGTGCGAGGGCATTTGCGACAGAAGCTGACACCTTAATTCACACCCTTCGTAGGATATTTCTCACCAAGCCTCAATTTCCCATTAATTCAGCCGAAGTCCTCAGTGACAGAGTGATTTGTCCGACAATCGTTCCGACTACAAAAACGATGGCGCGCTCAGGGATCCGGGTTGATCAAATACGTTTACGGCTGCCAATAATCCGCGAGTCATCTGCACTGCGTGGGCCTACAAGAAAAATCTGGAGCGCGGATGAACATCAAACAGAAGTTGACCTGGGCGTTTGCAATCATCGCCTGCCTGCCCGTGGTGCTGGTCGCCACCCTCGTGGTGCTGAATTTGCGCAGTGACGCCAAGGCGAATTTCGTCGACGGCAGTGGTCGTGAAATTCGTCAGGTCAGCAACGCGATGCAATTGTTCTTCGACGGCATCAGCCAGAACGTCGACTACCTGGCCAGACAACCGCTGATCAAGAACTCCGACGACAGCCTCAAGACCTACATGAGCGCCAACGCCGAGAGCATTCCCCAGGGCGAGATGGACAAAAAGGTCTTCAGCCTCCTGCAGGACCTGGGCAACAGCCATCCGTCCTATGCCTATGCCATCCTCGGCACTGCGGCGGGCGGTTACGTGTCCTGGCCGGACGATGCCAAGCTGAACAATTACGACCCGCGCCAGCGCCCCTGGTACAAGGCGGCCCAGGCCAAGCCGGGCAAACCATTTCGCACCGAGGCCTATTACTGGGCCCAGGACGATGCGACCTACGTCAGCACCGTGCGCACCATCGACAACCAATTGGGCACCAACGGCGGCGTGGTCAGTATCGACGTGACGCTCAAGCAGCTCACCGAGATCGTCAAGCAGATCAAACTGGGTGAAACCGGCTACCTGATGCTGCTGGAAAACACCGGCACCGTGCTGGTCGATCCGAAACAACCGGAACACAACTTCAAAGCCCTGAGCAGCCTCGGCGAAGTTTATGCGCAACTGGCCAAGGCCGGCAAAGGCCTGGTGGAAGTCGAGTTGAACGGCGAACGCTACATGGCCAACGTCTGGCCGTCGGAGCAACTGGGCTGGACCTTTATCGGCCTGATCAAGCAAAACGATGTGATGAGCTCCGCGACTCAACTGACTTGGCTGATCGCAATCATCGCCGCCGTTCTGGCAGTGTTCTTCGCCATCATTGGCGCCAGTTTCGCCAGTGTCATCGTGCGACCGATCCGCAGCGTGGCCAGCGGCCTGGAAGGCATCGCCCAAGGTGAAGGCGACCTGACCAAAAACCTGGAAATCCGTGGCAGCGACGAAACCGCGCAACTGGCCAACTGGTTCAATCAGTTCCTGACGGCGATTCGTAACCTGATCCAAAGCATCGGCGGTGCCGCGACCAAGATTCTCGCCACCTCCAAAAGCTCGACTCAGGTTTCCAGCGATATGGCTGAAGCCGCCGGGCGCCAGCGTGAGGCGGTGGACATGGTGTCCACGGCGTTCCATGAAATGGTCGCCACCGCCAACGAAGTCGCGCGCTCATGCAGCCAGGCGGCAGAATCCGCCGACAGTGGCCAGCGCCAGGCGCGTCAAGGTCAGCAACAGATTGATGCGGCCGTGACCAGCGTTGATCGCCTGAGCCAGGAAATCGAACAGTCGGCGCAGTCGATGCAACAGCTCGAACGCGACAGCAACGACATCCAGTCGATCCTGGGGACCATTCGCTCGATTGCCGAACAGACCAACCTGCTGGCCCTGAACGCCGCCATTGAGGCTGCACGGGCCGGTGAGCAAGGTCGCGGGTTTGCAGTGGTGGCGGATGAAGTCCGGGCACTGGCCAAACGCACGGCGGATTCCACGGCGGAAATCGATGGCTTGCTGGGCAACCTGGCCAAGCGCACCAGCCAAGTGACTCAACAGATGCATGCGAGCCTGGAAGTGTCGCAACAATCGGTGACCCGCATCGGTGAAGCGCGCAGCAGTTTCGGGCTGATTCGTGAGTCGGTGGATGTGATTCGCGACATGAACACGCAGATCGCCACGGCGGCGGAAGAACAGCATCAGGTGGCCGAAGACATCAACCGGCACATCAGCCAGATCCATGGCGACGCGCAGTTGGTGGCAGAACTGGCGAACTCGGCGCGCCTGGACTCGCAGAGCCTGGCCGGGTTGTCGAATGAACTGGACGGGTTGGTTCGTCGCTTCAGGACCTGAGGTCGCTGATCTAACGGGTCGAAAACCGATACCTGTGGCGAGGGAGCTTGCTCCCGCTCGGCCGCGAAGCGGTCGCAAACCGGTAAACACGGAATACCTGATACAGCGTGTTTACTGAATTGGGACCGCTTCGCGCTCCAGCGGGAGCAAGCTCCCTCGCCACAATTACTGTTTGAACAATTCACCGGGTGTGAAGCCGAACAACCCCTTGAACGCCGCAATAAACGCCGACGTCGAGTCATACCCACAAGACAGCGCGGCATGGGTCACGCTGTCGCCCTCCTCCAGCAAACTCAGCGACGACAGCAACCGCATTCGCTGTCGCCACCCGCGAAAGCTCAGCCCGGTCTCGCGCTGGAACAAGCGCATCAGCGTCTTTTCCGAGGTGCCCAGGCGTTGCGCCCATTCCTGCAACGTCACACTGAGCTCCGGACGTTCGATCAGCTCATTGCACAACCCGAGCAGCCGTTCATGACGCGGCAACGGCAGGGAAAACCCCACCTCCGGCAGATTCGCCAACTGATCCAGCAGCACATTCACCAGCCGCGTTTCCTGGCTGTCGCCCTGCGGATACTCCACCGGCAGCAAGCAAAAACGCTTGATCAGCTCCCGGGCCAGCGGCGTGACTTCCAGCACCCGACAACGCCCGTCGGCCCATTCACAGTCCTCGCGGCGCACGTAAAGGCTGCGCATTTCGGCACGCATCGAGGTCACCACCTGGTGTTCGAGGTCCGCCGGAATCCAGATCCCCCACTGCGGCGGCGCAAAGAAACTGCCCTCAGCCGTGTGCACGCCGAGAACGCCGCTGATGGCGTAGGAAAACTGCACCCAATCGTGGCGATGAGGTGGCGTCCACGACCCGGCATTCAGACTTTCCGCCCGAGCGAACAGCGGACGCGGTAGCGCCTTCAGCGTCGGAATGGCCCGTTCGAGGGAAAGTTGTCCGTTAGCCGGCATTGATTGGCCTTATGTCGCAAGACGGCAGATAGGGCCGACGTTAGGCTAAGTCATCAATTCTTACAAATGTATTCGGTGGCCGTTATGCATGCCTTCAAACACCTCAAACGCGTGGTCACCGACTGGTTCTTGTGCGGCATGCTGATCGCCACGCTGCTGGCGTATTTCTTCCCGGTCTTCGGCGCCACGGGTGGCGGGATGCACGCGGAATATGTGATCAACATCGGCGTGTTCCTCGTGTTCTTCCTGCACGGGGTCAACCTCTCCAGCGAGCAGATCAGCCACGGCCTGAAGAACTGGAAGCTGCACGTGATGGTCCAGGGTTTCACCTTCATGGTGTTCCCGTTGATCTGGTTGCTGAGCGACAAGCTGCTGGGTTCGCACGTGCCTTCGCTGTTGATGCTTGGCTTCTTCTACCTCTGCGCCCTGCCGTCGACCATTTCTTCGTCTGTGGCCCTGACTGGCAGCGCGGGCGGCAACGTGCCGGCGGCGATACTCAATGCGAGCCTGTCCAGCGTGCTGGGGATTTTCCTGACGCCGTTGCTGGTAAGCCTGGTGGTCGGCAGCGGTGCTGGCGGCATCGATCTGGGCTCGACGCTGCTCGACCTCTGCGCCATGTTGCTGGTGCCGCTGGTGCTCGGCCAGCTGTTGCGGCCGATGTTCGGCAAGTTCTTCGCCCGCCACAAGCGCTACACCAACATCGTCGACAAGCTGGTGATTCTGTTGCTGGTGTACTCGGCGTTCTGCAACTCGATGGTCTCGGGGATGTGGCAACAACAGGGCAACGGCGTAATTCTCAGCGCACTGATCGGCAGCGTGATCCTGCTGGCGGTCATCCTGTGGATGACTACCCGCACCGCTCGCGCACTGAAATTCAGCCCGGCGGATGAGATCGCTGCGGTGTTCTGCGCCAGCAAAAAATCCCTCGCGGCCGGTGCGCCGATGGCGGCACTGATCTTCGGCGCCAACCCTGGCCTGGGCCTGATTCTGCTGCCGATCATGATTTATCACCCGTTGCAGTTGATCGTCTGCTCGGTGATGGCCGAGAGCTACGCCAACCGCAACCGTGAACGCATCGCGCAGCAGAACGCCGAACTGATCAGCGCTCGATAATCGCCGTCACCCCTTGGCCGCCAGCGGCGCAGATCGAGATCAGGCCTCGGCCCTTGCCCGCCGCGTCGAGCAACTTCGCCAGGTTGGCGACGATGCGCCCGCCGGTTGCGGCAAACGGATGCCCGGCCGCCAGTGAACTGCCTTTGACGTTGAGGCGGCTGCGGTCGATGGAGCCCAGCGGCGCATCGAGGCCGAGACGGGTTTTGCAATACTCCGGATCTTCCCAGGCCTTCAACGTGCAGAGCACCTGCGCGGCGAAGGCTTCGTGGATTTCGTAGTAATCGAAGTCCTGCAAGGTCAGGCCATTGCGCGCCAGCAAACGGGGCACCGCGTACACCGGCGCCATCAACAGCCCTTCGGCGCCGTTGACGAAATCCACTGCCGCGGCCTCGCCGTCACGCAAATAGGCGAGGATCGGCAAGCCACGTTCCTTCGCCCATTCTTCACTGCCCAACAGTACCAGCGACGCGCCATCGGTGAGCGGCGTGGAGTTGCCCGCCGTCATCGTGCCCTTGGCGCTTTTCTCGAAGGCCGGTTTCAGCGAGGCGAGTTTTTCCAGGGTCAGGTCCGGGCGCAGGTTGTTGTCGCGGGTCAGGCCGAGGAACGGTGTCATCAGGTCGTTGTGCCAGCCTTCGGCGTAGGACGCGGCCAGGTTCCGATGGCTCTCCAGCGCCAGCTGATCCTGTTCTTCGCGGGGGATGTTCCAGGTTTGGGCCATCAACTCGCAGTGCTGGCCCATGGACAAACCGGTGCGCGGTTCGCCGTTGCGCGGGAACTCCGGTATCAAGTCCCGGGGACGCAGCTGCAGAAAGGTTTTCAGTTTGTCGCCGGTGGTCTTGGCGCGATTGGCTTGCAACAGCACCCTGCGCAAACCTTCACTGACGCCGATCGGCGCATCCGAGGTGGTATCGACGCCACCGGCAATGCCGCACTCGATCTGTCCCAACGCAATCTTGTTCGCCACCAGCAACGCCGCTTCAAGGCCCGTGCCGCACGCCTGCTGAATGTCATAGGCCGGGGTGCCGGGGGACAACCGTGAACCGAGCACACACTCGCGCGTCAGGTTCATGTCTCGGGACAGCTTGAGGACCGCCCCCGCGACCACTTCGCCGATCCGCAGGCCATGCAGGTTGTAGCGTTCGATCAGGCCTTCGAGCGCTGCGGTGAGCATCGCCTGGTTACTGGCGGTGGCGTAAGGCCCGTTGGAGCGGGCGAAGGGGATTCGGTTACCGCCAATAATCGCGACGCGGCGCAGCTGGGTCATGAAAAGCTCCTGTCAAAAAATCAGATGTAAACACCTGCCCTGCAGGAGCGAAGCTTGCTCGCGAAGGCGCCGGCACATTCAATATCTCCTCTGAATGAAACATCGTCTTCGCGAGCAAGCTTCGCTCCTACACTGTTCAAGCGTAGGCCTTATATCGTGGATCGAACGACTGATTGCCATTCGTGGTCCACACTTTGAACCCCAGCTGCCGGAGTGCGTTCCATGTCTGACCGTTATATCGACTTCGCCAATTCCTCCATCGGCCATCGTCTGGTCGGGGCCATGGGACTGCCGTCTCCGGTACGCCTGGAGCGGTGGCAAGCAGGCCGACTGCGGCCTGTCGAAGGGGCGCTGTTGATTGGCGGCGGCCCGCTGACAGAGAAAGTCAGCGCTTTTGCCAATCGCCTGACCGATGCGATCTACAGCTACGGCACTGACCCCTCGCTGGCCACCGCGTGGATTCCCGGCCACGGCCCCAAGCTCAAAGCCGTGGTGTTCGACGCCAGTAACGTAGTGCAGACCGATCAGCTCAAACAGCTGCGCGAGTTCTTCCAGCCGCTGATCAAGAACCTCGATCACAGCGCGCACCTGGTAATTCTGGGGCGTGCGCCAGAGACGTTGACCGACCCGTTCGCCGCCAGCGCACAGCGTGCGTTGGAAGGTTTCAGTCGCTCGCTGGCCAAGGAATTGCGCAGCGGCGGCACCTTGCAGCTGATCTATGTCGGTGACGGCGCCGAGGATCAACTCGAAGGGCCGCTACGGTTTTTCCTCTCGCCCAAAAGTGCGTTTGTGTCAGGCCAGGTGGTTCGTTTGAAGGCTTGCGATACGCAGGTGTCGGACTGGACTCGCCCACTGGCCGGGCGCAAGGCGCTGGTCACGGGTGCCGCGCGCGGCATTGGCGCTTCCATCGCCGAAACCCTGGCCCGTGACGGTGCCGAGGTCATCCTGCTTGACGTACCTGTGGCCAAAACCGACCTCGATGCACTCGCTGCGCGCCTCGGCGGGCGCAGCATCACCCTGGACATCTGCGCCGAAGACGCCGCCGCGCAGCTGATCGAACTGCTGCCCGACGGCGTCGACATCGTGGTCCACAATGCCGGCATCACCCGCGACAAAACCCTGGCCAACATGACCCCCGAATTCTGGGACGCGGTGCTCGCCGTCAACCTCAACGCGCCGCAAGTGCTGACCAAGGCCCTGCTCGACAGCGGCGCCTTGCATGACAACGGGCGGGTGATTCTGTTGGCGTCCATCAGCGGCATCGCCGGCAATCGCGGGCAGACCAATTACGCGGCGAGCAAGGCCGGGCTGATCGGTCTGGCCCAGGCCTGGGCGCCGCTGCTGAGTCAACGCGGCATCAGCATCAATGCGGTGGCGCCGGGGTTCATCGAAACCCAGATGACCGCGCACCTGCCGTTCGGCATCCGTGAAGCCGGGCGACGTATGAGTTCTTTGGGCCAGGGCGGCCTGCCACAAGACGTTGCCGAAGCCGTCGCGTGGCTTGCTCAGCCAGGGACCGGCGCGTTCACCGGGCAAGCGTTGCGAGTCTGCGGCCAAAGCGTCCTGGGGGCATGAACATGATCACCGATTGGCACACCCTCAACCGCGAACCGAGCCTGACGGGGCTGTACGTGAAGGCGGCAACACGGCGCAAAATCACCGGCACCACGTTGCCCGACACGGGATTGCGCTGCTGGCTCGAGGTCGATCCGAAACGCCTGGCGGCGTATCGCAAGGTCTGTGGTTTTGCCGATAACGGTTTGCTGCCGCCGACCTATCCACACATCCTGGCGTTTGCCTTGCAGATGCAATTGCTCACGGCCAAGGACTTTCCGTTCCCGCTGCTGGGGCTGATTCACCTGAGCAATCGCATTCGTGTATTGCGCCCCATGGGTGGGGTCAACCGTGTTCGGGTCAGCGTGCAGGTGCAGAACCTGCAACCCCATGCCAAGGGTGCGACGTTCGATCTGGTGACGTCGCTTGACGATCAGTTGGGGCCGTTGTGGGAAGCTGAAAGCCAGATGCTGTGCCGCGGGGTCAAGCTCGAAGGCGAACCGGTCGAGGACGTGTTGGCATCAACCCTGGAGATGACGCAAGTGGCTCGCTGGAATGCGCCGGCGGACATCGGCCGGCAGTACGCAAAAGTATCCGGGGACTACAACCCGATTCACCTGAGTGCCGCGAGCGCCAAGCTGTTTGGTTTTCCGACGGCCATTGCTCATGGATTGTGGAACAAGGCCCGGACATTGGCAGCGTTGAGTGAGCATCTGCCCACGGCGAATGTCGAGATGGCGGTGCAGTTCAGGAAACCGGTGCGGTTGCCGAGTGAGGTGACGTTGCTGGTCAGCGCGGCGGGATCCAGTGGGGATTTCCAGCTGCTGGGGGCGGGGGATCTTGAACATATGGTGGGACATTGGCGGCCGATTGCCTGAACCGGTTGATCATCTGTGAAATCGCCGTCGCGAGCAGGTTCGCGCCTGCAGGGGACCGCGTTTGCGAGTCGTCCGAGGCAGTGAGTCTGCTCGCGAAAAGGGCTGGTTCAGTGATTGAAGTGCGCGCTTGGCTGCGGAAACAGGTTATTGAGCGTCTCCAGCAACCGCACGTGATAGATCGGCTTGCGGAACAGGTCGAGCACCTGCAAGCGCAGCATGTCGCTGACATCTTCCATGTCTGCATGGCCGGATGTCACGATCACGGGTAAATGCTGGCGGGAGGTGTGCTCGCGCAGGCGTTTGATCAGCGACATGCCGCTTTCCTCCGGCATGCGCAGATCGGTGATCACCAGGGCGATATCGGGATGGCGGGTCAAATGATTCAGAGCGAGTTTGACCGAGGTTGCGGTAAAGCAATTGAAGCCCTCGCCCTCAAGCAGCTCCGCCAGTTCCAGCAACGCATCCTCCTCGTCATCGACCAGAAGGAGTTGTTGGCGTGGGAATGCGAGAGCGTTCATAGGGTTTTCCTGCGATGGACTAAGCGCTGACGTTAAAACCACTCAGGCCCGTTGGCAAACGGCATCGATCAAGGCGCCGCCGGCAGTAACGCCGTGATACTGGTGAAGATCGAAGTAATCGAACCCGAGATCGGCTCCATGAAAGCTACCAGCGCGACCGCCGCCATCCCCGCGATAATGGCGTACTCAATACCCGAAGCCCCTTCGGTGTCTTTCGCCAGGTTGATGTAGAAGACGACTTCAGACTTCAGCCGCTGAACAAACTGAGTGAGGGACATGACGTTTTCTCCTTGGAGGGTGCCGGGTGTTGCATGGCCGCAACATGATTCCCCTGTGCCAGCATCAGCATTGTCGGCATTCCGCTTACCAACAACTGTAAGAACGAATTAATACTTAAGTATTAACCGGCCAATCGACGCCAAAAAACCAGGTTTGGCACGATAGCCTCTTACTTTCGTTAGATATTTTCCAAGGAGTAATGGCATTTTGATCTACCTGCGCTAACGTCAAATAGCGAAATAGTTAGAAGGTCAAAGCTGCCTGATTGCGAAGTTATCTCGTTGGACCTTACGAGTCATCAAGCAGCAGGAAAGGGAGAGCCGTGATGAACAGCCGAGTCACCATGGGTCTGGCCGGTTTTTTTCTGGTGGGTGCCATCATTGCCGGTTATTGGGGGCTGACACTGAGTCGACAACCGGCCCCCGACCCCGTCACACCGCCGAACGCTGTCGCCACCGCACCTGTTCCGGAACCTGCGTCGGTAGACGATCCCACCCGTCAACCCGTTGTCGTGCTGCTGCGCGATGTGGCGCCCTTCGTTCAAATCACCGCCGCCGACGTGACCCTGGAAAAACTGCGCACCGCCCCGGCCGGCAGTCTGACCAGACTCGATCAGGCCATTGGTCGCACGCCGTGGCGCGCACTGACCGCAGGCACCTGGCTCAACGCTGAAAGCTTCGAAGCCGGCAGTGCATTGTCGCGAATGATCCGGCCCGATGAACGTGCGCTCGCCGTCGCGGTGGATGAAGTGATCAATGCCGGCGGGCAACTGAGCCCTGGCGATTATGTCGACGTGATGCTGTTTCTGCGTGCAGACGCCAACAACGTTCAGCCGTCGGCTCAGGTCGTCATCCCCGCGTTGCGGGTGCTCGGCGTCGGCGAACAGCTGGGACTGACCAACGATGGGCGCCCGGCCAAACCGGTGCGCAGCAACGAAGAACAACTCAAGCAGGAGCCACAGCGCACCAACGCCCGTTCGGTGGTGCTCGCCGTGCCCGAGTCGCTGCTGAGCCGGCTGATGCTGGCGACCCAGGCCGGGGTGCTGCGCCTGGCCGTGCGCAGTGCCGAAGAGAAACGCCTGGCGCATTATTGGGCCGGCGAAAACGATTCAAACGCCCACCTTGCCCGGGCTGATCGCGACCTGGTGCAGTTCAGCCAACTGGCCCTCGTCGGCCCCCCCAAAGCACTCACCCTCGGCAGCACGGCACCGCGCAAATCAGGCGTGGAAGTCATTCGCGGCAACCAAATCTCCCAACAAACCCCCTGAGTCGAGCAAGGACGCCTTTAAATGCGCAGACGTTCCATGTCCATGTTCCAAGGCCTGCTCTGTGTCTCCTTGCTGGGCGCTCAACCGCTCGGCATGACATTCGCCGCCGCGGGCAATTGCTCTGCATTAGGGCCCCTGCCGGCGGTGCTGGAAGTCGGTGAAGGGTTGCAGCAGGAACTGCAATCGCCGGTAGCGATCACGCGACTGGCCGTGGGCGATCCGAAAATCGCCGACGTGCGCGTCAACGGCAATCAGGCGTTTCTGCTCACCGGCATGGCGCCGGGCGCCACCAGCCTGATGGTCTGGACCGCCTGCGCCAGCACACCGCGCCAAAGCATGGTGTTCGTTCAGGGCCGGGCCACAGCAGCGATGACCGGCGCGGCGTCGATGCCTTCCGAAGACCCGATGCTGGCGTCGCAAGTGCAGACCGATATTCGCTTCGTCGAGGTCAGCCGGACCAAACTGAAAGAGGCCAGCACCTCGATCTACGGTAAAAACTCGAACTTCCTGTTCGGCTCACCCGGCACCGTGCCCAATACGGCAGTCACACCGCGTGTGCTGCCGCTGCGCAACATCGATCCACGCATTGCCGTGCCGAGCATTCCGCTGGCCAACGACATGTACAACATCGTCGCCGGCGGCGGTAATTTCCTCGCCATCATCAACGCCATGGAAGGCAGCGGCTTCGCCTACACCCTGGCGCGGCCGAGCCTGGTGGCGATCAGCGGACAGAGCGCGAGCTTTCTGGCCGGCGGTGAAATCCCGATTCCGGTGCCCAGCGCCAACAGCAACAGCTACTCGATCGAATACAAGGAATTCGGCATTCGCCTGACACTCACGCCGACCGTCGTCAGCAACCAACGCATCGCCCTGAAAGTGGCGCCGGAAGTCAGTGAGCTGGATTACAACAACGGCGTCACCATCGGCGGCACCACAGTCCCGGCGCTCACCATCCGCCGCACTGACACCAGCATCTCCCTGGCCGATGGCGAAAGTTTCGTCATCAGCGGTTTGATCAGCACGCAAAACGCCTCGCAGGTCGACAAATTTCCCGGTCTTGGCGACATCCCGATACTCGGTGCGTTTTTCCGCAGTTCATCGATCAAGCGCGAGGAGCGCGAACTGCTGATGATCGTCACGCCGCACTTGGTGCAGCCGTTGGCGGCCAACGCGAAATTACCGTCGCTGCCCGGTGAACAACTGCGCAACTACGACCCCGGTTTCTATCGCATGTACTTCCTCGAAAACGGCAACTTCGATAAACGCAGCGGGTTATCGCAATGAGCCAGAACCTGAGCCAGACCTTCCTGGCGATCACCCGCAACCCCACCGACCTTGAATGGCTGCAAGGCGCCCTCGCCCCGTTGGGCCAGGTCGTCAGTGCCGGTGGCGGCAGCCTCGACGAACTGCTGACGCTGGTCGACGTGACCTTCGCCAGCCTGGTGTTCGTGGGGCTGGATCGCGAACATGTGGTGGCGCAGAGCACCTTGATCGAGGGTGCACTTGAAGCCAAACCGATGCTGGCCATCGTCGCGCTGGGCGACGGCATGGACAACCAGCTCGTGCTCAACGCGATGCGGGCCGGCGCCCGGGATTTCGTCGCGTATGGCTCGCGCTCCAGCGAAGTCGCGGGGCTGGTGCGGCGTCTCAGTAAACGCCTGCCACCGGTGGCTCCGAATACCCACCTGGGTGGCCTGACCGTGCTATATGGCGTGCAAAGCAGTGCCGACGGCGCGCTGCTCGCCAACCATATGGCGCAGGTGGTGCAAAAGAGCGGACAGCAAACCTTGCTGCTCGACCTCGGCCTGCCACGCGGCGACAGCCTGGCCCTGCTCGGCCTGGAGAGCTCGTTTCACTTCGGCGATGCCCTGCGCCATTTGCGGCGGCTGGACGCAACGCTGATCGACAGTGCGTTCACCAGCGACGGTGACGGACTGCGGATTCTGGCGTACGCCAGTCATGACGAACCGCTGGAACACACCAGCGCCGCCGAGCTGTACATGCTGCTCAGCGCCCTGCGCCAACACTTCCAGCACATTGTGGTGAACCTCACCGGCCAGCCGGACAGCGAGGCACTGCGCACATTTATCAGCCATTGCGACAAGCTGCTCTGGTACACCGATCAGAACGTTCTCGACTGTCGCCGCAACCTCGCGCTGCTGAATCTGTGGCGGGAGAAAGGCATGAAGCTTGACCACGCCAGATTGCTCATCGACCGCTACTTGCGCCACGTCGCGCCGGACTCGGAAACCCTGGGTAAAAGTTTCGGCATGGAGATCATCGCCACCCTCGCCTACAGCCCGGAAGTGCGGCTCAACGCCAAGAATCAGGGCGTCAGCCTGTTCGAACTAGCCCCTCGCGAAGGCCTGAGCCAAGGCCTGCGGGCCCTCGGTGAATGTCTGGCCAAGCGCTCCGAAGCCTTGGCCAAACCCAGGACCGGTTGGTTCAACCGGCTTCGAGGTGCGCAATGAGCAGTGAAAAACTGTTCGGTGCGCCGCAACGCGCTTCGAGCGCCAACGCCGACCATGAAGGCCTGAAACTGGTGTTGCACCGTTTCATCATCGACGCCATCGAAGAGTCCGGTAAAAACCTGCTGGAGGGTTCGCGCCAGGTACTGTCGCAATTCGTCACCGACAAAGTGGCTGAGTACATCGCGCGACTGCACCTGGCGATTTCCCGTTATGAAATGGAGCGACTGGCCGAAGAACTGGTCGACGAACTCACCGGTTTCGGTCCGCTTGAAGTGCTGCTGCGCGATCCGGCGGTGACCGAGATCCTGGTCAACGGCCCGCACCGGGTATTCATCGAACGCGACGGTGTGCTGCATCAAAGTGACTTGCGCTTCATTGATGCGCACCACGTCGAACGCGTCATGCAACGGATTCTCGCACCACTGGGTCGGCGGCTCGATGAGTCTTCGCCGATGGTCGATGCTCGCCTGCCGGATGGCAGCCGGGTCAACGCGATCATTCCACCGATCGCCCTCGACGGCCCCTGCCTGTCGATTCGCAAATTTCGCAAGGACATGCTCAAAAGCAACGACCTGGTGACGATGCAAACCATCGATCAGCCGATCTTCGATTTCCTCCAGGAAGCCGTGGGCAAGCGCTGCAACGTCTTGATCAGCGGCGGCACCGGCACCGGTAAAACCACGCTGTTGAATATTCTCAGCCAGTTGATCAACCCACACGAGCGGCTGGTCACCATCGAAGATGTCGCCGAATTGCAACTCGGCCACCCGCATGTCGTGCGCCTGGAAACCCGTCCTCCCAATGCCGAGGGCCACGGTGAAGTGAAGTCCAGCGACTTGATCCGCAACGCCCTGCGGATGCGCCCGGACCGGATCATCCTCGGCGAAATTCGCGGTGTCGAAGTGCTCGACGTGCTCACCGCCATGAACACCGGCCACGACGGTTCGATGAGCACCGTGCACGCCAACAACGCCCAGGATGCGCTGCTGCGCCTGGAAACCCTGGTCGGCCTGACCGGTCGCGTCATTGCTGAAAAGACCTTGCGGCAAATGATCTGCGCGGCACTGGACGTGATCATCCAGTTGACGCGCATGCCCGATGGTCGACGCTGCGTCAGCGAAGTGGTGGAGGTGGTGGGCGTCCGTGACGATGTCTACGTCACCAATACGCTGTTCCGCCTCGACCGGCGCAGCGGATTCGGGTTTCTGCGCGAGGCCGTCAACCCGGCCGGCGATAAACTGCGCCGCGAGTCGGCGCTCCCGCCATCACCGTACTGAGGCTCACGGCATGCTCAAACCGGCATTGCTCATTCTCGTTTGCCTGATCATGCTCGGCGTGTCGATTCACCTGCTGCTCAAAGGCTTGCGCCAGACTGGCACCGAGCGCGTGCTCAATCGCCTGGCCCAGGGGCAACCGCAGTTGGTGGTGGAAAAAACCTCTTGGGCAGGCCTGGAACGGGCGTTCCTGCGCGCGGGCCTTGGGCGCCCGAACGAACAGCTGGGACGCTGGATGCTGCTGTGGGCGTTCGGTACGTTGATCGGCTTCGCCGCCGGTGGCTGGATCGGGCTCGTGGTGTGTTTGCTGGTACCGCCACTCGCGTTCCGGCTGTTCATAAGCTGGCGTTATCAGCGCCGGCTCAAGCGCATGATCGAACAACTGCCGACGTTGCTCGATCACACCGTGCGCAGCCTGAAGTCCGGTCGCACTCTGGCCGACGCGGTGCTGGGCGCTATCCATGCCGCCGACAATCCGCTCAAAGAGGCCATGGGCCGGGTACAACGCAACGTGCAGTTGGGCGTCAGCCTGCCGGATGCCGCGTCGGACTTCGCCGAGCTGTATGAGAAGGATGAACTGCGCCTGTTTGCCCTCGGCCTGAAGGTCAATCACCGCTACGGCGGCAATGCCAGCGAATTGTTGGAGAACCTGATCAAGATGATCCGTGAACGCGAACAGGCCGCCCGCCAGCTCAGCGCCATGACCGGTGAAACCCGCGTGACGGCCTGGGTGCTAGGCAGTTTGCCGCTGGGCCTGGCCACCTATTTCCTGGCCGCCAACCCCGCTTACCTGCTTGCAATGTGGCACGACAGCTCAGGGCAAATGATGCTCGCGAGTGCGTTTGGCTTGCAGGCGGTGGGCAGCCTGGCGCTTTGGCGCATGTTGCGCAGCGTATGAAAATACCGCTGCTGATCAGTGCCCTGCTGTTTATGGCGGCTGCGCTGTTGCTGCTCGGCAGCCTGCTGGACCAGCGCCGGCGTGCGCGTCAGGTGGCTCAACGGCTGGACGGCAAAGCCGTTGACCACGACCGCATGGGTCATTGGCTACAAGCGCTGGGCAACAGCCGCATCGGTCAGCGTTCGGTCAATCTGGACAACGAAACCCAAACCCTGCTCAACCGCTTGGGTTGGCGCAGCGCCCGCCGCCGCTCACAGTTCGCGGCGTTCCAGGTGGGAGTGCCGGTGCTGGCGCTGGCCTTGGCATTGCTGATTCAAAGCGTGTTCTACCCCAGCGTGCAAAACCACTGGATCGCCCCGCTCTTCGCCACGGCCATCGGTTACCTGCTGCCTAAACGCCTGCTCGCCGCCGCGTCTCAACGCCGGCAAAAACAGTTGGCCCTGGAGATATCGACCTTCATTCCGCTGCTGCGCATCCTGTTTGAATCGGGCATGGCCGTCGAGCAATCGCTGCGCGTGCTGAGCCAGGAAGGCAAGCAACTGATGCCCGCATTGACCCACGAACTGCGCCTGGTTCTGGCCCGTGTCGATTCCGGCCTGGAGTTGGGCGAAGAGCTGAGCAAGGCCAGCCGCTTGTTGGCGGTAGACGAATTCACGGACACCTGCGTGATCCTTCAACAGCTGATCCACCAGGGTGGTGGTGCGATGAAATCGCTACTGGCGCTCAAGCAACTGTTCGATGACCGGCGCCTCACGCGCTTGCAGGAATACATCTCCAAGATGTCCGCCAAAATGTCCGTCGTGATGATGCTGTTTCTCTTCCCGGCGTTATTGATCGTCCTGGCCGGCCCGGGCTTCACCGCCCTGGCCCGGGCCATTGGTTCATAGAGGGATCGCGATGAAAGCAATGATTGCCGGTTTGAGTTTGCTCCTGTTGAGCGGTTGCGCCACCGACGGCCAGGCGCCATGGAACGCCCTGACCCAAAGCGCCAGTTGCAGCAAGCTGGGCTCCGATGAACAGCTGAAATTGAACCTGGCCGATGACATGGCCAACGACGGCAAACTGCACGCGAGCCTCGCCAACCTGCAAAGCCTGCCCGACAACGTTGCCGACGTGCGCTTGCGCCGGGCCAAGGTAAACCGGCTGCTGGGGCGCAGCGAAGCCGAGCCACTTTACCGCAGCCTGCTCGACACCTGCCTCGCCGCCGCTGCCGAACACGGCCTCGGCCAGCTCGCGGCAGCCAGGGGCGACAACGGCCAGGCCCAGGCCCACCTGCAACGCGCCGCCCGACTGGCGCCAACCGATGAAAAAATCCGCAACGACCTCGGCGTGGTCTACCTCAACCAACGGCGCGTCGACGATGCACGCTTCGAATTCCTGACGGCCATGGAGCTCAAGCAAAGCGATCGACTGGCGGCGTTGAATATGGTGACGCTGCTGATCTACCAGGATGACTGGAGCCGCGCCGCCGAACTCGTCAGCCGCGTCGGCCTGAGCCCCGCCCAGGTCACCGAAGCCCAGGAACGCGCACAAAAACTCAAGGCCCCGACCAAGGTGATTCCGACACCCGCAAACCAGGTCGCCGCCGTCGCGACGCCGGGCCTTCAATAGGAGCAGACAGATGAAACCGATCCTCCTTTACCTCGCCCTGCTGGCCCTGCCACTCACCGCCAACGCCCTCGACGGCCCCGCCTCACCACAACAACAGGAAACCGAAGGCTGGTTGAAATTGCAGATCAGCCACCAGGCCGCCTCACACACCCCACAGACCTCAACCGCGACCGAACGAGAGCTGAGCATGCAGCGCTGGCTGAAGAGCTATCAGCATGAGATTCCGATGTTTTTCGATCAGGAGGAAGGGGGGACAGTGAACGGTGGGGCGGGGGGGTAGCGTCAGGCTTTCTTGCATCGAATTCATCGCCTTCGCGAGCGGTGCAGCGATCCGACGCGCCCGCGAAGAACGATGACGCGGTCTAACCGGTACATCGCTTGCGGCACATCCACATTATCCAGCGCTCGATTCACCGCCAACTCAGCCAGCATGATGACCTGCTGGATCGCCACGCCAAGGACTCGCAAGCGTGGGCCAACAGGCTTTCGTTATCGATATCGGGGGCGACGATGAACATAGTGCTGACCTTGCGGATGACGGGGGCCTTGAGGGCAGACGGATTGAGCTAGTGATCCAGCGCGCGGTCGGCGGCTTCGTTGAGCTTTTTGGGATTGAGCGGATCGTAGGGGGAAACGATAAAGACCAGGGTCAAAGCGCACAAGCCGGCGGATTCTGGCGTAGTCGTAGGCAAAGGAGCAAGAAACTGTAGCTTTCAGGAAGTAACGCTAAACACTATTAAACACAGCCCTCAAATCCACACACATTCCCCCTGTGGGAGCGAGCCTGCTCGCGATTGCGGTCCGGCATCTGGCATTCACGTCGTCTGACACTCCGCCATCGCTGGCAGGCCAGCTCCCACAGGGTTTGGTGTACATCCGCAAAAAAAATGGTCGGCTGTCAGGCCGCCATCGCGAGCAGGCTCACTCCTACAATTGAACTAGGTACATCAGCAAATGTTGGGCGGCTGTCAGGCCGCTATCGCTGGCAGGCCAGCTCCCACAGGGTTTGGTGCTGCAAAAAAATGGTCGGCTGTCAGGCCGCCTTCGCGGGCAAGCCTCGCTCCTACAAGAATTCAGCGTACAGCTTTTGATTCTCACCACTCATCAGGCCGAGCGTTAGCTCGCCTGCAGCTTTTGATCTTGATCCACCCGCCCCTTTCGGGAGGCTGAGTGGAGGTGTTCATCCGGGGAGTGGCGCGCAGCGCCGTTCGACGCAGTCGAACACGCTGCATGTAGGTCGTCGCGAAGCAGACCGGAGGGCAGTGTCCCCGGATGGATACCGGAGCGAAGGTACGCCGAGCCTTAGCGAGGGGCCGGACGCTTGGGGCGAGACTTTTTGGTTCCTTTTTTGGCGTTTGACAAAAGGGACTCGCCGTAAGGGCGAAACCGCCAGCCGCCGTTACCGCAAAAATGGATATGCACACAACCACCAAGAACATGGTCGGCCCAAAGGCCGCCAAAAGCGACCCACCACACTCAGTGAGCCGTAACCCGCTGGCGCATCCCGGAGTTACCGGGCGACAACGCCAATGCCAATTGCGTCCGATTATGCATATGCGTCAACCGCAACACCTGCGACACATACAACTTCACCGTGTTCTCGGTAATCCCCAACTCACAGGCAATCTGATAATTGGTCTGCCCCTTCCCCACCAACCGCGCCACATCCAGCTGCCGGGGCGACAACTGATTGAAAATCGCCGGGATCTCCACCCGATCCACATCACTGACATCAGCCCCGGAAGAATCCGCCCCCTGCGGACCACGCCGCACCTTATCCAGATCCTGATACAAATCATCGATCGACTCAGTCAGGTACTGCAGCTTCTGATTCAAATGCCCCAACTGCAGATTCTTCTGTCGATCTTGCAACGCCACCTCTTGTCGCTGAACCCCTTCGAGCAACTCATCGAGATCAATCGGCTTCTGGTAATAATCGGCAATCCCTGCCCGCAAGGCCTTGATCACATCCTGCTTGTCCGCACGCCCAGTCAGCATGATCGCCTCGAAGGCCCGGTGCTTGCCGGACATCCGCTGCAACTCCTTCACCAGCTCAATCCCGTCCATGTCAGGCATATGCAAATCACACAGCACCAGGCCGATTTGCAGGTCTTCGCCGTAACGGGAAATGGCTTGCTTGCTCGATTCACAGGGAACGCAGCGATAGCCGCTCGCCTCCAGAAACTCGCAAAGTTCTTCAACAATCAACGCCTGATCATCAACCACGAGGACTTTTACTGCCGAGGTGAATTTGTTCACGCGCCACTCCATGCTCGGTCTACAGCTGACCGTTCCTGTACGAAAGCCACTGGCCGTACGACTATCAATCTGAAAAGTAGACGCACTTTCCGACTATGTACATAGGGGGGATGGAACAACATGACTAGCGAATCCAAAGCAGGGCCAATGAAAAACCCATCAGCACGAACGGCGCAAATGGCTGCTTTTTTGACAGCCCAGGGCCTAAATATCGAAGACGCGCCCTAACCCGTTGACTCATATGAGGCCATACTTTTGGCGCGAGCAGCAGCCAGCACACGCTGGCCAGCGCGGCCCCGACAAAGCTGCCCAGCAGATGCATTCCGTCCGTCGCCAAACCCAAGGCTGTCATTAATTTCACATCCCCGGCGCCCAATCGCCTCAGCGCGTAACCGGGCAACGTGAAGGCCAGTGCCAGAAAAGCAGCCCAGCCGCCCTGCGCCCCTTCTGCCCCCAGCCAAGTGGTGTCGGTCCATAGCAGAAACGCCAACGCCAACACCCCCGCGCCAAGGGTCAACGAGTTGGCAATGTGCTTTTCACGGGCATCCTGCGCTGCGCAAAGCGTCAGCCAGATCAGTAGGACAAAAGTTTGCATTGCGTAAAAAAGTCCCTTTTGGCTGAATGATTCTATGCTGATATTACGCAGTGACAGTCAGGGTAGACGCAGTCATGAATTCGAGCCTCCCCCGCCAGCAAAAAGGCGCCGTAGCGATTGAGTTCGCTTTGGTGTTCGTGATTTTTTTCGCTGTGTTTTACGCCATTGTCAGTTACAGCCTGCCGCTGTTGCTGATGCAGTCGTTCAACCAGTCGACCGCCGAAGCGGTGCGTCGCAGCGTGGCGGTGGACCCGGGCACGCCCGGTTACGCCGCCAACGTCCAAGCCACAGCCTCAGCCGAACTGACCCGGCAACTGGCGTGGATTCCCGCCGCACTGAACTTCAATGTCGCCACCGATTCGACCATCACCTTCGTCGGCGGCATGCTCAAGGTCAACATCGATTACCCCACCACCAAACTCAACCAGGTGCTGCCGTTTCTGGTGCTGCCGGGCATCGGCGCGGTGCCTAACCTGCCGACGACCCTCTCGGCCAGTTCGAGCCTGCAATTTTGAATTCCGGGGAAAAACTCTTCGGGCGTCTGCTCAACCGCCAATCGCCACCACCTCAGGTTGCGCCGGACACCCTGAGCGTGCCGAGTGTCGGCTTGCAGGTGCACCTGGATGGCGAAGGCCGGGTGCTGCACCTGACCGGCCCATTGCGCCATACGCTCGCCCCGCAACGGCTCTCCACACAGGCACCACCGCTGCTCGATTACCTGATGCCCCACAGCAGCCTGGTCATCGAAGGTATCCCCGCCGACTGGCAAGGCCAAATCCTCGACCTGGACTTTCACAGCGTCAGCGGGCACCCACTGCACCTGCGCGGCTGGGTCCTTCCACTGGCGGACAACTGGCTGTTGCAGTTGCTGGACATCAGCGATGTGTTGGTTGAACGTCGACAATCGTGCCGCCGCGAACAGAACCAGCTTCTCGCGGCCAGGATCAGCGAACAGTTGCGCCTGTGCAGCCTCACCCGTCTGCCCGATGTGTTGCAGGAGCAGCTTCAGGTATTGGCTCAGCGCTTTCACATTCCGTGTATTGCGGTGGCGCTGCTTGATGAGCAGGACCAGGGCTGGCAAATCCATCAGTATTACGCGGCCTTCGATGCACCGATGCTGTGGCAGAACGGACAGCGCCTGGGTTCCGGGCTCGACAGCCTGAACGGTTCTTTCCCGCAACACCTGGCGCGTGGCGAGCACCCGCGTTTGCAAGAAATCTTCGGGCATGCCGAAGGACTTGCGGTGCCCTATTACGATGCTCACGGCGTGGCCACCTGGTTACTCTGCGGTTTTTACACGGCGCAGCAGCGGGCGCCCGAATTGAACGATGGCGACTGGTTGCAGCTCACCGCCGCCCTCGCCAGCCCCCTGCTGGAACGCTTGCGCGAGCATCGGCATCATTTGCAGCTGGAGCGCCTGGCGTCGCTGCAAGCGCTACTCGGCACCGGTTGGTGGGAAGTGTTCAGCGACAGCGCTGAAATGCAACTGGCCCCTTCGCTGGCCAGCTCGCTGAACCTGGCGAGCCCCCGCCTGACGCTCGGCGAATGGCTCGATCACGTGCACCCTGCCGACCGCGAAGAACTGCGCAGCCGCCTGCACGCCCTGGAGGACGCCGGCACCCCGTTGCTGCTCTGCGTGCGCTGGCACTGTGAGCAAGCGCCCGTCTGGTATCGGCTGCAAGGTCAGGCCATTGGCATGGGTAAAAACCGCCGACTGGTGGGCTTCATGCTCGACATCAGCGACATCAAAAACCAGGAACAGAACGCCGCCACCGCCCATGCCCGACTGGACAATCTGATCGCCAGCTCGCCGGCCGTGATTTACGTGCAGCGCTATGTTGAAGGCGCGCTCTTGCCGACGTTTTTCAGCGCCAGCCTGCTGCCGTTGCTCGGCCTGACACTCGCCGATTGCACCGCAGGAGCCTTGATAGAAAGGGTGCATCCAGAAGACCGCGAGCACTATTTCGAGCGCACCCGACGGCTGCTGCGTGAAGGCACGGTGCGCGCCCGTTACCGGTTGCGCGACAGCCGCGGCGAGTACCACTGGCTGCTTGACGAAGCCAAGGTGTTGCGCGACGACCTCGGCCTGCCGGTGGAAACTGTCGGCTTGTGGCTGGACGTCACCGAAGCGACCCTCGCCACCGAGCAGGTGAAACAGAGCGAAGAGCGCTATCGAATCCTGGTGGAGGACTCCCCGGCGATGATCTGCCGCTATCGCCCGGACCTGACCCTGACCTTCGGCAACCGGCCGCTGGCGACGTATCTGGAATGTCAGCCCGATCAACTGCCCGGTGTGAACCTGGGCCACTGGATGTCGGACGATCAGCGCCAGGCATTCGTGCTGCGACTCAGCCAACTGACGCCGCGAGCCCCGGTCAGTACCGCTGAAATCTATCTGCAACTGCCGGGGCGGGAACACGCCTGGTGGGTCTGGTCGGACCGCGGCGTGTTCGACGCCGAGGGTCGCTTGCTGGAAGTGCAGGCAGTCGGCCGCGACAACACCGAAGTCCGCCGCTCGCAGCAGCAACTCACCCAGAGCGCGAAAATGGCCACCCTCGGCGAAATGGCCACGGGACTCGCTCACGAAATCAATCAGCCGCTGAACGTGATGCGCATGGCCATCGTCAATGTGCTCAAGCGCTTGAACAATGGCGACGTGCAGATCGATTACTTGAAAGACAAGCTCAACCGCATCGATTCACAGGTCCAGCGCGCCGCACGAGTGGTTGATCATATGCGCGTGTTTGGCCGGCGCTCGGACATCGAGCAGCAACCGTTCAACCCGGCCGACGCGATCGAAGGCACGCTGTCGCTGCTCGCCGAAGGCATGCGCGGCAAAGGGGTTGAATTGCGCATCGGCGAGATTGGTTTTGCCGTGCAGGTCCGCGGCTTTATCGACCAGCTGGAGCAAGTGCTGATCAACCTGATGGTCAACGCCCGGGATGCGCTGCTGAGCAAACGCGAAGCCGACCGTGAGTTCAATCCGTGGATTGCGCTATACGCCGAACGGGATGAGCGATGCGTGCGGATATGGGTCGAGGACAACGGTGGCGGGATAGATCCGAGGTTGATGGAGAAGGTTTTCGAGCCGTTTTTCACCACTAAACCGGTGGGCATCGGCACCGGGCTGGGGTTGTCGGTGAGTTACGGCATCATCGAGAACATGGAGGGGCGGCTGAGTGTGCGTAACTCGGAGCAGGGTGCGCTGTTTTGCATTGAGTTGCCGGTGGTCCCGGTGGATCAGATCACCAGCGCCGGCCGCCCGGAGTAACAACTGAGGTTGGCACCGACCTGGATTTTCCCGACCTCGATTCCCAGGGTTTTCACAAGCGTGTCGAGCAGGTTATCCAGCAGCGGACCGAGGATTGATTCAAGTGTCGACTTCAGCAACAACATCACGCCATTGAGCAGTGTTTTCAATAATTCGAAGGTCGCGGCCAACAGGAAGTTGGGCGTGAATGACGGCGCGTGGACGATCAGGTTCACGTCATTGACGGTTTGCGACAATCCGGAAACCGCGTTGGTAGCAGTCAAGGTGTATGGCGGATCCGACGGGGCCAAACCGACTTTCGGCGGGTTGATGAACGTCGAGGTGGCATTGGCCGGCAGCACGGGACTGTAAATTTGCAGCTCAGCGCCACCGCCGGAAAAGGGTACGCCCGCCTTGCGGATATCGAGCAGGGTGACCGGCGTGACCGTCAGGGGCACGGACGATGAATCCCAGTCCGAATTGACCCGTCCGACACGCAATTCAGCCACGGTGGTCGTGGTGTTCACGGTCAGGCTTTTATTGATTTCGCTGGGGCAGGTGTAATCGGTGACGTAACTGTTGCCGCCACCGGCTTCCAGGCTGACGTCCAGGTTGGGGCTGGGCAACACGTACAAGTCGAGCCCGAGCAACCCGGTGACCACGGACAAAGTCCCCGTCACCGCGCCTAGCAGACCGGTGACCAATGACAAATCCAATGTCACCAGCACCCGGACTTGAGCGGTGCGCACATAGATTCGATTGGCGCCCAAGGGCGCCATTTTTTGCCAGTGCGGGATTGCCCACCGCCGACCACTGCGGGGGTTCGATGACTTTGATCTTTGCGCTGGCCCCGACGCCAAGCCCCAGCAGATTCACCGGAATGGTGCCTGCCACGGCGCTCTTGCTGTTGCCGAGTTCGATAAAGGCCTGCACCAGTTGAAGCGCGTTCACGTTGGCGTTCAGGCCGGCAGACGTGGTGCCTGTCTGCAGTTTCAACAGGTCCCCCAAATGCACTTTGAGCGGGCTGACGACCGCGATGGCCAAGCTGTCGAAACCGGCCTGCACGTCCGCCGTCGCCCCATTGAGTCGCGCCACCGTGGCAGCGGCCTGAAGTAACTGGCCCACGGTGGCATCAGCACCGAGCAGCCCTGTGTAATCGCCTGCCGTGACCTGCAGGTCAATGGCCAACTGGTCCATGTATTTAAGCAAGTTGATGTCGGCGCCCAACAGCCCGTTCCAACTCGCGACAGGCAGGTTGATGGACGCTCCCGCGAGCGCGGAAAGGAAGCCGTTCAACAAATTGACGTCGACCAGGGTGCTGCGAATGGTCAGTTGGGCGACCGGCGGCCCCGGCAGCCCGGCCACCGCAGTGGCGCTGAGGGTGATGGTCGAGTTGGCGGGTGCGCCCCCGAACATTGCGCCGATTCCACCGACGAGACTTTGCGGCACCCCATGGCTGGCGATCACGCGGATGGCTTCGCTTTTGCTCGGGTCAACGCCGAAAACCCGAAGGTTGTTGGCGCCGACGGTCAGCGCACCACAGGCAACGGCCAGTGTGCGATCCGCACCGGGCACGGTGAAATTATTGCGTTGGGCGCTGGCAGTGGCGTAGATGAGCGCGGTTGTACCGACGCCGCAGTCACCGCCACGGGTGGCGGCTTCGAGCGCGGCCATGTCAGCGACGCGCTGCAGGTTGCGCTTTTCCAGGTAGAGCCGGCCGCTGTCGATCACCACCAGCAGGAACACCAGCGCCAATGCGAATGTCAGCGCCGCCATCAAGCCTATCGCCCCCCGTTGCCGGGACGGGCCGCAAAATTGCAAGCGTGGAGACATCATGCACTCCTTTGCCGGTGAACCGCCGGGGGGTTACCTCCATGGAAAAACAGTGTAGACAACGCTGGGCAAGGCTGCTGGCAACAAGCCACCCCACAACCGTTTGTGGGAGCGGGCTTGTGTTTCAGGCTGGGTGGATGGTCAGTGCGGTGGATAGTTGGCGAGGATTCGTGCGACGGTTTCGCGTATCGCATTGCTGCGATCAGCGGGGTTCGTCGTGCGGCTGAGCAGTTGCTCATCGCTGCCACGCCACACTAGTTTGCCGTCCTTGCCATCGAGCAAATCGATCTGGATGGTCGCCACTTTGTAACTGACGCTGCGGGTTTCGTTGTACATCGGCGCACCCCAGTAGCCATTCCATGGATTACCCCAACCGCCGCCATAGTTGGTGGTCACCTGTTGCTGGCGTTCTTCGACGATCAGGTAAGTCTGGACGTCCAAATTACCCTTGCTGCCAGCGGCGGCCGGGCGCAGGCCACGCTGATCCAGTTGATCGGCCACCGATTGACGAATGCGCTGTTCGGTCAGGTCGCTCTTGATCCGTGGGTCGTCGGGGCGATATTGCAGTGCAGGTTCTTTCCAGCTCCAGGTGCGATAGGCGGCGAAGTCGCGGCTGGCATCGAAGTCATTATTGACCTGGTTGGCGGCGCAGGCACTGAGCAGCGCGGCCACAGCCAGTAAAGCGAAACGACGGATCATGATGGTTCTCCGGTTGAAGACATGAACCTGTGAACGCCCTCTCAACGTGAGAAGTTAACTGGGAGGATACGCCGACATGGCCTTTTCCACAGCCTCACGTATCGCATCGCCACGCTCACTCTGACTGCCCCGACTGCCGGTTTCGGCGCTGGCACTCCACACTGGCTGGCCTGTGCCCGCATCGAACAGATCCACTCGCACCACCACGACCTGTTCTTGATACGTGCGCACGATCGGCACCGTGTTGTACATGCCATAACCGGTGCCGTAGCGGTTGTAGCCGCCATAACCACCGCCGTAATAACCGTAGTCGTCCCGAACCTGGCGCAACCGGGTTTCCAGGTGCAGATCGGCGCTGACAAACAGGTCGGCCGGGCGGGTGTTGTCGTGCAGCGGACGCAGGCCGCGCTGATCGAGGGCGTTGCTGACCGCTTCGGCGACCTGGCCCGAGTCTGCCCAGGCGCTGCCCGGTGGCAGCTGCCCGTTGAGCCAGGCCCAGCTGCGGTAACGCCCATAGTCACGCGGCGGTGCCGGGTAGGCGCTGCGGTCGAAGGTGTTGGCCGCCTGAGGCGGTGCCGGCGGCAAGGGCTTGGAGGTCACCACATAGGGATTGCTGCCCTGGCAGGCCGCCAACCCGAGACAGATCACCAGTAACCCTGAACGACTTTTCATGTTGCGCTCCGATCAGACCGGCCGACAGATCCAGTGCAAATAGCGCCCAAGCCCGGCAAAGCTCGGGTGACGGCGGTGGGCCAGCTCCATTTCGAGCAAGTCCACGAGTTCGGCGCGGGCCTGGAATTCCACTGGCATGTAGTCGTGGAAAACCCGCACCCCACTCTGGCTTTCGACCTGCCACAGGCCCTCAAGTTGCGCCGCCAGTTCGCGCGGATCGAGAGGTTGCTGCGGGGTCAGGCTCTGCTTCTCGCCGGCCATGTCGTTCTTGCGCATCTTGCGGAAATGGCCTTTGAGCAGGTTGCGGTAGATCAGCGCGTCGCGGTTGTAGAAGGCCAGGGAGAGCCAGCCGTCCTGTTTGGTCAGTTGATGCAGCACCGGCAGGATGGCATGGGGTTCGGCAAGCCATTCCAGCACGGCATGGCACAGCACCAGGTCATAGGGCTCGGTGAGCTGGCCGAGCAATTCCTGCCACGGTGCCTGAATGAACGTGGCGCTCTGCCCGGCGTCGGCGAACCGCTGGCGGGCGCCTTCGAGCATCGGTTCGGCGGGTTCGGCAAGCGTGACGTCATGGCCACGCTGGGCCAGCCACAACGACATGTGGCCCAGGCCCGCGCCGATATCCAACACGCGCAGCGGCCGGTCCGGCAGGGTTTCGGCCAGGTCGGCCTGAAGCACCGCCAGGCGGATCGCACCTTTCGCCCCACCGTAGATTTTTTCGGCAAACCGGGTCGCCAGTTGATCGAAATGACGATCGCTCATCAGCTGAACCTCTTTTCGCTGTCAGCGAGTTTGTTGCGTACCACTTCATTCATGTCCAGCCCCAACTCGCTGCACAGCAGCAATAGATAGAGGACGATGTCACCCACTTCCTGCCCGGCGTGGGCCAGTTTGTCCGCCGGCAACTGGCGCGACTGGTCTTCGGTCAGCCACTGGAAAATCTCCACCAGCTCGGACATTTCCACGCTCGCGGCCATGGCCAGGTTTTTCGGGCTGTGAAATTGCCGCCAGTCGTTGCGGTCACGGATGGCGTGCAGGCGTTCGGTCAGTTCAACAAGGTTCATCGGGCTCTCCTGAAGGCGTATAGCTTCGGGGGGATGACCGGGGATGGCAAGTGGGCAGTTGAATGTGAGAGCGCGGACTTAATCCAGCCCGGATGTTGACTGACAAAACGCCATCGCGAGCAAGCTCGCTCCCACAGGGTCGATGCAACGCTCTATGCTTGTGGGGAACTCGGCACCGTAATCCATGGCCCAAGTCCGGCAAGCACGCCACCACTTACATCAGGACGTTCACGACATGCAGGTAGAAAGTTTCTTCGAATGGCTCGGCCAGGCACTCGGTTCGGTCATCCGGTTTATCGTTGATGGCCTCAGCGGCTTGTTCAACCTGCTGAGCCATGCCGGCAGCAATTTTGTCGAAGGCTTGTCCCGGGCACTGGGCATGGACACATCGATCATCAGCATCATTGCGCTGATCCTGGGGCTGATGCTGTTGTGGTCGGCGATCCGGGCGTTTATGAATGCGTCGATCATCATGGGGATTATCTGGTTGGTGTTGGGCCTTTGGCTGCTGAGCTGGATCATCCACTGACACCGCCGCTCCCACATTAGTACGACACCTCCCGCTACAATGCCTGCTCCCCAAGGAGCCTGCATGTCCAACCTGATTGCCGACTGGCGCGACCGCCCTACCCATCGTCGGGTCTGGGCGCTGGCTGCGCCGATGATTCTTTCGAACATTTCCGTTCCGCTGGTGGCACTGGTCGACAGTACCGTCATCGGCCACCTGCCCCACGCCCATCAGTTGGGCGCCGTCGCGGTCGGGGCCAGCCTGTATACCTTTCTGGCCTGGGGTATGGGCTTTCTGCGCATGGGCACTACCGGTTTTGCCGCCCAGGCCGCCGGGCGCGGGGATGGCGCGGCGTTGCGGCAGATTTTGTTGCAGGGCTTGTTGCTGGCGATGGGACTGGCGATTGTCTTGGGCGCATTGGGCGTTCCGTTGAGCGGCGTCGCGCTGCACTTCATGCAACCCTCCGCCGAGCTTGACCAACTCACCCGCGAATTTTTCCATACAAGGCTATTCGGCCTGCCGGCGGCGCTGGCCAGTTATGCGCTGGTCGGCTGGTTCCTGGGCACCCAGAACGCCCGGGCCCCGCTGGCGATTCTACTGAGCACCAACCTGGTGAACATCGCGCTGAACCTGTGGTTCGTTCTCGGACTGGATTGGGGCGTGGTCGGTGCAGCCCGGGCGTCGGTGATCGCCGAATGGACCGGGGCCCTGATCGGCCTGTTCATGACCCGCAAAGCCCTGCGCGCTTATCCCGGCCACATCGCCTGGGCCGCGCTGGCGCTGTGGCAGAGCTGGCGGCCACTGCTGGCCGTCAACCGCGACATTTTCATCCGCAGCCTGGCGTTGCAATCGGTGTTTTTCCTGGTCACCGTGCAGGGCGCACGGCTCGGTGATGCCACCGTCGCCGCCAACGCCCTGCTGCTCAACGGCTTGCTGCTGACGGCCCACGCGCTGGACGGTCTGGCCCATGCCGTGGAAGCCCTGTGCGGGCATGCCATCGGCGCGCGCGATCGAGAGGCGCTGCGTCGCTCATTGGTGGTCGCCTGCGGCTGGTCGTTGCTGGCGAGCCTGGGATTTGCCGTGCTGTTCGCCTTCGCCGGGCATTTGTTCATTGAGATGCAGACCGACATCCAGAGCGTGCGCGACACCGCGTTTATCTACCTGCCCTACCTCGCCGCGCTGCCGCTGATTGCCGTGTGGAGTTACCTGCTCGACGGACTGTTCATCGGCGCCACGCGGGCCCGGGAAATGCGCAACGGCATGCTGCTGACGGTCGTTCTGCTGCTGCCGTTCGCCTGGGCACTGCAAGGTTTTGGCAACCATGGGCTGTGGATAACGTTCCTGTTGTTCATGTTGCTGCGCAGCCTGACCCTCGGTGCTTTCGCCTGGTACTTGCGCAAGAACGACGGCTGGTTCGCGGGCAAGGTTTACTGAGTCGGCGTGGCTCTGATGAAGGCGCTGACCTCATCCAGCACCGGCGCCAAACCCCGCATGGGCCGAGACAGTGTCGCCACCAGCGTGGCATGGCCGGTGCGGGCAAAATAGAAGTCCTGAACCGGCACTCCGGCCTGGCGCAGCTTGCGCGCCAGGCCGCCAGTGTTACGCGTCGGGTTGACCAGATCGTCGTCGCGCGAAGCCATCAACAACGCCGGCGGCGCGCCTCGACTGACGTGATTGATCGGTTGCGACTGCGGCGGAGAATCCGGCCAGAAAAACACGGGCCGCACGTCCGGATTCTGGATGGGCAGAAAATCATAAGGCCCGGCCAGACCGATCCAGCCGCGCAGATCGTGCGGCGACATCCCCACGGCCCCCAGCAAACCGGGGTCCAACGCCAGCATCGCGACGTTATAGGCCCCGGAGCTGTGGCCCATCAGGTACAACCGTTGCGGGTCACCGGAAAACCTGTGGATGTGATCGTGAGTCCAGGCCACGGCTTTAGCGCCATCCTCCAGGAACAAGGGATAGCGTACCTGTGGATACAGTCGATAGTCCGCCAGCACCGCAACCACTCCGCGCGATGCCAGCGCCTCGCCGACAAAAGAGTAATCACTGCGTGAACCGCTGTTCCAGCTGCCGCCGTAGAAAAACACCACCACCGGGGCATTCTCCAGAGGGTGACGAGGCACATACACATCGAGTTTCTGCCGCGGATCATCGCCATAGGCAATCCCTTCGGTCTTGTCGAACGTGCTGTCGGGGGTCAGCGCATTGAGCATTTTCAGCGGTGAACACGCCGTTATCACGGTCAGCAAACAAATGCCCATGGTCAGGCCGAACAGCCAGCGGGTTGTGCTCGCCATCAATGTCGAACCTCGTGTTCAGGGTTGATCGTTCTGCCATAGATTGCGCAAGCTATCGAGACGTTCCTGCTGAGTGATACCCGGTAGCGGCTGCACGGGTGAAGCGTCGGGATACTGCAAGCGTAGCCATAACCAGCCATCGAGCACCGGGCGTTCGCTGAAACCCAGCGCCAGCCCTTCCTGCACGAGGGCCCACAGACTGTTGTAGTCGGTCCCGGTGGACCGGCTCCAATGCCAGACGTGCTGTTCAAGCAGGCAGGTTTGCAAGGTGTCACGCTGCCGGGGCGTCAGGTTTTCTTCGATGGCCAACGGGCTGACGGCAAGCCCGGGATTGAACAACTGCTGCCAACCCTGACTGCCGATTGCCCGGTCGGCCCAGGTTCCGCCGAACCAGCGCAACTGACTGATCGGCCCCAGCCAGCGACTCAATTCCAGGGCATCGCAAGCATCAAAAAAGTAACTGGCGGTGTGGGGGTTGTAGTAACTCAACAAAGCACGGTGATGCAGGCCAAAAGTGACGGTCAGCATGCGACGCAAATGCTCGAGCAACTGCGACGGCGAAGCCTCACTGACCAATAACAAACCGCTCCAGAGGTGCGGTTCGCGCAGGCACAGCTCGGCCAGCGCCGGGCATCCCTTGAGGTCGACCAACACCGGACCGTGCTCGCGTAACGGCTGCAACTCGGTGCTATCGAACAGCCAGAACCGTCGGGCCTGCGCAAACTGCTGGATCAGCCTCGCGCCGGCGCGGGGCTGCCCCGGTACGTCGAGCAACAGCCATTGTGCGGTTGAGTCCGGCGCCTGAGCGACGATCATGCCGCACCGCTCTGGCCAAGCCTTGTCGCGGCCCGGCAGGTGCAAAAGGCTTGCGCGCAATGGCTGAAACTACCCCCGCCAGGCAACAGACACAGCAGCACGATCGGTTCGCTGGATTGCAACAAACGCAGCAATCCGACGCTGGCAGTGTCGGCATCTGTTGTCGTGGTGGGTGGAGGTTCGGACAAGCCTGACGCGTGGGTGAAAGAGGGGCCGGGAAGATACCCGGTGATTAACGGTTGATCCGGATCGCCTTCGATAAAGCTCACCAGTACCTGCGCGCCTTCTCTCAACGGCTTGGCATGCGCGCCGCCCAACTCCGGCGCCAATGGCAGCCAACAGTGGCTGGGCGCAGCGCCTTCGCCCTGATAGACCCAATCAAATTGCACGGCAACGGGCCTGGTTGAATCGGGTTGCGGCTCATCGACATCGACCACCCACGCCCGCTGCAGGCTGTGCATCCTGGGGTTCATGACCGAATGAGGCGCCGCAAGCGGTACCGCCCCGGCAACGTGGATCTTGTTGCCGTAGGCAAACCCCGGTGTCTGCCCACCCTGATGCTCGACCTGGATCAGCAGCCAGCGACGGTTCCAGTCCGTACACGGATGGCCGGACAGCAGAACCCGCTGGCCGCTGCGCAACGTGGTCAAATTCGTCTGACCTTCGCCCGCCTGCGTGTTGCCGTGAACCTTGAAGCGGCGCACCCCAGGCTGTTCGGGGTCGGGTGCAAAAACCATCTCGGCGCCCTGCTGAAAGGGCCCCTGCTTATCACCAACTACCAGACAGTGCCCGCGCGGGTGATGCTCGAAGTGGTAATGGAGCCGTTCCTGGGCACACAGGCGCTGGAGAAACTGCAGATCCGATTCCCGGTACTGCGTGCAGAAATCACGCGGAGGGTAATCGCCGCTCAAGTCAAAGCGCCGATTCTTACCGGTAATGCCATGCTCCTTGAGCACCTGGGCGAGGATTTCGGGCACTGAACGGTTGCTGAAGATGCGCTGGCTGAAACGCTGGGCCAGGCAAGCCAGTTTCGGCTTCAGGCGCACACGGCAAAGCCTGGGCGCAGCACCATGACCCGTCTGGACGAGCTCATGCAACTGCCCGTGAAAACCGGTCCCCGGCGGCCCGAAATGCAAAAAGGCTGGACGGTACAGCAGGCTTGCCAGGTCCAGTGTCGGGTCTTCGATCAGCAGATCCACGTCAAACACAAAGGGTTCGCTGATCGCTTCACTGCCGGTAAAGGCCAAGACCTCAACGGGGTCGGGCAGACCCTCTACATCCAGACGAAATGACGGCTCGTTGACTGGATCGAACATCGGCGATTCTCTACAGGAGGGGCGGCCGGGGATTCTCTCCGAGAGAGTTGGCCGAGTAGAGAGCCGAAGTACAACTTAGGAAATGACCTACGCGAAAAGAGGACCACGTCGCTTGGATAGCGAGGGTGTGAGTCATTTCGTTTGAAATCAGGGAGGCGTCCCACCAGGTCATCTGAAATTTCCGCAGCGCGCGGAACATTTTCCGACAACCTGATGAGACCAGTGCCTTACCTCAAGAAGACAGGTAAGACGAACGGGTCAGGCCGAGGCGCAGAGCGTCGAGGAACTGGGTGCGCTCGGCGGCAGTGATGCGCGCACTTGCGCACTTGTCGCGGTAGTGGGTCATCAGTTCTTCCGGCGACAAGTGCACGTAACGCAGCATGTCTTCGATGGTGTCGTGGGTTTCGATACCCGCGTGGTACACGCTACCGTCGGCGTTCTGGTAGATGTTCACCGAGTCGGTGTCACCGAACAGGTTGTGCATGTCGCCGAGAATTTCCTGGTAGGCGCCGACCAGGAAAATACCCAGCAGGTAGTCCTCGCCTTCGTTCAAACCGTGGACTGGCAGACTGGTTTCGATGCTCTGCTCGTCGACGTATTGCTTGATCTTGCCGTCGGAGTCGCAGGTCAGATCCTGCAGCACGGCGCGGCGCAGCGGCTCTTCGTCGAGACGGTGCAGCGGCAGGATCGGCAGGACTTGGCCGATGGCCCAGGTGTCCGGCAGGCTCTGGAAGACCGAGAAGTTGCAGATGTACTTGTCGGCCAGCTTGTCGTTGAGTTCGTCGAGCACCTGACGGTGCGAACGCTGACGCGCCTTCAACGAGTTGTGCAGGCGACGGCACACGGCGAAGTAGCATTGCTCGGCCAGGGCTTTCTCGGCCAGGGTCAGCTTGCCATCGGCATACTGGGTGGCCACATCGCTCATGTAGTGCGTGGCGCGCCAGTAGGTTTCGGTGACCATCTCGATGTCGGTCGGGCCCAACAGGTCAACCAGCCACTGCACGGTCTCCGGCAGCTCTTCCTTGTTGTCGATCTTCGGCACGTCGTCGTTGTGCTTCTCGACGTCGGTCACTTGCACCACCAGCATGGCGTGGTGAGCGGTCAGCGAGCGGCCGCTTTCGGAGAAGATGTTCGGGTGCGGCAGGCTCTGCGCATCGCAGAACTCCTTGAGCATCCCGACCACGACACCGGCGTAATCGTCCATGTCGTAGTTGATCGAACTGGCGTTGCGCGAGTGCGTGCCGTCGTAGTCGACGCCCAAACCGCCACCGACGTCGATGTGGTCAACCGGCAAGCCGAGGTTACGCAGTTCGCCGTAGTAACGAATCGCTTCCTTGAAGCCGTGCTGGTAGTCCGCCAGGTTGGCGATCTGCGAACCCATGTGGAAGTGCAACAGGCGAATGCCTTGATCCAGGCCAGCCGCGCGGAAACGCTCGACCACCGACAACAGCTGCGCCGCCGACAGACCGAACTTGGACTTCTCACCGCCGGTGTCCGCCCACTTGCTTGAGGCCAGGGACGACAGACGCACGCGCAGGCCGACTTGAGGCTTGACCTTCAGCGAGGCGGCTTCTTCGATCACCAGGCCAACTTCGGATTCTTTCTCGATCACGATGAACACGTTGTGGCCCAGCTTCTGGCCCATCAGCGCCAGTCGGATGAACTCGCGGTCCTTGTAACCGTTGCAAACGATGGTGCCGCCCTTTGGCGCCAGGGCCAATACGGCCAGCAGCTCAGGCTTGGAGCCGGCTTCCAGGCCGATGGACACATCCTGGGTGGCGATGATGTTTTCGATCACCGCTTCCTGCTGGTTCACCTTGATCGGGTACAGCGCGGTGTACTTGCTCTGGTATTCCAGGCGCTCGATGTTGGCGTCGAACGCGCCGGTCAGCTGACGCACGCGGTCTTGCAGAATGTCAGGGAAACGCACCAGCAGCGGCAAGGACAGGCCGCTTTTGCGCAGCTGGTCGACTTGCTCGAAGAGGTCGATAGGCGAACTGGTCGGACCGTTCGGACGAACTTCGACGCGACCGGCGTCATTGATCGCGAAATACCCGGCCCCCCAATGGCGAATCCCGTAAACACTGCGGCTGTCCGCAACTGTCCATTGGCTGCCATCGTCTTTGCGTGTGCGTCGTACGGACATTGAAGTCCCCTATAAAGAAGTCATAGAGCGTCGCCTGGGTTCAGGCCGGCGCAGTCTAAAGAATGAAAATGACGATTAGCCTGCATGCAAGGGCCATAGACCTCACATTCAGCGCTGAGTTTAGAAACCGGTCAGAACAGGCTCTGTGAAAACCATGTAGACGACGCCAGGCCAGAGTTGAATCAGGACTGGATCAAGCCGAGGGTGGTTTTCACAGAGGCTGCTAGCCGCCGGACTTCTTCGCTTTGAAACCCAGCTTGATCAGTTCAGCCAAGAGTAGCTCGACATGATCGCCCTGGATTTCGATGATTCCGTCTTTCAACGCACCCCCGGTGCCACAGCGTTTCTTCAACGTGGTGGCCAGGTCCTTGAGCGCTTCTTCCGCCAACGGCACGCCGGTGATGGTGGTCACCGTCTTGCCGCCACGCCCCTTGCTTTCGCGACGCACGCGAGCGATGCCGTCGCCAGCCGGGATAACGGTCTGTTTGCAGATGCAGGCGTCCACCGGTTTACTGCAATCCGGGCAATGACGACCTGCGTCGGTGGAAAATACCAGGCCACCAAGGGCGGCGAAGGATGCGGCTTTTTTGGCCACCGGCAATCCTCTTGGGAGGACAAAGACTGGTCGCGGCAACTTGGGAAGCTGCCATCGACCGCGAAGCCCCACTCAGGCAGGGGCAGCGCTACTGGGCCAGACAACGCTGGCTCAGTTTGAAAAGGTCGCGCAGTGTAACGGCAAAAAGCCGACTTGCTAAGAGCCAATCGGCGCCAATTTACTGCTCTTTTGCGACGCCCTTCCCAAGGGCGCACAGATAACGCTTCAACGCGGCCAGGGAGTCCGGGCAATAAGGCTTTTGCTGGATTTCCAGCATGACCTGCTCGATGGGGATGAAACGCGCTTCCAGCACTTCTTCCGGTTGCAGGATCAACGGGCCGTCCCACACCGCCGAAAACGCCGAACACCAGAGACGATTGCCGGTGTCCTCGAAGAAGAAGTGATCATGGGCGGTCAACTCCACACCGCTCACGCCCAACTCTTCTTCCAGCTCACGGGCAGCCGATTCGACGTACGTCTCGGTGGCGAGCACCATGCCGCCGGCCGCCACATCCCAGTAACCGGGGTAAATGGCTTTGCTCAGGGTTCGACGGTGAACGCACAGTTCACCGACCGAGTTGAACAGCATGATGTAGGTGCCACGCCCGATCAGCCCCCGCTCGCGCAGGTCAGAACGGACCAGGGCGCCGAGCAGGTTGTCCTGTTCGTCGACCCAGGCGATGTGTTCGGCATCCGAGGCCGCGCGATGGGCAGCCTCTTTGGCGTTATCGACCATGACTCAGCCCTGATTGAGCAATTGACGCAGATCGATCACTGCCGCGTTGGCACGGGAGATGTAGTTGGCCATGACCAGCGAATGGTTGGCCAGCACACCGAAGCCGCTGCCGTTGAGGATCATCGGGCTCCAGACCGGCTCTTGCGAGGCTTCCAGCTCACGAATGATCTGACGCACGCTGACCGTGGCGTTCTTCTTGGCCAGCACATCGGCGAAATCGACTTCGATGGCGCGCAGCAAATGGGACAGCGCCCAAGCCTGGCCGCGGGCTTCATAGAACACGTTATCGATCTGCATCCACGGGGTCTCGACGATTTCTTCATCGACCTGTGGCACCTGACCCGGCGCCAAGACTTCGGTTTTCAGCGCGGTGTTGAGCTTGACTCGGCCCACGCTGGCCGACAGCCGTTGCGACAGCGAACCCAGACGGGTGCCGACATCGCCCAGCCAGTTGTTCAGGTTGTCGGCGCGGGCATAGAACAGCGCACTTTTCTGACTCGGATCGGATAGGCGTGTCTGGTAACGGCTCAGGGAATTGATGCCTTCCTGGTATTCGGACTCACTGGAGGGCAGCACCCAGCTCTTGTTGTCGAAGTTGAAACGCGGCTCGGCCTTGGCCAGGTCAGCGTCTTCGGTGGACTGCGACTGGGAACGGGCGAAGTCCTTACGCATTGCACGACTCAGGTCGCGAACCTGGACCAGCACGCCATATTCCCAGCTCGGCGTATTGTCCATCCACAGACCCGGCGGGAAACGGTCGTTGGAAATATAGCCACCTGGCTTGCTCAGCAATGTACCAGCGACGGTCTTGAGGGTTTCCACCGTGGTGTACCCGACCACCATTTGCTTGCCTTCTTTCTCGGCCGCCACTTGCGCATTCTGTTGAACCGGGAACAGTGCCGGCTCCTGGCTCCAATACCAACCCAGCCCGATCGTCACCAGCAGGTAAAGGCCAATCAGCGTCGCCAGCGCCCGGCTGAACAACAGGCCGCCGACGTAACTGCGGGTGGCCGACTTCGGTTCAGCGGCACGTTCAGGCGCGCTGCCCGCGCGATTCTTCCAGTCCAGCATGGCGATATCCTTTCAATCACTTGAGTTCATCGGTTCGACCACAACCCTACGCCATCGTGCCTCGTTTGCCGCGCATTAAATCCTGCGGGAAATGGCGGGACTTACAATGACCGCGATCAGGGGCCACTATAAATGAAGCACAGCCGCGAGCCTATGCGACCATCCAGTCAGAAACTGAATAAGGCCGCTTTGCAGATTATTGACACACGATGCTCATGGGATTGAAAAGAGGTGCTAGCATAGAGCCACCAGTCGATCTCAGCATGCACCCTAACTAGTAGTCAGGATATGACCGAGCCAGAAGACCCCAGCCGTGAGCGCCTCAAGCACCACTTTGCCCAGCGGGTAATTCATCAGGCACGTCAGATTCTTGAGATATGGCAGCGCCTGCAACGCAGCGAGTGGTCCAACACCGATTTGTCGGAACTGAGCGAGGCCAACCTGCGCCTGCTGCGCTTTGCCGAACGTTTCGAACAACCGGAACACACGCAGCTGGCGCGTCACATCGGCCAGTCGCTGGAGGCTGTCGACGCCAATCGCGGACGCCTGAGCAGTGGCCTGATCACCGACCTCAATCGCTTGATGCAGCGCCTGTCGCGCACCGGCCTGCGCCACGGCGATCAGCTCGAACAAACCTTTCTGCCACCGCTGCGCAAGCCGATCTACGTGATGTTGCAGGATCACGACCGCGCCGAGCGCCTGGCCAAACAGCTGGAATTTTTCGGGCTCAGCGCCCAATCCCTGGACAGCGTCGCGGCGTTTCGCTCCTCTATGATCGAGCGCCTGCCCGCCGCCATCGTCATGGACGTGGACTTCAGTGGCGCCGGCATCGGCCTGAAACTGGCCGCCGAAGCCCAGGTCGGACTGGATGAGCCTCTACCGCTGTTGTTCTTCAGCTTGCTCGAAACAGACACCCCGACCCGCCTCGCCGCCGTGCGCGCCGGTGGCCAGGAATTTCTCACCGGCACCCTCGAAGCCTCAAGCCTGCTGGAGAAGATCGAAGTCCTGACCTGCGTCGCCCAGTACGAACCTTATAAAGTGCTGATCATCGACGACTCCCGCGCTCAGGCCTTGCACACCGAGCGCCTGCTGAACAGCGCCGGAATCGTCACGCGCACCCTGATCGACCCGATTCAGGCCATGGCCGAACTGGCGGACTTTCAGCCGGACCTGATCATCCTCGACATGTACATGCCGACCTGCACCGGCACGGAACTGGCCAAGGTGATCCGGCACAACGACCGCTACGTGAGCGTACCGATCATTTACCTGTCCGCCGAAGATGATCTGGACAAGCAACTCGACGCCATGAGCGAAGGCGGCGACGACTTCCTGACCAAACCGATCAAGCCGCGGCACCTGATCACCACTGTGCGCAACCGCGCGGCGCGGGCACGCAATCTGAAAGCACGGATGGTGCGCGACAGCCTGACCGGTTTGTACAACCACACCCACATCCTGCAATTGCTCGAAGACTGCAGCTTCCGCGCCCGCCGCGAGAGCAAGCCGTTGAGTTTTGCGATGCTCGACATCGACCACTTCAAACGGGTCAACGACAGCCACGGCCACCCCATGGGCGACCGGGTCATCAAGAGCCTGGCGCTGTTTCTCAAGCAGCGGTTGCGCAAAACAGACTTCATCGGCCGCTACGGTGGCGAGGAATTCGCCATCGTCATGCCGGACACCGATCTCGAAGCGGCCCACAGAGTGCTCGATGAAATCCGTCAGCGGTTTGCCGAAATCCACTACCCGGCCCAGCCCCAGGATTTGTGGTGCACGTTCAGCGCCGGAGTGGTGGAGCTGTGCGACCACTCCGACAGCCTGATGATGGCCAGCCAGGCGGACGAAGCGCTGTACCGCGCCAAGGACGGTGGACGTAACCGCGTGCAGGCTGCGCGGACGTCAAAGCAAAGTGCCACTTTTTCATCGGAATGGACCCATTCGGTCATAACCCTGTAACAGAAACGCAATAACTTCAGGCGCTTACCATTCTGCCGTTGGTAGACCCGCGATGCGCCTGAAGCTGCTGACCAATCTCAACACCCTCCTTTTAGTCGCCGTGTGCGTGGCCCTTGGCGCGACGCTCTGGTGGTCGCAAAAAGCCCTCGAACGCCCCTATCTGCTGATGGAGCGTTACCTCGGTTTGTCCCAGCAATTTCAAAATGAAGTGGCGCGCAACGTCGAGGATTATCTCGCCAGCGGCGATGCCCTGCGCCTGAGCAGCGCCAGCCAGGCCATCGACAGCCTGCAGAAGGAACTCGGTGAATTACCGCCAGCCTTGGCCGACACCTTGCGTCCGAGCCTGTCGAACCTCAGTGAATTCAGCAAGACCGACCTTCTGGCTGCCGGCAAACTTGCCGGGGACCCTCAAGCCTTGCTGCTGCAAGCTGAACGTGAACTCGGCGCCAGCCTCGATCAGCTCAGCCAATACGCCAGCGGGAACGCAGCGTACCTCGCGCCCTTGCTCGCCGCGTCCCAGCACCTGGGCAAACTGTCGCTGGCGCGGGACAAACTGGTCAGCAGCGGTCGCAGTGAACTGGCCGCCGATGTCGAACGCGAAGTCGCCAGCATTCGTGCGCAGGCCGAGCTGATAGGCGCCTTGCCGCTGCTCGGGGTGGCCGCCAGCAGCGAATCCGGCACCGATGATTTCGCCGCGATGATGGGGCTGGAGAACACCGAAAAAACCGTCGCCGAAGATGCCGGTGTCGCCCTCAAACGGGAACTCAATAGCTTGCTGACGCGTTACCCCGCTGAACTGGCACGCACTCGCGAGCAAATCCAGAAACGCACCGACCTCAGTACCGCGACGCACCTGAAGATCGCCGACGTACAGCAGGCCATTGCCGGACTGGAGCCGGTGGTCCGCGCCCAGCACGGGCAGATCCAGGGCGAAGTACGCTTGATGCAAGGCGTGATGATCGGCCTGATTCTGCTGATCGCCTTGTTGATCGACACCTTGCAACGCAAGCTGGCCCGGACACTGACCAACCTCGCCCCCGCCCTGTCGACCTGGGCCGAAGGCGACTTCAGCCAGGAAATTCAATTAGGCAAGACCAATCGCGAACTGCATGACATTGAAGCCTCGCTCAACCGCTTGCGCGCGTACCTGGCGGACCTGGTCGGGACTATTCGTCTCAATGCCGAGCAGGTCGCCGGCAGTAGCCGCACTTTGGCCGAGTTGAGCAACGACTTGCACAGCGGTGCCGAACATCAGGCCGGCGACACCGCGCTGATCCGCGATTCTCTCGGCGAACTGGAAGCAACGATCCAACAAGTTGCTGGCGATGCCAGCCAGGCCGCCGACGCCAGTCGTCATGCCGGAATCGCGGTCGAGCATGGCCAGAAAGTTATTGGTCTGAGCCTCACCGGCCTGCATGCGCTGGTGGGTGAAGTGCAAGGCAATGCGCAGATGATCGAACACCTGGCAGAAGAATCGGCGACCATCGGCGGCGTGCTGACGGTCATCCGCTCAATTGCCGACCAGACCAACCTGCTGGCCCTGAACGCCGCCATCGAAGCCGCCCGCGCCGGGGAAATGGGTCGTGGGTTTGCGGTGGTGGCGGAAGAGGTTCGCTCGTTGGCGCAACGCACGGCCGGGGCCACCGCAGAGATCCAGACCTTGATCGCCGGCCTGCAAACCGCCGCGCGGCAATCGGTGGAAGGCATGCGCGCCCAGGTCGAACACGCCGAAGCCACGGCCAATCAGGCTCAGGCTGCCGACGGTGCATTGGATAAAATCGTCGGGGCGATCCAGACCATTTCCGACACCGCCGTGCGCATTGCCGATGTCACTGCGCAGCAGAGTGGTGCGGTCAGTGAGATCCGTGATCACAGTGAGCGAATTCACCAATTGGGTGGGGATAATTTGTTGCGCATTGGCGAGGGGCGCGTGCAAGGGGAGAACCTGCTGGTATTGGGCGCACGCTTGCATACCGCCGTTCAAGCCTTCCGCGTCTGATAGACCGCCATGCCTCGCTCCTACAGGGGCGGGGCAATCCGCGCGACTGTCCGCTATCATGCCCCCAATTCCGATACGCGAGATTGTCATGCGCCGTTTGCTCTGCCTGCTGCTTTTAGTGCTCGCCCTGCCGGCAAACGCCGCCGGGTTGCTGGAGAGTCGACCCAGTTCCACCCTGGGCTCGATCAACAACAGTGCCGACTTCCTGCCGGTGCGCGAGGCATTTCAGCTGAGCCTGGTCGACAGCACGCCGCAATCGATCAAGCTGCGTTTTGTCGCCACCGAGGGTTACTACCTCTATCGGCACCGCTTTCAGTTTCGCGCCGAACCGGCCGAAGTTGGCCTTGGCGCGGCGCAATTGCCCAAGGGCGAACAAAAGCACGATGAGTACTTTGGCGACGTCGAGGTCTATCACGGCGTGCTCGACGTCGAAGTGCCGCGCACCGATCCCCGCGCCTTCACGCTGGCCGTGACCTATCAGGGCTGCGCCGACAAAGGCCTGTGTTATCCGCCCGAAACCGAACGACTGAACATTGATGGCATTGGCGCAACGACGCCCGCCACGGCCCAGAGCTGGAGCTGGCGCGAGCTCGCCTTGTTCTTCCTTGCGGGTCTGGGCCTGACCTTCACCCCTTGCGTACTGCCGATGCTGCCGATCCTCTCCGGCGTGGTGTTGCGCGGCCAGATCGGTGGGTTGCGCGGTTTCAATCTGTCGCTCGCGTATGTACTGCCCATGGCCGCCTGCTTCGCCCTGCTGGGTGCGTTGATGGGAATGTTCGGCGCCCAGCTCAACCTTCAGGCGCGTCTGCAATCGGCGTGGGTGCTGGTGCCGTTCGCGATGTTTTTTGCGGTATTTGCCCTCGCGATGTTTGGCGTGTTCGAACTCAAGCTGCCACATGCCATCAGCAGTCGCCTGGACCGGATCGCCGGGCGTACCGAAGGCGGTTCGTTATGGGGCGCCGCGGTCCTGGGCGTGGTGTCCAGCCTGCTGGTGTCGCCCTGCGTGTCGGCGCCGCTGGCCGGTGCATTGCTTTATATCAGCGCCAGCGGCGATGCACTGGGGGGAGGCTTGAAACTGTTCATGCTCGGCCTCGGCATGGGGGCGCCGTTGTTACTCGTGGCCACCGGCGGCGCAGCCTGGCTGCCGAAAAGCGGGCCGTGGCTGGTCTATGTAAAAAATGCGATTGGCGTGTTGTTGCTGGGATTGGCAATCGGGCTGGTCAGTCGCGTATTGCCGGGGCAAATCACCTTGCTGCTGATCGGTTTGCTGGCCGGTGGCGTCGGTTTGTTCATGGGCGCGCTGGAATTCGTCTACAAACCGCCACGAAAACGCCTCGGCCAACTGCTCGGGATGTTTCTGCTGTTTTACGCCCTGGCCTGTTGGTTCGGGGCGTTCAGCGGGCAGACCGATCCGTTCAACCCGATTGGCCAACCGCGCATCATTGCCGGCACCGAACAGCCGCAAAACACCAGCGCCTGGCAAACCATCAGCACTCCGGCAGACCTGGATCGCGTCCTCGCCGAGGCCAAATCCACCAACACTCCGCTGCTGCTCGACTGGTACGCCGACTGGTGCATCAGCTGCAAAGTCATCGAACGCGAAGTGCTCAACGACGCCACCGTCATCGAACGCCTGAAAGGCTATCGCCTCGTGCGTTTCGATATCACTGCCAGCAACGCCGAACAACGTGCCCTGCTCGATCGCTACAAACTGTTCGGCCCTCCGGCCCTGATGTTTTTCGGCAAGGACGGTGTCGAACGCGCCGATGTGCGAGTGATCGGCGAGATCAGCGCGACAGACTTCGCCGAACGTGTTGCGAAAGCAAATGACCGGATTTAACAGGCCGGTCACATATTTCGCGCAAACATCGGCCATCGTGCTGGCTTTTGCATAGAACTGGACAGTCACAAAGGCTTTGCGGCATAGTCGCCGGGTTCTGACAACTGCACACAGATAACAAGGAACAGCAGATGGCGACGCTATTGGTTCTGCACGGACCCAACCTGAACTTGCTCGGCACCCGCGAACCGGGCACCTATGGCGCTACGACACTGGCGCAGATCAACCAGGACCTGGAACGCCGTGCCCGTGAAGCCGGCCATCATCTGCTGTACCTGCAAAGCAACGCCGAGTACGAATTGATTGACCGCATCCACGCCGCAAAAGGCGAAGGTGTGGACTTCATTCTGATCAACCCAGCAGCTTTTACGCACACAAGTGTCGCATTACGTGACGCGCTGCTGGCGGTGAGCATCCCATTCATCGAAGTGCATTTGTCTAACGTGCACAAACGCGAACCTTTCCGCCATCACTCTTACTTCTCCGACGTAGCGGTGGGAGTGATCTGCGGCCTTGGCGCCAGCGGTTATCGACTGGCCCTGGAGGCCGCCCTGGAACAGCTTGAACAACAAGCTATACGCCCCTGACCGACCCTTGGGAGTTGATGATTCATGGATATCCGTAAAGTTAAGAAACTGATCGAACTGCTGGAAGAGTCCGGCATCGACGAGCTCGAGATCAAGGAAGGCGAAGAGTCCGTACGCATCAGCCGTCATAGCAAGACCCCGGCTCAGCAGTTCTACGCACCGGCTCCGATGCATGCACAGGCGCCTGCGCCAGTGGCTGCTGCTCCGGTTGCCGCTGCAGCGCCTGCGGCTCCCGTCGCGCCAGTGCTGAACGGCACCGTTGCCCGTTCGCCGATGGTCGGCACCTTCTATCGCAAATCTTCGCCAAGCTCGCCGTCCTTCGTTGAAGTCGGCCAGACCGTGAAGAAAGGCGACACTCTGTGCATCGTCGAAGCCATGAAGATGATGAACCACATCGAAGCTGAAACCAGCGGTGTGATCGAATCCATCCTCGTCGAAGACGGCCAGCCGGTTGAGTACGACCAACCGCTGTTCACCATCGTTTGAAACGCGGAGAAACTTTGATGACTGCGAAGTTGGAAAAAGTTCTGATCGCCAACCGCGGTGAGATTGCCCTGCGGATCCTGCGTGCCTGCAAAGAGATGGGCATCAAGACTGTCGCCGTTTACTCCAAGGCCGACAAAGAGCTGATGCACCTGGGCCTGGCAGACGAATCCGTCTGCATCGGTCCGGCCTCGGCCGCCCACTCTTACCTGCACATTCCGGCCATCATCGCCGCGGCCGAAGTGACCGGCGCCACCGCCATTCACCCAGGCTACGGTTTCCTTGCGGAAAACGCTGATTTCGCTGAACAGGTCGAGAACTCCGGCTTCGCGTTCATTGGCCCGAAAGCCGACACCATTCGCCTGATGGGCGACAAGGTATCGGCCAAGCACGCCATGATCGCTGCTGGCGTTCCAACCGTTCCGGGGTCCGACGGCCCGTTGCCTGAAGACGAAGAAACCGCTTTGCGCATCGGTCGCGAAGTCGGTTACCCGGTGATCATCAAAGCCGCTGGCGGCGGTGGTGGTCGCGGCATGCGCGTTGTGCATAAAGAAGAAGACCTGATCTCCTTCGCCAAACTGACCCGCACCGAAGCAGGCGCGGCGTTCGGTAACCCGATGGTCTATCTGGAAAAATTCCTGACTAACCCACGTCACGTGGAAGTCCAGGTGCTTTCCGACGGCCAGGGTCACGCCATCCATCTGGGCGACCGCGATTGCTCGCTGCAACGTCGTCACCAGAAGGTTCTCGAAGAAGCGCCGGCACCGGGCATCGATGAGAAGGCACGGGCTGAAGTCCTCGCACGCTGCGTCAAGGCTTGCATCGACATCAACTACCGTGGCGCGGGTACTTTCGAGTTCCTGTACGAGAACGGCGCGTTCTATTTCATCGAAATGAACACCCGCGTTCAGGTTGAGCACCCGGTTTCGGAAATGGTCACTGGCATCGACATCGTCAAGGAGATGCTCAGCATCGCCGCTGGCAACAAGCTGTCGTACACCCAGGAAGACGTGGTTATCCGCGGCCATGCCCTGGAATGCCGGATCAACGCCGAAGACCCGAAAACCTTCATGCCGAGCCCAGGCACGGTCAAGCATTTCCACGCTCCAGGCGGCAACGGCGTTCGCGTCGATTCGCACCTGTACAGCGGTTATGCCGTTCCGCCGAACTACGATTCGTTGATCGGCAAGCTGATCACCTACGGCGCAACCCGTGACGAAGCATTGGCGCGCATGCGCAATGCGCTGGACGAAATCGTTGTCGACGGGATCAAGACCAACATCCCGCTGCACCGCGACCTGGTCCGCGATGAAGGCTTCTGCAAAGGTGGTATCAACATCCACTACCTGGAACACAAGCTGGCTGGCGACAAGCATTAAGCTTTAGCCCGTCCAACAAAGCCGCCTTCGGGCGGCTTTGTTGTTTCTGGAGGTTACAACTCCTGCAGGAGCGAGGTTTGCCCGCAAACCATACGCCGAGGTATTGCAGACTCACCGCATCACCGCGTCATCGCGCTTCGCGGGCAAGCCTCGCTCCTACAAACTGCATACCAGTGTCGGCCTTGTCGTCTTCTGCCGCGCGCTCGCGTAAACTTGCGCGCTTCTCGCAGCCCGCTAGGCTGCAATCAATATTTTTCAAAGGTGCCCGCCATGCCTTGGCTGCAAGTCCGTCTCGCCATCAGCCCAGAACAAGCCGAAACCTACGAAGACGCTTTCCTTGAAGTGGGCGCCGTGTCGGTGACGTTCATGGACGCCGAAGATCAGCCGATCTTCGAACCTGAACTCAACACCACGCCGTTATGGTCGCACACTCATCTGCTGGCCCTGTTCGAAGGCGGCACTGAAGCGGCCAGTGTGCTGGCTCATCTTGAGTTGCTGACCGGCAGCCCGCTGCCCGAGCATCACAGCGAAGTCATCGAAGACCAGGACTGGGAACGCAGCTGGATGGACGACTTCCAGCCAATGCGCTTCGGTCAACGCCTGTGGATCGTCCCAAGCTGGCACGCTGCCCCTGAACCCGACGCTGTGAACATTCTGCTCGACCCGGGCCTGGCGTTCGGCACCGGCACCCACCCGACCACTGCACTGTGCCTGGAATGGCTCGATGGTCAGGACCTCAAGGACTGCCACGTCCTCGACTTCGGTTGCGGCTCGGGGATTTTGGCGATTGCCGCCCTGCTGCTGGGCGCCAAGGAAGCCGTCGGCACCGACATCGACGTGCAGGCGCTGGAAGCTTCCCGCGACAACGCCGGGCGCAACAATATTGCCGACGCGCTCTTCCCGCTGTACCTGCCGGAAGATCTGCCACAGGTTCAAGCCGATGTGCTGGTGGCCAACATTCTGGCCGGACCGCTGGTGTCCCTGGCGCCGCAATTGTCCAGCCTGGTCAAGCCTGGCGGTCGTCTGGCGTTGTCGGGCATCCTCGCCGAGCAAGGCGAAGAAGTCGCCAAAGCCTACGCTCAAGACTTCGATCTGGACCCGATCGCCAATCGCGATGGCTGGGTGCGCATCACTGGCCGTCGGCGCTAGAATGAACGCCTGCATAAACCGGATCGCCGCATGACCGACAGCTTCGTCACCCAGTGCCCGCATTGCCAAACCAGCTTCCGCGTCAGCCATGCTCAATTGAGCGTGGCCCGTGGAGTGGTTCGTTGCGGCTCGTGCTTGCAGGTGTTCAACGCCGCCAAGCAGCTGCTTGAGCAACGGGGCGCCAAGGAAACTGTCCAACCGGTAGCCCCGGCCATTGTCGAACCGCCGGTACAGCGCGCCATCAGCCAAAAGCAATGGTCCGCCGCCGAAATGGATCTGGACAGCCTGGACCTGGACGAAGAACTCGCCCGGCTCGAACAGCGGGAAATCCAGCCCACCACGGAATTCGGCCAGCACCGCGAAAACGGTCTCAGTGCTCGCCGCGACTCTGTCGAGCACGACGATGAACCCTGGTCCGACAGCCTCTTCAGCGAATCGGCGGCCGATCGTGCCCAGGCGGTCGAAGCCGAACCACGGGAAACGCAGCCAGTACCGAGCAAGCACTCGCGCACCGAACCGTCATTCTCGCTGGAACCGGTTGATCTGGACGACGAACCCCAGGTGCCGCAACTGCGCCTGAATGATCCGCTCGACACGCCCCTGCACCATGATCGCCTGTCGGCAACCGATGCACCTGACGACGACCTGCCCCCGATCGCCCCTCTGCGCAAGCGACACGAACGCAGCGAGTCGACCGAACGTGCCGACGCCCTGCAGGACCTGACCGACGATCCGCTGCAACTGGATTGGCAAAAACGTCGCTCCCCCTGGGGCCGACGGCTTTTCTGGCTGCTGCTGGTCCTGATCGGTGCCGGTGCTCTCGCCGGCCAATACATCGCTTACCACTTCGACGAACTGGCGCGCCAGGATCAATACCGTCCATGGTTCCAGCAACTGTGCCCGCAAGTCGGCTGCACGGTGCCATCGAAAGTTGATATCGCGAAAATCAAAAGCAGCAACCTGGTGGTCCGCAGTCACCCCGACTTCAACGGTGCACTGGTGGTCGATGCGATCATTTACAACCGCGCGCCCTTCTCCCAGCCCTTCCCGCTGCTGGAACTGCGCTTCGCCGACCTTAACGGCCACCTGATCGCCAGCCGGCGCTTCAAACCCGGCGAGTACCTCAACGGCGACCTCGAAGGCCTGGCAGAGATGCCGCCGCAAACGCCGATCCACATCGCACTGGATATCCTTGATCCAGGCTCCAAAGCGGTGAATTACAGCCTGAGCTTTCATTCGCCCGAGTGAAACGCTTCAGTGTTACGGCATTGACGGCATATTTCTGACTTTGACCGCTCATACCAAACCGCTGGCGATAACAGAATTACTGTTCAGATTTTGTTCAATTCAGCCTTTATCCAGTCATCGAGAGCGGGTATCATGCCAACCCTTTTTCGAACTCTCATGATCCGGCCCCACAACAGGGAAGTCCTATGTCGGCGGTACGCATCGGTCCATATACATTGCACAACGGCTTGATCCTCGCCCCCATGGCGGGCGTCACCGACCAGCCCTTTCGTCAGCTGTGCAAGCGACTGGGCGCAGGGCTTGTAGTCTCGGAAATGGTCACCAGCGACATGAGCTTGTGGAACACCCGCAAATCGCGGATGCGCATGATCCACGAAGGTGATCCCGAGCCCCGCTCGGTCCAGATCGCCGGGGGTGATGCACAGATGCTGGCGGATGCGGCCCGGGCCAACGTCGAACTGGGCGCACAGATTATTGACATCAACATGGGCTGTCCGGCGAAGAAGGTCTGCAACAAGGCCGCCGGTTCCGCGCTGTTGAAGGATGAAGCATTGGTGACCGAGATCCTGCAAGCCGTCGTGGCTGCGGTTGATGTGCCGGTCACCTTGAAGATCCGCACCGGCTGGGACCGGGACAACAAGAACGGTCTGACGGTGGCGAAGATCGCCGAGCAAGCGGGCATTACGGCGTTGGCGGTTCATGGCCGCACCCGTGCCGACCTGTACACCGGTGAAGCCGAGTACGACACCATTGCCGCGATCAAGCAGGCGGTGTCGATGCCGGTCTTTGCCAACGGCGACATCGATTCACCCGAGAAGGCCCGGTACGTGCTCGATGCGACCGGTGCCGATGGCCTGCTGGTAGGCCGGGCCGCCCAGGGGCGGCCGTGGATTTTTCGTGAGATCGATCATTTCCTGCGTACTGGCGAAAAACTCCCGGCACTGGAATTGATCGAGGTGGAACGCATTCTGCTAGAGCATCTGGCTGCACTGCACGTCTTCTATGGAGACGTGATGGGCGTCCGTATCGCTCGAAAGCATGTGGGCTGGTATCTCGCAACCTTGCCGGGCGCCAGGGAGTTTCGCGCCCACTTCAATCGTTTGGAAGATACGGAAGCACAATGCGCCAACGTTCAGGGCTTCTTCGCCGAACGTTACAAGAGCCTGACAGGGGACGGAGAAGGGGTGGCCGCATGACGATGATGACCGAGACTTTAGTGAGTGGAACAACACCCGTGAGCGACAACGTGAATTTGAAACAGCACCTCAATACGCCGAGCGAAGAAGGTCAGACCCTTCGCGGGAGTGTCGAGAAGGCGCTGCACAATTATTTCGCCCACCTTGAGGGCGCTGCCGTCACGGATGTGTACAACCTGGTGCTCTCCGAAGTCGAGGCGCCCCTGCTCGAGTGCGTGATGAACTACGTCAAGGGCAACCAGACCAAGGCCAGCGAGCTGCTCGGGTTGAACCGAGGCACGCTGCGCAAGAAACTCAAGCAGTACGATTTGCTGTAAGCATTCAATCAAACCAGAAAGGCGCCCGCGTAAAAACGGTCGCCTTTTTGCTGACTCCTTTGCTTTTGATGGAAATTGAAATGACCGACCAGACTACCCGCCTGCCGATCCGCCGCGCCTTGATCAGCGTTTCCGACAAGACCGGGATCCTCGAATTCGCCAAAGAGCTTGAAGCCCTGGGCGTCGAGATTCTCTCCACCGGCGGAACGTTCAAGCTGCTGCGCGACAACGGTGTTGCCGCAGTGGAAGTCGCGGACTACACCGGTTTCGCAGAAATGATGGACGGTCGGGTGAAAACCCTGCACCCGAAAATCCACGGCGGGATCCTCGGTCGTCGCGGTATCGACGACGCCATCATGAACGAGCACGGCATCAAGCCGATCGACCTGGTCGCGGTCAACCTGTACCCGTTCGAGGCCACCATCAACAAGCCAGGCTGCGACCTGCCGACCGCCATCGAAAATATCGACATCGGCGGCCCGACCATGGTCCGCTCGGCGGCAAAAAACCATAAAGACGTGGCCATCGTGGTCAATGCCAGCGACTACGCCAGCGTCCTTGAAGGCCTCAAGGCTGGCGGCCTGACCTATGCTCAGCGTTTCGACCTGATGCTCAAGGCCTTCGAACACACCGCGGCCTACGACGGCATGATCGCCAACTACATGGGCACCGTGAACCAGGCCGCTGACACCCTCTCGACCTCCGGTCGCAGCGAGTTCCCGCGCACGTTCAACAGCCAGTTCGTCAAGGCTCAGGAAATGCGCTACGGCGAGAACCCGCACCAGAGCGCGGCGTTCTACGTGGAAGCCAAGCCTGCCGAAGTCGGTATCGCCACCGCGACCCAACTGCAGGGCAAAGAGCTGTCGTACAACAACGTGGCCGACACCGACGCCGCGCTGGAATGCGTGAAGAGCTTCGTCAAGCCGGCTTGCGTGATCGTCAAGCACGCCAACCCGTGCGGCGTTGCGGTCAGCCCGGACGCAGAAGGCGGTATCCGTCAGGCTTACGAACTGGCTTACGCCACCGACACCGAGTCGGCGTTCGGCGGCATCATCGCCTTCAACCGCGAGCTGGATGCTGAAACCGCCAAGGCCATCGTCGAGCGTCAGTTCGTCGAAGTGATCATCGCCCCTAGCGTCAGCGAAGAAGCCCGCGCCATCGTGGCGGCCAAAGCCAATGTGCGCCTGCTGGCCTGCGGCGAGTGGTCGGCTGATCGCGCCGCTGCCTGGGACTACAAACGCGTCAACGGCGGTTTGCTGGTACAGAGCCGCGACATCGGCATGATCAGCGCCGACGACCTGAAAGTCGTGACCAAGCGTGCCCCGACCGAGCAGGAAATCAACGACCTGATCTTCGCCTGGAAAGTCGCCAAATACGTTAAATCCAACGCCATTGTCTACGCCAAGAACCGTCAGACCATCGGCGTCGGCGCTGGCCAGATGAGCCGCGTGAACTCCGCCCGTATCGCCGCGATCAAGGCTGAACATGCCGGTTTGCAGGTGGCGGGCTCGGTGATGGCCTCCGATGCGTTCTTCCCGTTCCGCGACGGCCTGGACAACGCGGCCAAGGTCGGTATCACCGCGGTGATCCAGCCGGGTGGCTCGATGCGTGATGCGGAAGTGATTGCCGCTGCTGATGAAGCTGGCATCGCCATGGTCTTCACCGGCATGCGCCACTTCCGTCACTGATTTTTCGCTCTTGTAGGAGCGAGGCTTGCCCGCGAAGGGCTCGCCACGGTGTATCAACAAGACCGAGGCGATCCCTTCGCGGGCAAGCCTCGCTCCTACAGGTTCGGTGGTGGCGGATGCCGCGTACCGTTAGCCAGGCAGCTCAGGCTGCCCCCACAGAATTAGCGTCATCCGAGGTTTTTGAAATGAATGTTTTGATCATTGGCAGCGGTGGCCGTGAACACGCCCTGGCCTGGAAAGTGGCTCAGGATCCGCGTGTGCAGAAAGTATTCGTTGCCCCGGGCAACGCCGGCACCGCCATTGAAGCCAAGTGCGAGAACGTCGCTATCGACGTGCTCGCCCTCGAGCAGCTTGCAGATTTCGCGGAGAAAAACGTTTCCCTCACCATCGTTGGCCCGGAAGTGCCGCTGGTCGCTGGCGTCGTCGACCTGTTCCGCTCCCGTGGCCTGGATTGCTTCGGCCCGACGGCCGGTGCGGCCCAGCTGGAAGGTTCGAAAGCCTTTACCAAGGATTTCCTGGCTCGCCACAAGATCCCGACCGCCGATTACCAGAACTTCACCGAGATCGAGCCGGCCCTGGCCTATCTGCGTGAAAAAGGTGCGCCGATTGTGATCAAGGCCGATGGCCTGGCCGCCGGTAAAGGCGTGATCGTTGCCATGACCCTGGCCGAAGCAGAAGATGCTGTGCGCGACATGCTCGCGGGCAACGCATTCGGCGAGGCCGGCTCGCGCGTTGTGATCGAAGAATTCCTGGACGGCGAAGAAGCCAGCTTCATCGTCATGGTCGACGGCAAGAACGTACTGCCGATGGCCACCAGCCAGGACCACAAACGCGTCGGCGACGGCGACACCGGCCCGAACACCGGCGGCATGGGTGCCTACTCCCCTGCCCCCGTCGTGACCGCTGAAGTCCACAAGCGCGTCATGGACCTGGTGATCTGGCCGACCGTGCGCGGCATGGCCGATGAAGGTAACGTCTACACCGGTTTCCTGTATGCCGGCCTGATGATCGACAAGGCTGGTAACCCAAAAGTTATCGAGTTCAACTGCCGTTTCGGTGATCCTGAGACCCAACCGGTGATGCTGCGTTTGCAGTCGAGCCTGGTGTTGCTGGTCGAAGCGGCCCTGGCGCAAGCCCTGGACAAGGTCGAAGCGCAATGGGATCCACGTCCGAGCGTCGGCATCGTGCTGGCGGCTGGCGGCTATCCTGGCGACTACGCTAAAGGCGTCGCCATCAACGGCCTGGATGCAGCCGCCGCACTGGAAGGCAAAGTCTTCCACGCCGGCACTGCGCTCAAGGACGGTCAAGTGGTGACCGCCGGTGGTCGTGTGCTTTGCGCTACCGCCATGGGCGCCAGCGTTGATGCTGCCCAGCAACAGGCTTACAAACTGGCGGCAAAGATTGATTGGGAAGGCTGTTTCTATCGCAAGGACATTGGTTACCGTGCCATTGCCCGCGAACGTGGCGAAAATCAGGAATAAGCGATCCGTTCGGCAGGGCTTGTGCTTCAGGCCCTTGCCGGACTGTTCCGGCGCCGCGCATAGTTATAATCTGGCATCAACCTACGAAGGGATTTCGCCGTGCGCTGGCTCAGGATTGCCATAGGTTTCACTGTCACGCTGCTGACCTTGCTCTGCATGCTCCCGGCCCAGGCCGCGCAAGGCAGTGGCTGGGCGGTATTGCTTGACGAACAGGGCGACCTGCAGCTGAGCGACATCCGTTCCGCGCGCTACACCAATCAATTCAGCCCCATCGAACTTGACCGCCTCACCGCGGCCGAGCCCGAAGGCGCATTGTGGCTGCGCTTCCGGCTCGCACCCGGCAAACACGAGCAATTGCTGCGAGTGTTCGCCCCCGACCTGTCGCGCCTCAATCTGTACGTGCTCGACGGCGACACGCTGATCGATCAATTGAACACCGGCACCGGGCAGCCCCAGGCTGACCGTCCCCTGCCCAGCAGCGAATTCATGTTGCCGCTGCCACAAAGCGACAAACCCCTCGACGTCTACCTGCGGCTGGTGTCCGAACACCAGTTACGGCCGTACATCACCCTGCAATCGGCGATCATGACCGCGGCCAATCAGAACCAGATGCTGATTTACGGCCTTCTGTTCGGTTGCCTCGGGATGCTGATCCTGCACAGCCTCGTCCGCTACGCCTATACGCGCTCGCGCAGCAGTCTCTGGCTGGCCGCATGCGAAGCACTGTTGATGCTCAGCCTGCTGCTGTTGCTGAATCTGGCGGGGCCCTGGCTGCCAAACTGGCACGCGGTGCAGACACCCGGCGCCTACCTCGCCCTGCTGCTGACGGCGCCGTGCGGCCTGATGTTCGCCTATCGTTTCTTTGCGCCACTCGGCCCGCACCCGCTGAACAAGCTGCTGCTGGGTGACATTCTGTTCATCGTGATGTGCGGCTTGCTGCTGCTGTTCGTCAATACGCTGCCGCTGAACATCATGACCTACGCCCTGGTCGCCCTGGCAGGTCTGAGCATGTTGTTCGTCAGTGCCTATCACTGGCAAAAAGGTTATCGCCCGGCGCGCCTGTTCGTCGCGGCGATGGTCGTGTTCAACATTGGCACGCTGATCATGTTGCCGGCCCTGCTGGGGCTGACGCTGGTCGCGCCGCAGGGCTTGATCATGACGCTGCTGGGGTTTATCTGCATCAGCGGCGTGCTGATGAGCATTGCGCTGAGCGAACGTCAGCGCAGCATCACCGAAGATCGTTTCAGCGTCAGTCGCGACCTGGCGGCCAGCAATGCCGAGATCAACGCCAAGGCCGAGTTCCTGGCGAAGATCAGCCACGAAATCCGTACCCCGATGAACGGCGTACTGGGCATGACTGAACTGCTGCTGGGCACACCGTTGTCGGTCAAGCAGCGTGACTATGTGCAGACGATCCACAGCGCCGGCAACGAACTGCTGACCCTGATCAACGAGATACTCGACATCTCCAAGCTCGAGTCCGGGCAGATAGAACTGGACGACGTTCAATTCGATCTCAATGCCTTGATCGAAGACTGCCTGAGCATCTTCCGCGCCAAGGCCGAACAGCAGAACGTCGAGCTGATCAGTTTCATCCAGCCGCAAGTGCCACGCGTCATCAGCGGCGACCCGACGCGTCTGCGCCAGACCTTGCTGAGCCTGCTGGAAAACGCCCTGAAGAAAACCGACGAGGGCGAGATCCTGATCGTCGTCGCGCTTGACGAACGCAGCGCCCAACCGCGCCTGCGCATCGCCGTGCAAGACAGCGGCGTGCCGATGGAGGCCGAAGAACGCGACGCACTGATGCACGCCGAGCTGCACAGCAAACATTTCCTCTCGGCAACCAGCCTGGGCGGCAACCTGGGGCTAGTGATTGCCCGTCAGTTGATCCGCCTTATGCAGGGCGAATTCGGCATCAAGATTGGCGCCAACCAAGGCAGCACGTTGTGGCTGACCCTGCCGCTGGACCCTGATCGTCTCGAGCACCCGACCTCCGACCTCGACGGGCCGCTGCAAGGTGCGCGTGTGCTGGTGGTGGACGATAACGACACGTGCCGCAAAGTGCTGGTGCAGCAATGCAGCGCCTGGGGCCTGAACGTCAGTGCCGTGCCGTCCGGTAAAGAGGCACTGGCATTGCTGCGCACCAAAGCTCACCTGCGCGATTATTTCGACGTGGTCCTGCTCGACCAGAACATGCCCGGCATGACCGGCATGCAACTGGCGGCCAAGATCAAGGAAGACCCGAGCCTGAACCACGACATTCTGCTGATCATGCTCACTGGCATCAGCAACGCGCCGAGCAAGATCATCGCGCGCAACTCCGGGATCAAACGCATCCTCGCCAAACCGGTGGCTGGCTACACCCTCAAGACCACCCTGGCGGACGAACTGAACCAGCGCAACAAGGGCCCGACCGTCTCGCCGTACCAGCCCTCCGGTCCGACGCTTCCGGTCAAGGTTCCGAGTGATTTCCGCATTCTGGTGGCCGAAGACAACAACATCTCGACCAAGGTGATTCGCGGCATGCTCGGCAAGCTCAACCTGCAACCTGACACCGCCAGCAATGGCGAAGAAGCCTTGCAGGCAATGAAAGCCCAGCGCTATGACCTGGTCCTGATGGACTGTGAAATGCCCATCCTCGATGGCTTCTCTGCCACCCAGCAGTTACGTGCCTGGGAAGTCGGCAACCAGCGGATTCGCACCCCGGTTGTTGCGTTGACCGCGCACATCCTCGCCGAGCACAAAGAACGCGCGCGCCAGGCCGGCATGGACGGGCACATGGCCAAACCGGTCGAGCTGTCGCAACTGCGCGATCTGATCGAGCATTGGGTTGCCCAGCGTGATCAGCAGAATCGCACGACCTCAACGCTCCAGGCAGGCGTGTAGGGCAATCAACGCCGGCATGACTCAATCTGCTGCGCAGATTTCCATGGTCGAAGCATCATCGGTCAACGTCAACATCGCGACGTTGTCCTGATACCTGTCCCTGATCTTCAAGGCAATGGCGTCGCGCACGGGGCCGTAGAGGATTCCGGACAAGTCAGCACTGGCGTAGCGCATGCAAACGCTGCCTTGTACATCCTCGGCCAGATGTCGCTGGGCCAGCGGATTGGCACTGATGATCTGGCGGGTCTTAAGCTCGATGTACACACTTGTGAGCGATGTCGGCGTCTGCGCTATAACCACCAGCAAACGCACAGCCTCTGCGGGCGCAAGAACATCACCCGACTCGTCCGTGGATATTTTCTGCATGTGATCGCGCAGCAAACCCATTGCGGGCTCGTTGCCGGACAACCTTGCCAGCCGCTGCACTGTTGCCGCCGTAGCGCCTCCTTTATCCACAGCGCCTTGTGAAATCGCTGCAATGACCCAGTCGCTGACAGACTCGACACTGTCCTGGGTAATCAGCCATTCCTGTCGCGCTCTTGTACGTCGCAGCCAGTAGTCATCCAGAAACTCCACATAAGCGTTGTACCAGTCGACATCCGGGGCTTTTTCAATCTTCTTATTGGCAATCAATTGCGCCAGCAACACGGAATCGACCAGATCCTTATAGTGCGCCGCCCCATCCGCAGCCGGAATAATCACGACACAAGCGCCAACGATCAACACAGAATATTCGCAACTCATATCAACTCCCTCGACAATAAAAAAGGCAGCCGACAACCGGCTGCCGATTTAGATCAGTTAGATATCAATGTCTACGATCTGGTCTTTATGTGGGACAAGTTTGCTCTTGATGGACTCACGGACTGCATCAGCGACCAATGTATTTTTGGCAAATACCGTTTCGCCGCGATACAAGTTCACATTTCGGATATCCACATCCGTAAACATTACTTGGGTGGAGCTGTTCTTGCGAAGAAAACGCACTGCACCCACAGCCATGATTGCCTCACCCTCGACTTCGACACACGCACCTGCCGAGATTCCCCCGACGCCATTTTCCAGCAGATTTCGCTCATAAACAGTCAGGGCAGCCGTGTCACGCTTTTGCAGGGCCGCGATCGCATCACCCGCCACCTTGAGCATCAACGCAGTCGTCGGACCAGGCAATGCAACGCCGGCAACCACCGCACCGAGAATCTCCAGCACCAGTTTGTCCATGCGGACGCTGGTGCCGCTGACGTGCAGATCGCTGTAGTACTTGCTGACAGGCGTCCAGCCTGCGAGGGTCATGACTTCCCGGAACCTCAAGTACCACTCTTTGCCCTGATGTTCTTCAGGGTATAGTTTGTTCGCTGCACGGGATGCAAAGAGAAAGGCGTTTTGAGCGTCTGACTTGTTTTCAGCACTGAGCTTGCCAGAAAAGCCCAACGTGCCTTCACCCACAACGGAGCCTTTCGACGGTGCTTCGATCTCGTCGCCCACAACCATAAGACCACGAGGGCGGATAATGATCTGCTCGTCGATATCACACGCTTCAATCGCTTCAATACAGGCAGCGACATAACTTTCACGAATAGCTTGATTATACACAATGAATTCCTTATAAAAATACCAGACAAGTTCCTCATGAACTTGCGATAAAACAATAACCAAACAAACGAACTACGACAAACTAAAACCTGTAACACCATATCCATTCAATAAACATAAGTTACAACAACACCTAAGCAACTAACAAAAGCGCCCAACCGCAAAATTAACTGACGCGCCTGTCACAACTCACACCCACAAGCAATTAACTGACTGATAGACTCCTCGTCATCCTCACTCCTGATGCGAGCCGAAACCATGCTCCACGTGTTATTCAGCGTTTACCTGAAGATGCTGGTGCTCTACAGCCCGTTCTTCGTGTTGTCCTGCTTCATCAGCCTGACCCGCGGTTATTCACGCAAGGAACAACGTCGACTGGCCTGGAAAGTGGCCACCGCCACGCTGGTGTCCAGCGTCTTGCTGTACTTGTTCGGACGGGTGATTTTCAGTGTCTTCGGCATCACCGTGGACGCGTTCCGCATCGGCGCCGGCAGCGTGCTGTTTATCTCGGCACTGGGCATGGCCCAAGGCAAGTCGGCGGTGCAGACCGACAATGTGCAGCAGGACGTGACGATCGTCCCGCTGACGATTCCATTGACGGTCGGCCCCGGCACCATCGGTGCCTTGTTGGTTATGGGCGTGAGCCAGCCACATTGGGACGACAAACTCACGGCCATTCTCAGCATTGCCCTGGCCAGTTTTACGGTTGGCGTGGTCCTTTATTTGTCCAGCCGCATCGAACGGATTCTCGGTGACCAGGGCTTGCAGATTGTCAGCCGGCTGATGGGATTGTTTGTGTGCGCGCTGGCGGCACAGATTATCTTCACGGGCGTAAAAGGTTACCTGGTGCCCTGATCAGCCAGGGAGCGCAACGTTGTGAATTGACAACGTTGCGAAACGTTCGGAACCCGGATCTCCACCCTCGGTTTTTTAGACCGAGCTCAACTTCTCGACGAGCACTTTTAACTCAAGGCTGCTTTCCCCAAGATCGAACATCGTTTGCCACAGTTCATGGACGCTGACCTCAAGCGTATTGCCAAGAACTTGCACACTCAGGTTCAGCGACTGGGCCAATGCCCACTCCTCAGATTGTGCCGAACGAAAAACCAGGCTGCTGCCGTTGTCGGGGTCGGTGAGCAGCAGATGGTTGTCTGCCCGATCGACACGCCAGTCATCCTGCGCTCCGGTCGCCAGAATCAGCCGCGAGGGTATGGCGTCAATGTCCGGCCAGTCAGTGCAATCGACCACGATGCAATCGAGGTGCTGCCAGGCGGTCTCCGACACGTGGTAAATCGACCCCGTTTCAGCGCCTCCCAGAATCAATGAACTGACACCGTCAGGCACCAGAGCCAGCAGGTCTTTTACCTCTCCCCCGATCTCCAGCGTCATGACATCCCCCTCTCGACTGGCCTTGTTCGCCGCCACCCACACAACCTCTTTTGTGTTGCGGTTGAAGATCACGCCGTCCACCGGATCAAACAACAGCGGAACACTCCCTTGTTTCGTCCCGAGGAAGTTTGCCCACTGCCCATCCGCTCTGCCGTTAACCTCAAAGACACGATTGAGTTCGGGTACGTAATACGCGTAACGGTTGGTCGAGTGGCCAATCGGCAAAAAAGGCGCATGAGCCTGACCGGACACTAAATCGTTCAGGCGTTTTGTCAGCGCTTCAGGCGACTCCCTGTAACGATAAGACCAGGCGTTCTCGACACTGATGATGCGGGCCGGCTCACCTTCAATCAGTTCGAAATTGACCCCGTCCCGAGTGCGGCCCCGCAAACCGGTGCCGTAAGGCAGCACGTCAGAAAATGCCCAGGTTCCCCAGACCTTTTCTGGTCGTGGCAGCGCGTCGGCATTGATCAGCCGCCTGCCACTGCCGAACGCGCGGCTCAGCTGCTCAGGCTCGATAAACGCCTGACGATAAAGGTGGCCGCTGCTCAGGCCAAGTAACCAGGCGTGCTTGCCATCACGAGTGACGGACAACAGACGGCAACCTTTTTCAGCCATCAGGTCGGTTACCAACAGCTTGTTGTTCAGATAGCGCGCGTAGACAGGCACCTGGCCGGTGACGTCCGATAATCCGGAAAGCGAAATCAGCGAAACCGCATGCTCCTTGCCAAGGGCCTCCAGATCGCTCATCCACAATGGATGGGCATCCAGCCAATCCCCCGTCACGCCGCTAAGGAAAAAGCTCGCGTCCTGACGAACGTCAAACATCAGCCCGGACTCATTGACGACCAGGTACCCGCCGTCGCTGATCCTGAGCTTGACGCTGCCTGGCAATGGCACCCGTTGTGCCTCATCGCCGGTAAAGGGTTGGTGATAGAGGTTTTGACTGTGTGCGTCGTGAAACAGGAACGCTGCAGCATCAGGATCATTCGGTGGCAGCAAGCTTATCTGGGGCAGCGCCGAGGCGGTTTCGCTGACGGGCAAGTGCGGGGTCAGGAGTTGGTGGCTCTGCCCGTTGATCCATCTCGGCAGCGACGGCTTGTCGAGGTCGCCGGACGTTACCGTCACAAAGGACGCAGGCCTCCAGGACGTTTGCCGTTCGGCGTCGGCGCCCTCAGCAACAACCGCAATATCAACCTGCTGTAACAGGGCAATGACGTCCTTCAAGGTATCGAAATAGTCCGGTGGTTCGCTCGATACCGAGACCAACGAGATTTCCTCGCCGTGAATCAGATAAATCACCACGTAACGCTGGGTCTTGCTCAGGCGTACCCGCTGAGTGACTTGAACAACGCCAGCGCCCCGATCAAGGCAGCCAATGATCTGCGCCTCTTCACTTCCACGATTGAAAACGCTGTAGCGCCAGGTGGTCAAACCCGTGACGGCATTGACGCGCCATATCAGGGGTTGATCCGGGTGATAGAAGTAAGCGTGATCGTCTTGCACTGCCGCCAGTTGAAGTTTCTCGCTGACCGGACCCAGGAATTGACGGCCATAAACGAACCGTTCCTTTGCCACTTCGTACCAACCGGCAGTGTATTGCGGCTTTTCTGGATTGCCAAAAGGCAGCAGAAACTTGCCCGCAGGAATTAAGGCATTGCCCATGCGCTGCTGCCGGTGAAGCACCTTCAAACGGTCAAGCTCCGCCTGCGAGTAATGTCCGTCAGCCGCTTGAAGTGACGCCAGGTACAGTTGCCGATGTTCGCGGTCAACACGGTAGGTTTCGAGGTTCTTTGTTCGAACATATACGTCGATGTCGGCCTCGATGCTCAGCTCGATACCGTCGATGTTCAACCCCGCCGCGCCGACACTGATGTGTTGTGGCGTGATCCAGTCGGCGCTCAACACCCAGCTCACGCTTCCGTCACCGGGAAGTGCGCTGAGATGGACCGACACGAGTCCTGGTTTAAGTGCGAGGGAGTAAGCCCCCCTCAGCGTGTCGATGCGGTAAGAAACCTTGCCCCGCATCTCTCGCGGTAATTCAGGAACGTACAGCGCCCGGGTTTCATTTCCAACGCGCACGGTAATGGTCGTGGGCTCATAGACAGGGTTAAGTTTGTACAGGATGTGCGGGAAAGGTCTGGCGTGGGTGAAGAAAAAACCTTCCTCCCTGGCTTCAAGTTCACGCAACACGTCATATTGCGGATACATCTTACGAGGCAGGACGCTCGAGCCGCCGACAACGTTCAGGAGCAGGTTGCTCCACTCAAAGACCTGCGGATCGGAACCCAGTTGATACTCGTAACCGTAATAACACTTTGGAGTACCCGGAAGCAGCAAGGCCGATTCTGCCGGCACAGCGTTAAATCGACCATGAACACGCGGGCCAGGAATCGCGACCTGTTTTGGCAGCCCCATGCTTTCTCGAACGACAATAGCGTTCTGTTTGTTCCCATCGGGCCGTGGGAGCCCCGAGCCACCCAGCGAGCGAAAGAGCCCCTGGCTGCCGAACACGATGACCCCTTCGCGAAGATCAAGCGTGTCCACCACCGACTCGGGCATGATCGATACGACCCCTTGCTTGACCGAAAAAGCCTGCGGGCTGTACGCCGTTTTGAACCGGGTAAACAATTCGGCAACTTTCTCTGCCTTGTCCATGATTTGCCCGAGATTGCCGGCAATCGCCGTGACGCCGATTCCGATGCCAAGCAATGGTACCGACAGAAAACCTGCGACCGCACCCGCCGTCCCGCCGACTACCAGCGCAACGCCGTCGAGCACAAGCGCACTGACATCGAACAGCAGTTGAGTGCCGAAACGCGCTTGCTGCTCGTGGTTTTCGGCGTTGTAGAACTCGTAAATATCAAAACCGATATTGACCACGCCCAATACCTGCCCCAACCCCGGGCCAGCGATTCGCGCCAGGAGTCGCCCGCCCGCCGAAGCGGTCCTGACCGCTATCGCTCGCTCGGCGTTCACCAGCTGTCGAACCAGGTTCGCCATTTGCAGCGTGTCGAGGCCGATACCGTGGACTAACTGTGCATGGCCCAGGTAGCCATGAAGGCGAACGGCGACGGCCAGGTTCGATTCTGTTCCAGGCTGCGCCAGTTGATCGCGGTTTCGAAGTTCGGTGATCAACGCCTGGAAACCAAACGCAAAACTCAGCCGGCTCCCCTCGGAAACATCCGTTGGATCAACAGGTTTATGTCCATCGTTGCTGCCGGCCAGGTACTCGATACTCGTGTCCAGGAACGACTTGATTCGCCCGAGAAACGGTTCGTTGGTTTTCACCACGCGGATCTGTTGCGTTTTGATGTCCATGAACGACAGTGCGTAACCGTCATCCGGTTGAGCCTGCAGGGTTGCGAACACGGGGACGTACTCGCTCCCGAGTCCGTTCGCCGATCTCACCCGGTTTGTCACCTGATCGATTTTGCTCGCCCAGACGCTGGCATCCCGTTCGGAAAGACCCCGTCCCAATCGCGCATTTTCAGACAGCGCGCGTGAGCGTAATTGGGCGTGATGGGACCAGGGTGCGATGCTTTTTCCTGAGCTCAAGGATTCATTGCCCAACAGCTTCGACACTGGCAGTTCCGAGGGTAAGTGCTTGCTGGCGAGGCGAGCGCCGTCCAGCTCGATCACATTGAAGGGCGAGCGATCCGTCGACTCGATCGCATACTGCCTGGCCAGGTCGGACGTGTTGAACAGGGCCTTCATCCCAAGCTTGAGGTGGTCTATCCGATCGAAACCAAAGACACCGAAATTGGGGTCGTAGAAAGACCAGCTACTGTGTTCGGCCGTCCCGGTCCTGGCCACCATCATTGAATGGTTTTCGGTATTGAGCATCAACGTGCAAGGTGCAGGTTTAGCCGCCAACACCTCAAAGATGCCATCGAAACTCAACGGGCCGAGCTTGTCGCCAAAATCAGCCTGGGGTATGGCGCGCAATTCGTCGAGCGCCTGAAGAAATGCATGGGTATCACTTTCACCGGGCGAGAAATGCGCATTGGCCAGTCTGCCGCTGAGTGCCTGTACCGCATCGCGGCCCTGATGAGTCGCCGCCGCCATCAGCAGCGCCAGTGGATAACAGCGTCTTCCGGGGTCGCCATCGCCCCTGACCAGCAACCCCTGAGGCATTAACTTGGCCATTGACGCGCCCGCCTCCAGGAGCGTTTTACGCACCGAGGCACTGCGCTGGAGAATGTATCGGCGTAGCTCGTAGTCCGTCTGGTGCCTGATGCGAGCCACGCTCTCGCCCCATTGACGAAGCGTCAACGAATTCTCGAATGAAAGAATCTTGAGTACCTGAGCGCTCTCCGTGGAGGGGTCAACTGGCGTTTTGACGGCGGCAAACGCCGTTTCGAACTCGGGACTTTTGAGCGAAAGCAACACCTGCTCGATAGACATGTACCGCTCGGATATACCCCGGTCGGCCGTACTTTCCGCGAGCGCGCCGAGCTGCTGCCAGGCGTCGGCGAAACCGGTTTCGTCCAGCGTCGATGCGCCGAAAAGGCCACCGAGCACCACCCGATGTACCGGACTCAACTGATCGAGCGGCAGAGTCCCATGACCGATGCGAACGATCATTTCATTCAGATTGCCAATCGGATAGAAACCATGGGAAACCGGTAGCTCGGCTACAGGCTGGTTCAGAATCCTTTGCCGGTCATCAAAGTCCAGGGAAAAAGGTTTAGCGAAATTCAACTCACCGCTGAGCTTTTCGTTCATCGCACGGATGAAGGGCTCCCCTAACTCATCCATCCAGCGCTGCAGGATGGCGGTCAACAAAACCGGGCGCCCTTCCATGATCGGCCAGCCTTTTTCGAAGCTGATGGTGCGCCCTTTCAACAGCTCGGAAAAAGTCCCCTGATAGCGTGTTTGTAATTTGCCGTCGGCCCAGTTTGCTTGTTCTTTTTGCAGCCATTCTTGCGGTGTAGCGTTGATCGTCCAGCCAGAAACCTTCTCTTCTTCGGTGGCCACGTTGTAGCCATCCGACAATTTCAATCGGTCTCGTATTTCGTTTTTCCCATCAAACAGGAGATGCTTTTCCACATACTCCTCAAGCCCTGTAATCGCCGCTCCAGGTCCGGTCAAATCAATGGTCCCACGGGATTCATAACGAATACCGTCACTGTAGTAAGCGCCAATGGCGCTAACCAGCTTGCCTAAATACCCTCGGCGCGTTTTCGACAGTCCAGGCACCTCGGCAATCTTTTCATTCACCATCGCCACGAGAATATCTTGTACGGCTGCACTGTCGCTCCAGTCCACAGCCGTCGCGTTCAATCGAGACTCAAACTCTGACAGGAAGTCGTAGTTGAACCTGATCAACTCGATAATCGCCTGGGTCGAGCCAGCGCCGGCATGCGCGACGATATGAGAGTTCATTTCACTGTTGATCTGGATGGCCATGCGAATACCGTCCGTGGGCGTTTGACTATTGCCCGGCGCAGAAAATATGTCGGAGGGCCCCGGACGCTGCAGTGCAAACTCGTTTAATGCTGCCCTGTGCTGTTCAGGAATACTCATTGTGCGGTCAGGGTATCGACTGGGGTCGCGCCCTGGCATCAGCGATTCGTTGTTATTGAGCAGGAGTTGTAATACGCCAATTCGCGCACTTTCATCGAACGCCGTAATATCGACTCCGCCCAATACGTTTTTCAGTTGCGGCAAGTAATCCACATCACTGTAGCGACCGCCCTCCAGTGCTTCGACCTGCAGGCGAACCACATCGCTGGCCGCAGCAAAGTTGCCTCGCCCTGCCACTTCGCGTTCATAGACGTCCCATAAAAGGTGTTCTTTGAAGACTTCACGCACGTCGCGTAACCGCAGATGTTGATCAACCATGGCCAAGTGGCTGTCCAGGCATTTTTGTCTGAACGCAATGAGGGTGGCCTCGTCCTTGCCATAGGCGCGAACCATCAGATCAATACGCGCTTCATCCGCCTTTCCGGCCCAGCGCTCCTGCCTGAGGTGAGCCGACATTTGCATTTTCAGCACCCGGGCTCGATGTTCGATCATCCGGGCCAGCTCCACAGGCGTGGCGATAGTGGCTCCCCCTGACTCCATGGCATGCGCCCTGGCACTGTCCAGGATCACTCGATTCATCTCGAAGGCCAGTACTGCATCACTGTCGTACCAGAGGTTGAACGTATGGCCTTCCTTGACCATGACCGCCTTCCATATATTGATGTAGTCTCGCTGAATAGCGCCAACCGCGCTCCCGCCGACCCAAACGAAGTGCATTATTTTCGGCACTTCGGGCGCAACCGGATTCAACATTCGCACGGTCTGGACCAGCCGGTTTGTATAGTTTTCAAGCCGCGCAGAGAGGTCGGCCAACGCGGCGGAAATCGGTCCGGCGCGCTGGCCAATCAGTGAGTCGAGCGTCTCTTTGAGCAATAACAATGGCGCCATCTGGTCAGCCCATGGCTGATCTTTTGCGCACGCTGAGTAATAGCCAACCAGCGCTTCATATTCCGGCGCGGCGCGAAACTCGTTCGAGAGTGCTTGAATATCATCGAGTCTGAAATACTGAAGAAACGACTTACCCGCCGTGTTTGATCCCTGATATTGATTCATCACATCCATGCCCTTATAACAAACTTGAAATACACGTAGCCCACAGCGTCGCGCACACGCCATCCGTCGATGTTTGCGAACCTGAACTGATATTTAAAACCAGCACCGAAAGCACTGGCATTGCTAATACGCTAACCACTGAAACAGCAGGCAAAAAACTGCCCAAGCTGCCCACCCAAAAAATACTATGCGATAAAAATAACAACCTCAATCCAACAACAGCGCAATTAATTAATTACACTTAAGCCGAACAAACAAGTGTAACTTTTATCTTTGTCGGAAACGGTTACTAACACACTGCGCACAGCCGCGAATCAAACGGCCTGCGTCGGTTGTATCAGAACATGAAACGCGGATATTGAATTGTCTGAGGCACTCGCATGCACTTTCCGGGTGAGCCCAGTTAAAGTACGGCGGGCATCAAGGAATCTTTCGGTCGATGCGCGGTGAAAAATCTTACGCACTGGAAGGGGGGCTGAACTGCGGCCAGCACCGCTGGCCGCCAAGACTTACCCGGCTGGCTTGTCGCCGTACCAACGAGGCGTATACACCCACTGGCCACCCTCGGCACGCGGGAACACGCAGGTGGTGGAAGAGCCGACCAGCACCATGGTGCGCATGTCGACCTGATCGGGGGTCAGATCACCCAGCGTGGTGACACGCAATGTCTGGCCTGGACGACCAATGTCCCGCCCCAACACCACTGGCGTTTCAGCGGTGCGGTGCTGCGCGACAATCTCCAGTGCCCGACCCAGTTGCCAAGGACGCGACCGCGAGATCGGGTTGTAGAACGCCAGCGCCAGGTCGGCCTGAGACGCCAGGTCCAGCCGCTTCTCGATGATTGCCCAAGGCTTGAGGTTGTCCGACAGGGACATCACGCAGAAGTCGTGCCCCAATGGCGCGCCGGCCTGGGCGGCCGTTGCCAGGGATGCGGAGACGCCTGGAAGAATCTCCAGATCGACGTTGTGCCAACCTGGCTCACTCGACTCGTGCAGCGCTTCGAGCACGGCGGCCGCCATGGCGAATACGCCCGGATCTCCCGACGAAACCACCACCACCGACCGCCCTTGGGCCGCCAGTTCAAAGGCGTGGCGAGCGCGCTGCATTTCTTCGCGGTTGTCGGTGCAATGCAGCACTTGATCGGCGCGAAATGGCCCGGCCATGCGCACGTAGGTTTCATAACCCAGCACGTCATTGGCGCGCGCCAGTTCAGCCTTCACCGCTGGCACCATCAGTTCGGCGGCGCCAGGGCCCAGGCCGATCACGGCCAGACGACCGCGCGCACGCCCGATCTGTGCAACCTCCAGTGGCTGACTGGCCACCGCGATCGCGATGCCGGTATCCGCCGCCACGACGGTAGCGTTCGGCGCGGTGTCGCGGGCCAGCTCGCTGACGCCGCCGCTGACCGAGGCAAACCGCAGCGGCACACCCAGCTCAAGCGCCGCGTCGCGCAACGCAGGGTTGGCCATGTGCAGATCGCTGGCCAGCAGGCACGCCAGCGATTGCACGGCGATGTTTGCCTGATGCAGCGCCCCGCGAATCGCGTTCGGCAGATCCGCCACCTCGGCGTTCACCGCCACCAGCACACTGCGCGGGTAGATCAGCAATTCATTGGCCGCCGGCGTGCGCTCGGCACTGCCGACATGAATCGACAACGGCGCCTGCGGATCTTCCGGCAGCTGCGCTTGCGCCAGCCACGGCGCGGTGCCTTCGATGCGCACACTTTGGCCGGCGAGCAGATCCGAGACAAAACGTTTGCCCAGTTCCAGATCGCCGAGGGCGTAGCCGCTGGGTGGATTGAGCAGGCAGGTGCCGAAGCGCAGTTCACCGCTGGTGGTGATCGCCGCCGCCACCTCAAGACCGGCAGCAATCTCCCGCGCCATGACGTTCACGCCACCGAGGCCACCCAGCAGCGGCACCACGGCACTGCCGTCTTCGGCCACGGCCAGCACGGGTGGCTCGGCGCCCTTCTCCAGCAGTAACGGCGCCAGGGTGCGGATCACGATCCCGGCCGCACACAAGGCAATGATCGGCGTGTCCTGCTGATAGAACTCACGCACGGTCGCGCCAAACTCGTGATAGACACGGTCCGCGCCTTCAACCCGTCCGGCCAGGCCATGAATCAAGGCGCCGGGGTAGACCTGCTGGATCTTGCGTGCGGTCGCGAGGCTGCCATTGCCAAGAATGACAATCGCCGGAACTGGACGGGCCATCAACCTTGCCACCGTTCGCCGGGAACGATGATCAACGAGAAGTACGGCGAGGACATCGGCTCGACCTGATCCAGCGGCACGATCTTCTGATTGGCCATGGTCGCGCGCTCGACGTACAGCGCCCGCTCCGCCAGCCCCAGTTCTTCGAGCACCTGACGGACCTTGGGAAAGTTGCGTCCCAGCTTCATGATCACCGCCGCATCGGCATCGGCCAGGCGACGCTTGAGGTCCTCGTGCGGCAATACGCCCGAGAGTACCGACAGGCTCTGATTGCGATACACCAACGGCGCGCCCAGCACCGAAGCGCCGCCGAGCATGGAGCACACACCCGGCACCACTTCGGCTTCGTACCGTTCGGCCAGACGATCGTGCAAGTACATGTAGGAGCCGTAAAAGAACGGATCGCCTTCGCAGATCACCGCCACGTCGCGACCGGCATCCAGATGCGCGGCGAGTTCTTCGCCCGCCGCATCGTAGAAATCGCTGATCACTTGCTCATAAGACAGCGGCGCCGGCAACGCTTCAGTGGTCACCGGATACACCAGCGGCAGCAGCGTTTGTGCGTCCTGCAAATGCGCTTCGATGATGCCGAAGGCGTTGCCCTTTTTACCCTTGGCGACGAAGTACGCCACCACGGGCGACTCGCGCAGCAAGCGCAGGGCTTTGACGGTAATCAGCTCCGGGTCACCGGGGCCGACGCCCAGGCCGATCAAGCGTCCAGGCTGCTGCATCATTCGATCTCCGTGGCGAGGGCATTGACGGCGGCGGCGGCCATGGCGCTGCCGCCCAGCCGGCCTTGCATGATGACAAACGGCACGCCGCGACTGTCGGCCGCCAGCGCCGCCTTTGATTCGGCAGCGCCGACGAAGCCGACCGGAAAGCCGAGGATCAGCGCCGGCTTGGGGGCGCCGGCATCGAGCATTTCCAACAAATAGAACAGCGCGGTCGGGGCGTTGCCGATCACCACCACGCTGCCTTCCAGATGCGGACGCCACAGCTCCAGGGCGGCGGCGGACCGGGTGTTGCCCAACTCTCGGGCCAACGCTGGGACGCTTTCATCTCGCAGGGTGCAAATCACTTCGTTGTTGGCCGGCAACCGCGTGCGGGTCACGCCTTCGCTGACCATCCGTGCATCGCACAGGATCGGCGCACCGGCGGCGAGCGCCTCACGCCCGGCCTTGCCCGCGCCTTGCGAAAATTGCAGGCCGTCGATGGCGTCGACCATGCCGCAGGCGTGGATCACCCGCACCGCGAGTTTTTCCAGATCGGCCGGGATTCGCCCGAGGTTGGCCTCGGCACGAATGATCGCGAAGGAGTTGCGATAGATCTCCTGACCGTCGCGGATGTAATCAAGCATCTAAGGGGCTCCGTGAGCGGGCGTCGAGCAAGGCCGCGACCGCTTCAATAGTAAGATTGCGTGCGTGCAGCGCGCCGAAACCCGGCTGCGCTGCATCGCGAAAATAGAGGTCGTAATGACCGGAAGAAACCGCCAGCAACGTGACCGGCGCGATGTGCGCCGCCGCGCAGGAACGCGGGCAGCCGGACAGGTGCACGTTCAGCGTCTGGCCGTGACGTTGCAACAGCGTCGCCAGTTGCCGGGCATCGCCCTTGGTGTCAGCCAGGCCTTTGCCGCAGCCGGTCGAGCCGGTGCAGGCGATGAGATGCGCCAGGGCATCGTCGGCCGAGCAGCGCAGGCCGAGGTGTTCAAGGTTGTGGATAACGTGAGGCGCCTTGCTGCCATGGACGCCGGGCACCAAGAGGCTTTGCCAGGGCGTGAAACGCAGCGTGCCGTCGCCCTGTTCGCGGGCCAGTTGTGCAGCGCCTCGGAGCATCGCTGGGTTGAGGCGGCCCAGCGGCGGCACTGCGCCGATGTAGACACGACCGGCATCACGCTGTGGATGAGCGCCGATGTGCAACGCATCTGGATTTGCCTCGCGCCGCCACGCCTCGATGGGCATCAACGGCACTCGCTCGGCGAGACGCACGAGAAACACGTCGAGCGAACATTCGGCGAGCAGGTGTCGCATGCGAGTCTGCTCGGGGCGCGCCAGCTCCAGAAACAGCTCCAGCACCGCAACTACCAGCGCATGCCCCTGCTCCAGCGACACCGCGCCTGCGGGCAGGTCGACAAGGCAACCCGCCAGGCCGAACACAAACACTCGCTCACCGCCTCGTTCAGCAGCGGACAACCAAAGATCATGCGAGTGTTCGAGCATTGCCAGCCCTTCGCCGCCATCCAGTTGCACCGCAAACTTGGCGCTGAGGTCGTGAAAGCGTTCATCGCTTTGCAGCGTGGCGAGGATCTGTTCAGCCAGCGGGCGCGTATCGATCAGCATCTGCCGATCAATGCCGGCGCCGGGGCTGAGCATCAGATTGCGCACGTCATCGCCCGCCGCGCTGGTCGGGCCGAGTCCGGCCGCCATCAGGCTGTCGATCAAGGCAGCGTGCTCACTGCCGATCCCGCGAATCTGCAGGTTGGCGCGGTTGGTTGCCTCGATCACTCCGCCGGCGAAATGCTCGGCCGCATTCGCCACCGCTTCGGCCTGAGCCGCGCTGATCGAACCGCCATTCAACTTGATCCGGCAGATGCCGCCGTCCAGTGCCTGGACGATACGCAACAACCCCGGACAGGCCGAGGGGCGTAAAGCGGTGGACATCGGGCGTTCGTTCAAGGGATGGACCGGCTGGCTGGCAGCGCCGTGGTGGGCGAAAGGTCGCCATTATGCCTGCTTTGCCCGAGCGCATGAAAATGCCTGCCGGTCGGAATTCGTGTTTCAGGTCATCCGAAAGCGTAACGACTGCCCCGTCCCTTGGGCGGTTTACAGCTCATAGTCCTCGAAGTTGAATTTAATGCCTGCCAGCGCCTCTTCCACGCTGGATCGACGAGCGTCCATCACCCGCCGTGAGATCACTACCTTTCGAGCCAGGACATCCAGCTGATTCATGACTTGCGATATATCCCAAAAAAGGTATTCGGTATTCATGCTTGACTTGATGAACCTGATATTACTGACCACTAACTCCATATCCCCATTTGCGTTGTAGCTAATCGGCATTATCTTAAAGTCGAAGGCCTTTCCACTCACCCCCTTGACCTTCTTTAACAGTTCAACGTCTTTTTCCAGTGCAGCAAGTCCCAGATTCACCCCTTCCACCTGGTCACGGCTGAGAATAGGAGAAGCCAGCTTCGACCAGACCTGCCGCACACTTCCATAAAACTGCGTTTGAACATGCTCAATCGGCGGATGATCACGATTCCAGCCATGCGACCACAGTACATCAGCGTAATAATCGATCCAGCGTCCGGGCCGGATTGCGCTGTTGTAAGTATTGTCCGCTTGCCGCTGTGCCAGATAAGTACAATTCAATGCGAAACGATAATCCTCGCGCGACTGTCCTTGAACACCGGTCAGCAAGATATCTCCCACCAAGGCTGCATTATGTTTCATATCATCCGTTATCACAGTCATATCCATATCCATATCCATTAACGCCATAAAGGCGACTATCCATCCAACTTGAAAAGTAGTTATTCGAAAACAAATCAAGCATGCCTTACAGCAAATTTTAAACTTGACCCAAAAACAAAAATAACAAAACCAACCCAACACCCAACAAGTTTTCGACCACATAAGTTTTCAAAAAAACGCCGTCTGCTCCGACAATGGAGCAGCGCCAGATAACAGAAGCCGCGTTATCATGCCGCCCTTGAACATGAACCCTGGATTAAGGAACGGCATGGCACCCTGGCTAACGGTTGTGGGAATCGGTGAAGACGGCTTCAAGGGCCTGGGCAAGAATGCCCGTCGCGCCCTGTTGGGCGCCTCGCGAATCTTCGGCGGCCAGCGGCAACTGAATTTGTTGCCAGCGTGCATCCGTGGCGAGCGGCAGTTGTGGCCCAGTCCGTTTTCCCTTGACCCCGTTCTGGCGCTGCGTGGCGAACCGGTCTGCGTGCTGGCCAGCGGTGATCCGATGTTCTTCGGCGTCGGCGCCAGCCTGGCCCGGCAAGTGCCTGACGCTGAAATGCTGATCCTGCCCGCGCCCTCCTCCTGCTCACTCGCGGCGGCGCGAATGGGCTGGCCCTTGCAGGAGGTGGTGACGCTTTCGGTGGTAGCCCGGCCCCTCGCCGCACTGAGCGCGCAGTTGTTCAGCGGCGTGCGTTTGCTGGTGCTGAGCAACGATGGCCAAAGCCCGGCCGCCGTTGCGGCATTGTTGCGTGAACGCGGTTTCGGTCCGAGCCGTCTCAGCGTGCTGGAACATTTGGGCGGCGCAAACGAACGGCGCATCGATGGGGTGGCCAATGACTGGAACGATCCAGCGGTCGCCGATCTGAACCTGATCGCCATCGAATGCATCGCCGCGCCGGACACCCCGCGGCTCTCGCGACTGGCCGGCCTACCAGACTCGGCCTTCCAGCACGACGGTCAACTGACCAAACGCGACGTCCGCGCGATCACCCTTGCGCGCCTGGCCCCGGTACCCGGCGAACTGCTGTGGGATGTCGGCGCCGGCAGCGGCTCGATCGGCATCGAATGGATGCGCGCCCACCCCAGTTGCCGCACGCTGGCCATCGAAGCCGATGAAGGTCGGCAGCTGTTGATCGAACACAATCGCGATGCCCTCGGCGTGCCCGGTCTGCAATTGATTCGCGGCAGTGCGCCGCAGGCCCTGGCCGGGCTCGAACTCCCGGATGCGATTTTTATCGGTGGCGGGGTCACCCGTGAAGGTGTGCTCGACACCTGCTGGGCGCAACTCAAACCCGGCGGCCGATTGATCGCCAACGCCGTCACGTTGCAAAGCGAAGTCACCCTGATGACCTGGCGCGAACGCCACGGCGGCGAGCTGACCCGCATTCACGTTGCCCAGGCCCAGCCGCTGGGGGAGTTCGACACCTGGCGTCAGGCGCTGCCGATTACCTTGCTGGACGTGACGAAGCCCCTCGATGCGTGACGAAACCGCCGAACAACCCGCCCCGCTGCGCAGCGGCCTGACCACGGGCAGTTGCGCCACCGCGACCAGTCTGGCAGCGGCCCGTTTGTTATTGGGCGGGATGAGCGCTGACGCCGTGGAGATCGTGCTGCCCAAGGGCAAGCAGGTGCGGATGCGCCTGGAATTCTGCCGCCTGATCGACGACGGCGCCGAAGCCGGGACGATCAAGGATGCCGGGGATGACCCCGACGTGACCCATGGCGCGTTGCTGTATTCCCAGGTGCGACTGCGCGGCGAGCCGGGTATCCGTTTCAGCGCCGGGCGTGGCGTCGGCACAGTCACCCGGCCGGGGCTGGTGCTGGGCGTCGGCGAGCCCGCGATCAACCCGGTGCCACGCAAAATGATCACCGAGCACCTGACGTTGTTGGCCGAAGAACTCGGCTATGGCGGCGGTTTCGAGGTCACGGTCAGCGTCGAGGACGGCGAGGCGCTGGCCTTGAAAACCATGAACCCACGACTGGGCATTCTGGGCGGGTTGTCGATCCTCGGCACCAGCGGCATCGTCCGGCCGTTTTCCTGTGCGGCTTACATCGCCTCGATCCACCAGGGTATCGATGTGGCCAAAAGCAACGGTTACCTGCACATCGCCGCCTGTACCGGCAACGCCAGCGAGGACACCATGCGCCGCGTCTACGACCTGCCGGAAATCGCCCTGATCGAAATGGGCGACTTCGTCGGCGCCGTGCTCAAACACTTGCGCAAAGTGCCGGTGGATAAACTCAGCCTGTGCGGCGGCTTCGGCAAGATCAGCAAACTGGCGGCCGGGCACATGGATTTGCACAGCCGGCATTCCAGCATCGACCTGCCGCAACTGGCCGAATGGGCCGCCACAATGGGCGCCGACAAGGCGCTGCAGCAAGGCATTCGCAACGCCAATACCAGCCAGCAAGCCTTGGCGATGGCCAGCGCGGCGGGCATCGCCCTTGGAGATGCGGTGTGTCAGCACGCGTTGGACTTCGCCCGCAGCGTGGTGCCGGCGCAGGTTCAGGTTGAAGTCTTTGCCATCGATCGCCAGGGCGGAATTGTCGGCCATGCAGGTGCTTTTCAATGAAGCGTATTTTGCTGCTGGGCGGCGTGACCGAAGCCTTGGCCATCGCCCGCACGCTGGGGCCGGAACACATCTATAGCCTGGCCGGTGTCGGTCGCGTGCCGACGGACCTGACCTGCCAGGTGCGCGTTGGCGGCTACGGCGGTGCCGAAGGCCTGGCGCAGTTCATTCGCGATGAAGGGATCGATCTGCTGCTGGACGCGACCCACCCCTACGCTGCACAAATCAGCCACAACGCCAAGGCCGCCGCGCAGCTGAGCGGCATTGCATGCTGGGCGTTACGCCGTCCTGCCTGGCAGCCACAGGCCGGGGATGACTGGCGCGACGTCAGCGACTGGAACGAACTGATCGAAGCCCTGAAGCCCTTCCGCCGACCGCTGTTCACCCTCGGCCGCGAACCGTTGCAGCACCTGCACGAAATCCCGCCGGAGCAATTCTGGACCTTGCGCGCACTGGACGCTTACCCGGGCAACGAACGCTGCGAAGTCATCGGCGCGCGCGGGCCGTTTCTGATAGAGGATGAACGGGAGCTGTTTGAACGTCGGCAGATTGATGTGCTGATCAGCAAGAACAGCGGCAGCACCGCGACCGAACCGAAACTGGAAGTGGCGCGGGAGCGTGGGGTGCCGGTGATTGTGTTGCAGCGGCCGGTGTTGCCGGGGGTGGATCGGGAGTTTGGATCGGTGAGTGAGTTGTTTGCTGCACTGGCGGAATGCAATCTGCCGGACGCCTAAGTAATTGTGTCGAGGGAGCTTGCTCCCTCGCCACAGGGTTGTATGCCGACCGCAATTCATCCGGCATTTCGAATCATAGCCGCTACACTCTTTTGAACGTGCACTGCGACACCACACCGCACGCCGCTTTTTTACTTATCGGCCCTGATCAGGCTAAATAGCCGCGACTGATCGCCCACCCAACGGATTTTGTCCAATGTCCCGACAACGGCTAGCAATTGCCTGGATCGCCTGCTTCGCAGTGCTGTTCAACATGCTCGCCATGCCGATGACCGGAGCCATGGCGCAGTCGGCGAAATCACCCGCCGAGCAATTGTTGTGGGGCAGTTTCTGTACGTCCAGCGGCACGAAGATGGTGGCGATTTCCTTGGGCGACCTTGAGCAAAAAGCCCCGCAGAACGACGACCATTCCAACATGCAGCATTGCTGGTGCTGTTCCGGTTCCGCGCCGTTGGTGGCGTTGCCGGGGCATGCGCCACAACTGTATTTCGCTCGTTTCGAAGCCAATCGAAGCGTGCCTGCCACCGCTCTCGACACCCCCACCCCGCGCCAGCAATGGCCGAGCCTCAACCCCCGCGCGTCCCCTCTGGTGTGATTCCTTCTCGCAATTGAACTGCGTCTTGAATCGCTCTGGAGAACTGCCATGTTGAACAAACTCATCGTTCTGGCTGCGTTGCTGCTGCCTGCCTGCTTTGCCAATGCCCACGAATACAAGGTCGGCGAACTGCAGATCGCTCACCCGTGGTCCCAGGAGTTGCCGCCCAACGCGCCAACCGTAGCGGCCTATTTTGTTATTCAGAACACCGGAAAAGCCGCCGACCGCCTGCTCAGCGTCGACTCGCCGATTGCCGGTGAAGCGCAATTGCATGAGCACATCATGCAAAACGACCTGATGAAAATGCAGCAAGTGCCGAGCGTCGAGATTCCTGCCGGTGGCAACGTCACGTTTGCGCCAATGGCCTATCACGTGATGCTGGTGAATCTCAAAGACCGCAGCCTGCTGAGCGACGGCAAGCGTTTCCCGCTGACCCTGCACTTCGAAAAATCCGGTGACGTGACGGTCGAAGTCGCGGTGCAGAAGAAGCCACCAGAAGTCATGCAGATGCACACCCACGCCCAGTAAATCCACTGAGCTGAACACCCCCATGCGCCCGCTTAGCGCCAGGTCATCCGCACACCGTCGTCAGTCGTCAAGCCTGACGCACGGCAGCTGGATCAGCCTGTTCGCCATGCTGATGATCTTTATCGGCCCGCTGATTTCTCAGTCGATGCCGATGGATCAACGCGCCTCGTCGATGTCGATGAGCATGTCGATGGACATGAGCATGGACATGTCGGCCATGGAGCACGCCAACCACGGCGCGCAACCCGCCGCCGAGCACTGCCCGCCCAAAGCCTCGCACCACGCGCTCTGGGAAAAATGCGGCTATTGCAGCCTGCTGTTCAATTGCCCGGCGCTGACCGGCGGCCAGACCTTCGTCGCGTTCGACACACCAACAGCCACCACCTTCACCACTCCCTCCCCTCGCCTGGGCCATGCCCGGCACACCGTCTTCCCCGGCGCCCGAACCCGCGCCCCACCCATCGTCGCGTAAACACGCACCTCTGATTTCACACGGTTTTGCAGACAGCCACAGGCTGTCCGCCGTGTCGTTTACGACTGCTCGATGGAAATTGTCATGTCCAGGTTTGCTGCTGACACACGCTTGAGCCCTGCCCAAGCTTCTTTTGCCCCGAACGAATCGAGTATTCGTTTCAGGCACGCCACCGCCGTCCTTTGCAGCGCATTGCTGACATCCACGGTGCTGGCCAACGAACACGCGGGCCACGGTGAAGAACTGAGCCCGACGGTGATCACCGCCATTGCCCCGAGTTCGCCGCTGACCATCGTCACCAACCCCAAGGACCCGCGCCAACCCGTTCCGGCCAGCGACGGTGGCGACTACCTGAAAACCATCCCCGGCTTCGCCCTGGTACGCAACGGCGGCACCAACGGTGATCCGGTGCTGCGCGGCATGTTCGGTTCGCGACTGAACATCCTCACCAACGGCGGCCAATTGCTCGGCGCCTGCCCCGGCCGGATGGACGCGCCCACCTCCTACATCTCGCCGGAAACCTACGACAAACTCACCGTCATCAAAGGTCCGCAAACCGTACTGTGGGGACCGGGCGCATCGGCGGGCACGATCTTGTTCGAGCGTGAACCGGAAAGCTTCGGCGAACTCGGTACCCGCGTGAACGCCAGCGTATTGGCCGGCTCCAACGGCCGTTTTGACAAAGTGGTGGACGCCGCTGCCGGCGGGCTGCTGGGCTACGTGCGCGTGATCGGCAACACCGCGCACGCCGACGACTACAAGGACGGCAACAACGACACCGTGCCGTCGCGCTACGACAAATGGAACGGTGACGTCGCGCTCGGCTGGACGCCGGACGCCGACACGCTGCTGGAGCTGACCGCCGGCAAAGGCGATGGCGAGGCGCGTTACGCCGGGCGCGGCATGGACGGCTCGCAGTTCAAGCGTGAAAGCCTGGGCCTGCGGTTCGAAAAATCGAACATCGGCGAGGTGCTGGACAAGGTCGAAGCGCAGATCTACTACAACTACGCCGACCACGTGATGGACAACTACACGCTGCGCACGCCATCGGGCACCGGGATGATGGCCGGCCCAATGGCTTCCAACGTCGACCGCCGCACCCTCGGCGCGCGGATCAAGGCGACTTGGCGCTGGGCCGATGTGCAGTTGATCAGCGGCATCGATGCGCAGACCAACGAGCATCGCCAACGCGGCAGCATGGGCGTCGATACCTACAAGGACTTGCCGTATACCAAGGACGCCGACTTCCATAACTACGGAGTGTTCAGCGAACTGACCTGGTACGCCGCTGACCGTGACCGGTTGATTACTGGTGCACGCCTGGACCGTGCATCGGCCAAGGATTACCGGCAGACCACCGGTTCCGGGATGATGACCCGCCCCAACCCGACCGCCGACGAAACCCGCGCCGACACATTGCCAAGCGGCTTCCTGCGCTACGAGCATGACCTCGCCGACAGCCCGACCACCCTCTACGCCGGCCTCGGTCACACCCAGCGTTTCCCCGATTACTGGGAACTGTTTTCGCCCAAGTCCGGCCCCGCCGGATCGGTGAATGCCTTCGATTCGATCAAGCCTGAAAAAACCACCCAGCTCGATTTCGGCCTGCAATACAAGACCGAGGACCTCGAAGCCTGGGCCTCGGGTTATGTCGGCCAGGTGCGCGATTACATCTTGTTCAACTACACCCCGACCATGATGGGCACCACCTCCCAGGCGCAGAACATCGACGCGCGAATCATGGGCGGCGAACTCGGCGCGGCCTACCAGCTGACCAGCAACTGGAAAGCCGACGCGACCCTGGCCTACGCCTGGGGCAAGAACAGCAGCGATGGCAACGCATTGCCGCAAATGCCGCCGCTGGACGCGCGTTTCGGCCTGACCTACAGCGAAGACAACTGGAGTGCCGGTGCCCTGTGGCGAGTGGTCGCGGCGCAAAACCGCATCGACCAGAACAAGGGCAACGTGGTCGGCAAGGACTTCGACAAGACCTCCGGTTTTGGCGTGTTCTCGCTCAATGGCGCCTACCGTATCAACAAAAACTGGAAGGTCAGCAGTGGCGTCGACAACCTGTTCGGCAAGGCTTACGCCGAGCATTTGAACCTGGCCGGCAACGCCGGTTTTGGCTACCCGGCCAATGACCCGCAGGCCATCAAAGAACCGGGGCGAACGCTCTGGACCAAGGTGGACATGAGCTTCTAAGAGTATCGCGGGCAAGCCCGCTCCCACATGGACAGTGGAGAACCTGTGGGAGCGAGCCTGCTCGCGATCGGTTGCGCAGCAACCGCAAAACAAACAACTAAAAGAACCATGCCAAAGCGGAGCACACGTGATGAAACAGCCCAAAGTAAATTTCTACAACCTGGCCTGGCGCTGGCATTTCTATGCCGGTCTGTTCGTCGCGCCATTCATGGTGATGCTGGCCTTGACCGGCGTCATCTACCTGTTCAAGCCGCAACTCGATCCGATGATGTACGGCAGCCTGATGAACGTACCGGCCGGGCATCACAGCATCCCGGCCGACGACCTGCTCAAACGGGTGAAACAGGCGTACCCACACGCCACGATCAAACAGTACCTGCCGTCGGTCAACGCCGAGCGCAGCGCTCAGTTTGTCGTGATCAATGGCGGTAGCGAACTCAACGTATTCGTCGATCCCTATCAGGGCGACATCCTTGGCGAGCAAGACGCCAAGAAGAATCTGCAAGCGGTGGCGCGAGCGATTCATGGTGAATTGATGATCGGCACCGTCGGTGATCGATTGGTCGAACTGGCTGCTGGCTGGGGCGTGGTGTTGGTGGTTTCCGGCGTGTTCCTGTGGTGGCCACGTGGCCAGGCGGCCGGTATTTTGTGGCCGCGCCTGACCAGTCGCGGTCGGGTGCTGTGGCGTGATTTGCATGCTGTGACCGGGTTCTGGGGCGCATCGTTGCTGCTGGTGATGCTGCTCAGCGGCATGACCTGGACCGGGTTCTGGGGCCAGAAATATGCGCAGGTGTGGAACGTGTTTCCGGCGGCAATGTGGGACAACGTGCCCAAATCCGATGTCGAGGCCCGCAGCCTCAACACTGCCACTCGCCAGACCGTGCCATGGGCGATGGAAAACACGCCGATGCCGATGTCCGGCGACCACGCCGAACACATGACCCACGATGGCGCCAAAGCCGGCCCCGCCGCACCGACCATCAGCCTGCAAGACGTGCAGAACATCGCCGTGCAACGCAAGGTCGAGCCGGGTTACAGCATCACCTTCCCGACCACCGACACCGGCGTGTTCACCATCGCCGTGTTCGCGGACGACCCGCGCAACGACGCCACTTTGCATGTCGACCAGTACACCGGCGATGTCCTCGCCGACGTGCGCTACGAGCAATACGGGACCGTCGCCCGCGCCACGGAAATCGGCGTGATGTTGCACGAAGGCAAGATGTTTGGCGCGTTCAACCAGATCGTCGTGCTGCTGATCTGCCTGATGATTTTGCTCAGCGCGGTGAGCGGCGTGGTGATCTGGTGGAAACGGCGTCCACAAGGCAAGTTCGGAGTTCCACCGCTGCGCCACGACCTGCCGAGATGGAAAACCGCGATGATCATCATGTTCGCTCTGGCCGTGGCGTTTCCGTTGGTGGGGGCTTCGCTGGTGGTGGTGTGGGTGCTGGATCGTGTGCTGTTTTCGCGATTCACCCGGCAAACTGAATCGGCCTCACCTTCTTCATGAAGCAGGCGAGATGCGCGATTTAGACGAATCTGTAGACTTGCCGCGCTTAGCTCGGCATCATCTCTAGTGTTACTGTATAACTCAAATACAGTGTTTTGATCAGCAGGCCCGCTCCCCCAGGATTTGCGCGATCCCTGTGGGAGCGCGCTTGCCCGTAATGGCGTCATCAGCATCACCCACTCTCTCAGAGCAACTGCATGACCTCGCTTAACCTCTCAAACCTCGCTTGGACACCCCTGGGCCACGGCCACTGCCATCACCAGTTCCAGCTGCGTGAGGCGTCCCTGCAGGTGGCCGCCGGTGAGTTCGTCGGGTTGATCGGCCCCAACGGCAGCGGCAAGACCAGCCTGCTGCGCTGCGCTTATCGCTTCAGTAAGCCCGAGAGCGGCGAGGTCCGGCTCGACCACCACAACGTCTGGAAGCAATCCTCGCGCTGGTGCGCCCAACGCATCGCCGTGGTGTTGCAGGAGTTCCCCGATGCCTTCGGCCTGACCGTCGACGAGGTGGTCGCCATGGGCCGCACGCCGCACAAAGGCCTGTTCGGTGGCGACACGATTGAAGACCGGAATCTGGCAACTCAAGCATTGGCGTCCGTCGGCCTCAGAGGCTTCGAAGACCACGCCTTCGCCACCCTCTCCGGCGGTGAAAAACAACGTGTGATCCTCGCCCGCGCTCTGGCTCAGCAACCGCAATTGCTGATCCTCGACGAGCCGACCAACCACCTCGACCCACGCTATCAACTGGAACTGTTGCAGCTGGTCAAACGCCTGAAAATCGGCACCTTGGCCAGCATCCACGACCTCAATCTGGCGGCCGCTTTCTGCGATCGTTTGTACGTGATCCATCACGGTCGCATCGTCGCCAGCGGCACGCCGAAAGAAGTCCTGAGCGCCCCGCTGCTGCGCGACGTGTTCGGCGTCGAAGCGCTGATCGATGAACACCCCTTGCACGGCTACCCACGAATTACCTGGATAACCCAACCATGACTTTGCGTTCCCTGCTTTGCTTCACGCTGTTGCTGGGCAGTGCCCACGCGTTGGCCGAGGCCACGAACTACCCGTTGACGATCCAGAGCTGCAACCGCGAAGTGACCTTCACGCAGGCGCCGAAACACGCGGTCAGCCACGACATCAACATGACCCAGATGATGCTCGCCCTTGGCCTCAAACCGCGCATGGCCGGCTACAGCGGCGTGTCCGGCTGGAAGTCAGTCACGCCCGAGATGCAGACCATCCTCGACGGCTTGCCCGAGCTGGCAGCCAAATACCCGTCGGTGGAAACCCTGCTCAATGCCAACGTCGACTTCTTCTTCGCCGGCTGGGATTACGGCATGCGCGTGGGTGGCGACCTCACGCCTCAAACGTTGCAACCGCTGGGCATCAATGTCTACGAGCTGACCGAGTCCTGCGCCTTTGTCATGAAGCGTCCACCGGCCAGCCTGGAAGACACCTACAACGACCTGCGCAACCTCGGCAAGATCTTCGACGTGCAGGACCGCGCCAATGCCCTGATCGCCCAAATGCAGGCGCAAGTCGCCGAGGTGCGCAAGGGTCTGCCCGCCGATAAACCGCGGGTCTTCCTTTACGACAGCGGTGAAGACCGCGCCATGACGTCCGGCCGCCTCGGCATGCCGCAGGCACTGATCGACGCCGCGGGCGGGCGCAACATTCTGGACGACGTCGAGGCGAGCTGGACCCGCGTCAACTGGGAAGACGTGGTCGAGCGCAACCCTCAGGTGATCGTGATCGTCGACTACGGCGAAGTCACCGCCGAACAGAAAGAACAATTCCTGCTCAGCAACAAGGCGCTGCAATCGGTGGACGCGATCAAGAACCAGCGATTTATCGTGATTCCGTATGTGCAGGCCACGCCGGGCATCGACAACGTGCTGGCGGTTGAAACCCTGGCCAAAGGTTTCCACGGAGAATGATGGATCGTCGCTATGTCTTGCTGCTGGTGATGCTCGCCGCGCTGTTGCTGGTGTCGTGCGTGGTGTCGCTGGGCTTCGGTCCGGCGCGGGTTCCGGTGGACGTGGTGGGGCGGATCTTGCTGCACAAGGTGTTCGGTGCTGGTGAAGTGAGCTGGACTGCAGGGCAGGAACACATTGTCTGGCTGATCCGCGTGCCGCGCATGCTGCTCGGTGCGCTGGTCGGTGCTGGCCTGGCGCTGATCGGCGCGGTGCTGCAAGCGGTGACGCGCAATCCATTGGCCGACCCCCACCTGCTCGGGGTCACTTCCGGTGCGACCCTTGGCGCGGTGATTGTGGTGCTGCACGTCGGTGAAATCGTCGGCCTGCTGACCTTGCCGATCGCGGCGTTTATCGGCGCGCTGCTGAGCATGTTGACCGTGCTGATGATCGCCAATCGCAACGGTCGTCTGGACAGTGACCGGCTACTGTTGTGCGGCGTGGCGGTGTCTTTCGTGATGATGGCGATTGCCAATCTGCTGCTGTTCCTCGGCGACCACCGGGCGAGTTCGGCGGTGATGTTCTGGATGCTCGGCGGGCTCGGGTTGGCGCGCTGGGAGTTGCTTGCGGTGCCGGCCGCCAGCGTGTTGCTGGGATTGGTCTTGCTGCTAGGCATGGCCCGACCGTTGAATGCGCTGATGGCCGGCGAACAGACTGCCGTCACCCTTGGTTTGAATGCGCGTACCGTGCGCTTGCGGGTGTTTCTGATTGCATCGCTGATGACCGGCGTATTGGTGTCGATCAGCGGGTCGATCGGGTTTGTCGGGCTGATGGTGCCGCACATTGCCCGTCGACTGGTCGGGGCCGAGCACCGGCGATTGTTACCGGCGTGTGTATTGCTGGGCAGCGTGTTTCTGGTGTGGGTCGACGTCGCCGCGCGCACCCTGATCGCCCCCGAGGACTTGCCGATTGGCGTGGCCACGGCGGCGATAGGCGGGTTGTTTTTCATCGGCCTCATGCAGCGTCGCTGAGCCATGCCAACCGGAGGGGGGGCACGGCTCATCCGGCGCTCAGATCAATGAACGCTGCACTTCACAGTTCGTCACGATCTGGCTTCGTCGCCGGTTGCACAGGGGGCTGCCAGGTCGCATTCAATCGCCCGCGACGTTGCCAGTAACCATCGGTGTCCAGTACCTCAAGCAATCCGACACTGGCGAGCGCGGCAAGGTACGCAGCGACCCCGTCCTTCGCCTCCTCGTTGAACAAGGCCGTTTCCTGTGGCGAGAAGCTGGGGGTGAATTTGAACAGGGCCCCGCCACGACCGGTGAAATAGCAACAGCCTCCGGAGACACCGCTCTTTTTCACAACGTCTCTGCAGAACCACAGGTCGGCCAAGGCCAGGTTATCCATCAGTAATCGATCAGACGCAGTGGGGTCCTTCACGAACAGGTTGAAGCGTTTGTAGAACTGATGAACAGCCGCCCACCTGTAGTCCTGCGGAAAAACCGGCAACGGCAAAGGCTGCGCACCCGGCACCGTGACCGGTGCAATGGGCCCACCCGGCCCTGAGTAAAACAGCGTACTGGCAGCCCCACTGTTGACGCCGTCCTCATGCGGCTCGACGGCCACGAACGAAGAAGACGCCTGATGGATCAGCACGCCACCCAGATACGGTTGGCCGACGTACTCGCCAATCAATCGCTGCGCCAAGCGAGCCGCATCATCGGCATGGGCGAAGACGGGGCCGAGCGCAAACAGGTTGTCCTGCTCCCACTTGATCAGCTCGATGCCGGTTTTGACACCCCGGGCATCAACCCTGAGCGGCGACCAGAAAGCGCTGCGCACCACGACCTGCAACTCACCGTTGGCGATGACTTTGCGCAGGTAGTCAATCAGCGATTCCCGGCCTGATTGCAGGATTTTCTCGTAGGCCACCATGGCATGAAACAGGGTCCACTCAGGTGCCTTGGCCCTGGGGGCATAGCGCAACAAGGCGCCGTCGGCGCAGGAGATGTAGACGTTGAGGTACGTGGATCCTTCAGCCGTGCGCACACCGACAGCGCCCAGCCCGTAGGACAAGTCCCGAGGCGAGATGAAGCTCTGTGTCACGTCATGGGGCAATCGTCCCGGGCTTGTCGACGGACACAAATAAATGCCCTCGACTCGATACCCCAACGGTAGCAACCCTTGGGGAAATACCCGCTCGACCGTGAGATGCCCTTGCCGCCCGTCGATCGGCAGCGTCGTCACGTACCGTTCACCGTTCAGCCCCTTGAGCACAAAGCCGAACATCAGGCTGGCACGGGCGCCTACCGCGCGATGGACATGGCGCATGGCATCGTCTACCTGCGTGAAGACCGGGCTGAGCGCCGGCTCGGTAATGGCAAATCGATGCACGTCCGACGAGATAATCCCCGGATAAGCACTCCAGTGCGACAGTTGCCTGGCCTCGCCCCACAGTCGGCTCCCCCGAATCACTTGCAACCGGCCGGCCCTTGCAACCTGATTGACATACTCGCTCGGTGTTAGCGTGCCGTTGCGCATCTGCAGTTCTATCGGGGTATGCCGGCGCTGCAATTGGCTGGGTGGCGCCAATGCCCGGGCGAGTTGCTTTTCGCTGGCGCTTGCACTGAGGGTGTAGCTGATCAGGCTGCCGTCGAGCCCCAGCAGGTATTCCTTGCCGGGCGACAGAGACGGGGAACCCCCCGAACCGGTCAGAATGTCCGCCAGAAAATCCGTGGAAAACATCGCCTGGTACACGTCCCGCTCGCGGTCCGACAGCGCGAAAATCGGTTCGACCGGAATTCTGGAATGGTACCGGGCGACGACCGTACTCCCGGTCAGAAACAAACCCTGTTCAATCAATTCATCCAGACGAATCCAGTTGGCAGGGAAGTTCTCGACCTCCACGGCCACCGGCAACGTTGCGACAAACAAACCATCGGCGCGACGCAGCACCAGGCCGCCGTAGACCCGCTCACGCCGTGAGCCCAACTGCGCCAGCGCATAGCCCGCGGCATCGTCCTGCGACACAAAGACCGGACTGAGGGCTCGCCGCTGGATCTGCACGAAAGGTGTCCAGTCAGGTCCGACACTCCCCGGCTCGTCCCACAGCTCACTGGTGCGCAGCACCTTCAGGTCTCCGGCCTTGGCGAGCATTTGAATGACGTTGGCATAGGGTCGTGTGTCCTTGCCCAATGCTGACGTCAGTTGCTGCACACCCTGATTGTCGAGTTGTGTTGAGGAGGCCGAGTACTGGTAACGCAACAATGCCCCATCCAGTGTTGCGATAAAAATGTTCAGGTCCTGAAAATGCGTCAGGCGTTGCGTGCCCTTGTCGTCGTAGATCGCTGCAGCCAAATCGCTGATGGACGCAAAATGCCGGGCAAACCAGGCCTCCGTGGTCGATAACCCTTTAGGCATCCAGCTTGCCGCGTAATAAAGCCCGAGGGTCCTGAACTCGTCGATCAATACGGGAGCGCCAAAGTCGCTTGCCTGGTTCAGCGCCCCCAGGCCCCTGGGCGTAACCGTTTCGGTCGCCACGTACTCCTCGCGCGCCTTGTGCTTGAGGATGAATCCCCAACCCGCCGCGGCTGCGCGGTAGTCATGCCGGGCACGATGGCGGGCGTTCAACACGGCGTCTTCGGCGCTGGTAAAAATCGCCCCCAGCACGGGAGCGGCAATGTCTGTGCGGGCGGCCTCGTTATTTGACTGATCACCCAGCACCGTTCCCCGCGGCCCCCACACGTCGCTGCCGACCACCACGCGTAATCTGCCGGTGCCAGCCAGTTCGTCGACCACTGCACCGGGCTCAAGTGTGCCGGCTGCCAGCTCCTGGTCTATCAGCGTTTTGCCATCGGCGAGTACAGCCGCCCGCTGTTGCAGGCGGTTGCGAGCCGCCACTTTCGATACATCGGGGCTGTAAACCAACAGGGCGTCGGCTGAGCCGGACAGGTAGAAATCAACAACATGCGCACGCTTGTCGAACACCGAGCGAATGTCTTCGGTGGTGAACATTTGTGCGTGGATCAGTTGCTCTTGCAAGTCAGTACGCACAATGGCTCCGGCATCCGCTTGCCAACGCGAGGCGTACAGCCCATGAAAAGAGTGACCCTCGACCAACACGATCGGTGCCCCGGTAGCGTCGAGGGGGCAGAGCCTGTCCAGTGCAAACCGTTTTGCGGCAAACACCGGCTCGGTGGCGACGAAACGTTGGTTTCGATCCTGCAAAACCATCCCGACGAAGCCCTGTTCACGCCGGCTGCCAATATATTCATGAGCAAAACGGGCGGCATCGTCCGCCCTGAGGAAAGCGGGACTCAAGCGCCTCGACCGGGCATAGGGTTGCCAGTCAGGCCCCACGATCCCGACAACATCCCAAAGCGCGCTGTCCTTCAGCACCGTCAGCTCGCCAGCCGCTGCCACCTGTCCGATGTAATCCGCAGGCTTGAGCGTACCGGTCTTCAGTCGCACGTTGAGATCCGCGCTGTCCTCCAGCGGTACTTCACGCAGGTGCGCCGAAGGTCGGTATTGCAACACGGCGCCGTCCCGGGTCCGGGCGTACACCTTGAGGTAGTCCGGGTACTCCTGCCGGTGGACATCCTCCAGCGAAAACCTGATGCCCGTAGCCAACTCCTGCGGTGAAAAAAAGCGCTCATAAAGCCAGGGCTCGCCGGCGCTCTGAGACGCATCACCCTGCGGCATGAAGTAGACGCCGTTCAGGTCGAAATCGAGCAGGCGCTCCAGCGTGCGATCGGCATTCATCGGGAAGGACTTGAACAGTTCGGCTGCCGGATCGCTGGAAAGCACCGGATAGGTCGCCATGTACTGCGCGCTGCCGGCAGAGGTCACGACAAACCCCAGATAAACGCTGCCGGTGGATGCGCTTACCGTGGCGGCGGCCGCTTCGATGGCCTTGTCCACCTGGTCGAACACCGCACAAAAAAACGGCTGTACCGACGTCGAACTTCTCACCGCAGCCGTACCGAGCGTCCAGTTCGTCGGCACGTTTCCTCGCACGCCTCCCCACGGTGCATTGGCTACCAGTACGCTCAGGGTGCCGGTCTGGGCGACTTTCTGAATCAGTTGCTCAACGTCGGAGAACGGCCCGAAAGCCTTGACGCCCAGCTCAATGAGTTCTTCCTCTTCTGCCGGCTGAGTGGACTCGTACTTGATCAACGAGCCATCCGGCCCCGACAAATAATGACGCTGGCCATAGGCGCCCGGGTCCTGCATGTGACTCAGGAGATGTGCTCTGGAAAAAAATCCGAGGCTCAACGTGATCTGCTCAGTCGTCCAGCGCGGATGAATACGCTGGACGTCAGCGTGACTGGCCGCGTGGGACAAGTAATACGCCGCGCCCCTGTAGCCGGGTGGGGCAAACAGCTCTTGGGAGTTTTCAGAAGATGACAGAAAGTCGAAATCGAAATGCCTCATCCTTCCCGCCACCGGCAATGTGGGCTGAAATTTTCCGTCGCCACGCTGCAAGATCACACCGCCGTAAGTCTTGTCATGGCGCGCGCCGATCTGCCGGTGAGCCCAGTAGGCCGCGTCATCCGCGCTGATGAAGATCGGCCCCAGGGCAGGAAAGGTTGCCCCGCGTCGGGGTGCTGAAGGTGTACTGATAGAAATGCCGTTCATGCGCTGCTCACTCAACTGAGAAGCCACGATGATCAAGATCCCGGAGCGCGGCAGGTGGTACATATATATCGCTACCGTTTTTTTTGCTTTGCCGCACCCGGCACCAATGCTGCGCACGGCGGTGCACCCGCGCCTTCATCAAGCCCCAGTCTGGTGCGTCATCACGTTCACCGAGGGCTCTATTTCAATATTTCCCTGCCTTTTCCGAACAGGCACAGCCCTTGCTAAAGACCCTTCAGTAGTCCGCATCTGCCAACCCAGAAAAAATTCTAATGTTCATGGAGATCGCACAATGAAGCGTCGTAGCTTGATCAAGGCTTTCACACTCACGGCAAGCATTGCCGCTATGGGCATGACCTGGACCGTCCAGGCCGCCGAGACCATCAAGGTCGGTATTCTGCACTCGTTGTCCGGGACCATGGCGATCTCCGAAACCTCGCTCAAAGACATGGCGTTGATGACCATCGACGAGATCAACGCCAAGGGCGGCGTGAACGGCAAGATGCTGGAACCGGTGGTCGTGGACCCCGCGTCGAACTGGCCGCTGTTCGCGGAAAAGGGTCGTCAGTTGCTGACCCAGGACAAGGTCGCCGTGGTGTTCGGTTGCTGGACGTCGGTGTCGCGTAAATCGGTGTTGCCGGTGTTCGAAGAACTCAACGGCCTGCTCTTCTACCCGGTGCAGTACGAAGGCGAAGAGATGTCGCCGAACGTGTTCTACACCGGTGCCGCGCCGAACCAACAGGCGATCCCGGCGGTGGAGTACCTGATGAGCGAAGAAGGCGGCAGCGCCAAGCGTTACTTCCTGCTGGGCACCGACTACGTTTACCCGCGCACCACCAACAAGATTCTGCGCTCGTTCCTGCACTCCAAAGGCGTAGCGGACAAGGACATCGAAGAGGTCTACACCCCGTTCGGCCACAGCGATTACCAGACCATCGTGGCCAACATCAAGAAATTCTCGGCCGGAGGCAAGACAGCGGTCATTTCCACCGTCAACGGCGACTCCAACGTGCCGTTCTATAAAGAACTGGCCAACCAGGGCCTGAAAGCGACTGACGTTCCGGTTGTAGCGTTCTCGGTCGGCGAAGAAGAACTGCGCGGCATCGACACCAAACCGCTGGTGGGCAACCTCGCGGCCTGGAACTACTTCGAGTCGGTCGAGAACCCGGCGAACAAGAAATTCGTGGCCGACTGGAAAGCCTACGCGAAGAAACACAACCTGCCGGGCGCCGACAAAGCGGTGACCAACGATCCGATGGAAGCCACTTACGTGGGCATCCACATGTGGGCGCAAGCGGCTGAGAAAGCCAAATCCACCGACGTCGACAAAGTCCGCGAAGCGCTCGCCGGCCAGACCTTTGCCGCGCCGTCGGGTTACACGCTGACCATGGACAAGACCAACCACCACCTGCACAAGCCCGTGATGATCGGCGAAATACAGGCCGACGGTCAGTTCAACGTCGTGTGGCAGACCGAAGGGCCGATCCGTGCCCAGCCTTGGAGCCCGTTCATTTCGGGTAACGACAAGAAGCCGGATTATGCGGTGAAGAGCAACTGAGTCACTGGATGTCGGCCTGAGCACTTCATTCAGGACCGACACAAATCCCTGTAGGAGTGAGCCTGCTCGCGATAGCGGTGGGACAGACAACAGACCTGTTGATTGATAGACCGCTATCGCGAGCAGGCTCACTCCTACATTTAGCCCGCGCAAGGCCTTACATATGCCCACCGCCCTTTACCGCTTGATCTTTGCACTCGCGCTCTTACTGCCGATGGCCGCGCATTCCGGCGACGCCGAAGACTTCGTCGCCGCCAATCCCGTGCAGCAAGCCAAGCTTCTGGAGTCCTGGGCTGCGCAGCCCGATCCTGCCCGTATCGAACTGATCAACGCCCTGCAACAAGGCGAGTTGACCGTCGACGGCCAAGCCAAAACCCTGCGCCTGAACAATCGTCTGCGGGGTCTGATCGACACCGCGCTGGCCAGCCACCAATTGCTCGCCGCCGACGCCAAAATCCGTCTGGCCGCCGCGCAGCAATTGCAGAAAAGTGCCAAACCGGCCCAGCTGAAATTCCTCGACCAACAACTGGCCGGCGAAAAAGATGAAACCGTCCACGCAGCCCTGAGCCTAGCGCTGGCCAACCTGCAACTGGTCGACACCGACCCGGCCGTGCGCCTCGCGGCAGTGCGCCTGCTCGGCGAAACCGGCGATCCGCTGGCCCGCACCCGCCTCGAAAGCCTGCTGGAGCCGGGCATTGAAACAGACGCCAACGTGCGCACCGCTGCCGAAACCAGCCTGGCCCAGGTCAAACGTAAACTGCTGATCGGCGAAATCCTCGGGCAAGCGTTCAGCGGCATGTCCCTGGGCTCGATCCTGCTGCTCGCCGCCCTGGGACTGGCGATCACCTTCGGTCTGCTCGGCGTGATCAACATGGCCCACGGCGAAATGCTGATGCTCGGCGCGTACTCGACCTACGTGGTGCAGCTGATGTTCCAGCGCTTTGCCCCGCAAGCCATCGAGTTCTACCCGCTGATCGCGTTGCCGGTGGCGTTTTTCGTCACTGCCGCAATCGGCATGGCGCTGGAGCGTACGGTGATTCGTCACCTCTACGGCCGCCCGCTGGAAACCCTGCTCGCGACCTGGGGCATCAGCCTCATGCTGATTCAGCTGGTGCGTTTGGTGTTCGGCGCGCAGAACGTCGAAGTGGCCAACCCGGCCTGGCTCTCGGGCGGGATTCAAGTGCTGCCCAACCTCGTGCTGCCGTACAACCGCATCGTGATCATCGCCTTCGCCTTGTTCGTGGTTGTGCTGACCTGGCTGCTCCTGAACAAGACGCGCCTGGGTTTGAACGTGCGCGCCGTCACCCAGAACCGCAACATGGCCGCGTGCTGCGGCGTTCCGACCGGGCGCGTGGACATGCTCGCGTTCGGCCTCGGCTCGGGCATTGCCGGACTCGGCGGCGTAGCGCTCAGCCAGATCGGCAACGTCGGCCCGGACCTTGGACAGAGCTACATCATCGACTCGTTCCTGGTGGTGGTGCTCGGCGGTGTCGGTCAGTTGGCCGGTAGTGTCCTGGCCGCGTTCGGCCTGGGCATCGCCAACAAGATTCTCGAACCGCAGATCGGCGCCGTGCTCGGCAAGATCCTGATCCTCGCGCTGATCATTCTGTTCATCCAGAAGCGTCCGCAAGGCCTCTTCGCACTGAAAGGACGGGTGATCGACTGATGAACCAGCCCCTGATGCTCACGGCCAGCCAAAAGGCCGGTCCCAAAGTCACCATCGCTGTTGGCGCGGTGATTCTGGTTCTGCTGCTGGCGTTGCCACTGCTCTCACTGTTGTCGCCGGACAGTGTGTTCCACGTCTCGGCCTACACCCTGACGCTGGTGGGAAAAATCCTTTGCTACGCCATCGTCGCCCTCGCCCTCGATCTGGTCTGGGGTTACGCGGGGCTGTTGTCCCTCGGCCACGGCCTGTTCTTCGCCCTCGGCGGCTATGCGATGGGCATGTACTTGATGCGCCAGGCCTCAGGCGATGGCTTGCCGGCGTTCATGACCTTCCTGTCGTGGACCGAACTGCCGTGGTACTGGACCGGCACCAGCAGCTTTCTCTGGTCGATGTGCCTGGTGGTGTTGGCGCCGGGGTTGCTGGCGCTGGTCTTCGGGTTTTTCGCCTTCCGTTCACGGATCAAGGGCGTGTATTTCTCGATCATGACCCAGGCCCTGACCTTCGCCGGGATGCTGCTGTTTTTCCGCAACGAAACCGGGTTTGGTGGCAACAACGGCTTCACCAACTTCCGCACCATTCTCGGCTTTGGCATTACCGAGCCGGGCACGCGCGCGGTGCTGTTTTTCGCCACGGTGGTGTTGCTGGTGGCGAGCCTGTTTATTGGCTGGCGCCTGGCGCAGAGCAAGTTCGGCCGGGTGCTGACCGCGTTGCGCGATGCGGAAAACCGCCTGATGTTTTGCGGCTACGACCCGCGGGGTTTCAAGCTGTTTGTCTGGGTCTTAAGTGCGGTGCTGTGTGGTCTGGCTGGCGCACTGTACGTGCCGCAAGTCGGAATCATCAACCCGAGTGAAATGTCGCCGACCAACTCCATTGAAGCAGCCGTATGGGTGGCCCTCGGTGGTCGCGGCACGCTGATCGGTCCGCTGCTCGGCGCTGGCGTGGTCAACGGCATGAAGAGCTGGTTCACCGTGGCATTCCCCGAATACTGGCTGTTCTTCCTCGGAGCTCTGTTCATCGTCGTGACCTTGTACCTGCCCAAAGGCGTGATCGGTCTGCTGAAAAAGAGAGGTGAGCAATGAGAGTCACTGCGACGGCTGAATTCATGCTCGAACCGGCATTTTTTCCTGTGGAGCCCAACAAGGACGCCGGCAGCAGCCGCGATGCCATCGGCCTCGGGCAACGTGTCGGCCCTGGCCTGGACACACGCCACGGCACGATCCTGACCCTGGAAGACATCAGCGTCAGCTTCGATGGTTTCAAGGCGCTCAACGCTCTGAACCTGTACATCGGCGTCGGCGAATTGCGCTGCATCATCGGCCCCAACGGCGCGGGCAAGACCACGCTGATGGACGTCATCACCGGCAAGACTCGCCCCAGTCACGGCAAAGCCTGGTTCGGTGAAACCCTGGACCTGACGTCGATGAGCGAAGTGCAGATTGCCCAGGCCGGCATCGGCCGCAAGTTCCAGAAGCCGACGGTGTTCGAAGCCTTGAGCGTGTTTGAGAACCTGGAGCTGGCGCAGAAAACCGACAAGTCGGTGTGGGCCAGCCTGCGGGCTCGCCTCAGTGGCGAACAGAAAGATCGCATCAGCGAGGTGCTGGAAACCATTCGCCTGACGGCCTCGGTCAATCGCCCGGCGGGTCTGTTGTCCCACGGCCAGAAGCAGTTTCTGGAGATCGGCATGCTGCTCATGCAAGACCCGCAACTGCTGCTGCTCGACGAGCCGGTGGCGGGCATGACCGATGCCGAGACCGAGTTCACCGCCGAACTGTTCAAAAGCCTGGCCGGCAAGCATTCGCTGATGGTGGTGGAGCACGACATGGGTTTTGTCGGCTCGATTGCCGACCACGTCACCGTGTTGCACCAGGGCAGCGTGCTGGCCGAAGGGTCGCTGGAACAGGTGCAGGAAAACGAGCGTGTAATCGAGGTTTATCTCGGAAGATGATTTTGCTCCCGTAGGAGCGAGGCTTGCCCGCGAAGCTTTTGGCGGCCTCCAGGCCCCCTTCGCGGGCAAGCCTCGCTCCTACAGGGGATTTGAGGGGAATTTGAAGATGCTGCAAGTCGACAAGCTGCACCAGTATTACGGTGGTAGCCACATCCTGCGGGGCCTGACGTTTGACGTGAAGGTCGGTGAAGTGACGTGCCTGCTGGGGCGCAACGGCGTGGGCAAGACCACCCTGCTCAAATGCCTGATGGGTTTGCTGCCGGCCAAGGAAGGCGCAGTGAACTGGGAAGGCAAACCGATCACCACGTTCAAGCCGCACCAGCGGGTGCATGCCGGGATCGCCTATGTGCCTCAGGGCCGCGAAATTTTCGGCCGCCTGACCGTGGAAGAAAACCTGCTGATGGGCCTTTCGCGATTTCCTGGTTCTGAAGCCAAGGAAGTGCCGGCCTTCATCTACGAGCTGTTCCCGGTATTGCTGCAAACGAAGCAACGGCGTGGCGGTGACTTGTCCGGCGGCCAACAGCAGCAATTGGCGATTGGCCGCGCACTGGCCAGCCGTCCACGGCTGTTGATTCTCGATGAGCCCACCGAAGGCATCCAGCCGTCGGTGATCAAGGAGATCGGCGTGGTGATCAAGAAGCTCGCGGCCCGGGGCGACATGGCGATTCTGCTGGTCGAGCAGTTCTACGATTTCGCCGCCGAACTGGCCGACCAGTACCTGGTGATGTCCCGCGGCGAGATCGTGCAGCAAGGTCGCGGCGAAAATATGGAAGCCGAGGGTGTACGCGGTCTGGTTACGATCTAATCTGAAGCGTCCTGACGATAACTAGAAGACATGAACTTACCTCTCCCCACTGCCCTGTTTACACCGAGCTGGCATGCCGAGCTGGAATTGGGCTACGCCCGGTTCGGCGACAGCACGCGCCCGGTCCAGCGCCGGCATAAAGGCCCGCTGCGGGTGCAGAAGCACCTGTATGCCGAAGGGCCGCAAGTGTGCCAGCACATCATCGTTCATCCGCCGGGCGGCATCGCAGGCGGTGATCGACTGGACATCTCGGCCAGCGTCGGCCCGGATGCCTGGGCGCAAATCACCAGCCCGGGCGCTGCCAAATGGTATCGCGCGGCGGGGCCCGCCTATCAGCAGCTGACGTTGAAAGTGGCGTGCGGTGCAACACTGGAATGGCTGCCGCAAGAGACGATTATCTTCAGCGACGCCCAGGCCGAACTCGGCACCTCGATTGATCTGGAGGGCGACGCCCGGCTGTTTTACTGGGACGTCGTGGCGCTGGGTCGCCCGGCCAGTGGCGAGCGCTTCGACCTCGGGTATTTTCAGGCGCAACTGGACATCCGCCGCGACGGCCAGTTGCTCTGGCACGAACGCCAGCGCATTGTCGGGGATGACGGGCTGCTCGACTCGCCGATTGGCCTGGATGGGCAGCCGGTGTTTGCGACGTTGCTGGTCACGGGTGAGATCGATAGCGAACTGCTGGAAACCTGTCGCTCGCTGCCCAATGAAGTGCGCGGGGATCTGACGCAATTGCCGGGGCTTCTGGTGGCTCGGTGTCTGGCCAGTGAGGCGCTGTTGGCGCGGGGCTGGATGATTGATTTGTGGCGGTTGCTGAGACCTGCGTTGCTCGGCAGGGAAGCGGTCCCACCCAGAATATGGAGCACCTGAAACACTTTCCAATGTGGGAGCGAGCCTGCTCGCGAAGGCGCGGTGTCATTCAACATAGATGCTGATTGGCCCGCCGCCTTCGCGAGCAGGCTCGCTCCCACAAGGTTTATATTCACAGTTCCAATGACCTTTTTAACTGCCTTGATGGATTCCAAACGATGGACCTGACCCCACGCGAAAAAGACAAGCTGCTGATCTTCACCGCAGGCCTCGTGGCCGAGCGGCGTTTGGCGCGCGGCGTGAAACTCAATTACCCGGAAGCCATGGCCTACATCTCCGCTGCGCTGCTCGAAGGCGCGCGTGACGGCCAGACCGTGGCCGAACTGATGCACTTCGGCACCACCCTGCTCAGCCGCGAACAAGTGATGGAAGGCATCCCGGAAATGATCCCGGAGATCCAGGTCGAAGCGACGTTCCCCGACGGCACCAAACTGGTCACCGTTCACCAACCCATCGCCTGAGGACGCGTCATGACCTATCACATCCGCGACGCGCTGCACGCCGATCTGCCGGCGATCCGCGACATCTACAACGACGCCGTGCTCAACACCACGGCGATCTGGAACGAACAGGCCGTGGACCTGGGCAACCGTCAGGCATGGTTCAGCGCCCGGCAAGCCCAGGGTTATCCGATCCTGGTGATCGTCGACGGCGATAACAGTGTGCTGGGCTACGCTTCATTTGGTGACTGGCGGCCGTTCGACGGTTTCCGCCACACCGTCGAGCACTCGGTCTACGTGCGTAGCGACCAGCGTGGCAACGGTCTCGGCCCGCAATTGATGACGGTGCTGATCGAGCGCGCCAAAGACTGCGACAAACATGTCATGGTCGCTGCCATCGAAAGCGGCAATGCCGCTTCCATCCGTTTGCATGAACGGGCCGGTTTCGTGACCACCGGGCAAATGCCGCAGGTGGGCACCAAGTTCGGCCGCTGGCTGGACCTGACCTTCATGCAACTGACCCTCAATCCTGGCGCGGAGCCGCCGCCCGCCAACAAGGAGTAATTGCCGATGAACGCTGCCCAACTGCGCCGCGTCAATGTTGAAAGCTTTGCGCACTATCGTCAGGGTTTGATTGATTTGCTGCTCGACGCCGTCGGCTATGGCGCCAGTGTCGGGTTCATGGCCAATCTGGACGCCACTCAGGCCCGCGCCTATTTCGATGAGGTTCAGGACAACCTGAACAAGGGCAACGTACTGCTGTGGGTGGTGGTCAAGGACGAGCAAGTGCAGGCCAGCGTGCAACTGACCCTGTGCCAGAAAGCCAACGGCCTTAACCGTGCCGAAGTGCAGAAACTGCTGGTGCGCGAACATGCGCGCCGCCGTGGTCTGGGCCAACAATTGATGAGCGCGCTGGAACAGGCCGCGCTCCAGCACAAACGCGGCATGCTTTACCTCGACACCGAAGCCGGCTCCCCCGCCGAAGACTTCTACAAGGCCCTGGGCTACACCAAGGCAGGTCAAATCCCTGATTACGCCTGCGACCCGAGCGGCCAGTACAAACCGACCGCCCTCTACTACAAGATTCTTCAGGGAGCCCACTGATGATTCCCGGTGAATACCAGATCCAGCCCGGCGACATCGAACTCAACGTTGGCCGTCGCACTGTCAGCCTGAAAGTGGCCAACAGTGGCGACCGGCCGATCCAGGTCGGCTCGCACTACCACTTCTTCGAAACCAACGACGCCTTGACCTTCGACCGCGCCGCCAGTCGCGGCATGCGCCTGAACATCCCCGCCGGCACCGCCGTGCGCTTCGAGCCGGGGCAGAGTCGCGAGGTCGAGCTGGTGGACCTGGCCGGGCATCGCCGGGTGTTCGGGTTTGCCGGCAGGATCATGGGTGACCTCTAAGGAATGCGGTGTCTGCACCGACCCCATCGCGAGCAGGCTCGCTCCCACAGTTGATCGCACTCCCCTGTGGGAGCGAGCCTGCTCGCGAGAGTGAGCGCAGCGAACGATTTCAAATTCAATTGAATCTCAAGGCGAACGAATGAAGATTTCCCGTCAGGCCTACGCCGACATGTTCGGCCCCACCGTCGGTGACAAGGTCCGTCTGGCCGATACCGAGCTGTGGATCGAAGTGGAAAAAGACTTCACCACCTACGGCGAAGAAGTGAAATTCGGCGGCGGCAAAGTCATCCGTGATGGCCAGGGGCAGAGTCAATTACTGGCCGCCGAAGTGGTCGACACCTTGATCACCAACGCGCTGATCATCGACCACTGGGGCATCGTCAAAGCCGACGTCGGCCTCAAAGACGGCCGCATCGCCGCCATCGGCAAGGCCGGCAACCCGGACATCCAGCCGGACGTGACCATCGCGGTCGGCGCCAGCACCGAAGTCATTGCCGGTGAAGGCATGATCCTCACCGCTGGCGGCATCGACACACACATCCATTTCATCTGCCCGCAACAGATCGAAGAAGCATTGATGAGCGGCGTCACCACCATGATCGGCGGCGGCACCGGCCCGGCCACCGGCACCAACGCCACCACCTGCACGTCCGGGCCGTGGCACCTGGCGCGTATGCTCCAGGCTGCCGATGCATTCCCGATGAACATTGGCTTTACCGGCAAGGGCAACGCAAGCCTGCCGGAGCCGTTGATCGAGCAGGTCAAGGCCGGCGCCATCGGCCTCAAGCTGCACGAAGACTGGGGCACCACCCCGGCGAGCATCGACAACTGCCTGAACGTCGCTGACCAGTACGACGTACAAGTGGCGATCCACACCGACACCCTCAACGAGTCGGGCTTTGTCGAAACCACCCTCGCCGCCTTCAAGGGTCGCACCATCCACACCTATCACACCGAAGGCGCGGGGGGCGGTCATGCCCCGGACATCATCAAGGCCTGCGGCTTTGCCAACGTGCTGCCGAGCTCGACCAACCCGACCCGGCCGTTCACCCGCAACACCATTGACGAACACCTCGACATGCTGATGGTCTGCCACCACCTGGACCCGAGCATTGCCGAAGACGTGGCCTTCGCCGAAAGCCGCATCCGCCGCGAAACCATCGCGGCCGAAGACATCCTGCATGACCTCGGCGCGTTCTCGATGATCAGCTCCGACAGCCAGGCCATGGGCCGCGTCGGTGAAGTCATCACGCGCACCTGGCAGACCGCCGACAAGATGAAAAAGCAGCGCGGCCCGCTTCCCGGGGATGGCGAAGGCAACGACAACTTCCGCGCCAAACGCTACATCGCCAAGTACACGATCAACCCGGCGATCACCCATGGCATCAGCCATGAGGTGGGCTCGGTGGAAGTGGGTAAATGGGCGGATCTGGTGCTCTGGCGTCCGGCGTTTTTTGGCGTCAAGCCGACCTTGATCCTCAAGGGCGGGGCCATTGCGGCCAGCCTGATGGGCGATGCCAATGCTTCCATTCCGACGCCGCAACCGGTGCATTACCGCCCGATGTTTGCCAGCTACGGCGGCTCGTTGCACGCCACCAGCCTGACCTTCATCAGCCAGGCAGCCCAAGAAGCAGGCCTTCCCGAGGCCTTGGGTTTGAAGAAGAAAATCGCAGTGGTCAAAGGGTGCCGCGAGGTGCAGAAAACCGACTTGATCCACAACGACTATCTGCCGACCATCGATGTCGACCCGCAGACCTATCAAGTCAAGGCTGACGGTGTCCTGCTGTGGTGCGAGCCCGCCGATGTGCTGCCGATGGCTCAGCGATATTTCCTGTTTTGATCGTTCTGTCTGCCTGACAATCCCGGCGGCCTGGCGTACCAGCCCCCCGGGAAAAACAGGTGCAATCAGCTGTCCGGCTGCACGACAAAGGGCAGTTCTACCCTTTGCAGTTTTGCCCGGTCGATCGCCTGTTGGGTGAAGGTTTTGAGCAACGCCTTTTGCTCTTCATCGATCGTCTTCAACTCAGCAGCGTATTGCGCATCGGTCATGATGCGTCCCGGTGCAAAGTCGCTTTCCGGCTTGTTCAGTTCCGCGCCGAGCACCCTGAGCGCTTCCTTCAGCCGAGCCTTTTGCTCAAGGGTCAGCGTTGTGTCGTTCGCACGCTGGTCCAAGGCCATATAGAAGTCTGTCGTGGCATCGATCCGGCGCCTGAACACTTTGAAAGCCCGTCGGTTGACACCCTCGACATAGGATGACCAGAACGGCTGCTCGACAAGCAAATCACCGAGCAGCTCACCTTCCTCAAGGTCGAGCACACGCAGGTAAGCATTGTCGGTCATCGCCGAGGTGACACCCGCGATCCCTCGGAACTGCATGTTTCGAGACTGCCAGGGCAAGTCCAGCCGTTCGGCAAGATCGGTCATGAACGCCAGGTGAACTTCCACCTCATCGATCGTGCCCATCACCTCCCCCATGGCATTGACACGCCTGAACTCCTCGCCCATCGCCTCGCGTTCGGAAATGGTTTTGCGGGCAATCCTGCTCAGTTCATCCAGACGTGACTTGCCTCGCGCCAGCGTGACCAGTTCACCCTCCACCAGCGAAGGATTGGCCAACTCATAGGCTTCATGAATCAGCACCTCCAGGCCCATGGCATTGAACAGCTGCGCGCCCGCATCGACGCACGTTGTGGGCACCGTACTCATGGTGAAGAGTTTTTGCCGAAGCTCGGTATTTTTCGACATCGCCTCGAGCATGCGCCAGACCTTGGCGGTCATATCGACCCGAAACCCGAGGTCGTGCTTGAAGTGCCCCGACTCGGTGAGTTTGCGGATTTCGTTGAAAAAACCGACCGATCCGCGCTCATCCTCGACACTGTTCCAGACCGCTTGCTTCGCCACCCATTCCGGCCGTGTCATGCCCTCCTCCCAGTCGAGACTGTCACGCACACCACGGGGAGGATAAGGTCGATCGGGGTCCATGCCGATGGACTCGATGTAGTCCCTGAGCGTTTGCAGATTGGCCTCGGCCAACCACTGCGGCTCTCGGCTCAGCAAGGTGCGCGCCAGCAATTCCGCCTGAGCGGAGCCAGGGGGCACTGCCGGAATGTGGGTGATTTCGTTGCGCTGCAAATCCAGGAAAAAATGCCGGAACCGCGGTTGTGCGAACAGCCCCTGCGGCCAGGTGTGCACGCCGGTGTCCGCCAGGATCAGCGTATGCAACCTTCTCATGCCGCCAATATCCGGGACTTGCCCCAACGGATTGCCAAACAGGTCCAGAACCTCCAGTCGTGTCAGGTTGCGCAGGTCCGCGACACCTTGTGCATCCAGGACAATACGGTTGCCTCGCATGTTGAGTTCTGTCAGCGCGCGCATGCGGCGGATGGCACCGGGAACAGCGGAGAACGCATTGCCGTTGACGTTGAGCGAACGCAAGCGGGGAAAATGATCGAGAAAGGAACTGTGTGCGTCGGTCAATTCGGACAGGGTCAGATTGAGGCGCGTGACGTGATCGAAATTACCTTCCAGGGCAGGCATGGTGCGCAGATGACGCCCCAGCGGGATGTTTTCCAGGTCGAGCACAACGCCCTGCAGATGACCGAATGAATCCACGTGGCGCAACCCGGTGTGCTGCCAGCATTCCCTGATCTCTTTGTATAAAGCGTTTCTGACTTGCCATTCGGCGACGCCGGCAGGCGTGAAGCTGTACGCTTCGGTCGGCGATTTCAACCAGCGTTGAAAATTGGCGTTGAGCCGATCGAATTCCGCTTCGAGTGCGCTGGCCCTCTGCTCCAGACTGAGTTCGCTGCCACTCATCTGCAGATAGGCCAAGGCTTCGGCCTCCGTCCATCCGGGGCGGACAACACGCACCCGCTCTTGCGGCGTCATGGGTTCGTTGATTCGACTTAGCCCATGAGCCACCCCGCGCATGCCGCCACGCAGGCGCATCGTGACGGGGTCATACGCCGGTTTGCGTACAGGGTTATCGCCCAGAAGCGCGCTGAACCTTTCCCGTGGCAATGGCGTTTTTTGAATGGCGGACTTGAGCGTGGCACCTTGGTTGACGTGATACCCCAGCGCGTTTCGTTCGGCATCCGGCAACGCATGCAACACCGACGCGTATAAATCATCGGCCCCGTGCAATTGCAGATCATCGGTATCGCGCGCCTGGTATTGGCCGTCCTCGCTGACCAGGATTCTGCGGTGGGTGGCGTCCGTCGGGCCGACGCTGTCGCGCAACGGGCCATCGAATGAAAACTCACGGATTTCGATCCTCACGTTTTCGGGCCAGCCGGGTAGCGCCTGCATCGAGTGCAACGCCAGCCGCTCGGTGTCCACACTGAACGCCGCGTCGAGAAAGAGCCCTTCATAAGCGCGCGCGGTTCGTATGGCCCGCAAGGCCACTCCTACCCGCTCCCTGAGTTGCAAGGGGATGCGCGACGGCTCGGTGATGTCGAGCCGGTCTTGCGGCTCGATGTCGGCGAGCAGTTCCCGGGCTACCGCAGCGGGGAGCCCATTGAACGCATCCTGAAGCACCTGCACCTGCGGGTTGTCGGTTTGCTGCAAACGGCGACTCAGCGCGTCAAACAGAGTTGCGCGGCGACTGTCTGCTCGCCCGGCCAGCAGGTTTTTCAAGGCATCGATGCGGACTTGCTCGTCCGTTGAAATGCCCTGCCCGAGCAGCGCGTGGATGTCGGCCTCGTTCGCAAACTTCACGGCACGCTCCGGCAGTTTCCCTGAACGAACCTCGGCACGACTTATCTTCAGCGTGTCGGCGGGCAGAGCATCGACGTTGCCGAATTTGATCGAGCGCCCGCTATGCCCAGGGCCGTCAAACAGCTCGATGCCTTTTTGCTCAGGCCATCCGGGCCATTCAACCAGCAAGCGGGGCACCTGCTCGACGAATGCTTGCGGAACCTCGTTGAGCCTTATCTGCCCGGGCAGTTTTTGCACTTCGGCCCAGGCCTGGAAGCGTTCGATCGTGTCGGTCAGCAACGCGGGCGGCGGTTCGCTGACCACATGCAAGCGACGCAATTCGTCCTCCTCCATGCCGCTGACGAGACGAATATGCTCCAGGGTGTTATCAGAAAAGTCCTCAACCGTCGGGCCCAGGCGCCGCATGAGGGTGGTTTTGTCCCACTCGATGGGACGGTCGAGTTCGGTTTTCCACGCGCCGCCACCGTTGTGCTCCAGTGTCGGCTGATAAGCCTGTGGCCGGGCCGGATGTTGCAAGCGTGGCTGGCCGGTGCGTGAATCGCTGATCACTTCGAAGTGTTGGTTTTCATGCTTGAGGAAGTCCTTTTCGCTGTGCCGATACAGACCCTGCTCGCTTGGCTTCGCCTCGGCGGGCAACACCATGTCATGGGCGTAGGGTGAAAGGTCCGGCTTCCAGAGGCGCGTCTGGCCGTTGGCCAGATCAACCTTTTTCAACCGGTTGATAAACGCCGATGGTTTGACCGACGCCGCCGCACCGGCCGGCAAGACATGCCCGGCGCCCATAATGGCCAACTGCGCGAAATTGATCATGACGCCGGTGAGATGGGACGCCGCGTCTTCCTTGTCGCCCTTGCTCCAGTCTTCGAAGCCTTCCAGGGTTTCCAGGACCATCTGCCCGACCATGGAGGCCAGCATCGCTTCGCCCAGGCCGGGCACCAGCATGGCGCCGAAATTGAACACGTTCCAGCCGATGTTCAGATTACTGATCAGCCGGTTCCAACGGGTGGTGGCGTCTTCATCGCCGGTCGGCACGGCGATGTGCCGCGCATCGGCAATCGCTTTCTCCCTGCGCCATAGACTTGTTTGCGCCCAGAGATCGCCCGAAATGATATGGGTGACAGGCTCTGCGTTGGCATTTTCAACGGCGCTCTCCCGCCACCACGGCCCCATGTCCAGCGGCTCTCGCTGTTTCCAGGTGAAGGTCGAGAGGCGCTCGCGAACCCGGGCAAAAAACTTGCCCTGGTCTTTTTGCGCGACAAAACGGCTGAAAAACTGTTGATAACCCGGCGAGCGCAACTGGCTCGTCAGCGCCTTCATGAAGTCAGTGAAGGACTCGTATTCCTTGAAGGGGTGGTCGGGATCATCGGGGACATACGCAATCAGCGTCCCCTCCAGACGACTTTGTTGATAAGCATCGTCCCGTTGCAACATGGCCTCAACGAGACCGCTGGGGCCATTGGCGAAAAACGCCTGGAGCAACTTGAACTGATCAAACTCCTGCCCCGGGAGCAGTGTCAGACGTCGCGACCATTCCAGCATCGTTCGTTGATGCTGTGGAATCAGCGCGTCGTAAACCCGTTTGATTTTTGAAGGGTCCGCCACTGCACTGAACAACACAATGCCGGACAGCCTGAACCCCATGATCGCCAGCCGGTGGCATTGCAGGGGCCGACGGCCCATCAAAATGCCTTGTTCGTTGTCACGAATCTGCCGGAGTTTCCCGTAGCCATAGGACGTGATGTCTTTTTTCAGATACGCGATCAGCGCCGATTCGTGAAACGCGGCCTTTTCACTGGCCGTGCATTGATTCACGACGTTCGCTCTGGCCGTCACCTCTTCGGGCATCAGCAATGCCTTGATGTGACGCTGATAGTGCGCACCGATATCGAGCGTGCGGCACAGGGCGGCAAATCTTTCGACCGTCAGCGTATGCCGCTGAAGTTCGTTTTCGTCGTCCCTGATGAAGATGCCCGAGCCATCGCGAAACGCGCCCTCCTGCGTTTCGGGGGCCTCGAAATTGTGCAGGGCCGCTTCCAGCAATGATGATTGCCTGAGCCGACTGGCATGGGTATCGATGCCAATGGCCAGATTGGCGGGGACGTACAGCCGAATCAGCGTCGCGTTGACGTCCAGCTCCAGGTTCAAATGCTCTTTCAAAGCCTGGACCAGCAAGGGCTCGGCGAAGGCAAGAATGTCCTGCTGCACATTCTTCAGCGCCTCGTCCAATGGCCCCTGAAGGCGCCAGCGCTCGTCGATCAACTCCTTGAGGTACTGGCGATCAATGGCGCTTGAATTCAAATACCACTCAGGAAACTCCGGTTTCGAATGGGCAAAGGCAACCAGGCGTGAGGCGGGCGCGTCTTTGACCGGCGCGGGCAGTTTGCCCAGCAGATAATCACGATACGCATTGTTATTCACTTCTCTTGCCTGCCCGGCAATGGCTGGCCGACCCGGGTTGTCCGAACGTTCACTCATTTCGCAAATCCTTATGCGACGAATTGAACCACCAGATTATTGGCTGGCGACGAAAACAAAAGCTCAAAAAACAACGCCAAAATCACGAATACATCAACGTCGCATTCGATTTAAGAATCTAAAAAACAGGCAATTACCACCCGAACCCCGTACAAAAGTGCTCCCCCGCGTAATGGTAGTTTTTAGCGGGCAGCAAAGGGGCTAAGATGCGCCAGAATTCCCATCAGGAAACCGGACATGCGCCTACCCGATTTCATCAGGCAACACGTAGACCGTATCGTCGATGAATGGGAGCAGTTCGCCAGCACCATTACCCCGGCGGCCGAGCACATGGACAAGGTCGCCCTGCGCGATCACGCCAAGGTCATTTTGCTGGCCGCCGCGCGTGACATGACCACCGCGCAAACCTCCAGTGAACAGATGGCCAAGGCCAAGGGCGAAGGCCCGGAAAAAACCCCGAGCCTGGACGAGGCCGGTGCCAGTCATGGCGAACTGCGGCATACCGTGGGGTTTGATCTGGTACAGATGACATCGGAATTCCGTCATTTGCGTGCCTGCGTCATCCGTTTGTGGGTCGACAGCCTGGCGTCTCCGGACATTGCCTATTTCCAGGACATGATCCGTTTCAACGAAGCCATTGACGAAGCACTCGCCGAATCCACCGCGGCCTACGCCGAGCAGGTCAATCGTTCGCGGGATATCTTTCTGGCGATCCTGGGGCATGACCTGCGGGCACCCTTGCAAGCGGTGAGCATGTCCACCGAATTACTGCTGCGCAAAGCCAAGCTTGAAGGCGATGCGCTGACCTGCGCGGTCAACATCAAGCACGGCGCGCGGCACATGGCGGCGATGGTCGGCGATTTGCTGGAGCTGGTGCGCAGTCGCCTGGGTAAAAGCCTGCCGATCGAACGGGCCCCCATGGACCTGGCCGATGCCGCCCATGCGGCGATTGCCGAAGCCTGCGCCGGTAACCCCGAGTGCGATCCGACGGTCCACGTAAAGGGTGACACCCGAGGCGCCTGGGATGCCGGACGAGTGAGTCAACTGTTGCAGAACCTGGTCGGCAACGCCTTGCAGCATGGGTTGAACAAGCGTGACGTGACGGTGACCCTGACGGGCGAGCCGGACATGGTTCGCCTCACGGTGCATAACTATGGCGCTCCGATCCCCGAGGAAGCGATCGGCACGATTTTCGATCCGCTGGTGCGCAGCGCTGACGAGCAGCTCGGCCAACCCTCCACCAGCCTTGGTTTGGGGTTGTTTATCGTCAAGGAAGTGGTCGATGCACACGGCGGGACGATCGACGTCAGTTCCAGCGAAGCGGACGGCACGCTGTTTACCGTGGTGTTGCCGCGCAAGGTTTAATACCACGGACCGCGTCATCGTTCATCGCCAGCAGGCTCGCTCCCACAGTTGACCGTATTCCTTCTGGAAGAACCCGATCCAATGTGAGAGCGAGCCTGCTCGCGAAGGGGCCGTGTCAAACGACACAAAACCAGCAGAACACTACTCGACGACCAACCGCCCCAACCGCTGCTTGAGCATGCGATTCTCCGCCCGCAGCTGCTGGACCTCTTCAAGCAAGTCCAGCGCCAGGGCGACGCCTTCCCACTCCAGCTCCAGATCGCGCCGCAGCTTGGCGGCGCGCTTGGCCAGAGCCAGCTCGTAATCGTTGAAAACCCAATCCTTGGGCTGCTTGCCCTGAGGTTCGAGGATGCCGTGCTCGACGATTTCGATCACGTAGACGTCCGACAGCTCGGTCGCCTCACAGAATTCTGCCATGTCCAGTTGAACGATCAGGGGGTTGCTCATGATGGGCTACTCCGTCTCTTGGATCAGAAATTTTCTCTCGGGTCGAAAGCGGCTTTTTTCGCCAGTTCTTCCCACAGCGCCTTGACCTCGTCGCTTGAAGTCTTGGGCATCACGGCTTTCAATTGCACGAACAGGTAGCCACGCTCGCCCGCCTTGTTCAGCAGACCGTGCCCCTTGGCGCGCATGCGCTGGCCGTTCTGGCTGCCGGCCGGGACCTTGAGGTTGATCTTGCCGGTCAGTGTAGGCACGGCGACTTCGGTACCCAGCGCCAACTCCCAGGGCGCCAGCGGCAAGGTAATGATCAGGTTCTCGCCTTCGACGTCGAATTTTGGGTGCGGCGCAAAGCGAATGATCAGGAACAGATCGCCGTTGGCCCCGCCACCGATGCCCGGCGCCCCCTGGCCCTTGAGGCGGATGCGCTCGCCGTCGGTCACACCGGCCGGGATTTTCACGTTCAGGCTTTTGCTGGTGTTGCTGACGTGCTGGCCGGCCGCGTTGTACTGCGGCACCTGGAAGGAGACCTTCTTCGACTCGTTCGACAGGCTTTCTTCCAGAAAAATCGGTAGTTCCATTTCCACGTCTTGCCCTCGGCGCCCGGCACTGCGGCCCGACTGTCCACCACCAAAACCCGGACCACGGTTGCCGAAGATCGAACTGAAGAAGTCCGAAAAATCGCCCGTGTCCTGACCACCGCCAAACCCACCGCCGCCACGGCCCTGCCAACCCGGCGGCCCCTGGAACGGTTGGCCGTGCTGGCCGTATTTGCGCAAGTCGTCATATTCGGCGCGCTTGTCGGCACTTTTCAGCGCTTCATAAGCTTCCGAGGCGTCCTTGAACTTGGCCTCGGCGTCCTTTTCCTTGCTGACATCGGGGTGGTATTTGCGCGCCAGTTTCCGATAAGCCGCCTTGATCGTCTTATCGTCCGCGGTCGGTTCCACACCGAGAATCTTGTAATAGTCTTTGAAGTCCATCTAAGGATCACCATCCGTTATCGATATCGCGCCGTCACCGTAGTCTGCGCGTATTTCCAGGCGCCGGGTTGACCGATCTCAAGTTTGTGACCGGGTAGCGCGTCAGAAGTTTATCGGCAGCAGTGGGCGGTTCTTGCGACCGTCCGATGGCTGCCAGGCTCAATGCAGACAAGTTTGGGGCATCCGGCCATCTTATCAAGGCGCCATTGGTGTATTTAGCGGATAGTCGGCCTTCGAATCTGCGCCGCACTGACATACACTGCGCGGCCGTTTTTTAACCGGAACCTGAAAGTCATGAAAAACGCATCTCCAGCCCGTGCCTGTGGTATCGACTTCGGCACGTCCAACTCCACCGTCGGCTGGCTGCGCCCCGGCATGGAAACGCTGATCGCGCTGGAGGACGACAAGATCACCCTGCCGTCGGTGGTGTTCTTCAACATGGAAGAACGCCGCCCGGTGTACGGTCGGCTGGCGCTGCACGAGTACCTGGAAGGCTACGAAGGCCGGCTGATGCGCTCGCTCAAGAGCCTGCTGGGCTCCAAGCTGATCAAGCACGACACCAGCGTCCTCGGCACGGCGATGCCGTTCAAGGACCTGCTCGGGCTGTTTATCGGCCAGTTGAAGAAGCGCGCCGAGACGGCCGCCGGTCGGGAATTCGAGGAAGTGGTGCTGGGCCGCCCGGTGTTCTTCGTCGATGACGACGAAATGGCCGACCAGGAGGCCGAGAACACCCTGGTGGACGTGGCGCGCGCCATCGGCTTCAAGGATGTGTCGTTCCAGTACGAACCGATTGCGGCGGCATTCGACTACGAGTCGACCATCGAAAAGGAAGAGCTGGTGCTGATCGTCGACATCGGCGGTGGTACCTCCGACTTCTCGCTGGTGCGCCTGTCCCCGGAGCGCCGCACCCACGACAACCGTCACGACGACATCCTCGCCACCGGCGGCGTGCACATCGGCGGGACCGACTTCGACAAGCAGTTGAGCCTGCAAGGCCTGATGCCGTTGTTCGGCTACGGCAGCCGCATGAAGAGCGGCGCCTACATGCCCACCAGCCACCACATGAACCTGGCGACCTGGCACACCATCAACTCGGTGTACTCGCAGAAGTCGACCCTGGCCCTGGGCAGCATGCGCTACGACATCGAAGACACCGGCGGTATTGATCGCCTGTTCAAGCTGATCGACCAGCGCGCCGGACACTGGCTGGCCATGGAAGTGGAAGAAACCAAGATCCAGCTGACCCACGCCGACAGCCGCCATGTGCCGCTGGACCGCATCGAGCCGGGCTTGAGCGTTGAGCTGAGTCGCGCACTGTTCGAGTCGGCCATCGACAACCTGCTGGAGCGCGTGCGCAACAGCGTGACCCAACTGCTGAACGACGCCAACGTGCGGGTCGATCAGGTCGACACGGTGTTCTTCACGGGCGGTTCGAGCGGCATTCCGGCGCTGCGCAACAGCGTGTCGGCGATGTTGCCGAATGCGCGGCATGTGGAAGGGAACATCTTCGGCAGCATCGGCAGCGGGTTGGCGATCGAGGCGATGAAGCGTTACGGCACGATGGACTGATTCGCAACCCGAGGTAGTGATCGTTACCACGCTCTGCGTGGGAATGCATCCCGTGACGCTCCGCGTCACAGCCTCATCAACGGACGCAGAGCGTCCATGGCGGCATTCCCACGCAGAGCGTGAGAACGATTATGGGGTGGTTACACCATCCCCACCTGCTTCAACTCACTCTTCAGGTACGCGTAATAAATCGGCCCCGCCACCACCCCTGGCAGGCCGAACGCGGCCTCGAACACCAGCATTGCCAGCAGCAACTCCCACGACTTGGCACTGATCTGCCCGCCGACAATGCGCGCGTTGAGGAAGTATTCGAGCTTGTGGATAAAAATCAGATAACCCAGCGCCGCCATGGCGACCCAGATCGACAGCGACAAGCCGACGATGGTGATCAGCGTGTTCGACATCAGGTTGCCGATCACCGGTAACAGACCGAGCAGGAAGGTCAGCACGATCAGGGTTTTGGTCAGCGGCAGCTGGACGCCGAACATCGGCAGGATCACCGCCAGGAAGATCCCGGTAAAGAAGGTGTTGAGCAGGGAAATCTTGATCTGGGCGAAGACGATATTGCGAAACGCCTGGACCAGCAGGTGCAGGCGGTCGAACAACGCGGCAGCCAGCGGCTTGCGCTTGGTCACGTCCGGTATGCGCTGCAAGGCGATGATCGCCCCGAGTACCATGCCGATCAGCAGCGTCACAAACATGTGCGCCGCGTCCTTGCCGACCAGTTGCAAGTCGCTCAGGTGCTTGCTCATCCACTCGCCGATGGCCACGCGAAATTCCGCGGCACTGGCGGGCAGATAGGCGTCGATGAACGGCGGCAGCTGCCCGCGCGCGCGGTCAACCACGTGCATGAATTTGTCGAGCGATGCGCCCGGGTTTTCCGCCTCGTGCAGCAAAAAGCTGATGGCGCCGGCAAAAATCAGGGTCAACACGCTGACCACTAACGTCCCCAGCAACGCCACCGCCAGCCAGCGCGCGCGTCGACCTTCGATCAGCCGCTGCAACTGCGGGGTGAGCATGTTGACCAGTTCGAACACCAGCAACCCGGCCAGCAGGCTAGGCAGCAGTCGCAGCGGGATCACCAGCAGCAAACCACCAAAGATGATGACCCAACTGATCAGCAGCAAAACGTGGCGTTGAGAAAACGTTGGCATACAGCCTCAAAACGAACGACGTAAAAGGATTGGCAGTCTGCCAGCGTTCGCAGGCCAGCACTAGGGATTGTGTAGGGCGACCTTAGTGGGGCGTGGGCGATTTTTTATAGCGGCCATGCTGGCCCCTTCGCGAGCAGGCTCGCTCCCACATCAGTCCTGCGAACACAGTTCCATTGTGGGAGCGGGCTTGCTCGCAAAGGGGCCCTCACAGCCATCACAATCTGCCGCCCGTTATGACTCAGTTATTTATTTTTTCTTCAGGCAATCACTCATGAATGCTTTGCGCTCATCACCCTTAAGCGCTTTGGTCGCCGCATCGGCGTTGCAGGTTTTCATTTTCTCTTGCTGAGGGGTCAAGGTCTTGGCGTCATTGGCGGCCGGCGCCGCCTTGAGGCAGGTGCTCATGAAGGCTTTGCGCTCGTCGCCCTTGAGGCCTTTCGCGGTAGCGTCAGCGTTGCAGGTGGTCATCTTGTTCTGTTGCTCAGTGGCGGCGAAGCCCTGGGCACTAAGCAGCAAACCGATCATCAACAAAGGGACACGCAACATCATCATGGAGTTTTCTCCTTGTTGCCGCACCGAGGGGTGCGGCCTCAATCTGGAGTGTAGACAACCCCTGTTACACATTCATCCACCGCCGCAATCGATGGTTCTCAATCAACCTCCGATTCCAGAAGATCTTTAAAGGCTTCCCGGTATCGCTGATAAGCATCAACCCGGTTATCAATGACCGACGCGGGCATCCGCTCGAACAAGACCGGCGTGCCCCCCTCGACCGCATAAGTCTGTCCAAGCTCACGCAACGACGTCCATTGGGCATATGCCGCACCCTCCTCATAGAGCTTGTTGATTTTTATCTGCCGGAACGTGTTCGCCTCGGAAACCGCAGGCAATACCGCCGGCCCTGGCGCGGCTTCATTGATAAAGGCGTACTCGGCCACGGCCGGCCCGGGGGTCAGTGTGGTCACCGGCGGCATTTCGAAATTGAAGTGTGCATTGCTGGCCAAGTGCGCTGCGGGAAATTCCGGCCACGAGTCAGCGACGACCAGAGCATCAAGATTGCTCAGATCATCTCCTATCACTACATATTGATGATCAAAACGGGTGGCCCTGACAATGTGAATGCTGGACGTCCGGGGCTGGCTGGCGAGAATCGAAAACGTAACCTTCGAGTTCTCCGAACAATTCCCGCCCTTGATATCAATGGCTTTGCGAGCGGCCTCAGCGGTGGTCAATTTTGCAGAGAACCCGCCCTCCTCAAGGTCCATCCCTCGCAGGCCTTTGATTTTGGCAATCGCCGAACCGCCGTTTTCCCACATGCTTGGCAACTGATTCCCCGATAACGGCAGGAGCTCCTTGGCTCGATAGATCGCGTCCTGCGCCATTTTCAAGTTGGCCATGGTTTGAGGCGATACCTGAACCGGCCCTTCGGTCTCGACCACGGCCTGGGAAAACCACTCCCCATAGCTGCTTAAATCAGCCAGCTCCGGACTTGGCGTTACACCGTTCTCCCGGACTGAATGTAACAGCGCCTGGTAGGCATTGGCCCGCCCGGTCTGTTCCAGATTGCGCGCATTCAACCCCAGGTTTCGTTCCAGTTCAGTGAGCGGCACCAGGCCCTCTTTGGTAAACAGGCGCCCGGTCAACGCGTTGAACTGCTCTGGCAGCATCAGCTTCTGCAGATCAGGCAACGCCTCGATACTTTGGACGATCCGCAGGCCTGGCCCGGCCTCTCCGGTCGCATTGGCTGCGTTCAGCGCCTCGAAAAGGTCGAAAAGATAATCCTGTGGAAGGCTGTCGTGAATCAGTTTCAGGCCGCGCAGATAATCGAATCGCTTGAATGCCGAAACAGAAGGATGGAACGCTACCGTGACCAGGTCGCTGTATTGGCCGCCGATGTCTTCCAGGACTGCACGTTCGCCGCCCGCGCCCGGCGAGCCACCACGCAGGCGCATCAATTGAGGATCGTAAGTGAGCGGGTCAAGAACCGGCAGACCGTCCAGCACCTTCAGCAACTGATAGGGCTGCAATGCGTTGTCGCGCAGGGCCAGCTTCAGTTTGGCCCCCTGGCCGATATAGATGTTCAGCGCGTTACGCTCGGCGTCCGGCAACGCCTGCAAAATAGCGGAAAACAGATCCATGCCCGAATGCAGGGCATTTGCGTCTTCGTCATAAGCGACGAATGTCGAGTCATGAAGCTCGACGAGCGTACGGCGAATCCCTGCGTCGTCCTGGCCGATACTGTCGAGCAGGGTTCCGTCGTACTCGAACCGTCGGACCTCAATGCGCACATCGGGATTCCAGCCGCGAAGATGCTCAAGGGAGTGCAGCGCCAGCCGGTCCATGTCGGGACTGTCGACCGAGTCGAGGTAAAAACCTTCATAAGCACGACTCATGCGCACGTCTCGCAGCGCCCAACGCGCGAGGTTTTCCAGCCTTGCGGGCAACTGCCCGCGCTCAATCGCCTGGACTTCGGAGGGCGTGGCGATGGACAGCAACTCGCGGGCGACAGTGCCAGGCAGGCCCGGCACTTGGGCCTGGATCGTTTTTGCGCTGTCACTCGTGGCAGCTTCGACACGACGATAACGTGCGTTGAACAGCGACGTGCGCTTGCTCCTGGCCCGTATCGCCAACTCGGCCCGCAGATTTTTGGCGTTCAGTTCCAGCGTGCTGGGCGTGATATGGAACTCGACGTCCAACAAGGTGTTCAGTTGTGCTTCATCCAGGTGCGATAACAGCGTCTTGAGCAGATCGACGTCAGCCAGACGATTGCTGTTTATCTGGACACCCGGCCCGCCCGCGCGACCGATGACCCGAAGCACTTCGCCCCTGGCGTCTACCAGCTCAATCGCATTGCCGGGCCACAGACCATCGAGCAGCTGAAATTGCATCTCGGGATCGGCGTTTGAGTAATCTTGCGCACGCTCGCTGCCCATCTGCTCGATGAAGGTCTGGATGTCACGGTCGATACGAAACCGGGTCACGGTATCGCTGAGCAACGGCGATGGCCGCTCATTGTCGGCATACATTTGGCGGATCGCGCTGGCATCGGTCTGGCTGACCGTGCGGATGTCGCCGTAGGCGTCGGCCAGCTCACCCATGTCCGGGCCGAGTCGCGCCATCAAGGTCGAGTCATCCCACCTATGGGGTTGCTCGCCTTCAATCACGAAGGCACCTTCGCCGTTGCTCTCCACCACGGGTTGATAGGCGTCGGAGCGGGTCGGATGTTTAACCCTGTGTTTACCGTTCTGTGGATCTTTCGTCAGTTCGAAGTGCCGGGTGTCCAGCTTGAGAATCGGCTTGCCCTCATGCCGGTGCAGCCAGGTTTCATCAGGCTTTGAATCCGCAGTCAGGGTCAGGTTTTGTTTTTGATAGGGCTCAAGGTCGCGGCTCCACAGGCGTTTGGCGCCGTTGGCCAGCGTGACCGGTGTTGTCGACTCGATGAACGATGACAACTTGGGCAGTACCACCTCACTGCCGATTTTCATGCCGCCAGCGAAGGCCACCAACTGGACCAGGCTTTCGACAAACCCAATGATGTGCTCGGCCCCTTCCAGATAGAGACCTTCAGCCAGATCCACAATGCCTTCGACGACCTCGCTGACCAACTGATAAACCATGTAACCCATCATTACCTCGCCCACAAAGGGTATGAAAGGCCCCACCACCATTAACGCGGCATTGAAGACGTCGGAAAGCATTTTTTCCAGGTTGTCGAACCACGCCCAGCGCTCCATACGATCGGCATCTTGCGTCGAGATGACCATCTCCCGGGCGTCGTTCAGGATTTTGTTTTGCTGTTGCTGGTAGAGATAAAGCCAAGGGTCGCCCGTAAAAAAGGTATGGATGTCGTTCTCGAACCGAACGTGCTCAAAGTGCAGGCGCGGATTCTCGATGGGCGTTTCGCGCCATACCGGCTGATCGACGCCCGGAATTTTGTCGTGTTGGGTTATTTCCACCAGCGCGGCATTGAGTGCCGAGAAGAAGCGCCCCCGTTGTTGATGGTCGACAAAACGGCTGAAGAACTGCTGATAACTGTTTGTGGAATTCCTTGGGGCATCCCGCAATTGGCGAGTGAGCTCACGGGCGAACTCGGCCTTCGAGGCGTACTCTTTCAGTGGATGCTCCGGGTCATGTGGCACATAGACAATGACTCGCCGGGCGGCGCTGTCGTGGATATGCAGATCAGGGGCGATCAGCACGATGCCTCTCAACTGGACATCGAGAATTTTCAGCTGATAGTAATGAACGGGAAGGCCATCCATCTTCCACGCTTTAATATCCTTGAGCAGGCTTTGTACGGCCAGGTAGCCACTGGCCGAGATGTCATTTTTAAGGCTGGCCAGATACAGGGCTGCTTTTAACGCAGCCTTTTGGCTTTTTATGACTGTTTGCTGCACCACACTACGCGCCAGCCCGTCGACAGGGCGCACATAGCCTTCAAGATGGGCTTTATAGTGAGCGCCGATATCCAGAGTGCGGCAAAGTGTCTTGAATTGGTCGACACTCATGTTGTTACGAACACCGGTTATATCGAATCGATTCGATTTGTCCGGCCGGGTAATAAACTGCGAATCAGAGGTTAATACTTCTTTATCCGAAAAATTATGTAATGCCGCATCCAGCAACGAAACAATGCGCGATTCCACGCCGTTATTGAAATTGTTGGCCCAAGGGGATAAATGGGGCGGAGAAAACAACTGCAAGAAAGTTTCCTTTACATCGACGTCTACACCGTATTGATCTTTCAGCGCCTGACGAAGCAGCGGTTCAGCAAAGGCGTAGACATCTTGCGTCTCGCTCAGCATCTGGTCGACATCGTTTTGAGCCCGCCAGCTTTCCTCCGAGGCGCGCTGCAGGGCTGCGAGCTGCATCGGTGAAGCGGTGCTAATCCATTCCGGAAGTGGGGCTATCACGGTTTTTAACGCGCTGATTCTGTGGGGTGAAGTTTGGCGCATCCATTCCGGGATAGCATTTTTTATAAGTTCGTGATGTATGCTTTTTTGTTGTATTGCGGTTGCTGATATTTCATCGATCCGGATTGAAGTGGTCACATTGATACTCTGCATAAGTTTGCTGAACAGAAACGGCTTATGCAACTAGCGTACAACGTTAATCACTCAATCAAATGAAGTTCAATTCCGATTAGCCTGTAAGAAACTTCACCACTTAAAACTTCTAACATCCACTGACTTCTTTATCTCAGATAATTCGTTGCCGACGATATTGCTCAGGCGTACACCCGGCCTGACGTTGAAACATCGCAATAAATGCCGAACCGGTGCTGTAACCCATGTCGAAGGCAATGTTTTGAATGCTGCGTTGACTGTCCAGCGCTTCGATCGCCGCGAGGAAACGCAAGCGTTGCCGCCACTCGCCGAAACTCATGCCCAGCTCACGGACAAACTGCCGCGCCAAGGTGCGTTCGCTGACATGAATCTGCGCGGCCCAGTGCGCCAATGGCCGATTGTCCCCGGGCTCGGCTTGCAGGGCTTCAAGTATTACGAGCAATCCCGAGCTGCTGGCGTAAGGCAAAAAACACTCCTGGATGGGTGCCAGTTGCAACTGGTCCACCAACACCTGCGCCAGACGTTTGTCCGCATCCTGGTCGGGAATTTTCACGTCGCGGGCGGCGAAGTCCTTGAGGATCGCCTTGAGAATGTCGCTGATTGCCAGCGTGCACGCTTGTTGTGGCAACGCGGTGCACAACACCGGCGCCAGGCAGACCGCGCGATAGTTGATCGGTTGATTGCTGTAGAAACTGTGCTCGGTCTGTGGCGGCACCCACACCGCGTATTGCGGCGGCGACATGAAGCGGCTGCTGCCAATTTCCATGTGCAACACACCGTTGGCCGAATACTCGAGGGTGCCCCACGGGTGACGGTGGGTCGAGGCATATTCATGGGTGTCGAAGTCGGCATAACGGAAATAGACCGGGGACGGCAATTCTGCGAAGTCGAGCAGGTCGATGTGTTTACTGGTCATGCTGTCCGTCATCAAGGGCAGGTTGTCTGGATTGAAGTATAGGCTTGCATCCAGACAGGCGGATAATCGCTCCTCACTAACGTTGATGGTTTTTCTGATGCAATACGCTTATCCCCTGCTGGCCATTTTCATTTGGGCCGGCAACACCGTGATCAACAAACTGGCGGTCGGCGCGATCTTCCCCGCAGAAATCGGCTTCTATCGCTGGCTGCTGGCCGGGATTCTGTTCACGCCGTTCATGCTCAAACCGGTGATCGCGCATTGGCCGCAGATTCGCCCGAACCTGGGCAAGATTTTCATCCTTGGCGTGCTCGGCATGGCCGTCTATCAGAGCCTGGCGTACTTCGCCGCAACGCTGACTACAGCCACCAACATGGGGATCATCTTGTCGCTGATGCCCTTGATGTCGCTGGCCATGGCAATCGCCAGCCTCGGTCAGCGCCTGACTGCGGGCGCATTGGCCGGTGCGGTGTTGTCGTTCGCCGGCGTGTTGGTGGTGGTGTCGTCCGGCAGCCTCGGCGCACTGCTTGAGCACGGCGTGAACCTGGGCGACGCGATGATGCTGATCGCCACGCTGGCCTACGCGATCTACAGCACGCTGCTGAAAAAATGGCAGCTGCGCTTGCCGCCACTGGTGCTGTTGTATTTGCAGGTGCTGGTGGCGGTGGTGGTGCTGTTTCCGTTGTTTGTCGCTTCACCGAAGGTCGGACCGACCTTGCAGAATATTCCGCTGGTGCTTTATGCCTGTTTGCTGGCTTCGATGCTGGCGCCATTGGCGTGGATGCAGGCCGTGGTGCGCCTGGGACCGAGCCGGACCACGCTGTTTTTCAATTTGCTGCCGTTGATTACGGCGTTGATTGCGGCGGTGGTACTGAATGAACAGTTGGCGATGTATCACCTGGTGGGTGGGGTGTTGACGCTGGGTGGGGTGGTGCTTTCGGAGCGCTGGACTACCGTGTTGGGCCGTAAGGTCAGCGTTGCCTGACCCGACGCCTTCGCGGTCCAACTGACGTTTACACGCCAGCCGCTTTCAATCGGGCCGCATGCTCGACAAACAACCGCACCGGATCCGCCCCTTTCCCCACCAGCCCCAGCGACTGATTGACGATGTCGAAGTGATCCATCGGATACTCATCGCCAATCACCGTCCCCAAGTGCGAGCTGTAACGCCCGACCATCCCGTCGCAATGCCCGGTTTCGCGCACAAAGGTTCTGGCAAACAGCCGGCAACTGCGGTTCGTGCCGTCGAACCGGTTACCGCCGCGGTCCGTCTTGCCCGGTTGCAACGTCCCGGACCAGGAGTAATAGCGCACGCCGTTGACCTCTTCCGGCCCGTGCCCGCCCCAGGTTTCAGGCAGGCCCTGTGGATAACGCTGATTGAACAGCGCCACGCCTTGAGTGGTCAGCGAATGGTGCGAAGCCGGGATATCCACAGGCAACTTCGGCCCGCGATAGCCGGTTTCCAGCAGGCTCATCAACGCGCCGATCCAGCGCAACAACACGCTGAGAACCCGTCCTTTGAACGTGTCGGCCGGGTAATGCTTTTCCAGATAATCCGCCAGCTCCGAGCCATGATTCGGCCCTGCGACCGACGTGACGGACGCCACGCGATCCGGACGTTTGGCGGCCGCGTAACGGGCTGTGAGCGAGCCTTGGCTGTGGCCGATCAGGTTGACCTTCTCGGCCCCGGTTTCCCGCAGAATCTCCTCGATCCGCGCCAGCAACTGCTCGCCGCGCACCTCGCTGGAATTGAGCGGCGAGACCTGCACCGCAAACACCGTCGCCCCACCCCGGCGCAACGCCGAAATGATCCCGTACCAGTACGGATACAGCACCAGACGGATAAACCCGAGCATTCCCGGGACCAGCACCAACGGATAACGCGTGGCAGAACCTTGCGACATGGACGGACATCCTTGTGATCGGTGAGATGAAGCAAGGCGCGATGCAAGACGTCAGCCAAGCATCGTCACCCAAGATGACAACTCGACGACCAGTCTATGACATCCACCCTACTTCAGCCCCACCACGCCTGCCACGATCAGCCCCACCGACACCAGTTTGATCGCCGTCAGGCTTTCACCCAGCAGCGCAAAGCCGAGAAACACCGTGCCCAGTGAACCGATGGCGGTCCAGATCGGGTAGGCGATGCTTACCGGCAACTCGCGCATGGCCAGGGTCAGGAAGTAAATCCCGCCGACGGCGGCCACCACCGTGATCAGCGATGGCCAGAGCCGGGTAAAGCCTTCGGCGTACTTCATGCCCATGGCGAAGGTAACTTCGAACCCGGCGGCGATCAGCAGAAACAGCCAGGCCATCAGAACTCCCGGGCCAGCGTCAGCAAGCGCTGCTCGGCTTCGGCCAGCGAAATCTCGAACGTGCGCTCAGCCGACTCTTCGCCTTCGGCGGCCACCACGGTGATGTCGGTGATGCCGATGAACCCCAGCGCGGTGCGCAGCAACGGATCGGCATGGTTCATCGCCTCCAGCTCGCCGCCCGGCCCGAAACCGAAGCCGCCGCGACTGGTGACGATCAGGGCTTTTTTGCCGTGCACCAACGGCTCGTACTGCGCCACGCCATTGTCCAGGGTGTGATTGAACGTCAGCCCGAGCCGCACAATCTGATCGATCCAGGCCTTGAGGCCGCTGGGTACGCTGAAGTTGTGCATCGGCGTGGAAATCACCAGCAAATCGTGACCGAGCAACTCGCCGACCAGCTCATCGCTGAACGCCAGGTCGGCCTGCATCGACAAGGGACGCGCTTGGGGCTCGGGGTAAAAGGCCGCGGCCACAAAGGCCTCGTTAACCGGCGGTATCAATGCCCGACCTATTTCCCGGCGAGTCAGCTGCGACTGAGGATGTCGCGCTTGCCAAGCGCCAAGAAACACTTCCGCCAGACGCCGGGAATGGGAACGCTCGCCACGGGGGCTGGCATGGATCGCAAGAATCTTGCTCATCTGAATCTCCTTAAGGGCTAAACTGCCTGTGGCTTGCAGATTGAAGCTCACAGCCGCCCTTCTTCAACTGAGTAGAAATCAGTCTGGATGAATCCATTTCATCCATGGAGTATTTGAATGTTTGCCTCGTTGCCGCTCACCGCCCTGCGCGCCTTCGAATCCGCCTCGCGCCTGCTGAGTTTCAAGGCCGCCGCCGAAGAACTTTCGGTGACGCCCACAGCGGTGTCGCACCAGATTCGTTCGCTGGAGAACTGGCTCGGCGTGCCGCTGTTCGAGCGGCTGCCACGGCAGGTGCGCCTCACCGACGGCGGCGAACGGTTGTTCCGCAGCCTGCACGGCGCGCTGCTGGAAGTGGCGCAAAGCGTCGACACCCTGCGCCCGCAACGCAGCGGCGCGAGCCTGACGATCTCCACCACGGCGGCCTTCGCGGCGTTGTGGCTGGTGCCGCGTCTGGGTCGGTTTTACGCCCGCCATCCGAACATCAACCTGCGCCTGGACACCCACTGCGAAGTCATCGATCTGCATCAGGACGCCAGCGTCGATTTGGTGGTGCGCTACAGCCTGGGTGATTACCCGAACCTTTATGGGCTGTGCCTGTTCGACGAATCGTTCGGCGTCTATGGCTCGCCCGGGCAGGTGGCCCTGGCGGCTGAGCGGGTACCCACGCTGATCAGCGTGCGCTGGCACAACTCCAAACTCTATGCCCACGGCTGGGCGGCCTGGTGCGCGCAGTCCGGCGAAAGTTGGCTGACAGGGCAACCGGCGGTCCGTGAATACGACGAAGAGCATTACGCCCTGCAAGCCGCGATCGCCGGGCAGGGGCTGGTGCTGGCGAGCAATATCCTGGTGTCGGAAAGCGTGGCCAACGGTTTACTGGTCGCCTACCGGGGCGAGGTCCAGGTCGATGGCGCCGGCTATAGCGCACTCTGTGTGCCGGGACGCGAACGGCATCCGCCGGTGCGGGCGTTTTTTGCGTGGCTGCGCGAGGAGGCGCTGCTGTCCGGGCATGGGTTGGCGTGACCATTTCGGGCGCTTTTTACGATGGACAAATGGCATAAAACTTTTCGCCGCGCTCATCACTCACACCTTAAGTAGCGATCACTTCCCCAGAAGGTGACGCAAACCGGATTAGCCTCCAGGAGAACGAGATGAGTGACATGCATTTGTCTGACGTAACCACCCTTCGCGAACGGGCCCGCAAGAACGTCGAGAACGGCGCGGTGACCGAAAGCTACAGCGCTGACCGTGAAGAAGTATTGCGCCTGCTGAACGAGTCGTTGGCCACGGAACTGGTCTGCGTGTTGCGCTACAAGCGCCACTACTTCATGGCCAGCGGCTTGAAAGCCAACGTCGCGGCCGACGAGTTCCTCGAGCACGCAACCCAGGAAGCCGAGCACGCCGACCGACTGGCCGAGCGCATCGTGCAACTGGGCGGTGAGCCGGAGTTCAACCCTGACTTGCTGTCGAAAAACTCCCACGCGCAATATGTGGCGGGCAATTCCCTTAAAGAGATGGTCTACGAAGACCTGGTCGCCGAGCGGATTGCCATCGACAGTTACCGCGAGATCATTCAGTACATCGGCGAAAAAGACCCGACCACCCGGCGCATCTTTGAAGACATCCTGGCTCAGGAAGAAGAGCATGCGGATGATATGGCTGACATTCTGAAAGATCTTTAGCGCCTTTCAGATCGTCTTCGCGGGCGAGCCTCGCTCCTACAGGTTTAGTATTCTCCTGAAGGAGCGAGGCTTGCCCGCGAAGGCAGCCACACTGACACCCCATTATTTCGTTGGTTTAACGGTCACCGGCGCCTTGCCTGCCTTCATCTGTTCCAACAATGGCGCACACTGATTCGGCTCACCCCCACTCGGTGCCACCAACGCCAACAGCCCCGCCGCCGGCGCTGCGATCACGCCCAACGCAACCATCCCGGCGCCACGCAAAATCAGTGGCACCGCCTTCACGCCCGCATCCGGCTTGATGAACTTGCCCCGCACGTACAGCGGCGAGCGCAACGAAATCAACCGCCAGCCGTTGGATTCCGGGGTGATCGTCAGGTCCAGCTGCTCCGTCGCCATGTTCGCCGTGCCGTCGATATAGATGATCGCGTTCTCGGTATCGAAGACGAACAGTCGGGTGGTGGCCAAACCGGTCTTGATATCGAAGTCGGCCGCCGCGCAATTGATCTTCACTTCCTTGTCGCCAAAGATCTTGCCCACCACATAGTTGCCGACGTTGAGCCCGGCCAGCTCCATCAACTCGCGGCTGATGGCGCCATCGTTGATCAGCATTTTCAGGTTGCCATTGGCGCTGCCCAGCAGCTTGGCCACCGAGTTGCCACGGCCGGTGATGTCAGCATCGCCGTTGAGTTCGCCGAAACTGGTTTTCATCGGTTCAAAAGTCGGGAACAGCTGCTTGAGCTTGAACTTGCGCGCGGTCAGTTTGGCCCGGCCTTCCAACGGCTCGGTGCGGCCATTGAGGCGAATCTGCGCATCCAGGTTGCCGCCCGCCACGCCGAAACGCAGAGGCTCCAGACTGAGAACGCCGTCGGTCAGCACCAGGTGCGTATAGAGGTCATTGAACGGCAATTTTTCGCTGTGGATGATGCGCTTGCCGGTGAATTCGACGTCGGCGTCCATGTCACGCCAGCGCTCGGTCTTGAACTCCTCGACCGGCAACACCTTGTCCGTCGGCTGCTTGCTTTCGCCGCCACGGGCCTTTTGCTTGGCGTTGGAGTCAGCGCCGATCAACGGGGCCAGGTCGGCGAACAGCAGTTGGTTGGAAACAAGCGAACCACTGAGTTTCGGCCTCGGCTGGCTGGCGACATAGGCCAGGCTGCCGTGGATGTCGCTCTCGCCGATCTTGCCGTTGAATGCTTCATAGCGGAACACCGCACCACCCGGCTCATGCAGTTTGGCGATCAAATGCCCGTCGGTCTCGTAGGGCGGCGTATCCGGCAGCGTCACACCGGTCAGCGGATAGAGATTGCCCAGGCTGGTACCGGCCAGTTTCAGGCGCAGGTCCAGGGCGCCGAGATTCAGCGGATCGGTCAGCGTTCCGGCCAGTTCGACACTGGTATCGGCGATCTTCACTTGCGCCTGGAGCGGGAACGGCCTGGCCGCATCCTGCAATGCCAGCAACCCGCCGATCTTGCCTTCGCCCGCGAGTTTCTGATTGTGGTATTGGCCTTTGACCTTCAGCGCGAACGCGTAATCCTGGGGCGCCGCGCCTTTCTCCTGCGCGGTTTTTGCGGCTTTGTCGCCGACGATATCGCTGAATGGAATGGGTTTGCCCAACGGATCAATCAGCACATCGAGCTGAGTCTTGAGGTTCTGGTCATCGAGGGTGACGTGGCCCTTGTCGAAGCCGATGGCACCGATGTCCACCACCCAGCTCGAAGGCTCGGCGCTCGGGTCTTTGGGGTCGAACTGGAACGTCCAGTTGGCACGGCCATCGGCCAGGCGCTGAAGATCGGCATTCGGCTCGGTCAGGTCAATACGCGGGATCACCACCCGTTGCGCCAGCAATGCCAAGGGTGAAATACGCAGCTCGACGCGTTTGAGGGTGACCATCTGTGGTTTTTTCGACCAGTCCGGGTTACCCAGGCTCAGGTCTTCGGCCACCACGTGCGGCCACGGCACCCACGCCCGCCAACCGCCCTCGTCGGGCTCGCGCTGCCAGACCACCGCGAGGTTGCCATTAATGGCGAACGGACGATGCAGCTCTTCAGAAACTTTGGCGTTAAGGGGCGGTTTGATCCGGTTCCAATCGAAGAACGCGATGATCAGAACCAATACCGCCAGCAAGACAATCAGGCTGGCGAAGGTCCAGGTAACAATTTTACGAGTGCGCGTCATTGCACAGGGCTCCTGATACGACTGAGCGCCCTGACTGCGACGCACGTGTGAAACGACAGGCCAGAACCGGCCTGCCATGGAATCTACGACTGAAAAACGGCCCGCAGGTTTAACCGAAACATCGATTAATCCTCAAATAATCGACCGGGGAGAGACTGCCCCCGAATCCAGCGTTACCGCCCCCGCACTTTTGTGCGGCATCAGTGGGTCGAAAATACCCACTCCAGTGCAAAAGCGATCGCCGGAGACACCCGTTCTAGAGCGCTTCGGCAGAACAATCAATTCCGTTGATTATTACCATTGCGTTTATGAACTTTTATATCGACTTATCGAGAGTAGCATTGCCCTCGTACCCACTTTATCGCCCTCCCAAGGAGCAACCCATCATGAAACGCCAATTACTGCTTAGCCTTACCCTCTCAATGCTGGCCAGCACCGCTTTCGCTCTGCCTGCTGCTGACCAGGCCACTCCACAAGTCAAAGACAGCCGCTCGGTGTTCAGCCAAACCGTCGCTGCCGATGGTTCCGACCGCACTCCACAAGGCCAGACCCTTGCCGAAGGTGGCAATGATCGCTTGAAAGAAAAAGGCCTGATCACTGAAGACGGTTATGACAAAACGCCACAAGGCCAGGTTCTCGCCGCTGATGGTTCCGACCGCACCCCAGGTCAAACACTGGCTGCCGATGGTTCCGATCGCACTCCAGGCCAAACACTGGCTGCCGATGGTTCCGACCGCACTCCAGGCCAAACACTGGCTGCCGATGGTTCCGACCGCACCCCAGGTCAAACACTGGCTGCCGATGGTTCCGACCGCACTCCAGGCCAAACACTCGCCGAAGGTGGTGGTGACCGTGTCATCGAACGCAACAGCGCTGTGAGCTGAGCCCATGGCGGCCCTGAAAAAAAGCCCAATCCCTGGATTGGGCTTTTGACTTTATAGGGTTTTGCCTCATTGGAAGTTGTACATCCCCGCTTGATCCCCCGATAGTCGTTCGACGCCAGCGAAGCCGATTTGCTAGAGTGCGCCGCTGTCCCTGTCCAGAAAAACACCCTTGCGATGCTGCCCCGCGCCGAACAGAAACAACAAACCCGCAACGCCCTGATGGACGCTGCCCGTCACCTGATGGAATGTGGTCGAGGATTCGGCAGCCTGAGCCTGCGCGAAGTGGCGAAAACCGCCGGCATCGTGCCCACCGGTTTCTACCGGCATTTCGCCGATATGGACGAACTGGGCCTGGTACTGGTGAGCGAAGTCGGCCAGACCTTTCGCGAGACCATTCGCCTGGTGCGCCATAACGAGTTCGTCATGGGCGGCATCATTGACGCTTCGGTTCGGATCTTTCTCGACGTGGTCTCGGCCAATCGCTCGCAGTTCCTGTTTCTGGCCCGGGAGCAGTACGGCGGATCGCTGCCCGTGCGCCAGGCCATTGGTCGCCTGCGGGAAGACATCAGCTCGGACCTCGCGGCCGACCTGTCCTTGATGCCGAAATTGCAGCATCTGGACATCGCCGGCCTCAGCGTCATGGCGGATCTGATCGTCAAAAGTGTGTTCGCGACCTTGCCGGACATTATCGATCCACCGGCCGAGGCGCTGCCTGAGCACCTGACGCCACAGGCAAAAATCACTCAACAGCTGCGCTTCATCTTCATCGGTCTCAAGCATTGGCAAGGCCTCGGCAGCACTGAATAAACCCTGTAGGAGCGAGCCTGCTCGCGATAGCGGAATGTCAGCCACATCAAATGTTGTTGTGCCGACGCTATCGCAAGCAGGCTCACGTCCACAAAACCAGTCAAGGCATCAATTTGGTGCCACCGAAAAATCCCCGCACCATTCCAGTTCAAAATCCCGCAACAGCCTGAGCCACCCACTACGCTCCGACAGGTATTTCCTACGTATCGCCCGATTGGCAAGCCCCTTGCTCTAGCCTGAACATCGTCCATTGCTGGAAGCCTTCCGATGCTGGTGATTCATCGCAGAATCGACCCTCAACCCGTCTGGGCCGCCGAGTTGCACCTGACTTTCGAGGCCCGGAGCAAAAGCCGTTTGCGCTGTTTCAGTGCCGAAGGCGAGGACGTCGGTTTGTTTTTGGAGCGCGGTCAGCCGCCACTGTATGACGGTGAGTGCCTGCAAGCCGAAGATGGGCGCATCGTCCGCGTCTGCGCCCGCCCCGAACAATTGCTGCATGTTACGTGCGCCAACGCGTTCGAACTGACTCGCGCGGCCTATCACCTGGGCAATCGCCACGTCGCCCTGCAAGTCGGTGATGGCTGGTTGCGCCTGCTCGATGATTACGTACTCAAGGCCATGCTCGAACAGCTGGAGGCCAACGTCGACAACATCGAGGCACCGTTCCAGCCGGAACACGGCGCCTATGGGGGCGGCCATCACCATTCCCGCCACGGCGACGAGGACTTCAACTACCCGCCGAAATTGCACCAGTTCGGCGTCCGGTTATGAACCCGGCCTGGGCGCTGCTGCGCCTGGCCAGCCCACAACTGCCGATTGGCGGCTACAGCTATTCGCAAGGCCTGGAGATGGCGGTGGATAACGGCCGGGTGAACAATGCAGACAGCGCGCGACGCTGGATCAGCGATCAGTTGTTGTTGAACCTGGCACGCTTCGAAGCGCCGCTGCTGCTCGCCCATTGCACCGCTGCCTTTGATGAGAACTGGGGCCAGTTGCTGCAACGCTGCGAAGAACATCGTGCCAGCCGGGAAACCCGCGAGCTGCATCAGGAAAGCCGGCAGATGGGCTATTCATTGCAACAACTGCTCAACGGCTTGCCGGAACTCGATGCGCCGGCCCGCGCCTTTCTCCAGCAGCGCCCTGAGCCGCATTTGGCCCTCGGCTGGGCGCTTGCCGCTCGCGCCTGGCAGATCAGCCCGCAAGATGCGCTGGCGGCGTGGCTCTGGAGCTGGCTGGAAAATCAATTGGCGGTGCTGATGAAAACCCTGCCCCTGGGCCAGCAAGCCGCGCAACGCCTGACCAGCGAACTGCTGCCACTGCTGCAACAAGCCCAGCAGGACGCCACCCGAATCAACCCCGAACACTACGGCAGCGCCGCGTTCGGCCTGTCCCTGGCGTGCATGGCCCATGAGCGCCAGTACAGCCGTCTGTTCCGTTCCTAGGGCCTTTTTACTTGGAGAATCACATGAACACACAACCCCTGCGCGTCGGCATCGGCGGACCGGTCGGTTCCGGTAAAACCGCCCTGACGCTGGCGCTCTGCCTGGCCCTGCGCGACCGCTACAACCTGGCCGTCGTCACCAACGACATCTACACCCGCGAAGACGCCGATTTCCTGGTGCGCAACGAAGCCCTGGCCCCTGAGCGCATCATCGGCGTGGAAACCGGCGGCTGCCCGCACACGGCGATCCGCGAAGACGCCTCGATCAACCTCGAAGCGGTGGATCAACTGAACCGCCGCTTTCCGGGGCTGGATCTGATTCTGGTGGAGTCCGGCGGCGATAACCTGTCGGCGACCTTCAGCCCGGAACTGTCCGACCTGACCATTTACGTGATCGACGTCTCGGCGGGCGACAAGCTGCCGCGCAAGGGCGGGCCGGGGATCTGCAAGTCCGACTTGCTGGTGATCAACAAGGTCGACCTCGCGCCGCTGGTGGGCGCGTCGCTGGAACTGATGGACAGCGACACCACGCGCATGCGCAACGGCAAGCCGTTTGTCTTCAGCAATCAGAAAACCGGCTTGGGCCTGGAAGCAATCATCGCCTTCATCGAACGCCAAGGCCTGCTGACCGCAGCCTGATCACGACTTATCAACAAGGAAGCTTATCCATGACACTGAAACGCATCCTGGGCACCCTGGCCCTGCTGCTGACCCCGGCCATCGCCTTCGCGCACCCGGGTCATGGCGACAACGGTTTGATCGCCGGCATCAGCCACCCGATTGGCGGCCTTGATCACTTGCTGGCAATGGTGGCGGTGGGTTTGTGGGCGGCGCAGCAAAAAGGCGCCGCGCGCTGGGCGCTGCCGTGCACCTTCGTTGGCACCATGCTGATTGGTGGACTGCTGGGATTTGAAGGATTGAACCTGCCGGCGCTGGAAAGCGGCATTGCGGCATCGGTGCTGGCGCTGGGCCTGGCCGTGGCCCTGGCCGTGCGTCCGCCGCTGGGCGTGGCGGTCGGTGCGACGGCTTTGTTTGCGCTGTTCCATGGTGTGGCCCATGGGCTGGAGTTGCCGGACATGTCGAGCCCTTGGGCGTATGCCGCAGGGTTTGTGGCGGCGACGGCGGCGTTGCATGCCGCGGGTTATGCGGTGGTGCGCGTGTTGCCGCAAGCGGCGGCGCCGTTGGTTCGATTGGCCGGTGCGGCTTCGGCGGCGACTGGTGCGTGGTTGCTCGCAGGTTGATCTTTTATTGCCTGTGATGGCCCCTTCGCGAGCAGGCTCGCTCCCACATTGGAATGCGTACACCTGTGGGAGCGAGGCTTGCTCGCAAAGACGGCCTGACAGACACCGCATCTCTCAGGCCTGCTAACATGTCGCGCAATCTACCCTGCCGTGACGACGCCAGCCAATGCCGCCTGTTTCCCGCTCTGCCTCCCAGCCTGAATTGACCGCTCTGTTCGCCTCGGTGCAACAGCATTTCCAGGACGTGATCGTGCCGCTCTGGCAAGGCCCCGGCTGGAATGCCGACATGGCGTTGCCTTACGAAGCGTTGGACGCCGGGCATCAACCGCTGCCGCCCCAACGCTATCGAGCGATGGCCTGCGCGCGGCAGCTGTATCTGTTTTCCAGCCTGATCGGCCAGGTGCCGGCCGCCGAGGAACGCGCCGCGGCGCTATTCCGTTCCTTGCAACAGCATTTTCACGACGCCGAGCACGGTGGCTGGTTCTACAGCATCGACCCGCAAGGTGCGCCACTGGATCAGCGCAAAGACCTCTACACCCACGCCTTTATCCTGTTCGCCTGCGCCCATTACTGGGGCAAGGTGCGCGAGCCGCTAGTGGAATCGGTCCTCAACGCGACACTGGAAGTGCTGGCGCAGCGCTTCGCCACAGGCGACGGCCTGTACGAAGCCAGCCTCGACCGCGACTGGTCCTCGCTCGACTCCGGCCCCCTGCAAAATCCCTTGATGCATCTGGCCGAAGCTTTCCTCGCGACCCTGTCGGTGCGAGAAGACATCGCCGTACAGCGCGCGCTGGTCGAGTTATGCACAGCCATGCAGAAGCGTTTTATTGACCCGCACCACAGCGTGCTGATGGAAAAACCGCTGGGCGCTGTGGATAACTGGTTTGAACCGGGGCATCAGTTCGAGTGGTATTTCCTGCTGGAGTCTTCGCCACTGCTGCACGGCTCAAAACTGCATGCTTCGCTGGAGCGCGCGTTTGTACTCACCGAACAACTGGGCGTTGATCCACAAACGGGTGCGGTGACGGCGATGCTCGATCTGAATGGCTCTGCCAAGGATGCCACTCAACGCATCTGGGCCCAGGCTGAATACCTGCGCGCGCTGACCTTGCGTCCAAATAGCGAAGGCTTGGTGCAACGCCAATTGCAGGCATTGCAGCAACGCTTTTTGCATGCGAGGGGGTGGTATGAATGTCGCGACGAGCAGGGCGAAGTCAGCCGCAAGGACATGCCATCGACCACGCCTTATCACTTGGCCACTTGCTATCGAGGGCTGGTCGACTATCTCGGCTGACTGACAGATAGCTATCGCGGGCAATTCGGATCGCCGCACCGCCGCTCCCACAGGTTTTTTGTCGTTCGCGAAATGACGATTCAACACAAGTCTTGTGGGAGCGCGGCTTGCCCGCGAAAGCCGTTATGCGGTCTTAACCCTTGGCATTACGCTCAATCGCAAACCCGGCCCACGTCTGGCTCACCGGCATCAATTCGAGGCTGTTGATGTTGATGTGCGCCGGGGCATTAAGCACCCAGAAAATGGTATCGGCGATGTCCTGCGGCTGGATCGGCTCGGCACCGGCGTAGGTCGCGTTGTAGCGCTCCTGGTCACCGGCGAAACGCACCAGCGAGAACTCGCTCTCGCATAGGCCCGGCTCGATATTGCTGACACGCACGCCAGTGCCTTGCAGGTCGCAACGCAGGTTCAGCGAGAACTGGCCAACGAATGCTTTGGTCCCACCATAAACATGGCTGCCCGGGTACGGATAGTTGCCGGCGACGGAGCCGAGGTTGACGATACCGGCACCGCGACCGTGGGCGATCAGGCGTGGCAACAGCAGGCGAGTGGCGTACATCAGGCCTTTGATGTTGGTGTCGACCATGGTGTCCCAATCGTCGAGGTCGCACTTAGGTGCTGGGTCAACGCCCAGCGCCAGACCGGCGTTGTTGATCAGCCCGCGCAGCTTGGCAAAGGACGGCGGCAAGTTGGCGATCGCCTCCTCCATGGCCTTGCGATCACGCACGTCGAGCACCAGGCCATGCACCTCGGTCTGCTTCGACAACTCGGCGCACAGGGCATTGAGGCGTTCTTCACGACGGCCTGTCAGCACCAGTTTCCAGCCGGCCTCGGCAAAACGACGGGCACAGGCTTCACCAAAACCAGAGGTCGCGCCGGTAATAAACAGGGTGTTGGACATCGTGTTCTCCTTGCTTCGGCTGATCGACAGCCATTGGAATAGAAAATCAGCTGGCAGCATGCCCGGCCTTGCCCACAGCGGCAACCGCCGCAAAAACTGTACAAAAAACAACCAGACCTTCCAAAGCCACAGGCACCGTGGCTTGCAGCCATGTACACGCACCTTATCCACAGGCCGGTCCACAGTTTCCGGGGGCAAGTGGAAAAGCTGCAAGCCGCTATCCACAAGGCTTTGCGGGTAGATTACAAAGTTTTTTGCTTGACCCTCGGGTACCAGCTGTGTAGCCCATGGCATTTTGCACGATGTGATGGGCAAACCGACGATGGCGCCAAGCCAGTAACTACGGCCCTCAGCCGAGTCTTTCCAGAGTTTAACCACAGACTTATCCACAGGCTGGCCCATTACATTTCCAGCCACTTTGCCATCCAACAAAAAGGTTGACAAAGCCTGTTCCGGGTCAAGCAAAAACGCCTGATCAAAAAACAACCACATCGCTGCAAGCCACGGATTCAAAGGCTCTCAGACAGCTACTCCCACGTTATTCACAGCCAGCTCCACAGTAAACGGGGACAAGTCAAAAGCGTGACAAAACAACTATTTGCAGCGGCTTTATGTCGCGCTTTGAGAGCTTGTGAATATTGTTTTCCACAATTTCCGGAAAGCACACTTGGCCCTTGCAGGAGCGGGCCTGCTTGCGAAAGCGGTGGGCCAGTGAAACACCTGTCGATTGGCACTCCGCTTTCGCGAGCAGGCTCGCTCCCACAGGGGGATTCGTGGTGTATTCGAGGTGTAAAAAAGCCCCGGCGATTGCTCGTCGGGGCTGTGGATATTTCGGCAGCGTGTCAGTGCCCGCCGAGATAGGCGTTACGCACTTCCTCGTTGACCAGCAGCTCCTTGCCGGTGCCCGTGATGCGGATCTCGCCGTTGACCATCACGTATGCCCGGTCCGACAGCTTCAACGCGTGGTTGGCGTTCTGCTCGACCAGGAAGATGGTCATGCCGGTACTCGCCAGTTCCCGCAGGGTCGCGAAGATCTGTTTCACCACGATCGGCGCCAGTCCAAGGCTCGGTTCATCAAGCAACAGCAGCTTGGGCCGACTCATCAACGCACGAGCGATGGCGAGCATCTGTTGCTCACCGCCGGACATGGTCATGGCCCGCTGGTTACGGCGCTCCTTGAGCCGTGGAAACAACTCGAACATGCGCTGCATGTCCTCGGAAGCGTACTTGTCACCGATAGGGATGGTGCCCATCAGCAGGTTTTCCTCGACGGTCATGTCGGGGAACACCCGTCGGCCTTCAGGCGACTGAGCGATGCCGTTGGACGCGATGTAGTGCGACGACTTGTGGGTGATGTCCACGCCCTGATAAATGATCTGCCCGCTAGCCGCTCGCGGCTGGCCGAAGATCGACATCAGCAAGGTCGATTTACCGGCGCCGTTGGAGCCGATCAGGCTGACGGTTTCACCTTCTTCGATATGCAGCGAGACTTTTTTCAGAGCCTGGATCGGCCCGTAAAACACATCCAGATCCTTGAGTTCGAGGATGGGTTGACTCATAGCACCACTTCCTCTTCATCAGCGCCCAGATAGGCCGCAATCACTTTCGGGTCGTTGCGAATCGCTTCAGGTCCGCCCTCGGCGATGACGACGCCGTGGTCCAGCACCACGATGTGGTCGGAAATGCTCATTACCATGCCCATGTCGTGTTCGATCAGCACCACGGTCAGATCGTGCTCGTCGCGCAGCAAACGGATCATCGCGCTCAGCGCTTCGGTTTCCTGAGGGTTGAGGCCGGCCGCCGGTTCGTCGAGGCAGATGATCTGCGGCCGGGTGCACATGGCCCGGGCGATTTCCAGGCGGCGCTGTTGGCCGTAGGACAGTTCACCGGCCAGACGGTTGGCGCAGTCCACAAGGTCCACGACTTCCAGCCAGTAGAAGGCGTGGTCCAGCGCGTCGCTTTCGGCCTTGCGGTAGCCCTTGGTATTGAGGATGCCGGCCAACATGTTGCGGTTGACCCACATGTGCTGGGCTACCAGCAGGTTTTCAAGTACCGACATTTCCTTGAACAGGCGAATGTTCTGGAAGGTGCGCGCCAGCCCGGCACGGTTCACCAGGTGGGTGCCGCCGAACATTTTGTAGCGCATCCGGGTGATGAAGCTTTTCGGCGAAACGAAATCCGTGGCTTTGAACGATTCGCCCAACAGCTGGATGACATCGGTGCGTTCGCCGCGGGTATTGAGTTCGATCCTGCCACCGGAGGCCTTGTAGAAACCGGTCAGGCAGTTGAACACGGTGGTCTTGCCGGCGCCGTTGGGGCCGATCAGGGCAAAGATCGAGTTGCGATGCACCTTGAGGCTGACATCGCTCAACGCCTTGATGCCGCCGAAGTGCATCATCAGCTTCTCGACCGAGAGTACGACTTCGCTCATGGCGCTACTCCTTTACGCGGGGTCACACCGGTACGGCTGATCCGAATCAGGCCGCGCGGTCGCCAGATCATCATCAACACCATCAACACGCCGAACAGCAGCACGCGATATTCCGCAAAGCCGCGCAGCAGTTCCGGGGCAACGGTCAGCACGAAGGCTGCAATCACCACGCCGATGGTCGAGCCCATTCCGCCGAGGACCACGATGGCGAGGATCAGCGCCGATTCGAAAAAGGTGAACGAGGTCGGGTTGACGAAGCCTTGATACGTGGCGAAGAACACCCCGGCCAGGCCGGCCGTCGAGGCACCGATGGTGAACGCCGAGAGCTTGACCAGTACGTGGTTCAGGCCCATGGAGCGGCAGGCGATTTCGTCTTCACGCAAGGCTTCCCAAGCGCGGCCGACCGGCATCTTGACCAGACGATGCTTGATGTACAGCACGGCCAGCACCACCAGGAACAACACCGCATAGATGAAGTAATACTTCACGTCCGGGTTATAGGCGATGCCGAAGAACTCATGGAACGGGACGCCCCCCTCCTTCGCGCGCTTGCCGAACTCGAGACCGAAGAAGGTTGGCAATGGAGCCGCCATGCCATTCGGGCCGCCGGTCAGGGACAACCAGTTGTTGAGGATCAGGCGAATGATTTCACCGAATCCCAGGGTCACGATCGCCAGGTAGTCACCGTGCAATCGCAGCACCGGGAACCCGAGGATGCAACCGGCAAGGCCCGCGGTGATGGCCGCCAGCGGCAGCACCGTCCAGAAACCCAGGCCGAGGTATTGATAACCCAGCGCCAGGCCGTAGGCACCGATGGCGTAGAAGGCCACGTAACCCAGATCGAGCAGGCCGGCCAGGCCGACCACGATGTTCAGGCCCAGGCCGAGCAATACGTAGATCAGCCCGAGAATGACCACGCCCAGCAGGTAGGAGTTGGAGAAGAACGGGAACACCACGGCAACGAGGATCACCAGCGGGATGATCCAGCGCAGGCGGGATTTGTAATCAGGCGGCAGTACATGAACCCCGGAACCAGTGCTTTCAAAGCCTTCAAGGATTTTCAGACCCTTGGGCGTTTGCAGGAACAGGCTCAGGGCAAACCGGCCAGCCATGACGATGGCGACAATCCAGGCCACCCGGGTCGTTTCCAGATTGAAGCCGTAGCCGTCAAGGACCACGCCGACAATCGGGCCGAACACAATCAGGGCGACAAGGCCGGCAAGAATCGCGTCAACCAGGCTTCTTTTGAGATCAATGGTTTTTTTAGTGGTTGAAGACATCGCTTACACCTTCGACACAAGAGGACGGCCGAGCAGGCCTTGGGGCCGAAAGACCAGAACGAGAACGAGCAGCGAGAAGCTGAAAACGTCTTTGTAGTCCGAGTTGACCAAACCTGAGAACAGCGACTCGGAGATCCCGAGAATGATCCCGCCAAGCATCGCACCAGGCAGCGAGCCGATGCCGCCAAGTACCGCGGCCGTGAACGCCTTGATGCCGATGATGAAGCCGGCATAGAAGTCGAACGTGCCGTAGTTCATGGTGATCAGCACGCCGGCCAGGGCCGCCATCGCTGCACCGATGATGAACACGTAGGAAATCACGCGGTCGGTGTTGATCCCCAGGATCGAGGCCATCTTGCGGTCTTGCTGGGTGGCGCGGCACATGCGGCCGAGCTTGGTGTACTTGATGATGTAGGTCAGCAGGGCCATGCCGGCGAATGCGGCAATCAGGATAAACACCTTGGTGTAGGTCAACTGCACGAAGCCGGTGCCGATTTCGACGCGCCAGGCCCCCGTCAATAAGGTCGGAACGCCCTGTTGCTTGGCACCTTGGGCGATCTGGGCATAGTTTTGCAGGATCAGCGAAATCCCGATGGCGCTGATCAGCGGTGCCAGTCGGGTGGAGTTGCGCAGGGGCTTGTAGGCGACGCGCTCGATGACCCAGCCATACACCGCCGTGACCACGATGGTGAAGATCAAGGTGCCGAGCATCAACAGCGGGAAGGATTCAATACCGAAGTACGCCAGCAGAGCCAGACTGATTGCCGCGAGGTAAGCGGAAATCATGTAAACCTCGCCGTGGGCGAAGTTGATCATGCCAATGATGCCATAGACCATTGTGTAGCCGATGGCGATCAGGCCATAGACCGACCCGAGGGTCAGGCCGTTGACCAGTTGCTGCAGGAAAATACCATCCATAACGCAATCTCACGCATTTGAGAGACTGCACAGAAGCCGGGTGCAACGGACCGGGGTTCAGCCGCCGGGGCAACACGGTTGTGTGCAGCTCTACGAGAAAAGACAGGTACTGCACGGACATGTTCATAGACTGCCCGGTGCAACAGGCACCGGGCAGATCAGGTCATATCACTTCTGTTTTTCCAGCTGGTGGTATTTGCCGTCCTTGTCCCACTCGTAAACGACGTAGTCGGAGACTTTCAGGTCTCCCTTGGCGTCCCAGGTCTTCTCGCCCATCACGGTTTTGACCGGGTTTTTCTTCAGCCACTCGGCGGCTTTCTCGCCACTGTTGGACTTGGCGCCGTTGAAAGCTGCGGCCAGGGTCTGGACCGAAGCGTAGGCGTACAGGGTGTAGCCTTCAGGCTCGGTGCCTTTCTTGCGGAACTCGTCCACCACGGTTTTGCTGTCTGGCAGCAGGCGTGGGTCGGCGCCGAAGGTCATCAGTACGCCGTCAACGAATTGCGGACCGCCAGCAGTGGTGACCAGTTCGTCGGTCACGATGCCGTCATCGGACATGAACTTGACGTCTTTGAGGCCTTGCTCACGCAGTTGACGGACCAGAGGACCGGCTTCCGGGTGCAGACCGCCGAAGTAGACGACATCGGCGCCAGCGCCGCGGATCTTGGTGACGATGGTGCTGAAGTCTTTCTCGCCACGGGTCAGGCCTTCATACAGCACAGGCTTCACGCCGCGTTTTTCCAGTTGGGCCTTGGTAGCGTCCGCCAGGCCTTGGCCGTAGGTGTCCTTGTCGTGCAGGACAACGACTTTCTTGCCCTTGAGCACGTCGACGATGTAGTCACCGGCCACGATGCCTTGCTGATCGTCACGCCCGCACATACGGAACATGGCACTCAGGCCGCGTTCGGTAACCGCTGGGTTGGTGGAACCCGGAGTGATTGCAATGATGCCCGCTTCGTCGTAGATCTCGGAGGCCGGGATGGTCGACGAGGAGCAGAAGTGACCGACTACGCCGGCGACTTTCTGGTTGGTCAGGTCCTTGGCGACCGTCACAGCCTGTTTCGGTTCGCAGGCGTCATCGCCCTTCACCAGTACGATTTTTTCCCCGTTAACGCCGCCCGCCGCGTTGACCGCGTCGGCTGCAGCCTGTGCACCCTTCATGTACTGCTCGCCAAATGCCGCGTTGGCGCCTGTCATCGGACCCGCCACACCGATTTTCACATCAGCCTGTGCAAACGCAGAAACACCCAACGCAGTTGCCACTGCGAGGGCCAGAAAGCCTTTCTTGTAAAACGTCTGGGACATGAGGTGGTGCTCCAAGGTTTTTTTTAGTTGGCACTGCGACTTCTCTGAATGCTCAGAGCAAGGGCCGTGCCATCGGTTTTTTATTCTGAAAAAAGTCGCTGCTTTATTGTTATTTCGACTGTTTCGATCCCATTTTCATTGGGCGTGCAACCGTCTAAACCGCAGAAGGTGAAACCATTTATTTTTAAAGGCGCAACCCGCGTGCGCCATCATTGCAACCGCGGCGCCAAACGACGTGCAACCAGCCTGTAACAACGTGCGTCACCGAAGTGCACACTGCTGGTGCGGAACTGCTACAACCCGCACCTTTTACAGGCTAGTCGCTGCGCGAAAAAGCGCCGCTCCCAGCAACAAATTTCAACAATCAAATAACGATCCGCAAGCACTGGCCTGCGTGATACAGCGAGAAACCGGCCTCGTACAAACAACTGCGCAAACCCACCCCGGCCAATGGCTGCATGGGGGCAAAGGGAATGGGTAGCGCCTCAGGATTTCCGTTACACAGATAATCGGCAAAGGCTTTGCCGACCACTGTCCCTGTTGTCACGCCCCGGCCGTTGTAACCGGTGACTGCCACTAAACCGGGCGCCGGCTCGAACAAACGCATCAAATGGTCCGGGGTAAACGCGATGCAACCGGTCCAGGTGCATTCCCATTCCACGGGTTTGAGGTAGGGGAAATAGTGCTGCTGCACCCGATCGGCCCAGGCCTTGAGGAACCAGGCCGGTTTCTGATTGCCGTTACCGAGGCTGCCCAGCAACAGACGGCCGTCTTTGTCGCGACGAATACTGCTCAGTACCTGGCGCGTGTCCCAGGAACCCTGCCCGCCGGGCAGAATTTGCTGCGCGGCGTCTTCGGTCAGCGGGACCGACGCCACTTGATAGTAATAACCGGGGAAGAAATTGCGCCGCAACTCCGTCCAGTCACCTTCGGTATAAGCGTTGGAGGCGATGACCACTTGCTCGGCGAGCACTGATCCCTGAGCGGTTTGCACCGACCAGCGTTGGCCCTGACGTTCGAGTCGGGTCACCGGAGAATGATCGAACAGTTGGCCCCCGAGGCTGATCGCCGCTTTGGCCAGCCCCGTGGTGTAAGCCATCGGATTGATCGTGCCGGCACGCTTGTCGAGCAGCGCGGCAGCAATCTTTTTTGTACCCGTCGCTTGTTCGCAGGATTGCCCCGTCAGCAGTTCGACCGGTGCTCCGCGACGTTTCCATTGTTCTTCGCGACTGCGCAGATCGGCTTCGCCACGGGCGTTGTGCGCCATGTGCAGCGTGCCTTCGCGGCGTAACTGGCAATCGATGTTGTATTTGTCGACCAGGCTGAACACCAGCGATGGCGCTGCACCCAGCATGCGATTGAGCTGACTGCCCACCGCTTCGCCGAACCCGGCTTCGATCTCGTCCGGTGGAATCCACATCCCGGCGTTGACCAGACCGACGTTGCGCCCCGAACCGCCGTGACCGGCGCGATGGGCTTCGAGCACGCAGACCTTTTTACCTTTTTCAAGTAGATGCACCGCCGCCGACAGGCCGGTGAAACCGGCGCCAATGACGCAGACATCGACGGTAACTTCGCCCTTGAGCGCGGCATTGTCGGGCCTTTGCGGCGTCAGTTTTTCCCACAGACACTCTTCGCGTAACGGCATTGCCAGACTCCAACAGAAACCTAACCAACACACAGTTCAAAATGTAGGAGTGAGCCTGCTCGCGATAGCGATTTAACATTCAACATCTATGTTGACTGATAGACCGCAATCGCGAGCAGGCTCACTCCTACAGGGGATCACTGTTCGACTCGAGGATCAGTCGAACGTAATACCCTGCGCCAACGGCAACTCCAGCGAGTAGTTCACGGTGTTGGTCTGGCGGCGCATGTAGCCGCGCCATGCATCGGAGCCCGACTCACGCCCACCACCGGTTTCTTTCTCGCCACCGAACGCGCCGCCAATTTCCGCACCGCTCGGGCCGATGTTGACGTTGGCGATGCCGCAGTCGCTGCCCACCGCCGACATGAACTGTTCGGCTTCACGCACGTCGGTGGTGAAGATGCACGAGGACAGGCCTTGTGGCACCGAGTTGTTCAGACGCAGCGCTTCGTCGAAATCCTTGTAACCGACCACGTACAAGATCGGTGCGAAGGTTTCATTGCAGACCACATCGCTCTGCTCCGGCATTTCAACGATGGCCGGCGAGACGTAATAAGCGTTCGGGTATTTGTCTTCCAGCTGGCGTTCGCCGCCAAACACCCGGCCGCCTTCGCTCAGGGCTTGTTCCAGCGCGTCCTGCATGTTTTCGAAACTGTTTTTGTCGATCAGCGGACCGATCAGGTTGCCCTCGAGCGGATTGCCGATGCGGACCTTGGAATAGGCAGCCTTGAGGCGAGTGACGATTTCTTCCTTCACCGACTCATGGGCAATCAGGCGACGCAACGTGGTGCAACGCTGACCGGCGGTGCCGACGGCGCTGAACAGGATGGCGCGGACGGCCATGTCCAGGTCGGCGCTTGGGGCGAGGATCATCGCGTTGTTGCCGCCCAGCTCCAGAATGCTGCGGGCGAAACGTGCGGCGATTTTTGGCGCCACTTCACGGCCCATGCGGGTGCTGCCGGTGGCGCTGATCAGCGCGACACGCGGGTCATCGACCAGCGCTTCGCCGGCATCGCGGCCGCCGATGATCACTTGGCTGAGGTGTGGAGGTGCGTCGCTGAAGTTCTTCAGTACGCGGTCAAACAGCGCCTGGCAGGCCAGTGCGGTCAGTGGGGTTTTCTCGGACGGTTTCCAGATCACCGGGTTGCCGCAGACCAGCGCCAGCGTGGTGTTCCAGGCCCAGACCGCAACCGGGAAGTTGAAGGCGCTGATGACGCCGACGACGCCCAGCGGGTGCCAGGTTTCGCGCATGTGGTGGCCAGGACGCTCGGACGCGATGGTCAAGCCGTACAGCTGACGGGACAGGCCGACGGCGAAATCGCAGATGTCGATCATTTCCTGAACTTCACCCAGGCCTTCCTGTGTGATCTTGCCCGCTTCCCAGGACACCAGCTCGCCGAGGTCGGCCTTGTATTCGCGCAGGATGTCGCCCAGTTGACGCACCAGTTCGCCACGGCGCGGGGCCGGGACCTTGCGCCACAATTCGAACGCATGATCTGCACGACTGATGTGCTGCTCGACTTCAGCGGCGCCTTCCCAGTTCACGGCAGCGATCCGGCTGCCATCGATCGGCGAATGCACCGGCACTTTGCCGTTCTGGTACAGGGCCGGGTTCACACCAAGACGATCAAGCAATGCGGCAACCATGGGTCACTCCTCGAGCAAAAAACAGAAAACGTACAGCCGGACATTCACGGCTGATCAGACCTGTAGTTTTAGCTCCCCGGAGGTTACCCAACAAACGACCTTTAAGAGAGATATCATTCCGTTTATTCATGCTTTGAATTGCTGGCAGTAAAAGAAACAAGAAAAAGGACCGTCCATGCTGAATAAACGCTATTTGCCGTCGATCACCGCACTGCAGTGTTTCGAGGCCGTGACCCGGCATTTGAGCTTCACCCGGGCCGCCGAAGAGCTGAACCTGACCCAGAGCGCCGTCAGCAAACAGGTCGCGCAACTCGAAGAGTTGTTGCAGCACTTGCTGTTCCGCCGGGTGCGCCGACGCCTGCAAATGACCCCGGCCGGTGATTTGTACCTGGTGGAAGTACGAAAAATCCTCACCCAGGTCGAGATGTCGACCCATTACCTGCGTTCCTACGGCGGCGAAACCGAAGTCTTGCGGGTTTCGACGCCGCCGACCTTCGGCGCACGCTGGCTGGTGCCACGTCTGAAAGGCTGGCGCCTGCGCCACCCGTCAATCCATCTGGACCTGTGCAGCGAGCAGGAAGCCGACGATTTGCTGCAAGGTCGCAGCGACCTGGCGTTCTACTTCGGCCAAGGCTCGCGGCCCGGCACCGAATGCCTGAAGCTGTTTGGCGAGGAGCTGGTGCCGGTCTGCGCGCCGGGCAGCCTGCCGGACACGCCGTTCACCGACCCTACGCAGCTCGCCGACCTCGTCCTGTTGCAAAACGCCTCGCGGCCCCAGGCCTGGCACGATTGGTTCGACAGCCAGGGCTACCACACTGAACACAGCTACCACGGCCCGCGCTTCGAAACGTTTTATATGTGCATCCGCGCCGCCCAGGTCGGCTGCGGCGTGGCGCTGTTGCCAAGGTTTTTGGTGGAAGAAGAGTTGACGGACGGCAAACTGGTTATCCCCTGGAAACACGCGATGCCAAGCACGGATGCCTATTACCTGGCGTATCCCGAGCACTCGGCGGAAGTGCCCAAGGTGCGCGATTTTGTGAAGTGGATGCTCGAGCAGATCGACAGCCCGGATGCGCCGTAGATTTGAAGCCCCGGCTAATTCTTGTGGCGAGGGAGCTTGCTCCCGTTGGGCTGCGCAGCAGTCCTGTATTGGGGGCGCTTCGCACCCCAGCAGGAGCAAGCTCCCTCGCCACAAGGATATGTACTGTCTAAAAAATCGCTGGCAATAACTGCCTCTGATATGCGCCACTAGCCCCATTCATAGAAACAGCTGAAACGTCGCGACCACAGGCCGCGGCCCGCCTGGAGAACCCCGTTATGAGCGAGAGCGTGTTTGGCGATCGCATTGTGCAGAACCTGCTCGACACCGATTTCTACAAACTGACGATGATGCAGGCGGTGCTGCACAACTACCCGAACGTGGAAGTCGAATGGGAGTTTCGTTGCCGTAACAGTGAGGATCTGCGCCCGTATCTGGCAGAAATCCGCTTCCAGATCGAACGCCTGGCCGAGTTGAGCCTGAGCGCCGACCAGTTGAGCTTCATGGAACGCATCAGCTTCATGAAGCCGGATTTCCTGCGTTTTCTCGGGCTGTTCCGCTTCAACCTGCGTTACGTCCACACGGGTATCGAAAACGGCGAGCTGTTCATCCGCCTGCGCGGGCCGTGGTTGCATGTGATTCTGTTTGAAGTACCGCTGCTTTCCATCGTCAGCGAAGTGCGCAACCGCTATCGCTACCGCGAAATTGTTCTGGAACAGGCTCGCGAGCAGCTCTACCGCAAGTTCGACTGGTTGACCGCCAACGCCAGCAGCGACGAATTGTCCGAACTGCAGGTAGCCGATTTCGGCACGCGCCGTCGCTTCTCGTTCCGCGTGCAGGAAGAAGTGGTGAACGTGCTCAAGCACGATTTCCCCGGGCGTTTCGTCGGTACCAGCAACGTGCATCTGTCACGGGAACTGGACATGAAACCTTTGGGCACCATGGCCCACGAATGGATCATGGCGCACCAGCAACTCGGTCCCCGACTGATCGACAGCCAGATTGCCGCCCTCGATTGCTGGGTGCGCGAGTATCGGGGGCTGTTGGGGATCGCCCTGACCGACTGCATCACCATGGATGCCTTTCTCAACGACTTCGACCTGTTCTTTGCCAAGCTCTTCGACGGCCTGCGCCATGACTCCGGCGATCCGGTGATCTGGGCAGAAAAGGCGATCGCCCACTATCAAAAGCTGGGCATCGACCCGATGAGCAAGACCCTGACGTTCTCCGACAGCCTGACGCTGCCAAAATCCCTGGAAATATTTCGGGCGTTGCGCGGTCGGATTAATGTCAGTTTCGGGATCGGCACCAACCTGACGTGTGATATTCCGGGTGTCGAACCGATGAGCATCGTGCTTAAAATGGCGGCCTGCAACGGCCAGCCCGTGGCAAAGATTTCCGATGAGCCTGGCAAGACTCACTGCAAAGACCCGAATTTCGTCGCCTATTTGCGACACGTTTTCAAAGTACCTGCCGCCCTTTCCAGCACATCTGGCACCACTAGCAAGGAGTGAATTCATGCAAGCCGTACAGCGTGAGATTGCTGAGCAGCTCAAGGTTCAGCCGCCATTCGCCGACCACGCCGCCCTCGAGGCCGAAGTCGCCCGGCGGGTCAGCTTCATTCAGGATTGCCTGGTCAATTCCGGGCTCAAGACCCTGGTACTCGGCATCAGCGGCGGCGTCGACTCGCTGACCGCCGGCCTGCTGGCCCAACGCGCCATGCGTGAGTTGCGCGAGCAAACCAGCGACAAAAGCTACAAGTTCATCGCCGTGCGCCTGCCTTATGAAACCCAGTTCGATGAACACGATGCCCAGGCCTCGGTGGATTTCATCGCCCCGGACGAACGTCACACCGTGAACATCGGCCCGGCGGTGAAAGCCCTGGCCAATGAAGTGGCGGCTTTCGAAGGCAAGCACGCGGTCTCGGTGGATTTCGTGCTCGGCAACACCAAGGCGCGGATGCGCATGGTCGCCCAGTACACCATCGCCGGCGCGGCGCACGGGCTGGTCATCGGTACCGACCACGCGGCGGAAGCGGTGATGGGTTTCTTCACCAAGTTCGGTGATGGCGCCTGCGACCTGGCCCCGTTGAGTGGCCTGGTGAAAAACCAGGTTCGAGACATCGCCCGCAGTTTCGGCGCGCCGGAATCGCTGGTGGAAAAAATCCCGACCGCCGACCTTGAAGACCTGTCGCCGGGCAAACCCGACGAAGCGTCCCACGGCGTGACCTATGCCGAAATCGACGCGTTCCTGCACGGCCAGCCGGTGCGTGAGGAAGCGTTCAGGATTATTTGCGATACGTATAAAAAGACCCATCACAAGCGCGTGATGCCGTTCGCGCCTTGAAGCTGCGGCGCCTGTACTGACGCCATCGCGAGCAGGCTCGCTCCCACAAGGACAACGCTGTACTTGTGGGAACGAGCCGGCTCCGGGCGGCGTTCCGACGATGATCGATGACCCGGCCTTTCGTCAGGCACAAAAAAAGCGTCCCAATCGGGACGCTTTTTTTATGTACTCGAATCGATTACTTCAGGGTAACCGTACCTTTCATCATCGAGATGTGGCCCGGGAACGAGCAGAAGAAGCCGTACTTCTCGTTAGCATCAAGCTTCGACACGTCGAAGGTCACCGAGTCGGTTTCCTTGGCACCAATGATTTTGGTGTGGGCGATGACGCGTGCATCACCTTCCGGCAGGTAGTTCTTGTCGATGCCTGCGGCCAAGCCAGCGGTGGCGATCGGCTGCATGTCAGCCTCTTTGCTCAGCACCCAGTTATGGCCCATGACGTTTTTCGGCAGGCTGCCGGAGTGAGTCAGTTCGACGGTGAAGGTCTTGCAGCTTTTGTCGATTTCAATGGCCTTGGTGTTGAAGGACATTTGATCGGTGGAGTCGACAGTGACCTTGCATTCAGCAGCCATCAGTTGGCTGCTGGCCAGTGTCAGCAGGGATACCGCAACAAGTTTGGCAAACATGGTGAATCTCCAAGGCAGGGGTTAACAAAAGTGCGAATGGACAGAAGACTGCCTGAAAACTTCGCAAGTTCCTATGACCTGAATCAAAAATTGTATACAACTTTCGGGCTATGACACCTATCGAAACAATCTACCAGCCAGACGTCTGGCCCGGCCCTATCATCAGGCCGTCATCCCTGATCTGGAGCGCCTGTCATGTCCTTTAACAGCCTGTTGCGCAGTTTGCTCGCCGCTTATGCCTGTGGCGCCAGCGGCACCTACGAAACACCTGAACGCGAAGTTTAGACCTTGGAGCGCCGCCCGCCTGCCTTTACTCTATGGCCATCCTGACCGTGGAGTAAGGCATGTCTTTAGCGTCCGTTTGTGTATTTTGCGGTGCCAGCACCGGCACCAGTCCGGCTTATCGTGAAGCGGCTGTCGCCCTCGGGCGAGCACTGGCCGAGCGCAAGCTGACCCTGGTTTATGGCGGCGGTGCCGTCGGGCTAATGGGCATCGTCGCCGATGCGGCACTGGCGGCCGGCGGCGAAGTGATCGGAATCATTCCGCAAAGCCTCAAAGACAAGGAAATCGGCCACAGCGGCCTGACTCGTCTGGAAGTGGTCGACGGCATGCATGCGCGCAAGGCGCGAATGGCCGAGCTCAGCGATGCCTTCATCGCGCTGCCCGGTGGACTGGGCACCCTGGAAGAATTGTTCGAAGTCTGGACCTGGGGCCAGCTCGGCTACCATGGCAAACCGCTCGGGTTGCTGGAAGTGAACGGTTTCTATAGCAAATTGACCGGTTTTCTTGATCATATCGTCGGCGAAGGCTTCGTTCGCGAAGCGCACCGTGACATGCTGCAAGTGAGCGAATCGCCGCAAACCCTGATCGATGCGCTGGACGCTTGGCAGCCGACAGTGGTGCCCAAATGGACAGAGCAAAAACCCAGCTAACGGCTCGGTCCCGATACAGGGCAGAATATGCGCCGCTCAACCTCACCTTCGACCCCAGAGGATCGCCCATGGCTAAACCTAATTATTCCTTCGCCAAACGTCAGAGAGACTTGGCCAAGGAGCAGAAGAAAGAGGAAAAGCTTCAGCGCAAGAAAGCTACAGCTGAAGAAGAAGCAGCAGCACTGAACCCGGATGCCGAAGGCGAAGTGGCTACAGACGAAACTGAAGCACCGAAAGATCAGGCGCCCGACGCCTGAGACCCTCAGGGCCCGATGATCTGATCAGGCCCACCGGATCTGTGTCCAGGGTCAGCAGTTCCTTGCTGACCCTCACAGGCCAATCTGAAACACCCCATCCCGAACTGACTTACACCAACCCCTGTAGGAGCGAGCCTGCTCGCGATTGCGGTGTGTCATTCAACATTCATATCGACTGACACACCGCAATCGCGAGCAGGCTCGCTCCTACAGGGGATTTTTTTAGTCCAGGGGCATCACGGTGACGCGGACCTCGGGGTCGTGATTGCCGCCCCCCAGAATCACCCCACGCAACGGCGACACATCGGAAAAATCCCGTCCCCAGGCCAAGGTGATGTGCTCCAGCGCCGGTTGCACATTGTTGGTCGGATCAAAATCCACCCAGCCCAGCACCGGGCAAAACACCGAAACCCAGGCATGCGAGGCATCGGCGCCGATCAGTCGTGGCTGGCCGGGCGGTGGCTGGGTCAGCAGGTAGCCGCTGATGTAACGCGCCGCCAGTCCACGGGAACGCACGCAAGCGAGCATCAGGTGCGCGAAGTCCTGACAGACCCCGCGCCGACGCTCCAGCACCTCCACCAGCGGCGTTGCCACTTGAGTCGCCTCGGCGTCGAAGGTGAATTCGCTGAAAATCTTCTCCATCAACGCCTGGACGCCCAGCAACAAAGGCTGTCCCGGTGGAAAACAGCTTTCCGAGAATTCGACAAAGTTGCGCTTCAGATGCACATAGGGCGATTCAAACCGGTAACGGCACGCTTCAAGTAAATCTGTAGAAAGCGGCTGACTGCTGTAGGTCAGCGCATTGCGGGTTTCTTCCCACGCGGGGGATTGATTGAAATCCAGCGTTGGCCGGGCCAGCACCTCGACCGTGAGCCGGGCGTTGACCAGCAATTCATCATGCGGCCGCTCAAACGCCAACCGGGTGAGCGGATTGCCAAATACATCCAGCTCATCCCGGCGCGAGGTCGGGTCGGGACTGATCTGCAAGTGTTGTTCAGAGCAACGCTGCCAGGCACAGACACGTGGCCACAGGTGCGCGAGTTGCTGGGCCAGGGACACCGGGCTGTCGTAGTGATAATGGGTGTCGTGGAGAATCTGGTAACGGGCGCTCATCAGACGGACACCGTGCGCTGGCTGACATCATCGACATGGGCGAAATGGCGCAAGGCCAGACGATCCGACACTTGCCCGCTGGCATCGGCGATCTCTTGCAGCAAATCGGCCAGACCGTTGATGGCGGCGCGAACGCTGGCTTCGCCGAACAGCGAGTTCTCCAGACAGCCCAGATCGAACCGCGCCAGGCGCTCCACCAGTTGCGGCAGACCGGCTTCGCGAGGCACGCCAAAATCATCGTTCAAGCGTTTCAGGGTGCGGGTCACCAGTTTTAACTGGAACAGCACCGCATGAGGGTTTTGCTCGTCGAGTAGCAAAAGATCGAGCAGCGGAATCAACTGTGCCACCGCCAGGTACCGCGAGCGGTATGTGATGCTGCTGTTGCCCAGTTCCAGCAGCCATTCCAGCCCAGCCTGATCGAAGGCACCGGCACCGCGCAGAAACGCCGCCAGGCTGGCGCTGAGAAATTGCAGACGCTCGATCCGCCGACCGATCATCAGAAAACGCCAGCCTTCATCCCGGGTCATGTCGTCCAGGGCAAAACCGGACAGTGCCGCCAGGGACATCACCAGCCGGTTGAGGAAATCCAGTAACTCGCCGAAATCCGGCTCTTCGGTTTCCAGCTCCATGGCTTCGCGCTGCAATTCCACCAGCGCCTGCCAGTTTTCCCGCGAGAGCTTGCCGCGCACTTGCGAGGCGGCCCACTGCAAGCGCTGCAAATTGGAGCGCAGGCTGAAGGGCCAATCATCGCCGAGTAACGCCGCCAACAACCGCTCGGGCAACTCACCTTCGTCTGGCAACAGATTGAGGCGCTCGCCGAGGTCGACCGCCGCTTCCAGGGCCTGCGGGTCATCGCCATCGACGTAGCGCGCCAGCATGATCCGCAGCAATCGCGCGCTGTCATCACAGCGTTCGCAATAGCGGCCAAACCAGAACAGGTTCTCGACCACCCGCGACGGCAGGTACGGATCGCGCCGAACCAGATCATGCACACCGATCGTGCGCTGGGTTTTCCATTGCTCGCCGCTCGGCGGACGATCCCCCAATACCCAGGTGTCCTTACTCGCACCACCGCGCTGCATCGACACCACTTCCGCATCCGCTTCGGCGGCCACCCGGGTCAATCCGCCCGGCAACACCCGATAACCGTCTTGACTGGCCACTGCATACATACGCATCCCAATGGCTCGCGGTTGCAGCTGACCGTCCTCGGCCTGCCAGATCGGTGCCTGGGACAATTGCGCCAACTCTTGCGCAACATATGCATAAGGCCGCGCCTGCATGCGCTCAGCCAAGGCCTGACGCTGTTTTTCACTCAAATCGCGGCCAAATACAGGGGCGAAGCTTTGCGACGGGAAGGCGGGTTTGATCAGCAATTCCGGCAGTTTCTCCAGCGCCTGGGCCAGCACCGGCGCTTCGCCACACCACCACGTCGCAATGGACGGAAGGATCAGTTCTTCGCCGAACAGGAATTGATTGATCTTCGGCAAAAAGCCGAGCAACCCCGGCGACTCGAGTACTCCGCTGCCGAGGGCATTGGCCACCAGCACGCGCCCCTGCCGCACGGCTTCGAGCAAGCCCGGCACACCGAGTGCCGAGTCGGTACGCAGTTCCAGCGGATCGCAGAAGTCATCGTCGAGCCGACGCATGATCGCGTGAACCCGACGCAGGCCACTGAGGGTCTTCAGGTAGACCGTGGCATCGCGCACCGTGAGGTCGCCGCCTTCCACCAGTGGATAACCGAGCTGGCGCGCCAGATAGAGATGTTCGAAATAGCTTTCGTTGAAACGCCCCGGCGTCAGCAGCACGATCAGTGGCGCGTCTTCATCGTTTGGCGCCTGGCGGACGAGGGTTTCCTGGAGCGTGCGGAAGAACCCGGCCAGGTGCTGCACCTTCAGGTCGCGATACAACTCGGGAAACGCTCGGGACACGATGGTGCGGTTTTCCAGCGCATAACCGGCACCGGAAGGCGCTTGAGTCCGGTCCGCCGTCACCCACCAGCGGCCATCCGGCGTGCGCGCCAGATCCACGGCGTACAAATGCAGAAAAGCCCCGTCCGGCGGCGTAATGCCCTGACAGGGCCAGAGGAAATTGTTGTGACCGAATACCAGTTCCGCCGGCAGCAGCCCTTCGGCAATCAATCGCTGCGGGCCGTAAAGGTCTGCCAGCACGGCGTTCAACAGCCGAGCTCGCTGGGCAATCCCGGCCGATAACTGCTGCCATTCATCAGCGGCAATCACATGCGGCAGCAGGTCAAGCTCCCACGGCCGATCCGCGCCCTTGGGGTCGGCGTAGACGTTGTAGGTCACGCCGTTTTCCTGGATCTGCCGGGTCAACAAAGCCTGACGCTGCACCAATTGCGCTGGCGTGCTGCGTTGCAATTGGTCGAACAACCGGCGCCAGTGGGGGCGCACGGCGCCGCTGTCGTCGAGCAGTTCGTGATAAGTGCCCGCCGTCAGCGGGTAGCGGTCAAGCAGGTCAGGCATGGAAAGCTCGGCAGACAGCAAAGAACGGTCAGACTAACGCAGGCTCATGACGCCCGGATAGACGAAAAATCCGAGCGTCGTGTACGGTTTAGAAACGTCGTAAATCGAGCGTCATCGGCAGCTCGTCATTAATTTCCAGAATCGGTATCGGAAGTTTCCCCGGGCTGTGTCCGATGCGGAAAAAACGCGCCATCCGTCGGCTCTCGGCCTCATTGGCATTCACCGGCAAGCTGTCGTAATTACGCCCGCCCGGATGGGCGACGTGGTATTGACAGCCTCCCAGCGAACGCTGCATCCAGGTGTCGAGCAGGTCGAACACCAACGGCGCGTGGACCGGGATGGTCGGTTGCAGGCAGTTGGCCGGTTGCCAGGCGCGGAAACGCACGCCGGCAACGAACTCGCCGACGCGGCCGGTTGGCTGCAACGGCACGGGAACGCCATTGCACGTCAGCAAATAACGCTGCGGTGCCAGACCGGTGAGCTTCACCTGCAAGCGTTCCAGCGACGAATCCACGTAGCGCACCGTGCCGCCGACCGCACCCTCCTCACCCAGCACATGCCAAGGCTCCAGCGCCTGACGCACTTCCAGTTCGATGCCACTGACGGCGTAATCGCCAACCTTGGGAAAACGAAATTCCAGATGCGCGGCGAACCACTCTGCGCGCACGGGATAACCGGCGGCATTGAGATCGACGATCACATCGGCGAAATCCTGCTCGATAAAGTGCGGCAACAGGAACCGGTCATGCAGCTCAGTGCCCCAGCGCGCCAGTTTCGGCGGCGCATACGGCTCGCGCCAGAACCGCGCCACCAGCGCCCGCAGCAGCAACTGTTGCGCCAGGCTCATGCGCGCATGCGGTGGCATTTCAAAGGCGCGCAACTCAAGCAATCCAAGCCGCCCCGTCGCGCCATCCGGCGAATAGAGCTTGTCGATGCAGAACTCGGCGCGGTGCGTATTGCCGGTCACGTCGATCAGCAAATTGCGCAGCAACCGGTCGACCAGCCACGGCGCACACTCCTCGCCCGGCTCCGGCATCTGGGCGAAAGCGATTTCCAGTTCGTACAAGGCATCGTTGCGCGCTTCATCGACACGCGGCGCCTGGGACGTCGGGCCGATGAACAATCCGGAAAACAAGTAGGACAAGGACGGGTGGTTATGCCAGTAACTGATCAGGCTGCGCAGCAGGTCGGGACGGCGCAGAAATGGTGAGTCAGCCGGCGTCGCGCCACCCAGAACGAAATGGTTGCCGCCGCCGGTGCCGGTGTGCCGGCCGTCGATCATGAATTTCTCGGTGGTCAGTCGGGTCTGGCGCGCTTCTTCGTAGAGGAACTCGGTGCGCTCGACCAGCTCGTCCCACGTGGCGGACGGCTGCACATTGACCTCGATCACGCCCGGGTCAGGGGTGATACGGAAGTTGCTCAGGCGCGGATCGCTCGGCGGCTCGTAGCCTTCCAGCAGCACCGGGCAATGCAGTTCCTGCGCCGTGGCCTCGATCGCGGTGACCAGTTCCAGATAATCCTCGACCCGTTCCAGCGGCGGCATGAACAGGTACAACCGACCTTCCCGTGCCTCGGCGCAGAATGCGGTGCGGGTCAGCCAGTCGGCGGATTCATCGACTTTCAGTTCCCGCTCGACCGCTTCGGCCGGTGCTCCCGGACTGTTCAACTGCTGAGTGTCTGGTAGCGAGGGGAATGCCTGATTCGGATCGTTAGGATGGATGAACGGATACTCCGCCGCTTTTACCCATGGCTGCGAGCCCAACGGAAGCCGATAGCCCAACGGTGAATCACCGGGCACCAGTCGGCAGTGCTCGTCACGCAGGTACCAGCGACCGCTCTGCCATTGATCACCCTTGGCGGTGCGCGCCAGCGGCAGGACCTGACCGATCACCTTGTCCAGGCCCTGGTTGAAGACTTTACGCAGGCGGGCCCGCTCCAGCGGTTCTTCAAGACGCGAGTCTTCGGCGCTGACGTTCAGCGGCAACGTGCCTTCGCGCCAGAGGTAATAGAAATTGTCTTCGTAGGCGGGGAAAACAAAGCGTGTCGGAATTTTCAGGCGTTCGGCGACACTCGACAGAAAACGCCCGGCCAGTTCGCCATCGGCGCCGTAGTCTTCCTGCTCATCGGCAATCAGTGCGCTGTTGTGCCAGATCGGCACGCCATCGCGCCGCCAGTAGCAGTTCAGCGACCAGCGTGGCAGTTGTTCGCCGGGATACCACTTGCCCTGACCGAAATGCACCAGGCCTTTGGGCGCGTAGTGTTTGCGCATGCGCTGGAACAGCTCGGCGGACAGCCGACGCTTGTCCGGGCCAAGTGCAGCGGTGTTCCACTCGGCGCCGTCCGGATCGTCAATGGAAACAAACGTCGGCTCGCCGCCCATGGTCAGGCGCACGTCGCCCTCCAGCAGGTCGGCGTCGATCTGCCGCCCCAGCGCCTGGATCGCCAACCACTGATCTTCGGTATAGGGCTTTGTTACTCGCGGCGCTTCCCAGATCCGCTCCACGGACATTTCGTGGGTGAACTCGCACTCGCACGGTTCCACCAGGCCACTGATCGGTGCCGCAGAGCCCGGATCGGGGCTGCACGCCAACGGAATGTGTCCTTCACCGGCAAACAGCCCTGACGTCGCGTCCAGGCCGATCCAGCCGGCACCGGGCAAATAGACCTCGCACCAGGCGTGCAAGTCGGTGAAGTCCACTTCCGTGCCCGAGGGACCGTCGAGGCTTTTGACGTCGGCCGTCAGCTGGATCAGATAACCAGAGACGAAACGCGCCGCCAGCCCGAGGTTACGCAGCAACTGCACCAGCAACCACGCCGAGTCACGGCAGGAACCGGACGCATGTTCAAGGGTGTGCTCGGGGGTTTGCACCCCCGGCTCCATGCGGATCAGGTAGCCGATGTCTTCGCTCAGGCGCTGATTGAGCGCCACGAGGAAGTCGACGCTCGGCAGCGGCGTGCGGTCGATGCCGTCCAGATAGGCCTTGAACTTCGGCGTCAGGGGCAAGGTTTCCAGGTACGGCGCCAGTTCCTTGCGCTCATCCGAGGCGTAGGTGAACGGGATCTTTTCCGCGTAGGGCTCAAGGAAGAAGTCGAACGGATTGAACACCGCCATCTCCGCCAGCAGATCGACCTCGATGCGCAGCTCAGCGGTTTTCTCCGGGAACACCAACCGCGCCAGGTAATTGCCCTGGGGGTCCTGCTGCCAGTTGATGAAATGCTGCTCGGGGGAGACTTTCAGCGCATAGGACAGAATCCGCGTGCGACTGTGGGCGGCCGGGCGCAAGCGAACGATCTGCGGACCGAGCTCGACGGCGCGGTCGTAGCGGTAATGCGTGACGTGGTGCAATGCGACATGAATCGACACGGCGTGCCTCCTGCGAGCCTTAAGCGTATTGGGAAAGCGCGCAAGACTTATGCCATCCAGCAGCGCTGGCGCTTTCTTCGATTGCTTGAGGCAGTACAGCACCAAAATCGGGCAATGCGGGAAATTGGTTTGAGAGGATTGCACGCAAATGTGGCGAGATACCTGCGATCGTTCCCACGCTCTACGTGGGAATGCAGTCCGTGACGCTCCGCGTCACTGGACGCGGAGCGTCCCTTGAGGCATTGCCACGCAGCGCGTGGGAACGATCAGCAGACAATAAAAAACGCCAACCCGAAGGTTGGCGTTCTGTTATCAGCGGTCAGCGTTTAGCGCGGCACTACCGGCTTACGCGCAGGCTTCGGTCCCTTGCCTTTGGCCGCGTCCTTGCGATCTTTGGCCGCCTGTTGGTTGCGGGCGAATGCCGCCGCCTTGGCCTGTTCACGCTTGTCCCACGGATTGCCGCCATCGCTGGCACGTGGTGGCAGGCCGGTGTGCTGGGTCAGGATCTTGGTGGTCTTTTCCCCTGCAACCTTGTGACTGCCGGCCGGCGTCGAGTTCTTGCGACGGGCGCTCTGGTAGCTGTCGGTCGCCGGCTGATGCAGCGGGATCAACTGGTTCTTGCCCGGCCCGATCAGGTCGGCGCGGCCCATGCGGGTCAACGCTTCACGCAGCATCGGCCAGCCCTTCGGGTCGTGATAACGCAAGAACGCCTTGTGCAGGCGACGCTGCTCTTCGCTCTTGACGATGGTCACGGCGTCGCTCTTGTAAGTGACCTTGCGCAGCGGGTTCTTGCCCGAATGGTACATCGCGGTGGCGGTGGCCATCGGCGACGGGTAGAACGCCTGCACCTGGTCGGCGCGGAAGCCGTTGCCCTTGAGCCACAGGGCCAGGTTCATCATGTCTTCGTCGGTGGTGCCCGGGTGGGCGGCGATGAAGTACGGAATCAGGTACTGCTCTTTCCCGGCTTCCTTGGAGTACTTCTCGAACATGCGCTTGAACTTGTCATAGCTGCCGATGCCCGGTTTCATCATCTGGTTGAGCGGACCTTCCTCGGTGTGTTCCGGGGCGATCTTCAGGTAACCGCCGACGTGGTGGGTCACCAGCTCTTTGACGTATTCCGGCGACTCGACCGCGAGGTCGTAGCGCAGACCGGACGCGATCAGGATCTTCTTCACACCCGGCAAGGCACGGGCGCTGCGGTACAGCTGAATCAGCGATGAGTGATCGGTGTTCAGGTTCGGGCAGATACCCGGGAACACGCACGACGGCTTGCGGCACGCGGATTCGATTTCCGGGCTCTTGCAGGCGATGCGGTACATGTTCGCAGTCGGGCCACCGAGGTCGGAAATCACGCCGGTGAAGCCTGGGACCTTGTCGCGGATCTCTTCGATTTCGCGAATGATCGATTCTTCGGAACGGTTCTGGATGATCCGGCCTTCGTGCTCGGTGATCGAGCAGAAGGTGCAGCCACCGAAGCAGCCACGCATGATGTTCACCGAGAAGCGGATCATGTCGTAGGCAGGAATTTTTTCCTTGCCATACGCCGGGTGCGGAACCCGTGCGTAAGGCATGCCGAACACGTAGTCCATTTCTTCAGTGGTCATCGGAATCGGCGGCGGGTTGAACCAGACGTCGACTTCGCCATGCTTCTGCACCAGGGCGCGGGCGTTGCCCGGGTTGGTTTCCAGGTGAAGCACGCGGTTGGCGTGAGCGTACAGAACCGCATCGCCACGGACTTTCTCGACCGAAGGCAGACGAATCACGGTTTTGTCGCGGGTCATTTTCGGGCTGGCCAGGATCTGCACGACCTTGGCTTCGCTCGGGTCTTCAACCGGACCTTTTTCCTGCTCGATCGCGCAGGCCTGGGTGTCCTGGGTGTTCACGTACGGGTTGATGATCTTGTCGACCTTGCCCGGACGGTCGATACGCGTGGAATCGACTTCGTACCAGTCTTTCGGCGTGTCACGACGGATGAACGCGGTGCCGCGCACGTCGGTGATGTCTTCGATCTTGTGACCGAAGGACAGACGCTGGGCGACTTCGACGATCGCACGCTCGGCGTTGCCGTAGAGCAGGATGTCGGCGCAGGCGTCGATCAGGATCGAATTGCGCACCCGGTCCTGCCAGTAATCGTAGTGGGCGATGCGACGCAGGGAAGCTTCGATGCCGCCGAGCACGATCGGTACATTCTTGTAGGCTTCCTTGCAGCGCTGGCTGTAAACCAGGCTCGCGCGGTCCGGACGTTTGCCCGCCAGGCCACCCGGGGTGTAGGCGTCATCGGAACGGATTTTCTTGTCGGCGGTGTAGCGGTTGATCATCGAATCCATGTTGCCGGCCGCGACACCGAAGAACAGGTTCGGCTCGCCGAGCTTCATGAAGTCGTCTTTGGACTGCCAGTTTGGCTGGGCAATGATCCCGACGCGGAAGCCTTGCGACTCCAGCAGCCGGCCGATGATTGCCATGCCGAACGACGGATGGTCAACGTACGCATCACCGGTGACGATGATGATGTCGCAGGAATCCCAGCCAAGCTGATCCATCTCCTCCCTGCTCATCGGCAGGAATGGCGCCGGGCCGAAACATTCGGCCCAGTACTTGGGATAGTCAAATAACGGCTTGGCTGTTTGCATGACGATGACCGGTGTTGAGATGAAAAATCGCGGGCGCGGAATATAGCACAAAAAACAACCAATTCCGACGGCTATGGTCGGAAATTGCGGCGCCCGTTTCGCGCAAAGATCCAGAGGCCAGGCGCAACCCTTGTGGCGAGGGAGCTTGCTCCCGCTGGGCAGCGAAGCGGCCCCAAAACCTTCGACCGAATTTTTCCTGACGGACCGCATTCCTCAGCTTTGCGACTGCTGCGCAGCCGAGCGGGAGCAAGCTCCCTCGCCACAGGCAAGCGTCCTGCCTGGGCGTTATTCGTCGTCGAAGTTGTAGCTGCCCGGTGCGAGGTTTTCGAAGCGGGTGTACTTGCCGATGAACGCCAGCCGCGACGTGCCGATCGGGCCGTTCCGCTGCTTGCCGATGATGATCTCGGCGATGCCTTTATGCTCGGTTTCCGGGTGGTACACCTCGTCCCGGTACACGAACATGATCACGTCAGCATCCTGCTCGATCGCTCCGGATTCCCGGAGGTCGGAGTTGATCGGCCGTTTGTTCGGTCGCTGCTCCAGGGAGCGGTTGAGCTGGGACAACGCCACCACCGGGCAGTTGAATTCCTTGGCCAGGGCCTTCAAGGAACGGGAGATCTCGGAAATCTCGTTGGTCCGGTTGTCACCGCCCGAACCCGGGATCTGCATCAATTGCAGGTAGTCGATCATGATCAGGGCGATGTCGCCGTGCTCACGCACCAGGCGTCGGGTCCGCGCACGCATTTCCGACGGGCTGATGCCGGCCGTATCGTCGATGAACAGTTTGCGATCGTTGAGCAGGTTGACCGCCGAGGTCAGGCGCGGCCAATCGTCGTCGTCCAGGCGACCGGCACGGACCTTGGTCTGGTCGATACGGCCGAGGGACGACAGCATACGCATGATCAGCGATTCGCCTGGCATCTCGAGCGAGTAGACCAGTACGCACTTGTCACTGCGCAACACGGCGTTTTCCACCAGGTTCATCGCAAAGGTGGTTTTACCCATGGATGGACGGCCGGCGACGATGATCAGGTCAGACGGTTGCAAGCCACTGGTCATTCCGTCGAGGTCGGTGTAACCGGTGGACAGACCAGTAATGGCGTTGTCGGTGTTGAACAAGGTGTCGATGCGGTCGATAGCCTTGGTCAACAGGTCATTTACACTCACCGGGCCGCCGGTCTTTGGCCGGGCCTCAGCGATCTGGAAGATCTGGCGCTCGGCTTCGTCGAGAATCTCTTCAGCGGTACGGCCTTCCGGGTTGAAGGCACTGTCGGCAATTTCGGAGGCAATGCCGATCAGTTGGCGCAAGGTTGCCCGCGCACGAACAATCTGCGCATACGCCTTGATGTTGGCGACGGACGGCGTGTTTTTCGCCAGCTCACCCAGGTATCCGAGACCACCGACCTGCGAGGTCTGACCTTCCTTGTCCAATTGCTCGGCAAGGGTCACGACGTCGATGGGGGAGTTCTGGTCGGCGAGCTTGGCGATCGCGCGGAAGATCAAACGGTGGTCATGCCGATAGAAATCGCCGTCCGACACTTGATCCAACACGCGTTCCCAGGCGTTGTTGTCCAGCATCAAACCACCGAGCACGGCCTGTTCGGCCTCGATGGAATGCGGCGGCACCTTCAGGGCAGCGGTTTGCAGATCGTATTGCTCGGGAGCGGAGATATCGTTCATGGCCACTAGAAATTGGGGGTTTCAGAAAGACAAAGGGCACGACCTGTAAACAGGATCGTGCCCGATGTTAACCGTCTGACGGGCAAGCCGCCAGCCGATCAAGTGCTGCTTAAGCTGCTACCACGACAACGCGTACGGTGGCTTCAACTTCGGCGTGCAGGTGCACGGCTACGTCGAATTCGCCTACGTTGCGGATGGTGCCGTTCGGCAGACGAACTTCGCTTTTTGCCACTTCAACGCCAGAGGCGGTCAGTGCATCAGCGATGTCGTGAGTACCGATCGAACCGAACAGCTTGCCTTCGTCACCAGCGGTGGCAGTGATAGTCACTTCCAGCTCAGCCAGTTGGGCGGCACGGCTTTCAGCCGAAGTTTTACGGTCTGCTGCGGCTTTTTCCAGCTCAGCGCGACGCTCTTCGAACGCAGCCAGGTTGGCAGCGGTCGCAGCGGTAGCTTTGCCGTAAGGCAGCAGGTAGTTACGACCGTAACCAGCCTTAACGTTTACTTTGTCACCCAGGTTGCCCAGGTTGGTGACTTTTTCCAGAAGGATCAGTTGCATGTGAAAATCCTCTTAACTTTTAACCTTCACCGTTCGCGCTATCGACGTCTTTCGGCGTCGAACGACCGCGAAAATCAATCAGGCTGTCGACGATGGCCAAGACCACCAGCAACGGATAGATCAGCTGCATGAACAGCAACAGCGTGACGTACAACCCCACCAGCCAGAACCTGGCCAGTCGCTTTTGCGCCACCAGCCCGTGAATCAGGGCCAGCCCGGCGAACACCAGCGGTACGCTGCACAACGGCGTCAACATGGCCATCTGTGGACCGATGTTCGGTCCCAGAAGCATGAACGCCAGCAGCAACATCGCTGGTAAAAGCGGGAATCGGATGGCGCGAAACTCGCGACCAAAACCACCCGGGTTGTACAACAACGCCTGCCAGTAGCGCCCGACAATCAGGCTCAGCACACTGACGATTTGCAACAAGGCCGCAATCAGGCCGGTCAGGACCGGTGCAATCAGGGACGCAAAATGCGCTTGCTCGTCTACCGACAACTTCTGGTAGACATCACCGAGTAGCGACGGCATGACTTTTATCAAAGCCTGCGCCAGCATCTCGATTTGGGGAGCAAAAACTGTCCCCAGCACCACTGCAAACACCACTCCCATCGCTATGCTGACCAGCAGCACGCGGTTCCAGGACTCGCTTGCGCGCAAAACCAACGCAAGGCTCGAAGACCCCAGCAGCACCAGAAGTGCCCGTGGGTCATCGGAGTAAAGCCACCAGATCAACGCCGGCAGCAGCCCCAGAGCAAGTACGCCAATGGCGTCCTTCAATCCGCGCCGCAGGAGCACAAGGCATCCGGCGGCAGCACCCAACCAATACAACAACGGCAGTATTGCGCATCCAGCCACTACCAGAGTGGCCTGCATACGGCCGCGCATGATGAACTCAGCTAAGGCGCGCATGCATTCAATCCTTTGCTACGTGTCGACTGCCCGGTCTCAGCGGCCGTGGCTGTCGGTGTAGGCCAGCAGGGCCAGGAAGCGGGCGCGCTTGATAGCGGTGGCCAGCTGACGCTGATAACGAGCTTTGGTACCGGTGATGCGGCTTGGAACGATTTTGCCGGTCTCGGATACGTAGGCTTTCAGAGTGTTGAGATCTTTGTAATCGATCTCTTTCACGTCTTCAGCGGTGAAGCGGCAGAATTTACGACGACGGAAGAAACGTGCCATTTGATAGGCTCCTTAAAAGGTCCGTGGATTACTCGTCAGCGTTATCGCTGTTGTCGCTGTCATCACTATCAGCGCTTTCAGCGCCTTCGTGCTCAGGACGGTCGCGACGCTCACGGCGCTCACTGCGGTTTTCTTCAGCCTTGAGCATCTCGGATTGGCCGGTAACGGCTTCTTCGCGACGGATGACCAGGTTACGGATCACTGCATCGTTGTAGCGGAAGTTGTCTTCCAGCTCGGCCAGGGCCTTGCCAGTGCACTCAACGTTCAGCATCACGTAGTGAGCCTTGTGAACATTGTTGATTGCGTAGGCCAGTTGACGACGGCCCCAATCTTCCAGACGGTGGATTTTGCCGCCGTCTTCTTCGATCAGCTTGGTGTAACGCTCAACCATGCCGCCGACTTGCTCGCTTTGATCCGGGTGGACCAAAAAGATGATTTCGTAATGACGCATGAATGCTCCTTACGGGTTGTAGCCTGCCGTTCAAAAACGGTCAGACAAGGAGTGAATGACACTTATGGACTTGCTTGCGATAGACACGTGAGTGCCTGCCGTCACAGCAAGGGGCGCAATTGTAGAGAAGGGATAGAAGAGGTGCAAGGCAATTGGTGATTATTTGAACAGTTCGTTCGCACCGCAACTTTTCGCCCTGACACAAACCACTGTGGGAGCGAGCCTGCTCGCGAAGGGGGCATGACATTCAACATTGATGCTGAATGTTACTCCGCTTTCGCGAGCAGGCTCGCTCCCACAGGGATTACAACCGGCTTAAGACTTCTTGCCGCCCGCCGCAGCTTTGACGCTGCGCTGGCGCTGGGCCTCGAACAGGCAAACGCCAGTCGCCACAGACACGTTGAGGCTGCTGACGCTGCCCGTCATCGGCAGATGCACCAGGTAGTCGCAAAGATCGCGAGTCAGGCGACGCATGCCACTGCCTTCCGCGCCCATGATCAGGATGGTCGGGCCGGTCATGTCTTGCTGATACAGACTCTGTTCAGCCTCGCCCGCCGTACCGACAACCCACAAGCCACGCTGCTTGAGTTTTTCCAGGGTTCGCGCCAGGTTGGTCACGGCGACCAACGGAATCACTTCCGCCGCACCACAAGCCACCTTCCGTACCGTCGGGGTCAGGGTGGCTGACTTGTCCTTCGGCACGATCACCGCCAGCGCACCGGCCGCATCGGCCGAACGCAGGCAAGCGCCCAGGTTGTGCGGATCGGTCACGCCGTCGAGCACCAGCAGCAGCGGCGCGCCTTCGGTGCGATCGAGCAACTCGTCGAGCATCGCTTCGCCCCAGACCTGGCTCGGGCTCACATCCGCCACGACGCCCTGGTGCACGCCCTCAACCCAGGCATCCAGCTCACGGCGCTCGGCCTGGCCGACGGCCACGCGATTTTCCGCAGCCAGGGCGATCAGTGTCTGAACCCGCGGATCACTGCGGCCTTCAGCCAGCCAGATTTGCTTGACGCGTTTCGGGTGGTGACGCAGCAATGCTTCTACAGCGTGCACGCCGTAGATCTTTTCCAAATTACTCATGACTTGGCCTTAGGTTTACGCGCACCGCCGCTTTTGGCTGGGGCCGAACCCGCTTTCGGCGGGCCTTTACGGTGTTTGCTTGGCTTGCTGCCGGGGGCCTTGTCAGGCGCCGACCGTCCGGTCTTTCCCCCAGACGCCGCTTTACCGCCGCTTTTTGCTTCAGACAGTAACGCCTGTTTCAATTCACGGCTTTTACGCAACTCGGCATTTTTCGCCGCGGCATCGCTTGGGCGATAGGCTTCGACAGCCTTTTCCTTGGCAGGACGACGACCGGTTTTAGCCGGTGCCGGTTCTGCTGCGGTTTTGGCCGATGTCTTGGCGGCTGGCTCGGTCTTTTCAGTTCCGCGCTTTTTGCGGCCGATCGGCGCGCTGATGGTTTTTTCCGCCATCTCGAAGTCGATCTTGCGTTCGTCGAGGTCAACGCGCATCACGCGCACTTCAACGGTGTCGCCAAGGCGGAAGCTGCGACCGGTACGCTCACCGGCGAGGCGGTGGTGCACAGGGTCGAAGTGGTAGTAATCGCCCGGCAGCGCGGTGACGTGCACCAGGCCTTCGACGTAGATGTCGGTCAGCTCGACGAACAGACCAAAACCGGTCACTGCGGTGATCACACCCGGGAACGATTCGCCCACACGGTCTTTCATGAACTCGCACTTGAGCCAGTTCACCACGTCGCGGGTGGCTTCGTCGGCACGGCGTTCGCTCATCGAGCATTGCTCGCCGAGCTGCTCCAGCGCCGCTTCGTCGTATGGATAGATGCGCGCTTTCGGAATAGTCATCGCGCCGGCACGGCGAACGTGCGGGGTGTTCTGCTTGGAATGGATGACGCTGCGGATCGCCCGGTGCGTGAGCAAGTCCGGGTAGCGGCGGATCGGCGAGGTGAAGTGGGTATAGGCTTCGTAATTCAGGCCGAAGTGGCCCTGGTTATCGGCGCTGTACACCGCCTGGCTCAACGAGCGCAGCATGACGGTCTGGATCAAGTGGAAATCCGGACGGTCCTTGATGCTGGCCAGCAAGGCCTGGTAATCCTTCGGCGACGGGCCGTCCTTGCCTTTGTGCAAGGACAGGCCGAGCTCGCCGAGGAAGGCGCGCAGTTTTTCCAGACGCTCCGGTGGCGGACCGTCGTGGACGCGATACAGCGCAGGGATTTCGTGCTTTTTCAGGAATTCGGCGGTGGCCACGTTGGCCGCCAGCATGCATTCCTCGATCAGCTTGTGCGCATCGTTACGCACGGTCGGACGGATTTCGGCAATCTTGCGCTCGGTACCGAAAATGATCCGGGTTTCCTGCGTTTCGAAATCGATCGCGCCACGCACGTGACGAGCAGCCAGCAGCACTTTGTACAGTGCGTAAAGCTGCTTGAGGTGTGGCAGGACGTCGGTGTACTCGCCACGCAGCTGACGCGCTTCTGTGAGTTTCGGCGTTTCCAGCATCGCGCTGACCTTGTTGTAGGTCAGGCGGGCGTGGGAGTGAATCACCGCTTCATAGAAGCAGTAGTCGGTCATCTCGCCGGTTTTGGAGATGGTCATCTCGCAAACCATGGCCAGGCGATCGACGTGCGGGTTCAGCGAGCACAGGCCGTTGGACAGCTGCTCCGGCAGCATCGGCACGACGCGCTCGGGGAAGTACACCGAGTTGCCGCGAACCTGGGATTCGTTATCCAGTGCCGAACCGATCTTCACGTAGCTGGAAACGTCGGCAATCGCCACGTACAACTTCCAGCCGCCGGAGAACAGGCGCAGCTTGCCAGGCTTGGCTTCGCAGTAAACCGCGTCATCGAAGTCGCGCGCATCTTCACCGTCGATGGTCACGAACGGCAGATGACGCAGGTCGATGCGCTTCTCTTTGTCTTTCTCTTCAACTTCAGGCTTGAGCTTGGCGGCTTCTTTGAGCACCGCCTCAGGCCAGACGTGAGGAATATCGTAGGTGCGCAGGGCAACGTCGATTTCCATGCCCGGCGCCATGTAGTTGCCCACGACCTCGACCACGTCGCCTTGCGGCTGGAAGCGCGGGGTCGGCCAGTGCGTGATCTTCACTTCGACGAATTGACCGATCTGCGCGTTGGCGTTACGACCCGGAGTGACCAGCACTTCTTGCTGGATCTTCGGATTGTCCGCCACCACGAAGCCGATACCGCCTTCTTCGAAGTAGCGACCGACGATGGTCTCGTGGGCACGGGACACCACTTCGACGATCATGCCTTCGCGACGACCGCGACGGTCGAGGCCAGACACACGGGCCAGGGCTCGGTCACCATCGAACACCAGGCGCATTTGCGCCGGGCTCATGAACAGGTCATCGCTGCCGTCGTCCGGGACCAGGAAGCCGAAGCCGTCACGGTGACCGCTGATGCGGCCCAGGATCAGGTCGAGCTTATCCACAGGCGCATAGGTGCCGCGACGGGTATAGATCAGTTGAGCGTCGCGCTCCATGGCGCGCAGGCGGCGACGCAGGGCTTCGATCTGGTCTTCCGTGGTCAGACCAAACTCTTCCACCAACTGCTCGCGGTTAGCAGGCGAACCCCGATCAGCAAGGTGCTGAAGGATCAGTTCGCGGCTAGGAATAGGGTTTTCATATTTTTCCGCTTCACGAGCGGCCTCGGGATCGAGGGACTGCCAATCGGCCATTAGAGAGTTTTCACCTTGTCTATATGCGGGTTAGTTTGGCATAGGCGTAATGAAACGGGAAATTTCAGGCTGCGACAGCCTATCTAAAGCCTTATATCGACAGCGCAAAGCTGATTTAAATGCCGCTGGTAAAATTTTCCAGGTTTTTTTGATGCCAGGGGTTTACAGTTAAAAAGACGCTCCGTATAGTGCGCGCCATCGACGACGCACTAGCGTTGCCGATACTGCCCAGATGGTGAAATTGGTAGACACGCCAGCTTCAGGTGCTGGTGACCGCAAGGTCGTGGAAGTTCGAGTCTTCTTCTGGGCACCAATTACGAGCTTGAGATTAGATCAATTTCAAGGCTCACACAAAAACCCGCGAAAGCGGGTTTTTTGCATTCTAAACATCTGATTTATTAAATCTAAATCAGGGGTTTACAGATCAAAACGCTCTCCGTATAGTGCGCCACATCAACAGCGGCGACGCTGAAGATTATGCCCAGATGGTGAAATTGGTAGACACGCCAGCTTCAGGTGCTGGTGACCGCAAGGTCGTGGAAGTTCGAGTCTTCTTCTGGGCACCAATTCAAATTCAAGGTTTCGATCTTGGATTTCACAGAAACCCGCGAAAGCGGGTTTTTGCGTTTCTGGCATTCAAAAACTCCAAACCATTACTCCTCCCTCGCCACAGAGATCGCACCCCTCTAGCAAAACCCTCTGCGCCCCGCAAGGCGCACTTGAGAAACAATATCGTTTATCATTGTTTCAAGTTTTTGCAATGCGACAGTGAGGAACCCTGCGAATGATGTTTCGAAATACCCTGCGCCGCGGCCTGACCTTCACCCTGCTCGGCCTGGCACTCGCCACTCCCCTCATCCAGGCTGCTGATCCAGTTTCCCTGACCCTCTACAACGGCCAACACAAGGAAGTCGGCGACACCATCGCCAAAGCCTTCGAGGCCAAGACCGGCATTCACGTCAACGTGCGCAAAGGCAGTAGCAATCAGCTCGCCAGCCAGGTCGTCGAAGAAGGCGACCGCTCTCCCGCCGATGTGATCTACACAGAAGAATCGCCTCCGCTGAACAAACTCGGCGAACAGGGCCTTCTGGCCCAGACCGACGCCGCCACCCTCGCCGTTCTGCCGAAAGACTACGTCGCCGGTAATGGCACCTGGATCGGCATCACCGCCCGGGTCCGCGTGGTCGCTTTCAACCCGAAACTGATCGATGAAAAAGACCTGCCCAAGTCGGTGATGGAATTCTCCGATCCGAAATGGCAAGGCAAGGTCGGTTTCGTGCCTACCAGCGGCGCGTTCCAGGAACAGGCCGTGGCAATCATCAAAGTGCATGGCATGGACGCGGCCGAAGAATGGCTGACCGGCCTGCGCGCGTTCGGCAAGACTTACAGCAACAACATGGTTGCGCTGAAAGCGGTGGAAAACGGCGAAGTCGCCACCGTACTGGTGAACAACTACTACTGGTTCGCCTTGCAACGGGAAAAAGGCCAGCTCGACTCGAAACTGCATTACTTCACCGGCGGCGACGTCGGCGGCTTGATCACTGTTTCCAGCGCCGCCGTGCTGAAATCCACCAAGCATCCAAAAGAAGCCCAGCAATTTCTCGCCTACATGGCCAGCGAAGAAGGTCAGCGCGTGATCACCCAGACCACCGCCGAATACCCGCTGCACAAAGGCATGGAATCGGATCGCGGTCTCAAGCCGTTCAGCGAACTGGAGGCACCGAAAGTCACCCCGGCCGACCTCGGCAACGCCGAAGAAGCCCTGGACCTGGAACGTGACGTTGGCTTGAACTGATGAGCGCATCGTTATCCGCCCCCGCCTCGCGCGGGGGTTACGTGCCACGGCGCAAGCGGCCGTCGATCTGGCTGGTGCTGCCGGTTTTGCTGCTGGTGGTGCTCAGCCTTTTGCCGCTGGTGTATGTCGGGCTCAAGACCTGGCAGGCCGGCTGGGCCGAGGCGCTGCATTTGCTGTGGCGGCCTTATGTGTTCGGGCTGCTGCGCAATACATTGGCGCTGATGATCGGCGTGACCGTCGCCTGCGGCGTGATCGGTTTGTCCCTTGCCTGGCTGCTGGAACGCAGCAATCTGCCGGGACGGCGTGTGTGGGGCGTTATCCTGTGCTTGCCGTTCGCCGTGCCGGCGTTCGTCAGCAGTTTTACCTGGGTATCCCTGAGCGCGCATTTCGAAGGCCTGGGCGGGGCGATCCTGGTGATGACCCTGTCCAAGTACCCGCTGATCTTTCTGCCCGTTGCAGCAACCCTGCGCAACCTCGATCCGTCCCTGGAAGAGTCAGCCCGCACGCTGGGACAGAATCGGTGGGGCGTGTTTTTCAGGATCACCCTCCCCCTGCTTTGGCCGTCCCTGCTTGCAGGTTCGCTGTTGATTGCCCTGCACATGCTGGTGGAGTTCGGCGCCCTGTCGATCATCGGCCTGCAAACCTTTACCACCGCGATTTATCAGCAGTTCGAACTGGAATTCAGCAACGCCAACGCGGCGATGCTGTCGGCGGTGCTTCTGGCGCTGTGCCTGGTGCTGTTGTGGCTTGAGTTGCGAGTACGCGGCAAAGGCCGGCACGTGCGCACCGGCCAGGGCGCAGCGCGGCAGGCGGAACAGGTTCGACTGGGGCCGTGGACGGTTGCCGGACAGGTTTACTGCCTGGCATTGGCAATCATCGGCAGTGGCATTCCGCTGGGGATGCTGGCGTACTGGCTGGCGGTAGGTTCGTCGGCAGCATTCCCGGTGGCAGCAATCAGCGAGGCGCTACTGTCGTCCCTGGCGCTGTCGCTGGGTGGCGCTGCACTGTGCCTGGTGCTGGCGGTGCCGGTGGGATTGCTGGTGGTGCGGCACAAAGGCCGGCTGGCGATCTGGGCCGAGCGCTTGCCCTATCTGCTGCACGCGCTGCCAGGCTTGGTGATTGCGCTGACGCTGGTGTATTTCGCCCTGCATTACGTGCCGGTGCTGTACCAGACTTCGGCACTGCTGCTGATCGCTTATGCGCTACTGTTTTTGCCATTGGCGCAGGCACCGATTCGCACGGCGCTGAACAAGGCCGCGCCGCAACTGGAAGAGGCGGCACGCACGCTGGGGGCATCGTCTTTCAGTGCGTTTTGCCGGGTGACGCTGCCGATCATCTTTCCAGCACTGGGTGCAGCGTTTGCGCTGGTGTTTCTGGATGCGATGAAGGAGCTGACGGCGACGCTGCTGTTGAGTCCGACCGGGCTCAATACGCTGGCGACGGAGGTTTGGGCGCATACCGCGAACGTGGAGTTCGCGGCAGCGGCGCCTTATGCGGCGTTGTTGATTCTGGTGTCGGGGCTGCCGGTTTACCTGTTAACAACCCGGATGTATTTGAGCCGTTGAGATCGCCATCGCGAGCAGGCTCACTCCCACATTTGATCTGAGGTGGTCACAAATTCTGTGCCCACCCACAATCCCGTGGAAGTGAGCCTGCTCGCGATGACGTCAGCTCAACCAATACAAGTCTTACGCCCTGAACTGCCCCAGGCTTGCCTTCAGCTGCGCCGCCAACCCATCCAGCACCTTGCCGCTGGCCGTGGTTTCCACCACCGCCTGAGCCGCTTTCTCAGCTTGCGCATGAATCGTCTCAACCCGACCGCGCACCGCCTGCGCACCTTGCGCCTGATGCGCCGCTGCCTGGGTCGCCAGACCAATCGCCGCATGCACCTGCTCGACCGATGCCTGCACCGATTGCTGCAACCGTGCGCTGTCACGCAATACCAGCAAACCTTCATTGGCCTGACGCCCGGCCTGGCCGATCGCTGCCACCGCTTCACGCGCCCCTTGCTGCAAGGCCACGATGTGCGCCTGGATGTCGCCGGTGGAGCTTTGAGTCTTGCTCGCCAACGCCCGGACTTCGTCCGCCACCACCGCAAAGCCGCGACCGGTTTCGCCGGCACGCGCCGCTTCGATGGCGGCGTTCAGTGCCAGCAGGTTGGTTTGCTCGGCGATCCCGTGAATCACCGTCAGCACCACTTCAATCTGCTCGCTCTGCTGCGCCAGACGCTCGATGACTTTCGCCCCGGTATCGACCTGCCCGGCCAACGCCTCGATCAGGCTGCCGACCTTCGCCGAAGTTCGAGTGTTCTCATCGGTGGCCGAACGAATGTCCACCACTTGCTGCAACGCAGCCTGCATGGCGTGGCTTTCCGACTGGGCTTCATCGGCCATCTGCGACAACGCGCGCAGGCTCTCAGCCACTTCATCACGCTGCATGCCCGCCGCCGCATCAGCTCCGGCATTGCGCAGGGTCATGGCGCCGATTTCCACACCGGTACGCTGGGCCACATCGCCCGCTTCGCGCACGATCGGCTGCAACTTATCCACAAAGCGGTTGACCGCCGCGGCCATATCGCCGATTTCATCTTTGCTATTGATCTGCACGCGCTTGGTCAGGTCGCCCTCACCCGCCGCCAGGTCATCCATGGCGGCGATGAGCATTTTCAAGCGATTGACCACGCGACGGCCCAGCACCACCGCGAGCAACAGCAGCACACCGCAACCGACCAGCGCCAGGAACATCCCGATGCGCCAGCGCAATGTCGACGCCGCTTCCTGCACGGTGCTGGTGGTGTTGGCTTTCATTTCAGAGGCCGTAGCCTGCGCAGACGTCAGACGCGCACGCATCGCCGTGGCGCTGTCGGCGGCCGCGCCTTTGAGGCTGTCGCCAACCAGTTGATCTCCGCTGGCGATCAGCGCCGCAAAACGTTTATCCAGGGCCGCCAGATCAGTTTCCACCGAGGCGGTCGAGACACCCATCAAGACCTTGCCGATTTCCACGCCGTTGGGGTTGATCGATGCTTCGAGGTAGTAGACCGATGGATCGTTCTTCGCCGCGTCCAGCACTTTGTCCAGCGCACGCTCGCCCTGGCCTTTCTCCAGCAGCGCCTTGTTGATCGGGTTTTCGCGGTTGAGGTAGCGCGTCAGGTGTTGACCCGTCGCGTCGTCATACACCACGAACAACACGTTGGGATTGCGCTGGGCTCGACGGGCAAATTCGGACAGGGTTGGAACGTCGCTGTCCCACATGGCGCGCGGAGCGACCGAGGCCAGCAGTTGCGCCATGTCGTTGGCCGAATCCTTGAGATCCTTTTCCAACGTCGCACGCAATTGCACCTGCTCGTCTTTCAAGCGAGTCGACAAGCCGGCGGTGAGTCGCTGACGGGTGCTGGTAGAGAGGTTGTCCAGGCTCGACGTGACTTCACGCCCCGCCTGCTCAAGCTCTCCAGACAGTTTTTGGCTGTCGACACCCAGACGCACACCAAGATCAGCCTCAAGCGCAGTCACCGTGCTCCGAGTCAGAGCAACAGCCACCAGCACCTGCACCAAAAGGGCGATACCAAGGGTAACGAACACAGGCCGCAACAAACGGCTTTGTAACAATGAGAGAACGGCCGACACTTGGAATCCCTCTGCTTTGGCGCCATTAAATTGATGGCGCACTGGAAGCGATGCTTTTATTCAACATCACAGCAAAGGTCATGCCGTCCGGCAGGTATAAATGACAAAGGGCCCAATCAAGGGCCCTTTGCTTTCTACATCAACAACTTATTAAGCGAACGGGTGACGCAAAACGATGGTTTCGTTGCGGTCCGGGCCCGTCGAAATAATGTCAATCGGCGCACCGACCAACTCTTCGACGCGCTTGATGTAGTTGCGAGCAGCTTGCGGCAGCTCTTCCAGCGTCTTGGCACCGACGGTGGATTCGGTCCAGCCTGGCATCTCTTCGTACACCGGCTCCAGGCCGATGTAGCTGTCGGCGTCAGTCGGCGCGTCGATCACTGCACCATCCTGGTTCTTGTAGCCAACACAGATGTTGATGGTTTCCAGACCGTCCAGCACGTCCAGCTTGGTCAGGCACAGGCCCGAGATGCTGTTGACGTCGATAGCGCGACGCAGGATGACGGCATCGAACCAGCCGCAACGACGGGCACGACCGGTGGTAGCGCCGAACTCGTGGCCACGCTTGGCCAGGAATGCACCCACGTCGTCGAACAGCTCAGTCGGAAACGGACCCGAACCCACGCGGGTGGTGTACGCCTTGGTGATGCCCAGGATGTAATCCAGGTACATCGGACCAAAACCCGAACCGGTAGCGATGCCGCCCGCGGTGGTGTTGGAGCTGGTGACGTACGGGTAGGTACCGTGGTCGATGTCCAGCAGGGAGCCTTGGGCGCCTTCGAACATGATGTCTTTGCCAGCGCGACGCAACTCGTGCAGCTCGGCGGTGACGTCGAGCATCATCGGCTTCAGCAGCTCGGCGTATTCCATGCACTCGTCGAGTGTTTTCTGGAAGTCGATCGCAGGCTCTTTGTAGTAATTGACCAGGACGAAGTTGTGGTAATCCAGCAACTCACCCAGCTTGGCGGCGAAACGCTCACGGTGGAACAGGTCACCGATGCGCAGACCGCGACGTGCAACCTTGTCTTCATAAGCCGGGCCGATGCCGCGACCGGTGGTACCGATCTTCAGCTCGCCACGGGCCTTTTCACGGGCCTGGTCCAGCGCGACGTGGTAGGACAGGATCAGCGGGCAGGACGGGCTGATACGCAGGCGCTCACGCACCGGTACGCCTTTCTCTTCCAGCTTGATGATTTCCCGCAGCAGAGCGTCGGGTGCAACCACCACGCCGTTGCCGATCAGGCACTGCACGCCTTCGCGCAAAACGCCCGACGGAATCAGGTGCAAGACGGTTTTTTCGCCGTCGATCACCAGGGTGTGACCCGCGTTGTGGCCACCCTGGTAGCGCACTACGGCGGCAGCATGTTCGGTCAGCAGATCAACGATCTTGCCTTTGCCCTCATCACCCCATTGGGTGCCCAGGACTACGACATTCTTACCCATAACACTTGTCCTCATTCGCGCAAACTTGGTGCCGGCCGCAGCCGACAGGAAAACTCAAGAAGCCAGTGGCGATACTTGCCAAAGCCCGTTCTGCTGAATCAATTGCCGGTCGCAGTCCGCTTCACGGGCGGCGGCCAAAGGTTGTCCAGGCAACGCCTGAACGACACGCTGACCCTCACTGCGCAACTGACAAACCTGCTGCCAGAGTGCCGCATCCGTACTGTCAGGCATCCAGATACCGCCAGACGGTAGCTTGATCTCAGCACGCCCCAGGGTCACCAGGGTTTTCAAATCGGTGGAGAAGCCGGTTGCCGGACGAGCGCGACCGAAGTCGGCGCCGATGTCGTCGTAACGACCGCCCTGGGCAATGGACTGGCCAACACCCGGTACGAACACCGCGAACACCACACCGGTGTGGTAGTGGTAGCCGCGCAACTCGCCCAGGTCGAAATAAAGCGGTAACTCCGGGAAACGCGTGGACAGACGCTCGGCAATCGCCAGCAAATCGTCCAGCGCCGCCAGAACCGGCGCTGGCGCATGCGCCAGACGCTCGCGAGCAGCGCTCAATACTTCACGGCCGCCACACAGATCGACCAACGCGCGCAACATGCCCGACAGATCGGCAGGCAAGCCTTCGGTCAAGGTAATGACCTCGTCGATGGCCTTGCGTTGCAACGCATCGAACAACTGCTGTTCAACTTCGCCAGACAGACCGGCCGCACGGGCCAGGCCGCGGTAGATGCCGACATGACCGAGGTCCATGTGCACATCCGGCACATCGGCCAGTTGCAGCATGGCCAGCATCAGGCTGATGACTTCCACGTCGCTGCTCGGGCTGGCATCGCCATACAACTCGGCGCCCAGCTGGATCGGGCTGCGTGAGGACGACAGGGCGCGCGGCTGGGCATGCAGCACGCTGCCGGCATAGCACAGGCGGCTCGGGCCTTCACGGCGCAGGGTGTGCGCATCGATGCGCGCCACTTGCGGCGTGATGTCGGCACGGAAACCCATCTGCCGGCCCGATTGCGGGTCGATGACCTTGAAGGTCCGCAGATCGAGGTCCGAGCCCGCGCCGGTCAGCAGGGATTCCAGGTACTCGATATGGGGAGTCACGACAAACTCGTAACCCCAGCTCTGGAACAGATCCAACACCTGACGACGCGCAACTTCAATGCGCGCCGCCTCTGGTGGCAGTACTTCTTCGATGCCATCTGGCAGCAGCCAGCGGTCTACCGTTGCCATTACGCCATTCCCCTATGATCCGGGCGGCCAGCCGTTGGGCGAGCCTTGAGTGAAGCAGAAAATGGTCGGCGCATGTGCAAACCACGCGCATAAACAACGTGGCGAAAAGCCTGAAACCGGCTTCGCCAACCACTTTCCTCGAAAAACCTGTCGAGTCATTCAACTCGGGCGCCCGCTAAAAACAGCAATCAAACGTGCAGACGCAAAAAAGCCGGGAATTTCCCGGCTGCCGCATCATACACACGTTTTCCCAAAGGATCACCCCGCCCGAGGCTTTAGCCGCCAGGCGGGGGATGATTCAGGTCAACGTCGTATCAAGGCTTGGCTTTTTCCAGGTAACGGAAGAAGTCGCTGCTTGGGTCCAGGACCATGACGTCGGATTTGTTCGCGAAGCTTTCACGGTAGGCGCGCAGGCTACGGTAGAAACCGTAGAACTCCTGATCCTGGCCGTAGGCCTTGGAGTAGATCGCAGCGGCCTGGGCATCACCATCACCGCGAACCTCTTCAGATTCACGATAGGCTTCAGCCAGCAGCACACGGCGTTGACGATCGGCGTCGGCACGAATGCCTTCTGCCAGCTCGTTACCCTTGGCGCGGTGCTCGCGAGCTTCACGCTCACGCTCGGAGCTCATACGCTCGAACACACTGCGGTTTACTTCTTTCGGCAGATCGATGGCCTTGACCCGGACATCGACAACTTCGATACCCAGCTCTTTTTCCGCCATCTTGTTCAGTGAGGCAGTGATGTCGGACATCAGCGCATCACGCTCACCGGACACCACTTCGTGCAGCGTACGCTTACCGAACTGGTCACGCAGGCCCGACTCCAGACGACGGGAAAGACGCTCATCGGCAATCTGCTTGAGGCCGGAAGTCGCGGTGTAGAAGCGCTCGGCATCTTTCACGCGCCACTTGGCGTAGGCATCGACCATCACGGCTTTCTTTTCCAGCGTCAGGAAGCGTTGCGTCGGTGCATCCAGCGTCATCAGGCGTGCGTCGAATTTGCGCACCTGGTTAACGTAAGGCACTTTCACATGCAGGCCCGGCTGAACATCGGCCTGGACCACCCGACCGAACTGCAGCAGCACCGCACGCTCGGTCTGAGCCACGATGTAGAAGCAGTTCCAGGCAGCGATGGCCACGACGACGCCGACAATAAGGGCGATCAGCGATTTATTGCTCATCAGCGACTCTCCCTGGTACGTGCTTGCTGTTGCTGCAGATCAGCTGCCGCACGCGGATTCGCTTCATTGCTGGTGGCTGCCGCACCGGTCACCGGAGTGCTGGTGTTGCGACCACTTTCGACCATCTTGTCCAGCGGTAAGTACAGCAGATTGCTCTGGCCATTCTTGTTGCCGGTCACGAGGACCTTGCTGGTATTGGTGAAGACTTCCTGCATGGTGTCCAGGTACAGACGCTCGCGGGTGACTTCAGGGGCCTTGCGGTACTCGCTCACCAGTTTGGTGAAGCGATCAGCCTCACCCTTGGCGCGCGAGACGGTTTCGTCACGGTAGCCGTTGGCATCTTCGAGGATACGCTGGGCCTGACCACGGGCTTCCGGCACGACGCCGTTGGCGTAGGTTTCAGCCTGGTTGCGCGAACGCTGCTCGTCTTCACGGGCACGGATCACGTCATCGAAGGCTTCCTGTACTTCGCGCGGTGCCGCTGCGCTCTGTACGTTCACCTGAGTGATGGTGATACCGGTGCGATAGGTATCCATGAAGCGTTGCAGACGCTCCTTGATTTCGCTGGCCATCAACTCACGACCTTCGGTCAGCACCTGGTCCATCGCGGTGGAACCCACCACATGGCGCAAGGCACTTTCGGTCGCGTGCTGCAGGCTGATTTCCGGCGCATCGACGTTCAGCACGAAGTCCTGCAGGTTGCTGATCTTGTACTGCACGGTCAGCGGCACTTCGACGATGTTCTCGTCTTCAGTGAGCATTTGACCCTGCTTGGTATAGGCACGCTCACGCGTGACGTTTTCCAGGTACTTGCGATCGATCGGCGGGAAGTAGATGTTCAGGCCCGGGCCGACGGTTTCGTAGTACTTGCCGAAGCGCAGCACCACGGCTTGCTCCTGCTCGTCGACTACGTAGACCGCGCTGTACAGCCATACGGCCGCCAACACGACCAGGCCGATGCCGAGCAGGCCGCCGAAGCCGCCACTCTTGCCCGAACCACCGCCGTCATCACCGCGTTTCTTACCACCACCGAACAACCCGTTCAGGCTTTCCTGCAGCTTTCGGAAGGCCTCGTCGAGATCCGGTGGTCCCTTGCGGTCGCCGTTATTGCGGCGCTTGCCACCCCAAGGATCCTGATTATTCGAGTTGCCACCCGGCTCATTCCAAGCCATAGCGCTCTCCATCTGATAAAGCAAAGACGCACCCACGGCGCGCCGACCAATGCTACAGAATGCCTGTCACCGCGGCACAACCGCTTTTTCAGGCTTTTATTGCAAAGTGTGTTGTTCGATGAATTCCATCGGTTGCAGACCTTCGCGACTCACCAGTCGATTCAACTCAACCCGTGGCAAGCGAACGGCCAGCAGGCTGATGCCTTCTTCGTCGTGTTCTTCTTTCTGCACCGCACCGAGTTCGAAAAACTGCGCACGCAGTCGAGCAAAACGTTGCGGCAAGCGCAAGGTGCCAACAAACAAATCACCGCCCAGCAACTCGGCAATGGCTTGCTCAAGCAATTCCAGACCACTGCCATCACGCGCCGACAGCCAGACCCGTTGGGGCTTGCCGTTTTCGTCGCGCTGGATTTGTGGCTCAACGCCTTCAAGCAAATCGAGTTTGTTATAGACCTCGAGGATCGGCAAGTCCTGGGCACCGATCTCGCCCAGCACCACCATCACCTGCTCGATCTGCAACATGCGATCCGGCTCGGCCGCATCGATCACGTGCAACAGCAGGTCTGAGTTGCTCGACTCTTCGAGCGTAGACCGAAATGCCTCAACCAGTTTGTGGGGCAAGTGGCGTATGAAACCCACCGTATCGGCCAGGACAATCGGCCCCAGGTCGTCGAGCTCCAGACGGCGCAAGGTCGGGTCCAGCGTGGCAAACAACTGGTCAGCCGCGTACACGTCGGATTTCGTCACGTTATTGAAGAGCGTGGATTTGCCGGCGTTGGTATAGCCCACAAGGGACACGGTAGGAATATCCGCACGCGAACGGCCGCGTCGCGACTGCTCGCGCTGACTGCGTACTTTTTCCAGTCGGCCCTTGATCTGTCGCAGGCGTACCCGCAGCAAACGGCGGTCGGTTTCCAGCTGGGTTTCACCCGGGCCACGCATGCCGATACCGCCACCTTGACGCTCAAGGTGAGTCCAGCCACGAACCAGCCGGGTGCTCATGTGGTCAAGCTGGGCCAGTTCTACCTGGAGCTTGCCTTCATGGGTACGGGCGCGCTGGGCGAAAATATCGAGAATCAGACCCGTGCGGTCGATCACGCGACACTCGAAAACACGTTCGAGGTTACGTTCCTGACTGGGCGTGAGGATGTGATTGAAGATCACGAGATCTGCCTTCTCGGCATGGACCAGGTCGCGAAGTTCCTCGACCTTGCCGCTGCCAATCAGGAATTTGGCGGTTGGCCGATGACGCGGCACGTTAAAAAACGCAACGGTCTCGGCGCCAGCCGAATTAGCCAACTCCTGAAACTCCTGCGGATCTTCGCGCGCCTCAGGGTCCTGTCCATCCAAGTGAACGAGGATCACTCGCTCACCACCACCGTGGCGCTCAAAGAACAAAGGAGACTCCTATCAGGCGTTACCTGGCTCAGCGTCACCTGCTTCGGATTCGGTTGCGCTAGGCAGACGAATTGGACGAACCGGCACCACTGTAGAGATAGCGTGTTTGTAAACCATCTGGCTGACGGTGTTTTTCAGCAGGATAACGAACTGGTCGAAAGACTCGATCGTGCCTTGCAGTTTGATCCCGTTCACCAGGTAGATGGACACCCCAACTTTCTCTTTACGTAAAGTATTCAAGTAAGGGTCTTGTAGCGAATGCCCTTTTGACATGTGCCGCACTCCTTTAAGGATTCAATATAAAAAATAGGTAAACAGATGGCTTGTGGCCGTCACACCCCCAAGGATAGACGGCAATTGCAAGGACTCAGCTCAATATGGAGATGGTCCCCAGGTATTTCAAGGCGCGCGGCAGATTGTCGCAATCCAGGCTGTCCAACCAGTGTAAATCAGCCCAGCTGCGCAGCCAGGTGAACTGACGCTTTGCCAATTGGCGCGTGGCAATGATTCCACGCTCCTGCATCTCGGCTTGGGTCAGCTTGCCATCCAGGTAGTCCCAGACTTGTCGGTAGCCTACCGCACGTATAGACGGCAACCCGGAATGCAGGTCACTTCGCTTACGCAGGGCTACGACCTCGTCAATGAATCCCTGTTCCAACATAACTGTGAATCTTTGTTTAATTCGCTCGTGCAGTACCTGGCGATTTGCCGGAGCAATGGCCAAGTTCGCGACAGTATAGGGCAATTGTTGCAGTCCCGAAGCGGCTGCTTCAGTACTTTGCGCACTTTGTCTCAGCCGCAGCTCGGTCATGCTCTGACCGCTGACGCGATAAACTTCCAGCGCTCGACTGAGTCGCTGCGGATCGTTCGGATGAATTCGCGCCGCCGAAACCGGATCTACGAGCGCCAATTGTTCGTGCAGGGCTTGCCAGCCAAGGCGTGCAGCCTCTTCTTCGATCTGCGCACGAACCTCGGGATCTGCCGCCGGCATTTCTGCCAGTCCTTCGACCAAAGCCTTGTAGTAGAGCATCGTGCCGCCTACAAGCAGCGGAATTTTGCCGCGCGAAGTGATCTCGGCCATCGCCTCCAGCGCATCACGGCGAAAATCCGCCGCCGAATAGCTCTCGGCCGGGTCAAGAATATCGATCAAACGGTGCGGAAACTCGGCCAGAATCTCTTTCGAAGGCTTGGCGGTGCCGATGTCCATGCCGCGGTAGACCAGCGCCGAATCGACACTGATCAGCTCGCAAGGCAGCACTTTGGTGAGTTCGATGGCCAGATCAGTCTTGCCCGCTGCGGTCGGGCCCATCAGGAAAATCGCAGGTGGGAGTTGGCTCATCAACGACCGCGCAAGAACAGTTTGTCCAGATCGTCCAGGCCCAATTGGGTCCAGGTCGGTCGGCCATGGTTGCATTGACCGCTGCGCTCGGTGTTTTCCATGTCCCGCAGCAGACCGTTCATTTCCGGCAGCGCCAGACGCCGGTTTGCCCGAATCGCGCCGTGGCAGGCCATGGTGCCAAGCAGTTCGTTGAGGTGCGCCTGGATACGGTCGCTGGTGCCGTATTCCATCAGATCGGCCAACACATCACTCACCAATCGATTCGCTTCAGCTTGCTTGAGCAAGGCTGGAATCTGCCGGATCGCCAGTGTTTCCGGGCCGAGTCGCTGCAACTCGAAGCCCAGACGCTGGAACCACGCGACGTTTTCTTCGGCGCAATCGCCTTCGCGCTCGCTAACCGCCAACGATTCCGGCACCAACAGCGGCTGGCCGCTCAGGCCTTCGCTGGCCATCGCGATTTTCAGGCGCTCGTACATGATCCGTTCGTGGGCGGCGTGCATGTCCACCAGCACTAGGCCTTGGGCGTTTTCCGAGAGAATGTAGATACCTTTGAGCTGCGCCAATGCATAGCCCAATGGAGGAATATCATCCTGACCGGCCGGGAGCGCGACGGCATTTGCCTCTGGCAAAGGTGCAAAAAACTCCCGGTACGCCGCTTGGGCCTCAGCCGCTGGCACGCCGGACTGAGGACGCGGCGTGTATTGATACTGAAAACCGGCGCCAGCGCCCGAGCCTGCCGTCGTATTGAACGACGGCTGCGCCTGAGGTTGCTCCAGCAGGGCATTGGCCGCCAGGCGCATTTCGCCTTGGGGACCGAACTCGCCCGCATCGATACCGGTCGGCCGAACGATCGCCGTCGCCACCGGCGCAGCCAGATGATCATCCGGTCGCACATCGCCCAAGGCGCGGTGCAAGGTGCCGTAGAGAAAGTCGTGGACCATACGCCCGTCACGGAAGCGCACTTCGTGTTTGGTCGGGTGCACGTTGACGTCGACACCGGCCGGATCGACCTCGAAAAACAGCACGAACGTCGGGTGCCGACCATTGAACAGCACGTCGCGATACGCCTGGCGTACCGCGTGGGCCACCAGTTTGTCGCGCACGGCACGGCCGTTCACAAAAAAATACTGCAAGTCCGCCTGGCTGCGGTTGAACGTCGGCAACCCGACCCAACCCCACAAATGCAGGCCATTGCGTTCGATTTCGATCGGCAGCGCCTGTTCCAGGAAACCTGAACCGCAAATCGCTGCCACTCGCCGCGCACGGGCCGCGTCGTCATGGGCTTCGTGCAGGCTGAGGATGGTTTTGCCGTTGTGACGCAAATGAAACGCCACGTCGAAACGCGCCAGCGCCAGACGCTTGATCACTTCTTGCAGGTGATCGAATTCGGTTTTTTCAGTCTTGAGGAATTTGCGCCGCGCCGGGGTGTTGAAGAACAGATCGCGCACTTCAACCGAGGTGCCCACCGGGTGGGCAGCGGGTTGAACCCGGGGGGCCATGTCCCGGCCTTCGGTCTCGACCTGCCAGGCCTGGTCGGCATCCTTGGTCCGGGACGTCAGGGTCAGACGCGCCACGGAGCTGATCGAGGCGAGGGCTTCACCGCGAAACCCGAAGCTCATGACCTGCTCGAGGTCTTCCAGGTTGCGAATCTTGCTGGTGGCGTGTCGCGCCAGGGCCAGCGGCAGGTCATCGGCCGAAATGCCGCTGCCGTCATCGCGCACCCGCAACAGCTTGACGCCACCCTGCTCCACATCGACATCGATGCGCCGGGCGCCGGAGTCGAGGCTGTTCTCCAGCAACTCCTTGATCACCGACGCCGGGCGTTCAACCACCTCACCGGCGGCAATCTGGTTCGCCAGTCGCGGGCTGAGCAGCTCGATGCGAGCCGCATGGGTCAACACCTGATTCATTCTTTGGACGCCAGTTCTGTGCCGGGAATGGTCAGGGTCTGACCGATTTTCAGCTCGTCGCTTTTCAGGTTATTGGCGCTGCGTAATGTGGCCGGAGACACTTGGTAACGCACGGCAATCATCGCCAGCGTCTCACCCGGGTTTACCCGGTGGTCACGTGGGCCTTGAGCGATCTTGCCGGAATCACGCAGCCAGGCGATGTAGGTGCCCGGCGGCGGGTTCTGCTGGAAGAACTGGCGCACGCCACTGCTGATCGAACGGGCCAGCGCCTGCTGGTGGTTCGCGGCAGCCAGTTTGGACGCTTCGTTGGCGTTGGAGATGAACCCGGTTTCGACCAGGATCGACGGGATGTCCGGCGACTTCAACACCATGAACCCGGCCTGCTCCACGCGCTGTTTGTGCAGCGGCGTGACGCGACCGATGTTGCTCAAGACTTTTTGACCAACGTTCAGGCTGGACGTCAGGGAAGCCGTCATCGACAGATCGAGGAGCACGCCCGCGAGCATGCGGTCCTTGTCGTCGAGGCTGACGTTGCCGGCACCGCCGATCAAGTCGGAACGGTTTTCGCTATCGGCCAGCCAACGGGCCGTCTCCGAGGTGGCGCCGCGATCAGACAGGGCAAACACCGACGCACCGAACGCCGCAGCCGAAGGGGCGGCATCGGCGTGGATCGAGACGAACAGGTCGGCGCCTTTCTTGCGGGCGATTTCGGTACGGCCGCGCAATGGAATGAAGTAGTCGCCGGTACGGGTCAGTTCGGCGCGGAAGCCTTTCATGCCGTTGACCTGGCGTTGCAATTCGCGGGCGATGGCCAGCACCACGTCTTTTTCACGCTGACCGCGAGACCCCGAGGCACCCGGGTCTTCGCCGCCGTGGCCGGCGTCGATCACCACGATGATGTCGCGTTTGCCGGCAGGCGCAGGCGGCAGCTTCACCGGAGGCTCTACCGGCGTGACCGGCACCGGCGCCACCGTCGCGACATTGGTCGGCGCCGGTATTGGCGCGGCATCGGCGGCGTTATCGAACAGGTCGACCACCAGTCGATTGCCGTACTGGGCATTTGGCGCCAGGGTGAAGCTTTTTGGCGTAACAGCTTTTTTCAGGTCGATGACCACCCGCAAATCGGTCGGCGTGCGTTGGGCCGAGCGCATGGCGGTAATCGGGGTGTTCGAGGTGTTGACGTTCAGCGGCGAGCCAAGGGAGGCGCCATTGATGTCGATCACCAGCCGATCCGGGGAGGTCAGGGTGAAAACGCTGTGTTGCACCGGCCCGGTCAGGTCGAACACCAACCGTGTGTTATCCGGCGCCCGCCACAGGCGAACGCTGTTGACCTTAGTCTCGGCCACAGCGTCGACGGTCACCGCCAAAAACAACATCCCTACGGCAGCTACCATCGCGCGAAAGCGCATACCTGACCCCATCATTTAATTGGATTCCAATGCCAAAGCGGCACACCACGACTCGCCGCGCGAGCCCTGGGACAAAATTTTCAGCGAACGCCCGCTGTCTTGCGGGCTAATGGTAATGGTCAGGTCGGGCTTTGGCAAAAAGCCTGCACCCTTCTGGGGCCATTCGATCAGGCACAGCGCGTCGTCTTCGAAGTAGTCGCGGATACCGAGGTACTCCAGTTCTTCCGGATCAACCAGTCGATAGAGGTCGAAATGGAAGGCCCGGATGTCGCCGATTTCGTAAGGCTCGACCAGGGTGAACGTCGGACTTTTTACCGCCCCCACATGCCCCAGGCCACGGATAATGCCCCGTGACAGCGTGGTTTTCCCCGCCCCCAGATCGCCTTCCAGAAAAATCAGACCGTGCCCTTGGGTGGTTTGTGCGATGCGTGCGCCAAATGCGGTCATCGCCTCTTCATCGGCCAGGTACAGGGTTACTTCAGACACGGTGCTTGCTCCTCCAACAACTGACGAATGGCTGGGATCAGATCACTGGCCGCCAGCCCGCGGCCCGATTTACCTTGTTGCTCGCCGGCATTGGCGTGCAGCCAGACCGCCAGACAAGCAGCGTTGAACGCGTCCATGCCCTGGGCCAGCAACGCGCCGACCAGACCGGCCAGCACATCACCCAAACCCGCGGTGGCCATGGCCGGATGCCCTTGATGAGACAACGCCAGGCGCCCGTCGGGGCTGGCGATCAGACTGCCGGCGCCTTTAAGAATCACAACAGCTGTATATTTTTTGCTCAATGCATGAGCTGCCGCCGGGCGATCAGCCTGGACTTCGGCGGTGCTGATCCCCAGCAACCGCGCCGCTTCACCCGGATGCGGCGTGATCACGCAGTCCTTGGGCAAGCTCACATGGTTTGAAGCCAGCAAATTCAACGCATCGGCATCCCAGACTTGCGGCAACGGCGCGTTGGCCGCCGCCGACAAAAGACTGCGCCCCCAGGCAGCCTGACCCAGGCCCGGGCCGACCACCAACACGGAAACCTTTTGCAGCAGCCCCATCAGTTGATTGGCCGAGGAAGTGCCCAACACCATCGCTTCAGGAATTCTCGCCAACGCCGCAGGCACATGTTCACTGCGTGTGGCCACGGACACCATGCCCGCACCACTGCGCAAAGCGCTCTGCGCGCTCAGTAGAATGGCACCGCCGAAGCCACGATCACCGCCGATCAGCAAGACGTGACCGAACTTGCCTTTATGGGCGGTTGGCGCGCGGCCTGCCAGACGCGGCAAATTACCGGCTGTCAGGCGCCGTGCATCAATGTCGACCCCGTTAAACGACTCGGCGCTGGCTTGCAGATCGTTGAACACCAGCTCGCCGACCACATCCGCCGCGTCACCCGTGAACAATCCCACCTTCAAGGCAATGTAGGTCACGGTCAGATCAGCTCGGACAGCCGTGCCCAATATGCGCCCCGTATCGGCGCACAAACCCGAAGGGATATCCACCGCCGCCACCGGCAGTCCACTGGCGTTGATTGCGGTGATCGCGCTGGCGAAGGGCTCTCGCACTTCGCCGGTCAAACCGGTACCGAGCAAGGCGTCGAGCACAATTCCACGCAATTCCGACTGCGCAGTGAAGGCTTGAACCGCAATGCCCTCGGACACCGCCTCGGCATGGGCCAGCGCCGCGTCCCCCTGCAAACGCTGGGGATCGCCAGCCGCCAAGACCCGGACATGCCAACCGGCACGTCGCGCCAGCACCGCCACCAGATAACCGTCACCGGCGTTATTGCCGCGACCGGCCACGACGGTCAATTCATTCGCCGACGGCCACTGACGGACGAGTCCACGCCAGGTCGCTCGCGCTGCACGCTGCATCAATTCGAAGCCCGGCGTGCCGGCCGCGATCAGATTCGCATCGAGGGCTCGCACGTGCGCGGCGCTGTACAGCGCGTCGGGTAAATCATCTTTAGTGTGCGGCATGCGTCTTCGGGCTCCGATGTCTGGCAGAATTATACGCACCTCAGCTCCGGTTTCTCTCGCCTCATGCCCGCTATTACTACAGACCTGCCCGCCCTCGCCCAATCCATCAAGGACTGGGGCCGCGAGCTGGGCTTTCAGCAAGTCGGCATCAGCGGCCTCGACCTGGCCGAGCATGAGCAGCACCTGGAGCGCTGGCTGGCGGCCGGCTACCACGGCGAAATGGATTACATGGGCGCCCACGGCAGCAAACGCTCGCATCCCGAAGAGCTTGTCCCCGGTACGTTGCGCGTAGTTTCCCTGCGCATGGACTACCTGCCCGGCGATACCCAAATGGCGCAATTGCTGGCCCAACCGGAAAAAGCCTACGTATCGCGTTATGCCTTGGGCCGCGATTACCACAAATTGATCCGTAAACGTGTGCAACAACTGGCAGAAAAAATTCAGGCGGTCATCGGGCCGTTCGGCTACCGCGCCTTCGTCGACAGCGCGCCGGTGCTGGAAAAGGCCATTGCAGAAAAGGCCGGCCTGGGCTGGATCGGCAAAAACACCCTGGTGTTGAATCGCAAGGCCGGCAGTTACTTCTTTCTCAGCGAACTCTTTGTCGATCTGCCGCTGCCGGTCGATCCACCGCACAGCACCGAACATTGCGGGCGCTGCACTGCGTGCCTGGACATTTGCCCGACCAACGCCTTCGTCGGCCCCTATGTGCTGGACGCCCGGCGCTGCATTTCTTACCTGACCATCGAACTGAAAAGCGCGATCCCTGAAGACTTGCGCCCGTTGATCGGCAACCGGGTGTTCGGTTGCGATGACTGCCAGATTGTCTGCCCGTGGAACCGCTTCGCTCGCCCGTCCGGCGAAAGCGACTTCAAGCCACGGCATAACCTGGACAACGCCGAACTGGCCGAACTGTTCATGTGGGATGAGGACAGGTTCCTCAGCAGCACCGAAGGCTCACCATTGCGCCGTGCCGGTTACGAGCGTTGGTTGCGTAACCTCGCCGTGGGGCTAGGGAACGCACCCTCGAGCATTCCGGTGCTGGAAGCGTTGAAAGCGCGGCGCGACTATCCGTCGGAGCTGGTGCGGGAACACGTCGAGTGGGCGCTGAAACAACACGCCGAGCGTCAGGCTTCGTCGTTATAAACGAATTTCGGCATTTCCCAGTGGAAACGAATCGCCAGCAACCGCAACAGGAAACCGCCAAACAACGTGATCAAAATCGCCTGTTCGCCGGGTAATTGCAGGTAGATGCACAGCATGTAGCACCACGCCGCAGCGAACGAGACGCTGGCGTAGAGTTCGCGGCGGAAGATCAGCGGGATGTCGTTGCAGAAGATGTCGCGCAGGATGCCGCCGAACACCCCGGTGATCACGCCGCTGACCGAGGCCACCAGCATGCCGTGACCCATTTCCAGGGCGGTCATGCAGCCGATCAGGGTGAATGCCACCAGCCCCACGGCGTCGAGCACCAGAAACAGTGAGCGCAAGTGACGCATCCAGCGCGCAGCGAAAACCGTGAACATGGCTGCAATCGATGTCAGCACCAGGTATTCCGGGTGTTTAACCCACGTCAGCGGGTAGTGACCGAGCAGCACGTCGCGCACCGAACCGCCGCCCAACGCCGTAATGCAGGCGATCAGCACCACACCAAACCAGTCCATGCCGCGACGACCAGCGGACAGGGCACCGGTCATGGCTTCGGCGGTGATGGCGATCAGGTAGAGCATCAGCAACATGGTGGCGGTCCTTGCAGAAAGGCGCGCAGTCTAGCCATTTAGTCCCGGCACCAAAAGAGGGCAAGAGAACGCATTACACGCAACCTGTGGCGAGGGAGCTTGCTCCCGCTGGAGCGCGAAGCGCTCCCCGGCATTCTTCCAGTCACACCGCATTTGCAGGTTTTACGACTGCTTCGCAGCCGAGCGGGAGCAAGCTCCCTCGCCACAAAGGCCCGACACCCTTCAGAACTTGATGAAATGCTTGCGGTAGTGCTGCAACTCGGCGATGGATTCGCGGATGTCGTCCAGGGCCAGGTGGGTGCTGCCTTTCTTGAAGCTGTCGCGCACGTCCGGTGCCCAGCGTGCGGCCAGCTCTTTCAGGGTCGACACGTCGAGGTTGCGGTAGTGGAAGTAGCTTTCCAGGGATTTCATGTGGGTATAAAGGAAGCGACGGTCCTGGCAGATGCTGTTGCCACAGATCGGCGACTTGCCCTTTGGCACCCATTTCTCCAGAAAGGCAATGGTCTCGGCCTCGGCTTCGGCCATGCTGATGCGGCTGTCGCGCACCCGTTGGGTCAGGCCCGAGCCGCCGTGTTGACGGGTGTTCCACTCGTCCATGCCGGCGAGGATCTCGTCGCTGTGGTGAATGGCGATCACCGGCCCTTCGGCCAAGGTGTTCAGGTCACTGTCGGTGACAATGGTCGCCATTTCGATGATGACGTCGGTATCAGGGTTCAGACCGGTCATTTCCAGGTCGATCCAGATCAGATTCTGCGGGTTTTGCATGTGTCGGCTCCTAGGCAATGCTGCGCAGTTTAGCCTAGGGCGGCGCCCGGGCGTGCTAAACTCGCGGCCGTTTTACCTAATCGCTGCATTCTTGATACGGAACACCCATGGCCAAACGCCAACTCAATCGTCGTCAAAACTGGCGCATCGAAAAGATCCAAGGTGAACGCGCTGCCCGCGCCGCCAAACGCGAGTCCTCGGCTGTCGAGGCACTTGAGGGCGGCGACCTGGGTCCGGAACAGACGGGCCTGGTGATCGCGCACTTCGGTGTGCAGGTCGAAGTCGAAGCCCTTGAGGGCGAACTGGCCGGCGAAGTGTTCCGCTGCCATTTGCGCGCCAACCTGCCGGCGCTGGTGACCGGTGATCAGGTGGTCTGGCGTGCCGGCAACCAAGGCATCGGGGTAATCGTGGCGCAGCTGCCGCGTAAAACCGAACTTTGCCGTCCGGACAGCCGTGGCCAGCTCAAACCCGTTGCGGCCAACGTCGATATGATCGTCATCGTCTTCGCCCCGCTGCCCGAGCCGCACGCGAACCTGATCGACCGTTACCTGGTCGCTGCTGAGCACGCCGGGATTCGTCCGCTGCTGCTGCTCAACAAGTTCGACCTGATCGACGAGCAGAACGCCCCGGCGCTGAATGCCTTGCTGGCGGTTTACCGCACGCTGGGTTACCCGGTGCTGGAGGTCTCGGCGCACCACGGCAACGGCATGGAACAGCTGCAGAAGCAGCTGGACGGACGCATCAGCGTATTCGTCGGCCAGTCCGGCGTCGGCAAGTCCTCGCTGGTCAACAGCCTGCTGCCGGAAGTCGAAGCCCGTGTCGGCCCGCTGTCCGAGCTGTCCGGCCAGGGCACCCACACCACCACGACCGCGCGGTTGTTCCACTTCCCCGGTGGCGGTGAGTTGATCGACTCCCCGGGTATCCGCGAATTCGGTCTGGGCCACGTCAGCCGTGCCGACGTCGAAGCCGGTTTCATCGAGTTCAACGACTTGATCGGCACCTGCCGCTTCCGCGACTGCAAGCACGACCGCGAGCCGGGTTGTGCCCTGCTCAAGGCGCTGGAAGAAGGCCGCGTGCAGCAGCAACGGATGAACAGCTATCGCTCGATCATCGCCAGCCTGCCCGAAACCAGTTATTAAGTAGCCGTGATCATGTTCGTGATGCCACGAACATGATCCATGGGCGGCCGTTACCGCAGAAATGGATATGTACACCGCCCCCCCGTCGCCTGACACAAAGCCTTCGCGAGCAGGCTCGCTCCCACAGGGACTATGTCCACGCTAAAAATGCAGTGACGTCCAAACCCGTGAAAGCCGCACAAAAAAGCCGACATCTCTGTCGGCTTGATTGTTATGGGTCACTGCTTCGGCGGCTCCGCCGGTTTCGGTGCCGGGTCTTCGAAGATATTCAATCGCTCACGAAGCTCATGGGCCGGCAGCGGTTGTTTATCCGCCGGCAATGCGTTCGGATCGATCGGCGTGGCCGGCACTTCGCCCGGACCTCCCTGCCCTTGCGTTGGCGCAGGTGCCGGTTCAGCGCCTTGCGAACCTTCGATGGCGCGTTGGGCCTTTTTGGTCAGCACCACGATGTCGATCCGGCGATTGACCGGGTTGAACGGGTTCTCGCGATCGAACAGCGCCGACGAGGCATAACCGACCACCCGCGCCACTTGCTGATCCGGATAGCTGCCGGCGACCAGGGCACGGCGGGCGGCGTTGGCACGGTTGGCTGAGAGTTCCCAGTTACCAAAATCACCGGTGCCCGAGTACGGCTTGGCATCGGTGTGGCCGCTGATGCTGATCTTGTTCGGCACCGCTTTGATGGTGTCGGCCATGGCCAGCAGGATGTCTTCGAAATACGGTTTCAGACGCGCTGAGCCTGAGTCGAACATCGGCCGGTTTTCCGCGTCCATGATCTGGATGCGCAAGCCGTCCTGTGTGATTTCGAACAGGATCTGGTCCTTGAATTTTTGCAGCTGCGGGTTTTCATCGACCTTGTTCTGCAATTCTTGCAGCAACAGTTCCAGGCGTTCCTTCTCCACCTGTTCGGCCATGCCTTCGACCTGGTCGGTGTCGACGGTGACTCGGTCCGGCTGCGGCTGAGACTTCACCTCAGGGTTGAGGGTGTTCTCCGGCGCCAGGGTCGGGGAGCCGCCCAGATCGATGATGTATGGCGTGCCGCTTTCGGAAAAACCGACCGGGTCCTTGAAGTAACCGGCGATGGCAATCTTCTGTTCCGGCGTGGCGGTGGACAGCAACCACAGCACCAGGAAGAACGCCATCATCGCCGTCGCGAAGTCCGCGAAGGCGATTTTCCAGGAGCCCCCGTGATGTCCGGCCGCGTATTTTTTTACGCGTTTGATGATTATCGGCTGGTTGTTTTCCATGACTTAGCGACCGCGAACCGCTTGTTCCAGCTCAGCGAAGCTAGGACGGTGCGCCGGGTACAAAACCTTGCGGCCGAATTCCACTGCCAGCGATGGCGGCATGCCGGAAGCCGAAGCAACCAGCGAAGCCTTGATGGCTTCGTAGACGTTCAGCTCTTCCTTGGCTTCGTGGGCCAGGGCATGGGCCAGCGGGCCGAAGAAGCCGTAGGCGGCGAGAATACCGAAGAAAGTACCTACCAGTGCCGCACCCACGTGTAAGCCGATCATTTTCTGATCGCTTTCACCCAGGGAGGCCATGGTCACCACGATACCCAATACGGCCGCGACAATACCGAAGCCAGGCATGGCGTCGGCGATGCCGTTCACGGCGTGGGACGGGTGATCGAGGTCTTCCTTGAGGCTGGTCAGTTCCATGTCGAACAGACCTTCGAGCTCATGGGGCGCCATGTTGCCGGAGGACATGATGCGCAGGTAATCGCAGATGTAGGCGGTCATGCGGTCATCTTTCAGAACCGCAGGGTACTTGGCGAAGATCGGGCTCGCGGCGGCGTCTTCGATGTCGCCTTCGATCGCCATCATGCCTTCGCGGCGGCTCTTGTTGAGGATCTCGTAGATCAGGCCCAGCACTTCCAGATAGAACGTGTGGTTGAAGCGCGAGCTGAACATCCCCAAGGCTTTCTTGAGAACGAGTTTGAACATGTGACCTGGGTTGGCCTGCAGGAATGCACCGAGGGCCGCACCACCGATAATCAACACCTCGAAAGGTTGAATCAGGGCGGCAATCTTGCCGTGGGAAAGCACGTATCCGCCGAGCACGCTCGCGAATACGACGATGATGCCGATTATTTTAGCCATAGGTAGGAGAGCACTTACTGAGTCGGGTTCAAGGTCATATTCGGAAGTTAAAAAATCTCTTCTTCTACTTATCGGCAAAACTGCGCCAGACTATAGCCAGTTCAAGCGAAAAGCTAATTTAGCCCTCTCTGGGCATAGGTAATGCAGACGATGATCACGTCCAACCATGGCTAACGAAACGAACACCCCGATCCCAAAACCAACCACTCTTGAAGGCTGGGTCAAGCTTCTCGATGGCGTGCGTCTGCCGGTTCCGCAAGACAGTCACGACCGTGTCTGCAAGGCCCTCGCCGACAACCGCAGCTCGATTCGCGACATCGCCGAATTGTTGCAGGACAGCCCGGCCCTGGCCTTGAGCGTGATTCGTGAAGCCAATCGTCATACCCACGGCAGCATGACCGACCCGGCGGAAAACCTTGAGGTGGCGATCAATCGTCTCGGGTTGAAACGCACCGAGGAATTGCTCGCCCGGTTGCCTGCCGAACCGCAATCACAGATCCCGGTGGCGTTGCGTCAGATACAGATGATCAGCCAGCACGCGACCCAACAGGCCAACGGTTTTTTTGCCGCTCGCCTGGCGCGGCTCTGGCAGGACATCCACTGGGGCAGCCTGCTGTTTCTCTCGCCGCTCTGGCCGATGGCGTTGACTCATCCGCAGTTGCTCGAAGAATGGGAACTGCGGGTCATTCATAAAGGCGAGTCAGCGCGCAAAGTCGAAAAGGACCTGTTCGGCGTTCGCCTGCTGGACATCTGCCAGGCGCTGGTGGACATCTGGCGCCTGCCAATCTGGGTGCAGCAAGGTTATCGCCTGCTGCTCAACGAGCAGCGCGAACTGGTCAAAGTCCTGCGTATTGCCCGGGACAGCGAGCATCCCTTGCGCCAGCAAAATCGCCTCGATGACGATCCGACCTTGCGTCGTTGGCTCAACCAACCGGCCAATACCGTGTTGCTGGCCAATGGGCTGGCACTGTCGGCGCAACAGGCCTGGGACAGCCCGCACAGCGAGCGCTGGCAATACCTGACCAGCCTTTACCTGCAAATGCCGATGAGCGACGTGCAGCAGCAACTGCATCAACAAGCCGTGAACAGCGCGCACCAGCACGCCATGCCGGACATCTGGCACCCCGCCGTAGCGTTGATCTGGCCCTCGGGCGTGAACCGCATTCACGCCGGGTTGCTGCCGGCACCAGCGCCGACCACCGAAAACCTGACGGCATGGCGTAGACAATGTGCTGAACTGCTGGTTGAGCCGAGCCGCTTCACCAATGCGATGCACTTGACCACGTCGGCCCGGGACGCACTGGTCGCATGCGGTATGCGTCGAGTGATGATATTGATGGCTGACCGCACTCACGCCAATTTGCGTGCGCATCAAACAGCCGGGCTGGCGAAGGAAGCGGCGGGGCTAAACCTGGTCGTGAGTCAGAGCACCGTGCTGCAACGGTTGCTCTCGCAACAGGCCCAGGTGCGATTGACCCCGGCCAACAACGCCCAGTTCTCGGCGCTGCTACCCGCCAGCCTGCGTGCGCAGTTTCGCGGCGAACACCTGCTGCTGCGCTCGCTGGTCAACAATGGTCGGGTGATCATGGTCGTTGTGGCGGATCAGGGCGGCGGGCCATTCTCGGAAATCACCGTGCAAGCCTTCGGTAAAACCGCGCAGTGCATTGAAAAGGCACTCCATAGCTTTAGCCAGCGCGGTCAATGAATGCTGCGCTACAATCCTCCCTTTTGTGCTCTGGAGACCTCACATGTCTGACTTCTCTGGCTTGGCGCTGGTCATCGAGCCGAGTGACTTGCTCCCTCGCCTTGAGTCCCGCGAACTGATTCTGGTGGACCTGACCAGCAGTGCCCGCTATACCGAAGGGCATATTCCCGGTGCACGCTTTGTCGATCCCAAACGCACACAACTCGGCCAGACGCCTGCGCCTGGGCTGATGCCGCCGCAAGCGGCACTCGAAACGTTGTTCGGTGAGTTGGGACATAACGCCAATGCCACCTACGTGGTCTATGACGACGAAGGCGGCGGCTGGGCCGGGCGCTTTATCTGGCTGCTCGATGTCATCGGCCATCGCAACTACCACTATCTCGACGGCGGCCTGACAGCCTGGCTGGCGGAAGGCATGCCCATGTCGATCCAGATCCCGGCCCCCGCTGGCGGCCCGGTGGCGTTGACCCTGCACGACGAGCCGACCGCCACCCGCGAATACCTGCAAAGCCGTCTCGGTGCCGCCGACCTGGCGATCTGGGACGCGCGCGGCCCACTGGAATACTCCGGCGAGAAAGTCCTGGCAGCCAAGGCCGGGCACATTCCCGGCGCGGTGAATTTCGAATGGACGGCCGGCATGGATCAAGCGCGCAACCTGCGCATCCGCACGGACATGCCGCAGATCCTGGAACAACTCGGTATCACCAAAGACAAAGAAGTCATTACCCACTGCCAGACTCACCATCGCTCTGGCTTCACTTATCTGGTGGCCAAATCCCTCGGTTATCCGCGGGTCAAAGGCTACGCCGGCTCCTGGGGCGAATGGGGCAACCACCCCGATACGCCCGTAGAGATTTAAGGTTTTTAAGGACAGTCCATGAATAAGCGTTTGTTTATCCTCAGCCAATACCTGCTGCCTCACCACTTGCTCTCGCGACTGGCCGGCTGCATTGCCGAATGCCGCGTGCGTTGGTTCAAGAATGCCTTTACCGCCTGGTTCGCCAAGCGCTATCAGGTGGACATGTCCCAGGCGCTGGTCGAAGACCTGACGGCTTACGAGCACTTCAACGCGTTCTTCACCCGTGCCTTGAAAGACGGCGCTCGCCCGCTCGATGAAACCCCGGGCGCCATTCTCAGCCCGGCCGACGGTGCGGTCAGCCAACTCGGCCCGATTGAACATGGCCGCGTGTTCCAGGCCAAGGGCCACAGTTTCAGCGTGCTGGAATTGCTGGGCGGTGATGCCGCCAATGCTGCGCCGTTCATGGGCGGCGACTTTGCGACGATTTACCTGTCGCCGAAAGACTACCACCGCGTGCACATGCCGCTGGCCGGCACCCTGCGCGAGATGGTCTACATCCCGGGCCGGATTTTCTCGGTCAACCAGACCACCGCCGAAAACGTGCCGGAACTGTTTGCCCGCAACGAACGTGTGGCGTGCATTTTCGACACCGAGCGCGGGCCGATGGCCGTGGTGCTGGTGGGCGCGATGATCGTGGCGTCGATTGAAACCGTGTGGGCCGGGCTGGTGACACCGCCGAAACGCGAGCTGAAAACCTTCCGTTACGACGAAGCCGCCCGCGCGCCAATCCATCTGGAAAAAGGTGCGGAACTGGGTCGCTTCAAGCTGGGTTCGACCGCTGTGGTGCTGTTCGGGCCGGATCAGGTGAAGTGGGCTGAAGGGCTCGGCGCCCTGTCGCCAGTACAAATGGGCCAGGCGCTGGGCCTGCCAGCAGCCTGATTGGCTAATCCGCCCCATCGAACGTCTTCGAAGGGGCGGACATTTCGGTAGCGCCGTTACTCTATCTGCCCACGAAAGCCGATCGGCCCTTCGTTGGCGTAGGTATTGGTGCCACTGAGGTTTTTCCCTCCATCACTGGAGGTGACGCTCAACGCCACAACGTTCTGATTATCACGGCCGCCGATGACCCACTTGCCACCCGGATGCCATGGAGCGTCGTTGCCGCCCCACTGATTTTCCACGTTGTACTGGTTCTGGCCCGTGCGCTGAGCCTTGAAGCCAATGGGACCTTCACCCGCGTAAGTCATGGTGCCGGTGAAGCTCTTCCCGCCATCGCCCGATTTGATCTCGATCGCGACCACGTTCTGGTTGTCCCTCGCACCCAACGTCCAGTCTCCGCCCGGATGCCAGGGTGCCGAACTACCGCCCCATTGATTTGCCACTACGTATCTAGACATGAACCTCATCTCCTTGAAGTTACAAGAGACCTGCCCTGCGTAGGCAGCAGGCCGCACGACCGTGCGTATCCAGTCGCACGTGTGTCAGATTAGTAGTACGCCCGGGCAGCACTCGACTGACAGACAAACGGTCGACATCCGTAACTGCTACAGTCAGATCATTCACTGCCCATTTCCCGGTTGGAGTTTTTCTACGGCATGAATGAAACCAGCCCTCACCTGCTGCTACGCGCCCCGATCCCGGCTCAATTGCGCCTGACATTCTGTGAACCGACGCCACGCGACCTCAAGCGCTGGATCGCCAACCTGCCCAAAGCAAACATCGGTGAAACCGCTCGCCTGCTCTATCAAGGCTTGAGCGAACTCAACCAGCTGCTCACCCCCAGCGACAATCGCCTGCAACTGCTCGAACTGTTGCGACCCGAGGTGTATTACGTCTGCAAACACCTTGAACGGCATTTCCTGCACCAGGCGATAGTGCTCGACGAGCGTTCGCGCAAGATCGCCAACCTCTGCCAAGCCCTGCAAAATCATTTGGCGATTGGTTACAAACAGATCGTCGTGCGCATCACCCCGCGCTTCAGCAAGGACCGAGCATCGCTGCTGACCCAAGCGTTACAGCGGGCGATCCATTGCCTAAACGGGCCGCTGATTCGCTCGACTCAACTGTATTGCCCGGTACCGGAAGGCCTGTGGCTGGAGCTGCATCAGCTGTATCGGATCGCCTGCGCACTCAAACTCCAGCACCTGAGCCTGCGCGATGAGTTGGCCAGCCAGACCAAAACCCTGAGCGTCGAACAGACTTATGTAACCGCCCTGCTGCTGGGCGCGTCCCGCTGCAATCAACTGCGCCAGAACCAGATCGCCCGGCTCGCCGAGGTCTTGGAGCCCTGGAGCCAATGGATAAAGTTGCAACCCGGCCAACCCGCAGACGGATTGTTTGCCGTCGCGGCGGACCTCGACACCGGGCCGCGCTATCGTTCGAAATTCAGGGCCGAGCAGCAGGCCGGTTTGCTGGGGATTGATCCGCAGCCGCTGGTCGCCGCCATCGAAGCGCATCTGCAAGGCAATGACGGCACACCGCCGCTGCCGGTACCGACCGGGCTCAGCCTGGATACCCTGCAACACCTGCACGCTGCCTGGGGCCAGGCGGCCGAGCGCAGTTTTCAGCGCACGGTTGGCCAAGGCACCTTGACCTTGTGTGTGGGCATGAGCGCATTGCACTTCTACCTGGGCGGGCAACGTTCGTTCAGCGATATTCTGAAAAACCCCGGTACTCGACTCGCGCAGTTCTCGGCAGCGTCCCCGACGAACCAGGGAAAGGACCAATGGCACCACGCGTTCGACGCCGCCCCCCACGGCAGCGCCGATACCTTGCTGCCCTACGAAGAAATTGAATACCCGCACCTCCAGAGCGACGACGGCCAGGAGGCGGCCGATAACAATCGGCACTTTCCGACTTACGCCCTGCCGGTCATCAACCACAGCCCCGGCGGTTATTGCCTGGCGTGGCCCGACGCGGTGCCCGCCGAGTTGCAGGCTGGCGAAATGATCGGCATCCAGGACTCTGCCAATCAGGGCTGGAGTATTGCGGTGGTGCGCTGGATTCGTCAGGTGCGCGGCGGCGGGACGCAAATGGGGATCGAGCAGGTCGCGCCTTACGCCGAGCCTTGCGGGCTGCAACTGGTGCGAACGCGGGACGACCACAGTCAATATCTGCGCGGCCTGTTGCTGCCGGAAATCAGCGCCATCGACCTGCCCGCCACGTTGCTCGCTCCGCGCCTGCCCTTTCAGGAAGGCAGCAAAGTGCTGATCAACACCAACGGCCAGGAACGCCGCGCCGGGCTGGATCGGCGGGTGGCGAGCACCAACAGCTTCAATCAGTTTGCCTACCGTTCGCTGGAGGCGAGCAGAAACGACAACGCCGCGGGGAGCGGCGTCGAGGAGGATTTCGATTCGTTGTGGAAGTCGCTCTGAGGGTGAATCCAATACCTGTGGCGAGGGAGCTTGCTCCCGTATGGACTGCGTAGCAGTCCTTTTTCGGGGCCGCTTCGCAGCCCAGCGGGACGGTGCGGCGATCCGACAAGCTCCCTCGCCACAAGCGCCTTTCAGCCCTGGGGAGACTCAGAGCTGCCCGTCACGGTCCCGAAAGCCCAGCAGATACAGCACGCCATCCAATCCAAGGGTGGAAATCGCCTGCTTTGCCGACTGCTTCACCAGCGGCTTGGCGCGGAACGCCACGCCCAGGCCGGCAATTGCCAGCATCGGCAAATCGTTGGCACCGTCGCCGACCGCAATGGTCTGCTCCAGGCGCAAACCTTCCTTGTGCGCCAGCTCCTTCAGCAGATCCGCCTTGCGCTGCGCATCGACAATCGGCTCGACCGCCACACCGGTGACCTTGCCGTCGACCACTTCCAGCTCGTTGGCAAACACATAGTCGATGCCCAACTTGGCCTGCAATTGCTTGGCGAAGTAGGTGAAGCCGCCCGACAGAATCGCAGTCTTGTAGCCCAGGCGCTTTAGCTCGGCAAACAGGGTTTCGGCGCCTTCAGTCAGGCGCAACGAAGCACCGATCGAATCCAGCACGCTGACGTCCAGCCCCTTGAGCAAGGCCAGGCGTTCCTTGAAGCTCGCGCGAAAATCCAGTTCACCGGCCATCGCTCGCTCGGTGATTTCCGACACCTGATCGCCCACGCCCGCGGCCTTGGCCAGTTCGTCGATGACTTCGGCTTCGATCAGCGTCGAGTCCATGTCAAATACCGCCAGGCGGCGGTTACGGCGAAACAGCGAATCTTCCTGAAAGGCGATGTCGACGTTCAGTTCCTGGGCGACGCTGAGGAATTCAGCCCGCAGCGCCTGCGGGTCAGCCGCTTCGCCGCGCACGGAAAACTCGATGCAGCCCTTGCCCTTGTCGGCCGGGGTGTCCAACGGCATGCGCCCGGACAAGCGATCGATGTGGTCGATGTTCAGGCCATATTTGGCGGTGATCGAGCTCACGGCCTGCAACTGTCCGGCGGTTACTTTGCGGGTCAACAGCGTCACGATGTGGCGCTTTTTGCCCTGATTGCCGACCCACTGCTGGTAATCCCCTTCGGACACCGGGGTGAATCGCACCTGCTGATCGAGCTCGTACCCCTTGAACAGGATGTCCTTGAGCACCGACTTGCCTTGCTCGGTATCAGGAATTTCAACCAGGATGCCGAACGACAGGGTGTCGTGGATCACCGCCTGACCAATGTCGAGAATGTTCACACCACCCTGGGCCAGAACGCCGGTAATGGCCGCAGTCAGACCCGGTCGGTCGACTCCCGTGATGTTTATCAGGACGATTTCGCGCAAGGCGCACCCCCGCAAGTGGAAAAAAACCGCATTCTACCCACTTTCAGTGACCATCGGGCACCGTGAGCGCTTTGCCGGTCTAGGGCCTGTCGCTATACTGCGCGTCAACTTCACGGACAAAAGAGCCGAGCTCAAGTGAACCGGCCCACGCCAGTAAAAACCGATAACTTCTTTCTGCTGATCTTCCGTGCACTGCGCCACCGCCGTGTACCGATTGCATTGCGCATCGCCAGCCATAACGTGATCCTGGTCGCTCTGGCCCTGGTGATCTACGCCTGCGTGATGGGTTTGCAGTTCAAGCAGGCCATGCACGAGCAGGCCGATGCGCTGGGTGAAAGCCTGACTACGCAAACTGCCACGTCCGCCACGGAGCTGTTGGTGTCCAACGACATCCTCAGCCTCAACGTGCTGCTCAACAACCTGACCAAAAACAAGCTGGTGGCCCACGCCGCCATTTACAGCGTGGATAACCGCATCCTCGCCGAAGCCGGTCAGCGCCCCAAGCACAGCCTGCTGGGCGAAGCCGAGGGCATGTACCAGAGCAAGATCACGTTCCAGGACGTCACCGCCGGGCAACTGCGCATCAGCCTGGACATGGATCAGTTCCAGCAGCCCATGACCATCAGCCTGCAAAGCATGGGCATTTTGAGTGCGATTCTGCTGGCCCTGTCCCTGGCCTTGAGCCTGCGCCTGGGCCGGCACATCTCCACGCCGCTGCTGCAACTGCGCGTGTGGCTGCGCAATATCGACGAATACACCCCGGCCACCGAGCGCCAGGACGAGATCGGCGACCTGGCCCGTCAGCTGCACGCCAACTTCGCGCCGGAGCCGGCCGAACCGGAACCCGTGCCGGAGCCGGAATTCGACGACAGCGACTATGAAGACGCCGACGATAACGAGCCGTCCTTCGAAGTGCGCAACCTGCGGGATCCGAGTTTCGATGAAAGCAAACCTGTGGCTGGCCTCAAGCCAGCGCCACGGCGCAGTGTCAGCACCGTTGAAGACGACGATGACGACGATGCGTTTGCTGACTTGCGTGATGAATCGGCCGACGTTGCGCCTAAACCGCTCGCCAAACCGGTGATTTCGAACGTGCCGCAGCACAGCGCCGTACTGGCCGTGCAACTGGGCGCTCAAGATCAACTGCGTCGTCTGCCTCGCACCCGCCTGGAAGAACTGCTGAAACGCTATCGCGACTGCCTCGATCAGGCAGCTTCGCTCTATCAGAGCGAACTGCACACCCTGAACGATGGCAGCACGCTGATGCTGTTCCACACCGAAGACAGCGGCGACGACTACCTGACCAACGCAATCTGCTGCGGTGAATTGCTGCGAGCCTTGGGTCATCAGTTGCAGATTGAAGTTGCAGACAGCGGCATCACCCTGCAATTGCAGCTGGGCCTGACGCTGGGTGATGAGCTATTCGGTCTGAGCCAGATCGACCTGCTGCTGACCGAAGCCGCTCAGGATGCCCTGGCCTTGTCGCAACACAGCCGCAACCTGCTGCTGGTGGAGCGCAAGATCGGTGACGACGCGCTGATACGCCAGCGTGCGCGGATCCGCCCGATTGCCAGCCCTGAGGGTGCGTGCTGTGTGGAGCGGTTGATGGAGCCTTATCCGTCGATGCTGGAGCGACAACTGGCGCGGATGCATGAGCGTCGGGCGTAAGCCTTAAACCCAGAAGTGAAGAAGCCCGCAGACGAGTGATCGTCTGCGGCCTTTTTTGTTGCCTGTCCCGGCCTCTTCGCGAGCAGGCTCGCTCCCACAGGTTTTGTGTCGTACACCTATCGCGCGAACGACGCAGGATCTGTGGGAGCGAGCCTGCTCGCGAAGAGGCCAGGACAAGCGACAGATATCTGCCCCCTGCAGAAACAACAAAGCCCACATCACTGCGGGCTTTGTTCTTGGATCAATCCAGGCTTAGAACCTGAACACTTCCATATCGGTCCGGATCGGCGAGGCCATCGGGATCTTCGGCTGTTGCTCTTGCTCTGCCGCGGGAGCCACTGGCTTCGGAGCAGGCTTTTTGGGTGCTTCAGCGATCGGCGGCTGATTAGCCAGTGGCTTGAGCGCCACGGACAATTGCTCGGCCAGACGCTGCAGCAACACCCCCTGAGCCTGAACCTGAGCCGCCGTGCCGCCTGCGTGCTGCTCCTGCAGGTGAATGATGCGGTTATCGCGAACCTGGCCACGACGGTCGATCAGACGCCACTGCGCATCCAGGATCGCCGGTTGCGATTCGCCCGAGTCCAGACGAGTAATCGTCAGCAGCACCTGGACATCCGGCGTGAAGCCGAGGGTCGCAGGCGCCAGCACAACCCGCTGACTGTCCAGATGGCCCGCCACCTGACGCAGCAACAGCTGATCAACGTCCGACGACAGGCTTCCAGCCCAACGACCGTCGGTCGACGCCTGAAGGCTGCCATCCGGCTGTCGCTGCAACAAGGTTTCGCGTTGCAGGTAATCCGCAAGCGTTACCGGGCCGAGCAATACCGCCATGCCGGCGCTTTGCGCAGGCTGAACCGGACTTCCGCTGTCCAGCTGATACAGCGACACCGGCTGGTGAACGCTGCAACCCGCCAGGCCAAGAACGCCAGCGAGCATCAAAATAAAAGGAAGGCGCAGAGCAGTCATCGTCCCATCCAGGTGGTTGCCACAAGGCTAACCACAGTGAAAATACTCAATAAATATGAAGAACGCTCGGCCACGCCGGCGCTTGAAAGGCCATATCATCCGTGAATATGCGTTCCGACTCCAGCGGCAAAGCGTCGATCTACGCGTTAAATCGCAGATCGAGCGCTCTAGGCCGCTTAATTGAGGTTTTCGACGAGCAGCGCATCGACCCGCTGGAAGCCACGTGGCAGTTTGTTACCACGACGACCACGCTCACCTTTGTAGTGTTCGAGGTCGTCCGCTTTCAGCGACAACGTACGTTTTCCGGCCTGAAGCACCAACGTGGCGCCCTCCGGCAGTACGGCGATGTCCGTGACATATTCTTCGCGACTGGCCACACGCTCACCGTTGATCCCGATGATTTTGTTGCCTTTGCCCTTACCTAATTGTGGCAGATCACTGATCTTGAAGATCAGCAGGCGACCTTCGGTGGTCACCGAGGCCAGCCAATTGTTCTCGCGATCGGTCACCGGGCGCGGAAGAATGACCTTCGAGTTGTTCGGCAAGCTCAACAACGCCTTGCCCGCCTTGTTCTTGGCTTGCAGGTCTTCACCCTTGACCACGAAGCCGTATCCGGCATCGGAGGCGATCACGTACAGCGAATCGTCTTCCGGCATCAGCACGCATTCGAAACTCGCCCCTGGCGGCGGCGTCAGACGGCCGGTCAACGGCTCGCCCTGGCCACGGGCCGATGGCAGTGTGTGGGCCGCCACCGAATAACTGCGACCGGTGGAGTCGATAAACACTGCAAATTGGTTGGAGCGACCCGGTGCCAACGCCTTGAAACCATCCCCGGCCTTGTAGGAAAGCCCGGTGGCGTCGATCTCGTGGCCTTTGGCAGAACGCACCCAGCCTTTTTCCGACAGCACGACTGTCACTTTCTCGTTCGGCAGCAGATCGTGCTCGGTCAGGGCCTTGGCTTCGGTGCGCTCGACGATGGGCGAACGACGGTCGTCGCCGTAGGTTTCGGCGTCCTTGATCAGCTCGGTACGTACCAGCTTTTTCAGCTTGGCTTCGCTGCTCAGCAGGGCTTGCAGCTTGGCCTGTTCCTTGAGCAGCTCATCTTGCTCGGCACGCAGCTTCATCTCTTCCAGTCGCGCCAACTGACGCAAACGGGTGTCGAGAATGTAGTCGGCCTGGATTTCGCTCAAGGCGAACCGTGCGATCAGCGCGGCTTTCGGGTGTTCCTCAGTACGGATGATGTGAATCACTTCATCCAGGTTGAGGTAGGCAATCAACAAACCGTCCAACAGGTGCAGGCGACGCTCGACCTTGTCGAGGCGGAATTGCAGACGACGACGCACGGTCTGAACGCGGAATTCCAGCCACTCGACCAGCAGCGCCCGCAGGTTTTTCAGCTGCGGTTTGCCGTCCAGGCCAATGATGTTGATGTTGACCCGGTAGCTCGACTCCAGCTCGGTGCTGGCGAACAGGTGTTGCATCAGCGCATCGTGGTCAAAGTTCTTCCGCGCGCCCGGAATGATCACGATCCGGCACGGGTTCTCGTGGTCGGACTCGTCGCGCAGGTCAGCGATCTGCGGGGCTTTGGACGGTTTGGCCTGCATCATCGCCGCGATCTGCTCCAGCACCTTGGCGCCCGAGACTTGATGCGGCAGCGCGGTGACGATGATGTCGCCGTCTTCGATGTGGTACACGGCGCGCATGCGCACCGACCCCTTGCCGGTTTCGTACATTTTCAGCAGATCGGCACGAGGCGTGATGATTTCCGCTTCGGTCGGGTAATCCGGGCCCTGAATGTGCTCGCAGAGCTGCTCGACCGTGGCTTTGGGTTCATCGAGCAAGCGCACGCAGGCTGTCGCGACTTCGCGCAGGTTGTGCGGCGGTACGTCGGTGGCCATGCCCACGGCGATGCCGGTGGTGCCGTTGAGCAGGATATTCGGCAAACGCGCCGGCAACACCAGCGGCTCGTCGAGTGTACCGTCGAAGTTCGGCCCCCAGTCCGCCGTGCCCTGGCCCAGTTCGCTGAGCAGCACTTCGGAATAACGCGACAGCCGCGCCTCGGTGTAACGCATGGCGGCGAAGGACTTGGGATCATCCGGCGCCCCCCAGTTACCCTGGCCGTCGACCAGCGTGTAGCGATAGCTGAACGGCTGGGCCATCAGAACCATGGCTTCGTAGCACGCCGAGTCGCCGTGCGGGTGGAACTTACCGAGCACGTCACCGACGGTACGCGCCGATTTCTTGTGCTTGGAATCGGCGTCCAGCCCCAACTCGCTCATCGCATAGATGATGCGCCGCTGTACCGGTTTCAGGCCGTCGCCGATATGCGGCAAGGCACGGTCCATGATCACGTACATGGAGTAGTTGAGGTAGGCATTTTCGGTGAAGTCAGCCAGTGACCGGCGTTCTACACCGTCCAGGCTGAGATCAAGGGAGTCGCTCATGCGGGCCTCATCGGTTCGTTGTCTGGCGCAGCAGCATGGTGCCACCGCGCTGGGTAAATTCAAGTTTGTTCAGCGCGCTCATACCGAGCAGCACTTGCTTGCCATCCAGGCCTGGCACGACGATGGCGCGCACATCACGCAGCACAATGTCGCCCAGTTGCAGCCGGTCGACGCGGGTTCGATAACCCTCGGTACGACCGTTGGCGGTGCTCAGGGTCACCCCGAAGCCTTGTTCCAGTTTCAGCCGTTCGGCCATTTGCGCCGGGATTGCCACATCGGTTGCCCCGGTATCCAGCATGAAATCCACCGGCTGGCCATTGATCTGGCCGCTGGCGACGAAGTGCCCCTGGGTGTTGCTGGCCAGTTTCACTTCAATAAAACCTTCGCCCTGCTCCGAGCTGACGACCACATTGGGATTTTGCTGCCGATCCTCCCACTGGCCGAAAAACCGCGTCGCCAGGAACAGCGCCGCGCACCAGGCCAGCAGCATGAACACCCGACCGGCACGCTTTCCCGGCGTTTGCTGGCTCACGGCTTGGCACTCCAGCCACCTTCAGGCGCGGCGAAGCGCCAAACGACCGGGCGAACCTCGCCATCGGCGCGGGCATCGTTGTTGTTGTCGGTGCCGACCCAGGCACCCTCGGCGTCGACAATCAACGCTTCAGTCAGACCAAACGGATTTTGATAGCGGCGGTGTTCCTGCAAGGCTTCATCGGCAAATGACCAGCAGCGCTCGACCTTGGCCGTCTCCGGGTCGCGGCGGCAGATCTGGTAAGCGTTGCGTTCAAGGGTAAACAGCTTGCCGTTGAACAGCGATACATCGGCAAAGTCCCGAGTCACGGCTTTGGCCCGTGGAAACTGTGCCGGCTGCATTTCTTTCCCCGCCTCGCTCAGCAGCACGCAACCACCGTCGCAATCCCACACCGTCTGTTTGCGCTTGATCAGCAACAAGCCACGGCTTTGACGCTCGGCGGCGAGCCACAATTGATCGCCCGCCGGATTGATCGCCAGCCCCTCGAACAGCGCATTGAACTGCAACAGCATGCCACTGGCCCGAGCTTCGCGAACCAGCATCGGCGAGATCTTCAGCCAGGACGACGGCCCAACGGGCGGCACTTGCAGGATCGCGGCATGGGACTCGCTGACGATGTAGCGATTACCGGCGCTGTCGCAAGTGATGCCTTCAAAATCCAGGTCCCCGCCCCGTACAAACGCCGCGACCCAGGCCCGCGAACGCAACCCCCAGGGCAAACCGCTGTCCGGCACCGCCGGCACGCCGATGCCCACGGTTTCGGCCTGCCAGACCGTGTCGCGGGTATCGAGACGGTAGATCTGGTCATCGTCGCGATCGGAGACCGTCCACAAGTCTTTGCCGCACTGGGCCAGCCCCGACAGATTGCCGCCGCGCATGCCGTCGACGGGATGCTCGGACAACAGGCGCAACTGCGGTGCCGGTTCGGAAAGCGCCGAAACGGAGGTCAGAAGTAACGCACACGCCAGGGCAAAGCCAGCCCGCATCAGCCAAGAACCTCGGCGAGGTTGCCTTTGGATTCCAGCCAGGATTTGCGGTCACCGGCGCGTTTCTTCGCCAGCAGCATATCCATCATTTCCGAGGTCGCTTCGAAATCGTCCAGCGTCAACTGCACCAGACGCCGCGTGTTCGGGTCCATGGTGGTTTCGCGCAGTTGCGGCGGGTTCATTTCACCCAGGCCTTTGAATCGGGTGACCTGCGGCTTGCCGCGTTTCTTCTCGGCCACCAGGCGATCGAGAATGCCATCGCGCTCGGCTTCGTCGAGGGCGTAGTAAATCTCTTTGCCCAGGTCGATGCGGTACAGCGGCGGCATCGCGACGTAAACGTGACCGGCATCCACCAGCGGGCGGAAATGCTGGACGAACAAAGCGCAAAGCAAGGTGGCGATGTGCAGGCCGTCGGAGTCGGCGTCGGCGAGAATGCAGATCTTGCCGTAACGCAGCTGGCTCATGTCCGCCGCGCCCGGATCGACACCGATGGCCACGGCGATGTTGTGCACTTCCTGACTGGCCAGCACTTCGCTGCCGTCGACTTCCCAGGTGTTCAGAATCTTGCCGCGCAACGGCAGGATCGCCTGGAATTCCTTGTCCCGCGCTTGTTTGGCCGAACCGCCGGCGGAATCACCTTCCACCAGGAACAGCTCGGAACGCATCGGGTCTTGCCCGGCGCAGTCGGCGAGTTTGCCCGGCAATGCCGGCCCGGCGGTGATGCGCTTGCGCTCGACCTTCTTGCTGGCCTTGAGACGACGGCCGGCGTTGTTGATCGCCAGTTCCGCCAGCAGCATGCCGGTTTCCGGATGAGCGTTGAGCCACAGGCTGAACGCATCCTTGACCACACCGGAAACGAACGCCGCCGCTTCACGGGACGACAGACGTTCCTTGGTCTGGCCGGAGAACTGCGGTTCCTGCATTTTCATCGACAGCACGAACGCAATGCGTTCCCAGACGTCTTCCGGCGCCAGCTTCACACCGCGCGGCAACAGGCTGCGGAATTCGCAGAACTCGCGCATCGCATCGAGCAAGCCCTGACGCAGACCGTTGACGTGAGTGCCGCCCTGCGCCGTCGGGATCAGGTTGACGTAGCTTTCCTGCACGCTGTCGCCACCTTCCGGTAACCACAGCAGCGCCCAATCGACCGCTTCCTTGTTACCGGCCAGGCTGCCGCAGAACGGCTCGTCCGGCAGGCGTTCGAATTCGCTGACGGCGTCAACCAGGTAGGAGCGCAAGCCGTCTTCGTAATGCCATTCGACTTTCTCGCCGGTGGCCTTGTCTTCAAAACTGACCAGTAGCCCCGGGCACAGAACGGCCTTGGCCTTGAGCACGTGCTTGAGGCGGCTGATGGAGAATTTCGGTGAATCGAAGTACTTCGGGTCCGGGGCGAAGAACACGCTGGTGCCAGTGTTGCGCTTGCCGACGGTGCCGATCACTTCCAGCTCGGTTTTCTTGTAACCGTCGGCGAAAGTCATCTGGTATTCGTTGCCGTCGCGCTTCACGCGCACCCGGACTTCGGTCGACAAAGCGTTGACCACCGAAATACCCACCCCGTGCAGACCGCCGGAGAACTGGTAGTTCTTGTTGGAAAACTTGCCACCCGCATGAAGCTTGGTGAGGATCAGCTCGACGCCCGACACACCTTCTTCCGGGTGAATGTCCACCGGCATGCCACGGCCGTCATCGCTGACTTCCAGGGAGTGATCGGCGTGCAGGATGACCTGCACCGAGGTTGCGTGCCCGGCCAAGGCTTCGTCGACGCTATTGTCGATGACTTCCTGGGCGAGGTGGTTCGGCCGACTGGTGTCGGTGTACATGCCGGGGCGTTTGCGCACCGGGTCGAGGCCCGAGAGGACTTCGATGGCGTCTGCGTTATAAGAGCTAGCGCTGGGAGTGGCCATGGGGTCTCGTCGTCCGCCTGTCAAAAAAGTGTTCTGTGAAAAAGAGACGACGACTCACAGTGCTGTGAAATCGATCGCCTGATACAAATCTGCGCCGATACCGGCAAAACTCAGCATTGCCGGCAGTTGCGCGGCAAAACCCTGGAAACTATGGTCGCCGCCGGCCTGGATGCGCAAGGCACAGGCGCGGTAATACTGCTGGGCGAGGCGATAGTCCAGCGTTTCGTCGCCGGTCTGCAACCACACCTGATACCGCTGCGGATCCTGGGGCGCCGGCACTTCCAGCTCGGCCAGGGCCGTCACGTGGTCGTGGGTCAATTCCCAGGCCTCATCGGTATACAGGTTTTTCTGCGTCCCCAGATACCCGTCAAACATCCGGTGCGGACTGACGGCAGGGTTGATCAACAGGGCCTTGAGGCCATGGCGCTCGGCCAAGTGAGTCGCATAGTAGCCGCCGAGTGAGCTGCCTACCAGCAGTGGCCGCCCAAGCTCTTCAATCGCCTTGTTCAGCTGACCGATGGCTTCGCGCGGGTGGTGATGCAAGGCAGGAACGCGCAACTGATCGCTCAAACCCAGGCGGTCCATCACTTGCACCAACTGCGTGGCCTTTTTTGACGAAGGCGCGCTGTTGAAGCCGTGGATATAAAGGATCGAACCGGACATTTGAGCTCCCTGTGCGTCGGTAAAGAACGCGGAGTTTACAGGGAGTCGGGGGGATCGGGATATGCATGGCGGGCATGAGGGGCTGGGTAGACGCCATTGCGGGCAGTCTTGCTCCTACTGGGGAATGTCGGTACCTGCAAGAGATTGGTCGGCTGTCAGGCCGTCTTCGCGGGCAAGCCTCGCTCCTACAGTGGAATGGGGGTACCTGTAAAAGAGATTGGTCGGCTGTCAGGCCGTCTTCGCGGGCAAGCCTCGCTCCTACAGTGGAATGGGGGTACCTGTAAAAGAGATTGGTCGGCTGTCAGGCCGCCTTCGCGGGCAAGCCTCGCTCCTACAGTGGAATGGGGGTACCTGTAAAAGAGATTGGTCGGCTGTCAGGCCGTCTTCGCGGGCAAGCCTCGCTCCTACAGGGGAATGTGGGTACCTGTAAAAGAGATTGGTCGGCTGTCAGGTCGTCTTCGCGGGCAAGCCTCGCTCCTACAAGGGGTTCGCTGTACACGCTTCGCTCTTCACCACTCATCAGGCCGAGCGTTAGCTCGCCTGCAGCTCTTGATCTTGATCCACCCGCCCCTTTCGGGAGGCTGAGTGGAGGTGTTCATCCGGGGAGTGGCGCGCAGCGCCGTTCGACGCAGTCGAACACGCTGCATGTAGGTCGTCGCGAAGCAGACCGGAGGGCAGTGTCCCCGGATGGATACCGGAGCGAAGGAACGCCGAGCCTTAGCGAGGGGCCGGACGCTTGGGGCGAGACTTTTTGGTTCCTTTTGGCTGGGCCGGCACTCCGGGCGTTTGACAAAAGGGACTCGCCGTAAGGGCGAAACCGCCAGCCGCCGTTACCGCAGAAACGGATATGTACCCGGTAAACAAGAACCTGGTCGGCTATCAGGCCGCCAAGACCAAGATGAAAAGTCAGTACCCGTTCGACCCGAAATCAACCTGAAAATCAAACCCGGTGACCCGCTCAACACCCGTTTCAATCTGCCCATCCGGCAACAACCGCAACCAGCGATACCCCGGTGCCTGCTCTCCAACCTTGAAATCATCACTCCCAGGCTCAAACTGAATGCAAGTCGAAGGCGAAGCAATCAACCGCACCCCTTTGCGCTCCTGATCAACCTCCTGATGCACATGCCCCCACAAAACAGCACGCACCTGCGGAAAGCGATCCAGCACCGCGAACAAGGCCTCAGGATTACGCAAGCCGATAGGCTCCATCCACAAACAGCCGATCAACACCGGATGATGGTGAAAGCAGACCAGATGATGCCGCTCCGGCGCCTCACTCAACGAACGCGCCAGCAACTGCAACTGCTCATCCTGCAAATAGCCCGGCACCGACCCCGGCACCGCCGAATCCAGCAAAGTCACCCGCCAGTTACCGACATCCACCACCGGCTCCAGCAACGCGCTTTGCACCGCCGCCTCGGCCATGATCCGCGGTTCATCATGATTGCCAGGAATCCAGCGCGCCGGCGCATCGAGCTGCCGGGTCAGGTCGCGAAACAGCTGATAAGACTCCAGCGTCCCGTCCTGAGACAGATCACCGCTGGCAACGATCAGGTCAATCTGCGGCTGCTGCAGGCGCACCAGCTCAATGACCTTTTGCAGGCTGTCCCGGGTATTCATGCCCAGCAACTTCCCGTCCGCTTCGGCAAACAGATGACTGTCGGACAGTTGCACCAGCAACGCCGAATCGGCGGTGGTCAATGTGGATACGCTCGGCAAGGCGTTCTCCCAGGCTGAATCACGGGATTGGATGAGTGCCGCAATTATGCTGGGGGACGATCAAAAGAGGAAACCTGTGAATCTGACGCAGTTCACACTCAGCGCACAACGGCGTACTCATGCCCACACGCCAGACAATGGCTCAGCCATTCACCCAGGAACATATTCAACTGGGCCTTTTCATCCGGCTGATGCATTGAGGCATTCGGGTAAGGATAGATGCCGCGAAAGCGTCGTGCATGTTCGGCGCTGACCACTTCGGCCATGCACGCATCGTGGTAGACCTGCACTTCCAGTTGCGGCACCGGCAGCCACGGCAGGCTGTGTTCCTGGCGCACTTGCAGGGTCGTGGTGTACGGACAGACCTGCAGCACTTCGAGAGCCAGTACGCCGAGCATCTGGTCGCCGTGGGTCACGGCAATGCGCCGTGCCTCGGGTTCGTTGCGCATGTCCGGCAGCAGTCGCATGAGGCGCGCGTAGTTGGCCTCGCAGGAGGCTTGCAGCCCCACGAGGTCCACCCTGTAACGATCGCGCAGCTTGTTTACGACCATAGCCCCCTCACTTCAGCGCGGTTCAAGGCCAACCATTGCAAGGCAATGATGCTTGGCGCGTTGGCAATACGTCCGTCGCGGACGGCCTGCAAGGCATCTTCGAACGCCCAGACCGTAACGCGGATATCTTCTGCTTCTTCCTCCAGCCCATGCAGACCGCCGACTCCGGTGCTGTCGCAACGCCCCAGGTACAAGTGCACAAATTCGTTGCTGCCGCCCGGCGATGGAAAGTATTTGGTCATCGGCCAGAGCGCCCCGAACACAAGCCCAGCTTCCTCCTGCGCCTCGCGGTGAGCAACTTCTTCCGGCACTTCATCCTTGTCGATCAGACCGGCGACCAGCTCGATCAGCCACGGGTTGTCGGTCTTGCCCATGGCGCCCACGCGAAACTGCTCGATCAGCACCACTTCATCGCGCTGCGGATCGTATGGCAACACGCACACGGCATCATGGCGAACAAACACTTCACGATTGATCTCGCGACTCATGCCACCGGCAAACAACTCATGGCGCAAGTGCACACGATCGAGCTTGTAGAAGCCCTCGTAGCACTTTTCGCGCCGAACGATATCAACGGCGGTCGGAATGGCGTTGGCAAAATCAGTCATGACAATCCTCGTTTACTGCAAATCCATGAAGAGGCTCCAACCTCGACTTCGCGCCATCCTAACGCGCCCGCGCCGTTTGATGCAGCCCCTTTCCCGTCAGCGAGATAGACGGTGAGGGCGAAACCAACTCTAATTAGCTTAGTGGCGAACTGACTGCTTCGTTGAGAGTCGAAGCGGATAACTTTTTGCCTTTCCCTGTTTTACGAAGGACGCCCATGTCGCTTTTTAAAATCGCCTCCGTGGCCGCAATTGCCCTGACCCTGGGTGCCTGCCAGAGTTTGTTCCAACCCAACTACCGAGCTCCGCTGGAAACTACCCGCGACGCCACCGAAACGCTGAAACCGGGTTGCACGACGCCTGACTGCCCGCTAGTGAACATCGATACGCTGCGCTTCCCGGCCGAGCCTCAGCTTGACGGTATTGTCGAAAAGCGCCTGCTGCAAATGACCCGCACCTCGCCCGAAGCCCCTGCGGCACCGACGCTGGCGGCCTATCGCGATGAGTTTTTGCGCACCGCTGGCCCGCGTAACAGCAGCTACCTGCAAGCCAAGGTACGTGAGCAGCATGACGGCTTGGTGATCGTCGAGTTTTCCAGCTACCTGGACACCGGCGGCGCACATGGCACACCAGGCCGCGGCTTCATCAACTATTCGCGCCAGCAGCATAAAGTGCTGACCTTGTCCGACATGTTGGTGCCGGGTCAGGAAGAGGCGTTCTGGAAAGCCGCGCAAGTGGCGCACAACAGCTGGCTGATCAGCACCAAGCTCGATCAGGAACCGGAGTTCGTGAAGCAGTGGCCGTTCCAGAAAACCCAGAATGTGGCGCTGACCTACGGCGGGGTGATCCTCAAGTACGAAGTGAGCACCATCGCGCCTTACGCGCTGGGCCACGTCGAACTGAAGATCCCCTACCCGCGCCTGAACGGTATTCTCAAGCCCGAGCTGTTTCCCGGCCGTAACTGAAGGCCCGGCCCAGCACTAGCTGGAGCAACCCTGCCAGAATCAACGACGGCAGGGTTGCGCCGATGTCCGGATACAGATTGGCCAACAAATGATAGGTGCTCACCCCGCCCAACCAGGCGAGCAGCGCCGGCCAGCGCAACGCGGCTGACGCCACCTGAGCACTGCGTTTGCGCAGAATGAAGTGATCCACCAGCACCACGCCGAACAGCGGCGCAAACACCGAACCGATCAACAGCAGGAAGTTCTGGTACTGCGCCAGTGGCGCCAGGCACGCGATCAGTGTGCAAATCACGCCGATGGCCAACGCCAAGTGCTCGACTTTCAAGCGCAACAGAATCCCGCTGGAGACAGCCGCCGAGTGAATGTCGGCGAAGGCGTTTTCCGACTCGTCCAACAGGATCAGCAACAGCGGAATGCCCAGGCCTGCACCCGCCAGTGCCAACAGCAAGGCATTCACTTCACCGCTCGGCGCGAACGCCAGGGTGTAGGCCACGCCGAGGCTCATCAGCCAGAAGTTGCCGATAAAGAAGCCAATCGCTGTACCGCCGAACACGTTTTTCGCACGCTTTCCGAAGCGTGAGTAGTCGGCAATCAGCGGCAGCCACGACAGCGGCATCGCAATGGCAATGTCGAAGCCCACGGCGAAGGGCATCGAACCGTCACCGACCTGTGCCCACAACGCGGTCAGATCGGCCTTGGCGAACAGGTTCCAGGTCAGCCAGATGCACGCGGCCAGCAGCAGCCAGATACCCCACTTGCGCAGGATTTGTCGCACGAACGTCAACGGACCGCTGACGGCCAGCAAGGTCGCCAAACCACCAAAGAACACGGTCCAGAGCAGCGGATTCGACAGCAGGCTGCCTTCGCTGAACGCCCGCGCACCCAGCAAACTGGCAGCGTCGCGCATCACAATGATTTCGAACGAACCCCAACCGATCAGTTGCAGCAGGTTCAGCACGGCCGGCAGGCTCGCGCCACGTTTGCCGAGGCTGAGCTTGAGCGCGGCCATCGACGACAGGCCGGTGTCGCTGCCGATCACGCCGACGGCGGCCAGCAGCAGAACGCCGACCAGGGTGCCGAGGAAGATCGCCAGCAACGAGCCGGACAGGCCCAGACCTGGCGCGAGCAAGGCACCGGTCTGCAGCACCATCAGGCCGATGCCGAGGGAGAACCACAGGGAAAACAGATCGCGACCGCCAAAGACACGTTTGTCCATGGGCACCGCGATGTCGGGGGAATAAGTGCCGGGTTGAATGCTCAAGGGTGTTATCTCAAATAAGAGCAGAGACAAGTTTCAAGCTGCAAGCTACAAGTTAGAAGCAATCCGCTTCTTCTTGCAGCTTGTCGCTTGTCGCTCGTGGCTAGATTTTCTTGTACAGCTGACTGCCTTCCTGCTTGAACCGCTCAGCCTGGTCCGCCAATCCCTGGGCGACTTCGGCGTCGACGGTTTCGATCCGTTGGTTAGCCGCGTATTCGCGGACTTCCTGGGTGATCTTCATCGAACAGAATTTCGGCCCGCACATGGAGCAGAAATGCGCGACCTTGGCCGAATCTTTCGGCAAGGTCTCATCGTGATAGGAACGAGCGGTGTCGGGATCAAGGCCCAGGTTGAACTGGTCTTCCCAACGAAATTCGAATCGCGCCTTGCTCAAGGCATTGTCGCGGATCTGCGCGCCCGGATGCCCTTTGGCCAGATCGGCGGCATGCGCGGCGATCTTGTAGGTGATAATCCCGGTCTTCACGTCATCCTTGTTCGGCAGGCCCAAGTGTTCCTTCGGCGTGACGTAGCACAGCATGGCGCAACCGAACCAGCCGATCATCGCCGCACCGATACCCGAGGTGATGTGGTCGTATCCCGGTGCGATGTCCGTGGTCAGCGGACCAAGGGTGTAGAACGGCGCCTCGTCGCAGCACTCGAGCTGCTTGTCCATGTTTTCCTTGATCAACTGCATCGGCACGTGGCCAGGGCCTTCGATCATGCATTGCACATCGTGCTTCCAGGCGATCTTGGTCAGCTCGCCGAGGGTTTCCAGCTCACCGAATTGCGCGGCGTCGTTGGCGTCGGCAATCGAGCCCGGACGCAGGCCATCGCCCAGCGAGAAGCTGACGTCGTAGGCCTTCATGATTTCGCAGATGTCTTCGAAATGGGTGTAGAGGAAGTTCTCTTTGTGGTGTGCCAGGCACCACTTGGCCATGATCGAGCCGCCACGGGAAACGATCCCGGTGACGCGTTTGGCGGTCAGCGGCACGTAGCGCAGCAACACGCCGGCGTGGATGGTGAAGTAGTCGACGCCCTGCTCGGCCTGTTCGATCAGCGTGTCGCGGAACAGCTCCCAGGTCAGGTCTTCGGCGGCGCCGCCGACTTTTTCCAACGCTTGATAGATCGGCACGGTACCGATAGGCACCGGCGAGTTACGGATGATCCACTCGCGAGTTTCGTGAATGTGCTTGCCGGTGGACAGGTCCATGACCGTGTCCGAACCCCAGCGAATGCCCCAGGTCAGTTTCGCCACTTCTTCTTCGATGGACGAACCCAAGGCGCTGTTGCCGATGTTGCCGTTGATCTTCACCAGGAAGTTACGGCCGATGATCATCGGTTCCAGTTCGGTGTGGTTGATGTTGGCCGGGATGATCGCACGACCGCGGGCGATCTCGTCACGGACAAATTCAGGGGTGATGATTTTCGGCACGCTGGCACCGAAGCTGTGACCGGCATGTTGCTGGTCCAGCAGCCCGGCGGCGCGAGCCACTTCGAGCTTCATGTTTTCGCGGATGGCGACGTATTCCATCTCGGCGGTAATGATGCCTTTGCGGGCGTAGTGCATCTGGCTGACGTTGGCCCCGGCCTTGGCGCGGCGCGGGTTGTTGACGTGGGCGAAACGCAGCTTGGTGAGTTCGGCGTCGGCGAGGCGTTCCTGGCCGAAGTTCGAGCTCAGGCCGGGCAGGCGCTCGGTGTCGCCACGGGATTCAATCCAAGGCGAGCGCACATCAGCCAGGCCCTTGCGCACGTCGATGATGACGTTGGGGTCGGTGTACGGGCCCGAGGTGTCGTACACAACGACAGGCGCGTTGATCTCGCCGCCGAAGTCGGTCGGGGTCACGTCGAGGCTGATTTCGCGCATCGGCACAAGGATGTCCGGGCGGGAACCCTGGACATAGATTTTTTGCGAGCGGGTAAACGGCTGAACCGATTGTTGATCGACTTGGGCCGAGTCACTCAGGTTCGTAGTGTTTTTTAGTTTTATCGTCATCACGGGCTCTCCAGACAGCATCCAGGCAGTGGAATTTTGTCGGAGCGAACCTGTAACGAATGGACGCGACCAATCAGCCATAACGAAGCCGTTGGTGCTGTGCTCAGTGCTCGAGGGGTGTTCGATTGTCGAACAACATCCCGGACGAAGCACAAGAGGACTCGCCGGGTGACGAGAAATCTTGTTCCCTACGCAGGCGCTAACCTGATCAGGTTCAACGGGATCCGAAATTATTCGATCTCAGCCTCATAGCAAGGCACCCCGACAAGAACCCGGCCAGTCTAGACACAACTGGCAAAGAACGCCAACACCGCGGTAAACACCATGATGAATGGCGCAATTACCGGATTGTTGCCGTGCTTGGCGACAATTACACTCGCCAAGCCATGCTGCGCCTTGACGCTGTATGGGCCGCGCCGTAGCCTTGGCGCTCAAATTATCAGCGTAATTTTAGGGATGGCCTCATGCTGCGCAACCTATCACTGGCCCTTGCCGTGTCTTGTGCGTCCAATGGAATGGCCTGGGCAGCAGAAGCGCCCTTATCGACCAAAACCGATCTGGTCAGCGTCTACCAGGAAGCGGTGGACAACAACGCCGACCTGGCTGCCGCCCGCGCCCAATACGGTGCCCAGAAAGAAGTGGTGCCCCAGGCCCGCGCCGGGCTGCTGCCCAATCTCTCGGGCGGCGCCGAGCTCGCCAACGTGCGCACCGCGATCGATCAGCCTTCGGCCACCGCCAACCGTAACGCTCATTCCTATCAAGCGACGTTGGCACAACCGCTGTTCCGTGCCGATCGCTGGTTCCAGTTCCAGGCCGCCAAGGACGTCAACGAACAGGCCGCGCTGCAACTCTCGGCAACTGAACAGAACCTGATCCTGCAGACAGCCGAAAGCTACTTCAACGTTCTGCGCACCCAGGACAACCTGGCCTCGACCAAGGCCGAGGAAGCGGCGTTCAAACGCCAGCTCGACCAGTCCAACGAGCGCTTCGATGTCGGCCTGTCGGACAAGACCGACGTGCTGCAGTCGCAAGCCAGCTACGACACGGCACGGGCCAACCGGATCCTCGCCCAGCGCCAGGTGGATGATGCGTTCGAAGCGTTGATCACCCTGACCAACCGCCAATACAACTCGATCCAGGGCATTGTCCACACACTGCCGATCCTGCCGCCATCACCGAATGATGCCAAGGCCTGGGTCGATACCGCGGCGAAGCAGAACCTTAATTTGCTGGCCAGCAATTACGCCGTCAGTGCTGCCGAAGAAACACTCAAGCAGCGCAAGGCGGGTCATGCACCGACCCTCGATGCCGTGGCGAAGTACGAAAAAGGTGATAACGACGCCTTGGGCTTCGGCAACCCGAACGCCTTTGGCCAGCCGTATGGCGGCAACGTCGAACAAACGACGGTGGGCCTGCAAGTGAACATCCCGATCTACAGTGGCGGCCTGATCAACTCCCAGGTGCGCCAATCGTATGCGCAACTGGACCAGTCCGAGCAGCAACGTGAATCCCTGCGCCGGCAAATCGTGGAAAGCACCCGCAACCTGCACCGGGCGGTGAACACCGACGTCGAGCAGGTGCAGGCACGCAAACAGTCGATCATCTCCAACCAGAGTGCGGTGGAAGCGACTGAAATCGGTTATCAGGTCGGCACGCGAAATATCGTTGACGTGCTGGATGCCCAGCGTCAGCTGTACACCTCGGTGCGCAACTACAACAACACCCGCTACGACTACATCCTCGACAACCTGCGTTTGAAGCAGGCTGCCGGCACGTTGAACCCGGGGGATTTGCAGGACCTGGCGCGTTATCTCAAGGCCGACTACAACCCGGACAAGGACTTCCTGCCACCGGATCTGGCGAAGGCTGCGGCGGCGCAGTTGAAGGCAAATCCAACGCAGTAAAAACCGGTTCTGTGGCGAGGGAGCTTGCTCCCGCTGGGCTGCGAAGCGGCCCCAACTCCTGCAACTCGCAGTTTCCTGACACACCGAGAAAGCCGGACTGACGACTGCTTCGCAGCCGAACGGGAGCAAGCTCCCTCGCCACAGGTATCAAGTCAAGTCGATCAACCGCCCCAACCCATCCAGTAGCCGCTGCAACGCGCCTTGATTGGTGCGCATCACTTTCAACCCAGCCTCCGCCATTCGCTGCGCATCGCGCGGCAATTCGAACAGCCGCTGCACCGCCAGCGCCAGGCCTTCGGCATCCTCCACTTCCTGCAACGCCCCGGCGCTGCGCAATTGTGCGGCGATTTCGAGGAAGTTGAACAGGTGCGGGCCGCACAGCACCGGTTTGGCCAGCGCCGCCGGTTCCAGCAGGTTATGCCCGCCGTTCGGCACCAGGCTGCCGCCGACAAACGCGCTGTCCGCCAAGGCATAAAGAAACAGCAACTCACCCATGGTGTCGCCCAGCAACACCGACGTATTAGCCGTGACCGGCTCGCCGGAGGAACGACGCACCGTGGCGAATCCCTGCTGCTGGCACAAGGCGAACACTGAGTTGAAACGCTCTGGATGACGCGGCACCAGAATCAGCAACGCATCGGGATGATTGGCCAGCAACTGACGATGGGCCGCCAGCACCACTTCGTCTTCTCCTTCGTGAGTACTCGCGGCGATCCACACCGGGCGTTCCTGCGCCTGCCATTGCGCGCGCAATTCGGTGGCGCGCAGAAGCAATTGCGGATCGATGGTCAGGTCAAACTTGATCGAGCCGGTCACTTCGACAGTGTCCGCACGCGCACCCAGGTTAAGGAAGCGCTGAGCTTCGGCTTCGGTCTGCACCGCGAACAGGCTCATCTCGGCGAGCATCGGCTGGGTGAGTTTCCGGAAGCGGCCATAGCCCTTGGCCGAACGTTCGGACAATCGCGCATTGGCCAACGCCACCGCAATCCCGCGCTTGGCGCACTGATGGATGTGGTTCGGCCAGAGTTCGGTCTCCATGATTACCGCCAGTTTCGGCTGGACCCGATCGAGAAACCGTGCTGCCGCGCACGGCAAGTCGTAAGGCAAATAGCAGTGCTGGATGCGCGGCTCGTTGGCAAACAGGGCATGGATGCGCTCCGAACCGGTCGGGGTCATGCAGGTCACGGTAATCGGCAGCTGTGGATAACGTTGCAGCAGGGCGCGAATCATCGGCGCTGCGGCAATGCTCTCGCCCACGGACACCGCGTGCACCCAGATGCCGCCCGGCTTCATCGTCGGCAGGCCGAGGGAGAAGCGTTCGCCAATGCGTTTGGCATACGCCGGCGCCTTGCGCGAACGCAGCCACAGCCGAATCGCTACCAATGGCAGCCCCAAGTAAAACAGCGCGGTGTAGAGAGTTCTATTCATGGCGGCGGAGTTTATCGTTTTTTTCGCCGATCGCCCGCAAATGCACGGCAAAACGTTCTGCCAGCCAACGAGCCGCCGGGCCGAGGGGTTCATCGCGGCGCCAGACCAGCTCAACAACCAGCGCCGGCGGGGTCCATTCGCTGTCCAGTTCGACCATCAGGTCCTGATACGCCGGGTACTGCACCACGTGCCGTGGCAGCCAGGCCCAGCCGAGGCCGCGCACCAGCCATTCGGCCATCACATAGAAGCTGTCGGCCCGCCAGACCTGCGGGCTGGCCGGCTCACTGCCGGGATAGATACTGGACTGGGTGGACATCAGCAACTGACGGTGCTGCGCCAGTTGCTGACAATCAACCTGCGCCTGTTTCGCCAATGGATGACCGACGCCGCATACGGTGAGCATTTCGACGCTGCCGAGCACCCGGCGCTCAAGCGCTTCGGGGATCTGGTCGTGATAAAACAACAGTCCCAGATCGGCCCGACGCTCGACCAGTTTGCGCGCCACATCACCTTGAGCGGCACTGGTCAGCTGCACTTCAAGGCTGGGAAATTTGTCGGCCAGGGCTGCAAAGCTTTCGATGATCGGCTGATAGGGCATCGCCTCATCCTGAGCCACGCGCAAACGCGCTTCCTGTCCGCGCATCATCGCCAGCGCCCGGCCGTTCAGGCGCTCGCACTGACGCAAGACTTCCCGCGCCTCCTCCAGCAAGGCATTGCCGGCCTCGGTGAGTTTCGGCTGCCGGCCGCTGCTGCGGTCGAACAGGCTGACGCCGAGGTCTTCCTCCAGCAGCGCAATCGAACTGCTGACCGCCGACTGCGCCTTGCGCTGAACCCGTGCTACGGCAGAAAACGAACGCTGCTCCGCTACGCTGACAAACAGGCGCAGCTGCTCCAGATTCCATTGCATGCTCATGAGTCAACCCATCTTCAGAACAGATAGGTAATGACTTTACCGCATCTGGAGAATCTCTAGAATGCCGAACTCAGACAGCAACACTTCACACGAGGATGCACCTATGACCGCTTACTACTACCTGGCCATTGCCATCTGCGCCGAAGTGATCGCGACCGTTTCAATGAAAGCCGTCAAAGGCTTCAGCACCCCGCTGCCGCTGATTCTGGTGATTGTCGGTTACGGCATTGCCTTCTGGATGCTGACCTTGGTGGTGCGCAGCGTTCCGGTGGGCGTCGCTTATGCGGTGTGGGCCGGTTTGGGCATCGTGATGGTCAGCATCGCGGCGCTGTTTATCTACGGGCAGAAACTGGATGTACCGGCGATGCTGGGGATGGCGTTGATCGTATTGGGCGTCGTCGTCATCCAGCTCTTCTCCAAAACCGCTGGCCACTGACTGTCACCCCAATCCCCTGTGGCGAGGGAGCTTGCTCCCGCTCGGCTGCGAAGCAGTCGTAAATAGCCTGATGCGGTTTATCTGAATAACCGCATCGTTAGATTTGGGGGCCGCTTCGCGACCCAACGGGAGCAAGCTCCCTCGCCACAGGTCCTGCGTATAGCCTCTGTTGATCAGCAATAAAACCTCCAATCTTCGAGTCTGTATACTGCGCCCTCGTCTTGAACACTGAGGTCGCTGCATGCCATCCGTTATTTCCACCGACGTTCTGATTGTCGGCGCTGGTGTCGCCGGCCTCTGGCTGAATGCGCGCCTGCGCCGCCAGGGTTTTTCGACCGTGCTGGTGGAAAGCGCCAGCCTCGGCGGCGGGCAGAGTGTGAAGTCCCAGGGCATCATCCACGGCGGCGCCAAGTACGCGCTGCATGGCGCCCTGACCGGTGCCTCGGAAGCCATCGCCGACATGCCACGCCGCTGGCGTGAAGCCCTTGCCGGCGACGGCGAGCTGGATCTGACCGGCGTGCGCTTGCTGTCCGAAGCCCATTACCTCTGGTCCCCTGGCACCCTCGCTGGCAACCTCACCAGTTTCTTCGCCAGCAAAGCCGTGCGTGGCCGTGTCGATCAGGTCAAGGGCGACCAACTGCCGCCGGCCCTGCAAGACAAGCGCTTCAAGGGCAAGGTTTACCGATTGGCGGAACTGGTCATCGACGTGCCAAGCCTGATTCAGCGCCTGGCCGACTTGGCCGGTGATGGCCTGCTCGCCGGTCAGAAGATCGAACCGTTGCTGGAGGCCGGGGTTCTGGTGGGCCTGAAGGTCGACGGACGTGAGATCCGCGCCCAGCGCATCGTGCTCAGCGCCGGTGCCGGCACAGCGGCGTTGCTCGACGCCCTGGGGCTGAGCCAGCCCGCCATGCAACGCCGGCCGTTGCACATGATCATCGCCAAAGGCCCGAGCCTCAAACCGCTGTATGCGCACTGCCTGGGCGGCGGCACCAAACCGCGCCTGACCGTGACCACCCATCCTGCCGCCGATGGCCAATGGGTCTGGTACATGGGCGGCGATATCGCTGAAGCCGAAGGGGTTGCCCGTGAACCCGCCGAGCAAATCGCCACAGCGCAGAAAGAACTCGGCCAGTTGCTGCCATGGATCGACCTGAGCACCGCGCAATGGGCCACCTTGCGTGTGGATCGCGCCGAACCGCTGCAATCGGGACTGACGCGCCCAGACAATGCCTTCCTTGCCGAAGAAGGCCGGCTGCTGGTCGGTTGGCCGACCAAACTGGCACTGGCGCCGGACTTCGCCGACCGGGTCATCGCGTCTTTACAGCGTGACGGCATCCAGCCAAGCCATCCAGCGCCGCTGCCCGACTTGCCAAAACCACCGATTTGCGTTCCAGCCTGGGAGCAACTGCTGCCATGAGCATAAAGACCCTGCACGACCTGCACCGCCCCCTGGGCAGCACTGGCCTGATGGTTTCGCCCCTGGGCCTGGGCACGGTAAAACTGGGCCGCGACCAAGGCGTCAAATACCCCAACGGTTTCCAGATTCCCGGCGATGACGAAGCGCGCATGCTGCTCAAACTCGCGCGCGATATGGGCATCAACCTGATCGACACCGCCCCGGCTTATGGCTGCAGTGAAGAGCGCCTCGGCCCGCTGTTGCGTGGTCAGCGTGAGGACTGGGTAATCGTCAGCAAGGTCGGCGAAGAATTTGCCGACGGCCAGTCGAGTCACGACTTCAGCGCCGCCCATACTCGACGTTCAGTGGAGCGCAGCCTGCAACGCCTGGAAACAGATGTTATCGATCTGGTGCTGGTGCACTCCGACGGCAACGACCTGGCAATTCTCAACGACAGCGAGGTCTACGCGACCCTCGCCGCGCTCAAGGCCGAAGGCAAGATTCGCGGCTTCGGTTTTTCCGGCAAAACCGTCGAAGGGGGTTTGAAGGCTCTGGAACAGGGTGATTGCGCCATGGTCACCTACAATCTGAACGAACAGAGCGAGAAGCCGGTCATTGACTATGCTGCTGCTCACGGCAAAGCCATTCTGGTCAAAAAAGCCCTCGCCAGCGGTCACGTCTGCCTGAGTCCGGGCGTGGACCCGGTGCGCGCCAGCTTCGAGTTGTTGTTTGAACATCCGGGTGTTGCCAGTGCTATTGTCGGGACCATCAATCCGCTGCACCTCGCCCACAACGTCGCGACCGTTGCCCAGGTCCTACGTAGAAACTGATGCCGCCCACGCGGCCTTAAGCAGGAGCCGACATGCCGCGCACGCTCATAAGAAAGAACCCGAGCAACTTCAAGACCCTGCCGTTGTACGTCGAAGCGACTCCCGAAGGCTTGAGCTATCAGAGCGTCGGGATGCCGCTCAATTTCTCCCAGACCCTGCAACGTCGCCGCCCGGTGACGGTGCCCGACACTGAGCGCTTCGCGCTGGAACTGGCCAACCTTGGGGTCTCGGTGCGCCTGACCCTGCATTGGCAGAATCGCGATTACTGGGTCTTGGTGCGTCAACGCCGGCAAGACCGCGGCGATGTGGTGCTCAAGTTAATCTCCGGTTACGTGCCAGCCCACGAGCTGAACCTGCCACTGCATACGGCGATCCAGGAGATCGCCGAAGAGTGCCTGCTGGAAACCCCGGAAGGCTGGCTCGGTGGACGCTTCAATGACACCTGGCTGCCGGCGCCCTACTCCTCGGCGCTGCATTATCGCGAGGCATTACCCTTTCGCCTGACGCCGTTGTCCGGCTCCGCACGGCCCGTGCGTTGTGCCAAGATGCAGTTGATCGAACGTCCGCGGGCTTACGTGCATTTGCCGACGGCTTCGCTGCAATTGATTTATGACTTGCGCCTGGACGTACCCAAGGAAGCCAAGTCCCTGAGCCTGTTTCATGTCGATGAGCGACTGGAGGGCGATCAGCTGGTGGCCCGGCTCGATCGCAAGCGCCCCGATTTGTATTTGATGCCGCTGCAGGACGGCCAGCCGATGGCCGAGCTGTATACCTTGAAAAAGGATCAGCTGTACCCGGCGAGTACGCGCGGGCTGTACCTGGCAGAGAGTTTTGCCCAGCAGGAAGGCTGGCTGGTGCGCGATGAGCGGATTCGCTGGAAGGATTGGGTACGGCAGCAGGGGTTGAGCCCGCCGGGGAAGGATTCGGGTCTGGCCCGGTTACGCGGGAAGGCGAAGCAATTGCTGAAGAAGATTGTGCCGCGTAAGGCAGTGCGATAGGAACAAGAGTGCTTGTGTGGCGAGGGAGCTTGCTCCCGCTCGGCTACGCAGTAGCCGCACCGGCTAACGAGTATTCCCTGAAATCACGCGGTGTATGGTTTTGGGGCCGCTTCGCAGCCCAGCGGGAGCAAGCTCCCTCACCACAGTGACCGCGTCGTCTTCAGTTATTGCGGATTTTTTCGACTATTGCGGTAGTCGAACTGTTTGCCACCAGCCCCAGTACTTTCACGGTTCCGCCGTAAGCGGTCACGATGTCCGCGCCGACCACCTGGTCGATCCCGTAATCCCCGCCCTTGACCAACACGTCCGGCTTGACCTCGCGCAGCAGGTTTTCAGGGGTGCCTTCAGGGAAGCTGATCACCCAATCCACGGCGCCCAGACCGGCCAGTACGGCCATGCGACGGTCGACGCTATTGATCGGACGACCCGGCCCTTTCAGGCGGCTGACCGAGGCATCGTCGTTGACCGCAACGATCAGACGATCGCCTTGGGCGCGTGCCTGCTCGAGGTAGGTCACGTGGCCGGCGTGCAGGATGTCGAAGCAGCCGTTGGTGAAAACAATCTTCTCTTTATGTGCTCGCGCATCGTCGACCGCCAGCAGCAACTGCTCAAGGCCCAGCACACCGCGCTCGGAACCTTCTTCGCGCTGGATGGCACGACGCAGTTCCGGGGCACTGATCGCCGCCGTACCGAGCTTGCCGACAACGATGCCCGCCGCCAGATTGGCCAGGGCCACCGCATGTGGCAGCTCTTCGCCTGCAGCAATCGCGGCCGCCAGCGTGGAAATCACCGTGTCGCCGGCACCGGTCACGTCGAACACTTCACGCGCACGAGCCGGCAGGTGCAGCGCCGGATGGTCCGGGCGCAACAAGGTCATGCCGTGCTCGCCACGGGTCACCAGCAACGCGCCGAGGTCCAGGTCGTGCATCAACTGCGCGCCCTTGCTGACCAGCTCGTGCTCATCGGCGCAACCGCCGACGATGGTTTCGAATTCGCTGAGGTTCGGCGTGATCAAACTCGCGCCACGGTAGATCGAGAAGTCCTTGCCCTTGGGATCGGCCAATACCGGAATGCCACGGGCACGGGCGGCCTGGATCAGCACCTGATGGTTTTTCAGTGCGCCTTTGCCGTAGTCGGACAGCACCAGCACCTTGATGCCTTCGAGCAGTTCGTCGACCTGCTCGCCCAGCGCCAGGGCGTCGGTGGCGAAGGGTTCTTCGAAGTCGATACGCAGCAATTGCTGGTGACGGCTCATGACCCGCAGCTTGACGATGGTCGGCTGGTGCGCAATGCGCTGGAACAATGCCCGCACGCCAGCGCCCTTGAGGCTATTGGCCAGGCTGTCGGCAGCTTCATCGTCGCCGGTCACGCCGACCAGCGAGGCCGGTGCGCCGAGGGCGGCAATGTTCAACGCAACGTTGGCGGCACCGCCCGGGCGGTCCTCGATTTGCTCGACCTTGACTACCGGCACCGGCGCCTCAGGGGAAATCCGTGAGGTACCACCATGCCAGTAACGGTCGAGCATGACATCGCCGACCACCAAGACAGGGGCTTGATCGAATCGCGGCATGGACAACTTCATGGAGCAACCCACATACAAAATGAACAGGGGCGCGATATTACCACAGGGTTGGCGCAGGCTTGCGCGACGGCTGCAACGGGATGATTCGACAGGCAAATCTGATCATTTATTGAGCAGAAATACTGATAACTGATACAAATCACCGGGCGCATTGCACGCCCGGTGAACAAGGGTCAGGCGATGTCTTCCGCCGGGGCGTCGAGGCCCATGGCATTCAGTCGGGCGTAGTAGCCATTGTGCGCCAGGAGTTCGGCATGGGTGCCGCGCTCGACGATCCGGCCCTGGTCCATGACCAGAATCAGGTCCGCCTTCTCGATGGTCGACAAGCGGTGAGCGATCACCAGGGTGGTCCGGCCTTTCATGACCTGGTCCAGTGCCGCCTGAATATGCCGCTCGGACTCGGTATCGAGGGCCGAAGTGGCTTCGTCGAGAATCAGCAACGGAGCGTTCTTCAACAACGCACGGGCAATCGCCAGGCGCTGGCGCTGACCGCCGGACAGCAACACGCCGTTCTCGCCGACCTGAGTGTCCAGGCCTTCGGGCAACTGCGCGATAAAGTCCATCGCATAGGCGTCTCTTGCCGCTTTTTCGATGTCTTCACGGGGCGCCCCCGCCAGATCGCCATAGGCAATGTTGTTGGCCACGGTGTCGCTGAACAGGGTCACGTGCTGGGTCACCTGGGCGATGTGCTTGCGCAGGTTCAGCAATTTGTACTGCTCCACTTCAACGCCATCGATCAGGATCTCGCCTTTGTCGTGGTGATAGAAACGCGGAATCAGGTTGGCCAGGGTCGACTTGCCGCTGCCCGAACGCCCGACCAGTGCCACCATTTGCCCCGGCTCGACCGAGAAACTGATGTCGTCGAGTACCTGGCGATCGGTGTCCGGATAAGTGAAGCTCAAGTGGCGCACGTCCAGACGACCGCTGACGGCATCACGCTCGACCGTGCCGGTATCGATTTCCGGCGCGACGTCCAGCTGCTCGAAGATGCTCTCGGCACCAGCCACACCTTTCTGGATGGTCGAGCTGACTTCGGACAATTGACGGATCGGCTTGGGAAGCAGGCCGGCCAGGGTGATGTAGGCGACCATGTCACCGGCCGACGCATCGCCGCGCAGGTACAGCACCAGGAACATCAGCACCGCCATGGCGCTGTAGATCACCAGTTGCAGCAACGGCGTATAGATGGCGCCGGTACGGGTCATGCGCAGTTGTTTGTCAGTATTGCCCTGGCTGGCCTCGTAAAAGCGCTTTTCTTCGTAGACTTCGCCGCCGAAGCTGCGCACCACGCGATAGCCCTGGATGGTTTCCGAAGCCACATGCGTCACGTCGCCCATGGCCAACTGGATTTTCTTGCTTTGCTTGCGGAATTTCTTGCTTGCTGTGCGCACCATCACCGCGATCAACGGCAGGATCGCAACCATCACCAGCGTCAGCTTCCAGTTCATGAACAGCAGCGAGGCGAACAGGAAGATGACCGTCATGCCTTCTCGGATTACGACCTTGATCGCATCTGTTGCCGCCCCGGTGACCATCGTCACGTTGAAGGTGATACGTGAAATCAGATGACCCGAGTTATGCTTGTCGAAATACCGATTGGGCAAAACCAGCAGGTTATTAAACAACTGCACACGTAAATCATGGACCAGCCCGAGGGAAACCTTGGCCAGAAAGTAGTTGCCCAGATAAGATCCCAGCCCCTGCCATGCGGCGATCAGGATGATCAGCAACGGCACCGCCTGCAGCAGTTGCAGGTCTCGCAGGTAAGGCACGGTTGGAAACAGCACTGCCTCGGGGTTGGACAGGCCGTCGACGAAGTACTTTAGGATGTAGCCGAGCATTGGCTGCGTCGAAGCGAAAATCAGAAAACCGACGATGCTGATCAGAAACAGGCTGATATACGGCCGGACATAGCCGAGCAGGCGGAAGTAGATTTTCAAGCTCGAAGGGCTTGCGGAGAGACTGGAGTCGGTCATATCACGCGAATGTCGATAAAAAGGACGCTGACTTTAGCACAGCTTCCTCAGGGTTCTGGCAATCGCATAAAGGCTGTTATTGTTACGCGTCAGATTAAGCATCAAATAGCCATCGCTCCAAAATGGCCGATCAACTTCAGGATTGAATCTCTCAGCATGCAACTCAGCGGTTTCAATAGCGTATCCAATCGAGTCTTCGATTTCATTTGCCTCTGGATTCTTCCGGTCGGCTACTTTTTGCTTTTGTGCGCGCTGTTTTTCCTGCCGGGACGAAGTCTGCATCACAAGCTTTTTTATGGCCTGTTCAGCATTCCAGCGCTGATTGCCCTTTGCTTGCGGCCCCGTGAATTCAAGGAATTGCTGCGCGAACCGATCTTCGTCGCAGTGCTGGTGTTCGCAGCCTGGGCGCTGGTGAGTTTGTGCTGGGGTCCTGAAAACAAAAGCATCGGTCAGTTCAAGCCGCCACTGCATACATTGTTGTTGTTTGCAGGCTGTTACTTGCTGGTGCGTTATCGCAGTGAAATCGTTCAGCCGCTGTTGTTCAGCGCCTCGATGGTCGCCCTGATCGGCACGGCTTACTACTTATGCCTCTTTGCTCGAGTCTACGAGCCCGGGCTGCGGCTGATAGGTGGCGGCGCGTTCGACAATCCTTTGCTCAGTTCTCACATCTTCGGCTTTTTTTGCGCGTACTGGCTGAGTTTGAGCATGACCTGCAAGCGCCGGAAAGTGCTCTGGCTGAGCATCCCGGCGATGGCCATCATGTTCGCTGCGGTGCTTGAAACGGGGTCAAGAACGCCTCTGGTTGCACTGACGTTGGCGTCACTGTGGCTGAGTTTCATTTGTTGGGGTCGCAGGTCCGTGGTCTTGCTCGGCGCGCTGCTCATCAGTGGGGCAACGGTGACCGTACTGTTCTCGCAGATGATCATCGAACGCGGCGACTCCTATCGCTTTGAAATCTGGCAGTTGGCCCTGAACAAAATTGCTGATCACCCGTGGATCGGGCATGGCTATAACGCGGACCTGGCCATCGACCCTGGGGTTGGTACGAATTTTCAGGAGCCTCACAGCTTTGTATTGGGCGTGCTCTATTACGTCGGCATTCTCGGCCTTCTGCCGTGGTTGTTCTTTCAAGCCTGGGGTTTGCTGAACAGCTGGCGCCATCGCGTGCAACCGCTGTTCATCATTGCGTCCACCTGGCTGGTATTCGGCATCGGCGCGGGTTTGACCGAAGGTGGCGGGATCATTTCCCGACCGAAGGAACACTGGTTCCTGCTGTGGATTCCGTTGGCGCTGATCGCTGCGCTGAGCATTAACCAGCGCGCCAAACGTTTATTGGCGATGCCGGTCAAGTCACTGAAATCGACCGTCATGCAAACGATGACTGCCAATGCGCAGGTGATTGAAGAAGATGGTCTGGGCCCCAAAGTGCTGCGTCTGGTCGATGGCAGCTTCCTCAAGCTGTTCCGGCGCCGCCGCTGGTACACCTCGGGTAACTTCAACCCCTATTCCGAACGCTTTGCGGTCAACAGTGAGCAATTGCGCAACCTCGGCATTCCCACCCCGCAAATCCTTGACCTGTATCGGCTCGACGATGGCAGCAGCGCCGTGCACTACTCGCCACTGCCGGGCAATACGTTGCGTCAGGTGCTGCAAGGCATTACCGCACCGGCGGTACGTCAGGCGCTGGTGGAGCGGTTCGGCAAGTTCATGGCGCAACTGCATGAACAGGGCGTCTATTTCCGCTCGCTGCATCTGGGTAACGTGCTGGTGTTGGAAGATGGCGAGTTCGGCCTGATCGATGTCGCCGACATGCGCATCTATCCTTCGTCGCTGAGCCTGTCCCTGCGTCAGCGTAATCTGCGCCATATGCAGCGCTACACGGTGGATAAGCGCTGGCTGTTTGAAGACCATTTCGAAGCACTGCTCCAGGGATACGCCATGATGGCGTCGAAATCCGCTGTCGATAACCTGCACAGGCAAGTGCTGGCCGGGAGTTCCCCGGCTCGGACTCAATGATGACTGAAACCAATCCGTTCATTGCGCTGGTAGCCTACCTGCTGGCCATCGTGACCGCCGCCCTGTTGTTGCGCGCCGTTCCGAAAATCACCCGTCACCTGGAGCATTCCGGCGAAAGCCGCTATGCCAGCATCGACGGACTACGCGGCTATCTGGCGTTTGGTGTGTTCGTGCACCATTCGGTCATCACCTGGATCTTCCTGCGCACCGGCGTTATCGAATTTCCGCCAAGCAACTTCTACTCGCAGCTGGGCCAGGGAAGCGTCGCGCTGTTTTTCATGATCACCGGTTTTCTGTTCTGGAACCGATTGCTCACTCAGGGACGTCAACACGACTGGCTGGCCTTCGCAGTCTCTCGGGTGTTTCGCCTCTACCCGTTGTACCTGCCGTTGATGCTGATTGTATTTGTCACGGTGTTCTATCTGCAGAACTGGGAACTCAAGGACCCCGGCATCCGACTGGCCAGACAGATACTGGCCTGGCTGACGTTCGACCGACCGGACGTCAACCAGTACCACCAAACCGGCATGCTGATCTCCAACGTCACCTGGACCCTGGGCTACGAGGTGTTTTTCTATCTGGCGCTGCCATTGGCCGGCATGGTCTTCATTTATCGCGGCAGCTGGCTGCAAGTGGTGCTGTGCCTGATCGGCATTTACGCTCTGTACCAATTGGTCGGGTGGGAGCACTCACTGAAGAAGCACTTTCTGGCGAGTTTCCTGGGCGGCATTGGTGCGGCGTACTGGATACGCCGCCCACACTTGATGGCCTGGGGTCAGACGCGACAGGCGGGGATTATCGCGTTGCTGGCGCTGGCGATTGCCTTTACGGCATTCAACCGCGCGTTCAACCTGCTGCCACTGCTGCTGCTTTCCCTGTTTTTTGTCATCGTGGCCTCTGGAAACACCCTGTTCGGCGCTCTCAAGCCGCGCAGCATCCGCTGGCTCGGGGAAATCAGCTACAGCACCTATTTGCTGCACGGGTTCGTGCTTTGGGTGATGGTGCAACGCCTGCCGCTCGTGATGGACCTGGACGCTCGTGACACCTGGACCTATCTGTCGCTGCTGGCCGTATGCACGTGCCTGCTGATTGTCATCAGTAGCCTGACGTTCTTGTACATAGAAAAGCCAGGCATGTCGGCCGGCCGCAAACTCTTGCAGTGGCTGCGCCAAGGCAAAAAGGCCGAAAAGAGCCTAACGGAGAAGGTCGCTCGCTGAAGCGATCAGCCCCCTTTCCAAAGCTGATAACGCATCCTCTGTAGCAGCTGGCACAACCGGACGCAGGTTTCGCCAGCTGCTGCACAGATCGCGATACGACCTTAGTCTTTTTTCCAACGGCGAGAAATACAGCCGCCCCAGACCGCGCCAGGTCTTCTTGTTCCAGGCCCTGAACGGGATCTGCGCCAGCAGCTCGCGGGCGAGCTTGCGGTCACGGTTGGCGGTCTTGAGGAACATAGAACTGAGGAACTTGTAACGCACCTCGTCGTACAGCGGATGATCGCTGAACAGCGCGTAGGAGCGCAGGATGTTGTCGACCATGAAGCGGTGGTTCTTATAGGAGTTGGTGGCGTGCTTGCGATAGCGCGCCATCAGCACATTCAGGCCATCGATAAAGTAACCGGCACGGGTCACCTTCAGCTCGATCAGCAAGTCTTCCAGTCGGATGTTCGGATCGAACCCACCCACCTTGTCCAGCGCTTCCCGGCGGATCATCAGGGTTGGCGCGGGCGGATAGGGTTTGCGCTCCAGGAACATGTCATCGAAATCCAGACGACGGAACGGCACATCACGGCGCTGACGCTTCTCGGGATACAGATTGCCGTCGGCGTCGATCAGCTCGATGTTGCCGGCGCAGATACCGACCTCGGGCTTGCCATCCATGTACGCCACCTGAGTCGCGATGCGCTCCGGCAGCATGATGTCGTCGGAACCGAATGGCACGATCAGGCTGCCCTTTGAACGGGCAATGGCGCCATTGAGCGTGTTGGTCAGCCCCTGGTTCTGCTGAACCTGGAAATCGAAACCGTACTGCGCCTGCAACACCTTGATCCGCTCGACGCTGTCATCCTTGGAGCCGTCGTCGACCACCAGCAGCTCGATGTTCTTATAGGTCTGGTTGAGGACGCTGAGAATGCTTTCCTCGATGTAGCGAGCGTGGTTGTACGACGCGATGATGACGGTTACGAGAGGTTGCGCGTCGCTCATGGTTGTTCCTTGCGGGCCTGTTCCAGGCCGGAGTCGATCAGGTTCAGGTATTCCTGGCGGAACACCTCGATGTCATGTTGTTCCTGGAGATAACGGAAGGACTGCTCGCCCTTGACCTTGAGCTCGTCATCCGACAGCCCGAGGTAGTTATCCAGTGCCGTGATCAGGCTCGGCACGTCTTTTGGCGTAATCGCCAACCCGCCGGCACCTTCGATCAGCGGCAGCATGGCCGGCACGTTGGAGGCGATCACCGGCAGATGCCCGCTCATGCCTTCGAGCAGCGCCAGTCCCAAGCCTTCAGCCAGGGACGGCATGGTCCAAATGTCGAACGCGCGAATGTACTGCAAGGCGATTTCCTTGAAGCCCAGCAGGTGCGCGCGACCGGTCAGGCCCAGGCTTTCGATTTCGGATTTCAGGCGCGACTCTTCGCGGCCGGCACCGATGATCGCCAACTGGGTATTGGGGTATTTGTCTTTGAGGGCAGCAAACGCCTGCAACAGATAGGTGTGACCCTTGACCGGCACCAGGCGACCCAGCGCCCCGATCAAGCGCACCGACGGATCGATGCCCAGCAGTTCACGGGCACGCTCGCGGCTGTGCTGCAAGCCTTCGGCCTGCTCGATGTCGATGGCGTTGGTAATGGCGTAGGTATTCTGGTCGGTGAAACCGCAGTCACAGTCCAACAGGTACTGCTTGACCGCCGGCGACACACCGACGAAACGCCAGTGACGATCGATCAGGCGCTGGGTCTGGCGACGCCGGTAAAACCGGTCGTACTCGCCAAATCCGTGGGAAATGCCGATGCACAGCGGGACCTTCAACCAGCGGTTGAGCGTCAGCATCATGTTTACCGGCTTGAAGCGGTTACAAATCACCACGTCGAATTTTTCTGCGCGGCAAAACTTGTACAGCTGCCACATCGCCCGCAGGCGCATGCCCTTGAGGGACTTGTCGGAAAACTCGAAGTACACCGAACGGTCGGCCCGGCTCACAGCCTCGCCCGGCCCGGGTTTGCCACGCAGGAATGCCGCCGTGACTTCATAGCGATCACTCGGCAGCGCCTTGACGATCTGCTCCGCGAGGTCGGCAAAATCATGGGCTTTGACGTTGTAGTCAGGCTGCAATTGCAGAACCTTTGACCGTTGACTCATAACTCTCCCCGGTGAAAACCTGTCGCATCGATGACCCAGGCCGGTTCGGCGGCAATACGCCTGACCTCGGCTGGATCGGGTGGAGGTAACCGTGACCACTCGTTGCGTTTCCAGCAAACAAAATGGAAGTACGGAAACCGGCGATCGCCATCGCGATCATTACTCAAACAGCCATTACGCCAATACCAGCGTTGCGGAAAATCATCCGTGCCGTCGTGCCACTTGATACAGCCACCCGGCGTGCTGAACGCCTCGGTGAATTCGCTGCGCCGACGCCACGGATTGAACTTGCCCACCAAAGTGAACAAAGGCTCGGGGAAATTCTTGCGCCAGAGAAAGATCCGACTGAATGCGCCCTCGTCCAGCGCATGATGCTCCTGATCGGTGAAGCGCTTTCGCCAGTCCTTCATCTGCATGAACAACTCACGTTTGCGGGCGTTGTTGCGCATCAGGCAGAGATGCCCTGCTACCCGCCGCTCGTGAGTCGAGAACAGGTCATAACCGGCCAGACGATCAGGGGTGAAGTAACTTCGCAGGTCACCATACACCAGATCAATATCGCCGAACCCCCAGAAGTCATAGCCTTGCAAGCGGTCGGCATGAATATGCCCCAGCGCCGGCTTGATGTCGCAAAGCTTGTAAGCTGTATCCGGTGCAAAATCGATGCCCAGCCGTTTTGACACCAACCCGCAGTATTCGCTGAACGTCATGAACTCGACGGTGACGTTGGGTGGCAGGTTATCGGGCGTGCCGCAATCGCTGAACAGCAACCAGTCGATATCGGCATTGCGACGACAACTTTCCAGGAAAAACGGCATCCAGAACGGCCATTGGCCGAAATACGGAATCAGAAAAACAATGCGCGGGCGTGGGTTGATCACAGAAGAATCACTGCAGTGGTTTAAGACGCGGCCATGCTAGACAGCGAAGTGCTTCATTTCTGCTGTCGAGATGTTTCATCATGATTCAAAAGCCATAACAATTCATGACGTCTGACCGCCTTGCGAAAAAATTCGTTTTCGCCATAAAGGGGCGGCACTCTAAGGGCCAGCAGACGCTGTATCAACCGACGCAAACGTCGCTTGAACGGCATGGGCGGTTGCAGGTCATGCATCATGCCCAGTGCCATGGCTTTATCACGCTGAAGGTCCAGCGACAGCGGCAGGCAGCAAGGCTGCATCGGTGTGGTCGAGTCGAAGGCCGGCGGCAGCGCGATGCCATGCCCCGCATCGCCCATCGGCCAGCGATCGTTATCGTGCAGATGATTGGCGTAGCCGAGCAAGGTGGTCGGTTGCCATTCCAGGCCTCGCAAGGCTTCGAGGACCGCTTGCTGGGCACAGAGATGATCGGGATGCGGGTCGAGCGTCGGGTGCGGCAGCACGATCACTTCAGGGCGCGCGCGCAGTATCAGTTCACGCAGATCGGCCAGCAGGTTGTTCCAGGTCGGAGCACCGTCGACGTCGCCCGGCAGGGCAAATGGATTCAACTGGCGATACACGCGGGTGTCGCTCAATTCGGCTTCACGGGAACCCATCGGCTTCGCCGGTGCGGCCTGCATCGCAGCCAGTTGCAGGCAGAAATAACCCAGTTGCACGCAATGCGCTTCAGGCACGCCAGCCCAACGCGGCACAGCGATGCTGTCCCAGGCGCGCAAACGGCCCTTGAGCCGCGCCGCCTCGACCTTGTTCAGGCCGATCTGCTGATAATGCTCGGCTTCGATTTCACCGGCGGTGAGGGTCACGATCCAGGCTTCATCGGCCTGGCTGTATAAACCATAGGCGGCCAGTTCGGCGTCATCGGCATGAGGGGCGATCACCATTACGCGCTGGCAGCGGTAATCCGGTTGTTCCAGCGCCCACAGCACAGGCTCACCGAGCAAGCGGCAGAAGCGTCCGTGCAGGCGCAACTCGCCCCGCGACAATACTTGCGCCTGACCACTGAGGTTCAGGTAACGCAGGCCATTCACACCGCGCTCAAAGGTTTGCCGGTCCGGATTGTCGCCACCCAACAACTCGACCACCGGGTCGATAAAGCGCCCCAGCCACGTGCTTTTTACCCGCAGCGCCAACACCAGCGTTGCGTCGTCGACCAGCATCACGCCTTCGTCCAGGCGTAACCGCTCACCGTCCAGATGCACCTTGGGCTGCGGGGTGTAGGGCGGGAAGCTGTATTGGTAATCGTCTTTGGGCGAATAGAACAAATGGTCGGCGAACCATGCCTCGTGGGCAATCCAGCCCAGCACCGCGAGTACCAGCGGCAACCACCACGCCACCAGCACGCCGATGGCAATCAACAGCACCAGCGCGATCAACAGGCCGATGCGTTTGTTGCGCCGATGGCGCTTGAGCAGTTGCTGTTTGCGGCTCATGGGTTCACTCACACGGTGAAGACCGGCACGGGATTGCACCAGCGGTCCTTGTATTCCCGGTCGGCGCGGCCGAAGGAGAACCGCAAGGGTTTACCCAGGGCGCGGGCGTGTTCCCAGGCACTTTGGGTATTGAGAAAACTCAGCACGCTGCCGGGGCTGAACTCGCGCGTTTCGGGATCGACACCGCCATTGATGTACTCGACGCTGATCCACTCCGGCGCCTCGACGCGGTACACCAGTTGAATCGCAATCGGCGCATCGTTGAGGAAAATCACCGAGCCGATCAGCAAGTCCCGCAGCAGCTCGATCACCTCGCCCATGCGCTCGGCGCCGGTGGCCGGGAAGCCCCAGCGACGCTGGAACAGGTCGCAATAGATCGCGCCCAGCTCAGCGCTGGAGAACTCGGCGACCGGCCGCACCACCCCGCCCGCCTCTTCCAGCAGACGCAATTCACGGCGCTGGTTGTAGCGAAACTTCTTCGACAACTCTTCGGGCGTGCGGGCCATCGCCAGTTGCTCAGTCTGCAGCTTGATGCCGGTGAAACGGCCTTCATTGAGCGCCGACAAATAACGTCCGCGATGGCGCAGCGGCGCCTGCGCATCGGCGGCGGCCGGCAGGATCAACTCGGCATTGCCGAGGTCGAACAAGCCTTTTTTACCACGGCGCTTGAGTACGTCTTTGGACAGCGCCAGGTCACGGCCCCAGGTCGGGATAGCGGCTTTAACTTCACCGTTTTTTTCCCAGGCCAGGTAACGCACCGGGATCCCGGCCAACTTTGCCAGACGTTCAACTACCAGAGGATGGGTCGCGACGCTGCCGCCAAAACGTTGCCAGGCCTGTGCATAAGTCGAGGCGTCGACCACCGCCCAGCCCCGTTCGCGCCAGCCTTGAAATCGGTTGAGCATCAGCCCCTCGGTGCCAGTTCAGTGACGTGCGGCAAATGCCAGAAAGCATCGCGTACCGCGCGGTCGGAGAAACGCTCACGCAGGCGATCGAGCATCAGCTCGGCACACTGGTGACGTTGCTGGTCGTCCATCGCGGCCAGGTGTTGCAGCCCTTGGGCCAGGTGTTCGGCATCGCCCAACGGAAACAGAATGCCCACGCCTTCGACGACCTCCTTGGCCCCACCGCACGCGGTGGCGAGCAACGGTACACCGGCGGCCATGGCTTCGAGCAGCACCATGCCGAACGGCTCATGATCAGAACTCAAGGCAAACACATCGAAGGCTCGGAAGTAACGACGGGCATCCGGCACCTGGCCGAGGAACAGCACGCGGTCGCCGATACCCAGCTCCCGGGCCAGGGCCTTGAGGTCCTCCTCCAGGCGACCACTGCCGAGGATCACCAGTTGACTGTTGCCCGGCAAGCCCGGCAATGCCTCGGCAAATCCGTGCAGCAGCGTGGTCTGGTCTTTGTCTGGGTGCAGCCGTCCGACGTTGCCGACAATCCAGGCATCCGCCGACAGGCCGAGGGTTTCCCGGGCCTCGCGCACCGACACCTGGCTGGTTTGCAACGCCGGCACATCGACACGGTTATACAGCGTCTGAATCCGCCCGGCCGGCCATTTCGGCAGGCAACGGCGCATGTCGTCACGCACCGCATCGGAGACCCCGAGCAGGCTCAGGCGCTTGCGGAAAATATGCGCGAACAGTTTGCGGGTGCCGCGTTTGTAATCGCCAAACGCGTGATGCACACCAATCACCGGCAGCGAGGTGCCGAGCAAGGCGATGTAGATCGGCTTGAAGCGGTGAGCAATGCAGAAACTGAAATTGCGCGAGGCGGCGATCTTGCGCAGATCGCTGATGGCGCCCAGCTTCAGGCCACGAATGGCCTTGGAGCTGTATTCCATGAACAGCACTTCATCGGAAGCGCAGTTCGCGGCGACTTCGCTATCGGCGGCCCCGGTCAAAAAGACCGTGGTCACCCGATAACCGGTCCCCGCGAACAGGCTGGCGTACTGCCGGGCGCAGTCCAGGAACGGCCCGTCATAGCCGTGGCAGAACTGCAACACATGGCGTTCAGCCGAGCGTGTCATAAGCGTTGGCGCCCTCTTTGACCACCAGGATGTCTTCCATGATCAGATACTGTAGATCGGAACCGAAGAACATGTTCAGCGCGTCGGTCGGCGAGCAGATCATCGGCTCGCCACGACGGTTGAGCGAGGTGTTCAGCGACACGCCGTTGCCGGTCAGCACTTCCAGCGCCTTCATCATGTCGTAATAACGCGGGTTGTATTCGCGCTTGAGCACCTGGGCCCGGGACGTGCCGTCTTCGTGGACGACTTCCGGCACGCGGGTCTTCCATTCTTCAGCCACTTCGAAAGTGAAGGTCATGAACGGCGCCGGGTGATCGATCTTGATCATCTGCGGGGCCACGGTGTCGAGCATCGACGGGCAGAAAGGCCTCCAGCGCTCGCGGAACTTGATCTGGTGGTTGATGCGGTCAGCCACGCCGACAGCGCTCGGGCAACCGATGATCGAACGACCGCCCAAGGCCCGCGGACCGAACTCCATGCGGCCCTGGAACCAGGCTACCGGGTTACCGTCGACCATGATTTTGGCGATGTTTTCCGGCATGTTTTCGAGTTTGCGCCAGACCGGCTTGCTCGGATGACGGGCGCACGCGGCGACCACGTCTTCGTTGCTGTACGACGGGCCGAGGTAGACGTGTTCCATCTTCTCGACCGGCACGCCACGGGCATTGGACACGTAGGCTGCTGCGCCGACTGCGGTGCCGGCATCGCCGGAAGCAGGCTGTACGAACAGCTCCTTGACGTCGTCACGGGCGATGATTTTCTGGTTGAGCTTGACGTTCAACGCACAGCCACCGGCGTAGGCCAGTTTGCCGGTTTCCTTGAGCACGTCGCCCAGGTAGTAGTCGATCATCTGCAGCGCAATTTTTTCGAACAGCGCCTGAATGCTGGCGGCGTAGTGGATGTACGGCTCGTCGGCGATGTCGCCTTCGCGCTTCGGCCCCAGCCACTCGATCAGCTTCGGCGAGAAGTAGTAACCCTTGCCCTTCTCTTTATAACGGCGCAGGCCGATCACGTTGGCGTAGTCGGTGTTGATCACCAGTTCGCCGTTCTCGAACGAGGCCAGACGCGAGAAATCGTATTTGCTGGCATCGCCGTACGGCGCCATGCCCATGACCTTGAACTCACCGTCCAGCATGTCGAAACCGAGGAACTCGGTGATCGCGCCGTACAGGCCGCCGAGGGAGTCCGGATCAAAGAATTCCTTGATCTTGTGGATCTTGCCGTTTTCGCCATAACCGAAGAAGGTCGTGGCGTACTCGCCCTTGCCGTCGATGCCGAGGATCGCGGTTTTCTCTTTGAAACCCGAGCAGTGATAAGCGCTGGAAGCGTGGGCCAAGTGGTGTTCAACCGGCTCGATCTTGATTTTCTTCGGATCGAAGCCCAGTTGCTCCAGGCACCAGACGATCTTGTTGCGATAGCGCTTGTAGCGACGGTTGCCCATCAGGATCGCGTCGAGTGCGCGGTCCGGGGCGTACCAGTAACGCTTGGCGTACTGCCAGCGAGCCTTGCCGAAAATGCTGATCGGGGCGAACGGAATCGCGACCACGTCAACGTCGGACGGCTTGATGCCTGCCTGCTCCAGGCAGAACTTCGCCGATTCGTAAGGCATGCGGTTCTTTGCATGTTTATCGCGTACGAAGCGCTCTTCCTCAGCCGCCGCGACCAGCTTGCCGTCGATGTACAAGGCTGCTGAAGGATCATGGCTAAGGGCGCCGGACAGGCCAAGAATCGTCAATGCCACAGGGGTCTAGCCTCTTTAGTCTGCATTCAGGCGACAAGCGCCTCAAAAATTGATGTGCCCCTCGCAAGGGGCGAGAGACAGCTAAAGGGCGGGATTATAGCTTAAAAGCGACGGCAAGCCTCTAGCGGGAAGTGGCAAGCAGCAAGCTCACGCGTTGACAGCAGAAAGACGTCGACATAGGCTCCTGCTCAAATGGACTGGGAGATCCCGGTCGGCGCTATAGCCTCGGTGAGTTCATCGGGGCTTTTCGCTTTCTGAAACAGGGAAAACCTGTTTCAGGACTAGACACATCACCCGCCGGATTACAAAAGCGCTACCCGCGGCCTGCTCGCCAGTAAATACTCAGATTGCCGTCGATAGCCTGGCGGTAAATCGTATAGGGCAAGGAAACGGTGTCCATGACCCCTGACAGGGTCAGGTCCAGCAACACAAAGGGGACGAGGAAGCCGGTGGGATCTGGCGGGGCATTCAGGATGCAGAAGTCGTAGGCCAGGCCGCTGTAGATGCGGGGGATGGACTGGCAGTAGGTTTTTTGTTTTCGCAGGCCGCGAGCGGCGTCTTCGTCATCTTGCAGCACCGTCAGCGCGGTCCCGCATCCCGATAAAGCCAGTGAGAATGTACCGATTGCAACAGCCGTTTTTATGGTCAAGGTTTGCCCTCCGTGAACGTCAGGCGAAACTAGCATCGCGGCTCTTCAGCGCACAGTTCACGGGGTCTGGGGATCATGTAGGACGGTTCACAAGAACTTGTCCTCTTAATCTCGGGTGTCTGTTCTGGCCCCATCGCGAGCAGGCTCGCTCCTACATTTGATCTGCGGTGAACACAGAGCCCCTGTGGGAGCGAGCCGGCTCCGGGCGGCGTTCCGACGATAGGGTCGAAGACCCGATTCAGGCCGCGCCAGAGATGTCTTTGGGCAGACGCTGGTCAATGACCTGATACAGCGCACTGCTCTCGGGCCAGTTACGCATGAACCGCGCCCGGTCCCGCGCATACGCCGGGGCAAAGCTCCCTACAGAGCCATGCTGACACATCGAATCCAGATCGATCAGCGCCCAGCGATCCTGCTGCCAGAACAGGTTATGCCCCTTGAAATCCCCATGACTGATGCGCTCGCGGATCAGCTCGGCAAACAAATGATCCAGCGCCACCAATTCAGCCTCGGGCGCATCACCCTTTTCAACGTACGGCGCAAAGCGCTCGATGATGTCCGGCCCCGGCAGATACTCAGTGATCAAGTACGCCCGGCTGCGCAGCCAGAGAAAACGCTTCTCCAGCAACGCCAGCGGTTTGGGCGTGGCGATGCCGAGGAACGCGAGGCGATTGCCTTCGCGCCACGAGTGCCAGGCACGGCTCGGACGCCAGAAGCGTTTGAGCCAGTGGGCAAAGCCTTTGATGTTGTAGCGCTTGATCACCAGCGTCCGACCACCAACCTCGACTTTTCCTACACTCGCTGCACCGCCAGTCTTGTACAGATGGCCCTGATCGAGCAAGGCATCGGCCTGTTCCAGCACCGGCAGCATCGCCGCCTCTTCTTCACGACGAATAGCCCGCAAGCCAAAAGGCCCGCGCTGGACGCTGAACAACGAACACTCGCGCCCCACCTTGATCAGGTAGTCCTTCAAGCGCCAGCTGCGAACCTTGTCGATCTGCTTCTGCAACGCTTCCATCGGCAAGGCGTGTTCGCCGTTACTCAGCAGGTAATACACCAGCAATTCTTCGGTGAACGGTTCCAAAGACTTGGGCAACTGGGCGAAAAATACGCCGAGGTTTTCCAGGACTTTCTGCCGTGACAGCGGCTGGCCCGGGGTTTCAGCACAGACTCCGCCGCCATCGATCAGGTACAGCCGACCTCGCTGACGCAGGAGATTGTCCAGATGAAGGTCTTCCTGCCAGAGCCCCTTGCGATGCATTTGGCCGATAGCGCCTAACGCCTCGGCCAACACGGCCCCTTGCATATCAGCCAGCACCGGCAAGTGTTCGACTTTTTTCCAGGTCTCCCCCAGGCTCTCGGCGCCTTCGAGGAAATCGAACAGTAGCCAGCCGCCCTCGCCCTCTTTCAGGCCGTCCACCAGCAACTGCGGAGTGGTCAGCCCTTGATCGGCGAGCAAACGCACGCCGTCCAGTTCACGCTGAAAATGCCGCGCCGCCTTGCCGCCGACCAACAACTTGGCCAGCACCGGCCGGCCGCGCCACACGCCGGCGCCGACATAACGCTGCCCCGGCAATACGCGCAACAAGCTCAGCAACTGCAACTCGGCGGGACCGGCAGCATCGGCCAGTGAAATGCTCATCGGCAGGCTCGGGCTGCGGCCCGCGCCTTTCAATTCGGACAAACGCATCAGCGCGCCTCCTTGTGACTGCGTCGCGCGGTGAGGCGCGAAACCCAACTGTCCACCAGCGAACTGTCCCGTGGCTGATCCACATAAACCGCCAGCAATTCGCGCAACTGCGCTTCGGTCCACTCCGGCGCGCGGCGCAGCAACGGTTCCAGGTCCTTGACCCGGTCACGCTGGCCGAACAGCAACGGCCGGGTTTTTTCCAGGTCGATCAACTGCGCCTGATAACCCTCACCCGTGGCCTGGAGGAAAATGTGCTTGGGGTAGAAACAGCCGTGAAGCTGGCGCACGCCGTGCAGGCGCCGCGCCAGCTCGCCACAGGCTTTCATGATGGCCGTGTGTTGCGCTTCGCTCAGGTCCGACCAGCGCTGTAACAGCGAATCCAGGTCATCCCAACCGTCCAACGCCCGGGTCAGCAGAACCGCCCGCACTTCCCCATCGACTTTGCGCTCACCAAAAAACGCCGCTTTCAGCGCCGGAATACCCAGCTTCTGATAACGACTGATGTTGCGAAACTCGCGGGCAAAACTCGGTTCGCCGAACGGCGCATGGAAGGTGCGCGTCAGGTAGTTGCTCTGGCGCTTGAGGTAGTAGCCATGACCTTCCAGATCCAGCCGAAACACGCTGCTCCAGCCGCCACTGACGGTGTTGGGCTCATCCACCGCCTCAAGTTGCTTGTCCCAGAGTGCATCGAACGTGCCGAGGCCATGGCGCTCAAGCAGCGCACGGTCTTCAGCGGCCAGGAAATCAGTCATTCGCGCCCCTCGAAAAATCTCACCACGTGCCGGATGCGTTTTTTGTCGTCGGCATTCAGCCGGTCACGCTGGCGGTATTGCAGGTAAAAGCGCAGGCGCTGGGTGGCCGACAGGTGATATTTCGCCACCTTGTCGAGGCAGGCCAGGTCTTTGGTGATCCGGTATTTGAGCCAGAAGCCGCGCCAGAAATCGCCGTTGGGGCAATCGATCAGGAACAGCTTGGCCTCATCGTCGATCAGCAGATTACGCCACTTCAAATCGTTATGGGTGAAACGGTTGTCGTGCATGGTCCGGGTGTAACCGGCCAACTGACGGCTGACGGAATCGACCCAGGCGCGGTCCGCCAGCTTGGGATCGTGGCGGTCGGCGAGGGCCGACAAGTCTTCGGTGTTGGGCAGTTCGCGGGTGATCATCGCGCCACGAGCATACGCCGCGCCTCGCCGCTCCAGCCCCCAGGCAACCACTTCAGCGGTCGGAATGCCCCACTTGGCGAAGCGCTTGAGGTTCTGCCATTCGGCCTTGACCCGGGGTTTGCCCAGGTAGCGGCGCAGGCCTTTGCCGGCACCCACGTAGCGCTTGACGTAATAATTGACGCCGTTGCGATTGACGCGGATGACCTCGGACAACGGGTCGCGGGTCAGGCGTTCACCCTGAAGCGCAAACACTGCTTCCAGGCTGCCAAAATCTTCCGTCAGATCGCTGTAAGCAGGTTCCAGCTTCCAACCGGGCATCAGAGCGCATCCCCGTATCGCTGTTTACGGTCGTAAAGTTTGTTGGCTTTGCCTTCAAGCCAGGCGAGCAGCGACGCTTCTTCAGCCAGAATCTGGCGCAATGGCTGCTGGAAGTAGCCTTTGAGGAATCGCAATTTGTCGCGTTGGGTCAGGCCGATGTCCAGGGCCGAAAAGTACAACGCCGCCAGATCCTTGTTGCGCCAGCGCTGGGTAATGGCCGGCCGGGTCTGGGCGCGGTGCAGGTCGATCACCGAGAGCTTGAAGTCTTCAGCCGTCACCGGTTTATCGGTGTGCAGCAGGAAGTGGCAGATGTAGCAGTCGCGGTGGTTGACCCCGGCGCGGTGCATCATGCCGGTCATGCGCGCGACTTCGGCGATCAGCGCGCGTTTGAGTCTGGGCTCGGGCGGGTTCTTGATCCAGTCGATGCTGAAGTCTTCGAGGCTGACGGTGGGCGCCAGTTCTTCGGTGACGATAAACGAGTGTTGATCCGCCGGGTTGCTGCCCTTTTCGCCATAAGCGACGGCGGTCATAGTCGGTACGCCGACTTCTTTGAGGCGCTGAATGGCCTTCCACTCCTGACCCGCGCCGAGTACCGGCAGCTTGGCCGTCAGCAGGTTCTTGAAGATCTCGCCCCAGCCGATGCCACGGTGGATCTTCACGAAAAAGCCATTGCCGTTCACTTCAGTGCGCAAGGTCCGGCGCGCTTCCAGTTCACGGTAAACCTCGCCCTGCAAGCCTTCCACTTCGGTGAACGCATCGCGTCCGGCCCAAAGGCTCTTGAACGGTTCAGCCAGCATCAACTTCATTAAGCGTGCTCCGCCAGAATCACATCGGCCGCGTGCTGCGGCATGCTGTAGAGGTCGGCCGTCTCAGCGAAGGCCAGACCGTTGCGGCTCCAGGCCGCCCGTGCTTGAGCGTCGTTCAACATGCCGGTCAGGTACTGGGTCAGCTGCGCCTGATCGAACGGTTCGTCCAACACCAGGCCGGCGTCGGCCTCGGCGATGTAATGGGCGTAACCACAGACCGCGCTCACCAATACCGGCAACCCGGCCACCAGGGCTTCGAGCAACACAGTCCCGGTGTTTTCGTTATACGCCGGATGAATCAGCAGGTCGGCACCCAGCAGGAAACGTGGGATATCGCTGCGCCCCTTGAGGAACGTCACGTTGTCGCCGAGCCCCAAAGTGGCGCTCTGCATCTGGAATAATTTGGGGTCATCCTGGCCAATTACAAACAGCCGGGTGCGTTTCTTCAGATCAGCGGGCAACGCGGCCAGCGCCTTGAGGCTGCGATCCACCCCCTTGGTCTTGAACCCGGAGCCGATCTGCACCAGCAGCAGCTCATCGTCCTTGAGGTTGAATTCGCGACGGAAATCGGCTCGGATTTCGGCGGCATTGGCGGGTGCGCGCCGGTCCTGGGAGATCCCCGGCGGCAGCAAATGGAAGCGTTCCAGCGGTGTGTCGTAATGTTTGATGAACAGCGGCTGCTGGACTTCGGAAATCATCAGCACTTCCGTCTTGGCGTCCTTGGCGAACACCGCGCGCTCGTACTCGGCGAAGTGCCGGTAGCGGCCCCAACGACGGTACAGCGAGTTGCGCAGGTTCTGCGCCTTGTCTTCAAAGCAACCATCGGCGGCGTAGTAAACGTCCAGGCCCGGCATCTTGTTGAAGCCGATCAGACGGTCCACAGGACGCTTGGCCAGGTCCGCTTCCATCCACTCGCTGAGCTTTTCATTACGGCGATGATTGAAGAACGCCTTGACCGGCGCCACCAGCACTTCGAAACCCGGCGGGACATCGCCTTCCCAGATCAGCGTGTAGACGCGAATCTGATGGCCGCGCTGTTGGCACTCCAGGGCGATGCGCATGAAATCGCGCTGCAACCCCCCGAACGGAAAGTACTTGTACAAGACGAATGCCAATTGCATCAGCGCAGCTCCTCAGCCAGTAACAACGTGCTCAGTCGGGTCGCGACACGCTCGGGATTCAGACGCGTGAAGCACAGGGGCCACTCGCGTTTCAGGTCGAACTGACGGGCATCTTCGGCCGTCGGTTGATACGTACATTTCTTTTGCAGGCACGGCGCGCAGGGGAAATCGCTGGCGATGTGAATCTGCGCCTTGCCGTAGGCACCGGTCAGGCCCGGGTTGGTCGGACCGAACAGCGACAGGGTCGGTACGTCGAGCGCGGCGGCCAGATGACCGAGGCCGGTGTCCACGGCCACGCAGGCTTGAGCACCAGCCAACACTTTGCCGACACCGGCCAGGTTCAGTTTGGGCAGCACTTCGACATGCCGGAACCCGGTGGCGATGCGTTCGGCCCGGGCCTTCTCGACCGGATTGCCCCACGGCAGCTTCACGGCAACACCGAGATAGCCAACGCGCTCGGCCAGTTCGCGCCAATAGGCTTCCGGCCAGTGCTTGGTGTCCCACGTGGTGCCGTGCAGGAACAGCACATAGGGGTTCTTGCGCGGCAGTTCCACCAGGCGCTCGACGTTCAAGCCGTAATCGCCCAGGCCTTTGGGCAGGTCGTAGCCCAAGGCCAGAGCGAACAATTGACGCACCCGTTCTACCGCGTGTTGTCCACGGCCCACGGCCAGGCGACGGGAATAGAAACGTGCGGCGATGGGCTCGCGCGCCGAGTCCTTGTCGAGCCCGGCGACCGGCGCTTTGACATAGCGCGTCAACCAGGCGCTTTTGAGCAGGCCCTGGGCATCAATCACCAGATCGTATCGGGTGGCGCGAACGCTTTGTTTGAAGCGCTTCCACTCGCCACTCTTGAGGGTTTGCCAGAGGTTCTTGCGCCAGCGACGGATCGCCACCGGGATCACCTTGCCCACGGCCGGGTGCCAGGTCGGGATCTCGGCGAAGCCTTCTTCCACCACCCAGTCGAACGTGATGCCGGGGATCGCCCGCGCCGCGTCGGTCAACGCGGGCAACGCGTGAATCACGTCGCCCAGCGAAGATGTCTTGATCAACAGAACGCGCAAGCTATTTGACCTCGACCACAGTGCCCTGCAACCGCTGCAAGGCTTCGTTCACCGCTTGCGGCATGAGCTGGCGCAGGCAGTTGTAATGACCGAAGCGGCAGGTGCGATCGAAGCACGGGCTGCATTCGAGGCCCAGGCGCACAATCTCGACGTGCTCGGCCAAGGGTGGCGTGAAGCCCGGCGATGTCGAACCGTAGACGGCCACCAGCGGGCGGTTGAGCGCAGCGGCGACGTGCATCAGGCCGGAGTCGTTGGACACCACCGAATCGGCGCAGGACATCAGGTCGATGGCTTCGGCCAGGGAGGTGCCGCCGCTGAGGTTGACCGACTCTTCGCGCAGGCCGGGAATCAGCCGCGCGCGGATGTCCTCGCCGACCGCGTGATCGTTTTTCGAACCGAACAGCCAGACTTGCCAGCCTTCGCGGATCTTCGCTTCGGCGACCTTGGCGTAATGCTCGGACGGCCAGCGCTTGGATTCGCCGAACTCTGCACCTGGGCACAGGGCCAACACCGGGCGGTCGAGGGTCAGGCCGAACTTGGCCAGCGCCGCCTCGCGGGTGACCGGGTCGATCTGCAGGCTTGGCCGTGGATACGGTGTCGGCAGTTCGGCACCGCGCTCAAATGCCAGCGCCATGAAGCGCTCGATCATCAGCGGATAACGTTCTTTATCCAGCGTGCGCACGTCATTAAGCAGGCCGTAGCGGAACTCGCCGCGCCAGCCGGTGCGTTTCGGGATGCCGGCGAAGAACGGCACCAGCGCCGACTTCAAGGAGTTCGGCAGCAGGATCGCCTGATCGTACTGGCCGGCCAGGGATTTGCCGATGCGCCGACGCGTCGCCAGCTCCAAGGCGCCATGGCCGAGCGGAAAGCTCAAGGCCTGACGGACTTCGGGCATGCGCTCCAGGATCGGCCGGCTCCATTCGGGGGCCAGGACGTCGATTTCGCATTGCGGGTGGCGTTGCTTGAGACACTGAAACAGTGTCTGCGCCATCACCATGTCACCGACCCAACTGGGCCCAACGATCAGAATTTTCATGTGGTTTCCATAAACGAACCGGGGAGGCATACGCCTCCCCGCCTCGAGAATCACTGCGGGAGCCTGTCGGCTTGCGATGGGTCATCACCTTCAACATTGCTGTCGACTGTCACTCCGCTATCGCGAGCAGGCTCGCTCCCACATTGGGATTTGGTGTGCATCGTTCTGCGATACAAAGCAGATCTACTGTGGGAGCGAGCCTGCTCGCGAAGGGGCCGTCACATCCAGCATCGATGGCGACTGACACCCCGCCTTCGCGAGCAGGCTCGCTCCCACATTTGAATCTTGTTGCTTCAACTCGCGCGTTTCAGCTTAACCCTAGTTCACGCCAGATCCGCAATACCTGCCGACGCTCATCGACAAACTGGTCACCCGGTATCACCCCGGGGTCCTTCTGCAAGGCCTGCCGGTGGGCGGCGGAACGGTAGGCCTTGTAGGCCTCGCGTAGCAGGCTGGCGTCTTCGGCAGGCATCAGCCCTTCGTGTTCCAGCTCTTCCAGAATGCGGATGTTATCCGTCCAGCGCAGCAATGGCGGGTGTGTTTCGGACCACGCCAGGGCCGCGTATTGCACCATAAATTCAATATCGACGATACCTCCGGCGTCCTGCTTGAGATCGAATGGCGCCGTGGCCTCGAAGGCATTTGCCGCCGTGCCGGCTGCGGTGCTCTTGCTACCGAGGTTATCGCGCATCTTGGCGCGCATCTCGCTCACCTCCTGACGCAAGGTCGCCAGGTCCCGGTGTTTGCCCAATATCGTCGCGCGCACCTTCTCGAATGCCTGGCCGACATCCTGGCTGCCCACCAGCACCCGGGCCCGCACCAGTGCCTGATGTTCCCAGGTCCAGGCTTCGTTTTCCTGGTAGCGGGCAAACGCCCCGACCGAACTCACCAGCAACCCCGAGGCGCCGGAAGGTCGCAGGCGCATATCGACTTCATACAGCTGGCCGGAGTTGGTCTGGGTGGTAATCAAATGAATGATCCGCTGCCCCAACCGGGTGAAAAACTGCGCGCCGTCGATAGGTTTCGCTCCGTCGGTTTCCGCCTGCGGATCACCGTCATGGATGAACACCAGGTCAAGGTCCGAACCATGCCCCAATTCCAGTCCGCCGACTTTCCCATAACCGACAATAATGAAGCCCGGATCGCACAACGTGCCGTCGGTGCGCAGTGGCGTGCCATATTTGGCCACGGTCTGGCGCCAGGCCAGGGCCAGTACTTGTGCGAGGATCGCTTCAGCCAGCCAGGTCAGGTAATCGCTGACTTTCATCAACGGCAGGCTGCCGGCGATTTCCGAAGCGGCGACCCGCAAGCGGTGCGCCAGTTTGAAATGGCGCAGGGCTTCCATTTGCTGTTCGAGGTCGTCTTCGGGAATCCGCGTCAGGCGCTCGCGCAACTCGGCGGCCAGTTCCGGCGCCAGGGGGGGCTTGAACAATCGACCTTCATTGAGCAATTCGTCGAGCAGCAGCGGGAAGCGGGTGATCTGCTCGGCGATCCATGGGCTTGCCGCGCACAAGGTCAGCAAACGTCGCAGGGCGCCGGGGTTCTCGGTCAGCAGCACCAGATACGCCGAGCGACGGGCCACCGCTTCAACCAGCGGCAGCACGCGCTCAAGTACCAGATCCGGATTGGCATGCTCGACCGCCTGAGCCAGCAAACGCGGAATAAATGCATCGAGGCGTTCGCGCCCCAGACGCTGCATCGCGCGCAACTGCGGGCTGCTGCGCAAACCGGCCAACGCTTTCAGTGCCTTGGTGGCATCGGCAAAACCGCCCTCTTCCAACTGGCGGCAGGCGGCTTCTTCATCCTGGGCCTCTTCCCACAGCGGCAGCCATTCGCCGCCGACCACCACTTCGCTTTCGGTGCCTTCCTCTTCATCGGGATCGGCGATCACTTGTCCAAAGTGCCAGGCCACGCGGCCTCGCCAATACATAAGCTGCGCATGGAAAGCCTCCCAGTCAGCGAAGCCCAACATAAAGGCAATGCGCGCCTGATCCTGCGCACCGTCCGGCAGCATCTGGGTCTGGCGGTCGGCAATCGCCTGGATCGCGTGCTCGGTGTACCGCAGGAATTCATAGCCTTCGCGCAGCTCGCTGATCACCGCCGGCGGCAGGTAACCCTGACCTTCCAGGGTGCTCAGTACTTTTAATAGAGGGCGTTGCTGCAGGCTCAGGTCGCGACCGCCGTGGATCAGCTGGAACGCCTGGGCGATAAACTCCACTTCGCGGATGCCGCCCGAGCCGAGCTTGATGTTGTCGGCCATGCCTTTGCGCCGCACTTCCTGCTGGATCAGCTGCTTCATGGTGCGCAGCGCTTCGATCGCCGAGAAGTCGAGGTAACGCCGGTAAACGAACGGGCGCAGCATCTCTTGCAGTTGCGCGCCGGCCACTTGATCGCCAGCCACCACCCGCGACTTGATCATCGCGTAGCGTTCCCAGTCGCGGCCCTGGTCCTGGTAATACTGCTCCAGCGCGTTGAAGCTCAACACCAGGGCACCGGCCGAGCCGTAAGGCCGCAGACGCATGTCGACCCGGAATACAAAACCGTCGACGGTCATCGGGTCCAGCGCCTTGATCAGGCGCTGGCCGAGACGAATGAAGAATTCCTGGTTATCCAGCGAGCGTTTCACGCCGACGGTTTCGCCACCCTCGGGGTAGGCGAAGATCAGGTCGATGTCCGATGACAGGTTGAGCTCCACCGCGCCGAGCTTGCCCATGCCGAGGATGACCATCTGCTGCGGCTCGCCGCTGCGCCGGCCGGTGGGCACGCCGAACTGCTGGCAATGCCGCAAGTACAACCACTGATAGGCCTGATCGATACTCGCATCGGCCATGTCCGAGAGGTCGCGGCAGGTCTGGACCAGATCAGCCTGACGAGTCAGGTCGCGCCAGATGATCCGCACTTGCTGACGGGTGCGCTGACGGCGCAAGGCGCGACCAAGCTCGTCATCGGTTTCGGCCGCATTCACCGCTGCCGCGATCTGCCCGCACAACTCGCCGGGGGCGAAGCTGCGGTCCAGTTCGCCGGACTGCACCAGCGCCAGCAACATCAAGGGGTCACGCACACTCTGTTCGGTCACGAAATCGCTGGCGGCGGTGACGCGGGCGAATTGCGCCCAGCGCTCAGCTGTCCAGGCAGACAAGCCATGGTCATCTTCCAACTCGGCAACGGCGGTACGGAACGACTGCTCGGCGCGGGTGACAAACGGCAGGAGAATGCCGGGCAGTTCGGCAAGCGGAGGGAGGCTCATGGTCTATCCTTGATCGGCGTGTAGAGGGCGGCATGTAGTGATTTTTCAAAACGCACTACGTGATCGACTGTCGAACAAAGGTTAGAAATAGCTGAAATTTCTTTATTTTTGGCAGACAGCATCAAGCTTTCACCTTTTTCGGTTGGCAAAAGACCAACCTTAACGATTATTCTCACAACGCAGCCGGAGGCCACAAGCCGCTCATCTGTAGTTTTACTACTCGTATATACATCCAGATAGCTGAAATGCCCGATGATTTGTAGTAAAACTACACGCCGCCGGAACCTACCACTCGGCAATCCAAGAATTTATATCGTCTGCCCACAAGGCCAGTCGCAAACTCAGGCAACCGATTCTGGAAGCCTTTCCGCCCTGGAGCAAGCCATGCAAGACCTCGATCCCGTCGAAACCCAGGAATGGCTGGACGCCCTGGAATCGGTTCTCGACAAAGAAGGCGAAGACCGCGCTCACTATCTGATGACCCGTATGGGCGAACTCGCAACCCGCAGCGGTTCGCAGTTGCCTTACGCCATCACCACGCCATACCGCAACACCATTCCCGTTACCCACGAAGCACGCATGCCTGGCGACCTGTTCATGGAACGCCGCATTCGCTCGCTGGTACGCTGGAACGCGATGGCCATGGTAATGCGCACGAACCTGAAAGATTCGGACCTGGGCGGTCACATCTCCAGCTTCGCCTCCAGCGCCACCCTGTATGACATCGGCTTCAACTATTTCTTCCAGGCCCCGACCGATGAACACGGCGGCGACCTGATCTACTTCCAGGGCCACACCTCGCCAGGCGTTTACGCCCGTGCGTTCATGGAAGGCCGCATCACCGAAGACCAGATGAACAACTTCCGCCAGGAAGTCGATGGTCAAGGCCTGTCTTCCTATCCGCACCCTTGGCTGATGCCTGATTTCTGGCAGTTCCCGACCGTATCCATGGGTCTGGGCCCGATCCAGGCGATCTACCAGGCACGTTTCATGAAGTACCTGGAAGCACGTGGTTTCATCCCTGAAGGCAAGCAGAAAGTCTGGTGCTTCCTGGGCGACGGCGAGTGCGACGAGCCAGAATCCCTGGGCGCGATCTCGCTGGCTGGCCGCGAGAAGCTCGACAACCTGATCTTTGTCATCAACTGCAACCTGCAGCGCCTCGACGGCCCGGTTCGCGGCAACGGCAAGATCATCCAGGAACTCGAAGGCGTGTTCCGCGGTGCTCAGTGGAACGTGACCAAGGTCATCTGGGGCCGTTTCTGGGACCCACTGCTGGCCAAAGACGTCGACGGTATCCTGCAACGTCGCATGGACGAAGTCATCGACGGCGAGTACCAGAACTACAAAGCCAAAGACGGCGCGTTCGTGCGTGAACACTTCTTCAACTCGCCAGAACTCAAGGCGATGGTTGCTGATCTGTCCGACGACGAGATCTGGAAACTCAACCGTGGCGGCCACGACCCGTACAAGGTCTACGCGGCGTACCACGAAGCGGTCAACCACAAAGAACAACCGACCGTCATCCTCGCCAAGACCATCAAGGGTTATGGCACCGGTGCCGGCGAAGCGAAAAACACCGCGCACAACACCAAGAAGGTTGATGTTGAAAGCCTGAAGCTGTTCCGCGATCGTTTCGACATTCCGGTTCGCGACGAAGAGCTGGAAAACCTGCCGTTCTTCAAGCCAGAGCCAAACAGCGCCGAAGCCCGCTACCTGAGCGAGCGCCGCACTGCATTGGGCGGTTTCGTGCCTCAGCGCCGCGCGCAAAGCTTCAGCGTGCCGACGCCGTCACTCGATACCCTCAAGGCGATTCTTGATGGCTCGGGCGACCGTGAAATCTCCACCACCATGGCCTTCGTGCGGATCCTCGCGCAGCTGGTCAAGGACAAGGAAATCGGCCCGCGCATCGTCCCGATCATCCCGGACGAAGCCCGTACCTTCGGTATGGAAGGCATGTTCCGTCAGTTGGGCATCTACTCGTCCGTCGGCCAGCTCTACGAGCCAGTCGATAAAGACCAGGTGATGTTCTACAAGGAAGACAAGAAGGGCCAGATCCTCGAAGAAGGCATCAACGAAGCGGGCGCCATGAGCTCCTTCATTGCAGCCGGTACTTCGTACTCCAGCCACAACCAGCCAATGCTGCCGTTCTACATCTTCTATTCGATGTTCGGCTTCCAGCGCATCGGCGACCTGGCTTGGGCTGCAGGCGACAGCCGTACCCGTGGCTTCCTGATCGGCGGCACCGCCGGCCGGACCACGCTGAACGGCGAAGGCCTGCAACACGAAGACGGTCACAGCCACATCCTGGCTGCCACCATCCCGAACTGCCGCACCTTTGATCCAACCTACGGCTACGAGCTGGCGGTGATCATCCAGGACGGCATGAAGAAGATGACCGAAGAGCAGCAGGACGTTTTCTACTACATCACCGTGATGAATGAGTCCTATCAGCAGCCAGCCATGCCGGCCGGTGTCGAGGAAGGCATCATCAAGGGCATGTACCTGCTCGAAGAAGACACCCGCGAAGCGGCGCACCACGTTCAGCTGATGGGCTCCGGCACCATCCTGCGTGAAGTCCGTGAAGCGGCGAAAATTCTGCGTGAAGAGTTCAACGTTGCCGCCGACGTCTGGAGCGTTACCAGCTTCAACGAACTGCGTCGCGATGGCCTGGCCGTCGAGCGCACCAACCGTCTGCATCCGGGCCAGAAGCCTAAACTGAGCTATGTCGAAGAGTGCCTGAACGGCCGTAAAGGTCCGGTCATCGCGTCTACCGACTACATGAAGCTGTTCGCTGAGCAAATTCGTCAGTGGGTCCCGTCCAAGGAATTCAAAGTCCTGGGCACCGACGGTTTCGGCCGCAGTGACAGCCGCAAGAAGCTGCGTCACTTCTTCGAAGTCGACCGTCATTTCGTGGTGTTGGCAGCCCTGGAAGCCTTGGCTGACCGTGGTGACATCGAACCTAAAGTGGTGGCCGAGGCCATCGCCAAGTTCGGGATCAACCCGGAAAAACGCAACCCACTGGACTGCTGAGGAGACACTCTGTGAGCGAACTCATTCGCGTACCTGACATCGGCAGCGGTGAAGGTGAAGTAATTGAACTGTTTGTGAAGGTCGGCGACCGTATCGAAGCCGAACAGAGCATCCTGACGCTGGAATCGGACAAGGCGAGCATGGAAGTCCCTGCTCCCAAGGCCGGCATCGTCAAAAGTTTGAAAGTGAAGCTGGGCGATCGCCTGAAAGAAGGCGACGAACTGCTGGAGCTGGAAGTCGAAGGTGCCTCTGCTGCGGCCCCTGCGGCTGCCGCTGCGCCGGCTGAAAAAGCTGAAGAGAAACCGGCTGCTGCGCCTGCCGCCGCCGCTGCTCCAGCGCCAGCAGCCGCGCCTGCTGCCGCTTCGGTTCAGCAAGTGCACGTGCCGGATATCGGTTCGGCGGGCAAGGCCCAGATCATCGAGATCCAGGTCAAGGTCGGCGACACCGTCGAGGCTGATCAGTCGCTGATCACCCTGGAATCCGACAAGGCCAGCATGGAAATCCCATCGCCTGCCGCTGGCGTGGTCAAGGCCATCAGCGTCAAGCTCAACGACGAAGTCGGTACGGGTGACCTGATTCTGGATCTGGAAGTGGCGGGTGCTGCGGCCCCTGCTGCTGCCGCGCCAGCCCAGGCTGCTGCGCCTGCTGCCGCTGCTCCGGCGCCAGCCGCTGCGGCCCCGGCCGCACCGGTTGCCGATAGCGTCCAGGACATTCATGTCCCGGACATCGGTTCGTCGGGCAAGGCCAAGATCATCGAAGTACTGGTCAAGGCCGGCGACACCGTCACCGCCGACCAGTCGCTGATCACACTGGAATCCGACAAGGCGAGCATGGAAATTCCATCGCCCGCCGCTGGCGTGGTGGAAAGCGTTTCCATCAAGCTGGATGACGAAGTCGGTACTGGCGACCTGATTCTGAAGCTGAAAGTCAAAGGCGCTGCGCCGGCCGCTGCTCCGGCTCCAGCCGCTGCTGCACCGAGCGCTCCTGCTCCTGCTCCGGCCGCCGCAGCACCTGCTGCTCCGGCACCTGCCGCACCGGCCAAGCCGGGCGCCAAGGTTCACGCTGGCCCGGCTGTACGCCAACTGGCCCGTGAATTCGGCGTCGAGCTGAGCGCCGTCGGCGCCAGTGGCCCGCACGGTCGCATCCTCAAAGAAGACGTGCAGGTTTACGTCAAAGCGATGATGCAGAAGGCCAAGGAAGCACCGGCCGCTGCTGCCGGCGCAACCGGCGGCGCGGGTATCCCGCCGATTCCGGTCGTGGACTTCAGCCGCTTCGGTGAAACCGAAGAAGTGCCGATGACTCGCCTGATGCAAATCGGCGCGTCGAGCCTGCACCGCAGCTGGCTGAACATCCCGCACGTGACTCAGTTCGATTCGGCTGATATCACCGACCTGGAAGCGTTCCGCATCGCTCAGAAAGCCGTCGCAGAGAAGGCCGGCGTCAAGCTGACCATCCTGCCGCTGCTGCTCAAGTCGTGCGCGCACCTGCTCAAGGAACTGCCGGACTTCAACAGTTCGCTGGCGCCAAGCGGCAAGGCGATCATCCGCAAGAAGTACGTGAACATCGGCTTCGCCGTCGACACCCCTGAAGGCCTGCTGGTACCGGTCATCAAGAACGTCGACCAGAAGAGCCTGTTGCAACTGGCAGCCGAAGCCGCTGCGCTGGCCGCCAAAGCCCGCGACAAAAAGCTCACCGCTGACGACATGCAAGGCGCCTGCTTCACCATTTCCAGCCTCGGCCACATTGGCGGCACCGGCTTCACGCCGATCGTCAACGCGCCGGAAGTGGCGATCCTCGGTGTTTCCAAGGCAACCATCCAGCCAGTCTGGGACGGCAAAGCCTTCCAGCCGAAACTGATGCTGCCACTGTCGCTGTCCTACGATCACCGCGTGATCAACGGCGCTGCTGCTGCACGCTTCACCCAGCGTCTGAGCAGCCTGCTGGCGGACATCCGTACCATCCTGCTGTAACACCGGCCGGCCCTCCTTCATCGGAGGGCCCGTCGCGTTCCATGTTTTCCGAGCGCCACGCTCGTACCTCAACCCCGCCAATTTGGCGGGGCTTTTTTTGCCTTGAACAAAGTAATTTCCTACAGCCGTGGCTTACACCGCCCACAACTCATGGCGGCTTTCGCTCGATATTTTTTGCCGTTTAATAACTAGGCTTAGTTCGACAGCATTTTCTTTTAAATACTGAAAATCTCATTTGCTTAGTTAACGTTATTTCGAACGGATTCGAACATGTTTAAACCAACTGTCGGCCCTATTATTGGCCACACTACAACTAATCACGTACGTATTTTTTTGCGGGGAGAACGTCAAGACAACTCGCTGGTATTTGCCGGCATTCGTTATCGGCGCGCGGGGGAAGAGCGTTGGTCGCAAGGTGTCTTGGCCAAACTGTCGATCTTGCGCGATATGTCCGATGTGATTGCACTCAACAACCTCGCCACCGATACCGACTATGAATACCAGGCCGGATGGTTCAGCCCCATGAGCCCGGTGCACACCGTGGAGACCGTTCAGGAACTGCCGCTGCAATGGCCACGGGAGATTTATCGATTTCGCACCCTGTCCAGCAAGGCCAACACACCGAGGGCGTACATCGTCGGCTCATGCCGCTACCTGCGCATGACCGCAGGCATCCCTTCGGCACCTCATCTGGGCGACCGTATTTTTGCCTCGATCACCGAACTTGTGCAGCAGGCCGAGCCGCCCATCAGCGCGATGTTAATGACGGGTGATCAAATTTACGTCGATGATCTGAACGTTATTGCTCCCGACCGGGAATACAAGGAAATACTCAGTAAATATCGCGCGGCGTTTTCCCAACCGAACATCGCCCGATTAATGTCCAACACCTCGACTTACATGATCCTCGACGATCATGAAATAGAAGACAACTGGCCCACCAACGAAAGCAAGGCCGATGCCTATTTATATAAGAACGCCATGGCAGCCTATGAGATATACCAAGCCAGCCACAGTCCGGCGCATGACTTATTACCCAACGGTCAAGTAAGCCGAAAGTTGGAACAGTATTGGTATCAGTTCGCCGAAGGCGATATTGAATGGTTTGTCACCGACAGCCGAACCCGTCGTAACTTGTCGCCCAATGATCGACGCATCCTCGACGATGAGCAGGAACAGGCACTGTGCAAATGGCTGATCCACAGCCCGGCCCGGGTCAAGTTCGTGGTCACCAGCGTGATGTTCTACCCCGACCGCAAACTCAACGGCGATGACGCCTGGAAAGCCTTCCCGGAACAACGCCTGCGGTTGCTGGAGACGATTCGCACGCATCGCATCAAGAACGTCATCTTCGTTTCCGGCGATGTCCACGGCTCACTGACCAGCCGCCTGACCCACAGCGAGGATCCGGACTTCGACGTGCACACCATCGTCTCGTCCCCACTGTGCAACAGTAAATTGCTGCCCTATGCCTCCGAGTCCACCTTCATTCTGAACCAGGCGCTGGCACGTACCGCAGCGGGAGATTATCGACATGAACTGACCAGCAAGGTGGTCAGCGAAGACAACTTTGCTCATCTGGTGGTGGATCGGGAGCAGATTCAGGTCAGTTACCACGACCGGAACGGCCGGCGCCTGCAATCGATCAACATCCCGCTGCACTAAGGAAAATGAAGGCCAAATACATTAGTTTTCGGCCCTGGCTGGAGAAATCCTCGCCCCTGCCGACATATTCTTATAGCACTTGGCCTTCATGTCTCTTGTCAGTCAGTGTCGCAATGATGCAACCTTGCCGCAGGCAACAGTAAAGAGGGCGAGAGCCCGGCGCGATCAGCACATTCGAAGCGAGTTTCCCTCAATGAAAAGCCAACCTGATGCCGCCAGCCGTATGGTGGCCGAGGTAGTGACGCAATTGCCTGTGCCCTCGCGGCTCGGCATGCTGCGTTTCGAACGGCTGAATGAAGCTAGCTGGGCACTCCTGTTTCTCGATCCCAATTGCGAACGACAATTTGGTCTGCCGGCCGTGGAGCTTTGTGCCTTGGTCGACTCGCCTTATGCCAGCCTGATGGAGCCTGAAGCGCGCTATCAACTGCACGACGCGATTCAGCAGCAACTCAGAGAGAGCCCGCATTACCTGATCCGCTACAACCTGCACACCGCCAAAGGCTCCTTGAGCCTGCTCGAACTGGGCGAAGCCTACCGACAACACAATCGACACCTTCTGCGCGGTTACCTGATGGTCGTGGACGGCTTGTTCGAGGGTGAACCGCTGCTGCCGTCGCTGGACCTGGAAACCCAGAACTCGCGCCTGCAAATCGCCCTGGAGCTCAATCAGCGCGCCCAGTTGGAACAACTGCAGCATCTGGATCGGGTCCGCGCCCAGCAAGACTTGATCCTGCTGCTGACCCGCCAGCGCTACAGCACCAACAATTCCCTGCAAGAAGCCGCCGAACTGATTACCCGCAGCGCTTGCGACATCTATGAAATCGACTGCGCCAGCCTGTGGAACCTCGAAGGCTCGCTGCTGGTGCCGATCTCGGCCTATCACCGCACCTCCGGGGAATATCAGCTGCCGGAACCGATCGACGTCAGCGGCTTCCCGGATTACCTCGACGCCTTGCACGGCAGCCGCGCCATCGATGCGCACAACGCCATTCGCGATCCGCGTACCCGGGAAATGGCCGAACACCTGCGCCCGCGCGATGTGAACGCCATGCTCGACGCCAGTATCCGCGTCGACGGCCAAGTGGTCGGCGTGCTGTGCCTGGAACAGACTGGCGCGACCCGTGCCTGGCAGTCGGATGAAATCGCCTTTGCCGGCGAGCTGGCGGATCAGTTCGCCCAAGTCATCAACAACCACAACCGCCGCACCGCCACCAGCGCCCTGCACCTGTTCCAGCGTGCGGTGGAGCAAAGCGCCAACGCCTTTCTGCTGGTCAATTGCGATGGCGTGGTGGAGTACGTAAACCCAAGTTTCACGGCGATCACCCAGTACACCACCGAGGAAGTCCACGGCCAGCGGCTATCGGAACTGCCTGCGTTGGAGAACCTCAGCGAACTGCTGTTCGACGCGCCCTCGGCGCTGGCCAAGAGCAACAGCTGGCAGGGCGAGTTCAAAAGCCGCCGTAAAAACCTCGAACCCTACTGGGGCCAGTTGTCGATTTCCAAGGTCTACGGCGACAACCGCGAGCTGACGCATTACATCGGCATCTACGAAGACATCACCCAGACCAAGCTCGCCCAGCAGCGCATCGAGCGCCTGGCCTACACCGACAACCTGACCAACCTTGGCAACCGCCCGGCGTTCATCCGCAACCTCGACGAACGCTTCGCCCGGGACAGCGATACGCCGATCAGCCTGCTCCTGGTGGACATCGACAACTTCAAGCGCATCAACGACAGCCTCGGCCACCAGACCGGCGACAAACTGCTGATCAGCCTGGCCCGGCGCCTGCGCAACAGCCTGAGCCCGAGCGGCAGCCTGGCGCGATTCGCCAGTAACGAATTCGCCGTGCTGCTGGACAACACCGACCTCGCGATGGGGCAGCACGTCGCCAACCAATTGCTGGCGACCCTCGACAAGCCGATGTTCGTCGATAACCAGTTGATCAGCGTCACCGGCTCCGTGGGCCTGGCCTGCGCGCCGCTGCACGGTCGCGATCCACAGACATTAATGCGCAACGCCGGCCTGGCGCTGCACAAGGCCAAGGCCAATGGCAAACACCAGGTCCAGGTGTTCACCGAAGCACTGAACGCCGAGGCCAGCTACAAGCTGTTCGTGGAAAACAACCTGCGCCGCGCCCTGACCCAGAATGAGCTGGACGTGTTCTATCAGCCCAAACTGTGCCTGCGCAGTGGTCGCCTGCTGGGCATGGAAGCGCTGCTGCGCTGGAACCACCCGGAAAAGGGCATGATCCGCCCGGACCAGTTCATCAGCGTTGCCGAAGAAACCGGCCTGATCATCCCGATCGGCAAATGGATCGCCCGCCAGGCCTGCCGCATGAGCAAAGACCTGACCGCCGCCGGCCTGGGCAATCTTCAAGTGGCGATCAACTTGTCGCCCAAGCAGTTCTCCGACCCGGACCTGGTGGCGTCCATCGCCAACATCCTCAAGGAAGAAGCGCTGCCGGGGAACCTGCTGGAGCTGGAACTGACCGAAGGCCTGCTGCTGGAAGCCACCGAAGACACCCACTTGCAGCTCGATCAACTCAAGCGCCTGGGCCTGACCCTGGCCATGGACGATTTCGGCACCGGTTACTCGTCGCTCAGCTACCTGAAAAAATTCCCGATCGACATCATCAAGATCGACCGAAGCTTCATCCACGAAATCCCGGACAACCAGGACGACATGGAAATCACCTCCGCGGTGATCGCCATGGCCCATAACCTGAAACTCAAGGTCGTGGCGGAAGGGATCGAGACGGCCGAGCAGCTTGCGTTCTTGCGTCGCCACCGCTGCGATGTCGGCCAGGGCTACCTGTTCGACCGCCCCATCCCCGGCGCCGAGCTGATCGAAAAGCTCAAGCGCTACCCACGCGGGCCGCTCGTCTGACAGCACACCGCAAAATCCCTGTGGAACACCGTAATCCCCGGTGGGAGCGTGCCTGCTCGCGATAGCGGTGTGTCAGTCGCCATCAATGTTTAATGTCCCGCCGCTATCGCAAGCAGGCACGCTCGCATAGGGGTAGTGCGTAACCGGCCGGCATTGGGCAAACTGCGTGTCTGACAATTTAAATTCAACCTGACTGAGGGGACTGATGATGGTCTTGCGCTCGGAAATCCTGGTGAACAAAAACGTGCTCCCTACCAAAGAACAAGCTCTGCCCGGCCGTGAAACCCCGATGACCGTGCCGGAAAAACACTTCGTCCACGACGCCCCACTGCTGGGTCCGTTCGCGATGGACGTGGATTTCGCGATCTTCGGCCTGGGCTGCTTCTGGGGCGCGGAACGCAAGTTCTGGCAACGTGAAGGCGTGGTCAGCACGGCGGTGGGTTATGCCGGCGGTTTTACCCCGAACCCGACCTATGAAGAAGTTTGTTCGGGCCTGACCGGCCACAGCGAAGTGGTGCTGGTGGTCTACGAACCGGCCAAAGTCAGCTACGAAGAACTGCTGAAAATGTTCTGGGAATTGCATAACCCGACGCAAGGCATGCGTCAGGGCAACGACATCGGCACTCAGTACCGCTCGGTGATCTATGCGACCAACCCGACGCAACTGGCCGCCGCCAAACACAGCAAGGACGTGTTCCAGGCTGAGTTGACCAAGGCCGGGAAAGGCGAAATCACCACTGAAATCGATGAAGCGCCGACGTTCTACTTCGCCGAAGCGTATCACCAGCAGTACCTTGCGAAGAACCCTGAAGGGTATTGCGGGATTGGTGGTACGGGCGTTACCTGCCCGATCTAACTCTCGGGCTCTGAAAAGCTTCGCGGGCAAGCCTCGCTCCTACAGGATTTATGTCGATCACAAAATTGTGCTCAGATATCGATCCCTGTAGGAGCGAGGCTTGCCCGCGAAGGCGTCCGATCAGACGCCATCAATCCATCTGATCAGCCATCAACTCTCAGCAATCAACCAATCCATCTGCCACCCGCCCTGGGTCTGCCCAAGCTTCTTGGACAACCACGGCAGCAACTCACGCAATTCCTCTTCCAGGCCCCACGGCGGATTGGCAATCGCCAATCCAGAGCCATTCAAACTGTTCGGCGTATCCAGCGGATGCACCAGCAACTCCACACGCAACAACTTCGGCGCGCCCGTGCCCGCCAGATCCTGATAAAAACGTCGCAACATGCGCTGATCCTTCACCGGGTACCAGATCGCTGCCACCGTCTGCCGCATCCGGCCAATCGCCTCTTTCAGCGACGCCGCGCAACGCTGCATCTCATCGAGCTGCTCGAACGGCGGATCAATCAACATCACCGCCCGCTTCTCCTGCACCGGCAACATCGCCCGCGGCACATGCCAGCCTTCGCCCAGATGTACCTTCACCCGACGATCACCGGCCATGTTGTCCTTGAGCAGCAAACCATCTTCGGGGTGCTTCTCGTTGAGCATCACCCGATCCTGCGGCCGCGTCAGCCGCCGCGCCAACTCCGGCGACCCCGGGTAATAGCGCAACTGGCCATCCGGGTTCATGTCGTGCAGCACTTTCATGTAGTCGGCGGTCAGCGCTGGCAGATCCGGCTGATCCCACAGACGCGCAATACCTTCCAGGTACTCACCGGTACGGCTCGCCTGATCACCCTGCAGGTCATACAGACCAATGCCGGCGTGAGTGTCGAGATAGGCAAACGGCTGCTCCTTGCGCGACATCAGGGCGATGATGCGGGTCAGAGTCAGGTGTTTGAACACATCGGCGTGATTGCCGGCATGGAAGGCGTGACGATAATTCATGATTGCTCCTGCGAAGGCCGGGAAGTTTACCTTGTACCGAGGCGAACGTCAGGGGTTCGCGGCTGAGCGGGCACTTGCAGCCCCACAAACCCTGTGGTGAGGGCGCTTGCCCCCGTTGGGCTGCGAAGCAGATCCAAAACCTGCCATCCTGTGACTCCTGCCCCCCCAATCCTCGGTCGGTAACGGAAGATACTTACCAACGCCCTGGCGCTACACTGATCTCAACGTCCGACAGGAAGTCGAAAAACCAATGCGTATTCCAGCCATTTCTTTTTTATGCCTACTGTATTCAGGCTTCGTCGTTTCTAACGAACAACACACCGAAGAAGCGCGTCAATCGTTAAAGAACTATGGTCTAAGTCACTGCATCTTGAAGCCATTCAATGAAAAGTCAGCATTAGAGAAAGACATCGGCCTGACGGGCTGGCGCCTTCTCCTTCATGGGCAAAGGAATGCACACCATTCTTCAAAATGAAGACACGCTTCAGGTACTGCACGACCCCTACAAAGAAACAACTGACTACATATTAACGGCCTACAACCAGACATCTTCAAACAGCAAGCACTTGAACCAAAAAATGGTGTTTTATGGGTGTTTGGAAGTTTACAACTCAGTGGCATTTGACCGCTTCATCAAGACTCAAGACCGGTTTATCTCCAACTAACGTCTGCGGCGAGGGGAACCCCATCGCCACAGAAGCAACTGGACGCTATTCCGAAGGCCGGGCCCTCAACCTCCGCCCAATCACATCCAGCACATCACACCCATCCCGCAAAGGAATGGCACACAGCAACGCAAAATCACTAAGAATGAACGACTCACACTCAACCGAACCGCGCATCGACATGTTCTCAAGCACCTGCGTCACCGCGCGAATTCGATAGCTGGCGGCGTCATATAAAACATCGAGCGGCGCGTGGGTATCGACGAACAGCGTGGGCATGTCGGTGCAGTTGCTGGTGAGGGCCATGAAGCGGTTTTTGGGGTGGGGGATTGGTTTTTCGTAGGGTGGATCGGGGTGAAGATTTTTCATTTTCAAATTCCAAAGACAGTAAACAGGAACTGCCATCAGCCCTCCTACAGGCTGGGGTGGCAGTTATGCGCGGGGTAGGAGTATCGAGGCCTTTGGAAAACTCGACCACGCCGAAGCGTGCCCGCGCACAACCGCCGCAACTGATCTTACGGACGCACGTTCACGGCCGCAAACCAAGCTTCGACGCTAATACATTTCCAACGACTTTGAAGGGCTCCTACACCCCGCCACTGAATTTTCAGTGACTGCCAAAGACTATCGATGGAATGCATTTCAAACCAGTTCATGGAAGCCGATACGAGTTGAAGGAAACTTCCGAGGAGCTTGCCCAGAAATTTCGCTCAAAAAAGCAAACGTGGCGAAAGGCTTCACTGAAGCTTGGCTTGATTTCGCCGCCTGTTGAATCCACCACCTATAGCTGCCGCTCAGCAACGACAGAATTCGGCCCCGAGTGTGTAAAAACGCCTGCCACTCTCTCGCCACCGACTTCAGACGGAACAGAACGCCAAGCTATCAAGATCGATCTCGGCGTAGCTCCCCAAATCGCCCTTGTAGAGACAGATCTTGGAAACTCCTAACTCGGCCTGTAAGAACTCAACAAGTTTTGTTAGGTTACCGTTTTTAGACATCGTAGTCGGACTTACTACCGTTGCCTGTCCGGGATCGTCATCGTAAAGTCTGATCAGAAACACATCCTCTTCGTTCTGTATGTCGTAGTTATAACCGCGGTACGCATATCCAACATCGTGATCGACATCATCAAAGCGAGTAAATTTCACTATCTTCAAAGCAGCAGTCCGTCAAATATCACTCATCAACATACATGGTACGTATTTATTTGTTGAGCAAGGACTTGGAATAACGCGGAAAATCCAGTGCTAATTATTCTGAATTCTGGTCCTTAGCTTAAGTACCAGTCCTCACCAAGTTGAAAAGTCCTCCTGACTCGCTTTATACAGATCATCAACCCACGCTTCGGACAATTTGACGTACACGTCCTCAAAAAACGCCTTTGGATCTTTCATTTCATTCCACCCAAGAGGAAGCGAGGAATGAGACCTCGAATCATGTTCCAAAATTTCAGCAAACACACTCGAGTCACCATCAAGAGCCTCTCCCAACACAAAGAACAAAACAAACTTGTGCCGATAACTCAACGCAGCGAAGCGTTTTACAATAAACCGGGATATTAAAAACTCTCTATCTGAGGGACACTCAGGATTGTACGCCGACAACTCAACCCCAAGACTCTCCTCGCGATCATATATATCGAACCCACCGAGAAAGTGCTCTACACTTGGATTATATGGAATATTCAGATACGGATGCATCAGCATTAAACTTTCTCTATCGGATAAAGCGCTATAGGCTGCAATGTCTCAAAGTCGAATTTCATCTCAAAGGCATTCATCTGAGGAATGAAACGCGGATTTTCTGGGTTTAAAGGATTAGGCTCATATCCCTGACCTACATTTTCAGCCTCCATTCTTACTAACAAATTTCCTTTACTATCCTCCCCCGTAAAACGAGACATTTTTCTAGCCTCCCTTGTCATCGCTTCATTATAAGCATTCAACTGCGCTCTATGGCTTATAAACCTAGAGCTTGGAACGGCTCTCCACCTCTTGCTTTCACCACCAGGTTCGCACTGCATAGGTTGATGCTGAACAGCGGAGCTCGAATTTTCCGCTCCATTCGTATCCGCAATTGGCGCTTCGGCACCCTTTTTATATTTACTAAAAACACCCCTAAGAAGCTTACCCATCATAATAATTTCCTTTCTTCATGCACTTCATCTCCGTAACCGACATCAGCCGCACAAACCGGGCAAAAGGGACGGATTTACTTTGATTATTCTTCAATCACACTTTTCAACAGTGTATCCGCTCGCTACCACTATCAAAACAATGTTGCATTCGCGAGCACAAGTGAAACAGTAGCTTAGCCCAGCATCCGAAGAATCAATCAAAATTAACTCCTTCGATAACGGCGTCTCATCCATCACAAAAAATTCTGACACCTCCGCACCTATTGCTCCAACAGAATTGAAACCTAAAACATTCTCAAAAATAATTACCCAACGTTCCTCCTGCCAATCAAGAAACTCTATAAGAACGCGTTCGCGCTCACACATCATCTTTTCAATAGTGCCGTCTGAAACTGGAAACTCTATCATTTCGATATTCCTGGATATTCTTCACCGGCAACAAAGCCAGTTCCGTGACCGAGTTGATAACCGTCAGGTTTGACTTTGATAACGCAAAGAAGGGGCAGATTTATTTTTTCTACACATACCCTCGACATTCGTACCGAAAATTAAGCAAGGCACTTTCTAAAGCATGTCAAAAACATGCTCTAACCAAGTTTTTACTGAGCACCACGCATAGGGGGAGTAGTAGGCACATCCCATTTCTTCAATCAAAAACGTCTGTAACTCCTCTTCACTCTGGACAGTTCGCAATACCACCTGCAACTCATCCTTCACTTGAGAAATTCGTTCCTGAGATGATTCTGCAACGAACGCCCGGACGACATCATCTTCTGACGCATGATCACAGCACCAATCTTCATGGAAATAGTCTGCCAAAAACTGGAACAGTGCCGGAAATCCTGTACTCATTATTCTGCATACCCTGAAAAAATGGGACGTGTAAAAAGTGCAAAAGTTGACGAATTTATTTATTGCCCTTATCAACACTACCAACACATTCGAAGCTGACAGAAAAACAAACCCGTCCCTTTTGTTGCTTTGCTGGCCCCCTTTGTTGCTGTAACCAAGGCAAGCGCAGCAAAGTGGTAAAAATAAAAATCCGGCACCTTTTTGTTCGCTACCAAGTGGACTGATCTTCTAACGCTGCTCTTTGAAGATCATCTTTCCACTCTGCACATGCCAATCGATATATATCTTCAAAAAAACCACGGGGATTTTCGATCTCCGTTTCATCCCACGCAATGGTGCTACATTCCTCACAATCACTTTCAAATTGCGTCGAAAAATCAAAGCAATCATCAGCCAAGGCTATTTCAAGTACTTTCAACAAAGCAAATCGGTGCCTATAACTAAGATAATCCAGACTGCGAAGTACGAACCTTTCAATAATTTCACATCTATCCTGACTAGCATTAGGATTATATTTACGAATAACACCTCCTACCGTGTCCTCCCGATCATATATTTCAAGGCCTGCCAGCAGATACGAAAGACGAGGCTCCCAAGGCAAATTTACATTTTCAAATGGTGATTTCAATTATCTATACCTCGTTTCTATCTAGTAAATGCCGTAAAGGGACGTTTAATATTTTCCTTATCAAACCGTATTTCTGCTTCATTCATAACTTCTACGAACTTTGGATTATCCAGATCCTTATAATTAGGCTTATATCCTCTCCCCACGCCTGGAATTTTCACCCGAACAACCGGATTACCGTTTTTATCATACCCGGTAGGCTCAGGAATCTTTTTATTCATTTTTGCAATAGCATATCCGATCGCTTGGCACTGTAAAGTCCAACTAGTAAATTGCGTGCTTGAGTTAATTTTTTCCTTAACCCCTTTTTTTGTTGGGTGACTCCCATCAATAGTGCGCTGTTTCAAGGCTTTATCTGGGATGTCAGGTGAATGTTTCTCAACAGTATGCATCGCGTATTCTTTTTCCCACGCTAGCACTTGGCGTTTAGCCTGTTCTTTGGGCAATGGTTTCGGAAGAGTCGGATCACCGGCGTTGATGGCAGCTTTGCTGACGCCATCGGGTGATGAACAGCCTACATTTTTTTTATTCTTCGGCGATGGACAGTCCGTCGAACTCAACCCCAACGGATCAACCCACCCCGTCGGATTCGGCGTGTACTGATACTGGTTCAGCCCACCCGCCAACTTGACCGGGTCCGGCGTCAGGTACCGTCCAACCTCCGGATCATAGTACCGATGCCGGTTGTAGTGCAGACCGCTCTCGGCATCAAAATACTGCCCCTGAAACCGCAACGGCTGTTCAAGCTGCTCGCCCCCGCCGAACGTCTGGCGCGTGACTTTGCCGTAGACGTTGTACTTCGCTGACCAGACGATCTCGCCACCAAAATCGGTCAGTTCCTGCGGTGTGCCGAGGTGGTCGAGTTGGTAGTAGAACGGGCAGGCTTTGCGTGGGCCTTTGCCGTCGAGCATCGCCAGCGGGCGGAAGCTGCCGGGTTCGTAGACGTAGCTGCGGTAGTGTTCGCGGCTGCTTTCGGCGATGAGGTTGTCGCCTTGCCAGAAGAGCTCGGTGGTTTTGCCGTCGATGGTTTTGGCGATGCGGCGGCCGAAGGCGTCGTAGCGGTAGCTTGCGCTGCGGCCGTCCGGGGTGGTAACGCCGAGCAATCGGTGCTGGCAGTCGTAGCGGTATTCGGTGACGAGTTTTTGCGCGGTGCCGCGACGTTCACGAACCAGGTTGCCGAAGGCGTCGTAGTCGTAATGGCGGTCGCCCTGCATCAGCAGGCGATTGCCTTTAACGGTCGCCAAGCCAGGCCGATCCTGCATCAGCAGGTTACCGGCCGGGTCGTGGGCGAAGCTTTCCGGCGGGTGGTCGCGGGTGTGGCGGACGCGGGTCAGACGGTTGAGCGGGTCGTATTGGTAGTTGCGTTGGCCGTGACGGGTGTCGGCGATGCTGTCGAGATTGCCATTGGCGCTGTAGGCATAGTCGCGGCGATACAGCGTTTGGTGCTGCTGTCTGACAGCGTGGGCCTTCAAGCGGCCTTGATCGTCGTAGGCATATTCGCTGAGCAGTTGGCCTTGCTGACGTTGCTGCTCGCGACCAAACGCAAATTGGTGGCTGGAAAGCCTTGCGCCGTTGAGATCGATGGCGGTCAGTGCGCCGCCCTTGGCGTGGTGATAATCGAGTTTGCTGCCGTCCGGCAGGCGCAGGCGATTGAGTTGGCCGCAGGCATCGTAGCCATAACGCAGCGTGCCCCAACCCTGATGCTCGGTGATCAGCCGATCCTGTTGGTCGTACTCGAATTCCAGCGGATGCTCGTGCCCGTCATCGACGCCAATCAGTCGACCGAGGCTGTCGTAGCGGTATTCGACCTTGACGCCGTCGGGCAGCGTTTTGACCAGCAAGCGCCCTGCCGAGTCTCGTTCATAGGCGGTGGCGAGCTGCGAACCATCGTCGCCAAACTCGGTTTTCTCCAGCAGATGGCCGTTGAGGTCGTAGCCATACGCCGTGCGTCGGCCGTCGAAGTCGGTTTCCTGTCGGATCAATCCGCCGGGGGTGTAGGCCAACTGATATTTTTCGCCGGATTCGTTTTCGATTTCCGTGAGCAACAGCTGCGCGTTGTCGTAGCGATACTTCAGCTGGGTGCCGTCGGCATTGAGCCGGCGGCTGACCAGGTGAAGGTCGTCGAGGTATTCGTAGCGGGTGACGCGGCCGAGTTCGTCGCGTTCGGCGGTGATTTTTCCGTAGGCGTTGTAGCTGTAGACGCGACTTGCACCGGTAGGAAGAATCGTCTGGATCAGTCGGCCAACAGCGTCCCATAGCGACTTCGTGACCGCGCCGTTTTCGTCCTGACGGGTAATCTGCCGCCCGAGCGCATCGTAGGAAAACCGCCGTACGCCACCGTCCGGCAGCGTCTCTTCGACCAGTTGCCCCAGGCCATTCCAGACGAAGACATGCCGGCTGGTGTCCGGGTAGCGGATCGACAGCAACTGACCTTTTTCGTCGTAGTGATAGTGGGTGACATGGCCATCGGGATCGGTCGCTTCGGTGACATCCCCCTGCGCATTGCGCTGATACTTCCACACCGCTTTGCCGCGATAGCGTGCGTGCAGGAAACCGTTGCGATACTCGTAGGCCGTTGGCTCATCTTCTGGCGGAATCAGCGCCACCAAGCGTCCGACTTCGTCGTAGCGGTATTCGGTGACCGCGCCGAGCGGGTCCTGCTCGGCAATCAGCCGCCCCTGGTCGTCGTAGGCCTTGAGGTGTTCACCGCCATCCAGTTCGACCTTGCGCACCAGCCGCGCCCGGTCGTCGTGGACGTAAACCTCTTCGCTGCCGTCGATGTTGTGGACGGTGACGCTGCCCTGGTCATCCCAGGCATATTGCGCGTCCATCTGCGCAAACGACGCCCAGTGGCGGATGCATCGGGCGGCCTTGCCGGACCTTTCCCACTCCCAGAAGAAACTCGCCCCACCGGCCAATTGCCGCTGGAGAATGACGTGCTGATCGTCGTAGTCGTAGCGCTCGCTTTCGCCGGCGGCATTGGTGGCTTCGATGAGTCGACCGCGTTCGTCGTAGCGGTAACCGACCAGGGTCTGTTCGGTCTTCCAGGCTTCGTCCAGGGTTTGGGCCGGGGCGAAAACCTGATAATCGACGGCGACCAAGTGACTGCATTCATAACGCAACAACAAGGCGCGGCCCGCACCGTTGTCGAGGCGCCGAATGCGGCCCTGACGATCGCGGGTTATGCACAGGCGGTTGTCGTATCGGTCGCTGATCGCTGTGAGAAAACCATTACGAAAATGGTAGAAACGTGACTCGTCGCCGGCGACGGCGAGGATCAATTCTTCGGGTTCATTGCCAACGTAAATCGCGGCGCGCGACAGGCTGTTATGAATCGCCGGGCGTTCAGCGGACGGCAGCGGGAACGTGGTGCGACGGTTCTCGTGGTCGATCCAGACGACGGTGTCGCCGTCGACTTCCAGTCGATGGGAGAGCGAGTGGCTCCAGCCGAAGCCCAAGCCGCAATCAATCTCGGCGGCACTGGTGCGATAGAGCCGGACAAAGTCGAACGGCAGAATGCCGTCCAGCGAACCGTCGATGAGGGTCAGCAGTTCTTCGCCGGTAACCATCGACACCGGGCATTTGTTGGTGGCGGTTTTATCGACGGAATCGGCACTGTCGCCGTTGGGGTTTTTCGCCTGATCCGGGACGTTGTCGTGGTGTTCGTCTTGTTTGAGTGTGGTGTTGCGTTTGGCGTCCCAGCGCAGTTGCATGCGGCCTTTTTTCAGGCCTGCCACTACACCGCGTGCGGCCACTTTTTTGTAGCGGTCAACGTAGGTAATGAAGCTGTTAATGATGTTGAAGATGGCTTTGACGAAGCCCACAACAGCGTCGACGATTCGGGCGCCGTAGTTGGCAAGGCGCATCCCCAAATAGGCAACGCCTGCGCCTGCGCCCGCAAAAGTCAGAACAAGCCCGATAAGAATATCGATGAGCAGTTGCACCACCACGGTTGAAAGCGCTTCGGCAGTTTTGCCGGCGATTTCACTGGGGGGCAGCATCTCCAGCCAGAGGCTTGCCGTGCGCAGCAACAGACAAAGGGCCGCTTCATCGCTGAACAGCAGCTGGACCTTTTCCATTGTTGCCGGGAGTTTCTCTGCCAGTTCGGCAAGCTTGTCGGCCCCATCGCCCAAGCGGCCAACGAACTTTCGGGGATCCTGGAGAATGTCCGAGAGCAGGCTGATGCTGTCCCAGACACCGGTAATCGCCTCCCAACTTCCCGCGAGTATTCCATTACCGGCGGCCGCAAATGTCGACTGCGACCATTGCGGCTTGAACCCTTCCCACTCGTTGCGCAGCCAACTGTCCAGTTCTTGGGTCAGGCCATCGTAAGAGGAGAACAGGTCTTCAATTTGATCCGATGAAACGTCACTCTGGACATGAACGCGATAGAACTTGCCAGGCGTGCCTTCGAACTGTCCCTTGCCGTTTTCGTCGAGCGGGACCGCGGTGCTTTCCCCCCCGTCCATGGCGATCACATCGACCTGAATATTCCCCAACGGGATGTCATAAACCGATTCAAACTTGCTCTCGATCTCCAGAATTCCGTTCGCAGGACACTGTGCCAAGCCCGAGAGAAAATCATCGTCGCGACTGCTCACCGCTGTCGTCGAATCGCCAAGCTTTATCAGCCGCTCCATGCCCATCAGCGAAGGCATGTCCATCGACCGGCTGATCTTGTCCGCATTCCGACTCAAGAAACTGCCGAGCTGCTCGCGATACAAAACCAACGTGTCTTTAAAACCGTCGAGCTCCTGCTCGATCCGCACAATCTGGTCCATCAGTTCCGCTCCGCCATCAGGTAATCCGCCAAGGCTTGTTTCGGTGCTTGAGGCAGGTCCGGCGTCTTCAGAAAGGTCGCAACCTTGTGCCGCAATACACGCGCCGAAAACGCCTCAAAAAGATCAGGACGGTCTTCGCTCAACCACTTCATCAAGTTGTTGATCCGGGTTGTCGCGGACTCGGCGGCGAGGTCGTCGAGCAGCGATTCGGACACTTCCCACCACGGAAAAACCCTGGAGACTTTCAATGCGCTGCCGCCGATATCGAGCGGCTGCCCATTGATCAAACAGCGGTCAAGCACAGGCATTAACTGCGTTGGGTTAACGTCGGCAGACTGAAGAATCGGCAGCAAATAACGCCCATCCCAGAACCGAAAAAACACCGCACTGCCGTTGGGCAAAAGCACTTGTGTAAGGCTGCGCAGATGTTCGACCAGCGCTTCCTGAGACGCAGAAGAAACCGCCAGCCAACCCCAATCACGGGACTCGGTCGTGGCGACCCACTGCAGAAACTCACTGCTTGCGGGAACGATTCCTACATAGGGCATCACCGGTTCCCACTCGGCATAGGTGGTGTCGGCCCAGATCGGGCTCGGTGCTTGGGCCGGGGTCGAGAGCTGCCAGGCTTTCATCGGCTGCGACGCACTGGCGTTGCCGAAAATCGCGAACAACTGCTGTCCGGGTTTGAGCGGTTGGCGTTCCAGCCAGTCGTGGGGTGACATGCGATCAGGCGGCACAGACACCGTCCTTGCAGCGCTCGCATTCTTCACAGAACGGCGCGTCGCTTTGCAGGCTCATGATCTGTGCGGCGCTCAGTAGGGCGGCTGGGGCGGCGACGAGTTTCAACGGCGTATTGGGCGACACGGGCGTAGCGGCCATAGACGGCATCAACGCGCCCCCGACCTGAATCGGAACGCTGCTGAAAATCCCGCCAGGACCGATGTTGATCCACTGCCCGCCCGCCTGAATCGTCGCGCTGGCACCGCCGTCGATCACCACTTGCTGACCGGCGCTGACGTGAAATTGCTGACTGGCGTTGAGCGCCTGACTGGACACGCGGATGTGCCGGTCGCCCATCACCAGCAAGTGATCGTCGAGCTTCACTTCGGCCTGGCGCTGGCCGTGGGTGATGCGTTGCTCGTCAGCCTTCAGCTCATGGCGAGCGGTCCCCGTGACGACGATGCTGCGCTGGTTATCGACCTGCACCTGCTGATCATTCAACACGTGCTGGGTCCAGTTTCGCTGGGCGCGCAGGTAGATTTCCTCGGCGCCTTTGCGATCCTCGATGCGCAATTCGTTGTAACCGCCGCCGCCCGGACTACTTTGGCTGCGGAAAATGCTGCGGGTCTTCTCGGCGGGCAAATCCAGCGGCACCGGTGTTGCGGCGTTGGGCAGGCACCCCATCACCAGCGGTTTGTCGGCATCGGCGTCGATGAAACCCACCAGCACTTCCATGCCCACTCGTGGGATCAGCACGCTGCCGTAATGGTCGTGGGCCCAGCCCGTGGCGACCCGCAACCAGCAACTGGAATGCTCATTGAGCTGACCGTCGCGGTCCCAAGCGAGCTGGACCTTTACCCGGCCGAACTCATCGCAATGGATTTCGCTGTCGACAGGACCGGTGACCACGGCAGGTTGGTAGCCGAGCATGCGCGGCTTTTCCGGTCCCAGTGGTGGACGAAATGAAACATCCCACGGCGTCGCCAGAAAGGTATTGCGATAACCCTGGAAATCATCCGGGTCATCACTGGTGGCCGACTCCTCCAGCACTTGCGGCTGTCGGCCGCGGTGTTCGATTTCAGTGATCAGCCACAGGTCGTTCCACACCTGACGCGGGTGCTCGGCGAGGTGCAGGAAATGTCCGCTGACCAAGGCAGAATCGTCGCCACGACCTTCGGCCTGACGAAAGTCTGCGTTGTGCCGTTCCAGCGCTCGCTGTGTCAGCTGTTTGCCATGCTCGCGGTCAGTGAATTGGCCGGGAAAGTGGTAATCCTCCAGCACCGGACGCTGTTCGCTGTCGACCCGGTTTTCCAGGGAGAGACGCGGTTTCTGGAAGTCGTAATCGCGCCGGGTGACCGCCGTGGTGCGGGTCTCCAGACGCACGTTGAAACGCTTGATGGCCGGCGCGTCTGCCGCCATGCCACTGCCCGGCAAGTACAGCGTCGGCTCAGGCAGGCGCGGGAATACCGTCTGATCATCGCCAAACACCAGCAGATGTTCGTCGGGGCTGTGCTGGAAGTGGTAATGAATGCCGATCTCGGCACACAGGCGCTGGATAAACGCGAGGTCGCTTTCGGCGTATTGCACGCAGTATTCGCGCGGTGAGTAGTCGCTGCCGAGCCGAAACTCGAAGGCATCGCGCTGGATGCCATGGTCCTTGAGGACCTGCGCGATGATCGCTGGCACGCTTTGGTGCTGGAAAATCCGCTGGTTGATGCGCTGACCGAGGTAAGCCAATCGCGGTACGAGACTGATTTGATAGCCCGTCAGACGTTTCCCGGAATCGCTTTGACCTACGCGAAAGATCTGACCATGTACGCCAGAACCTTGTGCATCGAAACTCAGAAACGCCTGACGATGCAGCAGGTTTTCGAGCTCGATGTCTGGCCGGTCGCTGACCAGTTCCAGATCGAAGCGGTAGGGTTGGCTGATGGCTTCCGTGCCTGTGAACTCAAGCACCTTGAGCTCAATCTGGACGCCGTCGATCGTCAACGTGAAACGCGGTTGATTGGCAGGAGCGAACATCCGATGTGTCTCTGCAGAATGAGGGCGGGCGATTCTGCATGAGCGACAAGGGGTGTTGAGGGAGGGACAGGAAAATCAGATTTGCCCTACTTTTTTAGGGATTTGTCCTTCAAGAATTGGGATGTTTGGCTACAGACATTCTCTGCAAAGTAGTGTGTTGCATCTGATGACCTCTTCGCGGGCAAGCCTCGCTCCTACAGTTTTGTGGCGAATCGCCAACCCTGCAGGAGCGAGGCTTGCCCGCGAAAGGGCCATAAAAAACACCCAATCTTTTCCCGCAGACAAAAAAACGGCCCGCCTCCAAAAGGAAGCGGGCCGTTTTCATGTTCGGCGAAAGCTCAGAGCCTTAGCTCATCCCTATCACTTGTTCAGGCGGAAATCAGCCTCGGCAGCGGCGAAACGCTGAAGCATGCCTAGAGTCGGCGCGCCCAGCTTGCTGACGATGTAGATGGCCAGGCTGGCGAAGATGAAGCCCGGGATGATTTCGTACAGGCCCAGCAGTTCGAAGTGCTTCCAGACGATCACGGTGATCGCGCCGACCAGGATGCCGGCCAGTGCGCCGTTGCGAGTCATGTCTTTCCAGATCACGGAGATCAGGACCACCGGACCGAACGCAGCACCGAAACCGGCCCAGGCGTAGCTGACCAGACCCAGTACGCGGTTTTCCGGGTTAGCGGCCAACGCGATGGCGATCAGGGCAACCAGCAGCACCATGGCGCGCCCGACCCAGACCAATTCAACCTGGGAAGCGGTTTTACGCAGGAAGGTTTTGTAGAAGTCTTCGGTCAGGGCGCTCGAGCACACCAACAGTTGGCAGCTCAAGGTGCTCATGACCGCAGCCAGGATGGCCGACAGCAGGACACCGGCAACCCAAGGGTTGAAGAGGATTTTCGCCAGTTCGATGAACACGCGCTCTGGGTTTTCGGTCACAGGGCCGGCCAGCTCGGGGTGTGCCGAGAAGTAAGCGATACCGAAGAAACCTACAGCGACGGTGCCGCCCAGGCACAGGATCATCCAGGCCATGGAAATGCGACGTGCCTTGGCGATCGACTTGACCGAATCCGCCGCCATGAAACGCGCGAGGATGTGCGGCTGGCCGAAGTAGCCCAGGCCCCAGCCCATCAGCGAGATGATGCCGATGAAGGTGGTGTTTTTCAGCATGTCGAAGTTGCTTGGATCCTGCGCTTCGATGGCCAGGAACGTGGTGTCGACGCCGCCGGTGGCCAGCAGCACGATGATCGGGGTCAGCAACAGGGCGAAGATCATCAGCGTGGCTTGTACGGTGTCCGTCCAGCTCACGGCCAGGAAACCGCCGACGAAGGTGTAGGCAATCGTCGCCGCAGCACCGGCCCACAGCGCGGTCTCGTAGGACATGCCGAAGGTGCTTTCGAACAGACGGGCGCCGGCCACAATGCCGGAAGCGCAGTAGATGGTGAAGAACACCAGGATCACGACGGCGGAGATGATCCGCAGCAGGCCGCTTTTGTCTTCGAAACGGCTGGAGAAGTAATCCGGCAGGGTCAGTGCATCGCCGTTGTGCTCAGTCTGCACGCGCAGACGACCGGCGACGAACAGCCAGTTCAGGTAAGCACCGATGATCAGGCCGATGGCGATCCAGCTTTCGGAAAGACCGGACATGTAGATGGCGCCCGGCAGGCCCATCAACAACCAGCCGCTCATGTCGGAGGCGCCAGCGGACAATGCCGTCACGACGCTGCCCAGGCTACGACCGCCCAGAATGTAGTCAGAAAGGTTGTTGGTGGAGCGATAGGCCATGAAGCCGATCAGCACCATTGCTGCGATGTAGATCACGAACGTGATCAGAGTTGGATTGCTAACGCTCATTAAGTTTCGCCCTGGCTTTGTTTTTATGTAGCGGCGGCTGGTGAACCGCGCGCAAACGACGACGTTTGACAGACGATTTCAGGTCCCGCGCATTTATGACTGATGTTTCCCCAGGAAAGCCATCAGCCGGTACACCAATCTTTTATGACCGGTTGCACCTTGGCCGCGAATGCTATTCAACAAAGCAAATAAGGTGCAACCCATTTTTCGAGAATAAGTTGCACCTAGTCGGATTTACCTGAAAAACCCCTGTTTTTGCTCCCTTTTAGGGCAGTCCTGACGGTTTACTAGAATGAAAAGCACCAAGTCAGCGCGGTACGTTCGTTCCGGAATTTATTTCCTGACGAGCTGCTTATTATTCCGACAAAAAAAGGGTTGCACCCGGTTGCACCTCAAAGGTTGCCCAGCTAATCTTGCGGCCAGCTGATGCCACGCGGTCGTGGCAAACATGAGGATAAAAATATGGCTACCACCACCCTTGGGGTCAAACTTGACGACCCGACCCGCGAGCGCCTCAAGGCGGCCGCGACCTCGATTGATCGCACGCCGCACTGGCTGATCAAGCAGGCAATTTTCAATTACCTGGAAAAACTCGAGGGTGGTGCAACCCTGACCGAGCTGAGCGGTTTGACCAAGGATTCCGACGAAGCCGTCGATGCGCCTCTGGATCACGCCCACCAGTGCTTCCTCGAATTTGCCGAAAGCATCCTGCCGCAATCGGTGCTGCGCGCCTCGATCACTGCCGCTTACCGTCGCCCGGAACCTGAAGTGGTGCCGATGCTGATCGAGCAGGCGCGTCTGCCGGCGGCGATGGCCGAAGCCACTAACAAGCTCGCCTCCTCGATCGCCGAAAAACTGCGCAATCAGAAGAGCGCCGGCGGCCGTGCCGGAATTGTTCAGGGTCTGTTGCAGGAATTTTCCCTGTCGTCCCAGGAAGGCGTCGCGCTGATGTGCCTCGCCGAAGCGCTGCTGCGCATCCCGGACAAAGGCACCCGTGACGCGCTGATCCGCGACAAGATCAGCACCGGCAACTGGCACCCGCACTTGGGCAACAGCCCGTCGCTGTTCGTCAACGCCGCGACCTGGGGCTTGTTGCTGACCGGCAAACTGGTCGCCACCCACAATGAAGCGGGCCTGACTTCCTCCTTGAGCCGCATCATCGGCAAGAGCGGCGAGCCGATGATCCGCAAGGGCGTCGACATGGCCATGCGCCTGATGGGCGAGCAGTTCGTCACCGGCGAAACCATCGCCGAAGCCCTGGCCAATGCGAGCAAGTTCGAAGCCAAGGGTTTCCGCTATTCCTACGACATGCTGGGTGAAGCCGCACTCACCGAGCACGATGCCCAGAAATACCTGGCCTCGTACGAACAAGCCATACACTCGATCGGCAAAGCCTCCCACGGTCGTGGGATTTATGAAGGTCCCGGCATTTCCATCAAGCTCTCGGCTCTGCACCCGCGTTACAGCCGTGCGCAGTACGAGCGCGTGATGGACGAGTTGTACCCGCGCCTGCTGTCGCTGACCCTGCTGGCCAAGCAATACGACATCGGCCTGAACATCGACGCCGAAGAAGCCGACCGCCTCGAACTGTCGCTGGATCTGCTGGAGCGCCTGTGCTTCGACCCACAACTGACCGGCTGGAACGGCATCGGTTTCGTGATCCAGGCTTATCAGAAGCGTTGCCCGTATGTGATCGACTACGTGATCGACCTGGCTCGTCGCAGCCGTCATCGCCTGATGATCCGCCTGGTAAAAGGCGCGTACTGGGACAGCGAAATCAAGCGCGCCCAGGTCGAGGGCCTGGAAGGCTATCCGGTCTACACCCGCAAGGTGTACACCGACGTTTCCTACATCGCTTGCGCACGCAAGCTGCTGTCGGTGCCGGAAGTCATCTACCCGCAGTTCGCCACGCACAACGCCCACACCCTGTCGGCTATTTACCATATTGCCGGTCAGAACTATTACCCGGGTCAGTACGAGTTCCAGTGCCTGCACGGCATGGGTGAACCGCTGTACGAACAGGTTGTAGGCAAAGTTTCCGAAGGCAAGTTGAATCGCCCGTGCCGCGTGTACGCCCCGGTCGGTACTCACGAAACGCTGTTGGCGTATCTGGTGCGTCGTCTGCTGGAAAACGGCGCGAACACTTCGTTCGTCAACCGCATCGCCGACCAATCCATTTCGATTCAGGAGCTGGTGGCCGATCCAGTGGCCAGCATCGAGCAGATGGCGACGCTGGAAGGCGGCTTCGGCCTGCCGCACCCGCGTATCCCGCTGCCGCGTGATCTTTATGGTGCCGAGCGCGCCAACTCCAGCGGCATCGACATGGCCAACGAACATCGTCTGGCTTCGCTGTCCTGTGCTTTGCTGGCCACCGCTCACAATCACTGGAAAGCCGCGCCGATGCTAGGTTGCGCGTCCAGCACTGAAACCCCGGCTCCGGTGCTGAACCCGTCGGATCTGCGTGACGTCGTCGGCCACGTACAGGAAGCAACCGTCGAAGACGTCGACAACGCGATCCAGTGCGCCCTGAAGGCTGCACCGATCTGGCAGGCCACTCCGCCCGCCGAACGCGCTGCGATTCTGGAACGTGCCGCCGATTTGATGGAAGGCGAGATCCAGCCGCTGATGGGCTTGCTGGCTCGCGAAGCCGGCAAGACCTTCGCCAACGCCATCGCCGAAGTGCGTGAAGCCGTGGACTTCCTGCGTTATTACGCGGTGCAGGCGCGTAACGATTTCACCAACGACGCCCACCGCCCATTGGGTCCGGTGGTCTGCATCAGCCCGTGGAACTTCCCGCTGGCAATCTTCAGTGGCCAGGTAGCTGCTGCACTGGCCGCAGGCAACCCGGTATTGGCCAAGCCTGCGGAACAAACCCCGCTGGTAGCGGCTCAAGCCGTGCGTTTGCTGCTCGAAGCCGGGATTCCGGAAGGTGTGCTGCAACTGCTGCCGGGCCGTGGCGAAACCGTCGGCGCCCGTCTGGTCGGCGACGATCGGGTCAAAGGCGTGATGTTCACCGGCTCCACCGAAGTCGCTCGTTTGCTGCAACGCAATGTCGCCGGTCGCCTGGATGCACAGGGTCGTCCGATTCCGCTGATCGCCGAAACCGGTGGCCAGAACGCGATGATCGTCGACTCTTCGGCACTGACCGAACAGGTGGTGATCGATGTGGTGTCGTCGGCTTTCGACAGCGCCGGTCAACGTTGCTCGGCCCTGCGCGTGCTGTGCCTGCAGGAAGATTCCGCGGACCGTGTGATCGAAATGCTCAAGGGCGCCATGGCTGAATGCCGTCTCGGCAACCCTGAGCGCCTGTCCGTGGACATTGGCCCGGTGATCGACGCCGAAGCCAAGGCCGGCATCGAGAAGCACATCCAGGCCATGCGCGACAAAGGTCGCAACGTGTATCAGGTGGCCATCGCCAACAGCGAAGAAGTCAAACGCGGCACCTTCGTGATGCCGACCCTGATCGAACTGGAAAGCTTCGACGAACTGCAACGGGAGATCTTCGGCCCGGTGCTGCACGTGGTTCGCTACAAGCGCAAAGACATCGATCAACTGATCGGTCAAATCAACGCTTCGGGTTATGGCCTGACCTTGGGTGTGCACACCCGAATCGACGAGACCATCGCCAAGGTGATCGACAACGTCAACGCCGGTAACGTCTACGTGAACCGCAACATCGTGGGTGCCGTGGTTGGCGTACAGCCGTTCGGTGGCGAAGGCTTGTCGGGCACCGGCCCGAAGGCCGGTGGTCCGCTGTACCTGTACCGTTTGCTGTCGACGCGTCCTACCGATGCCATCGAACAATCCTTCGCTCGCGGCGACGCCATCGCAGCACCGGATGTCCGTTTGCGTGATGCCATGAGCAAACCACTGACCGCCCTGAAGGCGTGGGCCGACAGCAACACGTTTGCAGACCTGAGCACGCTGTGTGTGCAGTTCGCGGCGCAGTCGCAAAGCGGCATCACCCGTGTCCTCGCGGGACCGACTGGCGAGCGCAACAGCTACGCCATCCTGCCGCGTGAACACGTGCTGTGCCTGGCGGAAGTCGAAGGCGATCTGCTGACGCAGCTGGCGGCGGTATTGGCTGTCGGCGGTTCGGCGGTGTGGCCGGAAGCTGAATTGACCAAGGCGGTGTTCGCACGTCTGCCGAAGGAAGTTCAGGCGCGAATCAAGCTTGTTTCCGACTGGAGCAAGGACGAAGTGGTGTTTGATGCGGTTCTGCATCATGGCCATTCCGACCAGCTGCGTGCGGTGTGCCAGCAAGTGGCCAAGCGTGCCGGGGCGATTGTCGGGGTTCATGGTCTGTCGCAGGGCGAGACCAGCATTGCGCTGGAGCGTCTGGTGATTGAGCGGGCGTTGAGCGTCAACACCGCTGCGGCGGGTGGTAACGCCAGCTTGATGACCATCGGCTAAACCGCAACAAAACCGGGCAACCGCAATGGCTGCCCGGTATGCAAAATCCTGTAGGAGTGAGCCTGCTCGCGATAGCGCTCTGTCATCCGACCTATTTATTGGATGACACACCGCTATCGCGAGCAGGCTCACTCCTACAGTTGTTTTGGGGTGTCTGGTAAGTCGGTGCTCTGATCTACCATCACGCTCATCAATCATCCTGTTCAGCTTTTATTCTCACGCCTAGACTCGGTCCATTCCAAAAAAAGGTAGGCCGCCATGTCCGAGACGCTGCTCAGTTCCCGCAATCTGGCTTTCGAGCTGTACGAAGTCCTCGATGCCGAGGGCCTGACACAGCGTGAGCGTTTCGCCGAGCACAACCGCGAAACCTTCGATGCCGCCATCGGCACGGCCCGAAGCATCGCCGAGAAGTTCTTCGCGCCGCACAACCGCAAGAACGACGAGAACGAGCCGCGCTACGAGAACGGTCAGGCGATTCTGATTCCGGAAGTGAAACCGGCAGTGGATGCGTTTCTCGAAGCCGGTTTCCTCAACGCGGCGCGCAGCTTCGACGCCGGCGGCATGCAACTGCCTACGCTGCTGTCCCAGGCCTGCTTCGCGCATTTCCAGTCGGCCAACGCGGCATCGACCTCGTACCCGTTCCTGACCATGGGCGCGGCGAACCTGATTGAAAGCTTCGGCACCGATGAGCAGAAGCAGCGTTTCCTGCAACCGATGATTGACGGTCGTTTCTTCGGCACCATGGCCCTGACCGAACCGCACGCCGGTTCTTCGCTGTCGGATATTCGTACACGCGCCGAGCCTGCGTCTGACGGCACCTATCGACTCAAGGGCAACAAGATTTTCATCTCCGGTGGCGATCACCCGCTCTCGGAGAACATCGTGCACATGGTCCTGGCGAAACTGCCGGATGCACCGGCCGGGGTGAAAGGGATTTCGTTGTTTATCGTGCCCAAGTTCCTGGTCAACGATGACGGCAGCCTCGGCAAGCGCAACGACGTCTTGCTGGCAGGCCTGTTTCACAAGATGGGCTGGCGCGGCACCACCTCCACCGCGCTGAACTTCGGCGATAACGGTGAGTGCGTCGGCTACCTGGTGGGTAAGCCGCACCACGGTTTGAGCTACATGTTCCAGATGATGAACGAGGCGCGGATCGGCGTCGGCATGGGCGCGGTGATGCTCGGTTATGCCGGGTATCTGTATTCCCTGGAGTACGCCCGCGAACGTCCGCAAGGTCGCGTGCCGGACAGCAAGGATCCGAATACCGCGCCAGTGGCGATCATTCAGCACGCCGACGTCAAGCGCATGCTGCTGACGCAGAAAGCCTATGTCGAAGGCTCGTTCGACCTTGGGTTGTATGCGGCGCGGCTGTTCGATGACACCACGACGCTGGAGACCGAAGACCAGCGCAAACAGGCGCACGAACTGCTGGATTTGCTGACACCCATCGTCAAATCCTGGCCCTCGGAGTTTTGCCTGAAGGCCAACGAACTGGCGATCCAGATTCTCGGCGGCCACGGCTACACCCGCGAATACCCGGTGGAGCAGTATTACCGCGACAACCGTTTGAACCCGATCCATGAAGGCACGCACGGTATTCAGTCGCTGGATTTGCTGGGACGCAAACTGGCGCAGAACGGTGGTGCAGGGCTCAAACAGCTGATCCGCTTGATTGCCAACACTGCCGAACGCTCGCAGGCACATGAGTCGTTGACTGCGTTGCGTGAACCGCTGGAGAAGCTGGTCGCGCGCCTGCAAGCGGTGACCATCGGCTTGCTGATGGATCTGGGCCAAGGCAAGGTCAACAGCAGCCTGGCGAACTCGGCGCTGTACCTGAAAGTGTTCGGGCACACGGTGATCGGCTGGCGCTGGCTGGAACAGGCGATTCGCGCCGAGGAAGGGTTGGCGAAGGGGAATGCGGCGGATGTGAGCTTCTATAAAGGCAAGCTGCAGGCGGCGCGGTATTTCCTGACCTGGGAAGTGCCGGGTTGCCACCATGAGCTGGCGATTCTTGAGGCTCGGGATGATGTTTGCCTGATGATGCAGGATGAGTGGTTCTGATCAGAATTTTTTGCTGCTGCTGAAATCCAATCGCGAGCAGGCTCGCTCCCACAGGGTCAAGTGTTCACAGATCCAATGTGGGAGCGAGCCTGCTCGCGATGACGTCAGCACAAACAACATATTTATCAGCTCAACTTGAACCCACCCATCTGCCGCGCCAGATCATCCGCCAGGCGCTGCAATGTCTGACAGTCTTCGCGACAAGCCCTGACTTCCCCCGCCGTCGCCCGGGCCAAATCGGAAATGCCCTGCACATTGCGGTTGATCTCCTCCGTCACTGCCGACTGCTCTTCCGTGGCCGTCGCCACTTGATGGTTCATGTCGCTGATGCGCTCGACCTGACCGGTAATCGCCGTCAACGACGCGCCAGTGCGCTGGCTCGATTCCACGCCGGTGCCTGTTGCTGCCTGCCCGGAGTGCATGGATGAAACCGCATTCTCCGCGCCCTGCTTGAGGCTGCCGATCATCTGCTGGATCTCATCGGTCGACGACTGCGTGCGCCGCGCCAACGTGCGCACTTCATCCGCCACGACCGCAAATCCACGGCCCATGTCTCCGGCCCGTGCGGCTTCGATGGCCGCGTTCAGTGCCAGTAAATTGGTTTGCTCGGAAATTCCGCGAATCACTGCCAGCACCTGATCGATGGATGCGACCTGATCGGCCAATTCGCCGACGGCACTGGCGGCGATGCCGATTTCGTCGGACATGCTTTCTATATGCCGGATCGACCCACCGACCACTTCCCGCGCCTGCATCGCTTCATCGCGAGCGTTCTGTGAAGCGACCGCGGCGTTACCCGCGTTCTGGGCGATTTCCTGCACGGTCAGGCCCATCTCATGAACAGCGGTGGCGACCATGTCGGTCATATCCTGCTGACGACCGGAGCGATCGGCGGTGTTGTCCACGACCTTCGCCACTTGGCTGACCGCCGTGCGCAAACGCTCGCTGGTGGTCAGCACTTCACCGATCATCTCGCGCTGACTGTCGAGGAATCGATTAAAGCCTCGCGCCAGGTCACCCAGTTCATCGGCGCGGCTGGAATCTAACCGGTGGGTCAAATCTCCACCACCGCTACCAATGGCCACCAGCGCCGCTGTTACCTGACGGATCGGTCGCACCAGGCCACGGGCCAGTAATACCACAAGCAACAGACACACCAGCGCCACCGCCAGACCAATGCCGCTGCTCATCCACATGGCGCGACGGGCTTCGGCGTAGATCTGCGACTGTGGCACTTCGGCCACCAGGGTCCAGCCCAGATCCCGCAACGGCAGGCTCAACGCCAGATAATCTTCGCCATCGCGGACAAAGCTGCTGTTGGTGGCAACTTTTTGACCCATGACCGATTGTGCGGCGGGCGCGCCGATTTGCTCGGCCAGCGTGCGCTTGCCGCTGAACTGCGCCTCAGGGTGAACCTGGATCAAACCATCGGAACGCACGAGATAGACCTTGCCGCGCTCACCGAAGTTGAAATTGTGAATCAGCTCCGACAGCTCTTTCATGCTCAACCCAAGCCCGGCAACGCCCACGACTTTACCGGCCTGCTCGACCTTGAGGTCGATGAACAGCGCCAATTCTCCGGTCGCGGTGTCATTGTCGATATTGAGGGTGCGTGGCTGGTTACTGTCGAGGAACGCGTAGAACCAGGCGTCCTTGGGGTTGGTACGACTGAGGGTCCGGTCCAGGCCTTTTTCAGTGAAGTAATGGTTTGAAGCCGTGCCGACGATCAGCGCGGTAAAGGCTTTGTGTTCGGCACGGATGCCTTCCAGATACTGGACGAACGCGGCAGTCTGGGCACTGTTTTCACCCCCGGCCAACCAGTCGCGCACCATGCTGTTGCTGGCGATGTCCTTGGCGGCGGTGAGGGGTTGGACGAGGATTCGTTCGATGTCGTTGCGCATCGCTTCGATGCTGGAAGGCAGTGCCTGTTCGACCAGATAGCTCTGGGCAAGGCGGTTGACCACGAGGGTATAAATGCCAACCACGATCAGGATGCTGACCAGCAGGGCGGTGCCCATACTGAGGATCAACTGCCATTGAATACTGCGTCGCCAGAACTGCATGGAGCACCCCCAAAGAATAAGAGGCTGAAACACTGCAACAGCCGTGCCGATTGTATACAACTCAAACGACAATCTATTCTTTGGTTGTGCGCAAAGTCGATCAGGCTTGATTGATCGTCTTGGAGATCACTTCAACCGTGGCGCTGACTTGCTCTTGGTAACGGTCGAGTTCCTGCTTGTGCTGCTTTTGCATTTCGATCTGCTGGGAACACAGATTCATCGCAGCCAATACCAGCAGTCGGTCACCGATCAGTGTCGGGTACTTCCTTTTGGTGTCGGCCAAGGCAGCTTTCAACATCATCGCGGCGTCCAGCAGGGTTTGCTCTTCCCCGGCCGGCGCCTTGATCGAATAGTCCTCCCCCAGGATCGAGACGACTTTTACCCCTGCGGCGCCGTGATTCATGCGCTGACCGGGCCGGCGCTGACGCGCTCAACCAGGGCCTGGATGCGGGCTGCGGTGGCCCCTTGTTTCTCTTCCTGTTCCATCAGGTTCAGTTGCAGACTTTCGTTTTCATCCTTGGCCTGGGCCAGTTCTGTGCTCAGGGTCTGGTTGGTGGCGAGCAGGGTCTGGTTCTGTTGCACCAGGTCGCTGACCAGCTGTTCCAATTGACTAAGGGATGCTTCCAACATTTTGATTTTCCAAGCATTTCAAAGGGCGCGTACGATAAAGAAAAGTCACCACCGATGCCAGGGTTATTGGGACGCAAGGCCTTGATTTTCCTGGCGGGCGACCTTCCTCGCGAGCTTTAAAGACTGTGATTGGCGAATCTGGTTCCTGCACTTCGTCGCCGGAGCGGTTGTGCGACAAAAACGCGCAGGCCCTCAAGACTTTAGTCGTATGACCGATAAGTCACCCATACGTCAGCTTCAGCGCCGCACGGGTGCGCTCACTTTGGTAAACACCATGTCCCTTCGTAATATGAATATCGCACCGCGGGCGTTCCTCGGTTTCGCCCTGATTGGCGGTTTGATGCTGGTTCTGGGGGTGTTTGCCTTGAACCAGATGAGCAAGATTCGCGGCGCCGGCGAAGACATTGCCTCCATGAGCGTGCCGAGCATCAAAAGCCTGGACGAATTCACTCAACTGACCCTGCGCCTGCGGGTGCTGTCCTACCGCTTGCTGGTGAACCGCGAACCAGACGTGCAGCAGAAAACCTTCGAGCTGTTCGATCTGCGTAATCAGCAGATTCGTGACGCGCAGAAAGTCTACGAACCGCTGATCGAGGGCCCGCAAGAGCGTGCCGCCTACGATCAGTACGTGCAGTTGCTGGCGCAATACCGCCAACTTGAAGACCGCATGAAGACCCTCTCGCGCAACAATCAGGTCGATGAACTGCGCACAATGCTCAATAGCGAATTGCTCTCCAACTCCGAGGCCGTCAACGCGGCACTGGGCAAGTTGCTCGAGATCAATACGCAACAGATCGAAGTCACCGACACCCGGGCCGGCGAACAGTATTCAACGTCGCTCAACCTGGTCATCACCTTGTTGGTCATTGCCAGCGGCCTGACCTTGCTGTTCGCCTGGCTCCTGACCAACAGCATCACCAAACCGATTGCCAACGCCTTGAGCGCGGCCGAAGAAATCGCCGAAGGCAACCTGACTCGCCCGATTCATGTCGATGGCGATGACGAAGCCGGCCGCTTGCTGCTGGCCATGTCGAAGATGCAGGAGAAGCTGCGTGACACCCTACAGCGGATTTCCGGCTCGGCCACGCAACTGGCGTCCGCCGCTGAAGAGCTGAACAGCGTCACCGACGAAAGCGCCCGTGGTCTGACCCAGCAGAACAACGAAATCGAACAGGCCGCCACCGCTGTCAATGAAATGACCAGCGCCGTGGAAGAAGTCGCGCGTAACGCCGTGAGCACGTCCGAAGCCTCGAAGAACGCCACCACCTCGGCCGGTGACGGCCGTGACCTGGTGCAGGAAACCGTCAGCGCCATCGAGCGCATGAGCGCCGATGTGCAGAGCACCGCGACCTTGATTGGTGATCTGGCCAACGAGTCCCGTGACATCGGCAAGGTGCTGGACGTGATCCGTGGACTGGCTGACCAGACCAACCTGCTGGCGTTGAACGCAGCGATTGAAGCCGCGCGTGCCGGTGAAGCCGGACGTGGCTTCGCAGTGGTGGCGGATGAGGTGCGTGCACTGGCGCATCGTACTCAGCAGTCGACCAGCGAGATCGAACGCATGATCGGCAGCATTCAGAGCGGCACCGAACATGCGGTGAACTCGATGCGCAACAGCACCGAACGTGCTGAATCGACCTTGAACATCGCCCGCGGTGCAGGTCTTTCGCTGGATACGATCAACAGTGCCATTGTCGAGATCAACGAGCGCAACCTGGTAATCGCCAGCGCGGCCGAAGAACAGGCGCAGGTCGCCCGTGAAGTGGATCGCAACCTGGTGAATATCCGTGATTTGTCGGTGCAATCGGCGACCGGGGCGAATCAGACGAGTGCGGCGAGCAATGAGTTGTCGCGATTGGCGCTGGACCTGAACAACATGGTTGGGCGGTTCAGCCTCTAACCGCCGACACCTTCTCTGTGGCGAGGGAGTTTGCTCCCGTTCGGCTGCGAAGCAGTCGCCAATCAGCCTGCGCGTTGAATCTGATTCACCGCGCCGCCTCTTCGGGGTCGCTGCGCGATCCAACGGGAGCAAGCTCCCTCGCCACAGGGATCATGCTCAATCCGGGTGACGTTGTCGCTGCTGCAAAAGCTTTTTGACAGCATCACATTTCAACAGGTTAGAATCGCTGGCACGCAGACTGCATGGTCAGTTTGTGCCCGCCTTTCAGCTTTCTGGAGTACTGCCTTTGAATGCGACGACCATCAACAGCCTGTTCTTGATCGGCGCGTTGCTGGTAGGTGCGAGCATTCTGGTGAGTTCACTTTCCTCGCGTCTCGGCATCCCGATTCTGGTGATCATCCTCGCCGTGGGCATGGCCGCCGGCGTCGACGGCGGCGGCATTATCTTTGATAACTACCCCACGGCTTATCTGGTCGGCAACCTCGCCCTCGCGGTGATCCTGCTCGATGGCGGTTTGCGCACCCGCGTATCCAGCTTTCGCGTGGCGTTGTGGCCGGCGTTGTCGCTGGCCACGGTCGGGGTGTTGATCACCACCGCGCTGACCGGCATGGCCGCCGCCTGGCTGTTCAACCTGAACATGATCCAGGGTTTGCTGATCGGTGCCATCGTCGGCTCGACCGACGCCGCGGCAGTGTTCTCGCTGCTGGGCGGTAAAGGCCTGAACGAACGGGTGACTGCCAGCCTCGAAATCGAATCCGGCAGCAACGACCCGATGGCGGTGTTTCTCACCGTCACCCTGATCGACATGCTCGCCAGCGGCCAGACGGGCCTGCATTGGAGCCTGCTCGGGCATTTCGTGCGTGAATTCGGCATCGGGGCCGTGATCGGCCTCGGCGGTGGCTGGGTCATGCTGCAATTGGTCAACCGGATCAACCTCGCCAACGGCCTCTACCCCATTCTGGTGATTGCCGGCGGCCTGGCCGTCTTCGCCCTGACCAACGCCTTGCATGGCAGTGGCTTCCTGGCGGTTTACCTCTGCGGCCTGGTGATCGGCAATCGTCCGGTGCGCAGCCGCCACGGCATTCTCCACATGCTCGATGGCATGGCCTGGTTGGCACAGATCGGCATGTTCCTGGTGCTGGGGCTGCTGGTGACGCCGCATGACCTGTTGCCGATCGCCCTGCCCGCGCTGGGTCTGGCGCTGTGGATGATTCTGTTTGCACGGCCGCTGTCGGTGCTGGTCGGCCTGCTGCCGTTCAAGGCGTTCCATGGCCGCGAGAAGGCGTTTATTTCCTGGGTCGGCCTACGCGGCGCGGTCCCGATCATTCTGGCGGTGTTCCCGCTGATGGCCGGCCTGCCGGATGCCCAGCTCTACTTCAACCTTGCCTTCTTTATCGTGCTGGTGTCGCTGCTGGTGCAGGGCACGAGCCTGCCGTGGGTGGCGAAACTTTTGAAAGTGACCGTTCCGCCGGAGCCGGCACCGATCTCGCGCGCAGCGCTGGAAGTGCACGTTACCAGCGAGTGGGAGTTGTTCGTTTATCGCCTCGGCGCCGAGAAATGGTGCATCGGTTCGCCCCTTCGCGAGCTGAAAATGCCCGACGGCACGCGTATCGCCGCTCTGTTTCGTGGTCAGCAACTGCTCCATCCGTCGGGTAGTACGGTGCTCGAAGTCGATGATTTGCTGTGCGTTATCGGCCACGAGCACAATCTTCCAGCCCTCGGAAAGCTCTTCAGTCAGGCACCGCAGCGCGGCCTCGATTTGCGCTTCTTCGGCGACTTCGTGCTCGAAGGAGACGCCCAGCTGGCCGCGGTTGCGGCACTGTACGGGTTGAAAGTCGAAGGCATCGATCCAGACATGTCCCTGGGTCGATTCATTGCCCAGAAAGTCGGCGGTGCTCCCGTCGTCGGTGACCAGGTGGAGTGGAACAACACCATCTGGACCGTTGCGGTCATGGAAGGGAACAAGATCGGCAAAGTGGGCGTCAGATTCCCCGAAGGAAGTCGCCCCGGCCCGGGCTTGTTCCTCTAAACTCCAACCTTCGTCTCGTTTTCGATCGGTCTCTATGCCAACCCTGCGCACTTTTTTCATCATGGCCCTGTTGGGCTTGAGTCTTTCTGTCGGTACGTTGCAAGCGGCTGGACCGCCGACCAGCGAAGCCGTGCAGGCGAGTCTGGACAAGATCGCCGATCGCAAACTGCCGGAAGCGGATCAAAAAGCGTTGCAGGGCATCCTGCAAAACACGCTGACTCAGCTCAATAACAAGCGCGATTACGATCAGAAATTGATCGATCTGAAGCAGCAACTGGCCACCGCTCCCAAGCAGAACATCGAGAACCAGCGGGAATTGGCGCGGCTGAAAGCCAGCAAGGCACAGCCAGTTGCGCAGCGCTACGCCAACCAGTCGGTCCAGCAGCTCGAGCAAGTGCTCACCGAGCGTTCGACCCAGCAAAGCGATCTGCAGAAAGCACTGGCCGACGCCAACAGTCTGGTGATTACCGCCCAGACACGACCCGAGCGCGCCCAGGCTGAAATTTCCACCAGCCAGACGCGCATCCAGCAGATCAACAACATTCTCAAGGCCGGCAAAGACAACGGCAAAGCCTTGAGCGGCGAACAGCGTGACCAGCTCAACGCCGAGCTTGCGGCACTGAATGCCTTGATCCCGCTGCGCCGCGAGGAACTGGCCGGTAACAGCCAGTTGCAGGACCTGGGCAACAGCCAGCATGATTTGCTCACGGAAAAAACCGATCGCCTGGATCAGGAAATCCAGGAGTTGCAGACCCTGATCAATCAGAAGCGCCTGGCCCACTCCCAAGAGGCGGTGACCCAACAATCCATCGAAGCGCAGAAATCCGGCAGCAGCAGCTTGCTGGCCACCGAAAGCGCGGCGAACCTGAAACTCTCTGACTACCTGCTCAAAAACACCGACCGCCTCAACGCAATCACCCAGCAAAACCTGCAAACCAAGCAGCAACTGGACAGCGTGACCCAAAGCGATTCGGCCCTGGACGAGCAGATCAGCGTACTCAAGGGCAGCCTGCTGCTCTCCAAGATTCTCTACAAACAGAAGGCGGCCCTGCCGCGCCTCAAGCTCGACCGCGACCTCGCTGACCAGATCGCCGACATTCGCCTGTTTCAATTCGAAGTCAGCCAGCAACGGGAGCTGCTCAACAACCCGGCAACCTACGTTGACAATCTGTTGGCGACCCAACCGCCGGAGCAAGTCACCCCGCAGCTGCGCAAGAGCCTGCTGGAGCTGGCCACCACCCGCGCAGACCTGCTGGAGCGCCTCAACCGCGAACTGAGCGCGGTGCTCAACCAATCCATCACCCTGCAACTCAACCAGAAGCAACTGCTCAGTACCACGCAAAGCCTGCGGGCGACGCTCGATGAGCAGATGTTCTGGATCCCCAGCAACAAGCCGCTGGATCTGGAATGGATGCACGGCGTACCGGAGCGTTTGCAACGGCAGGTCACCACGCTGCCGTGGGCTTCCAGCCTGAGCGAATTGAGCGATGGCCTGATCCAGCGGCCGTTGTTGTTCCTGCCCCTGGTGTTGCTGATCGGCGCCCTGCTGTGGCGGCGTAAAAGCCTGTACGCCCGACTGAGCAAAGTTCACCAGGACATCGGCCACTTCAAGCGTGACAGCCAATGGCACACGCCGCAGGCCATCTTGATCAATATTCTGCTGGCGATGCCGGTCTCGCTGGGCCTGGCCTTGTGCGGCCTGGCCCTGCAGATCGACGCCCGCGGGCAGAACGCCAACATGGGCGCGGCGCTGCTGCAAATGGCCCAGGCCTGGCTGGTGTTCTACACCGCTTACCGGATTCTCGCGCCGGGCGGCGTGGCTGAACTGCATTTCCGCTGGGAAAAGCCCCAGGTCGAATTCCTTCAGGGCTGGGTCCGCCGACTCGGGTTGGTGGTGATGGCATTGGTCGCCGTGGTGGCGGTCGCCGAACTGCAACCCTCGACGCTGGCGGATGACGTGCTCGGCATGCCCGTGGTGCTGACCTGCTACGCCTTGATGGCCTGGCTGCTCAGCCGCCTGCTGGTCAGCAGCCCGACGCACCAGAACGCTTCGCTGTTCCGCAAAGCAGTCGGGGTCCTGTTTACCATCCTGCCCGTGGCATTGTTCGTGGCGGTGTGCTTCGGCTACTACTACACCGCGCTGAAGCTCAGCGACCGGTTGATCAACACCCTTTACCTGCTGATGTTCTGGCTGGTCATCGAAGCCACGTTCGTTCGTGGCCTCAGCGTGGCGGCACGACGCCTGGCCTACCAACGCGCCCTGGCCAAACGCCAGGCGGCGAAAGAGGCCGGCGACGGCGAAGCGGTGATCGAAGAGCCGACGCTGGACATCGAGAAGGTCAACGAACAGTCCCTGCGCCTGATTCGCCTGGCACTGCTGGGCGGATTCATCGCGGCGCTGTATTGGGTCTGGTCCGATCTGATTTCGGTGTTTTCGTACCTGGACAACGTCACCCTCTACGAATACACCAGCGGCACCGGCGCCAATATGAGCATGGTGCCGATCAGCATCGGCGACATGCTCGGCGCGCTGATCATCATCGGCATCACATTCGCTCTGGCGCGCAACTTGCCGGGGCTGCTGGAAGTGCTGGTGCTGTCGAAGTTGAACCTGGCGCAGGGCAGCGCCTATGCCACGACCACGTTGCTGTCCTATGCGATCGCCGGCATCGGTTTCGTCTCGACCCTGTCCACCCTCGGCGTGAGCTGGGACAAGTTGCAATGGCTGGTGGCGGCGTTGTCGGTCGGCCTCGGCTTTGGCATGCAGGAGATCTTCGCCAACTTCATCTCCGGCATCATGATTCTGTTCGAACGCCCGGTGCGGATCGGCGACACCATCACCATCGGCAACCTGTCGGGAACGGTCAGCAAGATCCGTATCCGCGCCACAACCATCACCGACTTCGACCGCAAAGACATCATTGTCCCGAACAAGACGTTCATCACCGGGCAATTGATCAACTGGTCCCTGACCGACACCATTACCCGGGTGACCCTCAAGCTCGGCGTCGATTACGGTTCGGACCTGGACCTGGTGAAAGAGCTGCTGCTCAAAGCCGCGCGCGATAACCCGCGAGTCCTGAAAGACCCGGAACCCCACGTGTACTTCCTGAACTTCGGTGAAAGCACCCTCGACCACGAGTTGCGCATGCACGTGCGTGACCTCGGTGACCGCAACCCGGTGCTGGACGAGGTCAACCGCTTCATCAATCGCGAATTCAAGAAGCAGCACATCAACATCTCGTTCCGGCAGATGGAGGTTTACCTCAAGAACCTTCAAGGCCAGGAATATAAAATGGTGCCGATCGATCCCGAGTCCAAAACCATCGCGCCGCTGGTGGATAGCAAGGCGCCGCAAGAGCCGCCGCCCACCAAACTCGACTAACGGCCCTATCCCTAGCAGAATGCTCGGACATTCTGCTGGAGATGGCCGTTGAAACCTCTCGACGAACTGACCTTCGATAATCGCTTCGCCCGCCTGGGCGATACGTTTTCCGCCCATGTGCTGCCCGAGCCCATCGACAACCCGCGCCTGGTGGTGGCCAGCCCAGCAGCCATGGCGTTGCTCGACCTCGACCCGGCCGTGGCCGACACCCGGGAGTTCGCCGAGCTGTTCAGCGGCCACAAGCTCTGGGCCGACGCGGTGCCTCGGGCGATGGTTTATTCCGGGCATCAGTTCGGTTCTTACAACCCACAGCTGGGCGACGGTCGCGGTTTGTTGCTGGGCGAGGTCTACAACGAGGCCGGCGAACACTGGGACCTGCACCTCAAGGGCGCCGGTCAGACACCCTTTTCGCGCATGGGCGATGGACGTGCGGTACTGCGCTCGTCGATCCGCGAGTTTCTCGCCTCCGAAGCACTGAATGCCCTGAACATCCCGACTACCCGCGCCCTGTGCGTGATCGGCTCCGACACCCCGGTGTGGCGCGAGAAGCAGGAACGCGCGGCCATGGTCCTGCGCCTGGCGCCGAGCCATGTGCGTTTCGGGCATTTCGAATATTTCTACTACACCAAACGCCCCGAGAAGCAGAAAGAACTCGGCGAGCACGTATTGGCCATGCATTTCCCCGAGTGCCTGGAACAACCGGAACCGTACTTGGCGATGTTCCGCGAAATCGTCGAGCGCAATGCCGAGCTGATCGCCAAATGGCAGGCGTATGGCTTCTGCCACGGCGTGATGAACACCGACAACATGTCGATCCTTGGCATCACCTTCGACTTCGGACCGTTCGCCTTTCTCGACGACTTCGACGCCCATTTCATCTGCAATCACTCGGATGATCAGGGCCGGTATTCCTTCAGCAACCAGGTGCCGATCGGCCAGTGGAACCTCAGCGCCCTCGCCCAGGCACTGACGCCGTTCATCAGCGTCGACGCCCTGCGCGAAACCCTTGGCCTGTACCTGCCGCTGTACCAGGCCCACTACCTGGACCTGATGCGCCGCCGCCTCGGCCTCACCACCGCTGAAGATGATGACCAGAAACTGCTGGAACACCTGCTGCAACTGATGCAGAACAGCGGCGTCGATTACACCTTGTTCTTCCGTCGCCTGGGGGATGAATCACCGGAATTGGCCGTCGCCCGCTTGCGCGATGACTTCGTCGACATCAAAGGCTTCGATGCCTGGGCCGAACTGTATGTCGCCCGGGTTGTCCGCGAAGGCGAGATAGATCAGGAGCAGCGGCGCAAGCGGATGCATGCCGTCAATCCGCTGTACATCCTGCGCAACTATCTGGCGCAGAAAGCCATCGATGCGGCAGAGAGCGGCGACTATTCAGAGGTTCGGCGACTGCATACGGTGCTGAGTAATCCGTTCGACGAGCAAGCGGGGATGGAAAGCTACGCCGAGCGGCCGCCGGAGTGGGGGAAGCATTTGGAGATCAGTTGTTCGTCGTGATGTTGGTCAGTCCAGGGGATCAATGGCACTGACGACGCGAGCAACGATGTCTGCCATCGTAACGTCATCAAGTCGCTCAATGAACCTGGCTGAGCCGTCGCGCACACGCTGCTCAATATCAAAACTACGTACCTGATTACAAACCGCGACACCGTTTGTTTCTCCCGAATACGTGAGCATCACCGTGCCTGCCCGGTTGTGTTGTCTTGATAAACGTAGCGTGCGACTCCAAATCAGTTTTAGACAGCCCAAACATTCAGAGCTCCGACCATGACCGACCCACTCCTCATCCCCTGCCCCCACTGCAACGGCCTCAACCGCATCCCCGCCGAACGCCTCAACGACCATCCAAAGTGCGGCCGCTGCAAGGCCCAGGTCCTGCTGAGCAAGCCGTTCGAATTGAAGCAAGGCGATTACGCCAGTCAGATCAAGGGTGATCTGCCGCTGCTGGTGGACGTGTGGGCGCAGTGGTGTGGGCCGTGCAAGTCGTTTGCGCCGGTGTTCGAGCAGGCGGCGGGGCAATTGGCGGGTAAGTGTCGGCTGGCCAAGCTGGACAGCGAGGCGAATCAGCAATTGTCGGCGCAGTTGGGGATTCGCTCGATTCCGAGTCTGATCCTGTTCAAGAACGGCCGGGAAGTGGCGCGTCAGAGCGGGGCGTTTCCGTTACCGCAGTTGATGAGCTGGTTGCGTAGCCAGGGGATCTGAACGAGATCTCGTCATCACCCCGCAACTGTAGGAGCGAGGCTTGCCCGCGAAGACGATCTGGCAGTCAACTGCAGTGTTGAATGTTATGCCCTCTTCGCGGGCAAGCCTCGCTCCTACAGGGGACTGTCAGGCGTTTTCGAGCAGGTTGTGCAGCTCGACGAATTGCTGCGTCAACTTGTGCCGTGGGTCGAGGTGAATCAGCGGCGTATTGGCCTGGTGGGATTCGCGCATGCGCACCGAGCTGGTCAGGTACACCGGCAGCACCGGCAATCCTTCGGCGATCAGCTCGTCGAGAATTTGCTGCGGCAGGCTGGCACGGGCCTGGAACTGATTGACCACGATGCCTTCAACCTCCAGGCCTTCGTTGTGGTCGTCCTTCAACTCTTCGATTTCCGCCAGCAGACCGTACAGCGCCTGGCGCGAGAAGCTGTCGCAATCGAAGGGGATCAGCACCCGGTCAGCGGCGATCAATGCCGATACCGCATAGAAGTTCAGCGCAGGCGGGGTATCAAGGTAGATGCGGTCGTAATCTTCCCCCAGTTCCTCAAGCAGTTTGCGCAGCTTGTTGATCTTGTGTTTGGCCTCAAGTTTGGGCTGCAGGTCAGCCAACTCGGCGGTCGCGGTAATGACATGGAGGTTTTCGAACGGCGTTTCGTAGATGTCGACCTTGTTTTTCTTCGAGAACGGTCCTGAGGACAGGGTCTGCTTGAAGAAGTCGGCGATGCCCATCGGGATGTCATCACCGGTAAGGCCTGTCAGGTACTGAGTGGAGTTGGCCTGGGCATCGAGATCCACCAACAGGGTGCGATAACCCTCGCTGGCACTGACCGCCGCCAGATTGCAGGCAATGCTGGATTTGCCCACGCCACCTTTCTGATTGAACACCACGCGCCGCATGTCAAAAACCTCCGTGTATCAAAGAATGACCGAGTGTAGTAGTCCACGACACTGCTTAGCTACCTCGCTGGCATGGGGACTACACAGTCAGCGGCAATCTCTTAATAAAAAAGCCGCCAACCCCGCCACTGATTACCGACAGAGCTGACAGACATGATCACCCCGATGTGGATAATGGCCAAACGACAGCTTTTTCACGGACCAACCAGTACGTTTCACTGAGCAAAATGTAACCATCATTTGCTACACGCCCGTCGCAACGGGATAATGCGCGCCACTCGGCGCTAAGCGCCACGTATGGCCGTTCGCTTTTTTTTGCGATTCGCCGTGTCAAGAAAGCCCGCAGGGGCGGGATGAATGGCTGTGATCAATTTCAACATCGCCCAATGGCGCGCGTGGGCCCCTGGGCTCGAAAGCGTGGACGATTGGCAGGTCTGGAGCCGACAACCGGTCGTGCTTCAGAGCAGCGATGCCGCCCCCGACGTGTCTTTTCTGCCCGCCATGCAGCGCCGACGGCTCAGTCGCCTGGCGCGGATGGCGTTCAGCGTCGGCTGGCCCCTGGCCGATGGTCGCCAAGACCTACCGCTGGTCTTTATTTCCCGTCATGGCGAAACACCCCGTACCTTCGAGATCCTGAGTGATCTGGCAGCCGGGCAACCGTTGTCGCCAACTCAATTCAGCTTGTCGGTGCACAACGCGGTCATTGGCCTGTGGTCGATCATGCGCGGTGAAACCAGCGAGATGACCGCCCTTGCCGCCGCGGGTGACGGCCTTGAAAACGGCATGCTAGAGGCCGCGGCGCTACTTTCCGAAGGCGCGCCTGCCGTGCTGCTGATCGTCACTGAAGAAATACCGCCCGAAGCCTACTCGGCCTGGATCGACGACGTGCCGTTCCCCTACGCAGTTGGCCTGTTGCTGACACCGGGTACCGACTGGCAGCTGTCCCTGAACAGCACTTCAGATACGTTGTCCAACGCCCACTGGCCCCATGCCCTGAATCTCTTGCGTACCCTACTCGGCCAGCAGACTACCTGCCAACATGCCTGGAAAAATCGTGTATGGACCTGGCAACGCAACCTGTAAGCGAAAAAAACCGCGACGCCTATTACTGGCGTCTGCTGGCGACTGCCGCAAGCTTCACCCTGTTCGGGTTGGGCGGGCTGTGCCTGCGGCTGGTGGTGTTCCCGTTGCTGGGCTGCCTGCCCGGCGATGCGCAGACCCATCGGTTACGGGCACGGCAAACCGTCAGTCGCTGCTTTTGGTTTTTCGTCCGGTTCATGGCCCGTACCGGGGTACTGACTTATGACATCCAGGGCGCGGAAAAACTCGGTCGCCCGGGCCAGATGATCATGGCCAATCACCCGTCGCTGATCGACGTGGTATTTCTGATCGGCCTGGTGCGTCACGCCAACTGCGTGGTCAAAAACAGCCTCTGGGAGAACCCGTTCACCCGCGGCCCGCTACGCCGCACCGACTACATCAGCAACGACGGCAGCATGGACATGCTCGACGCCGCGGCTGACGCACTGAAAAGCGGTCAGACGCTGATCATCTTTCCCGAAGGCACACGCACCCAGCCGGGCGAACCGCCAGCCTTTCATCGGGGGGGCGCGGCAATCGCCCTGCGCGGTGCGAGAATCCTGACCCCGGTGATTATTAAGGTCAGTCCGACCACATTGACCAAGGCCGAACCCTGGTATCGCATCCCGAAACGTCGCGTGCACTTCAGTTTCCGTGTCGGGGCCGATATAGACCCACAAGCCTTTGCTTCATGTGGCCCTGCACCTCAGGCTTCGCGCAAGCTCAACGATTATTTGCACTCTTACTTTATTAAGGAGCTCGCCGAAGATGAGCGATCTACACCGTGAAATCAAAGAACTGATCATCGACGCCCTGGGCCTTGAAGACATCAGCGCACAAGACATCGGCGATGACCAGACGCTGTTCGGCGAAGGCCTGGGCCTGGATTCGGTAGACGCCCTGGAACTCGGCCTGGCCATCCAGAAAAAGTACGGCATCAAAATCGACGCCGACGCCAAGGACACCCGCAATCACTTCAGCAACGTGGCGAGCCTTGCGGCGTTCGTCACCGCAAAACAGGCAGCTTGAGACCGGACCATGCAAACTCGTGATGACATTTTCAACACCCTGCGCGATGCCTTGGTAGAACTCTTCGAGCTGGACCCTGAGCGCGTGAGCCTCGAATCCAACCTGTATCAGGATCTGGAAATCGACAGCATCGACGCCGTCGACCTGATTGATCACATCAAGCGTCAGACCGGCAAGAAAATCGCCGCCGAAGAATTCAAATCGGTGCGCACCGTCAGTGACGTGGTCGAGGCGGTCTACCGTCTGGTTCAACCGGCCGCATGAGTCGACTGATCGGCCTTGGCCTGCTGCTGGCGGGCCTGTTGTACCCCTTTGCGGTGTATTTCGGCATGGAACACTTTGCTCCGTGGCAGTTCGGTCTGCTGCTGGGCAGCCTGTGGCTGGCGCGGGCGCTGCTGGGTCCCCGTCGCCCCGGCAGCCTGTGGATGGCGCTCACTGCGATCGGCTTTTGCCTGTTGCTGGCGCTGTTCGACAGCCCGTTGTTGCTGCGTTGGTACCCGGTGCTGATCAGCGCTTTCATGCTGGGGCTGTTTGGCCTGAGCCTGAAAATCGGGCCGCCGATGGTTGAGCGCCTGGCGCGCCTGCGTGAGCCGCACTTGCCGCCCAAGGCGATTGTTTACACCCGCCAGGTGACCGTCGTCTGGTGTGTGTTTTTCCTCTGTAACGGTTTGCTTGCCGCCGCCTTGACCCTGTGGGCGCCGCTGAGTTGGTGGATGTTGTACACCGGCCTGATTTCCTATGGATTGATGGGCCTGCTGTTTGCCATTGAATGGCTCATACGACAACGGGTACGAGGCCACCCATGAATTGGATATCACTTGAGCAGCTGTTGCTCAAGGCACAGCCGGAGCGTGCCGTTACGGCAGAACCGGCGTTGAATCACGCACAGCTGTGCGAACAGGCGCTAAGCCTGGCAGCCGGCCTGCAATCCCAAGGCGTGCAGCGCATCGCCGTGCACCTTGAAGATGCTGCTGACCTGGCGATTGCCCTGCTCGGCGCCTGGCGTGCCGGGGTTAGTGTGCTGCTGCCTGCCGACCTGCAACCGCAGACTCGCCAACGCTGGTCGAGCGAAGTCGATCTGTGGCTGACCGACCTGGCCGATGACGCGCACCTCACCGACTATCGGCAACCGCCCCTGCCCCACGCCGCACTGGATCTGGACGCCTGTCGCCTGAGCCTGTGCACGTCCGGTTCCAGCGGCGAACCCAAGCGCATCGACAAGACCCTGCGCCAGATAGCCAATGAAGTGCAGGCGCTGGAGCAGCTCTGGGGTGCCGATCTGGGCCAGGCGTGCATCATCGGCAGCGTCGCCGCCCAACACATCTACGGCCTGCTGTTTCGGGTGCTGTGGCCGCTGTGTGCCGGGCGCTCGTTTGTGCGCAAGCAACTGGCCTTCCCGGAAGACTTGCAGCGAGCCAGTCGCGAACACATGGCGTTTGCCTGGGTCGCCAGCCCGGCGCTGCTCAAGCGCATGGGCGACAACCTCGACTGGCCGGCCTTGAGCGCGGTTCGCCGGGTGTTTTCCTCGGGTGGAGCGCTACCGGCCGAGGCTGCGCAAAGCCTCTACGATCGCTTGCAGCAATGGCCGACGGAAATCCTTGGCAGCTCGGAAACCGGTGGCATCGCCTGGCGTCAGGGTCACGATCTCTGGCAGCCGTTTGCTGAAGTCGAACTGAGTCAGGACAGCGAGGGCGCGCTGCTGATCGCCTCTCCCTACTTGCCCGCCGGTCATATTGAAAACACCGCTGATGCCGCCAGAATCGCTGCCGACGGCCGATTCGAACTGCTCGGACGGCTGGACCGGATCGTCAAACTGGAAGAAAAACGTATCTCGCTGCCGATGCTGGAAAAGGCGTTGATGGAGCATGACTGGGTCGCAGAAGCACGCCTCGGCGTGGTCCGGGAAAACCGCGCCTCGCTGGGCGCGCTGCTGGTGCTGACCGACGCCGGCCTGCATGCCTTGCGCAATCAGGGCCGACGCACCGTCACGCAAGAATTGCGTCAGCACTTGAGCCAGCACTGCGAAGCCCTGGCCCTGCCAAGACGCTGGCGGTTACTGCGGCAATTGCCCCTGAACGCTCAAGGCAAACTGCCTCAAGCCGACGTCGAAGCCTTGCTGTTGGCCCCCCGCCCGAAAGCGCCGGAAGTGTTGGAACAAGTCGAGGTCGATGGCGAATGGAGCCTGCAACTGGCCGTTCCGCCGGACCTCGCCTACTTCAGCGGACACTTCCCGCAAACGCCGGTATTGCCCGGTGTGGTGCAGGTGGATTGGGCGCTGAGCCTCGGCCAGCAATTGATGGACCTGCCGGCTAAATTCGCTGGCATGGAAGTGCTGAAGTTCCAGCAACTGGTGCGCCCCGGCGATGAAGTCCAACTGCACCTGCGCTTCGATCCGGAACGCGGCAAATTGTATTTCGCCTACCGCAATGAAACCGCGACCTGCTCCAGTGGGCGGATTCTGCTGGAGGTTGCAGGTGATGTATAAACCATGCGCAATCATCCCGGTCTACAACCACGAAACCGCGATCACCACGGTGGTCGACGCGCTGATCGCCAGTGGCCTGCCGTGCATTCTGGTGGACGATGCCAGCGATCCATCCTGCGCCAGGGTGCTCGACCAACTGGCCCAGCGTGAAATGGTCAACCTGATCCGCCTCGCCGCCAATCAAGGCAAGGGCGGCGCGGTCATGACCGGCCTGCGCGAAGCCTCGCGCCTGGGTTTCAGCCATGCCTTGCAGGTGGACGCCGACGGCCAGCACGACCTGCAGGATGTCACGACCTTCATCGCACAATCGCGCGCTCATCCCGACGCGGTGATCTGCGGCTATCCGCAATACGACGCCAGCGTGCCGAAGGGCCGTCTGTACGCCCGCTACCTGACCCACGTCATGGTCTGGATCAACACGCTTTCCTTGCAGATCCGCGATTCCATGTGCGGTTTCCGCGTCTACCCGTTGCCGCCGACCCTGGCACTGATCGACTCGGCGAAGATCGGCAAGCGCATGGATTTCGACTCGGACATCCTCGTGCGCCTGGCCTGGCGCAATCAGCCGATGCAGTGGCTGCCGACCAAGGTCCATTACCCGCTGGACGGTGTCTCGCATTTCCGTATGTTCCACGACAATGTGCTGATTTCGAGCATGCACACCCGGCTGTTCTTCGGCATGTTGCTGCGGGCCCCGGTGATCCTCTGGCGACGGTGGCGAGCATGAGCAGTAACGCAGACAAACAGCACTGGGCCGACCGCCAGGAGCGCGGCAGCTTCTGGCTGATGAAATTCACCGCGCTCTGCGCCAAAGTGCTGGGCCGACGGCTGCTGAGTCCGTTGCTGTACGGCATCGTCCTGTACTTTTTCCTGTTCGGTCGCAGTGCCCGCCGCAGTGCCTGGCAATACCAGCAACGCCTCGCGGACTGGAGCGCACGCCCGCAATTGCGACCGACCCACTGGCGAGTGTTCAGCCAGTTCATGGCCTTCGCCGATTCGATGCTCGACAAACTCGACGTATGGAACGGAAAGTTGAGCATCGATCACATCGAAATCGTCGACCCGGCGCTGCTGCGCAGTCAGCTGCGTGGCACTCGCGGGCAGATGCTGGTGGGCGCGCACCTGGGCAATCTCGAAGTCTGCCGCGCACTCGCGGAGATCGGCGAGAAGGTCACCATGAATGTGCTGGTGCACACCAAGCACGCCGAGCAGTTCAACCGATTACTGGGCGAGGCCGGCGCGACCAATCTGCGGCTGATTCAGGTCAGTGAACTGGACCCGGTGATCATGCTGCAACTGCATGAACGACTGGAGCGTGGCGAGTGGCTGGCGATTGCCGGCGACCGCGTGCCGCTGCATGGCGGGCGCAGCGTGACCGTGGACTTCCTCGGTCATCAGGCTGCATTGCCCCAGGGGCCGTGGCTGCTGGCCGGCTTGCTGAAATGCCCGATCAATTTGCTGATGTGCCTGAAGAAACCGACGGGCCAATATCGCGTGACCCTCGAACCGTTTGCCGAGGCCGTAGTGTGGAAACGCAGCGACCGCGAGCAGGTCATTCATCAGTGGGCTTCCCGCTACGCCGAACGCCTGGGTCACTATTGCCTTGAAGCGCCCCAACAATGGTTCAACTTTTACCCTTTCTGGAAGACCGATGACGACGCCAACGCTTGAGCCGGTAACCTTCGGCGAACTCCCTTTGCGCATCGAAGACGTGCTGGCCGCGGCCAACCGTCAGGTGCCGACGCAGTTGCAAAGCGACCCTGCGTACCGTGAGCGCATCGCCAAGGGCGCGCGATTTCTCGATTCCCTGCTGGACAAGGAAGGCGTGATCTATGGCGTGACCACCGGTTACGGCGACTCGTGCGTGGTCGCGGTGCCGCTGCATCACGTCGAGGCATTGCCCCGTCATCTGTACACCTTCCACGGCTGCGGACTGGGCAAACTGCTCGACGCCCAGGCCACTCGGGCTGTATTGGCGGCGCGTTTGCAGTCGTTGTGCCACGGCGTGTCCGGGGTGCGCGTGGAACTGCTGGAGCGTCTCCAGGCCTTCCTCGAACACGACATCCTGCCGCTGATCCCGGAAGAAGGGTCGGTGGGCGCCAGCGGTGATCTGACGCCGCTGTCGTACGTCGCCGCAACCTTGTCCGGCGAGCGCGAAGTAATGTTCCGGGGCGAGCGCCGACAAGCCGCCGACGTCCATCGCGAACTGGGCTGGACACCGCTGGTGCTGCGCCCGAAAGAAGCGTTGGCGCTGATGAACGGCACCGCCGTGATGACCGGCCTCGCCTGCCTGGCCTACGCCCGCGCCGATTACCTGCTGCAACTGGCGACCCGTATCACCGCGCTGAACGTGGTCGCGCTGCAAGGCAATCCCGAGCACTTCGACGAGCGCCTGTTCGCCGCCAAACCGCATCCGGGGCAGATGCAAGTCGCCGCGTGGTTGCGCAAGGATCTGGCAATCGATGCGCCGACCGCACCGCTGCACCGCCTGCAAGACCGCTATTCACTGCGCTGCGCGCCGCATGTCCTCGGCGTCCTGGCCGACAGCCTGAACTGGCTGCGTTCGTTCATCGAGATCGAACTCAACAGCGCCAACGACAACCCGATCATCGACGCCGAAGCCGAACGCGTGCTGCACGGCGGGCACTTCTACGGCGGGCATATTGCGTTCGCCATGGACAGCCTGAAAAACCTGGTGGCCAACGTGGCCGATCTGCTGGACCGGCAACTCGCCCTGCTGGTGGACGAGCGTTACAACCATGGCTTGCCAAGCAACCTTTCCGGCGCCACGGCTGACCGCGCGATGCTCAATCACGGCTTCAAGGCGGTGCAGATCGGCACCAGCGCCTGGACCGCCGAAGCGCTGAAAAACACCATGCCGGCCAGCGTCTTCTCGCGCTCCACCGAGTGCCACAACCAGGACAAGGTGAGCATGGGCACCATTGCCGCCCGCGATGCGATCCGTGTGCTGGAGCTGACCGAACAGGTCGCCGCCGCCACCTTGCTCGCCGCCAACCAGGGTGTTTGGCTGCGCAGCAAAGCCGAGGACGCGCGCCCGTTACCGCCAGCCCTGGCGGCCATGCACGAAGAGCTGGCCAAAGACTTCCCGCCGGTCATCGAAGATCGCGCGCTGGAAGGCGAATTGCGCCTGTGCCTGAAACGTATCGCCAAGCAACACTGGAGGCTGCATGCGTAGCAAGGGAGTGCTTCACACCGATACGGAAATCCTCGTGCCGTTCTTTGACGTCGACACCATGAACGTGGTCTGGCACGGCCATTACGTCAAATACCTGGAAGTCGCCCGTTGTGCGCTGCTGGACAAGATCGGTCACAACTACACCGCCATGGTCGAGTCGGGTTATGCCTGGCCGGTGATCGACCTGCAATTGCGCTATGTGCGCGGCGCCGTGTTCGGTCAAAAGCTGAACGTGCGGGCCAATCTGGTGGAGTGGGAGAACCGTCTGAAGATCAATTACCTGATCAGCGATGTGAAAACCGGTGAGCGTTTGACCCGCGCCAGTTCCGTACAGGTCGCTGTCGACATGAGCAGCCGCGAGATGCAGCTGGCCTCACCGAAGATCTTCACCGATGCCGTAGAAAGGATGCTCGCATGACCCCGTTTTTCAAATACCTCGGTGCGTTGGCGTTGCTCGGGCTGTCATCGATGGCTCATGCCTTCGATTTGCAGCAGTTGAGCGATCAACTGGCCAAGCCTGATGTGATCCACGGCCATTTCATCCAGGAAAAACACCTGCGCGCATTGCCCCAGCCGCTGACCAGCAAGGGCACTTTTATCCTCGCTAAAAACCACGGATTGCTCTGGTTGTTGAAAACCCCGCTGCAACAGGATTACCGCATCACCAACAAAGGCATCGCCCGCCGCGACGCCAGCGGCTGGCAAATGCTCCCGGGCAAGAGCGCCGGCGCCGAGCAGAACCGCTTGTTCCTCGCCGTGTTGCAAGGTGACAGCAGCGGTCTGCAACGGGACTTCGAATTGTCTTTGAGCGGCGACGCACAGAACTGGAAACTGACGCTGATCCCGCGCTCAATGCTGCTCAAGCAGGTGTTCAATCAGATCAACATCACCGGCAGCGAATTGGTGAACAGCATCGAGCTGCTGGAAACCCAGGGCGACAGCACCCTTTTGCGCATGCAGGACAGCACCAGCACCCAACCGTTGAGCGACGCGGAGCAACATGACTTTGCCGAGTGAACGCAGACTTCCGTGGCTGTTTCTGATCCTGCTGTTGGCGGTGCTTGCGCTCGCCGGTTGGCAATGGCGCGACGGTGCACCGCTGTCGGCCAACCTGATGGAACTGGTGCCGGGCACGGCGCCGGACGCGCTGGAACTGCGTGCCGAACAACGCATACAAGAACCGTTGAACCGGGAAATGCTGGTGCTGGTAGGCCATAAAGATCGCCCGCAAGCCATTGCCATGGCGCAGAAACTCGGCGAGCAGTGGCAGGCCAGCGGTTTGTTCGAGAAGGTTCAGTGGAACCTGCAAGCCGACTTGCCGGCGCTGCGCACGCAATTGCTGCAAGGCCGGCTGTCGATGCTTTCGGCGATGGATCGGCAGCAGTTGATCGAACACCCCGACGCCTTTATCCAGCAGCGGGTGCAAGCGCTGTTCGACCCGTTCACCGGTTTCAGCCTGGTGCCGAGCCAGGATGACTGGCTGGGCCTGACCGGGCGCATCCAGAACAGCCAACCACAACACGGCGCCGTGCAACTGGACATCGGCAGCGGAGCGCTGGTCGCCGATGCCGACGGCAAGAGCTGGGTGTTGCTGCGGGCAAAAACCACCGGCAATGCCTTCGACATGAGCCTGCCGCTGCAAGTGGCTGACCTGCTTGAACGCAGCCGAAAAGAAGCCGCCCAGGCCGACGTGCAACTGCTCGCTGCCAGCGGTCTGCTGTACGCGGCCAACGGTCAGCAACAAGCCACCCGCGAAATGACATGGGTCGGCGGCGGTGCCACCGTGGGCATTTTGTTGCTGCTGTTGCTGGCCTTCCGGCGCTGGCGTGTCTTGCTCGCTTTCGTTCCAGTGCTGGTGGGCATGCTGTTTGGTGCGGTGGCGTGTGTGGCGCTGTTCGGACACATGCATGTGATGACGCTGGTGCTGGGCTCGAGCCTGATCGGCGTGGCCGTCGATTACCCGCTGCATTACCTGTCGAAAAGCTGGAGCCTGAAACCCTGGAACAGCTGGCCGGCGTTACGCCTGACCCTGCCGGGCCTGACGCTGAGCCTGATCACCAGTTGCATCGGCTACCTGGCCCTGGCCTGGACGCCTTTCCCGGCCCTGACCCAGATTGCCGTGTTCTCCGCCGCCGGCCTGCTCGGCGCCTACTTGTCGGCCGTGTGCCTGCTGCCAGCGTTGCTCAAGGGCGTGAACCTGCGTCCGGCGCATTGGCCGCTGCGTATCTGCGAGTGTTTGCTGAACCTGCGCGAAGCGCTGCTCAAACACGTCAGTACGCCCGTGTTATTCGCACTGCTGATTGCCTTCTGCGTCGGCGGCCTGTTGCAACTGGAAAGCAAAAACGATATCCGCCAGTGGATCGGCGCACCGCAGCAATTGACCGACGAAGCCCAGGCCATTGCGCGCATCACCGGCTATCAGCCGACCAGCCAGTTCTTCCTGGTGCGCGCGGCCAATCAACAGGAACTGCTCGAACGCCAGACTGCACTGAGCGAGCGCCTGGATCAGTTGGTCAACCTGGAAAAACTCCAGGGTTACCTGTCTCTAAATCAACTGGTCAGCCAGCCGAGCGAGCAGCACAAAGTGCGCGAAGCGTTGAGCAAGTTGCCGCAGTTCTGGCAACCCTTGCTCGACCTCGGCGTGCCGGCAGAAGCGCTGCAAGCGGAGCTTGCAACGTTGCTGGCGCTGCCCGCCGAAGACATCGACGCCTCGCTGGTCGGTCCGCTGGCGGAACCTTATCGCACCCTATGGCTGGGGCCGACCGATGAAGGCGTGGCGGCGATGGTCAGCCTGCAAGGCCTGAATAATCCTTCGCTGTTGCGCATTCAGGCGCTGGACTTGCCGGGGGTCGAACTGGTCGACCGTCTCGGTGAACTGAACAGCGTTTTCGCCGCGACACAGATCAGCGCGGCGCAGCTCAAACTCGCCTCCTGCGTGTTGATCGTGCTGGTGCTGATCCTGCCGTTTGGCTTCGGTGGTGCGTTGCGCATCGTCTCACTGCCCTTGCTGGCCGCGCTGTGCAGCCTGGCCAGCCTCGGCTGGATGGGCCAACCCCTGACCCTGTTCAGCCTGTTCGGCCTGTTACTGGTGACGGCGATCAGCGTCGATTACGCAATCCTCATGCGCGAACAGGTCGGCGGCGCCGCCGTGAGCCTGCTGGGCACCTTGCTGGCAGCGGTGACCACATGGCTGTCATTCGGTTTGCTGGCCGTGTCCAGCACACCGGCGGTGAGCAACTTCGGCCTGTCCGTGAGCCTCGGGCTGGCGTTCAGTTTCATCCTTGCGCCCTGGGCCGGACGCCAAGTGCATGCCGCCGCCGTCGTGGAGCCAGCCGCATGATGATCGCCCTGTTTTGGCTGATGGCCCTGACGATGTTCGCCGTGGCCACCCGTGTGGGTCGTCACTTCGGCCTGATCCCGATCGTCAGTCAGTTGCTGCTGGCGACCTTCGGTCTACCGCTGCTGATGTACTTCTGGATCGAGCCGGGCTGGCAACTCAGCGGCGCCGAGCTGATCTCGCCGGTATGGCTGAAAAACCTCTACAGCCTCGGTTTTGCCTTGTTGCTGGGAAACATCCTCAGCGATGTGATCGACCTGCGACTCGATCGCCAGAGCCTGAAAATCGCCCTGCCGAGTTTTTGCATTCCATTTGTCTGCGGTGTGGCGACTGCGGTCTGGTTGTTACCCGCACAGCCGTGGATCAGTTCATTGGCAGTGGGCCTGGTGTTCGCCATCACCGCGATCCCGGTGTTGTACCTCTACCTGCGACACATCAATTACCCGCCCGCCGCAACCCGGCGGCTGGTGCAAACCGCGATCCTCATCGACCTGGCATGCTGGACCCTGTTCGGCTTCGCCCAAGGCAGTCTGCACCTGAGCAGTCTGCTGCTGCCGCTGGTCGGCGCCTGCCTTCCGGTGCTTCTGCATTTGCTGGGTTTGCGCCAACCGCTACTGCACAGCGGCTGCTTTTTTGCGCTGCTGGTGGTCGCCGAACACTTCAAGCTCAATGCTCTGATTTTCGGCATCGGTTATCTGCTGTGCATGGCCGCGCTGAAAATGCCGCTGGTGTTGCCGTTGCCGGCGATCTGGATGAACCGTTTGCAAACCTGGATCGCCATCCCGCTGATCCTCACCTTCGGTATCGTGCAGATCAATGTCCACGCCGCCATGGCCAGTCTCGGCTGGGTGCAGTTGGCGGCGCTGCTGCTGTTGCCGATTGCCAGCAAACTGCTGGGTAACTGGCTCGGTCTCGGCTGGGCCGGCGCTTCATTTGAAGGCGCCAGTCGCTGGCGCGAAAGCCTGCTGCTCAATATTCGCGGTTTGAGCGAGATCGTCTTTCTCAACCTGCTGCTGCAACAACAGCTCATCAGCCCGGCGTTGTACTTCGCGCTGATGGTGATGGGCCTGATCGCCACACTGCTGCCGGCACTTGCCGGCATGCACCAATCCCCTTTGAATATCGCCGCCCCGGCAAGGAGCCCCCGTGCCAACAGTTGAAATGGAACGTCGCCAGGTTGTTGTCATTGGCGCGGGTCCTTCGGGCGCCATTGCCGCCGCGCTGCTCAAGCGCAAAGGCCACGACGTGCTGATGATTGAACGCCAGCATTTTCCACGGTTTTCCATCGGTGAAAGCCTGTTGTCGCACTGCCTGGATTTCGTCGAAGAAGCCGGCATGCTCGACGCCGTGAACGCCGCCGGGTTCCAGATGAAAAACGGCGCCGCGTTCGCCTGGGGCGAGCACTACAGCGCCTTTGATTTCGGCGACACGTTCAGCAACGGCAAGCCGACCACCTTCCAGGTCCAGCGCGCCGATTTCGACAAACTGCTGGCCGATCAGGCCGCGCTGCAAGGCGTCGACGTTCGTTATGGCGAAGCCATCGTCAGTGCCGATTTCGACCTGCCCAAGCCGCAGCTCGATGTGCTTCGTGAGGATGGCAGCCAGTACCGCGTCGAAGCTGATTTTGTAATGGATGCCAGCGGCTACGGCCGCGTGTTGCCACGCTTGCTGGACCTTGAAGCACCGTCGAATTTCCCGGTGCGCCAGGCGGTGTTCACCCACATCGAAGACCATATCGACAGCCCGACCTTCGAACGGGAAAAAATCCTTATCACCACCCATCCGACCCATCGCGACATCTGGTTCTGGACCATTCCGTTCAGCAACGGTCGCTGCTCGGTGGGCGTGGTCGCTGCCGCCGAGCACTTCGAAGGCCGCATGGACAACCTGGACGAGTGCCTGCGCGGCTTCATCGCTGAAACTCCAAGCCTGGCCTGTGTCCTGGAAAACGCGGTCTGGGACACGCCAGCCCGCACCATCGGCGGCTACTCGGCCAACGTCAAAACCTTGCACGGTCCGGGCTTTGCGTTGCTCGGCAACGCGGCAGAATTCCTCGATCCGGTGTTCTCCTCCGGCGTGACCATCGCCATGCGCTCGGCCAGCATGGCCGCCGGCGTGTTGCATCGCCAGCTGCAAGGTGAAAGCGTCGACTGGCAGACCGAGTTCGCCGCACCGCTCAAGCGCGGCGTCGACACGTTCCGCTGCTACGTCGAAGGCTGGTACGCCGGGACTTTCCAGGATGTGATTTATCATCCAGGCAGCTCAGCGGATATCCGCCGTATGATCAGTGCAATCCTCGCCGGTTATGCCTGGGACGAGCGTAATCCGTTCGTCAGCGAACCCAAGCGTCGGCTGCGCGTGCTGTCGGAACTTTGCGCTAGAGATGCCACATGATCCGTTACCTGCTTCTGGGTTGCCTCCTGCTGCTGAGCGCTTGCGCCAGCCAGGCGCCGCTGCCCGGGCAAACCGAAAACCTGCCGCTGCCGCAGCAACTGCACATTCAGCGCTTGCTGGCTGATCAGCGTCAGGACTGGGTGTTAGTAATTGCGCGCGAAGGCCCGGGCATTCGCTGGTCGATGATGGATTTGTTGGGCATTCCGCAGGCACGCCAGAAACTGATCGATGGCCAGTGGCAAGCTGACGGCCTGCTGCCGCCGAATCCGGAAGCCCGGGAATTGTTCGCAGCGTTACTGTTCGCGTTGACCCCGCAAGACGAATTGCAGGCCAACTACCCCGAGGCCTGGCAACACGGCTCCCAACGTTCCCTGCCCACTCGCTGGGACGTACGTTACTCGCCGCCACTGAGATTTGAGTTGAACCTGCCTAAAGGTCCGAAGTACCTGGTAACGCCCTTGAGCGGGGAGACGCCATGACCGCTTACCTGAATGCTCTCGGGGTGATCTGCGCCCTGGGTCGCGACAAACAGGAAGTCGCCCGCAACCTGTTTGCTGGCGATTGCTCCGGCATGCGCAGCGAATCCGGCTGGGTGCCGGAGCGGTCGTTGCCAGTGGCGGCGGTGCGTGGTGAGCTGGCGCCGATCCCGCCGGAACTGGCCGAGCAAAGCAGCCGCAACAACCAACTGCTGCTGGAAGCCGCGCTGCAAATTCGCGATGACATTGATCAAGTGATCCAGACTTACGGCCGCGATCGAATCGGCGTGATCCTCGGCACCAGCACTTCCGGCATCGATGAAGCCAGCCGTGGCCTGGCCCATTACATTCGCGAACATGAATTCCCTGCCGACTACGATTATCAGCAGCAGGAACTCGGCGCGCCGGCCAACTTCCTCGCCGACTGGCTGCAATTGAGCGGCCCGGCGTATGTGATCTCCACGGCTTGCACCTCCAGCGCCCGGGCGCTGATGAGTGCCCAGCGGCTGCTCGATCTGGGTGTGTGCGATGCCGTACTGTGCGGCGGCGTCGACAGTTTGTGCAAACTGACCCTCAACGGCTTTTCGGCCCTGGAAGCGGTGTCCGAGCAGCGCTGCAATCCGTTTTCGGCCAACCGCAACGGCATCAATATCGGCGAAGCCGCCGTGCTGTTTCTGATGAGCAAAAAAGCCGGCGCGAGCCAACCGATTGCCCTGCTCGGGAGCGGCGCCAGTTCCGATGCGCACCATATCTCGGCGCCGGAACCGACCGGCCGGGGCGCCCTGCAAGCGATGAGCAAAGCCCTGAACCACGCGAAGGTGCAGCCCGAGCAAATCGGCTACCTGAACCTGCACGGCACCGCGACCCAACACAACGACGCGATGGAAAGCCTGGCGGTCTCGGCCCTGTTCCCGCACGGCGTGCCCTGCTCCTCCACCAAGCCGATGACCGGACACACGCTCGGCGCGGCCGGCGCCCTGGAAGCGGCGTTCTGCTGGTTGAGCCTGAGCACGAACAATCGGGAAAACCTCCTGCCGCCCCACGTGTGGGACGGTCAGCCCGACCCCGACTTGCCGGCCTTGCAGTGGGTGACCCCGGACCATCGCCTGACGTCCATTGCACCTCGCTACCTGATGAGCAATTCCTTTGCCTTCGGTGGCAACAACGTCAGCCTGATTATCGGAGATGCCCCATGATTGACTGGCCGCTCGCCGAGCTGCTGCCGCACGCTGGCGACATGATCCTCATCGAGCAGATCCTGGCGTTCGATGACGAGCAGATTCACACCCGCCTCACCGTCAAGCCCGGGGGCCTGTTCAATCGTCCCGACGGCAGCCTGCCGGCGTGGGTCGGTATCGAACTGATGGCCCAGAGTGTTGCCGCCTACGCCGGTTGCCATGCGCGCCAGCGCGGTGATGCGGTGGCGCTGGGTTTTCTGCTCGGCACCCGGAAATTCGAATGCAACGTGGAGCACTTCCCCGCGGGCACCGAGCTGACCATCCATGGACTGCGCTCGCTGGAAGACGACAACGGCATGGGCGTGTTCGAATGCCACATCAACGCCCCCGGCATTCACGCCACCGCCCGCCTGAACGTGTTCCGCCCGCCTCAGGCCGCTCAATACCTTCATGAATCCCAAGGAGCCAGCCATGACTGAATCCGTACTGGTCACCGGTTCCAGCCGTGGTATCGGCCGTGCCATTGCGTTGCGTCTGGCCCAGGCCGGGCACGACATCGTGCTGCATTGCCGCAGCGGCCTGGCCGACGCCATCGCCGTCCAGGGCGAAATCCAGGCGCTGGGACGCAATGCTCGCGTTTTGCAGTTCGACGTCTCAGATCGCGCCAGCTGCAAGGCCATCCTCGAAGCCGACGTGGAAGCTCATGGCGCCTATTACGGCGTAGTGCTGAACGCCGGCCTGACGCGTGACGGTGCTTTTCCGGCGCTGAGCGAGGATGATTGGGATGTGGTGATGCGCACCAACCTCGACGGTTTCTACAACGTGCTGCACCCGGTGATGATGCCGATGATTCGGCGTCGCGCGGCCGGGCGGATTGTCTGCATCACCTCGGTTTCCGGGTTGATCGGTAACCGTGGCCAGGTCAACTACAGCGCCTCCAAGGCCGGTTTGATCGGCGCGGCGAAAGCGTTGGCGATCGAACTGGGCAAGCGCAAAATCACCGTCAACTGTGTCGCACCCGGCCTGATCGACACGGCCATGCTCGACGAAAACGTGCCGGTGGAAGAACTGATGAAAATGATCCCCGCACAACGCATGGGCACTCCGCAAGAGGTGGCCGGCGCGGTGAATTTCCTGATGTCGGCGGAAGCGTCGTACATCACCCGGCAGGTTCTGGCCGTCAACGGAGGCCTGTGCTGATGAAGCGCGTCGTCGTCACCGGCATGGCCGGCATCACTTCACTGGGCAGCGACTGGGAGACCATCGCTGGCAACTTCGCGGCCAACCGCAGCGGCATACGCCGGATGGACGAGTGGGATCGGTTCACCGAACTCAACACGCGCCTGGCCGGGCCTATCGACGACTTCAAAGTCCCGAGCCACTGGACCCGCAAGCAGCTGCGCAGCATGGGCCGAGTCTCGCGCCTGGCGGTCGGCGCGTCGGAGCAGGCGCTGGCCGATGCCGGACTGTTGGGTAACCCGATCATCAAGGATGGGCGCATGGGCGTCGCCTGCGGCTCCTCCACCGGCAGCACCGACGAGATCAAGGCGTTCGGCAATATGCTGCTCAACTCGGTGGCGGAGGGCCTTAATGCCAACTCCTACGTGCGGATGATGCCGCACACCACTGCGGCGAACATCAGCATCTTCTTCGGCCTCACCGGCCGGCTGATCCCGACGTCCAGCGCCTGCACCAGCGGCAGCCAGGGCATCGGCTACGCCTACGAGTCGATCAAATTCGGGCGCCTGCCGCTGATGCTCGCCGGCGGTGCTGAAGAACTGTGCCCCACCGAAGCCATGGTCTTCGACGCACTCTACGCCACCAGCCTGAAAAACGACGCCCCGCAAACCAGCCCACGTCCGTATGACAAAGACCGCGATGGCCTGGTGATCGGTGAGGGCGGCGGCATGCTGGTGCTCGAAGAGCTTGAACATGCGTTGGCACGCGGCGCGCACATCCATGCCGAACTCGTCGGTTTCGGCAGCAACGCCGACGGCCAGCACACCACCCGCCCAGAGCAAGTCACCATGCGCCGGGCCATGGAACTGGCGCTGGAAGACGCCGGGCTGCAACCGTCAGACATCGGCTACGTAAACGGCCACGGCACAGCGACAGAGCAGGGCGACATTGCCGAAACACTGGCCACCAGCGCGTTGTTCGGCGAGCACATGCCGATCAGTTCGCAGAAGAGCTTCCTCGGGCACACCTTGGGCGCCTGCGGTGCGCTGGAATCCTGGTTCAGCATCGAAATGATGAACCGCGACCTGTACGTGCACACGTTCAACCTCGACGAGGTCGATCCGCACTGCGGCAAGCTCGACTACCTGCGCGGCGAGTTCCGCCAGATGAGTAATGAGTACGTGATGAACAACAATTTTGCGTTTGGTGGCGTCAACACTTCGCTGATTTTCCGTCGCTGGCACTGATCTGAAAAAACGTCTGGAGTGAGGGGAATGACTCTGTTTCAGCGCATCGGCGCAGTATTCACCATGGCTGTTGCGCTGAGCGGCTGCACCAGCCCGGTGTACACCGCCAAGGAACACTTTCCCGGCGACAAGGGCCTGAGCGACGATCGGATGAGCCGCGCCATCGTCACCGCACTGATCGAGCGCCAATGGATCGTGCAGTCGGCGCGCCCCGGCATGATCAAAGCGGCAATCACCGTGCGCGACCGGCACCACGCCGAAATCGACATTCCCTATACCTCCACCTCGTTCGAAATGGACTACCGCGACAGCCGCGGCCTGGACTACAAGGACGGCAGGATCCACGGCACCTACAACCGCTGGATCAATTACCTGCGCGACGACGTGGTCAAACAACTGGCCACCGACCCGGACGCTGATCAAGTCTTCGCCTCGCAAGGCGCCTACGAACCCACCTACCAGGACTTTCAGGAAGGCGTGAAACGCGCCACCGAAGTTGGTCTGCTGGATGGCAGCGTCAAGTTCTACCTGGCGGGAGAAGCACTGCCGACCCAGGTGCACAAACTGAAGGCGGTGAGCAGCAGCCGAAGAGCCGACGACAACGAAGACAAATCCGCTGAAGACACCTGCTACTGGGCGTTGCAATCGACCTTGGCGACGTTGCAAAGCAAGGCCAAGAAGGCTGGTGCTAACGCCGTGATCAACATCGCCGGCATCAACAAGCGCGACCTGAGCCAGGACACCGGGAAATACCAGTGCAGTGACGACGAGGAAATACCTGGGCTGGAAGCGCTCAAGGCCGTGGTGTCCGGGGTGGCGTTGCGCGGGGATCTGGTACGGGTTGACTGAGGCGAGCACCTCGAGAACGACAAAGGGCGCCTTTCGGCGCCCCTTCACAAACAGGTCGGCTTGTCATCGCCCTGTACCTGTCTGGCTCTGCGATGGCTGGTTGCCCAGGATCCTCAGAGTCTCACAAGCCCCTTACGGGAACGGGGGGAGTATTGCCCGAAACAGGATCAAGGGCAACGACTGGCCATTCGCCTGACTGCGCCACTTCCGATGCCATCACAGGCCAAGCGCACTACGTACCGCGACTTTGATTGCGTAAAACTCATCTGTTTCAAGGTGTGAAATAACATAAACACGCTTTCCATGTCGGTCTCGACTTTTGATCCGGTCCAGCCTGGAGAGGCTTACTGTCGCAACCATATCGCATTTCGCCCAGCAAACAGGACTGGCACCCTGTAGATGACTTTGAAGTTCCAGGTGGTGATCAAGTATGCGATCCGGAGCGGTAGTACTGAGCGGCACAACTGTCACCAGTAAGCTGTTGGTTTTGTGTTTTCGTATCACGACAACAGGTCTGACTTTGATCATTTCGGGGATTTCATACCCCCTGAAATCACAAATCAGCACACTGCCTTCCTTCGGTTGATATAGAAGTGGCATCCATGGCACTCATCGAAAGAAATCGATTTTGCTCAACAATCGCGCAAATCACTAAACAGGATCCGTTACTTTAAGTGTCCCTGCGCTCAAGTCCCCTCAACCTTCCTCGTCAACAAATCCACAAACGCCTTGGCCATCGGCGACTTCTGGTCCTTGCGCTGCACCAGCCACACAGCCGACACCGCTTCCGGATCAAGCAACGGCCGGTAGACCACGCCGTCAATGCGCATCCGCTGATAAGAGGCCGGCAGCACCGACACGCCCAGCCCCGCCGCCACCAACCCGATAATGGTCATTGCCTCGCCTGCCTCTTGCGCGAAGTGCGGGCTGAAACCGGCATCGCGGGCCAGGCTGAGCAACTGTGCATACAGGCCGCTGCCATAGCTGCGTGGGAAGAAAACGAACGGTTCGAGGGCCAATGCCGAGAGGAACAAACCCTCTTCGCTGTCGTTCACTAGCGGATGTTTGGAGCTGAGCACCGCGACCAGCGGCTCACGCATCAACTCCACGACGCTGAGGGAATCCGGCAGCCCAAGCGGTCGCATGATGCCGACTTCGATCGACTCATCGACCAGCGCGTCGGCCACTTGGGTGCTGCTCATCTCCCGCAGATTCAAATGCACCGCCGGGAAACGCTGGCGGAACGAGAAAATCGCCTGGGGAATGGTCGAGTTGAACGGCGCCGATGAGGTGAAACCAATTTTCAGTTCGCCCAACTCACCCAGCTGCGCACGCCGTGCCACGTCGGCCGCTTTGTCCACCTGCGCCAGCACCAGTCGCGCTTCTTCCAGAAACAGCCGACCGGCCTCGCTAAGCTCGACCCGACGATTGGTTCTCTCGAACAGCCGTGCTCCGACTTCCTGTTCCAGCGCCTGAATCTGCTGGCTCAGCGGCGGTTGCGAGATCCCCAGCACCTGAGCGGCGCGGCCGAAGTGCAATTCTTCGGCGACGGCGATGAAGTAGCGCAGGTGACGCAATTCCATGAAAACTCCATTAGGTCGTAAAACCTATCAAACAGGTCGAACAATATATTGGATTGAATCATTAGGCAGCTATATGCTTTTTTCATTGCCTGACCGGCTGCGCCCTCCGAGGTCCGAAGTGAAAACTGCTGTCGCCCCCCTTGCCCACGAAGTTCCGCCCACCTCGGTGGACGATGTTGTCGGCGAATTGAAAGAGATCTACATCGAGAAAGGCACGCCGATGTTCATGCGCACGGTACTGGCGCTGTTCTCCGGCGGCTTTGCGACCTTCGCCCTGCTCTACTGCGTACAGCCGATGATGCCGCTGCTGTCCCACGAGTATTCGATCAATGCGGCGCAGAGCAGCCTGATCCTCTCGGTGGCCACCGGCATGCTCGCCATTGGCTTGTTGATCACCGGCCCGATCTCCGACCGTGTCGGACGCAAACCGGTGATGGTCGCGGCCTTGTTCGCCGCCGCACTGTGCACCATGGCCAGCGCGATGATGCCGAGCTGGCAAGGCGTGCTGGTGATGCGTGCGTTGATCGGCTTGTCGTTGAGCGGCCTGGCGGCGGTCGCCATGACGTATCTGAGCGAAGAGATCCACCCGCAGCACATCGGGCTGGCGATGGGTTTGTACATCGCCGGCAATGCGATTGGCGGGATGAGCGGCCGCTTGATCACCGGCGTGTTGATCGACTTCGTCAGCTGGCACACGGCAATGCTGGTGATTGGCGGGCTGGCGCTGATCGCGGCGACGGTGTTCTGGAAAATTCTCCCCGAATCACGCAACTTCCGCCCCCGCTCGCTGCACCCGCGCAGTCTGCTCGATGGCTTCACCATGCACTTTCGCGACGCTGGCCTGCCGCTGCTGTTCCTTGAAGCTTTCGTGCTGATGGGTGCGTTTGTCACCCTATTCAACTACATCGGCTATCGCTTGCTGGCCGAGCCGTACCACATGGACCAGGTCTTCGTCGGTCTGCTGTCGGTGGTGTACCTGTCGGGCATCTACAGCTCGGCAAAAATCGGCTCATTGGCCGACCAACTGGGCCGGCGCAAAGTGCTGTGGGCGACGATTGTGCTGATGCTCGCAGGCCTTGCGCTGACCATGTTCACGCCGCTGCCGTTGGTGATTATCGGCATGTTGATCTTCACCTTCGGCTTCTTTGGCGCGCATTCCGTGGCCAGCAGTTGGATAGGGCGGCGAGCGGTGAAAGCCAAGGGGCAGGCTTCGTCGCTGTACCTGTTCAGCTATTACGCCGGGTCGAGTATTGCAGGGACCGCGGGCGGGGTGTTCTGGCACCTGGGCGGGTGGAACGGGATCGGGTTGTTCATTGGTGCGTTGCTGGTGATTGCGCTGCTGGTGGCGTTGAAGCTGGCGAAGTTACCGCCGTTGGGCGGAGTCAAAGCCTGACACCGCTCCGTGTGGGAGCGAGCCTGCTCGCGAAAGCGGTCTTTCAACAGACATCACTGTTGGATGTGCCGGCCTCTTCGCGAGCAGGCTCGCTCCCACAGGGGCCGAGTGTGACCTGAGATCTCTATACAAAAACGCCCGGCATAAGCCGGGCGTTTTTTATTGGACGACGATCACTCGTGATATTGCGCCGACAGCTCATGTACCGCGCGCATGAACGCACCCGCATGTTCCGGATCAACTTCCGGTGTGATGCCATGGCCGAGGTTGAACACATGACCACTGCCTTTGCCGTAGCTGGCGAGAATCCGACCGACTTCGGTGCGGATGGCTTCTGGCTTGGCGTACAGCACAGTCGGGTCCATGTTGCCTTGCAGGGCGACTTTGTTGCCGACGCGTCGGCGGGCTTCGCCAATGTCGCAGGTCCAGTCCAGGCCCAACGCATCAGCGCCAGCGTCGGCGATGCTTTCCAGCCACAGGCCGCCGTTCTTGGTGAACAGGATGACCGGCACTTTGCGGCCTTCGTGTTCGCGGATCAGGCCGCTGACGATTTTGCGCATGTAGGCCAGGGAAAACTCCTGGTACGCCGCCGCCGAGAGGTTACCGCCCCAGGTGTCGAAAATCTGCACCGCTTGCGCGCCGGCCATGATCTGGCCATTGAGGTAGCTGGTGACCGACTGCGCGAGCTTGTCCAGCAGCAGGTGCATGGCTTGCGGGTTGTCGTAGAGCATGGCCTTGGTCTTGCGGAAGTCTTTCGACGAACCGCCTTCGACCATGTAAGTGGCCAGGGTCCACGGGCTGCCGGAGAAGCCGATCAGCGGCACGCGGCCGTTGAGTTCGCGGCGGATGGTGCTGACCGCGTCCATGACGTAGCCAAGGTCTTTGTGCGGATCAGGAATCGGTAGGGCTTCGATATCGGCCATCGTGCTGACGACTTTCTTGAAGCGTGGACCTTCGCCGGTTTCGAAGTACAGGCCTTGGCCCATGGCGTCCGGGATGGTGAGGATGTCGGAGAACAGGATCGCCGCGTCCAGTTGCGGATAGCGGTCGAGTGGCTGCATCGTGACTTCGCAAGCGAACTCCGGGTTCATGCACAGGCTCATGAAGTCACCGGCCTTGGCACGGCTGGCGCGGTATTCCGGCAGGTAGCGACCGGCCTGACGCATCATCCATACCGGCGTGACGTCTACGGGTTGCTTGAGCAGGGCGCGAAGGAAACGGTCGTTCTTCAGGGCAGTCATGTCGGCATCCGGAAAAAAAGTGCGGGCATTTTCTCAGAGCTCGACACAAAAGGCACGGTTGCAGGTCAGCCTTTTGTCTATCGGGTCAATTTGTCGCACAGATGCAGCGGTAAGTTTCAAGCTGCAAGCCGCAAGCGCCGTGGCTTTGAGCTTGCAGCTAAACTCTTGAAACTTGTCGCTGGCGTCGTCAGACGCCCAAGTAATCCAGGATCCCTTCGGCCGCATTACGGCCTTCGAAGATCGCCGTTACCACGAGATCAGATCCGCGAACCATATCGCCACCGGCGAAGATTTTCGGGTTGCTGGTCTGGTGCTTGTACTGACCTTGTTCCGGGGCCACCACGCGGCCCTGGCTGTCGGTCTGGATGCTGAACTGCTCGAACCACGACGCCGGGCTCGGACGGAAACCAAATGCGATGACCACGGCGTCGGCCGGGATGATCTCTTCGGAGCCCGGGATCGGCTCGGGGCTGCGACGGCCACGGGCGTCAGGTTCGCCGAGACGGGTCTCGACCACCTTCACGCCTTCGACGCGGTCTTCACCGACGATGGCGATCGGCTGGCGGTTGTAGAGGAATTTCACCCCTTCTTCCTTGGCGTTCTTCACCTCTTTGCGCGAGCCCGGCATGTTCGCTTCGTCACGACGATAAGCGCAGGTCACCGACTTGGCGCCCTGGCGGATCGAAGTACGGTTGCAGTCCATCGCCGTGTCGCCGCCGCCCAGCACCACAACCTTCTTGCCTTTCATGTCGACGAAATCTTCCGGCGACTTTTCAAAGCCCAGGTTGCGGTTGACGTTGGCGATCAGGAAGTCGAGCGCGTCATGCACGCCCGGCAGATCCTCACCGGCAAAGCCGCCCTTCATGTAGGTGTAGGTGCCCATGCCCATGAACACGGCATCGTACTCTTCGAGCAACTGCTCGATCGTCACGTCCTTGCCCACTTCGGTGTTCAGGCGAAACTCGATGCCCATGCCGGTGAAGACTTCGCGACGATTGCTCAGCACGGTCTTTTCCAGCTTGAACTCGGGGATACCGAAGGTCAGCAGACCGCCGATTTCCGGGTTCTTGTCGAACACCACCGGGGTCACACCGCCGCGTACCAGCACGTCGGCACAACCCAAACCTGCCGGGCCCGCACCGATCACCGCAACACGCTTGCCGGTCGGTATAACCTTGGACATGTCCGGGCGCCAGCCCATGGCGAACGCGGTATCGGTGATGTACTTCTCGACCGAACCAATGGTCACCGCGCCGAAGCCGTCGTTGAGGGTGCAGGCACCCTCGCACAGACGATCCTGCGGGCACACCCGGCCGCAGACTTCCGGCAGGGTGTTGGTCTGGTGCGACAGCTCGGCGGCCTGGAGGATGTTGCCCTCGGCCACCAGTTTCAGCCAGTTCGGAATGAAGTTGTGCACCGGGCACTTCCATTCGCAATACGGGTTACCGCAACCCAGGCAGCGGTGGGCCTGATCGGCCGAATGCTGGGGTTTGAAGGGTTCGTAGATCTCCACGAACTCTTTCTTGCGTTGACGCAACAGTTTCTTCTTCGGATCTTTGCGCCCGACATCGATGAATTGGAAGTCGTTGCTGAGACGTTCGGCCATCTTCAAAACCTCGTACACGACAGCTTCAAGCTACAAGCTTCAAGCTGCAAGAAAATCAAATTAATCCGCCACACCGCGCAAGCTTCAAGCTTGGCGCTTGAAGCTTGCGACTTGCCGCTGCGTCGTTTATTGCGGACTCGCACGAGTACTTGAGAGCAGAGATTTCAGACTCGCCGCCTTAGGTTTGACGAGCCAGAAACGACGCAAATAGTCATCGAGGTTTTCAGCGAGGTTACGACCCCACTCGCTGTCGGTTTCCTCGACGTATTCGTTCAGCACGCGTTGCAGGTGGCTGCGATAGGCTTCCATCGCCTCACCGCTGATCCGCTGGATTTCCACCAGTTCGTGGTTGACCCGGTCAACGAAGCTGTTGTCCTGGTCGAGCACGTAGGCGAAACCACCGGTCATGCCTGAGCCGAAGTTGTAGCCGGTCTTGCCCAGGACGCAGACGAAACCACCGGTCATGTACTCGCAGCAGTGATCGCCCGTGCCTTCGACCACGGTGTGAGCACCGGAGTTACGCACGGCAAACCGCTCACCCGCGGTGCCGGCGGCAAACAACTTGCCGCCCGTGGCGCCGTACAGGCAGGTGTTGCCGATGATGGCACTGTCCTGAGTCTTGTAGACGCTGCCCTTCGGCGGAACGATAACCAGCTTGCCGCCAGTCATGCCTTTGCCGACGTAGTCGTTGGCGTCGCCTTCCAGGTACATGTTCAGGCCGCCGGCGTTCCACACGCCGAAGCTCTGACCGGCCGTCCCTTTGAAGCGGAAGGTGATCGGCGCGTTCGCCATGCCTTGGTTGCCGTGTTTGCGGGCGATTTCACCGGAGATCCGCGCGCCGATCGAACGGTCGCAGTTGCAGATATCCAGGGCGAAATCAGCGCCGCTCATGTCGTTGATGGCCGAGGTGGCCATGTCGACCATTTTCTCGGCCAGCAGGCCCTTGTCGAACGGCGGGTTGCGGTCGACCTGGCAGAATTGGGGCTTGTCTGCCGGGATGTGATCGCTGCCGAGCAACGGGGTCAGGTCCAGGTGTTGCTGCTTGGCGGTCTGGCCTTCGAGGATATCCAGCAAATCGGTACGACCGATCAGCTCTTCGAGGGAGCGCACGCCCAGCTTGGCCAGCCACTCGCGGGTTTCTTCGGCGACGTAGGTGAAGAAATTCACCACCATGTCAACGGTCCCGATGTAGTGATCCTTGCGCAGCTTCTCGTTCTGAGTGGCAACGCCGGTGGCGCAGTTGTTCAGGTGGCAGATGCGCAGGTATTTGCAGCCCAACGCGATCATTGGCGCGGTGCCGAAGCCGAAGCTTTCAGCGCCGAGGATCGCGGCCTTGATCACGTCGAGGCCGGTTTTCAGCCCGCCGTCGGTCTGCACCCGGACTTTGCCGCGCAGGTCGTTGCCACGCAGGGTCTGGTGGGTTTCGGCCAGGCCGAGCTCCCACGGAGCACCGGCGTATTTGATCGACGTCAGCGGCGATGCACCGGTGCCGCCGTCGTAGCCGGAGATGGTGATCAAGTCCGCGTAGGCCTTGGCCACACCGGCGGCGATGGTGCCGACGCCCGCTTCTGCAACGAGCTTCACCGAGACCAGGGCCTTCGGGTTGACTTGTTTCAGGTCGAAAATCAACTGCGACAAGTCTTCGATCGAATAGATGTCGTGGTGCGGCGGCGGCGAAATCAGGGTCACGCCCGGCACCGCGTAACGCAGCTTGGCGATCAGACCGTTGACCTTGCCGCCTGGCAGCTGACCCCCTTCACCGGGCTTGGCGCCCTGAGCGACTTTGATCTGCAGCACTTCAGCGTTGACCAGGTATTCCGGGGTTACACCAAAACGGCCAGTCGCGACTTGCTTGATTTTCGAGCTTTTGATGGTGCCGTAACGCGCCGGGTCTTCGCCGCCTTCGCCGGAGTTGGAACGCGCACCGAGGCGGTTCATGGCTTCGGCCAGGGCTTCGTGGGCTTCTGGCGACAATGCGCCCAACGAGATGCCCGCAGAGTCGAAGCGCTTGAGCACCGATTCCAGCGGTTCGATCTCGCTGATGTCCAGCGGCGTGTCCAGGGTCTTCACCTTGAACAGATCGCGGATCATCGACACCGGACGGTTATCCACCAGCGCCGTGTATTCCTTGAACTTGCTGTAGTCGCCCTGCTGCACAGCGGCTTGCAGAGTATTGACCACGTCCGGGTTGTACGCGTGATATTCGCCACCGTGGACGAACTTCAGCAGACCGCCCTGCTGGATCGGCTTGCGCGGGCTCCAGGCTTCGGCCGCCAGGGCTTTCTGCTCGGCTTCGATGTCGACGAAACGCGCACCCTTGATGCGGCTCGGTACGCCACGGAAGCTCAGCTCACAGACTTCTTCAGACAGGCCGATGGCTTCGAACAACTGCGCACCGCGGTACGACGTAATGGTCGAGATACCCATCTTCGACAGGATCTTCAACAGACCTTTGGTGATGCCTTTGCGGTAGTTCTTGAACACCTCATAGAGGTCGCCCAGCACTTCACCGGTACGGATCAGGTCGCCCAGCACTTCGTAGGCCAGGAACGGATAGACCGCCGAGGCGCCGAAACCGATCAACACCGCAAAGTGATGCGGGTCACGAGCGGTGGCGGTTTCCACGAGGATGTTGGAGTCGCAACGCAGGCCTTTCTCGGTCAGGCGGTGGTGCACCGCGCCGGTGGCGAGCGAAGCGTGGATCGGCAACTTGCCCGGGGCAATGTGGCGGTCACTCAGCACGACCTGGGTGCGGCCGGAGCGCACGGCTTCTTCAGCCTGATCGGCGACGTTGCGGATGGCCGCTTCGAGGCCGACGCTTTCGTCGTAGTTGAGGTCGATAATCGCGCGCTCGAAGCCCGGACGATCCAGGTTCATCAGCGAACGCCACTTGGCCGGCGAAATGACCGGCGAGCTTAGGATCACGCGCGAGGCGTGTTCCGGCGACTCCTGGAAGATGTTGCGCTCGGCACCGAGGCAGATCTCCAGCGACATGACGATGGCTTCACGCAACGGGTCGATCGGCGGGTTGGTGACCTGCGCGAACTGCTGGCGGAAATAGTCGTACGGCGTGCGCACGCGCTGGGACAGCACGGCCATTGGCGTATCGTCGCCCATCGAGCCGACAGCTTCGTAGCCCTGCTCGCCGAGCGGACGCAATACCTGGTCGCGCTCTTCGAACGTGACCTGGTACATCTTCATGTATTGCTTGAGCTGGTCGACATCGTAGAAAGCCGAACCGTGGTCGTTGTCTTCCATGGTCGCCTGGATGCGCAGGGCATTCTTGCGCAGCCATTGCTTGTACGGATGACGGGACTTCAAGCGGTTGTCGATGGCATCGGTGTCGAGGATCTGACCGGTTTCGGTGTCCACGGCGAAGATCTGGCCCGGGCCCACACGTCCCTTGGCGATCACGTCTTCAGGCTGGTAGTTCCAGACGCCGATTTCCGAGGCCAGGGTGATGAAACCGTTCTTGGTGGTGACCCAACGCGCCGGACGCAGACCGTTACGGTCGAGCAGGCACACCGCGTAACGACCATCGGTCATTACCACGCCGGCCGGGCCGTCCCAAGGTTCCATGTGCATCGAGTTGTATTCGTAGAACGCCCGCAGATCCGGGTCCATGGTTTCGACGTTCTGCCACGCAGGCGGAATGATCATCCGCACGCCACGGAACAGGTCGATGCCACCAGTGACCATCAGCTCGAGCATGTTGTCCATGCTGGAGGAGTCGGAACCGACACGGTTGACCAGCGGGCCGAGCTCTTCCAGGTCCATCAGATCGTTGGTGAACTTGGTGCGACGGGCCACGGCCCAGTTACGGTTGCCGGTGATGGTGTTGATCTCGCCGTTGTGGGCGAGGAAGCGGAACGGCTGCGCCAACGGCCATTTCGGCAGGGTGTTGGTCGAGAAGCGCTGGTGGAACACACAAATCGAGGTTTGCAGGCGCTGATCGCTGAGGTCTGGATAGAAGGCGGTCAAATCCGCCGGCATCATCAGGCCTTTATAAATGATGGTCTTGTGCGAAAAGCTGCAGATGTAGTGATCGGCATCGGCAGCGTTGGCCACGGACGAGCGACGACGGGAGGTGAACAGCTTGATCGCCATGTCCTGGTCGCTCAGGCCTTCACCGCCGATGTACACCTGTTCGATCTGCGGCAGGCGCTCCAGGGCCAGACGGCCGAGGACGCTGGTATCGATCGGCACTTTGCGCCAGCCGATAAGCTGCAGGCCAGCGGCCAGAATCTCGCGGTTCATGTTCTCGCGAGCGGCTTCGGCTTTGACCGGGTCCTGGTTGAAGAAGACCATGCCCACGGCATATTGCTTGGGCAGTTCGACGCCGAAGGTTTCCTGGGCGATGGCTCGCAGGAACACGTCCGGCTTTTGAATCAGCAGACCGCAACCGTCACCGGTCTTGCCGTCGGCGTTGATCCCACCGCGGTGGGTCATGCAGGTCAGGGCCTCGATGGCCGTTTGCAAAAGGGTATGACTGGGCTCGCCCTGCATATGGGCTATCAGGCCGAAACCGCAGTTATCCTTGAATTCATCTGGTTGGTACAGACCTGCTTTCATAGACACTTTCTCACCAGGCTGCCTCTTTTCGAGGCAAATTTCTTTTCAATTCAACCACTTGCGTTCCGCGCCGAACGTTCGCCGGCTTTAGCGGGGGCAAAAGGGTGGTCATTGTACACAGCGACACAGAGGCTCACAAATTTGACGACGAACTGTCGCAAATCTATGTCGCATTTGTGAAAGGTTTAAAGCGATCTGCTGTGCTAGTCAAAACTTTTTTAATTTTGACCGCAACGACTCAAAGACTACTGTGACGCAGACACCACAAGGCACGCGGTCTGTAGAGGCGGCATGCACTTGTAGAAATTTTGAGGTGCTTGGAGAGGCGGCCTGGGTAAGGCCGCCGAATCTTCAGCGAGTTGTTGCCAGTTCCTGTTGGACGCTGGCGACAGTGCGAGGCCAAGGTTTACCAGCCTGAACCTTCGCTGGCAAGGCCTTGATGGCGGTCAGGGCTGCATCGCGGTTGGCGAAGTTACCGTAGGTGATGACGTAAAGCGGCTTGCCGTTGAGGACTTTCTTGAAGTAACGGTACTCGCCGCCCTGCTCTTTCACGAAGTTTTGCGCGGTCGCTTCGGAGCTGGTGCCGAGGATCTGCACCACATAGTTGCTGGTAGGCTGCCCGGCGTACCAGGTGCCACCAGCGCCTTTCGCAGGAGCGGCGGCTGGCTTCTCGACAGGCTTGGCGGTGGCCACGGCGGCTGGCTTGGCTGGCGCTGGGGCCGGCTTCACGGCTGGCGCAGTCGGGACTGGCTTGGCGGTCGCAACCTGAGTCGGCGCAGGCACCGGTTTGGCGGCAGGCGTCGGCGCAGGGCCAGGCTGGATGCCCGCCGGCGGCGCAGTGGTGGTCACGGTTGGCGGTGTAGCGCTGGAACCTTCGACCGGCACACCGTCGTCGCCTTCGGTGATGCCACCGGCGGCTTCGGCCAGCGGACCGCGCATGACCGGTTGCGAATTGCCGACCAGCGGCAATGGCATCGGCTGCGAATTACCGGCGAATTCGACGGAAGGTGCTCCGCCGCTATTAGGTTGTGGCGTGCCCTGGCCGAGCGGCAGTTGCGCCTGTTCGTTGGCCGGCGCGCCGGTGGTCGGTGCTTTGCTGCGGCCCGGCATCAACCAGGCGGCGGCTACCGCGACCACGACGACGGCGGAAATCGCCAATACGTGTTTCTTCGGCATGTTGAACCCCATACTTGGACGCTTGACCGCTGAGCGGCTGGCAATCATGGCTTCGATCATTGCATCGCGGGCAACCTGGTTGATGTTGCCAGGCCAGCCGTCGGAGCTTTCGTGAATATCAGAGATCTGATCTGCGGTAAAAAGTTCGATACCCCGGCCGGCGCCTTCGAGCCGCTGGTCCAGGTATTCGCGGGTTTCTTCTTCGGTGTAAGGCTGCAACTCGATGACGTGGAAGCGTTCTTCCTCGAGGCTCAGCGCGTCCAGTTGCGCAATCAGCGACGACTCACCGAACAGGAACACATGCGGACGACCTTCCGGCGCACCAGCAGCCAGGGCCAGCAAGGCCTCCAGCGCGGATTCGTCGAGCTGCTCGGCGTCATCGACCAGTAAATAGACTTCCTGCCCGGTCAGCGCCAGCTGCACGACCTGCGACAGAATCGCATTGACCTCCGCCTGGGCAACGTTCAGCGCCTGGGCCACCTGGTGCAGCACGCCGGCCGCATCGCCAGCGCCACGGGCGGAAACCACCACGCTTTGCACCGATTGCTTGTTGGTGCTGGCCACCAGGGCCTGGCGCAACAGGGTCTTGCCGCTGCCCTGCGGGCCGGTGACCACCAGCAGCAACTGGCTATAGCGCGCCAGATGATGCAGCTGCCCCAGCACCGGTTTGCGCTGGGCCGGGAAGAATTTGAAGCCAGGCACCCGTGGAGCAAAAGGGTCATGACTCAACTGGTAATGGCCGAGGAAAGCCTCGTCGGCATGCAAACTAGTCATCGGGATCTTATTAACCTTTAAGCTGAGCCAGGGCGCGGTAATCCGCTCCCAGCGTGGCCTGTAAAACTTCTTTCGGATAATCGTCGGTCACCACCGCTTCGCCCATGTGGCGCAGCAGCACCAGGCGTAAACGACCGTCGATCACTTTCTTGTCAATTGCCATGTGTTCTAGAAAATCGGCTTCAGTCATCTCTTCAGGCGGGATGACCGGCAGGCCGGCACGCTGAAACAGGCGAATGCCGCGATCGCGTTCTTGCTCGCTGATCCAGCCCAATCGCGCGGACATTTCCAAAGCCATTACGGTGCCAGCAGCGACGGCTTCACCATGAAGCCAGACACCATAGCCCATATGGGTTTCGATAGCGTGGCCGAAGGTGTGGCCCAGGTTCAACGTGGCACGAACACCGGTTTCCTTCTCGTCGGCACCGACCACTTCAGCCTTGGCGGCGCAGGAACGCTCGATGGCATACGTCAGGGCGACCTGGTCCAGGGCGCGCAGGCGATCGACGTTTTCTTCGAGCCAGGTCAGGAATGGCTCGTCGCAGATCAGCCCGTACTTGATGACTTCCGCCAGCCCCGCAGAGAGTTCGCGGGCCGGCAGGGTGTTGAGGGTCGCGGTATCGATCAGCACGACGTTCGGCTGATAGAACGCGCCGACCATGTTCTTGCCCAGCGGATGGTTGATCCCGGTTTTGCCGCCCACCGAGGAGTCGACTTGCGACAGCAACGTGGTCGGGACCTGGATGAAATCGACACCGCGCTGATAGCAGGCAGCCGCGAAACCGGCCATGTCACCAATCACACCGCCACCGAGGGCGATCACCGTGGTACGGCGGTCGTGGCGTGCAGTCAGCAGGCCGTCGAAAATCAGTTGCAGGGTTTCCCAGGTCTTGAAGGCTTCGCCGTCGGGCAGCACCACGGAAATCACCGAGAACTGCGCGAGGCTGCGGGTCAGACGTTCGAGATAGAGCGGCGCAACGGTCTCGTTTGAGATGATCGCCACTTGCCGTCCGCGGATGTGCGGTGCCAGCAGTTCCGGCTGATCCAACAAACCTTCGCCAATATGAATCGGGTAGCTGCGCTCGCCTAGATCGACCTTGAGTGTCTGCATGTGTCCCCACAGTGAAGATGGAATCAGGCGTCCTGCCTTGAATTAACGAATGTCCACGGCGTCTGCTGGTGTGACGCCGTTCGGTAGCCATCCGCCACAACCATGAGCAGTCGTGACAGGACGCCGAGGATAGCGCATTTCGCGCCTCGCTTTAACGGGGAGGTAGTTGCTGCAAGCGTTCGAGAATATCGAGCACGACCATTCGCGGCGGCCGCTCATCGGTTTCAACCACCAGGTCAGCGATTTCCCGATACAGCGGGTCGCGGATCGCCAGCAGATCCCGCAGGGTCTTGGCCGGATCAGCGGTGCGCAACAAGGGGCGATTGCGATCGCGGGACGTGCGGCCGACCTGCTGCTCGACAGAGGCATGCAGATAGACCACCCGACCGCCGGCGTGCAACGCCCGACGATTGGCTTCGCGCATCACCGCGCCGCCACCGGTCGCCAACACCACGCCATCGCAGCCGCACAGCTCGGCAATCATCGCCTGCTCGCGGTCACGAAAGCCCGGTTCGCCTTCTTTATCGAAAATCCACGGGATATTGGCGCCCGTGCGCAATTCAATTTCCTTATCGGAATCTTTGAACGGCAGGCGCAGCTCTTTGGCCAGCAACCGGCCGATGGTGCTTTTTCCAGCCCCCATCGGTCCAACAAGAATCAAATTTCGCACAGAATCAATGACTCACAGCAATCGCCTGGTTATTCATGATACGCGGAGTGAGAAATACCAGCAGCTCGGATTTTTTCTCCGAAACCACATCACGCCGGAAAAGGCGGCCAAGATACGGCACATCACCGAGAAATGGCACCTTATCTACAACCTTGCTCTGAGTATTTGAGAAAACCCCACCAATCACGATGGTCTCGCCATCATTGACCAGGACCTTGGCATTGACCTCGTTTTTCTTGATCGGGGGTACATCCTGGACCTTGTTCAGGTAGTCCGGCTCATCCTTGGTCACCTTGACCTCCATGATGATCCGGTTGTCTGGGGTGATCTGCGGCGTGACCTCAAGGGACAGCGACGCTTCCTTGAACGACACCGACGTGGCACCGCTGGAACTGGCTTCCTGATAGGGAATCTCGGTGCCCTTGAGAATTTTCGCGGTCTCCTTGTCGGACGTGACCACCTTGGGTTGTGAGACGATTTCGCCGTTACCGGTCTTCTCCATTGCGGTCAGCTCCAGGTCCAGCAACACGTTATCGGTGATGAAGGCGATGCCGATCCCCGAGGTGTTGCCCGCAGCGCCCAGGTCGACAAACGGCGAGTTGGTGCTGGTGCTGCCCGGAGTACCAATAGTGGTCGACGAGCCATTGCTGACGCCGGATGTGTTCCAGTTGCCCTTGTTCTGCACCGAACCGCCCCAGCGCACGCCGAGGCTTTTGTCGTAGTCGACGTTGGCTTCGACGATTCGAGCCTCGATCATCACCTGACGCACCGGGATATCTAGTTGCGCGACGATGCGACGAAGTTCGTCGAGTCGGTCCTGGGTCTGGTAGGCAATGATGTTGTTGGTCCGTTCATCAACTGTGATCGAACCCCGCTCGTCGATTTTCGCTTCGGCACTGGTCACCGACGTGAACAGCTTGGCGATGTCGGCGGCCTTGGCGTAGTTGACCTGCAGCAATTCGCGACGCAAAGGCGCGAGCTCGGAAATCTGCTTCTGCGATTCCAGTTCCTGACGTTCACGCGCGGCGATTTCATCGGCCGGCGCCACCAGCAGGACGTTACCGATCTTGCGCTTGTCCAGGCCTTTGGTTTTCAGCACCAGGTCCAGCGCCTGGTCCCACGGCACGTTCTGCAAACGCAAGGTGATGCCGCCCTGCACCGTGTCGCTGGCCACCAGATTGAGGTTGGTGAAATCAGCGATCAGTTGCAGCACCGAACGCACATCGATGTCCTGGAAATTCAGCGAGAGTTTTTCACCGGTATAGGCAAAACGTTCGGCGTTGCGCTTTTGCAGGTCGTCGACGGTCATTGGCCGAATGCTGACCGTCAGCTTGTTGTCGGTCTGGTAGGTCGAATAATCGAAGGCTCCACTAGGCTCGATACTGATCGTGGCCCGATCCCCCGTGGCGCTGGCATTGACGAACTGCACCGGGGTGGCGAAATCCTTGACGTCCAGGCGCACGCGCAACGGTTCTGGCAATTGGGTTTTGGCGAATCCCAGGATGATCTTTCCGTCGCGCTCCTGGATGTCCGGGGCGATGGACGGATCCGACAGATCAATCACTACATTGCCTTCACCCTGCGTACCGCGCTGGAAATCCACACCGCGAATGGCTTTGCCCACGGGCGCATAGGCTTTCGTCGGGGCGGGCATTGCAGTCGCGGCGCGAGGCGCGCGGGTAGTCGGCCGAGGCGTTTTGTTATTGGCGCCTTGCCCGACCACCACAATCAGGTTGTTGCCGTCGACACGGGCGCTGTACGGGGTCAACTGGGTCAGATTGATGATTAGCCGCGTCCGGTCCTTGGCTTCCACCACCGTCGCGCTACGGGCATTGCCACCACCCAGCTCACGACTCTTGCTCGAAAGCTGATTGACCACCCCGGGCAGATCCAGCGCGATTCGTGCCGGCGACTCGGTCGTATAACCGTGAGGTTGTGGGGGCGGGCCATCGAAAGACAACTTCAACTCGACACGATCACCCGGCAGCGCAGCAACATCCAGCGCTTTGAGGTTGGCCGCTTGTACCATCGGCGACAGCAACGCTATCCATAGCGAGATACCGAGGGTTGAGAAAATCCTGTTCATTATTCGAGTTCCACTATGAGTGCTCTTTCAAAGGGATGGTTCGTGGCCGTTCCAGCCAGGCGCCTTCGCCGTCGGGAACGATTTCGACCACATCGACTTGCGAGCCGCTGATGGCGACGATCCGTCCATCGTTACGCCCCAGGTAATCGCCGACTTTCAGCCGATGCACCCCGCCTGCCCCGCGCAACAGCGCAAAGGAGCCGGTGGCATTGGAGATCGTGCCGACCATTTCAAACTGCTCGATGTTGAAACCTTCGAGGTATTGCCTGGCCCGGTTGGGGTCGGGTTTGACGTTGCGCGAGCCGCGCTTCTGCCCCGCCAGATCGACCCTGACCTGCCGAGAAAACGGGCTGCGCAGGTTGGCAGCGTTATAGGTGAACGTTGGGTAAGACCGGAATGTCGGCGTTGGTTCAATTTTGCCCGGCGGCCGCAGACGGACTTCATTCATGAAGGCGTCGAGGTCGCCGACGTCATTGCCGTTGCCGCAACCGGCCAGGCCGGCGAGCAACACAACCATCGACACGCAACGAATCGGGTTCATTTCTGCAACCCCTTGTCGTTGTAGCGATAGGTCTTGGCAAGGATGCTCATGCGTAGTTTCGGCCCGCCCTCGGGGTCGGCTGGCGCAAGGTCGAAATCATGCAGCGTAACGATCCGCGGCAACCCGGCCACGCCACTGACGAACGTCGCCAGGTCGTGATAGGCACCCGTCACGGTGATCTGGATCGGCAGTTCGATGTAGAACTGCTGGGCAACCTCCGGCAACAGCTTGATCTCTTCGAACTCCAGCCCGCTACCGAGGCCGGTGCGGGTGATGTCCTCCAGCAGCCCGGGCACCTCGGTATCGCTGGGCAATTGCCGCAGCAACACGCCAAAAGAGTTCTCCATCTCTTTCATCTGCTGGGTATACAGCTCCAGGTTTGCCGCCATGTGCGCCTTGTTCGCGAATTGCTCCTTGAGGGTCGACTCCTCTTCACGCTTGAGTCCGAGGTGATCTTCCTGATCGCTGATGTAAAAGGTGTAGCCGAGGGTCAACACCAGAACCATGAGCAAGACGCCCGCCAGGGCCTTGATCGCTGGCGGCCAGGAACCCATGTTGTTGGTGTCCAGATCGTTGATGTCGATCTTGCGCAGGCTTTCGAACCATTCCGAGGGGCTCATTTGCCAGCCTCCACAACGGCGGGCTGAGTCTGACGGACGGTCAACTGAAAGACGTTGGCCTGATCCAGCTGACCGGCGGTGGTGGCTTTGACTTCCGTGAGACTCGGCGCATCGAACCAGTCGGACGCATCCAGATTGCGCATCAGGTCCGAAACACGATTGTTCGATTCCGCTGCACCGGTAATGGACAGGGTTTTTCCGGCCATTTTCACTTCGGTGAAATACACCCCGTCAGGCAGGGTACGCGCCAACTGGTCGAAAATCCGTCCACTGATCGGACGGTTACCTTGCAGGTCCTGAATGATGCGCATGCGCTCGACGAGCTGCTGGCGACGGGACTTCAGGTCGCTGATCTGCTTGATACGCTCGTCGACCACGGCAATCTGTTTGCCGATGTATTCGTTACGGGCCACTTGTCGGTCAATGGCGCTGCTGATGACCTGGTCCGCGATAAAAATCGCGCCCACCGAGCACACCAATACGCCGACCAGTGCCAGCAAAAAGCGCTTGCGGCGCTCTTCACGCAGCTCTTCGCGCCAGGGTAAAAGATTGATCCGTGCCATCAGTCGAAACTCCTGAGGGCGAGCCCGCAAGCGATCATCAGTGCTGGCGCATCGCTCGCCAGGGCCCCGGCGTTGACCTTACTGCTCAATGCCATGTCGGAGAACGGATTGGCCACCTGGGTTGGCGTGCCCAACCGCTGCTCGATCAGGCGATCAAGCCCCGGGACCGACGCGGTACCGCCAGCCAGCAGGATGTGATCGACCGCGTTGTACTGACCGGATGCGAAGAAGAACTGCAACGACCGGAAAACCTGCTGCACCAGCGCATCGCGAAACGGTTGCAAGACTTCGCTGACGTAGTCATCCGGCAACCCGCCCTGCTTCTTCGCCAGCCCCGCCTGTTCGACGGTCAGGCCATAACGACGCTGGATTTCCTCCGTGAGCTGACGACCACCGAACAATTGTTCCCGGGTGTAGATGATCCGCCCGTTGTACAGCACGCTCAGGGTGGTCATGGTCGCACCGATGTCGACCACCGCCACGGTCAACCCCTCCTGAGAGACCGCCAGTTGCCCCGCCAGCAAGGAGAACGACCGCTCCAGCGCATAGGCCTCGACATCCACCACTCGCGCGGTCAGGCCGGCCAGCGCCAGGGCAGCTTCACGCACCTCCACGTTTTCCTTGCGACAGGCCGCCAGCAGCACATTGACCCGTTCGGGGTTACGCACCGACACGCCCTGGACTTCGAAGTCGATGGCGACTTCATCCAATGGATAGGGGATGTACTGATCGGCCTCGATCTTCAGCTGGTTTTCCATCTCGTCGTCGGAAAGACCTGCGTCCATCTCGATGGTTTTGGTGATGACTGCCGAACCGGCGACGGCCACGGCGACATTCCTGAGGTTGGTTTTGGCCTTGAGCAGCACGCGCGCGAGTGCCTGGCCCACGCCTTCGAGCTCGGCGATATTTTTTTCGACCACTGCGTTGGTAGGCAAGGGCTCGACCGCATAGGCCTCGACCCGATAACGCTCACCCTGGCGACTTAGCTCAAGCAACTTCACCGACGTGGAGCTGATGTCGATGCCCAGAAGCGTATTGGCTTTTTTATTGAAGAGTCCTAGCACTACCAATTCCCTATGACTATCCGTGTCTTACGGACTCTGTAATACCCATTGCGTTCAAACCACCCGTCTTGACAGCAGCGCAAATGACGCCCTCGACGGAAAAATGCTTATAATGCCCAGCGATTTTTTCCGGTTTTTACTGCAAGCGCGGGTCGTTCCCTGTTATCTGAACCCTGTTGCCCAATTCATTCTTTGCCCTGGATATCCCAAAGCCTTGATTCGTCTGCTGAAATTTTTCGGTTGGTCCATCGTCGCCGTTTTCTGCGGACTGCTCCTTGGTCTGAGCGGCGCGTTTCTTTACCTTAGTCCGGGATTGCCATCTGTGGAGGCTCTGCGAAGCATCCAGTTGCAGATTCCATTGCGGGTATACAGCAGCGACAACAAGTTGATCGCAGAATTTGGCGAGATGCGCCGCACACCAATCCGTTTCGCCGACATTCCCCCCAATTTCATCAATGCGTTACTAAGTGCTGAAGACGATAATTTCGCCAACCACTACGGCGTCGATCCCAGCAGCTTGATGCGCGCTGCAACCCAGTTGGTAAAAAGCGGACACATCCAGTCCGGCGGCAGCACCATCACCATGCAGGTGGCGAAGAACTTCTTCCTGACCAGCGAACGCAGCTTCTCGCGCAAAACCACCGAAATCCTCCTGGCCCTGCAGATCGAACGGCAGCTGACCAAGGACGAAATCCTGGAGCTGTACGTCAACAAGATCTACCTGGGTAACCGCGCCTATGGCATCGAAGCCGCCGCGCAGGTTTACTACGGCAAATCGATTCGTGATGTCAGCCTGGCGCAGATGGCGATGATCGCCGGCCTGCCAAAAGCCCCTTCGCGCTTCAACCCGCTGGCCAATCCGGCCCGCAGCAAGGAACGTCGCGACTGGATCCTGGGGCGCATGTACAAGCTCGGCAAAATCACCGAAGCCGACTACACCACTGCGATCAACGAACCGCTGAACGCCAGCTACCACGTGCCGACGCCGGAAGTGAACGCGCCGTACATTGCTGAAATGGCCCGTGCCGAAATGGTCGGCCGCTATGGCAGCGATGCGTACACCGAAGGTTTTCGCGTGACCACGACGGTGCCGAGCAATCTCCAGGAAATGGCCAACACCGCGCTGCACGAAGGCTTGATGACCTACGATCAGCGTCACGGCTATCGCGGTCCCGAGTCGCGCCTGCCGGGCAAGACTCGCGAGGCCTGGGCCACCGAACTGACCAAACAGCGGACCATCAGCAGCCTTGAGCCCGCCATCGTCACTCAGGTCGACAAGACTGGCCTGCAAGTATTGACCCGCACCGGCGAAGAACACGTCGGCTGGGACAGCATGAAATGGGCGCGTCCGTTCCTGAACACCAACAGCATGGGCGCCAATCCGAAGCAGCCCTCGGACGTGGCTCAGGTCGGCGACCTGATTCGCGTGCAGCGCCAACCGGACAATTCGCTGAAGTTCAGCCAGATCCCGCAAGCGCAAGGCGCGCTGGTATCCCTTGATCCGCAGAACGGCGCCATTCGCTCACTGGTCGGTGGTTTCGCCTTTGAGCAGAGCAACTACAACCGCGCCATGCAGGCCAAGCGTCAGCCGGGTTCGAGCTTCAAGCCCTTCGTGTACAGCGCCGCGCTGGATAACGGCTACACCGCCGCCAGCCTGGTGAACGATGCGCCGATCGTGTTCGTCGATGAATACCTGGACAAGGTCTGGCGCCCGAAGAACGACACCAACACCTTCCTCGGCCCGATCCGCCTGCGCGAAGGGCTGTACAAGTCGCGCAACTTGGTGTCGATCCGTCTGGTGCAGGCGCTGGGCATCGATCGCACCATCGACTACATCAGCAAGTTCGGCTTCAACAAGCAGGACCTGCCGCGCAACCTGTCCCTGGCCTTGGGCACCGCAACCCTTACGCCAATGGAAATCGCCACCGGCTGGAGCACCTTCGCCAACGGTGGCTACAAAATCAGCCCGTACATCATCGACAAGATTGAAAGCCGCAATGGCGACACGCTGTTCGTCGCCAACCCGCCGAGCGTTCCTCAGGGCGCCGCAGTGACCAACGGCATCGCCGCACCGACCGACGCCCAGGCATTCACGGTCAATGCGACTCCAGGGGAAGCTCCAGCCGCACCCGGCGCTGCGCCGCAAACGCCTGCCGTGGCCGAACGCATCGTCGACGGTCGCACCACTTACATCCTCAACAGCATGCTTGAGGACGTGATCAAACTCGGCACCGGCCGCCGCGCACTGGCCTTGGGTCGCAGTGACATTGCGGGCAAGACCGGTACCACCAACGAATCCAAGGACGCCTGGTTCTCCGGCTACAACGCCGATTACGTAACCACCGTCTGGACCGGGTTCGATCAGCCTGAAAGCCTGGGCAAGCGCGAGTTCGGTGGCACCGTCGCGCTGCCGATCTGGATGAACTACATGGCGGCCGCGCTCAAGGACAAGCCGCCTCACACTCAACCAGAGCCGGAAGGCATTCTCAGTTTGCGGGTTGACCCCGTCAGCGGCCGTGCGGCCAGCCCAGGCACGCCTGGCGCGTACTTCGAGCTGTTCAAGGCCGAGGACACGCCTCCGTCGGTGAATGAACTGGGTAACGGCAATGCGCCGGGCAGCCCGCTGCCAGCGGACGAAGCAGCGCCAATCGATCTGTTCTGATCGCGTAGCGCAACGCAAAAGCCCCGCCTTCTCAAGAAGAGCGGGGCTTTTTATGGCCTGCAGGTTTTGCTTTGTCCTTGAGGGCCTCTCCGCGGGCAAACCTCGCTCCTACGGACATGGAAAGTTCCCAGCGCTTGCCCCTGTAAGAGCGAGGCTTGCCCGCGAAGAGATCCTTACAGACACCACAAAAACCACAGACAAAAAAAAAAGCCCCGACTCAAATGAGCCGGGGCTTTCGGTTGAAGCGCTACAACGGCTTAGCCGTTGAACACGTCATCCACGCTTTTCAGCGGGTAGTTCTTCGGATACGGCAGGGTCGCTACGCCGGTCTCAATGGCGGCCTTGGCCACGGCATCGGAGATCACGGTGATCAGGCGGGCATCCATTGGCTTCGGAATGATGTACTCACGACCGAATTCCAGCTTGATGCCGCCATAGGCGTCGCACACTTCCTGAGGAACCGGCAGCTTGGCCAGTTCGCGCAGGGCGTTGGCCGCTGCCACTTTCATTTCTTCGTTGATGCGCTTGGCGCGAACGTCCAGGGCACCGCGGAAGATGAACGGGAAGCCCAATACGTTGTTGACCTGGTTCGGGTAGTCCGAACGGCCGGTCGCCATGATCACGTCGTCACGGGTGGCGTGCGCCAGTTCCGGGGCGATTTCCGGATCCGGGTTCGAGCAGGCGAACACGATCGGGTTGGCCGCCATGGACTTCAGGCCTTCAGCACTCAGCAGGTTCGGGCCGGACAGGCCAACGAACACGTCAGCACCGGTCAGGGCGTCAGCCAGGGTGCGCTTGTCGGTCGCGTGGGCGAAGACAGCCTTGTACTGGTTCAGGTCGTCACGGCCGGAGTGGATCACACCGGTACGGTCAACCATGAAGATGTTTTCGATGTTGGCGCCCATGCTCACCAGCAATTTCATGCAGGAGATGGCGGCCGCACCGGCGCCCAGGCAGACGATCTTGGCGTCAGCGAGGGTTTTGCCAGCGATTTCCAGGGCGTTGATCATGCCGGCCGCGGTAACGATTGCGGTGCCGTGCTGGTCATCGTGGAACACTGGAATGTCGCACTGCTCGATCAGAGCGCGCTCGATCTCAAAGCACTCAGGTGCCTTGATGTCTTCCAGGTTGATGCCACCGAAGGTGATGGAGATACGCTTGACGGTGTCGATGAAGGCTTGCGGGCTTTCGGAGTCGACTTCGATGTCGAAAACGTCGATGCCGGCGAAGCGCTTGAACAACACGCCCTTACCTTCCATGACTGGCTTGGAAGCCAATGGGCCGAGGTTACCCAGGCCGAGAATCGCGGTGCCATCGGAAATGACTGCAACCAGGTTGCCTTTGCCGGTGTATTTGTAGGCCAGTTCAGGATCGCGGGCGATTTCGCGTACTGGTTCGGCTACGCCGGGGCTGTAGGCCAGCGACAGGTCGCGGGCGGTAGCGGTGGCCTTGGTGAGCTCGACACTCAGCTTCCCTGGACGAGGATGGGCATGATATTCGAGAGCGGCAGTTTTCAAATCAGACATGTGGGCATTCCGCTTTTACTGTTGGACAGACGGACCGCCGAGGATACGCGTGTCGCAAAGTCCCCACAAGACTGACCGGTCACCCCTGTCAAGCGCCCTGCCCTACGACTTTGGGCCAAGAGCCGCGGAACACAAGGGATAGACTGTTCACAATCGCCATAAAAAATGTCTACAATTTTTTATCGAGGCGCCGCTTGCAGCATCGCCGGATCGGTCAGCGGCAGAAGCCAGCGTGCCTGCCCGGGTTTCAAGCCGCCCCGACGCGATCGATCCACGACCCAGCCACGCGCCTCAATCTGCTTGCCCTTCAGCCGCTCAAGCGATGCAACATCGAACTGCCCGAGCAAATTGGGTGCAACGCGCAATACAACCGCGTCCTGCAACTCAATCCAAACTCCGCCGCGATTGCGCTGAACCTTGCTCACACGACCACTGAGCACGGCGAAACCGGAGGCGTTGATCTGCTCCGCTTTCAGTACAGGGGATTGCCGCCACAGGCCAAGGCCGGCCTGACGGGCACTGCGTTCGGCGGCTTGCTGACAGCTGACCAAATCGACATTCGGCGCGACCGCCACTTGAAAACCAAGGCCCTCGGCGAGCATCTGCGCTTCGAGGTTGGCGCCATTGGCGCCATAGACATGGGCCAGCGTGCGACCGTAATGATCTTTGCTCTCTTTACCGGGACGCAAACCCACGCGCCCGTCGCTGGCCGCCACCAGCGCTTCCAGGCGTTTGTGCGCGACCACGGCGAACGGCTCGTCGGAACGGCCCTGCTTGCCCAGCTCAGGCGTATTCAAGCCGATCATGCGCACACTGCGGCCATCGCTCAGGCGCAAAGTGTCGCCATCCACCACACGCTGCACCGCGACGGGTGTAAGCCCGCTCGGCACCGGGCAGAAGGCCTGGGCGCCGGACAGCCAAATCGCGGACACAAAAAAGGCGCCCGCGAGGGACGCCTTTTTCGTTAGCAAGGTAAAGCCCATGGGGCTTTTCAACCTTACTCTGCAGCAGCAGGAGCTTTCTTGCCGAAAGCGCCGAAACGGTCTGCGAAGCGCTGTACACGACCGCCAGTATCCAGAGTCTTCTGCTTACCGGTGTAGAACGGGTGGCATTCGTTGCAAACGTCGATCGGCAGAGCTTTGCCGAAGGTCGAACGGGTTTCGAACTTGTTGCCACAGCTGCAAGTAACAGCAATGACTGGATAATCTGGATGGATTTCGGCTTTCATGGTGTCTTCCTCGAGCTAGCGTGCCGCCACTCAACACTATTGTTGAATACCGCACGTAATTAGGCCGCGGATTCTACCAGACAATGCCAATCGCGCAAGCTGTCGCTTCTACCGACCGTCTGCTAGGCTCCCTGCCTGATATGTGCCCCTTGTGGGAGCGGGCTTGCTCGCGAATACGGCCTGCCAGCCAGCGATGAGGTGTCTGACCCAACGCATTCGCGAGCAAGCCCACTCCCACAATTAGTATGCGTCCGACTTCTTTTACTGCCCGTTTATCGAGATCCCCGCGTGCCCGACGCCATTTTGCGCCTCGCCCTGCCTTCGCCGCTGCGCCGCCTGTTCGATTACCGTGCCCCGGCCGGGATCCTGCGCGCCCAGTTGCAACCGGGCATGCGCCTGCGGGTGCCGTTTGGCCGGCGGGAGATGATCGGGATTCTGGTGGAGGTCACCGACACCAGCGAAGTCCCGGTGGAAAAGCTCAAACCGGCGCTGGCCCTGCTCGACGCCACCCCGCCGTTACCACCAGCACTGTTCAAGCTGTGCCTGTGGACCTCGCAGTATTACCAGCACAGCCTCGGTGACACCTTGAGCTGGGCGCTTCCGGTGTTGCTGCGCCAAGGCGAATTGGCCGAGGCGCGCCAGGAACGCTTCTGGTCCGCCGCGCCCGGTGCCAGCCTGGATGATCCGCGTATCGCCCGTGCCCCGCGCCAGCGCGAAGCCCTGGCCACGTTGGCCCAGCACCCTCACGGCGTGGCCCATCAGTTGTTGAGCAAACTGATGCTGAGCAAGGACAGCCTGGATCTGCTGCTGGCCAAGGATCTGGTGCAGGTGGAAATCCGCAAGCACGCTCCCGGCGCCCGCCACGAACATTGGCTGGCGCAACCGGAATTGCCGCTCAACCCTGAGCAGCGTGCCGCGTATGAAGCGATTCGCGCCGGGTTCGACAGTTATCATGCGTTCCTGCTGGCCGGCGTTACCGGCAGCGGCAAGACCGAAGTCTATTTGCAGCTGATCCGCGAGACCCTCGAAGCCGGCAAGCAGGCGCTGGTGCTGATCCCGGAGATCAACCTCGGCCCGCAAACCCTGGCGCGCTTCGAGCAGCGTTTCAATGCGCGCATCGCCCTGATTCACTCGGCAGTCAATGATCGGGAGCGCCTCGAGGCCTGGCTCGCGGCCCGGGACGGTGACGCCGACATCATTATCGGCACCCGTTCGGCACTGTTCACGCCGATGAAAAATCCCGGCCTGATCATCATCGACGAAGAGCACGACGGCTCCTATAAACAGCAGGAAGGCCTGCGCTATCACGCCCGCGATCTGGCTTTGGTGCGCGCGCGGCAGGAAAACATCCCGATTGTCCTCGGCTCCGCCACGCCTTCACTGGAAAGCCTGCACAACGCCTACACCGGTCGGTATGGGCTCCTACGCCTGAACGAGCGGGCTGGCGGCGCCAAGCAACCGCGATTCCTGCGTCTCGATGTAAAAAGCCGTCCGCTGGACAGCGGTATTTCCGGGCCGATGCAGCAAGCCATCGGCCAGACGCTGGCGGCTGGTCAGCAAGTCCTTGTGTTTCTCAATCGTCGCGGCTTTGCGCCGACGCTGCTGTGTCATGACTGCGGCTGGATGTCCGAGTGCCAGCGCTGCGATGCGCGGATGACCGTGCACCAGCGCTCCGGCGAATTGCGCTGCCACCATTGCGGCTACGTGGAACGCGTGCCGCGGCATTGCCCGAAGTGCGGCAAGGTCGATTTACGGCCGGTGGGTGCCGGCACCGAACGCGCAGAAGAGCGCCTGGCGATTCTGTTCCCGGACGTCCCGGTACTGCGGGTCGACCGCGACAGTACGTCGCGCAAGGACGCGATGAATCAGTTATTCGCCACCATCCAGAAAGGCCAGCCGTGCATTCTGGTGGGCACGCAAATGCTCGCCAAAGGGCACCACTTTCCACGGGTAACGCTGGTGTCGATTCTCGATGCCGACGGTGGATTGTTCTCTGGCGACTTCCGCGCCAGCGAGCGCATGGCACAGTTGATCGTTCAGGTGGCAGGCCGGGCCGGGCGGGCAGAAGAGCCGGGCAAGGTGATTATCCAGACGCACCTGGCCGATCATCCTCTGCTGGTGCAATTGACCGAACAAGGCTATTTCGCCTTTGCCGAACAGGCCTTGAGCGAACGCCGCTCGGCAGGATTGCCGCCGTTTGCGCATTTGGCGTTGCTGCGGGCCGAAGCGCATAAACCGGGACAGGCCGAAGGTTTTCTCGATGAAGCGTGTAGCGAGGCCGAGCGCTTGCTGGCTGAGCAGAATCTGACCGGTATTGAGCTGCTCGGCCCGGTGCCGGCTCCGATGGAGCGCCGGGCCGGGCGTTATCGTGCGCAGTTGTTGTTGCAAGCCACGGCCCGGGCGCCGTTGCATCGGCTGCTGAGTAGCTGGTTGCTGGCGCTGGAGCAGATGCCGAGCGGGCGGGCGGTGCGTTGGTCGCTGGATGTGGATCCCGTCGATTTGTATTGATTGGTCGATCGCCTTCGCGGGCAAGGCTCGCTCTACAGGGGGAGAGTCGTTTGCCAATACTGTGAACGACACAAAAACTGTAGGAGCGAGGCTGGCCCGCGAAGAGGCCCGATTTGTCACCACATATCCATAACCTGCCCGCTATAGTTGGCAAGCCCGTCTTCGCAACGGATAATGCCCAGTTTTTCCACTAGCGCATCGAAGCGCCGCCGCGCTTGCGGTCGAAAGAGAACACCATGAAAGACACCATTCGCCAGCTGATCCAACAAGCCATCACCCAACTCGTCAACGAAGGTGTGTTGCCTGAAGGCCTGTCGCCGGCGATCCAGGTGGAAAACTCCCGTGACAAGAAGAACGGCGACTTCGCCAGCAACATCGCGATGATGCTGGCCAAACCGGCCGGCATGAAGCCGCGTGACCTGGCAGAGAAAATCATCGCTGCGCTGCCGGCTGATGAAAACGTCACCAAGACCGAAATCGCCGGCCCGGGCTTCCTGAATTTCTTCCAGAACACTGATGCCCTGGCCACTCGCCTGGATGCCGCCCTCGCCGACGACCACATCGGCGTGCGCAAAGCTGGCCCGGTGCAGCGCACTGTGGTCGACCTGTCGGCCCCGAACCTGGCCAAAGAGATGCACGTCGGTCACTTGCGTTCGACCATCATTGGCGACGGCGTGGCACGCGTTCTGGAGTTCCTCGGCGACGACGTCATCCGTCAGAACCACGTCGGCGACTGGGGCACCCAGTTCGGCATGCTGATGGCTTATCTGCAAGAAAACCCGATCACCAGCGATGAACTGTCCGACCTGGAAAACTTCTACCGCGCCGCCAAACAACGCTTCGACGAATCCGAAGAGTTCGCCGATCGCGCCCGTGGTCTGGTGGTCAAGCTGCAAGCCGGCGACCCGGACTGCCTGGCCCTGTGGACCAAGTTCAAGGACATCTCGCTGTCGCACTGCCAGAAAATCTACGAACTGCTGAACGTCAAACTGACCATGGCCGACGTGATGGGCGAAAGCGCCTATAACGACGACCTGATCAACGTGGTCAACGACCTCAAGGCCGCCGGCATGCTGGTCGAAAGCAATGGCGCCCAGTGCGTGTTCCTCGACGAATTCAAGAACGCCGACGGCGACCCGCTGCCGGTGATCATCGTCAAGGCCGATGGCGGCTACCTCTACGCCACCACTGACCTGGCAGCCGTGCGTTATCGCAGCGGCAAACTCAAGGCTGACCGCGCGCTGTACTTCGTCGATCAGCGCCAGGCGCTGCACTTCCAGCAAGTGTTCGCAGTCGCCCGCAAGGCCGGCTTCGTGACGCACCCGATGGAAATGGAACACATGGGCTTCGGCACCATGAACGGCGCCGATGGCCGTCCGTTCAAGACCCGTGATGGCGGCACCGTGAAGCTGATCGATCTGCTGACCGAAGCCCAGGAACGCGCCTACACCCTGGTGAAAGACAAGAACCCGGAGCTGGCCGAAAACGAATTGCGCAACATCGCCAGGGTCGTGGGCATTGGCGCAGTGAAATACGCCGACCTGTCCAAGCACCGTACCAGCGACTACAGCTTCAACTTCGACCTGATGCTCAACTTCGAAGGCAACACTGCTCCGTACCTGCTGTACGCCTACACCCGCGTGGCCGGTGTATTCCGCAAACTCGGCAAGGACTTCAGTGAAGTCGAAGGCCAGATCGTCCTCGAAGCAGCACACGAACACGAGTTGGCAGCCAAGCTCGCGCAATTTGGCGAAGTGCTGAACAACGTGTGCGAAAAAGGCACGCCACACATTCTGTGCACCTACCTGTACGATGTCGCCGGCCTGTTCTCCAGCTTCTACGAGAACTGCCCGATCCTCAGCGCCGACACCCCGGCGCAAATGCAAAGCCGTCTGCGCCTCGCCGCGCTGACCGGCCGCACTCTCAAGCAAGGCCTGGAACTCTTGGGTCTGGAAACTCTGGAGCGTATGTAAGTTGGCTGCCAAGAAAAAACCTGCACCCAAGCGTGGCGCCAGCCGTTACCAAGCTCCTGCAAAGCAACCGATCCCGGGTTGGCTGTGGATGGCCATCGGCCTGACGGTCGGCGCGTTTATTGTGTTCCTGATGAAACTGGAACCGGGCAAGGGCAGCGAGAGCGTCAAGCGCGAGAAGATCGAACAGCAGAAAGCCACCAAGATCGCCGAGGCCAACAAGACCCCGCCGAGCCCGACGCAACCGGTGAAGCCAAAGTACGACTTCTACACCCTGCTGCCGGAATCGGAAGTGATCGTGCCGCCGGATGCCGTGCCGGAGAAAACCCTGCCGACGCCACAAGTGCCGGCAATTCCGACCACGCCGGTCACGCCGGAGCAAGCAGCGAAGATTGATACTGCGCGAGCCCAGGCGGCACTGGCCGGGATCACGCCGCCGCCAGCGCCACCGGTGTCCAAGGCGGCTCCGGTGACCAAGTTCTTCCTTCAAGCCGGTTCGTTCCGCAAGGAAGCTGACGCGGACAAGGTTCGGGCGCAGATCATCCTGCTGGGCCAGGCGGTGGCGGTTGAATCCGGCACAGTCAAAGATGAAACCTGGTATCGAGTGCTGGTCGGGCCGTTCAGCAATCGCGAACAGCTGACCACGGCGCAGAAACAACTGTCCGGCGCCGGCTTCAGCAACCTGTTGTTACAACAACGCCAGAACCGCTGATTTCGTCAGGGGCACCGCGTTATCGTTCTTCGCGGGCAAGCCTCGCCCCTACAAGGATTGCGTGATTCCCTGTAGGAGCGAGGCGTGCCCGCGAAGGCGCCAGAACAGCCAACACACCCTTCCCCGCGCAACACCGCTCGTCCCCTCTCCCGCCCCGCAGTTGAAAAACGCATCGCCACCCCCATATGAGTTGGCATAAGGCATTTTCGCCCCGCTGCGTGGAGACTCTCCCTTGACCACCATCGTTTCAGTTCGCCGCCACGGCAAAGTCGTCATGGGCGGCGACGGCCAGGTTTCTCTCGGCAATACCGTGATGAAAGGCAACGCGAAGAAAGTTCGTCGCCTGTACCACGGCCAGGTCATTGCCGGTTTTGCCGGGGCCACCGCTGACGCCTTCACCCTCTTCGAGCGTTTTGAAGGCCAGCTTGAGAAACATCAGGGCCACCTGGTTCGCGCCGCTGTCGAACTCGCCAAAGAATGGCGCACTGACCGCTCCCTCAGCCGCCTCGAAGCCATGCTCGCCGTCGCGAACAAAGACGCTTCACTGATCATCACCGGCAACGGCGACGTGGTCGAACCCGAAGAAGGCCTGATCGCCATGGGTTCCGGTGGCGGTTACGCCCAGGCCGCCGCCAGCGCGCTGCTGAAGAAAACCGATCTGTCGGCCCGGGAAATCGTCGAAACCGCACTCGGTATCGCCGGCGACATTTGCGTATTCACCAACCACACCTTCACCATTGAGGAGCAGGACCTCGCCGAGTAAGCCTGTTCCGGCCTTAGTGCCACGGCTCACTTTTGCTTGAGGACCGCCAATTACTATGTCCATGACTCCCCGTGAAATCGTCCACGAACTCAATCGCCACATCATCGGCCAGGACGATGCCAAGCGCGCCGTCGCCATCGCGCTGCGTAACCGCTGGCGCCGGATGCAGCTGCCCGAAGAGCTGCGCGTTGAAGTAACGCCAAAGAACATCCTGATGATCGGCCCGACCGGTGTCGGTAAAACCGAGATCGCCCGTCGCCTGGCCAAACTCGCCAACGCGCCGTTCATCAAAGTCGAAGCGACCAAGTTCACCGAAGTCGGCTATGTCGGTCGCGATGTCGAATCGATCATTCGTGACCTGGCCGACGCGGCGATCAAGCTGCTGCGCGAACAGGAAATGACCAAGGTTCGCCACCGCGCCGAAGACGCCGCCGAGGAACGCATCCTCGACGCCTTGCTGCCACCGGCACGCATGGGCTTCAACAATGACGACGCCCCGTCAGCCGACTCCAACACCCGCCAGCTGTTTCGCAAGCGCTTGCGCGAAGGTCAGCTGGATGACAAGGAGATCGAAATCGAAGTCGCCGAAATGGCCGGCGTCGACATCTCCGCGCCACCGGGCATGGAAGAAATGACCAACCAGTTGCAGAGCCTGTTCGCCAACATGGGCAAGGGCAAAAAGAAAAACCGCAAGATCAAGGTCAAGGAAGCGCTGAAACTGGTGCGTGACGAGGAAGCCAGCCGCCTGGTCAACGATGAAGAGTTGAAGGCCAAGGCGCTGGAAGCGGTCGAGCAGCACGGCATCGTGTTCATCGATGAAATCGACAAGGTCGCCAAGCGCGGTAACTCCGGCGGCGTCGACGTATCCCGTGAAGGCGTGCAGCGTGACTTGCTGCCACTGATCGAAGGCTGCACCGTCAACACCAAGCTGGGCATGGTCAAGACCGACCACATCCTGTTCATTGCTTCCGGTGCGTTCCACCTGAGCAAGCCAAGTGACCTGGTGCCGGAGCTGCAAGGTCGCCTGCCGATTCGTGTCGAGCTGAAGGCGCTGACGCCGGAAGATTTCGAGCGCATCCTCAGCGAGCCGCATGCGTCGCTCACCGAGCAGTATTGCGCCCTGCTGAAAACCGAAGGCCTGGTCATCGAGTTCCAGCCGGACGGCATCAAGCGTATTGCCGAGATCGCCTGGCAGGTCAACGAGAAGACCGAGAACATCGGTGCCCGTCGCCTGCACACCTTGCTCGAACGCTTGCTCGAAGAAGTGTCGTTCAGCGCCGGCGACCTGGCCAGCGCCCATGACGACAAGGCGATCCTGATCGACGCCGATTACGTCAACAGTCACCTCGGCGAATTGGCACAGAACGAAGACCTGTCCCGCTACATTCTGTAAGCCTCAAGTTGCAAGCTACAAGCGTCAAGCTTATCGAGTTAAGCTTGCAGCTTGTAGCTTTCTGCCCGAGGCTCTTCCTATGCTTCCCACCGACATCAAACTGCACAAAGCCTCGAAAACCCTGTCGCTGAAATACGCGTCCGGCGAGGAATATCACCTGCCCGCCGAGTTCCTTCGCGTGCACTCTCCTTCCGCCGAGGTCCAGGGCCACGGCAAACCTATCCTGCAATTTGGCAAGATCGGCGTAGGCCTGACCAAGGTAGAACCGGCCGGTCAGTACGCACTGAAATTGACCTTCGACGACGGGCACGACAGCGGCCTGTTCACTTGGGAATATCTGTACCAGTTGGGCGTGCGCCAAGAGGATCTCTGGAACGATTATCTTGCCGAACTCAAAGCCGCCGGAAAAACCCGCGATCCGAACGAATCCATCGTCAAGCTGATGCTCTAGGTCAGCCCTCTTGCTCTTTAGAGGGCATTTTCTAATTCCATCTGTTTGAATGCTCCGCTCCTGGGTCAATGATTGGCCCGCTTGCGAAAAAAATTAAACTCGGGTAACCAATGGAGCTGGCAAGTTCCCTGCAGTGCTCTCTGCCGTAAAAAGCAGCGATGCAGAATTAACGGTCACCCGAGCATAAGTACCTGGCATTGGCTGTGTGATGACAGCTGGGCCCAGGTACTCGTCTCAGGACAATGGAGCGTCGTAGATGAGTAACAAGAATAACGATGACTTGAAGTATCAAGCCTCGGAAAACACCTTGGGGCTGAATCCTGTCGTTGGGCTGCGTGGAAAGGATCTACTGGCTTCTGCTCGAATGGTGCTCAGGCAGGCCATCAAACAACCGATTCACAGTGCCAAGCATGTCGCCCATTTCGGCCTTGAATTGAAGAACGTGTTGTTCGGCAAATCAGAACTTCAACCTACCAGCGATGACCGTCGCTTCGCCGATCCGGCCTGGAGCCAGAACCCGCTCTATAAACGTTATCTGCAAACTTACCTGGCGTGGCGCAAGGAACTCCACGACTGGATTGACGACAGCAACCTGCCGCCCAAAGACGTCAGTCGCGGGCATTTCGTGATCAACCTCATGACCGAAGCCATGGCCCCGACCAACAGTGCGGCCAACCCGGCGGCGGTCAAACGGTTCTTCGAGACCGGCGGCAAAAGCCTGCTCGACGGCCTCTCGCACCTGGCCAAGGATCTGGTACACAACGGCGGCATGCCGAGCCAGGTCAACATGGGCGCGTTCGAAGTCGGCAAGAGCCTGGGCGTGACCGAAGGCGCGGTGGTGTTCCGCAATGACGTGCTGGAATTGATCCAGTACCGCCCGATCACCGAGCAGGTGCACGAGCGTCCGCTGCTGGTGGTGCCGCCGCAGATCAACAAGTTCTACGTATTCGACCTGAGCCCGGACAAGAGCCTGGCGCGCTTCTGCCTGCGCAACAACGTGCAGACGTTCATCGTCAGCTGGCGCAACCCGACCAAGGAGCAGCGCGAGTGGGGTCTGTCGACCTACATCGAAGCGCTCAAGGAAGCGGTCGACGTGGTTACTGCGATCACCGGCAGCAAAGACGTGAACATGCTGGGCGCCTGCTCCGGTGGCATCACCTGCACCGCGCTGCTGGGCCACTACGCCGCGATCGGCGAGAAGAAGGTCAACGCCCTCACCCTGCTGGTCAGCGTGCTGGATACGACCCTGGACAGCGACGTGGCCTTGTTCGTCGACGAGCAGACCCTCGAAGCCGCCAAGCGCCATTCCTATCAGGCCGGTGTGCTGGAAGGCCGCGACATGGCGAAAGTCTTTGCCTGGATGCGCCCCAACGATCTGATCTGGAACTACTGGGTCAACAACTACCTGCTGGGCAACGAGCCGCCGGTATTCGACATCCTGTTCTGGAACAACGACACCACCCGGTTACCCGCCGCATTCCACGGCGACCTGATCGAAATGTTCAAAAACAACCCGCTGATCCGTCCTGATGCACTGGAAGTGTGCGGCACGCCGATCGACCTGAAGCAGGTCACGGCCGACATCTTTTCCCTGGCCGGCACCAACGACCACATCACGCCGTGGAAGTCCTGCTACAAGTCGGCGCAGTTGTTTGGCGGCAAGGTCGAGTTCGTGCTGTCCAGCAGCGGGCATATCCAGAGCATTCTGAACCCGCCGGGCAATCCGAAATCGCGCTACATGACCAGCAACGAAATGCCGGTCAAAGCCGAAGACTGGCAAGAGAACTCCACCAAGCACACTGATTCCTGGTGGCTGCACTGGCAGGCCTGGCAGGCCGAGCGTTCGGGCAAGCTGAAGAAGTCCCCGGCGAGCCTGGGGAACAAGGCCTATCCAGCGGGCGAAGCAGCACCCGGCACTTATGTGCATGAGCGGTAACTGACACACCCCGCGCCCCTCTGCAGGAGCGAAGCTTGCTCGCGAAAACGGTCTTTCATTCAACATGGATGTCGACTGACTTGACGCCTTCGCGAGCAAGCTTCACTCCGATAGGGGGACCGGGGATGAATTAACCCACAGGGCCTGAAGCATGCCGCAACCGTTCATATTCCGTACCGTCGACCTGGATGGCCAGACCATCCGCACGGCGGTACGCCCCGGCAAGCCTCACTTGACGCCCTTGCTGATTTTCAACGGCATCGGCGCCAACCTGGAGCTGGTGTTTCCGTTCGTCGCAGCGCTGGACCCGGACCTGGAAGTCATCGCCTTCGACGTTCCCGGTGTCGGCGGTTCGTCGACGCCTAATCGGCCGTACCGTTTTCCGGGCCTGGCGAAACTCACGGCGCGGATGCTCGACTATCTCGACTACGGGCAAGTCAACGTCATCGGCGTTTCCTGGGGAGGCGCACTCGCTCAGCAGTTCGCCTACGACTATCCCGAGCGCTGCAAGAAACTCGTGCTGGCGGCCACGGCGGCCGGCGCGGTGATGGTGCCGGGCAAACCGAAAGTGCTGTGGATGATGGCCAGCCCGCGGCGCTACATCCAGCCGTCTCACGTGATCCGCATTGCGCCGATGATCTACGGCGGCTCTTTCCGGCGCGATCCGACCCTGGCCGCCAGCCATGCGGCGAAGGTCCGTTCGGCGGGCAAGCTCGGTTACTACTGGCAGCTGTTCGCCGGGCTTGGCTGGACCAGTATTCACTGGCTGCACAAGATCAACCAGCCGACGCTGGTACTGGCCGGCGACGACGATCCACTGATCCCGCTGATCAACATGCGCATGCTGGCCTGGCGGATCCCCAATGCGCAGTTGCACATCATCGATGACGGGCATCTGTTCCTGATTACCCGCGCCGAAGCGGTGGCACCGATCATCATGAAATTCCTCGAGGAGGAACGTCAGCGCGCCGTGATGCATCCGCATCCCGCGCCATTGGGCGGTTAACCGGCCCATTGTCGGTCGGCAGGACGCCGCACCGCGCAACAACCCATAACAGCGTCTATGGTGTTCTGGTTCGATGTGTTTGTATTTGGCCTGAAAGACGAAGGAGTGTTGACACATGCGCGACAAACCAGCGAGGGACTTTTTGCCCACTCCCGCCGCGTTCATCAACGCGCAGAGTGCGATCACCGGCCTGCGTGGCCGGGATCTGTTTTCGACCCTGCGCAGCGTTGCCGCCCATGGCTTGCGTAACCCGGTGCACTGCGTTCGGCATGCCTTGAAACTGGGCGGCCAACTGGGTCGCGTCATGCTGGGGGAAACCCTGCACCCGACCAACCCGCAGGACAGTCGTTTTGCCGACCCGGCGTGGAGCCTCAACCCGTTTTATCGCCGCAGCTTGCAGGCCTACCTGAGCTGGCAGAAAGAAGTTAAAAGCTGGATCGACGAAAGCAACATGACCCCGGACGATCGCGCTCGCGCCCACTTTGCGTTCGCCCTGCTCAATGACGCCGTGGCGCCGTCCAACACCCTGCTCAATCCGCTGGCGATCAAGGAAATCTTCAATTCCGGCGGTAACAGCCTGGTGCGTGGCATCAGCCATCTGGTCGACGATTTCCTGCACAACGACGGCCTGCCCAGACAAGTCACCAAGCAAGCGTTCGAGGTCGGTAAAACGGTCGCCACCACCACGGGTTCCGTGGTGTTTCGCAACGAGCTGCTGGAGCTGATCCAGTACAAGCCGATGAGCGAAAAGCAGTATTCCAAACCGCTGCTGGTGGTGCCGCCGCAGATCAACAAGTACTACATTTTCGACCTGAGCCCGCATAACAGCTTCGTCCAGTTCGCCCTGAAAAACGGCCTGCAGACCTTCATGATCAGCTGGCGCAATCCGGATGTGCGCCATCGCGAATGGGGTCTGTCGACCTACGTCGAAGCGGTTGAAGAAGCGATGAACGTTTGCCGGGCAATCACCGGCGCTCGCGAAGTGAACTTGATGGGCGCTTGCGCCGGTGGGCTGACCATCGCCGCGCTGCAAGGCCACTTGCAGGCCAAGCGACAACTGCGGCGGGTATCCAGCGCGACGTATCTGGTGAGCCTGCTCGACAGTCAGATGGACTCTCCGGCGACGCTTTTCGCTGACGAACAGACCCTCGAAGCGGCGAAGCGTCGCTCCTATCAGAAAGGTGTGCTGGACGGGCGCGACATGGCCAAGGTCTTTGCCTGGATGCGTCCCAACGATTTGATCTGGAGTTACTTCGTCAATAACTACCTGTTGGGCAAGGAGCCTCCAGCGTTCGACATCCTCTACTGGAACAACGACAACACCCGGTTGCCGGCAGCCTTGCATGGCGACCTGCTGGACTTCTTCAAGCACAACCCACTGAGTCATCCGGGCGGCCTTGAAGTGTGCGGCACGCCGATCGACTTGCAGAAAGTCACGGTCGACAGCTTCAGCGTGGCCGGCATCAACGACCACATCACGCCGTGGGACGCGGTGTATCGCTCGACGCTGCTGCTGGGTGGCGAGCGACGTTTCGTCCTGTCCAACAGCGGTCATGTGCAGAGCATCCTCAACCCGCCGAGCAACCCGAAGGCCAACTTCGTCGAGAGCGCGAAACTAAGTAGCGACCCACGAGCGTGGTATTACGACGCCAAGCAAGTCGACGGCAGTTGGTGGACCCAATGGCTGAGCTGGATTCAGGAACGCTCGGGCGCGCAAAAAGAAACCCACATGGCCCTCGGCAACCAGAACTATCCACCGATGGAGGCGGCACCCGGTACTTACGTGCGTGTGCGCTGACTGACAACGAACCACAGCACACGCCTGCCGTGGCATGACCCGACCATTAAGAAGACTGGATGAAAACCCGCGACCGGATCCTCGAATGTGCCCTGCAATTGTTCAATCAGAAGGGTGAACCGAACGTTTCCACCATGGAAGTTGCCAACGAAATGGGCATTAGCCCGGGCAACCTCTACTACCACTTCCACGGCAAGGAACCGTTGATTCTCGGCTTGTTCGAGCGTTTCCAGGCCGAGCTTGCGCCACTGCTTGATCCTCCGGCCGACGTGGAGCTGGCACCGGAGGATTACTGGTTGTTCCTGCACTTGATCGTCGAGCGGCTGGCCCATTACCGGTTTCTGTTCCAGGACCTGTCAAACCTGGCCGGGCGCCTGCCGAAACTGGCCAAGGGCATCCGCAATCTGCTCAATGCACTGAAGCGCACGCTGGCTTCGTTGCTGGCGCGATTGAAGGCGCAAGGGCAGTTGGTCAGTGACACTCAAGCGCTGGGGCAGTTGGTGGAGCAGATCACCATGACGCTGCTGTTCTCACTGGACTATCAGCGGATTCTTGATCGCGAGGGTGAAGTCAGGTTGGTGGTGTATCAGATCATGATGCTGGTGGCGCCGCATTTGCTGCCGCCGATCAAAGTGGCGACCGAGCACCTGGCCCTGCAATACCTCGAAGAACACGAGTAACCCTTTCACTGGATAAACACATTTCACTGTGGGAGCGAGTCTGCTCGCGATGTCGCCGGGTCAGTCAATATCAATGTTGAATGACACACCGCAATCGCGAGCAGGCTCACTCCCACAAGGGTTCTGCGGTGTATATGAAATCGTGCACAAACAAAAACGCCCGACCTTTGCAGGCCGGGCGTTTTCTTGAGCCCTGAAAATCAGGACTGACTGGTTGGCGTCGATGGAGCTGGCGCGACAGTCGGGGTTACAGCAGGGGTCGGTGCAGCAGCGGAGTTCGACGTGCTGACCGGGGTCGCCGGTTTGGCGGCAGCCACTGCTGGTTTTGGCGCGGCAGCCTTAGGCGTGGCCGGTTTCTTCACTGCTGGCTTCTTCGCTGCGGCAGGTTTTACCGCTGGTTTGGCTGCCGGTTTGGCCGCTGCAGTTTTGGCAGCCGGTTTTGCTGCTGGTTTGGCGGCGGCTTTGGCAGCAACCGATTTGACCGCTGTCTTGGCTGCTGCAGGTTTGGCTGCGGCAGTTTTGGTAGCGGACTTGGCGGCGGATGCGACTTTCGACGCGGCTTTGGCGACCGGTTTGGCAGCCGCTTTTACCAGTGGCTTGGCAGCGCTTTTGGCGGCTGGTTTAGCAGCAGGTTTGGCCGCTGCGGTTTTCGCCGCAACAGGTGCAACCTTGGCGCCGGTGAGTTTCTCGATCTGCTTGGTCAGGGTATCGACCTTGCTGTGCAGCGCTTTCACTTCATTGCGGCTCGGTACACCCAGGCGCGAAATGGCGCTGTTCAGGCGCTTGTCAAAAGCCCCCTCCAGCTCATCCCACTTGCCCAGTGCACGATCTTTCACGCCGCTGATGCGCGACTTGGCCGACGAAGCGGAGTCCTTGGCGGCATCGACTTTCTTGCCGACAGCGCTCTTGGTGAGCTTCTCGGCTTTCTCGCCGTCTTTAACCAATGTATCGAAGAGCTTGCTGCCGTCAGTGTCGATCTTCGAGTACACGCCTAAACCAGCAAGCCAGATTTTGCGGGAGTAGTCTTCGACTTTCCCGATCCACGAGCTGCCTTCTTTTTCGGTGTTCTTTTTACCAGCCATCCCGTTCTCCTTAAGATTTACGCGCGACGCGTTCGAGCAATGCCGTCAGCTCATCGAGCTTAGCAGAGAGTGTCTCAACGTCATGTTTAGACGGAATGCCGATACGATTCAAGGCACTTGCGACACGCGAGTCAAAAGCCTTCTCGACCTTGTCGAGTTGAACTTCGACCTTGCCTTTAAAAGTGCTCACTTCACTCTTGGCTTCTTCAATCTCTGTGTTAGCCGCTTCAAGTTTCTCGGCAACTACTTTTTTACCTTTGGTTTCAACAGTTTGACCAGCCTTGATCAACTCTTGAAAGTACTCGCTGCCCTCTTGACCGACCTTGGTGTAGGCCCCCAGGCCTGCCAGCCAGATCTTGCGGGCATAGGATTTGACGTCGCCCAGAGCAGTAGTCGAAGCGTCGATTTTTTTCTTCAAAATAACTTTGGCCATGGTGCACCTCACGCGCAGAAGGTTTGAGGAACTGCCCGCGAAAGTGTCGGGCTCAGGCACAAAGTAGGGAGAAAAATTAGAAACGGCACCCTAACAACTGACATAAAACTTTGGCTTCACACAAAACAAATGCAGGAGTGAGCCTGCTCGCGATAGCGGTCTGTCAGTCGAAATCAATGTTGACTGACAGACCGCTATCGCGAGCAGGCTCACTCCTACAGATGAAGGGATTTCAATCCGGAATCAGACCAAGGCCTTATCAAGGGCTTTTTCGATTTCCGATTTGATCATGCCGCTCATGGCCGACATCATCAGGCCCAACTCCACATCGACGCGGATCGAATCTTCGCTGACATGTACCGCGCCTTTCACACCGGAACGTTTGAGGTTCAGGGTGTCGCCGGACCATTGCGGCTCCAGGCCATATTGATCGGACAGCTTCTGCGCCAACAGATCAGCCTTCTCGCGGGCTGCTTCCTTGCCCAGGCCGTGGGCACGCTCAACACTAATACGGGCCATCGAATGACTCCTGCTTTATGGATACTTTCCTGAAGCATCTTGACCGCTGCTGCGGCAAAACGTCCCGGTGGTTGCCTATCTTACCTTCAGCCTTGCCAAGACAAAGCAGGCCACCGGGATTAGAATGTCCCGCATTCTCTTTTGGTGACAGCGATATGACTGATCAGCGCAAAGGCAGCGATGCCGAACCCACCACTCACTTCGGCTTCAAAAACGTACCGGAAAGCCAGAAAGCGGAAAAAGTCGCTGAGGTTTTCCACTCGGTAGCCGCCAAGTACGACTTGATGAACGACCTCCTGTCGGGCGGCATGCACCGTCTGTGGAAGCGTTTTGCGATCGAGCTGTCGGGTGTTCGCACCGGTAACCGCGTGCTGGACATCGCCGGCGGCACAGGCGACCTGACCAAGAAGTTCTCGCACCTCGTTGGCCCGACCGGCCAGGTGGTGTTGGCCGACATCAACGAGTCCATGCTCAAGGTCGGTCGTGACCGCCTGCTGGATCTGGGTGTGGCCGGCAATGTCGAGTTCGTTCAGGCCGACGCTGAAAAGCTGCCGTTCCCGGACAACCATTTTGACTGCGTGACCATCGCGTTCGGTCTGCGCAACGTGACCCATAAAGAAGACGCCCTGCGCTCGATGCTGCGAGTACTGAAACCGGGCGGCCGTTTGCTGGTGCTGGAATTCTCCAAGCCGACCAATGCGCTGATGTCCAAAGCCTACGACGCCTACTCGTTCGCCTTCATGCCGTTGATGGGCAAGCTGATCACCAACGACTCGGAAAGCTATCGCTACCTGGCCGAATCGATCCGCATGCACCCGAATCAGGAAACCCTGAAGTCGATGATGGTCGAGGCCGGTTTCGACCGCGTGACCTACCACAACATGACCGCAGGCATCGTCGCCCTGCACCGCGGCATCAAACCCTGATGTTGCTGGCCGGCCTGCTCGCCAGCGTTGAACTCGGTCTGAACCGGGTGCTGCGTCTCGACAGCACGGCGCTACCGCGACTGGCGCATTTGAGCGGCAGGGTGATTGCCGTCGACTGCCGCAGCCCGGCGCTGCAACTGTTCATCCTGCCCAGCGACGAAGGCCTGATGCTCGCTTCCCACTGGGAAACCGGCGCTGACTGCACGTTGCGTGCACCGGCCTCCAGCCTGTTGAAACTGGCGATGAGCAAGGAAAAGACCTCGGTGCTGCATGGCCCTGAAGTCGAGCTCGACGGTGACAGCGGCGTGCTGCTGGAGCTGGCGGCGATCCTTCAGGACCTTGAGCTGGACTGGGAGTACGAACTCTCGCGCTGGCTCGGCCCGGTCGCCACGCAACTGGTCGGCGGTCACCTGCGCAGCCGCGCACGCTGGTATCAGCAAGGTTTCGCCAGCCTGAATCAGAATCTTGGCGAATACCTGGCCGAAGAATCGCGCACCCTCGTCGGTCAGCGCGAAGCCGAAGCCCGTTTCAGTGAACTGGACCAGATCAAGCTCGATCTGGAACGTCTCGAGGCGCGTTTCGAGCGCCTTTCCCGATCCCTCGACCCAAGCGATAACGCATGAAGCTGCTTGCCGTCCGCCGTTTGTTGCGCATCCAGCGCGTTGTGATTCGCTACCGCCTCGATGACCTGCTGTTCGCCCTGCCGCTGCCCTGGTTTCTCCTGGCGCTGCGCTACGCCTTGCCGTGGCGCTGGTTCCCGCGCAAGACGCTGGACCTGAGCCGTGGTGCGCGATTGCGCCTGGCGTTGCAGGACCTTGGGCCGATTTTCATCAAGTTCGGGCAGATCCTTTCGACGCGCCGCGACCTGCTGCCCGAAGACATCGCCGATGAGTTGATGAAGCTGCAGGACCGTGTGCCGCCGTTCGACTCGCAAGTGTCGGTCAACCTGATCGAAGAGCAGCTCGGCAAAAAGATCAGTGAAGTGTTCAGCCGTTTCGACGTCGAACCGCTGGCCTCAGCCTCGGTGGCGCAGGTGCATGCCGCGCAACTGAAGACCGGCGAAGAAGTGGTGGTCAAGGTGATACGCCCGGGCCTGAAACCGATCATTGCCCAGGACTTGGCGTGGCTGTTCATCCTCGCCCGCGCCGCCGAAAAACTCTCGGCCGATGCACGTTTGCTGCACCCGGTGGACGTGGTCCAGGACTACGAAAAAACCATCTACGACGAACTCGACCTGCTGCGCGAAGCGGCCAATGCCAGCCAGTTGAAGCGCAACTTCGAAGGCTCGCCGCTGCTGTATGTGCCACAAGTCTATTGGGACTGGTGCCGGCCGAAAGTGCTGGTAATGGAGCGCATCTACGGGATTCAGGTCACCGACCTCGCGACCCTGGCCGACCAGCGCACCGACATGAAGATGCTCGCCGAACGGGGTGTGGAAATCTTCTTCACCCAAGTGTTCCGCGACAGTTTCTTCCACGCCGACATGCACCCCGGCAACATCTTTGTCAGCACCGTCAACCCGTGGAGCCCGCAATACATTGCGATCGACTGCGGCATCGTCGGCAGCCTGACCCCTGAAGACCAGGATTACCTGGCGCGTAACCTGTTCGCGTTCTTCAAGCGTGACTACCGTCGTGTGGCGCAATTGCACATCGATTCGGGCTGGGTACCGGCAGAAACCAAGCTCAACGAATTCGAGGCAGCGATCCGCACCGTGTGCGAGCCGATCTTCGAAAAACCGTTAAAAGATATTTCATTCGGCCAAGTGCTGATGCGCCTGTTCCAGACCGCTCGCCGCTTCAACATGGAAGTGCAGCCGCAACTCGTGTTGCTGCAAAAAACCTTGCTGAACATCGAAGGCCTCGGCCGTCAGCTGTACCCGGATCTCGATCTGTGGAACACCGCCCAGCCGTTCCTCGAACGCTGGATGCGTGAGCGCGTCAGCCCCAAAGCCTTGCTCGGCAACGTGCAGAGCCAGTTCGAACAGATTCCGCACCTGGCCAACATGGCCCGTGACCTGCTCGAACGCATGTCCCAGCCCCACGCCAACGATCCGCCGCCACCGTGGCACAAGCGCAAGGACGACTGGTTCCTGCGCCTGCTCGGCTGCGCTCACCTGGCGGGCGGCGCCATTCTGCTGGCCGGCGGGCCATTGAGCGATATGGGTCATTGGCCGGCCGGAATCATGGTGGCCGTCGGTTTGTATCTGGTCGTTCGCCGATAGCCAGCGCCCCCGCACGCTGGCACACTGTTTGAACGCTTGGGTTCTGCTCATGAAGTGTGGAACCCGCTGTCGGAGTCGAAGATGAAAAACTGGCTGGACGAGATCAAGTGGGACGCAGACGGCCTGGTGCCGGCGATTGCCCAGGATCACAAGACCGGGCGCGTCCTGATGATGGCCTGGATGAACCGCGAATCACTGGAACTGAGCGCTGCCGAGAACCGTGCCATTTACTGGTCACGTTCCCGTGGCAAGCTGTGGCGCAAGGGCGAGGAGTCCGGCCACGTGCAAACGCTGCATGAGATGCGCCTGGACTGTGACGCCGACGTGATCATCCTGATGGTCGAGCAGATCGGCGACATTGCCTGCCATACCGGTCGGCAGAGCTGCTTCTACCGCGTCTTCGAGAACGGAGACTGGAAAACCGTCGATCCCGTGCTCAAGGACCCGCACGCCATTTATTCCGCAGGACACAGCCATGAGTGACACCCTGACCCGTCTGGCCGAGGTGCTGGAAGAGCGCAAAGGCGCTGCCGCTGACAGCTCGTATGTCGCCAGCCTGTACCACAAGGGCTTGAACAAGATTCTGGAAAAAGTCGGCGAAGAGTCGGTCGAAACCATCATTGCCGCCAAGGATGCCGCCATCAGTGGCGACTGCAGCGATGTGATCTACGAGACCGCCGACCTGTGGTTCCACAGCATGGTCATGCTCGCCCAACTGGGGCAGCATCCACAGGCTGTACTCGATGAACTGGACCGTCGTTTCGGTCTGTCCGGACACGCCGAGAAAGCCTCGCGCCCGTCCGCCTGAACAACTATTAGAGAGGAGCAGCAACATGGGCATTTTTGACTGGAAACACTGGATCGTCATCCTGGTTGTTGTCGTGCTGGTGTTCGGCACCAAGAAACTGAAAAACCTCGGCACTGACGTGGGCGAGTCGATCAAGGGTTTCAAGAAAGCCATGAACGATGACGAGAAACCGGCCGATCCTACCGTGACCCCGGCGCAACCGGTTCCACCTGTTCAGCCACAGACCACGCAGTCCGTGAACCAGCCGCACACCATCGACGTGCAGGCGCAAAAAGTCGAAGAGCCGATCCGCAAAGACGTGTGAGCACTGACTAATGTTTGGTATCAGCTTCTCTGAACTGCTGCTCGTCGGCCTCGTCGCCCTGCTAGTGCTGGGCCCCGAGCGCCTGCCGGGCGCTGCGCGCACCGCCGGCCTGTGGGTCGGTCGCCTGAAGCGCAGCTTCAACGCGATCAAACAGGAAGTTGAACGTGAAATCGGTGCCGACGAGATTCGTCGGCAACTGCACAACGAGCACATCCTGTCGCTGGAACAGGAGGCGCGGAAGATTTTCACGCCGACCCAGCAGGAGGCCACGCCCGTTCAGCCTGTTGAACCGATCGCGGAGCAAACGATTCATGCCCCCGCCGCCGAGCCAGCACCTGTCGTCGCCGTAGAAGCACCTGCACCCGTTGTTGCAACGCCACCGGTTGAACCTGCCACGCCTGCGGCTGCGCCTGTTGCGCCGGCCCCTCATGACCCAACACTGGCGCCGCGAGCCCCATGAGCGATCTTCCTGAAAACGACCAGCACATGCCGCTGGTTTCGCACCTCACCGAGTTGCGTACCCGCCTGCTGCGTTGCGTAGCGGCGATCTTCATCATCTTCGCCGGGTTGTTCGCCTTCACCCAGCAGATCTATACCTTCGTTTCGACGCCGCTGCGCCAGTATTTGCCCGTGGGCGCAACGATGATCGCCACCGACGTGTCGTCGCCGTTCCTGACGCCATTGAAGCTGACCATGATGGTCTCGCTGTTCCTGGCAATCCCGGTGATCCTGCATCAGATCTGGGGCTTCATCGCGCCGGGCCTGTACAAGCATGAGAAGCGCATCGCCGTGCCGTTGCTGGTGTCCAGCATCATGCTGTTCTATGCCGGCATGGCATTCGCCTATTACCTGGTGTTCCCGCTGATCTTCAAATTCTTCGCCGCCGCCACCCCGGCCGGCGTGGAAATGATGACTGACATCAGCAGCTACCTCGACTTCGTCATGACGCTATTCTTTGCCTTCGGCGTGGCGTTCGAGATCCCGGTGGCTGTGGTGCTGCTGGTATGGATCGGCGTGGTCGACGTCAAATACCTGAAGAAAATCCGCCCCTACGTGATCATCGGCTGCTTCGTGGTCGGCATGATCCTGACACCACCGGACATCTTCTCGCAGACGCTGTTGGCTGTACCGATGTGGTTGTTGTTCGAGATCGGCATCCTGTTCGGCGGTCTGATCAGCAAGCGCGGCGATCATCCAGACGATCAGCCGGACAACCAGCCGGCAGACGATCACAACGACCAGCCGCCAGCGACCCAGCCGTGAACCTGCTGCTCCTCGAAGAGGCCGATTTCATTGCGGCCGACCGGGTGATCCTGCGTGATCGCCGGTTGACGCACATGCAGGAAGTCCACCGCTGTGAAGTGGGTGACAGCATGCGCGTCGGGCGTATCGGCGGCCTGATGGGTGCGGCCGAAGTGTTGCGCCTGGACGCTGATGAAGCCGAATTGCGCGTCACCCTTGACCAGCCGCCGCCGACCAAGCTGCCCCTGACACTGATATTGGCCCTGCCACGGCCGAAAATGCTGCGCAGGGTGTTTCAGACCGTGGCGGCCATGGGTGTGCCACGAATCATCCTGGTGAACAGCTATCGCGTCGAGAAGAGCTTCTGGCAGACGCCGTTTCTGGAACCTGAAGCGATTCGCGAGCAATTGATCCTCGGCCTGGAACAGGCCCGGGACAGCGTGCTGCCGGAAATCGTCATCGAGAAGCGCTTCAAGCCGTTCGTCGAAGATCGGCTGCCGGCCATTTCTCAAGGCACCCTCGGCCTGGTGGGCCACCCGGGCAATTACCCGCCCTGCCCTCGCGGCCTGAATGAACCGGTGACCCTGGCCATCGGCCCTGAAGGCGGCTGGATCCCTTACGAAATCGACCTCCTGGCCAAGTCTGGCCTGCAACCGGTACAACTCGGCGAGCGCATCCTGCGCGTCGAAACCGCCGTCACCGCCCTGCTCTCCCGCCTCTTTTAAGATCAAGCACGGTCTCTGTGCCGAGGGAGCTTGCTCCCGTTTGGGCGCGCAGCGGCCTCCGCTTTTTTCCTGCAAAACCGTATCAACCTGATTTGCGACTGCTTCGCAGCCGGACGGGAGCAAGCTCCCTCGCCACAGGGCTTTACTCGACCTGAATACCGCGCTGTACCTACAGATTCCCGGCCGCCGGCCGATACAGCTCCCATAAAACCAATTTGTAGTCCGAGGGAGTAGCAGCATGTACCGTTGGCTAACCGAGAGTCTGGGAAACGTAAGCGTCAATCGCAAACTGGGGATCGGTTTCGGTCTGGTGCTGCTGCTGACGCTGCTGATCACCTTCACCGCCTGGACCGGCCTGACGGGCGTGATGAGCCGGGGCGACAAGCTGGGGTTCATTGCCAGCCTCAACGACCAGACCAAAGACCTGCGCCTGGCCCGTCTGGACTACGAAATGCGCCGAGGCGAACAAGGCCCGGGCGCCGTCAACGATCTGTTGAGCCAACTCGACACGGGCCTGCAAACCGCACGCAAATTGATCGAACAGCCCGCTGATGCGGCGATGATCGACCAGCAACTGGCCGCCGTCAGCCAGTACAAGCAAGCCTTCATCGCGATGACCCAGGCCGGTGCCAACCGCGAAGACGCCCGCAGCAAACTGGGCGCGACCGCCGATAACGCCGTGGCCCGCGTCGCTGAAGTCGAAAAGTCCATGCTGCAAGGCGACAGCGTCGCCGACTTCAACAGCGTGATCGACCTGAGCAAACTGATTCAGCAGGCACGCTTCCAGGTGCGCGGCTACACCTACAGCGGCAAGACCGAGGCCGAGCAACCTGCACTGGACGCCATCGACAACGCTCTGAAGAACCTCGAAAGCCTGCCCTCCAAACTGCCGGAACAGCACATTGCCAACCTGCAGCAGGCCAGCGATTCGCTCAAGGCCTATCGCGCCGCCGTCAGCCAGTTCCGCGACTCGCAAGTGGCCAGCGCCGCCGCCCTCAAGCGCATGGCCGCGCAAGGCGATATCTTGCTCGACGTCAGCAAAAAACTCACCGTGTCACAAACCATCGTCCGCGACACCGACGCCGCACACGCCAAGAACCTGCTGCTGATGGCTACCGTTCTGGCCCTGGCGTTTGGCTTGCTGGCGGCATGGGCGATCACTCGCCAGATCGTGGTTCCGCTGAACCAGACCCTCAAAGTCGCCGAACGCGTGGCGGCTGGTGACCTGACGCAAAACCTTGTTTCCGAACGTCGCGACGAATTGGGCCAGCTCCAGCGTGCCATGCAGAACATGACTCTGGGCCTGCGCGAACTGATCGGCGGTATCAGCGATGGCGTAACGCAAATCGCCAGCGCCGCCGAAGAACTGTCCGCCGTCACCGAACAGACCAGCGCCGGGGTCAACAGCCAGAAGGTCGAGACCGATCAGGTGGCCACGGCAATGAACGAAATGACGGCCACCGTGCAGGAAGTCGCGCGAAACGCCGAAGAAGCCTCCGAAGCCGCCGTCGCCGCCGATCAGCAGGCCCGCGAAGGTGACAAAGTGGTCGGAGAGGCCATCGCTCAGATCGAGCGCCTGGCCCTCGAGGTTGGCAATTCCACAGCGGCCATGGGTGATCTGAAACGCGAGAGCGACAAGATCGGCAGCGTGCTGGACGTGATCAAATCCGTGGCCCAACAAACCAACCTTCTGGCCCTCAACGCCGCGATTGAAGCCGCCCGTGCCGGTGAGGCCGGACGTGGTTTCGCGGTGGTCGCCGACGAGGTGCGCAGCCTGGCCCAGCGCACTCAGAAGTCCACCGAGGAAATCGAAGAGCTGATCGTCGGCCTGCAAACCGGCACCCAGCAAGTGGCGACCATCATGGACAACAGCCGCAGCCTGACCGACAGCAGCGTCGAACTGACCCGCCGCGCCGGTAGCTCGCTGGAAAGCATCACCCGCACAGTGTCGGCGATTCAGTCGATGAACCAGCAGATTGCCGCCGCTGCCGAGCAACAAACCGCAGTGGCCGAGGAGATCAACCGGAGCGTGCTGAACGTGCGCGATGTGTCCGAGCAGACCTCGGCAGCCAGTGAAGAGACAGCGGCGTCCAGCGTCGAGCTGGCGCGCCTGGGGACTCATCTGCAGATGCTGGTGGGCAGGTTCAAGGTTTGAAACCGAGGTGATGCCATCGCGGGCAAGCCTCGCGCCTACAGGACTTTGCGTATCGCTCGATTGAGCCACGACACAATACTGTAGGAGCGAGGCTTGCCCGCGAAGGCGTCAGGACAGGTGCTCAAGCTACAAAATCTGGCGCAAGAAGGCCTGCGCCCGCGGATCCTTCGGCGCATCGAAGAACTCGGCCGGCGAGGCATCTTCCAGCAATTTGCCGTGATCGAAGAACAGCACTCGATCCGCGACTTCCCGTGCAAAGCCCATCTCGTGGGTGACGCAGACCATGGTCATGCCTCCGTTTGCACAAGGGTTTAAGCAGGAATTGTTGCTCTAACGCTGATCGTTCACACGCTCTGTGTGGGAACGATCATCAGCGCAAAAAAAACCCCGCTTTCGCGGGGTTTCTCGTCAGGCCAACTGAGGCTGCGCACTCAGTGGTTTGAGCGGTAGCAGCGGCGCATGGGGATCGGCTTTCACCGATTTGCGCCAGGCTGCCAGCCACTCGGGATGGCCTTCATTCCAGATCTGCTCATGCAAGCGAGCCAATGCCACCGGGTCGCTCAGCAATTGCACACGCTCATTGTTGTTCAGGCCGTCAGGCCCGACTTTCAAGGCGTGACGCACCCGCTCGATGCGCAACCATTCGATCGGCTCGGCCTGACCGTGACGCGAGGTCGCCAGCGAGCACGCCAAGGCGTTCTGCTGTGGATCGACCACCGCACGGATGAAACCGTCGTTCAGTGCATGCCAACGGTTTTCGTGGGTGTACTGATCGGTTGCCAGCAACGCCTGCGGCGGATTGTATTCCTCAGGGATCAGGAACAGGCTCTCGTCACGGGACTTTAGGCCCAGGCCGACACGACTGGAAATCACCGATACCGGGATCGACAGCATCAACGAACCGACGATCGGCACCAGCCACCACAGGAAGCTCGGGTTCAGCCAGACCACTAGCAGGGCCCAGAAGAAGCCCAGCAAGGTTTGCGGACCGTGGCGCTTGACCGCTTCGCTCCATGGCGTGGAGTCGTCGTCACGTTGTGGCGAATTCCAGGTCGCGGCCCAGCCGAGGAACGCGGCGAGGACGAAACGGGTGTGGAAAATCATCCGCACCGGCGCCAGCAGCATGGAGAACAGCATCTCCAGCAGCATCGACAAGGTCACCTTGAACTTGCCACCGAACTCTTTCGCGCCCTTGGCCCAGATCAGGATGATGCTCAACAGCTTCGGCAGGAACAACAGCACAATCGTCGTCGAGAACAGCGCAATTGCTTTGTCCGGGTGCCATTGCGGCCACAGCGGATAGAGCTGACGCGGCTCAAGGAAGTACTGCGGTTCCATCAAGGTGTTGACCGCCAGCAGCGCCGTCGACAACACCAGGAAGAAGAACCATAACGGCGCCGACAGGTAAGACATCACGCCGGTCAGGAACACCGCACGGTGCACCGGGTGCATGCCCTTGACCAGGAACAGGCGGAAGTTCATCAGGTTACCGTGGCACCAGCGACGGTCACGCTTGAGTTCGTCCAGCAGGTTCGGCGGCAGTTCTTCGTAGCTGCCCGGCAAATCGTAGGCAATCCACACGCCCCAGCCGGCACGGCGCATCAGCGCAGCTTCGACGAAGTCGTGGGACAGAATCGCACCGGCAAAAGCACCTTTACCCGGCAACGGCGCCAAGGCGCAGTGCTCGATGAACGGCTTCATGCGGATGATCGCGTTGTGGCCCCAGTAGTGGGATTCACCCAACTGCCAGAAGTGCAGGCCGGCGGTGAACAACGGACCGTACACGCGGGTAGCAAACTGCTGCATACGCGCATAAAGGGTGTCCATGCCCGACGCACGCGGCGCGGTCTGGATGATCCCGGCGTCCGGCGTGGCTTCCATCAAGCGCACCAGGCTGGTCAGGCAGTCACCGCTCATCACGGAGTCCGCGTCGAGCACGACCATGTACTTGTAGTCACCGCCCCAGCGACGGCAGAAGTCGTCGAGGTTGCCGCTTTTACGTTTCACACGACGGCGACGACGGCGATAGAAAATCTTGCCGAAACCCTTGGCTTCACGGCAGACGTCCAGCCAGGCTTGCTGCTCGGCCACGCAAATGTCCGCGTCATTACTGTCACTGAGGACGAAGAAGTCGAAGCGATCCAGGTCACCCGTGGCTGCAACCGACTCGAAGGTCGCACGCAAACCGGCAAACACCCGTGGCACGTCTTCGTTGCAGATCGGCATCACCAGTGCAGTGCGCGCGTCCTTGGCAATCGGCTCGTTGCCAGCACTTTTACCGGAGATCCGGTATTTGTCGTGGCCAGTGAGCAATTCGAGGAAGCCCATCAGCGCCGTCCAGAAACCGGCCGAGACCCAGCAGAACAGAATCCCGAACAGAATCAGGATGCTGGTTTGCAGCGCATACGGCAGCACTTGCGTGACGGTTTTCAGGATCGGCTGGTGCAGAACCTCGTTCAGGTCGACGAACGACCAGCCCTGGTACGGCATGATGCCTTTCATGTACCAGCCGGCGACGATGGTCTGGCCAAGCATCAGGACCAGCAGAATGTAACGGCGGATCGAACCGACGGTGCGCCAGCGAGCCGCCGGCAGCACATTCTCGTCTTTCGGCGGGGCCGGTGGGTTGGTGCGACCGGTCAGACGCCGCCAGCCACGCACCAGAATGTTGGTGCGCCACGGCTCCGGCACGACTTTGGTCCGACGAATCGGCGGGGTGGCCTTGAGGCAAACCCGACCACTGGCGTCGACCGCCAGCATTTCCGCTTCTTCCAGTTCTTCAGCAGTGCTCAGGGTCAGGCGACGGCCCACCGAGGCTTGGGCAGCCTCGGTCGGAGCGTCGAACGTCGAAGACGACAGACGTTGGTGCAATTCGCTGAAGGACTGGCAGCCCGCGAGTTCCGCGCGCTGCTGGTCGGTCATCGGTAGATGCGCCAGATACTCGGCAAGAGTCTCTGGCTGTAGTTGAGAATTACTCATCGGCAGGCAACTGGTAGCTCCAGGTCTCGGTCAGGACTTCTTCCGTCGCTGCCGATTCCGGTGTGGCTGGGGCCGCGTCCGCAGCAACAGGCTGCTTGGCGTCTTTGTTGTCCTTGTCCTTTTCCTTGGTATCGGCAACTGGCTTCGCGTCGGCCTGCTTGGCTTCGGCTTGCTTGGCGTCCTTGGCTTCCTTGTCCGCCTTCTCTTGTTGCTTGGCGGCCACTTTATCGGCCTTGGCAACCGAAGAGTTGGAGACTGGCAGCGAGTTCTTGGCGAGGTCGCCTGGCACGATGTTCTCAACCAGTGCCGCACGCATCTCGGTAGGCTTGCCCGGATCCTTGATTTTCATCCGCAGGGTCAGGCGCCAGCCCTTGGTTTCAGGGTTGTAGCGCACGCTGTTTTCGACCAGCTCGGCATTGTCGCCCACGCTGACCTGGCTGCGAACGTCCGCGGTTTCCGGCAGTGCTGCCAGGGACGGACCTTCGAAGTCCACCAGATAGGCAACGCTGCCATCCGGCTGACGGATCAGGTTGGACTGTTTCACGTCACCCGTGGAACGCAGGGTCTGTTGGACCCAGGCGCTGTCCGGTGCGTGAAGTGCGGCTTCGTCGATGGTCCAGTGCATGCGATAGGCGACGTCCAGCGGCTGACCAGGCTCAGGCAGTTTTTCCGGGCTCCAGAACGCAACGATATTGTCGTTGGTTTCGTCGGCAGTCGGAATCTCTACCAGATCGACGGAACCCTTGCCCCAATCGCCTTTTGGTTCGATCCAGGCACTTGGGCGCTTGTCGTAGCGGTCGTCGAGGTCTTCATAGTGGCTGAAGTCGCGGCCACGTTGCAGCAAGCCGAAACCACGCGGGTTTTCGATCGAGTAGTTGCTCACGGCCAGGTGTTTTGGATTGTTCAGTGGACGCCAGATCCATTCGCCGTTGCCGGCATGAATCGACAGACCGCTGGAATCGTGCAGCTCACGACGGTAGTTCAGCACTTTCGACGGCTGGTTGGCGCCGAACAGGAACATGCTGGTCAGCGGCGCAACGCCAAGCTTGGTGACCTTGTCACGCAGGAACATGCGGGCCTTGACGTCGACAATGGTGTCGCTGCCAGGACGCAGGGTCAGACGATAAGCACCGGTGGCACGTGGCGAATCCAGCAGCGCGAAGATCACCAGGTGTTTGTCACCCGGTTTTGGCCGTTGAATCCAGAATTCGGTGAAGCGCGGGAATTCTTCGCCGGACGGTAATGCGGTATCGATGGCCATGCCGCGAGCGGACAAGCCATAGGTGTGACCCTTGCCGACAACGCGGAAGTAGCTCGCGCCGAGCATGGTCATGATTTCGTCTTGCTTGTCGGCCTTGTTGATCGGGTAAAGCACTCGGAAACCGGCATAACCCAGTTGTTCGGTAGCTTTAGGATCGAACTTCACATCGCCGAAATCGAAACGAGTTGGGTCGTATTTGATCTCTTCGACGGTGTTAGCCGTGATTTCGTTGATTTTCACCGGCGTGTCGAAGTGCATGCCCTGGTGATAGAACGAAAGCTTGAACGGGGTTTTCTGATCGGCCCACTCGGCTTTTTCAGTGCGGAAACGAATTTTTTGATAGTCCGCGAATTTCATTTCGCGGAATTCGTTCGGCAGGTTACTGCGCGGGGCTTCGTATTTTTGTCCGGCCAGCTCTTTCGCCTTGACCGATACATCCTCCAGATTGAATGCCCAAATCTGGCCGGCGCTGAGCAGGCAGAGCAGTGCTGAGCCCGCTACCAGAGCGCTTCGGAACCGTTTGGCAGTCAATTTTGGTGCATTACAGGGAGTAACAATCACGAGCAACCCTCGCCGAAAACAGATCAAAAAACCAACGGCCAGCTATCTATATGCCAGGTTGGCGAGCATTGTTCCGACTCCTATGGGGCTAAATGATTCCCCAACAGGTCTCGGACAAGTCTCTACCTAAGTCAAAATGGACCAACGAACGCTGATCCCCGTAGCGCGCGATTATCTAGTAGGCCGCGTTACAACGCATCAGGGGTAACAAAGTATTTATCGCGAAAAACCCCTGTTTTCAGTCGAAAAGCCCTGAAAAACATGTTTCAAGTGCTTTCACGTCTGTAACAGGAAGGTGACCGGGCCATCGTTGACCAGGTGCACCTGCATATCCGCGCCGAATCTACCTGATGCCACAGTGCCATGCACCTGTTTCGCTTTGCTTAATAAATAGTCGAAAAGCTCCTCGCCCAGGGCCGGAGGGGCAGCGGTCGAAAAACTCGGGCGCAACCCGCTCTTGGTGTCTGCGGCCAGGGTGAACTGCGAGACCAGCAGCAACCCGCCGCCTACATCCGCCAAAGACAGATTCATCTTGCCCTCGGCGTCACTGAATACTCGATAGTTAAGCAGTTTATGCAGAAGTTTGTCGGCGCTGGCACGAGTATCCTCGGGCTCTACCGCCACCAGCACCAATAATCCCTGATCGACCGCCCCCACCACCTCCCCCGCTACCTCGACTCGCGCGCCATGCACGCGTTGCAACAGGCCTTTCATGCTTCTTCGGGCGGCAGGTCGAGCAAGCGGCGAGCCATCTGCCCGGCGGCACGCACCAGTGCATCGGTGATGCCCGGCTCGGACGCGGCGTGGCCGGCGTCGCGGATCACCTGGAGTTCACTGTTCGGCCAGGCTTGGTGCAGTTCCCAGGCGTTGTCCAGCGGGCAGATCACGTCATAACGACCGTGGACGATCACGCCAGGCAAATGGGCGATCTTGCCCATGTCGCGAATCAGCTGGTTCGGCTCGAGGAAGGCATTGTTGGTGAAGTAGTGACATTCGATACGTGCGATGGACAATGCGCGCTGCGGCTCGGAGAAGCGATCAACCACCAGCGGATTCGGACGCAAGGTCGCGGTCCGGCCTTCCCAGGTGGACCAGGCCTTGGCCGCATGCATCTGGGCGATCTGATCGTTGCCGGTCAGGCGCTTGTGGAAAGCGCTGAGCAGGTCGCCGCGCTCATCCAATGGAATCGGCGCGACATAGTCCTGCCAGTAATCGGGGAACAGACGGCTGGCGCCACACTGGTAGAACCACTCGATTTCCTGCGGCCGGCAGAGAAAAATCCCGCGCAGGATCAGACCGTGTACACGCTCCGGGTGGGTTTGCGCGTAGGCCAGCGCCAGGGTCGAGCCCCAAGAGCCGCCAAACAGCACCCATTTTTCGATGCCCAGGTGTTTGCGAATGCGCTCAAGGTCGGCGACCAGATCCCAGGTGGTGTTGTTTTCAAGACTGGCGTGGGGCGTGGAGCGCCCGCAACCGCGCTGGTCGAAGGTCACGATGCGGTACATGTTCGGATCGAAGTACCGTCGACTCTGGGCATCACACCCGGCACCGGGGCCGCCGTGGATGAACACCACCGGCAAACCTTCCGGTGAACCGCTTTCGTCGACATACAGGGTGTGAGTTTCATCGACGGCCAGATCGTGCCGGGCGTGGGGTTTGATCTGCGGGTACAAAGTCTGCATTGCGCGCTCCGTAAGGGGTCGAGGTCATCCCTGGGGGGACTTCTATTATTCTGCCGTCCGGCATCATAAACCCGAATTACGCCAATGAGCATGCCCCTTGCAGCGTCATAACCTGTCAGCCAAAAACCCGAGCAGCGTTTCATACAGCAAGTCGACCTCGGCGACCTGGCCCCGGGCCCGCAAACAGCCATGAACCAGCCCTTTTCCATAGTAAAGCGTGGTGGGCACACCCGCGGCCTGGAGATGCTCGGCATAGAGCACGCCGTCATCGCGCAGCGGATCGAATTGCGCCACGGCAATCAATGCCGGCGGCAGCCCGCCAAAGTCTTCGACGAGCAACGGCATGGCATAGGCGCCCGGCTGTCGGGTGCCGCGCAGGTACAAGGCGTGATAACAATCCACATCGCTGCTGGCGAGCAATGGCGCGTCGATGCATTCGCTACGCGACGGCAACGAGCGATCGCCGCCCAGTCCCGGATAGATCAAAACCTGCGCCGCCGGGACCGGCTCGCCCGCATCCCGCAGCGCCAGACACAACGCAGCAGCCAGATTGCCACCGGCACTGTCCCCCGCCACCAGCGTTCGTCCGGGATCAAGCCGAAAAGGTCCGCTTCGCAGCGCGCGCCAGACGCCCAGGCAATCATTGAACGCCGCCGGAAAAGGATGTTCCGGTGCCAATCGGTAATCGACCGCGATCACCAGTGCGCCGAGTGTCGACGCCAGTTCGGCGCAGATGAAATCGTGGGATTCCAGATCCCCTACCACCCAACCACCGCCATGCAGATACACGATGCACGGTCCACCGCCGGTCGGAGGTGAAACCGGCGGCTGATAAGACCGCACCGGCACGCCGGCCAACTCGAAATCGACCACGTAGAGCCCGGCGGGACGTGGCGGAGTGAACGCCCGGCACATCGCGCTGTAGGCCTGGCGCAAACCGTCGAGGCTGCTGTCGGTGCTGTTGAAGCTGACGGTTTTCTCGACGAATGCCGACATTTTTTCAGAAATCGGGTAAGGCTTCATGGGTCTGGTGCCCGTTCAGGAGATGGGGCCAACCCCTGTGGGAGCGAGCCCCGCTCGCGAAAGCGGAGTGTCAGTCAACATTGATGTCGACTGACACTCCGTCTTCGCGAGCAGGCTCGCTCCCACAGGTTTTGCGTTTAGGGCTTCAAGCTGGCCAGAACGGTCGCCACGCCCTCCTTGCCCTCAAAGCTGGTCACACCGGCCAGCCAGCGCTGAAGGTCTTCGGGATGATCACGCAGCCATTGCCGGGCAACGTCCTGAGGCGTCTTGCGCTCCATGATCGGCACCATCAACTGGCTTTCCTGGGCGGCGGTGAAAGTCAGGTTCTCCAGCAAACGGTTCACGTTCGGGCAACGTTCGGCATAGTCCGGGGACGTCACAGTCGAGACCGTCGCTGCGCCTTCGTTGGGGCCATAAACGTCTTCGCTGCCGGTCAGGTAGGCGATTTTCATGTTGATGTTCATGGGGTGCGGGGTCCAACCGACGAACACCACGAACTCTTTACGGTTCACCGCCCGCTGAACGGCCGCGAGCATGCCGGCCTCACCGGACTCGATCAGCTTGAAGTCTTTCAAGCCGAAGTGATTGGTCTCGATCATGGTTTTGATCGTGGTGTTGGCGCCACTGCCGGGCTCGATGCCATAGATCTTGCCGCCGAGCTTGTCTTTGAACTTGGCGATGTCAGCGAAGGTTTTCAGCCCGGCGTCCGCAACGTACTGAGGCACCGCGAGCGTTGCCTGCGCGTCGGCCAGGCTCGGCTTATCCAGGACCTTCACTTGTTTGGCATCGAGGAACGGCGCGATGTTCTTGTCCATCGCCGGTTTCCAGTAACCGAGGAAGATATCGAGGCGTTTGTCGCGGATGCCGGCAAAGATGATTTGCTGCACGGCGCTGGTTTGCTTGCTTTCGTAGCCGAGGCCGTTAAGCAATACGTCAGCCATGCCGCTGGTGGCGATCACGTCGGTCCAGTTGACCACGCCCATGCGCACGGCCTTGCAGGACGCGTCGTCACTGGCCAGGACGCTAGTGCTCAGAAGAGCGGTGCCGCAGAGGATTGAGAGACAGCGGGTGAACAAACCTTTGGTGCTTGTCATAGAGAGCGTTCTCGTGCGGCAGATTATTGTGAGGGCCGGTGTCTTCTTGCACCGTGACCAGCACATTACGCAGCGTCGAGAGGGTAAAAGCGAACTGTAGCGACCGAGATTTGCACGGTGGCGACCGTTCCGCTCAGGTAGCGAGACCAACCCCACCCTGTGGCGAGGGAGCTTGCTCCCGCTGAGTTGCGAAGCAGTACCCAACCCATTCAACCGAGTGTTATCAGATACACCCGACTCGCCGGGTTTACGACGGCTTCGCCGCCGAGCGGGAGCAAGCGCCCTCGCCACAAAAGCGCGCTCCCACAGGGTTATGCGTTGTAGTGCTTTTGGCCCCAGGCCAGCAGACCTTGCAGCAATTCCTTGAGCACAACCTGCGTCGGCGCCGCCAGGTCCGGGCGATAGCGAAACGGCTCAAACTCTTCCATGTACGTGCACTGCCCTAGCTCCAGTTGCACCGCATGAATGTTTTCGGCCGGGTTGCCGTAATGCCGGGTGATGTGGCCGCCCTTGAAGCGACCGTTCAGCACGTGGCTGTAATCGGTGTGCCTGGCGCAGATCGCTTCCAGCTGAGTAGCCAACTGTGGATCGCAACTGGCGCCGTTGAAGGTGCCGAGGTTGAAGTCCGGCAGCTTGCCGTCGAACAGGTGCGGGATGATCGAGCGGATCGAATGCGCATCGAACAGCAGCGCGTAGCCGAACTCGGCTTTGAGTCGCGCCAGTTCGTTCTGCAGGGTGGTGTGATACGGCGTCCACACCTGCTCCAGATACGTCGCTCGTTCCGCCGCCGACGGTTCCATCCCTTCACGGAACAACGGAATACCGTCGAACAGCGTCGCCGGATACAGACCGGTGGTGGCGCCGACATACAGCGGCTTGTCGTCAGACGGACGGTTCAAGTCGATGACGAAGCGCGAGTACTCGGCAGCCAATGTACTGGCGCCCAGTTCGGCAGCGAACTCATAAAGTTGGGGAATGTGCCAGTCCGTGTCCGGCAGGCTGCGCGCATCGGGGATCAACCCGGCTTCCACCGCCGGAGTCAGGCGCAGGCCGGCGTGGGGCATGCTGATCAGCAGCGGCACGCGACCTTGTTTGAAGTTCAGAACCTTATCCACAACTGCTCTCCTAAACGCTCGTTTCGACGCCGTGACGCACGACGCGTTTTTCCAGGTCACCGCCCAGCCAGTACGACAGATCGGCGGGACGATCGATTTGCCAGGCGACGAAATCCGCGACCTTGCCGGCTTCCAGCGAACCGTGAGTGTCAGCCATGCCCAGCGCGGTGGCGGCATGAATGGTCGCGCCCGCCAAGGCTTCTTCCGGGGTCATGCGGAAACAGGTGCAGGCCATGTTCAGCATCAAGCGCAACGACAGCGCCGGTGACGTGCCGGGGTTGAGGTCGCTGGCGATGGCGATTTTCACGCCGTGTTTGCGCAGGGCATCCATCGGTGGCAACTGGGTTTCACGCAGGAAGTAAAACGCACCGGGTAGCAGCACCGCGACGGTGCCGGATCTGGCCATGGCGATGGCGTCGTCTTCGGTCATGAATTCCAGGTGATCGGCCGACAGAGCGTGGTAACGCGCCGCCAGGCTCGAACCGTGCAGCGACGACAATTGCTCGGCGTGCAGCTTCACCGGCAGACCCAGTTCTTGTGCGGTGATGAACACCCGCTCGACCTGTGCCGGCGAAAAGGCCAGGTATTCGCAGAACGCGTCCACCGCATCCACCAACCCTTCGGCGGCCAGGGCCGGGAGCATTTCAGCGCAGATGTGATCGATGTAGTCGTCGGCGCGATCCGCATATTCCGGTGGCAACGCATGAGCGGCCAGGCACGTGCTGCGCACGCTGACCGGCAGTTCGGCGCCGAGACGACGGATGACTCGCAGGATCTTGCGTTCACTGGCCAGGTCGAGGCCGTAGCCGGATTTCATTTCGACCGTGGTCACGCCGTCGCGCATCAGGCTTTTCAGACGCTTGGCGGCGCTGGCGAACAGCTCATCTTCGGTCGCTGCACGGGTGGCGCGCACGGTGCTGGCGATGCCGCCACCGGCTGCTGCAATTTCCGCGTAGCTGACACCTTTCAGGCGCTGTTCGAATTCACCGCTGCGGTTACCGCCGAACACCGTGTGGGTGTGGCAGTCGATCAGGCCCGGGGTGACCCAGGCCCCTTTCAAATCATTGACCGCCGGGTACTCACCCGACGGCAGTTCACTGCGCGGGCCGACCCACTCAATGTGCGCACCGGACGTCACGATGGCCGCATCCTCGATGATCGAGTAGACGCCTTGCGCCATGGTTGCGACGTGGCAGTGTTGCCAGAGAGTTTTCATCCCGAGTTCCTCGTCTTTGATCGTTCCCACGCTCCACGTGGGAATGCCTCTAGGGACGCTCTGCGTCCGGTGACGCGGAGCGTCACGGGCGGCATTCCCACGCAGAGCGTGGGAGCGATCGGTGGGTGGGGGTTAAAGGCTCGGCAAAAGCCTGGCCGACACCAGTTCATTCAGGCAACGCGTGGCCAACAGTTCAGTCGCCGCATTGATGTCCGGCGCAAAGAAGCGATCCTTCTCATAGAACGGCACTTCTTTACGCAGAATCCCACGGGCGTTTTCCAGCTTCGCCGAAGTCTTCAGACCTTCACGCAAATCCAGCCCCTGAACCGCCGCCAACCATTCCACCGCCAACACACCGCGCGTGTTTTCAGCCATTTCCCACAAGCGCTTGCCGGCAGCCGGTGCCATCGATACGTGATCTTCCTGGTTCGCGGAAGTCGGCAGGCTGTCCACCGAATGCGGATGGGACAACGCCTTGTTCTCGCTAGCCAGTGCCGCCGCAGTCACTTGGGCGATCATGAAACCGGAGTTCACCCCGCCATTGGCCACCAGGAACGGCGGCAGTTGCGACATGTGCTTGTCCATCATCAGCGAGATGCGGCGTTCGCTCAGGGAACCGATTTCAGCGATAGCCAGGGCCATGTTGTCAGCGGCCATGGCCACCGGTTCGGCGTGGAAGTTACCACCGGAGATCACGTCGCCTTCAGCGGCGAAGACCAGAGGGTTATCGGAAACGGCGTTGGCTTCGACGGCCAGCACTTCGGCCGCCTGACGGAACTGAGTCAGGCAGGCGCCCATGACTTGCGGCTGGCAGCGCAGGGAGTACGGGTCCTGGACCTTTTCGCAGTTCTGATGCGAGTCGGATACTTCACTGCGCTCGCCCAGCAGATCACGGTAGGCGGCAGCGGCGTCGATCTGGCCTTTCTGGCCACGGGCGGCGTGGATGCGCGCGTCGAACGGCGAACGCGAACCCAGCACGGCTTCGACCGTCAGGGCACCAATCGCCACGGCACCGGCGAACAGATCTTCGCCTTCGAACAGACCGCGCAGCGCATAAGCGGTCGACACCTGAGTACCGTTGAGCAGCGCCAGGCCTTCTTTCGCCGCCAGGGTCAACGGCGTCAGGCCGGCGACTTTCAGTGCTTCAGTCGCTTCCATCCACTCGCCTTTGTAGCGGGCCTTGCCTTCACCCAGCAACACCAGGGACATGTGGGCCAAAGGCGCCAAATCGCCGGACGCACCGACTGAACCTTTCAATGGAATGTGCGGGTAAACCTCGGCGTTGATCAGCGCGATCAACGCGTCAATCACGACGCGGCGAATGCCGGAGAAACCACGGCTCAGGCTGTTGACCTTGAGCACCATGACCAACCGCACCAGCGCGTCGCTGATCGGCTCGCCGACACCGGCGGCATGGGACAGCACCAGCGAGCGCTGCAGGTTTTCCAGGTCTTCGCTGGCGATGCGGGTCGAAGCCAGCAGGCCGAAACCGGTGTTGATGCCGTAGGCGGTGCGGTTCTCGGCGAGGATCTGTTCCACGCAGGCAACGCTGGCTTCGATCTGCTTTGATGCACTGTTGTCGAGGGTGATTTTGACCGGTTGCTGATAGATATCACGCAGTTGGGCAAGGCTCAGTTGGCCGGGAATCAAATTTAGCGCAGTCACTTTTATTCTCCTTTTGAGAGTCTTTTTGTTAACTAACCAGACGCTCCGGAAATGTCCGTTGTCCGTCGCTTCCCGCCTCGTGGGGGGCTGGCGCCTTGGCACGCTGGTTTGATGTAGGAATCAGTTGAGGTTCGGTAACGCCTTGTGCAGCAAAATCGGATCTTTCAACACGCCGGCAGCGGCGGCGATGTCCGGCGCCAGCCAGCGGTCCTGGTCATAGGCCGGGACGCGTTCACGCAGCAGACGCCACGCGGCATCGGTGCCTGCGCCAAAACGCTGTTCCTTGAGAAATTCAAACGCCTGGGCCGCCAGCAGGTACTCGATGGCGAGGATCTGCGTGCAGTTTTCCAAGGCACGATGCAGCTTCAGCGCCGCGTTGGTGCCCATGCTCAAGTGGTCTTCCTGCAGGCCCGAGGTGACGTAGTTGTCGAGCACGGCCGGTTGCGCCAATTGGCGATTTTCCGCGCACAGCGACGCGGCGACGTACTGGACGATCATCATTCCGGAATTTACCCCGGGGTTGGCCACCAAAAACGCTGGCAGACCACTGACGTGCGGGTTGATCAGGCGGTCCAGGCGACGCTCGGCGATGGAGCCGATTTCGGCCATGGCGATGGCCAGCAAATCCGCCGCCAGGGCCACGGATTGGCCATGCGGGTTGGCTTGGGACATGACACGGAAGTTGTCTGGCGTACCCAGCAGCAACGGGTTGTCGGTGCAGCCGTTGAGTTCGGTTTCGATCTGGCGGATCGCGTGCGTCAGTTGATCCCGTGCAGCACCGTGGACTTGCGGGATTGAACGGATGCTCAACGCATCCTGCGTGCGAATGCCTTTGCTCGATGCAATCACTTCACTGCCATCCAGCAACGCTCGCAGATTGATGCCGACCTGCTGCATGCCCGGATGCGCTTTGAGCGCAATAATTTCGGCATCGAACGCCGCGATCTGGCCACGCTGGGCTTCGAAACTCATGGCGCCGATCACGTCGGCCCATTGCACCAGGCGCGTCGCATCGGCAATCGCCAGACAGCTGAGGCCGGACATGCACGGCGTGCCGTTGACCAGGCACAAGCCATCTTTGGCCCCCAACTGAACCGGTTGCAGTCCTTCTTCGGCCAGGGCTTGCTGGGCGGTAACGATCTGCCCGCGATAACTGACATTGCCGACACCCAACAGCGCGATGCTGATGTGCGCCATGTGGGTCAGGTAACCGACCGAACCCTGGGACGGCACTTGCGGGGTGATGCCGCGATTGAGCAGCGCCAGGAGGGCTTCGACCACCCGGCGATGAATGCCGGATTTGCCATGGCTGTAATTGCGGATCGCCGCGCACATGATTGCACGGGTCTGCTCGTCGGCCAGCGGAGCGCCAACGCCACAAGCGTGGCTGAGCAAGGTGTTGCGCGACAGCTGGCTCAGTTGTTCGTCTTTGAGCGAGACGTTGCACAACGCACCCAGGCCCGTGTTGACGCCATACGCTCGCTCGCCGCTGGCGACGATGCGCTGGACGATCGCCTGGGCATTCTCGATCCGCGCCCAGGCCTGGGCCGACAGCTCAAGCTGAGCGCCATGACGGGCGACGGCAACCACATCCTGCCAACGCAACGGGGCGTCGGCGATAACGATTTTTTCAGCCTGGGACATCTTTGACCTCTTACCTGAATATTGATGCAGCTTTGCCGACGCTTTCGCGAGCAGGCTCGCTCCCACAGGGTACGCATTCCAATTGTGGGAGCGAGCCTGCTCGCGAATAGGCCGGCACAACCGCCGCAAACCTTTAAACCACCGCCGCCCGACGCTGGACGAACCGGTCCACATACTCATCCGCCGGCGAATGCAGGATCTCTCTCGGCGTGCCCACCTGGATCAGGCGGCCGTCCTTGAGGATCGCGATGCGGTTACCTATGCGCACGGCCTCATCGAGGTCGTGGGTGATAAAGACGATGGTCTTGTGCAGGGTCTTTTGCAGTTCCAGCAACTGGTCCTGCATCTCCGCGCGGATCAACGGATCAAGCGCACTGAAGGCCTCGTCCATCAGGATGATGTCGGTGTCTGCCGCCAGGGCGCGGGCCAGGCCAACACGCTGACGCATGCCGCCCGAGAGCTGGTGCGGGTATTTGTTTTCGTAGCCTTTCAGGCCCACGGTATTGATCCAGTGCAGCGCACGCTCGGAGCACATTTGCTTGCTCTCGCCACGCACTTTCAGGCCGTAGGCGACATTGTCGATCACGGTCTTGTGCGGCAGCAGGCCGAAGCTCTGGAACACCATGCTGATCTTGTGCCGGCGAAATTCGCGCAGGGCTTCCATGTCGTATTGCAGGATGTCCACGCCGTCCACCAGGATCGCGCCGCTGGTGGGGTCGATCAGGCGGTTGAAGTGGCGCACCAGGGTCGATTTGCCGGAACCCGACAGGCCCATGATCACGAAGATCTCGCCGGTGCCGATGCTCAACGACAAGTCGTTCACGCCGACCACGCAGCCGGTTTCGGCCAGCACCTGATCCTTGGTTTTGCCCTGGCCAATCATGCCCAGCGCGTCCTTGGAGCGGTTGCCGAAAATCTTGAAGACGTTTTTGACTTCGATTTTGCTCACGGTTGCGTCGTTCATTTGCTCACCTCATGCCGTGGCCGACCATACGCCTGAGTAATGCGGTCGATGACCACTGCCAGAATCACGATCGCCAGACCGGCTTCCAGGCCACGTCCGACGTTGAGGGTCTGAATCCCCACCAACACGTCTTCACCCAAGCCACGGGCGCCAATCATCGAGGCAATCACCACCATCGACAGGGCCATCATGGTGGTCTGGTTGATCCCGGCCATGATGCTCGGCAGGGCCAGCGGCAGTTGCACGCCAAACAGTTGTTGCCAACGGTTGGCACCGAAGGCGTTGATCGCCTCCATCACTTCACCGTCCACCTGGCGGATGCCCAGGTCGGTCAGGCGGATCAGCGGTGGCGCAGCGTAGATCACGGTAGCGAAAATCGCCGGCACCTTGCCCAGGCCGAACAGCATCAGCACCGGGATCAGGTACACGAAACTCGGCATGGTCTGCATGATGTCCAGCAACGGCATCAGCACCGAACGCAGGCGATTGCTGCGTGCCGAGAGAATGCCCAGCGGGATGCCGATCAGCACCGAAATGACCGTGGCCACCATCATCAGCGCCAGGGTCTGCATTAGCTTGTCCCAGAGGCCGACCGCACCCACCAGGAACAGCAGGCCGACGATGACTGCCGTGGTCACCACTTTACGAGTCGCGTGCCAGGCAACGCCCGCCACGATGGCCAGCATCAGCCACCAGGGCGCCGCACGCAGCAACCCTTCAAGATTGACGATGGCCCACAACAGGGTGTCGGAGATATGCCGGAACACATCGCCGTAGTTGGTGACCAGCGAATCGACCCAACCGTTGACCCAGTCGGCGATGGAAAAGGTAAAGCTTTCGGGAAACATAAGAGACTCTCAATCAAGGGGTTGCGATCAAGCACCCGACTGCCGTTGCCGACAGTCGGAGAGGCCCAACCTACAAGGCCGCGTCGATTTTCTTGGCTGCGTCTTCGCTTACCCATGCGTGCCAGACTTCAGGATGTTCCTTCAAGAAGATCTTGGCCAGTTTTGGCGACTCGATCCGCTCTTTGGCCATGCGCCCGAGGTTCTGGTTGAGCAGGTCGATCGGCAGGTTGACCTTTTCCAGCACCGCCACCAGTTCCGGGGCTTGCTCGTGGAACGTCTTGGACAGGCCGACCTTGATGGTCACTTCCTTGTTCACGCCTGGTTTTTCTTCAAGCTTGACCAGGTCGACCTGGCCCATCAGCGGGGTGGGCGACCAGTAGTAGAACAGGATCGGCTCTCCACGCTTGTAGCTCGACAGCACCGCGGCATCCAGCGCCGGGCCGGTGCCCGGACGGAAGTTGGTGTAGGTACTTTCCAGGCCGTAGCTTTTCAGCATTTCGCTGTTGTCGAGTTCACAGGTCCAGCCGGCCGGGCAGTTGTAGAAACGGCCCTTGGAAGGCTCTTCCTGGTCCTTGAACACGGCGGCGTATTTACCCAGGTCGGCGATTGCTTTCAGGTCCGGGGCCTTGGGCTCCAGCTTGCGCTTGGCGTCGCCTTCGATCACGTAGCGCGGCACGTACCAGCCTTCGATTGCGCCAACGACCGGAGCGCCGACACCGACAACCTTGCCGGCCTTCTCGGCCTTGTTCCAGACTTCGCTGCGGCCAACCCACTCTTCGGCGAACACTTGAATGTCGTTGCTGCTCAGGGCGTTTTCCATGGTGATGGAGTTGCCCGGCAGGCTGTCGGTCTTACAGTCGTAGCCCTTCTCCAACACGATTTGCATCACGTCGGTCAGCAGCATGCCACTTTCCCAGTTCAGGCCGGCGAACTTCACCGGTTTGCCCGACTCGCACCAACCGGCAGCCTGAGTGGCGCCGGCGCTGGCGAGCAGGCCCATGGACAGCAATGTGGTCAGCAGGGTCTTGTTCGATTTCATTGTAGTGACGCTCCTAATCATGAATTGGCTTACGGCAGTCAAGAGGCATCCAGCCCTGTCCACGTCCAATCAGGCCTGCGCCGCAGCGCGACCAGCCCCACTTGTTTTTTGTTGTACAACGCTGTCCTGCTCAACCGGCAGAATCAGGTGATCGGGTACCGAGCCGTGCCATTTTTTCGCACAGACGTAGTACAGGGCTGCGGGAAGCACCAGACCGATGATCCAGGAAATATCCACACCACCCAGGGTTTCCACCAGCGGACCGGTATAGAACTTGGTGGCGATGAACGGCAGTTGTACCAGCACACCGAAGACATAGATGCTGATGCCGAGTGGGTTCCAACGGCCATAGCGACCCTTTGGATCGGCCAGCGCCGGCACGTCATAACGCTCGCGAGTGATGCAGTAGTAGTCCACCAGGTTGATCGCGCTCCATGGCGTAAAGAACGCCAGCAGGAACAGGATGAAGGACTTGAACGCACCGAGGAACGAGTGCTGACCGAGCAACGCGATCAGGGTGGCCGTACCGACGATGAACAGCACGAACACCAGACGTTGCAAGCGCGATACCTGCAGGTGACCACGGAAACCGCTGATGATGGTCGCGATGCACATGAAGCTGCCGTAGGAGTTCAGCGTGGAGATGGTGACCTTGCCGAACGCGATGCTGAAATACAGCAGCGCAGCGGTGGCACCGGTGCCGCCCAGACCCACGATATAGGCCACTTCGTGGCCGGCGAATTGTCCGTTGGCCGAAGCGGCGGCAAACACGCCGAGGATCATCGCCACCTGTGCACCAATCACCGAACCCGCGCCAGCGGCGAAAAAGGTTTTCACCGAGGAAGTCTTGCTCGGCAGGTAGCGCGAGTAGTCAGCCACGTAAGGACCGAAGGCGATCTGCCAGGATGCCGCGAGGGACACCGCAAGCAGGAAGCTGCTCCAGCTGAAGTGGCGGATTTGCAGGAGTGCACCCACATCAGTCTGGCTCATCAGACGGCTGAACAGATAAACAAAGGCAATCACGCCGATGACGCTGGCGACACGGCCGATGAAATGGATCACCCGATAACCGAGCACCGTGACCAGCACGATGACACTGGCGAAGATGAGGATACCGACGCTGTCGCTGACGCCAAACAACTGGCCCAGCGCCTGGCCGGAAAGCACGGTTCCCGTTGCGGTGAAGCCCAGGTACATCAGGCAGACCAGCACGATTGGGATGGCCGCACCATAAACGCCGAACTGTACGCGGCTGGAGATCATCTGCGGCAGGCCAAGTTTTGGCCCTTGCGCTGCATGCAACGCCATCACGCCACCGCCCAGCAGTTGACCGATCAGCAGACCGATCAGCGACCAGAACACATCACCGCCCAGCACCACGGCGAGCGCCCCGGTGACAATCGCGGTGATCTGCAGGTTGGCACCCATCCACAGGGTGAACTGGCTTAACAGACGACCGTGTCTTTCCGCTTCCGGGATGTAGTCGATCGAACGTGTCTCGATCAACGGTTTACTGCCTGCACGATCGTCATTAACAGCCATTGTTCAACCTCTGTGGATTGTTTGTCGGTGTTGGTGATCCCTGTAGGAGCGAGCGATGCGGGGCGCCGTATCGCTCACTCCTACAGGTTTTGCATCAGGCCAAAGCCTGGTTTATTTGCCGGTAATCATCGGCAGGTTCAGCCCTTGTTCCTTGGCGCAGTCGATCGCGATCTGGTAACCGGCATCGGCGTGACGCATGACACCGGTGGCCGGGTCGTTGTGCAGGACGCGAGCGATACGCTCGGCCGCTTCGTCAGTACCGTCGCAGACAATCACCATGCCCGAATGCTGGGAGAAGCCCATGCCGACGCCGCCGCCGTGGTGCAGGGAAACCCAGGTCGCGCCGCTCGCAGTGTTGAGCAAGGCGTTGAGCAGTGGCCAGTCGGACACGGCGTCGGAGCCATCCTGCATCGATTCGGTTTCGCGGTTCGGGCTGGCGACCGAACCGGAGTCCAGGTGGTCGCGACCGATCACGATCGGCGCGGACAACTCGCCGCTGCGCACCATTTCGTTGAACGCCAGACCCAGCTTGGCGCGCTGGCCCAGGCCAACCCAGCAGATTCGGGCCGGCAGCCCCTGGAAGCTGATGCGCTCGCGGGCCATGTCCAGCCAGTTGTGCAGGTGGGCGTCGTCCGGGATCAGTTCTTTGACCTTGGCGTCGGTCTTGTAGATGTCTTCAGCGTTACCCGACAGTGCAGCCCAACGAAATGGACCGATGCCGCGGCAGAACAGCGGACGGATGTAAGCCGGTACGAAACCCGGGAAGTCGAATGCGTTCTCGACGCCTTCTTCTTGCGCCATCTGACGGATGTTGTTGCCGTAGTCGAAGGTCGGAATACCCATTTTCTGGAATTCGAGCATCGCTTTAACGTGCACGGCCATCGATTGCTTGGCGGCTTTGACCACGGCAGCAGGCTCGGTCTTGGCGCGAGCGCGGTACTCTTCCCAGGTCCAGCCGGCTGGCAGGTAACCGTTGAGCGGGTCGTGGGCGCTGGTCTGGTCGGTGACCATGTCCGGGCGCACGCCGCGCTTGACCAGTTCCGGCAGGATTTCTGCCGCGTTACCCAGCAGCGCGATGGAAATCGCCTTGCCTTCCTTGGTGTATTTTTCGATGCGGGCCAGGGCGTCGTCGAGGTCGGTGGCTTGTTCATCGACATAGCGGCTGTTCAGGCGGAAATCGATGCTCACCTGTTGGCATTCGATGTTCAGCGAGCAAGCACCGGCCAGGGTTGCAGCCAGAGGCTGAGCGCCACCCATGCCGCCGAGGCCTGCGGTCAGGACCCAACGACCTTTCAGGTCATCGTTGTAATGTTGGCGACCGGCTTCGACGAAGGTTTCGTAAGTGCCCTGGACGATGCCCTGGCTGCCGATGTAAATCCAGCTGCCGGCGGTCATCTGGCCGTACATGGCCAGGCCTTTGGCGTCGAGTTCGTTGAAGTGCTCCCAGCTCGCCCAGTGTGGCACCAGGTTGGAGTTGGCAATCAGCACGCGCGGAGCATTGGTGTGTGTCTTGAACACGCCGACCGGCTTGCCGGATTGCACCAGCAGGGTCTCGTCGTCATTCAGGTTGGTCAGGCTTTCGACGATCTTGTCGTAGCATTCCCAGTTACGCGCCGCACGACCGATACCACCGTAAACCACCAGTTCTTTAGGGTTCTCGGCAACTTCCGGGTCGAGGTTGTTCATCAGCATGCGCAGCGGCGCTTCGGTCAGCCAGCTCTTGGCGGTCAGCTTGTTACCGCGGGCGGCACGGATTTCAACATCACGGTATTTAGTAGGTTTCTGGGTATTGTCAGTCACGAAAAAGACTCCTCAGCGATCAATCCAAACCAACCCTGGCGGTGGGTAAGCCAGCCTGTGCGCACTGTTGCGCCACAAGCGAATCAGTGGACGTTGCGAGGAGTCTCGGTCGACTCATACGCATACGTCTTTACTTGTACATACAAGCATATGCAATCAAGCGGCCAACTTGTTGGAGGGCCGTTCAAGAAAAGTTTTAAACGGGCTGGAACGCGCCTGGATCAAGGGTTCTGGCAACGATGAAATTTTTCGGGGGATTTTGCGAGGGGGGGTGACTGCTGTTACTTGGGCATGGTTTTGCGCCACGCTGGGGCGTTCGGTAACAAAGTGGTGCGCAGTTTCGAATCAGTTGATCGCTCCCAAGCTCTGCGTGGGAACGATCAGTGGTGGTATTGGATCAGCGTGCAGTCAGCTCGATCACACAGCACGGGCCGTTACTGGAAACTTCCAGCAGGCCGGAGTTACCACCGAGTTGCAGGCAATCATGGCGACCGAGTTGCGAGGCGCTGTTGCCGACCTTCACGACAAGCTCGTCAGTGACACTAAATATGAGCACGGTGCCAGCCGAGCTGAAAAACTGCTGCTCACCGGCCAGCCACTGCAACCGCGCGTAGTAACGCTGGGGCGCATAAATCAGGTTGAAGTCGCGAATCGGCCCGCCCAGCAAGGTGCAGATCACGTGGCTTTCGCCGCTGAACGCAAAAGGCTCCAACGGTAACAATGGAGGCGTGTCCTGGCCGTCAACCCGCAAGGTCATACCGTCGCCTTGCAACACGGTGATCACCCGCTCATAGCCGACGAACGTCGAGAATCCGCCGGATTCGGCGATATCGGCAATCGACAGGCGCCAGCCGAAGCCGTCAAGCCCGGTCCCCGCATCGCGGGTGATTTCTTCGGTGCTGCCACCGCCGTTTTTCCACGGCATTCGCGGGTAATCTTTTGCGCGTAGAATCTTCGTTACATTCATTTATGAAACCGACCTTCCAGACGATGACGGGAACCAGGGTGGATCAAACGGGCGGCGGTTACCGGCTGGCGGCCGGACCAGGTGCGGCGACGAATCAGCAGGCACGGCTCGCCCTTTTCAATCTGCAGCAATTTGCACTCTGAGGCCTCGGCCAGAATCGCCTCGACCACGTGCTCGCCTTCGGTCAGCGGCGCGACCTGGTTCAGATAGGCGTAAGGCGTTTGCAGGGTGAAGTCCTGCTTGAGGTAGTCCGGCGCCACCAGCGCGTTGACGAAACGGTCTTCGATTTGCACCGGAATGTCGTTTTCGAAATGCACGATCAGCGAATGGAAAACCCGCTGGCCTTCGCGCATGTCCAGCGCCAAAGCGCGCTCGGAACCGGCGGCCTCTTCTTCGAGGGTGATCACCTTGCAGGTATGGCGATGGCCACGGGAGGCGATTTCGTCGGCGATGTTGTGCACTTCAAACAGCGCGGACTGGCTTTTCGGCTCGGCGACGAACGTGCCGACACCTTGCATACGCACCAGCAGACCGTCGGCGGTCATCTCGCGCAGGGCGCGGTTGATGGTCATGCGGCTGAAACCGAGTTGGCTGACCAGCTCGCTTTCCGACGGAACGCGGTAGTGCGGCGGCCAGTTTCCACTGTCGATTTGCTGGGTGATCATCTGTTTGACGCGGGCGTACAAGGGCGCCGGACTGTCGCCCATGTTCGCGGCCAACGGTGACACTGGGGGCGGAGTCGGCACGGTTAATCCTTGGTCGTCTGTTAGAAGTCGCTAGCTTGCCGGAGTTTACCGAGCAGGCAAACGTCTGTATATGTATATACAAATAACACACGATGGGGTTCTGAACCATGTCCGCCTTCTTTGCCGAACGCGCGCTGCTGCCTAGTGGATGGGCCAACAATGTACGTCTTGAGGTCAGCGCCGAGGGCGTTTTGACCCATATCCAGGCCGATTCCAACGCAGATGGCGCCGAACGGCTGAGCGGTCCGCTGCTGCCGGGGATGCCGAATCTGCATTCCCACGCCTTCCAGCGGGCCATGGCCGGGCTGGCGGAAGTGGCGGGCAATCCGAATGACAGTTTCTGGACCTGGCGCGACTTGATGTATCGCCTCGTCGGAAAAATCAGCCCGGATCAACTCGGCGTCATCGCCCGCCAGCTGTACATCGAAATGCTCAAGGCCGGTTACACCTCGGTCGCGGAATTTCATTATGTGCATCACGACACCAACGGCCAGCCTTACGCTGATCCGGCCGAACTGGCGCTGCGCATCAGCCAGGCGGCCAGTTCCGCCGGTATCGGTCTGACCTTGCTTCCGGTGCTTTACAGCCATTCCGGTTTCGGCGGCCAGGCGCCGAACGACGGTCAGCGCCGCTTCATCAACAGCACCGAGAACTACCTCACGCTTCAGTCGCGTTTGCAGCCGATCCTGGCGCAGCAACCGGCGCAGTCGCTGGGCTTGTGTTTCCACTCGTTGCGCGCGGTAACACCGCAGCAGATCAGCGAAGTGCTGGCGGCCAGCGACAAGCAGTGCCCGGTGCACATTCATATCGCTGAACAGCAGAAGGAAGTCGATGACTGCCTGAGTTGGAGCGGTCGTCGTCCTCTGCAATGGCTGTACGAAAATACAGAAATCGATCAGCGCTGGTGCCTGGTCCACGCGACCCATGCCAATCCGGAAGAAGTCACGTTGATGGCCAAGAGTCGCGCCATCGCCGGTCTGTGCCTGACCACCGAAGCCAACCTCGGCGACGGGATTTTTCCGGCGGTGGATTTCCTCGCGCAGGGTGGACGCATGGGTATCGGGTCCGACAGCCATGTGTCATTGAGCGTTGTGGAAGAGTTGCGTTGGCTGGAATACGGCCAGCGCCTGCGCGATCAGCGGCGTAATCGGCTGTATGGCGCGGATCAGCCGATGGTTGGCCGCACGCTATATGACGCTGCGCTGGATGGCGGCGCTCAGGCGCTGGGGCAGCCGATCGGTGCACTGGAAGTTGGTAAACGTGCGGATTGGCTGGTGCTGGACGGCAACGATCCGTACCTGGCAACGGCCAGCGGTGACGGGATTCTCAATCGTTGGTTGTTTGCCGGCGGCGATCGCCAGGTGCGCGATGTGCTGGTCAATGGCCAGTGGGTGGTGCGTGGCGGGCGTCATGCAGCAGAAGAAGAAAGCAATCGGGCGTTTACCCAAGTCCTGCGCGACCTCCTGGGCTGACACAAACGAAATGTGGGAGCGAGCCTGCTCGCGACAGGGCGATCAAATTCAACAGAAGTGTTGACTGATACTCCGCTATCGCGAGCAGGCTCGCTCCCACATTTGTTCTTTACTAGCCGTCAGTTCGAGGTCTTGGCCATCTGCGTATCCGACGCGCGCCAGATCAGCCGCGTAGTGTCGTAGCCTTGCTGACGCGCCTTGCTCAGCAGTTCTTCACGCACTACACCGTTGACCGTCGGCGTGCGCGACAGCAGCCACAGGTACTTGCGGCTCGGGTCACCGACGATGGCGGTCTTGTAATCGTCGCTGACGTAAAGCACCCAGTATTCCCCCTTCGCCACACCTGGCAGCAAGCGCGAGAACCAGGTATCGAACTCGACCCACAACTTGTCGGTCTTGCCCGGCACTTGTGGATAAGCCGTGCCCTTGGCCTCTTCCCATTGCCAGTCCGCCGTCAGGCAGCGGTTCAGCACCTGCACCTTGCCGTCAGGATTGAGCGTGTAATGGGCTTCGGATTGTGCGCAGTTGCGTTGGAAATACATCGGCAGGCGGGCCAACTCGTACCAGGTGCCCTGGTATTTCTTGAGATTGACGCTGTTGACGGTTTTCGGCGCCAACGGATCTGTGCCAGAAGTGGCGCAGCCGGCCAATACCAGGCCGGCAAAAAGGAGTATCAATAACCGCTTCATTGTTTTTCTCCCGTGGGCGCGTAGCCCCGGATTACTTCAGGCCTTGGCCGGAAAACATCAGTACTTTGTCACCGGCGTACTGCACGCTGATAAAGCTGTTCTTGTCACCCCAGGTGCAACTGGACATGCCGAGCGCGCCCGAGCAATCAGTGGCTTTACCCAACAAGGCTTCAACCTCTGCCTTGGGCATGCCGGCCGACAGTTTCGAATAGTTTTCCTGATTGACCTTGCTGCATGCGGCCAACAACACGCAGAACGAGAGCAGGGCGATAGAACGCAGCGACATGGTGTAGCTCCTGGGGCGAGGGGGGAATGGCATGGCTGCCAAGCAGAAGCTTAGAAGAGAAAACCCCCATCTGGTTCCCCGACCGCCCGGCTATTTATCGGGCCGCTCGTCTGCCTTTTTTCGAAAAATCAGCAACTTTCCTGCGCCGCTGAGTATTTCATCGGTTTTCGCAAAAACACGCCTAATCTTTGGCGCTGGCCAGTCGACATAGAAGCAGCGCAAAGCCCTCGACTGTGGCAAATTGACGCCCCCTCGCTGACCAGCCCCTCCGCGGTAGTGCACTTAATGACCAGAAACATGAAATTCAGCCACAAGATCCTGCTGGCAGCCGCCCTCGTGGTCGCTGTTGCGTTTGCCTGCTTCATCCTGTTCAACGACTACCGTCAGCGCCAGACCTTGCGCAGCAGTACCGAATCCTCGATGCAGGAACTCGGCAGCCTGACCACCCGCAACATCCAGACCTGGCTGGAAAGCCGCATCCAGTTGCTGCAATCGTTGTCCCAGCAGATCACAGTGGACGGCAGCACACCCGCCAGCCTCAAACGCGCCATCGACTTGCCGGCCTACACCGGCAACTTCCAGCTGAGCTACTTCGGTGGCACTGACGGCGTGATGTTCTCGATCCCGGCGGGCAATCGTGCGGCAGACTACGATCCTCGCGCACGTGGCTGGTACAAGGCGGCCAACAGCGCGCAACAGACCATCGTCACCGAACCGTACATCGCCGCCTCGTCCGGCAAACTGGTGATCACCGTGGCCACGCCGGTGCAGCATCAGAGCCAGATGATCGGCGTCGCCGGCGCGGACATCGACCTGTCGAGCGTCAGCGCAATCATCAACTCGCTGAACTTCGGCGGTCACGGCCACGCGTTCATCGTCAGCGCCGACGGCAAGATCCTGATCCACCCGGACAGCAAACTGGTGCTCAAGAGCCTCGCCGAGGCCTACCCGAACGGCGCACCAAAAGTCAGCCCGGGCATGAAAGAAGTCGAGCTCGACGGCAAGACCCAGTTCATCTCCTTTACCCACGTCAACGGTGTGCCCTCGGCCGACTGGTACGTGGCGCTGGTGCTGGACCAGGACACCGCGTTCTCGATGCTCAGCGAATTCCGTACCTCGGCGATCATTGCCATGGTCATCGCCGTTGTCATCATCATCGCGTTGCTGGGCATGTTGATCAGCTTTCTGATGCAGCCGCTGCTGACCATGGGCCGCGCCATGCATGACATCGCCGAAGGCGAAGGTGACCTGACCAAACGCCTGACCATCCACGGCCACGATGAATTCGGTGCCTTGGGCACCTCGTTCAACCGCTTCGTGGAACGTATTCACACCTCGATCCGCGAAGTGTCTTCGGCCACCGGCCAGGTCAACGAAGTCGCCTTGCGTGTGGTTGCCGCGTCGAACTCGTCAATGTTCAATTCCGATCAGCAAGCCTCGCGCACCAGCAGCGTGGCTGCAGCGATCAACGAACTGGGCGCTGCCGCCCAGGAAATTGCCCAGAACGCCGCCCTCGCCTCCCAGCATTCGAGCGATGCCCGCGCATTGGCCGAAGAAGGTCAGCACGTGGTGGATAAAACCATCGCGGCGATGCAGCAGCTCTCGGCGAAGATCAGCGATTCGTGCGGCAACATCGAAACGCTCAACAGCAACACGGTGAACATCGGGCAGATTCTGGAAGTGATCACCAGCATCTCGCAGCAAACCAATTTGCTGGCATTGAACGCCGCCATCGAAGCTGCCCGCGCCGGTGAAGCCGGACGTGGTTTTGCCGTGGTTGCGGACGAAGTGCGCAACCTCGCCCATCGCACTCAGGATTCGGCGCAGCAAGTGCAGAAGATGATCGAGGAACTGCAAGTCGGCGCCCGGGAAGCGGTGAGCACCATGACCGACAGCCAGCGCCAGAGCGAAAGCAGCGTCGGCATCGCCAACCAGGCCGGTGAGCGTCTGGGCAGCGTGACCCAGCGTATTGGGGAGATCGACGGGATGAACCAGTCCGTGGCGACCGCGACTGAAGAGCAGACCGCTGTGGTGGAGTCGATCAATGTCGACATTACCGAGATCAATACGTTGAACCAGGAAGGGGTGGAGAACTTGCAGTCGACGTTGCGTGCATGTGCGGACCTTGAGCAGCAGGCGGCACGGTTGAAGCAGTTGGTGGGCAGCTTCCGGATTTAAGCGGCTTTCACTGGCCCCATCGCCAGCAGGCTGGCTCCCACAGGGGATTGTGAACGACACAAACCCAATGTGGGAGCCAGCCTGCTGGCGATGGCGGCATCAGCTACAGCAGAAAACTAAAAGCGAGAACCGGGCCCGGAAAGAAACGCCAGCTCTTCAGCCGTAGACTCCCTTCCCAACACCGCATTCCTGTGCGGAAACCGCCCAAACCGCGCAATCACCTGCTGATGCTTCTCGGCATAGTTCAGATAGTCGATAAACAGTGCCCGATCACTCTCAGGCTGTTGCGCAACCAGATCGATGTACCGCGAAACCGCCTCGTTCTGCACCGCCAGATTCTCGCAATGTTCAAACACCAGGTAGATAAACACCCGCTGAATCGGCCGCAACTGCCGATCGAAATCCGCAGCAATGCCTTGCGCCACCAGTGCCTGAGCCCTGAGATCGCCTGAAAAGGATTTGGGGGTGTCGCGAAAGATCATTCGCGGGAGCTGATCGAGCAGCAGCACCAGGGCCAGCCAACCTTCGGGGCGTTGCGCCCACTCAGTCAATCCGCCGGCCAGTGCCTGCTCGACCCAGTCCCCGAAACGCGTCTGCGCTTCGAGGTCCTGGATGTCGCGCTTGCCGAACCATAACTTGCCCTTGTCAGCCGCTATGTCTTGGGGGGATTCGAAGGTTCCGAACCACCACTCGAGCAACGGCTGCCAGGGCGCGGTCATGGTTTATTCCTTGTGGTAAGCCGTGACGCGTGCGACTTCTTCTTTCGAACCGAGGAACACCGCAACACGCTGGTGCAAGCCCTCAGGCTTGATGTCGAGGATGCGCTGATGGCCATCGGTGGAAGCGCCGCCAGCCTGCTCAACCAGGAACGACATCGGGTTGGCTTCGTACATCAGACGCAGTTTGCCCGGCTTGGACGGCTCGCGGTTGTCGCGTGGGTACATGAACAGACCGCCACGGGTCAGGATACGGTGTACGTCGGCAACCATCGCCGCGACCCAGCGCATGTTGTAGTTCTTTTTCAGCGGGCCTTCATCGCCAGCCAGCAATTCGTCGACATAACGTTGTACCGGCGCTTCCCAGTGACGCTTGTTGGACGAGTTGATCGCAAATTCCTGCGTGGACTCAGGGATCGTGATGTCTTCATGGGTCAGCACGAAGCTGCCCATTTCACGGTCCAGGGTAAAGCCCTTCACGCCATTGCCCAGGGTCAGCACCAGCATGGTCTGTGGACCGTAAATCGCATAACCGGCGGCAACCTGCTGAGTGCCTGGCTGCAGGAAGGCCTTTTCGTTCAAAGGCTCGTTCTGGGTCAGGTATTCGTTCGGGCAACGCAGCACCGAGAAGATCGTACCGACCGGCGCGTTGATGTCGATGTTCGACGAACCATCCAGTGGGTCGAATACCAGCAGGTACGCGCCTTTCGGGTATTTGCCCGGGATCTGGTAGGCATTATCCATTTCTTCGGATGCCATACCGGCCAGGTGACCGCCCCATTCGTTGGCTTCGAGCAGGATGTCGTTGGACATCACATCAAGCTTCTTCTGCACTTCGCCTTGGACGTTTTCAGTGCCCATGCTGCCCAGAACGCCGCCCAGGGCGCCCTTGGACACGGCGTGGCTGATTTCCTTGCAAGCACGCGCCACCACTTCGATCAGGAAACGCAGATCGGCAGGGGTGTTGTTGCTACGGGTCTGCTCAATCAAATAGCGACTCAGGGTAACGCGGGACATGGAAGGCTCCGGTGGAATTGGGGGCTAAAAACCCGCGCAGTTTAACGCGAGTCGAGGCGCATTTCCTCCTATCAGACGTGATACGCCCAATAGAGTTCATGCGCGGGGTTGAGCGTAGCCGTAAATGAACTCTATGGCGGCGAGGGAGCTTGCTCCCGTTGGGGTGCGAAGCGGCCCCCTGAAGCATTCGCCGCCATTTGTCCGAGAACATGCAGCCGCCGAAGTCACGACTGCTTCGCAGCCGAACGGGAGCAAGCTCCCTCGCCACAGGTTCAGGGTTTAACGGGGGGCTTGCGCAGCAAACTGAACGCCATCGCTGCGAGAAACAGCACGCTCAGCAGCAACACCCCCCACAACCCGAACTTCTTCCAGTCCGTGTCCGCTGTCGCGGCCGCCGTCACCGTGGAAGAGTTGCTCACCACCGCCGCACCCTCCACCGAAGCCTTGCCCAGCGCCGCCCACTTGGCCGCGCTGTAATCCGGGATCAGCGTCGACAACGGCAGGTTCGCCGCCTTCACCGTCGCACTCCCCAGCGCCAGCGTATAAGGCCCCGCCCCACGCGCCAGGAACACCAATTGCATCGAGCGCACAGCAAACTTCAACGTCGGCGCTTCAGCACCCAAGCCACCGCCGCGCTCATCCACGACCAGCTTCAACTGCTGCACGGTTTGCCCCGACAGCTGCAATTCGTTCTGCACCACGTCCTGGCCACTCTGGGTCAGGCGATAGAGCAAACCGCTGGTCAGCGGCTGCCACGGCAGGCTGCTTTCGCGACGACCGGACAACGTCACCGGCGCCAGGCTGTTGGGCTGACTCAGCTCGACCTGGACCCGCTCGACATTCAGCCCCATCGGCAACTGCCAGGTGTACTCACCCGCCTTCACGCTGCTGCCCGCCAGCGGCTGCGACCAGACCAACGGCAGCGGCAGACTGCGGGGACTCGCGCTTTGCAGCTGCGCAGACGTCAGCGTCGGTGCCAATTGCGGTGAATTCCACAGCAGGCGCAGATAACGCGCCGATTGCCCCGGCAAGCCGACTTCATGCTGCTCGACCCGTTCATCGGCAAACGTCAGCCGCGCCACCTGGCCTTCGCCCCACGACTGCCAATGCTGCAAGTCGTCGCTGGCCTCGATGGTGAAACGCTGAAAGCCATCGCGCTCGCTGGTCCAGTCGAGGATCAACTGCTGCAACGGCGCCTTGATGGCGCTGGCGTCGAGCAACCAGCCGCGCAGCACTTCTTCGCCCGCCTCCAGCTGACTGGACGGTTGCACTTCGACCAACGTGCCGTTCTCGCTCGATTGCACGCGGATGCCCGGCGCACGCTCCGTGGCGTCCGCCGAGGTGTACAGCGGGAACCACTTCACATCGGTCAGCGTGCGATTTTCCCGGGTTGACGCCGCCTCGCGCGCCAAGGCGTAGGCCTGGGCCTCACCGGCAGCGTTGAACACGCGAACATCGCTGAGGTCCGTTTGCCGCGCATTCAGTTGCACGCTCAAGGGCAATTCGAGGCGATACCAAGGCCCTTCGCCGTTCACCGACAACGGCACGTGCGTGGCAAAGTCCGCCGGTTTTTCCTGAGCGCTGGCGGACAGCGCCACACCCAACGCAACAGCGCCCAACCAGCCCAGGTTCAACTTCTGACTCAAGACGACACTCCTTCGGTTTCAGGGGCCGGCCTTTCAGCGTCGGCTCCGCCTTGGCGCGCAGCCTCGGCGCGCTTGGGCGGCAGCGGCGCGAAATAGCCCACCACCAGCAGCAACACGCCGACGCCGATAAACGACACAATCCGCGCAAGGCCGCCACGGTTACTCAGTTCGACAAAGAACAGTTTGGCCACCACCACGCCAATCAGCGCGGCGCCGATCAGCCAGACTTCACGGCGATGACGCAGATGGCCGCCGATCATCAGGCTCAGCGCCATCAGGGTCCAGACGATGGACAGCCCCGCCTGCACCAGCATCGATTCAAGCAACGCATCGAGCTCGAACGGCACACCGCCCCAATGGTGCGCGGTGCGCATCACCAGTGCGGTGAAGAACGCGAACAGCGAGACTCCGGCGATCAGTTGCGTGGCGTGCGCTATGTAATCTTTGCGAATCGCCAGTTGCGTCACGGCGCTACGGGACCAGACGTAGACGCCGAACAGCGCAAACAGCAGACCCAACTCCAACGGATTGACCAGCGGCACATAGGGCAGCGGCTCGGCCGTGCCGTCGCTGACGATATTCGCCAGCCAGAACCAGCCGAGCATCAGCAGCGCCAACGGTGCCGCCGCATAGAAACGGTACTCGCGTGGATACGCCGAAACAGGCCAAGGCCCATTCCGTGGCGCCGCCATCAGCACCAGATACAGACTCGGCAGGATCGCCCAACCCAGCCAGCGCCAGGCGTTGTACTGCTCGGACAACAGCAGCAAACCGTAACGCAGCTCCAAGGCCAGCACACCGATCAACAGCCAGCAGCCGAGCACATGAGCGGTGCTCAGGGCACGCGCCGGCAACATCGGCGCCAGACGTCGCAGGGAGATGAAATGCACAACGAACACGGCCGCCCACACCAGCCAACCGAAATTGGCTGCCGGGTGATAACGCGAGTGCCACGCGGCGAGCAGTACCAGACCGGCAGCGGGCATCAGCAAGGTGCAAAGCAGGCCCAGCGACGACCAATTCAAGCGCAGCGCCAACACCGCCCACAGCGCCACGCTCAAGGCGGCAACCGCCAGCAACAAGGTTGCTTGCAGATTCAGCGGTGCAAAACGCAGCACTTCGCTGATCCACGCCAGCGCCCACCAGCCTGCGCCCCACACCAGCAACACTTCGGACAAACGCTGCAAGCTCAGCACATCAAACGCCGAGGCATGGTTGCCAAGTTGCAAGCGCCACGCTCCGACCATCGCGGCCAGGCCCAACACCAGCGGCGTCCAGAAACCGCTGTGGGCCAGAGGTTTCAACCCTTCGCTGGCCAGCGGCCCGAGCAGGTCCGGCCCCGCGAACAGGAACGCCGCGCCGCCAATCAACTGCAAAAGCAAACCGAAGACAAAACTCACGCGCTGCTTGAGGTACAGGCTCAGCCATATGATGAACAAGCCACTGGCCGCCCACACCGCACTCGCGGTCTGCCAGGGCAGCACGAACAGCACCGCCAGATTGATCAGCACCAGACCCGCCAGCAACACCACCGACAAGCCGCGCAGTAGCCGGACATCGCTGCGCACCATCTCATCACGCGCGGCGAGCAACATGCCGGCGATCAGCGCGAAGCCAATCAGGGAGGCGCTGAGCAAACCGCTCCAACCCGCGCTGAACACGGCGCCAGACTCACCGCTGGAACCTTGCAAGCGCAGCAGGAACAGCGCACCGCCGAGCAACTGGACAGCAAACGCGGTGAACAGGAACGTGCGCGATTGCAGGCGCAAGCCGACAAACAACGTCGCCAACCCCGCCAGCGCCCAACTGATGGCGGTGCCGTGGGTCAGGAAGAACAATGGCGCCAACAGATAGAGGAAGGTCAGGCCCAGGCAAGCCAACACCGGCCGCCCTTTGCGCTCCCATTCCGATGTCTGTTCGGGCAGGGCTTTGCGCAATTGATAGAAGCTGAACAACAACGCCACGCCGAGCATCAACGCGCCAAGCGGAGCGCCGTCGAGCAAACTGCCGTCGCCGATGCGCAATTCGCTGACAAACGCGATGGCCGAGCCCAGTTGCAGCAGCAAGGCAAACGCACGAGCCAGCGGTCGTTGCTGACGCAGGCCGAGCCAGAAAATGCCCGCGCCCTCGACCGCCCAAGCGGCAGCCGTCCAGCGCGCGTCGAGCCCCAGCGGAATCGCCAGGCTGGCGAAGATCACGCCCAGCGCCAGGCAGGTTTCCGCGAGCAGCAATGCGCGGCCGCCCATCAGGAAACGCGCCAGGCCCATGTAGATCATGCCCAAGGCCAAGGCACTGAACGCTGCGGCAAACTCCAAATGCTGAACCAGCGCGAACTGCAATCCGAAGCCCACCAGCGGCGGGCCGAACAGCATCGTGCCGTCGACGTAATCGCCCTTGCGCACCGACCAGCGCAGCAGCGCCTCGCGGCTGCCGTCCTCGGGGGCGTCGCTCATCTCCAGCAACTTGCGCCGGGCAAACAGCAGACCGATGGCCAGGTACATCAGGAAGAACAGCACCAGGAACGGTTCGGTGCTCCACAGCAATTCCGGTGTGTAGGAGCGCAGGCCCCAGGCGAAACCGATGCCGAAGGTGCCGACGAAACCGATCAGGTTCAGCAGTCGCCAGGCCTTGAACCAGGCGATGGCGAGGATGCCGGCGTTGAGCAAGGCGAAGTAGCTGAACAGCGCGACGTGGTTGCCGGCGCCGGTGGAAGTCAGGATCGGTGCCGCGAAGCCGCCGAGTGCAGCGGCCGCGGCCAGGCCCAACGCATCCTGGGTGATGGCGAGAATCGCCGAGAACACCGTGACCGCGACCAGCAGGCCCAGGGCGGCGCTTGGATCGAGCAGCGGGTGCAGGCGCATCGCGGCAAACACCGTCAGGTACAACACGGCGATGCCGGTGCCTTGCAGCATCAGCGCGTAATTGCTATTGCGTGTCCTGAGCCACCAACCCAGACCAAGCAAGCCCAACGCAGCGGCCGCAACCCCGGCGTAACGCAGTTCGATCGGCACCACCATGCCTTCGGTGGCATACCGCAGCAAGAACGCCAGACCGAGGAACAACAGCACCACGCCGACCCGCAGCACGGTGTTGCCGCCGAACAGCCAGTTGCGAGCGCCGCTGATGGCCCGCTCGATGAAGTTCGGGCCACGCGGGACGGCGGGTTGTTGCGGTTCGCGGGTAACAGGCTCGGGTTTCCAGACATCGTCGGGCAGCGGACGGCTGGTTTGCGCTGCCGTTGCGCTCATCGGCTCGAGTTCGGGCGGAAGATCCCAGATCAGCTCGGGGGTTTCGACAGGAATGTCATCGAGGGTGAAGTCAGGCGACGGAGCGGCTTCGCTGGCAACCGGCTCGCTGGTTTCAGGCGTTGTGACGCCCGGCACCTCCAACAATGCCAGGCGTTGCTGCACGCCATTGAGCGCAACCTGCGACTGCTCCAGCAGTCGACGCTGCTCGGTCGCTTCTGAATCCAGGCGGCCGATACGAATGGCCTGCCCTACTCCCAACCCGAGCAGCGCACCCAATAGCGCATCGCTGAATGACTCATCGAGTATCCAACCCAGCACCAGCCCAATCAGCATGAACATCCATTGCATGGTCGATATCCCTAAGCGGCCCCGCTGCGGGGCGAATCCGGGTGAAGCAGTCTCTGGCTGAGTCTAGTGTGAAACCACACAAACCTGTGGGAGCGAGCCTGCTCGCGAAGGGGCCATGACATTCAGCATTGACGTTGAATGTCAGACCGCTTTCGCGAGCAGGCTCGCTCCCACAATGGATTGCCAGTGCCTGCTGCCCGGTGAAACTGGGGCTTAGTATATCGATCAGGCCCAACAACCGCCGGGCCTTGCTCGCAATTATTGCTAAAAGTTACTCCAATGCCTTCCAGATATCCGTGGCGTACTCGCGAATGGTCCGGTCGGACGAGAACCAGCCCATCCGGGAAGTATTCAACACCGCCGAACGCCACCAGGCTTGCGAATCATGCCAATGGGCTTCCACGCGCATCTGCGCGTCCCAATAGGAATCGAAATCGGCGCAGACCAGGAAGCGGTCGTAATCGATCAGCGAGTCGATCAACCCGGTGTAACGGGCCGGATCATCCGGCGAGAACACCCCGCCGCGAATCGCTTGCAGCACGTCATTCAAACGGTGTGATGCGGCAATATCCGGCGTCGCATTGAACTCATGGTTCTGCTTGCGCGCCTCAACCTGCTGGGCACTGAGGCCGAAGATGAACATGTGCTCGGGGCCGATGAACTCGCACATTTCGACGTTGGCGCCATCGAGGGTGCCGATGGTCAGCGCACCGTTGAGGCCGAACTTCATGTTGCTGGTGCCCGAGGCTTCAAAGCCCGCGGTGGAAATCTGCTCAGACAAATCCGCCGCCGGAATGATGCTTTCCGCCAGGCTGACGTTGTAGTTGGGCAGGAACACCACTTTGAGCAGTCCGCGCACCGTCGGGTCGTTGTTCACCACCCGGGCGATGTCGTTGGTCAACTTGATGATCAGCTTGGCCTGGTGATAACTGGCCGCCGCCTTGCCGGCGAAGATCTTCACCCGCGGCACCCAGTCGATTTCCGGCTCGGCGCGAATCGCCTGGTACAACGCCACGGTGTGCATCAGGTTGAGTAACTGGCGTTTGTATTCGTGGATCCGCTTGACCTGCACGTCGAACATGGCCGCCGGGTTGACCGCGATCCCCAGTCGTTCATGAATCAGGTACGCCAGGGCTTTTTTGCTGTGCAGCCGCTGCTCGGCGAAGGCTTTGCGGAACGCAGCTTTCTCGGCAAACGGCTCCAGTTCCTTCAGGCGTGCTTCAGCGTTGTCCAACAGGTCCGGGCCGAGGGCGTCGACCATCATCGACGTCAGCTCGGGGTTGGCCTGGTAGAGCCAGCGGCGGAAGGTGATGCCGTTGGTCTTGTTGTTGATCCGCTCTGGATAGAGCTTGTGCAGTTCGGAGAACACGGTTTTGCGCATCAGCTGCGTGTGCAGCGCGGACACGCCGTTGACGCTGTGGGATCCGAGGAACGCCAGGTTGCCCATGCGCACTCGGCGGCCGTTGTCTTCCTCGATCAGCGACACCGCGCGCAGCACGTCGAAGTCGTGAATGCCTTTGGCGCGCAGCGAATCGATGTGCTGGGCGTTGATCTGGTAAATGATCTGCATGTGCCGCGGCAGCATCCGCTCCATCAAACCGACCGGCCAGGTTTCCAGCGCTTCCGGCAACAGCGTGTGGTTGGTGTACGAGAGCGTGTCGACAGTGACCTGCCATGCGGCATCCCACGCCACGTCGTAGACGTCGACGAGCTGACGCATCAGTTCGGCCACGGCGATTGACGGGTGCGTGTCGTTGAGCTGGATCGCCGCGTGGTCGCCCAGGGTCAGGACCGAGGTGTGCATGTTGCGATGGCGGCGCAGCAAGTCCTGCAAGGACGCGGCGACAAAGAAGTATTCCTGTCGCAGGCGCAGTTCCTGGCCGGCTTCGGTGCTGTCCGCCGGGTAGAGCACGCGGGAGATGCTTTCTGCCCGGGCGACTTCGGCCACAGCGCCCAAATGGTCACCGGCGTTGAAGCGCTCCAGGTGCAAATCTTCCATGGCGCGGGCACGCCACAGGCGCAGCGTATTGACGCTCGCCCCGCGCCAGCCGACCACCGGCGTGTCGTAGGCAATGGCCCGCACGGTTTCCGCCGGGGACCAGACTTGCTTGGACTTGCCGTTTTCATCGGTGACGGTTTCGACACTGCCGCCGAAGCCGATCGGGTACACGACTTCAGGCCGTTCAAATTCCCACGGGTTGCCGAAGTCCAGCCAGTGTTCGGTTTGCTCCTGCTGCCAGCCGTCAACGATGGCCTGGCGGAACAAGCCGTGTTCATAACGAATACCGTAGCCGTGGCCAGCGATGCCGAGGGTCGACATGCTTTCCATGAAGCACGCTGCCAGACGACCGAGGCCGCCGTTGCCCAGCGCCGCGTCGGGCTCCAGCAGGCGGATACGTTCCAGGTCGACGCCGAGTTCAGTCAGCGCTTCGCGGGCGACGTCGAGCAGGCCAAGGTTGCTCAGGCTGTCGTAGAGCAGCCGGCCGATGAGAAATTCCAGGGAGAGGTAGTAAACCCGTTTCTGACCTTTGCGGTAGATCTGCCGGGTGTGATCCATCCAGTGCTCGACCATGTGATCGCGCGCTGCCAACGCAATGGCTTCGAACCAGTCGTGGTCGAAGGCGTGATCCGGGTCTTTGCCCACCGCGTAGGTGAGTTTGGTCAAGACGGCATCGCGAAATGCGGCCACCTCTGCTTCGCGAACAAGTGGTTCTTGAGTCATCGATAGGACCTCGAGCGAGCGTGGAGTTGTTGAGCCTAGACGGTCTGACAGGCCGTTGGGACTCTGGTTCGGCAGTTTTTCCTGATAGTGCGAGATAGGGCGGCATTACATTGTCATGTGCCTGAATCAATGCAGGGGCCGTGCCGGATTAACGGTGTTATTTGAGCGAAGGAGAAAAAATCTGGCGAAAGGTTGTTCAAAAATCCACCAGTCCCGGTATGATCGCGCGCCCTGATGCACACGCTGGTAACAACCGATGATGAAGTCCAACCTGATCGCCGCTGCGGAGATCGATCGCCTCGATACCTGGGCCAAATATTCTGCACCGATGTGCGGCTCGTGTGTATCCAGCTGCTGCACGCTGCCGGTCGAGGTCAAGATCAAGGACCTGATCCGCATCGGCATCGTCGACGAGTTCGAGCGCGGCGAGCCGCCAAAGAACATTGCCAAGCGCTTGCAGAAGGAAGGGATCGTCGAGCGTTACAACCAGAAGTCCGAGATCTTCACCCTCCAGCGCATGAGCAACAACGATTGCCTGTACCTGGATCGTAAGAGCCGTCTGTGCACTATTTATGAAAAGCGCCCGGACACTTGCCGCAATCACCCGAAAATCGGGCCACGGCCGGGGTATTGCGCATACAAGCCTAAAGAAGTGGTGCGCGAGAGCAGCGCCAGCCGTAGGACGCTTGAGAAGTTCTGATCTGCAATCACGCTGCCGGATAGATCGCCTTCGCGGGCGAGCCTCGCTCCTACAGGTCATGCGCCGTTCTTGTGACGCGTGCAAAACCCGTAGGAGCGAGGCTTGCCCGCGAAGGGACCCGAACTGACACCGCACAAACCCCAGACAAACAAAAACGCCCCCGACCTTGCGGTCGGGGGCGTTTTTTTAGCAGTTAACTAAGTCGAGACTCAGTTACCGGCTTTCTTGGCAGCGCGGGTACGCTCGCTTTCGCCCAGGATCTTCTTGCGAAGACGGATGGACTTAGGAGTGACTTCGCACAATTCGTCTTCTTGAACGAATTCCAGAGCTTGTTCCAGGGTGAAACGGATAGGCGGAACCAGAGCGATGGTTTCGTCTTTACCCGAGGCACGCATGTTGTCGAGCTTCTTGCCTTTGGTTGGGTTGACGCCCAGGTCGTTGTCGCGGCTGTTGATGCCGACGATTTGACCTTCGTACACGTCTTCACCGTGACCCAGGAACAGTTTGCCGCGAGCTTGCAGGGTTTCCAGCGAGTAAGTCAGAGCCTTACCGGTAGCAACCGAAACCAGCACGCCGTTTTGACGGCCGGACATGTCGCCGGACTTCATCACGTCGTAACGGTCGAAGATCGAGGTCAGGATGCCTGCACCGGAGGTCAGGGTCAGGAACTCGTTACGGAAACCGATCAGGCCACGAGCCGGGATGTTGTACTCAAGGCGCACACGGCCCTTGCCATCCGGAACCATGTTGGTCAGGTCGCCTTTACGGATACCGATCTGTTCCATGATCGAACCTTGCGATTCTTCTGGCAGGTCGATGGTCACGTTTTCGTACGGTTCGTGCTTCACGCCGTCAACCATGCGGATGATCACTTCCGGACGACCAACACCCATTTCGAAGCCTTCGCGACGCATGGTTTCGATCAGTACCGAGAGGTGCAGCTCACCACGGCCGGAGACTTTGAACTTGTCGGCGGTGTCGCCTTCTTCAACGCGCAGGGCAACGTTGTAGAGCAGTTCCTTGTCCAGACGTTCCTTGATGTTACGGGACGTCACGAACTTGCCTTCTTTACCGCAGAAAGGCGAGTCGTTTACCTGGAAGGTCATGGAAACGGTTGGTTCGTCAACGGTCAGCGGCTTCATCGCTTCGACGTTCAGTGGGTCGCACAGAGTGTCGGAGATGAACAGCTGGTCGAAGCCGCTGATGCAGACGATGTCGCCGGCAGCTGCTTCTTCAACGTCGATACGGTGCAGACCGTGGTGACCCATCAGCTTCAGGATACGACCGTTACGCTTCTTGCCGTCGGCGTCGATAGCAACAACCGGAGTGTTCGGCTTGATGCGGCCACGAGCGATACGGCCAACGCCGATAACACCCAGGAAGCTGTTGTAGTCCAGAGCGGAGATCTGCATCTGGAACGGACCTTCACGGTCGACTTTCGGCGCAGGTACGTTGTCGACGATCGACTGGTACAGCGGGGTCATGTCTTCAGCCATGTCGGTGTGTTCCAGACCGGCAATGCCGTTCAGGGCCGAGGCGTAGACGACTTTGAAGTCCAGCTGTTCTTCGGTAGCACCGAGGTTGTCGAACAGGTCGAAGATCTGGTCCAGAACCCAGTCCGGACGTGCGCCTGGACGGTCAACCTTGTTGATCACCACGATTGGACGCAGGCCGGCTTCGAAAGCCTTCTTGGTCACGAAACGGGTTTGCGGCATAGGGCCGTCTTGAGCGTCAACCAGCAGCAGAACGGAGTCAACCATCGACATTACGCGTTCAACTTCGCCGCCGAAGTCGGCGTGGCCCGGGGTGTCCACGATGTTGATGTGGTAGCCGTTCCAGTTGATGGCGGTGTTTTTCGCCAGAATGGTAATACCGCGTTCTTTCTCCTGGTCGTTGGAGTCCATCACGCGCTCGTCGTTGAGCTCGTTGCGCTCCAGGGTGCCGGATTGACGCAAGAGTTTGTCTACCAGGGTGGTCTTACCATGGTCAACGTGAGCAATGATGGCGATGTTGCGTAGATTTTCGATCACTTGTGTATCTCGATCAGAGGATTCGGTGTGCTGACAAGTCTTGGCAGCGATTAACAGTAGAGTCCGGCAAAGCCGTTACAGCTTGACGGCGGCGTCGGGGGGCCGGTGACGCAGGCCACAGGCAAACAGCCCCGGGCACTTAGCTCGGTCGATAAACGCGCACATTGGCATGCCCCTCACTGAGCAAATGGTGGGCATGCAGGCGACTCATCACGCCTTTGTCGCAATACAGCAGGTACTGGCGAGTAGGGTCCAGTTCCTTGAAACGAGCGTTCAATGCATAAAACGGCATCGTTTGTACCTCAATGCCAGCAAGGCCCAGCGGGTCGTCTTCAGCGGCATCCGGGTGACGGATGTCGATGACGATCTGACCAGCCAACGCTTCGCTGACTTCTTCGATCTGCAAGTCCTGGCCCAATTCGTCGATCACGCGATCGATCGGCACCAGTTTGGCGTTCTCGAGCGCACGCTCAAGTACTGCCATGTCGAACTGTTGTTCTTCGTACTCCACGCGCGGACGCTTGGCGTGGGTCTTGGGGTTCACCGAGATGACCCCGCAATATTCCGGCATGTGCTTGGCGAAGTCGGCAGTACCGATTTCGTTGGCCAGGTCGATGATGTCCTGCTTGTGACTGGCGATCAGCGGACGCAAGACCAGCTTGTCGGTCACGCAGTCGATCACGGACAGGTTCGGCAGTGTCTGGCTCGACACCTGGGAAATCGCCTCGCCGGTAACCAGCGCTTCGATGTCCAGCCGATCGGCAATACGGGAAGCAGCGCGCAACATCATACGCTTCAAAACTACACCCATATGACTGTTATCGACTTTCCCGAGAATTTCTCCCAGTACTTCCTCGAATGGCACACTCACAAATAACACGCGTTGGGAGCTGCCGTACTTCTTCCAGATGAAGTGCGCGACTTCCATGACGCCCAGTTCATGGGCCCGCCCGCCCAGATTAAAGAAGCAGAAATGGCTCATCAGGCCGCGGCGCATGATCTGGTACGCAGCCACCGTGGAATCGAACCCACCCGACATCAGCACAAGCGTCTGTTCCAGGGCGCCCAGCGGATATCCGCCGATGCTGTTGTGCTGGCTGTGGATCACGAACAACCGTTTGTCGCGAATTTCGATGCGGACTTCGATTTCCGGCTCTTTCAGCGAGATTCCCGCGGCGCCGCACTGACGACGCAGTTGGCTGCCGACGTATTTCTCGACGTCCATCGAACTGAATTCGTGCTTGCCGGCACGCTTGCAGCGCACCGAAAAGATCTTCCCGGCCAGCGCATCACCGAAGTGCTGCTTGCACTTGGCGACGATGTCGTCGAAGTCGCCCAGCGGGTATTCGTCGACTTGCAGGAAATGCGCGATGCCCGGCATGCAGCTCAGGCGCTCGGTCATCTCCTTCAGGGCCTTGGGCTCGCTGACGCGGGTTTCCAGCTCGAGATTGTCCCACACACCGTTCACCACCACAGCCGGGTCCAGGTCGCGGAGCACGGTACGGATATTTTTGGCCAACTGGCGGATGAAACGCATCCGTACCGGGCGGCTCTTGATGGTGATCTCGGGGAAGACTTTTACGATTAATTTCATGAAAACAGCGCGCGCAGGCCCAGCCGAAAAAGGGGGGCGCGGATTATAGCGGAAATTGCTCAAGGTTTAACCAGTTAATGTGCAGAAGGTTTTGCGCGCACCAAAACAGGTCATTTGATGATTTTAACGCTACATTGTAGGGCGAGATTTTCCGCTTACAGACGCTTTGTGCCTTTATAAGCGTGATATTGGGGCAAAAAACCCATGCTGGGGCACTGGCATGCAATTTGCTCCCTTGTGAGGCAGGTTGCCTTGGCAGAGTATTCGCGCCGGCATCACCCACATTCTAAGGGCATCCACTACTAAGCCCGAAGCCACCCGGAGGACACTATGTCGAAGTCGGTTCAACTCATCAAAGATCATGACGTCAAGTGGATTGATCTGCGCTTCACGGACACCAAAGGCACTCAGCACCACGTGACCATGCCGGCTCGCGACGCGCTGGATGAAGCTTTCTTCGAAGAAGGCAAAATGTTCGACGGTTCCTCCATCGCTGGCTGGAAAGGCATCGAAGCCTCCGACATGATCCTGATGCCGGACGACTCCACTGCCGTCCTCGACCCGTTCACCGAAGAGCCGACCCTGATCCTGGTTTGCGACGTGATCGAGCCTTCGACCATGCAAGGCTACGACCGTGACCCACGTGCGATCGCCAAGCGTGCCGAGGAATACCTGAAGTCGACCGGTATCGGCGACACCGTATTCGTAGGTCCAGAGCCAGAATTCTTCATCTTCGACGAAGTGAAGTTCAAGTCCGACATCTCCGGTTCGATGTTCAAGATCTACTCCGAACAAGGTTCGTGGATGTCCGACCAGGACGTGGAAGGCGGCAACAAAGGCCACCGTCCAGGCGTCAAAGGCGGCTACTTCCCGGTTCCGCCGTTCGACCACGACCATGAAATCCGTACCTCCATGTGCAACGCCATGGAAGAGATGGGCCTGGTTATCGAAGTTCACCACCACGAAGTGGCCACTGCCGGCCAGAACGAAATCGGTGTGAAGTTCAACACCCTGGTGGCCAAGGCTGACGAAGTTCAGACCCTGAAGTACTGCGTACACAACGTGGCTGATGCCTACGGCCGCACCGCGACCTTCATGCCTAAGCCGCTGTACGGCGATAACGGTTCGGGTATGCACGTTCACCTGTCCATCGCCAAAGATGGCAAGAACACCTTCGCTGGCGAAGGCTATGCCGGCCTGTCCGACACCGCCCTGTACTTCATCGGCGGCATCATCAAGCACGGTAAGGCCCTGAACGGCTTCACCAACCCGTCGACCAACTCCTACAAACGTCTGGTCCCAGGTTTCGAAGCGCCGGTAATGCTGGCCTACTCGGCTCGTAACCGTTCCGCTTCGATCCGTATTCCTTACGTGTCCAGCCCTCGTGCTCGCCGTATCGAAGCCCGCTTCCCGGATCCAGCAGCCAACCCGTACCTGGGCTTCGCTGCACTGTTGATGGCTGGCCTGGACGGCATCCAGAACAAGATCCACCCTGGCGACGCAGCTGACAAAAACCTGTACGACCTGCCGCCTGAAGAGGCGAAAGAGATCCCACAAGTTTGCGGCAGCCTGAAAGAAGCCCTGGAAGAGCTGGACAAAGGTCGCGCGTTCCTGACCAAAGGCGGCGTGTTCTCCGATGACTTCATCGACGCTTACATCGCTCTGAAAAGCGAAGAAGAAATCAAGGTCCGCACCTTCGTACACCCACTGGAATATGAGCTGTACTACAGCTGCTGATCCGGTAGCGCCTGCGCAAGCGGCGTGACAAAAAAGAGGCCTCCTTCGGGAGGTCTTTTTTATGCCCGCGATTCAACAACAAACGCTGAAAAAACCCTGTGGGAGTGAGACCGGCTTCCCGGCGATGGCATTTTTTCATTCAATATTGATGTTGGCTGATCCACCGTTATCGCGAGCAGGCTCACTCCCACAGGGTTTTGTTGCGTTTGGGAGATCCCTGTAAATCATGCCCGGATGTTTTTGAATTGGGTCAACCGCCACCCCTGACCTATGCTGCACCCCAACGCTTTTGTTTCTGGTCGATTTTATGGGTCGTGGTTTTCTTCTGATGTGGCTGCTGATCGCCCTGCCCGCCGCAGCGCAGATCTATAAGTACACTGACGCCTCCGGCAACACCGCCTACAGCAATCAGCCACCCGATGGCGTCAAGGCGCAGCCGGTCGAGTTGCCACCGCTCAACAGCGTTGCGCCTCAGGCACCTCCCGCGCCCGCTGCCGAAGCCAGCAACCGCGAGCCGCCGCGCAGCGCCTATGAGGTGCTGGAGTTGACCGGTTTGCCCACCGACGAAGCCCTGCGCGCCAACAACGGCACGTTCACAGTCAGCGTCCTGATCAAACCGCGCCTGCAAGCGCCGCATCTGTTCAGGTTGTTGCTTGATGGCCAACCCTATGGGCAATCGAGCAACGTGCCGATCCTGCAACTGGTGAACATCGATCGTGGCGAACACAGCCTGGCGGTGCAGGTGATCGATGGCGAGAACATCATCCAGCAGAGCCCGACGCAGACATTTACCGTGCAACGGGTGCACAAGCGATGAGGATGTGGCTGCTGATCGCCTGCCTGATCGCGCTGCCGGTCACGGCCGAGGTGTTCACCTACGTCGACGCCCAGGGCAACCGGGTCTACACCGACCAGCCAGGCTCAGGCAACGCCAAGCGTGTGCCGCTGGCGACGAGCAATCGCATGTCTGCCAACCCCAGCGGGGCCGCGCCGGTGACCGCTACGCAAAAAACCGAAGACAAACCCTTGTTCCACTACGACATGCTCCGCGTGCTTGTCCCGGAACCGGACGCTACGGTCCGTAGCAATGCCGGTGAGCTGATCGTCAGTGTCACCAATGAACCAGGCCTGCAACGAGGGCACCGCTACCGATTGCTGCTCGACGGCCAACCCACCGCCGAGCCCGGCGTCAGTCCGGTGTTTGCCCTGAGCAACATCGACCGCGGCCGCCACAACCTGTCCGTGGAAATCCTCGATGAACTGGGTCGCACCGTCGAACGCACGGCCAATCAACCCTTCCAGATGCTGCGCATCTCCCTCGCACAGAAGCGCAAAGTCAAACCTTGCGCTCTCACCGACTATGGCCAACGGCCGGAATGTCCGCTCAAAGACAAACCCGTAGAAGAAAAAAATCCCTTCCTGCGTTTCTTCTAACGCCGTTCAGCTTTGCGCACTATATTGGTGCAATAGGGTGCACCGTACCCACATCTCAACCCATTTTGGTTCGAAAGTACCCGCAAAAGCTGGCAGAACGCCACGCAAACGAGCGTCAAACGCCCGTTTCAGGCTTTAAACGCTTCTTTTCGGAGCCTTGGTTTGGTTTTTGCATTTTCCTCATATCGGCGCGTTATTCGCGCGCATGCCCTGCTCCAAAAGAGGTCCTAAATGACCATCAGTGACGCACTCCATCGTCTGCTTCTCGACAATCTGACCACCGCTACCATTTTGCTCGATGCCGAATTGCGCCTCGAGTACATGAACCCGGCGGCGGAGATGCTCCTGGCCATCAGCGGTCAGCGTAGCCATGGGCAGTTCATCAGCGAGTTGTTCACCGAATCCACTGAAGCGCTGAATTCCTTGCGCCAGGCGGTCGAGCAGGCGCACCCGTTTACCAAGCGCGAAGCGATGCTCACCGCCCTCACCGGCCAGACGCTGACCGTCGACTACGCGGTGACGCCGATCCTGGCCAACGGCGCCACGATGCTGCTGCTGGAAGTCCACCCCCGTGACCGTTTGTTGCGGATCACCAAGGAAGAGGCGCAACTGTCGAAACAGGAAACCAGCAAAATGCTGGTGCGCGGCCTCGCTCACGAAATAAAGAACCCGCTGGGCGGGATTCGCGGCGCGGCGCAATTGCTCGCCCGTGAACTGCCGGAAGAGAGCCTGCGCGACTACACCAACGTGATCATTGAAGAAGCCGACCGCCTGCGCAATCTGGTCGATCGCATGCTCGGCTCCAATAAGCTGCCGTCATTGGCCATGTGCAACGTCCACGAAGTTCTGGAACGCGTTTGTCATCTGGTCGAGGCCGAAAGTCAGGGCTGCATCACTTTGGTGCGCGACTACGACCCAAGCATTCCCGACGTCTTGATCGACCGAGAACAAATGATCCAGGCCGTGTTGAACATCGTGCGCAACGCAATGCAGGCCATCAGCAGCCAGAACGAGCTGCGCCTGGGCCGAATCAGCCTGCGCACCCGCGCCATGCGCCAGTTCACCATTGGCCACGTGCGCCATCGCCTGGTGACCAAGATCGAAATCATCGACAACGGTCCTGGCATTCCCGCGGACCTGCAAGAAACCATCTTCTTTCCCATGGTCAGCGGCCGCCCGGACGGTACCGGGCTGGGCCTGGCCATTACCCAGAACATCATCAGCCAGCACCAGGGCCTGATCGAATGTGACAGCCACCCAGGCCACACCACTTTCTCGATCTTTCTGCCCCTGGAACAAGGAGCCACATCGACATGAGCCGTAGTGAAACCGTGTGGATCGTCGATGACGACCGTTCTATCCGTTGGGTCCTGGAAAAAGCCTTGCAGCAGGAAGGCATGACCACGCAAAGCTTCGACAGCGCCGATGGCGTGATGAGCCGCCTGGCGCGCCAGCAGCCGGACGTGATCATCTCCGACATCCGCATGCCGGGTGCCAGTGGCCTGGACCTGCTGGCGCGGATTCGCGAGCAACACCCACGGTTGCCAGTGATCATCATGACTGCGCACTCCGATCTGGACAGCGCTGTCGCGTCCTATCAGGGCGGCGCGTTTGAGTACCTGCCAAAACCGTTCGACGTCGACGAAGCGGTGTCGTTGGTCAAACGCGCCAACCAGCACGCCCAGGAACAGCAAGGCCTAGAAGTCCCGGTCGCCTTGACCCGCACCCCGGAAATCATCGGCGAAGCGCCGGCGATGCAGGAAGTGTTTCGCGCCATCGGGCGCTTGAGCCACTCCAACATCACCGTGCTGATCAACGGTGAATCCGGTACCGGTAAAGAATTGGTAGCCCACGCCCTGCACCGCCATAGTCCACGGGCTGCGTCGCCGTTCATCGCGTTGAACATGGCGGCAATCCCGAAAGACCTGATGGAATCCGAGTTGTTCGGCCATGAGAAAGGCGCGTTCACCGGCGCAGCCAACCTGCGTCGCGGGCGCTTTGAGCAGGCGGACGGCGGCACGCTGTTCCTCGATGAAATCGGCGACATGCCGGCCGACACCCAGACCCGCTTGCTGCGCGTACTGGCCGACGGCGAGTTCTATCGCGTCGGCGGTCATACGCCGGTAAAGGTCGATGTGCGCATCATCGCTGCGACGCACCAGAACCTGGAAACCCTGGTGCACGCCGGGAAATTTCGTGAGGACTTGTTTCACCGCCTCAACGTGATCCGCATCCACATTCCACGGCTGTCGGACCGTCGCGAAGACATCCCGACCCTGGCCAAGCACTTCCTCAGCCGCGCTGCGCAAGAACTGGCGGTAGAACCGAAGCTGCTGAAAAGCGAAACCGAGGAATACCTGAAGAACCTGCCGTGGGGCGGCAACGTGCGTCAGCTGGAGAATACCTGCCGCTGGATCACGGTGATGGCTTCGGGTCGCGAAGTGCACATCAGCGACCTGCCGCCGGAACTGCTGAGCCTGCCGCAGGATTCGGCGCCTGTGACCAATTGGGAGCAAGCGCTGCGTCAATGGGCTGATCAGGCGTTGGCTCGCGGTCAATCGAGTTTGCTCGACAGCGCGGTACCGGCGTTCGAGCGGATCATGATCGAGACCGCCCTGAAACACACCGCCGGGCGACGTCGCGATGCGGCGGTCTTGCTGGGTTGGGGACGTAATACCCTGACGCGCAAGATCAAGGAATTGGGGATGAAGGTTGATGGCGGGGATGATGATGAGGGGGAAGAAGGCTAAGCAGCCTTTGGATCTTCGCTGACAGTTACATCCATTCGCGGGCAAGCCTCGCTCCTACAGGTCACGCGCTAATCTTGAAATGGCGCAAACCCTGTAGGAGCGAGGCTTGCCCGCGAAGCTTTTGGGGCCAACGTGCACCGACTGAATGCACCGTGAACCGCAATCGCGCACAAAAACAAATCCAGAACCCCGCCGGTTTTCGCAATTGAACCCCTATCGAAAAAACACGAAAGCCCCGCAATACGGGGCTTTCGGCATTCCAGCGCAGCTTTCTGTTTCAACTTGTTAAAACCTGGCACGCCCCCTGCAATAGTCCATTCAGTGATTCAGTTCACTACCCGGTTTCGGGGACCTTGGTACAGGCAGGCCGGGGATTCCCCTCTTTACATCGGGCTCATACCGCACTCGCGACGAGCCCCCCAGTTTTGGGGCCCTTGATACAGGCAGGTCAGGGGTTCCTTCTTTACACCGGGCTCGACGCCATGCGCGAGCCCTGCCGTTTTGGGAACCTTGGTACAGGCAGGCCGGGGATTCCCTCTTTTATTGCTCCCGGAGATGGATCTCCAGCCGCCAGCGGTCATCGACCTCGCTACCGGTCCACTCGCCCAGCAGAGGCCGGGCCGCCACTACCGTCAGCAACAACCCCCCATCACTCAAGCGCGTGCGCCAGTTCACGACCTTATCGTTGAGCTTGAGCTGACCTTTCTGCGCCTTGCCTTGCGCCTCGAACAGCAGCGCGAGGCTGCCGTCCACGAATTCGCCATGGGATTTGGGTTCGTTGTTGAACCACACCACCAGCCCATCGTCCGTCACCTCGATCTGTTGCAATTCGCTGGGGTCAGGCGTGGTCAGGCGACCGATCATCAGCCCCACCATCAGTCCGACAATCGCCAGCGAACCCATCACCCGCGGTAATAGTTTCGAACGTGGATCGATGGGCGGCGTAGAATGCCGCTCATCTTTACCTTCGGAGCCGTGCATGTTTCACGTCATCCTCTTTCAACCAGAAATTCCGCCGAATACCGGCAACGTTATCAGGCTGTGCGCCAACAGTGGCTGCCACCTGCATTTGATCGAACCGCTGGGCTTCGAGATGGACGACAAACGCCTGCGCCGGGCCGGCCTCGACTACCACGAGTATGCCACCCTGCAACGCCACGCGGACCTCGCCAGTTGCCTGGAAAGTCTTGGTCATCCACGGCTGTTCGCGTTCACCACCAAGGGCTCGCGCCCGTTCCACGATGCCAGCTTCGCCGAGGGCGACGCGTTCCTGTTCGGCCCTGAAAGCCGTGGCTTGCCGGCGGAAGTGCTCGATGCCCTGCCCGGCGAACAACGCCTGCGCTTGCCGATGCGCGAAGGCTGCCGCAGCCTGAACCTGTCGAACACCGTGGCGGTCGCCGTCTACGAAGGCTGGCGTCAGCTCGGTTTCAAGTAACACCCATAACAAATGTGGGAGCGAGCCTGCTCGCGAAGAGGGCGTGTCAGTCGACATCAATACCGACTGAAACACCGCTTTCGCGAGCAGGCTCGCTCCCACATGGGTGTTGCTGAACCGCTTACTGAACGGTCGGAGTCTCGCCAGCCGCCTGCATGCGTTGCAGTTCTTGTGCGTACAGCGCGTCGAAGTTCACCGGCGCCAGCATCAGGGCCGGGAACGAACCGCGGGTCACCAGGCTGTCCAGGGTCTCGCGAGCATACGGGAACAGGATGTTCGGGCAGAACGCGCCGAGGGTGTGGCTCATCGAAGCGTCGTCCAGGTTCTTGATCAGGAAGATCCCGGCCTGTTGCACTTCAGCGATGAACGCCACTTCGTCACCGTTTTTCACGGTCACGGACAAGGTCAGCACGACTTCGTGGAAGTCGCCTTCCAGGGCCTTTTGACGAGTGTTCAGATCCAGACCGACGCTTGGCTCCCACTGCTGGCGGAAGATCGCCGGGCTTTTCGGGGCTTCGAACGACAAGTCACGTACGTAGATGCGCTGCAAGGAGAATTGCGGTGCGGTTTCTTCTTCGCTAGCTGCAGTGTTCTGTTGGTCAGTCATCTCAGATCCTTTCTGATCTTGGGGTCTTATAGGGAAGGCGTTCAGGCCTTGAGCATGGCGTCGAGCTTGCCGGCGCGCTCAAGGGCAAACAAATCATCACAGCCACCAATGTGGCGCTCGCCGATCCAGATCTGCGGCACGGACGTACGTCCGGCCTTCTGGGCCATGGCGGCTCGCACCTGCGGCTTGCCATCGACCTTGATCTCTTCGAAGGCCACGCCTTTGTTCTCGAGCAGGTATTTGGCTCGCGAACAGTAAGGGCAGTAATCGCTGGAATAGACGACGACGTTGCTCATATCACTTCACCAGCGGCAGGTTATCGCCTTTCCAGCTGGAAATACCGCCGGACAGCTTGGCGGCGGTGTAGCCGGATTTCATCAGTTCGCGGGCGTGAGTGCCGGCGGTCTGGCCCATGGCATCGACCAGGATGATGGTCTTGGCCTTGTGTTTTTCCAGTTCGGCAATGCGAGCGGTCAGCTTGTCGTGAGGAATATTCAACGCGCCAACAATGTGACCGGCGGCGAAATCCTTGACCGGACGGATGTCGATTACAACGCCTGCGTCCTTGTTGACCAGCCCGGTCAGTTCACCGGTGCTCAGGCTGCGGCCGCCGCCTTGCATCTGATAAGCGATCAGCAACGCCAGCAGTACGACGAAGATACCGACGAGCAGATAGTGGTTAGTGGCGAATTGAATCAGGTTAGCAACCATCGAAGGAGGTTCCAGGGCGTTAAAATGTCGGCCAGTATACACAGCCACTATGGTGGGCCAAACCCCGTCCGGCGGTGACGGCGCAGGAACTTCGCTTTAAACTGCCACTCCCTTTTCCATCGCCCTCTTTTAATTCAGCCACGAGTGGAATCCATGACTACCACGCCTAAACCTTTGGTCCTGATTATTCTCGATGGCTTCGGTCACAGTGAGAGCCCTGAATCCAACGCCGTGTTTGCGGCGAAGAAGCCCGTACTGGACCGCTTGTGGGCCACTGTGCCGAACGGCCTGATCTCCGGCAGCGGCATGGACGTCGGCCTGCCGGACGGCCAGATGGGCAACTCCGAAGTCGGCCACATGAACCTGGGTGCCGGTCGCGTGGTGTATCAAGACTTTACTCGCGTGACCAAATCGATCCGCGACGGCGAGTTTTTCGAAAACCCGACCATCTGCGCCGCTGTGGATAAAGCCGTTGCTGCCGGCAAAGCCGTGCACTTCATGGGCCTGCTGTCCGATGGCGGCGTTCACAGCCACCAGGATCACCTGGTCGCCATGGCCGAACTGGCTTACAAGCGCGGCGCCGAAAAAATCTACCTGCACGCCTTCCTCGATGGCCGCGACACCCCGCCGAAAAGCGCCCAATCGTCCATCGAACTGCTCGACGCGACTTTCCAGGCGTTGGGCAAAGGCCGGATCGCCAGCATCATCGGCCGTTATTTCGCCATGGACCGTGACAACCGTTGGGACCGCGTATCCCAGGCCTACAACCTGATTGTCGACGGCAACGGCGAATTCAACGCCGCCACCGCACAGGAAGGGCTGCAAGCTGCCTATGAGCGTGGCGAGAGCGACGAATTCGTCAAAGCCACCTCCATCGGCGAGCCGGTGAAAGTCGAAGACGGCGACGCCGTGGTCTTCATGAACTTCCGCGCCGACCGCGCCCGTGAGCTGACCCGCGTGTTCGTCGAAGACGATTTCAAGGAATTCGAACGTGCGCGCCAGCCGAAACTGGCCGGTTTCGTGATGCTGACCCAATACGCCGCCAGCATCCCTGCGCCATCGGCCTTTGCCGCCGGCAGCCTGGACAACGTGCTGGGCGATTACCTGGCGAAAAACGGCAAAACCCAGCTGCGCATCGCCGAAACCGAGAAATACGCCCACGTGACCTTCTTCTTCTCCGGCGGTCGCGAAGAACCGTTCCCGGGCGAAGAACGCATCCTGATTCCGTCGCCAAAAGTCGCCACCTACGACTTGCAGCCCGAGATGAGTGCCCCGGAAGTCACCGACCGCATCGTCGAGGCCATCGAAAACCAGCGTTACGACGTGATCGTGGTCAACTACGCCAACGGCGACATGGTTGGCCACAGCGGCGTGTTTGATGCGGCGGTGAAAGCCGTTGAATGCCTGGACCTGTGCGTCGGCCGTATCGTCGAAGCGCTGGACAAGGTTGGCGGTGAAGCGCTGATTACGGCCGACCACGGCAACGTCGAGCAAATGTCCGATGCCTCCACCGGCCAGGCACACACAGCTCACACCACTGAGCCAGTGCCGTTCATCTATGTCGGCAAGCGGAACTTCAAGGTGCGTGATGGCGGCGTGCTTGCGGATGTCGCGCCGACGATGCTGATGCTGCTGGGGATGGAAAAACCATCTGAAATGACCGGCACGTCGATTCTGGTGTAACCAGATCCATCTGACGACGCCAAACCCTGTGGGAGCGAGCCTGCTCGCGATAGCAATCTGACAGCCAACATCATTGTTGAATGTCAGGGCGCCATCGCGAGCAGGCTCGCTCCCACAGTGGTTTTGGAGTGTTTTCAGAGGCAACGCTGCTCCGGTTATCACACAACCCCAATTGGGCGTTTTTTTTGCGGCGCTTGGCGGGCATACTAGGCCGTCCCTTTCCCTGGTGTCGCCCGCCTCTATGCTTCGCGTCCTGATAGCCCTTGCCCTGACTTGCCTGCTCCAACCGGCCTTCGCTGATGAGCGCGCGCAAACCCAACAACAGTTGGACGCCACGCGTCAGGATATTGCCGAGCTGAAAAAACTGCTGGGCAAGCTGCAGGAAGAAAAATCCGGTGTGCAGAAAGACCTCAAAGGCACCGAGACCGAGATGGGCAAGCTCGAGAAGCAGGTCGAAGCCCTGCAAAAAGAGCTGAAGAAAAGCGAATCCGAGCTGCAGCGACTCGATGCTGAGAAAAAAAAACTCCAGAGCGCGCGCACTGAACAGCAACGACTGATCGCCATTCAGGCCCGTGCGGCCTATCAGAACGGCCGTCAGGAGTACTTGAAACTCCTGCTGAACCAGCAGAATCCGGAAAAATTCGCCCGAACCCTCACCTATTACGACTACCTGAGCCAGGCCCGCCTGGAGCAGCTGAAGAATTTCAACGAAACCTTGCGCCAACTGGCCAACGTCGAAAAAGACATCGCCCTGCAACAGGCACAATTGCTGGTGCAGAAGAGCAGCCTCGACAGCCAGCGCGACGAACTCGACAAGGTTCGCAAGGAGCGCCAGCAAGTCCTGGCCAAGTTGAGCGACGACGTGAAGGCGCGCGACCAGAAGCTGGCCGCCCGCGAGCAGGATCAGGCAGACCTGTCTAAAGTCCTTAAAACCATCGAGGAAACCCTGGCCCGCCAGGCACGAGAGGCTGAAGAGGCGCGACAAAAAGCGCTCATCGCCCAGCAGGAAGCCGAAAAAAAGCGTTTACGTGAGGCTCAGGAGCAGGCGAATGCCACTGACGCCCCACGCAAACCGGTCAAGTCGAACCCTGGCGCATTGGTTTCCAGTTCAGGCGAGACCTTTGGCGGCCCTTTTGCTTCAAGCCGGGGAAGACTTCCGTGGCCGGTTGATGGTCGACTGCTGGCACGCTTCGGTGAATCCCGTGGCGACGACGCCCGAACCAAGTGGGACGGCGTGATGATCAGCGCCTCCGCCGGCAGCCAGGTGCACGCCGTGCATGGCGGTCGCGTGGTATTCGCCGACTGGTTGCGTGGCGCCGGGCTGCTGGTGATTCTCGACCATGGCAACGGTTTTTTGAGTCTTTATGGTCACAACCAGACGCTGCTCAAGTCTGCGGGTGACGTAGTAAAAGCCGGTGAGTCCATCTCCACTGTCGGTAACAGTGGCGGGCAGGACACACCAGCGCTGTATTTCGCTATTCGTCAGCAGGGTCACCCGAGTGATCCGGCGCAATGGTGTCGTGCGCAAGGATAAGTACGCCATCTACTTCAGGAGTTCGTTAGACATGCTGCATTTGTCCCGCCTTACCTCGCTGGCCCTGACGATCGCCCTGGTGATCGGCGCGCCTCTGGCGTTTGCCGCTCAACCGGCCCCGGCGGTCGCGCCTGCGGGCACTGCTGCGACCACCAAGGCGCCGTTGCCTCTGGAAGAGTTGCGCACCTTTGCCGAGGTCATGGATCGGATCAAGGCCGCCTATGTCGAACCGGTGGACGACAAGACCCTGCTGGAAAACGCCATCAAAGGCATGCTCAGCAACCTCGATCCGCACTCCGCCTATCTGGGCCCGGAAGACTTCGCTGAATTGCAGGAAAGCACCAGCGGCGAATTCGGCGGCCTGGGCATCGAAGTCGGCGCTGAAGACGGTTTCATCAAAGTGGTTTCGCCCATCGATGACACCCCGGCGTCCAAGGCTGGCATTCAGGCTGGCGACTTCATCGTGAAGATCAACGGCCAGCCGACTCGCGGCCAGAGCATGACCGAAGCCGTGGACAAGATGCGCGGCAAGATCGGCCAGAAAATCACCCTGACCCTGGTGCGCGACGGCGGTACGCCGTTCGACGTGACCCTGACCCGCGCCATCATTCAGGTGAAGAGCGTCAAGGCGCAGCTGCTGGAGTCGGGCTACGGCTACATCCGCATCACTCAGTTCCAGGTCAAGACCGGTGAAGAAGTGTCCAAAGCCCTGGCCAAATTGCGCAAGGACAACGGCAAGAAGCTCAACGGCATCATTCTCGACCTGCGCAACAACCCGGGCGGCGTGCTGCAATCGGCAGTGGAAGTGGTCGACCACTTCATCACCAAGGGCCTGATCGTTTACACCAAGGGCCGCATCGCCAACTCTGAACTGCGCTTCTCGGCCACCGGCAAAGACGAAAGCGAAGCCGTGCCAATGGTTACGCTGATCAACGGCGGCAGCGCCTCGGCCTCGGAAATTGTCGCCGGCGCCTTGCAGGATCAGAAACGCGCGGTGGTCATGGGCACCACCAGTTTCGGCAAAGGCTCGGTACAAACCGTGCTGCCACTGAACAACGACCGTGCGTTGAAGATCACCACGGCGCTGTACTACACGCCGAACGGCCGCTCAATCCAGGCCCAGGGCATCGTCCCGGACATCGAAGTGCGCAGGGCCAAGATCACCAACGAGCAGGACAGCGAATACTTCAAGGAAGCCGATCTGCAGGGTCACTTGGGCAATGGCAACGGCGGCGCCGACAAACCGAGCGGTTCCAGCAGCAAGGCCAAGGCAATGCCGCAGGATGACGATTACCAGCTGGCCCAGGCGCTGAGCCTGCTCAAAGGGCTGAGCATCACCTCCGGTCGCTGAGGTGCGCCTGCGGCTGCTGATCGGTCTGCTGTGCTGTCTGGCGGGCGTTGCCCACGCAACGCCCGCTACCGCTGCGCCGCAGAAAGCCTATCTCACGTTGATCATCGATGACCTGGGGCAGAACCTGCCCCGGGATCGTCGCGTGCTGGCCCTGCCCGGCCCGGTGACAGCGGCGATCATGCCCGACACGCCCCACGCCACCGAATTCGCCCGCGAGGCCCATCGCGCCGGCAAGATCGTCATCCTGCACATGCCCATGGACCCGGCCACCGGCCCGTTTGCCTGGCATCCCGATTTGCCCATCGACGAACTTGAGAAACGCCTGAGCGCGGCGTTCAAGGTCGTGCCTTACACCGCCGGCATCAACAACCATATGGGCAGTCGCATGACCGCTCAGCAACCGGCCATGGCCTGGTTGATGGCGGACTTGCAGCGCCGGCACAAGCTCTTCGTCGACAGCCGCACCAGCGCACAGACCGTCGCGGCAGCCGAGGCACAGAAGATTGGGTTGGCAAGCGTTTCGCGGGATGTGTTTCTGGATGACGAGCGCACCGAAGCGGCGATTTTCACGCAGTTGCAGACGGCGATTAATTTGGCACACAAGCAAGGCTCGGCGGTGATGATCGGGCATCCGTATCCGCAAACGCTGGCGGTGCTGGAGAGGGAACTGCCCAAGCTCAAGGCTCAGGGCATTGAGTGGATCGACATCAAGCAGATGATCAGCGTGCGCAGCAATCGCGCGACGGCTGCGCATGGAAAGGATGGCGTGTACCGCTAATCCGCAACGACACAAAACCACTGTGGGAGATTCTATGTTTGGGGGGAACACCCAAACATAGAATTTGGCTTGTATTCGGTTTGGTTTTTCATCAGGGCAAACATCACTCTGGCCAGCTTGCGTGCCAGGATAACCAAGGCCTGAGTGCCTTTTAGACCTCTGGCCAGATAGCGTTCGTAGTACGGCTTCCAGGTCGGCGAACGGCTGGCAGCCATAGCGCTATTGTGAAACAAGCGCCGGAACTCCGAGTCCCCTCGTTTAGAGAGTCGGCGCTTTTGATCCTTTTGTCCTGACTGCCTCACACGCGGATCCATGCCGAGGAAGGCGACGTACTCGTCGCTGTTGGCAAATTCCCCACGCATAAAAGCAGTGGCCGCTGCGGTGGCCGTCAGGAGCCCTACGCCCTCGATGGCCTGGCAACGCTTCACCTGATCATCAATCCCACCTTCCTCAGCAATTTCCTTGAGCGTTTTCTGAATCATCTTTTCGAACTGGGCAATGGCGGCCAGAAGCTGGTTGAAGTGCTCTTTCAGCAAGGATTCGTTTTTCCAGCTCTGCTTGAGTGCAACACAGGCCCGGACCAACTGAGCCCGACGGCGAAGCAGGCTTTTCATTTGTGTGTAAGCCTTCGGTGGCGGATTCCAGATCCTCAATCTGTCGGATTCGCGGCTCAAGTAACGGGCCAGCAGTTCGGCATCCAACGTATCTGTTTTCGCCCTCATGCCTATTCCATCGCGGTATTTGTTGAGGCGACTGCCATCGATGACGTAAACGTCATGGCCCATTTCATGGGCCATTTCCGTTGTATCAAGGTGATAGATATTGGTCGCTTCTAGCGCGATAGCGCTGTGCGCTGGCAGCGTCTTGAGCCATTGCTTCAAGGTTGATCGCTTGTTCGCGATATTTAGGGTCTTTTCCAGGTCGGATCGATAGATAACGATCTCGTCCTTCGCCACATCCACACCGACGACCACCTGCGAATCCAGGATTGTCATGGCACACCCTCCGAGCTAGGGTTTAGATACTTGACGGGGTTCACCGTTGCGCTGGCTTGTTTCTATCGTCGGTCCGAGCCGATGCATTCCTTATCGGCGCATTAGGTGAAGGGGTGGGACGAAGTCTCCCACGGTCTGTACTGGTCAGAGTCAGATGACGAGCTTTAGTCCCACCCACCCCTTCAAGTCTAAACATACAAGCGAGCCTGCTCGCGATGGCGGTGAATCAGCCAACAGTGATGTTGACTGACACTGCCTCATCGCGAGCAGGCTCGCCCCCACACTTGAACACGGTGGTATCAGAGATACCGCGCCATGATGTCGTCCACCACGCCTTCTTTGCGCAGCTGATCCAGCGCGGCTTGCAGCTTGGCCACCACGTCATCTGGAACGTCTTTGTTCAACGCCAGATAGAGTTCGGCGCTATTGAACCGCAACACCGTCTTGAGACCGTTAACGCCCTCCTGACGCGCCAGATAGCGCCCGGCCGGATCGCCCGTGGCCCACAAATCTATCTGACCACTCACCAGCTTCTTTGCGTTGTCCTGATCGCGCAGCACGACAATGGGCTTCAACCCTTGTTTGGCCAGCGTCTCGGCAATCGCATCGCCCTTGTATGCGCCGATCTTGTATTTGCGCGCCTGATCCAGCGTCTCCAGGCTGATCTTGCTGTCAGCCTTGGCCAGCATGATCCAGTCGTCCGGGCCAATCGGGCCGACCCATTTGAAGAGCTTTTCGCGGTCCGGCAAGCGCGCCATCACGAACACGCCGTAACCGGGTTTTTCGAGGGCGAGCTTGTAGATTCGCTCCCAAGGGAAGCGCAGTGTCAGGCTGTAGGTGACGTCGGCACGTTTGAACATCTCGCGGACGATGTCCACGGCAATGCCATTGATGTTCTCGTCCTGAGCGAAGTTCTTGCCGTTCTTCGCCATGTTGTATGGCGGGAAATTTTCCGTCAGTAACACCAGGTCGGTGTCGGGACTTTCTTCAGCGTGGGCTCCATTGATGAGCAACAGAGAAGCGCTGGCGAGGACAAGAAGCAGGCGTTTGATCATGTTGGGCTACCGAAATCCATGGCGTGCCCAAGAGTGCCTTGAGCCCGCCATGCTGTCCACTGGCCTTCATGGATTTGTTTAGCGCATGACGATTCCGCGATGCGCCATGTAGGCCTTGGCTTCCTGCACCGTGTATTCGCCGAAGTGGAAAATACTCGCCGCCAATACGGCGCTGGCGTGGCCTTCGATGATGCCGTCAGCCAGATGCTGCAGGTTGCCGACGCCGCCGGAGGCAATCACCGGGATACCCAGCGCATCGCTGATGGCGCGGGTGACGCCCAGGTCGAAACCATTTTTCATGCCGTCCTGATCCATGCTGGTCAGCAGGATTTCACCGGCACCCAGGCCTTCCATCTTCTTCGCCCACTCAACGGCGTCGAGGCCGGTTGGCTTGCGCCCGCCGTGGGTGAAGATCTCCCAGCGCGGGGTTTCGCCCGGACCGGAGACTTTCTTGGCGTCGATAGCGACGACGATGCACTGCGAGCCGAAATGCTGGGCCGCTTCGCCGACGAATTCCGGGTTGAATACCGCTGCGGTGTTGATCGAAACCTTGTCCGCACCGGCATTCAGCAAGTTGCGAATGTCCTGCACCGTGCGCACACCACCGCCCACCGTCAGCGGGATGAACACCTGGCTGGCCATGCGCTCGACGGTGTGCAGCGTGGTATCGCGGCCATCGACGCTGGCGGTGATGTCGAGAAAGGTAATCTCGTCAGCGCCCTGCTCGTCGTAGCGACGGGCGATTTCCACCGGATCGCCGGCATCACGAATGTTCTCGAACTTGACGCCCTTGACCACCCGGCCGTTGTCCACGTCCAGGCAAGGGATGATGCGTTTGGCCAGCGCCATGGTCAGTCCTCAGCCTTTGTACGAATCGCAGAAAGCTTGCGCTTCAGCGACATCGAGGGTGCCTTCGTAGATCGCCCGGCCGGTGATGGCGCCGATGATGCCTGGCGCCTTGGCGTCCAGCAGCGACTTGATGTCACCCAGATTGTGGATACCGCCGGAAGCGATGACCGGAATGCGCGTGGCAGCGGCCAGGGCAGCGGTGAACGGTACGTTGCAACCCTGCATCATGCCGTCTTTGGCGATGTCGGTATAAACGATCGCGGACACGCCATCGGCTTCGAACTGCTTGGCCAGGTCGATCACTTGAATGGTGCTGATTTCCGCCCAACCGTCAGTGGCGACGAAACCGTCTTTGGCGTCCAGACCGACGATCACTTTGCCCGGGAACGCACGGCACGCTTCAGCGACGAAGGCCGGATCTTTCACGGCTTTGGTGCCGATAATCACGTAGCTCACGCCCGCTTTGACGTAGTGCTCGATGGTTTCCAGGGAACGGATACCGCCACCGATCTGGATCGGAAGGTTCGGGTAGCGCTTGGCAATGGCTGTGACCACTTCGCCGTTGACCGGCTGGCCTTCGAAGGCGCCGTTCAGGTCGACCAGATGCAGACGACGGCAACCGCCCTCCACCCACTTGGCAGCCATGCTCACCGGGTCATCGGAGAACACCGTGGAATCTTCCATGCGGCCCTGGCGCAGACGAACACAGGCACCGTCTTTAAGATCGATAGCGGGAATAATCAGCATGCTTTTTCCTTCGTCCAAAGAGCTGCAAGCTGCAAGCTATAAGCTGCAAGCACGCACGCGTTTCTACTTCTTGCAGCTTGCAGCTTAAAGCTTGCAGCTGCTCCTATGCTTTCTCGAGCGCCCACAAGTCGCTTTCGATGCTTTCGAACCTCTCTTTGAGGTGCGTCTGCACATCGAAAATCGCCCTGTTGTAATAGTGCGGCGCAATTTCGCGAGTAAACAGCTCAAGGATTTCAGCCGCTTCGAACGAACCCAGGTCCAGTTCGAAGCGATCTTCCATGAAGCGTTTGATCTTGTGATTGGCCTCGTTCTCCTGTTCGGGAGTGAGGGTCAGGATCGGCGGCTTCTTCTTGGCAGCCATTTACCAGCGACCATCCCACGCGGCGAAGTTCTGCAGCAATTGCAGGCCATGGGTATGGCTCTTCTCCGGGTGGAACTGCACGGCGAAACGCGAGCCATCGGCCAGCGCCGCGGCGAAATCGACACCGTAATGACCGCCACCCACCACCTGCCGCGCATTGCCGGCGGCGATGTAGTAGCTGTGCACGAAGTAGAAACGCGCCAGGTCCGGAATGTTGTGCCACAGCGGGTGACTCACCGTCTGCTTCACTTCGTTCCAGCCCATGTGCGGGACTTTCAGGTGTTCGCCGTCTTCGTGCAGGTCCTTGCCGAAGAACTTCACCTGGCCTGGAAACAGACCGATGCAATCGACGCCGTCGTTCTCTTCACTGCTGTCGAGCAAGGCTTGCATGCCGACACAGATGCCGAGAAACGGACGGTCCTGGCTGACTTCGCGCACCAGCGAGTCGAAGCCCAGGCGACGGATCTCCGCCATGCAATCGCGAATCGCGCCGACGCCGGGGAAAACCACCCGGTCGGCTTCGCGAATCACATCGGCATCGCTGGTGATCAGGACCTTGCCGGCACCGACGTGCTCGAGGGCCTTGGCCACCGAGTGCAGGTTGCCCATGCCGTAATCGATAACCGCGACCGTCTGCATTACAGAACGCCTTTGGTCGACGGCATCTGACCGGCCATGCGGTCATCAAGCTCTACGGCCATGCGCAGGGCGCGGCCGAATGCCTTGAACACGGTTTCGATCTGGTGGTGGGTGTTGGTGCCACGCAGGTTGTCGATGTGCAGGCTGACCAGCGCATGGTTGACGAAGCCCTGGAAGAATTCCTGGAACAAGTCAACGTCGAAGCCGCCAACGGTGGCGCGGGTGTAGGGAACATGCATCTGCAGGCCAGGACGGCCGGAGAAGTCGATCACCACACGCGATAGGGCTTCATCGAGCGGAACATAGGCGTGGCCGTAGCGACGGATGCCTTTTTTGTCGCCGATGGCTTTGGCGAAGGCCTGACCCAAAGTGATACCAACGTCTTCCACCGTGTGGTGGTCGTCGATATGCAGGTCGCCTTTGCTGACAATATCCAGGTCGATCAGCCCGTGACGGGCGATCTGGTCCAGCATGTGCTCAAGAAAAGGGACACCGATATCAAATCGGGCCTTTCCGGTGCCATCCAGGTTGATCGAGGCTTTGATCTGGGTTTCCAGAGTGTCGCGCTCGACTGACGCCTTACGTTCGGCCATCACCAGCTCCGCAAAATCATTGGGCGAAAAAGGCAGCCATTATAGGGGCGCGGGCGCGAAACAGAAACACGGGAGGTGATATCACTGACGGAGTGAATCCGGGAGTATCGGGGATAGACATGTCCATACAAGCGGATTTGATGGCGCCTCAAACAAATGTGGGAGCGAGCCTGCTCGCGAAAGGGCCTTCACATTCAACATCTCTGTCGACTGTCAGACCGCATTCACGAACAGGCTCGCTCCCACAGGGGCAGTGCGTTTTACTTAGTGGAACAGAACCGCCGTCTTCTGCAGGGTCACCCAGACACCCCACGCCAACGGAATCCCCACCACCAGCCACGCAGCAATCGCCAACGGCTTGGTGCCCGGCGCCGCTTTCCACTCCAGCACGGTGCTGGCATCAGCACCCTTGTCGTGGCCCAGCGCCTGTTCGGCAGCCAGTTCGGCGTCAGTCATGAAGTACTTGTCGGCCACCGGGCGAACCATCAGGTTGCACAGGAAACCCAGCACCAGCAAGCCCGCGAGGATGTACAAGGTGATGTCGTAAGCCGCGGCGCGCTCAACGCCGATGCTCAACTGATACTCACGAATGTAGTTCACCAACACCGGACCCAACACGCCCGCCGCCGCCCACGCCGTCAGCAGACGACCGTGGATCGCGCCAACCATTTGCGTACCGAACAGGTCCGCCAGGTAAGCCGGCACGGTCGCAAAACCACCACCGTACATCGACAGGATGACGCAGAACGCCGCCACGAACAGCGCAACGTTGCCCAGGTGACCGAGGTTCGGGATCAGCGCGTACAGCGCGAAACCGAGGGCGAAGAACACGAAATAGGTGTTTTTACGGCCCAGGTAATCCGAGAACGACGCCCAGAAGAACCGACCACCAATGTTGAACAGGCTCAGCAAACCGGTGAAACCGGCCGCAATCGCCGCGATAGAAGCCAGTTGCCCGGCGTCCAACTGACCGAACGGCAGGTCAACACCGATCAATTTACCGCCGAACACTTCCTGCAACAGCGGCGAAGCCATGCCCAGGATGCCGATACCCGCCGACACGTTCAGGCACAGCACCAGCCACACCAGACGGAATTGCGGGGTTTTCCACGCCACATTCACGTGGACGTGACGGTGAGTGATCATCGCGTTCGAAGCTTTCTTCGCCGGAGCGGTCCAGCCTTCAGGTTTCCAGCCGGTTGGCGGCACGCGGTAGGACAGTGCACCGCCGATCATGAACACGAAGTAGATCGCGGCCATCACCAGGAAGCTCTGCCACACACCGACGCTGTCTGCCGAAGCGAAGTGGCCCATCAGGGCTGCGGCCAGCGGAGCACCGACCATCGCACCACCACCGAAGCCCATGATCGCCATGCCGGTCGCCATGCCGCGCTTGTCCGGGAACCACTTGATCAGGGTCGACACCGGCGAGATGTAACCCAACCCCAGGCCGATACCGCCAATGACCCCGGAGCCGATCCACATCAGCCAGATCTGGTGGGTATAAATCCCCAGCGCCGAAATCAGCAGACCACCACACCAGCACAGTGCCGATACAACGCCAGCCTTGCGAGGCCCGGCGTGTTCCAGCCAGCCGCCCCAGATCGCTGCCGAGCAGCCGAGGAAGATGAAGAACAGGGTGTAGATCCAGCCGAGCATCGAGATCGGCCAGTCACATTGCGACGAGAAAACTTGCGAGATGAAGCTCATGTCCGGCGCGCAGGCTACCGGCTTGGTCACGCCCAGGGCTTTGGACAGTGGCAACCAGAACACCGAGAAGCCGTAAGCCATGCCGATGCACAGGTGGATGGCCAGTGCGGCCGGTGGTACCAGCCAGCGGTTGAAACCGGGCTTGGCGATGATGCGTTCCTTGGACAGGAACCCGGGCTGATTGGCTGTAAAGCCATCCGCCGTGATACTCGTGGTCATTGTGTATCCCCCAATTATTAGTATGGTTCGCCAGCCACTCTTCGCCCCCAGCCTTATGCGCACGCATGACTGTCTTTTTCAGGGTGAAGCTCCATTTTGGTGCGACATCACGTCGCAGAAGGACGGACGAACCGGCAGAGGTTACCATCTGTACGTGACAGAAAAACCAAAGTGATATCACCTTTGTGTAAGTCATCTGTTCTCGTACCACTGAAGGAACCGCCATGCCGATCATTGTCGAGCTGCTGCACGAAGCCACTTATCAGGATCAGCAAGACCTGCAAAAAATTTACCGCGACGCTCCGGACTGGCTGTTCGCCCCGTTTTCAGGGGGTTTGCAGCTGATCGAAAGCTGCCTGGAAGACGGTTCGCTGATCGCCGGACGCTTCAATGATCGGCTGCTCGGCGCGGCTCGCTTGCAACGAAACCACGACGTTTGGCACTTGTCCCAAATCTGCGTGCGAAAAATTACCCGTCGCCGTGGCGTTGCCGAACGAATGGTGGACGAAGCGCGGAAAATGGCTTCGCAATCGGGCGTGACCTTGCGTCTGCTGGCACCTGCCGGGCATCTCGAAGCTCAGGCACTGGCCGCCAAGCTGAAAGTGCCGCTGGATGTGCTGCCGACGTGATCGCTGACCGGTCGTCCGCTTCGGAGCGCTATACTCCCCGGCTAAATTTCGAATTCGACTAACTACAAGGACTCGCCCATGAAAGCGTTCGGCAAAATCCTGGGTCTGGTGCTTCTCGGGCTGTTGCTGATCATTGTGGCGCTGGGCTTTGCCCTGACCCACCTCTTCGATCCCAACGACTATAAAGACGAGATTCGCCAGATTGCCCGCGACAAGGCCCACATCGAGCTGACGCTCAATGGCGATATCGGCTGGAGCCTGTTCCCGTGGCTTGGCCTGGAATTGCACGAAGCCAGTGTCGCGACCCTGGCCAAACCCACCGAACCGTTCGCCGACTTGCAGATGCTGGGTCTGTCCGTGCGCGTGCTGCCGCTGCTGCGCCGCGAAGTGCAGATGAGTGACGTGCGCGTCGAAGGCCTTAACCTGCGCCTGAACCGCGACAAGGACGGCCACGGCAACTGGGAAGACATCGGCAAGGCCCCGGCGCCAGTCACCCCGGCCACGCCAGCCGCTACTGCTGGCGAACCTGCGCCTGCGCCGACCACCACCGCCCAGGCGGAAAAACCGGCCCAACCGATTCGCCTGGACATCGACAGCCTGACCGTCAACAACGCCCGCGTTGAATACAACGACGAGAAGACAGGCAAGCAGTTCAGCGCCGAAAGCATCCAGCTGAGCACCGGCCCGGTCCACGACTCAACCAACATTCCGGTCAAACTCACCGCGTTCCTCGGCACCAATCAGCCGGTCCTGCGGGTACGCACCGAGCTCAATGGCGAGTTGCGTTTCGAACGCGCCTTGCAGCGCTACAAATTCGAGGACATGAAACTCTCCGGCGAAGTCGCCGGCGATCCGCTGCAAGGCAAGACCATGACCTTCGCTGCCCAAGGCCAGTTGCTGCTGGATAAAGCCGCGAACGTCGCCGAATGGACCGGTATCAAGATCTCTGCCAACCAAATGCGCGCACTGGGCGAGTTGAAGGTCAACGACCTCGACAAGACGCCGCAAATCAGCGGCGGCATTTCGATTGCCCAGTTCGACCTGGCGAAATTCGTCGACAGCATCGGCCAGACACTCCCGGCCATGGCCGAAGGCAGCCTGAGCAAGGTCGAGCTGGTCAGCCGTCTGGCGGGCACGCCTGCGAGCCTGTCGCTCGACAACATCAACCTGAAAGTCGACGACAGCAGCTTCAGTGGCCGCATCGCCGTCGAGGACTTCGCCAAGCAATCGCTGCGCGCAACCCTCAAGGCCGACACCTTCAACGTTGACCGCTATCTGCCACCCAAGTCCGCCGAAGCCAGTAGCGCGACGCAAGTGCGTCAGGCCGAAGTCGCCAGCACCGAAGCCGACGCCATGGCGGGCGCCGGCAGCACACCGTTGCCCGCCGCACCGACCAAAACTGCGTGGAGTACAGAACGCCTGTTGCCGGTAGAACGCTTGCGCAAACTCGACGTACAGGCCGACCTGACCTTCGGCCAGTTGACCCTCGACAAACTGCCGATTCAGAACGCAACGCTCAAGGCCGCTGGCCAAGGCGGCCTGCTGACTCTGGAGGAACTGCGCGGCGACCTGTATGGCGGCAACTTCGAAGCCAAGGGCACCCTGGACGTGCGCCCGGAAGTACCGGCGCTGAACATGCAGACGCGCATCACCAAAGTGCCCGTGGAAAAAATCCTTGAAAGCCAAGGGAAGAATCCACCGGTCAAAGGCCTGGTGACGCTCAACAGCGCGCTGACCGGCAGCGGCAACAGCCAGCAAGCGCTGATCGAGACGCTCAACGGCAACGCCAGTTTCGTCATCAACAACGGCGTGCTGCTCAACGCCAACCTTGAACAACAGCTGTGCAAAGGCATCGCCACACTCAACCGCAAAAGCCTCAGCGGCGAGCCACGGGGCAAGGACACACCGTTCCAGGAGCTCAACGGTAACCTGACCTTCCGTAACGGCGTGGCCAGCAACCCGGACCTGAAAGTGCGCATCCCGGGCATGACCGTCAAAGGTGACGGCGACGTCGACCTGCGAGTACTGGGCATGGATTATCGCGTGGGCGTGATCGTCGAAGGCGATAAGAGCGACATGCCGGACCCGGCCTGCCAGGTCGGCGAGAAGTTCGTCGGCATCGAGTGGCCGCTGCGCTGCCGTGGCCCGCTGGAACTGGGCGCCAAGGCGTGCCGTCTCGATAACGAACGCATGGGCGAGGTCGCGAGCAAACTGGCGGGCGAGCGGATCAGTGAAAAAATCGACGAGAAGCTTGGCGACAAGGTCAGCCCCGAACTGAAAAATGCGCTGAAGGGGCTGTTCAAGCGATGAGAGCCGAGCAGTTTTCAACGGCGGTGCTGGACTGGTACGACCGCCACGGCCGCCACGATTTGCCCTGGCAACAAGGCATCACGCCGTATCGGGTGTGGGTCTCGGAGATCATGCTGCAACAGACCCAGGTCAGCACCGTGCTGAATTACTTCGACCGTTTCATGGCTTCGCTGCCGACGGTCGAGGCCCTGGCCGCCGCGCCGGAAGACGAAGTGCTGCACTTATGGACCGGCCTGGGTTACTACACTCGCGCACGCAATTTGCAGAAAACCGCAAAGATCGTTGTGGCCGAGTACGGCGGCGAGTTTCCGCGAGATGTCGAAAAGCTTGTCGAGTTGCCGGGCATCGGCCTGTCCACCGCTGGCGCCATCGCCAGCCTGAGCATGGGCCTGCGGGCGCCGATCCTCGATGGCAACGTCAAACGGGTGCTGGCGCGCTTTACCGCGCAAGAGGGATATCCGGGCGAGCCGAAGGTCGCCAAACAGCTGTGGGCGAACGCTGAGCGCTTCACGCCGCATGATCGGGTCAACGCCTACACCCAGGCGATGATGGATCTGGGCGCCACGCTCTGCACCCGCAGCAAACCGAGTTGCCTGCTCTGCCCGCTGGAAAAGGGCTGCGAAGCGCACATGCTTGGGGCCTGGAAACCCGCTACCCGATCCCGAAGCCGCGCAAGACCGTGCCACAGAAGCGCACGTTGATGCCGATGCTCGCCAACGGCGAAGGCGCGATTCTGCTTTACCGCCGGCCTTCTACGGGCTTGTGGGGCGGTCTGTGGAGCCTGCCGGAACTCGATGACCTCGACGACCTGCAACATCTGGCCTCGCAGCACTCGCTGGAACTGGGCACGCAACAAGCGCTGCCGAGTCTGGTCCACACCTTCAGCCACTTCCAGTTGTCCATCGAACCCTGGCTGGTTCAGGTCCAGGAGGCCGGCCATTACGTGGCCGAGGCCGACTGGCTCTGGTATAACCTCGCCACCCCGCCGCGCCTGGGCCTTGCCGCCCCGGTCAAAACCTTGCTCGAACGCGCGGCCGCCGTATTGAACGCAGGAGAGTTGTCATGACCCGCACTATCATGTGCCGCAAGTACAAAGAAGAATTGCCCGCCCTGGAGCGCGCTCCATTCCCGGGCGCCAAAGGTCAGGACATTTTTGACCACGTCTCGGCCAAGGCCTGGGCCGACTGGCAGAAACACCAGACCCTGCTGATCAACGAAAAACGCCTGAACATGATGAACGCCGAAGACCGCAAATACCTTCAGGGCGAGATGGACAAGTACTTCTCTGGCGAGGAATACGCCAAGGCTGACGGCTACGTTCCGCCGGCAGAATAATCCCGATTTATCGGGGGTCGGAACGTAAGCGACGGTAATAGTTAAATTTTTTTTGAAAACTTGCTTGACGACCCCCCGAAAAACCCGTTTAATGCGCCCCGTTGCCCAGATAGCTCAGTCGGTAGAGCAGGGGATTGAAAATCCCCGTGTCGGCGGTTCGATTCCGTCTCTGGGCACCAAATACCGAAAACCCTGAATCGCAAGATTCAGGGTTTTTTTATGCCTGGGATTTGATAACGACAATCCACCGCAGCACAGCTGCCGGAAAACAATCACGCTTTAGTACGCCGCCTCGATGATGGCACCATGCTATTATTTTCCCCGTGCATGGAATAAAGCCGACATTGATCCCGATGCCCCGCATCCGAATCAGCCGATACAGGAGAGAGACAGCGCAAGGAGTGCGTGCATTTCACCCCTCCCCGCAAAACACTGCCCTCCCCTGTTCGACGACACGAAGCCAGCCTTCCAGGCACGCTCCCTTCTCGAAAGTCCTGAACATGGAACAGTTATGTCTGACATCAATGAACTGAAAGACAAGGTCAACACCAAAACCTTGAACATGGTCCTGCTGTCGATTGCGACCGCCGGGATCTACTTGCTGTTGTGGTTGTACAAGAGCAACCAGAAGATCAACGAAACCACGAAAATCAAAGTGGTCGACGACACCTACGTCATCTGGGTCGCCGTCTGCCTTGGCTGGAGCGGCGCGTTGTCGAACCTGGGCGACGTGTTGTTCGACTCGCTTTCCGGCATTTTGCTGATCGCATTGAACGCGCTGTACATCGTATGGGCCTTCAAGGCAAAAAACGCACTGTCGGAATACGCCCTCAACGAGCACAAAATCGACCTGCGCATGAACGGGTTCTATACCTTCTTCCTGAACATTTTTTACGTGAACTACTGCATCAACGACTTGCCTGAAGAGCAGCGTAAACAACTGATCCTGCGTGGCCAGACGACGCAAGCCTGATCAACTGGCGAGGGGCAGTCTCGAAGGACTGCCACCGTCACTCATCACCCTTCCAGTTGAACACCAGATTACGCACGCCAGCGCTGCCGACATCTGTCGTGTCGCGCTTTTCCTCACCATTACGGGTGGCGACCACGGTGTACTTGCCGGCCGGTAACTGGACGTAAACCAGAGGCCCTGCCTGACTGAGTGTCAGCACTGATTGACCTTGAGCACTCTGGATAACCAATTCAACATCCGGTACATATTTGCCCTCCGGCCCAATGGAAAAGGTCATGTGCAGGTTGTAGCCGGTCGCTTGCTGAATGGCCTTCGCTTCATCCTCGCCAATACCGCCGGACAGATAGGTAATCCCGTTCTGTTCCTGGCGCTGAATCTGCACGCCTGTGCTGTCGATGGGCTCCAGGCTCGCGGCCCCTGACATGGCGGGAAACATCAGCACACCGATGGTGGCGATGGAAAACATGAGGGAATGGATGGACTTCATGATGGTGGCTCCCGGGTTCCACGGAACCCAATCGTTACTCCTTTGGATTTCTCGCTGGATGCTCAAGTTTTAGATTGATTGGTACTTGGGCTCACTGCGAAATGGACTACACGCTGTATTCCTGAAGCACGCATTTCAGTCAGATCGCTCCTGCAAAACGAATGCGGCATTTCCTGCGGATATCCCGGCCGCGCCCTGCATCGCCGCCCTGCCTTCTCTTGGCATGCTCTTTCGCCGTTTCTCCAAGCCGCGGAAGACTTCATGAGCATCGTCAAAACCGAAATCACTAAAGATCCCCAACTCGCCTCTCTGGTGGGAAACCTTGGGGAACTGATACGTCAGGCACGCCAGAAGGTGTTGCGAGCGGTCGATACCGTTCAGGTGCAAACCTGCTGGCAGATTGGTAGGCATATTGTCGAGTTCGAGCAGGAGGGGGCTCGGCGGGCGGGTTATGGCAAACAGCTGCTGTCTACGCTGGCGAAGGTACTGACAGCGGAGTTCGGGAAAGGCTTTGACGAAACCAATTTGCGAAAAATGCGCCTGTTTTATCAGGCGTTTCCAATTCGAGACGCACTGCGTCTCGAATTGAGCTGGACCCACTACCGCAGGCTGCTGCGAGTCGACAGCGATAAGGCGCGCAAGTGGTACATGGACGAGTCTGCCAACCAAAACTGGTCAAGCCGAGCTCTGGAACGCCAAATCAGCTGTTCGCCAGCAAATACAAACTAGTGCTGCCGAGCGAAGATGAACTACGTGCTGAGCTGGATCGAGAACGGGCGGCAATCGAGGAGCGACTGCTTGATCTGATCCCCTGATAAATACGGGCGGATTGTTCACACGCGGTGTGAGGACTATCGTTGGCAACTAACCCGCAAAGGTCCAAAGCCGATGAATTTGCAGGACATGCCTTCACTGGCACCGACTCAGATCGAATTGTCGCTGACCACCGATACTGCGGGCGAACCGTTCAAGGAGCCCGCCGCAGACGCCTTCATCCTCGGCGGCCTCACTTGGCGGCACGCCTCTCAGGACCGCGCGCGCCCGGTCGTCATCATCAACGCGGCCACCTCGGTTCGTTGCCGGCATTATTCGCGCTTCGCCGACTACTTGTTCGCCAACGATTTCGATGTCATCACCTATGACTACCGCGGCATCGGCGAGTCGCGCCCAACGTCGTTGAAAGGGTTGCAGGCGTCATGGTCCGATTGGGGCGCGCTGGATTTCGAGGCGATGCTCAAGCGCGCGCAGCGCGAATTCCCAGGCCAGCCCATTGATGTCGTCGGTCACAGCTTTGGAGGCTGTGCAGCGGGTCTGGGAGCGTCCGGGCATTTGATTCGGCACTTGGTGACAGTCGGCGCGCAATTCGCTTACTGGCGCGACTATGCGCCCGCCCATCGCTGGCGGATGTTCGGCAAGTGGCATGTGGTGATGCCGTTGATGACCCGGCTTTACGGCTACTTCCCCGGCAAACGCCTCGGCTGGCTGGAGGACACGCCCGCTGCGGTGGTTCGCGACTGGAGCACCCCCACTGCGCGCTACGAAACGCGGCCCAGTGGTCGCCTCATGCACGCAAAAACCGGCCGGCTTCCCTTTGCATCAGTCACCGCAAAAACCCTGGCCATCAGCATCAGCGACGACCCATACGGTACGATTGCCGCCATTGAGCGCCTGCTCGGCTACTTCACCCACAGCACAAATACCCACCTGCGAATCGCCCCCGAAGACATCGGCGAAGAAGAAGTCGGACATTTCGCCTTTTTTCGCAGCGCATACCAAGCCACACTATGGCCCATTGCATTGTCCTGGCTGCGGACCGGCGAACTGGCCCCCGACACACCCGGGCGGCGCGTGCCACGCAGCTGATGGACTTGCCCACTCAACGAAATACGGAACGACCCCCATGGCCTCCGCCAACAAGCAGCAAAAACGCGCCACACGCGCCAAAGCCAAGGCCAAGCAGAACCGCACCCAACGGGCCGCTGCGCCGGTCGAGCTGGACCCGAATGACGATCGCATCGACTTCGAATCGGTGGACCTGACCGAACTGTTCAAAAAAATGATCGACGCCGAAAAAATCAACCAGCAAGCGATGTGCATTGCCTTCCTCGAAGACCCGCTGCTGGAACTGGTGTACGAGCAGGAAGGCGAAGAAGGCGCGATGGATTTCATCCTCGCAGCGCTGATCGAATATCGCCAATGGTCCACCGAAGTCGATGAAGCCGGCGCCCTGGCGTGGATCGAATCGCCAGCCTTCCAGGCTGACTATGTCGCGGCGTCCGACGTCATTGCGGCCCAAACCCAACAGAAAGCGAACTGAATTTAATGGCATCCCTGAACAAACAGCAAAAACGCGCCAAACGGGCCAAGATCAAAGCCAAACAAATCAACATCCACGGCCGCAAACCCGCCGCACTGGACGATGACCTGGGCGAAATCGGCGAGCCGATCCCGGAATACACCCTGGCGATGTTCAGCAAAATGCGCGACGCCGAAGCCATCAGCCGCAATGACATGCTGCTGGCCCTGCTGTCGGACCTCGCCGGGATCATCAGCGACCACCCCGAACTGCTGGACATGGAAAACGCCGACAACGAAGCCATGGCCGCCACTCACCTGGCCGCCGACATGCTGATCGACTACCGCATGTGGACCGATGGCATGGACCGCGATGCCGCACAGGCGTGGCTGACCGATCCGCAGTTCATCACTGATTTTGGCGATGCGCTGGACAGCTATCGTCAGTCGCTGGATGCGCAGGAAGAAAAGAGCGAATAAATACTCGCCCTTGAAAGCAAAAACGGCCGCTTGTCATCACTGACAGCGGCCGTTTTTTATGTCCATTTCCAAAGCTCATCGACCTCTCGTCATCGGATAGGTATATCCCATTGACATATCCCAATAGAGATCTATTCTCTGGACTCAGACACCAGTAAAAACGCAGGAGGCCACAATGGAACAGACTACCCTTTTCATGAGCAATCGAAGCCAGGCTGTCCGTCTGCCGAAAGCTGTGGCGATGCCAAGTGACGTCAAACGGGTCAACGTATTTGCCATCGGTCGGGCTCGCATCATTACGCCTGCAGACGAGACATGGGATAGCTGGTTCGATGGAGATAACGTCAGCACAGATTTTATGACTGATCGCCAACAACCCGCCGATCAGGAGCGTGAGTCGTTCTGATGATCAAGTTCATGCTCGATACCAATATCTGTATTTTCACCATCAAGAACAAACCGCAAATAGTCAGAGAAGCTTTCAACTTGCATGACGGACAGTTATGCATCAGCGCGATTACGCTGATGGAGTTGATCTACGGTGCCGAAAAATCAGCGACCCCCGAAAAGAACCTCGCGGTAATTGAAGGCTTCACAGCCCGCCTTGAAGTTTTCCCTTTCGACAATGAAGCAGCCGCGCATACCGGAATGATACGGTCCGAGCTAGCGAAGGCCGGAACGCCCATTGGTCCCTATGACCAAATGATTGCCGGACATGCGCGCTCACGAGGGTTAATTGTCGTCACCAACAATCTGCGTGAGTTCGAACGGGTGCCAGGATTACGTGTAGAGGATTGGGTTCATCCCGATTGAATCGAATAAAGCTAACGAAAAAAAACGGCCGCTTGTCATCACTGACAGCGGCCGTTTTTTTTAAACCTTCAAACAACAATCAGGCAGCAACACCTTCCAGACGCGGAATATCAAAACCCAGCTTGGCGCTGGCATAACCCAGTTCGCCTTTGGCGATGGACTGAGCCTTGTAGCCGGCATCGATCAGGTCCTTAACGTACAGCTTGTTGTAGATGAACATGAACACCAGGTTGCTGAGGCTGAACGTGAAGCAGGCCACGACGAACATGATCGCCGCCCACTTGAAATCACCACGGAACAAAGCCGGGAAAAAGCCAAAGAAAAACACGGTCCACGAGAAGCCGATTGGCGCTTCTTTCATGGCACCGGTGTTAGGGTTTTTGAACACAACCGATGTAAACGCCATGCCTGTCTCCTTGATGCCCCAATGGGTTGGCTGGATGGCCGGGCTCTCCATGCAGCGCTTTAAACGGCAAGCACACGCAAATGCATCTGTGACTCGCGTCAGATGAGGGAGCAGGTAAGAAAGGGTCGGGGCTTTAGCCAGGAAGGCTGGGGGCGTCGAACAATCCGTGTCCTGAAACTCCATCGCACCCCGCAACAGCGAGATACACATTCGGCGAGAAGGCTACTATCTAGCCATCACTGTGTCCATCAGGTAAACGCCCGATCACTCGTCTGAATGAAAACAAAAACGACCGCGATCATTTCTGATGGCGGTCGTTTCTGTGTTTCTACAGTGTCAGAACACTCAGCGCGCAACCGCTGCGATCAACTGCTCGTTGCGACGACGGCGCGCTACGAACAAGCCCGCAGCCACGACCAACAAGCTCAGCAGACCTGTCGCGAGGATCTCGACGCGGTGGGCTTCCTGGAACAGCATGATGGTCAGGGCCGCGACGATGAAGATGATCACCGCATAGGTCAGGACCGGGAACAGCCACATGCTGAAGGCGATTTTTTCGCCGCGAGCCATACGTTGCTTGCGCATACGCAGCTGCGAAATCGCGATCACCAGGTACACCAGCAGCGCGATGGCGCCGGAACTGGCCAGCAGGAATTCGAACACCGCAGCAGGGGCTACGTAGTTGGCGAACACGGCAAGGAACGCTGCGCCAGTCGACAACATGACGGCCCAGTACGGCGTGCCGCTCTTGTTGGTGCGTTGGGAAACGGCCGGCGCATCACCGCGCTTGCCCAGGGAGAACATCATGCGTGAAGCGGTATAGAGCGCCGAATTCAAACAGCTGGTCACAGCGACCAGCACCACGATGTCGACGATCAGCTTGGCATTCGGGATGCCCATACGCTCAAGCACGGTCTGGTAGGAACCGACAGCGGCCAGTACCGGGTCATTCCATGGCACCAGGGCCACGACGATGAAGATCGACACGAGGTAGAACAAACCAATCCGCCAGATCACCGAGTTGGTGGCCTTTGAGATTTGCTGGCCCGGGTTCTTCGATTCCGCGGCCGCGATAGTCACGATCTCGGTACCCATGAAGGAAAACATGGTGGTCAGAATAGCGCCCAACACCGCGCCCATGCCGTTTGGCAGGAAGCCCTGGGTGTCGAACAAATGCGAAACGCCGCTGACCTGGCTGTTCGGCAGGTAGCCGAAGATCGCCATGATGCCAAGTGCGATGAAACCGATGATCGCGATGACTTTGACCAGGGCGAACCAGAATTCGAATTCACCGTAGTTCTTCACGCTGAACAGGTTGGTCACTGTCAGCAGCAAAGTGATGACCAAAGTGAAGGCCCAGATCGCCACGTTGGGAAACCAGGCATGCAGGATGGTCGCGGCGGCATTGGCCTCCAACGGGATCACCAATACCCAGAACCACCAGTACAACCAGCCGATGGTGAAACCGGCCCAGTGACCGATCGCGCGATCGGCGTAGGTCGAAAAGGAGCCCGTGTCTGGCGAGGCGACAGCCATCTCGCCGAGCATGCGCATGACCAGCACCACCAGAGCACCGGCGGCGGCGTACGCCAACAGCACGGCCGGGCCTGCGGCAGCAATGGCGTGGCCGGAGCCGACGAACAGGCCGGCGCCGATAACCCCGGCGATCGACAGCATGGTCACATGACGCGGTTTGAGCCCCTGTTCGAGGCCATTGGAGCTTGGGGTACTGCTCATTGAAACTACCTTTGTAAGGGAAAGCGATTTGCATCCATCCCGTCCGGCGCTCCTTCTCGTAAAAAGAAACCAACAGGGCGTTCCATATTCTGCACGCAATAATTGCGCCAAAATGTTTCAAACTCCCGAAGCACGGGGCCTGCGGCGTGACCAGACAGTCATCGCAAGTCATTGAGATTAATGGCAATTCGCCAGAGCGTTACCCTGCGACCCACTTTGAGAACGAAACAACGCACCAGAAACACACCTGAAAATGTGTCGACGCACAATAAAAGTGCAGATCAGGAACGTTTGGCCGGTTAGCGCTTCCAACACCCCGTCAAAGCTGGCAACATCGCGCCCTTTTTTACGCGACACCCGCGGGGCAGCTGGTTCAAACGGCTGTTCGGTTGATAGCAGCGCGACAGTCTGCTGTACCGATGCGACAACCTGCCACATGCCACCCGTTTACCGCCCGTAGCGCTGTTGGCTGCCATTCGAACGCTATGCTAGCTTGGCCGCCTCGCCAGGAAGGCCAACCAACAGCAGGAGCGAAACACTATGAGGAACGCACATGGCTGAGGCCACGCCCGCGCTTGAAATTCGCAACTTGCACAAACGCTACGGACAGCTCGAGGTGCTCAAAGGCATCTCGCTGACCGCCCGCGACGGCGACGTGATCTCGATCCTGGGTTCTTCCGGTTCCGGCAAGTCCACATTCCTGCGTTGCATCAACCTGCTGGAAAACCCGCACCAGGGCCAGATCCTGGTGGCCGGTGAAGAACTCAAGCTCAAAGCCGCCAAGAACGGCGAACTGGTGGCTGCCGACGGCAAGCAGATCAACCGTCTGCGCAGCGAGATTGGTTTTGTGTTTCAAAACTTTAATCTGTGGCCGCACATGAGCGTGCTCGACAACATCATCGAAGCCCCGCGCCGGGTGCTCGGCCAGAGCAAGGCCGAAGCCATCGAAGTCGCCGAAGCCCTGCTGGCCAAGGTCGGCATCGCTGACAAGCGTCACGCCTATCCGGCGCAACTGTCCGGTGGCCAGCAACAACGCGCGGCCATCGCCCGCACGCTGGCCATGCAGCCCAAGGTGATCCTGTTCGACGAACCCACCTCCGCCCTTGACCCGGAAATGGTCCAGGAAGTACTTAATGTCATCCGCGCACTGGCCGAAGAAGGCCGCACCATGCTGCTGGTCACCCACGAAATGGGCTTTGCCCGTCAGGTGTCCAGCGAGGTGGTGTTCCTCCACCAGGGCTTGGTAGAAGAGCAAGGATCGCCACAGCAGGTGTTCGAAAACCCGCTTTCGGCACGCTGCAAACAATTCATGTCCAGCAACCGCTAACGGAGCTACCCGCATGCAGAACTTCAAAAAAGTCTTCCTGGCTGCCGCCGTCACCCTGGCGTTCAGCGCCGGTGCCATGGCTGAAACCCTGAAGATGGGCATCGAAGCGGCCTACCCGCCGTTCAACAATAAAGATGCCAGTGGCAATGTCGTCGGCTTCGACAAGGAAATCGGCGACGCCCTGTGCGCCAAGATGAAAGTCGATTGCACCGTGGTCACGTCCGACTGGGACGGCATCATCCCGGCCCTGAACGCCAAGAAGTTCGACTTCCTGATCTCCTCGATGTCGATCACCGACGAGCGCAAGCAAGCGGTCGACTTCACCGAGCCGTACTACTCGAACAAACTGCAGTTCATCGCGCCGAAAGACAAAGAGTTCAAAACCGACAAGGATTCCCTGAAAGGCAAAGTGATCGGCGCACAACGTGCGACCCTCGCCGGCACCTGGATGGAAGGCAACATGAAAGACGTCGAAGTCAAACTCTACGACACCCAGGAAAACGCTTATCTGGACCTGACCTCCGGGCGCCTGGACGGCATCCTGGCCGACAAATACGTCAACTACGAATGGCTGAAAAGCGACGCCGGTCGTTCGTATGAATTCAAGGGCGACCCGGTGGAAGAAAGCGACAAGATTGGTATCGCTGTACGTAAAGGCGACACCCTGCGCGCGAAGCTGAACCTTGCCCTGAAAGAAATCGTCGAAGACGGCACTTACAAGAAGATCAACGACAAGTACTTCCCGTTCAGCATCTATTGATTCTGACTTGCCTGGCCGGCGCCGTTCTTTGACGGCGCCAGCCCTTGGCATTGCCTGCTGCACATTGAAAAGAAATCCATGACTATCGATCTCTACGGATTCGGCCCGGCACTCGCCGCTGGCGCGCTGATGACTGTGAAACTGGCACTCTCGGCCCTGTGCCTGGGGCTGGTGCTCGGTCTGCTCGGCGCCTTGGCCAAGACTTCCCCGTACAAGCCGTTGCAATGGCTTGGCGGCACTTATTCGACACTGGTTCGCGGCATCCCGGAATTACTGTGGGTGCTGCTGATCTACTTCGGCACGGTCAACCTGATGCGTGCCCTGGGCGAGTTTTTCGGCAATCCCGACCTCGAACTCAATGCCTTCGCCGCTGGTGTGATTGCGCTGGGGCTGTGCTTCGGCGCCTACGCCACGGAAGTGTTTCGCGGGGCAATCCTGGCGATTCCCAAAGGTCACCGTGAGGCCGGCGTCGCCTTGGGCCTGTCGAAGTTTCGCATCTTCACCCGGTTGATCATGCCGCAGATGTGGCGCATCGCCCTGCCCGGCCTGGGCAACCTGTTCATGATCCTGATGAAGGACACGGCACTGGTGTCGGTGATCGGCCTGGAAGAAATCATGCGTCATGCGCAAATCGGCGTGACCGTATCCAAGCAGCCGTTCACCTTCTATATGGTGGCCGCGTTCATGTACCTGGGCCTGACCATTCTGGCCATGACGGGCATGTACTTCATGGAAAAACGCGCCGCTCGCGGCTTCGCGAGGAGCACCCAATGAACTGGGAAGTCATCATCAAGTGGCTGCCGAAGCTGGCCCAGGGCGCCACACTGACCCTGGAACTGGTGGCCATCGCCGTCATTGCGGGTTTGCTGCTGGCCATTCCGCTGGGCATCGCGCGCTCATCGCGGCTCTGGTACGTGCGGGCATTTCCCTACGCCTACATCTTCTTTTTCCGTGGCACGCCGTTGCTGGTTCAGCTGTTCCTGGTCTATTACGGCCTGGCGCAATTCGATGCGGTCCGTAACAGCTCGATGTGGCCGTACCTGCGCGATCCGTTCTGGTGCGCCACGGCGACCATGACCCTGCACACGGCGGCCTACATCGCCGAAATCCTGCGTGGTGCAATTCAGGCGATCCCGCCGGGCGAGATCGAGGCCGCGCGGGCGCTGGGCATGTCCCGACCGAAAGCGCTGTTCTACATCATCCTGCCCCGTGCCGCGCGCATCGGCCTGCCGGCCTACAGCAACGAAGTGATCCTGATGCTCAAGGCCAGCGCGCTGGCCAGCACCGTGACCCTGCTGGAGCTGACCGGCATGGCCCGCACCATCATTGCCCGGACCTACCTGCCGGTGGAGATCTTCTTCGCCGCGGGCATGTTCTACCTGCTGATGGCTTACGTGCTGGTGCGTGGCTTCAAGCTGCTGGAGCGCTGGCTGCGCGTCGATGCCTGCCAAGGGCGCTGATTCTCCTGTGCTGACGGGCGAGGCCCTGCTCGCCCGTTTCACGGCGCTGGATGCTTTTCTGATAAAGCATCAGGCGTTGTGGAAACCTCGTCCGTTTACTCATCTGCAACTTCCTTGGGAAGCGTCCTACCCGGAACTGGCACTTTGGCTACGGGGACGGTCGCTGGAGGATGCGGAAAGCAGCCATAACCAACCCGGTTTGCTGGATGCGCCGCAGCCATTTGCTGCGTTGGCGGCGCTTTCCCTTGAGCTGGATTCGGTGGGCGAGTTGCCGGCGCATGCACTGGAAGCGGCCTGGCATCGATTGAATGTCGATGTGCCGGGCCGTAAGTGGCAGCAGATTGAAGCGTTCGCCAGTCGTTTGTCGTTTACCACGCCGCCCAGGCATTGGCTGGACTGGTGTTCAGGCAAGGGCCATTTGGGTCGACGGTTGCTGCAACACGGCCAACAACTGACCTGCCTGGAATACGACCCTGCGCTGGTTTCCAGCGGCCAGACGCTCAGTCAACGCCATCACCTGCATGCGCTGCATGTCGAACAGGATGTGCTCGCGGCGGATACCATTGCGATGTTGAATGCCGATCACACGCCCGTTGCGCTGCATGCTTGTGGTGATCTGCACGTGCGGCTCATTCAATTGGCCAGCGCCGCAGGCTGCAAACAATTGGCGATCGCGCCCTGCTGCTATAACCGAATCAGCCTTACTGCGTACCAACCGCTTTCCCCGGCCGGTTTGCGATCCGACCTACAACTCTCCCTCGACGATCTCTCGTTGCCGATGAGCGAAACCGTCACCGCCGGGGCTCGCGTCAGACGTCAGCGCGACACTTCCATGGCCCGGCGCCTCGGCTTCGACTTGCTGCAAAGACAACTGCGTGGCGTTGACGAGTACCTGCCAATTCCCTCCCTACCGAGTGCCTGGCTGGATAAATCCTTCGCCGACTACTGCCATCATTTGGCCGCGTTGAAAGAGTTATCCACAACCGGCCCGCAAGATTGGTCAGCACTCGAAGCCGCTGGCTGGCAGCGACTTGCCGAAGTGCGCAATCTGGAATTGCTGCGTGGCCTTTTCCGACGCCCGCTAGAGCTTTGGCTGGTGCTCGATCGGGCACTTTTCCTGGCCGATCAGGGCTACACCGTTCGCCTCGGTACCTTCTGCAAAACCCCGCTCACGCCGCGCAATTTCCTGCTCCTGGCAGAACGTCCGTAAAAAGCCACAGCCTGTGGATAACTCTGTTGATGGAATTATCATGGATCCAATATAACCGCCTGTTTCAGCGGTGAAACGCCACTGTTCAATTTTCGTACACATGATAAAAAACCGAGAAAAACAGGCATTTGCGCACAAATGAGAATGGGTCCACAAAAAAGTCATGAGCGCCAATCCTGAGTGCGGCCGTTGTGCATAAGCGTCCGACGAAAAGGACATAACCGCCGAAACCCGGTCGCGCTCGGCGGAAAATTGCACGTCACGGCCACCCTTGTTATACAGGCAGGCAAGAGCGCCAAAGTGCGCCCACGAACAAGAAATCTCTGACAGACAGGAAGCCACAGTGACGTTCATTTCTTACGCACAGAATTTCGAAGACATACGCCTGTGGCGCGCCCTCAAAACCGTCGAAAACGGCTTCTATATCGACGTCGGTGCCAACCACCCCACACACGACTCCGTGACCAAAGCTTTCTATGACCGTGGCTGGACCGGCATCAACATCGAACCGATGCCCAACTACTACGACGCCCTGAGCCAGGAACGCCCCAACGACACCAACCTGCAATGCGTGGCCGGTGAAAGCGCCGACGACCTGACCTTCTACGGCATCGCCGGCACCGGCCTCTCCACCCTCGACCCGGCCATGGCGCAAATGCACAAAGACGCCGGCATGGACGTGCGCAGCCAAACCGTCCAATCCCGCACCCTGACCTCCATCTGCGAAGAACACGCCCAGGGCCGCGAGATCCACTTTCTGAAAATCGACGTCGAAGGCCACGAAGAAACCGTCCTGCGCGGCATGGACTTCAGCCAATGGCGACCGTGGGTCATCCTCATCGAAACCCCATGGGACCGCGACCAGACCTGGGAAACCCTCGTCACCGACGCCGGCTATCAATCCATCCTGTTCGACGGCATCAACACCTACTACCTGGCCAACGAACACCTGAACCTCAAACCCGCCTTCGACATCCCGCCGTGCAATCTGGACGAGTTCCAGTTCTGCAAAGGCCACAACTTCAGCCACCCCGTCAGCGACGCCGAACACCAACTCGCCGCCGCCCTGCAACGCGCCGAACAGGCCGAAGCACAGCTGCGCGCGATGCAAAACAGCCGCACCTGGAAAGCCCTTCAGAAACTCAAGAAAACCCTGCTTCGCGCCTGACCTGACGCCTGCGCAAAAATAGTCTGAATTCAGGGGTTTACAGAACCAACCCAATCGCTATAATCGTCGCCCTAACACGCCGGTATAGCTCAGTTGGTAGAGCAACTGACTTGTAATCAGTAGGTCCCGGGTTCGACTCCTGGTGCCGGCACCATACAAAACAAAGCCCCTGCAGAAATGCAGGGGCTTTGTTGTTTCTGGAACGTCCACTTTTTGTCCACACTCTGGAGCCCGCGCGAGCCTGCTCGCGATGAGGCCGCCAGACCCAACGACGATCTACTGACCCAAACAAAGGGCTGCGTTGCCCAAGGCTTCGAAAAAACGAAGCAACCTCAACCAAACAGCATCCTTTGCCAATGATCCTCACCCACAATGGCAATCGAAGCTCCTGCCTCTCGCAACTCCACTGCCTTCATGATCTTCGTTCCATAAGTACTGTGGCGCCACTGCTCATTACCCACACTACCGACCACCAGGTAGTGCACCTTCTTGCTCACACCGCCTCCAATCAAACCACCTCGTTCTTCGACCAGCGCCTGACAATCCTTACGCGGCCCAAAGGCCATGACACCCGTAAACACGAACATCCGGCCATCCCACACCAAATCAGGGGCTGGTGAATTGAAAGGAAGGTCCGTAGGAGTAACGGCAACAGCAACAGCACCGCCGTCCTTCGGTCTCTCAATGCCCACTCCAGAAAAACCACGCAGGATGTTAAGCAGCTCCTGGGACTCATCCATGTCTAGCGCATTGTCCTGAAGCATGCGCGCCAAACGCGAATACAGCAGATTGATCACCGGATCGTTCAGATGCGCGAGATTGTTTTCCAGCCATTGTTTTAGAAAAACCGCTTCCGTGATGTTCACGGCACCGTCCGCCGTAATCCCTGCGGCCAACCCCACCAAGGCATCGGCGGCGCGTCGATCAATACTGGCGCGGTGGAAGAATTTACTGTTCTCGAACTAGTGGTGTAGATCCATTACGGGTTTTCCTTGGGGTAGGTCCGGCTCAATAACGAAGTATTAGTGGGTAAATATTCTGATTAAAGCTAGCACCGCTGCGCGAACACTCTCTTTAATCCGGAAATTAGATCCGCCCCCTTTCCCCTCTTTACATTCACAAAATATCAAAATGGACATAATAGTGGCATTTGGTTATCATGCAAAAATCTGAGCGCAGCTGAAACAACTTAATACAAGGAAGAAGTTAAACATGTATATTTCCGTTGAGCAGTCCCACAAACTGGACACGATAATAAAAAGCTATGAGGTTGCACTTCGCAGCTTCATATCAGACATAATGGCCCGGAAATATCAAAGCCACTCCTTATTTGATCAAACACTAAAATCAATATCGATATCAAATAATCTAATTTACGCAAAAAAATTCTCTGCAAAGCTTAGGAAGTTCACGTCTACATCCAGTGAAATTTATTCGCTAATTTCAAAATGCAAAGCATCGCTTGATAACAACACATTTGACAATGACGTGCCGTATGTATCTGAACTAATAGACCTGATGCTTATATTTTTCAGTCTCCACTTCTCTGACAAAGAGATCGTGAAGGCCTTCAGTTCCATCGAAGAATTTCACTACTGCTGCACTATATATCATAAGACAAGAAACAATCTATCCCATCCAGCATCCCACCCAATTACAATTTCTGACGCAAACAAAGTTGTATATTTCATCGAGAACGGAATTGCAACGCTAAACGAAAAACTTTTCTGGTATGCATCTAAAGCATACATTTCAGAGCACATAAAAAACTATAACAACCATGACAATGACGGATTCCCCAAACATCATAATTTAGGCTTGGCGCCTTCAACTCATAAAAGCCTTCTCTGTCGCGAATCAGTTATCTCTAACCTATATGAAGCACTGTTAGGAAGTAATGTCCGACAAAGACTTGCCGGCTCTGTCGTATTATATGGTTATGGTGGAGTTGGCAAAACGGCTATCACAACTGAATTTCTTTATCGCCTGATTAGAGACCGAAAAGACAACAAGCACAAAGATCTAAGCTACCTGTTATTCTTTTCTAGCAAAGATGAATATCTAAGATCAAATAATACTTCAGGCGAACTTTATATCGACTCGGCGAAGCCTGAGTTCTCAACACTAGAAGATTTACAATCGCTTATTTGCAAATGCTTAGACATTGAAAATGTCTACGAAATAAAAGAGCGTGGCATTATTGCGATTGACAACATTGAAAACATTGAAAACTCCGAAAAACAAAAAATCATTGACTTTATAAAAGCACTACCAAGAAACGTACAGTTTATAGTCACGTCACGAAATGAAGAGTCTTGCGAGGAGAAAATCCACGTCGAAGAGTTTAAAAACGATGACACTGGTGTAACCTTTGTAGAGCAAATGGTCGAATCTGAAGGGTTCGATATAAATCTGCGATTAGGAATGGCCGGACAGATATTAAACGCATCGAAGGGTAACGCGTTAATTATCATTCAAATATTAAATATTGTAGATCGTCAAGTTTCAACATTCACAAGCATCACCACTTCACTCGAGAGTATGCGATCAAAAAACTCGGAAATGATCGCAAACTTCATGTATAAGAATACATTCGATGCTGCACTTAAATATTTGTCATCGAACGGACACCCCATTAACGAATTACTGCAAGTAATATCCTTATATGATGAACGAATAGAACTTTATTCGATTAGCAAGCTTCTGAGTATAGGGATCGCTGACGCAGAAAGAACCTGCAACTATTTACTAGAGCGCCTAATTCTCAAGAAGACCGGCGAGTATTACGAGCTTAATGAATTTGCCAAACGGTTCGTATTTATTAAACTGCTCCCCGACCGATTTCAGCTGGGGGCTATAAAAGAAAAAATAAGAATACACAAAGAGAGAATGAAATTAAAGTTGGCGCAACTGGACTCCACACTTACCTCGAACTCTGTCCTGCATCGAATAGTTAATGAGTGGCAACCGAGGAACTATATAGACACAATTGTAATTGCCGAATTGTTCTCCATATACGGCCAGGCCATAAAATGCGTAACCCAAAACAACAAAAGAAAATACGAACAATATCTCAAAGAGTTTGACGAACACTCTTTTATCACTAGCCACCCTTATGTCCCACTCCAAAAAGCGCGCCTATACAAAGAAGGCATGTATAAATTCTATAGAAATGACCCCACAATTTTAATGCAAGTCGAAAGACTTTATGAAGAAGCGGTAGAATCTATAGAGTATGATTATCGATACCTAATAGGGAGTTTGGCTCACGCCTCTCTTTTGATGATGTTCGGGATATTTCTTTCTCAACACCTTAAGGAATATAGTCGTGCTATCAGGGTATTGGAAGACGCAAAATATTTTCATGGCGAACTCAGAGGTAAAGGCTGGTTCATAATATGCAACTACCTTTCCTTTTCATATAAGAAAATGCATATTTTAACCAGGGAACATGTTTACAGCGAACAGCTCAGCCTAATAGTTTCAGAGGTTATAGAAACTGCTAAAACAAACCTTCCAAAGCAGGGATTTGATATTAGCCAGTACCAAAAAACCTATTGCTAGGTGGATAACCATCAGTCTGACGCGCGAGTGGAATCTTCCGTTTCAGACTGATCCAAACTTTAGAATCTTGAACAGACTAATTTAGAATCAAATAAACTCGTCCATTCTGAGCATTATTTTCAGACTATCTAACGCGGAGCTACCGTATTTAACACCCATTACAAACCAACATAACCCACAGCCAACCAGAAAACCTCCACCAAGCCAAAACAAATCTGATCTACTAAAAAAGCACCGGAAATAAGTTTACCACCGACTCAACGTAGAGTTCATCTGTAATTAATAGATAGTTCGTTACCACAGTAATTTATCAACAATTCGTGGTATTCCAGTCGTCCCACGCGCAGAGTCTAGTGCCAAAAAATCCCGTAGATTTTGATTATGGTTGTTACTTCGCCAAATTTCATAAATATGCTGATTAATACCTATAGCCGCAACGAATCTTGCAGAGTCCCAATTTGCTCGTCCGGCTCCCCGCGGGCTCGGATTTGGTATACCAAGAAGCAAAGTGCCATTCCATTGGTCCCACGTGCGCAAACCGAGTGGAGGTAAATATGTAGCTCGGGATATGTGAAAGTACGAGAGCCCGGAGTGTCTCCCATCTATCATCGGGGCCAAATCTGGAAACAAGCAATGTAATGTCTTGCTTGCAGCAACAAAGCCGCCACTCAAGGTCACTGAGCCCGGTGCGGCCAATACATTAAAGAGGTCTTGCAACTCCACTGATAAAGTAGAATGCGTCGAGGAGTTGATAATGGTGCAAGGCGATGTTGGCAATGGAAGTGAGATATTTTGTATCCAGTTTATGACCCCAGCAGGAAGTCCATTTAGAACCCTATGTAGCACTGGAAGAGCGACGAGAATCGAACGTTGTGCGCTCATGCCAAAGGCGGTCAGTAGATTATGAATTTCCGCAGCGGCGCTCCCATTCTTAATCCAGTTTGCGAGGCTTCCATGGGTAGCAATTCCTTGTGTTCTGCCAACTATAAAGTTTTCATATGTAATATTATAGTTAGCAGTACGTGAGTTCGGTGTGTTATACGCCGCGATCATCGCTGGAAGCATCGCCGGCAGCGCCGCCAATGGCGTATTCACTGGTACAGTCATCTATTTCACCAAATAAAATATTTTCAAATGTAATGATTAATTATAAATAGATTACCAGAGGCATAACGTATGACGGCTTGCGGCTAAATTTTTGAAGTCAGCATAGCCTCAGCTTAACCGCTATACAGTAAAATCCGCTACATTCGTAATGCGAATCTGAGTTTTCAACCGCATTCCGTTACCGCGAATGGTCACCGATCGCTTGGTACGGTGGGCATCTACAGCACGTTGATACTGTTCATTAGTCAATATCGCAGATATAAAAGTTCGTTCGCCTTGGAAGTCTGTGACTACCCGAATATAGTTCCTATTACCTTCAGGATCGCGCGAGCGAAGCTCGACTATGGAGCCAGTCACCGTTATATTGTCTTCCCCTCGGAAGTGCTTCTTGATAAAGGCGACATAGTCCTTTAACCGTGTAATCTTATCTTCGGTGATCCAACCGGTAGAAGAGGTCCGTGTAGAAGCTCCTGTGTCTAAAGAAAATTCAATGGTATCCATACCAGGCCCCAAAATCATCTTCGATAAGGCTTCCAACAGTTCCACATCAAATAGTGAAATGGCATCCGCCAGTGACTCTTCGGTGTATAAGGACTCTGTATCGTTGAGTACTCTAGCATTCAGGAATTCAATAGCCGAAAATAATGACGAACAAACTTTATTCGAGTCAATCGCCTCGTGCCCGAATAAATCTGCCTGCCGGAGCGTTGTTCGCGGCACCTCGATGCTAGCAATGAAACTACCGACTTTAGTTTGAAGCAAAAGACATTCGTTTGCGAAAGTATTGGCTGTTACTCGATTAGAGTTATTATCCCCACCCAGCTTAAATTTGGCGCCTTCATATAACCCTGCTCCCATATGATTCAAAAACTCCCCAAACGCCAAAAGCGGCATCGCACCCCACCGAGTAGACGAATCCACGAATCGTGTTGAGATACGAGCAGGACTTGAATCTGCATTTGAAGCGGCGCTCTCAACCATTTCGCCGAAGCGGCTGTAACCATACAAATCCAGTAGAGAGTCAGCAGCTGCATGCAAAAGAGTATCAACACCAGGCTTGGATGAGTCATCGGGTAGCGCGATGGAATACTTCCCCTCGATCCCAAGGGCAGCCGGTGGATAAAAAAAACGAAGTCCCTTGGCTTGGCGCCCTTCTACCCATCCTGAGGCGGTGAGAAAAGTCTGGAGCTTTTCGGCGAGGATAGACAGGTCTTCAGATCTATGACTCATACCTCTATCCCCAGCTGTTCGTAGCAAGATCGAACGAAACCGAGCCCAAGACGATTGGCCTTCGGAATCGAAATCCTAATTTGGTGCGTGTTCTCGGTCTCAGTAACCCCCTCATCTGGTAGGTACCAGTATGCGCTTCCAGCAACAGACAATTGGAACTCGTCTATAGCTATACAGTCCGGCGGGGCTGAATCGAGCACTACAAGGATTAGATGCATAGGCAAAAACTGAGGTCGTCGGGCGACGAGATCATTGTAGGTCTTGGATTCGAGATCAAACCTGATCTGATCGCCATCGTCCGTGACTCCAGCAGATGTGGTTGCCTTGAGCTGAAAATCTAGCTTGTAGGGGGAGTCAAGATAACGCATCCCCCCTTGGGGAGTGCGCCGCACTGTAACAGGGCAGACAACCATGTCCACTCCATGGTCAAGCGGGGGCTCCGTAACCTTAAATCCGTGCCCGTTAGCGAGGATTCGAAGAAATTCCTTCGAGATCGCTTCCTTGATCTGAGCCTCCGTCATATCCCCGCCGTACCAAATTTTTTGACAGCATAACGTATGAAAATGCTGAACGTCAGTCATGAACGGCATAAGGCCATCATCACTCCAAGTAACGTTCGACACTGGAGCAAGCGCAGCGACACTTCCTTCATTAGCGAGGAAGGCGGGTCACACAGAGATTTGGCCCTCTCGGGGCAGAAAACACGTCCCCCTTCATGGGAAGCCGGTGGAGCCTTAGACGCCATAGAAGTTAGAAAACTTGACTTACATCGTGGACGTTGAACGACGTGCGTACAAATTGCACAAATGTCCCGAAAGCTGCTGAATCCGGATTCGATTCCACTGAGCGCCATAACTAGCTGATTTGTTTATAGTTACTTGTCGGGGTACGCCCAACTTTCCACCGACTTCCGGACCCACAGGAAACCTAGCCCTGCCGAAAGCTACCGTTCGTCTGGTACCGCACCATACGCAGTATCGAAAAAGGCTCACCGAAAGGTGGGCCTTTTTCGTTCATGGGTCTTACGCTCCTGGGTTTCCTCTGCTCGCTCCCCGTTTCGTGTTCGCCCCTTTTTGCGCCCCGCTCGCTGAAGGGCGGTTATATTCATCAAAGGTGCGGAATCGACGCAGCCAATTCTGGTACCGCGCATCTACATATCTCACCGAAACGATGAGCGGTTACAGTCGAAAATCAGTGAGGCGGCATAATGAAAGCAGTGCTTATGCACAACCTGCCACTTCACTCCGCCGTTGCGAGCCTCTTTGTAATGAACACCGAACGACGTTACTCGATCATCTTGGAGCACAGTGCCGAGGTGCTGCTTGAACATGCACCCATGGCGCAGATAGAGGCATTTTGGGACGCCAACGATACCCGCTACTTCGGGTTGCGCATGGAGGACGAGCACAGCGCACACGCACGAGTGATTGTTACGGACGAAGTCCCCGACGACGAAGATGTGGCGCTTTTCTGACTGTAGCGAATGGAATCACTCGCCTCCTACGAGAGGAGAGGGGCGCCCAGATGATTTTCAGATCTATTGCCGACACCACAAAACAAAGCCCTCGTAGAAATACGAGGGCTTTGTTGTTTCTGGGTTCTGGATTTTTATACACCGGCCATCAATCACTCAAACTCCGTAGAAACCGAAAGATGCTCCCAAGCATCAATCTCCCCCTGCAACCGCGCAATCTTTTCACGCACCAACCTCACCGCATCCTTACCCAGCAACAGATGAACCGGCGGCTTTTCAGCGGCGACCAAGGTCAGCAACGCCTGCGCAGCCTTTTGCGGATCGCCAGCCTGCTTGCCACTCTTCTCTTCCCGCGCCTTGCGCACTGGATCGAACACCGCGTCGTAGTCACTCACGGTGCGACCGGATCGGATCATCGAGCGCCCCGCCCATTCGGTGCGAAATGAGCCAGGTGCCACGGCGGTCACGTGGATGCCCAGGCTTTCGACTTCTTTGGCCAGCGCTTCGCTGACGCCTTCAAGGGCGAATTTGCTGCCGCTGTAGTAAGCGATGCCCGGCAAGGTGATGAAGCCGGCCATGGAGGTGATGTTGACGATATGCCCGCTGCGCCGTTCACGCATGCCGGGCAGGACTGCTTTGATCATTGCCACCGCGCCAAACACGTTGACGTCGAACTGGCGCTGCATTTCAGTCAGTGGCGATTCCTCGAGAATGCCTTCGTGACCATAGCCGGCGTTATTCACCAGCACGTCGATTTGCCCCACTTTACGCAGGATGTCAGCCACCAGCGGTTCGATGGCTGGGAAATTGGTGACGTCGAGCACGAACGCTTTAGCGCGATGGGCGTCCAGCGCTTCGAACGCGGCGCACTCGGATTCGCGCCGCACCGTGCCAACCACCGTGTGCCCCGCCGCCAGCGCTGCTTGCGAAAAGGCCAGGCCGAAACCTGAACTGACGCCGGTGATCAGGAAAACCTTGTGAGCGTGGGTGTTCATGCTGCGTTCTCCAATAAAAACGCCGTCGATAGTGATCGACGGCGCTGTGGACAAGTCAACGAGGTCTTAGTGACCGGCGCTCTGACCGCCATCGACGTGCAGGATTTCGCCAGTGACGAAGTTGGCGTTGTCCAGATACACAACCGCTTGAGCGATGTCGTTGATTTCGCCCATGTGGCCGACCGGGTGCAGACTGCCCAGCGCTGCATGGGTTTCTTCGCCGTGCATCGGGGTCTTGATGATGCCCGGGGAAACCGCGTTCACCCGAATCCCGCGCTTGGCGTACTCAATCGCCAGGGACTTGGTCGCTGCGTTCAAACCACCTTTAGTCAGCGAGGCCAATACCGACGGCACACCGTCAATCGCGTGGTCTGTCAGGCTGGTGGTGATGTTGACGACGTGGCCTTTGCCTTGCTTTTCCATCTCGTTGATCGCGAGTTGGGTGATGTAGAAGAAGCCGTTCAGGTTCACCGACAGCACGTTGGCGTAGTCTTCGGCGGTGTACGCGGTGAACGGTTTGGCGATGAAGATGCCGGCGTTGTTGATCAGGGTGTCGATGCGACCAAAACGTGCGATGGCTTCACGGATGACTTGTTGTGCGACTTCCGGGTTGCCGATGTCGCCCGCCACGGTGAGGATGTCCGGATCGGTGGACGGTTTGATCGAACGCGAAGTGGCGACAACTTTGTAATCCAGGTCGCGGAAGGCTTTGACCATACCGGCGCCGAGGCCTTGGGATGCGCCAGTGATAACGATGACTTTTTTCGAATTGCTCATGATGAACCTCTACTAATTAAGAATGGTTTGAATAAGTAAGTAATCAGGCTTCGGCGGGGGTCTTGGCCATTTGTCTCAACATTTGTTCGTAGTACTCGACCGACTGCGAACCGGACACCAGATGGCGACCGTTCAGCACCATGGCCGGGACCGAGTTGATGCCGTGCTGGCGGTAAAACGCTTCAAGCTCACGCACTTCTTTGGCAAATGCGCCGGACGCCAACACCTCTTGAGCCGCCGCCGCATCCAGTCCCGCTTCAGCAGCCAGACTCACCAACGTCTCGCGATCGCTCGGGTTCTGGCCGTCGGTGAAGTAAGCGCGCAACAGGATTTTCTTGAGTACGACCTGCCGCCCTTCCTGCAACGCCCACAACAGCAGCCGATGCGCATCAAACGTGTTGTAGAAGTGAGTGCGCTTGTCCAGATCGAACTTGAACCCCAGGGCCGCGCCACGTTCGATCTGCATCGCTTTGCCGGCGGCGACGTCTGCGGCGGTGCGTCCATATTTGCGCATCAAATGCTCAACCGCTTTTTCGCCGACTGCCGGCATGTCCGGGTTCAGTTCGAAAGGCTTGTAGGTCAGCTCCACTGAAATCTCACCGGCCACGTTCTCGATTGCTTGCTCCAGCGCCGTCGCACCCAATGCACACCACGGGCACACCACGTCGGAGATGAAATCGATGGAGACGGACGCGGTCATGACTTGCCCTCCGCCTCAGCCAGTTGCTTGCGGTACTTAGTGGTACTGATGCCGGCGTAGCCCCAGTTATCGGTGTCGACTTCTTCGATCACGATGTGGGTCAGGTGCGGATCCTTCTTCAGGACGCGTTCCAGGGTTTCAGTGATTTCGGCGATCACCTGAGCTTTCTGCTCAGAGGTAACGCCATCGCGGGTGATGCGTACGCTTACGAAAGGCATGAGGAATCTCCAAGTGACCTTCCCTTCGGGATGAATGGGTCGGCGTTGGAGTTCAATGTAGGGAGTTAGCTGGAGGGGATAAAGGTGGGGGCGGGAACATCATTAGTTACGCGGTGTAATTATTACAATCCGAGCTCGACGTGACTTCTTCGCTAATCAGGAAGCTCTCGCAGAGATTTAAGAGATCTGTTGTTAGGGGCACATTTTCCTGGGCGCCCAGTACCTTTCCGGACGTAAAAAAGCCCGAACAGGTCGGGCTCTCGTCAACAAATCGTAATTTCATAATTCCACTCAGGACGGCCTCTAATTAGAGCCCTCGACACCTAAGTTCATTATAGTGATGCTACATTGGACCGAAGTAAGTATATAAACTCAAAAAACTCTTACTTAGTCATTAACAAATACAAGACTCTACTCTTTTGAAGCTGATGACCTCAGCTCATTATTAAAATAATCTTCGCTATTTTTTATTTCAGAATCAACCCAGCTCGCTACAAACGAATTTTTCTCTTCGGAGCCCTTTAAAAGCTCGTCTTCAAAAAACATAGATATCGACGAATGATATATATCATTTCCACCAGCAACTCTATTTTTATCAATTTCGCTGTTTTTCTTTGAAAGAAAATTAAATATTCTCATGGTCTTGCTCCAAATCGTTTATCCAGATAAATCGATAAGAGTTTAGCTATTGTCAGGCCTAACATCTTATCTCTCTCCAAGGAAAATTGATTAGATTCATTACTAGTGAATACTAGCACACCCAACGGTTTGCTGCCAGAGCTGAGTTTTGCAGAGTCTTTTATTGGCATAGAAAGAAATGACTTATATTTATGCTCATCACCGATAGTACTTGAGCTTACCGAAAGCTCCGTGCTCCTAGTAATATCATGGCAAATTTTTATCTCATCCAAAATGTATGTTAATCCTACATGGCCGAATCCCGGTTTCCAGCTCCTCCCCGTGGTAACGAGCCTGTCATCATGGCTTCTCCATTTAAGCTCAAGCTGAGCTGTGCTCTCATTATAAAGGTATAATGCAAAGTTATATAAAGCCGTCGAGCTATAACCAAAAAGCTCCGCTCTATATTTGACTAGAGGCGAAAGTATCTTTCCTAAATCAGCAGATACCCGAGCGCTTGTGCAGTCAGTATTATTAGAATCATTGATTTCATCGATTAAATTCTCCAACTCCAACGTGGAAATATACGACACAGTTTGTTGAAACTTTAGGTTTTGATACATTTGGGAAGCTTTCGGAATCACTATCTTTCTGAAAATCTTATTCTGCTTAATAAGCTTCTATACTTCTTGAGTCACGGATTTACGAGTGCTCGACGACAATAAAACACTGGTAAACACTAGATGCAGAAAAGCGCTTAATGAAAAAAGTACCGTTTCACCCAGCGTAAACTTAGATAATTCCCCAGTCGCAAAATATTTACTAATAAACGCACCAATGATAACGGGAGAAATTAGCGTCATCCAAAAATTGGAAAACATTACAGAAAAATAAAAAACCCTACCTTCAATCGATCTGTTTTTTGAATTGTTTTTTGTTATTTTTTTCAACATACACCCGCATTTTTTCAAGGCTCGATCCAAGCCATAAATATAGCTGACTTTTTTAGTTCAGTGACACAGCGCTCCTACAAATCCCTCCTAAAAAGTCGAATGAATTTTCCGACGTAGGTGTAATTTAAAATTCTTATTAATCTCCTTTGTTAAATTTGCACACAAGCCACCACCTAGCCACGATTGCGCATCCGCCGCCCTCAAGCTACCTTCAGACCGTCGCTGCCAATTCAGCGACCGGGCCTGAGAACCCGGGTAATATGCGCGCGCACCAGCGCCCTAAATCACGATTGCCGGCGTTTTTTTGTGCCTGCATTTCCGTGCAATGGCGGCTGTGCGTGGGAGACCTTCGGGTCTGCCGGGTCGTGCATACCGGTTTCTCAGCCTGCGCACAGCTGCCACCCATTCGCCTGAGAACGAACGCGGCAGCTCTACTTTGATTTTGGAGTATTGCAAATGCACGCTATTGATCCGTTCAAAACTTCCCTCTTTGCTACGCCTGCCATCACCCACCACCGCCCAAAAACCGGAGGTGCCCAATGACCAACCCCAAAGACCTTAAAACCATCGGCCTCACCCCCTTCTCCTACCACGCCAACGAACCGCTCTTCCGCATCAACGCAGGCGTCCCGGTCATTGCAGCCCTCTCCCACGCCTCCGATCTGCTCCACGTCGCCAAACTGCTCGCGTCAGACGCGGCCATGGTTCGCGACACCGACCGGCACGCCTGGGCATCGCATTACTTGCAGGATATGAGCAAGGCGATCATTGATGATGTGGTGAAGGTGTTGGACGCGCCATGTAACAACCGAGCCAGTAACGTCGTACCTATCTAAATCGCATGCATAAAAAAGCCCCGAATCAATCGGGGCTTTTTGCGTCAATGAGAGGGTGTTGGCATATGCTTTGTGCGTAAAAACGAATCTACGTGCACAAAAACGATCATAAAATGGGTCTTTTGCATAAAAACGTTCACAACCTTAAGCGTTGTCGACGCTCACAGTTTCCACAGTGATCTGCTTCAGCGCATAAAACGGCGCAAGCGCCGCCTCATCCGCTGAAGCTCCGGTAATCAACCGCCACTCCCGCTCAATCGGCGTCCAATGCTGTTGCCGGGCACGCCCGAGCTTGTCGGTGTCAGCAAGCACAACAATCTGCGCCGCCCGTTTGATGATGCACTCCTTCAAATAAGCCTGCTGCGCACTCGCCTCACACAACCCAAACTCCGCAACCACACCATCAGCCCCCAGAAACGCCTTGTCGACACTCAACCGACTCAACGTCAGCTCCGCCAGCGGCCCCAACGTGCTCATGCTCGAACCGCGCAGATCGCCGCCGATCAACGTCAACCGAATACCCGGCGCATTGGCCAGGGTCATTACGGCGAGCAAATTGTTGGTCACCACATGCACGTCTTGTCGCGAACACAGATGATGGGCCAGTGCGGCGCACGTGGTGCCGCCGTCGAGCAGCACGGTATCACCATCCTGAACGTGGGCCGCCGCTGCCTGGGCGATGGCATCTTTCTGTTCCCACTGGGATGTCTTGCGTTCTTCGAGCGAGGCTTCCGGCTCATGAACGCCGACCACCGCAGTTGCGCCGCCATAGGTGCGCACCAGGTGCCGCTGTTTGGCGAGCATGGTCAGGTCGCGCCGTACCGTGGCTTCCGAGACTCCGAGTGCCGCGCTCAATTGCTCGACGTTGGCATCGCCAATTCGCACGAGATCGAGGATGGCGCGGTGGCGTTCGGAGGCTTTCATGGCGGGTCTCGTTGTGGGGACGGTGGTCGATCTTACACGACCGAGCCCCTGCGCCTCATCCCCGTCGCGTGGCAAGCTCGGCGCCCTGGCGCAGCGCTTCGAGCAGGCTGCGCTCATCGGCGATGCCTTTGCCGGCGATATCAAACGCGGTGCCATGGTCGACCGAGGTGCGGATCACGTCCAGGCCCACGGTGACGTTTACGCCCGCTTCCAGACCGAGCACTTTGACCGGGCCGTGGCCTTGATCGTGATACATCGCCACCACCAGATCGAAGTCGCCGCGACCGGCGCGGAAGAACAGCGTGTCGGCAGGCAATGGGCCGGTGACGTCGAGGCCGCGTTCTTGCAGCAGCTTCACCGCAGGGATGATTTTTTCCTCTTCTTCGCCATAACCGAACAGTCCGTTTTCACCGGCATGGGGGTTGATCCCGCAAACTCCAATTCGCGGGCGAGCAATGCCGGCCTTGATCAGTGTCGCGTTGCCGCGCTCGATGGTGCGCTGGACCAGGCCCGGCTCGATCTTGCGGATCGCGTCGATGATGCCGATGTGGGTCGTGACGTGAATCACCCGCAACTGCGGCGCCACGAGCATCATCGAGACTTCGTCGACGTTGGTCAGGTGCGCGAGCATTTCTGTGTGGCCAGGGTATTTGTGGCCACCGGCGTGCAGCGCTTCCTTGTTCAGCGGTGCGGTGCAGATCGCGTCGATCTGGCTGGCCTCGGCGAGTTGCACGGCGCGGGCGATGTATTGATAAGCAGCGTCACCGGCGATGGGCGACAACTCGCCGAACGGCAGGTCGTCGGGGATCAGGTTAAGGTCGATGCAGTCAATGGTACCGGCCTCGTACAAGGCTTGGGATGCGTCCTCGATACGGCGCACTTTGGCACTTCCGCCGACGATGACGTTGGCCTGTTCGAGGCGACGGGCATCGCCGATCACCAGGGGCCGGCATTGTTGGTAGACGATGTCGTGAGTCAGGCTCTTGACGATGATTTCCGGGCCGACACCCGTGGCGTCGCCCATGGTGATGCCGATGATGGGGAGGTAATTGCTCATAGTGTTCATTCGAGTCCTTGGATTCGTGTGCGTTGGGGCGGGGAGCGATCGGCGCTGTCGCTCAGGTGTTGCCATGCCGCATATAAGGCGTTGTCGGTACCGAACGCGCCGGCCTTGGTAACGATGCCGGGACGATGGCCCTGGCGGGAAACGGTCGGGCGGGCGAAGGCGACGCCGGCTTCGATTTCGGTCAGCAGTTGCAGGCTGTCGATGCCGACGGTGGTCAATATGGCCCGCGCGGTTTCGCCGCCGGTGGCGATCAGGCCGCCGACCTTGGCGAAGTGCGGTTCGACCAGCACGGCGAGCATGGTCGAGAGTTGCGCGCCCTCTTGGGGATCGAACGCTTCATCGCGGCCGATGCGCAGCAGCAGGTCACTCCAGCCGTCCAGTTGCTCGCCAATGCGCGATTGCCAGAGCGACCAATCGCCGTGGGTTGAGCCCTGACGAAGGACTTCAGGCGGTATAACCAGTTCGCTGACGCCGCCACGCTCTTTGAGCCGCTCGCATTGTCGCTCGCAGACGCCGGAGAGGCTGCCGACGAGGATCAGAATCGGCGCCTGGCTTTTTTCGAGGGTCGCAGGTTCGATAGTCGTAAACCTTGCTTCGGATAAATCAGGAAGACTGGCGATTTCCCGTGCCAGACCACCCGAACCGATCCAGAACAGCGGCTGATCCATCGACGCGGTCAAGCGAGCGAGGGTCAGCAGGTCGTCTTCGGTCTGCGCATCGACGATCAGCGCCTGCGTGCCATTGCCGGCAATTTCAGCAATGTGCCGCTCGAGCGCTTGTTCGTTGCCGCGCAAGGTGTCGAGGTCGAGCTTCGCAGTGCTCAGGCCTGCGGCAATCAGCATCGCTTCGACATCGGCCGGACGGTCGGCGTTTTCCAGTTTCCAGGTGTCGGTGGTTTCCAGCGGCTGGCCGTTGACGAACACGCGACCGCCGCGCAACGTGCGCCCGGTGGCCGGGAACGCCGGGGCGACGATGGCCAGGCCGGCCAACGGTTGCAGGGCGGCAACCTCAGCCGCCCAGTTGCCACGCAGCGTCGAATCGATTTTTTTGTACAGCCGCTGCCCGGGTTTGTGCAGCGCTTTGAATGCCGCGACCGTGCGCTCGGCAGCCCTCGCGGGTGGGAGGCGCCGAGTGTCCGTATCCGCGGCAATCACTTGAGCGTCAGCCTCGTCATTCAGGGGGTCGAGGGTGACGACCGTTTGCATCCCCACACTGGCAAAGCCGATGGCGCAATCTGCCGCGCCGGACAGATCGTCAGCGATGATCAGAATCCTCATCGCAAAGCCTCCTGCTTTTGAGGTTCGATCCCCGGTTCAGGTATGACGACAGGATTGCGCTGCTGCACGCGTTTGGCGACGGCGGCGGTAAGTAACGGCGCGAGGATCGCGGTGACCACGACGCAGGCGGCTACCAGTATGGTCGCGCTCTTGGCCGCTTCGGCGTACACCGGGTTGGCTGCCGCAATCAGTGCAGGGACGGCGGCGGCATTCCCGGCGGTGGTGGCTGCGGCAACACCCGCGACGCCCGTGCCACCGGTCAAACGATCGGCGAAGAACAGCGGAATGCCGGTCAGCACAACCACCGCAACGCCCATGCCGAGACCCAGCAAACCGGCCTGCCAGACGTTATGCAAGTCCAGGCTGGCGCCGAGTGCAAGGGCAAAAAACGGGATCATCACCGGGACGGCCTTGGCCAGAAAGTCGCGCATGTCACGGTCGAGATTGCCCAATAGCATGCCGAGGGCCAGTGGCAGGATGCTGCCCACCAGCGTCGGCCAAGGGAAAGCCGACAGGCCGGCGATGCCCAAGGTGACCATGGTCAGAAAAGGCCCGGACTCCAGGGACATGACCGAATAGGCGCCGACGTCTTCGGATCGACCGTATTGCCCCATCAGCGCCATGTACAAGCCGCCATTGGTGTCGTTCATCGCGGCGACGACCGCCAGCGTTGAAATGCCGGCGAAGAGGCCAGACGAAATCGGCTGCTCGCCGAGAAAATGCCCGAGCACAATGCCGATAAGCACGGCGATGCCGACTTTGGTGATGAGCAGCGTGCCGCCCTTCTTCAGCAGATACGGCGTGGCCTTGATATTGATGCTCGCGCCCATGCAGACGTAGAACACCGCGAGGATGGGTAACGCCCCGGTGAACAGCGCATTGGTGAAAGAGCCGAAAAACTTCGGTGTGTCAGGAAGGAATGTAGCCACCAGTGAGCCAATCAGCAGCGGGACAATCATCATGCCGCCAGGGATGCGTTCAATGGTGCGCTTGATAGGAATTTGGGCCACGAGGGTCTCCTTTTATAATTGTTTGGTAAGACGTACTTCACCTCGAAACTGACTGATTCGATCATTTAGCGATTGAGTCAGTCAAAATAATCTTAGGCTTTCGTTCTTAATTGCGCAAACCAATCATTCAAATGATCGTTTTGATCATTTATGGAGGAAACCTGTTTTTTCACAAATACCTTTGCCAGCCACCGCAGTAGCCGCCCTCAGATACAGAAAAGCGGCAAGGTCGCGCATTCACACACCCCAAAAAAAATGCCCAAACCTCCCGGCCTGAGCATTTTTTTGACCCTGATCACCCAACATTCCCAAAAAACCTCGACTCTATGTAAGCCTCCAACCATCGGACGCAGCATCAATTCGCTACTAAACTCGGGACAAGCGTGTTCAGGTGCAGGATTATAGCCAGCACGTATCGCCCAACCGGCGGCCAGGTACTCAACAATAGCCAGCCCACTTTAGAGGGCATTACCCAATGGATAGCAGAACCCTACGCAACCTCATGCGCATTGTTCAGACCGGCTCTTTGTCGGCGGCGGCAGAGCATTCCTGTTTAACCGTGCAGGCGTTGGCCGCGCAGTTGAACAAGGTCGAAGAACAGTTCGGTTTTCGGTTGTTTCGTCGCTCCAACAAGGGGTTGACCCTGACCACGCAGGGCACGGAACTCACGCCTTACATGGACAAGGTGTTGGTTGCCACGCGGCAACTGGAAGAAAAAGTCGCCGCGTTGAAGGTGCCTGGGCAGCGCACGCTCAAGGTAGCGCTGAACACGACGCTGTCGGCTGACTTCAATCGGCGAATGATCGGACGCCTGATTGAGGTGTTTCCCGACTATCAGCTGGAATTCAGCTACGCCGAGTCGATGGAAAACCTCAGCAAGCTGAAGAACGAAGACTTTGACCTGGCGGTGCTGATTGGTCCGCAGAAGCCGGGATTGCCCAGCATCATCCTGCCCGAGGTCCAGGTGCAGGTGGTCGGTGCGCATTGCGGTCAGGAACATGATCCGCTGGTGCTGCTCGGCAACAAGTTTCAGGTGCGTCCGGCAGACGATTGTCCGTATTCCCACAGCTTCTTGCGCTTTCTCGACGCGGGTCTGGGCAATTACGAGTCGGGCAAGCGGATGGTCTATTCGTGCAGCGAAACCCTGACGCTGTCGTTGATCACCCAGATGGACGGCCTTGGCATGGTTTCGCGGGATGCAGCCCAGCGCAATGGCCTGACGATTTTCCCCGGCTTCGAGGATGCCCTTGAAGTGCGGCTGGCGATCAATAATCCTGAGTTGTCGGGCCAGGCTTTGCACGATGTGGTCGACCTCCCGCTACATGAACGAGCCGAGCGCAATGTACGCAGCCGTTCCCACCGCAACGGAGAGAAAGAGGTTTTTGCTGAAATACGCACATAACAACGTCGGAATCGCGGCATAAAATTCCGGGCGATCGAGCTGCACGTGCTGATCCTTGATCAACAACGGCGTGAGGCTGATTGCAGCGACGATCGCCACCGGCAGGTATTCCAGCGCCCGGGCGACGAAGGGCGGCCAATGGTCAGTGTTCACTTGCAGCGGCAATGCGCGCGGCAGGAAGGTCACGGCCATCATCAGCACAACGACCAGAATCAGGAACGTTTGGTCAGGCATACGCCCACCCCGCAGCCCACAAATGTGGCGATGAATACGTTGAAGGGCGAGCTGCCGACCAGGCTCAGCACGCCCATGCAGGCGACGGCGGCCAGTGCGGCGATGAGTTTGTTACGCGTGTTGCACAGCGACACCAGCACGTAGAGCATCATCGCGGTCAACGCGTAGTCGAGCTGATACTGGATCAAGTGCGCCGCATACTGCGCGCAAATCGCCCCCAGCAAACCGCCGAGCACCCAAGAGGTGTGGCAATACAGATTGAAACCGATCAGGTAACGCACGTTGACGGGCGAGCCTTTGCCCAGTTTGACGCTGTGAAAAGCGAACGACTCATCGGTCAGCCCGCCCGCGTAACACCAGCGCTCCATTCGGCTGAGGCCCATCGCCTGCAACGCCTTGGCCATGTAGACCGACATCAGCATGTGCCGCGCGTTGATCAGAAACGTGGTGAGGATGATGGTGGTCAGCGACGCACCGCTGGAAATCAGCGCGAGGGCGGCGAACTGCGAAGCGCCGGCATACACGAACAGGCACATGGCGACCGGCAGCCACACAGGCAACCCGGCGTTCACCGCCATCAAACCGAACACAAACGACACCGTGAAGTAACCCGCAACCACCGGGCTGGCTTCGGCGAAGGTGCGCGAAGCGTGCGGCTCGACCATCAGCGGCTGGCTGCTGGACGTCTCATTCATAGGTCCCTCTCAAATGTTCTTTCGCCGCGCGGCTCGCAAAAACCCTGGGCACTCCAGAAGCGCTGGCCGGCAAGGTTAGCATCGTCGACAAACAGGAACATCCGCAGCACGCCCACGCGCTTCATGTCTGACGACGCTGCTTCAACCAGGCGTTGACCGACGCCTTGGCTGCGGTAATCCGGGCTCACGGCGAGGTGGTTGATCGTGCCGCGACTGCCGAGCATTCCGCCCAACACCGCGCCGACGATTTCGCCGCTGACGTCCAGTGCGATAAACGCGGTGGTGGTCTTCTGCACCAGCACACTGCGCAGGCATTTGGCGTCCTGCCATTCACAGAAAGACACTTCTTCGAATTGCCGAAAGAAGCGTTCCAGGCGCTGTGCATCCTTGGCCGTGGTGCGCCGCAGCATCACCGGTGCGGGGCACTCGGCGAGGCTGGTCACGGTGTTGTACTGTTCAGCGAACAATGTCGAAAGCGGTCCCGGGCCGCGAGAAAGAGATCGCCAGAATCTGCCGGTACGCCATGTCGTGAGAATGGGTATTGCGTGCCGGTGTCACGTAGTGACGCATGTCGCGATCGAGAAAGTAGGTGGTGTCGAGGATTTCCTGATACGTCGTCGAGGCCAGGTGCTCCTGGTTTTCCGTGTCGTACAAACGGCTCTCTGCCCCTTCAACGTTATTGCGTCCCCAGAAGTGCACGCCGCTGAACGGATAACCGTCGCAGTGAATACCTTCCGGGGTGATTTCCAGTTGTTTGCCAGGCTTGATCTCGATGCGGATCTGATGAATCTGGCACTGCCAGATTTCGTCGTGCAACTCAGGTGGCAAAACGTTTTTGTACACTTCGAAGTCGGTGTCGATCAGGCTGCGCATCACCGGCGAACTGATGATTTCATCAGAGAAGTCCTGGAAGTGCCGAACCATCCCGCCAACGTAACTGTTGTTCGCCTTGGACTGAACATAGGCGCGGTGTTCCAGTTGCTTCAGATCGCGCGTGACCGGGTTGTACTCGAAATCGCTGTAGCGACGGTAGCGCATGCCCGCCTCGGACTGTCCGTAGTAACTGTCCGGCTCCATGTTTTCCCAGCTATTGGTCAATCTGACGAAATCGTTGAAATGACCGAAAAGATTGAAGTCAGCACCCCGGACGTTCGCATATTTGTCACGCCGTAGAAACTCGCCCACTTCTTTGTTCAAAACGATCATTTTAAAAATCTCCGTGCATTTAGCTGCCTAATCTAGAGAGCACAGGATTTACGTCCATGAGAAAGAATTTGAGGCATATCAAGCGCTGCTTGAAACGAAGCATGACGTTGCTTTAGTTTGACTTTTTACGATCGAAAATGGCCTTTTTATGCGTTTTTCAACGGTTCTCAAGCGAAAAAAAACCCCGAGCCAGTCGGGGTTCTTTAGTGAGTGTTGAACACTCAGTCGATCATCAGAAGATGTTGATCGGGTAATCCACGAACACACGCACTTCGTTACCGCTGACGTTGTACTCGCTGGATTTCTGCGAGACACGCAGGATCGAGCTGCGCAGTTTTACACTCAGGTCTTTGGCCGGGCCGCTTTGCACGACGTACTTGAACTGGTTGAAGATTTCACGCTCGGTGCCGCCTTCGCTGGTGGACGTGGTGATGTTGTCACCGCGCACGTAGGCGAAGTTGTAGCTCAGGCCAGGAACGCCGAATGCGGTGAAGTCCAGGCCGTAGCCCAACTGCCAGCTGCGCTCGTCTTCGGCGTTGAAGTCAGACCAGTAGGAGTTCGCCAGGTAGATGGTGTTGCCGCCGTCGCCGACACGACCTTGATCCTTCTGGTAACCGCCGTAGGCATAGCCCAGATTGCTGTCGCCGGTGCTGCGCTGGTGAGCGAGGGTGAACGAGTGCGGGCCGGTGGCGAAGGTCGCCGCCAGGCTCCAGATTTTGTTGTCGTCGCCGGTAGCGCCACTTTCGCGGACGTAGGAATCATCCAGCTTGGTGCGATAGCCGTTGAAGTCCAGGGTCAGGGACTGATCCTTGTCGATCGGGAACACGTAGTTGGCGTTCACGTATTGCTTCTTCAACACGTCTTCAACGTCGGATGCGTACAGCGCCGCCTTGAATTGTTCGGTGAACTGGTAGCTACCGCCCAATACGTTGATCGACTTCAGGCCACCACTGTCACGGCCTTCAGCGCTTTTGCGCGATTCGGCGGTGAAGCGACCGGCGTTCAGCTCCAGGCCTTTGATCTCCTTGGAGGTGATCAAGGTGCCGGTGTAGCTTTCCGGCAGCAGGCGCGAGTTGTCGTAGCTCAGCACCGGCAGGGCCGGCATCTGGTCGCCGTAGGTCAGCGTGGTGCTGGAGACACGGAATTTGACTGCTGCACCGCCTTTGGACAGGTCGTCAGCCGCGTTGCCGCTGTCGCCCTTTTTAAAGAAGTCGATGCCTTGTGCGCCGGTGCGACCCTTGCCGCCATCCAGACGCAGTGCGTACAGACCGAAAGCATCCACACCGACACCGACGGTGCCTTGGGTGAAGCCGGACGAGAACGTGCCGATGGCCGCTTGGCCCCATTCGGCTTTGTCCGCACGACCGTCTTTGTAATCACGATTGATGTAGGCGTTGCGCAGCAGCACTTTGAGGCTGCTGTCTTCAACAAATCCCTTGGATTCGGCCTGGTCGTTAGCCATGGCCTGTGTAGCGCTCAACATCCCCAGAGCGATCAAGCTGATTCGCTTATTCAACATTTTGTTTTTTTCCTTATTACCGGTTGATACGCGCTGTGTCGAACGGCTGAAACGGCGCTATCGCACTCTTTTTTCACCCCAAAACAAAAAGGCCCGCCCACGAAGAAATCGTGGCGGGCCTTTTTATTATTTTATGAGTCATGGCGGTTAGCCACAGGCGTTGGGCGCGATCGTAGCCGCGCCCAGAAGGCTGTGTCAATTTGATGAATCGTCTATCCATAGGCGAAAAACATCTAAGCGGACTGAGCAAGCCAGGACGCGAACGCTTGCGGCTTACCAAGCCAAGGGCTGATATCGACCACCGTGAAATGACCATTTTGCTCCAACGCCAAGGTCGGAAAACCTTGACCACCGACACGGGCCAGCAATGCGCGGCTGTCCTTGATGTGGCGATCCGAGTCGGTGCTTATGAAGGCTGACGCAAAGGCATCAGGCTCAAGACCAATCTCTTTTGCCAGCTCAAATAACACCGCCTCATCGGCAATCCGCCTCCCTTCCACGTAATGGGCGGTTTGCAAACGCCCCAGCAACTCAAGCCCACGGCCGGCGATGTGTTCGGCGGCCAGCACCGCAGCGATTGGCGGGGTGGAATCGAACACCGCCGTGTCGTCGCGTAGCAAACCTTCGAAATACGCTTCGCCAAATGGCTGGCCGGTGTACTCGGCGATTCGGCGGTCGTGGGGCATCACATAGTTGCGCAATTGTGGCGAAACGGCTTTGCGGTTGGCACCGCTCATCATGCCGCCACCGTGGGCGATCACTGGCAACACGCCTTGGGCGGCGTGCACCAGCGGTTTGGCGCCGTAGCACCAGCCGCACAAAGGGTCGTAAATGTAGTGAAGGATCATGGAAAGACTCCGGCAATCAATCAGGGAAACTCAGTGCCGGCAGACTAATCCTCGGACCGTTGCGGAAAAACGCTGGAATGGCGTTCAGTCTGTTTCATGAATCGGTCGAATAGCCTCGACGAATCTCTGTAGCAATCTCGACACAACTTGAAACAATCGAACAACGAAGCTTTTCAAGAATAATTAACGGAGGTAAATAACAAGCATTACCATTCGCACCCTCGAATTCTTCTACCCTTTCGGATGCGCTTCAGATGCCTGCCCCCTTCCGCCTTATGCCCGTCACCCTTGGGTTTTCTGCTTTTCTGTCTGCCGGATTCACCTGCGCCGCGACCACCGTTTTACCCGAAACCTCGATCAGTGCCGAAGCGGAAGCCGACGATCCGCGAGTAAAGGAAACCAGCACCGCCACCCGGACTGCGACTCCGGTGCGCTACGTGCCACAAGCCATCGACTCGATTAAAACCTCGAACGTCTCGGATTACGGCACCAATGATCTGGGCACTGCATTGAGCGGCATCCCCAACGTCAGCAGCGGTGCAGACACCCGTTTCGACAGCCTGCGTATCCGCGGTTTCGATGCGAGCAACGACTTCTACCTCGATGGCATTCGTGACGACAGCCAATACGTGCGCGACTTGCACAACATCGAGCGTATCGAAGTCCTCAAAGGGCCGGCCGCCGTGTTATACGGGCGTGGCAGCCAGGGCGGAATCGTCAACCGGGTCAGCAAACTGCCCGAGTTCGGCCGCCGTTCGACCATCGAAGCCCAGGGCGGCAGCGATGATTTACGCAGCCTTTATGCCGACCTCAGCACCGATCCGTCCGAGAACATCAGCCTGCGCCTGAACATGGGCAACATGGATCAGAACAGCTTTCGCGAGGGTGTCAGCGGCAACCGCCAACTGTTCGCGCCCTCCATGAGCTGGCAATTGACGCCGGACCTGAACTGGTTGGTGCAATACGAATACAGCCGTTACAACCGCACGCCGGATCGCGGTATTCCTGGCGTAAACGGGCGCCCGGCAGACGTAGGACGCGATACGACCTACGGCAGCGAGCACGATTTCATCGACGACAAGTCGCAATCCCTGCGCTCCAAACTCAGCTATGAACTGAGCGACAACTGGCAGCTGCGCCACACCCTGGGCGTGTTCAAGCTCGACAGCGATTTCGACAACACGTACCTGACCGGTTACACCCCGGCCACCAACAAGGTCACGCGTCAGCATTGGCAGCAAGACCTGACCACCCGCAATGTCTACAACAACGTCGAACTGGAGGGAGGTTTCGACACCTTCGGCCTGGAGCATCGCCTGCTGACCGGCATCGAGATCGGCAGCCAGCGCCGCGATCCGACCCTTTACAACGCGGCCACTTCCGGGCCGGGCAGCTCGCCGGTGCCGGCGCTGGACCTGCACAACCCGAATCGCGATCTGCGGCATACCGGCCGCATGCAGGTGTCCAGCGACAACCACACCGAAGTCGAAAGCCGTGCGGTGTACGTGCAGGATCAATTGCGTCTGAACGATCAATGGCAACTGCTGGCCGGTTTGCGCTACGACACGTTCGACATCGAATCAACCAACAAGCTGCGCGACATTTCCGAAGACCGTGACAGCCACAGCACAAGCCCGCGTGTAGGCCTGGTCTGGACGCCGCTGCAGAATCATTCCTTCTATGCCTCCTGGACCAAGACGTTCTCGCCAGTGGGCGGCGGCTTGATCGGCATCACGCCCGGCGCGGCCGGTAACAGCAACGACTTGAGCCCGGAGCTGACCAAGCAGAAGGAAATCGGCGTGAAGAGCGACTGGCTCGACGACCGCCTGAGCACCACCCTGGCAATCTACGAACTGGAACTCTACAACCGCCGCACCAGCGATCCCCTCAACCCGACCGTCACCTTGCTCTCGGGCCTGCAACGTTCCCGCGGGATCGAGCTGACCGGCACCGGTAAAATTGCCGGCAACTGGTACGTGCGCGGTGGCGTGGGCGTACAGGACGCGACGGTCGAGAAGGACAACAACGGCTTTGAAGGCAAACGCATCAGCAACGTGGCCAAGCACAACGGCAGTCTGTTCCTGACCTGGAAACCGGAAATGGGCTGGTATGCGGAAACCGGGTTGACCTTGGTCGGCCAGCGTTACGCCGATAACCTCAACACCGTCGTACTGCCGGGTTATGGCCGTTGGGATGCACTGGCCGGATTCCGGCAGAAGGATTGGGACTTGCGTGCGGCACTGAACAACATCAGCGACAAGACCTATTACTCGTCGGCCACCAGCGCGGCGCAGATTCAACCCGGCGAACCGCGCAGCCTGGTGGTGACGGGGACCTACAGCTTCTAAACACTGCTGATGTGTTCCCACCAATCACCTGTGGGAGCGAGCCTGCTCGCGATGGCGGCGGGTCAGTCAACGTTAATGTGACTGCCAGGCCGCCATCGCGAGCAGGCTCGCTCCTACAATGGTCAGGGTGTAGCTTACAAATCCATCGCCCATAAAAAAGCGCCGCCATCCCGGCAGCGCTCTCATCAATCCTTTGTTTTTTCTTCTTATCCTTCCATCACATCCCACAACGCTTCCAGTTCCGCCTCGCTGAATAAACCAGCGGGGTAGCGCTCGATCATCATCCGGCGCGGATCAGGTTCTCTGATCTGACGCGTTCCATTGGACTTCAACCAGTGCGCCAGGACCTGGAGCGATTCGCTATTAACTGCCAGGGGATGCAACGCCCGCTCTCTCACTACGTTCACTTCGGCGTTCATTTCAGCGCTCTCTCCTGGTTCGTGAGCGGCTAACTTATCCAAGGTTTATGACAGAACATCGAAGTCCTCCCCCTCCCTGTTTCACTCCGTGACAGATACAAGAGCTGTGCCAATGTTTCCCAAGTGTCGACAAGTGGATACAAAGAAGCCCGCAGTCCTTTGGGGCTGCGGGCTTCTGGGTGAAGAGCGGGGATAAACCGGCGTCTTGGTGATTTTTCAGCCGGTTCAGGCTGTTACAACCCCACTCACTCCTTGTGCGGCGCCGGCTGTTGTTGGGTAAGGCAGTGGATGTTACCGCCCCCCAGTAACAGTTCGCGGCCCGGCACCATCACCACTTCATGCTGCGGGAATAGCGCCTGCAGAATCTCTTTCGCAGGACCGTCCAGCGGGTCGTCGAAACTTGGCGCGATAATGCCGCCGTTGACGATCAGGAAGTTCACGTAGGAACCGGCCAGACGCACGCTCGGATTACGCTCCTGAGTCCCGTCCACCGGATCCACGCCGGCACACTCTTCCTCGGTCGCATACAGCGGCCCCGGGATCGGCATCTTGTGCACCGTGAATGGGCGACCCTTGGCATCGGTGCTGCTTTCCAGCACTTTCATTGCCGCCTGGCAGCGCGGGTAGTTCGGGTCCTGCGGATCATCGGTCCAGGCCAGCAATACTTCACCCGGACGCACGTAGCAGCAGAAGTTATCCACATGGCCGTCGGTTTCGTCGTTGAACAGACCGTCCGGCAGCCAGATGATCTTATCCACAGCCAAATGAGCACTGAGCACCGCTTCGATTTCCCCACGGCTCAGGTGCGGGTTGCGATTGCGGTTGAGCAGGCATTCTTCGGTGGTGATCAGGGTGCCTTCGCCATCGACGTGAATCGAACCGCCCTCGAGCACGAAGCCCTCGGTACGGTAGCGCTGGCTGCGCTCGATCTCGAGGATCTTGCCGCCCACCTGCGAGTCGCGGTTCCACGGCGAGTACAAACCGCCATCGAAACCGCCCCACGAGTTGAAGTCCCAGTTCACACCACGGACTTCGCCACTGCTATTGATGACGAACGTCGGGCCGGTGTCGCGAACCCAGGCGTCGTCGCTGGACATCTCGACCACACGAATATTCGGCACGTCGAGACGGGCACGGGCGTTTTCGTATTGGCCGGCAGAGACCGCCACGGTCACCGGTTCGAAACGGGCGATGGCCTTGGCGACGGCCACGTGCGCGGCTTGCGCGGGTTTGCCGCCCAGGCGCCAGTTGTCCGGGCGCTCCGGCCAGATCATCCAGGTCTGGGTTTGTGGCGCCCACTCGGCGGGCATGTAGAAGCCATCGGCGCGCGGGGTGCTGTTTAAAGTGGTCATGCGATCAGGACTCCAGGGAACCGTCGAGGGTTTTGATCGCATTGTATAGGTTCGGGCGACGATCACGGAACGAACCCCACGCGCTGCGAATGTGCTCCAGCTCGTCGAGGTCGAAGCTCTGGACCAGCACGCCCTCTTCAGTCTTGTCGAGTTCCTGGACCTTCTCGCCGAACTGGTTGGCGATGAACGATGAGCCGTAGAACGTGATGTCGTAGCCGTCCTGTTCTTCGTTACCGATGCGGTTGCTCGCGATCAGCGGCATCAGGTTGGCGCCGGCATGGCCTTGTTGCACGCGCTGCCAGTGGTCGCGGGACGAAATGGTTTTGTCGTGCGGCTCGCTGCCGATGGCGGTCGGGTAGAACAGGATTTCCGCGCCCAGCAACGCCATGCTGCGAGCGCACTCCGGGAACCACTGGTCCCAGCAGATACCGACGCCGATTTTCGCGTAACGGGTGTTCCAGACTTTGAAGCCGGTATCGCCCGGGTTGAAGTAATACTTTTCGTGGTAACCCGGGCCGTCCGGGATGTGGCTTTTACGATAAATCCCGAGGTTGCTGCCGTCGGCATCGATGATCGCGATGCTGTTGAAACGGGCGCGGCCGGCCAGTTCATAGAAGCTGATCGGCAACACCACTTGCAGTTCCTTGGCGACTTTCCGGAAGTGCTTGATAGCGACGTTGTCTTCAACCGTCGTGGCCAGTTGCAGGTAATCCGGGTTCGGTTTCTGGCAGAAGTACGGCGCCTCGAACAGCTCCTGGATCAGTATGATCTGCGCGCCTTTGGCTGCAGCCTCACGAACCAGCTTCTCAGCGGTCTCGATGTTGGCTTCAAGGTCCCAGGAACAGGCCATCTGGGTGGCGGCGACGGTAACGATACGACTCATGGATCATCTCCGGGCAAGTGCTGATGGGTCGAGTATGGCCTCGACCGATGACAGAAACGGGAAGCACGGGCGCGATGAGGCACGCCGTGAGCAATGGCGACTTTATAGCCGATAAATATCGGCTTTAAAAGCAATTAATCTTCCGACCGTCTAGTTTTACGCACTTAATCCCGATAACAATCGACATTATCGAATACTCCTTCGCGGGCAAGCCTCGCTCCTACAGGCCATGCGCCAATTTGAAATCGCGCAAATTCTGTAGGAGCGAGGCTTGCCCGCGAAGGCGATATCAAGCCTTACAACCCTTCATCCAACACCTTCGAAAGCATGTCGACAAAGAAATCCACACTCCGGCGCGACGTCACCATCGGCGGTTTGATCTTCAGTACGTTCAGATAATCCCCTGTCGGCTGCATGAAAATCCCCAACTCCCGCAACCGGTCACACAGCGCCGTGGTTTCTTCGGTCGCCGGTTCCAGGGTCTCGCGGTTGCGGATCAGCTCGACACCCAGATAGAAGCCGGAACCATGCACCGCGCCCACCAACGGATGAATATCGATCAGCGCTTCAAGCCGCTCCTTGAAATACCCGCCCACCACCTGAGCGTTTTCCCAGAGCTTTTCTTCCTCCATCACGTCCAGCACCGCCATGCCGACCTGGCAACTGACTGGGCTGCCGCCGGCCGACGAGAAGAAGTAACCCTCGGCCTCCAGCGCCTCGGCGATTTCTCGGCGGGTGATGACCGCGCCCAACGGCTGGCCGTTGCCCATGCCTTTGGCCATCGTGATGATGTCCGGCACCACGCCTTGCTCCTCGAAGCCCCAGAAGAAGTGCCCCATGCGCCCGTAGCCGACCTGCACTTCATCGGCGATGCACACACCGCCTTGGGCGCGAACCAACGCATAGACCTGTTTCAGATAACCCGGCGGCAGCGATATCCCGCCGGCATTGCCGTACACCGGTTCGCAGATGAAACCGGCCAACTGGCGTTTCTGCTCAGCGATTTTCGCCAGGTTGTGTTCGACGCTGCGCACGTAGTCCGGCGCGCTGCCTGGGCCACGGAATTCGCCGCGATAGGTATTCGGCGCGATCACCGGATGCACCCAATCGGGACGGCTGCTCAAGGCTTGCGGGTTGTCGGCAATCGAGGTCGAAACCGCGTCCGCGCCGACTGTCCAGCCGTGATAAGCCTCCAGCACGCTGAGCATGTCGCGACCGCCGCTGTAGGCCCATGCCAGACGGATCGCCAAGTCATTGGCCTCGCTGCCGCTGTTGACCAGGAACACCCGGTCCATGCCCTCCGGCGACAGCTTCAGCAGGCGCTCGGAAAACTCGGCCACCGCCGCGTAGTTGAAGCGCGAGTTGGTATTGAGCAACGACCACTGACGGCTGGCCACCGCCGCCATGCGCGGATGACCGTGGCCCAGCACCGCGACGTTGTTGAGCATGTCGAGGTAGGAGCGGCCCTGCATGTCGATCAGGTGATTGCGCCAGCCACGCTCGATGCGCGGCGGGTCGACGTAATAATGCTTCTGCGTGCGCGCGAAACTGGCGTCACGGCGCGCCAGCAACGTCTGCGAATCGAGCTCGGCTTCAGCATCGCAAGCCAGCCCCAGCAGCGCCGCCGGTGACGGGCACAACGCTTGCCAGGCCGGTGCGCGAGACGGGGTGCAAAACAATGGCGCATCGAACGAAGCGCCTCGGCACAACTGCACAATCAACGGCCCGCTGACCGCACCCAGCACCTGACCTTTGACCAGCGCCGCGCCGGTGTGCAGCGACGGCGTCACGCCCCACAACCGCACGCTCAGTTGCGGACCGTCCAGTTGCAACACACCCGCCGCCGGCTGATGGACCACGCCGGCAAACGGCGATTCGACCGCCGTGCCGTTTGGCACTCGCAACTCCACGTGCAACGGGCAGGTGTCGGGTTCGCCTGAGCTATCTGGACGAGTACGGGACAGCCGGTATTGACCATAACGACTGGCCGCCAAGCCGTGAGCCGCCGCGGCCTCAGTCAGCAAACGCTGATCAACCCCCTCTTGCTCCCAGTTGCCCGCCTCAAAATGCGGGCTCAGCACACCCAGATCGATCAAGGCAAATTCACGCCCCACCAGGCTCGGCAGCAACGGCGCGAAACCTTCGCTGCCAATGCTCGGCAGTGTCTGGCCGACCGACGTCAGAATCGCCGCTTCCATCAATTCCAGCGGCAGCGACGTGGCCACGCGGAAGATCTCCCACTCGTGGCTCAGGTTGTCGCGGCTGTAATCATTGCCCGGATCGATGCTGACTTGCTGCTCGCCACTGAGCACCAGCACCGCCGCGCGCGCGACGATCAGCGGCCACAGCGCCCGCAGTTCTTCATGGGTGAGCGGATTGACGGCGTGATACGCCTGGACCGCCGGCAAAATATAGAAAGGATCGCCATCGGCGTGATGCAGCAACGCCGCGCAAGTGACCGACAGATCGGTGATGCGCCAGGTACGGATCAGGTCGCCGAAATCGATCACGCCCTGCAACTGCCATTGGCGTTGCGAGTCACGCTGCCAGACCACGTTGTCGTCGGTGATGTCCATGTGAATCGCCTGCACCGGCAGCTTGTCCACCAGCGGCAGCAAATGATGCTCGGCCCGTTCCGCCGCGTCGGCGATCAACCGGCGTTGCGCGTCATCCTTGATCACCGGCAGCAAATGGCCAATCAGCGCGCTGGCGTGGCGGGCATCCCACTGCAGCGTGCGCTCAAGGCCCGGATGCTCGAAAGCGGCCAGTGCCAGGTCCATTTCGCCGCACAGCCGACCGAAACCGGCCACCACCGGACCGGGCAAATGATCGAGGTGCGTCAGCGACTGGCCTTCGATGTAATCGAGCAGGCGCATATGCACGGCCTGCCCCCCGACTTCCAGCGTGAGCAGTTCAGCGCCGTTTATTGCAGGAATCACTCGCGGCACATGCACGCCGGAGTGTTCACCCAACTGCTTGAGTCCGGCATGTTGGGCTTGCAGCTCCAGCGCCGAATAGTCGCCACGGCAGATTTTCAGGACGAAACGCCCTTGATCACTGTCGACCCGAAAATTGAGGTCCTGCTGGCTACCCAGGGCGTGCAACCTTCCACTCAGCCCGTAATGCCCTTCCAGCAGCTCTAGCGCTTGCTCCGCAGACACTTGCGGGCTGGGCAAACTGGCGCGGTGAATCAACGTGGCGAGCGGCATACAACGACCCCTGAAATGTTATTAGGCGCCTATATCGCCACTGCATCGGTCGAGAATCAACCCCCCCCTGGTGCGGCAAATGCCAATTACGACCAACAACCCTCTTGCACCGCCCTGCTCCTGCCGACAAGCTATGCTCATTCGCTTTATCGTCTTACAGAAAAAGGCTGGCCAACATGCGTATTCTCATCACCGGCGGTGCCGGTTTCATTGGCTCTGCCCTGATTCGCCACCTCATTCGGCACACCGGGCATGAAGTGCTCAACCTGGACAAACTGACCTACGCCGGCAATCTCGAGTCGCTGACCAGCATTGCCACCGACACCCGCTACGAATTCGTCCAGGCCGATATCGTCGACCAGGCCACCGTCAGTGCGGTACTGGCACGTTTCCAGCCTCACGCGATCATGCACCTGGCGGCAGAATCCCATGTCGACCGTTCTATTGACGGTCCGTCGGACTTCATCCAGACCAATATCGTCGGCACCTACAGCCTGCTCGAGGCCACTCGCGCCTACTGGCAGACGCTGGCCGAGCCGGAAAAAAGCGCCTTCCGCTTCCATCACATCTCCACCGACGAAGTCTACGGCGACCTGCACGGCGTTGATGATCTGTTCACCGAAACCACACCTTACGCGCCCAGCTCACCCTATTCGGCGAGCAAAGCGGCGTCCGACCATCTGGTCCGCGCCTGGCAGCGCACCTACGGCTTGCCGGTGTTGCTGACCAATTGCTCGAACAACTACGGGCCGTTCCACTTCCCCGAAAAACTGATTCCGCTGGTGATCCTCAACGCCTTGGCCGGCAAGCCGCTGCCGGTTTACGGAAACGGCCTGCAGGTGCGTGACTGGCTGTTTGTCGAAGATCACGCCCGGGCGCTGCTCAAAGTGGTCACCGAAGGCGTGGTCGGCGAGACCTACAACATTGGCGGTCACAACGAGCAAAAGAACATCGACGTGGTGCGTGGCATCTGCGCGTTGCTCGAAGAGTTGGCACCGAACAAGCCTGAAGGCGTGGCTCATTTCGCTGACCTGATTACCTTCGTCCAGGACCGGCCGGGCCACGACCTGCGCTACGCCATCGACGCGAGCAAGATCGAGCGCGAACTGGGCTGGGTGCCCGAAGAAACCTTCGAAACCGGCCTGCGCAAAACCGTTCAGTGGTACCTCGACAACCTGGAATGGTGCCGTCGCGTTCAGGATGGCAGTTATCAGGGCGAACGTCTGGGCGCCCTCAATACCAAGGAGCTGCTCGCATGATGAAAGGCATCGTTTTGGCCGGTGGCTCCGGCACGCGTCTGCACCCGATCACGCTTGGCGTCTCCAAGCAGCTGTTGCCGGTGTACGACAAACCGATGATCTACTACCCGATCTCGGTCCTGATGCTGGCCGGCATCAAAGATATTTTGTTGATCTCCACGCCTCAGGATTTGCCGCAATACCGCAACCTGCTGGGTGACGGCAGTCAGTTCGGCGTCAACTTCAGCTACGCCGAACAGCCGTCGCCGGACGGTTTGGCCCAGGCTTTCCTGATCGGCGAAGAATTTATTGGCGACGATCCGGTGTGCCTGATCCTCGGCGACAACATCTTCCATGGGCAGCACTTTGGCGAACAGTTGAAAAACGCGGCCATGCGCCCTTCCGGCGCCACCGTGTTTGGGTATTGGGTCAAGGATCCGGAGCGCTTCGGCGTGATTGATTTCGACAGAGAAGGCCGCGCCCTGTCGATCGAAGAGAAGCCGAAAAAGCCGAAGTCCAGCTATGCCGTGACCGGCCTGTATTTCTACGACAACGATGTGATCGAGATCGCCAAAGCGGTGAAGCCTTCGCCGCGTGGAGAGCTGGAGATCACCGACATCAACAACGCTTACCTGCAACGCGGCGATCTGCAGGTCGAGCGCTTCGGTCGCGGGTTCGCCTGGCTCGACACCGGCACCCACGACAGCCTGCTCGAAGCCTCGCAATACGTGCAGACCATCGAGCACCGCCAAGGCCTGAAAGTCGCTTGCCTCGAAGAAATCGCTTACGAAAATGGCTGGATCAGCCGCGAGCTGTTGCTGGAGCGCGCCAGCTATTTCGGCAAGACCGGCTATGGCCAGTACCTCTTCAAACTGGCCGGGGAAGAACAATGAATGTGATTGAAACCGCCTTGCCCGGCGTGCTGATCATTGAACCCAAGGTGTTTGGTGACGAGCGCGGTTTTTTCTACGAAAGCTTCAATGCCAAGGCGTTCGAAGAAGCGACCGGCCTGGACACGCAGTTTGTTCAGGATAACCACTCCCGCTCGCAGAAAGGCGTGCTGCGCGGCCTGCACTATCAGCTGGAAAATACCCAGGGGAAACTGGTGCGGGTAACCGTCGGCGAAGTGCTCGACGTCGCGGTGGACATCCGTCGCAGCTCGCCGAATTTCGGCCAGTGGGAAGCGGTGCGCCTGTCTGCAGAAAACCGTCGCCAACTCTGGGTGCCGGAAGGGTTCGCCCATGGGTTTGTGGTGCTGAGCGATTTCGCCGAGTTTCTCTATAAGACTACGGACTATTACACGCCGTCCGCCGAGCGTTGCATTCGCTGGGACGATCCGACGCTTGCCATCGACTGGCAACTGGACGAAGCGCCCAAACTGTCGGCCAAGGATCAGAACGGCAAAAGCCTGAAAGAGGCTGATCTGTTTCCATGAAAATTCTTATCTGCGGTCAGCACGGTCAGGTTTCGCGTGAGTTGCAGCTTCGCCTGGGTGCTGTTGGCGAATGGGTTGTTTTGGGTCGCGATCAGCTCGATCTGACTCAGCCGCAACAGATTCGTCAGCAAGTGCAGCGCGTTCGCCCGGACCTGATCATCAACGCCGCCGCTCACACCGCGGTCGATCAAGCTGAAAGCGAGCCGGAGTTGGCGTTTGCCATCAACGCGACCGGGCCGGGTATTTTGGCCGAAGAAGCGTCGGCGCTGGGTATCCCGCTGATTCACTACTCCACCGATTATGTCTTCGACGGCAGCAAAGCCGAGCCTTACAACGAAGCCGATTTGCCCAACCCGCTCGGCGTTTACGGCAAGAGCAAGCTGGCCGGCGAGCAAGCGATCAGCGCGGTACAAGGCCAGCACCTGATCCTGCGCACCAGTTGGGTCTACTCGACCCACGGTCGTAATTTCCTGCTGATCATGCAACGCCTGCTGCAAGAAAAGCCGGAGATGCGCATTGTCGCCGACCAGATCGGCGCGCCCACCTGGGCCGGCACGATCGCCAGCAGCACCGTCGCACTGATCGAACGCTGGCAAGCGGGACAGGCCGGGGCCTGGGGCACGTATCACTTGACCGCTCAGGGTGAGACTTCCTGGTTCGGTTTCGCCCAAGCCATCGGCCAGGCACTGCGGGATCAGGGCAAGCCTTGCGCAAACCTGCTGCCGATCCCCTCCAGCGACTATCCGACGCCGGCCGCCCGGCCATTGAACTCGCGCCTGGATTGCAGCCGCCTGCAACGCGAATGGGGCGTCAGTCAGCCTGACTGGCAAACCGCGCTGCGCGAGTGTCTTGACGAGCAAGCCTAGGCATAATGCGCCTGTACCCACAGGCGCCCGATGCTCATGACTCCGACCCTTCCCCGCAGACCCCGCTGGCGCAGCCTCGCACTGCTTGCGCTGTGCCTGGCGCCGTTGCTGTGGCCGCTGGAGCATCTGGCCGAGCGTTACTACCGCAGCGAGCTGGCCGGGCAGAACCGTCAGACCCTCGACCTTTACGTTGCCAACCTGCTGGGCACGCTGCACCGTTATGAAGTGTTGCCGCAGATCCTCGGCGACCTGCCGGCCCTGCGCGCGGTGCTCGGGGCGCCGGATGACAGCGTCACCCAAGGCAATGCCAATCGCCTGTTGAAAAACATCAGCGCCCAGACCGGCGCCGAAGTCATGTACCTGATGGACACCACGGGCAAGACCCTGGCCGCATCGAACTGGGACAAACACGACAGTTTCGTCGGCCGCAATTTTTCCTTCCGTCCGTATTTCAGCGAAGCCATGGCCGGGCGGCTCGGGCGCTTTTTCGGCTTAGGCACCACGTCAGCCAAGCGCGGCTATTTCTTCGCCGCCGCCGTGCGCAACGGCGAGAAAATCATCGGCGTACTGGTGGTCAAGGTCGACCTGGACCACACCGAAAGCCTGTGGGGTAAAACCCCGGAACAACTGCTGCTGACCGACCATAACGGTGTGGTCATCCTCACGTCGCGGCCTGAGTGGCGATTCCGCTCGACCCGGCCCTTGAGCGAAGAAGAAAGCAAAGCGATCACTGCGATCCAGCCGTACCCGACCCGCGATCCGAAACCATTGAGGCTCAACCCCAACGCCTGGCTGACTCAAACCCAGCAGATCGCCGAAACCGGCTGGAACGTCAGCATCCTCGCCCCCCGCACCCTGATCGACCGCCCGGTGCGTACCGTTGTCGCCATTGGCGGCGCGACGTTGCTGGTCTTGATGTTGCTGCTCGGCCTGATGATGCAGCGCCGCCGCCATTACCTCGAACGCATCGCCTTCGAAGCCAAGGCGCGGCGCGAGCTGGAAGGCCGGGTCGCCGAGCGGACCAGTGACCTCGAAGGCCTCAACCGTCGATTGAAACAGGAAGTGCTGGAGCGCGAACATGCCCAGCAGGAACTGGTGCGCGCCCAGGACGACTTGGTGCAGGCCGGCAAGTTGTCGGCGCTGGGGACGATGTCGGCGAGCATCAGCCACGAATTGAATCAACCGTTGGCCGCCATTCGCAGCTACGCGGAAAACGCCGAAGTGCTGCTCGATCATCAGCGCACCGACGATGCCCGCGGCAACCTCAAGCTGATCAGCGAACTGACCGGACGCATGGCGTCGATCATTGCTCATTTGCGCGCCTTCGCCCGGCGCGATCGCCATGCGCCGGAAAGTGTCGCCCTGCAACCAGCATTGGATGACGCCCTGGCGTTGCTGGCCAAGCGTCGGCGCAGCATGGAAGTCGAACTGATCCGCGATTTGCCGGCGGCCACGTTGTGGGTCGAGGCCGGGGAAACCCGCCTGCGCCAGGTGCTCGGCAACCTGTTGGCCAACGCGCTGGACGCGCTGACCGAAAAAGGCCCGCCGCGTAAACTCTGGTTGAGTGCCCAATCCACCGCGGACGGCGTCACGCTGTACATTCGCGACAACGGCCCCGGCTTCTGCATGGAAGCCCTTGGTCGCGCCAGCGAGCCCTTCTACACCACCAAGACCCGCACCCAGGGGCTTGGCCTGGGGTTGGCGATTTGCGAAACCCTGATGCGCGCCTTCGGCGGTGAACTGTCGTTCGCCAACCACAAGGAAGGCGGCGCCCTGATTACCCTGAAGTTGCGCGCAGGCGCACCGGGTGTGAGCCTGCAACCGTCCGAGGACCGAAGTGCATGACCATCGATAACCGTGTCCAGGTCGTGCTGATCGACGACGATCCCCACCTGCGTCAGGCGTTGAGCCAGACGCTGGACCTGGCGGGCCTGAAAATCCTGCCACTGGCCGAAGCCAAGGGCCTGGCCGGGCAACTGGAGCGCGACTGGCCCGGCGTGGTGGTCAGCGACATCCGCATGCCGGGCATGGACGGCCTCGAACTGCTGACCGAACTGCATGCCCAGGACCCTGAGTTGCCCGTGTTGCTGATCACCGGCCACGGCGATGTGCCGCTGGCCGTGCAAGCGATGCGTGCCGGGGCGTATGACTTCCTGGAAAAACCCTTCGCCAGCGACGCGCTGCTGGACAGCGTTCGCCGCGCCTTGGCCCTGCGCCGACTGGTTCTGGATAACCGCAGCCTGCGTCTGGCCCTGAGCGATCGCAATGAACTGAGCACCCGACTGGTCGGGCAATCGGCGCCGATGCTGCGCTTGCGCGAGCAAATTGGTGCGCTGGCGGCAACTAAGGCTGACGTGCTGATTCTTGGCGAAACCGGTGCCGGCAAAGAAGTCGTGGCCCGCGCGCTGCACGATTTGTCGAGCCGACGTAGCGGTCCGTTTGTAGCGATCAACGCCGGGGCCTTGGCTGAGTCTGTGGTGGAAAGCGAGCTGTTCGGTCACGAGCCGGGGGCCTTCACCGGCGCGCAAAAGCGTCGCATCGGCAAATTCGAATTCGCCAACGGCGGCACGTTGTTTCTCGATGAAATCGAAAGCATGAGCCTGGATGTGCAGGTGAAACTGCTGCGCTTGCTTCAGGAGCGCGTGGTCGAGCGTTTGGGCGGCAATCAACTGATCCCGTTGGACATCCGCATCATCGCCGCGACCAAGGAAGACCTGCGTCAATCCGCCGATCAAGGGCGCTTCCGGGCCGACTTGTATTACCGCCTGAACGTCGCGCCGCTGCGTATTCCGCCGCTGCGTGAGCGCGGCGAAGACGCGCTGGTGCTGTTCCAGTATTTCGCCGACGAAGCCAGCGCCCGCCATGGCTTGCCGCCCCATGAACTGCAACCGGGGCAACGCGCCCTGCTGCTGCGCCACACCTGGCCGGGCAACGTGCGTGAACTGCAAAACGCCGCCGAACGTTTTGCCCTGGGCCTGGAACTGGCCCTGGACAACAACACACCGGAGGGCGCTGCCGGCATGACCGTCGAAGTGGTCAGCGGCGGCCTGAGCGAGCAAGTGGAAAACTTCGAGAAATCGTTGATTGCCGCCGAACTGGCGCGCTCTCACAGCTCGGTGCGCAGCCTCGCCGAGGCCCTCGGCATTCCGCGCAAGACTCTGCACGACAAACTGCGCAAGCACGGCCTGAACTTCGCCGACGGTGGCTCCAGCAGCCACACCGACGAACTCGATTGAGCTACCGTCCCATCATCATCTTTAAAAAAGAGACCCGTGAATGAGCCGCGACAGTCGTCACCTGGAATCAGTCCTCCACCGCGATATTCCGTTGACCCGGGACATGGGCCTCAAAGTGCTCGACTGGCACGACCAGCAACTGCGACTGCACTTGCCACTGGAGGCCAACGTCAATCACAAAAGCACCATGTTCGGCGGCAGCCTGTACTGCGGCGCCGTGCTGGCAGGTTGGGGCTGGCTGCATTTGCGCTTGCACGAAGAAGGGATTGAAGGCGGGCACATCGTGATTCAAGAGGGGCACATCACTTATCCGCTGCCGGTGACCATGGACGCGATTGCGATTTGCCAGGCGCCGAGCGCGGTGGTGTGGAAGAAGTTTCTGGCGATGTATCAGCGCTATGGACGGGCGCGGCTGACGTTGCATTCGCGGATCGTCAATGCCGATAGTGATGAGGATGCGGTGAGGTTTACCGGGCAGTACGTCTTGCACCGGTAAAGACACAAAACCTGTGGCGAGGGAGCTTGCTCCCGCCGGCCGGTCCGCGCTTGGGTGCAGCAGTCGCACATCAGGCAGCCGGGTTTAACTGATGCTGCGCGGAGTCTAGGTTTTGGGGCCGCTTCGCAGCCCAGCGGGAGCACGCTCCCTCGCCACAGGTTTGGGTGAACTCAGGATCGGGCCAGTTCCAGTAACTTCTCTCGCCACGCAGCCTTCGCCGGCAGCGCCAGAAAAAACTCATTCAACAGCGATTCCCGCGCCGGATAACAAAAAGGCTTCCCGCTCAAATCCAGCACTTCACCACCCGCCCCTTCCAGCACACCTTGGGCCGCCGCCGTGTCCCACTGCGAGGTCGGCGCCAGGCGCGGATAACAATCCGCCGCGCCTTCCGCCAGCAAACAGAACTTCAACGAACTGCCGATATTAGCCAGTTGCAACTCACCCAGACTGGCGCTCAAACCGGCCAGCAAACGTTCCTGCTCGGGGCTTGAATGCCGGCGGCTGGCGACGACGGTAAACGCCTCACCCGCAGCAGGAACCTCACGAACCTGAATCGGCAACGCCTCGGCACCTTGATCACCGCGCCACGCGCCCAGACCGGCACCACCGACATAAAACCGCCCGTTGGTCGGCATCGACACCACGCCAAACACCACCCGGCCCTCCTCGATCAGCGCGATGTTGACGGTGAACTCTTCGCTGCCGGAGATGAACTCCTTGGTCCCGTCCAACGGGTCCACCAGCCACCAACGCTGCCAGCCGGCTCGCACGCTTTGGGGAATGTTGGCGTCTTCTTCGGACAGCACCGGAATACTCGGGTCCAGTGCCGTCAGTCCGTCCAGGATCAGATGGTGGGCGGCCAGATCGGCTGCGGTGACGGGCGAATCGTCAGCCTTGGCGGTCACCGCCGTGCCGATGCGCCAGAACGGCAAAATCGCTTCGCCAGCCTTCAACGCCAGCTCAATCACAGGCGCCATCAATGGATGCGGGAACGTCATGGCAGAAACACCCCTCGCTGAGTCAGCAGATCACGGGCCAGATACAGCGCCGCCAAGGCACGGCCCTCGGTGAATCGCGGGTTCTGCGCCAGGGATGAGAGCTCGCGCAGGTTGATCTTGTCCACGCCCATCGGCTCGGGCTCGTCGCCCTCCAGGCGCTCTTCGTACAGATCGGTGGCCAGCACCACCTGGATCTTCTGGCTCATGTAACCGGGCGACAACGACAACTCGGTCAGGTGCTCCAGTTGCCGCGCGCCATACCCGGCCTCTTCCTTGAGTTCGCGCTCGGCCGCCGCCAGCACGTCTTCGCCCGGCTCGATCAAGCCTTTGGGCAACGACAGCTCATAAGCATCGGTGCCGCCCACAATACTCTTCGACCAGCACGGCATGATCCGCATCGAGCATCGCCACGATCATCACCGCGCCATAGCCGGCGCCTTTGCCGACCAAGCGCTCGTAGGTGCGCTCCACGCCATTGGAAAAGCGCAGCTTCAGCTCCTCGACGCAGAACAAACGGCTGGTGGCGACGATCTCGCGGGCGAGTACGGTGGGTTTCTGGCGCATGAAAGGCTCCTTGGCGTAAGCGGGTTACTATACCCGGCCTATCCTGATTGTTGACCTCGGATATCTTTTTTACCGCTGGAGAAGTTTTTTATGTCCCCTGCTGCCCTGGCGCGACATCGACACCGTTCTGCTGGATATGGACGGCACGCTGCTGGACCTGCACTACGACAACCATTTCTGGATGGAGCACCTGCCTCAGCGTTACGCCGAGTTGCACGGGGTCAGCCGGGCCATGGCCGAGATGGAATTGCAGCCGCTGTTCGAACGCAACGCCGGCCAACTGCAGTGGTATTGCCTGGATTTCTGGAGCGCCGAGCTGAAACTGCCGGTGCGCGAACTGAAACTGGAAACCGCCCACCTGATCGCCCTGCGGCCCGATGCGGACACGTTTCTGGCGGCGATCAAACAGGCGGGCAAGCGCGTGGTGATGATCACCAATGCGCACCGTGACTCGCTGTCATTGAAGCTGGAACGGATTGAACTGGCGCCCTACTTCGAGCGGTTGATCAGCTCGCATGACTATGGTTTTCCCAAGGAGAATCCGCAGTTCTGGGAGGCGTTGCAGGCCGACATCGGTTTTGATCCGGCGCGCAGCCTGTTTATCGACGACACGTTGCCGATCCTGCGCAGTGCGCAGAGTTTTGGGGTGGCGCACCTGTTGGCGGTGAGTGAGCCGGACAGTCGCAAAGGGCCGAAGGACACGGCGGAGTTTGCGGCGGTGGGGGATTATCGGGAGCTTATTGCAGGGCTTTAGACCTTATCGCCTGCTTCGCGGGCAAGTCGGAACGCCGCATCGCTCGCTCCGACTTGCCCGCGAAGGCCATCAAACGGACTTAAGGATTACTCAGGAATCCGCAACGTCTGCCCCGGATAGATCTTGTCCGGATGCTTGAGCATCGGTTTGTTGGCCTCGAAGATTTTTTGATACTTGTTGGCATCGCCATACACGCGCAAGGAAATAGCGCTGAGGGTGTCGCCCTTCACGACGGTGACAAACTTTGCGGCCACTACCACCGGCCCGGTCACGGTCATCTGATCGTCCACGCTGCCAACTCCAGCGATATTGCCCACCGCCAGCAGAATCTTTTCCTTCTCTTCCTGGCTGCCCACATCACCGGTGACGGTGACTTTGTCGCCGTCCACCGTAGCCTGCACATTCGGGTTACCCAGGCCGACCTTGCTGATGTGTTCCTTCAACTGCTCACTGGCATTGGCGTTGCCCGGTGTCAGTAGATCGATAAGTTTTTCGCCTGCTTCTTTCACAAAGCTAAAAATACTCATGGTGCACGCTCCTTGGGTTTAGGGTTCCAGACGCAAAAGACTAGACCAAGCTTGAAACCCCCGGTTCCAACCCGACCAATGACGCTGATCCGGCACAAGCGCTAGAATCCCGACCTTCACCGCGCCCTGGAGCGAAGATGGACATCAAGCAGCTGAAATTCCTCATCGCCCTCGACGAAACCCGCCACTTCGGCCAGGCCGCGGCGCGCTGCCATATTACCCAGCCGACCCTGTCCATGCGCCTGCGCAGCCTCGAAGAAGAACTCGACCTGCCGCTGGTCAATCGTGGCCAGCGCTTCGAAGGCTTCACCGCGCCGGGCGAGCGCGTGTTGGCGTGGGCACGCACGGTGCTGGCGGCCTACGACGGCTTGCAGGCCGAGGCGGCCGCCTGTCGCGGCAATCTGGTCGGTACGCTGCGGTTGGGCGTGGTGCCGCTGTCGAGTTTCGATCCGCTGCCGTTGATGCAACGCCTGCATGCCGAACACCCGAACCTGCGCTTTGAACTCTCGGCCCTGAGCTCCGAACAAATCCTCGAACAACTGGCGAACAATCGCCTGGACCTCGGCGTGTCTTACCTGGAGCGACTGGACAACGAGCGTTTCGATTCCCTGGCCTTCAGCGAAACCCACATGGGCCTGCTCTACGATCAGCGCTTCTTCAGCTTTGGCGAGGCGCCGTTGAGTTGGGAGTCCTTGATCGAGTTGCCCTTGGGCATGCTCACCAGCGGCATGCACTTTCGCCAGTCCATCGATCACAACTTCCACAGCCGCGGCCTGACACCCCAGCCGCTTCTGCAAACCGACGCGGTCCACCAATTGTTACAAGGGGTGCACGGCGGCCTCTGCTGCGCGGTGATGCCGTTGGATGGCGGCCTGGAAAACCTCACCGATCACTTGCGTCTGCAACCCATCGAAAACGCCAAGACCCTTGCCCGGCTTGGGCTGATCATGCGTCGCAGCGCCCCGCGTTCGGCGCTGGCCGAAGCCTGCTTTGCGATCTATCAGAAATCGCTGACAGCTTCTTGATCGATGTCATCTATCGGTAGATCGGTATAAGCGATTAGACGCGACATGTTGACGCGCCTAGGCTTAAAGCTGACTAAACCGTCGGTGATGCCCATGAAAGCCAAGCGCCCTGCCTGCGCGGCGCCCGCCTCTGAAGCGCCCGCACCCGCCGCCAGCCAGACCTACAGTTACAGCGACCTTCAACAAACCGAATCGGCCAGCACCGCGCTCGCCGAAGAAGTCGCGTTGGCGATCGCTTATAACGGCATCAGTCAGGCGGTGATGCTGGTAACGCCGACGGACCTTGAAGACTTCATCGTCGGTTTCAGCCTCGGCAGCGGCATCATCGAAGACGCCTCTGACATCTATGACTTGCAACTCAGCGGCTCGGGCTCGGCGCAATACGCGCAAGTGACCATCGCCAACCGCGCGTTCTGGAACCTCAAGCAGCAGCGTCGGCAAATGGCCGGCACCAGCGGCTGCGGGCTCTGCGGCGTGGAAGCGGTTGAACAGGCGTTGCCAGACCTCAAGGTATTGCCCGGCGCGCCCTTGCCCCCCGCCGAATGGCTCGATGGCTTGCGCCAGCGCATCGGTGCGTTCCAGCCTCTTGGTCAGTACTCCGGCGCAGTGCATGCGGCGGTGTTCATGAACGGTCAGGGGGAATTGCTGCTGGGCCGTGAAGACATCGGCCGGCATAACGCCCTCGACAAACTGATTGGCGGGCTCATCCGCCAGAAGATCCCGACTGAAGGCGGCCTGGCGATTGTCACCAGCCGTTGCAGCCTCGAATTGATTCAAAAAGTATTGCGCGCCGGCATCCAGACCCTGGTCAGCCTGTCGTCGCCCACGGGCCTTGCCGTGCAATGGGCCCGTCGCCACAACCTCAACCTCATCCATCTGCCCCAGAAGAATGCGCCGCGGGTCTACAGCCCGGCATTGGAGAATCAAGCGTGAGTCAACACCGTCAAGCCGACCAGAAACCCGTCCCTCGCTACAAGCCCTACAAAGGCCCGGCCGGTGGCTGGGGCGCACTGGCCAGCGTTGCCCGGGCCTGGTTGACCAGTGACAACGCGCTGAAAAACCTGCGCATGATGCTCAAAACCAACAAGAACGGCGGGTTCGACTGCCCCGGTTGCGCCTGGGGCGATTCCAACGAAGCCGGCATGGTGGCGTTCTGCGAGAACGGCGCCAAAGCGGTGAACTGGGAAGCGACCAAACGGCGTGTCGACGGCGCTTTCTTTGCTAAACACAGCGTTAGTTCGTTGCTGGAACAGAGCGACTATTGGCTGGAGTATCAGGGTCGCCTGACCGAGCCATTAAGCTATGACGCCGAAACCGATCGCTACAAGCCGATCAGCTGGGAAGCGGCGTTCGCCTTGATCGCCAAACATTTGCAGGGCCTGTCGAGCCCGAATCAGGCCGAGTTCTACACCTCGGGCCGCGCCAGCAACGAAGCGGCGTACCTCTATCAATTGTTCGTGCGCACCTACGGCACCAACAACTTCCCCGACTGCTCGAACATGTGCCACGAGGCCAGCGGCGTGGCGTTGGCGCAAAGTGTCGGTGTCGGCAAAGGCACCGTGACCTTCGACGACTTCGAACACGCCGACGCGATTTTTGTCTGGGGCCAGAACCCGGGCACCAACCATCCGCGGATGCTCGAACCATTGCGCGAAGCCGTGAAACGCGGCGCGCAGGTGGTCTGTATCAACCCGTTGAAAGAGCGGGGCCTGGAACGCTTCCAGCACCCGCAGCACCCGATCGAAATGCTCACCAACGGCGACAAGCCGACCAACACCGCCTACTTCCGCCCGGCGTTGGGCGGCGATATGGCGGTGCTGCGTGGCATGGCGAAATTCCTGCTGCAATGGGAGCGCGACGCGCAGAAAGCGGGTGAGCCGGCCGTGTTCGACCACGATTTCCTCAATGAGCACAGCGTCAACGTCCTGGAATACCTGGGCACCGTCGACGACACTTCCTGGGAGCAGATCGTCGAGCAGTCCGGCCTGCCCCTGGTGGAAATCGAGCAAGCGGCGCGCATGTACGCCAAAGGCAAGAACGTCATCATGTGCTGGGCCATGGGCATCACCCAGCACCGCCACTCAGTGGCAACCATCCAGGAAATCGCCAACCTGATGCTGCTGCGCGGCAACATCGGCCGGCCGGGCGCCGGCCTGTGCCCGGTGCGTGGCCACAGTAACGTGCAGGGTGACCGGACGATGGGCATCAACGAACGTCCGCCAGTGGCGTTCCTCGATTCCCTGGAGCGGCGCTTCCAGTTCAAGGTGCCGCGTGAAAACGGTCATAACGTGGTCGAGGCGATTCATGCCATGGCCGAAGGCCGCGCCAAAGTCTTTATCGGTCTGGGTGGCAACTTCGCCCAGGCAACCCCGGACAGCCCGCGCACCTTCCAGGCCCTGAGCAATTGCGACCTGACCGTGCAGATCAGCACCAAGCTCAACCGCAGCCATTTGGCCCACGGTAAAGATGCGCTGATTCTGCCGTGCCTGGGCCGTACCGACATCGATATCCAGGCCGAAGGCGCGCAAGCGGTGACCGTCGAAGATTCGTTCAGCATGGTCCACGCCTCCAACGGCCAGTTGCAGGCACTGTCGAACCAGATGCGCTCGGAGCCGTCGATTATCGCCGGCATCGCTGCCGCGACCCTGGGCAGCAGACCGGTGGACTGGAACTGGCTCGTGGCCGATTACAGCCGCATTCGCGATCTGATCGCCGATACCATTCCGGGCTTTCGCGACTTCAACGAGAAGATCAAGAATCCGGGCGGTTTCTACCTCGGCAACAGCGCCGGTGCACGCAAGTGGAACACCCCGTCCGGGCGCGCCAATTTCCGCCCGAACGCCCTGCCCAAGGACCTGGTGCACGAACGCACCCGCGCCACGGGCGTGTTGCCGGACCTGATCATGCAATCGATGCGTTCTCACGATCAGTACAACACCACGATTTATGGGCTGGATGACCGTTACCGTGGCGTGAAGGGTCAGCGGGATGTGTTGTTCGTCAATGAAGCGGACATCATTCGTCTGGGGTTCAAGCCTGGGCAGAAGGCTGACATCGTTTCGATCTGGGATGATGGACGTGAGCGTCGAGTGAAGGGCTTTACGCTGCTGGCGTTTGATATTCCTGCGGGGCAGGCGGCTGCTTACTATCCAGAAGTGAATCCGCTGGTGCCGCTGGAAAGCACCGGGGATGGCAGCCATACGCCGACGTCGAAGTTTGTGGCGATCCGTCTGGAAATGGCGAGTGAGACCGGGTTGATTTTGGCCAAGTCGGCTTAACGGGACGGCAGGTCTGGCCTCTTCGCGGGCAAGCCTCGCTCCTACAGGATCGGTGTCTTACGCATTTTTTTTGTACATGACACGAATCCTGTAGGAGCGAGGTTTGCCCGCGAAGGCGTCCCGACATGACAACACATGATCGGGCCCCTCTCGGTACTTTCCAATCGCCCACAAAAAAGGCCGCTTTTTCACAAAAACGGCCTATCCGAAGTAGCTAAAGACCGGCGAAAAACCGTTAAGTTCCGCCCAAAAAACAGCAACTTATAGAAATGTGCTCAAGTCGTGTTACTCGTCGGATTTCGATTGTCACAACCCCGACACAGCCTCAGGATCGCGCCGTCATCCCCTTGAGGTTCCTCTATGAAGTTCTCCTCGATTCTCTTGTTGTCCCTTGGCCTGGTCAGTGGCTTCGCTTCTGCCGGAGGCACCACCGAAGCAGGTGTGGGCGGCGCATTGGGCGGGGTTCTTGGCTCGGTCGTCGGTCAGTCGCTTGGCGGTAATACTGGTTCCACCATTGGCGCGGCCTTGGGCGGCGCGGGTGGTAGCGCAGTCGGCGCAGACAAACGCAGCCGTGGCGAAGCCGCCATTGGTGGTGCGTTGGGCGCAGCAGGCGGTAACGTGGTCGGCCGCAGCATGGGCGGCACCACCGGCAGCCTGATCGGCTCCGCAGCAGGCGGCGGCGCCGGTGGCGCGCTGGGTAACTACATGGGCAACAAGAGCGATGAAGACGATGATCGTCGCTCCTATCGCGGCGGCCGTGATGATCGTCGCTACTACCGTGACGGCCACCCGGGCCGAGGTCATGCCTACGGTCATCGCAAACATAACAAGCACTATCGTCATCATTGAGGCCTGAACGGCTTCGCTGACCGATAGATAAAAAATCGCAGCCCAAGGGCTGCGATTTTTTTTGTCCGTCAAACCACCAGACGCTCCAATGCACCACGCAATCCGGCAGGGATCGCCACCGGCTGATTCGACGTCCGATCCACAAACACATGCACGAAGCGCCCCGCCGCGCAGGCCTCGTCTTCCCCGGCCTTGAATACCGCCAGTTCGTACTGCACCGAGCTGTTACCCAACTTGCCCACCCGCAGACCGATCTCGATCCGCTCCGGAAAGGCGATGGAGGCGAAATAATCGCAAGATGAACTCACCACAAAACCCACCACCTCGCCGTCATGGATATCCAGGCCGCCGATTTCGATCAGGTAGGTGTTCACTGCCGTGTCGAAGAAGCTGTAGTAAGTGACGTTGTTGACGTGACCGTAGGCGTCGTTGTCGTGCCAGCGGGTGGTGATGGGCTGGAAGTGCGGGTAGTCGGTGCGTTGGGGCATCGGGTTGGACATCGTGTCGATTCCTGGAGTTGGATTGCCAGTCTAAGGCGAATACCGCGCTGTATTCATCGCGAGCAGGCTCGCTCTCACATTTGATCTTCTGTGAACACAGAATTTGTGGGCGACCGAGATCCCTTGTGGGAGCGAGCCTGCTCGCGAAAGCGCCGGCACAGGCGCTGCATCAATTACTTGTCAGCAAACCCTTTACCCATCAACTCCAACTCACCAATCAACCGTGCCGGCTTCCAGTGATCGCCCTGGCGAGTCTCCAGCGCCATCAAACGCTGATGAATATCCGCCAGCCCTTGCTGATCCGCCCACGCCATTGGCCCGCCCTTGTCCGCCGGGAAGCCATAACCGTTGAGGTACACCAGATCAATGTCGTGCGCCGACCCCGCAATACCTTCCTGAAGGATCTTCGCGCCTTCATTGACCAGTGCCAGCAGACAGCGCTCAAGAATCTCCTCAGGGCTTATCTCCCGACGCTGGAAGCCAAGCCCTTCGCTGACATTTAGCACCAGCGCATCGACTTCAGGATCGTGTTCAGCCTGTCGACTGCCCGGCTCATAGTGGTAATAGCCATTGCCGCTCTTCTGACCAAATCGCCCCAGTTCGCACAGACGGTTATCCACCTGAACCTCAGGCGCATCCTGGCCTGTGCCTGCCAGTTCCCGAGCCCGCCATCCCAGGTCGACGCCCACCACGTCGTACATGCGAAACGGCCCCATGGCAAAACCGAAGCCTTGCAACGCCGCATCCACCTGATAGGGATAAGCGCCCTCAAGCAGCATCTTGCGCGCTTCAAGCACGTAGGTATTGAGCATGCGGTTGCCGATGAAACCCTCACAGTTGCCCGCTACCACGCTGACCTTGCCCATGCGCGTGCCCAGCTCCAGCGCCGCATCGAGTACGGCGGGCGAAGTCTGCGCACCGCGAACGATTTCCAGCAATTTCATGATGTGCGCCGGGCTGAAGAAGTGCAGCCCCAGGACCTGAGCCGGACGGCGAGTCGCCGCGGCGATGGCGTCGATATCCAGCGCTGAAGTGTTGCTGGCCAGAATGGCTTCGGGTTTGAGCAGCCCGTCCAGTTCGCGAAAGATCTTTTGCTTGAGCTCAAGGTTTTCGTAAACCGCTTCGATCACCAGATCAACCTCGCGGATCGCCGCATAATCAGCCGCTGCCGTGACCCGAGCGATGCGCGCATCCGCCTCGGCCTGATCGATGCGACCCTGGCGCACATTGTGCGCGTAGGTGTCCGCCACGGTAATCAGCGCCTGTTCCAGCATCTGCGGGTTGTTATCGACCCATTGCACCGGCACCCCGGCATTGGCCAGGCACATGACAATGCCACGGCCCATGGTGCCCGCACCAATCACGGCGGCGCGCTGAATGTTGAACGGTGTCTGGCTCATGTTTGCTCTCTTGTTGGCGATCCAAAGACAGTCCTCACCATAGTCAGCCGCTGGGCATTTTTGAAATTTATTCCTGTGATGAGCAACATTCAGCGGATGGATCTACCTCAGCCAGACACTGGAGCCCCCTGTAGGAGTGAGCCTGCTCGCGATGGCGTTAGTACATTCAACAACGACAGCGGCTGACAATCCGCTATCGCGAGCAGGCTCACTCCTACAGGGGGGCGCAGTTCAGCCTGCGAGATGTTGTTCAGCCCACTCCCGCACGTCGGCATACGGATAATTTTCCAGCGCCGCAAATCCCGATATCGAACGCGCCTTGAGCTTGGTAAACAGCGGCACGCTGATCCCGCACAAAAACCGCGTTACGCGTTCAGCCGACGGCACATTGCCGGTGTGCTGTTCATGCCTGTGGATAAAATCATCGCACAGCGCTTCAAAGTTTTTATCCACAAGCGCCGGCAATTCCGGCGGCGATGGCAGTCGCGCCACGTGCCCATGACACACCGAACAATGTCCACACTGACGAGGCGCGTTTTCATCGCCGAAGTACTCGGCCAGGCGATAGCCCAGGCAGTGGTCGGTGGCAAACAGATCCAGCATCGCGTGAATCCGAGCAATCTCGGTACGTTCGTGCTGGGTGAAATAGGCGTGCAGTTCGGCGCTCAGTGCCTGACTGTCGACATTCGCTTGCAGCAGGCTGTAGACCTCGGTCATCTGCTTGCTTTCCAGCTCGACCCAGCCTTTCTCCTGGAAATAATCCAGGGCCTTGACCACCCGGTTACGCTCGGCCTGATGCTGTTCATAGAGCGCGTCGAAATTCACCGTAGCCCAGGTCCGCGCACGGCTGGAAGTCTGAATGATGGCTGCAACGAAGTCTCTTCGCTCGCCCTCGAAGCGGGCCAGCAAGGCTTCCGGCTCTTGCAGATACTTGAAGCGGTATTCGGCGTAATAGGCGTAACGCGGAGCAATCAAGCCACGCAGCTCAAGTTGCACCAGCAAAGTCTTCAGCGGCAATTGGCGAATGTTGCTCTGGTCCGACAAGGGCCCCAACAGAAACTCCCACTGCCCCTCTGGCGCGGCAGCTTGCATCTCATCGAGCACACAACGAATGCCGTCCAGTTCCGGCGTGTCGCCGTAGACGAAGTTTTCCAGCACGTTGAGGCTGTCGCGATTGGCCAGCACCAGGCAGTCGGACGGTTGCCCGTCACGCCCGGCACGGCCGATTTCCTGGCTGTAGTTTTCGATGGATTTGGGCAGGTCGAAATGCACGACGTTGCGGATATCGCTCTTATCGATCCCCATCCCGAAGGCAATGGTGGCGACGATGCAATTGGACTGCCCGCCCATGAACCGTTTTTGAATGGCTTCGCGTTGTTCGTGGGGCAAACCGGCGTGATAGGCCTCGGCCTGTATGCCGTTACGGCCCAGGTGTTCGGCGATGTGCTCGGCGGTTTTTTGCAGGGTGACGTAGACGATACTCGGCTGGCCCGGACGTTCGCTCATCCATTCGACCAGACGTCGGCGCTTGTCCTGACCGCGTACCGGCTCGACCAGCAGATTGAGGTTCGGCCTGTAGAAACCGGTGGTCACCACGTCTTCGGGTGCGATGGCGAATTTGGCCTCCATGTCCGCGATCACTTTGGGCGTCGCAGTGGCGGTCAGCAGCAGCGCCTGCGGAATGTTGAACTGGCGCTGGTAGTCGGGAAGCTTGAGATAGTCGGGACGGAAATTGTGGCCCCACTCCGAGATGCAGTGCGCCTCGTCCACCACCAACAACGAGATGGGCACCTGCTGCAGGAAATTGCGAAAGCGCTCGTTCTTCAGGCGCTCCACAGAGATCATCAAAATCTTCAGTTCGCCGGACCTGGCCCGGGCCATCACATCACTTGCGTCGTCCCGACTCTGGGCCGAATCGATGCTGCCCGCCGCAATACCGTGGCGCTGCAAGAAGGCCAACTGATCTTGCATCAACGCCAGCAGTGGCGAGACCACCAGCGTCAGGTGCGGCAGCAAAAGCGCCGGCAATTGATAACAAAGGGACTTGCCCGAGCCGGTGGGAAAAATCGCCGCTGCCGAACGCCCAGCCAACACCGCGCTGACCGCCGCCTCCTGGCCGGGCCGAAACTGTGGATAACCGAAAACCTGTTCCAGGGTGTTGTGCATAAGCTGTCACTCCGTTGACCGCTGCGAAGCCCAAAGCCTAGCCGGCAAACGCAGCGAGTCGAGAAAAGGTCGGGGACCAAAACGATACGGGATGATACAGCGGATGCAACCTGGACACGGCAAGGCATGAGGGTTGGGCAGCGTTCAGATCGCTATCGCGAGCAGGCTCACTCCTACAGGGAAATGCATTTCAAAATAGTGTGGGAGCGAGCCTGCTCGCGAAAAGACCAGAGCAGTCTCCGCAAGACTTTCGAGAGCCCTCAGGGCACCAACACCGCCACACGCAATTGATCATTCAGCGCTTGCTCGTGAACGGTTTGGCTCTTGCTCACCCAAACCGCATGGGCCGGGCTGATTTCCCCCGTGAACGCCGCCGCCAACTGACGCAAATCGGCGACGCTTCGCACGCGAGGGCAGAAGGATTCGCCGTCGCAGTTCTGACTGGCGCCGCGGTAGGTGATCAGTAACCGATCCCACAACCCGTCACGCACTCGCCTGACCGACTTGAGCTTTACATCCTGCACGCCCAGTCGCTGTTTCAGACTTTGTTCGTCGAGCATTTCGCTGGCCAGCAGCGCCTTACCGAACATCAACACTTCGGCGCGGGACGCAGTGTCCACATTGGCCTGGCTTGTCATCGCATCTGGCCAACCGGTGCGATCCATATTGGCGAGGATCAAAGAGTTATCCGTGTCAACTGCACCCGCCAAACGACAAACACCTGCCCACAGCAACAAAATCGAGGCCATACGTAGCCATTGCATACCTAATTCCCTTTAAGCATTGAACAGACGTTTTCGAAACGTCCTACAGATTCTGGCGCGCACCATACAGAGGATTGCTGCGTTGCGCCTGACAAACACGTAGGAAATTCGACCTCTAGGGGATTTGCTGAAAAAAGCCTCGGGGTACACGTAGGCAAAAAGCCACAACGCAAGTAAATCCCCTACAAATCCCGTCCATTTTCGCTGTATTGCGACGCCAGGAAGTACGCCTCTATAGTTTGCGTCGCCGCTGAAAACAGGACGGACCTCATGCAAGACCGCTATCGCCCGCTCAAAACCCGCTACAGCGAATCGCCCGTGTTGGTCATCGACACCGAGGCCGACCCTCACGAAATCCTCGACGCCGCCCACCAACGTCTGCGCGCCGCCAGCGACCTGCTCGAAACACTTTACTGCCTGTGCTTCAAACAGGCGGATTTGAAGGATATTCCTCATATAGTGAATGCACTTTATTTATTAACGCAGGACGGCTGCGAACTTCTTGAAGTTGCAAGACAACGAACAGAACTTTAAAAACACAAATACAGAAACAACTAACTTCTTCAACTTGCAAATAACAAACACTAGTCTGCAAGCTCTTAAACCCATCAAGAGCACTACAATGACTACATTAACTATTTTCTTCTGCGGCACCGGTTCGACCAAATTCGACAACCAGAACCCGACTTACTGGAACGGCGAATTGGTCTCGACACTGGCTTCCCATCACGGCGGCCGCGAATTTGCCGAATGGATCGTGATTGACGGCCCCGGCACCAGCAACCTGCAAGCCGACGAGCTGTTCACCAAATCCGGGGACTACGGCCTGAGCGGCACGCTGTTCGGCAAGGGCTGGGAAGAAAACGTCAAACACGCCATCAACATCATCAAAGGCAAATGCGACTGGGAACGTCAAAAATTGACCGAGGCTGAATACAACCGTCTCAAGGCTGCCGGAATCCCTATTGAAGATGTGATCGTCGAAGGTTCCTGGTTGTGGCGCAAGTACAACTACGGCGACCGCAGCGTGACCCAACAGAAGTTACAGGAACAAATCATCAAAACATTCCGCAAGGACGGCGTTATTCCAACCAACGTCAACTTGGTAGGCTGGAGCCGCGGCGGCATTAGTTGCCATATGCTGGCCAATGCCATGTTCAAGGACAGCGCACTGAAGAACATCCCGGTGAACATCTTTGCGATAGATCCGGTACCGGGCATCGGTAACTTTCAGGAAGAAAAAGTCAAACTGAATGCCAACGTAAAAGAATACGTTGGCTTCTACGCCCGGGACGAACGCTCCAAAGGCTTCAGCTGCGTCATCCCGCAAACGGCCACCGGCACCCGCACTCACATCTACCCGATGCCCGGCCGCCACGGCACGCTGGTCGGCAACGCCGCCGCCGATGGTGTCAGCGGCCCTAAAGCGCTGGCCGAACCCGGACTGATCGTCCGCCACTTTGCCGAAGTGTGCTTGAAACGCTGGGGTGTGCCGCTGAACAAAACCACCAACCTGACCCCGACCGACCTGCAAAACCACCACAACGCCATGGCCAGCGCCGCCGCGAAATACAAAGCGATGGAAAAGTGCTCGTACACCTTCTTCACCGAACTGGACCAGGGCGAGCGCTACGTTTCGCTAGGCAGCAACGGGGTCAAGTTCTCGGCGGTGAGAGGCACGATTTACGCGCCGGCGACTGGGTTGACCACTGGCCTGCAGGATGTGGCGGCTTATCAGCATATGGGTTAAGTGATGGGTGTGGGAGCAGGTTCAGGTCAACCTTGATGATTCACGCCGAGCATTTCTGATGAGGACGCGATGAGGCTGATGGCGAAAAAACGCGAGAAATTGCGCCGCGGAAAATTCCTATGGAAAGGGCCTAGCCAAGGTTCGGCCAGGTCCTACAAGCGGAGACTCTTTGTCGTCTATCGCTGCTTGATGGCTCGTATCTATAGTCGTGACTGTCGCTGACAAATCAGCGACCGGGCTTGGTCACCCGATGGAATACATAAACGCGTCCGTTGTATGCTGCCGGCACTCAAGTGTCTGCACGCTATATGGTGGCTGTGTTTGGGACGCCTTTAGGCGTGCCGGCCTTTATGGGTTCCAACGGTTGACCAACCCGAACACAGTCCGCCTCCATCGCTTGGTCACGATGGTAGTGGCTTCATCTAATGCATTTGAGAATACATAAAATGAATACATGGAACCCGTCCACAACCGATCGCTACCTCCCACTACAAACCAACCTAACCGATTCCCCGCCCCTGATCATCGACACAGAGGCCAACCCCCAGGACATCCTCGAAGCCGCCCTCCAGCGCATCCGAGCCTCCAGCGACCTCCTCAAAACCCTGCACTGCGTTTGCTTCAAACACGGCGACGTCGAAGATATCCCCCACATAACCCACGCGCTCTACCTCTTGGCCCAGGACGGCTGCGACCTGCTCCAAGTCGCCCAACAACGCATGATGGGCTGGAAAGCACCTGCCTGACGCCGAGTGAAAAGATCGTTCCCACGCTCCGCGTGGGAATGCCTCCACGGACGCTCCGCGTTCGGCTCTTGGGACGCAGAGCGTCCCGGGCTGCATTCGATCAAGCCTTCAACGCCTGAGACAATCGTGATGTCTGAATTAACGTTCAAACACAAACAAGCGCACTACGAAAAGGTGTGCCGCTCTAATTACCTGGCCAGTCTGCATCTCGCTGGTTTCGACACATCACCGGCAGACCTCGACAAACCACTGCCTACGCGAGAAGAAGCGCTCGCCAAATACCAACAAGACAAACCGTCACAACCCGCTCCCGCCCTTCCCCACAAGCCTGCCGATCAATAAGATCCATCCAAGCCCAACCGGACACCCCCGCAATGAACCTCTCCCCCAACTTCCCCGACGACCAAGTCATGCACCTGCTCATGCAGCTGTTGCACGAAGAGCTCGGCCTGCCCGAACGCAAAACCATCAGCCTCACCACCTCGATCAACTTCGACCTGGGCTGCAATGGCGCTGATGCGCGGCATTTGATGGAATCGCTGGAACAACAGTTCGGGATCGACCTCGATGACTACGACGCCTATCGCTACTTTCAGCCCGAAGGGTTTGATGTGCATCTCAAGCGAAAGGCAAAGGGTCGCGGTGACAAAATCCCGCTGACCATCGGCATGCTTTACCAAGCGATCAAAATGCAACGGTGGGATACGCAGCAACTGGAAGGCATCGAGCCCAACACATAAGTGCCATTATTCTGGTCGTTTAGCGCCAACACAGCTGGAATATTGGCAGTTGTGAGTTGGATGGTGAAACCAAACGCCCACAAAAAACCGCCCTCAAAGGGCGGCTTTTTCATTCGCTAAATCCAAGCCTTACAGCTTAGGACCCGCAGCCTTGATCGCGTCGCTCACTTCAAACTTCTTGAAGTTCTCAACAAACAACCCAGCCAGCGCCTTGGCCGCTTCATCATAAGCAGCCTTGTCAGCCCAGGTGTTACGTGGGTTCAACAGGCCAGTCTCAACGCCTGGCACTGCCAACGGCACGTCCAGGTTGATGGTGTCGAGGTGCTCGGTTTCTGCACCGATCAACGCGCCGCTCTGGATCGCTGCAATCACGCCACGAGTGGTCGGGATGTTGAAGCGTTTGCCAACGCCGTAGCCGCCGCCGGTCCAGCCGGTGTTGACCAGGTAAACCTTGGAGCCGAAGCCGCGGATGCGCTTGATCAGCAGTTCTGCGTATTCGCCGGCCGGACGCGGGAAGAACGGTGCGCCGAAGCAGGTGGAGAAGGTCGACTTGATGCCGCTGCCGGAACCCATTTCGGTCGAGCCCACCAGCGCGGTGTAGCCGGACAGGAAGTGGTAGGCCGCTTGTTCTTCGCTGAGGATCGAGACTGGCGGCAGTACGCCGGTCAGGTCGCAGGTCAGGAAGATCACAGCGTTTGGCTCGCCACCGAGGTTCTTCTCGGAACGCTTGGCAACGTGCTCCAGCGGGTAAGCGGCGCGGCTGTTCTGGGTCAGGCTGACGTCGGCGTAGTCGGCGTGCTTGGCATCGTCGATGACGACGTTTTCCAGGACGGCGCCGTGCTTGATGGCTTTCCAGATGACCGGCTCGTTCTTCTCGGACAAGTCGATGCACTTGGCGTAGCAGCCGCCTTCGATGTTGAAGACAACGCCTTCGCCCCAGCCGTGTTCGTCGTCACCGATCAGGTAACGGCTTTCGTCGGCGGACAGGGTGGTTTTACCAGTGCCCGACAGGCCGAAGAACAGGGTCACGTCGCCCGCTTCACCGATGTTGGCAGCGCAGTGCATTGGCAGCACGTCGGCGGCCGGCAGCAGGAAGTTCTGCACCGAGAACATGGCTTTCTTCATTTCACCGGCGTAACGCATGCCGGCGAGCAGCACTTTCTTCTGGGCGAAGTTGATGATCACGCAGCCGTCGGAGTTGGTGCCGTCACGCTCTGGAACGCACTCGAAGTTGGCGACGTTCAGAACTTGCCACTCTTCACGACCGGCCGGGTTGTACTGAGCCGGGTTGATGAACAGGCAACGACCGAACAGGTTCTGCCAAGCCGTCTGAGTGGTCATTTTCACGGCCAAGTAGTGCTCTTCAGCCGAACCTACATGGACGTGGGAAACGAAATGTTCTTGCGCGTTGTTGAAGGCCTCGACGCGGTCCCACAGGGCATCGAACTTGTCGGCCGGGAACTTGCGGTTGATCGGGCCCCAGGCAATGGCGGCCTGAGTGGACGGCTCTTCAACGATGAAACGGTCGACTGGCGAGCGGCCGGTACGGTGACCGGTGCGAACAACCAGTGCGCCAGTGTCGGCAAGCTCGCCTTCACCGCGATTCAGAGCTTCTTTTACCAGATCATCAACACTCAGATCGGTGTACACGGCGTTATTGGCTTGCGTCATGAGATTCCCCGTCGGCCAGTGGCCGAGTGTGCTCCAAACGTTTTGTAGTAGAAAGTCGTGCACTACTACCGCGACAAAAAGTGGGCCGGATTATGCCAGAAACGCCCAAAAATAGTAGGGCCCTCCCGTCAGAACGGCGTTATTCCGGCGCTATCCAGTGAATTTACCTGCGCTGAACCGTTTTAGTGCCGGGTATCTGACGGTGTCTCGACACCCGCACCGGCGAACAATTGGGTGATATCGGCCGCGTCAAACAGGTAGCGCTGGTTGCAGAACTGGCAATCGATCTCGATGTTGCCGCCGTGCTCGATGACCAGCGCCTGCGCGTCTTCCATGCCCAAACTGACCAGAGCATTGGCCGAACGTTCTCGCGAGCAGCTGCAACGGAAACGCAATCTCTGCACATCGAACAGGCGCACCTGTTCTTCATGGTAGAGGCGATGAAGCACGGTTTCGTTGTCCAGGCTCAGCAATTCGTCGGCGGTCAGGGTGTTGCCCAGCGCGGTGATGTGCTGCCAACTGTCCTCGCGTTCTTCCTGGTCTTTCAAGCGGTCGGCAGGCAGTTGCTGCAACAACATGCCGCGGGCGCGACGGCCATCGGCGTACAGCCAGAACCGGGTGCCAACCTGTTGCGACATGACGAAGTAGTTGGTGAAGCACTCCGACAGGGTTTCGCCATCCAGGTCGACAATGCCTTGGTAACGCTGACCCTGAGTGGGGTCGACGGTCAGTGCCAGCACGCCATTGGGCATCAGGTCGGCGAGGGTCGCGTCGGGGGCAATCCGGTCGGCTTCGTAACGGGCCAGGCCACGGATTTCACGCTCACTGGAGCACTCGATCATCAGCAGCGGAATCGGACCGTCGGAACGGGCCTGAAGAATCAGTAAGCCATCGAACTTCAACGTGCCGACCAGCAGCGACGCGGCCGCCATCAGTTCGCCGAGCAGTTGCGCGACCGGCTCCGGATACGGGTGTTTGGCGAGGACTTCAGCGTAACTCCGTTCCAACGAAACCAGCTCGCCGCGGGTGTCGCTGTCATCGAAGATGAAGCGTTGGGTGTAGTCGGTATCCGGTAGATCGGTCATAGGTCTGGGTTCTGAAGTAATGACAAAATGGTTACAACCGTGAAAATTGCGCCTTTGCAGCACCACTTTGGTGCGCGACGTTCAGCCATGGGAGGCATTTTATGAACAATCCGGGTTTGTTCCAAGCAAGGTGGAACCTGCGCCGGTTGGCTCTGTGCAATTTCGTGCCTCTGGCGCTGCTGGCCTTTTGGTTATGGCCTACAGGTCAGATGCTGTGTGTGATTTTCGACGAGTGGCTGTTTCATCTGCTGAATGCGCCGCTGGCCAGCAACCCGATATGGCTACGCATCTGGGCGATTGCAAGTCTGCGCCCATTCGATGTGGGGAGTTTCGCGGATGAGTGTGGTGCTTAGGGCCTGATTTTGTGGTGCTGCCGGCGAGTGCTGCGCACTCGATCGCGAGCAGGCTCACTCCCACAAAGTTCTGCGCTATACCTGTGGGAGCGTGACTTGCCCGCGAAGACTTCAGCCCAGACGACACAGAAGCATCTACCTCACTCGTCGTTACTGCTCCCACGAAACTTGAACAAATCCCGCCGCTGTTTCTTGCTTGGCTTGCCATCGGTGCTCATGCCCAACGCGCCGGACTTGCGCATGGCCGCAGCCGCTTCGCGCTTGGCGATGCTGGCATCGGTTTCCGCATACAACGTCTGAGCCTCTGGCGCGCCACGGCGCACAATCGATAGCGCCTGAACCACCACCGTGCGTTCCTCGAACCCCACACGAATCTGAAACTCGTCGCCCACCCTCGGCTCCTTGCCCGGTTTGCAGCGCTCACCCCGGCAATGCACCTTGCCGCTTTCAATTGCCGCCTTGGCCAAGGCACGTGTTTTATAAAAACGCGCGGCCCACAACCACTTATCGAGACGGACCTTGTCGTCCTCTTCGTTTTTTTGTGCCACTGGAATTCCTCTTTCAGCCCATAGTCGGAACTGTACTACCGTTTCTGTCGGGCGCAAGAACTCGGCCCCCCAGATAGACTGTGATCTTGGCCGGCTCACCGGCATGGAGTGATCGAGTGACTATATTCCCGTCTTCATTGACCTCGCCTCAGGGCGGTTGCCAGGGCTGCCAGCAAAGCGAGCCGCTGGGCTTCGATTTTTCTTTTGCCTACCAACCGATCGTCGATCTGCGCGACCAATCAGTTTTTGCTCACGAAGCGTTGGTGCGTGGCATTGCCGGGGAAGGCGCACTGTCGGTGCTCGACCAGGTCACCGAGGAAAATCGCTACCGCTTCGACCAGCTCTGCCGGACCCGCGCCATTGCAGGAGCGGCCAATCTAAACATGCAGACACACTTGTCCATCAACTTCATGCCCAACGCCGTGTACCGCCCGGAGCTGTGCATCCGCACCACTCTGGAAGCCGCGAAAACACACAACTTCCCCATCAACCGGCTGATTTTCGAAACCCTGGAAAGCGAGCACGTAGATAACTATCGCCATTTGACTAATATTCTGCGTGAATACCGCGAATTCGGCTTCAAGACCGCCATCGACGATTTCGGCGCGGGCTACTCGGGGCTCAATCTGCTGGCTGATTTCCAACCGGACCTGATCAAACTCGACATGGCACTGATCCGCGATGTCGATCGCGACCGTGTTCGTCAGGCGATCGTCCGAGGGGTTGTCACAATGTGTGCGGAGTTGAACGTTACAGTCATCGCCGAAGGCATCGAAAGCGCCGGAGAACGGGATTTCCTGGCGGACTGTGGAATATTTCTGATGCAGGGTTACTGGTTCGCCAAGCCTGCATTCAAAGCGTTGGCCCAGGTAGCACCTGAGGCCTGGACGCGTTAATCGCCGGTTTTTTCCTATTGAAGACATTTGACCATTTGACCGTTATCGGTCTGCGCGAGTGGGTGGCGCTCCCGGATCTGGGAGTGGCGGGCCTGCGCGCAAAAATCGACACCGGCGCCAGCACCTCAAGCCTGCATGCCACCGACATCGAGCCGTTCGAGCGCGACGGTGAAAGCTGGGTGCGCTTCACCGCGCACCTGGGCACGGTGGTGCAGTTGCGCCATCGACGCTGCGAGGCGCCACTGGTGACGCGCAAAACCATCAAAAGCTCCAACGGTCACGCTCAGATGCGTTACGTGGTCAGCACCACACTGGCCCTGGGTGATCGGGTATGGCGGGTCGAATTCACCCTCGCCTGCCGCAAGTCCATGCGTTATCGCCTGCTCCTCGGCTCCAAAGCCCTGATCGACGGCCAACTGGTGGTCAATCCGGGCATCAAATATGTACAAGACAAGCCGGTGTTCCCGGTATCTACCTCTTCCACAGGTGTTGCATGAAGATCGCTGTGCTGTCGCGGAACCCGCGTCTGTATTCCACTCGTCGTCTGGTCGAAGCCGGTACCGAGCGTGGACATGAAATGGTGGTGATCGACACCCTGCGCGCCTATATGAACATTGCCAGCCACAAACCGCAGATCCATTACCGCGGCAAGCCGCTGGAAGGTTTCGACGCGGTGATCCCGCGGATCGGTGCGTCTGTGACGTTTTATGGCTGCGCGGTGTTGCGTCAGTTCGAAATGATGGGGGTTTTCCCGCTCAATGAATCGGTGGCCATCGCCCGTTCGCGGGACAAACTGCGGTCACTGCAATTGCTCTCGCGCCGCGGCATCGGCTTGCCCGTCACCGGGTTTGCGCATTCACCGGATGATATTCCCGACCTGATCGACATGGTCAACGGCGCACCGCTGGTGATCAAGGTGCTGGAAGGTACACAAGGCATCGGTGTGGTGTTGTGTGAAACGGCGACGGCGGCAGAGTCGGTGATTGAGGCCTTCATGGGCCTGAAGCAGAACATCATGGTTCAGGAATACATCAAGGAAGCCGGGGGCGCGGACATTCGCTGCTTCGTAGTGGGCGACAAGGTGATCGCGGCGATGAAGCGCCAGGCCAAGCCTGGAGAGTTCCGCTCCAACCTGCATCGCGGTGGCAGTGCCAGCCTGATCAAGATCACCCCGGAAGAACGCATGACCGCGTTGCGGGCGGCCAAGGTCATGGGGCTGGCGGTGGCGGGCGTGGATATCCTGCGTTCCAATCACGGGCCGCTGGTGATGGAAGTGAACTCGTCGCCAGGGCTGGAAGGGATCGAGACCACCACCGGGAAGAATGTGGCGGGGATCATCATCGAGCATCTTGAGAAGAATGGCGGGCCGAATATGACGCGCACCAAAGGCAAGGGCTGACCCACTGGGCATTCCCACGCTCTGCGTGGGAATGCTCTAACGGACGCTCCGCGTTCGGCTGTTGCCGGGACGCCGAGCGTTCAGGGCTGCATTCCCACACAGAGCGTGGGAATGATCGGAGTAGTCAGCTGTTAAACCGCATCCCGCGGCAACATAAGCCCAAGCGGCAACCGCACCCGAGCTTCAAGCCCGCCACCCGGCCGATTGCGCAACTCGACATTCCCGCCATGCATCGAAGCGATCCGCTTCACGATGGCCAGTCCAAGTCCTGTCCCCTTCCCGCCCCTGGCACGATCACCCCGGGTGAACGGGTTGAAGATCGCCTCCAGTTCCGACGGATCAATCCCTGCGCCACGGTCCATGACGCTCAGCACCACGTACGGCGCGCTGGTATCACCGGAGACATAAGCCGCCACCTCAACCCCGCTGCCAGCATGGTGCAACGCGTTGCCGATCAAATTGTTCAGCAGCCGCTTCATCGACACCCGACGCAAGGGAAACGCCTGGATCGGTTCCAGGCGCAGACGCACTTTTTCTTCGTTCTGGTTATACGGCGCAGCGACTTCACGAACCAGGTCAATCAGGTCCACTTCCTCGACAGACTCGTCACGACCATCGCGGATAAACGCGAGGAACTGGTCGAGGATCGCGTCCATGTCTTCGATGTCACGCACCATCGCGTCGGTGAGGTCGTTGTGGTCGCCCATCAATTCCAGGGACAAGCGCAAACGGGTCAGCGGTGTACGCAGGTCGTGTGACACCCCGGCCAGCATCAGCTCGCGCTCGCGACCGGCCTGCTCGACGTCTTCAGCCATCTGGTTGAAGGCGCGATACACCTCGGTCATCTCGCTCGGCGTGTCACTGATCGGCAGGCGCACGCTGCGCCCCTGGCCGAGTTGCCGTGCGGCATACACCAGACGTTTCAAGGGTTGATTGAGCTGGCTGACGAAGATCCACGCCGAGGCGGTGGACAGCAAGCCGATAGCAAGGAACCAGCCGAGCACGTTCCAGATTTTCTGGCCGCGCAACGGATGCGGATACAGCGGCACCTTCAGCCAGCCATCGCCCAGGCTAGGTGCCCGAACCCACAGGGCCGGCGGTGAGTGCATGCGTAATCGAACTTCGGTGTCGGCACCCAACTCAGCCTGCATCTGCCGCTGATAGATCTCGCTGTAAGGCCAATGTTGCTCGCCTTCCGGCACACCCGCGCCCACGACCCTGATCAGGGTGGCAGCATCAGCGATTTTCTCTCGGTTCTTTTCATCAGCGGCCCAATAAGCGCGCAGCGTCAGGGCGACACCGTGGCTGTATTGGCGGTCCACCAGCACGTCTTCGTTCATCAACAGATAAACCAGGGTCAGTGCCTTGGAAAACAAGACGACGATCAGCACCAGCCACAGGGTGCGGGAGAAGAAACTCTGGGGGAACCAAACGGGGGTTTTCATGAATAACCGCTACACACTTGCAGGAGCGAGCGATGCTCGCATATTGCGGATCGCGAGTCTGCGGACGATTGTCCGCAAGACCCGCTCCTACAAATCGCCGATCACTTGGTGGCGGCGCCATCCGGAACGAACACGTAGCCCACGCCCCAGACCGTCTGGATGTAACGCGGTTTGGATGGGTCAGGCTCGATCATCCGGCGCAGACGGGAAATCTGCACGTCGATGGAACGCTCCAGGGCATCCCATTCACGGCCACGGGCCAGGTTCATCAGCTTGTCGCGAGTCAGTGGCTGACGCGCGTTCATGACCAAGGCCTTGAGCACCGCGAATTCACCGGTGGTCAGCATGTGCACTTCGTCACCGCGCTTGAGTTCGCGGGTGGCCAGGGACAGTTCGTAGTCACCGAAGGTCACGCTTTCGTCTTCGCTGCCCGGTGCGCCCGGCACAGGCGTCGACTGACGGCGCAGGACCGCTTTGACACGGGCCATCAGCTCATCCGGGTTGAAGGGCTTGGCCAGGTAATCGTCGGCGCCCAGTTCCAGGCCCTTGATGCGGCTCAGCTCATCGCCCTTGGCGGTCAGCATGATGATCGGGATCTGATTGTTCGCCGTGCGCAGCCGGCGGCAGGCGGTCAGACCGTCTTCGCCGGGCAGCATCAGGTCGAGGACGACCAGGTTGAACACTTCACGCGCCAGCAGGCGATCCATTTGTTCGGTGTTCGGCACGGCGCGGGCGCGGTAGCCCTTGCTGACGAAAAAGCGTTCCAGCAGGCTGCTCAGCCCTGGATCGTCGTCAACAATAAGAATTTTTTCGCCTTCAGCATTGTTTGCAGTGCTGCTCATTGGATGCTCCTTTGATCTCGGCGCGCATTATGGCGTAGCTGCCGTTATACGCACCGTGTGCATTGTTAGCAGATTTTTCCTTCACTGCCAGAAATCCGGCCCTCGCGCTAATGCCTGCGATGCCCCTGAATGATAGAACGCTGGTTATAATGCGCGGCCTTTTGTGTCAGGCAACGTCTGATCACGGCTACAGGTGGCCGCTTTTTATTTTCATGGCGCCGGCAGTCATTGTTCGATTTCACGGGTCAACGGGATACCTGTTGATCCAGGTAGCGGCGCACGCCAGGCCGCTCAACCAGACTCGCCGAGCCTTTATCCCTGCGCCTGCGAGCCTGCTTTCACAATTTGTCAGGTGGTTTTATGGACAGCATCAACAGCCGCATCGCCGAGGAACTCGGTGTACGCCCACAACAGGTCGAAGCGGCCGTCGCGCTACTCGATGAAGGCTCTACCGTTCCCTTCATCGCCCGTTACCGGAAAGAAGTGACCGGCAGCCTCGATGACATCCAGTTGCGTCATCTGGAAGAGCGTCTGCGCTACCTGCGAGAACTCGACGAACGGCGTATCAGCATCCTTGCCAGCATTCAGGAGCAAGGCAAGCTGACCCCGCAACTCGAACGCGACATCAAACTCGCCGACACCAAGACCCGCCTGGAAGACTTGTACTTGCCGTACAAGCAGAAGCGCCGCACCAAGGGCCAGATCGCCCTGGAAGCCGGCCTCGGCGAGCTGGCCGACGGCCTGTTCAACGACCCGACCCTGACGCCAGACGCCGAAGCCGCACGCTTCGTCGACGCCGAAAAAGGCGTGGCCGATGTGAAGGCGGCCCTCGAAGGCGCCAAATACATCCTGATGGAACGCTTTGCCGAAGACGCCGGCCTCCTGGACAAGCTGCGCAGTTACCTCAAGCAGGAAGCGACCCTCAGTGCCCGCGTCATCGCCGGCAAGGAAGAGGAAGGCGCCAAGTTCCGCGATTACTTCGAACACGACGAACCGCTGAAAAGCATGCCGTCGCACCGCGCGCTGGCGATTTTCCGTGGCCGCAACGAAGGCATCCTGAGTTCGGCGCTGAAAGTCGGCGACGAGCTGCCGGGCACCATGCACCCGTGCGAAGGCATGATCGGCCAGCAATTCGGCATCCAGAACCAGAACCGCGCCGCCGACAAATGGCTGGGCGAAGTGGTGCGCTGGACCTGGAAGGTCAAGCTCTACACCCACCTCGAAACCGATTTGCTCGGCGAGTTGCGCGATGGCGCGGAAACCGAAGCGATCAACGTATTCGCCCACAACCTGCACGACTTGCTGCTGTCGGCCCCGGCCGGCCCGCGTGCCACCCTGGGCCTCGACCCGGGCCTGCGAACCGGTTGCAAGGTCGCCGTGGTCGATTCCACCGGCAAGCTGCTGGATCACGCCACGGTCTACCCGCACGTGCCACACAACAAGTGGGATCAGACCATCGCGATTCTGGCGGCCCTGTGCGCCAAGCATGCCGTGGACCTGATCGCCATCGGCAACGGCACCGCCAGCCGTGAAACCGACAAGCTCGCCGCTGAGCTGATCAAAAAATACCCAGCGATGAAGATGACCAAGGTCATGGTCTCCGAGGCCGGTGCATCGGTTTACTCGGCGTCGGAACTGGCTTCCAAGGAATTCCCGGACCTCGACGTGTCGATCCGTGGCGCCGTGTCGATTGCCCGCCGCTTGCAGGATCCGCTGGCCGAACTGGTGAAGATCGATCCGAAATCCATCGGCGTCGGCCAGTACCAGCACGACGTGTCGCAGCTGAAACTGGCGCGTGGCCTGGATGCCGTGGTCGAGGACTGCGTGAACGCCGTGGGCGTGGACGTCAACACCGCCTCCGTGGCGCTGCTCGCCCGCATCTCCGGCCTCAACGCGACCCTGGCGCAGAACATCGTCAGCCACCGCGACGAGCACGGCGCGTTCAAAACCCGTGCGGCGTTGAAGAAAGTCGCTCGTCTGGGCGAGAAAACCTTCGAACAGGCGGCCGGTTTCCTGCGCGTCATGAACGGCGACAATCCGCTGGATTCGTCGGCGGTTCACCCGGAAGCCTATCCACTGGTGCAGCGCATTGCCGCTGAGACCGACCGTGACATTCGCTCGTTGATCGGCGACGCGAGCTTCCTCAAGCGTCTCGACCCGAAGAAGTACACCGACGAAACCTTTGGTCTGCCAACGGTCACCGACATTCTGCAAGAGCTGGAAAAACCGGGCCGTGACCCGCGTCCGGAGTTCAAGACCGCCGAGTTCCAGGAAGGCGTCGAAGACCTCAAGGATCTGCAACTGGGGATGATCCTCGAAGGCGTCGTCACCAACGTGACCAACTTCGGCGCGTTCGTCGACATCGGCGTGCATCAGGACGGTTTGGTGCACATCTCTGCGCTTTCGGAGAAGTTCATCAAGGATCCGCGCGAAGCGGTAAAGGCCGGAGACGTGGTGAAAGTGAAGGTCATGGAAGTCGATATCCCGCGTAAACGCGTGGGTCTGTCGATGCGCATGAGCGACACCCCGGGCGAGAAAATCGACGGCGCTCGTGGTGCGCGTCCGGGGTCGGCGCCACGCCAGTCCCAGAACAACGCACCGCGTAAGGAAACCACGGCGGCGGCCCCGGCCAACAACGCCATGGCGTCGTTGTTTGCCAACGCCAAGCAGTTGAAGAAACGCTGATGGAGATCCCTGCCGGGCTGACCGAAAGCGCTTTTTTCAAGCTGCTGGGATGTCGCTTGCACAGTCTGGAAGCCGGGGTGGCGCAAGTCGCCCTGGGGCTTGCGCCAGAGCTGCGCAATCGCGGCGGCAAGCTGCACGGCGGGGCCTTGTTCAGTCTGGTGGACATTGCCATGGGGCTGGCCTGTTCCAGCACCCACGGCTTTGACCAGCAGAGCGCGACCATCGAGTGCAAGATCAACTACATTCGCGCCGTTTCCGACGGTGAAGTGATGTGCACGGCGCGGGTGATTCACCCGGGCCGGCGCACGCTGGTGGTCGAAGCCGACGTGATGCAAGGCGACAAACTCGTCGCAAAAGCACAAGGCACGTTCGCTGTCCTGTAGCTAGAAGTCATCGATTTGAGTTAATTTCGGCGCTGTGACTGCAGCGCCGAAGTTTCCTGTGGGAGCGAGCCTGCTCGCGAAGGCGATGTATCAGACAACATCAATGTTGACTGACACGCCCTCTTCGCGAGCAGGCTCGCTCCCACAGGGAATTCCTTGGCTGCTGTCAGCAGCCGTGTACGGTCCAAAAACCAGGCGAAAACGCCAGTTTCAACTTCACCCTTGTAGACCGTCTTGCCCACCCCCATATTGGGGCGACTGACGCGTGAAGGAATCCAACTTGAGCGAACTTCTCAACCGCCGCCTGGCTCTGCTTGGCGAGCGCGCTAACCTCTCTCTGCTCGAACAGTGCCTTCACGGCATCGAACGTGAATGCCTGCGCGTGACCGGCGAAGGTCGCCTGGCGCAAACGCCGCACCCGGAAGCATTGGGTTCCGCGCTGACCAATGAACAAATCACCACCGACTATTCCGAGTCGCTGCTGGAATTCATTACCCCGGCCCTGCCAGACCCAGCCGATACGCTGGCGAGCCTGGACAAGATTCACCGTTTTGCCTACAGCAAGCTCGGCAACGAGTTTCTGTGGAGTCCATCGATGCCGTGCCCGTTGCCGGCCGAGGAAGACATCCCGATCGCCTATTACGGCACGTCCAACATCGGTCAGCTCAAGTACGTCTACCGCAAGGGCCTGGCCCTGCGTTACGGCAAGACCATGCAGTGCATCGCCGGGATTCACTACAACTTTTCCCTGCCGGAAAAGCTCTGGCCACTGCTTAAAGAGGCTGAAGGATTTGTCGGCACCGACCGCGACTATCAGTCGTCAGCCTACATTGCGCTGATCCGCAACTTCCGCCGCTACAGCTGGCTGCTGATGTACCTGTTCGGCGCCTCCCCTGCGCTGGACGCCGGTTTCCTGCGCGGTCGTTCGCACCAGTTGGAGCAACTGGACCCGGACACCTTGTACCTGCCATACGCCACCAGCCTGCGCATGAGTGACCTGGGTTACCAGAGCAACGCCCAAGCCGGCTTGACGCCGTGCTACAACGATCTGGCCAGCTACACCGACAGCCTGCGCAAAGCGGTCGCCACGCCGTATGCACCGTATGTCGAAATCGGTACGCATCAGGACGGTGAGTGGGTTCAGCTCAACACCAACATCCTGCAGATCGAAAACGAGTACTACTCCAACATCCGCCCGAAGCGCGTGACCTACACCGGCGAACGGCCGATCCAGGCGCTGGTGGCCCGCGGCATTCAGTACGTCGAAGTGCGTTGCCTGGACATCAATCCGTTCCTGCCGATGGGCATCGATTTGCCAGAGTCGCGCTTCCTCGACGCGTTCCTGCTGTATTGCGCGCTGAACGACAGCCCGCTGCTGACCAATACTTCGTGCGGCAACGCGACCTCGAACTTCCTCAGCGTGGTCAAGGAAGGTCGTCGTCCGGGCCTGCAACTGCAGCGTGACGGTCAACCGGTCGACCTGAAGGAATGGGCCGGCGAATTGTTGGAAAAAATAGCTCCGCTCGCGGCGCTGCTTGATCAAAGCCATGGCGGCGATGCCCACAGCAAGGCGCTGGACGTGCAGATGGAGAAGGTCAAGGATTCGTCGCGCACACCTTCAGCACAAGTGCTGGCGGCCATGGCTGAACACAAGGAGAGCTTTGCCCAGTTCTCCCTGCGTCAAAGCCAGGTGCATGCGGAGTTTTTCCGCAGCGAGCCATTGAATAGCGAAGATCAGGCGAAGTTTGAAGAACGCGCACGCTCCTCGCTGGCTGAGCAGGTGGCGCTGGAGCAGAACGAAGTCGGCGATTTCGATGTGTTTGTCGGGTCGTATCAGGCGAGCATTCTGGCGATCAGCAACTAACATCAGAAGGTCCTTCAGACCTTTTCGCGGGCAAGCCTCGCTCCTACAGTTTTGTGTCGGTCCCCATTTGTGACTCGACCCCGAATCTGTAGGAGCGAGGCTTGCCCGCGATGGCCGCACTGCGGTCTCCCTTAGAATTTTCCGCTCATAAGCTCATTCGAAAAAGTTATTTATTTTCGGATTCTTAGATCATTTAGTCTCCTTTCACGCCGACTCTCGGTCGCCTGACAAGGAGCTTCTCAATGAAACTGAATTTCTCTCTTCGCCTCTTGGTGGCCGCGTCTCTGGCTGCTGCGAGTTTGTTTGCCCAGGCGGCTGACGTGACCGTCGCCTACCAGACCACGGTTGACCCGGCGAAGGTCGCCCAGGCAGACGGCGCTTACGAAAAAGCCACCAACGCCAAAATCGACTGGCGCAAATTCGACAACGGCGCCGACATCATCGCCGCCATCGCTTCCGGCGACGTGCAGATCGGCTACCTCGGTTCCAGCCCCCTGACGGCGGCCATCACCCGCAAAGTCCCGGTAGAAACCTTCCTCATCGCCACCCAGATCGGCGCGGCTGAAGCCCTGGTCGCCCGCGACGGCTCCGGGATCAAGACTCCACAAGACCTGATCGGCAAAAAAATCGCCGTGCCGTTCGTTTCCACCGGCCACTACAGCCTGCTGGCGGCGCTCAAGCACTGGAACATCGATCCGTCGAAGGTCACCGTGCTCAACCTCGCTCCGCCCGCCATCATCGCTGCGTGGAAACGCGGTGATATCGACGCCACTTACGTGTGGGACCCAGCCCTCGGAGTCGCCAAGGAAAACGGCAAAGTGCTGATTACCTCCGGCGAGCTGGCCAAGTTCGGCGCTCCGACTTTCGATGCCTGGATCGTGCGTAAGGACTTCGCCGAGAAGCACCCGGAAATCGTCACTGCGTTCGCCAAAGTGACCCTCGACGCCTACGCCGATTACCGCAAAGACCCGAAAGCCTGGCTGGCCAATCAAAGCAACGTGGACAAGCTTGTCAAACTGTCGGGCGCCAAGGCCAGCGACATTCCGTTGTTGCTGCAAGGCAACGTCTTCCCGCTGGCGGCTGACCAAGTGATCACCCTCGGCGCACCGACCACCAAGGCCATTACCGACACCGCCGCCTTCCTCAAGGAACAAGGCAAGGTCGAGGCCGTGCTGCCGGACTACGCCCCTTACGTCAGCGCCAAGTACATCACCAACTGATCGGGAGTTAACTGCGATGGCTTTGCTACAGCTGGAGCGCATCAGCGCACAGTACCCCGGCGCCGCCGAACCGGTACTGGCGGATATTTCCCTGAGCCTGGGCCCCCAGCAGTTGCTGGTAGCTCTCGGCCCGTCCGGCAGTGGCAAGACCTCGCTGTTGAACCTGATTGCCGGTTTCGTCGAACCCAGCGCCGGGCGCATCACCCTTGACGGTGTGCCGGTCAAAGGCCCGAGCGCCGAACGCGGCGTGGTGTTCCAGGACGACGCCCTGCTGCCTTGGCAGGACGTGTTGGCCAACGTCGGTTTCGGCCTGGAGCTGGCCGGCATTGCGCGGGAAAAACGTGAACTGCGCGCTCAGGAAATGCTCGCACTTGTGGACCTTTCCGGCTTCGAAAGTCGCCGCATCTGGCAGCTCTCGGGTGGCCAGAAGCAACGTGTCGGCCTGGCCCGTGCGCTGGCCGCCGACCCGCGCGTTTTGCTGATGGACGAACCCTTCGGCGCCCTCGACGCCTTCACCCGCGAACAGATGCAGGAGCTGCTGCTGCAAGTCTGGCAGCGCACCGCCAAACCGGTTTTCCTGATTACCCACGACATCGAAGAAGCGGTGTTCCTCGCCACGGACCTGATTCTGCTGGCGCCTGATCCGGGACAAATCGTCGAGCGCCTGAGCCTGGATTTCGGTCAGCGGTATGCGGCCGGTGAGTCAGCTCGCTCGATCAAGTCCGACCCGCGCTTCATCGAAACTCGCGAACACGTACTCGCCAAAGTGTTCTCCCAACGCAGCACCGCCCAGCGGCAGGAGCGCGCATGAGCAGCTATCAAATTCGCGCCGTCGCGGTTAAACCGGGTTCCACGGACATCCCGGCACGTCGCAGCCTCAGCACTCGGTGGATCAGCGTGCTGACGCTGGTGGCGCTGGTTGTCATTTGGTGGGCCGTCACCGCCACAGGGATGATCGAACCGCTGTTCCTGCCACCACCGTCCGCCGTGCTGCAAAAGGGCTGGCTGCTGGTGACCAGCGGCTACATGGATTCAACGTTGTGGCAGCACTTGGGGGCCAGTCTCAGCCGTATCGGTCTGGGCCTTGGTTTCGCGGTGCTGACCGCCGTGCCCATCGGCATCGCCATCGGCCATAACCGCATCGCCCGCGGCGTGCTCGATCCGTTGATCGAGTTCTACCGGCCGATTCCACCGCTGGCTTATCTGCCGCTGATCGTCATCTGGTGCGGCATCGGTGAGTTGTCGAAAGTCTTGCTGATCTACCTGGCGATTTTTGCCCCGATCGCCATCGCCACCGCGACTGGCGTGCGCACGGTTGACCCGGCCAAGTTGCGCGCCGCTCAGTCGCTGGGAGCGACCCGGGCGCAGTTGATTCGCCATGTGATTCTGCCGAGTGCCTTGCCGGATATTTTGACTGGCGTGCGCATTGGTCTGGGCGTGGGTTGGTCGACGCTGGTTGCCGCCGAATTGATCGCCGCCACCAGCGGTTTGGGTTTTATGGTGCAGTCGGCCGCGCAATTCCTGGTCACCGATGTGGTGGTGCTGGGGATTCTGGTGATTGCCCTGATCGCGTTTGCCATGGAAATGGGCCTGCGCGCCCTGCAACGCAAACTGGTGCCGTGGCACGGCCAGGCCCACTGAGTTTTTTGGGATCTTAATGTGGGAGCGAGCCTGCTCGCGATGGCGGTGTATCAGCCACCACCCTGTCGCCTGACTCTCCGCTATCGCGAGCAGGCTCACTCCTACAAAAGCTCGGCACACCGGATTGAAGAGAATCACCATGAGCAACCTGACCATCGTCCCCCTCAGCTCGGCCCTCGGCGCCCAAATCAGCGGCATCGACGTCAGCCAGCCACTGAATCTGGAACAGCGCGACGCCATCGAGCAAGCGCTGCTCAAGCATCAAGTGCTGTTCTTCCGCGACCAGCCGATCACGCCGCAACAGCAGGCGCGATTCGCTGCGAATTTTGGCGATCTGCACATCCATCCGATCTACCCGAATGTGCCGGAACAGCCCGAAGTGCTGATCCTCGATACCGCCGTCACCGACGTGCGCGACAACGCAATCTGGCACACCGACGTGACCTTCCTGCCCACCCCGGCCATGGGCGCGGTGCTGAGTGCCAAGCTGTTGCCTGAATTTGGTGGCGACACGCTGTGGGCCAGTGGCATTGCGGCGTATGAAGCGTTGTCCGCGCCGATGAAAAGTTTGCTCGAAGGCCTGACGGCCACTCACGATTTCACCCGCTCGTTCCCGCTGGAGCGATATGGCAACACGCCGCAAGCGTTGGCCCAGTGGGAAGAAGCACGCCGCAAAAATCCACCGCTGTCGCACCCGGTGATCCGCACACACCCGGTGAGCGGGCGCCGGGCGTTGTTCGTCAATGAAGGCTTCACGTCGAAGATCAATGAGCTGTCGGACACCGAGAGTGAAGCGATTTTGAAGTTGTTGTTTGCTCATGCGACGCGGCCGGAATTCACCATTCGCTGGCGTTGGCAAAAAGATGATGTGGCGTTCTGGGATAACCGCGTGACACAGCATTACGCCGTGGATGATTACCGACCGGCGCGGCGGGTGATGCAGCGGGCGACGGTGTTGGGGGATGTGCCTTTCTTTCGGTGAGTCCTGAGTTCTTTACTGCCTGTTCTGGCCCCATCGCGAGCAGGCTCGCTCCCACAGCGGATTTGTGTCAGGCACGGCCCCTGTGGGAGCGAGCCTGCTCGCGAAGAGGCACGAACAGGCTCAGGAAGACCCGCCGCCGAACACTTATTCAGCCGTCGAAGGCTTCTCCCAAAGATTGATCCCGCCTTCCTGGGCAAACCGGTCAATTTCCGCCAGTTCTTCCGCGCTGAAACTCAAATTCTTCAACGCTGCGACGTTCTCGATAATCTGCTCCGGTCGGCTCGCACCGATCAGTGCCGAGGTCACGCGCGGATCGCGCAGCGTCCATGCCAACGCCAGTTGCGCCAGGCTCTGACCGCGACGCTTGGCGATTTCGTTGAGCCCGCGCACGTGGGCGATGTTGGCTTCGGACAGATGAGATTCCTGCAAAGAACCACCGCCCGGGCGATTGACCCGCGCATCCTTCGGAATGCCATTGAGGTACTTGTCGGTCAACAAGCCCTGCGCCAACGGCGTGAACGCAATCACGCCAGTGCCGAGTTCGTCGGTGACGTCCAGCAGATCCTTTTCAACCCAGCGATTAAGCAGGTTGTAGGCTGGTTGGTGAATCAGCAACGGCACTTTCCACTCTTTCAGCAGCGCCGCCATCTCACGGGTTTTCACCCCGGAATACGACGAGATGCCAATGTACAGCGCCTTGCCCTGCTGTACGGCGGTGGCCAACGCACTGGCAGTTTCTTCCAGCGGCGTGTCCGGGTCGAAGCGATGGGAATAGAAGATGTCCACGTAGTCCAGGCCCAGGCGTTGCAGGCTCTGGTCGAGGCTGGCCAGCACGTATTTACGCGAACCGCCGCCCTGGCCATAAGGGCCGGGCCACATGTCCCAGCCGGCCTTGCTTGAAATGATCAGCTCGTCGCGGTACTGCTTGAAGTCTTCACGCAGCAAACGACCGAAGTTGATCTCGGCGCTGCCATACGGCGGGCCATAGTTGTTGGCCAGGTCGAAGTGGTTGATGCCCAGGTCGAAGGCGGTGCGCAGCAGCGAGCGCTGAGTGTCGATCGGCGTGCTGTCACCGAAGTTGTGCCACAGCCCCAGGGACAGCGCCGGCAGCACCAGACCGCTGCGGCCTACGCGGCGGTAAGGGATAGAGTCGTAGCGGTTTTCGGCAGCGGTGTAAGTCATCGAATCCTCTCTTGTCTGTCTTGAAGTTGGTATCGACTGCTTCGCAAGTTGCCCAGCATACGCCCAGACAAACGCCGATAAACCTCGGACTCGAGAAAAAGCTGAAACGTTTCACAGATGATCGTTCCGACGCGGAGCGTGGGAACGATCAAGAACAGCAAGGTCAAACAGCGCCCGTAAACAGCTCCCCCAACCAATCCACAAACACCCGAACCCGTGGCGACATGTGTCGGTTTTGGGGGTACAGCACCGAAACCGGCATTGACGGTGGCGGCGTGTCGATGAGGACTTCTTGCACCAGGCCTTGGGAAATCTGCGCCTCCATTCGGTAATGCGGACACTGGATCAGGCCGAGCCCGGCAATTGCCGACGCCGCGTAGATTTCCGCGCCGAACACTGAAACCGCGCCTTCGATAGCGACTTCTTTCAGCTCGCCATCGACCATGAATTCGAAGGGGAACAACTTGGCGGTGGTGCGCGAGACGTAGTTCACCGCGCGATGGTGTTTCAGGTCTTCAAGGCTTTTCGGTTCACCGTATTGACGCAGGTAGGCGGGGCTGGCGCAGGTGATCTGGCGCAGGCTGGCGATACGTTTTCCGATCAGCGCCGAATCACTCAAGGTGCCGGCGCGCAGCACGCAGTCGACGCCTTCAGCGATCAGGTCGACAAAACGGTCGGCTTCGCTGATGGACAACTCGATGTCCGGGTAACGCTCCATGAATTGTGGCAATGCCGGGATCACAAAATGCCTGGCCAGGGTGCCATGCAAGTCAACGCGCAAGCGGCCTTTGGGTGCGCAACCGCGAAACGCCAGTTCGGCTTCTTCCAGTTCCGCCAGCAAGTGCACACAACGCTGATAGTAGGCCTCGCCGTCCAGCGTCGGACGCACCCTGCGGGTGCTGCGTTCCAACAAGCGCGTACCGAGCCACGCTTCAAACTGATTCAGCGTATGGGTCAGCGTCGCCCGCGGCAGATTCAGGTCCTCGGCGGCCAGCGTGAAGCTGCTGCGCTCGTAGATCCGCACGAAAACCTTCATTGCTTTGACTTGATCCACGCTCGGCTCCTGCTCCTCGATTGTTGGCGATTATTGAACAGTCAAGGCAACTCTCGTGCATTTATCGACTTCGGTAAACATGTGAATCTGGCTTCACCCCAACAAACACCTTCAAAGGTTCACCATGACTACTCAAACTTCGAAAGTTGCCCTCGTGACCGGCGCCTCCCGTGGCATCGGTGCCGTGATCGCCAGACAACTGGCCAGCGAAGGGTTCGCCGTCGCCATCAACTACGCCAGCAGCGCCATCGAAGCCTCAAAACGGGTGGTGGAGTTGCGTCAGGCCGGCCATCAAGCCATAGCGATCAAGGCCGATGTGGCCAATGCCGACGACGTACGCCGGATGTTCGACGAGACAGAAACGCAACTGGCCAAGGTCGATGTGTTGATCAACAACGCCGGCATTCTCAAAGTGATGGCGCTGGCGCAACACTCCGACGAACTGTTCGACCAGACCTTCAACATCCACGCGCGCGGCACCTTCAACACCTTGCGCGAAGCGGCCACCCGTTTGAATGACGGCGGGAGGATCGTCAATTTCTCCAGCAGCACCGTTGGCATGAACCTGCCAGGCTACGCGGTGTACATCGCCAGCAAAGCGGCCGTGGAATCCCTGACCCAGGTATTCGCCAAAGAAATGCGCGGGCGCAACATCACCGTCAACGCAGTCGCCCCCGGGCCGGTAGCGACCGAATTGTTTTTGCACGGCAAGAGCGAAGAGCAGATCCAGACCTTCGCCAAGATGCCTCCGCTGGAGCGTCTCGGTCAGCCGGAGGACATTGCTCGTGTGGTGTCGTTTCTGGTCGGGCCGGATTCGGCTTGGGTCAATGGGCAGATTCTGCGGGTGAATGGTGGATTGGTTTAAGCTGGTTTGCAGGCAGCCCAGACGCCTTCGCGGGCAAGCCTCGCGCCTACAGGGGTTGCGCGCAATCTGTAGGCGCGAGGCTTGCCCGCGAAGGCGGTCTTGAGGGCAGCACACATCGAAAGGACGGAATGCATCATGCACACCACGATCATCATCACCTTCGGCCTGATCCTGCTGGCGCTGATGCTGTTCATCGGCGAGAAAATCGGCTTCAGCCGCGAGACCCTGGCCTACAGTTTTGTGGTCCTGTGGCTGGCCCTGACACTGATCAACGGCGCGGTCGGCATGGTCAATGCCGGCCAGCCGTTGAGCACGGAACTGGTCGTTGGCAGCGCCGTGTTCGGTGTACCGGTGGCGGCGCTGGTGCTGTTCATGGTGTTGACCACCGAAACGTGAACAGCACCGCCACTACGTTCAACGCACCAAGTGCAAGAACTGCAAATGCCGTTCGTACTGATCAAGGATGTCGTTGATGATCTGCTCCTTGGTGTAACCCACCAGATCGTAGTCCTGGCTACCCTCGCTCAAATGCACCTCGGCCCGGTAATAACGGCGGTTGTTAAGTTCCTTGGAACCCATGCCACCACGGGCAAACGATGGCGTGAAGTAGCCGCGCATCTGCACCTGATAGATAAACGGATGCTCCTCGCCGTGTCCGATTTCCAGGCTGACGTTGTCGTTGGCCGGGTCGGGCTGAGTGACCACGTTCAATCCTTTCTCGACGAACACGGCGCTCACTTCTTCGATCGCCGGGCGCACCGTGGTGTCGAGGAAGCGATAGACCTCATCGCGGGACGGGAAATGCACGGCCTGGGTCAAGCGCTGACGCCAACCGCCCCGCCGCGAGCCGGACACCGGCGCCAGGGAATGCAGCTGCGCGATCTGCTTCTGCGACTCCAGATAGAACGCCTTGTGCAGCCCCCACATCATCAGCAGCAAGATCATCGAGAACGGCAACGACGTCAGCACCACCGCTGACTTCAGCGCATCGATGCTGCCGGAGAACAGCAACGCACTGGTCACCAGCGCGGTCATCGCGCCCCAGAACACCCGCAGCCATTTCGGCCCGTCTTCATCCGGGTTGCCGCCCTTGGCGGAGAGCGTCGACAGCACCACGGTGCCGGAGTCGGCCGAGGTGACGAAGAACACGAAGCTGATGAACACCGTCACCGCGATGACGGTTTTGCTCCATGGGTAGGTTTCCAGCAGCAGGTAGAGGGTCATCGACGGGTTGTCGACGGCCGACATGCCGAGCGCGGTCATGCCGTGGTTCAGGACCTGGTCGATGGCGCTGTTGCCGAAGATCGACATCCACGCCAGGGTGAAACCGAGCGGAATCAGCAACACGCCGAAGACGAATTCGCGAATGGTACGGCCACGGGAGATCCGGGCGATGAACAGGCCCACGAACGGCGACCACGCAATCCACCAGGCCCAATAGAACACGGTCCAGCCGCCCAGCCAGTCGCTGGGTTTGTCGTAGGCGTACAGGTCGAAACTCTTCATCGGCAACGCGCCGAGGTAGTCGCCGATGTTCTGGATCAGGGTGTTGAGCAAATGCTGCGTAGGACCGGCGAACAACACGAACAGCAACAGCGCACAGGCCAGCAGCATGTTGATGTCGGACATCACCCGCACGCCTTTATCGACGCCAGACACCGCAACGATGATCGCCGCGCCCATCATCAACGTGATCAGGCCGACCTGAATCCACTGGGTGTGAGCGATGCCGAACAGGTAGTCCAGGCCCGAGTTGAGGTGCAACACGCCAAAGCCCATGTCGGCGCCGAGGCCGAACACCGTGGCGATGATACCGAAGCCGTCCACGGCGTAACCGATCGGGCCGTTGATGCGCTTGCCAATCAGCGGATAGAGCGCCGAACGCAAGGCCAGCGGCAGGTTGTGGCGGTAGGCGAAGTAGGCCAGCGCCATGCCGACAAAGGCGAACACGCCCCAGCCGTGCAGGCCCCAGTGCAGAAACAGAATCTGCATCGCCTGACGCGCCGCATCCGCCGTGCCGGCCTCGCCTTGCGGTGGTTGGGCCAGGTGAGTGAGCGGTTCGGACACGCAAAAGAAGAACAGCGTGATGCTGATCCCGGCGGCGAACAGCATGCCGGCCCAGGACAGGTAACTGAATTCGGGCTCGTCGTGGTCGGCACCGAGCTTGATCTTGCCGTAGCCAGACAAGGCGGTGACCACCACGAAGACCAGATACAGCGTCATCGCGAGCATGTAATACCAGCCGACCGTATTGGCCGCCCAGTTTTGCGCTTCCAGCAGCCAGGCGCCGGCCTGTTCAGGCATGGCAATGACGACGATGCCGAACAGCAGAATGAAGGTCGCCGCGAAATAAAACACCGGCGGATTCATGCGGACCTGGCCGCTTGGAGGGACGGACGATGCACTCATGAAAGGTGCACCTCAAGGGGGTGAAACAGGGCAATCAATAACGGACTCGGCAAGGCAAGCCTCCTGTTGTGAACGGGCAGCAAACCGGCGGTTTAACTTGAATGAGCGTTCAAGTTAAACATGAATAGGGTGCTAAGGACTAATCGCAGGGCTCGGCGGTACGTTCTGTACGCTAGCTCAAGGATGGGTATGACGTGGGATTGGGGGGATTCGTTCAGCGGGAAATTAGCTAAATGCCATGATTACCGTTCGCCTTGAAATCCATTCGCGAGCAGGCTCGCTCCCACAGGGAAATGTGTCGTTCAAAAATCTGTGGTCCAACACCTATCCACTGTGGGAGCGAGCCTGCTCGCGATGAGGCCGGTGCAATCAGCTGAAATTTCGAAGCTTACTTCTGCGTCCCGTCATCATGCTGCAAATTCGCCTGCGTCAGGTTGCACCCCGGCGGTACGCTACGGGTCAGCCAGACGTTGCCGCCAATGGTCGAGCCCTTGCCAATGGTGATCCGCCCCAGAATCGTCGCGCCGGCATAGATCACCACATCATCCTCAACGATCGGATGCCGCGGATGGCCCTTTTGCAACTGGCCGTCCTCATCCGAAGGGAAGCGCTTGGCGCCCAACGTCACGGCTTGATAAATCCGCACGCGTTCACCAATGATCGCCGTCTCGCCGATCACGACACCCGTCCCGTGATCAATAAAGAAGCTGCGACCGATCTGCGCCCCAGGATGGATGTCGATACCGGTGGCCGAGTGGGCGATTTCTGCGCTGATCCGCGCCAGCAGCGGCAACCCCGAGCGGTACAAATGGTGCGCCAGGCGATGGTGGATCACCGCCAGAATCCCGGGATAGCACAACAGCACTTCATCGACGCTACGAGCTGCCGGGTCACCGTGATAGGCCGCCAGCACATCGGTGTCCAGCAAGCTGCGCAGCCCCGGCAACGCGAGGGCGAAATCCTGAATGATCGCAATAGTCTTGGCCTCCACTTCGGTGTCAGCTTCGGCGCTGTGACGAGCGGCGTAACGCAGTTCGAGTCGAGCCTGCGCCAGCAACGCGTTCAACGCGACGTCCAGCGTGTGCCCGACGTAGAAGTCTTCACTCTCCTCACGCAAATCCACCGGTCCCAGACGCATCGGAAACAAGGCACCGCACAGCGCTTCCAGTATCTCCGCCATGGCGGCCCGGGAAGGCAATTCGCGACCGCCCTGCTCGCCGCTGACTCGGCCGTTTTGTGCGCGCCACTGGTCCCGCGCAGTACGCAGTTGACTGACGATGGTCTGCAATTGCCAATGGCTGGAACGCTCGCTCACGGTAAAAACTCCTCACGGGCGGCCGGAGTGTCTGGCCGCGTTGTCGGCGATTACTTTACGGCAAGGTCTGGAGGCCGAATTAAGAACCAATTGTGCTGTGTTCAGTTCTTTTGGCTATAAGCGATTGACGGTTGCCCATGCATATAGCCGTGCCTATAGTCCTGACATCTTCCTTGGCCAGTACGGACCCATGATCAAACAACAGCTTGCCCGCTTTAACCGCCTCGACCTCCTCGGCCACCCTACCGCGCTTGAAAAACTCGAACGGCTGTCGACCTGGCTCGGCCGTGATCTGTACGTCAAACGCGATGACCTGACACCGCTGGCCATGGGCGGCAACAAGCTGCGCAAACTCGAATACCTGGCGGCCGATGCCTTGGCCCAGGGCGCCGACACGTTGATCACCGCGGGTGCGCTTCAGTCCAACCACGTGCGCCAGACTGCCGCCATTGCGGCCAAGCTTGGCCTGGGCTGCGTCGCGCTGCTGGAAAATCCATTGGGCACCGACGACGCCAACTACCTGGGCAACGGCAATCGGCTGCTGCTCGACCTGTTCGATGCCAAGGTCGAGCTGGTGGAAAACCTCGACAATGCCGACGAGCAACTGCAAGCCTTGGCCGACCGTTTACGCAATAACGGCAAGAAACCGTATCTGGTGCCAATTGGTGGCTCCAATGCGCTGGGCGCTTTGGGTTATGTGCGCGCCGGGCTGGAACTGGCCGCACAGATCAAGGACACCGGCCTGCAATTTGCCGCCGTGGTCCTGGCCTCGGGCAGTGCCGGGACCCACAGTGGTCTGGCGCTGGCACTGAGTGAAGTACTGCCGGATTTGCCAGTGATTGGTGTCACGGTGTCCCGTAGCGATGAAGATCAGCGCCCGAAAGTCCAGGGCCTGGCCGAGCGCACTGCCGAGTTGCTGGGCGTGAGCCTGCCGGAGAGTTTCAAGATCGAACTGTGGGACGAATATTTTGGCCCGCGGTATGGCGAGCCGAATGCCGGGACGCTGGCGGCGGTGAAGCTGGTGGCGAGTCAGGAAGGGTTGCTGCTGGACCCGGTTTACACCGGTAAAGCCATGGCCGGGTTGCTGGATGGCATCGGTCGTCAACGGTTCAACGATGGCCCGATCATTTTCCTGCATACCGGCGGGGCACCAGCGTTGTTTGCCTACAAGGACTCGCTGACCAGTTGAAGTACTCCTGTGGCGAGGGACCAAGCTCCCTCGCCACAGGGAATCGCGTGTATCTCATATGAAATAAAAGAATAACAAACACGATATTTATTATTTTCCTATCTAAAAGCGCCATCATATAGTCACGCCGCAGGCGAATTTGCAGCGAGACGCATACGCTGCTTTAGGGCAGGATATTGCAGTCGTCCAAATCCCGATTTTGCCAACATTCCTAAAAGCGTCTTCATAAGAAAACACAGGGGCTTGTCATGAATTTTTCCGCACTACGTCGAAATCTGCTGGTCGGTTCGCTGGGCCTGGCGCTGAGCGCCGGTCTGCTGGGGCAGGCGGTTGCCGGTGAGCAGCTGCAAAAAATCAAGGACGCGGGCGTGATCAACGTCGGTCTGGAAGGCACTTACCCACCGTTCAGCTTCGTTGACGCCGACGGCAAACTGGCCGGTTTCGAAGTCGAGTTCTCCGAAGCCCTGGCCAAAGAACTGGGCGTGAAGGTCAAACTGCAACCGACCAAATGGGACGGCATCCTCGCGGCGCTGGAATCCAAACGTCTGGACGCAGTGATCAACCAGGTGACCATCTCCGAAGAGCGCAAGAAGAAGTATGACTTCTCCGAGCCGTACACCGTTTCCGGGATTCAGGCGCTGGTGCTGACCAAGAAGGCCGCGGAGCTGAACATCAAGTCTGCCGCCGATCTGGCCGGCAAGAAAGTCGGCGTAGGCCTGGGCACCAACTACGAGCAGTGGCTCAAAGACAATCAGCCAAAAGCCATCATCAAGACCTATGACGATGATCCGACCAAGTTCCAGGACCTGCGCGTCGGCCGCATCGACGCCATTCTGATCGACCGTCTGGCCGCGCTGGAATACGCCAAGAAAGCCAAGGACACCACCGCCGCCGGCGAAGCGTTCTCCCGTCAGGAAGCCGGTATTGCCCTGCGCAAAGGCGAGCCTGAGTTGCTGGCTGCGGTGAACAAAGCCATCGACAAGCTGCGTGCCGACGGTACGCTGAAAAAGCTTTCGGAAAAATACTTCAGCGCTGACGTCACTCAATAATGGAAGAAGCTTTTCAACTCGCACTGGACTCCCTGCCTTTCCTGCTCAAGGGGGCCTACTACACGGTCATCTTGAGCCTGGGCGGGATGTTCTTCGGCCTCATGCTGGGCTTCGGCCTGGCACTGATGCGCCTGTCGCGCTTCAAGCTGGTGAGCTGGATCGCCCGCATCTACGTGTCGTTCTTTCGCGGCACGCCGTTGCTGGTGCAACTGTTCGTGATCTATTACGGCTTGCCGCAATTGGGCATGGAACTCGATCCGCTGCCGGCGGCCCTGATCGGCTTCTCGCTGAATATGGCCGCTTACGCCTGTGAAATCCTGCGTTCCGCGATCAGCTCCATCGAGCGCGGTCAGTGGGAAGCTGCCGCCAGCATCGGCATGACTCGTGCGCAAACCCTTCGCCGGGCCATCATCCCGCAAGCGATGCGCACCGCATTACCGCCGCTGGGCAACAGCTTCATTTCGCTGGTCAAGGACACCGCGCTGGCCGCCACCATCCAGGTGCCGGAACTGTTCCGCCAGGCGCAGCTGATCACAGCACGCACCTTCGAAGTGTTCACCATGTACCTTGCCGCCGCGCTGATCTACTGGATTCTGGCCACGGTGCTCTCGCACCTGCAGAACAAGTTGGAAGAGCGGGTCAATCGGCACGACCAGGAGTCCTGACCCAATGATTGTCGTGGAAAAACTGACAAAGCAGTTCAAGGGTCAAGTGGTGCTCAACGGCATCGATCTGGAAGTGAAGGAAGGTGAGGTCGTCGCGATCATCGGGCCTAGTGGCTCGGGTAAAACCACCTTCCTGCGATGCCTGAATTTTCTGGAAGAACCCACCAGCGGCCGGATCAAGGTCGGTGACATCGAGATCGATGGCAGCCGCCCGTTGAACCAGCAGCAGAACCTGGTGCGGCGCTTGCGTCAGCACGTCGGATTCGTGTTCCAGAACTTCAACCTGTTCCCCCATCGCACCGCCCTGGAAAACGTCATCGAAGGCCCGATCATCGTGAAGAAGATCCCGCACGCCGACGCCGTTGCCCTGGGTAAAAAGCTGTTGGCCAGGGTTGGCCTGGCGGGCAAGGAAGACGCTTACCCGCGACGCCTTTCCGGTGGTCAGCAGCAGCGTGTGGCGATTGCCCGTGCACTGGCGATGGAGCCGGAAGTGATCCTGTTCGATGAACCCACCTCAGCGCTTGATCCAGAGCTGGTGGGTGAAGTGCTGGCGACCATCCGCAGCCTGGCCGAAGAGAAGCGCACCATGGTGATCGTTACCCACGAAATGGGCTTTGCCCGGGACGTGGCCAACCGTGTGGTGTTTTTCGACAAGGGTGTGATCGTCGAGCAAGGCGAAGCCAAGGCGTTGTTTGCCAACCCGAAAGAAGAACGGACGAAGCAGTTTCTCAGCAAGTTCCTGAATAACACCAACCATTAATATCGCTTCACTATTTGTCAACTTCCATGGATGGAAGTGACAACTTATCCCGCCACCCACATCGCTCGATTCTCTCTTCTCGTTCATTCGAACAATAGATAAATTTTTACAACTGCATGCGGTACATATATATGTTCTGCAACAGATTCAACGCGCCTAAAATCCGCCAGATCCAGTGCCATCAATGAGCACACCGTCGCCGCCACCCACGCCCGAAAATCAATAAATACGCGGCGAAATTCGACAGAGCGGTGCGGCATATTAACTTCAAGGCGTAGGATTTTTCTGAATAGCACTGAATACCCTACTTAACTAGTCAGTTCTATTGACACCTATTCAGGCGCACTCTTATCTAGTCCCCAGCAGGCGTCAACCATCGTTAAAAACCATTATTGAAACTTGCAAATAGTGAACAACTTTGTTGCTCGGTAATACACGCCTTTTGATTTTTTCAGAAACGGACTTCGCTGCAAGGCGTCAAGGAGAAACCCATGACAAGCACCTCGAATAAATCCGGACTTGCGGCCCCTACCCTGGCGCAATCCCACAAGACTGGCATCAATGTCACTTCGGCGGCCCATCTGCTGATCGATGTGGCGCCCTACCCCGGCATGGACGAAGGCGACCTGATCGAACTGTTCTGGGACAACTGCTACGTCGCCTCCCGCGTCCTCATGGCCGACGATGTCGGCGAAGTCGTCAGTCTGCGTGTGCCGCAAAGCTTCATTGCCAATGGCTCCTCCTGCATTCACTACCGCGTCATGCAAGTCGGGCAGGGGCCGGCGCTGTCGCTCGCCACACGGGTACAGATCAAGCTCGATTGCCCGGGCGGTCAGCCACTCACGCTGTGCGGCCACGAAAACGAGCACCTGGCGCCAGTGGGCATCCCCGAAACCATTCGCCGTCAGGGGGTCAATCCGAACCAGATCAAGCGGGGCGTGCCGTTGACCATCGAGCCTTACCTGAACATGGCCGTCGACGATGAAATCACCCTGCGCTGGGGTGATGTGCGCATGGACCTGCCGCAGCTCAAGGCCGACGAGGTGGGCCAGCCGGTTCAGGTCTGGGTGCCGCCGGCGATCATTCTCGAAGCCGGCGAAGACCTTCGGCTGGAGGTGACTTACTGCATCCTCGATCGCGTGGGCAACAACTCCGGCTGGGCACCGCCGCGCTGGCTCAAGATCGGTTGCAACAATCCCTATCTGAAAGTGCCGTTCAAAGAGCAATTGAAAGCCGCCGAAACGCGCAAAAAGTAAAAACACCGCCGTCCCTGTAGGAGCGAGGCTTGCCCGCGAAGGCGCTGCGTCAGCCAACATCAAAGGTGCCCGACACTCCGCCTTCGCGGGCAAGCCTCGCTCCTACAGGGGAAGCAACACCCTTCTATGCATATTCCCAAAAGTTAGTTTATTAATTTTTTATACGCGTTTAGGGTATATGCACCGGACCACCGGACATTCTTGATTTTCGTTCGCCGCAACCCTCGCGGCGACTCCATGAGATGTGAGGTAGGTATGGTCCGGAACACAATCACCCCAGTGCAGATCGCCAGGGCATTGCGTGCAGCCAAGGAGCGGCACTGATGTCCAGTCTGGCAGATGCAATCGTTCAGAGTGATCTGGACATCGCCCCCCTGTTGTTGCCTGCGCAGGTCCTGCGCAACGACGCACAAGCCATCAAGGCCGCCCATGAGCTGGCGCAAGTCGCCCGCCTGCAAGCGGCCAAACGTGACCGGCAGCGCAAATTGCCATGGTCGCAAATCGAACAGTTCACCCGCAGCGGCCTGGGCAGCATTTCCATTGCGCGCGAGTACGGTGGCCCGCAGGTTTCGTTCGTCACCCTGGCCGAGGTTTTCGCGATCATTTCTGCGGCGGACCCGGCACTGGGACAAATCCCGCAGAACCAGTTCGGCATCCTGCACCTGGTACTCGGCAGCGCCACCGAGGCGCAAAAAAAACAGCTGTTCAAAAGCGTGCTCGAAGGCTGGCGCATCGGCAATGCCGGGCCGGAGCTCGGCACCAAAAACACCCTGGAACTCAAAGCACGAATCACCGCTGACGGGGATGGTTTTGTCATCAGCGGGCAGAAGTTTTACTCCACCGGCGCACTGTTCGCCCATTGGGTGGCGGTCAAGGCGCTGAACGACGACGGCAAGCAAGTGTTGGCCTTCGTCCGTCGCGGCACACCGGGCCTGCGCATTGTGGATGACTGGTCAGGCTTCGGTCAGCGCACCACCGCCAGCGGCACTATTTTGCTCAACAACGTGCGGGTCGACGCCGAGCTGGTGGTAGACAACTGGAAGATCAACGACAGCCCGAACATCCAGGGTGCCGTGTCGCAACTGATTCAAGCGGCCATTGACGCCGGTATCGCTCGCGGTGCCATCGACGACGCCATCGAGTTCGTGAAAACCCGTGCCCGTCCGTGGATCGACGCCAAGGTCGAGCGGGCCAGCGACGACCTCTACGTCATCGCCGATATCGGCAAGTTGAAAATTGAACTGCACGCCGCCGAGGCACTGCTGCGCAAGGCCGGACAAGTACTCGATGAGGTCAGCGCCGCGCCACTCACTGCCGAGTCCGCCGCGCGCGCGTCGATTGCCGTCGCTGAAGCAAAAGTGCTGACCACCGAGATCTCGCTGCTCGCCAGCGAAAAACTCTTCGAACTGGCCGGCAGCCGCGCGACGCTCGCCGAATTCAACCTCGACCGCCACTGGCGCAACGCCCGCGTGCACACGCTGCACGACCCGGTGCGCTGGAAATACCACGCCATCGGCAGCTATCACCTGAACGGCACGCTGCCCGCTCGCCACTCCTGGATTTAACGACCAGATCTCTGGAGAAACACATGACTCATTCTCACCACGTCGCGGTCATAACCAGCGATGAGCAAGCCCTGATCGTCGCTACCGATCTGGCCGAAGATTTCAAACGCGACAGCGCCCTGCGCGACCGCGAACGCCGTTTGCCGCACCCGGAGCTGGAAGTGTTTTCCCGCTCGGGTCTTTGGGGCATCAGCGTGCCCAAGGAATACGGCGGCGCCGGGGTTTCCAACGTGACCCTGGCCAAGGTCATCGCGCTGATTGCCCAGGCTGACGGCTCGCTCGGACAGATCCCGCAGAACCATTTCTACGCCCTCGAAGTGCTGCGCGTGAACGGCAGCGAAGAGCAGAAAAAACGCCTGTACGCCGAAGTGCTCGCCGGCCAGCGCTTCGGCAATGCCTTGGCGGAACTGGGCACCAAAACCGCCCATGACCGCGTCACCAGCCTGACCCGCGACGCTGACGGTTATCGCATCAACGGGCGCAAGTTCTACGCGACCGGTGCGATCTATGCGCAACGCATTCCGACGTCGGTGGTGGATGAAAACGGCGTGCAGCAACTGGCGTTCGTTCCCCACAACAGCAAAGGCCTGACCGTCATCGACGACTGGAGCGGTTTCGGCCAGCGCACCACCGGCAGCGGTTCGGTGGTGTTCGAAGACGTCTACGTCGCCGCCGAAGACGTCATCCCGTTTCAAAGTGCGTTCGAGCGCCCGACCACCGTTGGCCCGCTGGCACAGATTCTTCACGCCGCCATCGACACCGGCATCGCCCGCGCCGCCTATGAAGATGCCCTGCACTTCGTGCGCACCAAAACCCGACCGTGGATCGACGCCACCCATGAAAAAGCCACTGACGACCCGCTCACCCTCAAGAGTTTCGGCCACCTGAGCATTCGCCTGCACGCCGCCGAAGCCTTGCTGGACCGCGCCGGCGAATTCCTCGACAAAGCCCAGGCCAACACCAACGCCGAGACCGTCGCTGCGGCCTCGATTGCCGTTGCCGAAGCCCGCGCCATCAGCACCGACATTTCCCTCGCCGCCGGCAGCACGTTGTTTGAACTGGCCGGCAGTCAGGCAACGCTGATCGAACACGGCCTCGATCGCCACTGGCGCAACGCGCGGGTGCATACCCTGCACGACCCGGTGCGCTGGAAGTATCACGCCGTCGGCAACTACTACCTCAACGATGAAAACCCTCCGTTGCGAGGGACCATCTGATGGCCGAGGCGAAAAAGAAGATCCTGCTCAACGCGTTCAACATGAACTGCATCGGGCACATCAACCACGGCTTGTGGACGCATCCACGGGACACCTCCACCCAGTACAAAACGATTGAATACTGGACCGAACTGGCGCAGTTGCTGGAACGCGGCTTGTTCGACGGTCTGTTCATCGCCGATATCGTCGGCGTGTACGACGTCTACCAGAACTCGGTGGACGTGCCTCTGAAAGAATCGATCCAGCTGCCAGTCAACGACCCGCTGCTGCTGGTTTCAGCCATGGCGGCGGTGACGAAAAACCTCGGTTTCGGCCTCACCGCCAACCTGTCTTACGAACCGCCGTACCTGTTCGCCCGCCGCCTGTCGACGCTCGATCACCTGAGTCGCGGCCGGGTCGGCTGGAACATCGTCACCGGTTACCTCGACAGCGCCGCCAAAGCCATGGGCCTCAGCGAACAGGTCGAACACGACCGCCGTTACGACCAGGCCGATGAATACCTCGAAGTGCTCTACAAACTCTGGGAAGGCAGCTGGGAAAACGGCGCGGTGTTGAATGACCCGCAACAGCGGATCTACGCCCAACCGGGAAAAGTGCACAAGGTCGAACACAAGGGTGAGTTCTATCAGGTCGAGGGTTATCACCTCTGCGAGCCATCGCCGCAGCGCACGCCGGTGTTGTTCCAGGCCGGCAGTTCCGATCGCGGTTTGCTGTTCGCCGGGCGTCATGCCGAGTGCGTGTTCATCAGCGGGCAGAACAAACCGTCGACCAAGGTTCAGGTGGATAAGGTTCGCGCCAGCGCTGTTGAAGCCGGGCGCAATCCCGACGACATCAAGGTGTTCATGGGCTTGAACGTGATTGTCGGCGCCACCGAGGAGCTGGCCTGGGCCAAGCACGCCGAATACCTGAGTTATGCCAGCGCGGAGGCCGGTGTCGCGCATTTTTCGGCGTCGACCGGCATCGACTTCTCCGACTACGAGATCGACGAGCCGATCCAGTACGTGAAGAGCAATGCGATCCAGTCGGCGACCAAAAACCTGCAAAACAACGACTGGACCCGGCGCAAATTGCTCGAACAACACGCCCTCGGCGGCCGCTACATCACGGTGGTGGGTTCGCCTGAGCAAGTGGCGGACGAACTGGAATCGTGGATCGCCGAGACCGGGCTGGATGGCTTCAACCTGACACGGATTGTCACGCCGGAAAGCTATGTGGATTTCATTGAGCTAGTGATTCCGGAGCTGCAGCGGCGTGGGTCGTACAAAACGGCTTATGACAACGGCAGCCTGCGGGAAAAGCTGTTTCACGGCGAAGCGCATTTGCCTGAGCAACATACGGGCTCGGCGTTTCGGCGCTAAAAGCTTCGCGGGCAAGCCTCGCTCCTACAGGTATTGGTCGTTCACAAATGTCCGGTACGGCGCTGAACCTGTAGGAGCGAGGCTTGCCCGCGAAGAGGCCCGCCCAAACACCCAAAATTTATGCACTGACTGGAAACCCCATCATGAAAACGACCTGCCTCTCCCACCCAGTCAAAGCACTGGCCCTGGCCCTCGGCCTCTTCAGCTCTGTCACCTTCGCCGCCGACGCGCCGCTGAAAGTCGGCACCACCGCCGCCTTCGCCATCCCGCTGGAAGCCGCCGTCGAGGAAGCCAAAAAACAAGGCCTGCAAGTCGACCTCGTGGAGTTCAGCGACTGGATCGCCCCCAACGTCAGCCTCGCGGCCGGCGACATCGACGTGAACTATTTCCAGCACGTCCCGTTCCTGGAAAACGCCAAGGCTGCCGCCGGTTTTGACCTGGTGCCGTTTGCGCCGGGGATCATCAACAACGTCGGCCTCTACTCGAAGCAATACAAAAGCTTCGACGAACTGCCGCAAGGCGCCAGCGTCGCCATCGCCAACGACCCGATCAACAGCGGTCGCGGCCTGCAACTGCTGGCCAAGGCCGGCCTGATTACCCTCAAGCCGGGTGTCGGCTACAAGGCCACCGAAGAAGACATCATCGCCAACCCGAAGAACATCAAAATCCTCCAGGTTGAAGCGGTACAGCTGGTGCGCGCCTATGACGATGCCGATCTTGTGCAGGGCTACCCGGCGTATATACGTCTGTCGAAGACTTTCGATGCCGGTTCGGCCTTGCTGTTCGACGGTCTCGATCACAAGGAATACGTGATCCAGTTCGTGATCCAGCCCAAGAGCAAAACCGATCCGCGCCTGATCAAGTTTGTCGATATCTACCAGCACTCGCCGGCTGTTCGTGCGGCCTTGGATAAAGCCCACGGCAAGCTCTATCAAGCCGGCTGGGAAAGCTGAGGATGACGGCCGCGATCCAACGGCGACTGGAGATTCCAGAGCCACATAAAGCCGCACAGACCGAACTGCACCCGGACCTGAACCGCGCTCATGTGCGCTTCATCGGCCTGGGCAAAACCTACACCGGCCAGCAGGGTCCAGTGGCGGCGTTGCACGGCATCGACCTGGCGATCCAGCGCGGTGAAGTGTTCGGCATCATCGGTCGCAGCGGCGCCGGCAAGTCGTCGCTGATCCGCACCATCAACCGTCTCGAACAACCGAGCAGCGGCCGGGTGCTGATCGATCAAGTGGACATCGGCGAGTTCGATGAAGACCGCCTGGTCGCGCTGCGCCGACGGATCGGCATGATCTTCCAGCACTTCAATCTGATGTCGGCCAAGACCGTTTGGCAGAACGTCGAATTGCCACTGAAAGTCGCTGGTGTGCCCAAGGAAAAACGCGATCAGAAAGTCCGCGGACTGCTGGAGTTGGTCGGCCTGCAAGGCAAGCACAAGGCCTATCCGGCGCAGCTGTCCGGCGGACAGAAACAGCGTGTCGGCATCGCCCGCGCGTTGGTGCATGACCCGGAGATCCTGCTGTGTGACGAAGCCACATCGGCACTGGACCCGGAGACCACGCAATCGATCCTCGGCCTGCTGCGCGAGATCAATCAGCGGCTGGGTTTGACCATCGTACTGATCACCCACGAGATGGCGGTGATCCGCGATATCTGTGATCGGGTGGTGGTGCTGGAGCACGGAAAAGTCGTCGAGCAAGGGCCGGTCTGGAAAGTCTTTGGCGACCCGCAGCATGAAGTCAGCAAGACCTTGCTCGCGCCGCTGCAACACGCGCTGCCGGAAGAACTGCAAAGCGGTTTGCGTCCACAACCTCAGTCCTCGGACGCGGCGGTTGTGTTGCGTTTGCGCTTCACCGGCAGCGCCACAGACGAACCGGATCTGGCAGCGCTGTTCAGCGCCCTCGGCGGTCGCGTGAGGTTGCTGCAAGGTGGCGTGGAACGCATTCAGGGCCATGCGCTGGGGCAATTGCTGCTGACGGTGACGGGATCGTCCTTGGGCGCCGAGCAACTGCGTCAGCGCGCCGGCCACTGGGCGCAACAGGTGGAGGTGCTCGGTTATGTGGTTTGATCGTTTGTTGCAAGGCTTCATCGACACGTTTCTGATGGTGGGCGTGTCGTCGCTGATTGCGCTGCTGGCGGGGATTCCGCTGGCGGTCATCCTGGTCACCAGCACCAAAGGCGGCATCTACGAAGCACCGGCGCTGAACCGTGCACTGGGCGCCTTCGTGAACCTGTTCCGCTCGATTCCGTTTCTGATTCTGATGGTGGCGCTGATTCCGTTCACCCGGTTGATCGTCGGCACCACTTACGGGGTCTGGGCCGCGGTGGTGCCGCTGACGATTGCGGCCACGCCGTTCTTTGCGCGCATAGCCGAAGTCAGTTTGCGCGAGGTGGATCACGGTTTGATCGAAGCGGCCCAAGCGATGGGTTGCCGGCGCTGGCACATCGTCTGGCATGTGCTGTTGCCCGAGGCGCTGCCGGGGATTGTCGGTGGTTTCACCATCACGTTGGTGACCATGATCAACTCGTCGGCCATGGCCGGGGCCATTGGTGCGGGGGGGTTGGGGGACATTGCGTATCGGTATGGGTATCAGCGGTTTGACAGCCAGATCATGCTGACGGTGATTGTGTTGCTGGTGGTGTTGGTGGCGATTATCCAGCTGGGTGGGGATCGCTTGGCTCGGGGGCTCAACAAGCGCTGAACACGGTCAAGGTTGTAGCGCTTTTGTGGCGAGGGAGCTTGCTCCCGCTCGATTGCGCAGCACTCGCAAGATCTTTAGACCGGGTTTATCTGACACACCTCATTGAATGGCTGGGGGCTGCTTCGCAGCCCAGCGGGAGCAAGCTCCCTCGCCACAAAAGTGTCCTCGACACGGGCAATTTCCCTCGCAACAGGGGGAACATTTCCCACAGGAAAATCAGTGTGCCTACAGGAGTACGCGGCTGTCGAAACAACTCGATCAACTGTAGGAGCGAGGCTTGCCCGCGAATGGCTGCGAAGCAGCCCCACGTCTGATGGCGTATATTCGGCCATATCCCCATTGCCTGCGCAGCCGACCATGAAGCAAACCCCCGACGACCTCCAGAAGATCACCGCCACCACCCTGGACCATTACAACTCGGTGGCCGAAGGTTTTCGCGAGGGGACTCGCGATCATGATGTCAGCCAGAACATCGATGCCCTGCTGCGGCATATTCAGGGCGAGGCGCCGTTCGACATTCTCGATTTCGGCTGTGGGCCGGGGCGGGATTTGCAGACGTTCACGCGCATGGGCCACACGGCTGTCGGGCTCGATGGTTCGGAAAAGTTTGCGCAGATGGCGCGTGAGGACAGTGGATGCGAAGTATGGCAGCAGGACTTTCTGAAGCTGGACCTGCCGGATGAACGCTTCGACGGGATTTTTGCCAATGCGGTGTTGTTTCATATCCCGCGCCAGGAATTGCCTCGGGTGTTGAAGGAGTTGCGCAGGGCGTTGAAGCCAGGTGGCGTGTTGTTCAGTTCCAATCCTCGCGGCGAGAATCAGGAAGGGTGGAATGGGCCGCGTTATGGGGCTTACCACGATCTTGCGGCGTGGCAGCAATTACTGACTGAGGCGGGGTTTGTGGAGCTGGAGCATTACTACCGGCCGGCCGGGCTGCCGCGGGAGCAGCAGCCTTGGTTGGCGAGTGTGTGGCGCAAGCCGGTGTAGCCTGACAGGACGCCATCGCGAGCAGGCTCGCTCCTACAGTTGACCGAGTTGTCCAGACGGACGCGGTCCCCCTGTAGGAGCGAGCCTGCTCGCGATAAGCGCGTAGCGCTCGCCTTACTGCACCTCTTTCTGCGGCTCGCGGATTTTGTACCAGGCGACATAAAGCGCTGGCAAAAACAGCAGCGTCAGCAACGTCGCAATAATGATCCCGCCAATCATGGCGTAAGCCATCGGCCCCCAGAACACTTCCCGGGCAATCGGGATCATCCCCAGGCTGGCCGCCGCAGCGGTCAACAGAATCGGTCGGCGTCGATGCTCCGTGGCCTGCGCCACGGCATCCCAAGGTGAAACGCCCTCTTTCTCCAAGGCATCGATCTGGGTCACCAGGATCACCGAGTTGCGGATGATGATGCCGATCAGCGCCAGAATCCCCAGGATCGCCACAAAGCCCATTGGCGTGCCCGTCGGGATCAGCGCCAGCACCACGCCGATCAGCCCGAGCGGCGCGACACTCGCCACCAGGAACAGCTTCTGCACGCTGTGCAGCTGGATCATCAGGAAGGTCGCCATCAGAAACAGCATCAGCGGCACCACCTTGGCTATCGGCCCTTGGGCCTTGCCGCTTTCCTCCACCGTGCCGCCCGTGGCGACCGAATAACCCACCGGCAAACCGGCGGCGAATTTATCGATGGCGGGGTTGAGCTGTTTCACCAGGTCAGTCGGCTGAATCTCATCACGCACTGCCGCCTTGATGGTGATGGTCGGTTTACGGTCACGGCGCCAGACCAGCGGTTGCTCGAGTTCATAGCGCACCGTGGCGAACGCCAGCAGCGGAATCGACGTGCCGCTCGGGGTCACGATCTGCAAGTTTTGCAGGGTTTCCGGCGTGCCACGTTCCGCGTCCACCGCGCGCCCCACGACGTTGATCAGGTAGATATCGTCATCGACCTGAGTCACCGGCGAACCAACCACAATGCTGTTCATCAGGTTGGCCACGTCTTCCGACGACAGTCCCAGTTGTCGCGCCTTGTCCTGGGCGATCTCGATGCGCAGGACTTTGCCCGGTTCGTTCCAGTCGTAAATGATCTCGCCGATGTGCGAGTTCTTGTCCAGCTCGGTGGCCAGGGCGATGGCGTGCTTGCGCACCTGATCGATGTCCTTGCCGCTGACCCGGTATTGAATCGGGCGACCCACCGGCGGGCCCATTTCCAGCGCCTGGACGTAGCTGCCGATCCCGACGAAATCCTTGCGCAGCCGTTCGCGCAAACGCTGGCTGAGGGCGTTGCGCGATTCCAGGCCTTTGCTGACGATCACCAGTTGCGCGTAGTACGGGTTCTGTAATTGCTGGTCGAGGGGCAGGTAGAAACGGATCGCTCCCTCGCCGATGTAAGTGCTCCAGCGCACGATGTCCGGGTCATCCTTGAGCGTCGCTTCGAGCTTGTCCACCGCCTTGCGGGTTTCGGCCATCGAGGCGTTTTGCGGCAGGTTGAGGTCGACGAGGATTTCCGGGCGGTCCGACGACGGGAAGAACTGGTTCTGCACAAACTGCATGGAAAACACCGAGGCCACGAACAGCGCAATGGTGATACCGATCGCCCACCAGCGATTGCGCATGGCCCAAAACATCCCGTAATTGAATGCACGGCCGATGCGCCCGGGCTCGGCGTCATGGGGTTTCACCTTGGCGCTGAGAATGTGCACGCCGATCACCGGGGCAAACAACACAGCGACAATCCACGACACCAGCATCGCCACCGCGATAACGGCAAACAGGGTGAAGGTGTACTCGCCCGCCGAGCTGGCGTTGAGGCCAATCGGCACGAACCCGGCGACTGTCACCAATGTGCCGGTGAGCATGGGGAACGCCGTGGATGTGTAGGCAAACGTCGCCGCCTGCTCCTTGGTCTCGCCCATTTCCAGGCGTGTGACCATCATTTCGACCGTGATCATTGCGTCGTCCACCAGCAAGCCGAGGGCGATGATCAATGCGCCGAGGGAAATCCGCTGCATGGTGATGCCGCTGTATTCCATGAAGATGAACACCATGGCCAGCACCAGCGGGATCGAGCACGCCACCACCAGCCCGGCGCGCACACCGAGGCTGACGAAGCTGACGATCAGCACGATCACCACCGCTTCGAACAAGGCACTGGTGAAGCCTCCGACGGCTTTTTCCACCACTTCGGCCTGATCGGACACAGTGTGCACACCAACGCCCACCGGCAAGTCTGCGGTCAGGTCAGTCATGCGCTGGTGCAACGCCTTGCCGAACTCCTGGATGTTGCCGCCCTTCTTCATGGCGATGGCAAGGCCGATGGCCGGGTGACCGTTGAAACGGAACTCCGGGGTCGCCGGGTCAACGTAGCCACGGCTGATGTCGGCGATGTCGGCCAGGCGGTAGAAGCGGTCATTGAGCCGCAGGTTGACGTTGGCCAGGTCTTTCTCGGAAGCGAACTGCCCCGAGGTGCGCACCGAGATGCGCTCCGGACCGGACTCGATCACACCGGCCGGGGTCACCGAGTTCTGGGTTTGCAGGCTTTGCACCACCTGGCGTTGATCGATACCCAGCGCCGCCAGTTTACGGGTGGAGAAATTAAGGTAGAGGACTTCGTCCTGCTCACCGACCATCTCGACCTTGCCCAGCCCCGGCACTTCACGAATTTCAGCGCGAACCTGTTCCACGTAATCGCGCAACTGGCGCATCGACAAGCCGTCGGCGGTAAAGGCGTAGACCGAACCGAACACATCACCGAATTCGTCGTTGAACCCCGGCCCTTGCAGGCCTTGGGGGAAGTCACCGCGAATGTCGTTGATCTTCTTGCGCACCTGGTACCAGATTTCCGGGATGTCCTTGGCACTGGTGGTGTCGCGCAGGTTGACGAACACCGTGGACTCGCCGGGCCGCGTATAGCTTTTGACGTAATCGAGGGAGTCGAGCTCTTCGAGTTTTTTCTCGATGCGATCCGTGACCTGCTTGAGGGTTTCTTCCTGGGTCGCGCCCGGCCAGCGGGTCTGGATGACCATGGTTTTGATGGTGAACGACGGGTCTTCCTCGCGCCCCAGGTTCATGTACGAGAACACGCCCATCAGCAGCGCGACGAACATCAAATACCAGACAAACGACTGATGCTTGAGGGCCCATTCGGATAAGTTGAAACTCCCTTTCATTGGGGGCTGTCCTCGTCGATTTTCACTTTCTGTCCCGGTTTCAGGCTGTTCACACCCGCGCTGACCACCCGCTCACCCGACTTCACACCGTTGGCCAGGACCATGGTCGAATCGGTGCGGCTGAGAAGGTTGACGTCCCGTGGGGCAACGGTCTGGGTCTGCGTATCGACGACCCAGATGCGCGATTGCCCACCGACCTCCTGTAGCGCACTCAAGGGCAGTTCGATGCGGGGTTTGATCGCGGAGCTGAGGGTGACGCTGATCGCTGTGCCCAGGCGAAAACCGGGCGGTGTGTCTGTCAGGGTCAGGCGGGCTCGACGGGTACGGGTCGCACTCTGGGCCTGGGGCTCGATTTCACGAACAGTGGCCGTCGTGTTGATACTCGGGTCCAGTTGCGCCGCAACTTGAAAGACGACGTCGCTCGGGAGTTGGTCGACCAGGGTGTCCGGCAGGTCGATCACCGCTTCCTTGATGTCCGGCTGCGCCAGGGTCACCACTTGCTGGCCGGCGGTGACGACTTGCCCGGCTTCGGCATTCCACGCGGTGACGATGGCTTTGTGGTCCGAGCGCAATTCGACATAGTTGAGCTGATCCTTGGCCTGATCGACCGCCGCCTTCGCTTGATCGAGAGAGGCCTGGGTGGTCTTCAGGTCGGTCTGCGCGACATCGAGTTGCGCCTGGGCGCCGACGCCGCGATCGAACAATTCCTGCTGCCGCCGGGCGCTGGCCTGGGCGTTGATGTATTGCGCCTGGACGCTGGCCAGATCGCCCTTGGCGGAACGCAGCTGATTCTGCTGATCGGTAGGGTCCAGGGTGGCGAGCAGCGCGCCCTTTTCCACTTCGGCACCGACATCGACGTTACGGCTGGCGATGCGCCCCGGCACGCGGAACCCGACATTGCTTTCATAGCGGGCCTGGATGCTGCCGGCAAAGCGGCCGAGATGTTCCTCGTCCAGCGATTCGACCTTGACCGACAGCACCGGACGTATCGGCTCCGGCGGCGGTTCCTCTTTCGAGCACGCCGCCAGCATCATCGCCGTGCACACCAGTAACAGACGCTTCATGGCTGAGCTTCCACAGCAAGATCCTTGTAGGTGTTTTCGGCGATTTCAACTTTCACGCCGGGGTGCAGCAACTGACCGCCCGCGATGACGACTTTTTCGCCGCTCTGCAGGCCGGCGCTGATGATCACTTTGCCGGTCAAGTAACGACCGACCGTAACATTGTGCAGTTGCGCCTTGCCCTCGCCATCCACCAGCCATACCGCCGGATCGCTGAGGTTTTTGGTCAGGGCCGACCACGGCAATTCCACGGCGGACTTGCCGGGTGTCTTGGCCGTAGCGCTTACCACCGAGCCCAGTTGCATGCCCTCGGGCAGGCTGTCGAGGGTGACTTTGACTTGCACGGTGCCGGTCTGCGCGGACACCGCCGGAGTGATCTCCCGCACGGTGCCAGTGGTTTTGATCGACGGGTTGTCGAGCAGGCTGACCACGATGGTTTTATCCTCCGGCGCCTCGGCCAGCAGCGATTCGTAGACGTTGAACACCGCGTCACGCTCACCATCGCGCGCCAGGCTGAAAATCGGCACCGTCGCCTGCACCACTTGGCCGACCTCGGCCTGACGCGCCGTAATCACGCCTGGCGCCTCGGCAATCAGCGCGGTGTAGCCGAGTTGTTCGCGAGCGTTGGCAAGCTGCGCCTGAGCAGCGGTCAGCGCGCTCTGACTGCTGCGCAAGGCAGCTTGCGCGGAATCGTATTCGCTTTGGCTGGTGTAGCCCTTGGGCAGGAGTTTTTGCTGGCGGACAAACGCGGCGGCGGTCTGTTTGACCCGGGCCTGCTCGGCGGTGACTTGGGCCTGGGCCGAATTGACGCTGGTCTGCAGGTCTTTGGGATCGAGTCTGGCCAGCACTTGTTTGGCCGACACTCGGTCACCGACATCGACCATGCGCTGAATGATCTTGCCGCCCACGCGGAACGACAACTCAGTCTGGACCCGGGCCTGAACATCGCCGGTGAGCGTCACCGACGCGGCGTAATCCAAGGGTTTGACCTCCTGGACGAAGACCCGTGGACGGTCCTTCTCGACCGGTTTTTTATCGCCACACGCGGTCAGTAGTGCAAGGAGGCTCAGACCAACCGCTATTTTCAATCCGGGACCAGCCATGCAGACTCCTTTGCGTTGTACGGACGTGCCAATGGCGATACGACTGTGAGCTTAGAACAGGGTTCCATGGGTGCACCTGACGCCCTCAAATAAAGCCATCAAGTCACAAATCTTGTAGCACCTGGCGGAGCCCACTGAGAGCCAGCTTGAGGTTCGGATGACGGTCGTGTTGGCCAGCTTCACGTCGACCTTGTCGCATCACGCAAAAAACTATCCCGCGGATTTGTCGCGGCGAAAGAAGACGACTATTTTCCTTGCAGCTGTAGGAGGGATCTTTTTTTCAAAAAGCCCCTCCAAGGACGCACAGCTTTTGGCCAGACTCCCTGGCTGAACCCTCACAAGGAAGAGAAAAATGGCTGAGATGAAAGTGCCACAGCGGTTGGATCCGCAAGAAATCGTGAAGTTATTGGTGGCGTTGCGCCGGGCGCTGGAGGCCAGGGTAGCCTGAATGCGCGGGCGCTTTTGTGGCGAGGGAGCTTGTCGGACCGCCGCACCGTCCCGCTCGACTGCGCAGCAGTCGCAAAATCAGTCGAAACGGTGTGCCTGAAGAAGCGCATGTGCAGGATTTAGGGTCGCAACCCAGCGGAGCAAGCTCCCTCGCCACAGGTTTCTCGCAGGCAAAAAAAACGCCGACGCTTTACTAGCCGTCGGCGTTCGAAACCTTGAAGGGGTTTACCTCGCGAATCAGAACGCCGGCAGTACCGCGCCGCTGTACTTCTTCTCGATGAATGCTTTCACTTCCGGGCTGGTCAGGGCTTTGGCCAGTTTCTGGATGGCAACGCTGTCCTTGTTGTCCGGACGAGCCACCAGGAAGTTCACGTAAGGCGAATCGGCACCTTCAATCACCAGCGCATCTTTAGCCGGGTTCAGACCTGCTTCCAGCGCGTAGTTGGTGTTGATCATGTCCAGGTCGACCTGATCCAGCACACGCGGCAGCATGGCCGATTCCAGTTCCTTGAACTTGAAGTTGTGCGGGTTCTTGGCGATGTCTTTCGGCGTAGCCAGAGCGTTTTTCGGGTCTTTCAACTCGATCAGGCCAGCCTTCTGCAGCAGGATCAGGGCACGGCCGCTGTTGCTGCCTTCGTTCGGGATGGCGATGGTCGCGCCGTCTTTCAGCTCAGCCAGGGTTTTGACTTTCTTCGAGTAGCCGCCGAATGGTTCGACGTGCACGCCGATCACGGTTACCAGATTAGTGCCTTTGCCTTCGTTGAAGCTTTTCAGGTACGGCAGGGTCTGGAAGTAGTTGGCGTCCAGACGCTTCTGATCGACCTGTACGTTCGGCTGAACGTAGTCGGTGAACACTTTGATTTCCAGGTCCACGCCTTCTTTGGCGAGGGTTGGCTTGATCAGTTCCAGAATCTCGGCGTGTGGAACCGGGGTCGCCGCCACCACCAGTTTCTCGCCAGCCTGGGCCAGGCCCGCGGTCAGGGCAGCCGCCAGTGCGGTGAACAACAGAACCTTTTTCATGCAGTGTCCTTATCGAAAATCACGGTCGTCAGCGACGACGGCTAAATAGTACGTGTGCCAGTGAAGTGCTATCGCTGGCGTGAAGCGGACAATACCGGGATTTTTTATTCCCGAACAATATCTTTTATTCACTCTCATATTCCATTTTGTTCATACAGCTCTAACCCACACGGGTTACAGCATTCGGCTAAAGCTTTCGAGCAGATCCTTTAGCGCCGAACGCTCGTCAGCCGTGCCGTTTTTGCTCACTTGCGCGATCTGCTGCTCAATCTGCACCAACGACACAGGCACTTCAGGCAGATTCAAATGCTCCGGCAAAATCTCGTCGCCGGTACTGACCAGCAGCGCAAAGTGAATGACATTCTCCAGCTCCCGGGTATTGCCCGGCCAACTGTGCCGCTCCAGCACCAACTGCGCGGCCTCACTGATCAGCGGCACCGGCAGGTCGAGGCGCTGGCTGTAGATGCCGAGGAAATATTCTGACAGCGACAAAATATCTCCGACCCTGTCACGCAATGCCGGCAGTTCGAGTTGACCTTCGCTGAGGTAGTGATAAAGCCGCTCATGGAATTTCCCGGCCGCCACCGCCTGGGCCAGATCGATACTGGTGGCCGCCACCAGGCGCACGTCCACCGGGCTCGGTTGCTGAGCGCCAACGCGGGTGACTTCGTGGTTTTCCAGGGCGGCGAGCAATTTGATCTGGATCGGCAGCGGCAAATCGCCGATCTCGTCCAGGTAGAGCGTGCCGCCATTGGCCGAACCGAACCACCCCGCGCGGCTGCTGGCCGATCCGCTGTAACTGCCGGCGGCATAGCCGAACAGTTCGGCGTCAGCATAGGTCGGGCTGATGGCGCCGCAGTTGACCGAGACGAATAACCCTCCGCGATCACTGGCACGATGGATGTGCCGCGCAAGCAATTCCTTGCCGCTGCCGGTTTCACCACGGATCAACACCGAGATCGAGCGCGGCGCCAGTTGTTCCAGCTCCAGGCGCAACTGCCGGGAACGTGGATCGACAAACACCAGCGCCTTGGCGCGAATACTCAGGGGACTTTTTTCTGCGTCGGGAAAGGTCAGCAGTGGCTGACCGAAGGCTTCGAAACTCATGGCAGACTCCCGCCCTGAACCGCCGGGAGACGGGTTGGCGTTCTAAAAAAGAAAAAGGTTCAAGCACGTCGCAGGGCGTGGTGTTCCATTCGATTTTGCAGGCGGTAGAGATAGGCAAATCCCTGCTCCCAGCGCTGGTGACCGGACTTCACGTTGATGTGTCCGGCACCCGGCAGAATCCCCGCCTCGGCGCCCCAGTTGCGAGCCAGCTCCAGGGCTCGCGGCGCACTCACGGCGCTGTCGTTGTCGGAGCTGACGACCTGGCTCGGGAAGGGCAAAAGGGTTGTGGGAATCGGTGCGAAGTTGCGCAAGGCCGGAGCACATGCCGGACGTTCAACGTCCGCCGGCGCGACCAGCAAGGCACCGCGAACCTGTCGCAAAAAATGCAGCGATGCCGTGGCCGCCCAATGGGCGACCGTAATGCAACCCAGACTGTGCGCAATCAAGATCACCGGCGTGCTGTCGGCAGCAATCGCTTCTGCCAGCGCGGCAACCCAGTCTTCACGACGCGGCGTCAGCCAGTCGGCCTGCTCCACCCGAGCGCTATTGGGCAGGCTGTTCTGCCAGTGACTTTGCCAATGATCTTCCGGCGATCCTTGCCAGCCCGGCACAATCAGGTAGCGAATTGATTCGTTGCGCATGGGGGAGCTCTCCTGCTGCGTGTCTGTTCCCGGTCGAGTATAGGGAGGAGAGCTATATCCGTTAAGGAATAAGAAGCTATTTATTAAGACCTATTAGGAATATGCGGTGGTTTTGAAAAGACAAAAAAAGGGACCGCACCCTGCCAAGGAGACGGCCCCGGAAACTCAAAATCTGCTAGCGCTAATCAACATCACTGGATGCGATGATTAACTTCAATACTTATCCAATAAAGGAATATTTAATTACTTTATTAGATCCGAAACGCATAAATGGGTCAGCGATACAGTAACTACCAAGTCATCCTGCTTGGGTCATAACGTACCGCCCCTTTGGGTCAGATTGATGACGGGCGCCTTTGCCGTGTTGAGTTTCCGAGAACATCGATCACGCCTGAGCGGCACGCACCTCCTGCGCCTCTGCTGTTTCCTCGCGCACAAACCGGTTCGCCCGCCCAAACGTCCCGAAATCATTGAACCGCACGCCCATCTCGCGCATCACCTTGTGCGCCACCGGCACGGTCATCTGGCGGATGTAAAACGGTTCCTTCACCACGAAGTGATGAATCCCGTGGCTGCTGCCGAAGTTGAAGCAGAACGCTTGCATCGGCCACATCCACCAAGGGTTCAGCACCTGGGTTTGCTGAATCACATTCCCCGGCTCCACGTCCCCGTAGTAATGCATGTTGGAGCTGACAAAATGCAGGCAAAACGTGCGCAACACGTTCGGGCCGATGATCACCACCGCCGCGATGTCGATGACTGTCATCACCGACAGCGTGGTCGCCGACCATTCGATGGGTGACCCCATCAGGTAGGCAATGCCATTCGCCCCATGGAAACCGAGGAACATGTACCAGGCGCCCCAATGCACCAGCGCCAGCGGCGCGTAGACCTTCAACGTGCGTTTGATGATGCTGAATTTATGCGCCCAGGTCCTGGCGCGCAGCATGCGAATGAACGCCGACATCACGTTGTCGCCGACCATCAAAAGCCGCGCGATTCCCCAAGGCTCGCCGTTGGTGATCGCGCGCTCTTCCATGTCGGCTTCCGTACCGGACACCTTGTGGTGATTGAGGTGCAGATGCCGGCGAATCCATGGATTGATCGTGCTCGGGCGCGCCAGCCACACCAGGCCCATCATCAGGTTGTGCGGCACGCGCTGCTTGCGGAAGTACATGCTATGAATCAGGTCGTGTTCCAGCTCGTGAGTCAACGAGGCGAAAAACGCGTTGAGCAACAGGCACGCCCACCAGGCCAGGTGCCCGGTCAGGTAGAGCGCCGCTGAACCGATCATTCCGGCCAGCGCGAAGGCCAGAATGCCCGCGCCCAAGGCGTCCTGATGGTTGAGAATCGGGTAGCGTTTGCGCAGTTCGACCCCTCTGGCCAGCACCACTTCGCGAATATGCGCTGATCGTTGGGCTGCATTCAGTCGCTGGGGACTTGCAGAAGTACCGTCCATGCTTCCATCCTCTGGTTATTGATGTTCGCATCCTGCCTTGTGAACCCTCACACCGTGGTAGCCGTGAACGCCAACCTGTTGACCGGAAGCGCCAATCAGCATGACTGAACCGACCTCCCTCGCCAGCTGGACCCGCGCCCTGCGCAAGCAACTCGATGCGCTGGGCCTCGACAGCACCGCTCTGTGCCAGCAGGCGGGGCTCGACCCGCAGTTGATGGACGACCCGAACGCCCGTTACCCGTTGTCGGGCACCACGCGCCTGTGGGAAATCGCGGTGCAGGTCAGCGGCGACCCGGCGATTGGCTTGCGGGTGTCGCGCTTTGTCAGCCCGACCACGTTCCATGCGCTCGGTTATGCGCTGGTGGCCAGCGGCAGTCTGCGCGAAGTGTTCGAGCGCATCGTGCGTTATCACCAGGTGGTCAGCGATGCGCTGGAACTGGAACTGACCCGCGCTGAAGATCGCTACCGCTTCCGTCTGAAAATTCCGCAAGGCAATCCCGCACCGGCGCTGGAGGCCATCGACGCGTTTGCCGCGATTTACGTGCGCACCTGCCGCAATCGCCTGGGCCGCGAATATGCCCCGCTGGCGGTGTATCTGCGCCGCCCGGAACCGGCCGACCCGCATCAATGGCACAAAGTCTTTCGTTCGCCGGTGCACTTCGCCGCCGACGAGGACCGACTGGAATTTGCCCTCGTGGACTTCGACAGTCACCTGGACGATGCCAATCCGGAACTGGCTGAACACAACGAAGCAGTGCTCAAGCGTACTTTGGCGCAACTCAAGCCGCTGACGTGGGAACGCAAGGTCCGCGATGCCATTGAAGAACAATTGCCCGAAGGCGAACCAAGCGCCGAACACATCGCCAAGGCCCTGCACCTGAGCTTGCGCAGCCTGCAACGGCATCTGGCGGACGAAGGTTGTCGATTCGACGCGTTGCTCAATGAAAGCCGCGAAAACCTTGCGCTGCTGCACCTGCGTGACCCGCAATGCTCGTTGAGTGAAGTCAGTTATATGCTGGGGTTCGCCGATACCAGCAGCTTCAGCCGCGCGTTCAAGCGCTGGACCGGGATGACACCGGGGCAGTTTCGGGATGGGTTGCGGTGACTGATCTGGGAGCCGGGTCGGATTGACCCGCCTCTTCGACGGAACCTCTCAGCTTTTGACCAGACTTCGCGCAACACCTGATCTCCACTGATCCATCATCGCTTCGCCAACCTCGGCAAAACCGCTGTTAGCCCGAATGTAGAGTGCCATCTCACCCATCGCCACATCCATCCCATGAGCGACCTGTTGCAGCAGTTCATTACAACGCCCTTCCGTCAGGTTGCAGGCCGAACGACCAAACCGCATCAGCATCTTGTACTTGGGCCAAGCCTTTGATCCGCCCAACAGCAACGCCATGCTGTCGGACTTGATGTAGACCGATGTCGTGACGATGTCGTAGGCCGGAGCAAGGCTGATCTGCGCATCGGCGGCGCAATGCTCGTACAGCACTCCGAAGTTTTTAAGGTGAGCGTCGCCATTTTTCACTCCAGAGGAGAGCGCGACGATTTTGAAAAAAGATTCAAGCGCCTGGTTGAGCAATGGCGGGGAGACGAATTCTTTGATTTGCTTCGCAGCACCTTCATACGAGCCATCGTATTTGGCCTTCGACGGCCAGGCATTGAGGACACAAAAATCCTCGAACCCCAGATAACCTTTGTCATTCAGATCGAAACGTTCAACGACCAGAAATTTGCCTTGCTCGCTGAGTTCAAATGTCGGCACTTCAAGTCCGCAATGCAGCGCAGCCCGCATGCAAAAGTATTCGTTGGCCGCGAGTTCGGGGTATTCCTCTGGACGAAAGGATTTGACCAGGTGCGTCGCGCCTCGATGGGTCAGCCGGTCGACCGTTGTTGCACTGTCCCGGACCAGCACTTTCGGCTGTACACCCGAAACGCCCGAGTACTGGCCATAGGTGTGTAACAGATCATCGAACAAGCCCTGCGCGCCGTCATGCACCAGAAGATCCGCGAGGCTGGTTTCCGGGGGGCGTTCACTCGAATCTTGCGCGTTTGCAATGCCCACACGTCCAAGCTGATACGGGCCGACAATCGCCAGCATCGCGAAATCATCAAACCCGCGGACCGCTTTGCTGAAACGGCGAACCAATTCATCGCGTAGAGCACCCTCGGGCAGGTTCATTTCGAAAATGGGCGGTACACCTTGTTCCCACGTATAACTCTCAAGACGAGTCGGCATGGTCAGCGAGACTGCATTTTCCTCCTGCGCGTTTTCGGCGTAGGTAAAGACTGAATCGCCACGGGACTGACCACGACCGAGCGTGCCGACGGCCGTTGCGGACACACTGATGTGCAGCCTGTCCTTTCCCTGTGGCTCACCCATGGAAGTTAGCCTTTTTCAGAGCGTCCAGCGTTGGGCGCTTCGACTGACGAGGCACAGCGGTGAGCTCGTATCCGAAGCCGTTGAGGATCGCCTCAACCTTGCGCAGACCGATTTCGGAGATTGTATTGTTCTCGATGCCTGAAATCGTGGAACGGCTCATGCCGTACTGTTTTGCCAGTGCATCCTGAGAAAGCTTTCGCTCTTTGCGTAGAGAGCGGATAAGTTCACCGAGATTTTCCATTGCTCAACCTGCATCGTATATCGTGCAATTTTCCACAAACTGTGGATCTGCATTGTATTTAGTGCAGTTTGGCACCTAAGTCCAGCTCATTTTTTAGCCTGAGGCCGCGAACCTAGCGCCCCCGATCCCGCCGCAACAACTTGCGCACCCGCGTCACCAGTTCGCTCACGGCAAACGGCTTGAGCAGGTAATCATCTTCATGCAGCTCCAGACCGCGCAGGCGATCTTCGATGCCGTCCTTGGTGGTCAGCAACAGCACCGGCGTGTCGCCGAGCTTGCGGATCTGTTGCAGCAACTGCCAGCCGTTGAGCCCCGGCAGCATCACGTCGAGGATGATCAGATCGTATTCGCCGGACTCGATAAAGCGACGCCCGTCCATACCGTTGAGCGCCACATCGACTGAATAACTCGCCTCGTTCAGGCCGTTGGCCAAGCGTTTGGCGATCTCCGGTTCGTCTTCTACTAGCAGCACACGCATGGCACACCTCGATTGTCGTCATCACAGGCTAGGCGCCTTCGCGGGCAAAGCCCATCAAAAACGCTGAGTTTCAGAAAATCGCCAATGCCCGCAAGCCCTCGGCGTTGAGGATTTCGATCTCGCCATACTTCAAATTCAGAATGCCCTGCCCCTGCAAGTCCTTGAGGATCTGGTTGGTGGTCTGGCGCGACAGCGACAGCATTGACGCCAGTTGCTCCTGCGGCAGTTGCAGCACTCGGCGCGGCGGATCGTATTCGCCGTAGCCCTCGGCGATCATCAGCAGGCGGTGAGCCAGGCGTGCCGGGGCGGGCATCAGGCTCAGCTGTTCGAGGTTGATGAAGGTCAGGCGCAGTTTGTGGCTCATCAGCAATGCCAGCTGCCGCCAATACACCGGTTGTTCGTCGAGCAACGCCAGCAATGCCGCCTGCGGGAGGTGCAACAGGGTGCACTGGCCAACGCCGAACGCATCGTGGGTGCGTGGCTGGCCGTCGAACAGGCAGATTTCGCCGAACCAATGGGGCGACTCCACCAGGCTCAGCAGCGCTTCCTTGCCCTGCTCGCTGACCGCGCCGATGCGTACCGCGCCTTCGATCACCGCATACAACCCGCACGGCGGGTCACCGCGTTTGAACAACAGCTGCCCGGTCGACAACCGTCGCACCCGGGCCGCAGCCAGCAGACTATCCTGTAAGGGAACCGGTAAATGACTGAACCACTGCCCCGACTCCAGGCGCGAACGCCAAACCTGCATGCTCATGAAAACTCCTGGAGATTGTCGCCTGCCTGACAGAGCGAAAGGTGAACCCGAGGCATGATCAATCACCCTACAGGAGGAATAACAATGAAAAGCCTCGTTGACCATCTCAGTCAATACGCCGCTTACCACCGTGACCCGCGCAATATCGCCAGCCACTTTATCGGGATTCCGCTGATTGTGGTGGCGGTGGCGGTGCTGCTGTCGCGGCCGCAATGGGTTGGAGGCTGGGTGTCGCCGGCGGTGCTGCTGGCACTGGCCTCGGCATGGTTTTACCTGCGCCTGGAGGTACGGCTCGGGGTGTTGATGACGGTGCTGCTGGGGCTGTGCGTCTGGGCGGGTCAGGTTCTCGCGCAGCAAAGTACGCTGGTGTGGCTCTCGAGCGGGATCGGGATGTTTGTGGTGGGCTGGGCGATTCAGTTTGTCGGTCATCACTATGAAGGACGCAAACCGGCGTTTGTCGATGATGTGACGGGGTTGATTGTCGGGCCACTGTTTGTGGTGGTTGAACTGGCGTTTTTGCTAGGGATGCGGCGGGATTTGAAAGAGCAGATCGAGGCGCGGGTGGGTGGGGTGCGGGTCAATCCGAAGCGCGCTGCTGCGTAGATTGCTTTCGCGGGCAAGCCTCGCTCCTAAAGGGGATCTATGTACGCCATAGATCCCCTGTAGGAGCGAGGCTTGCCCGCGAAGCTTTTGCCTTAGATGTTGGCGAGTTTCTGCCAGACCTTGGGCTTGAAGAACAGCGTATCGCCCTTCGCCAGGTCGATCAGGCTGTCGTGATCCTTCACCACTTCAGCTTCGATCAACTCGCTCTGGCCTTCGACCTTCAACGTCACCCGAGTGGTCGCGCCCAGCGGACGGATATCCCGCACTTGCGCCGCGTGATGGTCTTCCAGCTCATGCCGCGACAGCGACACTTCATGCGGGCGGAACAGCACATGGTTGTCTTCGCCCAGATGCAGGCGGTTCGAATCACCGAGGAAGTGATAAACGAAATCGCTGGCCGGGTTTTCGTAGACGTCGCCCGGTGAGCCGATCTGTTCGATCACGCCTTTGTTCATCACCACGATACGGTCGGCGACTTCCATGGCCTCTTCTTGGTCGTGGGTCACGAACACCGAGGTCAGGTTGATGTCTTCGTGCAGCCGTGCGAGCCAGCGACGCAGCTCCTTGCGGACCTTGGCGTCGAGCGCCCCGAACGGTTCATCGAGCAGCAGGACTTTCGGCTCCACCGCCAAGGCACGGGCCAACGCGATACGCTGACGCTGGCCGCCGGAGAGTTGCTCCGGGTAGCGATCCGACAGCCAATCCAGTTGCACCATGTTCAGCAGTTCATGAACCTTCACCGCGATTTGGCTTTCGCTTGGGCGCTGGTTTTTCGGTTTCATGCGCAGGCCGAACGCGACGTTGTCGAACACCGTCATGTGACGGAACAGCGCGTAGTGCTGGAACACGAAACCGACATTGCGATCACGCACGTCGTGGCCGGAGACGTCTTCACCGTGGAACACGATGTTGCCCTGATCCGGGGTTTCCAGGCCGGCGATGATCCGCAGCAGCGTGGTCTTGCCGCAACCCGAAGGGCCGAGCAGGGCCACGAGTTCGCCGCTTTGGATGTCCAGGCTGATGTTGTCCAGCGCCTTGAACGCATTGAAATTCTTGCTGACGTTACGCACTTCGATCGACATGACTTATTCCTCCGCGGCGCTGGCGCGCAGGCGGTTAATACGGTTTTCGCTCCACTGCTTGAGCAGCAGGATGCAGAGCGCCAGGATCAGCAACAGGCTCGCCACAGCGAACGCGGCCACGTGGTTGTATTCGTTGTAGAGGATCTCGACGTGCAGCGGCAAGGTGTTGGTCACCCCGCGAATGTGCCCGGAAACCACCGACACCGCACCGAATTCACCCATGGCCCGCGCGGTACACAACACCACGCCGTAGATCAGGCCCCATTTGATATTGGGAACGGTGACGTGCCAGAACATCTGCCAGCCATTGGCCCCGAGCAAGCGCGCAGCCTCTTCTTCCTGGGTGCCTTGTTCCTGCATCAGCGGGATCAGTTCACGCGCCACGAACGGCACGGTGACGAAAATCGTCGCCAGCACGATGCCCGGCAAGGCGAAGACGATCTGGATGTCGTGATCCTGCAACCACGGCCCGAACAGGCCCTGGGCGCCAAACATCAGCACGTAGACCAGACCGGCGATAACCGGCGATACCGAGAACGGCAGGTCGATCAGCGTGACCAGCATACTTTTGCCACGGAACGAGTATTTGCTCACGCACCATGCAGCGCTGACACCGAACACCAGGTTCAGCGGCACTGATATCAGCACGGCGATCACCGTGAGTTTCAGGGCCGACAACGCGTCGGGTTCGAAGATCGCGGTGAAGAACGCACCGATTCCGAGCTTCAGGCCCTGAGACACCACGATCACCAGCGGCAGCAACAGGAACAGGACGAACACCAGCCAGCCAAGGCCGATCAGGATTCGCCGCGACGAAGCACTGCCACGGCGGGCGGCGTTCGAGGAAGCAGCAGCAATAGACGATTGGGACATTTCTGCGCCTCCTTATGGGGTTTCGATGCGCCGCTGCAGCAAGTTGATCAGCAGCAACAGGACGAAGGAAACCACCAGCATCAGTACACCAATGGACGTGGCGCCGGTGTAATCGTACTGGTCGAGTTTGACCATGATCAGCAGCGGCAGGATCTCGGTTTTCATCGGCATATTGCCGGCGATGAAAATCACCGAACCGTACTCGCCGACCCCGCGGGCAAAGGCCAACGCGAAACCGGTCAGCCAGGCTGGCAGCAGCGCGGGCACCAGAATATGGCGGAAAACCTGTAGCGGTTTTGCACCCAGGCACGCCGCCGCTTCTTCCACTTCTCGCGGGATATCAGCCAATACTGGCTGTACGGTACGTACTACGAATGGAAGTGTCACAAAAGTGAGGGCGAGGGTGATGCCGAGGGGGGTATACGCGATCTTGAAACCCAGGTCCGCTGCAAACTGACCCACCCAACCATTGGGCGCGTATAGCGCAGTCAGCGCGATACCGGCCACGGCGGTGGGCAAAGCGAAGGGTAAGTCGATCATCGCATCGATGACTTTGCGTCCTGGGAAGGTATAGCGCACCAGCACCCAGGCCAGCAGCGTGCCGATGATGCCGTTGATGATCGCGGCATAGAGCGCGGTGCCGAAGCTCAGCTTCAACGCCGCCAGCACCCGTGGCGCCGAGATAATCGCCCAGAACTGATCCCAGGTGAGTTGAGCGGCATGCACGAACATCGCCGCCAGTGGAATGAGCACAATCAGGCTGAGGTACACCAAGGTGTAGCCCAGCGTCAGCCCGAAGCCGGGTATGACGGGGGAGATACGACGCGACATAAAAGTCCTTGGTTGAGAACGCGCAAAGCCCCGAACTTAAATCCGGGGCTCGTTGATGGCTATTTAAAACTACTGCGCCTGGTAGATCTGGTCGAACACACCGCCATCATTGAAAAATTTCGGCTGAGCGCTTTTCCAGCCGCCGAAATCCTTGTCGATGGTCACCAGGTCCAGGGTCGGGAACTGCTTGCTGTACTTGGCGGCCACATCCTTGTCACGTGGACGATAGAAGTTTTTCGCCGCAATTTCCTGGCCGGCGGGGCTGTACAGGTGCTTGAGGTACGCCTCGGCGATCTCGGCGTTGCCTTTTTTCTCGGCGTTCTTGTCGACCACAGCCACCGGCGGTTCGGCGAGGATCGACAGCGAAGGCACAACGATTTCGAACTTGTCCGCGCCGCCGTCTTCTTTCAAAGCCAGGAACGCTTCGTTTTCCCAGGCCAGCAACACATCACCCTGACCGTTGTTGACGAAGGTAATGGTCGAACCGCGAGCGCCCGTGTCCAGGACCGGCACATGCTTGAACAGGGTCTGCACGTATTCCTTGGCCTTGGCTTCGTCACCACCGTTGGCTTTCAGGCCGTAGGCCCAGGCCGCGAGGAAGTTCCAGCGCGCACCGCCGGAGGTTTTCGGATTAGGAGTGATGACCGACACGTCGTTTTTGACCAGGTCGCCCCAGTCCTTGATGCCTTTAGGGTTGCCCTTGCGTACCAGGAACACGATGGTCGAGGTGTAAGGCGTGCTCGCCTCGGGAAGACGCTTCTGCCAGTCGGCCGGCAGGGTCTTGCCGAGTTTTGCGATTTCGTCGATGTCACCGGCCAGGGCCAGGGTCACCACGTCGGCGCGCAGGCCATCGATCACGGCACGGCCTTGTTTGCCGGAACCACCGTGGGACTGCTGGATTTTCACGTTATCGCCAGCGTGGTCCTTCTTCCAGAAGTTGACGAACTCGGCGTTGTAATCCTGATACAGCTCCCGAGTCGGGTCATACGACACGTTGAGCAACTCGTAATCCTTGGCAACCGCAGAACCAGCAAAAAGTGCACTGGCCAGGGCGGCCAAAGCGAAATGACGAATCGACGACATGGTGAAAGCTCCTGGAATTCTTGGATGTGTTGGCTTTTTTTATGGAGTGCTGGAAGCGCGGGCTGCCGGTTTTTTTCAGCTCGGTTTGTTGCTCGGGCTTTGCAGACGGAATTTTTCTTTGCGTTCGATCTGGACCACCTGGGCGTTGTGCACGGTGATCTCGACTGCGCCAAAACGCAGGTCGCGCAGTGCGCTCTGGATCTCACGCAAGATGGTGGCTTCGTCTTGACCCTCAACGCTACGTAGGGATGCGCTCATGGTGCTGCTCCTTCAACTGAGAGATTGCCTGGCAGTGGCGGCACTGCTTGCGGCGTGAGAGCAATACTAGAGACGCGTAGATATTCTTAAAAAGACTATTTAAGAATGTTTATATAACCAGAAAGCAGATCGCTTCGGCGCTATGCGCGAAGAGGGGAAGTATCCGGTGACGCTTTGCGTCACGGATTAAGGGGGACCTTGCGCTTAGCGAATTTCCGGCGCATGCGCCCAATCGAGCTGCTCGGCCGGAACCGGTCGCCCAAACCAGTAGCCCTGGCCCAGATCGCAATCGTGTTCGAGCAGGAAACGCGCCTGCTCGACCTGCTCGATCCCTTCGGCGTGCACCTGCATCCCCATGCTTTGCGCCAGCGCGATAATCACCCGCACGATCGCCACGTCGTCCTCATCCCACGGCAATCCTGCGACGAAGCCCTGATCGATCTTGAGCTTCTGCACCGGCAAACGCTTGAGCCGCAGCAGCGACGAATAGCCGGTGCCGAAATCATCGATGGCCAGCCGCACACCCAACTCGCGCAGTCGATGCATCTGCTCCAAGGCCACTTCCGGGTCTTCCATGACCGCGCTCTCGGTGACTTCCAGTTCCAGAAACGCTGGGTCGAGCCCGGTTTCGTGAAGTACTTTCGCCACTTGCTGAAAGAGCTCACGGCGAGCGAACAGTCGAGACGAGACGTTTACCGCGATAAACGACAACGCCACACCGGCCTGCTGCCACGAGCACATTTGCTGACAAGCCTGGCGCATCACCCACGCATCGATCTCCGCGATCAACCCGGTGCGTTCGGCGATGGGAATGAATTCTGCCGGCGGCACCAGCCCCCGTTGCGGATGCTCCCAGCGCACCAGCGCCTCGGCGCCCACCAGGCGACGGGTCCTGAGGTCGTGAACCGGCTGGTAATAAACGCGCAGCTCCTGGTGCTCCAGCGCTCGGCGCAATTCAACAGCCGTCTCGACCCGATTCTGGGCATGGGCGGTCAGCTCTTCGGTGTACAAGGCGTAGCCATCGCGACCGGCGCTTTTGGCCTTGAACAGCGCCGAGTCAGCGTTACGCAATAATTGTTCGGCGCTCAAGGCATCGCCGGGGAACAGACTGATACCGATGCTGGTATTGATGAACAGTTGATGCCCGCCGATCTGGAACGGCTCTTTGAGAGCATCAATGATCCGTTGCGCGAGCGCCGCCGCCTGCATCAACTGCGGACAGCTTTCGGCGAGCACCGCGAACTCATCGCCACCGAGCCGCGCCAGCGTGAGCTCAGGCCCGAGCATGGCCTGCAATCGCTCGGCCACGGCCTTGAGCAGTTCGTCACCGATGGTGTGCCCAAGGCTGTCGTTGATCATTTTGAAATGATCCAGGTCGATCATCAGTAATGCACAGCCACGCTTGTGCAGTTGCGCTGACGTCAGCGCCTGCTCGGTACGGTCGGTGAACAGCAAACGGTTAGGTAGATCCGTCAGCGGATCGTGATGAGCCAGATGCTTGAGCTCATGTTCGGAATTCTTGATTGCGCTAATGTCGGAAAACACCGCGACGTAATGGCTGAGCTGGCCCTGATCGTCGCGAATGACGCGGATCGTCTGCCATTGCGGGTAGATCTCACCGCTTTTGCGGCGGTTCCAGATCTCCCCGCTCCACTCGCCGAGGCTCTTGAGTGTCACGAACATCGTCTGGTAAAAATCCGCGGGGTGATGGCCCGACTTGAACAGGCTCGGTCGCTGACCCAGCACTTCCGCCTGCGAGTAGCCGGTGATTTCCATGAACGCCCGGTTAACGTGGACGATCAGCCCATTGCTATCGGTGACCAGCACACCTTCACGTGTGCAATCGAACACCGCGGCCGCCTGGCGCAAACGCTCGCGCTCTTCATGACGCTCACTCAATGTGTTGCCGATCCCCAGGCAACGGAGCAATCGCGCTCTGGCAACGAAGATCAGGCCGGTGCTCAGCAGGATCCAGGCATAACCGTTGATCAGTTGCCAACGTACCAGCTCGTCGGAGCCATCGAAGAAACTGTTCAATAAATAGCCGCTGAGCTGCAACCAGACGATGGAAATCAATAGATAGAGCAGCGCTGCTCGCGACGCGTCGCGATAGGTGGCAGACATTAGCCGTCCTTGTCCCTGCGAAAAGGATGGGATTATAGGTTAAAGAAACATCCAGCCACTCTTATCTGAAAGGGTGACTGGTTTTATCTGTGGGCTTAGTGATAATGCAACGGCTGTTTTTTTCTTTATCGAGGGCCCTATAGCCTATGTGGTACGAAGGTTTTCTCGGCTTGTCGCCTTGGTCACTGGTGGCAGTCACCCTGCTGATGACCCACGTGACGATCGTCGGCGTCACGGTCTATCTGCACCGTTATTCAGCCCATCGCTCGCTTGAGCTCAATGCTGGCCTGAAACATTTCTTCCGTTTCTGGCTGTGGCTGACCACGGCGCAGAACACCCGCGAGTGGACCGCTATCCACCGCAAGCATCACGCCAAATGCGAAACCGTCGATGACCCGCACAGCCCGGTCATCAAGGGCCTGTCCACCGTTCTGCGCAAAGGTGCCGAGCTGTACCGCGCCGAAGCGGAGAACCCGGAGACCCTGCGCATCTACGGCAAGAACTGCCCTGAAGACTGGATCGAGCGCAACCTCTACAGCCGTTTCCCGCTGCTGGGTGTGGCGATCATGGGCGTCATCGACCTGCTGCTGTTTGGCACCATCGGCATCACCATCTGGGCGATCCAGATGATGTGGATCCCGGTGTGGGCCGCCGGCGTGGTCAATGGCCTGGGCCATGCCATCGGCTACCGCAACTTCGAATGCCGCGACGCGGCGACCAACCTGGTGCCTTGGGGCATCCTGATCGGCGGCGAAGAACTGCACAATAACCATCACACCTACCCTAACTCGGCAAAACTGTCGGTGAAGAAGTGGGAGTTCGACCTCGGTTGGGCCTGGATCCAGGTCTTCAGTTTCTTCCGCCTGGCCAAGGTCCAGCGGGTTGCACCGATCGCCCACCGCGTCGAAGGCAAAGGCAGCCTGGACATGGACACCGCCATGGCGATCCTCAACAACCGCTTCCAGATCATGGCCCAATACCGCAAATTGGTCATCGCGCCGCTGGTCAAGCAAGAGCTGGAAAAGGTCGATCACTCGGTCCGTCACCAGTTCCACCGGGCCAAGCGTCTGCTTTCGCGGGAAACCAGTCTGCTGGACGATAAGCACCACCTGCGCATCCAGACCATGCTCGAGCACAGCCAGGCGCTGAAGGTAATTTACGAGAAACGCCTGGCCTTGCAGCAGATCTGGGTCAAGACCAGCTCAAATGGTCACGACATGCTGGCTGCCATCAAGGATTGGGTACACGAAGCGGAAGCCAGCGGGATTCAATCCCTGCGCGACTTCGCCGACCAGCTGAAAACCTACTCCCTGCGCCCTGCCGCTGTCTGACCCTGCCGAAGCTCTTCCCTGTGGCGAGGGGGCTTGCCCCCGTGCGGCGACGACGTCGCCGCACAATCTGACGACGCGTTTTAACTGAAAAAACGCGCCTCAGATACCGCCCGGCGGGAGCAAGCCTCCTCGCCACGTAGTGCGGGAACCAATCTCCAAATCCCCTATCTCAAAGACACTTCGCCATACCCCGGCGGGCTTCGTTGTTGCTGCTTTCGAACCTCAAGCGGCGCACGCCCTTTGAGAGTTGTCCCAATGGTCCCAAAAAACCTGCAAGACGCACCCTTCGCTCAATCGCCCGACACTGCTCAAACCCTGATGGCGCTAATGCACGCCCAGAGCGAAGTCGCGCGCCTGAGCGAACGCGAACAGCTGTTCAGCTCCCTGCTGGTGAGCGTCAACGCTGTGCTTTGGGCCTTCAACTGGGAAACCCGTCAGGTGCTCTACGTCAGTCCGGCGTATGAACGGATTTTTGGCCGATCGGCTGGCAGCTTGCTGTCCGACTACAACGAATGGCGCGACAGCATTTACCCCGATGACCTCGACTACGCCGAGCGCAGCCTCGCCGAAGTGCTGGTCAAAGGCGCCGTTGAAGACCGCGAATACCGCATCATCGCCGCCGACGGCCAGGTGCGCTGGCTCAGCGACAAATGCTTCATCAACCGCCAGGCCGAGCCGGGCCAACCGGTGATCATCGTCGGCATTGCTGAAGACATCACCGAAAAGAAACGGATGGAAGCCGAGTTGCAGCGCCTGGCGACCACCGATGTGCTGACGCAAAGCAGCAATCGCCGACACTTCTTCGAGTGCGCCCAACGCGAGTTTGCTCAGGCGCGCAAGCAAGGCGCACCGATGGCGTTCCTGTTGCTGGACATCGATGACTTCAAAGGGGTCAACGACACTTACGGTCATCAAGCGGGCGACAACGTACTGCAACGAATCGCCGAGAGCGGTCGAGCCGCATTACGCCGGGGAGATGTATTCGGGCGGATCGGAGGTGAGGAATTCGCAGCGGTGTTTCCCGGCTGTGCACCCGACATGGCCATGCAAGTCGCCGAGCGCCTGCAATGGCAGATTCAGCAACTGAGCTTCAGCCATGATGACCAGACGTTCGGCATCACCGTCAGCCAGGGGTTGACCAGCCTGACGCCGGAGGACGATTCCCTCGACAGCGTATTCGCCCGCGCGGATGCCGCCATGTATGAAGCCAAGCGCCAGGGGAAAAACCGCATCATTTCCGGGTGACACCCATCCAAAATCCAACACAACTCCTGTGGGAGCGAGCAGGCTCGCTCCCACAGGAGTTGTGTGAAGTTTACTTTTTTCGCAGCCGCATCAGCTCCGGCAAGCCGATCTTGAGCAACCGCGCAGTCCGGCACTTCGCCAAGGCCTCAATGCCCTCATGCTCGGTCAGGCGCGCCAGTTGCGCGGCCATGTTCATCACCAACGCTTCACGAGAATAAACGCCGCCACCGAGCTGATAGGTCGCAGCAATCAACTCTCGCAACTCCAGCGGCAGCCGCCAGCGAGTTCGCAGCGACGAACCGTAGGCTGCGCCGAACTTGGCCAAGGCATTGCCGACCTCCTCCCGTTCATCCAGCTCGCCACCGGCCTGCTTCCATTCCTGCAAACACCTCAGCAACGCAAGGTCGCCGAGGCAATGCAGAATGCCTGCGCAATAACAACGTTCTTGATCCAGATCCAGCAACCGCGCCAGCGTGCGGGCGTATTCGGCAGTGTGCAGGGACAAGTCCCAGAAGCGCTCGGCATAGTCCGCCAGGAACGGATCGCTGAGCCGGGCACTGTGCTTGAGTGCCAACCCGAGGATCAGGTTCATGCTTTGCGCGGAGCCCAAGCGGTGCAGCGCCTGAGACAAGGTCTGGACCGCATCGCCAACGTGCAGCGCCGCGCTGTTAGCCGCCGCGATCAGAACGGCGGTGATGTGCGGGTCGGTGCGGATTTCCTCTTCCAGCCGCACCAGGTCAAGACCGCGGGTGTTCAGGCTGGCGTTGACCGCCATCTGCACATCGGCCATCAATGGCGCACCCTCCGCCAGTTCGCGACGGCGCTGCAGATACACCGACAAGGTCATGCCGGCCGCCAGTGTCGGCATTTCACAGAAAACCTCTTCACCGGCGTTCAGCAGCAGATCCTGCAGACGCTGGGTCAGGCTTTCCATGTTCAGGGGCTTGGTCAGGTACGCCGTAGGCGCCAGGGGCAAGGCTTCGCGCACACTGGCGCTGTCGTTGCGGCTGCTCATCAGGATGAAAGGCAGTGGCGGATTGCGTTTGCGCTGACGGACGTTGCGCAAGACATTCAGACCGTCGACGCCGGGCAGCTCCCCGTCGACGATCACCAGGTCATACGGATTTTCCGCCAACAGCCGCAACGCTTCCTGACCATCGGCACACAGATCCAGCCGTGCGTCACAGCGCACGCTCAACAGCACTTGTTTGATCAGGTCACGAGACCAAGGGTCAGCCTCGGCAACCAACACACGCGGTACAGCCGGTAAAACCACAGCGGTCATCTGCACGCTCCCTTTGCGATGCTTGTACCTTAGTCAATGCTGATCATGGACGGTGCAGTTTGTCCCGGGGACAAAAAAACCCGCCGAAGCGGGTTTTTTGTCGATCAGCTCACACATTCATATGAACATTTTAGATCAGAGTTCCGAGAAGCACTCTTCGATAATTGCCAGACCTTTGTCCAATTGCTCATCCGGCGCGGTCAGCGGAACCAGGACGCGCAGAACGTTGCCGTAAGTGCCGCAGGACAGCAGGATCAGCCCTTTGTCGCGAGCCTTGGCCACCACCGATGCCACCGCGGCAGCGTTCGGCTTGTGGCTGTCACCGTCGACAAACAGCTCGACCGCGATCATCGCGCCCAGGGCACGGACTTCGCCGATGACCGGGTATTTGGCCTGGATGGCTTTCAGGCCAGTGACCAGACGCTCGCCGACTGCCTTGCAGCGATCCAGCAGGTGCTCTTCTTCGAACACTTCCATCACGGCCAGGGCCGCAGCGCAAGCAATCGGGCTACCGGCGTAAGTACCGCCCAGGCCGCCTGGAGCAATGGCGTCCATGTATTCGGCCTTGCCGCACACACCGGCCAACGGGAAGCCGCCAGCGATGGATTTGGCGAAAGTGGTCAGGTCGGCGCAAACGCCCATCTGTTCCATGGCGAAGAACGTGCCGGTACGGCCAGCGCCGGTTTGCACTTCATCAGCGATCAGCAGGATGCCGTGCTGGTCGCACAGGGCACGCAGACGCTTCATGAACTCTTTAGGCGCGACGTAGAAACCGCCTTCGCCCTGAACCGGCTCAATGATGATGGCAGCGATGTCACGCGGCTCGGCGTCATTCTTGAAGATGCGTTCGATGCTGGCGATCGAGTCGTCGACGCTCACACCGTGCAGTTCGTTCGGGTACAGCGCGCGGAAGATGCCGCCTGGCATCAGGCCCATGCCGGCCGAGTAAGGCACGACTTTACCGGTCAGGCCCAGGGTCATCATGGTGCGACCGTGGTAAGCGCCGGTGAACGCGATCACGCCGGCACGGCCAGTGGCGGCACGGGCGATCTTCACGGCGTTTTCAACGGCTTCGGAACCGGTGGTGACCAGCAGGGTTTTCTTGGCGAAATCACCTGGCACCTTGGCGTTGATTTTTTCGCACAGCTCTACGTACGGTTCGTAGGCCAGCACCTGGAAGCAGGTGTGGGTCAGCTTGTTCAGCTGCTCGGTCACCGCGGCGATGATTTTCGGGTGCACGTGACCGGTGTTCAGCACGGCGATACCGCCGGCGAAGTCGATGAACTCGCGACCTTCAACGTCGGTCACGGTGGCGTTCTTCGCGTGGTCGGCGAAGATCGGGTGAATCTGGCCAACACCGCGCGGTACAGCGGCTTCGCGGCGTTTCATCAGGGATGCGTTAGTCTTGCTCATAAAGTCCTCATTCACCGCTCATCGGGCGGCGTGGTTCAAGGAAAATGCGGCGGGGAGGCAACTACGGCAGCATGCGATGATCGACTGCCACAGCTTTCCCGGCCACAGAGAAAATTCCGTTTGAAGCGCAGAAAGGGACAGCGCTCTCGTGCCCTTTCCGCTTGTTGCATTCCCGTCTGCCGAGCTTAGATGCCCAGGCAGAGGTATTTGATTTCCAGGTAATCTTCGATGCCGTACTTGGAGCCTTCACGGCCCAGGCCCGACGCCTTGATGCCGCCAAACGGCGCGACTTCGTTGGAGATCAACCCGGTGTTGACGCCGACCATGCCGTATTCCAGGGCTTCGGCCACACGGAACACACGACCCAGGTCGCGAGCATAGAAATACGAGGCCAGGCCGAACTCGGTGTCGTTGGACATCGCGATCACTTCGGCTTCGTCTTTAAAGCGGAACAGTGGCGCCAATGGACCGAAGGTTTCTTCCTTGGCCACGGCAGCGTTTTTCGGCACGTTGGTCAGGATAGTCGGCTCGAAGAAGTTGCCTTCCATGACCTTGCCACCCGCCAGAACGGTTGCGCCTTTGCTGATTGCGTCAGCAATGTGCTCTTGAACCTTGGCCACGGCTTTTTCGTCGATCAGCGGGCCAGTGGTGGTGCCTTCTTCCAGACCGTTGCCGATCTTGAGTTTGGCCACGGCCACTTTCAGCTTCTCGGCAAACGCGTCGTAGACCGAATCCTGAATGTACAGACGGTTGGCGCAGACGCAGGTCTGGCCGTTGTTGCGGTACTTGGAAATGATCGCGCCTTCGACGGCCTTATCCAGGTCCGCGTCGTCGAACACGATGAACGGCGCGTTGCCGCCCAATTCCAGGGACACTTTCTTGATGTCCTTGGCGCATTCAGCCATCAACTGACGACCGATTTCGGTCGAGCCAGTGAAGGACAATTTACGCACGATCGGGTTGCTGGTCAGCTCGCTGCCGATGTCGCCGGCACTGCCGGTGACCACGCTGAACACACCGGCAGGGATGCCGGCACGCTGGGCCAGTTCAGCCAACGCGAATGCGGAGAATGGAGTTTGCGAAGCAGGCTTGAGCACCATGGTGCAACCGGCGGCCAGGGCCGGGCCGGCTTTACGGGTGATCATCGCGGCCGGGAAGTTCCACGGGGTGATGGCTGCGGTCACGCCGATCGGCTGCTTGATCACGATCAGGCGCTTGTCTGGCTGGTGGCCCGGAATCACGTCACCGTAGATGCGCTTGGCTTCTTCGGCGAACCACTCGATAAAGGAAGCGGCGTAAACGATTTCGCCCTTGGCTTCAGCCAATGGCTTGCCCTGTTCCAGGGTCATCAGTCGAGCCAGGTCGTCCTGGTTTTCGATGATCAGTTCGAACCAGCGACGCAGCTTGTTCGCGCGGTCCTTGGCGGTCAGTGCACGCCAGGCCGGCAGCGCCTTGTCAGCGGCTTCGATCGCACGGCGGGTTTCGGCAGCGCCCATTTTCGGCACAGTGCCCAGAATTTCGCCCGTTGCCGGGTTGTTGACCTTGATCGTCAGACCATTGTCCGCATCAACCCAAGCGCCATCGATAAAGGCTTGCTGGCGGAACAACTGGGTATCTTTAAGCTGCATGTCGGCTTTCCTTAACAGCACCGCGACCAGCGCGGAGCGAATTATGATTGTAGAAAGGCGCCTTGTAGGCTGCCGTCAGGGAAATCATTCACCGGGCTGAAGCACATAAATAGCGCACTGTTCGAAACTCGTGCGGTTCAGCACCCAGACAAGAGCGTTTGAAATCTCAAACGAATCCTAGGATCAAAGGGGGTAAAGGACAATAGTCTGTTCGAAAAAAAGAACGAAAACGCCGCATTTGCCTACTTTTTCTGATCAACGTAGCAAACGGTTGTTACGCTTGCGAAAACCGCAGTCGATTCAGCAGCATGGACGCCCGCAGTGCATATGAGTATCATGGCGCCCGCTTGCACCAGTAGCTCAGCTGGATAGAGTACTGCCCTCCGAAGGCAGGGGTCGTGGGTTCGAATCCCGCCTGGTGCACCATCTTCTTTCCCTTGTATTACAAGGGGATAGCGCTCCTGACAGAAACCTGTCCTAGTCCTGAAAGTCGTTTTTGCCACAAATTTGCCACACTTGAACGTGGCGGGAATGGTCGAAATGGCAACAATCAGGAATCGCGGCGAGTATCAGTGGGAAGCGCAAATCCGCCGCAAGGGCTATCCAGCCCAAAGAAAAACCTTCGAAACCAAAGCCGATGCCCAAGCCTGGGCGCGCATGATCGAAAGCGAAATCGACCGAGGCATTTTTGTCTCTCGCGTCGAGGCTGAACGCACTGCCTTTCATCAACTCATTGATCGCTATATCTCCGAGATTGCTCCGAAGCACAAAGGCGCCTACTCGGAAATCAAACGTCTGGAAGCCCTTAAGCGTCATCCATTGGCGACACGTATCGTTGCCACCCTCACCTCTTCCGACTTTGCCCGTTACCGCGACGAGCGCCTGAAGATTCGCAAGGGCAATACGGTTAAGCGTGAGCTGGCTTTGTTTCAGTGCGTGATTGAGGTCGCTCGCCGGGAATGGGGAATTCATCTCGCCGAGAATCCGGTGCGGATGGTCAGCCGCCCTAGCTATAACGACGAACGCTCGCGACGCCTGGACCCAATTGAAGAACAATACATCCTCAGCGCCTTGGAGCTTCGGGCCGTGCCGATGGAACCTATGCGGACGCCTCGCACAACCCTTGGATACGGTCCATCGTGCAACTGGCAATTGAAACCGCCATGCGGCGTGGCGAGCTATTCGAGTTGCGCTGGAAGCATGTGAATCTGGATCGCAAAACCGCTCATCTTCCAGCGACCAAGAACGGGCTACCAAGAACCGTCCCACTCTCCCCGCGAGCTATTCAGCTGCTCAAGGACTTGCCACGCTCACTTTGCGGCCGAGTCTTCCCCACCACCGCAGACGCTCTCAAGAAGGCCTTCACTCGCGGTTTGGAGCGAGCAAGGACGAAATACTTAGGAGATTGCGAACGCGCTCTGGTAACGCCCCAGGAAGACTTTCTGCTCGATCTGCGCTTCCACGACCTACGCCATGAGGCCACCTGCCGGCTGGCCACCAAACTTCCCAATCTGATTGAGCTGGCCAGCGTGACGGGACACCGCGAGGTGAACATGCTGAAGCGTTACTACAACATCACCGCAGAGGAACTCGCGGCGAAACTTGCTTGAAAAGCATTCAAGCCTTGGGAGCATGCCCGCTCGCTGCTTTGCTCATCGTTCGAGCAGTTGAAGCTAGCTCGTGACCACTTTAAAACATTCGATAACCTACTCACGATCTGCATCCCAAGGGCGATTCCGCGAATTGAGGACGGACAGAATTTTGCACAGCCAGCGACCCCCCATACACCTATGAAGCCAACCGAGAGCAATCTACGCCTTAAGAAATATTTCACAATTACATTGATAAAAAGTGAAATGTTGCCACAATAGGCTAACAACATTTCATAGGTATGCCCATGAACGAGCAAGAAACCTCCGCAGGATCTGCTGAAGTCGGACGACATCTCATGCAGGTTCGAGACAGAGCCGGCCTCAAACAAGGAGAGCTAGCAAAACGCGTCTCTTTGAGCCCCGCAGTCTTATCACGTATAGAAAGTGGTGAGCGCTCTATTACAGCCGCGGAAGCTCAGGACATCCTGATGCAAATCGGCACACCTGAGGCTACCGACCTTGCACAAGCACTCCAAAGGAATTGGATTGTGCTACCACGCCCTCCTCTTGATCATCCCGAGCAGGAGATTTTATGGGAAGCAGAACTGGTCGCTGCAGAGCTCGTTGAGCTTCGCAATCGTCCCGACACACCTCATGCGTTTGAAAGCCGTCTTTCTGAATACATTGAAGAGTTAAATCGCTGCGCAGGCCTCCTCCTAAAGCGTGACCACCAGATAGCCTTTATCGGCAGTATCGGCGTGGGTAAATCCACAGCAATCTGCCAAATGACTGGCTTAGTGTTTCCAAAAGAAGACGGATCACCTACTCCGATTCTTGAGGTAGGCGGTGGCGGGATCACCGTATGCGAAGTCCATCTGCGTACAGGCCCAGACTATGGTCTTCTAATTGAACCCAGAAGCGATGATGAAATCCGGCAGGACGTAAGCGATCTTGTAGACCACATTCTGAAAAGTAATGCGCATCAGGACGATGACGGTGCGGCTGAATCGCAAGGCATTTCAAAGGAAGTTGCCCGAGCTTTGCGCAACATGGCTGGCCTGGCCGTGCAGCGCCTAAAAGGTGCAGATGGAAAACGCATCCTCAAAGACCCGGCAAAGGAGCTAGCAGAGATATACAAGACACCTCGCGAGTTTCTCGTCGAAGTTCTGAGCCGCATGGAGCTCCATCGCCGAGACCGACGGGACATTTGGTATGACAGCGCATCTGGAAAGTCACCCAAGGTATGGCTAAGGGACACGTTCTCTGCGATTAACAACGGAAGACATCCAGAAGTCACCCTTCCAAAGCGCATTGAAGTAGTTGTTCCTGACCGCCTGCTCAACACAACTGATTTGACAGTTCGCATCATCGATACCAAGGGTATTGACCGGACGGCTGCGCGAGAGGATATCGAGGTTCATTTGGATGACCCGCATACTCTCGCCGTGCTTTGCTCACCATTCAACAACGCTCCGTCTGCCGAGGCCAGGCTCTTGCTCGAACGTGCGAAAGACGCTGGAGTGAGGCACTTAGACATTAATGCTGCCCTGCTAGTGCTTCCGCGCCCAAGCGAAGCAATGGCGATGAAAGATGACGCGACCGGAACTCCGGTGGAATCCGCCGATGAAGGCTATGACTTGAAAGCGGAGCAGGCTTCTTTGGCTCTCGAACCCCTCGGCTTGCACGACTTGGCCATTGGCTTCTATAACGCGAATGAGGATACGGCCAATCAAGCTCAAGATTTTTTAATTTCAAGGTTAACTGAAGCTCGAAGAGCGTTCAGAGCGCGGACTTTGGCCGCCACGAATGGCGCACGCGAGGTATTGAAAAATCATGGCGAAGAGCGAGTTCGAGCAGTACTTCGAGATGCCAGCGAAACGTTACATACCTGGATAAACGCCAATGATTCTGTACCCACAGTAAATGCCCAGGTCGAAGAAAGCTTGCTGGCCCAGATACAGATCGCTTATGCGGCCACAGTAAGAGCCGCTGTTCGACGAGAAGGGGAATGGGCTCAACTTAGCTATTCTCACCACATCGGTTACGGCGCCCGCCGCATTGCCGTTGTCGCCCTTAGCAAGATCGTAGAGCAATTCACGGGGCACTGCAGGTTGCTGGCTGCAACCCCCCGCTACACAGAGGCAAAAGAACTTATTACACAAGCAGAACGGGTTCTGATCACAAGCTATGAAGATCTCTTGCGCAAAACCCAACTGATGGGTCAAACAGTATTCAAAGACGCATTAAAAGACGACCCCGCTTTCTGGCAGGCTTGCATGCACGAATGGGGATTGGGACCAGGATACAAATCTCGCGTAGCCACCCATAACCGCGAATGGTTCGATAATGAGTCTCGTCAAAAATTGCAGGAAGAACTGAAGGCGCTCATTGATCGTGAATGGCTTAGAGCGCTTAAAAATGTTTCCGAGCTGCTGGAGCCTATCCATTGACCAATCTAATTGAGTTCCTGACGGGCTACAGTGAAGTAACCATGCTGAAGCAGCACTACAACATCACCGCAGAAGAACTCACGGCGAAGCCAGCCTGACAGTCAGTCGATAATCTCAAGACTCAGGGAGCGCGCTAGCTCCCTGAGCTCTGAATCCGTTCGAACTCGGTTTAGCGCGATCTCCTCGCGCTCCCTCTGCTTAAGCAGAAAGACCTCGTTGAAACACTCGATAACCTGCTCACGGGTTAAGTCCGAGATCGATACCCGGCGCTTTAGAGTGTTCAGAATATTGCGCGCACTGAGCTGAGCCGCCTCCCGCAGATACGTCCTCAACAGCAAATCGCGAAAAACCCAATCACTGACCCACTCCTTCGATAAAGCCCAAAACAACAGCCGTTGATAGGTATCCCAAGCCATGCGCGTTCGGCCGCTCAGATAACGCCGCAGAATCCGTCCATCTGCATCCTTGAAACCGTAAATGCCGAGCTCCGTAAGCAATCGCTCCAAGGCGACCTTCGACATACCCGACTTGTGCAAAATCCCGGAGAACAGGTACTCCACCAGATCCACCGGAACGCGGATAACAAAGTTTTTCCGGTCCGCTCCCTGATGACTTTCAATCTCACGGAAAACGAGCTGAAAGACTTCTTCAGGATTGATATCGGATTCAAAGGATGATGGCTGCATGTACCCATTCTTTGGCTAACAGCCGCATCTGTCAAAAAGGTGTCCTAGTTGATCGCTCATCGATTGGCGAAAGCTGCACGTACTCCATAGCAACCGAGCGACAGTAGCGATGAGCGTCGATTACGAAACCATTCAAAAAATCCAGAAGCTTTCAGATGACGTGCTGATAGGCGTAGCCGAGGTCGCGGCGCTAACAGGATTCAGCGTGTTAACCGTGCGTCAGCGCAAACTGCCGGGGCTTGATCCCCTTCCGGGACTATCGCGGCTACGCTGGCGTCTCGGCGATCTTCGCCAGTGGATGCGCCATGGTCCCGAATGCACTTCGACTTCGCCAGTCAAGCCAGTGTTAAAAACTACGCTAGGAAATCGAGTTGGCCGCCCCGCGAAAAAAGAGCAAGTCGAGGCTAGAAAATGAGCACTCGTACACCTGCCTCCATTCAAAATTAAGCAGTGGTCACTTCGTTTATTAACGAGCCGCTAATGTCGCCAGAGCTCCATACCAATGACATCACGAATTCAGGGAGTAGGCGCCTTGCACAGCTCGCCAAACTTGAAGCTCAAGCAAGAGCGGCTAATAAGGCGCAGCCCAAGCCAAAGCCTGCGATTAAAAACCCAACGCTGAGAACATGGCCGGATGAGTTTCGCGGAGTACCGAATGCGTTCTTGCGGTCGGCGCTTTTCGGAGCAGTAAGGAAGGGCAGTCGGACTGATCTAAAAATGGGGGCGATAAACTCAATCGGGGGCGTGCAAATTTCTTATACAGGAACGCGTCTCGACCAGATTGACCTTTCCGTATGGCTAAGCGTCTTGCACCTCTCTCGACAGCAAATGCTAGGCCAGGAGCTCCGCTACAAGGCTTACGGCGTGCTTAAACTCATGAAAAAGACCGACACGGGTAAGAATAGGAAGCTGCTGCACGATCGCTTGCTGCGATTGGCAGCGTGCACCGTTGAGGTAGTGCTGGGTGATATTTCCTACACCGGCAGCCTGATCAAGCACTTCTATAAGGACGAGAATAGCTTGGAATACGTCGTAATCCTTGACGCCAGGCTAAACGCACTGTTCTCCAAGTCTGGCTTCAGTTACATCGATTGGAGTATTCGGTCTGCATTGGATGGCCAGCCACTCGCCCAATGGCTTCATGGGTTTTATTCGAGCCATGCAAAAGCTTACGGACTTAAAGTAAGAACACTGCACCAGCTCTGTGGAAGCGAAGCCCGCGAAATCTGGAAGTTCACCCAAACGTTATGTCGCGCGTTTGACGCGTTGAGCGCTGCCTACAACAAACACGGTAAATCATTCGAGTACGCCATTCGAGGTGATTTGGTACACGTCCAAAGACAGGAAAGCCTGACACAGTGCCGACATCTCTCGAGGGTGGAAAAAACAAAAATGATGCGTGCCGTCCTAGCGGGTAGAGAATACCGTTCTAGCAGGTAACGCTTGCCGTTGCAGCGGGTAGCGTAGCCCGTTCCAAAAGGTAGGCTATCCACAGTCAATAGTGCCTGTCAGCCTGATAGCACAAAGGCCGCAGCATGTGCCCCTGTAAAAACTAATCTTAACCTAATCAGTACTAATCGGATCTCGGACGGAAGTTCGGCCCCTAACGAGCAGTCGAGAGATTGTCCGCAGCCGGCTCAAACGCGGAAGATGGATGCTATGGCTAACCGGAGTCGTACCACCGTTGAGCGAATAATTCTCCAAGCCCGGATATGGGGATGGGATATGTCCTGGTCGTTCAGCATGGCCACGCCGACCGATACCAGGCGAATCGGACACCATTATTCAGAGCACACTGCGATCAAGCTTTACGGCTCCGTCCGATACCCTGAAGCATTCAAATACCCAGCCCTAGAATGCTACCTATACGTTGACCCATTACTCCTAAGCGACAAGTCGGTTCCTCGCTGCATCGGTTCCATGCAGGCGACTGGCAAAAAACTCATCGTATATGTCGCCGTTCACAATGACCGCTTCAACAGCTTAGTCATCGCTGCAAGTCGACTTGTCGCCCTGGAGATCAATGCGGAGCCGCTGAGATATCGCAAGGCAAAGGTGATGGGTATCCACCTAAGCACCGAGCTGGAATCTGATTGGTAATGGTTTTTTGATCATCGGAGCGCTAGTGTCCAGTGCTCGTTTACTAGCCCTGCCCCCCGGCGACAAGAAACTATGACAAGGTCCAAAATCCTCATTCCTCGTCAAAGTAATCGCTATCCAGTTTCGGCAGTTTGAGAAGCCGGGACGTTACCCCAACCTCGTAGTCCATCATCAGGTTGACCAGGCGGATGCCATCCACCAGCACCATGCCTTCCACTGAACGGACAAAGTCGATTCCTTGAGCAGTGAAACCTGACGTAGTAATAAATACCCCTCGCTTGGCCTTTTGCCCGGCAAGTGCTCCATAGAAAGCTTGCAGCTCAGGACGGCCTACAGTGCCTTGCCAGCGTTTTGCTTGGACATAGACTTTTTCCAGCCCGAGCTTATCAAGCGAGATTACCCCGTCAATTCCGCCATCTCCGCTACCACCAACACGCTGCAAATCGTTTCGGCTAGCCCCGTAGCCAAGGCTGTGCAACACGTCGAGCACAATAACTTCGAAGCGGTTGGGGCTGACTTGTAGCAGGTTATCCAGTAGATCTGCTGCTGTTGCATCACGTAGCTCACGCAGAGCCTGTTCCAACCGATCGTCTGGGCTCACAGTTGCTGATATCGGTGTATCTGCACCCTGCTCTAGCCCATCTAGCGGGACGGCATCTGTGGGGCTCCTAAGCTTCACGTCCATGAAGCCGATGGCGAGTTGTTCAACCTGATCCGCCGTGAGCGGTGACGGGTGCTGTGTGGAATAAGCAGTGCCAGCTTCGGTGAGTCTCCAGTAGCCTCGTTTGGCGCTGGAGGATAACCCTGCGCGCTTGAGACGGTCGTGAGCCCATCCAGCGCGGTTCTTATAGGTCGCTTGCCCACTCGCAATCAGCTCTTGAAGCTGTGGTTCAGATAAATTCAAAGCCCGGGCCGCAGCTTCATGCGCGTCGCGTGCTGTCGCGCCTTCCGGATTCGCCGCCAGGTAGCGCAAGATCGGCTCAATGAATTTGTCGTATGTAGGAACGGACATCAGGATTCCCTTCGCAAGGTTGCCAGCGTGGGCAAATGTGGTAAGCCGCATGTAATCCGGAGTTTGGATAATTATGTTTGAGGTCTGTGCCTGATGATCGTGGAGTGAATTCAAAAGACAGCTGCTGCCTACGACCGCCCATGCAGAGCCTGGGCAGTAGCAGCCAGCCTGATCACTAATTGATAATGACCTCGCACTACTCTGTGAAACTTGCGAACTCCGCAATGAAAACGACGACCCGCATGCCGGCACTCTCGCAAGAGTCGTTCGATACATGGAGAGCTATTTGCTCTTAGCGAACGCTGGCGGGGCAATGCGCTGTCGGCGCTGGCTTGGATTGACAGAGTCAAGCAGAACTTCCTTGATGCGCTGAGCAGAAATCTCTGTAGTGGTCTAATGAAACCGGACACCCATTTAGGCGAGAATGCTCGCCAGATCGAGGTGTCAGATGACTAAACAACGCCGCTCCTTTACTCCTGAATTCAAGCGCGAGGCTGCCGACCTTGTGCTCAAACAAAACTACAGCTACATCGAAGCCAGCCGTTCACTCGGCATTGGTGAATCGGCATTGCGCCGCTGGGTTGACCAGATTCAGAAAGAACATAAAGGCGTCACCCCGCAGAGCAAGGCACTGACTCCGGAACAGCAAAAAATTCAGGAGCTGGAAGCCCGGATTGCTCGGCTTGAGCGAGAGAAATCAATACTAAAAAAGGCTACCGCGCTCTTGATGTCGGAAGATCACGAGCGTTCGCGCTGATTGACCAGTTGAGGGCACATGAGCCGGTTGATTGGCTGTGCAAGGTGTTTGACGTCACTCGCTCGTGTTACTACGCCCAGCGCCTGCGGCGCCGCACGCCGGATGTTGAACGGCTTCGATTGCGTAGTCGCGTCAGTGAGCTGTTCTCGCAAAGTCGCAGCTCTGCGGGCAGTCGCAGCATCCTGTCGCTGATGCGTGAAGACGGTGAGCAACTCGGTCGATTCAAAGTGCGTAGCTTGATGCGCGAGCTTGATTTAGTCAGCAAACAACCCGGCTCCCATGCCTACAAACGAGCAACAGTAGAAAGACTGGATATCCCGAACACATTGAACCGCGAGTTCGACGTGCCAGCGCCCAATCAAGTCTGGTGCGGCGATATCACCTACATTTGGGCGCAAGGAAAGTGGCATTACCTGGCTGTCGTCCTGGATCTTTGTACGCGTCGGATCGTGGGCTGGGCGCTGTCGGAAAAGCCAGACGCTGAGCTGGTGATCAAAGCGCTGGATATGGCTTACGAGCAGCGTGGCAGGCCTTCGGATCTGCTATTCCACTCGGACCAGGGATCGCAATATGCAAGCCGACTCTTTCGCCAGCGGTTGTGGCGATACCGCATGCGCCAGAGCATGAGTCGACGAGGAAACTGCTGGGATAACGCACCGATGGAGCGCGTATTTCGCAGCTTGAAAACAGAATGGATACCGACCGTGGGCTATCGAACTGCGCAGGAAGCACAGCGCGATATCAGCCATTTTTTGATGCATCGCTACAACTGGATTCGGCCTCACCAATTCAACGAGGGGTTGGCACCAGCGCGGGCCGAGGAAAAACTTAACGTCGTGTCCGGGATTAGTTGACCACTACACTCGAGCTCTTCGGGGGAGGCGTTCTGGATAGCACAAATCAACCGCTCACGATTGGAGCGCTTCAGATCCATAATCTCGGCGAAGCTACTTTCATCGTCACTGGATTGTTCCATAACAACCTCCAAGGCATCTTGAGAGCATCACCGGAGAACTACACGGCAGTGTCAAATAGCTCTCTCAGATTCGTCACTTTAGTCTTTGTGCTTCCGCATCACCACAACCGTCCAAAAATCGTCTCACGCTTATCAACGTCAAGGGGGCACGCGTGCTGCTTATACACTCCCCCCTTTATCAGAAAATCACTCAAGGCTAGGGGTAATTCGGTAAATCCTAGCTGTCGCTCTACCGTCTTTCTCGTCATCCAATCGTCGTATCCTCAGCCACTGATGGATGATGCATTTTTTGCTTATGTAATCGTTTTGAATTCGCCTTTTTTTCGTACCTGTGGCGTCACCTCAATGCCACGCCTCCTTTATCCCGACTATTACCGGCTAATGCAAAACTCGTCTAAATTCTGAAAGGAAAGACTAGGACAAGGTAGGGTTTGTGATACCGCCAGTCCCTGGCGACTCACAACCGGCGCGCACCAGTCGTTACACTCCCTTTGCTTGCCTACCGTCCCTACTCAGGGCAAGCCCCGAGACCCCAACAACTGGAAAAGGAAAGCTCATGAGCCTTAGCGAACAACGCCGACGCACAGGATGGCTGCCGGCAATTCGTTGTTTTGAGGAAGAGGAAGCACTGGTACGCGAGAAAGCCCACGACAGCGGAATGAGTGTTGGTCAGTTCGTACTGGCCGCCGCATTGAAGCGACAGACCAGAAGCAAAATTGACTCCCACGTAATCAATGAGCTGCGGCGTCTAGGTGGCCTTCAAAAGCATCTTTTCACCGAGGGCAACGGTGCGCTTTCCAAGGAGTACGCAAATATTTTGGTTGAGATAACCGAGGCCATTAAACGTATCGGGTGTTGAGGTAAACCCGTTGGCGCCTTGGTGACTCACAGCTCTGTCCGTATCTCATGCAATGCCAGGACTTCGTGCTCTGCTAGACCATGACTGCACTGTTCCAACCCTGCCGTCGAGCTGAGCACTTGGTGCTCGATTTCCTGTTGCTCCAACAATCTTCCCAACAAGATGACTGGGCGTGATAAGACGGAGAGCGGAGAACAGATTGAATGGAGGAGCTTGCCAGCACGTTGACCGCAATTGCTAGCGGTTTGCGGTCAAAACCTCCAATTGATGATTGCGTTTTTCCATCTGATATGGCATGCCAAAAAATCAATTCATCGAATCGGAAGAAATGTTCTGAGCCGTTGCGTTAGGTCTTGGATAGCAACCTTGTCAGCAATACCTAATCCTTCGAGTAAGCTCTCAGCTATGAGAGCATGAAGAAATGAACCAGAATCTCAACCCTGACCTTCCACTCAGCAGGGCAGTATTGGCCGATTCTGTTAAAAATCGGTTGCCCCAGGCTCTTCGAACATCGATGGGTGAGGACACCTTTTCTTCACGCTACAGCGTGAAATCCAAATCTGGAAGAGTCTCTGCTGAACGTAAGGATTTCAATCGAAGACGCGTACTATTTGGCCATGGGGTCCAAGACGGACGTTTTGGCCCGTTTACCATCCTGTCCGCCTGCTGAAGATCTGCGTGTGCGGTCAGCTCAAGCGTATACCGGCCGGCACCTCGAACGCGAAGCAGGATAACGCCGAAATGTGACCTGATGACTACCGTTGCGATAGCTGGAGGGTCACAATAATCAATATTGAGTGAGCCGAGTTGGTGAAGATGACGCTAAAAGAAAATCAGATCGAACAAAGCTTGATCGCCAAGCTAATCGATCTCAAATATACCTACCGCGACGACATCCGTGACAAGGCCACCCTTCAGCATAACTTTCGGCAGAAGTTTGAAGCTTTAAACCGCGTTCATCTCACAGACGATGAATTCGACCGTCTGCGCGTCGAGATCATAACCCCGGATGTTTTTGCCGCCGCACAGGCTTTGCGTGAGAAGGGTAAGTTCACTCGTGAGGATGGCACCCCGCTGGAATACATGCTGGTCAATATCCGGGACTGGTGCAAGAACGAGTTCGAGGTTATCAGCCAGCTTCGCATCAATACCGATAACAGCCACCACCGCTACGACGTCGTCATCCTAATCAACGGCTTGCCGATGGTGCAAATCGAGCTGAAAACCCAGAAAATCAGCTCGCGTCGTGCCATGGAGCAAATCGTCGACTACAAAAACGAGCCCGGTAACGGCTACACCAATTCGCTACTCTGCTTCATCCAGTTGTTCATCGTCAGCAACGAAAGCGACACCCGCTACTTTGCCAACAACTGCAACCAGCACTTCAGTTTTAACGCTGAAGAGCGCTTTTTGCCGATCTACCAGCATGCCGACGATAGAAACAACAAAATCGCCCACCTTCACGACTTTGCAGACGACTTCCTTGAAAAGTGCAGCCTCGGCCGCTTGATCAGCCGTTATATGGTTCTGGTGCAAAGCGAGCAAAAAATCCTCATCATGCGCCCGTATCAAATCTATGCGGTTAAGGCCATCGTTGAATGCATCCACCAGAATCGCGGTAACGGATATATCTGGCACACCACAGGCAGCGGTAAAACCCTTACCTCGTTCAAGGCCTCCACCCTGCTGAAAGACAACCCCGACATCGAAAAATGCATGTTCGTTGTAGATCGTAAAGACCTCGACCGTCAGACCCGCGAGGAATTCAACAGATTCCAGGAAGGCTGTGTCGAGCACAATACCAACACCGAAGCCATGGTGCGCCGCATGCTGTCGGATGACTACTCCGACAAGGTGATCGTCACCACCATCCAGAAGCTGGGCCTCGCACTGGACGAAAACAGCAAGCGCAACAAGGCAAAGCAAAAGGCTGGTAAACAGACTTACAAGGAACGTCTCGAACCCATGCGCGATAAGCGTGTCGTCTTTATTTTCGACGAATGCCATCGCTCCCAGTTCGGCGAGAACCATAAGACAATCAAGGAATTCTTTCCCAAGGCGCAATTGTTCGGATTTACTGGCACGCCCATCTTTGACGAAAACGCCACCTATCAGCAGTTTGATGGCACTGTCGGCTCATTCAAAACCACCAAAGACATCTTCGAAAAAGAGCTGCACGCCTACACTATCACCCACGCCATCGATGACAAAAACGTTCTGAGTTTCCACATCGACTACTTCGGTAAAGAAGGGGATAAAAAGCCAAAGAAGGGGAAGATACCGCCGCCCGAAGCCGTCATCAACGCCATACTGCAGAAACACGACAGCGCCACCAACAATCGTCGCTTCAACGCAATACTTGCCACGGCCTCCATCAACAACGCCATTGAATACTACGAGCTATTCAAAGCCATACAGGCAAAAAAGCAGGCCGAAGATGAAACCTTCGAGCCGCTCCTCATCACCTGCGTTTTCTCGCCCCCGGCAGACGGAAACAAAGACGTACAGCAGCTACAGGAAGATCTTGCGCAGGAAAAGGAGGACAACAAGCAAGATCCAGAGAAAAAGAAGGTCGCGCTAAAAACCATTATTGACGACTACAACCGCCAATACGGCAGCAATCACACCATCAACGAATTCGACCTCTATTATCAGGATGTTCAGCAGCGCATCAAGGATCAGAAATACAGCACCGCCGATTACTCGCGTAAAAACAAGATCGATATCACCATCGTGGTGGACATGCTACTCACCGGCTTCGACTCAAAATACCTCAACACCCTGTACGTGGATAAAAATCTTAAACATCACGGCCTGATCCAAGCCTTATCACGCACCAATCGAGTGCTCAACGACAGCAAACCCTGGGGCAACATCCTCGATTTCCGCTATCAGGAAAGCGAAGTAGACGACGCCATCAAACTCTTTTCCGGTGCGGCCATAGACCGAGCGCGGGAAATCTGGCTGGTCGACCCCGCCCCCAAGGTAGTGGAACAATACCAAGCAGCCGTGGACGAGCTGAAAACCTTTATGGCCGCCAAGGGACTTCCCTGCGAACCGTCGCAAGTACTCAACCTCAGGGGCGACACTGCTAAAGCGGAATTCATCAACCACTTTAAAGAAGTGCAAAAGCTCAAGACCCAACTAGAGCAATACACCGACCTTGATGAGCAGAGTAAACAGACCATCGAGGAAAAACTGCCCACCGATAGCCTGCGCAGCTTCAAGGCCATGTATCTCGATACCGCGCAAGAACTCAAACGTAAGCAAGGCAAAGGCGACGAAACTTCTCCGGAGGTGGAACAATTGGAGTTCGATCTGGTGCTGTTCGCATCCAGCCTCATCGATTACGACTACATCATGGGGCTGATTGCCAAGTCTACTCAGAAGACCGGCAAACAGAAGATGACCCGCACCCAGATCATCGAACTGATTAGCGCAAACGCGAACCTGATGGAAGAACGCGAAGAGATAATCGCCTACATCAACAATCTAAAAACTGGCGAAGTGCTGAGTGAAAAAGAGATACACGACGGCTATCAGGCATTCAAAACGCGCAAGGCTGCTGCTGACTTGGCAAACCTCGCCAACACACACGGCCTGCAAACCGAAACGCTTCAAGCTTTTGTCGACTCAATTATGGGGCGCATGATCTTCGACGGCGAACAGCTCACTGACCTACTTGCCCCACTAGGGCTGGGTTGGAAAGCGAGGCGTGAAGCCGAACTGGCATTGATGGAAGACCTAGTGCCTTATCTGCAAAAGCTTGCGGGTGGGCGCGAGATATCGGGATTGAATGCGTATGAGTAAGCAAGAGAATAAGGGATTGGTGCCTGAGCGCCGCTTTCCGAAGTTTCGGGATGACGGGGAGTGGGAACTAAAAACCTTTAATGAGTTGTTTACCATTGGAAATGGAAGAGATTACAAGCATCTGGCAAGCGGTGACGTCCCAGTTTACGGCTCTGGCGGCTACATGCTTTCAGTTAATGACTACCTTTATGATGGTGAAAGTGTTTGCATCGGTCGAAAAGGCACAATTGATAATCCAATCTTCCTTGCGGGTAAATTTTGGACTGTCGATACCCTTTTCTACACCCACTCTTTCAAAGAGTGCTTGCCAAAATTTATTTATGCAATCTTCCAGCAAATCAACTGGGTAAGCCATAATGAAGCAGGTGGTGTTCCAAGCCTGTCAAAATCCAATATCGGGAAAATAAAAGTTGCAGTTCCGAAGCCGGCCGAACAACAAAAAATCGCCGATTGCATTTCCTCAATCGATGAGTTGATCATCGTTCAAACCCAAAAAATCGATTCCCTCAAGACCTATAAAAAAGGCCTAATGCAGCAACTCCTCCCCTCCGGAGAAGAAACCGCGCCAAAACTCCGCTTCCCGGAATTTCGGAATCAAAGAGAGTGGACAACATCAACAATCGGAGATATTTGTCGCAATATTGCATCTGGGGGAACACCATCTAGAGCGATACCAGAATATTGGAATGGAGACATTCCCTGGGTTTCAACCACGCTGATCGATTTCAATACAATTCAAAAGGTGAATGAGTACATCACTAAAAGTGGGTTAAGTAATTCACCTGCAAAAATCTTTCCCAAGAACACAATATTGATGGCGATGTATGGCCAAGGAAAAACAAGGGGCAAGGTAGCAGTTCTTGGCATAAACGCAGCAACCAACCAAGCGTGTGCGGCACTTTTATTGAAAAAGGGAATGAATACCGAGTTTGTCTTCCAGAACCTTGCTGTTCGATACGATGAGATCAGAAGGATAAGTAATCCGGGGGGACAAGAAAATTTAAGTGCGACTTTAATAAAAAATATACCATTTTCATATCCGGATATAGAAAGTGGGGAACAGCAAAAAATTGCTGACTGCCTCACCTCCATCGACCAGATTATTATAGAGCAAGCCCAAAAAATCGAATTCCTCAGGACTCATAAAAAAGGCCTGATGCAGCAGCTTTTCTCGGCCATTGATGAGGCGGATACATGAGTGTTAGGCCAAAAATCCACAAATATAAAACTCTTCGCAATGCTGTAGTGCGGTTAAGGGATGACCTGAGAGACGCTGCTAACGGTGGTGTCGATTTTGTATTACTTTATGCATATAACGGCACTGGCAAAACTCGCTTATCAATGGAATTTAAGGACGCAGGCAAGCGTAAGAAAGGCATTAGTCGGGACACACTTTATTTCAATGCGTTCACTGAAGATCTTTTCAATTGGGATAATGACCTTGAAAATGATACTGAACGGACTTTAGACATTAACTCTGCCTCTAAATTCTTTGCTGGATTTAGGGAGCTTGCGTTAGAAGAAAAAATATTCGCATACCTGGAAAGATATGCCACTTTTAATTTCAAGATAAATTACGATACTTGGAAAATTGCTTTCAGCAAAGTGGTTGTCAACCCAAAGTTTCGGCCTGGCTCTGACGAACCAGAAACAATTACCCAAAACAACATTAAAATATCTCGAGGCGAAGAAAATATATTTATCTGGTGTATTTACCTAGCGATCTGTGAATTAGTGCTAGATGGAGCGGAGGCTTACAATTGGGTAAAATATCTTTACATTGATGATCCCATCTCATCACTCGATGACAATAATGCAATCGCTGTTGGATCGGATTTGGCTAAGCTTCTAAGGCGGTGTGCCGGGAAGGTCAAAACAGTTATATCTTCGCACCACAGTTTGTTTTTTAATGTGATGTGTAATGAACTGAAAAAAACGGCACACACGTCATATTTTATCTTTGGAACACATAATAACGGGTATAGCCTACAAGCAACTACCGATACTCCATTTTTCCATCATGTAGCGATGCTCAGCGAGTTGAAGAAGGCGTCGGACACTGGCAGGCTCTATGCTAATCACTTCAACGTTCTTCGGGGCATTCTAGAAAAAACATCCTCTTTTTTTGGGTTTGAAGCTTTTTCGAGCTGCATTCATGGAATAGAGGATGAAATTTTATTCTCTCGCGCCTTGAATCTCTTAAGCCACAGCGATTATTCACTATTCGACCCAAAAGAGTTGACTGAAGATAACAAGCAACTATTTAAAAATATCTTACAGGGATTTCTGAGTCGCTATGCGTTTGACTTGCCAGAAATCCACCCCTAAATTGTGAGTAGCTGATTCAACTATGACTAAACAAGAACTTAACAACCTCGGTAAAGCCCTTTGGGATATTGCCGACCATTTACGTGGCGCGATGAATGCGGATGACTTCCGCGACTATATGCTGTCGTTCCTGTTTTTACGCTACCTCTCGGACAACTACGAAATGGCAGCGAAAAGGGAGTTAGGCAAAGACTATCCCACACCCCAAGGAGGAGATAGGCGCTCACCACTGGCAATTTGGTACGAAGAAAATGCCGCAGATATCGAAGACTTTGAAAAACAGATGCGCCTCAAGGTGCACTATGTGATTGAACCGCAATACCTTTGGAGCAGCGTTGCCGAGATGGCACGTACGCATCATCATGACTTGCTGGATACCCTGTGGAAGGGGTTCAAGTACATCGAGGAGAAATCATTCGAGAGTACGTTTCAGGGGCTGTTTTCCGAAATCAACTTGCATTCCGAGAAGCTTGGCAAAAAACCGGCAGACCGGAACGCCAAGCTTTGTACCATCATTCAGAAGATCGCTGAAGGCATCTCGAAATTCAGCACCGACACCGATATCTTGGGCGATGCTTATGAATACCTGATCGGCGAATTCGCCGCAGGTTCTGGAAAGAAGGCGGGCGAGTTTTATACCCCTCAACAGATTTCCACCATTCTTTCCGAAATCGTCACGCTGGACAGCCAAGAACCAGCTAACGGCAAAAAGAAAAAGCTGAGTAGGGTGTTGGACTTCGCCTGTGGTTCAGGTTCGCTGCTGCTCAATGTAAGGAAGCAGCTTCGTGAAGAAGGTGGAACTATTGGAAAGATTTATGGGCAAGAAAAAAATATCACCACCTATAACCTAGCGCGCATGAACATGCTACTTCATGGCGTCAAGGATACCGAGTTCGAGATACACCACGGTGATTCACTGCTCAACGACTGGGAAATCCTTAATGAGATGAACCCAGCGAAAAAGATGCAGTTCGACGCCGTGGTGGCTAATCCACCTTTCAGCTACCGCTGGGAACCCACCGAAGCATTGGGCGAAAATTTTCGTTTCAAAAATTATGGCCTTGCGCCGAAGTCCGCAGCCGATTTCGCCTTTCTATTGCACGGTTTTCACTTCCTCAGCGACAGCGGTGTGATGGCGATCATCCTGCCCCACGGTGTACTTTTCCGTGGCGGTGCAGAAGAGCGTATCCGCACTAAGCTACTCAAAGACGGTCATATCGACACCGTGATCGGTCTGCCCGCCAATCTGTTTTTCTCCACCGGCATCCCCGTCTGCATACTTGTTTTGAAGAGATGCAAAAAATCCGATGACGTCCTATTCATTAACGCTAACTCTGAAGGCAATTTCGAAAAGGGTAAACGCCAAAACCGTCTGTTGCCGGAACATATCGATAAGATAGTGACCACCTACCAATATCGTAATGAGGAAGCACGCTACTCTCGGCGGGTGTCGATGGAGGAGATCGGAAAAAATGATTTCAACCTAAATATTTCCCGTTACGTCAGCGCCGCTACAGCGGAGGAAAAAATTGATCTACAGGTTGTGAACGCTGAACTGAAGGAAATTGAAAAACGTGCCGCAAAAGCGGCTGAGGCTCATAATAGCTTTCTCAAAGAGTTGGGGCTGCCGCCTATCTAGTGGAAACGAACAGTTTTCAAAGCCTTCTAGGAGAGCTGGAAATATTTTTGCTCCAGCTCCCACGATATCTTGCACCACACTTCAGCCCGCGAGACAAGAAGAGGACGCTCTAGCTATACGAAAAACTGGCTGTTTTCCGCGAGTGAGGCGTAGCGCGACCAGCTGGATTCCCGCTACGATTAACATATTAATTACGGTTTTTTTCATGCAGCCCGGACAAAGCGGACTGTCGCTAAACGACGTAACTAAATGACAGTTAGAGCTAATCTTAGGCGATATTGTGAGTCTGGGGTAATCGGCGAACCCCGGCTAGACACACCCGACGAATTATTTTTCGGAGAGTGCCTGGCGCGCTGGATTGAACAATTGAAACGATTGTCCAGAAGTGCTGCTTTTGGATGCCCAGGGAAAAAGTGAATGGCAGTCAGAGCATTATAGATTGATCTCTATTGCACTCACTCTCAGTACCACGACGCCTGAAACTTTGAGGGAAAAGTGCCGCGGAACACATACCGACTCTTTTTTCCGGAAGGCGCGAGTTCGTAATGTACCGGCGTACCTTTTCGACCAGAGACTATGGAGTCTATTTTTCGCATAACAGAGCCAATTTCCCCAGTCCCTCCGAAGTTTCTGGAAGCAGCACCGAACGATACTAAATCCAAGCTGCGCCACTTCTGGCCATCAAAAATGTAACCATCAATATAGCCGGTTTTATTCGCGCCAGGGTGGAGGCGTACGTCACCTATCGAAGCAAAAGGTGTATTGCCATGAAAAACAACACCAGAAATTATCAACTCTTGTGGTGCGATACTGCTCATTCTCTTTCCTTGAATTTTCTGGATGCTGAATTGGCCGTACAGCTCCACTGCTAAGGAGGAAAGCGGCTAGACCTATACGAAGGTTACAAAAATCTTAGGCAGTGTGTCTATTGTCGGTTCGGGTTGATCGCCCCCGTCTGTTTCAACCGACAGTTGCCCTACCCTATCAGCTAATCTGGATGGAGCCAGTCGATTAAGGTGAGGGGAGAAAACTAATGAACAAATGCCACAAAATTGCCACACTCGCCCCGCTAACAGGAGCGAAATCCAGCTAACCCCAACCAACGCAACCGATTGATTTCCCAGCTAATCCGAGCTAACGTATTGATTCTAAACGTCGACTTTTAGGACTCCGAAGGCAGGGGTCGTGGGTTCGAATCCCGCCTGGTGCACCATACTAGTAGAAACGAGAAAGCCTCAGGCCTTAAGGACTGGGGCTTTTTTGTGGGCGGTGTCCCGTCCTGCTTTGCTTAGCCTCAATGTCATCAATGAGCACATAAAGCTCCGCAAACACTGTTTCGGCGGCGATATTTGGACGCGGATCATTACAGCTAGCTTCAATAGCCTTAGCTTGTAACCGAACTGCCATCTGCTGTGATTCCGTGTAGGACGAGCGCTGAGCAACCAAGGTGTCAGATTCACAAACGAGCATAATGTGGTCTTTCATTCCGTCGTCCAATCAAACTCGTCATACTCATCATCCTCTTCGTCCTCAACCTCTTCATCGTCAAGAACGTCTTCCTCCAGCGCTTCCTCTGCCTGCTTCGCCAGCAGAAACTCCTTACGACTCTCCGTCACAGCGCGCCGCAATACCTCTCCCTTTTCCGGGCAGTTGAGCATTTGGGCGATGCGGTCGATTTTTTTTGCCACGGCATCCTCCAACGCATCGGCTATAGGCCGATAGTGCGCGCTTTCGGGGCTCGTTGCCAAATGGACGACCGCCCTGCTGCTCAGTTTCTCTGCAATTCCTTGAGCCGAGCCGCGAGATTTTCCTTGGGAAAGCGATTGTGCAAGGTCGCCATCAGCTCATCAGCTGCTTTGGTTTGACCGGCATTTTGCAAGCGAATCACTTCACGTAACTGGTCGTCGATAAACTTCGCCGGCGCCTCCCCTGGGCGTTTGCTCACTTTTGCTTCTTCCACCATGTCAGCGCTGATCGATTCGCTCTGCGCGGGCGCAGCCAACTCGGCCATTGGCGCTACGGGTGCGGGCGCAGGCGCGGACATCGCGCCGGCCGGGGCCGCCATTGAGCGGGCAACCGATGCCGGCGCTTCTGCAGCTTCTTTCTTGGCCGCAAAAGACGAGGTTTTGGGTGCAGGGCTGGAATCCAAAGTTGGCACTTGCTCAGGCGTACGCTGCACCAGCGCCAACATGAAGGCGACGCCAACGAGGCTGGCGAATGCGACCTGCCATCGAGGTTTTTGGCAAGCCTGGACCCAGCGTTGCCACAAGTTCGGTTTGTGCGCAGGTGTTTCACGGTGTGCAGCAGCCAGGATGAATGCATCCAGATGAGCCGGTGGTTCGTCAGCCACGTGTTCACGGTAATGCTGAAGCACTTGGTCTTCCGGTGTTTTACGGGCGTCAGTCATGTCAGTACCTCCTCGGCCAGCAGCCGACGCAGTTTTTGCTGGGCATAGCGCAAGCGACTCTTGACGGTTTCCAGGGGTGTTTCGGTGAGGGCGGCGATCTGCGGCAGGTCGAGATCGCCGTGGGCGCGCAGCAGGAACACTTCGCGCTGGTCGGCGGGCAGGTCGTGCAACGCGGTTTCGAGGCGTTGGCTGTCGCGGCTCAGGCTCAGCAGTTGTTCGGGATCGGTCGCCTCATCAATCACGGCGTGGGTTTGTTCGTCGTAGCTGTCGTGCAAAGGGTTGTGAATGCCATGTTTGCGCCAGTGATCGATCAATCGGTTGCGGGCAATCTGATAGAGCCATGTACGAAAATTCGCCCGGCCTTGTGGCTGACTGGTGCTGCGGATCAGGCTCAGCCAGGTGTCCTGGTAAACCTCTTCGGCCAGTTCAGGCCTGCCGCTCAAACCGAAGAGGAATCGGTAGAGGCCTTGGCGATGACGGGCGTACAAGATCTCGAACGCTGGCCCGTCGCCTGCGCGGTACCGGGCCAGTAGCGATTCGTCGCTCGGTTCAGGCGCGGACATGTCAGTTATAAGCTCCTTTATGCGACTCAGTGTTGGAGGCGGTGGTAGTGGTTCGCAGGCTCTGCGCCAACTCAACCAATTGCACGAACTCGGCGCGCAGACCGAATGGGTCGTCGCCCCGTGCACCGCGCGCCAAGGCTTCGGTGTCTTTCAGGCTGAAATCACCGGTGTAACGCCCGTCCTTGAGCTGCTGGGAAAACGCCGCCACAGCCGACGCGAAGCGCAGGTCATCACTGGCGTTGCCGACCGAATCACCCGCAATCGGCCGTTCGATCAAGCGACTTTTCCCACCTCCCGGCAGCTGATATCGCACACGCAGCATCGCCAACTCCCCAGTTGTACCGGAAGCCACCGGCTCAGCCTTGCCATACCGCAACGGCTCCAGCCAGCCCTTCTCGCCCTTGGGCACGATTTCGTACAACGCCGTCACCGTGTGTCCTGCACCGATTTCACCGGCATCGACTTTGTCATTGCTGAAATCCTCACGCTTCAGCGCCCGGTTCTCATACCCCAGCAGCCGATATTCGCTGACCTGCGCCGGGTTGAACTCCACTTGCAGCTTCACGTTTTTCGCCACCACCGCGAGGGTTGAACCGAGTTGATCCACCAGCACTTTGCGCGCCTCGCGCAGGTTGTCGATGTAGGCGTAGTTGCCATCACCGGCGTCGGCCAGTTGTTCCATCAGGTGTTCATTGTAGTTATCCACACCAAAACCCAAGGTGGTCAGGGAAACGCCAGTCTTGCGTTTATCCACAGCCATTTGCTTGAGGCTGTCGAAGTCGCTGATGCCGACGTTGAAGTCACCGTCCGTGGCCAGCAGGATGCGGTTAATGCCTTTGGGAATGAAGGCTTGTTGCGCCATCTGGTAGGCCAATTCGATGCCCGAGGCACCCGCCGTCGAGCCACCGGCGGTCAATTGATCAATCGCTGTACGAATCTTCGCTTTTTCCCGTCCAGAAGTCGGCTCTAGAACCACACGCGAATCGCCGGCGTAGACCACCAAAGACACCCGGTCCTGCTCGCGCAGTTGATCGACCAGCAATTTCAGGGTGCTTTTGACCAGTGGCAAACCTTCGCGACGGTCCATCGAGCCGGAGACGTCCACCAAAAACACCAGGTTGGCCGGGGCCAGTTCCGCGACTGCGCGGTCCGAGGCTTTGATACCAATGCGCAGCAAACGGGTATGCGGACTCCATGGCGATGGCGCCAGTTCAGTGGTCACGCCAAAAGGCGAGCCGTCCGTGGGCAGCGCGTAGTCGTAGGGAAAGTAATTGACCAGTTCTTCCAGCCGCACTGCGCCTTCGGGCGGCAGGCGCCCCTGATTCAGCAAGCGGCGGACATTGGCGTAAGCGCCGGTATCGACATCGGCGCTGAAGGTCGAGACCGGCGCCTCGGCCACACTGTGAATCGGGTTATCCGCCAATGCCTGATATTGCTCGCGCTGCTCATCCCGATAACCCGGCGCAGCCACCTCAGGCGCAAAGCTCGCCATGGGGGCTGGACGGGCGCTGCGTTTGGCCATCGAGGCATCCGCGGCAACAGACTCGCTGCGCACCAGCGCCTCAGTCTTCAGTGCACCTTGAGCCGGTGGCGACACAGCGGCGGACTCAGGTTTAGAGGAAGCGCCGCAACCGGCAACGGCCAACAGCAACCCGACGGTGAAACCCTGGGCGGCCGGGCGGAGGAAATGCAGAGGGAGGGACATGGGGGCTGACCTCAGGAGGAAATTGATCCATTCATCCTCTGAGACGAGCCCCCGTCCAGGTTCGGGTTAACCCGGCTGAAAAATTAATCTCAGCGGTGATAACGCCGCACCACACTGCTGTTTTTCAGCACATGGCCTTTGATTTTCTCAAGCAGCTGCGCACGCGTCAGGCCGGCGGGCAAGGCGTCCGGAGCGAGGTCCAGGGCGTAGAGCTGGATAATGTAGTGGTGGGAGCTGTCGCCGACGGGAGGGCAAGGACCGATGTAGCCGGTGGTGCCTTTGCTGTTGCTGCCGCCCATACCTTCTAGCGCGGATTTGGCGCCCACTCCGGCCGGGATCTGACGGGTCGTGGCTTTGATGCCGTAGTGAATCCAGTGATCGACCCCAAGGCCTTTCTGGCCGTCCGGGTCGTGCATGACGATGGCGTAGCTCAAGGTGCCCTGGGGGCCGGCGTTCCAGCTCAGGGCCGGGGACTGATTCTTGCCGCCGCAGCCGCTGGCGTCGCTGGCCGCCGCCGAGGTGAACAGGCGGTTATCCGAAACACCGGGAATGCTGACGGTGAAACGCTCTTGGGCCTGCGCCGGAAATTGCACGCAAAGGGCGACTGCAACGGCTGCCAGCCAAGGGTTCAGAGAGGTCAATCGGGTCATTCCGGAGCACCTTGTGCGGATGGGGCCTTCGTCGGCCTGCGAACTATAGCCGTACCGTTGGTGCGGTGGCAGTGGGAATTGGCTGAACCTCGGGACTAAGGCCAAACTCTTAAGTGAAACGCCCGCCTGGAGAATGATCATGGCCCTGCACCGCGTCGCCCGTTTTGCCGATGTGCCCGAAAACCGAGGCCTGGAAGTACGGATCGCGGACACCAAGATAGTTTTGCTACGGGTCGGCGATCAATTGCGCGCCTATCAAGGTGAATGCCCCCACGCCGGGGCGCCGCTGGCCGAGGGTGCGCTGTGCCATGGGCGTCTGATCTGTCCGTGGCACAAAGCCGCGTATCGGATCGAGGATGGCGGGCTGTGTGATCCGCCGTCTCTGGACAGCCTCAAGCGCTATCCCCTGGAGATGCGTGATGACGAGGTCTGGGTCGACGATCAGCCGCTCTCGGATCCCCACACCCCGCCAGCCGATGATGAGCGTACGTTTGTGATCATCGGAGCCGGGGCCGCCGGCACGGCGGGAGCAGCGGCATTGCGCGAAAAAGGCTTTGGCGGCCGTGTCGTGCTGATCGACCGTGAAGCCGACGCCGGTTACGACCGCACAGTGCTGAGCAAATTCGTGATTGCCGGGGAAATGCCGCCCGAAGAAGTCCCGCCGCTACGGGATGAACACTTTTACCGCGAGCAGCGCATCGAGCGAATAAACGGTGAAGTGGCGAGCCTGGATACGGCCAACAAAACACTGCGACTGGCCGACGGTCAGTCACTGACCTATGACGCCGCGCTGCTCGCGACCGGCGGCACACCCAACCCCCTCACGTTGCCAGGCGCCGACTTGCCGCAAGTCTTCCTGCTGCGCTCCAAGGATCAGGCGACGCGGATTCTGAACGCTGCAAAACCCGGCCAACGGGTGGTGATCATCGGCGATAGCTTTATTGCCCTGGAGTCCGCGTCGGCCCTGCGCCAATACGGTCTGGAGGTCACCGTGCTGGCGCGCCACGCAGTGCCGTTCGTCAAGCAGTTTGGCGAAGCGGTCGGCAAAGCGATTCGTGCCCGGCACGTGGCCAACGGCGTGGTGTTTCATACCGACAGCGAAGCCGCGCAAATCGAAGGCGCGGGCAAGGTCGAAGCGGTGAAACTGGAAAACGGTCAACGTTTGCCTGCCGATCTGGTGCTCGTCGGCATAGGCGTCAGCCCGGCGACGGATCCGTTTGCCGACCTGCCCAAGGAAAAAGACCGTTCACTGCAGGCCGACGGCGGCATGCGCGTGGCCGACGGGCTCTGGGCGGCGGGTGATATCGCGACCTTCCCGCTCAACGGCCAGCCCCAGCGCATCGAACACTGGCGCCTGGCCCAGCAACAGGCGCGGATCGCGGCGGCGAACATGCTGGGCGGCGACGAGCACTACCTCGACGTGCCGTATTTCTGGACCTGGCACTTCGGCAAAAATTACGACTACCTCGGCCACGCCGAAAGCTGGGACGAAGTCGAGTTCAAAGGCAACCCTGACCATCCACCCTTTATCGGCCTGTTCAGCAAGAACGGCGTGGTGGTGGCGGCTGTTGCCTGCGACAAAGAGCGGGCGATGGCGATGCTCGCTGAACGGATGAAGCAACCGCTGCCGGTGGATGAGGCGTGGCTGTTGATTCGGGATGTGGATTAGGTTTAAACAGCGGACAGCAAAACGCCCGGTGCCTGCGTTCGCAGAGACCGGGCGTTGCCATGAAGCGAGCGGTATTACTGAATCGGTGCAACGCCGCCGAGTTTGCTCATCACGAAGCCGACAAATTGTTCAACGGTCATTTTCTGGCCATTGAATTCCACCTGGTTGTTGGCGTAATGCAATTTGGTGACGACATCGTTGCCCTCCAGCTTGGCCAGTTGCGTACCGACCGCCATGCTGCTGAACATGTCAGCAGTCGCCGTTGCCTGATCGGCGATGAGCTTGGCGTCGGTCTGACCGTCAATCTGCGATTGCACAGTGAACAGGTCAACGAGCATTGGCTTGGACACTTTCAGATTGAAATCCAGCAGCGCAATCAGTTGTTGGGTCAACTGGTCTGGCGGCAGGTCCATGGACTGCGGTTTGGTCAGGTCGAGCACCAGGTTGGCGCGGCTTTCACCGTTGGTGGATTTGAACGACAGATTCTCCAGGGCTACCTGCGGGCCAGCCGCGAGCAGTTTTTCCAGACCGATTTTGACCTGTGCTTCTTCTTCCGGGGTCAACACCAGTTCTGGCGCCGGTTCACCGGCGGCAGCGGCTTCGGCGGCGGCCTTCTCGTAGGGCTGCAATTTGGTCTGGTAGATCTGCATCAGCGACATGGTCGCCGGGATGTCGAGGTTTTTCAGGCTCATGGCCATCTGCGCAGAACCGAACGTTTTGCCATTCAACGACACCTCGCCCACCTTGTAATCGGCGCGCCCCGAAGCGCTGGTGCCCGACTCTTCGGTGTGGTTTTTCATTTCAAATTTCTTGAAGCCCAGTACCGACTGTTTGGCGCCGAAGGTGGTTTTGCTGTCGGTCACCTCCAGGGTGTTGTCGCCGACGTAATAACCGTAGGTGCTTTTGGTCAGGTTGCTGGCCACGGTCAGGCCGTTCAGCTCGACCTTCACGGGTGTCTGGTCTTCAGCCACCGTGGTCAGCGTCAGGCTGTCCATGTAGCCGTCAGCCTTGACCTTTTGGGCTTGGGCGCTGGCGGCGACGTCGAGGTTCAGACCGGAAAACTTCAGGTGGGAGGTGGCGTCCAGCGCCACGTCCAGCGGCAGCAATTCGAGCGTGCCGTTGGTGGAATTGTCGTACCCGATATTCACCAGGCCCTTGAGCGGCGACTGGTCCTTGGCAGCGGCGAACCATTTCTCGGTGGTTGGCGTTCTTTCCAGTTCGTAGTGACTGGTGGCCATGACCGGCAGCCATTTCAGCGACATCAGACGCGAGAACGGCAGCGGTCCGTGTTCGATGTGGTCGACGAACAGCAACTCGACCGGCGCTTCGCCAAACATTTCACCTTCGCCCTTGAGGCGATAGTGCGCGGTGCTGCTGAACACGTGGCGCTCCAGCGAGACCAGTTCCAGCGATGCCGTGCCGTTGGAACCCACCAGCGCGGCTTTCAGCTCTTTGTTGGCGTCAGCGATCGAGGTATTCAGCACGCCTTCGATTTTGGTGCCGGTGTACCAGGCACCACCGGCGCTGATTGCACCGATGGCAACGACGATTCCAAGAAGCACGCCTGCTGATTTATTCATGAATTACCCGATCAATGTCCGTTGTTGAAAATGTGGTCGTCTTCCCTGAACCCTTGACGGGTTGCGGTCACGACTGCGCTGAAAGTGCGAGGGAGATTAGCATCAGGCGCACCGGGTGGCCCAATGTTTAAAGGTTAAAGAGTGTCTATGGACCGCGTGCACGGGCCGAGAGTTTCGGCGGTCATGAAATCGCGTTCGCGGGCAAGCCTCGCTCCTACAGGTATCGCATGATCCTTGTAGGAGCGAGGCTTGCCCGCGAAGGCGTCAATACCGACAACATCAATTCAAGAATACTGAACTTCCATCTCATCCAGCTGGTGATCAAAGCTTTTGAGCCGCGCCGTCCACGTATACACCAGCACTTCAAAATCGCGATTGATTACCGCCCCGCCCGTCACGTCCGCACGGGGATCGCAGAAGTCCAGCTGATAGCGTTCGCGGGCCATGGCGGCGGCGACATCGGAGAGTTCGCGGGCGTTGTTCAGCCAGTGCCTGCCGTCTTCGGAGACTTGCTTGTCCAGTTCGAGGCATTGTTTCTTCAACGTATCGAGGCTTTTTTCCAGTGGCGTGCCGGTGAGTTCGCCCATGACTTCCTGGAACGTGCGCCCCGGTTGCCAGTAACTGCCCCAGAAATAGCGGTCAAACACCGTTTCGACCCGACGCAAAGCCACCTTGGTGTCCCAGATCAGCACCCGGGTCTTGCCTTGTTCGAGTTGTCTTTTCTTGATGCGCTGGCCCTGGACTGAGGCCCAGGCCACTACGACGATTGCCATCACGGCAATCAGCGCGGCTGCGCTGTCGAGGAACACCAGAGCCTTGTCGATCTGGTGGGCCAGCATGATGCCGTAGAAATAGGTGGCCGACAGCAGAACCAATGCCGCAATAGCGCACCAGAAGCCGGGAGCATAAGGGTTTTTCATTATTAGATCCCCATGACCAACGCGAGCCTTGATCGATGAAATCGACGCGCGACGTCATCAAATCAAAGCATAGCAACGGCCTCAGGGTTTGCCGGGTTGTGACGCTTGCGTTCGTCCGCTTTCCCAGCCACCGCCCAACGCGAGGAACAGATCGATCTGGCTCATGGCAACTTGCGTGTTCGCGGAGGCCAATTGCGCCCGTACATCGGTGTAGGTGCGGGTGGCTTGCAGGTCCGCCAGGAACGATGCGCGGCCGGCCTGGAAGAAGCGGTGGGTCTGGTCGGCGGCCAGTTGTGCCGATTGTTCGGCATCGGCCAACGCATCGCGGCGTTGCAGCAGCGCGGAGTATTGCGCCAGGCTGGTCTGGGTTTCGCGGATGGCGTTGAGCACCACGCCGTCGAAATGCGCAAGCGTGCCTTGGGTCGCCGCTTCTGCCTCACGGATTCGCGCCCGGGAACCATTGGACGGCACAGTCCAGGTCAGCAACGGACCAAAGCCCCAGCGGTTGGTTGCCGGTTTGCCGAGGTTTTCCAGGATGCCGACGGTGCCGACGGTCGCGCCGATGCTGATGTCCGGGTACAACTCGCCGGTGGCGATGCCGATGCCAGCGGTCGCGGCGGCCAGACGGCGCTCGGCCTGGCGCACATCGGGCCGGCGCTTGAGCAAAGCGGCGCCGTCACCGACCGGCAATAATTGAGTGATTTTCGGCAGTTCGTTGCAGGTGGCGGTCCCGGCCGGCAACTGATCGACCGGTTTGGCCAACAGCATCGACAAACGGAACAAACCCGCCTGGCGCGCCGCTTCATAGCGCGGCATGTCGGCGCGCAAGGATTTGAATTGGGTTTGCGAGCGCGTGACCTGGGTTTCATCGCCGCGCCCGGCGTCGCGCAGACGCTGGATCAGGGTCGTGCCTTGGGCTTGCAGGTCGAGGGAATGCTGGGCGATTTCCTGCTCTTCATTGGCCGCACACACTTGGGTGTAGGCCCGAACCACATCGGCCACCAAGGTGATGCGTGCGGTATCGGCGGCAGCCTGGGTCGCGTCGGCATTGGCCTTGGCCGCTTCGATGCCGCGCTGCAAGGTGCCAAACAGGTCGAACTGATACGAGGTAGTAATACCGATGTCGCCAACATTGGCCACGGGCACTTTATCCGCCAGCAAGAAGGCTTCGCCGGACTCCTGCAAACGCTGGGCGCCCATTTTCACGCCGCCGCTCCAGCCGCCCGCCGCCTGCGCTTCGTCAACCTGAGCACGGGCCCGGGAAAGGCTCGCCGCCGCCACGCGCAAATCGGTATTGGTGACCATGGCCTGCTGCACCAATTGGTCCAGGCGCGGATCCTGATACAGGCGCCACCAATCGGCGGGCACCGAGGCCGAAACGACATTTTTACCGTTCACCGCCAATTCACCCTGCAAGTCTTCACGGTGGATGGCCGCGTCGTCCGGCAGGTGATAATCCGGCCCGACCACCTGACAGGCCGACAGCAACACGCCTAATCCGACGACAGCCAAACCCGAGGCCCTGCTCATTTCGCGGGCTCCTGCGGCTGGTCTTCCATGATCGATACCGTGGCGGTGCGCCCGGCGATCATGCGGAAATCCGCCGGTACGTCGTCGAAGGCAATCCGCACCGGAATCCGCTGGGCCAGGCGCACCCAGCTGAAGGCCGGATTGACGTTGGGCAGCAGGTTGCTGCCGCTGCTGCGGTCGCGGTCCTCGATGCCGGCGACGATGCTTTCCACGTGGCCACGCAAACGCGCGCGGTCGCCGACCACGCGGATGTCGACCGACTGGCCGACGTGAATGCCGTCGAGTTTGGTTTCTTCGAAATAACCGTCGATGTGGAACGAATTACTGTCCACCACCGACAACACCGGACGCCCGGCGGTGACGAATTCCTGCGCACGCGGCGCACGGTCGTTGACATAACCATCCACCGGGCTGCGAATGGTCGAGCGGTCCAGGTTGAGCTGGGCGCTGTCCACCGCCACCTGAGCTTCCATCAGCGCAACTTCGGCGCGAGCGACCCGCGACTGGCTTTCTTCCAGTTGCTCGCCCGGCACCAGATTGCCCAGGCCGCGGTTACGCTTGGCTTCACGTTGCGCCTGGGCCAGGGTTTCCTGACGGTCGGCGACCGCCGCTTTCGCCTGACGCAAAGCCAGTTTGAATCGGTCCTGGTCGATGCTGAACAGCACTTGGCCGCGTTTCACCAATTGGTTGTCACGCACCTGCACTTGCTGGATCAGCCCGGAAACGTCCGGCGCGATCTGCACGATGTCGGCGCGGATGTGCCCGTCCCGGGTCCAGGGCGCGAACATGTAATACATCACCATGCGCCAGACCACGACGACGGCGAAGGTCACGATCAGCAAGGTCAGGACCACGCGACCGAGGGTCAAAAAAGGTTTTTTCATGTCATCAGGTATCGACTGAGTGAGTCCACGGCACCAAGCAGCAAGGCGTAGAGAGCCACGTTAAACAATGCCCGGTGCCAGACCAGACGGTAAAAGTGCAGGCGTGTCAGCAGCCCGTGCACCAACAGGAACAACAGATACGTAATGCCCATCAGCACCAGCAACGTGGGCAGGAAGACCCCGCTGATATCCAGATCACCGATCATAAAGGCGCTCCATCGATGCCATGGGGAAGCGGTTCTTCGAGTTCGCCCAAGGCGACGAATTCCACCCCTGGCAGCAGCGACAGGCGCAGGCCGCTCAGGGCATGCAACAGGTGCAGACGCGCGCCGTCATCGCACTCGGTGTTGAGGGCGCGGCGGGTGCGGTCGAGGGTCATCAGCAGCGGGCTCGGTGCCGGCAATCGCTCGCCCGCCTTCAGGCACGCCTTGAAATACTCGCCAACCTCGGCCACTACTTGATGCAGCAGCACTTGCGGGGCGCCGAGCACTCGCGGCGTGTAAGCCAGCAAGTCGAGCAGGTTCAGCGCTACGCGCACTTCCCGCAGCGCGATGCCGGTGTCTTGCCCGGTCATGGCCAGGCGCGGCAGATGCTGCATCAGGCGATCGAGCATCTGCACGCCCAAGTGCCGGTGTTCGGCCAGCGTGGCCGGCTCGGTCAGGCTGACGATGTCGCGCCAGCTGAAACGGGTCAGGCGCTTGGCCGCCAGTTCCGCACCGAATGGCCGGGCGATCAGCGTCCAGACAAAGGCAAACAGCAAGCCGACGGGGCCGGCGAGGTTGGAGTTGGCGAAGCTGAGGAAATCCGCGTCGTAAGCGCCCTGAATGCTGATGAACGACGAGGTGTTGACCAGCGTCAGCAGCATGCCCAGGTAAAACTGCGGCTTGACCGTCAGGGTGCCGATGCAAATGAACGGCACAGAAAACGCCAGCACCAGCATCGGAAAATCATGCAGGTTGGGCAGGATCAGGAACAGATAAAGACTGGCGAACAACACCGACATCGCGGTCCAGAAAAAGAACCGGAAAATCTGCGGCGCCGGGTCGTCCATCGAGGCGAAGAAGCTGCACGCCACCGCCGCCAGAATCACCGCAGCGCCGCCATCGGTCCAGCCGAGCAGGATCCATAGCACCGAGGCGACAATAATCGCGGTCACCGTGGACGCCGCCGAATAAAGCATCAGCCCCCGGTCGAGAAACGGCGACAGGCGGCCCAGGCGCCAGTGCCGATACACCGCGCGCCAGCTGTCCTGGCTTTCGCATTGAATGGCGTATTGCAGGCTGCGGCAGTCTTGCCACAAGTCGATCCACTCGCCGAGGCGATACAGGGCGTTGGAAAACAGCAGTTGCTTGCGGCCATTCAGCGCTTCGGCGGACGGTTGCAAGGCCTCAAGTTGATCTTTCAGCGCCTGCCAGCGGCCGAGGTCGGCATCCTTGTGATTCAGCCATTCGGTGGTCGCCGTCAGCAGCGGCGCGAACTTATCCACAAGCTCGGGCGTTCTGCGTTCGAGGGCATAGAGCGCGTCGTCGAGGGCATCGATCACGGGCAGCAGGTGAATCATGCGGCCGCGCAGTTCCTTGGTATTACGCACCGTCTGCGGCCGCGCGCCTTCGTGGGGCAGCTGGCCGATCATCAATTCCAGGCTGTTGAACGTCGCCACCATCGCCGAGCGCAAGGCGCTGACTTCATCAGGTTGCACGTCGCGGCTGAGGAAACGCAGGCTGTAAGTCGAGGCATCGGCGAACCATTTGTTCACCGAATCGTTGAACACCGGCGCCAGCCGCCGGGGCCAGAACATGGCACCGACCACGGCCGCCACCGCGATGCCGAGAAAGATTTCTTCGGTTCGCGCTTCCGCGACATCCCACACCGCCAACGGGTTATCCACAACCGGCAGAGCGATCAGCGGCAGGGTGTAACCGGCAAGCATCAGCGCATAACTGTTGGCCGTGCGCAGATGCAAAGACAGGAACAGCAACGTCCCCGTCCACAGCGCGATCACGACCACCAGCACATACGGGCTCTGGACAAACATCGGCACGAAAAAAACCGCGGCCGCCGCACCGAGCAAGGTGCCGACCGCCCGGTACAACGCCTTGGAACTGGTGGGGCCGACAAAAGGGCTGGAAACGATATACACCGTGGCCATCGCCCAATACGGACGCGGCATTTGCATGAGCATGGCGATGTACAGCGCAATCATCGACGCCGCGAACGTGCGCACTCCGTAGAACCAGTCCCGCGCCGGAGGAACGCCGGTGAAAAATCCGCTCAAGGGTTGGCCACCGATGGCGGGTTGGCCGCTTCAAAGGCTAGCAGCACCCGCAACGTCGCTTCCAGATCACTGCGGTCGATCCCTTCGAGCACCTCATTGCGCAAACGCACCAGCTCGATTTCGACAGCCTGCACCAACTCCCGACCGGTTTCGGTGAGGCTCAGGCATTTGGCGCGGCGGTCATGGACGTCTTCAGTGCGACAGACGTAACCGGCGTGACACAGCTGATCGAGCAGACGCACCAGCGACGGACTCTCCATCCCAGCCGCCTGCGCCACCGTCACCTGTCGCACACCCTCGCCCAGGCGCCCGATCATCAACAACGGGACGGCGCAGGCTTCGGAAATCCCATAGTTGACCAGCGTGGTCTGGCAGATCTTCCGCCAATGCCGCGCGGCCACCACCATGGAGCTGCTGATGTTCATCTGGAGAGCGTCGAGGTTTTTCGGCACGAGGGGAAATGCACACTGTTAGTTTGCTAACTATCAATATGGCATTGGAGGGGAAAGTTGGTCAAGTTTTGAAACAATTCTGTAGCCGGACGGACCGTTTTACGACATTCAACCGGACCCCTGGTTGAAATCGCCCAGACGCACCAGCATCGTTTCGAAAAGCTCTGCCGAAACCAGAGAGGCCTTGATCTGATTTTTTTCAATCACCGCCACAGGCCTGTCTTGCGCCTCACGCACTATAGTTCCTGCGTTTTTCGCGAGTTCAGAGATGCTGATGACTCTTTCTGCCAAAACACGCTGCATGACTCGGTCTCATGGTTGGACTCAACGCCATGAAAGCTACTTCAGCTCAGGTAACACCTTTCAGAAAAGCTGTGACAAGGTCTTGCGCTCAGATGGTTACACCCCCCGCCCCTTCCTCATCAGCACATCCAGCTGATCCACCACCTCCGCCCAATCGGCATCATCCAGAATCTCCTCCCGCAATAACTGAGCCTGGCTCTCGTTCCAGAAAAACGCATCGGCCAGATGCAATTCGGGCTTGAGCGGTGAGTGAGTGGCGATGAATTTATCGATGCTTTCGGCGTCGTCCGGCAGGCCGAGTTGCTTGAACAGCGAGGGGAGGTTGTGGGTTGGGGATTCCATGTCGGGCTCCTTTTTATGGCAAATGATGGGGTGACTGCTGCGCAGTCATTCGCGGGCAAGCCTCGCTCCTACAGGTGACAGCGTGATCCTGTAGGAGCGAGGCTTGCCCGCGAAGGCGATGTCACTGACTCCACAAAACTCATTGGCTCAATTCACGCACCTCGGCGTGCGGCACCATTTTCAGAAACTGCGGCATTTCCATGCGCAACAGATTGGTGTGGTTGCCGGCTTCCAGATAGATGTCTTTCTGCCGGGTCAGTAGCGGGTCGATGACCACGTCCAAGCCATAGGCTTCGCCCAGGGCGGGCACAGCGCCGCGTTCGCAATCATCGAACAGGTGCGGCAGGTTGCTTTCCCGGGAGATCTGCCATTCGCCGCTGCTGCGAACTTTGCTCAGGTCCAGATGACGGCTGGCGGGCAGCACAGCCATCAGGAAATGCCCATGTTGGTCGTCGAGGATAACTGACTTGGCCACCCGTTCGGCAGGAATGCCCGCGAGTCGCGCGGTTTCAAGGCTGCTGGCCGAGTGCGGGTGGGACACGATGTCATATTCGCAGTGCGCCTTGTCCAGGCTGCTCTGCAGGGTTCTTGCCATACGCATGATGCACCTCGGTGTCCGCAAACACTGTTTGGCGGACGATGGTTGACACTTTTCTTCGTACTGAAAGTCTAGGCCCGCTGGCGCATTCCGGAGTGAAATCCGCCCGCCGGGCCAAGGTCAACAACTGGTCAAAATTCGTACAACCCACAGCTCAGCTAGACTGTATAAAGAACCATCAATGACTCTCCCGGAGGGTCGCGTGAACATTCGTTGCTGTGCAGTTGCGCTGCTGTTGGCCTTGAGCGGATCGGTCTTCGCGTCGGACACCATTGTCTTGCTGGCCCCCAACCCCATGGGGATCTGGCTGATCACGCTCGGCATCGCCTTTTTGATCGCCGAGGCGGCGCTGCCCAATTACGGCGTGATCGGGCTCGGTGGCATTGTGATGTTCGTCATCGGCGCGGTGATTCTGACCAACACCGAGGTGCCGGTGCCGTTGATGATCGGCCTGGGACTGATCAGTGCGCTTTTGTTGATCTTCCTGCTGATCCGCGCCCTGAAAACCCGACCGCGGCACAACGTCAGTGGCGATGCCGGACTTGTGGGCAGCGTAACGCCGGTGATTTCGTTGAACGCCGACAACGCCTGTAACGGCTGGGTGCACCTGCAAGGCGAACAGTGGCAAGTGCTCAGCAGCACGCCGCTGCAACCGGGGCAAAAGGTCCGGGTGGTGGCACGCAAGGGATTACTGCTGAAAGTGGCCGCGGCTGACGCGGCGTCGAAGGGAGAATAGCCATGGGCCTGCAACTGGGTTTTGCCGCGCTGCTGTTACTGCTGATCGCGCTGGCGGGGTCGACCTTCCGCATCCTGCGCGAATACGAGCGCGGGGTGGTGTTCCAGCTCGGGCGCTTCTGGCAAGTCAAGGGGCCAGGCCTGATCCTGCTGATTCCGGTGGTCCAGCAAATGGTTCGCGTCGACCTGCGCACCGTGGTGCTCGACGTGCCGACACAAGACGTGATCACCCGCGACAACGTCTCGGTCAAGGTCAACGCCGTGCTGTATTTCCGCGTGCTCGACCCGCAGAAAGCCATCATCCAGGTCGAAGACTTCCTCATGGCCACCAGCCAACTGGCCCAAACCACGTTGCGGGCAGTGCTGGGTAAACATGAGCTCGATGAACTGCTGGCCGAACGGGAGCGGCTGAACATCGACATCCAGCAAGTGCTCGACGCCCAGACCGATGCCTGGGGTATCAAGGTGGCGAACGTCGAGATCAAGCATGTGGACCTCAACGAATCGATGGTCCGCGCCATCGCCAAACAGGCCGAAGCCGAGCGGGAACGCCGGGCCAAGGTGATTCACGCCGAAGGCGAATTGCAGGCCTCGGAAAAACTCATGCAAGCCGCCGAGATGTTGGGGCGTCAGCCGGGGGCCATGCAGTTGCGCTACATGCAGACGCTGAGCTCGATTGCCGGTGACAAGACAGCGACGATTGTCTTCCCGCTGCCGATCGAATTGCTCAAGGGGATGGCGGATTTGTCGTCCAAATCCTGACCTTCCGCGAAAACACCAACGTCTGGTAACTCCGTCGGAGATTTCCTTCAAGTTGTAGTGGTGTTGGTGAACTTGTTCCGGCCTGAACCCAGGTCTAGTCTGGGTTTGTCACTGAATAAACGGTGACACGGACGTGCAAGTCCGACGAAACTGTTTAGGTCGCAATTGCCATGGCTGATTGCTTTATGGCGGCTGCGCGCAGGAGATCCTCGGATCTGCTGGGTGTCCTAAACAGTCCCGGTCTTGCACACCTGCGCTCGGCCGCCACCCCATTCGCGTGCAAGCGAACGGTGACGGCTCCTACTTACTGTTTAGGATTTTTATATATGCACAAAATTACGCCGAATCCGCCAGGTAACCCTGGCACCGATTCCGACGATTCCCTCGAAGCCGAAAAACTCAAGGAAGCCGCAGACCGCGCCTTCGCCCACTACTTCCCCCCGACTGACGGAAAACCAGCCAAACGCCGCAAAGGCCATCTCTTCACCGTTTCCCCCGACATCGATACCGAAGCCCTGCTGGCCAATGCCTCCGAAGACCTGCTGTCCATCAGCGCCATTGCGGCCGATCTGGCGGACGATGTGGACGGGACGCGGCGTTCGGTTGCCTTGGCGCTCAGCCGCATGGCCGATGGCGTGCAGTTGCTCGTAGAGCGGGCGATGGATCATTGGGAGGCGATGCAGATTCAGCAGGCTCAGGCCAAGGTTTAGCCGGGTCGATTGGCGGTGAATTGACCGCCGCCATCGCGAGCAGGCTCGCTCCTACATTGGATCTGCGTCGTACACATAATTTGTGTTCACTGAAGATCAACTGTAGGAGTGAGCCTGCTCGCGATGGCGTCAGTGCTGTCAATGCATGACTTGGCAACCAGCGCCTCATAAGGCCCCCGCGCCCAACGCTCCACCCGCTCACGCAACAACGTCGAAGCCTCACGCCGCTTGTCATCACCGTCCCCCACAAACACCTCTGAAGGCTGTTTGGCATGCCGCCCCACCGCCGCAAACACCTGCTCCCTCTGCACGTCATCCAACCCGAAAAATCCAGCCAACCGCCCCACCATTGCGCCCGGCAACTCGCTGTAATTCACCGCCAACCCACCAAACGCCTGGCATTGCGCCAACCCCGATGCCAGCAACCGCCCCAACCGCCGCGCAATAAAATCCTCACGACTGTCGAACGGCCATTCGTCATCCAGCCCACTAGCCCCGATCATTCCCGGCACCATGTGCATGCCCGGGCGGCGTATATGGGAAACAGCGATTTCCAGCGGATCGCGGTACACAAACAACCAGGGCGTGTCGGGAAAGCACTCGCGCAGCAGGGGCAATTCGGTGATGTTCCAGGCATCGAGTTTGATCACCAGCCGCTGCTCCGTACCAAGCCGACGCTGACCATAGGCGGACAACAACCCTTTGATCGCGGCACACCGTTCGACGACTGGCAAACCACTGCGCAACAACGCATCCAGCGGCGGCGGTTCGCTGATGACGATGTGGTTGGTGAGTTGCGCGAGCATCTGACTGATCAGAGTCGAGCCGCATCGCGAAGCGTGAAAAATGAATGCACTCGGCGCCAACCCGGGACTCTGCGCCTGCCAGTCGCCGAGAACAGCCAACGGCGTCTGCCGACGAAACGCCTGATTGAACGGTAACCTCAGCGCAGCTTCCACGGCATCGCGAAAAAACGGCTGATGCAACGGCGTGTCCCCGAACCAGCACCAATCGACCTGCCACTCGCCAGCCGGCTGCCAGATCCGAATCGGCAACCAGCCTTCGAGATTCAGGCGCTCCATTGTTCATTCCATCGGCGGCGACCGCTGCGCATCGCGGCACGCAGTTCTTCCCGAGAAAATTCCAGGCCTCGCTCCGCCGCCAGCTCCAAGGTGCGGGTGATAAACACCTCGGTGTCCGGCAAGCCCTGCAAGGTCTTCGAAAGCTGCAAATCACTGTCCACCAGACGCTGGAATTGCAGCAAGGCGCCGTCACCCGAACCCGGCTGCGGCGTGGTCGATACACCGTCGACAATCGCCTGCTCCAGCCAGTCACCCGGCCGGCAATCGAGCACCAAATGAACCCGCGCCTGAGTATCCCGATTGTCCACACGGTGCGGTCGCGACAGGTCGAGAAACCAGCACTCGCCCGCCGTCATCGGCATGCGCTGACCGTCCAGCATGAAGTCCACTTTCGGCGGGCTGAGCAGCGGAATGTGCAGACGCAGATCGGCGGCTGGTCCGCCAAGATCGTAGTCACGATGCTCATGAATCTGTCCGCCCGGCCCAAGTCGCAACAGGCGTGCGCTGACGATTTCCAGCGGCAGATCCCGCAAGCCCTGCTGCCATCGCGGATCCCGCAACCACGGCGCACGCAACAGCGGTTCGCCACGCCCCGGGGACAGTTCCGTCAGGGCATCCGCCGCCGACACCAGCGCCACACCACTCCAGTCCCCGGCGTAGTAATCGCTGTTGAAATGCGCATGCCACGCGTCCTCGCCAATCGCCGCCAGCGCCTGCAACAACAGCGGTAAATCCACCGCCACCGGCAAGCGGGAAAATACCGGTCTGCTCATCGTTTCGGCAGCACCGCACACTCGCCGAGCCAGGTCAGCAAGCGGTCGAGGCAGGCTTCGACCGACTGCACGCCGGTGTCGAGCACCAGGGAGGCGGACGGCGGCGGTTCATAGGGCGCGGAAATCCCGGTAAACCCTGCCAAGTCACCACGACGCGCCCGCGCATAATGACCTTTGGGATCTCGCTGCTCGCACACCGCCAACGAAGCGCAGCACCAGACTTCGCGGTAATCCTCGCCCAGACGGCGAGCGAACACCTCACGCAACTCCACCAGCGGCGCGATCATCGCGAGGATGACGATCTGCCCGTTCTCCACCAACAGCGCCGCGAGTTCGCTGGCGCGGCGGATGTTCTCCAGACGATCGCTGTCGGAAAAGCCCAGGTCACGATTGAGCCCGACCCGCAAGCCGTCGCCATCGAGCACCACGCTCTGCACGCCGCGCTCGAACAACTCAGCGTGCAGGGCCTGGGCCAGCGTCGATTTACCCGCCGCCGGCAAACCGGTCAGCAGGATCGCGGTGCCGTGATGACCATTGCGGGTCTCCCGTTGTTCGCGATTGATGCTCGCGGTCGGCGCCAGCAGGTTATTGGACCGGAGCATGGGTCACCGGCACACTGATATTGCCCGACGCCCACGCCGCTTCGCGGTTGGCTAAGGCGGTGGCGATGGATTGGACTTCGGTGGATTGCACCTCGTCCGGCATCGGGTCGAGGCCGGCGCTGGCGAAGATCTGGCCGTAGGCGTTACGCAGATCGGCATAGGACAGGTCCCGGCGCAAATCCGCCTGCAACGTGTTCAGTTCACCCTGGATCAGGTCCAGTTCACCAAGTCCCGCCGCCTGATGACGGTTGCGCAATTGCCCCAGAATCTCCCCGTCGATGCTCGAGAGTTCCTGGTTGGTCTGGAACTGATTCAGCGCTTCCTGGTAGTTGGCGTTCGCCACATAGAGCTGGGCCAGCACCGCGATGGACATGGCCTGGCGCCGTGCCTTGGCGACCTCTTCGCCGGCCTTGGCCACGTTGATCGCGGCCGGTGCGGAAATCACGTTAAACAGGTTCCAGGTCAATTTCACCCCGTAGTCGGCCCACTTGTCGTTGACCAGAAACGAGTTGCTGTCGTAATGCCCACCTGCCGAAAACTCCAGCCCCGGCAACAGCCGCAGCATGGCTTTACGGGTTTCGGCAGTGCTGATGCGGGTCTGGTAATCCTGTTCGCGCAGCTCCGGACGGCTGGCCAGGGCTTCATGCTCCAGGCTGGCCATGCCGACCTTCAACTGCGGAATCGAGTAGTCGTCCGGGGTCGCCAATTTCAGATCGGTGCCCATCGGCAGGTTGATCAGAGTCGCCAGTTCGGTTTTGGCCAGGGACAGCGCCCGGCGTTGCTCTTGCAACTGGCGGGTCGCCTCGATCAGCGAACGCTGGTAACCCAGCGCCTGGATCGGATCGCCGATGCGTTGGGTGCTCATGCTTTGGCTGTTGCCGCGTGCCGTATCGACCCGCGCCATCAGGCTGTCGATCTGCGTGAGCAAACGTTCGGCGGCCACCGCTCGCCAATAGGCCGAGCGCACGTCCTGGACGATGGTGTTGATGACCTTGCGCCGACGTTCCTGAACAATCAGGCGCTGGTCGCCTTGTTGCTTGGCACTGATGTAGCTGACGCCGAAGTCGAGGACGTTCCACACCATGGTCAGGTCGGCCACTCGGCGGTCGCGGTCCTGGGAGGTCGACGGTTCCAAAGACTGGGTGCCGGTCAGTACGCTCTGGCTGCTGGAGGCGCCAACGTTGCTACGCCCGACGTAGCCTGCATCCAGGGCCATGCGCGGCAGCATGTCGAAACTGGCGAGGTCGAGTTGGCGCTTGGCCAATGCCTCTTCCATGATCTTGAGCCGGCCTTCAAGGTTGTACTTCACCGCTCGGGCCATGGCCTGGTGCAAGGTCAGCGGACCACTGAGCGGCTCCTGGCCGGTGTACATATTTTGCAGATCGCTCTTGGCGCGCTGTTCGCTGACGCTGCGTTCGATCGGTTCACTTTTGACGGCACATCCGCTTATCGCAAGCGCCAGCAGGCTGACGCACAACAACGAGTGACTTCTATTCATCCTTGACTGCCCCTGAGTGCTGCACTGATTTTATGGTTTTTTCAGGCCTGCATTTCGCTGATGCCGACCTGCTTCAACGCTGCGGCCAGGCTGTCGACCTGCCGTTGCTCGGTGTCTTTGAGTTGTTGCAATTGCTGGTTCAGCGTCAGCGCGCCAAACACGCCGCGCAGTCCTTGGGAAACATCCCCGCCCCTGATGGAATGACTGCCGAAAGAGTTCAGCTCGCCGCGTTCACTGCTGGTGTCCTGATTGAACAGACTCGACAACGTACTGGTGCTGAATACCCCGCCATCGCCCCCCCCAAAGCCAAGGAAACCGTGACCTGACCCATCGCCGCCACTGTCGCTGCTGCTGAATACCTGGGCGATGAAGCTGCGGGTCAGCGCGCCGCGGTTGATGAAAATGTCCCCCAGCGGCCGAATGCCGTTGCCGATCACCCGGTCTTCGAACAGCGGGGTAAAGGTCAGCGGCGAGCCCAGCGCACCCGTTGGCGCGGCGAAAATGATCGGTTGCAGCGGCGCGTTCGGTTGCTCAGCAACGGTTACGGGTTGCGAGACGGGGATCACCGGATCGACCGGCACCAACACACTTGGGGTCGATACGGTGTTGATCGCGAAGTTATTCGACTGGCTGGCGCCGCTGCCGGCATTGCCCGAACCGTCACTGACGCCCGCGATGTTCAGGCTGATCACGTTGCTGCCGTTGCTGACATTGCTGGTGGGCGTCAGCATCGCGGTCCAGGTTGTGCCGCCGTCGCTGCTGGACAGGTCGGACAACGTGCCGTTGGCCACATTGATGTCGGACAGATCGAAACCGCTCACTGCTTCGTTGAACGTGATCGTCACCAGCGACGTCTGTCCGACGCCAATGTTGGGGTTGGCGACCACGACGGTGACGGTCGGCCGTTCACCGTCGATGGCGTAATTGTTGGACACGGCGAAGCTGCTGCCGGTATTGCCTGCCAGGTCGGCGACATTGCTGGTGTCGAGGGCGATGAAGTTGCTCGGGTCGGACATATTCGCGGTGGGCGTGAAGGTCGCGGTCCAGGTTTTGCCGCCGTCACTGCTGGCCAGGTTGCTCAACTCGCCGTTGGTCACGCTCAAATCCGACAAGTCGAAGTCGTTGACCGCTTCGCTGAAGGTGAAGGTCACGAGCGTGGTCTGGCCAATGCCCAAATGCGAATTGGCGACCACGATGGTGGCGGTCGGGCGCGTTGCATCGAGGGCGTAGTTGTTGGAAATGGCAATCGCGGCACCGGCATTGCCTGCCGCGTCGGCCACGTTGTCGGTGTCGAGCAGGATCAGATTGGTGGTGTCGTTGATGTTCGCCGTCGGCGTCAGGGTCGCGGTCCAAGTCACGCCGCCGTCGCTGCTGGCCAGGTTGGACAGCACACCGTTGGCCACGCTGAGGTCCGACAAGTCGAAACCGGACACCGCTTCGCTGAAGGTGATGGTCACCGTGGTGGTCTCGCCGATACCGAGGCGATTGTCCGCGACCACGATGGTGGCGGTCGGCCGCGCCGTGTCGACGGCGTAATTATTGGAATCGGTCACGCCCACGCCGCTGTTGCCTGACGCATTGATCACACCGCTGTTGTCGAGGCTGATCAGGTTGCTGCTGTCCGTCACGTCGACCGTTGGCGTGAAGGTCGCCGTCCAGGTGACGCCGCCGTCGCTGGACGAGACATTGCTCAGCGTGCCGTTGGCGATGGTCAGGTCAGCGTTGCTGAAACCACTCACCGCTTCGCTGAAGGTGATGGTCACGCCTGAAGTGTCGCCGGCCTTGAGGGCGTTGTCGGCGATCACGATGGTCGCGGTCGGCACTTGAGTTTCCACCACGTAGTTGGCGGAGTTGGTGGTGCCCGTACCCGGCGTTACCGGCCTGGTCTGCGATGCCGGTGTTGTTCAGGGTGATGAGGTTGGTCGCATCGGTCACGCCGAGGGTCGGGGTGAAAGTCGCGGTCCAGGTGATCCCGCCATCGCTGCTGCTGACGGCGCTCAACGTGCCGTTGGCAATGCTCAGATCACTGTTGTCGAATCCGTTGACGGCCTCGGAGAAAGTGATGGTCACCAGCGCGGTTTCGCCCGGTTTCAGACTCGTATCACTCAAGACGATGGTGGCGGTCGGGCGCAGGCTGTCGATCACGTAGTTGTTGGAGTCGGTGGTGCCGCTGCCCGCGTTACCGGCCAGGTCGACGATGCCGGTGTTGTCCAGGGTGATCAGGTTAGTCGCATCGTTGACGCTGACGGTCGGCGTGAAGGTTGCCGTCCAGGTGATGCCGCCGTCGCTGCTGCTCACCGCACTCAATGTGCCGTTGGCGATTGTCAGGTCGGCATTGGAGAAACCGCTGACCGCCTCGCTGAACGTGATGGTGACCAGCGAGGTTTGGCCCAGCGCCAGCGTGGTGTCCGCCACCACGATGGTGGCCGTCGGGCGCACGGTGTCGATGGCGTAGTTGTTCGAATCGGTGGTGCCGCTGCCCACGTTGCCCGAGGCATTTTGCACACCGCTGTTGTCCAGGGTAATCAGGTTGGTGGCATCGGTGATGCTGGTGGTCGGCGTGAAAGTCGCCGTCCAGGTGATGCCGCCGTCGCTGCTGCTCACCGCGCTCAACGTGCCGTTGGTAATCGTCAGGTCAGCGTTGCTGAAACCGCTCACGGCTTCGCTGAAGGTGATGGTCACGAGGGATGTTTCGCCGATTCTCAGCGCATTGTCGGCGACCACGATAGTCGCCGTCGGCAGCACGGTGTCGATGGTGTAGTTGCCCGAGTTGGTGGTGCCGCTGCCGGTATTGCCGGCAAGGTCAGCCACGCCGGTATTGGCCAAGGTGATGACGTTGGTCAGGTCATTCACGCCGACGGTGGGCGTGAAGGTCGCGGTCCAGGTGATGCCACCGTCGCTGCTGCTCACGGCGGTTAACGTGCCGTTGGCAATCGTCAGGTCAGCGTTGGTGAAACCACTGACGGCCTCGGAGAAGGTGATGGTCACCAGCGAAGTTTCGCCGGCACTCAGGGTCGGGTCTGCCAGGACGATGGTCGCGGTAGGGCGGAGCGTATCGATGGCGTAATTGTTGGAATCGGTAGTGCCGCTGCCGGCGTTGCCCGCCAGATCCGCGATCCCGGTGTTGTCCAGGGTGATCAGGTTAGTCGTGTCATTGACGCTGGCACTCGGGGTGAAGGTCGCCGTCCAGGTGATGCCGCCGTCACTGCTGCTCACCGCGCTCAACGTGCCGTTGGCAAGGGTCAGGTCGGCGTTGGTGAAACCGCTGACCACCTCAGAGAAGGTGATGGTGACCAGCGAGGTCTCACCGATGCTCAATGCGGTGTCCGCCACCACGATGGTGGCCGTCGGGCGCACGGTGTCGATGGCGTAGTTGTTCGAATCGGTGGTGCCGCTGCCCACGTTGCCCGAGGCATTTTGCACACCGCTGTTGTCCAGGGTAATCAGGTTGGTGGCATCGGTGATGCTGGTGGTCGGCGTGAAAGTCGCCGTCCAGGTGATGCCGCCGTCGCTGCTGCTCACCGCGCTCAACGTGCCGTTGGCAATCGTCAGGTCGGCGTTGCTGAAACCGCTCACGGCTTCGCTGAAGGTGATGGTCACCAGGGAGGTTTCACCGATGTTCAGGGCGTTGTCGGCGACCACGATAGTCGCCGTCGGCAGCACGGTATCGATCGTGTAATTGCCGGAATTGGTGGTGCCGCTGCCGGTGTTACCGGCAAGGTCGGCCACGCCGGTATTGGCCAGGGTGATGACGTTGGTCAGGTCATTCACGCCGACGGTGGGCGTGAAGGTCGCGGTCCAGGTGATGCCACCGTCGCTGCTGCTCACAGCCGTCAACGTGCCATTGGCAATCGTCAGGTCGGCGTTGGTGAAGCCGCTGACGGCTTCGCTGAAGGTGATGGTCACCAGCGAGGTTTCGCCGGCACTCAGGGTCGGGTCTGCCAGGACGATGGTCGCGGTAGGGCGGAGCGTATCGATGGCGTAGTTGTTGGAATCGGTGGTGCCGCTGCCGGCGTTGCCCGCCAGATCCGCGATGCCGGTGTTGTTCAGGGTGACCAGGTTGGTCGTGTCGTTGATGCTGGCGCTCGGGGTAAAGGTCGCGGTCCAGGTGATGCCGCCATCGCTGCTGCTCACGGCCGTCAACGTGCCGTTGGCAATCGTCAGGTCGGCGTTGGTGAAGCCGCTGACCGCCTCAGAGAAGGTGATGGTGACCAGCGAGGTTTCGCCGATGCTCAGTGCAGTGTCCGCTACCACGATGGTGGCCGTCGGGCGCACGGTATCGATGGCGTAGTTGTTGGAGTTGGTGGTGCCGCTGCCGGCATTGCCCGAACCGTTTTGCACACCGCTGTTGTCCAGCGTGATCAGGTTGGTGGCATCGGTAATGGTGGTGGTCGGCGTGAAAGTCGCCGTCCAGGTGATCCCGCCATCGGCGCTGCTCACCGCGCTGAGCGTGCCGTTCGCGATGGTCAGGTCGGCGTTGCTGAAACCGGTCACTGCTTCGGAGAAGGTGATGGTCACCAGCGAGGTTTCGCCGATTCTCAGCGCATTGTCGGCGACCACGATAGTCGCCGTCGGCAGCACGGTATCGATCGTGTAATTGCCGGAATTGGTGGTGCCGCTGCCGGTGTTACCGGCAAGGTCGGCCACGCCGGTATTGGCCAGGGTGATGACGTTGGTCAGGTCATTCACGCCGACGGTGGGCGTGAAGGTCGCGGTCCAGGTGATGCCACCGTCGCTGCTGCTCACAGCCGTCAACGTGCCATTGGCAATCGTCAGGTCAGCGTTGGTGAAACCACTGACGGCCTCGGAGAAGGTGATGGTCACCAGCGAGGTTTCGCCCGCGGTCAGGGTGGTATCGGCCAGCACAATCGTGGCCGTCGGACGCACCGTGTCGATGGCGTAGTTATTGGAATCGGTAGTGCCGCTGCCGGCGTTGCCCGCCAGATCCGCGATGCCGGTGTTGTTCAGGGTGACCAGGTTGGTCGTGTCGTTGATGCTGGCGCTCGGGGTAAAGGTCGCGGTCCAGGTGATGCCGCCATCGCTGCTGCTCACGGCCGTCAACGTGCCGTTGGCAATCGTCAGGTCGGCGTTGGTGAAGCCGCTGACCGCCTCAGAGAAGGTGATGGTGACCAGCGAGGTCTCACCGATTCTCAATGCGGTGTCCGCCACCACGATGGTTGCCGTTGGCCGCACGGTGTCGATGGCGTAGTTGTTCGAATCGGTAGTGCCGCTGCCGGCGTTGCCCGCCAGGTCGCTGACCCCGGTGTTGTTCAGGGTGATCAGGTTGGTTGTGTCGTTGATGCTGGCGGTCGGCGTGAAGGTCGCCGTCCAGGTAATTCCGCCGTCGCTGCTGCTCACGGCCGTCAATGTGCCGTTGGCGATAGTCAGGTCGGCGTTGGTGAAACCGCTCACCGCCTCGGAGAAGGTGATGGTCACCAGCGAGGTCTCACCGATTCTCAATGCGGTGTCCGCCACCACGATGGTTGCCGTTGGACGCAATGTATCGATGGCGTAGTTGTTGGAATCGGTGGTGCCGCTGCCGGCGTTGCCCGCCAGGTCGCTGACCCCTGTGTTGTTCAGGGTGATCAGGTTGGTTGTGTCATTGACGCTGGCAGTCGGTGTGAAGGTCGCCGTCCAGGTGATGCCGCCATCGCTGCTGCTCACCGCGCTCAACGTGCCGTTGGCAATCGTCAGGTCGGCGTTGGTGAAACCGCTGACGGCTTCGCTGAAGGTGATGGTCACCAGCGACGTTTCGCCGATTTTCAGTGCCGTGTCGGCCACCACGATGGTCGCGGTCGGGCGCACGGTATCGATGGCGTAATTGTTCGAATCGGTGGTGCCGCTGCCGGCGTTGCCGACCAGATCGCTGACCCCGGTGTTATCGAGGGTGATCAGGTTGGTCGCGTCAGTGATGCTGGCGGTTGGCGTGAAGGTGCCCGTCCAGGTGATGCCGCCATCGCTGCTGCTCACGGCCGACAAGGTGCCGTTGGCAATCGTCAGGTCCGCGTTGGTGAAACCGCTGACGGCCTCGCTGAAGGTGAAGGTCACCAGCGACGTTTCGCCGACCTTCAGCGCGGTGTCGGTGAACACGATGCCGACGGTTGGGCGCAAGGTGTCGACCACGTAGTTATTGGAGTTCGTGGTACCGACGCCGGCCGTGCCCAGGCCGTTGTTCACCCCGGTGTTGTCCAGGGTGATGAGGTTGGTCGTATCGGAAATGCTCGCGGTCGGCGTGAAGGTGGCCGTCCAGGTGATGCCGCCATCGGCGCTGCTGACGGCGCTCAGGGTGCCATTTGCAATGGTCAGGTCGGCGTTGGTGAAACCGGTCACGGCCTCGGAAAAGGTGATCGTCACCAAGGACGTTTCGCCGATGCTCAGGGTGGTGTCAGCGACCACAATGGTTGCGGTCGGCGGCGGCGCATACGCGGTGTTGAGTACACCTCCGTCGTTGAAGATAGTCGCGACGGAGGTCGGCGAAGTGCCGGTTGTACCTCCACCCTGCGCGGTACCGCCTGCTCCACTGGCCGCGGCATTACCAGCCAGGGCCGCGAAGTTGGAGGCCGTGATCAGCAGCGTGCCTTTGTTCCAGATCGCGCCGACGCCCCGACCGCCGATGCCGCCATTGCTGGCATTGCTGCCTTGGCCACCGCCACCACCACCGCCACCACCGGCGCCGATGTTGTTGCTGATGGTCGAAGTGCCGATGATGGTAATGGTGCCGCTGCTGGCGTTGTAGATCCCGCCCGCCGCGTTGCCGCCAGCGCCACCGACTTTGTCCCAACCGGCGCCACCGCCACCGCCGCCAATGGAAATCGTGCCATTGGTGGCCGTCGAGCCGTTACCGCCGTTACTGTAATAGGACACGCCCAGCCCGCCCGCGCCGCCAGTATTGGTGCCACCGCGACCGCCCATGTGGGTCGCGTCATAACCGCCACCGTAGCCGCCGGCATTGGCGCTGCCAGCCTGGCCGCCCAACGTGCCGGTGCCCGGCCCGGCCGAGCCACCATGCCCACCGTTCTGACCGCCCAAACCGCCGCCACCACCACCGCCACCGCCGTAAAAAGCACCTGTGACACCGCCGCCGCCACCGCCGCCGGAAGCGGCATTGGAGGTCACGCTGACGTTGTTCAGGGTCAGGATGCCGGCGTTGAAAATCCCCCCGGCCATTGCCCCTGTGGCACCGTAGCCACCGTTGCCGCCCGTTCCCGCCACCAGGCCACGGGTAATCACTAGGCCATCAAGGGTCACGGTTCTGCCCGCGGCAATTTCAATCACCCGGGTCCGGTACTGACCGTCGAGAATTACGTCAGCCACGCCGTCGTTGTTCAAGTCGCCATCGACGGTGATGTTCTGGTTGATCAGCAGTTCGGACGTCAGCTGCACCGTCATGCTGGCGTTGAAGGTGACGATATCGCCGTTCTGCGCCGAGGCGATGGCGGCACGCAACGAGCCGATACCGGTGTTGCCGTTGTTGGTAGCAGTCCAGGTCGCCAGGCCCCACTGATACTCACTCATGGCCGTGGTCGACAGCACGTTGGCGCTTTCGATGTTGCCGGTGACAATTTCCAGGTCCCAGTCGCCGCCGATCCCGGTGCGGTTGCTGGAAGCGGCTACATCACGGCCGGTCAGCTGCGCGAGGGAATCGACAAAACTCAAGCCTCGCTCACCTTCGGCGGTGTAGCAGCCGTAGATCATGATGTCGCCGCCGGCATTCATGTCCTTGCCGATTTCCGCCAGCACCGCACTTCGGGCCGCGACGTTGTCGGCCGACAGATAGCTGTCGCCCAGCCACAGGTCGCCCGCGTTGCCGTGAGCAATGATTTGCACGGAACTGATGCCCTGATGGGTATCCAGATAATCGGCAATCTGTTGCAGACCGTCCCGGCTCGCGTCCAGCTGAACCACTTGAGTGCCAGGCGCCACGCCTTTGAGCAGGCTGTCGGCGTCCTTGACCCGGGAATCGACGAACACCACGCTCTGCCCCGGTACGGCAACGGGTGTTGAAGCCGGCGTGGCATCGGCCTGGCCGTGGGTGTCTTGGCTGGCGACCGGCTGATCATTCGCCGGCGCTTTCGCCGCGTCGGCCGTGGGATGGCTTTCAGGCTGGGCGGCATCCGCCACGGTGGCCGCGACCGCGCCGTCGAACAACATTCGCGGCTCCAGGGACATGATCATGGGCGAGGCCAGCGCCCGTGCACCTTCGGTAACCCGCGACTTGCCTTTGCTCCACCACATGCTGCTCACCCGGACTCGAACTTTCGTGACGCGAAAATGAAAATGCCGCGATCAACTGATCGCGGCATCGGCTTTCATGCGAATGACATTGGCGGCGCTGGCTGAGCCATCGAGCCAGAAGGACAATTCTGCGTACTGCTTGAACAAGTCCGGCGGCAAAATCGTTCGCCGCGATTGCAGTTCGACCCTCGGCTTGACCTTGTGCAGGCCCGAAACCCCCAGGGCCTGGTCGAACGCTGGCGCGTCGTAAGCGAGGTGATCAAAGTCATGCTCGAACCAGGGTTCGCCGATGAAGTCGTAGACCAGCCGCATCACCCGATCCGGCGCCTGAGTCAGCAGGTCGTAGTCGACGATCAGCAGCGACTCGGCGTGTTCGCCGTAATAGGCTTCCTTGAGCGCAGCCCAGGCAAATCCCACCAGGCGATTGCGCTGGGCCAGGGTTTCGCAACGGCTGTAGACGGTGTTGCGCTCGATCGCGTCGCCGAACAGTTTGGTGTTTTCAAAGGGGTTGGCGCGGTACAAACGCTCGATGCTGTCCATGACCCAGGCGACATTGCGCACACAGGCAATGACCTTGGCTTGCGGGAACAGGTCGCTGATGGCCGGCAAGCGCGAACTCCATAGCCGGTTGGTGTCGAACACCACCGGTTTGTCGGCCTTGTCGGCGTAGAAGGAGTCGAACAGACCGCGCAATAAGCGTCGGCGCAGATCGGTATCGATCACCGCGCCAAACTCACTGCCGGCGCTGCACTGTTCCAGAACACCTGAAAACAGGGCGCCAACGGGGCTGGTCATGCCGGCGTGGAAACGCGGGTTCTGCAACAGGATTGCAGAAAGCAGGGTCGAGCCTGAACGCGGCAAGCCGGAGATAAAGTGGTACTGCTGCATCCCTTCACCTGATCATCAGTCCTTTATGTATGACGGAGCGTAGACTATGAATGGCCGAAGCAGTAGTAGTGTTTTGATATCAAATCGAAGCTAAATCGTCTGAAAAACAAGATTTTTGTTACTGACTTAACGCATCACGAACAAGCGCGCATTGGCGCCTCCTGCCTGCGTTTGGCCAACGCTCTGCCAGCCGGCGGGCAACGGGGCGAACTCGTCCGGCACACCGACAGTGCCGATCAACCACACGCGCCCCGTGCCTTTAGGCAAGGTGCCAAGGCTATCGAGGTAAATGTCCGGGGTCACCAACGTGCCGAAACCATAAGCACTCGGCCGGCTCGAGGCACCGCCTGATAACGGTGGCGTGTACAGCAACGGCTTGGCGTCGGTGCGGTTGTAATAGACGTAGCTGAGGTACCAAAGCATGTCGCTGGTGACGATTCGGTCACCGGCAACGAAGTGCTGGTTGACGTAATTGACCATGACGTTGAACTGGTCGTTGCTATCGACCGTGGCGTTGTTATTCAGGCCCACCAGTTCGACACCGGCAAACAACACCAGCACCGTCATGGCCAACACCCGGGCCCCTGAGTACAGGCGATCAATGGCCAGTGCGGCAATCATTGGCAGGCCGAGGGCGTAGGCAGTGAGGTAACGCTCGATGAACACCGGCGAGACAAACGACACCCCAAACACTACCAGCAACGGCACAACGGTGTAGATCACCACCAGCGCACTGCCCCGAATCACGCTGCGATCCCGCGCCAGCGCCACCCACATCAAGGCCAGCAACGCCAAAGGTAACGTGCTGAAAATCAGGGTCGGCAGGTTCTCGCCATCGTCCTGGATCAGAAACGACCAGATCATCGACGGCAACGAGCCGAACGTGACCGGTGCCTCCCATCCCACATCGCCATTGGCCTTGAGCTGATCCATGTGCTGGACCAGATCGATCAGGCTCGGCACCCAAGGCAAGTACAACAACACAATCGCCACGTTCGCCAGCCACCAGCCGGGGCGTTGAATATGCCGCAAGCGGTAACCTGGTTGCAGGCGGATCACCCCCAGATACAGCCAATGGCAAAGCACGCACAGGGCGGTGAAGTAATGGGTGTAGAACGCCGCAGTCATGAGCAGCACATACGCCACCAGATAACGCGTGCGCCGGGGGTATCGGATCCAGTAGACCAGCGCAATCGTCGCACCGATCAGCCACAGGCCCAGCAGTGAGTACATCCGCACTTCCTGGCTGTATCGCACCGCCGTAGGCAGCAGCGCCAGCAGCAAACCGGCCAGCAGCGCGGCACGCCGGGTGGCGAGCAAGTCCATCAGCCAGACGCCGAGCCACACCGTGGCGATCCCGGGCAGCGCGCTGAAACTGCGGATCGAAAATATACCGTCGCCGAACAGCTCAACCCAGCCGTGCAGCAGCATGAAATACAGCGGCGGGTGGACATCGTACGCGGCGTGCAGCCAGATCCCGCCGAGCGAAAACTGGCTCATCAGCAGGCTGGAACCTTCGTCGCCCCAGATAGCCGCCGCCGTCAGGTCGTAGAAACGCACCAGCGCGGCCAACGCGAGAATCGGCAACAGCCAATGTTCGCGCACCCACCGAAGCAAGCGCTTGACGCTCGCCCAGGCACCGGGTGTCGCTTGCGGGCCTTGGGTGCCCTCAAGTGGCAATTCTCTGTACGCCTCCATTGCTCCCCTCGGGACTGCCAGTGAAAAAGCGTGAAGCGTGTCATCACTGTAGGTCAGCGTCAGCGCCGTCGTCGATGCTGGCTTTACGACCAACGACATTCGGCAATCATCCGGATCTACTACGCTCTGGCTTGGCGTGACCCAGCCACGGAGATGAATGGAGTCGGCTGATCAGCGCGATCCGCCCGGATAACCGGGCCTTACGTGACGCTTCAGACACTAACCTGAGGGATAAGGAACTATGGAAGTATTCATGGGCACTATTCAGCCTTTCGCCTTTAACTTTGCTCCCAACGGCTGGGCCCTGTGCAACGGCCAGACGCTGGCGGTCCAGCAATACAACGCGCTATTTGCCCTGCTCGGCGTCAACTTCGGCGGCAATGGCTCCACCAACTTCATGCTACCCAACCTGCAAGGCCGAATGCCGGTGTGCATGGGCAACGGGCTGAACCTGACACCACGGGTCATTGGCGAACTCTCCGGGACCGAGAACGTCACCGCGACCATCACCAACCTGCCGAATCACACCCATGCCTTGTCCGGGCTGACGGCCACCACCACCCTGCAACTGGCCAGCCCGGCGAGCAACCCGGTCACCGCTCCAACCGCGACCAACTCGTACATCGGTGCTTCGGGCGGCGGCCCGGGCTCGGCGAGCATCTTCTCTGATGCGCAAGGCGCTGCGGCGGTACCGCTGAAGGGCGTGGCCACTGCCGTGACGGGGGAAATCTCGTCGGCCGGTAACGGTTTGCCGATGGAAACGATGAACCCATTCCTGGTGCTCAACTTCAGCATCGCCTTGAACGGGTTGTTCCCTTCTCGCAATTGAGGTCTGGCCGGGGGATACCCATCCCCCGGCCGTTTTTCGGGAGTGACGCCATGTTGCAACAGGTTCAAAGCCAACACTTTCAGACCCTGCTGGGCAAGACAGGCTCGCTGCGGCTGCCGGATGGCAGTGAGTTGTCGATCCATATCGACACGCTTGAAGAAACGCCCCATTCGCGGATGCCAAACAGCGAGCGCGTGCCGTTCAGTGTCGAGTTCAACAGTCTGGAACCCACAGCGTTTGTGGATGGGTTATGCACGCTGGAGTTACCGATGCTGGGTCAGGTGCAGGGAATTTTTGTCTCTCGTGTGCCGGCCATGGGCCGTGATCCGGACATGGGGTATTTCTATATCGCCTTCAACTGAACATACCGAAATCCCATTGTAGGAGTGAGCCTGCTCGCGATGGCGGTGGTTCATTCACATCTATGGTGACTGATACTCCGCCATCGCGAGCAGGCTCGCTCCTACAGGGGGCGGGGGTGGATTCAGCCTTGTGGATACCACACCAACCGCTCCGCCGCCGGGCTGCACTCTTCAACCTGAAACCCCAGCGCCAGGTAATGCTGGCGCGCATGGGGATTGTTGGCCCAGACCACCGTGGCCACCGGGCAGCGGATCTGTTGGGCGGCTTGTTGCACACCTTGCAGCACCTTGCGGCCAAAACCCTGGCCGCGGGCCTGTGGAATGAATGCCAGGTACAACACGCGAATTTCATTGGGGCCAAAATCGGTGGTCAGCGCGCCGATGGCTGTGTCGAGCTTTTCAATCACGTAATGCATCGCGTTGGGGAATCGCTCCCCCAATCCCTGTTCCTGCACCTGAAATTGCTGGGCGACCACCTGCTCCACCACCTCTCGCTCACCGTCGATCCATTGCAGATCCGGCCGCGCAGCCTGGTAAAGACTGTGCAAAAAAGGCCCATCGCTGGTCCGTGAGGGCCGAACCACCAAGCCATCGGCCGCCACTGATTCGGTATTCGCCATCACCTGCTCTCCTTAGAAACCGCTTTCCCTGACACCCAGCGCCGCCATGCGGCGCCAGGCCACGCCCAACAACGACTCGCCGCTGCCCTGCAACACCACCACGCCGCGCAAGGGTTGCATCGGCGTCGGCGCGGCTTCAAGGGTGCTCAACCGCGCCCCGTATTGTCCCTGCACCGGCTCAGCCCGTTGATGCGCATCCCGGCGCACGGCAATCGGCCCGTGGTGATCGGACGTCAGCGCTTCCTGATCGACATAGGCCGCGCCATTGGTGTCGATTTCAGTCAATCGCACGGCGATCGCCGGGTGCATCGGATCATCAGCAATGAACCGCCCGGTGGCCCCCGGCGCCACGCGCCACAGTTCGGCTTCGGCCAGATAGCCACGCAACCGTGCACCGTCTTCAACGACCCGCGCCAGGGGATCTTTGGTCGACAACCAGCGACCTGCCACCAGTTGCGGCAACAGATCGCGCACGGTGCCGGCGTGGGGCGCGCGCAGCAGCAGACGTTCACGCTGGGCGGCCAGTCCGCGATAGTCGGCCACCGCCTCCGCCAGGCGTTGCTCAATAATCCCGGCGTCGGCGGCGGTTTCGCTGCGACTGGCCTGACGGCGCATCTGCAACTGCTGGATCTGGATTTCACGCCGGACGATGGCCTGGCGCGAGTCCAGGTCCGGCGATTCCAGTTCGATCAGCACCTCACCCTGGGCAACCACCTGACCGTCATGCACGTTCACCGTTTTGACCCGCGCCGCGACGGGCGCGTGCAACGCACTGGCGCGTCCCGCTTCCAGCATCGTCGGCAGCTCCACCGCACTGCGCCACGGCAAAACCAGCACCAGCACCAGTCCGAGCAAGGCCAGACCGCTGAGCAACACGCGGGGGACATAGGCCTGCTCCCGTCGGCTCCACCACTGCCGCCACTCACTCAAGATCGGCAGGAAGATGAACCAAACCAGCTCCACCAGCATCAGGAAAATCCCCAACACCTTGAAGAACAGGTGATAGACCGCCAGCGCGATCCCGAGAAACAACGCCGCTCGCCACAGCCACGCGCCATAGCCCCAGATCAGCAATCGCCGCTGCATCTTCGGCGACCAGGGCTCCGGCGCCGCAGCCCCATAGCCGAACAAAAACTCGCGCAACCGCCAACGGCACAAGGCAAAGGCTCGCCCTTGAAGGTTGTCCACTTCCCAAAAGTCGCTGAGCAAAAAGTAACCATCAAAGCGCATGAACGGGTTGAGGTTGATCACCAGCGTGGTGATCCAGGTGGCACTGGCGAGCATGAATGCAGCGGTGCGCCCGGGACCGTCCGGCAGCAATGACCAGACCAGCAGTGCAATGCTCGCCAGCAGCAATTCCGCCAGCACACCACCGGCGCCGATCAACAGTCGCGCACGACGATCATTGACCCGCCAGGCATCACTGACGTCGGTGTAAAACATCGGCAGCAACACCATGAACGCCACGCCCATGCTCTGCACCCGACAACCCGCGCGCTTGGCCATGAAGGCGTGGCCGAACTCGTGACAGAGCTTGGCAAAAAACAGCGCCACACCGAACGCCAGAGCGCCGCCGAGACTGAACAGATGCGGGAAGGTGGCGATAAACCGCTGCCAGTCCCGCGACACCAGAAACACCCCGAGCCCCAACGTCACGGGCAACCCGTAGCGCAGCGCCCGCGGGCCGAAGCGCTCGATCCATGGCCAGGCACGATTGAGAAAAGCGTCGGGGCGCCACAGGGGAATGCGAAAAAACAGGTATTGGTGCAGCAGGATCTGCCACAGCGTCTGACGCTGGGCGGCCGCCTTCAGGCTGTAACTGGCGCGCTGTTGCGGATCGAGTGCGCTGATCAGGTCGTGGCCACGCAAAAAGCCCAGCAACTGCTCAAGCTCCGCGCCATCGAGTGGCAACCCGGGCTCGCGGTTGGCGGCGCGTAACACCTGCTCGGGATCCCCCAGCGACCAATGACGCAGCAACCGCATCGCGGCGGCACCGAGTTTGAAATAGCGCCCTCGCACTGGGTCGGCGAGGGTCCAGCGCGGCGAGCCATCGAGGGCCGGAGTCGCCACGGACAGTTGCAAGTCGGCCCGCAGGCTCGGCAGGCTCATCTAAAGCCCCACACTCTGGCGCAACCCGGCCAGAGGTCGACGCAGCAGGTACAACGCCAACGGAGCACGGTCGCCGAAAATTTTAGCGGTGCCGCGCAGGCCGATGCGCGGCGGTGCGCCCTCGAAATTCGCATCCAGGCGATAAGCCAGTTGTCCGGCAGCGGTGGGTTGCGCCTCATAAGCCGAGCGTTCGAGTTTCGCCAAGTGCCGCTGCAACGGATCGCTGTCGAGAAACAGCGCGACTTGCGCGCCGGGCTCAAGGGATATCGCGTCGCCCACCGCCAGTTCGATGCGCAACTCGGCCTGGGTCGGGTCAGCGATTTCCATCAGCCGCTCGCCGGTCTGCACCGGCTTGCCGGTCCAGCGCTCCGCATCGGCGAACACCGCGATACCGCCGCGCTCGGCGCGGACTTCACTGCGTTTGAGCAATTCGCGGGCGTAATCCCGTTCGGCGCGTTTTTGCTCGACTCGCGCTGCCAGCAGATCGATCTTCGAGCTGGACTCGGCATCGGCGAACGAGCGTTGGGAATTGGCTTTCAGTTCAGCTTCGGCCACCCCCAAGGCGCGTTCGGCCACATCGGCCTGGGCCTTGAGCGTGGTGCTTTCAAAGCGCAGCAACAGGTCGCCGGCTTTGACCGTCTGATTGGGTTTGACCAGGAATTCGGCAATCACGCCGTCCAAGGGCGCAGCCACCACCCGGCCACCCAATGGAACCACTTCTGCCGGCGCCAGCACCGATTGGCGCACAGGGATCAGCAACCCGAGCAACAGCACGGCGACCAGTGCCACCCGACGTTTTCGGGTCCAGCGCAGCCGCCACGGTTTGCGCGGTTGCAGCGCCAACCAGGCATGGCTGTAAGTGTCGCCCAGTTGCGACAGCAGCACTTGCTCGGAAGGGTTCCACGGCAGGTCCCGCGCCAGCCACAGCCCACCGAATACCTCGCCCTGGTGATCGATCAGCGGCAGCCAAAACACCTGAGCCGCCGAAAGACTTTGCCAATCGGCCTGAATCGATTCGCTGAGGACATTCGCCGGTATCACCCTTGCCTGCTTCAGCACACCGGCCTTGAACAACTGCGCCACGGCCTGCTCGACGAACGCCACGAATGGCGCATTCGGGTCGACGGCACTGACACCCGTCACCGCCTGCACCTTGCCGGCAATCAACAGCGCCGCATGACGAAAACCAAACAGCGCCTGCCCGTCATTGACCAGGCTGTAGGCCAGTTGCGCAGGCGTGCGCGCAGCGCGGGTCAGGCGTTCGAGATCAAGAAACCTGGCGAAGACCTGTTCGGCACCGCTCGCAGCGGGCGCGTTCATTTAAGCTCCGCGAAACGCGCCGTGCCGCTCATGCCGGCCAGCAAACCGTTGGCATTGGGCAGTGTTGCAACCAGCAACAAGGTCTGGCTGCCTTCATCAATTCGAGCGCCGAGGCGTTTGACTGTGGCATCCAGCGCTTGACCGGTTTCATCGGGGACAAAGCTGAAGGTCTGACCGGGCTTGAGCCGGGCCATCCAGCGTGACGGCACCAGCAGATGGATCTCCAGCGTTCGATTGTCTACCACATCCAGCAACGGTGCACCGGCCGCCACGCTTTCATAGCGTTTGACCTTGCGCTCGACGACCTGGCCATCGAACGGCGCCAGCACGCTGCAGCGTTTCACCTGAACCTGATAAACCTGAGACTGCGCCTGCGTCTCGCTGACTTTGGCTTGGGCCCGCGCCACTTCAAAACGCCCGACCGAATTCAACGCCGCCAGCTGTTTGTTGTGGGACAGCTCTTCACCCGCACCACGGTTGGCAGCCTGCGCCGCATTGAGCTGGGCCTGATAAGCGGAACAATCGAAACGCGCCAGCGTATCGCCCTTCTTGAACGACTCGCCCTCACTGAACGGCAGCTCGACAATGCGCCCGGACAACTCACTGGCGAGCACCGCCTGATCCCGGGCACGCAACACGCCCCGGGCCTCGCTGCTGGTTGTCGCATTGCTGCCAGCGGTGCTGTTTTCCAACAACGGATCGTCTGGCGCGGGCGTTTGCGCGTGTACTGCGCAGGTCACAACGGTCAATCCAATAACCCAAACACAAAAACGCCGCATAACCGTATCTCCCTGACGGATGAGCGGAGTCTATGACAGGGTGGGTGGGCGTCAAGTGGATAGATGTCCTTGGATAGAAATGTGCTGTTTCAAAATTGCCTGATTTCTCAGCACGAAAACGTGGGCTTTCCTTCAGTAGCTATCGGTAATAAATCCCACATCAGATTGGGAACGTACTTTCAATCGATACGGAGAGCAGCGATCGACACTTCAAACCTTTATCGAAATGCAGCACCTCAACACTCTTCCTGTAGCAATTACTAATAACTCAGGCCGATAACGCCTTGACCATCACCAAGGTCGGCGATCAAAACTGACTCGCCGGCGCTGGAAATCCTTCAATCGAGTCAAATGTTGATCAGCCAGTGGGTTGACGTATATGACACACCCGACTTAGGATTCCCCAACTGAACCCCGTACGCAGAGATTAAATTCACTGGCCGTTGGGGTGAAGAAACCGGCTTCGGCCGGTTTTTTCGTTTCAGAGGATTGAGTTTGTGCGAACCGCGTTTTTTGTCGATGGCTACAACGTGTTCTATGGATTACTCGCGGGCACGCCATACAAATGGCTCAATCTGAAAAGTTTGCTGGGCCATGTCGCTTACATCGAGAATCCCCAAAGCTCATTAATCTCGGTTGATTACTTCACCTCATCCGTCAAGCCAGAGCTTGCAACTCGCGGCCGAGCCTCCAAAGAAGCTCAAGACACCTATTTGCGTGCATTAAAAGCAACCAACGTTGCCGTTCACTATGGTCGCCATAAGCTTGAGCCCGCGAAAGCACCTCGCTTCATTGACAGAAAAACTGGCGCCTCTCGCCAAGACAAAGTCGACATCTGGAAGCTTGAAGAGAAAGAGACAGATGTCCACATTGCGATCAGCATGTATCGCACAGCCGCAAGACAGTCCAAGTTCCATGCTAATAAACAAATCGAACAGCTAGTCCTGGTATCCAGTGACACAGACATGACTCCAGCCCTGAAAGCAATTCGAGAAGATTTTCCTGACATGAAAGTCGGGGTCATTCTTCCTCACCGTGCCGAGTTAAACCGCCCATCACCAGGTTCTTTGAAGGAGCACTCTCACTGGATGCGGCGTGTCGTCACCTCTGAAGAGTTGCAGGTACACCAATTTCAGGCACGGGTACCGACCCATAAGGCTCCCGCCATCAAACCGGATTACTGGTAACGACACTAGCCAACGGATACACCGACTCCCATCCCCCACCCAACGCCTTATACAAACCCACCATCGCCAGCGACACCCCGGTCGAGCTCTCGACAAACTGCTCCTGTGTCGCCAACAAGGCGCCTTGCACTGTCAGTACGTTAACGAAATCCACCACCCCTTCCACATATTGCTGCTGCGCGGTGCGCAGGGCGATCCGGTTTTGGCGGACAGCTTCGGCGAGGCTGTCGCGGCGTAGTTGGCTGGCGTTGTAGGCGCTCAGTTGATCGTCGATTTCATGCCAGGCGCGCAGGACGGTTTGCTGGTAGGCGATGGCGGCTTCCTGTTGCTGGGCCTCGCGTAAGTTCAGGACCCCGCGCAGGCGGCCGCCATCGAACAGCGGCAGGCTGAATTGCGGGCCGATGCCGAACGAGCGCGAGCCCCAGGAGCCGAAATCGCTCAGTTGCACGGCTTGCGAACCGATGTTGCCCGACAGGGTAATCCGCGGATAGAAGTCCCCCTTGGCCACGCCGATGCTCGCAGTAGCGGCGTGCAGTCGGGCTTCGGCCTGACGAATATCCGGGCGGCGTTCAGCCAATTGCGACGGCAGGCCAATGGCGACCTGGCGCGGTGTCGAAGGCACGGGGGCGTCTGTGGATAACTCGGCCTGGAGCGCTTGAGGCGGTTCGCCCATCAACAAGCTCAGGGCGTTGATCAGTTGTGACTGGCGCTGTTCCAGCGCGGGCAGACGCGACTCGATGGCGGCGACTTGGGCAGCCGCTTCGGCGACATCAAGGTCGGTGGCAACGCCGTCGGCCAGACGCAGTTGCGAGAGTTTCAGGCTGTGCCGGGCGACCTCGAGGTTTTGCTCGGTAACGGCCCGCGTGCTCTGTACGCCGCGCAGTTGAATATAGTCCTGAGCGGTTTCGGCGAGCACCGACAGCAGCACCCCACGGCGATCGTTTTCCGCGACTTCCAGGGTCGCATCGGCGGCTTCGGTTTCGCGGCGCACACGGCCCCAGAAATCCAGTTCCCAGGAAGCGGAGAAGCCGGCGTCCCAGAGGTTGAACGCCGAATCACCGTTGTTGCCTGATGGGTCGTTCAGACCTTCTCCGCTGTTGCGTTTGCGCCCGTAGCTGCCGGTGGCGGCGGTATTCGGATAACGGTCGGCCGTGATGACCTGACGCGCCGCACGGCTTTGCTGCAAGCGGCTGCTGGCGAGTTTCAGATCGAGGTTATCGGTCAAGGCGCGCTGGGTCAGGGCCGAGAGTTTTGGGTCGTTGAAGACGTCCCACCAGCGTTCGTTCATGTCGGTGGATACCGCTTCGCTGGCGGCGGCTTTTGATGGTTTTGACCATTCAGTGATTTTTTGGGGTTGAGGCTTCTGGAAGTCGGGGCCGACGGTGCAGGCGGAAAGGCTCATGACCAGCGAGGCGCACAGGGTGAGTTGAGGCCAGTGGCCAACGCAGATCTTCATCGCTGAACCACCTCGGACGCAGTCGCCTCACTGGCCGTATCAATCCTCGCCTCCACCGACATCCCCACCCGCAACCTCTCGGCCAATGCCTGCCCCGGATCCAGAATGATCTTCACCGGAATTCGCTGCACCACCTTGGTGAAGTTGCCGGTGGCATTGTCCGGTTTGATCGACGCAAACGTCACACCGGTCGCCGGCGCGATGCTCTCGACGCGCCCCGTCAGGACCTCGCCTCCGAGGCTGTCGACACGCACTTGCACATCCTGCCCAGGCTTCACGTCGGTCAGTTGGGTTTCCTGGAAATTGGCGACCACGTAAGCCTGTGCCAGCGGCACCACCGCCAGAATCTTGCTGCCCGGCGTTACGTAAGCGCCGACCCGCACAGCCCGCTCGCCCACCATGCCGTCCTGAGGGGCAACGATGCGCGTGTAAGACAACTCGTAGCTGGCCATTTCCAGCGCCGCTTGCGCCCGCTTCAATCCACCGTCGGCCGCGTCGCGCTGCGCGGTGAGGATCTCCACTTGCTTGCGTTCCGCCGCCAGCACCGCCGTGACATTGGCCAACCGCGCGGAGGCCTGATCGATGCGCGTGCGCGCTTGCTGAGCATTCTGCACAGTGCCGGCACCGACCCCGGCGAGGTGGTTGTAGCGGTTCAGTTCATGCTCGGCGAAGGCCATTTCAGCCTTGGCCGACACCACCGTGGCCTGGGCCTGAGCGATCACCGACGTCTGGCGTTCAAGGGTCGCCTTAGCATTTTGCAGTTGCGCCCTGGCCACCAGCGTTTCGGCATCGGCGGCTTGGGCGGCGGCACGCAGGTCGCGGTCATCGATCAACGCCAGCAACTGCCCGGCCTTGACCTGCTGGTTGTCTTCCACCAGCACTTCCTTGATGAAACCCGCCACGCGAGGCACCACCAAGGTGAAGTCCGCCGAGACAAAGGCATCATTGGTGTTCTGCTGGGTGCGCTTACCGAAAACGCCTGGCGCCAGCAGGTAAATCAGCACGCCGACCGCCACCACTGCGGCGACGCCGACAGCCACTTTTTGCTTTGTTTGAGTCGTCATAAAAACCTTCTGTTTCAGTGAAGCATTCATGTCGGTGCGCGCGGTGGATAAATCCGCGTCGGCAGCCAGAAAATCAGCAAGATCAACGTCAGCGCGACGCCGGCCATGCACAGATAAAGATCCGATGCCGTCAGCACCACAGCCTGCTCATGCAGCCGATGGGCAAGGCCGGCGCCGTCGCTGTTGGTCAGAGGGGAGTTGCCGAGGTTGTCCACCAGCATGGTCGAATGGAAATGCAGCCGCGACGTGGTCAACGCCTCGATCACCCCGGTGGCGATCACCGCCGCCAAGCCTTTCACGGTGTTGAACCAGGCCGAGGCATACGGGCCTTCCATCGGCGTGATGCTGCCGGTCGAGAGCATCAGCAAAGGCAGCACCGCCATGGGTTGACCGAAAATTTGCAGCCATTGCAATGCGTAGAAATCGTCGCGTATCCACACCGAGGTCAGCTGCGAACCGCCGATGCATGACAGCGCCAACATGCTCAAGCCGAGCCCCAGCACCCAGCGGCAATCGACCCAACGCAGGTTGCACAGGGCCGCCACCAACGGCAGCGCGATCAACTGCGGCAGGGCCGCCAGCAACATGATCGGTGCGGTCTGAACCGGGCGATAACCCTGGACCTGCGCCAGGTAGCTGGACGGGATGATGATCACTGCCAGCAGCACGACCAACACACCGGCCAGGGCCAGCAAGGCGAAGGACAGGTTGCGGATGCCGAGCATCTGCATATTGAAAAACGGAATCGGCTGCGACCATTCATTGATCAAAAACAGTACCAACAGCAGCAACCCACCGCCGAGCAATCCACAGATCAGGCTCGACTCGAACCAGTCCAGCCGATTGCCTTGAAGGATGCCGATCACCAACATGCAGATCGCCGGAAAACCCAGCAGCAAGCCGCGCCAGTTGAACTGCTTGAAGCGCTCCAGACGCAGCGGATCCTGCGGCAAACCATAGGCCACCGCCGCCATGGCGATCAGGCACGGCGCGATGATTTGCCAGAAGGTCCATTGCCAGCCGACGTACTCGGTCCACAAACCGGCCAAAGGCGTGCCGAGCCCTGGACCGAAGGTGGCCGTCAAGGCATAACCCGCCAAGCCATAAACTTTCACATTGGCCGGTAAAAAACGCAGCGCAACGGTCATCAGCATAGGCGGAAGCGCGCCGCCGGCCAGACCTTGCAACGTACGCATCAGCAGCAGGCTTTCGTAGGTCGGAGCGAACGGGCACAACACGCCCAGCAGGGTGAAGGCGCTGATGGCGCAGAGGGTGAAGCGCCGCAGCGAGAACGTCACCGCGCACCAGGGCGCGAAGGCCATGGCGGCAACCGAGGTCGCCGTGTAACTGGCAACCAGCCAGGTGCCCTCGTCGTAGCCGATCGCCATTGCGCCGCGAATGTCAGCCAGCGCGACCTTGGTCACCATCTCATTGAGACCCGACACCAATACCGCCAGCAATACGCCCACCAGACCGATGATGATCCGCGGGCCGAAAACAGGGGGCGTAACGGCGGCTGGACTGGCCGTGGCGAGAGATGCCGTGACCGAGGGGGACGTCATTTGCTGCAGGCTCCGGGTTTGAATAACGGAGTATTTTAAGAAGTGAGGGGCCTGACGAAAATTGACTTATGGGCAGGTTATAAGTGCGCCAGACGCAGCAATGTGAAACCCCCTGCAGGAGCGAGCCTGCTCGCGATAGCGGTGGTTCAGTCAACCTCTATGTTGAATGTGATGGCCCTATCGCGAGCAGGCTCGCTCCCACAGGGGACAGTGTTCAATTTCAGGTGGGTTGTGCGGCCAGCCAGGTTTCCTCGCAGCATGCCTTGAGTGTTTCACGCAACCAGCGGTGGGCCGGATCCTTGTCGAAACGCGGGTGCCAGGCCTGGGTCAGCATCAGCGTGGGCAAGGGAACCGGCAGGGTAAACGAGCGCAGCTTCAAGCCCAGGCGCCGCACACTCAACAGCGCCTCCTTGGGCACCGGTAAAATCAGGTTGGAATCCGGCAGCGCAAACATCGCCGCATGGAAACTCGGCGCAATCACCGCCACCCGCCGTTCAAGCCCAAGGGCATTGAGTGCTGTATCGATCGGCCCGCGAGCAATGCCGCGACGGGACATGCTGATGTGAGAGAAACCGGCGAAGCGCTCGGCCGTGATCTCTTCGTCGAACAGTGGATGGTCCTCGCGAACCAGGCCGACGAAATGAGTGGAAAACAGATTCTGCACCTTCACTTCCGGGGTCAGCGGCCGGGTGTTACTGATGCTCAGGTCGATGCGCCCTTCGCGCAGCGCTTCATCATCGCCATCGCCCTCGGGGACGTAGCGCAGCTCGCAATGCGGCGCCTGGCGGTCGAGGGTGTCAAACAGCTTGCCGCCGTAGACACCGACGAAGAAGTCATTGGCCCGGATGTTGAAGCGACGACGCAACGAACCCAAGTCCACCGCATCAGCCGAGCGAAATAGCAATGCGGCCTGCTCGACGACGTTGCGCACTTGCTCGCGGAGCTCCAACGCCTTGGGCGTCGGCACCAGACCACGGCCGGCGCGCACCAGGATCGGATCGCCGAAGGCCTCGCGGATTCGCGTGAGTGTTCGGCTCATGGCCGCCGGGCTGAGGTTCATCCGCCGCGCGGCACCCACCACACTGCCTTCATCGAGCAAGGCGTCTAGGGCGACCAGAAGGTTCATGTCCGGGAGTTGCATGCTGAGCACTCGTGTCTGGGCTGGATTGATTCAGACGCAATGCTAGCAAACATCCCCAATTATTGTGTTGGCTGGAGTGGCCTCATCGCGAGCAGGCTCACTCCTGCAAGGGATCTTCAGTGGACGCAGATTTTGTATTCAACACAAAACCCTGTAGGAGCGAGGCTTGCCCGCGAAGAGGCCAGGTCAGACACTGCAAAACTCAGCGCTGCATCCCCCAGCGCTTAACAGTCACGCGCTCCAGCGTGTCAAACACCAGGCTCTTCACCAAGAATTGAAATTTGAATACCGTTAATGAATAACGATATGGCTTTTGACTTGCGGCGTTTTTGAGGCCGCCTTCGCGGGCAAGCCTCGCTCCTACATGGGATAGCGAGTTCACAAATCCCTGTAGGAGCGAGGCTTGCCCGCGAAGAGGCCATCAGCCCCAACCGAGAACTACCGCTCGTGCAGCGCTTCGGCGCGGGCCCGGATAATCGGCTTGAGCAAATAGCTGAGAACTGTCTTCTTGCCAGTAATGATATCCACCGAAGCCACCATCCCCGGGATGATCAGCAACGGCTTTTCATCTGTCCCCAGGTGACTGCGATCCGTGCGCAGTTTGATGATGTAGTACGTCGTCTTCTTGTCTTCATCGGTGATGGTGTCGGCACCGATCTGCTCAAGCCTGGCCTTCAGCCCACCGTAAATGGTGTAGTCATACGCCGTGAACTTCACCGTCGCTTCCTGGCCCGGGTGCAGGAACGCAATGTCCTGCGGGCGAATCTTCGCTTCCACCAGCAAGGTGTCGTCCAGCGGTACGATTTCCACCAGATCGCTGCCCGGCTGGATCACGCCGCCAATGGTGTTTACCAGCAACTTGTTGACGATGCCGCGCACCGGCGAAGTGACCAGCGTCCGGCTGACCCGGTCTTCCAGTGCCTTGCCGGTGGCCTGGGCCTTGTTCAGGTCGGTGCGGGCCTCGTTGAGTTGGGTCAGGGCTTCGCTGCGGAACTTGCCGCGCGTCTCGTCGATCTTGCGCTGCACTTCCTTGATTGCCGATTCGGCGCGCGGGATTGCAAGCGTTGTGGCGTCCAGTTGCCCACGGGTTTCGACCTCAGCCCGCTTGAGCCGTAAAACCTCGACCGGCGACACCGCGCCCTGAGCCACCAGCGGCTCGGACATGTTGATTTCCTGGCGCTGCAATGACAATCCATTGCGGTATTGCGACTGCTTGGAGGTGAATTCGCGCAGCTCTTGCTGGCGCTGGATCAACTGCTCCTGCAAACCACCGATCTCATCGTGCAGTTGCTGACGACGACTGATGTACAGCGACTCTTCGCTGGCGGCCTGACCGGGAACAGCCTTGAGCACATCAGCGGGGAAGTTCAGCGGACGGTCATCGACCTCGGCGCTCAAACGCTCCACGCGCAGCAGCATCGACAGCCGATCGGCTTCGGTCTCGCCCACGTTGGAGGCAAACCGCGTGTCGTCCAGGCGAATCAGCGGCGCCCCGGCATCGACAATCTGCCCTTCGGTGACGAACAACTCGGAGACGATACCGCCCTCAAGGTTCTGGATTTTCTGGATCTTCGACGACGGAATCGCCTTGCCGTCGCCCTTGGTGACTTCGTCGATCACCGCGTAATTGGCCCAGAGCATCAGGAATATGAAAAAGCCGATGATCGCCCAGATCGTCAGCCGCACCACACGCGGGGCGTCTTCGATAAGGGCTTTATTGACCTCGGGAAGTGGCTGGCCATGCAGCGACTCGGAGCCTTTGAAGTAACGGCGGATCGAATCCTTGAAACCCGACTTAAGCAACACTGATCTGCCCCTTCTTCAACGCTTCCATCACGGCGGCTTTCGGGCCATCGGCGAGTATTTGTCCACGGTCGATGACGATCAGGCGATCCACCAGCGACAACAGCGATGCCCGGTGCGTCACCAGCACCACGGTCTTGTTTTCAACCACCGCCGCGAGGCGTTGCTTGAGGCGTTCTTCGCCAGTGTTGTCCATGGCGCTGGTCGGTTCGTCGAGCAGCAGGATCGGCGGGTTGAGCAGCAGCGCACGGGCCAGGGCCACGTTCTGGCGCTGACCGCCGGACAGGTTCTGCCCGCGTTCGCCGACTTGCAGCTCATAGCCTTGCGGGTGCAGGCGGGCAAACTCATGCACGCCGGCCAGCTCGGCGGCTTGCAGGACCATTTCGTCTTCTACATAGCGCGCGCCCGAGACCAGGTTGTCGCGCAGGGTGCCGGCCAGCAGCTGGATGTCCTGCGCGACGTAGCCGATGTTGTGGCGCAATTCGCTGACGTCGATCTGACGAATGTCGACACCGTCCACCAACAGCGCGCCGTCGTCCGGCTGATAGAGCCCCACCAGCAGTTTGGCCAAGGAGCTTTTGCCCGAGCCGCTACGACCGATGATGCCGATCTTCTCGCCCGGCTTGATGATCAGGTTGATGTTTTTCAGCGCCGCGTTCTGTTGATTCGGGTAGGTGAAGTTCATCTGCCGGCATTCGATGGCGCCTTGCAGTACCTTGCGGCTCAGCGGGCGCTCTTCGAAGTTGCGTTCTTGCGGCAACTCCATCATCTGGTCCACCGAGACCATGGTCACCCGCGCTTGCTGGTAGCGTGTCAGCAGGCCGGACAACGAAGCCAGCGGGCTGAGCGCGCGGCCACTGAGCATGTAGCAGGCAATCAGACCGCCCATGCTCAAATTGCCGGCAATGATCTGGTACACGCCGAAGACGATCATGATCACCCCGGCCAATTGCTGGATCAGCAAGGTGATGTTCATCGCCAGGCCGGAGAGCATTTTCACCCGAAGTTCGAGGCGGCTGAGCGTGCCGATGGTCTGTTCCCACTGATACTGGCGTTCGCTTTCGGCGTTGTTGACCTTCACCGCATCGAGGCCGGCGAGGGTTTCGATCAGGCTCGACTGACGCTCGGCGCCCAAGGCCATGGTTCGTTCCATGGTCGCCACCAGCGGCTTTTGCAGCGCATAGCCGATCAGCAGGGCAATCGGGAATGCCAGCACCGGAATCCACACCAGGTGCCCGCCGAGAATGGCGATGACCATGAAGATCAGCAGCGTAAACGGTAGATCGATGAGGCTGGTCAGGGTCAGCGAGGCGAGGAAGTCGCGCAGGCTCTGAAACTCATGGATGTTCTGCGCGAAGCTACCGACCCGGGCCGGGCGGTACTTCATGGCCATGCCGACAATGCGTTCGAACAACGTCGCCGAAATGATCAGGTCAGTTTTCTTCCCGGCCAGGTCCAGGCACAGGCTGCGCAGGCTCTTGAGGATCAGGTCGAACAGATACGCCCCGGTGATGCCGATGGCCAGCACCCACAGCGTCGATTCCGCCTGGTTCGGCACCACGCGGTCGTAGACATTCATCACAAACAGCGGCGCGGCCATGGCGATGATGTTGATCAGGAAACTGGCGGCGATGGCGTCGGCGTACAGCCAGCGCGAACGCTTGAGGGTGTCGCGGAACCACGAGCGCGCGCGCGGGATCAGCGTGCCGTGATTGACGTCGAATTTGTGCTGGGGTTGGGCGAAGAACACTTTACCGATGTAGTCGTCGGCCAGCAGTTCGCGGCTGACGAGGCTTTCGCCGCCATCGCTTTCGCTGATCAGCAGGCGGGCCTGGTCTTCACCGTGCCAGCCGAGCAGGACGGCGCTGCGGCCATCCTTGAGCAGCAGCAGCGCCGGCATCGCAATCGCCGGAATCTGCTCCAGCTTGCGCACCAGCACCCGCCCTTGCAGACCGGCGCGAGCGGCGGCGCGGGGCAACAACTCAACGCTCAGACGTTGCTTGGGCAACGGCAGGCCGGTGGTCAGCATCGCGGCGCTGGCCGGTTTCTGATGCAGGGTGCAAAGGGCTAGCAGACCGTCCAGTAACGGATCGTCGTGCAGCGCGCGTGGATCATGAATGAGTTGAACTCGACTGACTTCTGATTCCACGCTCGGCACTCTTGGCTAACAGTAAAAAGGGAAGACTCAATTCATCCCGGGTAGCTGGACCCTGGGCTTCACGTCGTTCTGCACAACGGATGCCAACGGTGCGACCACTCCCTGGCTCTTGAGCAACTCGCCCATGGTCGCCTTGATTCGGTATTGAGTAAATAACTGAATGTTCTTGATCTCGGCCAGGCGACGGGAAGCGGTGAACAGTTCGTTTTCACTGTCGAGCAGGTCGAGCAGGGTGCGCTCGCCCAGGCTGAACTGCTTCTGGTACGCGGTGCGCACGCTGGTGCTGTGATCGACATATTGCTGGGCGATCGGCACCTGGGCGTTGGCGTTGTTCAACGCGTTCCAGGCCAGGCCCAACTCTTCGTTCAATACGCGCAGGGCGTTATTGCGGATATCCAGGGCCTGGTTGGACAGGTAGGACTTGGATTCCAGATCCGCCTTGTTGCTGCCGCCGGCATACAGATTAAAGCGCATGCGCAACATCGCCTGCCATTCGTTGCTGTGGCCGTTCTGACCGTCGAGATCGTTGTCGGCGGAGCGACCCAGTTCGGCATCGAAGCGCGGGTAGAAGGACGATTTGGCGGCGTCGTACTGTTTTTCGGCCGCAGCGATGTCGGACTCGGCCGAACGCAGGATCGGGCTGTTTTCCAGCATCTGCGCCCGGGCTTCATTCAGGTTGGCCGGCAACAGCGCGAGGAAATCGGCAGGCCGCTCCAATTGATCGGGCATCTGGCCCACGGCACTGAGGAAGTTGGTCTCGGCGTCCGCCAGGTTGGTCTGTTCGGTGATCAGGTTGTTGCGGGCCTGGGCCATACGCGCTTCGGCCTGGTCGAGGTCGGCACCGCTGCCGACGCCGCGCTGGGTGCGCAACTTGATCTGGTCAAAAATGCGTTCATGGCTTTTCAGGTTATCGGTGGCCAGGCGCACGAACTCGCGGCGGGTCAGTACATCCAGATAAACCTGAGCCACGGTCAGCGCGGTACGTTCGGACGTGCCCAACAAGGAATAAGCACGGGAATTAACGGTGGCTTGTTGACGCCCCACTTCACTGGACGTCGCAAAACCGTCAAAAACCATTTGAGACAGACGCAAACTTGACTCGCTACGGTTCAGGGTTTCCCAGTGATTGTCACTACCGGCCGCGCGGGTTGTGACGCTGTCAGTGCCTTCGCGACCATAACCGCCCAGCAGATCGACCCGGGGAAGGTATCCACCTTTTGCCGCCTTTAACTGATAATCCGCGGCCAATCGACTATTAACACCTGCCTGGATTTCCGGATGGACATCCAATGCCTGTTGCATGGCCTCCGGAAGTGACTGCGCCTGAACAAAACTGGCGGCTAGAGCGAAGGGTAGAGCCTTGAGCAGGTGCAAACGCATGTTGGAATTTCCCGGAATTACTTGTCTTGAATCACTGCAGAACATACCGCTGCATCGGATGATGACCATCGGAATGACCGTGTATCGGAAAGTTTGAATTTGGAACTGAATCGCACTCTGCGGGGCGGGTAGTTACCTAAATATCAATGTGACATTACTGGGACGAGTGTTTAGGATGACAGCACTAAGGTCAATAGTTTGGCATATAGTTTATAGCGAAAAAGTATAGCCAATTTATTGACGATTACCCGCGTCAAAGTTGTGCCTCGAATACCTTGAAAGTACGTCCAGACTGAGTTGGCGAAAGCGCCATCAGGTCCATGGAAGTCAACTGAACGTGACACCCGGAGAGTCTTCAATGAGCAGTGTTGTGGCCATCGTCAAAAGCATTGTCGGTCAGGTTTTCGCGGTGTCCCCAGAGGGCATTCGCCGAGTACTCGTTGAAGGCGACCGATTGTTTGTCGGCGATCAGGTAGACACGGGCGCGGCGGGCGCCGTTACGCTGGAACTGGCTGACGGCCGCACCCTGGACCTGGGCCGCGACACTCAGTGGAGCGCCAGCGACCCGGATTCCAGCACTGACCTGTCAGAAGCCACTGCACAAGCCGCGCCATCGGTTGAAGAACTGCAACAAGCCATCGTTGCCGGTGCCGACCCGACCACTGAACTCGAAGCCACCGCAGCCGGCCCTACCGCTGCGGGCACGGGCGGTGCGGCGGGTGGCGGTCACAGCTTCGTGATGCTGGATGCAACCGCTGGCCGGGTAGACCCGACCATTGGTTTCCCGACCGCGGGCCTCAGCACTGCGACGCAGGCGGCACAACTCACCACCGGTGGCCAGACGGCTGACACTAGCGCCAACGTACAGCGCGAATCGACCTTGAGCCTGAGCGCCACGCCGAGCATCACCGAGGCCGGTGGCGTACTGGTTTACACCGCGACCCTGACCCAGGCGCCGCTGACCGACCTGACCATCACCCTGTCCAATGGCTCGGTGATCGTGATTCAGGCCGGCCAGTTGACCGGTACCGTCAACGTCCCGCTCGCGCCGAACGACACTGTTTATAACGACTCGACCCAGATCAACGTGACCGTCACCGGCACCACGGGTGGCAACGGCATCACCGTCACCCCGCCGACGACACCGGCCGTGACCCAGGTCACCGACACCGTCGACACCACAACGGTCACCTTGACCGCTGGCGCCAGCGTCACCGAAGGCGGCCAGATCACTTACACCGCGACATTGACCAACCCGGCGCAGACACCGGTCACCATCACCCTGTCCAACGGGTCGACGATCACCATCGATGCGGGTAAAACCACTGGCACCGTCGACGTGTCGACTCCAGCCAACGACGTCTACAACAACGGCAGCACGGTCACCACCACGATTACCGGCGCCACCGGCGGCAATTTTGAGAACCTGGTGCCAAACCCGGCTCCGGCCGTGACCACCATTACCGACTCGCCGGACACCACCACCCTCACACTGACGGCGGGTTCGACGGTCACCGAAGGCGGCCAGATCACCTACACCGCCACACTGAACAACCCGGCTCAAACGCCGGTGACTGTCACCCTGTCCAACGGCTCGACCATCATCATCGAAGCCGGCAAAACCACCGGCACCGTGAACGTCGACACTGCGGCCAATGACGTTTATCAGAACGGCAGCACCGTCAGCGCCACGATCACTGGCGCTACCGGCGGCAACTTCGAAAACCTGGTGCCGAGTACTACACCTGCGGTCACCACCGTTACCGACTCGGTCGACAACACCGGCCTGAGCCTCACCGCCACCGGCACCGTGGTCGAAGGCGGCCAGATCACTTACACCGCAACCCTGACCAACCCGGCCGGCACGCCGATGACTGTGACCTTGAGCAATGGCTCGGTCATCTCCATCGAAGCGGGCAAGACCACCGGCAGCGTGACCGTCGATACCGCGGACAATGACGTTTACAACAACGGCAGCACCGTCAGCACCACCATCACCGGGACCACCGGCGGCAATTTCGAACAACTGACCCCGAGCACCACGCCAGCGGTCACCACCATTACTGACTCGGTCGACAACACCGGCCTGAGCCTCACCGCCACTGGCACCGTGGTCGAAGGCGGCCAGATCACCTACACCGCGACCCTGACCAACCCGGCCGGCACGCCGATGACCGTGACCTTGAGCAATGGCTCGGTCATCAACATCGAAGCGGGCAAGACCACCGGCAGCGTGACCGTCGATACCGCGGACAATGACGTTTACAACAACGGCAGCACCGTCAGCACCACCATCACCGGGACCACCGGCGGCAATTTCGAGCAACTGACTCCGAGCACCGAGCCGGCGCTGACCGCCATTACCGACTCGAAGGACGACACCGGCCTGAGCCTGTCGGCGTCCACCGAAGTGGCTGAGGGCGGTCAGATTCTGTACACCGCGACCCTGACCAATGCGGCTGGCACGCCAGTCACCGTCACCCTTTCGAACGGCGCGGTAATCACCATCGCGGCGGGTGCCACCACTGGCAGCGTGAGCGTCCCGGCGCCGGCCGATGACGTTTACAAAGACGCCGGTAAAGTCGAAGCGACCATCAAGGACGCCACTGGCGGCAACTTCGAAAACCTGGTGCCGAGCACTGTTCCGGCAGTCACTGACATTACCGATACCCTTGATACCTCGACCGTCAGCCTGACCGCGACGTCCACTGTGGCTGAAGGCGGCACCGTGGTTTACACCGCGTCCGTGACTGCGCCAGTGACCGGCTCGCCAGTTGTCGTGAGCTTGTCCAACGGCCAGACCATCACCATCCCGGTTGGCGCAAGTTCGGGTAGCGTGAATTTTGTTGCACCAAACGATGCCCTCGCGGGCGGCGGCTCCCTGAGCGTCAAGATTGATGATGCCAAGGGCGGCAATTACGAGAAGCTGGACGTCGACGGCAAGTCGGCGGATACCTCGGTCACCGACTCGGCGGACACCACCACACTCAGCCTGACAGCAACCGACTCGGTCGCTGAAGGCGGTTCGATCGTCTACACCGCCAACCTGACCAGCGCGGCCGGCACGCCGGTCACCGTCACCCTTTCGAACGGAGCGGTGATCACCATCGCCGCCGGCGCCACCAGCGGCGCCGTGACCGTCAAGGCTCCGGCCGATGACGTTTACAAAGACGCGGGCAAAGTCGAAGCGACCATCAAGGACGCCACTGGCGGCAACTTTGAGAACCTGGTTAAAGACCCAGCGGCAGCGGTCACCGATGTGACCGACACCGTCGACACGTCCACCGTCAGTCTGACTGCGACTTCGTCCGTGGCCGAAGGCGGCACCGTGGTTTACACCGCATCCGTCTCTGCACCAGTGACCGGTTCGCCAGTAGTGGTGACCCTCTCCAACAACCAGACCATCACCATCCCGGTCGGTTCGAGCAGCGCCAGCGTGAACTACGTTGCGCCAAACGATGCCCTGGCGGGCGGCGGCTCGCTGAGCGTCAAGATTGATGATGCGAAGGGCGGCAATTACGAGAAGCTGGACGTCGACGGCAAGTCGGCCGACACCTCGGTCACCGACTCGGCCGACACCACCACGCTTAGCCTGACAGCAACCGACTCGGTCGCTGAGGGCGGTTCGATCGTCTACACCGCTAACCTGACCCATGCGGCCGGCACACCAGTCACCGTAAACCTGTCGAACGGCGCCGTGATCACCATCGCCGCCGGCGCCACCAGCGGCTCCGTGACAGTCAAGGCTCCGGCCGATGACGTCTACAAAGACGCCGGCAAAGTCGAAGCGACCATCAAGGACGCCACTGGCGGCAACTTTGAGAACCTGGTGAAAGACCCAGCGGCAGCGGTAACTGATGTGACCGACACCGTCGACACCTCGACCGTCAGCCTGACCGCGACGTCCACTGTGGCTGAAGGCGGCACCGTGGTGTACACCGCGTCCGTGACTGCGCCAGTGACCGGCTCGCCGGTTGTCGTGAGCTTGTCCAACGGCCAGACCATCACCATTCCGGTCGGCTCGAGCAGCGCCAGCGTGAACTTCATCGCACCGAACGATGCCTTGGCCGGTGGCGGCTCCCTGAGCGTCAAAATCGACGACGCCAAGGGCGGTAACTACGAGAAGCTCGACGTCGATGGCAAGTCGGCGGACACCTCGGTCACCGACTCGGCCGACACCACCACGCTTAGCCTGACAGCAACCGACTCGGTCGCTGAAGGCGGTTCAATCGTCTACACCGCCAACCTGACCAACGCGGCCGGCACGCCGGTCACCGTCACCCTGAGCAACGGCGCCGTGATCACCATTGCAGCCGGCGCTACCAGCGGCTCCGTGACCGTCAAGGCGCCAGCCGATGACGTCTACAAAGATGCCGGCAAAGTCGAAGCAACCATCAAGGACGCCACTGGCGGCAACTTCGAAAACCTGGTCAAGGACCCGGCCGCAGCGGTGACCAGCGTCACCGACACCCTCGACACGTCGACCGTCACGCTGACCGCCACGAGCACAGTGGCTGAAGGCGGCACCGTGGTGTACACCGCCTCGGTCGGCGCACCTGTCACCGGCTCGCCTGTGATCGTGACGCTGGCCAACGGTCAGACCATCACCATAGCGGTCGGCGCCAGCAGCGGCACCGTCAACGCCGTGGTCTCGAATGATGTGCTGAGCGGCCACGCGCCGGTGAGTAATTCGATCACCAACGTCAGTGGCGGCAACTACGAAAACCTGGTCGCCGATAAAACCCCGGTCAGCACCAGCGTGACCGACACCGTCGACACCACCACCCTGTCGCTGACTGCCACCGGCAACGTCAACGAGGGGGGGTCGATCGTTTACACCGCGAGCCTGACTAATCCGGCCGGCACTCCGGTCACCGTGACCCTGAGCAACGGTGCCGTGATCACCATTGCGGCTGGTAAAACCACTGGCACCGTGACCGTCGACGCGCCGAAAGACGACGTCTACAAAGACGCTGGCAAACTCGAAGTCACCATCAAGGACGCCGCTGGCGGCAACTTTGAGAACCTGGTCACCAGCCCGAATCCGGCCGTGACCAACGTCGCCGACACCACTAACACCACACAACTGACCCTCAGCGCTGACAAGTCTGTGCTCGAAGGTTCGCACATCACCTACACCGCGACCCTGACCAACGCCGCGCAAACCCCGGTGACCGTCAAGCTGAGCAACGGCGAGACCATCACCATCGCAGCCGGCAAGACCAGCGGTTCGGTCACCATCGCGGCGCCAAGCGACGACGTCTACAAGGATGCCGGCAAGCTCACCGTCAAGATGACGGACGCCAGCGGTGGCAACTTCGAAAAACTCGACGTCAGCAAGACGTCAGTGAGCACCACCGTCAAAGACACGGTGGACACGACGTCCCTGTCCCTGTCGGCCAGCCACACCGTGAGCGAAGGTGGCCAGATCACCTACACCGCCTCCCTGAGCAACCCGACGGACACGGCGATGACCGTGAAGTTGAGCAACGGCGCAGTGATCAACATCGCCGCCGGCGCCACCACCGGGTCGGTGAACTTCGCCGCACCGGCCAATACGCCGTACATCGACGGCGGCAAAGTCCAGGCAACGATTGCCAGCCACAACGGCGGCAACTTCGAAAAAGTCGTCACCAGCTCTTCGCCAGCGGTCACCACCGTCACCGATTCGACCGACACCACCGGCCTGAGCCTGAGCGCCACCGGTACGGTCGCCGAGGGTGGTTCGATCGTCTACACCGCGACCCTGACCAATGCCGCTGGCACTGCAATGACCGTGACGTTGAGCAACGGCGCAGTCATCAACATCGCCAAGGGCGCCACCAGCGGTTCGGTGAACTTCGCCGCCCCCAAGGATGACGTCTACAAAGACGCTGGAAAAGTCGACGCCAGCATCACCAAGACCACCGGTGGCAACTTCGAAAACCTGGTGGCCGACAAGACGCCAGCAGTCACCGACGTAACCGACACCATCAACAACAGCACCGTCTCCCTGACCGCCACGGCCAGCACGGTCGAAGGCGGCACCGTGGTTTACACCGCGTCGGTCAATGCGCCAGTGACCGGTTCGCCGGTGGTGGTGGCGTTGTCCAACGGCCAGTTCATCACCATTCCGGTCGGCGCGAGTTCGGGTAGCGTGAATTTTGTTGCACCGAACGACGCCTTGGCTGGCGGCGGTTCTCTGAGCGTGAAAATCGATGGCACCACCGGCGGCAACTACGAAAACCTGGTGGCGAATCAAACCCCGGCGGTGACTTCGGTGACCGACGTCAAAGACACCACCACCCTGAGCCTGAGCGCTTCGGATTCGGTGGCTGAGGGCGGTTCGATCGTCTACACCGCGACGTTGACCCATGCTGCCGGTACCCCGGTCACCGTGAACCTGAGCAACGGTGCGGTGATCACCATCGCGGCCGGCGCGACGGTCGGCTCCGTGACGGTCAAGGCACCAGCCGATGACGTCTACAAAGACGCCGGGAAAGTCGAAGCGACCATCAAAGACGCGACTGGTGGCAACTTCGAGAACCTGGTGCCAAGCACTGTTCCGGCAGTGACTGACGTTACCGACACCCTCGATACCTCGACCGTCAGCTTGACGGCCAACAGCAGCGTGGCGGAAGGCGGGACCGTGGTTTACACCGCGTCCGTTACCGCTCCGGTGACCGGCTCGCCGGTTGTCGTGACCTTGTCCAACGGCCAGACCATCACCATTCCGGTCGGCTCGAGCAGCGCCAGTGTGGACTTCATAACGCCAAACGACGCATTGGCGGGCGGTGGTTCTCTGAGCGTGAAAATCGACGACGCGAAGGGTGGCAACTACGAGAAGCTGGACATCGACGGCAAGTCGGCAGACACCTCGATTACTGATTCCGCAGACACCACCACCGTCAGCCTGAGCGCTACCGACTCGGTCGCGGAAGGCGGTTCGATTGTCTATACCGCGACGTTGACCAATGCTGCCGGCACCCCGGTCACCGTGAACCTGAGCAACGGTGCCGTGATCACCATCGCGGCCGGCGCGACGGTCGGCTCCGTGACCGTCAAGGCACCAGCCGATGACGTCTACAAAGATGCCGGGAAAGTCGAAGCGACTATCAAAGACGCGACTGGCGGCAACTTCGAAAACCTGGTCACCAGCCCGGGAGCGGCGGTTACTGAAGTCACTGACACGATCAATACGTCGACCGTCAGCCTGACCGCAACTTCCTCTGTCGCCGAAGGCGGCAACGTGGTCTACACCGCTTCCGTCACCGCGCCGGTCACCGGTTCGCCGGTCGTCGTGACCTTGTCCAATGGCGAAAAAATCACCATTGCGGTCGGCGAAAGTAACGCCTCGATCACCGTCAAAGCGCCGAACGATGCCTTGGTCGGCCACGAGCCGCTGACCAACGCCATCAAGGATGTGACGGGGGGCAATTACGAGAGCCTGGTCGCCGACAAGACCCCGACCTCGACCGCCATCAGTGACACCCTGGACACCACCAAAGTGACCATGACCGCCAGCGACTACGTGGTCGAGGGCGGCACCATCACGTACACCGTCAACCTCAGCAATGCCGCCGGCACGGACATGACGGTCAAACTGAGCAACGGCGAGAGCGTCGTGATCAAGGCCGGCGACAAGTCGGGCCTCATCACCGTTCCGGCGCCGAGCGATGACGTCTACAAGGACGGCAGCAAAATCACCGTTGGCATCGCCAGCACCGACGGCGGCAATTTCGAAAAACTCGACGTCAGCAAAACCACGCACACCACCACCGTCAACGACACCGTGGATACCACCACACTCAAGCTCAGTGCCGATGTGAGCACCGTCGGCGAAGGTGGTCAGATCAACTACACCGCCACGTTGAGCCATCCTGCCGACACGGCCATGACCGTGACCCTGAATAACGGTCTGGTGATCAACATCAAGGCCGGCGAGTCCAGCGGTTCGGCGCCGTACACCGTGCCAAATGACGTCTACACCGGCGCCTCGCCTGTTCGGGCAGCGATTGCAGAGAGCACGGGCGGCAACTTCGAAAAACTCGACACCGACCGCTTCGCCGTCGTCACCAAAGTGACCGACAGCGCGGACGCCACGACGTTGAGCTTGAGCGCTACTGATTCGGTCGCTGAAGGCGGTTCGATCGTCTACACCGCCAACCTGACCAACGCGGCTGGCACGCCGGTCACCGTGAACCTGAGCAACGGCGCCGTGATCACCATCGCCGCCGGAGCCACCAGCGGCTCCGTGACCGTCAAGGCGCCGGCCGATGACGTCTACAAAGACGCTGGTAAAGTCGAAGCGACCATCAAGGACGCCACTGGCGGCAACTTTGAGAACTTGGTTAAAGACCCAGCGGATGCGGTCACCGATGTGACCGACACCGTCGATACCTCGACCGTCAGCCTGACCGCGACTTCGTCCGTGGCCGAAGGCGGCACCGTGGTGTACACCGCGTCCGTGACTGCGCCAGTGACCGGTTCGCCGGTCGTCGTGAGCTTGTCCAACGGCCAGACCATCACCATTCCGGTCGGCTCGAGCAGCGCCAGCGTGAACTACGTTGCGCCGAACGATGCCTTGGCCGGTGGCAGCTCGCTGAGCGTCAAGATTGATGATGCCAAGGGCGGCAATTACGAGAAGCTGGACGTCGACGGCAAGTCGGCCGACACCTCGGTCACCGACTCGGCCGACACCACCACGCTTAGCCTGACAGCAACCGACTCGGTCGCTGAGGGCGGTTCGATCGTCTACACCGCGAACCTGACCAACGCGGCAGGCACACCAGTCACCGTAAACCTGTCGAACGGCGCGGTGATCACCATTGCCGCCGGCGCCACCAGCGGCTCCGTGACCGTCAAGGCACCGGCCGATGACGTCTACAAAGACGCTGGTAAAGTCGAAGCGACCATCAAGGATGCCACTGGCGGCAACTTTGAGAACCTGGTGAAAGACCCGGCTGCCGCTGTGACCAGCGTCACCGACACGATCGACACCTCGACCGTCAGCCTGACCGCCACGCCTTCCGTGGCCGAAGGCGGCATCGTGGTTTACACCGCGTCCGTCACCGCGCCAGTGACCGGTTCACCAGTAGTGGTGACCCTCTCCAACAACCAGACCATCACCATCCCGGTCGGCTCGAGCAGCGCCAGCGTGAACTACGTTGCGCCAAACGATGCCCTGGCGGGCGGCGGCTCGCTGAGCGTCAAGATTGATGATGCCAAGGGCGGCAATTACGAGAAGCTGGACGTCGACGGCAAGTCGGCTGACACCTCGGTCACCGACTCGGCGGACACCACCACGCTTAGCCTGACAGCAACCGACTCGGTCGCCGAAGGCGGTTCCATCGTCTACACCGCCAACCTGACCAGCGCGGCTGGCACACCAGTCACCGTAAACCTGTCGAACGGCGCGGTGATCACCATTGCCGCCGGCGCCACCAGCGGCTCCGTGACCGTCAAGGCACCGGCCGATGACGTCTACAAAGACGCTGGTAAAGTCGAAGCGACCATCAAGGATGCCACTGGCGGCAACTTTGAGAACCTGGTGAAAGACCCGGCTGCCGCTGTGACCAGCGTCACCGACACGATCGACACCTCGACCGTCAGCCTGACCGCCACGCCTTCCGTGGCCGAAGGCGGCATCGTGGTTTACACCGCGTCCGTCACCGCGCCAGTGACCGGTTCGCCAGTAGTGGTGACCCTCTCCAACAACCAGACCATCACCATTCCGGTTGGCTCGAGCAGCGCCAGCGTGAACTACGTTGCGCCAAACGATGCCCTGGCCGGCGGCGGCTCCCTGAGCGTCAAAATCGACGACGCCAAGGGCGGTAACTACGAGAAGCTGGACGTCGATGGCAAGTCGGCGGATACCTCGGTGACTGACTCGGCCGACACCACCACGCTTAGCCTGACAGCAACCGACTCGGTCGCTGAGGGCGGTTCGATCGTCTACACCGCCAACCTGACCAACGCGGCTGGCACACCAGTCACCGTAAACCTGTCGAACGGCGCCGTGATCACCATCGCCGCCGGCGCCACCAGCGGCGCCGTGACCGTCAAGGCTCCGGCCGATGACGTCTACAAAGACGCGGGTACGGTCCAGGCGACCATCAGCAACGCCACCGGTGGTAATTTCGAGAACCTGGTCAAAAGCCCGGCGGCGGCCGTCACCAACGTCACCGACACGATCGACACCTCGACCGTCAGCCTGACCGCTACGCCTTCCGTGGCCGAAGGCGGCACCGTGGTTTACACCGCATCCGTCTCTGCACCAGTGACCGGTTGGCCAGTAGTGGTGACCCTCTCCAACAACCAGACCATCACCATTCCGGTCGGCGCGAGCAGCGCCAGTGTGAACTTCATCGCACCGAACGATGCCTTGGCCGGCGGCAGCTCCCTGAGCGTCAAGATCGACGACGCCAAAGGCGGTAACTACGAGAAGCTGGATGTCGATGGCAAGTCGGCCGACACCTCGGTCACCGACTCGGCGGACACCACCACTCTGAGCCTGACAGCAACCGACTCGGTCGCTGAAGGCGGTTCGATCGTCTACACAGCGAACCTGACCCATGCCGCCGGCACTCCGGTCACCGTGACATTGAGCAACGGCGCAGTGATCACCATCGCCGCCAACGCCACCAGCGGCTCCGTGACCGTCAAGGCACCGGCCGATGACGTCTACAAAGACGCGGGCACGGTCCAGGCGACCATCAGCAACGCCGCCGGTGGTAATTTCGAGAACCTGGTCAAAAGCCCGGCGGCGGCCGTCACCAACGTTACCGACACCCTCGACCGGACCGAAGTCAGCATCACCGGCAGCACCTCGGTGACTGAGGGCCAGACCGCCAGTTACACCGTCAGCCTGACGAGCCCGGCGCAGACCGAAGTCACCCTGAAGATCACCTACAGCGGCACCGCCGCCGACGGTTCGGACTTCACCGGCGTGTACACCGTAAAAATTCCGGCGGGTGCCAGCACGGCGAATTTCAATGTTGCGACCTTGGACAACAGGATCACCGAGGGCACCGAAAACTTCGTGGTCAAGATCGACTCGGCCACCGGCGGCAACTTCGAGAACCTGGCGATCAGCGCGTCCAACGGCAGCATCAGCACTTCGATCATCGACAACGATGCGCCGCCCGTGCTCGACCTGGACGCCAACAACTCCAGCGGCGCCACCGGTGCCAACTACAACGTGACCTTCACCGAAGGCACCACGGGCCAAGGCGTATCGATCGGCGACACCGACCTGAAAATCACCGACCCGGACAGCACCCTGCTGACCGGCGCGACCATCGTGCTGACCAACCGTCAACCGGGCGACGCGCTGAACCTGGGCAACAGCGTCAACGGCATCTCCATCAATGCCAACAGCAAGGACGGCACCGTCACGCTGACGTTGTCCGGCAATGCGACGCTGGCCGATTACATGCAGCAGATCAAGAACATCAGTTTCACCAACAGCAGTGAAGACCCGAGCACCGTGCCGCGGATCATCACCGTGACGGTGACCGATGGCAGCAACTACTCCAACACTGCGACCACCACCGTCAACGTCGTGGCAGTGAACGATGCGCCAACCGCCGCGCCGGTTAACCTCACCGGCACTGAGGACACCCCGCTGATCCTCGGCTGGTCGACCTTCGGCGTCAGCGACGTCGACAGTCCGGCCGCCAGCCTCGGCGTAAAAATCACCGGCCTGCCGGGCGAAGGCAAATTGCAGTACCTGAACGGTTCGACCTGGACCGACGTGACGACCAACCAGACCCTGTCCAAGGCTGACATCGACGCGGGTAAAGTGCGCTTCCTGCCGGATGCCAACGAGTCCGGCGCCAATGGCTACGGCGGCACCGGCGTCGGCAACAATCTGGCGGACTACGCACAGATCAAGTTCCAGCCTACTGACGGCACAACGTTGGGCAGCATCGGCACGATCAAGATCGACATCACGCCGGTGGCTGACGCGCCGTCCTTGAGCGTGGCGGACAACAGTGTCAAATCCACCGGGCTGATCAAGGAAGTCTGGACCGGCCTGTCGGGCCTCGGCACTGATGGCAGCGGCGCGGCGTCGAACACGCTGAAGTCGGTAATCGATGCGGCCGGCAAACCGAACAGCAGCACTACCGTGACCAACGTGCAGTCCGACGGCAGCGTGACCGCTGGCACCGCATCAAAAACGTCCGGCCTGATCTACCTTGAAGCCGGCAAGACTTACAGCTTCAGTGGCACTGGCGATGACAGCCTGCTCGTGACCATTGGCGGCAAAAACGTAGCCAGCGCGCTCTGGGGCGCGGGCGGCAACCTGAGCGGTTCGTTCACCCCGACCGCCAGCGGCTACTACACCCTGGATATCTACCACCACAACCAGAGCGGCCCGGGCAGCTACGACGTCAACCTGTCGGTCAACGGCGGCGCGGCGGTCGACCTGAGCAGCGCTGGTGTGCCGCTGTACACCGGCGTGGCAGATCTGGCCGCTTCCGGCGTGACGGTTTCCGACCTGCACGGCACCAACGGCGAAGGCTATTACGACGGCTACAAGCTCAACGAAGCGGCCGAAGGCACCAGCGTTCACCTGTCTGCGATCAAAACTGCGCTCACGGATACCGACGGCTCCGAAAGCCTGGTCGTGAAGATCAGCGGCATCCCGGCGGGCTCCGTGCTCACCGATGGCGCCGGCCACACCTTCACCGCCAGCACCTCGTCGGGTGAGGCCAACGTCACCGGCTGGAACCTCGGCTCCCTGACCGTGACCCCGCCGCCGTACTACAACGGCCAGTTCAACCTGACCGTGACCTCGACCTCCACCGAAGTTCTCGGCGGCTCTGCGGCCAGCACCGCGACAATCCCGGTCACGGTTTACCCGGCGGTCTACAACGCCGTTACTGCCACGGCGGCCGATGACACCATCACCGGCACCGACGGCAACGACATCATGGTCGCCGACATCGGCGGGCTGACCGTGGTGCCGGGCACCAACTACAACATCGCCTTCATGGTCGACAGTTCGGGCAGCATGAGCGCCTCGTCGATCAGCGCCGCCAAGGACTCGCTGACGTCGGTATTCAACACCCTCAAGCAGAGCATGGGTGGTAATTCCGGGACGGTGAACATCTTCCTTGCGGACTTCGATAACCAGGTCAATAAGTCTGTCTCGGTGAACCTGAACGATCCGAATGCACTGATCCTGCTCAAAGCGGTGCTGGATTCCATGTCGTCGGGCGGCGGCACCAACTACGAAGACGTATTCAAAACCACGGCGAACTGGTTCCAGAGTGCCGACGCCATGGCCAACACCGGGGCCAAAAACCTCACGTATTTCATCACCGATGGCAAGCCGACCTATTACCAGAGCGGTGAGCAGACCAACCCGACCCTGTTCGGCAACGTGAAGCTCGATGATGTGATCACCACCACCAATTACAAGTTGGGGCAGACCTACTCCGGTTATCTGGACAGCACTCACTACCTGAGCATCGACAACTCCGGCACCGTCACACTGCAGACGTACAAGAACTCGTGGGGCGGTTACTGGAGCAGTTCCGAACTGGGCACCATTCGCGCTGAGGGCAACGGCACTTACGAGCTGTCCTATCGCGACGGCAACGGCAGCAGCACTGGCTCCAGCGCCATCGACAACTCGACCAACGGTTTCGCGCTGCTGGACAAGGTGTCGACGGTTGAAGCCATCGGCCTGAACAAAGACGTCACCCTTAGCGACCTCAAGCCATACGACTCGGACAAGACGCCGCAAACCAACATTGATCCGAAAGACCTGGCCAACTCGATCATCGGTCACACCGAAGCGACCATGCCGGGTGCCGACACGGTCAATGGCGGCAATGGTAACGACATCCTGTTCGGCGATCTGGTGAGCTTCAACGGCATCGCCGGCGAGGGTTACCAGGCGATGCAGGCGTTCGTCGCCAAAGAAACCGGCGTGGACGTCAGCAAAGTCACCACCAGCAACGTGCACCAGTTCATCACCGAGCACTACAGCGCATTCGACGTGTCCGGCGCCCATGACGGCAACGACACGCTGTTGGGCGGTTCGGGCAATGACATTATCTTCGGCCAGGGCGGCAACGACCTGCTCGACGGCGGCAAGGGCAATGACATTCTGCTCGGCGGCTCGGGTAACGATTCGCTGATGGGCGGTCAGGGTAACGACATCCTGATTGGCGGTTCGGGTGCCGACACCTTCGTCTGGAAGGCTGGCGACACCGGCAACGACGTGATCAAGGATTTCAAGGCCAGCGAAGGTGATCGGATCGACTTGCGCGATCTGCTGCAAGGCGAAACCGGCAGCACCATCGACAACTTCCTGAAAATCAGCACCGTGGATGGCGTGTCGTCGCTGCAAGTCAGCTCCGGCGGCAAGTTCAACTCAGGCGATGCCGCGGCCGCAACGCCGGATGTGACGATCAAACTGGAAGGCAATAACTGGTCCAGCGCCAACCTGAACTCGTTGATTGCCGGCAGTGACCCGACCATCAAAGTCGATCACAACAACAGCTGATCCCACGAAAAACGGCCGCCCTTATGGGGCGGCCGTCACGTTTGTGCCCATCCCCCCGGTGACGATTTCGTCGCCGCACCGCATACTCGTGCCCAGTTGGCCTATGCTGCTGACAGCATGACGCTGGTTCATTTCTGAGGGATGCTCAATGTTCTACGTGCAACGCGATGCGCAAGGTCAGTTAGTGCGCGTGGAAGCTGCGGCCTACGCCGAAGCCACGGAAACGCTGCCGGCCGACAACCATGAAATCCAGGCTTGGTACGCCAACGAAGCTGTGGAAAAAAGCCTCAAGCAGCTAAAGACGAGCGACCAGGAAATGATCCGGGTACTCGACGACTTGATCCAGGTACTGACCAGCAAAGGCGTTATCCGCGTCACCGACCTGCCGGCCGCCGCCCAGGCCAAGCTGATGGACCGGACCCAGGCGCGTGAGGCGTTGGGTGGGTTGAGTCACTTGATTGATGATGATGAGACAGGGTTGATTTAAACCTCAGCCTTCGACGTTGGCTGTGCTGACGCCTTCGCGGGCAAGCCTCGCTCCTACAGGTTTACGCCAACGCACGACCTTGTAGGAGCGAGGCTTGCCCGCGAAGACGGACTCCCAGACGACCAAATCCTAAAGCCTCACTGCCAAGGCTTCGGCTCACCAAACAACTGCCCCTGAACCCCATACAACCCCATCTCCCGAATCACCGACAACTCCCCTTCGGTCTCCACCCGCTCGGCGATCAACGGCAAATCAATGCTATGTGCCGCTCGCTGGATCGCTTCGATAAACAGGCGCTTGTCGCTTTCCTGATCAATCGCGCGGATGTAACTACCATCGATTTTCAGGTACGCCAACCCCAGCCGCGCCAGGTTGCCGATCATGCTGAAGCGTCCGCCAAACCGTTGCAGGCTCAACGAGAACCCAAGCTCACGCAGGCGCCGTGTCAGTTCTTCCAGCATCGCTTGCTCGGGCAGTTGTTCCTCGCCGATTTCCAGGGTCAGCCGCGGTCCGAGATCGGAGTGGGCACGCAAAATCTCGAAGACTTTATTCAGCGCCTGCGGATCGGCCAACGTCGCCGAAGACAGGTTCAGCGCCAGCGATTCTTCATGCTCGGCCATCTGCTCAAGCACCAACTCCAACATCAGCCGATCCAGGCGCGCGGTCCAGCCAAAGCGCTCCAGCCACGGCAGGAAGCGTCCAGCGGGAATGGTCTGGCCCTCGTCGTCGATCAACCGCGACAGCACCTTGTAATGCAGCACCACTTGCGTGTCCTGGCTGGCCACCACCGGTTGGAAATACAACTGAAACCGCTGCTGATTCAGCGCCTGGTCCAGCAATGTATGCCAGGCGTGATGGTCATCCCCGACGCTGGCCGAGGCGCTGTGATCGAGGCATGCCCAGCTCTGTTCGCCCTGGCCTTCAGCCTGAGCCAGCGCCTGGTCGCCCAAACCCAACACCGCTTGGGGCGAGTCGCCATGAACAAACGGCGCCAGACCGATCGACGCGACCGAGGCCACATCCGTGGCACCGGTCGCATGCAGGCTGGCCAAGGCGCTGTCCAGATTCTGCGCCAGTTGCAGCGCTTCTTCGCGCACCAGCCCCGGCGCCAGCACGGCAAACTCACCGCCACGGATCCGGGTGACGAGGTTCTGTGTTTCCGGGTACTTGGCGCACTCGCGGGACAGTTGCTCGCCCACGGCCTGCAATAATTGGTCGGTGCGCTGACCGCCCAGACGCTGGTTCAAACCGGCCAGGTCCTTGACCCGCAACAGCAGCAGATAACCCGAACTCGCCTGCTCCGGATTGCTCACCCGGGCGTTCAACTGCATCTCGAAATAACGACGGTTGGCCAGGCCCGTGAGGTTGTCCTGGTAGGACTCGACCCGCAGTTTTTCACTGCGCTCGGCCTGTTCCTGAAACAGCGCCTTGAGCTTCTCGACCATCTGATTCATGGCCTGCACCACTCGGCGCAGTTCCGGTGTGCGCGGCAGTTCCGGCAGGCTGAGGAATTCGCGGCGAGCAATGGCGTGGGATTGCTTGACCATGTAATCCAGCGGCTTCAGTTGTCGACGCAGCAACAGCGCGCCCAATACCGCGCTCACCGCGCCGCAGATCAGCAACCAGCCGAGGCTGCCCAACGCGCTCTGCCAAAGCTTGGCCAAGGCGAACATCGGATGGCTGACCACCTCGACCCGCGCCGCCTGTTCCCAGCCACGGCTGACCAGCGCATCGCCGCCGGCCGGTTCCAGGCCGATCATTTTGACGAACCAGTCCGGCACGTTGTTCACCGCTGGAATGCCGCTGCGCTCGACGATGGTCTGGTCAGTCTTGAGGTCGACCACGCGGATGCTCGCGTAATAGCCGCTGTCGAAGATCGAACTGACCAGCAGCTCAACCATCGCCGGGTCGTCGATGTTCGGCGTCAGGGACAGCGCCAATGCCGTCGCGGCGTCCTGGGCGTGGGAGCGCAACTGGTTGACGTACTGGGTCCGCGAGCTTTCCAGGCTGACCATGAAGCTGCCGGTGAAGGCGACCACCAGAAACAGACAGATAGCGATCAACAGCTGTTTGAACAAAGACATCTGAGCGCGTGCTCCTAGTTAGTCGTCTCGACCGGAAAACCTTCGGCCTGCATTTTCTTCAACACGTCCTGCCAGCGAGACAGGCGTTTGGTATCTCCGACCTTTTTGTTGCCCTTGGCGCCCGGCAACCACAACCCTTCGGCATTGAAAGAGTAGACCGGCAGCAAGTCGGTTCGTTGGCTGGCCGGTTTTATTGCATCGATCAGGCTGTCGAGCACCAGCGGCATGGCCTCGGGGCTCGAATAGTAAGTCAGCACCATGTGCGCCCGGTTCAGGCGCAACGCCTTGACGTAGGTAATGCGCAGCTTGTCACTGGAAACGCCGAGATGGCGCAGGCTGAAGTACTTGGCGATCGCATAGTCTTCGCAGTCGCCGGCGCCCTTCCACAGGGCTTCGATGGGTGTTTCCCAATAATCGACCTCATGCCAAAGGTCGATGTCCTCAACGTAACGCACCTGCTTGTTGAAAAACTGGTTGACCACATTGAGCTGTTCCAGCTCGCTGGCCTGCTTCTGCGTGGCCAGCAGATGCTGCCAGGCATCGATGCGCGGCTTCCCGTCACCCAATGGCCCATACAAGGCCTGCGCCTTGCGGCTGATCAGCGAAAAATCCCAATCGGCATGCAGCCCGCCCAGCATGGCGCCAGCCAGCAGCAACGCGCAGCACAGCCAGCGCAAAGTCCGAGGGATCGCGAAACGTACCGCCAATGCGAGGCATCCAGGTCAGGCAGGTGAAATTCGGTTGATGGTGCAGGTTAGCCCGTTAAAAGACAATGGCACGGTGCAATCACTGGCAACGCGCTAGACTTTGAATGGTAAGTGACATGAAACGTCGCGGGCTGCGGTCTTTTGTCCGTTTGACAAGCTGCATGGCAGTCACTAGTGTCCATTTGGATCCAAATATTTCAGCCAATCAGGGTGCGTAGTTGTGACACAGAAGCCCAACCCCCTCAGCAGTATCAAGGTCAACGGGCCGATTCCCGCTCACTTGGCACGCTCGGTGATCGAAGAAACCCTGCGATCGGCCATTCTAGACGGGCGCATTCCCTGCGGCACCGCGTTGCGCCAGCAAGATTTGGCCGATCTGTTCGGCGTCAGCCGCATGCCGGTGCGTGAAGCCTTGCGCCAACTTGAAGCCCAGGCGCTGCTGAACGTTATCGCCCATAAAGGCGCGGTGGTTGCACCGCTGGTCCAGGGCGATGCCGTCGAAACGTATGCATTACGGATTCTGTTGGAATCCGAGGCACTGCGTTTGTCGATTCCCTTGTTGGAAAAGGAAGACGTCGAGCGGGCAGCCAAGCATATCGACGACCTGGAAATGGAGCACGATTACAGCGAAATCGGCCGCCTCAATCGGCTCTTCCACATGGCGCTTTATTGCAAGGCCCCTAACCAGCGGCTATTGCGGCTGGTCGAGGACGGGTTGAACGAAGAAGAGCGCTTTCTGCGCTTTAATCTGGAAGCCATGGGCTTGGGCAAGTTGTCCCAGGAAGACCACCGAGCGCTGTTGCTGGCCGTCGAAGACCGCAACGTCGAGCGTGCGGTCAAGCTGCTCGAGCATCACCTCAATCGCGGTGTCGAGGTCATCACGCGCTACCTCAACAGCCCCGAAGCGCTTAACAAGAAAACCCCCAGGTAACTCCCGGCGCCAAGCCTGGGCGCGCAGTTCGAACTGCGCGCCGCGCTTGCTGTGAATAATCTACTTACACATCCCCGCTTCAGCCACCGCACGCCCCCTCCCCCAAGCCTGCCTTCGATTCGCCTCCCTCAGGTTCCATCAATACGCCAGCAAAGATGACGGCCGGGCGATAGCGGCGGCCGTGATTTACGCTCACTCTTGGGCTGCCAACGAATAATGAACGGGCGACGCGCCGCCATGGCGGCACAGTCCTCGCACCAAGAACCTACGGAAGGAGTCTTGTCACGGGAAAGGAAGCACCGGCGTCAATCCCAGCCAACTTCCACCCCCTTGAAGCATTCAACGGAACAACTTTGAAAGTTGCTTTGAGTGAGGCATTCACTCTTCATTTGAATTTTGACGATACTTCGCCGAAAGGAGCAACTACGCCCAAATAAAACTGATACTTATAGTTTTATTAGAACTTGTCGCACTCAAGAAAGTTAAACTTTCAAATAATATAAAAATAACTTGCTCGATACTTTATTCGTGTATTAGTTTTTCTCCGCCACCAGCAAACACGGCACCCATACGACTGTATCGCACTTAATGAGATCAATTTAGTTGAGGCATTCGCTCGCCAACAAAAACGTTAGACGACCGTCACTTATTGATCACAACACCCTTAACGGCATTTCAGATCACTTATAGGCTCGCTCATGAAAACGAATAAAGACCGACTCAACCAGAAGAAAGCAGAACTTAGTGCACACCCGATCTTTTCTGAAATACATTCGCTGTCGGTACTTCAACGGTTCATGGAAACCCATGTCTTTGCGGTGTGGGATTTCATGTCGCTGACCAAACGCCTGCAACAGGAGCTGACCTGCGTCCAACTGCCCTGGTTGCCGCCGCGAGATCCGCAGGCCGCGCGTCTTATCAATGAGATTGTGCTGGGTGAAGAGTCCGATGATCGCCCGGCCCAAGGTCATTACAGTCATTTCGAGTTGTACCTGGATGCGATGCGCGAAGTCGGTGCCAGCACGGCGGCCGTGGAACGCTTCGTGGCGTTGCAACAAGAAGGCGTGAGTTACGACGTGGCGCTGCAAAGCGTTGATGTCGATCCGGCGGCTGCGCAGTTTGTACGGCACACCTTGCACACCGCGCTGCATGCGCCGGGACATAGCGTTGCCGCAGCGTTTTTGCACGGTCGTGAGAGCGTTATTCCGCAGATGTTCCAACGGATTCTCGACGACTGGGGCATCGGCATCGAGCAGGCGCCCACCTTCCGTTACTACCTGGAGCGGCACATCGAAGTCGACTCCGAGGATCACGGTCCCGCCGCTGAAAAACTCCTCGCCCGGCTGGTCGACGGCGATCCGCAACGCGAAGCGGACGTCTACGCCAGCGCCATTGCCGCCGTGGAAAGTCGCATTGCCTTGTGGGACGGCCTGCGCCTGAGCATGAGCGAACCGGTTGCGGAGGTGAACGCATGAACGCCGCCGACTACCAATCCTTCGCCGACGCCTGGGAAAGTCGCGCGACCATCCGCACCCGCCCGCGGCGCGTGCTGGAGAATGACGGCAAGCTGATCTATCCGTTGAGCCGCCAACCGTTGGTGCTGAGCGAGACCTTCCTGCGCGAATGCCCGGAACAACGGGACTTCGCGCTGGTGCAGACGCTCTACAAATTCATCAACGACGTGGTGATTTTCGAAACCGAGATCGTCGACAAGACCGCCCGCAGCATCGCCAAAAATCGCTTCGCCGTGGCGTTCCCGTTTGCCTGTCGCTATGACGCCATGACTGTGGTGGTGGACGAGGATTACCACGCGCTGGTGGCCATGGACTTCATGCAGCAGACCGTCGCCATGACCGGCATTACGCCAATCCAGCTGCCGGATGAAATCGAGCTGAGTCGGGCGATCCCGGCGGCCGTGGCCCTCGCACCAGAGCATCTGCGCAGCGCGGTAGAACTGATCTGCGTGGCCATCGCCGAGAACACCGTAACTGGCGATGTCGCGGCGTTCGCCAAGGACGACACGGTCAAGCAGTCGATCAAGGGCCTGATGGCCGATCACTTGCTCGACGAGGGCCGCCATTCCGGGTTCTGGTCGCGGATGGTGCGCATTTACTGGCACACCGCGAGCGAAGACGACCGCCAGCTCATCGCGCAAATCCTGCCAGTGTTCATCGGCCATTACCTGACCAACGACATCCAGAAGTCCTTCGATTTCCGCTTGATCGAAGCCTTGCAGATCAGCGACGCGGCACGCCAGGCACTCAAGAACGAGATCTCGGGGATGGCCTTCCCGATCAATCGTCATCACCCGCTGGTCGCCAACATCGTGCGGTTTTTCCGCAGCAGTTCGCTGCTGGATTCGCCGTGCGTGCAAGACACCCTCAGCGACTACCTGGTTTAACGAGGAGAACATCATGAGACGTCTCGACATTCTGCTCATTGGGCAAAGCCAGGCCTTGACCGACCTGGCGCTGGAACTTGAACAACAGGGTCATTCGCTGGTGCGGCTCGAGGTGTTCGAGGAGGCGCCGTTGTTTGATCTGCTGATTGACGACGCCAGCCAGGCGTTTTCAGTCCCGAGTGATGCGCCGCATCTGACACTGCAACTGGGAATTGGCGTGCCAAACGTCACCGGTCTACCGCCGATTGACCTGCTGTGCATGCAAGGATCAACGCTGTTCACGCGCGTGCCGATTGCCGGTGAACCTAGCGGAAACGGCCAGGCCTTGCGCCTGCGAGCGGTGGCGGAACTGGTGGATCACGTCTCACTGCTGGTCAGCCGATTCTCCCGGGACGCCGAGTATTTTCTCTGCGCTGAACCGGCTGCGGCAGCCCATTTTGAACAGGTGGACAATCTGCTGTTTTTAGAACGCCTGGCGTTCGTTCATCAACTCAACAACACCGCTCAACCGTGGCTGCAAGAACTCGCCCGGATCCCGATGATCGAGCGTCTGCAACAACGCTTCATCGAGTCCGCCGAACGACCTGCGCTGAACATCGACGGCACATCGCTGAGTTATCGGCAATTACACGCCCAGAGCCGTGCGATCCAGCAACGCTTGCTGCCGTTGCTCGCACAGCATCAAGGCCCGTTGGTGGTCGGGATCTGCCTGCCGAAATGCAGTGCGTTGTATGCAGGGATCCTGGCGATTCTGGGCAGCGGCGCGGTGTATTTGCCGCTGGAGCCGAGCCATCCGCTGCAACGTCAGCAGTACATCCTTACGAATGCAGGAGCGGTGTTGTTGCTGCATGACGGCCAGCATCCCCTCGCCGATGAAATGCCGGGGCTGGACATCAGTCGCATCGACTTCGCTGACGTCGCCCTCGGTCAACCCTTGATGCGCCAGCGCCCCGCTCTCGACGCGCCCTGCATGGCGCTCTATACCTCGGGCACCACCGGGCATCCCAAAGGCGTGCTGCTCAGCCAGGCTAACCTCGCGCACTTCACCGCGTGGTATGCCGACTATGTGCAGCTGACCGAACACAGTCGGGCCTTGCAGTTTTCGTCGTTGAGTTTCGACTCGTCGCTGATCGATATTTTCCCGACCCTGCTTCAGGGCGCCGAACTGATCGTGCCGAACGACGACCAGCGTCGCGATCCGTTGCAACTGGTCGAGCTGATTCGCCATCAACGCCTCAGCCATGCATTTTTACCGCCAGCACTGTTGAGCATTCTGCCGCTGGATCAGCTGCAGGTCCTGGATCATGTAATGACCGGCGGCGATGTCTGCGAACCCTACGTTATCGAGCAGCTCACCCGTCAGGGCAATCTCTACAACCTCTATGGCCCGACCGAAGCCACGGTGCTTATTACCGCGCGCCAACTGCGCGCTGGCGACAGCAACCGCACCCTCGGGTCGCCGATTGCCAACAGCCAGGTGCTGATTCTCGATGAGGCTTTTCAGCCGGTGGCCGAGCAGGTCGTCGGTGAGTTGTACATTGTCGGGCCGGGGGTGTGCCTGGGTTATCTGAACAACCCGCAGCAGACTGCCGAACGTTACCTGGACATGAACTTGCCAGACGGCCAGCGCCTGCGCGCCTACCGTACCGGCGATATGGCGAAATGGACCGGCGACGGTATCGAGCTGTGTGGACGGCGGGACAATCAGGTGAAAATCCGCGGCTTTCGCGTCGAGCCGGAAGAGATCGAACGCTGCCTGCGCGACAGTCAGTTGTACCGCCAGGTGGCGGTGGTTATCGACAGCCAACGGCGGATTCTGGCGTTCCTCGCACAACCTCAGGAGAACCAAACGGGCGCCGCGCGCGAAGCCTTGAAGGCTCATGCGATGCAGTTTTTGCCGGACTACATGCAACCCATCGCCTGGACTGAATTGCCGAGCATGCCGTTCGCCAGTAACGGCAAAGTCGACCGTAAAGCGCTGCTGGCAATGCCGGTGAATGTTGCCGAAAACACGACACGGCGCTTGCCCGCCAGCGCCGATGAAGCGCTGTTGCTGGAGATCTGGGCTGAGCTGCTGGAGTTGCCGGCCAGCGATATTTCGACCGACGAAAGTTTCTTCAATCTGGGCGGCCACTCGATTCTGTTGTCACGGATGTTGCTGCGATTACGTGAAGAATTCGGCCGCAGCATCTCGATCAATCGCTTCATTGAATTGCCGACTATTGCGAAGCTGGCGACATTGGTGCGCGGCTCCGGCACCGAGGAAGTCCTGAGCGCGCAAGCACTGGCGGATGCCTTCCGCGAGCTGGATATTCAGCCACTGCCCATCAGCCGCATGGGCGATGTGCACAAGGTGATCGTCACCGGCGCAAACAGTTTTGTCGGTGTGCACATCGTCGAAGCGTTGCTGGCGTGGGGCGTCACTGAAGTGGCCTGCCTGGTGCGCGATGGCGGTGGGCAATCGGCGGCTGAGCGCTTCGCTCATGCGTTGCGGGAAAACCGACTGGAGCACCTGGACCTGAGTCGGGTGCAGGTTTACGCGGCAGACATCACTCGCCCGGCGTTGGGGCTTGATGCGCACGTTTACGAGCGCCTCGATCGAGAGTTCGGCGCGCTGGTGCACAACGCCGCCAACGTCAATCACGTGCTCGATTACGAGTCGCTGGCGCGGGACAACGTCGAGCCGATTTTCGAATGCCTGCGGCTGTGCGAGGGGCGCAGCAAGAAGATCTTCAATTTTGTCTCCACGCTGTCGGCGTCCAGCACGATTGCCGACGATGGCCGAGTGCTGGAATTACCCGCAGCGCAGACACCGCCGATCTACATCAAGAACGGCTACAACCTGTCCAAGTGGGTCGGCGAACGGATCCTCGAACGAGCGCGTGAACGTGGGGTGCGGGTCAATCTTTATCGCCCCGGCAACATCAGCTTCAACAGCCTCTCCGGCGTCTGTCAGCCGCACAAAAACCGCTTGATGCTGATGCTCAAGGGCTCGATCCAGCTCGGCCAGGTGCCGGAGTTTTCGCTGAATTTCGACCTGATGCCGGTGGACTTTCTCGCTCGCTTCATTGGCTTCCATGCCAGCCGTTATTCATCTGAAAAAGCGGTGTTCAACCTGCACAACCCCGAGCCCCTGAGTTGGGACGATTACGTCGCGTCATTCCGTGAGGCGGGCCGGGAGTTCTCCATGGTCAGCGTCGCCGACTGGCAACAGCAACTGGGTCGGGTCGACAGCGACAACGCGCTGTTCGGCGTACTCGGTTTCTACCTCAACGGCTTCGAGGAAGACATCGGCGACATCTCGATGATCGGCCACGACAACGCCCAGGCCGGCGTTCGGCAGATGGGCGCGCACTACCCGGAAAAATCACCCGCACTGCTGCGTCGCGGTTGCGACTACCTCAAAGAAATCAATTTCATCTGATTCATTCAAACCCAATGGAGCAAGACCATGAACAATCTGCAACCCGATACCCTGATCAAAAACCCGCAAGGCTGCCACGTCGTGTCCTCGGTGGAGGTGCCGGCGGATGCCGCGCAGGTCTGGGCGGTGGTCGGCAACTTTGCCGGCTTCGATCAGTTCATTCCGGCGCTGTCGCACATCGAGATGACGGGCGAAGGCGTGTCGTCGCTGCGCAAGAAATTTTTCAAGGACGGCAACCTGGTGGTCGAGCAACTCAACTCCCGGGATGACCAGGCGTTGAACATCACGTGGACGACCATTTACAACACGCTGGGCGTGGCCAATTTGTGGGCGGCGATGAGTGTTGAACCGCTGGGTGCGGACACGTCACGGGCGACCTGGACGATCATTGCCGAACCGGCGCAGGGAGGTGCCGAGGCGTTGCCGGGGTTCAAGGATTTCGTGCAGGGGTTTGCGGATGACGCGATGAATAATGTGTTGAAGCTGTTTGTGTAGAGCTTTGGTTCAGCGGTGACTTTTCTACCGCTATCGCGGGCAAGCCTCGCTTCTACAGGGTTTTCCATGCCCTGTAGGAGCGAGGCTTGCCCGCGAAGAACGATAACGCAGTAGAACTGACCCGAATCAGATCTTGAAGCTATCGACCAGTTGCTTCAACCGGTTCGCCTGCAACGACAACGCATCACAATCCTTCAACGTTTCATTGAGGTTCGCCACGCTCTGCTGGTTCAACAAATTGATCTGGTTGACGTCGACGTTGAGGGTTTCCACCACCGCCGTCTGCTCTTCGGTCGCCGCGGCCACCGACTGGTTCATGCCGTCGATTTCGCCGATGCGCTGCGTCACGCTGACCAATCGCAGGCCCGCCTGATTCGCCACTTCGACACTCTCTTCACTGGAGACCTGACTGGCATTCATGGTCGTCACTGCTTCGCGAGAACCGATCTGCAGCGAGGTGATCATCTTGTGGATCTCTTCCGCCGACTCCTGTGTGCGATGCGCCAGGTTGCGCACTTCGTCCGCCACGACCGCAAAACCACGACCGGCTTCACCGGCACGCGCCGCTTCGATGGCGGCGTTGAGCGCCAGCAAGTTGGTCTGCTGGGAGATGCCTTTGATCACATCCAGAATGTGCCCGATGTTGTCAGTGCTGGCGTTCAGGGTTTCGATCTGGGTGCAGGACAGGCTGATTTTCTGCGACAACTCAGTCATGGCCAGGATGGTTTTCTCTACTACCTGACGACCATCATCCGCCTGCTCGCTTGCACCGCTTGCATGCTGGGAAGCATCGGCAGCATTGCGGGCGATTTCCTGGGTGGCGGCACCCAATTGGTTGATGGCGGCAGCCACGCTGTTGGTGCGCGCGCTTTGTTCGTCGGAGCCGATGATCGAGGCGTTGGACGATGCCATTACGCGCTGCGACAAATCGTGGACCTGGCGGGTCGCCGAGGACACTTCGGAAATCGATGCGTGAATCCGCTCCACGAACTGGTTGAACGAACCACCCAACTCGCCGAACTCATCTTTGCTTTCCACGGCCAGACGACGGGTCAGGTCGCCCTCGCCCTGGGCGATGTCCTGCATCGCGCGGCCCATGGTGGTCAGCGGACGCATCAGCACGTTGATCAGCAGGCTCAACAGCACGGCAATCACACTGACGGCGATGAACATTGCAATCAACGCCGAAGTGCGGAATTGACTCAGTGGTGCGTAGGCCTTGTCCTTGTCGATCGACAGACCGATGTACCACTCGGCATTCGGCAAACCGCTCACCGGGGTGAACGAGAGGATGCGGTCCTGCTTGTTCAGGGTGACGTCCTGATTGCCCTTGTCGATGCGCACGCCAGCGTTTGGATAAATGTCCTTCAGGTTTTTCATCACCTGGTCTTTGTCCGGGCTGACGATCACCTGACCGTCGGCACTGACCAGGAACGCGTGGCCGATGCCACCGAAGTCCACCGAGTTGATGATCTTTACCAGGGTCTCCAGGCTCAGATCACCGCCGACCACGCCGAGCAATTCACCGTTCTTTTTCACCGGCATGGCGATGGTCACCACCAACCCACCGACGGCGGCCATGTACGGCGGCGTCAGCATGGTCTTATCGGCAGCCACGGCTTGTTTGTACCAGGGACGCTGACGCGGATCGTAACCGTCCGGCATCTTCGCGTCAGGGCGTTGGGTGAACACGCCGTTGGCCTGGCCGACGTAAGTGAACTGGAAGTTCGAGGTGAGGGCCGGTTGATCAACCAGTCCGGGAAGGTCCGCATTGGCGCCTTGATGAGCGACGTTCTGGGCAAGGTTTTCCAGCACCAGCACACGGCCGCTCATCCAGTTCTGCACGCTGCTGGCGGTCAGATCGCCAGCTTGCTGGACGGAGGACTCGAGGTTTTGCCGGATGGTGTTTCGCTGCAGATAGTCGTTGTACAAAGTGAACAACGCAAAAGCCAGCACCACGACGCCAGAGGCGGCCAGAAGGATTTTATGGCTGAACTTGAGATTCATTTCATGGGACTTCTTATGCAAAAAGTGGGGATGCGTTCCAGGTGCAACATTCCATGTAACAGCGCAGGCGGCATTCTTCGGTCGCGCTACTTTGGTGCACGCATGTCTCACTAGTCTTTCGGCACTAGTCGGAGAAATCTTAGGGGTTTGTATGAAATGACCGACATTCCCGCCGAACGGCGTTCTAGAGCCGTTGGAGCTCGATGCGCTTATTGGACATCAACACTGGGCAAGGGTGTGGCGCAGAAGTGACATGACTCGCGGGGGATAATGACCTGACGTTTTTAGGAGCCAAAACGACAAAACCCCTGTCTGCGTTAGCAGACAGGGGTTTCGGAATTCAATCTTGACGATGACCTACTCTCACATGGGGAAACCCCACACTACCATCGGCGATGCATCGTTTCACTGCTGAGTTCGGGATGGGATCAGGTGGTTCCAATGCTCTATGGTCGTCAAGAAATTCTGTGACCAGCCCGTTACAGTCGTAACGTGCCAGCAAAATTGGTGACTTCTACTAAAACAAAACCCCTACCTGCATAAGCAGATAGGGGTTTCGGAATTTAATCTTGACGATGACCTACTCTCACATGGGGAAACCCCACACTACCATCGGCGATGCATCGTTTCACTGCTGAGTTCGGGATGGGATCAGGTGGTTCCAATGCTCTATGGTCGTCAAGAAATTCGGTAGCCAGGTCGTTTGCCTTACGGCGCACGCTCCAGCGAATGGGTATGTGATAGATCTCGGTGTTTGTGAACAATCGAACTTTCGGTTCATTTCGTCTTCACACACCGCAATCTGGTGCCCTTTCAGGTCAGCAAATTGCTTGGGTGTTATATGGTCAAGCCTCACGGGCAATTAGTATTGGTTAGCTCAACGCCTCACAGCGCTTACACACCCAACCTATCAACGTCGTAGTCTTCGACGGCCCTTCAGGGGACTCAAGGTCCCAGTGAGATCTCATCTTGAGGCTAGTTTCCCGCTTAGATGCTTTCAGCGGTTATCTATTCCGAACATAGCTACCCGGCAATGCCACTGGCGTGACAACCGGAACACCAGAGGTTCGTCCACTCCGGTCCTCTCGTACTAGGAGCAGCCCCTCTCAAATCTCAAACGTCCACGGCAGATAGGGACCGAACTGTCTCACGACGTTCTAAACCCAGCTCGCGTACCACTTTAAATGGCGAACAGCCATACCCTTGGGACCGGCTTCAGCCCCAGGATGTGATGAGCCGACATCGAGGTGCCAAACACCGCCGTCGATATGAACTCTTGGGCGGTATCAGCCTGTTATCCCCGGAGTACCTTTTATCCGTTGAGCGATGGCCCTTCCATACAGAACCACCGGATCACTAAGACCTACTTTCGTACCTGCTCGACGTGTCTGTCTCGCAGTCAAGCGCGCTTTTGCCTTTATACTCTACGACCGATTTCCGACCGGTCTGAGCGCACCTTCGTACTCCTCCGTTACTCTTTAGGAGGAGACCGCCCCAGTCAAACTACCCACCATACACTGTCCTCGATCCGGATAACGGACCTGAGTTAGAACCTCAAAGTTGCCAGGGTGGTATTTCAAGGTTGGCTCCACGCGAACTGGCGTCCACGCTTCAAAGCCTCCCACCTATCCTACACAAGCAAATTCAAAGTCCAGTGCAAAGCTATAGTAAAGGTTCACGGGGTCTTTCCGTCTAGCCGCGGATACACTGCATCTTCACAGCGATTTCAATTTCACTGAGTCTCGGGTGGAGACAGCGCCGCCATCGTTACGCCATTCGTGCAGGTCGGAACTTACCCGACAAGGAATTTCGCTACCTTAGGACCGTTATAGTTACGGCCGCCGTTTACCGGGGCTTCGATCAAGAGCTTCGCGTTAGCTAACCCCATCAATTAACCTTCCGGCACCGGGCAGGCGTCACACCCTATACGTCCACTTTCGTGTTTGCAGAGTGCTGTGTTTTTAATAAACAGTCGCAGCGGCCTGGTATCTTCGACCGGCATGGGCTTACGCAGTAAATGCTTCACCCTCACCGGCGCACCTTCTCCCGAAGTTACGGTGCCATTTTGCCTAGTTCCTTCACCCGAGTTCTCTCAAGCGCCTTGGTATTCTCTACCCAACCACCTGTGTCGGTTTGGGGTACGGTTCCTGGTTACCTGAAGCTTAGAAGCTTTTCTTGGAAGCATGGCATCAACCACTTCGTGTTCTAAAAGAACACTCGTCATCAGCTCTCGGCCTTAGAATCCCGGATTTACCTAAGATTCCAGCCTACCACCTTAAACTTGGACAACCAACGCCAAGCTGGCCTAGCCTTCTCCGTCCCTCCATCGCAATAACCAGAAGTACAGGAATATTAACCTGTTTTCCATCGACTACGCTTTTCAGCCTCGCCTTAGGGACCGACTAACCCTGCGTCGATTAACGTTGCGCAGGAAACCTTGGTCTTTCGGCGTGGGTGTTTTTCACACCCATTGTCGTTACTCATGTCAGCATTCGCACTTCTGATACCTCCAGCAAGCTTCTCAACTCACCTTCACAGGCTTACAGAACGCTCCTCTACCGCATCACCTAAGTGATACCCGTAGCTTCGGTGTATGGTTTGAGCCCCGTTACATCTTCCGCGCAGGCCGACTCGACTAGTGAGCTATTACGCTTTCTTTAAAGGGTGGCTGCTTCTAAGCCAACCTCCTAGCTGTCTAAGCCTTCCCACATCGTTTCCCACTTAACCATAACTTTGGGACCTTAGCTGACGGTCTGGGTTGTTTCCCTTTTCACGACGGACGTTAGCACCCGCCGTGTGTCTCCCATGCTCGGCACTTGTAGGTATTCGGAGTTTGCATCGGTTTGGTAAGTCGGGATGACCCCCTAGCCGAAACAGTGCTCTACCCCCTACAGTGATACATGAGGCGCTACCTAAATAGCTTTCGAGGAGAACCAGCTATCTCCGAGCTTGATTAGCCTTTCACTCCGATCCACAGGTCATCCGCTAACTTTTCAACGGTAGTCGGTTCGGTCCTCCAGTTAGTGTTACCCAACCTTCAACCTGCCCATGGATAGATCGCCCGGTTTCGGGTCTATTCCCAGCGACTAGACGCCCTATTAAGACTCGCTTTCGCTACGCCTCCCCTATTCGGTTAAGCTCGCCACTGAAAATAAGTCGCTGACCCATTATACAAAAGGTACGCAGTCACCCAACAAAGTGGGCTCCCACTGCTTGTACGCATACGGTTTCAGGATCTATTTCACTCCCCTCTCCGGGGTTCTTTTCGCCTTTCCCTCACGGTACTAGTTCACTATCGGTCAGTCAGTAGTATTTAGCCTTGGAGGATGGTCCCCCCATATTCAGACAAAGTTTCTCGTGCTCCGTCCTACTCGATTTCATGACTAAGAGATTTTCGCGTACAGGGCTATCACCCACTATGGCCGCACTTTCCAGAGCGTTCCGCTAATCTCAAAGCCACTTAAGGGCTAGTCCCCGTTCGCTCGCCACTACTAAGGGAATCTCGGTTGATTTCTTTTCCTCAGGGTACTTAGATGTTTCAGTTCCCCTGGTTCGCCTCTTAAGCCTATGTATTCAGCTTAAGATAACCATCTTATGATGGCTGGGTTCCCCCATTCAGACATCTCCGGATCAAAGTCTGTTTGCCGACTCCCCGAAGCTTTTCGCAGGCTACCACGTCTTTCATCGCCTCTGACTGCCAAGGCATCCACCGTATGCGCTTCTTCACTTGACCATATAACCCCAAGCAATCTGGTTATACTGTGAAGACGACATTCGCCGAAAATTCGATAATACTCAATTAAGAGCAACTCACAAATTTTACCTTAGCCTGATCCGTTACCAGTGAAAGTAACGTTCAGTCTATCTTTCTATCACATACCCAAATTTTTAAAGAACGATCTAATCAAAGACTAGAAATCAATATTCACACCGGAATATTCATTTCTAAACTCTAACAGCAGAAGCAGTTATATGGTGGAGCCAAACGGGATCGAACCGTTGACCTCCTGCGTGCAAGGCAGGCGCTCTCCCAGCTGAGCTATGGCCCCATAACAAAATTGGTGGGTCTGGGCAGATTCGAACTGCCGACCTCACCCTTATCAGGGGTGCGCTCTAACCAACTGAGCTACAGACCCAATTTCGAGCGCGCAACTGTTAGCTTGGAGCTATCAGCTTGGAGCTTAAAGCTGCTTCTATCGTCTTCTTCAATGAATCAAGCAATTCGTGTGGGAACTTATGGAGCAGCTGATGTCGTCGATTAAGGAGGTGATCCAGCCGCAGGTTCCCCTACGGCTACCTTGTTACGACTTCACCCCAGTCATGAATCACACCGTGGTAACCGTCCTCCCGAAGGTTAGACTAGCTACTTCTGGTGCAACCCACTCCCATGGTGTGACGGGCGGTGTGTACAAGGCCCGGGAACGTATTCACCGCGACATTCTGATTCGCGATTACTAGCGATTCCGACTTCACGCAGTCGAGTTGCAGACTGCGATCCGGACTACGATCGGTTTTCTGGGATTAGCTCCACCTCGCGGCTTGGCAACCCTCTGTACCGACCATTGTAGCACGTGTGTAGCCCAGGCCGTAAGGGCCATGATGACTTGACGTCATCCCCACCTTCCTCCGGTTTGTCACCGGCAGTCTCCTTAGAGTGCCCACCATTACGTGCTGGTAACTAAGGACAAGGGTTGCGCTCGTTACGGGACTTAACCCAACATCTCACGACACGAGCTGACGACAGCCATGCAGCACCTGTCTCAATGTTCCCGAAGGCACCAATCCATCTCTGGAAAGTTCATTGGATGTCAAGGCCTGGTAAGGTTCTTCGCGTTGCTTCGAATTAAACCACATGCTCCACCGCTTGTGCGGGCCCCCGTCAATTCATTTGAGTTTTAACCTTGCGGCCGTACTCCCCAGGCGGTCAACTTAATGCGTTAGCTGCGCCACTAAGAGCTCAAGGCTCCCAACGGCTAGTTGACATCGTTTACGGCGTGGACTACCAGGGTATCTAATCCTGTTTGCTCCCCACGCTTTCGCACCTCAGTGTCAGTATCAGTCCAGGTGGTCGCCTTCGCCACTGGTGTTCCTTCCTATATCTACGCATTTCACCGCTACACAGGAAATTCCACCACCCTCTACCATACTCTAGCTTGTCAGTTTTGAATGCAGTTCCCAGGTTGAGCCCGGGGATTTCACATCCAACTTAACAAACCACCTACGCGCGCTTTACGCCCAGTAATTCCGATTAACGCTTGCACCCTCTGTATTACCGCGGCTGCTGGCACAGAGTTAGCCGGTGCTTATTCTGTCGGTAACGTCAAAACAGATACGTATTAGGTAACTGCCCTTCCTCCCAACTTAAAGTGCTTTACAATCCGAAGACCTTCTTCACACACGCGGCATGGCTGGATCAGGCTTTCGCCCATTGTCCAATATTCCCCACTGCTGCCTCCCGTAGGAGTCTGGACCGTGTCTCAGTTCCAGTGTGACTGATCATCCTCTCAGACCAGTTACGGATCGTCGCCTTGGTGAGCCATTACCTCACCAACTAGCTAATCCGACCTAGGCTCATCTGATAGCGCAAGGCCCGAAGGTCCCCTGCTTTCTCCCGTAGGACGTATGCGGTATTAGCGTCCGTTTCCGAGCGTTATCCCCCACTACCAGGCAGATTCCTAGGCATTACTCACCCGTCCGCCGCTCGCCACCAGGTACAAGTACCCGTGCTGCCGCTCGACTTGCATGTGTTAGGCCTGCCGCCAGCGTTCAATCTGAGCCATGATCAAACTCTTCAGTTCAAACATCTTTGGGTTTTTAAGAAACCCTAAACTTGGCTCAGCAATCGTTGGTTACATCTTTGATTTCTCGCGGAGTAACTTGTGATGCTGATAATCTTGTTGACTATCAGTCTGACTCCACAAGCACCCACACGAATTGCTTGATTCAGTTGTTAAAGAGCGGTTGGTTAAGATCTTTCGTCTCAACCGAGGCGCGCATTCTACAGCAGCCTCTGTTGCTGTCAAGCGGTTATTTTCAGAAGTTTTCAAAGTTTCCTTTGCAACTTCAACCACTTGCGCTTCCGATCTCTCGTTAGCGGGAGGCGAATTCTACAGCGTTACTCGCTGCTGTCAACACCTCTTTTTCTCCGCTTTCGACCGAGAAGATCGAACCGTCAATCAAGCCAAACAACCCTGCTTGATCAACTCCTTCTGTGCTTCGATAACCTGAAGCAACTCGCTGTCGAAAACTGCGTAACTCTTTGTTTACCAAGGAGTTTTCCGTTTCGACTGCGCCGGAAGTGGGGCGAATTATAGACTTCCAGAATCTGCCGTCAACCCCTGATTTGGCTTTTCTATCAATAACTTGCAGAAAGCTGGAAAACAGACCGCTTTCTTCTATATAGGAGAGCAAAACCACCCCTCTATATAGAAGGAATCTTCAGAGGACCCCCGCCACTTTGAAAGCGGCGACCGTTTCTGCATCCAGGCCCAACACCCGCTGCAGAACCTCCAGCGTGTGCTCGCCCAATAACGGAGGCGCATTACGATACTCCACCGGCGTTTCCGACAGGCGAATGGGGCTCGCTACCTGCGGCACCATGCCTGCTAGCACATGGGGTAGCTCGATCGCCAAACCACGCGCCTTGACCTGAGGATCAGCAAACATCTGAGCCAAGTCATTAATAGGTCCGCATGGCACACCCGCCTGCTCCAGCTGTAACACCCACTCAGCGGTGGTCTTGAAGACAGTCGCCTGACGGATCAGCGGGATCAACACCGCGCGATTCGCCACCCGCAGCTTGTTGGTCGCGAAGCGTGGGTCATCCGCCCACTGAGGCTGCCCAGCCACCTCCGCAAACTTGCGGAACTGCCCGTCATTACCCACAGTGAGAATGAAGTCTCCATCCGCCGTAGGAAAATCCTGATAGGGCACGATGTTCGGATGTGCATTACCCAGGCGCTTGGGCGCATTACCCGTAGTCAGATAGTTCATCGCCTGGTTGGCCAGGCACGCAACCTGAACATCCAGCAACGCCATATCGATATGCTGACCACCACCGTCATGTTCCCTATGGGCCAACGCGGCAAGGATCGCTACCGTCGAATAGAGCCCCGTCAGGATGTCTGTCAGCGCCACACCGACTTTCACCGGCCCTGCGCCCTCATCTCCCTCAGGTCGACCGGTCAGGCTCATCAGCCCGCCCAGACCCTGGATCATGAAGTCATAACCCGCGCGCTTGGCGTAAGGCCCGGTTTGACCAAACCCGGTAATCGAGCAATAAATCAGATTCGGATTGATGGCTTTAAGCGACTCATAGTCCAACCCATAAGCCGCCAGGCCACCGACCTTGAAGTTCTCGATCAGGATGTCCGACTTGGCTGCCAGCTCACGCACCAGCTTTTGCCCTTCTGGACGCGTGAAATCGATGGTCACCGATTGCTTGTTGCGATTGGCCGACAAGTAATAGGCGGCCTCGCTGGTGTTCTCGCCATAGGCGTCTTTCAGGAAGGGCGGTCCCCAGGCACGCGTATCGTCGCCATTGCCCGGACGCTCAACCTTAATCACTTCGGCGCCAAGGTCGGCAAGGATCTGCCCGGCCCAAGGCCCGGCCAGCACCCGCGATAAATCCAGTACCCGTAGATGCGAAAGCGCGCCCATGGACGTTCTCCTATTAATAGAACGCCTGGATGCCGGTTTGCGCGCGACCGAGGATCAGTGCGTGGACGTCGTGCGTACCTTCATAGGTATTCACCACTTCCAGGTTGACCAGGTGGCGAGCAACACCGAATTCATCGGAAATGCCATTACCGCCCAACATGTCACGCGCCATACGCGCGATGTCCAGGGACTTGCCGCAGGAGTTGCGCTTCATCATCGAGGTGATCTCGACTGCCGCCGTGCCTTCATCCTTCATACGACCCAGACGCAGGCAGCCTTGCAGTGCCAGGGTGATCTCGGTCTGCATGTCGGCAAGCTTCTTCTGGATCAGCTGAGTGGCGGCCAACGGGCGACCGAACTGCTGACGATCCAGGGTGTACTGGCGAGCGGTGTGCCAGCAGAACTCGGCAGCGCCCAAAGCGCCCCAGGAAATGCCGTAGCGCGCGGAGTTGAGGCAAGTAAAAGGGCCTTTCAAACCGCGGACGTCAGGAAAAATGTTCTCTTCAGGAACAAACACGTTGTCCATGACGATCTCGCCGGTGATTGATGCACGCAGGCCAACCTTGCCATGGATCGCCGGAGCACTCAGGCCTTTCCAGCCTTTTTCCAGAACAAAGCCACGGATGTCGCCCGCATCATCCTTACCCCAAACCACGAACACATCGGCAATCGGACTGTTGGTGATCCACATCTTGCTGCCGGTCAGGTTGTAGCCGCCTTCCACTTTGCGTGCACGAGTAATCATCGCGCCCGGGTCGGAACCATGGTTAGGCTCTGTCAGACCGAAGCAGCCAATCCACTCGCCCGAGGCCAGTTTCGGCAGGTACTTCTGCTTTTGGGCTTCAGTGCCGAATTCATTGATCGGCACCATGACCAGCGAGGACTGCACACTCATCATCGAGCGGTAGCCGGAGTCGACACGCTCAACTTCACGAGCAATCAGCCCGTAGCTGACGTAGTTCAGACCGCTGCCGCCGTACTGCTCGGGAATGGTCGCACCCAACAGGCCCACTTCGCCCATCTCGCGGAAGATCGCCGGATCGGTCTTTTCATGACGGAAAGCTTCAAGCACGCGCGGTGCGAGCTTCTGCTGAGCGAATTGCTCGGCAGTGTCGCGGATCATGCGCTCTTCTTCGGTGAGCTGTTGATCCAGCAGCAGGGGATCGATCCAGTTGAAGCTAGCTTTACCGCCCATGAGTGTGTCCTCTCGAATCGGGTCAAATAACGTGGACTGATCCTAGGCCTGGTCCGGCATTACGGCAAACGAGGATTTTGCATACTGTTGTGCTAATTTCTCACTCCGTAACGTCGCGAAATAGCCTTTATGCGATGTATTAGTGAGGTTGGAGTACATGCGCCGGAAAATCCCTAGCACCACCGCCCTGATCAGCTTTGAAGCGGCAGCGCGCCACGAGAGCTTTACCAAAGCGGCGCAGGAGCTTTCGCTCACTCAAGGCGCCATTTGCCGACAGATCGCCAGCCTCGAGGAGTTCCTCAGCGTAGAACTTTTCCGACGCTCGCGGCGCGGAGTGAAGCTGACGGAAGCCGGACTTTCCTACAGCCGCCGCGTAGCAACCCAGCTTGACGCGGTCGAGCGGGACACCTTGTCCGTGATGGGGCAACAGGGCGCCAATGTGATCGAGCTGGCCGTCGTACCGACCTTTGGCACCCAATGGCTGCTGCCACGGCTCAAAGACTTCCAGCACAAACACCCGGAAGTGACGGTCAACCTCACCAACCGCACACGCCCCTTCCTGTTCGCCGATACCGACTTCGATGCCGCGATTTACTTTGGTGATGCGGATTGGTCGGGTACCGAATCCCACAGGCTAATGGGCGAAAATCCGATGCCGGTGTGCAGCCCGACGCTACTGGGCAAAAAAGCCAATCTGGCACCCGATGAAATCGCCGAAATGCCCCTGCTGCAACAGACCACGCGCCCTTATGCCTGGCGCCAGTGGTTCAACTCTCAGCACCTGAATGTGCCACGGGACATGACAGGACCGCGCTACGAGCTATTCTCCATGCTTGCCCAAGCGGCGATGCACGACATGGGGATCGCGCTGATTCCGCCATTCCTGATTCAACGCGAACTGACGGAGAAGCGCCTGGTGATAGCCAACACTCAGGCGCTGTCGAGCATCAAGGCCTATTATCTGATGATTCCGGAGCGAAAGGTCGAATCGGCGTCTCTACGGGCATTTCGCGATTGGCTGGTCACCCAAGCACAGAGCTACAGCCTAGAAGGGTAAAGGCTTACCGGTGTTAGCTGACCCCGTAGTCAGCAAAACCAAAGCCCTACAGATATACGTTTTTGTCGCATATTCGCAGACTGTACCGACAAGCAGTACAAACGTCCCACAAGTGCCTACCGACGTGGCTTTGAGCCTCCATTCACCAGCAATGACGCCTCATTCACCGTGCCGATGTGTAAATTCTTGAAATTCGGCCAAAATCCTTACAAGGCACGGCCTGCAAGGGATTGAGGCGGTCGGTTGCGACATTCGGTCACGGGGTGACTTGTAGTTAATTTTCCGTCACCCGTCATAATCCCTTGAAGGGCACAAAGTTCGCCTGCAAAATGCCGCGCCCCGCCCAGATTTGGCGGGATCGTGCTGATCGGCCGCCCCAGCCGCACCATCCGAAGTGCCTGGGTTTACTCAATAAGATCACGCAGGAGATTTGACGTGCACATTGGTGTTCCTCTCGAAACCCAGACGGGTGAAACGCGGGTTGCTGCAACCCCGGAAACCATCAAGAAGCTGATCGGCCAGGGTCATAAGGTCACTGTGCAAAGCGGCGCCGGCATTAACGCCAGCGTTGTCGACAGTGCTTATGAAGCGGCAGGCGCAACGATTGGCAGCGCCAACGACGCGTTTGGTGCCGAGCTGATTCTCAAGGTGGTCGCCCCCAGCGACAGCGAGCTGACGCTGATTAAAAGCGGCACCGTTGTGGTCGGCATGCTCAACCCGTTCAGCAATGAAACCATTGCCAAGCTGGCCGAGTGCGGCATTACCGCGTTCGCGCTGGAAGCGGCTCCGCGCACCTCCCGCGCTCAAAGCCTGGATGTGCTGTCCTCCCAAGCGAACATCGCCGGCTATAAAGCCGTGTTGCTGGCCGCTCACCACTACCCGCGCTTCATGCCGATGCTGATGACGGCTGCGGGCACCGTGAAAGCGGCGCGCGTGCTGATTCTGGGCGCCGGCGTTGCAGGTTTGCAGGCGATCGCCACGGCGAAACGCCTGGGGGCAGTGATCGAAGCGTCCGACGTGCGCCCTGCAGTTAAAGAGCAGATCGAATCCCTCGGCGCCAAGTTCGTCGACGTACCGTATGAAACCGATGAAGAGCGCGAATGCGCTGTCGGTGTCGGCGGTTACGCCCGGCCAATGCCCGCCAGCTGGATGCAGCGTCAGGCCCTGGCCGTGCACGAACGCGCCAAGCAGGCTGACATCGTCATTACCACCGCGCTGATCCCGGGCCGCAAGGCGCCGACGCTGTTGAGCGCGGAAACCGTGGCGCAGATGAAGCCAGGCTCGGTGGTCATCGACCTCGCCGCAGCCCAGGGCGGCAACTGCCCGCTCACCGTGGCCGACCAGGTCGTGGTCGAGAATGGCGTGACCATTTGCGGCCCGACCAATCTGGCGGGCGCGGTCGCGGCAGACGCTTCGGCCCTGTACGCACGCAACCTGCTGGACTTCCTGAAGCTGGTCTTCAACAAAGAAGGCCAGTTCGAGATCAACCTCGAAGACGACATCGTCGCCGCGTGCCTGATGTGCCGCGACGGCCAAGTCATCCGCAAAAACGCCTAAGCAGGGATTCAGACGATGGAAGAGCTTATCTCCCCCGGTATCTACAACCTGATCATCTTCGTGCTGGCGATTTATGTCGGTTATCACGTGGTCTGGAACGTTACACCTGCACTGCACACGCCATTGATGGCGGTGACCAACGCGATCTCGGCGATTGTCATCGTCGGCGCCATGCTGGCCGCCGCGTTGACCGTGACGCCACTGGGCAAAACCATGGGCACCCTCGCCGTGGCGCTGGCCGCGGTAAACGTGTTCGGTGGTTTCCTGGTCACCCGCAGAATGCTTGAGATGTTCAAGAAAAAAGCCCCGAAAGTAAAAGAAGAGGCGCCCAAGTAATGAGCATGAACCTCGTAACGACGCTGTACTTGATTGCGTCCATCTGCTTCATCCAGGCGCTCAAAGGCCTGTCGCACCCGACCACGTCGCGCCGTGGCAACCTGTTCGGCATGCTCGGCATGGGCCTGGCGATTCTCACTACCATAGGCCTCATCTATAAGCTGGGCGCTGAGCTGGCCACCGCCGGTATCGGTTACGTCATCGTCGGCCTGCTGGTCGGCGGCACTGCCGGGTCGATCATGGCCAAGCGCGTTGAAATGACCAAGATGCCGGAACTGGTCGCTTTCATGCACAGCATGATCGGTATGGCTGCGGTGTTTATTGCGATCGCGGCGGTCGTTGAGCCGCAATCGTTGGGCATCGTCAAACAGCTCGGTGATGCGATTCCGGCGGGCAACCGTCTGGAACTGTTCCTGGGTGCGGCCATCGGTGCAATCACCTTCTCCGGCTCTGTGATCGCTTTCGGCAAGCTGTCGGGCAAGTACAAGTTCCGCCTGTTCCAGGGCGCACCGGTACAGTTCGGTGGCCAGCACAAGCTGAACCTGTTGCTGGGCCTGGCCACTCTGGCGCTGGGCATCACCTTCATGCTGACCGGCAACCTCAGTGCCTTCGCGTTGATGCTGGCCCTGGCCTTCGTCCTGGGTGTGCTGATCATCATCCCGATCGGCGGGGCCGACATGCCGGTAGTGGTGTCGATGCTCAACAGCTACTCCGGCTGGGCAGCGGCGGGTATCGGCTTCTCGCTGAACAACTCGATGCTGATCATCGCCGGTTCGCTGGTGGGTTCGTCCGGTGCGATCCTCTCGTACATCATGTGCAAGGCGATGAACCGCTCCTTCTTTAATGTACTGCTCGGTGGTTTCGGCAATACGGCAGACGCGGCTGGCCCGGCCGGTTCGAAAGAAGCCCGCCCGGTTAAATCCGGTTCGGCTGACGACGCGACCTTCCTGCTGACCAACGCCGACACCGTGATCATCGTTCCGGGTTACGGCCTGGCGGTCGCTCGGGCGCAACATGCGCTTAAAGAGTTGACCGAGAAGCTGACCCATCGCGGTGTGACCGTGAAGTACGCGATCCACCCGGTTGCCGGTCGCATGCCTGGCCACATGAACGTGCTGCTGGCCGAGGCCGAAGTGCCTTACGACCAGGTGTTCGAGATGGAAGACATCAACTCCGAGTTCGGTCAGGCCGACGTAGTGCTGGTGCTCGGCGCCAACGACGTGGTCAACCCGGCCGCGAAGAACGACCCGAAATCGCCGATTGCCGGTATGCCGATTCTCGAGGCGTTCAAGGCCAAGACCATCATCGTCAACAAGCGTTCGATGGCCAGCGGTTATGCCGGCCTGGACAACGAACTGTTCTACCTCGACAAAACCATGATGGTCTTCGGCGACGCCAAGAAAGTCATCGAAGACATGGTCAAAGCTGTCGAGTAAAACCTGCTCCAACGCAATACCCAAAACCTCAGCCTTTAGTAGGCTGGGGTTTTTTTATTCCCCGTGAAACCCGACCAAAGGCTCTAAATCAGGCCTCTGCATTCGACCATGGTAGCGGGACGGATTTTTTTCAAATCACTAGACTGCACACCTTGCTTCCGTTGCCCGAGATAACCATCCATGTACCGTGATCGTATTCGCTTGCCTTCGTTGTTGGAAAAGGTGATGAGCGCCGCTGACGCTGCCGCTCTGATTCAGGACGGCATGACCGTCGGCATGAGTGGTTTCACTCGCGCTGGCGAAGCCAAAGCCGTCCCCCACGCATTGGCCGAGCGCGCCAAAATCACCCCGCTGAAAATCACGTTGATGACCGGCGCCAGTCTGGGCAATGACCTCGATAAACAGCTCACCGAAGCCGGCGTACTGTCGCGACGCATGCCATTCCAGGTTGATAGCACTTTGCGCAAGGCGATTAACGCCGGCGAAGTGATGTTCATTGACCAGCATCTCTCGGAAACTGTGGAGCAATTGCGCAACCAGCAACTCACGCTGCCGGACATCGCCGTGATTGAGGCCGTGGCGATCACGGAGCAGGGCCATATCGTGCCGACCACCTCGGTTGGTAACTCGGCCAGCTTCGCGATTTTCGCCAAACAGGTGATCGTCGAGATCAACCTCGCGCACAACCCGAATCTCGAAGGTCTACACGACATCTATATCCCGACCTATCGCCCGACTCGCACGCCGATTCCGCTGGTAAAGGTCGACGATCGCATTGGCAGCACCGCCATCCCCATCCCGCCGGAAAAGATTGTCGCGATCGTGATCACCAACCAGTCCGACTCGCCCTCCACTGTCCTGCCGCCGGACGTCGACACCCAAGCCATTGCCGATCACCTGATCGACTTCTTCAAGCAAGAAGTGGCTGCCGGGCGCATGACCAACAAGCTTGGCCCATTGCAGGCCGGTATCGGCACCATCGCCAACTCGGTAATGTGCGGCCTGATCGACTCGCCATTCGAAGACCTGACCATGTATTCCGAGGTGCTGCAGGACTCGACCTTCGACCTGATCGACGCCGGCAAGCTGAGTTTTGCGTCAGGCAGTTCGATCACCCTGTCGAGCCGGCGCAACGCCGACGTCTTTGGCAACCTCGAGCGCTATAAGGACAAACTGGTCCTACGGCCACAGGAAATCTCGAACCACCCGGAAGTCGTGCGGCGCCTGGGCATCATCGGCATCAACACCGCTCTGGAGTTCGACCTGTACGGCAACGTCAACTCTACCCATGTCTGCGGCACACGCATGATGAATGGCATCGGCGGCTCCGGGGACTTTGCGCGCAACGCGCACCTGGCAATCTTCGTGACCAAATCCATCGCCAAGGGTGGCGCGATCTCCAGCGTGGTGCCGATGGTCAGCCACGTCGACCATACCGAGCATGACGTCGACATCCTGGTGACGGAGATTGGCCTGGCCGACCTGCGTGGCCTGGCACCACGGGAGCGAGCACGGGTGATCATCGACAACTGTGTGCACCCGGACTATCGCCAGGCGCTGGATGACTACTTTACGTCGGCCTGCGCATTGGGCGGGCACACCCCGCATATCCTGCGCGATGCCCTGCGCTGGCACATCAACCTGGAAGAAACCGGGCGAATGCTGGCGGTCTGATTCAGCAAAAAAACAGCTGACGCAAACACAGTTGCGTCAGCTGGCTTTGGCCACACTAGATTCTGTTTAAAACTGTACTGCTGTACTGGTCATTTCCTACCGTATTTGCCTACCCATTCAAGCGAAAACATCAAAATCGCACCAATATAGTGCCGACAGGTACAGTTGCCTCAATTTCGACCAGTACACCCCCTATTAACAGTTAACTGGTCCCTCACAATACAGGTGAACTGTATCTACAGAGACTAGCCAAACGAGAGGATCATTGGCATCAGTTAAACCACTACCTAATCCCGCCACAAGCGGAAGGATGTCAACCATGGAACGTACACTCAGTTCCGAACTGTTCTTCGAAGATACCGCTGCAAAAACCCAGGCTTCCATGCCTCTTCGCGTTATTGCCAACCTGATGCTGTGGCAGCGCCGCATCTCCAGCCGCCATCAACTGGCTCGTCTGGATTCGCGTCTGCTGGCTGATGCCGGGATTAGCGAAGCACAACGCTACGAAGAGCTGAGCAAGCCGTTCTGGCGCTAAGTTAGCGTCGCTGGCTCTGACCCACCGGGTCCACCGCCAGCACTCCAAATTGAAAAAACAAAGCCCGTCGTGGGAAACCACGACGGGCTTTGTCGTTTTCGGCCTTGGTCGGCGGCCGTACAAAAGGGTTAGCCGACAATGAGTACAGTTTTAATATTTATAATATTGCACCAGTACAATTTTACGACAGTGTATCTGTAGGCCCAGTGTCGCTGCGCTCAACATGAAGTCCTGACTCTCCGGCAAAAGGCCTTCGCGCCATGGATAACTTACTGAATGTTTCTGCCCCCGCCCTTCTAAAGAAGCCTCGACTCCACAGACTTAAACGATTGCTGCAGTCGCTCGCCGCCGCCCTTGAGAGAGCCAGAACCCGGCGTTTGCTGGGCCAGCTCAATGATCAGCAACTCTCGGACCTAGGCATCAGCCACGCGGATCGGATTAATGAATTGGATAAACCGTTCTGGCGCTAGGCCGCTGCTTTAACAGAAGGGACTGTTCGAACCGATAAAAGCAGGCCTAATATCAAGCCAGAACGTGGCGAGCGCTGTTCGACAGGCGTCTGACTCAACAGCTACCTCAACACCTCTCAATCGGTTATCCAAAGGAGTTACACCATGTCCCGTCTTCGTCTGCTCAGCGCTGCAGCCCTGCTTGCCGTGGCTGCCAATTCCCACGCGACCAGCTTTATCGTGACCACGGATGCCGTCGTAGGCGCACTTAAGTCCAGTTCCGATGCAACCTCCGATGTCACTTCCTCCTTTCGCGATGACAAGATCGTGCGCGCTGCCCGTGACGACGCCGCCAGCTTCGTCGCCAGCGAAGGCGCCATTCGTGGCGTGAAACTGGAAAGCGCACTTGACCACATCCGCCACCAGGCTCCTCAGCTAAACGCCACTGATGCACAGCTGGCACAGGCCATCCTGACGATCTAAGCAACGCTGTCACATGGGACACGCCTGTCGTGTCCCAATGTTTCGGCACTGGCTCTAGCCCGGGGATTGCGCTAGCCTTTGGACTCGCTTTCGACAAACGAGTCTCATGCGTCTTCTTTCAAAGCAGCTTTTCATTTCAGTATTTCTCGCGGCCTGCTGGTCGGCCCCGACCTATGCCTTCGACGCGTTCAACTTGTCGACCCAAGGCATCGTCGTCACGGGTTACGCCACCAGCATGGTGACCGCCGCCCCCTTCGACCGTAAGCTGCTGATCGCCGCACACGATGACGCTGCGGCGTTCATTGCCAGTGACGGCCAACTACGCGGAGCGCAACTGGAATCCGCGTTGATTTACTTGCGCCGCAGCCAGCCAAAACTTCATGCAAGCGACCTTGAACTGGCGCAGGCAATTCTCGTCCAATAGTTATCCTTTGTCCTTGCGGAGTCGTTCCATGCGTAGCCCTCTGATTGCTGTTGCCCTTGGCCTGCTTTTATTGGCCGATGTGACCCAGGCGCACACCTTGGTTGCCACCAGCAACATCCTCATCAATGCCACCCAACGCACACTTGATTTCACTTCCGATACCACGACATCCATCCGCGACTCGAAAATTATTCGCGAAGCCCACGATGATGCCGCGAGTTTCGTCGCCAGCGATGGGGATATTCGTGGTGCGCATCTGGAGGCCGCCTTCAGTACATTGCGCACCCGTGTGCCGGAAGCCCGGGACGCCAGTGATCAGGTGCTCGCCGAAGCCATCCTCGCACTGTGAGGTCGCCAAACGCCTGGCTGCTGGCCGGGCTGATGTTGCTGCTGTGCAACACGGCCCAGGCTGGCTTGCAATTACGACTCAAGACCGAGGGTCTGAGCGCCGAACAACAGCAAGCCAGTCAGGCGTTGCTCGATGAAGCCATGCAGGCCTTGCCGCCACGTTTTATCGAAAAACTGGACCGGCGCATTGATGTTGGCTGGACCGACGACATGCCGAGCAATGCCTATGGCCAGGCTTCGCTGGTGTCCGAACTCGACCTGAACCGCAACCTGCTCGCCAGCCTCACGGACGGCAGCGCTGCCACCAAGAAAACCTATCGCCCCCACGGCACCGTCCGCCGCGAAATGCTCGCAACGGTGTTGCATGAGCTCACCCATATTTACGACCGTTCGCGTCTGTGGCCGGACGCGGAACGCACGCTGATCCAGCGCTGTACCCGGCGCAACAACAGTTCCGGCCTGATCGGCATCCCGGATGAATGCCGTGGTCAATCCGACCGCCGCTTTACCCTGAGCGATGATCCGCGCTTGCTCGACCTGGCCGGTTGGCCGCAATACGTCGGTCGCCGTGGCGAGCGCGAGCAGCACAACCGGCAGATCGCCCGCAGCCCGGACATCTACGAAACGAGCAGTCCCAAAGAGTTTGTCGCGGTCAACATGGAGTATTTCCTCCTCGACCCGAGCTATGCCTGCCGTCGCCCCGCGCTGTATCGCTACTACAAAGAACATTTCGGCTGGGCTCCCGCCGCCAAGGACGCGTGCAGCAAATCCTTTGCCTTCCTCAATGCCGGCAACGACTTTGCTAAACAACCGCTGGGCCAAGTCGATCCGGAACGGGTGTACGCCGTCGACTATCTGCTGGCCGAAGCCAACCAGAACTGGGTCAGTCGCTGGGGGCACAGCATGTTGCGCCTGGTGATCTGCGCGCCGGGTCGGCCTCGCGGGCCAGATTGCCGACTGGATCTCGACCAGCACCTGGTCTTGTCCTACCGCGCCTTCGTCGGCGACGTGCAGCTCTCGAGCTGGGATGGGCTGGTGGGTAAATACCCCTCGCGCCTGTTTGTACTGCCGTTGGCCCAAGTGATCGACGAATACACCAAGACTGAACTGCGCAGCCTGGCCTCGGTACCGCTGAACTTGTCGCGCAACGAAATTGAAGACGTGGTGGAACACGCCGCCGAGATGCATTGGAGTTACGACGGCAACTATTATTTCCTCTCCAACAACTGCGCGGTGGAAGGCTTGAAGTTGCTGCGCAGCGGCAGCAACAACGCGAAACTGGTCGGGCTCGACAGCATCATGCCCAACGGCTTGCTGGAAGTGATGAAGGGCCGCGGACTGGCGAATACCAGCGTGCTGGATGACCCACGCGAAGCGTTGCGCCTGGGTTACCGCTTCGACTCCTTCCGTGATCGTTACCAAGCGATGTTCGAAGTGCTGAAAAAGCACTTGCCGATCAAGCAGGAAAAAGTCGAAGACTGGCTGGCATTAAAAGCTGACGAGCGCCGGCAATGGTTTGAGCAGGCTGACTTGCGCACCAGCGCGGCGTTGCTGTTGCTGGAGCAGGCAAGCTTCCGTCAACAACTGGTGCTGGCCCAGGATGAAGTTAAACAGCGTTATCTGGGCGCACGGGAATTGAAGAACGGCGGTATGGACAAGGCAAACGCGACCTTGCAGCAAATTCTCGCTAATAGCGGCTTCCTCAGTCGTCCCGCAGAGCTGCTCGGCACCGGCGGTTACGGATTGCCTCAACCGAATGAATGGCAGCGCCTGGAATCGGAAAGCAACCTGCGGCAGAAGCAGCTTCAGCTGCTGACCGGCGATCTGGACAAGGAAGTCAGAGCGCTGCTCGAACCAGGCCGGGCAGCGGAGATGGCCGCCAATGAAGCCAACCTGAAACTGGTTGGCGAACATTTGCGCAAATTGCATAAAGCAGCAGGCGGGCTGGAGTTGCCATAAGCAAGAAGGCGTCGTGGATGATCCATGACGCCTTCTTTGCCTGCACGTTAAATCAAAGCACCCCTTCCAGAATTTCATAGACGATCCCGGTGCCCACGGCGATCAGCACAATGTCGCCCCCTGCACGGCGCCATTCGTAGCCCGGGTAATGCGGCAGCCGCCCCAAGGCACGATTATCCAGACGCTCACCGTAATAGCCGTGAGGCAATGGTCGACCACGCACCAGATGAACACCTGGAGGAGGGGGTGCCCCGCGTACAAAATAGCCGTGGTTATCGTGAATAGTCTGGCGCACCGGGCCGAAGTCCCGTGGCGGAGGGCCGCCGCGATGATTGTCCTGCGGGCCACGGTGGTCATCGCCATGGTTGTCACCACGGTTATCGTAATGGCCCTGCGGCGGGCCGCCGCGGTCGTGATCGTCGCGCTGATCGGCGCTCGCATGCAGCAGCGGCGTGGCACTGAGCATCAGCACGCCCAGGCTGGCAATCAGACGTTTCGGCATTTTCATCAGGTCTTTCCTCACTGCACACACAGCAAAAAGGGCTTCAGAACGTAGTCCTGAAGCCCTCGGTCTTGCTGTTTAGTCTGTGCCGCGAGGCTCTAATTCCTCTGTATCAGGAACTTTACCTTCAGCTGACGCGGGCCTTACGCACGCCTTCAGCCAACGCCGAGCAAAGGCTCAGCACGCCATCAACCGCCTGCGCCGGCGTTGAGGCATTGGCGATGTGGTCGATCAATGCCGAACCCACCACCACACCATCGGCCAGACGCGCGATGGACGCCGCTTGCTCCGGTGTACGAATGCCGAAACCGATACTGATCGGCAGGTCGGTGTGGCGACGCAGACGAGCAACCGCTTCTTCAACGTGTTCCAGCGTCGCCGCGCCCGCCCCGGTCACACCGGCAACCGACACGTAGTAGACGAAGCCAGAGCTGCCGTTCAGAACAGTCGGCAGGCGCACATCGTCGGTTGTCGGCGTGGTCAGGCGGATGAAATCCAGTCCGGCGGCCTGCGCCGGCTCGCACAGCTCACCGTTATGCTCCGGCGGCAGGTCGACCACGATCAAACCATCAACACCGGCCTCCTTGGCGTCGGCGATGAAGCGCGGCACGCCGTACATGTGGATCGGGTTGAAATACCCCATCAGCACCAGCGGCGTCTCGGTATTGCCTTCACGGAACTCGCGAACCATTTGCAGGGTTTTCGCCAGGTTCTGCTTGGCGCCAAGGGCGCGGATGTTGGCCAACTGGATGGCCGGGCCATCGGCCATTGGATCGGTGAAGGGCATGCCCAACTCGATCACATCGGCACCCGCACCGGGCAAGCCTTTGAGGATCGCCAGGGACGTGTCATAGCTCGGGTCGCCAGCGGTGACGAAGGTCACCAGGGCGGCGCGATTCTGTTCCTTGAGTTCGGCAAAGCGCGTTTGCAGGCGGCTCATCAGTGTTTCTCCTGCTTCGATTGTTCCATGTGGTGCATCACGGTTTGCATGTCTTTGTCGCCACGACCGGACAGGTTGACCACCATCAGGTGATCTTTGGGCAGGGTCGGTGCGCGCTTGAACACTTCGGCCAAGGCGTGGGCGCTTTCCAGTGCCGGAATAATCCCTTCCAGGCGGCAGCATTTGTGGAACGCATCGAGGGCTTCGTCGTCGGTCACCGAGGTGTACTGAACGCGGCCGATGTCATGCAACCAAGCGTGTTCCGGGCCGATGCCTGGATAGTCGAGGCCGGCCGAGATCGAGTGGGCGTCGATGATCTGGCCATCGTCGTCCTGCAACAGGAAAGTACGGTTGCCGTGCAGCACACCCGGAACACCGCCGTTCAGGCTGGCGGCATGCTTACCGGTTTCAATGCCGTAACCGGCGGCTTCCACGCCAATGATTTCGACGCTTTTGTCATCGAGGAACGGGTGAAACAGGCCCATGGCGTTGGAACCGCCACCGATGCACGCCACCAGGCTGTCCGGCAGACGACCTTCCTGGGCTTGCAGTTGAGTACGGGTTTCTTTGCCGATAACAGACTGGAAGTCGCGAACCATCGCTGGATAAGGGTGCGGACCGGCCACGGTGCCGATGAGGTAGAAGGTGCTGTCGACATTGGTCACCCAGTCACGCAACGCTTCGTTCATCGCGTCTTTCAGGGTGCCAGTCCCGGCGACCACCGGGATCACTTCGGCGCCCAGCAGTTTCATGCGGAACACGTTGGCCTGCTGACGTTCGATGTCGGTGGTGCCCATGTAGATCACGCAATCCAGGCCGAAACGTGCAGCCACGGTCGCCGTCGCCACGCCGTGCATGCCGGCGCCGGTCTCGGCAATGATGCGTTTCTTGCCCATGCGCCGCGCCAGCAGGATCTGGCCGATGCAGTTGTTGATCTTGTGCGCGCCGGTGTGGTTCAGCTCTTCGCGTTTCAGATAAATCTTTGCGCCGCCGCAGAATTCGGTCAGGCGTTCGGCGTAGTACAGCGGGCTTGGACGTCCGACGTAGTCCCGTTGGAAGTAGGCCAATTCTTCTTTGAATGCTGGATCTTCCTTGGCCAATTCGTATTCACGGGCCAGGTCGAGCACCAACGGCATCAAGGTTTCAGCGACGTAACGGCCGCCGAACGAGCCAAACAGGCCGTTGGCGTCGGGGCCGTTGCGCAGATTAGTCTGGGTCATGGGTCGCTCCAGTGGGATTCGTGAGATGACAATGACGGTCACTCTACCCCTGACGTCCCAGCCTGAAAACCGATAAGATCGCCACAACCTGTCAGGAAAACTCACAGATCCCATGAGCCACGACCTTCCCCCGCTCAACGCCCTTCGCGCCTTTGAAGCCACGGCACGGCTGAACAGCGTCAGTCAGGCTGCCGAACAGCTGCACGTCACTCATGGCGCGGTCAGCCGACAACTCAAGGTGCTCGAAGAACACCTCGGTGTGAGCCTGTTCATCAAGGATGGACGCGGCCTGAAACTCACAGATGCCGGCGTGCGTTTGCGCGATGCCAGCGGTGAGGCCTTTGAACGTCTACGCACCGTTTGCGCAGAGCTGACCCAAAGCACCGCTGACGCTCCATTTGTTTTGGGTTGCTCGGGCAGTTTGTTGGCGCGCTGGTTTATTCCACGCCTGGGACGACTGAACGCGGACTTGCCCGACCTGCGCCTGCACCTGTCGGCCGGGGAAGGCGATCTCGATCCGCGACGGCCGGGGCTCGATGCCCTGCTGGTGTTTGCCGAGCCGCCATGGCCGGCGGACATGCAAGTCTATGAGTTGGCCAGCGAACGAATCGGCCCGGTGATGAGCCCGCGTTTCGCGGGTTATGAAAGGCTGCAAGCTGCGCAGGCCACAGCGTTATTGAACGAACCCTTGCTGCACACCACCTCGCGCCCACAGGCTTGGCCGAGCTGGGCACAGCAAAGTGGCCTCGACGCCAAGGCGTTGAAGTACGGTCAAAGTTTCGAGCATTTGTATTATTTGCTGGAAGCAGCCGTAGCGGGGCTGGGGGTGGCGATTGCGCCTGAGCCGCTGGTGGCTGAGGACTTGAAGGCCGGTCGCCTGGTTGCGCCCTGGGGATTCAGTGAAACCCCGGCGCAACTGGCCTTGTGGCTACCCAAGCGCGCCGCGGACGGGCGCGCTCGACAGTTGGCGCAGTGGCTCAAGGCCGAGCTGCACCAAACCGATCAGTCGCCGCGCTTGAACAGCAGATAAGCCGCAAGCAGACCCAGTGCGCCGACAGCGACGCCCGCAGTAGTCCAAGGGTGTTCCTGGGCGTAGTCCCGAGTGGCAATCCCGGTTTCGCGGGTTTTGACTTTGACTTCCTCATACGCATCGCTGAGCAGATGGCGCGAATGTTTCAGCGCGTTCTCGGCGTTGCCTTTCAGCGCTTTGAGGGTTTTACGCGACTCGTCCGAGGCGTCGTCTTTCAGATTTTCCAAAGATTTCAGCAGACTCTCGATCTCGGCTTCCATGCTTTGCAATGAGGCTTTACGTAAAGAGGTGTTGGCCATGGTGGCTCTCCTTCATTGATGATGAGTAGCGTGTGTTGGTTGGGACTTCAACGGTTCGAGAAAGTGCAGTAAATCTGAACTTCTGCATGGCATTAGCCGACAGAAGTAATACGAAAAATCACTGCTAGGCTGTATTTCACACCCAAGGAGAACGCCATGACTGACCATCACACCTACAAGAAAGTCGAATTGGTTGGCTCGTCCACCAGCAGCATTGAGGACGCCATCAATAACGCGCTGGCCGAAGCCAATAAGAGCATCAAGCACCTGGAATGGTTTGAAGTGACCGAAACCCGCGGGCACATCAAGGATGGCAAGGCCGCGCACTTTCAGGTGACGCTCAAAGTCGGGTTCCGGATTGCCAGCAGCTGAGTTTGAGCTAGTCTCCTGAACTTGCGCGCTGGCCGAATGCCATAGGGAAATGGCAAAGCGCTACATGAGTGCCTCCGGCTGATGGCTGGATGCTCCCTTTGATCCGACCAGGGAATGCGACAGATGAAGTATTTTATTTTAGCGGTAGGTTTGTTGAGCCTTGCAGGAACAGCCTTTGCTGACGGCAAATCGTGCGAAGAGCTGAAAGCCGAAATCGCAGCAAAACTGGATGTCAAGGGCGTTGCCGGCTATTCACTGGAAATCGTCGATAAAGGCGCTGAGGCCGGCGGAACAGTCGTCGGTACCTGTGAAAAGGGCACCAAGGCAATCGTCTACAAGAAAGACTGATGTCCCTTACAAATCAAAAAGCCGACGCAATGCGTCGGCTTTTTTGTGTGGCGGCGTCGGCGCCTCAGCCCTTCATGACCTGCGCCAGCAGCTCATAGGAATGCACCCGATCCGCATGTTCGTAAAGGTCGCAGGTGAAAATCAGCTCGTCCGCCTGAGTCTGCTCGATCAGCACTTCAAGCTTGGCGCGGATCTTCTGCGGGCTGCCCACCATCGCCAGACCGAGGAAATCGCCGACGGCTTCTTTCTCATGGGGCAGCCACAGGCCATCCATGGTTTTCACCGGCGGACGCTGCACCAGGCTTTGGCCACGCATCAACGCCAGGATGCGCTGATAGACCGATGTCGCCAGGTAATCCGCCTGCTCGTCCGTGTCAGCGGCGACCAGCGGCACACCGAGCATCACATACGGCTTATCCAGCACCGCCGAAGGCTTGAAGTGATTACGGTAGACGCGAATCGCCTCGTGCATGAAGCGCGGTGCGAAATGCGAGGCGAAGGCGTAGGGCAAACCGCGCTCACCGGCCAATTGTGCACTGAACAGGCTGGAGCCCAGCAACCAGACAGGGACATTGGTGCCGGTGCCCGGCATGGCGATGATTCGCTGGTCAGGCGTGCGTGGGCCGAGATATCGCATCAGCTCCGTAACATCTTCCGGAAACTCGTCGGCGCTGCCGGAACGTTCGCGACGCAGGGCGCGTGCAGTCATTTGATCGGAACCGGGGGCGCGCCCCAAACCCAGATCTATCCGGCCTGGATACAGGCTTTCGAGTGTGCCGAATTGCTCCGCGATCACCAGCGGCGCGTGGTTGGGCAGCATCACGCCGCCGGAGCCGACACGAATGGTCGACGTGCCACCGGCCAGGTAGCCGAGCAATACCGAGGTGGCCGAACTGGCGATGCCGTCCATGTTGTGGTGTTCGGCGACCCAGAAGCGGGTATAGCCTAATTTTTCGACATGCTGCGCCAGGTCCAGGGAATTACGCAGCGACTGGGCCGCGCTGCCGTTCTCGCGTACGGGCACCAGATCAAGGGTCGAAAACTTGATATCGGACAGTCGTTTCATAAGCCTGCTTCTCCAATGGTGGGCGCAGGTTTTTCTTGCGAACGAAAACCTGCCGAATCTATAAGCGTGCTTCATGCAATGAGGGCATATACCCGAGATTCAATAGCCAGGCCAAAAAATCCTACGAAAGCAGTAGGACTTTATGAGATGAGGTGAACTTTGCACAACCGTCTACCCTCAGAACCCTAGCAACCGAAAACCACGAAGGTGCGACGCTCGCACCGGATCTTGAGGAGGCAGACATGGCTATTACGAAGAAAGCATCGGCTCATTGGGAAGGCGATCTGAAAACCGGCATCGGCTCGATCTCTACTGAAACCGGTGTACTCAGAGAAGCGCCCTACGGCTTCAAGGCTCGTTTCGAAGGCGGCAAAGGCACCAATCCGGAAGAGCTGATCGGCGCGGCGCATGCGGGATGTTTCTCGATGGCGTTTTCGATGATCCTGGGTGATGCCGGGCTCAAGGCTGACAGCATCGATACCAATGCTGAAGTGACCCTGGATCAAGTCGACGGTGGTTTTGCGATCACTGCGGTGAAATTGATCCTCAAGGCGAAAATCCCCGGGGCGACTCAGGCGCAGTTCGAGGAGCTGAGCAACAAGGCCAAAGAAGGCTGCCCGGTGTCCAAAGTGCTGAATGCGAAAATCAGCCTGGATGCGACGTTGGTCAGCTGATGATCAGGCGCTGAATGTACTGACGCCTTCGCGACCCGACCCGCTCGCGAAGGCGAACTTGTAAACAACACGATTCCAACGATAAAGCTGCGCTTTGTGAGCGGTGTCAGAACTCGCTTTGCAAAACTGTGGTCGAATAAATGACAGCCGCTCAAGCGCAAAAACTGCGCGCGGCCTCAAGGGAGCTTCAACCATGAAACGTTTTGCCTTGGCGATTATCGGTTGCACGCTGGCCACTTCGGCCCTGGCGGCACCGAAATCCTGTGAAGAACTCAAGGCCGAGATCGAGGCCAAGATCCAGGCCAATAACGTCTCGTCCTACACCCTGGAAATCGTCACCAATGACGAAGTCCACGATCAGAACATGGTCGTCGGCAGCTGTGAAAACGGCACAAAGAAAATCATCTACCAGAAAAACGACCGCTGATTCACCTCACGGGACGCAATTGGTCTGCCGATCTTCAGCGACGATCTCCCGCTTTGCGTTGAACAGTCGGGCGCTTGGGGTGAAGGCGATCGAACGGCCTTCCAGCACATAACGCTGGCCGGCTTCGAAATGATCGTAGTTGACGGTCAGGTAGCACAGCCGTTCCGTAGGGGTGTTCATCATGTTCATGCCCCCACCACCGGGCACCTCAAAGTCGAACCTGACGACCAGCTCATGGCTGCCGGGCGTCACCTGGAAAAAACGCCCGTCACGCAATCGCTGTTTGTCCAGTCGCTCTGCCATCAGCAACCTGTCGTTGGGGAATGGCGTCGAGAAGTCGATCCAGGCCATCTGCGGATTTACCGCCGGTAACGGACTCTGGCAGCCGGCAACCACGCCTGCCGCGAGCAACAGCATCAATCTGCGCATGATGAATGTCCCAAAGGATGGTCATTCAGCATAGCGCCGATCAGCTGCTTTGGCAGCCAGCCGGCGTGCCTTGGCCAATCACTTTTCGCTGTTGATCATAGAGCTTTGCCCATGGCCGGAAGCCGATATTCCCCGCTTGCAGCTGATATCGCTCACCGGCATTGAAGTCGTTGAATTTCACGTTTAACTGGCAGTCACGCCACAGCGGCTCGGCGTCGGGGCCGATGTTGGTGGGCTGGACCGCAAACTGGTAGCGCACCGTCAGCTCATGACGGCCCGGATGCACCTCGAAATACCGCTTGTCGGTAGAGGCCTTGTCATCGACTTCCAGCGCTTGCAGGGCGGTGTCTTCTTGCTGTGAGTCCAGTTCGATCCATGCTTGCGACGGATCATGGTGAGGTAAACCGAAACCGGCACAGCCGGTCAGCATCAACAAGCCTCCCGTCAGCATCAATTTGCGCATAGCGGAGCTCCAGTCAGGCGGGATAGTCTTGCGGGCAGACTCTCCAGGGATGATTTTATTTTGATCAGGCCGCTTCCAAGCCTTGGGTTACTTGATCGCGTTTTGCGGATTTTGTTTCCGGGTATGTTGCTTTTATTCCTCAGCGGCTGCGCCAGCGTCAGCTATTACAGCCAGTTGGCCAGCGGTCAGCTGCAATTGCTGCGGGCCAGGGAGCCGGTGGCCCAGGTGCTTGCCGATCCGTCTCGCGATCCGATGCTGCGTGCGCACCTGACCCAGTCGCAAAAGGCCCGGACATTCGCCAGCCAACAGCTGCATCTGCCGGATAACCAGAGCTACCGTCTGTACGCCGACATTGGCCGGCCGTTCGTGGTCTGGAACGTCTTTGCCACGCCGGAATTTTCCCTGACAGCACAAAACCATTGCTTCCCTATCGCCGGTTGCGTCGCCTATCGCGGTTACTACAGCCAGAGTGCTGCCCGCGGCGAAGCGGCCTTGCAACGCCTGAAAGGTATGGACGTGTCCATTGGCGGCGTCGAGGCCTATTCGACGCTCGGCTGGTTCAACGATCCGATTCTCAGCTCAATGATGGGTTGGGGCGACGAGCGGCTGGCAACGCTGATCTTTCACGAGCTCGCGCACCAGCGCTTTTATGTGAAGGACGACACCGAGTTCAACGAGTCCTTCGCCACCTTCGTCGAGCAGGAAGGCACCCGGCAATGGCGGGCATCACGCGGTCTGGCAGCGGACAATGGCGCGCAGGCGCAGCATCGAGACCAATTTATTCAATTGGTTCTGGATGCGCGCACGCGGCTTGAAAATCTCTACGCCCTGCCACTGCCCGCCGACCAGATGCGCCAACGCAAAGCGGCGGAATTCGAACGTCTGCGCCATGACTATCGACAGCTGCGCGATAGCCAATGGGCCGGGGATAAACGCTATGACGCGTGGATCAAAGCGCCAATGAACAACGCCCGGTTGTTGCCGTTTGGGTTGTATGACCAATGGGTGCCGGCGTTTGCGGCGTTGTTCAGGCAGGAGGGTGGGGACTGGCTGAAGTTTTATGCCGCCGTCGAGCAGCTTGGTGCGTTGCCAGTGGTTGAGCGCAAGGTAGCGCTGAAGGCTTTGACGGGGTCATAAAATCTGGTGGCTGGGCGGGCCTCTTCGCGGGCAAGCCTCGCTCCTACGGGGTCTATGTTGCTTTTGTAGGAGCGAGGCTTGCCCGCGAAGGCGTACTGATCAACGCCGCAAAAACGCCTGATGCATCTCCTCCAGCGTCTCAAAGTGATAGGCCGGTGCTTCTGCGCTCAATTCTTCCCGGCTGCCAAACCCATAACCGACCGCCACCGCATCCAGCCCATTGCTGCGCGCGCCGATCAGGTCGTGTTTGCGGTCGCCGATCATCAGGGTGTTGGCCGGGTCCAGGCCTTCTTCGGCCATCAGGTGGGCAATCAACTCGACTTTGTTGGTGCGTGTCCCGTCCAGTTCGCTACCGTAAATCACCTTGAAGTGCCTGGCGAAGTCAAAGTGCCGGGCGATTTCCCGGGCGAACACCCACGGCTTTGAGGTTGCGATGAACAACTGTCGCCCCTGCCCGCCGAGGGTTTCCAGCAGCGGTGTGACGCCGTCGTACACACGGTTCTCGTACAGGCCTGTGACCTTGAAGCGTTCGCGGTAGAAATTCACCGCTTCCCAGGCCTTGGGCTCGTCGAAGTCGTAGAACTGCATGAACGCCTGCAACAACGGCGGGCCGATGAAGTGTTCGAGCTTGGTCAGGTCGGGTTCATCGATCCCCAGTTTGCTCAGGGCGAACTGGATCGAACGGGTGATGCCCTCGCGCGGATCGGTCAGGGTCCCATCGAGATCAAACAAAACGGTTTGGTAATGCATTTTGAATCCTGAATAAGGGCGCAGGGTCAGAGCTGGTCGTAGCCTTCAGCCAGATGCAAATTCTTGAGCTTCACGTAGTTCGCCGCGCTATAGGTGAAAAAGGCATTTTCCTTGTCCGTCAGCGGGCGGATTTGTTTCACCGGGCTGCCCACATACAGGAAGCCGCTTTCCAGACGCTTGCCCGGCGGCACCAGACTGCCGGCGCCGACAATCACATCGTCCTCGATCACCGCACCATCCATGACGATGCTGCCCATGCCGATCAGAATCCGGTTGCCGACACTGCAGCCATGCAGCATGACCTTATGGGCAATGGTCACGTCGTCTCCGATCAAGCAGGGAAAGCCATCGGGATTGAACGGCCCGGCATGCGTGATGTGCAGCACGCAGCCATCCTGAACGCTGGTGCGCGCACCGATACGGATGCGGTGCATGTCGCCACGGATCACCGTCAGCGGCCAGACAGAGCTGTCTTCGCCGATTTCAACGTCGCCGATCACCACCGCCGAGCCGTCGACAAAAGCGCCTTTACCCAGTAGCGGCGTGTGGTTCTGATACTTGCGAAGGGTCACGATAGGCTCTCTCTCTTTTGCTGATAGCTGCGGTGAGCGTCGATTGTAATTAAGATGGCCCCATGTTTCTTCCAGCCAAGGTGCCAACCGTGAGCGTGAACAACCCTCTTTTGCAGTCCTACGACCTGCCGCCCTTCTCGGCGATCCGGGCCGAACACGTACAACCGGCCATTGAACAGATCCTGGCTGACAACCGTGCCGCCATTATCGAGATCCTCAACAGCCAGGGCAAACAACCGACCTGGGCCGGCCTGGTGCTGGCGATGGACGAACTCAATGATCGTCTGGGCGCCGCCTGGAGCCCGGTCAGCCACCTCAATGCCGTGTGCAACAGCGCCGAATTGCGCGAAGCCTACGAGTCCTGCCTGCCGGCCTTGAGCGCCTACTCCACCGAGCTGGGCCAGAACCGTGAACTGTTCGAGGCCTTCGAAGCCTTGGCCAACAGCCCGGAAGCCGCCGGTTTCGACGTGGCGCAGAAAACCATCCTGGAACACGCCCTGCGAGACTTCCGTCTGTCGGGTATCGATCTGCCGGACGCCGAGCAGAAGCGCTACGCCGAAGTGCAAAGCAAATTGTCGGAGCTGGGCAGCCGCTTCTCCAACCAGCTGCTCGACGCGACTCAAGCCTGGACCAAGCACGTGACCGATGAAGCCGCCCTCGCCGGCCTCACCGATTCGGCCAAGGCGCAAATGGCCGCCGCAGCCCAGGCCAAAGATCTGGATGGCTTCCTCATCACCCTGGAATTCCCGAGCTATTACGCGGTGATGACCTACGCCCAGGACCGTGCCTTGCGCGAAGAAGTCTACGCCGCCTATTGCACCCGTGCGTCGGACCAAGGCCCGAACGCCGGTCAGAACGATAACGGCCCGGTCATGGAAGAAATCCTCGACCTGCGTCAGGAACTGGCCAAGCTGCTCGGCTTCGCCAGCTTCTCGGAACTGAGCCTGGCCACCAAAATGGCTGAATCCAGCGATCAGGTCCTCAGCTTCCTGCGCGATCTGGCCAAACGCAGCAAACCGTTCGCCGCCCAGGACCTGGAACAGCTCAAGGCCTACGCCGCCGAACAAGGCTGCCCGGACCTGCAAAGCTGGGACAGCGGTTTCTACGGCGAAAAGCTTCGCGAACAACGTTACAGCGTTGCCCAGGAAGCACTGCGCGCCTACTTCCCGATCGACAAAGTGCTGGGCGGCCTGTTCGCTATCGTCCAGCGCCTGTACGGCATCGAGATCGCCGAACTGAAAGGCTTCGACGCCTGGCACCCGGATGTTCGCCTGTTCGAAATCAAGGAAAACGGCCAGCACGTCGGCCGCTTCTTCTTCGACCTCTATGCCCGCGCCAACAAACGCGGCGGTGCCTGGATGGACGGCGCCCGTGACCGTCGCCGCACCATCAGCGGCGTGCTGCAAAGCCCGGTGGCCAATCTGGTGTGCAACTTCACCCCAGCCGACAGCGGCAAACCGGCCCTGCTGACCCACGATGAAGTGACCACCCTGTTCCACGAATTCGGTCACGGCCTGCATCACCTGCTGACCCGCGTAGAACACGCCGGCGTGTCCGGCATCAACGGCGTGGCCTGGGATGCGGTGGAGCTGCCAAGTCAGTTCATGGAAAACTGGTGCTGGGAGCCGGAAGGCCTGGCGCTGATCTCCGGTCACTACGAAACCGGCGAGCCGCTGCCTCAGGATCTTCTGGAGAAAATGCTCGCGGCGAAGAACTTCCAGTCCGGCCTGATGATGGTGCGCCAACTCGAGTTCTCGCTGTTCGACTTCGAACTGCACGCCACCCACGGCGACGGTCGCAGCGTGCTGCAAGTACTCGAAGGTGTGCGTGACGAGGTCTCGGTCATGCGTCCACCGGCCTACAACCGCTTCCCGAACAGCTTCGCCCACATCTTCGCCGGCGGTTACGCAGCGGGTTACTACAGCTACAAGTGGGCTGAAGTGCTGTCGGCCGACGCCTTCTCGAAGTTCGAAGAAGACGGCGTGCTCAATGCCGAAACAGGTCGTGCGTTCCGCGAAGCGATTCTGGCGCGTGGCGGTTCGCAGGAACCCATGGTGCTGTTCGTCGACTTCCGTGGCCGTGCGCCATCGATTGACGCACTCTTGCGCCATAGCGGCCTGAGTGAGGACGCGGCAGCATGAGCGAGGGGCCTGTGATCACGAAGAAACGCTTTATCGCCGGGGCGGTCTGCCCGGCCTGTAGCGAGCCGGACAAATTGATGATGTGGAACGAAGACGAGGTCCCGCATCGCGAATGCGTGGCCTGCGGTTATTCGGATACGCTCAATGAACAAGGTCTGTCGGTGCCCAAGGAATTGGGCACGCGGGTCAACACTTCGGCGCTCAAGGTGCCGGACGCCAAGGTTCAGGCGGTGCAGTTCTTCCCGAACCCGAAGCTGAAGAAGAAGCCTGACGAGCACCATTGAGTCAACATCACCTTCCACCCTTAGACCGGGTGGAAGGTGGTATCTATTTACCACCCTTCCCCCGCGCTTCTTCCTTAGGCTGAATCCTTCAGCCCTACTCAAGGAAGACGCCATGCCTGATAACAATCCGCTGCTACAACACTGGGACCTGCCGCCCTGGCCGGACATTCGCGCCGAGCACCTGGTGCATGCCATCGACACCCTTGTTGCCGACAACCGCAAGGCCATTGCCGGGATTATCGCGAGCCAATCCACGACCCCGAACTGGGATGATCTGGTATTGGCCGTTGATGAAACCGATGCGCGTCTGGATGAGGCCATGGGCGTCATCGAAACCCTTTCAATGGTGAAACATGAGGGTAAGGCCTGGGACGCAGCCAGCGGGACTTGCCGCGATGCCGCTGCGCAGTACAAATCTGAAAAGATGGGTAATCACGCACTGTTCCGGGCTTATCAGCGGCTGGCGCAAAGTCCCGCTGCGGCGAATTACGATGAACCGCGCAAAGCGGTTTTGAACAAAATTCTGCGCCGGTTTCGCTTGTCCGGCATCGACTTGCCCATCGAACAACAGCAGACGCTGGCCCGGCTGAATCGCGACATCGGGGTGCTGCAAAGCCTGTTCCTGACCAACCTGGAAGGCGCCAGCGCAGCCTGGAGCAAGCGCATCGATGACGTCTCGCAGTTGCGCGGTTTGTCTGCGGCGACACTGGAGCGTCTGGCAGTCAACGCGCAACAGGCAGGGCACGACGGCTGGCTGATGCGTCTGGACCAGGACACCTACACTCGTGTCATGGCCTATGCCGAAGACCGATCCCTGCGCGAAGAATACTTTGTCGCTTACTCCACCCGGGCTTCCGATCAAGGCCCCCACGACCGGCAATTCGATAATGGTCCGGTGCTGGAGCTGCTGTTGTCCATGCGTCATCAGAAAGCCAGGTTGCTGGGGTATGAGAACTTTGCGCAACTCAGCCTCGTAACGGAAATGGCCGAGTCCACCGAGCAAGTCACTGGTTTCCTGCGGCGGCAAATCGTGCAGGCAACACCGGAACTCGAGAAGGACGCACAAGAACTCAAGACGATTGCGCTTGAGCGCGGCATGACTGAAGTTGCCCCTTGGGACCACGAGTTTCTCGCCGAACAATTGCGCCAGCAACGTCTCGGCGGGGCGCTGAAAAACCTGCGAACGTACTTTCCACTGGACGGGACTTTGCAGCGGCTCTGCCTGTTCAGCGAGCGCATGTTTGGCATCCGGATCGTCGAACAGAAAGAGTGCAGTCGCTGGCATGACAACGTGCGTCTGTTTGAAATCAGCGAGCATGGCCAGGTCGTCGGGTACATTTACCTCGACCCTTTTCATCGGGACGAAGCGCCGGACTTTGCCTGGACCGCCACGCCACGTAATCGACGGGTGAACGCCGAAGGTCGATTGACGCTGCCGATCGCCGTGCTTCATGGCAACTTCACGCCCGGAATTGCCGAGCATCCTTGCCTTCTCGCTCATAAGGACCTGCGGGTTTTGTTCCATGAGTTCGGCCATTGCCTGCAGCACGTTCTGACCCGCTCGCCTCACCATCGCCTGTCCGGTATCACCCAGCTGGGACGCGATTCGGCAGAGTTCACCGGGCAATTGTTCGAGCTTTGGTGCCTGTCAGGGGAGTTTCTGCTGTGGCTGGCCGCTCACCACCAGACCGGCGAGCGCCTGGCCGAAGCGCGAGTCGACACCGCATTGGCAGCCATCCAGACCCAGACCAGCCGGCAAACCGCAGAGCTGTTAATGTCCGCGTTGTTTGACTTCGAATTGCACCGCAGCCAAGGCGATGGCCGAAGCGTTGAACAGATCTTCGACGACGTACAGCGCGAGATCCCTCACCTGCAACTGCCGCCTTACTGTCGGTTCGCCAACAGCTTCGATTACCTGGTGACCGGGTACGCAGCGTCGGTTTACGCCTACAAATGGTCGGGTGTACTGGCGACCGAGGTGTTCAAACGGTTTCAACGCGAGTGGGTATTCAACCCGCAAACCGGCAAGGCCTTTCGCGAAGCCTTTTTTTCGCCGGGGGATTCGCGATCGCTATTGGTCGCCCTGGAAGAATTCCTCGGACAACCGATCGCCGACAGCTTTTTCGCAACGCCGTCCAGCAGCCGCTGCCCACTGAACTGATGCTTATTCGACGTGGGCGGACTGGAACCAACTCTTCATGGAACAGGCCGCAAACGGACTGGTGCTGCAATCGCCGTTGGCGAGCGCGGTCCGAAGCTTGTCGGCATCGGCCTGCATCATGTAACGCACACCGTCCTTGAAATGGGTGCTGTCACCAAAGCCGCCTTGGGTCATCTCGTTCAGGGCGTCTTCCTTGCTCCAGCCTTGCACCACCACCCGATAAATCGCCGCCATCAGGCCGGTGCGGTCCGAACCATGTTTGCAATGCATGAGCACCGGGCCGTGGGATTCGGCGGTCTGGATGGCACGAAGGGCCTTGAGCACCTGGGCGTCATCCACGTGATTGGTGCGATAGGGCAGCTGCACCTGAGTAATGTCCGGCGTGGACAACCAGCTTGAATCCGACTCGGGCAGAAAATTGATGACGGTCGCGACGTTGAGTTTCTTCAGCAGCGATACGGCGCCGCTGTCGGGCAAAGCGCTGCGGTAAAGCGTCGGGGTCATTTGGTAGAGGTTGTATTGCGCCTCTACCGATTGAGCCCATTCCGCCGGGCGGGGCGATGCGCTGTCGTCAGCGAAGGCCACCGTCAGGTTGAAAAGTGCGGCCAGCGACAACAGGAGCGTCACAGGAAAGAGGCGCGTTAAGGACATGCTCGGACGACCGTGTGTGAAGAAGTGGATAGATGACTCACAGCTTCGGCCCTGAACGGTCAAAGGCCCGTGAGTCAACCGTCAAAGAATTGTGAATCGAACAGTTCATCCTGCTTTCATCGCGCGACCTACACAATTCAATAACACAGAAGCGGCACGGAAATTTTCGCACCGCTTATAAGTGCTTAGTTCAAAGCCATACTCATGCAGTTTTTATACAAGCCTGCGTTCAGTAGCACTCAAGGATTAGTGATTTTCGAATAAGCTTTCGCCAGGGCCAGCAGAACGGCCTTGTCTTGCGCGTCGATGTCACCATCACCGTCCACATCAGAACGAGCGGCGCCCATGGTGAAGGTCACGCCGCCGTCATTCGATACAGCCTCGCGGGTGCTGGAGTCCAGCAGGGAGTAAGTGCTCGTGCGGTTTTCCGGGTCATAACCCTCCTCCTTTAACGCAAACTGCATGGAAACCCGAACTTCTTTTGGACTAACGATAGAGGCGGGCAACAGCTGAAGAAAGATACCGCGCTGATTGTAATTCGACATTCATTAAATCCTTTTAATGTTTTAAACACGACAATTTCGCGTGAAACGAATACTACTAATGAAGTTTACAATTGCGCCACTTGCGATGTGTTTCTCATGATTGCAAATATTTGATAGAACCCATCAATACTCCAACAAATCCAAAACTAAATAGGCCGTAGGGAGCATTCCGTACGGCCTCACCAATACTTACTTCAACATTTCAGCGGCGGCAGCCGCAAGGCGGATGAATTTTTTATCATCGGCGGGATCGAAATCCCCATCACCATCGGCGTCACCTTTAACGTCAACCTTATCGTAAACACCTTTCTTTTTTGACGCCGAAACGGAAGTTGAAAACTCGAGCTCCTTCTTTTTATCATAGAACTCGAGCAAGACTTCTGGGACTTTATCGTTGTTCAAATCTTCAATGGAAATGCGAATCTCTTTAACGGCCATCATGACACCTCGTGAGTCAGTCAATTGAGAGGGAGGTTCCATTGAATTGGAATCCTCCAACCCAAAGTAGGCCGCCCACTCACAAGCTGTCTACTGTCATACATGACAGGTGGCTGTATATCCAGTACTGTTCAGCGCCTTCAATTTCCGCTACTCGCCTTGAATTTAATGACTGTGTTTGCAAGATCAAAAAGCAGTTGCTCATCCTCCATATCAATATCTCCATCTTGGTCAATATCGCCATGCACGGAAGCCTTATTGAATGTTGTCGAGCCATTTTTCTTAGAAACCAAAACCGCATATGAATTAACGATAGTGTCGCTAAAATTCCCGGAGCCCAGATCGAAGTCAGTTTCCCGAGTAACAAATTCTATTTTGACCTCTTGAACTCCGTCTTTATTAACGTCGAGTACCGTCAACAATATCCCTTTACTCGTCTCCATAACCAAATCTCCTATGACGTAAACGTGAAACAGCGGCCAGATATCGGTGCCTTGTTATTCATAGGATGTATTTCTTGCCCCGTCTACTGTCAAACATGACAGGTATATACACAACCAGTCCCCTCTACCTTGGAGAACACGCCGAACGGAGCTAGGCAAATCTTGTTGCTTCTAATACTGTGTATTTATACAGCTAGCAGGAGCTCAAATGGCCATTCCTATTCCCCCTCGCGGCCGCGGCACCGCCACCAACCCGCACAACCGCTTCGCGCCGAATCGCTCGGTGGCCGAGGATGACGGCTGGTATCAGGAAGCGCCCGTCACGCAGGGCACACAAGTGCGCATCGAAACGGCGAAAACCATCATCACCCGCAACAATTCCCCGGACTTGCCCTTCGACCGCTCGATCAACCCTTACCGCGGCTGCGAGCACGGTTGCATCTACTGCTACGCGCGCCCCAGCCATGCCTATTGGGACATGTCACCCGGGCTCGATTTCGAAACCAAACTGATCGCCAAGACCAACGCCGCCGATGTGCTGGAAGAACAGCTGTCCAAGCGCGGCTATCAATGCGCGCCGATCAATCTGGGCTCCAACACCGATCCCTACCAGCCGATCGAGCGCGAACACAAAATCACCCGCAAGACCCTTGAAGTGCTACTGCGTTATCGGCATCCGGTGACCATCATTACAAAGGGCTCGCTGATTCTTCGGGACCTGGATCTGCTGGCCGAACTCGCCGAGCAACGGCTGGTGGCGGTGATGATCAGCCTCACCACCCTCGACGATGAACTCAAACGCATCCTCGAACCGCGCGCGGCTGCGCCCAAGGCCCGGCTACGTGCCATCCGGGTCATGCGCGAAGCCGGGATACCGGTGGGCGTGCTGTGTTCGCCGATGATTCCGATGATCAACGACAGCGAACTCGAAAGCCTGCTCAACGAAGCCCATGCTGCCGGTGCCCAGAGCGCCGCCTATATGATGTTGCGGCTGCCGCTGGAAGTGGCGCCGCTGTTCGAAGAATGGCTGGCCGCCCACTATCCGCAGCGTGCCGCTCATGTGTTGAGCCTGATCCGCCAAAGCCGTGGCGGGGAGCTCTACGACAGTCGGTTCGGAGCCCGAATGCGCGGAGAGGGGCCGTTTGCCGATCTGTTGGCGCAACGCTTTGCCAAATCGATCAAACGGTTGGGGCTCAATCATCGCGAAGGTTTTAACCTGGACTGCGACGCCTTCTGTCCGCCAGGTCGCCAGATGTCGTTGATTTGAGGACAATTGGCCTATGGTTGAGTAGGAGGAAAAGCACTTGGCCATTAGGCTGGTCACGTTTTTTGTGACCTGGAACACACGTCCTAGAGCGCTTGATTCAGTTTGAGTTAAGTTTCGACAGATACCTTGTTCATCGAGTGACTGACGGGTCGAGATCTTCGGCCTGGATGTTTTTTAAACAGCCACTGGCTTCACACCGGACAAAACGGGAAAATTCCCTGACTCCGCCAAAGAGGATGAATCATGAGTGACAAGGATAAACAGCCGTTGGCTGCGTCGGCTTCAGCCCAACCCGAGGCGGAAACCGCCGATGCAGCGCTGAAGCATATCGTTGACGGCTTTTTGCATTTTCATCACGAAGTTTTTCCCCAGCAGGAAGAACTCTTCAAAAAACTCGCCACGGCTCAGAGCCCTCGAGCGATGTTTATCGCCTGCGCCGATTCGCGCATCGTTCCTGAACTGATCACCCAAAGCGCCCCCGGCGACCTGTTCGTGACCCGTAACGTCGGCAACGTTGTGCCGCCTTATGGGCAGATGAACGGCGGTGTTTCCACGGCCATCGAATACGCGGTCCTGGCCCTCGGCGTACAGCACATCATCATTTGCGGGCACTCCGACTGTGGCGCGATGCGCGCCGTGCTCAACCCGCAAAGCCTGGAAAAAATGCCCACGGTCAAAGCCTGGCTGCGTCATGCCGAAGTGGCGAAATCGATGGTCCAGGAAAACTGCCATTGCGCTGACGAAAGCGAAAGCATGCATGTCCTCACCGAAGAAAACGTGATCGCCCAGCTTCAGCATTTGCGCACGCACCCTTCGGTCGCCTCGCGCATGGCTAACGGTCAGCTGTTTATCCATGGCTGGATCTACAACATCGAAACCAGCGAAATCAGAGCTTACGACGCGGACAAAGGGTGTTTCCTGCCGCTTGATGGCAGCCATCCGATCCCCGTGGCGACGCCCAAAGCGCGCTTCTAAATCCTCCCAGGTGTGGTTTAGCCGAGGTTGCTGATCAAGCAGCCTGGCTTTGCCACGCCTGAAGAAAACTTCGGGAGAGTCACCATGCGTGCTGCTCAACTCAAAGCTGTTCTGCCACGGGAGCTGCTGGCGTCCGTGGTTGTGTTTCTGGTCGCCCTGCCCTTGTGCATGGGCATCGCCATCGCCTCGGGCCTGCCGCCGGCCAAGGGTTTGATCACCGGGATCATCGGTGGACTGGTCGTCGGTTGGCTTGCAGGTTCGCCTCTGCAAGTCAGCGGCCCGGCGGCGGGTCTGGCGGTGCTGGTCTTTGAACTGGTGCGCCAGCATGGTGTTGCCATGCTCGGTCCCATCCTGCTGTTGGCGGGTTTTCTGCAACTGATGGCCGGGCGCTTCAAGCTGGGCTGCTGGTTTCGGGTCACGGCGCCAGCGGTGGTGTACGGCATGCTCGCCGGGATTGGCGTGCTGATCGTGTTGTCGCAAGTGCATGTGATGCTGGACGCCGTGCCCAAGCCTTCGGGGCTGGATAACCTCGCAGCCTTTCCGGCGGCCGTGATCCAGGCCTTGCCTTCCCTTGGCTGGCAGGCTGGGTTGCTTGGGCTGTCGACGATTGCGGTGATGTGGCTGTGGGAAAAATTCCGTCCGCACTCTCTTCGCTTCATTCCCGGCGCACTGCTTGGCGTAGGCCTGGCGACAGTCGCGAGTCTGATGCTCGCCTTGCAGGTCAAACGCGTGGAAGTCCCGGCCAACCTGGCAGAAGCCATCGACTGGCTGAAGCCCGCCGACTTGCTCAATCTGGCCGACCCGACGTTATTGATCGCGGCATTTGCCGTGGCGTTTATCGCCAGCGCCGAGACCCTGCTCTCCGCCGCGGCGGTGGATCGCATGCACAGCGGCCAGCGCTCCGATTTCGATCGGGAGTTGTCGGCACAGGGCGTCGGCAACATGCTCTGCGGCCTGCTTGGCGCGCTGCCCATGACCGGCGTGATCGTGCGTAGCTCGGCCAACGTCCAGGCTGGCGCCACCACGCGAATGTCGGCGATCTTCCACGGTCTGTGGTTGCTGGCTTTCGTGTTGTTGCTGTCCAGCGTGCTGCAAAGCATTCCGGTGGCAAGCCTGGCGGGTGTGCTGGTGTACACCGGTTTCAAACTGGTCGACCTCAAGGCCTTTCGCGGCCTGGGCCGTTATGGCCGGATGCCGATGTTCACCTACGCCGCGACAGCGCTGGCAATCATCTTCACCGACCTGTTGACCGGCGTGCTGATCGGCTTCGGGTTGACCCTGGCCAAACTGGCCTGGAAGGCCTCGCGGTTGAAAATCAGCCTGATCGACCTGCCGGCCGACGGTGAGATGGAGTTACGACTGACGGGGGCCGCAACCTTTCTCAAGGTGCCGGCGCTGACCCAGGTGCTGGGGACCATTCCCCCAGGCGCGACGGTGCATGTGCCGCTCAATAACCTGAGCTACATCGATCACTCGTGTCTGGAGTTGCTTGAGGAATGGGGTCGGGCCAATGCGGCCAAGGGGTCGAAGCTGATTATTGAAGCGCGGGGGTTGAAGCGTCGGTTGGAGGGGCGTTTACGAACCACCTCCGGAGTGGGCTCTACGGCGTAGAAGTAACCAATGTGGGAGCGAGCCTGCTCGCGAAGGCGGTGTATCAATCGACATAAATGTTGAATGACATATCGCAATCGCGAGCAGGCTCGCTCCCACAGGGGACGGTGCTGATTCTAAAGAATCAAGCCGCCGGCTGATCCAGCTCCAGCCCTACGCCCAGCTGGCGCGACAGGCACGGCCAGCGCTTCCAGGCGGCGCCGGTGTCCGGGCTGTTGAGTTTTTCGCGGTAGGCCTCCACGGACTCCAGCGCGAAACTGTCTTCATTGAGCATCTCATCCACAGCGTGATGCACCGCCTCATCCAGTTGGTTGGCAAAATCCTCGCCGATCAGTTGGTGGGCAATCAGGTTGGCGACCGTCATGTCCAAGGGGATCAGTGGCTGGCCAAAATGCTTGATGTACAGGTCATTGACCTCTTCCACCAACCGATGCGCCAGATAGGCTTCATCCAGCAGGCTGTCCAGGCCAACATGACCGGCCATGATTGCCGGTGGCTGGAGGAAGAACTGCTCGGCGATCGTCAGCACCGGCTTGATCTGTGATTCGATACCCGCTTCCCTGGCGACTTCATTGGCTGCGTCCAGCAGGTCCGGCACTTGCTCTATGTACGCGGCCACAAAACGCGTCATCACGCCGTTGGCGTCGGCATCCGGCAATTGGATGGCGGAGTGAAGGTGTGGCAATTGAGTTTCAAGCTGACGAGTCAGCAGGCCGGTCTCGGCCTCGTGTTGTTGGGCTTTTTGGATCTGCTCGCGCAATGCGGCGGTGTTCATGAAAACTCCAGGAAACAAAGGCAATGAAATAGGGAAGACATAACTTAGCTGGCTTATGAAAAATGCTAAGACGCATTTGTCATAATTGTTTCATCCTTGAGACGCCTCCGTTATATCGATTTGCCACCACTCGTCTGCATCCTTCTCCATTCGTGACCTTGAACGCAAGTCCCAGCTGTTTCAGATCATTTACGCCATCACGTTGCGAGGTAGCAGTCGCTGTCTATACTCGGGTGGGAATGGAGTTAGCTGATGACGCCCGACTGCACACGCAGCAAGGCTCGGCGATTCAAGTTTCGTAGTCTGAAAAAGCCGCTCCCTTGCCGCAGGTGAAAGCCGGCGGGATAACAAGAACGATAAGGGGAACCCGCAATGATGCGACATCCACACGTCTGGATGGGCCTCCTGTTGTGGTCGATTTTCAGCCAGGCGCAAGCCGCCTGGACTGTGAATATGGCGCCGGGAGCGACTGAAATCAGTCACGCAGTATTTGACCTGCACATGACCATTTTCTGGATCTGTGTAGTGATCGGCATCATCGTCTTCGGCGCCATGTTCTGGTCGATGATGGTCCACCGCCGCTCTACCGGGCAGGTGGCCGCAAAATTTCATGAAAGCACCACCGTCGAAATCCTCTGGACCATCGTGCCCTTCCTGATTCTGGTGGCCATGGCGGTTCCTGCGACGGCAACCCTGATCAAGATGTACGACGCCAGTGAGCCGGATATCGATATCCAGGTCACCGGCTATCAGTGGAAGTGGCACTACAAATACCTGGGCCAGGACGTCGAATTCTTCAGCAACCTGACGACCCCTGCCGACCAGATCCACAACAAGGAAACCAAGGGCGAGCATTACTTGCTTGAGGTCGACAAGCCTTTAGTGCTGCCGATTGGCGCCAAGGTGCGTTTCCTCGTGACGTCCGCCGACGTTATCCACTCCTGGTGGGTGCCGGCCTTTGCGGTCAAGCGCGATGCGATTCCCGGGTTCGTCAACGAAGCCTGGACCCGCGTCGACAAACCCGGCATCTACCGTGGCCAGTGCGCCGAACTGTGCGGCAAGGACCATGGCTTCATGCCGATCGTGGTCGAGGTCAAGGAAAAGGCCGATTACGAAAAATGGCTGGCCGAACGCAAGGCCGAATCCCTGCAGCTTAAAGAACTGACCAGCAAGGAATGGACCCTCGACGAGCTCAAGGAGCGCGGCGACAAGGTCTATCACACCGCCTGCGTCGCCTGTCACCAGGCCGAAGGTCAGGGCTTGCCGCCGATGTTCCCGGCGCTCAAAGGCTCGAAAATCGCCACCGGACCGAAGGAAGGTCACCTGAGCATTGTCTACCACGGCAAGCCGGGTACCGCGATGGCGGCGTTCGGCAAGCAGCTCTCGGAAGTCGATATCGCGGCGGTGGTGACCTACGAACGTAACGCCTGGGGCAACAACAAAGGCGACATGGTCACTCCTAAAGAAGTGCTGGAGCTGAAACAGGCGGAAAGCAAATGACCCGCTCTATTGCGCAACCAAGGAACCGGTCGGGGCAGCGCGCCCCGGCCTGCCCAGCCCATCTGTTTGCAGGAGACACGCCATGAGCGCCGTCATCGATGACCATGGTCATGCCGATCACGCCCACGGTCCCGCCAAAGGCCTGATGCGTTGGGTGCTGACCACCAACCACAAGGACATCGGCACGCTGTACCTGTGGTTTGCGTTTTCCATGTTCCTGTTGGGTGGCTCGTTCGCGATGGTGATTCGCGCCGAGCTGTTCCAGCCGGGACTGCAAATCGTCCAGCCGGAATTCTTCAACCAGATGACGACCATGCATGGTCTGGTCATGGTGTTCGGCGCGGTGATGCCGGCGTTCGTCGGCCTCGCCAACTGGATGATCCCGTTGATGATCGGCGCGCCCGACATGGCCCTGCCACGGATGAACAACTTCAGCTTCTGGCTGTTGCCGGCGGCTTTCATCCTGCTGGTGTCGACCCTGTTCACCCCCGGTGGCGGACCGAACTTCGGCTGGACGTTCTACGCCCCGCTGTCGACGACCTATGCACCGGAAAGCGTGACGTTCTTCATCTTCGCCATCCACTTGATGGGGATCAGTTCGATCATGGGTGCGATCAACGTGATTGCCACCATCCTCAACCTGCGCGCCCCCGGCATGACGTTGATGAAGATGCCGCTGTTCGTCTGGACGTGGCTGATCACCGCTTTCCTGCTGATCGCGGTGATGCCGGTGCTGGCCGGGTGCGTGACGATGATGCTGATGGACATCCACTTCGGCACCAGCTTCTTCAGTGCCGCCGGTGGCGGGGACCCGGTGTTGTTCCAGCATGTGTTCTGGTTCTTCGGTCACCCCGAGGTGTACATCATGATCCTGCCGGCCTTCGGTGCCGTCAGCTCGATCATCCCGACCTTCTCGCGCAAGCCGCTGTTTGGCTACACCTCGATGGTCTACGCCACGGCGAGCATCGCGTTCCTGTCGTTCATCGTCTGGGCGCACCACATGTTCGTGGTCGGCATTCCGCTGGTGGGCGAGTTGTTCTTCATGTACGCCACACTGCTGATCGCGGTGCCAACCGGGGTGAAAGTGTTCAACTGGGCCAGCACCATGTGGCAAGGCTCGCTGACCTTCGAGACACCGATGCTGTTCGCGGTGGCGTTCGTGATCCTGTTCTCCATCGGCGGCTTCTCCGGGCTGATGCTTGCCATTGCCCCGGCGGACTTCCAGTACCAGGACACCTACTTCGTGGTCGCGCATTTCCACTATGTATTGGTGCCGGGGGCGATCTTCGGGATCTTCGCGTCGGCCTACTATTGGTTGCCGAAATGGACCGGCCACATGTACGACGAAACCCTCGGCAAGCTGCATTTCTGGCTCTCGTTCATCGGCATGAACATGGCGTTCTTCCCGATGCACTTCGTGGGCCTGGCGGGCATGCCGCGGCGGATTCCGGACTACAACCTGCAATTCGCCGACTTCAACATGGTGTCGTCGATTGGTGCGTTCATGTTCGGCGCCACGCAGATCTTCTTCCTGTTCATCGTAATCAAGACCATCCGCGGCGGCCCGCCAGCACCCGCCAAACCGTGGGATGGCGCGGAAGGCCTGGAGTGGAGCATTCCGTCACCAGCGCCGTATCACACCTTCACTACGCCGCCGGAAGTGAAATGAACACACAAACCTATGTGGGAGCGAGCCTGCTCGCGAAGAACGATGACGCGGTCTGCCTGTTAAACCGCGGTGTTTGCTTCGCGAGCAGGCTCGCTCCCACAGGGTTCGGCGAAGAGGTTGGAAACCATGGCTGACTCGATTTCGATGAAGAAGCTGGTCACCCGCCTGCTGCTAGTGGTGGTGGCGATGTTTATCTTCGGGTTTGCCCTGGTGCCGATCTATGACGTGATGTGCAAGGCATTCGGCATCAATGGCAAGACCGCCGGGCAGTACGAGGGCGAGCAGACGGTCGACACTTCGCGGCAGGTGCGTGTGCAGTTCCTGTCGACCAATTCCGCCGACATGTCCTGGGATTTCTATCCCAAAAGTGACGAACTGACGGCCAACCCGGGGGCAGTGAACGAGATGATTTTTATCGCGCACAACCCGACCGACAAACCGATGAGCGCCCAGGCAGTGCCGAGCATCGCACCCAGCAACGCGGCAGCGTACTTCCACAAGACCGAATGTTTCTGCTTTACCCAGCAAGTGCTGCAGCCCGGTCAACGGATCGAGATGCCGGTACGTTTCATCGTTGACCGCGACATGCCCAAGGAAGTGAAGCACCTGACGCTGTCCTACACGCTGTTCGATATCACCGCCCGACATCCACCGGTAGCTGTAAACACTGGCGGCTGAGCGTGCCCGATAAGGAGAACAATAAATGGCAACTCATGAACACTATTACGTACCGGCCCAGAGCAAATGGCCGATCATCGCCACCGTCGGCATGTTCGTCACCGTGTTCGGCCTGGCCACCTGGTTCAACGACCTGAAAGCTGCGCGGCCGGAATCCCACGGCCCGCTGATCTTTTTCGTCGGCGGCCTGCTGTTGGCTTACATGCTGTTCGGCTGGTTCGGCACGGTAATCAAGGAAAGTCGCAGCGGGTTGTACAGCGCCCAGATGGACCGCTCGTTCCGCTGGGGCATGAGCTGGTTCATCTTTTCGGAGGTGATGTTCTTCATCGCCTTCTTCGGTGCACTGTTTTATGTGCGGCATGTGTCCGGTCCGGCGCTCGGCGGTGAAGGCGCGAAAGGCCTGGCGCACATGCTGTGGCCGAACTTCGAGTTCGTCTGGCCGCTGTTGAATAACCCGGATCCGAAACTCTTCCCGGCACCCAAGGACGTTATCAGCCCCTGGGGCCTGCCGCTGCTCAATACCGTATTGCTCGTGAGTTCCAGCGTCACCGTGACCATCGCCCACCACGCTTTGAAAAAGGGCCATCGCGGTGCGCTGAAAATCTGGCTGGCGATCACTGTCTTGCTCGGCTGTGCGTTCCTCGGTTTTCAGGCCGAAGAATATATCCACGCCTATCGCGAACTGGGCCTGACCCTGGGTTCCGGCATCTACGGCGCGACGTTCTTCATGCTCACCGGGTTCCACGGCGCCCACGTGACCATCGGCACCATCATTCTGTTTGTGATGCTGATGCGGATCATGCGCGGACACTTCGATAACGAGCACCAGTTCGCGTTTGAAGCGGCGAGTTGGTATTGGCACTTCGTGGACGTGGTGTGGATCGGGCTGTTCGTTTTCGTCTACGTGCTCTGAGGCTTTACCAAGGCGCACTAGAAACCAACTGGCCGCTGAAAAAACCCCAGGCAATCAAGCCGACGGTGATAGCGGCCAGGGCAACACGAACACTCAAGGCAATGACGAGGCGGTTCGAGCTGCTGTCGTCCTTGACCAGAAAAAACAGGCCGCTGAACAGGCTGACAACCGTGGCAATCAGCATCAGGACGATGGCTGCTTTGAGCATGGTGGGACTCCGGGGGAAAGGCGATGCACTTGAGTATAGCTATCGCAACCAGCGACTTTCTGGCGACGCCATGAAGCGCTTCCGGCCGGGCATCGTGCCGACCCTGGTGGTCGCACTTCTATTGCCCATGCTGGTGTCACTGGGGTTCTGGCAATTGAGCCGGGGCGCGGAGAAAAGCGCGCTGCTGCACAGCTACGCCGAGCGCCGCACGGCTGAACCGATGGCCAGCACCGAGCTGCTACACACCGACGATCCAGCCTTTCGCCGGGTTCAAATTCACGGCCAGTTCGATGCCGCACACAGCCTGCTGCTGGATAACCGCCAGCGCGACGGCAAGGTCGGCGTCGAACTGCTGCAACCGTTTCAGGACCAGGCGACCGGGCTCTGGTTGCTGGTCAATCGCGGCTGGCTGCCGTGGCCGGATCGGCGTACCCCGCCGCAGTTCACGACACCGACTCAGGCCCTGAGCCTGGATGCCTGGGTCTACGTCTCCCCCGGCGCCACCTTCCAATTGCACGCCGACCCGAGCACCGCCACCTGGCCACAACTGATCACTGCCGTCGAACCCGCCAAGCTGTGGACGGCGCTCGACCGTGACGGTTTTGCCTATGAATTACGCGCAGAAGCCGGCCCCGCGTCCTACCAGGCCGATTGGCCGGTAGTGGCCATGGGGCCGGAAAAACATATCGCTTATGCCGTGCAGTGGTTCGCCATGTCGATCGCCCTGTTCGGCCTTTATCTCTATCTCGGTTGGCACAACGCAAAGGAGAAACACCATGGGAGCGGCCATGAATCCACCCAGCATGTCTGAGGCGAAAACGCCGGCGAGTCGGCGCAAGGGCCGGTTGCAGTTATTGCTGATCCTGCTGGGGGTGATCGGTCCGATGATCCTCGCCACGGGCATGTACAAGTTGCAGTTCTGGGTGCCGGAAGGCCGCAGTTATCACGGCGAGCTGATCGGCAACGGCCAGACCCGCGCCGACCTTGGCGTGCAAGCGCAGGAGGACCGTTGGCAATTACTGGTCACGGCGCCCAAGGAGTGTTCGGTGGACTGCCAGCAGCTGGTTTATCTGGCGCGGCAGATCCAGATCGGCCTCGGTCGCGATGCCGGGCGTGCCAGTCACGCCCTGGCCGCGGCCCAACCGTTGGCGGCCGATTACGACGCCAAGCTGACCCGCGAATACCCGCAACTGCAACGCTACCCAATGGACCTGACCACTTTCACCAAAACAGCGGGAGGCAAAACCGCACCGCAACTGTGGATCATCGACCCGCACGGCAATCTGGTGCTGCGCTACGACCCGACGGTGAAGGGTAAGGACCTGCTCAACGACCTGCGTCATTTGCTGAAACTGTCGAACATCGGATAAGGGCATCGTCATGGCCAAACCTGGATTTCGCCTCGCGCTGTTTGCCACCTTGCTGGCACTGATTGTGGTGTTGCTCGGCGCCTACACCCGCCTGACCCACGCCGGCCTCGGCTGCCCGGACTGGCCGGGTTGCTACGGCTTTATCAGCGTGCCGAAAAGCGAAGCCCAACTGGCCCATGCCGAATTGCATTTTCCCGATGCACCCGTCGAAGCCCACAAAGGCTGGAACGAGATGGTCCACCGCTATTTCGCCGGCACCCTCGGGTTGTTGATTTCAGTGCTGGCCGGTCGCGCCTGGGTGCATCGTCGTCATCCGGGGCAACCGGTGAAGCTGCCGCTGTTTCTGCTGGTGGTTGTCATCGCCCAAGCGGCATTCGGCATGTGGACGGTGACGCTCAAGCTCTGGCCGCAGGTGGTGACCGGGCATTTGCTCGGCGGTTTTGCGACCTTGAGCCTGCTTTTTTTGCTGACCTTGCGCCTGTCCGGCGTACTGCCGGCGCTGACCGTGCCACGGCGTTTGCAGCACTGGGCGACGGCCGGGTTGCTGCTGGTAATCCTGCAAATCGCCCTCGGGGGCTGGGTCAGTTCCAACTATGCAGCCGTGGCTTGCATCGACTTCCCGACCTGCCATGGGCAATGGCTGCCACCAGCCGATTTCGCCAACGGTTTTCACCTGACCCAACACATCGGCCCCAATTACCTGGGCGGGCAACTGGACAGTGATGCCCGCACAGCGATCCATCTGACTCACCGCATCGGCGCGTTGCTGGTGACGCTCGTGCTGCTGGGGCTGGCCTGGCAACTGAAAGTGGTTGGCATGACGCGCTTGGCCGGAATGGTGCTGATCGCCCTTGCGGCCCAAATCACCCTCGGCATCAGCAACGTCTTGTTCCACCTGCCGCTGCCGGTCGCGGTCGCGCATAACGCGGGGGGTGCAGCGCTGTTGCTCACGATGGTGCTGGTCAATTATCACGCGCGAACCAGCCTGGTTCGGGTCAAACAGCAAAACCTTGCACGCTGGCGGTTCAGCCCGCGTAAACACTCAGCCGGGCCCATAACAATAAAAGGAGAGATGCCATGGCGACTCTGATCGGCGAACGTCACAGTCAGGCGATCTGGCGTGACTACCTGGAGCTGACCAAGCCGAAAGTGGTGGTGCTGATGCTCATCACCTCGCTGGTCGGCATGTTCCTCGCGACCCGCGCCGGGGTGCCGTGGACGGTGCTGGTGTTCGGCAACCTGGGGATCGCGTTGTGTGCCGGGGGTGCGGCGGCGGTGAATCATGTGGTGGACCGGCGTATCGATGCAGTGATGGCGCGTACCCACAAACGTCCCTTGGCTGAAGGGCGCGTTTCACCTGCGGCGGCGCTGACATTTGCCCTGGTATTGGCGGTGCTTGGGCAAGCCGTGCTGCTGGCCTTCACCAATGCGCTGACGGCATGGCTGACCCTCGCGTCCCTGCTCGGTTATGCGGTGATCTATACCGGTTTCCTGAAGCGCGCGACGCCGCAGAACATCGTTATCGGTGGCCTGGCCGGCGCTGCCCCGCCGTTGCTCGGCTGGACCGCTGCCACCGGTCATGTCAGCGCCGAACCCTTGTTGCTGGTGTTGATCATTTTCGCCTGGACCCCGCCTCACTTCTGGGCCCTGGCCATTCACCGCAAAGAGGAATATGCCAAGGCCAACATCCCGATGTTGCCGGTGACCCATGGCGAGCATTACACCAAGGTCCACATCCTGCTTTATACCTTCGCGCTGCTGGCGGTCAGCCTGATGCCCTACGTGATCCACATGAGCGGCATGCTTTACCTGATTTGCGCCCTGGGACTGGGCGCAAGGTTTCTGCAATGGGCCGTGGTGCTGTACCGTGGCACTCGGCCGCACGCGGCGATCAACACCTTCAAGTACTCTATCTACTACTTGTTCCTGCTGTTTATCGCGCTGCTCGTAGACCACTACTTACTGTTGAACCTATGACTCGAACTCAGAAAACCGTCTTTATCCTCGTCGCCCTGATCGCGCTGGTTCTGGGCCTGACCATCAACAAAGTGCTGTCCGGAAAAGGCCAGGGCGATCCGACGGCATTGATCGATGCCGGGATCATTTTGCTACCGCAAAGCCGCAACCTGCCAAACGTGACGATGACCGATCAGGACGGCAAGCCGGTGATGGTCAACGAGCTGAAAGACAAATGGTCACTGCTGTTCTTCGGCTACACCTTCTGCCCGGACATCTGCCCGACCACCCTCGCCCAGCTGCGCCAGATCAAAAGTGAACTGCCGCCAGAGGCTGTGGCGAAGTTGCAGATCATCCTGGTCAGCGTCGACCCGAACCGCGACACGCCCAAGCAGCTCAAGCAGTACCTGGGCTACTTCGATCCGCAGTTCACAGGCCTGACGCCTTCGTCGATTGAAGACATTCAGAAACTGGCCAATGCGGTGAGCATTCCGTTCATTCCGGCAGACACCAGCAAGCCGAATTACACGGTTGATCACAGCGGCAACCTTGCGGTGATCGGGCCGGACGGGACACAGCGTGGGTTCATTCGTGCACCGCTGAATAACGCCAAGTTGGTGGTGCAGTTGCCGGTGATGCTCAACCGCAAATAAACACCACGCCCCCTGTAGGAGCCAGGCTTGCCGGCGAAAGCGCCCGTGAGATCGCCGTCGCCGGCAAGCCTGGCTCCTACAGGGGACGGTGTTTCAGGCATAAAAAAATGGCGCGCATTCGATGCGCCCCATTTTTTTGTTAACGACTCAGATCAGAACGCCGGCAATACCGCGCCTTTGTACTTCTCGAGGATAAAGGCCTTCACTTCCGGGCTGTGCAGCGCAGCAACCAGTTTCTTCATGTCTTCGCTGTCCTTGTTGTCCGGGCGGGCTACAAGGATGTTCACGTAAGGCGAGTCGTTGCCTTCGATGACCAGCGCATCCTTGGACGGATCGAGCTTGGCTTCCAGCGCGTAGTTGGTGTTGATCAGCGCCAGGTCGACCTGGGTCAGCACGCGCGGGATGGTCGCGGCTTCCAGCTCACGGAATTTCAGGTCCTTGGTGTTCTCGGTGATGTCCTTGACCGTCGACAGGATGTTGTTCGAATCCTTCAACTTGATCAGGCCGGCCTTGGCCAGCAGCAACAGCGCGCGACCGCCGTTGGTGGCGTCGTTCGGGATCACCACGTTGGCGCCGCCTGGCAGTTCGGTCAGGGCCTTGTACTTGCTGGAGTAAGCGCCCAGCGGTTCCAGGTGTACGCCAGCAACGGCGACCAGGTCGGTGCCCTTGGCCTTGTTGAACTCATCGAGGTACGGCTGGTGCTGGAAGAAGTTGGCGTCCAGGCGTTTTTCGGCAACCTGCACGTTCGGCTGGATGTAGTCGGTGAAGACTTTGACCTTCAGGTCCACGCCGTCTTTGGCCAGGGCCGGTTTGACGAATTCGAGGATTTCCGCGTGCGGCACCGGGGTGGCTGCAACGGTCAGAGTGTCAGCGTGAGCGGAAAACGCTGCAACGGCTGCGAACGCGACGAGTAGTTTTTTCATTCAGCTAACTCCTTGTGGGTACCCGCTTGCGGCGCCTGGATTTGGCGCCTGCCAGCGAATGGCCGGCTCATGTCATGTTTACGAGAACTGTTTATTTTCTGGAGAAATGGACGACCAGTTTGTCACCAACCATTTGCAGAACCTGCACCAGCACCAGCAACAGCACCACGGTGACGATCATCACATCGGTCTGGAAACGCTGATAACCAAAACGGATCGCCAGGTCGCCCAACCCACCGGCACCGACCACACCGGCCATCGCCGTGTAGGACACCAGTGTAATAGCCGTCACCGTAATCGCCGCGTAAATGCCCGGGCGGGCTTCTGGCAGTAGGGCGTTGATGATGATCTGCCGGGTCGTCGCACCCATGGCCTGGGTGGCTTCGATGATGCCGCGATCCACTTCACGCAGGGCGGTTTCCACCAGTCGCCCGAAGAACGGCGTGGCACCCACTACCAGCGGCGGGATCGCACCGGCGACGCCGAGCGAGGTGCCGGTGATCAGCACGGTGAACGGGATCATCACGATCAGCAAAATGATGAACGGCAGCGAACGCAGGATGTTCACCACCAGCGACAGCACGGCGTATAGCGTTCTGGATTCCAGCAACTGACGCGGACTGCACAGGAACAACAACACGCCCAGCGGGAGGCCGAGCAACACGGTGAACAACAACGAACCGAAGAGCATCAGCAGGGTATCGCCGGTAGCCAGCCAGATTTCGAACCAGTCGATGTTGACGAAGAAACTTGTCAGGACTTCCATTAGCGCAGGACCTCCATGTGGACGTCAGCCGCGGTGAAGTGGGCGAACGCCGCCTCCATGTCGCCACCGGTAACAGCCAGGGTCAATTGCCCGTAAGGGACGTCTTTGATGCGGTCGATACGACCGGCCAGGATGCTGTAGTCCACGCCCGTTTCCCGAGCGACGGTCCCCAACAGTGGTGCGTAGGTCGCTTCGCCCTGGAAGGTCAGACGCACGATGCGGCCCGGCACATGGGAGAAGTCGTCACGCTGTTCGCTTTCATCGATCTGCTCGTCTTCTTGCACGAAACGTTTGGTGGTCGGGTGTTTCGGATGCAGGAACACCTGGGCCACCGAACCTTGCTCGACGATCACACCCGCGTCCATTACGGCGACCTGGTCGCAGACCCGGCGGATCACGTCCATCTCGTGGGTAATCAGGACGATGGTCAGTTTCAGCTCGCGATTGATCTCAGCCAGCAATTGCAGGACCGACGCCGTGGTCTGTGGGTCCAGGGCGCTGGTGGCTTCATCGCACAGCAGGATTTTCGGCTTGGTCGCCAGGGCGCGGGCAATGCCGACGCGCTGCTTCTGGCCGCCGGACAGCTGCGCCGGGTACTTTTTGGCGTGGTCAGACAGACCGACCCGCGCCAGCAACTCGGCGACACGCTGGTCAATCTCGCTGCGCGACAGTTCACCGGCCAGGGTCAGCGGCAGCGCGACGTTGTCGGCCACGGTCTTGGACGCCAGCAGGTTGAAGTGCTGGAAAATCATCCCGACCTGCTGGCGGAAGCGGCGCAGGTTGTTGGCGTCGAGCGCGGTGACTTCTTCACCGTCGACGAAGATCTTGCCGCCGCTGGACTCTTCCAGGCGATTGATCAGACGCAGCAGGGTACTTTTTCCCGCGCCGGAGTGACCGATCAGGCCGAAGACCTGACCGTTCTCAATCGTCAGACTGGTCGGGTGCAGGGCGGGAATATCCTTACCGGCGACGCGGTAGGTTTTGTGGACGTTTTGAAACTCGATCACGTAGCGAACCTTGTGGGGCGCGTTGGAAAAGGGTCAGCGGTTAGCCGGGCGCGCATTTTAGCCTGTCCGTATAGAGGTTATTAGCATTTATTCCGCATTCAACCTTCCATTTGGCAATAACGCGATCGAAGGTTAGAAAAAAGGAACGGCTAAAAAGCTTGCCAGTCACTAATAAGGCAACTCGAAAACGCCCCCGGTGCCGTGCCTGGGGAATGCATATAAGTCCTGGCTACGGGATCGCAACGAGGAGTTTACGACTGATGAGTACTAAAAAGCCTGCCGCACCTAAAAGCGCACTGGCCGGGACCGATACCCTGGACCGCGGCAACACCAATGCCAAGCTCGATAGCCTGGAAAAGTTTCGCTCCGACGCCACCGAACAAGCCCTGCGCACCAATCAGGGCGTGAAGGTTTCGGACAACCAGAACACGTTGAAGGTCGGCGCGCGCGGGCCGTCGTTGCTGGAAGACTTCATCATGCGTGAAAAAATCACGCATTTTGACCATGAGCGCATTCCAGAGCGCATCGTCCATGCACGGGGCACTGGCGCTCATGGTTTTTTCCAGACCTATGAAAACCATTCCGTACTGACCAAAGCCGGTTTCCTACAAGATCCCGGCAAGAAAACCCCGGTCTTCGTGCGCTTTTCCACGGTGCAGGGCCCGCGTGGGTCAGGCGATACCGTGCGGGACGTGCGAGGTTTCGCCGTGAAGTTCTTCACCGACGAAGGCAACTTCGACTTGGTGGGCAATAACATGCCGGTGTTTTTCATTCAGGATGCAATCAAGTTCCCTGACTTCGTGCACGCGGTGAAACCGGAGCCACACAACGAGATCCCTACCGGCGGCTCGGCTCACGACACCTTCTGGGATTTCGTCTCGCTGGTGCCAGAGTCGGCGCATATGGTGATCTGGGCCATGTCCGACCGGGCGATCCCGAAAAGCCTGCGCAGCATGCAGGGCTTTGGCGTACACACGTTCCGCTTGATCAATGCCGAAGGAAAATCACGCTTCGTCAAATTCCACTGGCGCCCTACCGCCGGTACTTGCTCACTGGTGTGGGATGAAGCGCAGAAGCTCGCCGGTAAAGACACCGATTACCACCGCCGCGATCTGTGGGAGTCGATCGAGATGGGCGACTACCCGGAATGGGAGTTGGGCGTGCAGGTCATCGAAGAAGAAAACGAACATAACTTCGACTTCGACATCCTCGACCCGACCAAACTGATCCCGGAAGAACTCGTGCCCATTACCCCGCTGGGCAAGATGGTGCTCAACCGCAACCCGGATAATTTCTTCGCCGAAACCGAGCAGGTTGCGTTCTGCCCGGGCCATATCGTGCCGGGCATCGACTTCTCTAATGATCCGCTGCTGCAAGGGCGGCTGTTTTCCTACACCGATACGCAGATCAGCCGACTCGGTGGGCCGAATTTTCACGAGATCCCGATCAACCGTCCCGTAGCACCCTTCCATAACGGCCAGCGGGATGCGCTGCATCGCACCACCATCGACAAGGGGCGCGCCTCCTACGAGCCGAATTCCATCGATGGCGGTTGGCCGAAAGAAACGCCGCCTGCCGCGCAGGACGGTGGATTCGAGACCTATCCGGAGCGCATCGACGCCAATAAGATTCGCCAGCGCAGCGAGTCGTTCGGCGATCACTTCTCCCAGGCGCGCCTGTTTTTCCACAGCATGAGCAAGCACGAGCAGGAACACATCATCTCGGCGTACAGCTTTGAGCTGGGCAAGGTTGAGCGTGAATTCATCCGTGCACGTCAGGTGAACGAGATCCTGGCCAATATCGATCTGGAACTGGCCAAACGGGTGGCGCAGAACCTTGGTTTGCCGGCGCCGAAGGCTGGCACCGTCGACGTGCGTAAAACTTCACCCGATCGCTCACCGGCCTTGAGCCAGGCCAACCTGCTGCCGGGGGATATCAAAACGCGGAAAGTGGCGATTCTGGCGGCCAACGGTGTCGATGGTGCTGCGATTGATGCGATGAAGAAGGCGCTGAAGGCAGAAGGTGCGCACGCCAAGCTGCTCGGCCCGACTTCCGCGCCAGTGACCACTGCCGATGGCAAGACACTGCCAGTGGACGCTTCAATGGAAGGCTTGCCTTCGGTGGCATTCGATGCGGTGTTCGTACCCGGTGGCGCGGCGTCGATCAAGGCGTTGAGTGGCGATGGCGTAGCGCTGCATTACCTGTTGGAAGCTTACAAACACTTGAAAGCGATTGCGCTGCATGGCGAGGCGAAGCAGTTGCTGGACGTGTTGAAACTTGAGGTGGATGCGGGGCTGGTCGTGGGTGCGGATGCCCAGTTGATCAAACCGTTCTTTGCCGCCATCGGGCAGCATCGGGTTTGGGATCGGGAGCCGAAGGCCAAGGCGATTCCGGCTTAAGGTTTTGTATCGTTAGGGAGGGCGCCTTCGCGAGCAGGCTAGCTCCCACAGGGTTTGGGTTTGATCATAGAAAATGTAATCAACCCCGATTCACTGTGAGAGCGAGCTTGCTCGCGACGCTTTCAGGGTTTACGCGGACTCAAGACGATCTGCGCCGGAACGTTGCGCAGGATCTGCTTCTGCAGATTCAGATCGAACTCCGAATCCAGCTTCTTCACCCGTTTAGTCAGCAACGTCGCCAACCATGGGTAATCCTGGGTACGCGGCGCCTGAATGCTGACATCGCACTGGTAATTCACCACATCGGCGGCAATCGCATCCAATTGACGGCGAAGTTTGCTCATATCCGTGAGGTTCAAGGCAATTGTGGTGCTCTCAGCCGTAGGATCAATGACTCTGGCCTGTGGCTTGGCCTCGGCAGCCATGAGCGCCGCTTCAGCCCTGTCCAGTTCAGCTTTACGGGCATTGACGATGGCGTTGTTGACCCCACCCGTCAGCGCCGGAGCCTTTGGCATTAATGCCCGGGCCCGGGCCAGCGCCGTAGCGGCCGCATTCACATCGCCCTTTTGCAGCACGATTTGGCTGCGACGCAGATAGGCTTCGGCCAATTGCCGCTGATATTGCACAAGGGACGGATCGTCTGGCGACTGGGCCTGCAAGGTCGCCAACTGGTCTTCGGCGGTGGCCAGCTCGCTGCTGGCCAGGTTTTGTTCCAGCTGCGCGATGGCCGTGGCCCGGGCATCGGTCGCCGCAGTGGTGGCCGATGGCGTGCTTTGGCAAGCGCCCAGTAGCAGCGAAAATGCGACAAGGAGCAGATAACGGGAGGCTGACAGCTTCATTCCTGCGACTCTCTATTTGCGCAAAAAACGAGCAAGTCTACACCCCTCGACGGGGCAGGACAAAACTCAGCAGAAACAGTGCGGCGGCCGTCACAACAATCGACGGGCCCGCCGGGGTGTCTTTGAACCACGACAACGCCAGCCCGCCACAGACTGCGAGCATGCCCAGCAGGCTCGCGCCCAGCGCCATCTGTTCTGGCGAGCGAGCGTGACGTTGTGCCGCAGCCGCCGGGATGATCAACAGCGAAGTAATCAGCAACACACCGACGATTTTCATCGCCACAGCGATCACCACCGCGATCAGCAACATCAAGGCCAGGCGCAGCGCCGGCACGGGCAAACCTTCCACCCGGGCCAGTTCTTCATGCACCGTGATCGCCAACAATGGCCGCCACAACGTCACCAGCAACGCGAGAACACCGGCGCTGCCACCGAGTATCCAGGCCAAGTCGGTCGGGCTGATCGCCAGCAAGTCACCGAACAGATACGCCATCAGGTCGATCCGCACTTCGTGCATGAAGCTTAGTACGACCAGGCCCAGAGAGAGCGTGCTTGGTGCGAGAATTCCCAAAAGCGTGTCGGACGCCAGCGGCTGACGCTGTTGCAACGTCACCAGCAGCACCGCCAACAGCAAGCAACCGACGGTGACGGCAACGGTAGGACTGACATCCAGCAGAAAGCCCAATGCCACGCCGAGCAAGGCCGCGTGGGACAAGGTGTCGCCGAAATAGGCCATGCGCCGCCAGACCACGAACGAACCCAGCGGTCCTGCGACCAGCGCCAAAGCCAGACCTGCAAGCAGGGCGTAGAGCAGAAAATCAGCCATGCTTGCAGCTATCTCCATGGACATGGGGTTGGGCCGTCGGGGCCGCGTTGACCACCGAACCATGCAGGTCATGGGCGTGGTCGTGGTGGTGGTGATAAATCGCCAGGCTTTGTGCGTTTTTGCCGAACAGCTCGACGAAAGCCGGATCGCCGCTGACTTGTTCCGGGTGCCCGGAGCAGCAGACATGACGATTCAGACAGACCACCTGGTCGGTGGTGCTCATGACCAGGTGCAAATCGTGGGAGACCATCAATACCCCGCAGCCGTGACGGTCGCGCAGCCGCGTGATCAGGCTGTAGAGCTCGGCTTGGCCGGCCACATCGACGCCTTGCACCGGTTCGTCGAGCACCAGCAGTTCCGGCTCACGCAGCAGGGCTCGAGCCAGCAGCACGCGCTGCATTTCGCCACCGGAAACACTTTGCACCGGGCTGTCGATCACCTGCTCGGCGCCGACTTCCTTGAGTGCCGCCAAGGCCCTGGCACGGTCCACGCCAGGCACCAGACGCAAAAAGCGCAGTACCGACAACGGCAGCGTCGGATCGACGTGAAGTTTTTGCGGCATGTAACCGACCCGCAGTTTCGACTTGCGCCAGACGCTGCCGCTGTCCGGCTTCAACAGACCGAGCACCGCGCGCACCAGCGTGGTCTTGCCCGCGCCATTCGGGCCGATCAGGGTGACGATCTGCCCCGGCTCGACGCTCAGCTCGATGTTATCCAGCACGTTTTGCCCGGCAAAGGTGACGACAACCTGCTCGAGGCGAATCAGCGCATTGCTCATCAAGCCCCCTGGCAACCCGAGCAGAGACCGACCACTTCAACGGTCTGGCCTTCGACGACGAAACCGACATCCTTGGCGCTGCTGATGATCGCGTCGCTGATGGATTTCTGTTCGAGCTCAATGGCGGCGTGACATTCGCGGCAGATCAGGAATTGACCCTGGTGGGCATGCTCCGGGTGATTGCAGCCGACGAAGGCGTTGAGCGAGGAGATGCGGTGGACAAGGCCGTTTTCCAACAGGAAATCCAGCGCACGGTACACGGTAGGCGGCGCAGCGCGGCGGCCATCCTGCTCACTGAGTACCGCAAGAATGTCGTAGGCACCCAACGGCTTGTGACTTTGCCACACCAGCTCCAGCACCCGCCGACGCAAGGCGGTCAGGCGCAGGCCTTGACGTGCGCACAAGGCATCGGCCTCAGTCAGTGCGCTATGTACGCAATGAGAGTGGTCGTGGGGACGGCTGGCAATCGGTGTTTTAGGCATGAGCGGCGACGAGTTTTGTGAGAGACGTTATTATGTTACCCGTTCTCGCCTCTTCGAGTGGTCATCGTGTCCCGACTTTTTTCTATCTTTGTCACATTTGCCGCAAGTTTTCTGTTCATTGGCTCAGCTCAAGCCGACGTCAAAGTCCTCACCAGCATCAAGCCGCTACAGCTGATTGCCGCTGCGGTGCAGGACGGCGTGGCAATCCCGGAAGTGCTGCTACCACCGGGCGCTTCACCGCATAACTATGCCTTGCGTCCTTCCGACGTACGGAAGGTGCAATCGGTGGATCTGGTTTACTGGATCGGTCCGGACATGGAAGGGTTCCTTCCTCGCGTGCTGAACGGTCGAACGCTGCCGAGCGTCGCTGTGCAGGATCTGCCGGGACTGAAACTTCGCCACTTCGGCGAAGACAACCATTCGCACGCGGAAGAAGCCGATGAGCATGACCACGATCATCGCCCCGGCAGCCTGGACGCGCATTTGTGGTTGTCTCCGGTAAACGCTCGCGTGATCGCCACAAAAATGGCTGCTGACTTGAGTGCAACCGATCCGGCCAACGCCACGCGTTATCAGAGCAACCTCAAGGCGTTCGATGAGCGTCTGGATGCAATGGATCTTCGCTTGAAAGCGCGTCTGGCCGGCATCGCAGGCAAACCGTACTTCGTATTCCACGAGGCCTTCGACTACTTTGAAGACGCCTACGGCCTCAAGCACGCAGGCGTATTCAGCGTCGCCGCCGAAGTCCAGCCGGGCGCCCAGCACGTCGCAGCGATGCGCACGCGGTTGCAGGAAGTCGGCAAGACCTGTGTGTTCAGTGAACCGCCGTTGCGTCCGCGCCTGGCGGAAACCCTGGTGGCAGGCCTGCCGGTGAAATTGGCGGAGCTGGATGCGTTGGGCGGGTACACGCCGGCGACTGCGCAGGGGTATGAGCAGGTGCTGGAGAAGTTGGGGAATGATTTGGCGGGGTGTCTGGAGTCGTTGTAACAGCGGGATCTGCGACGCCCCATCCGCGGGCAAGCCTCGCTCCTACGGAATTTGTGCCGTTCACAGATAATGTGCACGACACAAACCTGTAGGAGCGAGGCTTGCCGCGAAGCTGTTAAAGGGCGAACGGTAGCGGCGTACTGACCTTCTGGCGCTGCGCCAACCGCTGCTGAAACTCCATCGGATCGTGAATCAACACGTCCTGCCCGGCAAACGACTCCGCGGCAATCAACCGTGACAACCAGAACCGCACACACGCCACGCGCAACATGGTCGGCCACAGTTCAGCCTCTGCGGCAGTGAACGGACGCAACGCGGCATAGGCCCCGAGCAACGCCCGCGCCCGCGGCCCGTCGATCAGCCCGTCGTCATCCGAACACCAGTCATTCAAGGCAATTGCAACGTCGTAGAGCATCGGCCCCGAGCACGCGTTGTAGAAGTCGATCAACCCGGTCAGGTGCGTGCCTTCGAACATCGCGTTGTCGCGGAACAGATCCGCGTGGATGTTGGCCCGTGGCAACGCCAGAATTTTCGTCTTCTGCAGAGTGATTTCGTCCAGCGCCCGCTGCAACAAATCACTCTGCTCGGCATTCAGGTGGGAGAGCAACTGCGTGCCCTCCTCCAGCATCCAGTCCAGGCCACGATCGGTTTTGCGCTTGACCATGTTGGCTTGGGTCGCCAGATGCAGATGGCCCAGCAACTCGCCGACTTGGGCGCAATGCTGCGCGTTGGCTTCCTTGATGTGCTTGCCGGCCAGGCGTGGTTGCAACAGCGCAGGCTTACCGGCCAGTTCGCGCAAGGCCACGCCGTCGGTGGTGCGCAGTGCGTAAGGCACCGGCAAGTCGGCCTCGTGCAGCACATCGAGCAGTTCGATGAAGAACGGCATCTCCTGAACCGGACCGCGCTCGACCAGGGTCAGGACAAACTCGCCCTGCTCCAGGCTGATGAAGAAATTGGTGTTTTCACTACCGGCGGCAATTCCCTGGAAATCAAGCAGGCGGCCGAGCCCGTATGGGGCGAGAAAGGTTTCCAGCTCGGGCCGAGCCAGCGGGGTGAACACAGACATGTTTAAACTGCCAGTACGGGCGCCGCTGCATGAGCCAGCGCCGATTGAAATTAAGAAACTACTTCCATTCAAAAATCTTCCACGACGGAATCAGCATATCCGGCTGATCCGAGCGGATGAAGTTTGCATCTGTCCCATCCGCACGCACCAGGAAATACGGCGGTCCGACCTTCGGCGTGACCTTGATCGCGTACAGGAAACCGTTTTGGCGGTACTCCTGAATCGTTTTGTCCCCTTCCGTGCGGATCGTGACTTCCGGCTCCGGTGTCGGCGCATCATCCGCCGCCATGACGGCCAGGGGAACGGTTGCAAACAAGCCAGCCAGCAACAGGCGATTTAGTGTGCGCATGATAACCTTGTCCCTTTGTCGTCAACGGTCCCGCTATTCTAGCGCCGGACCCGCCGAAAAGGTTGATCCTGCTCATGAGCCAAGCCCCCCTCGTCCTGGTGGACGGTTCTTCTTACCTGTATCGCGCCTTTCACGCCCTGCCGCCGCTGACCACTTCCAAGGGTTTGCCGACCGGAGCGGTCAAAGGCGTGTTGAACATGCTCAAGAGTCTGCGCAAGCAGTACCCGGACAGTCCGTTCGCCGTGGTGTTCGACGCCAAGGGCGGGACATTCCGTGACGAAATGTTCGCCGAGTACAAAGCTAACCGTCCGAGCATGCCCGACGACATGCGCGTACAGATTGAGCCACTGCATCAGAGCGTGATCGCGCTGGGCTTCCCGTTATTGTGCGTCGAAGGCGTCGAGGCCGATGACGTGATCGGCACTTTGGCCCGCAGCAGCGCAGCAGCTGACCGACCAGTGGTGATCTCCACCGGCGACAAGGACATGGCGCAACTGGTCGACGGCCACATTACCTTGGTCAACACCATGACCGGTAGCGCGCTGGACGTGGAGGGCGTGAAGGAGAAATTCGGCGTCGCTCCCGAGCAGATCATCGATTATCTGGCACTGATGGGCGATTCTTCCGACAACATTCCGGGCGTTCCAGGCATTGGTCCTAAAACCGCTTCCGGCCTGTTGGTGGGTGTGAACGGCGGTCTGACCGAGCTGTACGCACAGCTCGACATCGTCCCGACCCTGCCGATTCGCGGCGCCAAGACCCTGCCGGCCAAGCTCGAAGAGCATAAGGAGATGGCATTCCTCTCCTATCAATTGGCAACCATCAAGATCGACGTGCCGCTGGACATCGGGCTCGACGACCTGCAAATGGGCCGGCCGGATCACGACAAACTCGCCGAGCTCTACACCCTGCTGGAATTCAAGAGCTGGTTTGAAGAAAACCAGCGTGATGCCAAGCGTTCGGGGCAGGAAGTCACCGCTCCGCTGGCCGAAGAAGCCGCAGTCGAGACCGAGCTCAAGTACACCACGATCCTCACCCAGGCCGATTTCGACCTGTGGCTGAAGAAGCTCAACGACGCCAAATTGATCGCCTTTGATACCGAAACCACCGGCATCGATGCGCAGCAGGCGCAGCTTGTCGGCCTGTCGTTTGCTGTACAGGCCAACGAAGCAGCCTACATCCCGCTGACCCATTCCTACATGGGTGTGCCGGATCAGCTTGATCGCGACACCGTGCTGCGCGCGCTGAAACCGATTCTGGAAGATCCGAACAAACTCAAGGTCGGCCAGCACGCCAAGTTCGACATGAACATCCTCGCCAACTGCGCCATCGGTGGCGACCAGAATTGCGGTATCACCGTGCAAGGCATCGCGTTCGACACCATGCTCGAATCTTACGTGCTGGATTCCACCGCGACCCGCCACGACATGGACAGCCTGGCGCTCAAGTACCTGAACCACACCACTACGAGTTTTCAGGACATCGCCGGCAAGGGTGCCAAGCAGTTGACGTTTGACCAGATCTCGCTGGAACTGGCCGGACCTTACGCCGCCGAAGACGCCGACGTGACGCTGCGCCTGCACCAGACCTTGCAGGAAAAGCTCAATGCCATTCCGAGCCTGAGCAAAGTCCTGAGCGAAATCGAAATGCCGTTGGTGCCGGTACTGGCGCGAATCGAACGCCAGGGCGCGTTGGTCGATGCCAACCTGCTGGGCATCCAAAGCGTCGAGCTCGGCGACAAAATGGTCGCGCTGGAGCGTGAGGCATTCGCCATCGCCGGTGAAGAATTCAACTTGGGCTCGCCGAAGCAATTGGGCGTGATCCTGTACGAAAAACTCGGGTTGCCGATCCTCAGCAAAACCGCCAAGGGCCAGGCGTCCACCGCCGAAGCCGTCCTGGCGGAACTGGCCGAGCAGGATTACCCGTTGCCCAAAGTGCTGATGCAGTACCGCTCGATGAGCAAGCTGAAAAGCACTTACACCGATCGCCTGCCGGAACAGATCAACCCGCGCACCGGGCGGATTCACACGTCCTATCATCAAGCTGTCGCGGCGACCGGGCGCTTGTCGTCCAGCGATCCGAACTTGCAGAACATTCCAATCCGCACGGCCGAAGGGCGGCGGATTCGTCAGGCGTTCGTCGCGCCAAAGGGCTACAAGCTGCTGGCGGCGGACTATTCGCAAATCGAGCTGCGGATCATGGCGCACCTGGCCAAGGACGAAGGTTTGCTGCACGCCTTCCGCAATGACCTGGACGTGCACAAGGCCACCGCCGCCGAAGTGTTCGGCGTGGAACTGGCCGACGTCACCACCGATCAACGTCGCAGCGCCAAGGCGATCAACTTCGGTTTGATCTACGGCATGAGCGCGTTTGGCCTGGCCAAGCAGATCGGCGTTGATCGCAAGCAATCCCAGGCATACATCGACCGTTATTTCGCCCGCTATCCGGGTGTTCTGGCGTACATGGAACGCACCCGCACCCAGGCGGCCGAGCAAGGTTTTGTCGAAACGATCTTCGGCCGACGCCTGTACCTGCCGGAAATCAACGCGAAAAACCCGGCCCTGCGCAAAGGCGCAGAACGCACGGCGATCAACGCCCCGATGCAGGGTACGGCGGCGGACATCATCAAAAAAGCCATGGTGGCGGTGGATAACTGGCTGACCTCCTCGGGCCTCGACGCCAAAGTCATCCTGCAGGTGCACGATGAATTGGTGCTTGAGGTGCGTGAAGATCTGGTCGACCAGGTCCGCGATGAAATTCGCGTGCACATGAGCGACGCCGTGAAGCTGGATGTACCGCTTCTGGTCGAGGTTGGCGTAGGCAATAACTGGGATGAGGCTCACTGAGCCGTCTGAAAGAGCGTTTTCTGCTGCGGCATAGTGCCGCGGCAGATGGGTCAAGAGCCCTTATTTCGGAAAGAAATCACACTTATTACAAATGGTTTCTGAAGCTCCGGAACTAAACCTGTGAACTGCCACTCAGAGTTACTGAATGGCTGGTGAAGCCCTTCGATGCTCCTATGTTGTGTTAAGTGTTGGCAGATATCTGGACCCCGCCCTAGCGGTCCGGAACTTGAACCCCGGAACTTCCCCCTCCCCATAAGAAGTCCGGGGTTTTTTTTGCCTGCGATTTATTGCTCCGCAACCTCGGAGCCTTTGTCCGCCAGCTCCATCCAGCCTGCCAATACAGTGTAGGCGTCTTCCAGACCCATGCGCTTTGGCGCCGAGAACAGCTGGATGCTAATCGCATCGCCCCATCCTTTGCGGATGTCTGCCTGAACCTTGAGCAGCACGTTTTTCGCCGCGCCATAGGTCAGCTTGTCAGCTTTAGTCAGCAAAATGTGCATCGGCATGCCACTGGCGACGGCCCAGTCGAGCATCAACAGGTCGAAATCGGTCATTGGATGACGGATGTCCATCATCAGAATCAGGCCTTTCAGACTTTCGCGACCACCCAGATAAGCTTCCAGGTGACGCTGCCAGTGCAGCTTCAACGGGATAGGCACTTTCGCGTAACCGTAACCCGGAAGGTCGACCAGACGACGATCATCGTCTAGCTTGAAGAAGTTCAAGAGCTGCGTGCGACCCGGAGTTTTCGAGGTTCGCGCCAGGCTGGCGTGCGTCAGGGTGTTCAGCGCGCTGGATTTGCCGGCGTTGGAACGCCCGGCGAAGGCCACTTCAAAGCCTTCGTCGTCGGGACATTGATCGACTTTGGCAGCGCTGAGCATGAAGGTGGACTGTTGGCACAGGCCGAGGATGGGGTTCTTGAGTTGCATGGGATTTCCGATGTGGGCGGCGCCGGGAATGGACGCGGCAAGCGGTGTCGTTTCCGTTTCAGTGACGCCAGTATATAATGCCGCAGATTTTGTGTGCGCTTTGTCCCAGCGTAGGATGAAGTTCACGAGAGCGATTGACCTTGATTGCGCATTAGAACGCAGAACGCTCTCAACCCTGAAAAGGTCGTTTTATGACGAAATGGCTGCTAGCTGCCGGTGTCTTGATGCCGCTTTACAGCGCTCAGGCTACACAGGATCCGGAAGCTGTGTACAACCGTGTTTGTGGTGCCTGTCATTCCGGCCAACTACCCATGGCGCCCAAAAAGGGCGACCAGGAAGCTTGGACGCCGAGGTTGGCGAAAGGTATGGGGACGCTGGTGCAACACGTGACCCAGGGTTTCAAGGCGATGCCGCCGCGTGGTTTGTGCATGGACTGCAGTGCCGAGGATTACCAGGCAATCATCCAGTGGATGAGCGAGTGATCCCGGTCCATAACTCTTTAACCCTTAGCCGTAGTTGGATTAGCTGATGAACAAATTGATCGTGAGTCTGCTGTTGACCGTGGGGATCTCCGGCGTAGCCCATGCTGCAGGTGATGCAACTGCTGGTCAGGCGAAAGCCGCAGTATGTGGCGCCTGTCATGGCCCGGATGGCAACAGCATGGCGCCTAACTTTCCGAAACTGGCAGGCCAGGGCGAGCGTTATCTGAACAAGCAGCTGCACGACATCAAGTCCGGCAAACGCACCGTTCTGGAAATGACCGGCCTGCTGACCAACCTGAGCGATCAGGACCTGGCTGATATCGCCGCTTACTTCGCCAGCCAGAAAGGCAGCGTTGGCGCCGCCGACCCGAAAGTCGTGGCTCGCGGTGAGGCCTTGTTCCGCGGTGGCGACCTGGCCAAGGGCCTGCCAGCCTGCACCGGCTGCCACTCTCCGGATGGCAAGGGCAACGCGGCTGCCGGCTTCCCGCATCTGGGTGGTCAGCACGCTCAATACGTTGCCAAGCAATTGACCGACTTCCGCAAGGAAGAAGGCGGTCGTGCCAACGATGGCGATACCAAACCAATGCAAAGCATTGCCAAAAAGCTCAGCGACGAAGATATCGCTGCGGTGTCCAGCTACATTCAAGGCCTGCACTAAGACCGGCGAACCGGGCGTGCCGCGGGAAGTACATCTCCTGCAACGTTAACGCTCTATTAATCCGTCGCAGCAAGTATAAAAAGGGTGGCTCAGGCCGCCCTTTTTTGTGGCCGCTGCCGTTACACTACAGAACTCAAGCCCGCCAGGACCTGTCTGAAAACAGGTCGCGCGAGGCGACCCAAATTGTCCAGGAGTAAAGCATGCGTAATCTGATCATCAGCGCCGCACTCGTCGCTGCCAGCCTGTTCGGCATGACTGCCCAAGCCGCCGAAGCACCCGCCGCCCCTTATGTCGAACTGACCAATACGGTTCCGGTCGCCGTGCCTGGCAAGATCGAAGTCGTGGAGCTGTTCTGGTACGGCTGCCCGCATTGCTACGCTTTTGAACCGGTGATCAACCCTTGGGTCGAGAAACTGCCTTCCGACGTGAACTTCGTCCGTATCCCTGCCATGTTCGGCGGCCCATGGGACGCACACGGCCAGATGTTCCTGACCCTTGAAGCGATGGGCGTAGAGAACAAGGTTCACGCTGCGGTATTCAACGCAATCCAGAAAGAACACAAGAAACTGACCGACAAAGACGACATGGCCGACTTCCTGGCCACTCAAGGCGTAGACAAGGACAAGTTCCTGGCCACCTTCGACTCCTTCGCCATCAAGGGCCAGATCAACAAAGCCAAAGAACTGGCCAAGAAATATGAAATCACCGGCGTGCCTACCATGATCGTCAACGGCAAGTATCGCTTTGACATCGGTTCTGCCGGCGGCGCCGAACAAGCGCTGAAACTGGCCGACCAACTGGTAGCCAAAGAGCGAGCGGCAACCAAGGCCGTCGCCAACTAAGCGCGGGGCCCGCCATGCGCCGCTGGGGAACTGAACGTGTCGTTGGCCTGCATGATCCGCGGGTCAACGAGCATCACCTGGAATCGACGGGATTGCCCGCAGACAGCCGTCTGCGCTTGCTCAGTTTCAATATCCAGGTCGGCATCAGTACCGAGCGCTATCGGCACTACCTGACCCGAGGCTGGCAGCATCTGCTGCCACACACCGGGCGTGCCGACAATCTGCAAAAGATCGGCAATCTGCTGGGCGACTTCGATCTGGTCGCCTTGCAGGAAGCCGATGGCGGCAGCCTGCGATCAGGCTACGTCAATCAGGTTGAACACCTGGCGCAGCTCGGCGCCTTTCCCTACTGGTATCAACAACTCAATCGCAATCTCGGTCGCCTCGGCCAGCACAGCAATGGCGTGCTCAGCCGCCTGCGCCCGTGGGCAATCGAAGATCATCCGCTGCCGGGGCCCAAGGGCCGCGGGGCGATTCTGGTGCGTTTCGGCGAAGGTCCGGAGGCGCTGGTGGTGGTGATGATGCACCTGGCGCTGGGCGCTCGGGCTCGCAGCATGCAACTGGCTTACATCCGCGAGTTGATCGGCGGTTACAAACACCAGGTGCTGATGGGCGACATGAACACCCACGCCAGTGATTTGCTGCAGAACTCCCCGTTGCGTGACCTCGGTCTGCTAGCACCGCAACTGGAAGCGACCTTCCCCAGCTGGCGCCCGCAGCGCTGCCTCGACCATATTCTGCTCAGCCCCACACTGACCCTTGAAAAGGTCGAAGTGCTGGCACAACCGATTTCAGATCACCTGCCCGTCGCGGTAGAGATTCGTCTGCCGGGTTCGCTCACGGCCGATGCATTCCCCGCGTTGAGTCCTGCCCCTTCGCGGATCCCATGAATGAGCGACGAAACACAGCGCTGGAAAGAGAAATACCTTAAAAGCATCGAACAACAGGAAAAGCTCGAACGCCGATGGGATGCCCGGCTCGACTTGCTGCGCCGTGGGCTGGTGCGCAGCACCCTGGCCGCAGAAGGCACCGATCGCGCCGTTGACCAGTGCATGAAGGAAATGCGCGAAGTCGTGCGCACCGATGACATGGACGCCGGTCTGGCCGCCCTGCTTCCGCGCCTGGAAAAAGCCGTACTCGACTCCGAGCAGCGCCGGGAAACCCGGGTCAACCAGACCAGCGCCGCATTGACTGCGCTGGTGACTCAGCTGCAAACACTGCCACTGCCTCGAGAAGTCAGCCGGACGCTGAAGAACTTTGCCAAACAACTGGATGGTCGAGTCAGTCAGGCCCGTGAGATTCCGTTGCTGCTCAGCGAACTGAGTGGCCTGCAAGGCAAAGCCTTACGTCAACTGGATAACCCGGCAGAACCTGATCGCCCCGGTTTTCTGCAGCGCCTGTTTGGTAACCGGGAAGCGGATGAGGCCATCCCGCAGGCCACCGCTCCCGCAGTGAAAACGGCGCCCCTGCAAATTGTCGAACCGATTGCCGAGACCCCGCCGGCAACGGTTGATCTCGCACCCGCGGTGGAGCATCCGCCAGTCGAACAGCCAACGGTCAGCGACGTCCAACCTGCCGCTGCGATCCCTGAATCACTGGAAGTACAGGCAATAGAACCTGCTCCGGAATTGGTGGTGTTTGTCCCGCCTGTGCTTCAGTCAGAGACTGCATCTGCGCAAGCGGTAGAGCCACAGACCCAGCCGAACATCGAACAACCGATAGATCCAACGCCAGCCGAGCAAGAGCCACAGGCAGTCAACCCGGATGAACTGACCCCGGTGACCATCGAGGCGGAGCACCTGGCGCCAGAGGAAGTTCTCTACGCCCTGCCCGACTCACCCGAGCCGTCCTATAGTTCAGTCGCCAAGCATATCGAAGACACGCTCCTTGGCCTCCTCGACGACCTTACGCTGCCCGAACGCCATCGACCACAAGCCGAAGCGATGCGTGATCGTCTGCAAAACGGGTTGAACTGGTACGAACTGATCCCGATCCTCGATGATCTGGCGACGTTGATGCTGGCGATCACCGACAGCGGCCAGCACGAATTCGAAGCGTACCTGCAACAACTCAACGAACGTCTCGAATCGTTCCAGAGCAACTTGCAAGCTGCCAGCGACGGCCATGCCGACAACCGCTCGGCTGCACGCGAGATGGATACGCAGATTCGCGAGCAAGTCGACGGCCTGCAGAGCAGCGTGCAAGAAGCGGCGGACCTGGACGACCTCAAGCACGTCCTGGAGAACCACCTCGAAGGCCTGCTCGGCACCATGGATCAACACCAGAAACAGCGCGACGAACGTGAGCAGGAAGTCGCGGCTCGGTTGCAAAGCCTGGCCGAACGCGTGGCGCACATGGAACAGGAAGCGCTGGGCTACCGCGAACACCTTGAAGAACAACGGCAGAAAGCGCTGCTCGATCCCCTCACCGGCCTGCCCAATCGCGCGGCCTGGAGTGAGCGGCTGGAACACGAAGTCCGCGAATGGCAGCAACACGGCAACATCCTGTTGCTGGCGATGCTCGACCTCGACCACTTCAAACGCATCAACGATAACTACGGTCACCTGGCAGGTGACAAAGTGCTGAAAATCATTGCCAGCGTGTTGCGCAAACGCCTGCGCGGGACGGATTTCATTGCGCGGTTCGGGGGTGAGGAGTTCGTTTTGCTGATGCCCGACACGTCACCAATAAATGGCGCACAACTGCTGGATACTTTGCGCGCATCGATTGAAGCCTGCCCTTTTCACTTCAAGGGCGAGCGGGTGACCATCACCATTTCCGTAGGTTTTACGGCATTCAAACCCGGAGAACACAGCGACTTGGTGCTTAAAAGAGCCGATCAGGCGCTATACCGTGCGAAAAATGCTGGTCGCAATCGCGTCGAGGCTGGTTGACAGCCAATTGTTCCATTTTATTTAAAACAGCGCTTTTGCGCTCTGCGCGCAAGTCAGTACGTTACACTGTTGCATTACTGACTTGCGTGTACTGCCTCCTGCCATGAAATGTCTTGCCTTCTTTACGTCGCTGCTCCTGTTGGCCGGTTGTGCCAGCGGCCCGCGGATCGACACCAGCCACCCTTCAGCCAATCACGACAGTCGTATTCAGTTCGTGGTGGTGCATTACACCTCCGCCTCCCTCGAGCGCTCCCTGCAATTGCTGACCCACGGCGAGGTCAGCAGTCACTACCTGATCGGTGACGACAAAGGCGCCACCATCTATAAGCTGATGGATGAAAATCTTCGGTCCTGGCACGCAGGCGAAAGCGAATGGCAAGGCCGGACCTGGCTGAACTCCAGCTCCATCGGCATCGAGATCGTCAATCCTGGCTTCAAAGACACTCCGACGGGCCGCCTTTGGTATCCCTACAGTGAAGATCAGGTTCAGTCGCTGATCTTCCTGCTCAAAGACATCAGCAAGCGTTACAACATCAACCCTCGTTCCATCATCGGGCACAGCGACATCGCGCCGCTGCGCAAGCTCGATCCCGGCCCGCTGTTCCCCTGGAAGCGCCTGGCCGGCGAAGGCATAGGCGTCTGGCCAAACGAGCAGGCCGTCGCACGCCAGCAAACCCAGTTCGCAGCAGAACTGCCGAGCATCAGCTGGTATCAGGGACAGCTGGCCCGACTGGGTTATGCCACGCCACAAACGGGCGAGCTTGATGTCGCTACGCGCCATGTACTGGCGGCCTTTCAAATGCATTTCCGCCCCGCTCGATTCGATGGCACTCCTGACGCTCAGACGGCGGCGCTTCTACAAGTTTTGAATCAGACAAAATAATGACGGCCGCCCGACGGTAAGGGCTTTTTCTCAATCAGCAGCTATAACTCATTGGTAATTCTTCGGATATCCATAATGGCTGTAGCTCGAGAGACGCTCCGTAGCTGGTTCTATCGCCCTTGGTTTTTGGCGACGCTGGCTGCTGCCTTGAGTGCAACGCTATTGATGACCGCCAGCCTGTTTCTGGCGATGCATCAAGTGGAGCAGCGGGAAAGCCAGGAAATGAATGCCCAGGGCGAGCGTTTCCTCGCCCGGCTTGAACAGCTATTCGGGCAGCTACGCGAAAGCCTCGACGATCTGGAAGCCCAGCCCCTGCGTAGCTGCGATGATGAAATGATCGCAACCTTGCAACAGGTCAGCTTCAACTACCGATTTGTTTACGAAGCGGCCTACATGGACGCCTCGCGGATTTGCTCGAATCGACCTCGCCAGGTAGGGCTGTCATTAAGTCGACCACCGGACATCAAAGGCCCCACCTACAGCTACTGGCTGAACACCACCACCGAGCCCGATGAAAACCGTGCTGCGCTGATGCTGGGACGCGGCAACTTTCGGGTCGCTACCTCTCGTGGCCATTTGACCGACATGGTCGATCTCTCCCCGGGCAGTAGCCTGCTGGTGGTGCTCTCCCATGGCACTCGTGCGATTCCTGTCCTCGGTGCCGCACAGGCCTGGCCGCCCACGGAGTTCTGGCCCCTGGAAAGCCGCGATGCGCTGCAGGTGACACAAACCCGCTTGATTTACCGCATGCCCACCAACAACCCCGAATACCAATTGGTGCTGATCACCCCACGCACGAACATGCATGTGCCAGCCGTGTGGTGGTGGCTGCTGCCGGCCAGTCTGGCGCTGAGTGCCTTGGTCGGTTTCATGGTGTTTTTGCTGGTGCGCCAGCGTCAGTCACTGGACGCTGAACTGAACGGCGCCATTCGACGGGGCGAATTGCAGGTGTTGTATCAGCCGATCTTCGATCTCGACAGCCGCAACTGTGTCGGGGCCGAAGCCTTGCTGCGCTGGCGAAGGCCGGACGGCACGCTGACCAGCCCCGACCTGTTTATCCCGATGGCGGAAAACACCGGCCAGATCCGCCAGATGACCGACTTCGTATTGCAGCGACTTCTCGAACAACTGGGGCAACTGCTACGCGCCAATCCGCAGTTGTACATCTCCGTCAACCTTGCAGCTTGCGACGTCATGGTGCCGCGTATCGGCCAGGTGATGGCACGCCTGCTGACCTTGCACCGGGTCGCGGCAAAGCAGATTGCTTTTGAGGTGACTGAGCGGGGCTTGATCGATGTAGTGGTGGCCAGGGAAAACCTGCAAGCCTTGCGCGATGTCGGGCATCAGGTCCTGATCGATGATTTCGGCACGGGCTATTGCAGCCTCGCCTACCTGCAAACCCTGCCGGTGGACTGCCTGAAAATCGACAAGGCGTTCATTGATGCGCTGGGCCATGATGCCGCCAGCAGCGGCGTGGCACCGCACATCATTCATATGGCCCAGGCCCTGCAACTCAGGGTGATTGCCGAGGGCATAGAACATGAAGCCCAAGCGGCGTTTCTGAGCAGCGAAGGCGTCAAGTATGGTCAGGGCTGGCTGTTCGCCCATGCACTGAGCGCCGTGCAGTTCATCGAACTGATTACCCGTGGGCGCCGATTGAGCAATCGACGCCTGGATGATGAAGCCTGAGCAGACTGCTGGGTCTACACCGCCAGCGCCATATAGAACTGCGTGCCCTGTCCCGGCCGCGAATAAACGCCCATTCGCCCGCCATGCAACTGAACGATTTCCTTGCACAACGCCAAACCAAGCCCGGCACCGCCCTTCTTGCGTCCGACCTGGACGAAGGGCTCGAAGATCCGCCCCTGCTGACCGTAGGCAATGCCTTCACCGTTGTCTTCAACGCTGATGATCACTCGCTCGCCATGGCGCCGCGCCTGCAAACGTATCAGTCCATCCTGGGCGGTATGACGCAAAGCGTTATCGATCAGGTTATCGAGCACCCGGTCCAATTGCGCCTGGTCGGCCTGCAATCGGGGTAACGGCCCCTGCACTTCCACCCGCAGCTCAATACCCTTCTGCGCCGCAGCCCCGGCAAAGCGTGTCTGAGCCTGTTCCAGTAACTCTTCAATGGAACAAGGCGCCAGCGTGAGTTTCTGCAACCCGTTTTGGTAGCGCGAGAAATTCAGCAGGTCGTTGATCAGCTGCATCAAGCGCTGCATTTCTTCGTTCACGGTGTCCAGTAAATCGGCTTCGCGAGAGTCTTCAGGAAATTTCGCCCGTTCGCGGAACAGCCCGAAGGCCATGTGCATCCCGGTCACCGGGGTGCGCAACTCATGGGAGGCGCGCAAGACGAACTCGCTGCGCACGCGTTCGAATGCACGCTGTTCTGTGACGTCATGCAGCACCATCACGGCGCCAAGAATGTGGCCCTGCGTATGGCTGACAGGGGTCAGGCTGTACGTCAGTAACCTCGACTCACCGTCGACCTCAATACTCAGGTCATCCGGCGCCCGCTCCAGGGTCCCGCCGCGCAGCACCAATTGCAGCTGCTCATCCAGTTCAGGACGATCGAGCGCTGTGCCCAGCCCTTGACCGAGTCGGTCGGTGTCCCACCCCAACTGACGCTGGGCCACGGGGTTGAGGTGTTCCAGATACCCTTCGCGGTCGATCATCAACAACCCATCGTCGATGCTGTCGAGTACCGCTTGCAAACGCTGCTGACCGGCGAGCAGCTCGTCGATGTTCATCGCCTGATGCTCACGTAGCGCCTCTGCCATGATGCCGAAGCGCTTGGTCAGCTGGTTCATTTCCTCGGCGGAGGAAACCGGCAGTGTCACCTCGAAATTACCCTGGCCGATGTCGTCGGCAGCCTGGACCAACGCTTCAATCGGAGCGCCAAACCGCCGGGCGATTGCATGGGCGGTCACGAACCCGATGATCAGCACGGCCAGCCCTATCAAACCGAGCAGCCCGGCAATCAGCAACGCGCGTTCCCGGGCCTGGCGTTCGATGTCATTGATGTTATCCAGGGAACGCTTTTGTTCGGAGACGAGACCGCTGCGCAGGGTATTGAATTTTTCCAACAGCGCCTCGTTGCCGGTCAATACGGGCACCGAGGCTTGTGTTTGATCGTAGGCCTGAAGAAAGTCGAGGTAGTCAGCCTTCGCCTGTGTGAAACCGTAGCCGCCATTGCCGGATTGCTGAAGGGTAATGCCTTCGTCAAGCAGCTCGAGGTAGTGCTGCCTGGAGGCCTGGAAGGCTGCGGGGTCGGGATTTTCGTCGATCATGACCATCAGTTGATCGCCCAAGGCCTGACGCAATTTCAAGCCCAGGTCCAGCGTGACAAAGTTGTTGCGAACCAGCACTTCCTGGGTGCCAGCCATCTGCATCACGCTGACCAGCCCGAGCAAGAGCCCGAGCAGCGCCACGGTAATCAGCGCCGAAATACTCAGGAACAGCCGAGTACGCAGCTTCATCGCCAGTTTCATTGCCGGCTCACAGGTTGTACTGCTTGCGTTTGCGATACAGGGTCGAGGCATCGATGCCAAGTGTCTTGGCCGCCTGATCGAGGGTATCGGCGGTGGCGAGGACGGCACCGATGTGGGCTTTCTCCAATTCATCCAGGCTCAACGCCGCACCGATTCGAGGGGCGTTGTTGGTCGGGGTCTCGGCCATGCCCAAGTGGCTGATCTCGACCCGTTCCTGAGGGCAGATAATGCTCGCCCGCTCCACCACGTTACGCAGTTCGCGGATGTTGCCGGGCCAGCGGTAACCCAGCAACGCTTCGCGAGCCTCGTCGCTAAAGCCACGTGCCGGACGTGCGTACTCCTTGACGAAACGCGCCAGGAAACGGTCGGCCAGGTTCAGAATGTCCTCCCGGCGCTCGCGCAGTGGCGGCAAGTGCAAGGTAATGACGTTCAGGCGATAGAGCAGGTCTTCACGGAAACGACCGTCGCGCACCATGTCTTCGAGGTTCAGGTTGGTCGCGGCGAGGATGCGCACATCGGCGCGGCGGGTCACGGGGTCACCCACGCGCTCGTATTCCTTATCCTGGATAAAACGCAGCAACTTGGGTTGCAACGTCAACGGAAAATCGCCGATCTCGTCGAGAAACAAGGTACCGCCGTCCGCTTGATTGACCCGCCCCAAGGTGCTTTCGCTGGCACCGGTGAAGGCGCCTCGGCTGTGGCCGAAGAGTTCACTTTCCATCAATTCCGCCGTCAGCGACGGGCAGTTGATGGTGACGCAGGATTTCTTCTGGCGTTTGCTCCAACCGTGGATGGCTTGGGACAGTTCACCTTTACCGGTACCGGACTCGCCGAGAATCAGAATGTTGGCGTCAGTGCTGGCGACCTGCCGTGCGGTTTCGAGAACCACTTTCATGGCCGGGCTATGGGAATCCAGTCCGTCCTTGGGTTTACGCACTTCGCCTTCAAGGGCTTCCAGCCGTGCCGAGAGCTGCCGAACTTCCAGCTGTTTGGCGGTGGCCAGACGCAACTGGTCGGGGCTGCAAGGTTTGACGAGGTAGTCGGCGGCACCGGCCTGGATCGCATCCACGGCGGTGTCGACAGCCGAGTGAGCGGTGACGATCACCACCCGCATCCAGGGTGCCTGAATGCGCATCTGGGCCAGCACATCCAGGCCATTGTCTTCACCCAGGCGCAGATCAAGGAAGCACAGATCAAACACCTGACGTTGCAGCAACGCATCGGCCTGCGCTGCACTGTTCGCGGTGGCGACGCTATAGCCTTCATCTTCAAGGCAATAGCGGAAGGTTCGCAGAATGGCGGATTCGTCATCCACCAGCAGAATGCGGCCTTGATGCTCAGTGGCTGATTCCATGTTCCTGCGCTCCTTTAATGAATGATCTTGAGTTAGTCCCGGAAAAATCGGGCAAGTTGCATGGTTGATTCTGATCCATTCCAGCCATGGCAGGGTAGCTCTCTACTCATCCATTAGCTAATGGACTGATTTCTCTGATTTTTTACACAAAAATCGCCGTTGAGGCGATTACCTGCGTTCCTTTCTGACATCCGCGCCCTCCTCGCAATTCAAAAATAATCAAAGTTGCCGGGAAGCGATCGTGCAATACGCACGACCCTGCACGGCCCATCGTGCAGGATGCGTCCGTCATGATTTATACGTCAGATCTAACATATTGATTTAAAACGATTTTTTTCTTTGAAAAAGCTGGCATGCAGGCTGCAATAGTCTAGATAACCAGGGCCATTTTGAATCGACGCCCACTAAACAAGATCACCACCAGAGTGGGAGGAGTTTCAGGATGAATCGCCAACGTGTCGCCCAATTGCGTATCTCGCCTTTGCATATCCAACAAGGACTGTTTGGCATTCTGGCGCTGCTGATCACGCTGATCGCAGGTCAGCAGTTTTTGCTTTGGGAACAGAGCCAGCAACCAGAGGCTCCGCACCTGTCGATTCAACGTGCTACCCAGACCCATTTCAGCGCCGTCAGCAGCAGCCAGGCTGACCTCGCACCGATGCGAATGATGGACGTCGACCAGGCGCAGCCTGTGGATGAGATGCCCCGTCAGGAACGTTGGGTGTTCTGAGCAACCGGACTTGGCGCGCTCAATGCGCCGGGAAAAGCAACACAAGCTGCACCTCTAATATAGAAGCGTAAGGAGAATCACCATGTTGAGCTGGGCAATCACATTCTTGATCATTGCCATCATTGCTGCAGTACTGGGCTTCGGTGGTATCGCGGGCACCGCCACGGGTATCGCCAAGATTCTCTTTGTCGTGTTCCTGGTGATGTTTATTGCTTCCTTCTTCTTTGGCCGTCGCGGTCGAGGCTGAACATGAGCGTTTTGTTAAAGACACTGGCAGCCGCCCTGCTTCTGGGCGGTAGTGCCATGGCGATGGCGGCCAATGACGGCCAGACGCGGGCCAGCGAATTATTGAATTCGGACCCGCAGTACCGTGAAACGTGGACTAAAGTCGTTAAAAAGGAAGAACGACTGCCGGAATGGGTGATGAACCTGTCTGGCGATGCCGAGCAAATGAATGCTGTTGAAGAGGATGGCGACAAGTACCTGGTCGGGCCGCTTTGCGAAACGCAACCGACGTGCCTGAACAAGCGCTTGATCGTGGCTTTCAGCTTCGACAAACAGGACGCCTACGCCATGCTGGTCGAAGTACCTGCAGGATTGCCGGCCGACAAGTCGCCAACGCGACATGCCGACTACCGCTTCCTCGGGAAACCGAACCAAGGCATGCAGGACATGTTGATGGAACAGCTCAAGAAAGATCCGAACTGGTACTGAGTTTGAAACACGAAAGGAGCAGCATCGCTTCTTTCCAGTGCGCTACCCGAGGAAGGTAGACGCATGACCAAGGGGTCGGGACGTTCTGACTGTTTCAGGGTCGGAGTGACCTACGGGCACATGGAGTGTCTGCGCAAGGGCCGGGTCAGGTAATAAAGCTGCGACGCAAGTTCGCCAGCCCAGAGTGGCTGGACGGACTTGCGAAGAGCTTCAACGTGCAAAGCGTTGATCTAGAGCACTGCACCCTATTCCCCCTGCTGCATATTCCCCACAAAACCGTTTCGCGGTGTTTCTTCACGACCGTATATCGAGAAACCTTCGACTTTCGGCAGAAGAGTTTTCGCTGCCAAACGTAGGCTTTTTCCGAAATTTCGTCATGAATTCAACTGTTTAAAAAACAACCAACCTCCTCTGAAATGGCCGGTTCACGGCACTTATGCCTGCCGAAATGTCGTATTCGAACCGGTTGGGACGCGAGTTTCAATTAAAAAAGCTCATGCCGATTCGGCATAGGGTAGGCGTTTACGGCATTAGACGTCGCATCCTTGCATCGGAATAGTTGCGCCTTTTTTCGCCTGCCAGAGAGCCGAAACAAAGCGCTCCGGGGCACCTTATACGGGGGCAGATGCGCAGACTTTTTCGCCACGAGCGTTCCAGTTCTTGCATTCGCCTGAGTCAAACGCAAGTAAGGGTAAAGATATGAAGAAGGCAAAGCTCAGCCTCGCCTGGCAGATCCTCATCGGTCTGGTTCTGGGGATAGCAATCGGTGCGCTGCTCAACCATTTCAGTGCCGAAAAAGCCTGGTGGATCAGCAACGTCCTGCAACCGGCAGGCGATATCTTTATCCGTCTGATCAAGATGATCGTGATCCCGATCGTCATCTCCTCGTTGATCGTCGGCATCGCTGGCGTAGGCGATGCGAAGAAACTCGGGCGTATCGGCCTCAAGACCATCATTTACTTCGAGATCGTCACCACCATCGCCATCGTGGTCGGTCTGGTGCTGGCCAACGTGTTCCATCCGGGCACCGGCATCGACATGAGCACCCTGGGTACGGTGGATATTTCCAAGTACCAGGCCACAGCTGCCGAGGTTCAGCATGAACACGCGTTCATCGAAACCATCCTCAACCTGATCCCGTCGAACATCTTCGCGGCCATGGCCCGCGGCGAAATGCTGCCGATCATCTTCTTCTCCGTATTGTTCGGCCTCGGTCTGTCGAGCCTGCAATCGGACCTGCGCGAGCCGCTGGTGAAGATGTTCCAGGGCGTATCCGAGAGCATGTTCAAAGTCACCCACATGATCATGAACTATGCCCCGATCGGCGTGTTCGCACTGATCGCGGTGACCGTGGCCAACTTCGGTTTCGCTTCTCTGATACCGCTGGCCAAACTGGTGATCCTGGTTTACGTCGCCATCGCCTTCTTCGCCTTTGTCATTCTCGGCCTGATTGCCAGGATGTTTGGCTTCTCGGTGATCAAGCTGATGCGCATCTTCAAGGATGAGCTGGTGCTGGCCTACTCCACCGCCAGTTCCGAAACCGTGCTGCCGCGCGTGATCGAGAAGATGGAAGCCTACGGCGCGCCGAAAGCCATTTGCAGCTTCGTGGTGCCGACCGGTTACTCGTTCAACCTCGACGGCTCGACCCTGTACCAGAGCATCGCGGCGATCTTCATTGCCCAGCTGTACGGCATCGACCTGTCGATCAGCCAGCAATTGCTGCTGGTGCTGACCCTGATGGTGACGTCCAAAGGCATCGCCGGCGTACCGGGCGTGTCCTTCGTAGTGCTGCTGGCCACCTTGGGCAGCGTGGGTATTCCGCTGGAAGGCCTGGCCTTCATCGCCGGTGTAGACCGCATCATGGACATGGCGCGTACTGCCTTGAACGTGATCGGCAATGCCTTGGCCGTGCTGGTCATCTCCCGCTGGGAAGGCATGTACGACGATGCCAAGGGCCAACGCTACTGGAATTCGCTGCCGCACTGGCGCAGCAAGGAAAAGCTGCCAGTAGGCGAGGTTTCCAAGAACTAACGCAAAACCTTGCAGGAGTGAGCCTGCTCGCGATAGCGGTGCATCAAACAACAGAGATGTTGGATGTGCCGCCCCCATCGCGAGCAGGCTCACTCCTACAAAGGTCCGGTGTAAGCCGAACAAACAAACCCCGGAGAAATCCGGGGTTTGTCGTTTCTGCACACCCCGCTATCATTCGCGGCATTCTTCGGGGGATTTAACTGTGCTCAATGGCCTGTGGCTTGGCTTTTTCATCGTGGCTGCCGTTTCGGCACTGGCGCAATGGCTGATCGGCGGTAACGCCGGGATCTTCGCGGCGATGGTGGAAAGCATTTTCGCCATGGCCAAGTTATCGGTCGAAGTCATGGTCCTGCTGTTCGGCACCCTGACCCTCTGGCTGGGCTTTCTGCGAATTGCCGAGAAGGCCGGGATCGTCGAATGGCTGGCCAAGGCGCTGGGCCCCTTGTTTTTGCGCCTGATGCCGGAAGTGCCGGCCGGTCACCCGGCCATCGGCCTGATCACGCTGAACTTTGCCGCCAACGGCCTGGGCCTGGACAACGCCGCCACGCCGATCGGGCTGAAGGCCATGAAGGCGCTGCAAGAACTCAACCCCAGCGCCACCATCGCCAGCAATGCGCAGATCCTGTTCCTGGTCCTCAACGCCTCCTCCCTGACCCTGCTGCCGGTGACGATCTTCATGTACCGCGCCCAGCAAGGTGCGCCCGATCCGACGCTGGTGTTCTTGCCGATTTTGCTGGCAACCAGCTGCTCGACACTGGTGGGCCTGCTGTCGGTGGCGTTCATGCAACGTCTGCGACTGTGGGACCCCGTGGTGCTCGCGTATCTGATTCCCGGTGCCTTGGCCCTCGGTGGCTTCATGGCGCTGCTGGCGACGCTCTCGGCGACCGCTCTGGCCGGCCTGTCATCGATCCTCGGCAACCTGACGCTGTTCGGGTTGATCATGCTGTTTCTGGTGGTTGGCGCATTGCGCAAAGTGAAGGTCTACGAAGCGTTCGTCGAAGGCGCCAAGGAGGGCTTCGACGTGGCCAAGAACCTGCTGCCGTATCTGGTGGCGATGCTCTGCGCCGTCGGTGTACTGCGGGCGTCCGGGGCGCTGGATTTTGGTCTCGACGGGATTCGGCATCTGGTGGAGTGGGCCGGTTGGGACACGCGCTTCGTCGACGCACTGCCGACGGCGATGGTCAAACCGTTCTCCGGCAGCGCCGCGCGGGCGATGCTGATCGAAACGATGAAGACCTCTGGCGTGGACAGCTTCCCGGCGCTGGTGGCGGCGACGGTCCAGGGCAGTACGGAAACGACATTCTATGTGCTGGCGGTGTACTTCGGCGCGGTGGGCATCCAGCGGGCGCGGCACGCGGTGGGGTGTGCGTTGCTGGCGGAGTTTGCTGGCGTACTGGGCGCCATCGGCGTTTGCTACTGGTTCTTCGGTTAACCAACGATCCCCTGTGGGAGCAAGCCTGCTCGCGATAGCGGTGTGACAGTCGACATTAGTGGTGACTGATTTACCTCTATCGCGAGCAGGCTTACGACTACATGGGTCCCGTGTTGGCTTTAAGGGCGACTTTCTGGCCTTGCTCTACCGTCCAAGCCACCACCTGCGCCGTCAACTGATCACTCGCCTGGCCAAATCCGGCCACCACCGCCGGCACTTTCACATCGCTCAATGGCTGACGCACTTCAAAGCGGCGGCTGGCGAGGATGCGCTGGTCATACCCGCGCACCAGCAAGGCATCCAGCCGCACGACCACGCTCGCAGTGGTGCCTTGGTACTCAGTCTGAAATGCTTGCAGGCTCCCGCCCAACTCCAGATCTGCCTGGAAGTTGCTGTCATCCGTGCTCAGCAGCGGCACCCGGCCGTCCCGCTGGAAACCATCCAGCAACCGATTACGCAGCAACACCGGCGCCGGATCACTCCAGCGCGAGGCGGTGTAGCTGCTGATCAGATCACCTTGTGGGATCACGGCGATTTTCGGGCTGTTCAAGGCTTCGCTGGCCTGCGGCTTGGTCAGGCGCAGCGACCAGCCTTGCGGCGTGCCGTGGCTGGCCGAAACGCTGCTCTGGGCCGACGGCAAGCGATAGACATCGGAGGGCTCGGACTTGGGCAGGATCGAGCAGGCGCTGACCAACGTGAAGCTGGCGAGGAGGGCGAAGGTCGCAAGCTTCATGGCGTGAACTCCTTGTTCTTGTCATTGCCCAGCAAATAACCGCTGGGGTTGGCTTCCAGGCGCTGGGAGATGGCTCGCAACGACGTCAGGGTGTCGCGCAGCTCGCGCACCGCTGGCGCCAGGCCATTGAGGCCCTGCAAGCCGCTGTTCAGGGAATCCTGGTTGGTCGTGAGCAACTTGTTGATGGTCGCGCTGCTTTGTTCCAGTGATTTCATCGCCTGCTCGGCGCTGCCGAACATCTGCTTGCCCTGATCGTTGAGCAAGCCGTTGGCGTTGCGCATCAGCGTCGACGTCTGTTCCAGCATGGCGCCAGCCTGCTTGCCGACGGAGGCCAGTTGCTGCATCGCCTGACGAATATCACCGCGCTGGTCGGCGATGGTCCCGGTGGTTTGTTCCAGATGTTCCAGCGTCTTGCTGATGCGCTCGACGTTCTCCGTGGAAAACATCAGGTTGGCGTTATGCATCAGTGTGTTCACACCGGCCATCAGGTCGCCGCTGTCATTGAGCAAGCGAGCGATAGGCGAGGGTGAAGCGACAATCACCGGCAGATGGCCGTCCTTGCCTTTGAGGGTCGGGCTTTGCGGCGTACCGCCACTGAGTTGAATGATCGATGTGCCGGTGATCCCGGTCAGCGCCAGGATGGCCCGGGTGTCTTCTTTGATCGGCGTATCGCCGCCCAGGCGAATCCGCGCCAGCACCCGGCGCGGGTCTTTCGGGTCCAGGCGCAACGTCACCACATCACCGACCTTGATCCCGCTGTACTGCACGGCGCTGCCCTTGGACAGACCGCTGACCGCCTCGTTGAAGACGACTTCGTAATCCTTGAACTCGGTGTCGACACTGGACTTGGCCAGCCACAGGCCGAAGAGCAGGGCACCTGCCACCACAATCACGGTGAACAGGCCGATCAATACATGATGGGCTCGGGTTTCCATGTCAGACCTCTTTCAACTGTTGAGCGGCGGTCAGCGCCGCGCGGCCGCGAGGGCCATGGAAGTATTCGTGAATCCACGGGTCGTCGGTTTCCGAAACCTTGTCGATGGCGTCCGCCACCAGCACCTTTTTCTGCGCCAGCACCGCCACCCGGTCGGTAATGGTGTAGAGCGTGTCGAGGTCATGGGTCACCAGAAACACACTCAGGCCCAACGCATCGCGCAACGTCAGGATCAATTGATCAAAGGCTGCGGCGCCAATCGGGTCGAGGCCGGCGGTGGGTTCGTCGAGAAACAGAATGTCCGGGTCCAGCGCCAACGCCCGGGCCAGCGCCGCGCGCTTGATCATGCCGCCAGACAGCGAGGCAGGGTATTTGTCCGCCGCGGACAGCGGTAACCCGGCCAACGCCAGTTTCACCGCCGCCAGATGCTCGGCGTCTTCACGGCTCAGGCCGGCGTGTTCGATCAGGGGCAGGGCGACGTTCTCGGTCACGGTCAGCGAAGAAAACAGGGCGCCTTTCTGGAACAGCACGCCGAAACGCCGTTCGACCATCGAGCGTTCATGTTCGGGCAGCGTCGGCAGGTTCTTGCCAAAGACCTTCACCACACCCTCGCTGGGCTGGCGCAAGCCGACGATGCTGCGCAGCAGCACCGATTTTCCGCTGCCGGAACCGCCGACCACGGCAAGGATTTCACCTTTGTACAAATCGAGGTCGAGGTTTTCGTGCACGCTCTGGCTGCCGAAGCGATTGCACAGCCCACGGACTTCGATCACCGCCTCGGAGGGCGCTCGGGGTAAACGACTCACCAGCCCATCTCCATGAAAAACAGCGCGGCCACGGCATCGAGCACGATCACCACGAAAATCGACTGCACCACACTCGACGTGGTGTGCGCGCCCACGGACTCGGCGCTGCCACTGACCTTGAAGCCTTCGAGGCAACCGATTGCAGCGATCAGGAACGCGAAGATCGGCGCTTTGACGATCCCCACCAGAAAGTGCTGAACGCCGATATCGGTTTGCAGCAGCGACAAGAACATCGCCGGCGAGATACCCAGCGACACGGCGCAGACCACGCCACCGCCGATGATCCCCGAGAGCATGGCCAGGAAGGTCAGCATCGGCAACGCCACCAGCAGCGCCAGCACCCGTGGCACCACGAGCAATTCCATCGGGTCGAGGCCCAGTGTGCGGATCGCGTCGATTTCTTCGTTAGCCTTCATCGAACCGATTTGCGCGGTGAACGCACTGGCGGTGCGGCCGGCCATCAGAATCGCGGTCAGCAACACACCGAACTCTCGCAGGAAGGAGAACGCCACCAGGTCCACGGTAAAAATACTCGCACCGAAGCTGGCCAGCACCGTCGCCCCGAGAAACGCCACCACCGCACCGACCAGAAAGGTCAGCAGGGCGACGATGGGCGCGGCGTCGAGGCCAGTCTGTTCGATGTGCGCGACCATGGGCGTGATGCGCCAGCGCTTGGGACGAAACAGATTGCGGGCGATGGTTTCGAGGATCAGGCCGACGAAGCCCAGCAGTTGCAGGGTGTCCTGCCAGACGGTGTCGACTGCGCGGCCAATGCGGGTCAGCAGTTGAATGCCGACACTGATCTCCGGTTCCTTGACCGGTACGCAGAAGTCGCTGAGCGAGCAATAAACCGTCTGCAACAAGGCACGGTCTGCAGAAGAGAGGGTGCAATCAGGGTGTTCGGCGGATCGCCCCAGACGCTCGGACCCGAGCAATTCCACCAACAACGACGCCCCGGCGGTATCGAGCGCACCGAGGCCATTGAGGTCGATGTGCGTGCTGTCGTCGTATTGGCCGCGGAGCTTTTCGCTCAGGTGCTTGAGATCGGCGTAGTGGGCGAGCGTCCAGTCACCCGTGACCCGCAGTTGAGCAGGGGAGTGAGAGACATCTAGCTGGGCATTGCCGGCCATTGTGCTGCTGGTCATAAGCTCCGTGCTTGTTCGGCTATTAGCGCAGCGCTACGTAATAGCACGAACCGGATTACTTTTCTTTGATCGGTGTGCTGTCCGTGATCTTGAAGCGCAGCACGCCGATGACCTGGCCATCCTCGGTCAGCACCCGCACTTGCCATTTACCGGCAGGATTGCCTGGGAAATTCTGCTTGTGGGTCCAGGCACGGTAGCCTTCCTTGCGTCCGCCGTGGATGTCCAGCGGGATACGGTCGACCTCTTTACCGTTGAACTGCCACACGTGATAAATCCGCTCATCGAGGCCGCGCGGGGCGTTGATGGCGGTGTAGGCGTACAACCCGTCCCCACGGATCTGCTCGGCGCTGACTTCGTCCAGACTCTTGCCGGGTGTGCGGTCCTGCATTTGCGTGCTGATCGCCACGTCGGTCATCCATAAAGTGGCCGGCGGCACCCACGAACGCAGCACCCAGCCGAGGGCACCGATGCCCAGCGTGATACTCAGGATCGCCAACGCGTTGCGCACCGTGCGGATCGGGAAGATCGAGGCCAGGCTCGGGAACGACAGTAAAACAGCGGTGCCCAGCGCCAGTTTGAAGCTTTGCGAAGTGGTCAGGTGCAAGATGACGGGCAGCGCGGTGAGCAGCGCGGCAAACAGCGTCAGCGTGTGCAACGCCAGGAACGCCCAGCGCCGGGGTGCCAGCCATTTGTAGTAGAGCGGGTCGATGATGGAAATCAGCGCCGCCATGCTCAGCAAACCGGTGAAGAAAAACTGGCCACTGTTCCAGGTCGTGGTGATGAAAAAGAACGGCAGGACGAAGAACAGGCTTTCCTGGTGGATCATCTGCGTGGCGTAACGCAGCAAAGGCTGGGGGATTTCGCGCTTGAAGAGTTTGGTGAACAACTTGGTCAGGCTGTTTTCCAGCATCAGCCAGATCCAGCTGAGCACCATGATGATGGTGATCCAGGTCGCCAGGCCCTGTTGCCGATCCACCAGGATGAAGCTGCCGACTCCCGAGATAAAACCACCGAGCGCAATGACCCCTGGATAGCGCTTCATCAATTCCAGGATGCGCTGGACGTACAGGGTCAGAGTAGGCATTCGGCGGTTCGCAATAGTCGTGGGAAAAATCCTCGACAGAGTACCGCCCGGGCGGGGGCGTGGCGAGGGGATACGTCCGTTTTCCCTATACAACATTGTGGCGAGGGAGCTTGCTCCCGCTGGGGTGCGAAGCGCCCCCAAACCCGCACACTGCGTGTCATCAGGTAGAGCGCAAGCACCGGTTTTACGACTGCTGCGCAGCCGAGCGGAAGCAAGCTCCCTCGCCACAAAAGCCCTGCTGCCAGGGCGGCCAGTTACCGGCGGCGATGGACTCGCCAAGCCAATACCCCGAGGACAAGCAATCCAAACACCCCGGCCATCGCCCACATCAACTGGTCATAACTCATCAGCGGCTTCTCGATCCGCACATACCCCGGTTGCATGAGCAACTCGCGCATGGCCTTGTTCGCTTCTTCCAGCGTCACGCCTTGCAGTTCCCTGGCCGGGGCGGCGAAACGCCCGTCCTGGTAGTCGCCCAGCGCGCTCCAGTAGTAATCGGCCAGCGCGCTGGTGCCTTGCACGGCCCAAGCCTGGCGGGCGATGGCGGCCTGTTTGAGGCGGTTGAAGGTGTTTGCGTCGAGACCGTCCTTGAGCAAATCGGCCTTCAAATCCTCCAGCACCTGCCGGGCCTTAGGCACGTCATCGCGCTCAAGGTCGGCGTTCAGGCTCATGAAGCCCACCCCGCCAAACACCTCGCGCTCGGCCGAGGGGCCGTAGGACAAACCGTGGGACAGGCGCAATTGGCGGTAGAGCGCCCAGTCCAGATAGTCCTTGAGCAGGTCGAAGGTTTCGTCGTGCTGATCCTGCAGCACCGGTTCCGGCACCAGCCAATGCAACTTGGCGCCGCCGCCGACGAAACCATCGCTCAGCGTTCGCTCATGGGCGGCACTGGCCTGGATTTCCGGCAAGGGCAGGTGATCGGTAGGCTCGACCGCTTCAAGTTCACCATAGGAGCGTTCCAGATACGCCGGCAACAACTTGTCGAGCTCGCCAACCACGATCAGCGTCATGTTATTGGGCGCGTACCAGGCCTTGCGTACCGTCTCCAGTTGCTCGCGAGTCAGGTTATCGACTTCCGGGCGCTCGGGGCATTTAAGGCCCAGCTCCACTGCCAGCTGATTGCTCGCGGTGTGGCCCAGGTCCTGACGATCCAGCCAGCGCTGCAAGTGCGAGTAATGGCCGCCGTCCTCACGCTCGACCACTTGTTTGGCGGCGTTGATGGCGTTGTCGTCGATTCGGGTCTGCGTCAGCAGCGCCAGCAGCAGGTCAAGCACCTTGCGCTGGTTTTTCGCCGGGGCCTCAATGACGAACGTCGTGTCAGCGTTGCTGGTGAACGCGTTCCACTCACCGCCCAACGCCTGCATGCGCTCTTCCAGGCCGCCTTCGCCGGTTGCATCAATGCCGCTGAACAACAAGTGTTCGAGCAGATGCGGCAGCTCCTTGTCGGCGCAGCTGAAATCATCCAGACCTACGCCGACCACCAGGCGAATCGCCACGTGCCCGCGCTCGGTGCCGGGTTTGAGCAGTAATTGCAAACCGTTGGGCAGCGTATAGCCCTCGACCTGGAAACGATCCAGGGCAAACGAAGGAAATGAGCCAAGCAACAGACAGGCGAACAGCAGACAACGCATAGCAAGCTTCCATACGGCTGATTGGAGATCCGTGTCGCTTTCCAGGCAGCCATCGCGAGCAGGCTCGCTCCCACATTGGTTTTGTGAACACCACAATTCAAATGTGGAAGCGAGCCTGCTCGCGATGATCTTGAACCGGAACCACTGTTACTGACTGACCACACCGCCAGACGTTCAAGGCGAATGCGTGATGTCAGCCATATCGTCGACCGCCAGTGCACCGGTGTCCGATGTTTCCAGCACCACATAAGCGCTGCTGCAGAACAGCGAGTTCAAGCGCTTCATGTCGGCGATCAGCTCCAGGTGCAGTGAACTGGTCTCGATACTCTGCACAATCTTACGTTGCAGACGGCTGACATGAGCATGGGCCAGGCGGCGTTCCTGTGCGCGAAAGCGACGTTTCTCACGCAGAAGCTGGCGGGCACTTTCCTTGTCGGCACTGAGAAATACCGACAAACCCAAACGCAGGTTGGAGATCAACTGGCTGTGCAACCCGGCCAGTTCTTCCAGACCAACCTCGGAAAAAGACCGGCGCTGCGAGGTTTTCTGCTGCTGCACCTTGCGCAGCATGCGTTCGATCAAATCGCTGGCCAGCTTGAGGTTGATCGCCAGTTCGATGATTTCCGCCCAACGCCGGCTGTCTTGGTCGCTCAAATCTTCTCGGGGCATTTGCGCCAGGTAAAGCTTGATGGCGCTGTAGAGCGCTTCGACATCATCCGTCAGTTTGCGCATTTCCTGGGTGATGGCGGATTGTTTACCACGCAGCACGTCGAGCATTGCTTCGAGCATGTTGTCGATCAGATCGCCCATGCGCAGGGTTTCTCGCGCGGCGTTGGCCAATGCCAGGCTGGGGGTGACCAGCGCGGTCGGATCAAGGTGGCGGGGTTTCGCCGTGCCGTTGAGCTCCGGCCGCTCCGGCAGCAGCCACGCGCAAAGCCTGGCCATCGGGCCGACGCTGGGCAACAGGATCAGGCAGCGCGCGGTGTTGTAGAGCAGGTGGAAGCCAATGACCATTTCCTGAGGACTGAAATCGAGGCTGTCGATCCAGTGCACCAACGGGTCCAGCACCGGAATGATCAGCAGCAGGCCGATCAGTTTGTACAGCAGGCTGCCGAGCGCCACCTGACGCCCGGCGGCGTTTTGCATGCTGGTGCTGAGGAACGCAAGGATGCCACTGCCGATGTTGGCACCGATCACCAGGCCGATCGCCACCGGCAGACTGATCACGCCGGCGCCAGCCAGGGTCGCGGTCAGCAGCACGGCGGCCAGGCTGGAGTAGGAAACCATCGCGAACAACGCGCCCACCAGGGCATCGAGCAGGATGTCACCGGTCAACGAGGCGAAAATCACCTTCACGCCCTGCGCCTGGGTAATCGGCGCAGCGGATTCAACGATCAGTTGCAGCGCCAGGATGATCAGCCCGAGACCAATGCTGACGCGGCCCATCTGTCCCAGACGGGTCTGCTTGCGGGACAGGAAGAAAATCACCCCGAGAAAAATCAGCAGAGGCGACAGCCAAGACAAATCAAACGTCAGCACCCGCGCCATCAGCGCCGTACCGACATCCGCGCCGAGCATCGTTGCCAGGGCGGGCGTCAGCGCCATCAGGCCCTGACCGACGAAGGATGTGACGAGCATGGCCGTGGCGTTGCTGCTCTGGACCATCGCGGTAACGACGATCCCCGAGATGAACGCGAGCCAGCGTTTGGACATGTTCTGGCCGATCACATGGCGCAGATTGGAACCGTAGACCCGCAAGATGCCGGTTCGGACGATGTGCGTGCCCCAGATCAACAAGGCCACGGCCGATAACAAATTGAGCAGGGTGAGCATGCAGGCCCCCTGTGGTGGTAGCGCCCCAGAGGGGCAAATTGACGGTGCCGCGCGACGTTCTACGTTCTGTACTTAAGCTGTAGTTGGCTAACGGTCTGGGCGCCAGCATCGCATAGCTAAAGAAGTGATTGAAACAAAACTGTCATGAAAACAGGTTGATGCAGAGAGTAAAAAAGGGACCCGAAGGTCTCAGCCGGACAGTTGAAAAGGTGCGCGACACAACCCCTGTGGCGAGGGAGCTTGCTCCCGCTGGGCTGCGCAGCAGCCTTAAAATCGGTGGGAGTTCAATCGCTAAAGATATCGTCGCCTAGCCCTACGTCGATCAAATATTTGGGAATGTCGAGTCTTGTGCGACTTCTCTGTATGACTTCCCGATATGAATGTTCAAAAAATCAACTGGGTGGTGAAAAGAAGTCAGACAAATGAACAGCGTAAAAAATGCTGCTCTTTGCAAACACCGACGCCGCCTTCTGGCGCGACTCATCATTCGCTGTAGTAATCCGAACCGACGCTAACATCTATCAAATACTTCGCCGTTTTCGGGTTGCGCTCGTCACAGCGTGCGTAGCATTTGACGTTGAGCACAAGACTGTATTTGCGGGGTATCAACAGCACCGCCACCACCACGTGGTCAAACAGTTCAGCCTGAAGCGTTCTTTTATCAGCCTCGGTAGCGGTTTCAACCCAAGGATTTCTTTCGGCATTCCACAGTACCCAACCAGCATTTTTGAGTTGGTTCTGTAACTGATCGAGTACCACAATCAATTGGTCGAACGGCACCGTTTCAAGCATCGGAGAAGTCGTCATAGTCGAGACTTTGCCCTCATCAAATCCAATCGCGCCAAACTTGGTAGCGGGCAGCGTAAAGCCATGCTCAGGATCATCAAAATGGATAATGACCGGATTGGAGATCCATGTAGAGCTAGGGTGCGGTGGGTCGCTGGGGTAAATAGCTGTATTGGCACTCACCGGAAATGTTGAGTCAGCAACGGTGTCGTCGAAGTTCTTTCCAATATGGGCACTCAGAATGTCCGTGCCCCGGTTGAAATAGACGGTAGCGGCGCCTACAAAAATTGCACTGAGACTTATCAGCACAACTCTATTTAAGAACCGCATCATCGAATTCCCCCGCCTTGTGAGATCTCTGTTATGGATTGCTTGATCTTCGCTCCTGAGGCAGGATCCTTCAGCAGCGCATTGAATTGGGTTGCCGCTCGTAGCACAAACTCCATGCGTTGATCTTTATCCGCCAAATTAGCCAATGGATTGCTACCAAAGGCTGGCCAATGATCGGCAAGGGCGGGATGAAGGGCGCAGGGGAATGAGAGTTGCCGATGATGACGTTGCCGGAGCCGCCAATCACCACACCGCCATGGCTGGTGGTGCTATCGAGCGTCATGGCATTCAGGCCGTTGATGAACACGGTTGAAGAGAATCCACCGTTCAGGGCCTGGCCGCAGGTACATGTGTCGCTGACCCGAGCGGCCGCAAGACCGTTGAAAAAGACATCGGGTGAGCCGCTGGCAATCGGATTGGTGCCGTGGCCGGGAAGGGGACAGGTGGTCGGGTCCGTGAGGCGTGCAGCCGGTTTTCCAGACATATGCATTCCTTGTCATTGTCAGTTGAAGCGAGCGAGGGACGCTAACCACCAGAGCTCGGTGCGTCAACCTTTGAACACGCCATCGTGAAGTATCCGCAATCGAGTGTTGAATAACCTCGATCCGCCAGGCTAATCACAGAGCAAAAAAAGTGGGAGCGAGCCTGCTCGCGATGAGGCCGTCACATTCAACGTTGATGTTGAATGACAGGCCGCTATCGCGAGCAGGCTCGCTCCCACAGATTTTGTGCACTGACTGGCAGCAGCCAGTGCACAGGTTCGGGTTATTGCCCCGGAATGTCCTTGCGCAGTTTCACCGGATCCTGCTGTTTGCGCTTTTTAGCAATCGCGGTGCGCATCTTGATGTTGATCGCTTCCACCGCCAGCGAGAACGCCATGGCGAAGTAGACGTAGCCTTTTGGCACGTGAACGTCGAAGGATTCGGCAATCAGCACCGTACCGACGATCAGCAGGAACGACAGCGCCAGCATCTTCAGCGACGGGTGCTTGTCGATGAACTCGCTGATGGTGCCGGAAGCCAGCATCATCACCAGTACGGCAACGATGATCGCCGCGACCATGACCGGTACATGAGAGACCATGCCGACTGCGGTAATCACCGAGTCCAGCGAGAACACGATGTCGATGATCGCGATCTGGATGATGGTGTAGAGGAAGTTGCCGCCCTTGCCACCCGGCTCTTCGTTCGTTTCGTCTTCACCTTCCAGCGCGTGGTACATCTCTTGCGAGCTCTTCCACAGCAGGAACAGGCCACCAAAGAACAGGATCAGGTCTCGCCCGGAAATGCCTTGGCCGAACACTTCGAACAAATCGGTGGTAAGGCGCATGACCCAAGTGATCGACAGCAGCAACAGGATCCGCGTGACCATGGCTAGCGCCAGGCCGAAGATCCGGGTGCGCTGCTGCATGTGTTTGGGCATGCGGCTGACCAGGATCGAAATCATGATGATGTTATCGATACCCAGGACGATTTCCAGGGCGGTCAGGGTAAAGAAGGCAACCCAGATTTCAGGGTTGGTCAGCCATTCCATGTGTATTCCTTTGAGCGAGTGTTAAACCACAAAAGGCCCGGCTTCAAACAGCGAAGCCTGGACCCTTTGTGGTGAGTCTTGGGCTTATAGAGTGCTGAACAGCGGAAAAATCCCCATCAGCAATGCGGCTACCAGTATGCACATGCACACCAGCACTGCCCATTTCAGGGTAAAGCGCTGATGGTCACCAAAATCGATGCCGGCCAGGGCCACCAACAAGTAGGTCGATGGTACCAGCGGGCTCAACAGGTGGACGGGCTGACCGACGATCGAGGCACGTGCCATTTCAACCGCGGTTATACCGTAATGACTGGCGGCTTCGGCAAGTACTGGTAACACGCCGTAATAAAATGCGTCGTTCGACATAAAGAACGTGAACGGCATGCTCACCAGCGCGGTAATCACGGCCAGGTACGGGCCGAGGAAATCAGGAATCACCGCCAGCAGGCTTTTCGACATCGCATCGACCATGCCGGTGCCCGACAGGATACCGGTGAAAATGCCCGCCGCGAAGATCAAACCGACCACCGCAAGTACGCTGCCAGCGTGAGCCGCGACGCGATCCTTCTGCTGTTGCAGGCAAGGATAGTTGACGATCATGGCAATACTGAACGCCACCATGAACAACACCGGCATCGGCAACAGACCGGCAATCAGGGTGCACATCAGGCCCAGGGTCAGGGCGCCGTTGAACCAGATCAACTTCGGACGACGGGCATCCGGGAATTGCGAAACGCTGATTTCACTGTGGTCGACTTCATCGCCCACCAGGTGCAATTCACCCAGACGCGCACGCTCGCGTTTGCCGTAGAAGTAGGCAATCGCCAGGATTGCCACCACGCCGAACGCCATCGCTGGAATCATCGGAACGAAAATGTCGGACGGGTCCACATGCAGCGCACTGGCCGCACGGGCAGTCGGGCCGCCCCATGGCGTCATGTTCATCACGCCACCGGCGAGGATGATCAGGCCGGCCATGATCCGCGGGCTCATGCCGATGCGACTGTAGAGCGGCAGCATGGCGGCCACGCAGATCATATAAGTGGTTGCGCCGTCACCGTCGAGGGAAACGACGAGCGCCAGTACGGCGGTGCCGACCGACACTTTCAGCGGGTCGCCCTTGACCAGTTTGAGGATCTTGCGCACGGCCGGGTCGAACAGGCCGGAGTCGATCATCAGGGCGAAATACAGAATGGCAAACATCAGCATCACGCCGGTCGGCGCCAGCTTGGTGATGCCTTCGAGCATCATCGGGCCGATCTTCGGCGCGAAACCACCGAACAGGGCGAAGACGATAGGAATGATGATCAGGGCGATCAGCGCGGACAGGCGCTTGGTCATGATCAGGAACATGAACGTGATGACCATGGCGAAGCCAAGGAAAGTCAGCATGGGAATACTCCAGGCGTAGCGCGGCTAGGGAATGGGCGAACCGGGTGGGTCAGCGCAGAACGGGAAGCACGAGGCGTACGGGCGGAGTTGCAGCGAAGCGGCGGGTAGCAGAGGACATCAGAATCACCATTGTTGTTGTTAAATGGGCTGTGCGAGCGATAAAACACTGGCATTGGCCGACCGGTCTTTTGCCGGCAGTGGGGGCGATCCTAATCGGGGAAGCTTTCACCCAGCTTTCGCTGATGAAAGCATTGACCGGATGTGCAACCGGTCGTCGGACTGGGGCAGGGAGGGCGACCGAGTTGCGGGCATCGCGAGCAGGCTCGCTCCCACACTGGATCTGTGTCGTACACAAAACCAATGTGGGAGATTCTATGTTTGGGGGGAACACCCAAACATAGAATTTGGCTTGTATTCGGTTTGGTTTTTCATCAGGGCAAACATCACTCTGGCCAGCTTGCGTGCCAGGATAACCAAGGCCTGAGTGCCTTTTAGACCTCTGGCCAGATAGCGTTCGTAGTACGGCTTCCAGGTCGGCGAACGGCTGGCAGCCATAGCGCTATTGTGAAACAAGCGCCGGAACTCCGAGTCCCCTCGTTTAGAGAGTCGGCGCTTTTGATCCTTTTGTCCTGACTGCCTCACACGCGGATCCATGCCGAGGAAGGCGACGTACTCGTCGCTGTTGGCAAATTCCCCACGCATAAAAGCAGTGGCCGCTGCGGTGGCCGTCAGGAGCCCTACGCCCTCGATGGCCTGGCAACGCTTCACCTGATCATCAATCCCACCTTCCTCAGCAATTTCCTTGAGCGTTTTCTGAATCATCTTTTCGAACTGGGCAATGGCGGCCAGAAGCTGGTTGAAGTGCTCTTTCAGCAAGGATTCGTTTTTCCAGCTCTGCTTGAGTGCAACACAGGCCCGGACCAACTGAGCCCGACGGCGAAGCAGGCTTTTCATTTGTGTGTAAGCCTTCGGTGGCGGATTCCAGATCCTCAATCTGTCGGATTCGCGGCTCAAGTAACGGGCCAGCAGTTCGGCATCCAACGTATCTGTTTTCGCCCTCATGCCTATTCCATCGCGGTATTTGTTGAGGCGACTGCCATCGATGACGTAAACGTCATGGCCCATTTCATGGGCCATTTCCGTTGTATCAAGGTGATAGATATTGGTCGCTTCTAGCGCGATAGCGCTGTGCGCTGGCAGCGTCTTGAGCCATTGCTTCAAGGTTGATCGCTTGTTCGCGATATTTAGGGTCTTTTCCAGGTCGGATCGATAGATAACGATCTCGTCCTTCGCCACATCCACACCGACGACCACCTGCGAATCCAGGATTGTCATGGCACACCCTCCGAGCTAGGGTTTAGATACTTGACGGGGTTCACCGTTGCGCTGGCTTGTTTCTATCGTCGGTCCGAGCCGATGCATTCCTTATCGGCGCATTAGGTGAAGGGGTGGGACGAAGTCTCCCACGGTCTGTACTGGTCAGAGTCAGATGACGAGCTTTAGTCCCACCCACCCCTTCAAGTCTAAACATACAAGCGAGCCTGCTCGCGAAAGCGTCAGGAAATACGCATCAGGAGGTAAGGTCATGAACGAATTTCACACCGGCGGCTGCCACTGCGGACATCTGCGCTATCAATTCAGCGGACCTTTGCACGACATCGCCCACTGCCATTGTTCGATCTGCCGGCGCGTCAGCGGCGGGATCGTGACAACCTGGATCACGGTTCCCGTATCGGCCTTTAAATGGCTGAAAGGGACGCCGGCGCAGTACGAATCTTCAACTACCTGCGTGCGCTATTTCTGTCCGAACTGTGGAGCGCAAGTGGCGTTGATCACACATCTGAGCCCCGAGAGTATCGACGTGACCATCGCCACCCTCGATCACCCGGAGCAAGCCCCGGCCGAGCGTCACATCTGGACCCGCAGCCATTTACCCTGGCTGCACTTGGACGAACATTTGCCCGGCGAAGCCGAAGAAAACCTCTGATCAAAAAATAGACAGGTCCAGTGGCCGGATTGCGCCCATCCAGATCGCGTGCTCGGTGTGGTCCAGCAGATCGTCGCCGGTGTCCGGGTGCAGAAACACCACCAAACCCTTGCGGTTGAGCGCCAGCCACGGCAGCACTTCGCCGATCAGCTCCGGCCCGAACGCCAATTGGCAACTCCAGTCCGGGTGCGGACCCACGGGACGTTCATGCACGCGGCCCATTTTCAGCGGGAACACCTGCGCGGCGTGCTCACACAGCGCTCGCGCCTGATCAATGCTCGTGGCGTCGAAATAGACATGGGCGTGGTAACCCTTGATCTGTTGCATCTGAAACCCTCTGAAACCCAGTCGAACCCTCACCTATTCCCACAGGTCACACGCCATATACGTTGTGAACAAGGAATCTCAGCCATGAAAAATGCCGAAACCCCGGTGGTCAAAGTGGTGCTTTATGGTGCCATGAGTAGCCTGGGCAGTGCGCTGATGGCTGAAATGCTACGGCGTCAACATGAAGTGATCGCGATTCTGGATGACCTGACGGCGCTCCCACCGCGCCCAGGATTGCGCACCAAGACCGGCGATCTGTTCGAGGCCGAACGCGTCAAGCAAAGCGTAGCGGGGAGTTCGGTGGTTATTTGCCTGCTGGATGCCCCCGGATTGCCATTCAATAGCGAGACCGTTGAAAAAACCATCGTTCCAGGCCCGGTCGAACAGGTGTTGGCCGTGGACGCGCTGATCGAGGGCATGCAGGCGGCCGGTATTGCCCGGCTGTTCCTGGTGGGGGATTTTGCCGAACTCGACGACACAGAGGCTGAAGCGCTGGCCCCCCTTCAGCGGCATGCCGCGGAGGAAATCCTTGATGCGCTACAAAGCAGTGCCTTGCACTGGACCCTGGTCAATGCGCCTCGCGGAGTGCCGGGGCTGACGATTGAACATTTCAGCCACGTCAGCAGCAGCCTTGAACCGGGCCTGGCCGAACCGCTTGAACGGTTGAACCGCGTGGCCGTAGGGATTGCCGATGAGCTGCGGCTGAATCTTCACGTTCGCGAGCATGTGAACTTCGTTTCGACCGACCCTACACGGCGATAGACGGCAGCGGTAAACCATTCAGCGATTGGGCGCTGCTGGCCTGCTCCGCCATCAACCAGTCCACAAATTGTTGGATCAATACCCCACGCCGTTTTCGCTGGGGCAAAACCACGTAATAGCCGAGCCTGGAAATCACCGTGTCGGCTATCGGTCGACACAACAAACCTTGCGCCAGCAAGTTATCCACAAGGTGCCGCCAGCCGATTGCAACACCCTGACCACCAATCGCCGCTTGAATCAGCAACGTGTAATTATCGAAGCGCAATTGCCCGGGGGCCGGGGCCGATGTGATCCCTAACTCGCGAAAGACGCCGCTCCAGTCAAACCAGTTGCTGCTGTTTTCGCCGCGCAGGTGCAGCAGTGGAAATTCCAGCAATGACTGGGCCGGCAAGGGCAGGGGACGATCCTTCAACAGCAGCGGGCTGCAGACCGGAAACACTTCTTCACTGAACAGCCAATGGCTTTCGCCCTGCTTGAAGCGGCCATCCCCAAACAACACCGCCACATCGATATCAGTGCGCAGCATGTTGTGATTGCGCTCGCTGGTGACCAGGCTGACGTCGACGTGGGGATTGGCTTTATGAAAGCGGTGCAATCGGGGCATCAGCCAATACGCGGCAAAAGCGAAATCCGTGGCCACCTGCAAGACTTCATGTTGATGCTGTGTGCTGATCGCGCTTAATCCGGCATCGATATTCTGCAAACCGAGCTGAACCTGCTCGAAAAGAATGGTCCCGGCCTCAGTCAACTCAATGCCACGGTAAATGCGATCAAACAACCGCGCTGTGAGTTGTTCTTCCAGGCGTTTGATCTGCTGGCTGACGGCGGGCTGCGTAGTGCCCAGCTCTACCGCTGCGGCGGTAAAACTGCGATGGCGGGCCGCCGCTTCAAACGCTCGCAGCAGGTCCAGCGACAAACTTCCAAGGGCGTCATACATAAGCGGTGCTTATCCTAGTCATTGCCGTGCATGGGCTTTACCACAAAGTGCCTGGACTCCATGCTCGATCGCAGCACTCTCGCATAAATATTCACTATGGAATGCCGCGATCACATGAAGCGCAAGAATATTCTTTTCATCATGGCCGATCAGATGGCCGCGCCAATGTTGCCGTTCTACGGTTCCTCGCCCATCAAATTGCCCAATCTCAGCCGCCTCGCCGCCGAAGGCGTGGTGTTCGACGCCGCTTATTGCAACAGCCCACTGTGCGCGCCGTCGCGTTTCACCCTGGTCAGCGGTCAATTGCCGAGCAAGATCGGCGCCTACGACAACGCGGCCGATTTCCCCGCCGATGTACCGACTTATGCCCACTACCTGCGTCGCCTCGGCTACCGCACCGCGCTGTCGGGCAAGATGCATTTCTGTGGCCCGGATCAACTCCACGGCTATGAAGAGCGCCTGACCAGCGACATCTACCCGGCCGACTACGGCTGGTCGGTGAACTGGGATGAACCGGACGTGCGTCCGACCTGGTACCACAACATGTCTTCGGTGCTGCAGGCCGGGCCGTGCGTGCGCACCAATCAGCTGGATTTCGACGAAGAGGTGGTGTTCAAGGCCCAGCAATACCTGTTCGATCACATTCGCGAGGATGGCGACCAGCCGTTTTGCCTGACCGTGTCGATGACGCACCCACATGATCCGTACACCATTCCCAAGGCTTTTTGGGACATGTACGACGATGCCGACATCCCGCTGCCGGAAACCCCGCCGCAAACCGATCTTGACCCGCATTCCCAGCGTTTGCTCAAGGTGTATGACCTATGGGACAAGCCGCTGCCTGTGGATAAGATTCGCGATGCGCGTCGTGCTTATTTCGGAGCTTGCAGCTATATCGACAGCAACGTCGGCAAACTCCTGCAAACGCTGGAAGATACCGGGCTGATCGATGACACCATCATCGTCTTCTCCGGCGACCACGGCGATATGCTCGGCGAGCGCGGCCTCTGGTACAAAATGCATTGGTTCGAAATGGCCGCCCGCGTACCGCTGTTGATCAGCGCACCGGGACAATTCGGAGCCGGGCGCGTCAGTGCTGCGGTTTCCACCGCTGATTTGCTGCCAACCTTTGTAGAACTGGCCGGCGGTTCGCTGGAGCCGGGTTTGCCACTGGACGGTCGTTCGCTGGTCTCGCACCTGCAAGGGCAGGGCGGTCACGACGAAGTCTTCGGCGAATACATGGCCGAAGGCACCATCAGCCCTTTGATGATGATTCGCCGTGGCGCTTACAAATTCATCTACAGCGAAGATGACCCTTGCCTACTCTTCGACGTACACAACGACCCGCGCGAACAGGAAGAACTCAGCCAATCGCCGCAACATCGGCCGCTGTTCGAGGCGTTTCTGTCTGAAGCACGGGCCAAATGGGACATTCCGGCGATCCACCAACAGGTGCTCGCGAGCCAGCGTCGCCGGCGATTCGTCGCCGAGGCGCTGACCATCGGCAAGCTGAAGAGCTGGGATCACCAGCCGCTGGTGGACGCCAGTCAGCAATACATGCGCAACCACATCGACCTCGACGATCTGGAACGTAAAGCACGTTATCCACAACCCTGCCAAAACCAATAATGTTAAGGGGAAGTCCATGCAAAAGTTATCCACAGTACTGACGGTCGGGCTACTGGCTCTGGGCAGTGCATCGGCCTTTGCCGATCAGAGCTGCGACACGGTGAAAATGGCTGATCCGGGCTGGAGCGACATCGCTGCGACCAACGCCATCACCGGGTTTCTGCTGGACGGCATGGGCTACAAGGCCAAGGTCGACACCCTCGCGGTGCCGATCACCTTTGGCGGGCTGAAGGATGGCCAGGTCGACGTGTTCCTGGGGAACTGGATGCCGGCGCAGCAGGGCTTCTATGACAAATTCGTCGCCACGGGTGATGTCACCCAACTGGCGAAGAACCTCGACGGCACCGAATTCACCTTGGCCGTCCCGGATTACGTGTGGGACGCGGGTGTGCATAACTTTTCCGACCTGAATAAATACGCCGACAAGTTCGACAAGAAGATCTACGGCATCGGTTCCGGCGCCCCGGCGAACATCTCGCTGCAAGAGATCATCAAGAAGAACGACTTCGACATGGGCCAGTGGAAACTGGTCGAGTCCAGCGAGCAGGCCATGCTGGCCGAAGTGTCCCGCGCAGTGAAAAAACAGAAGTTCGTGACCTTCCTCGGCTGGACGCCGCACCCGATGAACGTGCAGTTGAAAATGCATTACCTGAAAGGCGGCGAGAAGTATTTCGGCGACACCGGCAGCGTTTATACGCTGACCCGCAAAGGTTATGCACAGGCCTGTCCGAACGTCGGCAAGCTGCTCACCAACTTGAGTTTCACCCAGGAGATGGAGAACAGCATCATGGCTGAGGTGGTGAACAAGAAAATCAGCAATGCCGAGGCGGCCAAGGCGTGGATCAAGGCCAATCCTGCCGTGCTGGATAAATGGCTGGATGGCGTGAAGACCGTGGATGGGAAAGATGCGTTGCCGGCGGTAAAAGCGAAGTTGTAAGGGTTGCCTGTGGCGAGGGAGCTTGCTCCCGCTGGGCTGCGAAGCAGCCCTAAAATCTGCGGGCGCTTCGCTCCCGAGCGGGAGCAAGCTCCCTCGCCACAATGTTCACCCCGTACTGATACCCTTGCGCAAAACTCCACCCGAGAGGACCCATGGCCTTCCCCAGCCGCCATTCACTCTTTCCCTTCCTTTCCTGGTTGCCCCGGCAAACCCGCGCCAGCGTCGGGCGTGACCTGATCGTTGGCCTCAGCGGCGCCATTCTTGCGCTGCCGCAATCCATTGCCTACGCCCTGATCGCCGGTCTCCCGCCGGAATACGGCCTGTACGCCGCGATCATTCCGGTGCTGATCGCTTGCCTCTGGGGTTCGTCGTGGCATTTGATCTGTGGTCCTACAGCGGCGATATCCATCGTCCTGTATGCCAGCGTCAGTCCTCTGGCCGTTCCCGCGTCAGAAGACTACGTCACCCTGATCCTGCTTCTGACACTGCTCGCCGGCATTTTCCAGTGGCTGCTCGGATTGTTGCGCTTTGGCGCCTTGGTGAATTTCGTTTCTCACTCGGTGGTGCTGGGCTTCACCCTCGGCGCGGCGGTGGTGATTGCCATCGGCCAGTTGCCGAACCTGCTGGGGCTGGACCTGCCCAATCAGTCCACGGCGCTGGACAGCTTTTTGATGGTGTTCAAACACCTCGGCGACGTGGATAAACCTTCGCTGGTGCTGGGGCTGGCCACCGTCGGGGTGGGCGTGATCCTGAAATTACTGCTGCCACGCTGGCCAACGCTTTTGATCACCTTGGCGCTGAGCGGACTGCTGGTGTGGTTCTGGCCGTCGATGTTTGGCCATGTGAAGTTGGTCAGTGCGTTTGTCGGGCGGCTGCCGCCCTTCAGTCCGCTGCCGCTGGACCTGGATCTGATCCTCCGCCTGCTGCCCAGCGCCGTGGCGGTGGGGATGCTCGGGCTGGTGACGAGCCTGTCGATTGCCCGTTCCTTGTCGGCACGCTCCCAGCAATTGCTCGACGCCAATCAGGAAGTACGCGCCCAGGGTTTTTCGAACATGGTCGGTGCGTTTTTTTCCGGCTCGCTGTCAGCCGGTTCCTTCACCCGCTCGGGCCTGAGTTACGAGGCGGGTGCCTGCTCACCGCTGGCCGGGGTATTTTCAGCACTGTGGGTGGCGCTGTTCGCCATCTTCGGCGCGGCGTTGATTTCGCACATTCCGATCCCGGCGATGGCCGGGAGCATCCTGTTGATCGCCTGGGGATTGGTCGATCATCGCGGCATCCGCGCGCTGTTGCGGGTCAGTCGCGCCGAGTTCCTGGTCATGGCGCTGACCTGCGTGGCCACGCTGCTGCTGGAATTGCAGACAGCTATCTATGCCGGGGTGCTGGCTTCGCTGTTCTTTTACCTCAAGCGGACTTCACAACCGCGAGTGCAGCATTGGCGTGAAGGCGATGAAGATATTCTGCAGGTCGGCGGGTCGATCTTTTTCGGCGCCAGCCATTACCTGCAAGTGCGTTTGCAACGGATGCACGGCGCGCGTGTGGTGATCGAGGCGCAGCAGATCAACTTCATCGACTATTCAGGGGTGGAAATGCTGCATCAGGAAGCGCGGCGGCTGCTCAAGCAGAATCGCAGCCTGACGCTGCGCAGCGCGCGGCCGCAGGTGGTGGAGGAGTTGAGGAAGCTTGAAGGGGCGGAGAAATGCCCGATCCGGTTTGAGGACTAAAACACCACTCTGATGACGAACGCATAACTTTTGGCGAGGGAGCTTGCTCCCGCCGGGTTGCGAAGCAGCCCTGAAAATCTGCGAGCGCTTCGCACCCGAGCGGGAGCAAGCTCCCTCGCCACAAAGAACTACAGCGCCAGTTGGCGGCGTAGTTCGGCCAGCACTGGCGCTGTATCCGGCCGCACACCGCGCCACAGGAAAAACGCTTCTGCCGCTTGCTCAGCGAGCATCCCCAATCCATCCATCGACACCGCCGCACCGTGTTCAGTGGCCCAGCGGCAGAACGAGGTCGGCTCCTTGCCGTACATCATGTCGTAGCACACCGTCTTGCCCGGTTCGATCAGGCTGCTGGCAATCGGCGGTACATCGCCTGAAAGACTCGCCGACGTCGCGTTGATGATCAGGTCCACCGACTCTTGCAGCCAGTCAAAACCGCTGGCCGACACCGGCCCCAGGTCCGCGAACAATTCCGCCAGCAACTCGGCTTTCTCGACGGTGCGGTTGGCGATAATTACCGAAGCGGGTTGCTCGGCCAGCAACGGCTCCAGCGCACCGCGCACCGCGCCGCCAGCGCCGAGCAGCAGGATACGTTTGCCCTTGAGACTGAAGCCGGCGTTGACCGTCAGGTCCCGCACCAGTCCGGCGCCGTCGGTGTTGTCACCCAACAACTTGCCATCGGCGAGCTTGCTCAGGGTGTTCACCGCGCCTGCCCGCTGCGCCCGTGCCGTCAGACTGTTGGCCAGGCGATAAGCCTCTTCCTTGAACGGCACCGTCACATTCGCCCCGCGACCTTCGAGGAAAAACGTCTTGGCGAAGTCGGAAAAGTCGTCGAGTGGCGCCAGCGAGGTGCTGTAGTCCAGTTGCTGAGCGGTCTGCTCGGCAAACAAGCGGTGGATCAGCGGCGACTTGCTGTGACCAATCGGGTTACCGAATACGACGTAACGGTCCATCAGAACTCCTCGTTCAGGCCTTGGCCAACCAATCGCGGTCTTGCAGGAAATAGTCGGTCAGGCGAGCTTCTTCGCTGCCCGGCTCGGCTTTCCAGTCGTAGCCCCAGCGGACTTGCGGGGGCAGGGACATGAGGATCGACTCGGTGCGCCCACCCGATTGCAGGCCGAACAGCGTGCCACGGTCGTAGACCAGGTTGAACTCGACGTAGCGGCCACGGCGAAATTCCTGGAATTCACGCTGTTTGGCGGTGAACGCATCGTTCTTGCGGCGCTGCACGATCGGCAGGTAGGCCTCGATGTAGGCGTCACCGATGGCGCGCATGAAGGCGAAGCTGGTGTCGAAGTCCCACTCGTTCAAGTCATCAAAAAACAGACCGCCGATGCCCCGTGGCTCGTGGCGATGCTTGATGTGGAAATAGCTGTCGCACCAGGCCTTGTAGCGCGGATAGACGTCCGGGCCGAACGGCGCACAGGCCTGTTCGGCGACGCGGTGCCAGTGCACGCAGTCTTCTTCGTTACCGTAATAAGGGGTCAGGTCGAAACCGCCGCCGAACCACCAGACCGGTTCTTCACCTTCTTTTTCAGCAATGAAAAAGCGCACGTTGGCGTGGGAAGTCGGCACCTGCGGGTTGTGCGGGTGAATCACCAGCGACACGCCCAGGGCTTCGAAACCACGGCCGGCCAGTTCCGGGCGATGGGCGCTGGCGGAGGGTGGGAGCCCGCTGCCAAAGACGTGGGAAAAGTTGACGCCACCCTTTTCGATGACCGCGCCGTTTTCGATCACTCGCGTGCGACCGCCACCGCCGGCAGGCCGGGTCCAGGCGTCTTCGACGAATGCCGTGCCGCCGTCTTCGGCTTCAAGGGCTGCGCAAATCCGGTCTTGCAGGTCGAGCAGGTAGGCTTTTACGGCCTCGGTGCGGGTCGTCATGTCATCACCTTGAATCGGGCAAAACTACGCGGCGCTCCATCGGAGCAGGGGCCGGCGCAAATGGGCGCGTAGCATAACATCGCAGATGGGCCTGCCGCAGTTGACGAAGGTCAAGCTTAGGAGTCCGATAGGGAGCTTCGCAAATGACCTAAGGAGAGTTCTGATGGCAAAGCGTATCCAGTTCCGCGCCCATGGCGGCCCCGAAGTGCTCGAGTATGTCGACTATCAACCCGCCGAGCCCGGCCCGCAGCAGGTTCGCGTGGCCAACAAGGCCATCGGCCTGAACTTCATCGACACTTACTACCGCAGTGGTCTCTATCCGCTGCCCGCCCTGCCATCGGGCCTGGGCTCGGAAGGTGCGGGCGTGGTCGAGGCGGTGGGCAGCGAAGTGACCCGGTTCAAGGTCGGCGATCGTGTGGCTTACGGCAGCGGCCCGTTGGGCGCCTACAGCGAGGTTCACGTATTGCCGGAGGCCAACCTGGTGCACTTGCCGGACGCCATCAGTTTTGAACAGGCCGCCGGTGTGATGCTCAAGGGCCTGACCGTGCAATACCTGCTGCGTCAGACGTATGAACTCAAGGGTGGCGAAACCATCCTGTTCCATGCCGCCGCGGGCGGTGTCGGATCCTTGGCCTGCCAATGGGCGAAGGCCTTGGGGGTGAAGTTGATCGGCACGGTCAGCTCGCCGGAGAAAGCCGCACTGGCCAAAGCCAACGGCGCATGGGCGACTATCGATTACAGCCACGAAAACGTCGCACAACGGGTGCTGGAATTGACTGACGGCAAAAAAGTCCCGGTGGTGTACGACGGCGTCGGCAAGGACACCTGGCTAACGTCGCTCGATAGCGTGTCACCACGGGGCCTGGTGGTGAGCTTCGGCAATGCGTCCGGCGCAGTGGACGGGGTGAACCTGGGGATTTTGGCGGCGAAGGGCTCGTTGTACGTGACCCGGCCGACGCTGGCGACCTACGCCAATAACGCAGAAAACCTGCAGCGCATGGCCGATGAGCTGTTCGAGATGATCATCAGCGGCAAACTTAAGGTGGACGTCAGCCAGAAGTATCCGTTGGCTGAGGCGGCGAAGGCGCAGACCGAGTTGTCGGCGCGGCGTACGACTGGCTCGACTGTTCTGCTGCCTTAACATCAAACTGTGGCGAGGGAGCTTGCTCCCGCTGGGCCGCGAAGCGGCCCCTCATATCTTTAAAAGAACGGGACTGCTGCGCAGTCCAGCGGGAGCAAGCTCCCTCGCCACAGGTATTACTGCGGGATTAATCCGGGCGAATGACGTTCCCGGTCGCGACATCGCGAATCACGCTCGGATTCTTGCGCCCACCCAGATTCCCGCCCAACACGTAGTCCACTTGCCCACGGAAATACTGCTCGACGCGAATTCGCGTCCGCGCCGCTGGCCGACCCTGAGGGTTAGCCGAGGTCGACACCAGCGGCCCGACCACCGCGCACAGATCCCGCACCAGCGGGTGGTCGCTGACGCGAAGCGCTACGGTTTCATGCACGCCGGTAATCCACTGCGGCAACAGATTCTGATGCGGCACCAGCCAGGTATTCGGCCCCGGCCAAGTGCTGGCCATGCGGTCCATCCACAGTTCCGGGAAGTCTTCGAACAGGAAGTCGAACTGACGAATATTGTCGGCTACCAGAATCAGGCCCTTTTCCACAGACCGGCCTTTGATCATCAACAGACGATAGACCGCTTCTTCATCCCACGGATCGCAACCCAGGCCCCAGACCGCTTCGGTTGGATAGGCAATCACTGCCCCTGCGCGAACGGCTTGTGCGGCTTGTTGCACGCGCCAACTGTTGACCATGAAAAACTCTCCGGAATAAGGCTCTGCGCAGTTTACCGATCTTCCTTATAAAACCTAGCTCACCCGCGCAAACCAGCGCCCGCTTTCGCACACCGCCCGGCCGTCCATTTCCAGCTCCGTCAACGCTGCCAGCACTTTGGACAAGGCCCAGCCACTGCTGACCGACAACGCTTCGCTGGTGTGGGGCGCGGCGTGAAGCAACAGGAGCAGTGGATGAGTGGGTGCTTGCAGCGTCTCTGTGGACAACGGCAACCGTTGCCAGCCGCGCAAGGCTTCGAGGATATGCTCGGTGGTTTCCACCAATACCGCACCGTCACGGATCAGCTGATGACAACCCTTGGCGCCAGGGTGGTGGATCGACCCCGGGATCGCGTACACCTCGCGTCCTTGCTCCGCCGCCAGCCTCGCCGTTATCAATGAACCGCTGGCGACACTCGCTTCGACCACCAGCACCCCGAGGGATAAACCGCTGATGATCCGGTTGCGCCGGGGGAAGTTTCCGGCGCTGGGGCCGGCATCCAGCGGGAACTCGGAAAGCACTGCGCTGCCCGAGGCGATCATGGCGTCCGCCAGCCGCCGATTGCGCTGTGGATAAAACTTTTCAAGTCCCGTGCCAAGGACCCCGACCGTTCGCCCGCCCACGTCCAGCGCGGCTTGATGCGCGGCGGCATCGATGCCTAGCGCCAGACCGCTGGTGATGACGAAACCGGCGCCGGCCAGGCTGCGCGAAAACGCCGCCGCAGTGTCCATGCCCGGTCGCGAGGCGCGCCGACTGCCGACCATCGCCAATTGCGGTTTTTCCAGAATGTCGGGATCGCCTGCCACAAATAACAGCGGCGGCGCATCGCTGATTTCCGCCAGCAGCGCCGGGTACTCAGGCTGGTCCCACATCAGTAAATGCTGGCCCGAGCGCTCTAGCCAGGCCAATGCGTGGGCCGCGCCATCGCGTACTTCATTGACGCGCCGTGCCTCGGCGCACGCCAGCGGCAAGCCCAGCGAACGCCAGGCGCTGGCGGGCGCGCTGATGGCTTTAGACGCCGAGCCGAAGGCTTCGAGCAATTTCTTGAAACGCGCCGGGCCGAGTTCTGGCAATCGGTGCAGACGTAAACGAGCTTCCAGTTCCGCAGGGGAAACCGGTGTGACGGCAGACAGCGACATGGATCATCCTTGATCGTTATGAGCCCCGTTCAAACGGGAATAAGCTGTGGATAACTCTGTTGGTAACTTGTGGAGCCTGCTTACGGATTTCGCACCTTATCCATCACCGCCAGAGAGCGCGATGCGTTGAGTACCAGCCCGTAACTGAGCTTGTCGTAAGTGCGGAACACCATCAGCAAACCGGCACGCTCATCGGGGATTTTCAGTGGCTGGCCAGTGATCCGGTCGCGTACGGTTTCACCGGTTTTCATCACCACCAGCACGTTGCCTTCGGCCAGGCCATCACGCTGACCTTTGTTCAGGGTAACCACATCCAGCGCGCCAATCTGGGTAACCCCGCGCGGCACATCGATGATCAAGCCATTGATCTCGGTTTTTGGCGCACTGGGCATGAAGGTCGAGTTGATGGACCGTTCTTCGCCGCTGAACAAACGGTCGCCGAGACGCACTTCCTGAGTCGTGCGTTGCAGTGCCAGGGTGGCGACGTCGCCCTCGGTGGCCACAATCTCGCCACCGCCGATGTCATCAGCATTGATCCCCAAAAACTCTTTGCTATCGGGATCGGTGTAGACCTTGCCCTGGCGGAAGATGCCGTAGACCGGCTGGTTCGGGTCGAAATGGCCACGGGCGAAAATGCGGTCACCGGTGCCACTGAGCACGCGTTCGGCATCGCCGGCGACGATATAAGGCGCCTTGTCGAAGTCCTCGACCTTGTCGACGATGCGGTTGCTCAGCAAAAAGCTGTTGATCGATTGCAGCGGAATGCTCGGGATCGCATCGGCCACCGGCGAGCTGCGCACCCGAGGCGAGAGCTTGATGGTGCCGCGCGAAGCCCCGCGATTGAGGGTCAGGCGGGGCTGGCCGTTGACATTGACCAGCGACAGCGAGTCGCCGGGATAGATGAGATTAGGGTTTTCGATCTGAGGATTGGCTTGCCACAGTTCCGGCCACTTCCACGGCTCCCGGAGGAATTTTCCGGAAATGTCCCAGAGAGTGTCACCCGTCACCACGGTGTATTGCTGTGGAAAACCTTCCTTGAGTTGCACTTGCCCGTGCGCCAAACCGGCCGAGGCCAGAAGGAGCAAGGCGAGTAGTGATTTCCTCATGCGGTGAATCCCTTTATTATGTGCGTTCGCGTGAAACGCCAGAGCCCTCGTGGCTCGCTCCTGACTCTTTGATAAAAGAAAAGGAGCTACGCTTCACAACGGTAGCCTGCATCTTCGGACCTGCCAGGCCATCGACCCGACTTTACCTCACACGTGCAGCAATTAAGCTTATGGCCATTTTAGACATCCTCGAATTTCCCGACTCGCGCCTGCGCACTATCGCCAAACCTGTGGCCGTAGTGGACGACGAAGTGCGTCAGTTGGTCGATGACATGTTTGAAACAATGTATGAAGCGCCAGGCATCGGCCTCGCCGCGACCCAGGTCAACGTGCACAAACGTATCGTCGTGATGGACCTCTCCGAAGACCGCAGCGAACCACGGGTGTTCATCAACCCCGAGTTCGAACCGCTGACCGACGAGATGGAGCAATACCAGGAAGGCTGCCTCTCGGTGCCGGGCTTCTACGAAAACGTCGATCGCCCGCAGAAGGTCAAGGTCAAGGCCCTGGACCGCGACGGCAAGCCTTACGAACTGATTGCCGAAGGTCTGCTCGCCGTGTGCATCCAGCACGAATGCGACCACCTCAACGGCAAATTGTTCGTCGACTACCTGTCGAACCTCAAACGCGACCGAATCAAGAAGAAACTGGAAAAGCTCCATCGCCAGAACGCTTGATGCCCTTCTTTCAAAGGCTTGCTGCGGCAAGCCTTTTTCTTTTCAGAGATTGCTCCCATGACTGAGCCACTGCGCATCGTCTTTGCCGGCACCCCGGAATTCGCCGCCGAACACCTCAAGGCCCTGCTCGCCAGCCCTTACGAAGTCGTCGCGGTTTACACCCAGCCGGACCGTCCGGCGGGCCGTGGGCAAAAGCTGATGCCAAGCCCGGTCAAGCAACTCGCACTGGAAAACAACATCCCGGTGTTGCAACCGCCAACGCTGCGCAACGAAGACGCCCAGGCTGAACTGGCCGCACTCAAGCCGGACTTGCTGGTGGTGGTCGCCTATGGCTTGATCCTGCCGCAAGCGGTGCTGGATATTCCGCGCCTGGGTTGCATCAACAGCCACGCTTCGTTGCTGCCACGCTGGCGCGGGGCGGCGCCGATCCAGCGTGCGGTCGAAGCAGGCGACAGTGAAAGCGGCGTGACCGTGATGCGCATGGAACTGGGCCTCGACACCGGGCCGATGCTGCTGAAAGTCACCACGCCGATCACCGCCGAAGACACCGGCGGCAGCCTCCACGACCGTCTCGCCGAAATGGGCCCACCGGCCGTGATCCAGGCGATTGCCGGCCTCGCCGCCGGAACGCTGGAAGGCGAAGTGCAGGATGACAGTCTTGCAACGTATGCTCACAAATTGAACAAAGACGAAGCACGCATCGACTGGAGCCGTCCGGCGGTTGAGCTGGAACGCCTGGTCCGCGCGTTCAACCCGTGGCCGATCACCCACAGCACGCTGAACGGCGAAGCGCTGAAAGTGCTGGCCGCGAGCCTCGCTGAAGGGCAGGGCGCACCGGGGCAAATCCTCAGCGCCAGCAAGGACGGCTTGCTCGTCGCCTGCGGTGAGCAAGCCCTATGCCTGACCCGTCTGCAATTGCCCGGGGGCAAGGCGCTGAACTTCAGCGACTTGTTCAACAGCCGTCGTGAGAAATTCGCCGTCGGCACCGTGCTCGGTCAAGCGGCGGACGCTCAATGAATCCACGTCTGGCCGCCGCCAAGGCACTTGCCGCTGTTCTTAACGGAAAAGCCTCACTCAACAGTTCGCTGCCGACACAAATGGACAAGGTTGAAGACCGTGATCGCGGCTTCACCCAGGACCTGGCCTTCGGCACGGCGCGCTGGCAACCACGTTTGTCGGCGTTGGCGGCCAAGCTGCTGCAGAAGCCGTTCAAGGCAGCGGACGCCGATGTCGAGGCGCTGCTGCTGGTCGGCCTCTATCAACTGCTCTACACCCGCGTCCCGGCCCACGCCGCCATCGGCGAAACCGTCGGTTGCGCCGACAAGCTGAAAAAGCCTTGGGCCAAGGCCTTGCTCAACGCCGTGTTGCGCCGCGCCCAGCGTGAAAGCGAAGCGTTGCTGGCCGAGCTGGAACACGACCCGGTGGTGCGCACCGCCCACCCGCGCTGGCTGCAAAAATCCCTCAAGGCATTCTGGCCTGAGCAATGGGAAGCCATTTGCGCGGCGAACAATGCGCATCCACCGATGATTCTGCGGGTCAACCGCCGCCATCACGCCCGCGACGCTTACCTTGGGCTGCTGACTGAGGCCGGCATCGCCGCTACGCCGTGCGTCTACAGTCAGGACGGCATCATTCTCGAAGCTGCCGCCGACGTGCGCAGCCTGCCAGGCTTCGCCGAAGGCTGGATCAGCGTGCAGGACGAGGCGGCGCAATTGGCCGCCGATCTGCTCGACCTCGCGCCGGGCCAACGGGTACTGGATGCCTGCTGCGCACCGGGCGGCAAGACCTGCCACATCCTCGAAGCCGAGCCAAAACTGGCGGGCGTCGTGGCCGTGGATCTGGAAGCCAAGCGTCTGGTGCGCGTGCGCGAGAACCTCGCACGCCTGGGCCTGAGCGCCGAGCTGATCGCCGCCGACGGCCGCGACACGGCGACCTGGTGGGACGGCAAACCCTTCCAGCGCATTTTGCTGGATGCGCCATGCTCGGCGACTGGCGTGATCCGACGTCACCCCGACATCAAGCTGACTCGCCAACCGGATGACATCGCTGCACTCGCGGTGCTTCAGGGCGAGCTGCTGGACGCCATGTGGATAACTCTGGAAGTCGGCGGGATTCTGCTTTACGCCACCTGCTCCACGCTGCCGACCGAGAACACTGAAGTCATCGAAGCCTTCCTCGCTCGCACGCCGGGTGCGCGTGAACTGGACCTCGCCACGGCGGCCGGTATCAAGCAACCTCACGGTCGCCAGTTGCTGGCCCAGGAAGGCGGCCACGACGGGTTCTATTACGCCAAGCTGATCAAGATCGCCGCCGCGCGCGGTTAACCGGTTTATAAGGGAGTGACTGGATGAAAATCATCATCCTCGGCGCAGGCCAGGTCGGCGGTTCGCTGGCAGAACATCTGGCCAGCGAGGCCAACGACATTACCGTGGTCGACACCGACGGCGAACGCCTGCGCGACCTCGGCGATCGGCTGGACATCCGTACCGTGCAGGGCCGCGGCTCGTTGCCGACGGTGCTGCGTCAGGCCGGCGCGGACGATGCCGACATGCTGGTGGCAGTAACCAACAGCGACGAAACCAACATGGTGGCCTGTCAGGTCGCCCACACCCTGTTCCATACCCCGACCAAGATTGCCCGGGTCCGCGAAGCCGCGTACCTGACGCGCTCCGAGCTGTTCGATAACGAAGCGATTCCGGTGGACGTGCTGATCAGCCCGGAACAGGTTGTCACCAATTACATCAAGCGCCTGATCCAGCATCCGGGCGCGTTGCAGGTGATCGACTTCGCCGAAGGCAAAGCGCAACTGGTGGCGGTGAAGGCCTACTACGGCGGACCGTTGGTGGGCCAGCAACTGCGCCAGTTGCGGGAACACATGCCCAATGTTGAAACCCGGGTTGCAGCGATTTTCCGCCGCGATCGGCCGATCCTGCCCCAGGGCGATACGGTGATCGAGGCGGATGACGAAGTGTTTTTCATTGCTGCCAAGGCAAATATCCGCGCGGTGATGAGTGAAATGCGCCGTCTGGATGAAACCTACAAGCGCATCGTCATCGCCGGTGGCGGGCAGATCGGTGAACGCCTGGCCGAGGCGATCGAAAGCCGCTACCAAGTGAAGATCATCGAGATGAACCCGGCCCGCTGCCGCCATCTCTCGGACACCCTCGACAGCACCGTGGTGTTGCAGGGCAGTGCTTCCGACCGCGACTTGCTGATGGAAGAGAACATTGCCGACGCAGACATCTTCCTGGCCCTGACCAACGATGACGAAGCCAACATCATGTCCTCGCTGCTGGCCAAGCGCCTGGGCGCGAAGAAGGTGATGACGATCATCAACAATCCGGCTTACGTGGACTTGATCCAGGGCGGCGATATCGACATTGCCATCAGCCCGCAACTGGCGACCATCGGCACGCTGCTGGCCCACGTGCGGCGCGGCGATATCGTCAGCGTGCACTCATTGCGCCGCGGCGCGGCGGAGGCCATCGAGGCGATTGCCCATGGTGATGAAAAATCGAGCAAGGTGATTGGCAAGGCGATCCAGAACATCGGTTTGCCGCCGGGGACGACGATTGGCGCGATCATTCGTGATGAGGAAGTGATCATTGCGCATGACAACACAGTGATCGCGGCGGGCGACCATGTGATTTTGTTCCTTGTGGATAAGAAGCATATTCGGGATGTGGAGAAGCTGTTCCATGTGGGGCTCAGCTTCTTCTGATCAAGCATTTTTGGTGTCTGCGCGGGCCTCTTCGCGAGCAGGCTCGCTCCCACAGTGGGATTTTCGCCGCACACCAAATTCGTGTTCACTGAAGATCAATTGTGGGAGCGAGCCTGCTCGCGAAGGCGGCCTCACTAAAACAGATCAACGCCTGACACACCTCAACAAGGAACCCCCCATGCTCGAATCCCTGGAAAAAATGCTCGCCAAGGGTGTGGATAACTCATTGCTGCGCTTCGGCCTGGGCAAGGGTTATCTGGATCTTGGGGAAAACGCCAAGGCCGCCGAGCATTTCCAGCGTTGCGTCGAGTTCGATCCAAAGTATTCGGCGGCCTGGAAGTTGTTAGGCAAGGCCCATCTGGCACTGGCCGACTTTCCAGCTGCGCGTCTGGCGTGGGAGCAGGGCCTGGAAGCCGCCCGTGCGCATGGCGACAAGCAGGCAGAGAAGGAGATGACGGTGTTTCTGAAGAAGCTTGAGCGTCAGGCGCACTGATCAGAGGTAACGCAGGCCGATGCCATCGGCGTCGACCAGCACCACTTCCATGCGCACGCGTGGCGCACCGGTGGGCAAGCCCTGCACCTGTCCAAAAACCACCGCGCCTTTAGGCAACGACGACAAGCCGGGATGCTTGACGTAGACACCCGTGGCCGACAGGTTACGTGTCTGACCGAGGCATTCGCCTAAGCTTTCGTGAGTGATCTTGATGCGAAACGATTTGCGGTGCTCGGACATCTTTTGCGCCCTTGTATGAACCGTTGTGGATAACCTGCCCCCTGTGGGAGCGAGGCTTGCCCGCGAAGAGGTCATTACATTCAACATTGATGCTGGATGCTATATCGCTTTCGCGGGCAAGCCTTGCTCCTACAAGTTATCCACAGATCATGCCAATCAACTCAATACCAACGCTCTTCACCGGGTGGCCGCTTCTTGAAGCGCTTCATGCTCCACATGTACTGGCTCGGATAGGCCCGCACATACCGCTCGACCACCTGGCTCATGGCTGCGCACGACGTTTCGGTATCGGTGCTGTACATGGCTTCGGGCGCGGCTTCCAGGATCACCTTGTAACCTGAACCGTCCGGCAGGCGCAGGGCATGCAAGAACACGCCGACCGCTTTACCGCCGGCGAGCATGTTCGGTACGAACTTGCTGGTCAGCGCCTGGGTGGCGAAAAAAGGTACGAATATCCCAGCGGATTCGGCTGGTTCCGGGTCAGCGGGAATACCCACTGCACCACCTTTGCGCACTTCCTTGATGACGCTGAGGATGCCTTCCTTGGTGGAAGCGGCCACGCGGTTACCCAATTGCACCCGCTGTTTGCGCAGCAGATCATCCACCGCTTTCAGTTTCGGCGGTCGGTAGAAAATGATCGGTTTGCACTGGTTGCAATAGAAGTGGTTCAACACTTCCCAATTACCCAGGTGGCTGGTGATGCCGACCACGCCCTTGCCGGAGGCGAGGGCGTCCTTCAACACATCGAGCCCTTCGACTTCACGCACCAGGTCGATGGAACGCTGGGCCGGCCAGATCCAGGCGCAGGCGCTTTCGGTCAGTGACTTGCCGATGTCTTTCAGGCTCTGGCCAACCAGACGCTCGCGTTCAGCCGGGTCCATTTCGGGGAAGCACTTGGCGAGGTTGATCCGCACCACATCGCGGGAACGGTTGGGTGTTTTCCACATGACCCAGCCAATGGCCGAGCCCACGGCTTGCACTGCCCGCCACGGGAGCAGGGCAAACAGCCGCAGAGCGCCTACCAGCAAGGCGCCTTTAAACTTATCCACAGGTCACTCCTGATCTTGTGCGGTGCGCGAGGCGGCCATTCTAACCGCCGTTGGCGAGCTGAGCGTAGCGGTCGCAGTCTTGCGTGTGGTCCATGACCATGCCCGAGGCCTGCATCAGTGCGTAGCAAATGGTCGGACCGACGAACGTGAAGCCGGCCTTTTTCAAGCCTTTGCTCATCTCCACCGCCGTCGGCGTGACCGCCGGCACTTCGGTGCGATCCTTGAAATGATTGATCACAGGCGTGCCGCCGACGAAGGACCAGAGAAACGTTACCGGGTCCTCCAGCGCCAGCCAAGCCTGGGCGTTGCGTCGGGCGGCGTTGAGTTTGAGGCGATTGCGAATAATGCCCGGATCGAGCATCAATTCATCGATTTCCGCGTCGCTCATCTGCGCCACCCGTTGTACGTCGAAGCCGAACAACACCTCGCGATATCGCTCACGTTTTCGCAGCACGGTGATCCAGGAAAGGCCGGCCTGGAACCCTTCGAGCAAAAGTAACTCGAACAAACCCTGCGCATCGCGTAGCGGCGTGCCCCACTCCTGATCGTGATAAGCCATGTACAGCGGATCTTCGGAACACCAAAAGCAGCGTGGCATAAGGCTCCAGGGGGCGTGCGCAGGACCGAATCGGGTATACTCCCGCTCTTTAAATCGCAGCCCAAGAAACAGGTGAATTTCGTGAGCCAGCCTACGCCAGCCGTGCGTACCTTCCAAGACTTGATCCTCGCCCTCCAGCAATACTGGGCCGAGCAAGGTTGTGTGGTACTTCAGCCCTACGATATGGAAGTAGGCGCCGGCACTTTCCACACCGCTACATTCCTGCGCGCCATTGGCCCGGAAACCTGGAACGCCGCTTATGTGCAGCCCAGTCGTCGCCCGACTGACGGCCGCTACGGCGAAAACCCGAATCGTCTGCAGCACTACTACCAGTTCCAGGTAGTCCTGAAGCCGAACCCGGACAACTTCCAGGAACTTTACCTGGGCTCCCTCAAGCACGTCGGCCTGGACCCGTTGGTCCACGACATCCGCTTCGTCGAAGACAACTGGGAATCGCCGACACTGGGCGCCTGGGGTCTGGGCTGGGAAGTCTGGCTCAACGGCATGGAAGTGACGCAGTTCACTTACTTCCAGCAAGCGGGCGGCATCGAGTGCTACCCGGTGACCGGCGAGATCACTTACGGTCTGGAACGTCTGGCCATGTACCTGCAAGGCGTGGACTCGGTCTACGACCTGGTCTGGGCTGACGGTCCGTTCGGTAAAGTGACTTACGGCGACGTGTTCCACCAGAACGAAGTGGAGCAGTCGACCTACAACTTCGAACACGCCAACGTCGAGAAGCTGTTCGAACTGTTCGACTTCTACGAAAGCGAAGCCAAGCGCCTGATCGAACTCGAACAGCCGCTGCCATTGCCGAGCTACGAAATGGTGTTGAAGGCCTCCCATACCTTCAACCTGCTGGATGCGCGCCGGGCGATCTCGGTGACCGCGCGTCAGCAATACATCCTGCGTGTGCGCACCCTGGCGCGTTCCGTTGCGCAAGCCTACCTGCTGGCTCGCGCCAAGCTGGGCTTCCCGATGGCGACCCCGGACCTGCGTGACGAAGTACTGGCCAAGCTGGAGGCTGCACAATGAGTGCTCAAGATTTTCTGGTTGAACTGGGCACCGAAGAACTGCCACCCAAAGCCCTGAACACCCTGGCCGACGCGTTCCTGGCCGGTATCGACAAGGGCCTGCAAGCCGCGGGCCTGAACTACGAGACCAAAACCGTCTACGCCGCACCACGTCGTCTGGCTGTGCTGATCACCTCGCTGGCGACTCAGCAACCGGACCGCAGCATCAACCTCGACGGCCCGCCACGTCAGGCCGCGTTCGATGCCGAAGGCAACCCGACTCAAGCAGCACTGGGCTTCGCCAAGAAATGCGGCGTCGACCTGAGCGAAATCGATCAAAGCGGCCCGAAACTGCGTTACAGCCAAAGCATCGCCGGCAAGCCGACTGCGAGCCTGCTGCCGACCATCGTTGAAGATTCGCTGAACGACCTGCCGATCCCCAAGCGCATGCGCTGGGGTGCTCGCAAGGAAGAATTCGTTCGTCCGACCCAGTGGCTGGTAATGCTGCTCGGTGACCAGGTCATCGATTGCACGATCCTCGCCCAGAAGTCCGGTCGTGATTCCCGTGGTCACCGCTTCCATCACCCGGAAAGCGTGCGTATCACTTCGCCGGCCAATTACCTGAGCGACCTGCGTGCCGCCTACGTACTGGCCGATGCCAACGAGCGTCGCGAGCTGATCAGCAAACGCACCGAAGAGCTGGCGACGATGCAGGAAGGTACTGCCATCGTTCCTCCAGCCTTGCTCGACGAAGTGACCGCGCTGGTCGAATGGCCGGTGCCGCTGGTGTGCTCGTTCGAGGAACGTTTCCTCGACGTGCCACAAGAAGCCCTGATCACCACCATGCAGGACAACCAGAAGTACTTCTGCCTGCTGGATGCCGACGGCAAGTTGCTGCCACGTTTCATCACCGTGGCCAACATCGAAAGCAAAGACCCGCAGCAGATCATCGCCGGTAACGAGAAAGTGGTTCGTCCACGCCTGACCGACGCCGAGTTCTTCTTCAAGCAAGACAAGAAGCAGAAACTCGAAGACTTCAACCTGCGCCTGCAGAACGTGGTGTTCCAGGAAAAACTCGGCAGCGTCTACGACAAGGCCGAGCGCGTTTCCAAACTGGCCGCGTTCATCGCGCAACGCATTGGCGGCAACGCAGCCTGGGCTTCCCGTGCCGGCCTGCTGTCCAAGTGCGACCTGGCGACCGAGATGGTCGGTGAGTTCCCGGAGATGCAAGGCGTCGCCGGTTACTACTACGCCCTCAACGATGGCGAGCCGGAAGAAGTCGCACTGGCCCTGAACGAGCAATACATGCCGCGCGGTGCCGGTGCTGAACTGCCGACCACCCTGACCGGTGCGGCCGTGGCCATCGCCGACAAGCTCGATACCCTGGTCGGTATCTTCGGCATCGGCATGCTGCCAACCGGCAGCAAAGACCCGTATGCCCTGCGTCGTGCTGCACTCGGCGTGTTGCGCATCCTGATCGACAAGAAGCTCGACCTCGACCTGAACGACGCCGTGGCATTCGCCGTGAATGCGTTCGGTACCAAGGTCAAGGCTGCCGGCCTCAACGATTCTGTGCTGGAATTCATCTTCGACCGTCTGCGTGCCCGTTACGAAGACGAAGGCGTGGATGTCGGGACTTACCTGTCGGTCCGTGCCCTGAAACCGGGTTCTGCCCTGGACTTCGATCAGCGCGTACAAGCCGTGGAAGCGTTCCGCAAATTGCCGGAAGCCGCAGCCCTGGCCGCAGTGAACAAACGCGTTTCGAACTTGCTGAGCAAGGTCGAAGGCTCCATTCCTTCGGTCGTGGAAGCCAAGTACTTCGACAATGCCAACGAGTTCTCCCTGTACTCGGCGATCCAGCAGGCTGACCAGGCTGTACAGCCGATGGCCGCTGCCCGTCAGTACAGCGAATCGCTGGCCCGTCTGGCTGCCTTGCGCGAGCCGGTGGATGCGTTCTTCGAGGCCGTGATGGTCAACGCTGAAGACGCCAAGGTCCGCGCCAACCGTTACGCATTGCTGGCGCGCCTGCGTGGACTGTTCCTCGGCGTTGCCGACATTTCGATGCTGGGCTGAGGGACTGCTGTTGAAACTGCTGATTCTCGATCGGGACGGGGTGATCAATTACGACTCCGACGCTTACATCAAGTCGGTGGAGGAGTGGATTCCGCTCCCCGGTTCGATCGAAGCCATCGCGCAGTTGAGCAAGGCCGGCTGGACGGTGGCGGTGGCTACCAACCAGTCGGGCATCGCTCGCGGCTATTACGACATCGCAACCCTGGACGCTATGCACGAGCGCTTGCGTTCGTTGGTGGCGGAGCAGGGCGGCGAGGTCGGGCTGATTGTCTACTGCCCGCACGGGCCGGACGACGGCTGCGATTGCCGCAAGCCAAAACCCGGGATGTTGAAAACCATCGCCGCTCATTACAACGTATCGCTGACTCATCTATGGTTCGTCGGCGATACCCTTGGTGACCTGGAAGCCGCCAAAGCCGTCGACTCTCAGCCAGTTTTGGTAAAGACCGGGAAAGGCGAAAAGACTCTGGGCAAGACCCTGCCGGTGGGCACCTTGATTTTTGACGATCTTGCGGCGATTGCCGCAGAACTTATCCACAATTAGAGTGCTTCGATTGTTCCTGACCAAGGATTGATCGGGAGTGCGCTTGAATAGGCGGGCAGTGCCCGCAACGGTAAATGTCGCCATGTCGATACTGCAGGCCATCAGAACCTTCCTCTTTTACCTGCTGCTGGGCACCAGCTCCTTGCTTTGGTGCAGCCTGAGCTTTTTAATCGCGCCGTTTCTGCCGTTCAAGGCGCGGTATCGCTTCATCAATGTGTACTGGTGCCGTTGCGCCTTGTGGCTGAGCAAAGTCTTTCTGGGCATCAGCTACGAAGTAAGGGGCGCCGAGAACGTGCCTGACCAGCCCTGCGTGATTCAGTCGAACCACCAGAGCACCTGGGAGACCTTCTTTCTCTCTGCCTACTTCGAGCCATTGAGCCAAGTGCTCAAGCGCTCATTGCTGTTCGTGCCATTCTTCGGCTGGGCCATGGCCATGTTGCGACCGATCGCTATCGACCGCGACAATCCGAAAGCTGCGCTCAAGCATGTGGCGAAGAAGGGACATGAATTGCTGAAGGATGGCGTCTGGGTGCTGATCTTCCCCGAAGGGACTCGCGTTCCTTATGGCACCATCGGCAAGTTCTCACGCGGTGGCACCGCATTGGCGGTCAATGCCGCACTTCCAGTCCTGCCGATTGCGCACAATGCCGGCAAGTTCTGGCCGAAAACTGGTTGGGCGAAGAAGCAGGGCGTCATCACCGTGATCATTGGCGAGCCGATGTACGCCGTGGGCAGTGGGCCGCGCGCCATTGCCGATCTGAATGACCGTGTGCAGAGCTGGAACGAACAGATGCAGCGGGAAATGGGTTCGCTGCCAGCCGCCCCAGCTGCCCCCTCGGCCAACGATCAAGTGGCTGTCTGAGATTCTGTGGATAACCTGTGTACCGTTTTACCGAAAATTAACGTTTTATGAGCGTATCTTTATGATTTATATATATATTTCTTAAACTCATAAAACTCCGGAAATGGTGCATAAGTTTTTTTCGGGCGCAAAAAAACCGGCTGATATAGCCGGTTTTTTTATGCCTGCGATTTGCGATGTGTTTGGCTCTGCGATCATCTTTGAAGGTATAAAAAAGGCCAACGTTGAGCGTTGGCCTTTTTCAATTAGCAATGAGCTGCCGGATTAGAAATCCAGGTTAGACACCGCCAAGGCGTTGCTTTCGATGAAGTCACGACGAGGTTCGACCGCATCACCCATCAGGGTGTTGAAGATCTGGTCTGCGCCAATGGCGTCTTCGATGGTCACTTTGAGCATCCGGCGCTGGCTTGGGTCCATGGTGGTTTCCCACAGCTGATCCGGGTTCATTTCGCCCAGACCTTTGTATCGCTGGATGGTGTGACGCTTGGTGCTTTCAGCCATCAGCCATTCAAGGGCTTCCTTGAACTCGGTGACCGGCTTTTTGCGCTCGCCACGCTGGATGTACGCACCGTCGTCCAGCAAGGTGCTCAGTTGAGCGCCCAGGGATACAACGGTTTTGTAATCGTTGCTGCCGAAGAAGTCGCGGTTGAAGGTGACGTAGTTCGACAAGCCGTGGGAGATCAGTTCGACCTCTGGCAGCCAGACGTTACGTTCACGGTCTTCACGCAGGCTGGCTTTGTAGACCAGGCCAGACTTCTCGACAGTGCGCAGACGGACTTCGTACTGGGCCATCCAATTCTGCATCGCTGCGTGATCAGACAATTGCTCCAGACTGACAGCAGGCAGATAGATGAAGTGCTCGGTCAGTTCCTGTGGGTACAGTCGCGACAGACGCTTGAGAGTCTTCATTACCAGACGGAAGTCGTTCACGAGACGCTCAAGGGCAGGTCCGGAAATACCCGGAGCATCCTCGTTCAGGTGCAGGCTCGCGTCTTCCAGGGCCGACTGCGTCATGTACTCTTCCATGGCGTCGTCGTCTTTGATGTATTGCTCTTGCTTGCCTTTCTTGACCTTGTACAGCGGCGGCTGAGCGATATAGATGTAGCCGCGCTCGATCAGTTCCGGCAACTGACGGAAGAAGAAGGTCAGCAGCAGGGTACGGATGTGCGAACCGTCGACGTCAGCATCGGTCATGATGATGATGTTGTGGTAACGCAGCTTGGCGATGTTGTATTCGTCGCGGCCGATGCCGCAGCCCAGCGCGGTGATCAAGGTGCCCACTTCTTGCGAAGAGATCATCTTGTCGAAGCGCGCCTTCTCGACGTTCAGGATCTTGCCTTTCAACGGCAGGACCTGGGTCCGGCGGTTGCGACCCTGCTTGGCGGAGCCGCCAGCAGAGTCACCTTCCACGAGGTACAGTTCTGACAGGGCAGGGTCTTTTTCCTGGCAGTCAGCCAGTTTGCCCGGCAGGCCGGCGATATCCAGCGCGCCTTTGCGACGGGTCATCTCGCGGGCTTTACGCGCCGCTTCACGAGCGCGAGCCGCGTCGATCATCTTGCCGACGACCAGTTTGGCCTCGTTCGGGTTTTCCAGCAGGAAGTCGGAGAAGTACTTGCCCATTTCCTGTTCGACCGCGGTCTTCACTTCGGAAGACACCAGCTTGTCTTTGGTCTGGGAGCTGAACTTCGGATCCGGGACTTTCACCGAAATGATTGCGGTCAGGCCTTCACGGGCATCGTCACCGGTGGTCGCGACCTTGTGCTTCTTCGCCAGACCTTCCGCTTCGATGTAGGTGTTCAAGTTACGCGTCAGTGCGGAGCGGAAACCCACCAAGTGAGTACCGCCATCGCGCTGTGGAATGTTGTTGGTGAAGCACAACAGGTTCTCGTTGAAGCTGTCGTTCCACTGCAGGGCGATTTCCACGCCGATGCCGTCTTCGCGCTGGATGTTGAAGTGGAACACCTGGTTGACCGGAGTCTTGTTGGTGTTCAGGTATTCAACGAACGCACGCAGGCCACCTTCATACTTGAACAGCTCTTCCTTGCCGCTGCGCTCATCCTTGAGGACGATACCGACACCGGAGTTGAGGAAGGACAGTTCACGAATCCGCTTGGCCAGGATGTCCCAGCTGAAGTGGATATTCTTGAAGGTCAGATCGGACGGTTTGAAGTGGATCTGGGTGCCGGTGGTTTCGCTCTCACCAACAATTTTCATCGGCTCTTTCGGAACGCCGTGAATGTACGTCTGTTCCCAAATCTTGCCGCTGCGGCGAACGGTCAGGACCAGCTCTTCGGACAGGGCGTTGACCACCGAAACACCTACACCGTGCAGACCGCCGGATACTTTGTAGGAGTTGTCGTCGAACTTACCGCCGGCGTGCAGCACGGTCATGATGACCTCGGCTGCCGAAACGCCTTCTTCTTTGTGCACGTCTACCGGGATGCCACGACCGTTGTCGCGAACGGTGATGGATTCATCCGGGTGGATAATGATGCTGATGTCGTCACAGTGGCCAGCGAGCGCTTCATCGATGGAGTTGTCGACTACCTCGAAGACCATGTGGTGCAGACCGCTGCCATCGTCGGTGTCACCAATGTACATACCAGGACGTTTACGGACGGCATCCAGGCCTTTCAGCACCTTAATGCTCGTTGAGTCGTAGGTATTCGTATTTTCTTCGCTCAATGCCTTCACTCCCGATGGTCGTGGGTCTGGGTGATACGGCCCTGTTCCACGTGGAACAGAGCGACTGGCGTTTCCGTCTGCCAGCCGTCCCTCAATAATTCGTGATCTACACAGGTGATAAACACCTGGCAGCGTAAGTCTTCCAGCAAGCGGCAAAGCGCGCGACGGTGGTGCTCGTCCAGTTCGGACGGCAGGTCATCCACCAGATAAATACACTGGCCGCGTCGGGCCTGGCTTACCAGGTGCCCCTGGGCAATCCGCAATGCACAGACCACCAACTTCTGCTGACCACGGGACAAGATGTCCGCGGCGTTATGTGCACCCAACCTAAGGCGCAAATCAGCACGTTGTGGTCCGGCTTGGGTATGACCCATTTGCTGATCCCGCTGAAGGGACCCGGCGAGCACAGCACTCAACTCCCGGTCCTTGTCCCAACCGCGGTAATAGCTGAGCGTCAAACCCTCGAGCTCAACCAGTTCGCTCAAGGTCTGTTCAAAGACTGGTTTCAAGGCTTTGATGTAAGCGCGGCGGTATTCATCTATTTCAGCGCTGGCCTGGCACAGTTCCCTGTCCCAAACCGCTTGCGAAACGGCGTCAAGTGTACCATGCCGCAGCCAAGAGTTTCTCTGGCGCAGGGCCTTCTGCAAGCGCTGCCAGGTGGACATGAATCGCGGTTCCACGTGGAACACACCCCAGTCGAGAAACTGCCGACGAATCTTCGGTGCGCCTTCCAGCAAGCGGAAGCTGTCCGGGTTAATCAACTGAAGCGGCAGGATCTCCGCCAGTTGCGCCGCACTGCGAGCATTCTGGCCGTCGATGCGAATCTGAAACTCGCCCTGCCTGTCTCGAGATATCCCCAACGCGCTATGGCCACCCTCGGCCAATTCAACCTGCCCAAATACGGTGCATGCCAATTGCTCGTACTGAATGACGGGCAACAATCGGGTGCTACGAAACGAACGGGCAAGCCCCAGCAGGTGAATGGCTTCCAGAACACTGGTTTTGCCGCTGCCGTTGGCGCCGTAAAGAATATTGATTCGGGGGGAGGGGGAGAAGGTCACCGGGTGCAGATTACGCACCGCGGTGACCGAGACGCGACTTAAAGACATCTAGCTTCTGCTGAGCATGATTACAGACGCATCGGCATGACAACGTAGGCCGAGTCATCGTTGTCGGACTCTTGCACCAGCGCACTGCTGTTCGAGTCGGACAGGATCAGGCGAACCTGCTCGGTGGTCATCACGCCCAGCACGTCGAGCAGGTAGCTCACGTTGAAGCCGATTTCCAGATTGCCGCCGTTGTACTCGACGCCGACTTCTTCTTCAGCTTCTTCCTGCTCCGGGTTGTTCGCCTGAATTTTCAGCTGGCCGTTGGCCAATTGCAGTCGGATACCGCGGTACTTCTCGTTGGACAGGATCGCAGTGCGGCTGAATGCTTCACGCAGGGCTTGGCGATCACCGAGTACCAGCTTGTCGCCGCCTTTTGGCAGAACGCGCTCGTAATCAGGGAATTTACCGTCGACCAGTTTCGAAGTGAAGGTGAACTCGCCGGTGGTCGCGCGGATGTGGTGTTGACCCAGCACGATGCTGACGATGCCGTCCGGCTCGGTCAGCAAGCGCGCGAGTTCAAGGATACCTTTGCGCGGCACGATGACCTGATGGCGATCCGGCTGACCGATATCGGCCTTCATCGAGCACATCGCCAGACGGTGACCGTCGGTGGCCACGGCGCGGATGATGCCTTCGGACACTTCCAGCAGCATGCCGTTCAGGTAATAACGCACGTCCTGCTGGGCCATGGCGAAGCTGGTGCGTTCGATCAAACGACGCAGCTTGCTCTGCTCCAGGCTGCAAGTCAGCGAGCCAGGGCCTTCTTCGACCGTAGGGAAATCGTTGGCCGGCAGGGTCGACAGGGTGAAGCGGCTACGACCGGCCTTCACGACGAGCTTCTGCTCATCGACCTTAATGTCGATCAGCGCATCGTTCGGCAAGCTCTTGCAGATGTCCATCAGCTTGCGCGCAGGCACAGTGATGGAACCCGGGTCCGCAGGCTCTTCGAGTTGCACACGACCGACCAGCTCGACTTCCAGGTCGGTACCGGTCAGCGACAGTTGCTGGCCTTCGACAACCAGCAGCACGTTGGAGAGCACCGGCAAGGTCTGTCGGCGCTCGACGACGCCTGCGACCAGTTGCAGGGGTTTCAACAGGGCTTCGCGTTGAATGGTGAAATGCATGGTCTAGTCCCTTGCCTTAATAAGCTGCGCTGGTGTTCATCAAGTAGTCAGTGTACGCAGCAGGTTCTTGTAGTCCTCGCGGATGTCCGCGTCGGATTCCTTAAGTTCGTTGATCTTGCGGCAGGCGTGCAAAACGGTCGTATGGTCGCGGCCACCAAACACATCGCCGATTTCGGGCAGGCTGTGGTTAGTCAACTCTTTGGACAACGCCATTGCAACCTGACGCGGACGTGCGACCGAGCGAGAACGACGCTTGGACAGCAGATCGGAAATCTTGATCTTGTAGTACTCGGCGACCGTGCGCTGAATGTTATCCACAGAGACCAGTTTGTCTTGCAGCGCCAACAGGTCTTTCAGGGATTCGCGAATCAACTCGATGGTGATGTCGCGGCCCATGAAGTGCGAGTGTGCGATCACGCGTTTAAGCGCGCCTTCCAGCTCACGGACGTTGGAGCGGATACGCTGGGCAATAAAGAACGCCGCATCGTGTGGCAGATCGACTTTGGCCTGGTCAGCCTTTTTCATCAGGATCGCGACGCGGGTTTCCAGCTCCGGCGGCTCGACGGCAACCGTCAGGCCCCAGCCGAAGCGGGATTTAAGGCGCTCTTCAAGGCCTTCGATTTCTTTCGGGTAGCGGTCACTGGTAAGAATGACCTGCTGGCCACCTTCAAGCAGGGCGTTGAAGGTGTGGAAAAACTCTTCCTGGGACCGCTCTTTGCGAGCAAAGAACTGAATGTCATCGATCAGCAGCGCATCCACCGAACGGTAGAAGCGTTTGAACTCGTTGATCGCGTTCAGCTGCAGGGCCTTGACCATGTCGGCGACGAATCGCTCCGAGTGCAGGTACACGACCTTGGCATTCGGGTTCTTCTTTAATAGATGGTTACCCACAGCATGCATCAAGTGAGTCTTACCCAAGCCGACGCCGCCATAAAGGAAGAGCGGGTTGTAACCGTGCTTGGGGTTATCCGCGACCTGCCAGGCCGCAGCCCGGGCCAGCTGGTTGGACTTACCCTCGACAAAGTTTTCGAAGGTGAACGTGCGGTTCAGGTAACTGGTGTGCTTGAGCGCGCCTTCGACTTGCACCGTGCGCTGCTCGGACCGAATAGGAGCCTGTTGCGAGCTGGCGCCGGCCATCGGGTCGAAGCTGTCGCGTGACGGCTCTTCACTGACCTCCGCCACTTTTTGCGTCGCACGCTTGGTCGGTGCGGTCGCCGGGGGTGGCGCTGGAGCGCTGACAGGCGCTTGAGCGGCCTGAGCCTGGGAAGCAGCGGCGGCCAACGGTGCATTTGGTGCCGCACGCGGTGCCGAACTGCGTTTGCTGCCTATTAATAAGGAGAGCGCGGGCGCGATGCCATTGCCATGCTCATCCAGCAGTTCAAGGACGCGGCCCAGGTACTTTTCGTTGACCCAGTCGAGAACAAAACGATTCGGTGCGTAGACACGCAACTCGTCGCCTTCGGCTTCGACCTGTAGTGGACGGATCCAAGTGTTGAATTGTTGGGCAGGCAGCTCATCGCGCAAAAGCTCCAC